>NZ_LAZS01000001.1 GCF_002007205.1 Ensifer adhaerens
TAACGCGGCGAGCGAACTTTCGCTGCCGATCGGGCCTTCACATATTCACCGGCTAAACCCGCAGCATGCCGATCTCGTTGACCGCAGCCGAGCTCCGTTTCGTATCCGAGTGCGCCCCTTGTATTTCGCCCTGCGCCTCGCGCCGTCGGAACCACATGGCCTTCCGCCGGATTGAACCATCTCCTCGGTTTCCGCTGCAATCTTCGCGCGGAAAGACGGGCCAGACAGATCCTTTTAGTTGCTAAATTTCTTTATTTGCTTTCTCAAATAGTCGTCTCTGCACCGGCGGCGGGGTGGCAGGACAACCGTCTGAATTCAACGCGACAGAAGTTTGATGAAGCACATCACCATTCCCACCGACAGCTTCCTGGATGGCAACCGCTTTCGCGCGGTCACCCTACGCCTGGCATTGATTTATGCGGCGGCCGAATTCCTGATCAGCAGTCCGATCTGGCTCACGATCGGGGACAATCCGCTGAAACCCTTTATCGGCAAGCTTGTGCTTGAGGCGATCTTCGTCCTCGTCGCCATTCTCTTTGCGCAACTGCTCAGCCGGATGCGGCGGCAGAGCTATGGCCGGCAAATCGCGGCGTGCCTGTTGCTGTCGCTGGTCAGCTCTCTCGGCATGTCGTTGCTCGACGCTTATCTCTACAGCCTGATCATGTTGCCCGTCGTCGTGCCGTTCAATATCATGGATTACGCCTATGCGGTCTGCTATCGCATGTCGATCTTCTTCGGCTGGTCGTTTCTCTTCGTGGCGCTGCTCAACCACATGGACGTGCGCGACCGCGACCTGAAACTGATCGCCTCGCGAGAGGAAGCGCTTGCGGCGCAAATGCGGGCGCTGCAATACCAGATCAATCCGCATTTCCTCTTCAACACGCTCAACTCCATCACCGGCCTGGTCGAAGAAGGAGCGTCCGAGCGGGCGGAACGGATGATCATGTCGCTCTCCGGTTTCCTGCGCTCGACGCTGCAGCTCGACCCGATGCGCGAGCTCAGGCTTGCTGACGAGATGGCGCTGCAGAAAGAATATCTCGATATCGAGAAGGAGCGGTTTTCGGACCGGATGCTCGTTCGGATAGACATTCCCGGCGAACTCGAGGATGCGAAGGTTCCAAGCCTGATCTTGCAGCCTTTGGTCGAAAACGCGATCAAACACGGCGTCGGGCGCTCCTCCGGCAATGTCGAAATCCTGATCCGCGCGGCAAGGATCGGGGATAGGCTCAGCCTGATCGTCGAAAACGATGTTGCCGCAGCCGGTGCTGCGGGGGCGGCGCCGGGGCTCGGCATCGGCCTTGCCAATGTCGCCCACCGTGTCAGGACCCATTTCCCGGAGGGAGCCTCGCTGACAGCGGGCCCGATCGAGCCGCGCAAATTCCGGGTCTCGCTCGATATGCCCTTGATACTTGCTTGAGGCAGGGGAAGCGGCTGACGGCCGGACGAGAGCATCCTGCCTTCACGTGGAATCACTTACGGGCGGAAAGATGCTCTCGAATCAAAGTGCTAGAGCGTCCTTTGTGCGTTCGGAAGAACCCACGGCGCTCCAGTCGGCGAGCCAATTGCTTGACGCCGCCCGATCGGGCGGCGCTGTCGTTCATGCCGGCCGTGGCAATCCTCGTCAATCGTCGACGACGGCCCATTTGTCGTCGGGATCGAAGCGGTCGATGAACGGCACGATCGCTTCGGTGCTCGGCCCGAGATCGCGCTCGTAGACGATGCCTTGCTGGTTGACGACGAAGGTCTTCACGCCCGTTTCCGCATAGGTGACCGGCCAGGCGATCAGGGCAAAGCCGCCGATCATGTTGTCGTTGATCACATAGTCGTAGCGGCCGCCGGCGATGTTGTCGCCCTGTGACGTCAGGATGCGGAAGCGGTAGCCGAAATAACCTTCGCCGGCCTTGGCCTTTTCCAGGGCCGCTTCGCTGATCGCGTCGCCGACCGGGCTTTCGCCGTCGCCCTGATCGGCCGGCCAGTAGAGGCCGTCGGTCTGGCCGGGCGTGCTGATCAGCTTCTGGGCATATTCGAGCACGCCGTCGGAGTCGCGATCCTCAGAGGCGTATTCCTTCTGGGCATCGACATAGGCTTCGACCGTGTCGATCGCCTGCAACTCGTTCTCACCGACGCGACGATTGACGATCTCCTCCAGCCCGACATAGGTATCGAAGGCCCATTTGCCGTCATCGCCTTTGGTGAGCGGGAAGGGCAAGGGCCAGAGCCGGTCGCCTATCTGCAGGATCTTGCGACCCTCCAGATCGCGAACGACGACATTGCGGGCTGCGCCTTCGCGGATAAGAGCGAACGTATCCTTCACCCCTTCGCTGTCTTTCAGCTTCTCGGCATTCAGCCCCAAAAGCTTGGCCAGGCCGTCGAAATCATCCGCGGCAAGCTTTGCCTTGAATTCATCGATGGCTTTCGCCGGATCGTCGAAAACCGGCGGATCCTCGGCAGCAGCATAGACATCGAGGCCACCCACCATCTGGTCCGCCGGTGGCTGATCTGCCGCCGGTTGATCTCCGGCAGGCTGATCTCCGGCCGGTTGATCGCCAGCAGGTTTATCTGCTGGCGGCTTGTCCTGGGAATAGGCGGAGCCGATCGGCGTCGCTACCAGAACCAGCGCCATCGCTGATCCCAGGAGAAGGGAATTGAAGAGCTTTGTCATGGTCGTTCTCCTGTGATCCGATCAACGTCTGCGGCCGCCACCGCCGCCGCGCCCGCCGCCGCCACGGTGCATCTGCGGCCGGCCGCCACCACGGCTCATCTGCGGGCGCCCGCCGCCACGATGGCCGCCGCCCAGGCTCTGGCCGCCACGACGCGACGAAGCGACCTCGCGCCGTCCGGAATTGACATTGCCAAGGCCCGATGGCTTCTTTGGCCGGTTCTGCGCCTTAGCCGCCATCTTCTTCTTGCCGCCGCTGCGGTTGACCTGGGAAGGCTTGTTGCCGCCGGCGCGATTGATGCTTGGCTTTCCATCACCGGCGCGCGCCTTGGCGATCGCCTGCCCGCCTCCACCGCCGCCGGGACGGGCGGCCGGTCTCTGCTGCGCCTTCAGCCCTTCGAGCGTGCTCTTGCGCACGTCCCTGATCTGGCCGGCGCCACCACCACCGGGCCGCGCGTTCGGTCGGTCGCGATTGATCTCGGCGGCGCGGTTGCGCAGGTTGTTGTTGCCGTTCGCCTTGATGTTGTTCTTGATGCTGTTACGGTCGAATTTCTGGAGTTGATCGCGGTCAAACTTGATCTTGCTGCGATCGACATTCTTCCAGTCGACGTCATTCCACTTGATCTTGCCGTTGATGTTGTTGAAGCAGTTGTCGCAGTCGATATCGATGTCGCCGCCGTTCCAGCCGCCTCCCCAGACACCCCAGTCATCCCAGTCGACGATCGCGGCAAAGGCGGCACCCGTGACAGCGCCGGCGAAGAAGGCGGCACCGGGATACCAGTAGGCCGGATAGGGCTCTTCATAGTAGCCGATCGGGGCCGGCGCATAGTTCGGCTCGTAGAGCATCTCGGGCGGATACTGCGGCACATAGATCGTTTCCGGGTTTGCCGCCTGGATGACGACATTGTCGCCCTCCTGGACCACCTTTACCTTGTCGTCGGTCTTGATGATGTTCTTGGCGACCGCCTCGTCGCGCAGTTGCTGGATGGCCATCAGCACGTCTTTCTGCTGATTGGCGATGGCGTCGCCGAAGGACTGGGTCCATTCCAGATCCTCGCTCATCATCTTGACGATCTGGGGATAGTTCAGCAGCGAAATGACGCTGCCGTCCCAGTCGTCTTTCGGTTTCATGTCGGGTTTCTTCTCGCGGGCCTCCAGGAACCGCTCCGCCTCGACGATCTGCAGAGGATAGAGCGCGGCGGCGGAAATGAGCGCCACCAACTCGTCCGGGTAAAGTGCGATGCGCGCCACCAGGACCTCGAGCTCGTCCTCGTCGAGCGGCTCGGGAGCCGCCTGTTCCTGAGCGGCCGGCGCCGTTGCGGTCTGCTGTGCAAAAACCGCCGTGACGGGTGTCGTTATCAAAACCGCGATTGCGCTGCCGAGCGCGATGATCGTTTTTTTGACCATCTATCCAGCCTCCCTCGTGTACTGCCTGGCGGTGGCGCGGGCGCTTGAATGCGCGCGGGACAGCCCCCTGTCGACGCTTCTTGATATTGCTATGGCAACCTGATCGCGCGGCAATCCCTTATCCCGCCGCCGTCAGTCATTGGAATCACTAGAGGAGGCCAGCGGATCGGGAAGCCCGGCTGGCGTATGCTACTGTATGTTACTGCCCCGCGGTTGCCGTCGGCGTGCCATCCACGTGACGGTAGAAATGCCTGCAAGGTGCCTGGCGCTCAGGGCTGCAGTTGTCGGCGGTTCGTGGAAGGGAAGGGGCTAAGATGTACGAGGATCCTTCCCGAACGAATGTGATCCGTGACGGGTCGACCGGATCGCCCTCCATCGAGGCGAAGATCACGGATATTGCCAGGATCGGCATCGTCGGACTTCTGGCCTATTGGTCGCTTACGCTGATCGCGCCTTTCGCGATCATTCTGATATGGGCGGCAATCCTTGCGGTGGCGCTCTTTCCGGCCTACGCCCGGCTTGGGCGCCTGCTCGGCTCGCGGCGCCTCGCCGCTTTCCTGATTACGCTGACGTGCCTTGCCGTCATCGTCGCCCCCTTGACCGCCCTCGCGATCAGTTTTGCCGAAGGGCTGCAGGCGTTGCTCGCAAGGCTTGCCGACGGTTCGCTGCGCGTACCGGCCCCGCCGGAATTCATCCGGGAGTTGCCGATCGTCGGCGAGCGCATCCATACGGCCTGGAGCATGGCGTCGGGCAACATCGAAGCTCTCCTGAGCAAACTCGAGCCCTCGCTCATGCAGGCAGGCAGCAAGGTGCTCGGCAAGGTCGCGAGCGTCGGCGCCGAGGTCTTAAGTTTCGTGGTCTCGGTGTTGATCGCAGGTTTTCTGTTTGGCTCCGCGGAACGGCTGGCGGAAATGGCGCAGCGTTTTGCCGGCAGGATCGGCGGCCAGCGTGGCATCGGTTTCCTCAAGCTCGCGACCGCGACGATCCGCAACGTGGCGCGCGGCGTCATCGGTGTGGCGCTCTTGCAGGCGTTTCTGTGCGGGTTGGTGCTCAGCCTGTTCGATGTTCCGGCTCCCGGTGCAATCGCCTTCGTCGTGCTCGTTCTCTGCATCATTCAGATCGGTCCCGCGCTGGTGTTGCTGCCCGTGATGATCTGGGCCTGGGCTACTATGGACTTCGGCTCGGCGCTGCTGCTCACGATTCTGTTGATCCCGCTTTTCGTCATCGACAATGTGATGAAGCCGATCCTGGTGGCGCGCGGGCTGTCGACGCCGACGCTGGTCATCCTGCTCGGCGTGCTTGGCGGCACGCTGTCCTATGGCCTGATCGGCCTCTTTCTCGGGCCGATCGTGCTGAGTGTCGTGCATGATCTGCTGATGGTCTGGGCGCGCTCGGATGCGGCGCCGGAAAAGGTCGCGCCCGATCCCTCGGACCGCGACCCCGAGCTTGAACCCGGCAATATCTGATCAGCGTATCGCGCTGCCGGCACCTGCCTGTTGATACTCCGCCTCGGGCACGGAAACGCCGGCGGCGCGCAGACCGTCGAGCAGACGGTGCTGATCTTCGGGACGGCGAAACTGAAAGGCAATCACCTGTCCGAGATCACCGAGGATGGCCGGGGCGTTGGCTTCCAACCACCTTCGCTCTTCTTGCGCCTGGTCTATCTTGCCGAGCTTGCCCAGAATCGCAAGCAGGAGGACCCGGTCGGCCGGGCCGGCGCCCGCATTGGCAAGGCGCACCCATCGCTCGGCGGCGACATAGTCGCCTCCGAAATAGGCGCAGGTTGCCAACGCCACCTCGAAAGCGCCGGTCTGGCCGAGGTTGTGCGCGGTGGCATCCGACAGGAGTTTGCAGCCCGTTTCCCATTGGCCCGAAAGCGCGAGCCGGAGACCGTATGCGGCGGCAAGCTCAGTGTCGTTGGGATTGAGGGCACGCGCGCGGGCGCCGACGGCCAAGGCCGCATCGACGTCACCGCGACCGAAGAACACCAGCATCTGCGCCTCGAGGGCGCGCACGTCGAGGGGGGCGAGTTCAACGGCGCGCGCCGCTGCTTCGCCTGCCTGCTCCAGCACGTCCGACGATGTCGAAGGGGCGAAGCGATTACGAAGCGCATCGACATAGCTCATCGACAGAAGCGCCCAGGCGGTCGCGTAAGTCGGGAATCGCCGAGTCGCGCGCTGCAGGCAGTCCTGGACGGCGCGACGCGACTGCGGATCGGCGTCGCCGCGGCGGTCGTAGTAGGTGAGCGTGCAGGCATAGGCCTGCCACTCCTCAGGGACGGAGCGCCTGAGCTCGGCTGAGCTTGCCTGGGAGACGGCGCCATAGGGCTCCGCCACTGCGCTCGATATCGCGGCCGCAGTCCTGGCCTGCAGATCGATGGTCTCTCCGGATTGCAGTCGTTCGTCGTAGGTGTTCGCCCAGACCACGGACCCGTCGGATCGCTGAACGAGCCTCACGACCAGCCGCAGCCGCTCGCCCTCAAACCTTACCCGACCCTCCAGCGCATAGGCGCGATCGCCGGGTTTCCGCAACGGATCGTCGCGGGTGACCGGGACGATCTCCTTGAACCTGGCAAGGTTGCCGACGACTTCGTCCGTCAGCCCCCGCGCCATCATCGCCGACTGCCGGGTTCCCGACAGGTCCTCGAAAGGCGTGACGATCAGCTTCGGGATGTTCGGCCCGTCGGAACCGCCCGTCGCTGCGTTGCTGCCCGGAAAAAGCAGAAAACCTGCCGACAGCCCGGCAAGGCCGCAGGCGAGTGCCGCGGCCCCGAGCATGATGGGGCGGCGATAACGCCGGTTGATCGGCAATGCCTGCGACGGTGTTGCGCTTGCCTTGTCGGTTGCGGGGTGCCTGTCGGCCCGCCTTTCGAAGGTTGGCACATAGGCGCCCTTCGGCATCCTGATCACGATCGGATCGTTGCGGCCGGCGACGAGGTAATAGCGTTCGAGCGCCCGTCGAATGCGGCCCGCCTCGATCCGAACGGCCGGATCCGTCTGCGGGTCGAAGGAGGAATCCCGACCGAAAACCTCGGTGGCGATGGAATAGGCCTTGATGCGTTCGCCGCGGCCGGCCAGCGTTTCCTCAACGACATAGGCGAGGAACTTGCGGTCGCGGTCCGGAGCGTCGAACTCGGCGCTCAGGCGAATGCGCTCGAGTTGTGCCAGAACGTCCGCGCTGCTGGGCGGAGATGTGGTCGGCTCGACGCCGACAGCCTGCTGTTCCCCGATGGTCATCAGGCGCCTCCAATGGGCACAATGTGAGATTGTATCCGGCGGCAGTGTAAACTCCTGTATCCTACGCACCTGTCCGCCCGGAGTGCAACATCTATTCGCGCGTCGCCTTTGACGCATTGCTTGGCGACGAAGGCGTGCGGGGGACTGCGTCGAAGGCTTTGAAAAAGCGGAGCTTGAGCGCGCTTTTCTTTCGCGGGCATCATCTATCGGCGCCGAGCAGGAGACCAGGGGGCGCACTCCAGTCGGTCGACGCCCCCTCCGTCGTCTGCCGCACGCAATTGCGGCAAGCGAAGCGGCCTCTAGGACCGGACGCTACTTCTGAGCGGGATGCATGGCTTGTCGGTTGGTGTGCTGCGGAACATGTCCGCAGGTGCCGGGCGTCCGATGTGGAAACCCTGCACGTGGTCGATGCGGAAGCGCCGCATCAAGGCCAGTTGCTCGTCGGTCTCCACGCCCTCGATCAGGATCTTGTGGCCGCGGTTGCGCACGAGCCCGATGATGTCCTGCAGCATCGCGCGGCCCTTCGGCGTCGCGCAATCGTGCAGGAACGACCGGTCGATCTTCACGGTGTCGAAATCGATCAGGCGCAGCCAGGAGAGCCCGGCGAAACCCGTGCCGAAATCGTCCAGCCAAATCCGGATGCCCAAGGTCTCCAGATCGCTGATGCAGCGCAGGATGCCCGAGTGCATCTCCATCTCGAGCCCTTCGGTGATCTCGAAGGCGAGCCGGCTGCCGGCAACCCCGGTCTCTCCGAGGATCGCGGCGACCGACGTCGCAAAGCCCGGTGTCTTCAACTGGATCGGCGAGACGTTGACGCTGACGAGAGGGATGTGGTTGTCGACCAAAAGTTCGCGGCAGACGGTCTTTATCGCCCAGCGGCCGAGATCGAGTATGGCGCCGGTCCGCTCGGCAACCGGGATGAAGAGGCTCGGCGGGACCGACGTGCCGTCGAGCATCGTCAGGCGCATGAGGGCCTCGACCGCGTCGACCTCGCCGGTCGTCACGTTGATGATCGGCTGGTAGACGAGGGACACGAGGTTCTGGTCGATGGCGATCTTCAGCAGTGCTGCGATGTTTTCGCTCTCGTCGCTGCTCTGCGGATCGTTCGGGTCGAACAGCTTCGAGCAGTTTCGTCCGCTCGCTTTCGCGGCGTAAAGCGCGCGGTCGGCCTCGTGGATGATCTTCTCGAGTTTGGCGCCGGTGTGGTTGCGGGTGAAGGCGGCGCCGACGCTGACGGTGACGATGGATACGCCGTCGCGCCGCTGCTCGTGGATCAGCCCCATGTTTTCAACCGTACGGCAGATGACTTCCGCAAGCTCTGCCGCCTGCTCCCGCGTATCCAGGCGGGCAAGGACGATGAACTCCTCGCCGCCGTAGCGGCCGAGCGAGCCGTTGTAGTCCCTGATCGCCTCGCCGAGCGCATTGGCCACGAGAATGAGGCAGCGATCGCCCTCCTGATGACCGTAGCAGTCGTTGTATTTCTTGAAGAAATCGACGTCGATCAGCATGGCGGTGAAGTTCTTGCCGAGCTTCTGCCAATCGTTCCAGTAGTCGCGCAGCTGCTGGTCGATGGCCCGGCGATTGTCGAGACCGGTGAGCGGATCGGTGTTGGACAGCCGCAGAAGCGCCATGCCCCGCTCAGAGGCTTCGTTCTGCTGGATCTTCGCCTCGAAAGCGTTGAGGAAAACCTTGTAGCGCTCGCGGTTGAGCTTCCAGTTCACATAGGAGGTGAAGACGAAGCAGGAGACGTAGAACGTCCCGAAGGCAATCAGGTAGGCGGGATCGTGCTCGGAAAAGAACGACAGCGCGATGAAAAACGTTACCAGCACGATGCTGGAGGCGACCACCGAGAGGCGAAACCGAAAGCTGAAGAAGAGATTGGCGCCCATCATGAAGATGGCGCCGAAGATCATGTAATAGGACATGCTGCTCGTATCGGCCGTCATCATGGCAGGTACGAGCCAGCCGATGTAGCCGAAGACAAGGGCTGCGGCGCAGGTGCCGTCGAGCCATTTGGTCTGGGCCTTCAGCCGAAACAGGATCTCGAAGGTCAGAAGCGAGCCGATGCCGACGAAGAGGCGCGCGACGATCGTGTAGAAGGCGACGTCGGGGATGAGCAGGATGTCCGGGATGATGAAGAGCAGGTAGACGGCAACGGCAACCCACAGCCCCTGCCGGGTCGAGGCGCGCCGACCGGCCTCGCCCTCCATGCGATAGAGGGTCTGAAGCTCAGCCAGGTGCGGCCTGTGCGGCTGCTTGTGTAGGTCGATGTCAACTACGTCGGCCAACGTGTGCTTCATGCACTGATCCATCGAGTTTCGTCACGTTCAACGGAAATCTGTCGTCGCTTTTCCATCAATGGACGTTGTTTCGGACACTCCCTGCGTGTTTGCCGCACCCCATGTGCAACAAGGGCGGGAAACGCTGCGAGGCATGATAGGAGGTGTCCATTAAGTTTTGTTAAATTAATGGGTCAGGGCATCTGCGAATCGGCATAACCCAAAGGGGTGAGCCTCCAGTATTTACCTTATTATATACAAAAACTTGCAATCCGAGCGGGAATGCGCGCATCTTCGCGACTATTGTTAACAAACCTTTAACGGATGGTCTCGCGTGCGCCAATTTCAGACTGTTTTCGACGGTCAGAGCCTCATTACTCCCAAGGCAATGGCTGATGAGTTCGTTTCGCCTCGGGGCGAACGGCATGACGAACAGCTCTCGACCGCCAAGGCCGAGCTCGCATTGATTCTCAGGGTCGCTCAGGAACAATTCATTCAAGGGACGGATGCGTCGAAAATTATCGACCGGCTCGCCGCCTCCCTCCATCAGACCCGTGCCAAATACCACCCGAGCGTGTGGCAGGAGCTAATCCCCCTTGCACAGGATCACCCGGTCTCGGAGTACTTCCTGCAGGATCCGTTCACGCGGTGGTCGTTCGACAAACCCAGGGGATATTCGGGTGACGCGCAGTTGCTCGACTTCATCTACGGTCATGCGAGCGTTGCCGACGAAATCGAAAGGGCGTCGCCGGTCGGACGCGCCCTTTATGACTACACGAAGGACGCCTCCTCCTCGGTGGCGGTGCGCGAGCGTCGCGATATCCTGACACGCCACGTCGATGAGATCGCGACGGGCCGCGGTGGCCAGGCGGAGATCCTGACGATCGCCGCCGGTCACCTTCGCGAAGCCAATCGCTCGGCGGCGCTTAAGGAAGGCCGGATCAAGCGTTGGGTGGCGCTCGATCAGGATCCTCTCAGTGTCGGCTCGATCAGCCGCGACTTCTCCGGTACCGCGATCGAGGCGGTCGACGGCTCCGTCCGCAGCCTGCTCGGCAGGGACCAGAAGCTCGGCAAGTTCGACTTCATCTATGCGGCCGGCCTCTACGACTATCTGGCCGACAAGGTGGCCATCAAGCTGACGCACCGCTGCCTGCAGATGCTGAAGCCGAACGGCGTCTTCCTTTTCGCCAACTTCGCCCAGGACATCGGTGTCGACGGTTACATGGAAACATTCATGAACTGGGCCTTGCTGCTGCGCTCGGAGGCGGACATGTGGAACATCATCCACAAGAGCGCCGGCAAGTCCGCCATCGATGCGCGCGTCTTCTTCGGTGCCAACCGGAACATCGTCTACGGCACCATCCAGAAGCATTCCTGAGATCGTCTCGGCGAGCCTGCCTCTGCGTCAAGCCGAGGCAGGCCGGAAAACCGGAGACCGCAATGTGCCGAAGGGCCGTTGCGGTCTCGCTTGTCACAAGTGCTCAGTCATCTGCGCGCAGAAAGCGGCTCAACAGGCGTCGCATCATCACGCCCTCTTCCTTCGGCTTGAAGCCGGGATCGACCGCGACCCTGCTGAAGATGCCGTCGATGATCGCGGCGATCCAGCGGGCAGCACCTTCCGCGTCAATCGCCCGGTCGATCTGGTTTCGGCTGGCCGCGTTGCGCAGCAGCGCCACGAGCGCCAACTGGAATTCCGCGTCATTCGTCGCGGCAAGCGTGCCGATGCGCTCGTCACGCACGGCTTCGGCGGCGATTTCGAGCGCGAGGCTCGCATAGGCAGGGTCGCCCGCCAGTTCGAGAACGCTATCCATGAAGCCCAGCAATGCGGCGAACAGATCTTCCTCTTCACCCAGCTTTCGGAAAATCTCCGCCGTTTCTTGACGCTCTTCTTCCACGATCGCCGCGATGATGGTGTGCTTGGTCGGAAAATAATGGAAAAGATTTCCCGGGCTCATGCCTGCCTCGGCGCAGATCTCGGCCGTGGACGTGCCGTGGAAGCCCTTGCGCGAAAAGCAGGCGATCGCCGCATCGAGAATCAGCCGACGTCTGGCCGCGTGTTTTTCGGGGTCGATCTTGCGCATCGCCGGTTCTCCTTGCAGGCCATTCAATTATTAGATCAGCCGCTCTAATTTCGTTAGGGGCCCGATCGGTGTCAAGGCCGACTGCTCGCACGATCTCCGCCATCTTCCCGCAATGCTCGTGTGTGATCTGCCTTACAATTGTCGCGTTTGATGGTCCAATTATTAGATTGAATGATCTAATAATCAACCGACGCCCTTTGCCCGACCCGGGAACCGGTATCGCAGGCGCATCATGCCGCAGCCGGTCCCGCCAATGGAAAGCCAATGAAATGAGACGTACAGTTGAGTTGAACGTCGCTCTCGCAGCCTTGCTCGTGTTCGCGGCGGCCACCGGGCAGGCGCACGCTTCGGGGGAGGCAGCAGCCTCCGTTCCCGTCCAGCCCGTGAGCCGCACGGTAACGACGCTGGTTACCGACAACCGACCCCAGCAATGGACCCGCTCCTTTGCCGGCATCTTCGTCGCCCGTGAAGAAGTTGCCGTCGGCACCGCCTTGACCGACCAGCGCATAGCCAGTGTCGAGGTCGAGATCGGCGATCGGGTTGCAGCGGGGCAGGTGCTTGCCCGTCTGGAGACCGACATGCTGGAGAACCTGCTGCGCGAGGCCAAGGGCCGCGTTGCGCGCGCCGGTGCGGCGATGGCGCGGGAAGAAGAGACGGTGAGGCAGGAACGGCGAAAACTCGCCCGCGCCCGCCAGTTGAGCCACCTTCAGGCCGCGACCATTCTCGAGGAACGCGTCTCGGCCCTCGCCCTTGCCGAGCAGGCGGTCGAGGTTGCGCGGGCCGACTACGAGCAGGCGGAAGCGCTCGAAGCGGAAGCACGGCGCAGGCTCGATCGCGCGGTGATCCTGGCGCCCGTCGCAGGGATCGTCTCGGAGCGGTTCGCGCGCGCCGGTGCGCTTGCCGGCTCGGACCCGCTGCTCAAGCTTATTCGCGGCGGCGAAATCGAGTTTGCGGCCGAGGTGCCGGAAACCGAGCTGCCGTTGCTGGCGGTCGGCCAGGTGGTGAAGGTCAAGCTTTCGGGCCGCAACGACTGGATCGAGGGACGCGTGCGGGTGATCAACCCGAAGATCGACCGCGAGACCCGCCTCGGAACCGTGCAAGTCACACTCTCGACCGCACGCCAGCCCTTCGCGGGCATGTTTGGCCGGGCGGAGATCGTCGTGGCAGAGCGCAAGGCGATCATGGTCGACGATTCCGCTCTGCTCTTCGGCGCGCCGGATGGCGTCGTCTCGGTCTTCGTCGTCGATGGCGGCCAGGTCGTGCGCAAGCCGGTCAAGGCGGGCATGCGCCAGGGCGGCAAGGTCGAGATCACCTCGGGGCTTTCGACGGGCGAGCGGGTCGTTCTCAAATCGGGGGCGTCGCTGCGCGAAGGCGAAGCGGTCGCAACCAAAGACGTCCAGCCGACGCAGACGGGCGTTAAGCAATGACGAGCAACATTTCCGCCTGGGCCATCCGACAGCCCGTTCCGACGATCGTTCTCTTCGTCGTGCTCACGCTGATGGGTATCGCCTCGTTTTTGAGGCTGCCGGTCAACGCCAATCCGAGCGTATCCTTCCCGGTCGTGACGGTGACGATCACGCAGCCGAGCGCGCAGCCGGCCGAAATGGAAACGCAGGTGACGCGCCGCGTCGAAGGGGTCGCCTCCGGCCTGGTCGGGGTCAGCCATATCCGCTCGACCATTACCAACGGCGTCTCCACGACCACGGTCGAATTCAAGATCGGCACGGATCCGGACCGGGCGGCAAACGACGTGCGCGAGGCCGTGGCGCAGATCCGCGCCGACCTGCCGCAGTCCATCCAGGAGCCGATCGTCTCGCGCGTCGACGTCGACGGCAGCGCCATCGTCTACTACGCGGTGCGCGCACCCCACATGTCGGAAGTGGAGCTGTCCTGGTTCGTCGACGATACGATCACCAGTGAGCTGCTGACGCTGCCCGGCGTGCAGAAGGTGCAGCGCCTCGGCGGCGTCAGCCGCGAAGTGCGGGTTTCGCTCAAGCCCGAACGGCTGCTGGCGCTTGGCGTGACGGCGGACCAGGTGAACACCGCGCTCAGGGAAATCAACACCAACATCCCGAGCGGCCGTGGAGAAATCGGCGGGCGTGAGCAGTCGATCCGCACCGTCGGCAGCGCCGGCTCGGTGGATGAGCTCCGGCAGCTTTCGATCCCGCTCGCCGGCGGCCGCTGGCTGCAGCTCTCCGACATCGCGACGATCGAGGACACGTCCTCCGAGCCGCGCAGCTTTGCCCATTTCGATGGCGAGCCCATCGTGAGCTTCTCGGTTTCGCGCAGCAAGGGAGCGAGCGACACGGTCGTCGCCGAGGCCGTCATCGAGCGGCTGAAGGAGATCCAGGCGCGCATGCCCGGCGTCGAGATGACCGAGCTGATCTCTCTCGTCGAGTATACGCAGGAGAGCTACGATGCGGCTGTCACGGCCCTGATCGAAGGCGCGCTGCTGACCGTCGTCGTCGTCTTCGCCTTCCTGCGCAACTGGCGGGCGACGCTGATCTCGGCGCTCGCCATGCCGCTTTCCATCCTGCCGACCTTCGCGGTCATGGACCTGCTCGGCTTCACGCTCAACGGCATCAGCCTTCTGGCGCTGACGCTGGTGATCGGCATTCTCGTCGACGACGCGATCGTCGAGATCGAGAACATCGAGCGCCATGTCGACATGGGCAAGCGCCCGTTCCTTGCAGCGATCGACGCGGCCGATGCGATCGGCCTTGCGATCGTCGCAACGACGCTGACGATCGTCGCCGTGTTTGCGCCGGTCAGCTTCATCGGCGGCGCGGTCGGACAGTATTTCAAGCAGTTCGGCCTGACCGTCGCCATTGCCGTGCTGTTCTCGCTGCTGGTTGCACGCCTTTTGACGCCCTTGATGGCGGCCTATCTGCTGCGGCCGAAACCCGGCCATGGCCATGCTGCCAAGCCGTCGCGCATCGCCGACACCTATCGCGGCGTGCTCGGCTGGACCCTCGACCATCGCAAGACTGCGCTTTCGATCGTCGCGCTCATTTTCATAGGCTCGATCGCGCTTCTGAGCATGCTGCCGACGGGGTTCATTCCGACGAACGACAGCAATGTCTCGCAGCTCAAGATCACCCTGCCACCCGGAACGAGGCTCGAGGAGACAGCGCGCATTTCCGATGATCTGGTGGCCAAGCTCAAGGCGCGAAGGGAAGTCGAGAGCGTCCTGGCGACGGCGGACAATCTCAACGAGGTGTCGTTTCGCATCAAGCTGAAGCCGCGCAAGGAGCGAGAACTCGACCGCAAGTCCTTCGAATTGTCGCTGCAGGACCTGCTGGCGAATACGCCCGATATCCAGGCGACGTTTGCGTCGTCCGAGGGAATGAAGGATCTTTCGATCTATCTGACGGGGGACGATCCGGAGGTGTTGATGGACGCGGTGCGGCGCCTGGAAAAAGAGATGCGCGCGCTTCCGGGCCTGGTCAACGTCCGCTCGACCGAGCCGCTTCTTTCGCCGGAACTCCTGGTCAAGCCGCGCTTCGACGAGGCGGCAAGGCTCGGCGTGTCGGTGACCTCGATCGGCACCGTTGCGCGCATCGCGACGATGGGCGACAGCGAGAGCAACTCGGCGCGGTTCAATCTCGGCAACCGCCAGGTGCCGATCCGGGTGATGCTCGACCAGTCGGCGCGCGGCGACTTCGATACGCTGCGCGACCTCAGGGTGGGCACCAACACCGGCGCCCTCGTGCCGTTGACCTCCGTCGCCGACGTATCCTTCGGGGCTGAGGAAAGCAGCGTCGAACGGCTCAACCGCAAGCGGCTGATCGCCGTCGAGGCCAACCTCAACGGCATGACGCTCGGCACCGCCTTCCAGGCGATCTCGGCCTTGCCGGCCATGACCGAGCTGCCCAAGGGCGTGTCGCAGGCCAACTACGGCGAGGCCGAATACATGTCGGAGATGTTCCGCAACTTCGCCCTGGCGTTGCTTGCCGGCATTCTCATGATGGCCGCGGTTCTGGTGCTGCTGTTCAAGGACTTCCTGCAGCCGCTGACCATCCTGGTGGCCCTGCCGCTGTCGATCGGCGGCGCGGCACTGGCTCTCATCCTGTTCGGTGCGGCACTCGACCTCTCGTCGATGATCGGCATCCTGATGCTGATGGGGATTGTCTGCAAGAACTCGATCCTGCTCGTCGACTATGCGATCGAGTGCCGCAACGGGGGCGCCGACCGGCGCACGGCGCTGCTGACGGCCGGCGTCACCCGCGCACGGCCGATCATCATGACGACGATCGCCATGGTGGCTGGCATGGTCCCGGCGGTCATCGGTGTCGGTGCTGGTGCCGCCTTCCGCGCGCCGATGGCGATCGCGGTCATCGGCGGCCTGATCACCTCGACGATGCTGAGCCTGATCTTCGTGCCGGTGATGTTCACGGTGATGGACGACCTCAACACGAAACTGGGTCGCTGGCTGAAGCGTTTCTCCTCGGTCACCGACGAGGATCACGCAGAGGATGCGGCCCGGATCGGCAAGGAGGCCGCCCGCGGCGCCGCCGGTTAGAGCATCGGCCTTTATCTGGAATGATCATTATCGAAGCGCGCTGCATGGATTCCGTTCAGCGCGCTTCGCGCATCCGGGCCAAGGCGCTCGCCGCGTTCACACGAACGCACACTTGAAGGCGGGATGCTCTAATCGAAGTAGTTGACGAGGCGCGTGTCGCCGACGGCGTGAACGCGGCAGTCGACGTCGAAGATCGCCTGCAGCCGCGATGGCACGATCATGTCCTGCGGCGGTCCTTCGAAGGCGAGGCGGCCGCCCTGCATCGCAACGATGCGGTCGGAATAGGCGGAGGCGAAGTTGATGTCGTGCAGCACGACGACGACCGTCTTGGCAAAGTCGTCGGCGAGGCGGCGCAGCAGCTTCATCGTCTCGACCGCATGTTTGATGTCGAGATTGTTGAGCGGCTCGTCGAACAGCATGTAGTCGGTGTCCTGGCACAGCACCATGGCGATGAAGGCGCGCTGGCGCTGGCCGCCGGAGAGTTCGTCGAGAAAGCGGTTCTGGTAGGGTTCGAGCCCGAGATAGGCGATCGAGCGGTCGATGTGTTCGGCATCGGCCGCCGTCAGCCGTCCCTTCGAATAGGGATAGCGGCCGAAGGCGACGAGGTCGCGCACGCTGAGGCGCGCGGTGATGTGGTTGTCCTGGCGCATGATCGAAAGCCGCCGGGCAAGCACGTCACCGGCGGCGCGGCTGACGTCGAGGCCATCGACCAGCACCTTGCCCGTGTCCATCGGCATCAGCCGGCTGACGATCGACAAAAGCGTCGACTTGCCGGCGCCGTTCGGGCCGATGATCGAGGTCAGGCCACCGGAAGGCAGGGTCAGCGACACCCGGTCGACGACCGCGGTGCCGCCATAGGACTTCGTTACCTCTTGGATCTCGATCATCGCGCGGAGCCTCGGATAAGCAGGAAGATGAACACCAGGCCACCGAAGAACTCGATGACGATGCTGAGCGCCGTGTTGAAGGAAAACAGCCGCTCGAGCATGACCTGGCCGCCGACAAGCGTCGCGATGGCGATGCAGACGGCGACCGGCAGCACGAAGCGGTGGCTGGCGGTGGGTGTCAGCTGCCAGGCGAGACTGGCGACGAGCAGGCCGAAGAACGTGACGGGGCCAACCAGCGCGGTGGAGACCGAGACCAGCACCGCGATCAGCGCCAGAAGAAGCGTCACGACACGTTGATGGTCGACACCGAGCCCGATCGCCGCCTCGCGCCCGAGCGAGAGCACGTCGAAGGTGGGGGAAAGCCGCCACAGGACGAAGGTCACGGCGAGGGTGGCTGTGGCGGCAATGCCGAGCAGATTGGCATCGATGCTGTTGAAGCTTGCAAACAGCCGGTCCTGCAGGACGATGAAATCGTTGGGGTCGAGCACGCGCTGCAGGAAGGAAGAGAGCGAGCGGAACAGGCCGCCGAGGATGACGCCGACCAGCATCAGGAGATGCAGGCTGCGGCTGCCGCCGGAAAAGAGGGCGCGGAAGAGGAGAAGCGAGAGGCCGACCATCACGGCGGTTTCAAGCACGAACTGCAGCTGCGGGTTGACGCTTGCCGCGCCCGCTGCGCCGAGGAAAAACACCATGACCGTCTGCAGCAGCGTATACATGGCGTCGAAGCCGATGATCGACGGCGTCAGGACCCGGTTGCCGGAAATCGTCTGGAACAGCACCGTCGAGACGGCGATCGCATAGGCGACCAGCACCATGCCGATCAGCTTCGTGCCGCGGAAGGAGAGGATGAAGCTCCAGCTTCCCTTGGCGCCGATGGTCATGAAGGCGATCATCGACAAGAGCGCCAGCGCTGCGGACGCAAAGAGGACGGTCGACGGAGAGATCCGCTTGGCATCAGCCTGCATGGGACCGCCTCGAAAGCAGGAGATGAAGGAAGACGAGGCTGCCGATCACGCCCATGACCGTGCCGACGGGAACCTCGTAGGGCGCAATCACGATCCGCCCTATGATATCGCAGGCGAGCACCAGCCCGGCACCGGAGATGGCAATCACCGGCAAGGTGCGCCGGAGATTGTCGCCCAGGATCAGGCTGACGATGTTGGGAACGACGAGGCCGAGGAACGGGATCATGCCGACGGTGGCGACCACCGTCGCCGTGACCATGGAGACGATGGCGAGCCCGAGGGTTACCACCTTGTCGTAGTCGAGCCCGACATTGCGGGCGATCGCCTCGCCCATGCCGATGACGGTGAAGCGCGCGGCGGTCGCGTAGGCGACGAGCGTCAGCGCGAAACCGATCCACAGCAGTTCGTAGCGCCCGCGCAGGACGACCGAGAAGTCGCCCGACATCCAGGCGCCCATCGACTGCATCAGGTCGTAGCGATAGGCGATGAAAGTGGTGACGGCGTTGACGACACCACCGAGCATGAGACCAATCAGCGGCACCATCAGCGCCGAGCGCAGCGGGACGCGGCGCAGGATCTGCAGGAACAGGGCGGTTCCGGCAAGGGCGGTCAGGGCGGCGAAAGCCATCTTGCCTGCGACCGGCAGGTTCGGTGCGATCAGCATGGCCAAGAGCATTCCGAGGGCGGCGGACTCGGCGGTGCCGGCGGTCGACGGCTCGACGAAGCGGTTGCGCGCCAGCATCTGCATGATCGTGCCGGAGACCGCGAGGCCTGCGCCCGCAAGCATCAGCGCAAGCGTACGCGGCAGGCGGCTTTCGACGACCAGAAGCCAGCCGCGGCCGTCGTCGCTGGACGCAAGACTGCCGACACCGGTGAAGACGCTGACGGCGGCAAGCAACAGGACGACCGGGATGGCAAACAGGACCGGCCTCATCGTTCCGTCATTCTCCAGCTGCGTTTCGGTTCGACCACTGCACTCATATCCCGTGGCTGTATTTCCCGTCGCCGTCGCAACCGAACCCCGGGCTTGCGGCCGCCAGGAGGGTGCTCGATCGAAGGCTCGCCTTACTCATATATATGATCGGCTTCGTCAAGTTTTGCGCGTGCGCAACGAGGCAGAATGCGCGCATTGCCCTCCTGGCAAATTCGCGCTAGGGAGGAAAAGAAAACATGAGGTAAATAGTCATGAATATATCTCCCTTCTCTAATGGTCTGCGCAGCCTGGTCGTTGCCGCCGCGTTGACGATCGGCGGCGCATCGGTGGCGATTGCCGAAACACTGAAGATCGAACACAGCAGCGGCGTCACCGAAGTGGAGAAAAATCCGAAGACGGTGCTGGTCTATGATTTCGGCATGCTGGAGACGCTTGATATGCTCGGCGTTCCCGTCGCCGGCGTTCCCGGGTCGGCCGTCCCGCCGTCGCTCGAAAAGTACAAGGCCGACAGCTATGCGAAGATCGGCACGCTGTTCGAACCCGACTTCGAAGCCATCAACGCGGCGGAACCGAACCTCGTCATCGTCGGCGGGCGGTCGCAGGCAAAATATGCCGAAGTCGCAAAACTCGCGCCGACGATCGACCTGACCTCGGACGACAACGACCTGATCGGCAGCGTCAAGAAGAATGCAGCAATCCTTGGCCAGATCTTCGGCAAGGACGCGGAGATCAAGGCAAGCATTGCCAAGCTCGATGCCTCGATCGAGACGCTGCGCGGTCTTGCGGCCGGAAAGGGGACGGGTCTCATCCTGCTGACGACCGGCGGCAAGATCAGCGCCTATGGCAAGGGATCGCGTTTCGGCGCGCTGCACGACGTCTTCGGCATCAAGCCGGCCGATCCGGCGCTGCAGGTGGCGACCCACGGCCAGGCGGTTTCCTACGAATATATCCTCGAAACCAACCCTGACTGGATCTTCGTCGTCGATCGCGATGCGGCCATCGGCCAGCAGGCACAGCCGGCAGCGGCCCTGCTCGACAACGAGCTCGTGCGTCAGACCAAAGCCTGGAAGGACGGCCATGTCGTCTATCTCGACTCCGCCAAGCTTTATCTGACGGCGTCGGGGCTGAAGTCGCAGCAGGATATTGTCGATCAACTGACGCAGGCGCTGAGCAAATAGTGATCGCATCGGCGACCCGTTCCGCGGTGTCGCCGATTGCAGCCTTCGCGGGTTGTCCGACCTCGTCGGACACAATTTTCGGGGCTGGAGCGGATTTTGGATAGAAGGAAGCCAACACCAAATACCCTTAACTCTTACGGTATTTTTCCGGTGTTGGCTCCTTTTGGAGAAACGAATAATATCTTGATTTAGAGATTTTCGCTTTTTTGTTAAATTGATTTCTTTTTTACATCTACACGCAATGTGCGCCCGGAATCCGAGCTGTCAGTATCTCTACTTGCTTTACGCTTACTCAGGGGAACGCTGGCGCAACTCTCCAGAAGGACGGGTTCTTTCGCCTGGAAGCGCTTGGTGGCGCTCGCCGGGTCCTTTTTTGATCCTTCCAGAACGAACATCCAATTTGACTCCAAATGTGGCGGCGCGGAAGATACCAATTCTAGTTAGTGGTTTGTAATTACTGGCTCTTTCTCGCCTAACCATCGACGGCAAGCCCTTGTCGCGACGAGGAAAATCCCAGCTTTTTCAGAGCCATCCGCCGGCCCGTTCCCTTGTGTCGTTCGCCGTTTGTGCAGGGCCGTAGCCGCTCGTCGATGACAAATGGAGGACTGCCTAGTCCTTACTAAGTATTCCCAGGTATATCGGAACCGAAAAGGGGGTTAGGCGCCGTCGCGCGGCGCGGCTCAACTAATCCATTTATCGCCTCCCGTGAGGCGCCCCTTCTCAGAAACGCCTAGGACATCCGCATTGGCGGAGGTATCCTAGCCACTTGTTTTTTGAGGCATTCCGCGCCTTGGTAAACGGAACATCTACAATATAACCCAAAGATGGTTCGATTTATAACGATTTAAGTGCCTGTCTGGCGCCTCACTAATCCTTTTGGGCTGTTTCGTTGCGGAGATCTTTACGTTACATTAGCTATCGCGAATTTTATCGCGCAGGAAAAATCGTGACGCATAAGTGGTTCCGAATAAATTTTTTGAGAATCGGGCGTGCCGACGGGCAAACCGGGGCACCCATAAAAATAAATGGAAAAATCCTAGGAGGGCGTAATGTATCCTGGAAGCTCCAAAGTGAGTGATTTTGAAGATAACAACAAGGCTTTGTCACAAAAGAAAAAGATCGTAATGCTTGCCAAGATCGACCTGTTCGCCGAATGCCTGATGCAGGCCGTCGGGTCCAGGTTTCAAGGGCACGATATCGTCAGCTTCTCCGACCCGGACAATCTGCTTGATGGCAGTCTCGTCGATGTCACGCTGATCATGCTGTACCGGATGCCTCCCAAATCCTTTCCGGCTATCTTGCGGACCATTCACGAGTTCCACCCGCGGGCATCGATCGGCCTGGTGGTGGAGAATGCCGAAGAACTCGACCCGTCGATTGCGGGCTTCGTCGAAGAACGCCTGATCCATGGCGTCCTGCCGTTGAATCTCAATCTCGACGTCTGCCTTGCCGCCATCGATTTACTGATGAAGGGGGGCGAACATTTCCCGGCAGCCCTGCTGCGGCGGCTTTCTCCCGAGCCTTTCGCGGCGACCAGCCTCTACGGCAGGCGCGGGGAAGCCCCGGGTCAGGCCACCGTCCCGGGTACGGGACGGCGCAAACGCGATGCGGGCCCGGACGGCCTGACGACACGCGAGGTCCAGATCCTCGATCTGATCTGCAAAGGGACGCAGAACAAGATCATCGCGGATCGGCTCGGGCTGTCGGAAAACACCGTCAAGGTTCACGTCCGCAACATCTATAAGAAAATGAACGTTCGCAACCGGACGGAAGCGGCGTCTCGCTACTTCACCCACGATGCGGCGACGGAGCGCAACGGCGACGTCATCCTCTCGCGCTGGAAGAATTAGGCGTGACGTAAGGCAGACTTTGTCTGCCTGTGGGCCTGGGTGCCGGTGAAGGCGCGGCAGGTCCTTCTCAGCCCCAGGCAAGGTTTCCTGGGGCTGTCCCCAAAATCAAATGCTGCTTTGCACCTGCCCGGCGAATGGCCGGGCGGTCCGGCTGCGGCATGTCTCTGCGACAGGTACGTGAAATCCCGAAGATCACACCGTAATCTACCTTAGAACATAGTGGTGAACGCTTCGTTACTTTTGGACATGATTGGCCAAAATGTAACCACATATGATTATGTCAATAGTAGTTTGTTGTAATTTTGGATTATTTACTGGAAATGTATTCCACGCATATTGACTGGATGGTTGGTATTTGATAATTAGCTAATATTGAAATTGAAAACCTGAAAAAATATTGATTGAATTTTGAATAGTTTATTTTCAGTCGGGTTGTGCGTGTCATTGTAATAAAGAGAGTTTTTTTATTATCTATTGCGCTCGCATCCCGTCTCCAAATCACCAACGAAAATGGTGAGCTTAATAATTGGAGGTGCGCATGCGAAAGGTCGTCATGGGACCGCTGTCCGTGGCCGGACAGCGGGAGTTTCTTAAGAAGATTGCGGGAATACCGAAGAGAATACTAGTAACGGGTGGAAGTGGTTTTCTCGGATCTCACATTTGCGAAAGACTTCTTTCCCTGGGTCATACGGTCATCTGTCTTGATAATTTTTCGACTGGCCGGCGCGAAAATCTCTCTCATCTGGCGCAGGACCCCCACCTCCACATCATCGATCATGACGTTCGAAAGCCCTATCTGATCGATGCCGATGTCATCTTCAACTTTGCCTCTCCAGCATCTCCGCCGGACTATCAGGCCGATCCGGTCGGAACGTTGATGACGAATGTTCTCGGCGCGCTTCATGCGCTCGAAAACGCCAAGGCCACCGGCGCCACCGTCATCCAGTCCTCGACTTCGGAAGTCTATGGCGATCCGCTGACCAGTCCGCAGCGGGAAGTCTACTTCGGCAACGTCAACCCGACCGGCCCGCGGGCCTGCTATGACGAAGGCAAACGGTCGGCCGAGACGCTGTTCTTCGATTATCACCGGACCCACGGTGTGAAGATCAAGGTCGCGCGCATCTTCAACACATATGGTCCGCGCATGCGCCCCGACGACGGGCGGGTCATCTCGAACTTCGTCGTCCAGGCTCTCCGTGGCAAGGATCTGACGATCTATGGTGACGGGCATCAGACCCGGTCCTTCTGCTATGTCGACGACCTGATCGACGGTTTCCTTCGTCTCTCGGTCTCGCCCGACCCTTGCACCGGGCCGATCAATCTCGGCAATCCCGGAGAGTTCACGGTTCTGGAGCTCGCGCAAATGGTGCTTTCGATGACGGGCTCACGCTCGCGCATCGTGCACCAGGCGGCGGCCACCGACGATCCCCGCCAGCGGCGGCCCGATATCACGCAGGCACGTACCGAGCTCGAATGGGAGCCGAAAGTGATGCTGCGCGAGGGCCTCGAGCGCACGATTGCCCATTTCGACGAGCGCCTCGGTGCGGCAGATCGCGCCGTGGCCGGAGAGGCGGTATGACATGTCCCGCGTCGCACTCGTCACCGGCGGAGCCGGCTTCATAGGCAGCCACACCTGCAAGCGCCTGGCTGAGCAGGGCATCGTTCCCGTCGTCTACGACAATCTCTCGACGGGACATCGGACCAACGTGAAATGGGGCCCCTTCGTGGAGGGGGCGATCGAGGACAAAGAACGGCTGGCGACGGCAATCCGGACCTTTTCGCCCGACTGCCTCATCCATTTTGCCGCTTCCGCCTATGTCGGCGAATCGGTCGAAGATCCCGGAAAATACTACACCAACAATGTGGCGGGCAGCATCGCGCTTCTGGAAGCGTGCCGGGCGAACGGACTGGGACGCATCGTCTTTTCCAGTTCCTGCGCCACCTACGGCATACCGCCGCGCCTGCCGATTACCGAGGACATGGCGCAACTGCCGATCAATCCCTACGGGCGCACCAAGCTGATGATCGAGCTGATGCTTGGCGACTATGCCCGCGCCTACGGCATCCGCTCGGTGTCGCTGCGCTACTTCAATGCGGCGGGCGCAGATCCGGAAGGTGAGCTCACCGAAAAGCACGATCCGGAAACGCATCTCATTCCGCGCGCGCTGATGGCGGCGGCCGGCCGGATCGAAAGGCTGGACGTCTTCGGCGATGACTATGCGACACCGGATGGTACCTGCATCCGCGACTACATCCACGTGACCGATCTTGCCGACGCGCATGTGGCAGCTGTGAACTACCTGCGTGACGGCGGCGAGGTCCTTCACGCCAATCTCGGTTCGGGCCATGGAACGTCGGTCCGGCAGGTTCTCTCGGCCATCGACCGGGTCACCGGGCGATCCGTTCCGGTGCGGATGCTGCCACGGCGGCCCGGAGATCCGCCGGTTCTCTATGCCGACACGGACTGGGCGCGCCAGAGGCTGGGCTTCCGCCCGCAGCTCTCGGACATCGACACGATCATCGCGACGGCCGCGCCGAGCTTCGGCCTGGAGGTGCGCTCATGAACTGGTCGCTGGAAACTGCGAAACCGGATGAGACGATCGCCCTCGGGCAGAGCCGGAAGGCCGCTTCGGCGCCAGCCGCTTTGTTTTCGGGCCGGCTGCGGCTGCTCCATGTCCTCGGCATTGCCGCATGGTTTGGCGCCCTCCTGTATTTCTGGCAGTGGTGGCTTGATCCTGCCCACGTTGTCGACTGGCCGTCCTATGTGCTGATAACGGTCGTCATCGGGTGGATCACGCTGCTGCCGGTCTATTTCATCGTGATCTTTTCCGGCGCGAAGGTCATGGCGGCAAGCGCCGGCCCGGTGCCGCAGGGACGGGTGGCGATGGTGGTGACCAAGGCGCCTTCGGAACCCTTTTCGGTCGTGCGCAAGACGCTGCTCGCCATGCTCGACCAGACCGGCTGCGAGTTCGATGTCTGGCTCGCCGACGAAGATCCGTCGCCGGACACGATTGCCTGGTGCGCGGCGCGCGGGGTGATGATCTCGACGCGAAAGGGCGTCGCAGACTACCATCGCGCCTCCTGGCCGCGCCGGACCCGGTGCAAGGAGGGAAACCTCGCCTATTTCTACGATCACTATGGCTACGAGCGCTACGATTTCGTCGCCCAGTTCGATGCCGACCACGTGCCGGAGACCACCTACCTTTCAGAGGTGTTGCGTCCGTTCAACGATCCGTCGGTCGGTTATGTCTCGGCGCCGAGCATCTGCGATGCCAACGCCGCCACCAGCTGGGCAGCGCGCGGGAGGCTCCATGCGGAGGCGAGCATGCACGGCTCGCTGCAGGCCGGCTACAACAATGGCTGGGCGCCGCTGTGCATCGGCTCGCATTATGCCGTCAGGACCAAGGCGCTGAAGCAGATCGGCGGGCTGGGGCCGGAGCTTGCCGAAGACCACTCTACGACGCTGATGATGAATGCCCATGGCTGGCGGGGCGTGCATGCGCTGAACGCGATCGCCCATGGCGACGGACCGGCGAACTTCGCCGACCTCGTGGTCCAGGAATTTCAATGGTCGCGAAGCCTCGTCACGATCCTGTTGAAATACTCGCCGGTCTACGTGCCGAAGCTGCCGCCGCGACTGAAGTTCCAGTTCCTGTTTTCACAGCTCTGGTATCCGCTGTTTTCGTCGTTCATGGCGCTGATGTTCCTGATGCCGATCGCGGCGCTGATTGCCGGGCGGACCTTCGTGGCCGTCACCTATCCGGAATTCCTGTTGCACTTTGCGCCGCTGTCGCTGGTGTTGATCGCGCTTGCCTATTTCTGGCGCTCGACGGGTACGTTCCGGCCCTATGACGCGCGCGTTCTGAGTTGGGAAGGCACGCTGTTCCTGTTTGCCCGCTGGCCCTGGTCGCTGCTCGGCTGCCTTGCGGCGGTGCGCGATCACCTGACCGGGTCCTTCGTTGACTTTCGCATCACGCCGAAGGGCGGCGGGGCTGCCGCACCTCTGCCTGTGCGGGTGCTGATGCCCTATCTCGTGCTCGCCTTGGTGTCGGCGCTGGTCGCCTGGGTGATTTCCGATGCCGGCACGGCACGTGGTTTTTACCTCTTCGCCGGCGTCAACGCGCTCATCTATGCGGGGCTGGTGGCGGTGATCCACATCTGCCACGCACGCGAAAACCGGTTGGCGCTGATCCCGCGCTCGACGATGACGGTGGCGACGACCGGCTGCCTGGTGCTGGTCTCGGTGCTCTCGGCTCAATCGGCCGTACGCCACGGGGCCGAGGCAACGCAGGCGCTGTCGCATGGCCTCAATTTCGTGAGCTTCACCGAAACGCGGTACACGGTCGCCGGCGCCGGGAGTGGCACCAATCTCAAGACCGTCCGGTTCCGCCTGAAATGGAGAGGGTTTTCACAACCGGGCGATGGCGGTTGGCGCGGCGAAGTCAGTGCATTGAATGTCAGCCAGCAGAGTAACAGGGAGACGATGACGACGAAAAAGGTCGGTCGCTTTCATGTGCCGTCATGACGACGGCGAGCAGTCGAGTTTGTTTGGTATCCAAGGAGAAAAGCAATGAAAGGGTCGTTGAAAGTCATGGTTCTTCCGCTGCTGGTGCCGATGGTAGCGGTCGCTGTCTACTTGGGCGCCGAGCCGGTCCGGGCGAAGATGGAAGTCAAGCCCACGCCTCTCAGTGCCTATGAGGTCTATTCGCTCTACCGAAACAAGACCTGGGAATGGTCGACCGGCGGCGCCCGGTTCACCGCACACGGCCGCAAGCTCGTCGCGTTCGTCGACAAGGGCAAAGGCGACCGGTCCTTCGCCGAAGGCAACTGGTACGTCAGCGACCTCGGCATGATGTGCATGCAGGCCACCTGGACGACCGCTGCCAACGCCGGCAGGGCCCGGAGCTGCTTCGGTCACGCCCGGATCGGCGACACGGTCTATCAACGCAAAGTGCCGAACGGGAAGTGGTACGTCTTCAGCCACGCCAAGCCTCGGGCCGGTGACGAGTACAAGAAGTTCGTCGCCCACGACAACATCACGGCCAGGGCATTACGGCTGAAGGAACAGTTCCTGGCCAAGAAATAGAGGTTCTGCCGCAGGAGGATGAAATGAAACGCAAATTGGCATTCGCGCTATGCACGGCTCTGGCTCTCCAGCTGGATCTTGGTGCAAGCTTGGTATCCGCGTTGGCGCAGGAGCAAGCCAATCCTGCGACCACTGCCGGGCAGACTATGATCGACAAACGTCCCGTCATTCACCCGGGCGGAACGAAGTTCGGCGCCTATGATCCGCATGGCGATTTCGGCGCCCAGAGCGACGTTTCGACGGAAGCCCTGTTCCTTCCCTGGGAAGACGTGGATCTCGCCTCTCTTCAGATTGCCGACGAGTATGCGCTTCAGCGCAATCGCAACCTGCTGATCACCATCGAGCCCTGGTCCTGGTCGCTCGACTGGAAACTCACGCCGGCGCAGCTTCGCGATCGGATGCTCAGAGGCGAGTATGATGCCAACATGGAAGCGATCGCCGATGTGATCGCCGGACTGAAAAGCCCTGTCATCGTGCGGTGGGGCCAGGAAATGGAAGACACGTCCGGTCGCTTCTCCTGGGCCGGCTGGGAGCCTCAGGACTGGATAAGCGCCTACAAGCACGCGATGGACATCGTGCGCAAGAAGGCGCCGAAGGCGCAGATCATGTGGTCGCCCAAGGGATTGCCGAACCTCGGCGACTATTATCCGGGTGATGATTACGTCGATCTCGTCGGGCTTTCGGTCTTCGGGCTCGAACCGTTCGACAAGATCGAGTACGGCGCGCCGAAAACCTTCACCGAAGCGCTGAAGCCCGGTTACGACCTGGTGGCCAAGTACAACAAGCCCATCTGGGTCGCCGAGCTCGGATGGGAAGGCAGCCAGACCTATATGCAGCCCTGGATGAGCGCCGCAACGCAAGCGGATCCGCAGTTCCCCAATCTCGCCGAGGTCGTCTACTTCAACGACCGCGACGTGATCGAGTGGCCGCATGACCTTGGCCGGCCGAACTGGCGGGTGGTCAACGAGCCTACGAACTGAGGTTCTCGCCCAGGCGTGCCCCTTGAGCATGCTCGATGCGGCTGCCCCTTGCGGAAGGCCTCAGGCCTCCAACAGAAAAAGCCCCTCGCTTGAGGCGAGAGGCTCTTGTGGTCGGGACTGCCGCCCGGTCGATCCCGGACCTTACTCGGCCGCTTGCGGCCCCAGTTCGCCGCGACGGATCTGGTCGGCTTCGATCGATTCGAATAGGGCGCGGAAGTTGCCTTCGCCAAAGCCCTCGTCGCCCTTGCGTTGGATGAACTCGAAGAAGATCGGGCCGATCACGGTCTTCGAGAAGATCTGCAGCAGGATCTTCGTCATGCCGCCGTTCACCACGCCTTCGCCGTCGATCAGGATGCCGTGCTTCTTCATCCGGTCGATCGGTTCGTCATGGCCGTGCACGCGGTCGTGCGACATGTCGTAATAGGTCTCCGGCGGGCCCGGCATGAACTTCAGGCCGTTGTCGGAGAGCTTGTCGGTGGCGTCGTAGATGCCCTCGGTGCCGACGGCGATGTGCTGGATGCCTTCGCCCTTGTACTTGCGCAGATATTCCTCGATCTGGCTCGTATCGTCCTTGGATTCGTTCAAGGGGATGCGGATCTTGCCGCAGGGCGAGGTGATCGCCCGGCTGACGAGGCCGGTGATGCGGCCGTCGATGTCGAAGAAATGGATCTGCGTGAAGTTGAAGAGTTCGCGATAGAACGCCCACCACTTGTCCATGTTGCCACGATAGACGTTGTGGGTCAGGTGGTCGAGATAATAGAAGCCGACGCCTTCGGGCTTCGGGTTGCGCTCGCCGGTCCAGTCGAACTCGGCCTCATAGGCGGAACCCTTGGCGCCATAGGTCTCGACGAAATAGAGCAGCGAACCGCCGATGCCGACAATCGCCGGAACATCCAGGCACTTGTCATTGCCTTCGTAAGGGATCGCTCCCTTGGAGACCGCGTGGTCGAAGGCGTGTTTGGCATCGACGACGCGCCAGGCCATGGACGGGGCGCAAGGGCCGTGCTCGTCGACGAAGCGCATGGCATGCGAGCCGGGCTCGGCATTCAGGATGTAGTTGATGTCTCCCTGCCGCCAGACGGTGATGTTCTTGCTTTTGTGCTTGGCGACCGGGCTGTAGCCCATGCGGGTAAAGAGCTCGGCGAGCTTTTCCGGCTCCGGATGGGCAAATTCGACGAATTCGAAGCCGTCGGTGCCGGCGGGGTTGTCAGCGGTAATGGTTGCCGGCGGGGCGTCATGCGGGAAGGGGCCCATCGGAAGTCTCCTCTTATTCTTCCAAACTTTGCTGGAGTATGACGCAATTCCCATGCATGATGCTTGTATTCTTGCGCGGTTTAGACAGAATGGCGCACGAAACATGCAAAATACTCAATTAGGATGCACGAATGGAGCAACTTGACGGCTTCGATCTCAAGATCCTCAGCGAATTGCAGCGTGACGGGCATCTGACCAATAACGAACTGTCGGAACGCATTGCGCTTTCGCCGTCGCAATGCTCGCGGCGACGCACCCGGCTCGAAGCGGAAGGCTATATCACCGGCTATCAGGCACAGATCGACCGGCAGAAGCTCGGTCTCGATCTGATGGTGGTGATCTCGGTGACGCTCGCTACCCACAATCGCGACAATGCCAAGCGGTTCGGCAAGCTGATCTCCGGCCTGCCGGAGGTGCTGGAGGCCTATGCCCTGACCGGCGAAATGGACTATCACCTCCGGGTGGTGACGCCCGACCTCGCGGGTCTGTCGCGCTTCGTCAACGACGTGCTTCTGCCGCATGACAGCGTGCAGCACGTGAAGACGTCCATCGTGCTCGAAACGCTGAAGAGTTTCGAAGGCGTGCCGATCCCCGAGCGGATGAAAGGCTGAGGACTCAGGCAGACGGCGGGAGTTCGAACCTTCCGATGGCGCGTTCCACGGCGTCCAGCCCGACGGCGAGTGCCTGCATCCCGGCCGGGCCGATCAGCGTATCGAGTTCCGCCTGATAGCGGGCGGCAAGTTCCGTCAATTCGCCATAGGCCCGGATGCCCGTCTTCGTCAGTTCCAGATGTTCGATGCGGCGGTCGCCTGCGTCTTCCCGCCGGGTCAGCCAGCGGCGCTTTTCGAGTGCCGCGACGGCGCGGCTGACCTTGGTCTTATGCATGGCCGAGTGGGCGCCGACCTCGGTCGCCGTCATCGGACGGCTGGTGCTGCCAAGCGCTGCGAGCGTGCGCCATTCCGGGCGGGTGAGCTGGTAGCGTGCCTTGTATTGGGCGGCAAAGCGCAGCGCGACGAATTCGGCGGCGCGGTTCAGCCGATAGGGGAGGAAGGCACTGAGTTCGAAGCCATCGGCGGCCATCGGGCATCCTTGATAGTTACAAAATCGATAGTTACGATTGCAACTAATATGCCGAATGCGGCGCCTCCGTCCATCTGGGAAAAGGTCGTCGCCGCGGTATTTGGGATTGCGCCGAACCTTTTTAGAGGTCGCTTCGACAAGCCGAAGCGGGGCGCCCAAGAGGAGGAGGATCGACGATGCTGGACAAGGCAGGAAAACAGGCCGAGGCACAGGTAAAGACAGGCGAAGCACTGGGTTACATCCCCGGCTTCGGCAATGATTTCGAGACCGAGAGCCTGCCCGGCGCTTTGCCGCAGGGGCAGAACAGCCCGCAAAAATGCGCCTACGGGCTCTATGCCGAACAACTGTCCGGCTCGCCCTTCACAGCACCGCGCGGCACCAACGAGCGCTCCTGGCTCTACCGCATCCGCCCGAGCGTTCGCCACACCGGCCGCTTCAGCAGAATAGACTATCCACACTGGAAGACGGCGCCGCATGCGGCCGAGCATTCGCTGGCGCTTGGTCAACTGCGCTGGAACCCGCTGCCGGCGCCGACGGAGCAGCTGAACTTTCTTCAGGGTATCCGCACCATGACGACGGCCGGCGATGCGCCGACGCACTCAGGCATGGCGGCGCACGCCTATGCCTTCAATGCCGACATGGTGGACGACTATTTCTTCAATGCCGACGGCGAGCTTTTGATCGTTCCGGAAATGGGCGCGATCCAGGTGTTCACCGAACTCGGCAAGATGAATGTCGAGCCCTCGGAGATCTGCATCGTGCCGCGCGGCACAATGTTCAAGGTGACGCGGCTTGGCGAGGAGAAGATCTGGCGCGGCTACATCTGCGAAAACTACGGCGCCAAGTTCACGCTGCCGGATCGCGGTCCGATCGGCGCAAACTGCCTGGCCAATCCGCGCGATTTCAAGACGCCGGTTGCCACATTCGAGGAAAAGGAAACGCCATGCCGCGTGCATGTGAAATGGTGTGGCGGCTTCCATATGACCGAGATCGGCCATTCGCCGCTCGACGTCGTCGCCTGGCACGGCAACTACGCGCCCTACAAGTACGACCTGAAGACCTACTCGCCGGTCGGCGCCATCCTGTTTGACCATCCGGACCCGTCGATCTTCACCGTGCTGACGGCGCCCTCGGGCGAAGAGGGCACGGCGAATATCGACTTCGTCATCTTCCCGCCGCGCTGGCTGGTGGCCGAACACACCTTCCGGCCACCCTGGTACCACCGCAACATCATGAGCGAGTTCATGGGGCTGATCTACGGCCGCTATGACGCCAAGGAGGAGGGCTTCGTGCCCGGCGGCATGAGCCTGCATAATATGATGCTGGCGCATGGGCCCGATGCGTCGGGCTACGACAAGGCGACAAACAGTGAGTTGAAACCGGTGAAGCTCGACCATACGATGGCCTTCATGTTCGAGACCCGCTTCCCGCAGCAACTGACCCGCTACGCCGCCGAACTGGAGACGTTGCAGGACAACTACATCGACTGCTGGACGGATCTCAAGAAGCGGTTCAACGGGACGCCGGAAGGCGATTGGTCTTGAGTTCACGCCTGGTTTTGCTCGGCAGCAAGGGCGGTCCGGCGATCCGGCCGGGCGGCCCGTGGCCGACGTCCTCTCTACTTCACATCGGCGGCCGGACTGTCGTCGTCGATTGCGGCCTTGGCGTCACGCGCGGGCTGACCGATGCCGGTGTGGCGCTGAAGACGCTGGACCTGATCGTCGTTACCCACCTGCATTCGGACCACGTGCTGGAACTGGGGCCGCTCATTCACACGGCCTGGACCGCGGGGTTGTCGCAGCCGGTACGCGTCTTCGGCCCCGCAGGTACCCGCGCCTATTGGCAGGGCTTCCTGCAATCGATGGCCTTCGACATCGACATCCGCATCGTCGATGAGGGCCGGCCGAACCTGCGGATGCTGGTCGAGGTCATCGAGTTCGCCGAAGGCGAGATCTTCTCTGAAAACGGCCTGACGCTTTCATCGTTGCGGGTCGACCATCCGCCGGTCACAGACTGTTTTGCGCTCCGCTTCGACCATGGGGAAGGCTCGGTCGTATTCTCGTCCGACACGGCCCATTTTCCGCCGCTTGCCGATTTTTCCAAAGGCGCCGACATTCTCGTGCACGAGGCGATGCTTGCCGAAGGCGTCGACCGGCTGGTGGCGCGTACCGGCAATGGCGCGCGGCTGAAGGAACATCTGCTCGCGAGCCACAGCTTCGCCGAACAGGCGGCGGCGATCGCGACGGCTGCCGGCGTCGGCCGGCTGGTGCTGCATCACCTCATCCCCGCCGACGACCCCGAGATATCTGAGGTCCACTGGATTGCGGCGGCTCGCAAAAACTGGGCGGGCGCCTTGACGATCGCCGCCGACGGCCTTGTTGTGAAGATTGCGGACGATTCGTCCGCGTAAAGAAATTCCGCGACGGCCGCGAAGCGGTCTTCGGTCTGGAACAATGAGAAGATTGAGAGGGAGGACTGCATGAAACTGGCGACACTCAAGGACAGTACGCGCGACGGAAAGCTCGTGGTCGTCTCCCGCGATCTGACCCGCTGCTCCGAGGTCGGGCACATTGCCCGCACGCTGCAGGCAGCACTCGACGACTGGGCGCATGCGGGTCCGCGGCTTGCGCGCGTGGCCGAGGGGATCGAGACCGGTTCGCAGCCGACGAGCCGCTTCCATGAACATGACGCGCTGTCGCCGTTGCCGCGCGCTTACCAATGGGCTGACGGTTCGGCCTACGTCAATCACGTCGAGCTGGTGCGCAAGGCGCGCAACGCCGAGATGCCGGCCAGTTTCTGGACCGATCCCCTGATGTACCAGGGCGGTTCAGACAGCTTCATCGCGCCGCGCGATCCGATACCGCTTGCCGACGAAAGCTTCGGCGTCGACATGGAGGCCGAGGTTGCCGTCATCGTCGACGACGTACCGATGGGTGCGACCATCGAAGAGGCGCGGGCGGCGATCCAGTTGGTCATGCTGGTCAACGACGTATCGCTGCGTGGATTGATCCCGGCCGAACTCGCCAAGGGTTTTGGTTTCTTCCAGTCAAAGCCGTCGTCGGCCTTCTCACCGGTCGCCGTTTCGCCGGATAAACTGGGCGATGCCTGGGACGGCGGCAAGCTGCACCTGCCGCTCTGCGTCGACCTCAACGGCAAGCCGTTCGGCCGCGCCAATGCCGGCATCGACATGACCTTCGATTTCGCGCAACTGGTTGCCCATGCGGCGAAGACCCGGCCGCTTTCCGCCGGCACGATCATCGGCTCGGGCACGGTTTCCAACAAGCTCGATGGCGGCCCGGGCAAGCCGGTCGCGGAAGGCGGCGCCGGCTATTCCTGCATCGCTGAACTCCGGATGATCGAGACGATCGTCGGCGGTGCGCCGAAGACGCAGTTCCTCAGGGCCGGCGATGTCGTGCGCATCGAGATGAAGGACAGGACCGGCCATTCGATCTTCGGCGCGATCGAGCAGACCGTCGAAGCCTACAGCAGGGCCTGAACGGCCGATTGACAAGGACGGGCAAAGGCATGAGCGAGACCGTGCTTTACGATTACTGGCGCTCGTCGGCGAGCTATCGGGTGCGCATTGCGCTCAATAGCCTCGGCGAAAACTATCGTCCGGTGCCGGTCGATCTGCTCGCAAAGGCGCACAAACAGCCGGAGCATCTTGCCCGAAACCCGCAAGGCCTCGTGCCTGTGCTTGAGATCGATGGCGAGCGCTTCACGCAATCGCTCGCCATCATCGAGTACCTCGCCGAAACGCGGGTCGATACCGGCTTCCTGCCTGATGATGCCATGGGACGGCAGCGGGTTCGCATGCTCTCCTACGCGATCGCCATGGATATCCATCCGACCTGCAATCTCGGCGTTGTTTCCTACGTGATGGCCAATGCCGAGGACGGAGAGGCGGCACGGCGCAACTGGATGCGCAAGTTCGTTGGCGAGGGGCTTGCCGCCTTCGAACGCCTGCTCGACCATCCGGCGACCGGCCGTTTCTGCCACGGGGACAGTCCGACCATGGTGGACTTCTGCCTGGTGCCTCAGGTCTATAACGCCCGCCGCTGGGACGTCGATCTTTCGGCCTGCCCGCGGCTTGTCGCGATAGACCAGCACTGCGCCGAGATCGAAGCTTTCGCGCGCGCTCATCCGGACCGCACGCCGCGCTAAGGCCGCGGGGCCTTCCGCCCTCCATTCTCCCGCTTCATCCAGCGATCGCGATTGGGGCTGGTCGCGTCTGGCCAGTTCCGTCAAGCGAATGTCGCGAATGGATCGACGGCGGCGAAAAGGCCGCGCTAGTTTTTGTATGACTGGCCGTATAAGGGGGGCCGGAAAAACCTCTGGAGCGAGAGACCTACCGATGAAAAGCTATGTGCTGAACGTCAGCTGCAAGACCACCCGTGGCATCGTCGCCGCGATCACCGGCTATCTCGCCGAAAAGGGCTGTTACATTTCAGACAGTTCGCAGTTCGATGATCTCGAAACCGGTCTGTTCTTCATGCGGCTCACCTTCATCAGCCAGGAGGGCGCCAAGCTCGACGAGTTGAAGGCAGGCTTCGAAGCGGTGGTGAAGCGTTTCGACATGAACGCCGAGATCCGCGACAGCGAGGAGCGCATGAAGGTGCTCTTGATGGTGTCGCGTTTCGGCCATTGCCTCAACGACCTGCTCTACCGCTGGAAGATCGGCGCGCTGCCGATCGACATCGTCGGCGTCGTGTCCAACCACTTCGATTACCAGAAAGTGGTCGTCAACCACGATATCCCCTTCTACTGCATCAAGGTGACGAAGGAGAACAAGCCGAAGGCGGAGGCCCAGCTGCTGGAACTGGTCGACCAGACCGGCGCCGAGCTGATCGTGCTTGCCCGCTACATGCAGGTTCTTTCGGACGCACTCTGCAAGAAGATGTCGGGCCGCATCATCAACATCCACCACTCCTTCCTGCCGTCTTTCAAGGGCGCCAACCCCTACAAGCAGGCCTATGAGCGCGGCGTGAAGCTGATCGGCGCCACGGCGCACTACGTCACCGCCGACCTCGACGAAGGCCCGATCATCGAGCAGGACATCGCTCGCATTACCCACGCCCAGAGCGCCGAAGACTATGTCTCGATCGGCCGCGACGTCGAAAGCCAGGTGCTGGCGCGCGCCGTGCACGCCCATATCCACAATCGCTGCTTCATCAACGGCAACCGCGTCGTCGTCTTCCCGCCGAGCCCGGGCTCCTACGCCTCCGAGCGCATGGGCTGAGGCGCAAGGCAAATCGCCTGCTGAAAACGAGAAACGCCGCCGGTTTGACCGGCGGCGTTTCTCGTAGGCTGGAGCGCGAGGCGATCGGAGACCGCGCGCCGTTTCCTTCGTCGCGTATTACGCTATTGCAGCAGCTCCAGCCCGACCGCTGTCGCCTCGCCGCCGCCGATGCAGAGCGAGGCAATGCCGCGCTTGACGTTCTTGGCGCGCATGGCGTGAAGCAGCGTCACGATGATGCGGGCGCCGGACGCGCCGATCGGATGGCCGAGCGCGCAGGCGCCGCCGTTGATGTTGACGATGTCGTCCGAGAGACCGAGATCGCGGATCGCGGCCATCGCCACCACGGCGAAGGCCTCGTTGATTTCATAAAGGCCGACGCTGCCCTTCTCCCAGGCGAGCTTGGTCAACAGCTTGTCGATCGCGCCGATCGGCGCTGTCGTGAACCAGGCCGGTTCCTGCGCGTGGCCGGCATGGCCGGCGACGATCGCAAGCGGTGTCAGGCCGCGTTTTTCCGCCTCGCTGGCCCGCATCAGGATCAGCGCCGCAGCCCCGTCTGATATCGACGAGGAGTTGGCCGCCGTCACGCTGCCGCCGTCGCGGAAGGCGGGTTTGAGCTTCGGGATCTTTGCCGGATCCGATTTGGTCGGCTGCTCGTCGCGGTCGAGATTGGCGGTCTGGCGCTTGCCGGCGCCGCTGACCGCCACGATTTCCGCGGCAAAGGAACCATCTTCGGCCGCGCGGGTTGCGCGCTCCAGCGAACGCAGGGCGAAGCCGTCCTGATCGGTGCGCGAGAACTGGTAGTGCTCGGCCGTATCCTCGGCATAGGTGCCCATCAGCCGGCCGGAATAGGCGTCTTCGAGGCCGTCAAGGAACATGTGATCCTTGACCTCGCCATGCCCCAGGCGGAAGCCGCCGCGCGCCTTAGGCAGCAGATAGGGGGCGTTGGTCATCGACTCCATGCCGCCGACGGCGAGCACCGATGCGCTGCCCGAAAGGAGCGCGTCGTGGCCGAGCATCAGCGCCTTCATGCCGGAGCCGCAGACCTTGGAGATGGTCGTCGACGGCGTTTCCTTGCCGAGGCCGGCGCCAAGGGCTGCCTGGCGCGCCGGGTTCTCTCCGATGCCGGCCGGCAGCACATTGCCCATCATCACCTCGTCCACCGCATCGAGACCGGCGCGCTCAAGCGCGGCTTTGAGCGCGATGGCGCCGATTTCCGGCGCGGTCAGATCCTTGAAGCTGCCCTGAAAGGCGCCCATCGGGGTGCGTGCCGCCGAAACGATGACGATCGGATCAGTTCTGCTCATGTCTTTCTCCCATACGGCAAAAGGCAATGGTTGGAGCGAGGCGGGTGCCACGCATTCCCTTCTCCCCGCGTGCGGGGAGAAGGTGGCGGCAGCCGGATGAGGGGCTGCCTACGGAGCGAGAACGCGCTCCGCTCAGATATGCAGCGCGTGCCCCAGCGCCTTCAGCGCCGACTCCTGGAAAGCTTCCGACTGCGTCGGATGCGCATGGATCGTGCCGGCGATGTCTTCGAGCCGCGCGCCCATTTCGATCGCCAGGCTGAAGCTTGCCGAGAGTTCCGAGACGCCGTGGCCGACCGCCTGGATGCCGAGCACCAGGTGGTTGTCGGCGCGGGCGACGATGCGCACGAAACCGTCTTCGGCGAGCGTCGTCATCGCGCGGCCGTTCGCCTGGAAGGGGAACTGGCCGATCTTGATCTCGATGCCGCTGGCCCGCGCTTCGTCGGGCGACAAGCCCGCGGTGACGATTTCCGGGTCGGTGAAGCAGACGGCCGGAATGCAGCGCTTGTCCCAGCTGCGTTTGTGGCCGGCGACGATCTCCGCCACCATTTCCCCTTGCGCCATGGCGCGGTGCGCCAGCATAGGCTCGCCGGTGACGTCGCCGATCGCGTAGATGCCGCGCATCGAGGTGCGGCACTGGTCGTCGATGCGGATGAAGCGGCCGGTGCGGTCGAGGTCGATTTCTTCGAGACCAAAACCTTCGGTCACGGGTTTGCGGCCGACGGTGACAAGCACCTTTTCGGCGGCGACATCGATGGCGCGGCCGTTGTGTTCGGCTTGCAGGCTGCCGGTTTCGGCGGAGTAGTTCTTGGCGACCGTCTGGGTGAAGACCTCGATGCCGAGTTCGCCGAGGCGCTTGCCGATCGGTTTCGTCAGATCGGCGTCATAGAGCGGCAGAATGCGCGGCTGCGCTTCGAGTACGGTCACGTGGCTGCCGAGCTTGGCGAAAGCGGTGCCGAGTTCGAGACCGATGTAACCGCCGCCGATGACGGCGATGCTCTTCGGCACGCTTTTCAGCGACAGGGCCTCGGTCGAGGAAATGATCGACCCGCCGAAAGGCAGGTCGGGCAGCTCGACCGGCGCCGAGCCGGTGGCAATGACGATCGTCTCGGCGCGGATGCGCTGCAGTCCGATCTCGGTCTCGACATCGACGGTCTTGCCGTCGACGAAATGGGCCGCGCCGATCACCGCCTTGACACCCGCCTTCTTCAGAAGGCCGATGACACCGCCGTTCAGCCGTCCGACGATGCCGTCTTTCCAGGCGATGGTGCGGGCGAGGTCGATTGTCGGATTGGCGAGCGACAGGCCGAGCGGGCTGCGGCCGGAAGCGGCCGAGCGCAGCTTATGAAACTCTTCCGCCGCGTGGATGAGGGCCTTGGATGGAATGCAGCCGACATTGAGGCAGGTGCCGCCGGCCTTGGCCTTTTCGACGACGACCGTATCGATGCCGAGTTGGCCGGCCCGGATCGCGCAGATATAGCCGCCGGGGCCGGCGCCGATGACGAGCAGCTTGCAGGAAATTTCCTTCATGATCGCCTCAGGCCTCCACGAAAATAAGCGCCGGCGTTTCGAGCAGGGTCTTCAGCCGCTGCACGAAAACGGCCGCATCCCAGCCGTCGATGACGCGGTGATCGAAGCTCGAGGACAGGTTCATGATCTTGCGCGGCACGAACTGCGTGCCGTCCCAGACCGGGCGGACGGCAAGCTTGTTGACGCCAATGATCGCCACCTCCGGGTGGTTGATAACAGGGGTGGAGACGATGCCACCGAGCGCGCCGAGCGAAGAAATCGTAATCGTCGATCCGGTGAGCTCGTCGCGGGTGGCAGTGCCGGTGCGGGCAGCGTCCGCGAGGCGATTGAGCTCGTTGGCACAATCCCAGATGCCGCGCGCTTCGGCATGGCGCACGACCGGAACGGTAAGACCGGCCGGTGTCTGCGTGGCGATGCCAATATGCACGGCGTGATGGCGACAGATGATGCCGGCACCGTCGTCGAACGTCGCATTGACGGCGGGCTGATCGGCAATGGTGCGGACCAGCGCGCGCATCAGATAGGGCAGGATGGTCAGCTTCGGCTGATCGGGTTTGCGGTCGCGGTTCATCGTCGTCCGCAGGTCCTCGAGCGCCGTCATGTCGACCTCTTCCACATAGGTGATGTGGGGAATGCGCGAGGTCGAAAGCGACATCTTCTCGGCGATGCGGCGGCGAAGGCCGGTCACCTTGATCTCATCGACGGCGGTCTTGCGCTGCAGCCCGGCCTGTGCCAACACCGGCTGGGCGCCACGGGCGATGAATTGGTCGAGATCGTCATGGCTGATGCGGCCGGCCGGACCGGTGCCGGTCACCTGGCGCAGATCGACGCCGCTTTCCTTGGCGCGCAGGCGCACGGCCGGCGAGGCCAGCGCTTTTTCCAGCCGTTCGCCGGCGGCTTGCGCGCCGTTGGCATGAACGCCGTTCGTGGCCGGTGCCTTAACCTCGACCTTGGCGGGCTGGGCCGGCTTGGCGACCGGCGCGGGCGCCTCCGCCTTCACTGCGGGCTTTTCTTCCACCTTGGCGGACGGCGTCTCTTCCACGGGAGCAGCCGTTTCGCCTTCGCCTGATATTTCGATGCGCACGAGCGGTGCCTTCACTGCGACGGTGTCGCCCACCTCGGCGCCAAGCCAGAGCACCGTGCCGGTGACGGGCGAGGGGATTTCGACGGTCGCCTTGTCGGTCATGACGGCAGCGAGCACCATGTCCTCGCGCACGGGGTCACCCGGCTTCACGTGCCATTCGACGAGTTCTGCCTCGGCCACGCCTTCGCCGACATCGGGCATCTTGATTACGAATTCGCCCATGTCAGGCCTCCATCACTTCGACGAGCGCGCGTCCGAGACGCGCGGGGCCGGGGAAATAGTCCCATTCCTGGGCGTGCGGGTAGGGCGTGTCCCAACCGGCGACGCGCACGACGGGCGCTTCGAGATGGTAGAAGCAATGCTCCTGCACGAGGGCTGCCACTTCGCCGCCGAAACCGGACGTGAGTGTCGCCTCGTGCACGACGACGCAGCGGCCGGTCTTTTCGACCGACTTGACGATCGTGTCGAGATCGAGCGGCAGCAGGCTGCGCAGGTCGATCACCTCGGCGTCGATGCCGGTTTCCTCGGCAGCCGCGAGCGCTACATGCACCATGGTACCATAGGCGACGACGGTGACGGCGGAGCCCTGGCGGCGGATTTCCGCCTTGCCGATCGGGATCGTGTAGTGGCCCTCCGGCACTTCGCCGAGATCGTGTTTCGACCAGGGAATGACCGGGCGGTCATGATGGCCGTCGAAGGGGCCGTTGTAGAGCCGCTTCGGCTCCAGGAACATCACCGGATCCGGATCCTCGATCGAGGCGATCAGCAGGCCCTTGGCGTCGTAGGGATTGGACGGCACGACGACTTTCAGGCCGCAGACATGGGTGAACAGCGCTTCCGGGCTCTGGCTGTGCGTCTGGCCACCGAAGATGCCGCCGCCGGTCGGCATACGCAGCACGATCGGGCAGGTGAAATCGCCGTTGGAGCGATAGCGGATGCGGGCGGCTTCCTGGGTGATCTGGTCATAGGCCGGGTACATGTAGTCGGCGAACTGGATCTCGACGCAGGGCTTCAAGCCATAGGCCGCCATGCCGATCGCGGTGCCGACGATGCCGCTTTCGCTGATCGGCGCGTCGAAACACCGGGTCTTGCCGTATTTCGCCTGGAGCCCCTGCGTGCAGCGGAAGACGCCACCGAAATAGCCGACGTCCTCGCCGAAGACGACGACATTGTCGTCGCGCTCCATGGATACGTCCATGGCGCTGCGCACGGCTTCGATCATTGTCATTCTGGCCATATCAGTATCCTGCCTTCTGCCGCTGGCGGCGAATGTGCGGCGGCATCTCGGCATAGACGCCCTCGAAGATATCGCGCACCGACGGCTTGCCGCCGGCATGCAGCGTGCCGTGGCCTTCGGCCTGTTTCTGGGCCTGGATCACTTCGTCGGTGATCTCGGCTTCCGCCTGCGCATGACGCTCTTCCGACCAGGCGCCGCGCAGGATCAGGTGCTTCTTCAATCTCAGGACCGGGTCGCCGAGCGGCCAGGCCTCGGATTCCGTCTTCGGGCGATAGGCGCTCGGATCGTCGGAGGTCGAATGGGCGCCGACACGGTAGGTGACGTATTCGATCAGCGTCGGGCCGAGATTGCGCCTTGCACGCTCGGCCGCCCATTTGGCGACGGCGTAGACGGCGAGATAGTCGTTGCCATCGACGCGCAGGGCCGGGATGCCGAAGCCGAGGCCGCGGGCGGCAAAGGTGCCGGAGCCGCCGCGGGCGATGCCCTGGAAGGTCGAGATCGCCCACTGATTGTTGACGATGTTGAGGATAACGGGCGCCTTGTAGGTGGAGGCAAAGACGAGCGCCGAGTGGAAGTCCGATTCCGCCGTCGAGCCGTCGCCGATCCAGGCGGCGGCAATCTTGGTGTCGCGCTTGATGGCCGACGCCATCGCCCAGCCGACCGCCTGCACATACTGGGTGGCGAGGTTGCCGGAGATGGTGAAGAAGCCATGCTCCTTGGAGGAATACATGATCGGCAGTTGCCGGCCGCGCAGAGGGTCGCTCTCGTTCGAGAAGATCTGGTTCATCATCTCGACCATGGGATAGCCGTCGGCGATGAGCAGGCCCGCCTGGCGGTAGGTCGGGAAGTTCATGTCGCCCTTCACCAGCACCTTGCGGAAGGCGCAACTGACGGCTTCTTCGCCGAGATGCTGCATGTAGAACGAGGTCTTGCCCTGGCGCTGCGCCATGACCATGCGTGCGTCGAAGGCGCGCAGCAGCATCATGTGCCGGAGGCCTGAGAGCAATTCGTCATCCGACAGCAGCCTGGCCCAGGGGCCGACCGCCTCGCCGTCACGGTTCAAGACGCGGATGATGGAATAGGCGAGGTCGCGCATCTCCTCCGGCGCGACGTCCACTTCCGGGCGCGGCACGGAGCCGGCCTTCGGAATCTTGACGTTGGAGAAATCCGGCTGGCCGCCGGGCCGAACGGCGGGTTCGGGGACATGCAGACTAAGTCGATCGAGATCGCTCATGCGGTTTCCGGCCTCCTCCGGAGTGCGCAGCGCACCAAATCTTGAAGCGGGAGAACCGGGGCCGACATATGCGAAGGCATGCGATCGGACCCATAAGGCTCCTCTGCCAAGGTCTACACGCACTCCTCCAAGCCCCGTTCTCCCGACGGGAATGCTCACAGACTGCCACGAGTTCCGGGGCTTATGAAGGTCTTTCCGTGTCGCGGGGCAGGGGCAGGCGAAGAAAGATAGAATCCTGCCGGGAGTGCGCCCACGCGTTGTGTCGCACATCTTCCTGCCGGTCGTTGCCGGTAATTTTCTTTCGCGGCTATCCGCCGGTGATGGTGGTCAGACCGGCGGGGCGAGCGTGATCGGCGTGCCGTCGAGGAAGCGCGAGAGCCGGAACGGTGCCGGATCAACGATCGGTTTTGCGCCGGTCACGAGGTCGGCGACGAGGTGGCCGGCGCCCGGCCCGATGTCGAAGCCGTGGCCGGAAAATCCCGTCGCGATGATGAGCCCCGGAACGTCCTCTGCCGGTGAGATCACCGGAACGGCGTCCGGCGTCACGTCGATCAGACCGGCCCAGATCTGCTGCACTTTCGTCTCGCGTAAAAGCGGGAGGGCCTTTGCCGCAGCGTCGAGGGCATGCAAGGCGCGGCGCGAATCCGGGTTGGGATCGAGCACGCGGTGACGCTCGAAGGCGCCGGGACGGTCGAGTGGCACGATGCCGATCTCGAACAGTTCGTTCCAGCTCTGGGCGCTGAGGCCCACCTGAACCGCGTCGCCTTCCGCTTTTCGCGCCGGCTGGAAATCGCGGAAGAAGGTGAAGCTGTCAGGCACGATCGCGTGCAGGTTGGCAGCGCCATCGGCGATCGTGTAGCCGCCGTCGAGGCGCTTGCGATAGGCATAGGTCGCGGTGGCGCCGGCCCCTTCCGGACCGCCGGAGACCGGCCCGGTTCTCAACACCGTGTTCCGCACCTTCAGCTGCGGCAGCCGGATGCCGAGGCTTTTGAGGAACAGCCTGGACCAGGCGCCGCCGGCGACGATGACGGTCGACGTCTCGATGCGGCCCCGCTCGGTGACGACGGCGGAGATCCGGCCGGCGGCCTTCTCGACGCCGCGCACGGCGCAGCCGGTGAGAATTCGGGCTCCGGCACGACGCGCACCGGCAACGATCGCTGGCACGGCCTTCTGCGGTTCGGCTCGCCCGTCGCTCGGCGTGAAGAGCCCGCCCTCGTAGCGGATTGCGGCACCCGGCATCATCGCTTCGGTGATGTCGGAACCGAGTTGAACGCTATCGACGCCATAGGGCCTTGCCATCGCAAGCCAGGCGTCGCGATTGGCGACGTCGCGTTCGTTTTCTGAGATGTAGAGAATGCCGCTGCGGCGAAAGCCGGTCTCGCCGCCCACGCGGGCGTCGAGCGTATCCCAGATTTTCAGCGCCTCGATCGCCAGCGGGATCTCGCGTTCGTCGCGACCCATGACCCGCACCCAGCCCCAGTTGCGGCTCGACTGCTCGGCGCCGAGCATACCCTTCTCGCAGACGACGACATCGATACCGCGCTCGGCGAGAAAAAGAGCGGCGCTGACGCCGATGATGCCGCCGCCGACGATGACGACGTCGGCCCTGGCGGGCAGGGTGGTATCGGAGGCGATGGGATCGAGCGTGGGGCCGGGCATGGGGAGATACTTTCGGGCAGGAGCAATGCGGTCATCGGTGCATGCCGCCGCCGCGAGATCAAGCCCGCTGTCTGGCCTTTGCCCGAAAGCTTGGGTTTGCCGGCGCACTTTGTTTGGGAAAGCTGGTCCACCCCGTCACCGGGCGGACTTTCGGTTTTCGTGCCGAGCTTCTATGCTCGCGCCCATGAGTGAGAGCCGACCCGATCTTCGCCCCGTCCTGCGCATCGATTTTCCGCCCGCCGACCGGCTCGGCCGTGGCAAGATCCTGCTGCTCGAATTGATCCGCGAGACCGGATCGATTTCGGCGGCCGGGCGGGCGATGGATATGTCCTACCGCCGCGCCTGGCTGCTCGTCGATGCCTTGAACCGGATGTTCAGCGAGCCGTCGGTCGATACGCAGCGCGGCGGCAAGCAGGGTGGCGGAGCGCTGGTAACCCCGTTCGGCGAAGCGTTGATCCGCCGCTACCGCGAGATGGAGGAGAAGGCGCGCCTTGCGATCGCCGAGGATCTCGCCTGGCTCGACTCCGTTCGGAGCAGCGATGCATCGTCCGATGCTGCCGAGATTGCCTCCAAAAAGGCCTAGGATCCTTCGTGCGTTCACATGAACGCGCGGCGCTCTAGTGATCGATCGCGACCGATTTGATGATCGCATAGACGGTTCTGCCGGGAACGAGTTGCAGCGCGTCGCGCGAAAAGCGCGTGATGCGGGCGGCAATCGTCGCATCGCCGCAATTCACCCGCACATCGACGCTGCCGTCTTCGTCTGACGTCAAAGTGAGAATGCGCCCTTCGAGCACGTTGAGTGCGCTGATCTCCACCGGTCTCGTCGTCGCGAGCATGACGTCGCGGGCGGCGATGTGCAGGCGAAGCCTGCTGCCGGCTGTCGCGCTGACGCCAGCAATGCGCAGCCGTTCCCGCCCGACCCGGACGGTCGTCAGTTCGTGGGTCGGATCCGTTCCTTCGACCTCCCCCTCCAGGAGAACACCGGCTTCGCGCCGACCCGTGGCAAGCGTGGCAGCAGGCGCGCTCAACACTTCGGCGGCCGCACCCGATGCGGTAACCCGGCCGTTTTCGAGCACGACGACGCGCCGCGCCAGTCGCGCGACTTCGCCAACCGAGTGGCTGACATAGACGATCGGAATGCCGGCATCGTCGCGCAGCCGTTCGAGATAAGGCAGGATTTCGGCCTTGCGCGCCTCATCGAGTGCGGCCAGCGGCTCATCCATCAAAAGCAGGCGCGGGGCCGCCAGCAAGGCGCGGCCGATCGCGACGCGCTGCCTTTCACCGCCGGAAAGGGCAGAAGGGTTGCGCTCAAGCAGATGGCCGATGCCGAGCATGTCGACGATGCGGGTGAAGTCGCTGCCCCAACCGCTCTTGCCGGCGAACCAGCGGCCATAGGCGAGGTTGCGGCGCACGCTCAAATGCGGGAACAGCCGCGCCTCCTGGAAGACATAGCCGAACCGGCGGCGATGCACCGGCGTGAAGATCCTTCGATCGCTGTCGGCGATGACGTCGCCATCGAGCAGGACACGACCGCTCTCCGGCTTGAGAAGCCCGGCAATAATGTTGATCAGCGAGGTCTTGCCCGAGCCGGAGCGACCGAACAGCGCCGTCACGCCACCGTCCGAGGTGAAGGCGGCGTCGAGCGAAAAATTGCCGAGCTGGTGACGGGTTTCGACGGTGAGGCTCATTGGGCCGCCACCCGGCGCGCGGCGAACGTCGCCAACAGTTCGGAGAAGATGAGCGCGGCCATGGAAATGATGACCGAAATGATCGTCAGCCGCATGGCGCCGGCGTCACCGCCCGGAACCTGGGTGAAGGTGTAGATGGCGGCCGAAAGCGTCTGCGTCTCGCCGGGAATGTTGGAGACGAAGGTGATCGTCGCACCGAACTCGCCCATGGCCTTGGCAAAGGCGATGATCATGCCGGCGATGATGCCGGGGATGATCAGCGGCAGCGTGACGGTGGCGAACACCCAGACCGGGCTGGCGCCAAGCGTGGTGGCGGCGTCCTCGAGCTTGCGGTCGACCGCCTCGATCGACAGGCGGATGCTGCGCACCATCAGCGGGAACGCCATGACGGCGCAGGCAAGGGCGGCACCCGTCCAGCGGAAGGAAAAGACGAGGCCGAAATAGTCGGCGAAGAAGGCGCCGAGCGGTCCGCGTCGGCCGAAGAGCAGGAGCAGCAGGAAGCCGGTCACAACAGGCGGCAGGATCAGCGGCAGATGAACGAGGCCGTTCAGTAGCGTCTTGCCCCAGAAGCGCCCGCGCGCGAGCAGCATGGCGACGACGAGCGCGAAGGGCAGGCTGCAGATCATCGCGACGGTTGCGACGCGCAGGCTCAAGAGGATCGCCGTCCATTCCGCATCGCTCACTGCCAGCCAGTCCAATGGATATCGCTCCCCAATACGAGGCGTTTGAGGTGTGGCTGTCCGCTCACCACTGCCTCTGACAAATGATCGCGTCGCCCGCGTTTGGGCGCGGGCGACGCGAACATGACGTTAGATGCTTCGCCTGCCTCTGGACAGACGGCACTAGCGCCTATTTCTGGTCGGTTACTTCAGGACCGTGAAGCCCTGCTTTTCGAAGAGCTCTGCAGCCTTCGCCGACTTGACGAAGTCGACATAGGCGGCGGCATCAGGGCTCTTGCTCTCCGCCGTGATCGCGATCGGGTAGATGATCGGCGGGTGGCTGTCCTCCGGGAAGGTACCGACGACCTTCACGCCCGGGTCGGCGGCGGCGTCGGTCTGGTAGACGATGCCGTAGGGCGCTTCGCCGCGCGAGACGAGAAGGAGGGCAGCGCGTACGCTTTCAGCGCCGGCGACCTTGGGCTCTACCGCCTTCCAGGCGCCGAGCTTTTCGAGCGCTGCCTTGCCGTACTTGCCGGCCGGAACGGAATCGACCGCACCCATCGCCAGACGCCCGTCACCGAGGACGGCTGTGAGGTCGAAGCCCTGCTTGATTTCGACCGGGGCGGCGTCAGCTTTGCCGGAAACGAGCACGATGCGATTGCCGAGCAGGTTTGCGCGGGTGTCGTCCTTGATCAGCTTCTTTTCGGCGAGATAGTCCATCCAGGCGAGGTCGGCAGAGATGAAGACATCGGCGGGCGCGCCCTGTTCCACCTGCTTGGCAAGGGCCGAGCTGGCTGCGTAGGAAACGGTCGTTTCCTTGCCGCTTTCCTTCTGCCACTCGACATTGATCGCATCGAGCGCGTTCTTCAGGCTGGCGGCCGCAAAGACCGTCACCTTCTCTTCGGCCTGCGCGGATGCCGGCAGCACGTTTGCGCCGGCCCAGGCAAGCCCGAGCGTCAGCACCAGGCCCTTCAGCCAGTCTCTTCTCTTGATCATCGATTTCCCTCCAACGATGCGCGATATCTCTTAGGATACAACGATATCTCCTCCTGATTACCGTTGTATCTATTGAAATACAATGCTCTTCAAACGGGGTAGCCGGTTGCCCGGCGCGCGGGGGCGAAGCAAAACCGGTGCAACAACCGATGTGCGGCGGCGTTAGTGCTTGCGATGGCGGTCTGACGGCCTAAATTGCGGCCATCGAACCCAAGTGATGGAGCGGCGGTCCAATGGAAACGGCGGTGAAGATCGAGGAAAGCTGGAAGGCAGCATTGTCGCCGGAATTCGCCAGCCCTTACATGGCCGATCTCAAGCAGTTCCTGCTCGCCCAGAAAGACGAGGGCCGGCAGATCTTCCCGCGCGGGCCTGAGTACTTTCGCGCCCTCGATCTGACGCCGCTCGACAAGGTGCGCGTGGTCATTCTCGGCCAGGACCCCTATCACGGTGACGGCCAGGCGCACGGGCTCTGCTTCAGCGTGCGCCCGGGCGTGCGCACGCCGCCGTCGCTCGTCAACATCTACAAGGAGCTGAACAGCGATCTCGGTATCCCGCCGGCGCGCCACGGCTTCCTCGAAAGCTGGGCGAGGCAGGGCGTGCTGCTGTTGAACAGCGTGCTGACGGTGGAGCGCGGCAACGCCGCCTCGCATCAGGGCCGTGGCTGGGAAAAGTTCACGGATGCGATCATCCGTGCGGTCAACGAGGCCGACCATCCCGTCGTCTTCATGCTCTGGGGTTCCTACGCGCAGAAGAAGGCGGCCTTCGTCGACCGCTCGCGCCATCTGGTGCTGCGTGCGCCGCATCCGTCGCCCTTGTCGGCCCATTCCGGTTTTCTCGGCTGCCGCCATTTCTCCCAGGCCAACGCTTTCCTGGAAACGAAGGGTTTCGACCCGATCGACTGGCGCCTGCCGGAAAATCCCGTTGCCGAAGTGAACTAGGGTTGCGTTGACGCTGCTGGCCGCCTTGCTGTCGCGGCGAGGTCTTGCACCGGCGGCAGCTATACGCCTAAGACGCCAGTGAAAAACAGGTGGAGGCGGGCATGCGCAAAATTCTGATCATCGGCATCGGCTCGGGCAATCCGGAGCATATGACTGTACAGGCGATCAATGCGCTCAATCGCGCCGATGTGCTCTTCATCCCGACCAAGGGTTCCAAGAAGACCGAGCTTGCCGAGGTGCGCCGCGACATCTGCGCCCGCTACGTGACCCGCAGCGACAGCCGCACCGTCGAATTCGCCGTGCCGGTGCGCCGCACCGAGGGCGTCAGCTATGACGGCAGCGTCGACGACTGGCACGCCCAGATCGCCGCGATCTACGAAGAACTTCTGTCTAGTGAACTCGGCGAAGAGGGAACTGGCGCGTTTCTCGTCTGGGGCGATCCGATGCTCTACGACAGCACCATCCGCATCGTCGAGCGGGTCAAGGCACGCGGGCAGGTTGCCTTCGACTACGACGTCATTCCGGGGATCACCAGCCTGCAGGCGCTTTGCGCCAGCCACCGCATTCCGCTGAACCTCGTCGGCAAGCCCGTGGAAATCACCACCGGACGTCGGCTGCACGAGAGTTTTCCGGAAAAGAGCCAGACATCGGTCGTCATGCTCGACGGCGAACAGGCGTTCCAGCGGATCGACGATCCCGAGGCGGAGATATTCTGGGGCGCCTATCTCGGCACGCCGGATGAGATCGTCATTTCCGGCCGCGTGGCTGACGTGAAGGACAGGATCCTTGAAACCCGGGCCGCAGCGCGCGCGAAAATGGGATGGATCATGGACATCTATCTCCTGCGCAAGGGCGCCGACTTCGAGCAATGACGGCAGACAGATCGGCGTCGTGTTTGATCTCACTCAAGGTTTGCGGCTGTGTTATAGCGTCTTAAGAGGCTTCTTCAGGGAGGAGAACCTCAGGTGATGACGGATTTGATGAGCAGTTGCGCCCTTCCATCGACCGGAGAAACCGCCGCTTCCATGCGTCGCGGCGCCTGTCCGTCGCTCGCCGCACCGATGCAGACCGGTGACGGGCTGCTCGTGCGGCTCAGGCCTGATGACGACAGCTTGACCATTCCGAAAGTCATCGCCATCGCCGCCGCTGCCGAGCGCTACGGCAACGGCATCCTCGAGATCACCGCGCGTGGAAACCTGCAGCTTCGCGGGCTGACCGAGGCGTCCGTGCCGGTGCTGGCGCAGGCGATCGACGACGCGGAGATCACCATTGCCGAAGGCCTTGCGATCGAAGTGCCGCCCTTGACCGGCATCGACCCTGACGAGATTGCCGATCCTCGGCCGATTGCCACTGAGCTTCGCGAAGCCTTGCGCGCGCGCCAGCTGCCGTTGACGCTCGCTCCCAAGCTATCCGTCGTCATCGACGGTGGCGGCCGCTTCGGTCTCGGCGCCGTCGTTGCCGACATTCGCCTTCAGGCGCTTTCGACGCCCGGCGGCGCCGTATGGCTGCTGTCGCTCGGCGGCACGGCGGCGAAGGCATCGATCGTCGGGGCATTTGCCGGCGATGCGGTCATGCCGGCTTTGATCACCATTCTCGAAAAACTGGCGAGCCTCGGTACGACCGCACGCGGGCGTAATCTCGACGCGGCGGAAATCCGCGTCCTCTGTCGCTGCGACGCAGTGTCCGAACGTCCGGCCGTTATGAGGTCGGCCGCAATACCCGGCATTCACGCGCTGGGTGACGCCGGCATCGTTCTTGGCCTCGGCCTTGCCTTTGCTCAGGTGGAGGCTTCCGTGCTGGCGGCGTTCCTCTATCAATTTCAGGAGCTTGGCGCCCACGCGATCCGGCTTGCACCGGGGCATGCCTTCTTCGTGCTCGGCCTTCGCCACGAGACCGCGGGCGTGGCGCTGGGCCTGGCGGCAGCGCGCGGCTTTCGCATCGCTGAAGAAGACCCGCGAAATGAGATCGCCACCTGCGCCGGCAGCAGGGGCTGCGCCTCCGCATGGATGGAGACCAAGGGCATGGCGCAACGCCTCATCGACGCGGCTCCCGATCTGCTCGACGGCTCGCTCACCGTGCATCTCTCGGGCTGCGCCAAGGGTTGCGCCCGGCCGAAACCGTCGGAGCTGACGCTCGTCGGTGCGTCATCAGGATACGGGCTTGTCGTAAATGGGGCTGCCAACGGCTTGCCAAGCGCCTACACCGATGAGAATGGAATGGGATCCGCACTTGCCCGGCTCGGCCTGCTGGTGCGGCAAAACAAAGACGCTGGCGAATCGGCGCAGTCCTGTCTTACACGGCTCGGAGCTGCGCGCGTCTCGGCAGCGTTCGAACAGGGATAGACATGCCTGAGTATGATTACATTCGCGATGGCAACGCCATCTACGAGCGTTCCTTCGCCATCATCCGCGCCGAGGCCGATCTCTCGGGCTTCTCCGAGGAGGAAGCGGATCTGGCGGTGCGCATGGTGCATGCCTGCGGTTCCGTCGAGGCGACAAGGCAGTTCGTCTTTTCTCCCGATTTCGTGAGTTCGGCCCGCGCGGCGCTGAAGGCCGGCGCGCCGATCCTCTGCGATGCCGAGATGGTCGCCCACGGCGTCACGCGCGCGCGCCTGCCGGCCGGCAACGAGGTGATCTGCACGCTGCGCGACCCGCGCACGCCCGCACTTGCCGCCGAGATCGGCAACACCCGCTCGGCCGCCGCGCTGAAGCTCTGGAGCGAGCGCCTGGCGGGCTCGGTCGTCGCGATCGGCAACGCGCCGACGGCGCTGTTCTTCCTGCTCGAAATGCTGCGTGACGGCGCGCCGAAGCCGGCGGCGATCCTCGGCATGCCCGTCGGTTTCGTCGGCGCGGCGGAATCGAAGGATGCGCTCGCTGAAAACTCCTATGGCGTTCCCTTCGCCATCGTCCGCGGTCGCCTCGGCGGCAGCGCCATGACCGCCGCAGCGCTCAATTCTCTCGCGAGGCCGGGCCTGTGAGCGGCGCTGGCGTCGGACGCCTGATCGGCGTTGGAACCGGCCCCGGCGATCCGGAGCTTTTGACCGTCAAGGCGGTGAAGGCGCTCGGGCAAGCCGATGTGCTTGCCTACTTCGCCAAGGCCGGGCGAAGCGGTAACGGCCGCGCGGTGGTCGAGGGCTTGCTGAAGCCCGACCTCGTCGAACTGCCGCTCTACTATCCGGTGACGACCGAGATCGACAAGGACGACGGCGCCTACAAGAGCCAGATCACCGATTTCTACAACGCGTCGGCCGAAGCCGTGGCCGTGCATCTTGCCGCCGGACGCACGGTTGCCGTGCTCAGCGAAGGCGATCCGCTGTTCTACGGCTCCTACATGCACCTGCATGTGCGGCTCGCCAATCGTTTCCCGGTCGAAGTGATCCCCGGCATTACCGCGATGTCCGGCTGCTGGTCGCTTGCCGGCCTGCCGCTGGTGCAGGGCGACGACGTGCTCTCCGTGCTTCCGGGTACCATGGCCGAGGCCGAGCTTGGGCGCCGGCTGAAGGATACAGAGGCGGCCGTCATCATGAAGGTCGGGCGCAATTTGCCGAAGATCCGCCGGGCACTTGCCGCCTCCGGCCGCCTCGCCCAGGCCGTCTATGTCGAGCGCGGCACGATGAAAAACGCGGCGATGACGGCTCTTGCGGAAAAGGCCGACGACGAGGCGCCCTATTTCTCGCTGGTGCTCGTTCCCGGCTGGAAGGACCGGCCATGACCGGTACGCTCTATGTCGTCGGTACCGGCCCCGGCAGCCCCAAGCAGATGACGCCGGAAACGGCGGAAGCCGTGGCGGCCGCTCAGGAGTTTTACGGCTACTTTCCCTATCTCGACCGGCTGAACCTCAGACCGGATCAGATACGTGTCGCCTCGGACAACCGCGAAGAACTCGATCGGGCGCAGGTTGCGCTGACGCGGGCGGCGGCAGGCGTGAAGGTCTGCATGGTCTCGGGCGGCGATCCCGGCGTCTTTGCCATGGCGGCGGCCGTCTGCGAGGCGATCGACAAGGGGCCTTCGGACTGGAAATCGGTCGAACTGGTGATCACCCCCGGGGTGACTGCGATGCTCGCGGTTGCCGCCCGGATCGGCGCGCCGCTCGGCCATGATTTCTGTGCGATATCGCTCTCGGACAATCTGAAGCCCTGGGATGTCATCACAAGGCGGCTACGGCTGGCGGCGGAGGCGGGCTTCGTGATCGCGCTCTATAATCCGATCAGCAAGGCGCGGCCCTGGCAACTCGGAGAAGCCTTCGAGATCCTGCGCGGCATCCTGCCGGCAACGGTGCCTGTCATCTTCGGCCGCGCCGCCGGACGGCCGGACGAGCGGATCGCGGTGATGCCGCTTGGCGAGGCCGATGCCAATCGCGCCGACATGGCGACCTGCGTCATCATCGGCTCCCCGGAAACGCGCATCGTCGAGCGTGAGGGCCAGCCGGATCTCGTCTACACGCCGCGCTTCTACGCGGGGGCGAGCCAGTGAGCGATGCGGTCGAGCGCCTCGTCGCACGTGCTGGCAGTCGGCACATCAGCGGGCTTGCGCCGCTCGACCATGATCACCTCGATGCCGAGCCGGCGCGCTGCCGCGATCTTGCCGTAGGTGGCGCTTCCGCCGCTGTTCTTGGCGATAATCACGTCGATCTTCCGGCTCGTCAGCAGCGCGGCTTCGTCCGCTTCCCTGAAGGGGCCGGTCGAGAGAATCGCCTCCTGGTCGGGCAAGTTCAGCGGCGGCGTGACGGGATCGACGCTGCGGATGACGTAGCTGTGTTGCGGCGCGACCTCGAAATGAAAAGCCTCCTGCCGGCCGATGGCGAGGAACACGCGACGCCTTCGATCGCCAAGCGCGCTCACCGCTTCAACAACGCTGTCGACGAGCGTCCAGCGGTCGCCAGGCAAGGATTGCCATTCCGGTCGGCGAAGTGCCAGCAGCGGAATTCCGGTTCGTTGCGCCGCCTCAGTGGCATTGTGCGAAATGCGTGCGGCAAAGGGATGCGTCGCATCGACCAGCAGCGCGATCCTTTCTTCACGCAGGAAATGCGCCAGTCCATCGGCGCCGCCGAAACCGCCGATGCGGGTCCTGACCGGCTGCGGCCGCGGGTCGGCGGTGCGGCCGGCAAGCGAGATAGCGGTGTCGTAGCGGACATCTTCGGCCAACCGGCTCGCCAGTTCGCGCGCCTCGGTGGTGCCGCCCAGAATGAGAATGCGAGGTTTTTCCATGGCTGACGTGTCGAACGGCGAACCCGCCATCGTCTCCCCCTGGCTGACCGTCATCGGTATCGGTGAGGATGGTGTAGCCGGTCTCGGCGACGAGGCCAAGCGGCTGATTTCCGAGGCGCCCGTCGTCTATGGCGGCCATCGGCATTTGGAGCTCGCGGCCTCCCTCATCACGGGTGAGGCTCATCATTGGCAGAGCCCGCTCGAACGCTCGGTCGTCGAGATCGTTGCCCGCCGTGGCACGCCTGTCGTGGTGCTTGCCTCCGGCGACCCTTTCTTCTTTGGCGTCGGCGTGACGCTGGCGCGCCGCATCGCCTCTGCCGAAATCCGAACGTTGCCGGCGCCGTCGTCGATCAGCCTTGCTGCCTCGCGGCTCGGCTGGGCGCTGCAGGATGCGACGCTCGTCTCCGTGCATGGACGCCCGCTCGACCTGGTTCGGCCGCACCTTCATCCGGGTGCAAAGGTGCTGACGCTGACCTCCGACGGCGCGGGTCCGAGGGACCTGGCCGAGCTTCTGGTTTCAAGCGGCTTCGGTCAGTCGCGGCTGACGGTTCTCGAAGCGCTTGGCGGCGCCGGCGAACGGGTAACGACGCAGATCGCGTCGCGCTTCATGCTCGGCCTCGTGCATCCGTTGAATGTCTGCGCGATCGAGGTGACAGCCGACGAGGGTGCGCGCGTGCTGCCGCTGGCGGCCGGCCGCGACGACGCGCTGTTCGAACATGACGGGCAGATCACCAAGCGCGAGGTGCGGGCGCTGACGCTGTCGGCACTCGCGCCGCGCAAGGGCGAACTGCTCTGGGATATCGGCGGTGGCTCCGGTTCGATCGGCATCGAATGGATGCTGGCCGACCCGACGATGCAGGCGATCTCCATCGAGGTGTCGCGGGAACGGGCCGTCCGCATCGGCCGCAACGCGACGATGTTCGGCGTGCCCGGGCTGACGGTGGTCGAAGGCGAGGCGCCGGCGGCCCTTGCCGGCCTGCCGCAGCCGGACGCAATCTTCATCGGCGGCGGCGGCAGCGAAGACGGGGTGATGGAAGCGGCGATCGCAGCACTTGGCACCGGCGGCCGTCTCGTCGCCAATGCGGTGACGACGGACATGGAAAGGGTGCTGCTCGATTATCATGCGCGCCTCGGCGGCACGCTGATCCGCATCGATATCGCCCGGGCCGGACCCGTCGGCGAAATGACCGGCTGGCGGCCTGCCATGCCGGTGACGCAATGGTCCTGGACGAAGATCTAAATTCTTGGAGTAGCCTATGACGGTACATTTCATCGGCGCAGGCCCGGGCGCTGCAGATCTGATCACGGTGCGCGGGCGCGACCTGATCGGGCGTTGCCCAGTCTGCCTTTATGCCGGCTCGATCGTTTCGCCGGAGCTGCTGCAGTATTGCCCGCCGGGCGCGCGTATCATTGATACTGCGCCGATGTCGCTCGACGAGATCGAGGCGGAATATGTGAAGGCGGAGGCCGACGGACTTGACGTGGCGCGGCTGCATTCCGGCGATCTCTCCGTCTGGAGTGCGGTGGCCGAACAGATCCGCCGGCTGGAGAAGAACGGCATCGCCTATACGATGACGCCGGGCGTCCCGTCCTTTGCGGCGGCCGCCTCGGCGCTCGGGCGTGAACTGACCATTCCGGCGGTCGCCCAGAGCCTGGTGCTGACCCGTGTCTCCGGCCGCGCCTCGCCGATGCCGAACACCGAGACGCTCGCCGCCTTCGGTGCGACCGGCTCGACGCTGGCGATCCATCTTGCGATCCATGCGCTTCAGCAGGTGGTCGAGGAACTGACGCCGCTCTATGGCGCCGATTGCCCCGTCGCGATCGTCGTCAAGGCCTCCTGGCCGGACGAGCGGGTGGTGCGCGGCACGCTCGGTGACATCGCCGCTAGGGTGGCGGAAGAGCCGATCGAGCGCACGGCGCTGATCTTCGTCGGCCCCGGCCTCGAAGCCTCCGATTTCCGTGAAAGCTCGCTCTACGATCCCGCCTATCAGCGGCGCTTCCGAGGGCGCGGCGAGTAGACCGCGACCATCTGAGGCCTTGTGGGCCTGAAAGTTACTCTGCTTGTTCTTCGCGCGGCGGCCGCTGCTTGAGCGGGACGCCGCGCTGTTCCTCGACGCGGTCGCGATAAAGCGCTGCCTGCCCGAGCAGCATCAGCGTCACCGGCGTGGTGACGACGACGAAGACGATGATCAGGATTTCGTGGAACACCCAGCGGCTCTGCAGCACGGCAAAGCAGATGATCGAGGCGGTACAGATCATCAGCACGCCGCCGCTGGTCGCGAGCGTCGGCGCATGCAGGCGTTCGTAGAAGCTGGTAAACCTGATGAGGCCGACGGAGCCGATCAGCGCCACTGCAGCGCCGAGAACGGTAAGCCCGCAGACGATGACGGCCGCCCAGACCGGAAGATCGGTGAGATGGCTCATTCGATGATCTCCCCGCGCATCAGGAACTTGCCAAAGGCGATCGACGAAACGAAGCCGATCAGCGCGACGATCAGGGCGGACTCGAAATAGAGCGAGTTGGCCGAGCGGATGCCGAAGGTCAGGAGCATCAGCATGGCGTTGATGTAGAGGGTGTCGAGGCCGAGGATGCGGTCCTGTGCGCGCGGTCCCCGCACCATGCGGTAGAAGGCGAAGGCCATCGCCAGGCCGAGCATGATCTGGGCAACCAGGATCGACCAGATGATTGAAAGTTCCATCATCCGAATATCTCCTTCAGGGCGGTCTCATAGCGCTTGACCGTATCGAGCCAGACATCCTCGTTCTCCATGTCGAGCACGTGGAAGAGCAGGGACTTGCGGTGGCGATCGTATTCGAGCCAGGCCGTTCCGGGCGTCGCCGTCATGACGCAGGCAAGCAGCGCCAAGGCGTTTTCGTCATCCAGGTCGAGATCGATGGTCAGGAAGCCCGGATTCGGCGGCCGGCGCTGGCCACGCAGGATGACGGCGATAACGGCGATGTTCGAGCGGATCACGTCGAGGGCGACGGTGAAGCCGAAGCGCACAATCAACAGGATCCTGCGCGGGTGCGAGTGCACGAGGCCGAGCTTCAGCGTCACCCAGCCGAGACCGATCGCAAGTAAAGTACCCATGATGATGGTGCCGGGGGCGACGGACTGATTGAGCAGGAGCCAGACGAGGAGCAGCCCGACGGAAAGCAGCGGATAGGGGAACCAGGTGCGCATCGCCTATTGCCCTCCCGCCCGGGGCGCAGTGAGCACCCGTTCCGTGTAACCCGTCGGGTCGAACAGCGAATCCGCCGTCGCCTGCATGTAGCGCATGGCCGGCCCGGCCTGCAGGCTCAAGAAGATACAGGCGGCGAGCAGCACGACGACGGGGGTGATCTCGATGACGACGACGCGCGGCACGGTGTTTTCGATCGACGCCCAGAAGGTGCGGATGCCGACGCGGTTCATGGCGATCATCGCGGCGAGACCCGAGACGATCAGCAGCGTGACGTAGGTCCAGTCGGCTGCGGAGACCGCCGGCGCAGTTTCGGTGCCCGACAATCCAAAGAGGCCGCCGAGGATGGCGAACTTGGCGACGAAGCCGGAGAGCGGTGGCAGGCCGGCCAACAGCAGGGCACAAAGGCAGAAGCAAAGGCCGAGGATCGCCATCGTGCCGGGGATCGCCGCGCCGGCCTCTTCTTCCTCCTCGTCCTCGTCGGCATCGCCATAGGCTTCCATCGTCACCGCCAGAACGTCGGCGCCGGCGTCGCGGCCGCGCTCGACCAGTTCGATCAACAGGAAGAAGGCGGCGATCGTCAGTGTCGAGCTGACGAGATAGAAGAGCGCGCCGGCAATCATGCTCGGATGGCCGAGGCCGATGGCGGCGAGCAGCGTGCCGGAGGAAACCAGCACCGAATAGGCGGCCAGGCGGCCCATTGCCTGCGAGGCAAGCACGCCGATGGCGCCGAAGGCGATCGTCAACAGGCCGCCCGCAAGCAGAACCGATTGCCCAAAGCCGGCCGAGGCGCCGGCGCTCGCGCCGAAGACCAGCAGCGAAAGCCTGAGGATCACGTAGATGCCGACCTTGGTGAGGATCGCGAAGACGGCGGCGACCGGTGGCGTCGCAGCCGCATAGGCGGTCGGCAGCCAGAAGCTCAAGGGCCACATGCCGGCCTTCACCAGGAAGGCGACGCCAAGCACGCCGGCGCCGACCTCGACCATCTGGCGATCGTCCGGCGAAAGCGTCGCCAGCTTCATCGAAAGATCGGCCATGTTGAGCGTGCCGGTTGCGCCGTAGATCAGACTGACGCCGATCAGGAAGAGCGAGGAGGCGGCAAGGTTGATCGCGATGTAGTGCAGCCCCGCCTTGACGCGCAGCGGCCCGGAGCCGTGCAGCAGCAGGCCATAGGACGCCGCCAGCATCATCTCGAAGAAGACGAAGAGGTTGAAGAGGTCGCCGGTCAGGAACGAGCCGTTGAGGCCGGCGATCAGCAACTGGAACAGCGAATGGAAATGATGGCCCGACGTGTGCCAGCGGGCGATCGAATAGGCCTGGGCGGCCAGCGCCAATCCGCTCGTGAGACACAGCATCAGCGCCGAGAGGCGGTCGAGCACCAGCACGATGCCGAAGGGTGCCGGCCAGTTACCGAGCTGGTAGACGCCGCTGCCGGCGGGCACGCCGTCCGTCGAGGCGATGCGCATCAGCACCATCGAGAGGATGAAGAGGGCGAGCGTCGAGACGAAGCCCATCACGCCCTTTGCCATGCGGTTGCGCTCGTCGATCGGGATCATCGCGGCGCCGACCATCAGCGGCAGCAGGATCGGCAGGATCAGCAGGTGGTGCATCCAGTTAGTCATGGCGCTGCTCCCGGCCGTCGACGTGGTCGGTGCCGGTGAAGCCGCGCGAGGCGAGCAGCACGACGAGGAAGAGCGCGGTCATGGCAAAGCCAATGACGATCGCCGTCAGCACGAGGGCCTGCGGCACCGGATCGGTGAAGCGGCTGAGATCGCCGACGCCGCCGGGTTCCAGCACCGGCGGCGCGTTTACGCGAAGGCGTCCCATGCCGAAGATGAAGAGATTGACCGCATAGGACAGCAGCGAGAGGCCGATGATCACCTGGTAGGTGCGCGGGCGCAAAAGCAGGTAGACGCCGGAAGCCGTGAGAACGCCGATCGCGGCAGAGAGGATGATTTCCATCAGCGGGCCTCCTTTCCGCTCCGCGTGGCGCGGGCATGGGCGCGCGGCGCGCGGATCGACTGGTGGGCAAGCGCGATGAGGATCAGCACGGTTGCGCCGAGCACCAGCGAGAAGACGCCGAGATCGAAGAAAAGGGCGCTTGCGAGCGGGAACTTGCCGACGATCGGCAGGGTCACGTACTGCGCATGCGAGGTGAGGAACGGATAGCCGAACAACCAGGAACCGATGCCGGTGGCGGCGGCCACCAGAAGCCCGATGCTCATCCAGCGCAGCGGATGGATGCGCAGCCGTTCTTCGACCCAGCGGGTTCCGCCGGACATGTATTGCAGAATGAAACCGATCGACATGGCGATGCCGGCGGCAAAGCCACCACCCGGCAGGTCATGGCCGCGCAGGAACAGGTAGGCTGCCAGCATGCCGATGACCGGGAACATCCAGCGCATGATCACCGACGGCACGAACAGGTATTCGGCGACGCTGTCGCCCTTGCTGCGATCAGGATGATCGTCGTCGAAGGCGTTCTGGACGCGCTGCTGTTCCGGCGCCTCCAGGCTGTCTGCCTGCGGGCGGAAACGCAGGAGCAGGGCGAAGACCGTGAGCGCGACGATCGCAAGCACTGCGATCTCGCCGAGCGTGTCGAAGCCGCGGAAATCGACGAGGATGACGTTGACGACGTTGGTGCCGCCGCCTTCCTTGTAGGCGCGCTCGAGGAAATAGCTGGCGATCGTCTCGGGCATCGGGCGGGTCATCATCGTATAGGCAATGAGCGCCACGCCACCGCCGGCGACGACCGCCAGCAGGAAGTCTCGCAGACGGCGGAAACGGACCTTGAGCGAAAGCAGCTCATTTTCCTGGGTGTCTTCGATGCGCTTCGGTAGCCAGCGAAGACCGAGCAGAATGAGCACGGTCGTGACGATCTCGACGAGGAGCTGGGTCACGGCAAGGTCGGGCGCCGAAAGCCAGACGAAGGTGAGGCAGGTGGTGAGCCCGGCGCCGCCGAGCAGCACGAGTGCCGCCAGCCTGTGGAACTTTGCAAGGATCGCGGCCCCGATGGCGCAGGCGATGCCGACCGCCCAGAGGAGGGCGAAGGCCGGATCGATGCTGCGCACGAGAAGCGGCGGCAGTTCGAAATGATTGAAAAGCAGCGGCAGCGCGCCGGCGGCGATCGCGATGAAGACGAGGAAGCGCATCTGCGGCTGCAGCCGCCTTGTGCCGAGGTTCTGCTCGAGCGCGCGTGCCCACTTCCACGAAAGCGTCACCAGCACCCGCTCGAAGATGCGCTGGCCATGCAGCAGGCGGAAGATCGGCGGGCCTTCGACGCTGGTCGCAAGGTAGTTGCGCATCAGGAAATAGAGGCCGACACCGCCGGCAAGCGCAACGAAGCTCATGATCAGCGGCAGGTTCCAGCCGTGCCAGACCGACAGGCTGTAATAGGGCGTGTTGGCGCCGAGAATGGAGACGACCGCCGTGTGCAGGAACGGGCCGATGGTGATCGCCGGGATGATGCCGACGACGAGGCAGGCGAGCACCAGGAATTCGATCGGCACGCGCATCCAGCGCGGCGGCTCGTGCGGCACCTTCGGAAGATCCTCGTGGATCTTGCCGAAGAAGACGCTGTGGATGAAACGCAGCGAATAGGTGACCGCAAACATGCCGGCGAGCGTCGCGACATACGGCGTCATCGTATCGAGAATGTTGGCCTGGTGCGTTTCGATCGCTTCGGCGAAGAACATTTCCTTCGAGATGAAGCCGTTCAAGAGCGGCACGCCAGCCATGGCCGCGCTGGCGACCATGGCGAGCACCGCCGTTCCAGGCATGTACCTGATCAGCCCTCCGAGCTTGCGCATGTCGCGCGTACCGGTCTCGTGGTCGATGATGCCGGCCGCCATGAACAGCGACGCCTTGAAGGTCGCGTGGTTGACGATGTGGAAGACGGCGGCGACGGCGGCAAGCGGGCTGCCGAGGCTCAGGAGAACCGTGATCAGGCCAAGATGGCTGATGGTGGAATAGGCGAGCAGGCCCTTGAGGTCCTGCTGGAAGATGGCGAAATAGGCGCCGAGCAGCAGCGTCGAAAGACCGGCAAGGCCAACGATCCAGAACCAGGCCTCGGTGCCGGCCATGACCGGCCAGAGGCGCACCAAGAGGAAGACGCCGGCCTTTACCATGGTTGCCGAATGCAGATAGGCCGAGACCGGGGTCGGTGCCGACATCGCGTGCGGCAGCCAGAAATGGAACGGGAACTGCGCGCTCTTCGTCAGCGCGCCGAGCAGCACCAGGATTAAGACCGGCATGTAGAGCGGCGAGTTGCGGATGAGGTCGCCCGAGGCGAGCACCACGTCGAGATCGTAGCTGCCGACGATGCGGCCCATCAGCAGAAGGCCGACAAGCATGCAGAGGCCGCCGGTGCCGGTGACGGTCAGCGCCATGCGGGCGCCGTCACGGGCGTGCGCATTGTGATGCCAGTAGCCGATCAAGAGGAAGGAGACGATGCTCGTCAGCTCCCAGAAGACGGCAAGCAGGATGAGGTTGCCCGACAGCACGACGCCGAGCATGGAGCCCATGAAGGCGAGGAACAGCGACAGGAAGCGCGGCACCGGGTCTTCTGCAGCCATGTAGTAGCGGGCGTAAAGCACCACGAGTACGCCGATCGCGGTCACCAGAACCGTGAAAAGCCAGGCGAAGCCGTCCATCCGGAGCGTGAAGTTGAGGCCGAGTTCCGGAAGCCAGGCGATGTCGTAGCGCAGCACGCCGCCTGAGGTGACGAAGGGGTAGAGGCTGGCGGCGACAAGGAAACACAGAAGCGCAATGGTGCCGGCGAACCAGGCCGTCGCGCCGCGCTGATCGGGCGGGAAGAAGATTGCAAGGAGGCTTCCCGCAAATGGGGCGAGAATGAAGACAGAAAGCAATTTTCCCGCGTATTCGATCGTACCGTTCCCTTCGTTCGGGTTCATGGAGAGCGGGCACCCGAGCGCCGTGCTTTCCAAAAGAATGCACAAGGGACGCATCAGGATTTTGATTCTAGAGCATCTTTTCCGCTTTCAGTGGTTCCACTTGAAGCGGGACACGCTAGAGGCCCGAAAGGGCGGTCGCATCAGCGACTGCCGCAGGTGATGCCGCCATTCCCAAAAGCGGAGGCAGGCAATTGTTTTTATGGCGATTCGCGGCACGGCTGCCAAGCCTTGAGCGTGCGAAAAATGCACGCACCTGCGTTTTTAACAGACCCTGAAGTGCATCTCAGGCTGCCAGCCAGCGGCGCTCGAAGGCGAAGGTCGCAAGGTCATTGGCGCTCATCGGTCGGGCGAAGGCATAGCCCTGCAACCCGTGGCAGCCGAGTTCCTTCAGGATGGCCGCGTGTTCGAGGGTTTCGACGCCTTCGGCGATTACCTCGATGCCGAGCGACGTACCGATGTCGATGATGGATTCGACCAGGCGCTTTTCCGCCGGCGACTTGAGGATCGGCAGGACGAGCTGGCGGTCGATCTTCAAGCGTCGCGGCGTCAGTTTCAGGAGGCTGACGATGGAGGCGTAGCCGGTGCCGAAATCGTCGATCTCGATGTCGATGCCGAGTTCCTTGATCCGGCGGATGTTCGACAGGACCGTCACGTCGCTTTCGTCGAAGGAGATCGATTCCAGGAGTTCGAACGACAGGCGGCCCGCCGGGATCTGCAACTGTTCCAGGCGATCGATCAGGTTTTCGTCGTGAAGCCGGGCATAGGAAAGATTGACCGAGACCTTCGGGATATGAATGCCGCTCGCTTCCCAGCGGTAGATCTGGAACAGCGCCTGCTCCAGGATCGCCTGGTCGATCGCGGCCACCACGTTGATGTCTTCCGCCGTCTTCAGGAACGTATGCGGACCGAGCAGGCCCTTGGTCGGATGATCCCAGCGCGCCAGCGCTTCGACACCTGTTATGTCCAGTGAGCGCGGGCAGAATTGCGGCTGGAAATGTGCGATGAACTCGTTGTGCTCGAGCCCGCGCAGGATCTCGTCGGCGGTCTGCTTGGTCTTGAAGACCGCCGTCTTCAGTTCGCCGGTAAAGATCTCGTGGCGATTGCGGCCGCGGCGCTTGGCCTCATAGAGCGCGATGTCGGCATTGACGAGCACCTGCGACAGCTCTTCGCTCGCCTGGCTCTGGGCGGCGATGCCGATGCTGACGCCGATGCGACACTCCTGGTCCTTGTAGCGGACGGGCACGCTCATCGCCTCGATGATGCGTGACGCCAGCCGGGCATCGGGCTCGATGCCGCCGTCCTGGCGGACGAGCACGAACTCGTCGCCGCCGATGCGGGCGACGAAGTCCTTTTCATCGGCGTTCCCGCGCAGGAGTTCGGCGGCATGCCTGAGGATCTCGTCGCCGGCCGCGTGGCCGAGCGTATCGTTGATCTGCTTGAACCGGTCGAGGTCCATGTGGAAGATACTGAGCCTCGCACCGGGAGCAAAATGCCGGTCGCGATCGGCCAGGACCTGGTCGAGGAACCGGCGGTTCGGCAGCCCGGTCAGCGGATCGTGCAGCGCGTTGAACTCCATGCGATGGCGCGCTGCCTCGAGTTCGGCGCTGTGCGCCTCGGCCGTGCGCTTGGCTTCGAACAGCGTTTCGCGGGTCTCGAAGTCGGCGGTCACGTCCCAGTTGACGCCGACGATCTTCCGGTGGCCGTCGGCGCCGATATAGAAGGAACCGTTGGCCCGGATGTGGCGCGTGCTGCCGTCGGCCAGGCGGACGCGGAAATCGGAATTGTAGGCGAGCCCGGTTTCCAGCGCCTCGGCAAATTCCAGTTCGGCGCGGTCGAGATCATCCGGGTGCAGCGCGTCCTTCCAGTCGTCATAGGCCTGACGTAGCGACGCCTTTTGCCCATAGAGCTCCTTGGTCCGGTCGTCCCAGAGCAGCTTCTTGCTGGCGACGTCGAGTTCCCAGATGCCGATCTGGGACGAGTCGAGCGCGATTTTCAGCCGATGGGAGAGTTCCTGTAGCTGCGCCTTGCTATGCCTGAGGGCACGAATATTGCCTTGCCGCTCACTCAAAAGGCGCCCGGTCAGCACCATCGGCAGGATGATCATCAGCCCACCGATGACGATGAGGCCGCGGATGAGCCAGGCATTGCCCGCCGTCGTCGGCCAGCCGCCCTTCGGAACGGCTGCGATATGCCAGGACCCACCGGGCAGAAGCACGGTCATTTCGACTGGCGCATCGCGGAAAATCCTGGGGTCGCCGTAAAAGACCGGGCCCTTTATGCCCGTGCCGTCCCGACCGGCAATGGCGACGTCGATGCCTAGTTTCTCGGAAGAAAGGCCGCTGTCGCGATAGAGCCGGTCCACGTCAATGACGGCCGAGACGATGCCCCAGAAGCGGTTGCTGCCGCCGCCGGCGTCGATCGACACGGGGAACCGACCGATCAGCCCCTTGCCGCCCTGGACGAGATCGACAGGCCCGGCAAGCACCATCTGGCCGGTGTCCTTCACCCGCATGACGGCGGCGCGCTGTGCTTCGTTCTTGCGGTAGTCGAGGCCGAGCGCCCTGCGGTTCTGTTCGAGCGGATAGACGAGCGAGACGATCAGATCGGGCGCAGCCGCGATGCTGCGCAATTGCGAGCGTTCCGTAAAGACGCTGCGCGACAGCGCGGCGAAACGCTGCTGATCCATTGCCGGCTCGGTGACGAGCGTGCCGATCAGCCCGCGTACAAGCTGGATGTTGCCGTTGACGTTGGTCTCCAGCTTGGAACGGATGGGGTTGAGTTCCTCGGCAACGCGCGCGCGCTGGCGCGCCTCGTCGACCACCTGGTTCTGATTGTCCGCAAGGATGCCGGCGACCACAACCACGAAGGCGGCAATGATCGCTGGAAGATAGCTTGGCGTCAGAACCCTCGAGAGCCTTTTTATTCCGAGGTTGAAAGCATGTCTGGCAGGCACGAAACACCCCGGCGGCACGCGAATGGCTATGTCTTGAGCCGGATAATCCCAAAAGGGTCTTAATAAACCTTGTTTTAGGTTCCGCTATTATTCCTTCGGGCCTCAGTCGCCTTTGCGCTCGGGCAGCTTTTTGTGCTTGGTTTCGGCAAGATCTTCGAGTTCACCTTCGCTCATGGATTTTTCCATCTCGCGCGACGCGCCCTTAAGGCTCGATTTCTTGACTTCGCCGCGCTTGGCGGCAAGCGCGGCGCCCGCCGCACGCTGCTGGGCTTTCGACTTTGCTGGCATGGTACTTAGCCTTTCGGTTGGTGGTCCGGTCCCAACGCGCAGCCGTCGCCAGTGTTCCCTCGATCTTCGCAGGCGCTCCTATGTGTTCTCGCGCGCTTCGATCATCGCCTGCAGCGTCTCCAGACGATCGGCATCGCGTGGCAGCTTGTCCTGTCTCAGGCGCGCGATGCGCGGGAAGCGCATGGCGACGCCGGACTTATGTCGGGTGGAGCGGTTGATGCCCTCGAAGGCGACCTCGACGACGAAACCGAAATCGGGCTCGGCGCGCACGGCGCGGACCGGCCCGAAGCGCTCGGTCGTGTTGTCGCGGACGAAACGGTCGAGGATTTCCAGTTCGGCGTCGGTGAAGCCGAAATAGGCCTTGCCGACCGGCACCAGCGTTTCCGTTCCGTCGACGGCGGCCCAGACGCCGAAAGTAAAATCGGAGTAGTAGCTTGAGCGCTTGCCGTGGCCGCGCTGGGCGTACATCAGCACCGCGTCGATGTTGAAGGGCGCGCGTTTCCACTTGAACCACGGGCCTTTGACGCGGCCCGGCGTATAAGGAGAATCGAGCCGTTTCAGCATGATCCCCTCGATCACGGGATCGGGCGGGTCGGCGCGCAGCCGGTCAAGCTCTTCCCAAGAGGAGAACGGCACCAGCGGCGACAGGTCGAAATGCTGCGGCGAGGCGTTTTCGACGAGGTCGGCGAGCATCGCCCGTCGTTCGAGGAAGCCTTGCGGGCGAACGTCCGCTTCGCCTGAAAAGAGGATATCGTAGGCGCGGATGAAGGCGGGATAGGCCTCAAGGAGCTTGGAACTGACAGTCTTGCGGTTCAGCCGTTGTTGCAGGTCGGCGAAAGTTCGGGTTGCGCGGTTGGTGCGCGCTGTGCCGCCGACGAGCAGTTCGCCATCGATCACGCCGGTGAAGTCGGCGGCCTCCAGTACGTCGGGAAAGGCGCCGGAAATCTCGTCGCCGCTGCGGGAGTAAAGGCGTCGGACGCCGCCGATATTGGCAAGCTGCACGCGGATGCCGTCCCATTTCCATTCGGCCGCGAAATCCCTGGGATCGAGCGCGTCGAGATCGCCTTCGCCGACCGGATTGGCGAGCATCACTGAATGGAAGACGGCGGGTGTCGAAAGCGCGGGCTTCTCCGCTTCTCCCGAAAGCCAGCGAAAGAGCGGCAGGTAGGGCGGCGACAGGCCGTGCCAGAGCGTCTCGATCTCTGCCACATCCTTGCCGCCCATGTCGGCCAGCGCCTGTTTGGCGAGTTTCGCCGATACGCCGATGCGCAGGCCGCCGGTCACCAGCTTGAGAAAGGCGAAGCGCGCCGAGGTGTCCAGATGGTCCAGCATGTCGCGCACGACGCTGCGCACATCCGCGCGTCCGGTCTTCTGCAGGCGCTCGATGGCCTCACCCAAGGGGATATCCGAATGCACGGACCCAGCGGGCGGCTCCCAGACAAGCGACACCGTTTCGGCGAGGTCTCCGACATAGTCGTAGGAATATTGGAAGAGAACGGCGTCCATGCGTTCGAGCAGCAGATCGCGGATCATCGCCGGCTTGACGGTGTTGAGCGACAGTGTGCCGGCGATTGCCGCAAGCGCGTAGCCGCGATCCGGGTCCGGCGCGGTGCGGAAGTAATCGACAAGCAGCCGGATCTTGGCGTTGCGCTGCGGGCTTAAGACGAGACGGTCGAGCAGTTCGGCGAAGGCGCGCATCGCTCACTCTCCCTCGTCGTCGTAGCCGACGAGATGCAAGGGGCGGGCGGCGATGCCCTTGATCTCGCACCAGCGCACGAGCGCTTCCTCGCGCCCATGCGTGACCCAGACCTCGGCCGGTGCGATCTCGGTGATCGTGTCGGTCAGCTCGGGCCAGTCGCAATGGTCGGAGATGATTATTGGCAGCTCGACGCCGCGCTGCTTCGCCCTTTGCCGGATCAACATCCAGCCGGAGGCGAAGATGGCGATCGGATCTGCGAAGCGCCGCGACCATCGATCGGCGAAGGCGGCCGGCGGACCGATCACGATCGTGCCTCTGAAATCCTGCTTTTCATCGGCGGCAAGCGTTGCCGGGCGCAGCTCACCGAGGCCGATGCCCTGGCTTTGATAGTAGTCGCAGAGCCGCTGCAGGGCGCCGTGGATGAAGATCGGTTGGTGGTAACCCTGTTCGCGAAGCAGCGCGATCACCCGCTGCGCCTTGCCGAGCGCATAGGCGCCGACCACGTGCGTCCGCTCCGGGAATTGTGCAAGTGACGTCAGCAGCTTGCGCGTCTCGGCCCGGTCGTCCGGGTGGTGGAAGACCGGCAGGCCGAAGGTCGCTTCGGTGATAAAGACGTCGCAGGCGACCGGCTCGAAGCCGGCGCAGGTCGGATCCCGCCGCCGCTTGTAGTCGCCGGACACGACGATGCGGGTGCCGCCCGTGCGAACCGAGATCTGCGCCGAGCCCAGCACGTGGCCCGCCGGATGGAAGCCCACCTCGACGCCGTTGAGCGTCAGCCTCTCACCAAGTTCGACCGCCTGGCCGGTGCCGCAGAAGCCGTCGCCGTAGCGGATACGCATGATGTCGAGGGTTTCGCGGGTGGCGAGCACCTGGCCGTGGCCGGCGCGGGCATGATCGGAATGACCATGGGTAATGAGCGCCCTTTCGACTGGGTGAACCGGGTCGATGTAGAAATCGCCGATCGGGCAATAGAGGCCTTTGGGGGCGGGGTAGAGCAGGGCGTCCGGTTTCATGGACTGAAAGATAGCCGGCGAATAGGCGTCCGCCAGCCATCCTGATCAAGTTTTTCGAGGCGCGACGGAAACAATGGCCGCGCCGCGATCGCTTCAGCCACCGAGAACCAGCGTGTCGCTGATCAGCTTCAGCGTGCGGGCGGCATCGATGTCGATGCAGGCCTTCTGGCTCGGCAGGTTGTCCCAGGGGCTCGGCGGGAACAGCCTGTTGTCGGGGCTCTGGATCGTCTGGCCGTCGGCAATACCGCCGCAGACGACGCGGATCGCACCGCTTCTGACGGTGAAGAGGTCAGGCGCCACGACATAGGCGCAGGCGCAGCTGTCATGAACGACCATGCCGTCGGGCACATGCTGCTCGTAGAAGGTGACGTAGAACTTCGAGATGTCGGCGAGCAGCTTGCCGGCGTCACCGCCGCGTTCGGCGATATCGGAGATCATCGCCTTGGTCATCACGGTCTTCGTGGTGACGTCGAGACCGACGACTGTGACCGGCCACTGGGCCGTCATCACAACGTCGGCGGCTTCCGGGTCGCCGTGGATGTTGGCTTCGGCCGCCGGCGTGATGTTGCCGTTGACGTCGAAGGCGCCGCCCATGATGACGACTTCGCGCACGAGGGCCGCGAACTCCGGATCCTCGCGCAGCGCCAGCGCCAGGTTGGTCATGCGGCCGACGGCGATCAGCGTCACTTCGCCGGGATGGGCGCGAACGGTATCGATGATGAAGCGGTGCGCCGGGCGCGGGTCGACCGGCAGGTCGACCGTCTCGGGCACGTCGATGTTGCCGAGACCGTCATCACCGTGGATGAAGGTCGGCCAGCCGACATGCGGACGGTCCGGATTGAAGGTCTTGTCGAGGCCCTTGGCGACCGGCGCATCGATGCCCCAGCGCTCTTTCAGGAACAGTGCATTGCGGGTGGTGGTTTCGACCGAGGCATTGCCGAAAACGGTGGTGATGCCGATCAGGTCGATGGCCGGGTGACGGTGCAGGAACAGCAGCGCCATCGCATCGTCGATGCCCGGATCCGTATCAAAGATGACTTTATGCATTCTGGTTCTTCTTTTCTTGTTCTTGTGTTTGACGGCCCGCAATGGAGGCAAGATGGCCGTGAATGTCAATCACCCGTCGGCCAAGGGACGCGCCGACCCGGTCTTGTGCATGCCAGACCTTTCGCGGCGAAGCTGCCGAACTTTGGCCGTCGCAATTTAAACTTTCCGAAAGGTCGTGAGCCTAGTCTTCAGGCACAGCCTTTGGGCTTCCCTTAATTTCTGGATATGACGGCGGAGTCACCCTCGTGAAGGCTATCCTCGGCAAGATCAGGCCATCGAAGAGACTGCTCGTCATTCTCGCGGCGGCGTTCGGTGTTTCTGCCGCCTCGGGCGGCGCTGCCGTCTATGTCAGCCGCGATGCGCTGATGGCGCGTATCTCCGAGCCCAAGACCTCCGGCCTCGAATGCACGACCATCCGCACGCTGAAGCTCGGCCATAACGGCCAGCGCTGGATCCGCATGCACGTCAAGACTGATCGCGCCGATGGCAAGAGCCGCATGCGCACGGCGCTGCGCGTCGTGGGCGCCTTGGCGAAGGCAGAAAAGGCAGATCTCTATCAGGTCGTCGTGCTCGATTCCGCCGGCCCCGAAAGCCGGGCCGACGTGCGGGGTGCCGCGATCGGCGCGGAGGTGCTCTTCGCGCCCGGTCCGCAGAGCGTTCCGGGCATGAGCGAGACGTTCCGTGCGTCCTATAACGAGGGCACGGCAAACTCCGTCGGTGCCTTCCATGGCAAGATCGTCGACCTCTCGATGGGCGACATCCGCACGATGATGGCGGCCATGGACGATCAATCATCCTGTATCGACCCGTCGGCCGATCCGGCCGAAGCCGCGACGGCCGAGGGCGCCGCCGTTGAGCATGAGGCCAAGCCGGCCGAGACCGCAGAGGCGCCTGCAGGGCACTGAGGCGGGGCTTGCGTTCCGGCAGCCCGAAGATACATCCGAAATCAAAAAAGCCCGGCGTGGGAGCGCCGGGCTTTCCTGTTCGTGACAAGGCCGCTGCCGATCAGTCAGCCTTCTGGCGGCGGGCCGGGAAGAGGATGACGTCGCGGATCGACGGCGCGTTGGTCAAGAGCATGATCAGGCGGTCGACGCCGATGCCGAGGCCGCCGGCCGGCGGCATGCCCTGGTCGATGGCATCAAGGAACTCGTCGTCGAGCTGCTTGGCCTTTTCGCCGCGCGCATGCGCCTGCTCCAGCTGCTCGACCATGCGGGCGCGCTGCTCTTCCGGATCGTTGAGTTCCGAGAAGGCGTTGCCCAGTTCCCAGGCGTTGCAATAGGTCTCGAAACGCTCGACGAGGCGCGGCTCGCCCGGCACTTCCTTGGCAAAGGGCGAGATGTCCTTCGGGAAATGCGTGACGTGGGCCGGCTGGATCAGCGTGCCTTCGACCCTCTCCTCGAAGATGAAGGCGAGGCACTCGCCCCAGGTCCAGTCCTTCTCGACCTCGAAGCCGGCAGCCTTGGCGGCAGCGCGGGCTTCCTCGTCGGTCTTCAGCGCAAGGAAGTCGATGCCGGTCGCTTCCTTGACGGCCTCAGGCATCGGCACGCGGCGGAACGGACCCTTGAAGGAGATTTCCTTGTCGCCATAGGCAAACTCGGTCGAGCCGTGGATCGCCATGGCAAGCTCGCCGAACAGCCGCTCGACGAGGTCCATGATGTCCTCGTAGTCGGCATAGGCCCAGTAGCACTCCATCATGGTGAATTCCGGATTGTGCCGGGTGGAGACGCCTTCGTTGCGGAAGTTGCGGTTGATCTCGAAGACCTTGTCGGTGAGGCCCGAGACCAGCGTGCGCTTCAGATAGAGTTCCGGCGCGATGCGCAGGAACATGTCGAGCTTCAGCGTGTTGTGATGCGTCTTGAACGGTTCGGCGGTGGCGCCGCCATAGACCGAATGCAGCATCGGCGTTTCGACTTCCATGAAGCCGTCATTTTCCATGAAACGACGGATGCCGGAGACGATGCGGCTGCGCTGCTGGAAGCGCAGCTTCGACTCTTCATTGGTCATGATGTCGAGGTGGCGCTTGCGGTAGCGAATTTCGATGTCGGAAAGGCCGTGCCACTTCTCGGGCATCGGCAGCAGCGACTTCGTCAGCATGGTGATCGCCTGGGCGTTGATCGTCAGCTCGCCGCGCTTGGTGCGGCGGACCACGCCGGTGACGCCGATGATATCGCCGATGTCGATCATCGGCAGCAGGCCGCGGGCCTCTTCGCTCGTCACGTCCTTGTGGCTGAAGATCTGGATCTTGCCGGAGGCGTCATGGATGTCCATGAACATGCCGGAATTGCGCGAGGAATAGACGCGGCCGGCAACGGTCACGACGTCCTGCGTCTCGGTGTCCGGCTCCAGGCTCTCGTACTTGGCGATGAGTTCGGCATTGGTCATCGTCCGGTGGAAATGCGCCGGATAGACGTCGCCGATCTGCTCGCGCAGCAACTTCAGCTTTTGCGCACGCACTTCCGTTGCATCGGAGGAGAGGCCAGTGGTCTCGGTCTTGTCGCTCATCTTGCTCTCCTTACTTTCCGCTGCCGACCATGGAGGCGACCACCTGGGAGGCGACCTTCAGGCGCTGGCGGACCACGGCGCGGCCGAGGATTTCCATGCTGTCGAACAGCGGCAGCGAGCGCTGCGAGCCGGAAACCGCGACGAACAGCGGCGCCACGATCACCTTCAGCTTCTTGCCCATGCGCTCGGCGACCGCACGCAGTTCCGCTTCGATCGATTCCTTGTTCCATTCGAGGATCTTTTCCAGATCCGGCTGAACGGTGTTCAAGACTTCGAGCAGTTCCTCCGGCGTCGACTTGACGCCGGCAAAGGCTTCGGGCTTCAGGCCGAGATCGGACTTGAACAGGAAGCTTGCGAGATCAGGCAGCTCGCCGAGCTTCGAGATGCGCGACTGGCTGAGCTTCAGGCCCTCTCTCAGTCGGTTGTTTTCCATCGCCCAGGCAAGGACGCGGGCGGCGAATTCTTCTTCCGATAGCTTCTCGCGGATCCAGCGGGCGTTCAGCCAGTCGAGCTTCTGGATGTCGAAGATCGCGCCGGCCTTGGACAGGTTCTCCGGGTCGAACTTGGCCGCCAGTTCCTCGATGGTCAGCAACTCCTCGCCTTCGGCGATCTGGATGAAGAACAGGCCGAGGAAGTTCATCAGCGCTTCGGGCAGGTAGCCGAGGGCGGTGTAGTAGGAGATCGACGTCGGGTTCTTGCGCTTCGACAGCTTCGACTTGTCGGCATTGCGCATCAGCGACAGGTGCATGAAGACCGGCGGCTCGAGGCCGAGATAGCGATAGATCAGGATGTGCTTCGGCACCGAGGCCAGCCACTCCTCGCCGCGGGCGACGTGGGTGATCTTCATCAGGTGGTCGTCGACGACGTTGGCCATGTGGTAGGTCGGCATGCCGTCGGCCTTCAAGAGGACCTGCATGTCGACGGCATCCCACGGAATTTCCACGTCGCCATAGACGCCGTCGGTAAACTTGCACGAGCCCTCGGTCGGGATCTTCATGCGCACGACATGCGGCTCGCCGGCGGCAACGCGCGAGGTCACTTCTTCGGCGGACAGGTGGAGACACAGGCCGTCATACTTCGACGGTTTGCCGGCGGCGCGCTGGCTCTCGCGCATCTGCTCCAGCCGCTCGGGCGTGCAGAAGCAGCGGAAGCCATGACCGTTCTCGACGATCTTTTCGACGTAAGGGCGGTACATGTCCTTGCGGTCGCTCTGGCGATAGGGGCCATAGGGGCCGCCGACGTCAGGACCTTCCGACCATTCGAGCCCGCACCATTTCAGCGCGTCCAGCACCTTCTGTTCAAACTCCGGCGTCGAGCGGGTGGCATCGGTGTCTTCGATGCGCAGGATGAACTCGCCGCCGTGCTTCTTCGCAAAGAGGTAGTTGAACAGAGCGATATAGGCGGTGCCGACATGCGGCTCGCCGGTGGGGGAGGGTGCGATGCGTACCCGGACTGCTGAATTTGCCATGGTCTTTGCCCGTCTGACGTGCTTCTCGCCCCTTGCCGGAGAAGAAGCCGGCCGCCGGGCGCGCATTTTATGGGAAGGAAAGGCCCGCAAGGGTGCCGCATTTGCGGTATCGGCAGGCTATTCCAATAGGCTCGCGTGAGACCATAGAACGCCGGTTATGTCAACGGAAACCGGATCACGCCGGTTTTTGTTGACACCGCTTACGGTGGGCGGTAATGAACCAAAAGGTTATTTAACTGAAAGGTTTTTTAGAAAATGCCGGAAGATCGCTTGTCGACGACGCTCTCAGCCCTGGCCGACCCAACGCGCAGGGCGATCCTCGCCCGCCTCGCGCTCGGAGAAGCCTCGGTCGGCGAGCTGGCGGAGCCCTTCGAAATGAGCCTGCCGGCAGTCTCCAAGCATCTCAAGGTTCTCGAGCGCGCCGGGCTGATCAGCCGCGGCCGCGAAGCGCAGTGGCGGCCGTGCAAGCTTGAAGCCGCTCCGCTGGAGGACGTCAACAGCTGGCTCGATGGCTATCGCCGCTTCTGGGAGCAGAAGTTCGACCGTCTCGACGCCTATCTGCAGGAGCTGCAGAAGATCGATCCCGGCGCTGGCAAAAACTGATCGCGCCGCCGGCTTCCGTCCTCGCCCGTTCTAGGCTAAGCAGAGCAGGTCGAAAAAGGCAGGACCGGATATGGTAAGCCCGGTCCCTTCGGTTTCTTAAACGAAGCTCTGCTCGAACGTCCCGTTCGAACCCGCGACGTGGTTCCGATGCAATCGCATCGGTCCGCGGCGGGTTGTATGCAATCGACGCAGTCCGCCGCGTTACTCGAACACGGAGACTGTGAACATGCGACTGAACCATATCGACCTCCATAGCCCCATCGTTGCCGAAACGGCGTCCTTCCTCATCGATCACTTCGGCCTGACGCTGGTCGAAAAGCGCGGCAAGGACGCCTTCTATCGCCTGACGGACGGCTCTGGCCTGGTGCTTGTCGTCAGCCCGCCAATCGCGGCGCTTGGCGGCGGCGACCAGGTGAGCCTCGGTGCCCAGACCTACCACATCGGCTTTCTGCTGCCGACGCGGGCCGAGGTCGACGACGCCTACCAACTGGTGTGCAAATCCGGTGCCCAGGTGATCCCGCCTGCCGATCGGCATGGCGCCTATGTCTTCTACACGGTGATACCCGGCAACATCCTGGTCGAGGTCGGCCATCGCCCGGACGCTTGAAGGGTTGAAATCGGATCGGAACGTTTCCTGAAGAGGTGCGTTTTCCAACCAGAAGGCGTGGGGTTCGACCCCGGCAAGCTGGGCGGCAAGGGGAAACGATCCCGTTTGTCTTGCCGCTGATGGCTCGCGGTTGACGGCCGGCCAGCCGGGCTCCGCGTCTTCTAGAACTCCCGCAAGCAGAAGGCCCGCATCTTGGATGCGGGCCTTTTTCTAGTGAAATCTCTGCGCCTAGGCTCGTCAGTCGAGCTTTCCGGCCTTCCTCAGCCGCGCATTGCGCGCGACCATGTTGAGGATTTCGACCAGCGCCGAGAAGGCCATGGCGGCGTAGATGTAGCCCTTCGGCACGTGCAGGCCCATGCCTTCGGCGATCAGCGTCGTGCCGATCATCAGGAGGAAGGCGAGCGCCAGCATGACGATCGTCGGGTTCCTCTCGATGAAGTTCGCGAGCGGGTTGGCGGCAACGAGCATGACCGTGACGGCGGCGATGACGGCGATGACCATGATCGGCAGGTGCGGTGTCATGCCGACGGCGGTGATGATGCTGTCGACCGAGAAGACGAGGTCGAGCAGCAGGATCTGGGCGATCGCAGCGCCAAAGCTGTTGATCGCCGAAGAGGCGATGAAGTCCTCGCCATGATCGGCCGGATCGACGTTGTGGTGGATTTCCTTGGTCGCCTTCCAGACGAGGAACAGACCGCCGGCAATGAGGATCATGTCCTTCCAGGAGAAGCCGTGGCCGAAGGCTTCGAACACCGGCGTCGTCAACTTGACGATCCAGGCGACCGTGCCGAGCAGCGCTAGGCGCATGACGAGGGCAAGGGCGATACCGATGCGCCTGGCCTTTTCGCGATGCTCGACAGGTAGCTTGTTGGTGAGGATCGAGATGAAGATCAGGTTGTCGATGCCGAGAACCACCTCCATGACGACGAGGGTGACGAGGGCGACCCAGGCGGCGGGGTCTTGGGCTAGCAACAGGATGTCCTGCATCGGCGATCTTTCTTTTTGGGTGGCGCGTCGTCGCGCAAGAATCGCCGAAAGTATTTAAGAAACATTGCGGACGTGACAAGCGCCGCCACTCTATTGCAGCGGCGCTTTACCGTTTACGATTTGACCGGAATCCACAATTCGACGACGCCCATGCCCGAATGCGGATCGAAGCGTTCGTCGTAGCGCTCGATGAGATCGGGCGTTTCGCCGTGCTCAAGGCCGGACTCGGGCAGCCAGGTGCCGAAGACATGGTCGGCGGTCTTGGCGATGGCCGAGATGTGGCCGCGATGCAGGAACACGGCATAGCGCTGCCTCGGCAGCTTCAGCGTCGAAAAGCCCTCGGGCAGATCGCCCGTGTCGCTCATTTCCACGGCCGCCATGTAGCGGAAGGTGCCGGCCTCGCCGTTGCTCTCGTTGCAAACGCCATAGGCGACGTTGCCCTTCTGGCCGGGAATATTGCCGAAATGGCGGTTGAACCGCTGCCAGAGCGACGGAATGCCCTCCGTGCGGCTATAGGCATAGGTTTCCGAAAGGCCCGCGAGCAGCAGCGGTGGGCTGTCTTCAAAGCGCGGCGGGTCGATCTTCAAGAGGCGGGTGTCGTCCATCCTTAAGGGCTCCATCAGTGCGATGTTTCGAACATGCCTCTGCTTGCGCACCGTTTCCGGCGTCACGCCGAACTGGTCGCGAAAGGCACGGGTGAAAGCCTCGTGCGAGCCGTAGCCCGCATCGAGGGCTACCGAGAGAATGCTGATGGACCCATCGGCCAGCGCCCGGGCGGCATCGCTCAGCCGTCGGCCGCGAATATAGGCGCTGATCGATCGGCCGGTGACCAGCCCGAAAACGCGCGAGAGATGAAAGCGCGAAAGGCCCGCGGCCCCCGCGATTTCATCCAGCGAAATGTCCTTTGCGAAATGGCTCTCGATGAACCAGACCGCTCGACCGATGGCACTCATCATCACTCCCTTGGCAGCGCCCCGGTGATAGGGTGTTGCCTCAAGGCGCGCTTGATCGCAATTGCTGGATTGTAACGCCGGACGGTCGCCAAGAGTTCGGCTTCGGCCGTTCTATTTCTTTGGTCCGTAGGCGGACATGAAGACGCGCACGGCGGCGGTGACCGTCGCCTCGATCTGTTCCTTCGGCGGCGCGGAGCACATGCCGCCGAACAGCCGGTGCTTGAACAGCCCGGCCTGCGCCATCTCGATGAACTGGCGGGCGGCCATTTCGGTGTTTTCGATGTCGAGCGTGCCGGCGGGAACCTGGCGATCGAGATAGGATTTCAAGACCGTATAGCCGTTCTCCGGCGCCTCGCTGAAGAAGCGTTCGGCCAGATGCGGCATGCGGTCGATGACGCCGATCACCATGCGCATGGAGCGGATCGTTTCTTCCGCCGTCATGCTCGTCGTCAGCGTCACGCCGAAATCGTAGAGCGATTCCTCGACGTCGTCATGGTCGTTGAGCGCGTGCTTGGCGGTCTGGACCACCCGGGTCTTGCCCTTGATGATCAGCGCCTTGAACAGGTCTTCCTTGTTCTCGAAATAGACGTAGAGCGTGCCCTTGGAGACGCCGGCCTCGCGGGTGATGTCGTTCATGCTGGCGGCGTCGAAGCCCTGGCTCAGGAACGCGCGGCGCGCGCCTTCGAGGATCTGTTCACGCTTGGCTGGATCCTCGCCGGCGGCATGACGGCCGCCGCCCGAACAGAGATCCTCTTCCATGCCGGCTGCCGGCTGCATGACGTCCTGGGTTCCGGTCTTTGCCCCGCTCATGATGGTCGCTTGTTTCCGTCCTGCTCATATTAAATTTCAGTCATCGAACCACGCGGTTCGATTTCCTCTTGATATGCGTCCAGAAAGGGCTTATGTCAAGTTCAATCGAACCGAACGGTTCAGTTCGTTCAGCAATCCTTAACCAGGCCGGTGCCCAATGTCCGCATCCAACACGTCCAGCGCTGCCCGCGTCCGTCCCGTCGACGAGAATTTTGAAGTGCAGCAGGAAACCGCGCTTGAGGCAAAGGCGCCTGCCGCGGAGCAGGCGGCCGCGCCGGCCCCGACAAAGGAAGCCACCGCGCCGCAGAAGAAGGCGCGCAAGCCCATCCTCCCGGTGCTCGGTCTCGCGCTTCTGGCGGCCGGCGGCTGGTACGGCTACGACTGGTGGACCAATGGCCGCTTCATGGTCTCCACCGATGACGCGTATATCGAAGGCGACATCGCGACGATCTCGCCGAAGGTATCGGGCTATGTCGCCAAGGTCGACGCCGTCGCCAACCAGAAGGTGAAGGCGGGCGATCCGCTGGTCACGCTCGATGATGGCGACTACCGCATTGCTGCGGAGCAGGCGGAAGCCAAGATCGCCACCCAGAAGCTGGCGCTCAGCCGCTTCGATGCGCAGATTGCCGGTGCCAAGGCGAGCCTTGCTCAGACGCAAGCGCAGAAAAAGGCTCTCGAAGCGACGGTGCGCGGCGCCGAACTCGCGCAGAAGCGCGCGAGCGACCTCCAGTCCAAGGCCGTCGGTACCGTCGCTTCGCTTGACAACGCCGAAGTGGCGCTCGACCAGGCACGGGCAAACCTTGCCGGGGCGGACGCCAACATCGCCGCTTCCAATGCAAGCATCACGGTGCTTGAAGCGCAGCGCACCGAGGCTGAAAGCGAGATCCGCTCGCTGGAACTTGCGCGCGACAAGGCCAACCGCGACCTCGGCTTCACCGTGCTGAAGGCGCCCTATGACGGCATCGTCGGCAATGTCGCGGTGCAGGTCGGCGACCTCGTCTCGGCCGGCCAGCGGCTTGCGGCGCTTGTTCCGGTCGACCAGCTCTACATCGACGCCAACTTCAAGGAGACGCAGATCGCCCATCTGGTGCCAGGCTCCAAGGTGAAGGTGCATGTGGACGCCTATGAGGATCACGCGATCGAAGGCACGGTCGCCTCGATTTCGCCGGCTTCCGGCTCGGTCTTCTCGCTGCTGCCGGCTGAAAACGCCACCGGCAACTTCACCAAGGTAATCCAGCGCGTGCCGGTGCGCATCACCCTGCCGGCCGACGTCCTGGCGGAAGGCCATCTGCGGGCGGGGCTGAGCGTCGTCGTCGATGTCGACACGCGCACGGCGCCCGATGGAACCAAGGTCGCCGCGACCAAGTAAGCGGACGAAATGCCGGCGCGCCCTCGGGCGCGCCTTTTGTCGAGACCCCGGCGCCACGGAGCGCGGTCAAGTCCGGAACGCCGGCGCGGCGAAACGCGCATGTCCAGAACGCTGGCGCCAGGGGCGCCCATGCAAGGAGTGGCTGAGATGGCCGCAACGGCAACAGCAGGCTCGGTGGCGGCCGCCGCACCGAAGGTCGAGGAACATATGGATCCGAAGAGGCTGATCGCCTTCTTCGCCATGGTCGTCGGCATGTTCATGGCGATCCTCGACATCCAGATCGTCTCGGCCTCGCTTGCCGAAATCCAGGCCGGTCTCTCGGCCGGTTCGGACGAGATCGGCTGGGTGCAGACCTCCTACCTCATCGCCGAAGTCATCATGATCCCGCTCTCGGGCACGCTGGCGCGCATCGTCTCGACGCGCGTGCTGTTTTCGGTTTCGGCAGCGGGCTTCACCGCGGCAAGCGCGCTTGCGGCGACGGCGACGAACATCGACCAGATGATCGTCTACCGTGCGATCCAGGGCTTTATCGGCGGCGGCATGATCCCGTCGGTCTTTGCGGCCGCCTTCACCATCTTCCCGCCGTCGAAGCGCAACATCGTCTCGCCGATCATCGGCCTGATCGCGACCTTGGCGCCGACGATCGGCCCGACGGTCGGCGGCTATCTCAGCCATGCCTTCTCCTGGCACTGGCTGTTTCTCGTCAACGTCATTCCCGGCATCATCGTTGCGACGCTCACCTGGACCTTCATTGACTTCGACAAGCCGGAGCTTGGCCTCTTCAAGAAGTTCGACTGGTGGGGCCTGGCCTCGATGGCGATCTTCCTCGGCGCGCTCGAATACGTGCTGGAAGAGGGCAATGCCAACGACTGGTTCAACGACGAGCATATCGTCATCGGCGCGGTCGCTTCGGCGCTGGCGGCGATCGTGTTCTTCTACCGCGCCTTCAAGGTGGATTTTCCGGTCGTCGATCTCCGGGCCTTTGCCAACCGAAACTTCGCCTTCGGCTCGATGTTCTCCTTCGTCATGGGCATCGGCCTTTATGGCCTGACCTATCTCTATCCGCTCTATCTCGGGCGCATTCGCGGTTACGATTCGCTGATGATCGGGGAGACCATGTTCGTCTCGGGTCTCGCCATGTTCGTAACCGCGCCGGTCGCCGGCATTCTTTCGGGCAAGCTCGATCCGCGCGTGCTGATGACGATCGGCTTTACCAGCTTTGCCGCCGGCACCTGGATGATGGGCCACCTGACGGCCGACTGGGACTTCTACGAGCTGTTCATCCCGCAGATCCTGCGCGGCGTCGGGCTGATGCTGTGCATGGTGCCGATCAACAACATCGCGCTCGGCACCATGCCGCCGGCGCGCATGCGCGGCGCCTCGGGCCTCTTCAACCTGACCCGCAACCTCGGCGGTGCCGTCGGGCTTGCGGTCATCAACACGATCCTGACCCAGCGCCAGGATTTCCACTATGCGCGGCTTGCCGAGCACGTGCAGTGGGGCAATCCGGAGGCGATGGAGCGGTTCAACAACATGGCCGCCAACTTCAACGCCCACGGCCTCGATGGCACGACGATCGCGATCAAGCAGCTTGCGGGCATGGCGCAGCAGCAGGCGATCATCCTGTCCTTCGGCGACATTTTCATGCTGTTGACGGTGCTGTTCCTGTCGCTGATCCTCGGCGTGATGATGATCAAGAAGCCGCAAGGCGTCGGGCCGGGCGGCGACGGCCACTAGCTCCCCCTCTCAAGCAGGACGCGGCTCTCGGTTTACGCGAACCGCGCCTTGCTGCACACTTTGTCCCAAGTGTAAGAGGGGGAGCGGCATGCGGCGATCGGGTTTTGACGGCATATCCAGGCGATCATTCGTTGCGGGTCTTGCCGGTTTCGGGGCGGCGCTGGCAACCTCCCGAAGCCGCGCTGCCATTCCCGCCATCGACGCGACGTTCCTTTTCTCCAATGACATCCACGCCTGCCTCGTCTCGATCGAAGGACTTGCTCCCAACTGCGCGGCTGAAGGCAAGACGGACGCCAATCTGCTGCGCCACGTGGCGGCGCTGAACGCCGTGCATGGCTTGCGCTGGCCGGCGACGGTTGCCGGCAAGCCGAGCGGGCTTGCAAGCGCCGGGCGGGAGATCGGCAAGCCACTCGGGCTGGTGCTTGGCGGCGACATTACCGACGATGGCGGCGGCCAGGTGCGCCAGCCGCGCGAGGGCCGGCAATTGCAACAATTCTCCAGCCGTTACCAGGAGGGGACAGGGCCGGACCATGTCCACATGCCCGTCTATGTCGGCCTCGGCAACCACGACCTCGACCAGGACGGGCCGCCGCCGCATGTCGACTGGTATCGCCGCGAACTGCGCGACTATGTCGAGCTCAATCACCGGCAGACGGTGTTCTACAAGCCGCCGATACCGGTCACCAATTACGATCCGCTTTCGGATTGTTATTCCTGGGACTGGAGCGGGCTGCATCTGGTGCAGTTGCAGCGCTTCGGTGGCGACGAGACCAAGGGTGCGGTCAATGCGCTGCCTTGGCTGAAGCAGGATCTGGCGTCCTATGCCGGCGACGGCCGGCCGGTGATCCTCTTCCAGCATTATGGCTGGGACGCCTTTTCGGCCGAGGTCTGGGATGCGAAAGCGAAAACCTTCGACGACGAAGGCGACGGCGCTCCGCACTGGTGGAGCATCGGCCAGCGCCAGGCATTGCTCGATACCATCAAGGGCAGCAACGTCATCGGCTTGTTCCACGGCCACCAGCACGAGACGGCAATGATCTACCGGCAGGACGGGCTCGATCTCATCAAGCCGAAGGCGGCATATATGGGCGGCTTTGCCCTCGTGCGCGTTACCGATCGCTTCATGGATGTGGTGCTGGCGCAGGCCGGTGAGACCCATGGCGAGGTGGTCTTTACCGATGCCTTCAGCAAACGGCTCGGCTGACGGCCGCCTCCGAAAGTTTTCCGAAAAATCGAGCTTTATCAACTTATTACGCAGCTCTTGCCGGCGTTTCGCGCTGCCGTATCGTGTCCGGATTCATGATTGTTGAGGATTTCTGATTTACGTACATCAAAAAATCCTCTAAAGGCAGAGCCCGGAGGAAAACATGCGTCCGACCGTTCACGATATCGCCGCCAGGGCCGGGGTCAGTCTCGCGACCGTCGACAGGGTTTTGAACAACCGCCCGGGCGTGCGCGGCGTCACCCGCGACAAGGTCGAGCGCGCCATCGAGACGCTCGGCTACGTCCGTGATGTCGCTGCCGCCAACCTCGCCAAGAGCCGCATCTATCCGCTGGTCTTCATCCTGCCGGAAGGCGACAACACCTTCATGCGCGGCCTTGCGGCCGAGGTGGAGGCGGCAAGGCTACGCTCCGCCGTCGAGCGGACCGCAATTACCGTATTTACCGTTCCAGCCTTCGATGCAGCGGCTCTCGGGCGGGCGCTGGAGCAGGCGCGTGGTCTCGAGCCTGCCGGCGTCGCCGTGGTGGCGATCGATGCCCCCGAGGTCGTCGCGGCCGTCGATCGGCTGCGGGAAGAGGGCGTTGCTGTCGTGACACTGGTCTCCGATCTGCCAGGATCGTCGCGCGATCATTTCGCCGGTGTCGACAACGTTGCTGCCGGCCGGACCGCCGGCACGCTGATGGGGCGTTTCCTCGGTGGCCGAAACGGTCCGGTGGCGATCGTTGCCGGCTCGATGCTGGTGCGCGACCACCGCGACCGCCTCGAAGGTTTTGGTGCGGCTATGGCGGAGAGTGCGCCCGGATGCCAGTTTTTGCCCGTCGTCGAAGGACATGACGATCCGGCCGAGGTCGATCGCCTCGTCTCCAGCCTGCTCGCCGATCACCCGGAGCTTGCCGGTATCTATAGCCTCGGCGCCGGCAATCGCGGCCTGATCGCGGCACTGGAAAAGGCAGGTCGCGAGAAGGCCGTCTGCGCCATCGCCCATGAACTGACGCCGCACAGCCGCGCAGCACTTCTTTCCGGCACGATCGACGCGCTCCTCAATCAGGATGCCGGCCATGAGGTGCGCAGCGCCATCCGCGTGCTGAAGGCCCGTGCCGACGGGCTTTCGGTGATTTCGGCGCAGGAGCGCATCCGCATCGAGATTTTCCTGAAGGACAACCTGCCGGTCGATCCGGCGTAAAGACTTGGAACGGCGCGGCTCCAGACGGGCAAGCGGTCTGGAGCCGACCATTGGAGGCAAGCATGTATCTCGGACTGGATCTCGGCACCTCGGGCGTCAAGGCAATGTTGATCGATGGCGGCCAGCGCATCGTCGGTTCGGCCTCCGGCGCGCTGGACGTCTCGCGGCCGCATCCCGGCTGGTCGGAACAGGACCCGGCCGACTGGGTGCGCGCCACCGAAGAGGCGATATCAGGGCTGAAGGCGGCGCACCCGGCGGAGCTTTCGGCGGTGCGCGGTATTGGCCTTTCCGGCCAGATGCATGGCGCGACGCTGCTCGACGCCGATGATCGGGTCCTGCGGCCCTGCATCCTCTGGAACGACACCCGCAGCTTTCGCGAGGCGGCAGCGCTCGATGCGGATCTGCAGTTCCGCACGATCACCGGCAATATCGTTTTCCCCGGCTTCACCGCGCCGAAGCTTGCCTGGGTGCGCGCCAACGAGCCCGAGATTTTTGCGAAAGTGCGTTGGGTCCTGTTGCCCAAGGATTATCTGCGCCTCTGGCTCACCGGCGAGCACATGTCGGAAATGTCCGACAGTGCCGGCACTGCCTGGCTCGATACCGGCAAGCGGCAGTGGTCGCAAAGCCTGCTTGCCGCCACCGACATGGACGAAAAGCAGATGCCGAGCCTGGTCGAGGGAACCGATGCGGCCGGGAAGCTGCGTTCGGAACTGGCCGCGCGCTGGGGTATTTCCGATGACGTCGTCGTTGCCGGCGGTGCAGGCGACAATGCGGCTTCTGCCTGTGGCATGGGCACGGTCGGCGAGGGCAATGCCTTCGTCTCGCTCGGTACCTCGGGTGTTCTCTTCGCGGCGAATGCAAGCTACTTGCCCAACCCGGAAAGCGCCGTGCATGCCTTCTGCCACGCGCTGCCGAATACCTGGCACCAGATGGGCGTCATCCTGTCGGCGACCGATGCGCTGAACTGGTACTCCGGTATCGCCGGCCGCAGTGCGGCGGACTTGAGCGCCGAGCTCGGCGACAACCTCAAGGCGCCCTCGGGCGTCAGCTTCCTCCCCTATCTCTCGGGCGAGCGCACGCCGCACAACGACGCGGCGATCCGCGGCGCCTTCGTCGGGCTCGGGCATGAAAGCAGCCGCGTGGTGCTGGCCCAGGCGGTGATGGAAGGGGTTTCCTTCGCCATTCGCGATAGCCTGGAAGCCCTTCGCGCCGCCGGCACGACGCTCTCGCGGGTAACGGCGATCGGTGGTGGTTCGCGCTCGCGCTACTGGCTCAAATCGATCGCCACGGCGCTCAACCTGCCGGTCGATCTGCCCGCCGACGGCGATTTCGGTGCTGCCTTCGGGGCGGCCCGCCTTGGCCTCATCGCCGCGACCGGTGCCGATCCCGTTGCCACCTGCTACGCCCCACAGACGGCCGAGACCATTGCGCCGGAGGCGTCGCTGGTTTCGGCCTATGAGGCGAGCTACCAGCGCTACCGCCGGCTCTATCCGGCAATCAAGGGCGCCGTGTCGTGATACGGCGCCCCACGCTTCGTTCCGGTGCCTTGTGCTCAGCGAGCCGGCACCTTGTCGAGGAAACCGGTGATCGTCTTCAGGCGGCCGTTCTCGATCTGGCAGACATCCGTGCCTTCGATGACAGAGGGAACGCCTTCCGGCCCGAGCGCCCAGGAAAAGCGGATCGTGTCGGCGTAGCCGTCGGCGACACCCTTCAGCGTGAAGCGGAAGCCGGGGAACTGTCCGTGCACGCCGGCAATGAGCGCATCCACGCCGGCATGGCCGTCGCCCTGCATGATCGGGTCGCGATAGGCGACGTCTGCGGTGAAGGCCTTCTCGATCAGGGCCGCGCGGCTTGCGACATCGGTGGCGTTCCAGGCGGCGATGTAGGCTCTAGCGATGGCGTTGAAGTCGTGCATCGAAGTGTTCCTTTCGTTTGGCGTTTCGATGCTTCCGGTATCGCTGGCCGAGGGAATGAAACCAATTACCTTCCACGTAATGGCCGCGACTATCGCATGGGCGACGCCGGCCGACACCACTCTTGAAAGAGGAGCAAGACCCGTGAGCACTGGCTTTTTCGGCGATATCGCCAAGATCAAGTATGAAGGACCGGACAGCGCCAACCCGCTCGCCTTCCGCCATTACAACAAGGACGAGGTCGTGCTCGGCAAGCGCATGGAAGACCACCTGCGCTTCGCCGTTGCCTACTGGCACACCTTCGTCTGGCCGGGCGGCGACCCCTTCGGCGGCCAGACCTTCGAGCGCCCCTGGTTCAAGGACGACATGGCTGCGGCCAAGCTGAAGGCCGACGTCGCCTTCGAATTCTTCGACCTGCTCGGCGTTCCCTTCTACTGCTTCCACGACGCAGACGTGCGTCCGGAAGGCAAGAGCTTCGCCGAGAACACGAAGAACCTCAACGAGATCGTCGATCACTTCGAGAAGAAGCAGGCCGAGACCGGCGTCAACCTGCTCTGGGGCACGGCGAACCTCTTCTCCAACCGGCGCTACATGTCGGGTGCGGCGACCAATCCGGATCCGGATGTCTTCGCTTTCGCAGCCGCGACGGTGAAAACCTGCCTTGACGCCACCAAGCGCCTCGGCGGGCAGAACTACGTGCTCTGGGGCGGTCGTGAAGGCTACGAGACGCTGCTCAACACCGACATGAAGCGCGAGCTCGACCAGCTCGGCCGTTTCGTCAACCTCGTCGTCGAGTACAAGCACAAGATCGGCTTCAAGGGCGCGATCCTGATCGAGCCGAAGCCACAGGAACCGACCAAGCACCAGTACGATTACGACGTCGCGACGGTCTACGGCTTCCTCAAGAACTACGGCCTGGAAAACGAGGTCAAGGTCAACATCGAGCAGGGCCATGCGATCCTCGCCGGCCACTCCTTCGAGCACGAGCTGGCGCTTGCCAATGCGCTCGGCATTTTCGGCTCGATCGACATGAACCGCAACGACTACCAGTCCGGCTGGGACACCGACCAGTTCCCCAACAACGTGCCGGAAATGGCGCTCGCCTATTACCAGGTTCTTGCCGGCGGTGGCTTTGCGACCGGCGGCACGAACTTCGACGCCAAGCTGCGCCGTCAGTCGATCGATCCGGAGGACCTGCTGATCGGCCATATCGGCGGCATGGATTGCTGCGCGCGTGGCCTGAAGGCAGCGGCAAAAATGATCGAGGACAAGGCGCTCTCCGCACCGCTCGAAAGCCGCTATGCCGGCTGGCAGGTGCCGGAAGCCAAGAAGATGCTCGACGGCGGCTTCTCGCTGGAAGAGATCGAGGCCTGGGTGCTGAAGTCGGACCTCAATCCGCAGCCGAAATCGGGCAAGCAGGAGCTGCTCGAAAACGTCGTCAACCGCTACGTCTGAGCGGAGATGGATATCGAAAGGGCGCCTCGAAAGCGCCCTTTCTCTTCGTCGACGCGCACGGGAGGCGATGATTGATGTTGCGGATTTCTGCAGCAAGGGCGTGCCGTGGCTGGCGCAATGCCGTTCGCAATGAAATCGATTACAAAACTTTTCGGAATCCGGTCCTGCGCTGTTGCCCCTCGCTGAAAATCTGCTAGCTTCGGCGCCTGCAACGTTTCAGATCCGGCAGTTCTGGGAGAAAACAAAGGCGTGCAATCGCCTTTCATGCCGGCTGTCAGGACAAGGCCAACACCAATTTCGGCCGTTCCATCGGGAGGAAAATCAGCATGAAGACCATCAAGGGGCCAGGGCTCTTTCTTGCGCAATTCGCCGGCGATGCGGCACCGTTCAATTCCTGGGATGCGATCACCAAATGGGCCGCCGATTGCGGTTACAAGGGCGTGCAGGTGCCGAGCTGGGACGGGCGGCTGATCGATCTGAAAAAGGCCGCGACCTCGAAGGCCTATTGCGACGAGTTTGCCGGCACGGCCCGCGACAACGGTGTCGAAGTGACTGAGCTTTCGACCCATCTTCAGGGCCAGCTGGTGGCCGTGCATCCCGCCTATGACGAGGCCTTCGACGGCTTTGCGGCGCCCGAAGTGCGCGGCAACCCGAAAGCAAGGCAGGCCTGGGCGGTGGAGCAGGTGAAGCTGGCGCTGACGGCCTCGAAAAACCTCGGCCTCGATGCGATGGCGAGCTTTTCCGGCGCGCTTGCCTGGCCTTTTGTCTATCCCTGGCCGCAGCGGCCGGCGGGCCTCGTCGAAACCGCCTTCGACGAACTGGCCAAGCGCTGGAAACCGATCCTCGACCACGCCGAGGATTGCGGCGTCGACATCTGCTACGAGATCCATCCGGGCGAAGACCTGCACGACGGCATCACCTACGAGATGTTCCTGGAGCGCACCGGCAACCATGCCCGCGCCTGCATGCTCTATGACCCCTCCCACTACGTGCTGCAGTGCCTCGACTATCTCGACAACATCGACATCTACAAGGACCGCATCCGCATGTTCCACGTCAAGGATGCGGAGTTCATCCCGACCGGACGCCAGGGCGTCTATGGCGGCTACCAGGGCTGGGTCAACCGGGCCGGTCGCTTCCGCTCACTCGGCGACGGCCAGGTGGATTTCGGCGCGGTGTTTTCCAAGATGGCGGCCAACGACTTCGCCGGCTGGGCGGTGGTCGAATGGGAATGCGCGCTGAAACATCCGGAGGACGGTGCGCGCGAGGGTGCCGACTTCGTCAAGCATCACATCATCCGCGTCACCGAGAAGGCCTTCGACGACTTTGCCGGCGCCGGCACAGATGATGCCGCCAACCGGCGGATGCTGGGAATCTGAGGACGGGGTTGCCCTCACTGGGCTTTTGACCGACTGCCCCTCACCCTAACCCTCTCCCCGCAGGCGGGGAGAGGGGACGCGGACTACGGCTGGGCTCGGATTGCTGAGGCTGGTGTTGCGGTTATGACGAGTGCGAGCGGGTGCCGCATCGTCCCTTCGCCCCGCAAGCGGGGAGAAGGTGCCGGCAGGCGGATGAGGGGCGAGCCCGAAGAAGCAAACGAACAACACGGAACGAACAGGGGAGAAGATTATGGCAATCGAAGGAACGAGCGAGAAGCGCGAGCGTCGCATCCGGCTCGGCATGGTGGGCGGCGGCTCCGGCGCCTTCATCGGCGCGGTGCATCGCATCGCAGCCCGTCTCGACGATCACTATGAGCTGGTGGCCGGCGCGCTGTCGTCGACGCCGGAAAAGGCGGAAAGCTCAGGCCGCGAACTCGGACTTGATCCGTCGCGGGTCTATTCCGACTTCAAGCAGATGGCGATCCGCGAGGCGAAACTGAAAGACGGCATCGAGGCGGTGGCGATCGTCACGCCGAACCATGTGCACTACGCTGCGGCCAAGGAATTCCTGAAGCGCGGCATCCACGTGATCTGCGACAAGCCGCTGACTTCGACGCTTGGCGACGCGAAGAAGCTGAAGAAAGCGGCGGACGAGAGCGATGCGCTGTTCGTGCTGACGCACAATTACACCGGCTATCCGATGGTACGGCAGGCGCGCGAGATGGTCGCCAATGGCGAGATCGGTGCGGTGCGGCTGGTGCAGATGGAGTACCCGCAGGACTGGCTCACCGAAAACATCGAGCAGTCGGGCCAGAAGCAGGCGGCCTGGCGCACCGATCCGGCGCGCTCGGGCGCCGGCGGCTCGACGGGTGATATCGGCACGCACGCCTATAATCTCGGCGCCTTCGTTTCGGGTCTCGAACTCGAAGAACTCGCTGCCGATCTCGACAGCTTCGTTGGCGGCCGCCAGCTCGACGACAACGCCCATGTGATGATGCGCTTCAAGGCGAAGGACGGCGAGCGCGCCAAGGGGCTGCTCTGGTGCAGCCAGGTGGCGCCCGGGCACGAGAACGGTCTGATGGTGCGCGTCTACGGCACCAAGGGCGGGCTTGAATGGACGCAGAAGGACCCGAACTATCTCTGGTACACGCCGTTCGGTGAGCCGAAGCGCCTGCTCACCCGCGCCGGCGCCGGAGCCGGTGCGGCCGCAAACCGCGTCAGCCGCATTCCGTCGGGCCATCCGGAAGGTTATCTCGAAGGTTTCGCCAACATCTACACGGAAGCCGCGCGCGCGATCTTTGCCAAGCGCAAAGGCGAAAAGATCGATCCGGCCGTCACCTATCCGACCATCGACGACGGCATGAAGGGCATGGTCTTCGTCGACGCCTGCGTCCAGTCATCCAAACGAAATGGTGCGTGGGTAAAGGTGTGATGCGACGCCTCAACCGGGCGGAAGGGCGGGCTTTCCCGCCCTTTTTCGCGAGTTGACATCTGCAGGCACGGCTTTAGGTCGGCCTGCGAACACGAGAAAACAACGAGGTCCCGCCGGCGGCGGGGCCGGAACGAGACGAGACAAAGAGATGACCGATCCCAAGATCCTGGCTGAGCGCTTCCCGGGCGATTTCGTATTCGGGGTGGCGACCGCCTCCTTCCAGATCGAAGGCGCCACCAAGGCGGACGGGCGCAAGCCCTCGATCTGGGACGCCTTCTCCAACATGCCGGGCCGTGTCTACGGGCGTCACAACGGCGACGTCGCCTGCGACCACTACAACAGGCTCGACGAGGATCTGGACCTGATCAAGAGCCTCGGCGTCGACGCCTACCGCTTCTCGATCGCCTGGCCGCGCATCATCCCTGAGGGCACCGGCCCGATCAACGAGAAGGGTCTCGATTTTTACGATCGTCTCGTCGATGGGCTGAAGGCCCGCAACATCAAGGCCTATGCCACCCTCTACCATTGGGACCTGCCGCTGGCGCTAATGGGCGATGGCGGCTGGACGGCGCGCACGACGGCCTACGCCTTCCAGCGCTACGCCAAGACGGTGATTGCCCGCCTCGGCGACCGGCTCGATGCCGTTGCCACCTTCAACGAGCCCTGGTGCTCGGTGTGGCTCAGCCATCTCTATGGCATCCATGCGCCGGGCGAGCGCAACATGGACGCAGCCCTGCACGCGCTGCACTTCACCAATCTCGCGCACGGGCTCGGCGTCGACGCCATACGCTCCGAGCGGTCGAACCTGCCTGCGGGGATCGTCATCAACGCGCATTCGGTTTATCCGGGCAGTGCCAGCAAGGCCGACAAGGCAGCCGCCGATCGCGCCTTCGACTTCCACAACGGGGTCTTCTTCGGTCCGATTTTCAAAGGCGAGTATCCCGAAAGCCTCCTGAGCGCGCTTGGCCATCGCATGCCCGCGATCGAAGATGGCGACATGGAGACGATCTCGCGGCCGCTCGACTGGTGGGGCCTCAACTACTACACGCCGATGCGCGTCAGCGCCGATCCGGCCAAGGGCGCAGAGTACCCGGCGACGGTCAACGCCAAGCCTGTGAGCGAAGTGAAGACGGATATCGGCTGGGAGGTTTACGCTCCGGCGCTCGGTGAACTGGTCAAGACGCTGAACGCCAAGTACCAACTGCCCGACTGCTACATCACCGAGAACGGCGCCTGCTACAACATGGGCGTCGAAAACGGCATCGTCGACGACCAGCCGCGGCTCGACTACATCGCCGATCATCTGTCTGTCACGGCGGACCTGATTTCCGAGGGCTATCCGATGCGTGGCTACTTCGCATGGAGCCTGATGGACAACTTCGAATGGGCCGAGGGTTACAAGATGCGTTTCGGCATCGTGCATGTCGACTACGACACCCAGGTCCGCACCATCAAGAAGAGCGGCGAGTGGTACAAGGCTCTGGCCGAACAGTTCCCGAAGGGCAATCACGCCTGACAATCGGGCGTGGGCTTCCAGATAGCCTATCGGTCATACCTCGGGGGGCACGAAGCGGCTCTCCCGAGGTATCGCAGGCTCATTGGCGGACCGGCAGGACTTCCAGGCTCTGCCGGTCGAGCTGGGCCAGCACTTCCTTGAAGCCATAACGCGGTTTCCAGTCGAGCTTCTCGATCGCAGCGCTCGGATCGTAGACCCGGTCGATGGTTGCGGGCAGCGCCCAGCCGCGCTCGGCAAAAGCCTGGCTCAGTTTTGGCGCACGCTCCACCAGGAGTCCTGCGGCATCTTCCGCCAGACGACGGCAGTCGGTCGGAAGAAAGGGCGTTTCGCCGGAGATGATGTAGCGCTGGAACGCAGGCCCACCATTGTCGAGCGCCGCTACGTGCGCGGCCGCGACGTCGCGGGCATCGATGCCCCGGTGCAGCCGGTAGCTGGCGACGCGGTCGGCGGCCTCCGGGAACGAGCGCGACATGCGCAGCACCCGCACGTGCAGAGCGCGATCGGCGGCGTTCTCAAGCAGGGCTTCGGCCGCAAGCTTGGTGTGGTGGTAGATGGTATGCGGCTTCGGCGGCGTTTCCTCGGTGATCCAGGCGCAACCGCGCTCCGTGACCGCATGGCCATAAAGCGCCGTCGTGCTGGTAAAGACGATGCGGCCGACGCCCGCGGCCTGCGCCGCCGCGATCACCAGATGCGTGCCCATCACGTTGACGCGCTCGAATTCCTGGTCGGCGACCGCATCCACATGCGGGGCATGCAGCGCGGCGGTGTGGATCACGGCATCCGCCCCCTCCATGGCTCGCTCCAACAATTCGCCGTCGACGAGATCGCCGACGATTGCCGTCGTGCCGAAGGGCGCGCGGTCGATGCCGACGACCTCGTGGTCCGCAGCGGCAAGCGCGTTATAGATAGCCCGGCCGATGCGGCCGGAACTTCCGGTCAAGACGATGCGCATTTCTCACCTCGTAATCCTGTTCCTGCCCGTTAGCATGAAATGCGGTCGGGCACAGTCCGCCCGAACAAGGATATCCAAGATGGCGATTTGCGGGATGACGGCGCGCCGCGCAGCAAAAGAGCATGGTTTTGCCGCTCCTCGCCAAATTCGGAAAAAACATGCCTGTTAAAGGGCGTGGCAATTCCCCATAAGAGCCGTAGATTATGTCGCGTGCGAGCCATGCGGCACCAAAGTTGAACTGACTGGTTGCTTGATGTTAGAGAAGTGCTCCCTGTTCCGAATGCGTTGTCGAATGTCGGCCTGACCAGACGCGCGTTCCATCCCGGCCAGGCCCGGGATCATGAGTTTTGAACATCCGAGAGCACTTATGTACCCGCACATTCCGACTGCGCCTCATTCGGGGATTTCCGAACGATGAGCGTTTCCAGCCAAAACGCCACGCCACCCGCTGACGCGGCCGTCGTTTTCGACGGCGTTTCCAAGCATTTTCCTGCCTCCGGCCAAAGCGGCGCCTTCACCGCGCTCGACAAGGTCGCGCTGACTGTCGACCGTGGTTCGATCACCGGCATCATCGGCCGTTCCGGCGCCGGCAAGTCGACGCTGATCCGGCTGGTCAACGGGCTGGAAAAGCCGTCGGGCGGCAAGGTGCTGGTCGATGGCGTCGATGTCGGTGGGCTCGACGAGGCGGCGCTGCGTACCCTTCGCCGTTCCGTCGGCATGATCTTCCAGCACTTCAATCTGTTGTCCTCGCGCACCGTCTTCGGCAACGTCGCGCTGCCGCTGGAAATATCTGGCATGGACAAGCGCGCGATCGAACAGCGCGTGCGGCCGTTGCTTGATCTCGTCGGTCTTGCCGACAAGCATGGACGATATCCGGCCGAGCTCTCGGGCGGCCAGAAGCAGCGCATCGGTATCGCCCGGGCGCTTGCGACCGAGCCGAAGCTACTGCTTTCGGACGAGGCGACCTCGGCGCTCGATCCGGAGACGACGCAGTCGATCCTCGAACTCCTGAAGCGCATCAATGCCGAGCTCGGCCTGACGGTGCTGCTGATCACCCACGAGATGGAAGTGGTGAAGGCCGTGACCTCTGATGTCGCCGTCATCGATCATGGCCGCATCGTCGAGCGCGGCCACACCTTCGATGTCTTTACCCATCCGAAACACGAGACGACGCGGGCGCTGCTCTCGGGCCTGCCGGGCTCGAAGCTGCCCGACGCCGTGGCCCGCGCCTTGAAGCCGCAGCCGGCCGCTGGCGATCGCGCAGTCGTACGGCTCACCTTCTTCGGTGCTGCGGCCGAGAAGCCGTTGATCTCGCAACTTATCAAGTCTGTCGGCGCCGAGGTCAACATCATCGCCGGCACGATCGACGAGATCGGCGGCGCGCCCTATGGCTCGCTGGTCGTCGCCTATGGCGCGGATGCCGAGACGTCCGGTCGCGCCGAACGCTTCTTTGTCGAAAACGGTCTGGTCACGGAGGTGCTCGGTTATGTCGCCTGATATTCTCCTGCGCATCGGCGGCGCCACCGTCGACACGATCTACATGGTCGCCGTCGCCGGCCTGATCGGCTCGCTGATCGGCGGGCCAATCGGCATCTTTCTTGCGACCAGCGGCAAGGGCGAGCTGTTCCCGGCACCGACGCTCAACCGCGTCGTCGGGCTGATCGTCAATGCCACGCGCTCGACCCCCTTCATCATCCTGGTCGTTGCCATCATTCCCTTCACCCGGCTTTTGACCGGCACCTCGATCGGCACCAAGGCGGCGATCGTTCCTTTGACGATCGCGACCATTCCCTTTGTCGCGCGGCTGGTGGAAGCGGCGATCCGCGAGATCGACAAGGGCCTGATCGAGGCGGCGCGCGCCATGGGGGCGACCCCCATGCAGATCGTCTTCAAGGTGCTGCTTGCCGAAGCGCGGCCGGCGCTGACGCTGGCGCTCACCATGACCGCCGTCAGCCTGATCGGCTATTCGGCCATGGTCGGCGCCGTCGGCGGCGGCGGGCTTGGCGACCTTGGCATCCGCTACGGCTACCAGCGCTTCATGCCCGACGTGATGCTCGTCGTCGTCATCGTGCTGGTCGTGCTGGTGCAACTCGTCCAGAGCGCCGGCGATGGCCTGGCGCGGCGCTTCGACAAGAAAAACCGCAAGACCTGATTTCCTCCCAAGACTGAACGTGAACAAGGAGACGTCCATGAAGAAGCTTATCATCGCGGCGGCGATTGCCGCTCTTTCCGCTGGCACGGCGCTCGCCGAAACCATCAAGGTCGGCGTCACCCCGGGCGAACACGCCCAGATCATGGAGAAGGTGAAGGAAGTCGCGGCTCCGAAGGGCCTCGACATCGAGATCCTCGAATTCTCCGACTATGTCGTTCCGAACCAGGCGCTTGCTGACGGCGACCTCAACGCCAACTCGTTCCAGCACCAGCCCTATCTCGACAACCAGATCGCCGATCGCGGCTTCGAGATCGTCAGCGTCGGCACCACCATCACTACGCCGATGGGCGTCTATTCGCAGAAGGTGAAGAGCCTCGACGAGCTCACAGACGGCGCGACGATCGCCATCCCGAACGACCCGACCAATGGCGGCCGCGCGCTGCTCGTTCTCGCTTCCAAGGGCCTGATCAAGGTCAAGGAAGAGGCTGGCCTGAAGGTGACGCCTGCCGACATCACCGAGAACCCGAAGAACATCACCTTTGCCGAGCTCGATGCCGCCCAGCTTCCGCGCTCGCTGCAGGACGTCGATGCCGCCGTCATCAACACCAACTACGCGATGGAAGCCGGCCTGCACCCGAAAAAGGACGCGATCGCGATCGAAGGCGAGAAGTCGCCCTACGCCAACGTGATTGCCGTGCGCAAGGCGGACAAGGATGCTCCGTGGGTGAAGACCCTGGTCGAATCCTACCACGACGAAAAGGTGAAGGCCTTCATCAACGACACCTTCAAGGGTGCGTTGATCCCGAGCTGGTAAGCGTCTCTGGTAAAGAGAAACATGGACCGCGCGCTGCAACTTGCGGCGCGCGGTTTTTCTTTGACCGCATGGCTTGCTTGGCTATCCTCCTGGCACTTCGAGGAGGACGAACCATGAGCGTCTTGAAAGGCGGATGTCTCTGCGGTGCAATCCGGTATGAGCTGAACCGTGAGCCGCTCTTTTCCGGTTTCTGCCATTGCCGCGATTGCCAGCGCACGACAGGCACCGGTCATTGCTGTTACATGATCTTCGAGCGGGCCGATGTGACGATGTCGGGAACCGGCCGCGGTTACGAGACGCGCGCTGAAAACGGCAATCCCTCGGTTCGCTATTTCTGCGAAACCTGCGGCAGCCAGGTCTACGGTTCCGGTCCGCCGGACGATCCGCGTGTGTCGATCTATGCTGGCACGCTGGACGACCCCTCGGTGTTTCGCCCGACCGACGCGATCTTCACCCGCAGCCGCCATGCGTGGGACCGTAGCGCGCTGACGCTCGGGGAGTGCGAGGCGTTGCCGGGTTAGGGCGCAGCAGCAGGATCGCCCCTCTCCTCGGGTTTAACCCGAGGACTAGCCCTCCCCCCGCAGGCGGGGCGAGGGGACGTGCCCAAAGCGGCCGTCACGCGCCGGAGCCCTCGTTTTCCGGCGGGCCGGAAAGAGGTGCTACAAGCTGGAGCTAGATCTTTGGAAGGGGCGGTGCGGCGTCCCCCTTCGCCCCGCTTGCGGGGAGAAGGTGCCGGCAGGCGGATGAGGGGCTCCTCACCGCGCGGATGAGGGGGCCTCACCGCACTGATACGGGGCGAACCCGCCGAAACTGTTCAGCTTCCGAGGTGGCGCTCGCCGCGCTTCCTGGCAAGATCGATCTGCTTCTGGCGCTGGCGGTAGCGCTCCCGGTCCTCGTCGGTGCGGATCTCGTGGCAATGGATGCAGGAGACGCCGTCCTCGTGGTGCGGTGAAGCCAGGTCCGCAGTGGTCAGCGGCTGGCGGCAGGCGTGGCAGAGCGTGTGTTCGCCTTCTTCAAGGCCGTGGGTCACGGAGACACGGTCGTCGAACACGAAGCAGGCGCCCTCCCACAGGCTTTCTTCCTGCGGTACTTCTTCCAGATACTTCAGAATGCCGCCCTTCAAGTGGTAGACCTCGTCGAAGCCCTGCTCCTTCATGAAGGCGGTGGCCTTCTCGCAGCGGATGCCGCCGGTGCAGTACATGGCAATCTTCGGCTTGTTGTGCAGGCCGGTGTGGTTGCGCACCCAGTCCGGAAACTCGCGGAAAGTTTTGGTGTTCGGATCGACCGCGCCCTTGAAGATGCCGATCGCGGTTTCGTAATCGTTGCGCGTGTCGATGACGATCGTATCGGGATCGGAGATCAGCGCGTTCCAGTCCTTCGGATCGACATAGGTGCCGACGATCTTGTTGGGGTCGATGTTCTCGACGCCCATGGTGACGATTTCCTTTTTCAGCCTGACCTTCATGCGCAGGAACGGCATGGACGATGCCCGGCTTTCCTTGTGCTCAAGCGCCTTCAGTTCCGGTTGTGCCCGCAGGAAGGCGAGTACCGCGGCGATGCCGGTATCGGTGCCGGCGATCGTGCCGTTGATGCCTTCATGGGCCAGCAGCAGCGTGCCCTTGACGCCGTTTTCGTCGCAGACGGCCTGCAGCGGCGCGCGGAAATCGGCAAAGCGCGGAAAGCTTGCGAAATGATAGAGCGCAGCCACCAGAAATTGCCCATGGGTTTCACCATGGGTCTCAGGGCGCGGTGTCGTGGAAATGTCGGTCATGGCCCGTGCAAATACAGCTTTCGCGACCCAAGCGCAATCGCGGGGGCATGCAAGGGCGACTCTGTCGCGCGTGACGCCTTACGGGGCAGCACATTCAGTCAGTGCACAGCGTCAAGCCAGAGCAGCCGGATCGTCCTGCTCTCGTCGTCCGGTTCCTCCTGGAAGACTTCCGCGGCGAGATCGAGAGCGTGCTTGCGCAAGCTTCCCTGTCGGTCGATGACGACGGCGATGAGGTGCGCCTGATCCTGGCTGTTGCCGGCAAGGCCCGGATCCTCGTTGATCAACTGGGTCATGACCGCGAGATCGTTGAGATGGCCGAGCGTATCGACCAGCGCCTTGGCCTCGACGCGCTTGGCCTGCAGGGCCGAAGGCCAGACCGCGCGCATAAGGCCGAGATGCATGCGATAGTCCTGCGCCCTCTTGCGCAGCTCATGGAACGCGGGCGCTTCCGCTGTCTCGCCGCAGGCTTGCCTGGCGCGCCTGGCCCGCTTCAGCGTACGCCGCCACCCCTTCGTCAGCCGATTTGCGGTCTTGCGGCGTCGGTCGTCGAATGTCACCTGGCCAAGGGCCTGCAGTGCCTGTTCGCAGCGCACGATGGTGGCTGCCACGCGGTCCTCGATATCGGTCACGCTTGCGGTGATGCGGTCCCGGCGTGTCGTCAGTCGCTCGCAGACATGGGTGAGCGCCCGTTCTTCCTCTTCGCTGCACGCCGCCGCCTTGAGGTAATGGGCGTTTTCGACCAGCGCTGCCGCGTCCCGAACGGTTGAGAGGTTGAGCGCCATGTCGCGGATGCGCGCATTTTCATGCTTCTGAAAAAGCGGTGCGTCCGCTGCGACGAGACGGTAGAGCGCGCGCAGGCGCTTGAAATTCTTTCGGGCGTCGTGGATCGCCTCGTGCACGCCGTCAGGCCGATCCTCGAGCGTCGTGACCGCTTGTGTGAGCTGTTCGGCGGCGATCGCGCGGAAGTCTTCGGAAAAGGGCCGTCCGGGTTGGAAGGCATAGGTCATGGTTGCGGTTCCATCAGTCCTTCGATGGCGAGAGACTGGTTGGAGTAGCGGCGGTCACCGGTGATTTCGCGGCCGATCCAATGGGGCAGCGCCGGCAGGTCCGTTTCGCGTTTCAACTCCACTTCGGCAACGATCAGCCCCTTCAGCGCGCCTTCGTAGACGTCGACTTCCCAGGTGAACCCTTTGTGTGGCACCCGGTAGCGCCTTTTCTCGATGACGATGCCGACCGCTTGCGTCAGCATCTCGTGTGCATCGTCCATCGGCAGGTCGTATTCGTATTCGTTTCTGACCAGCGCCGATTTGCCGATCTTGATGGTGAGACGCGCCCACTTGTTGCCGTGGATGCGCACGCGCAGCGAGCGGTCGTCCATGGTCACGACATAAGCCTGCCTGAGGTCTATGCCCTTGTCCGCTTGCTCCCGCCAGCCGTCGGAAGCGACCAGGAACTTGCGCTCAATCTCCTTCGCCATGGATATCCTGCCATTTCGAGAGGTTCGACCGCGATCAACCTATAGCTTTCCCGGGAAGGCTCAAGCCATCTCTTTGTTGTCGATGCCATTTTATACTTATCTTATATTCAGCGCGACTGTCTTGCAGCCATCGGCCTCGACAAGCGGCGCTTGCCGGGGTATGCGGGGGCATATTCAATCGTTTTAAAAAGGACGATCGGCATGAGCGCGAAATCCGACAGGCTTCTTTCAACCCTCAAACTGGCGCCGGTCGTTCCGGTGCTGGTGATCGACGACGTGGCGACCGCCGTTCCCCTGGCGCGCGCGCTCGTTGCCGGCGGGTTGAAGGCGATCGAGATCACCTTGCGCACGCCGGCAGCACTCGAAGCGATCCGCGCCGTTGCCAACGAAGTGGAAGGCGCCGTTGCCGGCGCCGGCACGATCCTCAACGCCGCCCAGTTCGAAGCCGCGGTCGAAGCCGGCTCGAAGTTCATCGTCAGCCCCGGCACGACGCAGGAACTGATTGATGTCGCCAATGATCACGAGGTGCCGCTGTTGCCGGGTGCTGCGACGGCAAGCGAAGTCATGGGCCTGCGCGAAGAAGGCTATGACGTCATGAAATTCTTCCCGGCCGAGCAGGCAGGCGGCGCCGCCTACCTCAAGTCGCTGTCCTCGCCGCTTGCCGGCACGCTGTTCTGCCCGACGGGCGGCATCTCGCTTTCCAACGCACGCGACTATCTGACGCTGCCGAACGTCGTCTGCGTCGGCGGCTCCTGGGTCGCGCCGAAGGATCTGGTCGCCAAGGGCGACTGGGCCGGCATCACCAAGCTTGCGGCAGAAGCCTTCGTGCTCAAGGGCTGAGCGCGAAGCAACGCCTTACCGTTTTCGAAAGGCCGGGTGACAGCCCGGCCTTTTTCTTTGGCGGCATGGTGTCTCTCGCCTCTGGCGCGAATTTGTATTTTCCCTGCAACGTTCCTATGTCTCAATCCATTCGGCGAAGGGCGCGCGGGCGGCGCACCCTTGCGTTTGTCTTCAACCGCCCGGAACCGACAAGGAGCGAAACCCGATGTTCGACGCGAGGAAATTGCTGGATCAGTTTCTGGGATCGCAGGTGCCCGGTGCCGGCGGCACGGTGCGCGATCGCGCGACCCAGGCGACGCAGCTTGCCAAGGACAATCCGCTGGCGAGCGGCGCCATCGCCGCGGTTCTGCTCGGCACCAAGTCGGGTCGCCAACTGGCCGGCAACGCCGCCGTGCTCGGCGGCCTCGCGGCGATCGCGGGTCTTGGCTACCAGGCCTACAAGAACTATCAGGCCGGCAACACGCCGGGCGGTGCAACGGTTGCCAAGGGCGAACCGGAGCTGCTGCCGCCGCCGGCCGATTCCGGCTTCGCCTCTGCTCCCGAAGCCGTCAGTCATGATTTTGCGCTGACGCTGGTGCGCGCCATGATCGCCGCTTCGCGTGCCGACGGCCACATCGACGAGGCCGAGCGCCAGCACATCATGGACAAGCTGTCGGTCTCGGGCCTCTCGGCCGATGCCGCGGCCTTCCTCGAAGGCGAGCTTGCCAACCCGGTCGATATCGACGCGATCGTCGGCGCGGCCAAGACCGAGGAGGAACGGGTGGAAATCTACACCGCCTCGCGCCTGACGATCGAGCCGGAAACCCGTGCGGAGCGGGGCTATCTCGACCTGCTCGCCGGTCGCCTCGGCCTTCCCGACGCGCTGGTCGACCACATCGAGGCGACGGTATCGGCTGCCAAAATGCCGGCCAGGGCCTAGCATTTTGGGGCTGCGCCTCATCAGTGCATCACCAAATCGAACAGGGTCCATAACCAGTTTGAATTTGTCTCGGCCGCCACTCTGGCCTATTCCAGATGGCAACGACTGGAGGAGCGGCCGATGCGGGATCTGAAGAACTGGAAAGGGTGCCCGGCGCCGAAGGGCGTCGCGCTCGAAGGGCGTTTCGTCAAGCTCGAGGCCTATGAGCGCGACCGGCATCTGCAGGACCTCTGGGATGGTCTCGGCGGCATGGCGATCAATCCGCTGCTCAAGTATTTCACGCAGCCGGATTTTAGGGATATCGAGGGCTTCGATGCCTGGCTGACGGCGGCGCAGGAAAAGTCGGGCTGGGTCACGGAGGTCTTTCGCGACAAGGCGACCGGCATCGTCGTCGGCATGGCCAATTACATGCGCGCCGATCCCGCCAATGGCGTCGTGGAAGTCGGCTCCGTCGCCCATGGCGCCGCCATGGCCCGCTCGCCGCTCTCGACCGAAGTCCATTACCTCATGGCAAAACACGTCTTCGAGGATCTCGGCTATCGCCGCTACGAGTGGAAATGCCACAGCGAGAACATGGCGAGCCGCAAGACCGCCGCGCGTCTTGGGTTTACCTTCGAAGGCATCTTCCGCCAGCACATGATCTCCAAGGGCGGCAACCGGGACACGGCCTGGTTCTCGATGATCGACAGCGAATGGCCGCTGCTCAATGCCGCATTCGAAACCTGGCTTTCAGCTGATAATTTCGATGAGGACGGTCGCCAGAAGCGGCGGCTTGACGATATACGTTCGGACTTGGAGCGGCAGGCGTCGAAATAGGCGCCTGGTGCCACGCCGCAGCAGACAACAGCAGGGAAGTCATGCAGAACAAGGAAAAGTCACCGGCGATCGCCGCTGCGATCATTCTCGTCGTCGCCGGTCTCGGCTTCTTCGTGCTGCCGTCGATCATGCTCAAGCTCGGCGACATCTCGCCCTGGCTTGCTGCCGCCTTCGGCGTGATCTTCGTGCTCGGCTTCTTTCTCTTGTTCTGGCTCCGGGCGCGTTATCAGCGCAAGCGCGGGCTCTGAACCACCGCGCCGGCGTCAGCTCTGCAGAGCGGCGCCGAGCAGGACCAATCCCAGCAGGAGAACGAGCAATGCGCCTGATATCTCGATGCCGTTCGAGATGCGGGCGGCCGACGTCGTGCTCGACGCATAGCGGAGCGCAACGCCCTTGGCCGTCACCGCCATGGTCGCAAGGATCGAGACGGTGATCGCCGTGCCGATCGACATGGCAAAGACCGACAGAACACCGCCGAGATAAAGGCCGTTCAGAAGCGCGAAGGACAGCACGATCAGGGCGCCGGAGCAGGGGCGCAGACCGACCGCGATAACCGCTGACCAGGCCTCGCGAAGCGCGAAACGATCGCCTTTGAGCATGGACGGGTCAGGCGCGTGCGCGTGTCCGCAGCTGGCGCAAACTTCGCCAGCGCCGTGGTGATGGGCGTGGCTGCCGTGGTCATGGTGATGGTGCGCATGCGCATGGTGCCCGTGCTCATCGTGACTTTGATCATGATGGTCGTGAGCGTGGAGCGCAGGCGCACCGCCAGCCGGGGAGAGGGCAACGGCCGGTCGCAGCATCGAGCGCAGCTTGCGCAAGAGCAGCCAGCCGCCGAATGCGGCGATCAGCGCGTAGCTGGCGATCTCCAGCCAGCGCGTCGCATCGGTCATGCTGATCGAGGTGCCGCGCAAAAGCAGGTAGACGGCGCCGATCAGGAGAATCGCGACCACGCCCTGCAGGATCGAGGACAGAAACGACAGCAGCACGCCGCGCTTCAGCTCGGTCTCGTTGGCGATCATGTAGGACGAGATCACCGCCTTGCCGTGGCCCGGGCCGGCCGCGTGCAGCACGCCGTAGGTGAAGGAAAGCCCGACCAGCGACCACAACTGCCAGGGGTTTTCGCGCATGCCTTTGAGTGCGCCCGTCATCAGCCGGTAGAAGCCCTGCTGCTCCATGTTCACCCAGGCGAAGAAGCCGCCGAGAAAACCGGTCGTCTTGAATGCGGGCTCCGCAGTGCCGATGCCGAGCGGCGATTGGGCGGCTGCGACGGTGGCGGAGAGCGCCGTGACGATGAGCGCTGCCGTCACCAGACGTCCAATCCTGCGGGCGTTCAGCATGTGATCTCGATCCTGGTTGCAAAGAGCTTCGACATGTCGGTGCCCGTTGGGTCGCTCCAGAAGGCATCGGTCAAGGTGTCCTTGTTCTCGGCGAGGACTTCGTCGGGATCAGGGCGGACGACCTTGTGCTCACAGGCATTGATCTTGTCGCCGACGACGGTCAGGTCGCCGTCGGTGGCAAAGTCCATCGCCGTGTACATGGTCGGATCGTAGACGCCGAAGGAGAGCTTGCCCTTGAGCGGCATCGGCTCGGCCGGCTTGACCGCGAACATCATCAAGAGCTGACCGTCCTTGTAGTCGACGGTGATGTGATCCGGCTTGTTGACCTTGATGGCTTTGCCGTTGTCGAGGATCGTCGTGTAGTAATTGTACTCGGACAGCGACTCCATCACCGTCTGGCCGACTTCCGCCAGTTCGTCCGGATCGAGCGTCGCATTCGAGTTCTTGTCGAAATCGAGCACGACGCTCGACGAAAACAGTTCGTCGAAGCGCCAGACGTTCCGGAGTTCGCTGATCTCGTCCTTGTCGTTGGAGACCACCTCGAGGCGTGCCTCGGCAAAGATATGCGGATGGGCAAAGGCCAGCGTCGGCGCAAGCAAGGTGGCAAGGCCGGCCATGACGAGGCGTTTGGTTCTCATGTGGCGGCAATCCTTTCGGCTGGAGCGATCGCTCCGCGATTCGTTTCCGGGAATGTACCGGAAATGGGACGGAATTGGGACTTTGCGGCGCTAGCTCCCCGTTCACCGGGGCTTGCGGAACCAGGCGTGCAGGAAATCGACGAGGGTCCTGACCTTGGCCGGCAGGTAGCGGCGGTGCGGATAGATCGCATAGATGCCGCGGTCGCGCGGCAGGAAATCGTCGAACAGCGTCACGAGTTCGCCGGTCGCGATTTTCGGGCGGGCGATGAAATCCGGAATGATCGAGACGCCGATGCCGGAGACTGCGGCGCGCAGTGCCGCAAGCGGGCTGTTGACCTCGATCGGGCCGCTGACCGGCACGGTGAAGGCCGAACCATCAGGCTCGACGAAGCGCCAGTTGGAATAGGAGCGGCCGTTGGTATCGAGAATGCAGGGCACCTTGGAAAGGTCTGTCGGGTGGGCGATCGGGCCGGTCTTTTCGAGAAACTCGGGCGCGGCGCAGATCAGCACCTGGAAATCGTCGAGCTTGCGGGCGATCAGGGTGGAATCTTCCAGCCGGGTAATGCGGATGGCGACGTCGAAGCCTTCCTCGACGAGATCGACGAAGCGGTCGTCGGAGATGATTTCCAGCGAAAGCTCGGGATGCTGCTTGCCGAAATCGACCAGCGACTGGCCGATTTCCGCATCGACGAAGGTGCGCGGCGCGGTGATGCGCAGCCGTCCCTTGAGGTCGGAATTGTTGGCGCGCACCAGGTCCGCCAGGTTGTCGATCTCCTTCAGGATTTCCGACGCGGTGCGGTAATAGGTGTGGCCCGCTTCGGTCAGCGAGAATTGCCGTGTCGTGCGGTTGAGGAGCAGCGCGCCGAGCTCGTCCTCCAGTTCGCGCACATATTTCGAAAGCAACGCCTTCGACTTGCCGACGCGCCTTGCGGCGGCCGAGAACCCCTCGGCGTCCACGACATCGATAAAGGCGCGGATGCGGGTGAGTGTGTCCATGGCGATCTTTCTTTCGTGCTCTCAATCGTGCTTCGCCGATTCGCCGGCGATGGCCTGTTTCCGCCTCGATGATGCCGGCGGCGGATTGCCCGTCGCTTGCGCCATCGCGCCGGTTTCTGCCGCTCGCGCTGGATTTCCGAAATAATAGCGTTCTTTCAACGCCTTATCACGGTGATCGATGCGGCCTTTTTCGTTCAGGATTTGTGAACGCCGACAGTTTTGCCCGGCTGGAAAAAAATTCAACTGCCGACGCGAAAAAACTCTTGATTACGACAGGCTTTTTTCTTACCTACGCCCTTGCCCAAAGTCGCACGTGCCTGTGGGTGTCCGCCGACCCTCGATTAGGTGAGGGTATCGGTAAGGTACCTGGAACTAACCCCTCCAGTCGCTATTCCGGCCAACCGGGAAATGCGAGGACATCTTGAAGCAACGACGGTGCGGGCCTTTCTGGTGTCTGCCGGCTTTCCAACAGCCGGGGTTACTGAAGAGGCACACCTTCATTGCCGGAAGTGCGGTTGGGTTATCCCCTCCAATCCATGGCAGACAAAGCCGAATTGAAGCCTAGGCGGGCTTTGATTCACCGTTCGCGCATCGAGCGCATGCATGGTTCCGGGGTCTCCACCGGCTGGTTCCAGCGCATGTGCGCGTATGCCCTTTGTCCTCCGCGAAAGCGGAGCATCTTGGATCAGGGGAATATGGCCATGACCACGGCTCGCATCATCGACTTCATCAACACCCGACGACCCGACGGCCCGTGCCTCGTTGTCGACCTCGACGTCGTGCGCGACAATTTCAAGGCCTTCCGTCACGCGCTGCCGGACAGCTCGATCTACTATGCCGTCAAGGCCAACCCGGCGCCAGAAATCCTGCGCCTTCTCGCCGGTCTCGGCTCCTCCTTCGATTGCGCGTCCGTCGCTGAAATCGAAATGGCGCTCGATGCCGGTGCGACCCCGAGCCGCATTTCCTATGGCAACACCATCAAGAAGGAGCGCGACATTGCCCGCGCTCATGCGCTTGGGATAAACCTGTTTGCGGTCGACAGCCACGAGGAAGTCGAGAAGATCGCCCGTGCCGCCCCTGGCGCGCGCGTGTTCTGCCGCGTGCTGACCGATGGCGAAGGTGCCGAATGGCCGCTGTCGCGCAAGTTCGGCTGCGTCCCGCAGATGGCCGTCGATGTGCTCGTCTACGCCCATCAGCATGGTCTCGTCTCCTACGGCGTCTCGTTCCATGTCGGTTCGCAGATGACGAAGCTCGACGCCTGGGATGCCGCACTTTCGGATGCCAAGCGCGTCTTCGTTCAGCTTGCCAAGCGCGGCATCGAGCTGAAGATGGTCAACATGGGCGGTGGCTTCCCGACGAAGTACCTGAAGGACGTGCCGACGGCGGAAGCCTACGGTCAGGCGATCTTCGGTGCACTGAAGAAGCACTTCGGCAACAACATCCCGGAGACCATCATCGAGCCCGGTCGCGGCATGGTCGGCAATGCCGGCGTGATCAAGGCGGAAGTCGTGCTCGTGTCGAAGAAGTCGGACAACGACGCCCATCGCTGGGTGTTCCTCGACATCGGCAAGTTCGGCGGTCTCGCCGAGACCATGGACGAGGCGATCCGCTACCCGATCCGCACGGCGCGTGATGCCGACGAGATGGAGCCTTGCGTGCTCGCCGGCCCGACCTGCGATTCGGCCGACGTGCTCTATGAGAAGAACATGTATCCGCTGCCGATCACGCTTTCGATCGGCGACGAGGTTCTGATCGAAGGCACCGGCGCCTACACGACGACCTATTCGGCCGTCGCCTTCAACGGCTTCGAGCCGCTGAAGGCCTATGTGATCTGATCCGGCTTGCTCCCGCCTTCGGGCGGGAGCGCCATTTCACAATTATCGTTCGGTCCGCCTGAAGCGGTTTTGATGACGGGAGGCCCCGATGGCCGCTGTTGTTGACGCCCTGCGCGCATTCTTTGCGCCCACCACATTTGTAATCGATGCCGAAAATCCGGGTGACGTCGTCGCCCGCGAGAACCTGCTCGACCGGGCCATGGGGCCTGAGCGTCGCCGCAAGTCCTCGGAAAAGCTGCGCAGCGGCCGGCTGCCGGCCGAGGGCCTTGCCTTCGTCGCCCGCGATGCCGACGGCCACGTGATTGGCACCGTCCGCCTCTGGAACGTCGAGGCCGGCGTCAGCCGCGAAGGCCATGCCGTGCCGGCGCTGTTGCTCGGTCCGCTTGCGGTCGACCCTGGCCACGAAGGCAAGGGCATCGGCGGCATGCTGATGCGGGCGGCGATCGAGGCGGCCAAGAACCGCGGTCATGGTGCGATCCTGCTCGTCGGCGACGCTGCCTATTACGAGCGCTTCGGCTTCTTTACGAGCCGCACGCAGCACCTTGTCATGCCAGGTCCGTTCGAGCGTGACCGGTTCCTGGCGCTCGAGCTCCAGGACAACTGGCTCGAAGGGGCGGCAGGCCTGATCGTTGCCAGTGGTCGCAAGCTCGCGATGCCGCCGGTTCGCCGGGCCGCCTGACGCTTTCCGCCTCCAACCCTGCGGGGGGCGGATTTTTCCCTACCCCCTCTCCGGGCTGAACCGGCCGGCGAGGGGGCAGAAGCGCCCATCGGAGTGGCATCTCCTTCCGGATCGCCAGCCTCGCTTGACAACATCGCCGCGCTGCCCTGTGCTTGCGGACAAGGCCTCGTTGCAGGCGGATGGAAATCTCGCGCATGGATCCGTTCATTTTCGGGGCCGCGACCCTGCTGCCCTTTCTGCTGACATCCTTCCTCATCGAACTGACGCCGGGGCCGAACATGGCCTACCTCGCCATGGTCGCGGCCTCGGAGGGGCGCCGGCCCGGCATGGCGACCGTTGCCGGCGTGGCGCTCGGCCTGGCATTGGTGGGGCTTGCCGCCTCCTTCGGGGTTGCCGAGTTCGTCGGCCAGTCGGACGTGCTCTATGGGGCGCTTCGCTGGGCGGGCGTCGGCTTCCTGCTCTATCTCGCCTTCGAGGCCTGGAATGGCGATGGAGAGGAGGCGGGGCCGAGCGACAAGCCCGCATCCTTCTATTTCCGGCGCGGCCTGATCACCAACCTGCTCAATCCGAAGGCGGCCCTGTTCTTCGTCACCGTGCTTCCGACCTTCGTCGACGATGCCCGGCCGCTGTTGCCCCAGAACCTGACGCTCGCGGCGATCTATGTGGGCGTCGCGACCGCGGTCCATGCCGCGATCGTGCTTCTGGCAGGCGCATTGGAACCGGTGCTCAACTCACCGTCACGCGAACGGCTGGTGCGGCGCGTGCTTGCATTGCTGCTGGCAGCCGTGGCGATCTGGTTCGGCTGGTCGACGCGCCGCTAAAGCGCGTCACGATCTTTCAGATTCGCTCCGAGCGCTTTAAGTTATTGATTTGTCGCATGTCGTTATCGCAAGACCGCTGCGCACTTTTGCGCGACATGCTCTAGGGCGGGTCAGGATGTGCTGCCGGACTTGCGGGCGTCGTAGCAGACGAAGGCAAGTTTGTTGCCGTCGGGGTCGCGCACATAGGCAGCGTAGAAGCCTTCGCCGTATTGCGGGCGGAAGTCCGGCTTGCCTTCTTCGCTGCCGCCGCGTTCCATGGCGATATCGAACAGGCGGTCGATGATGCCGGCGCTTTCCACCAGGAATGCGGTCATGGCGCCGTTGCCGACCGAGGCGGGTTTCCCATCGAAGGGGTGGCACGCAAAGAAGCGCGGCGCCTTGCCGTCGTCCTTTCGGCCCCAGGACGAAACCTGCTGGTCGCAATAGCAGCGCTCCTGGCCGATCAGTTCCATCAGCGGATCGTAGAAGCGCTCCGCGCGCCTCAGGTCCGTCGTTCCGACCATGGTGTAGCCGATCATGCTGGTCTCCTCGCTTTGCCCGGTTCGAAGGCAGGTGGTCTCACACCTGCTCCAGCCATGCAAGGGCGGCAATCGGATCAGAAGGATCCGCCGATCCGCGCGACGATGGTGTTGGCGCTGTAGTCCTGCGTCGGGTCGGCTTCCCGTTGCAGCGAATGCGCAAACTCGGTGTTCTCGGCGCCATCCGCTTTTTATGTGGGCTAGTCGTTGTCGAGATAGGCGCGCCCGCGCGCCGACAGCCGGTAGCCGACGTCAAGGCTTTCGGTCAGGCCGAGTTCCTTCAATTTGCGGATGCGCGCCTTGAGCTTCAGTTTCTCCATCCCGATGGCGGCGCTCAATTCGGCCGCCGTCGTCCCGTCCCGGGCGGCGATCAGCTGCAGCACCGGGCTTGTCCAGGGAATGCCCGCACTCTGGTCGAAACGCGCGAGCTTGCGGTCGATTTCTGCCCGTCCTTCGCTGTCGACGTCGGCCGTTTCCCGTAGCGCAATGCGTGGATCGTCGCCGGTCCGGTGGAAGGCGATGCGATAGCAGCGGCCCTCGGCGCGAACGGCAAGCTCTTTCAAAAGAGCGCCGAGGTCAGCAAAGCCGGCCCTGCGGGCTTCGCCATCGGTGATCGCGCCCTCCGCAATCTCGTCTACCGCATCGATGGCGAGAACCCCGATTGCGGTGCGCAAGTTGCCGCCGGCCTTCACCGTCGGCTTGGTCCAGCGGCGGAAGGCCAGGGTCACGTCGCCGCTGGCGATGCCGGCGAGCACGTTCTGGCGAAACAGCATCTCAGGCGGTGGCGCGGCGATAGAGGGCGAGCGAGCCTGCGAGCGCCAGCAACGCGCCGCCGCAGAGCCGGTCGAGCCAGATGGCGCCGGAGCGCTTGAGGAAGGCTGCGGCTTTCGCGCCGAGCAGCGCGTAGCCGAACATCACGATGAAATCGACGGCGGCGAAGACGAGCGCGAGCATGGCGTATTGCGACGCCTGCGGTGCTGCAGGATCGATGAACTGCGGCAGGAAGGCGGTGAAGAACAGATAGCCCTTGGGATTGGTGACAGCGACCAGGAAGCTTTTGAGGAAAATCGCGGCAGAGGAAACGGGAGCGGCACTGCCGGCTTCGTTCGCCACCTGGATCGTCCCTTTCGATCGTAGCAGCATGATGCCGAGGAAGGCGAGGTAGCCCGCGCCCACCCATTTGACGACCGTGAACCAGAATTCGGAGGCCGCCAGCAGCGCGCCAAGGCCAAGCGCGACCGCGCCGATCAGCACGAAATCGGAGAGCACGGCGCCGATCATGCCGGCGGTTGCACGCCGCACGCCGTAGCGTGAGCCGTTGGTGAGCGCGAGCAGGACCGTCGGGCCCGGTGTCGCGATGCCGATGAAGGCAACCAGCGCGAATGCGAGTATCGTCATGTCGGTCATGATGTCCTCCCTCATGGTCTCCGGTAGTCGTCCCACAGCTTTTGCGCGTGCGCAATCGTCTTTCGCGCGGGTGCCAGTTCCGCGGCAGGTTTGACAGTCGGGGCGGCATCGCCTATGGAGGCGTCAGGGTGAAGGTCCCTGCCGTCCGCGAGCGTCATGCTTTGGTGAAGTCCTTCTTTAAGACACGGTCAGCCGAAACGGCATGCGAACCGGTGGCAATGCGGGCTCCCATCTCCAACGAATGCATGCCGCTTGAGGAGACCTTCTCATGACGCGCGGATCAACCACGCTTCCTTCACTTGACGCCCTGAAAGACCAGGCCAAGCGCCTGCGCTCCCGCCTTGCATCCGAAGGCGAAACCATCGGCCATTCCCGCTCGCTAGAACTGATCGCCGCGCAATACGGCTATCGCGACTGGAACACGCTGCATGCGGCCGTCGGCAACCGCCCGGCCTTCGATCCCTGGATGCTCGGGTCGCGGGTGAGAGGCCATTATCTCGGCCAGCCCTTCGAGGGCGAGATCCTGGGCGTCCATGCGATCGCGACCCAGCCGGGACGCTATCGCCTGACGATGAAGTTCGACGAGCCGGTCGATGTCGTCACCTTCGAAAGCTTTTCGGCCTTTCGCCAGAGGGTCGTTGCGACCGTCGACGAAACGGGACGAACGGTCGAGAAGACCTCGAACGGGCGGTCGCAACTCGAACTCGAATGGTGAGGCCGGCGCCCGCTCGCCCTAACCGCACGGCTCCCTTTTCCGGTCCGTGTGCCAGGTTCCGCTCAACGTCCCCGAGGCCAGCGCCTTCCGGGGACGGTTTCGTTTCAGGGCCGATGACAGGGCGGCGCGTTGGCAGGGCGGTCCTGCCGGCCCCTGCGGAAAATCGCGCGCCCTGCAAGTTAGTTGCGAATGAGTTGCATTTGCATTATTGATGTTGTTGCAAATGATTTGCAGAAGCATGTAGCCATTGCGGACCTGGGTCAGGCGCAGGCCGGCGCTCGTGACATCCGATGCAGGAGAGGGGGGAATATGGACAAGCCGACGAGACCGGAACTGCTGCGAAGGCGCAGTCTGCTGATGGGCGGGCTTGCTGCGGCAGGCGGGACGGCAATCTGCACCAGCGCCGCATTGGGGCAGCAGCCGGCGAGCCATGCCGGCCATGCCGCTCAGGCGGAAACGGCCGGGCAGGCTCCGATGCTGGCCATGGGGCATGGCGCGATGATGACGGTCGGCGATGTCGACAGCGCCGCCAACGGCTTCGACCCGACGGAGCTGCTGACCGATTGGGACACGGGCACGGTGTCGACGCTGCCGGACGGGCGGACGCTGCGCACCTTCGAGATGACGGCGGAGGATCGCGAGATCGAGATCGCGCCCGGTATCAAGTTTCCCGCCTGGACCTATAACGGCCGCGTGCCGGGACCGACATTGCGGGCCAAGGAGGGCGAGCGGCTGCGGATCGTCTTTCGCAACTACGCTTCGCATCCGCATTCGATCCATTTCCACGGCATTCACGCGGCGCGCATGGACGGTGTGCCGGGCGCCGGCATGGTCGATCCCGGTGACGAGTTCACTTACGAGTTCGATGCCAAGCCTTTCGGCTGCCACCTCTATCATTGCCACGCCATGCCGTTGCGCCGGCACATCCACAAGGGCATGTACGGCGCCTTCGTCATCGATCCGGACCCGGAGCGCCGGCCGGAGCATGCCGACGTCGCCCGCTCCCGGCTGCTCGGCACGCCGGAGAATGCCGGCTGGCAGGAACTGGTGATGGTGATGAACGCCTTCGACACCAATTTCGATGCCGAGAACGAGTTCTATGCCGTCAACACCGTCGCGCACGCCTTCATGAAGCGGCCGATCCGGATCGTGAAGGGCAAGCCGGTGCGCATCTATCTCATCAACGTCATCGAGTTCGACCCGATCAACTCGTTCCACCTGCACGCCAATTTCTTCGACTATTTCGATCAGGGCACGACGCTGACGCCGACCTTGAAAACCGTCGATCTCATCACCCAGTGCCAGGCGCAGCGCGGCATTCTGGAGTTCACCTTCGCCGAGCACGAAGCCGGGCTCTACATGTTCCATCCGCACCAGACCGAGTTCACCGAACTCGGCTGGGTCGGCATGTTCGATGTGGTGGAGGCGCTCGCATGAACGAGACCCTGCCGAGAGCCGCCATCCGCGCGGCAAAGACCAACCTGGTGTGGCTGGCGTTGCCTCTCATCGTCTTCGGCATCGCCGTTGCCTGGCTCGTGTCGACCGATCCGTTGTCGGGCTTCCGCAATGGTGCGCCCCCCGTCGAAAACCTGACTTTCGAAAGGACCGTGCTCGACGACAGCGGCCTCAGTCTGCTTGTTCGAGCCGGCGGATCGGAACCGATGACGGTGGCGCAGGTCCAGGTGGACGACGCCTATTGGCAATTCACCCAGGACCCGCCGGGACCGATCGCGCGGGGGAGGGCCGCGTGGCTGAAGCTGCCATTCCCATGGATGGTTGGTGAGGCGCATGCCGTGAACGTGGTGACCAACTCCGGCGCCACCTTTGCGCACGACATTGCCGTCGCCGTGCCGACACCGCAGGCGACGTCAGGCCAGTTGCGGCTGCAGGCCGTGGTCGGGATCATCGTCGGGATCGTGCCGGTGGCGGTCGGCCTGATGTTCTACCCGGTGCTGCGCGGCGTCGGTCGCGAAGGCATGGCCTTCCTGCTGTCATTGACGATCGGCCTGCTCGGCTTCCTGCTGGTCGATGCCAGCGGCGAGGCGCTCGAACTTGCCGGCGAGGCGGCGGCGATCTTCCAGGGGCCCGTCATGGTGGTGCTGGCGGGCTTCGGTAGTTTCCTGCTTCTGATGGCGATCGGGCGGCGAAGCGGTGCGCCGACCGGACTGGCGCTCTCCACCTACATCGCGCTCGGCATCGGCCTGCACAATCTCGGCGAGGGACTGGCGATCGGCGCCGCCTTTGCCGCCGGCTCGGCCGGGCTCGGCACGTTCCTGGTGCTCGGCTTTGCGCTTCATAACGTCACCGAAGGCATCGGTATCGCCGCGCCGATCCTGAAGAAGAGGCCATCTGCCTGGGTATTCGTCGGGCTCACATTGCTTGCCGGCGGACCGGCCGTCATCGGCATGTGGCTCGGCAGCCTCGCGACCTCGGCACAGTGGTCGGCTCTGGCGCTCGCGGTCGGGGCCGGTGCGATCCTGCAGGTGATCGTCGAGGTCGGTGCCTATCTGATGCGCCAGAGCGATCGGCGGGCCGACGTCTTCCTGACGCCGCCTGTTTTGGCCGGGCTCGCGGCAGGTGCTGCCTTCATGTACCTGACCGCCGCGCTCGTGAAGATCTGAGCCATTCCGCCTCGCCTACGCGTGCGGAACGCTCCGATAGCTCCGCGGCAGAAGCGGAAGAGCAAGCAGCGCGGCAGTGCTGACAATCGCGCCCATGACGAAGGTCGCGGCCGCACCATATCCGTCCCAGAGCAGCCCGGCCGCGAGATTGGCGACGACCACGGCTGCTCCGGTCGTGAGGTTGAACAGGCCGAAGGCGCTGCCACGCAGATTGGCGGGCGCCGTATCGGCAACGAGCGTGGCGAGAATGCCCTGGGAAAAGCCCATATGCAGGCCCCAGAGCACGATCGCCACCAGGAAGAGGCCGATGCTGTCGGTCGTCGCCAGCAGGAGATCGGCCGCGACGAGGAAGACGAGGCTCACGGCCAGCAGGCCGCGCCGGCCGACGCGGTCCGAGAGGATGCCGACCGGATAGGCGGCGAGACCATAGACCAGATGCATGACGACCATGGTGATCGGGATCCAGGCGATGGAGAATCCGACGTCACCGGCGCGCAAGAGCAGGAACGCCTCGCTGAAACGGGCAAGGGTCAACACGGACGCGACAGCAACGACGAGCCAGATGGCCGGCGTCAGCAAGGCGATATCCTTGAGGCTGGGGCCGGTCTTGCGTTTTCCTTCCTCCGCGGCCTTCGGCTCGCGCACGGCGGCCGCGAGCAGGAAGACGGCGAGGAAGGCGGGTATGACCGCGATCCAGAAGACGGTGGTGAAGCTTCCGCCGGTTAAGAGCATCAGGCCGATCGCGACCAACGGGCCGACGAAGCCGCCGACGGTGTCGAGCGACTTGCGTAAGCCGAAACTCGCGCCGCGGATCTCCGGCGGCGTGACGTCGGCGATCAGCGCGTCACGCGGGGCGCCGCGAATGCCCTTGCCGACCCGGTCGAGGAACTTTGCGCCTGCGACCATCGTCAGTGAGTCCGCAAGCGGAATGAGCGGCTTCGATAGCGCCGCCAGGCCATAGCCGAAGGTCGCCAGGTGCTTGCGGTTGCGGGTGAGGTCGGAAAAGGCGCCGGAAAAGAACTTCGTCACCGTGGCGACGGCAACGGACAGGCCCTCGATCAATCCGACCATGGCGGCAGACGCGCCGAGACCGCTGACGAGGTAGAGCGGCAGCAGCGTCTGGACCATCTCCGAGGAGATATCCATGAGCATGCTGACGAACCCGAGCAACCAAACGGTGCCTGGGATCGATGGAGCCGAACGGGAGCGTTGGGAGGCAAGCGTCATCGGTGATCCTGATCGAAGCGGCAGAGATTTCGGGAAGTCAGGAACTCCAGTTATCTCGTGTTGCTCGAAACGGAAAGGGGCACCCGGCTGGCACAGCGCATTTGGGGCGGTGCCTTCCCCGGACCACCGGTCGCCATGCCATAGCCCGCGACGCCGGCAAGCGGCTTCGCCTCGGATCAGACGATCGTCTGGTCCATCTCGGCCGCCGGTACCTCGTCGACCCGGTGAATGCGAACGACCGTTGCCGGAACGCCCGCGACCGTGGTGCGGGGCGGCACGGATTTCAGGACGACGCTGCCGGCGGCGACCTTGCTAAAAGCGCCGACCTCGATATTGCCGAGGATCTTGGCGCCGGCGCCGATCATCACGCCGCGGCGGATTTTCGGATGCCGGTCGCCGGTTTCCTTGCCGGTACCGCCAAGCGTGACGTTCTGCAGGATCGAGACCTGGTCCTCGATGACGGAGGTCTCGCCGATGACGATGCCGGATCCGTGGTCGAGCATGACTGCCTTGCCGATGCAGGCGGCCGGATGAATGTCGGGCCCGAAGACCAGAGAGGCGAGGTTGGACAGCCAGCTGGCGACTTCCCTGCGGCCCTCGGACCAGAGCTGGTGTGCCGCCCGATAGGTCTGCAGTGCCTGGAAACCCTTGAGATTCAAGAGGACGTGCAAAAGCCCCGGGCAGGCCGGGTCGCGCTCTTTCACCGCCTGGAGATCGGCTTCGGTTGCGAGCAGAAGCTGCGGGTTGGCGCTGAAAACGTCCGCCAGCAGGGACGCAAGCGCCCGCTCGTCGACGCGCGCGACAGCGAGCGGAGCGGCAAGAACGCCTGCCAGCAGCTCGGCATCAGACCGGGCATCGGTGATCAGCGCCAGAGCCGGCGCCATGACCGGCTCCCGCGCCGCCAGCGCGCGGGCTTCCGCGCGCACCAGCTTCCAGGCATCGCCATCGGCGAGCGGAGCGGCGAGCGCGCCTTCGTAGTGCTGGGTCTCAATCAATGCGGTCATGCGCCACCCGTTATCCGGCGATATCGACGACGCCGCAGTCGCCCTCGGCCGAGCCGAAGGCGAGTTGCCGGCCGTCCTTGTTCCAGGCCATGGCGGTGATGGCGCCCTTGCCCGGACGGCGCAGCAGCACTTCCTTGCTGTCGGCAAAGCGTGCGCCGAGGATCATGCCATCCTGATAGCCGATGGCGACGATGTCTTCGGCCGGATGGCAGCAGACGGAGGTCACCATGATGTCGGCGCGGGTGCCGAGTTCCAGCGGCGCCTTGCCCATCGGGCCGTCCTTGCCCTGGAAGGGCCAGACGATAGCAGCCGAAGCGCCTGAGGAGGCGAGCCACTTGCCCTTGGCCGACCAGGAGAGCGACTTCACCTTGGCCGGATAGCCGGTCATGCGCATGTGGCGCGCTTCGGCGCCGGGCTTGGCGTCGAGCTTCCAGCCGTGCAGCGCGTTTTCCTGCATCGTGGTGACGAGGAAGCGGCCGTCGGGCGAGAAAGTGACACCGGTATGGGCACCCTTCCAGTCGAGATCGATCGGCTGGCCCGATGTGCCGACCCAGTGCAGCGACACGCCGTTGTAGCGCGCCGCGCCGACGCGCAGACCCTTCGGCGCGAAGGCGAGGCCCTCGACCGTGCGCTCCTCGGTAAATTCCTTCGTCGTTCCGTCGGCGAGCCGCACATGGGTGGTCTTGCCATAGGCATAGGCGACCGCCCCTTGCGGACCCGCGGCAACCTGGGCGATCCACTTGCGCGGCGCCTCGGCGACGAGTGACGTCGTGCCGTCGGCGGCGGTGCGCATGACCTTGCCGTCTTCGCCGCCGGTCAAAAGCGTGTCGTTCGCTTCATCGACGACGAGCGACAAAAGGCCCTCGTGGACCTCCGTCGTCTTGTGGCCGAGGTCGAGGCGGTGAATGGCGCCGGTGGCTTCGGCGAAGAAGGGGACGCCTTTGAGAAAGGCCACGCCGACGACGTGACCTTCGAGATCGAGGGGAGCGACAGTCGGCATCAGTTCGGCTGCGCCTCGCAGGCCTTGAAGGTGCGCTCGAGCTTTTCACGGTCGAGATCACGGCCGATGAAGACGAGCCGGCTTTCGCGCTTCTCGCCTTCCTTCCAGGCGCGCTGGTGATCGCCCTCGATGATCATGTGTACGCCCTGGACGACGTAACGCTCGGCGTCGCCGGCAAAGGCGATGATGCCCTTCAGGCGCAGGATGTTCGGGCCGTCCGTCTGGGTGATCTTCTGGATCCACGGGAAGAAGCGGTCCGGGTTCATCTCGCCGCCGCGCAGCGAGATCGACTGCACCGTCACGTCATGGATCGGCGAGGGGGCGTCGTGGTGATGGTGATGATGGTCGTGATCGTGGTCATGATCATGATCATGATGGTGGTGGTCGTGATCATGGTGGTGATGGTGATGATCGTGGCCGCAATCCGGACCGCAGGTGTGATCGTGTTCGTGATCGTCCTGGTCGAGGAAGTGCGGGTCGTTTTCCAGCGCCCGTTCGAGGTTGAAGGCGCCCTGGTCGAGGACCTTGGCGAGATCGATATCCGACCGCTGCGTCCGGTAGATGCGGGCCGACGGGTTGATGACGCGCACGGTCGCTTCGATGCGCTCCAGTTCCTCAGGGGTGACGAGGTCGGTCTTGTTGAGCAGCACGACATCGGCAAAGGCGATCTGGTCTTCCGCCTCGCGGCTGTCCTTGAGGCGCAGCGGCAGGTGCTTGGCGTCGACCAGCGCAACGACGGCGTCGAGCTCGGTCTTGGCGCGCACGTCGTCATCCATGAAGAAGGTCTGGGCGACCGGCACCGGATCGGCAAGGCCGGTGGTTTCGACGATGATCGCGTCGAAGCGGCCGGGACGGCGCATCAGGCCCTCGACCACGCGGATCAGGTCGCCGCGCACGGTGCAGCAGACGCAGCCGTTGTTCATCTCGTAGATTTCCTCGTCGGATTCCACGATCAGGTCGTTGTCGATGCCGATCTCGCCGAACTCGTTGACGATGACCGCGTATTTGCGGCCGTGGTTCTCGCTGAGGATGCGGTTCAAAAGCGTCGTCTTGCCGGCACCGAGATAGCCAGTGAGCACGGTGACGGGGATCGGCTTCTGCGGGGATGTTTCGGTCATGGGAACCTCTGGATTTCCGGATGCGGCGGGCAGGCATCCAAGTTGGGTTTCATATAGGAGATGCGGCGGCGATGCGCAAATGGCGCAGATGATTTTGCCGGGCCGAACGAACCCTGCCGCGCCCCCCCGATAACCCTCCTTTCATCAAGATCGGCGAGAGTGCGGGGCGTATCTAAGGGGTTCCCGCGTGAAGACGATATCCATCAACGGCCGGTTCCTGACCCAGCCGCTCACCGGCGTGCAGCGCTTCGCCCGCGAGATGACCCGGGCGCTTGACCAGCGCATCGCCTCGGGTGCTGTGCCGCACGCGCTGAAGGACGTGCGCTGGCGGCTCTTGGCGCCGGGTAAGGCTGTTGATGATCTCGGCCTCAAGGCGATTTCGGTGGAACGTTTCGGCTCAGGCCCCGGTCACCTCTGGGAGCAAGGTCCGCTCTACTGGCGGTCGCGCCGCGATACGCTCATCGGCTTCGGCGGCAGCGGTCCGGTGCTGCATGGCGACCAGGTGGTGGTGATCCACGATGTCACGCTGTTTCGCCATCCGGCCTCGTTCGGCCGCGGCTACCGGTTGTTCCACGGAACGCTGGGCCATCTTCTGACAAGGCGGGCGAAGATCGGCACGGTCTCGAATTTCTCGCGCCGGGAGCTCGCCGAGGTTTTCCGTGTGCCCGCGGCAGGTATCGACGTGATCTACAATGCGACCGATCACTTCGCGGGAGTTCAGCCGGACGATGGCATCATCCAGCGGCTCGGGCTCGCCGATACGCCGTTTTTCCTTTTGGTCGGCACGCTGAAGCCCAACAAGAATGTCGAGTTCGCCGTCCGTGCCTTCGAAGCCTTTGGCGCCGGTAACCACAAGCTGGTCGTGGTGGGCGGCACCGACCCGAATGTGTTTCGCGCCATCGCGCCGACATCGAAGGAAAACCTGATCTTTCCGGGGCGCCTGACGGACGAGGAGATTGCCGGCATGCAGCGGCGCGCCGTCGCCTTCGTTTTTCCAAGCCTTTACGAAGGCTTCGGCATTCCGCCGCTGGAGGCGATGACACAAGGCTGCCCGGTGCTTGCCGCCGACATTCCGCCGGTGCGCGAGGCCTGTGGCGATGCGGTCCGCTATTTCGATCCCGCAAAGACGGACACGCTGGTCGAGGCGATGCGGACGATTTCGGCCGACGGAGATCTTCGTCGCGCGCTGACGCGTGCCGGCTACGACAATGCCCAGCGTTTTTCCTGGGATGGGAGTGCGGTGATGCTGCTCAACATGCTGGCCGCCGGCCGGTCGTCATGACGACGGCAAGAACGATCAGAGCTCGAGCATGCGTTGCGGATCCATGCGGCCGCGCAGGAGATCGAGAAAGGCGATGACGTTGCCCTTGAGGCGGCCGCGCCGATCGACGAGGCCTTGCGGCTTGAGGCTACCGGCGAGGTTGGCGGCGATGTTGCCGCCCATCAGGCGCAGTGCCCATCTCAGGCTGACGGTGCCCTTGCGGAAGAGATAGAGCGGATTGGCAACCTGCGAGTAGCCGAAGCGAAGTCCGGAGGTCCGGCCGCGCTTGTTGCCGAGGTGCACGCCGCGCAAGGCATCGGACTTTACGATCCGCCCCCGTTCGGCAAGGCGGCGGCAGAAATCGACATCCTCCTGCCAGCCGTAGAGCGGCAGACGCTCGTCGAAGCGGGTTCCGTCGGCCGCGATGGCGGAGAAACGGAAGACCATGTTGCAGCCATAGGCGTTGTAGACCGGTACCGGCGGGCTGCCCGCGGTCGCCACGCCGTCGCGTCGGAGGATTTCCAGGCCGTCCTCGACCGAAATGCCCGGGCCGTGAATGCCGTCGGCAAGGACGAGCCCCGTTGCAACAACGATATCGGGCGCTGCCTCGAAGAGTTTCTCAGCTTCCGCGAGAAAATCGCCGCGCGGCAGGAAATCGTCGTCGAAGAAGATGAGGAGATCGGCGGCGCCGGCGGACGTGAGGATGGCGTTTCGCTGTTTCGTCAGCCCTCGTTCGCCCGCAACGATCGTGACCGGGACCGGCAAGGTCTCAGCGAATGCCGCGTCGATGTCCTCGGCCGTGCTCGGGCAGACAAAGATCGCATCGGGCCGGCGCGCCTGCCGCGTCAGGTGCAGCAAGGTCTCGCTGAGGACCTCGCGGCGTCCCGCGGTCGCTATGCCGACGACGATGTTCATGATGCGCTCCCCGCTCGTTTCGGCGGCGATCTAACCGGAAATTCGTGCAGTTTCTGTTAGCGCCTAGGCGGCGCCAGGTCGCGGTGCCCGCATCATCAGCCGCAGCTGGTTGAGGGAAAGCAGGCAGAGCAGACCGCCGACGACGATACCGGAGCCGATCGTGCCGTAGCTGGTTTCGCCGGAGAGGAAGAAGGCGAGTATCGCCGCGCCAAGTCCAGCGGCGGCGAAGAGTACGGGCGGCCAGGAAAAATCGAAATCGAGCGATGACATCAGCCGCAGGCCGACCAAGGAGGCGAGGATCGCTCCGATGGTGCTGCCCCAGGCGAGCGCCGCACCGTCCGGCCCGGCCATGAGCAGGGCCGTCAGCGCGCCGAGGTTCAGGAGCGCACAGTCGATGACCGCGAGGAGCAGGATCAGCGCCAGACGCTGCCTCAGATGCAGCGGTGTCGGCAGCATGATCTGCGTCAGCGTGCGAACAAGCGAAAGCACGATGATGGCGGGCGCGGTGGCGAGAAAAGCTTGCTGCAGGTCGGGGCTGACGACGAGCCAGGCGGCGGGCAGGAGCACGGCGAAAATGCCGGCTGCCATCATCAACGCAAAGCTCGTCAGCAGCGCGTAGTAGTGTCCGAGCTGACGGGCAAGGCCTGTGCGATCCTCGGTCCGGTCGTGCGCGGCGACGATTTCCGGATACTGGATCGCCTGCAGGGCGGAAACGATCAGCACGAAGGGGCGCTGCAGCAAGTCGAGCGCAAGCAGCGCGCCGGCAGCGCCCGCCGTGCCGAGCGCCGTGGTAAAGATGGCCTTTAGCGCGAGTGGCGCAAACATGGCGGCCGTCGCCGCGCCTGCCGAAACGCTGCCATAGACGAGGTGCTTGCGGACCCGGGCGCTGTCGAGCGCTGTGGCAGTACGGTTCTCGGCGCGGCGCGAAAGAATGAAGGCAAGAAGGCCGTAGGCCGCATAGCCGCCGAGAAGGCCGGTGACCGTCGAAAGGAAGCTGGGGGAGACCAGCGCGCCCGCAAGCGTGCCGGCGGCAAGAATGGTGGCACGCGAGCCCTGCAAGACGGAGAAGGCGCGAAAATCCTGGCGGAAGCGCAGCATGGTCAAGTGCAGGTCGCTGCCGCCTTGCGCGATCGAGACGAGACCGCCGACAAGGGCGACGACAGGCGGCACGCCGAAGAGCAAGGACAGGCCCGCCGCGATCAGGCACAGGACGGCGCAGGCAAGCGCTTCGACCAGGATGGTGCGCCGTTCTGCCGCCTCTGTTTCAGCGTCCGGGCCGGGGTAAAAGCGCGTGCAGGCGAAGCGCACCCATTCGAAGGCGGCGATGGCGGCGAACTGACAGATGGAGATGAACAGCGAGTAGCTGGCATAATCCGCCGGCGCCAGCCAATGGGCGACAACGATCAGCAGGCCAAAGGCGATGACGGCCTGATAGAAATAGGCGCCGAGCGCAATGATCTTCGCCATGGTTTTTTGCCCTACGCCGTGCGCATTTGGGCATCTGATAGCGCAAAAGCGCAAAGAAAGTGTTTGCCGGGTCTCAGGCCAGCCCGTCGGGATCGAAATCCCTGACGTCTTCGAGAAGTTCGATAAATCCGCGGACCGCGTGGGCGACCAGGATCTCGCCGCGCGCCGCCGTGGCTGCGGCGGCATTCCCGGCGACACCGTCGCTGTTGAGGTCGCGCATCTTCCAGCCGAAGGCGTGAGGACCATAGGCGCGCAGATGCCTGAAGCGTTCCGCAAATTGTTGCTGGCGAGAGGAAAAGCGCGCGGCCTTGGCCATATCGACCTTGCCGGGATGAAGTGCCAGCATCACCGATGTCTCGATATCGCCGCCGTGAATGTCGAGCGCCTTGTCCTCGGGCGAAATCCAGCCGTCCGGCTGGCCGAAGCGGGTCCAGCTCGTTGCAACCGCCAGCATATTGAAGCGCACCCGCGCCTCGGTGGCGACGATGGTCATCAGCGGCGCGTTGCCGCCATGGGCGTTCAGCATCACAAACTTGCGGATGCCCTGCTCATGAAGACTGGCGGCGATACCGAGCCAGCGCTCGACTGCTTCTCCATAGGCAAGCGAGCGGCTGCCGGTAACGTCCATATGCTCGATCGAGTAGCCGATCGGCTGGGTCGGAAGGAAAGTCACCGGCAGGTTGGCGGGCAGGGCGGCGATCGTGCGGGAGACGATGCCTTCGGCAATCAGCGTGTCGGTTTCGAACGGCAGATGAGGCCCGTGCTGCTCATGTGCGCCGAGCGGCAGCACCGCGATCCAGTCGCGACGGGCGCTCGCGGGAAGGTCGGCCGGATTGTCCTGCCATCGCACCTTAGGCATCGACATTTCTCTTCGATCCTCCGCGTCAATTGTCGTAAAATTGTTATTTGAGTCATACAGTTCGTAATCGCAAGCTGTATTGTTATAAGTGTTCGAGACGGGATTCGGCAGGAGGTCCAATGGGCAAGAAGAACAAGGCCGAAAAGAAGGGCAAGAACGGCAAGAAAAAGGACGAGCTCCTGATCGAGCCCCACGATCTTGCCGCCGTCCTTGTCCAGGCTGCGCGGTCCATGCGCACCGTGCTCTCCCGCAATCTGCTCGAAAGCGGCCTCTATGCCGGACAGGACGGCGTGATGCTGGCGCTTGCCGAAACCGATGGCCTGACGGCCGGCGGGCTCGCCGCCAAGCTCGGCGTCAAGGCGCCGACTATGACCCGCACCATCGGCCGCATGGAAGCCCAGGGTTTTCTCGAGCGGCGTCCGGACGACGATGATGCCCGGCTCACCAAGGTCTATCTCACCGAGCCCGGCCGCAACCGGCTGCAGACGATCGCCGAGGCCGGTCAGCATTCGGAAAAGCTCGCGACCCGCGGGCTGACCGACAAACAGGTCCGCACGCTGATGAAACTGCTGCGCGCCGTCGACAGCAATCTGCAGGCTGCGCGCGCGGCCGACTGAGCCGGCGTTGCGGCATATTGCAGCGGCGATTTAAACAGTTTAAATAGGGATTTAAATTTATGGCACGCGTGCGCTGGCAAAGGCGCGCGAAGGATGCCGAACGGTTTTCCGCACCACTCCTGGCTGGGGTTCGTGCGGATGGGGCGAAACAGGGCTTACAGGGGGCATCGTGGCGCAAAAGGTCAAGCTTTCGACGATCGCGGAAACACTCGGTCTTTCGACGGCGACGGTATCCCTGGCCCTGCGTGACAGCCCGTTGGTGGCGACTGTCACACGCGACAAGATCAAGGAACAGGCGCGTGCGCTCGGCTACATCTACAACCGCCGCGCCGCCAGTCTCAGAACGTCCCGCTCCGGCATCATCGGCGTCGTCGTGCACGACATCATGAACCCGTTCTACGGGGAAATCCTCAAGGCGATCGAGGCCGAGCTCGATCGCGACAAGCAGACCTTCATTCTTTCCAACCATTACGATTCCGTCGACAAGCAGCGCGATTTCATCGAGACGCTGCTGCAACTCGGCGGTGACGGCGTCATCATGTCGCCGGCGATCGGCACGCCGCTGGAGGACATCCAGCTTGCCGAGGACAACGGCATGCCGGCGATCCTGATCGCCCGCTCGATCGAGGGCGTGGATGTTCCGATCTTCCGCGGCGACGACGCCTACGGCATCTCGCTTGCCGCCAACCATCTGATCGGCCTTGGCCACCGCTGCATCGCCATGGTCGGCGGCACGGACGAGACGTCCACCGGCCGCGACCGCTACCAGGGCTACGTCAACGCGTTGCGCAAGGCCAATATCGAAGTCGATCCGGAACTGCGCATTCCCGGCCCGCGCACCAAGCAGGGCGGCTTCGAGGCGGCGGTGCACCTGCTTTCGCTCCCGCAGAAGCCGACCGCGGTCGTCTGTTGGAACGACCTCGTGGCGATCGGCATGATGAACGGCATCGCGCGCGCCGGTCTCGTGCCGGGCGTCGACATCTCGGTCACCGGCTACGACGACCTGGAAGAAGCCTCGATCGCAACGCCGGCGCTCACCACCGTCTGGAACGGCCAGGCCGACGTCGGCCGCAGTGCGGCCCGCGCGCTGCTCGACAAGCTCTCCGGCAGCCATGAGCCGGATGGTATTCACCTGATCAAGCCGGAGATGCGCATCCGGCAGTCGACCGGCCCCTTGCGGGTCATCGCCTGAGATCCCGATAGGAAATCCATATGCCTGCGTCCCGCATCCGCGTTCTCGTGCCCGGAAAGATCAACCAACGGGTTCTCGACCGGCTGGCGGAGCAGTTCGAGATCGTCAGGATCGAAAGCGCCGATCCGGCTCTGGTGACTTCGGAGATGCGGGATGCGAAGGCGATCGCCGTTGCCGGCCGTGTGCCGGCTGCTCTGATGGATGCCCTGCCTGGGCTTGAGATCATCGCCAATTTCGGCGTCGGCTATGACGGGGTCGAGGTCGCGCACGCGGCCGCCAGGGGCATAGCCGTCAGCAATACGCCCGACGTCCTGACTGAAGAGGTGGCCGACACGGCGGTCGGGCTGTTGCTGAACACAGTTCGCCAGTTGCCGCAGGCCGAGCAATGGCTGCGCCAGGGTCGCTGGAGCCGCGACGGCGCTTTCCCGCTGTCGCCGCTGTCGTTGCGCGGACGCAGCGTCGGCCTTTACGGTCTCGGACGCATCGGCCTTGCGATCGCCAGGCGGCTCGAAGCCTTTGGCGTGTCGATCGCCTATCATACCCGCAGCCCGCGCGAGGGCCTTTCCTATGCCTACCATCCGACGCTCGTCGGAATGGCCGGCGCGGTCGACACGCTCGTCGTCATCGTGCCCGGCACCGAGGCGACGCGGCGGACGATCAATGCCGGGGTACTTTCGGCGCTCGGCAGCAACGGGGTGTTGATCAATGTCGGGCGCGGCACGACGGTCGACGAACAGGCGCTGATCGAGGCGCTTCAGACCGGGGTGATTGCCGGTGCCGGTCTCGATGTCTTCGAGAATGAGCCGCAGGTGCCGGAGGCACTGATGGCGCTGCCGAATGTTTCGCTCCTGCCGCACGTGGCCTCAGCATCGGTGGTCACGCGCAACGCCATGGCCGATCTTGTCGTCGACAACATCGAAGCGTGGTTTTCGACCGGCAAGGCGCTGACGCCGGTGCCGGAAACACCGTTCAGTCGACGCGCGGTCTAAGGCCCGCGGGCAACCGGAAGGATCAGGCCGCCAGGCGGCCGGCCGCGTAGGTCCTGACGGCTTCGCCGAACGCCTTGAACAGGCTTGCGGACGGCGTGTCTGTGCGCACCCAGTATTCCGGATGCCATTGCACGCCGACGGCAAAGGCCTTGGCTCCGATCACCGAAACCGCCTCGATCGTGCCGTCGTCGGCAACCGCCTCGACCGCAAGGCGGGGTGCGGCAGCGCCGATCGCCTGCCGGTGCAGCGAGTTGACGCGGATGCGGCCGGCGCCGAGCACGGGCGCGAGGCAGCTTCCTTGCTTGACGATCACGTCCTGGCGAATGCCATAGGCGACGTCGAGTTCCTTCACGTCGGGCTTGCGATGGTCCCAGATCCCCGGCTGGTCCTGGATTTCGGATGCGAGCGTGCCGCCGAGCGCGACGTTCAGTTCCTGAATGCCGCGACAGATGGCGAGCAGCGGTACGCCGCGCTCGATTGCCCGGGTGATGAGCGGCAGGCTGGTCGCATCGCGGCCGGGATCGAAGGGGCCGTCAGTCTCCTTGGCCTCGCGGCCGTAGAGCGAGGGATGGACGTTCGAGCGGGCACCGCTGGCGAGCACGCCATCGACGCGGTCGAGGATCTCGTCGATGTCGTTGCCGGTTTCGAGCGCCGGGATGAGGAAGGGCATGACGCCGGCGCCTTCGACGGCGGCGCGCACATATTGATGGGCAACGACATGCCAGACATTGCCGTCGAATTCGCGGAAATCGCAGGGGATGGCAACGACAGGTTTCGACATCTTCAGGCTCCGTTGGATGCTTGAGAAAAGCCTTGCCTTCAGTTGCAGATGAAAGTCAACTGAGAAGGTGGTGAGCGCGGTTGCGGCGCCGATCCGGGGCATAGAGACAGGAGGAGCGATCCGAAACGGCAGGAAATCACAGGTAATTCTTCAAGAACGAGTAACCATCACAGGCGCAAGTTTGGGATCATTTACGAGCGTCGCAGAATTGCCGAAGTTGCGGGCGAGCCCTTTTATTGTGCGAATGCCTATGTTTGGTTGTAGAAACCGAGTATTGTCCCATGCCGTTCGCACACCTGAGTTGAACTCTTGGGCGATGCCGGCGAAAGTCCGTGGTTTTGCTGGGATTCGATACGTTTTTCGGGGCGTTAGACGAAATCTTTCGTTAAGTCATCACCCCTAACAATCCGGTAAACCGGAGCTTGGTTCATGATGCGACTTGGACAGAGCGCTCTTCCGACTGACGTGTATCTGTCATCCGTGAGCTCGCTCTACGAACATCGCAAAACGCTGGTGATCGGCATGCTGTCGCATGTCGTGACGTTCCTGCTCGTCTATCTGAAAACCAGTGATCCGCTCTATCTCGCTTGCTCCGCCGTGATCTTCGTCCTCTGGGCGCTGCGCAACCTCGACATGGCGCGGTTCGACCGTCAGGACTTCTCCAATGCCGACCGGGCGATGGTTCGAAAATGGGAGAACCGCTATATCGTCGGCGGCGTCAGCGTCACGCTGACCTGTGGCATTGCCTGCGGTTATGCCATTGCCGTCAGCCAGGACTCCTTTTCCGAGCTCGCCACCATTTCGGTGACGCTAGCCTCGATGATTTCGCTCGTCGGCCGCAATTACGGCTCGGAGCGAGCCGTGCTGCTGTTGTCATCGTCGGCCTGCCTGCCGATCGTCATCGGCCTGATCACGCTGCAGGACGTGTTCATGCTGGCACTTGCCGTGCTGATCCTGCCCTTCATCCTGTCCACCTGGATGATGGCCAACAATGTGCGCGCCTTTCTCTATGAGAATGTGATGGCGGCGCGCGAGATCGCGACGATCGCCGGCCAGTTCGACACCGCACTCAACAACATGACGCATGGCCTGTTCATGCTCGATGGCGACGGCCGGGTGGTCGTCGCCAACGAGCGGGCCTGCGAATTGCTGGCCCTCGGCGACCGGACCGAACTCAAGAGCTGGCTGCTCGATGACGTGATCCGGCGCGGCGCGCGGCGCATGCGGCTCGACCAGGACAAGACCAAAATCATCCTGCGGCAGCTCGACCTGCTGCTCAAGGGCAGGCGGCCGCAGGTGCTGATCCCGGTCAGCGAAGAACTGCATCTCGAATTCTCGGCAAGCCGCCGCGACAACGGCGATACGGTACTGATCTTTGAAGACGTGACCGCGCGCGTCCAGGCGGAAAAGCAGATCCTGCATATGGTGCGGTTCGACAAGCTGACGGAGCTGCCGAGCCGCGACTATTTCGGGGAGCTGGTGCAGGCGACGGTGAGCGCGGACGACACGGCCGAGCGGCTGGTCGGGCTGATGGTTCTCGACGTGACGGAATTCAAGCACGTCAACGACATGCGTGGCCATATCGTCGGCGACAAGCTGCTTCAGGCCATCGCCGGCCGGCTGAGAGCGCTTGCCGGCGGCGATGCGATCGTCGCGCGGCTGATGGGCGACGAGTTCGTCGTGTTTATTCCCGATGGTGGCGAAGCTTTTGCTCTCGAAGAGCGGATGCGCGGGCTTCATGCCGACTTGCGCGGCACCTACGAAGCCGGCGGCTTCACCTTCAGCATGACGATGAGCGCCGGCTTCGTCATCGCTTCGAGTGCCGACCTCAAGCTCGAGGACCTGCAGATCAAGGCCGATCTTGCGCTTTCGGAAACCAAGCTGCGCAACCGCGGCGGCTGCACCGCCTTCGAAGTCGAGATGGATGCCCGCTACGTCGACCGCCAGAAGCTGAAGGCCGACCTGCGCGAGGCGATCAACGCCCGCAGCCTGACGCTGTCCTACCAGCCGATGTTCGCACCGAGCGGCGGGCGCGTCGAATGCTGCGAGGCGCTGGCGCGGTGGACGCATCCCGAACGCGGACCGGTGCCGCCGAACGTGTTCATCCAGCTTGCCGAAGAGCTTGGCCTCGTCACGGAAATCACCCGCTTTGTCCTGGACCAGGCGTGCCGGGACTGCATGGACTGGCCGGGCGACGTGTCCGTCTCGGTCAATTTGTCGGTGCTCGACCTGCGCAGCAGCGAAGTCGTGGTCATGGTGACGGACGCGCTTCGCGTAACCGGTCTCGACGCTGCGCGGCTGCATCTGGAAGTGACCGAGAGCTGCCTGATGGACGAGCCGCTCAAGGTGCAGGCGATCCTGCGCGAATTGCGCGGCCTCGGCATCACCATCGCCATCGACGATTTCGGTACCGGCTATTCGAGCCTCAGCTACCTCGACGCCCTGCCGGTCGACATCATCAAGATCGACCGTTCCTTCGTGCGCAACATCCGCGAGGATTCGCGGCGCTTCAAGCTTCTGCGCGGGACAGCCAACCTTGCCCGCGCGCTCGGTCTGCGCATCGTGGTCGAGGGCGTCGAGACGGCAGACCAGTTGCAGCTGATCAACGAGCACAATTGTGCCGATTTGATACAGGGCTTTGTTTTTGCCGCACCCATGCCGGCCTCGGCCATTGCCACGCTTTGCAAGAACGGCGTGCCAAAACGAGGCACAAAGCCAACCAGCAAGCGCATCGCCTGACGCCGAATTCTTCAGAATCCGGCCTGTCTTGCTACTGCTCTTCCGGTAGCAAGCCATTGATTAGGTGTGGCAAATTCATCCCGCTTTGGTGCGCTTGATTCCAAATCGACCGAATAAGTTCACGCATTTTCAGGGTTAACAGAAAGTTAACGGTGAACTGTTTCGTTTTGTGGTTGCAGCACCCATCCCGCTCAATAGGTTAACGATTCGTTAACCATGAGGTGTTGAGTATGGGTGAGACGGGTCACCAGGCGGAGCCTGGGCGTTTTTCTGAAAAACTGATGCAATTGCTCGATCGCGTCGAATACCGGCGGGTCGAGACCGGCGAGGACATGGAGGACATCGCGCGGCTGCGCTACAAGTCCTACAAGTCCGTCAACCTGATGGAGTTGACCGGCTCGACGCTGATCGACGATCTCGATTTCGACAGTCACGCCTATGTCTTCGGCCTCTATCTCGACGAAGTGCTTGTCAGCACCGTGCGCGTTCATCATGTGACGCCGGATCATCGCGCCAGCACGTCGGGCATGATCTTCGGTCCGGAGATCGACGCGTTCCTCGATGCCGGTATGGTCCTGGTCGATCCCGGCCGCTTGGCGGTCGATCCGGATGTCATCGGCGACGAGATGCGGGCGCTTCCCTATCTGACGCTGCGCCCCGTGGCGATGGCATGCGAGTATTTCTCCGCCGATCGCTGCCTGACGGCCTGCCGTCCGCGCCACACGGCTTTCTACAAGCGCATCTTTGCGTCGGAGACGGTTGTTGCCAAGCGCGAGAACCTCGGCGTCTACAATGCCGATGGCGCGCTGCTTGTGGCGCAGGTGCGGGGACAGCGGCCCTCGATCCTCGATCGCTACCCGATCTTCGATTCGGAGCCCTTCGAGCGCCGCATGATGTTTGCCGATCGCAGCGAGGTGCCGTTCGCGCCGCTGACGATCCTGCCGACCGCGCGCATGGCGCAGACCGGCTACGGCCGCTCCTACCGGACGTCCGTGTTCCGGTAGGTGGCCCGGATTGTGCCGCCGGATCGGCGCGCGCCCCTGCGCGCCGCCCCTGCCGCCAGGCGCGACATTTCGCCCATCAGGCACTGCTAAAGAACGGGTTTTCGTTGCGCCGGGCTCAAGCATTGTGTAAGGGCAGCTACAAGGGTTTTCGCGACTTTTGCGGACCCAGCTTTCGATAGGGGCGGCGATGACCTTAAGGTCGGGCCGTGGCATTCAGGGAGAATTTGAACGATGGCTGAGCATCATTCCGGACCGGTCGATGTGGGCGCGCCGATGGACTATCCGGAACACGAGAAGACCTACCTCATGTTCCTGAGCGCATCGAAGTACGGCACGCTTTTCTGCGTCGCTTTGCTGATTGCCATGGCTGCCGGCTTCTTCACGACGATGGGCCTGTTCTCCTCGATCGTGCTTTTCATCCTGCTCAACGTCGCCGGTTTCTTTTTCCTTCGCTAATCGGCGCGACCGAACCGACCGTTGAGGGAGCGCTGAACGTGCTTCCTCGGCGACCGGGCGCTTGCCCGGACGAAGCTGCATGTCGCCGGCTGGAGGCGCCGACGCGTGTGGCTTGAGCCCCGGACGCCCCTCGAAGGGCAGGGGCGGATTATCCTCACTGCGTGAGGGAGGAGTGGACAGCAGGCCCGCAGAGCCCGATCGAGGCTCGATGCCGGCGGATCGTCAACGGTCCGTGCATCCAGGCGATGACTTGCTCCAGGAGATTGTGCCGGCGCCCCGCGCCTGACACATGGGGGCGTGTTGGCTCGGTGGGGCCACCCGCTTTGCAGTCGGAAAGAATGCCCGCATTCCGGCCTTGGCTCGATTGCGGCCAGGAGGGGGATTTGTGAGCGAGATTGTCTTTGTCGCTAAGGAGACGGACCCGAACGAGGGTCGCGTTGCCGCATCACCGGATACCGTGAAGAAACTGAAAGCGCTCGGCTTCGACGTCGTCGTCGAGGCGGATGCCGGGTTTTTGTCGCGTATCCCGGACGCTGAGTATGAGAAGGCAGGAGCCCGCATCGGCGCGATCGCCGACGCCAAGACGGCCGATGTCGTGCTCAAGGTGCGTCGGCCGACAAGCGCCGAGATCGCCGGCTACAAGTCCGGGGCGATTGTCATCGCGATCATGGATCCCTACGGCAACGAGGCGGCGATCGCCGAAATGGCGACTGCGGGCTTGACCGCCTTCGCCATGGAGCTGATGCCGCGCATCACCCGCGCGCAGTCGATGGACGTGCTGTCGAGCCAGGCAAACCTTGCCGGCTACCAGGCGGTGATCGACGCCGCCTGCGAATATGATCGGGCGCTGCCGATGATGATGACGGCGGCGGGCACGGTTCCGGCGGCCAAGGTCTTCGTCATGGGTGCCGGCGTTGCCGGTCTGCAGGCGATCGCGACAGCGCGTCGTCTCGGCGCCGTGGTGTCGGCGACGGACGTTCGTCCGGCCGCCAAGGAGCAGGTCGCCTCGCTCGGCGCCAAGTTCATCGCCGTCGAGGACGACGAGTTCAAGGCGGCCGAAACCGCCGGCGGCTACGCCAAGGAAATGTCCAAGGAGTATCAGGCGAAGCAGGCGGCACTCGTCGCCGAGCATATCGCCAAGCAGGACATCGTCATCACCACGGCGCTGATCCCGGGCCGCCCGGCGCCACGGCTCGTTACCCGTGAGATGCTGAAGAGCATGAAGCCCGGTTCGATCGCGGTCGATCTCGCGGTCGAGCGCGGCGGCAACGTCGAGGGCGTCGAGGCCGGAACGGTCGCGCAAGTCGAGGGTGTCAAGATCATCGGCCATCTCAACGTTCCGGGCCGCATCGCGGCTTCCGCCTCCGGCCTTTATGCCAAGAACCTCGTCACCTTCCTGGAGACCATGGTTTCCAAGGAGACCAAGGCGCTCGCACTCAACATGGAAGACGAGCTCGTCAAGGCGACGGTGCTCACCCATGGCGGTCAGGTCGTGCATCCGAACTTCGGCGCCAGCAAGGGGGACAAGTGATGGCGAATGAACTTCTCGACAAGGCGCTCGCCGATCTCGACCGGGCGGTGGAAGCAGTCCGCACCGCGGCCGAATATGTGCCCGATGCGGCCGGCGCTGTCGCCCATGGCGCCACCGGCGGCGCGATCGACCCCTTCGTCTTCCGCCTGGCGATCTTCGTGCTGGCGATCTTCGTCGGCTACTACGTTGTCTGGTCGGTGACGCCGGCGCTGCACACGCCGCTGATGGCGGTCACCAACGCGATCTCCTCGGTCATCGTCGTCGGCGCGCTGCTGGCCGTCGGTATCTCGGCCTCCGGACTTGCGACTGGCTTCGGCTTCGTGGCGCTGGTGCTGGCCTCCGTCAATATCTTCGGCGGCTTCCTCGTCACCCAGCGCATGCTCGCCATGTACAAGAAAAAAGACAAGTGAGGCCGGCCCGATGAACGCCAACTTCGCAGCCTTCCTCTATCTCGTCTCCGGCGTCCTGTTCATCATGGCGCTGCGCGGCCTCTCGCACCCGACCACCAGCCGCAAGGGCAACACCTATGGCATGGTCGGCATGGGCATTGCCATCGTCACCACGCTCTTGCTCGCCAAGCCGAGCTTCGGCGGCCTGATGCTGATCGTGCTCGGCCTTGCCATCGGCGGCGGCATCGGCGCAGTGATTGCGCGTCGCATCGCCATGACCTCGATGCCGCAGTTGGTCGCGGCGTTCCACTCGCTGGTCGGTCTTGCCGCCGTCATGGTGGCGGCTGCCGCCATGTATGCGCCGGAAAGCTTCGGCATCGGCACGATCGGCGACATCCATGCGCAGGCGCTCGTCGAAATGTCGCTCGGCGTCGCTATCGGTGCGATCACCTTCACCGGTTCGGTCATCGCCTTCCTGAAGCTCGACGGTCGCATGTCCGGCAAGCCGATCATGCTTTCGGGCCGTCATGCCATCAATGCGGGCCTTGCGGTTGCGCTCGTCGTGCTGGTGATCATGCTGGTTGTGACGCAGAGCACCACGGTGTTCTGGCTGATCGTCGCCCTGTCGCTGGTTCTTGGCGTGCTGATCATTATCCCGATCGGCGGCGCCGACATGCCGGTGGTGGTCTCGATGCTCAACTCCTATTCGGGTTGGGCCGCAGCCGGCATCGGGTTTACGCTCGGCAACCTGGCGCTGATCATCACCGGTGCGCTCGTCGGTTCCTCCGGTGCGATCCTCTCCTACATCATGTGCAAGGGCATGAACCGCTCGTTCATCTCGGTCATCCTCGGCGGCTTCGGTGGCGAGACGGCGGCGGCAGCGAGCGACGACGGTGTCCAGCGCACGGTCAAGCAGGGCTCGGCCGACGACGCGGCCTTCCTGATGGCGAATGCCTCCAAGGTTATCATCGTGCCCGGCTACGGCATGGCGGTCGCCCAGGCGCAGCACGCGCTGCGTGAAATGGGCGACCAGTTGAAGGCCGCCGGCGTCGAGGTGAAGTACGCGATCCATCCGGTCGCGGGCCGCATGCCCGGCCATATGAACGTGCTGCTCGCGGAAGCGAACGTTCCCTATGACGAAGTGTTCGAGCTCGAGGACATCAACTCCGAGTTCGCGCAGGCCGATGTCGCCTATGTCATCGGTGCCAACGACGTCACCAACCCGGCCGCCCGCGACGACAAGTCCTCGCCGATCTACGGCATGCCGATCCTCGACGTCGACAAGGCCAAGACCTGCCTCTTCGTCAAGCGCTCGCTCGGCTCCGGTTATGCCGGCATCGACAACACGCTTTTCTACAAGGACGGCACGATGATGCTGCTCGGCGACGCCAAGAAGGTGACGGAAGATATCGTCAAGGCGCTGCACGCCTAAATCCAGCGCGCCTGGGAATGTCGAAACGCCCGCCATTTGGCGGGCGTTTTGTGTCAGGTCTCCGACTTGGCATGCTTAGCCGGCAGGCGCCAGTGTCAGTTCGTCGATGCCGACGGCGATGTTCAGGCCTTCCTGGACCTGGACGTTGACCGGCTGCAGCATGAACGCCTTGTTGGTGCCGCCGCCGATCACCTTGGCGCCGCCGCCAACGGCAAGGCTCGCATCGGCGCCGACGCCGTAATACTCACCGGCAAGGGCGAATTCGCTGATCGGCGTGCCAGTCTTGGCAAAGACGTCCCAGATCATGGTGCTCTTGCCGGTCTTGCCGATATCGATGCCGATCTTGCGGATCGTGCCGGCATAGACCGCCTTCGGCGCGCCATTGGCGGGCGTAAAGGTGCACATCAGGTTTTTGGTCGAGGTCACAATCATGCCGGTGCCGCCTTCTGAACCGCAGACGAGGCGGCCGAGCGCGACATAGTTCTGCGCGGCGGCCGGGCCTGTGGCGAGGGCGGCGAGCGCCAGCGCGGTGACGATGGTTCGTTTGATCATGGCTCAGTCTCCGTTCTTGATGCCTGTTGGCAAACGGACGATGGCCCGGAATGTTCCGTTGCTGCCGACGGCGAACGGGTCGCCCATGCGCAAACAAAAACGCCCGCGGGTGGATCGCGGGCGTTTTACAAACAAGATTGAAGCGCTTAGGACGCCTTGACGCGGGCAAGGCCGGCGCGCGCCGGCTCGTATTTCGGGTCGAGCTGCAGCGCATGCGAATAGGACTTCGAGGCCTTGGCCTTGTCACCCTTGCGCTCATAGACCAGCGCCTGGTTGGCCCAGGACTCGGCAACCTTGCCATTGAGGTTGATCGCGGTGTTGAAGTCGGAAAACGCGTTGTCGTCGTCCCCTTGAGCGACATAGGAGATGCCGCGGCCGTTATAGGGTTCGGGCGAGCTCGGCGACAGCGAGATCGCGGTCGAGAAGTCCTCGATCGCCTGGCCGTGCTGGTTGCGTGCCTGATAGATCAGGCCGCGATTGTGATAGGCGCGCGGATCGGTCGTGTCGAGCTGGATTGCCTTGTTGAAATCGTTGAAGGCGGAATCGAGCTGGCCGGCCTGGCGATAGAGATTGCCGCGGCCGATATAGGCGACGTCATAGTTGGCGTTGAGCTGCAGCGCCATGTTGTAGTCGGCAAGCGCTGCCTGGGTGTTGCCCATGTTGCGGTGAACGAGCGCCCGGTTGGCATAGGCCTGGTAGAAGCGCGGGTTCAGCTGGATCGCCTGGTCGAAATCGGCAATGGCGCGGCGGTATTCGCCGGCGCGGCCGTAAGCCGAGCCGCGGACATTGTAGCCTTCCGGATCGCTCGGATTGGAGGCGATCACGCTCGACAGCGAGGCGATGTTTTCCTGCGAACCCTGTTCGCGCTCGACCTTGTTGGTGACGGAGTCCGGACCGTCGGTCGTGCAGCCGGCGATGAGAAGGGCCGAACCGAGAAGCAGCATGGCGGCAAGCCGCGGCTTGCGCTGGTGGCGGCGAGACGCCTCATGGACATTAAAACCGGAGACGTCCGCAGTCATGGCAGCAAGTGTCAAAGGTTGATCCCTCAAATTGACAAGGTCTCGAAAGCCATCGGCTTTCCGTTTCTGGAGCCGCTGAACTCCCCGCGGGCTCCTCAAGCCGGGCCAAAGTCGGCCTTGGCAGACCACCGGTCCAAACACTCCGGTCGGTCGTCCGCCGGTGGCAGCGTCGAGCACGCTAGCCTGTCGGCGGAAAAGATGTCCATACCAAAAAAAGGCGGTGGCGATATTTCGCCCCCGCCACGACTTACATCGAATAGCGTCGAAAAAACGACAAATCAGCGAGCCAGGAGGCCTTCGCGCTGTGCACGCTTGCGTGCCAGCTTGCGGACGCGGCGAACGGCTTCGGCCTTTTCGCGGGCGCGCTTCTGGGACGGCTTCTCGTAGTAATCACGCATCTTCATTTCGCGGAAAATGCCTTCGCGCTGCATCTTCTTCTTGAGAGCGCGGAGCGCCTGATCGACATTGTTATCGCGGACAAGTACCTGCACGTGAATCCCGTTCCTTGGTTCGAGTTGTTTTGCAGCTCCGTCAGGTGCGGAGGCAAAAGAATGACATTCGCTAAGCTGGAAGCTTTACGATTAGGTGAGCGGATACCAGAACGTCAGGCGAAAGTCCAGCGACGACATGAGGAGGCGCTGAAAAAACCTGAGTTGCGGGCGCCGCGCGATCTCGCGTCCGCCGCTTAACCGATCCATAGCCATGTCGCAACTGCGCGCAAGTCCACGCAAATGCGTCGCAAAAGAAACGTTGCGCAGGTCTCGGATTTGCGATTTCTAACGCCCAAGAGAATGATCACCGGGGTTCATGGAGTTTAAGGGCGATGCGCAAATATTCAGTTTTCGCCGTGGCGCGCGAGGCGCTGCGCGGCCACAAGGGATGGGGCCCGCACTGGGCGTCGCCGGAGCCGCGCAAAGAGTATGACGCGATCATCATCGGCGGCGGCGGTCACGGCCTGGGTGCAGCCTATTATCTCGCCAAGGAGCACGGCATCACCAATGTCGCGGTGCTCGAAAAGGGATGGATCGGCGGCGGCAACACCGGCCGCAACACCACGATCATCCGGTCCAACTATCTCTATGAAGAGAGCATGGACATCTACGAGCATTCGCTGAAGCTCTGGGAGAACCTGTCGCACGACCTGAACTACAACGTCATGTATTCCCCGCGCGGCGTGATGATGCTGTCGCACAACATCCATGACCAGCAGTCGTTCAAGCGCCACATCAATGCCAACCGCCTCTACGGCATCGACAACGAATGGCTGACGCCGGAGCAGGCAAAGGCCTATTGCCCGCCGCTCGATATCGCCAAGACGGCGCGTTACCCGATCAACGGCGCGGCCCTCCAGCGCCGCGGCGGCACGGCCCGCCACGATGCCGTTGCCTGGGGCTATGCGCGCGCTGCCTCCGACCGCGGCGTGCACATCATCCAGAACTGCGAAGTGACCGGCATCCGCCGCGACGAGACCGGCCGTGTCGTCGGGGTCGACACCAATCGCGGCTATATCGGCGCCAAGAAGGTCGGCATTTCCGCCGCCGGCCACACCTCGGTGCTGATGCAGATGGCGGACGTTCGCGTGCCGCTGCAGAGCCAGCCGCTGCAGGCGCTGGTCTCCGAGCCGCTGAAGCCGATCTTCCCCTGCGTCGTCATGTCGAACTCGGTGCACGCCTATATCTCGCAGTCCGACAAGGGCGAGTTCGTCATCGGCGCCGGCACCGACCAGTACAATTCCTATTCGCAGACCGGCGGCCTGCAGATCATCACGCACACGCTGGACGCCATCTGCGAGCTTTTCCCGATGTTCCGCCGCGTCAAGATGATGCGGCAGTGGGGCGGCATCGTCGACGTCACCCAGGACCGCTCGCCGATCCAGGGCGTCACGCCGGTTCCGGGCCTGTTCCTGAATGCCGGCTGGGGTACGGGCGGCTTCAAGGCGACGCCGGGCTCGGCTCACCTCTTCGCCCATCTGATCGCCAAGGGCGAACCACATCGTCTCGCCGCAGGGCTGACGCTGGAGCGCTTCCGCACCGGCCGGCTCATCGACGAGGCGGCTGCCGCCGCCGTTGCGCACTGAGGATTTCGAGATGCTTCTGATCTACTGCCCCTATTGCGAGGAAGAGCGCTCCGAGCTCGAATTCCGCGGCGCCGGCGACGCCCATATCGCTCGTCCGGAAAACATCGCCGACATCACCGACGAAGAGTTCGAGGAATATTTCTTCCTGCGTCAGAACCCGAAGGGTCTGATCTTCGAACGCTGGCGTCATATCCATGGCTGCGGCCGTTTCTTCAACGCTGCCCGCGACACGGTCAGCGACCGCTTCTACACCACCTATAAGGCCGGCGAGCCGAAGCCGGATGTATCCGACATTCTTCAGAGCGAGCAGAACAAGGGAGCCGCGAAATGATGGGGGCCAATCGCATTCCAGGCGTCGGCCGCCTGACACCCGCCCGCACCGCGCGCTTCACCTTCGACGGCCGCACGCTGACGGCACTCGAAGGCGACACGGTCGCCTCGGCGCTGCTTGCCAACGGCATTCATCTCGTCGGCCGCTCGTTCAAGTACCACCGCCCGCGCGGCATCCTGTCGGCCGGTGCGGAAGAACCGAACGCGCTGCTCGACGTCTCGCGTGACGCCGCCCGTCGCCAGCCGAACGTGCGCGCCACGGTGCAGGAAGTCTTCGACGGCATGAAGGTGGAATCACAGAACCGCTGGCCGTCGCTCGCCTTCGACGTCGGCGGTTTCAACGATCTCCTGTCGCCGTTCTTCGCCGCCGGCTTCTACTACAAGACCTTCATGTGGCCGAAGGCCGCCTGGCACGCAATCTACGAACCCTTCATCCGCCGTGCTGCCGGCCTCGGTGTTACGCCGACGGAAGCCGATCCGGATCACTATGCCAGCCGCTACGCCCATTGCGACGTGCTCGTCATCGGTGCGGGTGTTGCCGGTCTATCCGCGGCGCTTGCCGCCGCCAAGGCCGGCGCCAAGGTGATCATCTGCGACGAGCAGCCGGAAGTCGGCGGCGCGCTTCGCTATGAAAATGGCACGACGATCGACGGCAAGGACGGCTGGGACTGGGCGCAGGACACGGCCAAGGCGCTGGCCGCCATGGACAACGTCACGCTGCTCACCCGCACCACCGGCTTCGGCTACTACAACCACAATTTCGTCGGCCTGGTCGAACGGGTGACCGATCATCTTGCAGCGCTCGACAAGTCGCTGCCGCGCGAGCGGCTGTGGCAGGTGCGCGCCAAGAAGGTGATCCTCGCCAACGGCCAGATCGAGCGCCACATGGTGTTTGCCAACAACGACCGTCCGGGCATCATGCTCGCTTCGGCCGGCCGCACCTATCTCAACCATTTCGGTGTTGCCGTCGGATCGAAGGTCGGCGTCTACACGGCGCATGACTCGGCCTATGAGGCTGCCTTTGATCTCAAGCGCGCCGGCGTCTCGGTTCCCGTCATTGTCGACTGCCGCGAAAACCCCGGCGAAGCGGTGCTTGCAGAAGCGCGCAAGCTCGGCATCGAAGTGCTGACCGGCCATTCCGTGATCAAGGCTGGCGGCAAGCTGCGCGTCAACTCGATCAGCGTCGCCCGCAACGGCGGCGGCTCGGCCCGCAAGTTCGCCGTCGATGCGCTGCTTGTTTCTGCCGGCTGGACGCCGTCGGTGCACCTGTTTTCGCAGTCGCGCGGCAAGGTGAAGTTCGATGCGGCGACGCAGCGCTTCCTGCCGGGCACTTACCTGCAGGACTGCCTGTCGATCGGCGCCTGCAACGGCACCGACGACCTGCAGGCAACCATCGACGAGGCGCTTGCCGCCGGCGAACTGACCGCACGGGCGGCCGGTGCGGAAGGCGGAGCGCAGGTGGCTCTTTCAGGCGAAAACCGCTTCGGCTGGACCGGCGGCATGATCGGCGCTGCCGAAGGCGCTGGCCCCGATACGACGGTCAAGGCCTTCATCGACTTCCAGCACGACGTCTGCGCCAAGGACATTCGCCTGGCGGTGCGCGAAGGCATGCACTCGATCGAGCACATCAAGCGCTTCACCACCAACGGCATGGCGTCCGACCAGGGCAAGCTTTCCAACATGCATGGTCTGGCGATCGCCGCCGAAGCGCTTGGCAAGGACATTCCGCAGGTGGGTCTGACGACCTTCCGCCAGCCCTACACGCCGGTGACCTTCGGAGCGATCGTCAACCACTCGCGTGGTGCCCTGTTCGACCCCGCGCGCAAGACGCCGATCCATGCCTGGGAGGAGGCGCATGGCGCCGAGTTCGAGGATGTCGGCAACTGGAAGCGCGCCTGGTTCTACCCGCGCTCCGGCGAAGACATGCATGAGGCGGTCGCGCGCGAGTGCAAGACGGTGCGCGACGTGGCTGGTGTCTTCGACGCTTCCACGCTCGGCAAGATCGAGGTTGTTGGCCCGGATGCGGCGCAGTTCCTCAATCTCATGTACACCAACGCCTGGGACAACCTGAAGCCCGGCCGCTGCCGCTACGGCATCATGCTGCGCGACGACGGCTTCGTCTATGACGACGGCGTGGTCGGCAGGCTGGCCGAGGATCGCTTCCACGTGACGACGACGACGGGCGGTGCGCCGCGGGTCATGAACCACATGGAAGACTACCTGCAGACCGAGTTCCCGCACCTCAAGGTGTGGCTGACCTCGACGACGGAACAGTGGGCCGTCATCGCCGTTCAGGGGCCGAAGGCGCGCGAGATCATCGCGCCGCTCGTCGAAGGCATCGATCTCTCCAACGAGGCCTTCCCGCACATGAGCGTCGCCGAAGGCAAGATCTGCGGCGTGCCGACAAGGCTCTTCCGCATGTCGTTCACCGGCGAGCTCGGCTTCGAAGTCAACGTGCCTGCCGATTACGGCCAGGCGGTCTGGGAAGCGATCTGGGCGCGGGCCGAACCGATGGGCGCCTGCGCCTACGGCACGGAAACGATGCACGTTCTGCGTGCCGAGAAGGGCTACATCATCGTCGGCCAGGACACCGATGGCACGCTGACGCCTGACGATGCCGGCCTCTCCTGGGCGGTCTCGAAGAAGAAGCCCGACTTCGTCGGTATCCGCGGCCTCAAGCGTCCGGATCTCGTCAAGGACGGCCGCAAGCAGCTTGTGGGTCTTCTCACCAAAGATCCGAAAGTGGTGCTGGAGGAAGGTGCGCAGATCGTCGCCGATCCGAACCAGCCGAAGCCGATGACCATGCTCGGCCACGTGACGTCGTCCTACTGGTCGGCAAACTGCGGTCGCTCGATTGCGCTCGCCATGGTGGCCGGTGGCCGCGAGCGCCTCGGCCAGACGCTCTACGTGCCGATGACCGATCGCACCATTGCCGTCGAAGTGAGCGACATGGTGTTCTTTGACAAGGAAGGGGGCCGTCTCCATGGCTGACCAGGTTACTGTAAGCCGCAAGGCGGCGCTTACCGCGCGCGGCGGCTCGGCCGAGGCGATCCTGACGCCGGCAACCGCGGCGACGCGCATCTCGCTGCGCGCCGGCGCAGAAGCGCTTCCGGCGCTCTCGGCAGCACTTGGCGTCACCCTGCCGACGCGGCCGAAGACCTCGGCCTCCTCCGGCCAGCGTCATGCGCTGTGGATCGGCCCCGACGAGTGGCTGGTGTTCGACGAGAGCGAAGCCGACCTGATGGCGGCGGCCGCCTCGAGCGGTACGCTGCATTCGGCGGCCGACATTTCGCATCGCAACGTTGCCGTCATCGTCAGCGGTCCGGGCGCCAACGTGGCTATCAACAGCGGCTGCCCGCAGGATCTGTCGCTGGCAATCTTCCCGGTTGGTGGCTGCTCGCGCACCATTCTCGGCAAGGCCGAGATCATCCTCTTCCGTACGGCCGAGGATCAGTTCCGGGTCGAGTGCTGGCGGTCGTTCTCGCCCTTCGTCTTCGGGCTGCTGTCCGAGGGGGCGGCCGACGCCGGTTATTGATGTAAAAAAGGCCGGGAAGCGCTCGCAAGCGTTTCCCGGCCTTCATGTCTGTCGGCAACCGTTGGCTCTTACCGCTCAGCCAGCAGGATGCCTCTTTCCAGGAACGTGCGCTTTGTCGCTTCGTTGAGGTCGTAATCCTGGAGGTGCTCGGGTTCGATCCAGGCATGTTCGACGAACTCGTCGTTGAGGCTGACCTCGCGATTTTCGGCCTCACAGTCAAAGATCAGATAGATCATATGAAGCTGCTCGGTTGAGCCGTCGGCATAGGACTTTGTCCGGATGTCGTCCCGAAAGGTCCAGGGCTTGATCGTTCCGATCTCCAGACGGTCTCCAAGCTCTTCCCGGATTTCACGGCGCAGGCCCTCATCGAGACGTTCGCCCGGCTCGAGGCCGCCACCGGATAGCGCCCATTGCCCGGGGAACACGCCGCGATCGGGCGGCATCTTGCAGAGCAGATAGGCGCCCCTGTTCTGAATGAGCGGGCAGACGATGATACGCTGGCGCAATGACTTCTCCATTCCCTGATTTCGCGACCACGACAGCCGCCTTGATTCACGCGAAGCGCAAGTACCAGTAGAGCGCGATCTCGCGGGTTCCTGATGTCAATGCGGAATAGAGATGTCGGTCGTAGCCGGAAAGCTCGAAGCCGTAGCGCTCGTAGAAGCGGCAGGCGGCGACATTGTTCGACTGGGTCTCGAGCCGGATTCCCGGCAGGCCCTGTTCCGTTGCCCATGAGACCGCCCGGTCCACGAGTGCCCTGGCGACGCCGGCCCGACGCGCGTGCCTGTCGACGGCGATATCATCCACCTCGGCAAAGCCGTTCCACGCCTTCGAGAGCGCAATGTAACCAGCGAGCCTGCCGTCCACGCGCGCTGCGAAGAGGGCGGCATCCGCCTCCTCGGCCGCCCCCACAAGCTCATCCGGATCGGACCCATAGGTCTTGACGTAGCTCTCGACCGGGGCGATGTCGCCGAGACCGGGGCCGGTGAAAGGCGGTAGCGCCTCGGACGTGATCTCGAAGGAAAAGTCGCAACCGGCAAAGTCGCTGACGAAGCGTGCGTCCGCTGGCTCGACGATGACCGTTGTTGTCATGGGATCTGCCCGCTCAAACCGGCTCAGGCATCGGCGGGGCGATCCTTGGGATCGAACTGGATGATCGTCTGCCAGGTGGCCGTCAGCGCCGGCTTGCGCTCGCCTTCGATCTCGACGCTGACGTCGTAAGTGATCATCAGCATGCTGGCGCCGCGGAAGCGTGCGTCCGCCATGGTGAAATGGCCGCGCACCTTGGCGCCGCTCTTCACCGGCGCGATGAAGCGCACTTTTTCAAAGCCGTAGTTGATGCCCATGGTCTGTTCGCGGATCTTCGGCAGGCAATTGTAGTTCATCGCCGAAAGCAGCGAGAGCGACAGGAAGCCATGCGCAATGGTGCCGCCGAAGGGCGTTTCGGCTGCAGCGCGCACCGGGTCGACGTGGATATATTGGTAATCGCTGGTCGCCTCGGCGAATTTGTCGATCGTTTCCTGGCTGACCGTGATCCAGTCGGAAACGCCGACCTCCTTGCCGACCAGCACCTTGATCTCAGAAAGTGAAATGTCTTCAAGCATGTGAACGCCCCGAAACAAGCCCCCCGAAACGATATAGGCCTGCCCGTTGCAACCTGCAAGCGCCGGAAAAGCTTTAGAAAACTTCGACGAGGAAGGTGACGGAGCGAGGCGCGACATGGTCCGGGATGGCGGTCCCCGTAAGCGCATGCTGCCACTTTCCATCGATGCTGTCAGGAAGTCTGACGGGATGCGGCGCGTGGCCGCGATTGATGACGACGGCGAGGCGCGCCATCCGCTTCTGGATGCGGTCACGGGTGGTCAGAACCATCATCAGATTGTCCGTTGCCGGGTGCTCCCAGTCGCCCACGGCCATCAAGTGACCGTCGAGGCGTCGCCATTCGACATCGCCGTTTCCGGTCAGAAAGGCGGTCTGATCGAATACGTCGAAGCGGCGGCGCATCGCCGACAGCGCTGCGGTATGGGCGACGATCCCGTCATCCATTGCCGTCCAGTCGAGCCAGGTAATCGCGTTGTCCTGGCAATAGGCGTTGTTGTTGCCGTTCTGGCTGCGCCCGCCTTCGTCGCCGGCGGTCAGCATGATCGTGCCGCGGGTCGCAAAGAGCGTGCCGATCAGCGCCATCACGTCATGCCGCCGCGCCGCCTGGATCTCAGGATCGGCCGTTGGCCCTTCCGCGCCGTTGTTCCAGGAATGGTTCTCGTTGTGGCCGTCGCGGTTCTCCTCGCCGTTCGCCTCGTTGTGCTTTCCGGCGTAGGAAACGATGTCGGCAAGCGTGAAGCCGTCATGGGCGGCAATGAAATTGACGGTTCGAGTCCCGCTCTCGCCCCAACGGGAAAAGCTGTTCGACGAGCCGGCAAGGGCTGTCGCCAGGGCGCCGATCGCGTGACGGTCGCCGCGCCAGTAGATGCGGACGTCGTCGCGGGCGCGGTCGTTCCACTCCAGGAACGGTGCGGGGAAGTTGCCGAGCTGGTAGCCACCGGGACCGATATCCCAGGGCTCGGCAATCAGCACCCGGTCGGCAAGCAGCGGATCGGCGGCGATCGCCTGGAAGAGCGGGGCGTCGCGATGGAAGCCACTCATGTCACGGCCGAGGATCGAGGCGAGGTCGAAGCGGAAGCCGTCGACGCCGGCGGCGCGAACGAAATGGCGCAGGCTGTCGAGGATCAGCGCCTCGACCACCGGGTGGTCGCAGGCAATCGTGTTGCCGCAACCGGTGTCGTTGATCAGTTCGCCCGGGCGATCGGTCACGTGACGATAGTAGGTGAGGTTGTCGAGGCCGCGCATCGACAGCGTGGTGCCGAAGCGGTCGCTCTCGCCGGAATGGTTGAAGACGAGGTCGAGGATGACGCCGATGCCTTCCTTGCGAAGCGTCTCGACCGTCTTCTTCAACTCCTTGATACCGCCCGGGACCAGTCGTGGATCGAGCGCCATCGGGGCGATCGGATTGTAGCCCCAGCCGTTCTTCAATCCCAGCGGCGGCAAATGGCGCTCGTCGATCCAGGCGACGATCGGCATCAGTTCGACCGCGGAAATGCCGAGGCGCTTCAGGTGCGCGATGATGACGGGCTCGGCAAGGGCTGCCACCGTGCCGCGCTTGGCTTCCGGCACATCGGGATGCTGGATGGTGAAGGGCTTGACGGCGATCTCGTAAATCAGGCCACCGGCGCGGAAGAGCGGCGCCTTCGGCTTGACGGTTTTCACCTCGGCGACGATTGCCTTCGGCACCAGATCGGCGGTGTCCTCGCCGAAGATCGTCAGGCGCGGATCGTGTTGGAACTGCCGATCGAGTTCAACCGCATAGGGGTCGACGAGAAGTTTGGAGGGGTCGAACCACAGGCCGTGATCGGGGGAATAGATGCCATCGGCGCGGAAGCCGTAGCGGGTTCCCTTGCCTATATCGGGGACGGTCAGGCTGTGAACATCGCCGTTTCGCACCATCGGCAACTGCCGCACCTGCCTGGATCCTGCCTTGTCGAACAGGCAGAGATCGATCCGTGCGGCGTTGCGCGACCAGACCGAAAATGTGGTGCCCTCGGGCGTGACGGTGGCGCCGAGGGGTGGGTTTTCGATGGTCGGCATGAAAGCGGCCCTCTTCGTGATGTCGAAGTCGTCTCCGGTACACCCCTCTGCCCTGCCGGGCATCTCCCCCACAACGGGGGAGATCGGCAAGAGGCAACCTCCGATTCCACCGGAACCCAATGTCTTGGTTCACGGGTGTCCCGGTCCTTGCAACGCCGGCGCCAAGTTGGGCAGTGCAGCGCCACAAATCGATCTCTCCCCTTGTGGGGGAGATGCCCGGCAGGGCAGAGGGGGTAAGCGGCACCAAAGAAAAGGGCCGCATGAAGCGGCCCCTTGCTTCAGTCCATCAGGTAATGACGCTCGGCTCGGTGCGGCCGGTGCGGGTCTTGATGCCGGCGATCTCGTCGGCAACGGCGATGAGGTCGGCGAGCGCCTCCTGGGTGTCGATGCCGTGACGTGTGGCGTCCGGCTCGAAGCGCTCGATATAGACGCGCAGCGTCGCGCCGGAGGTGCCGGTGCCGGAAAGACGAAAGACGACGCGCGAGCCGCCCTCAAACAGGATGCGGATGCCCTGGTTCTTGCTGACGGAATGGTCGACCGGGTCGTTGTAGGCGAAGTCGTCTGCCGTTTCGACCTTGAGCGCGCCGAAGGACTTGCCGGGAAGCGTGGCGAGCTGGTCGCGCAGATTGGCGATCAGGCCGTTGGCGGCATCGCTATCCACTTCCTCATAGTCATGGCGCGAGTAGTAGTTGCGGCCGTAGGTCGCCCAGTGCTTCTGGACGATATCAAGCGCGCTTTCCTTGCGCGCGGCGAGAACGTTCAGCCAGAGCAGCACCGCCCAAAGACCGTCTTTTTCGCGTACGTGGTTGGAGCCGGTGCCGGCACTTTCCTCGCCGCAGATCGTCGCCATGCCCTCGTCGAGCAGGTTGCCGAAGAACTTCCAGCCAGTCGGCGTCTCATAGAGCCCAATTCCGAGCTTCTCGGCGACGCGGTCGGCGGCCCCGCTGGTCGGCATCGAGCGAGCGATACCGGCAATGCCCTTGGCGTAGCCGGGCGCCAGATGCGCGTTGGCGGCGAGCATCGCCAGGCTGTCGGACGGCGTGATGAAGATGCCGCGGCCGATGACGAGGTTGCGGTCGCCGTCGCCGTCGGAGGCGGCGCCGAAATCCGGTGCATCCGGCGCCATCATCGTTTCATAGAGCGCACGGGCGTGCACGAGGTTCGGGTCCGGATGGTGGCCGCCGAAATCCGGCAGCGGAATGAAGTTCATCACCGAGCCCTTGGGCGCGCCGAGGCGCTTCTCGATGATCTCCTTGGCGTAGGGGCCGGTGACCGCGCTCATCGCGTCGAAAACGACGCGGAAGCCGCCCGAGATCAGCTTGCGGATGGCGTTAAAGTCGAACAGGCTTTCCATCAATTCGGCGTAGTCGGCGACCGGATCGATGACGGTGATCGTCATGCCGTCGAGCTCCTGCGTGCCTTCGGCATCAAGGTTGATGTCGGCGGCATCGGAGATCTTGTAGCTGTCGATCACCTTGCTGCGGGCAAAGATCGCGTCGGTGATCTTTTCCGGCGCCGGGCCGCCATTGCCGATGTTGTACTTGATGCCGAAATCTTCGGTCGGGCCGCCGGGATTGTGGCTGGCGGAAAGTACGATGCCGCCGAACGCCTTGTACTTGCGGATGACGTTGGAGGCAGCCGGCGTCGACAGGATGCCGCCGCGGCCGACGAGCACGCGGCCGAAGCCGTTGGCCGCCGCCATCTTGATGGCGATCTGGATGACTTCGCGGTTGTAGAAGCGGCCGTCACCGCCGATGACAAGCGTTTCGCCCTGAAAGCCCTCGAGCGCGTCGAAGATCGACTGGATGAAGTTCTCGGCGTAGTTCTTCTGCTGGAAGACCGGGACCTTCTTGCGCAGCCCAGACGTGCCAGGCTTCTGGTCGCCGTAGGGGGTGGTGGTAACCGTTCTTATCATGCTGACTTAACCTTTCCCGAGAAGTCCGGAATAAAGAGAGACGTAACGCTCGGCACTTGTGGCCCAGGAAACGTCCGATTTCATGCCCTGGGTCTGAATTTTCGACCAGACTTTGGGCTCGCTGTATGCACGCAGCACCCGCCGGATCGCAAGCCGCAACCCATCGGCATTGACAGGCGTGAACTGGAAGCCCGTCGCGACCTTGGCCGCAAGCCCTGCTTCGTTGGCGTCGATGATCGTATCGGCGAGGCCGCCGGTGCGGGCGACGACCGGCACGCAGCCGTAGCGCAGGCCATAGAGCTGCGTCAGCCCGCAGGGCTCGAAGCGAGAGGGTATGAGGATCGCGTCGGAGCCAGCCTGCATCAGATGCGACAGCGGCTCGTTGTAGCCGGTGGCCATACCGATATGGCCGCGATGACGGGATGCGGCGGCGAGCAGCGCGCCTTCAAGCGCGGCGTCGCCCGAGCCGAGCACGACGAGCTTGCCGCCGAGGGCGACGAGTTCGTCCGCCACGTCGGCGACGAGGTCCATGCCCTTCTGCCAGGTGAGCCGGCTGACGACGCAGAAAATCGGGCCGTTGCCCTTTTCAAGGCCGAAGCGTTCTTCGAGCGCCCGCCGGTTGCCGACGCGTTGCTTCAAGCTCGTCGCGCTGAAGTTCTGGGCGATATGCGGGTCGGTCTCCGGGTTCCAGATATCGGCGTCGATACCGTTGACGATGCCGGAGAGATCGGCCACGCGGCTTTTCAACAGGCCTTCGAGGCCCATGCCGAATTCCGGCGTCAGGATTTCCTGGGCGTAGGACGGGCTGACAGTGGTAACGGCGTCTGCTGTCTGCAGGCCGCCTTTGAGGAAGCCGACATCGCCGTAATATTCGACGAACTGCATCGAGAAGGCTTCGGGCGGGAGCGCAAGCTCGGGAAAGACCGAAGCGCCGAACTGGCCCTGGAAGGCGATGTTGTGGATGGTCATGACCGTCGGCGTTGCGGCAGCACGGCCGAAATGCATGTAGACGGGCGTCAGCGCCGTCTGCCAGTCATGGGCGTGGACGATATCGGGCTTCCAGCCGGGAACAATGTCACCGGCCGCGATCTCCGCGGCGGCCAGCGAAAGCCCTGCGAAGCGGCGGAAATTGTCGGCGTAATCAAGGCCGGTCGCATCGACATAGGGGCCGCCGTCGCGCGCATAGAGCGCCGGCTGGTCGAGAACAAGCAGATCCAGCCCGTTGATCTCTGCCGAAAGGACCGTGGCCGGATTGCCGAACAGGTTTTCGAAACGGCCGACCTTCTTTTTCTTCTTCAGCTTCTGCAGCACGGCCGGATAGCCGGGCACCAGGGTGCGGGTCTTGACGCCGTGCGGCAAAAGCGCTGAGGGCAGCGCGCCGACGACATCGGCGAGCCCCCCGGTCTTGATCAGCGGATAGACTTCGGACGCAACGGACAGAACGTTCATGGATGCCTACATTCCCAGCTTGTCGATCATCGTTTGCGTGATCAGGCAGACGCCGTTTTCCGAACGCCGGAAACGCTTGGCATCGAGCTCCGGATCGTCGCCGACGACGAGGCCTTCCGGGATCACGACACGGCTGTCGATGACCACGTTGCGCAGCGTCGCATGGCGACCGATCTTCACATCGGGAAGAACTACGGCATTCTCCAGACGGGAATATGAATTTACACGGACGCCTGTGAACAACAGGCTGCGGTTGAGGGCTGCGCCCGAGATGATGCAGTCGCCGGAGATGAGCGACGAGGTCGCCGAGCCGCGGCGGTTTTCGTCGTCATGCACGAATTTTGCCGGCGGCTTGATCTCGGCAAAGGTCCAGATCGGCCAGGTGCTGTCGTAGATGTCGAGTTCAGGCGTCACATGGGTGAGGTCGATATTGGCCTGCCAATAGGCATCGATCGTGCCGACGTCGCGCCAGTAGGCTTCGCGTTCGAAATCCGATCGCACGCAGGACTGGGCAAAGCGATGGGCGACCGCTTTGCCGTTGTCGACGATGTAGGGAATGATGTCCTTGCCGAAGTCGCGGCTCGATTTCGGATCGGCGGCGTCGCGGCGCAGGAGATCCATGAGGAACTTCGTGTGGAAGACATAGATGCCCATGGAGGCAAGCGCCATCTCCGGATTGCCGGGAATGCCCGGCGGATCGGCCGGCTTCTCGACGAAGGCGATGATGCGGTCCTTCTCGTCGACATGCATCACGCCGAAGCCGGTTGCTTCCATGCGCGGCACCTCGAGGCAGCCGATGGTGACGTCGGCGCCGGAATCGACGTGCTGCTGCAGCATCAATTCGTAGTCCATCTTGTAAATATGGTCGCCAGCAAGGATCACCATGTATTCGACGCCATGGTCCTCGATGATATCGATGTTCTGGTATACGGCGTCGGCCGTGCCCTCGTACCATTGCGTCTCGGACACGCGCTGGCTTGCGGGCAGGATGTCGAAGCTTTCGTTCCGTTCCGGGCGGAAGAAGTTCCACCCGCGCTGCAGGTGGCGGATCAGCGAGTGCGCCTTGTACTGGGTGGCGACGCCGATGCGGCGGATGCCGGAGTTCAGCGCATTCGAAAGCGCGAAGTCGATGATACGGGCCTTGCCGCCGAAATAGACCGCCGGTTTCGCCCGTCGGTCGGTCAGTTCCTTCAGGCGACTGCCGCGACCGCCGGCGAGAACATAGGCCATGGCATCACGTGCCAGAGGTTGCGTACGCTTTTCCACCATTTGTCCTCCCCATTCATTGACTTCAGGGGTCGTTACGGCGGCTTTTCGGCAACGCCTTGCGGCCCTCGATTTTCAGCTGGTTACTCTTGCTCCAGCATCAGCGTCGCCAAAGGCGGCAGCGTGATGTTGGCCATTATCGCTCCCTTGGTGTCCTTCTCGGCAAAAACGGCGCCGCCATTGCCCTTGCCGCTTCCCCCATAGATTTCCGCGTCGGTGTTGAGGATCTCCTTCCAGCGACCCTTGACCGGCAGCGGGATGGCGTAGCTTTCCCGATAGACGGGGGTGAAATTGGTGATGACGGCGACGAGCTTTTCGCCGGGCGCCTTGCGCAGCCAGGCAAAGACCGAGTTGTCGCGGTCGTCGGCAAGCAGCCACTCGAAACCTTCGCCCTCGCAGTCCCGGGCGTGCAGCGCGGGCTTGGCGCGGTAGGTGCCGTTGAGGTCGCGCACCAGCCGCCGCACGCCTTCGTGCAGGTGGTATTCGAGCAGGTTCCAGTCGAGCGCGCGCTCCTCGGACCATTCGCGCCACTGCGCGAATTCCTGGCCCATGAACAGCAGCTTCTTGCCGGGATAGCCCCACATGAAGGCGTAATAGGCCCGGAGATTCGCAAACTTCTGCCAGTCGTCGCCGGCCATCTTGGCGATCAGCGAGCCCTTGCCGTGCACGACTTCGTCATGGGAGAGCGGCAGCACGAAGTTCTCGTTGAAGGCATAGAGCAGGCCGAACGTCAGGTCGTTGTGGTGGAACTTGCGGTGCACCGGCTCGCGCGACAGATACTGCAGCGTGTCGTGCATGAAGCCCATGTTCCACTTGAAGCCGAAGCCGAGGCCCCCGGCATGGACCGGATGGGAAACCTTCGGCCAGGAGGTCGATTCCTCGGCGATCGTCAGAATGCCCTGGTGGATACCGTAGATCTGGGTGTTCAACGTCTGCAGGAAGCGAACGGCTTCGAGGTTTTCGTTGCCGCCATATTCGTTCGGCACCCATTCGCCATGCTTGCGCGAATAGTCGAGGTAGAGCATCGAGGCGACCGCATCGACGCGCAGGCCGTCGACATGGAATTTCTCGGCCCAGTAGAGCGCGTTGTTGACGAGGAACGACAGCACTTCCTGGCGGCCGAAATTGTAGATCGCCGTGTTCCAGTCGGGGTGGAAACCCTGGCGTGGGTCCTCGTGTTCATAAAGTGCCGTGCCGTCGAACCAGCGCAGGCCGTGCTCGTCGGTCGGGAAATGCGCCGGCACCCAATCGAGGATGACGCCGATGCCGACCTTGTGGCAGCCGTTGACGAAGCGGGCGAAGCCTTCGGGCTCGCCGAAGCGTGCGGTCGGCGCATAGAGGCCGGTCGTCTGGTAACCCCAGGACGGATCGAAAGGGAACTCCGAGATCGGCAGGAACTCGATATGGGTAAAGCCCATGTCGACGCAGTAGGGGATCAGCCGGTCGGCAAGCTCGTCCCAGGAGAGCATCTCGCCATTGTCGCGGCGCTGCCAGGAGCCGGCATGGACCTCGTAGATCGAGATTGGCTGCCGCCTTGCGTCGGCCGAGGCCCAGTGCTTGCGGTGTGCCTCGTCGTCCCACACCTGTGCGATTTCAGGCGTGGTGACGGAGGCGGTGTTCGGGCGAAGCTCCGAGCGCCGGGCAAAAGGATCGGCCTTCAGCGGCAGCCGCGTGCCGCTGCGGTCGAGGATCTCGTATTTGTAGGCGAGCCCGCCTTCGACGCCCGGAATGAAGATCTCCCAGATGCCGGTGTCGGCACGCAGCCGCATGACGTGGCGTCGGCCGTCCCAGTCGTTGAACTGGCCGACGACAGAAACGCGCTTGGCGTTCGGCGCCCAGACGGCGAAGTGATAGCCGTCGGCGCCATCGTGATGGATCGGGTGCGCACCCATCCTGTCGAACAGCCGGAGATGCGAACCTTCGCGTATGTAGTAGTCGTCCATCGGCCCGAGCACCGGCCCGAAACTGTAGGGGTCGACGACCATCCATTCGCCGCCCTGATTGCGGGCGCGGTAGCGCACCGGCTGGGGCTTCTTCAGCGCCAGCGGCCCTTCGAAGAAGCCGGCATCGGCACGCCGTTCGAGCGTGCCAAGCTCCTTGCCGGCGAGTGTCTCGACCGTCACGGTCTCGGCATCGGGGATGAAGCAGCGGGCAAGGATCGCCTTGCCGGCGGGGTGCACGCCGAGAACCGCGAAGGGATCGTCATGCGTGCCCTGAAGGATGGCCGCGATTTCCGGCGCTGACAGCAGACCTGAAGCTGCGGGTTCCGGGTCCTTGCCGGCCGAAGGCGTCATCCGGCTCTCCAGATTTCCCCGGCATATTGCCGGATGGTGCGGTCGGAGGAGAACCAGCCCATCCGTGCCGTGTTGCGGATTGCCTGCGCATACCAGTCGGACGGCGTCGTCCAGAGCTGGTCGATTTCGCGCTGCGCCTTGGCATAGGCCTCGAAGTCGGCGGCGACCATGAACCAGTCGTGATTGTAGATGCCGTCGATAAGGCCCGAGAAGCGGTTGCGGTCATCGGGCGAGAACACGCCTGACGCAATTGCCTGCAGCGCCTGCGACAGCTCGCGCGAGCCTTCGATGATGGCGCGGGGATTGTGGCCCTCCGCGCGCGCCTTCGTCACCTCTTCGGCGGTCATGCCGAAGATCCTGATGTTTTCCTCGCCGATCCAGTCGCGCATCTCGACATTGGCGCCGTCGAGCGTGCCGATCGTCAAGGCGCCGTTCAGCGCGAACTTCATGTTGCCGGTGCCCGACGCCTCCATGCCGGCGGTCGAGATCTGCTCGGAGAGATCGGCGGCCGGAACCATGACTTCGGCGAGCGAGACGTTGTAGTTCGGCACGAAGACGATCTTGAGCAGGCCGCGCACCGCCGGGTCGTTGTTGACGACACGGGCGACGTCGTTGGCAAGCTTGATGATCAGCTTGGCATTGTGATAGCTCGGCGCCGCCTTGCCGGCAAAGAGCTTGACGCGCGGCACCCAGTCGAGCTCCGGATGGGAGCGGATCTGGTCGTAGAGCGCCACCGCCTCGATGATGTTCAGGAGCTGGCGCTTGTATTCGTGAATGCGCTTGATCTGGATGTCGAACATCGCCGACGGGTCGAGCCTGATGCCGAGCCGGCTCTGCACGAGCTGGGCGAGGCGCACCTTGTTGGCGCGCTTGACGGCGGCGAAGTGCTCCTGGAATTCCGCCTTGTCCGAGAAGGCATCGAGTGCCTGCAAGGCCTCGGTATTGTCCATGAACTCGTCGCCGATCGCGTCGCGGATCAGTCCGAAGAGACCTGGATTGCATTGCATCAGCCAGCGGCGCGGGGTGATGCCGTTGGTCTTGTTGTTGATGCGGTCCGGGTAGAGCTTGTGCAGGTCGGCAAACACCGTTTCCTTCATCAGCTCCGTATGCAGCGCCGAAACGCCGTTGATCGAATGCGAGCCGACAAAGGCGAGGTTGCCCATGCGCACGCGCCGTTCACCGCTTTCGTCGATCAGCGAGATGTTGCGGATCTCGTCGTCGGTAGCGCCCTTCTGGCGGCGGGCTTCGATCAGGATCTTGGCGTTGATCGCATAAACGATCTGCATGTGGCGCGGCAGCAGCCTCTCGATCAGCGGCACCGGCCAGCTTTCGAGCGCTTCGGGCAGAAGCGTGTGGTTGGTGTAGGAAATCGTTCGGCGGGTGATGTCCCAGGCCTGCTCGAAATCGAGGCCGTGCAGGTCGGTCAAGAGTCGTACCAGTTCGGCGATCGAGATGGCCGGATGGGTGTCGTTCAGCTGAATGGCGATCGCGTCCGGCAGCGAGTTGAAGTCCGGATACTGCTGCAGGTGGCGGCGAAGGATGTCCTGCAGCGAGGCGGAGGAGAAGAAATACTCCTGCCGCAGCCGCAGTTCCTGACCGGCCGGCGTTGCGTCGGCGGGATAGAGAACGCGCGTCAGGCTTTCCGCCTTGTTGCTTTCCTTGAGGGCGCCGATGTGGTCGCCGGCGTTGAAGGCGGCAAGCAGGATCGGGTCGATCGGCTGCGCCGTCCAGAGGCGCAGCGTATTGACGCGTTTTGCGCGCCAGCCGACCGCGGGCGTGTCGAAAGCCGTGGCAATCACGCGCTCGGCCGGTTTCCAGACGAAGCGCTGGATTTCCTCGTCGATATTGGCGGTTTCGACCACGCCGCCGAAGCCGATTTCGTAGGAGCTTTCGCGCCGTTCGAACTCCCAGGGATTGCCGTGGGCGAGCCAGGTCTCGGGCAGTTCCACCTGCCAGCCATCGGCCATCTGCTGGCGGAAGAGGCCGTGCATGTAGCGGATGCCGTAGCCGTAGGCCGGCACGTCGACGGTTGCCATCGATTCCATGAAACAGGCGGCCAGCCGTCCGAGACCACCGTTGCCGAGGGCCGCGTCCGGTTCGAGCTGGGCGACGACGTCGATATCGACGCCGAGCGAGGCGAGCGCATCGCGCATCTCGTCCATCAGGCCGATATTGGTCATCGCATCGCGCATCAGCCGGCCGATGAGGAATTCCAGCGAGAGATAATAAACGCGCTTGGCGCCGGTCGCGTAGGTCTTGCGGGTGGAGTCCATCCACTTGTCGGTGATGCGGTCGCGCGCAACCAGGATCGCCGCCGTCAGCCAGTCATGCGGCTTGGCGACCTTCGGATCCTTGCCGATGCGGTACTTCAGACGTTCGAGGATTTCGACGGCGAGCTGACCGGGTTCTGACGACCTTGGGGCTGGCTGCGGCACGTCGTTGGTGGAGAGCCTGTTCATCATGAAACTGTCTTTACCCTTTTGCGTTGGGAGATCGCAGGCCGGACCCGACCGGGGATAAAGGCAATTTATGCATCGATCCGAAGCGCTTGCAATAGATGTTTTTAAATGGATTAGACTTGTCTCAAACGGCGGATTGCGACCGCTGCGAAACTGAAAATGCCGCCCGGCGAACCGGGCGGCATGGTAGGTCTCAGGTCTTTTCCATTACTTGGTCAGGCGGGTCGCCATGGCCGATGCCCGCTCGCCGATCGCCTTGAAGGCTGCGATCAGATCGGCTGCTTCTTCCGCCTGGAAGTAGTTGGCTTCCGTCGTGGCGCAGGCCTTGAGCAGCGACTTGCCGCGGTCGGGTGCCATGAAGGCGACGGTGTAGACCTGCACTTTGTTCTTGCGAGCCGTATCGCACCAGGCCAGCGTCGTCGTGTCGTCGCTCGTGTTGTTGTTGTCGCCGTCGGTCATGAAGACGATGTATTTCGTCGGAACCTGGCCGTTCTTGGCCTTGTGGGCCGTGTCTTCGGTCGCTGCGGTTACGCGGCTATAGGCCGTCTTGAACGCGTTGCCCGACGCCGTGCCGCCCGTTGCAACGAGGGCGTTCACGTAGGTCGAGGTTCCAGATGTACCCCAGGCCAGGTTGCCGGCCGTGTCCTGGGCGGAGTTGTAGGAGACGGCTGCCGTGCGGACGTAGAGCGTAGTCGGGTCGGCGGTGTTCAACTGCTTCAGCAGATCGCTGACGGCGGTCTTCAGCGCGTCGATCTTCGTCACGTAGCAGGGGCTGGTTGCCTTCAGGTTGGGATACTTGCTCCAGTTCGATTCCGTGTAGTTCGGGCAGGACGATTTCGCGCTGTTTTGCGTATTGGTTTTCCAAGCCATCGAACCGGAGCGGTCGAGCACCAGATACATGGAGAGCGCATTCTTGCTCTCGGTAGCGCTTTCAGCAGTGGCGCGGGTTTCAATGGCGATCGATTCCTGTCCAAGCAGGCGCGTCATCGCATTGAACTGGAGCGTTTGCTTGTTGAGAACGGTAACCTTGAAGATCTTGCCGGTGGCGCCGTTGGCGCTTTCGGCGATATCGACCGTGGCCCGATTGGCGGCTGTGTCGGTGTCACCCACGCTTGCAGCGGCCGCGCTCTTGCTGACGCCATCTGTCGACGTGGCTGCAGATTGGGCCTTGAGGAAGTTCAGCGCGATTTTTGTGGCGTCCTCCCTGGCTTTCTCCGGCGTTGTCGAAGTCATCGTCACCAGGGCCGATGCCGCCGCCAGCGCTGCGGCATCCGCTTCGTCCTGCATGTGGGTTTTCATGGTCATCATGCTGGCCAAATCGATAGCGACGCCGCCAGCGGCCAATACCAATGGCGCGGCGAGCGCTGCCATAATGCCGAAATTGCCACCCCGGTCCTTGAGCATAGCTACAAAGAACCGGCCTACAGTGTATCGTCTTCCCATCTTTGCACACCCCAGAGGAACACGTTGCAAGCTTGGGGGGCATCAATAGCGCCGATGGCTTACGATATCGTTCCGGCAATCGCTGCAATTTTAACGGAATTCGGGAAAACCAGTGCTTACAGCGGGTTCTGCGACCACAGTCGTGTGTGAAAACGGGAAATGGCCTGTGTCAAATCGGGTCACGGTACCGGAATGACGTCGACCGCCTGCTTGGTCTTCTGGCTGCCGTAGCTTTTCAGTATCCCGATCACCGGTGCTACGTCGCCATAGTCGCGTCCGTGGCCGACGACGATGTGGTCGGTTCCGGCCGGAATGTTGTTGGTCGGATCGAGTTCGATCCATCCAGAGGTTGCCCCGCACCAGACGCGCACCCAGGCGTGCATGGCATCGGCGCCTTCCAGGCGCTCCTTTCCGGGCGGGGGGATCGTCCTTAAGAATCCGCTAACGTAGCCGGCTGGGATGCCAAGGCTGCGGAGGGCAACGATCATGACATGGGCGAAATCCTGGCAGACGCCGCGTCTGAGCCTGAAAGCTTCTGCCGGCGTCGTGTTCACGGTCGTTGCCTCGCCGTCATAGACGAAGTCCCGATGGATGCGATCACACAGCGCCACGGCGATCTGGCGCACCGTCATTGTGTCGGTGGCGGTGTCGCGCGCGTAGGCGGCAATTTCGGCGGCCTCGGGCAAGAGCGGGCTCGGGCCGGCGAAGTGATGCGGCGCCTCCGCATCGACGGACCAGCAGGCGGAAAGCTCGGCCGGCAGGCGGCCGAGATCGGGGGAAAAGTCCGCGGTCAAGGCTTGCGCTTCCACCTGCACGCGCGCCTGCATGCGGATCGTCAGGTCGGCATGGGAGGCGCGAAAGAGGATCGACGTAAACGGGTTGGCGAAGAAGTCGATGCTCTCCGTGCGCTCGGCCGGCATCGGCTGGCAGCTCAGCGAGCCGACGACGAGACGCTGGCGGCCCGGCAGCGTCGCCGGCAGCACGCGCACGAGGTGGCGCCCGCCGGATACCGGCACTTCGTAGTCATAGGTGATCTTCAGGCTGATGTCGTAGAGCATGGCTAGCCGAGATAGGTTCGCGCGAGCAGATCGGACAGGCTTTCGAGATCCCGCTCCAACCGGTCGTAGACGTCGAGGTTCATCGCTTCCGGGGTCATCACCGCGAGCCCCGAATGCAGGCGCATCGCCTCGCGGTAGAAGGGGGACATCTGGCCGTTGACGAGCGCGTTCGGCAGCAGTTCCACCTCGGTCTTGATCTCGTTCACCTGATAGAGCACCGAGCGCGGATTGAGGGCGTCGAGCGCCAAAAGGTCGGTGACGGTCAAGGCGGCAGTGCTGACATTGTAGCGTCTGCGGTGGGTCATGACGCTGTCGCCGATTTCAAGCAGCATGTCATAGGCGCCATCGGGCGCATCCGGCCCCGACATGTGGCCGAGCAGCCGCGTCATGTGCAGCCCGCGCTCGATGTAACGGCCGATCGAAAGGAAGCGCCAGCCGGTGAAGCGGTACATGTTTTCATGCACCAGACCGGCAAAGCCGGCGAGCTTGCGCAGGAGCACGGTGATCGCCCGGGTCGCGTCGTCGCCGGCCTGCACCGTCGCGTGGAACTTACGCGCCGTCTGCGACAGGTCGTTGAGCGCCAGCCAGCCGTCCGGCGAGAACCGGTCGCGGATGTTGCCGGCGCTGAAAAGGGCGCTTGCGATATTGGCAAGCAGGCTGTCGGGTACCGGCTGGCGCGCATCGATGTCGAGGGCGGAGAGATAGTCGCTGACATCCTTCAAGAGCGGCAGGTCCGGATCCGCCGTTTCGGCGAACCGGCCATGCCAGGCGCGCAGGATGCGCAACGCCCCTTCGGCGCGCTCGATGTAGCGGCCGAGCCAGAAGAGATTGTCGGCAGCCCGGCTCGGCAGGCTTCCCGGCATGTTGCGGGTGAAGCTCTCCTCGGCCGGAAGCAGCGTCGTGCGCTCGACCGGCCGGTCGCTGACGATCCAGACGTCGGCGGCGGTGCCGCCGGCCTGCATCGCGATCGCGGCGACGTCGTCGCCGGAGCCGATGCGGGCGAAGCCGCCCGGCATGATCTGCCAGCCGTCGCGGCTGCGTGCCGCGAAAACGCGCAGGCTCATCGGCCGCGGGGCCAACCGGCCGTGCACCCAGGCCGGCGTGGTCGAAAGGGTCACCACCTCCTGGCCGACGAGCTTGCCGCCCTCGGCGTCGAGCCAGCCGGCGATCGAAGCCTTCGCTTCGTCGTCGAGCGTTGCTCCGAGCACGGACTGGCCGTTGTCGTCGAAGAAGGGGCGCGTCGCATTTGCCGGGCCGATGACCATGCGCTCGATGTTGGCGGCGACCTGCTGGCGCTCGGCACTCTGGCCGCACCACCAGGTGGCGATCGAGGGCAGCTTCTGCTCCTCGCCGAGCAGATGACGGCAGATCGCCGGCATGAAGGCGAGGAAGGCGCGGGTTTCGACGATGCCGGAGCCGAGCGCATTGACGATCGAAACGGAACCGGCGCGCAGCGCCTCGACGATGCCGGGCGTGCCGATGTGCGAGGACTGGTTGAGCTCCAGCGGATCGGCAAAGGCGGCGTCGAGGCGGCGCCAGAGCACGCCGATCGGCTTGAGGCCGGCGACGGTGCGCACCATCACGCGGCCGCCGACAACGGTGAGGTCCTCGCCTTCGAGCAGCATGAAGCCCAGATAGCGGGCGATGTAGGCGTGCTCGAAATAGGTCTCGTTGGCGATGCCGGGCGACAGAACGGCGATGCGGTCGTCCGGATGCAGCCTGCGGCTCTGCAGCGTGTCGCGGAACTCGCCGAAGAAGCCGGCCAGCCGGTGGACGTGGCTTTCGGCATAGAGATTGGAAAAGGCGCGGGTGGTCGCGACCCGGTTTTCCAGCGCGAAGCCGGCGCCTGAGGGCGCCTCCGTGCGGTCGGACAGGACCCACCAGTTGCCGTCAGGACCGCGGCCGATCTCGAAGGAGACGAAATGCAGGAAATGGCCGTCGGCCGGCTTTACGCCGACGAGCGGGCGCAGGAACTCCGGATTGGAGGCGACGAGGGCCGGCGGCAGCAGTCCCTCCTCAACCAGTCGGTTCTCGCCGTAGATGTCGGCGACCACCTTTTCCAGAAGCTCGGCGCGCTGCACGAGCCCTTGAGAGACGTGAGCCCATTCCCTTTCGTCGATCAGCACCGGGATATGGGAGAGCGGCCAGCTTCGCTCGGAACTCTCCTTGGCGCCGTACACCCGATAGAAGACGCCGGCGTCGCGCAGATAGCGATCAGCGCGCGCAAAACGGTTGGCAAGCTCGGTCTCGTCGAGCCGCCCGAGTGTTGCAAGCAGCCGTTGCCAGACCGGGCGGACATTGCCCTCCTGGTCGAGCATTTCGTCGGCAATGCCCGGTAGGGCACGGTAGCCGAAGACGGGATCGTCGTCGGTGCCCGGATGGTTCGCGGCCGCTGTCTGCTTCTTCGGCATTTACGCTCCTGGCGGACGCCTGAGATCAAGCGTCATCGGGAATTCCATCGAAGGGCTTTCCGGGCGAAGCGGGTAACTGCCGGGCGTATGGCCCCAGGGTTCGAACCGCGCCAGTCGCCGCGCCTCGGCCTCGTTGCCGTTGACCGGAAACGTGTCGTAGCTGCGCCCACCCGGATGGGCGACATGGTAGACGCATCCGCCAATCGCCCGATTCGACCATGTATCATAGATATCGAATGTAAGGGGAGTGTTGACCGGCAGGACCGGATGCAGGCCCGAAGCCGGCTGCCAGGCCTTGTAGCGTACGCCGGCAACCGCCGCGCCGTTCGAGCCGGTGCGTGTCAGAGGCACAGGCCGGCCGCTGCAGGCGACCGTAAAACGCTCGGGATTGGCGGTATCGAGCTTGACCTGCAGGCGTTCGACCGAGCTGTCGACATGGCGCACGGTGCCGCCGATCGCGCCCTGTTCGCCCATCACGTGCCAGGGTTCGAGCGCCTGGCGGATTTCGAGCCTTGCCCCTTCGTATTCCACCTCGCCGCAGAAGGGGAAGCGGAACTCGAGCTGCGCCTCGAACCATTCGGGCTTCAGATCGAAGCCGTGGGCTCTGAGATCGGCGAGCACTTCGAGAAAATCCTGCCAGACATGGTGCGGCAACATGAAACGGTCATGCAGTGCCGTGCCCCAGCGCACGAAGCAGCCATCCACAGGGTGTTTCCAGAAGCGGGCGATGAGGGCGCGCACCAGCAATTGCTGGGCAAGCGACATGCGGGCGTTGGGCGGCATCTCGAAACCGCGGAACTCGACCAGGCCGAGGCGACCGGTGGGCCCGTCAGGCGAGAACAGCTTGTCGATGCAGATCTCCGCCCGGTGGGTGTTGCCGGTGACGTCGACGAGCAGGTTGCGGAACAATCGGTCGACCAGCCAGGGCAGGGGCGGTGGCGTCGCTGAACCGGGCATCGGCACCTGGGCGAGCGCGATTTCAAGCTCATAGAGCTGATCGTGCCGGGCCTCGTCGATCCGCGGCGCCTGCGAGGTCGGGCCGATGAACAGGCCGGAGAACAGGTAGGAGAGCGAGGGATGCCGCTGCCAATGCAGCACCATGCTTTTCAGCAGATCCGGGCGGCGCAGGAATGGGCTGTCATTGGGATTGGCGCCGCCGACGACCACATGGTTGCCGCCGCCGGTGCCCGTGTGGCGCCCGTCGATCATGAACTTGTCGGCACCGAGCCGGCTCTGCCGCGCTTCCTCATAAACCGCGGTGGTGATGTCGACGCAGTCGCGCCAATGGGCGGCCGGGTGGATGTTGACCTCGATCACGCCCGGATCGGGTGCCACGCGAATGACGTTGATGCGCTCATCCTGCGGCGGCGCATAGCCCTCGATATGGACGGGCAGGCCAAGAGCGGCTGCGGCCCGTTCCGCGGACGCGATCAGGTCGAGATACTCCTCGATGCTGGCCAGCGGCGGCATGAAGACGCAGAGCCGGCCGTCGCGCGGTTCGACACTGATGGCGGTGCGCACAAGGCCGGCGATCTCGTCGCGCGCCACCGGCAGCGGCGTCTCCGGCATTTCCGCGGCTTGAAAGCGGGAGTGCTGTGGGCGGGCGCTGCTTTCGGCAAAATCAGGCAGGTCGTCCCGCAGGACGGTCGGATCGACCGGGTGGATATAGGGATAGGCAGAGGGCGCGACATAGGGCAAGGCGCCGAGCGGCAGGCGATAGCCGACGGGGCTGTCACCGGGAACGAGGAAAATGCGGCCGCGGCGCGTCTGCCACTTCTCGCTCATCCACTGCACACCGCTGGCTCGCGCGTTCCAGGCCTGCACCGGCAGCACGTAGCCGGTCGGCGTCGTCAGGCCACGCTCGAAGACGCGGGCCATGCGGCTGCGCTCCTCGGGATCCTTGAGCTTGGAGTTGGAAGGATCGACGTTGTCGGGGAGGTTTGCCTCCTTCAGCAGCCAGTCGGCGGGGTCTTCAAAGGCCGGTAGGACCATTTCGGTCGACAGGTCCAATTCGCCTGCCATCAGATGCAACAGGCTTTCGGCATCCTTCTCGGTGACGTCATGCTGGCCTGTCTCATCGGCGATCAGGTCGGGGCGGCGCCAGATCGGCACGCCGTCCTTGCGCCAGTAGAGCGAGAAGGTCCATCGCGGCAGGCTTTCGCCGGGATACCATTTGCCCTGGCCGTAATGGAGGAAGCCGCCGGGGGCGAAACGTTCGCGCAGGCGGCGGATCAGCGCATCCGCCTTCTCGCGCTTGGTCGGGCCGACGGCGGCGGTGTTCCACTCCTCCGATTCGAAGTCGTCGATGGAAACGAAAGTCGGCTCGCCGCCCATCGTCAGGCGGATGTCGTTCTCTTGGAGCACCCGGTCGACCTTCTCACCGAGCGCGTTCAGCCCATCCCAGCTTTCGTCGGAGAAGGGCTTGGTAATGCGCGGATGCTCGGCGACGCGCCTCACCTTCATGTCGAAGGCGAAATCGGTGCGGGTCTCGGGATCACCGAAGTAGCCGCCGGAGATCGGGGCGGCATTGCGGTAATGGGGCGTCGCGGCAAGCGGAATGTGGCTCTCGCCGGTCAGGAGGCCCGAGGTCGGGTCGAGCCCGACCCAGCCGGCGCCCGGCAGGTAGACTTCGGCCCAGGCATGCAGGTCGGTGAAGTCGTGGTCGGTGCCGGAGGGGCCGTCGAGCGCCTTGAGGTCTGGCGTCAGCTGGATGAGATAACCGGAGACGAAACGGGCGGCGAAACCGAGATTGCGCAGGATCTGGACGAGCAGCCAGCTTGAATCACGGCAGGAGCCGCGGGCCGACGTCAGCGTGTCCTCCGGCGTCTGCACGCCGGGCTCCATGCGGATGACGTAGCCGACCTCATGCTGCAGGCGTGCGTTCAGCCCGACGACCATATCGATCGTGCGCTGCCGCGAGCGATCGACCGTCGCCAGGAAAGCTGAAAGTGCCGGTCCCATCGGCTCGGGCGTCATGTAAATCTTCAGATCGTCACTGAGGTCTTCGGGATAGGTGAAAGGCCAGTGCTCGGCCTCCTCTTCGACGAAGAAGTCGAACGGGTTGTAGACCGTCATGTCGGCGACGAGATCGACTTCGACCTTCAGCTCGCTCACCGGATCGGGAAAGACGAAGCGGGCAAGGTAGTTGCCGTAGGGATCCTGCTGCAGGTTGACGAAATGGTTGCCCGGAGAAACTTTCAGCGAATGGCTGATGACCTTAGTCTTTGAATGGGCCGCCGGTTTCAGCCGGATGATCTGCGGCGACAGCCTGATCGGGCGGTCATAGGTATAGTGGGTCAGGTGATAAATGCTGGCCTTGATCGACATGCCGGATTTGGTCCCCTTCGTGGCGGGTCTGACGCCCTCCATCGCCACGAAGTTTGTGCAATGCAAATTGAGAATGCAAGCGCGAAAGCGCACGGGGAAAATCAAGGCTGCGCAAGGCTTTCGCACGCCCGAGCGGGCGTGCGACATGTGGGCCGTTTTCTGCCAGTCAAACGAGCGGCGGGTTGATCCGCGCGAAACCTTCCTGGCGGTAATAGGGGAAGTAGGGATAGGCCGGCGTCGTTTTGCTTGCCTCGTCGAGCCGGGCGATCTGCTCCGGCGACAGCGACCAGCCGACGGCACCGAGGTTCTGGCGAAGCTGCTCCTCGTTGCGGGCGCCGATGATGACGCTCGAGACTGTCGGGCGCTGCAGCAGCCAGTTGATGGCGATCTGCGGGATCGTCCTGCCGGTTTCTTCGGCGAGCTGATCGAGCACGTCGACGACGTCGTAGAGTTTCTCGTCATCGACCGGCGGGCCGAAGACCGCCGTGTCGTGCAGGCGGCTGCCTTCGGGCCACGGCTTGCCGCGCCGGATCTTGCCGGTGAGACGCCCCCAGCCGAGCGGGCTCCAGACCAGCGCGCCGACGCCCTGGTCGGCGCCAAGCGGCATCAGTTCCCATTCGTAGTCTCGGCCGACGAGCGAATAATAGACCTGGTGGGCGACATGGCGCACGAGGCCGTGCCTTTCCGAGACCGCCAGCGACTTCATCAGTTGCCAGCCGGCGAAGTTGGATGCGCCGACGTAGCGCAGCTTGCCGGCGGCAACGAGATCGTCGAGGGTCGAAAGAGTTTCCTCGACCGGCGTTCCGGCGTCGAAGGCGTGCAACTGCAGCAGGTCGATGTAGTCGGTCCCGAGCCGCTTCAGGGCATCCTCGACGCCCTTGACGAGACGGGTGCGCGAGGTGCCGGCGTCATTCGGCCCGTCGCCCATCGGCAGGGCGATCTTGGTCGAAATGAGCACGGCATCACGCCGTCCCTTGATCGCTGCACCGAGCACGCTCTCGGACGCGCCGTCGGAATAGACGTCGGCCGTGTCGAAGAGATTGACGCCAGCTTCGAGCGAGATGTCGATCAGCCGCCGCGCCTCGGCCTCATCGCTGTTGCCCCAGGCACTGAAAAGCGGCCCCTTGCCGCCGAAGGTGCCGGCACCGAAACTCAAGGCCGGTACCTTCAGTCCGGATGATCCAAGCCGTCTGTATTCCATGTGGTCAAACTCCTCGTTGGTTTTGTCCTTGCGAGACCGGACGTCGGTCATTCGCCGATGAGGAGAAGGTGGTATCGCGACCATTTGCGATGTAGACCGGATGAAAGAACATCATTTGTGAGTTGAAGTTACATGTCGCGACTGCCCATCAATCGTTCGGGGGAAATGGCGGTCTTTGCCAAGGTGGTGGAACTCGGCGGTTTCTCCGCCGCGGCGACGGCCTTCTGCATGTCGCCCTCGGCCGTCAGCAAACTCGTCCAGAGGCTGGAGGAAAGGCTCGGGGTCCGGCTCGTCAACCGGTCGACACGCCGGCTGCAGATGACGGCGGAAGGCTGTGCCTTCTACGAGCGGGTGGTGCGCATCCTTGCCGACATCAACGAGGCGGAGCGCGAGGCGGGATCAGGCGAAACGCCCGAGGGGCGCGTGCGCCTGAACGTCAGCGCTTCCTATGCGACGCATGTGCTGATGCCGGTCCTGCCGGAGTTTCTCTCGGCTTTTCCGTCGGTCTCGCTCGATATCCTGCAGACCGACGCCGTGGTCGATCTGATGACGGAGCGGGCCGACATCGCCGTGCGCGCCGGCCCGCTGAAATCTTCGAGCCTGATTGCGCGCAAGCTCGGCAGCACGTCGATGACGATCGTCGGCGCGCCGTCCTATCTCGAACGGTTCGGCGCGCCCGACAGCGTCGGTGACCTCGAAGCGATGAACAGGCTGAGCCACAGCTATGCGCGTTCGGTCGATGGCTGGCCGCTGATGTCGAATGGAGAGCCGGTTACGGTGGCGCCGACGGAAAAGGTCCGCGTGAGCGACGGCGAGGGCTTGCGCCAGCTTGCGCTCGCCGGTGTGGGCCTGGCGCGGCTGCCGACGTTTACGGTGAAGGAAGATATCGCTTGCGGCCGGCTGGTGGCGGTTGCCGAGCACATGAACCCGGGCGACACCGAATCCTTCCATGCGGTGTTTCATGGGCAGGGCGGCGCGCTGCCGGCGCGCGTACGGGTGGTGCTCGATTTCCTGGCTACGCGCGCGCGGATTTCATCGCCGTGAAAGGTGCGCCGATCGCTTCGTCCGGCTGGCCGCAGACGCGGTTGCGACCTTCCGACTTGGCGCGATAGAGTTCCGTGTCGGCAAGTTCGATCAGGTGCTTCCAGCCACCGTTCGCGCTGCGCCCCTCCGCCACGCCAAAGCTGGCGGTGACGTTCAGCTCCTGCCCATCGGCAAGGACGATCGGTTCGCGTGCGAGGCTGATCCTGATCCGTTCCGCAAGGGCAAGGGCGGACTCGATGCTGTCGCCGGGCGTGATCACGGCAAATTCCTCGCCGCCGAAGCGGGCGACGAGATCGGAGTTGCGCACGGAGTTGCGGATGATGCGGGCGGTTTCCTGAAGAACGATGTCGCCGATCAGATGGCCATGGGTATCGTTGATCTGCTTGAAATGGTCGATGTCCATCAGGATCAGACAGGCGTCCTGATCCTTGCCGGACGCCTCTTCCGCACCGCCGATGAGCTCCAATGCGCGGCGGTTGAGCAGGCCGGTCAACTCGTCCGTTTCCGCCTGGCGTTCGAGATGCTGCATCAGCAGCGTGCGCTCGTCGAGGCGCAGGCGCAGAATGTCGATCGCGTCGAACAGCCGTCCCATTTCGCCTTCTCCGCCCTTGCCCTGGAGGCGCGTGATCGGGCGGTCGTTGGCAAGCTCGATGATGCTGTGGCGGGCGATCAGCAAGGGTTCGAAGACCAGCGAGCGGGCACGTCGCATCAATATCAGCAGCACCAGGAAGAGTGAGAATGTCGCAAGGCTCGCGACCGCGAGCTTGATCGACGCCCGCGTCTTGTTGGCGGAGAGGCGTTCGACGGTCGAATCCATGAAGGCGCGACGCAGGTCCTCGAGCGGCTTCATTTTTGGAACGAAGAGGTCCGTCAACTGCTCGGCCGTCATCGGATAGGCGCCGGAGGTCTTACCCTCGGCGACGATGCCGTCGATGATCGCGAAGCCTTCGCCGAAGAACTCGCGGTCGATCTTGGCGAGGTCGCCGATCTTCACCGGGTCGAGGCCGGGAAGGGCGCCCGGCTTGCCGACGATGGCCCAGACTTCCTGCAGCCTGCCGCGCGTGCGCTCGCTGTCGGCCAGGTTCTTCACCGCGAGCGGCTTGCCGACTGCGACGGGCGCCATGACGTGCGAGCCGAGCCGACCACCATCTTCACGCAGATTGGAAAGCATCTGGGCTGCAAGGGCAATGCCGGCAAGGTTCGGGTCCGTGTTTGTCAGACGCTGAACGTTCCAGTCGATCGCGGGGCGGAGCGCGTCGATCACGCCGAACATGGCTTCGATCGTCGCTTCGATTTCGGCCAGGTTTCGCTCTTCCGGCGGAAGGACCGCGATGCGATCGACTTCCGCACGGGCGAGCATCAGCCGGCGACGGACCTCGGCAAGGATGGGCGAAAGCGCACCGGCCGGTTCGGAGCGGCTGGCATTGTCTATGTCGGCGGTGATCTGGGCGAGGGCTGCGTCGCTGCGGGCACGAAACTCGGCCAGGCGGGTCTCCACGGCCGATCCGGGCGCCACGCCGATGCCGAGCATGCCGTTGGAAGGGCCGCGTTCGGCCGAGAGATAGTTTGCGGCGTCGAGCACGCGGCAAAAGGCCGTGACCTCCGTCAGGTTGCGGCGCGCGATGACAAAATCGCTATAGGATGCGGCGATAATTTCGGTGGCAAGAATGCCCGTGCAGGCAACGACGATGGCCACCAGCCATTGCAGCTTGCGTCGCAGGGCCTTGGCCGTGCGCGCTTCCCCAACGCCCTTTTGAGGGGACGCATAGCTGCTGCCCTTGTTGCTCATTTGCGCGAAGTTGCTCCACTCATGTCGCCGCTCGTCTGCTCGACAATCGCGACAAATTCTTGCCCCGGCAAGAAACCCACCCGAAATCAGTGTGCTTGCTGCCCCTGTTATCGTATAAGATGTTAAATAACCTTGAAATACCCTGAAATACTAGGGGTCAATCCGCAACCGAGGGATGCGCCCGGCGCACGGCAGGCCTCAGTTTTGGCCACCTCGGTGTTCGCTTTCCGGTCCATGATCGTAAAAAATCAGGCCCGTTTTCTTGCCGAAAGCGGGCCTGGACTTTGTCTGCTGTCATTTTACTTCAGCAACTCTTCACGGCAACGTGATCTGTGCTGCCGCCCGGCTTAGCGCTTCGCTCCGACCAGTGCGAAGAGGGCGCCTTGCGGGTCGAGCGCCTGAATGATCCAGGCGCCGCCGGGGACTTCCATCGGCTCCAGCACGATCTTGCCGCCGCCGGCCTTGATGCGTTCGATGGCGGCATCGATGGCCGGCACGTTGATGTAATAGAGCCAGTAAGGCGCGGGCACTTCCTTCGGCTTGGTCATCATCCCGCCGATCGGGGCGCCGCCATGGGCAAAAATCTGGTAGACGCCCATGTCGCCCATATCCATGCCCTGGTCCTTCGTCCAGCCGAAGAGTTCGGAATAGAAGGGAAAGGCGGTGTCGAGGTCGCCGGCAGCGAGTTCGTGCCAGCCGATCAGGCCGGGCGCCATCGGGTCGGTGACCGGCGGCGGATCACCGGTGCCCTTGAAGATAGCGAACACCGCGCCGTGCGGGTCGGTGACGACGGCAAACCGCCCGATGCCTGGGATATCGTCCGGCGCCCGGTGTACCTTGCCGCCCTTGGCGGCGACGCTGGCGGCGGTCGCATCGACGTCGTCGACGCCGACATAGCCGAGCCAGGCGGGGGGCACCTTCATTTCGAGCGCGCCTTCCGGCATGGTCATCAGTCCCGCCACCGGAATCTCGCCGACGTTGAACAACGTGTAGCTGATGCCGTCCATGCCGGCATCGCTGGCGTTCCAGCCGACCACGTCCTTGTAGAACGTTTCGGCGGCCGCCATGTCGGTGGTCATCAGTTCGTACCAAACGAATTTGCCGTGATCTGCCATTGCTTCCTCCGGTTTGCTCTGGCGCGGCGTATCTGGCGCCGCTTGGTTGCCTGTTCGAATGCGCCGTCGTCGGGTCGGCGTGCCATCGGGCGGCGCGACCGGAAAGCCGCAGGCCGTCTTCAGCCCCCGCCTTCAATCCCGGCCCGTGTATTCCGCCGTCATCATGTCCTTCCAGCTTCCGTCCGCTGCCTGCACCTGCGACGTCAGCAGGCGACGGGATTGGCCGGCAATCGTGATGACGTCGCGATAGCGCGCGGTCCTGCCGGCGTTCTCGAAGTCCGGCCCCTCGCAATAGAGGGACAGGGACGTGCCGTCTGCGGTGAGTTCGCCGTCATAGATCCACATGTGGCTCATCATCGAGCCGACCCAGGTGCCGACGTAGCGTCTCGTCTGCGGATTGTAGCCGAGGGTCATCAACGTCCGGCCGAAACTGCCGCCCGGCATCGTTCCCTGACCCTCGCAGACGATCCACATGCCTTCGAGCGAGCGGACGTGCTCGGTCCAAGGTCCGCTTCCATCAGGCTCGCCATCGGGTCCGGCCGAGCGGATGTGCCAGTCGCCCAGCAACTGCTCGAGCCAGCGGTGCGCTTCTTCCGGTTCTGCTCTCACGGGATTTCCTTCTTGGGGCCGGGCACAGGTCATCGACCCGGCATGCGAGCGTTGTCAAAACGATCTCGCGGGCGAAAGGTTCCGCCCGCCGGCAATCTCGAGGTCAGCCCGCCTTGCGTCCGGGCTCCCGATCGTATTCGTCGTGTCGGCGGACGAAGCTCATGGTGCCGTCTTCGTTGCGGCCTTTCGGCGCGCGGTCGAGCAGCATCAGCGTGCCCACCAGTTCCTCGAGCCCGCGGGCATAGGACGAGTAGGTGTGGTAGATCATGCCGTCCTCGGCCTTCTGGAAGGCGCTGAGGCCGGGAAGTTCCTCATGCGCATCGGCGCTTTCGATGTCCGTGAAATTGTAGCCGACCCTGCCGCGTGCGAGCTCTTCCGCCGAAAAGGCGACATGGAAATCATGGTTGAAGCCGTTGCCTTCCGCCGAGACCCAGGGGAAATGCCACTCCATGCGTTTCTTGTAGGCTTCGATCTTTGCGAGCGGCGCGTTCGATGCGGCGATCAGCGTCACGTCGTGATGGTTGAGGTGCGGCAGCATGCCGGCGAAGTGATCGACCAGGAAGGAGCAGCCGGGGCAGCCGGCCTCCCAGGTGGGGCCGAACATGAAATGGTAGACCATAAGTTGGCTGCGGCCATCGAAAAGCTCGGACAGCGACTTGCGGCCGCTGGGCGTGTCGAAGACGTAGGTATTTTCCATCTTCACCCAGGGCAAAGCCAGCCGGGCGGCATTGACCTTGTCGCGCGCGTGGGTGTGTTCCTTTTCCAGCGCAAGCAGATCTTTGCGCGCTTTCAGCCACTCTCCAGGCGATACCACTGCGTGGTCCTGTCTCATGCCCGCTCCTCCTTCCAACGTTGCACTTGACTATTTATGTTGATATCAACATTAATCGGGCATGTCAAAAATGCCGCTCGTCTCGTTCGATACTACCCTGCATGTGAAGGACACCTGCCTCTGCCTGCATGTGCAGCGCGCCGCGCGTGCCATTGCCCGCCGGTTCGACGAGGCGCTGCGCCCGCTCGATATCACCAACGGACAATTCTCTCTCCTGATGTCGCTCAACCGCCCGGCGCCGCCGAACATGGGCGCGGTGGCATCGCTGCTGGCCATGGACCGGACGACATTGACGGCGGCCCTGAAGCCGCTGGAACGGCGCGGCCTGGTGGAGAGTTTTCCGGATGCCGACGACCGGCGGTCGCGGCGATTGCGGCTGACGCCGGAGGGGCAGGCGCTGCTGGCGCGTGCCGTGCCGCTCTGGCGGAACCTCCATGACGCGCTCGATCCGGTGCTCGGTGACGGTGGCCCGGATCGCCTGCGCGCAGATCTCCTGAGCCTCGCTTGACGGCGCCGGGTCAGTCCTCCGGCGCTTCTGGTGCAGGGCGCTCCCTGAGCACCTCGATTAGCTCGGCGATCAGGGCCGAGGCCTGCCGCAGCCGTCTTTCGCCGAGCGCCCCGCCAAGACTGTCCGCCCAGCTCGCCTGCCGCTGCTTGATCGCGAGCAGCGCCGCTTCTCCCGTCGCGGTCAGGATCATGAGCTTCGCCCTCTGGTGGGTCGGGTTGTCCCTGTAGGCGATCAGGCCTTCCGCCTCCAGCAGATCGGCAATGCGCTGCACGCCCTGGCGCGCAAGCCCGAGTGCGCGGGCGGCATCGGCAACTGACATCGGGGCGTGGTTTGCCGCGGCGAGCACCTGCCAGCGGGCGCTCGTCTGTCCGGAAGGCTTGGCGAGCGCGTCACCGGCCTGCGTCAGCGGACCGGCAAGCCGTAGAACGGATATGGCAAATTCCGCAAAGGCGTCGCCGGCGGGCGTCCGATCAGGATCTTTCATGTTGACAGCACCACCGTTGTGTGGATGTTTTGTATGACATCATGTTGTCATGTAGAAATCGTTTCAGCAAGTCATTTCAGCAAGGGAGAAGAGAGCATGGCGAGAAGGACTTACAAGGGTGGTTGCCATTGTGGCAAGGTGCGATACGAGGCGACTCTCGATCTGGATGACGGGACGACGCGGTGCAACTGCTCGTTCTGTGCCAAGGCCCGCTACTGGGGCGCGCAGGTCCGGCCGGAGGATTTTCGCCTGCTGTCGCCGGAGGACCAGGTTGGGCTCTATCAGTTCGGCGCCAAGGTGGGCCATCATCGCTTCTGCCCGACCTGCGGCATCATCTCCTATAGCCATGGCTACGTGGAAGAACTCGGCGGCGCCTATTGCAGCATCAATGTCGCAACGATCGACGATGTCGATCCGTCCATCCTCGCCGAAGTGTCGGTACAATATCTTGATGGCCGCAACGACCGCTGGGACGAAACTCCCGCCGAGTTTCGTCATCTCTGAACGACGCACCGGGAGCCTTCTTTAATTGACAATATGTTGTCAATGTGGCACATGCACTGCATGGGCTTCACCTGGCAGCATATTGTCAACCGGGTGGGCGGAGATGCGGGCCTGCCTGGCCCCGGAAAGCAGGAGCGACGGTTATGAAACTGACCTACAAAGGAAGCTGCCATTGCGGAAACATCCGCTATGAGGCCGATATCGACCTCGATGCCGGCACCGGCAAATGCAACTGCTCGATTTGCTGGAAGCGGCGCTACTGGGGGGCGGTCGTGAAGCCCGACGCCTTCCGGCTGCAGTGCGACGAAGCCAATATCGCCGACTACCAGTTCGGCAGCGACAGCGTGCATCACCGCTTCTGCAGGACCTGCGGCGTTGCCGCCTTCGGCCACGGCTATATCGAGGAGATCGGCGGCGCCTATTACTCCGTCAACGTCGCCTGCCTCGACAACCTCGACCCGGCGGTCCTGGCCGAAGCACCGGTGCAATATATGGACGGGCGCAACAACAACTGGTTCCACGCGCCGGCGGAGACGCGCCACCTCTAAAGCCCGCAGGCAGGCTGGTCACATCTTGCGAAATTCGAGGTGGTAGATGACCTCTTCTCCGGTCGCCGGGTCCACGCCCGGTGCGCCGTAGATCACCAGCTTGTCGCCTTGCAGGACAAAGGGACGGATCAGGTCGGACACGCCCCAGGCCGGGTTCCAGCTTGCCTCGACATGATGGATGATCCGACCGTCCTTGAGCGAATAGGAGCCGGAATAAGCGAGCATGGAATCAAACAGTGCCGCCTTCTCGTCATGAGACGGCACGAGCCCTTTCAGTTGCGGCCGATCGCGTTTCACCACGACGGCCGTCATACGGCCGTCCGGAAAGTACGAGAGATAGCCGATGGGATCAGGACCCATGGCATCGCTGACCTCGCCGGTGGCGACGACCTCGCGCGTCCAGGAAAGCATCTTCCAGGTGCCGAGCAATCCAGACTCGTCCGCCATGATCCACCTGTATGATTTTAGGGTAAACTAAAATAACAGATGCTTCCTCTCCGGCAAAGCCGGGCCCATCCCTAGCAAAAGAGATCAACGAAAAAGGGCCCCCGACGTGTGGGAGCCCTTCGTTGTTCCTTGCGCCGCCGGGGCGCCGTCAGAGCACAGCTGCTCAGTGCTCGCCGAGGTCGCGCACGGCACCGCGGTCGGCCGACGTCGCGAAGGCGGCATAGGCCTTCAGCGCGGTCGTCACCTTGCGCTTGCGTTGTTCGGTCGGCTTCCAGCCTTGGGCGTCTTGCTCGGTGCGGCGCTTGGCAAGTTCCGCCTCGTCGACGCGCAGGCTGATGGTGCGGTTCGGGATGTCGATGTCGATCATGTCGCCTTCGCGCACCAGGCCGATCGTGCCGCCGTTGGCCGCTTCCGGCGAAACGTGGCCGATCGACAGGCCCGAGGTGCCGCCGGAGAAGCGGCCGTCGGTGATCAGCGCGCAGGCTTTGCCGAGACCCTTCGACTTCAGGTAGCTCGTCGGATAGAGCATTTCCTGCATGCCCGGGCCGCCCTTCGGGCCTTCATAGCGGATGACGACGACGTCGCCGGCCTTGATCTCGTTGCCGAGGATCGCCTTGACCGATGCGTCCTGGCTTTCAAAAACGCGGGCCGGGCCGGAGAACTTCAGGATGCTCTCGTCGACGCCTGCGGTCTTCACGATGCAGCCGTCGATGGCGATGTTGCCCTTGAGAACCGCAAGCCCGCCATCCTTGGAGAAGGGGTGCTCGACCGAGCGGATGACACCCTTTTCGCGGTCGGTGTCGAGCTCGTCCCAGCGGGCTTCCTGGCTGAAGGCCACCTGGGTCGGGATGCCGCCCGGTGCCGCGCGGAAGAAGTTGCGAACGGTTTCGCTGGTAGTGCGGGTGATGTCCCAGCGGTCGATGGCGTCGCCGATCGTGGCGCTGTGAACTGTCGGGCAATCGCGGTTGATGAGACCGCCCTTCTCGAGTTCGCCGAGGATCGACATGATGCCGCCGGCGCGATGCACATCTTCCATGTGCACGTCGCTTTTCGCCGGAGCGACCTTCGACAGGCACGGCACCTTGCGCGACAGGCGGTCGATGTCGGCCATGGTGAAATCGACCTCGCCCTCGTGGGCGGCGGCCAGAATGTGCAGCACGGTGTTGGTCGAGCCGCCCATGGCGATATCGAGCGCCATGGCGTTTTCGAAGGCCTTCTTGGAGGCGACCTTGCGCGGCAGCACGTTCTCGTCTTCCTGCTCGTAGTAGCGGCGGGCGAGATCGACGACCAGGTGACCGGCTTCGACGAACAGGCGCTTGCGGTCGGCGTGGGTGGCGAGCGTCGAGCCATTGCCGGGCAGCGACAGGCCGAGCGCCTCGGTCAGACAGTTCATCGAGTTGGCCGTGAACATGCCGGAGCAGGAGCCGCAGGTCGGGCAGGCGGAACGTTCGATGACCTTGACGTCCTCGTCCGAGACGTTGTCGTCGGCGGCGGCGACCATAGCGTCGACCAAGTCGAGTGCATGCGTCTTGCCGTGCAGCACGACCTTGCCGGCTTCCATCGGGCCGCCGGAAACGAAGACGGCGGGAATGTTGAGGCGCAGTGCCGCCATCAGCATGCCGGGGGTGATCTTGTCGCAGTTGGAGATGCAGACCATGGCGTCGGCGCAGTGGGCGTTGACCATGTACTCGACGCTATCGGCGATGATTTCGCGCGACGGCAGCGAATAGAGCATGCCGTCGTGACCCATGGCGATGCCGTCGTCGACGGCGATGGTGTTGAATTCCTTGGCGACGCCGCCGGCTGCCTCGATCTCGCGGGCGACGAGCTGGCCAAGATCCTTCAGGTGCACGTGGCCCGGCACGAACTGGGTGAACGAGTTCACCACCGCAATAATCGGCTTGCCAAAATCGCTGTCCTTCATGCCCGTCGCGCGCCAGAGGCCGCGGGCGCCGGCCATGTTGCGGCCGTGGGTGGTGGTACGTGAGCGATAGGCAGGCATGGCATGTTCCTTCACGGACAAGGGTATTGCTCGGAAATGGCGATCCCCGATCGCCACCGAAGGGGCTAACTAGCGCAAAATTGCGTGCACGTCATCTTTCGCGTCAGATTATTTCGACGCTGCGCACCCGCTTTTGTGCGGCTTTCACCTCTTCCAGTGCCAATCTAACGGCGGGGTGGCGCCTTGCACAGCGGCAATCGGGGAGCTTTACGGAAATCTTATGCCGGGCAACCGAAGTCGGAATCGAATCCGGACGCCGGGCGGCGCTAGCCTCTCACTCATCGAATACGGATGAGTGTCATGTCTTTGCACGATTTCAGCCTTCCCGTTCACGCCCTCGGCGGCCCGTCCAATTCGGCAGCGCACGAACCGCTTGATGGTGACGAGCGTGCCCACGATGCCCTGGATGCCTTGCTCCTGCGGCTGACGGCGGTCCGCCGCCTGCGCGAGCATCATGTTTTTGAGGCCGTTCGGATCATTCGGGAGTTGCCCGGACTTGCCGGGGACGATTGGCCGTCGCGTCGGTTCCGCGATCTGATGGCAGCCGACGCACTGGTCGATGCCGTCATACACCTGACCTCCACGACGGAGGCGAAACTCTGCCTGCGCACGCTTGGCCACGAAGTCGGGCTTTGGACCTGTGCGCTGCGCTACCAGCCGCCAGGGGCAGGCCGCATCACCTACAAAGCGCGGCACGCGGATCTGGCGGCGGCGATCCTTGGCGCGTTCCTGCGCTCCTGCCGCGGCCACCAGCTTGCCATCGGCGCTGCGGGCTGCGGCCATCTTCCCACCTGAAGGACACATTCCATGAACAAACATTCGCTGCGCCTCGACGGGGTGCTCACGGCGCTCGTCACGCCGTTTCGCGACGGCAAGGTCGATGTCGTCGGCCTGATGTCGCTGGTCGAATGGCAGATCCGCCATGGTGTCTCCGGCCTCGTTCCCTGCGGCACCACCGGCGAAGCGCCGACGCTGTCGCGGGCGGAACGCGCCCTGGTGATCGAACGCTGCGTCGAAGTGGCAGAGCGGAAGATCCCCGTCATCGCCGGAACCGGCACCAACAGCACCGAGACGACGATCGCACTGACGGCGGAAGCCAAGGCGCTCGGGGCCGATGCGGCGCTCGTCGTTGCGCCCTACTACAGCAAGCCGTCGCAGGAGGGGCTCTATCGCCACTTCGAGGCGGTTGCCGGGGCGGTGGAGCTTCCTATCATCGTCTACAACGTCCCGTCGCGCGCCGGCGTCGATCTGGCGCCGCGGACACTCGAGCGGCTGGCGGAGCTTCCGGGCATTGTCGGCATCAAGGATGCAACCGGCGACATCGGCCGTTTCCTCTCTTCTCCGGCGGCCGTGAAGACCGGGCTCCGCCAGCTCTCGGGTCACGACCAGACGGCGCTGCCGTTCAATCTCTGCGGCGGTCACGGCACCATATCGGTGGCGTCGAATGTGGTTCCAAGGCTGATGGTGTCGATGCATCAGGCGATTGCGACCGGCAACGTAGCGGCAGCGATCGCCATCCACGAACGACTGCGGCCGCTGCTTCTCGCGCTGGAGCGCGAGACCAATCCGGGGCCGATCAAATACGCGCTGCACGTCGTTCGCGCGCTCAGCCCGGATGTTCGGCTTCCATTGACCGGCGTCACGCCCGAAACGGCAGCCGAGATCCGCGCAGCGCTCGAACCGCTGACCGAAATCAGGGGCGAGACCCTGATCGGCCGCAGCGTGCGCATCTCGCTCGCGAGCTGAACGGGCGGTGGCCCGCACCTACCTCCCGGCCTCGAACAGGCTCGGCCGGATTTTTCCCTGAACACCAAAGGAGACAGATGATGTCACGCCTTCCTCACCTTGCCGCCCAGGCCGAACTGCGCCGGCGGACGCAAACTGCCGAGCACACCGAAAGCCATCGCGGCAGCGACACTGCCGTGCGCGACGCCTTTCTCGGTATCGGTATTCGGCTCGGTATCGTGCTCGGTCTCGCCTACGGCATCCAGGCCGCCATTCCGTGGATCGCCGGCTAACCTCTTCCGATCTTCAACAGGAACCATTCCACATGGGCAGTATGCAGCAGATCCGCCGCGGCTTTCTCGCGCGCGCACGTTTCGTCGTCGGCCGCGACCGGCACGGCTGGTGGGTCGTCTCCGACCGCAAGGGACTGGTCGGCGGTCTCTTTACCAACGAAAGCGCCGCGATCCATTTCGCCGTCGAAGCGAGCGACCGGCATCCGGAAGAGGTGTGCCGCGCGCCGGAAGGGGCGGCGATCGATCTCGATACGTTTTCGCGCGGGCCAAAATCCATGAGGCTGCGCCGGCGTGGCGCCTATGCCTGACGCCGCATCCCGTTTGAGGCTGAAGGAAGAAGACCCCGCCGGCCCGGTGCCGACGGGGTCTTCTCTTGTCAGGATGCGGCACTGCCGGAAGTTCAGCCGAGCGACGCGATCGCCTCGTCGATCAGCGCCACGATCTCCTTGGCATGCGAAGCAAGCGAGGCGTGGCTGGCATCGAGCGTGATGATCTTCTTCGCCTTGATGCGCTCGGCCATCCACTGTTCGGTTTCCGGCGGGATCATGTTGTCGTGGCGCGAGACCTGGTACCAGCTCGGTTTCGTCTTCCAGGCCGGCGCGCCTGCCTTGTCCTCGAAGCAACGCCCGGCGATCGGCTTCTGGGTTACCGCCATCACCAGCGCCTCGGTCTCGCTGAGATCCTGGCCGAAGCTCTGGCGGAAGGTATCCTGCGCCAGCCAGAGGAAACCGTCCTTGTCCGGACGGATGCTGGCAGCGCCGGACGGCGGCTCGCGCCTTGCAAAGATGCCGCCGAGGCTGTCGCCTTCATCCGGCGCGAAAGCGGCGACATAGACCAGGCCGACGACATTGGAAGCGTGACCAGCGCCGCTGATCACCGCGCCGCCATAGGAGTGCCCGACGAGCAGGGTCGGACCCTCGAGCGATTCGGCGAGCTTGCGGGTGCGCTCGACGTCGTCGGCAAGCGAAGTGAGCGGGTTCTGTACCGCTGCAATTCTGTATCCTTTGGCATGCAGCGGGGGGATGACGTGACGCCAATGGGAGGCGTCACCCCAGGCGCCGTGCACAAGCACGATGTTTTTGACTGCCGGCATAGTCCGTTCCTTTCGCTTTGAATGGAGAGGTATTCGGTTTCGCATCACACTCGCTCGTGGTGAAGGATGCGAGGCATGCTGCCCGTCGTCTGTTTGGTGGGGTCCCTTGCTTTGCGCCTCGCGCGTGGCAAGGCGTTGAGATTGCAGACGTAAATTAGGGCGAGAAGGCGTGCGTTCCATGACGCAAACCACAAATTTTCGTGACGGAAGACCAACCCTGCGCGTCCCCGCAGGCGGGTGGCCGCGATAGCAGATGGATGGCGACAGGATGAGGAGAAGACGGGGTCCCAGAGCGGCGTATTGGGGCTACGGGGCATCGCTCTGGGACCGGTTGCGCCCAGGAGGCGGGCTGTGCTTCCGGGCGCTTCGGCATCAAGTCACCGCGAAACCGATTCGACAATGCGCCCCGGACCTTTGCCGACCCCTGTCGGACCAAAGTCCTACTGCATGTTTCCTTTAATCGTAGCCGATTAATGGACAAAAACATGCAGGAATTCAAAGTTCTACAGCGACCCTTGCGCGTCTGATAAGACGCGCGGCGCTGTGGCGCCAGCTGTGGGTAACTTGGCACGCAACGTTCTGATCAAGGTCGCTGCGAGCGGGCCGTTCGTCTGCTGCAGCCAGGAAGAAACGGGGGAAAACGAAAAAGGCCTTTCGATGTCTCGAAAGGCCTTTTGAATTCGAATGGTGGGCGTGACAAGGATCGAACTTGTGACCCCTACGATGTCAACGTAGTGCTCTCCCGCTGAGCTACACGCCCATCCGATGTGGCGCATAGACCACAAAAGCCGTTGTCGCGTCAATAGGGTTTTCGAAGGTTTTTTGACAGAAATTTCCAGGCGGTGATTTTCCGTATTGGACCGGCGTTGATGAGGCACCGGCAGGACCCCGGATTTCCTGAGTTTCCGCTAAGGTATTGAAACGAAAAGACCGCCGGAGATCCCTGTGGATCGCGGCGGTCGGTTCGAAGTCGCATTCTGTACAGTCGCGGGAGGGCGCGCCTGTGGAAAACTGCCTTGATCAGGCAGCAGCAAGCATCTTGTTGACCTCGTCGACGAGGTCACGCAGGTGGAAGGGCTTCGAAAGCACCTTGGCATCCTTCGGCGCCTTGGAGTCCGGGTTAAGCGCGACAGCGGCAAAGCCGGTGATGAACATGACCTTGAGGTCCGGATCGAGTTCCGTCGCGCGCCGCGCCAGTTCGATGCCGTCCATCTCGGGCATGACGATATCAGTCAGGAGAAGCGAGAAGGGCTCTTCGCGAAGCCGGTCGTAAGCGCTGGCGCCATTGTCATAGGACATGACCTTGTAGCCGGCCTTTTCCAGCGCCTTCACCAGGAATCGGCGCATGTCGTTGTCGTCTTCGGCAAGAAGGATTTTCGCAGTCATGAATTGGGCCGTGCTTCTCTTTATTCAGTTCATTGCGCGTAGATTGCGGCGTTTTATCCAAACCGCAACGCGGTAAATATCTCGTGAACAGGGGACGTCAATTCCCCTGATTGCTGTGATTGGCCACTATGGACACAGAGCAGGCCAACTGGCAACATGATGACAATTGTAAGAACCGCATATGGTAAAAAAGGGTACAGATGGGGGAATTTGCGGAGAGGGAACTGTTCGAGGTTCTGGAACCTCCAATCCAGCGCATTCCCTTTGTGTTCAATTCGCCGCATAGCGGCCGCGCCTATCCCCAGAGTTTCCTCGATCAGTCACGGCTCGACGCGCTTTCTATACGCCGGTCGGAAGATCATTATGTCGACGAATTGTTCCAGAACGCGACTTTCCTTGGGGCGCCGATGCTGCTTGCGCATTTTCCGCGCGCCTTCCTCGACGTCAACCGCGAGCCCTACGAACTCGACCCGCGCATGTTCGATGGGTCGCTGCCGCCGCATGCCAATATCAGCTCGATGCGCGTCGCCGGCGGGCTTGGCACGATCCCGCGGCTGGTCGCCGAGAACATGGAGATCTATCGCGGACGCTTCCCGGTCGAAGACGCACTGACGCGGATCGAGACGATCTACAAGCCCTATCATGCGACACTCCGCAAGCTGATCGCGCGCACCCATGTGCAGTTCGGCATGTCCGTGCTGATCGATTGCCATTCGATGCCGGGCAACGTGCATCTGCCCGGCAGCGCCCAGCGACCCGACTTCATCATCGGCGACCGCTACGGCACCAGTGCCGCCGGCGAGCTGTCGCGCGCCGCGGTCGATCTGTTGCAGCAGCTCGGCTACAGCGTCGTGCGCAACAAGCCCTATGCCGGCGGCTTCATAACCGAGCATTACGGACGCCCGACCCGCGGGCTGCATGCGCTGCAGATCGAGATCAATCGGGCGCTCTATGTCGACGAGACGACGCTGGCGCGCAAGCCGGGCTTCGGCGCGTTGGTCGCCGACCTCACGACCTTCATCGGGTCGCTCGCCCGCCATGTCGAGGACTATGGCGCTTACCTCCCGCTGGCCGCCGAGTAGCCTTTCCCAGCGAACCCACGCGTCATGGCGTCCAGCAATGTCCTGGAGGCGCTTCGCATTTTGTGTCGGGGAGCTTCAAAAAAAACCGCGCCAACGGCGCGGTCAAGTCTAGGGAGGAAACACCCAAGGAGGGTATTTACAGTCACAGGTGACTGTACCCAAACCTTAATATTGCACTGCACAATTGTCAAGTTGCGGCGGTGAAAACTTTTGCGCTGCATCAAAAGAATTTCACTCGGAAACGCGGCCTGAACCGATTGAATCGCTAAATAGCGGCTCCTGGAGCTCGCGCGCAAAGCGCGCCGCGATCGTTCAGATTCGCGCCGTGCGCTTTTAAGTTACTGATTTGTCGCATGTCGTTAGCGCAAAACTGCTGCGCACTTTTGCGCGCATGCTCCAGTCGGACCTCGTTGCCTTTCGCCGAATATCGGCTATGCAGAACAAGCTCTTCCTTCGTTTCTTCCTTGAGAGATCGCCATGTTGCCCGACCGCGCCTTCTTCGATCGTCTTGCCGATGCCGCCAAGGCGGAAACCCTGCCGCGCTTCCGGATCGGCACCAGCGTCGTCAACAAGCTGGAAAGCGGCTTCGATCCGGTGACGGAAGCGGACCAATCGGCGGAAGCGGCGATCCGTGCGCTGATCGAGGCGCATTTCCCGGACCATGGCATCCTCGGCGAAGAGCACGGCAATGTCGGTCTCGACCGCGAATATGTCTGGGTGATCGACCCGATCGACGGCACGCGCGCCTTCATCTCCGGTCTGCCTGTGTGGGGCACGCTGGTGGGCCTCTATCGCAATGGCGATGCGGTCATGGGCCTGATGGACCAGCCGTTCACCGGCGAGCGCTATTTCGCCGACGGCACGAAATCGTTTTACCGCGGACCGGGCGGCGAACAGGTGCTTTCGACGCGCGCCTGCCAATCGCTTGACGATGCAGTGCTTTTCACCACGTCGCCGCATCTCTATGCCGGCGATCTCAAGACCCGCTACGAGACGGTGCAAAGCAAGGTCCGGCTCTTCCGCTACGGCTGCGATTGCTACGCTTTCGCGCTTCTGGCCGCCGGCCATGTCGATCTGGTGATCGAATGCGGGCTGAAACCCTATGATGTCGGCGGGCTGATCCCGCTGATCGAGCAGGCCGGTGGCATCGTCACCAACTGGCAGGGCGGCCCGGCGGAAATGGGCGGCGAGGTCATCGCCGCAGGCAACGCCGAACTGCACGCGCAGGCGCTGGAAATCCTGAAGGGCTGATGCGTCCGGCGCTCTCGCGCGGCGGACCAAGAGATCCATGAAAACAGAGGATTGGCGAAGGCGCCGCCTGCTTCAAGCGGCGCTGGTTTCGCGCGCGTCGCCTTCTTCGGGGATGACGAAGGCGAGGATCGCCGCCATCGCCTGGGCACGGTAACGATCCGCCTCGTGCAGCAGCTCGTGGCGGGCGCCGTCGATCGGGATCATCTGGGCGGCGCGGAAGTTGCGCGCCAGCCACTCGACGGCGAGATGCGGCACCAGGCGATCCGCCGTCGGCGCCAGGATGATCGTCGGCAGCGTGATGCGCGTCAGGTGCTCGCGACGGATGATCCGGCGCATGGCGCGGAAGGCTTCGCTCAGCCACCGTGCCGTCGGTGGGCCGAGCCTCAGGTCCGGATGGGCGTCGGTTAGCGCGATGTTGCGCAGGTAGCGGCGGCGATCCGCGGTCAGAACGTTGTTTTCAAACGGACGGTTGCCCTTGTCGGGATGCGCCGGCAGGGCGCCGAGACCGACCAGGCGCATGAGGGTCGCGACCGCCGCGATGCTCTTTTCGCCAAGCGCCTGGCCGCCGAGGCCGACGAAGGGCGCCAGAACCACCAGCCGGTCGATCCGGCTTGCCAGCATCGGCGCCAATGACAGCGCCACGAGCGCGCCCATGGAATGGGCGACAATCGAGAAGGGCAGGCGTGTATCCGGCAGCACGATCTGTTCCAGGAAGGTGCTGAGGTCGCGTTCATAGTCGGAGAAGTGGTCGACGTAACCGCGCCCGGCGTGCGGCAAGAGGCGCTCGGAGCCCGCCTGGCCGCGCCAGTCGAAGGTGGCGACCCAGAGGCCGGCAGCGGTGAGATCCGTGATCGTCTCGAAATATTTCTCGATCGATTCGTTGCGGCCCTGCAGGAGCACGACGGTTCCGCGTGCCACCGGCTGCTTCGTCTTGAAGATCGCATAGCGGATCTTGCGGCCGCCGACACCGTCGAAGAAGCCTGCCACATGATTGTCCGGGATCGGATTGTCCGGTGATGCGTGGAGGATCGAAGTCATTGAGGCGGGGCCGGAAAAGAGCGTGTTGATCGATAACATCAGGGATAGGCGGCAGGGTCTGCGCCGTCAAAGAAAAAAGCCGGAAACGGTGGGTGAAATCCGGACGATCACCGTTTCCGGCCGCTGAAGGGGAAGGGACATGTCACTTCAGCCTGGGCTTTGCGGCCCAGGATTTTCTTTTAGTCCCGCCCGGCTGAACGGCAGCCGAAGCCGGCGTTCATGTCGGGTTCACGGAAAAATCGTCGACGGGCGCGTCTTGAAGTCGTGAAATCGCCTCCCCAAATCAGGGTCACGGGCGCCGAAGACGGGTCCGTTCACCGGTCCTGCCGCTGCCAGAATGGGGTGGCCGACCAGACATCGCAAACGTTGCTCCAAGGAGGACACCATGCGTCACTTCGATTTCTCCCCCCTTTACCGTTCCACCGTCGGTTTCGACCGCCTGTTCACGATGCTCGATAGCCTCGGCCAGCCGGGTGATGCCCAGACCTATCCGCCCTACAACATCGAGCGCACCGGCGAGAATGCCTATCGCATCACCATGGCCGTTGCCGGCTTTGACGAGAGCGAACTTTCGATCGAGGCCCGTGAGCACACGCTGACGGTCAAGGGCGAAAAGGCCGAAGAAAAGGGCGAGGAAAGCCAGTTTCTCCATCGCGGCATTGCCAAGCGCGCCTTCGAGCGCCGCTTCCAGCTCGCCGATCACGTGGAGATCAAGTCCGCTTCGCTGAAGAACGGCTTGCTGCACATCGATCTCACCCGCGAGATCCCGGAAGCAGCCAAGCCACGCCGGATCGAGATTGCGTCCGTGGCTTCGCAGCCGAAGCAGATCGAGGCACAGACCCTCTAACTTTCGTCCGCCAGAACCAATCTCCCAAGACAGAGCGGCGTCCCTTGCGGGCGCCGCTTTTTTGTTGGTCAGCCACGTGCGGGCGCGGGTATCGCGGCAGCCTGTTTCTTGGCGGCGTAACGCTGGGCGATGACGGCGCAGGCCATGAGCTGGATCTGGTGGAACAGCATGACGGGCAGCACGATCGCGCCGATGTTCTGGCCGGCGAAGATGGCGCTTGCCATGGGAACGCCGCTCGCCAGGCTCTTCTTCGACCCGCAAAAGGTGATGGCGATCTCGTCGGCCTTGTCGAAGCCGAGCAGCCGGCTGCCGAACATGGTGGCGGCGAGCACGAGCGCCAGCATGACGATTTCGATGACGACGAGCACGCCGAGATCGGTGAGCGAGAAGGTCTGCCAGAGGCCCGAAGTGACCGCCTGGCTGAAGGCGAGGTAGACGACCATCAGGATCGAGCCGCGATCGACCGGCGCCAACAGCCCCTTGCGGGCGCGGATCCAGTTGCCGATGAAGGGCTGCAGCATCTGGCCGATGACGAAGGGGGCGAGAAGCTGCAGCAGGATCTGCTTGACCGCGTCGAGCGTGACGGTGCCGTGCCCGCCGGCGGAAAACAGCAGCCCGACGAGAAGCGGGGTCAGGAACATACCGAAAATGTTGGAGGCGGAAGCCGAGCAGATCGCCGCCGGCACGTTGCCCCCCGCCATAGAGGTGAAGGCGATCGACGACTGCACGGTCGAGGGCAGAACGCAGAGAAACAGGAGACCCGTGTAAAGCGACTGCGGCAGGATCGAATCCGGCACGAAACCAATCGCAAGGCCGATCAGCGGAAAGAGCACGAAGGTGGAGGCAAGGATCGTCAGGTGCAGGCGCCAATGCAGAATGCCCGCGATCACCACGTCGCGCGACAGACGCGCGCCGTGCAGGAAGAAGACCATGCCGACGGCCACCTTCGTCGCCATGCCGAACCATTCGGTCGCTTCGCCGCGGATCGGCAGGACGGATGCAAGCAGCACCGTCGCCAGAAGCAGGATCGTGAAGGTATCGGGAAGGTAGCGGCGCATGTCAGCTCACTTGCTCGTTAACGAACGTCTTGTGGGGATCGCTCATTGTGAAGCAGGATGCAAGGAATAACAGTTATCACGAAATGAGATGAGCCATGTTGGATCTCGTGCAGTTGCGCAGTTTCGTCGCCCTCGAACAGATGGGCAGCTTCACGCTTGCGGCGGAAAAACTGTCGCTCGGGCAATCGACGGTCAGCCAGCATATTCAGCGGCTCGAAGCCTCGCTCGGACGCACGCTCGTTGCCCGCGATACCCACCGCGTTTCGTTGACGGCGGACGGGCAGGCGCTGCTTGCGCATGCGCGCTCGATGTTGGCGATCGACGGCGAGGTCCGGGCGCTTTTTGCCGAAAGCAGCCTGCGCGGCCGTCTGCGTCTCGGCGTTTCCGAGGACTTCGTCATGAGCCGGCTGCCGGCGGTGCTCGAAGACTTTGTTCGCGCCCATCCGTCGGTCGATCTGGAACTCACAGTCGCGCTGAGTGGCGTGCTCTACCAGATGCAGGACAATGGCGAGATCGATCTGGTGCTCGCCAAGCGCAGGCTCGGCGACCAGAGGGGCGAGCTCGTCTATCGCGAACCGTTGGTCTGGTTGGCGCGTGATCCCGAGAGGATCAAGCGCGACAAGGTGCTGCCGCTGATCGCCTTTCCGCCGCCGAGCATTACCCGCAGCGTCGCGCTCGAAGTGCTCGACCGCCACCGCCTGCCGTGGCGGATCGTCTGTACCTGCGGCAGCCTCAGCGGCCTGACGGCGGCGGCCCGCGCCGGCATGGGCGTGCTTGTGCAGCCACGAAGCATGGTGCCGCCGGGGCTGAAGGAAATCCGGGCGGTCCCCTGCCGCCGCTCGAAGACGTGGAATTCGTGCTGGTGCCGAGCAAGGGCGTCGACCGAAAGCTGAGTGCGGCGCTCTCGGTCGAGATCCTCGCTAATCTGAGGACGCTGCAGGGGCAGGGCTGATGCCGCTCAGCAGCCGGCAACGAAGCGGTCGACATCCTCGGCCTTCGTCGCAAAACTGGTGACGAGTCGATAGAGACCTTCGTTCTCTGTGAGGCTGCCCTCGAGGTCATGCGGCACCGGCCAGTCGTAGAAGACGGCCCCCTGCTGCCGAAGCTTCGTGGCCACATCCTTCGTCAGAACAGCGAAGACCTCGTTGGCGTCGGCCTGCCAGGCAAGCCGGCTCGCCTTCGAGGCGGCGATGCCCTTGGCAAGACGCGTGGCCATGGTGTTTGCGTGGCGCGCGAGGTTCAGCCAGAGATCACCGGCAAGGTAGGCGTCGAACTGCGCCGAGACAAAGCGCGACTTGGAGAAGAGCTGGGCTGCGCGCTTGCGCAGGAAGTGCATTTCATGCGCCCTGGAGAGATCGAAAAGCACCAAAGCCTCGGCGCACCAGCAGCCGTTCTTGGTGCCGCCGAAGGAGACGAGATCAACCCCGCGTTTCCAGGTCATTTCGGCGGGCGTTGCGTCGAGGCTGACCAGTGCGTTGGCCAAGCGGGCGCCGTCCATGTGCAGGGGCAGCTTGTGTCCCTTGGCGACGGCCGCGATCGCTTCGATTTCGGCGAGCGAATAGACCGTACCGCTTTCCGTCGCCTGCGTCAGCGATACCGCCGCCGGCTGGCCGCCATGGACATTGTCGAGCGGGTAGCGGCGGATTTCGGCTTCCAGTTTTGCTGCTTCCATCTTGCCGCGGGGACCATCGACGGGCTTCAGTCTGGAGCCGTGCGAGAAGAATTCCGGTGCGCCGCATTCGTCGGCGATCACATGCGCCTCGCGATGGCAGAAGGCGACGCCACCGGCGCGATGGGCGCTCGCGAGCGCCAGCGAATTGGCGGCCGTTCCGGTGCCGACGAAGAAGACGGCGACGTCTCTTTCGAAGATTTCCGCGAACTTCTTTTCCACCTTCCGGTCAAGCTCGCTGGTGCCATAGGCGGACGCATAACCGCCGGCATGCGCCATCAGGCTTTCGGCAATCGCGGGATGGGCGCCAGCCCAGTTATCAGACGAAAAAATCATCACTTCTCACCCTGTTTCACCGTCAATTCGACGGCTTTTGCCGACCTTAGCCGAGTTTATAGCCGGATCAATCACGGTCAGCGGCCGAAAGGCCAACAGGAGACCAGTTTGAAACCAAAAGGAAGAAAACGCCCGAAAGCCGTAATTAAATTATAAAAGCCGGAAATTTCCGGCAATGTTCGGCAAAATCTTCTCTATTATTTGCTGATATGCCTCTTGCGGAGGGGGGTGGTTTCTGGCATAGAGCACATGAAATAGGACAGGTTTGCTGTCCTATTTCGGTCTAGGGACCGGAACAATCGCCGTGAGTGCCTAAAAAAGTGGCATCCGGCGTGCGAAGCGGGGGGATTGGCCGGATTTCATCCGGTTGTTATCGCCTGCCGTCAGGATGGTCGCAGACATCAATGCCTGATGATGCCGTGCTTGTTTGCGACCTGATCAGGATCATGAGACGATGAGTGCCCCGGCTTTTCAGCGTGCCTTTGCACGCAACGAAGAGTCATGCGCGGGCGGTGCCATGCCCGGCGGTCGCCGGGTTCAACAGGAGGGAAAACGATGACGGATCATTCGCCATCACAGCAATCTGGGCTCAACCTCGCACACAGCGTTGCGACGGCTGAAAAAACGCCCGCATTCCCGACTGGCCTGCCGCGAAAACAGGGTCTTTATGATCCGCGCAATGAGCATGACGCCTGCGGCGTCGGCTTCGTCGCCCATATGAAGGGCCAGAAGTCGCACCAGATCGTGCGCGACGGCCTCTTCATGCTCGAAAACCTGACGCACCGCGGTGCCGTCGGCGCCGACCCGCTGATGGGCGACGGCGCGGGCATTCTCGTGCAGATTCCCGACCGTTTCTTCCGCGAGGAAATGGCCAAGCAGGGCATTACCCTGCCGAAGGCAGGCGAGTATGCCGTCGGTCATATCTTCATGCCGCAGGACGATGCGCTCGTCGAACACTTCAAGCAGGTGATCAAGGACGTCGTCACTGAAGAGGGCCAGGTGCTCATCGGCTACCGCGACGTGCCGGTCGACAATTCGTCCCTGTCGAAGGCGCCCGAGATCGCCGCGACCGAGCCGCGCCATGTCCAGATCTTCATCGGTGCCGGCCGTGACGCTGCCACGAACCCCGAGTTCGAGCGTCGTCTCTTTACGCTGCGCAAGGTGATCTCCAACCGCATCTATGACGAATACAAGGGCGAGGAGAGCAACTTCTACCCCGTGTCGCTGTCGTCCTCGACGATCGTCTACAAGGGCATGTTCCTCGCCTATCAGGTAGGCGCCTATTACAAGGACCTGGCCGATCCGCGGTTCGAAAGTGCGGTGGCGCTCGTGCACCAGCGCTTCTCGACCAACACCTTCCCGTCGTGGAAGCTCGCGCACCCGTACCGCATGGTCGCCCATAACGGCGAAATCAACACGCTGCGCGGCAACGTCAACTGGATGGCGGCGCGCCAGGCTTCGGTCTCCTCGCCGCTCTTCGGCGACGACATCTCCAAGCTCTGGCCGATCTCCTACGAGGGCCAGTCGGACACCGCCTGCTTCGACAACGCGCTCGAATTCCTGGTGCAGGGCGGCTATTCGCTGTCACATGCCGTCATGATGCTGATCCCCGAGGCGTGGGCCGGCAACCAACTGATGTCGCCCGAGCGCAAGGCGTTTTACGAATACCACGCAGCGCTGATGGAGCCGTGGGACGGACCGGCCGCCGTTGCCTTTACCGACGGTCGCCAGATCGGTGCGACGCTCGATCGCAACGGCCTGCGTCCGGCCCGCTACATTGTCACTTCGGACGACCGCGTCATCCTCGCGTCGGAAGCCGGCGTGCTGCCGGTTGATGAAAGCAAGATCGTCAAGAAGTGGCGCCTGCAGCCGGGCAAGATGCTCCTGATCGACATGGAACAGGGTCGCATCATCTCCGACGAGGAGGTGAAGTCCTCGCTCGCGCAGAAGCACCCCTACAGCAAGTGGCTTGAAGACACCCAGCTGATCCTCGAGGAGCTGAAGCCGGTGGAGCCGCGGGCGCTGCGTCGCGACGTGTCGCTGATCGACCGTCAGCAGGCCTTCGGCTACACGCTCGAAGACACCAAGATCCTGATGTCGCCAATGGCGACGACCGGCCAGGAAGCGATCGGCTCGATGGGCACCGACACGCCGATCTCGGCGATGTCGGACAAGCGCAAGCTGCTCTACACTTACTTCAAGCAGAACTTCGCGCAGGTCACCAACCCGCCGATCGACCCGATCCGCGAAGAGTTGGTGATGAGCCTCGTCTCCTTCATCGGCCCGCGCCCGAACATCCTCGACCACGAGGGCATGGCGCATGCCAAGCGTCTCGAAGTGCGCCAGCCGATCCTGACCAATGGCGATCTCGAAAAGATCCGTTCGATCGGTCACACCGAGGATCGCTTCGATACCAAGACGCTCGACTTCACCTATGACATTTCGCGCGATGCCGAAGGCATGCCGGAAATGCTCGACCGCCTCTGCGAGCGTGCGGAAGCGGCGGTGAAGGGCGGCTACAACATCATCGTGCTTTCGGACCGCCAGGTCGGTCCGGACCGGGTGGCTATTCCCGCGCTGCTTGCGACCGCCGCCGTGCACCATCACCTGATCCGCAAGGGCCTGCGCACCTCGGTCGGTATCGTGCTTGAATCCGGCGAACCGCGCGAAGTGCATCACTTCTGCCTGCTCGCCGGTTACGGCGCCGAAGCGATCAACCCCTATCTCGCCTTCGATACGCTGACCGATATGCACAAGCGCGGCGAGTTCCCCAAGGAAGTCGACGGCAGCGAAGTGGTCTACCGTTACATCAAGGCGGTCGGTAAGGGCATTCTCAAGGTCATGTCCAAGATGGGCATCTCGACCTACCAGTCCTATTGCGGCGCGCAGATCTTCGACGCCGTCGGCCTGTCGTCGAAGCTCGTCGACCAGTTTTTCTTCGGCACGGCGACGACGATCGAAGGCATCGGCCTCGAAGAGATCGCCGCCGAAACCGTCGCCCGCCACAAGGCGGCCTTCGGCGCCGACCCGGTTCTCGCCAACACACTCGACATCGGTGGCGAATATGCCTTCCGCATGCGCGGCGAAAGCCACGCCTGGACGCCGGATGCGATCGCCTCGCTGCAGCATGCCGTTCGTGGCAATGCTCAGGATCGCTACCGTGAATTCGCCGAGATGGTGAACAATTCGGCGCTGCGCATGAACACGATCCGTGGCCTGTTCACGGTCAAGAGCGCCGAAGCTCTCGGCCGCAAGCCGATCTCGATCGACGAAGTCGAGCCGGCGGTCGACATCGTCAAGCGCTTCTCGACAGGCGCCATGTCCTTCGGCTCGATCAGCCGCGAGGCGCATACGACGCTGGCCATCGCCATGAACCGGATCGGCGGCAAGTCGAACACCGGCGAGGGCGGCGAGGAAAGTGACCGTTACCTGCCGCTGCCCGACGGCTCTGTTAACCCCGAGCGTTCGGCGATCAAGCAGATCGCGTCCGGCCGTTTCGGCGTGACCACGGAGTATCTGGTCAATGCCGACATGCTGCAGATCAAGGTGGCACAGGGTGCCAAGCCCGGTGAAGGCGGCCAGCTGCCCGGCCACAAGGTCGATGCGACCGTCGCCAAGACCCGGCATTCGACGCCGGGCGTCGGCCTGATCTCGCCGCCGCCGCACCATGACATCTATTCGATCGAAGACCTGGCGCAGCTGATCTACGATCTGAAGAACGTCAATCCGGAAGCGGACGTCTCGGTCAAGCTCGTCTCGGAAGTCGGCGTCGGCACGGTTGCCGCCGGCGTTGCCAAGGCGCGTGCCGACCACATCACCGTTGCCGGCTTCGATGGCGGCACAGGCGCTTCGCCGCTGACCTCGCTGAAGCATGCGGGCAGCCCCTGGGAAATCGGCCTTGCCGAGACCCAGCAGACGCTGGTACTGAACGGCCTGCGCTCGCGCGTCGCCCTTCAGGTCGACGGCGGTCTGAAGACCGGCCGCGACGTCATCATCGGCGCGCTGCTCGGTGCCGACGAGTTCGGCTTTGCCACCGCGCCGCTGATTGCCGCCGGCTGCATCATGATGCGCAAGTGCCACCTCAACACCTGTCCCGTCGGCGTTGCGACGCAGGATCCGGTGCTGCGCAAGCGCTTCAAGGGCACGGCCGAGCACGTCATCAACTACTTCTTCTTCGTGGCCGAGGAAGTGCGCGAGATCCTGGCCTCGCTCGGGTTCAAGAAGCTCAACGACATCGTCGGCGCTTCGGAACTGCTTGAAAAGGACAGTGCGCTTGCGCACTGGAAGGCCAACGGCCTCGACTTCTCGAAGATCTTCCACAAGGTGGAGGCCAAGAAGGAAGAGACCTACTGGACGACCCGCCAGCAGCACCCGATCGACGATGTTCTCGACCGCAAGCTGATCGAAGAAGCCAAGGTCGCACTCGAAACCAAGGCCCCGGTCAAGATCGAAGCCGAAATCAAGAACGTCGACCGCTCGGCCGGCGCGATGCTCGCCGGTGCGCTTGCCAAGCGCTGGGGCCACAAGGGCCTGAAGGACGACACCATTCACGTGACCCTCAAGGGCACGGCCGGCCAGTCCTTCGGCGCGTTCCTGGCACGCGGCATCACCTTCGATCTGGTGGGCGACGGTAACGACTATGTCGGCAAGGGTCTCTCGGGCGGTCGCATCATCGTCCGGCCGCCGGAGAACGCGACGATCGTTCCTGAGGAATCGATCATCGTCGGCAACACCGTGCTTTACGGCGCGATCTCGGGCGAGTGCTACTTCAACGGTGTCGCCGGCGAGCGCTTCGCCGTACGCAACTCCGGCGCGGTCGCGGTCGTCGAAGGCGTGGGTGACCACGGCTGCGAATACATGACCGGCGGCGTCGTCGTCGTGCTCGGCGGCACGGGCCGCAACTTCGCGGCCGGCATGTCGGGCGGCGTCGCCTATGTGCTCGACGAGGAAGGCGATTTCGCCCGTCGCTGCAACATGGCGATGGTCGAGCTGCAGCCGGTTCCGGAAGAGGACGACATGCTGGAGAAGCTGCATCATCACGGCGGCGACATCATGCACAAGGGCATGGTCGACGTCTCCGGCGACATGACGCGCCACGACGAGGAGCGGCTTTATCAGCTCATCTCCAACCACCTTCACCACACGGGTTCGCCCCGGGCGAAGGAGGTCCTGGATCACTGGACGGATTTCCGGCCGAAATTCCGCAAGGTCATGCCGGTCGAATACCGCCGTGCGCTCGAGGATATGGAACGCATGAAAATGGCAGAGGCGGCCGAATAGGAGGCCCCGGTGACCAAGGCTCCCGGTTCATCACAGACTGGTTCGGGGGCCCTTCACGCGCGCTTGTCAAGAGCGCCTGTTCAGACGCAAAGCTTTCAGGATGAAACGATGGGTAAGGTAACTGGATTTCTCGAGATTGACCGGCAAGTGGCAAAGTACCAGCCGGCCTCCGACCGCATCCGCCATTTTCGCGAATTCACCATTCCGATGTCAGAACCGGAAGTGCAGAAGCAGGCCGCACGCTGCATGGACTGTGGCATCCCCTATTGCCACGGCCCGACCGGCTGCCCGGTGCACAACCAGATCCCGGACTGGAACGACCTCGTCTATAACGGCAACTGGGACGAGGCGATCCGCAACCTGCACTCGACCAACAATTTCCCGGAATTCACCGGCCGCGTCTGCCCGGCGCCGTGCGAGGAAGCCTGCACGCTGAACCTCGAGGACACGCCCGTCGCCATCAAGACCGTCGAACAGGCGATTGCCGACAAGGCCTATGAGATGGGCTACATCGTGCCGCAGCCGGCCGTCACCAAGACCGGCAAGAAGGTCGCGGTCATCGGTTCCGGCCCGGCGGGCATGGCGGCTGCCCAACAGATGGCGCGCGCGGGCCACGAGGTTCACGTCTACGAGCGCGAGACCAAGCCCGGCGGTCTGCTGCGCTACGGCATTCCGGACTTCAAGATGGAGAAGAACTTCATCGATCGCCGCGTCGACCAGATGCGGGGCGAAGGCGTCACCTTCCACTGCGGCATCAATGTCGGCGTCGACGTGCCGATGCAGCGCCTGCTCGACGATCACGATGCCGTGCTCTACTGCGGCGGCTCCGAGACGCCGCGTGACGCGGGCATCCCCGGTGTCGAGTTCGCCGGCGTTCATGACGCGATGCCCTATCTCGTCCAGCAGAACCGCCGCGTCGGCCGCGAAAACATCGACAGCGTCGGCTGGCCGTCGCAGCCGATCCTTGCCGGTGGCAAGCACATCGTCGTCGTCGGCGGTGGCGATACGGCGTCGGACTGCGTCGGCACCGCATTCCGCCAGGGCGCGGTCAAGGTCACCCAGCTCGACATCCGTCCGCAGCCGCCGGAAAAGGAAGACAAGCTCGCCGTCTGGCCGTTCTGGGCGACGAAGATGCGCACCTCGTCCAGCCAGGCCGAAGGCGCCATCCGCGAGTTCCAAGTGGCGACGCTCGAATTCATCAGCGATGAGGACGGCAACCTGACTGGCGTGAAGTGCTGCCAGGTGGACGACCGCCGCAAGCCGGTTGCCGGCACCGAGTTCATCATCAAGGCGGATCTCGCCTTCATCGCCATCGGCTTCAGTGGCCCCTTCACCAACAGCGTCTTGAAGGATCTCGGCGACAAGCTGACGCTCAACACCGACCGTCGCGGCTCGACCAACGTCGTTGCCAACGAACGCGACTACAAGACCTCGGTCGACAAGCTCTGGACCGCCGGCGATGTGCGCCGTGGCCAGTCGCTCGTCGTCTGGGCGATCCGCGAAGGCCGCCAGGCCGCGCGCGCGATCGACGAGGCGCTGATGGGCTCGACCACGCTGCCGCGCTAAGGCATTACTCCCAAGCATGAAAAAAGCCCCGCAGCAATGCGGGGCTTTTTTCATGGTGTGCCAGAAGGCTGAATGGTGTTGTCGATCTAGAGCATCCGACCTTCAAGTGGAATCACCTACGGGCGGAAAGATGCTCCAGAATCAAGGTTCTAGAGCGTCCTTTGTGCGTTCGGATGAACGCACGGCGCTCTAGTTGCGGATCACCGGGTTGCTGATAATGGTGCTCGGCTTCGACAGGCGGAAGTCATCGACGCGACCGGCCGGGGCGGCGGCGACATCACCCTTGTCGACGAGAAGATCGCGCGGGCTCTTGCCGTTGCCCTTGTCCGGTGCGGCGTTGCCGAGGAGGGACGCGGCGCCATCGAGCGCCGGATCGGTCAGGCCGATCGGCTGGGTCTTGACGATATCCTCGTTGCCGAGCGGCGCCGTCACCACCAGGTCCTTGAGTTCGTCGGCGCCCGGCACGTTCTTGTCGGTCGCGGCGGCATCGCCGAGCAGCCGGCGGATGTCCTTTTCGACGTAGAAGGCGAGCTTGCGCTTGCCGGCCTTGGTCAGGTTGATGCCGTCGGCGCCGCGCAGGCGCACCTGCTGGCCGTTGATGTCCGAGCCGGTCAGCACGAACTTGCCGCCCTCGTCGACGAAGCCGTCCCAGATGTCGACGAACTGCCCGCCGACCTTTTCGATTTCCTCGCGGTAGATGCCGTTGAAGGTCACCATGTCCGCCGTCATGGCGGCCGACTGGAACGGCGGCATGCCGACCCAGAGGACCGGCAGCTTTTCCTTGCGCGCAAGGGCGGCTAGCGCGTTGACGCGCTTGCGGTATTCTTCCGTCCAGAGATCGCTTCGGAATTTCTCCTTGGCGCTGCCAATCTGCATCTGCTGACGATCGTTGGCGCCGAGGCTGAGGATGATGACCGACGGCTTTACTTCTCCGACATAGCCCGGCAGCGTGCCCGGCCAGTTGAAATAGTCCTCGCGCACGAGACCGGACGAGCCGTTCGCCCGCGTCTCGATGGTGATGCCGGGCGTCATCTCGAAGGCGGTCTTCAAGCCGTCGCCAAGGCTGTCGGCCATGAAGTCGCCGACGACGAGCACCTTCTTGGCATCCGGCGCCTTCTCCACCACTACCGGCGCCGGGGCAGGGGTGTCGGCGACCTTCGGCTTCTGTTTCTGCTGGCCCTGGCCCTGGCCCTTCTGGCGCTGCTGCGGCTGGCGCTGGCGTTTCGGGCGCGGTTGCTCGGGATAATAGTCGCGATCCTGGTAGGTCGGCCGTTCGCGGGTCAAGCCGCCGAAGAGCATCTGAAACAAGGTGCGGCGTTGAACGCGCTCCTGCGCCTCGGCAAAGCTTGCAAAAAAGCTGACGGTGAGCATCGCCACAAGGGCAATGCAGACCGTGGCAATCCCGAACGGCGTTCGGCTATCGTGCCTGCGGCGCCTGCTGATCATCTGCTTCTCTGCCCCGTTCATCGCGCGCTCGGGCGGCCCTGCCGCTCCAAAGTTTCAGCGCGCCGCACGGGGGTGCAGCGCGCTTGGTCTATTGTATCTCACGGATATCGAGATCGTGAAACCGTTTCGAGTCTGCTAGTTGCGGAGCGCCCGCAGCAGCATCTGGGTCGGTTCGCCATCCGGTGCCAGCCCGTTCTTCGACTGGAACGCCTGGATCGCGGCCTTGGAGCCGGAGCCGAAGTTGCCGTCGACTTCGCCGCTGTAGTAGCCAAGCTCCTTCAGCCGGTTCTGCAGCTCGAACTTCTCGCTGATGTCAAGCGATCCGTCCGGACGCGGCCAGCGCTGCTGCATGCCCTGGTAGCCGGCGATCTGGTCTGCGAGCAGGCCGACGCCAAGCGCGTAGCTGTCCGACGCATTGTAGCGCTTGATGACGAAGAAGTTCTTGGTCATCAGGAAGCCGGGGCCTTGGCCACCGCTCGGCAGCTTGAGCTCGGCGCGCGTGCTACCGTTGCGGAAGCCCTTGCCGTTCGGCCGGGCAAAACCGAGCGACGCCCATTCCTTGAGCGTCTTCGTCTGGCCCGAATACTTCGCGGCGTTGGCCGGCGGGGCGACTTCGTAGCCCCAGGTCTCGCCCGGCTGCCAGCCATTTTTCTTCAGAAGGTTGGCGGCGGTCGCCAGCGCGTCTGGCACCGAGTTCCAGATGTCGCGGTGACCGTTTCCATCCGCATCGACCGCATAGAGCAGATAGCTCGTCGGGATGAACTGGGTGTGGCCCATGGCGCCCGCCCAGGAGCCGGTCAGCTCACGTGGGGTGATATCGCCCTTCTGCAGGATCTTGAGTGCGGCGATCAGCTGCTTCTTGGCATAGTTCGACCGCTTCGGGTCCGCATAGGCAAGCGTTGCGAGCGCGCGGGGCACATAGTGCAGGCGGTCATCCTTCTCCAGCACGGCGCCGTAGTTGGACTCCATCGACCAGATGGCCAGAAGAATGGTCTTGTCGACGCCGAAGTGTTTCTCCAGCGCGTTCAGCGTGCGGGCGTGCTTGGTCGCCATCTCCTGGCCGACGCGCTTGGTGTAGGGGTTCACGCGGGAATCGATATATTCCCAGATCTTGTGCTTGAACTCCGGCTGGTAGTTGGCCTTGTCGATCACCGTCTGGTCGGGCGACTTCACGCCGGCAAAGGCCTGGCGGTAGGTTGCCTTGGTGATGCCGGCCTGGGCGGCGGTCGCGTAAAACTCGTTGATCCAGTTCTGGAACCCGGTATCGGCGCGCGCAGGCGCAACGCCGAGCGTTGCGGCGGATAGGACGAGGGCGGCTGCGATATGACGGAAAAACGTCCTGCGGTTTCTGATCATCAGCTGTCGGTTCCGTTTCTCTGCGGAGCTTCGGCCGTCATGGCCCGAATCATTCCGCAAGGTGGCAGTCTGGGGCCAGCCTGGACGGTGGGGGCAGTCGTCGGCGGCTCCTGTTTCGGATCCGGCCGCGCTTGTTGCATTGCCGGATTGCAACGAATCTACAGAAACGTGGTCAACAAACCCTTTACCATGAAAATGTGGTGGCGTCTTCGGCCACAGAAAATGTCAAGCCTTGGTCGTGGAGTTCGCATATGCATTTGTTCCGTCGGTTCATGCTGTGTTCAGCTGACGGCATAGAGATTGCGGCTCCATTACGGAGCGCTGTATGGTTCTGGACAAATGGACGTCCGGAACCGTTCGGCAAGAGTTATGAGTGAAATCCTTTCAAGGAGGTATCGATGACCGACAAGCGTAAAGTCCGCAAAGCCGTGTTCCCGGTCGCGGGACTGGGCACACGTTTCCTGCCGGCGACCAAGGCCGTGCCGAAGGAAATGCTGACGGTGGTGGACAAGCCGGTCATTCAATATGTGGTCGACGAAGCGCTGGAAGCCGGTATCGAGCATCTGATCTTCGTGACCGGCCGCAGCAAGGCGGTGATCGAGGACTATTTCGACATCCAGGTCGAACTCGACCAGACGCTCCGCGAGCGCAACAAGAAGGCCGAGATCGCCCTGCTCGACGGCATCCTGCCGAAGGCCGGCACCACCAGCTTCACCCGCCAGCAGGCGCCGCTCGGCCTCGGCCACGCGGTCTGGTGCGCCCGTGATCTCGTCGGCAACGAGCCTTTCGCGCTGCTCCTGCCCGATATGATCATGAAGGGTGAGAAGGGCTGCCTCAAGGGCATGGTCGAGCTCTATGAACAGAGCGGCGGCAACGTCATCGCCGTGGAAGAGTGCGCGCCGGACCAGGCCCACAAGTACGGTATCGTCGGCGTCGGCGACAAGGTTGGCGACGGCTTCAAGATCACCAAGATGGTCGAGAAGCCGGCACCGGGCACGGCACCCTCCAACTTCTTCATCAACGGCCGCTACATCCTGCAGCCGGAGATCTTCCCGATCCTCGAAAAGCAGGAGCGCGGCGCCGGCAACGAGATCCAGCTGACCGACGGCATGCTGAAGCTTTCCGACAACCAGCAGTTCGCCGCCTACCACTTCCGTGGCGATACCTATGACTGTGGCGCCAAGGACGGCTTCATCCTGGCAAACGTCGCCTTTGCGCTGGAACGCGGCGACATCCGCCCGACCGTCGAAGGTCCGCTGAAGAGCCTGCTCGGCGCCCTGAAGTAACCGGTTTCTTCTCAAAGGCAGGAAAGGCCGCGTCCATCGGGCGCGGCCTTTTTTCATGCCTGGGCGAAGGGATCGCCTCAGCGGCGCAGCGTCAATCCGACGCCGACGCGGGTGATGTCCGTCGTGTCGCCGCGATCGCGGGTCGTGCGCTCGTAGCTGACGTCACCAGTCAGCGCCAGGTAGCGGTTGATGTCGTAGGTCAGGCCCGCGCCGGTCCGCCATGTGGTTTCGTCAGACGAGCGGGCGTTCGAGGGGTAGTTGCGCAGCGTCAGGCTGTTCGTCAGCCGCGCGACCAGATCCGAGCGCATCTGGTGGGTGATGATGTTGGTGAGGTTGTAGTCGATCGAGCCCGCATCGCCCGGCGTCGTCGACGGGTTGAGGTCGGTCGATAGCGCAAAGAGCACGTCGGTGCCGCGTTGCGGCGACCAGTTGAGGCGGCCGTCGACCGACAGGCCGCTAAGGTCTCCGAGCCGGCCATCCTCGAAATTGTAAGTCTCGTAGCCGAGGCCGAGCTCGCCGTAGAGTTTCTCGCCGAGGTCAAGCTCGATGCCGCCGCGTGTCGCATAGGTCTGGTAGGAGCGCTCGAAGCCGAGCGGATCCTCGCGCAGATCGTAGAGCGACTTGCCGACCGAGGCCTCGATGAACGGGATCAGCGCCGGAGACAGTTCGTAGCCGACGCGCGCCGTCAGCGTGCCGGTGTTGCGGTTTCGATATTTGACCGACAGGTTCGTGCCGTTTTCCAGCTCGACATCGCCATAGGTGCGCCGGTCGAAGTCGATGCCGACCGAACCGCGGATCAGGCCGAAGTCGCGCTCGATCGCCGTGCCGAGGCGATAGGTGTTGACCGCGGATTGTTCCTTGGCGTTGGAAATCGCGTTCGGATCGTCGGCGTCCTCGCGCTCGAAGCTGTAGCCGGCGCGCAGACGCGCGACCGTCTCGTCCCAGAGATCGAGCCGCAGTTCGGCATCGACATTGGCGCGCGGCTCTTCCTCGCCCTCGCCGGAGATGTTGTTCTGCAGCACGCCGTCGCCGGTGACGGTCAGCTGGTGGCGCGACCAGTCCGAGGTCAAGGTGCCACGGATTCCTGTTTCGAGATAGCCGCGGTTGGTCTTGGTGTCGCCGTCCTTGCGCCATTCGTGGTTGATCGTCTCGCTGACGCTCGGGCGCAGCGTGAAAGTGCCGATGCGGATACCCGGGGCGCGATCGTATTCGGGGTTGTAGGTCCGCAGCCTGAGGCCGTCGATCGTCGGCTCGCGCTGGTTCAGGCGGAGGTAATCCTCGTTTGAAGCCGGCGTCAGGTCGTCGGCGCTGACGGCGCCGGTGGTCTGCGGATCGGTGATCGCGGCCGTCGTGGCCGGGACGGCCGAAGGCGTGCCACCCGTGGAATAGGCCGTCGTGGGCGCAGTCGAGGCGGGTGCGGTCGTGGCGGTCTGGGCGTTCAAGGATGCGGGGGCAAGCATCGCCGTGCCGGCCAGCAGCAACGCCAGCGACATCGAACGCCGCGCGCCTCCTTTGATCGAGCGAGATGAGCCTGGCACCATATGCCGTTTGTCCACGAGCCTGATTGCAATCCTTTCGCAATCGTAAAGCGACGTGGTTAAGCAATCGTTTCCAAGCGGCAAAAACGTCGTGGCATCAGCCGCTTGCGGTCACGCGGTTTCGACGGTCAGGTTCCTGCCGTGGGTGGAAACGACGCGCACCCTTGTGCCGGCCGGCAGGTCCGGTCCCTCGACGATCCAGAACGTGTCGTCGAGCCGGATGCGCCCGCGGCCCTCGGCGATCGGTTTTTCCAGCACTGCCGTGCGGCCGACGAGGCTTTCGGCGCGCTGGTTCAAAAGCGGCTCGTCACTGGTTTCGGACGTGGAGAGAACGAAGCGGCGACCAAGCAGAACGGCCGCCACCGAGAGCAGTGCGAACAGCACGAGCTGAACCTGCCAAATCCAGAAGCTGGCCTCCCAGAGGAGGAGGGACAGGATGCCGACGACCAGGGCGGCGACGCCGATCCAGATCAGGAACACGCCGGGCGCGACGAGCTCGGCGGCTAGAAGCACGAAGCCCAGGACCCACCAGCTCCAGGGCCCGAGTTCTTGAATGGCGCGTTCGATCATCGCCTACTTCCCTTGCGAGGGATCGGCCGGGAAGGCCGGCGTGGTGCGCGGCGTCGACTGGCGCGGGCGGGCTGCGGGGGCCGTCTGGCTGTCGCCAAAGACTTCCTTGGCGATGGCGCCGATGCCGCCGAGCGAACCGATGAGGGCTGAGGCCTCCATCGGCATCAGTACGATCTTCTGGTTGTTGGCGGTGCCGATCGAGGCGAGCGCTTCGGTGTATTTCTGCGCGACGAAGTAGTTGATCGCCTGCACGTCGCCGGCGGCAATGGCCTCCGAGACCATCTTCGTCGCCTTGGCCTCGGCCTCGGCCAGACGCTCGCGCGCTTCGGCGTCGCGGAAGGCTGCTTCGCGCTGACCCTCGGCCTGCAGGATCGCCGACTGCTTGGCGCCTTCGGCGCGCAGAATCTGGGCGTTTCTCGCACCTTCGGCTTCGAGCACCTGCGCGCGCTTTTCGCGCTCGGCCTTCATCTGCCTGGCCATGGCGTCGACGAGATCCTTCGGCGGCGCGATGTCCTTGATCTCGACGCGGGTGATCTTGATGCCCCAGGGGCTGGCGGCTTCGTCGACGACGTGCAGCAATCTGTCGTTGATCGTGTCGCGGTTGGACAGAAGCTCATCGAGATCCATCGAGCCCATGACCGAGCGGATATTGGTCATCGTCAGGTTGAGGATGGCGTTTTCCAGATGGGCAACCTGGTAGGCGGCCTGCGCTGCGTTCAGGATCTGGTAAAAGGCGACCGCATCGGCCGAGACGCTGGCATTGTCCTTGGTGATGACTTCCTGTGTCGGAACGTCGAGCACCTGTTCCATCACATTCATCTTGGCACCGATCCGGTCGATGAAGGGAACGATCAGGTTGAGACCGGGTTCCAGCGTTTTCGTGTAACGGCCGAAGCGTTCGATCGTATAGCGGTAGCCCTGGGGCACCGTCTTGATCCCCATGAAGAGGACCAGGATGATGAGCACCACGAAGCCAATGACGACGATATCCATTCCGCCCAAGACATACCCCCTTAAATTGCAATCTCGACCTGTGGCTGCAGTCTAGCGTATTCCGTTTGCCTTCGGAATCGGTTTTCCGCGGATTGCGCGTAAATTCAAAATGTTAGAATGCCGCACTCACCGGTGGGCGAGGGCGCGACTCTTTCATCTTGAGGCGGTGATCAGGGCGTCGTTTTCAAGCGCGGCTCGCTCTGAAATCAGAGCCAGCCGGCAAGCTCCCGGCGCACGACGTGTTCGAGCACGGCCATGCCTTCGGCGCTGTCGTTCAGACAGGGGATGTGGGTGAACTTTTCGCCGCCATTGTGGTGGAAGCTTTCGGCTGCCTGTTCGGCAATCTCTTCCAGCGTTTCCAGACAGTCGGAGACGAAGCCGGGATTGAGGACGGCGATGCGCTTGACGCCATCCTGGGCGAGCTTCTCCACGGTCTTGTCGGTATAGGGCTGCAGCCATTCCTCAGGCCCGAAACGCGACTGGAAGGTGACCTGCAGCTTGTCCTTCGACCAGCCGAGTTTTTCGCGCAGCAGGCGCGCCGTCTTCTGGCACTGGCAGTAATAGGGGTCGCCCTTGTCGAAATAACTCTTCGGGATGCCGTGGAAGGAAGTCAGAACCACTTCCGGTTCCCAGTCGAGCCTCGCGAGGTGCCGCTCGATCGAGGTCGCCAGCGCGTCGATATAGACGGGGTCGTCATGATAGGGCGGAACGGTGCGCAGCGCCGGCTGCCAGCGCATCTTCAGAAGCGCCTCGAAGGCCTTGTCGTTGACAGTGGCCGTGGTGGCGGCGGCATATTGCGGATAGAGCGGGAAGACGAGGATGCGTTCGCAGCCGGCCTTCTGTAGCACGTCCATGCGCGAAGCGATCGACGGCTGGCCGTAGCGCATGCCCCAGTCGACGATCACGTTAGGCTGGTTGGCGAAGGACTTGGCCATCAGTTCGGCCTGGTTGCGGGTGTAGGTCCTGAGATAGCTTTCGTTCAGGTCCTTGTTCCAGATCGTCTCATAGGCCTTGCCGACCTTGCCCGGACGGGTGTTGAGCACAATGCCGAACAGGATCGGGTACCAGAACAAGCGCGACCACTCGATCACCCGGCGGTCGGTCAGGAACTCCTTCAGGTAGCGGCGCATCGAGGTGTAGTCGGTGCCATCGGGCGTGCCGAGATTGACCAGCAGGATACCGACCTTTCCGGATTTGACGGAAGGGTGGTTGGCAGGGGTGGTCACGGCAAGCTGATCGGTCATCTTGGTCCTCGTCGGTCCCGTTCAATCGGGACACTGCTTTCGGTTTCAAATCCTTCTAAAAAGAAAAGCCGGCGCGGGGAAGCCCGCGCCGGCTCGGAAAGTAGAGGCAAATTGTCTTACTTTGCCGGAATCTCCAGTTCGGTGCCGACATGCAGGTGGCGCGGCGCCGGCTTGCCGTTGGCCTCGGAGATCTTTGCCCAGAGCGCGCCGTCGCCATAGAAGGCCTTGGCGAGATCCCAGAGCGTGTCGCCCTTGGCGATCACGTGCTTCTGCGGGCCGCTCGCTGCCGCCGTGCCGCCGGCGGTTGCCGCCGGCTGGGCTGCCGTGGCGTCGGCGGCAGGCTTTGCTTCCGCTGCCGGCTCCGCCGTCGCGGCACCGGCCACTGAGGCGACCTCGGTGATGCGGCCGTCGGTATAGGGCTTGAACGGCTGGTGAGCGGCGAGGTAGTCGGCAAGCACCGTTTCGAGGCCCGGACCGTAGTCGTAGGCGTTTTCACCCTTTTCCTTGAAGACGTCGTAACCGTCGCCGCCATTGCGCATGTAGTTGTTGGTGACCAGCGAATAGGTCTTGGCCGGGTCGAGCGGGACGTAAGCTTCGCCTTCCTTCACCTCGACCGAGACGACGCGGCTGCCGACCGGCTTCGACTTGTCGAAGGAGAACTTCATGCCGGCCACCTGCGGGAACCGGCCGCCGCCTTCCTCAAGCTTGCTGAGACCGTTTTCCAGCGCTTCGCGAATGCCGTCGCCCTTGATCTGGAAGGTCGCAACCGTGTTCTGGAACGGCAGGACGGTGATGGCTTCGCCCATCGAAACGTCGCCAGCGTCGATCGACGCGCGCAAACCGCCGCCGTTGGTGATCGCGATGGTCACGCCCTGGCCCTTGACGCGGTCGAGCATGGCGTCGGTGAGCAGGCTGCCCATCTCGCACTCTTTGGCGCGGCAATTTTCACGCGAGCCGTCGATCGGCGCCTCGGTCTTGGCGATGATCTTCGAGCGCAGTTCCTCGATCGGCTTGCCGAGTTCGGCGACGCGCGCCAGCACCGCCTCATCCGGCTTGACCGAGCTGTCGACCAGGATCGGGTCGCCCTTGGCGGCCTTGACCACGCCCTTGTCGTCGAAGGTGACGACGAGGTCGCCGAGATACTTGGTGTAGGAGCCGGCCTGGACGACCGGAACCTTGTAGCCGCCGGGGTTGTCGACCATCGTCGGGTAAGGACCCTCAGCTTTTGCATCGGTGTTGGAGAGCAGGCTGTGCGAGTGGCCGCCGACGACGACGTCGACATCCGGAATCTTGGCGATCGCCGCGAGGTCGCGCGGATAGCCGACGTGGGTCAGCGCAATGATCTTGTCGACGCCCTGCTTCTTCAGCTCCTCGACGGCCGCCGTCGTGGTGGCGACGTCGTCGCCGATCAGGATGTCCGGGCCGGGGGAGGAGAGTTCCGGCGTGTCGTTGGCGACCGCGCCGACGATGCCGACCTTCTGGCCGCCGACGTCGAGCACGATCGACGGCTTGATGCGGTCGCCGATCTTCGATTTTTGGCTCGGCAGCACGTTGGCGGTGACGACCGGGAAGGCGATCTTGTCGAGGAAGCCGGCAAGGCCATCCTCGCTCTCGTCGAACTCATGGTTGCCGACGGTCATCGCGTCGAACTTCATGAGGTTGAGGAATTCTGCTTCCGCCAGGCCCTTGTAGGTGGTGAAGAACAGCGAGCCCTGGAAGTTGTCGCCGGCATTCAAGAGCAGCACGTTCTTGCCCGAGAGATCCTGACGCTTCTGGTCGATCAGCGCCTTCAGGCGCGCGACGCCGCCGAAGCACTCGTTCTTGCCTTCCTCTTCCGCCGAGCAGGTGGAATCGAACTTGTTGATCGACTCGATGCGGGAATGAAGGTCGTTGATATGCAGGATGTTCAACTCATAATCGGCGAAGGCAGCGCCCGAGGAAAGGGCAAGAATGGACGCGGTCATCAGGCCGGTCCGCACGTGTCTGATCATGATGTTCTCCTGTTTTGCCGGTTGTCGTCCGACCGCATCCGGTCCGTCGAAACGGATCCGGTCCCCACGGTCGGGGTGGCTTTGCCGGGCCGGATGTTTTCATCACTTGAAGGCGACTTCAAGCGCTAAAACCATGCCCTGGTTGTCGGGTTTACCGTTAAGGTTAAGTCGTGGCCCGCAAACGAAAAAAGCCTCCGGGGGGAGGCTTTTGCAATTTCGTGTTTTCTGTTTTAGCCGCGACGCGCGAGCGAGAACTGTGCCCCGGCGTCGGTGGTGCAGTTGAGCTGGTTCTGCGTGACCAGCGCACAAGCGACCTTGGACTGGGTGTTGCGCACCAGCGAGGTCATGTTGATCTCGACAAGCGTCGGGCTCGTCTTGACGTAGTTGCCCGAGGCGAGCAGCTGGTTGGTATCGGTCGTGCGGGTGGAGAAGGTGCCGCCGGCAAACGTCGAGACGATGCCGTTCGGGTCCACCCAGGAGCCTTCGACGCCGGAGGCCTGGCGCGCCGGCTGTCCACCCTCATCGATGATCCGTGGCGACGACTGGCAGGAGGCGAGCGCCGCCGCGGTTGCGAGAAGGGTCAGAACGGCGAATGGCTTCATAGGCGATTTCCCCCGCGTTTGGGTCGAGCGGATTGTTTCATTCCGGCAGACCATGCCGCGATCATGAGTTGAAAGCAAGAGCGGCGGGCTGCAGCCTCGGGCTTTTCCGCCAGAGATGAAAAGGCCCGGGGCACGTTCGTGTCCCGGGCCGGATGACGTTTCGCGTCAAAAGCTTAGCGAACGAGGATATTCTTGAACTGCCACGGATCCTTGGTGTCGATGTCCTCGGGGAACAGGCCCGGGCGACCGTCGAGCGGGGTCCAGTCGGTGTAGTGACCCTCGACCGGGCCGAGGTACTGCAGCTGCACTTCGAGGCACCGCTTGTAGTCCATCTCGTCGGCTTCGACGATGCCGGCCTTCGGGTTCTCGAGAGCCCAGACCATGCCGGCGAGAACGGCCGAAGTCACCTGCAGGCCGGTCGCGTTCTGGTAAGGCGCGATGCGGCGGGTTTCTTCCAGCGACAGGCGCGAACCGAACCAGTAGGCGTTCTTGTCGTGGCCGTAGAGCAGCACGCCGAGTTCGTCGACGCCGTCGACCAGTTCCTTTTCGTCAAGCACGTGGTGCACCGGCTGGGCATTGCCGCCGTTGCCGAACATTTCGTGCAGCGACAGAACGGCGTCGTTGGCCGGATGGTAGGCATAGTGGCAGGTCGGGCGATAGGTGACTTCGCCGTCCTTGTCGCGAACCGTGAAGAAGTCGGCGATCGAGATCGCCTCGTTGTGGGTCACGAGGAAGCCATACTGCGGGCCGGGGGTCGGGCACCAGGTGCGCACGCGGGTGTTGGCGCCCGGCTGCTCCAGGTAGATCGCCGCTTTGCAGCCCTTCTTGTGTTTCTTGGCGTTCTTCGGCATCCAGTTTTCATGGGTGCCCCAGCCGAGTTCTGCCGGCTGCAGGCCCTCGGAGATGAAGCCTTCGACCGACCAAGTGTTCCAGAAGGTGTTGAACGGCTTCGGGTTCTTGGTGCGCTGGGTGTCGCGTTCGGCGATGTGCACGCCCTTGACGCCGACCTTCTTCATCAGCTTGGCCCAGCCTTCGCGGTCGTCCTGATGCGGCTCTTCGTACTTCACGCCAAGGTCGTTGGCGAGGTTCAGGAGGCCCTGCTTGACGAACCAGGAAACCATGCCGGGGTTGGCGCCGCAGGTGGAAACCGCGGTCGTGCCGCCCGGGTTCTTTTCCTTTTCCTTGCGCACGGTTTCGCGCAGCGCATAGTTGGTGCGCTCGGAATTGTCCATTTCGGCGTCGAAGTAGAAGCCGAGCCACGGCTCGACGACCGTGTCGACGTAGAGCACGTCGAGCTTGCGGCACATCTTCATCAGGTCGAGCGAGCCGGTGTCGACCGACAGGTTGACGCAGAAGCCCTGGCCTTCGCCTTCCGTCAAGAGCGGCTTCAGCAGTTCCTTGTAGTTGTCCTTCGTCACATGCGCGCGAACGTGACGTACGCCATGCCGTTCGAACAGCTCGTTGTCGGCAGCGTCCTCACGGGGCTCGACCACGATCAACCGGTTCTTGTCGTATTTGAAGTGGCGCTCGATCAGCGGCAACGTGCCGCGACCGATCGAGCCGAAACCGATCATCACGATCGGACCGGTGATCTCGCCATAAACCGGATAGGTGGTATCTGCCATTTTTGTCTTACTCCTGAGAAAACTTCCCTGTGGCGGTGGGTAACTAAGCATGAGGAAGCGGCTGTGGCCGCTGTTCTGGCTCGTATGAGTGTGCCGAAACGGCCGCAATGCCCGTGGGGCACGCGGCGCTGTAGAGCATAGATTGCTGTCACAATAAAGAGCGGGAAGGTCAACCGCTATTTCAGGGTGTGCTTAACCGGCGATCGATTGCAGGGCCGCGATCAGCCCGTCCCGCTTGCTGACAAGCCCCTTGTAGGCGGCCTGCGGCAAGGTCAGGGCGCGCAACTGCTCGATGAAGGATGAGGCCAGGGCTGCGGCATCCGGCCGGTTGCGCAGCATTGCGAGCGGGTCCGAATAGATGCGGATGGTGAAGACGAGCGCGCCGGTCTCCGGCAGCTTGCGCAGCGTCTGCCGCTCGATGCGGATGAAGGTCCGCTCCTCGGTCATCTCGATCGCGCCGGCGGCAAGACCCTCGGATTTCGATTTCGGCAGGTGCAGCGCGCCGTCGACATTGACCGCCCAGTTGAAGCGCTCGACGAAACGGCCCGGCGGCAGATTGTCGAACATGCGGGCAATCAGTTCGGCATTGCGGGTGCCATGCTCGAAGCCCGGGACCGGACCATGGATCTCGTTCATGGTGCGGCCGTATTTTTCGGCGAGCGACCAGGAGGAGGGAAAGGCGACATAGGCGGCGTTGAGGCGCCAGCCGTCGTCGGTCCTTTGCATGATGGCCAGATCGTCCTGGACGAGGGATCCGGCGACGGCCAGCGGCACATCCCCTGCAAGGGGCACGGGCGCGCCGCCGACGATCATGCGGTCGCCGTCCCGGCGGTACACTGCAGGATATGTGGCGGGCAGGTAGTCGATCAAGACGCCGAGCAGTTCGCGCTGGGCGCGTTCCGTGCCCTCCGCCGCTGCATAAACCGCGTCCCGATCCTCTGCGAGCAGACGCGCCTTTTCGTCCAGATAGTACCGCAACTGGTCGTCAGGCTCGATCCAGCGATCGGGATCAAGTTGCGCTAGGCCGATGGTGAAAGGTTTTGAAGAACCGTCGTAGGGCGTATGCTTCATGCGGAGCGGCCGGTCCAGGCTGTGATTTAACCATATTCCCTATCGTTTCGCACGGTGGAAAGCTTGTCACAAGCGCTTCGTGCTATAGCTACGGTAGAAGCATCCGCTTCGCGCCATGATTGATAGTTCCGGAGGCGTGACAGACCGTGACCGGTAGTCATCTCAAGGCCCTTGCGGCCCTACAGAGTAAAACACCCGTGCTGATCGCACTTTATGATCAGCACGATCGACTGCGTTTTGCCAATCCGGCATTCCGCGCCGCCTACCATGTCGGTCCGGACGAGAGCCCGACCTGGGAAGAGATCATGCGTCGGAACCATGCCGCCGGACAGGGCACGATCCTGAAGTCGGAAGACATCGATGCCTGGATCGCCTCGACATTGCACCGGCGCGGCAAGGTGCCGTTCCGCGCCATGGAAACGGACCTGCACGACGGTCGCTGGCTGTGGATGACGGAGACGGTGGATGCGGATGGCTGCATGCTGTGCATCGCCGTCGACGTCACGACGATCCATGCGGAAGAACGGGAACTGCGCCAGGACCGCGACTTTGCGCTTCGGGCCGCCCAGGTCGACGAGCTGACGAGCGTGCCCAACCGCCGCTACACGATGGGCCGTCTCACCGAGTTCATCGCCAACTGCGCCGAGAACCCGCATATGTGGGGCTGTGTCGCGATCATCGATATCGATTACTTCAAGGCGATCAATGACCGCCACGGGCACCAGCGCGGCGACGAGGTTTTACTCGACTTTGCGCGCCAGATGCAGGAATTCGTGCGCCGTTCGGACTGCTTCGGCCGGATTGGCGGCGAGGAATTCATGCTCATCCTGCCTGATACAACCATCAGCGAGGGCCACCGCATTCTCGATCGTCTGCTCGAACGGGTGCGCAATTCCCGCCCGCTCGAGAACATCCCGGAGTTCTTCTACACCTGTTCGGTCGGGGTTGCGGAGTATCGCGACGGGGACACGGTCAGCGACCTCTATGCGCGCGCCGATCAGGCGCTCTACCTCGCCAAGCGCGATGGACGGGACCAGGTCAGGCGCCACACGCTTCCCGGCTCAGACCAGGAGGTTCACCCGGATCAGGCCCCGTAGCGAGTTGCCGAGATAAAGGTCGCCGCGGGCGAGGTCGTTAAGCGAAAGCCGCGCGACGCGCGCGCGCCTCTGGCAGATGAGTTCGGTGCGCAGCACGCCGGCAAGCAGGCCGCAGGCGATCGGCGGCGTCTTGAGGATGCCGCTGCCGTCGTCGAGGAAGACGGAGGTGATCGTGCCTTCGCACACCTCACCTTTCTCGTTAAGCAGCAGAACCTCGTCTGCCGCGTCAGGCGTGAATTCGGCGCGTGCGGCTTCATAGGCGGCGCGGCGGCTGGTCTTGTAGCGCAGCAGCGGGTCGCTCGAATTGAGCCGGATGGCGGCAATCCGCACCCGCCAGACCGCATCTTCGGGTAGCGGCGCGAAGGGAGCGGTCTTCACTTCGATGCGGCCGTCCGGGAAAAGCTCGAGGCGCACGCGAAGCGCGGTTCCTGCGTCGCCGGCCTTGACCGCCGCAAGCAGTGCTGCTTGCGCGGCATCGGCGCCGGACATGCCGAGACGACGGGCGGACCGGACCAGCCGGGCGAGGTGCAGGCGCAAGCGGATGAAACCGGCTTCGGGCTCGTAGCGCAGGGTTTCGATCAGCGAGAAATCCGTCATTGCGCGATCCGGCCGCCGAGCGCGATCCTGTCGTCGCCGATGGCGAAGCGGGCCTTCAAGAGGCACTCCTCGTATTCGGATTGGGCGGTGCTGTCGAAGACGATACCGCCGCCGACATTGAAGACGGCATCGCCATTTTCGAAGAGCGATATCGTCCGGATCGCGACGCTGAACCGCATGACGCCGTTCGGCGCGATGAAACCGATGGCGCCGCAATAGGCGTCGCGTGGACCGTCTTCCAGGTCGTGCAGGATTTCCATGGCGCGCATCTTCGGCGCCCCGGTGATGGAGCCACAGGGGAAGAGTGCGGCGAAAATGTCCTTGAGGGTGATGTCGGGCAGAAGTTTCGCCCGGACGTGGCTCACCATCTGGTGCACGGTCGGATAGGTCTCGATGTCGAAGAGCTTGGGGACGCTGAGCGTGCCGACCTCGGTGATGCGCGAGATGTCGTTGCGCAGGAGGTCGACGATCATCCGGTTCTCGGCCTGGGTCTTTTCGTCGGCGCGCATGGCCGCGATGATCTCGGCGTCTTCGGCGGCCGTCGCGCCGCGCTTGGCCGTGCCCTTCATCGGGTGGGTTTCGATCCAGCCGTCCGCATCGACGCGGAAGAAAAGCTCCGGCGAGCGCGACAGGAGCACCGGTCCATCAAGGGCGACGAGCGCACCGTATTTGACCGGCTGCCGGTCAATGAGCGACCAGAAGGCCGCGCGTGGGTCGCCCGACCAGCGCGCACGGATCGGCATCGTCAGGTTCGCCTGGTAACAATCGCCCTTTCGCAGATGCTGGTGCAGGCGGTCGAAACGCTCCTGGTAGGTATCGAAGTCCCAGCCGGCGCGCGGCTCGCTCAAAAAGGGCTCGTTCTCGGTGCGCCGCTGCTGCTCGGCGAGGGGGTGGTCTTCGCTCGGCGCATCGAAGATGCCGAAGGACATCAGCGGCGTTTCGCGATCTTCCTCGGCGAAGCCTGCGAGTTTCTCCTCGAAGAGATGCCCGGCCTCATAAGACATGAAGCCGGCGATCCATTTGCCGGATTTGTGCGCGCGTTCAAGCTCCGCAAGGCCGCGGACAAATTCCGCCTTGGTGCGGGCGGTTATGACGTGCGAAGGCGATGCGAAAACCGTCGTGCGGTTTTCGCTGTCGTCCCGGAACAGCACATAGGGTGCGGTGTCACTCATAAAGTCGTCTTGTCGATCGCGCCGCGATCCGGATTGTTACCCGGATCAGGCCTTATCAAGTGCCTCGAGTTCGTCGATGAGCCCTTCGATCATCGACAGTCCCTGTGCCCAGAACGACGGATCGGTGGCATCGAGGCCGAAGGGGGCGAGCAGTTCCGAATGGTGCTTGGTGCCGCCGGCCTTCAGAAGCTCGAAATACTTGTCCTGGAAGCCCTGCTCGGCGTTCTGGTAAACGGCGTAGAGCGAGTTCACCAGGCAGTCGCCGAAGGCATAGGCATAGACGTAGAAGGGCGAATGGATGAAGTGGGGGATGTATGCCCAATAGGTCTCGTAGCCCTCGGAGATGCGGATCGCCGGGCCGAGGCTCTCGTTCTGCACCGACAGCCACAGCTTGCCGATATCGTCGGCCGTCAGTTCACCCTCCTTGCGGGCAGTGTGCACCTTGCGCTCGAACTCGTAGAAGGCGATCTGGCGCACGACCGTGTTGATCATGTCCTCGACCTTCTGGGAGAGCATGGCCTTGCGCTCGCTCTTGTCCTTCGTCTGGTCGAGTAGCGCTCTGAACGTCAGCATCTCGCCGAAAACGGATGCGGTTTCGGCCAGCGTCAGCGGGGTGGAGGCCATCAGCGCGCCCTGGCCGCCGGCGAGCACCTGGTGCACGCCGTGGCCGAGTTCGTGGGCGAGCGTCATCACGTCGCGCGGTTTGCCCATGTAGTTGACGAGCACGTACGGGTGGGCAGAGGGCACCGTCGGATGGGCGAAGGCGCCCGGCGCCTTTCCGGGCCGCACCGGCGCGTCGATCCAGCGCTCGTCGAAGAAGCGACGGGCGATATCAGCCATTTCCGGAGCGAAGTCATTATACGCGGAGAGCACCGTGTCCTTGGCCTCGTCCCAGGAGATCAGCGCGTTCGGGGTTTCCGGCAGCGGCGCGTTGCGGTCCCAGAAATCCATCTGTTCCATGCCGAGCCACTTTGCCTTCAGCGAATAGTAGCGATGCGACAGGCGCGGATAGGCGGACTTGACCGCTTCGGCGAGCGCGTCGACGACCTCGCGCTCGACGCGGTTGGCCAGGTGCCGGCTGTCGGCGATGTCCTTGAAGCCGCGCCAGCGATCGGAGATTTCCTTGTCCTTGGCCAGCGTGTTGGTGATCAGCGTGAAGGTGCGGATATTGGCCTTGAAGGTTTCGGCCAGCGCCATCGCCGCCTTCTTGCGAACGTCGCTCGACGGGTCCTGCAACAGGTTGAGGGTGACCTCGAGCGGCAGCGCTTCACCGTCGATATTGAAAGTCAGGCTCGCCATCGTCTCGTCGAACAGCCGGTTGAAGGCGGCGGCACCCGTCATCGATTTTTCCAGGAAAAGCTGCTCCAGCTTGTCGTCGAGCTGGTAGGGCTTGTCCATGCGCAGGTCGGTCAGCCAGGGCTTGTAGTGGGCGGCAAGCACATCGTTTTCGAGCGCCTTGTCGAGGATCGCGTCGTCGATCCGGTTCAGTTCCAGCGAGAAGAACAGGAGATGCGCCGACATGTCGGTGAGCTTTGACTGTACGTCGCCGTAAAGCTTGCCGTTTTCGGGCTTCGAGGTGTCGGAGAAATAGGTGAGACCGGCAAAGGAGGCGAGGCGGCCCATGATGTCTTCGAGCGCTTCGAATTCCCGCACGGCAGCGCCGATGCCCGCGTCGCCGCTTTTCGTCGCCGCGTCGGCCAGCTTGCCCTTCCACTTGGCCTCGAAGGCGATCGCGTCGGCATCGGCCTTCTTCAGGTCGCTGCGAAACGCATCCGAGGAAGCGGAGGGATAGAGGTCCTCCAGCCGCCAGGAGGGCAGGTCACCGAGGTCGGCAGCGGCGCCATGGCTCTGGCCGGCGGCGGCGCGGACAACGAATTGCTCGGGGGCGAGGGGGCGGAAGGTCATCGTCGGATTTCTCTCGTTCGTGACAGGAAGAGGCAAGCGATATGGGCCCCATTGCTATCGCCGGCAATGGATAAAATGCAAGCATTTCTCAAAACATGATGTTCAGCCCTTTATGGCACAGATGCCTGACGTGATTTGGCACATGACGTTGGCCAAAGAGTACCGCGTGTCCAAAGCAGGAGGCTTCCGTGACATCACACATTCTGGTCATTGATGACGATCCGGTGCAGCGCCGGTTGCTGACGAACATGATCGAGCGCCTCGGTCATGTGGCGCATCTCGCCGATAACGGCCGCAGTGGCCTGGAGTTGCTGGAGCGCAAGGGCGGCATGATCAATGTCATCCTGCTCGATCTCCTGATGCCGGAAATGAACGGCCATGGCTTCCTGGAAGCGCTGGCCGAGCGCGGTGTCGACACGCCCGTCATCGTCCAGACCGGGCAGGGCGGTATCGAGACCGTGGTGCACGCGATGCAGGCCGGCGCCTTTGATTTCCTGGTGAAGCCCGTCTCTCCGGAGCGGCTGTCGGTGGCGATCAGCAACGCGCTGAAGATGGCGAGCCGTGACGGCAAGGTGAAAACTTCGCGCCGTCCGCGCGGCGGCGCCGTCGGCTTCGACGACGTCGTCTCGGCAAGCCCGGCGATGATCCGGGTGATCGATCTTGCGCGCCGCGCCGCGCAGTCCAACATTCCGATCGTGCTCGAAGGCGAATCCGGCGTCGGCAAGGAAATGGTGGCGCGCGCCATCCAGTCGGCAAGCGACCGGACCGGCAAGCCCTTCATTACCGTCAACTGTGGCGCCATCCCGCACAATCTGGTCGAGAGCATCCTCTTCGGCCACGAGAAGGGCGCCTTTACCGGCGCGACCGAAAAGCACACCGGCAAGTTCGTCGACGCGGACGGGGGGACTCTGTTCCTCGACGAGATCGGCGACCTGCCGCTCGAAGTTCAGGTGAAGCTGCTGCGCGCAGTGCAGCAGGGCGAGGTCGAGACGATCGGCGCGCGCCATCCGCAGAAGGTGAACGTGCGGCTGATCTCGGCGACCAACAAGGACCTCATCAACGAGGTTCGGGAGGGGCGTTTCCGCGAAGATCTCTACTATCGCCTCAATGTTTTCCCGATCACCATTCCGGCCCTTCGCCGGCGCAAGGAAGATATCCCGGTTCTGGTGCGCTCCTTCGTCGAGCGCTTCGCCGCCGAGCAGCGACTGAACCAGCCGCTGACGGTATCGAGCGGCGCACTTGCGCTTCTGACCGCCTATGACTGGCCGGGCAATATCCGCCAGCTCGAGAACGCGATCTTCCGCGCCGTCGTTCTTGCCGAGGGCAACGAACTGACGGTGAAGGATTTCCCGCAGATTGCCACCCAGATACCCGGCTATGTGGTTTCCGACCGCGCCGGCTTCTCCTGGGGCGAGGCTGGTCCGGAGCGGACCGCGGCCGGCGAAACCGTGCCGAGCGTCTATCCCGACTTCGCGAGTGCGGCGAAGTCGATGGAGGCAGAGACCTCCGCCGATCCACGCATGGAGAACGCGATCGCCAGCGTCGACGAAGGCGGCGACGTCCGCAAGCTAGCGGAAGTCGAGGAGGAACTGATTCGTTTTGCGCTGAAATTCTACCGCGGACAGATGAGCCAGGTGGCCCGCAAGCTCGGCATCGGCCGGTCTACCCTCTACCGCAAGCTGAAAGATTATGGCATCGATCCCGATAACCCCTTGAGAGAGGCGGCATAAAATCGACGCATTCACGCTTCAATAGCCGTGCTCTTCAGTCACCGCCGTTTAGACCTTGTTAGTGAAGTATTCACTATATTATAAGGGGCGGTGACGACTGTGGCAAAATTGCCATGCTGTCACCTTATTTGACAGTCATCTGAGACAGCGAAGCACGGTTGTCCGTCGGACGGGGATTGAATGCCAAATTTGTTCGGTTTTAAGAAGCCGCTTGGCTCCTTAGCGAGAGTCTGCGCGGCGGTCACCCGCCGGGTGCCGCAGGTTCTGACATCCGTTGCTCTCGCGGCTTCCCTCGTGACTCCTGGTTTTGCGCCTCCCGTGGAGGCCGCAGGACAGACCCGGACACTGAAGCTCTATTTCATTCATACCCAGGAAAAGGCGCAGATCACCTACAAGCGCAATGGCCGCTACGACGCCAAGGGTCTGCAGGAAATCAATCGTTTCCTGCGCGACTGGCGCCGCAACGAGCCGACGAAGATGGACCCGCGCCTACTCGATCTCGTCTGGGAAGTCTACCAGAAGAGCGGATCGCGCGATTATATCCACGTCGTGTCGGCCTATCGTTCGCCGGCGACCAACGGCATGTTGCGCTCGCGCTCGAAGGGTGTCGCCAAGAAGAGTCAGCATATGCTCGGCAAGGCGATGGACTTCTACGTGCCGGACGTGAAGCTGAAGACGCTGCGCGAAATCGGCGTGAAATTCCAGGTGGGCGGCGTCGGCTATTACCCGAGCTCCGGCTCGCCTTTCGTCCACATGGACGTCGGTGGTGTTCGCGCCTGGCCGCGCATGAGCCGTGCCGAACTCGCACGCATCTTCCCCGACGGCAAGACCATGCATCTTCCCTCCGACGGCAAGCCTTTGCCGGGTTATGAGCAGGCGGTCGCCGACTACAAGCGTCGCGTCGGCGCCTCGGCGATCGAGGTTGCCGGCGGTGGCGACAAGGGGCCAGGGGATGCAAGCGGCAAGCGCCGAGGCAACCTGTTTGCCATGCTTTTTGGCGGCGGTGGCGACGAGGATGAAGAACCCTCGGCAATCGCAGCCGGTCCCGGCTCCGACGACGAAGGTGGCGCAGCCCCTGCCAAGGTGCAGACGGCTGCCGCGCCCGCCGCTCAAGAAGCGCTGCCCGGCGTCGCCGGCTCTGTCGCCGCCGAGCCGACGGTTGCTGCCGAACAGAACATCAATGCGCCGGTCCCGGCGGTGCGGCCCGCCTTCAAGCAGGCGCCTGCCGATGGTGGCGTAGCCGTGGCCCTGGTGGCGCCGGAGAAGAACCCGGCGCAGGAAGCCCTTGCCGCGGCCCTGCCGCCAACCTCGGAAATGCCGAGCGAATTTGCCGACCTCGGCTCGATGAAGGTTCCGGTCCCGCAAATGCTTGACCGCCGCGACATGAACACGCTCGTCGCATCCGCCGATGCCGAGCCGGACATGCAGGCGCTCGGTTTCGTGCCGGTTCCGGCCGTGCGGCCCGCGGGTGACGCGGCGCTTGCCGCCGTTGCCGATGCACAGGTCGTGATCCCCTCCTTCGCGGAGCGCCCGGTCGTGGCATCCGCCGAACCGCCGCGCGATGTGGCGGCCGAAGCCAAGACCCGTGTCGCGCTTGCCCAGCCGACGCCAGCTGAACGTCAGCCGGTTGCCCAGCCGCAGCCGATCGAGATGGCAGCCTATGCGCCGCAGTCGGGCACGAATGCGCGCGCCGCGATCTTCGACAGCGCCTTCGACACGCAGGCGGAAGCTCCGGCCAAGGGCGGCCGACCGAAGAAGAACGACGCCGAAGCCGCGACCCGCTCGTCGGTGCGCGCCGAGCCGAAGCTGACCCAGAAGATCATTTCCGAATGGGCGCTTTCGACCGGCCGCGTCGCAACGCTTTCCAAGCCGGTGAAGGCGCCGCGCTTCGTCAGCAAGTCTCTGCGTACCGCCCCGACGACGGTCTATGCCGCCGGCTTTTCCAGCAGCGCCGGACCAAACGTCGACACGGCCCGCTTCAGCGGCAATGCCGTCAACTTCATGGAAGTGAAGAAGTTCAGCACCAACTGAGCTTCCATCATACCGCAGACACGAAAAAGCCCGCCGACCTGGCGGGCTTTTTCGTGTCTGTATTGTGCATTCGCCTTCTGCTGACTCCCGGCTGCATTGGGAGCATCTGGGCGGGAGTTCACGCGAAGGCGAAGGCCGCCTGTCGGCGGCCTTCAAAGACCTGCTTATTCCTCGGCGGCGGCCGGCACCATGCCGAGCGCCTGGAGGTAGGTGTCGAGGATTGCTTCCTGTTCCATGCGCTCGTCGTGGTCCTGCTTGCGGATCGAGATGACCTTACGCAGGATCTTGGTGTCGAAGCCCATGGACTTGGCTTCGCCGTAGACGTCCTTGATGTCGTCGGCGATGGTCTTCTTTTCTTCTTCCAGGCGTTCGATCCGTTCGATGAAAGCGCGAAGCTGATCGCGTGCGACGCCGTGAGCATCCGACATGGTCTTCTCCTTGATAGGGGGAATGAATTTCGTGGGTGCCGTGACGTGCCGAAAACGGCCGCCAAGGTCAAGGGTGATTGCGCAACAACGCGGTCATTTCCGTGGCAGAGGCAGCCGAACCGGCCCTATTCCTTCGGCCGGTTGAGCTCGAACGCCGCCTCTTGCTCGGCAGACGCTTCCTTCTGGTTGCGCTCGCGCCATTCCTCGTAGGGCATGCCGTAGATGATCTCGCGCGATTCCTCCTTGGCAAGCGGAACGCCCGCCTGTTCGGCGGCTTCGCGATACCAGTTTGAAAGGCAGTTGCGGCAAAAGCCGGCGAGGTTCATCAGGTCGATGTTCTGGACATCGCTGCGCTCGCGCAGATGGGTGACGAGCCGGCGAAAGGCAGCGGCCTCAAAGGCGGTCTGCTGCTCCGGGGTCAGTTCGGTCATGGTCGCTCATCCTCTTCAGTTACCACGCATCGCCGGACGCAGAACCGCTGCGCGCTCTTGCTGGAAATGCTCTAATAGGCGCCGGTGCGCGAGATGTGTCGCTCGTAGCGATGCAGTTCCGGCATGGCGTTGAGGCTTGCCAGGATCGGCGCCAGGCGCTCCGCCCAGGCGGCAACGCCGGCCGCGTCGGCGATCAGATCCTGCCGCACCTCGATCAGGGCATGCGCAATGCCCGGCACCATGCAGTGCCTGAACATCGTATCGCCGCGCAACGCGCCGTCATAGGGTTCATTGTTGCCGACGACGATATCGCCTGGGGCTTCGAGCTTCTCGATCAGCGGCAGCACGGCGCGGGCATCGCTGTCCCAGAGGACGGCGGCGTGCCAGGGGCGGGCGACACTCTTCCAGGCCGGCGTGAAGGAATGGATGGAGATGACCAGTGGTGCTGCGCCGTGCGCCTCTGCGCTCCGGTCGATCGTCTCGGATACGGCACGGTGGTAGGGGCGATGAAACCGGTTCAGCCGGTTTTCCCACTCCTGCTCGGTGATGGGGTGGTTTCCCGGAATGATCGCTCCGTCGGAAATCCGCATGATCAGCGTCGGGTCGTCCTCGCCGCGGTTGGGATCGATCAGCAAGCGCGAGAAGCAACCGAGAACGGCCGGCGCATCGAGCATTGCCGACAGGCGCCGCACGAGCGCTTCGACGCCGATATCGTAGGCGATATGCCGTTCGAAGGCCGAGGCGGGAAGGCCGAGACTGCCATATTCGGCGGGCAGCCGGTTCATGGCATGATCGGCAAGGAGCACGAGCCCGGTTGTGGGCTTGGCTTCGATAATCTCATAGGGAGAATAGTGTTGCATGCCGGTCCAGTCCGTTTCAGCGCCCCGTGTCGCTGATCGCACGCGTGGGCGTCAATCGCAAGAAAAACGCAACTGTTTATCGAAATCCGAAAGCAATTTACCGATTGTAATCGATTAGAGTTGCGTTGACTTTCGGGGCCACCCGTCGCAAGAAAGTGCCACGCAAATCAAAACGGAGTTCCATCGGAAACCGTGTCCAGATATCCTTTTTCCAAAGCGAAGCCGGGGCTGGCGACACTGGGAGGCATCCTCCTGTTTCTCCTGGCAACATCAAGCTCATTTCTCTTTGCCAGCGATGCACGCGCCGACTTTCGCGTGTGCAACGGCACCCAGACACTGGTCGGCGTAGCCATCGGCTACCGGGCCAAGGACGGCTGGATGACGGAAGGCTGGTGGCAGGTGCCCGCCAACACCTGCGCGACCCTGATCGAGGGCGAGCTTCAGTCACGATATTATTATCTTTACGCGGAAGATGCGGCCCGTGGCGGCCGCTGGACCGGTGACGTCAACATGTGCGTTGCCGAGAACGAATTCAAAATCACGGGCGTGCAGGACTGCTTCGCCCGCGGCTTCCAGCGCATGGGATTCAAAGAGTACGACACGGGGCGGCAGGGAAGCTGGATGGTTCAGCTTTCGGATCCGTCCGGCACGCAGGAAAGCCAGAATTGATGAAGCGGAACAGAAAAGTCAAAATCCTCGCAACGCTCGGACCGGCGTCTTCGGACGAGCAGATGATCCAGAAGCTGCACGAGGCCGGGGCCGATCTGTTCCGCATCAACATGAGCCACGCGAGCCACGACGTGATGCGCACGCTGGTGCAGCGCATCCGCGCGGTCGAGGCGCGCTGCGGCCGGCCGATCGGCATTCTCGGCGACCTGCAAGGACCGAAGCTGCGTGTCGGCAAGTTCGCCGAAGGCAAGGTCGATCTCAAGGTCGGCCAGACCTTCACGCTCGACAACAGGGACGAGCCGGGCGACAACACCCGCGTCTATCTGCCCCATCCGGAGATCCTCGAAGCGGTCAAGCCCGGCCATCGCCTGCTGATCGACGACGGCAAGCTGCACCTCAAGGCTGAAAAGACCGACGGCAAGAGCATCGTCACGACGGTCGTCGCCGGCACCAGGATTTCCGACCGCAAGGGCGTCAGCCTGCCCGATACGCTGCTTGCCGTCGGGGTGCTCACCGACAAGGATCGTGCCGATCTCGACGCCGTTCTGGCGACCGGCGAGTTCGACTGGGTGGCGCTTTCCTTCGTACAGCGACCGGAAGACCTGGCTGAGGTTCGCAAGATCGCCCGCGGCCGCGTCGGCCTGATGTCGAAGATCGAAAAGCCGCAGGCACTCGACCGCATCGACGAGATCATCGAGCTCTCCGACGCGCTGATGGTCGCCCGCGGCGACCTCGGCGTCGAAATGCCGCTGGAATCGGTGCCGGGCCTGCAGAAGCAGCTGACGCGCGCATGTCGCCGCGCCGGTAAGCCGGTGGTGGTCGCCACGCAGATGCTGGAATCGATGATCTCGGCACCCGTTCCGACGCGCGCCGAGGTCTCCGACGTCGCGACGGCCGTGTTCGAAGGCGCGGACGCCGTCATGCTTTCGGCAGAATCGGCCTCGGGCGAGTATCCGGTGGAAGCCGTTTCGACCATGGCGTCGATCGCCAGCAACGTCGAGCGCGACCCGCATTATTCCAGCATCATCTACGCGCAGCGCACGCCGCCGGAGGCGACCGGCGCCGATGCGATTTCGCTCGCTGCCCACCAGATCGCCGAGACGCTTCGGCTCTCCGCAATCGTCTGCTACACCTCGTCGGGCACGACGGGTCTGCGCGCTGCTCGCGAGCGGCCGCAGGTTCCGATCATCGCGCTGTCGCCGATCGTGCAGACTGCACGCCGCCTCTCAGTCGTCTGGGGTCTGCATTGCGTCGTCACCGAAGATGCGACTGATCTCGACGACATGGTCAACCGCGCCTGCCGCATCGTTGCCTCGGAAGGCTTCGGCAAGCCGGGCGAACGCATCATCATTTCGGCCGGCGTGCCGCTCGGTACCCCCGGCGCGACCAACATGCTGCGTATCGCCTATATCGGTTCGGACGGCATGAGCGGCGTCTGACGCCCGCAAAGTTTTGGGTTTACGGCGAGGCCCCAGGAGCGTTGATCCCGCTCCTGGGGCTTCGTGCTTTATTGGGCAGGACCGAGTGCTCGTCCCCGGCGTCGCCATCCATGGGCAGGACATGGTGGGTGAATAGCGGTGCCGGCGAGGGGCTGTCCGGTCGAGCAAGGCGTCTTGGTGTGGCCCCGCCCGGTCAGGGCGCCTTGGCGCCTGCGAGCCTCTGCTCCGCGAGCTTTACCACCGCCTCCAGGTCGCCGGGTTTGCCGGCCAGCTTTTCGACCGCGGCGACGACGACGTCCGTGACCACGTAATCGGGCTTGTGGCCGAGATTGCCGATCCAGAGCAGCTCGGCGCCGGGGATATCGCGTGCCAGCCCGCGCGAGTGGATATCGGCCAGCACGACGCCGTCGCTGTCGCCGGTGATGATCACCGTCGGTGCGGCGATCTCGCGATAGCGCGGCGCGGTCGCTGTCAGATAGGCGTGCAGGTTGGCAATATCGCGGGCATTGCTGAGGAAGGTCGAGGGACGCAGCACGAGATGCGGGCCGGTCTTGTCGATGTAGTCGGCCGGCCGTGGATTGGGCGAAAAGATCGAGTGCGTGCCGCCCTCGATGCGCCGCTGTCCGAGCGGCGTCACCAGCGTGTGGGCGAAGAGCCAGCCGACGAAGGGCAGGGCCGTCAGGCGGTAATACCAGTCGATGCCGCCGGGCCAGGGATGGGTCGCCGGCGCCAGCAGGACGAGGCCGGCGGTCTTGTCCGGGTGATTGAGGGCGAAGCTCGCGGCAATCGCGCCGCCGAAGGAGTGGCCGACGATGACGGCACGTCGGAGACCGCGCCTGTCCATCAGCTTTGCGATCGCTTCCGCCTGGCCGTCCGGAAGGTCGTTTTCCGGCCCGCCGCGCTCCGAGTAGCCGTGGCCTGGCCGATCGACGAACAGCATCTCGGCGCGGCCATCAAGCGCCGGTGCGAAGGCATGCAACTGGTCGAGAAGGTTGCCGCTGGCGCCATGGATGAAGACGACGGGCAGGAGATCGGCCTGCTCGCCGGCGGGCACATGCACGCTGTTCATGCGATAGCCGCCGATGTCGATCAGTTCGCCGACATTGGGAAACCGCCGTGCGAAGGCGCGCGCATGCCAGAGGCTATAGGCGACGCCGGCAAGAATCAGTGCAATCAACAGGAGCGTGACTGGAAGCATCGTCTCTATCTGTCTTCCGGCGCCGGGCTTTCAAGGTACGAGCGAACCTTTGAGGCCCCGGCGTTCATCCTTTGCCATCGCGGCCAGATGGCGTCCACGGCGCGCTGGCGGGCCAGCACGAACTGCGGCAGCGCCACATCCCGGCTGCCTTTGTTGTAGCGGTTGTCCGTGCTGTCGACAACGAGGACCGGGGAGGCGCCAAACTGATCGGCGGTGATGTCGACGATGAAATCGCCGCACTCGACCCAGGCGTGGCTCTGCCAGCTCTTCCCGCAGAAGAAACCGAACGGTCCGATTTCGGGTCCCGTGGGTGCGCTGCGCGGCGTTCCGGAAACCCAATCGGCATCGAGGCCTCGGGCATTCAAGACACGCTTCAGAAACAGGCTCGAGCGGCCGCACGTCCACTGCGAGGCGATCGGGGGAGCGTCGCCGCCCCGCGTCCGATGCCATTCCAGCCAGATCGGTTCGATGAAACGGCGCGCGGCAATCGCGATCTCGAAAAGAGACGTCTGGTCAGCGGGAAGGGGCTTTGACGGGCTCGACAATCGACTGGCGCGCGGCTGTCAGGTCTTGCTGCCGGCAAGCTTTTCGGCGAGCTCACCCAGTTGCTCCTGCGCCTTGCGGTCGGCGGGGTAGATTGCCAGGAATTGCTCCCAGGCGCGCAGGGCGAGCTCATCCTTGCCGGAGGCGCCGAGGATCGCCGCCATGCCGGCAAGCGCACCGAAATGGCGCGGCTCGATCGCCAGGACGCGATTGATGTCCGACATGGATTTTCGGTAGTTGCCCATGGTGTAGTGCAAGGTCGCACGGCGGTTCCAGCCTTCGACATAGTTGGGCGCAAGCGTGATGACCTGGTCGAGAATATCGAGCGCTGCTGCCTGCTTGTTGTCGGAGATGGCCTTGTCTGCCCATTGCATCAGCAGGTTGACCGTCGCGCTACCGGAATCCTGCCACTCCAAGCGGATCTGATTGGAAAGCTCGCGCGCCTTGTCGGCGTCGCGTTCCTTCTTCAGGTCGGCGAACAGCGCATCGACGCGTTGTTTGGGAGTAGTGAGGCTGGCCGATTCCGTCTGAGGCGAGGGCTCCGCCGCGAAGGAGAGGCTGCCAGCTCCCGTGGAGGTGGCGAGCAGGGCGGAACACGCCAGAATCAAGGGTATAAAAACTCGCATGGCGAGCATGTTAGCTCGCCACGGAATAACTTCAAAATCAATTCTGGGACATCGCTTAAGCGCTGTCCCCAAGCACCCTGCCGGGTCTCAGCCCTGACGAGCCTTGAAGCGCGGGTTGGACTTGTTGATGATGTAGATGCGGCCCTTGCGACGAACCAGACGGTTTTCGCGGTGGCGGGTCTTGAGCGACTTGAGCGAATTCTTGATCTTCATTTTCCTGATCCGCAGGTTTCGGGGAATGAAAATTCGCCCGGTATCTCTAACAATCAAAAGCGCGCCGGTGAGCGCGCTCCTTTAAGGTGGGATGGCAAATACCGTGTCACCCCTGTTGTGTCAACCACAAGACGCCCCATTTTGGCGTCTTGCCCCGCATTTCTATGGTCTTCAGCCGCGGACGAGCCGGGTGACGTGGCCCATCTTGCGGCCGGCGCGGGCCTCGGTCTTGCCGTAGAGGTGCACCAGCACATCGTCCTCGGCGAGCCATGCGGGGACCGCGTTGAGGTCGTCTCCGATCAGGTTCTGCATCACGCAGTCCGAATGCCGGCGCGGATTGCCGAGCGGCAGTCCGGCGACGGCGCGCATATGCTGCTCGAACTGCGAGACGACGCAGGCCGCTTCCGTCCAATGGCCGGAATTGTGCACGCGCGGCGCCATCTCGTTGACGATCAGGCTGCCGTCGGCGAGCACGAAGAACTCGACGCCGATAACGCCGACATAGCCGAGCGCATCGAGGATCGCCTTGGCGGCGACGCGTGCCGCTTCGCCGGTCGCAGCACCGATCTTTGCGGGAACCGTCGAGGTGTGCAGGATGCCGTTGCGGTGCACGTTTTCTGCCGGGTCGAAACAGGCAACGGCGCCGTCGGTCGAGCGGGCGGCGATGATCGAGATCTCGCGCTCGAAGGGCACGAAGCTTTCAAGGATCAGCGGCACGCCGCCGAGCGCTGCGAAGGCGCCGGCCGGGCTGTCCGCAGCCGAGCGGAAGACGCGCTGCCCCTTGCCGTCATAGCCGAGGCGGCGGGTCTTGAGCACGCCGGTCCCGCCGAAATCGGCAAGCGCCGCCTCGAGGTCGGCCTGGCTGTCGACGGCATGGAAACGCGCCGTCGCAATGCCGCAACCGTTGATGAAACGCTTCTCGACGAGGCGGTCCTGGGCGACTTCCAGGGCTTTCGGCGGCGGAAAGACCGGGCGTTTCGCAGCCAGCCGGTCGGCGGCCGCGACCGGAACATTCTCGAACTCGTAGGTGATGATGTCGCTGACTTCAGCAAGCTTGCCGAGCGCGATTTCGTCGTCATAGGCAGCGACGATCTGCTCGTTCGCGACCTGGGCTGCCGGACAGTCGACCTGCGGCTCCAGGATGACGATGCTGAAGTTCAGTCGGGCGGCTGCCATCGCCAGCATGCGGCCGAGCTGGCCGCCGCCGATAATGCCGATGGTGGTCATTGCTCGTCCACCGGATACTCGGCAACGGCAATTGTCTGCTGTTCGCGCCAGTCGTCGAGCCGGTCGGCGAGGTCGTCGTCGCCGAGCGCAAGGACGGCTGCAGCAAGAAGCGCGGCGTTGACGGCGCCAGCGCGGCCGATCGCGAGCGTCCCGACCGGGATGCCGGCCGGCATCTGGACGATCGACAGCAGGCTGTCCTGACCGGACAATGCCTTGGATTGCACGGGAACGCCGAAGACCGGCAGCGGCGTCATCGCGGCGCACATGCCGGGCAGGTGTGCCGCACCTCCGGCGCCGGCGATGATCACCTTGAAGCCCTCGTCGCGGGCGCCCTTGGCGAAGCTGACCAGCCGATCGGGCGTGCGATGGGCCGAAACGATGCGCGCCTCGTAGGGAATGTCGAGCGCGTCGAGCGTATCGGCGGCGTTCTTCATCGTCTCCCAGTCCGACTGGCTTCCCATGATGATGGCGACGGGTGGGGTCGTGGTGTCGATCACGTCTGTCCTGTTCCGCGTTCAGGCAATGATATCGGGAATGATCTGGTCTTCGATCTTGCTGATCTTGTCCTTGATCGCCAGCTTCTTCTTCTTCATGCGCTGGACTCTCAGCGCGTCGCAGCCGGTCTCGATCATGGCGTTGATGGCAGCGTCATAGTCTTCATGTTCCTGCCTCAGCCGCGCGGCGGTCAATCTGAGTTCGGCCTGGTCCTGGTCCGGCATGCAAAGCGATCCCCATCAGCCCGGTTGCGAAGTCCTCCTCGAACCGGAATTTCATGCGCCGCTCTATCACATCTTGGGCGGTAACGGGAAGTTATCCGTCGTCATCATTTCGCCTTCGACAAATGAAAAATGGCGTGGCACAGTAGTAAGGTTACAACCATGAAACATCCGGCATTTGCGTGCCGGATGCAAGCAAAAGGAAGGGACTGCCAAATGACTGTTGAGGCTCATCTTGCAACGCTTGAGAAAAAACATGGCGCCCTGGAGCAGGAGCTCCACGTAGCAATGAATCAGCCGTCCGTGGAAGACGAACTGATTACCGATATCAAGCGAAGGAAGCTGCGCATCAAGGACGAAATCGAAAGGCTTCGCTCCTCGACTCACTGATTATCAACGGTATTTCCCAGGACCATCGGGAGGCGCCATCTCCCCTCTGAGTAGGCGCAACAAGGTTTAGAACCAATCCCCCACAGTGGAATATACGGAATTCTGGACCGGGCTTGACGCCCGGTCTGTTTGTTTCCGGAGCGGCCTTCGCGGCTGGCAAGCTCAGGACCAGAACTGGTCGAGCCACAGATTGAGACGGTCGAACCCCGGCCGGTTGATCGCGTAGATCCGCCGGGTGCCGCTCGCCGATACCGAGACCAGATTGCAGTCCAGCAAGGCCTTCAGGTGCTGCGATACGGCCGGGCGGCTGATCGGCAGCCCCTCGGCCAGCTGGTTCACGGTTTTCGGCGCGCGCCGCAGTTCCTCCAGCAGGTGGCGCCGGTTCGGGTCCGCAATGGCATCGAAAGGGTCCGCGATCGTCATGGGCGGACGTTAGGCGAAATCTTGCAAGGCAGCAAGAATTTTGTGCGATGCGAAATGCTAATTTTGCTTTGCAATATTTCCGTAATACTTGAGCGACGGCTCAGCCGGCTGCGACCAGGCCGACGATACCGTCCCACAGCAATTTCGAGCCCGCGATGAAGGCCATGGTATACATGAAGGGGTAGAAAATTTGCGGCTTCATGCGGCGAACGATAAAGGCCCCGCAGACCGTTGCGACGATCGCCAGCGGAAAGAGCGTCGCCGAGATTTTCAGGTTGCTCAGATCCAGTTGCCCGAGGGCGAAGTAGGGAATGAGCTTCACCGCATTCAGGATCGCGAAGAAGCGCACGATCGTGCCGGTATATTCGCGCGGGTCGAGTTGCAGCGGCAGCGCGTAGATCTGGAAGGGCGGGCCGCCGGCGTGCGCCACGAAGCTGCCGTAGCCGGCGAACGAGCCCCAAAGCGCTGCCGGCCCGGCCCGCTGCTTCTTTGGTGCGATGGTTGCGCCAAGGCGCATGCGCCAGACATTGTAGACGTAGCGAAGCACGAAGAGCACGGTGATCAGGCCGATGATCAGGCGAAGCAGGTCCCGCGAGACATAGGCCGAGGTTGCCCAGCCGATGAGGATGCCGGCGATGGCGCCGGGCAGCAGCATGAGAAGAGTCTTGCGGTCGCCATGCTTGCGCCACATCCAGAGCGACACGATGTCCATCGCAATCAGGATCGGAAGCAGCAGAGCGGCGGCCTGGACCGGCGAGACCGCCATCGACAGGATCGGCACACCCATCAGCGAGAGCGCTTCCCCCATGCCGCCCTTGCTGAGGCCGACAAGCAGAACGGCCGGGATGGCGATAAGGTAGAAGTCGAGATCGGGAAGCATGGGGGGCGGTTGATCCTTTTGCAGTCTCCGTCTATCGGTTTTCCCAAGTGAAATCGAGCGCTGGTTTCGCCTTCGGGCGGACGCAGCCGGAAATGGATATCAGAGCAATGACAACAGAACGCTGCCGCCTGGTGCTGATCGCGCCCGACATGCCCGATGCGGCGGAACGTGCCAAGGTGCTCGCCGACGCGCTGAAGGGCGGCGACGTCGCCTCGGTGATCGTGCCGCAATACGGACTCGACGACACCGAGTTCCAGAAACACGCCGAGCGTCTCGTTCCGGTCATCCAGGAAGCCGGTGCCGCGGCGCTGATCGCGGGCGACTCCCGCGTTGCGGGGCGCGCCAAGGCTGACGGCCTGCACATTGCCGGCAATGCCGAAGTGCTTGGCGAGGCAGTCGAGAAGCACACACCGAAGCTGATCGTCGGCGGCGGCAATGCGGCCGACCGTCACCATGCGCTCGAAATCGGCGAAGTGCGCCCGGACTATGTGTTCTTCGGCAAGACCGATGGCGACATCAAGCCGGAGGCGCATTCGAAGAACCTGGCACTTGCCGAATGGTGGGCGTCGATGATCGAGATCCCCTGCATCGTCATGGGCGGCACCGATCCGCAATCCGCGCTTGCGGTGGCGGAGACCGGTGCCGAGTTCGTGGCGCTTCGACTTGCCGTCTTCGGCGAGGTCGGGCAGGCGCCTTCGGTCGTGGCTGCGGTCAACGCCCTTCTTGACGAAAAAGCGCCACGGTTTGAAGATTAAGACGTTTCGATGTTGAACCGTCCGTCTTCCAGATTGAGCCGAGGCCTTTCCCTTATTGCCGTGGCCGTTGCCCTGGCGCTGCCGGCGCATGCGCAGGAGCAGCCGGCCGCGAGCAACGATGCCGGCGTCGAGAAGCGCGGCCGCATTACGCCCTTTAACGGCGCGGCGATGCCCGAAGAGGCAAAGCCCGAGACTGGCGACAAGTCGGGCTTAAAGAAGCCGGCCGACGGCGCGGCGCCATCGGCCGGTGTCGGGGTGTTCGACCGGATGGGGGCCGAACTGCCGGCGCTGCCGGCGGAAAAGCCCTTCGCCGGCAAGGTCGACGAGGCCTATGGCGCGTTCCAGCGCGGCTACTATCTGACGGCGATGGATCTGGCGCTGCCGCGGGCGCAGCTTGGCGACCCGGCGGCACAGACGCTGATCGCCGAAATCCTGCAGCAGGGGCTCGGCGTCGTGCGCAATCCCCAGCAGGCCGCCTTCTGGTATGGCCAGGCGGCTGAAAAAGGCGATCCGGCGGCGATGTTCAAATATGCGCTGATCCTGATGGAGGGGCGCTACGCCAAGCGTGACCGGAAGAAATCCGAAGAGCTGATGAAGAAGGCAGCCGATCTCGGCAACGGTTCGGCGCAGTTCAATTACGGCCAGACGCTCGTCGCCGACAATCCCGGGCCGAAGGGGTTGAAGCTGGCGATGCCCTACTATGAGAAATCGGCTGAACAGGGCATAGCGGACGCGCAATATGCGCTGTCGCAGATCCTGATCAATGTCGACGGCATCGAGGAGAGCAAGCGGGCGCGGGCGCGCGAATGGCTGATCCGTGCGGCCCGGGCAGGGTTTGACACGGCCCAGCTCGACATCGCCATCTGGATGGTCGAAGGCATTGCCGGCGATCGGAACCTGGAGGACGGCTTCGGCTGGATGCGGCGGGCCGCCGAGGGTGGCAACGTGGTTGCGCAGAACCGGCTCTCGCACCTCTATGTCAACGCAATCGGCACCAGGCCCAACCCGGTCGAGGCGGCGAAATGGTATGTGCTGTCGCGCCGCGCCGGTCTCAAGGACGACGCGCTCGAGGACTTCTATCTCGGTCTCAACGAAGAGCAGCAGAAGCAGGCGCTGAGCGCCGCCAACAAATACCGCCGGAGCTGAACGGCTCCGATCGGAACGGAATCCGCCGCGGCCGTTCGGCAAAAATGCTATTTCGCTTGAACTTGCGGGCCATTTGTGGTTCTGAGGCCGCGGTTTTTGCTCGTGGTGCCGCGATATCTTGGCGGCGACGGCGAGCGGAGTGAGAATTCACTCGGTTTTTTGACGACGGAGCTCAATCTGCAGCTTGCCCTGCGTCCTTGGATCGTTTCCGATCGAGGGAATCGCGGAAGGGCCGGCAATGCCGCCATGTTCCGTCAAGCAGGTTCAACGTCCGATCGAAGCGTTCGATCGGCCTTCGTTATCAAGGGATCGCCAGATGGCCCGTTCAGCTCTTCTCAATGTCATGGTTCAGGCCGCCTTCAAGGCCGGCAAGTTGTTGGCCCGCGATTTCGGCGAAGTCCAGAACCTGCAGGTCTCGCTCAAGGGACCGGGCGACTACGTTTCGCAGGCCGACCGCAAGGCCGAAAAGCTCATCCGCGAAGAACTCCTGAAGGCCCGCCCGACCTATGGCTTCCTCGGCGAGGAAGGCGAAGAGATCGTCGGCACCGACGGCGCGCATCGCTGGATCGTCGATCCGCTCGACGGCACCACCAACTTCCTGCACGGCATTCCGCATTTCGCCGTTTCGATCGCACTGGAACGCCAGGGTGAGATCGTCGGCGCCGTCGTCTTCAACCCCGCGACCGATGAACTCTACACCGCCGAGCGCGGTGGTGGCGCCTTCCTCAACGACCGCCGCCTGCGCGTCGCCGCGCGCAAGCATCTTTCCGACGCGGTGATCGCCACCGGCACCCCGCATCTCGGCCGCGGCAACCACGGCAAGTACCTGATCGAGCTGCGCCACGTGATGGGCGAAGTCGCGGGCATCCGCCGTATGGGCTCGGCCTCGCTCGATCTCGCCTACGTGGCGGCCGGCCGTTTCGACGGCTACTGGGAGCGCGACCTTGCCGCCTGGGACATCGCTGCCGGCGTGCTTCTCATCCGCGAAGCCGGTGGCTGGACGCACGATATCAACGGTGGCGCCCGTCCGGTCGATGACGGTTCGGTCATCTGCGGCAACGAGTACATCGTCAAGGCGCTGACGGAAGTCGTTCATCGTCCGGTGCCGACGAAGTAAGCCGCATCCCATTTGTTTCGAAGCCTCCGATGCGCATTGCGCATCGGAGGCTTTGTTTTTGGTCCGGGCCGGGCCGGACCAACACGACACCGCCACAGGCCTGTGCCTAACTGGCGACCTGCAGGCCGCGGCGCCATCCCGGCCGCATGCAGAAATTGGCCCTTGAATCGATTTCGGTTTCAGGAATTATGCGGTAGGCTCCGGGCCGGCGCGGCGCCGTTCCGTCAAGCAAAGCGGGAGATACTCATACCCATGACGAAACTGCATCTGTCCGGATGGAACGGTCGGGAAGGCATGGAAGACGGCTACAACCCGCACAAGCTTTCGAGCCCCATGCACTATTTCTGGACGATGGTGGTCTTCCTGATCATCGTCGGCTTCGTGGGTGCGATCCTCTTTCGCCAGGCCCACAATGCCTTTCTCGCCAATCCGGGCCTCAACGGCCTCATCCTCGGCGTTCTCCTGATCGGCATTCTGCTCGTCTTCAACCACGTGCTGGGCTTGCGCCCCGAGGTGCGCTGGTTCAACTCGTTCCGGGCCGCCGGCAGCGCCGACAAGGTCGGGCGCGATCCCGTGCTGCTGGCTCCGATGCGGGCCTTGATCGGCGGTCGCCAGACGGCGATCTCGACCACGGCGCTGCGTTCGATCCTCGATTCCATCGCCACCCGCCTCGACGAATCGCGCGACATTTCCCGCTACCTGACCGGGCTTCTGGTGTTTCTCGGCCTGCTCGGCACCTTCTGGGGGCTTTTGGGAACGATCGGCTCGATCAATACGGTCATCCAGTCGCTGGATGCCGGGTCGGGAACGACGGAAGACATTCTTTCGGCGCTGAAGAATGGCCTGTCGGCGCCGCTCACCGGCATGGGCACGGCGTTTTCGACGTCGCTGTTCGGCCTTTCGGGTTCGCTGATCCTCGGCTTTCTCGATCTGCAGGCCGGCCGTGCGCAGAACCGTTTCTATACCGAGCTTGAAAACTGGCTTTCCTCCGTGACCGATGTCGGCTCGGAGCTTTCGCCGACACTCGACCTGCCCGCCGGCGCTCCGGTCGAGGAGCTGAAGAGACTGACCGACCAGCTCGTGCGCCTCAACCACGAGGGCGGCGCCAACCAGCGCACGACCGCGGCGATGGCGAGCCTTGCCGAAGGCATCCAGGGCCTGGTCAAGAACATGCGCGGCGAACAGCAGATGCTCAGGGACTGGATCGAGGCGCAACAGGACGAGGCCAAGGCGATGCGCAAGACGCTCGACAAGCTGGCGTCGCGGGTCGCCGCTTCCGACCGCTCCCTGCCGCATGGGGACAAGTCGCCGATGCCGGCCAAGATCGCGCGCATGGACGAGACCGGAGGGGAGTGATCCATGGCGCTCGCGCGAAAAGGCCGCTCTCAGCGCACGATCGATTATTGGCCGGGCTTCGTCGACGCTCTGTCGACGCTGCTCCTGTCGATCATGTTCCTGCTCACCGTCTTCGTCCTGGCACAGTTTCTGCTCAGCCGTGAAATCAGCGGCAAGGACGAGGTGCTGACCCGGCTGAACAGCCAGATCAACGAACTCACTCAGCTTCTGGCGCTGGAGAAGAGCGGCAAGCAGGATCTCGAGGATTCGCTCGCCAACCTCCAGGCGTCGCTTGCCAGCTCGGAAGGTGAACGGTCGCGGCTGCAAGCCCTGCTAGATCAGGGGAGCGGCAGCACCGACGCTGCCAATCAGAAGATCGGCCGCCTCGGCTCCGAACTTGAGACCGAGCGCGAGATCAGCGCCCGGGCGATGAGCCAGATCGAACTGCTGAACCAGCAGATTGCCGCGCTGCGCAGCCAGATCGCCGCCATCGAGGTGGCGCTGCAGGCATCGGAGGCCAAGGACCAGCAGTCGCAGACCAAGATCGCCGATCTCGGCCGGCGCCTCAACGTGGCGCTTGCCCAGCGGGTGCAGGAACTCAACCGCTACCGCTCCGACTTCTTCGGACGCCTCCGGGAAATCCTCTCCGATCGCGAGAACATCCGCATCGTCGGCGACCGTTTCGTCTTCCAATCGGAAGTGCTGTTTCCCTCCGGCGGCAACGACCTCAACCCCGAAGGGCAGGCGGAGATGGGCAAGCTCGCCACGGCATTGCTCGATCTTGCCAAGGAGATCCCCGCCGAGATCAACTGGGTCCTGCGTGTCGACGGCCACACCGACAACGTGCAGCTTTCCGGCGCGGGGCGCTTTGCCGACAACTGGGAGCTTTCGTCAGCGCGCGCGACCTCCGTGGTCAAGTTCCTCATCTCCAGGGGCGTGCCGGCGGACCGGCTGGTCGCGGCCGGCTTCGGCGAGTATCAGCCGATCGCGCCGGGGGAGAGCCCGGAAGCGCGGGCGCAGAACCGCCGTATCGAGCTCAAGTTGACCGAGAAGTAAGCCTCCGATTCCGGGCACTCGCCGGCGATGCTACTGCATGTTTCCTTTGATCGTAGCCGATTAAAAGACAAAAACATGCAGCAATTCAAAGTTCTACAGCGACCTTTGCGCGTCTGATAAGACGCGCGGCGCTGTAGTCCGTCCTTGAATTGACCTTGACGTACGCGTAACAGTTGCTGCAGCCATTCAGATGGCGCGGCAACCTTTGCATGTCATGGCGCAGGTACCGGATGGGATGCGAGGGGAGAGCATTTCATGGATTGCGACGTATTGATTATCGGCGCAGGGCTTGCCGGCCTCGTCGCCGCGGCGGAGGCGGCAGCACTCGGTCGCAGGGTCATCATACTCGACCAGGAAGGGGAGCAGAATCTCGGCGGACAGGCATTCTGGTCGCTCGGTGGCCTGTTCTTCGTCGACAGCCCCGAACAGCGACGCATGGGCATCCGTGACACCCACGAGCTGGCCCGCCAGGACTGGATGGGATCGTCGCAGTTCGATCGCCCCGAAGATCACTGGCCGCGGCTTTGGGCGGAAGCCTATATCGACTTTGCGGCGGGCGAAAAGCGCCGGTGGCTGCATGCGCTCGGCATGCGCTGGTTCCCGGTCGTCGGCTGGGCCGAGCGTGGCGGCGGGCTCGCCCACGGCCACGGCAATTCGGTGCCGCGCTTCCACGTCACCTGGGGTACCGGCCCGGCGGTGCTCGAACCGTTCATCCGCCTGACGCGGGAGGCGGAGAGCCGTGGTCTCGTACGGTTCCGGTTCCGCCACCGGGTGGACGAACTCGTGACCACCGACGGCCGGGTGGCGGGTGCGCGCGGTGTGCTCCTGAAGGAGGATCCGGTCGGGCGCGGCGAGCGCAGTTCCCGCGACGTGGTCGGCGATTTCGAGATTTCGGCGGACGCGATCGTCGTCACGTCAGGCGGCATCGGCGGCAACCACGATCTGGTACGCCGCAACTGGCCGCGCAAGCGGCTCGGCCAGCCGCCGGCGACGATGGTCGCGGGCGTGCCGCACCATGTCGACGGGCGCATGCTGGAGATCGCCAGCCGGGCGCGCGGTGCGGTCATCAACGCGGACCGCATGTGGCACTACACGGAGGGCCTGAAGAACTTCGATCCGATCTGGCCGGACCACGGCATCCGCATCCTGCCGGGTCCTTCGTCCTTCTGGTGCGACGCGGACGGCAACCGTTTTCCCGCCCCGGCCATGCCCGGCTTCGACACGCTCGGCACGTTGCAGGCGATCCGCGACAGCGGCCATGACTACAGCTGGTTCGTGCTGACGCGGGCGATCATCAAGAAAGAGTTCGCGCTTTCCGGCTCCGAGCAGAATCCCGATCTCACCGGCAAGAGCATCGCGCTTCTCCTGAAGCGGCTCGGCAAGAACCCGCCGGGGCCGGTCCAGGCCTTCATGGACCGGGGCGAGGACTTCATCCTGCGCGACCGGCTCGAAGATCTCGTGCCGGCGATGAATGCGCTGACCGGCGAGAACCGGCTGTCGCTGGAGCACCTGCGCCAGCAGATAGAGGCGCGCGATCGCGAGATTACCAACCCGTTCTCCAAGGATGCGCAAGTGACGGCGATCCGCGGGGCGCGCGCCTATCGCGGCGACCGGCTGCTGCGCACCGCAAAGCCGCACCGGCTGCTCGACCCCAAGGCCGGACCGCTGATCGCCGTCCGCCTGCATATCCTCACACGCAAGACGCTTGGCGGGCTTCAAACCAATCTGTCAGGCCAGGTGCTGGAGCAATCCGGCGAGCCGGTGCCCGGTCTCTTTGCCGCCGGCGAGGTCGCCGGTTTCGGCGGCGGCGGCATGCATGGCTACAACGCGCTCGAAGGCACGTTCCTCGGGGGCTGTATTTTTTCAGGCCGGGCCGCGGGGCGGGGGGCTGCCGGGGTGTGACGGCTGCTGGCCGCGTATTGGTAAGCTGCCCCTCACCCTAGCCCTCTCCCGGCAGGCGGGGAGAGGGGACGTGCCCAGAAGGCGGCCGATACCAGTTGAAGCTGGCCAGCAAATGCGGCGTTGCCGCGAGTCCCTTCTCCCCGTGTGCGGGGAGAAGGTGGCGGCAGCCGGATGAGGGGCGGGCTCGCCGGCCGGGTCAGCCGAGCGGGATCAATCCATCTGCACGTTGGCGTCGCGCACGACAGGCGTCCACTTCGCCAGCTCGGCCTTCACATGGGCTCCCAGTTCTTCCGGCGTCGAGCCGACGATCGTGGCGCTGAATTCCTTCATGCGCTCGATGACGGCGGGGTCCTTCAGCGCCTTGTTGGCCGCCTCGTTGAGGCGGGCGACGACCGGCTGAGGTGTGTTGGCGGGGGCAAAGAGCGCATTCCAGGTGTAGGTCTCGTAGCCCGGAATGCCGGCCTCGGCGACCGTCGGTACATCGGGGAAGGAGGGCGCGCGTTCCGCCGTGGTTACGGCAAGAGCCCTGAGCGTCCCCGCCTTGATGTGGCTGGAGGAGGAGGGGAGGTTGTCGAACATGATCGGCACCTGGTTGCCGATGACGTCGTTCAGTGCCGGGCCTGCGCCCTTGTAGGGGATATGCTGCATGCTCACACCGGCCATCTTCTTGAAGAGCTCGCCGGAGAGATGCAGCGGCGTGCCGTTGCCGGATGACGCGTAGCTATATTCGTCGGGCTTGGCCTTCAAAAGCGCCAGCAGCTCCGCAACGCTTTTCGCCGGCAGTTCCGGGTTGACGACCAGCACGTTGGGCACGACCACGAGCAGCGAGACCGGCGCGAAATCCTTCTCGGGATCATAGGGCTTGGTCTTGAGGATCAGCGGGTTGAGGGCATGGGTTGCGACCGTGCCCATCAGGATCGTGTAGCCGTCCGGATCGGCACGGGCGACATTGTCTGCGCCGAGATTGCCGCCGGCGCCGGCAACGTTCTGGACGATCACCTGCTCGCCGAGGTCCTCGGACATTTTCTGCGCGACGATGCGAGCAACCACGTCGGTGGAGCCGCCGGCGGCAAAGGGAACGACGAGCGTTATCGGCCGCTCGGGAAAGCCCTGGGCCAGTGCCGACGAGCCAAAGGGCAGTGCCGTCAGCGCCATCACGCCCAGCGCCAGAGTTGCGCGCCGGGTCAGGTGCGAAAATGCCATGCGATAGTCCTCCCGATCAATTCAGCAGAAAGCGATGCCGGCCTCCTCGGCCGGGCCCCATAACAATAGGGCTCGGTATTCCATCGGCAACCGCTTTACGGCAAATCGGGGGGCGCTTTTCGCGCCGTGCGGTGCGTTTAGCTCTGCGCGTTGACGAACAGGGCCTCTGCGCCATGGTTGAACTGCAGGCGCGCAAGCTTTGCGTAGAGCCCGCCATGGCGGATGAGGGAGGCGTGCGTTCCTTCCTCGACGATGCGGCCATGGTCCACCACCAGGATACGATCGGCCTTCAGCACGGTCGCCAGCCGATGGGCGATGATGATCGTCGTGCGCTCGTGCAGCAGGCTGTCGAGCGCCTTCTGGACCAGCGTCTCGCTCTCGGCGTCGAGAGCCGAGGTCGCCTCGTCGAGAAGCAGCACCGGTGCGTTCTTGAGGATGGCGCGGGCAATCGCGATGCGCTGGCGCTGGCCACCGGAAAGCGTGACGCCGCGTTCGCCGACATAGGTGTCGTAACCCTTGTCGAGCCTGTTGATGAACTCGTCCGCCTGCGCGGCGACGGCGGCGGCACGCACGGCCTCGCGGCTGGCATCCGGCATGCCGAAGGCGATGTTGTCGTGCACGGACGAGGCGAAGATCGTCACATCCTGCGGCACGATCGCGATGCGCTCGCGCAGATCCTTCGGATCGACGGTGCGAATGTCGACACCGTCGACGCTGACCGCGCCCTTGGCGGGATCGTAGAAGCGAAGCAGCATCGAGAAGACGGTGCTCTTGCCGGCACCGGACGGTCCGACGATCGCAACGGTCTCGCCGGGCGCGATGTTGAAGCTGAGGCCGTTGAGGCTCTTGTAGTCGGGGCGCGACGGGTAGGCGAAGTGAACGTCGTCGAAGGCGATGGCGCCGGTTGCCGGGACAGGCATGGCGGCCGGATTTTCCGATGCCTGGATCTCGGGAATTTCGGTCAGGAGTTCGTTCAGCCGCTCGGCGGCGCCGGCCGCCTGCGAGAGTTCGCCCCAGACCTCGGAAAGAGAGCCGAGGCTGCCGGCGGCAAAGACCGAATAGAGCAGGAACTGGCTGAGCGTGCCGGCCGAGAGATTGCCTGACAGTACGTCGTGGGCGCCGAACCAGAGCACGGCGACGACGCTGCCGAACACCATGGTGATGGCAAAAGCGGTGAGCACCGAGCGCGCCTTGATCGCTGACCGCGCCGCGCCATAGGCCTCCTCGACGGCGGCTCCGAAGTGGTTGTTGGCGAGCGCCTCGCCATTGAAGGCCTGGACGGTGCGCGATGCGGCAATCGCCTCGCCGGCATAGGCCGATGCGGTGGCGAGCGTATCCTGCGCCTGGCGCGAGCGGCGACGGACGGAGCGGCCGAAGCCGACGAGCGGGAAGACGATGATCGGGATCGCGATCAGCACCAGGCTCGACAGCTTGGGGCTGGTATAGACCATCATGCCGATGGCCCCGAGACACAGGATCAGGTTGCGCAACGCGACCGAGGCGGTGGCACCGACCGCGGATTTCACCTGGGTCGTGTCGGCGGTCAACCGCGAGACGATCTCGCCGGACTGGTTGACGTCGAAGAAGGAGGCGGAAAGGCGGGTGACGCGATCGAAGACGTTGCGCCTCAAATCGGCGACGATGCGTTCGCCGAGTGTGATGACGAAGTAGTAGCGTGCCGCACTCGCCAGCGCGAGCACGATGGCGAGCATCATCAGCATTGAGAAGTACGTGTTGATGAAGCCGCTATCGGGACTGGCGAAGCCGTTGTCGACCATGCGCCGGACGGCGAGCGGCAGCGCGAGCGTCGTCACCGCCGCCAGGATCAGCGAAATGCCGGCTCCGATGACCAGATGGCGATAGCGGGCGAGATAGGGAAGGAGCGTGGCGAGCGGGCGGATGGACTTGCGCGCAGGCGCCTGGTTTTCTCTTGACGACACTTGACCCCTTTCGCCAAACACGGAGGAAAGGGATTGCCCATGAGTCTTCCGTGCGGCACTTGTTATCGCGCAGACCTTGATGTATAGGCACGGCATCGAATTGGGAAGCCGTGGCCGTTCAGCCGGTCCGCGGCTTCATTTACGTGTTCGGTCTCGAAGTCGCAATGCCTTGCGACAATTGGACCCTGGAACTCTAGGAAGATCGTTATGAAGGCAGACATCCATCCCGATTACCACGTCATCAAGGTTGTCATGACCGACGGCACCGAATACGAAACCCGCTCGACCTGGGGTTCGGAAGGCGCCACCATGAACCTGGAAATCGACCCCAAGTCGCACCCGGCCTGGACCGGCGGCAACCAGCAGCTCATGGACCGCGGCGGCCGCGTCTCCAAGTTCAAGAAGCGCTTCGAAGGCCTCGGCCTCTAATCGAACGCCTCTTCGGCATTTCGAAAGCCTGGGTCCTCGGCCCGGGCTTTTTGCCGTTTTGGTCCTGGCGCGTGCGCCCGGCGAAGCGTGTGCCATTGCGCCGCGCAGGGAAGCCGTTACGGGATCGGCGCTCAGTCGCTGTTCCAGGCAAGGAGCAGGATAACGGCTTCGTGGTGCGGCTCGTCGGACCAGTCGGCGATGGCGCTGAGTAGCGGTGCACCCTCCGCGACGAGATCAAGATTTTCCTGCGTCGCATCGATGGGAAAGCTGCCTCGGTGAGGTTCCGCCAAGACGTCTCACAGTTCAGGCCAAGGCGCTCCAGCGTCCTTACATAGTCGACGATCTGCGAAGCGCGCAGATTGTCGTGGTGAAGGAGGCCGGCATCCGCATCATAATATTCTCGGACAATGGCATCCAAGGATAAAGCAATCTCGGGTCTGGGGCGAAGGCGCGCCGCGACCATTCTCATCTGCTGGCAATAAAATCCCGAGCATTGATGGATCAGGCCGTACCAGGTCAAAGCGGGGCTCAAGACCGGGACGCGCTTTCTGAACGCGAGAACCGGAATGGCCTGAAGCGTCTCCCGATGTCCCCTGACGTCCCCAGGAGCATGCCAGTCGCCTTCGAACACATTGTGCGTCGGCGTCAGCAAGCTGTCGGGCAGAGCAACACGTCGCGCGTATGCCGGCAGCATCTCGGGATTTCGTTCGAAAATTTCCGGGAGGGGAGGGAGATGAGCCCAGCCGTTTGCATCACGGAAGGGCGAAAGGTCGCCTTCGGTCAGTATCATGGATCACGTCCGATGCTGCATTGGCTCAATCGAAACGAAGGCATGGGGATGGGCGAAGCCCCGCGGGCCCACGCTCACAAAAGCGAAACCCGCCGGACTGTACGGCGGGTTTCATGAATTCCGTGGATCGCTTGGTCGATCTCAGTTGGTTCCGAAGGCCGTCTGCAGCAGCTTGATCTGCGCCTTGACGCCGTTCTGGTTGTCCGGGACGATCGCGGCCGCTTCGTTCGGGCGATAGATTTCGCGGTCGAGCAGGGCGACGCGGTTCTGCAGGCGTAGCGAGCGCTCGATCAGGTCGCGGAAGGATTCCGGCAGTTCGGCCCAGCCGGGAGCGGACTTGTCGACGTTGAAGCTGTCGAGGCGCACCTTGCTCTTTTCCGACATCACCTGGTCGCGGCTCATCTCGCCGTTGTTGACGGCGCGCTGCAGGAGCAGCCAGGAGGCCATCTGCATCAGGCGGGTGGTGAGCCGCATGGATTCGGCCGCATAGAGAACCGATGCCATGCGCGGCAGGACCTTGGAAGCGGCACGGCCGGCTCCGTCGAGATAGGTGGCCGTTTCCTCGACCAGTCCCATGCCTTCCGAATAGAGCGTCTTGAATTGTGCCGAGGACGCCGCGTGTCCTGCGAAACTGACCGTATTCAATCCTCTCTCGGACATGATCTGTTTTTTCCCTGGTTCAAACGCATCACGACAGTCAGGTGGTGGGCGGTTATGGGAAATAAATCCTTGCCCGCCTCTATGCTTGAAGAATGATCCGATAGCGCATTTCGCGCAAGGGTATTCTTAAGAAAGGGTTAATCTCCACAGTTCTTTAGATAAACCTATGCCGAAACAAAAAAAGAGCCGCGGAAAGCGGCTCTCAAGGTAAAACAGGGAGAAAAATCAGACCCGTTCGCCAGTCGGAGAAATTGTCTGAAACCGGAAAGCTCCGGATGATCAGACAATCGCAGATAATGCTTAATGTCGCGTTAAACGCGCTCCGTTTTGCTGCGGTGCGAGCTTGCGCCGCCGGGTCAGCGAAACAGGTTCTCGGCTGCCGAGCGGCTGGCGGATTTGCGTGTCCGCTCCGCCTCCAGCCTGGCGATCTCCTCGGTCAGAAGTGCGATGCGCTGCGTCAGTTCGTCGACTGACAACAGAGCGAGGTCACTGCCAATTTCGTGGGCCACCTTCTTCTGTGGCCGATCGTCGTCAAACAGGCTCATCGGACTGATCCTCCCATTCCGGACCTTTGTCTGGTTCGTTGCGTGTTTCGTCAAACGGTGCTGCGCGTGGCGAAAGCTGCAGGCTTTCCGGCGTCGTCGGCGCACCGGCGTTGACCGGCGAGAAGGCGTCGCGGTCGGAGACCGGGACCGGCGCGCGCATCCGGCTGCGGATAATGGCATAGGCCGTGATCAGGATATGGGCGCAGGCGGTGATCATGAACAGGCCGTAGGGGCCGGCCGCGGTCATGACCGGACCGCCGATCGTCGGGCCGATGATGGTGCCGATACCATAGAGCAGCAGCAGGCCGCCGGACACCTTGACGAAATCCTCCGCCGTCGCGAAGTCGTTGGCGTGCGACACGGCGATCGGATAGAGCGCATTGGCCGCAGCGCCGTAGATCGCGATCAGCGTCAGCACGATCCACACCTGGCTCGGCTCGATCAGGAAGATCAGCAGGCCAGCGACAGCGCCGATGCCGGCAAGGGCGGCAAGGACGTAGCGTCGGTCGATGCGATCGGAGAGGCGACCGGCCGGCAATTGCATGACGGCGCCGGCAAAGATCGCCACGCTCATCATGGCGGCCACGGTGCTGTCGGAAAGGCCGGCCTGGCGACCGAAGACGGCGCCGAGCGTACCGAAGGCGCCGTTGGCGATGCCGACAAGCAGGATGCCGAGGAAGGAGACCGGCGAGTTCTTGTAGAGGCCACGCAGGTCGAGGCTCACCTTCTTCAACGGTTGAGGTGAGGCGGCATTGGACAGAAGCGTCGGCAGCATGGCGACGCAGTAGAGAATGCCGCAGATCATGAAGAAGATGCTGGTCGACGTATCGCCGAAGGGGATCATCATCTGGCCGCCGACAACGCCGAAGAGTGTGATGGCGATATAGAGCGAGAAGATGACGCCGCGGCTTTCGTTGGTCGCGCGCTCGTTCAGCCAGCTTTCGATGATCATCGAGGTGCCGGCGGTGGAAAAGCCAGTCAGCGCTCTAAGGATCAACCACCAGGTCGGATCGATCAGAATACCGGTCAGGAGTGCGACGATGGCGATCAGCGAAGCAAAGACGCTGAAGGCGCGCACGTGGCCGATACGCTTGACAACGGTGGGCGCAAGGAAGCAGCCGAGAACGAAGCCGGCGGCCCAGGACGTGCCGATCAGGCCGAGGATGGTGGTGGGATAGCCTTCAGCGGTACCGCGCACGGGAAGAAGAAGTCCCTGCAGACCATTGCCCAGAAAGAGAAACAGCGTGCCGAGCAGGAGGGCGGCGACCGGGAGCAGGTTCTTTCTCATCATTCATCCGAAATTCGTTCTGCCGTCAGCAAGTTAGGGCGGTGCCCCGCGAAATGCCAGCCGGTTTCTGATTGCAGCGGCTGGCGTTGCCGCAGGTTTTGTCCTTCGATCGATGACGAATGACGCAACATGCGGCGGCCGGTCATTGCAAATCGCCCGCGGAAACACTAGCCCTTTTTGCCATGCGCAACGTATCGCTAGTCCTTGGGAGAGACGGTGCTGCGTGCGACGAACAGTGCCGGTGTTGCGAACGCTTCGCCGGTCGAGGCAGCCTCCCGGTAGACGAGGGCAACATGCAGAAGGCGATCGCCCTTTTTCTGCTTCTGATCATGGCCGTTCAGCTCATCTGGCCGATCGGTATTCCGGGGCTGCGCCACCGTCGCGATTTCTGGAAGATCGCGGTCTTCGCCATCGTGATGATGATGGTGACGGTGCTGATCCGCCCCTGACGCCGTTACCTGCGACGCAACGCCCCCGTTACCTTTGGAACTCCATCGCTGCCGGCCCACCGCTACCTTGGTTGCGAAACCTGACGTTTCAACCAGAAAAGGGCGCAGGACAGATGGGAAAGAAAGCGCTAAAGTGCGAACCTCATTCGGGAGATGACTTCGAGGGTTTCTTGGAACGCCGGCTTGCTGCCATTCTCGCTGCCGATGTCGTGGGGTACAGTCGCCTGATCGGCGCTGACGAGACCGGCACGCTGGCTGCGATGAAACGGCACAAGAGCGAACTCGTCGATCCGAAAATCAGCCGCCACAAGGGACGCATCGTCAAGCTCACGGGCGACGGCATCCTGGTCGAATTCGCGAGCGTGGTGCACGCGGTCGCCTGCGCCGTCGACATTCAGCGCGGCATGCTCATCCGCAACGAAAGCGTGTCGCCGCAGACGCGCATCGAGCTCAGGATCGGGGTGCATCTCGGCGACATCATCGTCGAAGACGGCGACATCTTCGGTGACGGCGTCAATGTGGCGGCGCGCCTCGAGGGCTTGGCCGAGCCATCCGGCATCGCCGTCTCCGCCTCCGTGCGCGATCATGTCGGGTCACGCCTGGATGTCGGTTTCATCGACAAGGGCGAGCACACGCTGAAGAACATCGCCGCCGGGGTTCACGTCTATTCGGTTGCGCTCGGCGCGCCGACCAAGGTCGCGTCGGCACCGAACGGATCGTGTCCGGTGGTGCTCGACGATGGCTACGGGCTCTCGGTCGGCGTACTTCCCTTCACCAATATGAGCCATGATCCGGAGCAGGAGTATTTCTCCGACGGCATCACCGAAGACATCATCACCGATCTCTCGAAGATCTCGAAGCTGCACGTTGTCGCCCGCAACACGGTGTTCACCTACAAGGGGCGGTCGGTGAAGGTGAAGCAGGTGGCCCAGGAACTGGGCGTCCGCTACATCCTCGAGGGCAGCGTGCGCAAGGCGGGCGCGCGGGTGCGCATCACCGGCCAGCTGATCGACGCGCTCACCGGCACGCATCTCTGGGCGGACCGCTACGACCGGGACCTGACCGATATCTTCGCCATTCAGGACGAAATCACCCACGCCATCGTCGACCAGCTCAAGATCAAGCTGTTGCCGGCGGAGAGGCGGGCGATCGAAAGCGACCCGACCACAAGCGTCGAGGCCTATACCTACTATCTGCGCGGCCGGCAATTTTCGCATGCCTGGACGCGCTCCTATCTCCTGCTCGCGCGGCGCATGTTCATGAAGGCGGTGGAGCTCGATCCGGATTTCGCCCGCGCCTATGCCGGCATTGCTGATTGCGAGTCGGCGCTGCGTGACTGGCACGAGGACGAGTTCCCGCTGCAAGGCATCCTGTCGATGACGGACAGGGCGTTGGCGCTCGATCCGGACCTGGCGGAGGCGCATGCGTCCCGCGGTCTCGTGCTGCATCAGGACGGCCAGTGCGAGGAAGCGGTTGCGGAGTTCGAGCGGGCGCTGGCGCTGGATGCAGGGCTTTACGAGGCGAACTTCCACTATGGCCGCTTCCTGTTCATGCAGGGCGCGTTCGAAATGGCGATCCAGTTCTTCAAGCGCGCCGCCGACATCCGGCCGGACGACTATCTGTCGCCGATCCACCTGATGAGCGCCTATCGCACCCTCGGCAGGGATACCGAACGCACGCAGTGGGCGCGCATCGGGATTGCCCGGGCGGAGCGGGCGCTGGAGCTCAATCCGGAGAACTCGGGCCCGGCGCATCGTGGCGCACTGGCGCTTGCCCATATGGGCGAGGCCGACCGCGCGCGGGAATGGGCGGCGCGGGCACTGGCGATCGATCCCGACGACGTGGTCGCCCGCTACAACACCGCCTGCGTCTACTGCATCCTCGGCGATATCGACGCGGCGCTCGATCTTCTCGAAACCTTGTTGCCGCAGAGTTCGTGCTACCAGCTGCTCTGGTTCAAGCAGGATTCCGACCTCGACGCGGTTCGCTACCATGTTCGCTTCCAGGCGATGGTCGAGGCGATCGCGAAATGCGAGGCGGGCTTGCGCTGAACCGCCGGGCAGTGGCTTCCGTCCGGCAGTTCGCGGTTAATGGTGGCTCGCCTGGCGCGATCCCTCAGGGGCGCTGCTGCGCCCGGCCGTCAGCCACCAGATGGCCGCCCCGGTCACGAACAGCATGGCCGTCGCCACGATCACGACCGCGGTAAATGCTCCTTCGAAGGCGAGGCGGGCGCGGGTCACCAGCTCGCTCGCCATATCCGCCGGCAGCTTCTCGGCGAGAAGCAAGGCCTCGTCGAGGCTGTCGCGCGCCATCGGCGAGATCGCAGCACCTTCCGGCAGGACGAGGAAGGCGGTGTAGACGATCGACATGACGGTACCGAGAACGGCAATGCCGATCGCGCCGCCGAGTTCGAACGAGACCTCCTCGATCGATGCTGCCATGCCGGCGCGTTCCGGCGGAGCGTTGAACATGATGGCGCTGGAGGCGGCGGTCATGGACGCACCGATGCCGAGGCCGAGAACGACGAGGCTGACGATCTGGGCGATCGCGCCGGTCTCATGGACGAGCAGGTAGCCGCCGAGACCGAGCGCGGAGAGGATGAGGCCCGAGCGCAGCACCACCTCGGCTCCGAGGCGCGGCAAAAGGGTGCCGGTCAGCGGACCAGCGACGAAAGCGGCAAGCGGGATCGGCAGGATGAAGAAGCCGGCCTCGAGCGGGGAAAAGCCTTCGACCAACTGCAGCTGCTGGCTCAGCACCAGTTCGATGCCGACGATCGAGGCGGATGCCACCAGCGCCGCGGCGACGCCGGAGGAAAAGGCGGCGTTGCGGAAGAGGCTGAAATCGATCAGCGGATGCGGGCTCCGGCGCTGGCGACGCACGAAAAGAAAGAGCGCGATCGCGCCGACTACTGCAGCGGCAAGGCCCGCCTCCAGCGACGGCTCGCGCTTGCTCGTTTCCTTGACGGCATAGGCAAGGCCGATGAGGCCGACCATGATCTGCAGCGAACCGATCGCATCCCAGGGATGTTTCGGATTGCCGGCATTGTTAGGCAGCACGATGAGGCCCAGCAGGAGCGCGATCGCGACGACCGGCACGTTGATGAGGAAGACCGAGCCCCACCAGAAGTACTCGAGCAGGAAGCCGCCGAGGACCGGGCCGATCGCGGCGCCGCCGGAAGCAATGGCCGCCCAGACGCCGATCGCCAGCGCCCGTTCGCGCTCGTCGGTGAAGGTGAGCCGAATGATCGACAGCGTCGCCGGCATCATGAGGGCGGCGCCGACGGCGAGCAGGACGCGACCGCCGATCAGGATCGCCGGTGTCGGCGCATAGGCGGCGATCAGCGAGGCGATGCCGAAGACGACAAGGCCGACGATAAAGGGCTTCTTGTGACCGAGCCGGTCGCCGAGCGTGCCGAGGCCGGGCAGCAGGCCGGCGACAACCAGGGCATAGGCGTTGACGATCCAGAGTTTCTCCGACGCGGTGGCGCCGAGGTCATGGGTCAGGCGGGGCAGGGCGGTATAGAGCACCGTCATGTCGACGACGATCAGAAAGAGCGCGCTCGATACTATGGCCAAAATGAGCCAGCGATTTTGCGGGAGCATGGTACACCTCGGTGGCCGCCACTGGGAAATGGGGCTGGGCCTTGTTTAAATCAGGGTCATTGGTTATTTGAATACGTACGTATGGATTTGAAATAGGAAGTCAAGATGGGACGGCGACGAACGATCGATCGGGACAAGGTTTTGGACGCGGCGGAGGCGGTCGTGAATTCCGTCGGCGCGGCCGGCCTGACGATCGATGCCGTCGCCAAGGCTTCCGGCATCACCAAGGGCGGCGTGCAATATTGCTTCGGCAACAAGGACGGCCTGATCGACGCGATGATGGAGCGCTGGTTCAACGAGTTCGACGCGGCGGTCGCGGCCGAGGGCGGCGACGATCCCGATCCTGTGAAGGCGATGCGCGCCCATGCGTCGGTGACCGCCCGGATGAACACCGCCGACAATGCCCGCACATCCGGCATGATGGCCGCACTGCTTCAGCGCGAGGAGCACATGGCCAAGAACCGTGCCTGGTATCGCGCCCGCCTCGACGGTCTCGATCTGTCGACGGAGGAGGGGCGCAGGGCGCGGCTCGCCTTTCTGGCGAGCGAAGGCGTCTTTCTGCTGCGCGGCTTCGGCTTCGTCGAGATGGACGACGCCGAATGGCAGGATATGTTCGCCGATATTCTGAAGCTCCTGCCTGAAGCCGACCGCGCCTGAGCGGCGGCGGAAAGGCTAGAGGTCGATCAGCCCGCGCATGGCGCTGACGCAATGGCCGGAGAGGCTGACGTTCCGAACGACGCCACCCTGCTTTCGGACATGCGCGCCGATGAGGCTGCGGCGACCCATCTCCACACCCTGCTCGATGATGATCTCGACTTCGATATCCTCGTCCGGGACGAGCGAGACGAGATAGGCGGAAAGCGCTGCCGAGGCGCTGCCGGTTGCCGGGTCCTCGTTGACATTGTCGAGTGGCGCAAACATGCGCGCCCGGATCTGCCATGGCGCCTCTGCCGAGCGAGCGTAGAGGAACAGGCTGAAACTGTCTTCCTCGGGTTTGTAGCGCGCATTGGCCGCCTGGAAGGCGGTGACATTGGGTTGGGCGGACGACAGCGTCGCGACATCCTTGATTTCGGCGACGGCGAAGGGCAGCCCGACGGAAAGCCGGGTCGGCGCATGCACGCGTCTGCTGACGGCTTCAGGCGCGAGCGACGCGCAGGCAGCGATGGTGTCGGTGTCGATTTCAGGGCCGACGGTCAAGCCGCGCGGAACGACAATGGTGGAGCCGGTAACCTCGCCCTTCTCCCGCAGCAATGTCGCCTCGATCAGCCCCGCCTTTTCCTCGAAGCGCAGGGTGTCGCCGGGCGCGCGGCCGAAGATTTCCTTCTGCCGGCCGAGCACGAAGGCGGTGCCGACATTGGGGTGGCCGGCAAAGGGGATTTCCGTCGTCGGCGTGAAGATCCGGACTTCCGCCGTGTTGGCGGGATTGCGCGGCGGCAAAACGAAGGTGACTTCGGAATAGCCGAATTCGGTCGCGATCGCCTGCATCTGGCTATCGCTCAAGCCGCACGCATCTGGAATGACGGCCAACTGGTTGCCGGCAAAACGCTCTGACGTAAAGACGTCGACGGTAACGTAGGCGACGGATCGGGGAGCGGTCATGGCCTCGGCTTTCACTGGAGTTGGCTGCAAAGCCAAGGCTTAAGCCAGCCTCTCCAGAGGGCAAAGGCTGCAACTTGTCTCCGTGACAAGTTCGATCGCAGCGGGCCTGTAACTCGTGGCTCGGCCGGTTGCGTGGAAGCTTCGAGAAGCTGCCCCGCCAATGAACAGAAAAGGGGCCGGTCGCGGCCCCTTTGTCCTTTGTCGACAGGGCTTGTTTCAGGCGGCCTTCTCGAGATCCTTCTTCCAGGCGCCCTTGGCCGCAAGGCTGCACATCTCGGCGCGATGCGAGAAGGCTCGCTGGCCGGCGCCGATGTTGTCGGCCTTGCCGTGCCAGGCATTCAGCGCTTCCTGCTGCAGCGCGCGGCCATAGGAGAAGGTGAGCTTCCACGGCAGGTCGTGGCTGGCGTTCATCGCCGATAGGTGGGCGGTCGCCTCCTCGGTCGATTGGCCGCCGGAGAGGAAGGCGATGCCGGGCACGGCCGAAGGCACCGTGCGCTTCAGCACCCGGATGGTGCGCTCGGCCACTTCGGCGACGGAGGCATTGCGGGCCTTCTTGCCGTCGATCACCATGCTCGGCTTCAGGATCATGCCTTCGAGCTTGACGCGCATTTCAGCCAGTTCCTCGAAGGTGGTCCGCAGCGTCCACTCCGTCACATGTTCCGACCGGTCAATCGAATGGTCGCCCGGCGCGCCGTCCATCAGCACTTCCGGCTCGACGATCGGCACGATGCCGGCGTCCTGGCAAAGGGCGGCATAGCGGGCGAGCGCATGGGCGTTGGCGCGAACGGCACCGGCGGTCGGCAGGGTGTCGGAGACGGAGATGACGCCGCGCCACTTGGCAAAGCGCGCGCCCGCCTCGTGATATCTGGCGAGCCGCTGGGCAAGGCCGTCGAGGCCTTCGGTGATCGTTTCTGCCGGGAAATTGGTCATCGGCTTGGCGCCGGCGTCGACCTTGATGCCGGGGATCGAGCCGGCGGCGCGGATGATGTCGACAAGCGGCGTGCCATCGACCGCATGCTGGAACAGGGTTTCTTCATAAAGGATGACGCCGGAGATGTACTTGCGTATCGCCTTGTCGGCGCGCAGCAACATCTCGCGGTAATCGCGCCTGGAGGTCTCGGTGGATTCGAGACCGATCGTATCGAAGCGCTTCTTGATCGTTGCGGTGGACTCGTCTGCCGCGAGCAACCCCCGGCCGTTGGCGACCATGGCGACAGCGATGTCTTCCAATCTTTCCGTCATGCTTCTTCTCCCTAGACAGCGCCGATCACCAAGGATCAGGCGAACACTGAAACAGCTTCGAGACCGACGGTCCGCAAGGGGACCGCCACGCTCCGGACGAGGGCGCGAGTAACGGCAGAAATTGTCCAGGAAAATGGCAGGAAAAGCGACTGAAACGATTTAAAATTTTTTAATCGTTTGAATAAATGAGATTTTTTCTTGCTATGTGGCGCGCGGGACATGTCCCGCGCGCCACTTCCGTGACTTACTTCTGCTTGAGGATGTCGACGCCCGGAAGCGGCTTGCCTTCCATCCACTCGAGGAACGCGCCGCCGGCGGTCGAGACATAGCTGAAATCGTCGGCGACTTCGGCATGGTTGAGCGCCGCAACCGTATCGCCACCGCCGGCAACCGAGACCAGCGAGCCCTGGCGGGTGCGGGCGGCCGCATGCTTGGCAACGGCAACGGTCGCCTTGTCGAAGGGAGCGATTTCGAATGCGCCGAGCGGGCCGTTCCAGACGAGCGTCTCGGCCTTCGAGATCCAGTCGTTGACGGCAGCGATCGACTTCGGGCCGACGTCGAGAACCATGGCATCGGCCGGGATCGCATTGATGTCGACCACTTCGTTGTCGGCACCGGCCTTGAACTCGCGGGCAATGACGCCGTCATCCGGCAGCACGATGGCGCAGCCGGCCTTGTCGGCAGCGGCGATGATCGCCTTGGCGGTCTCGGCGAGGTCATGCTCGCAGAGCGACTTGCCGACATTGACGCCCTTGGCGGCGATGAAGGTGTTGGCCATGCCGCCGCCGATGACGAGCGCATCGACCTTGGTCACGAGGTTCTGCAACAGGTCGATCTTGGTCGAGACCTTGGCGCCGCCGACGATGGCGACGACGGGCCGCTTCGGTTGGCCGAGGCCCTTTTCGAGCGCTTCGAGTTCGGCCTGCATGGTGCGGCCGGCATAGGCCGGCAGGTGATGGGCAAGGCCCTCGGTCGAGGCATGGGCGCGGTGCGCGGCCGAGAAGGCGTCGTTGACATAGATGTCGCCGTTGGCGGCGAGCGCCTTGACGAACTCGGCTTCGTTCTTTTCCTCGCCCTTGTGGAAGCGGGTGTTTTCCAAGAGCAGCACGTCGCCGTCGCTCATTTCGGCAATGGCGTTCTTCGCCTTGTCGCCGATGCAATCGGCGGCGAAATGGACGCGCTGGTCGAGCACGTCTTCGACGGCCGGCGCGATCGTCTTCAGCGACATGTCGGCGACCGGCTCACCCTTCGGACGGCCGAAGTGGGCAAGCAGGATGACCTTGGCGCCCTTCTCGGACAATTCGCGGATGGTCGGTGCGACGCGCTCGATGCGGGTCGCGTCCGTCACCACGCCGTCCTTGACCGGAACGTTGAGGTCGACGCGCACCAGCACGCGCATGCCGGCGATGTCGGTCAGATCGTCGAGGGTCTTGAAAGTCATCAGATAGTCTCCGGTGATAGTCTCTGGAAAAGGGTGGGATAGTCGATGACGAGGCCGTCCTCGTCCACGGGCAGGTCCGCCGTAAAGCTGCGGTCCTCGGCCTCGTAGCGATAGAGCCTGAAATCATCGAGGCAGGTGTAGTGCTGGCCGTCGACCACGGGTTCGAACGTGTCGAACGGCACGTAAAGCATCTTCAGCCTAGCGATGCCGGACTGGCGGTCGAGCTTGAGGCGCCGGATCGGCAGCGTGTTGGTGAAGGGCGTGCCGGCAAGATCGATATCGATGCAGCCGTCGAACTCGGGGAGGGGGAGGCCTCGCGCCGTCAGCCACTGGCCGGGAAGATCCGAGCGCAGATGCAGGCTGCGGCCATCGGTGGTGTCGACCATCAGCTTGCGAACGTGCCAGCCGTCGTCACAGTCGATCCGGTAGCGCACGCCATAGGGTGTGCCGCCGCGGCTGCCGATCAGAACGCCGACGGCGCGGATGACCGCGCCGTCGGTTGTTTCGATTTTCGTCAGTGTCAGGTGTTCGAGCCCTTCCCCTTCCAGCGGACGCCAGCGGACCGTCGTTGAGGAGAGGGCGCGAAACATCTGTCTTAGATGAGCTTGGCGAACGCGACCGCCGTGTCGGCCATGCGGTTCGAGAAGCCCCACTCGTTGTCGTACCAGGTGAGGATACGCACGAAGTTGCCCTCGACGACCTTGGTCTGGTCGATCGCGAAGATCGAGGAGTGGCTGTCATGGTTGAAGTCGCGCGAAACGAGCGGCTCTTCCGTGTAGCCGAGAACGCCCTTCAGCGCGCCGTTGGAGGCGGCCTTGATGGCGTTGGTGATTTCCTCGACCGAGGTGTTGCGCTTGGCGACGAACTTGAAGTCGACGACCGAGACGTTCGGGGTCGGAACGCGGATCGACGTGCCGTCGAGCTTGCCCTTCAGTTCCGGCAGAACCAGGCCGACGGCCTTGGCAGCGCCGGTCGAGGTCGGGATCATCGACAGAGCGGCAGCGCGGGCGCGGTACAGATCCTTGTGCATCTGGTCGAGCGACGGCTGGTCGTTGGTGTAGGAGTGGATCGTGGTCATGAAGCCGTGATTGATGCCGATGGTATCGTTCAGGACCTTGACGACCGGAACCAGGCAGTTCGTCGTGCACGACGCGTTGGAGATGACCAGGTGGTCCTTGGTCAGCTGGTCGTGGTTGACGCCGTAGACGACCGTCAGGTCGGCGCCGTCGGCCGGGGCCGAGACGATGACGCGCTTGGCGCCGGCGGTCAGGTGGGCTGCAGCCTTGTCGCGCGCGGTGAAGATGCCGGTGCATTCCATCGCGATGTCGATGCCGAGTTCCTTGTGCGGCAGCGTTGCCGGATCCTTGATCGCGGTCACCTTGATCGGCTTGCCGCCGTTGATGGTGATCGTGTCGCCTTCGACCTTGACCTCGGCCGGGAAACGACCGTGGATCGAGTCATAGCGCAGCAGGTGAGCGTTGGTCTCAACGGGGCCGAGATCGTTGATCGCAACGACTTCGATGTCGGTGCGGCCGGATTCGACGATCGCGCGGAGCACGTTGCGGCCGATGCGGCCAAAACCGTTGATGGCGACTTTCACTGTCATGGGGTCTCTCCCTGTCTGTATGACGTGGTACGAAAAAAAGCGGGGCGCACCTTTCGGCGCGCCCCGCAGATTGATCAGGCGAGCTTCGCTTCAGCAGCGGCAACCACCGCCTCGGGCGTGATGCCGAAATGCTTGTAAAGCTCCTTGTAGGGACCGGAGGCACCGAAGGACGACATGCCGATGAAGGTGCCGTCGCTGCCGATGAAGTGATCCCAGCCCTGGCGGATGCCGGCTTCGACGGCGATCTTGACCGGCGAGTTGCCGATGATCGCCTGCTGGTAGTCTTCGCTCTGTTCGGCAAAAAGCTCGAAGCAGGGAACGGAGACGACGCGGGTCGAGATGCCCTTGGCGGTCAGCGTCTGGCAGGCCTTGACGGCGATCTCGACTTCCGAGCCGGTGGCGAAGATCGTGACCTTGGCGTCGGCGGCCGAGATGAGATCGTAGGCGCCGTGGGCGCAGAGGTTCTCTTCCTCATACTCGGTGCGGACCGCCATCAGGTTCTGGCGGGTGAGCGCGATACCGGACGGACGGTTGTGGCTTTCGAGCGCCAGCTGCCAGCACTCCGCCGTTTCCGTGGCGTCGGCCGGGCGGAACATCAGGAGGTTCGGGATGGCGCGCAGCGCTGCCATGTGCTCGACCGGCTGGTGCGTCGGACCGTCTTCTCCGAGGCCGATGGAATCATGCGTCAGCACGTGGATGACGCGGATGCCCATCAGCGCGGCAAGGCGGATCGACGGACGGCAATAGTCCGAGAAGATCAGGAAGCCGCCGGAATAGGGGATGACGCCGCCGTGCAGCGCCATGCCGTTCATGGCAGCGGCCATGCCGTGCTCGCGCACGCCGTAGTGGATGTAACGACCGGAGAAATCGTCCGGCGTGATCGACTTGGTCTGGCTCGTCTTGGTGTTGTTCGAGCCGGTCAGGTCGGCCGAGCCGCCGATGGTTTCGGCAAGAACGCCGTTGATGACTTCGAGCGCGTCTTCGGAAGCCTTGCGGGTTGCCGGCGACGGCTTGGTCTCGGCGAGCTTCTTCTTGTAGTCGTCGATGGCAGACGAGAGGCGGCCTTCGAGCTCGCCGGAGAAGCGGCGAACGAACTGGGCCTTCTTCTCGGCATCGCTCTTTTCAAGACGCTCTTCCCACTCCTTGCGCGACTTGGTCGAGCGCAGGCCGGCAAGACGCCAGGCGTCGAGCACGTCCGAGGGAACGACGAAGGCTTCGGATTCCCAGCCGAGCGCCTCGCGCGTCGCGGCGATTTCCTCGGCGCCGAGCGGCGAGCCGTGGACCTTGTGGGTGCCGGCCTTGTTCGGTGCGCCGAAGCCGATCGTCGTCTTAGCCGCGATCATCGTCGGCTTGTCGGACTTCTGGGCCTGATCGATCGCAGCGGCGATCGCGTCCGGATCATGGCCGTCGACGGCAATGGTGTTCCAGTTGCTGGCGCGGAAGCGGGCGTGCTGGTCGGTCGAGTCGGCGATCGAGATCGGGCCGTCGATCGAGATGTTGTTGTCGTCCCAGAAGACGATCAGCTTGTTGAGCTTCAGGTGGCCGGCGAGCGAAATCGCTTCCTGGCTGATGCCTTCCATGAGGCAGCCGTCACCGGCGAGCACGTAGGTGTAGTGCTCCATCAGCTCGGAGCCGAATTCGTCACGCAGCTTGCGCTCGGCGATCGCCATGCCGACGGCATTGGCAATGCCCTGGCCGAGCGGACCGGTGGTCGTCTCGATGCCGGCGGCATGGCCGTATTCCGGGTGGCCGGCGGTGCGGGCGCCGAGCTGGCGGAAGTTCTTGATCTCGTCGATGGTGATGTCTTCGTAGCCCGTCAAATAGAGCAGCGAGTAAAGCAGCATCGAGCCGTGGCCGGCCGACAGCACGAAGCGGTCGCGGTTCGGCCAGGAGGGGTTCTTGGGGTCAAAGCTCAGATAGCGCGTAAAGAGGACTGTCGCTATGTCGGCTGCACCCATGGGCAGGCCAGGGTGGCCGGAATTTGCCTTCTCGACGGCATCCATGGAGAGGAAACGGATCGCATTTGCCATCCGGTCGTGTTTTTCGCGAGAGATCATGACTGTTCCGTTTGCGTTCGGTGGTCAGGGAACGGTCTCTATCCTCCAAAGACCGCGCAAGAAGCGGCTGACACATAGCAGGTGCGCCGTGCGAGTCAACAAATACGGGCCTTCCGCGGCCATTTGACGGCAGGTCGCGTCGGCCCCGTCCCGCAATGCAACAAGCCTATCGCACTGCCGTTGAGGAAAGCCGGCTACGCAATCCATCCACAGCTTCCGCTGTTGTTTGCTGTACTTGGCATTGTTGAGACTTACGTAATAGGTTTAAAAAAGATCGAGCCGAAGCGGCGGACGGGATTCGGGCGATTCGGCCTCATGGGCGAGGTATTCGGAACACATGCCGGCAAAGACTGTCAAAGCGGCGATCGACGAACTGCGAAATGCAGTGCAATCCCTGGAGAATGCGATCGACGGTCGGTTTGACAGGGAGCGGGACTTCAGCGAGTTCGAGGGCGAGGTGCGACGCGTCAACACCGACCGGTCGCGGCTGGCGCAGGAGCTCGACCAGTCGCAGTTCCGGGCAAACCGGCTCGAGGAGGTCAACCGCGAGGTTTCCCGTCGCCTCGTGACGGCGATGGAAACCATTCGGGCGGTGCTCGACCGCTAGGAACAAGCGACATGGCGCAGGTGACAGTTTCGATCGACGGCAAGGCCTATCGCATGGCCTGCGAGGAAGGGCAGGAAGATCATCTGATCGAGCTTGCCACCAATTTCGATCAGTATGTCGGACACCTCAAGAGCCAGTTTGGCGAGATCGGCGATCTGCGCCTGACCGTCATGGCCGGCATCATGGTCATGGACGAGCTCAGCGAGGTCAACCGCCGGCTGAAGAACCTCGAAGCCGAGGTCGGAAACCTGACGGACGGTCGCGATGCCGCACTTTCGGATCAGCTGAAGAACGAAGAAGCGCTGGCCTCGGCGCTGAGCGAAGTGACGCAGCAGATCCACGGCATCGCCGCCAAGCTGAACGGCCGCCCGACAACGCCGTCGAGCTGACAAGGTTTCGTCGGCGAGCCACTGGCGCGAAGCACCGAGACACTTTATATATCGGTTGCGGTCTGCGCTTCCCGACAGGAACCACAATCCCCGGGGCCATACTCGATCCTAAGGGAGCTGTCCCTGTTCGGACCCGTGGGTTCGGACACATGGCGCCCACCTACTTTGTAGGCACCCGGGATCGTAAACTATCCATCGGTCGTCGTGGATCGCACTTCTTCCTCTTTCCCGCTGGTCGATCAATCCCCGGCGAAGGCCCGGCGGATGGCGTCGGCCATGGCCTCGACGATCCGGTCCTTGCCGCTTCCAGCCTTTGAAATCCGCAGCACGACATTCGAATGGTCGATCACGGTGTAGCCGTCATCGGCGGTCAGTTCGCGGCAGCCGGCCGGAATGCTGCTGCGGGCAAGAGGCGCGATGGCAAGGCCGGAAACCACCGCCGCCATCAGGCCGCCGCTGGTGCGGCTGACATAGGCGACGCGGTTATCGATGCGGCATTTCCTCAAATTGCGCTGGGCGAGGTCGTCGCACCAGCCGCCTTCGAGATAGGTATAGGTCGCGATCGGCACCGGGCGGCGCTCGTCGGTACGATGCTGCTCCGATGTCACCCAGACGGTCGGATCCATCATCAGCACTTCGTTCCTCGTCTTTCCGCCGGGCTCGAAGACGACGGCAAGGTCGATCTCGCCCGCTTCCAGTGCCGCGACATTGGTCATCGACGCGCCCTGCTGCACGGTTACTTCGACGCCGGGGTGGATGGCGGCGAAACTGCCGAGCGCTTTCGGCAAGGTGGAATTGATGTATTCCTCGGGAATGCCGATGCGCACTGCGCCGTCGAGCGCGGGCTGGCGCAGGGCGGCGGCGGTGTCGTCGAGCAGGGTCACGATGCGCCTTGCATTGTCGACGAGCCGCAGCCCCTGCGGCGTCAGGACGACGCCGCGCGAATGGCGCTCGAACAGGGCATCTCCGAGCACATCCTCAAGCTTCCGGATCTGCATGCTGACGGCTGATTGGGTCCGCCCGACGATGTCTGCGGCGCGCGTGACGCTGTTGGTATCGACAACCGCGAGAAAGGTTCTGAGCAGATCGCTGTCGAGGGGAAGAACCATGGCATTACCCATCAGATTTTCTGATGACAGTCATGCTTGCAATTCGTTTGCCAGATGTCAATGCGAGGGCGAAAATCGCCCGGTCGATCATCTTGCGCCGAGTTGTTCCCATGAGCGTGCTTGCCGTTCTCGCCTTTTCCGACACATTCGCAGCCGCCAGGCGCAGGGCAAGGCAATGGGCGGCCAAGTTGCTGTTTGCCGAGGCGCCCGACGAGGTGCCGACGGCCAAGCCGCGGCTGCTTCGCGATGCCGGGATCCCACCGGAGGCCTTCGACTTCCGGCAGCGGGAACGAATGTTGCGGGAGGCCGTCTATCGGTCGCACTGGATGCTGTAAGCAGCCCGGCCGACCTGTTCCTCAAGAGATGAGATCGAGCCTTGCGGCCCGAAAGACGGCTTCGGCCAGATTGCCGGCCTGCAGCTTGCGCATGGCGTCCTCCAGCGCCCGGTCGATCCGGTCGAGCGGAATATCGGTCTCGCGCATCATGTCCTGGCGCGTGCGCCCGCGGGCGGCGAGCGTCAGGCAACGCAGTTCCAACGGGTCGAGTTCTTTCATCTGGTCCTTCATGGACGTCGGCTTTTCCACTGCTGCCTGCAGGAGCGCGTCCATACATCGAACACGGGAATTAGTTCCTGCTAATTATTTGAAATCGCGTCCTTATTTGCATGCGGTCGCCAATCCGCGAAAGCGGAACCATCGCCCATGATGAACGGAACGCTAATCCTGTGCCGAACCGGGAAGGCGCCGGCACTGCTGTCGCAAACCGCGGCAAAAGCGGCGATGCGGGTGAACGCATGACAGTGCTATCGGGTATATAGGCTGGCGATCGAGCGAGGAATCGGCGAGAAAGTGACAGGCTGTGCCATTTCGGGAAGAAATTTTGTCCGCGACGATGGCATGAGGCAGGGGAGGCACGATGTCACCGAAGGATTTGAAGGCGGCGCTGCGCAAGGAGCGGCTGGCATTGCGCGATGCGATGCCCGCTGAGTTCAGAATCGAGGCGAGCCTGACCATGGCCGATCACGCGGGCGACGTCATCGCGCTCGATCCGGGGCACATTGTTTCCGGATTCTGGCCGATCCGCTCCGAGGTCGACATCCGGCCGCTGATGGCGCGGCTGAAGCAGCGGGGCGCCCGGCTCTGCCTGCCCGTCATCATGGACAAGCAGACGATCGTCTTTCGCGAGTTGCTCGATGGCATCGACATTATCGCCACCGGCTTCGGCACGACCGGACCTAGCCCCGAGGCGCCGGTGCTCGACCCGGATATCATGCTCGTGCCGCTTTCGGCCTTCGACGCGACCGGCCACCGGATCGGTTACGGTGCCGGCTACTACGACCGGGCCATCGATCGGCTGCGCAACAAGGGGCACCTGCCGAAGCTGATCGGCATCGCCTTCGACTGCCAGGAAGTTGACGCCGTGCCGGCCGAACCGCACGACGTGGCGCTGGACGCGGTGCTGACCGAAAGCGGTTTCCGGCACTTCTAGATCATTGCGGACACCGGTAAGCGGGACTGCCATTCTATGGTTGAGGCAGTCCGACCCCAAAGTCCGCCGTCCTCTCGATTTCCTTGAAGCCGATCTAAGACGTTTCCAGCAGCGCTGCGATCGTGTAGACGCTCTACCTCTTTGTTTTACGCAGGTCCGGCCGCAACGATCGCTGACGCGCTTCCGCCGGAACTGCCCTGGTGGGATCTGAGCGAGCATGAGGCTTCTGTTTCTGGGAGATATGGTGGGCAAGACGGGCCGCACGGCGGTCTGGGAGCGGCTTCCGGGACTGATCGGCGACCTCAAGCTCGATTTCGTCATCGTCAACGGCGAGAACGCTGCCGGCGGCTTCGGCATTACCGAAGACATCTTCCTCGAGACGATCAACGCCGGCGCCGACGTGGTGACGACCGGCAATCACGTCTGGGACCAGAAGGAGGCCGTCGTCTTCTGCGAGCGGCACGACCAGTTCCTGCGCCCGGCCAACTATCCGGCCGGCACGCCCGGTCGTGGCTCCAACCTCTACTTCGCCCGCAATGGTGCCCGCGTGCTGGTCGCCAATGTCATGGGCCGGGTCTTCATGCATCCGGAGCTCGATGATCCCTTCAAGACCGCCGAGGCGATCCTCGATGCCTGCCCGCTCGGCGAGCAGGCGGACGCGATCGTTTTCGACTTCCATGCGGAGGCGACCAGCGAGAAGCAGTGCTTCGGCCATTTCGTCGACGGTCGCGCCAGCCTCGTCGTCGGAACGCACACCCATGTGCCGACCGCCGACCACCAGATCCTCAACGGCGGCACCGCCTATATGAGCGATGCCGGCATGTGCGGAGACTACGATTCCTCGCTCGGCATGGACAAGGAAGAGCCGCTCAACCGCTTCATCTCGAAGATGCCGAAGGGGCGCTTCGAGGCAGCCTCGGGTCCTGCCACCATCTGCGGCCTCGGTGTCGAGATTTCCGACCGGACCGGGCTTGCCGAAAAGATCGCGCCGCTGCGCCTCGGTCCGAGACTGGCGGAAACGATCCCCGATTTCTGGTCCTGAGGTCAGGGCGAGCACCTTTGGCGCTCCCGTATCGCCTTATCGGAATTGATTTTTTTCAAGGTGACAACCCCATCAAATGATGGCAGGTTATCGCGAAATCACGCCGGGCCGGGGCGTGATTATTCGTGGGTTTTAGCAGAATGAATGGTGTCCGCAGTCCTGGATTGCGGGCATGTACTGTTGTCGCCGCCTCACGGGCCATTGCCTGCAGCCGGCGATTTTGACCTGACAGCGTTCGCGGGCCGAAGGGCGAAAGGCGCTGTATCATTGATTGCTTGTGTAACTTTGCCCCTTGGATCGCTGCCGGTCCGAGGATTTGTGCGGAGCGGGACGGGTAATGCGGCTGTTTTGCGCACAGGCCCCGCTCTGAAATAATCAAGGTGATTGCGGAGGTGTGGGCGATTGGCCGGCTCCCGTGATCCAAAGTGCATTCGGAGGGCATGCATGTTGTCTCAGTGGCATTTGCCGATGATCGTCGGCGCTTCACTTTCCCTTCTTTCCGCAATCGGTGCCCATGCGCAGGACGCGCAGTTGCCGGTTGTGACCGTCGCCAAACCGGTCGTGCGGGATGTCATCGACAGCGACGAGTTCATCGGTCGCTTCGAGCCCGTCGACGAGGTGCAGGTTCGCGCCCGCATCGGTGGCTATCTCGACGAGATCAATTTCACCGACGGCGCTTTGGTGAAGAAGGGCGACAAGCTCTTCGTCATCGACCAACGTCCGTATCGGACCGCTCTCTCCCAGGCCGAGTCGACGCTGGAATCGGCGCGCTCGACGCTGGAATTCGCCGAGTCCCAGTTCAAGCGGACGCAGTCGCTGACGGGTACCGGCACGCTTTCGGTCTCCACGCTCGACGACCATCGCCGGGAACTGCTTTCGGCGCAGGCGCTGGTGCGCGGTTCGGAAGCGGCGGTCGAGCGGGCCAAGCTCGACCTCGACTACACGACGATCACGGCGCCGCTCAGCGGCCGCGTCGACCGGCGTTTGCTTTCGACCGGTAACCTCGTGCAGGCCGACCAGACCGTGCTGACGACGATCGTGTCGCTCGACCCGATCGATTTTTACTTCGACGTCGACGAACGGCGGTTGCTCTCCTATGCCCGGGTTGCGCGCGAGCGCGGCAGCGCGTTGCAGGAAGGCGGCGGCTCGCTGGAGGTGCTGGTCACCATTGCCGACTCCAATGAAGAACCGTTCAAGGGCAAGCTCGACTTTGCCGAAAACCGCGTGGACCCGCAGAGCGGCACCATGCGCGTGCGCGCCCGTCTCGAAAACCCGAACCTCGTATTGCAGCCCGGCCTCTTCGGCCGCGTTCAGATCGAAGGCTCGAACACCTACAAGGCCGTTCTCATTCCGGACGAAGCGATCGGCGCCGACCAGAACGAGCGTATTGTCTACGAAGTGACCGGCGATGGAACCGTGGTGACGAAGCCTGTTCGCCTCGGCCCGAGGCTGCACGGCTACCGGGTCATCCGCTCGGGCATGACCGGCGAGGAAACCATTGTCGTCAACGGCCTGATGCGGGCGCGTCCGGGCACCAAGGTCAAGCCTGAGGCGATCCAGTTGCCGCCCGAAGGACCAACCGCGGCGGCACCAGCCACGGGGGCTGCGCAATGAGGTTTGCTCACTTCTTCGTCGACCGGCCGATCTTCGCGTCGGTGCTTTCGATCGTGCTGTTGATTGTCGGCAGCATTGCCTATTTCCAGCTTCCGGTGGCCCAGTATCCGGAAATCGCACCACCTACGATCGTCGTCCGCGCCGCCTATCCCGGCGCCGACGCCGATACCGTCGCCAACACCGTTGCGACCCCGCTCGAGCAGGAGATCAACGGCGTCGAGAACATGCTCTACATGTCCTCCTATTCGACCGCCGACGGCTCGATGGCGCTGACGATCACGTTCAAGCTCGGTACCGATCTCGACCAGGCGCAGGTGCTGGTGCAGAATCGCGTGTCGATTGCCGAGCCGCGGCTGCCGGAGGAAGTCCGGCGCATCGGCATCACCACGGCCAAGAGTTCGCCCGACCTGATGATGGTCGTGCATCTGCTCTCGCCGACCGAACGCTATGACCAGCTCTATGTCTCGAATTATGCGCGCACGCGTATCCGCGACCTTCTCGTCCGGCTCGACGGCGTCGGTGACGTCATCCTCTTCGGCGAGCGCGAATATGCGCTGCGCGTCTGGCTCGATCCGGAGAAACTGTCAGCCTACGGCATGACGGCCGGCGACGTCGTGCAGGCGCTGCGCGAGCAGAACGTGCAGGTCTCCGGCGGCTCGATCGGCGGTCCGCCGGCCCCCGGCGACAGTGCTTTCCAGTATACCGTCACCACCGACGGTCGCTTCAGCGATGCGCGGCAGTTCCGTTACGTCATCGTCAAGGCGACGGAGAGCGGCCGCCTCGTGCAGTTGCAGGATGTCGCGCGCGTCGAGCTCGGTGCCCGCGAATACGTCAACAACAGCTATCTCGATGGCAGCCCGGCGGTGGCGCTCGGCATCTTCTCGCGGCCCGGCACCAATGCGCTCGACGCCGCCGAGCAGATCCAGAAGGTGATGACCGACGTTTCGCGGGATTTCCCCGAAGGGCTCGAATACCGCATCGTCTATAATCCGACCGAGTTCATCTCGGAATCGATCAACGAGGTTTACAAGACGATCGCCGAGGCGGCGATCCTCGTCGCCATTGTCGTTCTCGTCTTCCTGCAATCCTGGCGCACGGCGATCATCCCGATCGTCGCCATCCCGGTGTCGCTCGTCGGTACCTTTGCCTTCCTCTATGCCTTCGGCTTCTCGCTGAACATGCTGACGCTGTTCGGCCTGGTGCTGGCGATCGGTATCGTCGTCGACGATGCGATCGTCGTTGTCGAGAACGTCGAGCGAAATCTCGCGCGCGGCATGACCCCGCGCGAAGCCTCGCACGTCACCATGGACGAGGTGGGGGCGGCCGTCATCGCCATCTCGCTGGTGTTGACCGCGGTCTTCGTGCCGACGGCCTTCATCCCCGGCATCGCCGGGCAGTTCTACCTGCAGTTCGCCGTGACGATCTCGGTCGCGACTGTCATTTCCGCCTTCAACTCGCTGACGCTGTCTCCGGCGCTGGCGGCGATCCTGTTGAAGCCGCACGAGAACGGTCATCACGAGAGCCGCAATCCGCTGACGCGTTTCGGCAAGGCGCTGGCGAACGGCTTCAACAACGGCTTCGACCGCATGGCCGAAGGCTATGCATGGATCGTGCGCAAGCTGGTTTCGACCAAGACCGCGCTTGCCGCAGCCCTCATCGTCTTCGTCGGTCTGCTCGGCGCCACCTGGTACATGGCCCAGATCGTGCCGCGCGGCTTCGTACCGACCATGGACCAGGGCTATGCGATCGTCGTCATCCAGCTTCCCGACGGGGCGTCGCTCGACCGGACCGATGCCGTCGTCAAGCGGGCCTCGAAGATCATCGAGGATGTGCCGGGCGTAAAGAGTGCCGTTGCCTTTGCCGGCTTCAACGGTGCGACCTTTACCAACGCCTCCAACTCGGGCGTGGTCTTCGCCTCCTTCGAGAGCTTCGAGGAGCGGCTGAAGCACGGGCAGGGTGCCGACCAGATCATCGGCCAGCTCTATGGCAGCCTGCAGAGCATCCAGGAGGCCTTCATCATCGCCGTTCCGCCGCCGTCGGTGCGCGGTATCGGCAACTCCGGCGGTTTCAAGATGCAGATCATGGACCGGCAGAGCGCGGACATGCGACGTGCGCTGGGGCTTACCTATCAGATGATGGGTGCGGCCAACCAGACGGAGGGGTTGACGGGCGTCTTCACCACCTTCTCGGCGTCGAGCCCGCAATACTTCCTGGCGATCGACCGCGACAAGGCGCGCACGCTCAACGTGCCGATCCCCAACATCTTCGAGGCGTTGTCGATCAACCTCGGCACCTCCTACGTCAACGACTTCAACGCCTTCGGCCGCGTCTACCAGGTGCGGGCGCAGGCGGACCAGCAATACCGCGTCGAGCGTGACAACATTCTTGCGCTGAAGGTCCGTTCGGCAACCGGGGCGCTGGTCCCGATGGGTACGCTCGTCGAGATCCGCGACACGGCTGGCCCGACGCTGGTGCAGCGGTACAACATGTATGTGTCGGTGCCGATCCAGGGCAATCCTGCCGTCGGCGTTTCGACCGGTACGGCGCTCGACAAGATGGAGGCGCTGGCCGCCCAGATCCTGCCGCAGGGCACGACCTTCGAATGGACGGAACTCGCCTTCCAGGAACGCCAGACCGGCAATACCGCAGTGTTCATCTTCGCACTGTCGGTCATCTTCGTGTTCCTGGCGCTGTCGGCCCAATATGAAAGCTGGGTGCTGCCGCTGGCGATCATCCTGATCGTGCCGCTCGGGGTGCTCTCCGCTCTGGTCGGTGTGTCCCTCCGCGGCCTCGACAACAACGTGCTGACCCAGATCGGGCTCATCGTTCTCATCGGCCTTGCGGCCAAGAACGCGATCCTCATCGTCGAGTTCGCACGGCAGGGCGAGGACGAGGGAAAAACGCCGATCGAAGCGGCGGTGGAAGCGAGCCAGCTGCGCCTGCGACCGATCCTGATGACTGCCTTCGCCTTCATCCTCGGCGTCGTGCCGCTGATGATCGCGACCGGCCCGGGTGCGGAAATGCGCCAATCGCTCGGCACCGCGGTGTTTTCGGGCATGCTCGGGGTGACCTTCCTCGGCCTGTTCCTGACGCCGGTCTTCTACGTCGCGCTCCGGTCGTTCCGGCGACGCAAGGCGGCCGTGAGCGAACCGGCGCCGCATCCCGCCGAATAGGGCAAGCAGGACGGCAAAGTGACAATGCCCCGGTAGCGATGCCGGGGCATTTGTCTTTGAAGGGCGGCCGCTTTCTCTGCCCTCCTTTTTGCCGGTGACGCAAACGTGAGCACGGTCAGGCGTTTGTAACTGGACGTGGCGGGGGCCTTGAACAATTCTCTCCCAGCCCCGTGACGCCACCGTTCGGTCGAGCGAAGGCAAAGGCTTCCATTCGCTGTTCAACACCTGCCTGCCCCGCGCCCTCCAGGTCCGAGGTCAGGCGGCAAGTGAGAGAGGTGAAGGCTGATGCTCCGGTACTTCGTCTACACATTCGCCGCCATATGGCTCATCCACGTCTTCTGGCCGTCGGTCGCACATGCGCAGCAACAGCCGGCCGCCGCCAGTCAATGCCAGGCAATCGCCAGGGCCCTGCCGCAGGCGACCTTCGCCCGCTTCACGCCGGCCGCCGCCACGAAACGGCAGACTGCTGTCGGCGAGGTGACGATCAGCTATCTCGGCCACTCCACCTTCCTGATCGAAACGCCCGGCGGCATCTCGATCGCGACGGACTACAATGGCTGGTTCGCGCCGTCTTCGCCGCCAACGGTCGCGACGATGAACAAGGCGCATGCGAGCCATTACACGCTGACGCCCGACCCGGCGATCGAGAATGTGCTGCATGGCTGGGGCGATAACGGCAGACCCGCCCGCCACGACCTCGTGGTGGGGGACGCTTACATTCGCAACGTCACCACCGATATCCGCGCCGGCGGCGCGGCGATGGAGCACGACGGCAACTCGATCTTCATCTTCGAGGTGGCGGACCTTTGTGTTGGACATCTCGGGCATCTTCATCACGAGCTCGACGACAGCCACTATCGCCAGATCGGCAGGCTCGACGTCTTGATGGTGCCGGTCGATGGCGGCCTGACCATGGGGGCGGAAAGCATGAGCCGTGTCGTCAGCCGGCTGCGCTCATCGCTGATCCTGCCGATGCACCGGCGCGGCCCGCCGATCGACGCCTTCCTCGACATGTTCGGTGACGACTACGACAAGCGCTTCGCAGACAGCGCCAGCATCACCGTATCGTTGCGTTCCTTGCCAAGCAAACCACTGATTTATATTCTGAAGGGCGTCTGAACACTAAAACGCGGCGCGATCTTTCAGATACGCGCTTCACGCTTTCAGTCTTTGATTTGTTGCATGTCGTTATCGCAGAGCCGCGTCGGATTTTGCGCGACATGCTTTAGGATCGCCCGATGAAGTTGCTTGCGGTTGGCGTTTCGTTTTTCCTCTGCCTTTCGACCCTTGCGGGAGCCGGCGGCGCGCCGCCACCGCGCATGCCGTCTCCCGAGGGGCAACAGCCGCAAGCAATGCCCGAAACCGCGGCCCAGCGCGCCGGCGAGCAGCAGACGTTCATGATGCCGTCGGGCAATATCGGCTGCGTCTATACGCCAGCCGGCGGCACGACGATCTACCAGCCTCAGGACGGCGGGCCTGAGCTTTCCTGCGATATCGTCGCGCCACGCTACGTCCGCGCCACCCTCGGCCGTGCCGGGAGTGCCATGCTCAATCACGCCGTTGGCGACCCGAGCTGCTGCTCGGCCGATGAGGTGCTCGACTATGGGCAAAGCTGGTCGCGCGGACCGTTCTCCTGTGCTTCCGAGCGCACTGGCCTCTCCTGCCGTCGCGATGACGGGCACGGCTTCCTCCTGAGCCGGGCGCAGGTGTCGGCCAACTGAAAAGCCGCGCCCCGGCTGGACGGAAAGCGGCAATAAAACTATAAGGCGCCCCATTCCATTCAAATTCATGCATGCAGAGGGTGCCATGGCTGGCCATTCACAGTTCAAGAACATCATGCACCGCAAGGGCCGTCAGGATGCGGTGCGCTCGAAAATGTTTTCCAAGCTCGCGCGCGAAATCACGGTTGCCGCCAAGTCCGGTATGCCCGACCCGGCAATGAACGCGCGCTTGCGCCTGGCGATCCAGAACGCCAAGGCGCAGTCGATGCCGAAGGACAACATCGAACGGGCGATCAAGAAGGCCTCCGGCGGTGACGCGGAGAACTACGAAGAAGTGCGCTACGAGGGCTACGGCCCGGGCGGCGTTGCCGTCATCGTCGAAGCTCTGACCGACAACCGTAACCGCACGGCCTCCAACGTGCGCTCGACCTTCACCAAGGCCGGCGGCGCACTCGGCGAAACCGGTTCGGTTTCCTTCTCCTTCGACCGCGTCGGCGAAATCACCTACAAGCTCTCGGTCGGCGACGCCGACAAGGTGATGGAAGCGGCGATTGAGGCCGGCGCCGACGACGTGACCACCGACGAGGACGGTCATACGATCATTTGCGGTTTCGAAGCGATCGGCGATGTTTCCAAGGCGCTCGAGGACACACTCGGCGAAGCCGAAACCGTCAAGGCAATCTGGAAGGCCCAGAACACCGTGCCGGTCGACGAGGAAAAGGCGCAGTCGCTGATGAAGCTCATCGACATTCTCGAAGACGATGACGACGTTCAGAACGTCTATTCGAACTTCGAAGTATCGGACGAGATCCTGGCGAAGCTGTCGGCCTGATCGGGCGAGCTATCGCTTCGGGGAAATGCACCCGTGTCCGAAAGGGCACGGGTTTTTCTTTGGATGGCCCATGACCTACGACTTCGCGATCTTTGATTTCGACGGCACGCTTGCCGATACGGCGGCGAGCTTCATGGCGGCGTGCAACGCGGCCGCTCGGCGCTATGGCTTCCGCGAACTGTCGGTTGACGAGTTCCAGTCGCTGAGAACCATGGGCAGCCGCGAAATCATTGCACACCTCGGCGTGCCCATGTGGAAGTTGCCGCAGATCGCCACCTTCATGCGTCGCGCCATGGCGGCTGAGGCTGCATCCGTCCGGCTGTTTCCTGGAGCGGCCGAACTGCTCGGGCGGCTGAAGGCTGCCGGTGTCGGGATTGCGATCGTCAGCTCGAATGCGGAAGAGAGCATTCGAGCCGCACTCGGCGAGGCGGCGGCGATCATCGACCTTTACGAGTGCGGTGCCGCGCTCTTCGGCAAGGCGCAGCATTTCAGGAAGGCCATCCGTCACTCCGGTTTCGATCCGTCGCGCATCCTGGCGATCGGCGACGAAGCGCGTGATATCGAGGCCGCGCGCAAGGCGGGCGTCGCGGCCGGCGCTGTCGGATGGGGTTACGCCGACCCGGTCTTCCTGCAAGGGCTCGGGCCGGACCGGTTCTTTTCGCGAATGGATGAGATCGCGCCGGCTTTCGGCGCAAGCTGATCTCTTCGTCAGGCCGCCTTCGCGAGTTCCTTCCGCGCGTCGGCGAAAAGGCGAAGCGAATGCAGGCGCGCCTCCATGTCGAAGATCGGCATGGAGATGATCAGCTCGTCGGCCTTCGTCTCATCCAGGAAGGCCGCGATCTTGCGGCGGATCGTGTCCGGCCCGCCGACGACCGCATACATCATCGAATGATCGACGAAGATCTTTTCGTCATAGCTCCAGAGCCCATCCATGGACTTAACCGGCGGCGGGAACCGTCCGCGCGCATTGCGGCGCAGCGCCACGAAGGACTGCTGCATCGAGCTGAAGAGGTAGTTCGCTTCCTCGTCCGTGTCGGCGGCGACACCCATCACCCCGACCATGACCTGCGGCTTGGCGAGCGTTTCGGAGGGGGTGAAGCGCTCGCGATAGATCTCGAGCGCCGAGAGCAGCATGTCTGGCGCGAAGTGCGACGCGAACGCGAAGGGCAGGCCGAGCATGCCGGCGAGATGGGCGCTGAAATGGCTGGAGCCGAGCAGCCAGATCGGCACGTTGGTATCGGCGCCGGGAACGGCAATGATCTTCTGGTCCTCGGCCACCGGTCCGAGCAGCGCCTGGAGTTCGACGACGTCATTCGGGAAGTTGTTGCCGCTCGCCTCCATGTTGCGGCGAAGCGCCTGGGCGGTGCGCATGTCGGTTCCGGGTGCGCGGCCGAGGCCAAGGTCGATGCGGCCGGGATAAAGGGCGGCGAGCGTGCCGAACTGCTCGGCGATGACGAGCGGCGAGTGGTTCGGCAGCATGATGCCACCGGAGCCGACGCGGATCGTCTTGGTGGCGGCCGCCACGTGCGAGATCACCAGCGAGGTCGCGGCACTGGCGATGCCCTTCATGCCGTGATGTTCGGCCAGCCAGAACCTGTTGTAGCCGTTCTCTTCGGCCGCCTGGGCCAGCCGGCGCGAATTCTCCAGCGATTGGGCGACGCTGCCGCCTTCGGTGATCGGGGAAAGATCGAGGACGGAGAAAGTCGCCATGGCAAGGGCCTTCATTGAGAGAAATTGATTGAAGGCTATGTAAGCTCAATTTTCCTCAATCCAAGGGTGATGGCGAAGAAATCCTGGCGCCCCGTTTCACCTGTGCGTATGTTTTTGTTTTGTTCACTTTTTGCTGGCAGCGTCCGGGCTCTAGTCATAGGGTGAATTTCATGCAGACCACGATTCGCATCATCGGCATCGATCCGGGGCTTCGGCGCACCGGCTGGGGCATCATCGAGACGCTTGGCAATTCGCTGCGGTTCGTCGCCTCCGGAACCGTGACCTCCGATGGCGACATGGACCTCGCCTCCCGGCTCTGTCAGTTGCACGACGGCCTTGCCGAAGTGGTGCACAGCTACCAGCCGCACGAGGCGGCGGTGGAGCAGACCTTCGTCAACAAGGACGCGACGGCAACGCTGAAGCTCGGACAGGCGCGCGGCATCGCCATGCTGGTGCCGGCACTCGCGGGCCTGAGGGTTGCCGAATATGCGCCGAACGCGGTCAAGAAGGCTGTGATCGGCGTTGGCCATGGCGAGAAGCAGCAGATCCACATGATGATCAAGGTTCTGATGCCGAAGGTGGAGTTCAAGGGCAATGACGCGGCGGACGCGCTGGCGATCGCCATCTGCCATGCCCACAACCGCCAATCGGTGACGAGCCGGCTTGCCGCATTGATGGCGTAGTTGCGCCGGACACGATATTTTCCGATGGTCCGGTGACCATCCTGAACTCCCACCGCGAGAGACGCCACATGATCGGCAAATTGAAGGGTACCATCGACGAGATCGGCGAAGATCACGTCGTGCTCGATGTGCACGGCGTCGGCTACGTTGCCTTTTGTTCGGCGCGCACCTTGTCCAGGCTCGGTTCGGCGGGCGAGGCGGCGATACTCTTCATAGAGACCTATGTGCGCGAGGACCAATTGAAGCTGTTCGGCTTCCTGACGGCGCTGGAACGCGAATGGTTCCGCCTGCTGCAGAGCGTGCAGGGGGTCGGCTCGAAGGTGGCGCTGGCCGTTCTCTCCACCCTAACGCCGGGCGAGCTTGCCAATGCCATCGCGCTGCAGGACAAGACCTCGGTGTCGCGCGCCCCGGGCGTTGGCCCCAAGGTGGCGGTGCGTATCGTCACGGAACTGAAGAACAAGGCACCGGCCTTTGCCGGCGAAATGTCGGCGTCGATCGGGCTCAAACAGGAACTCGGCGAAGGCGTTGCGTCCGCACCGGTTTCGGATGCGGTCTCTGCTCTCACCAATCTCGGCTACTCGCGCGACCAGGCGGCCAATGCAGTTGCAGCGGCGCTGAAAAATGGCGGCGAGGGTGGTGACAGCGCCAAGCTCATTCGCCTGGGTCTGAAGGAACTGGCGCGATGAGCGCTTGCCTTGCGGGAACGCGCAAGGCAGAACGGAACAGGCCGGGCGCGGTGCATGAGCCTGCGCCACGATCGCCACCGATTGGAACGAATGCATGACTGATGCGGCACGCCTGATAACTCCGGAAAAGCGCGGCGAGGACCTCGACGCGACGATGCGCCCGCAGTCGCTGGACGAGTTTACCGGCCAGGCGGAAGCACGCGCCAACCTGAAGATCTTCATCGAGGCCGCCAAGAACCGCGGTGAGGCACTCGACCACGTGCTCTTTGTCGGCCCGCCCGGTCTCGGCAAGACGACGCTTGCGCAGATCATGGCCAAGGAGCTCGGCGTCAATTTCCGCTCGACCTCCGGTCCTGTTATCGCCAAGGCCGGCGACCTTGCGGCCTTGCTCACCAATCTCGAAGAGCGCGACGTGCTCTTCATCGACGAAATCCACCGCCTCAATCCGGCGGTCGAAGAAATCCTCTATCCGGCGATGGAGGATTTCCAGCTCGACCTGATTATCGGCGAAGGCCCGGCGGCGCGCTCAGTCAAGATCGATCTGTCGAAGTTCACGCTGGTGGCGGCAACCACCCGTCTCGGTCTCTTGACGACGCCGCTTCGCGACCGTTTCGGCATTCCGGTGCGGCTCAATTTCTACACGGTCGAGGAACTGGAATCGATCGTTCGCCGCGGCGCCCGGCTGATGGGCCTTGGCATGACCGACGACGGCGCGCGCGAGATCGCGCGCCGCGCCCGCGGCACGCCGCGCATTGCCGGCCGGCTGTTGCGCCGGGTGCGCGATTTCGCCGAAGTGGCGCGCGCCGAAGCGGTGACGAAGCAAATCGCCGACGAGGCGCTGACCCGGCTTCTCGTCGACAATATGGGGCTCGACCAGCTCGACCGCCGCTATCTCTTCATGATCGCGCAGAATTTCGCCGGCGGGCCTGTCGGCATCGAGACGATCGCTGCGGGGCTTTCGGAGCCGCGCGACGCGATCGAAGACATTATCGAGCCCTATCTGATCCAGCAGGGTTTTATCCAGCGCACGCCGCGCGGCCGCATTTTGACCGCCAATGCCTGGAAACATATCGGCCTCAATCCACCCAAGGAAGTCGAGGCGGCTCAGTTTCGCCTGACATTAGAGGACGAATAGGTGATCACCCGCCGCGGATTGCTCAAGTTGATCGGCGGCGGGATCGCCAGCATGGCGGCACTCGGCGGCTACGCCTTTGCCGTAGAGCCGCTGGCCCGCTTGAACGTCACCCGCTACCGCCTGACGCCGCCCGGCTGGACGCCCGGGCTGAAGCTGCGCGTGGTGGCGCTTGCCGATATCCATGCCTGCGAGCCCTGGATGCCGGCGAGCCGTATCGCTTCGATCTGCCGCCAGGCCAACGCTCTCGGCGGCGACGTGACGGTGCTGCTCGGCGACTATGCCGCCGGCATGAATCTCGTCACCAGCTACGTGCATTCCAGCGAATGGTCGAAGGCGCTTGCGACGCTGAGCGCCCCGCTCGGCGTCCATGCCGTCATGGGCAACCACGACTGGTGGGAGGATAAGACCGCGCAGCGAAACGGCGGCGGTCCAACCTTCGGACACAAGGCGCTCCAGGATGTCGGCATCAACGTCTACAGCAACCGTGCCGCCCGGTTCGAGAAGGAAGGTCAGGGCTTCTGGATTGCCGGCCTTGAAGATCAGCTTGCGCTGTTGCCGGGCAAAAAATGGAAGCGCCGGCACATGGGGGGCCTGGACGATCTCGACGGCACGCTGGCGCAGGTCAGCGATGGCGATCCCGTCATCCTCCTGGCGCATGAACCGGATGTCTTTCCGCGCGTTCCCTCGCGCGTGGCCCTGACGCTATCGGGCCATACCCATGGCGGTCAGGTGCGGCTTCTCGGCTATGCGCCGGTCGTGCCGTCGCGCTTCGGCGACCGCTACGCCTATGGTCATATGGTCGAGAACGACTGCAATCTGATCGTGTCCGGCGGTCTCGGCTGCTCATTGGCGCCGGTTCGCTTCGGCGTGCCGCCGGAAATCGTCGTGATCGATCTCGGCTAGCGGCAGGCGTGAACATGCCGCCTGCCTCACGCGCGGCTGTGACCGCCGATCAACGCCTGGATGGTTGTCTCCAGCCGATCCGTACCGCCCGGTTGCCAGCCAAGTGCGCGCAGCTTGCCAGTCGACATGACGAGATAGCCCTCCGTCGCGGCGGCCTCCGGCAGTAGATGGGGGCATTCCGTCAGCGCCTGTACGATCGCCAAAATCTGCCTGGTGTCGAGCAGCAGATCGGAGACGTTGAAGACCTCGCCGCTGACCGTATCCGCATCGGCTTCGAGCATCAGGCGTACGGCCGCGCCGACGTCGTCGCCGTGAACCTCCGTTCCGATCCGAGGCTCGATTGGCCGCCCTTCAAGGTAGGCTGAAAAAAGCTCGGCCCATTTGTGTCTCTTGCCGGAACCGGCCGCGCCATAGACCCCGGTCACGCGCAGGCTCGTGGCGCAAAAATCGTCGGTGGCAAGCGCGCGGAGATGGTTTTCGGCCGCGCGCTTCACTTCGCCATAGAGCGTGTCCGGTTCCGCAAGAGTGGTCTCGTCGATCGTGCCGGCCAACCGGCTGCCGTAGACGGCCCGGCTCGACAGGAACACGCAGCGTTTGACGCCGGCGGTGCGCGCCGCTTCGAACAGTCGGCAAGAGCCATCGATGTTGGCACGCCGGAAACCGTCGGGATCATCGCCTTCGCCGCCGCGATACTTGCCTTCCACATGTTCGAAGGCGGCATGGACAAAACCCTGCATTCCGGCGAAGGCGGCGGTCTGGTCGAGGTTCGGATCGAGCGCAAGCGGAACGAAGCCGACCGGCTTTGAGAAAAGGCCGGGGGCGGGTGATGTGCGGCCGCCGACTGTAACCTCACAGCCGTTCCGCAGCAGGTGTTCGACGATGAAGCGGCCAACGAAGCCGGTGCCGCCGGAAACCAGAACCCGGCTCATGGGCGCGCCGGATTGCCGAGCGACGCGATGTCTGGAATGCTTTGTCCGGTCAGATAGGCGTGCCAGAGATCGATCAGCGGCCGCAAGGCCTCGGCGCGCGGGTGATCCTTCTCCCAGGGCTTTTCGTACTGGTAGTGCAGCACGCCGATCGAGCGCCAGTCCCAGAGTTCGGGCAGGTTGAACCAGACATATTGCAGCATGTTCATCGTCACCGGCAGGCCGTGCCAGTCCGGGAAGAACTCTTGAAGAAAGGTCTGGTCGGTGCGCGGCCAGAAGGCGTCCGGCGCATCGAGACGGGTGAGCATCGTGTCGAATGTCGCCAATGACGGTTCGGCGACGAAGACGCCGGAATTCAGCCGATGAAAGTCCGCAAGGCTTTCGTAGACATTGGGCGCCGCTGAGAATTCCGGATAGGCAAACAGCCGGTCGATGTTCTTGAGCACGATCGCGTCGGCGTCGATGAAGGCGCAGCGCCGATATTCGGTGAGCTGCCAGAGCCGGAGCTTGCAGAAGTTGTCGAGCGGCGAGTGGAAGCCCGGCTTGCGGCCCTTGGTGAAGGGCGCCTTGCCGTGCACGTTGCGCCGGGCGTGGCGCGCGTTGAAGGCCTCGGAAAGCGGAAGGAGATCTGTCTCGGCGAGGCGGCAGCCGAATTCCGCAAGCGGCGACAGCGCTTCGAGCGATACGCCGCCGGTATGAAGCACGACGATATCCGCCCTGGTATCCGTGAGGCGTATGGAGCGCGCCAGCGCACGGGCGCCGAGCGCATAGTCGGCGTTGGTGACGAGCGTCACGAAGGCATGGTCGGCAGACGGAGGAGAGGAGGGGACAAGCCCCTCCGAAGGATCGTTCGATGTCATGAAACGGATTTCAGCCGCTTGCCCTCTGGGTCGTGGTTGATGAGCGGCGCGATGTCCTTGGTCCAGGCGGAGACGGCGGGCACGCGCGTTCTATCGACACGATAGGCGAATTTCTTGGCGACATCGACGATTTCCGAAAGCAATCCGTCCTGCAGCCGTGTCGGGTGAAGTCCGAGGCCCAGGAACTTCTCATTGTGCACGACGAGCTCGTTCTCGGCGGCTTCCTTGCGCGGATTGGGCAGCCAGGCGATCTCAGCGCCTGATATCGATGCAATCATCTCGGCGAGGTCGCGCACCCGGTGGGTTTCGGTCATCTGGTTGAAGATCTCGACACGGCTGCCGCGTGCCGGCGGGTTCTTCAGCGCCAACTCGATGCAGCGCACCGAATCCTGGATGTGGATGAAGGCGCGCGTCTGGCCGCCGGTGCCGTGCACCGTCAGCGGATAGCCGATCGCCGCCTGGATGAGGAAGCGATTGAGCACGGTGCCATAGTCGCCGTCATAGTCGAAGCGGTTGATCAACTGGGCGTGACGGCGGGTCTGCTCGGTATGCGTGCCCCAGACGATGCCCTGGTGCAGGTCGGTGATCCGGAGGCCATCGTTCTTCGCATAGAACTGGAAGAGCAACTGATCCAGGCACTTGGTCATGTGGTAGATCGAGCCGGGATTGGACGGATAGAGGATTTCCTGGCTGACGGTTTCGCCGCCCATGGTCTCGATGCCGACGGGCAGATACCCTTCGGGGATCGCCGCACCGATGGTGGAGTAACCGTAGACGCCCATGGTGCCGAGATGCACGAGATGGGCGTCGAGCCCGAGTTCGACCAGCGCGTTCAGAAGATTATGCGTGGCGTTGACGTTGTTGTTGACCGTGTAGTTCTTGTGGCGGTCGCTCTTCATCGAATAGGGCGCGGCGCGCTGCTCGGCGAAGTGCACGATGGCGTCCGGGCGGTGCTCGGCGAGCCAGTTCTTCAAGAGCTCGTAGTCGCGGGCAAGATCGATCAGGTTGAAATGGATGCGGCGGCCGGTTTCGGCATGCCAGATGCGGGTGCGTTCCTGGATCGAATCCATCGGCGTTAAGGATTGCACGCCAAGTTCCGTATCGATCCATCGGCGGGAGAGATTGTCGAGGATGTGAACGTCGTGACCGGCATCGGACAAATGAAGGGCCGTGGGCCAGCCGACGAAACCGTCGCCGCCGAGAATTGCAATCTTCATGCACGTTCTCCTGATCGCAAGGGAAGTCCGTCACGTGATAGGATAGGATTGTGACAAGGCTGCAATGCTTGCAAACGGCTTTTTGTTCCTGCACAGGAAACGGGAAATTCTTTCGGAGAAAAGTATGTCCCTGATTTCGCTCGCAGGCGAACTGACCGAAAACGGCCATCGGCTGATCCAGCGCGTCTATTACGAAGACACCGATTTTTCCGGCGTCGTCTATCACGCCCGCTACCTGCATTTCATGGAACGTGCCCGCACCGATTTCCTCAGGCTGCTCGGCGTCGAACAGGCGACGCTGGCCATCGAGGGCGACAGCGAGGGGCTCGTCTTCGTCGTGCACCGCATGGAGATCGACTTCAAGCTGCCGGCGCGCATGGACGACATCCTGACGATCACGACTGTGACCGAGAAGGCCGGCGGCGCCAAGATGGTGCTGCAGCAGGAGATCCGCCGCGGCGAGACGTTGCTGATCGCCGCCAAGGTGATCATCGCCGTGATCAACGGACAGGGCCGCCCGCGGCGGCTGCCGGAGGCGCTGGCCTACAAGTTCCATCATGCGAAGGAGAGCGCCGGCTAGGTCGCTGATGCTCCAACGGAGGCAGTCTAGTCCGCCTCGTTCGCACCGAACTTGTCGAGGATCGTCTTGGTCAGCGACTGCCTGACCTTGGCCATATCCTGCCAGGGATGTGTGCCATTTTCGATCCGCTCGAGAATATCCGGGATGTGGAAGCTGTTGGCGGACTTGAGATCGGCAAGTTCGTCCCAGCTGATGGGTGTTGCGACCGGTCCGTCGGCGCGCGCTCGGGTCGAGTAGGGGGCAATCGCCGTCGCGCCGCGCTCGTTCCTCAGCCAGTCGATGAAGATGCGTCCCTTGCGCTTTTCCTTCGACATGGTGGCGATGAACCGGTCGGGTTCGCGATCGGCGAAACCTTGCGCAAAGGTCTTGGCAAAGGCCTTGGCTTGCGGCCAGGCGGCGCGGGTCGTCAGCGGAACGATGACATGGACCCCCTTTCCGCCCGTGACCATCGGGGCCGATTTCAGCCCGGCCTCGTCGAGAGCATCGCGCAAGGCCATGGCCGCGCCCTTGACCAGTTCGAAGTCGAGACCCTCGTCAGGATCGAGATCGAAGACCAGTCGATCGGGCACCTCAAGCTTGTCGGCACGCGATCCCCAAATATGGAACTCCAGCGTACCCATCTGGACCGCGGCGACCAAGCCCTTGGCGTCGCTGACATACATGTAGTTTTCCGTCTCGCCGGAGCTTTCCTCGACGGGGATTTCCTTGATCTCGTCGGGAAAACCGTCGCCGGCATGCTTCTGGTAGAAACGCGGACCCTTGACGCCCTGGGGGGCGCGGACGAGCGACAGAAGATGCTCTGCCGCATAAGGCAGGATGCGATCGGCGACGACGGCGTAGTAGCGGGCGAGATCGAGTTTGCTGATGCCCTGGCCCGCAAACAGGATGCGGTCCGGATGGGTGATCCGCACGCCGAGGACGGTGTCCTCCGACGAGGACGGGTGACCCTTCGCGTTCGCGGGCTTGGCGGCGGTGGTTTGTTTCTTCGCGGTTTTCGGCGTTTCGACTGTCACGGCCTTCGTCTCCTTGCCCTCCGTTCCGGAGGTCCAGACATGCTTCTTGCGTTCGCCCTTCCCATCGGCAATCTCGCTCATGGTGCGGCCGGTGGCGACGCTCGTCAGATGGTCCTCCAGCAGAGCGTCGCCGTCCTTGGAGGCACTCTCGTCACCCTCCTTGATCAGCAGCCAGTTCCCGCGCTTTTCACCGGGGCGTGGCCGCATCCGCACCAATGCCCACCCGCCTTGCATGCGCTGACCGTGAAGATGGAACGCCAGCTTGCCCTCGCGCAAGCCCTCGTCCGGATCGTTTTCGGGCTCCCACCAGCCGGTGTCCCACAACATCACGGTGCCGCCGCCATACTGCTTCTTTGGGATCGTCCCTTCGAAGTCGCCATAGGCCAGCGGATGGTCTTCGGTTCGAACGGCGAGACGTTTGTCCTTCGGATTGAGGCTCGGCCCGCGGGTCACGGCCCAGCTTTTCAGCACGCCGTCCCATTCCAGTCGGAAATCATAGTGGAGGCGCGTCGCGTCGTGTTTCTGCACGAGGAAGCGCATGCGCCCGGACTGGCCCCGCCCAAGCTTGCCCTTCGGTTCGCGCGTCTCGCTGAAGTTGCGGCGTTTGTTGTATTCGGCAAGCGGGTTGCGAGGAGACGCCATCACCCGCCTCCACGGAGGCGCCGGACGGTCGGCGCTTCGTCAAGCTCGATAGCCGACCGGGCTGTGTCGAGGGCGAGGACCCGTTCGATGCGGACAATGTCTTCTTGCGTCACCACGGGAACCGGATCGGAGATGATGGCCCGGAGGATTTCCGGCGACACGACGCCCTGCGCGATTGCGTCCTCCAGGGCGGCGCGGGTCTCCCGCTCGGCCTTGAGCTCGGCGTAAAGGGCGAGAATCAATCGGTCCCGAGGATCAAAATCCGGTGAGGGCTTTCGTTCGCCGCGCTGTCGTGTCGTCCGCTGAGCCATGCTTAGGAACGTACTCGGCCAACCTAAGTTCCCGCGCCGGGCGATGCTGCAAAGACACACTGCAGTAACGGTCTCTTAACCATAATGGTGTCTTAATCATCGCATCAGGATTTGTGCGGTGCACGTCATCCTTTGACCAAAATTGACGGCAAGAAGGCAACCTAAAGCTAATTAAGGTCGCGATGGTGCGATCTGCGGCGGTGCCGGGCACTCTTGCAAACAGGACGTTTGGGCTACCCGGTCACGAGCATGAACCGCTCTTGCCGGGTGTTTGGATTCGGGGACTGAAGACGATGGAACAGGTTGGATTGGCCGCGGCGACGCACGATGTGAGCCTTTGGTCGCTATTCATGCAAGCGGGCTTCGTCGTGAAGCTGGTCATGCTGGGGCTGGTCGCAGCCTCCGTCTGGACCTGGGCGATCGTCGTCGACAAGACGCTGAACTACGGTCGCGTTCGTCGCCAGCTCGACAGCTTCGAGCAGGTGTTCTGGTCCGGCCAATCGCTGGAAGAACTCTACCGGACGCTTGCCGACCGGCAGACCGCCGGCATGGGGGCGATTTTCGTGTCGGCCATGCGCGAATGGAAGAAGAGCTTCGAGCGCGGCGCCCGTTCGCCGATCGGCCTGCAGATGCGTATCGACCGCGCCATGGACGTAACGCTCGCCCGTGAATCGGAATCGCTAGAAGCCCGCCTCGGCTCGCTCGCGACCATCGGTTCGGCTGCTCCGTTCATCGGTCTTTTCGGTACGGTCGTCGGTATCATGACCTCGTTCCAGGCGATCGCCGGCTCGAAATCGACCAACCTTGCGGTCGTGGCGCCCGGTATTGCCGAGGCGCTGCTTGCCACCGCGATCGGTCTGCTTGCCGCTATCCCGGCCGTTATCGCCTACAACAAGTTCTCGGCCGATGCCGGCAAGCTCTCGGCCCGCATGGAAGCGTTTGCCGACGAGTTCTCCGCCATCCTGTCGCGCCAGATCGACGAGAAGCTGCAGAGCCCGCGTCAGGCCGCGCAGTAATCGCCAGAAAGTACGGAGACCACGCTGATGGGTATGTCGGTTGGCGGAGCCAAGGGTTCGGGCGGCGGACGTCGTCGCCGCGGCGGCAAGAAAGCCATGATGAGCGAGATCAACGTCACGCCGTTCGTCGACGTCATGCTCGTGCTCCTGATCATCTTCATGGTGGCAGCACCGATGATGACGGTCGGCGTGCCGATCGACCTGCCGGAGACGCAGGCAAAGGCGCTCAATTCCGATACGCAGCCGATCACCGTTTCGGTCAACCCGGCTGGCGAGATCTACCTGCAGGAGACGCCGATCGCGATCGATGAGGTCGTGCCGAAGCTCGAGGCGATCGCCACCACCGGCTACAACGAACGCATCTATGTGCGCGGCGACACCAATGCCGACTACGGCACGGTCATGAAGGTCATGGCCCGCATCTCGGCCGCCGGTTTCAAGAACCTCGGCCTCGTCACGCTGCAAGAACAGGAAAAGTGATCGTCCACGATGAAGGGCAGTCTCGCTACATCTGCTGTCCTCCACGCCATGGTCTTGACCTGGGCGCTGGTGTCGCTTGGCAGCCCGGCTGACTTCCAGGTCGCCGACGTCGAGGCTTTGCCTGTCGACATCGTTCCCTATTCGGAAATGACCCAGGTTCAGCAGGGCGACAAGAAAGCCCCGAAGAAGGAGACGTCGTCGCCGGTTCCGACCAAGCGGCCGGAGACGAACCAGCCGGCCGAAAATGTCGGCGACAACGACACCGACCTGAAGACGCCGCCGACGCCGAACGCCAAGCCGTCGAAGAGCGAAGCCACGGCGTCGCCTGAAAAGAACGAAAAGCCCGAACCGACGCCCGATCCGGTCGAGCAGGAAATCAAGAAGGTCGAAGAGACGAAGCCCGCTTCCGAGCCTGCGACCGAAGTCGCTGCCCTGCCGGAACCGAAGCAGGAAGTGAAGCCGGAGACGAAGCCGGAGCCGGCGCCCGCCGAAGAAAAGCCGGCGGAGAACCCGGAAGCCGAAGCGCTGCCTGAGAAGGTGCCGACGCCGGCTGCAAAGCCGAAGGTCGAAAAGCCGGCCCAGAGCGCAAAGACGCCTGAGCGCAAGAACGAGGCAACGCCGAAGGAACAGAAGAAGGCGGCCTCCACCGAGGAAAGCAAGTTCAACGCCGACGAGATTGCCGCGCTGCTCAACCGGCAGGATCCGTCCGCCGGTGGTGCCAAGCGCTCGACGCAAGAAGCGGCTCTCGGCGGCAAGAAGACCATTGGCGTGGGCCTCAGCGCCAACGAGATCGACGGCGTGAAGGGCCAGATTCAGGGCAACTGGTCGCTGACACCGGGCCTGACCGGCGTCGAGGAAGTCCGTGTCACGGTCCGCGTGCAGCTCGATCCGTCGGGCAACATCGTCGGCACGCCCGAAGTGACCGCAACCGGTGGCCCCGAAGGTACGCGTCGCGCCGTTGAAAGCAGCACCTTGCGTGCGATCCGTCGCTCGGCCCCGCTACAGAACCTGCCGCCTGAAAAATATGAGGGCGATAAAGGATGGAATACCCTCGTGCTGAACTTCGATCCCTCGGAATTCGCACTCTAGAGCTGCCGGGATTGGAACCCATGCCGGATAGCAAACCAACCCTGCAAACCCTTCGTAAGAAGCTGAAAGGCTTGTCTCTATGATCAAGGTCTCTCTTATCCGCGCCATGATGGTGGCCGCGGGCATGTTAGTCGCCGTCGTGGCGGCGGTGACGCCGGCGAATGCTGAAGTTGAAATCAACATCAACAAGGGCAACGTCGAACCGCTGCCGATTGCTGTCACCGATTTCCTTCAGGGCGAACTCGGCCAGAAAATCTCCGACGTGGTCGCAGCCGACCTCAAGCGTTCGGGTCTGTTCGCGCCGATCAACAAGGGTGCCTTCATCGAGAAGATCAGCAACCCGGACGCGACGCCGCGCTTTGAGGACTGGAAGGTCATCAACGCACAGGCGATCGTCACCGGCCGCGTGACGCAGGAAGGTGACGGCAGGCTGAAGGCGGAGTTCCGCCTGTGGGATACGTTCGGCGGCTCGCAGATGACCGGCCAGCAGTTCTTCACCCAGCCGGAAAACTGGCGCCGCGTCGCCCATATCATCGCCGATGCCATTTATGAGCGCATCACCGGCGAGAAGGGCTACTTCGACACCCGCATCGTCTATGTCGCCGAAAGCGGCCCGAAGACGGCGCGCAAGCGTCAGCTCGCCATCATGGACCAGGACGGCTTCAATGCCCGGGCGCTCACCAACTCCAACGACATCGTTCTGACGCCGCGCTTCTCGCCGAACCGTCAGGAAGTCACCTACATGTCGTTCGAGAACCAGCAGCCGCGCGTCTACCTGCTGCAGCTGGAAACCGGACAGCGCGAAGTCGTCGGCAACTTCCCCGGCATGACCTTCTCGCCGCGCTTCTCGCCGGATGGCCAGCGCGTGATCATGAGCCTGCAGCAGGACGGCAACGCCAACATCTACACCATGGATCTGCGCTCGCGCACGACAACGCGTCTCACCAACACCGCTGCGATCGATACCGCGCCGTCCTATTCGCCCGACGGCAGCCAGATCGCCTTTGAAAGCGACCGCGGCGGTCGCCAGCAGATCTACGTCATGGGTGCGGATGGCTCCGGCCAGCGCCGCATCTCCTTCGGCGACGGCTCCTATTCGACCCCGGTCTGGTCTCCGCGCGGCGATCTGATCGCCTTCACCAAGCAGTCGGGCGGCAAGTTCTCGATCGGCGTGATGAAGACCGATGGTTCGAGCGAGCGCATCCTGACGACGGGCTTCCACAACGAAGGCCCGACCTGGGCACCGAACGGCCGCGTCCTGATGTTCTTCCGCCAGGGCGCCGGCTCCGGCGGACCGCAGCTCTATTCGATCGATCTCTCCGGCTACAACGAGCAGCTGATCCAGACGAAGGGCTTCGCATCCGACCCGGCCTGGTCGCCGCTGCTCGAATAGCGTGACCCGATTTGCGGCGGGGATTGTGGCAGCTGCGCCGCTTTCTCGCCGCAAAGTGCTGGTCTAGCAGGGCCCGGGCCGAAATTATTGATTTGTTAACCATAACTGTTGAAAAGCGATTAACCGCTTCCGGTTACAGTCTGGCAACCGTGAATTCAGACACTTCTCAAGGAGACCGGCGTATGAGCCGAATTGACACCCCGGCCGCAGGCCGCATGCAGACCATCGCTCGCAACCCGGTCATGATCGCCCTGGTCATGACGCTTGCTCTGGCTGGCTGTGCATCGAAGAAGAACCTGCCGGGCAGTGCTGGCGAACTTGGTCTCGGCGGCGCCGGTTCCGCAACGCCGGGCTCGCAGCAGGACTTCACCGTCAATGTCGGCGACCGTATCTTCTTCGATACCGACTCCACGTCGATCCGCGCCGACGCGCAGCAGACGCTCGCCCGTCAGGCCCAGTGGCTCGCCAAGTATCCGAATTACGCGATCACCATCGAAGGCCATGCCGACGAACGCGGTACGCGCGAATACAACCTGGCGCTCGGTGCTCGCCGTGCGGCCTCCACCCGCGACTACCTGATCAGCCAGGGCGTTCCGTCGAACCGCATGAAGACGATCTCCTACGGCAAGGAAAAGCCGGTCGCCGTCTGCGACGACATCTCGTGCTGGTCGCAGAACCGCCGCGCCGTTACCGTCCTCGGTGGCGCCGGCATGTAATGATGCCGCGGCCGCGCGTCTCGCCTGGCCGGTCATCAAGGCGTGATCCCGCAAGACACTTCGTGTTCCGGAGATCACAGATCGCTAAAATTAAAAGGGCGGCCCTCGGCCGCCCTTTGCTTTTTTACCACACTTTGGCCGAACTCCGTTGCTTTTTCAGGGTAATTGGAAAACTGTGCGGCAATCACCCAGTTGACTCGGCGAGATGTATTGCGGGCCCCGGCTCAAGGGTGGGACAACCGGTATTCGAACAGGACAAATGAAATGAAGAAATTTGTCGTGGCGGGCCTGATCGGTCTTGCGACCCTTGCGGGTCTCGGCCAGACGGCGAACGCCATGCCTCTTTCAGGGCTGCTGGCCCGAACGACTGAAGCCAACACGACAGCGCAGCAGCAGAAGCTGCCTGTGGTGAAGGTGCAGTCGGCCGAAACCGCACGGATTGGCCAGCTTGAAGAACAGATCCGCTCGCTCAACGGGCGTATCGAGGAAATGAGCTTCCAGCTTCTGCAGATGCAGGAGCAGATCCGGAAGTTCCAGGAGGACAACGAGTTCCGCTTCCAGGATCTGGAAAGCGGCAAGGCCTCCCCGAAGAAGAGCGGCGCTCTGCAGACGCCGAAAACCAGCGATCAGGCGTCCGTCACCCCGGGGGTGACGGATAGCCAGACCATGGCGCCGGCAGGCGGCGGCAACGACATGGCATCGTCGGGCGTTTCGCCCGGAGCAGGCCAGGCCGGCAATGGCGCGGCTCCGCCATCGACACTCGGACAGATCGTATTCGACGAGAACGGCAATCCGGTCGCAGCGACGACGGACGGGCGCCCGGGCGCAAACGCCACGCTTCCCGGCGTCGATTCCGGCGCACCTGCTGATGGCGGCTTGAACAGCAATCCCGGCAGCCAGACGGCATCGCTCGACAACCCCGGCGATCTCTACCAGTCGGCCTACGGTCATGTTCTCTCCGGCGACTACAGCACCGCCGAACAGGAATTCGGTGACTACCTGGCGGCGTTTCCCAATGGCGACAAGGCAGCCGATGCCAGCTTCTGGCTGGGCGAAGCGCAATATTCGCAAGGCAAGTTCAGCGACGCTGCCAAGACCTTCCTGAACGCGCATCAGGCCCACGGCAAGTCGCCGAAGGCACCGGAAATGCTGTTGAAGCTCGGCATGTCGCTGGGCGCGCTCGACAATAAGGAAACTGCCTGCGCAACGCTGCGCGAGGTCAACAAGCGCTATCCCAAGGCCTCGCCTGCGGTGAAGGCGAAGGTGACGAGCGAGCAGAGCCGCTTTGGCTGCTGAGGCTCAAACGCCGACGGCCGTTGTCGAAACGGCAAACCGATTTCTCGCCTCCTTTCTTCGTCCGATGCGCATCCTCGTCGCCATCTCCGGCGGGAGCGATTCCAAGGGTCTTCTTCTCGCCCTTCATGAGGCGATCGAGGCAAGCGAACCCCACAGATTTTCCCTGGCCGCGTGCACGGTCGATCACGCTCTGAGACCGGAATCGGCTGAGGAAGCGCACGGTGTTGCCGCGTTCTGCGCAAGCATGGGCGTTCCGCACCTCATCATGCGATGGGATGGCCCCAAACCCCTGACAGGCATCCAGGCGGCGGCGCGCGAGGCGCGCTATCGGTTGCTGGCCGATGCCGCCGGGAGGCTCGAAGCCGGCTGCATCGTCACCGGGCACACCGGCGACGATCAGCGCGAAACGATCCTGATGCGGATGCAAAGGGCGCAAGGGCCGGGCGCCTCCGGCATGGCGAGCGCCACCCTTTACGATCGCCGGTTCTGGGTGCTGCGGCCGTTCCTCGACCTCGATCGGGCGTCGATCCGCGCCTTTCTTGCGACGCGCAGCGTGACCTGGTTCGATGATCCGAGCAACGCGAACCCGACCTTCGAGCGGGTGCGCGCCCGGGCTCGACTGGAGCAATCGCCGCAGGCGCAAGAGGGCGCGTGGGATGCCGGCACCAGAGCCCGATCATCCGCAAGAGCCGCCGCGCTCATCGCCGGGCACGTCCGCGTGCATGCGGGCCTGGTGACGGAGATCCCGCTTGCTCTGGCCGAGCACCGCGACGATGTCGACTGGCAGCGGGCGCTGCTCGCGCTCGTGGCCGTCACCGGCGGCCGCGCGCATATCCCCGCCGCCGACACGGTGAAGCGGGTAACGGCGTTTCTGCATGAGACAACACCCGGCCGGTTGACCGCCGGAAGATGTGTGTTCGATCGGCGCTCGAGCGGGCTCTACCTCTATCGCGAGGCGCGGGGCCTGGCGACCTTGAGGCTTGCGGGTGGCGAGACCGGTCTGTGGGACGGCCGCTTCCGCGTGCACAATGGCGGAAATGCTCCGGTTTCCGTGGTGGCGGAAGGTGGGCGCGGGTCACAACAGCAGAGACTTATTGCCGCAGGCCTGCCACCGGGCGTTGCCGGCCGTGCATCGCTTGCAGCGCCGCGGATCCTGCCGGAGGACGGCGAAAGTGTCGCATCCGTCATGATCGAGCCGCGGATCGGGCTCTACGACACCTTTTTGCCGGGATTCGACCGGATCATGGCCGATCGGATCGCCGGATTGTTCGGACGAGCGCATTATCCTCTGCCGCCGGTTCACGATCTATTGACAGAAATGGAACGGTAGCCGGCGGTTTGCCTTGGCAATACGTCACCAGAACCCTATGTTAGGGAGCAAGACAGCGGCTCGCGAAATGCGCGGGTCGTGACAGGTTCCGGGGAGTTCGATGAACCCTAATTTTCGTAATCTTGCCCTTTGGGCAATCATAGCGCTTCTGCTGATCGCGCTGTTCAGCATGTTCCAACAGCCGACGGAGCGCACCGGCTCGCGCGAGATTCCGTTCTCGCAGTTCCTCAAGGACGTGGATGCGAGCCGCGTCAAGGAAGTCGTGATCACCGGCTCGAAAGTGATCGGCAGCTATTCCGAAAGCGGCGCAACCTTCCAGACCTACGCGCCTTCAGTCGATACGGCGCTCACCGAGCGCCTCGAGGCCAAGGACGTGACGGTCACGGTTCGCCCGGAAACCGACGGTTCGTCCGGCTTCCTGAGCTATATCGGAACGCTTCTGCCGATGCTTCTGATCCTCGGTGTCTGGCTGTTCTTCATGCGCCAGATGCAGGGTGGCTCGCGTGGCGCCATGGGCTTTGGCAAGTCCAAGGCCAAGCTGCTCACCGAAGCGCATGGCCGCGTCACCTTTGACGACGTCGCCGGCGTCGACGAAGCCAAGCAGGATCTGGAAGAAATCGTGGAATTCCTGCGCGACCCGCAGAAGTTCCAGCGCCTTGGCGGCCGCATTCCGCGCGGCGTGCTGCTCGTCGGCCCCCCCGGTACCGGTAAGACGCTGCTTGCCCGCTCCGTTGCCGGCGAAGCCAACGTTCCGTTCTTCACGATCTCCGGTTCCGACTTCGTCGAAATGTTCGTCGGCGTCGGCGCCAGCCGTGTGCGCGACATGTTCGAGCAGGCGAAGAAGAATGCGCCCTGCATCATCTTCATCGACGAAATCGACGCCGTCGGCCGTCATCGTGGCGCCGGTCTCGGCGGCGGCAACGACGAGCGCGAACAGACGCTCAACCAGTTGCTGGTCGAGATGGACGGCTTTGAAGCCAATGAAGGCATCATCCTGATCGCGGCGACCAACCGTCCCGACGTTCTCGATCCGGCGCTTCTGCGTCCGGGCCGCTTCGACCGCCAGGTCGTCGTGCCGAACCCGGATATCAACGGCCGCGAACGCATCCTCAAGGTGCATGTGCGCAACGTGCCGCTGGCGCCGAACGTCGACCTCAAGGTGCTCGCCCGCGGTACGCCCGGCTTCTCCGGTGCCGACCTCATGAACCTTGTCAACGAGGCCGCCCTGATGGCCGCCCGCCGCAACAAGCGTCTTGTCACCATGCTCGAGTTCGAGGATGCCAAGGACAAGATCATGATGGGTGCTGAGCGTCGTTCGTCGGCGATGACCGAGGCCGAGAAGAAGCTGACCGCCTATCACGAAGCCGGTCATGCCATCCTCGCGCTCAACGTTCCCTCGGCCGACCCGCTGCACAAGGCGACGATCATCCCGCGCGGTCGCGCGCTCGGCATGGTCATGCAGTTGCCGGAAGGCGACCGCTATTCGATGAGCTACAAGTGGATGGTCTCGCGCCTTGCCATCATGATGGGCGGCCGCGTCGCCGAAGAGTTGACCTTCGGCAAGGAGAACATCACCTCGGGCGCATCCTCGGATATCGAGCAGGCCACCAAGCTTGCCCGCGCGATGGTCACGCAATGGGGCTTCTCCGACCAGCTCGGCCAGGTTTCCTATGGCGAGAACCAGCAGGAAGTCTTCCTCGGCCACTCCGTTGCCCAGCAGAAGAACGTGTCGGAAGCGACCGCCCAGAAGATCGACAACGAAATCCGTCGTCTGATCGATGAGGCCTACGAGACCGCGCGCAAGATCCTGACCGAGAAGAACCACGAGTTCGTGGCGCTTGCCGAAGGCCTGCTGGAATACGAAACGCTGACCGGCGAGGAGATCAAGGCGCTCATCCGCGGCGAGAAGCCGGCGCGGGATCTCGGCGACGACACGCCGCCGCATCGTGGCTCGGCCGTTCCCTCGGCCGGTGCCAAGAAGGAAGGCTCGGCCGGCAACAAGGGCGAAGAATCCGAAGGCGGATTCGAGCCGCAGCCGCAATAACCGACACCTGTCGGCTATGTATTGGAGCCGCCGTTCCTTGAGTGGAGCGGCGGCTTTTCGTTGGCGGTTCGGCGTCTGGCATTTGGTAACGGGATGTAATGATTTCTGATGCTAGGCTCGCTGCCGTTTGCTGCGCTTTTGTGTCAAAGAAGATTCATGTGTTTGCGATCGCATGCCATGATCCGGCACGACGATCCGAGGCGTACGGCAACCGCCGATATGAAATGAGGTCCGGTCAATGAAACCCAGTCGCGCACCCCGCAGACAGGCGAAGCTGGCAAAGCCAGCGCTGACCCGGCAGAACGATGGAGCTCTTATGAAGCGCAAGTATTTCGGCACCGACGGTATTCGCGGCCAGTCCAACATGTTTCCGATGACGCCGGATCTGGCGATGCGGGTCGGCATCGCCGTCGGTACGATCTTTCGCAACGGCGCCCATCGCCACCGGGTGGTGATCGGCAAGGATACGCGCCTGTCCGGCTACATGCTCGAGAACGCGATGGTGGCGGGCTTCACCGCCGCCGGTCTCGACGTCTTCCTGCTCGGCCCGATCCCGACGCCGGGTGTGGCCATGCTCACCCGCTCGCTGCGCGCCGATATCGGCGTGATGATTTCGGCCTCGCACAATCCCTTCCAGGACAACGGCATCAAGCTTTTCGGTCCCGACGGCTACAAGCTCTCCGACGACATCGAGCAGAAGATCGAGGCGCTGCTCGACCAGGATCTCTCAGGCCAGCTGGCAAAGTCGGAAGACATCGGCCGGGCGAAGCGCGTCGATGGCGACATCTATCGCTACCTGGAACATGCAAAGCGTACCCTGCCGCGTGACGTTACCCTTCAGGGTCTCAGGATCGCCATCGACTGTGCCAATGGTGCCGCCTACAAGGTCGCGCCGACCGCACTTTGGGAACTGGGCGCTGAAGTCGTTAGTATCGGAACCGAACCGAACGGCCTCAACATCAATCTCGACTGCGGCTCCACCCACCCGGCGGCACTATCGAAGAAAGTCCATGAAGTGCGTGCCGATATCGGTATCGCGCTCGACGGCGACGCCGACCGCGTGCTGATCGTCGACGAGAACGGCACCGTCATCGATGGTGATCAGCTGATGGCCGTGATTGCCGATAGCTGGGCCGAGGATGGCATGCTGCGCGGCGGTGCGGTTGCCGCCACCGTCATGTCCAATCTCGGGCTCGAGCGCTACCTGAAGGGCCGCGGCATCGATCTGCGCCGCACCAAGGTCGGCGACCGCTACGTCGTCGAGCAGATGCGTCAGGATGGCCTGAATGTCGGCGGCGAGCAGTCCGGCCATATCGTGCTGTCTGATTTCGGCACGACCGGCGACGGCCTCGTAGCCGCACTGCAGATCCTTGCGGTGATCAAGCGTCAGGGCAGGGCGGTGAGCGAGGTCTGCCACCGTTTCGAGCCCGTGCCGCAGGTCTTGAAGAATGTTCGTGTTTCGGCCGGCAAGCCGCTTGAGGACGCAACCGTGCGCCAGGCGATCGCCGATGCGGAATCGGAACTTGCCAAGTCCGGCCGGCTGCTGATCCGCCCCTCCGGCACCGAGCCGCTCATCCGCGTCATGGCGGAAGGCGACGATCGTGGCCAGGTCGAGCGCATCGTCGACGAACTGGTCAATGTCATAGGCAGTGTTCGCAACGCGGCTTAAGCGTCAAACCTTTGACTTCCCTCCAGGGCCGGTGCGTTGCGCCGGCCTCTTTTTTGTCGGGATGGCGCGTCAGCCATGCGCCGTGTCGGAGACTTTTTCCCGCGCGGGCGCGCCGCTTGCCGAGCATGTGCTTCCAGCCATGCGCAACCTAGCGCTTTGTCTTGCCAAACTATTTAGGTGTGTCTTACGGATGCTCCGTTGCCGTCAGTAACGTCGCACGACAACTACAAGAATAGACCCGATGTTTAACAATCTCGGTAAACGATTGTAGTTAATCGGAACTTAACCTTTGCTCCTCATTATCCATAACCAATAACGGGATTTGGGCACCGGTTTCATGGTGAGCCAAGCAACGAGAATGTATTGGAGTGGGCCATGAAGCGAATTTTGAGTGGCGTTGTTGCTATCTTGCTCAGCGGCACGGCAGCTTATGCTGCAGATGTCTATCAACCGCCAATGGAGCCGGTGCCGGAACAGCCGATCGAAGTCATCCAGACCAGCGGCTGGTATCTGCGCGGCGATGTCGGCTATGCCTGGAACAACCTGCGCGGCGCGAACTACTACCAAGGGGGGCCTGGCGGCTCCATCACCAGTTTCGAAACGGCCGATATCGATGATTCCTGGGTCGCCGGCGTTGGTGTCGGTTACCAGTTCAACAACTATCTGCGCGCCGACATCACGGCCGACTACTGGGGCGGCGCCGACTTCACTGGCTCGACTTTGGGCAACTGCGGCAGCGTGGTCGGTCCTTGCCGGTCGCGTGACGTCACCTCCGTTTCCGCCTGGAGCCTGATGGCCAATGCCTATGTCGACATCGGCACCTACGGCGCCTTCACGCCTTACGTCGGTGCCGGTATCGGTGCCACCCACGTCAAGTGGGACAAGCTGCGCAACACCAGCTGCAGCATCGCCGATCCCAGCCAATGCGACCCGACGACCGGTCATGACGGTGAGAGCAAGTGGCGCTTCACCTACGCGCTGATGGCCGGTACAGCCATCGACCTCACCTGCAATCTCAAGGCCGACGTCGGCTACCGCTTCCGCCAGGTCGACGATGGCGACATGTTCGGCTACGCCAACGGTGGCGGTCCGGGCTCCGATGAAGGCTTCTACATCCACGAGGCACGCGCCGGTTTGCGCTACTCGTTCGGCAGTGTCTGCGAAGTGCCCTACGAGCCGGAGCCGATCGTCTACAAGTGATCGACCAGACCAGATGATACAAAAGGCCACCTTCGGGTGGCCTTTTTCGTTGCCGCCATTCTTTGCTTGTTTCCTAACAGGCATGGTTAACCGGGGGTTAACCAGTCGCTGCCAATAGTTAACGCTGAACGAAGCGGTGACGGCAGTGCGCCATCCCGCACCGATAGCAGTGGTGAAAGGGCATGGGCATGGATTGGCGAAACGGGTTCTGCGGGGCCGCTTTTGGTGCCGGTCTGCTCCTTTCCGGCGCGGCATTCGCTGCCGATGAGGATCTCCTGAATGCGCCGGAGATCACCATCGAAAAAGAATCGGCTGGCGCGAGTGCGATCTATCTGCGCGGCGATATCGGCTATGCGCCTTGGCGTAGCGAAGGCGATCCCTATTACCGGACCTTCGACGCGGGCACGTCGACCTACGACAGCACCACCTTCGACAACTCCCGTTTCGACAAGCCGTTCTCGGGTTCGCTCGGCGTCGGCTACCAGTTTACCGACACCTTCCGCGCTGACCTGACGGCGGAGTATTTCGAGAGCCGGTTCAACGGCTCGTCCTCATCGGCAATCCCGTGCGCGGGGCAGGGGGCGGGCACCTCCTGCGCGTTTTTGACCGGGGCCGACTATTCCGCTCTCGGCCTGATGGCGAACGCCTATGTCGACTTCGGCACGCTCGCCGGCTTTACCCCCTATGTCGGCGCCGGTCTCGGCGCGACGCGTCTCAATTGGGATGCCGCGGTTGAAAGGGCGACCTGCGTTGCCGGTGGCGGCGCCTGCGCCGGAGCGGCCGGCTTCACCTCCTACGAGGGGCGCGACAGCTGGCGCTTCACCTATGCGCTGATGGCCGGCGTTTCCTACGATCTCAGCGATCAGCTGAAGCTCGATGTCGGCTACCGCTACTCCCATATCGCCGATGGCGAGATGTTCGGCTTCGGCACTGAGGCGCTTGCGGGCGCACGTGGCGGCAAGGGCTTTGACGATGGTCTTTCCCGTCACGAAATCCGAGCGGGCCTGCGCTTCTCGTTCTAGCGCCATCGGCCGCGGGAAAGTCGAGCAGGTTCGCTGCGTTCTTTCCCCAAGTGATTCAACCTGTTGCCCACATGAAGGCGTTGTCTGGCAACAATCGTTCGGCGGTGGCCGCCTGTCTTTTCATATGTTGCCCGCTACGCCATTAATTTTGTCGATTGCGACAAAGCGCTTGACTTCCGATCCCGCCGCCAATATCGACAACGGCGGGACACCCTTCCCCAACGAAGGGCTATCTATCTGGAAGGATAGCACATGGCAAAGCCTGCACAGCCGGACCTCCGTCCGAGCAATACCCATTTCTCTTCTGGCCCTTGCTCGAAGCGCCCCGGTTGGACGCTCGACGCTCTCTCCGATGCTCCGCTCGGTCGTTCGCACCGCGCCAAGATCGGCAAGACGAAGCTGAAGCAGGCCATCGATCTTACCCGTGACATTCTTGAAGTGCCGGCCGACTACCGTATCGGTATCGTGCCCGCTTCCGACACCGGCGCCGTCGAAATGGCGCTCTGGTCGCTGCTCGGTCCGCGCGGCGTCGACATGGTCGCCTGGGAAAGCTTTGGCGCCGGCTGGGTGACCGACGTGGTCAAGCAGCTGAAGCTCGCCGACGTACGCAAGTTCGAAGCCGGTTACGGCGAACTTCCCGACCTTTCGAAGGTCGATTTCGACCGCGACGTGGTCTTCACCTGGAACGGCACGACCTCGGGCGTGCGTGTGCCCAACGGCGACTTCATCCCGGCTGACCGCAAGGGCCTGACGATCTGCGATGCGACCTCTGCCGCGTTTGCGCAGAACCTCGATTTCGCCAAGCTCGACGTCGTCACTTTCTCCTGGCAGAAGGTTCTTGGCGGCGAGGGCGCCCATGGCGTCATCATCCTGTCGCCGCGCGCCGTCGAACGGCTGCTGACCTACGTGCCGGCCTGGCCGCTGCCGAAGATCTTCCGCATGACCTCGGGCGGAAAGCTGATTGAAGGCATCTTTACCGGCGAAACCATCAACACGCCGTCGATGCTTTGCGTCGAAGATTACATCGATGCGCTGCTTTGGGCACAGCAGGTCGGCGGGCTCAAGGGCCTGATGGCCCGGGCTGATGCCAATGCGCAGGCAATCTTCGATTTCGTCGCCGCCAACGATTGGATCGCAAACCTGGCGGTCAAGGACGAGACCCGCTCCAACACCTCGGTCTGCTTGAAGATCGTCGACAAGGACGTGCTGACGCTGGACGCTGACGGACAGGCGGCCTTTGCCAAGGGCGTGGTTGCGCTCCTCGAAAAGGAAGGCGTCGCCTTCGACATCGGCCATTACCGCGATGCCCCGTCCGGTCTTCGCATCTGGGCCGGCGCCACGATCGAGGCCGCCGACATGAAGGCGCTGATGCCATGGCTGACCTGGGCTTTCGAGACCCAGAAGGCAACGCTGGCACAGGCCGCGGCCTGATCGGACAATGGGTGAGGACAATGAACTTCGCCCGCATCTCACACTGATTTGAGTGATCCGCTTCGCTCCCGATGGGAGCGAGGCCTGGCTACCCGCATTCCCATTCAGACCTGATCTTTAAGGAGGCCTCCCATGGCACCTCGTGTTCTCGTATCCGACGAACTGTCGGAAACCGCCGTCCAGATCTTCCGCGACCGCGGCGTCGAAGTCGATTTCCAGCCGAAGCTCGGCAAGGACAAGGACAAGCTCGCCGAAATCATCGGTAACTATGACGGTCTTGCCATCCGTTCCGCCACCAAGGCGACGGAAAAGCTGATTGCCGCTGCGACCAACCTCAAGGTCATCGGCCGCGCCGGCATCGGCGTCGACAATGTCGACATCCCGGCCGCTTCGCGCCGCGGTATCATCGTGATGAACACGCCCTTCGGCAACTCGATCACGACCGCCGAACACGCGATTGCGCTGCTCTTTGCCGTTGCCCGCCAGCTTCCGGCCGCCGACACCTCGACGCAGGCCGGCAAGTGGGAGAAGTCCCGCTTCATGGGTGTCGAAATCACCGGCAAGACGCTCGGCGTCATCGGCGCCGGCAACATCGGCTCTATCGTCTGCTCGCGCGCCATCGGCCTGAAGATGCATGTGCTTGCCTACGACCCGTTCCTCTCCAAGGAGCGCGCCGAGGAAATGGGCGTCACCAAGGTCGAACTCGACGAACTGCTCGCCCAGGCTGACTTCATCACCCTGCACGTGCCGCTGACCGACAAGACCCGCAACATCCTGAGCGCCGAAGCGCTTGCCAAGGCCAAGCCGGGCGTGCGCATCGTCAACTGCGCCCGTGGTGGTCTCGTCGACGAGAAGGCGCTTGCCGAAGCGATCAAGTCGGGCCATGTCGCCGGCGCCGGTTTCGACGTTTTCGAGGTCGAACCCGCAACCGAAAGCCCGCTTTTCGGCCTGCCGAACGTCGTCTGCACGCCGCATCTCGGCGCTTCGACCACGGAAGCCCAGGAGAACGTCGCGCTGCAGGTGGCCGAACAGATGTCGGACTATCTGGTCAAGGGTGCGGTCTCCAACGCCATCAACATGCCGTCGATCACCGCTGAGGAAGCGCCGATCCTCAAGCCGTTCATCCGGCTTGCCGACGTTCTCGGCGCCTTCGTCGGTCAGGTGACCGAAAGCGCGATCAAGGAAATCGAGATCCTCTATGACGGCTCGACCGCCGGCATGAACACCAAGGCGCTGACGAGTGCCGTGCTTGCCGGTCTGATCCGGCCGCAGGTCGCCGACGTCAACATGGTTTCGGCGCCGGTCATGATCAAGGAAAAGGGCATCATCCTGTCCGAGGTCAAGCGTGACAAGACCGGCGTCTTCGACGGCTACATCAAGCTGACGGTGAAAACGGCGAACCAGACGCGGTCGGTTGCCGGCACGGTGTTCTCGGACGGCAAGCCGCGTTTCATCCAGATCAAGGGCATCAACCTCGATGCGGATGTCGGCAACCACATGGTCTACATCACCAACACCGACGTTCCCGGCATGATCGGCTTCATCGGCATGACGCTCGGCGATGCGGGCGTCAACATCGCGAACTTCCAGCTCGGCCGCGAGAAGGAAGCCGGCGACGCGATCGCGCTGCTCTACGTCGATGGCGCTGTTTCCGAGGCCGTGCTTGACAAGCTGCGTGCCAATCCGGCAATTCGCCAGGCAAAGCCGCTGGTCTTCAACATCGATTGATGCCAGCCACAGCAAGGGGCAGCACGGTCTGCCACTTTGCCGACCCACTCACATCGAGGACGCACCGGCCGACCGCCGGTGCGTTTTCCCGTTTCGAACGCATATGACGAGAAATGAACGAAATGACATTCCGCTGGCGTGAGGCAAGCCTGCCCGACCTCGCATCCGTATCGGAGATCCAGCTCGCGGTTCACCAGGCCTTTCCCGAGGATGACGCCGTGCTCGCCGACCGCATCGCGCTCAGCCCTGCCGGTTGTTTCATGCTGGACTCAAAGGGCCTGTCGCGCGGCTATGTGTTGAGCCACCCCTGGCTTCGCGGTGCGCCGCCGTCGCTGAACAGCCTGCTTGGCGAAATTCCTGAGGCTGCCGATACCTGGTACATCCATGACCTCGCCCTTCTGCCCGAAATGCGTGGCTCCGGGGCAGGGGGCGGCGTGTTGCCGATGCTTGCCGATGTTGCACGGACGGAAGGGTTCCGGTCGATGTCGCTCGTTTCCGTCAACGGATCCCGCCGCTTCTGGGAGCGACAGGGCTTCGAGGTTCGCATGGACGAACGGCTGGTGCAGAAGCTTTCAAGTTATGGCGATGATGCGCTCTATATGGAGCGGCATCTCGTCTGAATGAAAATGGCGCCGATTAGCGCCATTTTCGTCTCGGGATGGATCAAGCTGCGCGCTGCGCAGCGGACCGCCACACCTTCTCCTCGACGGTAAACTGGGCGAGCCGACCGGATAGCACGTTGCTTTCGCCGGCGAGCGCCTGGCTTGCGGCGGAGGTCTGCTCGACCATGGCGGCGTTCTGCTGGGTCATCTGGTCCATCTGGTTGACGGCGGTGTTGATCTCCCGCAGCCCGACCGACTGTTCGCGGGCGGCTGTCGCAATGGCGACGATGCGGTCGTTGATCTCGTTGACCCGCCGCTCTATGTCGCCGAGCGCCGAGCCGGTCGCCTCGACCAGACGCACGCCGGCCGAAACCTCGACACCCGACGCGGTAATGAGCCCCTTGATCTCCTTGGCCGCCGTTGCCGAACGCTGCGCCAGTTCCCGCACCTCCTGCGCGACGACGGCAAAGCCCTTGCCGGCATCACCGGCGCGTGCCGCCTCGACGCCGGCGTTCAGCGCCAGGAGGTTCGTCTGGAAGGCGATGTCGTCGATGACGCCGATGATCTCGCCAATCTTCGAAGACGAGTTTTCGATGCGGCCCATGGCGGTGATTGCGTCGCGAACGACCTCGCTCGAGGTGGCCGCACCCTTGCGGGCCTCGGCGACCATGCGGGTCGCCTCCTCGGCGCGGTTGGTGGAGTTCTGAACCGCTGAGGTGATCTCGTCGAGGGCGGCTGCGGTTTCTTCGAGCGACGCTGCCTGCTGCTCGGTGCGCTGCGACAGGTCGTTGGCTGCCCTGCTGATCTCATTGGCATTGCCGGTGACAACTGAGGTGGAATCGGCGATCGCGCTCACCGTCGAGCGAAGTGCGGCGACGGCGGTGTTGAAGTCCTGGCGCAGCTTTTCGTAGTCGGCGCCGAGATCGGGGACATGGGTCGTCAGGTCGCCGCTCGCGAGCCTTTCCAGGGCGCCGCCGATGGTGCTGACGACATGGGCTTGCACGCGGGCGGTCGCCTGCTGCATTTCCTCGTTGGCGCTGCGCTCGTCGTCGAGCGCCACCTGCTGTTCGCGCTGGCGAACTTCAAGCGCGTTGCGCTCGATCACCGAGGCGCGCAGCACGACGAGGGCATCGGCCATGTGGCCGATCTCGTCGCGGCGGTCGGTATCCGGAACTTCCGAACGGGTGTCGTTGTTCGATACTTCGAGCATCACGTCTTTCAGCCGGTTGATCGGCCGGCTGATCGAGCGGCCGATCGCCATGGCGGCAGCAAGCGTCGCGATCGCGGCGATCGCCGTGATGATGATCGTCATCAGCAGAGACGCATTGTACTTGGCGGCGAGATCGTCGGCATAGACACCGGTGCCGACGCCCCAACCCCAGGGCTTGAAGCCCTGAATGTAGGAGTACTTCTCGACCGGCTCCTCATGGCCGGGCTTGTCCCAATAGTAGTTGACGATGCCGCTGCCCGGGTTCTGCGCCAACGCGATGAGCTCGACGTTAAAGGCTTTGCCGTTGGTATCCTTGAGGCCGCGGACGTCGGTGCCAACAAGCTTCTTGGCGAGCGGGTGGGCGATCATCATGCCGTCGAAGCCGTTGATGAAGAAGTAGCCGTCCTGGCCGAAGCGCATCGCCATAACGGCGGAAACGGCGCGGCTCTGGGCTTCCTCGCGCGAGAGCGTGCCGTTGCGCTCCTGCTCCTCGAAGCTTGCGATCGTGGAGATCGCCGCCTCGGTGACGTTGCGCAGCATCTGCCGGCGCTCGTCATTGACTTCCGTGTTGGCAACCTGCGTCTTGTAGGCCATGGCCGCTGCCATGAAGACTAGCGCCATTGCCGTCAGCAAATAGATACGTGTCGAAATTCTAATATTTTTCACTGCCTTAGCCCCAAGGAAAAATCCTGAAGGCGACAGAAACAGTCATCTGCTAATCAAGCCTTAAGTCGCCTCCCGAGTTCTAGCGATTGCATCGCCTGAAACCTACCCGGTAGGCGCGAGATCCGCTCAGCGAGGGCGCCCCTTTTCCGCGATCGCGATGCCGCCGAGCACGAGAAGCAGGGCGACGAGATGGAAGAGGTGGAAGGTCTCACCAATCAGCATCACTGAAAGAAGCGTGCCAAAAACCGGGATGGCGTTGATGAACAGGCCGGCGCGGTTGGCGCCGATCATCTCGACGCCGCGCACATAGAGCACCTGCGACATCAGCGACGGGAAGATCGCGGCATAAAGCACGATGATCCAGCCGGTAGTATCGGGCACGATCGCCGTGCCGGTGCCGATCTCCCAGAGCAATAGGGGAATGGCGCTCAGCAGCGCGCCGAAGGCGGGCGCGGCGATGAAGCTCTGCCAGTGCATGGTCGGTTTGTAGCGCAGCGCCACGGTATAGCCCGCATAGACGATGCAGGCCCCGATCATCAGCGCGTCGCCGAAGTTGAATTCAAGCGAGAGCAGGCTCGTCACGTCGCCATGGGCGGCGGTCACCAGTACGCCAATCAGGGTGACCGTGAAGCCGATCACCTGGGCGACCGAGGCTTTCGTCCGGAACAGCGCGAAATTGAACAGGAAGATGAGCATCGGGATGCCGGCCTGGAGAATGACGGCATTGATGGCGCTGGTGTATTTCAGTGCCGAATAGAGCAGCGCGTTGAAGGTAGTAAAGCCGATCGCGCCATAGGCGAGAAGCTGCAGCCAGTGCTGGCGGATCTTGTCCCAGTCGCGCCGGATCTGCGGCGTCATCAGCGCCAGGATCACCATCAACGCGAAGACCCAGCGCAAGGTCGTCAGCATCATGGGGCTGACATGGCCGACCGCCATCTTGCCGGCGACGGAGTTGCCGCCCCAGAAGAGGGCGGTGACGCACAGATAGAAGTAGGCCCTGGAATTCACGATGCTGAGACCTGCATGGGGATGGGCGACCGGTCGTCGCCATGGCGGGAAAGCACAAGATATAGGCGCTAAATCCCGTCCTTGTCATGCAAAAAGGGCGGAACGCCGGGCAGAACGGGGTCGCTTTCCAGATGACAACACAGTATAGATGCGCGGGTTTGAGAACAGCGCAGCCTCGTTTGCGCGCCTGCACAGGAAGAGAATTATGACGAATGTCGTAGTGGTCGGCTCCCAATGGGGTGACGAAGGCAAAGGCAAGATTGTGGATTGGCTCTCCGAGCGCGCGGATATCGTCGTGCGCTTTCAGGGCGGTCACAATGCCGGCCATACCCTGGTGATCGACGGCGTCAGCTACAAGCTGTCGCTCCTGCCTTCGGGCGTTGTGCGTCCCGGCAAGCTCGCCGTCATCGGCAACGGCGTCGTCATCGATCCGCACGCGCTGATCGCCGAAATCGACAAGCTCGGCAAGCAGGGCATTGCGATTACGCCCGACAACCTGCGCATCGCCGACAATGCCACGCTCATCCTGTCGCTGCACCGCGAACTCGACGGCATCCGCGAAGACGCCGCCTCCAACAGCGGCACGAAGATCGGCACCACCCGCCGCGGCATCGGCCCGGCCTATGAAGACAAGGTCGGCCGTCGCGCCATCCGCGTCATGGATCTTGCCGACCTTGATACCCTGCCGGCCAAGGTCGATCGCCTGCTGACCCATCACAACGCACTGCGCCGTGGACTGGGTGAAGCCGAGATCAGCCACGAGGCGATCATGCAGGAGCTTTCGTCGGTCGCCGCCAAGGTGCTCCCGTTCATGGAAACCGTCTGGGTGCTGCTCGACAAGGCGCGCCGCAAGGGCGCCCGCATCCTGTTCGAAGGCGCTCAAGGCACGCTGCTCGATATCGACCACGGCACCTACCCGTTCGTCACCTCGTCGAACACGGTTGCCGGCCAGGCTGCCGCCGGCTCGGGCATGGGCCCGGGTTCGCTCGGCTATATCCTCGGCATCACCAAGGCCTATACGACGCGTGTCGGCGAAGGTCCGTTCCCGACCGAGCTTACCGATGAAATCGGCCAGTTCCTCGGTGAAAAGGGCCATGAGTTCGGCACGGTCACGGGTCGCAAGCGTCGCTGCGGCTGGTTCGATGCGGCTCTGGTGCGCCAGTCGGTCGCCGCCAACGGCATCACCGGCATCGCGCTTACCAAGCTCGACGTTCTCGATGGTCTCGACGAACTGAAGATCTGCATCGGCTATACTCTGGATGGGCAGCAGATCGACCATCTGCCGGCAAGCCAGGCGCAGCAAGCTTCGGCAAAGCCAGTGTATGTTACGCTTGAAGGATGGAAAGAATCGACGGTTGGCGCGCGCAGCTGGGCAGATCTTCCGGCGCAAGCGATCAAGTATGTCCGCCAGGTGGAAGAACTGATCGGTGCACCGGTTGCTCTTCTTTCGACCAGCCCGGAGCGGGACGACACAATACTTGTGACGGACCCCTTTGAGGACTAGTGTCGGCGAACTGACATTGCGTCGTGATCGCAAAGACATACCTGGGCGTATGAGAAAGTACTAATGGCGGACTTTGTTGCAGTTATTCGCAGGACCGTTGGCGGCCTGTCGGAAAACACACCTGAAATGCGGGACAGGGTATACGAGAAGGCGCGCGCGGCCGTGCGCCGCCAACTCGAAAACATGAACCCGCGTCCGTCGGACGACATGATCAATCGCCAGCTGGCGAAGCTCGAAAATGCGATCGCCGAGGTCGACAGCGAACATGCCGAGGCCCTGCCGGCGCTCGACGAGCCGGAGGTAGCCGAGGCGGAGACCGTCGAACCGGTTGCCTCGGACGCTGCAGTAGACGAGCCCGTTCCGGAAACGGAAACGGAAACGGAAACGGAAGCGGAACCGGAACCGGAAGCCGAGCGCGCGCCGGTTGTCGAAAGTGAGCCGGTGGCCGAAAGCGAACCGGTGCACGCCGTCGAGCAGCCGGCACCGGAAGACGAAGGCGTTGCCGAGACCTACCACCATGCCGAGGCCTATGAGGAGCCGGCGCATGCCGTCGAGCCTCATGGCGAACCGGCCGAGGAAGCCCCGGCGGAACCGGTAGAATACGAACCGGCTGTCGAGCCTGCCGAAACCGTAGCTCAGCCGCTGGACGAAACTCCCGTCGTTGCTCAGCCGCACGAAGACGCGCCAGCCTACGAAGCGCCCGAGTATTCGGAGCCGGTGGCAGAAACGCAGGATACATCGGAGCCGACCTGGGAGGAAGCGCCGGCGGCAAGCGCCGAGCAGAAGCCGGAACTCTCGGAGTGGGACCTGCCCGAATGGGAGACCGTTGGTCCGACCTCGACCGTCGCCCCGGTTACCGAACACCTCAGCGACGAGCGCGCCGCCGAGGCCCACGAACCGGATAACGCGCCCGAGCTTTTGGGGCTGCATCCGGTCGATGAACCGGAACAGCAGGCGCCTCAGGCAACGCCCAATGCGGAACCTGCGCGCGGCTGGTCGTTCGACGACAATGATCCCTTCGCACCGATCGAGGAGCGGCGGGCCGAAAAGACCTCCGAACCGGAAATCAGCGATTGGTCATGGCCGGTCGAAAAGCCTGTTCAGGCGAACGCGACGCCGGCAACGCAGGACCAACAGGAACGCACCGGCACCGCTTGGGATCATATCGACGACCTGCTCGGATTCGAGGACGCGGCCAATGCTGCCGCGGCGGGAGCCGGAGCAGCAGCCGCGGCGCGCGAGCCGGAACGGAGCGTCGAGGCTGTCGCGGCGACTGTCCCAAGACCGGCATCCTATCGGGCGACGCCGAAGCCGTCGCGCTTCAGCGTCAAGCGTCTTTCAATCGCGGCCGTCGCCCTTCTGGTGCTCGGCGGTGGCGGGTTTGCCTATTGGCAGAACCGCGAGGCCGGCAATGCCTGGATTTCCAGCGTTGTCGCATCGATAACCTCGGCCGTGTCCAGCATCGGCGGCGCGCCGGCGGAGCAAGCGACGCCGCCGCAGCCCGCTGGCGAAACCGCCACGCAGGAACCGGCCGCGCATGACGATACGGCCGTTCCGGACAATGCGTCGACCAAGTTCACGCAGCGCCTGATGGCGGACGGATCGGAGACCGACGACGGGCCGGCCAATGCAACCGGCGAGAGCGCGGCCCAGGAGGGCAAGTCCGTGGCGCCTCAGACGGAAGCGGGCAAGCCTGTCGAAACGGCGGCCGGGCAGGGCGGAACCGCCGGTCAGGCCGGGACACCGGCTGAGGGACAGCCGGCGGGCCAGCCGAACCAGACTGAAGTCGCGCTTGCCAGCGGCGAGAAGATGTTCCTCTACGAGGAACGCCTTGGTCAGTCTTCGCCCACGGCCGTCCCGGGGACCGTCGCATGGTCGGTGAAGCAGGAATCGCCCGGCGGCGACGCCAAGCCCGAGCCGGCAATTCAGGCACAGATCACCATTCCCGACCGCGGGCTCACGGCGCTGATGACGATCAAGCGCAATGCGGATCCGTCACTGCCGGCAAGTCACGTCATCGAGTTCGTTTTCTCGCTGCCGCAGAACTTCGAGGGCGGGGCCATCGACAGCGTCCAGCGTGTATCGATGAAGCGGACCGAGCAGGACCGGGGAGATGCCTTGATCGCCGTTCCAGCCAAGATCACCGACGATTTCCACATGATCGCGCTGAACGATGCGACGGATGCCATCAGCAACAACACCGAACTGCTGCGCAGCCGCAGCTGGATCGACATCCCTCTCACCTACCGCAACGGTCGCCGCGCGCTGCTGACACTTGAGAAGGGGCCGAGCGGCACGGATGCATTCAACCAGGCGATGCGCGCCTGGACAGCGACGGGAACTGCTGCCCAGAGCAACAGCCAGTAGGCTCTCATCGAGAACCGTTGATACAGAAAACCCGGCGGAAGCAACCGCCGGGTTTTTTTGACTACGCATTCCCTGAGGCAGAACCGTCGCTGATTTACTTCGATGGCCTCAGGCGCCTTCGACGACTCGCAAGGCATTGGCGCGCTCCAGCGCTGCCTTGCGCACGGCATCCTGGACCTTTTCGAAGGCGCGCACTTCGATCTGGCGAACGCGCTCGCGGCTGATGTCGAACTCGGACGACAGATCCTCGAGCGTCAACGGCTCTTCCGTCAGGCGTCGAGCCTCGAAAATGCGGCGTTCGCGATCATTGAGCACCTTCATCGCATTGGCGAGCAATGCCCTGCGGTTCTCAAGTTCGTCCTGCTCGATCAGGATTTCTTCCTGATTGTCGTGATCGTCGACCAGCCAGTCCTGCCATTGGCCGGAATCGCCTTCGCTTGCCTTGATCGGCGCGTTCAGCGAAGCGTCACCGGACAGGCGGCGGTTCATCGAGATGACCTCGTCCTCGCTCACCTTGAGCGTGGTGGCGATTTCCTTGACCTGATCGGGCTTCAGGTCGCCCTCGTCGAGCGCCTGGATCTTGCCTTTCAGGCGACGCAGGTTGAAGAACAGCCGCTTTTGGTTGGCGGTCGTGCCCATCTTGACCAGCGACCACGAGCGCAGGATGTATTCCTGGATTGCAGCCTTGATCCACCACATCGCGTATGTGGCGAGGCGGAAGCCGCGATCGGGCTCGAACTTCTTCACGGCCTGCATCAGGCCGACATTGCCTTCGGACACGACTTCGCCGATCGGCAGGCCGTAGCCGCGATAGCCCATCGCGATCTTGGCGACGAGGCGAAGGTGACTGGTGACGAGCTTATGCGCCGCTTTGCGGTCGTCATGTTCCTGGTACCGCTTGGCGAGCATGTACTCTTCCTGCGGCTCCAGCATCGGGAACTTGCGAATTTCGTCGAGGTAACGATTGAGGCCGCCTTCTCCAGCGGCAATGGTCGGCAAATTGTTTCGGGCCATATGAAGCACCCCCCTTTTTAGTCTCCGGCCTCCGATCGGCAAGCCGGGCATGTGGGTCTTCGTCAAGACCCCACGAGCGTAGAAAATAAGTACGGCGAAAGCATGATTCAAGGAGTCCGGTTCACGAGCAAGTGACGCCGGAGCGACGGAAATGTCACGAATAGAGGCCCGCCTTAGATCGGAATTCTAACGCCGGATTTCAAGGGGCGGTCACTCTCCGCTGCGCAGCGCATCGATCAGCGCTGCCATGTCGGCCGGCATTGGCGCCTCGAAATGCATGGTCTCGCCGGTCGACGGATGTTCGAACTGCAGCATGAAGGCATGCAGCGCCTGGCGGTGGAACTGGTTGACAACGGCTTTGGCGGCATCCGGCAGAAGGTTCGCCTTGGTTCTGAAGGCAGCGCCGTATTCGGGGTCGCCGATCAGCGGATGGCCGATATGGGCCATGTGCACCCGGATCTGGTGGGTCCGGCCCGTTTCCAGGTGGCATTCGATCGTCGCGGCGAGCGAGGTGCCGTCCGGCTTTTCGAGGTAGCGCTCGACCACCTCGTAATGGGTGATCGCCTCACGGGCGTCGTCGCTGTCCTCGCGCTTGACCGCGCGCTTCGTCCGGTCGCCGGCGCGGCCGAGCGGCGCGTCGATCGTGCCCTTCAATTGCCGCGGTCGCCCCCAGACGACGGCACGATAGGCGCGTTCGAGCGGACCGGTGCGGCCGTGGTCGGCAAACTGGTCCGAGAGATGGCGATGTGCCGCATCGTTCTTGGCGACGACCATGACGCCGCTCGTCTCTTTGTCGAGGCGATGGACGATGCCCGGGCGCTTGACGCCACCGATACCTGACAGGCTGCTGCCGCAATGATGGATCAGCGCATTGACCAGCGTGCCGGTCCAGTTGCCGGCGCCTGGATGCACGACGAGGCCGGCCGGCTTGCACAGCACGATCAGGTCACTGTCTTCGTAGAGCACGTCGAGGGGGATGTTCTCGCCCTTCGGCTCGGGGTCTTCCGGCTCGGGCAGGTCGATCTCGAAGACGTCGCCCGGCTGCACCTTCTTCTTCGGTTCGCTCACCGGCTTCCCGTTGATCGACACCGCACCCTGCTCGATGAGGGCCTTGATGCGGTTGCGGGAGAATTCACCCGAAAGTGCGTCCGTCAGGAAGGAATCAAGCCGTCCTGCGGCATCCTCGCCCGCCGTCAGGACTTTCCTATTGGCCGTTGCTTGTTTAAAGGGGTCGTTCATTCCGTTAAAAATCCGAAAAAAGGCCAGCCATGACCGCAATCGAGCCCGATGACCAGGAAGACAAGCCGCTAGATCCGGCGATGGAAAATGTCCGCCGCAAGATGGTGAAGCTGCAGCTGGTCTCGGCCGGCGTCATGTTGGTCATGCTTATGGCTGTCCTTGGAACGATTGTCTACAAGCTGACGCGCACGGATGAGAAAGCGCCGGCCCAGGCGTCGGCCGCTGTTGTTCCGAGCGAAGCGCCGCTCAATGCGGTTGCGGCGCTGCCTGCAGGCTTCACCGTGACGAATGTCGCGCTTTCGGGCTCGCAGGTGCTGTTCTACGGCAACCTGCCCGGTGCCGAGCCGCGCGCCATCGTCTTCGACATCGGTACCGGCCGTATCGTCGCTGATATTACCGTTCGGACGAACTGACGGCATGCCAGGCGCCCTCCCGCCCGTCTTGCGCATCGACGATCCAGCCGATCCCCGGATTGCCGGCTTCGTCTCGATCAAGGAGCGCGATCTGACCGGGCGGCAGGGCCGCTTCATCGCCGAAGGCACCGTGGTGCTGCGCATGCTTGCCGCGGCACACGAGGCCGGGCGCGGTCTTGCGGCGGAGGCCATCCTGCTGCTGGAGAACCGTCTGGAGGGCGTCGGCGACATTCTTCGCCGCTTCCCGCCTGATGTGCCGGTCTACGTGGCGAATGCGCAGGTGTTCGACGCGATCGCCGGCTTCAACATGCATCGCGGCGTTCTGGCGCTCGGACGCCGCGACGGGGAGCCGGATCGCGACGCCCTGATCTCGTCGCTGCCCACGTCGAGCCTGGTGCTGGCCGCCTGCGGCATCTCCAACCACGACAATATGGGTGCGCTTTTCCGCAATGCCGCGGCCTTCGGGGTCGACGCGGTGCTGATGGACGAGACGAGCTGCGACCCGATGTATCGCAAGGCGATCCGCGTTTCCGTCGGCTCCGTGCTGACGGTGCCTTTCGCCCGCGAGGGTTCCATTGCCGCCATGCTGGAGCGATTGCAGGACGCTGGCTTTGCGATCTGGGGGCTTTCTCCGGCAGGAACGACGGATATCGGCGCGATCCCTCCGGCGCCGCGCACGGCGCTCCTGATGGGCACCGAAGGCGAGGGGCTGCCGCAATCGGTGCTGACCTCGATCCGGACGGCGCGCATCCGCCAGCGGCCCGGGCTCGACAGCCTCAATGTGTCGACCGCGGCCGGCATCGCCTTGCATCAGGTGGCGTTGATCAACGGCCGGATCTGACGCTTCGCGCTGATGTATGGGCGGACGAAAACCGATTGCCGCGGGCGCCTATTCGCGCGGCAGGATGTCTTTGACGCGCTTTGCCAGGCTTTTCCTGTTGACAGTGCCTTCCTCCTCGCCTGAAAGCAGGCCGAGGATGGGCGAGGTAGCACCTTCGTTCGTTGCGGTCAGCGCGACCATGCCCGCGGCAATCGCGGCGACTTCGTCGCGCAGCGCCTCGTCGTGGGCGGCGGACTTGGAGTTGGTCAGGCGTTCCGAAAGGGCGGTGGCGCGATTGCGCAGGTCGTCGGCGGCCATGGCAGAGTCGGGCTCGCCGTTCGCCGCTTGAGCCGGATCCACGGCGCCATTGATCGTCTGTTCGGCTGCGGCCCGGCGATCCCTGCGTAAGGGGAAGGCGACGCCCGCGGCGCGCAGAGCCTTGGCGGCATCGCGCATTTCCTGATTGGTGTCCTTGACCTTGGCCTTCAATCTCTCGATTTCGCCGGCGCGCCTTTCGAGTGCACTCTCGCGGTCGGCGCTGGTCGCCACTTCTCGGGCAAGCTTGTCTTCCAGCCGGTGCAGGCGGGTCTCGTCGCGCGACAGGCGGAGCTCCATTTCCTTGGCATGGGCCGTCTCGGTCTTCAAGTCGCTGCGAAGGGCTTCGCGCTCGTCGCGCAGCGTGGAAATCCGGCTCTTCAGATGCTCGACCTCGGTCTCGCGCGCAGCCAGGTCGATCCGCAGATTGTCGGTCTCCGCGGCATTTTGAGCGAGCTGAACGTCGCGTTTCTGAAGCTCGTCGGACTTTCCGGCATTGTCCCGCTCGACACTGTCGAGTGTCGCCTTCATCCGCTCCAGGCGCTGCTCAAACTGGCGGATGGCCGAGCGCCTGTCCGCCGCTTCGACGTTCATCTCGGCGAGCTGGGCGTGCAGGTCGGCGTTTTCGCCGCTGAGGCGACGGGCCTCCTGCAGGCTCTTCTCGTTGGTGAGCATCAGCGATACGCCCTTGTCCCGCTCGCGCTTCAGGGCCTGAAGCGTGCGGGCGTTCTCGGCGGCAAAGGCGGCACGGGCAGCATCCTTCTGCGCGCGCACCTCCTGGGGGCTGAGCGGCATCGTCGCCTTCAGCCGGTCCTCGGCGAAACGCACGATGCGGCGGTGGATCGCCGGTGCGACCAGGAGGCCGATGATGATCGCCGTCAGAAAGCCCAGGGCAAAGAGAAGCGAGAATTGGATCACGAGCTGGCCGTTTCAAAACTGGACCGGAAACCGAACCGCCTGCCGGGCCGCAAGGGGCAGGCAGGCGCTCCATTTTCCGCTTCCTTGCACTAAACATGACGTTTCGTGCGCTGCAAGTCTATGGTGCCGGATTTTGCGATGGGCAGGTCCGGCAACAGTCTCAGAAGGGATTCCAGGTCGGGGTCTGGGTCATCTTCAGGTAGCCGACATTGACGCCGAGGCGTGCGCCGATGCCGGTGCGGATCGGCACCACGACGATGTTTTCGTCGGTCAGCACCGTCATGCCGACGCCGGCAACCACATAGGCCGAGCCGGAGACGCCGCCGAAGCGCTTGTAGAGCGCCGGCACGCTCGGCAGATTGTAGACGAGCATCATGGCGCGGCTGCCCTGGCCGCCCCAGTCGATGCCGAGCGACGGGCCCTGCCAGAACACGTTATGCTGGCCGGCATTCTTGGTGTTGAGTTCGCCTTCGCCGTAGGTAAGCCCGGCAATGAAGGCACCGGAGCCTTCCTGCCCGAGGATGTAGCCGTTCGGCAGGCCATAGCGCTCGAAGGCGCGTTCGACGACCTTGGCAAGGCCGCCCGAGGTTTCGCCGAAGAAGCCGTGACCGGCATCGACGATTTCCTGCATGCTGTATTGGCTGTTGTTGTTCGCCGACTGGGCGTGCGCAGCGGACAGGGCGCCGGCGACCAGAAACATCGTGGCCAGGATAACACGGCCAGCCGATGTGGCTGCCTTCATGATCTGATGCATCATATCCTCCGTCAGGCGCGAAAATTGCTCGCTTGCGGGTTTGCAGTGGCCGCCAGTCAGATCACCGCGCGGCCAGTTGGGGTCTGGACCAATTCCATGCAATTTGAACCGATGGTCTTAACAATCGGTTTACCAAATGTGGTGTCATTATGTTCCACTGATGAACGGCTGCGCCGGGCAGCGCATGACTTGCGTCTTCACGCGTGAGGCTTTACCGGCGTGACCACGGCGCGTGCTCCACGCGACGGCCGATGGCACCAAACAAGGAACTACGATGGCAACGAATCCGAACCTGACATTGACGGGACCCGATCTGGCCGCGCTTCTGTGCAGCCGGGTTTGCCACGACATCATTTCCCCGGTCGGCGCCATCAACAACGGCCTGGAACTGCTCGACGAGGGCGGCGCCGATGCCGATGCGATGGACCTCATCCGCACGAGCGCGCTCAACGCCTCTGTCCGGCTGAAGTTTGCGCGCCTTGCCTTCGGTGCCTCGGGCTCGGTCGGCGCCTCGATCGACACCGGCGAAGCGGAAAAGGCTGCCAAGGATTTTGCCGCTGCCGAGAAGAAGACCGAGGTCAATTGGCACGGCCCGCGGGCGATCATCGCCAAGAACCGCGTCAAGCTGCTCTTGAACCTCTTCCTCATCGCCTACGGCGCCATTCCGCGCGGCGGCTCGATCGACGTCACGCTAGAGAATCCGGAGTTCGACGCCGTGTTCACCCTGGTGGCGAAGGGCCGGATGATGCGCGTACCGCCCAGGCTGGTGGAACTCCTGTCCGGCACGCCGGAAGAGGCGGTCGACGCCCATTCGATCCAGCCCTATTACACCGTGCTTCTCGGCGAGGAGGCGCGCATGGAAATCGCCGTTACCTCGACCGGTGAGGAAATCATCTTCACGGCCAAAATGCAGCCTGAGGTTTAATTCGGCGGCGCCAGGCGTTCCGATTTCTTGACTTCTCGACAGCCGCCGGGTGCCATCGCATCCGGCGGAAACGTATCTGCCATATACGTTTCAATCTCGCTCGTATTCTGGAAAGTTTAATGTTTTCAGAGTGTTGATCGTGCGCGAAAAAGCTTCGTTAAGCAAACTCCGTAACGAAATCTTTCCCAAATTTGTATAGAGTTGTTTCAAGAATGCCGATACGCGTATAGGTAAGTGGCGAAGGGAGTTGGACATGCGACGTTTGATGATTGCCGACGGCTCGGATGTCGTCAGGAAAGTTGGAAAACGTATCCTCTCCGGCATGGGCTTCATGGTTTACGAGGCATCGAACAGCCTCGAGGCGCTTGTGCGCTGCGAAGCGGAACTCCCGAACATTCTGATTATCGATGCCGGCCTTGAAGGCGCGCTCGAACTCATCGGCAACGTTCGCCGGCTGCCGAACGGCCCTTCGGTGCGGATCTATTACTGCGTCGTCGAGGCGGATCTGAAAAAGATGATGGCCGGAAAGCGAGCCGGAGCAGACGATTTCCTGCTGAAGCCTTTCGACCGCAAGATCCTGACCAGCGTTTTCGCGAGCCAGTCGATGGCGGCCTGAACCGCCTTATCCTGATCTCTTTGCAGCGAACTCAAGCCGTGGCGTTTGCCGCGGCTTTTTGTTGTGCCGACCCGGCGAGCCGAAGAGGCTTTCGATCATCGGGGAAGGGGAGGGTGTAGGCGCGCAACCCTGACATCCGCCGGGGCATCCTATTGCAGGCCCGGCGAGCGTGGTCGTTCCGCGCAAAACAAAACCCGCCTCATCGGCGGGTTTTGCGAAACTCTTGAATGTCGGGCCCGCATCATGCGGGGATCGGTGCAAGCCCTGGCGGGGAATCAGGCAGTTTCGGCGTATTCGGCACCATCCGGCTCGCGCAGCACATAGCCGCGGCCCCAGACGGTTTCGATGTAGTTGGCGCCGCCGGCGGCGTTTGCGAGCTTCTTGCGCAGCTTGCAGATGAAGACGTCGATGATCTTCAGTTCCGGCTCGTCCATGCCGCCGTAGAGGTGGTTCAGGAACATTTCCTTGGTGAGCGTCGTGCCCTTGCGCAGCGAGAGCAGCTCGAGCATCTGGTATTCCTTGCCGGTCAGGTGGACGCGCTGTCCGCCGACTTCAACCGTCTTGGCATCCAGGTTGACGATCAGCTCGCCGGTGGAGATGACCGACTGGGCGTGGCCCTTGGAGCGGCGGACGATCGCATGAATGCGCGCGACCAGTTCGTCCTTGTGGAACGGCTTGGTCATGTAGTCGTCTGCGCCGAAGCCCAGGCCGCGGACCTTGTCTTCGATGCCGGCCATGCCCGAAAGAATGAGGATTGGCGTCTTCACCTTGGAAAGACGCAGCGTTCTCAAGACTTCGTAGCCGGACATATCTGGCAGATTGAGGTCGAGAAGGATGATGTCATAGTCATAAAGTTTGCCGAGATCGACGCCTTCTTCACCGAGATCGGTGGTGTAGACGTTGAAACTCTCGGACTTGAGCATCAGCTCAATGCTCTGAGCCGTTGCACTGTCGTCTTCAATTAATAGAACCCGCATATTCTTCCCCTTTTCCGCCGCCCAAGGTTGTCGTGGCACCCTTACGCGATACGGATCCAGTCGTTGCCTGATTTGGAGGCTGCCACCAAATGGTTAACAAATTCTGATTCCCTCTGGCAAGGTGTATCGAGTTTGTTAAATATTTTTAGCAGTCTCCTGATTTCAAACGTGAATCCAGAACGGCTAATCTCATGTGAAACATGAGGAAATGCCGTTATCTGACTCTTCTGACTCGTTAATGCCGGGGCGGTCATATTTCGTGCCTCAGCATTTACGGAGCCTTAAATCATCACGCCTATGATTAACGATGCCCGTAAACGAAAGGTTACCAGCGGTAGGCTTTTGTTAATATCGCTGAAGATTTTTCGTTTCCGGCCCTGTTCGGGCCGGCTCGCGGGCAAATCAGTAACCGGGGTCTCGTTATCCACGGGAGTATTGCGTATGAAAGCACGTGAGAGCCTTGTCCGCCTGAAGGAATTTCAGGTCCGGGAGAAGCAGCGTCAGCTGAACCAGCTTCAGATGATGATGGCTGAGTTCGAACGGATGACCAAGGATCTGGAAAATCAGATTATTTTCGAGGAGAAGAAGTCGGGTATCTCCGATCCCCAGCACTTCGCCTATCCCACCTTCGCCAAGGCCGCACGTCAAAGAGCCGACAATCTTCAGGTTTCCATTCGCGAACTGAAGACGCAGCAGGATGCTGCCGAACTCGCGCTCGAAGAAGTGCAGGCCGAGTACGCGAAGGCGGCGGCCCTTGAAGAGCGGGACACGTCGACCCGCCTGCGGGCATAGCTGCGGCTCCTGCGCCAAAATCCGGCGCAGCGGGCCGTAACGCCTTGTTCCAAAGGGTGATTTGAACCCCGAGCCGGATCCGGCAAGGGGGATTTGTCCGTTGGACGGGCCGATAGCCCGTTTCGGAGCAGATGGTTCCATCCTTGACGGATCATGCGGTTGGCATGATCCGATCCGGCACGATCGTGACAAGACGAAAAGACCCGCCCGATGCCTCGGCATCCGGGCGGGTCTTCTCATTTCGGGACCGGGCTTCGAGCGTGGGGTGTCTCACCCCTGGATGACATCCTGCCATTCTGGGTGCCGCATGACCTGGGCCTTCATGAAAGGGCAGAGCGGAATGATCTTCCAGCCGCCCTTGCGGGCTTCCTCGATCGCATGCTTGGCCAGCGCCTGGCCGACGCCCTTGCCGCGCAGCGCATCCGGAACGAGCGTGTGATCGACGATGATCAGTTGAGGCGAGGTGCGCGAATAGGTCATTTCACCCGTATGGCCTTCGACTGATGTCGAGTAGCGGCCGTGCGATCCGGTTTCCTCGTGCATGATTTCCATGGCATCCTTCCTTGGTGAACGGGTTTGTCTGCCTGGAAGCTAGCGCAGATTTCCGCAAATCGGAATCGTCCGTTCGGCCGTCGCCGGTGCACAGAGCGTTCGCGAAACGGAACCAATGCCGGTCCGCACGCAGAGCATGTCGCGCAAAGATGCGCAGCGGCTTTGCGATTACGACAGGCGACAAATCAATCACTTAAAGCGCACTGAGCACATCTGAACGATCGCGACGCCCGTTAAAACGACGGCGGCGGCCCCGGGAAACCCGGAGCCGCCGCACGACCTATGGCCCTGCTATGGGCGAATTAGTGGCGATACTGCTGGATGCGAGTGGTGCGCAGGCCGGCGAGACCGTGATCGTTGATCGAGGACTGCCAGGACAGGAATTCCTCGACGGTAAGGGTATAGCGTTCGCACGCCTCTTCCAGGCTCAACAGGCCACCGCGCACGGCGGCAACAACCTCAGCCTTCCTGCGGATCACCCAGCGCCGGGTATTGGCCGGCGGCAGATCCGCAATCGTCAGAGGGCTGCCATCGGGGCCGATGACATATTTCACGCGTGGTCGCATCATTTCGGTCATGGGACTCTCTACACAAACTCAAGACCATATGACCGTGACCTTAGCCTGCCACATTTAACATTTGCCTAAGCGTCAAGTAACAATTTGCTCATAATTTGAGACACTTCCGCGAGCCCTCGACGCGTTGCCGCGCCCCGCAAATCTTACGGCAATATCTTTCGGACTTGTGGAAACACTTGAGAACAATCGGGATTCTCGCGGAATTGACATGGGAGCCATGCAAATACCACATTTCACTTTAACTAAAATTTTTGGTAACGAAGCGCCGAAATAAGGATGAGCGTCGTGTGTACGCTCCCGCATTTGTTCTTGGTGCATCGTCAAATTTTTCACAACCGGACGCGTTTCTTGCGCGGGCAGGCCGGTAGCGGCAGTTTTATTTTGTCTGCCGGGTGAAATTCATGCTCCTGAAAATGTGGGGCGTTTTTGTATTTCTCTCGACCGGGCGCGGTGGCGCCGGGAGATGTGGTGATCGCAGATGAAGGAATCGCATGAACCGGCCTTGCTGCGCGAGGCTGAAACGGTGGAGATGTTTTCGGACATCGATACGGCCACCGTCCGCACCGAATACGAACTTCTGCATCTGATGCGGCGGTTGATTGCGCGTTATGGCTTCGCCCATTTCATGATCGCGCGCATGCCGCTAGCCGAACAGCAGCGCTTTTCCGAGCGGCTGGTCCTTAGCAACTGGCCGTCCGAACTGGTGCGCCAGTACGATGCCTGCGAGACCTTCCAGTCGAGCGTGCTGGTCGAAAAGTTGCGCTACACCAAGCTGCCGGTGACGGGCGGGCCCGAATTGCTCGATGTCGTAGCCAAGCCCGGGGAAGAGGCCACGGTTCACCGTCTGCTTGCCCACCCGGAGATGGCCCGCCATTTCGCGGTGCTCTTGCACACGAGCGGCGGAGACCCCTTCGTCGCCGTGCTTTCGGGTCGTCGCGAGGCGCCCTCGGGCGTCGAGCGGGCGACGCTGTATCTGACGCTGATCCAGCTTTTCGAATGCCTGGAGCGCACCTTCGACACCGGCAATACGGCACGCGAGAAGCTGTCGAGCCGCGAGCTGGAATGTCTGCGCTGGGCAGCGGCCGGCAAGAGCAGCGACGAGATCGGCATCATCCTCGGCATCTCGACCTACACGGTCAGCAGCTACTTCAAGAGCGCGACCCGCAAGCTCGATGCGGTTAACCGCATGCAGGCGATCGCTCGCGCCATGCGGCTGAAGCTGATCTGAAGTCTTCGAGGTCCGATTGCCGCGGGCGGGCCTCGGCGGCCGGCCTTGCCGCCGGACGGACAAGTTTCTATATGTCGCGGAACTGAAAGTCCTGCGGCGAGCTTTGCGCATCCGAGTGGATGCTGGGCGCCGTGGAGGCAAAGATGCCTTGCGCCGAGGGTTCCTCGGCAAAGCATCGCATGAAGCGTGAAACAGGGCAGGCTGAGGAATGCCGCCCTAAGGCCGGATTGGATCCTGTGAACAGTCTCGATTTTGACCGCAAGCCCGAAGATACGCGTGTCGTCGTTGCCATGTCCGGCGGCGTCGACAGTTCGGTGGTCGCCGGCCTGCTCAAACGCGAGGGCTATGACGTTCTCGGCATCACGCTGCAGCTTTACGATCACGGCGCTGCGGTGCACCGGGCCGGCTCCTGCTGCGCCGGCCAGGACATCGACGATGCGCGCCGCGTCTGCGAAACGCTCGGCATCCCGCACTATGTGCTCGATTACGAAGCGCGCTTCCGGGAAACGGTGATCAATCCATTCGCCGAAAGCTATATCGCCGGCGAAACGCCGATCCCGTGCGTTGCCTGCAACCAGACGGTCAAGTTCGCCGATCTGCTTGCGACCGCCAAGGAGCTCGGCGCCGATGCGCTGGCGACCGGCCACTACATCCGCTCGCGCCCGAGCCCGAACCCACGCTACGCCGGCCAGCGGGCGCTTTACCGTCCGACCGATGCCGAGCGCGACCAGAGCTACTTCCTGTTTGCGACGACCCAGGAGCAGATCGACTATCTGCGCTTTCCGCTTGGCGGTTATTCCAAGGCCGAGACGCGCAAGTTTGCCGAGGACATGGGCCTCGTCGTCGCCCAGAAGGCCGACAGCCAGGACATCTGTTTCGTGCCGCAGGGCAAGTACAGCGACATCGTCTCGAAGCTGAAGCCGAATGCGGCGCTGTCGGGCGAGATCGTGCATCTCGACGGCCGCGTGCTCGGCACCCACGAGGGCATCCTGCACTTCACCATCGGCCAGCGCCGCGGCATCGGCATCGCCACCGGCGAGCCGCTCTATGTCGTCTATCTCGACGCCCGCTCGCGTCGCGTCATCGTCGGCCCCAAGGAAGCGCTGGAGACGCGCCGCGTCTATCTGCGCGACGTCAACTGGCTCGGGGACGAAGACGTCGAGACGGCGGCCGCGCGCGGCTTCGACTGTTTCGCCAAGGTACGCTCCACCCGCCAGCCGGCGCCAGCCGTGCTCGCGATGGATGACGAGGGCATCTATGTGGAACTCGCCGAAGGCGAAGCCGGCATCGCGCCCGGCCAGGCCTGCGCGCTCTATTCCGGCGTCGGCGAGGACGCACGCGTTTATGGCGGCGGATTCATTCGCAAATCGGAACGCGAAGCGAGTGCAGAAGCGGCCCTGAAGGCGCTGCTTTCGGCGCCGGCGGCCGCTTGAAGCCCTTGATTTCCGGGCTGTTGTGAAAACTTCACATTTTCCCGGAGACTTGGGTTGACAGTGGGCGGAAGCGGGCCGTATAAGCCGCCCGTCCAGTCAAGACGGCTTCCCCTTCGAAGCCCTGACGCGGTACCCGGCGGAGTAGCTCAGTAGGTTAGAGCAGAGGAATCATAATCCTTGTGTCGGGGGTTCGAATCCCTCCTCCGCTACCATACGTCCCCCCAATAGTTCAGCCTTGGCGCCAATGAGCGCTGACAGGTGGCCAATCACTTCAACTGCAACGCCGCCGCGGTCTTCGCAGCCCGCCCTCGGCCGTCGGCCGGGCGTGTACGGTCCTGGCGAAATCCTCCTCTTTGCATTTGATATCCTTTGTCTCGACGGTCGCGACCTGCGCCAGCTGCCATATGTCCAGCGCCGGCAATGCTCGATCAGCTTCTTGCCAGTCGCGACGGGACGATCCGACTTTCGCAGGAAGTCGAAGCGGATGGCGCTGACTTCTTCCGCGTCGCCTGCGAGTGGGATTAGAGCGGATCGTCGCCGAAGCGAAACGCGACACCGTCCACCTGTCCCACGAGCCGGCAAGCAGTTGGCAGTTTGCTCTTACCTCACTCCGGCGTGGGCATCATGAGATACAATCTATGGCAGCGCTGGAACATTATTCAACGCTAGACAAACGTCGGCACGTTCTCTACCGGGGGGCGGGAATGGACTGTGGGGGGCGCAGGTGAACCTGAAAGACGTCGCTGGATATATTAAAGCCGCGGATCAAATTAGCATCATAATGGGGGCAGGGGCATCTCGCACCGCTGGGATACCTACGGCGCCTTTGTTGGTAAAACGCGTCAACGAGGCTTTTGGCCACTGTCTAGGTGGTCTGTCAGACGTGGAGCGTTCTGATTATGGTCGAGTGATGGGTGCGTTAGCGCCTGGAGACCGTAAGTCGCTGATCCAGCCCTTGCTCGATGAATCACGGGTAAATTGGGGCCATATCGCACTTGCGTGCATCACGAGGCACGCGAAAGTGAAAAGAATGCTCACGTTCAACTTCGATCTGATCTTGGAGAGGGCCGCGTCACTCGTCGGCATTCACCTTCCGGTTTACGATTTTGGAGTCGCCCCAACTCGGGATATTGGGGGATTGGCTGCACCTGCGATTTTCCACCTTCACGGACAGAGTTATGGGCTCCGCTTGATGAATTCCGAGGCGGAGACTGCTGCGCATAAGGAGACGCTGCGGCCCCTACTAGCCGATAGCCTCCGAAACCACCTAACGATAGTGATCGGCTATAGCGGTGAAGCTGACGCGGCGTTTAAGGTAATGGAAGAGGAGTTCAATTCACATCAAAACCTTATATGGCTTGGGTACGAAGCCGAGCCTAAGCCGCACCTTTCAGGTCTGCTTTCTAAAGACTACGCATTCTATATTGGCGGGTGCGATTTCGATCGAACGATGATCGATCTTGCCGAGACGCTGGGCTGTTGGCCGCCACTCGTCATAACCAATCCATCTCGGCATATCCTTACAGAACTCACTGAAGTTGCAACGTATCCGGTAGAGCCTGAAACAGGGCTCGATTTGCTGACATCCACGCGGCGTCGCTTAGAAGAAGCGGCCGATCAATGGGAGATAAGCAAGGACGGAGAAGCACGAGCTCAAGATGCGCTGATAAGCGGCGTAACCCCGGACCCCACAGAGGCCGGTGGAGCGCTGTCTGAAAACGAACTTGAAGCGCGGGCTTGGTCGAAGATTACGGAGGGTCACGAAAGGATCCAGGAAACAGTAGGCGGCCGCCCAAAGGAGGCAGTTTTGGAGGCGTGCCGGTTTGCCGCCTCCAGGTATGAGGAAGCTATCGCCTTGAAGCCCGACATCTACCAAGCGTGGCAAGCGTGGGGCGCAGCTCTGTTTATCGAAGCTTCCCGACACGATGATGTTCAGGAGCGCATGGCAACCCGCAGGCTTGCTCAAGAAAAATTTGCGAAGGCCGAGCAGTTGGCGCCGGGCAACCCTCGTACTCTGCTTAGCTGGGCTCGCGTTCTTGCCGATGGCGTTGGTGATATGAAGGGCAATGAGGCGCAGGAACGATTTACGGCGGCTAAAGAGAAATTCTATGAAGTCCTACGTCTTCAACCCGACAACGGAATTGCTTACGATTCGCTCGGGGCACTCTTTCTTCGTCAAAGCAATGTTTTGACAGGCGGTGAGCGCGAGAAACTTCTGGCCGAAGCAGCTGAAGTGCTTGATAAGGCCAAAGCATTTATTGGGAAGGCCAACTATAATAGAGCCTGCGTGTACGCGATGCAGGGTGATTTGGACAATGCTATCGCTGAACTCAAGGCATGCCTTGCAGATGGGACGCTTCCATCTCGAAAGCATCTCAATGAAGATACTGACATGGATCTCCTGCGCGATGAGCCAGAATTCCTCTCAGTGTTAAATCAAGCAAAGGCGGACTGAATTAGTTCTCCAGAGAAACTTTAAATATTTATCTTTGCCTCTTAGTGGTCTTACCGAACTACGCAACCGAGCGGCGGATCAATAAGCGGGGGGATAGCGTGAGACGGTCCTCCGCTACCATTTTCCTCGCATCTAGACAAAATCGCGGACGGGCGCTGATCCGTCGATCGTCTGGCATTCTTGAATGCGGCTTACTCTCCCCTCAATGATGAGGCGGCTTCAGCGGCAAGGTCAGCGCCGGCCCGCTCTTGACCCCGAACTGCCGTCTGAACTGCCTCGATGCGCTGCCGTCAAACAGCGATTGCGGCAGCGGTGTGCTAATTGCCCATTTGTATTTGCCTTCCGGATCATTGCTCAGATCCTGATGTGTCACCGCGCTGAGCGGCAACACGTATTCCGGCTTGCGCAGGCCTCGCTCGGAATTGCCGAGCCACGTCAGCACGACCAGGATTTCGCCGCCGAGTTCCAATGCATCGAGTGCGAGCGGTTTGCCGCCGACGGATGCACGCACCGCCTGTTCGTGGAACTTGAATGCGCTGAGTTTCAGCTCGTTTTGCGAATCCGTCATTTCGGGCCTTCCTGCATGTCCTGCCAACGCTGATTGAGCGGGGATTCGCTCAATCAGCGTTCCCGTATCATAATCCGTCTGGCCATACATGGAGCCGGTGAACGATGCAAAAAAGGCGCCACCATCATCGATGGCAGCGCCTGCGGATGCTTCCGCTTGAGCACGGGAACCGGCCAGCGCGGCACGCTGCCTGCCGGCGCCGCGGGACAGAGGGCTCAGCGATGGATCGACGAAGTGATCGTCGTGTAGTCGGGCAGGTTGATGTCGGCGATTTCGGCTGCGCGGTATTGGGACAGGGCGAAGTGCATGATCGCGATCACGGTGATCGAGAAGGCCAGTACGGTGACGTTGACGCCGAAAGCGGTTTTGATCATGTCCCTTGTCCTCCAAGCCCTGCGTTTGTTGACGTGTGTCGCTAAAAACCGTGACATGGAGACTATCGTGTGGCGTCAATTGTGCTGTTCCCCGGGGAACATGGAATATGGTTAGCCATTTCTGAACGACCAACTGCGTTCTCTTTGCCCCTGCCGATCGTCGATCAGCGTTCCTGGACCATCTCGACCCGGTACTCCCGCCTCCCGGTTGGATGTTTCGGAAACGGGGCCGCGCGCCTGACCGCGTCGATGGCAGCGGCATCGACCTTTCTGTTGCCAGACGAACGGTGGACGGTCACCAGAGACAATCCGCCGTCTTTCTCGACCACGAACCGCACCAAAGTTCGCCATTGCCCGTGCTTGCTTGATCGGTCAGTCTGTTCGTGGCCCTTCTTTGATGAGGCGGCATGGGCGGGAGCTAGCGCGCCGGCCGTGAATATTGCGGCGCAGAGAAGAGGGAGCAGGATTTTCATGGAGCGTCTCAGCCGCGTGTGGGATGGGTAGGTGTGAGACGTAATCATCTTTTGGTTGCGTGCGCGAGAGTATTTTCATGCTGTGCGGTTATTTGCCGAAAGCATCGAAGCGGCATCTTGAACGCAAGGCTCTCGTGCGTATTGTGCGGGCCACTGCGCCGCCCGTTGCCTTCGTACGGGTTCTGAAGGCTATGCGACCTTCCAATAGAAAATTTCAAATGACCATTTCCATCCGCAGTTCTCGCGCTTCCGATTTTCCGCGCACGTTCGAGATCTGGCGCAGCGCCGTCATTGCCACGCACGACTTCCTCACGCCGGAGGACTTTGCCGCGATCGAGGCGCTGGTGCGCGACCAGTATCTGCCGGCCGCAGAGTTCTGGATCGCCGCTGACGAGAACGACCAGGCACTCGGTTTCATGGGCATGAGCGGGGCGCAGATCGACTCGCTTTTCGTGCATGCGGATGCGCGCGGCGCCGGCGTCGGCCGGAGGCTTGTCGAGCACGCCATGTCGCTGCATCCGGTGCTGACGGTTGATGTCAACGAGCAGAATGCGTCCGGTGCCGGGTTCTATCAGCGCCTGGGGTTTGTGACAGTCGGGCGCTCGCCGGTCGATGATGCCGGGCGGCTCTATCCGCTGCTGCATCTACGCCGGGGATGATCAGCGCATGCCGGCGCCCGCTCAGGCGGCCGGCTTGTTGATGGTGATCAGGAAAAGAACGGCGGAGGCGGCCGGTTCGATCGTGATGGGGGCAGAGCCTTCTAGGATCACCGTGTCGCCCGCGGCGAGGTCTGCCGTGGCGTCTTTCGCGGTCAGGCGCACCGCTCCGCCATGGCAAAGCAGGAGCGTCGTCGCTGTGCCACCTTCCACGGTCTGCGGATGATCGAGCGCCAGTCGCCGAACCCTGTGGGCAAGCTTGCCACGCCTTGTCATCACATTGAGGTCGACGATCGGGCCATCGACCAGCGTCGCCGAGGTCGAAACGTCGGCCGGGAAGGGGAGCGGTGCCGTCCCTCCGGTCATCAGGACGGGCTCTCGGCCTTCGATCATAAGCCGCATGCCCTTTCCCTGCAGGATGGAGAGCGTGCGGTCGATGCCGGGGAAGCTGGAGAAGGGGCCGTCGGTGGCCACCGTCGCCATGCTCACGCGCCAATCGAAATCGGCGAGCGAGGCTTTTTCGGGGGAGACGGCGATCTCCACGGTCTCGCCGCCGCCGTTCTTCCAGGGCATGCGCTTGTAGGAACTGGCGCGCAGGATTTTCATGGCGTCGCCTCCTCGATGATCGCGCGCATGCGGGCAAAGTCGCCGTTCAGCGGCCGGTCGTCGGCATAAGCAGGGATGATCGAGCGGATGCGCCGGTAGAGCGCGTCGGTGCGTGCGGCGCGACCACGCGGCTGCAGATCATAGGCCTGCGATGCGGCGAGCAGCTCGATCGAAAGGATCGTTTCGAGGTTGTCGGCGATCGACAGCGCTTTCCAGGCAGCCGGCGTCGCATGGGTGAGGATGTCCTCCTGCAGCGCCGAGGTGATGCCGCCGTCGAGGCTTGCGGGAGCGGCCAGGCGCCGGTTTTCGGCGGCAAGCGAGGCGGCCGTGTACTGTGCGATCATGAACCCGGAGGAGACGCCGCTGTCGCCGGCAAGGAAGGCCGGCAGGCGGCTCACCAGCGGGTTGACCAGCCGATCGATGCGGCGCTCGGAGATCGCGGCGACTTCGGCAACGGCGACCGCCAGATTGTCCATGGCAAGGCCAAGGGCAGCCCCCACCGCATGGGCCTGCGAATGGACTTCCGGCGCCTCGGGCGTGCCTGATACGGCCGGATTGTCGGTGAGGCTTGCGAGTTCCCGATCGACGACTTCTGCGACGTGAACCAGCGCATCGCGGGCAGCGCCATGCACATGCGGCACGGCGCGAAGGCTCAAGGGATCCTGCGTGCGTGTGCCGGCGGTTTCCGCAAGCATCGGGCTATCAGCGAGATAGGCGCGCAGAGACGCACCCACTTCCTCCAGTCCCTTGGAGCGGCGAAGGGCGAGTGGGCCGGCGGCAAAGGCGTTCGCCTGGCTACCGAGGTTTTCATAGGTCATGGCGGCGGCCGCATCGGCCCAGTCGAAGAGGCGGGTCGCGCGCGAGAGCGCCAGCGCCGCAAGGCCGGTGGCGCAAGGCGTGCCATTGACGAGGCTCAGGCCCTCCTTGGCTTCGAGCCTGAGCGGCTTGAGGCCGATCCGCGCGAGCGCCTCGGCGCCGCTGATCTTGCCCTTACCGTCGTCGACCGTTCCATGGCCGATCAAGACGAGACCGATAGCGGCTGCGTGAGTGAGGTAGCCGACCGAGCCGCGCGACGGGATGTCGGGGATGAGGTTGGCATTGAGGAGCGCAAGCAGCGCCTCGACCGTCTCGATGCGCACGCCGGAATAGCCATGGGCGAAGTTGGCGATCTGGGCGGCCATCACTGCGCGGGCCTCGGGCCGGGCGAGCGGTTCGCCGACACCGCAGGCATGGCTGAGGATGATGTTGTGCGACAGCGCCTGCTGGTTCTTGCGGTCGATGACGACGTCGCAGAGCGCGCCGACGCCGGTGTTGATGCCGTAACCGCGAATGCCGCGTTCGACGAGCGCGTCGACGACCTTGCGGGCGTGGACGATGCGCTTCCGCGCGGTTTCCGAAAGCGCGAGCGGGGCGCCATCGGCGACCGCCGCGATTTCTTTCCAGGTCAACGGCGCATCGAGGATTATGCTGTCAGCACTTCTGCTTTCATTCATGGGCTTCCGGTCGTCCCTGTCGGCGTTGCACGAAACGGGCAACATAATCGTTGGCCGGCCGTTCCAGAATATCGTCCGGCGTGCCGACCTGCACCACCTGGCCGTCCTTGAGGATGGCGATTTCCGAACCGATGCGCAGCGCCTCGTCGAGATCATGGGTGATGAAGACGATGGTCTTTGCAAGGTTCTGCTGCAATTGCAGCAACTGGTCCTGCATGTCGGCGCGGATCAAGGGGTCAAGCGCCGAGAAGGCCTCGTCCATCAGGATCACGTCGGTATCTGCGGCCAGCGCCCGGGCCAGGCCGACGCGCTGCTTCATGCCGCCGGAGAGCTGGTGCGGGAACTTGGCGTCGTAGCCGGCAAGACCCACGGTCTCGATCCATTTCATGCCGATGTCGCGCGCCTGCGCCTTGGGCAGGCCGCGCACGCGCTGACCGTAGACGACGTTCTGCAGCACGGTGCGGTGCGGCATCAGCGCAAAACTCTGGAACACCATGCTGACGCGGTGCATGCGGAAGGTGCGCAGCGCCTTGGCGTCAAGATCCAGGATGTTGTTGCCGTCGAACGCCACTTCGCCGCTGGTCGGCTCGATCAGCCGGTTGATGTGGCGCACCAGCGTCGACTTGCCGGAGCCGGAAAGCCCCATGATCACGAAGATCTTGCCGGCGCCGATCGTCAGGCTGACATTGTTGAGGCCGACGCTGCAGCCGGAGCGGGCGAGAATTTCGGACTTGTTGAGCCCTTCCTTCGCCATGGCGAGTGCGGCTTTCGCGTCCTGCCCGAAGATCTTGTAGACGTTGCGGATCTCGATATCAGCCATTGCGGGGATCCTCCGTCCGGCTCTTGCCGAAGCCTTGCGTGATGCGGTCGAGTACGATCGCGAGAATGACGATGCCGATGCCGGCTTCGAGCCCCTTGCCGACGTCGAGTGTCTGGATGCCGTTCAGCACCTGCTCGCCGAGGCCGCGGGCGCCGATCATCGAGGCGACGACCACCATCGACAGCGCCATCATGATCGTCTGGTTGAGGCCGGCCATGATCGTCGGCGTGGCGAGCGGCAACTCGACGCCGAAGAGGATCTGGTTGGGGCTGCCGCCGAATGCGGTTGCCGCTTCCACCACTTCGTGGTCGACCTGGCGGATGCCGAGATCGGTGAGGCGAATGAGCGGCGGGACGGCATAGATGATGGTGGCGAGGATCGCAGGTACCTTGCCGAGGCCGAAGAGCATCAAAGCCGGGATCAGGTAGACGAAGCTCGGCATGGTTTGCATGACGTCGAGCACCGGCAGGGTGATGTTGCGCACCAGCCGGCTCTTGGCGACGAGGATGCCCATCGGCACGCCGATCGCCACCGATACCAGCGTCGCCATCAGCATCAGTGCCAGCGTCTGCATGGTAAGGTCCCAGAGACCGAGCACGCCGACGAAGAACAGCAGCGCACCGACCGCGACGGTCAGCGTCCAGCGCTTGGAGCTTTGCCAGGCGAGCGCCATGAAGGCGAGGATGACGACCCACCAGGGCAGCCCGCGCAGGATCCACTCGATGAACAGCACGGCTTTGAGGATCACCGCGCTGATCGCCTTGAAGACCCAGCCATAGCTGCTGACCAGCGTCTGGATGAACTCGTTCACCGGCGCGCGGATGGAGAGATTGAGGGTATCCGGAAACATCGGATGTCGTTCCTTGCTCGGGCCATGGGCGGGCGCAACGCTGCGGCCGATGGCGCTTGCCTCGGGGTGTCGAAGGTGCTGGCCGACCCGGATCTGGCAGGGCCGCCCTGCAAGAGACAGGGCGCGCGTCAGACCCGTGTCGGCCGACCGAACGAACTTACTTCAGGCTGGCTTCGATCTTGCCGCGGGCTTCATCAGAAACCCACTTGCCCCAGACGTCGCCCTTGGTCTTCAGGAACTCGGCCGCTGCCGCCACCGCATCGACCTTGTTGTCGGTCATGTAGGCAAGGCTGCCGTTGACGTCTTCGAGCGGGAAGGTTGCCTTTTCGAGGATGGCGATGATCTCGGGGGCTTCCTGCGCAAAGGTGCTGTTGACGCCGTAGGAGACGTCGACCGATGGGAAGGCGCAACCCTCATCGCGCTTGCCGGTGGCGCTCGAAAGTTCCTTCCAGCAGGCTTCGTTGTAGGCCGGTTCTTCCAGCTGCACGAGCTTGAACTTGCCCATGATCGCGGTCGGCGACCAGTAGTAGAAGAGGATCGGCTCGCCCTGCAGATAGGCGGAGGTGATCGCGGAATCGAGTGCCGTGCCGGTGCCCGGACGGAAGTTCACATAGGTCTCGCCAAGCTTGTAGGCATCCAGCTTGGCCGTGCTGACGCCTTCGCAGGTCCAGCCCGACGGGCAATTGAGGAAGCGGCCCTTGGTCGGCTCTTCCGGATCGGCGAAGATCTCGACGATCTTGGCATCGGAGAGCTGCGAGACGCTCTTCAGGTCCGGCGCCTTGGCCTCGAGGTTGCGGGACGCATCGCCCTTGATGACGTATTCCGGTACGAACCAGCCTTCGCTGGCGCCGACGAAGGTCTTGCCGACGGCGACCACCTTCTTTTCCTCGACCGCCTTGTTCCAGATGTCGGAGCGGCCGAGCCATTCCTCGGCGAAGATCTGCACGTCGTTGTTGGCGGTTGCCTGCTCCAGCGTCACCGAGTTGCCTGGGATCGAATCCACTTGGCAATCGTAGCCCTTGGCAAGAATGGTCTTCATCACTTCGGTGATGAAGGCGCCGCTTTCCCAGTCGATGCCGGCGAACATGACGGTCTTGCCGTCGCCGCAATAAGACGCGCTGGCGCTGCCGGTGGAAGCCGCGAGCACGAGGCCGGTGGCGGCAAGGGTGAGTTTCAATTTGCTGATCGACATAAAGCTGTTCCCTTTTTTGATATTGGCTTCGATGACTATTTCAGTTTCATCAGCACCCGCGCGAAAGCGCGGTCGATATCGTCCTCCCGGTCGTGGCGTCCGTTCCGGATCTTCCACGCGCCTGCGACCATGACGTCGCGAACGCTCTCGCCGCCAAGCGCAAAGAGCCAGCGGTCGAGGATCTGGTTGTTGGTGGCGGCAGCGATGTAAGGGTTGTCGCCGTCGAGCACGACGAAATCGGCGCGGGCGCCGACGGTAACGCCCGCGGTCGTCTGGCCGGCAGCCTGGGCACCGCCCTTGTGGGCTGCGTCGAAGATGGTTCGGCCGATCGAGGCACCGGGGCCGGTGGCCAGCCGGTTGCGGCGGCGATCGCGCAGGCGCTGGCCGTATTCGAGCAGGCGCAGTTCCTCGGCGACGCTGGTTGCCACATGGCTATCGGTGCCGACGCCGAAAATCCCGCCTTCGGCCATGAACTCGACCGCCGGGAAGATGCCGTCGCCGAGATTGGCTTCGGTTGCGGGGCAGAGCCCGGCAACGGCGCCGGAACGCGCCAGGCGCTGGCGCTCGCTTTCCGTCAGATGCGTTGCGTGGATCGCGCACCAGCGCTCGTCGACCGGCATCTCGTCGAGCAGCCATTCGACCGGGCGGCGGCCGCTCCAGGCGAGGCTGTCTTCGACTTCCTTGGTCTGTTCGGCGACATGGATATGGATCGGACCGGCGACGGGTGCTGCATCGAGGATGGTGCGCATCTCCTCGGGCGTTGCGGCGCGCAGCGAATGGATGGCATAGCCGAGCGTGTTGCCGGATTCACGGCAGAGCGGCTCGAGGCGCTGAAGCAGCGCGAGGAAACGGTCGGGGTCGTGCAGGAACGGCCGCTGGCCGGGATTGGGGTCAATGCCGCCGAAATTGGCGTGGGCGTAGAAGACGGGCAGGTGGGTAAGGCCGATGCCGGTCGTGCGGGCGGCGGCGAGGATGCGCAGCGACATCTCGGCCGGGTCGGCATAGGGCGTGCCGTCGGCCTGGTGGTGCAGGTAGTGGAATTCGGCGACGTGGCCGAAACCGCCCTTCAGCATCTCCATGTAGAGCTTGGCCGCGATCGCCTCGACATCGTCAGGGTTCACGAGGCCGACGGTGCGGTACATTTCCTCGCGCCAGGTCCAGAAGCTGTCGTTACCGCTGCCCGCCACTTCGGCAAGGCCGGCCATGGCACGCTGGAAGGCGTGGGAGTGCAGGTTGGCGATCGCCGGGACCAGCGGTCCGGCCGCGCGCTCGTCGCCGCTTGTGGCGGCGGTGCCGGTTTCGATCGCTGCAATGCGGCCGGAAGCGTCGAGCGAAATCGCGACGTTTTCGGCCCAGCCTTCGGGCAGGAGAGCCCGTTCTGCAAAGATCCGGTTGACGGGAAAACTAACCATGTGCATTTTCCTGTACGTAGTTGTATATGGAACTATAGATATTTTACGCTGGCGCGCAAGCGTGAAATGAACGAAAAGATTCGAGAGCGAATGCGCATGATTTGTTCGGCGGCGCGGAAAGGCGAGGCTTGAGTTGATGACGGCAGTGGGAAAACGGAACGAAACAGCCGCTTTCGAAGACGGACCGGTGCCGCGCTACGAGGCTGTCAAGCAATTCATCCGCAGCCGCATCGACAGCGGCGAGTGGCCCGCGCATCACCGTATCCCCTCGGAAAACGAGATCGTCGCCGACCTCGGCGTCAGCCGCATGACCGCCAACCGGGCGCTCAGGGAATTGGCAACCGAGGGCGCGATCACCCGCGTGCAGGGCGTCGGGTCCTTCGTCGCGGCCCACAAGGGCAGCACCGCGCTGCTTGAAGTCCGCAACATCGCCGACGAAATCCACGGACGCGGCCATGCTCATACGTCGTTGATGACGCTCTTGAACGAAGAGGCGGCGACACCGGAGATCGGCTACGCGCTCGGGCTTGCCACCGGCGCCCGTGTCTTCCATTCGATCATGGTCCATTCGGAAAACGGACTGCCGATCCAGATCGAGGATCGTTTCGTCAATCCGGCGATCTGCCCGCGTTATCTGGAGCAGGATTTCCAGGCGATGACACCGAACGCCTATCTGACCGCAATGGCGCCGATCACGCGCACCGAGCAGATCGTCGAAGCGGTGTCGCCGCAGCCCTGGGAATGCAAGCTGCTCGGCATCGACCGCAACGAACCGTGCCTGATGATCCGGCGTCGCACCTGGGCGGACGCGGGCAATGTGACGACTGCGCGACTGCTCTACCCCGGCACGCGCTACCGGCTGGAGGGCATGTCGCAGTAATCGCGGGGAGGATGTAAGCGGAAAACCGCACATCTTTTCCTCGATCCCGCTCTAATCTCGACAACATTCCGGTCGATTCGGAGGATCGACCGCCGAATGGGAGGATGACGAGACCATGGTTGAGGACGCGCTGAAGCTTCGCACCGAGCTCCCGAGACCCGATGTCAGCGCCGAAGAGGCGCGCGCGCTGCTGTCCGACCACTACGGCCTGTCCGGTGCGATCGTAGAACTCGGCAGCCAGCAGGACCGCAACTATCGCATCGACACCGGCGACCGGCGCTATGTGTTGAAAATCTGCCGCGCGGAATACGAGCCGCTGGAACTGGAAGCGCAGAACGCTGCTCTGCGGCACCTTGCCGAACGGATGAGCACGGCAAGGGTCGCGGAAGTCGTGCCGTCGCAAAAAGGCGAGGCGATCGAGAGCGTTACCGTGCGCGGCGCCGATTACCGGATCCGCCTGCTCAGCTATCTCGACGGCGAACCGCTGACCAGGCGCAAGCATCTGTCACGCGAAGCCGTTGCCGCGCTCGGCGGCCTGGCCGGCAAGCTCGCCGCCGCCTTGCAGGATTTTGAGCATCCGGGTCTCGAGCGTGAGCTACAGTGGGACCTGCGCCGCGCCGGACCCGTCGTGCTCCATCTTCTCACCGACATGCCGGACCAGCAGCGCCGGAAGCGCATCGCCGAAATCATGGTCGGCGCCATGCGGCGGTTGCAGCCGCTTACCCCTGAGCTCAGAACCCAGGCGATCCACCATGACGTCACCGACGACAATGTGGTCAGCCGGCTCGACGCGGCCGGCCGGGCGATGCCGGACGGCGTCATCGACTTCGGCGATATCCTCAATGGCTGGCTGGTTGCCGAACTCGCCGTTACCTGCGCCTCGCTGCTGCATCATGCGGATGGAGACCCCTGGTTCATCCTGCCCGCGGTCAAGGCGTTTCACGCGGCATGCCCGTTGACCGAGGTGGAGCTGAAGGCGCTTTGGCCGCTGATCGTCGCGCGCGCTGCGGTGCTGGTCGCAAGCTCCGAACACCAGCTCTCCCGCGAGCCCGACAACGCTTACGTCGAAGGCAATGCCGCGCATGAGCGGGAGATCTTCGAGGTCGCGTCGTCGGTGCCTTCTGCGCTAATGGAGCACGCCATTCTTTCGGCCGTCGGCTTCGCGCCGGACTCGGCCCGAGTGACCGGGGAGAGCCTGATCCAGGGGCTCGGCCCCACTGACGTGCGCCAGATCGACCTCTCGATCCTGAGCCCGCTGTTGCCGGAAGAGCGCTGGCAGCACCAGGGATTGCCGATCTCGCTGCTGCAGCACGCTGCGCACGCAATCGGTGTCGCGACCACGCGCTACGGCGAATACCGGATGACCGAAGCCCAGCTGCGGTCGCCGAAACCGGCTGCGACGCTGGCGCTGCATGTCGATATCTGCCTGGCCGCGGGCCGCGAAATCACGGCTCCCTTCTCCGCCCGCGTCGTTCGGCAGGACGGGCTTCTGGTGCTCGAAGGGGCCGAAGCCAGCCTGTTCCTAGAAGGCGTGGAAGCCCATGCCGACCTTTCAGAGACGGTTGTCGCCGGGGCGACGCTCGGCATCGTCTCCGGCGAACAGCAGTCCTACGGGCTGATCCGCGTCCAGCTTTGCCGCGAGCATGGTCTCGTGCCGCCGCTTTTCGCCATGCCGCATCAGGCGGAAGCCTGGAAGCATCTCTGCCCTTCGCCGACCGGTATCCTCGGCTTCGAATGCGATGCGCCGGAACCACATGGCGAAGCGTTGCTCGCCCGTCGCCAGCAGCACTTCGCCAAGCCGCAGAAAAACTATTACCTGAAACCACCGCAGATCGAGCGCGGCTGGAAGGAGCATCTCTTCGACATCGAGGGCCGCAGCTATCTAGACATGGTCAACAACGTGACCATTCTCGGTCATGGGCATCCGCGACTTGCAGCCGCGGTGGGGCGGCAATGGTCGCTGCTCAATACCAATTCGCGCTTTCACTATGCCTCCGTCGCCGAATTCTCGACGCGGCTTGCAGCGCTGGCGCCGGATGGGCTTGACACGGTGTTTCTGGTCAATAGCGGCTCGGAGGCGAACGATCTGGCACTGCGGCTCGCCTGGGCCTATTCCGGCGCGCGCAACATCGTGAGCCTGCTCGAGGCCTATCACGGCTGGACGGTCGCGAGCGATGCGGTGTCGACCTCGATCGCCGACAATCCGCAGGCGCTTCAGACCCGCCCGGCCTGGGTGCATGCGGTCACCGCACCCAATACCTATCGGGGCGAGTTCCGTGGTGGGGATACGACCGACAGCTATGTGCGCTCGGTCGTCAAGAAGCTTACCGAACTGGACGCCGCTGACGAGAAGCTTGCCGGCTTCATCTGCGAGCCGGTCTACGGCAATGCCGGGGGCATTGCTCTGCCGAAGGGCTATCTCGATGCAGTCTACGCCATGGTGCGGGCACGCGGCGGTTTGTGCATCGCCGACGAGGTGCAGGTCGGCTACGGCCGCCTCGGCGATTATTTCTGGGGCTTCGAAGAGCAGGGCGTCGTGCCCGATATCATCACGGTTGCCAAGGGCATGGGCAACGGCCATCCGCTCGGTGCCGTCATCACCCGCCGCGAGATCGCCGATGCGCTGGAGAAGGAGGGGTACTTCTTCTCGTCCTCGGGCGGCAGCCCGGTGAGTTCGGTCGTCGGGCAGGTGGTGTTGGATATCCTGACCGAGGAACGGCTGCCGGAAAACGCACAGGTGGTCGGCGGTTATCTGAAGGCGCGGCTCGAAGCACTCGGGCAGCGCTTCCCGCTGATCGGTGCCGTCCATGGCATGGGGCTCTATCTCGGCGTCGAATTCGTGCGCGATCGGGAGACCCTTTCGCCGGCGACCGAGGAGACGGCGGCGATCTGCGACCGCCTGCTCGATCTCGGCGTCATCATGCAGCCGACCGGCGACCACCTGAACGTGCTGAAGATCAAGCCGCCGCTCTGCCTATCCCGCGAGAGCGCCGACTTCTTTGCCGACATGTTGGGCCGCGTGCTGGAGGAAGGCTGGTAAAAGCGAAAACGCCGCGGGGAGGGCCGCGGCGTCTCGTTGGCGCTTTTCCTTGTTCGAGCAAATCCGAACGGAGACTTTGCCGGACTGCTCGGGGGATCAGCGTGCCGGTGGGGCGTACATCAGGCCGCCCTGGCTCCAGAGTTTGTTGAGACCGCGTTCGATCTTCAGCGGGCTGTCCTTGCCGAGGTGGCGTTCGAAGACTTCGCCATAGTTTCCGACGGCGGAAACTGCCTGGTAGGCCCATTTCGGATCGAGGCCGAGCGACTTGCCGGCTTCGTTCTCGATGCCGAGGAAGCGCTTCTGCGCGGTCGTGCCGCTCTCGATGAGCTTGGCGGCATTGTCCTTGGTGATGCCGAGTTCTTCGGCTTCGGTCAGCGCAAACAGCGTCCAGCGCACGACCTTGAACCACTGGTCGTCGCCCTGGCGGACGGCCGGGCCGAGCGGCTCCTTCGAGATGACTTCCGGCAGCACGACGAAACGGTCGGGGTCGTTCAGCGTCAGCCGCTGGGCGTAGAGCGCCGAAGCGTCGGTGGAATAGACGTCGCAGCGGGCGGTGTTGAAGGCCTGGATCGTCTGGTCGGCCTTTTCGAAGGCGACCACCTGGTACTGGATGTTGTTGGCGCCGAAATAGTCGGCCATGTTCTGTTCGGTCGTCGTGCCGGTTTCGGTGCAGACGGAGGCGCCCGAGAGTTCCTTGACACTCTTCACGCCGAGATCGTTGCGCACCATGAAGGCCTGGCCGTCATAGTAGTTGACGCCGACGAAGCTCATACCGAGATCGGTATCGCGTGACAGCGTCCAGGTGGTCTGGCGCGACAAGAGGTCGGCCTCGCCCGACTGCAGCGCGGTGAAGCGCTCCTTGGTCGAGAGCGGAACGTATTTCACCTTGTCGGGATTGCCGAGCGCTGCGGCGGCCACGGCGCGGCAGAAGTCGATGTCGAAGCCGGTCCATTCGCCCTTGTCGTTGGGCGCGGAAAAGCCGAGCACGCCCTGGCTGACGCCGCAGCGAAGCTCGCCCCGCTCCTTGATGACGTCGAGCATGCCGGCGTTGGCGGCGGTGCCGGCAAGGAACGCGGCGCTTGCCAGTGCTAGAACTCCAAGTTTCATTGTCCTGTTCTCCTCTTCTCTTGTTTTAGGGCATGCATCTTCGCTGCCGGGATGCGTCCACATCCCGGCCAGTCGGTTATGGTTTCGGCGGTATCGAGCCCGGCGTCAGCCGAGCTTGCTTGCCACGTCGGCGAAGGTCTCTTCCAGCACGGCGATCAGATGATCGGCATCGCGTTTCGAGAAGATCATCGGCGGGCGCATTTTCAGAACGTTGTCATGCGGACCTTCGGTGCCCATCAGCACGCCGCGGCGGCGGGCGCCATTGGAGACGGCCCGGGCGAACTCGGTTGCCGGCGCCTTGGTCTTGCGGTCGGACACAAGCTCGACGCCGAGGAACAAGCCCATGCCGCGCACGTCGCCGATCACCTCGTAGCGGGCCTGCATCGCACGGAAGGCATCGATCAGATAGTTGCCGATCGAAAGCGCGTTGCCGCGCAGATCCTGTCCCTCGATCACGTCGAGCATGGCGAGACCGACGGCGCAGGAGACCGGGTTGCCGCCGAAGGTGTTGAAATACTCCATGCCGTTGTTGAAGCTGTCGGTGACCTCGCGGGTCGTGACGACGGCTGCGAGCGGATGGCCGTCGCCGATCGGTTTGCCCATGGTGACGATGTCGGGCACGACGCCTTGCGTCTCGAAGGCCCACCAATGGCTGCCGACGCGGCCGAAGCCGACCTGCACTTCGTCGGCGATGCAGACGCCGCCGGCTTCGCGCACGAGGCGATAGACTTCTTTCAGATAGCCCTCCGGCAGGAATACCTGGCCGGCAACGCTCGGGATCGATTCCGCGATGAAGAAACCCGGACCTTCGCCCTTGGCCTTCATCGCCTGGATCAGTTCTGAGACGCTTTCGGCAAAACGCTTGCCGTGTTCCTCGGCCGGCCAGTCGGCCGGTGCATGGTAGCTGTCGGGAATGGTCGCCACATGGACGTGCGGCTTCGGGCCTTTGCCACCCTTGCGGCGGAACTTGTAGGGGCTGATGTCGATCAGCTCCTGCGTCGTGCCGTGATAGGACCAGTCGAGCGTGATGGCGTTTTCCCGGCCGGTATGGGCGCGCATCAGGCGCAGCGCCAGGCTATTGGCCTCGGAACCGCTGTTGACGAAGCCGGCGACCGTCAATTCCTTCGGCAGCGTTGCCGTCAGCCGCTCGGCATAGGCGACGATGTTGTCGTGCAGGTAGCGGGTGTTGGTGTTGAGGATCGCCGCCTGCTTCGCCATCGCCTCGACGACAGCCGGATGGGCATGGCCGATGTGGCAGACATTGTTGAAGCAGTCGAGATAGGCGCGGCCGCTGTCGTCGATCAGCCAGACGCCTTCGCCGCGCACGAACTTGATCGGCTTGTCGTAGGAGATCGAGAGGTTCGGCAAGAGCAGTTCCTTGCGCCGCTTGACGATCTCCTCATGCGAGCGGCCTTTCTTCTCGTAGAACTCCTCGGCAATGCCGGCGAAGGTGCGCGCATCGGGGAAGAGCTCGGCCCAGACGTCGAGAAACTGCGGCTCGCCGACGCCGAGGATTTCGGTCGCCGAGAGGCTGGTGTCGGTCGAAAGCTGCAGATGCAGATGCGGCGCCCAGCCGCCGTTTTCCTTCGGCGCGCCCATTTCGCCGACGAGTGCGCCGGCTTCGAGTTGGTCGCCAGCCTTGATGCGTCCCATGGCCTCATGCGCCATGTGGCCCCAGAGCGTGACGAAAGGCGGGCAGCCCTCCGGCTCATGGCGAAGTGCGATCAGGCAGCCATAGCCGAGCGGGTCTTTTTCGACGTCAACGCTGACGACGGTGGCGGCAAGCGGGGTGTAGAGCCTGGTGCCGGCGGCCATGAAGAGGTCGAGGCCGAGATGGCGGGTGCGGCGGGTGTGATCGACGAAGCGCGAGACGAACATCTCGCCGGCATAGACCGTGCGTTCTTCGCCAAAGGGTCCGATGCCGAGCTCGACGCCATGCGCGCGGCAATAATCTTCCCAGATCGCCTGAGCCTCATCCGGCCGTTCGCCTGCCGATTTCACCGTCATCGGGTGCGTCGGGTCGCCGTAGGGCACGAGCGCTGCCGGATAGGTGGCAGCCGGCTTATCGAGCAGCGGCTTCAGCGTCTTGCGGTTCTCGCGGATCCACGAAGCGATGGCACGTGCGCCAGGGGTCGCCTCGAAGCCGCAGGCATGCCGCAGGATGGCGGTGGCGAAGCGCGGGTTCATCCGGTCGAGCTTGCGCAAGAGCGTCCAGGCCGGTCGTTCGCTGATCGCGAGATAGGGATTGTCGTCGGTGTGGGCGCGGCGCGAGGCCGAGATGGTGACGGACGTGACGAGGCGCATGGCGATGAGATCGAAGAGCAGATCGACCTCTTCCTCGGCCAAAGGATATTCCTGATGGAAGCCGCGGGCGATCGCAGCGGCGGCGCCGATCGGATCAGGATGGTCCAGTCCGGCATAGGCGGCGGCAATGGCGACTTCGGCGATGACGGGCGCATGCAGCGCGTCACCGAAATCAATCAGGCCGGAAATCTGGTCGTGATCGGCCTTGTCGACGAGCACGTTCCAGTCGTTGGCGTCGTTGTGGATGACGGCGGCGCGAAGAGTGGCAAGGCGCGGCGCGACCGATGTGTTGAAGCGGGCAAGAAAGCGCTCAAGCAGGGCGCGGTCTTCTGCGGCAGCGACGTGATGCAGCCGATCGGCCGAGCGGCCGGCATGGCGGATGTCCCAGTCGAGATCGCGCAGCGCGCCCGGATGCATGAAGCCTTTGAGCGATGCGTCAAAGCGGCCGAGCATCTGCCCGAGGGATTGAAGAGCTGCGTCGCCGCGGCCGGTTTCGGCAAGCGGCAGCCCCTCGACCCAGCTCACCAGCCGTAGGCGGTGGGTGACGCCGCGTGCGCTCGTCGTCGAAGCGAGACTAGCACCGCTCAATGTCAGGCGAACATGCGGCACCGGCAGGTCGGCAGCATGGGCGCCGACGTGTTTCAGCAGCGCGGTCTGGAAATCGCTTTCGACTTCCGGTTCGGCAGCATTGATGACCTTCAGGATAGAGATGCTGCCGTCCTCGGCCTCGACCTTGAAGTTCTGGTCGCGTTCGCTGGCAAGCAGCGAGAGCGCACCGGAGAGGCCGTAATGCTCCTTCAGCAAGGCGGCGGCCGCTTCGGTCGAAAAATCAGGCGTGGTCTTCAGCATATCGTTCATGGGGGTCCTCATCTCGATAAGGAGATTTGCATGGGCTGTGCCGTGATGCATCCGGCAATATGCCGGTTGCACCGGCACTATGTTTATAATAACCGTCATCTTGTCGGCGGGCACGGAGGACGGGGACATGCAGGACATCGACGCGATCGACCGCACCATCCTCAGCATTCTGTCGCAAGAGGCGCGGATCCCCATGAAGTCGCTGGCCGGACGCATCGGGCTGTCGCGAAGTGCAACGACCGAGCGCGTCACCCGGCTGGAAAAGGCCGGCGTCATCCGCGGCTATCGCGCCGATATCGGGCAGCTGGAGGAGGGCACGATCCAGGCCTTCCTGCTGGTGACACTGAAGCGCACACCATCGATCGGCGTGCTCGATAGGCTTGCCGGCTTTTCCACCGTCCGCAAGGTGTCGTCTGTGAGCGGCCAGCTCGATCTGGTCGTTGAGGTCGAGGTCGGCTCGATCAATGCGCTCAACGAGCTGCGCAACGAAGTCGCGACGATGGACAATGTCGAGGACCTGACGACCTCGATCGTGCTCAGGCGGGATATCGAGCGCAGCTGAGCGGGATGCCGGCGGTTGCCGATTCCCTGCCGCCTCAGCCTTCGCTGAGCATTTCCGCCTCGACGCCGAAGCGTTCGAGCAGCGAACGGCGCATGCGGCCGATGTCGCGCATCGGCGGTTCACCGAAGTGGCGGGCATATTCACGGCTGAACTGCGATTGGCTTTCGTAGCCCACCTGATGGCCGGCATCGCCGGCGTCGAGGCTCTCCTCCAGCATCAGCCGCCGCGCCTCCTGCAGCCGAAGCTGCTTCTGGTATTGCAGCGGGCTCATGGCGGTAATCGCCTTGAAATGATGGTGCAGCGACGAGACGCTCATCGAGACACGGTTGGCGAGATCATCGATCCGGAGCGGCCGCGAGTAGTGTTCCTTCAGCCAGGCAACGGCGCGGCCCACCTGATGCGGCTGGCTGTCGGTCGTTGCCATCTGCCGGAGACGGTGGCCATGCGGACCGGTCAAAAGCCGGTAGAGGATTTCCTGCTCGATCAGCGGCAGCAGCGCCGGAACATCGTCCGGCCGTTCGAGCAGGCGCAGCAGGCGAAGGGCTGCGTCTTCGAGATCCGGCGTGATCTTGCTGACGCTCATGCCGCGCGCGGAGGCGGCGGGAGCCGGCAGGTGCGAGAGCGACGCCAGCAGCGCCTGGATCTTGCCGGGATCGAGGGTGAAGGCCATGCTGAGATAGGGTTCTTCCGCCGAGGACTGGCAGACCTGGGACAGAACCGGCAGGTCGATCGACGTCAGCAAGTAGTCGGAGGCGCCGTAGATCAGCGTCTCTTCGCCGAGCACGACGCGCTTTGCACCTTGCACGATGATCGCCAGGCTTGGCCGGTAGGCAGAGCAATTGACCGGGGCCTCGCCGCCGTGGCGATGGAGGCTCAGACCCGGGATGCCGGTCATGTGGTCGCCATCCCGTCCGGCGAACCGGGCAATGATATCGATCATCTCTTGGCGGGCGGTCTGTCGCGTGACTGTCATAATCTACGGTCTTTCCAGCGGCTTAGCATTGTCTGAGGTGATGCTCAGATAAGGTGCGAGGACGGGATCTCCAGGGGCGTTTTCTCAATCTTGGAGGATCGTGCAAAAACTTTGCAGGATCGCTCTAACGGTCACCGTGTCTGCCCCGCCATAGTTCTGATGCGTCAGGCCGGGTTCCTTCCGGACCTGCACCCTTTCCCAAAATGAGGACAGACTGATGGCCATTGCAAGAGGATATGCGGCGACCGATGCGTCGAAGCCGCTGACGCCCTTCACCTTCGAGCGCCGCGAACCGCGCGACGACGACGTGGTGATCGAGATCAAGTATTGCGGCGTCTGCCACTCGGACATTCACCAGGCCCGCAACGAATGGGGCAATTCGGCTTTCCCGATGGTTCCGGGCCACGAGATCGTCGGCATCGTCACGGCGGTCGGCTCCAAGGTGACCAAGTTCAAGGTGGGTGACCGCGCCGGCGTCGGCTGCTTCGTCGATTCCTGCACCACCTGCGCCACCCGCGACCTCGACCTGGAACACTACATGCCGGGCCTGATCGTGACCTATAACGGCGTCGAGGCCGACGGCAGGACAGCGACCCAGGGCGGCTACTCCGACCATATCGTCGTCAAGGAAGGCTACGTGCTGTCGATCCCTGACAATTTGCCGCTCGACGCAGCCGCACCGCTGCTTTGCGCCGGCATCACGCTTTACTCGCCGCTGCGCCACTGGAAAGCCGGCCCCGGCAAGAAGGTCGCAATCGTCGGCATGGGCGGTCTTGGCCATATGGGCGTCAAGCTGGCGCATGCCATGGGCGCTGACGTGACCGTTCTCAGCCAGACGCTTTCCAAGCAGGAAGACGGGCTGAAGCTCGGCGCCGACCATTACTACGCCACCAATGATCCGGAGACCTTCAAGGCGCTGGCCGGCACGTTCGACCTGATTATCTGCACGGTTGCCGCCGAGATCGACTGGAACGCCTACCTCAACCTCCTGAAGGTCGATGGCGATCTGGTGCTGGTCGGCATTCCGGAAAACGCGGTGCCGGTGCACGCCTTCTCGCTGGTGCCGGCGCGCCGCAGCATTTCCGGCTCTATGATCGGTTCGATCAAGGAAACCCAGGAAATGCTCGACTTCTGCGGCGAACACGACATCGTCTCGGAAATCGAGACGATCCGCATCCAGGACGTCAACGCGGCCTATGAGCGTGTCGTCAAGAGCGACGTGCGCTATCGCTTTGTCATCGACATGGCGTCGCTGGCTGAGTGATGCATTTGTGGTGCGGCGCATCTAGCGCCGCGCCATTCAGCCGGTGGTGGCACGTGGTACACCCCCCTCTGCCCTGCCGGGCATCTCCCCCACAAGGGGGAGATCGACTTGAAGCGATGTCCCGCTTCACATTTGAGCCAAGTGGCGGTTCATGGCGTCTGTTGAACGCCGTAACGATCCGATAGAAGCGCTGTGATGATCTGCCGCCCGTTATCGGGCAGAATGGTGCCGCTTGTCGATCTCCCCCCTTGTGGGGGAGATGCCCGGCAGGGCAGAGGGGGGTAACCTTCCGCACAAAGCGGCGGCGCGCATCCCCATTCAAACCAGCGGCAGCGGCCCGTCGTTCTTGATCTCTTCCATCACTGCATAGGTGCGGGTTTCCTTGACGCCCGGCAGTGTCCAGAGCACCTGGCCGAGGAAGTTGCGGTAGGCCGCCATGTCCTCGAATCTCGTCTTCACCAGATAGTCGAAGCCGCCTGCCACCATGTGACATTCGAGCACGGCCGGCGCCTGTTTGACGGCGGCGGCGAACTGGTCGAAGACGTCCGGCGTCGTCTTGTCGAGCATGACCTCGATGAAGACCAGCAGGCCGAAGCCGAGCTTCTGCGGGTCCAATCTCGCGCCGAAGCCCGAGACATAACCTTCCTTCAACAGCCGGCGGAGCCTTTCGCTGGTCGCTGTCGGTGACAGGCCGATGCGATCGGCAAGCTCCAGATTGGTGATACGCCCATCCGCCTGGAGGATGTTGAGAATTCGTCGGTCAATCTTGTCGATCTGATGCATCGTGCCTCCCACCCGTGCCTCAGGCGGCAAGTCGCGTTTCCGCGAGCTTCACCCAGTAGGAAATGCCGTGCGGGATCGCCTCATCGTTGAAGTCATAGGCGGGATGATGCAGCCCGGCGGTGTCGCCATTGCCCATGAAGACGAAGGCGCCGGGACGGGCGAGCAGCATATACGAGAAATCCTCACCACCCATCATCGGGTCGAGGGACGGCTGGACATTGCCGGCACCGGCAATCTCGGCTGCGGCCTCGAGCGCGTAGCCGGTCTCGTCGGCATGATTGACGGTCACCGGATAGTTGCGATTGTAGGCGACCTGGACAGTCGCGCCGTAGATCTGTGCAACCCCTTCGGCGATCGTGCGGATACGGCTTTCGCCGATCTCTCGCACCTCGGGCATGAGGGTGCGCACAGTGCCTCCGAGCACCGCTTCCTCCGGAATGACGTTGTGGGCGAAGCCGGCGTTGAACTTGGTGACGGAGACGACGACGGAGGCGAGTGGATCGACGGTGCGGGACGCGATCGTCTGCAGGGCGGTCACGATCTGGGTGCCGACGACGATCGGGTCGATCGTCTTGTGCGGCTGGGCGGCATGGCCGCCGCGGCCCTTGATGGTGATGGTGAACTCGTCGGTCGAAGCCATGATCGGGCCGACGCGGCTGCCGAAGTGGCCGACGGGCATGCCCGGCATGTTGTGCATGCCGTAGACTTCGGCGATGGCAAAGCGTTCCATCATGCCGTCCTTGACCATCTCGTTGCCGCCGCCGCCGCCTTCTTCGGCCGGCTGGAAGATGACCGCGACTTGGCCGGCGAAGTTGCGGGTTTCGGCGAGATACTTGGCGGTTCCGAGCAGCATCGCCGTGTGGCCGTCGTGGCCGCAGGCATGCATCTTGCCGGATGTCTCAGACGCCCAGGGCTTGCCGCTCGTCTCGGTGATCGGCAGCGCGTCCATGTCGGCGCGAAGGCCGATGGTGCGGCCCGTGCCGAGATTGCCGCGGATCAGGCCGACGACGCCGGTGCGGCCGAGGCCCGTCACGACTTCGTCAACGCCGAACTCCTTCAGTTTCTTTTCGACGAAGGATGCCGTATTTTCGACCGCGAACAGGAGCTCCGGGTTCCTGTGCAGGTGGCGCCGCCACTCGGCGACTTCGTTCTGGAGCTCGGCGGCACGGTTGAGTATCGGCATCGGTTCGTCCTGTCGGTCTGTGCGATCACTAATTGTATCTGCGTATCGGTGTGGATTGGCAGCAGTCCCTGTGAATGGGCTTTGCCATCTCCTCGCCATATAGGCTAAATAGCCGGACGAGACGAGGCAACAGCGGATTTTCGAGGTTCTATCGTGGTGACAGCAGGATTTTTCACGCGTGGCAAGGTAAAGGCGCTCGGAGTGACGGCGGCGACATGCGCCACGCTTCTCGCGGCGCTGCCGGCTGCGGCCAATCCGAGGCTGGTCGTCGACGTCAATTCGCTGAAGGTCTACGAGCACCAGGACATCTTCCAGAAATGGTATCCGGCGTCGCTGACCAAGCTGATGACGGCCTATACAGCCTTCCGCGCCATCAAGTCCGGGCAGCTCACGCTCGAGAGCCCCGTCATCATGACCAAGAACGCGGCCGCCGAACCGCCGAGCAAGATGTTCTATAAGCCCGGCCAGGCGATGACGCTCGACAGCGCGCTGAAGATGATGCTGGTGAAATCCGCGAACGACGTGGCGGTCGCGATCGCCGAAACGGTCGCAGGTTCGGAACCCGCCTTCATCGAGCGGATGAACGCCGAGGCGCGCCGCATCGGCATGACGTCCTCGAACTTCGTCAACCCCAATGGCCTGCCCGGGCCGGGACAGTACACGACGGCGCGCGACCTTGCGGTGCTCGCCATCACGCTCAAGCGCGAGTTCCCGCAGTATTCCTCCTATTTCTCGCTGGAAGGCTTTACGACCGGCAAGAAGGATTATCCCAACTACAACATGCTGATCGGCCGTTTCGAAGGGGCTGATGGAATGAAGACCGGCTTCATCTGCGCCTCCGGCTTCAATCAGGTTTCCTCTGCCACGCGGGAAGGGCGCAGCGTCGTCTCGGTCGTGCTCGGCGAGGACAGCCTCGGTGCCAGAGCCGACGAGTCCGCGCGCCTCCTGCAGATGGCGCTGACGACGAGCGGCAACGGCAAGCCGTCGCTGGTGCAGATCCCGCCCTATGGCGAGACGCGCGACATGGTGGCTGATGTCAGCAAGCAGATCTGCTCGAAGGCAGCCGCGAAGGTCCGCAGCGAAGGCCGCGACGAGGCCGGCCGCCAGAAGCTGCTCTCGCCCTATATCCATCAAATCAACCGGCCGCTGAAGCTTGCCTTCGCCGGTCTGATCGCCGGCAGCGGCGAAAAGGCGCCGAAACTTGCCGGCGACCCGGTCGGCCAGGGCGATGTCGCCAACGTGCCGATTCCGGTGCCGCGGCCGACCTTTTGATCGGAGTCCATGATGGTCAGTTCCTTGCCGGCGGTGCCGGTCTCCATCCTCACCGGCTTCCTCGGTGCGGGCAAGACAACGTTGCTCAACCGGCTGCTGAAGGATCCCGATCTGTCGGATACGGCCGTCATCATCAACGAGTTCGGTGATGTCTCGATCGACCACCTGCTGGTGGAAGCCTCCAGCGACGGGGTCATCGAGCTTTCGGACGGCTGCCTCTGCTGCACCGTGCGCGGCGAACTGGTCGACACGCTCGCCGATCTCATGGACCGGATGCAGACGGGCAAGATCAAGCCGCTGAAGCGCGTTGTCATCGAAACCACCGGACTTGCCGACCCGGCGCCGGTTCTGCAGTCGGTGATCGGCAACCCGATCATTGCGCAGAACTTCCGCCTGGATGGCGTGGTCACGGTCGTCGACGCCGTCAACGGCCTGCAGACGATCGCCAATCATGAAGAAGCCTTGAAGCAGGTCGCCGTTGCCGACCGCATCGTCATCAGCAAGACGGGGCTTGCCGAGGCATCCGTGCGCGATGCGCTGACGGCCCGGATCCGCGCGCTCAATCCGCGCGCACCGCTGATCGATGGCGACAGCGCCGAGGCGGGACGCGCAGGGCTTTTTGATTGTGGCCTCTACGACCCGTCGTCGAAGATCGCCGATGTCGGCCGCTGGCTGCAGGACGAAGCGCACGACGACCACCATCATGACCATGACCACGGTCACGATCATCACGAGCACGATAACCATCATGATCATGGGCACGATAATCACCACCATCACGATGTGACGCGACATGGTGGCGATATCCGCTCGTTCAGCATCGTGCATGACCGGCCGATCGAGCCGATGGCGCTCGACATGTTCATCGATCTGCTGCGCTCGGCGCATGGCGAGAAGCTCTTGCGGATGAAGGCGATCGTCGCGGTTGCCGACCGGCCGGAGAGGCCGCTGGTGCTGCACGGCGTGCAGAACGTTTTCCACACGCCGGAGCGGCTCGCCGCCTGGCCGGATCCGAACGACCGGCGCACGCGCATGGTGCTGATCACCAAGGGCCTGACGGAAGATTTCGTCCGCGACCTCTTCGACGCCTTCACCGGCAAGCCGCGCATCGACCGGCCGGACGCCCAGGCGCTGTCGGACAATCCGCTCGCCGTTCCGGGCATGCGGTTCTAAACCCTCAGGGATCGAAGCGTTGCCGCGCGGCAGACGTGGTGTCTAGGCGCCCTTGCGGATGAGGAATCGGTGGCCGCCGTCGGCGGGTGCAGCCTCTACGAGCTTGTGGCCGTCCTCGTTACAGAAATGCGGAATGTCGATCACCGCCAGCGGGTCGGTGGTCTCAATCTCCAGCAAAGCGCCCGGCGCCAGCGAGGTCATGCGCTTGCGAGTCTTCAAAACGGGAAGGGGGCACTTAAGCCCCCTCAGGTCGTAGACGATCTTTTGTTCGTCCGGCATTAATTGCCCCAGATCTTCCAGAAGGGCCGCTTCTTCGGCGGCTCTTCGGTCAGGACAGGCGCTTCTGCAACCGCATCCGGTGCGGGCGCTGTCGCAACGGCGGCGGTCTGCTGTGGTGCAGCGGCAGTCGCTGCGGCTCGTGCCTGCTTCTCGGCCTTTGCCGGCTCCTGAGCCTGTGGCGCAACGGCGGCCTGCTGTTCCGGCGTGATGACGACCGGCGCGGGCATCTGAAGCTCAGGCTCGCTCTTGGAGAACAGGCTCCAGAAGGATTTCTTGGGCTGCTCGACGGCCGCCTGCATCACCGGCTGCGGAATGGGATTGGCGGCCGGAACGGGCACGTGCTTGCCGCCGTCGGTCGCCTTTTCGAGTTCCTTCTTCTGGATCTCGACAGCCTGCTTGGTCTCTTCCGCTTCCTTCTGATCGGCGAGTTTCTTTTCGAGATCGCTCGCCTTCATCATCTTGCCGGCGTCAAGCGAGTTGCCGGTCGGGGCATAGGCGAGTTCGCGGCCGACTCGCTGCTTGGCGACGATCGCCTTGCGCTCGGCCTCGCTCGGCTCGTACCAGACCATGCCGTCATACTTCTTCATGGCCTTGTCGTAGTCGGTCTGGTAGCTCTTTTCGAAGGTCGCCATCGCTACCTGCAAGGCAGGCGGCGTCGACATGGCCGGGCACTGGCCGCCCGGATTGAACGGACCGGAGGCCTGCTGGTTGAAGACGTACTTCTTCTCGCAGACGTTGATTTCCGGCGGGCGCTTGGTGACTTCGAACTGGTCGTAGCCGACCTTCAGCATCTTCCAGAAGTCGATATTCGGATTGTCGCGGTGCCGCGCCATGTTTTCCGCGGTCATGCGGAAGGGGAAGGCCTGCAGCTGCACGCTCTCCTGGCCGCCCTTGAAGCTATCGCGGGCGAGCGCGAAGATCTCGATCATCTGCTCGTCGGTCATCGAGTAGCAGCCCGATGACGAGCAGGCGCCGTGGATCATCAGGTGCGTGCCCTGGCGGCCGTTCGCCTTGTCGTAGACGTTGGGATAGCCGGTGTTGATGGCCAGATAGTAGTTGGAGTTGGGGTTCATCTGGCGCGGGAAAAGCGGGTAGAAGCCTTCCGGCGCCTGACGGTCGCCTTCCTTCACCTTGGGCCCGAGCTTGCCCGACCAGGCGCAGATTTTATAGGTTTTCAAGAGCTGGAAGCGGTTGGCCGTGTTGGCCTTCCAGACTTCGAGCGTGCCCTCTTCCTTGAAGATACGCAGCGCGATCGGGGCCTGCTTCTGCATCCCGAGTTCGGACATCTTTTTGACCATCGGGGCAGAGACCTGGTACTCGGTCTTGTTCTTGACGGACTTGATGTCGACCGACGTCGTGGCGTCGAGCGCCTCGTTGGTGCAGCCGGAAAGTGCGGCGACAATGGCGGCGGAAGCTAAAAGGTGCCAGAAACGCATCAGCAGAGGCCCGTTCAAACCCAAACTCGACTATCAGAGCCGCGTCCGCGAGGGGGAGGGCTCTCAGAGAATCACTAAGCGATTATACTTCACGAATTCTTAACCCTGCAGGGTGGCCCTGCCGATGCGCTGTTCTTGACCTCATGAATATGGCCAAGATTTGGCCATAGTCCGCTTTGCGGTTGCGAAAGTCACTGCCGCAATCGCGGGCCGGCCGACCGAAGGAGCGACGGGGCTCGGCCCGCATCCGCCTTCAGCTTAGAGGTTGCGGCCGATATTGAGGTATTTCTGTCGGCGGTCGGTGCGCAATTGGTCGCCATCGCGTCCGGAAAGCTCCTTCAGCGCGTCGGCGATCACGGTTCCGGTGCGGCCGATGACCGCGTTCGGGTCGCGGTGCGCGCCGCCGACCGGCTCCTGAATGATGCCGTCGATGACGCCGAGCGCCTTCAGATCCTCGGACGTGATCTTCATGTTGCTGGCGGCTTCCTTGGCGCGGGTGGAATCGCGCCACAGGATCGAGGCTGCACCTTCCGGCGAGATGACGCTGTAGATCGCATGCTCCAGCATGTAGACGCGGTTGCCGGTGGCGATCGCAATCGCACCGCCGGAGCCGCCTTCGCCGATGACGACAGTGACGATCGGCACGCGGACATTGAGGCACGTCTCGGTCGAGCGAGCGATGGCTTCCGCCTGACCGCGCTCTTCGGCGTTGACGCCCGGGTAGGCGCCTGCGGTGTCAACCAGCGTGATCAGCGGCAGGCCGAAGCGATCGGCCATTTCCATGACGCGGATCGCCTTGCGATAGCCTTCCGGACGAGGGCTGCCGAAATTGTGCTTGATGCGCGACTTGGTGTCGTTGCCCTTCTCCTGGCCGAGGACGGCGACCGGCATGCCGCGGAAACGCGCAAGGCCGGCCTGGATGGCATCGTCGTTGGCGAAGTTGCGGTCGCCGGCAAGAGGGGTGAACTCGGTGAAGAGCTCGGCAGCATAATCCAGGAAGTGCGGACGCTGGGGGTGCCGGGCGACCTGGGTCTTCTGCCAGGGCGTCAGCTTGGAATAGATCTCCGCCATCGCGTCGCGGACACGCGTCTCCAGCCGTTCGATCTCATCCGAAGTATTCACGCTCTCGTCTTCGCCGGCGAGCTTCTTCAATTCGAGAATCTTGCCTTCGAGGTCGGAGATGGGTTTTTCGAAATCGAGATAGTTGTGCATGAGATGCGTTTCCGATCATTTTGCCACAAGGGTCTGCGGGCCGAAACCAGCCTGCCCGGCGGTCCTAATCCTGTTTTTTCGCCTGTTTGGCAAGAGGGTGATGGTTTTGCACGAGGTTGTGCAGCCGTTCTTCCAGCACATGCGTATAGATTTGTGTCGTTGAAATGTCCGAATGCCCGAGCAATTCCTGCACCGCGCGAAGGTCGGCGCCGTTTGCCAGGAGATGGCTGGCGAAGGCGTGGCGGAGCACGTGCGGGGAGATGGCGGCGACGCGAATGCCGGCACGCGCGGCCAGCGACTTCAGGTCCCGCGCAAAAACCTGGCGCGGCAGGAACCCCTGCTTGCCCGAGGAGGGAAAGAGCCACGGGCTCTCGCGGTTGCCACTTTCCTCGCGCGCAATCTCGGCGGCGAGCGCCTCGCCATAGGCCCGCATGGCCCGGATGGCGGCCTGGGAAAGCGGCACGAGCCGGTCCTTGTTGCCCTTGCCGCGAATGACGAGGAAGCGGCCGTTCTGCTGAAGCACGCTTGCCGGCAGCGACACAAGTTCGCTGACGCGCATGCCGGTGGCGTAGAGCAGTTCGATCAGCGCATGCATGCGCAGCTTGGCAAGCCGGTCCGGTCCGCCGGCTGCGGCTTCGGTCTCCGCCTGTCCGATCAGGCGCGAGACGTCGTCGACGCTCAGCGTCTTCGGCAGGCTGCGGCCTTTCTTCGGTGCGTCGAGAATGCCGGTCGGGTCGTCGCCGCGCATGCCTTCCGCATAGAGGAACTTGTAGAATTGCCGGAGCGCCGAGAGGCGTCGTGCCTGCGAGGAGGGCTTGAAGCCCTGGCCGGAGAGGTGGGCGAGATAAGTGCGAAGGTCGTCCGGGGTGGCAGCCGTCAGCCCGGTGCCGAGCGTGCGCAGATGCGAGGAGGCATCCTCCAGGTCACGCTCATAGGATTGCAGCGTGTTGAGCGCTGCACCCCGCTCGGCGCTCATCATTTCGAGGAAGGCCTCGACATGGGCGGCGGAAAGATCGCTCATTGGGTCTTGTTCACCCGTTCGGACGGGATCTTCACGGTCACGTCCCGCTCCGTCGGTTCGACGAAGGTGACGAGGGAGACCATTGTGCCGTAGACTATCCCGGCGATTACGGCGCAGAAGAAAAGGAACCGGAAGAGGGTCGGCATTTCAATCTCCTCTGCATGTGCCGCGTCGATCAAAGCAGGCGCAAGGATACATGCAGGCGTTCAAACGGCCAGTGCGTTTCAGGCGCTCGAGTGCGCGCGCGACGCTTGGCGGGTGCCAGACCTATATGAACGCCGCTTTCGCCGAGTTCAAGAACCGTGAGCGGACGCGCGCGACGACTTGACGCTACACCCCGATTTGTCGATACCGAAAGGGAATGGGGAATAAGAAGTCCAATGAACGACGTGATCGAACCGGTTTCCGCAACGCTTGCCGAGCGGGCGAAGCTTGTACTCGGTAAACGCAATCTCGTGTTCATCGGCCTGATGGGGGCAGGCAAGTCGGCGATCGGTCGCTTGACGGCCCAGGCGCTCGGCATTCCCTTCGTCGATTCCGACCACGAGATCGAGCGTGTGTCGCGCATGACGATCAGCGATCTCTTTGCCCGCTACGGCGAAGACGAGTTTCGCGCCCTGGAGACGCGGGTGCTGAAACGGCTCTTGCGCAGCGGCCCGCGCGTGGTCTCGACCGGCGGCGGGGCCTATATCAACGAGCGCTCGCGCCGCCAGATCAAGAAGGGCGGCCTGTCGGTCTGGCTCAACGCCGAACTCGACGTGCTGTGGGAGCGGGTCAACAAGCGCGACACCCGGCCGCTGCTGAAGACGGAAAACCCCAGGCAGACACTCGAAAACCTGATGAACGCGCGCTATCCGATCTACGCCGAAGCCGACCTGACGGTGTTGTCGCGCGATGTGAGGAAAGAGATGATGGTGGAAGACGTTCTTAACGCCGTCATCGAGTACCAGGACAAGAAGACCCATGAATAGCCATGCGATGCCTGCCGCCGAACGCAAGGTCCGTGTCGACCTCGGTGACCGTTCCTACGACATCCTGATTGGTCCCGGACTGATCGCCGCGGCCGGTGAGGAGATCGCGACGCGCCTCAAGGGGCGGAAGATGGCCGTCATCACCGACGAGAATGTGGCACCGCGCTACCTCGAGCCGCTGATGGCGAGCTTGAAGGAGCGCGACATCGACGCCGTGTCGCTGGTGCTTCCCGCCGGCGAGAAGACCAAGAGCTTCGAGCACCTGATCCCGGTTTGCGAAACCGTGCTTGGCGCGCGGATCGAGCGCAATGACGCGGTGATTGCGCTCGGTGGCGGCGTCATCGGCGATCTCACCGGCTTTGCTGCCGGCATCGTGCGCCGCGGTTCGCGCTTCATCCAGATCCCGACCTCGCTGCTGGCGCAGGTGGATTCCTCCGTCGGCGGCAAGACCGGCATCAATTCGCCGCACGGCAAGAACCTGATCGGCGTCTTCCATCAGCCGGACCTGGTGCTTGCCGATACGGACGTGCTCGACACCCTGAGTGAACGCGAGTTCCGCGCCGGCTATGCCGAAGTCGCGAAGTACGGCCTGATCGACAAGCCTGACTTCTTCGCCTGGCTCGAAAAAAACTGGCAGGCGGTCTTTGCAGGCGGTAGCGCCCGTATCGAGGCGATTGCGGTCAGCTGCCAGGCCAAGGCCGATGTCGTGGCGGCGGACGAGCGCGAGAACGGCCTGCGCGCGCTGCTCAATCTCGGCCACACCTTCGGCCACGCGCTGGAGGCGGCGACCGAATATGACAGCGCCCGATTGGTGCATGGCGAGGGTGTGTCGATCGGCATGGTGCTGGCGCATCAGTTCTCGGCGCGCATGAACCTTGCGAGCCCGGACGATGCCGCACGTGTCGAGGCGCACCTGAGGACGGTTGGTCTGCCGACGCGGATGTCGGAAATCCCCGGCACGTTGCCGCCGGCAGAACGGCTGATGGACGCGATCGCCCAGGACAAGAAGGTCAAGGGTGGCAAGCTCACCTTCATCCTGACGAAGGGTATCGGACAATCCTTCGTCGCCGACGACGTCCCGGCATCCGAGGTCTTAAGCTTCCTGAGGGAAAAACATCCGCAATGACCGGCGAAGCCTTCATTGCCTTTCTGGCGGAGTACTGGCTGTCGATCCTCTCGGTCTTCTGCCTGCTGCTGCTGTCGGCCTTCTTCTCGGGCTCGGAGACGGCACTGACGGCCGCCTCGCGCTCGCGCATGCATACGCTCGAAAACAACGGCGAAGAGCGGGCCGGCATCGTCAACCGGCTGATCGAACGCCGCGACCGGCTGATCGGCACGCTCTTGATCGGCAACAATCTCGTCAACATTCTCGCTTCGTCGCTGACGACGAGCCTTCTGATCGGCCTCTTCGGCGACAGCGGCGTCGCCATCGCAACGCTCGCCATGACCGTGCTGCTCGTCGTCTTCTCGGAAGTGCTGCCGAAGAGCTGGGCAATTGCCTCGCCCGACCGCTTCGCGATTGCCGTCGCGCCGCTCGTCCGGCCCTTCGTTGCGGTCGTCGGCCCGGTTTCGAGCCTTGTCAACGGCATCGTCCGGCGTCTGCTCCATCTCTTCGGCGTCAACCTTGCCGCCGACATGTCGATGCTGTCGGCGCATGAGGAACTGCGCGGCGCGGTGGATCTGCTTCATCGGGAAGGCTCGGTGATCAAGGCCGACCGCGACCGGCTGGGTGGCGTTCTCGATCTCGGCGAGCTCGAAATCTCAGACATCATGATCCACCGCACGAGCATGCGGGCGATCAACGCCGACGAACCGCCGGAAACCTGCGTCCGCGACATTCTCGAAAGCCCGTTCACGCGGCTGCCGCTCTGGCGCGGCTCGACCGACAACATCATCGGCGTCGTGCATTCGAAGGACCTGCTCAGGGCGCTCGCGGAGCCCAATGTCGAGCCGGAGAACCTCGACATCGTCAAGATCGCGCAGAAGCCCTGGTTCGTGCCGGATACGACCAACCTCAAGGATCAGCTGAACGCATTTCTCCGCCGCAAGCTGCATCTGGCGATCGTCGTCGACGAATATGGCCAGGTTCAGGGCCTGGTGACGCTGGAGGATATCCTGGAAGAAATCGTCGGCGACATTGCCGACGAGCACGACCTCGACATCCAGGGCGTGCGCCAGGAGGCCGATGGTTCGATCGTCGTCGACGGTTCGGTGCCGATCCGCGACCTCAACCGGGCGCTCGACTGGTCGCTGCCGGACGAGGAGGCGACGACGGTCGCGGGTCTGGTGATCCACGAATCCAAGAGCATCCCGGAGGAGCGCCAGGCCTTCACCTTCCACGGCAAGCGTTTCATCGTGATGAAGCGGGTGAAGAACCGCATCACCAAGCTGCGCATCCGCCCGGCGGAAGAGGGCGCCCCACCGGTCTGATCGCTACCAGCGGGTCGGCTCACCCGGGGCTGCGGGCTCGACGGCGAGCGCGTGCAGACCGGCGTCGAGTTCGGGCTTCAGGAGGTCGTTGATGGCGCGGTGGCGGGCAACCCGGCTCATGCCGGTAAAAGCGCTTGAAACGATGCGAACCCGCAAATGGGACTCGCCGCTGCCATCGAAGCCCGGCTGATGGCCGGCATGCAGATGGCTCTCGTTGATGACGGCCAGTCTCTCCGGATGGAAAGCCTCGATCAGCTTCTTTTCGATCGTGTCCGTGAGCGACATTCTTCCGTCCCATTTTGCTGTTTGCTTGGCGCCCCCTCGCAATACTTGAGAACCTGGCAATCGCTGGCTCGGCGGCGCAAAATGCCCGCACAAAGCCAGCAACATTCCGCTTTGTCAATTCTTGTTGTGGCCTCGGCCAAACCCCATAATGAGCGCCATGAGACTCGATTCAAAATACTTCGATCGCATTCGAACCCGGCGCAAGGTGGAGCCGCAGGCGGAGCCGGCGGCACCCGTTTGCCAATGGGACGGTTGCGATCAGAAGGGCGTGCACCGCGCTCCGGTCGGTCGCAATGCCGAAGGGCAGTACTTCATGTTCTGCTTCGAGCACGTGAAGGAATACAACAAGGGCTACAACTTCTTCTCCGGTCTCTCCGACAGCGAGGTCGCGCGCTACCAGAAGGAAGCGATCACCGGCCACCGGCCGACCTGGACCGTCGGCGTCAACAAGAACGCCAAGAACGGCCCCACCCAGTCGCAGATGCGCTCCGGCTCCGCCGGCGCCCAGGCGCGCATGCGCGATCCCTTCGGCTTCGTCAGCGAGGCGCGGGCGCGATCCGGCCGCCCGGAACCACGCCAGCGCAAACTGAAGACGCTCGAAGCCAAGGCCTTCGATACGCTCGGTCTTGGCGCCGCGGCGACGGCTGCCGACATCAAGGCGGCCTACAAGGATCTCGTCAAGAAGCATCACCCCGATGCCAATGGCGGAGATAGAGGATCGGAAGAGCGTTTTCGCGCCGTTATTCAAGCCTACCAATTGTTAAAACAGGCTGGTTTCTGCTAACAACGCGGATTATTACAGAAGCACTTTTGCAGGCGAATGCGCGGGTGCCGTCCGGTGGCCGCTCTGGAGACATGATGAGCAAGATTGACCTCGACATTTCCAACCTCCCCGACACCACGATCTCTGTCCGGGAGGTTTTCGGCATTGATACGGATTTGCGCGTTCCTGCCTATTCGAAGGGCGACGCCTATGTTCCGGACCTGGATCCGGACTACCTCTTCGACCGCGAAACGACGCTCGCCATTCTCGCAGGCTTCGCCCACAACCGACGCGTGATGGTGTCGGGCTACCACGGCACCGGCAAGTCGACCCATATCGAGCAGGTCGCCGCCCGCCTCAACTGGCCGTGCGTGCGCGTCAACCTCGATAGCCACGTCAGCCGTATCGACCTCGTCGGCAAGGACGCGATCGTCGTCAAGGACGGCATGCAGGTCACCGAGTTCAAGGATGGCATCCTGCCCTGGGCCTACCAGCACAATGTCGCGCTCGTCTTCGACGAATACGATGCCGGCCGCCCGGACGTCATGTTCGTCATCCAGCGCGTGCTGGAATCCTCCGGCCGCCTGACGCTGCTCGACCAGAGCCGCGTCATTCGCCCGCACCCGGCCTTCCGCCTGTTTGCAACCGCCAACACGGTCGGCCTAGGCGACACGACCGGCCTCTATCACGGCACGCAGCAGATCAACCAGGCGCAGATGGACCGCTGGTCGATTGTCACCACGCTGAACTACCTGCCGCATGACAAGGAAGTCGACATCGTCGCCGCCAAGGTCAAGGGCTTCACGGCCGACAAGGGCCGCGAAACCGTTTCCAAGATGGTGCGCGTCGCCGACCTCACGCGCGCCGCCTTCATCAACGGCGACCTTTCGACGGTCATGAGCCCGCGTACGGTCATCACCTGGGCCGAGAACGCCCATATCTTCGGCGACATCGCCTTCGCCTTCCGCGTGACCTTCCTCAACAAGTGCGACGAGCTGGAGCGGGCGCTGGTCGCCGAGCATTACCAGCGCGCCTTCGGCATCGAGCTGAAGGAAAGCGCTGCCAATATCGTGCTCGAAGCCACCGCCTGATCCCACGGCTCGCCATCCCCTTGGGGAGGGCGGGCCATGACGCTGTGGCAAACCGGATGACGCCCCACTGGGGCGCCGTCGCCTCTGGCTGAAGAAGGAACTGTCGTGAGCTCGAATTCGAAGGCAAAGCCAACCACGCGCGAGAATGCTGCGGAACCGTTCAAGCGGGCGCTTTCCGGCTGCATCCGATCGATCGCGGGCGATGCCGAGGTGGAAGTCGCCTTCGCCAACGAGCGGCCGGGCATGACCGGCGAACGCATCCGTCTGCCGGAGCTTTCGAAGCGCCCGACACTGCAGGAGCTCAGCGTCACGCGTGGCCTCGGCGACAGCATGGCGCTGCGCAAGGCCTGTCACGATGCGCGCATTCACGCGACCATGTCGCCGCAAGGGGCGGACGCCCGCGCGATCTTCGATGCGGTGGAGCAGGCGCGCGTCGAGGCGATCGGCGCGCTGCGCATGGCGGGTGTCGCCAAGAACCTCAACGTCATGCTCGAAGAGAAGTACGCCAAGGCGAATTTTGCAACGATCGAGCGGCAGGCGGACGCCCCGCTCGGCGAAGCGGTGGCGCTTCTGGTGCGCGAGAAGCTGACCGGCGAGAAGCCGCCGGCATCGGCCGGCAAGGTGCTCGACCTCTGGCGCGAGTTCATCGAGGGCAAGGCGTCCGGCGATATCCAGAACCTGTCGTCGACGATCAACGACCAGCAGGCTTTCGCCCGTGTCGTTCGCGACATGCTGACGTCGATGGAAGTCGCCGAAAAATACGGTGACGACGATAACGAGCCGGACGAGCAGGAGAGCGAGACCGACGAAGACCAGCCGCGCAGCCAGGAGCAGGACGAAAACGCCAGCGACGAGGAAGCCGGCGACGACGCTGCCCCCGCCGATGAAAACCAGGCTGCCGAAGAGCAGATGGAAGAAGGCGAGATGGACGGCGCGGAGATCTCCGACGACGACCTCCAGGACGAGGGCGACGAGGACAGCGAGACCCCCGGCGAGGTCAAACGTCCGAACCAGCCCTTTGCCGACTTCAACGAGAAGGTCGACTACGCCGTCTTCACCCGCGAATTCGACGAGACCATCGCCTCGGAAGAGCTTTGCGACGAGGCCGAGCTCGACCGGCTGCGCGCCTTCCTCGACAAGCAGCTTGCCCATCTCCAGGGCGCGGTCGGCCGTCTCGCCAACCGGCTGCAGCGCCGGCTGATGGCGCAGCAGAACCGCTCCTGGGAGTTCGACCTCGAAGAGGGTTATCTCGACTCGGCGCGGCTTCAGCGCATCATCATCGATCCGATGCAGCCGCTCTCGTTCAAGCGCGAGAAGGATACCAACTTCCGCGATACGGTGGTGACGCTGCTGATCGACAATTCCGGCTCCATGCGCGGCCGTCCGATCACGGTCGCCGCCACCTGCGCCGACATCCTGGCGCGCACGCTGGAGCGTTGCGGCGTCAAGGTCGAGATCCTCGGCTTTACCACCAAGGCCTGGAAGGGCGGGCAGTCGCGCGAGAAGTGGCTTGCCGGCGGCAAACCGCAGGCGCCGGGCCGGCTCAACGACCTGCGCCACATCGTCTACAAGTCCGCCGACGCGCCATGGCGCCGGGCACGCCGCAATCTCGGCCTGATGATGCGCGAGGGCCTGCTCAAGGAGAACATCGACGGCGAGGCGCTGATCTGGGCGCATGAGCGGCTGATGGCGCGGCGCGAGCAGCGCCGTATCCTGATGATGATTTCCGACGGGGCGCCGGTCGACGACTCGACGCTTTCGGTCAATCCCGGCAACTATCTGGAACGGCACCTGCGCGCAGTCATCGAGCAGATCGAAACCCGCTCGCCGGTGGAATTGCTGGCGATCGGCATCGGCCACGACGTGACGCGCTACTATCGTCGCGCCGTCACCATCGTCGATGCCGACGAACTTGCGGGTGCCATGACTGAGCAGCTGGCCGCCCTCTTCGAGGACGAAAGCCAGCGCCGCGGTTCCTCGCGCCTTCGCCGCGCCGGGTGATCCTTTGCGATCAGGGGCGGTCCTCAACCGCCCCTGGCCGCCATTTGGTTGGGCTGCACGCATTGCTGCCGACCGAAGCCAATTTACGGACATAGTTTTACAGTCTACCAAGCTACCATGCGTGGTGGCGCTTCCTGTGGTCACACGCCGCCTCATTCCCGATGCTCCCCTGAAGGTACTTCTCTTTATGCTTGGCCGTGGACTCCTAGCGCTTTTCCTCCTGGCTTCGGCCTGCCCGGCATGGTCCGCTCCCGCTAGCGAAGACCTGCCGATCCGCAGCCGCCAGATCAGCAATTTCGCGGTCGGCTCCAGCGCCACCCGGTTTGGCTCCCTGGAGTTTCTGGGCGGCCTGGAGATGACCTCGTCAAACCCGCTGTTCGGTGCCGTTTCGGCGATCCGCTTTCGTCCTGACGGTACGTCTTTCATCGCCATCATGGACACCGGCCACTGGCTGGAAGGTGCGGTAACCCGCGACGAGCAGGGGCGGCTTTCCGGTATCACCAACCTGACCGCCACGCCGATGGCGGATCGCAACGGTGATGTCGGCCTGGCGAAATGGAAGGTGGATTCCGAAGGGCTTGCCCTTCGAGAAGGCCAGGCAATCGTCAGTTACGAGCAGGCCCATCGCATCGACATCTATCCGGATCCGGGCTTTGCCGGCTCAACCCCGATCGGAAGCGTGGCGCTGCCGTTCCCGATCAACGAACTGCGCAGCAATGCCGGCATCGAGACGATCGCCGTTTCGCCCAAGGACAGCCCGCTTGCAGGCGCGATGATCGCCATTGCCGAGCGCAGCGTCGACAAGGCGGACAACCTGTTGGCCGGCATCCTCGACGGGCCCAAGCGTGGCGCGTTCAGCGTCGTGCGCAAGGACCCCTATGCGGCGACCGATGGTGCGTTCCTGCCGAACGGTGACCTGCTTCTCCTGGAGCGGCGCTTTTCCTTCGGCTCCGGCCTCGGCATGCAGATCCGCCGGATCCCCGGGGACACCATCAAGGCCGGTGCAGTGGTCGATGGCGAGGTCATCTTCCAGGCGGATATGCGCTACCAGATCGACAATATGGAAGGGCTCGACGTCGTCGTGCTGCCCGATGGCGAAGTCCGCGTCATCGTCGTCTCCGACGACAACCATTCGATCCTCGAGCGCAACCTGATGCTCGAATTCCGGCTCAATTCCGCGCTGACGCAGTAAGCCAATTCCCGAAAGCGCGGTCTTCGCTCGATACCTGACGAGACTTAATCGAGAACCGGTGAAGGATCGAGCGGTCTTGGCCGGCGTGGGTGCGCAGAGGCCCGTACCCGCCGGCCCGGTGCTTGACGCCATCCCGGCAAGGGCCTATTGGCCTGTCGTCCGTTGAAGGAGATTTATGCGCAGAGGCTGAAAATTTACCCGCATTCGCGGTTGTTCAAGGCGCCGAACAGGCGTCCCTCTTGACGCATATCTATTGAACGGAAAAACCATGAAAAACATGGATGTGATGATCCGCGCCTACCGGGCTGCGGATTTGGAAAAACTGTCGGCTATCTGGTTCGATGCCTCGATAACGGCGCACGCCTTTGTTGGCGAGGCGCGGTTGCGCGAACAGCGCCTGCTGATCGAAACCGTCTATCTGCCGAACGCAGAGACGTGGGTCGCCACGCGTGGCGACGCACCGGCCGGCTTCGTCAGCCTGCTCGACGATTTCATCGGCGGGCTGTTCGTGTCGCCGCGACACCAGGGCGCCGGCATCGGCCGTTTGCTGATTTCGCACGCTCTGCAACTGAAGGGGCAGCTCCGGTTGGAGGTCTATACCGCCAACGCGCAAGCCTATGCCTTCTACCAGAACCTTGGCTTTGAGGAACAGTCCCGGCGGTCGGAAGACGACGAGGGGCTGCCATTCGAAAACGCGCAGATGGTTCTGAGGCAGCGCTAGAAGGTAAGGTGCGGGGAAGGGCGGTTGCCGCTCTTCCCCGCATGTCCAATGCCCGGCCAACGCTTGGACGCGGGCCGAAGCATGTCGTAAGCAGCCTTCAGGCCGCCTGCTTTTCCGCAGCGGGCATGGGCTTCACGATGCTCATCAGCGCGCCGTAGGGGAGCAGCATGACGAGGCCGCAGAGGATCTTGACGCTCAGGTCGCCGATCGCCCAGGAGATCCAGCGCGGCGCCTCGGTCGAGAGCACGCCGAGGAGCGGTGCGGTTTCCAGCGCAAAGCTGTCGTTCGGTCCAAAGAACACGAAGAACGGTGCGAACGCAAAGGAGAAAAACATCGCCGTGTCGAGCGCCGAGCCGATCAGCGATCCGGCGAGCGGAGCGTGCCACCAGCTCTGGCGGCGAAGCCGGTTGAACACCGAGATGTCCAGCAGCTGACCGAACAGGAAGGCCGAGCCGGACGCGATCGCGATGCGCGGCGTGGCGGCGACGAAGGAGAGCAGGATGGCGACGATGAAGCCGGCGACCACGACGCGTCGGGCAATCTTCGGCCCGAACTGGCGGTTGGTTAAGTCGGTTACCAGAAAGGCGAAGGGATAGCTGAAGGCGCCCCAGGTGAGCAGATCGCCGAGCTGCATGCCGGCAATCGAGCCTGGCAGCGGAAACTGGACGAGGATGTTCGAGGCGACGACCACGAGGGTCATCAGCGCGACATAGATAAAGAACGAGCGGTTGATCAGCATTTTTTTATCCTGGGGTATGCCACCAGCTAGAGGGATGGAAGCAGGGTAGTGTACCCGGCCGACGAAGGCAAAAGCGCGTATCGGTTGAAACGTGCGCACGAGAAAAAGGCTTGCCGGATGAACCCGCAAGCCTTTTAAACGCGTGTCGAAGACAGGATGCTGGCGCCGATCAGGCGGCTTCAGCAACCTTCTTGACGATCTGGCGACGCAGCAGGCGAGCGCGCATGCTCAGCTCGTTCTCGTCCGACTTCAGCAGGAAGGCGTCGAGGCCGCCGCGGTGTTCAACCGAGCGGAGAGCAGCTGCGGAAACGCGCAGGCGGTAGCGCTGGCCGAGAGCATCGGAAATCAGCGTGACGTTGCACAGGTTCGGAAGGAACCGGCGCTTGGTCTTGTTGTTGGCGTGGCTTACATTGTTGCCCGACTGGACGCCCTTGCCGGTCAATTCGCAACTACGGGACATGGTACACCTATTCTCTTTATCGCCGCCGGACAATGCGGTAGCGGGCCCAGAGCCCAGGCCGCGTTCCTAGGCCATTATTGGAAAGTCGCGGTTCTATAGTCAGAGACGGCCCGCCCGTCAAGCCAAACCTCTTGCATTCTCGGAAAACCGCGGTTTTTCCCGGCTGTTCTTCCGATGTGATGCGCTGTTTGGGCAAGAATAATGGCTGGCGAGACCCATTCCAAGCGGTATTGCTCTGCCCTATTTCTTGATCGAGGGCACTTGGGTGGTTGGGTTCCGTAGTAGAATCCACCTCGTGGCCGGCGGCAACGCAATGGGCGCAGAAAAGCCGTAAACACCCTGCATTTCAGGGTATTGCGGCGATATCAAGTGATGGATTTCTTAGGGCATGAAATTGCGAAATGGTTTTCGCGGGGCAATGCTGCTTTCCGCGGTCATGTTTTCCACAGCATCATCGGCCGCCGATGTCGAGCATCTGACGGATTACAGCATCTCGCTCGCCGGTCTGCCGGTGGCGCGCGCCTCCTTCCACACCGAGGTTCAAAAGAATCGCTACACGATTTCAGGAACGCTGAAGTCCGCCGGCCTGCTCGATATCCTCAGCCGCACGTCGGGCCAGACGCAGGTTTCAGGCGTCGTCGACAAGGATTACCTGCGCGCCTCGCAGTATTCGATGTCCTATCGCAGCGGTTCGAAGAGCCGGGCGATCAGCGTGACCTATCGCAACGGCAATGTCGTGCATGCGAGCATGACGCCGAAGCGCACGCCTTTGCCGAAGAACTGGGTGCCGGTCACCTCGCGCGACATGCGCAACGTGCTCGACCCGCTTTCGGGCCTGATCATTCCGGCGCAAGCGCGCGTCTGCCCCAACACGCTGCCGATCTTCGACGGCGAGTCGCGGCTTGACATCAAGCTCTCGCCGAAGGGTACAAAGCCCTTCAAGACCAAGGGCTTCGAGGGCGAGGTGATCGTCTGCGGCATCCGCTTCGTGCCGAAGGCCGGCTACAAGAAGGGCCGCGAGGACGTCGAATATCTGCGGCGACTGCAGACGATGGAAATCTGGTTCGCCAAAGCTGAGACCATGAATGTCTATGCCCCCGTCTATGTCCGCATCCCCACCAAGCTCGGGCCGGTCACGGTCTCGGCGACGCGATTTGGTGGTTGACGCGCGATCGCGTGCAACTAAAAGGTTAAATACCACCAAGCACCGTGATTTTGACGGCGCAGGTTTCCGTTGAGAGAAATCACGCCCGGGGACGACTATGAAACTCAAGGCAACTCTGATTGGTTTTTCGGCCATCCTGATGTGGTCGCTGCTCGCGCTGTTCACGGCGGCATCGGGCAAGATGCCGCCGTTCCAGCTTTCGGCAATCTGTTTCCTGATCGGCAGCCTGCCCGGCCTTGCGGTGCTTGTGGTAAAACCGGAGCGCCTGGCGCTGCTCAAGCAGCCGGCGAAGGTCTGGATCACGGGCATTGCCGGCCTCTTCGGCTATCACTTCCTCTACTTCACGGCGCTGCGCAATGCGCCGGCGGTGGAGGCCGGGCTGATCGCCTATCTCTGGCCGCTCTTGATCGTTGTCGGTTCGGCACTGCTGCCGGGTGAGCGGCTGCGCTGGTATCATATCGCCGGCGCGCTTGCGGGCCTCGTCGGTACAATCCTGATCGTCGCGCGCAACGGCGTTGCCTTCGACGATGCCTATCTCATCGGCTATGGCGCGGCCTTCCTCTGCGCCTTTACCTGGTCGGGCTATTCGCTGATCACACGCCGCTTCGAAGCGGTTTCGACCGATGTGGTCACCGGCTTCTGCCTTGCCACCTCGATCCTGTCCTTCGTCTGCCATCTGGCGCTCGAAACGACGGTCTGGCCGGCGACGACCTTCGAGTGGCTGGCCGTCGCCGGCCTCGGCCTGTTGCCGGTGGGCGCGGCCTTCTATGCGTGGGATTACGGGGTGAAGAACGGCGACATCCAGCTTCTCGGCGTTTCGAGCTATGCAGCACCGGTGCTGTCGACGCTGATCCTGATCCTCTTCGGCTTTGCCGAGCCATCCTGGCGCATAGCGCTTGCCTGCCTGTTCGTCACAGGCGGGGCGGTGCTCGCCGCCCAGGATCTGATCTTGCGCAAGGATGCTGCGGCCACGCAGCCGGCGGAGTAGTCCCGAAGATCGCTATCGGGTTGGCGGCTGCCAGTCGGGGGCCGCCATCTCGAAGGCGGCAAAATCGAAGGCTGGCGCCACCGTGCAACCGACCAGCGTCCAATCGCCCAGCGAGGCAGCAGACTGCCACCAGTTGGCCGGGACGACGCCCTGCGGCCGATCACCTGCCCGGATGTCGGCCCCAAGCCGCAGTGTCTCGGCGGGCTTCCCGTCCTCGGCGATGCTGAGCTCCAGCGGCGCGCCGGCGTGGTAGTGCCAGATCTCGACGGCGTCGCGGACGCGGTGCCAGTGGGAGCGTTCGCCACGCTCGAGCAGATAATAGATCGCCGTCGAATGGCCGCGGGGGCCGCCGTCCGTGTCGCGGAAGGTCTCGATGTACCAGCCGCCCTCCGGATGGCGCGTGAGGCCGAGCGCCGCAATGACCTCTGCCGCCGTCTGTGCTTCAGCCATCAGAAGTTATCCTTCCGCTTGCGGATTTCCGCAAAGACCGCGGCATCGTCGGCATCTCGGAGGCCGAGATGGGCGCGAATGCCGGGGTCGCTAGCGCGCAGGAACGGGTTCGTACGCTTCTCCAGGCCGATCGTCGTCGGTGCGGTGAAGCCGCCGTCGCAGCGGATTTCCTCGATCTCGGCAGCGCGGGCCTTAAGTTCGGCATTGTCGGGATCGACCGTGACCGCGAAGCGGGCGTTGGACAGCGTGTATTCGTGGCCGAAATAGACGGTCGTGTCGTCGGGCAGCGCAATCAGCCGGCCGAGGGATTTCCACATGGTCGCCGGCGCGCCCTCGAACAGGCGGCCGCAGCCGAGCGCAAACAGCGTGTCGGCGGCAAAGAGCAGCTTGTCCTCTGGGAAATGGAAGCAGATGTGACCGGCCGTATGGCCCGGCGTCTCGATCACCTCCACCGTGCGGCCAGCAAATTCGAAGCGCTCGCCATCGCGCACCGCCTTGTCGAGACCAGGGATTTTCGAGGCTTCGCCGAAGGGGCCGATGATCGTGACGTCGAAGCGTTCCTTGAGGGCGTCGTTGGCGGCGACGTGGTCGCCATGGTGGTGGGTGGTCAGGATGTGAGTAAGGTTCCAGCCGCGGCGTTCCAGAGCTTCCCGTATGGGCGCCTCTTCCGGCGCGTCGATCGAGGCGGTCAGGCCGCTTTCGGGGTCGTGGATCAGCACGCCGAAATTGTCGGTGCGGCAGAGGAAAAGATCGAGTTCGAGCGCGGCCATGGCACGTCCTCCGGTCAGGAGAGAGGGGATGTTGCCGAATGTAGCGAGGCTTGCCTTGAAGTCTACCGCTTCGAAGCTAACATGTTGCGAATGCATACCGATATCGTCGACCTTCGCGAATTCTATCACTCCGAGCTTGGCCGGATGGCGGAGCAATCCGTCACCATGGCGCTTTCGTCCGTGTGGGCGCGGCTGCCGGACGAGCGGCTGGTCGGCCTCGGTTATGCCGTTCCCTATCTCGAGCGGTTCCGCAAGGACACGGAACGCACCTTCGCCTTCATGCCGGCGGGGCAGGGGGCGGTGAACTGGCCGGTTGCCGAACGCTCCACGACGGCGCTGGTGTTCGATGAGGAATTGCCGTTGCCGGACGCTTCGATCGATCGGGTGCTGATGGTGCATTCGCTGGAATTCGCCGAGAGCCCGCGCGAGACGATGAAGGAGATCTGGCGGGTGCTGGCGCCGGGCGGCCGGCTCGTCATCGTCGTGCCCAACCGACGCGGCGTCTGGGCGCGCATGGAGCATACGCCCTTCGGCTCCGGCCGGCCCTATTCGCGCGGGCAACTGACGGCGCTTTTGCGCGAGACCAACTTCACCCCCGGCGCCACGGCGGATGCCTTGTTCTTCCCGCCGTCGAAGCTTCGGGCGATCCTGCGGCTGCGCAAGGGCTTCGAGCGGCTCGGCCGCTGGCTCTGGCCGGTCTTTTCCGGCGTCATCGTCGTCGAGGCGCAGAAGCGGCTCTACCAGGGGCTGCCGGTCGCAGCCCGCGCGTCGCGCCGCGTCTTTGTGCCGGTGCTTGCCCCGCAGGGCGTGCCGAGCACGCGCGAACAGTCGCGGCTTACCCGATAAGGCGCAGCGTCCGGCGGCGGACCCTCGACAAAAGCCGCTTGCGCCGGTAATGGCTTGACCTCTTTTCCTGCCTATAGCGCCCCGCGCCTCCCAAGGCGCGACAAAGGTCGCCGTAGCACCTTGATGGCCATAGAAAGCTGACCCGATGAGCCTTGCTTCGAAGAGCCCTGAGCCGCGTTCCGGCATCCTTGACATTGCCGCCTATGTGCCGGGCAAGGAGCATGCACCGGGTGTCGCCAAGGTGCATAAGCTCTCGTCGAACGAGACGCCGCTCGGCGCCAGCCCGAAGGCGATCGAAGCCTTCCAGGCGATGGCCTTCAATCTGGAGCGCTATCCGGACGGCCAGGCGCGCGCGCTGAGAGAGGCCATCGGCGCCGTGCACGGGCTCAATCCGGCAAACATCATGTGCGGCAACGGCTCGGATGAATTGCTCGGGCTGCTGTGCCACACCTATCTCGGACCCGGCGACGAAGGCATCATCACCGAGCACGGCTTCCTCGTCTACAAGATCCAGATCCTGGCGGCCGGTGCCACACCGGTTACCGTCAAGGAAACGGAGGCGCGCGTCAACGTGGACGCGATCCTTGCCGCGGTTACCGAACGGACGAAGGTCGTCTTCCTTGCCAACCCGGCCAATCCGACCGGCACCTATATCCCCGTCGACGAAGTGCGCCGGCTGCATGCGGGCCTGCCCGAGAGCGTGATGCTGGTGCTCGACGCGGCCTATGCCGAATACGTGCGCCGCAACGACTATGCGGCCGGTCTCGAACTCGTCTCGGCCAGCCGCAACGTTGTGATGACCCGCACCTTCTCGAAGATCTATGGCCTTGCGGGCCTGCGCATCGGCTGGATGTATGCGCCGCCGGAAGTGATCGACGCTGTCGATCGTGTCCGCGGGCCGTTCAACCTCAGCGCGCCCTCGATCGCCGCGGGTGCGGCCGCGATCCGCGACCAGGCCTTCGTGGCGACGGCGGTCGATCACAATCTCACCTGGCTTGCGCGCGTCGGCGAAGCGCTCGCGGCGATCGGGCTGCGTATCACGCCCTCGGTTGCGAATTTCGTGCTGATCCACTTCCCCGACGAGGACGGCAAGCGGGCGGAGGAGGCCGATGAGTTCCTGACCCGCCGCGGCTACATCCTCAGGGCGGTGCGCAGCTACGGCTTCCCCCATGCGCTGCGCATGACCATCGGCTCGGAAGAAGCCAACGAGGGCGTCATCGCGGCGCTGACCGAATTCATGGGACGGAAATAATGGCTCAGCAGTTTGAAACGATCGCCCTCATCGGCATTGGTCTCATCGGCTCGTCGATCGCGCGCGAAATCCGCGAGAAGCAGCTTGCCGGCACGCTCGTCGTCTCCACGCGCAGCGAGGCGACGCTGAAGCGCACGCAGGAACTCGGGCTCGGCGATCGCTATACGTTGTCGGCGGCGGAAGCCGTTCGCGACGCGGACCTCGTCATCGTCTCGGTCCCGGTCGGTGCGTCCGGCGCCGTTGCAGCCGAGATCGCCGCGCATCTGAAGCCCGGCGCCATCGTCACCGATGTCGGCTCGACCAAGGGCTCGGTAATCGCGCAGATGGCGCCGCATCTGCCCGAGAACGTGCATTTCGTGCCGGGGCATCCGATCGCCGGCACCGAGCATTCCGGCCCGGACGCCGGCTTCGTCGGTCTTTTCCGTGGCCGCTGGTGCATCCTGACGCCGCCCCCGGGCGCCGATGAGGAAGCGGTGGCACGGCTTCGGCGCTTCTGGGAAACACTCGGCTCGATGGTCGAGGAGATGGACGCCGAGCATCACGACAAGGTGCTGGCGATCGTTTCGCACCTGCCGCACATCATCGCCTACAACATCGTCGGAACCGCGGACGACCTGGAGACGGTCACCGAATCCGAAGTGATCAAGTACTCCGCCTCCGGCTTCCGCGATTTCACGCGTCTGGCGGCTTCCGATCCGACCATGTGGCGCGACGTCTGCCTGCACAACAAGGATGCGATCCTGGAGATGCTTGCGCGATTTTCGGAGGATCTTGCCTACCTGCAGCGGGCGATCCGCTGGGGTGACGGCGACAAGCTCTTCGACCTCTTCACCCGCACCCGCGCCATCCGCCGCTCGATCATCCAGGCGGGTCAGGATACGGCGATGCCGGACTTCGGCCGGCATGCGATGGACCAGAAGTAACAGGAGCAGCTCCAGGACGGGAAACGGCCTGCTGCAACGGCACAAGGGTTGCTGCAAATGAGCGTTTTGGGTCAATTGTCGTCGGGCGGCACCCGGCGACTGGAGTGCCGGGCAGATGCCATTGCGTCGAGCGGAGACGGCACGGCTGCGTCTTCGCCGGGGCGGCTATAACGGGCGCCGTTCGGGGTTAGGGTTTGCCTTTCCCCTTACCGTTGCTCTTGCCCTTGGCCTTGCCGTTGCTACCGCTGTTTCCGCCCGAACCGCCGCCACTGCCTGATTTCGCGATTGCTTCAGACGTCAGGCTGGTCGACAGCAGCATCGTCACGGCGGGTGGTGTGATTGCCGCGAAACGACCGCAAGCTATCAAGAACTCGCGCCTGTCCCCCTGTGCGAGAGACTTCTCGTTGTCACCCTTCTCCATTGCACCCTCTGTCGTTTGGTAAGAAATCGATTATACAGTAAATTCTTAAATTCTGGACATAGCGCTTTGGGGCTAATCTTTCCCCGTACCCGGTTGGCTTCGCTTTCAGCGGTCATTTCACCGCAGTCCGGGGCGCGCCGCAGCATGGATTTTCGACAACAAATAGGCGAGTTTGTCTGGGGCATGTGCGCAGTCGCGCGTCGGCGGCGACGGACGAGGGGGATTGGAATGAAGTTCCGCATCTCGCAGGGCGCGGGTTTCTTTCTGCTGGGGCAACGCAAGACGGTTTTTGTCGAATCGTCGCAGCAGATATTCGAGGTCGACGACGTGACGGCCTTTCTCACCTGCGCCCTCAGCGAGCCTTTGTCGCTGCAGGAGCTGGTGTCGGCGCTTGCAGCACGTGGCGCCGGCCAGGCGACGGCACGCACCTTAGTGCAGAAGTACCTTGCGCATTGGTCCCGACTGGGCTTGCTGGACATCGTTCTTGACGAGGAGGAGGGCCCGCCCGTTCGCAGCCTGGTGGCTGATCTTGCAGGAACTGCCGTTTCGATCGCCTGTCACGATCATTCGCTTGCCAACTTGGTCTTGCCGGTTTTCGAGCATCAGCGGGTGAAGGAACGAGAGCCTTCGATCGTCTACGAGCTGGCAAGCCTCGGCAACACAGTCTGTATCAGCCGCAACCGTGCCAGAGGAATGATTGTAGCGGCCAACGCGGCGGCCCCGGCGCTGAAGGCCATGCTGACGGATGACGTGCTTGCAGGCCTCAGGCGGCAGGTGGCGCTGCATGCAGCGCTCCTCGTGAAAAATCGACAGGGACTGCTCCTTTGTGGCGCGCCGGGGGCTGGCAAGACGACGTTGGCGCTCGCGCTTCTCAGAGCCGATTTTGCCTGTGGTGGGGATGATATCGCCCTTTTGGATGAGGATGGCCTTGTGCAGGGCGTTCCTTTTGCACCTGCGGTCAAGCGGGGATCGTGGGGCCTGATTGCCGGCATGCGCGAAGCAATCGCCGCGGCCCCAATCCATCGCCGCCTCGACGGGAAAACTGTTCGCTACCTCGCATCGATCCCATATGCGCCGCACGAAACCGTGCCGCTTCACAGCATCGTGTTGCTTCGCCGTCGCCGGAATGGACCAGTTTCGATATCCGCCGTGGAACCAGCGCGGGTTCTGTCAGAGCTCCTTTCCGGCGCCTTCACGCCGGCGAGGCGCCTCGACCTCGCGCAGTTCGAGACCCTGCTCGGCGCCCTTCGTCGCGCTCGCACGGTAGAACTTTCCTATGCGCGGCTCGACGAAGCCGTAGCGGCGTTGAGTCAGCATCATGCGGCGGCATAACTATCGAAACCTGGTTGCACTCGCGTCCTGCCTCAAGGGAAAGCCGCCCGACGGGGTGAACTGGGACGACATCATAGCATTGGCCAATGAGAGCCTCACCGTTTCTTCGCTCGCCCTGGTGGTAAGAACCGCCCCTGATATGCCGCAGGACGTGCGCGATTACCTGACCTTGATCTACGAAAGAAACGCCGAGCGTAATCGCCGATTGCTGGCGCAGTTGACGGAAGCGGTGGGGCATCTGAACCGTATCGGAATCGAGCCCGTCGTTATGAAGGGGGCGGCCATTCTGCTTGCGCAGGAGCTTGACGACATCGGCGCGCGGATACTGACAGATCTCGACATATTCGTTCGCCCCGCCGATATGAGCTCCGCCATAACGGCGCTTGAGGGTATCGGCTATGAGCTCCGGCTGGGCAGTGGCTCCTGGCCGGGAAACCCCCGATACCATCTGCCGGCCGTGTTGGAACGCCCCGTCGATGTTGGCGGCATCGATCTTCATTGCAGGCCGAAGGGCCCGGTATCTTTCGGCGATATCGAATGGCTGTACGGTCACAGCAGGCGGGTCATCCTTGCTGGAAATCACGCCTATCTCCCGTCCGCCTTCGTACAGATCGTCTTTCTAATCCTCCATGATCAGTTCCAGGACGGTGACTATTGGCGGGGTCTGATCGATCTGCGGCACTTGCTCGACATCGCGAAGCTTGCCCATCTCGGGAATGTTGATTGGGGGGAGCTGCGGTCGCTGTTTGCCGCCGGTTACGAACGAAATGCGGTAGACACCCAAATCCTCACAGCGCTTGAACTGTTCGGGATGGATAGTGGATCGAAACTATCGTTCGGGACACGGGCAAGAATTCAACTGATGCGGCGGCAGGTTCAGTTCGGAAGGAACTATCTCGCCAGCCCCCTTACAATTCTGACGCTCCTGACCGAGGTTCCTCACTATCGGCATTGGGATCGCTTTGGCGGCGAGCCTTATCCATCTCTCCGACGGGAGGTCGTGCGAAAAGTTCGCGAGCTGAGGCGTATTTTTCGCTCGAAACCGGTCGGAAAACTCTGAGGGCGAACAGGTCTAAAGCGTCGGCAATACGCCGATCGGGATGAAGGCGAGGAACGCCGTGCCGTCGCGCACGTTGAGCTTCACGGTCGCCTCGTTCTTGCCGTTGGCCAGCGCCTTCAGCATGTTGGCGGTGTTGTCGACGAGGTTGGCGTCGTCGGGGATGAGCGTGACCAGATTGGCGCGCCAGGCCTCGATGTTGGTCATCGTCAGCGAGAACTCGCCGGAGATCAGCCCCTGATCGTTGACCGAGAACGGCCCGGACAGCCTGGCGTTCATGCCGGAGCCCAGGTCGAGGGTAAGCTGCCTCAGCTCGCCCTTGCCGCCGCGAAACATCTCCGGTGTCGGAGGGGTCGTCAACCAGCCGGCCTTGTCGGTGAAGGTCAGGTCAGCGGCAACGGTCGCCGGCGGTGCGAGGCTCGGGCCTTCCTCCGGCCGCAGGTCGAGCTTGTCGACGCTCAGGGCCGCGTCGAGGTCCGCGCCGTTCTGGCGCAGATGCACCTCGCCGTGGCTGGCGCCGAAGCCGAGGCCGTCGCCGGAAAGCGGTAGCCGTACGCGCCCGGTGAGGTTGTCATAGGTGAGTGACGTGCGGTCGACACCGGACAGGCTCGCGCGCACGCTTGCATGCAGGAGCGTCCAGTCGGCGAAGATGTTGAGGCCGGGGGACGCCCGGATTTCGGCCGGGCCGTCGAGCTCGATCACCGCATGGCCGGGCTGGTAGACCTGGGCGGCGGTCCTGAGCGCTCCGAAGGAGGCGGAGGTGCCGTTGCGGGTGTCGTCGAGATGGACCTTGTCGCAGAAGAGGCCGATGCGGAACGGAAAGCCGCGTACGTCCATGTCGGTGCATTCGCCGCCGAGGCCGGCTGCCTGTCCCTCGGCAAGGCGGGTTGCGAGCCGCTTCTCGATCTGATCGGCGGCAAGGAACCAGCCGGCCGAATAGATACCGACGACAAGCACGACGCCTGCCGTCAGCCAGCGGAACTTCCGGCTGACCGACGAGGGGTTGGAGACTGCGGTGGCCGACATGGGCGCGAATACCTCACTCTATAGGATCGAGGCTGCCTTTCGGGTGGCGCCGTCGATCCGCAAAACTATTCTTCCGTTCAGATGCACGAGGACGAGCTTGTCTCTTTCGTGCCGGGATGCTGTGCCGTAGAACCCGACATGGCTGACCGTCCCACGGGGCCGATCGTGATTCGGCGGCGAGAACAGCAGCGCGGGTTGAATGACAGTGGATATGGACGAATTTTGGGTCTTTGGCTACGGCTCGCTGATGTGGAACCCGGGCTTTGCGTTCGAGGAGAAGCTGACGGCACGGGCCTTCGGTTTTCGTCGCTCACTCTGCGTGCATTCCTGGGTTCACCGCGGCACCGAGCAGCGGCCGGGCCTTGTGCTCGGGCTCGACCGTGGTGGCTCCTGCATCGGCACTGCGTTTCGCATCGGGCGCGGGCAGCAGGCGGATGTCGTCGACTATCTGCGCGAGCGTGAACTGGTGACCCATGTCTACAAGGAGCGCACCATGCCGGTGCTGCTTGCCGACGGCCGCCGTGTTCCGGCGCTCGCCTATGTCATCGACCGGGGCCACGTCCAGTATGCGGGCGCGCTGAGCACGGCGGAGGCGGCCGGCATCGTCGCGGTCTCGACGGGAAAGTCCGGGCCGAACAGCGAATACGTGTTCAACACGCTCGCCCATCTCAACGAGATGGGCATCCGCGATCACTGGCTGGAAGAGGTGGTCGGATTGCTGCGGCAGGTGCCGCTTCCGGCCCAGGCCTGAAGGGTCAGGCCCGGCCCTCCGCCTTCAGTTCCTTCATCCGCTGCTCGGCGGTCGGCGGCAGCGGCACATGCGGATTGGCCTTCACCGTTTCGACGAGCAGCTCGTCGCTCGCCCTCTCGGTTACCTCGACGAGCTTCGCCAGGAAGGCGTCCGGGTCCATGCCGGCCTCGATCGGCGGCAGGATGCGGACCTTGAAGTGGCCGGGGAAACGCAGGAACTTGCGGCGCGGCCAGAAGAGGCCGGGATGCATGGCGACTGGCACCACCGGCACGTTGAGGTCGCGGTACAGGCGGGCGATGCCGTATTTGTATTCCGGCGGAGCGCCCGGCGGGCGGCGCGTGCCTTCCGGGTAGATGATGAGCTCGCGGCCGGTTGCCATTTCCTGCTTGGTGCGGTCCATCACGCCGGTCATGGCCTTGCCGCGCGCCGCGCGATTTACCGGAACCATGCGTTGCTTGAGCACATACCAGCCGAAGAGCGGGATCCAGGTGAGCTCGCGCTTCAGGATATAAAAGGGATCGCTAAGCCAGGGGAGCAGCGCATAGGCATCCCAGAACGACTGGTGCTTGGGAGCGAAGATATAGGGAACCTCGGGGATATTCTCCAAGCCTTCGATCTCGAAGGTCGTGCCGACCATCTTCTCCTGCAGCCAGTGATTGCTGCGCACCCAGTTCTTCGGCACGAACCACGCCTTCTTGCGCGGCAGCAGGAAGTAGATCGGGGTAAGCACGATCATCTGCACGATCAGGTTGGCGTAGAACACCACGTTGAAAAGGATCGAACGCAAGACGATCATCAGGCACGCTCTCGTAGGCGAGGTCTCAAGGGAGCCGACGTCTTTCAGCCGGTTGATCGCTGCCTACACGAATATGTGCTGAAGGAAAACTGCTCTGTTTCACTTTGCAGCGCGAAGGCCGTTCCTGCCAGGCCTATTCTTCGGCGGGCGTCGCGCGCGACGCGTCGGTGCGCAGGCCGCTGGTCGGGCGGGCGCCAGCGAAGTCGCGTATCGACGCCACCGTATACTTGCCGAATTCCAGAAGGATCGATTTCAGCACCATCGGATTGCGCAGCCAGTTTGTCGTCTTGAGATCGGAATTGACGACCGGGTAGGGGATGAACGCCGTTTCCGGCCGGGCGCGGCGCAGTTCCAGGAGGCTTCGCGGCATGTGATAGTTGTTGGTGACGACGAGCACCTTCGCATAGCCGCGATCGCGGATCCATTGGGCCGCTTCCGTGGCGTTGCCGATGGTGTCGACCGCCTCGTGGCCGATGTCGACGCAGCACTTGAAAAGATCGGCCGAACTCTGGGTATTGCGGCGGATCTGGCTGCCTGTCGTCGTCGGGTGGACCCCGGAGATCAAGAGGCGCTTGCCGGCGCCGCCTTTGAGAAGATCGACGGCCTGGTCGATGCGCTGGAAGCCGCCGGTCAGAACCACGATCGCGTCGGCCTTCGGATGACCCGGCGGCTGCAGCGAAGCGACCGTGTCGGCGAAGTTCAGGAAGGCGGCGATCAGGATTGCCAGCGGCAGGAGCAGGACGAAGAAAGTTCTGCGGAGAATTTTGCGCAGCAGACTGCGGGGCCGCCGGCGATCGTCGGCATTCCCGTGCCATTTGCCTCCTCCGGCCATTCCGTTCCCGCGTAGCTCTCGCGCCATCATGATTCTCTTCACATAGCCGCAGATTGCGGCAAGGAATAGATCAGGCGGCGGCGAAACATCAGGCGGCTCAGCTTTGGTAGAGGTCGGTGCGGCCGGGGTCCGAACGGATAAGGTCGATCTCGTAGATCGTGCGGGTGACCGTCAGCCGCGCCGTGACCGTCGTCAGGATGGCGATGACGACGATGATCGCGGCGATGCCGAGATAGCCGCCGTAGCCGATGGTAAAGGTTCCGAAGAGGGCGGTGGCCTGGTCGGTCTCGGGTGTTGCCAGGGTGCGGGACTGCCAGAAGCCCGCGAGCGCAAAGAAAAGTGCTGCAAGCAGGCCGCCGGCACCTGCGCCCTTGAGGCTGATCCGCAAAAAATGTTTCTGGAACTCCGAGGCGACGAAGCCGGCTTCGGCGCCGACGAAATGCAGCACCTCGACGATATGGCGGTTGCCCGACAGCGCGCCGCGCGTTGCGAAGACCACCGTCAGCACCATGGCGGAAAAGACCAGCGTCAGCACGCCCGTGCCGATCATCGCCGTGGTATTGGCCATGGCGACCAGCCGGTCGACCCAGGTGCGGTGATCGTCGAGGAAAGCCTGCGGGATCGTTTCGGTCAACGCCTTGCGCATGGAGGCAAAGTCGGGCGGGTTGTTTTCGTCGATGGTGATGATGACGAGGCGCGGAACGGGCAGTTCGTCGAGATCGAGGCCTTCGCCGAGCCAGGGTTCGAGCAGGCGGGCGGTGGCGGCGCGGTCGACGATTTTGCCGTCCGTGGTGCCGTTGAAGGTCAGCGCCAGGTCGCGGGCGTCGGCGAGCGCCTTTTCCATGTCGAGGTTGTCGTCCGGCTTGATCTGGATGGTGATCTCGCGGGAGATCTGCGATTGCCAGCTCTGGGCCGTGGCCCTCACCATGCTGACGCCGCCGAGCGTCAGACAGGCCAGGAACGACATGATGGCGATGACGCACATCAGCGCATGGCCGGAAACATTGGACGAGGGGACGATCGGGCCGGTCGGCCGCACCCGCATTTCGGTGCGACGCTGCTGCTGCTGCTGTTCGGCCGTCGGTTCGGGCGCGCTCTTCTGGCGCTTGGTGCGGCCGTCACTCATAGATGTCGAGCCGTCCCTGCGAGAGGATCATGCGCCGCGCCTCCACCTGGTCCATCAGCGACAGATCGTGCGTGGCAATCACCACTGCCGTGCCGAGCCGGTTGAGCTCGAGGAAAAGATTGAGCAGACGTCTGGCCATCGGCGGATCGACGTTGCCGGTCGGCTCGTCGGCAAGCAGGATCTCCGGCCGGTCGATCAGCGCCCGGGCAATCGCCGCACGCTGCTTTTCGCCGCCGGAAAGAACGGGCGGCAGCACGTTGATACGCTCACCGAGACCGACCCATTTCAAGAGTTCGAGCACGTCGGCGCGGTAGCTCGTTTCCTCCTTGCCGCGCACACGCAAAGGCAGCGCGACATTTTCGTAGGTGGTCAGGTGGTCGAGCAGGCGAAAATCCTGGAAGACGATGCCGACCCGCCGGCGCAGCATCGGAAACTCCTCGCGCGGGATCGACGAAATGTTGCGGTCGAACATGCGGATCAGCCCGCGCGTCGGCTGCAGCGAGAGGAAAAGAAGCCGCAGCAGCGTGGTCTTGCCGGCGCCTGACGGGCCCGTCAGGAACTGGAACGAACGGCGTGGAATGTCGAAGGTCAGGTCCCGGAGGATTTCCGGTCCCATGCCATAGCGCAGTCCGACGTTCTCAAAGTGAATCAAGCGGCAGCCCAGTCTCTCTCACGGCCGTGCAACCGATGGCCGGTTCCGGTCCTCCGCGCATAGGACGACCAGCCAAGAAAGGCAAAACCGCCAGCGGAATCATGGTTAAGTGACGGTTAATTTTTCATGAAAAGGCGCCGCTTTCGCGACGTCTTTCCGAAACATTAACCATTCCGGTTTACGTGTCGGAAAGATTTGATGCAATGCCTAGATTCTTGCACCGCAAGGGGGCTGGGCATCGCCCGATGGTTTCGCAGACAGACCGGCCGCCTGCGGCCCATGTCCTCTTGCGGGACAGGAGGAAATGATCATGCAGGCATTCCGGACCAAGTCCGCCAGCAACAGCGCCTATACGGATTTCCTGCCGCCCGAGCACGGCGGACGCAACGGTGGTGCCGCGCCGAGGCGCGCCGACTATGTGGACGCGGAATTCGAGGTGATATCCGCAACGTCCCGCCGCACGCCCTATCCTGTTTTCAACGACAATGCCAGGACAGGGAGCCGCAGGCGGCCGACGCTGACGGTCGTGGAGCAGGAGCCGTCGCTAGGCGCTCGATTGTTGCGTCTTGCCGAAACGCGGCTGCGCGACATGCCGGCACGCCGCTTTGCCGGGATGGTCGCGGGGGTTGCGCTTGCTTCCTTCCTGGCGATCGTCGGCTTTGCCGGCGATGGACAGGCCGACGTTCAGCCGCTGACGATATCGGGGATCACGAGCGCGCTCGACTACTCCGGCGGCATGCGTGTGCTGTCCGTCTATGGCTCGATCGACAACCGCTCGGATGCCGAGCAGCGATTGCCGCTCGTCGTGGTGGAGATCACTGCCAACGGGCGCAAGGTCACGACGACGCGGGTGATGCCGGAAGGCGCGGCCATCGCACCCGGCGAGAGCCGTCATTTCATGACGAGATTGCCCTATGCAGGTGGAAAAATGCCGGATGTTACGGTTTCCTTCGCCGAAAACGGTGTTTCGGCGCGCTGATTGTGCTAAGCGGCGCCAAAGGGGAAGGCTGATGTCTTCCGGATGAAACGCTGGAGAAGCCTTGATGCCCGTCGTTCGCGGTAAGAATATCGAACCTCTCTATACGGCTGAAACGATCGCCGCCCGCAACAGCGAGCTGGCCGGGCTGATCGTCAACGGTCCGCACAAGGACCTGCTGGTGATCGCGGTGCTGAAGGGGTCGTTCATCTTCGCGGCCGATCTGATCCGCGCCATGCATTCGGCCGGTCTGGCCCCGGAAGTCGAATTCATCACGCTGTCGAGCTACGGCACCGGCACCGTCTCGCAGGGCGTCAAGATCACCAAGGATATCGACAGCGACGTGCATGGCCGCGACGTGCTCCTGATCGACGACATTCTCGAATCCGGCCGCACGCTGCGCTTCGCCAAGGAGCTGATGTACGAACGTGGCGCCCGCAATGTGACGATCGCCGTGCTGCTCGACAAACGGGTCAAGCGCAAGGTCGAGCTCGAGGCGGATTATGTCGGCTTCGAATGCCCCGATCACTTCGTCGTCGGCTATGGCATGGACGTCGCCTATGCCTTCCGCGAACTGCCTTTCGTCGGCGTTGTCACCGGCGACGCCGAGTAAACGTCCCGTTTTGGGGCATGCGCCCTGAAATCCAGTCGTTCGGCGTTTACCGAACACAAACGAAAAACTGGTTGTTTTGGTGCGTGCCGCAGTGATTCTCGATGGGATCGGCGGCGCTGCAGCGCCAGTGTGTCTCCCGATGATCCACGCCCGCTGTATCTTTGGATCAGTGCGGGTGCCGGCGTGAACGCCGGACCTGGAAGCGAACGCGGAGGCCATGATGGCGAAGATCCTGATTACCGAGGACGAGGATGCATTGCGTTCCTTCGTCGCGCGGGCCCTGAGGCTTGATGGCCACGAGACGGTCGAGGCCGGCGACGGTGCCGATGGCCTTGCGTGCCTCAATGAAGAGGCATTCGACCTTCTGCTCTCCGACATCCGCATGCCCGTCATGGACGGCATCGAACTGACACACCAGGCGTCTGCCGCCTTTCCGGCAATGAAGATTCTGCTGATGACGGGTTATGCCGAGCAGCGCGAGCGGGCCGACGATCTCACCGACAAGATCGTCGACGTCATCTCCAAGCCATTTTCCCTTCCCGATATCCGCAAGGCCGTCGCCCTGGCGCTCGCCGCCTGAGGCGTTCGACCAGACGACCGGTCGCCGCAAGAACTCGCCCCGACGCATCGATTTGCATGCGACGGGAGCCGATGTCGTTCCTAATGCGCGTGAGTCCAAGAGCGCTACTGCATGTTTTTGGCCTTCAATCAAAGCAGATTAAAGGACGAAACATGCAGGCCAAAGTTCTACAGCAACCTTTGCGCGTCTGGTAAGACGCGCGGCGCTGTAGACCGAGCGGGCGCTCGGCTCAACGCATATCGAGCAGGCGCTCCAGGTATTGGCGCTCCGCCTCGGGCGAGAGGCTGTCGCCGAGCCTGCGGCGGATCTCTTCGAGGATCTGCCTGGCACGTTGAGAATCGATCTCGTCGGGAACCTCGACCTGATCGCCGAATTCAGGGCCGAGGTTCTGCTGCCGCCGGCCGAGCGGGTCGCGCCCGTTCTGGCCGTATTGCGGCACGCCCATGCCAGGTCCCTGACCCTGGCCCTGCATCTGGTTCATCATGTCCTGCGCACCCTCGCGCAGCGCCTGCAGCGCGCGGCCCTGGTTGCCGACCGCCTGTTCGCCCTGGCCCTTGCCGAGGGCGCCGGAGGCACCGTCCATTTCGCGCTTGGCTTCACCAAAGCCCTTGCCCGGCTTGATGCCCATGTTTTCAAGGCTCTGGCTCAGTTCGCCGAGCTGCTTGCCGAGCGCGTCCTGCTGCTCTTTCAACTGCTTCAGAGCTTCCTTCAGCTGTTCGGCGGTCATGTCGTCGAGCGGGCTGGGCTGGCCGTTCGGATCACCCTGCTGACCCGGATCCTGCGGCATTTCCTGGCCGAAGAGCTCGTTGTCCTCGCCCTGCAGCGGGTCGCCGCGCTGCATCCGGTCTCGCAAGGCCTGATCGAACTTGAAGGTCTCGTCCATCAGCTGCTGCTGTTGCTGCATCAGCTTGCCGAGCTTGTCCATCTGCTGGCGCATGGCGTCGTTCTGCTCGCCCATCTGCTGCTGGCTGCGACCGGCCTGCAGGTTGTTCATCATGCGCTGCAGCTCCGAAAGCATCTGCTGCGCCTGATCGCGAGCGCCGGAGCGGGCGAGGTTCTCGATCTGATCCATCATCTTTTCGAGATCCTGCTGGCGCAAGATGTTGTTGGGATCGAGCTTGCCGGTCATGCGCGGATTTTTCATCGCCTGCTGAGCCAGCGCCTGCATGTATTCCTGCATCGCCTGGCGCAGTTCCTGCATCAGCTTGGCGATTTCCTGGTCGGAAGCGTTGCGCTCCAGCGCATCCGACAGCGCCTGCTGGGCCTCGCGCAGACGCCGCTCCGCAAGCGACAGGTCGCCGTCCTCGATCCCGAGCGCAATCTCCCAGAGGTATCCGGCGGCATCGCGCAGCATGTCGTCGTTATAGGCGAGCGCCATGCGGGTGCGTGCCGATTTCAACAGCAGGAAATGGGTGAGGTTCGGGATCCAGTCCTCGGCAAGCGAGGTGACGGCGTCGTTGAGGTCGATGGCGCGCGGCAGGTCGTTGGCATTGAGCGCGAAGACCTGACGCTGTTCGGCCACGGCGCCGGCGAGCGGCTGCGAGAACTGGCGGGCGGGAAGGATCATGTCCTGCGGCGGGCTGCGGCCTTCCTGCCCGGCGGCGTCGCGGGCGACGAGCGTGATCTGCACGCGCTTGCCGGCAAGCGGGTGCTCGCTGAGGTTCCTGCTGGTCGTGCCTTTTGCCTCGCGCGCGTTGCGACGCGGCAAGTCGAGCCGGTATTCCGGCAGCGGGTAAAGCGCGCGCGCACCTTCGGCCGGCGCGTCGAGCGGTTTGATTTCCGCGAAGGCCTGAGCGACGCCGTAATCGTCAGATGCAAGGAAGGTGATTTCCAGCGCCGCGTTGATGGTGGGACGGGGAATCCCGTCGAAGGCGATCTGAGGCACGCCGTCCGGGGTGATCTTGAAGGTCCAACGCTGGTTGCCGACGACAAGCTCGCCATCCTTGACGACCTTGTAGACGTGGTTGCGCACGGCGGTTGCGCCGCGCGCCGGATCCGGCGGTGCTGCCTCTGCAGCCTTCGGTTCCGCTTGTTTTTCGTTGGCTTCGGCGCCGACGACGGGAATGGAGACCGGTTCGCTCGCACCGGTCTCAGCATAGCGTACGGGCGCCTCCGCCCCGGTGCCGGTGATCCGGACGGTGATGTCGCTGAACTGCGGGATCGTGATTGCTCCGGGTTCTTCCTCTCCGGTAGCGGCCGCTTCCGGCTTGCCGGTCAGAAAGATCGGCGCCCGCCCGGTATAGGGCGGCGGCGTCACCCAGGCATCGACGCGCACGTTGGCGGCCTCGATCGAGGTCTGCGGCAGCCGGAAGGCGTCGCTGAGCAATCCGGCGCGATTGGAATAGGAATAGGCAAAGGCCACGCAGGCCAGCAGCACCGGCACCGCTCTGAGCGCGAATGGGTCGTGCCTGGCGATATCGGGCCGCGGCAACCCCGTATCGAGGGCGCCGATCATTCGCGCCATGCGTGCCTGGTGTTCGCGCCACAGCGCTTCGCCCAAGGGATTGTCGGTCGCCGGGCGATCGTCTTGGACGCGGATCGCCTGATGCGGCAGCGCGTTGCGCTCCTCGAGCATGCGATCGGCATCGGCACTGCCGGGCAGACTTATCCGGCTGAGCGGGACGAGGGCGGCGAGGAAGGCGAGCCCAAAGGCAAAGAGCGCCGCGGCATGCAGCCAGAAAGGCGCTGCGCGAAAGAAGCCGAGCCAGGCGAAGGCGAGAAACAGAAGGGCGATTGCGCCCGGCAGCAGGATGCGCGGCAGAAGCTGCTCGGCGACCAGCACCGCGCGCGCCAGCCATCTCTTCAGCGCCAGAGTTCTCGAAAACGGCTTCGGTTGTGGCGTTTCATCCTGCCGGAATTGCGTCATCCGCCCAAGTTTCCTTTCGGTCGCCCAACAACGCTTGTGGCTGACCCCAATATAGTGAGGCGACGGGCACGCTCAAAAAAAGCGCATAGTTTCGCCGATCCCGCTTGTGTTCAGGATACCATCGTTTGTGGCGAAGACGAGGGCGCAAACACAATCGTGATCGTCCGGGCGGCCGATCCACAGATTGTCGCTGCCGGTGCGGGGCGGCTCAGTCGAGCCAGTCCGGCACCGAATCAAGGCCGATCAGCGCATCATAGTCCTGACGCGGGCGAACCACGTGGAAGCGGTCGCCCTTGACCAGCACTTCGGGGATCAGCAGGCGGGAATTGTAGGTGCTGGCCTGAACGGCGCCGTAGGCACCGGCCGAGCTGACGGCGAAGAGATCGCCGGGCTTCGGCATCGCCATCTCGCGGTCGAGCGCCAGGTAGTCGCCGGTTTCGCAGACCGGGCCGACGACGTCGGCGCGGATACGCGGGGCATTGGCGGCGGAGATGCGAACGGGGCGAATCTCGTGATAGGCCTCATAGAGCGTCGGGCGGATGAGGTCGTTCATCGCGCCGTCGACGATGACAAAGGTCTTGTCGCCGCCGTCCTTCACGTAGATGACCTCGGTCACCAGAATGCCGGCATTGCCGACGATCAGCCGGCCCGGCTCCGTGACGATCTTGCAGCCGAGTGATTGCAGCTGGCTCTTGACGATTTCGGCATAGGCATCCGGCAGCGGCGGCGGATTGTTGTCGTCCTTGTAGGGGATGCCGAGGCCGCCGCCGATATCGACGTGATCGATCGAATGGCCGTCGGAGCGCAGCGTGTCGACGAGTTCACGCAGCAGCTTGAAGGCGTCGTCGAAGGGCTGCAGCTCGGTGATCTGGCTGCCGATATGCATGTCGATGCCGGTGACCTGGATGCCGGGCAGGGTGGCGGCGTGCGCGTAGACCGCACGGGCGCGCTCCCAGGAAATGCCGAACTTGTTTTCCTTCTTGCCGGTCGAGATCTTCGAATGGGTCTTCGCGTCGACGTCGGGATTGATGCGGAAGGAGACATGGGCGCGCTTGCCGGCGCGCACGGCGCGCTGGTTCAGGACTTCGAGTTCCGGTTCGGATTCGACGTTGAAGCAGTAGATGCCGGCGTCGAGCGCGAGATCCATTTCCAGCGGCGTCTTGCCGACGCCGGAGAACATGATGCGGCTTGCCGGGATGCCGGCCGCCAGCGCCCGGCGCAGCTCGCCGCCCGAGACCACATCGACGCCGGCGCCGAGGCGGCCGAGCGTCTTCAACACCGCCTGGTTGGAATTGGCCTTCATCGCGTAGCAGACCATCGCATCCACATCGGCGAAGGCCTTGGAGAATACCGTGTAGTGGCGTTCGAGCGTAGCGGTCGAATAGCAGTAGAAGGGCGTGCCGACCGCGCGGGCGATATCGGTCACCGGCACGTCTTCGGCGTAGAGAATTCCGTCGCGGTATTGAAAATGGTTCACGTCAGGCAGCTCGGCTTTGAGCAATTCCGGGACATGTGAAGCGTTCGGAATTGCGTAATTTCAGATGAACTAGAGTAGGGGATCGAGCAGGAACGAACGCTCGTCGGCCTTTTCCTTCTGCTCGACGGTTCCGGCTGGCGCCTTGGTGTTGATCGGCGCGGTCGAGCCGGGGCGATCGAGGTCGCCCTTGCGTCCACAGCCAACGAGAACCAGCCCGGGGATCGCCAGCAGAAGTGCAAGCCGGGCCGCCTTCGTGAATGTCATCGTGATTTTCCTTCGCGGGAACTGATGCAGGTGCGATGTCTTACCGATTTTTCAGGCGCTTGTGCACCCTGTTTCTGCGGGCGGAAACCGCCCGCAGCTCCCCGCCTAGTTGCGGGCGCGCCACCAGGCGATCTGCTTGCGGACCTCGTTGGGCGCCGTGCCGCCGAAGGACGTGCGGCTGGCCACAGAGGCTTCGACCGTCAGCACGTCGAACACCTTGTCGGTGATGTCGGCATGGATCGACTGCAGGTCGGCAAGCGAAAGATCAGCGAGGTCGCAGGCCTTCTGTTCGGCGAGCGCCACGGCCCGGCCGGTGACGTGGTGGGCGTCGCGGAAGGGCAGGCCCGCTTCGCGCACCAGCCAGTCGGCAAGGTCGGTCGCGGTCGAGTAGCCCGAGCCGGCGGCGGCCTTCATGCGGTCGGCGCGGATGGTCATGTCGCGCACCATGCCGGTCATGGCGGCGATCGCCAGTTCGAGGCTTTCGGCTGCGTCGAAGACCTGTTCCTTGTCTTCCTGCATGTCCTTGGAATAGGCGAGCGGCAGGCCCTTCATGACAGTCAGAAGGGCGACCAGCGAGCCGTTTATGCGGCCGGTCTTGGCGCGCACCAGTTCGGCCGCGTCCGGGTTCTTTTTCTGCGGCATGATCGAGGAGCCGGTCGAGAATGCATCCGACAGGCGGATGAAGCCGAACTGCGGCGTCGACCAGATGACGATTTCCTCGGCAAGGCGCGACAGGTGCGTGGCGGTGATCGAGGCCATCGACAGGAATTCGAGCGCGAAGTCGCGGTCCGATACCGTGTCGATCGAGTTGCGGGTCGGGCCGGCAAAGCCGAGCGCCTTGGCGGTCATGTGGCGGTCGATCGGGAAGCCGGTGCCAGCGAGTGCGGCGGCACCGATCGGGCTCTCGTCCATGTGCTCGATGGCGTGGCGCACGCGCGAGCGGTCGCGGCCAAACATCTCGACATAGGCCATGCAGTGGTGGCCGAAGGTGACCGGCTGCGCCGTCTGCAGATGGGTAAAGCCGGGCATGACCGTGTCGGCATGCTCCTCGGCGCGATCGAGGAAGGCGGCGATGAGACCGGTCAGCGCCTTTTCGGTGCGCTGCAGCTCTTCCTTGACCCAGAGGCGGAAGTCGAGCGCCACCTGGTCGTTGCGCGAGCGGGCGGTGTGCAGCCGGCCGGCCGAAGGCCCGATCAGCGTTGCAAGCCGCGCCTCGATGTTCATGTGGATGTCTTCGAGGCGGCGCGAGAACTCGAACTGACCGCTTTCGATCTCTGACAGGATCGTGTTCAGACCGTGAACGATCTTGTCTTTGTCGTCAGCCGAAATGATGCCTTGCTGCGCCAGCATCGTCGCATGCGCTATTGAGCCGCGGATGTCCTGGGCATAGAGCTTCTTGTCGAAGCCGATCGAGGCATTTATTTCCTCCATGATCGCGTCCGGACCCGAGGCAAAGCGACCGCCCCACATCTGGTTGGAGGATTTCGTCTCGGAATTGCCGTCAGCCATGAAGAATGCCCGCCTTGGAGAATGAAATGCCCGACCAGAAGAAATCCCCCCCGGCCGTGAAACTGTTCGCGCTCGCCGCCCTTTTCGGCGTGATCGTCGGTGCGGCAGCGGTATACGTGAAGGAGACGGGGTCTGGCAATGGCGACACGGCCGAAACGGCTGCGGCCAGCTGCCCGCTGACCTCGGCCAAGGTCGCCACGCTCACGCCCTTCATGAAGGGGCAGGTGGCCGCCATGTCGCCGGCGTCCTCGCCGCGACCGATCGCGCTCGATTTCAACGGTCCGGACGGCAAGCCGACCAATGTCTCGGCCTTTGCCGGCAAGTCGCTGCTCGTCAATATCTGGGCGACGTGGTGCGTGCCCTGCCGCGAGGAAATGCCGGCGCTCAACGCGCTGCAGAAGTCGCTCGGCAGCGACAAGTTCGAAGTGGTGGCGATCAACATCGACGTCGGCGACGACGAGAAGCCGAAGGCGTTTCTCGACGAGACCGCCGTGCACGAGCTTGCCTATTATCGCGATGCCTCGATGGGCGTGTTCAACAGCATGAAGAAGGAAGGCCTTGCCTTCGGCCTGCCGGCCACGCTGCTCCTCGACGACAAGGGCTGCCTCATCGGCTCGATGAACGGCCCGGCCGCCTGGGACAGCGACGACGCCAAGGCGCTGATCACGGCTGCTGTTGGACAGTAGGCGCTACCCTCTGTCAGTGACCTGCCGGTTGTCCCGCAACAGGTACCACTGAACCTTGTGGGGCGTGAAATGCCCTGCCGCTGCACGGTTCCACAACGGCGTGGGATGGTCGCCGACGATGAAGATGTCGGTCGGCGGCAGAGCCGGGTCCTTGGCAATCGCGGCAACGTCGGCAAAAACGTCGGCCCATAGTTCGGTCAGTTCACACACCTGGGTGTTCGCGATCTCGGCTGAATCTCTGCCACACCGCAGCTGGCCATGCTGCTTGGCCACGTAGGGTATGTGGGAATTCAGCGTCAGCCAGTACAGGAACGTCCGTTCGGCCGGTTGCTTCGTCAACCGGTCGCGGATCGCCCCGGCGACGTCATTGTCGCACAATCCCGTAAAAACGCTGCCGCAGCGCTGGCCAAACCGATCGCCGGCTGTCGCAAGGTTCTCGAGGAAGTATGATTCCTGGAAGCCGATGCTTGGATACCATTTGTCCCGTTCGAACATCTCATGAGAAAATCCGTGATAGGACACGGTGCGATAGCCGCGGTCGGCCATGGCCGCGGGGAAGCAGTCATAGCGGGCCTGGCCAAGATAATCCGTATGGTCGCCCCATTGCCCGCAGAGTTCGCGGGATTCAGCCCCTGTCGTCGAGCCCTCGAAATTGCTGAGACCACTTGAAAGCGTGTAGCGCCCGGTATCGAGGGCAGGCTGGAGACGCTGTGAGAGAATGGCAGCGTGCGCGGGGTTCGCCAATGCGCCGAGCCCTTCCACCATGACGAAGAGTACGTTCCGACCAGCATCCGCTATGGTTGCGGGATCGGCGCCATTGATTGAGAGCGCGCTTTCAAATGATTGAGCAGGTTGCTTCAGGAAGGGGCTATTGATGTGGCGCTCCAGCAAGGCCACACCGAGTGCCACCAGAACCGCTGGCAGCACCATTGCGCCTCGCAGGGCCTGCCGGTTGCGATTGAAAAGGCAGGCGACTGCGACGCCGTTCGCGACAAAGAAGCCGAGCACCGCCAGATAGAAGGCCGATGAGGTCAAATCCACGGACGCCAGGTAGCGCATCGACTGGACCGCAGTGCCGAATGGCAGATTGAACACCGCCATGGCCACGAGGCCCAGATCGACGACGGCAATCAACGGGAACAACACATAGGCCAGAAGGGGTGGAGCGCGCAGCGCGAGCTGGCCGGCAAATACATAGAGGAGCGGCGAAAACGCTCGGGTGGCCACGTAAAACGGCAAGGCCAGCAGCATGACAAGATTGGGTGCCACGCCGAGGAGCAGGGCAAAACGCCACGCCCTCGCACTCGACAATGAAGGGACCGATCGCGCAGCTACCGCGGAAATGGTTCTCGACGTCATCTTCTCTCCCACCTGTCTGGGAGAGGTAACAGCACCGCCTTTAGATTACATTACCTCTTGACCTGAGCCTGTGTCCAAAGTTGCGACGCCGAGAGGGCCGGGCGTCCTGTCGTTATTTGGACGGGATTATCGGGTGGGAACCGGTACTTCGCCGCGATAGTCGTAGAAGCCTCGGCCGGACTTGCGCCCGAGCCAGCCGGCTTCGACATATTTCACCAGCAGCGGGCAGGGACGATACTTCGAGTCCGCCAGGCCATCATAGAGCACCTGCATGATCGACAGGCAGGTGTCGAGGCCGATGAAGTCGGCAAGCTGCAGCGGGCCCATCGGATGGTTGGCGCCGAGCTTCATCGCGGTATCGATGGCCTCGACGCTGCCGACGCCTTCGTAGAGCGTATAGATCGCTTCGTTGATCATCGGCAGCAGGATGCGGTTGACGATGAAGGCCGGGAAGTCCTCGGCGACAGTCACGGTCTTGTCGAGCGTCGCGACGAATTCCTTGGCGGTCTTGAAGGTCTGTTCGTCGGTGGCGATGCCGCGCACGAGCTCGACGAGCTTCATGACCGGAACCGGGTTCATGAAATGGATGCCCATGAAGTGCTCGGGGCGATCGGTCGCCGATGCCAGGCGGGTGATCGACAGCGAGGACGTGTTGGTCGCGAGGATCGCTTCCGGCTTCAGGATCGGACACACCTGGCCGTAGATCTTGCGCTTGATCGTCTCGTCTTCAGTGACGGCCTCGATAACGAGGTCGGCCTGCGACAGGTCGTTGATATCGGTCGAGCCCTTGATCAGAGCCAGTGCTGCCTTGCGGGCCTCGTCGGTCATCTTGCCGGAGGATACCTGCCGGGCGAGGTTGCCGTTGACGGTGGCAAGCCCCGCTTCAATCCGGTCTGCGGCCAGATCGTAGATCTGGACCTTGTATCCGGCGATTGCCGAAACATGCGCGATGCCGCAGCCCATTTGCCCAGCACCGATAATTCCGACCGTCTTGATCATCGCGGCGAACTTCCATCTTCAGAGGTTGGCGGCGAGGCCGCCATCAGACATGCAAACCGGGCCGGTTTGGCCGGCCCGGTAGATTGTTAATGCCAAGTCCGCGCTTTTGCCAGCCCTTTTCAGGGGCCAAGCGGCCGGCCATGGTGAATGCTTACAGGGCCTTCTGCAACTCCGGCAGGGCGTCGAAGAGATCGGCAACCAGGCCATAGTCGGCGACCTGGAAGATCGGCGCCTCTTCGTCCTTGTTGATCGCGACGATCACCTTGCTGTCCTTCATGCCGGCCAGGTGCTGGATGGCACCGGAAATGCCGCAGGCGATGTAGAGATCGGGTGCGACGACCTTGCCGGTCTGGCCGACCTGCCAGTCGTTCGGGGCGTAACCGGCGTCGACGGCAGCGCGCGACGCGCCGACGGCAGCGCCGAGCTTGTCGGCCACCGGCAGGATCACTTCCTGGAACTTCTCCGACGAGCCGAGCGCGCGGCCGCCGGAGATGATGATCTTCGCCGAGGTCAGTTCCGGACGGTCGGACGACG
>NZ_LAZS01000010.1 GCF_002007205.1 Ensifer adhaerens
GGGTGCAGTCTTCGTCGCATGCGTCAATGGCGCTACCTTTGCAGACTTTACGCGGCACGATGAAACGCGCTTCGCTCGAGGGCTTGGCCCGGCGCGACGCGAAACAAGACGCGCAACCGGTTCGTCCGGCTGCGCGCTCTGTCAGGTCTTATTGGCCCGGCTTGTAGAGCGTGTCGAAGACACCGCCATCGCCGAAGAATTTCGGCTGGGCTTCCTTCCAGCCACCGAAATCTTCGATGGTTACGAGCTTCAGTTCGCCGAACCGCTTGATGTCGGCCGGATCTGCCGCTGCCGGCTTGAACGGCCGGTAGTAGTGCTTGGCCGCGATCTTCTGGCCGGCATCGCTGTAGAGGTAGCCGAGATAGGCTTCCGCCACCTTGCGCGTGCCCTTGGCGTCGACGTTGCCGTCGACGAGCGCCACGGGCGGTTCCGCCTTGATCGAGATCGACGGCGTGACGATCTCGAACTTGTCGGGGCCGAGTTCTTCGAGCGACAGATAGGCTTCGTTTTCCCAGGCGAGCAGCACGTCGCCGAGACCACGTTGCACGAAGGTCGTCGTCGAGCCGCGTGCGCCGGTATCGAGTACCGGAACGTGCTTGAAGAGTTCGGTCACATATTCCTGCGCCTTGGCGTCGTCGCCGCCATTGGCGGAGCGGCCATAGGCCCAGGCGGCGAGGAAGTTCCAGCGCGCGCCGCCCGAGGTCTTCGGGTTCGGCGTGATCACCTGGATATCGGGCTTGACCAGATCGCCCCAGTCCTTGATGCCCTTGGGGTTGCCCTTGCGCACCAGGAACACGATTGTCGAGGTGTAGGGGGCGCTGTTGTTTTCGAACTTCGTCTTCCAGTCTGCCGGGATCTTGCCGGTTTCCTTGGCGATCGCGTCGATATCGGCTTCGAGCGCCAGGGTCACGACGTCGGCCTGCAGGCCATCGATGACCGAGCGGGCCTGCTTGCCCGAACCGCCATGCGACGTCTGGATCGTCACGGTCTCACCGGTGTCGGCCTTCCACTTCTCGGCAAAGGCAGCATTGAAGTCCTTGTAGAGTTCACGTGTCGGATCATAGGACACGTTCAAGATCGTCGTGTCGGCAAACGCAACACTTGCAGCTCCCAGCTGCAGGCCTCCGAGCACGATTGCCAGTCCCACCATTCCGGTAATTCGTCCAAAGACCATTTCGACCTCCATTGGTTACCAGATAAAACTATCAATTTTGTCGACTGCTACAACGTAAACCGATGACGCCAGAAGCAGCTATGGGGAAATGTCCTATCGTTTTGTCGGGCTTTTCGGGAACGGTTTGCCTGCAACCGCCGCCGCCGCCACGCCGAACCAACGACAGAATACATGGTAAGCGCGATGCCGCTGTCCAGAAAAATTGCGCGGTGGAAAAAATATTCCTTTACAAGAATATTCTTTATGCAGAATATGTAGCGCATGGAAAAGATTATTTCAGCCCTCGCAGACAGCGCCCGCTGGCGCATTTTGGAGCTTCTCGCCGAGCGGCCTCGGTCGGTCGGTGAGCTGGCGGAACTGACAGGGCTTCGCCAGCCGCAGACCACAAAACACCTGCAGACCCTGGGCAATGCCGGCCTCGTTACCGTGTTTCCCCTCGGGCAGCGTCGCGTATACGCGATAGAGGCAGCGCCGCTAACGGAGGTCGGACAGCGCCTTCGCCTGCTGATCGAAGCGGCGGAGAAAAACCGCGGCGAACGCGACGTGGTTGCCCGCTATCAGGCGGCCATCGAGGCCGACGCAGCAAAGGCAGACCGGGACCGCTGGGCGGACGGGCGCAGCTTCCTGTTCGAACGCGCCCTGCCGGCATCGCGCGACCTTGTATGGCGTCATTTTACCGACGCGACGCTGCTTGCATCCTGGTGGGTGCCGCCGTCGCTGGCGATTTCCGAGTGTGTTCTTGAGCCCAGGCCGGGCGGAAGGGCGGTTCTCGAATATCGCGATGCCGAAGGGCGCTATCGCTCCGAGGGGCGCGTTCATGCAGCGGAGGAGCCCGAACGCCTCGTCTTCGACCTCTCGGTGCTCGATGGGGCGGGCGGCGTTTCCTTTACCGGCCACTACGACGTCAGCCTGACAGAAACGGAAGGCGGCACCGCGCTTCGGCTCGGCCTGCAGATCACCGAGACCACCGCCGGGGCCTTGCCGTACATCGCCGGCATCGAGACCGGTTGGCGGCAGGTGCTCGACAATCTCACGCATGCGGTCGAGGCCGCGATGGGTTCGAACGCCGCGACTGGGCACAACAAAGAGGAGAAGGATCATGGCTGAGACGAGCCGTCGTGTGACTGCAAATCTGGCGCTCACCCTCGATGGGCGATATAGCGGCCCCGGCGGCGCAGGCGATCTCGGCGCGATCGTCCCCTATGCGGTCACCGATGTCGCGCGCAACCATATGGCGCGCATCTGGGAGACGGCGACGACGGCCGTGCTCGGCCGGCTGAACGCCGAGGGCTTCCTCGGCTACTGGTCGGCGGTGGCCGGGGACGAAACGGCCGATTCTCGCGATCGCGGCTATGCGAACTGGCTGGTCGAGGCGGAAAAGGTAGTGTTTTCGAGGACGCTGACCGAAGCGCCCTGGGAGCGCACGCGGATCGCGAATGGATCAGTGGTGGACGTCGTTTCAGAGCTCAAGGCGTCCGGCGAAGGTGACATCCTCGTCAACAGCAGTGCCAGCCTCATCAAGTCGCTTCTTTCGGCCGACATGATCGACAGGCTCTATCTGCTGATCTGCCCGGAGATTGCCGGAGGCGGAGCGCGGCTCTTCGAGGACGGCCTGCCGGGCACGACGTGGCGGGTTGCGCACCAGGAGACGGGTGAGCGGGGCGAGATCGCCCTTGTCTATGACCGGGTGCGCTGAGCGCGGAGCGTCAAGAGTGACGGCGCGGCAAACGCGCCGCTCAACTATGCCGACCGGCTAGAGCACGTGGCCGCGCGCCACGACCGGCCAGATATCCTTCAGCCTGTCGCCTTCGACGATTTGGATGGCATCGACCATGTTGGTCACGACGCAGGCGTGGTTCGGCACGATCCTCAGTTGGTCGCCAACCCTCAAGCCAATCGACCCATCGGTGACGAGGCGGCCGTGTTCCTCAGACAGCTGGTCGATGCGGATGTCGTCGCGGCCAAGCACGTGGCCGTAGCCCGGGAGGCCGAGCAGGTCCGAGGTCAGCACCTTGCTGCCGGCGTCGATGATGGCCCGGTTTTCGGACGGAACCGAGACGACGGTCGCAAGCACCGTCAGGGCGCAGTCGTCCCAGCTTGCGGCGCCACGTGAGACCAGCGAGCGGTCGTTGTAGATATAGGTACCCGGCCGGTATTCGCTGGCAACGGGGGCGCCATCGGCATGCATCATGCTCGGCGTGCCACCTGAAGTGATGGCCGGCACGGTGATGCCGTCTGCTTCGATCAGCTCCTTTGCCTCCGTCATGAAAGCCTGGACTTTCGCCTCGCCATTGACGGGCGGATAGGTCATGAGGCCGCCGAAGACGAGCCCGCTTGCATCCTCGATCCGGCGGGCGAGCTTCGCTGCCGCCACCGGAGAGCCGACGCCGCAGCGATCGGCGCCGGTGTTGCATTCGACAAGCACGCGCAGCGGCTTGTCCTTGCCGGCGAAAAAGCCGGCGAGCCCGTCGATGACCGCTTCGCTGTCGGCAACGACGGCAAGCGAAACGCGGGCATTGAGCCGGTCGAGCCGCGCCATCTTGGCTTCGCCGAGGATATTGTAGGTGATCAGCACGTCCCTGATCCGGTCGCTGCCCTCGACCATTGCTTCGGCCTCGGTGACCTTCTGGCAGGTGATGCCGATGGCGCCGGCTTCGATCTGCAGTTCGGCCATCTGCGGCAGCTTGTGCGTCTTGATGTGCGGCCGCACACGGATGCCGTGCTCATCCGCATAGGCCTGAAAGCGCTCGATGTTGCGCTTGGCAATTTCAAGATCGACGAGAACGGCCGGCGTTTCGATCGGCAGGGGCATCGCGACTCATCTCCTCATTGGCGGCGCAGGATCGGCAGCGAAACTACCTTAACTGCCCTTGACAAGATATGACCACGGGCCTTTGATACGTCAATCCATTATTCAAGATTACGATACACAGTAATAGAATAATGGTGGGGAGGCTAAAAAAGGGAGGAATGAAATGAGCAAGACCGTTTTTGCGGCGGCTGCCATCGCAGTCATGGCTATGGCCGGCTCGGCCGCGGCCCAGCAGCCGGCGAGCAAGCTGGACGAAATTCTCGCCCGCGGCCATCTGGTAATGGGCACCGGCAGCACCAATGCGCCCTGGCATTTCAAGAGCGCCGACGACAAGCTGCAGGGCTTCGATGTCGACATGGGCCGGATCATCGCCAAGGCGCTCTTCGGCGATCCGGAGAAGATCGAGTTCGTCAACCAGTCGTCTGATGCCCGCATTCCGAACATCACCACCAACAAGGTGGACATCACCTGCCAGTTCATGACTGTGACCGGCGAGCGCGCGCAGCAGATCGCCTTCACCATTCCCTACTATCGCGAGGGCGTCGGGCTGATGCTGAAGGCCGACGGCAAGTATGCCGATTATGCCGCTCTCAAGGCTGCCGGCTCGTCGGTGACCGTGTCCGTCCTGCAGAACGTCTATGCCGAAGCGATGGTGCATGCCGCACTGCCGGAGGCGACCGTTGACCAGTACGAGTCCGTCGACCTCATCTATCAGGCGCTGGAATCCGGCCGCGCCGACACGGTCGCCACCGACCAGTCGTCGCTTGCCTGGTACATGACCCAGAACCCCGACCGCTACAAGGATGCCGGCTACGGCTGGAACCCGCAGACCTATGCCTGCGGCGTCAAGCGCGGCGACCAGGACTGGCTGAACTTCGTCAACACGGCTCTGCACGAGGCGATGACCGGCGTCGAGTTCGATTTCTATGCGAAGTCGTTCAAGACCTGGTTCGGCAAAGATCTTACGCCGCCCCAGATCGGTTTCCCGGTCGAGTACAAGTAAGCCTCTCCGGGGCGATCCCGCCGCCTGCGGGGTCGCCCTCCGTCCTTCGGCAAGGGTGGCTGAATCATGGGCTATACTCTGAATTTCGCCGCGGTCTGGCGCTCCTTCGATCTCCTGCTCGAAGGGCTGGCGCTCAGTCTCGGCCTCGCCTTCGCGGCGATCCTGGCGGGCTGCCTGATCGGGCTCGTCACCGCCTTCGGGCTGGTGTCGAAAAACCTGTTCCTTAGCAAGTCCGCCGGTCTCTATGTGACCGTCATCCGCAACACGCCGATCCTGGTGCTGGTCCTGTTCAGTTATTTTGCCTTGCCGCAGCTCGGCGTCCGGCTCGGCAAGATCGAGAGCTTCGTGCTGACGCTGGCGATCTATTCCGGTGCCTATCTGGCCGAGGTTTTCCGCGGCGGGCTTCTGTCGGTTCCGCCGGGACAGCGGGAGGCGGGGCTGGCGATCGGCCTTACGGAAATGCAGATCCGCACCTCGATCATTCTGCCCTTGATGCTGCGCAACGTGCTGCCGTCGCTCAGCAGCACGATGATCTCGCTGTTCAAGGACACTTCGCTCGCCGCCGCGATCGCCGTCCCGGAACTGACCTTCGAAGCCCGCAAGATCAATGTCGAGACCTTCCGGGTGATCGAGACATGGATCGTTGCGAGCTGCCTTTATGTCGCCACCTGTTCGGTGCTGGCCGCCCTGATGCGCGCGGTCGAGCGCCGTCTGACCGTGCCGAGGTGACCGCCATGGATATCCCGGCATTTCTCGACCAGCTCTGGCTCGCGCGCATTCCCCTGCTGAAAGGGCTCGGCGTTTCGATCTCGATCTCCTTCCTGTCGATCCTGGTCGGAACGGTGCTCGGCGTCTTCGTCGGCCTTGCGCTCACCTATGGCTACCGCCCGGTGCAGTGGATCGTGCGCGGCTACACGGATTTCATCCGTGGCACGCCTGTGCTGGTGCTCGTTCTTGCGAGCTACTATGTGTTGAGCACCATCGGCATCGATCTCGGGCCCTTCCAGGCCGGCATCCTGGCGCTCTCGATCTTCTGCAGTTCGCATGTTGGCGAGCTCGTCCGCGGTGCGCTGCAGGCGATCCCGAAGGGGCAGACGGAGGCGGCGAAAGCCATCGGCCTGACGTTCTCGCAGACCTTCCTCTATGTGCTCGGGCCCCAGGCGATGCGGCAGGCGCTGCCAGCCTGGGTCAATACGGCCGCCGAGATGGTCAAGGCGTCGACGCTTTTGTCGATCATCGGCGTCGCCGAGCTTCTGCTTCGGACCCAGGAACTCATCTCGCGCACCTTCATGAGCCTCGAGTTCTATTTCTTCGCCGGCTTCCTCTATTTCGTCATCAACTACAGCATCGAGCGCTTCGGCCGTTACGTCGAACGCAAGACCGCTGTTTCATCCTGAGGCTTCGGCTCCGATGACCCAGACATTGCTTGAAATCCGCGACCTCCACAAACGCTACGGCACTGTTGAAGTGCTGAAAGGCGTCGACTGCACCATGGCGCAGGGAGAGGTCATCTCGATCATCGGCTCCAGCGGCTCCGGCAAGACGACGATGCTGCGCTGCATCAACATGCTGGAGGAATTCCAGGGCGGCTCGATCCGCATCGACGGTCAGGAAATCGGCTACGAGACCGTGGGTGGCGTGCGCAAACGCAAGAAGGAGAATGAAATCGCCCGCCAGCGAGCGATGACCGGCATGGCCTTCCAGCAGTTCAATCTCTTTCCGCACATGACCGCGGCCAAAAACATCATGCTCGGCCTGATGAAGGTCCGCGGCATGGGCCGCGACGAGGCGCGATCCGTCGCCGAGAAGTGGCTCGATCGCGTCGGGCTGCTGTCACGCATCGATCACTATCCCGGCCAGCTTTCGGGCGGTCAGCAGCAGCGCGTGGCGATCGCCCGGGCAATCGCGATGAACCCGAAGCTGATGCTGTTCGACGAGGTTACCTCGGCGCTTGATCCGGAACTCGTCAACGAGGTGCTGCAGGTAATCAAGGGGCTGGCCGAGGACGGCATGAGCATGCTGCTCGTGACCCACGAGATGCGCTTTGCCTATGAGGTCTCGACGCGGGTGATCTTCATGAACCAGGGGCGCATCGGTGAGGAGGGAAACCCGAAGGACATGTTCGTCAAGCCGCAGACGGAGCGCCTGGCGGAGTTCCTGAAAAGCTCGTCGTTCAATTGAGGCAGGTTTTCTGATCGGGCCGGCCGCCGCGGGAGCGATGGCCGGCCTTTGCTTGGCGGGCTCAGCCCTTCGCCAGTGACCGACCACTGTCGGGATCGAACAGGTGAAACGCTTCCGCCTCGACGGTAAAGGCGCGTTCCTTGCCCGCCAGAACAGAACTGCGCGGCGGCAGGCAGGCGGTGACCCGCTGGTCGCCGATCCGGGCCGTGGTGACAAGCTCGGGGCCGGTGAGCTCGACGACCTCGATCCGTGCGCTGAACTGTGGCGTGGCCTCATTGCCGGCCGCAAGCCGCAGTGCCTCCGGCCGGATGCCGACCTTGACAGATTGCCCTTCGGAGACAGCGTCCCGAAAACGTGCCGGCAGAGCGATCGGCTCACCGTCACCGGCGATTTTGAGCTGACCTTGCACAACCGTTGCATCCAAGATGTTCATCGGCGGCGAGCCGACGAAACCGGCGACATAGAGCGTGGCCGGCCGATCGTAGATCTCTTCCGGCGTGCCGAGCTGCTCGATGCGTCCGTCGCGCATGACGGCGATCCGGGTCGCCAGCGTCATCGCCTCGATCTGGTCGTGGGTCACATAGACGACCGTGGTCTTCAGCATCTGGTGCAGGCGCTTGAGCTCGGTGCGCATCTCCATGCGCAGCTTGGCGTCCAGGTTGGACAGCGGCTCGTCAAAGAGGAAGACCTGCGGATTGCGCACCAGCGCGCGGCCGATCGCGACGCGCTGGCGCTGGCCGCCGGAGAGCTGGCTCGGCTTGCGTTCGAGCAGGCTTTCGATCTGCAGCAGCTTCGCGGTTTCCTTCACCGCCTTTTCGCGCTCGGCCGAGGGGACCTTGCGCATCTCCAGCCCGAACCCGATGTTCCGCGCGACGCTCATGTTCGGATAGAGCGCATAGGACTGGAACACCATCGCGATGTCGCGATCCTTGGGATGGGCACCGAGAATGGAGCGCTCGCCGATGCGGATGTCGCCGCCGCTCGGTTCTGCAAGTCCGGCAATGATGTTGAGCAGGGTCGACTTGCCGCAGCCCGACGAGCCCAGCAGCACCAGGAATTCGCCGCTTTCGAGCGCGATGTCGATGCCCTTCAGCGTCTCGACCTCGCCATAGCGCTTGTGGATGTTCTCTATGGCAAGAGCGCTCATGCGCCGGTCTCCTGAAGGTAGGACGAAAGCGGTTTGCCGTAGCTGCGCGGCAGGGTGGAGATGGCCTCGGAGGCGATGGCGACGCCGGTCGAGAGACAGGCTTCAAGGGGCATTTCGGCGGCGAGTGCTGCGAGGAACCCGGCATTGAAGACATCGCCGGCGCCGATCGTGTCGACCACGCTGACGACGGGGGCTGCTGCGGAGGAGATCCGGCCGCTCGCATCGATGGCGAGCGCGCCGTGCGGTCCGCGCTTGACGACGACGATCGCACCCTCCGGCATGTGTGTCCGGAGTTCGCGTGCGGCTTCGGCCGGGTCGGAGACACCGGTCACCGTGGTGGTCTCGACCTCGTTGAAGAGGGCGAGCCGGCAGCGCTTGAGCCAGCGAACCGTCGCGGCGCAGTTTGCCTCGGTCCAGCCATCGAGCGGCCAGCCGGTGTCCAGCGCGACGGCGATTTCATGCGCGACGGCCCAATCGAAGAAGCGGTCGTAGTCTGCCGTCAGTGCGTCGGTCAGAAATGAGCCGGTCAGCAGTGCGTAGCCACCGCGCAGTTTCTCGCCATCGAGCATCGCCCGGACTTCCTCAAAATTAAGGAGCGGCAGATGTCCGCGCGTGGTGAAGAAGGTGCGCTCGCCGTCGGGATGGGTGATGCCGACCGAGAGTGTGGTCCCGACATTTTCGACCGGCCAGGATTTGGACCGCTCGGGAAAGGCTTGCCTCAGCCAGGTCCCGAACTGGTCGTTGCCGACATTGGCGGCGATGGCGTAGTCGACGCCGAGCGAATCCCAGGCAAGCGCGCTGTTGCCGGCGCAGCCGCCGACGCGCAGCTCGTCATGGTCGACGATGATTTCGGTTCCGGCTTTCGGCCAGGGGGCCGCCGGCCCGAGGATGAGATCGACATTGGCGTTGCCGATCACGGCAAGAGGACGCATCGTTTATTCGCTCCGGGTAATCTTGGTCGAGCGCACGGGGGTGCCGGCATTCTCGACGCGGGCTGCCGCAAAGGCGATCATGAAGGACTGGGCGACCGGCAGCATGGCAAAGATTGCCGCGAGGCCGGCGGCCGGCGCAAAGGGAACGGTGGTGACGCCTTCGATGGACGCTTCGCCCGAAGCATCGAAAACGACGACCGGCGAGCCGGCTTCCGCCGCCGAGATGGCCATCGCCCGAACGAGCCCGGCAGTCGGATCCGCCCCGCGGAAAAGAACCACACCGACGGTCGGGCCGAGCATTTCCATCGGGCCGTGCCGGAGCTGGCCGCCTTCGAGCGAGAAGCATGGCAGGCGCGCGAGTTCGGTGAGGCCAAGGCCGATCGCTTCAGCGAGACCCTGCAGGCGACGGCCGGACGTGACGACGGAGCGGACGCCAGCGAGCGCGGAAAGTGCTTCCGCCGTATCGGGCAATTGCGGATTTTCCAGCGCGTGAAGCGCGTCGCTTGGGTCGTCGCCGAGGGCGGCGAGGATGGCGAGGTGCAGCGCAAAGCTGATCGTCAGGCTGCGGGTGGCGGCAAAGGCCTTTTCGGTCCCACCGACGCCGACGAGCGATGCTGCGTTCTTCGCAAGAAATGAACCGCCTTCCAGCGTCAGCCCGAACGTATGCGCCGTCCCGCCGTTGGTTTCGCCGAGCCAGCGCAGCACCTCGGCGCTTTCGCCGGACTGCGAGGTGATCAGGATCGTCTTCCCGTCGATCGACAACGGCTGGCCGAGCTGTTCCGAGAGCGGCAGGGCGACAGCGTCGATGCCATGAGCACGATAAAGCGGTTCGAGGGCGCGGCCGACCGCATGCGAGCCGCCCATGCCGAGCAGCAGAAGCTTGCCGGTCGCCTTCAGCGAGCGGGCAATCTCTGCGGCGCGCGGTGCATTGCCGGAGACGGAGGCCACGGCATCGGCCGCCTGGCGCGCCATTTCTCGATCGATCGCGACGAGCCCCGCAGGGCGTTCCGAAGTGGTCATTGTCGTCATCCTTTGACACCGCCGCTGGTAAGCCCGGAGATCAGGGCACGTTGCATGACGAGGCCGATCAGCACCGGGGGCAGGGCGGCCAGCACCCCGGCTGTGGCGATCAGCCCATAATCGGAGACACGGCCGCCGGCGAGATCGGAAATGGCGACCGTAAGCGTCTTGGCGCGCAGATCGGAGGTGAAGAGCAGCGCGTAGAAGAATTCGTCCCAGGCAAGCAGGAAGGCGAAGAGCGCCGATGTCGCCATGACAGGTGCTGCGAGCGGCAGGGTGATGAGCCTCAGGATCTGGTCGAGGCGGGCGCCGTCGATCATCGCGGCACTTTCGATCTCCTTGGGAATGGAATCGAAGCCCGATTTGAGCAGCCAGGTGGTGAAGGGTGCCAGAATGGTGAGGTAGACGAGCGCCAGCCCGAACACCGAATTGAGGAGCCCGAGATAGGCGAGCCCCATATAGAGCGGCACGGCGAGCGCCACCGGCGGCAGCATGTAGGTGGCGATCACCGCATAGAGCGACCAGGAGACATTTGACGTGCGCGACACCGCCCAGGCGGCCGGAATGGCAACCGCGATCGCTGCCAGCGTCGCCATGCCCGCTACCTTCAGGCTGTTGAACAGCGAAGCGGTAAAGGCGGCGCCGGCGCTGTTCTCGATCGTCGACAGAAGCACCCGGTAGCGCGACAGGTCGATTTCCTCCGGCCACCAGTTAAGCGGCTTTGTCGAAAGGTCGGCGGCCGACGAAATGCTCATGACGAAAAGCCAGAGGATCGGCGCGAGGATGACCGCGGCAAGCAGCAGGGCCGCGGCATAGACGAAGACGGTAAAGACAGGGCTTTGGCGTTCCATCACGAGGCTCCGGCGGCTTTGCGCACCATGGCCGCGTAGGCGACGGCAAGCACGGTGACGAGCAGGGTGACGATCAGCGCCAGCGAGGCGCCGGATCCGGCACGCTGGAAGGAGAAGGCTTCCTGGTAGACGAGGATCGACAGGGTGCGGGTGCTGTTTGCCGGCCCGCCGCGCGTCATCACCCAGATGATGTCGAACACCTTGAAGGCCTCGATGGTGCGCAGCACCAAGGCGACGAGCAGCGGCCCCGCCAGATAGGGCATGATGACGTAGCGAAAACGGTTGAACGGGCCGGCGCCATCGACGAGCGAGGCCGCGGTGATGTCCCGCGGCACGGCCTGAAGGGCTGCAAGTGCGATCAGGGCGACCAGCGGGAAATTCTTCCAGCAGTCGGCGACGATCAATGCCGCCAGCGCCGAGCCGGGTTCGCCGAGCCAGGAGCGGTAGCTGTCGATCACTCCGAGTTGCAACAGGGCGGCGTTGAGCGCGCCGTATTCGGGATTGTAGATCAGCCGCCAAAGCGTGGCGTTGACCACGGTCGGCAGCGCCCAGGGCAGGATCATCAGGGCTCTCAGCGCCGTGCGGCCGCGGAATTGCTGGTTCAGCAGCAGGGCTGCGAGGACGCCGAGCACCATTTCGGCGGTAACCGAGACGACCGCAAACCAGGTCGTCGTTATGAAAGCACGCTGGAAGTTCGAGCCGCCAAGCATCTTCGCATAGTTGTCGAAACCGACGAAGGTGCCCTCCGTGCCGACGAGCTTGGCGTCGGTGAAGGAAAGCCTGACCGTATCGATAAGCGGCCAGCCGATGACAGCGATCATCACCGCCAGCAGCGGCAGCATGAGCAGCCATGCGCGCGTTGTTATCCAGGTGCCGGACATAGGATGGAAACCTTCTCGGGCCTCGGGAGCCCCGCCATGCTATCGCATATTGCTCCGGACCGTCACCGATCCAAGCGAATGATGCGCAAGATCATAGTGTTGAAGCGCGAATGCAAGCGCTGCCGCTTTGTCCCACGGTCCCCGGGCGGTTGCCCGCCCGGGGCTTGAGAGGTCGGCTCAAAGGCCGCTGTTTTCGGCCGCCGTCTTCAGGGCGTCTTCGGCCGAGGTCTGGCCGAGAAGCGCTTCCTGGATCGCCTGCTGGAGGGCAGTCGAAAGTTCCTGGTACTTCGGCGTCGTCGGACGCGGGTACATGGCCGCAAGGCCGAGCTTGGCGGCGCCGATCAGCTCTTCCTGGCCCTTGGTGACGCTGGCGTCCTCATAGGAGGAAGCCCAGATCGGCAGGCTGAGCTTGGCATAGGCGTTCTGCGTCTGTTGCGAGGTCATGTAGACGATGTACTTCCAGGCCTCGTCCGGGTTCTTGCTGGTCGAGGTGACGCCGAGGCCCATGGACCCGTTGACGGCCGAGACGTCGCTCTTGCCGGCAACACCCGGTGCCGGCACGACGCCGACTTTGCCCGCGACCTTGCTTTCCTTCGGGTCGTTGGCGAGGTTGTACATGTAGGTCCAGTTGAGAGCGAAGGCGGCTTCGCCGTTCTGGAACACCTTGCGCACGTCCTCTTCCAGAAACTCCTTCGAGTTCGGATTGGTCAGGCCCGAGGTATAGCTCGTCACCATGTAGTTGAGTGCATCGAGGCCGCCGCCCGAGGCGAAGGCCGGCTTGCCGCCGTCGATGAACTTGCCGCCATAGGCGCTGACAAGCGTGGTGTAGTCGCAGATCGCCGCTTCCGCCTGCGACCAGCTCCAGGCGATCGGGGTTGCAAGCAGGCCCTTGTCCTTGATCACCTTTGCCTGTTCGGCAAGCTCGTCCCAGGTCTTCGGCGGCGCCTTGATGCCGGCCTTTTCCAGGATTTCCTTGTTGTAGAACAGGTATTTAGTATCGAGGATCCACGGCATGCCATAGCGCTTGCCGTCATATTCGACCGTTGTCCAGGCGCCGGGCAGAACGCCGGACTTCATCTCGTCGGTGATGCGGTCCGTCACGTCGACGAGCACCTTGTTGGCGGCATATTCGGCCGGCCAGATCACGTCGAAGAGCACGACGTCGTAGCCGCCGCCGGACCCTTGCGCGAGCACGGTCTTGTCGTGCAGGCCTTCGTAAGGCACGAATTCGAGATTGACCTTCACATCCGGATTGGCCTTGGTGAAGGCCTCGGTCATGGCGCGCACATCCGCCTCGCTATAGGCGGCCTGGGCCATGAACAGCGCGTTGAGCATGGTTTCCGCGTGCGCGTGGCCGGCGAAGGATAGGCCGGCAAGGGTCGCGCAAAGCAGCGTGGTTCTAATGGATTTCAACATTCCTACCTCCCAATGACATAAGCGTTTGAGAATTCCCGGCATGCTTTTGGGCATGCCGCATGCGAGACGTCCGCCCTTCACGAAAGCGGCTGTCGACATATCGTTTGGAGCGCTCGCGGTGGGTCCTGCCGCCGCTTTCGTTCCCCCGAAGCTCTTTTTGGCTCCTATTAAGTCAATTGTCTTGACTTATTTTTTGTTCAATATTCTAACAGTGTCAAGAGGGGTTTTTGGATGAACGATATGCGCCTGATCCGGGCGAAGAGCGGCACCAATCAGGAGGGGACGAGTGCGCACAACCGCCGCGTCATGATCGATGCGTTGCGGCTGAACGGCCAATTGTCCCGCGCCGAGCTTGCCCGCGCGACGGCGCTGACGAAGCAGACCGTTTCCAACATCATCGAGGATCTCGAGCGCGACGGACTGGTCGAATCGCTGGAAGCCGTGCGCCAAGGCCGCGGGCAGCCGTCGACGCCCTATCGGCTGGTGCCGGAAGGTGCGTTTGCGATCGGGCTGCAGATCGACCGGCATGTCACGCGCACCATCGCGGTCGATCTCGTCGGCCGGGTGCTTGCCCGCGGCGAGGCCAACCTGCCGGCCGGCGGGCCGGCGACCGGAGTGAGGACCATCCTCGAGCTGATCGAAAAGACCCGCCGCGATCTGACGGCGCTTGCGCCGCATTCGGAGGATCGCCTCGTCGGACTCGGCGCGGCCATGCCCGGTCCCTTCGGGGTGGAAGCCGATGCCGACGACCCCTGGATGATGGCGGCCTGGCAGAATTTTCCGCTGCTCGAAACCCTTGCCGCCGGCACAGGGCTCGATGTCGGCCTGCAGAATGACGCCGCCGCCGCCGCAACAGCCGAACGCATGGTCGGGGCGGCGCACGGTGTTGATCATGCGATCTGCATCTATTTCGGTTATGGTCTCGGCGCCGGCCTGATCCTCAACGGCGAACTCTATCGCGGCGCCAACGGCAATGCCGGCGAGATCGGCATGATCCTGAGCTTGCCGCGCGGGGCAAGCTCGGACGAGCGCATGCCGCTCGAACATCGCGCCTCGATCGCGTCGCTGTGCAAGCTGCTCGACCTCGATCCCGCCGACCCGGACCTCTATGGGCGCATCGATGCCGCCGCCGCGAACCCTGATCAACGGCTGCTTCGATGGATCGATGCGGCCGCATTCGAAATGCGTGCGGCCGTCCAGGCGCTGGAAACGATTTTCGACCCGCAGACGGTGATCCTCTGTGGCGGCCTGCCGCCCGGGCTTGCGCGCCTGCTCACCGAGGCGATGATGCCGCTGCTGCCGTCGATCGCCGATCGGCGCGACCGCGGTCTTCCCCGGCTGCAGGTCGGCTTCACCGATCCTTGGGCGGTGGCGATCGGTGCGGCGGCCGAGCCGATCAGTCGCACCTTCGATCCGCGCTTTTCGGCGATCCTCAAGACCCGGGCAAGCGCCGCCGGGTGATCAGGTCCGCGGCTCGTCCAGACGGGCCAGTTCCGCATATTCCGCCGCGAGAAAATCAAGCAGAGCACGGACCGAAGGAAGCAGGCCGCGACGCGAGGGAAAGACCGCGTGAATGATGCCGGCCTTCGGCGACCAGTCCGGCAGAACATCGACCAGCGTTCCCTCCTTCAGGTCCTGGCGTATCACCATCTCCGGCAACTGGCAGATGCCAACACCGCGAAGTGCGGCGAGCCGCAGCGCCACCATGTCTTCCGTAACCAGGCGGGGCCGGTGGCGCACGATCGCGGTGGCGCCACCGGGGCCTTCCAGCCGCCAGTCGTGCTCGGGACGGTCCGGGTTCCAGGCAAAGCTGGGAAATGCGCTGAGGTCCGCAGGCACCAGCGGCTTGCCCATCGGCGCGAGCAGTGCGGGGCTGGCGACCAGGCGCTGGCGGCTTTCGGCAAAGCGCTTGACGACGAGATCGCTTTCTTCGAGCGGCGGGAAGCGGACGCGGATGGCGATGTCGATGCCTTCGCGCAGAACATCGACGCGCCTGTTGGTGCTTTCCAGCACGACCTCGACCTTCGGGCATTCGGCCATGAAGCGCGCGATGATTTCCGCCACCTGGAAATAGACGACCGACGACGGGCAACTGACATGGACCACCCCCTGAGGCTCGGAGCGGGTGCGGTCGATCATCTCCTGCGCCGCCTCGGCCTCCACCAGCATGGCGACGCAATGGCGATAATATTCGCGCCCGATCTCGGTGATGACGAAGTGACGGGTCGAACGCTGCACCAATCGTACCCCGAGCCGTTCCTCCAAAAGGCCGATGCGGCGGCTCAGGCGTGAGCGCGGCATGTTGAGCTTGCGGGCGGCCGCAGCAAATCCGTTCTGCTCGACCACGTCGACGAACAGCTTGAGATCGTTCAAATCCTGCATGGGTGTTTGTCCTGTTTTCAGGACACTATAGCCCGATTTGGCTGTCTACCGCCAGATTTGGTGCAGGCATATCTTCCCTCCAACGCTCTCGTTCAATCAGCGAGGCCAAGGAGAAATAGCCATGAGGAAGATACTCGGCATCTTCGGGAACACGCATCCGCATTGGGTTGGCGATGGCTTCCCGGCCCGTTCCCTGCTGGCGCGCGACCGCGCCGGCGATCACGCCAGCCCGTTCCTTCTGCTCGACTATGCCGGGCCGATGTATTTTGCGCCTGGCGTCACGCCGCGCGGCGTCGGCGTCCATCCGCACCGCGGCTTCGAGACCGTGACGATCGTCTACCAGGGCGAGGTCGACCACCGCGACTCCGCCGGCAATGGCGGCCACATCGGTCCGGGCGACGTGCAATGGATGACGGCGGCCGGTGGCATCCTGCACGAGGAATTCCATTCGGAGCGCTTCACCCGGGAGGGCGGAACGCTCGAAATGGTCCAGCTCTGGGTCAACCTGCCGGCCGCCCAAAAGAGCGTCGATCCCGGCTACCAGACCTTGCTCGATCGCGACATTCCGACGGTCAGCCTCCCGGATGGCGCCGGATCGTTGCGCGTGATCGCCGGAAGCTACGCCGGAACGCGAGGGCCGGCGCGCACCTTCACGACGGTCAACCTCTGGGACCTGCGCCTGAAGCAGCAAGGCTCGCTCAGCCTAGATCTGCCCGAGGGCCATTCGCTCGGCCTGGCGGTCCTGCGCGGCAATGTGCTCGTCAACGGCAGCGATCTCGTCGGGGAGGCGCAATTCGTTCTCTTCGGCCGCGATGGCGGCGGCGTTACACTGGATGCCAGTTCGGATGTGACGGCGCTCGTCCTGAGCGGCGAGCCGATCGACGAACCGGTCGCCATGCACGGCCCCTTCGTGATGAACACTGAACAGGAAATCCGGCAGGCGGTGACGGACTTCCAGTCCGGCCGCTTCGGCAAGATCGCGAGCGCTTAGCCGCGCGAGACCGCATCGCGAACACGGAATGAGGAACCGCGACTGAACAGAAGACCGGGCTGTACCGCCCCTCAAATCCCAACGCCGAAGCGCAAGGACGCGCTTCGGGGAACCCGAACGCATGCCTGCTTCCCGGATGCAGCCATGCAATCAAGCCAACAAGGAGCAAGACCATGACCCCTGCAAACTTCAACGGACAGCGCCCGGTTATCGATCCCGATGATGCCGTGATGCTTTTGATCGACCACCAGAGCGGCCTGTTCCAGACCGTCAACGACATGCCGATGCCGAAGCTGCGCGCCCATGCGGCAGCCCTTGCCAGCATGGCGACGCTGACGAAGATGCCGGTCATCACCACGGCCTCCGTGCCGCAGGGCCCGAACGGTCCGCTGATCCCGGAAATCCATGCCAATGCGCCGCATGCCAAGTATGTCGCCCGCCGTGGCGAGATCAACGCCTGGGACAATCCGGACTTCGTCGCCGCCGTCAAGGAGACCGGCCGCAAGACCCTGATCATCGCCGGCACGATCACCAGCGTCTGCATGGCCTTCCCGGCGATCAGCGCCGTGTATGACGGCTACAAGGTCTTCGTCGTCGTCGACGCCTCGGGCACCTATTCGAAGATGGCTGAGGAGATCACCCTTGCCCGCGTCGTCCAGGCCGGCGTGGTGCCGATGGATACGGCAGCCGTCGCCTCCGAACTGCAGCGCACCTGGCATCGCGACGATGCTCAGCAGTGGGCCGAGATCTACACCAAGATCTTCCCGGAATATCAGCTGCTGATCGAAAGCTACCTCAAGGCGCAGCAGGTCGAAAAGGACCACGAACAGCTCGACTCGCAGCGCGGCTAAGACCCACGTCGGGAGCGCGAATGAGGCACCCACGGCAGACGCTCTGCCGTGGGTGATTTGCCTTGACGGTCAGCGGCGGTCGATTTCCAGAATGGTCTGGAACAGGACCTCGGCGCCGCGGGCGCATTCTTCGGGCGCGGTGTATTCCGCCTCGTTGTGCGAGAGCCCGTCCTTGGAGGGCACGAAGATCATGGCGGTCGGGGTGATCGTCGCGATATGGGCGGCATCGTGACCGGCGCCGGAGACGATGTCGATCGCCGAAAAGCCCAGGGCCTGCGTGCTGGCGCGCACGGCTTCGACGATTGCCGGGTCGAAAACGACGGGCGCCTTCGACCAGATGTGATTCAAGGCGACGCCTGGTCCAGCCTTGTGGACAGCGTCCTCGAGAGCCGCCTGCATCTGATCGAGGCCTGCCTCGGACGGATGGCGCATGTCGATCTGCAGCCGAACGGAACCGGGCACGACATTGCGCGAATTGGGGCCGACCTCGGCGAAGCCGACGGTGCCGACGCCCGGCGGGTTTTGGCGGGCGATGTCGCGCACGGCAAGGACGATCTCGGCCGCGGCAACGAGCGCATCGTCGCGCTGCGCCATTGGTGTGCTGCCCGCATGGGCCTCGGTGCCGGTGATGACGACATCGAACCAGCGCAAGCCCTGTATGCCGGAGACGACACCGATCTCGGTCGCGGACGCTTCGAGCAGCGGCCCCTGCTCGATATGGAGCTCGACATAGGCGGCGAAGGCGGCGGGATCGACATGTGCCTCGCCGCGATAGCCGATGGCGTCGAGCGCCGTGCTGACGGTTACGCCCTCGCGGTCGGTGCGCGCCTGGGCGTCATCGAGCGTAAGCGCGCCGGCAAAGACGCCGGAGCCCAGCATCGCCGGCGAGAAGCGGGAGCCTTCCTCGTTGGTCCAGTTGACGACGGTCAGGGGATGACGGAGCCGGGTAGAGCTTTCCTTGAGGGTACGCAGAATTTCGACCCCGGCAAGCACACCAAGGATGCCGTCGAACCGCCCGCCCTGCGGCTGCGTGTCGAGATGGCTGCCGACGGCGATCGCCGGCAACGACATGTCCTCGCCGGCATAGGTGGCAAAGATATTGCCGATGCCGTCGACCTCGACCGTGCAGCCGAGCGCCCGGCATTCGGAGACGAACCAGTCGCGGACCTGCCGGTCCTCCTCGGTCAAGGTCAGGCGGGTGACCCCGCCCTTGTCCGCGGCACCGAAGCGCGCGGTCGAGACGATGTCGGACCACAGCCGGTTGCCGTTCGTCGCCGGCGTGTTGATGCGCCGCACTTCGGCGCGCAAGACTTCTGCACTCATTTCGACTGCTCCGGCGCATCCTTGTTGAGCCGGTAGCGGAAATCGCAATGGGAAGCACCCTGCATCACCGTCTGCGTGCGCTCCAGCGTAATGCGTGGGTCGTAGCCGGTGCAGAAGACGCCGTCGCGGTTGCACGACAGCAGATGTCCGATATGGCCGAGCCCCATCTCGCGATAGGTCTCGGCGTAGCGACAGCGCTTGACGTTGTAGTGGAATTCGTCGTCCGTCGCCTTGGTGACCTCGATGACCAGCGCGTCGTCCTGGGTCCAGAGATCCTGCAGCTCCTGGAAGGTGCGCAGGTTGGTGCCGCCGGGCGTCTTGGCGGCGAAGGTCCTGCCGGCTTCGATCGCCGCCTGGGTGATCGCCTTGTCGAGGATCGCCTGGGCGCGTTCCTCGCCGATTTCCTCGCGCATCGCCTCATAGATCGGCGCGATGATGCCGGCCTCGATACGGCGGCGCGCGAGAATGCCGATCTCGCCATCCATCGCCGCGCGCGAGTTGGCGTCTGGGTTGGGTTTGTCCGTCTTTTCCATGGAAATGCCTCCCTGTCTGCCATAGGGCAGAGCAACAGGAAGAGGATACTACGCCGGCGATGCCTTCGTGTTGCAAATCCGTACCGGAGTGATCCGGCCCCGTGCAAATAATTTGCGCCATCCTCGCTTTGTGCAGGAATCGTTCCCGCCCATCGACGCAAAGTGCGAAGCTGAGGGGTGTCGCGCACGGAATCGGCGACGCGCCGTCACCGTTCGCTGTTCGGTACGAACCAGCGATAATAGGGATTGTCCGGCTCCACGCGCATCAGCAGTTCCATGTCGCGCGCCCATTCGTCTCGATAGCCGGCATAGGCGTTGAGCGAGGCCTGATAGAAGAGCATCAGCCGGTTGTGGGCGTCCGATACGGATTTTTCGAGCGCCGCGTCCGCGCCGATGAGCGGAGCCTTGCTGCGCAGGGCAACGAGGGCCGGAAGCGTGCGCTGCAATTCGTCGGGGCGAACCCAGCTTGCATATTCGATCCGGGGCTGGTCGTCGGTGACGGGCAGGGCGGAACCGGCATAGCGCTCCAGCCCGGCGCGGTCGGTCATCCAGGTCGCGAGCAGGTCGGCCGGTCCGGAAATGCCGACCTCGCCAAGCGCTGCGGCAAGCGTCGGGTCGGAGAGCCGCGCGGCGATGCGGGAAGCGTCAAGCTCCTGCTGCTCGACGGAGCCGATCAGCAGCATCTCGTGCAGTTCCGTTGACCAGAGCGTCGCATGCGGGAAACTGTCGAGGAAGCTGCGCACGAGCGCACGGGTGTCCTCGTCGTTCTGAGTGGCGATCGGCAGCCATTGCGCGACAAGCCCGTTCGGCGCGAGGCGCTCACGCGCCAGGCGATAGAAGTCGGACGAGTAGAGGTTGACCACGCCGGCGGCCGAGGGCGGCGGCGGTTCGAGCGTGATCAGATCGTAGCGGGATTGGCTCCGCATCAGTTCGCGCCGGCCGTCGGCTACGCGCACGTCGAGACGGCTATCGCCAGCCGCATTGAAGTTGCCGGCAAAGAGCGTCGAGGCGCGGGCGACCGAGGGCAGGAGTTCGGCGGCAACGCGCCGGTCAAGGCCTGGATAGGCGAGCAGCGCACCGGCGGTGATGCCGGTACCGAGACCGATGACCAGAGCCGATTTCGGCTCGCCCTTGTGGATGACGAGCGGCAGTAGCGCCTGCAGCCGCATGTAGCGCAGCGACGGCATGGCATCGCCGGTGTTGGAAACGCCCTGGATGTAGAGGCGGCGGAAGCGGCGGTCGGGCTGCCCCTGCTCGATGACGGCGACGGTCGCGCCGAGGCCTTCCTCATAGGAAACGATCGTGCCGCTGCCGCGCGAAAGGTTGAGCAGGTTTGCCAGTCGGTCCGACGGCACGAGGATGGCGATCAGGACGGTGAGCGCGCCGAGGGCCGGTGCGAGAAACCGTCGGCCAACCCGGCCGGTCCGACCGCGGCTGACGGCGACGAGGCCGATGGCCGCTGCGGCAATGGCGAGGACGGAGAAACTTCGGATAATCCCGAGAGACGGGATCAGCACGAAGCCGGCCAGAAGCGTGCCTAGGATGCCGCCAAACGTGTTTAAGGCAAGAACCCGGCCCGTGTCGCGGCCAGCATGTTCGGGATCAACCGCGAGCCTGAGGGCGACCGGGAAGGCGGCACCGAGGATCAGTGTCGGGAGGAAAACGATGGTCAGTGCCGCGACGAGGAAGCGCGCGCACATGCCGGCAAAGATGCTGCCGGTGATGTCTGCAACAGTGGCCTCAGCGCTGGTCTGCAGCGCCGTCAGCCAGGGGCCAAGCAGCGCAAGTTCGGCCAGCGCGACCAGGCCGGCGAGCGTGATCAGCAGGCCGAAAGTGCCCCAGGGATCGGAGAGCCGCTCGGTCCGGCGCGCAAAAAGGGCAGCGCCGAGCGCGAGACCGGCGAGATAGGTGGCAAGCACCACCGAAAAGGCGAAGGAGCGGGTGGAGATGAACTGCACGATCGCCTGCGACCAGGCCACTTCATAGCCAAGGGCGATACCGCCGGCGATGGCATAAAGAATGAGTGCTAGCCGCGAACCGCCGGTGGCACGCATCTCTGCGGCTTGCCTTTCTCGAACCGGCTCGCGAGCGGCCGGCATGTTCAGCGAAAGCGCGATGGCCGCGGCGACAAGCCCGAGCCCTGCGGCTGCAAGCCCGGTCGCGCGAACGCCGAGCGCGGGAATGAGGACAAAGGAGACCGCAAGGCAGCCGACGATGGCGCCGAGCGTGTTGGCGGCGTAGAGCCGGCCGCCCTTTGCTGCGACACCGCCTGGAGCCGCGTTCAACGCCCGCAGGAGGACCGGCAGGGTGCCTCCCATCAGGAAAGCGGGCGTCGCGACGATCAGGATCAGCAATCCCCAGGCGGCCAGCGGGCTTGTGCCCTCGACCGCGACGAAGAGCGGCGCGATACCCGAGAGGATGAAGGTAGTGCCGGCACCGAGCACGGCGACCCCGGCCTCGAGCAGGGCATAGAGGCGGAGCGGCTGGCGGGAACGCTCGCCCGCGCGGCCAAGGGCAAAGCTGCCGAGGGCAAGGCCGAGGAAGAAGGCGCTGACCCCGGTGCTGACCGCGTGGACATCGACGCCGGTTATCAGCGAGAGCTGCTTGATCCAGAGAACCTGGAAGACCAGTGCGGCGGTGCCGGAGAGGAAGAGCATGAAGGCGGCGATTGCCGGAGTGAAGTGCGACCGCTTTGCCGCCAAGGCGTCTTTGTTCGACTGCTGGAAGGCCACCGTGCGAGCAGGCGGAACGTTCTTCGTCATTGCGGCACGCCATCTCTTAGCAAGGGCAAGAAGAGAAAGGCGGCGCAGGGCGCGCCGCCTCCGATATTGTTATTGGGCCGGTTGCGATTTCGCCAGGATCTCGTCGATCTTCTGGTGGACGCTCTCTTCGACCTGATCGACCGAGAAGCTCGCGGGCTTCTGGCTCGGTGGATACTCAACGAAGGTTTCGAGGAATGCCGCTGATTTTCCCACTGCCTGGGCGAAGAGATAAGCGTTCTTCGTCCGCCAGTCGTTGTACTGATCGGAGACGGTGTCGGCCCGCTCATAGGGGTCCATGCGCAGGTTGAAGATCTTCGGAACGCGAAGGCACGTGAATGGATCCTGCCAGACGTCGAAGCCGCCGGGCTTGCGCATTTCGCAGAAGACGGCCTTCCAGTTGTCCCAGCGCATGCCGACTAGCTTGGCGTCGTCGTTGAAGTAGTAGAATTCCTTGCGCGCCCCCTTCGGCTGTTCACCGGTGAGGTAGGGCAACTGGTTGTAGCCGTCGAGATGCACCTTGAAGGTTTTGCCACCCAGGTCGGTGCCCTTCAACAGGCGCTCCTTGACGTCCTTGTCGCCGGCAGCGGCAAGCAGCGTCGGGAACCAGTCGAGACCGGAGAACATCTCGCTGGAGGTGCCTGGCTTGATCTTGCCAGGCCAGCGGATCATAGCCGGCACACGGAAGGCGCCTTCCCAGTTCGAGTCCTTCTCGCTGCGGAACGGCGTGGTCGCCGCATCCGGCCAGGAGAACTGGTTCGGACCGTTGTCGGTTGTGTAGACGACGATGGTGTTGTCGGCGATCTTCAATTCGTCGAGCAGGTCGAGCAGCTTGCCGACGTCATTGTCGTGCTCGATCATGCCATCGGCGTAGTCGTTGCCGGGCATGCCGCTCTGGCCCTTGTACTGGTCGCGCACATGGGTGAACAGGTGCATACGTGTGGTGTTCATCCAGGTGAAGAACGGCTTTTTCTCGGCAGTCTGCTTCTTGATGAACTCTATCGCGGCGCCCGTCGTCTCGTCGTCGATGGTCTCCATGCGCTTGGAATTGAGCGCGCCGGTATCCTCGACCTTGCCGTCGGCGAAGGAGTGCAGCACGCCGCGCGGTGCATAGGATTTCAGGAAGGCCGGATCATCTTTCGGCCAATAGGGGCGTTCCGGTTCTTCCTCGGCGTTCAGGTGATAGAGATTGCCGAAGAACTCGTCGAAGCCGTGTGCCGTCGGCAGGAAGCGGTCCTGGTCGCCCAGATGGTTCTTGCCGAACTGGCCGGTGGCGTAGCCAAGCGGCTTCAGCGCCTGGGCGATCGTCACGTCGCGGTCCTGGATGCCGACCGGGGCTCCGGGAACGCCGACCTTTGACATGCCCGTGCGCAGCACCGTCTGGCCGGTGATGAAGGTGGAACGGCCGGCCGTGCAGCTGTTCTCCGCATAGTAGTCGGTGAACATCAGGCCGTCCCGGGCGATCCGATCGATGTTCGGTGTCTTGTAGCCGACGACACCGAAGGAATAGGCGCTGATATTAGTCTGGCCGATATCGTCGCCGAAGATGACGAGGATGTTGGGCTTCGCCGCATCCTGTGCGACAGCCGGCAGCGCGGAGGCGGAAATTGTCGACATCAGCACGGTACCGGCCAGCGCCAGCGCTTTCGGCTTCATCGTTCGCCCGACGGTACACGCGGCGAGCCGCCCAAACCTGTTCTTCAAATCGATACTCATTCATGTCTCCCTGAGGCAGCACGCAATCGCTCTCGGAATGCAGCAGGTTTCGAGTCTACCGATGCAATTTCCGCGGGATTCCGGCTGCGTGTAAGTACGTAACGGTTACGAAGGCGGGTGAATCAGGCCTAGCCGGCGCCTCTGAGGCGCCTCGGCGGCGCGGCCTCCAGTCCGGGATTGAGATCGGGCAGGTCGGATTCCGGGCCACCGCCGTCGTCGGCGGATTCCGTCAGCCAGCGTTGCCTTGCCGCCTTCAGGCCACCGCGCAACCGCGTGTAATCGGGCCCGGCCTTTTGGGAATGGGCGTTGCCATAGCGGCTCCGGCGGTAGTCGGCAAACGCGTTGGCCGTCGCCGGATCGGCAAATTTTTCGAGCCAGCGCGAGAGCGGCGCGTTGCCGGTCCCGCGCGACCAGCGGTCGAGCGCGGCCTCCAGCCTAGTCGCGTCGTGGTCGCGACAGGCGTCGAGGACATGGCGAAAGGCGGTCGCCTCCGATAACGCCCTTTGCTTGAATGCGGTCTCCAGGCGGGTTTCGAGCCGGCCGGAAAGATTGGCGGCCAGCTGGATAAGGGCTGCGAGCGCAACGACCGATGCTGCGATGCCGAGCCACCACAGCCAGTCGAAAGGCTCCTCCGTGGTCGGCGGCGCCGGTGGGGCGAGTGCGGGCGTGGCCGCCGGAGCCGCGCCGACGTTGACAGTCGCGCCCGCCGCTTCGGCTGTCTGCATCGACCCGTTCGCCGGGTTGAACCAGGGCAGGCTGATTGTCGGAAGCGAGTAGGTGCCGGGCTTTGCAAAGACGTAGGTCGCCACGTCCTTGCGCAGTCCCGCCGTGATATCCCCGCGTGACGTGCGTTCCTCCGAAAGCACCGGATCGTGCCGGTAGAGCTGCACATTCGCCGGGGTGTCGAAGGTCGGCTCGGGGATCATCATCGGCGCGAGGCCGGCGGCACGGATGGTGACGGTCCGCACCAGGGCGTCGCCCGCATGCAAGCCTGCGGGATCGCGGTCGAAAGTCTGGGTAATGGTGATCTCTCCGGCCGTCACGCCAGGCGTTCCGACTTCGCCACCGGGAACGGCCGCGACCGTGAACTTGAGTGATGGCAATGTCACCTGCCCCTGGCTCGTCTGGCCGGGCACGGCGGCATAGCCGAACGGAATGACCGCGGCAGGCAGGGCATAATCACCGGGCGCCTGCGGTGTGATGACGTAGGTCTTGCGGATCCCGGAGAAGGCCTCGCCGTTGACGGTTTCGTTGAGGTTCAAGCCGCGATCGTCGGGCATGGTGACCACGGTGCCGGGAAGATCGAACAGGGGAAATTGCGGCGGCGAGAGGAAGTAGTTGGGCACGAAGACGTCGACGTCGACCTCTATTTGCTGGCCGGCGTAGATCGTGCCCTTGGTCGTAAGCGTGGCGCGCGCAAACGGATCGGCGGCGATGGCAACACCTGCAAGCGAGAGCGACAGGCCGAGGAACCAGAGGAGCAGGCGCGGCAGCGCGGAGAGGGCGGTCACGGTGCCGTCTCCTTTGCTTCGATCGCAAACTTTCGCGCCAGCAATTCGGCGGGCGACACCTGGATGTTGCGCATCCACATGTCGGCGGTCTGCGGTCCGCCCTGAACGGTGGCCTCCGTCCCTTTCTTGCCCTTGTCGTCGAACTGGACCTGGTCCGGGTCGATGCCCGCCTGTTCCTGCTGTGCGTCCTGCTCCTGCTTGTCCTTGTCGGCCTTGCGCTTCCTGGCGATCTCGAGGTTCTTCTTGGCGTCGGGCCAGTCGGGACGGCGCTTCAACGCCTGTTCATAGGCGGCGATCGCTTCCTCGGCCTTGTCGAGGTGCAGGAGGGCATTGCCCTGATTGTAGTAGCTTTCGGCCGTATCGCTCTCGGCAAAGGCGTCGATCGCATCCTGGAAACGACCGGCGCGGTAGAGCGCTGCGCCACGCCAGTCGGGTTCCGCGAATTCTTCGGACGCGCCCTGAAAATCGCCCTGTTCGAAGGCGCGGCGGCCTTGCTGGTCCGGCGTCAGCCAGAGGTCGAGAAAGCGGTTGTCCGCCGCTTCCGCGCGTTCGTTGCCGATGAGCAGAGTGGCGGCGAGCAGATAGACGGCCCAGCGTATGGTCCAGCCGCGCCGGAACCAGAAGAGGCCGAAGACGGCAATCGGGATCGTCAGCCGCCAGCCGAGATCGTGCCAGCGCGTCAGCCCCTCGGCGGTCTTAGCAGCAAAGTTCGTCTGGATGCGCCGGATGATCCAGCTGACGTCAGCATCGTCGGACGTTATGGTCGCAACCTCGGCCGTGGATGCGGATTGCAGCGCCTTCAGGCCGTCGATATCGAGTTTCGCCCTGACATGGGCACCGGTCGCGTCGGTCAGGAAGCCGCCGTCCGCCGTCTTGACCGGTCCGCCCTCGGCCGTGCCGATGCCGAGCACCATCAACGCGTTGCGCCCCTGATACTGGCCGAAGGCCTCGAAGGCCGAACGTTCGACGCCGTCGGTCATGAAGAGGATGGTGCCGGGAACCGTTTCGTTGGCGAGCGCCTTTTCGACTTCCTGCAGAGCCTTGGCCGTGTCCTTGCCGTCGACGGGCATGATCTGAGGCGAAAGCGCGGCGAGATAGGTCTTGACCAGCGCGGCATCGTCGCTGAGCGGCAGCACCATGTGGGCGGAGCCGGCATAGGCGAACAGGGCGGTGCGCGAGCCCTTCCTGAGGTTGAGAATATCCTGGACCTTCAGCTTGGCGCGTTCGAGCCGTGTCGGCGAGATGTCGGTCGCGTTCATCGTCGGGTTGAGGTCTATGGCGATCGCCAGCGGTGCCGTGTCTTCGACGAAAGGCGGCCGCTCGCGCTGCCAGGTCGGGCCGGCGGCCGCGATCGCCGCGACGGCAATCAGTGCCGCGGTGATGTGCACCGGCTGGAAACGTCGTTTTCCGCCCTTGTCGATCAGCAGATGATCGAGCAGGTGCGGTGCGATCATGTCCTGCCATTGCGAGCGGACATCGCCACGCCGGGTGACGAGATAGATCAGCAGCGGGACGGCGGTGAGCGCCAGCAGCCAGAGCGGCCTCAGAAAGTGGAAATCCGCGATCATGGCGCTGCCTCCCGGCGCTGGCGACGGTCGCCGAGCGAGGACAGGAGCCACATGGCGGCGTGATAGGCGAGCACCAGCAGGAGTGCCGCACCCAGTGGATAGTAGTAGAGCTCGATGCGCGGCCGCCAGGAGAGCGTCTTCTGGTTTGCCGGCGTCAACTGGTCGAGCAATTGGTAGATGTTCTGCAGGCTAGCCTGATCCTGGCCGAAGAAGTAGCGCCCCTTCGTCGCCTCGGCGATCTGCTGGAGGGCTGCAGTGTCGAGCTTCTGCTCTCCTTCCGCATTGGGATCGCCGATGCCGACCGCGTGGATCACCACCTTTCGCTCGGCGGCGATGCCGGCGGCCTTGTCGGGCGGCATCTTGCTGGCGGTGTCGTTGCCGTCGGTCAAGAGGATCATCACCTTGTCCGGCGCGGTGCTGGCATCGAACATCTTGATCGCAAGCCCGATGGCGTCCCCGACGGCGGTGCGGGGCCCGGCCATGCCCGGCAGGCTGTCGGCCAGCATCAGCTTGACGGTCTTGTGGTCGAGCGTAAACGGCACCAGCGGATAGGGCGCATCGCCGAAGGCGATCAGGCCGAGCCGGTCGTTCGGCCGCCGGTCGATGAACTCGGCGACCACCTTTTGCACCGCTTCGGCGCGGGTCTGAAGGTTGCCGGAGGGATCGCGAAAGTCGCGCGTGTCCATGGATTGCGACAGATCGATCGCCAGCATCAGGTCGCGCTGCGGCTCGGTCTTCTCGATCGGCGGCTCGACATATTGCGGCCGTGCCAGCGCCAGCACGATCAGCGTCCAGCAGATAGGCGCGATCACCTTCTGGCCGAGATTGGTCCTCGGGACGACGGAGCCTTCGGTCGGGCCGAGATTGGCGGCCGCGGTGATGTCCTTGAAGAACGGCACCCTGACGGCGGCCGACTGCTCGCGATAGGGCGGCAGCAGCCACCAGACGAGGAACGGCAGCGGCAGAAGGATCAGCGCCCAGGCGTAGTCAAGCACGTACATGGTGCGCCTCGATCCAGTGACGTGCCGCAGCGGCATAGGCCCGCGCTTCGGGTTCCGGAACCGTGGCGAGCGCCTGGCTGCCGCGATATTCGGCCTCCTCGAAGAAACGGGCCGAGGCGATCGGAAAGACGGGGCCGCCGGAATGGGCGTCGAGGAACCCGGTCCAGCCGGTGCCGTAGAGGCCGGCAACGGATTCGCGCGGCCAGATCGATAGCGCGGTCCGCTTCAAGAGGACGGGCAGCGCGACGAGCGCTTCGCCGCGGGTCGTCGCCGCCGCAAGTCCTGCCTCGATCTTCCTGAGGTCCGCGAGCGCTTCGCGGCGGTAGCGGTTGGCCTCCCAGCGCCGGTACCAGCGCCAGCAGGCAAGGGCAATCAGCAGCAATATGAAGCAGCCGAGCGCTGCCCACGCCGGCGTCTGCGGCATCATCGAGACAGGCTGAGGCAAGGCGATATCCGCGAGCCCCCGAAGGGCGGCGTCGAGCAGCGGGTCTTTCGCAGGTGCCGCCGTCGCCATTATCGCCTCCGCTGCCGGCTGGCGAGCTGGCCGAGCATCGTGCGCAGCTGCGGCGCCACCTCTTCGGCCGCAGATATCGGCAGCATCGGCAGGCCGAGTTCCTCCTGCCAGGCGCGCAGCGCCCGCCCGCGCTTACGGGCAAAACTGTCGATCGCTTCACGCACATTGCCGTGGCCGAACTGCACTTCGGCCTGAAGCAGCCCGCCGCTGAAGACGATATCACCCTTGCGCGGCAGTTCGAGCAGGAAGGGATCGTAGATCAGAACGGAGATCACGTCGTTGTGGGCCGAGAGCTTCAGCAGCATGTCGCGTGTTTCGAGGCTGTAGCCGTCGAAATCGCTGATGACGATGATCAGGTGATCGTGCCGGGCGATGTTGGCGACGGTCGTCAGCACGACGTCGAGCTGCTCGGCCCCATGCGGCGCCTGCGAACCGGCCTGCAGCGCGGTGTTGTGGCGAACGATACTATCGGCGAGGCGGATCACCGCTTCGCGGCTGCGATAGGGGCGCACCTCGGTAACCTCCTCGTCGCCGAAGACGAAGCCGCCGACGCGATCGCCGAGTGCGAGCACGCGCCAGGCGGAAAGCGCTGCCACTTCTGCCGCAGCGACCGACTTCATCGCGCGACGGCTGCCGAAGAACATGTTGATGCGCTGGTCGACGAGGATGAGCGCCGGCCGGTCCTTCTCTTCGTCATAGACGCGGACGACCGGCTTGCCGGTCCGCGCCGTCACCCGCCAGTCGATCGCGCGGATGTCGTCGCCGGGCAGGTAGTTGCGCAGTTCCTCGAAGGAAAGCCCGCGGCCGCGCATGCGCGATTCATGGCGCCCGGCAAGCAGGCGGCGTACCGGTGCCTTGCGCAGGAACGTCAGGTCGCGGGCCATCGCCTCAAGGCCGACCAGCGCGTCCACGGACGTGTAGACGCCGGTCGTTTCGGTGGCGCGGGGCTTTATGATGCCGCGGGAACGGGCGAGAGCCGGCAGGGATATGGCCATCGGCGAACCTCCATCCTCAGGCGACCGCGACGAGTTCGACGATGCGGTCGATCACCTGGTTGGCGGTGGTGCCGCCGGCATGCGCCTCGTAGGAAAGCACCAGCCGGTGGCGAAAGACGTCGTGCACGGTCGCCTGCACGTCGTCTGGCGTGACGAAATCGCGGCCGTTCATCCAGGCATGCGCCCGCGACACCTTGTCGAGGCCAATGACGCCGCGCGGGCTGACGCCGACCTGAAGCCACTTGGCCAGCTCCTTGTCGACCTTGTCCGGGTAGCGGGTCGCCATGACCAGCGCGACGATGTAGTTCTCGATCGCCTCGGACACGGTGATCGCCGAGATTTCCTTGCGGGCCGCAAAGACCGCGTCCTGGGCAAGCTTCTCGCTCGCATGGTTGTTGGACTTGGCGTGGGTTTCCTCCGAACGCACGAGCCGCATGATATCGGCTTCCGAGGCAGCGTCCGGATAGTCCACCTGGATGTGCATGAGGAAGCGGTCGAGCTGGGCCTCCGGCAGCGGATAGGTGCCTTCCTGCTCGATCGGGTTCTGGGTCGCCATGACCAGGAAGAGGTCGGGCAGCGCATGGCTCTTGCCGCCGATCGTGACCTGGCGTTCCTCCATCGCCTCGAGCAGCGCCGACTGCACCTTGGCCGGCGCACGGTTCACCTCGTCGGCGAGAATGAGATTGGCGAAGATGGGCCCTTCCTGGAATTGGAACGCGCCCTTGCCGCCCTCGGAAAAGTAGACTTCGGAGCCGGTGATGTCGGCGGGCAAGAGGTCGGGCGTGAATTGGATGCGGGAGAGCTCGGCGTCGAGGTTCTTGGCCATGCTCTTGATCGCCCGGGTTTTCGCAAGTCCGGGCAGGCCCTCGACCAGCAGATGGCCGTTGCTGAGTAGCCCCAGCAGCAAGCGCTCGATCATGCCCTCCTGGCCGATGATCGCTTCGCCGATGCGCTTGCCGAGTTGCTGGATATCGTCGCGTGCACCCATGAGGCCCTGCTCCCTTGCCTGCCGGCAACATCAGTCTTCATGAACTTTCGCCAGAGCTTATTGTTAAATCAGGCCAATTGGAAAGCACGTAACAGTAACGAAAGCCTGAGCGGCGATGGCGGCACACTCTACGACACGCAGCTTGCGATCCCGAAGGCTTCGGGCGATTGCGTAACGGTTACGTACTTTGGCCAGCGAGCATTTGGCGCTAACTTGCCTTCTGCCGTTCGCATGTTCGGTTGCCGACGGTGCCCAGGGAGATGAGAGCCATATGCAAATGTCCCCGAAAATACCCCTCGTCGACGAAACGCCGGCGGCGATCAGCGCCCGCGAGCAAGTCTGGATCGAGGGCGGGACCTTCCTCATGGGCTCGGACAGGCACTATCCGGAGGAAGCGCCTGCCCATCCGGTGAAAGTCGACGGCTTCTGGATCGATGTCACGCCCGTCACCAACCGGCAGTTTGCCGCCTTCGTCGAGGCGACCGGTTACGTGACCGAGGCGGAGAAGGCGCCGGACCCGAAAGACTATCCCGGTGCCTTGCCGGAAATGATGCGGGCGGGCTCGGTGATCTTCGATCCGCCAAAGCGGGTGACCAGCAACAGTCCGTCGCAATGGTGGAACTTCAAGTTCGGCGCCGATTGGCGACGGCCCTACGGGCGGCAGAGCAACATCCGCGGCAAGCTCGACCATCCGGTCGTGCAGGTCTCCTATCTCGACGCCAAGGCCTATGCCGCATGGGCGGGAAAGGACCTGCCGACGGAAGCCGAATGGGAGTTTGCCGCCAAAGGCGGGCTCGAAGGCGCGGAATTTGCCTGGGGAGACGAACTGGTGCCCGAGGGACGCTTCATGGCGAACACCTGGCACGGCATGTTCCCAACCGAAAACCTGAAGCCCGACGGTTTCGAGCGGACCTCGCCGGTCGCGAGCTTTCCCGCCAATGGCTACGGCCTCTACGACATGATCGGCAACACCTGGGAGTGGACCAGCGACTACTGGTCGACCCGTCACCCGGCACCGGCGCAAAAGAGCTGCTGCATTCCCGCCAACCCGCGCGGTGGCGACCGGGAAGCGAGCTTCGACCCGCGGCAGCCGACGATCCATATCGCCCGTCGCGTCGTGAAAGGCGGATCGCATCTCTGCGCGCCCAACTATTGCCGCCGCTACCGGCCGGCGGCGCGCCATGCGCATGAGGAAAACGCGGCGACGACCCATATCGGGTTCCGCTGCGTTCGGCGGCCCTGATCCGGCCGGAGGACTTGAAAATCGTTCCGCCAGGAGGATGGATGATGATGGCAACAGCGATGCGTTCCGGTTCCGTGCCGGACGAAAATGCCCGCAGGCCGCGGCGCCGCTCGGGGTTGGCCGGTCTGCTGCTTCTGTTCGCCGCGGCCTTCGCGCCGCCTGCTGCCCTCGTCGCGGCTGATGCGCCCGCCGACAGCCTCCCCTCCTGGAACGATGGCGAGGCGAAAGCCGAGATCGTCGATTTCGTCACGCGGGTCACCAGCGAGGGCAGCGCCGACTTCGTGGCACCGGCGGAGCGGATCGCAGTCTTCGACAATGACGGCACGCTCTGGACCGAGCAGCCGAACTACTTCCAGGGCATGTTTGCCATCGACCGCGCCAAGGCGATGGCGCCGGAACATCCCGAGTGGAAGGACAAGGAGCCATTTGCGTCGCTGCTGAAGGGTGACATGGCCGGCGTTGCCGCCGCCGGCGAGAAGGGCATCGTCGAGCTCGTGATGGCGACCCATGCCGGCATGACGACGGATGCGTTCACGAAAACGGTCAAGGATTGGTTTGCGACCGCCAGGCACCCGCGCTTCGACCGCCCCTATAACGAGATCACCTTCCTGCCGATGCGCGAGCTGCTCGATTATCTCAGGGCGAACGGCTTCAAGACCTATATCGTCTCCGGTGGCGGCATTGAGTTCATGCGGCCGATGACCGAGCAGATGTATGGTATTCCGCCGGAACAGGTCGTCGGCAGCAGCATCACCACGAAGTATGAGCTGGATGGCGACGCGCCGGTGCTGATGCGCGAGCCCAAGGTCGATTTCATCGACGATGGTGCCGGCAAGCCGGTCGGGATCAACACCTTTATCGGCCGGCGGCCGATCTTCGCCGCGGGCAATTCCGATGGCGACTACGAAATGCTGCGTTGGGTCACGGCAGGCCCAGGCCCGCGCTTCGGCCTGATCGTGCACCATACGGACGGAGAGCGCGAATGGGCCTATGACCGGCAATCGCCCGTCGGAAAGCTGGACAAGGCGATGACCGAGGCCGAGCAGAGGAACTGGCTGCTGGTCGACATGAAAAACGATTGGCGCAAGATCTACGCCTTCGAAAAGTAGGCGGGCTCAATCGCTGGCGCCGCCGTGTGCCAGCGGTCGATACCGAGCCGAAAGCCAATGGTCAGGCGCCACGTGCGGACCTTGGCGGGTCGCACCTCAAGCGGAGGGGTAAGCTGTCCGCCTATTCCTGTCGTGGTGCATTTGTCAGGATCCATGGAGTCGTGCCACCTGTCCGGCGGTGATCGCGGATTCCATCCGAATCGGCACGGGGATACCGAAGTTGCCGGCCGATCCGGGCCAATGTTACTGTTACGTACTTCCGAAAATCGATGTTCGTGCCACTTTTCGCTAAGGGGGAGAGGTGAGCGAGGGTCGGTTGGCTACCAAGCACCGACCGGCGAGCCGGTGCCCCGCCCGCAACGGTGTCTGGTCGTCAAGGACACCCCGGGGAATGTCAAAGCATGAGCATCGATTGTCGTTCAGACGGATGGTAACCCATGCCCAGCGCAGCCTCTCAAAGGGGACTTCTGAAGCTTATGCTCAAGCTGCCGGCCTTGCGCGGCCAGCTGCAATTGCTCAGCGCCAAGAACCAGTCCTTGGCAAGCCTCTGCGAAGCCTATGAGGAGGCGAGCTCGATGCTCGACCGGCAGAGGCGTCTCGCGCCTCTGGATCATTCGATCATCTCGGAGTATGAATTGATCTGTCGAGAGATCGAAGAAGAGGTCATTTCTGTCTGTATCGCCGATACGAGGACGTGAGACTAGTCCATTGTGATTAATGAACACCTCTCTTGAGCTTGTCGGTTCGACGAAAGCCCCACAAGAATTCTATGGGAATTGTCGGTACTTTCTGTTCCGATATGAAATGATTCAATTTTTTGACAAAAATATTTTGTGACGGTGCGATATTCTTCTTCCCGCAACGGGAGCTCTCGTCTAGAGTTCGCCTCGCGTTGCACTCTCTTTGGGGTTGTGGCAGTTGGGAGCGCATCATGGAAGCCAGCAGAAATGCGGGTCATATGAATTGCAGTGCCGTTGCAGAATGCGAGGCGCGAGCCGCCCTTGAGCGCATTCTTGCCGACAGCCAGTTTCACGCGACCGAGCGTCATCGCAAGCTGTTGCGATACCTGGTCGACGAGTTTTTCGCTGGCCGTTCGGGCCAGGTGAAAGCCTACACGATCGCCATAGACGTCTTCGGACGACCCGCCTCCTTCGATCCTGCGACCGATCCGATCGTGCGCGTGGAAGCTTCGCGCCTGCGCGCCGCACTGGCGCAGTACTACGAGGCGCTCGGCGAAAGAGCGGAGCTTCGGATCGAGCTGCCGAAGGGCAATTACGTGCCGCAGTTCGTGATCGGCAGCGAGTCCCTGAGGGGTCTGCCCGAAAGCGTTGCGCCGGCTGCGGAGCCGGTAGGCGAACAGCCGGCCGAACCGGCGATTGTGCCGCCCGTCGCCTCGCGCAGATTGCACCCTCTCGCTGGTATCGCCGCGCTCGGAGCCGGCGTGGTTGTCATGGCCGGCGCCTTCTACATGTCGGTTGCCGACCGCCTTCCCTGGCAACCGGTTTTCTCAGCGAAGCCGACGATCGTCGTTGACGTGCCGACGCGGCAAGGGGCCGACGACGACGTGCAGAAGAAGGCGGGGAACTATCTCGTCCACGCGCTCTCCCAGTTTTCCGCCGTCCGCACGCTCGCGCAGCCCTCGCCGGCAGGAGTGGACGTGGCGTCCATAACCGGATGGGTGCCGTCCGCGCCGCCGGTCAAGCTGGAGGGCAGCAAGGAATACAGGCTATCCATCGCCTACAGCGCCGATGAGCGCAGGCATGAGGTCTCCTGGCAGGTGATCGATGTGCAGAGCAACGAGGCCTTGAGGGCCGGCAGCTCGAAGGCGGCGCTCGGCAGCGGCGATGCGCGGGAGATTCAGGAGACGCTGCTTTCTCGTCTCGCCTTTTCTCTCGTCGGCGATGAGGGCGTCATTGTCAGCCTGGAGGCTGCGCGGCAGTTGGTGACGCCATCGATCGGTTTCGGTTGCGTACTTCAGGCGGATGTCGCGCTGGCGCGGATAGACGCGGAGGGGCTGGCTTTGGCCCGCGGCTGCCTCGAGAAAACGGTGGCCTACCAGGCCGCCGACGCCGACGTCTTGGCCAGCCTGGCGATGGTTTTGGTCGCGACCGGCGAGGCGAGTGCTGCGCCAGCGGTGGCTGAGCGTGCCCTGAACCTGGCAGACAAGGCCGTTGCGCTGGCGCCGCAATCGAGCCAGAGCTACGTCGCCCAGATGCAGGCGCGCTTTGCGGCCGGCGAGGCGGAAGCGGCGTTCATCTCCGGTCGCCGCGCGGCGGCGCTCAATCCCCTCGATGACGCCATTCCGGCGCGGCTCGGCCTGCTGCTTTTCGTCAGCGGTGCCTATTCGGAAGGGGTGAACCTGGCCCGCGCGGCGGACGCCGGCAGCGAGTATCTGCATCACGACGCCGCGCTGACCCTGGCGCTGGAAGACTATCGGAGTGGCCGCTATAGCGACGCGCTCAGGCGCGCCCGCGAGCTTGCCAACCCGGCGGACACAACCGTCAACCTTTTGCGCGTGGCATCGGCGGGCCAGCTCGGCCTGACGCGGGAAGCGACCGGCGCCATGGACGGATTGCGCCTGAGCGAACCGCGCACGACGCAGCCGTTGGAAACGGAACTGGCCGCCCGCGGCTATGCGCCGGACCTGATCGCTCTCCTTGATGACGGCCTCGCCAAGGCCGGTTTGCATCCGGCCGCGCGCTAGCAGCCGGAGCTGATGGTCAGCTTTCAGCGGCGACCCGGATCACCAGCTTGCCGAAGTTGCGGCCTTCGAGCAGGCCGATGAATGCATCCGGCGCATTCTCGATGCCGTCGACGACGTCTTCCCTGTAGCGGACCTTACCGCTTTTGATCCAGCCGGCCATCTCCTGATAGAAGGCGGGCCGCTGATCGGCGAATTCGCGCTGAATGAACCCCCTGATGAGCAGGCTCCGGCTCAGCACCTCGCGCATGACGCCAGGCAGCCGGTCACCACCGCCTTGCGCGCCGGCCGGCTGGTTGTAGTGCGCGATCAGGCCGCAGACGGGCACGCGGGCGAAGTCGTTCAACAGCGGGAACACCGCATCCCAGACATGGCCGCCGACATTCTCGAAATAGACGTCGATGCCCTTGGGGCAGGCGATTGCGAGTTGTTCGGCGAAGTCCGGCGCGCGGTGGTCGATCACCGCATCGAAGCCGAGCGTGTCGCGAACGAAGGCGCATTTGTCCGCACCGCCGGCGATTCCGACCGCACGCGCGCCCTTGATGCGGGCGATCTGGCCGACCGCCGAGCCGACGGCGCCGCTTGCAGCCGCAACGACGACTGTTTCGCCCGGGTTCGGCTTGCCGATCGTCAGCAGTCCGGCATAGGCGGTGAAGCCGGGCATGCCGAGAATGCCGAGCGCGGTCGATAGAGGCGCTGCATCCGGATCGAGCTTGCGCAGGTCAGCACCGCGCGACAGCGCATAGCTTTGCCAGCCGGAGTGGGAGAGCACGTAATCGCCATCGCTGAAATCCGGGTGGCGCGAGCGGACGACGCGGGCGACCGTGCCGCCCTCCATGACCGCGCCGATCTCCACCGGCTTGGCGTAGGAGCGTCCGGCGTTCATCCGGCCGCGCATATAGGGATCGAGCGAAAGGTAGAGGATCTTCAGGAGAACCTCGCCTTCCGCCGGCTCCGGGATTGCTGTCTCGGCGACCCGGAAATCGCTCGGCGTCGGTTTGCCGGATGGCCGGGCGGCAAGCAGGACCTGGGTGTTCTTGCTCATTGTCTTTTTCTCCCTGTCTTTGTCCCGATGCGCCGCGGCGACTGGACGCGCGACGAGGGCCTCTTTTCGCATGAAACGGAACAAAGGCCTACAGACCTGTCATGAACCGGAAACGGCTCCGCGGGCTCGCCCCTGATGGGTGAGCCCGCGGCATATTTGCGAGAACTGTGCGCTCAGGCGGCGTCGATCGCCTGCCTGAGATCCGCGATGATGTCGTCCGGATGTTCGATGCCGATCGAAAGCCTGACGTAACCGGGCGTCACTCCGGTCTTGAGCTGGTCGATTTCCGACAGCTGCGAGTGCGTCGTCGTTGCCGGATGGATGGCAAGCGAGCGGGCGTCGCCGATGTTGGCGACATGGTAGAGCAGCTTCAGTCCGTCGATGAAACGGCGTCCCGCCTCGCGGCCATCCTTCAGTTCGAAGCCGACGAGTGCGCCGTAGTGGCCGTTCCGCAGATACTTCCCGCCGCGTGCCTTTGCCTCGCCGTCCTGGAACTTCGGGAAGATCACCCGCGCCACCTTCGGGTGGGTGCGGAGGAACTCGGCCACCTTGATGGCATTCTCGTTGTGCTGCCGGATCCGGAGCGGCAGCGTTTCCAGACCCTGGATGAACTGGAAGACGTTCAGCGGGCTGATTGCGGCGCCGAGGTCGCGCAGGAGGACCGCGCGGGCGCGCAGGATATAGGGATGAAAAGCGATCGCTGCCGCCTTTTCGAGCCAGGTCTTGCCCTGGTAGCTCGGATCCGGCTCGTGCAGGTTCGGATGGCGCGCCTCATGCTCGTGCCAGGGAAACTGGCCGCTGTCGATGATCGCGCCGCCGATCGAGGTACCGTGGCCGCCGATGTACTTTGTCGTGGAGTAAACGACCACCGCCGCACCGTGATCGAAGGGACGGATCGTCAGCGGGGCCGCCGTGTTGTCGACGATCAGCGGAATGCCGAAGCGCTTGCCGATCTCGGCGACCTCGGCGATCGGAAAGACCTCCAGCTTCGGATTCGGCAGGGACTCGGCATAATAGGCACGTGTCCGGTCGTCCGTCGCCCGGGCAAACGCCTCGGGATCGGCCGCATCGACGAAACGAACCTCGATGCCGAAACTTTTCAGCGTGGCGGCAAACAGTGCCCAGGTGCCGCCATAAAGGCCGGCGGCGCTGACGACGTTGTCGCCGGCACGCGCAAGGTTCAGGAGCGCGAAGGCCGACGCCGCCTGGCCGGAGCCGAGCGCGAGCGCGGCCGCTCCACCTTCGAGTTCCGCCAGTCGCTGCTCGAAAGCGTCTTGCGTCGGGTTGGAAACGCGAGTGTAGAGATGTCCGGGAGCCTCCAGCGCAAAGAGCTTGTCGGCACCGTCGGTGCCGGGCAGCTGGTAGGAGGTCGTTTGGTAGATCGGCACGGCGACGGCGCCGCTTGCCGGATCGAAGCGATAGCTGCCGCCGTGAAGCGCCAGCGTTTCGGGATGCAGCTGACCGCCGGCTTCACGCAGACCGGTCGGCGCCTTGATCTCGGCTGCAGCTTCGTCCGGCTTTTGATGGATCGTCATGCCATTCTCCTTGGCTCTCAGGTTGATCGGCGTTGTCCGATTCAGTTAGGCGGGCACGGCCGCCTTCTGCTGTTCCAGCAGGTCGGCGTGGTGCGCGGCGGCGACATCGGGGTGCGAACGCAGCCTGGATTTCAGCACGTTGCGGCCGACTTCGTGGAAGAGCGGGTTTTGCGGGTCCTGGGTGACGCCACGGACTTCGGCCGCAAGCTGGGGCGGCAGGTCGAGCACCGGGATGGTCGAGGCGAGGTTGGCGCCGAGGAAGAAGGCAACGGAAAGCCGGTCGCCGCCGGCCGGCGGCGTGACCACCCGGTGGATATTGGCAAGCAGATAGCCGTTCGACGCCAGCTCCAGCAGCTCGCCGACATTGATGACGAAGGTGCCGCGCTTCGGCGGCGCGTCGATCCAGCCGCCCTTGCCGTCGTCGACCTGCAAGCCGCCGACGACGTCCTGCAGCAGGATGGTGACGAAGCCGCCATCCTTGTGGGCGCCCACGCCCTGGTCGCTCTCGGTCTTGTCGCGGCCGGGATAGCGGATGATCTTCAGCAGCTGGTTGGGACCGTCACGATAGATCGGTCCGAAGACATCGGGTTTCTGGCCGAGCGCTTCGGAAAAAATCTCGATCAGCCGGATGCCGAGCCCGGTCACAGCTTCGATATAGCTAAGGATCGCCGGCTTCAGCTCCGGCAAGGCGTCCGGAAACTGGTTCGGACCGACGAGCCGCTTCCACGGCGCGTCACTGGTCGCGATGTCGAGGCTTTGGCGTTCGGGGCCGAAGTCGACCTGTTCGCGCCAGTCCTGGGTGCCGCGCGTATATTCGAGGCCGGCGCGATTGTAGCCGCGGAAGTGCGGCGACTTGCGCATCTCGATCGCCAGCTTGTCATCCTCCGGCAGTGCGAAGAAGCGACGCGAAAGCGACAGAATGCCATCGATCTCCTCCTGCGGAATACCGTGACCCTCGAGATAGAAAAAGCCCACCGAGCGGGCAACGCTGCGCAGTTCGTCAAGCGCTGCGGCCCGCTCGGGATGGCCCGCCGCAAAGCGTGCGAGGTCAAGGACGGGCAGGGTTGGATGTGTCTGGCTCAAGCTGGTCTCCCTTGGTCGTTCGGGCGCCGAGGGCAGTCGGTAAAAGTGGCCCTGCCGCCGGTTCGGACATGATGGGAGCAGCCTAACCGGAGGCGGCTTATTAACTCAATATTGTCTATGGAAATTATGGACTAAATTTCAACGAAAACGCGAAGCTTGCTTTCGAACGGAATTGGCTTGCGCGAAATTTCCGTCCCGACCGGCTGATTTCCGATTTTCTCCGGGCAGTCGCCCAGGTGCAAAGACGATCATCACACCAGCGTCGAAATCCGCTGGCGCCGGCAGCAAGGGGAGGGCACACGTCGGGTCGAACAACGGCGACAACCCCGCTTCGCTTCTGGCGAAACGGGGCCATTCTGTTATTGGCTTCCGGCATCGTTCAGGTCTGCCGCTCATCCGCGAAACAGGCGATCCGCGGAGGCAGACCGTTCCCGGGATGACGGCATTCCAAGATACGTGCGAGGGCTCAGCAGCGGCCGAGGCTCGGGCGTGTCAGCAGTTCGTTGGTGAGATGCGCTCTCTGGCTGCCGCAGTCCTCGGCTTCCTTGAGCAGCGATGCCAGCGCCAGCTCGAGGCAGTATTGGACGCCTTCGACGTTGAGGGTCTTTGCGGAGTCGCGCGCATAGGTGACAAGACGAGCCAGTGCCAAGAGCTCCTTTTCCTTGTCTTCCGGTTCCACCGGTACAGCAAATGAAGATAGCATGATTTTCCCCAGCTCCCTTCGGATCGACAGATCCAGTCCAGCGTGGCTAATCATAGCGTGACTTCGCGGCAGTGCGCGTGACATGAGCGTGACACACGTTGTATCTGAAAACCGCATCCTTAAGATGAAGCGTCAGGTTGACCGAGCAACCTCTTCCACATGCTGGTAGAATTGAATTTCCAGCTTTGCGCTACAACCGTCCGTTGGGTCGGCGCGTATCGTAGCGCATCGAGCAACTGCTGTGCGTCGATACGTTTCTGGTCGACATGTTCGGTTGCCAGCAGCGTGACGAGACGGTGAGCGTCGATCCCTGCCGGCAGCGCGACGCGCGCGGCGATGCCGGCCCAATTGCGCTCCTTGTAGAACATGTCCGACGCCGTCGCGCCGATCGACGCGACCAGTTCCGGAGCAAGGGCCTGGCTATGCGAAAGGCGCTTGAGCGTCGCATCGACGTTGACGAGCGGCAGGGTCAGCGGCAGATAGCCGAGTTCGGCCGGACCGTGGATCAGCGCAACGTCGGCGTCGTCAACCCGTTCTCCTTCGGCGTATTGCCGGTAGATTTCGCCAACGCCGACCATGCCGAAGGCAGCGCATTCCGCCGCGCGAAGCGCGCCCATGCTGGCGGCGCCGAAGACCCGCACGCCCCTCGACAACGCGTACAGGATCTCCTTGTGCCAGACGGGCGCGACGTTTTCGAAGTTGCCGTCGACCAGCCCGATCGCCGTCGCGCCGTCTTCGACCGCGCGCAGGACATCGCCCTGAACGGCGGGCGGGCGGATGACGATGTCCCTATCTGCCGCCTGGCCTGCGCCCGGCAGCGTCGGGCCTATGAAGACGACGTTCATCCGACCTCCAGCGCGCGGGCGAGCGCCCGTTCTCCAAAGCGGCGCTTGCGCACGCCGTCGGGATTTTCGAGAGCCGGCACGATGACCTTGACCACGGAAAAAGGCGCAACGCCTTCCATCAGCGGGACGACGACAACCGTCCGGATGCCCGCGGCTTCGAGCCGCCGTATCACGAAATCGAGCAGCGCCTGCGGCCCGGCCGGGGTTTCGGCCGTTGCTACGGTTCTCCATTGCGGCACGGCCGCAAACAGGCGTTGCGTTTCCTCGGGCAGGTCGCGGGCGAATGTTTCAGGGAAGACGTCGTCGCGGGCGCCGCTGATATAGGTGAGCCGCGACTGGGCGGCTTCGGTCACCGCGCGGATCGCCGCGCGTCGCGCCACGGGGTGGGCGCCATGTCCGATCGTCACGTCGTGATAGCGGGGGTGCCTCGCCGACAGGATGCCCGCCTCGGCCAGGGTTGCGGCATAGCAGGGAATGCCGATGTCGCTGGTCATGTCGAACAGGCGCAGATCCAGGCCCGAAGACAGGATCCGCTTTGCCAGGTCGTCGAGAACGGGATCCCCGAAGCCTTTCGGATCGATGCAGCCACGGTGCTTGCCGCTGAGCGGCAGCATCCGCCACAGCGTTTCGGCGTCGCGCTCGATGCGCTCCAGCAATCCGTGCAGGATCGCCTCGGTCTCGGTGTTGCCTGACGCCAGACCATCGGAGGATTGCCAATAGCGGCAACCGTCGATCGTCCGGTCGAGGATTGCCGCTTCGCGGGGAACCCACGTCGTCGCGCGGTCCGAGAGATCAAAGCCGCGGAGCCAGTCGATCGTTTCGTCGTCCCGAAGATCCGCCTGTCCCGCCGCGATGAGTCCTGGAAGCGGCAGCGCCGGATCGCCGGTGTCAGACAGCGCCCGGGCGGTCGCCGTTCTTGCCTGCACCGACGGCGCGCAGGCTATCGCGCGCTCGATCGCTTCCATGGCCGCCGAAACCTTGGCGTCGATGTCGGTGATGCCTTTTCCCTGGTTGATGACGATCGATCGCGCATTGGGCGACACGGCGCTCCAAACGGGGATGCCGATCCGGTCGAGGCCGGTCAGCCGCGCAAGCCGGCTGACGCCGAGCGCCGGCAAGAACGCTTCAATCCGCCGGAAGGTTTCCTCGGGCGGGCAGGCGCGATCGCTGTATGAAAGTGCGTCGGCCGCCGGGCGGCTGAAATGCTCGTCCGGCGGCCGGCCAATTTCGGTGGCTTGTGCCACGCGCGAATTAGCCGTCCATGAACCCGCCGGAAACGGAGCCGGACGAGGCCGCGACCACGGCGAGATTGACGCCCTTATGCACCGCTGCCCCACTGCTGATGCGCAGGTCGTTGGCCGCGGCCAGCGGCCCTTGCGTCGGCTTCGCGATCTGCGAGACCGTACCCGCGTCGAGATCCGCAACCCAAAGCCTGTCGTCGCCCGCCAATCCAATCACCACTACTTTCGCCATCTGCCCCTCCTGTTGCTTGCTGTGAGAAATCAGAAGCCCGCCTTGCGCAGGCCTTCGCAATAGTGAATTCGCTGCCATTCCTCTCTAAAGGGAACGATTGCGATCCATTTGTCGAGATCGAAATCCGGGTGCACGTCGAAAGTCTTGCGGACGAACTGACGGGCCTTTTTCCGGTTGCCGAGCATGCCCCAGCTCGCCGCCGACAGGCGGTCGGCGGGCGTCGGGTCGCGCATGCGCTCGATATAGGCGATGGCCTGCTCGTATCGGCCGAGCGAGTAGCTGGCGCCGGCCGCGGTCCAGAAATATTCGTCCGGCGCAATCGGGTTGAGGTCGAGTGCCGCCTCTATCTTGCGCAGCCCGCCTTCCGGCCGCGAGGCCTGCACGAGCGTGTCGGCGTAACTCGCAATCACGTTGGCATGCTGCGGGCTCAGCGCTTCCGCCTTGTCATGGAATTCCATGCTCTCGTCGAACTGCCGGAGATAGAGCTTGACGACGCCGAGTTCGCGGTAGCCCGTCGCCAGCGTATCGTCGGCGACGACCGCGTCGCGCGCATGCCGTTCGGCAAGCGCCAGCAGTTCGGCGTCGCCACGGGCCGTCAGCAGCCATTCGACGAAGTAGCTGCGCGCAAGGCCGCTCATGGCCGGCGCGAAGTCGCCGTTCTGGTAGAGCGCCTCGCGGAAACTCTTGCGCGCGCGCCGAACCTCCGGGAGGTTGAGCTGCTTGAGATAGCGCTGTCCGAGCAGGAAGCTGCGGTAGGAGCCGACATTGGTTTCGTAGGTCTTGCGATGGCTCTCGTTGCGCTCCACCTGGCTCGCGATGGCCAGTGCGACCTGACGCGCGATTTCCCGTCGCGAGGCCATCAGTCCATCGCCGTCGAGATTGAAGCGGTCGGCCCAGATCACCTCGTCGTTGGCAAAGAAGATCAATTGCGTGAAGAGCGTCTGCCGGCTGCCTTCGTCGGTGAGGCGTGTATCGAGAATGTAGCTGATGGCGTGCTTCTGGTAGGTGTTGGCCTTGTCGGCCTGGAGGCTGATCTGCGCGGCCGTATAGGGCGCGATCACCGAAACCGAGCGAAGCGCGCAAAGCCCGATGGTCACGTCCTCGATCAATGCGCTTGCAAACTGTGTTGCCGGACTGTCGATCGCGCCGTTGTTCGGCGGCAAAAGGACGACGCGCGGCGGGCGTGTGTCGACTGCCGGCTCCGGCGTTGGTGCGAATATCGTCGAGACCGGCCGCCATTCCGGCCCGGTCGTCACAGCGCTGCTGTTGGAGACTGCCCGCGCTTCCAGGTGATTGCCTTCGAGCTGGAACGCCTGCGTCAGGATCTTGCGTACGTCCTCGTCGAGCGGGTTGCGTTCGAGCAGCCGGGTCGCGGCCGCCTTGACCAGCTTGCGATGATTGTTCGTCGCATCTGCTGCCGCGAGAACCAGGCTTTCGCGCAGCAGCGCCATGTGCTCGCCCCGCTGCCGCTCGATCCAGCCATGCAGCGCCTGGCCCTGGGATTTCAGGTCCTTGAGGAAGTCTTCCTGGAAGGTTTCGGCCGCCCACTGGAGGCGGGAAAGCGGATCGCCCGCCTCGTGCCCGATGGCATCCAAATCGCTCTTAAGCCGGGTGGCGTCGAGACGCACCGCCGACGGCGAGAAACTCAGAAAGTGACAGCCGAGCTCTTCCTGGCGCGCGCTGATGCGGGAGATCGTCTGGCGCAGATTGACGAAGGCCTGGCTCGGGACGATCTCGTCCCATAGGAGCTTGGCGATTTCGTTTCTGGACTGCTCGCTGTGGCCACCGATGATCAGATGACACAGGATCAGCAGACCCTTTTCCGGGAACGCGATCTCACGCCCGCCGCCATCGACGAGCCGCAAGCGCCCGAGGGTCTGCAGTCTGAATGTCATCCGGTCATTCCTGTCGGGCGCGGGTGCTTAGCCGTGCAGGTCCTGAGCGTGGCTCGTGGTTGAGCGGGCGGTCTCGGTCTCCGGCGTCTGGGCAACGGCAGCGACCAGCGAGATGATCTTCTTGCGTAGCACCGGGTCCGTGATCTTCAGGAACGCACGATTGAGCGCGATGCCTTCCTTTGACGAAACGAAGGACGAGATTTCGCTCGGTTCGCGTGTCGTGTCGCCCGCACCATTGCGCGCGCCGGCAGGGTCTTCACCTTCCTGGAAGAAGAAGCTCGGGTGTACGCCCAGGATATCGGCGATCGCGTGCAGACGGCTCGCGCCGATGCGGTTGGTGCCTTTTTCGTACTTCTGTACCTGCTGGAATGTGATCCCGAGACCGTCGGCCAGCTTCTCCTGGCTCAGTCCGGCCATCAACCGACGCATCCTGACGCGGGAACCGACAAAGACATCGATCTGGCTGGGGGCTTTCGTGTTCACTTGTATTTCCTCCGCACGTAGGAGTGGTCAAATCATACATATGAGTTTGCTTGAATAAATGCCCTGATGCAATCACTACGGGCTAAAACACAAAGATTTGCGACGCTTTGACGATTTCACCTGGGGAGACTGGATAGCGACCGTCGCGATCGGGACAGAAGCGGGCGCCCACAAGTGCCGGGACGGGCGGCGAGACGGTGTGCGCCCCAGCCGGCTAGCGAATCGTTTCCTTCGTCGCGACCTGGCGAAGGCACGCTCCCCGTGGCCGCGCCGACCCTCCCATTGACCCGTTACGGTCGCCGTTACTGTTACGTACTTGCGCTATGGCGGCGGGCAAAGATGCTGCAGGCTCAACCGGTTCCGGTGCCAGCTTCGGCCGAATGTCATTTCGGGCGCGCCGGGTCGGACCGCCCCGGGATCTCGGAGAACCGTAATGCGCAGATTGACACTCGCCTTGACCCTTCTCGCAATCGCCACGGTTCCGGCGCAGGCCGGGCCGGCGACGACGAGCGCGTCCGTCAATTTCCGGGAGGGACCGGGAACCGGCTTCGACAGTCTGGGCACGATCGCGGAGGGCAGCGAAGTCGACGTCAAGGAATGCGACGATGCGGGCGCCTGGTGTGCGGTGAGCTTCAACGGCCAGAACGGTTTCGTCAGCGGCAAGTACCTGAACGATGCCGATCCCAAGGGACTTGGGTGGCCGCGCGCTTTCAACACCGAAAGCGGCGCGACCATCACGCTCTATCAGCCGCAGATCAACGCCTGGAAGGATTTTACCGAACTCGATGCGCTGATCGCCGCCGAATACAAGCAGTCCGACGACGCCAAGCCGATCTTCGGCGTGGTCGGTGTGACCGGCAAGACGGACGCCGACAGCGCCTCCGGCCAGGTGGTCGTTTCCGACATCAAGATGACCGAGATCAACTTTTCCGTCCTCGATCGGAAAGAGCTGGCGGATCTGGCGCTTGAGGTCGGCAAGCTGATGCCGGTCGGAACGATTACCGTTTCGGAGGACAAGCTGACGGCGAGCCTCGCCGATTACCAGCGGCTCGGCAATGTCGACGGCCTGAAGGCCGATGCGCCGCCGATCTTTGTCAGCAGGAAACCGGCGATCCTGGTGCAGACCGACGGCAAGGCGGTGCTTGCGCCGGTCAAGGGCGTCGAGGGGCTTTCCTTCGCGGTCAACACCAATTGGGATCTGTTCAAGGTCGAGGCCGACGCGATCTATTACCTGCGCAACGACAAGGCATGGCTGCAGTCGAAGGATCTCGCCTCCGGATGGCAGCCCGCATCGTCGCTTCCGGACATTCTCAGCAAGCTGCCGGACGACGACAACTGGAGGGACGCCAAGGCGGCGATCCCGCCGCAAGCGGACAAGGTCATCGTGCCTGACGTCATCTATTCGGACAAGCCATCGGAACTGCTCGCCTTCGACGGCGAGCCGAAACTGGAGCAGGTGCCGGGCACCGGCCTCAAGGTCGCGACGAACACCGAGAGCGACGTCTTCTTTCGTGATGCGGATTCCAACTGGTACATCCTCGTTTCCGGCCGCTGGTTCGCGAGCACCTCTCTCGATGGGCCGTGGACCTTTGCGACGCCCAAGCTGCCGGCAGACTTTCAGAACATTCCGCAGGATGCGGCCTATTACACGGTGCGTTCGTCCGTTCCCGGCACGTCTGAAAACGCCGAGGCGCGGCTGAAGGCGAGTATCCCAGAAAAGGCGCGTGTCTCGCTCGACGGTTCGGTCAAGGTGGAGGTGGCCTATAGTGGCGACCCGAAGTTCGAGGAGATCGACGGAACGTCCGTTGCCTACGCCGTCAATACGAACGAGACCGTCATCAAGGTCGCAGACAAGTATTTCGTGCTGAAGGATGGCGTCTGGTTCGTCGGCGATAGCCCGACCGGGCCCTTCAGCGTCGCCAAGGCAGTGCCGGACGAGATCTATACCATTCCGCCGTCGTCGCCGGTCTACAATGCCACCTATGTGCGCATCTACGACACCGAGCCCGACGCGGTCTGGTTCGGGTACACCATGGGCTATCTCGGTGCCTATCTTGCCTGGGACACCTTCGTCTACGGCACCGGCTGGTACTATGACGACTATTGGGATTATGGCTGGGCCGGCGGCGGATACTGGCCCTATTATCCGCGCCCGGTGACCTATGGTGTCGGCGCTTTCTACAATCCGGCCGTCGGCACCTTCGGTCGTTACGGTTATGCCTACGGGCCCTATCGCGGTATCGCTGCCGGTGCCGCCTACAACCCGCGCACGGGCACCTATACGCGCGGTGCGGTCGGCTACGGACCGAATGGAGACCGCGGCTTCGTCGCAGCTTACAATCCGCGCACCGGCAATGCGGCGATCGCGCGCGGTGGGCATAACGTCTACGGAAGCTGGGGTACGGCGGCCGTCAAGCACGGCTCCGATTTCGCCCGCATCAGCGGCGGCTCGACCGCCAACGGCGCCGGCGCCCATTGGCGCACGTCGGACGGAAACCATGGCTTTGTCGCCGGTGGCAAGGGCGGCGATGTCTATGCCGGCCGCGACGGAAACGTCTATCGCCGCGACGACGGACAATGGCAGAAACACACGCCCGACGGTTGGCAGCCGGTCCAGAAACCCCTGATCCAGGACAGGACAAAGGCCGGCGAGCAGTTTTCCGCCAACCATCCGGATGCGGCCGAGAACCTGAACCAGCGGATCGACACGCGCCAGCAAGCCGGTCAAGGTGCGGCCCGCGCTCGCGCACCCGATCATCTGGCGATCGACAATATCGGGCGGCAGCTTGGCAACCAGCGCTCCTTCGAACGCCAGTCTTTCGACCAGCGGCCGTTGAATTTCCCGAACGATGGTGGGGGTGGCTTTGACCGACCCGGCGGCTTTGGTGGTGGCGGCTTCAGCGGCGGCGGCTTCCACGGTGGCGGCGGCTTCCAGGGTGGTGGTGGCTTTGGCGGTGGCGGCGGGTTTAGCGGGGGTGGCTTCCACGGAGGCGGTGGGTTCCATGGCGGTGGTGGCTTCCGCCGCCGCTGACCGCATTGCTTTTGACATTGGCGCAACAGCCCAGTGATATGTTAGCCTTTGTAATGATTGAGAGTCGTGCCGGTCGGGGGACGGGCATGCGCGTCGGGGGTACTGAGAATGGGCTGTGTCGCGTTGTCGGGTCGCTTGCTTATGGGGCCGGTCTTCGGCCTCCTTGTCTTTCTTTCGGTTGCCGTCGGGCTGGTTTCGCCAGGGCTGGCGCAGGAGGCCGCGCCTGCCGCGCCGCCGGCAAAGGTTCAGCAACTGATCCAGCTTCTCGATGATCCGGAAGTGAAGCAGTGGCTGTCGACGAAACAGGCCCCGCCCGCCGCTTCGGCCGAAGCTCCGGCCGGAACACCCGCGACCGGTGTCGTGGCGCGCTGGACCGCCGAAATCAGGCGTCACCTCACCGGGATTGGCAACGCCGTACCACGTGTCCTTCCGGAAATGCAGGCGGCGCGGCAGCGCCTTTCCGGCGACATGGAGAGCCATGGCGCTGCACCGATCCTCAGAGGATTCTTCCTGATCCTGGCGATTGGCTACGGCGCCGAATATCTCCTGCGCTGGCTGCTCGGACGCAGCCTCAAGGGGGCGGTGCTGACCGGGCCGGCCCGCACCATGCTCACACGGGTTCTGCCGCTCATCGTTTTTGCGGCTGCCAGCATGTCGGTGCTGGCGATCGCCGATTGGCCGACGCGGCTGGAAACGACGATCGCGCCGCTGCTCGGCGCCTGGATTGGCGCACGCCTTTTGATGATCATCGCCTCGGCCGTCCTGACGGGCGGACCTGTCAGCGAGGGGAGTGCGGACGGGCGAGGGGGCTATCTCTCGCTGACGCCTGATGAGGCCAGCTTCTGGCACCGGCATGCCCTGTGGCTGATCGGTGGCGGGGCGCTCGTCTGGGGCGTCGGCGATGCGATGAGCGCGCTGTCGATTTCCGCCGACGTGCGCAATCTCATCACGGCGCTGCTCGGCCTGGTGGTGCTGGGGCTTGGGATCCTCACCGTCGTGCGGCGTCCGGTTGGCACCGTTGTCGGCTCGCGCCGCATCGTCGGCAATGTGTTCCTGGTCGCCTTCCTGATCGTGCTTTGGCTGCTTTGGGTCGCCGGCATGGACGTGCTGTTCTGGATCGGCCTTTACGTGATCGGCCTGCCGCCGCTGCTGCGGTTCACAAGCGCCTTTACCAAGACGATGCTGGATAGCTCGGCAGAGGACGATCCGCGCGTGGTGCGCAACATCTTCATCGAGCGCGGCGCGCGGCTGCTTGTCATCGCTCTCGCCGCCGGCTGGCTGGCGCTCGTCTTCAAGGTCAGCGCCACGTCGATGATGCAGGACGACGCCTTCAATCGGGTGTTTCGCGGCGTTCTTGCGGGTATCGTCATCCTGCTGGCTGCCGATCTGGTCTGGCAGCTGGTCAAGGGTTTCATCAATCTGCGCGTCAAGCAGGCCAATCACGCGACCGAGGATCCGGCCGAGCGCGCCCGCAATACCCGCCTGATGACGTTGCTGCCGATCCTGCGCAACTTTCTGGCGGCCTTCATCGCCGTCGTCGCCGTGCTGATGGTGCTCTCCGGCCTTGGCGTGGAAATCGGCCCGCTGATCGCCGGTGCCGGCGTCTTCGGCGTGGCGATCGGCTTCGGCTCGCAGACGCTGGTCAAGGACGTCATCAGCGGCATCTTCTACATGATGGACGATGCCTTCCGTATCGGCGAATACATCCAGAGCGGCAGCTACAAGGGCACGGTCGAATCCTTCAGCATTCGTTCCGTCAAGCTCCGGCATCACCGCGGCCCCGTCTTCACGGTGCCTTTCGGCTCGCTCGGCGCCGTGCAGAACATGAGCCGCGACTGGGTGATCGACAAGTTCCTGATCAACGTTTCCTTCGATGCCGACGTCGCCAAGGTGAAGAAACTGGTGAAGGGCATCGGCGCCAAGCTGCTCGAGGATCCGGACATCGGGCCGCTGATCCTGGAAACGGTGAAGATGAAGGGCGTCGAGAACTTTGGCGACTACGGCATGACCTTGAGTTTCGCCATGAAGACCAAGCCGGGCGCCCAGACCCAGGTCAGGCGTCGGGCGCAGGTCATGATCAAGGAATCCTTCAAGGAAAACGGCATCAACTTCGCCTCGCCGACCGTGCAGGTGGCGGGCGACGAGCAGCAGCAATCCGTCGCCGCGGCCGCTGCGACCCGCGACGCCATCGCCAAGAAGAATGCGGCCGCCGCGCTCGGCGAAGGCGGCCCGCCGCAGGAATAGCATTTCGGCAACAGGGTTCTCGGGCTGGGGGCTGACATGAAACGCGTTCTCTTGGGGCTGCTGCTTCTCGTGTTCTTCACGGGAAGCGGTGCCTTGGCACAGTCGAACGAGCAATTCCTTCGCTCGATGTTCGTTCCCCACAAGGACGACTTCGACGGAATGGAAAAGCGGCGCGTGATCCGCATCATCGTACCGTTCAGCAAGACGATCTACTTCCTTGATCGCGGCCAGCAATTGGGCACGGCCGTCGAGTTCGGCACGGCGCTCGAAAACGAACTCAACAAGGGGAAGAAGAAGCAGATCGACAAGATCCGCGTCGGGTTCCTGCCGATGCCGCGGGCGCGTTTGCTGTCGGCGCTTGAAGAGGGGCTTGGCGACATCGTCATGGCCAATCTCACGATCACCGAGGCACGGCTTGCAAAGGTCGATTTCACCGCACCGCTCTTCGATGAAGCGCAGGAGGTGCTCGTCACAGATCCTTCGGCGCCGGCGATCGCCAGCATCGACGATTTGAGCGGGCAGGAACTGCACGTACGCCGATCGAGCAGCTACTACGAGCACTTGGCAGCGATGAGCGCAGGCTTCGAAAAGGCCGGTCGCGCGCCGATTGCGCTGAAGGACATGGATGACAACCTCGAGGACGAAGACGTCCTGGAGATGATCAATGCCGGCCTGCTGCCCTGGACGGTCGTCGACAAATACAAGGCGGACATCTGGGTGAACGTTTTCACCGACCTCAAGGTGCGCGACGACATCGTCGTCTCCGACCACGGCCAGGTCGCCTGGGCGATCCGCAAGGATAGCCCGAAGCTCAAGGCCGTCCTCGACGCCTTCGTCAAGACCCACAAGGTCGGAACAACCTTTGGCAACATTCTGAGAAACACCTATTACAAGGGCGACAAGATGCTGAAGCGCGCCTATGCGCCAGCCGATGTCGAGCGTTTCAAGCAACTGGTGGAGATCTTCCGCATCCACGGGAAGACCTATTCCTTCGACCATCTGATGCTGATGGCGCAGGGTTACCAGGAATCGCAGCTCGACCAGTCCCGCCGCAGCCACCGGGGCGCGGTCGGCATCATGCAACTGCTGCCCTCGACCGCCGCGGACAAGGCGGTCAACATAAGCGGCATCGACAAAGACGAGAACCTCAACGTCGAGGCAGGCACGAAGTATCTGCGCTACCTGGCGGATACCTATATCGACGACCCGGCCGTCACGCCGAAAAACCAGATGCTGTTTGCCTTCGCGGCTTATAACGCGGGGCCCGGAAACCTGCGCAAGTTCAGGGCCAAGGCCAAGGAGATGGGGCTCGATCCGAACCTCTGGTTCGGGAATGTCGAGAACGCAGCCGCCGCCATCGTCGGGCGTGAGACGGTTCAATACGTCAGCAACATCTACAAATACTATGTCGCCTATAGCCTGCTCTCGGAGCATGATGCAGAAACCTCGGCCGCGAAGGCTGGCAGCGCGGCAGCGGTCGCAACACCTTAAGCCTGCGCGGGTGTCCGGATCCCGAGACCTGGACGCGCGCAGGAAGAAAGAAACGAAACAAGGAGTGGCAGGCAAGGAGCGGTCGGCAGACGGCGATGCACCTGCCAGGTGGTCATGGTGAAAAACATCCGCAGTCTCGGCGGCCTCTCTGGCCTGCTTGTCCTGTCCGCGGTGGCGCTTGCGAGTTGCACGACACCGGACCTTGAGCCGATCCCCGGCAGCATCACCTATGGCGGACAGCCGCGCACGAAGCTGACGAAGGCGCCGGTCGGCAGCATCGTTCCGCACCGCTTCACCAGCGGCAACAGTTTCGTTCAGGAAACCTATGTCATCGAGCCGGACCGTTCGCTGAGGCTCATCCGCCGGGACTACTACGATCTGCCGATCGACTGATGAAGCGCTGGTGGTCGGGGCCTGCATTCGCCTCAGCGCACGCGGACTGCGCACTGACGTAAGGGCTGCCTGTCTCGGCCCCCGCCGGAAAGCGGCATGCTACCGGCGCAGTCGGTTGACAGTCCGCCGCGGAGAAACGATAGCTCGCTTTGGATGAAGATCGCCTTTTACGCACCGCTGAAGTCCCCTGACCACCCGGTTCCCTCGGGTGACCGGCTGATGGCGCGCATGCTGGTCGCAGCGCTGCGGGCGGGAGGGCACGAGGTCACCGTCGTCTCGTCCTTGCGCAGCTTCATGGCGACCGCGTCTGCTGCGGATTTTCATGAGCTGGAGCGGGCGGCGGCGGACGAAGTCACGCGCCTTCGGGAGGGCTGGAAGCGTGACGGGGCGCCTGATCTCTGGTTCTGCTACCATCCCTACTACAAGGCGCCGGATCTCCTCGGTCCTGTGCTCGCCGCCGAGTTCGCCACCGCGTACGTGACGGTTGAGGCCTCCTATTCGATGCGGCGAAACGAGGGCGTGCGCGCGATCGCCCAACGCCATGTGCTTGCCGGCATCGAACAGGCCGCGGTCAACATCTGCCTGACGCGGCGGGACCGGGATGGCCTGCTGGAAGCAGCACCCACGTGCAGCCACGCGATGCTTGCGCCGTTCATCGATGCGACGCCTTTCACGCCGGGCGGTCCCCGAGGGGATGATCTTTGCCGCATGGTCGTGGTCGCGATGATGCGCAGCGGCGACAAGCTGGACAGCTACCGCATGCTGGCGCAATCGCTGCTGCCGATCGCCGACGATCGCTGGACCCTGACTGTCGTCGGCGATGGTCCGTGTCGCGATGAGGTGCGGCAGGCCTTCTCGGCCCTGCCGTCCGACCGGCTGGAATGGCTCGGCGAAAGAAGTGCGGCCGATCTGCCGGCTATTCTGGCGCGCAGCGATCTCTACGTCTGGCCCGGCTGCGGCGAGGCCTACGGGCTTGCCTATCTTGAAGCACAGGCCGCGGGCCTGCCGGTCGTTGCACAGCATACGGCCGGCGTGCCGGAGGTGGTCAGGCACGGCGAGACCGGGATTCTTACGCCCGACGGCGATGTCGCCGCCTTTGCTGCGGCTGTGCGCGTGCTGATCGAGGATCCGGCCCGCCGCCGGAGACTGGGCGCGGCCGCCGGGCGGTTCGTGCACGACGAGCGCTCCTTCCCGGCCGCGGCGCGGCGGCTGCGCGCGATCTTTGACGAGTACCTGGAGACGACGGCATGAGCGAAACCCATTGGCATCAGCTTGCTGAGGCGCTCGACCGCGTGGCGGCATCCGGGCGACGCGTGGATTTCTGGCTTCGGGACGACGACGCCGCGGAGCCCTCGGCGGCGCTCGACCGCCTGTTGTCGCTGGTCGACAAGTTCGAGGTTCCCGTGGTCGTCGCCGCGCCGCCGGCCCTTGCGGGCGAAGCGCTGGCGCGCCGCCTCGATGGCCATGCCGGCGTCAGTGTCGCGGAGCACGGATGGGCCCATCGCAACCACGCCCCGCCGGAGGAAAAGAAACAGGAACTCGGCGCGCACCGCCCGCGCGCCACGGTTCTCCGCGAACTCGCCGAGGGTTATGCGCGGCTTCAGGCGCTGTTTCCGCGGAGCTTCGTGCCGATGCTGGTGCCGCCGTGGAACCGGATCGATCCTTCACTGCTGGACGGCCTGCCCGGAGTCGGTTTTGCGGCTCTTTCTGTCTTCGGACCGGAAAAGCCGTCGCCGTTCAGGCTCGTCAACACCCATGTCGACGTGATGGACTGGCACGGAACGCGCGGTTGCCGCGACCACGCGTCGATCGTCGCCGATACCATCGGCAGGCTGAGGCAGGTTTGCGGCGATGACGAGAGGAGACCGGACCAGACGGGACGCACCGTCGGGCTGCTGACCCATCATTTGGTTCACGACGAGGCCGTCTGGTCGTTCATGGAACAACTTTTCTCCATGACGGCGAAGCATCCGGCCTGTCGCTGGCGCGCCGGTCTCGATCTCATCGATCAGTGATCTGGCCGAGCGGCCGACGATTGCCGATGTCGACGTGTTGCCGAGCGGCGTGCCTTTCTCCGGATGGCCCGAGCGCATCAAACGATCTTCGACCTCTGGCCGCCCGCCGCTTCAGCCGCTCCCGGGCACGACACTTTCTTCGTCCTTATCCGGCAGCGACCCGGTGCCAGGCGTCTTGCTCTTGTCGGTCAGCCGGTCCTTTGCGTGAGGCCCTGCGGTTGGAAGATGCTGTCCGCCTGACGGCTCCTTCCCGGTTTCCTCGATCGCGTGTTGGGCCTTCTTGTCCTTGCTCATTTGCTGTTTCTCCTTGGACAAGGGGAATCCACGGAGCGTGAAATGGTTCCAGCCGGGTCGTCTTCTACGCGGCAGAGAGGTGACGGACCGGATCGAGCGTTCGCGGCAAAGGCCATCCGCGGTTTGTGCGGAGCCGGTTGAGGAGGTGCTGTCGCGGGCGGCACTTACGACTGCAAAAGCAGCTTTGGTCCGATCAGCGGTGCAGCTCCGGCACGCGCGGCTCTCGTGAGGGGTACGTCCCGACACGATTTCAGACGTTTAGCCCAGATCGATGATCTGTCCGTCGCGGGCGGCAAAGGCCCCGGCGAAGGTGGCCTGAACGTCGCGTTCCATCGCCGCCAATGCCTCGTCAGTGCGCGACGGGTCGTGATGGAACATGGCGAGTTGCTTGACGCCCGCGGCCATCGCCAGTCGCGCGCCATGCATGCCGGTCGAATGTCCGTATCCCTGAAAATGCTCCATCTCGCTTTCGAGATAGGTGCAGTCGTAGACGAACAGGTCCGCGCCGGCGATCAGTTCGAGGACGCCGGGATCGAGAACGCCCGGCTCGTGTTCGGTATCGTAGACGAGGGCGACGGCGCGCCCGTTCCATTCGATCCGGTAGCCGACGCAGCCACCGGGATGGTTGAGGCTCGTCGTGCGGATGGTGACGCCGGCGCGCGGCGTCAGCACGTCGCCGGGCTTGAAGTCCATGCCGTCGAGGCTTGCCTGACAGATATCAGGATCGACCGGGAACCACGGCGGGCGCATGAAATCGCGGATCATCTCCCGCGTGGTCATGGTGCCGTGCAGATGGCCGGACCAGAAGCGCACCGAATTGCGACACTTGTAGATGGGCTTGAAGTAGGGAAGGCCGATGATGTGGTCGTAGTGGCTGTGGGTGAAGAACAGATCGAACTCTTCGACACCTTCGGCGATCAGGGCATAGCCCGCCTCGCGCAGGCCGGACCCGGCATCGAACAGCAACACGTCCTTTCCGCATCGAACCTCGATGCAGGACGTATTTCCCCCATAGGCGACGTATTGTTGGCCGGAGACCGGCAAACTTCCTCTTACGCCCCAGAACCGCACTCGAAAGTTGTCGTCACGCATTCAGTTTCGGCTTCACTACGCACGCTTGGACCATTTTGATCCTTGTGTGACTGTTAAACAAGCACAGATGGCCACACCCCTGCAATGCCATGGGTTATTATTTGGAAACTAACCATCGCGTCGCCAAGTCTCGCTCCTGCCAAATCCGCTCCTCGCGCATGTTGTAGGCCGCCGAACCGGACAGGGGTGTCCCCTTGGTAACAGCCAATGAAACTTTTTGTTGCGCTCCCGCGTGAATTATCTGACGAACGTTAAGCGGGAGCGAAGATCGAGGCGCAGATGGCTGAGGCAATCGAAGGGCGATTTTACGATAACGTGCCACTTTTCGACGCCTTCGAAGGCGTTGCGGACGAGGCGAATTACCGGCCGTTGCCGGACGGTTGGCTGCTGGCCGTCGCCGATATCGTCAACTCGACCGGTGCGATTGCCGAAGGTCGGTACAAGACGGTCAACATGGCCGGCGCGAGCGTCATATCCGCCCTGATGAACGTTCTCGAAGAAAAGACGATGCCCTTCGTATTCGGGGGGGATGGCGCGTTGGCGGCCCTGCCGGCACCGATGGCCGACAGGGCGCGGGACGCGCTTGCAGCCGTAAAGACCTGGGTGGCAGAGGAACTTGACCTTGAGTTACGGACCGCGCTCGTTCCCGTCAGCGACATTCGCCAGCATGGGCTGGATATGCGTGTCGCCCGCTTCAAGGCCAGTGACGAGGTTTCCTACGCGATGTTTGCGGGCGGAGGCGCAAGCTGGGCGGAGGCGGCAATGAAGTCCGGGCGCTATCACGTCGCCGCGGCGCCAGCCGGCAGCCGCCCGGACCTGACCGGCCTTTCCTGCCGCTGGAACCCGATCGAGTCCCGCCACGGTACCATCGCCTCGATCATCGCGGTGCCGGGGGCGAAGGGCAACGGTCCGGAGTTCCAAGCACTGATCGCCGACATCGTCGCGCTTGCCGACGAGGAAGATCGCAATGGTCACCCCGTTCCCGCGCTCGGGCCGGCACCGCGGTTCTCTTTCCGCGGAATCGAGACGGAAGCGCGCGCTGCGGCGCCCCGGGGACGCCGCGTCGGCGCACGCGTCTGGATCACGCTGCAGACGCTGGCGCTCTTCGTCTGTCTCAAGATGGGCTGGAACCTCGGGACTTTCGACACGACCCGCTACCGTCGCGACCTCGCCGACAACACCGACTTCCGCAAATTCGACGATGGCCTGAAAATGACGGTCGACATCAGCGCCGAGCGCCTCCGGCGGATCGAGGCGCGATTGCAACAGGCAGAGGCACAGGGGGTGGGCCACTATGGTCTGCACCAGCAGGACTCGGCGCTGATGACCTGCATCGTGCCGACGCCGATGTCCCGCGACCACATGCATTTCGTCGACGGTGCCTCGGGCGGCTATGCCGTGGCGGCGAGCAAGCTCAAGGCCGCGCTGGCGCGCAACAAGGCTGCTCACCCCTTCGCCGGCGGGGCCATCTAGCTTTTCAGCTTTCAGGGATCCGCGCCGGCTGCTGGCTTATGCCTTGATGATGTGGTTGCCCATCAGCCCGTTGCGGTGGAAGACGTTACGCGTATCGACAAGGAGTGGCGCCCAGTCGGAAAGTGCTGCGTAGTCCACCTGATCGTGGTCCGTGGCGATCAGCACGGCGTCGAACGCACCCACCGTGGCTTCGTCGAGCACAACCGAACGCCGGCCCTTCAGGGCGGCATACTCGCGCGTCGGCGGGATCTCGGCAACATAGGGATCGTGATAGGCGGTGCGTCCGCCGCGCTCCTCGATCAGTTCGATCAGGCGGAGGGACGGGCTCTCGCGAATGTCGGGAACGTTCTTCTTGTAGGCCAGGCCGATGACAAGCACGTTGGAGCGGCTGAGCGCCTTGCCCGCGTGCCGGTCCAGCGCCTCGGCAAGCCGGCTGACGACGTGGCGCGGCATGGCCGAGTTGATCTCGCCGGCAAGCTCGATGAAGCGCGTCGGCAGTTCGTATTCGCGTGACTTCCAGGTGAGGTAGAACGGGTCGATCGGGATGCAATGGCCGCCGAGGCCGGGGCCCGGATAGAAGGGCATGTAGCCGAACGGCTTGGTCTTTGCCGCCTCGATCACCTCCCAGACGTCGATGCCCATCGCCTCGTAGACAATCTTCAATTCGTTGACGAGCGCGATGTTGACCGAGCGGAAGATGTTCTCCGTGAGCTTCACGGCCTCCGCCGTGGCGTTGGAGGAGACCGGAACGACGGTCTTGACCACCGAGGCGTAGAATGCCTCCATCAGTTTTGCCGCCTCGGGTCCGTCGCCGGCGACCACCTTCGGAATGCTCACGGTCTCATAGACGGGGTTGCCCGGATCCTCGCGCTCCGGCGAAAAGCCGACGAAGAACTCGGCGCCCGACTTCAGTCCGGTTTCTTCGAGGATGGTGCGCACGACGCCATCGGTCGTTCCCGGGTAGGTGGTCGATTCCAGCACGATGAGCTGCGCCGGCCGGAGGGTCGCAGCGATCGCGCGTGAGGTGTTTTCGACGAAAGACAGGTCCGGGTCGCGGTGTTTGGTGAGCGGCGTCGGCACGCAGATGATGATCACGTCGCAATCCGCAAGGGCTCCGAAATCCGTCGTGGATCTGAAGCGTCCGGCGCCAGCTTGCTGTGCAAGCACAGCGTCCGGGACTGCCGCGATGTAAGACTTGCCCGCGTCGAGCGCGACGATCTTGCCGGGGTCGATATCGAAACCGATGACGGAGTAGCCCGCGCGCGCCGCCGCGATCGCCAAAGGCAGGCCGACATAGCCAAGGCCGATGACGCCGACCTTGGCGCTGCGGGCAGAGATGGACGACAGCAGGCTTTCGAAGTGAGGTGAGGTCAAGTTTCGGTTCCGGATCTCGTGGGCAGACGGGCAACGCCGCGCGAACATGTCGTGGTTTGTTGGAGAGAAACAAGTCCCAAGTCAAGCGAGGGGCGGCGCCGCGCAGGCAAGCAGGCGATTGAGCCGGCTATCAAATCTTCGTGCGGCAACACGCCGGAAAAATCTTCGCCGGCCTCTGGAAATCGGAGCCCGTCGTAAATATCTGCAACATATAAGTGCCGCATTCCGGGTGCCTGCACGTCATCGACGCCGGAATCGGCTGGAGCATTTTCTTAACGGGCACGGCTCATCATCATCCACCGCGAACATGAACCGGCGTCGCGCCGGGGCGTTCGCCGTCTCCGGATGGTGAATTGGGGACGGTCTGTCATGATGAGGACGCGAAATGGGACCGACGAACGACAACGTATCCGAAATCCTCATCGACAAGGTTGCCGACTGGCTGATGCGCACATCGCTGAGCGACGCGCCGCTGGAGACGATCGTCAAGGGCTTCTGCGAGCGGCTGGCCGCCGCCGGTCTGCCACTGATGCGCGTTCATCTTTCCTTCTCGATGCTGCACCCGCTTTACGATGCGCTCGGTTTCACCTGGGTGCGCGGCAAGGGCGTCGAGGTGAGCGGCCTGCGCCACGAGGAACTGGCGCTCAATCCCGAGCGGTTCCTGCAGAGCCCCTACTATTACCTGCTCAACAACAATCTCGAGCATGTCCGCCGGCGCATCTACCAGGATACGCCGTCCGAGTTCCCGATCTTCGACGACCTCAAGGAGATGGGGGCAACCGACTATCTGGCCTTCATGCAGACGCTGGGCGCCGATTCCGGCCATGGCATGGTCGGATCCTGGACGACGGACCGTCACGGCGGGTTCACCGACGACGTGATCGGCGCGTTGCTGAAGCTGCAGTATCACCTGGCGGTCGCCGCGAAGATGGCGGTGCTCGGCAAGCTCGCCGACAATATGCTGACCACCTATCTCGGTTCCAGCGCCGGCCGGCGCGTGATGAGCGGGCAGGTGCGCCGCGGCGACGGCGAGACCGTGCGCGCCATCCTGGTCATGGGCGACATGCGCCGCTCGACGATGCTTGCGGAGAAGGAAGGGCGCCAGTCCTATATCGAGACGCTCAATACCTATTTCGATGCGATCGCGGCGCCGTTCAACCGCAACGGCGGCCATATCTTGAGTTTTGTCGGTGACGGGTTCATCGCGGTCTATCCGTGCGGGCGACATAAGGAACCTTCGGAATTTGCCGCCCGCGAGGCCTTTGCCGCCGTGCGCGCGGCAACGGCGCGCATGGAGATGCTGAACGGCGAGCGGCGCAACCAGTCGCGTGATCCGATCGGCTACGGCATCGGCTTGCACGTCGGCAACGTGATGTTCGGCAATGTCGGCCTGCGCGACCGGCTGACGTTTTCCGCCTTCGGCTCTGCGGTCAACGAAGTCCAGAGGTTGCAGAACCTGACCAAGAAATACGCCCACAGCGTCGTCGCAAGCGAAGCCTTCGTCAATTATTGCGGCGGCGACTGGACGGCCCTTGGCCAGGAAAAACTGAGGGGCGTTCGGCAGAAATTCACGATCCTTTACCCCAACGACGCGGCCTTGCTCGCAAGGGCCGACGAGCGCTTCGACGACGTATTGCAGGATGGACTTTCCGAGGCGGAGCATGTCATGTTGCTTCACCGCAATACCCGTCCGCTCCAGCCGCCACGCGGCCTCATCGACAAGATGCTTCAATAAGGGGGAACAATGCTCCGAGCCGTCCTTTTCGCCGCTTCCTTCGCGATCGCCGGGAGCGCGATGGCGCAGCCATGGGAAACCAAGCTTATCGACGGTTTCGAGGGGCAGAATTTCGCGCCTGAGGGCGGGCTCTACTATCGCGAGAACTTCGAGCAGACCGCCGGAACGGTGGAGTTTCAGAACCAGGTCACGCGCAACGGCAGCGGGGCGCTCAAGCTGAGCGTCGTTCCGACCTGTCCCGATTCGCTCGACGGTTGCAGCGAGCGGGCGGAAATCTGGGAGAAGACGGCACTGCGCGTGCCCTACGACAAGGGGGTGTGGTATGGGTTCGCGGTCAAGTTTGCCGAGCCGATCCCCAATGAGGATCATCGCTACCTGATCGCCCAGTGGAAGCGCGAGATCGACCCGGGCGCCGAGGGCGATTTCAGCCCGTTCCTCGCGCTCAGGCTCGAGGCCGGCAAGCTCTTCGCCACGGTGGAGACGAACTACATCGCGCCGCTGTCGGCCGGTCCTGAAGGGAAGCCGGCGAGCTGCAAGTCCGGCGAGATCCCCGTGTGGGGGCGGCCCGGCGTCAACCAGATGCGCATGCTGGTCGCCGCAGACAGCAACTGGGAGCTTATTGACGGCAGTCTCTTCAATGCCTGCACCGATGCTGTCAAAGTGACGAACCACGGCAATCCGCTGCCCGACCCGAAGTCCGGCTGGATCGACTTCGCGATCTATACGCTGCCGGGGGCCAACGGCACGGGGCGCATCGAACTCTTCGCCAACGACAAGCCGATCATCACGGTAACGGGCCATATCGGCCACGACGACAAGGGGCTCGGCAGGAACCAGTACTTCAAATTCGGTCCCTATCGGGCAGCCGATACGACCGACTGGACGCTGTTCTACGACGACTTCCGTCGCTCGCCGAATTGCGCCGATGTCTTGAAGTCCGGTGCGTGCCCCACGCTCTAACCAACTGAACATGCAGGTGGGTATAGCCTCGGCTGCGACCGGGCGTGCTGGACAGCCCTTAGAAGCTGCGCTAGTCTTTTTTTAGAGGCGGCGGATAAAAAGCAATGAGGGAAGCGTGCTGCTATGACATCTGGGGCGGACCTGCTTCGAGTTGAAGGTCTGCGGATCACATTCTCGGTGCTCGGCGGCGAAGTTCAAGCCGTCAATAACGCGAATTTCAGAATTTTGCCCGGCAAGGTCACGGCGCTTGTCGGCGAATCCGGATCGGGGAAATCTGCAATCAGCCAGGCGGTGATGGGCATTTTGCCCAACGTCGCCAAGGTTGGTGGCAAAATTTTGTTCAACGATCCGACGTCGGCGGCAAAGCCGATCGACCTGCTCTCGCTGGAGCGGGAAGGGGAGGAAATCCGGGGCCTGCGCGGCACGCGCATCAGCAAGATCTTCCAGGAGCCGATGACGTCGCTGTCGCCGCTCCACACGATCGGAAACCAGATTTCCGAAGTGCTGAAGATCCACACGGACGCGGAAAAAGCGGAACGCCGGGCACGCACGGAAGAGCTGCTCGGCTATGTCGGCTTCGCCAATCCGAAGCGCGCCTACGACATGTATCCGTTCGAGCTTTCCGGCGGCATGCGCCAGCGCGCGATGATTGCCATGGCATTGATCTGCCGGCCGGCGCTGCTGATTGCCGACGAGCCGACGACGGCGCTCGACGTGACCGTCCAGGCGCAGATCCTGAAACTCCTGCGCGAGCTTCAGGTCAAGCTCAACATGGCGATGCTGCTGATCACGCACGATCTCGGCGTCGTCGCCAACATGGCCGACGAGGTTGTGGTGATCTATCACGGCCAGATCGTCGAGGCCGGTCCGGTCGAAGCGATCTTCCGCAACCCGCAGCATCCCTATCTCAAGGGCCTGATGGCCGCCGTTCCGCATTTCGACATGAAGCCAGGCGAGCGGCTTAAGGCGTTGCGCGAGGTGCCGGTCAAGGCCGGCACGCTGCTCGGGACCTCGGCCGCCGACCGGCGCGCCGGCCCCGACGTGCTTTTGTCCGTGCGCAATGTCTCGAAGACCTACGGAACGCGGAAGTCTTCCTGGTTCGGTGCTGGCGAGCATACGCTGCACCGCGCCGTCGACGATGTCAGCTTCGACATCCGCCGCGGCGAATGCCTCGGCCTTGTCGGGGAAAGCGGTTGCGGCAAGACGACCGTCAGCAAGATCCTGATGCGGGCCGTGACGCCTGATCAGGGGTCGGTGACCTTCGACAATGGCGAGGGGCCGGTCGATGTGCTGAAGGTGCAGGGCGACGACCTGAAGACCATGCGATCCAAGATCCAGATGGTCTTCCAGGATCCGGTCTCCTCGCTCTCGCCGCGTATGACCGTCAAGAACATCCTCAGCGAACCGCTCGAGATCCACGGGCGCGGAACGGGAAAATCGCGCGAAGAAACGGTGCGTTCGCTGCTGCAGGCCGTCGGCCTCGATCAACGCTTCATCAACCGTTATCCGCACAGCTTCTCCGGTGGCCAACGCCAACGCATCGGCATCGCCCGGGCTCTCGCGCTGGTGCCCGAACTGCTGATCTGCGACGAGCCGGTTTCCGCACTCGACGTCTCCGTCCAGGCGCAAATCCTCAACCTTCTGAAGGACCTGCAGAAGGAACTGGGTCTGACCTGCCTGTTCATCTCGCACAATCTCGCGGTTGTCGACTACATGGCGGACCGCATCGCCGTGATGTGCGCCGGCCGCATCGTCGAGCTCGCGCCGCGCGAGGTGCTGATGCGTAAACCGGTGCATCCCTATACCAAGTCGCTGCTGGCGGCGGTTCCCTATCCGGATCTCGACCGGCCGCTCGATTTCGACCGGCTGAAGGATAGCGAAGGATCGGATATGCGGCGCTGGGGACCGCAGTTCCGGGACGACGATGCTGGCGACGCGCTGACCCCCGCGGACCTCGGTGGCGACCACTTCGTTCTGGCGCGCCGATCCGTGGATGCAAGGGAGTTACGGCCATGATCACCCGCCGAACTGTACTGGCATTGCTTGCGACCGTGGCTCTGCCGACGCGGCTCTTCGCCGCTCCCAGCGAGCCAGCGTTCCTTGAGAAGCTGATTGCCGACGGCAAGCTGCCGCCGCTTGCCGAGCGCTTGCCCAAGACGCCACGTGTCATCAACGTCGCGGCCATGGGGCGCCAGCCCGGCAAGTACGGCGGCGAGGTGCGCATGCTCATCGGCAGCGCCAAGGACATTCGCCTGATGACGATCTACGGCTATGCCCGTCTGGTCGGTTTCGACGAAACGCTGAAGATCGAAGCGGATGTCCTCGAAAGCTTCGAGGGTGTCGAGGATCGCATCTTCACCTTCCATATCCGCGAAGGTCACAAATGGTCCGACGGCACGCCGCTGACGTCGGAGGATTTCCGCTATTGCTGGGACGACGTGCTCAACAACGAGAAGCTGAGCCCGGCCGGACTGCCGACGGCGCTGGTCATGGATGGTGAGCCCGCCAAGTTCGAAATCATCGACGAGCGCACGGTTCGCTATTCCTGGTCGACGCCCAATCCGGACTTCCTGCAGAAGCTTGCCGGCCCCCAGCCGCTGGTGGTGGTGGTGCCGTCGGCCTACCTCAAGCAGTTCCACGAGAAGTATCAGGAGGAGGACAAGCTCAAGGCCCTGATGAAGGAGGAGCGGGTCAAGAAATGGAGCCAGCTGCATATGCGCATGGCTCGTTCCTACCGTCCGGAGAACCCGGACCTGCCGACGCTTGATCCCTGGCGCAACACGACGCCGCTTCCAGCCGAACAATTCGTCTTCGAACGCAATCCCTATTATCATCGTGTCGACGAGAACGGCCTGCAGCTACCTTATATCGACAAATTCGTGCTCAGCGTCAGCTCGTCGGCATTGATCCCGGCCAAGACCGGCACCGGCGAAAGCGACCTGCAGGCGACCGGTATCGACTTCGTCGACTATACCTTCCTCAAGGATTCCGAGAAACGCTATCCGGCGAAGGTGCTGCTGTGGAAGAAGACGCAAGGCTCGCGCCTGGCGCTCCTTCCCAACCTCAACTGCTCGGATGCGGTCTGGCGGCCGCTATTGCAGGATGTGCGCGTTCGCCGCGCCCTGTCGCTTGCCATCGATCGCACCGAAATCAACAAGGCGGTGTTCTACGGGTTGACGAAAGAGAGCGCCGACACGGTCCTGCCCGAGAGCCCGCTCTTCCGACCCGAGTTCGCCAACGCCTGGGTCGCCCATGATCCGGCGCAGGCCAATGCGCTGCTCGACGAAGCGGGTCTCACCAAGAAGGGCAGCGACGGCATCCGTATTCTCTCCGACGGCCGCGCGGCGCAGATCGTCGTGGAAACGGCCGGGGAAAGCACGCTCGAGACGGACGTGCTGCAACTCATCACCGACTACTGGCAGAAGATCGGGATATCGCTCTTCATCCGCACCTCGCAGCGCGACACGTTCCGCAGCCGCGCCGTCGGCGGCGAGATCATCATGTCGATGTGGTTCGGCATAGACAACGGCGTGCCTACGGCGAGCATGAACCCCGGGCAGCTCGCGCCGACCGCGGACGACCAGCTGCAATGGCCGGTCTGGGGGCTGAACTACCTTTCCCACGGCGAAATGGGCCAGGCTCCGGACCTTCCGGCAGCTGTCGAACTGACGGAACTGCTGCAGCGCTGGCGCCATTCGTCCGAGGACGCGGAGCGAACGGAGATATGGGGCCGGATGCTCTCGATCTACACCGACCAGGTCTTCTCGATCGGCATCGTCAACGCTTCGCTCCAGCCGATCCTCGTGGCGAACAAGCTGAAGAACGTGCCTGACACGGCGCTCTACGGCTTCGACCCCACGTGTTATTTCGGTGTCTACAAACCCGACACCTTCTGGATCGAACAGGAAGGCTGACATGCTGCGATATATTCTCTGGCGTATCGCGGCGATGGCTCCGACCCTCCTCATCATTTCCGCTCTTGTCTTCACCATCATCGAGCTGCCGCCGGGCGACTACTTCGAGAGCTATGTCGCCGAGATCAAGGCGCAGGGCGAAGGCGTCGACATGGAGCAGATCGAGGCGCTCCGGAAGGAGTACGGCTTCGACCAGCCGCCGGTCCTGCGATATGTCTATTGGCTCGGCGGCATGCTGCAGGGCGATTTCGGCTATTCCTTCGAGTACGAGCTTCCGGTGAGCGCCGTCGTCGGCGACCGCCTGTGGCTGACGATCCTCGTCTCCTTCGTCACCATCATCTTCACCTGGCTGATCGCCTTTCCGATCGGCATCTACTCGGCGACCCATCAATATAGCTGGGGAGACTACGGCCTCTCGCTGATGGGCCTGATCGGCATCGCCATCCCCAACTTCATGCTGGCGCTGATCCTGATGTATTTCGCCAATATCTGGTTCGGGATCTCGATCGGCCACCTGATGGACCAGAAGTATCTGGCCGAGCCGATGAGCTGGGAGAAAGCGAAGTCGATCCTCGAACACATCTGGATACCGGTCATCATCGTCGGGGCGGCGGGAACCGCCGGCATGATCCGGCGCCTGCGCGCCAACCTGCTCGACGAGTTGCAGAAGCAGTATGTGGTGACGGCGCGCGCCAAGGGGCTGTCGCCGATGCGCACACTGGTGAAGTATCCGCTGCGCATGGCGCTTAACTTCTTCATCTCGGATATCGGGTCGATCCTGCCGGCGATCATTTCCGGCGCTGAAATCACAGCGATCGTGCTGTCGCTCGAGACGACCGGCCCGATGTTGATCAAGGCGTTGCAGAGCCAGGACATGTATCTTGCCGGGTCCTTCCTGATGTTCCTGGCCTTCCTGACGGTGATCGGCGTGCTGATCTCCGACATAGCGCTCGCCATCCTCGATCCCCGAATTCGGCTGCAAGGCAGGAGCACCAAGTGACGTCATTTCTTCCGGCGCCCGGCGAGCCTATGCCACATTACGTATCGACCGCCCCGTTCGACCCCTATTCCGTCGAGGCGATGACGGACGAGCAGGTGCGTGTCAATCAGGCGTCCCAGTTGCGGCTGATGTGGTGGAAGTTCCGCCGCCACCGGCTCGCGCTTGCTTCCGGCATTTTTCTTGCCGCGCTCTACCTGATGATCGTCGTCTGCGAGTTTCTGGCGCCTTACAACCTGCATACGCGCAACATGGACTATATCTACGCTCCGCCGCAGGCGGTGCACCTCTTCCATGAGGGCACGTTCGTCGGACCCTTCGTCTACGGCCGCACGATGACGCTGGATATGGAAACGCTGAAGCGCAACTACGCCGACGATACCAAGGACGTGCAGCGGCTTCGCTTCTTCTGCCGCGGCGACGGCTATCGTTTCTGGGGCCTGTTCGAGAGCAACGTGCATTTCGTCTGCCCCGCGGAAGGCGGTCAAGCCTTCTTTCTCGGAACGGATCGCCTCGGTCGCGACGTGCTGTCGCGCATCATCTATGGCGCGCGGATTTCGCTGACGATCGGCCTGCTCGGCATCACCGTGAGCTTCGTGCTCGGTATCGTCATCGGCGGCCTCGCCGGCTATCACGGCGGCGTCTTCGACCTCGTCGTCCAGCGCGTGATCGAGGTGCTGCAGTCGATCCCGAGCATTCCGCTCTGGCTGTCGCTGGCGGCGATCATGCCGGCGACCTGGAGTCCGATCTTCATCTATCTGGCGATCACGATCATCCTCGGCCTGCTCGATTGGACCGGGCTTGCCCGCGCCGTACGCTCGAAGCTGCTGGCGCTGCGCGAGGAGGACTATGTGCTTGCGGCCCAGCTGATGGGCGCAAGGAGCAGCCGCATCATCGGCCGGCATCTCGTCCCCGGTTTCATGTCGCACCTGATTGCCACCGCGACGATCTCGATTCCTGGCATGATCCTCGGCGAGACGGCGCTCAGCTTCCTCGGCCTCGGTCTCAGGCCACCCATCACCAGCTGGGGTATTCTGCTGACGGAGGCAAAAAGCGTCAGCGTCATTGCTTTCTATCCCTGGCTCCTATTTCCCACAATTCCGGTCATTCTTGTGATTTTGGCGTTCAACTTCTTGGGAGATGGCTTGCGTGACGCGGCCGATCCCTACAAATGAAGCCCGGATTGACGCGGCCGTACTGCCAGCGTGAATGGTTCATCGTACCCTGAGCGAAAGGTTTCTTGCATGATGCGGCGTTTCGAAGATGCCCGGATCCTCATGTATAGCCATGACACGTTCGGGCTCGGACACCTGAGGCGTTGCCGTACGATCGCGCATTCGCTGGTGGAAGACTATCGCGGTTTGAACATCCTGATCATTTCCGGCGCGACGATCGCGGGTGCCTTCGACTACCGCGCGCGCGTGGATTTCGTGAAGATCCCGAGCGTCATCAAGCTGCACAATGGCGACTATACCTCGCTCGATCGCCACATCGAACTCGACGAGACTTTGAAGATGCGCCAGGCGATCATTCGCCATACGGCCGAGACGTTCAAGCCGGACATCTTCATCGTCGACAAGGAGCCGATGGGCTTGCGCGGCGAGGTCGAGGAGACGCTCACCTACCTGAAAGCGCACGGCACGACGCTGGTCCTCGGCCTGCGCGAAGTCATGGATGCGCCGCATCTCCTGGAGGCGGAGTGGAAGCGGCGCGACACCATGCGCAAGATCGAGCAATATTACGATACGATCTGGGTCTACGGCCCGCCGGATTTCTACGACCCGCTCACCGAACTCGACGTGCCGCCAGCGGTAAGGGAACGGATGAACTTCGTCGGCTTCCTGCAGCGCAGCGTCCCGCGCGAGGAATTGCCGGGACACAAGCCTGAGGGCGACTACATCCTCGTCACCACGGGTGGTGGCGGCGACGGCGCCGACCTCATCCACGACGTCATTCACGCCTATCAGGAAGACCCTGAGCTTACGCACAAGGCACTGATCGTGCTCGGCCCCTACATGCCGGTCAAGAAGCGGGAGAAGCTGATCCGCAAGGGCAGCAAGATCCCCTATATCAAGGTGATCGAGTTCGACAACCGCATGGAGGAACTCATCGCCGGCGCGAAAGGCGTCGTCGCGATGGGCGGTTACAACACCTATTGCGAAATTCTCTCCTTCGACAAGCCGGCGCTGATCGTACCGCGCATCCAGCCGCGCGAGGAGCAATTGATCCGTGCCCGTCGTGCCGCCGAGCTGGGCTTGGTCGAGATGCTGCTGCCTAACGAGGCGGAGGATCCGCTGCGGCTGGCGGCAGCGCTGAAGGCGCTGCCCTATCGCGCTCCGCCGTCGAAAAGCAGCGCCAACGGCCTGCGGCTGGAAGGTCTCGTGCACATCTCCGAAATCGTCAGCAGATGGCTGCAACGGTCATCCGCCGACCACCTGAACATCGTGAAGAAATCGAGCTGAAGCATTGCCGACAGACCGCAAGATTGCAGTCGTGCTGAAGGGCTACCCGCGTCTTTCGGAAACATTCATCGCCCAGGAACTGCTTGGCCTCGAGCGGGCCGGGATCGAGTTGGTCCTGATCTCGCTCCGGCGTCCGACGGACGGCAAGCGCCACCCGGTCCATGACGAAATCCGCGCCGACGTCCACTACCTGCCGGAATATCTGCACGAGGAGCCCCTAAGGGTCTTGCGCGGCCTCGTGCGCTGCCTGCCGAAGCCTGGCATCTGGCGCGCCCTTGGCCTGTTTTTCAAGGACCTGCCCCGCGATTTCAGCCGCAACCGCTTTCGCCGGCTCGGCCAAGCACTGGTGCTTGCCGCCGAATGGCCAGGTGAGCCGGGCTGGCTGCATGCGCACTTCATCCATACCCCTGCCTCGGTGACGGCCTATGCCAGCGTGATCGCCGGCACGCCGTGGACATGTTCGGCGCATGCGAAGGACATCTGGACCTCACCCGACTGGGAGCTTTCCGAAAAGCTCGGCCTGGCGCGCTGGACCGTGACCTGCACGCGCATGGGGTACGAACATCTCCGCAGCCTCGCGAGCGACAAGAAGAGGGTCCATCTGAGCTATCACGGCCTCGACCTTGATCGTTTCCCGCGTTTCGACGGCGCGCATTCCGATCGAACGGGTTTCGATCCCGCCGATCCCGTCCGCATCGTCAGCGTCGGCCGTGCCGTTGGAAAAAAGGGCTATGACGTGCTGCTGAAGGCGCTCGCCCAGCTTCCGGCGGAGCTTCATTGGCGGTTCGAACATATCGGCGCGGGCGAACTGACGGGGCAGTTGAAGACCCTCGCAAAGGAGCTCGGCATCTCGGACCGCGTCGTCTGGAAGGGTGCGCTCGACCAGACCGATGTGCTTGCGCACTATCGGGCAAGCGACATTTTCGCGCTCGCCTGCCGGATCACCGCGGACGGCGACCGGGATGGGCTGCCGAACGTGCTCGTGGAAGCATCGAGCCAGCGACTGGCCTGTGTTTCGACCGCCATATCCGGCGTTCCGGAACTTCTCGAAGATGGCGAAAACGGCCGTGTCGTTCCGTCGGAGGATTCGCAGGCGCTTGCGGTCGCGCTCGAGGAGCTGATCCGCAATCCGACGCTTCGCCACCGGTTCGGCGACGCTGCCGAGCGCAAGGTTCGCGGGCAGTTCGACCACCACACCAGCATCGAACAACTCGCCGGCCTGTTTGCCAGCGAATGGAGAGCTGCCTGATGGGTGCACGTCGCGTCTTCTTCTACGTACAGCACCTGCTCGGCATCGGCCATCTGGCGCGGGCAAGCCGGATCGCGAGCGCATTGGCGGCCGGGGGCTACGAAGTGACCGTCGTTACGGGCGGCAGCCCGGTGCCGGGTTTTCCGGGAAGTGACGTGAAGCATGTCGCCCTGCCGCCGGTGCTCGCCGGCGACAAGGGGTTTACCGGTCTTGCCGATGGCGAGGGAAACCCGGTGAGCGAGGATTTCAAGCAAAAGCGCCGGGATCTCCTGATCGAGGCGTTCCTCGCCTGCAATCCTGATATCGTCATCTTCGAAGCCTTTCCCTTTGGCCGCCGCCAGATGCGTTTCGAGCTGATGCCGCTGCTGGAGGTGATCGAGAAGCAGGATCCGCGGCCTCTCGTTGCCGCATCGCTGCGCGATATCCTGCAGGAGCGGACGAAGCCTGGGCGCGCCGAGGAAACCCTCGACGTGGTCAGGGCGCATTTCGACCTCGTGCTCGTGCACGGCGATCCTGCCTTCGCGCGGCTGGAGGAGACCTATCCCTATTCGGCGGAGATCAAGGACAAGATCGTCTATACCGGTCTTGTGGCCGGCAATGCGCCGGAGCCACCGGCCGAAAGGTTCGACGTGCTCGTCTCGGCCGGCGGCGGGGCGGTTGGCAAGGAACTGATCGGCGCTGCGTTGCAGGCAGCCGGGCTGCTGGCGAGCGACCTCAAATGGTGCCTGATAACCGGGCCGAACCTGCCGCAGAACGACTATGACGCCTTTGCGGCCGCAGCGCCCGCAAACGTGCACCTGTTCCGTTTCCGCAAGGATTTCGCGAGTCTGCTTTCGGGTACACGGCTCTCCGTTTCCCAGGCCGGCTACAACACCGTCTGCGACATCTTCCGTGCCGGCTGTGCGTCGCTGCTCATCCCCTTCGTCGCCGGCGGCGAGACCGAGCAGTCGACCCGCGCGGCACGGCTTGAAAAGCTCGGCCTTGCCGGGGTTCTGCCTGAGGCGGAGGTAACACCCGAGCGCTTGGCGCGGGATATCGAGGCGATGCTTGAGCGGCCGAGGCCGGACATTCCGCCGCTCGATCTCGACGGCGCGACAAAGACGGCCGAAATCCTCGATCGCCACGCGCGCGCTTGACGCTGCGCCAGGAGCGGCGGGGAGGGGAGCCCCGATCAATGGGGCTTGATCAGATCGTGCCGATCAGCATGAAACGGGTGTATTTTTTGGTCGGCAGCGCACCGGCGAATTCGACCGTCGTCAGTGCCGCCTGCTTGGCGAATTCCTCGACCGAGGCGACGCAGTTGATATGGGTTGGCTCACTGAAATAGTCGTTGGACTGCAGCAGCACCCGCGTGCCGGCCGGAATGCGATCGAGCCACGCTTTGAGGTCTGCGATATGCTCGCAGCTCGTGTTGATCACCAGGTCCGCCGCCAGCGCTGCGTAGTCGATTGCATACATGTCGGCGGTCACGGCACGAAACTTTTCCGGGAAGGCGGCGTTCAGCGTCCGGGCCACGGCCTCGACATCCGGGTCGATGTCGAAGCTGTCGACGGCCGCCACGTCGAAGCGCCGGTCTTCCAGCAGCATGGCGCCGAGAATGCCGTACCAGCCGCCGAGGATCGCGATCCTGGCATAGGAGGGGCCGGTGACCTCAAAGAGCGTATCGCGCGCCCAGACCTTGCAGGCGACCTGCTTGTGGTTGAACGCATTGGCGATTTGGGCGTCGGGATGCTTGGCAATCACCCGGCCAATCCCTTCGATCAGCGGACTGCGCGTGTAGGCGGCGATGCCACGCGTCAGATCAAAGGCATGCTCGTACCAATCGCTGGTTTGGCAGGGGGGATGGCTGGTGTGTTTCATGCCGTCGTTGTAAGCTGCGCATCGAGCGAGTGCAATAACGGCGTGTGCTTTCAAGAGCATCGGCCTCTGCCGGTTGACGATAGGGCCGCCTGTTGGAAACCGCGTCCATTGCAGATTTCCCTCGCACCTGCATAATCGATCAACCGGATTCGGCGCCGGGCGGAATATGCAGGCGTCCCTCCACGATCGCGGGCCATAGGGCAGCCATCCGGAGGCGTCGCCGAAGAGTGATGCGTGCTGGGGACATATGGCAACCCAGCCCGCCAGCAGCAGTCGTGTTCAATAGGGTCCTATCGCCAGTAACATGGAACCACGCCTTTCCCGCTATATCTGGACCCACACGCGCAAGGACCAGCTCTGGATCCTGGTTGTCGTCGCGCTGTCGATGATCCCCTACTTCCTGTCCTTCGATCTGCCGAAGCAGATCGTCAACGGACCGATCCAGGGCGATGGCTTCGACAGTCCGGAGGCCACGCAGGCCTTCCTGTCGATATCCTTCGACCTGCCGTACCTCGGCACGATCAACGTCTTTGACGGATTCCAGCTTGGCCGCGAAGGCATGCTGCTTGCCCTAAGCCTGGTCTTCCTGGCCCTGGTGGTGGTCAACGGCCTGTTCAAGTTCTATATCAACACGTTCAAGGGTCGGCTCGGCGAGCGGCTCCTGCGGCGTATCCGTTTCGAGCTCGTCGATCGGGTCTTGCGCTTCCCGCCCAGCCACTTCAAGCGGGTGAAGCCGGCCGAAATCGCAACGATGATCAAGGACGAGGTCGAGCCGCTCGGCGGCTTCACCGGCGACGCCTTCGTCTCGCCCGCCCTGCTCGGCGGCCAAGCCCTAACTGCGCTCGTGTTCATCCTCCTGCAGAGCTTCTGGCTCGGGCTGATCGCAACGCTGATCGTCGCGGTACAGGCGATCATCATCCCGCGCATGCGCAAGCGGCTCCTCGTGCTTGGACGCGAGCGGCAGTTGACGGCGCGCGAGCTCTCCGGCCGCGTCAGTGAAATCGTCGACGGTATCGGCGCGATCCGCGGCCACGACACGTCGAACTACGAGCGCGCCGACATCGCGGCGCGGCTCGGGCGGATCTTCAAGATCCGCTACGACCTCTACCAGTGGAAATTCCTCGTCAAGTTCATCAACAACTTCCTGGCGCAGGTCACGCCGTTCCTGTTTTATGCGATCGGCGGCTATTTTGCCCTGCAGGGGCGCCTCGACATCGGCCAGCTCGTCGCCGTCATCGGCGCCTACAAGGACCTGCCGGGCCCGCTGAAGGAACTGATCGACTGGGACCAGGCCCGCCAGGACGTCCAGGTGAAATATGCGCAGGTCGTCGAGCAGTTCAGCGTCGACACGCTGCTCGATCCAAAGGTCCAGGCGGTGGCGACGGCGGCTGCCGTGCCGCTCGCCGGCCCGCTTGCCGCCGTCAACGTGACGGTGATCGACGACGGCGGCTCGACCCTGCTTGACCACGTGTCGCTGCAGGTCCAGCCGGGCGAGAAATTGGCGCTGATGGGCGGCGGCGAAGTGCTCGCCGAGGCTTTCGGCCGGCTCGTCTGGCCGGCAAGCGGCAAGGTGGTCGTCGGTGGCCAGGATATTCTGGAAATGCCGGAGTCAGTGACCGGCCGGCGGATCGCCTACGCTTCGTCCGACGTCTACGTCTTCCAGGGCAGTCTCGGCGACAACATCCTTTACGGGCTGAAACATGCGCCGCTGACGGACCTGGTCTATGAGGGCGAGCGCGCATCGCATCGCAAGTGGGAGGTGACGGAGGCGCGGCTTGCCGGCAACCCGCACCTCGACGTTGAAAGCGACTGGATCGACTATCAATCTGCCGGCGCGAACGGGCCGGACGATCTGCTCGTCCAGATCCGGCCGGTTCTCGACGCCGTGCTTCTGACCAACGACGTCATGGCGCTGGCGGTGCGTTCGACCATCGATCCGCACCGGCATGCGGAGTTTGCCGCTGGTATCGTCGAGATGCGCAGCGCGCTCAGGCAGCGCCTGGAGACGGAAAAGCTCAGCGATCTCGTCGTGTTCTTCGAGCCCGGGACCTACAATGTCGAGGCGACGATCGGTGAAAACATGCTCTTCGGCACCATCACCGACCAGGCGATGTGGGCGGACGCGCTCGAGCACCACCCGTTCTTCAAGACGATCCTGCAACGGGTCGGCCTGCGCGACACCTTCTACGAGATGGGCATCGAGATCGCCGAGAACGTCGTCGAACTGTTCCGCGACCTGCCGCCGGATCACCCGTTCTTCCAGCAGCTGACCTTCATGACCGCCGAAGAAATCCCGGTCTATGAAGTCATCCTTCAGAAGGTGCGCACGAAGGGCAAGGGCGAGGTTTCCGAGGACGACCAGATCAAGGTGATCAGGCTGTGCTTCGATTACATCGAGCCGCGGCACCGCTTCGGTCTGTTGACGGATGAGGTGATGGCGAAGATCGTGGCCGCGCGGCGCGAGTTCGACGAAGGCCTGCCGGCCGATCTCGCCGGCATGATCGAGCATTACCGTCCGAACCGCTTCATCGCCTCCGGCAGCATCATCGACAACGTGCTCTTCGGGCGTATCGGTCACAAACATGCCGACGGATCGGAGAAAATCCGCGCCATCGTTCGGGATCTCTTCGAGGCGGGCGGCCTCTACAACGAAGTGCTCGCCTTCGGCTTCGACTTCAATGTCGGCGCCGGCGGCAAGCGGTTGACGGCCGCGCAACGACAGAAGCTCGACCTTGCGCGCGCGCTGATCCGCAATTGTGACTACTACATCTTCAATCAGCCGCTGCTGGCGCTCGACCAGCGCGTCCAGGAGCAGGTCGTTCGCAATGTCTTCGCGATGCTCGACCAGAGCGGGCGCGACCCGGCGATCGTCTGGGTTCTCGCCAATCCGGCGCTGACCGACCTCTTCGATCGCGTCGCCCAGTTCGAAAACGGTCGCCTGGTGAACGACGCCAATGTGGATGAACGACCTGACTATAAGGAAATGGCATCTTGATGTAATATTAATGTCAGGGCACGAGCATATGGTCCCGCCGCGATGCGGGAGGCAAGTTGCTCCCGACGGGAACTCGGAGACACGGATTGTGATGTTGCTCAAAGATGAAGTGGAAATGCTGCGCCGAATAACCCTGTTCTCAGGATTGCCGCCGGCAAAGCTGAAACTTCTGGCCTTCACGTCCGACCGGGTCATGTACAGCGCCGGCGAAGCGCTGTTCTATCAGGGTGACATTGGCGATGCGGCCTATGTCATTCTTTCCGGCAAGGCGGAGGTGCTCATCAATACGGCGGGTGGGCCCTTCAAGATCGCCGAAGTCGAACAGAATTCGATCGTTGGTGAAATCGCCATCCTCTGCAATACGCCACGCACCGCAACGGTGCGCACCAGCACCCCGCTCGAAGCCCTGCGCATCCGCAAGGACGATTTCCTCAAGCTTCTGGCCGACTTCCCCGAAATGGCGGTAGAAATCATGCGCGTTCTCGCCGACCGCCTTGCGCAAACGACGGCGGAGTTGAGCGAGGCACGCGGCCCGCGCGAGCCTGTGGACGCCTGACAAAAGCGCTTCGTGACGGCGCGATCCCCCCGGGAAGATGCGAGCGATGACGTGGGCGGCAGTCATTCGCCCTCGGCATACGAGCCCTTCGCAAAATCGATTCCGCTTCGTCGGGATATGGGTTAGAGAAACGCCATGCGTTCGATCACCTATTTCCACAAGACCGTCCAGTTTCCCGACAAGCCGGAAAAGAAGCGCTTTTTCGCGCGGTTGCAGAACGGTGACTGGGAGCCTTGCACGTTCCAGAACATCGCGCGCCTGGTCGACGGCAAGACGACTTTCGTCGACATCGGCGGCTGGATCGGCGTGACCCCCTATTGGGCGGCGCAGATTGCCGACAACGTCATCACAGTGGAGCCCGACCCCGTCTGCTTCGGCATTCTCAAGGAGATGCAGCTCGAGAATCGTGGCGAGGTGCAGGTCATCAATGCCGCGCTCTCGGAGGATGACGTTCTCGTGCTGCACTCCGTCGGTGGCGGTTTCGGCAGCTCCGAAACATCGGCCTTGATCGCCGACGACGACGGCGAGGCGATCCGTGCGCGGACCGTGACGATCGCGGCACTCCAGGAGATGGCCCGGACCGAAAGGCTCTGTTTCAAGATTGACATCGAAGGCTACGAGTATCGTGCGCTGGACCAGTTCCGCATGATCGACCGGAGGCGGACGGCCGGCGTGTTGCTGGCGGTTCATCCGCAGATCCTGTTTGCGTCGCTGGAGGGTTCCAGGCTGTCGCGTGTCCTTCGCACGATGTCCGCCACCGTAGGCTTGATCCGCAGCCTGAAGGGTTTCCGTCTCGACAACCCCTCGGCGATCTGGACGGCGCTGCGCAAATCGATCGCGCGCGGGGAGTTCCGCGGCTTCGACCTGCTGTTCGTGGCGCGAGATCGCACCCGCTGACGAGCCGCTGACGGCTCAAGTCCCACCATGCACGAGATACGAGACTGGCAATGCTCCGGGCATTTGCCGAGAGCCCGAACGATCTTCGGTCGGTTAACCATGCCCCCGCGTAAAGTTAATTCTTCGTTTAAAGATGTTACTTCCGGTGGTATAAGCTTGCTGCTGCTATTTCCTGGTTTTGGTTGTGGAGCGTCGAGGAGGGCGGCCGCATGTCCTGGGTATACATTGCCGGCGTCGCCTATGGCCTGACGGCATTTTTTCTCGTGGCGATGACCTATCTCGAAGGATTGCAGGCGCGTGCGCCCTGGAATATGTACCGGCTCGCCGGGCTTCTGGTCTGCGTTTTCTGGCCGATCCTGTTTCTGTATCTGATGCTCACGATGGCATCGAAAAGAAGAATTCCGGAGCGCTGACAGCGAGGGCCTGCGGCGCTTATCCCGAACGCGGCGCCCGAACCGCAGTATTTACCATACAACCAGAAAATGCCGGAGATTAACCCATAATTCTGTCATGCGGTTTATGGTCCGGCGGTGATCGAACGGTGTGAAAGTATCTCGGCATGTGCGGTTACGGTGGCTATTTCGGCTCGGTCCCGGAGGCGGAAATCCTTCTCAAGAGGATGGTCGCTGCGATCGCGCATCGCGGCCCGGACGAAAACGGTATTCTCGCCGCGCCGGAAGCAGGGCTCGCCCACGCGCGGCTGTCGATCGTTGGTCTTGGCGACGGGCAGCAGCCGATGTCCGACGAAACAGGCGACCTTTCGATCGCCTTCAACGGCGAGATCTTCAACTATGTCGAACTGCGCGAGGATCTGCGCGCCAAGGGGCGCCGATTCCGCACGACGAGCGACACCGAGGTCATCCTGCACCTCTACGCTGTGATGGGCGAGGCGTGCCTGTCCGTCCTCAACGGCGATTTTTCCTTCGCGATCTGGGATCGGCGCCGCCAGCGCATGGTGTTGGCGCGCGACCGCATGGGTGTGCGCCCGCTGTTTTACACGACCCATGGCGGCACATTCTATTTCGCCTCCGAAATCAAGGCGCTGCTTCAGGTTCCCGGAATTTCCGCCGAGCTCGATCCGGTTGCGCTCGACCAGATCTTTACCCTCTGGGCGCCAATCGCGCCGCGGACGGGCTTTCGCGGCATTGAGGAGCTCGAGCCGGCTCACCTGATGATCGTCGAAAAGGGCAAGACGTCGATCCGCCCCTATTGGCAGCTCGACTACCCTGGCCACGACGCGCCGCCGCTGTTTGCAGATGAGCGTAGCGCCGCCGAGGAATTGCGCGCCCTCCTCACCGATGCGACCCGGATCCGGATGCGGGCCGATGTGCCCGTCGGCTCCTATCTCTCGGGCGGGCTCGACAGCTCCATCGTCTCGGCTCTGGCAGCCGGAATGGCGCCTCAGGGTCTGCGCACGTTTTCCGTGACGTTCGATAGCGCCGAGCACGACGAGAGCGCCTTCCAGATGGAAATGGCGACAGCGCTCGGAACCCATCACAGCGCGGTCGCCTGTCGCGCCGGCGACATCGCGAAGGTTTTTCCGCAGGTCGTCCGTTTCGCAGAACGGCCGATCATCCGCACGGCACCGGCGCCGCTTTACCAGCTCTCCGGCCTCGTTCGCGAACAGGGGTTGAAAGTGGTGCTGACGGGCGAGGGCGCCGACGAGGTCTTCGCCGGGTACGATATCTTCAAGGAGGCGCGGGTGCGCCGCTTCTGCGGCCGCCAGCCCGGCTCGCGAATCCGCCCGCACCTGTTCCGCAAGCTCTACCCCTATCTGCCGGGTCTGCAGCAGCAATCGGCGGAATATCTCGCCGCCTTCTTCGGCGCAGGCGACGTGCCGCTCGATGATCCGCTTTTCTCGCACCGTCCGCGGTTCAAGAGCACGGCCGCGACCAAGATCTTCTTTTCTCCCGATCTTCGCGCCACGCTGAAGGACTACGACGCGGCCGAAGATCTGGCGAGCAGGCTTCCTGCCGCCTTCGGCCGCTGGCATCCGCTGCACCAGGCGCAATATCTTGAGAGCCGTTTCCTTCTGCCCGGATACATTCTCTCCAGCCAGGGCGACCGCATGGCCATGGCGCACGGGATCGAGGGGCGCTTTCCGTTCCTGGACCACCGTCTCGTCGAGTTCGCGACGCGCCTGCCGCCGGAAATGAAACTGAAGGGGCTGGTGGAAAAGCACATCCTGCGCGAGGCGACGAAGGATCTGCTGCCGCCGACCATCGGTCAACGCACCAAGCAGCCCTACCGCGCGCCCGACAGCCATTCCTTCACCGGCCCCGGCGAACTGGATTACGTTCGCGAGGCCATGAGCGAGACGCGCATCGGCGACAGCGGTCTGTTCAATGCCAAGGCCGTGGTCAAGCTCTATGAGAAGTGCCAGTCGCAACCGGCGACCGGCTTCAGGGACAATGCCGCCTTCGTCGGTATCCTGTCGACGCAGCTTTGGCTGCAGACCTTTACCGGCACCAGCATCCGCGCCGCTCGAGCGGCCTGAACCCATTGGGAAAGGAAACGAAATGACGGAAACCATCAAGGACAAGGTCAGGGCCTTTGTCGTCGAGAACTTCCTGTTCGGCGATACCTCTTACGATCTCGCCGACGGCGCCTCGCTGATCGAGAACGATATCATCGACTCGACCGGCGTTCTCGAACTCGTCGCCTTCATCGAAGACCAGTTCGGCATCGCCATGGCTGACGCCGACATCGTGCCCTCGAACCTCGATTCGCTTGCGCGCATATCGGCCTTCATCGAGGCAAAGGCCGGAGTGCCGGCCACGGCCTAACCAAGACCCGAGGGCGTTCCATGCGGTTCGAGCAATTTCTCATCGGCAATGCGGCAAGGCATGCGGCCAAGACGGCGCTGGTCACCGATCGCAAGCGCCTCAGCTACGGCGAGTTCGACGATCTGTCGAGCCGACTGGCGGCCGCGCTGGCAAGGGCAGGCGTCAAGCGCAACGACCGCGTCCTCGTGTTCATGGACAATTGCTGGGAGGCGGCCGTCTCGATCTTTGCGATCCTGAAGGCGGGCGCGACCTTCAGTCCGATCAACGCCTCGACCAAGGCGGACAAGCTCGCCTACATCATCGACGACTGCGAGGCGGCTGCGATCCTGACGCAGGCCAAGCTGATGCCGGTGGTGGCAGACGCCCGGGCGCAGAGCAGCGGCAAGGCCGATATCTTCGTCGCATCGACCGCAGCGCCCAATGGCCAGTCGCCCTCAGGCGCAGTCTCCTTCGAGGACTGTCTGTCGGCGCAGGCAGCGCCGGTGCCGCATGGCGGCATCGACGTCGATCTGGCGATGCTCATCTACACGTCGGGTTCGACCGGGCGCCCGAAGGGCGTGATGATGACCCATCGCAATATCGATGCGGCGTCGGAATCGATCACCACCTACCTGCGCAACGAGCACGACGACATCATCCTCAACGTGCTGCCGCTCGCCTTCGACTACGGCCTCTACCAGTTACTGATGGCGATCCGGCTCGGTGCGACGCTGGTGCTCGAAAAGTCCTTCGCCTTCCCGCATGCGATCTTCGAGCGCATCCGCGAAGAGCGCGTCACCGGCTTCCCGCTGGTGCCGACGATGGCGGCGATGATCCTGCAGATGCGTGACCTGGAGCCGGGGTTCCTGCCGAGCTTGCGCTACCTCTCCAATACGGCAGCCGCCCTGCCGCCGCCGCACATCGCGCGCCTGCGCGAACTCTTCCCGGGCGCGCGGCTCTATTCGATGTACGGGCTGACGGAGTGCAAGCGCTGTACCTACCTGCCGCCGGAAGAGCTTGATCGTCGGCCGGGCTCCGTCGGCATCGCCATCCCCAATACGGAAGCCTTCGTCGTCGACGACGAGGGCAGCCGCGTGCCGCCGGGCGTTGCCGGCGAACTCGTCATTCGCGGACCACATGTCATGCAGGGCTACTGGCGCAATGATGCAGCGACCGAGCGCATGCTGCGGCCCGGGCCGAACCCGTGGGAAAAGGTGCTCTATACCGGCGACCTCTTCCAGACCGACGAGGAAGGTTTCCTCTATTTCGTCGGCCGCAAGGACGACATCATCAAGACCCGCGGCGAGAAGGTCGCGCCGAAGGAAGTCGAGACCGTGCTGCATGCCCATCCCGGCATTGCCGAGGCGGTCGTCATCGGCATGCCGGATCCGGTTCTCGGCCATGCCATTGCCGCGCTTGTGGTGCGCACGGATCCTGACCTCACCGACAAGGACATCATCCGCCACTGCACCCGCCACCTCGAAGACTTCATGGTGCCGAAGATCATCGAATTCCGCACCGAACTGCCAAAGACGGATACGGGCAAGGTCAGCCGCCGCCTTGCCGCCGAGACGATGGAGCCTGCACAATGAACATCAGAACGACTGAGGGCGCCGGCCCGTTTTCGGCCGAAACCCTGACGATCGACCATGCGGTCGAGACCGATCGCATCGTTGCAGCGCTGCGCGAGCAGTTGCGCTCCATGAAGAAGCGCGGCCTGGTGCTCGGGCTTTCGGGCGGCATCGACTCCAGCGTTTCTGTCGCGCTTGCGGTGCGCGCCGTGGGCGCCAAGAACGTCTTCTGCCTGTTCATGCCGGAAAACGATTCCGATCCGGAAAGCCTTCGCTTCGGCCGGCTGGTCGCCGAAACCTTCGGCGTCGAGGCGATCGTCGAGGATATCGGCCCGGCGCTCAAGGCCATGGGTTGCTACGAGCGCCGCGACGCCTTCATCCGCGAGCTGGTTCCGGAATATGGCGACGGATGGGCGTCAAAAATCGTCATCGCCAACGCCCTGGAAGGTGAGGGGTACAACATATCGTCGCTGGTGGTGCAGAGCCCCGAGGGCGTGCAGTCGAAACACCGTATGCCGCCGTCGGTCTATCTCGGCATCGTCGCCGCCACCAACATGAAGCAGCGCACCCGCAAGCAGGTCGAATATTACCATGCCGACCGGCTGAACTTCGCCGTGCTCGGCACGCCGAACCGGCTGGAATACGACCAGGGCTTCTTCGTCAAGAACGGCGACGGCGCTGCCGACGTCAAACCGATCGCCCATCTTTACAAGTCGCAGGTCTATGCGCTTGCCGCCCATCTTGGGGTTCCCGAGGAAGTGCGCCGCCGCCCGCCGACGACCGACACCTATTCGCTGGAGCAGACGCAGGAGGAGTTCTATTTCTCCCTGCCTTACGACCGCATGGACCTCTGCCTCTATGGCCTCAACCATGGCATCGAGATCGACGTCGTTGCCAAGGCGGCGGGCCTGAGCGTCGTCCAGGTCGAAAGGGTCTGGGCCGATATTGCAGCCAAGCGCAAGGCGACGCGTTACCTGCATCTCGGACCGCAACTGGTGCGGCCCGTGGAGGAGATTGCCGGCTATTGAGGCTTGGCCGGACCGCCGGCCATCGTCAATCGAAGTTGCCGCCGATCAGCCGGCTCCAATATTCGCCGGAAATGCCGTTGAAGAAGCCCTGTCCGTCGCGGCAGGCTTCGACAATGGCCTGGTCGCGCGAATGCACGACGGTCGAGGCGACATGCACGAAAGCGATGCGACGGCCGAGCATGGCTTCCATCAGCGCCGGTTGCGTGCGTCCGCGCAAGCCCGCAAGACCGCGTCGCGACGCCTCGTCGACCAGGCAGTCGATGACCGGCCCCGCCTGCCCTGGCCGCGCCAGGATCTGCAGTACCCGACCGATTTCACCGGCTTTGGCGTAGTAGGCGAAGGCGCCGACGACGGCGCCCGTGCGGGCTGTCACCAGCGCGTAGACGAGTTCACCCTGCTCGGGCTTCTTTTCGGCATCGGCAAGGATGTGATTGAGCTGGCCGTCGCTCCATTCGGGGCGAAGCGGAAACGGCGCGGTGAACTGGTCGACGACGGCGGCAAAACCGCCGCGGTCGGTTTCGATCGCGGTGAAGCCGGCCGGTGCCGCACCCGCTTCGGGCAGGGCGGACCAGCGCTGTTCGCCTTGGCCCATGCGCTTGCGATAGAACCTGTCGAGCGCGCGCGCGAAGGGGGCGGCGAGGCGGGCGGGCTTGATGCGGTTCGAAGCGACGCTGAGGCTGAAGGTCGCCGGACGGATGACGCGCACCCAGTCGAGGCTGTACTGCGGCAGAACCACGCCGCGAAGCCGCGTCCACATCTGCACGGAAACTTCGCTTGCCGTTTCGCTGAACGACAGATCCTGCGGACCGGCGAGGAATGCCTTCATCAGGCGCGCTCCGGCCAGGGGATCGCTCTCGCGGTCTTCCGCCATCAGCGAGCCGCAGATCGCCGCGCGCAAGTGCCGGCCGTTCAGTATCATCGGCAGCGCATTGACACCGACGAAGCCGGTAATGCGACCCGCGTCATTCACATGCACCAGCGGTCTGATTTCCGGGTCACAGCCTGGTCCGTCGAGATAGAGTTGCCGCATGTAGTCGGCGAGGGCGGGCGAAGCGGCCCGCTCGTCGCGGAACACCCGCTGGAACATTCCGGCGACGGCTGGAACGTCGGCGTTCTCTAGCGAACGAATTTCGCTCATCGAGACTGCTCTCCGGTGCCGGCCTCTGCCGGGCCGGCGATCTTCTGGACGATGGCGACGCGCGGCTTGCCGTCGCGGTCGGTGGCGAAGGTGACCGGGGCATAGGCTTTCGCCCTGGAGAGAAGTGCGGCTGCCTGCCGCTCCTGGCCTTCGCCGAACTCGAACAAAAGCCAGCCTCCCGGTTTCAGGAAAGCAAGCGCGTCCCGGATCAGGCGCTGATGGATGGAAATGCCGTAGGGGCCGCCGTCAAAGGCTTCGCGTGGCTCGTTCTCCAGCAGATGCGCCCTGTCTCCCTCCAGCCGCCCGGTCGAGATATAGGGCGGGTTGCAGACCACCATGTCGATCCCGCCTTGGAGGTCGTCGCCTTCTAGCGCCGAGAAAAGATCGCCCTGCCGGATCGAGACGCGTGACCCGAGGCCGAGCCGGTCAACGTTGCGGCGGGCAAGCGCCACAGTGCTGTCCGTCAGGTCCGCCCCCCAGACGCGCGCCGAGGGGATCTCGCCGGCGATACCAAGAGCAAGATTGCCGGAACCGCAACACATGTCGATGATGGCGACGTCCGAGGGGCCGCCTTCAAGGATCGACACGGCCTTTCGGCCAAGAAGCTCCGTTTCTTCCCGTGGCACCAGGACGTCGGGCGCAAGTTCCAGTTCGACACCCATGAACCGGTGCAATGTCGCGGCCCGGTCTTTAGTCGGTCCGTCGTTCGGATAGCTGTCGTCTTGCGCCACGGCCACTCCTCATGTCGCTGGAAAACTCTGTAGACGTGCGGACCGGAGACTAGTGTAATTGAGTAAACGAAGCTGAAATACAATTGCGGCGAGCACGTTAACCGCGCAATCATTTCTGCCTGTTACCGTGCGCGTGATCAGTGGCGGGTGCTCGCTGTCATTGAACGTTGTTTCTTCGTGGCAATGACAGGTTGAGATCAAGGGCAGATCGGAATGGCTTCGCAAGGTGTGAAGGAACGTGCGCACAGGCCGTTCCTCTCGATGATCATATCCTATGCTGCATCCGGCGGCAGCCTTGTCATTGGCTCGGCTGCCCAACTCGTGACCTTCGCGATCCTCGCGCGCTTTCTCGGCGTACATGAGTTCAGCGTCTTCGTCGCAATCACGGCCGTTGCCAACATCGCGGTGCACCTGTGTGGCCTCGGCGCGATGGAATGCCTGGTGCGGCGCGTCGCGCGCGACCGCAGCATGTATCCGCAGATGCTCGGCCACAATATCATCCTGACCGCGATCAGCGGCGTGCTGCTGGTGGTGCTTGGCGCGGCGGTGTTGCCGTTCTTCTTCACGCTCTCGCCCGATCCCGCGACCAACGTCGCGGTGATCACCTTGATGCTCCTGACCAACATCATCTTCGTGCGGGTCATCGTGCTGGCGGAGCAGATCTTTCTTGCGCATTCCAATTTTGCCTCGGCCAACAAGGTGGTCGTCGGTTTCGCCCTGGCGCGCACCATAGCCGCAGCGCTCGCCTGCATCGCCTTCGGGGTCGCAACGGTCGCCTCCTGGGCCGTGTGGCAGTTCGTGTGCCACGTGATCGTGGCGCTCGGCTGCTGGCGGGCCGTCAAAGGGTTGGGACGCCCGCGTTATGGCATCGTGCGGGAAGAGCTGCCGCTCGGGCTTTATTTCAGCATCCCGTTCATCCTGCGCGCCGTCCGGCAGAACGCCGACCTTCTGGTCTTGAGCATAGTGGCAAGCGCCGAGGTGATGTCCAGCTACAGCGTCGCGCGGCGCATGCTGGAGAGCAGCTACCTGTCGGTCGAGGCCTTGAACCGGCTGATCTATCCGGGCTCGGCAAAGGCGACGGCGGCCGGCCTGCACCATGCCTTCGAGCGTGTGCGCAAGGTGCTGTTTGCCGCCACCTCGATCAGCATCGCTGCTGCCGTCGCCGTCTTCGTGCTGGCGCCGGTGCTGCCCTATCTCTTCGGCAAGGACTACGTCTCCCTCGTCGCCTTCGTCCGCATCCTGTGCTGGGTCGTGGTGCCGATCGCCATGTGGTCGGTGGCGATGGAGGCGCTTGGCGCGTCCGGCCATCACCCGGCGCGCGCTTCGGTCATGGGGCTTGGCAGCGTGCTTGGTGCGGCACTCACTGCCTGGGCCACCTGGTACGCGCCGCCGGCCGGCACCTTCATCTCCTTCTATGTCATCGAGACGGCGATGGTGATCGTCTCATGGGCAGTCTTCCTGCGCTTCGTGCGGCGCGATCGGGAGCAGGCCGGCGCTGCATCCTTGTCGGCAGGGGTGGCGCATGGAGGCTGAACTCGGGAAAATCCAGTCGGCAAGATCGCTCGGGCGGGAAATGCCCCGGACGGGAAACGTACGCGCCATGGAGCCCCGGGATATCCCCGCCGTCAGCAGCATGTTCACCCGGATTTTTCGCAAGCGCGAGCAGGAGGCGAGCCCGGAGCTTCAGAACTATCTCGAGACCATTTTCTTCGGGAGCCCGCTTTACGCGCCGGAAAACGGCAGCATCGTCTATGACGACGGGACCGGCGGCATCGGCAGCGCCATTCTGGCGATTCCCATGGAGTTCACGGTCAACGGCCGCCGAACGGTGGCGAAACTTCTCTGCGCCTTCATGTCCGAAGGCAAGGCGGGTGCGGTCGGCGCCGCCTGCCTGGCGCGCGCAATGCGAGCCACAAGGCAGGACATGTGCTTCTCCGACAACTCGTCCCCGGTCAGTGCCGATCACTGGGTCGCCGGCGGCGGCGTCGTGCTGCCGATCCAGAGCCTCGATTGGCGCCGCTCCTTCCGGCCGTTCAGAGCATGGGGGTTGACGGTTGGCAGGCAAGTCCGCCTGCTTAGATCCCCTATACTTTCCAAGCCGCTCGCCCTTGCCGACCGGCTTCTGCGTCACCGTCGCCCCCGCACGAAGCCCGGCGCCGTGGCCGGCTGCACGACGCATGCCATCGACCCCGCCGCCTTCCTCGATCTTGCCGAACCCATGCTGCAGCGATTTGCCGTCAGGCCCGTCTGGTCGCGAAGCGAATTCGACTGGCTGGTGATGGTCGCGCGGCTGAACACACCACTTGGCGACCTTCTCTGCCGGGAGGTGCGCGACGAAAGCGGGCGCGTCATCGGCGCCTATCTCTACTTCGGCAGGGCCAGTGAGAGGGCGACGGTGCTCAACGTCGTCTGCGAGGCCGGCCGCGAGTTCGCCGTCACCGCACAGATGTTCCACGCGCTTGACGCCGACGGTTATGCACTCGCCGTCGGCAGCTCGCAGCCGTTCCTCATGAATGCGATCTCGCGCCAGAGGTGGTTGTCCTTCCACCATCGCGGCTATTTCTGCATGGTGACGCGGCATGCGGATCTGAAAGACGCCGCCCAGCGCAACGATATCTATGTCGGCGGCCTGGCATCGGAGAGTTGGAGCCGGTTGCTGACCGACTTCTGACGCGATGCGTTAAACGGCAATCCTGCCGTTTAACGGAATATTCACCGTACAACCCTAATTCTGCGATAGAAGGCGGCTCGTGGGGTCACGATCTTCGCGTCTTGATGGGCGTGCGTGAGGGATGCTTATGTATAGGCCGGACGAGGCCGGAAAACAGGGAGCCAGCCAACCGGCACGCGAGCAGCGTGCGCCGGTCGAGCGAGGCTCGTTGCTCGATCTGCTCTCGTCGGACCTCCATGAAGCGAGGCCCACGGCAGATGGGTCCGCAGCGGACGAACCGACCGAGGTCCAGCGACAATCCAGGGATATTCCCAAAGCCACGACACGCCAGGCGGATGTGGCTCGGCCCGTGATCGGCGCGGCCGATGGACGTCGCGACAGTTACTTTCCCGGCTTGAGCGGCCTCAGCAGGATCGGCGTCGACGATATCATCGGCTGGTTGCGCGACGGGCTTCTCTGGATCGTGTTGGCGCTCGTCCTATGTGTGGGCGCCGCGCTCGCCTATGCGATGACGGCGACGCCCCGCTACACGGTCTATACCGATATCGTCGTCGATCCTTCCAACCTCAATGTCGTCAGCGACGATGTCTTCACCACCAATCCGCAGCGCGATGCGCAGTTGCTGGAGGTGGAAAGCAAGCTGCGCATCCTGACGTCGCGCAACGTGCTGTCGCGGGTGATCACGCAACTGCGCCTCAGCGAGGACCCGGAATTCGTGAAGCCCTCGGCCTTCGCAGCGCTGAAGAACCTCTTCTCGACGAAGGCGGAGCAACAGGCCGGAAACGAGCTTTCCGCTATGCGGGCGCTGTCGGAGCGGGTCGAGGCCCGGCGCGAGGAGCGGTCCTTCGTGGTGGTGATGAAGGTCTGGAGCGAAGAGGCGGCGAAGGCGGTGACGCTGTCGGATGCGATCGTTGCGGCCTTCGAGCAGGAGCTGTTTCAGTCTGCCGCCGAGAGCGCCGGTCGTGTCGCGCAGAGCCTCAACGCGCGGCTCGACGAGCTGCGCCACAACGTAACCGAGGCGGAGCGGGCAGTGGAGGATTTCCGCCGCAAGAACGGCCTGCAATCGACCAATGACGGCCAGCTCGTCAGCAACCAGCTTTCGAACGAACTCAACACCCAGGTTCTCGACGCCCAGCAGCGCTTCATCCAGGCGGACACGCGCTACCGGCAGATGAACGACGCGATCGCGCAAGGGCGGACCGCGAGCGCCTCGGAGTTCGAATCCGTCAACATGACGAACGTGCGCGAGCAGTACAACGTGCTGCAGCAGCAGATCGCCTCCATGCAGCGCACCTATGGCGAGCGTCACCCGCGTCTCGTCAACGCGCGCTCGGAGCGCGCGAACCTGGAGTCAGCCATGGCCGACGAGGCCCGCCGTATCCTCGACCGTGCCAAGGCGGACACGGACCGGGAGCAGAAGGCATTCGCCGCCTTGCGTGCCAAGGCGAACGACGAGAAGTCGAACGTGTTTTCCGACAACGAGGCGCAGGTCCAGCTTCGCGACCTGGAGCGGGATGCGCGCGCCAAGGCCGCCATCTACGAAACCCATCTGGCGCGCGCGCAACAGATCACCGAGCGCCAGCAGATCGATACGACCAATGTCCGCGTCATCTCGCGCGCGCTGCCGCCGAATTCGCGAAGCTGGCCGCCGCGCACGATCGTGCTTCTGGCCGGCGGCGCGATCTTCGGCCTCGCGCTTGGCATCGGCCTCGCCGTGACGCTCGGGCTCTGGCGTTTCCTGCGCGGACGCCGGCCGGCAACGGTTTGAAGAGGGGCGGCATGACCAGCGCCGTCTACCTTGAACAAACCCCGGCGGATGTGCTGCGCCAGCGCATCGGCACGGTGCTTTTCATGGCGACGTTCCTGTTCTTCTGGATCTCGACCACGCCTTTCGTCGATCTGACCGGCGAGGCGGTGCTCGACCCGTCGGCCGGCAACTCCAACCGGCTCAACCAGATCGTATCGCTGCTTCTCTTTGCCGGCATGTTTGCCTACGGTCTCGCGCATCCGATGCGCAACATCATTCTGCAGCCGCGGCCGCTGCTCGCCGTACTTTACGTCTGGTTTCTATTCGTCTCGGTGATTTCGGCCTATCCGATGCTGGGCATCAAGGGCACGGTGCTCGCGGTGATGGTGACGATCAACGCCAGCGTCTACCTGCTCTTGCCGAAGTCGGAGAGACACTTCGCGGCGATGCTCGGCGTCGGAACGCTGTTCATGCTTGCCGTCGCCTATTACGGCATCGTCTTCAAACCCACGCTTGCAATCCATCAGGCATCGGAACTGCGCGAGCCGATGAATGCCGGCCTGTGGCGCGGTCATTTCCCGCACAAGAACAGTGCTGCGGCGGCGATGGTGATCGCCGCCTTCTTCGGCCTCTACGTGATGAACGTCTGGTCGCGGCTTGCCGGTATCGCGATCGTGCTTCTGGCCTTCAACTTCCTGCTACACACGGGTGGCAAGACATCGACGGCGATGCTGCCGGCGATCGTGCTGCTCGCGTGGATCTTCGAACGATTTCGATTCCTGCGCATCCCGATCGTCATCGGCGGCGTCGGCCTGTTCAACCTTTTTGCCGTCGGCTCGGCGGTGTTCACGCCGCTCAGCGAGTTCATCACCGATCTGGGCATCGACGCCACGTTCACCAATCGGGCCGATATCTGGCGCTTCGCCTTCAGTGCGCTCGCCGAACAGCCGATCACCGGCTACGGCTTCAAGGCCTTCTGGCAGACATCGGAACTCGTCAACAGCGGCGGGTCGATCGAGACCTGGGCGGTGGCGGCCGCCAACGGCCACAATTCCTACCTCGACATCGCCCTGATGACCGGCTTTCCGGGCTTGTTCCTGACGGTGATCTGGTTGTTGGTGCTGCCGCTGCGAAACATTGCGCGCCTGGCGCCGGCCGAGGAGCACTCGCATCTCACGCGCCTCTACGTCCGCGTCTGGCTCTACACGATCTTCAATGCCGGCCTTGAGAGCCTCTTCTTCGAGGGCGGCAATCTTCTCTGGTTCACCTTCCTGTTCTCGCTTTACGGCTTGCACCTTCAGTCGCGGGCGGTGCTTTCGCTCGCACCGCAGCAGATAAAATCCGGAGCCGCCTATGCCTGACGTCATGCAAACGATCGACGGCCTGGTGGACCGCATCGCCAACCGGCTGATCTGGCGCTTCGCCGCGACGCCGCGCGACGTCAGGACCGACGTGCCGCTCGTTTCCTTCACCTTCGACGACGTGCCGGACACGGCACTTCACAACGGCGCCTCAATCCTCGAACGTCATGGCGTCCGCGGCACGTTCTATATCGCCGGCGGGCTTTCGGGGCGCGTCGAAACGGATCGCACCCTGATCTCGCCTGAGGGCTGCGCCGAACTCGCCCACCGGGGGCACGAGGTCGGCTGTCACACCTATTCCCATAACAAGATCAGGCGTTTGGGCGTGGACGGGCTTGCCCGCGATCTTGATCGCAATGCCGCCTACCTCCAGCGGAGCGGCGTCGGCCCGGCCGCAACCAACTTCGCCTTTCCCTACAACGCCGCCTGGCCGCTGGCGCGCCGGGAGCTGGGGCGGCGTTACCGCACCTGCCGTGCGGCTGGCGAGAGCGTCAACCGCACCGCCGTCGATCCGCTGATGCTGAAGGCCGTCGAGATCCGGCAGCCGGAGGCGGACGCCCAGGCGCTCACGGGCTGGATCGACGATGTCGTTGATCGGCCAGGTTGGCTCGTGTTCTTCACCCACGACATCGCCGCGCGTCCGACGCCCTATGGATGCACGCCCGAGACGTTCGAGCACCTGGTTCGCTATGCGGTAACCAAGGACTGTGTCGTGTTGCCCGTCGAACAGGCGCTTGACAGGCTCGGCTGGTAGGAGGGCGGGATGTCGGGGCGCGGGAACGGCGACAACAGGCTGCTCGCCATCAACAATTACTTCTATCGCCGCGGCGGGGCGGAGGCGGTCTTTTTCGACCACATGAAGATGTTTTCGGACATCGGCTGGGACGTGGTGCCCTTCGCCATGCAGCACGAGGACAACGAAATCTCGCCATGGTCCGAGTACTTCGTCTCCGAGATCGAGTATGGCCGGCGCACCAATCTTTTGCGCAAGGTCGTGCAGGCGGCGAGCGTCATCTACTCGCGCGAAGCGCAGAAGAACGTCAGCCGGCTGATCGAGCGCGCACGGCCCTCGGTCGCGCATGCGCACAACGTCTACCATCACCTGTCGCCCGCGATCTTCTCGACGCTGAAGGCGGCCGGCATCCCCGTTGTCATGACGGCCCATGATCTGAAGCTTGCTTGTCCGTCCTACAAGATGCTGCGTGACGGCGCCGTTTGCGAAGACTGTCGCGGCGGGCATATCTACAACGTCTTGCGCCACCGCTGCATCAAGGGGGAGACGACGCTGAGCGCGGTCGTGCTCGCCGAAACCGTGGTCCATCGCGGGCTCGGTCTTTATCGCAACAAGGTGGATCGCATCGTCGTTCCGAGCAGGTTCTACGTCGAGAAGCTGGTCGACTGGGGCTGGCCGCGTGAGCAGATGGTCCATATCCCGAACTTCGTCGATGTCGACGACTACTCCGCCGACTGGGCCGAGGGAGACTACTTCGTCTTTGCCGGGCGCCTGGCGCCGGAGAAGGGGCTGGGGACGCTGATACGGGCGGCGGCGGCATCGGGGCAACGACTGGTGATCGCCGGAACCGGCCCCGAGGAAACGATGCTGCGGCAACTCGCCGGGCAGACCGGCGCCGACGTGCGCTTTGCGGGCTATCTCTCAGGAGAAGCCCTGCACCGTCTGATCGGGCAGTCGCGGGCACTGGTTCTGCCGTCCGAATGGTACGAGAACGCACCGATCAGCATACTCGAAGCCTATGCGCTCGGCCGGCCGGTGATCGGGGCAAAGATCGGCGGCATTCCCGAGATGATCCGCGAGGGCGAGACGGGCATGACCGCGCTTTCGGGCGATGCCGACGATCTGGCCCGCGCTCTGTCGGCAATGGCAGCCCTGCCGCCCGCGACACGCGCTGCTATGGGTATTTCGGGCCGGCGCTGGATCGCCAGCGAATTCTCGGCTGCCGCCTATCGGGAAAGGACAATTGACGTTTATGCCAAGCTCGGCGCCGTCTGATCACGACCGCCATTAACGTTACGATACAATTTGTAGTAACCTGGGCTCGCTCTATGGTTTTGGGTCATTTATATAAGAGGTGAGTGAAATATCTTGGCGATGGACAAGTATATCGCCCCGGTAAACGCAACGGGCAACCTTCGAGGCGACACATGAGCAGAAAGTCTGATGTATCGCAAAGTCATCGCCAGCAACCGACTGTCATTGCGCAGGAGCTGGCGCAGACCGGACTGTCGGACGGGGCCGGCGGGCTGCCTCGGCGTGGCCCCACGCTCGCCAGTCGGCAGCAGGGCCTGCCCGTTCAGAGCGGCGCGCTGGCCGCGCGCGGTGAGCGCAGGCGCGTGATGATGCTGGGCTTGCGCGGCATCCCCAATGTTCAGGGCGGCGTCGAGAAACACGTCGAAATGCTGGCAGGCAAACTGCTTGGCTACGGCTGGGACGTCGAGGTCGTCGGGCGGCGTCGCTATCTCGAACAGCGCGACAGCTATGCCTGGAATGGCGTGGAGGTCGTGCCGCTCTGGGCGCCGCGCCGGATGGCGCTGGAAGCAATCGTCCATACCTTCCTCGGTGTCTGGCTCGCGGCCTGGCGGCGTCCGGATGTCCTGCACATCCACGCCATCGGCCCCGCGCTGATGACGCCGCTTGCGCGCCTGCTCGGGCTGAAGGTCGTCGTGACCCACCATGGCTACGACTACGACAGGCAGAAGTGGGGCGGTTTTGCCAGGCGGACGCTGAAGCTCGGCGAGTTCCTGGGCATGCGGTTTTCCAACGGGCGCGTGGCGATCTCGAAGGACATCGCCGAGACGATGCGCGTTCGACACCATGTCGCCATGACGCTGGTCCCGAATGGTGTCCAGGTCACACCGCCGACCGGCGACGCCGGCGCTCTTGCGGAGTTTGGCCTGGAACGGCGGCGTTACATCCTGCTCGCCGCCCGGCTCGTTCCGGAAAAGCGGCAACTCGATCTCATCCGCGCTTTCGCCAAGTGCGGTTTGGCCGATACGAAGCTCGTCCTTGCCGGCGGCGCGGAGTTCGAAACGCCCTATGTCAAGGAAGTGAGGGCGCTCGCGCGCGAGGTGCCGGGTGTGGTGCTCACGGGCTTCCAGACGGGCGACAGGCTGGCGGAACTCTTCGCCAATGCCGCCCTTTTCGTCCTGCCGTCCAGCCACGAAGGCATGCCGATCGCGTTGCTCGAGGCGATGGCCTACGGGCTGCCGGTCCTGGCGAGCGATATCGTCGCCAATCAGGAACTGGAGCTGGCGCCCGACGAGTATTTCCCGCTGGGCGACGTCGATGCATTGGCGTCCGGTATCATGGATAAGCTCGCAGCGCCGCTGAGCGACGACGAGGTGCGCGAACGGGCGGCACACGCGGAAGCCGCCTACAGTTGGACAAATGTGGCGCAACGGACCGCGGCGGTGTATAGCGCGTTGCTGGCGAAATAGCCGGACCTTCGCGTCTGGCGTGTCGCCTGCCGGAGCTTTCTTCGTGCGTCCTCGCACACGGCTCCGTTCAAGAATGCGACCGCGCCTTCGCAACCCGATGAACGCGCCGTCGCCGATGGTTCGATGATTGCCGTGCCTCGCACGCCTCCTGGAAGACAAGCTGACAATGACCCTCAAACGCGCCGCCGGCCTTTTCGCATGGATCCTTCTTGCCGTGATTGCCTATTCGACGATGTCCCCGCTCGATCTCAGGCCGCGCATCGGGCATCTGGTCCATCTCGAACGGTTCGGCGCCTTCGGCCTGCTGGGTCTGTTGTTCGCGATCGCCTATCCGCGCCGGCTGGGGCTCTTGCTGGTTCTGGTCTTTGCGACTGCGATCGGCTTCGAGCTGTTGCAGATGGCCTCGGCCGATCGCCACGCGCGCGTGACGGACGTGGCGGTCAAGCTTCTTGGGGGTGCCTGCGGCGTCTTTGGCGGCTGGTTTCTCCATCGCTTTCGCATGCCGCTGCTGCGGCTGCTCGGGCGGTAAACCAAAACGCAAAACATCGCCGGTAAGATCGGCGGCAACCGGAGCAGGTCTGTCTGCGCTCCGTCGGGACTGGGGGATCGCGTGGCAGTATCCGTCATCATCAAGACGCTGAACGAAGAGAAGCGCATTGCCGCGACCATCGAAAGCGCGCTGAAGGCGCTCGAAATCGTTGGCGGCGAGGTCATCGTCGCCGACAGCGGGTCCAAGGACAGGACGGTGGAGATCGCCTCGCGCTATCCTGTTGTGATCGCCCAGATCAGCCCGCCGGCGCTTCCCAGTTGCGGCATCGGTCCTCAACTAGGGTTTCAGTATTCCCGCCATGCGCATATCTGCCTTCTCGACGGCGACATGCTGCTGGACGAGGATTTCCTCGAAGTGGCCGAGGCGTTCCTTGCCGACGACCCGCAGGTCGCGGGCGTTACCGGCCATGTGCAGGAGATGCTGACCTCCAATCTCGAATTTTCACGGCGGGTCACGCGCAATGCCCCGGAAAACCGCATCGGCGCGATCGACCGCATGAATGGCGGCGGCCTCTATCGCCGCTCGGCGATCGAAGCGGTCGGTTATCTCTCCGACCGCAATCTCCACGGTTATGAGGAGTTCGACCTCGGTATCCGGCTCAGAAGCGCCGGCTGGACGCTGCATCGCCTCGACCGGCGCTTTGTCCAGCATTTCGGCCATACGGACAATTCCTACCGCCTGCTCGTGCGCCGCTGGAAGAGCAAGTATCTGTTTGGCATCGGCGAGTTGCTGCGCGCTTCGCTCGGCCAGCCCTATTTCTTCCAACTCATCAGAGAACTGCCGGAGCTCAAGCTTTGGGCGCTCGTCTATCTCTGGTGGGCGGCGTCGCTGGCGATCCTGCTGTTCGTGCCCGATAAACTCCTTGCGCTCGGCATCGTTCTTGCAGTCCTCGCCGGCGTGGTCGGGCTGATGAGCCTGCGCAAGGGTGGATTCAGCATGGGGCTTTACACCGTCGTTGCCTGGTTCTTTCATGCAGCAGCGCTGCCGGTCGGCTTCTTCCGGGCGCGCCGGAAGCCGGATGCGCCGATCGAAAGCCAGTTGCTCGGAGCTCCGGCATGATGTGGCGGCCGTTGCTGGCGGCCGCGGCGGCGCTTGTCGTAGTCAGCTCGCCAGCCCAGGCGTCCGACCAGTGGCTACCCGTCCGGGAAGTTTCGCTCGAGCTTGGGGCAGGCAGCCCCCTCGATTTCTCCTCTTTCCTGCCGAACGGCGCGATCGATGCGGAACATCGCTTGGTTGCGGGCGCCGGCGGCCGGCTCGCCTTCGCGAAGTCGCCTGAAAAGCCGGAGCGGATGCTCTGCGCATCGCTTGCCTGGAGCCCGGCTTCCGGCGGCTTTCCGGATCACGAGACCGCCGACCGCTATGCGCGGCAGCTGGCGATGCGCGGCTACAATCTCGCCCGGCTGCATTTCGTCGATGGCAGTCTGATGTTCGGCCGCGACCGGGACTTCGACTTCGACCCCGAGACGCTCGACCGCATCCACTACCTGCTGGCAGCGCTGAAGAAGAACGGCATCTACTGGATGATGGACGGCCTGTCGTCGCTGCGCGGCGTCTATGGCGGTTTCGACGATCGCTGGGACGACGGCGGAAACCTTAAGCTCGAGCTCTTTGTCGACGAGCGGGCCTTCGATCACTGGAAGCGCATGCAGGAGACGATCCTCGGGCGCGTGAACCCCTACACGGGCGTGGCGCCGATCCGCGACGACGCGCTGGCGGTCGTCATTCTCGCCAACGAAAACGGGATGGAGTTCGACACCGTCGTGCACGACCGGCCGGGCAAGCCGCCCTACGATCCGCAACTTGCCAAGCCGTTCAACGACTGGCTGGCCAAACGCTACGGATCGACCGACGCCTTAGCCAAGGCGTGGCCCGACCTTCGGTCCGATGAGAGAATCGAGGCGGGATCCGTCGCACTGCCGGCCGACCGCTACGTCGACAGCCCGCGGCTGCGCGACCTGCAGGCCTTCTTCACCGAGACGGAAGAGGCCATGACCGCGCGCATGAGCGCCGTGCTGCGTGGGCTCGGTTACCGCGGCCTGATCAGCAACTACAACAACTGGCCGACGGTGCAGGCGTCGCTCAGCCGGCGCGGCCTCGAAGCCGTGACCATGAACACCTATCATGACTGGGTCAGCGGCTATGCGCCGGGAAGCAAGACCACGCAGATAAGCTCGATTGCCGACGGCGTAAACTATATCCGCATGCTCGCGGCGACGCGCTGGCTCGGCCGGCCGTTCCTCGTCAGCGAATACGATCATCTGTTCTGGAACCGCTACCGCTACGAGGCGGGACTGGCGATGCCGGCCTATGCGGCGCTGCAAGGCTGGGACGCGCTTTGCCGCCATGGCCATGGCCCGATCGTTCTTACTTATGGCGAGCCGTTCCCGCACAAGAAGGCGATGCTGCCTTATGCCATCGCGCTCGATCCCGTCGCACGCGCCGGCGAGACGTTATCGGCGCTGCTCTATCGCCGCGGCGACGTGGCGACTTCGGCTGTGACGGTTCCGTTTGCGGTGCGCGGAGAAGAAGACCTTTCCGACGACATGCAGGCCCGCGAGCCCGAGCGCCTCACGGACCTCGCGCTGGTCGGGCGGATCGGCCTTGAAGACGGCACCCGGCTCGGTGACGGACCGGCGGTGATGCAGCCGCGTCAGCAAGACGGCGAAGGGGTGCTTGAAAGTCTGCGCCAAAGCGGTGCGCTTGCGGATGACAACGGCACCAGCATCGATGCCGGCATCTATGAGAGCAGCACCGGCCAGATCCAGTTGAACCGCTTTGCCGGGCAATTGCGCGTCGTGACTGACGGGACGGAGGCTGCCGCGTTCTCGTCGCTGCGGGAGCCGCTCGCTCTCGGCCTGCTCAGGATCGAGCAGGCCGACGGCAACGCGCTCATTGCGCTGTCGGCGCTCGATCCGGACGCCTCGCTCAGCACGAGCCGGCGCTTCCTGCTGATCTTTGCAACCGACGCCCAAAACACCGGCATGACGTTTCGCGACACCGAGGAGAAGGTGATCGAAGATTTTGGACGGCTGCCGGTCCGGCTTCGTGAAGGCTATGTCGATCTCGCGCTTGCGAGGACCGCAAAGAGCTGGAGCGTTTCGCCGGTGGGCCTCGATGGCAAGGTGCATCCGGCTGTGGCGCAAGGCGCAGGCGACATTGCCTTCAGGCTTTCCAATGACGGCCCTTCCGGCCCGACGACCTATTTCCTCCTCGAACTGCGATAGGGCGCACCGCGCACCGGGGGATCAATGAATGGCCACGATGTCAGCCTATGCTCTGCCGCTTTCACGCACAGGAGGATGAGATGAGAATATCGGAAGCCATGCATCCCGGCGCTCGCTGGATCTCTCCCGAAACCGATCTCAAGACGATTGCGCGCATCATGCGCGACGAGGACATCGGCGCGTTGCCGGTTGGCGAAAACGACCGCCTGATCGGCATGGTCACGGACCGCGACATCGCGCTTCGCGCCTTCGCCAACGGGCGCGATCCGGCGTCGATGACGGCGCGGGATGTGATGACGAGGGATATCGTTTATTGCCGGACCGACGAGTCGATCGAGCATGCCGTCCACCTGATGGAGGCCAAGCAGGTTCGCAGGCTGCCGGTGATCAACGCGGACAAACGCATGGTTGGCATGTTGTCGCTCGGCGACGTGTCGCATGCGGGCAGCCGGGAACTCTCCGGCGAACTCGCAAAGGCCGTTACGGCCCATCACGTCTGAGGACGTTTTTTTAGAGATTGCGGCGCCTTGTAACGGCGCCGCAAACCATTTCGTTCGAAGGCGATCAGAAGCGGTAGCTGATACCGGTGCCGATCAGCCACGGGTCGAGCTTGACCTTGCCGCTGACGGCGCCGGCACCGGGCAAGGTTGCGTTGACCTCCGGCTCCAGGAACAGCTTCTTCACGTCGAAGTTCAGGCCCCAGTGGTCGTCGAGCTTGATGTCGACGCCGGCCTGCAGCGCCACGCCGAAGGTATTTTTCATGTTGAAGCTCGTGAAGTCACCGCGCGGCTTCTCGTTGTAGAACATCGTGTAGTTCACGCCCGCGCCGACATAGGGCTTGATCTCGTCCGTCACATTGAAATGGTACTGCAGCGTCAGCGTCGGCGGCAGCAGCCAGGCCTTGCCGATCTCGCCGAGGCCGGCGATCGAGCCGCTGCCGCGTGCCGTGTGCGGCGTGGTGCCGAGGATCAGTTCGGCGGCGATGTTGTCGGTGAAGAAATAGGTGATGTCGAGTTCCGGCACGACGGAGTTGCTGACGCCGACCTTCTCGCCGTCGAGCGCGGCGCCGTTCAGATAGAGCGTGCCCTTGTCGTCGGGCAGGACGGCGAGCGCGCGGCCGCGGATCATCCACGGCCCCGGCTCGCTGGCGAGAGGCGTTTCCGGTGCCGCGACCGCGCCCGGCTCGGAGATATCTGCCGCCGTCGCGATCGCGAGCGACGCCGCAAGTGCGGCGAAAAGGACGGCAGATGGCAGAATGGCGCGAGTAGGCATGATTTCCGGACCCCCAGAAGAAAGTTGAACATCGCCGGTCAGGGCGTTCGGCGGCAGGGATTCTGCGGCCGGCGGCACTATGCTCAAGACGGGCGTCTCAGCGGTTGTCCTGGATCAATGCGCGCGCGAATCATCAAGCCCTTGGGGACAAAGGCGGATTCGCCTGAGGAAGCGGGGTCCGCGCCAACCCCTCGTCAAGCGGGCATGCGCGGTATGCTGGCAAGAAGGCGCTGGGTATAGGGATGCTTCGGGGAGGCCAAAATGTCGCGGGTCTTGCCGCGCTCGACCACCCGGCCGCGCTCGAGGATTACCATCTCCTCGCAAAGGGCGGCGACGACGCCGAGATCGTGCGAGACGAAAACCAGCGTCAGCTTTTCGGCGAGCGTCTTGAACAGTTCGACGATGCGGATGCGGGTGGAAAGATCGAGCGCGCTCACCGCCTCGTCCGCCAGCACGATCTGAGGCCCTGCGACGATGGCGCGGGCAATGGCGATGCGCTGGCGCTGGCCGCCGGAAAACTCGTGCGGATAGCGACCAAGCGCATCGGCAGGAAGTCCGACCGCGTCGAGCGCCTCGGCGACGGCCCGCGTCCGATCACCCGGGATCCGCAACGACCTGAGCGGTTCGCCAATAATGTCGATCACCCGCTGGCGCGGGTCGAGGGAGGAGTAGGGATCCTGGAAGACCGGCTGCACCGCGCGGCGATAGCGCTGCATGAAGGTGCTGTTGCGGGTATCGAGGATCTCCTCGCCAAAGCGAATGGCGCCGCTCGTTGGGCGGATGAGCCCGAGCATCAGTCGCAGCAGCGTCGTCTTGCCGGAGCCGGACTCGCCGACGAGACCGACGCTCACCCCCGGCCGCACCGATATGGAGACGTTGTCGAGGGTGGTTTGCTGGCGGGAGTAGCCGAAGCTGACGTTTTGAAGGTCGAGCATCATGATCCGGTTGTCCCGAGTGCTTCGTCGAACAGGCGGGCGGCCTCGACCAGAGTTTTGGTATAATCGTGGTGCGGCTTGTCGAAAACCGTGCCGACCGGGCCCTCCTCGATGGCAAAACCGTTCTTCAGCACGATCACGCGTTCGACCACCTGGGCGACGACGGGCAGGTCGTGGCTGATGAAGAGCAGCGCCATGCCGGTCTCGCGCACCAACTGGTCCAGCAGTTTCAGGATTTCCGCCTGGGTCGTCACGTCGAGGGCCGTCGTCGGTTCGTCGGCGATCAAGATCTTCGGGCGGCAGGCGAGCGCCATGGCAATCGCCACGCGCTGGCGCTGGCCGCCGGACACTTCGTGCGGGTAGGAATTGATGATGCGGTCGGGCTGCGGCAGCGCCACCTTGTCGATGAGGTCGCGGACTTCACGACCAATGGCGTCCTTCGATGCCGTGCCGCCGTCCCGCTCCAGGCGCCGGCGAACCGGTTCGGCGATCTGTCGGCCGATCTTCATCAGCGGATCGAGCGCGGTCAGTGGTTCCTGGAAGACAACGGCTGCGGCGACGCCGCGCAGGCGGTTCATCACCTTGTCGGCGGCGCCGACGACTTGCTGTCCGTCGAGCGTGATCGAACCGGTGACAGCGATGGATGGCGGCAGCAGGCCGGTTGCCGCCATCGCCGTCATCGACTTGCCGGAACCGGATTCACCGATCAGGCCGATGCGCTCGCCGGGACGGATTGTAAAGGAAAGGTCGGAGACCAGCGGCTTGTCACCGGTGCGGATGGTGAGGCCGCGAATGTCGAGCAGCGCTGTCATCGCGATCTCCCTCGTGTCGGATCGGCGATATCGCGAAGACCGTCGGCGAGAAGGTTCATGCCGATGACAAGGGCGACGAGCGCGAGACCGGGCGCGATTGCGCCGATCGGTGCGGTATAGACCGTCCCCTGTGCTTCCTGCAGCAGCCGTCCCCAGGAGGCGTTCGGCGGCGGCGCGCCGAGACCGAGATAGGAGAGCGACGCTTCGGCAATGACCGCAAGGCCGAACTGCAGGGCGAAGTTGATCGAGAGAGTCGGCCAGATATTGGGAAGCACATGGCGGAAGACGACGCCGACCCAGGACGTGCCAGACGTGCGCGAAGCGACGATGTAGTCCTGCCGCAGCACGCGCTTGGCGAGGATGCGGGTCAGCCGCGCGACGATGGCGGAGATGGCAAGTCCGAGCGCGAGGATCGCCGTCCAGAGGCTGGCGCTGTCGCTGGCCGCCACCACCAGCATGGCCAAAAGCAGGGTCGGGAAGGCGATCAGGATATCGAGCGTCGCGGCCATCACGTCGTCGGCAAGGCGCGTCGCGAAGGCGGCGACAACGCCGAGGCTGACGCCGATCATCGCGCCGATCGCGATCGCGCCGATGCCGACCAGCAGCGCCGTGCGCGCGCCGATCATCAGTTGGGTGAGCAGGTCGCGGCCCAGCCGGTCGGTGCCGAGCCAGTGCAACAGCGACGGCGCTTCGAGCCGGCCGCCCGAGGCGTTCAGCGGATCATAAGGCGTCCAGAACAGCGTCAGCACTGCAACGGAGAGATTGATGCCGACAAGCACGAGGCCGACGGTAAGGGCGAGCGAATGCCGACGCTTGCGCGCGGAAACGGATGTCTCGACGGGGCTCATGCGTTGCCTCCGACGGCCCGTTCGCGCAGACGCGGATCGATGAGGCGCTGGGTGAGGTCGGCGGCAAAACCGATCAGCAGCACCAGCAGAGTGGAGATGAACAGTACGCCCTGAACGTTCGGGTAGTCCCGCTGCTCGATCGCGAGCAGCAGCATCGAGCCGAGGCCCGGCAGCGCGAAGACGCGTTCGACGACGACGGCGCCAAGCAATGTGGTTGCAAGCTCGATGCCGAGGATGGAGACGATCGGTACGGCACCATTGCGGATGCCGTGGCGGATCAGCGCTTCCGGAAAACTGGCGCCGAGGGCGCGTGCGGTGCGCAGGTAGTCGCTGCCGAGAACGTCCTGGGTGGCGGATCGGACGTATCGCAGCAGCGACGCGCCCATGACGAGACCGATCGTCATGACGGGCAGCGCGAGCGCATAAAGCACCTGTCCCTCGTTCTGCCAGCCGCGACGGGGAAAGCCGCCGGAAGGGAACAGCCGGAAGGTAACGGCAAAAACCGTGACGAGCAGGATGCCGACCCAGAAGACGGGGATGGCGATGCCGAGTTGCGAGACAGTCGAAATCAGCCCGCCATACCAGCGATCGGCCTTGACGGCGGAGAGGATGCCGAGCGGCACGGCGATCAGGATGGCAAGCACGAAACCCATTAGCGCCAGCGGGACGGTGACGGTCAGCCGCGCAGCGATCTCTTCGATCACTGGCTTGCCGCTGACGAAGGAGGTGCCGAGGTCGAAGCGGGCGAGGCTGCCGGCAAAGCGCAGGAACTGCTGCCAGAGCGGCAGGTTCGAACCGACCTGTTCACGCGCCTTCTCGATCTGCGCGGCATCGGCGCCGACGGAGAGGAGCGCATTGGCGGGGTCGCCGGGCAGCAGGCGCAACAACACGAACAGCACCACCGCGGCGATCAGCAGCGACAGGATGAGAATGGCAAGGCGGCGGACGAGATAGGTGAGAATGGCTGCATTCCTTTCTTCTCACGGGGGCCGTGATCAGAGAGCTGGCTTTTGCACCAAAAAGATCGGGCAGGCTAGAGCATCCCTGGGGGCGCCTGTGGAACGCGGGAAGATGCCTAGACGAATTGGTTAAACGCAGTCGGCCCCCGGAAGGGATCCAGGGGCTGCCGTGTCAGTGACCGGAGCTAATGCGCCGGATGGTGGTGCCGCTTACTGTTCGCTCTTCTTGATGCCGTAGGCGAAGAACTGCGAGTTGAGGCCGTTCACCGGGTAACCCGATACGGCCGAGCTCGAGACGACGATCTGTGGGTAGAGGTAGAGCCAGTTGCTGGCGGCGTCCTCGGCGATGATCGTGTTGGCTTCCTTAAGCTTGGCGGTCTGCTCGTTGGTGTTGGCGGCGGCTTCCGACGCCTTGATCAGATCGACGACCTTGGGGTTGTTGTAGCCCCAGTAGAAGTCCGGGTTGCCGTAGAAGACGATGTCGCGGTGGTTGACGTGCTCCTGCAGTGTCGCCTGGAAGTCATGTGCCTTATAGACCTTGGTGTACCACTCGTTGGCGGTGATCACGTTGATCTCGACCTTGATGTTGACCTTGGCGAGTTCGCTCTGGATGAACTGGGCGACGATCGGATGCGGGTCGTAGTTCGGCGTGTCGAGCTTGAAGCTGAAGCCATCGGCAAAGCCCGCTTCCTTCAAGAGCGCCTTGGCGCTTTCGACGTCATAGGCGTCGACGGCGGTCAGATCCACGTACCAGGGATCGGTCGGCGGAACAAAGGAGCCGATCAGCGTGCCGTATTCGCCCCAGATCGAGGTGAGCAGCTTCTTGTCGTCGATGGCGCGGGCAATCGCCTTGCGGACCTTGACGTTGTCGAAGGGAGCGACGCGATCGTTGAAGGCGAGCAGTTCCTTGGTGGTCGACTGGCCGGCGGTGACGGTGAAGTCGGGATTGTCCTTGAACTGGGCGATCGAGTCCGGGCTCTGGACGCTGGTGATGATATCGACGGCGCCGGTCAGGAGCGCATTGTTGAGCGCGGTCGCGTCGGTGAAGTACTGGAAGACGACTTCGCCGTTGGTCGGGGCGGTGCCCCAGTATTTGTCGTTGCGGGTCAGCGCCAGCGACGAGCCGCGGCGCCATTCGTCGAGGCGGTAGGGGCCGGTGCCGTCCTCGCCGGCGTTCAGGTCCTTCGCCGCATCGTTGACGATCCAGACGTAGCTCAGATTGTAAGGCAGCGAGATCGAGCGCGCCGACAGCTTAACGACGACGGTCTGATCGTCGGGCGTCTCGATCGCGCTGATCGTCGCGAGGCTCTTCTTGCGCGAGCTCTTGGATTGCTCTGAAGTCACGCGCTCGATGCTATATTTGACGTCGGCCGCCGTCAGCGGATCGCCGGAGTGGAAGGTGACGCCGGAGCGAAGCTTGAAGGTATAGGCGAGGCCGTCTTCGCTGACGCTCTGCTCGGCCACGAGACCCGGCTGAACGTCGCCGGCATCGGTCAAGGTGAACAGGGCTTCATAGACATTGCCGTTGAAGGCTTCGTTGATGCCCTGGCCGGCGCCGGCGGTGTTGTCGAGGTTCTGCGGCTCATAGAGCGAGCCGATCGTGATCGAGGCGTTGGGATCGAATTTCGCGTCCTCGGCGAAGACGGCCGTGCTCGACGAGAGAGCGAGCGCCAGCGTGGCGGCTCCCAAAGCGCCAACCCGCAGACCCTGTCCCGAGATCTTGCCCGAGGCGATGATAGTACCAGTCATGTCCCAAACTCCTGCATTATGCCTGTCACGCGGATCCCGCGGCCATCCGAATGTACGCTGCGGATGATTGCGATGCATCATACTTATTCTCTAGTAATTTAGTGGGAAAATTGGTTCCTTTTGTCCGACGAAGTTGAAAATTGTACCCCGGCAAATGGCGATGCTGGCGAAGGCGATTCCGGTTTTTCCGAAAAACTGGTCGCCGAGATATATCAGAAGGAGTGGATCAAACCCCTTCGAAATGGGAGGCGATGGTGCAGGCGCTTTCGCCGGTTGCCGTTTGTCCGCTCTGTCGAGCCAGGTCGCAAAAATCTCGCCCCCTTGAGGGCTTGGCGGATTGTCGTCCACAATCGATTTCCCTCGATAATTGCAAAATGCAACGAGTCGACAAAAGGATTCGACAGTCAGAGGATTCTGATATATCGGCTGATTAATCGTTTAATCATGCGATAGCGGAAACCACTGACTTGGCGCGTTCCGGACCAAAACTGACGAGGATTGCCAGAACGCTCGGCGTGTCCGCGGCCACGGTTTCGAACGCGCTCTCCGGCAAGGGCCGCGTCTCCGCCGAGATGGTGGAAAAGATCCGCGCGACCGCTGCCGAGCTCGGCTATGTGCCGAGCCAGGCGGGCAGGGCGCTTCGCACCGGCCGCACCGGCGTTCTCGGCCTTGTCCTTCCCGATATTGCCAATCCGCTCTTCCCGCAGATCGCCCAGGCGATCGAACTTGCTGCATCCTCCTCCGGCTACGGCGTGCTGATCGCGGACTCGCGCGGCGACGTCTCGACCCAGACCAAGGCGATCGAGCGCCTGATCGATCGCGACGTCGACGGACTGGTGATCGTGCCGCGGCGCGGCACGCGCATTGCCGATGTCGGCTGTCCGGTCGCCGTCATCGATACGCCCTCGACGCCGGGCAACACGGTTGCCGCCGACCATTGGGGCGGCGGCCGGCAGATCGCCGAGCATCTGAAGGCGCTCGGGCACCGCCGCGTGCTGATCATCGGCAACAATCCGGCTTCCAACGTGCAGAACGACCGCGCCGGCGGCATCCGCTCGGTTTTCGGCGAGGGAACCCATACCGATACGCTCTGGATCGAGCCGCTGGAAAAGGTGGCCGGCAAGGGCTGTCCGCTCGGGCTCGCCGATATGGTGGCGGAAGGCTACACCGCGTTTGCCTGCATCTCCGATCTCCATGCGCTCCGGGCGCTGACCGAATTGCAGCGCGCCGGCATCAACGTTCCGGAGAAGGCGAGCGTCACCGGTTTCGACGACCTGATCTGGTCGCCGGTCATCACGCCGGCGCTGACGACCGCGCGCATGGACATGACCGAGATTGCGGCCATCGCGGTTGCAGCCCTCGTGAAGGCGATCAGCGAGCGCGACCCGTCCGATCCCGCGATCGGCGCACCGGTCACCGCCGAGACATCCAAGGTGCCGATGCACCTGGTCATCAGGCAATCGGCCGCCGCACCGCCGGCGTTTCAACCCGTTCATACCACCGTCACCGCAGCCACATCCGTCACCGAAGGAGGACACCAGCCTTGAAGAAGTTTCTGCTTGCCTCGAGCGCGCTCTTGCTCGTTACCGCCCCTGCCGTATCCGCTCAGGAAAAGACGCTCACCATCTCCGTCTACGGCTTTGCCCAGGACGCCTTCAAGGAACTGGTCTATACGCCGTTCGAACAGAAGTGCGGCTGCAAGCTCGTCGTCGAGACCGGCAACAGCGTCGAGCGCCTGGCGAAGATGGAAGCCAACAAGGCAAGCCCGGTCGTCGACATGGCCGTCGTCTCGATGGCTGATGCGCTCTCCGCCACCCGCGCCGATCTCATCGAAAAGATCGACACCTCGAAGCTCCAGAACTTCAACAAGCTCTATGACCTCGCCAAGGATCCGAACGGCGACGGCATGAGCGTCGGCTACACCTTCTATGCGACCTCGATCGTCTATCGCTCGGACAAGATGGAAGTGAACTCCTGGGCCGATCTTCTGAGCGATGAGAACGCCAGCCACGTCGCCTTCCCGAACGTCACCACCAACCAGGGCCCGCCGGCGCTCTACATGGTCGGCGAAGCCATCGGCAAGAACACGCCTGATCTCAAGGAAGCGATTGCTGCCGTCGGCGCCAAGAAGGACGACATCGTCACCTTCTACGTCAAGTCCTCGCAGCTCGTGCAGCTGATGCAGCAGGAAGAAATCTGGGCGGCACCGATCGGCCGCTTCTCCTGGGAAGGTTTCACCAAGCTCGGCCTGCCGATCAAGTGGGCAACGCCCAAGGAAGGCCAGACCGGCGGCATGAACGTCATGGTGCTGACCAAGGGCAGCAAGAACCAGGATCTGGCGCTTCAGTTCATGGACTTCTGGCTCTCGACCGAAATCCAGACGGCACTGGCCGAAAAGCTGGTCGACAGCCCGGCCAACAAGGACGTCAAGGTTTCGCCCGAGATCGCCGAGAACCTGACCTATGGCGAAGAGACGGTAAAGAACCTGAAGCTGATCCCGTCGGCCGTCGCCCTCGACAACCGCGAAGCGTGGCTGTCGGAGTGGAACGCCCAGGTCGGCCAGTAAGTCCAAGCCATTGCGACCTCCACCGGCGGATCGTGATCGCCGGTGGAGACCTCATGCGACGGGCGCGATGAGACGCGCCCAGGAATGCCTTGAAAGGAAGAAGGATGTTCCAGAACCGCGCCGAAGCCCTGGCGCTCGCTCTGCCCGCAGCGGTCTTTGCGGCGATCGTCTTTCTGGCGCCGGTCGTGATCCTGCTGGCGGAAGGCTTTCGCAGCGCCGACAGCTGGTCGCTGTCGGCCTATACGACCTTCTTTTCCGATCCGCTGAACCGCACCGTCTTCCTGCGCACCTTCCGGCTCGGCCTGATGGTTACCGTCGTTTCGGCGGTCATCGGCTATGCCGCCGCCTTTGCCATCGTCAATCTGACGCCGCGCAACAAGGGACAGATGATCGGCCTTGTCGTGCTGCCGCTGATGATCTCGTCGGTTGCCCGCACCTATGCCTGGATCGTCATTCTCGGCCGCACCGGCATCGTCAACCAGGCGCTCCAGCTCGTCGGTCTTTCGGACGAACCGATCCGGTTTCTCTTTACGGAAACCGCCGTGTTCATCGGCCTCTTGCAGCTGTTCCTGCCGCTGATGATCCTGTCCTTGATCAGCGCGCTCGAGAACATGCCGAAGGATGCAATTCCCGCCGCCCGCGTTCTCGGCGCCAACTGGTTCCAGGTGTTCTTCAAGGTGATCCTGCCGCTGACCAAGGAAGGTCTCGTGATCGGCGGAACGCTCGTCTTCACCGGCTCGCTCACCGCCTATATCACGCCGGCGATCCTCGGCGGCTCCAAGGTGCTGATGCTCGAAACGCTGCTCTATCAGCGCGTCACAGTCGCCAATGATTTTGTCGCAGCCAGCGTCATCGCCTTCATCCTGATCGTCATGAGCTTTGCCGCAAACCTTCTCCTGAAACGGCTTGCCACTGCGAGGAACAAGCGATGACACCTCGTATCTTTACTCCGCTCGTCCTCTTCCTGGTGATCGGCTTCCTGATCGGACCGTTCTTCATCATCGTTGCCGCGTCGCTCTCGGGCGGCGAGACGCTGGCCTTCCCACCGCAGGGCTTCTCGCTCAAATGGGTCGCCAAGGTCTTCACGGTCGAGAGCTTCCAGGAGAGTTTTGCAATCTCGATGCTGCTGGCGATCGGCGGAACGGCGGCCGCTCTCGTGCTCGGCGTTCCCGCCTCCTACGCCCTGTCGCGCTACAAGCTGCCTTTCGGCGAAACCATCCGCACGATCGTGTCGCTGCCAATCATCGTGCCCGGCATCATCGTCGGCCTGGCGCTCTTGCGCTACATCGTCGTGCCCTTTGGCCTCAACATCACGCTGACACTGTTCCTCGCCCACACGGCGCTGGTTCTGCCCTATGCGGTGCGGGTCGTCTCGGCGAGCCTCAACAACCTGCGCTCCGATATCGAGGAGGCGGCGGTGCTGCTCGGCTCCTCGCGCGCCGGCGCCTTCTTCCGGGTGGTGATGCCGAACATCCGCAGCGGTATTCTTGCCGCCTTCATTCTCGGCTTCGTGACGAGCTTCAACCAGGTGCCGGTGTCGCTCTTCCTCTCCGGCCCGGGTGTGCGCACGCTGCCGATCGACATGCTCTCCTATATGGAGATCACCTACGACCCGTCGGTTGCCGCTCTTTCCGCGCTGCTCGCCTTCATGTCCATCGGCATCGTCTTCCTTGCCGAACGCTTCCTGGGATTCTCTCGCTATGTCTGACGCCCCCTTCCTCAGCCTTGAAAAACTGACGCTCGCCTATGGCGATACCGTTGCGGTGAAGGACCTCGACCTTTCGATCCGCAAGGGCGAACTGGTGGCATTCCTTGGGCCCTCCGGTTGCGGCAAGACCACGACGATGCGTTCGATCGCCGGCCTGTTGTCGCCGGCCTCCGGCGCAATCAAGCTCGACGGCGCCGATATCACCCGCGTTTCCGCCAATAAGCGCTCGGTCGGCCTCGTCTTCCAGTCCTATGCGCTGTTTCCGCACCTGACCGTGTTCGAGAACGTCGCTTTCGGCCTGCGGCTGAAGAAACTGCCGGCAGCCGAGATCGAGAGCAGGGTGACCGCCGGCCTGAAGTCGGTCGGGCTTTCGAATTTTTCTGCGCGCAAGCCGGGCGAACTCTCAGGTGGCCAGCAGCAGCGCGTGGCGCTGGCGCGCTCGATGGTCATGGAGCCGAAGGTGCTGCTTCTCGACGAGCCGCTGTCGAACCTCGACGCTCGCCTGCGCCTCGAAATGCGCACGGAACTGCAGCGTGTGCAGAAGGAAACGGGCGTGACGATGATCTTCGTCACCCATGACCAGGGCGAGGCTCTGTCGCTGGCGGACCGCATCGTCGTCATGCTCAATGGCGCGATCGAGCAGATCGGCACGCCCGAGGATATCTACAATCGCCCGATTTCGCGCTTCGTCGCCGACTTCGTCGGTTTCGAAAACATCTTTGCCGTCGAGGGCGGCAAGCTCAAGGCCGGCAACGGCCCGATCGATCTTTCCGGATCCCTGCCGCCTGACACGGCAGGGCTTGCGTGGCGTCCGCGCATGGTGACCCTTGGTTCAGGTCCTTTCCAAGGCACCGTGCGCGGAGCCTCTTTCTCCGGCAGCACGCGCGAGTACCTGCTCGATACGCCGCTCGGCGCCATCAAGGCGGAGGAGGATGCAGCACTTGCAGCCCGTGAAACCGGTTCTGCCATTGCCTTCGACCTGCCGGTCGAGAAGGCCGCACGCCTCAAGAAGTTCGGGTAAGCTCCGATGGGTGTCTGGATCGATACGGACATGGGGTTCGACGACATTGCCGCCGTGCTTGTCGTCCTTCATGCCGGTGAAGAGATCGACGGCGTGTCGCTCGTCTTCGGCAACACGCCGCTTGACCAGGTGAAGCGCAATGCCGCCAGCGCGATGCTTGCCTTCGGCTGGAATTTTCCCATTCACGAGGGTCGCACCCTGCCGGTGCTCGGCAAGCTCGAGACCGCCGAACGCATCCTTGGCGAAGCCGGCATGCCAACGGCTGGATTGACCCTGCCGGAGGCGGACGCCTTGCCGGTTAGCGACGCCTTTGCGGCCTTTTGCGCCTGGCTCGACGGGGAGGGGCCGAAGCGCATTCTGGCGCTCGGACCGCTCACCAATCTCGCTGCCCTTTGCCTTGCCCGTCCGGACTTGGCCAGCCGCATCACCGACCTCACCTGGATGGGTGGCGGCGTCACCAGCGGCAACCACACGGCTTCCGCCGAATTCAACGCCTTTGCCGATCCGGAAGCGCTGGCGATCGTGATTGCGCACGGCCTGCCGCTGCGCATGGTCGATCTCGATCTCTGCCGCAAGGTCTTTGCCTATCCCGACGATGTCGCGTCGATCCGCGCGGCCGGCGGCGCCAATGCGGCGCTGCTCGCCGATCTGCTCGCCGGCTACATCTCCATCGGCACCAGCCGCGGCCGCCCGGGCATGGCGATCTATGACCCTTCAGCCGCCGTTGCCTTCGTCAATCCGGGGGCTGTGTCCTTCCGAAGTGCGCGCATTGATGTCGAACTCGGCGGAACCTTAACGCGTGGGCGCACCGTCGTCGAAACCCGCGCGAGCGACGTGACCTTCAATGCGGAATACGCCGTCGATGCCCATGTCGAGACCACGCGGGCGCAGATCCTGGGTGCTTTGATGAAGGAAGCGCAGAAATGAGCGCCCTGCAGCAGCCTCAGGACTTGATGGACGCAGCGCTCCGCACCCGTGCGGTGGCGGCAGCGCGCGGCGCAGGACCGTTCGATGTCCTGATATCGGGCGGCACGCTCGTCGACGTGGTCACGGGCGAGCTACGTCCGGCCGACATCGGCCTCGTCGGACCATTGATCGCCAGTGTTCACGAAACGGGGGCGCGCAGTGATGCGGTAACGGTCATCGATGCGAGTGGTGCCTTCATATCCCCCGGTCTGATCGACACGCACATGCATGTCGAAAGCTCGATGGTGACGCCGGCGGCCTATGCCAATGCCGTGCTGCCGCGTGGCGTCACCACCGTCGTCTGGGATCCGCACGAGTTCGGCAATGTGAACGGCGTTGCCGGTGTGCGCTGGGCCGCAGATGCCATCCGCGGTCTGCCGTTGCGTACAGTCCTGCTGGCGCCCTCCAGCGTGCCGTCGGCACCCGGCCTGGAGCTGGCCGGTGCCGATTTCGACGCTGATGTGATTGCCGAAATTCTGCGCTGGCCGGAAATCGGCGGTATCGCCGAAATGATGAACATGCGCGGCGTCATCGATGGCGAGGCGCGGATCACCGGCATCGTTCAGGCGGGGCTCGCCGCCGGCAAGCCGGTCAACGGCCATGCGCGCAGCCTTGCCGGCTCTGATCTCCAGGCCTTCGTGACCGCCGGCGTCAGCTCCGACCACGAGCTTGTCTCCGGCGACGACCTGCTGGCAAAGCTCAGGGCAGGGCTTTCGATCGAACTGCGCGGCTCCCACGACCACCTGCTGCCGGACTTCGTCAAAACACTCAACAGCTTGGGCCATCTTCCTCAGACGGTGACGCTTTGCACCGACGACGTTTTCCCCGACGATCTCGCCCGTGCGGGCGGTCTCGACGATGTCGTTCGCCGGCTGGTGCGTTACGGCCTGCCGGTCGAATGGGCGCTCCGGGCGGCAACGCTGAACGGCGCCGTCCGGCTCGGCCGTCACGACCTCGGGCTTGTGGCGCCAGGGCGTCGGGCGGACATCGTGATCTTCGAAGATCTCGCTGATTTCCGTGCGCGCACGGTCATCGTCGACGGCAAGGCGATTGCAGGCGCCGGACGGATGATCGAACCGCTCGACGGCATCGCCGCCGAGGCGCTGCATGGCACGATGAAGATTGCTCCCCTTTCGACGCACGATTTTTGTATTCCCGCCGATGGCACCAAGGTCCGCGTTGCGACCATCGACCGGCCGCGCTTCACCCAGTGGGGCGAAGCAGTTGCCAAGGTCGAGAACGGCTTCGTCGTTCCGCCCGAGGGTACGACCCTGATCGCGGTCGCGCACCGCCACGGGCGTGCTGAAAGCCGGCCACGCGTTGGTCTGTTGTCGAGTTGGGGCGCCTGGCGTGGGGCCTTCGCCACCACGGTCTCGCATGACAGCCACAACCTCACCGTCTTTGGCGGAAACGCCGCGGATATGGCAGTCGCTGCCAACGCGGTGATTGCGGCCGGTGGCGGCATGGCCGTTGCGTCCGGAGGCAAGGTCGACGCGCTCCTGCCTTTGCCGCTCGCCGGATTGGTCTCGGAAGAGCCGCTGGAAGAGGTGGCCTCGGGCTTTGCCGCGCTCCGCGAAGCGGTCGGTCGCATCGTTGACTGGCAGCCGCCCTATCTGGTTTTCAAGGCCTGCTTCGGCGCGACGCTCGCCTGCAATGCCGGCCCGCACCAGACCGATCGCGGCATCGCCGACGTGGCGACGGGCAAGGTCATGGAAAGCCCGATCCTTGAGGTTCTTGAAGCATGATTTTCACAGGTCGCCGAAGTAAGGCGACCTGTGAAGACCCGTCCGCTAGGCGGAGCGCCTCAATATTCAAGAAAACGCTCTAAAGCCTTGAGATTGCCAGCTTCCGATCGATTTCGCGGATCGCCGGACACCGCTTACTCGGCGCGTTCCAGCTCCTGCTCCACCAGGGTCGACCAGAAGGCGACGCCCGGACCGATCGCCGCGTCGTTGAAATCATAGGCGGTGTTGTGGTGCAGCGCGCCGTCGACGGCGGGGCCGTTGCCGAGCCAGACGTAACAGCCGGGGGCTTCGAGCCCGAAGAAGGCGAAGTCGTCGCCGGCGGTCGAAGGCGGGAACGCCGTGCGGGTCCTGTCGCCGAAGACGGCGCGTGCGGCCTTCAGAGCACGGGCGCTGGCATCGGCCTCGTTGACGACCGGCGGAATGCGGCGTTCGAATTCGTATTCGACGGAAATCCCGTACATCTCCGCCGTGCCGCGCGCCAACCGGCCGATCTCCGTCTCAAGCTGATCGCGGACTTCGGGCGTATAGGCACGCGCCGTGCCGCCGATCTCGACGATATCCGGAATGACGTTGAGCGCCTTCGAGTCGCCGGCGCGCACGGAGCAGGCGCTGACGACGGCGGGCTGCAAGGGGTCGACGACGCGGCCGACGATCGATTGCAGCGAGGCGAGGAATGTGCCTGATGCCGTTACCGGGTCGCGGCCGAGATGCGGCTTGGCGCCATGGGTGCCGACACCGCGGAAGGTGAGCCGCCAGCTATCCGAAGAAGCAAGCTGCGGGCCGGCGACGACAGCCATTTCGTCCGGATCAAGGCCGGGCATGTTGTGTAGGCCGTAAATTGCGTCGCAGGGGAAGAGGGTAAACAGCCCGTCCTCGACCATGCGCTTCGCACCGCCGCGGCCTTCTTCGGCGGGCTGGAAGATGAAATGCACGGTGCCGGAGAAATTGCGGGTCTTCGCCAGATGGCGGGCAGCGCCGAGCAGCATTGCCGTGTGGCCGTCATGGCCGCAGGCATGCATCTTGCCGGCCTCGCGGGATTTGTAGGGACGGTCGGCGATCTCCGGCATGGCGAGCGCATCCATATCGGCGCGAAGACCGATCGAGCGCGTGCCGTTGCCCACTTGCAGGGTGCCGACGACACCGGTTTTTCCCAAGCCCCGGTGTACCTTTAGGCCCGCATCCTCAAGCCATTCGGCAACGAGGTCGCTGGTGCGCACTTCCTCGAAGCCCAGTTCCGGATGGGCATGCAGGTCGCGACGGAAATCGGTGAGGAAGGAGAGGTCGTCGGCAATTCCGTCTGGCAGGCGCATCGGCAGGCATTCCCATGTTTCATCCGGCGAAGGGCTTGTGAATTCCGCGCGCATTGTCGGCTCGGCGGTGCCCTTTCGGTTTGATCGAAGTCGCAAACGGTATAGACGAAAACGGTCGGAACCAGAACAGTAAGCCGGCCTTTTTGATCGCCTTTCATTCTAGGGCGAAAGCGTGCAGACGAGGACGTAACCGATGCAGCCCCACGACTTCTGGCAAGAAATCTATCCGCCGAAAAGCTTCGACATTCAGGCGGGTTATCGCGATTTCTTCCCGGCGACACTCAATGACGGACGGCAGATCCTCTTGCCGATCCGTCCGCTTGCCGACGGCAAGCATGCGCTCGCCTCGCTGATCGTCAATCAGGCAAGTTTTGCCGTCGAAGACGCGCTGGCAACGGAACTCGCGGCAAAGCTCGCGGCCTACGAGCCCGAAGTCGTCGCCGGCCTGCCGACACTTGGTCTCACGCTAGCGTCTGCCGTCGCCCGCAAGCTCGGCCACAGCCGCTACGTGCCGCTCGGGACCTCCAGAAAATTCTGGTATGTCGACGACCTGTCGGTGCCGCTTTCCTCGATCACGACGCCTGACCAGAAGAAGCGGCTCTATGTCGATCCGCGCATGCTGCCGCTGCTTGAGGGCAAACGCGTGGCGCTGATCGACGATGTCATTTCCAGCGGCACGTCGATCGTTGCCGGGCTGACCCTCATGGAGGCCTGCGGCATCGAACCCGTCGCGATCGGCGCCGCCATGCTGCAGACCGAGCGCTGGCATCACCCGCTCGCCGCGCGTGCACCACATTGGCCCGAGCGTGTCGTCGGAGTGTTTCAAACGCCCCTGCTTCAGCGGCGTGACGACGGCAGCTGGCACGCCGCCTGAATTCCTTTTCACCAAACGCCTGCCGCGATAGATTTGTCTATCTGCTCGGGACGTTACGAAAGGACTTGCATGCGGTTCATCAATCCGATCCCTTTCGTCCGCGACATCGATCACTCCCGGGAATTCTACGAGAAGATTGTTGGCCTGACGGTTCGCGAGGATTTCGGTAACTTCGTCCTCTTCGAAGGCGGCTTTGCGATCCATGAAGGACGTTCGCTGGAGCGGACCGTCTGGCGAACAGAGTTTGGTTCGAATGAACCCTACGGGCGGCGAAATCTGCTGCTTTATTTCGAGCACGCCGACGTCGATGCGGCTTTCGCGCGCATTGCGCCGCATGTGGACCTGATCCATCCGGTCGCGCGTCAGGCATGGGGCCAGTGCGTATTCCGCTTCTACGACCCGGACCGGCATGCGATCGAGATCGGAGAGCCGCAGGTGCCGGAATCGCCAACCGACCCGGAGAAACCCTAAACTTACTGAGGCGCTGGCTTCATTGAAATCCAAGGCGCCCTCGCCGTCGCGAAGGCGCCTGGAATTGTGCGCTATCCTTCAGAGGGCGAAGCGCGGCTTAGTTCGCTGGGCGAACCTGATAGTAAACCGTCGACTTCGCGCCGCCTGCCTTGGCGATCGTGTAGACGTCGTAGGAGGCCTTCGGATCGTTGCCCATGCCGAGCGAGCCTGAGGGCATGCCGGGCACGGCGATGCCGGCGACATCAGGCTTTTCAGCCAGCAGCTTCTTGACCGCTTCGAGCGGCACGTGCCCTTCGATGACATAGCCGTCGATGACGGCGGTATGGCAGCCTTCCACGTCGGCGGGAACCGCGAAGCGCGTCTTGATCACCGACATGTCGGCCTCGTCGTGCACCTCGACCTTGTAGCCGGCCGCTTCCATCGCGTCCGCCCATTCCTCGCAGCAGCCGCATTGCGGATCCTTGTAGACGGCCATGGTGCCGGTTGCCGCCACTGCGCCTGTTGCCAAGAGGGTGATGCCCGCAATCGTGCCTGCAACGAAATGCCTGCGTAACACGTTCATCGAACACTCCTTTCCATTCTTCCTGATTTTAAGGATTGTGAAGCCCGGGTCGCCAGATGTCGACCCGGGCGGTTTGCCGCAGCTTACTTGATCTCGGTCACTGTCAGCTTGCCGTTGACCCGATCGGCGACGAATTCGATCGCAGCGCCTTCCTTGAGTTTGGCGAGCACCGCGTCGTCATTGACGCGGAACACCATGGTCATGGCCGGCATGTCCAGGTTCTTCAGGTCCTCATGGGCGATCGTCACCTTCTTGGCCTTGGTGTCGAGCTTCTTGACGACGCCCTTGGTGAATTCCGCTGCGTGAGTGGGAAGGGCAAATGTGGCGGCGGAAACGGCAAGCGTGAGCGCTGCGAAAAGTTTGCCTATGGTCTTCATGGTTTCGTCCTTTCCTGTAATCGGAGTTACTTCTTCACGACGTCGAGCGGGCCGTGCATGCCGGCGTCGTAGTGGCCCGGCACCAGGCAGGCGAATTCGAAGGTGCCGTCATTGGTGAAGGTCCAGTAGATGTCGCCGGACTTGCCGGGCTCGAGCCGGATGGCGTTCGGGTCGTCGTGCTCCATGTCGGGGAATTTCTCCATGGTGATCTTGTGTTCCTGGATGGTTGCCTTGTCGTCGAGCACGAATTCATGCGCGAGCTCGCCGGCGTTCTTGATGGCGAAATGCACCGTCTGGCCCTGGCGAACCTTGATGGTCGAGGGCGTGAAGATCATCTTGCCGTCGTCGGTTTCCTTCATGGTGACGCGGATCGTCTGCGTCGACTTCTTGCTGTCGCCGGGCTCGCCGATCGACACCTTGTCGTGGCCGCCGGCATGGCTGCCGCTGGCAAAGGCCTGGGAGGAAAGGGCGGAGGCGACAACGAGCGCCAGAGCGAGTGCTGATTTCTTCATCATATGGTTCCTGATGGATTTGAAAGAGTTCATTACAGTCGGCCGTCCTCTCACGGTTTCGGCGTGATCACGGTCTTGGCATCCTTGGCCCGCGTCGGCTCCGGCAATGCGCCGGTCCATTCCCAGGCCTGTGTTCCCGGCGGGTTTTCGTACCAGCCGGGGTCGCTGTAATCGCCGGCGGAGATACCTTCGCGCACCTTCACCACCGAGAACATGCCGCCCATCTCCAGCGCGCCGTGCGGACCCCAGCCGGTCATCATCGGGATCGTGTTGTCGGGGAGCGGCATTTCCATTTCGCCCATGTCGGCCATGCCGGCCGTACCCATGGGCATGTAGTCGGGCTTCACCTTGCGGATCTTTTCCGCGACCGATTTCTTGTCGGCGCCGATGAAGGTCGGGATATCGTGGCCCATCGCGTTCATCGTGTGGTGCGACTTGTGGCAATGGATCGCCCAGTCGCCCTCGTACTTGGCGTCGAACTCGTAGGCGCGCATGGCGCCGACGGGGATGTCGATCGACACTTCCGGCCAGCGTGCCTCCGGGCGCACCCAGCCGCCATCGGTGCAGGTCACCTCGAAGTCGTAGCCGTGCATGTGGATCGGATGGTTGGTCATGGTGAGGTTGCCGACCCGCACTCGTACCCGATCGTTCTTGGACACGACCAGGGGGTCGATGTCCGGGAAGATCCGGCTGTTCCAGCACCACATGTTGAAGTCGGTCATTTCCATGATCCGCGGCACATAGGTGCCGGGATCGATGTCGTAGGCATTGAGCAGGAACACGAAGTCGCGGTCGACCCGCATGAAGTTCGGATCCTTCGGATGCACCACGAAGAAGCCCATCATGCCCATGGCCATCTGCACCATCTCGTCGGCGTGCGGGTGGTACATGAAGGTGCCCGACTTCACGAGGTCGAACTCGTAGACATAGGTCTTGCCGGCCGGGATATGCGGCTGCGACAGTCCGCCGACGCCATCCATGCCCGATGGCAGAATCATGCCGTGCCAGTGGATAGTGGTATGTTCCGGCAGCTTGTTGGTGACGAAGATCCGCACGCGGTCGCCTTCGACCGCCTCGATCGTCGGGCCCGGCGACTGGCCGTTATAGCCCCAGAGATAGGCGGTCATGCCATCGGCCATCTCGCGTTCGACCGGCTCGGCGACGAGGTGGAATTCCTTGACGCCGTTGTTGATGCGGTGCGGCAGCGTCCAGCCGTTCAAGGTGACGACCGGGTTGTAGTCGGGTCCGCTCGTCGGCACGAGCGGCTTCTGGGTTGCGGCATTGTCCATGCTTGCCGCTTCGGGCAGGCCGGAGTTTGAGGTTTGCGCCCAGGCGGCGGTCGAAACGAGAGCAGCACCAGCGCCGAGGAAGTTTCTTCTGTTGAACATCTTTATGATCCTTCTCAATGCCCTGCGCCGCCGGCTTCCGCCGCTGCGGGAGCAGCCGCGCCTCCAGCCGATCCACCCAATCCGCCACCGTGGATGGCCGTCATCAGGTCGGCATCGGCCAGCCAGAAATCGCGCTTTGCGTTGACGGAGAGCACGGTCGAATTGACCTTGGCCCTGACGTCGGCGAGCAGCTCGAAGGTGCTGGTGATCATGCCGTTGTAGCTGAGCGTCGCTTCTTCCTCGATCTTGGTGCGCAGCGGCACGACATTGTTGCGGTAGTGCCGTGCGATGTCGTAGCGCGAGCGATAGGCCTCATAGGCGGAGCGTGCTTCCGAGCGGATGTTGACCGCCTTTTCCGCCAGCAGGTTCGCCGAGCGCATATGGGCAAGCTCGGCCTTGCGCATGCGCGCATTGCCGCTGTCGAAGATCGGGATGACGAATTCGAGCTCGAACTGGCCGGTCGTCTCGACCTTAGTGCCATGATCCTCCTTCTCCCGTTCCGCCTCCGCGCCGGCGACGAGTTCCAGGTCGGTCACGTAGCGGGTCGCCTCGGTGAGCTTGTAGGACTTGGCCACGGCTTCGAGATCGAGGCGGGCGATCTGCAGGTCGACGCGGCGCTTCAGCGCTTCCGCCTCGATGCTGTACTGGCGGGCCAGCGTCTTCGGCAGGTTCGGCAGGCGGTTCGGCACCTGGTAGTCGACATCGCTACTCCAGAGGCCCATCAGCCTCGTGAGGTTTTCCTTGGCAAGGCGGGCCGCAAGCCGGGCCTCAGCCGCTTGGCCCGCGAGTTCAGCGTTGAAGACGTGTTCGCGCGCCTGGTTGCCCTTGCCCATTGCGCCGGTCTCGCCGAGTTTTGCGGCAAGCTCGGAGGAGGCGTCAGCCGCCGCCTGGGCCTGTTTCAACTGCCCGACGGTTTCCCATGCGGCGACCGCTTCGATCCAGGCGCGGCGGGTCTCGGCGGCCAGCTGCAACGTGCTGAGCGCGGCGTTGAGCTGTGCCTGGCGGAAGCGCGCATCGGCAATCGCGATGGTCTTGTCGCGGGTGAGCAGCGCCAGGATATTGGTGGTGACGAGACCCTCGATCGCCTTGTAGGCCCTGAGTTCCGGCGTTCCGATGCCGGTGGTGCCGATCGAGACGGTCGGGTTGAGGAACAACGTCGCCTGCCAGGCATCCGCCGCAGCGTCGCCGAGGTCGGCATAGGCTGCCTGCAAGCCCTTATTGTTGAGAAGTGCGACCTGAACGGCGGTGTCGGCGTCGATGGTCTTGCGCTTCAGCAGCGCCTTGACCTCGGCATTGACCTTGTCCGCCTGTTCACGGTTCTGGATCCAGACGCTCTTTTTGGTCGCTGCCGTCGAGACCTTGGCGTCGACGGTCGTGAAGCCCGCGTCCTTGGCCGAGTATTCGGTCACGCATCCGGCGAGCACGAGCGGCAGACCGATTGCTGTCGCGAGGTTGAGCTTGCGAAGCCTCATGACGCGTCTCCCTTGGCGGTCGACTGTGCGTCGTTGAGCGGTCCCCAGGCCTTGGGGCCGGTCGGCTCGCGATGGGTATAGCCCGAAATGGGGCTGCGATATTGCGTGCTTCGAATGCCGCTCGTGCTATTGGCGGGATCGCCAAGGCTCGAGACCTCGGCAGGCAATGTGGCAGCGCATCCGCCCAGGACGATGGGCAGGAGCGCCATGGAAAACAAACGTTTCATGGTCAAACCTGAAATGTGAATGGCAGAGGTCGGCGATCGACCGGATGAAACCGGGCGGGCCTTGTCGCGGACCGCGCTAGAGGTGGGACGAGCGTCTCATCGACACGCAGAAACCACGGCAGCGCCTTGCACCGCTGCAGAACCTTCAGTCGTCTGGGACCAAAGGGAACCTGCAGCAGCGGTCACGAATTCACGAAATCAGGCTCTTGGGGGACGATGAAGGCCGTCGAGCTCACCGGGAGTGAACTGCGGGTGCGGGCCGAAATTGCGGACGGAGCGCGGGAAAGCGGGGTGGCTGCCATCGGCATCGGCAAGGACGGCAACGGCGGCGCAGAAGGTCTTGCAGCAATCCTTCTTCTCGGCCTTGCCGTTTTGTTCTGCCGGCTTCACCTTGCCCTTGTCGAGGCTCGGGCAATGCTCGGCCGCTGCCTGCGCCGGATCGGCGGATGCCTCGATCTGCATCGCGCCGTGGGCGGCCGCATGCATCATGCCGGAAGCGGTGGAAAAGGGCAGCACCGCCAGCGACAAAGCGATCGCCAGCTTCAGCACCATCAGCAAACGCAGATATGTGGTTCGCACCTTCTCCATGATCGATCCGTAGAAACGCCTTTGATTCCTGTCAATGCGGCTTGCGCTCGGCGCCGTCACGAATGCGTGAGGCCCGCGATGCGCAGGTCTTGTCGTCAGCCGTACCGCCGGTTGCGGACCGGATCGATGCCGGCCGTACCGAAGCGGGCGGGCTCCGTTGCCTTCGCCGGCGCGTTCGTGGCATCGGCGAGATCATCGAGAATAGGACAATCCGGGCGTCCGTCGCCATGGCAATGGGCGGCGAGGTGTTTGAGCGTCCGGCTCATCGCCTTCAGTTCCTCGGCCTTGCGCTCCAGGATCTCGACATGTTCGAGCGCGATCTTCTTGACCTCGCCGCTGGCACGCGACCGGTCGCGCCAGAGCGCCAGGAGGTCCGTCATCTGCTCGACGGTGAAGCCGAGATCGCGCGAGCGGCGGATGAAGCGCAGCGTATGGACGTCGTTGTCGCCATAGTTGCGATAACCGGCTTCGCTGCGGTCGGCTTGCGGGATGAGGCCGATTGTCTCGTAGTAGCGGATCATTTTCGTCGAGACGCCGGAGGCGCGTGAGGCTTCGCCGATATTCATGATGTCATCCTTGTTACCGCGTTGCGGCCATTCGCTACGAATATAAGGGCTCTCCCCGGCTTCCGCCATGCAGGCGAGAGCCGGGCAGATTGTCGAGCCTAGGCCGCCGGTGCTGCGGCGACCGGGCGAAAACCCCTGAGCCGCAAGGCGTTGCCCAGCACGAAGACGCTCGATAGCGCCATGGCACCGGCCGCAAAGATCGGCGACAGCAGCAGCCCATAGGCCGGGTAGAGCGCGCCGGCAGCAACCGGGATCAGCACCGCGTTATAGGCGAAGGCCCAGAACAGGTTCTCCTTGATGTTGCGGATCGTCGCCTTGGACAGCGCGATCGCATTCGGCACGCCCAAGAGGTCGCCGGACATCAGCACCACGTCGGCGCTCTCGATGGCGACGTCCGTGCCGGTGCCGATCGCCAGGCCGACATCGGCTTCGGCGAGCGCCGGCGCATCGTTGATGCCGTCGCCGACGAAGGCGACCGCGCGTCCGCCCTGCTTCAACTTCTTCAGCGCCGCGACCTTACCATCCGGCAGGACTTCTGCGATGACCTCGTCGATGCCGAGCTTGGCGGCGATCGCCTCCGCGGTGCGGCGGTTGTCGCCGGTGATCATCGCGACCTTCAGGCCGAGATCGTGCAGCATGCGGATCGCCTGCGGCGTCGTTTCCTTGATCGGGTCGGCAACCGCGATGATCGCCGCCAACTTGCCGTCGATCGCCGCATAGAGCGGGCTCTTGCCTTCCGAGCCGAGACGCGCCGCCTGCTCGGCGAAAGCCGAGACGTCGAGCTTCAACTGCTTCATCAGCCGGTCGGCACCGACATGGACGGTGCGGCCCGCCACTTCGGCGCTGGCGCCGAAACCGGGGATTGCCTCGAACCTGGCCGGTTCGGCGATCATGAGCCCCTTTGCCTTCGCCGCTTCGACGATCGCCTCGGCGATCGGGTGTTCGGAGCGGGTTTCGACGGCGGCCACCAGCGTCAGCACGGCGTCGCGATCGAAGCCCTCGGCGGTTTCGAGGTCGGTCAGTTCCGGCCGCCCCTTGGTCAAGGTGCCGGTCTTGTCGACGGCGATGACCGCGGCGTTGCGCAGCGTCTGCAGGGCCTCGCCCTTGCGGAAGAGCACACCCATTTCGGCGGCGCGGCCGGTGCCGACCATGATCGAGGTCGGCGTGGCAAGACCCATGGCGCAGGGGCAGGCGATGATCAGCACGGCGACGCCGTTGACGAGCGCGAAGGTCAACGCCGGATCGGGGCCGAAGACCAGCCAGATGCCGAAGGTCAGAAGCGCGATCGCGATGACGGCCGGCACGAACCAGGCGGTGACGCGGTCGACCAGCGACTGGATCGGCAGCTTTGCGCCCTGCGCCTGCTCGACCATCTTGATGATCTGCGCCAGCACCGTGTCGGCGCCGACCTTGGTGGCGCGGAATGTGAAGGAGCCGGTCTTGTTGATCGTGCCGCCGACTACTTCGCTGCCGGCCCCCTTTTCGACCGGAACCGGTTCGCCCGTGATCATCGATTCGTCGACATAGGAGTTGCCGTCGATGACGCTGCCGTCGACCGGTACCCGGTCGCCGGGGCGCACGACGACGGTGTCGCCGGCGTTGACGTCGGAAAGCGGCACTTCGATCGTCTCGCCGTCGCGGATCACGCGGGCGGTCTTTGCCTGCAGTCCCATCAGATGCTTGATCGCCTCGGAGGTCCGGCCCTTGGCGCGCGCCTCGAGGAACCGGCCGAGCAGGATCAAGGTGACGATGACGGCTGCAGCTTCATAGTAGACGTTGGCGGTACCGTCGGGCAGAAGGTCCGGCGCGAATGTGGCAACGACCGAGTAGACCCAGGCGGCGGACGTGCCGATCGCGACCAGCGAGTTCATGTCGGGCGCCAGGCGGAAGAGGGCGGGGACACCCTTCTGGTAGAAACGCAGGCCCGGGCCGAAGAGCACCAGCGTCGTCAGCACGAACTGCAGATACCAGCTTTCCTGCATGCCGATATTGTTCATGACGAATTCGTGCACGCCCGGGATGAAGTGCGAGCCCATTTCAAGCACGAAGATCGGCAGCGTCAGGACACCGGCAATCAGCAGCGCGCGCGCAAGCTTTCGCGTCTCCTGTTCGCGCTTCTCGCCTTCGCGATCGACGCTTTCGTCGCCGGTGATGCGCTTGGCGGCGTAGCCGGCAAGGCGGACCGCCTCTTCGAGCGAGGCTGCGGTGGCGATGCCCTTCGTCACGCGGACGGAGGCGCGTTCGGTCGCGAGATTGACATTGGCTTGGCTGACGCCCGGCACCGTCTTCAGCGCCTTTTCGATGCGCGCGACGCAGGACGCGCAGGTCATGCCTTCGATGGTGAGCTCGATCGTGTCTTCGGCCGCACCGTAACCGGCGTTCTCGATCGCCTTGACGATATCGGCCGACTTGGTGCTGGCATCGAAGCGGACGTCAGCGCGTTCCGTTGCAAGGTTGACCGAGGCTTCGGTGACACCAGGCACAGCGCGAATCGCCTTTTCGACGCGCGCCACACAGGATGCGCAGGTCATGCCCTCGACGGGAATGCTGGCGCTCAATGCCGCGGCGGACATCGCTTCGAGATCGTTCGTTCTAAGGGGGGTCACAGATCCCATGATCGTGCTCCTTTCTCTGTCTTTTGTCGCAAGATGGAGCTTCCAACGATGGGAAGGTCAAGGGCGCAAAAGAGATTTCTGCACGCCATCTTCAGAGCGGCAGGGAGAGGTCTGCCAGCGCAGCGGTAATGGCCCGCGATGCACGATGGAAGCCGCCTTGACGCAAGCTCAGCCGCGAGGCCCGGCAGGTTTGTCAAGGCGCAGTTCGAATGGCTCCCGGCTTGCCGGCGATCGCAAGGCTGCGACCGTGCCTCGGGTGCCTCTTGCGAGTGAACTGCATCGGATCCATCCTGTAGAAGTTGCGTCCCATAGGGAGGTTAGGATGACGGCTTATAATTGTGTCCGTTTCCGCGTGAGACCCGGTCAAGAGGAACGGTTTGAGCAACTTTTTCGCAGCGCTGGTCGCGACTTTGAAGGCTTGCGGAAGATGGCGCTCAGCAAGGCAGCGGATGGATCGTATTTCTCAATTGCCGAATGGCAAAGCCTTGAGGCGATCGCCGCGGCGCGACCCATGATGAAGGCGAATCTCGACACGTTCCGCGATACGCTCCTGGAACTCAGTCAGGATCTCGGGGTCACGGACCCGATTTCCGGCGAGGCGATCTTCGAAATGGCGCGCTAGAGAAATGTTGCTGCGCAAGGTGTGACGGCAACAGTTCCGTCGGTTGGTTGACGGGGAGGTCGGCCTTGGCTGCTAAGGCCGCGGACCTGATGACAGTGATGTCGTCGGCTTGCGAACGCGTGGGGCAGCATCAGAACCGGCACGACATCTAGCGCCGGATTTTGGATGGGTTGAGAGTAGAACACTGCGACGAAGGCGCGATGACGGGTTGAGGTCACCGCAGGCAATGGCTATGTCGTGCCGCACACATGCGTCACGAACCATAAGGCCATTCGGAATGATCCCAGACTTTCTCGTTACCCATTCCGGTGGTTTCCACGCCGATGAGTTGCTTTCCAGTGTCATCCTCACGCGACTTTTCCCTAAGGCTCGCCTCGTTCGCAGCCGGGCGGCGGAATGGCTGAAGCCGGGGGCGGACCGCATCATCTATGATGTCGGCGGCCAGTATGATGCGGCAGCCGGGCTGTTCGATCACCATCAGCGTGGAGCGCCGGTTAGAGAGGATGGTCAGCCCTACAGTTCGTTCGGGCTGGTCTGGAAGCATTACGGGCGCGCCTATCTGGCAGCGCTCGGTGTTCCCGAAGCGCATGTCGAGGCGGTGCACGCCGCCTTCGATACGCGCTTCGTGCTGCCGGTCGATCTGGTCGACAACGGCGCGCTCGACCCCTCCGTGGCCGGGCCTTTGGCGGGGCTGACGCTGTCGGCGCTGCTGGAAACCTTGAAGCCTGTCTTCGACGAATCCGGCCAGGAGGCCGAGGATCGCAGTTTCCAACAAGCGCTTTCGATCGCGCGCGCGTTCGTCGAGGCCGGCGTGTCTCAGCGCGCCGCAAAACTTAGGGCCGAGGCGCTCGTGCTTGAGCAGATCGCCCTTGCCGGTGAAGGCCGGGTGCTCGAACTGCCGCGGGGCATGCCTTTTCGCCCGGCGATCGTGAAAGCTGGCGCCGACCACCTGCTGTTCGTTGTCCATCCGCGCGAAAACGACTGGTGCCTGACGGGCATTCGCAAGGCCGACGAAGGGTTCGAGCTGCGCGCCGATCTGCCGGCGGCCTGGGCGGGCCTCACGAACGGCGCGTTGGAAGCGGCGTGTGGCGTGCCGGGCGCGAGCTTTTGCCACAATGGCCGCTTCATCGCGGCAGCAGCGACGCGCGAGGCAGCACTCGCCATGGCCGATCTCGCCGTCAAGGAAGCAACGTCGGCGGATCGCGGTCAGATCTAACGGAACTGACGAGCCGGCGGCAGCGGCTAAAGCCTGTGCGCCGTCGGCCGGATCGCTTGAGGACGGGTCACGCCGAAAGCGTGGCCCTGAACTTGCTCGGCGACTGACCGTAGGTTTTCGCAAAAATTCGCGAGAAGTGGCCGGCGTTCTCGAAGCCGACCTCGAGCGCGATGTCGATCAGCGGCGCCTTTGTCTGCGTCAGCAGATGCTTGGCGCGCTCCAGCCGAAATTTCCGGTAGACAAGTGCAGGCGACATCTTCGCCTTGTCCATGAAAAGGCGTTCCAGCTGCCGCCGGGACAAGCCGACGGACGCCGCCAGCTCCGGGATCGATAACGTATTGTCGGTGTGCTGCTCCATGATGATGAGGGCGGCGTTGAGGCGCGGGTCGTTGCTCTCGATCGCCAGCGGCTTTCGCGGCTGGACATGAAGATGCGTGCGGGCCTTGTCGATCTGCAGCACCTCCAGCGCATTGCGCTCCGCTTCCTTGCTGATGTGCAGGCGCACAATATGCGCTGCCATGTCGGCCGCACTGCTGCCGCCCGCGCACGACCCGCGGGTGCGATCGAGATTGAAGAGCCGGTCCGAACGAACCTTGAGTTCGGGGAAACGTTCGCGGAACGCCTGGTAATGAAGCCAGCTCACGCAAACCGTGTGCCCGGTCATCAGCCCGGCTTCGGCAAGCACGAAGGTCCCCGTGCACAGGCCGATCAACGGCACCTTGCGCTCGGCTGCCTTCTTGAGGAAGCGGACTGTGTCGTCGTCGATCGGGTGCCGGTTGTTGAGCAGGCCGCCGACAACGACGATGTAGTTGAATGCGGCGGGATCGACGAGGTCTGATGTCGGCGCCACCTGCACCCCGCAACTGGAGGCGATGAGATGCCTCGTGTTGCCGAGCACCTGCCAGTCGGCGCGGATGCGGCCGGACTTGTCGAGCTGGTCGCTCGCGAGCCGCAACGTGTCGATGAAGAGAGCGAATGCCGAAAGGGTGAAGGACCGGGCCAAAACGAAACCGATCTTGAGACGGTCGGCTTCTGCCTCTTTGGATTTGATGGTCGTCGTCATTTGCCGTTCATGCTCGCGCCGCCAAGATCTCCCGTTCCTTGTCGAGCTTGCTCGGGACGGGAAGCCGCTGGCGGCAGAGACCTGCCTTTCGATGTCCATGGAACCGGGGTCGCTTTCCTCCAGCGCTCCCATGGAGTGGCGCGGGAAGTCGACGCCCGGACGAAGGCGTCTTCCGCCGCATCATAACGAAGTGGCTGGCCTCAGATTGCTCTCGTCACGACTTGCGCCGCTACGGTTACGAACATGGCCGCCAGGGTCAGCGCCGCACCGAAACGTGCAACCTTCATCCGGCGTTCCCGTGAACCGCTCCAATCATACCCCATTTTTCCGCTCCCTCGCGACCGGGCCAGAACGCGAACCGCAGGCCTGGCACGTCACGGCTCCGAGTTGCCGGTCATGCTGCAGCGATCCCGTCGACCGTGTCAAGCTTCCCGCGGCGCCAGCGATTTGCAGCGCAGAGTCCTGTGCCGGTGCGCAAAGGAAATTGGGTGCGAGGGCGCAAACCCCCTAGTTGTGCGGGGAGCCTCTTTCTGCCGTTGTGATAGTTTTCCCGCTTGGTATGATTTTTAAAGGGAGGGCGAAGATGCCCGGCACATTCTCTACCGCCGACATGGACGCGATCAAACAGCAGCACGAGGAATGGTGTCGTGCGAACGACACCGACCCGAACAGTCCCGCAGGAATAGAGAAGGCCATGCAGATGCTGGCGAACTATGGCGGCAGCGCCAGCCGGCAACCGTCCGCGCAACCGGAGGCGGGGCGCGCCAAGGCGCGCGCGTGATCGCTACGTAGATCCCCGTCTTTTGGCAGTCCGCGTGCCCGTGCTCGGCAGCGTGGAGGGAAGGCGACCGCCGAGTACGCTCGGCAGCTGGGCTTTGGCGAGACGTGTCACGCGCTCGCGATCAGGCGCCGCTCCCCAGTTTTTGGGGCGCGCACGTCAAAAGTGCGGATCTCGGTTCAGAGGTTCTCCTTGAGAAGGACCTCGATTCTGATCTTGTCCTGTGCGGCGTGCGGTTCGCGCAAATCGGCCCGTGCGCGCATGATGCGTATGGCGCTGCGCACGGCGTGCCCCGGGTCCTGGGCGATGACGGCGTCGATGTTCCCATCGTGCAGGCCGCGCTCGCTGAAGGGGGTACGTTCGTGGACGACGACCGTGATCTTTTGCAAATCGGTGAAGGACGCAGCGCCCTCAAGCGGGATCCTGGCCTCGGAGCTCAGCACGTAGATTGCCGCAACTTCCTGATTGTTTTCGAGAACTCTCTGGAGGATCTGGGTGGCTCTGCGGGCGTCGCCATGCGTTTCGATCGAGGGAAGACACTGCAGGTGGGAGAACTGTGAATTGACGACATCGTCGAAGCCAAGGCGCCGCTCGATGCTGTCCAGAGACTGCATGGTCTCGGCCACGATCAGGACCTTCCCGGCCCTCTGGCCGACAAATCGACCGATGATCTTGGCCGCCGTCGCACCGGCGGCGTAGTTGTCCACGCCGACAAAATCGGCGGTCGGGAGCTTTTCCTGTCCGGAAAGGAACTGCACGAACTTGACGCCGCGCTCGATCAGGCGGCCGATCGCGTCGCGGACCTGCGGCGATTCCGGCGCCATCATCGCGATCCCGTCGAATTCGTTCTCGTCTATATCGGCGAGGTATTTTGCGACCTTGTGCGGGTCGTCGATCGCAATCTGAACGACGTCGAGGTCGACGAGGTCCCCCTTCATGGAGATCCGCGCCTCTTCCACCCGGTGGATAAGTTCGCCCAGATAGAGATCGCCGCTCGTGGGAAGCACGAACCGGAACCTGTAGCTCTTGTTGCGGGCAAGGCTGACGGCGGCCGGGTTTCGAATAAACCCAATGCGTTCAATGGTTTCGTTGACTTTCCGGACAGCTTTTGGGCTGACATTCGGCCTGTCGTTAAGCACGCGGTCTACCGTTGCGAGACTCAACCCCGCTGCCTCAGCAAGATCTTTGGCCGTTGGCCGCATCCGGAACTCCCAGTGTGTATCGTTCACAATCTACTCCAACAAAATCGCCGCGAAATCAAGAATTGATGTGCGCACCTCAAAAATCACTTGCTTTGAGGTGCGCACCTCAGTTATGAATCTTTCAGCGAGAACGCAGGCCCTGAGTGCGGCCGCGAGCACCGCTAGTGCCAAGAGGATTTAGGTACGCCAATCGCCCGCCATGGGCGTTTTCCTTCTGATGGAGGTCGGAAGGTACAAGGGAGGGAACCCAATGATGAAGCAGATGCTGTTGAGCTCCACAGTCGTGGTCGGAGCGTATTTCGCCGTTTCTGGTGCCGTCGGCACAAAGGCCGCAGCGGCCGAGCTGACTCTTTGCTGGGCCGCCTGGGATCCGGCCAACGCGCTTGTCGAACTCAGCAAGGATTTCGAAGCCGAGAGCGGCAACACGATGAAGTTCGAGTTCGTGCCGTGGCCGAACTTCGCTGACCGGATGCTGAACGAGCTGAACTCCGGCGGCAAACTGTGCGATCTGATGATCGGCGACAGCCAGTGGATCGGCGGTGCTGCCGAAAATGGCCAGTACATCAAGCTCAACGATTTCTTCGACAAGGAAGGGATCAAGATGGACGACTTCATTCCGGCAACCGTTATCGGTTACGCGGAATGGCCGAAGAACACGCCGAACTACTGGGCCCTGCCGGCGTTCGGCGACGTCGTCGGCTGGACCTACCGCAAGGATTGGTTCTCGCGTCCCGAACTCCAGGCCGAGTTCAAGCAGAAGTATGGCCGGGATCTGGCCGTGCCGAAGACCTTTGCCGAGCTCAAGGACATCGCCGAATTCTTCCAGAAGCGCCAGATCGACGGCAAGACCGTCTACGGCGCTGCGATCTATACGGAGCGGGGCTCTGAAGGCATCACCATGGGCGTGATGGACGTGCTCTACAGCTTCGGCTTCGAATACGGAAATCCGAAGAAGGCCTATGAGCTCGACGGCTTCGTCAACTCGGCGGACGCGGTCAAGGGCCTGGAATTCTACAAGGCGCTCTATGACTGCTGCACACCGCCCGGTCACTCCGATGCCTATATGTCGGAGGATATCGACGCCTACAAGTCCGGCCAGGTCGCCCTGCAGATGAACTTTGCCTTCACCTGGCCCGGCATCCATGCCGACGCCAATGTCGGCGGCGACAAGTCCGGCTACTTCCCCAATCCCGCCGGTCCGACTGGTGTGCAGTTCGCCCAGCTCGGCGGCCAGGGCATCTCGGTCGTCGCCGCGTCCGACAAGCAGAAGGAAGCGCTGGATTACATCAAGTGGTTCGCGCAGCCTGAAATCCAGAAAAAGTGGTGGGCGCTCGGCGGCTATTCCGCGCTGCGTTCCGTGGTCGAGGATCCGAGCTTCGCCACGAGCCAACCCTATGCGCAGACCTTCCTGGATTCGATGGCCATCGTGAAGGACTTCTGGGCCGAGCCGTCCTACGCCTCGCTGCTGCAGGCCTCGCAGAAGCGCTTCCACGACTACGTCGTCGCCAACCAGGGTACGGCGAAGGACGCGCTCGACGGCCTCTCGGAGGACTGGAAGGACATCTTCGAAGACGAAGGCAAGTACTGACGCCAAGCAACCGCCGCCTCCCGGCGGAAGCGTCCATGCGGGGCCGGCCGATCTCTCGCGCCGGCCCCGCATGCCAAATCGTCAATGCCTTAGGGGAATACCATGCTCCATTCTTCGATCGATCGTGCCGCGCACGCGACGCCGCCCGTGCTTGCACGGCGCATCAGAGGGCTGTCCGACCGCGCGATCGCCTGGATCTTCGTCGCACCATCCATCGTGCTGCTGCTTGCGATCAACATCTTTCCGCTGATCTGGACGGTCCGGCTGAGTTTCACCAATTTCCGCGTGAACCGCCCGAACGAGCCGGTTCAGTTCGTCGGTCTTCGCAATTACCTCAACATCCTGACCGACAAGGACATCTGGCTGACGATGCAGGCGACGGCCCACTTCCTGATCTGGACGATCGTCCTGCAGGTGCTGATCGGCTTTGCTCTCGCCTATCTCATCAACAAGAAGTTCCGCGGCAACGACCTGTGGACGACCATCATCGTACTTCCGATGATGCTGAGCCCCGCCGTCGTCGGAAACTTCTGGACCTTTCTCTACCAGCCGCAGATCGGCCTGTTCAATTATGCGATCGGGTTCCTGACCGGGGCAGACCCGTCCAGCTTCTCGATGATCGGCGACACGTCGCTGGCGCCCTGGGCCATCATCATCGTCGACACCTGGATGTGGACGCCGTTCGTCATGCTCATCTGCCTTGCCGGGTTGCGCTCCATTCCGAGCAGCATCTATGAGGCGGCGGAATGCGACCGGGCCAGCAGCTGGCGCCAGTTCTGGACCATCACCATCCCGATGGTGCTGCCGTTCCTGATGCTGGCCATCCTTTTCCGCGGCATCGAGAACTTCAAGATGTTCGACCTGGTCGTGCAGCTGACGGGCGGTGGCCCGGGCTCGATCACGGAGCTGACGTCGATCAACCTGAAGCGCGAAGCTTTCGAGAAATGGCGCACCGGATACGCATCGGCCTATGCCGTCATCCTCTTCGTGACCGTCTTCGGCCTTGCGTCGATCTATGTCAAAGCACTCAACAAGGTGAAGCAGAGATGAGCAGCTTTTCTGTAACGGAGCCATCCGCGCCGCAGAAGTGGTTCGCAGGCACCCTGGTCGTGCTTTATGCGGTGATCACCATTCTACCGCTGCTCTGGATCATCGGGACGGGCTTCAAGTCACCCTCGGACGCGATCGCCTATCCGCCAAAGACATTCTTCGAGCCGACGCTCGAAGGCTATGTGAACCTCTTCACCACACGCACCCGCGTTTCGGAAGAACAACTGAAGGAAATGGGCGAACCGAAGACCTGGTACGAGCGTCTCGTTCGCAAGGACGGGCTGATCATCGCCGGCCCGTCGCGCTTCCCCGAGCGGTTCTACAATTCCGTCATCATCGGCTTCGGCTCCACGGTGCTGTGCATCGTGCTTGGAACCGCGGCGGCCTATGCCTTCTCGCGCTTCAAGGTGCCGCTCAAGGACGACCTGCTGTTCTTCATTCTCTCCACCCGGATGATGCCGCCGATTGCGGTCGCCATTCCGATCTTCCTGATGTTCCGCTCGCTCGGGCTGAACGACACCCATGCCGGCATGATCCTGCTCTACACGGCGGTGAACCTGTCGCTCTCGGTCTGGCTGCTGAAAGGCTTCATCGACGAGATCCCGATCGAGTATGAAGAGGCGGCGTTGATCGACGGCTACACACGCTTCCAGGCCTTCTACAAGGTGGTGCTGCCCCAGGCGGCAACCGGCATCGCGTCGACGGCCATCTTCTGCCTGATCTTTGCCTGGAACGAATACGCCTTCGCCGTGCTGCTCACGTCGGGCACCGCGCAGACCGCACCGCCCTTTATCCCGACGATCATCGGCGTCGGCGGTCAGGACTGGCCGGCCGTGGCCGCCGGTGCGACCCTTTTTCTCGTCCCCGTGATGGTGTTCACGATCCTGCTTCGCAAACACCTCCTGCGCGGCATCACCTTCGGAGCCGTAAGAAAATGACAGCTTTCCTCAACCAGTTGCTCCGCCTTCGGCGCGGCGCGTGGGAGATGGTGGCATCGGTCCTCATCGCACTCGGTGTGGTCATGCTGATGCAGCCCGTGTCGCTGACGCTTTACTCCTTCTCGTTCCTCGTGACGCTGCTTGGAACAGTCATGTTCATCATCGTCAGCCATTTTCCGGAGTGACCCATGGCACAGATCAGAATTGAAAATGTGCGCAAGGAGTTCGGGGCCTTCACAGCGGTCCAGTCTTCGAGCTTCACGGTGGAAGACGGCGAGTTCTTCATGCTGCTCGGGCCATCCGGATGCGGCAAGACGACGACGCTTCGCATGATGGCCGGACTGGAACTGCCGACGAGCGGCCAGATCTACATCGGCGGCGAAGAGGTGGGCATGAAGCGGGCGAGGGAGCGCGATATCGCCTTCGTCTTCCAGATGTTCGCCCTCTATCCCCACATGAACGTGCGCAAGAACATCTCCTATCCGCTCGTGAGCCAGGGCATGAAAAAGGCGGATGTTGCCGCGCGTGTCGCCGAAGTGGCGAGGATCCTCAGAATTGAAGGCATCCTCGACAAGCCGGTCGGCGGGCTCTCGGGCGGCGACCGCCAGCGTGTCGCGCTCGGTCGGGCGATTGTCCGCAACCCCAAGGCCTTCTTCATGGACGAGCCGCTCGGCGCGCTCGACGCGGAGTTCCGCGAACATATGGCGGGGGAACTGCGGGCGCTGCACGATCGCATGGGCGCCACCACCGTCTATGTGACCCATGACCAGCTGGAAGCGATGCAGATGGGCGACAAGATCGTCGTCATGAACCATGGCGTCATCGAACAGTTCGGCCGCCCCCAGCAGATCTACGACTGGCCGGCAACGAAATTCGTCGCCAAGTTCATCGGCTCCCCGTCCATGAATTTTCTGGAGTTCGAAGGCATGATCGGCGTCGGCGGCGACAGCATCGATCTCGCCGGGAAAAAGGTGGCGGTTCCGGCCTCGCATGAAGGCAGGGCCGGCACGCTGACGCTCGGCGTGCGTCCCGAGCATGTCCGGTTCGTGGATGACTCCAGCTACAGGGGTCGCGTGATCGCCGTCGAGTATCTCGGCACGACACAGATCGTCACGATCGACACGCCCAACGGCGAGATCAAGGCGCGGACGCCGTCCACCCAGGCGGCCCGCACCGACGAGCTCGTCGGTCTCGATTTCAATGAGCGGACCTTGACGCTCTTCAATGCGGAGACAGGCCGTGCTCTTGTTTCCGAGGCCAACGAGGGAGTGCTGCGCCGTGGCTGAAGTCATCTTAAGGAACGTGACGAAGACGTTCGACGGGCATAAGGCGCTCGACGATGTTTCGATGACCGTACCGGACGGATCTTTCGTCGTGCTTCTCGGTCCGACGGGCGCCGGCAAGACGACGACGTTGCGCATGGTCTCCGGTCTCGATACGCCCGATAGCGGCGAGATCTTTATCGGCGGGCTGTCGATGCGCGGACTGACCCCGGCCCAGCGAAACGTTGCGATGGTCTTCCAGCAATATTCGCTCTACCCGCATCTGTCCGTCCGGCAGAACCTGGAATTTCCGCTGAAATCGCCGCTCTTGAAAACGCCGCAGAAGACGATCGACGAGAAGGTGAACGCCATCGCCGAGGTCTTGCAGATTTCGCACAAGCTCGACAACAAGGCGACCGCCTTGTCCGGTGGCGAAATGCAGCGCGTGTCGATCGGGCGTGCGCTTGTCAGAAACCCGCAGATATATCTGATGGACGAGCCCTTGAGTTCGCTCGATGCGAAGCTTCGAGCCGATCTGCGCGTCGAACTGAAGAACATTCAGGCCAAGTCCGGGGCGACGCTTCTTTACGTCACCCACGACCAGATCGAAGCGATGACCATGGCAACGCATATCGGTGTGCTCGAAGAGGGCAGGCTGGTTCAGTTCGGTTCGCCGAGAGAGGTCTACGAGACGCCCGTCAGCGTCTACGCCGCGACCCGCCTCGGCCAGCCGCGCATCAACGTCCTGCCCGCCAAGCTTTTTGCGGGCGCGCCGGACAGGGCGCAGTCGATCGGCCTGCGCCCTGAAAACATCGTCCAGGGGGCCGGAGAAGATGCGCTCGTGACGCGCGTCGAACATCTGGGCGACCAGACGCGTCTCCATATCTCGTTCAAGCAACACAACCTCGTGACGGTCACGGATCCCCACACCGGGTTCCGCGGCGGCGAGACCATCAAGATCCAGCCCAACAAGCCGCTCTTCTTTGACGCGGCCGGAATGCGCATCGCTTAGGAGGCGAACATGAATCAGTTTATCAACCGCAAGGAAAATGCGGTTACGGAAGCGATCGACGGGGTCCTTGCCGCGTCCGGCGGCGCGCTCAGCCGCCTCGACGGATATCCGCACATTCGCGTCGTCCTGCGCTCCGACTGGGACAAGGGCAAGGTCGCGCTCGTCTCCGGTGGCGGCTCGGGACACGAGCCCGCGCATATCGGCTTCGTCGGCAAGGGCATGCTGACGGCCGCCGTCTGCGGCGACGTCTTCGCATCGCCGAGCGTGGACGCGATCCTCGCCGGTATCCTGGCGGTGACGGGACCTGCCGGCTGCCTGCTGATCGTCAAGAACTACACCGGTGACCGGCTGAACTTCGGCCTGGCGGCGGAACGTGCGCGTGCCTACGGCCTCAATGTGAGCATGGTCATCGTCGATGACGACATCGCGCTGCCGGACCTTCCGCAGGCGCGCGGTGTCGCCGGTACCCTTTTCGTCCACAAGATCGCCGGAGCGCTCGCAGAAAGCGGGGCGGACCTCGATACGATCGCCAATGCGGCGCGCAAGGTCATATCGGGCACGAGCACCATCGGCATGTCGCTCGATACCTGCACCGTTCCGGGCTCGCCGAAGGAGCACCGCATCCCCGAGGGACATGCGGAACTCGGGCTTGGGATCCATGGCGAGGCTGGTGTCGAGCAGATCGTCTACTCGGACGCGAGAAGTGCCGTTGCCGCCATGGTCGAGCGGCTGCAGGCGGCGATGGAAGACAAGCCCCACGTGGCGCTCGTCAACAATCTCGGCGGGACGTCGATCCTGGAAATGTCGATCCTCATGCACGAACTCGCCCAGTCGGCAATCGCCGACCGGATCGTGCATCTGGTCGGACCCGCGCCGATGATGACGTCGCTGGATATGCGCGGCTTTTCCATCTCGGTCTATCCCGCCGACAAAACCGAGCTGGAGCTCCTGTCCCGGCCGGTGACGCTGCCGGCCTGGCCGGGCGTGACCGCGGTCAAGCCCGTTGCGGTTCTCGCTCTGCCTGATGGTTTGACACCGATTGCGCCACTGCCCTCACGACACGATGCGACGCGGCAGTTTCTGCTTGCCTGCTGCAACCTGCTGATCGACGCGGAAAAGGACCTGAATGCGCTCGATGCCAAGTCCGGAGACGGCGACACCGGCTCGACGCTCGCGGGCGCCGCGCGGGCGCTGATACAGGCACTCGATCGTTTGCCGCTATCCGACCATACGCAGCTCTTCCGCGCCATCGGGCAGGAGTTGAGCCAGACGATGGGCGGCTCTTCGGGCGTGCTTCTGGCGATCTTCTTTGCCGCCGCCGGGGATGGCGCCTCGAGCGGGCTTTCGATCCGCGAAGCGCTGAAAGCCGGGTTGGCGCGCATGCAGGAAATCGGCGGGGCGCAGATCGGCGACCGCACCATGGTCGACGCCCTTTCCCCGGCACTGGACGCGCTCGACGCGAGCATCGGCGCGGCCTCCAAGGCGGCGCGCGACGGCGCCAATCTGACCGCGACGCTCGTGCGGGCAAGGGCGGGGCGTGCTGCCTACATCAACGCCAAGCAGTTGGAAGGGCACATCGACCCCGGCGCCGAAGCGGTCGCCCGCCTGTTCGAGCACCTGGCACGCCACCCGGACATGCTTGGGCGCCAACCGGAGGGAGCCGCAGCCGCTACCGGCTGAGGATCGGGGCGGAGACAGAAACGTAACCCAGACGACAAAACGCCCCGGAAAGCCGGGGCGTTTGTGACGGGAGGTGTCGGGGCAGCACTCTCTTAGAGCGCGCGGCTCTCGTATCCAGCCGCCTTCAGGGCGTCTGCGATCGGCCCTGCAGCTACGGCGGTCTCGACGCTGACTTCCCGATTGCCGAGATCGACCTTGATCGTTGCCTGCGGGTCGACACTCAGGATCGCCTTCTGGACGACGCCGGCGCAGTGACCACAGGTCATGTTGTCGATCTTGTAGTTCTGCATGCTTGTCTCCTTGGTACGGTTGTGAGACAAACATGGCGTCTCCCACCGTTGGAAGGTCAATAGGGCCTTCAAGATATTTGTTCGCGGCATTTCCTCCAGTCCTGCGAACGGTGGAAAATACCCCCGAGAGTGTAGGCCAGCGGCCGCTCAAATTCTCCGAAAAATTTGAAAGTCTTTCATCATCGATCCCGGGAATGGACGGCTAGCGGTCTGCGTCCGGAAGTCGCACAATCCAAAGGCTGTGCAAATGGCATTCGCGTCGTCCGAAAGAGGGCGGACGATCGCCAGCCGGCACGAAGCCTTAAGCGAAGGGATCGCTCCGGAAATATCCGGGCGTTCGAAATGCACTGGTCGGGAACTGGAGGAGACGGTTTCCCGCTCACTGTCGTTCGGCTGCGTCGTGGTGACGCCGCCAAGGGAGGAAAGATGTTAGAACGACTATTCAAGCTGAAAGAGCATCAGACGACGGCGCGCACCGAGGTGATCGCCGGTGTCACGACATTCCTGACGATGTCCTACATCATCTTCGTCAACCCCGACATCCTGTCGAGCACGGGCATGGATAGGGATGCCGTTTTCGTCGCAACCTGTATCGCCGCGGCACTCGGCTCTGCCGTCATGGCGCTCGTCGCCAATTGGCCGATCGGCATGGCGCCCGGCATGGGCCTCAACGCCTTCTTCGCCTTCACCGTGGTCGCCGCTCTCGGCTTCACCTGGCAGCAGGCGTTGGGTGCGGTCTTCATCTCGGGCGTGATCTTCCTGATCCTGACCGTGACGGGTGTCCGAAGCTGGCTGATTGCCGGTATTCCGCATTCGCTTCGAAGCGCGATCGCCACCGGTATCGGCCTCTTCCTCGGCATCATCGCGCTCAAGAACGCCGGCATCGTCGTCGACAACCCGGCAACGCTCGTCGGTCTAGGCGACCTCAAGCAGACCGGTCCGCTGCTTGCCATCCTTGGCTTCTTCGTCATCGCGGTGCTGGATTCACTCAAGGTTCGCGGCTCGATCCTGATCGGCATCCTGGTCGTGACGGTTCTGTCGATGATCCTTGGCGTCAGCGAGTTCAAGGGCGTCGTCTCGGCACCGCCGAGCATCGCGCCGACCTTCCTGCAGCTCGACATCATGGGCGCCCTGCATGGCGGCCTGCTGCATGTCATCCTCGTCTTCGTGCTCGTCGAAGTCTTCGACGCCACCGGCACGCTGATCGGTGTCGCCAAGCGTGCAAAGCTGGTGGAAGAAGGCAAGCCCAATCGTCTCGGCCGCGCGCTTCTCGCCGACAGCACCGCGATCGTCGCCGGCTCGCTGATCGGTACCAGCAGCACGACCGCCTATGTCGAAAGCGCCTCAGGCGTCCAGGCCGGTGGCCGCACGGGCCTGACCGCGCTCACCGTCTGCGTGCTCTTCCTGGCAGCGCTGTTCTTCTCGCCGCTGGCAGCTGCCGTTCCGTCCTATGCGACGGCTCCGGCTCTGCTCTACGTCGCCGGCCTGATGATGCGCGAACTGACGGAAGTCGAGTGGGACGACCTGACGGAAGCGGCTCCGGCAGCGCTTACAGCACTCGCCATGCCCTTCACCTACTCGATCGCCAACGGCCTCGCCTTCGGCTTCGTAAGCTACGTCGTCTTGAAGGTCTGCACCGGCAAGTGGAGCGTCATCCACCCGGCAACCCAGATCGTCGCAGCGCTCTTCATCGTGCGTTTCGCGTTCTTTGCCGAGTAAAAAGATTTGGCCGAGGCATGCCGCCTCGGCCGATCAGGACTTCCCCGTAAGTGCTGGCCGGAGCAACGAAATGTTGCTTCGGCCTTTTGTGTGAACCACCGGTTTTGAGGAAAACGGTCTCACACTTTCCTGGATTGCTCAGTACTGTCCCGCCGGCAGGTGCACCACCAGGCCATCGAGTTCCGCCGAGACGGTGATCTGACAGCTCAGACGGCTGCGCTCGTTCGGGTTGACGACGCACTCGATCATGTCCTGCTCCTGGAATTCGGGTGTCGGCAAGCGGTCGGCCCATTCGCCGTCGATGTAACAGTGGCAGGTGCCGCAGGCGCACGAGCCGCCGCATTCGGCGGCAATGGCGTCGATACCGTTCTGCACCGCGGCCGACATCAGCGACTGGCCGATCTCCGCCTGGACTTCTCTTGTCGTGCCGTCCACGTCGATGAAGACGATCTTGGGCATGGGTATTCTCCGATTGCGTATGTTGGTGTCGAGGATAGGGATCAGGCTGGCCGGAGCGCGATCTTCAGCTTCTTGGGCCCCCGGACCGAGAGGCCGCGCTTGTATTCGGGCTCTCCATCGACGATTTCGATCGTCGGGAAGCGGCGCAGCAGGGCGCTGAAGATGATATCCATGTCGAGGCGGGCCAGATGATTGCCGAGACAGAAATGCACGCCGCCGCCAAAGGCGAGATGACGATTGGGCGTGCGGCCGATGTCGAATGTATCGGCATTCGCGAACTGCTTGGGGTCGCGGTTGGCGGCGCCATAGAGCAGGCCGAACTTGGTGCCGCGCTCGAAGCGCCTGCCGAAGATCTCGACGTCCTCGACGCAATGGCGGTGGAAGAACGGAAGCGGCGACTCGTAGCGGAACATCTCCTGCACGCCGGTCTGGATCAGGCCGGGTTCGCTCCGCAGCCGCGCCATCTGCTCGGGGAAGCGCAGAAGCGCATGCATGCCGCTGCCGAGCACGTCGATCGTCGAACCGTGGCCCGCCATCAGGATCAGCATGCAGGTCGAGATGAACTCGTCGAAGTTCATGGCGCCGGAGCGCTCCGCTTCGATCAGCACCGAGATGAGGTCGTCCTTCGGCTCGCGCTCGCGCTCGGCCTTCAGCGCCGTCAGATATTCGTAGAACTCGGTCGTGTTGCGCTCGGCGATTTCCTTGCGCGCATCCGAGCGGTCCACGTCGAAGAACTGCACGATGTTCTCCGACCAGATGCGCAGCTGGGGACAGTCCTCGTCCGGCACGCCGAGCAGACGACCGATGATATGGCCGGGAACATGGGCGGCAAGATCATCGACGAAATCGATCTCGCCGCGATCGGCAAGGCTGTCGATCAGCCGGTCGACATAGGCCTGGATCTGGTCGCGGAGCTTCGCAATCATGGCCGGCGTGAACAGCTTGAACACCTGCTTGCGCAGCCGGTCGTGCACCGCGCCATCGCTGTCGAGCAGGCTGAACTGCACGAAGCGCTCATGGTGCGGCATGTCGTGCCAATTGGCGGCGCGCTGCAGTTTTGAGAGCTCTTCCTTGGTTGCGAGGTCTTCGAGCGAGCGTACCATGCGCTTGTCCATGACGATCGCCGAGACGTCCTCGAAGCGCGAGGCAAGCCAGATGTCGAAATCCGCGAAGTAGTGCAGCCCCTCTCTTTCGCGCAGCGCGCGGTAGGTCGGATAGGGATCGCGAGCAAAATCCGGGGACAGCGGCGCGAAGGTGAAATTCGCGGCGTCGCCATTCGGCGCGGCTTCGGTCATGGGCAATTCTCCGTGCATAAAGCTGCATGATAACGTCACTGCCGTAGCTCTGTGAATGGCGCCCTATCGCAAGATGATGGACAAAACTCGCATCGGATGCCAGAAAATGGCATGCTGCCCGAAAGCGAAGAGATCCATTTCCACACGCCGGCAAAATTCGCCGGTGCATTTCCCTATCTGGCGCTGGTGGCCGGAAGCCGTGTTGCTCGGCCGCAGGAGCCGCCGATCCGCAAGCGGTTTCACCAGCACGTGTTCGTCTACACGATGGATGGAAAAGGGTTGATCGAGGTGCGCGGGCAACGCTTTCTTGCGGAAACGGGCGCTATCGCTTGGCTCGATACGGCGCAAGCCTATGCGCATAGTTGCGCGCCTGACAGTGGAGGCTGGCGCTATCTCTGGATGGGGATCGAGGGGCATGGCCTCGACGCGCTCTACCAGTTTCTCGGCGTGCAGCAGTCACCGCTGTTTGCGCCGAAGGATCCGTCGGCGGCGAAAGCCGCCTTCGAATCCGTGAGCGGATATTTTGCCGAACGGTCCCCTGCTACCGATGCTCTGGCGAGCGCCGCGATCGCCGGGGTGATGGCCGATATGATCGCGCCACGGTTGGTCGGGGCCGAGCCGACCGAGGACAGGTCGGGTGAAGACCGTTTGCTTCAGGTTCTTTCAGTAATGCGCGGCGATCTCGCCAGGCCGTGGACGATCGACGATCTCGCGGCTTGCGCGCGGCTCAGCCCGTCGCAATTCTTCCGGCGTTTTCGCGACATGGTGGGAACGACGCCGATGGATTGGCTGCGCCATGAGCGCATCAATCAGGCAAAACGCCTGCTGGTCGGACCCGATGCCAAGGTCTCGGCGGTGGCGGCCGTCTGCGGCTACCCGGATCCCTATCATTTCTCGCGCGATTTTCGCCGCGTGACCGGATACACGCCGACGAAGTTCCGGCGGGATGGCGGCTATTGAGGCCGCAGTCTACGTCCGATTTCGGCGGCCAGCGAGGCCCTGGCGCACCGATAACCCGACCGGACGACCGGGTCATGCATTCACTCACACGATCAGGAACGGCTCCTTGAAGAAATGTTCCTCCAGATTGACGCCTTCGCCGCCGCGATCGACCACCGCGAAATCCGAGACGTCATCGAGCGGCGTCAGGATGCCGTGCCAGACATTGCGGGCGATGTTGACGCCCTGGCCAGGGGTGGTCTTGAAGGCGATCGGTTCACTCGGCCCCTCGTCGGTTTCCCGGGAGACGACGATCAGAAACGGATTGTCGCTCAAGGGGATGAAGGCCTGGCTGCCGAGCGGATGGCGCTCGACCATGGTGAGTTTCAGTGGCAGCGGATAGGGTACGCCGCGCACGAGGCTGATCATCGGCCGGGCCTTTTCGCCTGTTGTATCGATCTTGGCGAGATCATGGTAGCGGGTTGCATTGCCCCCGTTGATGGGGAAGTTGTTGGCATTCTCCGTTTCGATCACGTCGCCGAAAGGCGCAAAGGCCTCCCGGGTCAACGGCTGTATGACGATCTCCTTCATGTGACGCTCCTCCGTCCAATATTGATCGGTTGCATGGAAGTTTGATCGCTTCGCCTCCTCGGCGAAACGATCTAGATGCCGGTTTTCGCAATACGCCCGAAGACACGCAGCCGGCTGACGCCGCCGTCGGGGAAGATATTGAAGCGCACATGGGTCACCGGCCCAACGGCTGTGAGTGCGTGTGCCTCGTAGGTATGGATGCTGTCAGCCTGAAGCTTCTGCGGTGGCAGAACCTCGCGCCAGAACATCGACGACGCTGTGACGGACGCCGCCACTTCGCAAGCGGCCGCCCCAAGGTCGGCGGCCTGTAGCGAACAGGCATCGGGGTAGTTGCCCTTGAAATGGGCGGTATCGACGGCGATCCGGTCGATCTCGCCGCGGGCGGCGAGCTTCACGACGATCCAGTCGTTGCCGGGTTCGCGGCGCCGGCGTGTCTCCCAGCCGTCGCCCATGTTGATGCCGCGTCCGGGTGCAAGCAGCCGCTGGTGGCCGTAATGCCCGTTCGAATAGGCGATGATCTGGCCACCGAGCAGCGACGAGGCAAGGTCGACCACCGTGTCGCCGAGCGCCGCCCGGTCGAAGGCAGGCGTGCCGTAAACCCTCAGTCGGGCGATGCCGCCGTCGGGATAGATGCGCAGGCGCACATGGCTCCAGACCACGTCCGACCGCACCTCGAAGTGATGCTGTGCACTCGGTCCGAGCGGCCGCGGGCACACCAGTTCCGTCCAGACCGTCTTCTCGTCCAGGCCATCAGGCGCCAGGCAGGCGTCGATGGCGCAGGCGCTCGGATAGTTGCCGGTGAAATGGGCGGTATCGACCTCGAAGCCACGGATGCGGCCGTTTGCGGCCAACGCGACGATGGCGTGGTCGTTGCCGGGGCCGCGGCGGCGCCGCGTCTCCCAGCCGTCCATCCACTTGCCGTTGTCGTCATAGACACCGGGATGATAGACCGGCGGCGCATCCTGGAGCATGCGCTCGAGCGGTGCGAAGAATTCGTCTGTGGCGAAGACTGGCCTCGCGCCGAGACCGGCGGAGGCAAGGTTGATCGCGTTCAGCGCGAATTCGGGCGGGCTCACGCCGGGGCTAGTCATAACCGGTCCTCAGCTCGGCAGCATGTCCTTGAGGCGCAGATAGGCGATGCGCTCCACCTGCCGGCATGCCGTCTCGAACTCGGTGTCGCGATCGTTGCCGATCCGGCTTTCGAAGGCGGCCAGGATCTCGTCCTTGCTGCGGCCCTTGACGGCCATGATGAACGGGAACTTGAACTTCTCGACATAGGCGGCGTTGAGCGTGGTGAAGCGCTCACGCTCGGCGTCGGTCAGCGCATCGAGGCCGGCGCCGGCCTGCTCGTTGGTCGAGCTTTCCGTCAGGCGCTTGGCCTGCGCCAGCTTGCCGGCGAGGTCCGGGTGGGCGATGAGGACGGCAAGCCGCTCTTCGGCCGAGGCTTCGCGGAAGACGGCGGAGAGCGCCGCTGCAAGACCGATCGCCGTGTCGTTGGCCGGCGAAAGCTCGCCCTGGAAGGCGCGTTTCGCGATCCACTTCGAATGTTCGAAAACGCCGCCGAATTTGGTGACGAACGCCTCTTCGCCAAGCCGCGACGGACGATCGTCCCAGGCCTTGTACGGGTAGTTCTCCGTCCAGTGGCGGGCGATGTCGACACGCTTGGCGAGCCAGACTTTCTCGTGGCCCTGCACATAGTCGAGGAAACGGGCAAGCGCCGCGGCGCGGCCGGGTCGGCCGACGAGGCGGCAGTGCAGCCCGATGCTCAGCATCTTCGGTGCACCGGCGGTGCCTTCGGCGTAGAGCACGTCGAAGCTGTCTTTCAGGTAGCTGAAGAACTGGTCGCCGCTGTTGAAGCCCTGCGGCGTCGCAAAGCGCATGTCGTTGCTGTCGAGCGTATAGGGGATGACCAGCTGATGGCGCCCGGCATGCTCATGCCAGTAGGGCAGGTCGTCGGCATAGGCGTCTGAAACGTAGTCGAAGCCGCCGGATTCCGTCACGAGGTCGAGGGTGTTGTCGGAGCAACGCCCGGTGTACCAGCCACGCGGGCGCTCGCCGGTGACGATGGTGTGCAGCCGGATCGCCTCGGCAATCTCCTGGCGCTCGCGCTCCGGCGAAAAGTCCTTGTGTTCGATCCATTTCAAGCCGTGCGAGGCGATTTCCCAGCCGGCGTCCTGCATGGCGGCAACCTGCTCCGGCGAGCGTTTCAACGCGGTTGCGACGCCATAAACGGTTGCCGGGACGCCGCGCTCCGTAAACATGCGATGCAGCCGCCAGAAACCGGCGCGCGCGCCATATTCGTAGATCGATTCCATGTTCCAGTGGCGCTGGCCCTGCCAGGCCTGCGCACCAACGATTTCCGACAGGAATGCTTCGGAGGCTGCGTCGCCGTGCAGCACGCAGTTTTCGCCGCCTTCCTCGTAGTTGATGACGAATTGCACGGCGATCCGCGCGCCGTCGGGCCATGTGATCTTGAAGTTCGGGCCGTGGCCGTGAAGATCGCGGGGGTATCTCATCAAAGCAGCTCCTCCAGACATTTTCGTCTCTGCATCCAATTTCTAGCGGCATTTGTTTCGAGCCATTCCCCCCAAAAAATTTGAAAGTCTCGAATGATGCGCTCGCTACCAAGCGGGCCGGAATGCCGGAATACTGCGAGGTGGAAAGCTGACTTCGGGAGGAGCGAAAACTATGCAATCTCAGGGTGGAAACGCCGGCCGTTTGACGACGCACGTGCTGGATACGGCAAGCGGCAAGCCGGCCGAGGGGCTGCGCATCGAGCTCTACCGGGTCGACGGCGATCGCCAGACGCACATCAAATCCGTGAAAACCAACGACGACGGCCGCTGTGATGAACCGCTCTTGAGCGGCGAGCGCATGCAGACGGGCACCTACGAGCTGCAGTTCCATGCCGGCGATTATCTTGGCGGCGCGGACAAGCGCGGCGAGAACCCGTTCCTCGACGTGATCCCGATCCGCTTCGGCATCGATAACCAGGGCGCGCACTATCATGTGCCGCTGCTTCTCTCGCCCTATGGCTACTCCACTTACCGCGGGAGCTGAGGAAATGACGATCCAGATCCGCAACACGATCCGCTTCATCCTGAACCACCGCCTGGTCGAGCTTGCCGAGGTGTCGCCGGTTCAGACCCTGCTCGATTTCCTGCGCATCGACCGCAATCTGAAGGGCACCAAGGAAGGCTGCGCCGAAGGCGACTGCGGCGCCTGCACGGTGCTTGTCGGCCGTCTGCTCGATGGCAAGCTCAAATACGAGTCCGTCAATGCCTGCATTCGTTTCGTCGGCTCGCTCGACGGCTGTCACATCGTGACGGTGGATTCCTTGGCGCAGCCGGCAGGCCCCCTGCATCCGGTGCAGCAGGCGATGGTCGACACGCACGCCTCGCAATGTGGCTTCTGCACGCCGGGCTTCGTGATGTCGCTCTACGGTCTCTGGATGGAAAACCCGAAGCCGTCGATCGCCGAAATCGAAAAGGCCCTACAGGGCAATCTTTGTCGCTGCACCGGCTATGCCGCGATCATCCGCGCCGCCGAGGCGATCTCGACGATCGGCGATGTCGGCAAGGATCCGCTGGTGGCCGAGCGTGACCGGATCGCAGGCGAATTGGCAGCACTTCAGGACGGCCGCCGGGTGGAAATCGGTTCTGAGACGGAACGCTTCATCCTGCCGGGCTCGGTCGATGATTTCGCCGCCGTGCTCGAAGCCAACCCGAAGGCGACGATCGTCGCCGGCTCGACCGATGTCGGCCTCTGGGTGACGAAATTCATGCGCGACATTTCACCGGTTATCCATCTGACCCATCTTGAAGAACTGCGCCGGATCACGGTCGAAGCCGATGGCGTGACGCTCGGCGCCGGGGTCAGCTATGCCGAGGCCTATCCCGTCATCGTCGAGCATTTCCCTGAACTGACGGAGCTCTGGGACCGCATCGGCGGTCAGCAGGTCCGCAACATGGGCACAGTCGGCGGCAACATCGCCAACGGCTCGCCGATCGGCGACACGCCGCCGGCGCTGATCGCGCTCGGCGCCGCGATCACGCTGCGCAAGGGCGCACGTCGCCGCACGGTCCAGCTCGAAGACTTCTTCATCGCCTATGGCAAGCAGGACCGCGAGCCCGGCGAGTTCGTTGAAAGCGTGCACATCCCGTTCGTTTCCGACAGGGCCCGCGTTGCCGTCTACAAGGTGACGAAGCGTCTCGACGAAGACATCACCGCCGTCTGCGGCGGCTTCAACATCGCCTTCGACGCTGGTCGGGTTACCGACGCCATCATCGCCTTCGGCGGGATGGCCGCTACGCCGAAGCGTGCCGCCCATGTCGAGGCGGTGCTAAAAGGTGCCGAGTGGAACGAGGAGACGATCGAACGCGCGGTCGCGGCATTCGATCAGGATTTCACGCCGCTCACCGACTGGCGCGCCTCGGCGGAATACCGCCAACTGGTGGCGAAGAACCTGCTTCGCCGCTTCTATCTCGAAACGCAGTTGAGCGGCGGCCAGCTCCGTCTCGACCGCACCATTGCTGTCGCGGTTTAAGGGAGGAAGCCATGAACGTGATGCAGCCCATCGACCGCATCCGCGGCGGCGTACACGAAAACGAACGGCACGAGTCCGGCCACAAGCATGTTTCCGGCACGGCCGAGTACATCGACGACATTCCGGAACCCCAGGGCACCCTGCACGGCTATCTCGGCCTCTCGCAGCGGGCGCACGCCGACATCCTGTCGATCGACTTCCAGGCCGTGAACGCCAGCGAAGGCGTGATCGGCGTCCTGACGGCCGCCGACATTCCCGGTGAAAACGACATCAGCCCGGCGCACAAGCACGACGAGCCGATCTTCGTCACCGACAAGGTGGAGTTCCACGGCCAGCCGATCTTCGCAGTCATCGCCACCTCGCGCGAGGCGGCCCGCCGGGCCGCGGCCAAGGTCAAGATCGAGTACCGCGACCTGCCGCATGTGACCGATGTGCTGGAGGCGGCAGCCGCCAACTATCCGCTGGTCATCGATCCGCTCAAGCTCGAGCGCGGCGACATCGACGCCGGCTTTGCCAAGGCAAAGAACATTCTCGAAGGCGAGATGCGCATCGGCGGCCAGGACCACTTCTATCTGGAAGGCCAGATCTCCTTTGCCATTCCCGGTGAGGACGACGAGGTGCTCGTCTACTCCTCGACCCAGCATCCGGCAGAGACGCAGCACATGGTCGCGACCGTGCTCGGCGTGCCGTCGAACGCGGTCACCGTCAATGTGCGCCGTATGGGCGGCGGCTTCGGCGGCAAGGAAACCCAGGCGAACATCTTCGCCGCCGTTGCAGCAGTCGCCGCCAAGAAATACCGTTGCCCGGTGAAAGTGCGGCCCGATCGCGACGACGACATGAGTGCGACCGGCAAGCGCCACGATTTCCACGTCGACTACAAGCTCGGCTTCGACGACGAGGGTCGTATCGAGGCAGTGGACGCAGTGTTTTCGGCGCGCTGCGGCTACTCGGCCGACCTTTCAGGTCCGGTCACCGACCGCGCCCTCTTTCACGCGGACAACTGCTATTTCTATCCGAACGTGCGGCTGCGCTCGCGTCCGCTGAAGACCAACACCGTTTCCAACACCGCTTTCCGCGGTTTCGGCGGCCCTCAAGGGATGGTCGGTGGCGAACGCATGATCGAGGATATCGCCTATGCCGTCGGCAAGGATCCGCTCGAAATCCGCAAGCTGAACTTCTACGGCGGCGAGGGCCGAAACCTCACGCCCTATCACCAGACCGTGGAAGACAACATCATCGGCCGCATTATCGAGGAACTGGAAACCTCGGCGGATTATGCCAAGCGTCGCGAAGCGGTGATCGCCTTTAACCGCGAGAACAATGTCGTGAAGCGCGGCATCGCGCTGACGCCGGTGAAGTTCGGCATCTCCTTCACTAAGACCGAGTACAACCAGGCCGGCGCGCTCGTGCATGTCTATACGGATGGTTCGATCCATCTGAACCATGGCGGCACCGAGATGGGGCAGGGGCTCTATACCAAGGTCGCCCAAGTGGTGGCCGACGAGTTCCAGGTCGATCTCGACCGGATCAAGGTGACGGCGACGACGACCGGCAAGGTGCCGAACACGTCTGCAACCGCGGCGTCCTCCGGCTCCGATCTCAACGGCATGGCCGCAGCCAATGCCGCCCAGCAGATCAAGGCGCGGCTCACCAAGTTTGCCGCCGAGCGCTGGAACGTTGCCGAGGCCGATGTCGCCTTCGAACCGAGCGTGGTGCGGATCGGCGCGGAACGCTTGAGCTTCAACGAGTTCATCAAGATCGCCTATGGTGCCCGCATCCAGCTTTCGGCGGCCGGGTTCTACAAGACGCCGAAGATCCACTGGAACCGCGCCGAAGGCCGGGGCCGGCCGTTCTTCTACTACGCCTATGGCGCCTCGTGCTCCGAGGTCAGCGTCGATACGCTGACCGGTGAATATCAGGTCGACCGCACGGACATCCTGCACGATGTCGGCCGGTCGCTGAACCCGGCGCTCGACCTCGGCCAGGTGGAAGGTGCTTTCGTTCAGGGCATGGGCTGGCTGACGACGGAAGAGCTCTGGTGGGACGCCAAGGGCCGGCTGCGCACGCATGCGCCGTCGACCTACAAGATCCCGCTGGCCTCCGACCGGCCGCGCGTCTTCAACACCCGCCTTGCCGAATGGTCGGTCAACCGCGAGGAAACGATCCGCCGTTCTAAGGCGGTGGGCGAGCCCCCGTTCATGCTCGGCATCTCGGTGCTTGAAGCTTTGTCGATGGCGGCGGCGAGTGTTGCGGAGTATCGTATATCACCGCGCCTTGACGCACCGGCAACGCCGGAACGGGTGCTGATGGCGATCGAGCGGCTACGGGCAGCCGCACGGCAGAAAGGATAACAGGGGCTGATTGTCATGGTGGCGAGCCGCGAGGATATCAGGGACTTTCTCCGACGCGAGCCGAACTGCGTGCTCGTGGAGGTCAGCGGTGCTGCCGGCTCGACGCCGCGCGACACCGATGCCTGGATGCTTGTCGCGCCTGAGAGCCTGTTCGGCACGATCGGTGGCGGGCAACTCGAATACATGGCGATCGATCATGGCCGGCGGGCGCTGAAGCGCGGCGACGCGCTGGAGGCCATGACGATCCCACTCGGTCCGGAGATCGGCCAGTGTTGCGGCGGGCGCGTAGCGCTCGCCTTCACACGCCTCGATCAGGAGAAAGCCGCCATGCTGATTGAACGCAGCGACCTGGAGATCGCCAGCCGGCCGCATGTCTATGTCTTCGGCGCCGGCCATGTCGGCGATGCGCTGGCGATGGCGCTCTCCCTGGTTCCGGTGCGCACCGTTCTCGTCGACACGCGCGAGAACGAACTTTCGGCCGTTGCCGACATTCCCGGGATCGAAACCTGCCTGACGGCAATGCCGGAGGCCGTTGTGCGCGACACCCCGCCCGGCAGCGCCTTCGTGATCCTGACGCACGACCATGCGCTCGACTTCCTGATTGCGGCGGAAGCGCTTCGTCGCGACGACGCATCCTATGTCGGCATGATCGGCTCGAAGACGAAACGCGGCACCTTCAAGAATTGGCTGTCGCGCGAGATCGGCCGGCCGGACCTCTTCGACCGGCTCATCTGCCCGATCGGCGGCACGACGGTGAAGGACAAGCGGCCGGCGGTGATCGCGGCACTTGCCGCCGCCGAAGTCATGGCGGCAGCACTCAACTTCCGGCAGCCCGTGCAGGCGGCACCATCGCGCCGGCCGACTGCCGCCAGGCTTGCCCGCTAGCCACGCGAACTGTCAGCGCGGCGCCGTTTCGCCCATGTGCGCACCGTTGAGGTGAAGCGCAAAGCCGTGGGCGTGCGGGTCGCCGACCTCGGGTCGAAGTTCAAGGGTCGGGATCAGATAGTCGCCGCCGTTTTGCCGGCGGTAGGGGATGGGGGCCGCGGTTTCCAGCGTGCGCATCCGTTGCTGCAGGCGCTCGGCGGTTGCTTCGAAGCCCGCTTCGTCAAGGGCGTCGACCCTATAGGCGACGAAAGGCGGAAGCACGTCATAGCCGGGATAATAGAGCACCCCGTGATTGATCGGGAACAGCAGGTCGTCTATCGGCCCGTTGACCCCGCGGGGCGAGTAGTGCTCCTCCCAACCGCCGGTCGTTACGATAAGCATAGCACGCTTGCCGGCGAGCGTGCCCTCGCCGAAGCGCTTGCCCCAATATTTGTCGCTGTGCTCGCCCACACCATAGGCGAAGCCATAGGCATAGACGCGGTCGACCCAGCCTTTCAGGATCGCCGGCATCGAATACCACCACAGCGGAAATTGCAGGATCAGGGCATCGGCCCAAAGCAGCTTTTCCTGTTCGGCCTTGACGTCGGCGGTCAGCGTATTGGTCGCGAAGGCCTCCTTCGAAGCGCGGCTTGGCTTGAAGCGGGCATCCGGAACAAGAGCCGGAAAATCAGCCCGATCGATTTCGGACTTCCATCCCTCGGCATAAAGATCCGTGATGCGCACCTCATGGCCTTCGGCCTCGAGCGCCTTGACGGCGACCTCGCGCAGCGCGCCATTGAGTGAACGCGGTTCGGGGTGGGCATAAACAAGCAGAACTTTCATGGTCGGTACTTCCCTGATGTCGTCAACTGAGACTGTAGGTAGACCGTTGCCTATCCATGCGGTAGATATTCTAAATGCATAGGATTCTGCCGAAAAATGGATAAATCGGATGTCACGCTGGAACGCATGCGTAGCTTCGTGCGGGTCGCCGAGCGCGGCAGCCTTTCGGCCGTCGCCCGCGAACTCGGTATCGGCCAGTCGACGGTGACGCGGCATCTGCGCGAGCTCGAGGAAGCGATCGGCGTGCCGTTGCTCAGCCGCACCACGCGCCGTGTCACGCTGACCGACGAAGGCGGCCGTTACTATGCCGACAGCGTCCAGATCCTGCGCCTGGTCGAGCAGGCCGGCGACGAGGCGCGCGGCGCCCGCAGCGCGGCATCAGGTACCATTCGTGTCTCGTGCACCTCCGCATTCGGGGTGCTTCACGTCAGCCGTCTGATCTTTGCCTTCCAGGACAGGCATCCCGACATCGGCGTCGATCTGAACCTGACCGACGAGCGCATCGATCTGGTGCGCGAAGGGATCGACATCGCTCTGCGTCTCGGGCCGCTCACCGACAGTTCGATGAAGCTCAGGCCACTTGGGCAAAGCCGGCGACTGCTTGTGGCTGCTCCCGACTACCTGACCGCAAGGGGATTTCCCCGCTCCCCAGGCGACCTCTCGGCACATGAGGGTATCCGCATGTCGAACGTTGCCGGCAGCGACAGGCTGGTCTTCGAAGGCGCGGAGGGGCGACATCTGTCGGTACCTTTTGGCGGGGGCCTTCGCGTCGATCACGGGCTTGCTGCCCGCGAGGCTCTTGTCGCCGGCAGGGGTGTGGCCCCTGCCCATCGATGGCTCGTCGACGACCTGATCGAAGCCGGCCGGCTGGTGCCGCTGCTTCAGGATTACGCGCTGCCTTCGGTCCCGCTCAGCCTGCTGATCGTGCCGGAGCGCGCCGGCATTGCCCGTGTTCGTCTGTTGGTTGATTTCCTGGTCGATGCGATCGCCAGTCTTCCGGGGATCGAGAGGTCGAGAGGTTAGCGGCCACACCTTCTGATCAACCCGACCGTGTGATCGATAACCCAAATGGATCGGTCGTATGGCCTGAGCGATAGCACAAATGTGTCGCTTACCGTCTGCTCCCGGATCTGCCTATTGTGAGGGGTTTCTAAAATAAGGTCGGCGCTGAGGTCGGCCTTTAAGGAAGCAACGCGTCCAGGATTTTCTTTGGTGCATTTAAGACAGATCGGGTTTTACGCAATTGCAAGGATACGGGGACGCATCAGATCGGGAGGCGACTATGAAAAAACTGACACGTACTCTGCTCTTGTCCACTGCGTTCGCGGTGCTGACGCACTACAGCGCGCCGGTCATGATCGGTATAGCTCACGCCGATGGGGGTACCACTAGTGGTGAAGGTGGCACTAGCGGTGATGGTGGTACCGGTGGTGACGGTGGTACTGGTGGTGACGGTGGTACTGGCGGCGGTGACGGTGGCGGCGATGGCGGCGACGGCGGTGGCGATGGTGGCGGCGACGGCGGCGGCGATGGCGGCGGTGATGGCGGCGGTGATGGCGGCGGTGACGGTGGCGGCGATGGCGGCGGTGATGGCGGCGGCGATGGTGGCGGTGACGGCGGCGGCGACGGCGGTGGCAAGACCAAGCACGCCAACAACGGGTTTGGCAACGGCGGCGGTGACGGCGTTCCCGGCAAGTCGAAGCACAGCGACGTGAAACGCTGATCTCTGGAAAACATCGAGGGCGCGCCGCATCGGCGCGCCCTCTTTCTTTTGCGAACCACGTGTGAACGCCCCGTGCCGGGCGAAACAATCGGCTCTCGGTCGATAGGAGCCGCCGGCAGCCCCCGGCGATGCCTAGGGCGTGGGGTCTTGCTCCTTGGCCCAGGCCGAAGCGGCCGGAAGACGAATGGTCAGGCCAGCATTCCGTTGATCAGGCGCTGACAGCGCTCGGCCATGTAGTCGATCATCAGCCGCACCTTCGGGTCCTGGAAACGCTTGTGCGGATAGATCGCCGCAAGCTGCACACTGAGCGGCGGCGCGTCGGCGAGGATCGGCACCAGCGCGCCGGAATTGATGTGGGCCTTCACCTCGAAGAGCGGCTTGTTGATGATGCCGCGGCCGTCGAGCGCCCATTGGGTGAGCACGTCGCCATCGTCCGAATCGTAAGGGCCGGTGACGTCGAGCTTGCGCACGCCCTCCATCGTCTGGAGCGTCCAGAAATATTCCTTCGAACCGGGATACCTGAGCAGCAGACAGTCGTGCTTGTCGGCGATCAGCGCGTCGGGGGTCTGGGGTATGCCGCGCTTCTCGAAATAGGCAGGCGCGCCGCAGACAACCCGCTCGCAATTCATGATGCCGCGCATGCGCAGGTTCGAATCTTCAAGGATCCCGAGCTTGAAGGCGACGTCGACACCTTCCGACAGGATATCGACATTGTGGTCCGACAGGCGAAGCCGCACTTCGATATCCGGATACTTGTCATGAAACTCCGGAATCCCGGACGCAATCAGCCGCCGACCTATCCCGAGCGGAGCGGTAATCTTGAGCGCACCCTTCGGATTGCGCGAGAGATCGGCGATCGCGTTTTCCGCTTCGTTGACCGCTTCGAGGATCTTTACAGCACCGTCGTAAAAGACGCGACCGTGCTCGGTCGGGGTCAGCTTGCGCGTCGTCCGATTGAACAGGCGAACGCCCATGTGGCGCTCCAACTCTTTGATTCTATTGCTTGCAACCGCCGGCGTCACGCGTTGATCGCGACCGGCCGCCGACAGGGTTCCAAGCTCTACGACGCGTACGAAGACGCGCACATTGTCCAGATAAGACATGCCTCCGCCCCACTCCTTCAGGCTCTCTCTAGCCTATCCATTCCGCCGCTATTTTATAGATTTTTTTGAAAGTGTTGGTGAAGCAGCGACGTTCCCGCGACCTCCAGCAATGACACATAATGGCCTGAGGAGAAATGGGAGAATTGCATGTACGACTATGCCATCGCCTGGGATTGGCTGACCTTTGCCGTGAGATGGCTGCACGTCATCACCGCCATTGCATGGATCGGTTCGTCCTTTTACTTCGTCGCCCTTGACCTCGGTCTGAAGAAACATCCCGGTCTGCCGGTCGGCGCCTATGGCGAAGAATGGCAGGTGCATGGCGGTGGTTTCTACCACATCCAGAAGTACCTGGTTGCGCCGGCCAACATGCCGGAACACCTGGTCTGGTTCAAATGGGAGTCCTATGTCACCTGGCTCTCCGGCTTCGGCATGCTCTGCCTGGTCTACTACGCCGGTGCCGACCTCTACCTGATCGACCCGAACGTGCTCGATGTTTCCAAGCCGGTGGCGATCGCCATCTCGCTGGGCTCGATTGCCTTCGGCTGGCTCGCCTATGACACGATCTGCAAGTCGCCCTTCGGCCGCGACAATACCCGGCTGATGGTGCTGCTCTACTTCATCCTCGTCGGTATGGCCTGGGGCTACACGCAGCTCTTCACCGGCCGCGCGGCCTTCCTGCATCTCGGTGCGTTTACCGCAACGATCATGTCGGCCAACGTGTTCTTCATCATCATTCCGAACCAGAAGGTTGTCGTCGGCGACCTGATCGCCGGCCGTACGCCGGACTCCAAATACGGCGTCATTGCCAAGCAGCGCTCGACCCACAACAACTACCTGACGCTGCCGGTTCTGTTCCTGATGCTGTCGAACCATTACCCGCTGGCTTTCGGTACTGAGTACAACTGGATCATCGCCTCGCTGGTCTTCCTGATGGGCGTCACCATCCGCCACTATTTCAACACCCGACACGCCAACAAGGGTAACCCGACCTGGACCTGGCTCGTCACAGCGCTGCTCTTCGTTGCGATCATGTGGCTGTCGACCGTGCCGAAGATTCTTGCCGGCGGCGAGGAGGCGAAGATTTCCGCCGCGCAGCAGCCCTTCGTGTCAGCGGAAGCCTTTCCGAAGGTACGCGATACCGTGCTTGGCCGCTGTTCGATGTGCCACGCCAAGGAGCCGGGTTGGGAAGGCATCGTCGTGCCGCCGAAGGGCGTGACGCTCGAAACCGACACCGAGATCGCCAACCACGCGCGTGAAATCTACCTGCAGGCCGGCCGCACGCATGCGATGCCGCCCGCCAACGTCACCGGCGTATCGGACGAGGAGCGGCAATTGCTCGTCGCCTGGTACGAATCCGTCGTTAATGGAGGAAAGACCCAATGACCGATCTGCTGATCCGCGGCCGTGTGCTGACCTTCGTCGAGGAGCCCAAGGGCATCGACGACACGGCATCCTACCGCTACTTCGAGGACGGCGCCGTGCTGGTGCGGAACGGCAGGGTCGCCGATATCGGCGAACATGCCGAGGTCTCTCGCCGCGCCGGTGCCAGCGTCAAGGTTGCTGACCATCGCCCCAACCTCGTGCTGCCGGGCCTGATCGACACGCATCTGCACTTCCCGCAGACCCAGGCGATCGCGTCCTATGGCGCGCAGCTTCTCGAATGGCTGAACACCTACATCTTCGTCGAGGAGCAGAAGTTCCGCATACCGGAGCATGCCGACTACATCGCCGGGCGCTTCCTCGACGAACTGCTTGCGAACGGCACGACGACCGCGGCTGCCTATTGCTCGGTGCATCCGGAAAGCGTTGATGCCTACTTTGGGGCGGCTGAAGCCCGCGGCATGCTGATGATTGGCGGCAAGGTGATGATGGACCGCAACGCGCCGGACGCACTGCGCGACACGGCGCAGCAGGGCTATGACGAGACCAAGGCGCTGATATCGAAGTGGCACGGCCGCGGCCGCGCGCACTATGCCATCAGCCCACGTTTTGCCATCACCTCGACTCCCGAGCAGATGGAGGCGAGCCGCACGCTCGTCGCCGAGCATCCAGAGTGTTACGTCCAGACGCATCTCTCGGAAAACAGGGACGAGATCGCTTTTGCGACCTCGCTCTATCCGGAAGCGAAGGACTACACCGACATCTATGCGCGCTACGATCTCCTGACGCGCAAGACCTTGCTCGGTCACTGCATCTATCTCAGCGACCGCGAGATTTCGGTACTCGCAGAAACCGGTGCCGTCGGCAATTTCTGCCCGACCTCGAACCTGTTCCTCGGCTCGGGTCTCTTCGACCGCGATCGCTTCGACAAGCTCGGCGCCCGCTGGTCTGTCGCGACCGACGTCGGCGCCGGCACCAGCTTCTCGATGCTGGAGACGATGGACGAGGCCTACAAGGTTCTGCACCTGCAGGGCCAGCGGTTGACCCCGTTCAACTCCTTCTACCGCATGACGCTCGGCAACGCCCGAGCGCTGGATCTCGACGATCGCATTGGATCGCTGCATGTCGGCGCCGACGCCGACATCGTTGTGCTCGACAGCCGCGCCAAGCCCTCGATGGACTTGCGCATGCGGGTTGCAGCTTCGCTTGTCGAGGAGCTCTTCATCCTGCAGACGATGGGCGATGACCGCTGCGTGGCGGAAACCTACGTTGCCGGCAAGCCGATGAAGCGCGCTGCGAACGGTTCGAAGGATGGGGCAACGGCTACGACCAGAAGTCTCGAAACGGCCTGATCGACGTCAAGGGCACTTACCCAGGCTCGTAAGCCGGCACGGCCTCGATACTGAATCTCAAAACGCCGCGTGTCCTTCGGGTGCGCGGCGTTTCCTTTCGGTGGACCTAAAGCTCTTCCGGCCGCTTGCCGCCCATCGCCCTGGTGAGCGCATCGGCGCGTTCGCGCACGATCGGGCCGAGGATCGAGAGTTTCTGATCGCTGACGCGCACCGATGGGCCGGAGATCGAGATGCCGGCAATCGTTTCGCCATATTCGTTGAAGATCGGGGCGGCGACGCAGCGCATGCCGAGCGTGTGCTCTTCGTCGTCGACGGACCAGCCGCGCTGGCGGATCTCCTGGATGTCCTTCAAGAGTGCCGGCAGCGTGTCGCGGGTCTTGTCGGTGAAATGCGCAAGCTCGCGACCACCGAGCAGCTGGGCGATCTCCGTGTCGGACCAGGTGGACAGGATGGCCTTGCCGATGCCGGAGGCGTGCACCGGACCGCGGCGGCCCGGGCGGAAGAAGGCGCGCATCGGCGCGTGGCTTTCGACCTGTGAAATGAAGACGACGTCGCCGCCTTCCTCGATGCCGATATTGGCCGTCTCGCCGCTTTCCTCCATCAGTCCCTTGAGGAACGGACGGCTGATGGTGCCGAGCTTGCGGAAGCGCAGATAGGCGTTGCCGATTTCGAACGCTTTCAAGCCCACCGTCCAGGCGCCGGTGTCCGGGTCGTTCATCACCATGCCGTGGCCGGAAAGTGTCGTCAGCAGGCGATGCACGGTCGATGGCGCCATGCCGGTCTCGTCGGCAAGCTGGGTCAGGGTCGAACCGTCGCCCTCAGCCACGACCGTCAAAAGGGCGAGACTGCGATCAAGCACCTGGACGGATGATGGGGCGGCGTTCTCGCCCGCCTTGCGCCCGCGTTTTCCCCTACTGTTGCCGTCCATCGAAGCCTCTCTGCAAATCACGTCCTCGCCCATCATCCTCTATCAGGCCGCGAAGCGATTTTCTCCGAATTGTTGAAAATCTTTATTTCCACATGATGGAAATGAATTCCATTTGTGTATTGCAGATCAGAAATAATGGATTATGGTTTCAGGAAATTGGAGGAGTTCTCATGGCTAAGATGCGTGCCGTTGACGCGGCTGTTTATGTTCTGGAGAAAGAAGGCATCGACTGCGCCTTCGGCGTACCGGGTGCTGCCATCAACCCGTTCTATTCGGCGCTGAAGGCGCGCGGTTCCGTCCGCCACATTCTCGCCCGCCACGTTGAGGGTGCCTCGCACATGGCCGAGGGCTACACTCGCGCCAAGCATGGCAATATCGGCGTCTGCATCGGCACCTCGGGTCCGGCCGGAACGGACATGATCACCGGCCTCTATTCGGCCTCGGCGGATTCGATCCCGATTCTCTGCATCACCGGCCAGGCGCCGCGCGCCCGTCTCGACAAGGAAGACTTTCAGGCCGTCGACATCGCCAAGATCGCCGCACCGGTCACCAAATGGGCGGTTACCGTCATGGAGCCGGCGCTCGTTCCCTTCGTCTTCCAGAAGGCATTCCACATCATGCGCTCCGGCCGTCCCGGCCCGGTCCTGATCGACCTGCCGGTCGACGTCCAGCTGGCCGAGATCGAGTTCGATCCGGACACCTACGAACCGCTAGAAGCCTACAAGCCGAAGGCGACGCGTGCCCAGGCCGAGAAGGCGATCGCGATGCTGAACGAGGCGGAGCGTCCGCTGATCGTTGCCGGCGGCGGCATCATCAACGCCGATGCATCGGACCTTCTGACAGAATTCGCTGAGATCACCGGCATCCCGGTTATCCCGACGCTGATGGGCTGGGGCACGATCCCGGACGATCATCCGCTGATGGCCGGCATGTGCGGCCTGCAGACCTCGCACCGCTACGGCAACGCCAACATGCTCGCCTCAGACTTCGTTCTCGGCGTCGGCAACCGTTGGGCCAACCGCCACACCGGCAACGTTCCGACCTACACCGAAGGCCGCAAGTTCGTTCACGTCGACATCGAGCCCACCCAGATCGGCCGCGTCTTTGCGCCTGATTTCGGCATCGTCTCGGACGCCGGCGCCGCGCTGAAGCTCTTCCTCGACGTTGCGACCGAATGGAAGACGGCCGGCAAGCTGCGCGATTGGTCCGGCTGGGCGGAGGAGTGCCGCGAGCGCAAGCGCACCATGCTGCGCAAGACGCATTTCGACCAGACGCCGCTGAAGCCCCAGCGCGTCTACGAAGAGATGAACAAGGCGTTCGGCCGTGACACCTGCTACGTCTCGACCATCGGTCTCAGCCAGATTGCCGGTGCCCAGTTCCTGCACGTCTACAAGCCGCGCAACTGGATCAACTGCGGCCAGGCCGGCCCGCTCGGCTGGACCCTGCCTGCCGCCCTCGGCGTTCGCGCCGCCGATCCGGACCGCACGATCGTGGCACTTTCGGGCGACTACGACTTCCAGTTCCTGATCGAGGAGCTGGCGGTCGGCGCCCAGCACAAGCTGCCTTACCTGCATGTGGTCGTGAACAATTCGTACCTCGGCCTCATCCGACAGGCGCAGCGCGGCCTGAACATGGACTTCGAGGTCAGCCTCGCCTTCGACAACATCAATGCGTCTGGCGATGCGGAGAAGGGCTACGGCGTCGATCACGTCGCGGTTGCCGAAGGTCTCGGCTGCAAGGCGATCCGGGTGCGCAGCCCGAACGAGTTCCAGGAAGCCTTCGACAGAGCCCGTGCGCTGATGGACGAGCACCAGGTTCCCGTCGTCATCGAGTTCATCCTCGAGCGCGTCACCAACATCTCGATGGGCGCCGACATCAATGCCGTCGTCGAGTTCGAGGAACTGGCGCTGCGCGGCGAAGACGTACCGACCGCGATCACGGCGCTGCTCGACTGAGGTTCAACTGACTGAGGAGATGCGGGTGGTCCGCCGCCCGCATCCCGCTCCAAGGAACAAATACAAGGAGGAAACATCGCATGGCGAAGTTCGCTGCGAACCTGACAATGCTGTTCAACGAGGTGCCGTTCCTCGACCGTTTCGCCCTTGCTGCCAAGGCCGGTTTCGAAGGCGTGGAATATCTGTTTCCCTACGAATTCGAAAAGGTGAGCCTGCGCGCCGAGCTGCAGCGTTACGGCCTGACCCAGGTTCTGCATAACCTGCCGGCCGGTAACTGGGCGAGCGGCGAACGCGGCATCGCCATCCTTCCCGACCGGGTCGACGAGTTCCGCAAGGGTGTTGCGAGCGCCATCGACTATGCGACGGCGCTCGATTGCAAGCAGGTCAATTGCCTGGTCGGCATTGCGCCGATCGGCGTCTCGGAAGCTGTGCTTCGCAGCACGCTGGTCGCCAACCTCAAGCTTGCAGCGAGCGAACTCGGCAAGCAGGGCATTCGCCTGCTGATCGAACCGATCAACGACTTCGATATTCCCGGCTTCTACCTCAACACGGTGGAACAGGCCGCTTCGATCATCGAGGAAGTCGGCAGCGACAACCTGTTCATCCAGTACGATCTCTATCACCAGCAGCGCACCCAGGGTGAACTGATCGGAACTTACAAGCGCTTTGCCGATCGCATTGTTCACGTGCAACTCGCCGACAATCCCGGCCGCAACGAGCCGGGCACCGGCGAGATCAACTATCCCTTCGTCTTCGACGCGCTGGAAGCGGCCGGCTACGACGGCTGGATCGGTTGCGAATACAAGCCGCGCACCACGACGGCCGAGGGTCTTGGCTGGCTCGGCGCCGAGCGCCAGCGCACCCAATCCGCAGACATCATCAAGATCAGGAGCTAAGCACCATGGCAACAATCGGTTTCATTGGACTGGGTATCATGGGCACGCCGATGGCGCGCCACCTGCAGGATGCCGGCCACACCATCGTCACCTCGAAATTCGCGATCCCGCCGCGCCAGGAACTGCTCGATAACGGTCTCAAGTTCGTCGAGACGCCGAAGGCACTCGCCGAGACCGTCGACACCATCATCCTGATGCTGCCGGACACCCCTGAGGTCAAGGACGTCCTCTTCGGCGAAAACGGCGTCGCCTACGGTCTTTCCAAGGGCAAGCTCGTCATCGACATGAGCTCGATCTCGCCGATCGAGACGAAGGAATTCGCCAAGAAGGTGCGCGAAACCGGCGCCGAATACATCGACGCCCCGGTTTCGGGCGGCGAAGTCGGCGCCAAGAACGCTTCGCTCTCGATCATGGCCGGCGGTGCCCAGGAGAGCTTCGACCGCGCCCTGCCGCTCCTCAAGCTGATGGGCAAGAACATCACGCTCGTCGGTGATTGCGGCGATGGCCAGGTGACCAAGGTCGCCAACCAGATCATCGTCGCGCTGACGATCGAGGCGGTTTCGGAAGCACTCGTCTTCGCGTCCAAGGCCGGCGCCGACCCGGCGCGCGTCCGCGAGGCACTGATGGGCGGTTTTGCCTCGTCGCGCATTCTCGAGGTTCACGGCGAGCGCATGATCAAGCGCACTTTCGATCCGGGCTTCCGTATCTCGCTGCACCAGAAGGACCTGAACCTGGCTCTCCAGGGGGCCAAGTCGCTCGGTATCTCGCTGCCGAACACCGCGGCGACCCAGGAGCTCTTCAACAACTGCGCGGCCAACGGCGACAGCGGCCTCGATCATTCCGGCCTTGTCCGGGCGCTGGAGCGCATGGCGAACCACCAGGTTGCCTGAGCAATTCCAGGAAAATGCGAAGCGGTTTTCCTTTAGGAATTGCGCCGCTTTGAGAGCGTCAGGCTCAATGCACATGATCCGTCCGGCGTCCCATTGTGCCGGGCCGGTCATGTGTCCGGGCGGCGGTTGGAGGAACCGCCGCCCGAGACTTTCTTGATTTCCAGCGGCATTCGTGCGTTGGGATGACATATATGGAGCATCGCGTGTGACGCGACATCCTCCAGGGGGAGACCAATGCCAGCCATCACCGATCCACGCCGTTTCCTCGAAGCGCTTTTCACCTCCGCAGTCGCGGCGGCTGATCCGGAGAAAGTGATTGCCGCCAACCTGCCGGAGCGGCCGAAGGGGCGCACGGTGGTTGTCGGCGCGGGCAAGGGTGCAGCACAGATGGCGGCAGCCTTCGAGCGCCATTGGGATGGCCCACTGTCGGGCGCGGTCGTCACCCGCTACGGCTACGCCGCCCCCTGCGAGAGGATCGAGGTGCTTGAGGCCTCGCATCCGCTCCCCGATGAAAACGGTCTGTTGGCCTCGAAGCGGTTGCTCGCGGAAGTCAGCGGTCTGACCGAGGACGATCTTGTCGTCGCGCTCGTCTGCGGTGGCGGTTCGGCGCTCCTGCCTTCGCCGCCTCCCGGTCTGACGCTGGAAGACGAGATTGCCGTCAACCGGGCGCTCTTGGCCTCCGGCGCGCCGATCAGCGCCATGAATGCTGTGCGCAAGCATGTCTCGATGATCAAGGGCGGTCGCCTGGCCGCCGCCGCCTATCCGGCGAAGGTCGTGTCGCTGATCGTCTCCGATATTCCAGGCGACGATCCGGCGCTGGTCGCATCCGGCCCGACGCTCGCCGATGCCAGCACGCGCGAGGATGCGCTGACGCTGATCGAGCGCTACAGTCTGGAGCTGCCGGCCAAGGTTATGGCGTGGATAAAGAGCCCCGACAGTGCTGCGCCGTCGCCTGACGATAAGCGCTTTGCCCGCAACGAAGTGCGCCTGATCGCCTCCGCGTCCGTTTCGCTCGAGGCAGCTGCCGCCGAGGCGCGTGCCGCCGGCATCGAGGCAATCATCCTTTCCGATGCGATCGAGGGCGAGGCGCGCGACGTCGGCGGCGTACATGCGGCGATCGCCCGTGAGGTCGCCGGCCGGGGACGGCCGTTCAGTAAACCTGTCGTCGTTCTCTCGGGCGGAGAGACGACCGTCACCATCCGCGGCAAGGGCAAGGGCGGCCGTAACAGCGAATTCCTGCTGGCGCTGGCGCTCGGCATCGATGGTGCCAAGGGCGTCTCGGCGCTTGCAGCCGACACCGACGGCATCGACGGTTCCGAAGACAATGCCGGTGCCTTTGCAGACGACACGACGATCGCAAGGCTCGTCGCGCAGCGTCTCGATGCCGCGGCACTTCTGCAGAAGAACGACAGCTGGTCGGCCTTCGACGCGCTCGGCGACCTCTTCAAGCCCGGCCCGACCGGCACCAACGTCAACGATTTCCGCGCCATCCTGGTGCAGTGAAACCAGCGTGCCGGGCGCGTGGCTTGTCCGTCACGAACCTTCACGCGAAGTGACAGCTCACCGAGCCATAGGCGCCGAAATCGGCGACGATCGTGTCGCCGCTCCCGGCCTCGATGGTGCGGATGAAGGAGCCTGAGAGAACGATCTGCCCCGGCTCGATCGCGTCGCCGCATTGCGCCAGCCGATTGGCGAGCCAGGCGATGCCACGGGCCGGATGGTTGCGGACCCCGGCCGCAAGCCCCGTCTCCTCGATCACCGCGTTGCGCGAAACGATCGCGCCCATCCAGCGCATGTCGATGGTATCGGGCCGCACGGCGCGGCCGCCGAGGATGAGGCCGCCATTGGCGGCGTTGTCGGCGATCGCATCGACGAGGATGCGCGCCTTCTTTGTTTTCGGATCCGTGCGGACGACGCGGCTGTCGAGGATTTCGAGCGCCGGCATCACATAGTCAGTGGCGTTCAGCACCTGCACGATGTTGACGCGCGGCCCTTTCAGGCCGGTTTTCATGATGAAGGCGATCTCCGCCTCGACCCGCGGCTGGATGAAACGATCGGCCGGGATGCTCGCGCCGTCATCGAACAGCATGTTGTCGAAGAGCACGCCGGAATCCGGCGTGTTGATGCCGAGCGCCTGCTGCATGGCATTGGAGGTGAGCCCGATCTTCCAGCCGATGATGCGGTGGCCATCGTCTCGCTTGCGCCTGACCCAGGCGGCCTGGATCGCATAGGCATCGTCGACCGTCATGTCGGGATGCTTGAGCGACAGGAGCCCGATCTGCTTTCGATCATGTTCGGCCTGGTGCAGGCTCTCGGCGGCCTTGGCGATCTCGGTTGCATTCAGCATGGCGCCCCCCGACTTCAGCCCTTGCAGGATACACCAAGGTTGCAGCCGGCGCGCGTGCCGTCTTTGGGCGATCAGATGGGCTGGCTCGCCAGCATGAGACCGAGGCCGATGAGAATCGAGCCGCAGGCGCGAGGCACAAGGTTGCCGGCAGCGCCAGCCAGCCGCCCGAGCGTGAGCGAGGCGAGGAAGACGGCGGCGACATCGGCCACTGACAAGGCAAGGTTCACCAGCAGGCCGAACATGAGGAACTGCAGCGATATCGGCATCGATGCCGCCGGATCGACAAACTGCGGCAGGAAGGTCACGAAGAACAGGGCGGTCTTCGGGTTGAGGATCTCGACGACGATGCTGTCGCGCAGCACCCCAGGTTTGACGGCCTCTGCGTCGGTGGCATGTTTGCCGACCCCAAGCAGCATGGTCGCGCCGAGCCAGACGAGATAGATGGCGCCGGAAAGCTTGATCGCCGTATAGAGAAGCGGCGCATGGTGAAGCAGGGCCGCGAGCCCCAGGGTCGCAGCGGCGATGTGGACGTAACAACCGATATGGATGCCGAGCGCCGCCAGCAGGCCGGCCTTGCGACCATGCGCCAATGTCTGCGCCGTCATATAGAGGATGGCGGGGCCCGGCATGAAGGCGAAGATCGCCGTTGCCAGCGTGAACGAAATCCAATGCTCCAGCGACGGCATGGCGGCTCCTCCCGAAATAGCCGGAACGCCCCGGAGCCGACGTCTTAACGTCGAACCATGTCCGCAGCGCAATATGGCGGGAGAACTACGCTTGGTTGTATCCGGTTGATATACGGCAGGTGCCGTATTTCGGCGTTGCGGCAGGATCGCCTGCCCTGTCGTGGTTAAGGGAACGCGACTTTCAGAAAGCCCGACGAGGGAAGGTGACGTCAACCGATCGGCAGGCCGATGCGCATCGCATAGGCCGCGATCTCTGCCGCATTGTGCAGACTAAGCTTGCGCATCAGGTTTTCGCGATGCTTGCGGGCCGTCAGCGGACTGATGCCGAGGCGATCGGCGGTCTCGCGCGCGGTCAGCCCCTGGGCGGCGAGAGAGAGGATCTGCATCTCGCGGCGGGTGAGCGGAATGGGCGAGAGGGCCGCACCGGCTATCGGCGGCGGCTCGTGGCTGCGGGGATCGTCGATGGCGAAACGAACCGACTGGCTGAGATAGATTTCGTTTCGGAGCATGGCATCGAGTGCGGCACTGAGTTCGGCGGGGTCGCCCGTCTTCGTCAGGTAGCCGCTCGCCCCGGCGGCGATCACGGCGCGCACGGTTCGCGGTTCGATGTTTGCGGTCAGCACCAGGATCTTCATGCGCGGCGCGACGGCCCTGAGCTCGCTGATGAACTGTACGCCCGCAACCCCCGGCATGCCGAGGTCGAGGATGACCAGATCGGGACTGCTGGCGCGAACGGTGGTCGTCAGCGTCTCGCCGTCAGCTGCTTCCGCAACCACCGATACGTGGTCCATGGTGGAGAGCAGCAGCTTCAGGCCCTCGCGAACGATGGCGTGATCGTCTGCCACCACGATCGTCAGCAGTTTGCGCATGTAAGCAATCCTTCATCGAAATCGGCAATTCTCCGCGGACATGGCGTTGCATCGAGACAGGAGCGGCAATGGAGACTCGCGAACACCTGCAACCTCTCCTGATAGGTTTATTATTTCGTCAATCCTACGCGGTACTTTTTGCGAATTTCGCAATTCCACTGCCGGTTGCTTATGTCCTGCGCGATCTTGTGTCCTGGGATCTGCTGTTTTCGTGGGGCGCCGCACTTTATCTGCTGACGTTCGCCCGCATCCTTCTCGATTGGCGATACCGGCGGCAGACGGAGGAGGGCCGGACGAAGGACTGGAGGCGATGGGCCTGGCGTTTTACGCTGCTGTCGTGGCTTTCCAGCGGCCTTTGGGGCGCGCTTGGCTGGTTTGCATTCCTTCCGGACGACCCGCAGACGCTTGCCTTCATCTGTATCGTGATCACCGGCATCGCCAGCGGCGCCGTGCCGTCGCTCTCAGCCTTTCCGCTCGCCTATGCCGGCTCGCTGGTTGCGATCCTGCTGCCATTCGCGATCCGTTGCTTCCTGGGCGAGGGGCCGATCTATGACACCTATCTGGTCTTCACCATCTGTCTCTTCGGTGTCGACCTCTACTACAGCCGCGTCACCCACAGGACGCTCGCCGAAACGGTGCGGCTGCGCTTCGAGAACCTGTCGCTGATCACCAGCCTGGAGGCAGAGCGGGACAAGGCGCAAAGCGCTGATCGCTCCAAGTCGCGTTTCCTGGCTGCCGCAAGCCACGACCTGCGCCAGCCGATCCACGCCCTCAGCCTTTTCATCTCGACGCTCGCAGCACTCGGCCGAAACGGCGACGTTCCGGCGAAGAACGCCCGCGACCTCGCCGATCGCGCGCGCTCGGTCATCGGTAATCTCGGCGGTCTGCTCGACGCGCTGCTCGACATTTCCAAGCTTGACGCGGGAATCGTGACCGTCGAGCGTGAGCCAGTGTCGCTGCGGCGACTGTTCCACGATCTCAAGGCGGAGTTCTCCGGCATTGCCAAGGACCAGGACCTCGGATGGCGCGTGGTGATGACGGATGCCTGGGTCGATACCGATCCGATGATGCTGAAGCGCGTCCTCGACAACCTTCTTTCCAACGCCTTCCGCTACACGCGGACCGGCACGGTGCTGATCGGTTGCCGACGCCGCGGTGCTGCGGTGAAGGTGCAGGTCTGGGACACCGGAGTGGGCATTCCCAATTCAGAGCAGGAGGCGATCTTCGAGGAGTTCGTGCAGCTGCAGAACCCGGCGCGAGACCGGGCGCAGGGGCTGGGGCTCGGCCTTGCCATCGTCCAGCGTACCGCGGCCCTGCTGGGCCATCCGGTCAAGGTGGTCTCGGTGGAAGGGCGCGGTTCGATGTTTTCCGTGACGCTGCCCGTGGTCGCGCCGCCCCCGCCAGCGCAGACCGGACGCGCCCATCCGGTTGCTGCCACACAGCAAGGGGGCATCGCCATCATCGACGACGAGCGCGACGCGCTGGATGCCACGGCGCTGTTGCTCCGCACACTCGGCTACACGGTCTATGCAGGGCGTTCGGCTGCGGCGGCCCGAAAAGAGCTTGCGAAGGCTGCGCGCCTGGGAGAGGCGCCGGTCAATCTTGTCATCACAGACTACCGTCTCGAGGCCGGCAAGACCGGGATCGATGCGATCCGGGAGATCAGGACCCATCTCGGGCGGCAGGTGCCAGCGCTCATCCTGTCCGGCGATACGTCGCCGGCGCGGCTGAAGGAAGTGACCGCAAGCGGCCACCGTCTTCTCCATAAGCCGCTCGATGCGGTGCGGCTGGAGGAGGCGATCGAAGCGGCTCTCGCCGAGCGGCCTGAAGACGCGGCACGCGAGATCCGCACCGTTACTCGATGAAGACACGCACGCTGGCGGCGCGCCCGACGGAATCGATAACCGTCAGCGTCGAATAGCCGGCACCATCCGGTTGCCACTGCGTGACCCGCCGGCGGGTGAGTTCCGGCAGCGGCTTGCCATTGGCAAGCCAGCGGAACGGCGCGCGTCCGCCCTGGAGCTTGAGTGTCAGCGGCGAGAGCACCTGGTGATCCGCGCCGAGTTCGACGCGTGCGCCTTCGGGCGGGAAAACGATCTGCGGCGCCGGTTCGCGGGCCGAAGCATTGACGAGGCCGCTTGCGGTCAGCGAGAAGCGGCGCTGGCTGATCGGCAGTTCGGCCTGCGCAATTCGAACTGCGCCGGCCGGCGCATCCGGCAGCGGCGTGATGCCGAAACCGGACTTGGCGAAGCCTTCAAAGAGAATCGGCGCTGCGCTGCCATAGCCGGTGAGGCCGGGAACCGCGCCATTGTCGGGCCGTCCGACCCAGACCCCGAGCACATGGCGGCCATCGTAACCGACCGACCAGGCATCGCGGTAGCCGTAGCTGGTGCCGGTCTTGTAGGCGATGCCGCGCTGGCGGCTGCCGGCGGGCGGCAAGACGCTGGAGAGCGCATCGGAGACATGCCAGACGGCAACCGGCGCAAGCACCGGTTCCGCTTCGATCAGGCCGGCCTTGCCATCGACGCCGTCGCCGAGCCGGAGTGGGAAGCCGCGATTGGCAAGCGCCGCATAGAGCTGGACGAGATCGCGCAGGGAGAGCCCGACACCGCCGAGACCGATGGCAAGCCCCGGCGCCTCGCCGGCAGGAAGTGCCGGTTTCACCTCGCCGCGGCGAAAGCGCATCATCAGTTCGGCCGGGCCAACCGCGTCGAGAAGGCGGATCGCCGGTACGTTCAAGGACAGTTGCAGCGCCTCGCGCACGCTGACATCGCCCTGGTAGGTCATGTCAAAATTGCGCGGACGATAGCCGAAGAAATCCGCCGGCCGGTCTTCGATGATCGTTTCCTGGCTGACGAGCCCTTCTTCAAAGGCGAGGCCATAAATGAAGGGCTTGAGGGTGGAGCCCGGCGAACGCGTGATGCGCGTCATGTCGATCCAGCCGGAGCGGCTCGCATCGAAATAGTCGGCCGATCCGACCGAGGCGACGATCTCGCCGGTCTTCGCGTCGGCCATTACCATGGCAACCGAAATCTTCGGCCCCAGTTTGGCGGCGCCTTCTCTTGCGACGGCTTCGAGATTGCGCTGGACCGCAAGGCGCAAGGTCGTCTGGTGCCGAATCGCCTGCGGATCCTTGCGCAGTGCCCGTTCGGCGAGATGGGCGGCATAGGCGGGAAGCTGCAGCCGGCGCGACGGGACGGATGTGGCGATCGCGCGCTCGGCTTCACCGTCGCCGATGACGTCGGCAACGGCGAGACGCGCCAGTACCCGCTCGCGGGCGGCGACGGCGGCGGCATGGTTGCGGTCGGGGCGGCGCTTTTCCGGCAACTGCGGCAGCGCGACCAGCAGTGCCGCTTCGCCCGCCGTCAGCCGCTTCGGCTCCTTGCCGAGCCAGGAGAGGCTTGCCGCGCGCACGCCCTCGATATTGCCGCCAAAGGGCGCGTGGGTCAGGTAGAGGTTGAGGATCTGCTCCTTCGTCAGCCGTCTTTCGATCTGGATGGCACGGGCGATCTGCAGCAGCTTCGCCGTGATGGAACGCTGCTGTCGCGGCTCGATCAGGCGGGCGACCTGCATGGAGAGCGTCGAGGCGCCCGAGACGATGCGGCCGTTGCTGACGAATTGAAGCGCCGCGCGACCGAGCGCCAGAAAGTCGACGCCCGAATGTTCCGCAAAACGCTGATCCTCATAGGCGATCAGCATCCTCAGGAACTGCGGATCGACATCGTCGACCGTCGTCTTCAGCCGCCAGAGACCATCAGGCGTCGCGAAAGCACGCAGCAATTGTTCGTTGGCGTCGTCCACCTCGCGCGAGACGACGTCCGCCTCCGCAAGTGGCGGCGGAAAGGCCTCGTCGGCCTTCTCGATCGTAAAGCCCGTCAGCCCCGTCAGAAGCAGGCAGACGGGCAAAGCGATCAGCAGTTTGCGCCCAATCGACATGATCTTGCCTATTGCGCTGCCAGCACCTCCATCCGCCCGGTCGCGGTGCGGGCCGAAAGCTGCGGCCGGTACATGTCCTCGACCGTCGCTGCCGGATGATCATAGGTGCCCGGCGTTACCGCGCGCACGACATAGGCCAGCGTGACCTCGCGGCCGGCGCCGATGCTGCGGTCGAGTGCTGCGACGAAGCGGTCGTTGCGGAACTCCGTATGGGTCGCGGTGATTTCGCCGAGCCACTCGAAATTGCTGAGCTGGGCACTGTCGACGAGGCTCGGATTATCGATCTGGAAACCGGCCGGCAGCAGGTCGGTGACCAGCACGCGCGACGGCCAGTCGTTGGCCTCCGTGACTTTCAGCACGACGACGTAGCGTTCGTTCTGCCGCGCTTCCATGACATTGGCCTCGGCTCCGTCGAGCGTGTAGTAGGTGCGCTCGATGGTGAAGCCGTCGCCGCCGGCCGAAAGCGGCTGCGCCGGGGCAGCGACCGTGGTGACGACGGCCGAAACCGGATCGGCACCCTGGTTGCGGATCACCACCGGATGGGTGATCAGCGCGTCGCCGGTCATCTGGGCGGCATAGCTGCCGGTCTTCGATGCGCCGTTGACGTCGAGCGCCATGTCCTCGTCGCCATTCTGGATGGCGCGGGCGGCCAGCAGCATCCAGGCCTGTTCCTGGGTGCTGGTATAGGTCTTCTGTTCCCATTCGCGGGCGACCATTTTCGATAGCTCCGGAACGATTGGCGGGACCGGTCGGCTTTCGGCCGCAAGTGCCAGCACCGCCGCGCCGTCACGCAGCGACGAGCCGTAGTCGGAGCGCGACAGGCTGACATTGACGAGACCCGTCGACATGTTCGCCGCGTTGGCAAAAGTGTCTTGCGCCCCTTGAGCATCGCCATAAAGCGAAAGCGCTGCGGCGATATGGGCCTTGGCGAGCGGCGTCGGGAAGTCGTTGATCAACGTGTTTGCGTAATAGCGCAGGTCGTTGATCGCCGCCTTGCGATTGCGGGCAAGCACATAGAGCGCATAGGCGATCTCGTTGCCGCGATCCTTGGCATTGGTGTCGTAGCTGACGCCGTTCTGCAGGTTTTCCAGTGCCTGAACCATGGCGGCCTCCGGCACGTCGTATTTCTGCTCGCGGGCGCGGGTCAGGAAGTCGGTGACATAGGCGTCGAGCCAGAGGTCGCCGTAGCCCGGCCCCCAAAGGCCGAAGCTGCCCGACGAGGACTGGTTTGAGAGCACGCGGTAGATCGCCTCCTGCACCCGCTTCGTCACGCCCTCGTCATCGGCAAGGCCGGACTGCTTGGCGAGTTCGCTCAAGTAGAGCAGCGGCAGCGCGCGGCTGGTCGTTTGCTCCGTGCAGCCATAGGGATAGCGATCGAGCGTCATCAGCAGTGCCGGCATGTCGAAGGCCGCGGAGCGGGTGACGCTGAGGTTGACGGAAGCACCCTGCAGGATGCTGTCGGCGAGCAACTGCCCGTCGACCGTCAGGCTGCTTCCGGGCGCGATCGAGACGACCTGCCGCTGTGTCACCGGCAGGGTTGCCGGACGCACGAGCAGATCGAGCGACTGTTCGAGCGAAAGGCCGTTGGCGCCGGTCAGCGCCACGGTGACGACGCCGTTGCCGGGATACTGCCCAACCACCGGCAAGGTGATGGAGGCGCGCCCGCCCTGATCCAGGGTGACCGTGCTGCCCGTTCCCGGTTGTTCGACCGTCGCCTGGCCGCTGGTCGTGACCTGGATCTGGTAGTCGCCGGCCGGCGCGTCGGTATTGGCGATATCGAGCCTCAGGTCCGACCGGTCTCCGGGCGCCAGGAACCGCGGCAGGCTGGCGGTAACGACGACGGGGTCGCGGATCACCACGTCGCGCGTGGCGTGGCCGACACCGGATTTAGTCCAGGCAACGGCCATCAGTCGCGCCGTTCCGTTGAACTGCGGGATGTCGAAGCTGACGGTTGCCTTGCCGTCGCCGTCGAGTTGTACCGGTCCTTCGAAGAAGGCGACCAGCTTTTCCGTGGGCGGGCTGCCCTGAAGGGCGACCTGGCCGCCATCGCCGCCGGTGCGCAGTTTTCCGGTCGCGCCGAGCGAGCCGTCGATCAGGCGGCCGTAAAGGTCGCGGATTTCAAGGCCGAGCTGCCGCTGTCCAAAGTACCAGGCTTCCGGGTTCGGCGGCTCGTAGCGGGTGAGGTTGAGAATGCCGACGTCGACGGCGGCTATCGTCACATAGGCCTCTTCGTCGGTACCAGCGCCGGCGACCTGCAGGCTAATGTCGAGGGGCTGGCGCGGCTCCATCTTCTCCGGCGCATCGAGCGTGACGGCGAGCTTGCGTTCTGCCGGATCGACGGAGAGCCACTTGATGCCGATGGCGCGCATCGGCATGCGGCTTTCCTGCGCATCGCCCGGCCGGTAAAGCGTGGCCGTGACATAGGCGCCGGCGCCCCAAGCGTCGGTGACCGGGAGGTCGATTTCGCCGCCTTCAGCAGCAATCGAGGCCGTCTGTGTCGTGATCAGGTTTTCGGTGCCGACGGTCACCAGCAACTCGCCGGAAAATCGCGGCGAGACCTTGAGCTTGGCCGTGTCGCCGACCGCATATTTTTCCTTGTCGAGCGCGATCTCAAGGCCATCCGGCGTTTCGGTGGAGGTGGCGGCGACATACCAGCCGGCGTCGAACTCGACGCTCGAAGTCGGGCCGTCGATAGCGGTCGTCTCGACCTCCAGGCGATAGCGGCCCCAGCCGACGGGCACGGAGATATCGCCACCGTCTTCCGTCAGGTCGACGCTGCCGTTTGCGACCTGCTTGGTGGTGACGACGGGCTCGTACTTCCACGCGCTGCCGTCGCGATACCAGTGATAGTTCCGTTCGACGCTGATCAGCTTCCAGAGGACCCCGGGCATGGCGATCTTGCTGCCTGCCGGGTCAACCGCGATCACGCGGAACTTGCCGACGGAGTTTTCGGCGAGCTCACCTTCGAACTCCGGCTTGATGCCGAGCATCGGGCCTTCGGCGCGCACCGGCAGTTTCAGCGAGCGCTCGACGGCGCGGCCGCCGGCTTCACGCATGCGCACGGTGACGGTGGCGTCGAGCAACTGCGTGGTCGAGGGCACTTCCTCGATCAGCACGTCGAAGCTGGATTTGCCTTCCTCGTCGAGTGCGGACAGTTCCTCAAGCGGCAGGCGCGTGTCTTCGCTGGCCTCTTCATCGGCAAGCCCGAAGGAATAGCCCTTGAAGGCGGCATTTTCGCGCGTCGGCTTGATCGTCACTTCGCCTTCAAGTTCGAGGCCGGCAGCCGGCGCGCCATAGAGATAGCGCCCGTCGACGGCGACACTTGCCGTCTCGCCGACGGCGATTTCCTTGGCATCGCTCGTCAGATCGAATTCGGTGCGATCGGGCACGAAGTCGTCGACCAGGAACTGCTTCTCGCCGATCGCCGGGGACTTCGGGTCGGTAAAGATCTGCATCGTCCAGGTGCCGCGCATGGCGTTTGCCTGCGTGTCGAGATCGAGCGTGTGGCCGCCGAGCTTGCCGCCGGGGCTGGCCATGCGGCGATATTCGACGCCATCGGGCCGGAGGAAGACGAAGGTCAGCGGCAGGTCTTCGATCGCCATGCCGTCGACATCGCGGGCAAGCGCTGCCGCATGCACGGTTTCGCCGGCACGATAGATGCCGCGCTCGGTCCAGGCGAGAATGTCGATGGCGCCCGGGGCCGCGCGGCCGGTTACGCCGCGATCCGAAAGGTCGAAGCCGGCGCGGCTCATGTCAAGGAAGACATAGTCGTCCTCGCCCTTCTTCGCGGTGATGACTGCCGGCGTCAGGCCCGCCGTGCCACGGATCAGGCCGGCCGTGAAGGTGACGCGGCCGTCGCCATCGCTTACCGCCGTGCCGAGGATTTCGTTGTTCTTGGCGACGAGCTGCAGTTCGACACCTTCGATCGGCTCGGCCGTGGCAAGCGAGCGGACGAAGACGTTCAGCCCGTCGGTGCCGGCGTAGGTGGAAATGCCGATATCGGAAACGACGAACCATTGCGTCGCGCGCGCGTCCCATTCCTGGCTGACGCCGGTGGTCGGCGCGGCGGTCAGGACATAGACGCCGGCTTTTCGCTGCGGCAGCGCTTCATCGACCGGAAAGCTTGTGACGACTTCCTTGTTGACGTCACGCTCGATGTCGATCGAGCCCTGCCATACAAGTTCGCCGATTTCGTCTTCGATGCGCTGGGCGCTGTAGCCGTCGAGCTGGGTCAGGAACTGCGAGCTCTGCAGCACCTGGGCGATGCTGCGATCGCCGACGCGGTAGAGTTTCAGATTGGCGCTGTCGGTGTTGACGGAGACGAGCGGGATGCCGCGGCGCGCGGTTGACGGCAGCACGAAGCTGTCGCCGGTGAAACGCACCATCTGCGCGCGGTCCGCGACATAGATGTCGAGGGTCACGGGCGCTTCGAGTACTTCGTCGACGGTGGAGGGCAGGCCAGTGCGAAGGGTCAGCTTGTAGCGTTCGCCATGCGAAAGGCCCTCGACGCAGATCTGGTCGCCCTTGGCTTCGAGCGCCTTGGGTGCCGTGCCGTTGACGGTGACGAAGGAGGCATAGTCGGCGCCGCTCTTCAAGAGCTGCTCGGAGAACTGCACGCAGGCGCGTGGGCTCGCCGCATCGGAATCGATCGTATGTTCGACGACGCGGAAGCCCTTGCGCTGCTTGAGTTCGAGATAGGCCGCCTCGACCGATTTCGCCTTCACCAGCTCGAGGCTCGCCTTGTAGGCGTTCAGCGCGGCGCGGAAATTCTCAGCGCCTTCGAGCGATTTTGCCATGACGGCAAGCGCATGCGCCCGGCTCTCGGTGGTGCGGGTGAGCTCGTAGCCGTTGATTGCGGCGATCGCCGCCTGGATCGACACGCTTGAGTTGTTGGTGATGCGGTTTGCGGTGCGCGCCGCCTCCAGCCAGAGTTCGGCATCATCAGGATTGATCGCCAGCGCGCCCTGGAAGGCCTTCAGCGCAACCTCGATATTGCCCATGCCGGCTTGGCCGCGCGCCATGTCGATGAGCGTGTTGACGCCCATGCCCTGCTGATCGTCGGCCAGCGTCAGATTGGCCTTGGTGTTGCGCGCGTCCTGCAACAACTGATCCGACAGGAATTTCAGGCGGGGTGGCGCACCGATGTCGGCTTGTGTGACCTGCGGCTGCACGACCTTGCCGGCGATGGCGCCGGGGAAGGTGTTGAGCTGGTTATAGTCGGATTTGAGGAAGCACCACTTCACCTTGGGATTGTAGGTAAAAGCGCGGCAGGCCTGATCCGCGATGCAGGTCTGCTGGCATTCGTCGAGCGAGACGTTCTGTTCGGTCCTGAGGTCAAAACCGAAATAGTCGCCATCCTGGGTGATCTCGATCTGCCGTCCACTCTCCTGGGCGACGACCGGGCTACCGGCGGTCAAAAGAGACAATAAGAGGGTGGAAAGGCCGAAAAACGCGCGCACAGACATCAAGTCCTCCCAACGCTGCCGGTCTCGATTGAGGCTTCACTTTTCAGGCTTCCGCCCCGCTTGTCAACCGAGGAGCAGTCGACGCGCGACGCAATTTCAGCGGGAGCGCGCTGGTGTGAAGGATCAAACATCGATCCGGAATGAAACAGGATAAAACGATATGTAAATCAGACTATTATGACGGTTGGCCAAAGCGCGGGCAAACCGCGCCGCTAGCCTCGTTGTTCCCTCAGGAAGACGGTCAGGGAGCGACCGGCGTCCAGAATATGGTCCCGCGTCAAGGCTGAGGCCCGCTCGGCGTCGCGTGCCATGCAGGCATCGAGGATCGCCTTGTGCTCGTGCCGCGCGCGCGCAACGCCCGAGGTCAGCGTCAGCTGCGCCCGCAGGTAACGGTCGATGCGATCGAGCGAGGCGCGGACGATCTGGAGGTAATAGGGGCGCCGCGCGGCCTCGTAGAGGCTGTAGTGGAAATTGCGGTTGATTTCGCCCCAGCGGTCGGAATTCTCCTCCTGCTCGAATTCTTCGCAATGCTGGCGTGCAAGCTCAAGCGTGCGACGGTCGAGATTGGGCACGGCGAGCCGAATGACTTCGGCCTCTATGAGTGCACGGAACTCGAAGATCTCCTCGATTTCCTCGATCGAAAGACCGGCGACGACCGCGCCCTTGTAGCGCTCCGTGGTGATGAGGCCGTGCTGTTCCAGCCGCGAAAGCGCCTCGCGCACCGGAATGCGGCTGGTGTTGAACATCTGGGCGATGTGGTCCTGGCGCAGGTTCTCGCCCTCGGCGAGGTCACCTTCGATGATCGCCTTGCGCAAAGCCTCATAGACGATATCGGCCGCTGAGGCGGCTTGCCTGACATCGACGGCGTCGAGTTTCATCCTGTTCAAACCCTGCTGGCCAGGTCTTCGCGCCTGGCGGACTCGGAAATGCGCAAGCGCGGTTTTCTTAGAGGTCATAGGTCCAATCAGGGTGTCGGGCAACTGCGTCTGTGTTTGAATACGGGGAGCCCGGACGTGACCTTGCCCCAGGGGACAGCAGGTATTCGCTTCAAGGCGCTTGACCTTCGCCGCAACGCCTATTCTTCTAAGCGCCTATTCCTAGGGTTGAAGCTTGCTTGGATGGTTTATGAGTGAGATCCAGAACAAGTCCGTGGCACTTGTGACGCAGATTGAAGGCGCGCTTGCCGATGCGTCGCCGTCAGATCGAGCTCAGTCATTCCTCGAAAGATCGCTGGATCTCTATTTTGCGCTCGGCGGGTCCCCTGACGCTGCCGCCAAGCTGGTGACGCAGGCCCGCAGCGGCTTGCCGTTGCGGGTGGAATCAGCCGTGGCCAATGTGGTCATCGAGCTCGCGGCTGCGAGCCACCTCAGCGACATCGACATGATCCAGGCGGCGTACAACCGTCTTGACGTTGAGCTCAAGACGCAACGTTCAAAGTAGATAAGACGAGCAGACCGGTTGCTTGCTGTGTGAGGAACGACCCGGGGCGCTCCGTGCCCCGATGTCCGGGGGATTTCGTTGCGCCTGCGGTAGGGGGCGAATGGACATCGGCGTGACTTGCCCGCATGCCGGCTCGTAATCGTGACGCCAGCGTGTGCAGGTTCGTTTCCCTGCAAACCGCGACGTATCGATCTCGGTGAAAGCCAACACGCTCATGCGCGGCCTGCCATGATGCCGTTGCAGCGCGGGTCGGCTTCGCGCGCTCGAAATCGAGTGCGGAAAAGAAAATCAAACGCGCTTTACCGAGGATGAGACCTACGCAGACGGCTCCGAAAAAATCTGGATTGTATATTGGATCCAATTTTTCTATGAGTCGGTTCGGCCGGGATGGGCGTGATCGCGCTGCTGTCGCCGGCCAATGTGGGAGCACCGCCGATGCAACGGCGCATCGGTGCCGCCCCGGTGGCGCCCTGCCACCACCATGGAAGGAGAAAGGGCATGCGCAGCAACAAGGTCGTCCATATCATTTCCTGCCACGCGGAAGGGGAGGTCGGCGACGTCATCGTCGGCGGCGTCGCGCCGCCGCCGGGCAACACACTCTGGGAACAGCGACGCTTCATTGCCGAGGACCAGACGCTGCGCAACTTCGTGCTCAACGAGCCGCGCGGCGGCGTGTTTCGCCATATCAACCTGCTCGTGCCGCCGAAGGATCCGCGTGCGACGATGGGCTTCATCATCATGGAGCCCGAGGATACGCCGCCGATGTCCGGCTCGAATTCGATCTGCGTCTCCACCGTTCTGCTCGACAGCGGCATCGTGCCGATGCAGGAGCCGGAAACGCGCATGGTGCTCGAAGCGCCGGGCGGACTGGTGAACGTCGTTGCCGAGTGCCGCAACGGCAAGGCCGAGCGCATCACCGTCACCAACGTGCCGTCCTTTGCCGACAAGCTCGATGCCAAGCTCGAAGTCGAGGGCCTGGGTACGCTGACGGTCGATACCGCCTATGGCGGCGACAGCTTCGTCATCACCGACGCCCGCGCGCTCGGGTTTTCGGTGACGCCGGACGAGGCGCGTGAACTCGCCGAAACCGGCATCAAGATTACCCGCGCGGCCAATGAACAGCTGGGCTTCACCCATCCGGAAAACCCGGAATGGGCTCATATCTCCTTCTGCCAGTTGACGATGCCGGTCGAAGAAAAGGACGGCATTCTACATGGCCGCAACACGGTGGTCATCCAGCCGGCCAAGCTCGACCGCTCGCCGACCGGGACCGGCTGCTCGGCGCGCATGGCGGTGCTGCACGCGCGTGGGCTGATGAAGGTCGGCCAGCGCTTCAGCGGCCATTCCATCATCGATTCGACGTTTGATTGCCGCATCGTCGGCGAGACGACGGTCGGCGGACGCCCGGCGATCGTTCCTGAGATTTCCGGCCGCGCCTGGATTACCGGCACGCACCAGGTGATGCTCGACCCGGCGGACCCGTGGCCGGCAGGCTATCGCCTCGCCGATACCTGGCCGCGCAAGCAGTAAGGTCTCCCCGTGCGGGCTGCATATCGTGGCCCGCACGCTTCGCCCGGCTTTGCCTGCTCAGTCTTCCTTGATGATCCGGGTGGTGCCGACCCAGAGCTCTCGCGCCGGCCCTGCGCCGACATTGCGGGCGCGATGCGGCAGCGAGGCGGGGAAGTGCAGGGTGTCGCCGGCCTTCAGGAAATATTCCTTGCCGTCGATCTCATAGAGCATCTCGCCCTCGATCAGATAGAGGAAGTCCTCGCCTTCGTGGCTCGTCAGTTCGGAGGCGTATCCCTTGGGCATATGGGTGATGCAACCATTGAGCGCCGCACCGGGAAAGCCGCGTTCGATCAGCTCGTAGACGCGCTCCTTCGTCTCGACATTGTAACCGGGCCGCTCGCCGGCGTGCGAGACCATCGAATGCGAATGCTGCGGCGGCTGCGACAGGAAGGTATCGACGCTGGTGCCGAGCGCGTTGGCGACGTTGTAGAGCGAGATCAGCGAGGGGGTGGAAATGCCGCGCTCGATCTGGCTGATGAAGCCTTCCGTCAGCCCGGCCTCGCGCGCCACGTCTTTCATCGTCTTGCCAATTTCCTTGCGGCGGGCTCTCAGCATTTGTCCGAGCGAGGCGGGCGTTGCGGCTTCGGGGAGGGAGGCGCCTTCTTGGGCTTCAGGCGCCTCTTCGATCTTCACGGGCATGACTTTCTTTCCGCTTGACTCACGTCTATCGATGTACTTTAGTCCAGCTAAAGTTGGTTCGGCAAGCCGATCAGATCGCATGCCAGCCTTCTTGAAAAGGGGAACTACAAGAACGTCTTCGCGGCAATCCGTCGGCGGCAAAAAACACTAAGAAAAATTGGATCCAATATCCAATAAGCGTGTTCGACGCACGATCGATGGTGGCTGCGGTCAAAAGGAGGAGTGAGATGAAACGTATACTGCCTATCCTGCTCGGCGCGACGCTCGGGCTGCTTGCGACCACCTCGGCATTTGCGATCGAACGCGGCGGCGCGATGACATTTGCGCGCTATGACGACTCCACCGTCATCGATCCCGTCTATGCCGACCGCAATCCCGATCTCTGGATGGTCAACGGCCTCTATGAGACGCTGCTGCGCAACGGCCCCGACGGCTCGATCGTGCCGGGTCTCGCCGAGGCTCACGAAGTCTCCGCCGATGGCAAGACCATCACCCTGGCGCTGAGAGGCGGTCTCAAGTTCTCCGACGGCTCGGATCTGACCGGCGCCGACGTCGTCTTCTCGCTGGACCGGGCACGCAATGCCGATCTCGGCCCTTGGGCGGGCCTGCTCGGCGCGGTCGACAAGGTCGCGGCCGACGGCAACAGGATCACCGTGTCCCTCAAGAACCCCGATCCGACGATCATCTCCATCCTTGCGACCTTCAACACCGGCATCATGCCGAAGGCAGCCTTCGAAAAGGCGGCCGGCGCGACCGACCAGGAAAAGGCGCGCGCCTTCTTCTCGGCTGGTCCGGTGACATCGGGGCCCTTCGTCATGAAGAGCCATGTGCAGGGCTCGAGCATGAGCTTCGAGCGCAACCCGAACTACTGGCGCCAGGGCGAAGACGGCAAGCCGCTGCCCTATCTCGACCGGGTGGAATTCCTCGTCATTCCGGATGACGCGACCCGCATCCTCAAGCTTCAGGCCGGCGAAGTCGACGCCGCCGAGTTCATTCCGTTTGCCCGTGTCGGCGAGCTCGGCGCCGATCCGAACCTGAAGATGGAGCTCTTCCCCTCGACCCGCATCGTCTACGCGCCGATCAATACGCGCGAGGCGAAGAAGGACGGATCGAAGAACCCGCTTGCGGATATCAAGGTTCGGCAGGCGCTGAACTATGCGACTGACAAGAACGTGCTGATCAAGCTCGTGACCTTCGACACCGGCAAGCCGATGACCTCGCTGATGTCGGCGGCGACCCAGCTTCATTATGGCCCCGAGGCGCTCTACCCCTATGACCCGGAAAAGGCGAAGCAGTTGCTGTCGGAAGCCGGTCTCAGCGGCGGCTTCGAAGTGAAGCTCACCACGCTTGCCGGCAGCGCCGACGATGCGACGCTGTTTACCGCTCTTCAGCAGATGTGGGCGCCGCTCGGCGTCAACCTCAAGGTCGAGCAGGTCGACAACCCGACCCGCGGCGAGAAGAACCGTTCGGGCGATTTCGACATCCATACCTATGGCTGGGCGAACGACGTCAACGACCCGGCGCAGGTGACCGGCTGGCTCGGCTACTACAAGCAGCGCCAGGCCGTCGGCACCGGCTGGAACAACCAGGAATTCAACACGCTGTTCGAGGCCTCCAACGTCGAGACCGATCCGGCCAAGCGCAAGGACGAGTACAAGCGCATGCAGGAGATCTACGCGGCAGAAGCGCCGCTGCTCTTCCTGTTCGAGACGCCGTTTGCCGTCGCCGTCTCCAAGTCGATCGAAGGCTACGTCCAGACGCCGCTCGGGGCCAATGACTTCTCTGAAGCCTGGCGCGCCGACTGATAGCGGAACGATCTGCGAGAGCCGGGCGGCAAGCCGCCCGGTTCTCCGTTGAAGGTTGGAACCATGCCCTCACTTTCCTATCTCGTGGCACGGCTGCTGCAGATCATCCCGACGTTCCTGTTGGTGATGATCTTCATCTTCCTGCTCGTGCGCCTGTTGCCGGGCGATCCGGCGATCGCCATGGCCGAAGCCAAGGCGACCGATGCCCAGCTTGAACAGATCCGGCACAATCTCGGTCTCGACCAGCCGTTGCCGATGCAGTTCCTCGTCTTCGTCAAGAACACGCTGACCGGCGATCTCGGCCGCTCGATCATGCTGAAGGCGCCGGTGACCGAGGTCATTCTCAGTCGGTTGCCGACGACGATCTTCCTGGCGCTCTATGCGATCGTGCTCGCGGTGTTCCTCGCCGGGCCGCTCGCCTTCCTCGCTGCATCGCGCGTCAACACCCCCGTCGATGTCGCCATCCGCAGTGTTTTTCAAGTCGGTCTTTCCATGCCCGTCTTTTACATCGGGCTCCTGCTGCTCACCGTGCTTGCGGCGCAGTTGCGCTGGTTTCCGGTTGGCGGTTACGGAAAGACCTTTCTCGCCAATCTCTACCACCTGATCCTGCCGGCGCTGAGCGTCGCGCTCTATACGTCGGCGATCATCCTGCGCAACCTGCGCGCCTCGCTGATCGAAGTGCTCGACGCTGATTATGTGCAGTTCGCGCGCGCCAAGGGCCTCTCGCCGCGTATCATCATGACCAGGCACGTGCTGCGCAATGCGCTCGTCTCGACCGTCACGCTACTGGGTTTGTCGATCGGCAACCTGATGAGCGGCACGCTGGTGACCGAAACGGTCTTTGCCATTCCCGGCGTCGGCCGGCTGATGCTTGAGGCGATCTTTGCCCGCGACTATCCGCTGATCCAAGGCCTGACGCTCACCTTCGCCGTGCTCGTCTCCGTCGTCTTCCTGCTGACGGATGTCGTGCAGTCCTGGCTCGATCCGAGGCTTCGCCAATCATGACGGTTCTCACCCAAACCCATTCGCGGACGCGGGGACGGCTGGCCGCCTTTCTGGCACGCGCCTTCGCCCGTCCTTCTTTCGTGATCGGCATTGCCATTCTCGGCCTGTCGCTGGCGCTTGCGCTGTTCCCTCAACTCTTTGCTCCTTACGACCCGCTTGCCTTCGACCTTCATGCGATCCAGCAGGGGCCGAGCCTTGCGCATCCCTTCGGCACCGACAATTTCGGCCGCGATGTGCTCTCGCGCGTCATCTGGGCCTATCGCGTCGACATGCAGATGGCCTTCTTCGCGACGATTTTCGCGCTTTTGATCGGGCTCACCGCCGGCGCTTTCGTCGGCTACTACGGCGGCATTGCCGACGTGATCTTCGGCCGTTGCGTCGATGCGATCATCACCTTTCCGTTCCTGGTGCTGGTGATCGCCATCGTCGCGGTCCTCGGTCCCGGCCTCGTCAACATGTATGTGGCAATCACTGCGGTGAACTGGGTCTATTATGCCCGGCTGACCCGGGCCGAAATCATGGCGCAGAAGGCCAACGACTATGCCGCCGCCGGCCGGGTTCTCGGCTACTCCGATCGCCGCATCATCTTCCGCCATCTGCTGCCGAACGCGATTTCGCCGATCCTCGTCTACTGGATGACCGACATGGCGCTCGCAATCCTGCTCGGTTCGTCGCTCGGCTATCTCGGCCTCGGCGCGCAGCCTCCGGCTGCCGAATGGGGCGTCTTGATCGCCGAGGGCCGCAACTTCCTGATGACGGCCTGGTGGATGAGCCTGATGCCGGGCATCGCCATCGTTCTGACCGGGCTCGGCTTCAGCCTCGTCGGCGACGCGCTTGCCGATCTGCTTCGACCGAAAGGGCGCTGAGATGGGAACTACGGAAAAAGCTGTCGTGCTCGACGTCAGGCATCTTCGAACCGAGTTCGGCCCGCAAGATCGCCCACTGGTGGCGGTCGACGATGTCTCGTTTCAGGTGGGGCAGGGCGAGATCCTTGGGCTCGTCGGTGAGTCCGGCTCGGGCAAGAGCATCACGCTGCGCTCGATCCTCGGCATCATCCGGCCGCGCGGCCGTGTCGCCGGCGAAATCCTCTGGAACGGCCAGGACCTCGTGCCGCTCGACGAGGCGCGGCTTCGCCGCATCCGCGGCCGCGAGATCGCCATGATCTTCCAGGAGCCGATGTCATCGCTCAATCCGCTGCTGACCGTCGGCCTGCAGATCCAGGAAAACCTCGTGGCGCATACGAACCTCGACGCAAAAGCGCGGAAGGCACGCGCGATCGAACTGCTCGATCTCGTCGGTATCCCCGGCGCACGCAACCGCCTCGACGATTTCCCGCACGAGTTCTCCGGTGGCATGCGCCAGCGGGTCATGATCGCGATCGCGCTTGCCTCCAATCCGAAGCTGCTCTTGGCGGACGAGCCGACGACCGCGCTCGACGTCACCATCCAGGACCAGATCCTCAGGCTCATCCAGTCGCTGAGCCGCGATCTCGGCATGGCGGTGATCCTCGTCACCCATGACATGGGCGTCGTCGCCGAGACCTGCGATCGCGTGGCCGTCATGTATGGTGGCAGGCTTTGCGAAGTCGGTACGACGACGGATGTGATCGCCGACGCGCGCCATCCCTATTCCTTGGGGTTGTTGCGCTCGATCCCGCGGGACGTTGCGCCGCGAACGCCGCTCTATTCGATCCCCGGCGCGCCGCCGGCCCTGAACGCGCTTCCGCCCGGCTGCGCCTTCAGTGCGCGCTGTCCGGTCGCAGGACGCGAATGTCCGGATCTCCGGCCCACGCTCGAAGCAAGCGGTTCGTCGCGCCTGGTTGCCTGCCATCATCTTCAGGATGCCCAAGCACATTTCGGACCGCGGGAGGCGGCGCAATGACCATGCCCACTTCAGCAAGCACGACGCCCTTGCTCTCGCTGCGCGCCCTGTCGATCCAGTTCGAAAAGCGTCGATCGCTTTCCGACACGCTCGCGAGGCGGCCACAGCAGGTCGTCTCGGCGGTCAACGGCATCGATCTCGACGTGATGCCCGGCGAGACGCTCGGGATCGTCGGCGAATCCGGCTGCGGCAAGTCAACGCTCGCGCGCCTGATTGCCGGCCTGCACCGGCCGACATCTGGCGATATCCTGTTCGAGGGCGAGAGCGTCGTCGGTCTCAAGGGCACGCGGCGGCGCGCCTATAACAGGCGCGTCCAGATGATGTTCCAGGATCCCTATACCTCGCTCAATCCCCGCATGACCGTGCGCGATACCTTGCGGGAGGCGATTACGGTGCATCGGATGCGCGAGGGGGCGGCGATCGACCGGCGGGTCGACGAGTTGCTGGACCTGGTCCGATTGCCCGAAGGGGCGGCCGACAAGTTCCCGCACGAATTCTCCGGCGGCCAGCGTCAGCGCATCGGCATTGCGCGGGCGTTGTCGCTGGAGCCGACCTGCCTCGTCGCCGACGAACTCGTTTCCGCGCTCGACGTCTCGGTCCAGGCCCAGGTCGTCAATCTCCTGATCGAGCTTCAGGACGAGTTGGGCCTGACGGTGCTGTTCGTGGCGCATGATCTTCGGCTCGTCCGTCACGTCTCGCACCGGGTCGCGGTCATCTATCTCGGCGCCATCGTCGAGATAGGGCGGTCCGAGGCGCTGTTTTCAAAGCCGATGCATCCCTATTCCAAGGGACTGCTGGCGGCGGCACCGTCGCTCGATCCGGGTGCCCGGCGTCGGGCGCCTGCACTGTCCGGTGAGTTGCCGAGTCCGCTCGCCATCCCGCCGGGCTGCCCCTTCCACGTGCGTTGCCCGCACGCGACCGAGCGCTGCCACCGCGAAAAGCCGGCGCTGCGTCCGGTCGGATCGGGCATGACCGCCTGCCATCTCGCCGAGAGGATCGGCGACGCCTGAAACTCATTCGATAGGAAAAGACATCATGGATACGCGTGCAAGGCCGGATATCTCCGGCCGCATCGGCGCCCTGCGGCGCAAGCTTGTGGAAACCGGGCTCGACGGCTACGTCGTGCCGCGCTTCGACGAACATCAGGGCGAATACTGCGCGCCGCATGACAATCGGCTGGCTTTCGTCACCGGGTTCACCGGCTCCGCCGGTGTTGCGATCGTCATGCGTGACCGCGCCGCGATCTTCGTTGACGGCCGCTACCAGGTGCAGGTGCGCGACGAGGTTGATCTCGGCACCTTCGCGATCGAGCACTTCTATGACGCGCCGCTCAAGGTTTGGCTGAAGAACAATCTGCGCAAGGGCGAACGGGTCGGCTTCAATGCCATGCTTTTGCCTTCCACCTGGGACGCGGATTGCAGCCGTTCGGTCGAGCTGGCCGGCGGCCTCTGGTCGCCTGTCGAGGAAGACCTTGTCGATGCGGTCTGGACCGACCAGCCGGAAAAGCCGCTCGGCAAGATCACCGCCTTCCCGGTCGCCAATGCCGGCGAAAGCGTTGCCGACAAGAAGCGCCGCATCGCCGCCATGCTGGCGGAGCAGGGGGCCGACCTCCTGGTTGAGGCGCAGCCAGACAATATCGCCTGGTTCCTCAACGTTCGTGGCCGCGACGTCGCCTTCAACCCGATGCCGCAGTCCTTCCTGATCTTCGACCGTTCCGGCAAGACGGAATGGTTGGTCGATCACCGGAAGCTGCCGAATGATCTCTCGGATTTCGAACTGGACGATGTCGCGATTGCCGAGCCCGGCCAGTTGCTGGGCCGCGTCAAGGCGATGGCGGCCGGACGTACGGCGCTGATCGATCCGGGCTTTGCCCCGTCGGCGACCGCCCACGCGACGCGGGCTGCCGGCGGCACCGTCCAACTCGCCAGAAGCCCCATCACGCTTGCCAAGATGCACAAGAACGCGACCGAGCTCTCGGGCTTTCGTGATTGTCACCGCCTGGACGGTGCCGCCTGGGTCCGCTTCTTCGCCTGGCTCGAAGGAAGCGCCGTCGAACGGGACGCAAGCGGAAAACCTGTGACGGAACTGGAAGCGGAAGAGCGCATCCTCGCCTACCGCCAGATGGCCGAGAGTTTCGTCGAGCCGAGCTTCCGTTCGATTTCGGCGGCCGGCGGCCACGCCGCGATGTGCCACTATGCGGCCACCGCGGCGAGCAACGGGCTGATCCGGAAGGATGATGTCTACCTGCTCGATTCCGGCGGGCAGTATCTGACCGGCACCACCGACGCGACCCGCACGACGGCGATCGGTCCGGTCAGCGACGAGATCCGTCGCGCCTATACCGCCGTTCTCAAGGGGCTGATTTCGATGGTGTCGCTGAAGTTCCCCAGGGGAAGCTTCGGCCACCAGCTCGACGCCTTTGCCCGCCGCCCGCTCTGGGATCTTGGTCTCGATTATGACCACGGCACCGGCCACGGCGTCGGTCATTTCCTTTCGGTCCACGAACAGCCGCAGCGCTTCGATCGCCGCGTCAACGAGATCGAGCTGAAGCCGGGCATGGTGACGACGATCGAGCCCGGTTACTACAAGGCCGGCGCCTACGGTATCCGCATCGAGAACCAGGTGGAGGTGGTGGATGACGGCGACGGGTTTCTGAGTTTCCGCAGCCTGACCCTGGTGCCGATCGACTTGCGGCTGGCGGATCTCGATCTGCTGACGACGGCCGAGCGGACGTGGCTCGATGTCTATCATCGCCGCGTTGCCCAGGAACTGGACGGTCTGCTCGATCAGGAGACCGTGGGCTGGCTGGCTGAACGGACGGCGCCGATCGGAGTTTGATGGCTTCCCGGTCGGCTTTCCGCGACGGAGAACAATGGGAGCGGCGGGCCGAGTGGTCCGCCGTTTTTCTTTCCGGGAACGACTGTTGCTCGACGGCAGTCGCCGTGTGCCGCCTTTCATCCAATGTGCCTCCTCTTGCTTGCGTGATACGATTTGTGATATTTGTCACAAAACCTGTTCGAGCCATGAGAGGCTGCGGAACACGTCGATCACGGAAGAAATCATGGTCAGCCGCAAGACAGCTCGAGTCATCCAACTGGCCGACGCCCTTTCCGGGCGCCGGGTTCTGCATCTGCGCGATGCCGCCGCCCTGCTTGGCGTCTCGGAAATGACGGTTCGGCGTGATGTGGCCGACAATCCCGGCCAGTTCGCCTTTCTCGGCGGCCATATCGTGCCAGCGGGCGAGATCGAACCGGACGCGCCCTACGAGCTTGCGCGCGAGGCTGACAGTCATGCGGCCGCCAAGCGCGAGGCCTGCGTCCATGCCGCCCGTCGCATTCGTCCGGACGAGACGATCTTCATTGATTGTGGTACGACGCTTGAATATCTCGTCGACCTCATTCCGGAAAATTATTCAATAACAGCAGTCTGTTACTCGCTGAACGTGGCAGAGAAGCTAACCCGCAAGTCGAATGTGCGGACCGTTATGTTAGGGGGCGTCTATCACCCCTCGTCGGCGTCGTTCTCCGGCAACTCAGGTCTGGAGACGCTCGATTCGCTCGGCATCAATGTGGCCTTTCTCTCGGCGGCCGGTGTCGACCCGGGACGTGGTGCGACATGTGTGCATTTTCACGAAGTGTCGGTGAAGCAAAAAGTCATTTCGCTGGCGCGCGAGAGCCATCTGGTCGTCGATCTCAGCAAGATCGGCAAGCTGAAGCCGGCTTTTTTCGCGCCAATCGGCGTTTTTCGCTCTATCATCACTGAAGAGGGCGAAACGCAGTTGCCAGGCCTGTGAAGCGGGTGTCCGCAAGAATGTTACGAAATCGTCCAAACGGCAGTGTCTCACTTGACACTCGTTGTTGTTGATGGAATGGTAACAAAAATTCGATAGAAAAATAACAAAAAAGAGTTCTCGGCGGCTGTGCTCGAGTGCGGCCGGTCGTGACAGGGAGTTCAAGGAGCATCGCTTGGAAGACCTTGCTGTGAAAACTGGCGCGCCGAAGGCCGCGCATTCGCCGGCGGCGGGCCATAACTGGCCGCGCAACAACGGTATGGATCTGGATCTTGGCTGGGTGCTGGACCAGCGCGTCAACCTGTCTGCCGCCGAGCGTCGCGTTGCGACGCTGCCGGGTCGCCGGACGGTCAAGAAGGACGCGCAGGCGGCCTGGCTCTTGAAGGCCGTCACCTGCATCGACCTTACCACCCTCAATGGCGACGACACGACGGAGCGCGTCAAGCGCCTCTGCGCCAAGGCACGCCAGCCGGTGCGCCAGGATCTGCTCGATGCGCTCGGCATGGGCGGTCGCGGCATCACGACGGGCGCTGTCTGCGTCTATCATCGTTTCGTTTCGACGGCTGTCGAGGCGCTTGATGGCTCGGGTATCCCGGTCGCAGCCGTCTCCACCGGCTTTCCGGCCGGTCTCATCCCGCATGACGTCAAATTGCGTGAAATCGAAGCCTCGGTCGCCGACGGCGCCAAGGAAATCGACATCGTCATCACCCGCGAGCATGTGCTGACCGGCAACTGGCAAGCGCTCTACGACGAGATGCGCGACTTCCGCGCCGCCTGTGGCGATGCCCACGTGAAGGCGATCCTGGCGACGGGCGACCTGAAGACGCTGCGCAACGTCGCGCGCGCCTCGCTCGTCTGCATGATGGCAGGCGCGGATTTCATCAAGACCTCGACCGGCAAGGAAGGCGTCAATGCCACGCTGCTGGTGACGCTCGTCATGCTGCGCATGATCCGCGCCTATCAGGAGCAAACCGGCCTCAAGGTCGGCTACAAGCCGGCCGGCGGCATCTCGGCCGCCAAGGACATCCTGAACTACCAGTTCCTGATGAAGGACGAGCTCGGTCGCGAATGGCTCGAGCCGGATCTCTTCCGCATCGGCGCATCGAGCCTGCTCGCCGACATCGAGCGCCAGCTCGAGCATCACGTGACCGGCGCCTACTCGGCCCTCAACCGACACCCGATTGGATGATCCCGATGACCGTCGCAAGGTATTTTGACGAAATGTCCTATGGTCCCGCCCCTGAAGCCGACACGGAAGCGCGCCAGTGGCTGGCGCGCCACAAGGGCGAATTCGGCCACTTCATCAACGGCGCCTTCGTGGCGTCCGCTTCCGGCAAGACCTTCGAGACCAACGAGCCGGCAACCGGCAAGCTGCTCGCAAAGATCGCGCTCGGCGGCTCGAAGGACGTTGACGATGCGGTTGCCGCCGCCCGCAAGGCGCAAGGTCCCTGGGCGAAGCTGCCAGGCCACGCCCGCGCCCGCCATCTCTATGCGCTCGCCCGCATGATCCAGCGCCATGCGCGCCTGATCGCGGTCGTCGAGGCGCTCGACAACGGCAAGCCGATCCGCGAAACCCGCGACATCGACGTGCCGCTTGCGGCCCGCCATTTCTACCACCATGCCGGTTGGGCGCAGTTGCAGGAAACCGAGTTTGCCGATCAGGTGCCGGTCGGCGTCGTCGGCCAGGTCATTCCGTGGAACTTCCCGTTCCTGATGCTTGCCTGGAAGGTCGCGCCCGCTCTGGCGCTCGGCAACACCGTGATCCTCAAGCCGGCAGAATTCACGCCACTGACGGCGCTGCTCTTTGCCGAACTCGCAGCCGCTGCTGGTCTGCCTGCCGGCGTGCTCAACGTGGTGACCGGCGAAGGCGAGACCGGGGCGTTGATCGTCGAACATTCCGACATCGACAAGATTGCCTTTACCGGCTCGACCGAGGTCGGGCGCCTCATTCGCGAACGCACCGCCGGGACCGGCAAGTCGCTCACGCTCGAACTTGGCGGCAAGTCGCCGTTCATCGTCTTTGACGATGCCGATATCGACGGCGCCGTCGAAGGTGTCGTCGATGCCATCTGGTTCAACCAGGGCCAGGTCTGCTGCGCCGGCTCGCGCATCCTCGTTCAGGAAGGCGTGGCACCGCTGTTCTACGAGCGGCTGAAGCGCCGCATGCAGACGCTGCGCGTCGGCCATCCGCTCGACAAGGCGATCGACATGGCGGCGATCGTCGCTCCGGTGCAACTGCAGCGGATCGAGAGCCTCGTTGCCAAGGGCGTTGCCGAAGGCGCTGCCCTGCATCAGCCGAAGATCGAACTGCCGAAGGGCGGCAGCTTCTATCCGCCGACGCTTCTGACCGGCGTGCAGCCGACATCGATCGTTGCGACCGAAGAAATCTTCGGGCCCGTCGCCGTCTCCATGACCTTCCGCACCCCGGAAGAGGCTATCCAGCTTGCCAACCACACGCGCTACGGTCTTGCGGCCAGCGTCTGGAGCGAGACGATCGGTCTGGCCCTGCATGTCGCGGCCAAGCTCGCCGCGGGTGTCGTCTGGGTCAACGCCACCAATCTCTTCGACGCGTCCGCCGGTTTCGGCGGCAAGCGCGAGTCCGGCTTCGGCCGCGAGGGCGGCCGTGAAGGCTGCTACGAATATCTGAAGCCGAAGGCCTGGCTCGGTCGCAAGCTGCGGCCCGCCGTCACCGAACCGGCGCTGAAGCCCGTCGCCGGCGATTTCGCCATGCCTGATGTCGACCGCACCGCCAAGCTCTTCGTCGGCGGCAAGCAGGCGCGGCCCGATGGCAACTACAACCGCAGCGTCCTTTCGCCCAAGGGCAAGGTGCTCGGCGAAGTCGGGGAGGGCAACCGCAAGGATATCCGCAACGCCGTCGTGGCAGCGCAAGCCGCATCCGCCTGGTCGTCGGCAACGACGCACAACCGCGCGCAGATCCTCTATTACATAGCCGAAAACCTGAGCGGCCGCGCCGATGAGTTTGCCGACCGTATCGCCGACATGACCGGTGCGTCTGCGGGCAACGCCAAGGCGGAGGTCGAAGCCTCGATCGCGCGCCTCTTCACCTATGGTGCCTGGGCCGACAAGTACGAAGGGGCCATCCACCAGCCGCCGCTTCGTGGCGTCGCGCTCGCCATACCCGAGGCGATCGGTGTCGTCGGCGTGGTCTGCCCGCCGGAAGCGCCGCTTCTCGGCATGATCAGCATGGTTGCGCCGCTGATCGCCACCGGCAACCGCGTCGTCGTCGTGCCAAGTGAACCGCATCCGCTGGCCGCAACCGATTTCTATACGGTGCTGGAAACCTCCGATGTCCCGGCCGGCGTCGTCAACATCGTCACCGGTTCGACAATCGAACTGGCAAAGACGCTGGCAAGCCACAACGATGTAGACGCGCTCTGGGCTTTCGGTTCACCGGAGCTCTCGACGCTGGTCGAGAAGCTCTCGGTCGGCAATCTGAAGCGCACCTTTGTCGACTATGGCAAGGCGACGAACTGGCTCGATCGCGACGCGGCGGAGGGCCCGGCCTATCTGCGCCGCGCGACCGACGTCAAGAACATCTGGATCCCCTACGGCGAGTAGCGGATCCTCCGCGCGGGCCGGAGGGAGCCCGCTCGCGGGCACTTGCGTGGGGGGAGGCGGCTTTCCCTCTGCGCGCACGAGGGAGATTTGCGCCGGGCATGGTCACCGGTGCCGGAGGAGGAATGAATGCTCAAGAATATCGATCCCGCCCTCAATGCCGACGTGCTGCACGCACTTCGCGCCATGGGGCATGGCGACACACTGGCGATCGTCGATACGAATTTTCCAGCCGATGCCGTCGCGCGTAAATCCGTGATCGGCAAGCTGCTGCGGATCGACAATGTGTCCGCCGCGCGGGCGATGGAGGCGGTCCTTTCCGTTCTGCCGCTGGATACCCCGTTACAACCTTCGGTCGGCCGGATGGAAGTGATGGGCGCGCCGGATGAGCTTCCGGCCGTCCAGCGGGAGGTTCAGGCTGTGGTGGACAGGGCAGAGGGCAAGTCGGCGCCGCTTTACGGCATCGAGCGTTTTGCTTTCTACGAGGAAGCGAAGAAGACCTATTGCGTCATCGTTACCGGAGAAACCCGCTTTTATGGCTGCTTCCTTCTCACCAAGGGGGTCATTCCACCCGTAGCGTGACGCCTTCGGGGCGCCCGCGCCGAACCTCCCTTCAACCAACGACATTCGGTTGCGTCCATTGCGCGGCCGCAGATATTTTTTGAGGAAGTGCAGACGATGCAGGCTGGCGTTTCGATACTTGGGATCTTCGTTGCGGATACGGCTTACCTCGCACGCCGGATGCCGGCGGTCGGCGAAACAATCATCGGCAGCGGGTTCTCGGTCGGTCCCGGCGGCAAGGGGTCGAACCAGGCGGTGGCTGTCGCGCGCGCCGGCAGCCCGGTGGCCTTCATCTCGCGGCTGGGGCGAGACACATTCGGCGACATGGCGCTGCGCACCTATGAGGACGCAGGTGTCACGACGAAAATCGTGCTGATGGACGATCTGCCGACCGGTGCCGCCTTCATCTACGTCAACGACCAGAACGGCGAGAACGCCATCATCGTTTATCCCGGCGCTGCCGGTGCGATCGACGTCGGCGATGTCGAGGCGGCGCGCGAAACCATCGAGACGTCGCGGGTGTTCGTCACCCAGCTGGAGCAGCCGGCTGCGGCCGCCCAGCACGCGCTTGAAATCGCCCGCGCGGCCGGCGTCGTGACGGTCTTCAATCCGGCGCCGGCGGAGCCGTTTCCGGATGTGATCTATCCGCTGTCGGACTATATCGTGCCGAACGAGACCGAGGCTGCGGCCATCGTCGACTTCGCGCTCAATTCGGTCGACGACGCGCGGCGTGCCGGGGATGTGCTTCTTGCCAAGGGAGCGGGGGCCGCGCTGATCACGCTTGGCGCGCGCGGCGTGCTCTATCACAATCACGACCAGTCCGTGCTGGTGCCGGCAATGGCGCCGGGACCGGTAATCGATACGACCGGGGCAGGGGACGCCTTTGTCGGGGGATTTTCTGCAGCGCTGGCGCGGGGCCTTGCGCCTGTCGAGGCGGTGCGCTTCGGCTGCGCGACGGCCGGCATTGCGGTGACGCGCCGCGGCACAGCGCCTGCCATGCCGACGCTTGCGGAGATCGAAGCGTTTCTGGCGAAGAGCAAAGCCGCCCGCTGATCGCGGACGGCCTTGAGAATTTGGCTTACTTCTGCTCGGCGCGTGCGGCGGCGAGGAAGGCGAGCTTCGCCGGCATTTCCAGGTGCTTGGAGAGTGCCACGCGCTCCGGCGTGTAGTGGTGCTCGACGTCGAGGCAGTTGACCGTGCCGAGCAGTTCGCCGCCGACCACAACCGGGATGTTGGCGACCGAGCCGCAGCCGAGCGACCAGATGGTTTCGTGGTCGCCGAAGACCTTGGAGATGTCGACGATGGTGTTGGCGACGAAGGTCTGGTGCGCCTTGTGCACGATGTCGAACCAGCTGTCGTAGCGGATCGGCTTGGTGCCGGAGGTCGGGTATTCCTCGGGGTGCGAGGTGTAGCCGCGGCGGGCGACTTCGTTGACCATGTCGACCGTCATGATGGTGAAGAGCTTGGCGCCGATGACCTGGCGGCAAAGCGTCTGCAATGCGGTCCATACCGCATCGGCATCGGTGGTCTTGGCAATCGCCGCGTCGAATTCCGCCAGCGCGGCAGCGATCTGTTCACTGTTCATGCTATGTCCTTGGGGTTACGCGATATTTTAGCGCGGGACGCGGGCAAAAATCCGCCCGCGTTTCCTGTCCCGAGCTAGTTGGCATGCGCGGCGCTGATCTGCATCAGCTCGCGCGAATAGGGATCCTTGAGGTCGCCGCGCTTCAAATCGGCGACGTCGCCCACTTCGACGATGCGGCCCTGCCGCATGACGGCGAGGCGATCGCAGAGGAAGGAAACGACGGCCAGATTGTGCGTGACCATCAGGAAGGTGAGGTTCTGCTCGCGCCTGAGGCGCTTCAACAGGTTGAGGATTTCGGCCTGGACCGAGACGTCGAGTGCCGAGGTCGGCTCGTCGAGCAAGAGTACTTTCGGCTTCAGCATCAGCGCGCGGGCAATGGCGACGCGCTGGCGCTGGCCGCCCGAAAGCTGGTGCGGGAAGCGAAAACGGAACTTGCGATCGAGGCCGACCGAGGTCATGACCTCCTCGATGCGGGCGTTGCGGTCGCCGATGCCGTGGATCGTCAGCGCTTCGCCGAGCGTCGCGTCGACCGTCTTGCGCGGGTGCAGAGAGCCGTAGGGGTCCTGGAACACCATCTGGCATTGGCGCGAAAAGGCCCGGTCGATGCCGTGGCCGCGTGGCCAGCCGAGCACGGTGATTTCGCCGGTCCATTCCGGCGCGAGACCGGCGATCGCCTTCAGCACGGTCGATTTTCCCGAGCCGCTTTCGCCGACAAGCGCAAAGCTCTCGCCGTCGGCGATGTCGAGATTGACGTCGTGGGTGATCTGCACGTCACCATAGGAAATGTCGAGGTTCTTGAGAGAAAGCGCGGTCATGCCTTGGCCCATGCGCTGCGGTCGAGCACCGGCAGCTCGTCCCGTGTTTCATCGAGGCGCGGGATCGAGGCGATCAGCCCGCGTGTATACGGGTGTTTCGCCGCCATTAGTTCGCCGGCCTTGCACTCCTCGACCACCTCGCCGGTGTTCATCACGAGGATGCGGTCGCAATAGCTGGAGACGAGGTTCAGGTCGTGGCTGATGAAGATCAGCCCCATGCCCTTGCGCTTCACCAGTTCGTCGATGATGTCGAGCACCTGGGCCTGGACGGAGACGTCGAGCGCCGAGGTCGGTTCGTCGGCGATCAGAAGGTCCGGCTCGGGGATCAACATCATCGCGATCATCACGCGCTGGCCCATGCCGCCCGAGACCTCGTGCGGATAGAGCTTGGCGACGCGTTCCGGATCTGCAATGCGCACCGATTCCAGCATCGTAAGCACGCGAGCGTTGACCTCGCGGCGCGGCAGCTTCTGGTGCGTCAGCAACGCTTCGGCGATCTGCTCGCCGATGGTCATGACCGGGTTCAGCGAGAACTTCGGGTCCTGCATCACCATGGAGATGCGAGCACCGCGGATGGCGCGCATCTGCCGCTCGGACTGCTTCAGGAGGTCGACGCCGTCGAAAACGAGCTTGTCGGCGGTGACCCGGCCCGGTGCCCGGATGAGCTGCAGGATCGATCGGCCGGTCATCGACTTGCCCGAGCCGCTCTCGCCGACGATGCCGAGGCGTTCGCGGCCAAGCGTGAAGGAGATGCCACGCACGACTTCGAGGTCGCCGCGGGGCGTCGGGAAGGTGACGCGCAGGTTTTCGACTTCGAGAAGATTGCTCATCAGCGCTGCTCCCCGCTTTTCGGATCGAGAACATCACGCAGGCCGTCGCCGAGGAAGCAGAAGCCGAGGCTGACGAGAATGATGGCAAAGCCCGGCATGGTCGCAACCCACCACTGGTCGAGAATGAACGAGCGGCCGCGCGAGATCATCGCACCCCATTCGGGCAGCGGCGGCTGGGCGCCGAGGCCGATGAAGCCGAGGCCGGCGGCGGTCAGGATGATGCCGGCCATGTCGAGCGTGACGCGGACGATCATCGAGGAGGTGCAGAGCGGCAGCACGTGGCCGAGATTGACGCGCAGGCTGGAAGCGCCGAGCAGGCGAACCGCCGAGATGAACTCCGAGTTCTTGAAGGTGAGCGTTTCGGCACGCGCCACCCGGGCGTATCCGGGCCAGGAGGTAATCGCGATCGCGATGATCGCGTTTTCGATGCCGGGGCCGAGGGCGGCGACGAAGGCGAGCGCCAGGATCAGCTTCGGCAGCGACAGGAAGATGTCGGTGATGCCCATCAGGATACGATCGACCCAGCCGCCGAAATAGCCGGCGGCAACGCCGATGACGAGACCGGCGGGTGCTGCGAGCACGGCGACCAGCGTGACGATCGCCAGCGTAATGCGTGAACCGTAGACGACGCGAGACCAGATGTCGCGGCCGAGTTCGTCGGTTCCCATCCAGTGGGCGACGCTCGGTGGCAGCAGGCGCTCGCCGAGCGACTGGCGCAGCGGATCATGGGTGGCGAGCCACGGGGCGAAGAGCGCGGTCAGCACCAAGACGAGGATGATCACGGCGCCGACGACGGCGAGCGGATTGCGCATCAGAGCGCCGAAGATGCGATAGAAGCGGCCGAGGCGCGCCTGCATCGGCGAGGCGGGGCTGTCGTCGATCAGCCAGTCGCGAAATGTGGTCATGTCCGCCTCCTCTTAGCGTGCACGCGGATCGAGCACGCGATAGAGCACGTCCGAAATCTTGTTGATGCCGATGAAGACCGCGCCGATGACGAGGGTCGAGCCGAGCACGGCCGCCATATCGGCGTTGAGCAGGGCGACGGTCAGGTAGTTGCCGATGCCGGGCCAGGAGAAGATCGTCTCGATCATGACAGAGCCTTCGAGCAGTCCGGCATAGGAAAGTCCAATGACGGTGATCAGCGGCACGCGGATCGGCCGGAAGGCATGGCGCCAGATGACGAGGCGCTCCGGCACGCCTTTGACGCGCGCGGTGGTGACATATTCCTGGCTCAGCTGGTCGAGCATGAAGGACCGCGTCATGCGAGCGATATAGGCAAGCGAGAAGAAGCCGAGGCAGGAGGCCGGCAGGATCAGGTGCCAGACGGCGTTGCGGAAGATCTCCCATTCGCCGGCGATGATGCTGTCGACGAGGATCAGGCCGGTGACCGGCGAGACCATGCCGTCATAGAAGATATCGACGCGGCCGGGGCCGCCGACCCAATTCAGCCGCGCATAGAAGATCGCGAGGCCGACGAGACCGAGCCAGAAGGCCGGCACCGAATAGCCGAGCAGGCCGATGACGCGGATGCCCTGGTCGAGCCACGAGCCGCGGCGGGCGGCGGCGAAAACGCCGAGCGGCACGCCGATCAGCACGCCCAAGATGATGCCGAGCGTCGCCATTTCGAGCGTCGCCGGGAAGACGCGGGCGAGATCCTCGATAACCGGCTTACCCGTCGAAACCGAGGTGCCGAAATTGCCGGTGGCGACGTCGCCGACGTAGCTGACGAACTGGGTGATCAGCGGCTGGTCGAGGCCCATCTCCTGGCGGACCCGCTCATAGACGGCGACCGGCGCTCGGTCCCCGACGACGGCCAGAACCGGATCGATCGGCACGATGCGGCCGATGAAGAAGGTGATGGCGAGCAGGCCGAGGAAGGTCACCGCAAGCGTGATCAAGAAGCCTGCCAATGACGTGAGACGCTGCCGGTTTCGGCTTGGTCTGGCGGCGCGGCGCGCCGGCGCTGCTGCGGTCGTGCTGTCGTTTGCCACGTGGCGTCACCATCCCTCTTCGCTTGCGGTCTCACCTGTCGATACCGCAAAAATTCGCTTGGAGTATATAAATAAGTTTGCTTAAATCAAAAAAATTTTACTGAGGCGGAAACGGGAGGAACTACCGCTGTGAGCGATCCGTCTGAGGAAACGGAGGCCGCTTCGGGCAAGTCCGGGGCAGGGCAGCCAAAGGTGGGTGCGCTGGTGCGCGCGCGCCGGCGACAGATGCATATGACGCTGCAGGCATTGAGCGATGCGGCCGGCGTCTCGGTCGGCTACTTGAGCCAGATCGAGCGCGATCTTGCCATGCCATCGCTCGGCACGTTGGCGCAGATCGCTCAAGGGCTCGGCGCGGAACTGAACCATTTCATCCTGGCGCCGGCGATCGACACCGGTCTTTCACGCGCCGAAGGGCGCATGGTGTTTTCGGTCGGCGGTTCGCCGGTTTCCTATGAGCGCATCGGCGCGGATTTTGCCGGCAACCAGCTTTCGAGCTTCGTCATCACCATTCCGCCGGGGCACCGTTCGGAGGTCTTCAGCCATGAGGGCGAAGAGCTCGTCTACATGCTCGAGGGAGAGATTCTGTTCGGGCTCGATGGCGATGACACGATGCTTTCGCCAGGGGACGGCCTGCACTTTCGCGGCATCCAGCCGCACTACTGGTGGAACAAGACCGCCGCACCCGTGCGGCTGATCTGGACCGGCACGCTGCCGCTCTTCCGACTGCGCGCATCCCAATCCAACGAGACCGGGGCGCCGCAATCGGCGCTGAAGCCGGCACCGACAAAAACCAAGCCTCATCGAAAATAGGAGAATGATGATGAGAATGTTCAAGGCCGCGGTCTTCGCGGCGTCCCTTATGATGAGCGTGGCACCGGCCGCACTCGCCGAAACGCCGGCGGACGTGCTGGTCGTTGCCCAGAATATCGATGACATCGTCAGCATCGACCCGGCTGAGGCCTACGAGTTCTCCTCGGGCGAATACGTCACCCAGACCTATGACCGCCTGGTGCAGTATGATGCGCCCGACGTGAAGAAGCTGGCGCCGGGTCTCGCCTCCGCATGGACCGCCGACGATGCCGCCAAGACGATCACCTTCACGCTGCGTGACGGCGTCACCTTCACCTCCGGTAACCCGCTGCGCGGCGAAGACGTCGTCTACTCCTTCAAGCGCGTCGTGGTTCTCAACAAAGCGCCTGCCTTCATCCTGACGCAGCTCGGCTGGACGCCTGAAAACATCGACAAGATGGTGGTAGCCGACGGCAACAAGGTCACGATCAAGTACGAAGGCGACTTCTCGTCAGCCTTCGTTCTCAACGTTCTCGCCGCCCGTCCGGCTTCGGTCGTCGATGCGGAAACCGTGAAGTCGAACGAAGCCGACGGCGATTATGGCAATGCCTGGCTGAAGGCCAATTCGGCCGGTTCCGGTCCCTTCGTGCTCAAGGCCTTCCGCGCCGGCGAACTCCTGAACCTTGCGAGCAACCCTAACTATTTTGGCGGCGCCCCGGCCCTCAAGGGCGTGATCATCCGTCACGTGGCCGAAGCCGCGACCCAGCAGCTGATGCTGCAGACGGGCGACGTCGACATGGCGAAGAACCTGACGCCGGACCAGGTGTCGGGACTCGAAGGCAAGGATGGCGTGAAGGTCGAATCCTATCCGCAGGCGGCCGTGCACTTCCTGTCGTTCAACCAGAAGAATGCGGCGCTTCAGCCGGAAGCCGTCTGGGAAGCCGCGCGCTACCTCGTCGATTACAAGGGCATGACCGAGAGCTTCCTCAAGGGGCAGATGGATGTGCACCAGGCCTTCTGGCCGAAGGGCTTCCCGGGCTCGCTCGACGAAACCCCTTACAGCTACGACGTCGAAAAGGCGAAGAAGATCCTCGCCGACGCCGGTATCAAGACGCCGATCAAGGTGACGCTCGACGTCATCAATTCGACGCCGTTCACCGACATGGCGCAGTCGCTGCAGGCTTCGTTTGCCGAAGCCGGCATCAACTTCGAGATCGTCCCGGGCACCGGCAGCCAGGTGATCACCAAGTACCGTGCGCGCACCCACGAAGCCATGCTGCTCTATTGGGGCCCGGATTTCATGGACCCGCATTCGAACGCCAAGGCTTTCGCCTATAACGAAGACAATGCCGACGACAAGTATCAGTCGACCACCACCTGGCGTAACGGCTGGGCGGTTCCGGCAGAACTTAACGAAGCGACCAAGGCAGCCCTCAAGGAAGCCGATCCGGCCAAGCGCGACGCGCTTTACGTCGACCTGCAGCGCAAGGTGCAGGAAAAGTCGCCGATCGTGATCATGTTCCAGGCAGCGACCCAGGTCGCGATGAAGGACAAGGTCGAAGGCTACGTCAACGGCGCCACTTCGGACTTCGTCTTCTACCGCCTGGTGAAGAAGAACTGATCCGCCCGCGATCGCCCTTGCGCCGATCCTAAAAGGCGCACATATCAAACGCCCTGGGCCCTTGCGGCCCAGGGCGACGTGTTTTTACCGTTCGGTTTTGGAAGTTCTGGGAAGGTTTTGTGAAATGGCGGATGTGAAGGTGAGGACGCGGGAAACCGGAGCGACGGCCGTGGTCGGCAAGACCGGGTTTCCGCATGTGACCTCGGTGACCGGCGGCGAGCTCGATATCGTCACCGGCCCGTCGCAGGCGGGCTACGGCCCGCTCGACCTGCTCTATGCGTCGCTTGCAAGCTGCCTGGTGCTCAGCGCCCGCATTGCCGCGAGCCGCTTCGGCGTGCTCGACCGGTTGACGGAAGTGAGCGCCAAGGTGACGGGCGAGAAGGCCCATGACGAGCTGTCTCGCGTGGCAAAATTCAACATCGTCTTCGACATCAAGGGCGATTTCGACGATGCGGTCCGCCATGCGATCGCGGAAGCGGCCGAAAACGAGATCTGCACCGTCAGCAACACGATCCGTGGCAATCCGGAATTCGTGACCGAGTTCGCGCACTGACCCTCGTCGGTCTCCAGGTTCAGACTAAAAGGGCGGGCTGCCACTGGCAGCCCGCCCTTTTTGATGCAACCGGCAGAAGGACTCAAGCCGGCTGCGGTGCCAGTGCCTCCGGCTGACGCCGACCGATCGTCAGTACCAGCAGGGCGGCGACGATGCAGAGCATGCCTGCGGCGAGCAGCGCCGGCGTATAGGTTTCAAGCGACGTGCGGCTGGCGCCGGCGAGGAAGGTCGCACTGGCGGCACCGAGCTGGTGGCCGGTGAAAACCCAGCCGAAGACAAGCGCTGCCCGTTCCGGACCGAAGCGTTCGGCCGCGAGCTTCACGGTCGGCGGCACGGTTGCGACCCAATCCAGACCGTAGAATATCGCGAAGATCGACAGCGTGTAGATGTTGAAGCCGCTGAACGGCAGGAACATCAGCGACAGGCCGCGCAGTCCGTAGAACCAGAAGAGCAGCCAGCGGTTGTCGTAGCGATCCGACAGCCAGCCGGAGCCGATCGTCCCGATCAGATCGAACACGCCGATCAGCGCCAGCAGGCTGGCTGCGGCGACGGGAGCAATACCCACATCGCCGCAGATCGAGACCCAGTGGGTCTGGATCAGGCCGTTGGTGCTGAAACCGCAGACGAAGAAGGTGGCAAACAGCACCCAGAAGGTGTTGGTCTTCGCGGCGTCGGAAAGCGCGCGGATCGGCGCCATCAGCAGGGCCCCGAAATTCATTGCCTTCGGCGGCGCCGGCACCATCTGCTTCGAACCGAAGGGCGCGAGGCCAAGGTCGCTTGGGCGATCCTGCATCAGCAATAGGACCAGCGTGAAGGCTGCCAGGAGGATGACGATGATCAGCGTCAGAGCCGAGCGCCAGCCGATCGCTTCGGTGAGGGAGGCGAGCAGCGGCAGGAAGACCAGCTGGCCGGTGGCGTTGCTGGCGGTCATAAGCCCGACGACGAGCCCGCGCCGTTTGTCGAACCAGCGCGTTGCGACCGTCGCTCCGAGCACCAGGGCCGTCATGCCGGTGCCGACGCCGAGCACCACGCCCCAGATCGCGATGAGATGCCAGAGTTCCGTCATGTAGAAGGAGGCGACGATGCCGGAGACGATCAGCACGAGCGCTGTCGAAACGACCTGACGTACGCCGAAGTGGTTCATGAAGGATGCGGCGAAGGGGCCGAGCAGGCCGAAGAGGCAAAGCCGGATCGCCAGTGCCAAGGAGATTTGGGCATTGGACCAGCCGAACTCGGTTTCAAGTGGTTTGATCAGCACGCCGGCCGAGCCCATGGCGCCGGCGGTCGACAGCATGACGAGGAAGGTGACGGCGGCGACAGCCCAGCCGTAATGGATGTTGCGTCTGGCAAGATAACGCGCAAGCGCCGGACCGAGCATCGTCGATTTCCTTTTGTCCATGTTTTTAAGGTGTGCGAGAGCGCCGCGCGGGCTTGCAGGGCGCGTTCGCGAGTTCAGATTGTGTCTGGCAGTTTGTTGCCGGGACCCGGCAAGCCAGTTCGCCTAGAGCACCCGCTTTCGAGTGAAACTACTGGAAGCGCAAAGATGATTTAGAATCAAAGCGCTAGAGCCGTCCTTTGTGGGTTCGGTTGACGAGCAGCGCTCTAGAGCGCCAGCAGCAGGTCCTCCAACTGTGCGCTTGCGTCGGTCCCCAATCGAGCCTCGATCTTGTCTTGTGCGGCCTGCCAAAGCGGCGCGCCGTCGACGAGAATCCGATGGCCGTTTTCCGTAAGCTCGACGATTGCCTCCCTTTGATCCTTGCCGCTCCCGGTCGCAGCCAGCCCCATTCCCTCCAGCACCTTGACGTTGCGGCTGACCGTCGAGCGTTCGAGTTCGATCTTGCGCCCGAGTTCGGTCATCGAGATCGGTTCATCGCGCGCGATGTGGCGAAGCAGACTGAACTGGGCGAGGTTGAGGCCAATCGGCTGCAGCGCGTCGTCGTAGACCGACGTCACTCTGCGGGTGGCTTTGCGTAAGAGGGCACAATAACAACGAGGCATGATGTGTGTATATACACGCAATTGCCGGCAGTCAAGACCTGAGCTTGAACGGTCACATCGGGCGACTACCGCGACAGATCGATCGTTGATCGATCCAGGCGAAGCCGAAGAACGTGGTTCAGGTATGCCTGGTCGCCGATCCTGAAATGGGTTTGCCCGACCTTCTCGAAGCCGTTCGCAAGGTAGAAGGCGGTGGCCCTTTCATTCTCGGCGTTCACCGCCAGCCATGTGCTCGGCTGGCCGGCATTCCGGCCGTATTCAAGGCCGGTTTCGAGCAGCCTCTTGCCGACACCGCGACCATGGTGGCGCGGTTGCACATAGAGGGTCGTAATCTCCAGATCGGATGAAGCACCGATCGGCGCCGGCGAATTCGACGACATCCGCAGGAAGCCATCGATGCCAACCGCATTTTGTGAAACCCAGATGGTTTCGTTCTCCTGAGACAGAATGTCCTCGAAGCGAGCCGTGGTGAATTCAGCCAGCGCATAGTCGGCAAAGAACGCGTTGACGCCATCGCGGATGTAGGTGTTGAGCCAAACTTCCAGGCTGATTGCGGCGAGGCTGGATGCATCCTCTGCGGTTGCGGTTCTGATCAAGGGTTCATCCTTCACGTCTTGCATTTCCGCGAACGTTTGGCATGGCGGTGGCGGTCCGCATCAGTTGCTCAGTCGACAAACGGTTCGAGTTCCTTGTCGAAATCGACGTCGACGACGTTGTTGAAGAGCGCCGTCGCCACCATGATGCCGCAGAAGGCGACGAGGTCGACCTGCGCCTTGGCGTCGTAGCGGGCCTTCAGGCCGGTCCAGATCTCCTCCGGCACGGCATTGCTGTCGGCGACGATCGCGCGGCCGAAGGCGATCAGTCGCTGTTCGTCTTCGGTGGGCGAGACGGTATGGAAATCGATGCCGGCGTTCGCAAAGGCGCGGCGGAAGAAGCCCATGGCGATTGGCGAGTGCATTGCCTCCGAGATGGAATGGGAGAGGAACCAGATCTCCCGGTCGTCGAGTGCCGGGCGCAATTCCTCACGCAGCGTGAACCACTCGGCATAGATCCGGTGCGCGACCGGCGAATGTAAAAGCGTGCGCTTCATGTTGGTCATGCGTCCTCGGACGCGCACCTCCTCGTCATGGGCGGCGCGGATTTCGTCGGATGCGGTGTCGTAGTCGATCTGGGGAATATGGCTCACGGTCTTGCCTGTCTTTGAAGGACGCACGGTGGTGCGTTTGTGATGCTTGGGAATTAGACGGTGCTGAGCAGAATGCTCGTTTCGCTGTTCGATACGCCGTCGACATCGCGAACCTCGCGCAGGATGCGGTCGAAATCGCTGAGGCTGTTGGCGCGGATTTCGGCGACCAGATCCCAGCCGCCATTGGTCGTATGAAGGGCGTAAAGCTCGGGCAGGCCGCGCAGGTACTTGATCACTTTGGTGGTGTTGCGGCCGCTGACTTCGATCATCATGATCGCACGGATGGCGCGATCATCATAATCCTGCCGCACGCGCAGCGTGAAGCCGAGCACCGCGCCGCTTTCGAGCAGCCGGTCGATGCGCGTCTGCACCGTGGCCCGGGAGATGCCGAGCACTGCGGCGATCTTGGAGTAGGGCGCGCGGCCGTCTTCTCGCAAGAGCGAGATGAGCTGGTGATCGAGGTCGTCGAAGATATGCATGAAAACTGTATAATACGACTGCGCAAAATGCTCAATAAGGCTTTGCATATTAGGCAGGTTTAAAATTTCAACTCACTTCTTGCAAGCCTAGGCTGACTTCATCGAATTTCTCCGATGGAGTTTTAAACGTGGTTCAGTATGTCGGTGTCGGCAACGTAATCGAGCTGGTCAAATCGATCGGCATCGAGACGTTCCTTGTGGGTCTTGCGGAATATATCGAGGATGATTTCCGCCGGTGGAATGCATTCGAGAAAACCCCGCGGCTGGCAAGCCACTCGAAGACGGGCGTCATCGAGCTGATGCCGACCTCCGACGGCGAGCACTACGGCTTCAAATACGTTAACGGCCATCCGAAGAACCCGAATGTCGGCTTGCAGACGGTGACTGCCTTCGGCGTGCTCTCCGATGTCAGCACGGGGTACCCCTGTCTCGTTTCCGAAATGACCATCATGACGGGTCTGCGCACCGCGGCGACATCGGCGCTTGCCGCGAAGTACCTCGCACGTCCTGATGCCCGCTCGATGGCGATCATCGGTCTCGGCGCCCAGTCGGAATTCCAGGCGCTGGCCTTCCGCGCGCTCCTCGGCGTCAAGCGCCTGCAGGTCTTCGACATCGATGCCGAAGCCGCTGACAAGTTCTGCAACAACCTCGCGGATATGGACTTCGACATCGTCGTCGCAGCCACCGCGGAAGAAGCCGTTGCTGGCGCCGACATCATCACCACGGTCACGGCCGACAAGCGCAACGCCACGATCCTCTCCGACAACATGGTCGGTGCCGGCGTGCACATCAACGCTGTCGGTGGTGACTGCCCCGGCAAGACGGAACTGCAGGGCGATATCCTGCGCCGCGCCGACGTCTTCGTCGAATATCCGGAACAGACCCGCATCGAGGGCGAGATCCAGCAGATGGCGCCGGATTTCCCGGTGACCGAACTCTGGCAGGTCATCGCCGGCGAAGCCGAAGGCCGCCGCAGCACTGCCCAGATCACCATCTTCGATTCCGTCGGCTTTGCCACCGAGGACTTCTCGGCCCTGCGTTTCCTGCGCGACAAGATCCAGGGCACGGCCTTCTACACCGAGCTGGACCTCACGACGCAGCCGGAGCATCCGCGCGATCTCTACGGCCTGTTCCGGCAGCAGCCGGCCGCCTTTGCCGAGCGGAGCGTTGCCTGAGATGAAGAGACTGTCCGTACAGGCGCCGAAGGGCGTCGTCATGATCCGTCCGCACCATTTCGGCCCGAACCCGATGACTGCCGAGGACAACGCCTTCCAGGCGACCGATGAGGCGCGCCAGCCGACGGCGATCGCCAAGGCGGCCTATGACGAGGTCAGCCGCATGGCTGATGGGCTCGCCGATGCCGGCGTTGCCGTACACCTCTTCGAGGATGAAACGGCGACGCGGCCGGATTCGGTCTTCCCGAACAATTGGTTTTCGACCCATTCCGGCGGCCATGTCGCGATCTATCCGATGTATTCGGAGAGCCGCCAGAGCGAACGCCGCCCTGACATCATCGAGATGCTGAAGAACGAGTACCGCGTTCAGGACGTGATCGATTACTCCGGCCTTGAAAAGGACGGTGTCTATCTCGAAGGCACGGGCGCCATGGTGCTCGACCATATCGGTCGCGTCGCCTATGCCGCACGTTCCAACCGCACCAACGAAGTGGCGCTCGAACGTTTCTGCACCCACTTCAACTTCGAGCCGATGATTTTCGGTGCTGTCGATCGCCAGGGCAACTCGATCTATCATACCAATGTGCTGATGTGCATCGGCACCGAGTTTGCGCTGATCGGCACCAGCATGATCCCGGACATGGCCCGCCGCCAGGAAATCTGCGCGCGGCTTGAGGAGACCGGCCGCCAGGTGATCGACCTGACGCTTGAGCAGATCGAAAATTTCGCCGGCAATGCCATCGAGCTCGACGGTGCCGACGGTCGCGTCGTCGTCATGTCGGCGCGTGCTCTCGCGTCGCTCCGTCCCGATCAGATCAAGGCGCTCGAAGCCTCCGCCCGTGTTCTCGCCTTCGACGTTCCGACCATCGAACTTGCCGGCGGATCCGTGCGCTGCATGCTCGCAGGCGTTCATCTGTCCCGTCGGGAAAACGTGAACAAGCAACCGCTTTACGCCGCCATGTCCGATCGATAGAAGCACCTCATCCAAGCCAAAGGTACTACAAATGTCGCAGTCACGTCCCGTCTACCAGTTCAACAACATCATCGTCCGCACCCCGTCGAAGTCGGTCGTCAACGGCCTGCGCGCCGATGACCGCGGCAACCCCACCTTCGAAGGTGTAAAGGCAGAACATGATGCCTATATCGCGGCGATGAAGGACGCGGGCGTGAAGGTAACGGTGCTGCCGGCGCTCGAAGCCTTCCCGGACTCGATCTTCGTCGAGGATCCGGCGCTCGTCTTCACCGAAGGCGCGATCCTGCTGCGTCCGGGCGCCGAGACCCGCGTCAAGGAAACGCCGGAAATCGAACCGACGCTGCGCGCCATGTTCGAGACCGTGCTCGACCTGCCGGGTACCGGTTTCGCCGATGGCGGCGACGTGCTGACGACCCGCGAAAGCGTGATGATCGGCCTTTCGGCCCGCACCAACAAAGTCGGCGCTGAAGCCCTTCAGGCTTGCCTCACCAAGCTCGGCCGCAAGAGCGAGATCGTCGCGACGCCGGAAGGTGTTCTGCACTTCAAGACCGATTGCTCGCTGCTCGACGACGAGACCGTGCTGTCGACCGCGCGCCTTGCCAAGTCCGGCGCGTTTGAGCGTTTCAAGCAGGTGATCATTCCCGAGGGCGAAGAACCCGCGGCCAATGCATTGCGCGTCAATGACGTCGTCATGGTCGGTTCCGACTTCCCGCGCACGATCGAGATGCTCGACAAGCTCGGCTACAAGGTCGTGCCGATGAAGACGACGGAGATCGGCAAGATCGACGCGGGCCTGTCCTGCATGTCGCTGCGCTGGTTCAGCAACACGCTCTGATCCGACGCAATCCCCGAGGAGGAACATTATGAAGACGTTGAAGACCGCCCTGTTCGCAGGGATCGCCCTTTCCATGGCTGCGGGCAGCGCCCTTGCCGAGGACACTCTGCGCCTCGGCATGACGCCGGAGCCCTATATGCCCTTCACCCAGGTCAATGCCGGCGGTGAGTGGGAGGGCCTGGAAGCCGACCTTTCCCGTGCGCTTTGCGAAAAGATGGCCGTCAAGTGCGACATCAACCAGATGGCCTGGGACGGACTGATCCCGTCGCTCAAGGAAAATAAGATCGATTTCATCATCGGCGCCTTCTCGATCACCGACGAGCGTCGTCAGGTCGTCGACTTCTCGGCGCCGTACTACACCGAGGGCACGTCTTTCGTCGGCTCCAAGGGTGACACGAGCGAGATCAAGACGATCGACGCGGCGGACGGTTCCGGCAAGATCATCGATCCGGCAAGTGTCGAGGGCAAGATCATCGGCGTGCAGGCGTCGAGCGTCCAGTCGGCCTACGTCACCAAGTACCTGACCGGCGCCGAAGCCAAGAGCTACGACACCGCCGACAATTCGGTCGCAGACCTCATTGCCGGCCGCGTCGATTATGTGCTGATCCCCGATCTCTACATCCAGACGTTCCTCAAGACACCTGAAGGTGCCGACTACGAGGTCAAGGTCGAAGTGCCGAAGAACGTCACGCTCGGCGAAGGTGTCGCCTATGCCGTGCGCAAGGGTGACGCTGCGACGCTCGACAAGGTCAATGCCGGTCTTGCTGCCCTGGAGAAGGACGGGACGACGCAGAAGCTCGTCGACAAGTGGATCTTCGGCAAGAAGTGATCGCATGATTTGGAAGCCGGCGGCGGTCTTGGATCGCCGCCGGCCTCGATCGCCAAACCGGCCGCAGCGTCGGGGCACCATCGCAGCACGCGCTACAGACGCTTGGCCGACCTGAGGGCCAGCAGCGCCGGGGCTGACGAGACACTCGGGAACAGGTAACGACGGATGGACTATTACTGGCAATTGCTTGCCTGGGGCGGCGAGGGCTGGGGCGACGATTTCGCCTGGGGCCTGTTGATGACCTTGCAGGTGTCCGTGGTCGCCTATGCGGTTGCGGTTCTCTTCGGTTTCCTCGGTGCGGCCGGCAAACTCTCGAAGCACCGCGTCCCGCGGCTGCTTGCGGACATCTATACGACGGTTGTCCGCTCGCTTCCCGAACTTCTGGTCATCCTGCTTCTCTATTTCTCGGTCGCAAGCGGTGCTGAACGGCTGTTGAAGCACTTCGGCCTCGTTGCGGAGGGCTTCCAGTTCAGCCCGTTCTGGGCGGCGATCATCGCGCTCGCCTTCGTTTCCGGCGCCTTCATGACTGAGGTGCTGCGCTCCGCCTTTCTTTCGGTCCCCGCGGGCCAGATCGAGGCGGCGGTCTCGATCGGCATGTCCAGGCAGAAGATCTTCACCCGCATCGTCTTCCCGCAGATGATGCGCCACGCGGTTCCCGGCATGGGCAATCTCTGGCTGTCGATCACCAAGGAAAGCGCCATCATCAGCGTGCTCGGATCGTTCAGCGAGCTGCTCTACACCGGCTATCGCGCTGCCGCCGGCACCAAGCAGTACATCTTTTTCTACGGGCTGACGGCCATCCTGTTTCTGGCGATAACGCTCGTTTCCGTGCTGGTGATCGCTGAGATCGAGCGCCGCCTCAACCGGGGGCATCAATGATGGAAACGATCTCCAACGTCATCGGTTTCCTGCCGGCGCTGATCAAGGCCACCCCGTTGACGCTGCTCCTGACGGCGGTCGCCGGCGTCTTCGGCCTGGTCATCGGTACGCTCGTGGCGCTCGCCCGGCTTTCCGGCCGCCGCGTGCTTTCGGTTCCGGCCTATGTCTTCACCTTCGCCTTCCGCGGCACGCCGCTGCTCGTGCAGATCTATCTGATCTACTATGGCCTTGGGCAGGTCCTGCCCGGCACCTGGGTGCGCCACAGCTTCCTTTGGCCCTATCTGCGTGACGGCCTGTGGTATGCGATCTTTGCGCTCAGCCTCAACCAGGCGTCCTATAACGCGGAGGTTATCCGCGGTGCGATCAAGGCGATCCCGCGCGGGCAGATCGAAGCGGCAAAGTCGATCGGCATGCGCTCGTCGATGATCCTTCGCCGCATCACCCTGCCGCAGGCGTTCCGCTCCTGCCTGCCGGTGCTGACGGGCGACCTGATCATCCTGCTGAAGACGACGTCGCTTGCCTCGACGATCACCGTCCTCGAGGTGATGGGCACCGCCCGCATCTTGCAGCGCCAGTCGCTGTTGACCTTCGAGCCGCTGATTGCCGCCGGCATCATCTATTTCACCGTCGTCTTCATCCTGACGCGCATCGTGGGCGTCGCCGAGAAGCGGCTCACGCGCTACCGCACGGCGAAGGCATAAAGAGGAGGCGCGCCAAGGCGCGCGAGAGGAACGAACATGGTCGCATCAGCGCTTTCGGTGAAGAACATTCACAAGAGCTTCGGGTCCGTCGAGGTGCTGAAAGGCGTCTCCTTCGAGGCCAAGTCCGGCGACGTCATCTCGCTGATCGGCAGCAGCGGCTCCGGCAAGAGCACGCTTCTGCGTTGCATCAACTATCTGGAGACGCCGGACGAGGGCGAGATCTCCGTCTCGGGCGAGGTGATCCGCACGGTCAAGGGCAAGGACGGCAAGTTCCATGCCGTCGACAGGCGGCAACTCGAACATATCCGCACCCGTCTCGGCATGGTGTTCCAGAGCTTCAATCTCTGGTCCCACAAGACCATCCTCGAAAACATCATCGAAGGGCCGATCCATGTGCTCGGCATGACGAAGAAGGATGCGATCGGCGAAGCCGAACTGTTGATGGAAAAGGTCGGCATCACGCCCAAGCGCGATCATTATCCCAATCAGCTCTCCGGCGGCCAGCAGCAGCGCGCCGCGATCGCAAGGGCGCTGGCGATGAAGCCCGAGGTCATGCTCTTCGACGAACCGACCTCGGCGCTCGATCCGGAACTCGTCAACGAGGTGCTGCTCGTCATCAAGAAGCTCGCCGAAGAGGGGCGCACCATGGTGATGGTCACCCATGAAATGTCACTCGCCCGTGATATCTCCACCGAAGTGATCTTCCTGCACAAGGGCCTGGTCGAAGAGCGCGGCGCGCCGTCTGAGATGATGCGTGACCCGCAATCGGCGCGCCTGCGCCAGTTCCTGCAGATGGCTTGAGGAGGCCCCGATGCGCGACGCCAGCTTTTCCAATTTCCTGCCCGAACTCGTCGAAATCCGCCACAAGCTGCACGAAATGCCCGAGATCGGCCTTTCCGAGGTGAAGACATCCGAGTTCGTCGCGGGACTACTGCAGTCCTGGGGCTTCGAGGTCACTCGTGGTCTCGCGACAACCGGCATCGTTGCAACGCTGAAGCGCGGCAACAGCAACCGTGCCATCGGCTTTCGCGCCGACATGGACGCGCTGCCGATGCAGGAAGAGACCGGCCTTGCCTATCAGAGCAAGCACCCGGGCGCGATGCATGCCTGCGGTCATGACGGCCACACCAGTATGCTGCTCGGCGCTGCCTGGGCGCTGTCGAAGGACGAGGGCTTCAACGGAACGGTTCACCTGATCTTCCAGCCGGCCGAGGAAAATTTCGGCGGCGGCAAGCTGATGATCGAGGACGGCCTGTTCGAGCGTTTTCCCTGCGAACGGGTCTATGCGCTTCACAACTGGCCGGGTCTTCCGGTCGGTCAGTTCTCCAGTCGCGCCGGTGCCATGGCCGCATCGATCGACGTGCTGACGCTGACGATCAAGGGCAAGGGCGGCCACGGCGCCCAGCCGGAACTGACGGTCGATCCGGTCGTCGTCGGTTCCAGCGTGGTGATGGCTTTGCAGACGCTGGTGTCGCGCAACGTCTCGCCGCACCAGCCGTCCGTATTGACGGTCGGTTCGTTCCAGGCGGGTTCGGCCTCGAATATCATTCCGGATACCGCAGTGCTGGAAATCAGCATGCGCGCGATGGATCCTGTTGTCCGCAAGCAGTTGCAGGAGCGCGTCGAGCAGATCGCCCGCCTGCAGGCGGAAAGCTACAGCGCCGAAGCCGTCTTCGACTGGCAGGTCGGCTATCCCGCGACGATCAACAACGCCGAGGCGGTTGAAGACGCCCGCACGGTGATCGCCGACACATTCGGCGCTGACGCCTATGTGGAGCTGCCGGAGCCGCTGATGGGCAGCGAGGACTTTTCCTTCCTGCTCGAAAAAGTGCCCGGCGCCTATGTCCTGATCGGCAACGGCGACAGCAGCGGGCTGCACACCACGCGCTACGATTTCAACGACGACATTCTCGAACGCGGTGCGACCTATTTTTACCAACTCGCGCGGGCCGCGTTGGTCTGAGCATAGCGACGCTGAATTGCCCGGCCGCTCAGGTGGCCGGGTACAGATCGCCGAAGACCGTGGGGATCAATTCCGACACCGTTGGGTGGATGTGCACCGCGTGCGTGATCGTGGTGTAGGGCTTGCCCGCATACATCACGTCGAGGATGCTTTGCACCGCCTCGTCACCGCCGGTGCCGAGGATCGAAGCGCCGAGGATCTCGTTGCTGTCGGCGTCGACGATCACCTTCATGAAGCCTTCGGTTTCGCCCTTTTCGACGGCGCGGCCCACACGGGTCATCGGCCTGGTGCCAATGAGCAGCTTGCGTCCGGACCTTTGCGCTTCGGTTTCCGTCATGCCGGCGCGGCCGAGTGGCGGGTCGATGAAGAGGGCGTAGGTGGAGATACGATCACTGACCTTGCGCGCCCCTCCGTCGAGCAGGTTCGCCGCGATGATCTCGAAGTCGTTGTAGGCTGTGTGGGTGAAGGCGCCGCGACCGTTGCAATCACCCATCGCGAAGATATGCGGCACGTTGGTCATAAGCGTCTCGTCGACTTCGACATAGCCGCGGGCGTCGGTCTTGACGCCGCTGCGGTCGAGATCGAGATCGTCCGTGTTCGGCCGGCGGCCGGTTGCCAGCAGCAGGTGAGAGCCGACGATCTCGGGTGCGCCCGCCGTGCAATCCACGCCGGCGACGACATCGTCGCCGCTCCTGGCAAAGCGGATGCATTCGGCATTGAGGCGAAAATGGATGCCCTCTTTTTCGAGGATCGCGAGAATGGCGTCCGAAACGTCCGTGTCCTCCCGGCCGATTAGCCGCGGCCCCTTCTCGATTACGGTGACCTCGGAGCCGAAGCGACGGAACATCTGCGCAAACTCGAGTCCGATATAGCTGCCGCCGACGACGATCAGGTGGCGGGGCAGGGTGTCGAGATCCATGATCGAGACGTTGGTGAGATAGGGCACCTCCGCGACGCCAGGGAAATCCGGGGTTGCGGCGCGTCCGCCGACATTCAGAAAGATCTGGTTGGCCGAGAGCAGCGCGTCGCCGACTCGAATCTCATGCGGGCCTTCGAAGCGAGCATGGCCTTCGAAGACGGTGCAGTTCTCCATGCCTTTCAGCCAGTTTTCGACGTTTCCCCGGGACGTGAACCGCACCGTATCCTTGCGTGCCATGACGCGGGAAAAGTCGATGGTAACAGGGCCGGTCGTCACACCGTAATCAGCACCGCGCCGCGCCAGATGCGCGGCATAGGCGCTTGCGACCATCGCCTTGGTCGGCATGCAGCCGGTGTTGACGCAGGTGCCGCCGAAATGCTTGCGCTCGATGAGGGCAACGGTTTTCCCCGCTGCCGTCAGCCGCCCGGCGAGCGATGGGCCGGCCTGGCCGGCACCGATGATGATTGCGTCGAAATGTTTCGTCATGAGACCGAGGACACCACCCAGAGTGCGAGGAGAACGGCAACAGCATCCTCGAGAAGGGCGATCGGCAGGTCCTTGCCGCCGATGGCCGCGACGAGGCGCTTGCGCGCTTCATAGCCGCCAAGCGTGCCGATGACGGCCCCGATCACGCCGGCCACCAATCCGCCGAGCATAGCACCTCCAGCGGTCCCAAGCACGGCGCCGCAGAAGCCGCCCGAGACGATGCGGGTGCCGAACTGTTGCGGCACCTTTCGGCTCGGTGTGCTCGGCAATTGGTCGGTGACGAACTCAACTAGGGCCAGAAGGCCAAAGATGTAAGGTGTGAAGCGAAAGCCCATGAAGGCCGCCCAGGTACCGCTGAGCGGTAGCCATCCGGCGGCTGCGCCAATACTGACGGCGGCGGGTGCGGTCATGGTACGCAGGCCAGCGACCACGCCGATAATGAGCGTGAGAAAATAGATCGACATCGTGTCCCCGAACGTTCGCCGGGCGAACCCAAGCCACCAGCCCCCAAGCGGTTCGGGTCGAGCGGCATCGCAACCAAGAGTGAAAGCGGATGTTTCTGGCGGGCCGCGATCAGAGTGGCCGACAACGCCGGCGATTGCAACGCCCAATCAGCTACCGCCATAAGCGGTAGTCTATGCTTTCGATCGTGTTTATCAATGTAGGAAAATATTCGCCTGCCACAGTCTCTGGATGCAACCCTATTTTTTGCCGGGGGCTGACATATATGGAATGGCTTGCCCCGACGGAGCGGACGTTCCGTGATCAAACTTGCGCATCGAAATCCGAGGAGAAACCTATGCGCCTGACCAGACTGCTTATCGGAACTGCCCTTGCCTTGACTTTGACTGCCGCGGCGGCGAGCGCCGATGTGGTCGTTTCCTCGAAGATCGACACCGAGGGCGGCGTGCTCGGCAACATCATCCTTGCGGTGCTCAACGCCAACAACATCAAGACGGTGGACCGCGTTCAGCTCGGCGCGACGCCGGTCGTGCGCAAGGCGATCACCGCCGGCGAAATCGACATCTATCCGGAGTATACCGGCAATGCCGCCTTCTTCTTCGAAAAGGCCGACGATCCGGTCTGGAAGGACGCGGTCAAGGGCTACGAGGCGGCCAAGAAGCTAGACTACGATGCCAACAAGATCGTCTGGCTGACGCCGTCGCCCGCCAACAACACCTGGGCGATCGGCCTGCGCAAGGAAGTGGCCGACGAAAACAAGCTGAAGACGCTGAGCGACTTCGGCAAATACATCGCCGGTGGCGGTAAGGTCGTGCTTGCGGCGTCGTCGGAATTCGTGAATTCGGCCGCAGCGCTGCCGGCTTTCCAGACCACCTACGGTTTCACCCTGAAGCAGGACCAGCTCATCACGCTTTCCGGCGGTGATACCGCGGCAACGATTGCGGCTGCGGCAAACCAGACGAACGGCGCGAACGCCGCCATGGTCTATGGCACCGACGGCGGCATCGCGCCCTCCGGCCTCGTGGTCCTGGAAGACGACAAGGCCGTCCAGCCTGTCTATCAGCCGGCCCCGATCATCCGCGAGGCTGTGCTCAAGGAAAACCCGCAGATCGAGGAACTCTTGAAGCCGGTATTCGAGAAACTGGACCTGGTGACGCTGCAGGAACTGAACGGCCGCGTGCAGGTCGGCGGCGAACCGGCCAAGGCGGTCGCCGAGGACTTCCTGAAGAAGAACGGTTTTCTGAAATAAGTTGACGGACAACCGGGACGCTGGTCGGATGGCCGGCGTTCCGGGGAGGTGCCTGCAGGTGCCGAAGTCGCGCCGGCACGGGCGGGAGGAAGTGTGATTTGAGACAACTCCGCTTTGACAAGCTCGGGGCGATCATTGCGGCCCTGGCGCTCGGCGGCGCCTTCATCGCGCCTTTCGCCACGTTTCGCGCCAACCGTATCGTCGCCGGTGAGGTCAAGTCGGTGATCGACGCCGTGCCTGCGGCGTGGAGCGTGGCGCTGTTGGGGATCGTGGTCTGCGCGGTCATCGTCGCGCTGGTCCGATCGCCCGCTTACCTGCGTCTCGCTGCCGCCTTTGTCGCGCTCGCCGCGCTGGCGCTCGGCATAGGCGTTGCCGCCACGCATCTGACACCCGAAGCCAACACCTATGCCCGCGTCTCGCCGGCTTCGGGCTTCTGGATCATGCTCTTTGCCTTCGGGCTGCTCGCTGCCGACGCCTTGACGCGACTGCGCCCGGCGCCCTTCGTGCGCATCGTCGTTCTCGCCGTCGTGCTGGCCTTTGCTTCGGCCATCCTTCTTGCCGGCGCCTGGGACGGCCTGTCGATTCTCAAGGAATATGCAAGCCGGGTGGACACGTTCTGGGCGGAGGGCCGCAGGCATGTGACCCTGGCGCTCGGCTCGCTCGTGGCTGCGATCGTCGTCGGCATTCCACTGGGTGTTCTGTGTCACCGCGTCACGCGGCTGCGCGACGGTTTGCTCGGCGTCCTGAATGCGATCCAGACGATCCCGTCGATCGCGCTCTTCGGCATTCTCATCGCGCCGCTCGGCTGGATTGCCGTCAACGTGCCGGGCGCCGCCGCGATCGGCATCCGCGGCATCGGTGTCGCCCCGGCCTTTGTTGCGCTCTTTCTCTATTCGCTGCTGCCTGTTGTCGCCAACACCGTCGTCGGTCTGGCAGGCGTTCCACGGGACGCGAATGATGCCGCGCGTGGCATCGGCATGACCGATTGGCAGCGGCTGGTCGGCATCGAATTTCCGCTGGCCTTTCCGGTGATCCTCACCGGCATCCGCATCGTGCTCGTCCAGAACATCGGCCTTGCGACCATCGCTGCCCTGATCGGCGGCGGCGGCTTCGGCGTCTTTGTCTTCCAGGGCGTCGGCCAGACCGCGATGGACCTCGTGCTGCTCGGCGCGGTCCCGACCGTCGTGCTGGCATTCGCCGCGGCGATCGTGCTCGACGCGGTGATCGAGATGGCCACACCCAACACCAGGCAGGCAGAGGCCGCATGATCGAGATCGAGAATATCACCAAGCGATATGGCGAAAGCACCGTCGTCGACGACGTCAGCCTGACGATCGCGCCACGCACGGTCACCGTTGTCGTCGGCACCTCCGGCTCCGGCAAGACAACGCTCCTGCGCATGGTCAACCGGCTGGTCGAGCCGACATCGGGCGCGATCCGCCTCGATGGCGAGGACAATCGCTCGCTGCCCGGCTACGAGCTGCGCCGGCGCATCGGCTACGCGATCCAGGGTCACGGTCTGTTTCCGCATCGCACGGTTGCCGAGAACATCGCGACCGTGCCGACCTTGCTCGGCTGGGAACGCGCGCGCATCGATGCGAAGGTGGAGGAGCTTCTCAGTCTTTTCCAACTCGATCCCGCCGCCTTCGGCCCGCGCTTTCCGCACGAGCTTTCCGGCGGCCAGCAGCAGCGCGTCGGTGTCGCCCGGGCGCTCGCCGCCGAGCCGAAGGTATTGCTGATGGATGAGCCCTTCGGGGCGCTGGATCCAATTATCCGCGCCAAGGCGCAGGACGACCTGCTTGCCATCCAGAAACACTTCCAGACTACGATCATTCTCGTCACCCACGATATGGAAGAAGCCTTTCATCTCGCCGATCGCATCGCCGTCATGGACAAGGGCAAGGTGGTGCAATACGCCACACCCACCGAAATGCTGCTGAAACCCGCCACCCCCTTCGTCGAAAGCCTGATCGGCGCGGGCGAACGGCCCTACCGGCTGCTCGCGATCGCTCCGGTTTCGAGCGCCGTCGAGCCCGGGCACGCTGAAGGCGTCGCGATATCGAGCGCCGCCAGCCAAAGGGAAGCATTGGCCGAACTCCTCTGGTCCGGACGAGATGCCCTGCCGGTGGCAGATCCCGATGGCGCTGTTATCGGCAAGGTCAGCCTCGAGGGGCTGGCGAAACGCGCGGCCGGCCCAACCTGATGCCGAAGCTCGCCACCCTCATTCGCGTTGCGGTATTCCTGCTCCTGGTCGCGTTCCTGTTGCAGCCCCATTGGTTCGAGCCGCTGCTGCGGCCGCTGGTGCAGGACAACGCGCCGGTTATCTACAACCAGGGGAGCCTGCTGCAGCTCACCTTCCTGCATCTGCGCACGGTGGCGCTGGCCGTGGCTGCGGCGGCGCTGGTTGCGCTTGCGCTTGCCATTCTCGTCACGCGGGCTTCCGGAGCGGAATTCCTGCCGCTGTCGCGCAGCCTGGTCAATATCGGCCAGACCTTTCCGCCCGTTGCGGTCCTGGCGCTCGCGGTTCCCATCTTCGGCTTCGGTGAGAAGCCGACGCTGATAGCGCTCTTTCTCTATGGCCTGTTGCCGATTTTCGAGAATGCGCTGACGGGGCTGACGACGTTGCCTCCGTCGGTCATGGAGGCGGCGCGCGGCGCCGGCATGACGGGTGGCCAGCGGCTCCTCAAGGTGGAGCTGCCGCTGGCGATGCCGGTGATCCTGGCGGGCATCCGGCTTTCGGTGGTGATCAGCCTGGCAACCGCCACGATCGGATCGACGGTCGCGGCGAAAACGCTCGGCGAAGTGATAATTGCCGGGCTGCAATCGAACAATCTTTCCTTCGTCGTCCAGGGAGGCCTGATCGTCGCGACGCTTGCGGTGCTTTTGCACGACGGCTTGCAGGCGGCGGAGCGGAGGCTTGCCGCGCGAATGGGGCGCTAGGCGCAGTCGGTGGAGATGTGGCAACCGGGCAATCGGCCCTGTTGTCACAGCAACCTGCGGTCACCCGTGTTAGGATGGCCGATGCTCTACCGCGGCGCCAAAAGTCCTGTCGTCAGGGACATGGGGGGATTCAAGGTCAGGCTCAACATGCCCGGCTGGCTGTTGCCATGGCCGCGCGACCATGGCTACGGACCACTCGCGATGGTGGCCGAAACGATGTTGGAGCCTGGCAGGCTGGTCGCCATGCACGAGCACAGGAACGACGAGATCCTGTCATGGGTCCCCGAAGGGGTCATGCGCCACGACGACCGGGCGACCGGCAGGCTGGTCACCGACCACGCGCACCTGTTGGTGATGAATGCCGGGCAAAGCTTCTGGCATTCGGAGGAAACCTTGTCTGGTGATCCGCCGCTGCGCATGCTGCAAATTCTCGTGCGTCCCCACAGCATCGATCTCCCGCCAAACATTCAGTACGGTCCGATCGAGCCGGCGCCCCTCAATTGCTGGCGACATCTCGTCGGGGCCGAGGGGGAGGGGGCGCCATTCTACGTGCGCAACGCCATCGATTTCTTCGATCTCAGGCTGGAGGCGACGGTGAAGGTGGCGTTTCCCCGACAGGAGGGGAGGCACCTTTACTTCTATGTGTTCTCCGGCTCGGTGGAGGTCGGCGGCGTCCAGTTTTCGGAGGGAGATCAGGGTCTCCACCGGTCGGACGGACCATTGGACCTCGTCGGCATCGGCAACGCGCTGATCGTCGCGTTCCTGATCGATCCGCGGGCGCCGGTAGCACGGCAGGGGACGATCGGCGATCATCCCAAGATCCCGTCACCCGTTCTGGCGCGGACCTTGCTCCGACTGCTGCGCTGGCGCGATCGTCTCCGACGGAAGGGCTAAAAAGATCAGCGACCCCTCACGCAACGTGCAGTGGTCTGGACCGCTTTCTTCCTGCCGTAGAGTTGCGATGCGTGCACCCTTCTTGGTTGTCCGTAAAATGCCCGATTTCTCGGCATTTGCCTGCGACATGAAAATGAATTTCACAATTTTACAAAATATGCGGATTTGAGTTGACGGCCTGAAAAAACTGTCCCAGTCTGCGAAAATAAATTACGCCAAAAGGCAGGGGAACAGGACGAGCATGAAAGTTGGCATCATCGGACTCGGATTCCGTTTGGGTTATCTGGGCTATGTCTTCAAGGCCATGGACGAAAGCTTCGAGATCGCCGGATACGTCGATCCGAACCCGGCTGGTCTGCCCACGCTCACCGAAAAAGGCATCTCCGCGGGCAAGGCTTACGCCACCCCGCAAGAACTGATCGCCAACGAGAAGCTCGATCTCCTGATGATCGGCTCGCCCAATCACCTGCATCTCGACCATATCCGGATCGGCCTCGAAGCCGGCCTGAAGGTCTTCAGCGAAAAACCGATCGTGACCACGGTCCAGGAAAGCCTGGAGCTTGCCGCCCTGATGGCGAAGTTCGGCCATGAGCGGCTGATGGTCGGTCTCGTGTTGCGCTACGCGCCGATGTACCGCGACCTCCGCCAGGCGCTTGCCGAAGGCAAGCTAGGGCAGGTGGTTTCGATCGAGGCATCCGAGCATATCGAGCCCTATCATGGCGCCTTCTTCATGCGCGACTGGCGCCGCTATGAACGTTACTCCGGCAGCTTCATGCTGGAGAAATGCTGCCACGACCTCGATCTCTACAATGGCGTCGTCGGTGCGCGACCGGAACGTGTTGCGAGCTTCGGTGGCCGCAAGAGCTTCGTTCCCGCCAACGATCCGGCGCGCGAGGGCATCAACGACCTCGAACTCTTCCACCGCAAGCCGAGCGGCTGGATGGGGTCCGACAAGGTGTTCGACAGCGACGGCGACATCATCGACTACCAGGTGGCGATCGTCGAATACGCCAATGGCGTCGGCATGAACTTCCACACCAATCTCAACGTGCCGGATCAGTTCCGCCGCTTCTGCATCATGGGCTCGCGCGGCATGGCCGAAGGCGATTTCATCCGCGGTTATTTCGACGTGCACGAGATGCTGACCGGCAAGAAGGTCATCGAGAACAAGTACAAAGCCACCGAACTGTCGCAGCACTACGGTGCCGACGAGCAGATGGCGACCGACATCATCGGCCACGTCCGCGACGGCCGACCTCTGCCGGTTTCGACGCGCGATGCGCTGGAAGCGGGCATTCTGGCGCTCTCCATGGACGAGGCTCGGCGCAAGAAAAGCGTCATAGACCTCCGGCCCATCTGGGACCGTTTCGACGAAGCCCTGCACTCCCGCGCGGCGTAGGGGGAGGCGACGGATGAGTGTTCAACGCAGCACGGTCATCTTCGCCTGGATCCTGCTTCTTCCTGCTGTCCTTTACGTCACGGTGATCGTCGCCTATCCGCTGGTCGACACTTTCATCCTGTCGTTCACGGACGCTTCGCTGAAGAAGACGACCAATTGGGTCGGCTGGACCAACTACGACAAGATCTTCAACGAGACCTTCGCCGAGGTCATCTTCCGGACCTTCATCTGGACGTTCTTCTCGGTGTCGATCAAGATGATCATCGGCGTCTTCGGCGCGACGATGCTGAACGCGGCCGTGCCCGGCCGGGCGCTTTTCCGTCTGCTCACGATGCCGCCGTGGATCGTGCCGATGGCCATCGGCATCTTCATGTGGGGCTGGATGTACAACGGCCAGTTCGGCATGATCTCCGGCGTGCTGCAGAACATGGGGCTCTCCAACGGGCCGATCGCCTTCCTCGCCCGCGGGGAGACTGCCTTCTGGGCGACGATCATCACCGACGTGTGGATCGGCGTGCCGCTGGTGACGCTCTATATGCTGGCGGCCATGCAGGCGATCCCGCAGGATCTCTATGAGGCTGCGTGGACCGATGGGGCAGGGCGTTTCTATCGCTTCCGCCGCATCACGCTGCCTCTGCTCGTGCCGTCGCTGATCACCATGTCGATGCTGTCGCTGATCGCGACCTTCAATTCCTTCGACATCATCTGGATCCTCACCCAGGGCGGTCCCAACGGCGAGACCACCACGATGATCATCGACACCTATCGCACCGCGATCGGGTCGAAGAAGTATGGCGAAGGGGCGGCGCGTGCAGTGCTGATCTGCATCTTCCTGTCGATCTTCTGCTTTGCCTATTTCCGGGTCACGAGCCGCCTTTCGCAGGGGGAACAGAAATGAGCCAGCCAGCCCTGATCAATCGCTACCGCTGGTACGAGCTCGTCGGCATCTATGCGGGCATCTTCGTCTTCCTTACCTTCATCCTGGCGCCCTTCGTCGAGGGATTTCTGGTGTCGCTGAAGCCGCTGGGGCTACTGTTCTCGTCACCCTATCGCTTCTGGCCGGAAAACGGCTCGTTCGCCGCCTACTTTACAATGTGGGAGAGCGTGCCGGGCTTTGCCCGCTACATCTTCAATTCCTTCTTCATCTCCACCATCGTCACGGCCATCGTGCTGGTGCTGGTCATACCCGCTGCCTATGCCTTCGCCCGCTTCAACTTCCGCGGCGCCGGCGTGCTTTTGGGGGCATTCCTTGCCGTCAACATGTTTTCGGGCGCGGTGCTGCTGATCCCGCTCTTCCGGCTGATGCGCACCTTCGGCGTCCTCAACACCTATCTGGCCATGATCGTGCCGGGCGTCGCCTTCCTGATCCCGTCGGCAATCTGGCTCTTGCGCACTTACATGATGCGTATTCCGCGTGAACTGGACGAGGCTGCCTTCGTCGACGGCGCCAGCCATTTCTACACGCTGCGTCGGGTGATCCTGCCGATCGCCATGCCGGGCATCACCGTGGTGGCGATCACCACCTTCATCGGCGCCTATGCCCAGCAGTTCATCTACGCGCTGACCTTCAATTCCAAGAGTGAATACATGCCGCTGCCGGTCGGGCTCTTTGCCTATTTCGGCCGCCAGGAGGTGGTCTGGAACGAACTGATGGCGGCGAGCTTCGTCGGCATCGCGCCGGCCGTCGTCGTGATCTTCCTCTTGCAACGCTATCTCGTCAGCGGGCTGACCGCGGGCGCGGTGAAACAATAAGACTTAAGTCAACCACCAGAGAACGGGAGCTTAAAACGTGTCTATCCAATTCAAGACGGGGGCGCTTGCCCTTGCCCTGCTCGGCTCGACCGCGCTCGGCGCCGTGACCGCCAGGGCGGCCGACCAGGAGATCACCTGGATCTACTGCGGCGACACCATGGATGCGGTGCACGCGAAGTACATCAAGCAATGGGAAGAGAAGAATACGGGCTGGAAGGTAACCCCTGAGGTCGTCGGCTGGGCCCAGTGCCAGGACAAGGCAACGACGCTGGCCGCTGCCGGCACGCCGGTCGCCATGGCCTATGTCGGCTCGCGCACGCTGAAGGAATTCGCCGAGAACGACCTCATCGTTCCCGTTCCGATGACGGAGGAGGAAAAGAAGACCTACTATCCGAACATCGTCGACACCGTAACCTTCGACGATAACCAGTGGGGCGTTCCTATCGCCTTCTCGACCAAGGCCCTTTACTGGAACAAGGACCTGTTCAAGCAGGCCGGCCTTGATCCGGAAAAGCCGCCGAAGACCTGGGCCGAAGAAATCGAATTCGCCAAGGCGATCAAGGATAAGACGGGCATTGCCGGTTATGGCCTCCCGGCCAAGACCTTCGACAACACGATGCACCAGTTCATGCACTGGGTGTACACGAACAACGGCAAAGTCATCGACGGCGACAAGGTCGTCATCGACAGCCCGCAGGTTCTTGCAGCGCTGCAAGCCTACAAGGACATCACGCCCTATTCCGTTGAAGGGGCCACTGCCTACGAACAGAACGAAGTCCGCGCCATCTTCCTCGATGGCAAGGTCGGCATGATCCAGGCCGGCTCCGGTGCTGCAACGCGCCTCAAGGAAACCAAGGTCAACTGGGGCGTCGCACCGCTTCCGCTCGGCCCGGAGGCCAAGGGCGAGGGCACGCTGCTCATCACCGACAGCCTGGCGATCTTCAAGGGGTCGGGCGTCGAGGAGAAGGCGATCGAATTCGCCAAGTTCATCACCTCGCCCGGTCCGCAGGGCGAATACGAACTTCAGGGTGGCGCCGGCCTGACGCCGCTGCGTCCGTCGCCGATGGTCGATGAGTTCGTCAAGAAAGATCCCTACTGGAAGCCGTTCATCGACGGCATCACCTATGGTGGTCCGGAACCGCTCTTTACCGACTACAAGGGCTTCCAGAACGTCATCATCGAGATGGTCCAGTCGGTCGTGACCGGCAAGGCCGAGCCGGCCGACGCCTTAAAGAAGGCGGCTGCCAGCCTCGAAGAGTACAAGTAAGGCCATCGGGGCCGCGTGCTTTAGGGTTCGCGGCCCTCACTTCCTTCTGCTATAAATGAGCCGCTTCTCGCCGGTGGCCGGAGACAGTTTCTTGGGACAGCTCAATCTCAATCGGGTTCAGAAATTCTACGGTGCTTTCGAGGTGCTGAAAGGCATCGATCTCGAAGTCAGGAACGGTGAGTTCGTCGTTTTCGTCGGACCTTCCGGTTGCGGCAAGTCGACCTTGCTCAGGATGATAGCCGGTCTCGACGAGACCAGCTCGGGGGACATCCTGATCGAGGGCAAGCGCGTCAACGACCTGCCACCGGTCAAACGCGGGATCGCCATGGTCTTCCAGTCCTATGCGCTCTATCCGCATATGTCCGTGTTCGAGAACATTGCCTTCCCGCTTCGCGTGGAAAAGATGGCCGAGGAGAAACTGAAGGCAAAGGTGGAGCATGCGGCGCGCATCCTGCATCTCGACCAGCGCCTGCAGCAGAAACCGGGCATGCTGTCCGGCGGCCAGCGTCAGCGTGTCGCGATCGGGCGGGCGATCGTGCGCGAGCCGAAGATTTTCCTCTTCGACGAGCCGTTGTCGAACCTTGACGCCGCGCTCAGAGCGGACATGCGTATCGAATTGGCGAAGCTGCACCGGCAATTGAAGGCAACGATGATCTACGTCACGCACGACCAGGTCGAGGCGATGACGATGGCGGACCGGATCGTCGTGCTCAATGCCGGTGAGATCGCCCAGACGGGCGCGCCGCTCGAACTCTATCACAAGCCTGCCAATACCTTCGTTGCCGGCTTTATCGGCAATCCGAAGATGAACTTCCTGCCGGTCACCTGCAAAGGTGTCAGCGATGCGGGTGTCGAAGTGGACTACAAGGGACAGACGGTGGTTGTTCCGGTTGCGCCGCAAGCCGGTCTCGCCGGCCGGACGCTGACACTCGGGGTTCGTCCGGAACATATCGTACTCGGTACCGGCGACCTGACCCTCAAGGTGACCCCGTCGGTCATCGAACGTCTCGGTGCCCACACGGTCGCCTATGCGGCGATCGGCGGCGAGGGCGAAAACTTCTGCGCCATGCTGCCGGGAACGGCGGCGATCCGGCCGGAACAGACTGTGCAGGCCGGTATCCGTGCTCCCGATTGCCACCTCTTCGACGAGGCCGGCATCGCGCTCGAACGCCGGGTCGAACTGACTGCCATCGATATGGGCGTACTCGATCCGGCGGCCGCCTGACCGCGAAAACAAGCCAGGATGGCGGCCTGAGGCCGCTCCGCGTCATGGCTGGATGCCGGGCGGATCTTTCGCTAATGATCCATCCGGCGCCTCCGTCAGCTCCCGATCATGTCGAGACGGTCAAGCGCCCTCGGGTAAGGCATCATGACGCTTGGCCGTTACACGGAACTTCCTCATCTGGCCGACGCGAATGCCGGGATTGAAGCCGTTTGGGCGTCCGTCAGTCGGGGCGAAGGCACCTATCGCGTCCTGCCGGATGGGCGATGTGACATTATTCTCAGATTTACCCTCAACGCGCCGCCAAACTCCGAGTTGATGCCGATCGTCACCGGTCCAACGACCGGGTTTTACGATGTTGCCTTGGAACCCGGCTCGGCCTTCGTCGGCGTGCGCCTGCGGCCCGGCTATTTTCAGAGAATTCTGGGGCTGGAGCCGATACGCCTGAAGAGCGGCGCGCTGGTCGGCGAGGCGGCGAAAAACAAATGGCCCGATCTCGCGGCACTTTGCGCGCCGGCGTCGGATCAGCAGGAGCTTGCCGGTCGCCTCGTGCAGTTCGTCCGCAAGCGTGATGCCGATAGCGACTTCGAGGTCGAACCTTTAAGTCGGAACACCATAAGTGCACTGCACGCCTCCGGCGGACGGCTGCGCATCGCGGAGCTTGCCGACATGCACGGTCTCTCCGAGCGCACCGTCAGGCGCATTTTCCTGCGCGCAACCGGCGTGTCGCCAAAGGCTTTCGCCGCGATCATCCAGTTTCATCGTGCCTTGCGCTTGTTGCGCGATCATCATCTCAGCCCTGCCGATGCGGCGTTCGAGGCAGGATTTGCCGATCAATCCCATATGACCCGGGTCTTCCAGCGCATGGGCGGGTTCTCGCCAGCGCGCTTGCCCGAAGTGACGCTGGTGACGATCTCGCAGTGATGTCCGAATTGTTCAAGATCGAAGCCCGGGAATGAACAATGATTGCCGGCAAGCAAGCTGCCACCTGCCATGGCGATCAACGATTTGAGAGGCAATGATGAGCGTGCGCTTCGGATACACTATCCTCTATGTTCCCGACGTCGTGGCGACGGTCTCATTCTATGAGACGGCGTTCGGGCTCAGTCGCAGATTTGTCCATGAGAGCAATCTCTATGCCGAGATGGAGACTGGCCCGACGGCTCTGGCCTTTGCCGGCGAAACCATGGCTGAGATGAACGGCTTTGCCGTCCGTGCAAACCGCAAGGCCGATCTTGCCGGTGGGTTCGAAATCGCGCTCGTCTGCTCCGCGCCGCACGAAGCCTACGAGAAAGCCGTGTCTGCCGGGGCGGCGCCCGTGAAACCCCCGGAAGAAAAACCGTGGGGGCAGGTGGTGGGTTATGTCCGCGATCTGAACGGCTGCCTCGTGGAGCTGTGCTCGGCGATGCCCGCTTAGCCGGATGTAGAACAGAACAACCCACGAACGCGAAAAACTCAGGAGGACCGGCCCGTGCGCCCGACCACTGCCTCGCCCTGCATCACGACCAACCGGATTGCCGCGTCGCGAGACTTCTACCAGACATATTTCGCTGCGCGGCTGATCTTCGACTGCGGCTGGTATATCAGCCTGGAGTTCGGCGAAGGCCTATCCGTTCAATTCATGGAGCCGCAACAGGGGCAATCCTTGTGCAACACCGAAGGCCTGACCTACAATTTTTGTGTTGCCGACGTGGATGGCGAGCATGCGCGGATCACAGCGGCAGGACTTGTCGCGGTGCTGCCGATCGAGGACCACCCGTGGGGTGACCGCGGCTTCGCGGTGAAGGATCCGAATGGCGTCATGCTCTACATCTATTCGAATCGAGAGCCTGCGCCGGAGTTCAAGCCTTTTGTTGTCGCCGGGGCTGCGTGAAAGATAACCGGATCCAGGCCCTTCTCAACGAGATAGAACTTCATCGCGGCGAGCAGTTTGCGATCGTCACCCGATTGCGGGACATCGCACTCGCTTCAGGCTCAGCGATCACCGAAGAACTGAAGTATGGCGGCATCCTGTTTTCGTCCAAGGACAGCTTTTGCGGCATCTTCTCCTATGCCCACCATGTGACGCTGGAGTTTAGCCGAGGTGCGACCCTGCCCGACCCTCACGCCGTTCTGGAGGGCACAGGCAAGCTTCGCCGCCACATCAAACTCCTGCAGGTGGCGGATATCGAGGCGAACCATGTTGCTCAGTATGTGGAGATGGCCCGTCAGGCTGCCGATGGGTGAGGATGCCGGCCGTGCCCGGCGACCGGATTGATCTCGCAGACCGTCAGGCCACACCCGTTCCGTGCGGGTTGTCGACCTTCGGCCAGATGTTCTTCGGCGCGCGTTTGTAGTCGGTCTTTGCCGGATTGTTGGGGTAGGGGGTGCCGGCCGAGCAATAGAGGATCTCGGACGCGATCTTCGAGAACGACGCGTAGAAATGATTGGTCGACTTGATGACCAGGATCTTCTTTTGCGTCGGGTCGATACCCATCACCGAAAACAGGCTCGGGTCGAAGCTTTGCGCGCGGGTCGAGTTTAGGATGATGTCGATGCCGCTGAAGTGGATATGCGCCGCATCTCCGAAGGGTGCAAAACTCTCACCGAAGCGCATCTCGGCGTCGCGCAAGAGCTTGACCACCTTGACCGTGCCGTCGACCGGGTTTCCGGTTCCGGGCGCCGACTTGGCGCCGAAACGCAACGGGATCTCGGCGCCTTCTCCGGCCGCCATGCAGATCTGCACGGCCATCGGATCCCAGATCGTGCCGACCGCGACGTCGGTTGCGCCGCGTGCGAGCAGTTCTTCGAGCAGGACCGTCGCATCGCCGGCCGTGCCGCCGCCCGGATTGTCCCAGACATCGGCGATGACGACAGGCCCCTTTTTCGCGGCGAGCGCCTCGTCGACCGCCTGCTTCTCGTCGATCTGCGGCATGATGAAGTTGCCGCGGTTGGAGAAGAGCTCGAGACCCAGTTCCCGGGCAAGGCTCGCGCCCTTTTCCGGCTTGCCATTGGTGACGGCGAGCAGCTTCGTTCCCATTTCCGGGACGTCGCCGGCCATGAAGCCGTGGATAACCGAGAGCGAAAGCACGTCCGCATCTTCCTTCTCGATGCGCATGAGCTTGTCGACGAAGGAGCGCATCGGATCACGCGAGGTCGGGTAGACGTCGATCATCCGGCAGTCGAAGATCGACATGACGGGCGTGACGCGTCCTTCGAGGGTATCGACGGCGATGCGCCAGAGATCTTCGGCGCGATCGACGAAGTCGGTATGCGGGAATTCCTTGAAATAGACGAAGAAGTTCGATGCGGCGGCGCGCTTGGCTGTCAGGTGGCTATGGGGATCGAGCTCGGCGCAGACGAGGATATCGGGGCCGACGATGTCGCGCACGCGCGTCAGCAGGTCGCCCTCGGGGTCCTCGTAGCCGTCGGCGACCATCGCGCCGTGCAGGCCGAGCACCACGGCGTCGACGGGCATGGCAGCGCGCAACTGGTCGAGGATCTCGTCGCGCAGACCCTCATAGGTCTCGCGATTGACAAGGCCCGCGGGATCCGCCCAGGTCGCGGTTCCTTCGATCAGCTCCCAGCCTTTCTCAGCGCAGACGCGCCGGCCGACCGTAATCGGTGCGGTGCAAAGCGTCGGCGTCTCCGGATGCTCTCCCGGCGGAGCGTAGAGCGATGCCTCGAAGGCGCGACGATCGATGCAGATCGGTGAGAACGTATTGGTTTCGGTCGCGAGCGCCGCCGTGAAGATCCGCAATGCTGTTGCCTTTTTAATGTTGCGTCGCGCTCAAGCCGGGCCCATCGGGTTCGGCAGGTAACCGGTGAAGCCGGCGATCTTCCAGCGTCCCTCATGCAGGCGGCAGTAGTAGACGGTCTGCCATTTCAGGATGTCGACGCTGCCGTCCGACTTCTTCAGGTTGCCGTCGAACTTCTTGCGTGCCAGCGCCTGGTCGCCGTTGATCTCGATGTCCTCGAGCGTAGTGGTCGTAAAGATCGCGGCGCGCGGGTCTTCGGCGAAACTTTGCGTCGCGAAATCCTTCGCCTGGCGCAGCCACTCGTCGCGATAGGCGGCAAGCGACGGGAATGTCAGCCGCCAATTGTCCGGATTGGTTTCGCGGCGGCCATCGATGCCGATGAAGCTTTCCTCGACGAAATCGTCTGACACCATCGACCAGTCGGCTGCCAGGAAGGCAGTGATATCGCGGGAGACCAGCATCTCCCAGATCGAGTGGCGTGCAGCATCGGAAGAGGGGAATGGATTGAGGAAAGGATCCCGCATATTCGCGCCCTGGATTGAAATTCTTTTCATGAATGGTGTTTTTCGCTAGCCAAATTCAGCTTTCTATGGTCACTTGTCAACGATCAAAGAAAATAATTTGCAAGAAGGCTCATGATGACGATCAAGCGCTATGGTGCGGAACAGGTCGGCGCTGGCGGCAAACCTTTGCCCTTTGCGCGCGCCGTCGAGGCGGGCGGTTGGCTCTATGTCTCCGGTCAGGTAGCCATGGAAAACGGCGAGATTATCGAGGGCGGGATCATCCCCCAGACCCACAAGACGATCGCCAATGTGCTGGCCATCCTGACGGAAGCCGGCTACGGTCCGGAGCATGTGGTTCGCTGCGGCGTGTGGATCGACGATCCCAGGGATTTCTGGACTTTCAACAAGATCTATCAGGAGTATTTCGGTGCGCATCCGCCGGCGCGGGCCTGCGTCCAGTCGTCGATGATGGTCGATTGCAAGGTCGAGATCGACTGCGTCGCCTACAAGCCGAAGGAAAGCTGATCTTAGGGCGGGTCCCATTCGTGATCCGAAGCAAGGCTTAAGCGGGCGATGGACATCTTCGCGACACTGCAGGAAGAAAAAGGGCGGCTCTCCCAGTCGGAAAACCGCATTGCTGACATTCTCCTGAACGACTTCGAGTTCGCGGTAAACGCCTCCATCATTGAGCTCGCCGGTAAGGCGGACGTTTCGCCGCCGACTGTCACCCGCTTCTGTCGCAGGCTCGGCTGCGACAGCTTCTCCGACTTCAAGGTGCAGCTTGCGCGTACCGCCTATATCGGCATGCGCTACCTGAAGCCCGAGCCGAAGAGCCGCGAGACCGGCGACGTCGCCCAGGACATCATCACCAAGTCGCAGAACGCACTGTTTCTTCTGCATCGCTCGCTCGATCTCGCGGCGATCGAACAGGCGGTCGAGCGGATCGCCTCAGCGGAAATGATCTACGCCTTTGGTTCCGGCGGCAATTCGTCGATGATCGCCGGCGAACTTCAAAACCGGCTCTTTCGCTTCGGCCTGCGCATCACCTCGAGCTCGGATCACAGCATGCAACTGATGATGACGGCGGCGGCCCGGCCGAGCGACGTGCTGATCGGCTCATCGTTTTCCGGCCGCAACGCCGAATTGGTGCGCGCCTTCACGCTCGCACGCGAACTGAAGGTGCCGACCATCGCGCTGACGCAGAGCGGCAGCCCGGTTGCGGCCGCGGCCAGCATCACCGTTCCGGTCGATTTGCCCGAGGGCAACAATATCTACCGTCCCACCTCCACCCGCATCGCCTATCTGGCGCTGCTCGATATCCTCTCCAGTCTCGTCGCCTACCGGGTTCAGCCACAGGCGACGGCCACACTTCGGCGCATCAAGCAGCAGTTGGTAACGCACCGCGACGGTGACGACCGCCAGCTGCTCGGAGACTGACGTGCCGCGAAAGGTCAGCGCATGACACAATCCCTCGCGATCGTAACCGGTGCAGCCGGCGATATCGGCCGTGCCATCGCGCGCAAGCTTTCCGACGATCACGACGTGATCTTCCTCGTCGACATCGACGCTGACGCTGCCGAACGGGCGGCGCGGGCGCTTGGCGACGACCGGCGCTTCGTCGCTGCGGCCTGCGACGTGACCGACGTGGAAAGCGTTGCGGCCATGGCCGCGGCGGCAAAGGAGAAGGGTGCGGTCCGCACGCTCGTCAACAATGCTGGTGCTGCCCGCGCCGTCAGCCTGCACGACACGACGCCGGAGATCTGGCGCATGGACAATGCGCTGAACCTCGAGGCAGCCTTCCTCACCTTCCGCGCCGTCGAGGACATGCTGAAAGAGACCCGCGGGTCGGTCGTCAACATCGCCTCGGTCAACGGCATGAACGTCTTCGGCCATCCGGCCTATAGCGCTGCCAAGGCCGGCCTCCTACATCTGACAAGGCTCATCGCCGTGGAATACGGCAAGTTCGGCATTCGCTCGAACGCGGTTGCGCCCGGCACGGTGCGCACCCAGGCCTGGGAGGCGAGGGCGGCGTCAAACCCTGACGTCTTCGAGGAGGCGCGCCGCTGGTATCCGCTGCAGCGCATCGTCAATCCCGATGACGTCGCCAATGCGGTGCATTTTCTGGCAGGCCCGCTGGCGGCCGCCATCTCGGGCGTCTGCCTGCCTGTCGATTGCGGCCTGACCGCCGGCCAGGCGGAGCTCGCCCGCACGTTTTCGCAATCAAGCCACTACTGACATAGAGCATTCTGGAGGAAGAGCATGCACCCGGTTTCCTATCGTCTCGAGGCGTCCTGGCAGCCGGATGGCGGGCCGTTCGGTCGGTTTACCTTCACGCTGCTCAATCTCTCCGGTGCATCGGTCTCCGACTTCAGGATCGTCTATACCTCGCTGACGCGCGTCATCGATCCCAAGGCCTGCGACAACGCTGTGTTCCTGCGCCGCAATGCCAACTTTCACGAATTCGCGCCGCCGGCCGGACTGACGATCGAAAACGGCGGGAGCTGGACCTTTACCGTCAGCGGCCTGCATCGCAACGCGCGCCACTGCACCGACGGTGCCAAGTCCGCCTATCTGACGCTTGCCGACGGCCGGCACGTGCCGGTCGCTGTCTCCGATCTGTTGCTTGAAAATGCCATCAGTGAGCCGCCGCCGGTGCGGCTGCCGGAAGGCAAGCTCGACCAGCCCTACTCGTTGCAGCCCTGGCCGGCAGCGCTCGACCTTCGCCCCGGAGACGGTTTTCCGGTCGTTCTCTATCCTGCTGCCGGCAGCGGCAAGGACGATGTCGCAGCCATCGATACGGTTCTGGCGATGTACCATCGGCTGTTCCCTGCGGGCCACGCCCCCTTCAGCCTGGCGGCCTCGAAGCAGGGGCGGGCGATTGTCTTTACCGCCGACGCTGGTCTTAAGGCTGAAGCCTATCGGCTCGACTTCTCTGAGACCGAAATCCGGCTCAGCTTTGGCGGCAGCGCAGGTCGGCAATATGGTTTGACCAGTCTAGCCCAGCTTCTGGATGGGGCACGCAACCATCCGGAAAAGTTCCGCTTTCCGGCGAGCGGCTCAATTTCGGATGCGCCGCGTTATAGCTGGCGCGGTTGCCATCTCGACGTTTCGCGCCAGTTCTACCCGACGTCGGATGTGGCGCGGCTGATCGATATTCTCGCCTGGTTCAAGCTCAACGTCTTCCACTGGCACCTGACGGACGATGAGGCCTGGCGGCTGGAGATCAAGGCCTATCCGCAGCTGACCACGCTTGGGGTCTTGCGCGGTCCGGATGAACCGCTTTTGCCGCAGCTCGGTAACGGCGCTGAGCCGGTCGGCGGCTTCTACAGCCAAGCGGACGTGAGGGCGATCGTCGCTCAGGCGACGGCGCTGCATGTCGATGTCGTGCCGGAGATCGATATCCCTGGCCATAGCACGGCGACCTTGGTGGCGCTGCCGGACCTGACCGATGGCCAGGAAGCGCCGGAGAGTTATCATTCGGTGCAGGGCTATCCGAACAATGCGCTCAATCCGGCCGTCGCCTTCACTTACGAGTTCCTCGAGAAGGTGTTCGACGAGATGGTCGAGCTCTTCCCGAGCAAGTACCTCCACATCGGTGGCGACGAGGTGGCGAACGGTTCCTGGCTCGCTTCGCCGCTTGCCAAGAAGCTGATGGAGCAGGAAGGCATTTCCGGAACCTTCGCGCTGCAATCCTACTTCCTGAGGCGCGTGAAGACGATGCTGACGGCGCGCGGCCGCAAGCTTGCAGGCTGGAACGAGGTGGCGCATGGCGGCGGCGTATCGGCCGAAGATACGCTGCTGATGGCCTGGGAGCGGCCGGAGGTCGGGATCGAGCTCGCGCACGAAGGCTATGACGTGGTGATGACGCCCGGGCAGGCCTATTACCTCGACATGGCGCAGGCCGATGCCTGGCAGGAGCCGGGCGCAAGCTGGGCCGGTACGGCGACACCCGCCCACACCTATGGTTACGAGGCCGAGGGCGAATTCCCCGAGGAGCTGAAGCCGCGCCTCAGGGGCGTCCAGGCTTGCATCTGGTCTGAACACTATCTTTCACGCGGCTATTTCAACCGTCTGGTCTTCCCGCGGCTTCCGGCGATCGCCGAAGCTGCATGGACGCCGAAGGCGGCGAAGGACTGGCTGCGGTTCGCGGCCATCGCGCCGCTCAGCCCCAATCTCTAAGAGGAAAGCCCATGCGCATCGCCGTTGGTGGCATCCACACCGAATGCAGCACCTACTCGCCCGTCCTGATGACGCAGGAGGATTTTCGGGTGCTGCGAGGGCAAACGCTGCTGGACGCAGACTACTTCAGCTTCATGAAGGCCGAAGGCGTCGAGCATCTTCCTCTGTTGCACGCGCGCGCGGTTCCCGGCGGTCCCGTATCTCGTGCGACCTTCGATGCATTCAAGGCGGAGTTTCTGACCTTGCTTCGTGAAGCCCTGCCGATCGATGGCCTCTATCTCGCCATGCATGGCGCCATCAAGGTCGATGGCATGGACGATGCCGAAGGCGACTGGATTTCGTCGGCCCGCGCCGTCGTCGGCCCCGACTGCCCGATCGCCGCCAGCTACGACCTGCACGGCAATGTCAGCCAGAGGATCATCGACCAGCTCGACATCTTCGCCGCCTATCGCACTGCGCCGCATATCGATACGCCGGAAACCATGACCCGCGCTTGGTCGATGCTCGTCTCGGCGCTGAAAGACGGGACGCGTCCGGGCATCGCCTGGGCGCCGGTTCCCGTGCTTCTTCCCGGCGAATGCACCTCGACCGAGGACGAGCCGGCGAAGTCGCTTTACACGCAACTGCCTGAGATCGACAAACGGCCGGGCATTCTCGATGCCAACCTGATGGTCGGTTACGTCTGGGCCGACGAGCCACGGGCGACCGCCTGTGCGGTCGTAACGGCCACCGACAGGGACGCGGCCAAACAGGCGGCGGAGGAGATTGCCGCCGCTTACTGGGCTGAGCGCCGCAACTTCCGCTTCGGTCCCGTCACCGGTCCGCTCGACGAGATGCTGGATATCGCCGAGCGGGCAACGACGACGCCGATCATCCTTGCGGACTCCGGTGATAACCCGACAGGCGGCGGCGTCGGCGACCGTGCCGATGTGCTGAAGGCCTTGCTCGCCCGCGGCTGGCGGGGTGCCCTGATCGCCGGCATCACCGACGGGCCGGCGGTCGAAGCCTGTTTTGCCGCCGGCGCCGGGCAAACGCTGATGTTGAAGATCGGCGGAAGCCTCGATCCGGCAAGCCCACGCGCTGAGATGCTGGTCGATGTCGTCAGGCTGGATGATCCGGGCTCCGAGAGGGAACGGCAGGTGGTGGTGCGCGTCGGCGCCATCGATATCGTCATTGCCGCGCGCCGCAGGCCCTACCACAATATCGAGGACTTCCGCCGCCTCGGCCTCGACCCCGAGACCGTTCGGCTGCTCGTCGTCAAGTCGGGTTATCTGTCACCTGAGCTGGCGCCGATCGCCAATCCCAATCTGATGGCGCTGACCGAAGGTGTCGTCAACCAGGACATCCGGGGGCTCGCGAGCCTGCGCCGTCAGCGGCCGGCCTACCCGTTTGATCAGGACTTTGCCTTCGAGCCCTCAGCCCGCTTCTCGGCACGCTGGTCGAGCAGCGGTTAAGGCTCTATTTCCACGTTTTCCTACCCGAGTTTCGGGTAGGCTCTTCTCCCGAAGCACCATGCGTTTTCCGACGCGCATAGGCTGCTGCACCACCTCAGCCCTCCGCATACTCTGTCCTTAAATCGATCACAATTTAAGCGATTGTGCGACATCCTCCACCCGCTTCGCGGACACGTTCTGGCATGACTTCCACTCTTCTCAGCGCCATGCGCAACCCGGCCATGCGGATCAGCATGCTGGCAATCTTCCTGTTCGGCTTCGCCGGTGCGGCCACGTCGCCCTATCAGTCCGTCGTCGGCATCAACGAACTGGGTCTCAGCGACGCGGTCTACTCGCTGCTGATCCTTCTTGCCTCAACGGTCAATGTCGTCGTCAGTGTTTCGATCGGCATCCTGGCCGATCGTGTCGGCAACTACCGGGTGCTGATGTCGACGGCGATCCTGTTCGGTGTCGTCGGTTACGGCATCGTCTATGTCCTGCCGTATCAGGCGAGTTTCGTCATCAGCGTCCTGTTGCTGCTGCCGATCTATGGCGCGCTCTACACGCTGCTTTTTGCCAATGTGCGTAGCATCGCCCGGCGGATGAGCGGCCATGACGCTGCGTCGCTGACGACGGGCGCCCGCGCGGCCATTTCCGTATCCTGGGTTCTGGTGCCCGGACTGGTCGGCTTCGCGCTGGCGGGCGGCGAGAGCATGCTGCCGGCCTACCTGCTTGCCTGCCTCGGTTGCCTCGCCAATCTGCTGATCGTCTATTTCAGATTGCCGAACGAAGGCGGGGCTGACGCCTCGCTCGGCAAGCGGCTTTCCTACTGGACGTCCTTTCGCGAGATCCTGGCGCCAGGGATCTTCCTGCGTGTCATCGCCGTTGCGACCATCACGTCGTCGCTCCACGTCAATGCCGCCGTGCTGCCTTTGATCATGACCGATGAGATTGGCGGCAGCGTCACCGACATCGGCATCATCGTCGGCATCGTCGCCTTCCTCGAAGTCGTCTTCATCTTCGTCTGGGCGCGCATCCAGTTGAGCCTCGTCCCGTTCAAGGCGCTGGCGCTCGGATCAGCCATCTATATCGGCTACATGGTGCTGCTCGGCTTCTCGACGGCGACCTGGCAGATTTATGCGCTCACCCTGATCAGTGCCTTTGGCGCGGCGGCGTTGATTACGATCCCGATCAGCTATCTTCAGGACCTGATCGCCGACCGGCCGGGGCTCGGAAGCTCGCTGATCGCCGTGAACCTTTTCCTGAGCGGCGGCCTTTGCGCAGGCCTCTTCGCGCTCGGCACCCGGATCAGCGATTACTCGGGCACGGCGTTGCTCGGCGGCCTGGGTGGGTTCGCCGGGCTGGTGCTGCTGCTGGTGCTGGACGGCGACAGAGCCGGCAGGAAGGCCCGCCGCTGACCCTGCTAGTCCCAGGGCTCATCGACGAATTTGCAGGTTACGCTTGTGAGGTTGTCTTGCAGGCACCTCTTCTTCTGATCGGTGAGGATCATGATCCTCGCGATAAAACGAGAGAAATCGGCTTTGCTGGAGTTGAAGGTGCCGATCCCGAACGCATGCGCCTGGGCCTGCGCCACGCAGGTCGCCAATTCCTGGTCGGGAACATCGCTATTTGCAACGACGACAGCTCTGTCGAAAAGTCCATTCGCGGAGAAATTCACGGCAGAGGCGCAGTTGCCCGCGCCGGTTGCTGCGGTGTCGTTCAGTAGCCTCTTGTAGTATGGGTCGAAACCGAAACTATCAATTTTCTCAAGGTCGACCTGGCCATTTTGAATGGCGTCTTTTCTAAAGATTACGCCGATCGTATTTTTTCCAAGGCCCGGTTGCGTCCTGACCTCAATGCCAGCCGTGATGGCGAGCATCTGAATTGTCGAAAAGACCACATCCCTCTTCCCGGTCTCCCCCTGGCTCATTCCCACGCCGATATACTCGGGGAAGGCCGTGAATTGTCGCTCTCCATTGCGGACAGGGCCGAGGAAGCTTGTGTTCTGTGCCGCTGAAGACGAAGCGATAAAGACGCTCGCAAGGACCCCCGCGGTCAATACAAAATGTCTGATGGTTCTTCTCTTGTTTCTGCCCTTACCCATGAAGCCTTCTCATAAAAATCAGCGCTCGCTTGAGCGAAAAGGGATCTTCTGCAACGCGTCGTCAGCAATGCCATGACATCTCAATTTTTCTAGCATTGCTATCAAAGGCTGCAAGGCGCCGAAGTAACGAAGACGCGGTTCTGGTGCTGGCTCATCAAAAAGTGATTGGGGCGCCTTTCGGCGCCCCAATGAGTGTGTCCGTTGCGTATGTCAGTCGAGAGTGTATCAGTTGCCGAGAATGCCCGGCAGGCGCAGGCCCTTGTCCTTGGCGCAATCGAGCGCAATGTCGTAGCCCGCGTCGGCATGGCGCATGACGCCGGTTGCCGGGTCGTTCCAGAGCACGCGCTCCAGGCGCTTGGCCGCATCATCGGTACCGTCGGCGCAGATGACGACGCCCGAATGCTGCGAGAAGCCCATGCCGACGCCGCCGCCATGGTGCAGCGACACCCAGGTGGCGCCGGATGCGGTGTTGAGCAGCGCGTTCAGAAGCGGCCAGTCGGAAACGGCGTCCGAGCCATCCTTCATCGCTTCGGTTTCGCGGTTCGGCGAGGCGACCGAGCCGGAGTCGAGGTGGTCGCGGCCGATGACGACCGGGGCCTTCAGTTCACCGTTCTTGACCATCTCGTTGAAGGCGAGGCCGAGGCGGTGACGGTCGCCGAGACCAACCCAGCAGATGCGTGCCGGCAGGCCTTGGAAGGAGATGCGCTCGCGCGCCATGTCCAGCCATTTGTGCAGGTGCTTGTTGTCGGGCAGCAGTTCCTTGACCTTGGCATCGGTCTTGTAGATGTCTTCCGGATCGCCCGAGAGAGCCGCCCAGCGGAACGGACCGACGCCGCGGCAGAAGAGCGGACGGATATAGGCCGGCACGAAACCCGGGAAAGCGAAGGCGTTTTCGAGGCCTTCTTCCTTGGCCATCTGGCGGATGTTGTTGCCGTAGTCGAAGGTCGGAATGCCCATGTCCTGGAAGGCGATCATCGCTTCGACATGGTCGCGCATCGAGGCGCGGGCAGCCTTTTCGACAGCCTTCGGATCGCTGATGCGCTTTTCCTTCCACTGGCCCATCGTCCAGCCCTTCGGCAGGTAGCCGTTGACCGGGTCGTGCGCCGAGGTCTGGTCGGTGACCATGTCGGGGCGGATGCCGCGGCGGACCATTTCCGGCAGGATCTCGGCAGTGTTGCCGAGCAGGCCGACGGACTTGGCTTCGCCGTTCTTCGTCCAGCGGGCGATCAGCTCCATCGCCTCGTCCAACGTCTCGGCCTTCTCGTCGAGGTAGCGGGTGCGCAGGCGGAAATCGATCGAGTCCGGGTTGCACTCGACGGCAAGGCACGAGGCGCCGGCCATGACGGCTGCGAGCGGCTGGGCGCCGCCCATGCCGCCGAGGCCGCCGGTCAGAACCCATTTGCCCTTGAGGTTGTCGCCATAGTGCTGGCGGCCGGCTTCCACGAAGGTTTCGTAGGTGCCCTGAACGATGCCCTGCGTGCCGATATAGATCCAGGAGCCGGCGGTCATCTGGCCGTACATGGCGAGACCCTTCTTATCCAGCTCGTTGAAGTGGTCCCAGGTCGCCCAGTGCGGCACGAGGTTGGAGTTGGCGATGAGAACGCGCGGCGCGTCCTTGTGGGTGCGGAAGACGCCGACCGGCTTGCCGGACTGGACCATCAGCGTCTCGTCGTCGTTGAGATCCTTGAGGGTCTCGACGATCTTGTCGAAATCGGCCCAGGTGCGGGCTGCACGGCCGATACCGCCATAGACGACCAGCTCGTGCGGGTTTTCCGCGACGTTCGGGTCCAGATTGTTCATCAGCATGCGCAGCGGCGCTTCGGTCAGCCAGCTCTTGGCATTGAGCGTCGTGCCCTGGGGGGCGCGCACGTCGCGAATGTTGTGGCGCGGATTGTTGGTGGTCATGCCTCGCTCCCTGTCTGTCTCTTGAGGTCAAATGCGATGGTTTCGATGCGGTTCAGAATGGCTTTCAGCGGTTCCCGCAAAAGGGCGGACCGTGCGGCGTCGAGCGCAAAAGGCGGCTCCTCGGCGGCAAGATGGGTCGATTGCGCCAGTTCCATCTGGATCGCGTGAACGCCGGTTTCCGGGCGGCCGTAGTGGCGGGTGGTCCAGCCTCCCTTGAAGCGACCATTGAGAATGCTGGTGTAACCCTTTGCGGCAGATGCGATTTCTTCTGTCGCCTTTTCGATCTCCGGAGCGCAAGTCTTGCCCATATCGGTGCCGATGTTCAGATCTGGCAGCTTGCCTTCGAACAGGAACGGGATGTGCGAGCGGATCGAATGGCAGTCGTAGAGCACGACGACGCCGTGGATCGCCTTGACCCGCTCGATCTCGGCGGCAAGCGCCGCATGATAGGGCGCGTGGAACGCCTGGAGGCGTTCGGCGATATCGGCCTCGGTTGGCGCCTCGCCATCCTTCCAGATCGGCTTGCCATCGAAATCCGTTTCCGGGATCAATCCGGTGGTGTTCTGGCCGGGGTAGAGGCTGACGCCGGCGGGATCGCGATTGGCGTCGATCACGTAGCGGTGGAAGGTGGCGCGAACGACGGTCACCTCCGGCAGCAGGCCATCATAGAGCTGATGGATGTGCCAGTCGGTATCGGCGAGAATCCGGCCGTTGTCGTTCAGCCGGTCCCAGATCGCAGCCGGCACGTCAGTGCCGGTATGCGGAAATCCGAGGATGACCGGCGAGTTGCCTTGTCTGACTTCGAAGGCCGCCATTTCAGGCCTCCAGGCTTGGCAGGATGCCGGCGGAGACCGCGGCGTTCAGCCGGCCAGAGGCGATAAGATCGCCAGCAGCCTTGAGGTCGTTGGCCAGGTAGCGGTCTTCTTCGATCGTCGGTGAAACGGCGCGAAGGGCGGCAGCGGCTTTCTGCAGTTCGGGGCTCGTCGCCAGCGGCGCGCGGAATTCGACGCCCTGGACGGCGGTCAGCGCTTCGATACCGACGATCGAGAACAGGTTCTCGGTCATCAACAGCAGGCGGCGCGCGCCATGGCAGGCCATGGAAACGTGGTCTTCCTGGTTGGCCGAGGTCGGTGTCGAGTCGACCGAGGCCGGATGCGAGAGCTGCTTGTTTTCCGACATCAGCGCCGCCGAGGTGACTTCGGCGATCATCAGGCCGGAGTTGAGGCCGGGCTTCTTGGCAAGGAAGGCCGGCAGGCCGTAGGAAAGGGCCGGGTCGACGAGCAGCGCGATGCGGCGCTGCGAGATCGCGCCGATTTCACAGACGGCGAGGGCAATCTGGTCGGCGGCAAAGGCAACCGGCTCGGCGTGGAAGTTGCCGCCGGAAACGACCGAGTTGTCCGAAAGAACCAGCGGGTTGTCGGTGACGGCGTTGGCTTCGGTTTCAAGCACGCGGGCGACCGAGCGCAGCAGGTCGAGGCAGGCGCCGTCGACCTGCGGCTGGCAGCGGATGCAATAGGGATCCTGCACGCGCTCGTCGCCTTCGATATGGCTTTCGCGGATCGCGGAGCCGGCAAGCAGAGCGCGGAGAGCCGCGGCCGCATCGATCTGGCCGCGATGGCCGCGCAGCGTGTGGATATCCGGATGGAAGGGTGCGGACGAGCCCATCGCCGCATCGGTCGACATGGCGCCGGTGATGAGTGCTGCCTGTGCGGCGCGATGGGTGCGGAAGAGCCCGGCAAGCGCCAGCGCCGTCGAGGTCTGGGTGCCGTTGATCAGTGCCAGGCCTTCCTTGGCGGCCAGCACCACCGGCGTCAGGCCGGCGGCTGCGAGCGCTTCGGCGCCGGACATGCGGCGTCCTTCGAAGAAGGCTTCGCCATGACCCATCATCACTGCCGCCATATGGGCAAGCGGGGCGAGATCACCGGAGGCGCCGACCGAACCCTTTTCGGGGATGACCGGGACAACGCCCTTTTCGAGCATGGCTTCGATCAGCCGCACGAGTTCGATACGGACGCCGGAGGCGCCGCGGCCGAGCGAAACGAGCTTCAGCGACAGGATGAGACGCACGACGTTTTCGGCGAGCGGTTCGCCGACGCCGCAGCAATGCGACAGGATCAGGTTACGCTGCAGCGTCGCGACATCGGCGCTGTCGATCTTGATCGAGGCGAGTTTGCCGAAGCCGGTGTTGATGCCGTAGACCGGCGCATTGCCGGCGACGATCTCGGCGATGCGGGCCGCAGCCTTGTTGATGCCGGAGTCGAAGGACGGGTCAAGGCGGGCCGGCTCTCCGGTCCAGTAGATGGTTTCGAGATCGCGAAGGGGCACGGAGCCCGGGTGAAGAATGATGGTCATTGACCGGTCCTTTGCCCTTTGAAGATGCGTTCATGAAGCGGATTGAAGCCGATGCGGTAGACGAGTTCGGCCGGGTCTTCGATGTTCCAAAGCGCGAGGTCGGCCGACTTGCCGACCTCGATCGTGCCGCTCTCGGCAAGAAGGCCGAGCGCCCTGGCGGCTTCGCGCGTCGCGCCGGCAAGGCATTCGGCAACCGTCAGCCGGAAGAACGTCGCCGACATGTTCATCGTAAGAAGCAGCGAGGTCAGCGGCGAGGTGCCGGGGTTGCAGTCGGTGGCGATCGCGATGCGCGCACCGGCGTCGCGCAGCGCCTGGACCGGCGGCAGGCGCTCTTCGCGCAGTGCATAGAAGGCGCCGGGCAAAAGCACTGCGACGGTACCAGCCGTGGCAAGCGCTGCGGCGCCTTCGGCGTCGAGATACTCCAGGTGGTCGGCCGAGAGCGCACCATAGGATGCGGCGAGCTTGGCACCTCCGAGGTTGGAAAGCTGCTCGGCATGCAGCTTCACCGGCAGGCCGAGTGCCTTGGCACGGTCGAAGACACGGGCGATTTCGGCGATCGAGAACGCGATGCCCTCGCAGAAGCCGTCGACAGCATCGACCAGCCCTTCGGCATGCGCGGCATCGAGGCCAGGCAGTACGACGTCGGTGATGTAGTCGCCGTTGCGGCCCTTGTAGTCCGCAGGCGTTGCGTGGGCAGCGAGATAGCTGGTGACGACACGCACCGGGCGCAGCGTTTCCAGCTTGCGGGCTGCGCGTAGCATGTTGAGTTCGGCCGTGATGTTCAGCCCGTAGCCGGATTTGATTTCGACGGTCGAAACGCCCTCGGAAAGAAGCGTATCGAGCCGCGGCAGGGCGGATTCGACGAGCTGGTCGACGGTCAGCGCATTGGTGGCCTTCACCGAGGAAACGATGCCGCCACCGGCCCGGGCGATCTCTTCATAGGTGGCGCCTTCGAGCCGCATCTGAAATTCGCGGGCGCGGTTGCCGCCATGAACGAGATGGGTGTGGCAGTCGATGAGGGCCGGCGTCATCACGCGGCCCCGGCAGTCGGTCGCTTCGAGGCCGCGTGCGAGGTCGGCGGGCAGGTGACGCTCCGGTCCCGCATAGGCAATACGCCCATCGACGACCGCAACGGCCGCCTCCTCGACGAGGCCAAGACCTTCAACGGTTTCGCCAAGTGTCACGAGGCGCACGTTGCGCCAGATGCCGGACGCCGGCCTGCGGGTCGAGAGTTCGTTCATAAAGTCGCCTCCACTGGATATAATGTATATACATATTAATCCGCTTCACAAGAGGAAATTTATGGAGCCTGCGGAAAAGGAAAGGGCGTTGGGGTTCGCCGAAGCCGGAGCAGGTGTCTGAGGATATGGCGGTAGAACGCTGATATCGCCGGAGTTTTCTCACCCGCTTTTCGTCTTGCTGACACGCAAAAAGAAAAGGCTCCGAACCCTGGGGGTTCGGAGCCTTGCATGTATCGTTGGAAAGGAGATCGCGAAGTGCGCACGACTCGAGGCCCCGTCGGGCCGCGAAATCGGCTCACGTTAAACCGCGTGATCCGCCTTGATGCGCAACCGTTCAACCACCTCGACGAAGCGATTTCCGGCAACATCCAGCCGGCCGCTGTTGTCGATCACGCTGACGTCGGGGCCGGAAGTGATATCCGGCACCTGGCGGTTGAGACGCCGCAACACCTCTTCCTCGCTCTCGCGACCACGCTCGGCGAGCCGCTTTGCGAGTACCGGCGTCTCGGCGGTGATGACGACGACGGCGATGTCGCCGAAGGCGTCCCGGAACGCCGGCAGGGCGCCGCGGCTGCCATTGACGATTGCCGTCATTCCGCTCCTGACATGGTGCAGGACGGCAGAGGGAATGCCGTATTTCAGTCCGTGCGCATCCCAAAAAACGGCGAAAGCGCCGTCCTTCTGCATATCGACGAACTCGTCCTCCGACACGCTTTCATGCACTTCGCTGCCGGCATCCGACGGGCGGGTGATGACACGGCGGACGAAATGCACGTCGTGACAATCGGCAAAGTGCCGGGCCGCAAAGCCCATGACGCTGTCCTTGCCGGCACCACTCGGTCCGACGACGACGACGAGCGCGCCGCCCTGTTCGTTCGCACTCATGCGACACGCCGTCCTTCGCGCCAGACGGAGCGCACGACCGGGATGCCTTGCCTGCGATGAACGCGGGCGATATCGGCGCGCAGTCCGACGGCAACGCGGCCGCGGTCATCAAGGCCGACGGTACGCGCCGGCGTCGAGGTCACCATGGCGATCGCCTTCGGCAGGTCGATGGCGTCGAGTTCGTCGGAGAGGACGAAGGGGGCGTGGATCAGGCTGAAGGGCACGTAGTCCGACGACAGCACGTCGAGCACGCCGCGCTCGGCGAGGTCGCGGGCGGCGATGTTGCCGGAGTGCGACTTGCCGCGCACGATGTTCGGCGCGCCCATCAGCACGCTGAGGCCCGCCCGATGCGAGGCTTCGGCCGCTTCGAAGCTTGTCGGGAACTCGGCAAGCTTGATGCCGAAGCCGATCGACTCCTCGACGTGGTCGACGGTCGCGTCGTCATGGCTGGCGATCGTGATGCCGCGTGCCGCACAGGCCTCGGCGAGTGCTGTGCGATGCGGGCCGGCGTACTTCGCCGAAAGCGCCTGCTGGCGTTCGACGAAGCGGGCGAACTCGGCGTCCGAGAGGCCGCGCTTGGATTTGTAATAGAGCGTGTACTGGTCCATCGTCTGGAACTGACGCTGACCCGGCGCATGATCCATCAGCGACACCAGCTTGACCTGCGGGTCGTTGCGGAAGTCGTCGTAGTGATCGAGAACGTCGGAGGTCGAGACTTCGCAGCGCAGGTGGATCAGATGGTCGGCGCGCAGGCGACCCTCTTCCTTGGCCTGCGCCAGCGCGTCGGCCATGCTGCGCATCTCGCCCTTCTGGAAGCCGCCGTCCTCGTCGGAACCAAGGCGCAGGCAGTCGAAGACCGTGGTGATGCCGGAGGTTACGACCTGCGCATCATGCGCCTGGATCGCCGCGATCTTCAGCCAGCGCACGCCCGGACGCGGCGAGTAGTGGGCTTCGAGGTGATCGGTGTGCAGCTCGATGAGGCCTGGGATCAGATAGTCGCCTTCGAAGTCCTCGCCGTTGGCGACCGTGCCCTCGGAGATATCGGCAATCTTGCCGTCGCGGATCAGCACCGAGCCGTCGAGGATGCTATCCTCGAGGACGATGCGGGCGTTGGTCAAAACCTGTTCTTTGCTCATCTCATGCAATCTTTCGTTGGGTGTCGCTGCCGAGCGGCAGCAGGGAGCGGACAGTAAAGGGGGCGCCGCGCTCAGGCTCGACGAAGAGCGCGACTGACGTAACGTGAAGCGGCTTGCCGACATGCTCTGCAAAGGTGGTTTCGAGCGCGGTACGCATGACGCCGCTGGTTTCAGCGGGCACCGGGCCGGTCAAGGTCAGGTGGAACTGAAACTCTTCGAAAACGTAAGGGTAGCCCCATTCCCTGAGATAGCGCCTCTGGCGCTCCGGCAAAGCCTCCGGCTTGCGGCGGGCAAAATCCGCGTCGGACAGCGGGGCGCGGAAAGGGTCGAAGCGATGAACCGCGTCTTCGGCGAGATCCTGCAACTCGTCGGAGGGTGCGGAGGGCACGAGCGCGAAGAATGGACCGAGCTGGTGCAGAACGATCTCAGGGATTTCGAACGGATCGAGGTCGGCAGCAAAGCACTCGAAGATGCTGAGAAGCTCTTCCTCGCTCCGGCCTTCCGCCAGCTCGAACGGCGCCTTCAGCGTTCCGTGGAAACCGTAGCGCCGTGGGTCGGCGGTCAGGGCGTGCTGCAGCCCCTTGTCGAGACCTGCGATCTCAGGGGGATCGAGGTGCTCGCCGGTAAAGGCATCACGGCCGAGCCAACGGGAGGCGACCTGCGACAGCCGGTCGTCCGCCGGCGGCGCGAAGTAGATTGCATAACGCACGGTCTTCACTTTCTTGTAGCGACCGGCCCGCCAGGGCAGCGGGTCGATTGTTTGCGGGATGCGATGCGCAGCTAGCCGATTTCCATGACAACATCATGATGGCGGGAGCGTTTTTGCACGGCTGTTGTCAATGCGCCTTGCTGCCCATCAGGCGTGAACGGCACGCGTTCGAGATGCTGTCGAAAATGAAGACAACCAGCAAGATCAGAAGCACCATATAGGCGACATTTTCCCAATCGGAGTTGGTGCGCATCGCTTCCCAGAGCTTGAGGCCGATGCCGCCGGCGCCGACCGCGCCGATGATCGTTGCCGAGCGGGTGTTCGATTCCCAGAAATAGAGCGCCTGGCTGGCAAAGACCGGCAGCACCTGCGGCAGCACGCCGAAGCGCTGGACGGCAAGTGGTGCGGCGCCCACCGACTTCACACCCTCGCGCTGCTTGTCGTCGATGTTTTCCAGCGCCTCGGAATAGAGCTTTCCGAGCGTGCCGGTGTCGGTGAAGAAGATCGCCGAGATACCGGCAAGCGGTCCGGGGCCGAAGGCGCGGGTGAAAAACAGCGCCCAGATGAACATGTCGACCGACCGCAGGAAGTCGAAGAAGCGCTTGACCAGCTGATTGGTCATGAAGCTTGGCGTGATGTTGCGGGCGGCGAGGAAGCAGAGCGGAAAGGCGATCAGCGACGCGAAGAGCGTGCCGACGAAGGCCATGACGACGGTCTGCAGCAGCTTCGTCCAGACGTCCAGGTGCTGCCATTCGGCGTTGTAGAGGATGTTGTTCCAGGCAAGCGACAGGTTCGAGCGCTTCGGATCGAGACGTTCGTCGGACGTGATGAGCGAGACGACCTCGCCATAGCTTTTGCCGAAGAAGGGCGAGTTCGTGTCGAAGAGGAAATTCGCCCAGCCGAAGAAGCGGTTGCGAACCGAGACCTCGTCGCCTTCGACCTCGGCCCAGCCGGTGGCGCCGAAGGCAAGCACAATCTTTTCGCCGGGCCGCTTCTGCGTCGCCCAGGTGGGCAGCGCACCCTGCGGCGACACCGTTTCGGCGCCATCGACGGCCATGACGAGCGTGTCGCCACCATGGGTCGCCCTGACCAGACCATCGGCGATCTCGATCCGGGTCGAGTGGTCATAGGTGACGACGACGCGCGTCAGGACTTCTTCCGTTCGGGTCTCTACACGCGCTTCGGCTTCAGCCGTTGCGGTGGCGCCGAGCGCCGAACCCGGCGTCATGAAGCTGAAGGACGAGCTCGCCTTCGGCTTGGCGGCCTGCGTGGTCGACGCCGGAATCTCGACCTTTCGCGTCACCGTTTCCTTGTCGAGCTCGACCCAGTCCGGGTTCGGGTTGTGGCCGAGCGGCGAATTGCGCTGATAGTTGAGGCTCATCGTCCGGTCGGGGGCGACGTGGATTTCCGGGCGCACCTCATAGGAAACCCAGTCGGCGAGATAGGTGCCGGCAATGCCCCAGTTGGCATTGCCGAGCACCTGGCCGATCGAGAAGAACCACCAGCTGAAGATGAGGTAGACGACAACGCCGCCGGCGATCGCTGCGGTGCGTACGCGCTTGGAGGTCGAGGATTTCAGGAGTTCGGGATGGCGGCTCGCGATCGCGTCCATTTCCATCGGGTTCAATCGTGTCGTGGTCATGGCGCGCACCTACTGGGCAAGCTGGAAGGCCTGCTCGCCGACGAGGCGGCGGCGAAGCCAGGCGGAAAACTGGTCGACGGCGAAAATGGTCGCAAACAGCAGGATGACGATCGCAAGCGTCTTTGCCTGATGGCCCTGGCCGATCGACAGGCGCAGGAGTTCGCCAATGCCGCCGCCACCGACGGCGCCGATGATCGTGGAGGCGCGCACGTTGATTTCGAGGCGGAGAAGGAAGTAGCTGGTGAAGTTGGGCAGCACCTGCGGCACCATGCCGAACCAGACGCGCTCGATCCAGTTGCCGCCGGCGGCACGCAGGCCCTCGTCGGGCTTCATGTCGGCGTTTTCGACCACTTCGTAGAAGAGCTTGCCGAGCGCACCGATCGTGTGGATCGAAACCGCCGCGATCGCCGGAATGGGGCCGAGCGAGAGGATGGCGAGGAAAAAGCCGGCGATGACCACTTCCGGAAAGGCGCGCAGGATTTCCATCACGCGGCGAACGAGACCGCGGATCCAGGGATTGGGCATCAGGTTGCGCGCGGCGAGGAAGCAGAGAACGAAGCCCAAGGCCGTGCCGATGACGGTGGAGAAGATCGCGATGTTCACGGTCTCCAGCATCTTGTGCACGTATTCGGGAATGTAGAAGCTCTCGGTCAGATACAACCGACCTTCGGGATAGTTGTACTTGAAGCTGCCGTCGTCATAGGGCGAGGGCAGGTCGAACATGGCGCGGAAGATTTCAAGCCCGTCGCGCGGGGCGAGGTCTCCGACGAAATCGAAGAAGTGCGGCAGGCGGTCGAAGAACTTGCCGGCGTTGGAATCGTTGGCGAACCACAGCGAGCCCGAGAGCGCCAGGAACAGAATGCCGAAGCCGAGCCAGGAATAGAGCCTGCGACGGGAACTGAGTTCCTGCCAGTGACGCTCGATGACGGCGCCGTTGTCGCTCAGTTGCCGCGGGAGCAGGGAAGTGGCCATGATCGTTCCGGCTCGCGCCGGCCTCTCTAACATTTCCAGGAAAGGCCCGAGGTGGCTTTCATCAGGAGATGCGTGAAAACAATGCGGTGGTGTCGAGCACCCCTTCAAACAGTGAAACGCTGGCCGTTTGAGCGGCCAGCGTTCCCGAGATATGCGCGCTATCAGCCGCCGATCGTCGCCTTGCGGGCGTCGATGATCGGCTTGTAGAAGTCGGCGTTGACTTCGGTGTAGCCAGTGAAGTCACCGCCCTGGATGGCCGAGAAGCAAGCGGCGTCGGTCTTCGGCAGGTCGACCATGAACTGCTTGAACTTCGCCTTCATGTCGTCGTTCATCGTGGTGCGCACGACGATCGGGCCGTTCGGGATCAGCGGCGACTTCCAGAGTTCGACCAGGTCGTTCATGTCGAGGATGCCCTTGTCGACCATCTTCTTCAGGTTGCCGGAGGTGTAGCCGTCCTTGAACTCGCCGACGCCCGAACCGAAGGTCGTGCCGGCATCAAACGTGCCCTTGACGACTTCGAGGACGAGGTTTTCGTGACCGCCGCCGAAGCCGGTTTCACCGAAGAATTCCTTGACCGGGGCGCCGATTGCTTCCGGCAGCGTGACGAGCGGGACGAGGTAGCCCGAGGTCGAATCCGGGTCGGCGAAGCCGAGCTTCTTGCCCTTCAGGTCTTCGATCTTGGTGATGCCGGAATCCTTGCGGGCAACCATGATCGAGTGGTAGCCGGTCGAACCGTCGGTCTGAACGGTCGTCAGGATCGGCTCGACGGCGTCAGCCTTGGCGAGGTAGATCTTGGCGTAGCCGGAAGCGCCGAGTTCGGCGTAGTCGAGCGTGCCACCGAGCAGGCCCTGGATAACGCCGTCATAGTCGGCAGCCGGGAACAGCGAAACCTTTTCGACGCCGATGGCGGCCGGCAGCTTGTCGACGAGGCACTGGAAGTTGCGCAGGCGGTCGGCTTCGTTCTCGCCGCCGAGGATGCCGATGCGGAATTCCTTCAGGTCTTCAGCCTGGGCGTGGCCGACGAGGGCGAGGAGCGCGACGGCGCCCAGAAGAGCTTTCTTCAGCATAAGGTTCTCCCGTGTCCGGCTCAGCCGGATCTATTCGGTTTCAAAGAGGTGCCCTTGACGCGGGCTTTCGATCATGGCGGGCGTCAGATGCCAGCCAGTGCCAGCGGCTTGAGGCCGGCCGATGCCGTTTCTTCCTGCGGTACTGCCGCCGGAATGTTGATGCTGGTGGAGGTCATCGATTCCTCGATGCCCGTATCGGCGCCGTAGATCTCGGCGACCGCTGCCGCCGTCAGATCCTTGGGCTGGCCGTCGAAGACGACGCGGCCATGCGCCATGCCGATGATGCGTTCGCAATAGTTGCGCGCGGTGTCGAGCGTGTGAAGGTTGGTGATGACGGTGATGCCGTCGCGCTCGTTGATGTCGCGAAGGGCATCCATGACGATCTTGGCGTTCAGCGGGTCGAGCGAGGCGATCGGCTCGTCGGCGAGCAGAACCTTCGGCTGCTGCATCAGCGCGCGGGCGATCGCGACGCGCTGCTGCTGGCCGCCGGAAAGCGTGCCGGCCGGCTGCAGCGCCGTCTGTTCAATGCCGAGGCGCTCAAGTGCGCCGATCGCCATGATGCGCTCTTCGCGGGTGAACATGTTGAGGATGCTCAAGACCGTCGAGCGGTGGTTGAGGCGCCCGAGCAGCACGTTGGTGAGCACGTCGAGGCGGGGCACCAGGTTGAACTGCTGGAAGATCATCGCGCAGTCGCGCTGCCAGGTGCGGAGTGCTGCGCCGCGCAGCGACGAGACTTCCGTGCCGTCGAAGACGATCGAGCCGGAGGACGGGTCGACGAGGCGGTTGATCATGCGCAGCAAGGTTGACTTGCCGGCGCCCGAACGGCCGATCACGCCGACCATCTGGCCCTGGGGGATGTCGAAGGTAACCGAACTCACGGCTGTCTTCTTGCCGAACTGGCGGGTTACATTCTTCAACTGAAACATGTCTAGCAGGTCCTCTTTCGGGGAGACCGGTCATCGGTATGACACCTGCCATATCGGCGCTTCATGAAAGCGGAATGTCAGTTTGTTGTAAGTTCTGTTACAGTTCACAGCTCGACGGACCGCTGACGGAAATAGCGGCAAGAAGCTGGCAGGTTGTTCCCGGGGCTGGTCGCAGAGGATCCCACGGCATGAGGATTGGAGTTCTGGGGGCGGGCGCGATCGGCGGCTTTGTCGGCGGTTGCCTGTTGGCGACCGAGGCGGAGGTCACCTTCGTCGGCCGCGCAGCACGCGGGGCGGCCTGGCTCAAGGATGGATTGCGGCTGATCTTGACGGCCGCGACGACTTCGTCGAGCCCGGGCGAATTGTCTATTCCGATGCCATCTCTTCCCTCAGGTCATGCGATGTCATCCTCTTGACCGTCAAGTCCGGCCAGACGGCCGAGGTCGCCACCCAGCTCGCTCCGTCTCTTGGGCCCGGCACGCCGGTTCTCAGCCTGCAGAACGGCGTCAGAAACGCCGCAACTCTGCAGCAGCTACTGCCGTCGGCCAAGATCCTGCGCGGCATGGTACCGTTCAACGTCACGACGCCCGGTCCGGCGCATCTGCATCGCGCGACGGAAGGAGACATCGCCGTCGACGACGATCCGACGATGGCTTTGATCGCACCGTTCTTCAGCGCCGCCGGCCTGCCGCTGCAGCTTCGCCGTGACATGGAGGCGGTGCAGTGGGCCAAGCTGCTGATGAACCTCAACAATGCGGTCAATGCGCTCTCGGGGCTGCCTCTGCGCCAACAGCTCGGCATGCGCGGCTTTCGTCGATGCCTGGCGCTCGGCCAGCGGGAAGCGCTCTCGTTGCTTGAACTGGAGGGCCGCATTCGGCCCGCGCGCCTGACGCCGCTTCCGCCAGGCTGGCTGCCGGCCGTGCTCGATCTGCCGGACGGCGTGTTCCGATTGCTCGCAAGCCGCATGCTGAAGATCGATGCGACGGCGCGTTCCTCGATGGCGGACGATCTTGCGGTCGGCCGGTTCCCCGAGGTCGACTGGATCAACGGCGAAGTCGTCGCGCTGGCGACGAAACTTGGCCGAAGGGCACCCGTGAACGCACGGCTTTGCACGCTGGTCAAGGAGGCTGCGGCATCCGGGCTGAAGGCGTGGCAGGCTCAGGCGCTGCTTGATGACCTTGAACGCGCCGCACGGCTTGCCAGGCCGGCGACGGACGCCGACGCGCCCCAGGCTCAGGCGGATGGCCGTGGATCCTAGCATGGTGCCGGGCCAAGGGCCGCCGGCTTTGCGTGATCGCTAGCTCTGCGAACCCGGCAAGGTTGCCCCCGGTATATAGAGTGCGATCGGTCTTATTTCGTAGACTGCCGTCGGATTGCTGCGACGCAGTTCGCGCGCCGCCTCGATCGCCGCCTCGATCGTCGGGAAGTCCACGACGTAGAGCCCCAGCAATTCCTCTTTGGTTTCGGCAAAGGGGCCGTCGATGACGATGCCGGCGCCCGGGCCGCGAAGCGTGACGGCGCCCTCGGCGGGACCAAGCCGCGCAGCCGGACCAAATGCCTTCTGCTCGACGAAACGGTGATGCACCTCGAGCAGGTCGGACATCAGCGCCGCGTCCTCCTCCTCGCTCCAGGATTCGACCACGCCCGCCGTGTGATAAGCCAAGATTGCATAATACATGAACCGTCCTCCCTGATGTATTCGTGTCAGGTTTTGCTGGTGGGTTCAATGTCGTGCGCCAAGTGTCAGTGGCGCGCAAGCAGCGGGCGGCGCTCCGCGGCGACGCGTGCGGCAGTGATCGCGTCGCCTTCGCTTGCAGTTGATACCCTATGGTTCCGGCTCTCTTAAGTCTCCAGCCTTGCCGGGCTGAACGTGGATGGATCGAGGCCAACTGCTCCAAAACTCTCCGGCGCCGGCGCGCCAATGACGAGGCTCGCCGCAAGTGATCCGAGCGCGGGCGAGGTGAGGATGCCGTAGCCGCCCTGGCCGGCGAGCCAGAAGAAATCCGGACGTTCGCGTGCAAAGCCGATCACCGGCAGCTTGTCCGGTGCGAAGCTGCGCATGCCGGCCCAGCTCTTGAAGATGCGGCGAACCGGCACGGTCGTTGCCTCCTCGATATAGTGCGCCGCCCAAGCGACGTCGATTTCCTCGGGCTGGACGTCGGCGGGGTCGCACGGCGTGGCGTCGGCGGGCGAGGAAAGCAGCCGTCCGCCCTCGGGCTTCATGTAGAAATCTTCGTCGATCTCGTTGATTTCGGGCAGCGTCAGCGCATCGATGCCTTCGGGCAGATCGACGGTGATTGCCGTGCGGCGATGCGGCACGATGCCTAGGGCGGCGACGTCGAAGAGTTCCGCAACCGGATCGGCCCAGCCGCCGGCGGCATTCACGATCGTCTTTGCACTGACATCGCCTGCGCTTGTCGCGAGCACCCAGCGGTCGCCGTCCCGGCGCGGTGCAAGGACATCCGAGCGCTCGATGATCGCCGCACCGTGGCGGCGGGCGCCCCGGACGTAACCCTGCAGCAGGTTCTCGACTTCGATGTCCCAGAACTGCGGATCGTAATAGGCCGCGGCCACATAGTCGCGACGCAGGATCGGCACGCGCGCGATCGCCTCATCGAGGCTCAGCCGCTGCAGATCGGGATTGATGCGGCTTTCCTCGGCGAACACCTCTTCGAACCGTGCAATCTTCTCGGCGTTGGCGATCATGACGCCGCCGCGCTGCTTGAGCAGCGCAACTTCGGAAAAGCCTTCGGGCGGGTTGTCGAAGAAACTCTTGGAGATTGCCGCCAGCGCGCAGACCTCCGGCGCATTGTAGCGCAGCACGAATTCCGCCGCCGAGCGGCCGGTGCTGTGATAGCCGAGCCCTTCTTCGCGCTCGATCACCACGACGGAGCGATGCGGTGCTAGAAAATAGGCAAGCGACAGGCCGGCAATGCCGCCGCCAATGATTGCCACATCGTAGTCGCGCATGTCCGCCTCCGCTGGTTGTTGGCCGGACAATAGGCAAGCCGACATCGGCGTTCAAATTTATAACCGGAAAGGTGACTATCAATCCTGATGATGGCTGAACGTCAGGGATCCAGGCAGTGATCAAGCGGCTCGGTATCGACGACATGGGCCAGGAAGGCCGCCTCTGCCGGATTGAGGATCGCGTTCGGGTTGGAGATCCGGAAGACGTCGGTGGTCGGGAGATCGGAATAGGGCGGCAATTGCCAGAGTTGACCGTCGGTCACGGCGGGCGCTGCGAGATGATCCGGCAGCATGCCGATGCCGACATTGGAGGCGATCAGCCGCATCACCTCCTCGACATTGCAGGAGACGGCGCGGACCTGCTGGCCAAAAGACCCGATCGCGCGCACGGCGGTTACCGAGTTCATGTGCTGGCCGCCCAAAACGTCGGCGATGAAGGCGATGTAGGGATTGCCCCTGAGGTCGTTGAAGTCGACACCTTCGGCCCCGAAAAGCGGATGGCTTCTGCCGCAATAGAGCGCATAGCGCTCGCGCACGTGAAACCGCCTGTTCAGCCAGTCGGGAATGTTGCCGTCGCATAGGCCCATGGTCGCAACATTGCGCTCGACGGCGCTCAACACATCCACGGTAGTTGCGACCGTGACCGACAGCGTGACCTTGGGGTGCAGGCGAAAGAAGCTTTCGAGCTTGCGGTCCCAGGCGGGATTATGCGCGTGGCTGACCGAGTGGATGTTGAGATGGCCCGTGATCTCCTCGCCGGCGGTTTCAAGAACATTCGGCAGGCGGATGACGGCTGCGAAGATATCGCGGCACTGCGCATGCAGGCGCGCACCGGCGTCGGTCAGGTTGAAACGCCCGGGACGCCGGTCGATGAGTTTCTGGCCGACGGTTTGCTCCAGCCGCTTCAGCGCCATACTGACGGCCGGCTGCTGCAGGAGCAGGCGGTTCGCGGCGGCGGTGATGCTGCCCTCCTCGACGAGCACGACGAAGGTACGCAGCAGATTCCAGTCGAGATTGTGGGCGAAGCGTTCGAGGCGGTCGTTGGCCATGGGTACTGCTTACATGTCTCTTAGGCTATTAGAGTCGCATTCGCGCGGGATGGTCGAAACCTGCGAAACTTGTGGCGATATTTCAGCGATTTGCAACATGGGGGCGCGGCAGTGCGATCCGTGGTCCATTCCCTCAGCGCATGAGGCGGTGCCTCAATTTCGTTTGAAACGGCATGCACCCCTTGCGATAACAACAGCCGAATAATCCGATGGGAGAGAAACATGGCCGGCAAGACGCAATTTCAATGGGATGATCCGTTCCTCCTCGACGATCAGTTGACCGAGGACGAACGTATGATCCGCGACACCGCGCGGGCCTATGCGCAGGACCGGCTGCAGCCGCGCGTCATCGACGCCTACCGCGAAGAATCGACCGATCCGGAGATCTTCCGCGAAATGGGCGAGCTCGGCCTGCTCGGCGTGACCGTTTCTGAAACCTATGGCGGCGTCGGCGCGTCCTACGTCGCCTACGGCCTCGTTGCCCGCGAAGTCGAGCGCGTCGATTCGGGCTATCGCTCGATGATGAGCGTGCAGTCGTCGCTGGTGATCTATCCGATCTACGCCTACGGTTCCGAGGAGCAGAAGCAGAAGTACCTGCCGAAGCTCATCAGCGGCGAGTGGATCGGCTGCTTCGGCCTGACCGAGCCTGACGCCGGTTCTGACCCGGCCGGCATGAAGACGCGCGCCATCAAGACCGAGAGCGGCTACCGCCTCGTCGGCTCGAAGATGTGGATCTCCAACGCGCCGCTCGCCGATGTCTTCGTCGTCTGGGCGAAGTCGGAAGCCCATGGCGGCGCCATCCGCGGCTTCGTGCTCGAAAAGGGCATGAAGGGCCTTTCGGCGCCGAAGATCGCCGGCAAGCTGTCGCTGCGCGCCTCGATCACCGGCGAAATCGTCATGGACAACGTCGAGGTCGGCGAGGATGCGCTGCTGCCTGCTGTTGAAGGTCTCAAGGGCCCGTTCGGGTGCCTCAACCGCGCCCGTTACGGCATTTCCTGGGGTGCCCTCGGCGCCGCCGAATTCTGCTGGCATGCGGCGCGCCAGTACGGTCTCGACCGCAAGCAGTTCAACCGCCCGCTTGCCCAGACGCAGCTCTTCCAGAAGAAGCTTGCCGACATGCAGACGGAGATCACGCTCGGCCTGCAGGGATCGCTGCGCGTCGGCCGGCTGATGGATGAGGGCCGCATGGCCCCGGAAATGATCTCGATCGTCAAGCGCAACAACTGCGGCAAGGCGCTCGACATCGCCCGGATGGCTCGCGACATGCATGGCGGCAACGGCATCTCCGAGGAATACCAGGTGATGCGCCACATGGTGAACCTCGAGACCGTCAACACCTACGAAGGCACGCACGACGTCCACGCGCTGATCCTCGGTCGCGCCCAGACCGGCCTGCAGGCCTTCTTCTGAGCGACGCGATCATGGAAGCGCCGCTGAAGGGCATTCGTGTCCTGGAACTGGCCCGCATTCTCGCGGGCCCCTGGATCGGCCAGACGCTGGCCGATCTCGGTGCCGACGTCATCAAGGTGGAAAGCCCGACCGGCGACGACACCCGCACCTGGGGCCCGCCCTTCGTTGCGGGTGCGGGCGGTGAGAAACTCGACGCGGCCTATTTCCACGCCTGCAACCGCGGCAAGCGGTCGGTCGTGCTCGACTTCACGACCGAGGAAGGGCAGGAGGCGGTGCGCCGGCTTGCCGCCCAATCGGATGTCCTGCTCGAAAACTTCAAGGTTGGCGGGCTCGTGAAATACGGGCTCGACTACGAGAGCCTGAAGAAGGTCAATCCGCGACTGATCTATTGTTCGGTCACCGGCTTCGGCCAGGATGGGCCCTATGCCCACCGCGCCGGCTACGACTATATCGTCCAGGGCATGAGCGGCATCATGGACCTGACCGGTGAGCCCGACCGCGAGCCGCAGAAGATTGGCGTCGCCTTTGCCGATATCTTCACCGGCCTCTACGGCGTGATCGCCGTCCAGGCAGCACTTGCCCAACGCGAACGCACCGGCGAAGGGCAGCAGATAGACATGGCGCTGCTTGACTGCATGACGGGCGTGCTTGCCAACCAGGCGCTCAATTTCCTCGTCTCGGGCAAGGCGCCGCGCCGGCTCGGCAATGCGCACCCGAACATCGCGCCCTATCAGGTCTTCCCGACCTCGGACGGTCACCTGATCGTCGCTGTTGGTAACGACCGGCAGTTCGTGAAGTTCTGCACCTTGCTCGGACGTTCGGATCTCGCGACCGACGAGCGTTATCTGACCAATGCGCTCAGGGTGCAGAACCGCGATACGTTGACCCCGGAACTGGCCGCCGAGACCGCGAAGATCGAACGCGATACCCTGCTGACGTTGCTTGAAAATGCCGGCGTGCCCGGCGGACCGATCAACACCGTCGCCGATGTTTTTGCCGATCCGCAGATCGCGCATCGGCAGATGCGGGTGGATACGCCGCATTCGGGTGCTGTTGCCGGTACTTCACCGGGTGTCAGGACGCCGATCCGCTTTTCAGCAGCCGAGCTTGCACTGGACCGCGGCGTGCCGCGGCTCGGGGAGCACACCGACGAGGTGCTTGCCGAGATCGGGATGCCGGTCGCGAAGGCGGACTAGCCTCGCGTAAGGCGCAAAAGAGCAAGTTAAGACTTCACTGAAGGAAACAACAAAAAGCCCCGGAAATCATGGAGATTTCCGGGGCTTTTCCTTTAGGCCTTGAGTGCGCGATCAAAGACGCGCGACAGGCGCTCGGCAAAGGCGCGCGGATCCTGCGGCTTGTCGCCGTCGAGTACGCGGGCCTGGTCGAGCAGGAGCTGGACGGCGTCCGTCCGGAACGCCGTGTCGCCGGCGGGGCTCGCGGCCATCGCGGTGATCAGCGCGTGGTTCGGGTTGACCTCGAGGATCGGCCTGGCGGCGTCGTCGAGGCGACCGGCGCCCTGCAGCATCTTTTCGAGCTGGCGGTCGGGGCCGTGCTCCGGCGCGACCAGGCAGACGGCGCTTTCCGTAAGACGATCGGACGTGCGCACGTCCGAGACGGCCTCGCCAAGCGTTTCCTTGGCGAAGGCGACGAAGTCGATGACCAGCTGGCTCGCTTGCGGCGTCTCTTCCTTGCCGCCTTCGGGCTTGGCGATGTTGCTGAGGTCGGCAGCACCTTGCGTGATCGATTTCCAGGGCTTGCCGTCGAAGTCGGGAGCCGACGTCACCCAGAAGCTGTCGACCGGGTCGGTCAGCAACAGAACCTCTATGCCGCGGGCGCGAAAACCTTCGAGCTGCGGCGAGGCCTTGAGTTGGGCGAGGTTGTCGCCGGTCAAGTAATAGATCGCCGACTGGCCGTCCTTCATGTCCTTGACGTAATCGGCAAGGCTGCGCTGGCTCTCGTCCGAGGTGGTGGTGCGGAAGCGCGACAGCGCCACCAGCTGCTCGCGGCGCTCGTAGTCTTCGTAGATGCCTTCCTTCAGCACGCTGCCGAAGTTTTCCCAGACCGTGGCGAAACTCTCGGGCTCGCTTTCCGCAAGCTTCTCGATCGCCGTCAGCACGCGGTTGGTGACACCCTTGCGGATGCTGGCGAGCAGCGGGCTTTCCTGGATCATCTCGCGCGAAACGTTGAGCGGCAGGTCGGAGGTGTCGACGAGGCCGCGCACGAAGCGCAGGTAACGAGGCAGCAATTCGGCCTCGTCGGTAATGAAGACGCGCTTGACGTAAAGCTTCATCCGGCCCTTGCGGTCCGGGTCGAATAGATCGAAGGGCTTGGAGCCGGGCACGAAGGCGAGTGCTGTATATTCGTGGCGGCCTTCGGCGCGGAAATGCACCGTCAGCGCCGGATCGTCATACTGGCCGGCGACGCCACGATAGAAATCGGCGTAGTCTTCCTTGCTGATCTCGCTCTTCTGCTTGGTCCAGAGCGCGGTGCCATCGCCGACCTGAACAGGCTCGGCGTCGGGCTTTTCAAGGATCGAAATCGGCACCGGCACGTGGCCGGACTGGTCCTTGACGATGCGCTCGACCGTCCAGCGCGACGTATAGGTCCTGGCATCTTCCATCAGGTGGAGCGTGATGCGGGTGCCGCGCGCCGGGGCGTCGGCGAGTTCGGCGGCCGAAACCGTGTAGCTGCCCTTGCCGTCGGAGGACCACAGGAAGGCGTGTTCCGAGCCGGCGCGGCGCGAAACCACGTCCACCTTGTCGGCGACCATGAAGGCGGAATAGAAGCCGACGCCGAACTGGCCGATGAGCTGCGCGCCTTCCTTGCCCTGGGCCGCCTCGATCCGCTCCATGAAGGCGCGCGTGCCCGAGCGGGCGATGGTGCCGAGCGCTTCGACCAGCTCGTCGCGGCCCATGCCGATGCCGTTATCCTCGACGACGAGCCGGCTGTTTTCTTCGTCCAGCGTCAGCGTGATGCGCGGGGTCGGGTCGCCGGCCAGAAGTTCCGGCGAGACGATCGCCTCATAACGCAGTTTCTCGCAGGCATCCGCAGCGTTCGAAATCAGTTCGCGGAGGAAGACGTTCTTGTCGGAATAGACCGAATGCACCATCAAATGGAGCAATCGCGCCACATCGGCTTCGAAGACATGTTTCTCTACGGACATTTCGGTTTCGCTCATTGCCTGGCAACTCCTTTGGGTTTCGCCCCAATTGGCAAGCGGTGTCCGGAATTTCAAGTGTCGTCTTGCGGAGGGCGTGTTTATGTATGATGCTGCAGTGCGAAAAGACGAGAACATTGGTGAGACGTGGACGCATTGGGCTGCGTGCGAGAAGACGGATCGCCACGCTGACAAATCGCGGCAATACTCCTTTGCTATGCTGCTGCAGCCGGGCGTTCCACGTCGTCATGCCGAGTTAAGGTCGCGGGCGACCGCATGCATTTTTTGACGTAAGTCAATGCTTGACCAGTTGAACTGCCCTATAGCCTTCGGGAACAGCCCGGCCTCAATCGCACCGAGGAGTGGACGTTATGCCCAAGCAATCCACGATTTCGACGATACCGACCTTCGCTGACGCCTACGCCTATTCGCTCGACTCCTGGCAGCGTTCGGTCCTCTTTCTCGACGTCATGCGCCAGCGCGGCGCGCAATACGAGGAACACAGGACGCAGACCGCGCCCAACGTGCTGGAGTTCGAAGCCCGGCTCGTCGTCGACGGGCGCACGCTCACCCGGCCGGTGAACTATGCGCTGGTCAGCATCGTTCCGCCCGAGGGCGTCACGGTCGATCCGACCAAGCGTCCTTTCGTCGTCGTCGACCCTCGAGCCGGACACGGTCCCGGCATCGGTGGCTTCAAGGCAGACAGCGAGATCGGCGTGGCGATGAAGGCCGGCCATCCCTGCTACTTCATCGGCTTCCTTCCCGATCCGGTTCCCGGCCAGACGATCGAGGACATCGCGCTTGCCGAAGCCGGCTTTCTCGAAACCGTCATCGCGCGCCACCCGCAGGCGGACGGCAAGCCCTGTGTGATCGGCAATTGCCAGGCGGGCTGGGCGGTGATGATCGTCGCGGCATTGCGGCCGGAGCTCTTCGGCCCGATCATCATCGCCGGCGCACCGCTTTCCTACTGGGCAGGCGTCCACGGGCAGAACCCGATGCGCTATTCCGGCGGGCTTCTCGGCGGCAGCTGGCTGACGGCGCTGACCGGGGATCTCGGCGGTGGCATATTCGACGGCGCCTGGCTGGTGCAGAACTTCGAGAACCAGAATCCGGCGAATACGCTCTGGACCAAGCAATACAATCTCTATTCGAAGATCGACACCGAAGCGGCGCGTTATCTCGGCTTCGAGCGCTGGTGGGGCGGTCACGTCACGCTCAATGCCGAGGAGATGCAGTTCATCGTCGACGAACTCTTCATCGGCAACAAGCTCGCGGCGGGCGAAATCCGCGCGTCCGACGGCACCGCGATCGACCTGCGCAACATCCGCTCGCCGATCGTCGTCTTCTGCTCCAAGGGCGATAACATCACCCCGCCGCAGCAGGCGCTCGGCTGGATCCTCGACCTCTATGACAGCGTCGATGAAATTCGCGCCTACGGCCAGACGATCGTCTATATCGTGCACGAGACCGTGGGACATCTCGGCATCTTCGTCTCCGCCGGCATTGCCCGGAAGGAACATGATGAATTCGCCTCCAACATCGAGCTGATCGACGTGCTGCCGCCCGGCCTTTACGAGGCGGTGCTGACGCCGGCGAACGAGGCGGTCGAGGGCAGGGCGCTGGTTTCCGGAGAATGGCTGATGCGCTGCGAGCCGCGCACCCTAGAGGACATCCGCGCCCTCGGCGGCAACGACATCGAGGACGACCGGCGCTTCGCCACCGCGGCGAAGCTTTCGGAGATCAATCTGGCGCTCTACCGCACCTATCTGCAGCCGATGGTCAAGGCGGCGGCAACGCCGCCCGTGGCGGAGGCGATGAGGAACATGCACCCGCTGCGCCTGCAATATGCGCTTTTCGGGCCGGATAACCCCTTCATGGCCTGGACGTCTGCACTCGCGGACTATGTCCGCGAAAACCGCGAGCCCGTCGCTGCAGCCAACCCGTTCATCGCTTGGCAGGAGGCGCTGTCGCAGCAGATGGTGGACGGCCTGGATGCCTGGCGGCGGACGGCCGAGTATCTTTCGGAGCAGAGCTTCCACGCCATCTATGGCGCGCCGAGCCTACAGGCCGCACTCGGTATCGATATGAACTCAGACCAGCGGCCGCGCAAAGCCGAAAAGAGCCTCTTGCATCAGGAGCTCGTCAAGGCGCGGATCGCCGAACTCAAGGCTAGAATGGCCGAGGGCGGAACATGCGAGGGGCTTGCCAGAGCCCTGACCTTCGTCGGCATGGCGCGCGGAGGCGCGGATGAACGCGGCTTCGAGGCGGTTCGCCGGCTCAGGCTTTCGCATCCGGAAGCAAAGCGGCTGAGCCTGGCCGACTTCAAGACCGTGATGCGGGAGCAGTATTTCATGCTGCTGATCGACGAGGCGGCGGCGCTCGCCGCACTCCCGAAGCTGCTGCCGGAAGCGGTTGAGGAGCGTCGTTCCGCCTTTGCGGCCCTGCGTGAAGTGCTTGAGGCATCCGGGGCCGTGACGGGCATGGCTGCCGAGCGGCTGCAGCAGGTTCAGGCCCTCTTCCGCCTGGACAGCGAGCCACCGGTTCCGATCACGTCGGCCAAGATCGTACGCAATCGCACAGCATCCTGAGGGAGTACCGACGTGTCCGAGACAGTCACTCTGCCGATTGAGCAGTCCAAATACGATCTCCTGATCGCCACCGCGCGGGACGAAACGCCGGCTGTCACCATCGTCGCGCATCCGTGTGACGAGACCTCGTTGCGCGGCGCGCTGGAGGCGGCGCAAACCGGGCTGATCGCGCCCGTTCTCGTCGGGCCGCAAGCGAAGATCCGCAGCGTTGCCGCCGAGCACGGGCTCGACCTCGCTCGGAGCGAGATCGTCGATGCGCCGCACAGCCATGCGGCGGCGGCCAAGGCGGTTGCGATGATCCGCGAGGGACGTGGTGAGTTGTTGATGAAGGGAAGCCTGCATACGGACGAGCTGATGAAGGAGGTTGCAGCGTCGGCGACCGGGCTTCGGACCGACCGAAGGATCAGCCACGTCTTCATTATGGACGTGCCGGGGCATGCCGAGACGCTGTTCATCACGGATGCCGCCATCAACATCTTTCCCGACCTCGAAGCCAAGCGCGACATCGTGCAGAACGCCATCGACCTTTGGGTGACGATCGGCCTCGGTGAGCCGCGTGTCGCCATTCTGTCTGCGGTGGAAACGGTCACGACGAAAATCCCCTCGACGATCGAGGCGGCAGCACTCTGCAAGATGGCCGAACGCGGTCAGATTACCGGCGGCCTGCTCGACGGTCCTCTCGCCTTCGACAACGCGATCGACCCGGAGGCAGCAAGGATCAAGGGCATCGCGTCGCCCGTGGCCGGCCGCGGCCAGATCCTGGTCGTGCCGGACCTTGAGGCCGGAAACATGCTGGCGAAGAACCTCACCTTCCTGTCCCATGCCGACGCCGCCGGCATCGTGCTTGGCGCGCGGGTTCCAATCGTGCTGACGTCGCGGGCGGACTCGGTGCGCACGCGCCTTGCCTCCTGTGCTGTCGCCTCGCTCTACGCGGCGCGGCGGCGGGCCATGCAGGTTCCGGCGGTGTGACCATGGACGCTCTTCTCGTCGTCAATGCCGGCTCGTCGAGCCTCAAGTTCCAGGTGTTCGGGATTACGAATCAGGGGCTCGAACGCCAGATCAAGGGCCAGGTCGGGGGGATCGGCACACGTCCCCGGCTGCAGGCGAAAGCTGCCGACGGCACTATACTCGTCGACAAAAACTATGATGTCGACGTCGTCGGCGATCTGCCGGCTGCGATCGCGGCGGCGCGCGACTGGCTGCTGACGCTCGAAGGCTTCACCTTGCGGGCTGTCGGCCACCGGGTGGTGCATGGCGGCCCCGATTATGCCGCGCCGGTGCTGATCGATGCCGGCGTGATCGAGCGGCTGGCGAGCTACCAGGATCTGGCACCACTGCACCAGCCCAACAATCTTGCGCCGATCCGCCAGGCGATGGCGATCAATCCGGATGTGCCGCAGGTCGCCTGTTTCGATACCGCCTTTCACCACGGCCACCCGGAAGAAGTGAACTGCTACGCCATGCCGCGCAGCTTCTATGACGAGGGCGTACGGCGCTACGGCTTCCACGGCCTCTCCTACGAATACATCTCGGAGCGATTGCGGGACGTGGCGCCTGAGGTGGCGGGCGGCCGCGTCATCGTTGCGCATCTCGGTAGCGGCGCCTCGATGTGTGCCTTGCGCGATGGCCACAGCATCGAGAGCACCATGGGCTTCACCGCGCTCGACGGACTGCCGATGGGAACGCGGCCCGGTCAGCTCGATCCGGGCGTCGTGCTCTATCTGATCCTCCAGCGTGGCATGAGCGCCCAGGCCGTTTCCGACCTGCTCTACCACGAGGCCGGCCTCAAGGGGCTCTCCGGCGTGTCGAACGACATGCGCGACCTGCTTGCAAGCGCGGACCCCCATGCCAAGCTCGCCATCGACCACTTCGTCTATCGCTCAGGGCTCAATGTCGGGATGCTTGCAGCTGCACTCGGCGGCATCGATGCCTTGGTTTTCACGGCGGGCGTCGGCGAGAACTCGCCGCCGATCCGCGCCCGTATCGCCGAGAATGTCGCCTGGCTCGGCGCCGAACTCTACCCGGTCGCGAACGACGCGAGTGCGACGCTGATCTCGACGCCGTCAAGCCGCATCGCGCTCTATGTCATCCCGACGGACGAGGAGCTCATGATCGCCCGCCACACGCTCGCACTCCTTAAGACCCGCGCAGCCTGACCACCGGAGGCAATTGATGTCGATTCCTGTCGCAAAGGCCAAACTTCTCGATGGCCGCAAGGGCCTGATCGTCGGCATCGCCAACGACCGTTCGATTGCCTGGGGGTGCGCTCGTGCCTTCCGTGCCTTCGGGGCGGAGGTGGCGGTCACCTATCTGAACGACAAGGCGAAGCCCTATGTCGAACCCTTGGCGCGTGAAATCGAAGCGCCGATCTTCCTGCCGCTCGATGTGGCCGTTCCCGGTCAGATGGAGGCGGTCTTCGATGAGATCGGCAAGACCTGGGGCGAACTCGATTTTCTGGTGCACTCCATCGCCTTTTCGCCGAAGGACACGCTCGGCGGACGCGTCGTCGATGTTCCGCGCGAGGGCTTCCTGAAGACCATGGACATCTCTTGCTGGTCTTTCATCCGCATGGCGCATCTGGCCGAGCCGCTGATGAAAAACGGCGGCACGCTCTTCACCATGACCTATCACGGGTCACAGGTGGTGGTCGAAAACTACAACATCATGGGTGTCGCCAAGGCAGCGCTCGAAAGTGCCGTGCGGTATCTCGCCTCCGAACTCGGCCCAAAAGGGATCCGCGTCCATGCGATCTCGCCCGGTGCGCTGGCGACGCGCGCCGCCTCCGGCATCCCGGAATTCGACGCGCTGCTCGAAAAGACCAAGGTCAAGTCACCGAGCCGCGAACTCATCGACATCGACGATGTCGGCGTCGCCACCGCCTTCCTGGCGCATGACGCCGCCCGGCTCATCACCGGTCAGGTGCTCTATGTCGACGGCGGCTACCACATCATTGACTAGCCGCGGGGTCCTGCATGGTCAGATGTTGCCCATGCAGAGATATTTCATTTCGAGATAGTCTTCGAGCCCGTGGCGGGAGCCTTCGCGGCCGATGCCCGATTGTTTAATGCCGCCGAAGGGGGCTGCTTCCGAGGACATACGGCCGGTATTGATGCCGACCATGCCGTATTCCAGCGCCTCGGCCACATGCCAGACGCGCTTCAGATTCTCGGCGTAGAAATAGGCGGCGAGCCCGTAGATCGTATCGTTGGCTTCGGCGATGACCTGCTCGGCCGTCTCGAAGCGGATGATCGGCGCGATCGGGCCGAAGGTCTCTTCCTGGGCGACCCGCATGTCTGTCGAAATGCCCGTCAGCACCGTCGGTTCGAAGAACGTGCCTTCGGCGCCGATCCTGTGGCCGCCGGCGCGCACCTTGGCACCCTTGGAAACGGCGTCAGCGACATGGGCCTCGATTTTCTCGATGGCGTGCTTGTCGATCATCGGCCCGATGGTGATATCAGGCGTGAAGCCATCGCCGACGGTCAGTTCGGCGACGCGCCTGACGAACTTCTCGGCAAAGGCGTCGTGCACACCCGCTTGCACATAGATGCGGTTTGCCGAGACGCAGGTCTGGCCGGCATTGCGGAATTTCGCCTGAATGGCACCATCCACGGCCTCGTCGATATCGGCGTCGTCGAAGACGATGAAGGGGGCGTTGCCGCCGAGTTCCAGGCTGACCTTCTTGATCTGGTCGGAACACTGCCGCATCAACAGCCGCCCGACTTCGGTCGAGCCGGTGAAGCTGATCTTACGCACCTTCGGATTGCTGCAGAGTTCGCGGCCAATGGCGGCACCTTCGGACGCGTATAGCAGGTTGACGACGCCCGTGGGGAAGCCAGCCTTTTCGGCGAGCACGAACATCGCGCCGGCAACGAGTGGCGTCTGCTCGGCAGGCTTCAAGACGATGGTGCAGCCGGCAGCTAAGGCCGGCGAGATCTTGCGGGCGACCATCGAGGCCGGGAAGTTCCACGGCGTGATGGTGCCGACGACGCCGACGGGCTGCTTGATGACGAGCATGCGGCGATCATTGGCCGGCGCCGGGAAGGTTTCGCCGTAGATGCGTTTTGCCTCTTCCGCATACCACTCGACGTAAGCAGCCGCATGCAGCACTTCGCCCTTTGATTCGCCGATCGGTTTGCCCATTTCAGCCGTCAGGATGGCTGCAAGGTCGTCGGCATGCGCGACGATCAGGTCGTGCCAGCGGCGAAGCACGGCGCTCCGGTCCTTGGCGGGTTTTGCCGCCCAGAGAACCTGCGCCTTTGCCGCGGCTTCGATCGCGCCATGGGCCTCGTCGATGCCCATGTCCGGAAGGGTGGCGAGCTTTTCGCCGGTCGATGGGTTGAAGACGTCGAAGGTTGCGCCCGTCCAGCTCGTAGCGGCATGCGCGACGGTGTGTAGCGGCGCGAACAGGTCGGCGGCGCGCAGGTGCTTGGTCAAGGCTGGGGTCAAGGTCATGGCGGGCATCCTCCGGCGATGGCCTGCCGCGAGACGGCAGGCCCGCTTTTGCTTGTTCTTGCGAGCGCCGGTCGACACCGGCGCCCGAGCTTTGCGTGTCTGAATTGACGCGCGGTCGCTACAGCGCCGCGCGTCTTTCAAAACGCGCTAAGGTTGCCGTAGCACTTTGAATTGCTGCATAATTTTTCCCTCAAGTCGATCCCGATTTCAGGAATTATGCAAGGCGGGCGACCGCGTGTGCCGTCACCCGCCCGGGTATCAGCCACGCGCGGCGAGGATCGACGCTTCGAGAATGTCGAGCGCTTCGGCGAAGACCTCGTCCTGGATCGTGATCGGCGCCAGGAAGCGGATGACGTTGCCGTGCACGCCGCAGGTCAAGAGGATTAGACCCTTTTCCAGAGCGATCAGCCGCACCTTGTTGGCGAAGTCGGCGCTCGGCAGATTGGTCTTCACGTCGTTGAACTCGACGGCATTCATGAAGCCGGGGCCGCGGATGTCGACGATCTCAGGCGCCTGCTCGCGGATCGCGGCAAGCCGCTGCTTGAGCCGGCCGCCGAGCTGCTCGGCGCGTTCGCAGAGCTTCTCTTCAGCGATGACGTCAAGCACCGCGTGGGCTGCGGCGATGCCGAGCGGGTTGCCGCCATAGGTGCCGCCAAGGCCGCCCGGCGCCGGAGCATCCATGACTTCGGCGCGGCCGGTGACGGCGGCGAGCGGGAAACCGCCGGCGAGGCTCTTGGCCATGGTGGTGATGTCGGGCGCGACATCGTGATGGTCCATGGCGAACATCTTGCCGGTGCGGGCAAAGCCGGTCTGGACTTCGTCGGCAATCAGCAGGATCCCGTGCTGGTCGCAGATTTCGCGCAGCGCCTTCATGAAGGCGGCGGGAGCGGGATAGAAACCGCCTTCGCCCTGCACCGGCTCGAGGATGATCGCGGCAACGCGACCCGGATCGACGTCGGCGGCAAAGAGCTTCTTGAGGGCGGCGAGCGACTGTTCGGTCGTAACGCCGTGGAGCTCGATCGGGAAGGGGGCATGGAAGACGTCGCCCGGCATCGCGCCGAAGCCGACCTTGTAGGGGACGACCTTGCCGGTCAGCGCCATGCCCATGAAGGTGCGGCCGTGGAAGCCGCCGGAAAAGGCGATGACGGCCTGGCGGCCGGTCGAGGCGCGGGCAATCTTGACGGCGTTTTCGACAGCTTCGGCGCCCGTCGTCACGAAGATCGTCTTCTTGGCGAAGTCGCCGGGCGTCAGCGCATTCAGCCGCTCGGCGAGGTGGACATAGGATTCGTAGGGAACGACCTGGTGGCAGGTATGGGTGAAGCGATCGATCTGCGCCTTGACCGCTTCGATGACCTTGGGATGGCGATGACCGGTGTTGACGACCGCAATGCCCGAGGCGAAATCGATGTAGCGATTGCCTTCCTTGTCCCAGATCTCCGAGTTTTCAGCGCGATCGGCGTAAATCTGGGTGGTCATGCCGACGCCACGCGAGATGGCGGCGTTCTTGCGATCGGTGAGGGTGGTCATGGCGCATTCCTGTCGTCTGGAGTTAATATATTGCATTTTTTCTGCAAGTTTATTCTGGAAGTGGTACACCTTTCACAGTCGATTGCAAATCAAATTTGGTGATCGAGACACCACGGGCGCTGATGCAGCGTTCTTGTCAGATCTCGATTGCGGCGGCTAAGGTTGCGGACACGCCGGAATTGTACGGATTCGGGCAGCGCCGCTGGGCGGTAAAGGGAAATTGGAATGGGCGCAGTGCGCTACAAGGTCGCCGAGGCGGCGCGACTGGCGGGGGTTTCCGCTTCGACTCTAAGGCTATGGGAGACGCAAGGGCTGGTCGTGCCCGAGCGCTCGCCGACGGGGCATCGGCAATATACCGAGAGCGATCTGGCGCGGTTGAAGCGCATCTCCTGGTTCCGGGCCGAACGCGGTCTCAATCCGGCTGCGATCCGCGAGGCGCTTGACGCCGAATCTGCTGCCGATGACCAGACCCCGTCGGCCACGAGCGACGGCCCCGAAAATCAGGTCGGGCGCAAGCTCCGCAGTCTCAGGCATGCCGCCGGCAAGACGCTGGAGCAGGTGGCCGGCGATATCGGCATCGCCGCTTCGGTTCTTTCGACGCTGGAGCGGACGTCGCAGGGCGTCTCGGTTGCCGTTCTTCACAACATTGCGGAATTCTTCGGAACGACGGTTTCGAGCCTTTCCGGCGAGGAGGAGGCGGATGCGCGCGCGGTCGTCAGGGCCGGCGAATGGCGGACATGGCCGCGCACGACCCCCGGCGTCACCGTGCAACTGCTCGCCGATGGCCGCAACCAGATGGACTGCCATCGCTTCGTTCTGGAACCGGGCGCTTCCAGCGAGGGGGCATACCGGCACGAGGGCGAGGAATTCGTCTATGTTCTCTCGGGCCGTGTCGAGTTCATTCTCGACAGCGACCAGTTCTATGACCTCGGCGTCGGCGATTCTCTCTATTTCGAAAGCAAGCGGCGTCATGCCTGGACGAACCGGCATGACGGCGAGACCGTGCTGCTCTGGGTCAATACGCCGCCGACATTCTAGGGTGCGGCGAGCGACCAACTGCCAACCATCACCGTAGTGCTTGAATGAAAATCGGCGCGCGGCCCGTTGTGACCGCGCGCCGATTGGCGTTCGATAGCAAACCGCCCGCCTGCCTTTTAACGAGCAAGCGGGACGGAACTCCTGGGTCAGGCGGCGGCGTAGCGCTTTGCCATTTCCGACAGGCGCAGCGCGCGGATCTTCGACGCCTTTCCGGCGGTGCGGAAAGCTTCGAAACGCTCCTTGCAGACCTCGGTCATCAGGGCGGTCGCCGGCTTCAGGTAGTTGCGCGGGTCGAAGTTCTCCGGGTTCTCGGCAAAGTTCTTGCGGATCGTGCCGGTCATCGCAAGGCGTAGGTCGGTATCGATGTTGACCTTGCGCACGCCGAGCGGGATCCCCTTCTGGATTTCCGAGACAGGAACGCCCCAGGTCGGCTTCATCTTGCCGCCATAGGTGTTGAAGAGGTCCTGCAGATCCTTCGGCACCGACGACGAGCCGTGCATGACGAGGTGGGTGTTCGGCAGCTTCTTGTTGATCTTGGCGATCGTCTCGATCGACAGGATGTCGCCATCGGGCTCGCGGGTGAACTTGTAGGCGCCGTGGCTGGTGCCGATTGCGACGGCCAGCGCGTCGACGCCGGTCCTGGTGACGAAGTCCAGCGCCTGGTCCGGGTCGGTCAGCAGCTCTTCGCGCGACAGCTTGCCTTCGAAGCCGTGGCCGTCTTCCTTGTCGCCAGCGCCGGTTTCAAGGTTGCCGAGGCAGCCGAGTTCGCCTTCGACCGAAACGCCGGCCGCGTGTGCGATCTTCACGACTTCCGCGGTGACGGCGACATTGTATTCATAGCTGGCAACGGTCTTGCCGTCCTTCTCCAGCGAGCCGTCCATCATGACGGAGGTGAAGCCGTTGGTGATGGCCGAGATGCAGGTCGACGGCTGGTCGCCGTGGTCGAGGTGCAAACAGACCGGAATATGCGGGTATTCTTCAGCAGCGCCCAGAATGAGGTGGCGCAGGAATGCGTCGCCTGCGTAGGAGCGCGCGCCGCGGCTGGCCTGCAGAATCACCGGACTGTCGGTGGTATCGGCGGCGCGCATAACGGCCTGAATGTATTCAAGATTGTTCACATTGAACGCCGGCAGCGCGTAGTCGTTCTCCGCCGCATGGTCGAGCAGTTGCCGCAATGTGATCAATGCCATTCGCTATCTCCCTTTGGATACTCGGTGCAACCTAAGCGGCGCACCAGAAAAACAATCCGGCCGATGAACCGCACGAAATGCATCGATGGCAAAGTCGATGGCCGGCTTTTTCGTGCGGCGTGACGGCGCGCGCGAATTGGTCGCGCCCACCGAAGTCAGGCGCACAATAGTTCATCGAAGTGGTTTGACAACCGGGCAAAAGGCAGGTTGCCAGAGGTCGAAACACGCTTCAATCGATTTTACTGTGGACTGGATGCAACACCTTAAGTCCGAACTGTTTTCACTTTCTGGTGGTGCCTGTGAGGAGTGAGGGCTGAGGGTCTCGGTTGCAACCGTTGGGCGCGTATTTCGTCTGCTACACCATGGCGATGGATGCCCTGTCGGAAACAGTCTGTCGACAGGGGGTGAACGGCTCGCAAGAAGATTGCGGCAATGCCCCACTTTCTTTGCGCACATTACGTAAACTGCCGCTAAAATTCACAAACTTTGCATCGGGGATGATTCGAGGCTGAATCCAGCACAGAAAAAGCACGCACCTAAAACGTTGCAGTAGATTTCGCAAAAATGCCCTGTTCACGTCATATGTCCGTCGCAAAGGCGACGAAAAGAATCGCAAACAAAATACAACCTAGGGGATATGTCGATTCCCCTCCTATAGATAAAGATGCAGACAGCCGCAGAATCCGCCTTGCGTTCGCGAACGATTTGCACTTCTCTCCTGCGATCACAAACCCAAAAAAGGGGAAGGAGAGAAACAAAATGGCTTCACTTAAACACAACCTTCGCGCGGCCGCGCTGATCGGCTCGATGCTCTTCGCAGCAAGCCCGGCACTCGCCGAAGCTGTCCTGCATCGCGGCAACGCCGGTGAGCCGCAGACGCTCGACCAGCACCACACCTCGATCAACATCGAAGCGTTCATCCTCAAGGACCTCTACGAAGGCCTGACGATCTATGACGCCTCTGCAAAGATCGTCCCGGGCGTTGCCGAAACGTGGGAACTCTCCGACGACGGTACGGTCTACACCTTCAAGCTGCGCGCCGATGCAAAGTGGTCGGACGGGTCGCCGGTAACGGCTGAAGACTTCGTCTTCTCCTTCCGTCGCGTCGAAGACCCGAAGACGGCTGCCGGCTACGCCAACATTCTCTTCCCGATCAAGAACGCCGAAAAGGTCAACAAGGGCGAGCTGCCGACCGACCAGCTCGGCGTAAAGGCTGTCGACGAAAAGACCGTCGAAATCACGCTTGAGCGTCCGACCCCGTTCTTCCTGGAGCTGCTCGCACACCAGACGGCACTTCCGGTCAGCAAGGCCAGCGTCGAAAAGAACGGCGCAGACTTCGTCAAGCCGGGCGTCATGGTCTCGAACGGCGCGTTCTCGCTCCAGGCACACGTTCCGAACGACAGCCTGACCGTCGTCAAGAACGCCAACTACTGGGATGCGGCCAACGTCAAGCTCGACAAGGTCATCTTCTACCCGATCGACGACCAGGCCGCCTCGGTCCGCCGCTTCGAAGCCAAGGAAATGGACCTCGTCTATAACTTCTCGGCTGACCAGATCGATCGCCTGCGCACGTCCTATGGCGAGCAGGTTCACGTTTCGCCGTCACTTGCGACCTACTACTACGCCTTCGACACCCGCCAGGAGCCCTATAGCGACGTTCGCGTTCGTCAGGCGCTCTCGATGGCCGTCGACCGTGACTTCCTTGCCAAGGAAATCTACGCCGGTTCGCAGCTCCCCGCCTATTCGATGGTTCCCCCGGGCATCGAAAGCTACGGCGAGCCGTCCAAGGCCGAGTTCGGCACGCTGTCTCAGCTCGACCGCGAAGACAAGGCGATCGCCCTGATGAAGGAAGCGGGCTACGGCGAGGGCGGCAAGCCGCTCGACATCGAGCTGCGCTACAACACCAACCCGAACCACGAGCGCGTCGCAACGGCCGTCGCCGACATGTGGAAGAACACCTTCGGCGCCAAGGTGTCGCTGGTGAACCTCGACGTGTCCTCGCACTACGCCTACCTCCAGGAAGGCGGCAAGTTCAACGTCGCCCGCGCCGGCTGGCAGGCTGACTACGCGGACGCCGAAAACTTCCTGGCGCTCAGCGTCGGCTCCAACAAGACCTTCAACTACGGCCACTTCGAAAACGCCGAGTTCGACGGCCTGATGAAGAAGTCCTACGACGAGCAGGATCCGGCAGCCCGCTCCAAGCTGATGCATGATGCCGAAGCGCTGCTGATGAAGGAACAGCCGATCGCTCCGCTCCTGACCCAGGCCGACCTGTGGCTCGTTGCCAGCCGCGTCAAGGGCTGGGCGGACAATGCTCCGAACGAGCACCTCAGCAAGTTCCTGAGCATCGCCGAATAACGAAAAGGAACGACGCGCGGTAATACACCGCGCGTCGCCTCCGGAGTACGTCCATGATTTCCTTCATCCTTCGCCGATTGGCGAGTGCGGTGCCGACCTTGTTTATCGTCGTCACCATTTCGTTTTTCCTGATGCGGTTCGCCCCTGGTGGCCCCTTCAACCTCGAGCGTCCTCTTCCGCCACAAACGATGGCGAACCTGATGAAGACGTATCAGCTCGACCAGCCCCTGTGGCGCCAATACACGCACTATCTCAGCAATGCGGTGACCGGCGACTTCGGCCCGAGCTATGTCTATAAGGACAACAACGTTGCCGAGCTGATCGGAAAGGGTCTGCCCTATTCGATGGAACTTGGCTTCTACGCGCTGTTGTTTGCTCTCATCGGCGGCGTCACCGCCGGTACGATCGCAGCACTCCGGCAGAACAGCGCGCTAGATTTTGCCATCATGTCGTTCTCGACGATCGGCGTCACCGTTCCCAACTTTGTCGTTGGTCCGGTGCTGACGCTCGTCTTTGCGATCGTGCTCGCCTGGCTGCCGGCCGGTGGATGGGGCGACGGTTCGCTGCGCTTCCTGATCCTGCCTATGATTGCGCTGGCATTGCCGCAGCTTGCGGTCTTCGCGCGGCTCACGCGCGGCTCGATGATCGAGGCGCTTCATACCGACCATATCCGAACGGCGAAAGCCTACGGTCTGCCATCGCGAACGGTGGTGGTGACCCATGCCATGCGTGGTGCGATGCTGCCGGTCGTCTCCTACCTGGCACCCTGTGCCGCGGCTCTTCTGACCGGTTCGGCTGTCGTCGAGACGATCTTCACCATTCCAGGTGTCGGCCGCTACTTCGTTCTTGGCGCGATCAACCGCGATTACACGCTGGTGATGGGCACGGTTATTCTCGTCGCCATCTTCGTCATCATCTTCAATCTCCTGGTCGACATTCTCTACGGCCTGCTCGATCCGAGGGTTCGCCATGACTGATATCGCCCAGACCCCGGTGGTCACGCCGGAAACGAAGGGGCGAAGCCTCTTTCAGCTCGCGGCCATGCGCTTCAAGCGCAACCGTGCCGCCATGGCCAGCTGCTTCATGCTGGCCCTGATCGCGCTGTTTTCGTTCCTCGGGCCGTTTTTCGTCCCGCACACCTACGACCAGGTGTTCCCGTCCTACGTGAACACCAGCCCAAGTCTCGAACCGCGCCCCGATACATCTACGCTGCAAGGCGTCGTGGAAGGGGTCGCGGCCCGCGCCCGTGTCACCCTCAAGGAGTTCAATCTCGAGGGCGAGACCTTCACCGCGACGATCACTTCGGAACAGCCGATCGATGCCCGCGCAACGCGCTACTTCGACCGCGCCAATGAATTCCGCGACACGCAGGTCGTGGCAACCGAAGACGACGGCAAGACGCTGAAGGTTACCGGTCAGGTTAACCGCGAGTACTTCCCCTTCGGCACCGATTCCAACGGCCGCGACCTCTTGGTTCGCGTCATGCTTGGCGGCCAGATCTCGATCGCCGTCGGTCTGCTTGCAAGTCTCGTGTCGCTCGGCATCGGCGTCATCTACGGCGCAACGTCGGGCTACATCGGCGGCCGCGTCGACAACGTCATGATGCGACTGGTCGAAATCCTCTATTCTCTGCCCTTCGTGTTTCTCGTCGTCGTGCTCGTCGTGTTCTTCGGCCGCTCCTTCATCCTGATCTTCCTGGTGATCGGGGCGGTGGAATGGCTCGACATGGCCCGTATCGTGCGCGGCCAGACGCTGGCGCTCAAGCGTCGGGAATTCGTCGGCGCCGCGCAGGCGCTCGGCCTCACCGACTGGCAGATCATCCGCCGGCACATCATCCCCAACACGATCGGTCCAGTCATCGTCTTCGTGACCGTCGTCGTGCCCAAGGTGATCCTGCTTGAGAGCTTCCTCTCCTTCCTCGGCCTCGGCGTCCAGGCGCCGCTGACGAGCTGGGGGGCGCTGATCTCTGAAGGCGCAAACAACATCCAGTCGGCGCCATGGCTGCTGATCTTCCCGGCCATCTTCTTCGTCCTGACGCTGTTCTCGCTGAACTTCATAGGCGACGGCCTGCGCGACGCGCTCGACCCGAAGGATCGCTGACATGGCAGATACCAAGGAAACCATCCTGGCCGTGCGCGGCCTCAAGGTGAACTTCTCGACGCCCGACGGCACGGTCGAAGCGGTCAAGGGCATCGATCTCGATGTCCGCACCGGCGAAACGCTTGCGGTCGTCGGCGAGTCCGGCTCCGGCAAAAGCCAGACGATGATGGGCATCATGGGCCTGCTCGCCAAGAACGGCACCGTGACCGGCTCGGCAAGCTATCGTGGGCAGGAACTCGTCGGACTGCCGCCGAAGGCGCTGAACCAGGTCCGCGGCGCGAAGGTCACCATGATCTTCCAGGAGCCGATGACCTCGCTCGATCCGCTTTATCCGATCGGTCGCCAGATCGCCGAGCCGATCGTCCACCATCGCGGCGGCACGTTCAAGCAGGCGCGGGCGCGCGTGCTCGAACTGCTCGAACTCGTCGGCATCCCTGAGCCGGGGCGTCGCATCGACAACTATCCGCACGAGCTTTCGGGCGGCCAGCGCCAGCGCGTTATGATCGCCATGGCGCTCGCCAACGATCCGGATCTGTTGATCGCCGACGAACCAACGACGGCACTCGACGTCACGATCCAGGCGCAGATCCTCGATCTCCTGAAGTCGCTGCAGAAGCGCTTCGGCATGGCGATCGTGCTGATCACCCACGACCTCGGCATCGTCAAGCACTTCGCCGACCGTGTGGCCGTGATGCGTCGCGGTGAAGTGGTCGAGAGGGGTACGACGGCCGATATCTTCGAGCGGCCGCAGGCCGACTACACGAAGATGCTGCTAGCCGCCGAGCCGAGTGGCCGCAAGGCGTCTCCGCCCGACAGCGCGCCGATCATCCTTGAAGGGCGCGACGTCTGTGTCGACTACCAGATCGGTGGCGGCCTCTTTAGGGGCGGGAAGTCTGTCTTCCGCGCGGTGGACAGCGTCAGCCTGCGCCTGAAGGAAGGGCAGACGATCGGTGTCGTCGGCGAGTCCGGTTCCGGCAAGTCGACGCTCGGTCGTGCGCTTCTGAGGCTCTTGCCGAGCAGCGGTCACTATCGCTTTGGAACGACGGATATTTCCGGCTACGACCGCGGTCAGATGCGGCCGTTGCGGCGCACCCTTCAACTCGTCTTCCAGGATCCCTACGGCTCGCTTTCGCCTCGCCGTACCGTCGGCGAGATTATCACCGAAGGTCTGCATGTGCATGAGCCTGAGCTCAGCCGCGCCGACCGTGACCGTCGTGCATCGGAAGCGTTGAAGGAAGTGGGGCTCGATCCTGCGTCCCGCAACCGTTACCCGCACGAGTTTTCGGGTGGCCAGCGCCAGCGTATCGCCATAGCCCGCGCCATGATCCTGAAGCCGAAGGTCGTCATTCTCGACGAACCGACCTCGGCGCTCGACCGCTCGGTTCAGGGGCAGGTGATCGAACTTCTGCGCGACCTGCAGCGTTCGCATGGTCTCTCCTACATCTTCATCAGCCACGATCTCTCCGTGGTGAAGGCGATGTCGGACTACGTGATCGTCATGAAGAACGGCAAGATCGTCGAGGAAGGCGAGACCGACGCGATCTTCGAGGCGCCGAAGCAGCCCTATACCAAGACGCTGATCGGTGCTGCCTTCAACGTCTGAACAGGCCTGCTTTAAAACTTTGGCGGGGACGCGAGCGATCGCGTCCCCGTTTTCGTTGCCTGCGCAGGTGGGCGTTTATGGATGTCACACGCGTGTGGCTTTCTTGCCTTTGCCGCACATTGAGGATGAGCCTGGCTTTTGTGACCTGCCGTATGGTTCAGTACGGCGGTCGCTCCCAGCGACACGTTGCTGATCTGTCGCCGCATGATGGAGCGGATCAGAGATTCAAGGAGAGACCGGTCAATGCTTCATCATATCGAGATCTATGTTTCGAACCTCGATGCCTCCCATGCATTCTGGATGTCCCTTCTCGCGCTGGTCGGATACGACGAAAGCGGTCGTTGGGATGGCGGCTTCTCGCTTGCCCATGGCGAGGATGCCTACCTGACATTCGTGCAGGTCAGTGAGAAGCATGCCTCTCGCGACTACCACCGCTGCGGGGTCGGTCTCAATCATCTGGCATTTCGGGTGAAGGACCGGGAAACGGTCGACCGGCTGAGGGCGTATTGCCGGGAAAACGGCGTTTCCTGCCTCTACGATGATCGATACCCGTTCGCGAACGGCGGAAGCGACTATTATGCGCTGTTCGTGGAAGATCCGGATCGCATCAAGGTCGAATTCGTGGCAGCCCCGACCGCCGAGTAGCGCCGACGCTTTGAGGCCAGAACTCGGCGCGGCAGTTCGAATTGCAGATCGCGCGTCCCAGGCTGAAGTGTCCGGCAGTCAGTCGGCTCAGAGCTCGCCGTCGGCGGAAAAATCCGCGGCGACAAGTTTCTTGTCGAGACCGAACTTCTGCATCTTCTCGTAAAGCGTCTTGCGCGAGATGCCGAGCGATTCATAGACCGGTTTCAGCGCCCCGCCATGCGCGGCGATGGCGCTGGCGATGAGACCTTTTTCATAGGCGGCCACCTTGTCGGCGAGACGGTTGCCGTTTTCCGATCTTGCGGTGTCGTCGGGAGCGGCGTCGAGCCCCAGCACCAGACGCTCGGCGGCGTTGCGCAGCTCGCGCACATTGCCCGGCCAGTCGCGCTCGGCGATTTCCGCCAGCATGGTTTGGGAGACCTCCACCTCATCGCGGCCGTAGCGTGCCGCCGACTCTCTGACGAGTTGCAGGAACAGCAGCGGGATGTCGGCCCGGCGTTGCGCAAGCGATGGGACCCGAAGGGTCGCGACGTTGAGGCGGTAGAGGAGGTCAGCGCGGAAACGCCCGGCAGCGACTTCCTTTTCGAGATCGACCTTGCTGGTGGCGATGAAGCGAACGTCGAGCGGCACCTGCTCGTTCGATCCGAGCCGGGTGATCACGCGCTCCTGCAGCACGCGCAGGAATTTCGCCTGCAGATCGAAGGGCATCGAGCCGATCTCGTCGAGCAGGATCGTGCCGCCGCGGCCGTGCTCGAACTTGCCGTAGCGCGGGCGGATGGCGCCGGGAAAGGCTCCCGGCTCATGGCCGAAGAGCTCGCTTTCGATCAGGTTTTCCGGCAGTGCGGCGCAGTTGATGGCGATGAACGGGCTGTTGGCGCGGGTGCTGAGATCATGCAGCGTGCGGGCCAGAACCTCCTTGCCGACACCCGTGTCGCCGATGATCAAAGTATCGGCGTCGGCCGCCCCGAGGGCGCGGATGCGGTAGCGCAGGTCGACCATGACCTGGCTCCGGCCGGGCAGTCGCTGTTCGATGTCGTCGCGCTTGCCCGCGACGGCCTTCAGCCGGCGGTTCTCAAGAACCAGCGCGCGCCAGTCCAGCGCCCGGCGGATCGTGCCGGCGAGCATCTGTGCGGCAAACGGCTTCTCGACGAAATCGTAGGCGCCTTCGCGCATGGCGCGAACGGCGAGCTGCACGTCGCCATGGCCGGTGATGAGGATGACCGGAACCTCCGCGTCGATCTCGCGAATGCGCTGCAGGAGCGTCATGCCGTCCATGCCGGGCATGCGGATATCGCTGATGACGACGCCGGCGAAGCTGTAGCTGATGAATTCGAGCGCGTGTTCGGCCGCCGAAAAGGCGTCGACGCGGAAACCGGCGAGCTCCAGCGCCTGTGCGCTCGAATGGCGCACATCCTCTTCGTCGTCGACGAGCAGGATCCGGCTCTCGATCATTCGGCAGCCTCCCGGGCATTTCTGTTGTCGGCGGCGAGTTCGATGCGGAACTCGGCGCCTCCTTCCGCAAGGTTAGTGGCGACAAGGCTTCCACCGAAATCCTTGATAATGTTATAGGAAATCGAAAGGCCAAGGCCCAGCCCCTTGCCGACACCCTTTGTGGAAAAGAACGGGTCGAAGATGCGCTCGGCGATCGCCGGCGCAATGCCGGGGCCGCGGTCGCTGACGGTCAGGATCACCTTGTGATCTTCCTGTCGTGCGCAAAGGCGAATGGTGCGATCGTCGAGGCCCTCGACGGCATCGGCGGCATTGGAGATGATGTTGACGAGCACCTGCTGCAGGCGGACCGAGCCAGCGCGGACGACGAGCGGTTTTTCGCCGAGGTCGATGTCGATGGTTGCCGCCGCCGCCTTCAGTCGAACCGATACGATCTCCATCGTATCGCGCACCACCTCTTCGACCGGAACTGGCCCGAGTTTTTCGTTCGGTTTGCGGGCGAAGTTGCGCAGGTGCTTGCTGATTGCCGCCATGCGGTCGACAAGCCCGGAGATGCGGCGGATGTTGTCGGTCGCCTCGTCCGACCGACCGCGCTCGATCAGCAGCGCGGCACTGTCGGCATAGGTCTTGGCGGCGGCAAGCGGCTGGTTGAATTCGTGCGAGAGGGCGGCGGACATCTGCCCGAGCCCTGCCAGCTTCCCGGCCTGGATCAGATCGGCCTGCGTCCGGCGCAACTGCTTTTCCGTCAGCCGCCGCTCGGCGATCTCTTCCTCGATCTGGGCGTTGACGCGGGCGAGGTCGGCGGTGCGTTCGTCGACCCGGCGTTCCAGTTCTACCTGCGCTTCGGCCTGCATGGAGATGCGTTCGTTAAGCCGCGCCCGCCGCTGGAGGATAATGGCGACGCCAAGGCCGGCAAGGCAGAGCAGAAGCAGGGCGGCGATGACGGTCGTTAAGGCCTGTGTTCGCACCGACGCCGTATCGACAAGGACATTCACCGTCCAGTCGGCATCGGGCATCTGCCGCGAAAGCATCAGATATTCGCGGCTCGAGTTCCCGGTCGAGACCGCGAGGAAATGGTGGTCGGACGAGAAGCGCTCCGACACGGGAAGGGCGCGCACGGTCGCGTCGGCATAACGCCTGGAGGCTTCGGTTCGTGCCAGCCGTTCCGATGTCAGCGGCACGATCGAAGCGTAGAGCCACTCCGGATCGCCGGACATGAAGATAATACCTTCCGGGTCGGAGACGAAGATCTTGTATTCGCCGCCCTGCCAGGAGGCTTCGATGCGCTCGACATCGACCTTGAACACCATGACGCCGCGGATCTCGTTTCCGACCCGGATCGGCGAACCGAAAAAATAGCCGCGTTTCAACGAGGTGGTTCCGAGCGCATAGAACCGTGACTGCTGCCCGCGAAGCGCTTCCTGGAAATAGGGCCTGTAACTGAAGTTCTGCCCGATGAAACTGGTCGGCCCGTCATAGTTGCTGGCCGCGATTGTATTGCCGTCCGGCATGATCACGTAGATGTCCGAGGACTGCAAAAGACCGTTGATGTCCTTGAGATAGGTGTTGACGGCCTCGCGCAGCCGCCGGTCCCGCGGGCGGGTGACGAGTTCGCGGACATCCTCGTGATCGGCGATCAGCGCCGGCAGCGCCTGGTAGCGATTGAGATGGCCGTCGAGCGCGGTGACGGCGAGGCGAAGTGCCGTGGTCGCCTGAGCACCTGCCTCGCGCAAGTAGCTGTCGGTCGTGACCGCATAGCCTTTCCATGCCAGCATCGCTGCAAGCAGCGGCAACAGCAGGAATGCAAGGACCAAGCGATGTTTCACAGATATCCGCGCCCCTCCTCGCGTCGTTGCAGTCAATGACCGCCAGTCGATCTTAAGCATCGGCGCGAGGGGTCACAAGCCGTCGTCGGAGTTTGCGCCTGTTGACGAATTCTGAGCGTTGTCAATGAATTGTTGACAATGCGTTTGGTCGCGGCTGTCTTCCGCTGGCGAGCGGATAGGCGCATCTAAGACCCAACGGAGCGCCCGGTGGCGCCGGAGAGAAAGGATCACGGCAATGCTCAATCAGATCAAGGGTCTGCATCACGTTACCTCGATGGCGGACGATGCGCGCGAGAACAATCGGTTCTTCACCAAGTCGCTCGGCCTGCGCCGGGTCAAGAAGACGGTCAACTTCGACTCGCCGGATGTCTATCACCTTTATTATGGCGACGAAGCCGGAACACCTGGCACGGTCATGACCTACTTCCCGTTCCCGCAGATGCCGCGCGGCCGCGCCGGCACCGGTGAAGTCGGGACAACCGTCTTCTCCGTACCTCAGGGCTCGCTCGGCTTTTGGAAAGCCCGGCTGGCCACGCTCGGGGTCACCGGCCTCAAGGATGAAGAAACCTTCGGCGAAAAGCGCCTGAACTTTGCCGGCCCGGACGGTGATGGCTTTGCGCTTGTCGAGGTCAAGGATGATCGACGCACGCCCTGGACGGAAGGCGGCATTTCGGCGGACCACGCGATCCGCGGTTTCCATTCCGCAGCCCTGCGTCTGCGCGATGAAGGTGCAACTGCTGAGCTTCTGAAGTTCATGGGCTACGAAGAACTCGACCGCAAGGATAGCGTCACGCGTCTGATCGTGCCCGGTGGCGGCGATGCCAGCGTCATCGACCTCGAGACGATGCCGAACATCGGCCGCGCGTCCCAGGGCGCCGGCTCGGTACACCACATCGCCTTCGCCGTCGAGAACCGCGAAAAGCAGCTCGAGGTGCGCAAGGCGCTGATGGATACGGGCTATCAGGTGACGCCGGTCATCGACCGCGATTACTTCTGGGCGATCTATTTCCGCACGCCCGGCGGCGTGCTGTTCGAGATCGCCACCAACGAGCCGGGCTTCGACCGGGACGAGGATCTCGCCCATCTCGGCGAGGCGCTGAAACTGCCGCAGCAGCACAAGCACCTGCGTCCAATCCTCGAGAGCCACCTGCAGAAGATCGACGATTAAGGCCGTGAAAATCAGGAGCCCGTATGGTCACGGGCTCCGGCAATCGGTGGTCATCTCGGTTGAGAGGACGGCTCCAACCCTTTGAAATCAAGCAATTCCAACCTCGAATTGCGCCAGGAGATTGAAATGGTAGATCATGGCTATGTTCACAAGCTGAAGGCCGGTAAGCCCGGCCAGCCGATATTCTTCGTGCTCCACGGGACCGGCGGCGACGAGAACCAGTTCTTCACGTTCGCATCCGAACTTCTGCCGGATGCGACAGTCGTTTCGCCGCGTGGCGACGTCTCCGAGTATGGGGCAGCGCGCTTCTTCAAGCGCACGGGCGAGGGCGTCTACGACATGGCCGACCTTGCTCGCGCGACCGAGAAGATGGCGGGCTTCGTCAAGGCGCTGGCTGCGGAGCATCAGGCTTCACAGGTGATCGGCCTTGGTTATTCCAACGGCGCGAACATCCTCGCCAACGTCCTGATCGAAGACGGCGTGTTCGACAGGGCGGTGCTGATGCACCCCCTGATCCCGTTCCACCCGAAGGCCAATGTTGGGCTCAAGGGGCGGGAGGTTCTGATCACCGCCGGCGAGCGCGACCCCATCTGCCCGGCACCGCTGACGCAGGCCCTGGCGGACTATTTCAAGGGGCAGGGTGCAGCAATCGAGACCGAGTGGCATTCGGGCGGACATGACATCCGCCAGAACGAGATCACGGCGATCTCCCGGTTCCTGAAGGGCTGATCATTCCAGGCGGCGACGGAAGAGCCAGGAGGCGGCCGAGAGAGTGACGATGGCGATCAGGAACAACGGGATCGTCTGTCGCGCCACCTCGGCCGCCGGGATGTCCTTGAGGAACACGCCCTTCACGATGACGAGGAAATAGCGCAGCGGATTGACATAGGTGATCGGCTGCAGCCAGGCCGGCATGTTCTCGATCGGCGTCGCGAACCCCGACAGCAGCATCGCCGGCACCATGAACAGGAACGCGCCGAGGATCGCCTGCTGCTGCGTCATCGATAGGGCCGAAATGAACAGGCCGAGACCGACGACCGAGGCGAGGTAGAACACCGCGCTGCCATAGAGCAGCAAGAGCGAGCCGCGCAGCGGCACGCCGAAGATGAAGACGGCCGCCAGAATATAGATGGTGATGTGAAAGAGCCCGATCATCATCGGCGGGATAAGTTTGCCGATCAGGATTTCATGGGTTCGAAGCGGCGAGACCATGAGTTGGTCGAACGTCCCGAGTTCACGCTCGCGCGCGATCGACAGGGCGGTCACGATCAGGCCGATCAAGAGCGCGATGCTGGCGACGAGGTTCGGGACCATGAACCATTGATAGGTGAGGTTCGGATTGAACCAGTTGCGGGCGACGACGGTGACGGCGTCGGCCGCCATGCGCTTGCCCGCCGGAGTCTCGGCGGCGAGCGTGCCGACGATGCGGCCGAGATAGCCGGAGACGATCTGCGACGCATTGGAGCGACGACCGTCGAGGATGACCTGCACCTCCGCCGCCCGCCCGGCCTCGATGTCGCGCGAGAAGGTGGGGCCGATCTCGACCGCGGCAATGACCGTCTGGGTGTCAATCGCCAGGCGCACCTCGTCGGGACTGTTGGTGAAGCGGATGCTGCGGAAGGTCGGCGAGCCCTGGATCTCCTGGACGAGGTCCTGGCTCCAGTGACCGTTGTCACGGTTCAGTACCAGAACGTCGACATTCGTCACCTCGAGCGTCGCGGCATAGGAAAACACCAGGAGCTGCAGGATCGGCGGCACGATCAGAACGGTGCGGCCCTTGGGGTCGCGCAGCACCGCCAGCAGTTCCTTGACGATCAGCGCTCTAAGCCTTGTCCACCACATCTCAGCCGATCCTCTTGCGGGTGCTGCGGGCGGCAAGCGCGAAGAACACGCTGCCAATCAGGAGCATGGCGGCAATGGCCTTGCCGAACATCGGCCAGATGTCGCCGGCCAGAAACACTGTCTGCAGGCTCGGGATCAGATAGCGCGCCGGCACGATGAAAGTGATCCATTGGATAACCGTCGGCATCGAATTGATCTCGAAGAGAAAACCCGAGAGCAGGAAGGCTGGGAGAAACGCCGAGATCAGCGCGAGCTGCGAGGCGAGGAACTGGTTTTTGGTCGCCGCCGAAATCAACAGGCCCTGGCCGAGCGCCGGCATCAGGAAGGTTGCCGAGAGCGCATAGAGTGCCGCAACCGAGCCGCGAAAAGGAACGCCGAAGAGGAAGACGGCGAGCAGCACGCAGAGCGTCATCGAGGTGAGACCGAGGATGAAGTAGGGCAGCAGCTTGCCCGCCAAAAGCTCCGCCGCCGAGACGGGTGTGGCCATCATAGCCTCCATGGTGCCGCGCTCCCATTCGCGGGCGACGACGAGGGAGGTGAGCAGCGTGCCGACTAGCGTCATGACGATGGCGATCGAGCCGGGCACCAGGAAGTTTCGGCTGGTCAGTTCCGGATTGAACCAGAAGCGCTGCTCGGCCGAGATCGCCGGCGACTGGCCGCCACCGTCGTTGAGGCGTTGCCGCTCCCAGTTGGCAACGGTCGCCTGCGCGTAGTTTTGAACGAAGTTCGCGGTGTTGGGATCGGAGCCATCGACGAGCACCTGCAGGGCGGGGTGCCGCCCGGCCGCGTAGTCTGCCATGAAGCTCTTGGGGATTACGACGATGCCGCGCACCCGGCCAAGCACCAGGTCTTCCTCGAACTCGCGGCGGTCGCGACCGACCGCCACCGTGAAATAACGCGAGGCCTGAAATCCCGCGGCAAGGTCACGTGTCAGCGGCGCCTCTTCTTCGATGACGAGGCCGATACGGGTTTGCGTGGTATCGAGCGAAACGCCGTAGCCGAAGAGAAACAGAAGGATCAGCGGCAGCACGAAGGCGATCAGGATGCTGCTCGGATCGCGAACGATCTGGTAGCTTTCCTTGCGCACCAGTGCGGCAAAGCGTCTGGCGCGGGACGCTCGGCTTTCGAGATTGGACGGTTGCGTGCTCATGCCGCCTCCTTCTCCTCCGACCCCTGGACGAGGGCGATGAAGGCGTCCTCCATCGTCGGATCCGGCAGCTCGTCGCTGGCGACCTGCGCCTTCAACTCGTCTGGTGAACCGAGCGCGATCGACCGGCCGCGATAGATGAGCGAAATGCGGTCGCAATATTCGGCCTCGTCCATGAAGTGGGTGGTGACGAGCACCGTCACGCCCTTCTCGACAAGGCCGTTGATGTGGGTCCAGAATTCACGCCGGGTGATGGGGTCGACGCCGGAGGTCGGCTCATCCAGAAACAGCGCTTCTGGTTCGTGCAGCACGGCGCAGGCGAGCGCCAGCCGCTGCTTGAGGCCGAGCGGCAGATCCTTCGCCGACATGTCGAGCAGGCGGGCGAAGCCGAAGATTTCCGTCATCAATTGGATGCGGTCGCGCTTGCGCGCGCCCGAAAGCCCGTAGACGCCGGCAAAGAAGCTGAGGTTCTGGGCGACGCTCAAGTCGCCGTAGAGCGAGAACTTCTGCGCCATGTAGCCGAGCCGGTTGCGCGCCTCGGCGGCATCGCGGCGCAGGTCGAAACCGGCGACGCGACCTTCGCCGGCCGTGGGCTTCAAGAGCCCGCACAGCATCTTGAAGGTCGTGGATTTGCCGGCGCCGTTCGGACCGAGAAGCCCGAAGATCTGGCCGCGCGGTATGTCGAAGGTGATCGCGTCGGCGGCGGTGAAATCGCCGAAGCGTTTCGTCAGGCCATGCGCCTCGATGACGGGCTTGGCGTTCCCGATGGCAAAGGGCGTCTGGGTTTCTGCGAGTTTCGAGCGGCCACCGGGGCCGCCGCCGAGCATATCGATGAAGGCATCCTCGAAACGCGACGTGGTGGTCGCCATCTCCGGCGCAGCCGAACCGTCGTCGGGGCCTCTTGGCATGGTCCCGGGCTTCATCACCAGGCGGATCGCTTCGCCCTGGATGACGCCGTCGACGACGTTTTCGTCGTCGAGATAGCGGGCGAGCTTCTGGCGGCGCCCTTGGGTAATACCGGAAACCTTGTAGACGCGGTCGGCGACCCTTGCGGTCAATTCGACGGGGCTGCCGGTAAACAACAGCTTGCCCTCGTTTAAAAGCAGAACGCTGTCACAGGCCTCAGCTTCATCGAGATAGGCTGTCGACCAGACGACGCCGATGCCTTCCTTGGTCAGGTTCTCGACCATCTTCCAGAGATCGCGGCGCGAGATCGGGTCGACGCCGACGCCCGGTTCGTCGAGAAGCAGCAGCCTCGGCTTGCGCAGAAGTGCGCAGGCAAGGCCGAGCTTCTGTTTCATGCCACCTGAAAGCTTGCCGGCAAGCCTTGTGGTGAAGCGCCTGAGATCAGTGAATTCGAGCAGTTCGTCAAAGGTCGCCGTGCGTTCGCCGAGCGGCAGGCCGCGCAGATCGGCGTAGAGATTGAGGTTTTCCTGAACCGAAAGATCCTCGTAGAGACCAAAGCGTTGCGGCATGTAGCCGATCGCGGCCTGGATATCGGCGGCGTTCGCCACCGTATCGAAACCGAGAACCTCGACCTTGCCTTCTTCCGGCACCATCAGCCCGGTCATCAGCCGGATCAGCGTGGTCTTTCCCGCACCATCCGGACCGACGAGCCCGGTGATGCGCCCGCCGAGGATCTCGCCGTTGATGTGGTCGAGCGCCGGTGGCGCGTCGCCGAAACGCTTGACCACATCCGCGATGCGAACGAACGGTGCGCCGTCGGTCATTGCGTACCCTCGGGCTTCTCCGGCAGATGCACGGTCACCGGCATGCCCTGGCGGAGATCGGGGCCGGGCTTGTCGACCACGATGCGCAGGCGGTAGACGAGATCGGTGCGCAGTTCCGGCGTTTCCACCGACTTGGGCGTGAATTCGGCGACCGGCGAAATGAAACCGACCGTCGCCTTGTAGGGGCGGTCAGGGACGCCGTCGGACGTAACCTCGACGGTCATGCCGGGATGCACGCGACCAAGGTCCGGTTCCGCCACGTAGGCCCGGACCCATACAGGCTCGTTCAGCGAGATCACATAGACCGTGTCGGAGGGCGCGACGATGGCGCCGCTCTCGCGCACCCGCGAGAGGACCGTACCGGCGCTTGGGGCGAACAGCCGGGTATCGGCGAGTGACGTCCGGGCGCTCTCGAGCTTGGCCTCGGCTGCAAGCACCTGGGCCTGAGCCGCCTCGATGTCCTCGATCCTGCTTCCTTCTTCGAGCAGTGCCAGCGCCTCGCGGGCAGAGGTGGCGCGCGCAGCGGCCGCCGCCCTGGTGGCGTTCGCCTCGTCGAGGTTGGCCTGGGAAATGGTGCCGTTCGGGCGCAGCTGTCGGGCACGCTCAAAGGCGAGGTTGGCGTTTTCGAGATCGGCGAGGCGTTCTTCATGGGTCGCGCGTGCCTGGGCGATTTCGGTCGGGCGTGCGCCAGCCTTCAGCTTTGCAAGGTTGGCCTTGAGCGCGCCGAGATCGGCCTGCGCCGCGGCGACCGCCTGCTCGAACGGGATGGCGTCCAGCGTCGCCAGGACGTCGCCGGGCTTGACCGTGTCGCCCTCATCCACGGCAAGGCTTGCGATGCGGCCGTTGACGCGAAAGCCGAGCGAAACCTGGCGGATGTCGACATTGCCGTAGAGCACCGAAGTCTGCTCCGTGCCGATCCAGCCGAGCCGCCGAGGGAACTCGAACCACCAGGCACCGGCTGCGGCGCCGGCAGCCAAAATCAGCGCTATTGCTGGCCTGTTCATGACCGGTCCTCCTTCCCGCTGCCGAGCGTCGCGACCAGTTCGGCCGCGTGACGCCGCAAGATGTCGAGCTCGTCGGGGCCGACGGCCTGCCAGCTCATTTGCCGGAGCACCGCCGCATGCGCCATGCGGAAGACGAGAATGCTTCCGACAAAGGAGAGCGTCCGCAGCCGCACATGCTCCGATGCTGGCGGCTCGCCGAGAATAGTGGCAACGAGCCGGCCGGCCATGCCGATCATCGGGCCCATGACGTTGGCGTAGACCCGTTCGAAGGTCTCTGTCGGCTCCATCTGTTCGCGGATGATGAAGCGCGCCCAGCTCTCGGACTGCCGGCTGACGAAGAGGGCGATCATGCGCTGGACCACCTGGGTCAAAAGATCCCGTGCTTCCCCGGGCGACATCCGCTCGCCCTCGCCATCGAGACGGGCAAGACGTTCGAGGATCGTAGTTCTCAGTTCGCCGACATGTCCGATGATGATCGACGAAAGATGTTCGGCTGCGGCGATGTAGAGACCTTCCTTGCCGCCGAAATAGTAGGGGATTGCCTGGAGGTTGACGCCAGCCGTTTCGGCAAGCATGCGGGTGGTGGCGCCGTCAAAGCCGTAGCGGCCGAAGACGTCGATGGAGCTGGTCAGCAGCTTCTCGCGGGTGGCGTCTCCGCGGTCTTGCTTCATTGGACGGGGTGAGGTTTGTCTTTTCATCATACGCTGAAATTACATCATTCCATTGATTAAGTCAATCGAATGAATTTTAAATGCGGCGCGTCGGGCGATCGCCCGTGCCGGACATGGCGCTGGGTGCGTGGCGGCGCTGCCGCCCCTTTCGTGGCGGAAAATTCAGGCGGGCCTTTCGGCCTAGGCGACGTCGCGCTCTTCGCCTCGTTCGAGCCGGCGCTGGAAGAGCGCGGCGATGAGATCGGATTGGGTGACGACGCCGAGCAGCCGGTTGTCCGGGTCGACCACCGGCATATGGTGCAGCCTCATGTCAGACATCGGCGGCACGAGTTTGGCGATCAAGGTTTCCGGCAGGGCCGACTGCACCTTGCGCGTCATGATGTCCGAAACGAGCCGCGGCATTTTCGGACCGAGGCCGATGACATTCCCGAGCCGCTGGCGGATGCCGCCCTGCGGCGCGAGCATCGCATGTTTCATGAAATCGGTCTGCGTGACGATGCCGACAAGGCCATCCTTTTCGGTCACGACGGGGAGCGCCTTGATGTGGTGTTTGATCAGGGTCTGCCAGGCCTGCCGCAGCGACGTCTCGGGCGTGGCCGTGGCGACGTCGCGCGACATGATCTCGGCGCAGGTGATTTCGCCGGAGCGGCGGTTGAAGGCGCGGATCTGCGCCTGATGGATCAGTGCGTCGAGCTCTTCGGGGCTGACGTCGACCACTTCTCCATATTGGGCGAGCACCGCCTGCAGGTCTTCCGGAACGATGCCGAGCCGTTGTGTCGGTGCGGGATCGCTGGTTCCGTGTAGCTTCGGTGCCAGCGCAAGATGCGGATAGCGCCGGCCGGTCGCGTTGTTGAACACCAGCGCGATCACCAGGATGACCGCTGAATTGATGGCGACCGGCGACAGGACGAACCAGTAGCCCGCCTCGTGGATCGCCGGGCCGCCGAGGACCGCGGTCAGCGCAACCGCCCCGCTCGGCGGGTGAAGGCAGCCAAGCAGCAGCATGATCGCGATGGCGAGCCCGACTGCGACTGCGGCAGCAATGACCGGGTCGGGGATCACCAGCGCCGCGGTAACGCCGATCAGGGACGAGACGGTGTTGCCGCCAACGATCGACCATGGCTGGGCGAGCGGGCTCGACGGGGCGGCAAAGAGAAGGACAGCAGAGGCGCCCATCGGCGCGATCAGCAGTGGCAGGCTGGCGTCGGCGCCAAGCGCGTAGCTGCTGATGAAGCCGGTGAGCAGAATGCCGAGAAGCGCGCCGAGCGACGAACGCAGGCGTTCCAGGTGGCCGACCGGAACAAGCGACGGAATGAAACGCCTGATGTATGCGCGTGCCTTCGACATGGAACCTCTGCGGAGGGAACGTAGGATTTGCACAGGCCATTAGCACATGGCGCGGAAATGGGCATGAAATCCGCATCCAAAAACCGCCGCCGGATTAAAATATATGCATCGCGCCTAAAAAGAGCGCGTTGTCGCACGGTCAGTAGACCGGCAATCTCTTCGTATCGAATGACTAGATTGAAACGGCTGCAGAAAAATCGATCGAGACCTTGGTGCCGCGGCCGGGCGCTGTATCGACGGCGAGGGTTGCCCTGTGCAGCTCGCTGATGCGCCGCACGATTTTCAAGCCAAGGCCGAGCTCGCCGGAGCTCTTCACGTAGCCGAGGTCTTCGTTGTGTTCCGGAAGATCGATGAGGCCCTTGCCGTTGTCCTCGACCGCGACAACCGGGCCGGGGCCGCAGGCAAGGACGATCCGGGTCCCCGGCGGGTTGTGCTTGACGGCGTTCTCGATGAGGTTGCGCAGCATGTTTTCGACGAGTGCCGGGATGGCCGTTACCGGTGGCGTACCTTCGTCCACGAATTCGAGGGACTTGTCGTGGTCGAAGACGAAAGGTGCGATCGCCTCCGCCACGGCGGCGCCGATCTGTGACAGGCTGGTGCGCTGGTAGGCAGAGGGATCGACGGCATCGGCACGCGCGAGCGAAGTCAATTGCTCCAGAATATGGGTCAGTGCGTCCAGATCGCGTTCCGCATTGCGTGCTCTCGGGTCGTCGATGCGGCTCAGTTCCATCTTGGCGATCGACACTGGCGTTCGGATTTCATGGGCGATCGACGACGAAAACAGCTTCTGCGACTGGATGAGATCGGCGACGCGCGTCAGCATCCGGTTGACGGCAACGACGAGCCGGGCGATCTCCTGCGGCATTCGCGTCAGCGGCAGGCGCGCATTGCTGTCGCGGGGGTCGAGGGCGTCGGCTGCCTGCGCCGCTCTCGCGACCGGCCTCAAGGCGCTGCGGATCGACCAGATCGTCGCGCCGATCACAAGGCAGAACATCAGCGTCATCGGCACGATCATCGAATCCGACATTTCGTGAAAGAGCGCGCTGTACATGAAGCCGTTCGGGTCGTTGAGGATCGCGAGTTCGACCAGAACGGTCGTCCCGTTGCGTTCGAAGGTCTGGCCGCCAGCCACGCTGAACGGTTTTCCGGGGGCAATCAGGCGTTTCCAGAACTGCGGGGCATCGACGCTGAGGGGCAGAAAATGCTGGGAACACTCGGCCGTGCAGTTCGAATGGATAAGCTCTCCGGACGCGGTGCGGATACGCAGGAAGATCGCGCCGTTGTCGTCCGGCCGGTCGATGTATCGTTCACGCACGTCACGACCGGGTTCGTAATGCGCCACTCCGTCGCGCACCTGGACATAGCCGATCAGGTTTTCGGTTTCCTGCTGCAGCATGAGCACGCTCAGCTTGTCGTCGTCGAACCAGTAGTCGGCGAAGACGACACCGATCTGGATCGCCATCGCCAGCAGTGAAAAGGCGACGATGCGGCGCGATACGATGCCGATCAAGGAAGGGTTTCGGATCCTCATGGCGCCTGCCTGAGGAGATAGCCGATGCCGCGCACCGTCTCGATCTGCACCCCGGTGTCGAGAGGTTGCAGGCGCTTGCGCACCCTTGAAACAGCCAGTTCGAGTGCGTTGGGCGTGACTTCCTGGCCATATTCCGAAAGGGCGGTCTCAAGCTTGCGCTTCGGTACGACGCGGCCGACCTCGCGCATGAGGATCTCGATCAGGGACCGCTCGCGCGGCGGCAACGGCACCACCGTGCCGTCGCAGGTGAGGTCGGCGGTCGCCGGGTCGTAGCGAAGCGTCCCGGCCTCGAGCACGGGCTGCACCGCCTGGGGATTGCGCCTGAGCATGGCGCGGCAGCGCGAGAGCAGTTCGCGGTGATGAAACGGCTTTACGAGATAGTCGTCGGCCCCGGCATCGAGCCCAGCGATACGATCGTCGACGGAGCCCTTGGCCGTGATGATGAGCACCGGCAGCCCCGGATATTCCTGGCGCACGCGGCGAAGCAGCGACAATCCGTCGCCATCGGGCAGTCCGAGATCGAGCAGCACCAGGTCGTGCTCGCGCGCCGCGATTGCCGTTTCGGCATCGGCCACGCTTGAAACCGCATCGAGGCGCCAGCCTGCATCCCGCATGGTTTCTCCGACCAGTTCAACCAGTCGCGGACTGTCTTCGACCAGGAGCAGGCGCATTGATTCGTCTCGATAGTGCAGGGGCCGCGCCGACCATATGGGCTTTCGCTGGGGCTGCCAACCGCTTGCGGTGATACCTACCGGCGCGCGTATCGGCGGGACAACGAGCAATCTTGACGGGGTTTGGACAGCTTGTCCGTCGTATCTCGATTGCCGAGGGGGAGGCTGTGTTCGAACAGGCGGCCGCAACGCGGCCTCCAACCCGACTGAATGCCCGCGCCCGTAGCGTCCCTCCCAGGCGCTCGTGCAGTCGCCCTAGGAGACGACAGTTTTGACATTTTCAGGTATTCGCCGCCCGGAAATCGGTAGCATTGCGCTGAGCGCTCTCGTCAGTGCCTATCTCCTTCTCGTCACCAATAAATCCTTCTGGACGCACACCGTCACCTATTTCGATGATTCCGTCGTGGCGCTCCTGTCCTTCAGCGCCGCACTGTGCCTGCTGACCTTCGCCGGGATGACGACCGCCGCCGTCAAATATGTGATGAAGCCGGTAATGATCTTCCTGATCATGGTATCGGCCTCTGCGTCCTATTTCATCGATACCTTCGGTGTCATCATCGACAAGGACATGATCGGAAACGCGGCGGTGACGACGCAGGCCGAAGCCAGCCATCTGCTGACCGGCAGTCTGGCGACGCATCTGTTGCTTTACGGAGTGCTGCCGTCGCTGCTGGTGATCTGGTTCAAGCTCCGCTATCGGCGTTTTCTCGCCAATGCTGCGGTCAACCTGGCGGTGATCATTCCCTGCCTTCTCGTCAGCGGGGGGCTGGTCTATGCGAACTTTGCAAACGTCGCCTACGTGATCCGCGAACACAGGGACCTGATGAAGCGCTTCAATCCGACGGGGCCGGTCTCCGCAGCGGTTCGCTACGCATCCTCGACCTTCAAGGCACGCAACATCGTCGTCCAGCCGCTCGGCACCGATGCCCGCCAGGGCTCACGCATCGCGTCTGTCGGCAAGCCCGTGGTCGTCGTTGTGGTGGCGGGCGAAACCGCGCGGGCGATGAACTTCTCCCTGAACGGCTACGGACGTGAGACCAATCCGGAACTGAAGGCGCTGGGCGTTGTGAACTACACCGACACCACGAGCTGCGGCACGGCGACAGCGACGTCGCTTCCGTGCATGTTTTCCGTCTATCCGCGTAAAGAATACAGCGACTGGAAGGCGCGCTCCACGGAGAACCTGATGAACGTGCTGACGCGTGCCGGCGTTTCGACCACCTGGTGGGACAACAACACCGGCAGCAAGGGCATTGCCGATCTCATCAACTTTGCCAGCATGACCGGCCAGAAGAACAGCCCGCTGTGCAAGAACGGGGAGTGCCTGGATGAAATCTTCCTCGGCGAGCTCGACAGGAAGCTCTCGGCGACGAAGAAGAACAGCGTGATCGTCCTGCATCAGCTCGGCAGCCACGGGCCGTCCTACTACCTCCGCTATCCCGAGAAGTTCCGGCGCTTCACGCCCGATTGCCGGACGCCCGAGCTGATGAAGTGCTCGGTAGAGGAAATCACCAACGCCTATGACAACACGATCCTCTACACCGACTACGTGTTGGCGAGCGTCGCCCGGTTGCTGGAAAAGCATCAGGACCGGATCGCGGGCGCGATGATCTACATGTCCGATCACGGCGAATCGCTGGGCGAAAACGGCATCTACCTGCACGGCGCACCCTATTCCATCGCCCCGCGCGAACAGACGCAGGTGCCGTTCATCGCCTGGTTCTCGAAGCCTTACCAGGCGGCCATGGGCGTCGACACGGCATGTCTGGCCAAGGATACGGCGCAGCCCAAATCCCACGACAACCTGTTTCACACCGTGCTCGGCATGATGAATGTCGAGACCAAGGTCTACAAGCCGGGTCTTGATGCTTTCGCAAGCTGCACGAGGAAGCCGCCGGTTGGCGGGGCGGCGTTCCAGGCGGCGGATACAACCAAGGACTTGCCGGCAAACCCTCAGCGTTCCATCGGCTCGCAGGGAGCCCTCTAAACATGATGACGCCGCCAAAGGCGCCCACCCGTAAATTTGCAGGCCGCCGGAACAAAACCCGGCCTCGACGCTTCCTTGAAAAGACGCCCCCGTTCGTCCCGGCCACGGGCGAGGCCGCCGAGGCGACCTCTGTCTGCCGGGGCTACCCGTAGGAAGGAGAGCTTCGATGCGCATCGTCGGCTTGCAGGTCACCCCCGAGAAAGCCGGTCGCGCCGGGTTCACCGTCGAGTTCATCGGCGACGGCGACCAGGTGGTGACGGTGATGTGCCCCCAGGATCCGGCCGGATCCCTCAACCGGCTCAACGCGATTGAAAAAGCGAAGGAAATTCTGCAAGCGGCCATCGCCGCCGACGAAACGGTTGCGGCTGCCGCCGGCGACACAGGCGTGCGTCGCGGCACGCTGCCGAACGCGCGACAGGCCCATGACCGCGACGCGATGGAAGAGCAACTCGACGAGGGGCTCGAGGATACCTTTCCCGCAAGCGACCCCGTGTCGATCGCCAGTTCGACCATCGCCAAGGGCCATTCCCGGCGCTGAAATCAGGGCCACTTGCACGCTTGAACTTTTCTCGTGGCGCATTCTTATGATTGCCGGCATCCCCGATTGTCGCGCGCGTCCGCGTCGCCACCGGCGCATCTTGCATCCTTTCGGCAAAAGGCATGTTATAGCACCTTGATCTGGCGATACCTTCGACCTGAACGGTCGGCGCCGGCTATCGGATTTTGGAGAATGAATGCATGGCCGCTCGGCAACTGACTTTCGCCGTCGGCGATATTCACGGCTGCCTCGACCAGCTGCGCGCGCTGTTGGATGAAATCGAAGACTACGCCCCGACGGGGCGGGTGATCTTCCTGGGCGACCTGATCGACCGGGGGCCGGACAGCCGCGCCGTCGTGGAATTGATCATGGCCGGCCCGACCAGACCCGGCTGGACCTGGTTGACGCTCAAGGGCAATCACGAGCAGATGCTCTGGGGTGCAAGCAGTGGCGAAAGCGACGTCGACTGGTGGCTGGTCAACGGCGGCCAGGAGACGTTGATCTCCTATGACGGCACGGTTCCCGGGCGGCATCTGAAATGGATCAAGGAACTGCCCACGATCCTGATCGAACGCTTTCGCATTTTCGTGCATGCCGGCGTTGACGACACCTTGCCACTGGAGCAGCAGGACGACGGGATCTTCCTCTGGATCCGGCCGCCTGAAGACTATTCGGGTGATTATTGGGGCCGGCACCTTTGTCACGGGCACACCCCGAGCACGGCCAATCCGCGCACGGTCGGAAACCGCACCAACGTCGATTCAGGTGCGGTGTTCAGCGGTATCCTGTCCTGCGCCATCTTCGACGACGAGCAGCCGGGCGGACCGATCGACTTCCTGACAACGAGCAGGGCCGCCTGGTGCGTCGAGTGATGCGGATAGCTGGGGCGTAAATGGCATTGTGCGCCCGGCTCTCCGGTAGTAGGTGTGGCTTCTCCGCTGGGCGAAGCCTTTGCCGCCCGTCTCATCATCTCAGGGGATTGCCTTGGACGCCGCGCCTTCATCCGTTTTCACGAAGAATTTTGCTGCCCTCCTGTTCGATATGGACGGCACGTTGTTGAACTCCATGGCCGTGGTCGAACGCGTCTGGGGCGCCTGGGCGGAGCGCAACGGTCTCGATCCAGTCGAGTTTACCAAGACCGTGCATGGCGTACGGGCCGTCGATACGATCCGCAATCTCGAGCTGCCGGATATCGATCCGGAGAAGGAAGCCCATGAGCTGGCGCTCGCTGAGATTGCCGATGTCGAGGGCATCGTCGAGATCCCCGGTGCGGTTGATTTCCTGAATTCTCTGCCGCCGGAAAGGTGGGCGATCGTAACGTCCGCGCCGCTGGATCTCGCCGTGCGCCGTCTCGCAGCCGCCGGCATTCCGACGCCGCAACTGATGATCACCGGTGAGGATGTTTCCATCGGCAAGCCCGATCCACAGGGCTACCGGATGGCGGCCGAGCGGCTGGGCGTGCGTGCGGAGGATTGCCTGGTGTTCGAGGACGCACCGGCCGGAATTCTGGCCGGGCTCGCAGCCGGGGCCGATGTCGTCGTCGTCACCGGTGCGCATGCGGCCGCCGAGGGAACGCCGCACATGACGCTTGCCCGCTACCACGACATCGCGGTGGAGCGCGCAACAGACGGCACGGTATCGCTGCGCCGGACCGCTTGAAAACACCGTCGATGAGAACGGGAGGCCGCGTGCCGACCTCCCGTCATTCGCGTCGCTGGTTTAGGCGTTGAGCCAGCATTTCGTCAGCGCGTGCCCGCCCATCAGTTCGCCGTTCGGATCGTCGATCCAACCGCCGACCTTGTCGTTGGTCGCGTCGATATAGTTGTTGAACATCGGTACGATAACGCCGCCTTCGTCGCGCAGCATCATCGCCGCCTGATGATAGAGTGCCTTGCGCTTGGCGTTGTCGAGTTCACCACGCGCCGCAAAGATCAGCTTGTCGAAGTCCTCCCGGAGGAAGCGGGTGTCGTTCCACTCGGCCTTGGAGAGATAGGCGATCGAATAGACCTGGTCCTGCGTCGGCCGGCCGGTCCAATAGGACATGCTGAAGGGCTGCTTGTTCCAGACGTCCGACCAGTAGCCGTCGCCCGGCTCGCGCTTCAGGTCGATGGTGATCCCGCATTTGGCGGCACTCATCTGGAAGAGTTGTGCCGCATCGACGGCGCCAGGGAAGGCGACGTCGGAGGTTCGAAGCAGAACCGAGCCGCTGTGCCCGGACTTCTTGTAGTGGAACTTCGCCTTCTCCGGATCAAAGACGCGCTGCTCGATATCGTTGTCGAAGAGCGGGTAGCCCTTGATCATCGGCGTGTCGTTGCCGACGGTTCCGTAACCGCCGAGCACCTTGGCGACCATCTCCTCGCGATCGACCGCATATTTCAACGCCAGGCGCAGGTCGTTGTTGTCGAAGGGCGCCGTGTTGCAGTGAGCGATGAAGACATAGTGGCCCTTGCCCGGCACGTTGCGGATGACGGCGCCGGGAAGGCGGCTGATCAAGGCCACGACCTTCGGCTCGAGGCGGTTGATCATGTGGATCTGGCCGCTCTGGAGAGCCGCGGTGCGGGCCGTCGAATCGTTGATAACAGCGATTTCGATCTGATCGGCATGGCCGCGTTCGGCCGAGCCCCAATAACCTTCGTGCCGCTCGCCGATATGCTTCACGCCAGGTTCGTTCGCGACCACCTTGTAGGGGCCGGTACCGATACCTGCGGTTGGGTCGTCCTTGCCACCATTCGGCTGGATCATCAGGTGGTAGTCGCTGACGACGTAGGGCAGGTCCGCGTTTGGCGCGCGCAAGGTGATGACGACGCTGTCGCCGTCGACCTTGATCGTCTCGAACTCCTGAACGAAGGGGAGGGCCGCCGACTTGGAGTCCGCATCGCCATGACGCTCGAGCGTCGCCACCACGTCGGCCGGGGTCAGTTCCTTGCCGTTGTGAAAGGTCACGTCCTTGCGGATCTTGAAGCGCCAGGTCTTGGCGTCCGGCGTCGCCTCGTAGGCTTCCGCAAGCCGGTACTCGATCTCGCCGGTCGGAGATACCTCGACGAGCTGCTCGCCCCAGCAGCGCCCGAGCGTATAGGGAACCTGGCTTGCCCAGGTCGCAGGGTCCAGGCTGTTCGTCGATTCTCCGCCGACGAGGCCCGCTTTTAGCGTCCCGCCTTTGACCGGCCCTGCGGCGCGGGCCGCCTGACCAAGCAGCAAGTTCGCCGAGGCGGCGGTTATGCCGAGTGCGGCGGCGCGTCCGAGAAACTCCCGTCGCGACAGCCGGCCCGCGGCAACCTGCTGGCTCATGAATTCCAGTTCAATTGGCATGTCTTACTCCCTCCCTTGCAAGACCCACCCGGTGTGACCGGTATCGTTACAGATATTGGAGGCAGATGCCGCGCCTGGTATGTTGCCGCGCGACAGTTGGTGCCGCAGATCGGCGAAAGAAAGTCGTATTTTCGACCGTTCGCTCCGCCGAACGTGGAAATGTCCTCAGCCCTTGCGGGCGTAGCGCTGCAGGATCGCTGAGATATCCGGCTCTTCCTTGCCGGTATCGAGTTCGGCGCGAAGCTCGACCGCGTCGAGGTGCTCGAGCATGATCCGTTCCGCCGTGGCCGTGTCGCGCGATTGCAGGGCGCGGATGATCTGGACATGCTCGTCGACCGCACATTCCGGCGAATGCAGACGTGCGAAGCGGGCAAGGATCAGCGAGCAGCGTGAGACGATCTCCCGGACGAACCGCGTCAGCGCCTGAGAGCCCGTAAGCTCCGCGAGCAGAATGTGAAATTCGCCAGCCAGCCGGATCGAGAGCGGGCCGTGATCTGTAAGCGCCGCTTCTTCCTGCCGGACATGTTGCTGCAGCCGCTTGACGCCGGCGGCGTCGAGATCGGCGACGAGCCGCCGGATCACCTCGGCTTCGAGCATGCGCCTCAGCGCGAAGATGTCGCGGGCCTCCTCCAATGTCGGCTCGGCCACGCAGGCGCCCTTGTTGACGCGCAGATCGACGATGCCTTCGGCGTTGAGCCGGACCAGGGCTGCCCGCACGCTGGTGCGGCTGACCTTGAAATGATCGGCAATGGTGTCTTCGGAAAGCTTCGTTCCGGGCCTCAAGGCCTGTTCCAGGATTGCCTGTCGCAGGGCCTTGTAGACCACTTCGCTGCGGCTAGATTTCTCAGACAAGGTTGCCTCCCCCAACGGGCCGATCAGGGACCGGCCGAACATGTCCTGATGCCTCGATAGCGCTCGTCCGGTTACGCGTCAATATTGTATACAATCATGTTGATGTTTGTATTCTGTTATCGTATGCAATTGCAGGCGCCGACAAACAGGGCGGCGCCGGCCGGTTCGGGAGGAGGCGTGCGGGGAGGACCGCGCGACCTGAGAAGGCCAGAAGAGGACAGCCAATGGGAGGGAATTCATGAACAGCAGGATTCTTCAGCTCTGTGCGACAGTTGCCGGCCTGGCCGTCGGCCTGGTGGCGGCGACCACTGCCAACGCCGCAACGACGCTCGAAACGGTCAAGGCCCGCGGCAAGCTGATCTGCGGTGTGTCGATGAGCACGCCGGGCTTTGCGACGGCCGATGCCAAGGGCCACATGGAGGGTTTCGACGTCGACGTTTGCCGCGCCGTGGCGGCTGCCGTCTTCGGTGACCCGGAAAAGGTCGACTTCGTCCTGACCAACATCAACACGCGCTTCCAGGCGCTCCAGTCCGGCGAGATCGACATGCTGTCGCGCCAGACGACCATGACCTTTTCGCGCGAAGTGTCGCTCGGGCTCGATTTCGGCCCGACCGTGTTCTACGACGGCCAGGGGCTGATGGTGCCGAAGTCGCTTGGCGTCAACAGCGCCAAGGAACTGACCGACGCGGCGATCTGCACGCTGCCGGGCACCACGACCGCGCAGAACCTCAGCGACTTCTTCCGCTCGATCGGTGGCAAGTTCGAGCTGGTGGTCTTCGAAAACCCGGATGAGAACCGTAACGCCTTCTTCTCCGGCCGCTGCGAGGCGATCTCGTCCGACCGTTCGGACCTCGCCTCGATCCGTGCCGTTGCCAACAATCCGGATGATTACGTCGTTCTGCCGGAAACCATCTCCAAGGAGCCGCTGGCGCCTGCCGTCCGCCAGAACGATTCCAACTGGCGCGACATCGTATCCTGGTCGGCCTGGATGCTGATGGCGGCAGAAGAGCGCGGCATCACCCAAGCCAATGTCGACGAGATGGCCAAGAGCGAGGATCCGGAAATCCAGCGCATGCTCGGCGTCAGCGAGGAACTGGGCAAGATGCTGAACCTCGACAACAAATGGGGTTACAACATCATCAAGGGCGTCGGAAACTATGGTGAAGTGTTCGAGCGCAACCTCGGGACCAAGACAGCGCTTGGCCTGACGCGTGGTCCGAACACGCGCTGGAGCGAAGGCGGCCTGCTCTACGCACCGCCGTTCCGTTGAGGATTGACGGGCCCGCGTGTTTCCCGCGGGCTCACGTCTCCACCCGAAGCGGGATGTAGAAGGTGCGCGCGGCAAGCCGCGCGCACTTCAAACGATGGACATCGAACAAGTTATGATCTTTGGTCTCGCTGACCCGAGATCACAATGCTCCAAGGGACGGGTGCCCGATGCCCCTGTTTTATGACGCGCGCATTCGCGCTTATCTCTATCAAGTGATCGCCATCGGCGTCGTGCTGCTCATCGCCTGGGTGATGTTCAGCACGGCAAGCGCCAATCTTGCCAAGCAGGATATCGCGACCGGTTTCGGCTTCCTGGCGCGCCAGGCCGGGTTCGTCATCACCGAAGCCGCGATCGCCTATGAGCCGACCGATACGATCGGCCGGGCGATCCTCGTCGGCATCACCAACACGGTCAAGGTTTCGCTGCTCGCCGCCCTGTTCGGTACGGTTCTCGGGCTGCTGGTCGGCATCGGGCGGCTGTCGCACAATCCGGTTCTGTCGCGGCTGATGCTTGCCTATGTAGAAGCGCTGCGCAACGTGCCGCTGCTGCTCTATCTCTTGCTCTGGTATTCGCTGATCATCTCCGTCTTTCCGCCGGTCAAACAGGCGATCGAGATGCTGCCCGGCGTGTTTCTCTCGAACAGTGGCCTGGTCACGCCGGCGCTGCATTGGGAGAGCGGATTTGCGGCGCTGGTGACGGCCCTGGTCATTGGCGCCACCGCTGCCATCCTTACCGCGCGCGTCCTCGGCCGTCGCCGCGTCGTTACCGGCAAGGACCGGCCGATCGCCCTGATCGCGACGATCGCGTTTCTGCTGCCGCTGGTGGCAGCCCTCGTGTTCGCGAATATCGCCGTGACCTGGGACGCGCCGGAACTCGGCCGCTTCCGCCTGAGCGGCGGCTACCATCTGCGGCCCGAATTCGTGGCGCTCCTGCTCGGGCTGACGCTCAGCGTGTCTGCCAATGTCGCGGAAATCGTTCGCGCCGGCATTCAGGCGGTCAGCAAGGGACAGTGGGAGGCGGCAACGGCGCTCGGCCTGCCACGGGCGCGCACGCTGAAGCTCGTGATCCTGCCGCAGGCGCTGCGCATCATCATTCCGCCGCTCACCAACACCTATCTGACCGTGTTCAAGAACAGTTCGCTCGCGATCGCCATCGGCTACCCGGATCTGGTGATGGTCTCAAACACGATTATGAACCAGACGGGCCAGGCGATTGAAGCCATTGCCATTTTCATGGGTGTCTATCTCGGCCTGTCGATCCTGATCTCGCTGGTGATGAACTGGTACAATGCGCGGGTCGCGCTGAGGGAGCGCTGAGCCATGACACAGGTGGACACCCTCGTGAGCAACGCAGCGCTTGCGCCCAGCCGCGAAGCGCCGCCGGCATCGCGCAGCCGTTGGTTCAGCGCCTATTTTGGCACACCCGGCAATGCGCTGATCACCATCCTCTGCCTTGGCACGATCTTTGCGCTCGCCAAGCTCGCAATCGGCTGGCTCTTCGTCGACGCCACTTTTGTCGGTACGCCGGCGGAATGCAAGGCGACGAGCGGCGCCTGCTGGCCGTTCCTGTCGGCGAAGATGCGCTACATCTTCTTCGGCTTTTATCCCTTCGAGGAGCAATGGCGGCCGCTCACGGCCATGCTCCTGTTTCTCGGTGCCTGCCTCGTCTCGATGGTGCCGAAGCTGTGGGGACGAGGGCTGCTGGTCGCCTGGGTCGCCGTGATCCTGCCTGTTCTCTATGTGCTGATGGCGGGCGGTTACTTTGGCCTCACGGTCGTGCCGACGACGCAATGGGGCGGGTTGCCGCTTTCCTTCATGCTCTCCTTCATCGGTCTCGCCTGCGCCCTGCCGCTCGGCATTGCCCTTGCGCTCGCCCGCGCGTCGAACCTCCCAGCCATCCGCGTCCTCGGCGTCGGCTTCATCGAGATCGTACGCGGGGTGCCGCTGATCAGCATCCTGTTCATGGCGACGGTCATGCTGCCCCTGTTCATGCCCAATGGCATCACCATCGATAAGCTCGTTCGGGCGCAGGTGGCGATCATCCTCTTCGCCGCCGCCTATATCGCCGAGATCGTGCGCGGCGGCCTGCAGGCGGTTCCCAACGGGCAGGTCGAGGCCGGCCATTCGCTGGGGCTTCACTATTGGCAGATCATGCGCAAGATCGTGCTGCCGCAGGCGCTGAAGAAGGTCATTCCGCCCTTGGTCAGCCTGTTCATAGGCTTCTTCCAGGACACGACGCTGGTGACGATCGTCGGCCTGCTCGACTTCCTCGACACCGTCCGCACCGCCATGCGTGACCCGCAATGGCAGGGCATCGCGGTGCTGGAGGGCTATGTCTTCGCGGCTGTTGTATATTTCGTTTTCAGCGCTCTCATGGGGGCTTACAGCCGTTTCCTCGAGCAATATTTCAGGACCACGCATGACTAAAGAGATCCACGTCATCCGCAAAGCACACACGCTCGTCGCCTTCGACCGTGAGCTTAATGGCCATGTCTATCTCAACGACGCCGACGTCGCCTATGACGAGAAGGGCTTCGTGCATGTCGGCGGCCACTATGATGGCCCGTTTGCCAGCGAGAGCTCCGGCCGAGACCGGATGATCATGCCGGGCTTCGTCAACGTGCATTGCCATTCCGGTGAAGAGCCGATCTCCAAGGGCATCTTCGAGGACATGGGCACGGCAGCGCTCTGGGGCAACGCGCTCTACGAATACTCCAACCTTCTGGAAATCGATGACGATGCGATTGAGGCGTCGCTGACGGTCATGGTCGGCGACCTGATGCGCAGCGGTGTCACCACGCTCTTGGATATCGCCGGACCGCATGAGAGCTGGCTGCCGACGCTCGCACGGAGCGGTGCGCGGGCCTTCGTCGCGCCGGGCTTCCGCGAGGCTCAATGGCACGTCGAAGACAGCCATCGTCTCGACTTCCGTTGGGACAGGGCGCGCGGGCGCGAGGCTTTCGCGCGGGCGCTGGAGACCGTCGATGCGGCCGCTGCCCATCCGTCCGGCCGCCTCGGCGGGGTCGTCGCACCGTCGCAGATCGAGACCTGCTCGCCCGAACTGCTGCAGGATGCGGTGGCGGCAGCGCGCAAGCGCGGCATGCCGATCACCATTCACGCTGCCCAGACCATGACCGAGCACGAAGAACTCTTGCGCCGGCACGGGCTGACGGCCGTACAGTATCTCGAAAAGCTGGGTCTGCTCGGCAAGGACCTGATCCTTGGGCATTGCATCTTCGTCGACAGCCATTCCTGGACGCGACAGCGCACGGAGATCGACTTGCGCCTGCTCGCCGATCGCCAGACGACCGTCGCCCATTGCCCGGTCACCTTCTCGCGCAGCGGCATGGCGCTGGAATCGGTGGGTCGCTATCGCCGCGCCGGCGTCAACGTCGCGCTCGGAACCGACAGCTATCCGTTCAACATGCTCGAAGAAATGCGCCAGGCGATGATCTGCGCACGGCTCTCAGGCAAATCCGTATTCGACGTATCCACCGGCGACATCCTCGAGGCGGCGACGACCGCCGGCGCCCGGGCGCTCGGCCGGGACGACATCGGACGGATCGCCGTCGGCGCGAAGGCGGATTTCCTGGTGGTGGATCTCCGGCACCACGCCATGCAGCCGGTCTACGATCCCTTGCGCAATCTGCTGCATTGCGCCGCCGAACGGGCGATCGAGAGCGTTCATGTGGACGGCACCTGTGTCGTCAGCGGCGGCCGCCCGACCTTGATCGACTATGACGGTGCCCTTGCAAAGCTTCAGGAAGCGCAGGACTACGCTTGCCGCAAGGCGGCTCAGAACGACACGAAGGGCCGCGCGATCGGGACGCTTGCACCGCTCTCGCTGCCCAGCAGGTAGGTCTGGACGGAACCCGTCAGGACAGAAGGCGGTGCGCGGCGAAGAGCAGATCAGGATCGTCGCCGCCGCAGCCGGTGTCGATCGCTACAATCGCCCGCCGCTAGCCGGTTACCGTCCGTGCATATCGCCCGGGCGACTGCCCGACATGGCGACTGAAGGCTGTGCTGAAGGTGCTGGCTGATCCGTAGCCGACACGCTCCGCGACGGCGGCAAGATCCAGCTCGGTTTGCCGCAGCAGGTCCTTGGCGATCGCCATGCGCCAGACGAACAGATACTCCATCGGCGGCACGCCGACGGCGCGGGTGAAGCGCTCGAAGAAGACGGACCTGGAAAGCGCCGCCTCGCGCGCCAGTGCCGCCACGGTCCAGGCATGGGCCGGCTCGGCGTGGATCTGGCGAATGGCCGCCGCCAGCCGCGCGTCTGCCAGCCCGCGCAACAGGCCGGGTGTGGCACTTTCGCCCTGGATGGTGCGAAGCGCCTCGACGAGCATCACTTCCACAAGCCGCGCCAGAACCAGATCCCGGCCCGGGCGCTCGTCGCGCGCCTCGTCTCCCACCATGCGCACGAGCGTCGAAAGCCGGTCGATCCCGCGCACGTGCATCAAAGCCGGCAGCTGCGAAACCAAGAGCCCGGCATCGGGCGAGTCGAAAACGAAATAGCCGCCGAGCAGACGCACGTCCGGTTCGCCGTCCTGCCTGCCATGGCGAACTTCGCCTACCGGTGACGGCGCCGCCTTGGGATCGATGAAGGTCGGCTGAACCGGATCGAAACCCGACATGGTGAAACCAGGCGTGCTCGGCAACAACACGAAGTCGCCCGCCTGCAGCGTCACCGGCGCCTCGCCATCGACGGCCAGCCGGCACGATCCCTGGGTGACGGTGCAAAAACTCGGATGGCCGAACTCGGAATAGCGCACCGCCCAGCGACCGGCGCCGCTGATGCCTTTGGTAAACACCGCGCGCGGGCGGAGAAGCTGAATGAGTTGCGAGAGCGGGTCGGCCATTTGAGGACGATAGCAAATAAAATCAGGACGTCGAGCTGTAGATCGTCCTAAGACCTCGCGGTATCTCGTCTCCATCGCAACAACGAAGGATACCGCTATGAAGACCGTACTGATCACGGGCTGCTCTTCCGGCTACGGGCTGGAGACGGCGCGGCGCTTTCATGCCGAAGGCTGGAACGTGGTCGCCACGATGCGCTCGCCCCGACACGATGTCCTGCCGAAATCGGAGCGCATGCGCGTGCTGACGCTTGATGTCACCGATCCCGAGAGCATCTCCGCCGTGATCGAGGAAAGCGGTCCGATCGACGCGCTCGTCAACAATGCCGGCATCGGCGTCGTCGGCGCCTTCGAGGCAACGCCGATGTCGCATATCCGCAAGGTTTTCGACACGAACACCTTCGGGGTGATGGCGATGACCCAGGCGGTGATCCCGCAGCTCCGTGCCCGCCGGTCCGGCGTCGTGGTCAATGTTACCTCCAGCGTGACGCTGGCCGCCATGCCGCTTGCTGCTGCCTATACCGCCAGCAAGACGGCGATTGCCGGCTTTACCGGTTCGCTTGCCCACGAGCTTGCCGCGTTCAATGTCCGCGTCAAGCTGGTTGAGCCGGGTTACGCGCCAACCACGCGCTTTGCCCACAACACCACGATGCCGGTCGAGGACCTGATCCCTAAGGCCTATGCCGAATTTGCAGCGCCGATCTTCGCGCAGTTTGCTGCTCCCCCTCTGGTGACGACGGAGACCGACGTCGCGGAGGCCGTTTGGCATGCGGCGAACGATCAGTCCGGTCAGCTCCATTTCCCGGCCGGCGCCGATGCGGTTGCGCTGGCACAGGCACGCTGAAAAGCCGGAACGCAGCCGCTGGCGCGCGTTCAGGCGATCTCGGGGTAACCGAGACGGTGTGCGAACCGCGCCAGTTCGGCCACAGGCTCGTAATCCGCATCCGACAGAACCGCGAAGTCTTTTAGGGAAAGCACATCGCGGGCCCAAGCCAAATTGGGCTCCGTGATCGCCCGTCCGAGTGAACCGCGCAGCAGCAAAAGCTCGTTGTCCGAGGCGTCGCCGCGGGTGATGAGCGGCAGGCCCGGCGCGCTGGCAGTGGCGGCCAGGACCCGCAGGCCGGCCACGCGTGCCGGTTCAAAACGTTGCGTGTTGCCATAGGTCACGCAGTCGATTGCGGCCACGTCGGCAGTGCCCGATGCGACCGCATCAATGCTTGCAAGATGACTGCCGGTTTCGGCAACAGATGAGAAGAACCGGCCATTCCGGCTGTGGCGTGCGATCGCGACGCGAAACAGATTGGTTCCGGAATTGCTGATGGGATCGTTGATGGCAGCCCGCGTCCCCCTGATATCTTCGAGGGAACGGATCGGGGCGTCTGCCCGCACGATGACGAAACTGCACATGTCGGGCCCGTTGCAGCCCGGATGCCCGTAGACCGGCGTTGCGACAAGGCGAACCTTGCCGCGGAGATGCCGGACGTAGGGGTAGCCGCAGGTTTGGGCGAGGAGCAGCGCCGGATGAAGCCAGGCGTCGTCATGACGGGGGCCGCCGTCCAACCGGCCGGGCACATCCGCCAGACCCTCGCGCCGCAGGTCGTCGCGCAGGAACTCCCAGAGCGCGGCCGTTGCGGCCGCGAGCGGCGGCGGCCTGACATACATCGCAAGACTGGCTATCCGCATGATCCCCCGCGCTCCATGAGCACTCCCGCCATGGCGTAAAATGCGTTCGGTGAAGCGTCAAGGTCATGGTCGTCGCGCCAAAACGGCGGCACGTGGCCGTATGGATGACGGCGCGCCCGTATGGCGGAGGTTAGGCCGTGCGGCGAAGGCCAGCCAGCTCCAGCGGACGCGTTTCCGATCGATGTCCGCCTGGCGTCGTGCGGAAGCGCTCGACGAGATCGAACAGGCCGGATGCCTGGCTTGAGAGCCGGTGGGTCATGGCGGTGCTGTCCTCGACCATCGCATTGTTCTGCTGCGTCACCGCGTCCAGCGACAGCATGGTCTGGTTGATGTGCTGCAGGTCGGTTGCCTGGTCGCGGGCGTCACCGGCGATCTGCAGCGTCTGCTCGTTGATCGCATGGATCTGAGCGGAGATCTCGTCGAGCGCGTCGCCGGCGGCCCGCACCAGCGAAACGCCCTTCGCCACTTCTCCGGCCGAAGCCGTGATGATTGCCTTGATTTCGCGGGCGGCGAGCGCCGATTTCTGCGCCAGCTCCCGAACCTCGTGCGCGACGACCGCAAAGCCCTTGCCCGCTTCGCCGGCGCGGGCCGCCTCGACACCCGCATTCAGCGCCAGGAGATTGGTCTGGAACGCGATGTCGTTGATGGTGCCGATGATCTGCGAGATGGCGACGGATCCGTTCTCGATCTGTGCCATCGCGCCGACGGCGTTCATAACCACCTGGCCCGAGCGGTCGGAGCTTGCTTTGGCGGCAGCCGCGATCGTCGTTGCCGATGTGGCGTGTTCGGCGGTGCGGCCGATGGTGGCGGTGATTGCGCTGAGCGCCGCGGTCGCCTCTTCCAGCGTCGCCGCCTGGTGTTCGGTGCGCTTGGCAAGCTGATCGATGGCGTCGCGCATCTCGCCAGTCTCGCCGTCGATATCAGCGCTTCTTGCCTTCACGTCGCCAAGGGTGACGGCCAGGCTCTCCAGCGACAGGTTGAAGTCCGAGCGCAGACGATCGAACCCGGCGCCGAAGGGCTGGTCGATGCGGGCGGTCAGATCGCCCTGAGACAACTGTTCCAGTCCCGAGGCCAGCATTTCCACGGCCTCGTTGATCTGGCGCGACACTTCCGCCTGGGTCGTCTCGCGGCCTTGCCGCTCCTCATCGATCATGGTCCGCGTTTCCGCCGCCTCTGCCTCAAGTCGGGCACGGTCGAGCAGGGCGTCGCGGAAGACAAGGACGGAGCGAGCCATGTCGCCGATCTCGTCCCTGCGGCTGCCGCCGACGCCGCCGATCGTCGTATCGCCATCGGCAAGCCGGCTCATGTCGCGGACGAGACCGGTGATCGGGCGGGTCAGCCGGCGCGAATACCAGATGGAAATTGCCAGCGCGGTCGCCAGGACCGCGAGCGCCATCGCAAGCGTCCAGTTGCGCAAGGCGGTGACGGCGGCAAAAGCCTCGCGCGAAGTCATGACGGCGGCCATGGTCCAGCGGGTCCCGAAAGCATCGAGGCTGGTCGCGGCCAACTGCGCTTCCTCGCCGCGGAAATCGGCGAGCCTGCTGCTGGCGATGCCGCCTTCCGCCGGCTGGTCGACCCCGATCCGGGCCTTGAGCATATCGTTGCTGGGTGTCGCGGCGCTGTCGGCGAGGAAGAACCCGTTGCCGTCGAGAAGGATCGTCTCGCCCGTCTCGCCAAGGCCGGTACGGTTGCCGACGATCTCGCCGATGCGCGCGTCGGGCATCTCCAGGATCAAGGTGCCGATCTTGCCGTCGATCGATTCCAGGGGGATGGCGATGAACGCGGCGGGACTGTCGCCGAGCGGCGCATAGGCCTCGTAGGATGCGAAGGCGAGCTTGTTCTTGTCCGTTCCCTCGGCCGTTTCCCGGAAAACGCGGCCAAGCCCGGTGTCTTTCCAGGCTGCGTCCTTGAGATTGACGCCAAAATTGCCCTTCTTGTTGAGGGCGTAGACGACGTCGCCGCTGAGATTGGCAAGCAGCACGTCGCGATAGCCGTGCGCTTCCGCGAAGCGGCGGAAAAACGGGTGATAACGCGCATGGAGCGCGTCGTAGTCGTCGACGCCGGCGCTGCTGTAGAGCGCGCGCTTGTCTTCGGCGTTGGGGTTTTCCGCGAGATAGCGGCGCTGCAATTCGCTTTCGACCTTGTCGCCGAACCTGGCGGCCGCACCATTCAGGTCGCCGAGCGCCTTGGCGACGGACTTCTGCGCTTGCAGATTGCGCAGATCGTTTTCCACCGTGGTGAGGTAGTGGCGAAGCTCGTTGCGGCGGGCATCGGCAAGCGCCTCCAGCTTCTCGATCGCCGCGCGCGACGACAGGTCGCCACTGACCGTCAGGCTGGCAAGACTGGTAGCGGCAATGGAAAGAGCAGCCAGAGCCGCCGCTGCGAGGGGAAGCTTCGCGGACAAACGCATAACAAACACCGGGCTGAAGGGGGAGGGAGGCCATGCCGAAGGCTGGTCGCGACGCCTCATGCGCCCGGCGGAAGGGCTTCCGCGCGGAGAGTTATACGGTCTTACGTTACAGCTTGATGACGTCTGGATGACATCGTCAAAGTTTGGCTGTGGACGGCAGCCCCGGAACTATCTCGGTACGGTGCCCGACAAGAAGATCTCGGCGCAGATTTCCGCGCGGCTGACGATCGCGGCCTCTTCGATCGCGCTCACGCGTCCCAACATGACGGCGCGCTGCGGCTCCATCGCCATCATGCCGCGCAACATGCCTGCCGCCTGATAGGGGCAGGCGATAACCAGCCGGCCGGCCTCCGATTGCCTCTTCAGCCACTGCTCCAGCGTCGCATTCGTCCGCTCGATCGCCTTTTCCCAGAACGTGGCGGCGATCTCGGGAAAGCGCTCGGCCTCGGCGAGAACAAGACGGATGATGGCAATCGTATCTACTGACAGCACGAGGTGCCCGTAGGCGGCGAGCAGGCGCACGAGACCCGCCTTCAGGCCCATGGCGTCCAGATGCTCCTCGTCGACCTCGATGACGAACTCGGAAATTCTGAACGAGATGACGCATTCGAAAAGATCGGCCTTGGTCGGAAACAGCCGATAGAGCGTCTTCGTGGAAACCCCGGCATTCTGGGCGATGACATTGATGTTGGCGGTCTCATAGCCAAGATCGCAGAACTGCCGTTCGGCAGCTAACACGATCACCTGACGGGTCTCGTCGTCGGGGCGGATTTGGGGCCGGCCGCGAGAGCGCGGCACCTTCTGTTTTTCGATCATAACGACTTTCCAAATTCCAGTGCAGTCTTAATCGACGACATATGGGAAAGCAATTGCTTTCTGAATTATGATTGGAGGCATGCGGTCGGGTCAACTCCGCCAGCCGCATATTGCTGCCTCCACGAACACGCCCTAGCTTTGCTCCTATGGCGCCATCGAAACTCACGGATTACCGCGCGAAGCGGGATTTCTCCAGGACGCCGGAGCCTGCCGGGAGAACCGGCGGGGAGGGCAATCGCTTTGTCGTGCATAAACATCACGCGACCGCCGATCATTATGATCTCAGGCTCCAGGTCGGTGATGTACTGAAAAGCTGGGCGGTACCCAGGGGGCCCTCCCTCAATCCCGCCGACAAGCGGTTGGCGGTCGAAACCGAGGACCATCCGCTCGAATATATCGACTTCGAGGGCGTCATTCCCGAGGGCGAGTATGGCGGCGGGCCGATGATCGTCTGGGATAGCGGCGTCTGGGCGCCGATGGACGATATCGAGAAGAGCCTGAGGACCGGCGCCTTCAAGTTTCGTCTGGCCGGCGAAAAACTCAACGGCGGCTGGATGCTGACGCGGCTGAAACCGAAGCCGGGTGAGGAGGGTGAGCGCAACTGGCTGCTCTTCAAGGAGCATGACCTGGCAGCCGACCCCGATGCTGACATCCTGACATCGCGGCCCGAAAGCGTGAAAAGCGGTCGCCGGATCGAGGAACTGGTCGAGCCACCGAAGAAGTCGGCAAAGCGGGCCATTCTCAAGCCAGGCGCCTTGCCGGGCGCGGTGAAGGGCATAAAGCCGCAACGGATCGAACCACAGCTTGCCAGCCCGACACCGAGGCCACCGGGCGGCCCGTCGGACAGGCCGGACAAGGCGGACTGGCTGCACGAGATCAAATTCGATGGCTACCGCACGATGGCGGACATTTCGGACGGCAACATCAGGCTGATCACCCGCAGCGGGCTGGACTGGACGAAACGCTACGGCGATCTGCCTGATGCCTTTCGCAAGCTGTCTTGCCGCGAGGCGATCATCGATGGCGAAATCGTCGTTCTCGACGACAAGGGCATCAGCCGGTTTTCGCTGTTGCAAGACGCACTTTCGAATGGGACTGACGGCAAGCTCGTCTTCTATGCCTTCGACATCCTTCATCTCGACGGCTGGAACCTTGCCGAGGTTCCGCTGGAAAAGCGCAAAGGTCTCTTGGCGCAGCTGCTTCAGGGGCAGATATCCAGCCGATCCGCCATTCAGTTCAGCGACCATGTCGAAGGCGACGGGCGCGGGCTCTACGATCAGGCGGCCGAGCTGGGGCTGGAAGGGATCGTATCAAAGCGTGCCTCCGCACCCTACCGCAGCGGACGCACCCAGACCTGGACCAAGACCAAAGCGCTCAAAAGCGAAGACTTCGTGATCGCAGGCTACACCGTCTCAGAGGCGGCCGAGGGGCTGGCGGCACTGGCGCTCGGGGAGTGGATGGGCGGCGAGCTGCACTATCGCGGCAAGGTTGGAACCGGCTTCGATGCGGAGACCGCCAGGCAGTTGCTCGCCCGGCTGGAGGCTTTGCGCGGTGGCGAGACCGCGCTCGATGGCGCGCCCAGGGAAATCCTCTGGGTGCGGCCGGTATTGAGCGCCCGCATTCATTATTCCAATCGCACGACCGACAATGTCCTGCGCCATGCGGTGTTCAAGGGGCTCCGCGACGTCGAACTTTCTACCCCGGCGGCGGCGCCGCGCAAGCGGTTGATCACGGACGCCGACCTTGCGACGATCCAGGTCACCAACGCCGACCGTCGGGTCTTCGGCAGATCCGGGCCGACCAAGCTCGACATTGCCGTCTACTACGCGCTCGTCGGCGATTTCATGCTGCCCCACATCCTTGGCCGCCCGGTATCGCTTTTCCGCTGTCCCACAGGCAAGCGCACGGACTGCTTCTTCCAACGCCATCCCTTCACCGGCATGCCGCCTTCCATCGTCAGCTTCAACGCGACCAATTCCGAGGGCGAGAGCAAGGCCTTCCTCTCGATCGAGGGCACGAAGGGTTATCTGGCGCTCGCCCAGTTCGGCGTGATCGAGCTTCATAGCTGGGGCTCGAGGCGCGCGCGGTTGGAAAAGCCCGATCGCATCGTCTTCGATCTCGATCCGGGCGAGGGCATCACGTGGCGCGACGTGGTCGAGGCGGCCGTCCATATCCGCGGGGAGCTGGAGGGGATCGGCCTCGTCCCCTTCGTCAAGACGTCGGGCGGCAGCGGCATCCATGTCGTCGTGCCCGTGACGCCGAAGCTCGACTGGAAGAAGACGCACCAGGCAACGAGCGCAATTGCGTCACGACTGGCGGCGACCGCGCCTGAGACCTTCACCACGACGATGGGCAAGGAGAACCGCGTGAAGCGGATCTTCATCGACTTCCATCGCAATGCCCGCAGCCATACGGCGGCCGCGCCCTATTCGCTGCGGGCACGCACCAACCTGCCGGCTTCGGCGCCGCTCAATTGGGCGGATCTGGAGACTATCGACGCTCCGGAGGATTTGAACTATTCTTCGCTGCCTGGACTTCTGGATACTTTCGGCGATCCCTGGGCGGATATCGACGACTTTGCCAAGGATCTGCCGCTTCTGTCCGAAACGAGGACGTAATGCGTTTGGCCGCGTAGGAGACATCAATGGCGCCCAGGGCAAGTTGGAAAGGTTATCTCAAACTCAGTCTCGTCAGTTGCCCCGTCAGGCTCTATCCGGCGACCAGTTCGAGCGAGCGCATCAGCTTCAATCAGTTGCACAAGGACACCCATAACCGGATCAACATGAAGCCGGTCGACCCGGAGCTCGGCCTCGTCGAACGCTCCGACCTGGTCAAGGGTTACGAATACGAAGACAAGAAATACATCATCATCGAAGACGCCGACCTCGAAAGCGTCAGGATCGAATCCAACCACACGATGAACATCGAGGCTTTCGTCGACGAAGGCTCGGTCGACGTGATCTACCAGGACGCGCCCTATTATCTCGCGCCCGATGGCGCGATGGCCGAGGAAACCTTCGTCGTCCTGCGCGAAGCGCTGAAGAAAAGCGGCAAGCTGGCGATTGCGCGCCTCGTACTTTCGAGCCGTGAACGGGTGATAACCATCGGCGCCCGCGAAACCGGCATGTTCGTGTGTACTCTTAGAAACCCGAGCGAAGTGCGTGGAACCGCTGAATATTTCGGAAACATCCCCGTCGGTCACCCCGATCCGGAAATGCTGCAGCTTGCCGAAGCTCTGATCCAACAGAAGATGACAGTCTTTGATCCGAAGAACTACGAGGATCGTTATGAGATCGCGCTGATGAAGATGATCCGCGAAAAGCTCAAGGGCCATAAGCCGATCATTGCGGCCGCTCCCGAGCGCGGTAATGTCATCAATCTCATGGATGCGTTGAAGGCGAGCCTGTCGCAGTCGAAACCGCCGGCAAAGAGCAAGGCCAAGGCCGAACCGGCCGCCAAGGAAACAACCAAGGCGGTGGCGCCTGCCAAGCGGACGGCGGCAAAACCGGCTGCGAAGAAGAAAGCCTGATGGCTGTTGCAGGCCAGACAATCGGTATCGTCGGGGCGCTTTCGGCGTTCCCGCGCCGCCTTGTGGCGCGGGAGGTAGAGCGCCAGCACGGACACTTGCGCCGTGGTGTCACGCGCCAGACGACCTATCTGGTGTTCGGTCGGAGCCTGCTCGCCAAATGGAGCGAAGCGGAGATCGAGGCCCGTTTCGATGCCGAGCATGCGGCCGGGCGATGGCTTCTCAGCGAGAATGGGTTCCTTCGCCTCCTGGGACTGTTGTCGGTGCCGACGGCATCGGCGCTCACGCGCCAGTCGTTGATCGATCAGGCCAGGCTTTCGCCACGGGTCTTCGATCTGTTCTCCCTGTTCGACGCTTTCGAGCACGACAGCGAACCCTATTCGTTCCGTGATCTCATCCTTGCGCGGAAATATGCGGAGTTGATCGCCAGCGGGGCGAGCTGGAGCGCGATCGCCCGGTCTGTGCACCGGTCAGGACAGGTCGCCTCGTTGACGGCGCTTTCGCTGCACCACGGCGGGACCGACGCGATCTATGCCCGCAGCACCGAGGGCCTGAGCGAGCTCAATGGACAGTTGCTCTTCGATCTCGGCACGCCCGACAATGCCGCCTTGGAAGATCTCTTCGATCTGGCGGAGGAGGCGGAGGCGAACGGTGACTACGAAGAGGCTGCCGCCTTCTATCAACGCTATCTTGCCATGGACCGGACGGATTCAGTCGCAGCCTTCAACCGTGCCAATTGCCTGAAAGCTGCTGGACGGGAGCTGGACGCGGCGCATGACTACGCCCGCGCGATCAAGCTCGATCCATCCTTCGTCGAGGCCTGGTTCAATCTGGCCGGGCTGATGAGCGAGCGGGGCCGGGCCGACGCCGCGCGCCGGCATCTCGAGAGGGCGATCGAGATTGACGGCGACTATGCCGACGCTGTCTTCAATCTGGCGAAACTCGAATTCGATGCCGGTGACCTTGGTGAAGCGAGGCGTTTGTGGAGCCGCTATCTCGAACTCGACAACGATAGCGAATGGGCGCGGACGGCGGAGCGCGGCGTGCAATATATCGATCTGCACGGCCGACCCAGAACAGCGGGTTGATATGGGCGACAAATTCCTTCTCGACGGACCTGACGATGCTGATGTCACCATTCTTCTCGCCCATGGCGCCGGCGCGCCGATGGATTCCGCCTCGATGACCGCAACAGCCAAGGCACTGGCGGAAGCCGGCTTTCGTGTCGCCCGCTTTGAGTTCGGCTACATGGCGGCACGGCGGATATCGGAGGGACGCAGACCGCCACCGCGCGCCGAAACGCTCAACCCGGAATATCTTGCCGCCATCGACGCGCTCGGGGCGGAGGGGCCGCTTATCATCGGCGGCAAGTCGATGGGCGGGCGGGTTGCGAGCATGGTCGCCGATCAGTTGCACGCGGCCGGCAAGATCGCCGGGCTGCTCTGCCTCGGCTACCCTTTCCATCCGCCGGCAAAGCCCGAGCAGTTGCGCACCAAACATCTCGCCGACCTGAAGACCCCGACCCTGATCTGCCAGGGTACCCGCGACGAATTCGGCACGCGCGAGGAGGTTCCGGGCTATACGCTCTCCGACGCGATCGAAGTCCTGTGGCTCGAGGACGGCGACCACGACCTGAAGCCGCGCAAGAGCCTTTCCGGCTTTTCGACGGCGGATCACTTACGGACGGTCGCCGATGCGGTCGCATCCTGGGCCGCCCGGCTGACGCGCTGATCTGTCGATCGGGATGAAGATCGCCACCTTCAACATAAACGGCATCAACAAGCGGCTCGAAAACCTGATCGCCTGGCTGCATCGGGCCAGGCCCGACATCGTTTGTCTGCAGGAACTGAAAGCGACCGATCGCCAGTTTCCGCGATCGGCGATCGAGGCGGCCGGTTATGGCGCGGTCTGGCAGGGGCAATCGGCCTGGAACGGCGTTGCGATCCTTGCCCGAGACAGCGAGCCGGTGCTGACCCGCGTCGGGCTCGACGGCGATCCCTCCGATAGCCAGGCGCGTTACATCGAGGCCGCCGTCAGCGGCATTCTCGTCGCTTGCCTCTACGCCCCCAACGGCAATCCGCAGCCCGGGCCGAAGTTCGACTACAAGCTTGCCTGGCACGCGCGAATGGCCAGACATGCTGCCGAACTCTACGCGCTTGATCTGCCTGTCGTGCTTGCCGGCGATTACAACATCGTGCCGGAACCGCGGGACATCTACACGACCACGTCCTACGACGACAACGCGCTGGTGCAGCCGGAAAGTCGTGCTGCCTTCAGTGAACTCCTCGACCAGGGATGGCTCGATGCACTGCGCAAAATCCATCCGAAGGAACAACTCTTCACCTTCTGGGACTATCGCCGGAACCGGTGGCAGCGCGATGCGGGGCTGCGGCTCGACCATTTTCTGCTCAGCCGGAAGCTTTCCCGAAAGCTCACCGGCGCTGGTATAGACCGCGAGGTTCGTGGGATCGAGGGTGCGAGCGATCACGCCCCGGTGTGGATCACGCTCCGCGATTGACCTCGCTATTTTGCGGCAGTGAAAGTGCGAGCCGACGCGCAGCGGTGATAGTGTTTCGCATCGTCCGCGGCTATTCGCAGCTCTCATCCGGCTTAAACCGGTCCGGCTGTGGACCGGCGGCCAACCGCGACGTCCAAGCCACTGAACACCAAGGAGAACCGCATGAAAATCAGCGCGCGCAATCGCCTCAAGGGCAAGATCGTCGAAGTGATCAAGGGCGCGACCACCGCTCATGTCCGTATCGACGTCGGCGGCTCGATCGTGACCGCAGCCATCACCAACGAGTCGGTTGACGAATTGGGTCTGAAGGTCGGCGGCGAGGCCTACGCGGTCATAAAGGCCTCGGACGTCATGGTCGGGATCGACTGAAACGCCCAAGGGCGCGTTGGAGCTTCCGTCGCGCCCAGTTTATCCGTTGCCCGATCACGCCTTCTGGCAATGAGGCGCACCAGTGCCACCGGTCTCGAAATCGCCGCGCTGCGGCGGCGCGATCGGCTTGAACAGGGTCCGGTCGGGCTTGAGATCGAGGAGCGGCGTGCCGTCGAGGCAATCGAGACCGCGCACGAGTAGGACAGAGCCTTCCACAGCTTCGAGCTTGACGATCGAGGTGCCGATCGGATTGGGGCGGACCGGCGAGCGCAGCGAAAATGTCCCATGCACCTCGCCGTTGCTGGCCGGGCTTTGCAGGACCAGGTCGCGCCGCGATCGGTCGAGCCAGTAGAGGATTTCCAGCCGTTCGAAAGCGTCCACGCCTTTCAGCGCCTGAACCCAGGGTTCGAACATCTCGATGCGGCAGAGCGGACCATCGTGCCGGCCCTGGCGTGGGGTTTCCATGCGCGAGGTCCAGGGCGTTGCGATGCGGCCGATGAAGACGAGGCCGGCGTCGGTTGGCGCTGGCGGATCCACGACCACCTCGTTCTCACGGATTTCGTTCTGGCGAACCATGGTTTGTTCCTTTCATGTCAGAGGGGGTGGCGAAGCGCGGCGCACAGAGGCGGGCCTCGCTGCCGTCGATCGAGCCGATCACCACATCGATGTCATAGAGTTGCTTCAGGGCAGCGGGCGTCAACACGTGGCTCGGAGAGCCAAGCGCGTTGAGTTTCGAGGCGTGGAGCAGCGCGACGCGGTCTGCCACGAGGAAGGCGTGATCCGGATTGTGCGTCGAGAGCACGACCGAAAGCCCGCGCGTGGCCAGCGCCCGGATGTGCGAGAGCACCCGCATCTGGTTGCCGTAGTCGAGATTGGCGGTCGGCTCGTCCATGACGAGGATGGACGGCTCCTGCGTGACTGCACGGGCGATCAGCGCCATCTGGCGCTCGCCGCCACTGATCTCGGTATAGGGCCGCATGGCGAGATGGGTCATGCCAAGTCCGGCAAGCGCCTCCATGGCGATCCGACGATCGCGGGAGCCAGGCGATGCGAATGGTGCGAGGTGAGGGGCTCGTCCCATCAAGACCACCTCCAGCACCGTGAACGGGAAAAGTGCTGCATGCGCCTGCGGAACATAGGCGATCCGTTTGGCGCGCTCACGCCGCGGCCAGGCGGAAAGCGGTTGTCCGTTGAGGAGAATATCGCCGGCCTTGACCGGCAGGAGACCGAGAACGGTCTTGAAAAGCGTCGTCTTGCCGGCGCCGTTGGGGCCGAGCAGGGCCAGGACCTCGCCGGACGCAAGCGACAGGGAGACATTCTCACCCACCGTGCGTCCGCCATAGCCAAAGGCGAGATCCCTGATTTCCAGCGTCATTGCCAGGCTCTCCGGCCGGAGGCGAGAAGCCACAGGAAGAACGGCGCGCCAACCGCGGCCGTCAGGATGCCGAGCGGCACTTCGGTGAGCGCGATGCTGCGCGCCAGCATGTCGACGACGAGCAGATAGGCAGCACCTGATATCATCGAGGCCGGCAGCAGGCGGCGGAAGTCCGGGCCGACCAGCATGCGGGCGATATGCGGGATGACGAGGCCGATCCAGCCGATGACGCCGCAGACGGAGACAGCAGCCGCGGTGATCAGCGTTGCCGCGGCGATCAGCACGGAGCGCGTAAGACGCGTGTCGACGCCCAAGGTCTGGGCTTCCTCGTCGCCGAGTGTCATCAGGTTCATGCGCCAGCAAAAGAGCACCAGCGGCACCAGCCCGACCAAAAGCGCCGGCAGGATCGAGACGACGTCGAGACGGGTGATCGCCGTCAGGCTGCCGAGCAGCCAGTAGGTGATTGCCGGCAGCTGGTCGTAGGGATCGGCGAGGATCTTGATCAGCGATATGCCGGCGCCGACGAGCGCCCCGATGGCGATCCCCGCCAGAACCAGCGTCAGCGCCGGATCGCGTCCACGGATTGCCAAGCCCACGGCATAGACCGCCCCGACCGCCAGCAGTCCACCGGCAAAGCTGATCGCCTGGATTGCAAGGACCGGAAGCGACAGAAAGATGCCGATGACGGCGCCGAGACTGGCGCCTCCGGAAACGCCGAGAATATCGGGCGAAACGAGAGGATTGCGGAAGAGCCCCTGATAGGTGGCGCCGGCTGCGGCAAGTGCCGCGCCGATCAGGATCGCGCCTACCACGCGCGGCAGCCGCACGTTCCAGAGCACGGTCGACAGCACCGGATCAGTTGCCTGCCCGGAAGAAGCCGCGCGCAGCGCTGCGACAATCTCCGATGGGCCGGCATATTTGCCGACCGACATCGACGCCAGCGCCAGCAGAAAGAGCGCGCCGACGAGCAGCCAGAGGCCGCCCTTGCGCTCGGCGGCCATCATGTCCTGCGTTTCCTGTCTCCGGTTCATTTCGAAGCCGGCACCGCCCCCTTCAGGAGCGTCGCCACTTGTTCGTCCGTCAGGTCGACCTGGTAGAACAGCTTGTAGAAATCGCGGGTCTCAGCCTTCAGGTCACCCTTGAAGCGGTCGGGATAGAACAGCTTCTGCAGCCAGACGACGCCGATCAGGCGGTTGATGGCGGGCGGTGAATCGAACCAGCCGTAGGGAAGCGACGGCGCGGTGAATACCCGGCCGTCCGTGACGGCCCTCATGTCAGCCCAGAGCGGGTCCTTCTTCGCCGAGGCTGCAAACTTGCCGCTTGCCGCGATGATGGAGTCCGGGTTCCAGGAGAAGATCTGTTCGTGCGAGACCTGCGTCAGGCTGCCCTTGCCGGCGGCCGCCGCGACATTCTCGGCGCCGACGGCTTCGAGGATCTCGACATTGATGGAGCCGGAAAGCCCCGTTTCCAGCCCTTCTGGGCCGCGGCCGTAATAGACGCGCGGCCGCTGATCAGCGGGGATCTTGGCGAGCCTGTCGTTCAGATCCTTGATCTGCCGATCGGCGTAGGCCGCGAGTGTCTCAGCGCGCTCAGTCACGCCAAGCAGCGCGCCGACGTCGCGCAGCGTCTTGCCGCTGTCGGCGAAACGGCCGTCGATCAGCACGTAAGGAATGCCGGTCTGCGCCTGCACCTTGTCGGCAAGCGAGCGGTAGGTGTCGTTGATGGTGCCGACGTCGAGAATGATGTCCGGCTTGGCGGCGAGCACCGCCTCGACATTGGCGCTGCCGCCCTTGCCGGTAAGTTGGCCGTAGGTCGGCAGATCGCGGACCGACGGCATCAGATATGCCTTTTGCTCATCCGTCGGCTCGCGCACCCAGCCGGCGAGCTTGTCCGGCGCCAGGACATAGGTCAGCACCGAGGCGGGAGGGCCGGCGGCAAGCACGCGGGTGATGGTATCGGGAACCTCGACTGTTCGCCCTGCGGCGTCGGTGATCGTACGCGCCTCGGCTGCGCCTGAGGCAAGGCCGAGCATGGCGGAGAGGATTATCGCAAGAGATTTCAACATGGAGGCCACGATAGCGAGAGGGATCGGTCGGGCGCACTATGGCACGGCGTTATATCTCTTGGAATATATTGCCTGAAAAATCGCACTGAATGAACGGTGCCATACGGTGCAAGCGATGTCCTCCTTGCCGGCGGAGGCGGCTCTCTGCCATCTCATTCTTTTCCCATCTCTTTTTGAGATGGCGCGATCGAATAAGTCTATTTGCCAAATCGGCGGGCCATCGACATTGTCCCGGTCGAGGAGAAACTCTTTTAGGACATTGCCGTGGAATACAATCGCTTTGGCCAGACCGGCCTGAAGACGTCATCCCTTTGCCTTGGCACCATGGGTCTCGGTTCTTCCAAGTGGAAGGGCTGGGTTCTCGACGAGGGCCGGTCCGTTCCGGTCCTGAAGGCCGCGCTGGACGCCGGCATCAACTTCTTCGACATGGCCGACTGGTACTCGACCGGGCTCAACGAGCGCGTCGTCGGCCGCACGCTTCTGTCGATGACCAGCCGCGAAAACCTGGTGCTGACCACCAAGGCGTTTTACGCCATGAGCGACAGCCCGAACGACCAGGGCCTTTCGCGCAAGCATCTGATGAAGTCGATCGACCGTTCGCTCGAGCAGATGGGCACCGACTATGTCGATATCTACATGGTCCACGCCTTCGATCCGGATACGCCGATCGAGGAGACCATGTCGGCGCTGCACGACATCGTCAAATCCGGCAAGGCCCGCTATCTCGGCGCCTCGACCATGTATGCCTGGCAGTTCGCCAAGATGAACCATGTCGCCGAGAAGAACGGCTGGACGCCCTTCATCAACATGCAGTGCCAGTATTCGCTGCTCTACCGCGAGGAAGAGCGCGAGATGATGCCCTACTGCAAGGACGAGGGCATTGCGGTCACGACCTTCTCGCCACTGGCGCGTGGCTATCTCGCCGGGGGCGGCTCGGCTCCGCGCATCGCCCATGATCTCTATCTCGACTGGTTCGGCGATGAGATCGATCGGGAAATCGCCAACAGGGTCAACGAGTTGGCGCGCAAATACGGCAAGACCGCAAGCCAGATCGCCCAGGCCTGGGTGATCGGCTCCGGCAACAGCACCGTGCCGATTTTCGGCGCCGAAAGCCCCGAGCAGGTCGAAGCCGCCCTCGAGGCGGCGAAGATCGAGCTTGATGCCGTCGATCGCGCCTATCTCGAAGAGCCCTACCGGCCGCGCGACATGATCAACGACTACAACCCGGTCCGTCGCCCGCGCGCTCTGTCCGCGCCGGCCGCCACGCTCGCCGTGGCGTCCTGATCTACATCCTCAGTCTGGAGAACACCCATGCTTTTCATCGGTGAAGGTTTCGAGGGTTCCGGCCCGAATGCCGCGCACATCAATCTCTATCTCGGACCGAAGGATGGCCCGATCGCCGGCGCGCTGGCGACGGCGGCCGCAAGCCCTGGGCCCGGCCACCTGCCTTTCCAGGCGATCCTGAAGCCGAACCTGCCGGCAAAGCCGGTGACGCTGTTCATTGCCAAGGCGGTGCTGCAGCCGGGTACCCATGAGACCATGACCTGGGGACCCGCCCAGGCGGGCGTTGCCGCCGGCATCACCGAAGCGCTGCTCGATGGCACGCTCCCGACTGAGGCCGAGGATGGCTGGCTGGCGATCGCCGCCGTCTGGGTGAACCCGACGGCCGACGACGCCGAGGCCGTTTACGCTCACAACAGGACGGCGACACATATGGCGGCGAAACGCGCGCTGACCCGCAACTGGCCGTCGCGCGACGAACTGAAGCAGGGCCTGCTCACCGTCGGCAATCCGTTCTTCACGCCAAAGGCTGCCTGATCCATGCAGCTTGTAGAACGCCAGGCCCTGGTGGGCGGAGAGTGGAAAGACGCGACCTATGAGAAGCGGTTTTCGGTCCTCAATCCCGCCGATGGGAGCGAGATCGCCCGCGTTGCCGATTGCGGGACGACGGAAGCCCAGCAGGCCCTCGATGCCGCTGAGATAGCATTTCGAAGCTGGCGGCAGACCACGGCCGCCCAGCGCTCCGAGGTGCTGCGGCGCTGGGCCGGCTTGATGCTCGACCGACAGGAGGAGCTTGCGCGGCTCCTCACCGCCGAACAGGGCAAGCCGCTCGCGGAAGCCCGCGGTGAGGTCGCCTATGCTGCCGGGTTCCTGACCTGGTTTGCGGAGGAGGGCCGTCGCTCCCACGGCGGCGTCGTGCCGCCGCATCGGAACGACGCCCGCATCGTCGTGATGAAGGAGCCGGTCGGTGTCGTCGCCGCGGTCACGCCCTGGAATTTCCCGCTGGCAATGATTACCCGCAAGATCGGTCCGGCGCTTGCGGCCGGCTGCACCATCGTCATCAAGCCCGCCGAGGATACGCCGCTGTCGGCGCTGGCGCTCGCCCGTCTCGGCGAGGAGGCCGGCGTTCCGGCCGGCGTCGTCAGCATCGTGACGACGACGTCACCCGCCGATGTCGTCGGCGTCTGGATGGCGAGCCCCGCCGTGCGCAAGTTCTCCTTCACCGGTTCGACGGCGACAGGAAAGCTGCTGATGCGCCAATGCGCCGATACGGTGAAACGCGTCAGCCTCGAACTCGGCGGCAACGCGCCGCTGATCGTCTTCGACGATGCCGATATCGAACTTGCGGTCCGCGGCACGATTGCCTCGAAGTTTCGCAACACGGGACAGACCTGCGTCTGCGCCAACCGCATCCTCGTCGAAGACGGGATTTACGACCGCTATGCGGCTGCCCTTAGCAAGGCCGTCGCAGCGCTCAAGGTGGCGCCCGGCGTCGAGGAGGGTACAGCCCAGGGGCCGCTCATCAATGCGGCCGCGCTCACGAAGGTCGAGCGGCACGTCGCCGATGCGATCGCAAAGGGTGCAAGCGTGCTGACCGGTGGCGTGCGCCACGACCGCGGCGGGCTCTTCTATGCGCCGACGGTCCTCAGGGACGTGACGCCTGACATGGCGCTGGCGCAGGAAGAGACATTCGGGCCTGTGGCCGGTCTCTTCCGCTTCCGCGGAGAACAAGAGGCAATCGCGCTCGCCAACGCAACGGAAACAGGGCTTTCCGCCTATTTCTTCACCCGTGACATCGGCCGCGCCTGGCGTGTTGCCGCAGCGCTCGAAGCGGGCATGGTCGGCATCAATGAAGGGGTGATTTCGACCGAAGTCGCGCCCTTTGGCGGAATCAAGCAATCGGGTCTCGGTCGTGAAGGCGCGAGCGAAGGCCTCGATGAGTATTTGGAAAGCAAATACGTGCTCTTCGGAGGGCTCTCGGTACAGTAAGAGATCGCTCCCCGCCCGAACAGAAAGGATCCGACCATGGATCGCCGTCGCCTTCCTCTCAATGCCCTGCGCGCCTTCGAGGCCGTGGCGCACTACAACAGCTTCACCGATGCTGCGAATGCGCTCAACATTTCGCAGAGCGCGCTTTCGCGCCACGTCATCGGGCTCGAGGAAACGATCGGACACAAGCTGTTCGAGCGGGGGCACAAGTCGATCACGTTGACGGTCGAGGGAAGAGCGCTGCTTGCAGGCGTCGTGAAGGGCTTAGATCGCATCGCCCAGGCGCTGAGGGAGGTCGGCCAGGCCGAGGGCCAGAAGCGCAAGCTGCGCATCAACCTGCCGCCGAGCTTTGCGATGAAGCTCACCGTGCCGCTCTTGACCGATTTTCGGCGCAGCTTCCCGGAAGTGCTTTTTGAAGTGTCGACGCCCTATGGCGGCCCGAACAGCGAATTCGACCTTGCCGTTGTCTACAGCCGCCCGACGGTCGACGAGTGGATCACCGACCTGCTCTGGGAGGAGCGTCCGACGATCCTTTGCCATCCGGATCTGATGCGCAACGGCTCGCCCGATATCGGCGCCTTCATCACGGAAAACGAGATCGTCCATATCAAGATCGTCGATCTCGATCCGCACCACATGTGGCAGCGCTTCGTTCTGCAGAACGGTATTACGGACGTTGCGACCGCCCGCGGCGTGACCTTCGACAGCGCGAGCCTTGCCGTCCAGTACGTGCTTTCGGGACACGGACTGGTGCTCGTCGATCCGGTGCTGTTCCGCGACGAGATCGAGAGCGGGCGGCTCGTGGCGCCCTTCGAGGCCGATTACTACGAGGGCTTCGGCTACTACCTGAAAATCGATGCCGACGGACTGGCGGATCCGCTGATTGCCGGCTTCCGCTCCTGGCTCATCAGCCGGTTCAGGAACAACGGCCGGCCGGATGGCCATCGAAGGGGTTTACGCGTGATCGGTGGCACCGACACCGCCTAAGAAACAAATCATGGAGGAGGAAACATGAAAGATCTGAAGACAAACAGCGGCAAGCCGCTTCATTCGTCCGTCAAGGACCTGGTCGAGCAGGTCCGCTCCGGCGCGATCGACCGCCGCTCGTTCCTGCGCGCCAGTGCCTGGCTCGGCGTTTCCGTCGCGTCGGCCAGCGCCTTTGCCGGCATGAAGGGTGAGGCATTTGCCCAAACGGAAACCCCCGCTGACGGTGGCAAGCTGCGTTTTGCGTGCCAGATCCAGGAGCTGACGGATCCGATGCTTTCGAGCTGGATCGAGGCTTCCAATCTTTATCGCAACTGCCTCGAATTCCTCACCTATGTCGACGCCGACAACATCACCCATCCCTATCTCGCCAAGAGCTGGACGCCGTCCGAAGACCTGAAGGTCTGGGACTTTGAGCTGGATGAGCGCGCCAAGTGGTCGAATGGCGATGCCTTCACGCCCGAGGACGTGATCTTCAACATCGAACGCTGGATCGCGCCGGATTCGCAATCGTCGAACAAGACCGCTTTTTCCGCCGTCGAGAAGGTCGAGAAGACGGGCGATCACAGCGTGCGCATTACCCTGTCGCGCGGCGTCTCCTCGTTGCCCGAGCAACTCTATTCCTATACCTGCCCGATGGTGCATCGCAATTTCGTCAAGGACGGCGGCAACTGGCCGGCGAACCCGATCGGAACCGGTCCGTTCGCGCTCGCAAGCTTCGAGGTCGGTCGCCAGGCCGTATTCAACAAGCGCGCGGATTACTGGGGAACGCCGGCACATCTCGACGAGATCCACTATATCGACATGGGTACCGACGTGACCACGCATCTGGCGGCGCTTGCGAGCGGACAGATCGACGTGATCTATCGCGCCAGCATCGCCGAATACGACCTGATGAAATCGCTGCCGAACATTCAGGTGCTGAAGGCCAACCCGGCGCATACGCTGGTTATGCGCATGCAGGTGGATGCAAAACCGTTTGACGACATCCGCGTCCGCAAGGCGATCCAGCTTGCAGCCGACAACAAGCAGATGCTCGACGTCGCCTACCGCGGCGAGGGCGTCATCGGTGCGAACGTGCACGTTTCGCCGACGCAGCCGGACTATTTCCCGCTGGAACCGGTCGCCCGCGACGTCGATAAGGCGAAGGCGCTGCTTGCCGAGGCCGGCTACAAGGACGGGCTCGACATCGAACTGACGCTCGGCAACACGCAGGGCAAATGGGAGCAGGACACCGCCCAGGTGCTGCAGCAGAACCTTGCGGAAGCCGGCATCCGGCTGAAGCTCAATGTGCTTCCGGCCTCGCAATACTGGCCGGTCTGGGACAAGGTTCCTTTCGGTCTGACCTATTGGGCGCATCGCCCGCTCGGCTCGATGACGCTGGACCTTGCCTATCGTTCCGGTGGTGCCTGGAACGAGAGCCACTTTGCCAGCAAGGAGTTCGACGCGGCCCTCGACAAGGCGATGGCGGTGGTCGATCCGGCCAAGCGCAGCGAGGCGATGAAAGAGGTCGAACAGATCCTCCAGGACAACGCCGTGATCGTGCAGGCCTATTGGCCGAGCCGCTTCTGCGCGACGTCGATGAAGGTCAGAAACTACAAGCTGCACCCGGCGGATTATTTCCGCATGGACGGCATCTGGCTCGCCCAGGCGTAACTTTCGGAAGGGCCGCGTCTCTAGAGCATCCTGCCTTCAAGTGGAATCACTTACGGGCGGAAAGATGCTCTAGAATCAAAATGCTAGAGCGTCCCTTGTGCGTTCGTATGAACGCGGCGCTCTAGCGCGGCCCTGAACCCATCCGGCGAGGAGTGCCCCTTTGACCCTGATCCTGTTTATCGTCCGCAAGCTCGGCGGCGCGGCGGCGGCCATGCTGACCGTGTCCTTCCTTGTGTACCTGGCGCTTGAGGTCAACGTCGAGGACGTTGCCGTCAAGGTGCTCGGCCAATTCTCGACGGATGCGCAGCGCGCCGCCTGGCTGACGGCCAACGGCTACGACGATCCGTTCTTCATCCGCTACGGTCGCTGGCTGTGGTCCTTCGTCACTGGCAATTGGGGCGATTCCACCTATTACCGTGCGCCGGTGATCGACCTCGTGCCTGATCGACTCGCCGCTTCCGGTATCCTGGCGGGCGGAGCGCTGCTGGTCATGGTTCCGGTCGGATTGCTTGCCGGCATCCTGGCCGGCATGCGGCCGGGCTCGCTCATCGACCGGGCGGTGTCGCTGCTGTCGATCGTCACCACCTCGATCCCGGATTTTGCCTCGGCGGTGTTTCTCTCCGCGGTCTTCGTCTTCTGGCTCAACTGGCTTCCGGGCGCAAGCACGATGCTCTCGGGCTTTTCGCTGAGCGAAATGGTTCTGCCCGTCCTGGTGCTCGCCTTCTATTCGACCGGCTATCTGGCGCGCGTCACGCGCGCCTCGATGGTCGAGGTCATGGGCACGCATTACATCCGCACAGCGCGCCTGAAGGGCGCGAGCCCGGCGCGGATCGTCTGGCGCCATGCGCTGCGCAACGCGCTGATCACGCCAGTCACCGTCATCATGCTGCAATTGCCGTGGCTGCTGTCCGGCGTCATCGTCGTCGAGGTCTTCTACGCCTACAAGGGTTTCGGCACGCTGCTTTACGACGCCGCGCTCAACAGCGATATCCGCCTCGTCGAGGCCTGCGCCATGGTCAGCGTTCTGGTCGTCGTTGCCACCCAGATCCTCTCCGACATCGCATATGGCTGGCTCAATCCTCGCGTCTCGCTGCTCGAAGCGACGATGGGCAACAAATAGGTCACCGACATGCGCAAATTCTTGTCTCCCTATCTATCGAGCCCGATCACCGTCATCGGTGGCCTGTTGAGCCTCGGCTGGCTGCTTGTGGCGCTGCTCGCTCCGGTACTTGCCCCCTATGACCCGATCAAGACGCTGATGCCGCTCGCCAAACCCGGCGCACTCAACCCAGCTGGAGGCACCTTCTGGCTCGGCACCGACATGCTCGGTCGCGATATTCTCTCGCGATTGATCTATGGCGCCCGCACGGTCGTGGTGTTCGCGACGCTTGCGACGCTGACGGCTTACTTCGTCGGCGTGACGCTCGGGCTTGCAGCCGGCTACTGGCGCGGCCGCCTGGACGCGGTGCTCTCCTACTTCGCCAATGTGGTGCTCTCCTTCCCGGTACTGGTGCTCTACATCGTCATCATCGTGGTGATCGGCTCCTCGCCTTTCAACATCATCCTGGCGGTGACTTTCGGCAGTGCGCCGGCGATCTTCCGCATCGTGCGGGGCATAACCATCGACGTTGCGAGCCGCGACTACGTTTCTGCTGCGATTACGCAAGGGGAGAGTGCCTGGCGCATCATGCTCTTCGACATCCTGCCCACTGCCAGCGGGCCCCTGGCGGTCGATTTCTGCCTTCGGCTCGGCTACACGGCGATTACCATCGGCACGCTCGGCTTCCTCGGCCTCGGCCTGCCGCCGCCGACGCCGGATTGGGGCACCATGGTCAACGAAGGCCGCGGCATGGCGATCGCGTTTCCGCATCTCGTGATCTTCCCCTGTCTCGCAATCTCCTCGCTGATGCTCGGGCTCAGCCTGCTGGCGGATGGATTGCGGGAAGTCTCCGACGCACAAGGACGGCGCGCATGAGAACGGATGAGAGACAACCGATCCTCAAGGTCAAGAACCTGAGCGTCACCCTGCCGAAAGGCTCGGATCGCCCCTATGCCGTCAACGACGTCAGCTTCGATCTGAAGCCGGGCGAAATCCTCTGCATCGTCGGCGAATCCGGTTCCGGCAAATCGGTGTTGTCGAGCGCGCTGATGGGCGCGGTTCCGGAGGGGCTGAAGGTTGCCGGCGGGCAGGTGCTGCTTGAGGACAAGGACCTGACGCGCCTGTCGGAAAGGGCGTTTCGTGCCATCCGCGGGCGCGACATTGCGATGATCTTCCAGGAGCCGATGGCCTCGCTCAATCCGGCGATGACGGTCGCCGATCAGATCGAGGAAGTCTTCCTGCTGCATTCGGAGTTCGATGCGGCCGAAAGGGCGAAACGGGCGCGGGCGCTCGTCGAGGCAATGCGGCTGCCCAATCCGGACCGCATCCTCAAGGCCTATCCGCATCAGCTCTCGGGCGGCCAGTGCCAGCGGGTGGTCATCGCCATGGCGCTTGCCATGAGCCCGCGCATCCTGATCGCGGACGAGCCGACGACCGCGCTCGACGTGACCACCCAGGCCCAGGTCCTGAAGCTGATCGGCGAACTGCGCGACGTCCATGGCCACGGCATCGTCTTCATCACCCACGACTTCGGCGTGGTGGCCGATATCGCCGACCGGGTCGCGGTGATGAAACACGGCGAGATCGTCGAGATCGGCGAGGCAAAGCAGGTGCTCACAGCGCCGCAGCACCCCTATACCCAGGCGCTGATCGCCGCCGTCCCGAGCCTCGATCCGCATGATCGCCCGGCAGCGGCAGAAGCCGATCCGGTGCTCGCCGTGCGCGGCCTGCAGCACTCCTATGGCGCGCTTGCCGTCTTGAAGGATATAGATCTCAGCCTGGCACCCGGACGGGTCGTCTCGATCGTCGGGGAATCCGGTTGCGGAAAGTCGACGCTCGCCAAGGCGATGATCCGGCTGATCGAGGCAAAGGGCGGACGGGTGGAGGTGGCGGGCACGGATATTCTGGCTCTACCCAGCAAGAAGCTCGAAAAATACCGGCGCACGATCCAGATGATCTTCCAGGACCCCTTCGGCTCGCTCAATCCGCGCCGGCGGGTCGGCCCGATGATCGCGCGCGCCGCGCGCCTTGCCGGCGCAAGTTCCACAGAGGCGCGGCGGCGCACGGAAGAGCTTCTCGATCTCGTCGGACTGCACAAGAGCGCCTATTGGCGCAAGCCCGGTGCGTTTTCCGGCGGCCAGCGCCAGCGCATCGGTATCGCGCGCGCGCTCGCCATGCAGCCGGATGTGCTGATCGCCGACGAAAGCGTCTCGGCGCTTGACGTCTCGGTCCAGGCGCAGGTTCTGGCGCTCCTCCGCGACCTGCAGGAGCGGCTGCAACTCGCCATCGTCTTCATCACCCACGATCTGCGTGTCGCCGCCCAGATCAGCGACGAGATCGTGGTGATGCAGAAGGGCGAAATCGTCGAGCGCGGCACGGCGGCCATGGTGCTGCAGGCACCGAGCCATCCCTATACGAAAACCTTGCTTGAGGCCGCTCCGGGGCGAAGCACGTTCTGAGCGGCGAATGCGGGTCAGGAATGAAGGCCGGGACCCGATCCCGGCTTTCTGCCGTTCGCGGTCCGTTACATGGCCGACGTGCTGCCGCGCCGCAAACGTTGCGGCTGTTGCACTAAGATACAAATCTCCACCGATCGGAAACATCCGCGATACGTCGCGATGGTCCTCTGCCGCACGTATCAAGCGATCGCTGCCTTCGGCTTTGATCCAGTGCGGAGAGACGTTGATGATCCTCTTTGTTGTAGCCTATCTTGCGGGCGTGCTGACGATCGTCAGCCCCTGTATCCTGCCGGTCCTGCCATTCGTGTTTGCCCGCGCCGGCCAGCCCTTTTCCACCAGCATTCTCCCGATGCTGCTCGCCAAGATCGTGACCTTCGCGGGCATCGCCTCGCTTGCCGCACTCGGCGGCAACTGGGCGGTGCAGGCAAACGAATACGGCCGCTACGCAGCGATCGCGCTGCTCGCAGTCTTCGGCATGACGCTGCTGTCGACACGGGCGGCCGCCTTCCTGACCGGGCCGCTCGTGGAACTCGGCAACCGATTGTCGCGGAAGGCCGCGACCGGGGAGAAGGGCAGCGTCGGCGGCGCCATCCTTCTTGGCGTTGCGACCGGACTGCTCTGGGCGCCTTGCGCCGGACCGGTGCTCGGCCTCGTCTTGACGGGCGCGGCGCTGAACGGCGCGAATGTGCAGACGACGCTTTTGCTTGCCGCCTATGCCGCGGGTGCCGCAACCTCGCTGGCGGTCGCCGTGCTTGCCGGCGCCCGTGTATTTGCGGCGATGAAGCGCTCCCTCGGCATTGGCGACCGCATTCGCCAAGGTCTCGGCGTTGCGGTGCTCGCAGGGGTGGGAGCCATCGCGCTCGGCCTCGACACCGGTCTGCTGGCGCAGCTTTCCTATGCGAGCACGTCGGGCTTCGAACAGTCGATCCTCAATCGCCTGCGCAGCGATGCCTCGCCCGTGGATGTCGCGAGCACCCGCATGACGCTGGCAGCAAAGGATACGCGACAGGCGGGCTATCGCAGCGACCTTCTGGTCGAAGGACAGTTTCCGTCGCTTGATGGTGCCGTGCAGTGGTTGAATTCGAAGCCGCTGACGCCGGCCGAGCTTCGCGGCAAGGTCGTTCTCGTCGATTTCTGGACCTATTCCTGCATCAACTGCATTCGCACTGTTCCCTATGTCCGGGCCTGGGCGGAGAAGTACCGGGACCAGGGTCTGGTCGTCATCGGCGTGCATGCGCCGGAATTTGCCTTCGAAAAGCAGATCGGCAATGTCGAAAAGGCGGTGCGCGATTTCAAGATCACCTATCCGGTAGCGATCGACAACAACTTCGCCATCTGGCGCGCCTTCTCCAACAGTTACTGGCCGGCCCACTACTTCATCGATGCCGAAGGGCAGATCCGCTACACCCACTTCGGCGAAGGCGACTATGAAGGTTCCGAGCGGGTGATCCAGGATCTGCTGGCGGAAGCCGCCGGCAAGAAGAAGGCCGAGGGCGACTTGGTCAAGCCGAATGCGAGGGGCGCCGAGGCCTCGCCGGATCTGGCGCGTCTTGGCTCCGGAGAGACCTATGTCGGCTACGAGCGGGCGGCGAACTTCGTGTCGCCGGAGGGCGTTTCGGCCGATACGGCCGCGCGGTACACGGTCGACGAACCGGGTCTCAACGAATGGGGCCTCAAGGGCAACTGGACCATTGGGGCCGAGCAGGCGCGTGTCAACGAGGCCGGCGGCGGCATCACCTACCGGTTCCGTGCCCGCGACCTGCACCTGGTGCTCGGGCCGGGCGCCGGCGGCAAGCCGATCCCGTTTCAGGTGACGGTGGACGGTGCAGCCCCTGGAGCGGACCACGGCGCAGATATCGACGTCACGGGCAAAGGCACGGTCACGGACACCCGCCTTTATCAACTCGTACGCCAGTCGGGCGCTGCGCGGGAACGGACCTTCGAGATCCGCTTTCTCGAACCCGGCGCGGAAGCCTTCGTTTTCACCTTTGGATGAGAGCTCAGAGATGGTCGACAAACAACAGCAACGTGGGCGCCGCTTGCCTGTTCTTACCCGAGGTGTGCTGGTCGCGCTGGCATTGGTTGGTGGTGGGCTGACGCTCGCCCTTGACCAGCCGGCGGCACAGGAGGCCAAGCCCGTTCCCAGCGCGCTTCACGACATCGCTTCAACGGAAACAAGCCAGACGGCAGTGCTGGCGGGCGGTTGCTTCTGGGGCGTGCAGGCGGTGTTTCAGCATGTCGCCGGCGTCACGGGCGTCAGGGCCGGCTATGCCGGCGGCAGCGCAGCGACGGCGACCTACGAACAGACGGAAACGGGCACCACCGGGCACGCCGAAGCGGTCGAGATTACCTACGATCCCCGGCAGATCAGCTATGGCAAGCTGCTCGAGATCTATTTTTCGGTCGCGCATGATCCGACGCAGATCGGTGGGCAAGGGCCGGACAGCGGGCCGCAATACCGATCGGCAATCTTCCCGCGCAATGAAGAACAGGCGAAAGTCGCCTCCGGCTACATCGCACAGCTGAATGCGGCAGGCGTCTTTTCCCGGCCGATTGCGACGACGATCGAAGAGGCAAAGGCATTCTATCAGGCAGAGGCCTATCACCAGGACTACGTCTACAACAATCCGGGCCAGCCCTATGTTGTCCTTTACGAGCAACCGAAGATCGGTGCGCTGCGTCACCTGTTCCCGAGTCTCTATCGCGGGAAGCCGGTGCTTGCGGCGGACAGCGCGTCGTAGCTGCCCGGATGTACGTGAACGACAGGAGGGCCGGGCATACTTTGCAACAGGCCGTGCCGGTTCGGCCAATTACATCAGGATACAGTATCGCGGCCGGCTGCACATATCCACGATACGCCCGAAGGACACTCTGGCAATGCGTAAGACCCGTGCCGGAGAGACGGGCGGGCCGCTGCCGTCATGATCAACGGAAGGAGTTATCATGCGTATCTTCGCAACAGTTTTCGCCATAGCCGTCCTTGCAGCGGCGCCATGCGCCTGGGACAGCAGCCCGGGCGAGCCGTCGCTTCTTGCCGCGCTCGTCGCCGGTTCGGCGGCGACAACGTTCGCCGCCCAGCCGCAGGTGGCCGCCAACCAGGGCGGAGGATTGCCGCAGGAGGTACCGCATGAAAAACCGGCCAACCCCTTCATGCCGACGATATCAATGCCATGATTGATCAGATCGCGGATATCAACCTACGGAAAGAGGCGCGGGGTTATTTCAGTCACGGCGAATATTCCGTGCATTCTAATCCGTGGGTTGATGTCCTCGGGGCAATGGCAGGTCTGTCGGCAAGCGAGATTGATGAGGATTGGGTGATTTAACCAGTGCCTATTTAATGTTGATCATGCCGGAGATTATCTTGGTTCATAGCCAACGTTGTAATACGTAACAGGGTATCTTTTAGGCAGGGCACTTTTCATGAAAAGACTATTACTTATATCGCCTTGGTTTGGGAGTTGGCCCGTATGGATTAATTTCTTTATTGAATCATGCAAGCACAATATCGAAATTGACTGGATGATACCTACGGATCAGCCGGAACCTGAAAATACGGCTCCAAATGTCAGGTTCGTATATTATACATTCGATGCTTATAAGGAGAAAATCTCAAGCGATATAGGCGTCGATCTTCATCATATTCCCGCATATAAGTTGTGCGATTTAAGGCCGTTTCTGGGAATGAGCTTTGATGAAGATTTGGAGAGTTACAAATCTTTTGGATACTGCGACCTGGATGTGATTTGGGGGGATATCAGATCGATCTACACTGATGAAATTCTCGACAATTATGATGCAGTTTCATCACATTCGGACCGAATGGCCGGTCATCTATCGATCTTTAAAAATACTACGAAAATGCGAACATTGGGTAGGCGCATTCCGGAATGGCGCTCACACATAGCTTCGGATGAGCATTTTTCTTTGGATGAACGCGCCCTGACTAATATTATGAGGCCAAAATGCAAGCATTTTATCAAAAGGCTGATAGCGCCCAAATCACTGATGGTCGAGCGTTACACAACGCCAGGCGGTAGTGAACGTCTTTGGCCAGATGGCTCATTTAGTCCTGATGAATGGATCTGGAAAAATGGGCAGCTAACAAATGAGCGCTACTCGTCTGGGATACTATATCTTCATTTTATGTTTTGGCATTCAAACCGCTGGCGGCGGCCACACACAGGGGAAGCTCCGTGGCCAAGGTTGGATAGTATTGTTCAATGCGATTGGCGGGAAGCTGCGCAGAATGGTTTTTCAATTTCTCCGGCCGGCATTCGTTCGTTGCCCTAAGTGTTGCAAAGCCTGAATTTTCAATGAACCAATAGAACACCGTGCAAGACATGAAGGCGGGGCCGATGTTTCGGCCCCTTTTCTTTTGCTGAGCAGCAGCAGAACCGCGGGAGAGATTTCGTATCGGCCCGCAGTCGGGCTCGTCCATCCGAACATTCAGATACAAACCGGCGGCCGTCGAACACATGGCGGATACACCGCGCACGCATCGTCACGGCGAAGTTTGGATTGCATCGCGGCGATCTACCAATGCCAGATCACGGTCGTATGTCTCAAAAGGACGGAATTATGACATTTGAGCCATTGCCTTTCCGCCTTACCATCTGGGCTCCAAACCCAAGGCAAAGGAGCTTGAAATGAGCAGGAATTCCAAAGGTACGGCACTCATCACCGGCGCGTCCTCCGGTATCGGTGCGATCTATGCCGACCGCCTGGCGCGCCGCGGTTACGATCTGATCCTCGTTGCCCGCAACCGCGAGCGATTGAATGGTCTTGCAAGCCGCCTGGCGGACGAGACGGGGCGCGCCGTCGAAGTGGTCGCAGCGGACCTCGGCGACAAGGACGATGTCAGGCGGGTCGAAAAGATCCTGCAGGCTGATGCGAGCATCACGGTGCTGATCAACAATGCGGGTGTTGGTGCCACCGCGCCGCTACTCGCCTCCGACGTCGACAAGATGGAAGAGATGATCACGCTGAACGTCAGCGCCCTGACGCGTCTGACCTATGCGGCAGCACCGGGATTTGCCGCGCGCGGCGCCGGTACGATCATCAACATCGCCTCCATCGTCGGCCTTGCACCCGAACTTCTGAACGGCGTCTACGGCGGGACCAAGGCTTTCGTCCTGGCCTTCACTTTGTCGCTGCAGAAGGAGTTTGCTGACAAGAACATCCGCATCCAGGCCGTGCTGCCGGGTGCGACCGCAACCGATTTCTGGGAAACCGCGGGCACGCCGATCGAGCATGTCCCAAGCGAGATCGTCATGCGGGCCGACGACATGGTGGACGCGGCACTTGCCGGTCTCGACCAGGGCGAAGTGATCACGATCCCGGCGCTGCCGGATGCCGCTGACTGGGCAGGCTATGAGGCCGCCCGCCAGAAGCTCATGCCGAACCTTTCCAGGAGCGCACCCGCCGCTCGCTACAACATCGGGAGATAGCTCCCGATCTGCTTCCGGTTCCTCCCATCCCGGATTTACGTGGCGATGCCTCAGGGCATCGCCGTCCCTCGAACCAGGAGAATGATGATGTCCAGACGCTATTTGCCAACTGCCAAGCGCAGTCGCTTGGCCGCCTTCGCGCTGTCCGGAGCGATCGCGATCCTGCTTCCGCCGCTCGCCGCCCATGCCGCAGGTGCCTCTTCGGCGGGCAGCCTACAGATCACGGTTGCGGCAAGGCTCGCGGCCGACGAATCCGTCCGTCCATTCCAGTACCATGCCAGCGATGCCGCACTTGCCGACCTAAAGCAGCGTATAGCGGCGACCAAGTGGCCGGACCGGGAACTGGTGGCCGACGGTACTCAAGGCGTTCAGCTCGCCACCATGCAGAAGCTCGCCGACTATTGGGCGACCGATTACGATTGGCGCCGGGTGGAGAAGAAGCTCAACGACCTGCCGCAGTTCGTGACCAATATCGACGGCGTCGACATCCACTTCATTCACGTGCGCTCCAAGCACAAGAACGCGATGCCGCTGATCGTCACCCACGGCTGGCCGGGCTCGATCATCGAGCAGTTGAAGATCATCGATCCGCTGACGAACCCCACGGCGCACGGCGGCAGTAAGGCCGATGCCTTCGACGTGGTCATTCCTTCGTTGCCCGGCTACGGCTTCTCGGGCAAGCCGACGGAACGCGGATGGGATCCGGTCAGGATCGCAAGGGCCTGGGCGGTGCTGGTGCAGCGTCTCGGCTACACACATTACGTCGCGCAGGGTGGTGACTGGGGCGATGCGGTCACCGAGCAGATGGCGCTGCAGCAGCCGGCCGGTCTGCTCGGCATACACACCAACATGCCGGCGACCGTTCCGGCCGAGATCCAGAAGAGCCTGGATTCCGGCCAGCCGGCGCCAGCGAACCTCTCGGCCGACGAGCGCCGCGCCTATGAGCAGCTCGACTTCTTCTACAGGAACGGTCTCTCCTATGCGCAGGAGATGAGCAAGCGTCCGCAAACCCTTTACGGCATTGAGGATTCGCCGATCGGCCTTGCGAGCTGGATGCTCGACCACGACGCCCGCAGCTACGAGCTGATCGCTCGGGTCTTCGACGGTCAGTCGGAAGGCTTAAGCCGCGACGACGTGCTCGACAACATCACGCTCTACTGGCTGACCAATACCGCCGTGTCCTCGGCGCGGCTCTATTGGGAGAACAAGCTCGCCTTCTTCCAGCCGAAGGGCGTGCAGATCCCGGTGGCCGTCAGCGCCTTCCCGGACGAACTCTATCAAGCGCCAAAGTCCTGGGCGGAGAAGGCGTTCCCCAAGCTCATCCATTATAATCGCCTCGCCAAGGGCGGCCACTTTGCAGCCTGGGAACAGCCGCAAGCCCTGGTCGATGAACTGAGAGCGTCCTTCAAGTCACTGCGTCAACCGAGCTGAAAGGAAGGGGCGTGCGAACGCGCGCCCCACCGTCGCAACAACGGAGAAGTGTCATGACAGGTGCAGACAGCAACAACAGAGCGCCATCGATTGATCTGAAGTTTGAGGTCGCGGTCATTCCGGTCGCGGATGTGGATCGCGCCACGAGTTTCTATGGCCGCCTCGGTTGGCGGCTCGATGCCGACTTTCCCGTCGGCGATGCGTTTCGCGTCGTTCAGTTCACCCCGCCGGGCTCGCCGGCGTCGATCCACTTCGGCACGGGGTTGACCTCGGCCACTCCCGGCTCGGCAAGCGGGCTCTATCTCGTGGTCTCGGATATAGAAGCCGCGCGAGCGGAGCTTGTTGAACGCGGCGCGGAGGTCAGTGAAGTCTTCCACCGCGAAGGCCCCGGACAACCGCCAATCAGCGGCCGTGATCCGGCGCGCCGCAGCTACCGTTCCTACGCCACCTTCAGCGACCCCGATGGCAACGGCTGGCTGCTGCAGGAAGTGACCGAGCGCCTGCCCGGGCGGGTCGATAGCGACGTCACAGGCTTCGTTTCGGTTGCCGATCTTGCGGCGGCTCTGCGTCGCGCGGCTGCCGCGCATGGCGAACATGAGAAACGCAACGGCGGTGAACACGATCATAACTGGCCGGATTGGTATGCGGCCTACATGGTTGCCGAACACGCGGGCAAGCCGCTTCCCAAGTAGGCATTGCCCCGACCGTCCGTGTTTCACCCATGGCGTAAATATGGTACAAACGACCATTCGAGACAGGAGGATGGCATGCACAGGATCGGCTACGTCGTCTTTCCGCGGTTTCAGCTCATGGGGTTTGCGGCGGTCACCGCCTTTGAGGTCGCCAATCTGACGCTCGGGGAACAGGCCTACGAAATCGAATTGCTGTCGGAGGCTGGCGGCGAGATCAAGTCGTCCGCCGGCTTCGGCGTGCTGACGAAGGCCTTCGACGATGCGGTCTATGAAACCGTCATGTTTGGCGCGGGGACCGAAATCGAACCGGTCTCTCCCGGGCTGGTCGCTTTCGCGCGCCACGCGCTCAAGGCATCGCGGCGGGTGGCCGCACCTTGTACCGGCGCTTTCATCCTGGCGGAGTCCGGACTGCTCGACGGCCGTCGTGCGACGACCCATTGGGTGTTTGCGCGTCAGCTGCGAGAGCGTTTCCCGGAGGTGCGGGTCGAGGAAGATCGCATCTTCATCGTCGACGGCAGCGTGTGGACCTCTGCCGGCATGACGGCCAGCATCGACCTGGCGCTGGCGATGATCGAAAAGGACCATGGCGAGGATGTTGCGCGCCAAGTCGCCCGCAAGCTCGTCGTCTATCACCGGCGTGCCGGCGGCCAGTCGCAATTCTCGGCACTACTCGAACTCGATCCGAAGTCGGACCGCATCCAGAAGTCCGTCAACTACGCCAAGGCCAACTTGCGCAATGTCTTGTCGGTCGAGGAACTTGCGGACGCTGCGGGCCTGAGCGCGCGCCAGTTCAGCCGCGCCTTCCGTTCCGAGACCGGCCAGTCGCCGGCCAAGGCCGTCGAGCATCTGCGCGTGGAAGCCGCGCGCCTTTTGATGGAGCAGGGGCGTCACTCCATGGACGTGATTGCCGAGCAGACAGGCTTTGCCGACAGTGATCGCATGCGTAGGGCCTTCCTGCGCACGCTCGGGCAACCGCCCCAGACGATCCGGCGCAATGCGCGCGAAGGCATTGTCTGAGGCTTGCGGCACAGCGGCGGCGGCGCAGAGGAACTCGATTGTATCGCCGTGTATCCAACGCTTCTGTTTCTACATGCACTTTCAATCGGGGCGGCAGAGCACACGATCGGGATACACCGGTACTTCATTTCTGATTGCAGTTCAGTTCACCGGAGGTTCCCAATGTCGGACGATATCAACCACCCACGCCGTCGTTTCATCGGCGCAATTGCGCTCTCGCTGGCTGCGACGCAGTTCGCTTCGGCAACCTTCGCGAGCTCGCAATCGGGAACCGCTGACGCTCCACGCCTGCCGGCCGTCACGCCCGGGACAAACAAATCCTTCGCGACCCTCAAGCAGATCGATGCCGGTGTGCTCAACGTCGGCTACGCCGAACTTGGCGCCAGCGACGCCCCGGTCGTCGTTCTCCTGCACGGCTGGCCCTATGACATCCACACCTATGTGGACGTGGCGCCGCTTTTGGCAAATGCCGGCTACCGCGTCATCGTCCCCTATCTGCGCGGCTACGGCACGACCCGGTTTCTCTCTGCCGACACACCTCGGAACGGCCAGCAGGCGGCGATCGCTACGGACATCATTGCCCTGATGGATGCGCTCAAGATCGAAAAGGCAGTCATCGGCGGCTGCGACTGGGGTGCGCGAACCGCCAACATCATCGCGGCGCTCTGGCCCGAACGTTGCAAGGCGCTGGTCTCCGTCAGCGGCTATCTGATCGGCAGCCAGGACGTGAACAGGAAGCCGCTGTCGCCGCAGGCCGAGCTTGCCTGGTGGTACCAATTCTACTTCGCCACCGAGCGGGGGTATGACGGCTACAAGCAGAATCACAAGGAGTTCGCCCGACTGATCTGGAAGCTAGCTTCGCCGAAGTGGAATTTCGACGACGCCACCTTCGACAGGAGTGCCGAAGCGCTCGAAAACCCTGACCATGTCGCCATTTCGATCCACAACTACCGCTGGCGCCTCAGCCTCGTCGAGGGAGAGGCGAAGTTTGACGACCTCGAAAAGCGGCTGGCACAGTTCCCGACGATCACCGTCCCGACCATCACGCTCGAGGGAGATGCCAACGGCGCGCCGCATCCGGACCCATCGGCCTATGCCAAGCGCTTCTCCGGCAAGTACGAGCACCGGCTGATCCCCGGCGGTATAGGCCATAACCTGCCGCAGGAGGCGCCTTTGGCCTTCGCCGAGGCGATCGTCGCCGTCGACCGTTTCTAGTTCTTCTCCCGCTGAATGCGTGGAGGCGCGGGGTCCGGTTTATCGGTCCCGCGCTTTTTTTGTGCGCTGATCGGGGCCAGGACCTGCCGGATGCGGCGTCGCGCCATGCAGGCGCGATGCCATGGGCGCCTCGTATCAGCGTGTATCTGCACCGGCATCTGGCAAGCTTGCGTACATTTCCGGGCTTTCGGTGAAACATCACAGACACGTCGTGGGCGCCAGATGCGTCTCGATAGTCGCAGGGCAATCGGGCCCGGACGGCAATCCTGTCGAAAGGACCAACATCATGAGCGAAGCTGAAAAGGTACTCTACACCGGCAAGACCCACACGACCGGCGGCCGCGACGGCGCCACCCGGAGCGACGACGGGCGCCTCGACACCAAGCTTTCCACGCCCGGCAGCTCCCGGCCGGGGACCAACCCGGAGCAGCTCTTTGCCGCCGGCTGGTCGGCGTGTTTCATCGGCGCGATCGGCCTGGCGGCCGGCCAGTCGAAGATTGCGCTCCCCGCCGACGTTGCCGTCGATGCCGAAGTGGACCTTTTGAACCGTGACGGCGGCTACTTCCTGAAGGCGCGGCTGAATGTCAGCCTGCCGGGGATCGACGCGGACGTTGCGCGTCGCCTGGTTGATGCCGCGCATCAGACCTGCCCCTATTCCAAGGCGACTCGCGGCAACATCGACGTAACCATCAATCTTGTCTGATCCGCACCTGCAATTCATCGCCTAAGGAAGCGGCGGCCATCATGGCCGCCGCTCTTTTCGTGTCAGGCCCCTTGCGGTCGAGTCCGGGGAACCGCGAGCTTGGCTCCGCCTTCACGTTAAAGAACGCCAATATATCATTGATATGAAATATATAATTATGAATGACTTTCGCCAGTATTCAGCTTTGCGGCGGGCGGATCACCAGCTCGCCCAAAAGGCCGCCGCCGTCACGATTGCTCAAGGTCAGAGACGCGTTGATGGAGACTGCCAACTGCTGGGCGATGGCGAGACCAAGCCCGGTCCCGCCGGTCTCGCGATTGCGGGAATCCTCCAGCCGGACGAAGGGTTTCAACACCGCGCCCAGTTGATCATCCGGGATGCCCGGCCCGCGGTCGAGCACGCTGATAACCACCGTATCGTCAGCAAGCCGCCGTGCCTCGATCTCGGCGCTGCCTGCGAATTTGAGCGCGTTGTCGACGAGGTTGGTGAGAATGCGCCTGAGCGCCTGCGGCCGGGTTGTGACCGTGCCGCCATCGATATCGCTGGCGCTGACGGACTTGCCGGTGTCCTGATAATCGTAGACGAGGCTTTCAATAAATGAGGCGAGGTCGACGCGCGTCGATTTCTCGACATTGCCGTGGGCGCTGCGCGCATAGGCAACGCCTTCTTTCACCAGGCTTTCGATCTGGCCGAGATCCTGGATCAGCTTCTCGCGATCGGCGAAATCCTCGGCCATCTCCGCGCGCAGTTTCATGCGCGTGATCGGCGTCTGCAGGTCGTGGGAAATGGCTGCAAGGATCTGGACACGTTCTTCAAGATACTGGGCGATGCGGTCGCGCATGGCATTGAAAGCGGTTGCCGCATAGGCGACCTCCGTCGGGCCGGTTTCACTGAGCCGCGGCGTGTTGCGGTTCGGGTCGAGCGTGTCGGCCGCTGCGGCAAGGTTGACGAGCGGGCGGACGGCCTGCCGCATGGCAAACCAGCTGCAGAAAAGCAGGAGCGCGAGTTGCGCCAGCAGCACGTAAGGCAGCCAGTCGGCGAGCGGCATGACCCCCTTGGGATAGACGTCGATCGTCAGCGGCGAGCCGTCGCTCAATGTCAGATGCGCTTGCACGTGGCGGCGATCGCCGGGGATCGTCTCGACGGTGACCGGATATTTCGGGCCGGTCGCGCGCTGGATGTTGGCGGAGAGCTCCGCAGTGGCCGGATCGACCGAGGGGTTGCCGGAAGCGCCCGGTCCGAGAATGAAGCCGTAGTTGTCGCGGCTGAGGCGATTGAGCCAGGAGGCACGCTCGTCCGCGGGCAGGCGGTCGAGGATTGCGATCGAGGTCGCTATGTCGTTTTCGAGCGTGTTGAACATGACAGACTTGGCTGCCATGTAGCGCTCGAAGAATAGAACTGTGAACGACATCACATGTGCGATGGCGAGGCCGGCCAGCAGAATAACAAAGAGCCGCGCCCTGAGCGTGCGCGGCCATAGTCGAAAGCCTCTTTCAGCAGCGTTCGTCGTCATTCACGCGCCTCCACGATCTCGATCGGCACCGAGAAGACATAGCCTTCGCTGCGCACCGTCTTGATGTAGGCCGGCTCGCGGGCGTCATCGCCGAGTCGCTGGCGGACCCGGCTGACGAGCAGGTCGATCGAGCGATCGAAGAGGTCGGCCTCGCGGCCTTGCGTGAGATTGAGCAGCTGGTCGCGGTTGAGCACGCGCTGGGGGTGGTCGATGAACACCTTCAGCAGCCGATACTCCGCTCCGCTCAGCGCGATCACGGTGCCATCGGCATCGATCAGGTGCCGCGCCGTCGTGTCGAGCTTCCATCGGCCGAAGCGCAGCAACTGTCCGGCCTCGGAGATCTGCAGATTGGGCGGCAGCATACGGGCGCGCCGAAGCACGGCCTTGATGCGGGCAAGCAGTTCGCGCGCGGAAAAAGGCTTGGAGAGATAGTCGTCCGCGCCCATTTCCAGCCCGAGAATGCGGTCCATCTCGTCCGAGCGGGCGGTCAGCATGATGATCGGGATCGCCTTGTGCCTGCCGGCGCGCAGTTCGCGGCTGAGCACCAGCCCGTCGTCGCCCGGCATCATCACGTCGAGCACGATCAAATCGACCGTATCGCCCTCGAGGAAGCTGCGCATCTGCCGCCCGTCGGCGACAGCGGTTGCGCGCAAGCCGTTCTTCTTGAGGTAACTCGACACGAGTTCCCGGATCTCACGGTCGTCATCGACGATCAGCACGTGGTCGATATGATCCATCGGGACAACTCCTCAAGCCGGTACGGTCTTTGCATCTTGCCGGCATCGTTTGCTCAGGGCTTCGCGACACGAGCCCCGTCTGGTTGACGCTCGGCATATGTCGTCGGTGTGTTCGCAGCATCCAGACTTGCATGCGAATGTAATGCAAGCGTCTCCCGATACATTTCGACACAATTTTGCAAACGAAACCCGCCGCTTGCTGTCAAGCGACGGGTTGCAGGAACTGTGGCTGGAGGCGTCAGGCCCTTGCTTGCGCGGCCCGCTGAGCACGGTACTGGGCGGTGGGCAGGCCGCCCCAGCCCCAATTATCGAGGTCGACTTCCTCGATGACCACATAGGTCGATTCCAGCGGCTTGTTGAGCACGTCGAGCAGCACCTGGCTGACGCCCTTGATGATCTCGGCCTTTTCCTCTGCCGTCACCGCATGGCGCTCCGGCGTGGTGCCCTCGCGGGTCACCTGAACTGTAACGATCGGCATTGCCGTTTCCTTTCTAGATGTTAGAGGCACCCCAGGTGCCGCGTTTGACTGGAGAGCTAGGTGCCTACCAGCGTCCTGCATTCTGGCCGCCGTCCACATGCAGGATCTCGCCGGTCACGAAGCCGGCGCTCTCGAGGTAGAGAACGGCATCGACGATATCGCGGATCTCGCCCATGCGGCCGACCGGGTGAAGCGTCGAGAGCGCAGCATGCGTTTCCGGTGCGTGCATTGGCGTCTTGATGATCCCGGGCGAAACCGCGTTGACGCGAACGCCTGACGTCGCGAATTCGATGGCGAGCGCCTGGGTTACAGAATTGAGGCCGCCCTTGGTGATGGAAGCGAGCGCCGCGGGCACGCCGGCGATCGGCTGATTGACCAGGCTGGTGGTGATGCTGACGATGTGGCCGGAGCCCTGCTTCAGCATCTCGCGTGCGGCGCGTTGGGTGACGTGGAAGAAGCCGGCGACATTGACGCTCATGTTCAGGTCGTAGTCTTCCTGGGTGAATTCGGTGAAGGGCTTGGCGGTGAAAACGCCGGCATTGTTGACCAGCGTGTCGATACGGCCGAACCGTTCGAGGCCCTGGCGAACGACCCGCTCGGCAGTCTCGGGGTTGCCGATATCGCCGGCGATGGCGAGAACGCCGCCATCCGCGCTCTCCTGAATGGAGCGGGACGTGGCGATGACACGATAGTTGCGATCGCGGTAGGCGCGCACCAGGGCGGCGCCGATACCCTGCGATGCACCGGTAATGATCGCGACTTTTTGTTCGTTGCTCATGGATGTGATCCTTCTTCGATTGCAACGGGCGCTTCGTTCGGCCCGTCCTCCGCCCTCGGCGTTGGTGCAATCAGATTTAGACCCATCCGATGTTTGGGAGAATTGACGGCGATCGGTGATCAATCAACCGGAATTCGGCATAATCAGCTGAGCGACCCGGCTTCCGTCGCCATGCGCGCGAATTCGGTTCGCAGGCGCGGCAGGGCGAAATCGGCAAAGGCACGAACCTTTGGAACCGACATGCGGCCTTGCGGCGCAAGCAGATGAACCGGCATCGGCGGATGCTCGGCATCGGCCAGCACGATCTGCAGCCGCCCTTCTTTGACCTGGCTGGCGACATGATAGGAATAGAGCCGGACGAGACCGGTTCCTGCGACGGCGGAATCGACCGCGGCACGCACGCTGTTGACGACGTATCGCGGCGTGAACTGCACCGTGCGGGGGATCAGCGAGCCCTCGGCTGGCGTGAACGTCCAGGAATCCAGGCCGAAATTGGTGAAGGCGATGATCTGCTGCTTGGCAAGGTCGAGCGGCTCGCCGATCCTTGGGTGGTTGGCAAGATAGCGTGGAGAGGCGACGACGACGCGCCTGATATCGCCGCCGATGCGTGTCGAGATCAGCGACGAGTCGGCGAGATGCCCGATGCGCAGGGCGAGATCGACGCCTTCATCGACCAGGTTCACGAAGCGGTCGAGCAGCAGAAGCCGGACTGAAACCGCCGGGTAAAGATGGAGGAAGTCGTCGAGGATCGGACGCAGGATTTCTTCGCCGACGATCGGCGGGGCGGAGATCGTCAGTGTGCCGTGTGGGGCCGCGCGTTCGCCGCCCGCGAGTATGTCGGCCTCTTCGAGGTCGATCAGTACCCGCCGGCAGGCCTCTGCATAGCGCTGGCCGGCTTCGCTGAGTTTCAGCGACCGGGTCGTTCGATGCAGGAGTTCGACGCCGACATGGGCCTCGAGCAGGTTCAGCGCGCGACTGACGGCGGTCGGCGATCGCTTCAGCCGCCGGGCTGCCGCCGCGAGGCTACCTTCGTCGACCGCGGTCACGAAGACCTTCATCGCGTCGATACGATCCATTCTGCCGACTTTCGCAAGAGTTGTCGTCAATCAGCAAGAATTCACCTGCAAAGCGGCGGAAGTAAAGGGGGCGACAGCGCGCACCGGCGAGCGCTGCGCCTCCCGGACTACGCCGGAAAAAGGCGGGCGATCAAATCGGACGCCGGGCCCTGCCAAAGCTCGCCCTTGCCGGTACCAGACCATAGGGACAGAAAATCTGGCGAACCCTTGGCCGTGGACGCTGCCCTGATGTCGCGCGTGAACTTGTTCTGGGCCGGAAACGGCATCACGGTGGCGGCATCGACCTCGTTCATGAAGCGGTTTTCGACGCCGCGGGCAAACCGACCCGAGAAGGCCCGCGTCGTCCGTGTCTTCCGCTCGGCGCCCTGCAGCGCTGCGCGATAGGGCGCCGATGTCCCGGCTTCGGAGGTTGCAAGGAAAGCCGTGCCCATCTGCACGGCGCTGGCGCCTCTTGCGAGGATGGACCGGATATCGGAACCCGTCATGATCCCGCCCGCGGCGATGAGCGGCACCTTGACCTTCTCGAGGCTTCGGGCGAGCAGGTCTTCAAGCCCGATTTCGCTGTCCTCGGCAGACGGGTCGAAGATGCCGCGATGGCCGCCGGCCTCGTATCCCTGGAGCGTGATGGCGTCGACGCCACTCTCTTCGAGCGCCAGGGCTTCCTCCGGTGTCGTTGCCGTGCCGATGATCAGCATTCCCGCCTCGCGGGCAGTGCGCATGTGCTCGGCGGAAAGAACGCCGAAGACGAAACTGAGCACCGCAGGCTTTGCCCGCAGCACGGCCTCGAACTGCTGGTCGAAATCCTCTTCGTAGGGCGCCGCGAATTCCGGTGTGGGTAGGCCGAGTTCGGCGCGGTATCCCTCCGTCGCGCGCAAGGCGCGCTCGAGCGCCGTGGCGTCGACCTTCGGCTGCGGATGCTGGACGAAGAGGTTGATGGCGAAGGGACGGTCCGTGCGGGCGCGTACGTTCTGGACGAACTCGGCGATCGCCCCCGCGCTCGAATAGGCGGCGCCGATCGAGCCCAGCGCGCCGGCGGCCGAAGAGGCTGCCACGAGCGCGGGCGACGAGGGGCCTCCGGCCATCGGTGCGACGATCAAGGGATGTCTCAGGCCGAGTTTCGCAAGGGTGCCCTGCATGTTCCATGTCCTCGCTGTGTGTTTGCCTGCCATCTGGCCGCGCTGCAGAGTTAGGGTGAGCGGCGGCGGACGCAAGGGGATGTGCCGCAGTTCACCCGAATATCTTGTGGGCCGCTGAAGGCAACTGGGACGGAAGCATGCTCGGCCTCTCACGGCCCTGCCGCCGGATTGTCGATCGCTCGGCGGCGGTTGCGGAGCGGTCGATTGACTGGCATTGTTGTTGGTGGCGAGACGTACCCGAGAGGCCCCCGATGTCACGACAGTCGGACAAACAAGAAGCACTTCCGAGCCTTGTCGAACACTATCGGCCCGTGCAGCTGAAGGCCGTGCTTGCGGCTCGCGCGATAAAGCACCGCGAGCCTCCGCCGCCACCACCGGAGGAGCGCCACTACGGATCGCAATTGCCGGAGGGATTTCACCTGCCGCAATCCGTCTACGACGACTGAGCGCCGGCTCCGCCGTCAGCTCGTTGCCAGCGTCCAGGCCATGCCGGCGAGTGCGCAGGCGAGCAGCGTCGTAATGACCGATACATTGAAGCGGAAGATCGCCATGCCCGCCGCCAAGGTCAGCAGAAGCGACGGCAGCACCAGCGACGCGAGTACCGGGATGTCGAGCGCCAGCGGCCCGAACCTCCAGGCGACCACCTCTGCAAACAGCGTGTGCAGTCCGAACCAGACGGCGAGGTTGAGGATGACCCCGACGACGGCCGCGGTGATTGCCGACATGGCGCCGGTCAGCGCGACGTTGTTCCGCAGCCGCTCGATGAAGGGCGCGCCCAGGAAGATCCAGAGGAAGCAGGGAACGAAGGTGACCCAGGTCGTCAGCATCGCTCCAAGTGTCGCCGCCGCCATGGGGGAAAGCGTGCCGGGATCGCGATAGGCGCCCATGAAGCCGACGAATTGCACCACCATGATCAGCGGGCCGGGCGTCGTCTCGGCCATGCCGAGCCCGTCGAGCATCTCGCCCGGCTTCAGCCAGCCGTAGTGCTGCACGGCCTCTTGCGCGACATAGGCGAGCACGGCATAGGCGCCGCCGAAGGTGACCACCGCCATCTGGCTGAAGAACAGGCCGATCTGGCTGAAGACGTTGCCCGTGCCGAGGATGGCGACGAGCAGCGCCAGCGGCACCAGCCACAGGGCGAGCAGGATCGCCGAGACCCGCAGTGACCAGGCGAGATTCGGGCGTGCGTGCGCGGGGATTTCCTCGCCGAGGGCGGAATCTTCGTCCCTGAGCACAGGACCTGCGCCGGCCTTGTGCCCGCCGCCGATGCGGAAAAAGGGGGAGCCGGAACGGGCGCCGATATAGCCAAGCACGCCGGCTGCAAGGATGATGAGCGGGAAGGGGATCCGGAAAACGAAGATGGCGATGAAGGCGGCCGCGGCAATGCCGATCATAACCTCGTTCTTCAGCGCCCGCCCACCGATGCGGAAGACGGCCTGAACGACGACCGCAAGCACCGCGGCCTTGAGCCCGAAGAACAGGCCTTCGACAACGGTGACATTGCCGAAGGCGGCGTAGATGTAGCTCAGGCCCAGGATCGCCAGGACCCCCGGAAGCACGAAGAGGATGCCGGCAACGAGGCCGCCGGCGGTGCGGTGCAGCAGCCAGCCGATATAGACGGCAAGCTGCTGCGCCTCGGGTCCCGGCAGCAGCATGCAGTAGTTGAGCGCATGCAGGAAACGGTGTTCGCCGATCCAGCGTTTTTCATCGACGAGGATGCGGTGCATCACCGCGATCTGCCCGGCCGGCCCGCCGAAGCTCAGCGCCGCGATCCGCGCCCAGACCCGGACCGCTTCGCCGAACGAAATGCCGTGGCTCTCCCGTTGCCGCGCCGGTTTCGGCGCGGCCTTGTCCGTAATGTCGGTCATTTCAGGCGTCCTTCTTGGGCGAGGGCCAGTTGTGGGTTTCGTTGGTAGCATCGCGGCACCAGCGATAGAAAGCGTCGTAAAGCAGCATGCCCGCCTCCAGTTGTTCGAGATCATCGGCATACATGCGCGAGAGACCGAGAGAGGCCGCAAGCAGGCCCGATGCCTCGGGCGCGAGCTCGAGGCGGGCGGTATCGGCAGCACGCACGATTGTGGCGAGCCGCAGCAACGGGGCTGTGGCAAGCGCGAACTCCTCGACCATGATGTCGAAGGTGCAGCGCTCGCCGCGATGGCTCCAACGGACGGGCGCGTCGATGTCGAACGGTGTCGCCCCGAAGCGCTCGCCGACCATCTCGACCTCCGACGGCGCAACGTAGAGGAAAACAGCATTCGGATCGACGAAGCGCCGAATCAGCCACGGGCAGGCAATGCGGTCGATCTTCGGCCGCGCACGGGTGACCCAGACGGTCTGCCCGCGGGCGTTCCGTTCCGGTATCGCCGAAGATGGCACGGTGGGGTTGCCGCCTTCGACCCAGGCCTCGAAGCCGCCTTCGAGGACATCGGCGGAGACGCCGGCATTGCGCAACCAGGCGGCAATGCCATGGCTTAGCTTCTTGCCCTGCTGGCAGATGATGATCGCCGACGCCTTGTCGACGCCATCCAACCAGTCCTGCACGGTGCGGTAGTCCCGCCGGCAAGACCCCGGGACGAGACGCGGATCGGCGTCGAAGTCCTCGTCGACGCGAACGTCGATCAGCGCGGGACAGTTCGGTGTGCCGATGAGGCGGGCGAGTTTTTCCGATGATATTTCGAGATATGACGACATGACGCGTCCTCCGGATGAGCGGTTCTATGGACGCGATGCTTCGGCTGGCGCCTCATGGGGTGATCGCACCCCCATGCACAAAGTTTGCCGCCGTTCGCTGCAAGCTGTCAAGCCACGGTTCGGCGGCGACTTTACGGACACGGCGGGAGCGTTTCGCGCAGAGGTGTTACCGGGCAAGCTATCGAAGGATTGTTACAGGTCTTTGTCGGCAGGTGTCACTCAACGTCGAGGAAGCGACCTGAGTGCCGAAGGTCACACTCAGGTCGCAGAAGGCGGCATTCGGGCTAATTGCCGACCTCCTTGGCCGCGGCCTCGATGACGCCGGCGACCTTTTCCGGCTGCGATGCAAAGACGGCGTGGCTCGCCTTGATTTCGCTCACCTGGCTGCCGGCGCGCTTGGCCATGTCGCGCTCGAGATCCGGATTGATGGCGCGATCCTCGGTCGCAACGATCGCCCAGCTCTTCTTCGTGCGCCAGGCCGGGTCGCCGACCTTGGTGCCGAAAATATCCTTGGCGGCAAGGACCTGCGATTTCGCGGCAAAGGCGGCCTCCTCCGCGGGCAAATCGGCGGCGAAGTCGGCCGGAAATGCCTTGGGATCGAGGTAGAGATACTTTCCGTCGGCGGTTTCTCGGATGCTCATGGCGGCCGCCGGCTTCGAACCGGCGAGCGTCGCCAGGTTTTCACCCTTGTCGGGCTGGAACGCCGCCACGTAAACCAGCCCCTCGACCTTGCGATGATGGCCGGCCTCGGTGATGACCATGCCGCCATAGCTGTGCCCGACGAGGAGGGTCGGACCATCCTGCAGGTCGAGGATGCGGTTCGTCGCCTCGATGTCCGCGGCGAGTGACGTCAACGGCTCCTGGACGACGGTCACGTTGAAGCCGCGGCGCTCGAGAATTTCGGAGGCCTGGCGCCAGCCGGAACCGTCGGCGAAAGCCCCGTGCACGATGACGATGTTCTTGATCTCGGCTGCTTGCGCGGCAAAGGCGACGACGCTTGTCGCGAAGGCGAGGGCGAAAGTGGAGAAAATCCGGCGGCGCATGTGATCGATCCTTCATTCGGTTTCGTGAACGGATGATCACAGTCTCTAAGACCGACGTATCCCGGTTGTGTCCGCCATCGCGCGGGGATGTACCGCAGTGTAGCGCAAGGCTGGCTGCTGGGGATTGAACCGTTCAGCCGCGGCGCTCGGTGCGGCGCAGCCGATCGATCGCGGCATGCGCGATGATCCATGGTTCTTGGGTCGATCGTCGGAGAGGCGGGATGCCTATCGCTCTACGAGGATCACGATCGATTCCGGCACGACCCCGTCAGAGGTCATCGCATCGGCTGCGACTTCGCTCTGCATCGCCTTGGACAGAGCGTCCATATCAGGAACGTCCATGAGAATGGCCACGCGGCTCGGATCTTGCGGATCGACGAAGGTTCGAATGTTCGTCACGCCAAGCGTGCCGAAGAACTCCTTGCGCTTCGGCGAGTTCAGCCAATGTTCCGCGCCTTTGCTGATGTTGTGATGGGCGATGATGGTTGGCATTGCATCCTCCCTGTCATGGCACGGACGCCGGTTTCGTCGAACTTTCCCTTGGTATCCGCGTTTCCCCACGGAACTGTCTGGCGAGCGGGCTGTCAATTAGCCCGTCGGAGCTAGGGGCGGACACAGCTATCCGAGCTCGCTGTCCGCTTCGTAGATCGGAGGAATACCCATGCCAAAATTCGTGACCATCGGATATGGCGATCGCGCTGGTTACGATCGGACGGCGGAGGCCGTTCGCGATGCGGCGCATGCCCATGATGCAGAGCTTCTGGCTGGAGGAGCCTTGATGGGGATCGCCGGCACGCCGGTGCAGGTGCGCAACCCGGACGCGGCGAGCGTCGAAACGAAGGATGGCCCATTCCTGTCATCGGCGCTGCCGGTGGCCGGCTTCGCTGTCATCGAAGCCGTCGATCTCGCCGAAGCAATCGACATGGTCTCGCGGAGCCCTTGCGCGGTTGCGCACGGAGTGGTCGAGGTGTGGCCGCTCGAAACTCCTTAAGGAGCCGCCCACGATACCTGAGCGGCGAGCAGAGATTCGGCCTCATCGGCCGTTTGCCGCTGCGGCGCCGTGGCTTCGGCGGGTGCGCGCTTCGTCTCCGCCTGCCCCTCCCT
>NZ_LAZS01000011.1 GCF_002007205.1 Ensifer adhaerens
CCGGTTCCCATTGCGTCGCTCCGTCACCTTCCGGTCACCTCTTAGCCCCCGCAGCCGCAAGCGGCTGCGCTATCCCCTCATCCAAACCGATCTTCAAATCGCCGGTTGGCCGGCTTGTTCGAGCGCCGGTATCTTTCGGCGCCAAACTACCAATTTCATGGGCTCCAACAACGCAAATTTTTGACGCTTCCGCCGCGCGAAGGGAAACTGATTTCGCTTCTGACGGCGTCCAAAGAAACACTCTGCTCCCAACATTGTTCCACGCCTGACATCTAAAATATCTGAGGTCGTGCGATGCTTCTGAAAAGTTATGCTATAGAATTTATAGATATTGAATGTTCCTTGCTTACGCGCCGCGGCCCGCTCTCCCATAATCAAGCCATGGATCGGGCGCGGCAAAATGCGCGGCCGTTACTTCGAAACATTCTCGTAAGCGGCTGATGTTATGGCAACAACGCTCATCATTCCCGGGTTGTTCGGATCGGGTAATGGCCACTGGCAGCGCCATTGGCTTAATGACGACCCGCAGGCAGTCCTCGTCGAGCAGGACGACTGGGACCGCCCGCGGCTCGATCTCTGGCGCGATAGGCTCGAACACGAGATCTTTCGGCATGGAACCGTCGACCTGGTCGCCCACAGCCTCGGCTGCCTGCTGGTCGCCAATCTGGTGCGGCGTCCGCTCGCGCGGCAGGTACGCAGCGCCTTGCTCGTCGCGCCGTGCGATCTCGGCCCGACCGATCGGCTTCATCACGGCGCCGTCGATTTCGGGGCGATGCCAGACCTGCCGTTGCCCTTTTCGAGCCTCGTCGTTGGCAGTCTCAACGATCCTTATATGCCATTTGACCGCCTACGCCATTTCTCGACCCGCTGGGGCAGCCGCCTCGTCGATCTCGGCCATGCCGGGCATATCAACATCGCCAGCGGTTTTGGCCGCTGGTCGCATGGCTATGACCTGTTGAAGGTATTGAACGGGATTTCGCGGCGGGAGATGACACGGGGCCAGCCTGGCGAATTTTCGGAGTGGTTACCTTTGCCAAACGGTGCGGTCTGACCGCTCAAGAGTACGGCGACAAAGAGCGCGTTTTGCAGTCATTCCACGCGGCCCTTGATGTCGGCGCCGTTTCGCGCTCTAATAACGCACAAAGTTTATAGAGTATACCGTCTAGGGATGCACATGCGCGAAGGTGCCAGGCCAGCCGGGATAGGGTTACAGGCTCGACCGCCGTTGCGGCGGACGATATCTTCTCGCGACCTTACGCGGTACTTCATACCCTCACAATTCGGTCGGTGTCTGCGTTGAGGACCGAACAGCCATGCATTTCAAACTTTGCGGCGGGGCCGGCCATAGGAGAGTGCACATGACTGTCCATGGATTGTTTGCCAAGACGTCTCCGACGGAAATGGGTTCTAGGGGCAAGCCGCATATCGCCATCGTCGGCCGCGGTTTTTCCGGTGTAATGATGGCTATCGCCCTGATGAAGTCTGTGCGGGCCGCCTTTCACGTCCATCTCTTCGACCCGCAACCGACGATCAGCGGCGGGCAGGTCCTGGCGGCCGCCCAGAGCGGCGAAATCCTCAACAGCCGCGTTCGCGACCTTTCGGTGGCCGCCGGTCAGCCCGAAGACTTCAACGACTGGCTCTCGGCCAATGCCGAGTTTCGCGCCGCCGTGCCGGCCGCCATTCCCGGATTCCAGCAGATCTTCGTGCCGAAGAGCATCTTCAGCGACTATGTTTACCAGCGCTTCTCCGAGGCGCTGACGCGCCGGCCGGATATTTCGATGCAGCTCTCCTGTCAGGCGGTGCTTGGTCTTCGCAAGCAGGCTAATGGGCGCTTTCTCGTGGTGCAGGAGAACGCGACCGTAGAATGTGACGCCGTTGTGCTGGCGACTGGTTTTGGTCTGCGCCGCGGCGAGATGGAAGTTGCCGACGAGGAAAAGCCACTGGTGCGCGCCCGTCGTCTCGTCGTGCCGCGCCATACGGTGCTGCTCGGTAGCGGAGTCCGGGTGGTCGACCGCCTGCTGCAGCTTCGCGATAACGGCTTTGCCGGCGAGGTCACCATCCTCTCCCGCCATGGTTTCCTGCCGCAGCCGCATACCCGTCTTTCGGCAGCGCCGACATTTCCGGTCGAGCCGATGCCGACGCGGCTCGGAGAGATCGTTCGCTTCGTCCGGCAGGCCTGTGCCGAGGCAGAAGAGGCAGGGCTCGGCTGGCAGGCGGCAATGAACGGCCTGCGCCGACGGGCGCGGTCCCTCTGGCAGGCGCTGCCAGAGGAAGAAAAACATCGCTTTAACCGGCACCTGCGGTCGATCTACGACAGCCACCGCAATCGCCTGCCGGCACCCCTCTACCTGCGTCTCCGGCAGGAGCTTGCCAGCGAGCGGACCGTGCTACGCAAGGGCTGGGCCGGCCGGCGCCGTCCGGAAGGGTTGATGGTGCGCTTTGCCGGTGAAAGCCAGGAGACGCTGCTGTCAGCCGACCAGGTGATCGACTGTCGTTGTTCGGCGCCCGATCTTCAGGCGCCGTTGATGCAGAGCCTTTTTTCCGGCGGCCTTGCAGAACCCGACGAACTCGATCTCGGCATTGCCGTCAGCCCGGCCGGCGAGGTGCTCGCAGGCGGACGCCCGACGCGCAATCTCTATGCGATCGGGCCGCTCGGCGTCGGCAGCCTGCCCGACATCGATCTCGTTCCGGAGATCGTCACGCAGACCTATGCAGCAGCCCGGCTGATCGCCACTCGGCACCGGATCACGTTGAAGACCGGCTGACGCCTGCCGCTCAGCGCCGTGTCGACCAGGGCACCAGCCAGCGCTCGATAAGGCGTGCCGCCAGCTCGAATAGGAAGGCGACGGCAGCGATGACGATAATGCCGGCGATCACCACGTCGGTCACCAGGAACTGGGCGGCGGACTGGATCATGAATCCAAGACCGCGGGTTGCGGCGACCAGTTCGGCAGCCACCAGCGTCGACCATCCGGCGCCAAGCGCGATACGGGTACCCGTGAGGATCGAGGGCAGGGCGCTCGGCACGATGACGTGCCGCAGGACCTGAAGGCGCGAAGCGCCGAAGGACCGCGCGGCGTTGACGTGATCGGCCGATGCGGACCGGACGCCTGTTGCCGTCGAAAGAATGACCGGCGGAAGCATTGCCAGCGCAATCACCGCAATCTTCGACGCCTCGCCGATGCCGAGCCAGATGATCACCAGCGGCAGATAGGCAAGCGGCGGCAGCGGTCGCAGGAACTCGACGATCGGATCGAGGATGCCCTTGCCCAGTCGGCTGGCTCCGATGGCAAGGCCGGCCGGGACGCCGACAACGAGGGCGACGGCAAGCGCGCCGAATATCCGCAGCAGGCTGGCGCCGACGTGCTGGGCAAGCGTCGCATCGACAAAACCGGTGACGGCAAGGCTCTCCAGCGCCTGGTAGACGGCAACCGGGGATGGCAGAAAGAGCGGCGACACGAAGCCGTAGCTCGACGCAAGGCTCCAGAGGAAAAGGAGAGCCGTGATCGTTGCGAGCGAAATCCAGACAAGCGGCAAGGGCCGGCTGGTGTCCCCTTCCGATTGCCTGTCGATGTCTTGGACTGTCGGCATGATTGGCGGAAGGCCTTCTACCGAGATGCTCATGCGGCAATTCCTTCCTCTTCGGCGTGGATGAGCGCGGTCAATTCGTCCTGCAGGCGGCGAAAGGCGGGGGAACTGCGAATCTCGGAAAGCGGCGTTCCGGCGAGGTGATCGCGGCCGAAGGTGGTGAAGATTTCGCTGGTGATCCGGCCGGGCTTGGGGGCAAGGACGATGATCCGCGTCGCGAGCAACAGCGCCTCCTCGATGCTGTGGGTGATCAACAGCGCCCCGACTCCGTTTGCCTGCCACACGTCGAGAAGAAAGCCCTGCATGCGGCTGCGGGTGAGCGCATCGAGTGCGCCGAGCGGCTCGTCCATCAAGAGGAACTTCGGGCTGGAGGCGAGCGCACGGGCAATGCCGACACGCTGGCGCATACCGCCCGACAGTTCCCAGACATGCCGCTCGGCTGCATCGCTGAGCCCGACCTGATCGAGAAGGGTTCGCGCCCGCACCAGCCGATCCGCCCTGGAAAAGCCGCGCAGTCGCAGGGGAAAGGCGACATTGTCGAGGGCGGTCAGCCACGGATAGAGCGCATCGTCCTGGAACACGACGGCGCGCTCTGCCCCTGGGCCGGTGACCGGCGCGCCATCGAGCCGAACGCGGCCGCTGCTCGGTTTCACGAAACCTGCCGCCAGATTGAGAAGGCTGGTCTTGCCCGAACCGGAACGGCCGATGACGACGACGAATTCGTCCTGGTCGATCGACAGGTCGACGGACGCGAGCACCGGTGGGTGCCCGCCGTCGACGCCTGTATACCGCAGCGTGGCATTCTCAAGGGAGAGGACTGACATGCTGTTCTCCTGGCATCGCGCAGAGACGCGCCCGCCCGGCCGTCCTAGCCGGGCGAAGCATTGGTCGAGTGAATTTCAGAACGAGAGCTTTGCCGCTTCCTGTGCCCAGCGGGCGGAAACGTAAGGCGCGTAGTCGGGGAGGACTGCCGGGATCTTGCCCTGTTCAAGCAGGAAGGTTGAGGTCTGCGCTATGGCCTTGGCGGTGGCGCCACCGAGAAGATCGGGGCCCGCCTGCTCTTTAAGCGACGGGAAGTAATAGCCCTTGAGCAGGTTCGGCACCTCCTCAGGCTTTGCGCCGGTCAGCCGTGCGATCTTCTCGGCCTGCGGCGAGCCGGCGCTCCAGGCCTCCGGCTTGGCGCGGTAATCCGCATAGGCGTCGCCGGTCACCTTGACGAAGCCGGTGACGATTTCAGGATGTTCCTCGGCAAACTTCTTGCTGACAATCCAGGCGTCGAAGGTCGGCCCGCCCCATTTCGCGACATCGCTCGATGTCGCAAGCACGGTCGCGGTCTTCTTGACTTCGGACAGAACCGGATCCCAGACATAGGCTCCGTCGATATCGCCACGCTGCCAGGCGGCCGCGATCTCCGGCGGCCGAAGGTTGAGGATCTCGACCGACTTCGGGTCAACGTTCCAGTGTTTCAAGGCGGTGAGCAGGCTGTAATGCGCCGTCGAGACGAAGGGGGTTGCGATCTTCTTGCCGGCAAGCTCTTCCGGCTTGTCGATCCCCTTGACCGCCAGCGCCTCTGCGTCGCTGATCAGGCCGACGACGAAGATCGTTTCGAGCGGGATCTGGCGGCTCGCGGCGGCGGCCAGTGGCGAGGATCCGACATAGCCGATATCGATCGACCCGGACGCAAGCGCTGCGATCACGTCGGCGCCACCATCGAATTTCTGCCAGTTGATCTTGGCGCCGGTCACCTTTTCATAGGTCCCGTCTGCCTGCGGCACGCGCGAAGGTTCGACGATTGGCTGATAGCCGATGGTCAGCGTCGTTTCGTCCGCATGGGCCGGAAGGGAAAGCTGGCTCGCCGCCAAGAGGGCGGCACTCGCGGCAAGAAGGGTACGTCTGCGGATCGTCATCGTATGCTCCTCAACGGTCGGGTTGCGGCTTCCTCAGGAAGTCCTGACGTTATGTTGATTAAAAGCATGGATTTTATGTAGATAAATTATTCCGCTTTTTGCCGCTTCGCTGAGAACGCATTCCAAAGTTTATGCCCATGGCAGCGCTCTGTCCCGTGCATGGAAGGCAGCGTCAGAACTGCACGCCGCCGTAGCGACCGTTGTGGTAGACGATCGGTTCGCCTGTTCCCGCTGTAATCGCCACCACCCGGCCGAGGATGATCGCATGGCTATGGCGCTCGATGATCTCCTCGACCTCGCAATCAATGGCGGCAAGCGCGCCGGCGAGCGCGGAGGCTCCGCTGGCAAGCCGGATCCATTCGGCGCCGTCGTAGCGAGCGGCGCCCTTGGTGCCGTCGACACCGGAGAAGCGCTCGGCGACCGTTTGCTGCTCCCGCGAAAGTAGGTTGACACAGAAATGCCGGTAGCGCTCGATGACGGGCCAGGTGGAGGACGTGCGGTTGATGTTGACGATCATGGTCGGCGGATCAACGGCGAGCGCGGTCGCGGAGGTCACGGTGGCGCCGGTGCGCTCCTCGCCTATCCCGGCGGTGATGACGGAGACGCCGCCTGAGAAGTTGCGCATGGCCGCCTTCAGCGCAGGCGTGGTGATCGGCGCGTAACCGTTGGCGGTCGGAACGATGGCGTCGAATGCGGGAGAAGCGGCAAGCGCGATGGTCATGGCCAAATCCTCGAAAAATTTAATCTAATTCCCGATCGCTGGCGGCTGATGCGGGAAAAATTTTCCTCACATCAAGGATGATCGCCCGATTTCTTATTGTCAATAAATTTTATAGAGTTTATGCTTTTTACCAATCGAGTGCGGCCTTGCTTGCCGTCGAAGGAACCTGTGAGGAGGCCTGCGCGAATGGGAATTGTGCCCAACGAAATCCCCGAGAAAATCAATGTTCTCTGGTTCCTGCCGACCCATGGCGACAGCCGCTATCTCGGAACCACGCGCGGCGGGCGAAACGTGGACCTCAACTACCTCAAGCAGGTGGCGCAGGCCGCCGACGCGCTCGGTTACTATGGCGTGCTCATCCCGACCGGCCGCAGTTGCGAGGACAGTTGGGTGGTCGCCTCGGCGCTGGCGCCACTCACGGAAAAGCTGCGGTTCCTGATCGCGGTTCGGCCCGGCCTGCTCTCTCCCACGCTTGCGGCCCGCATGACGGCGACGCTGGACCGTCTCTCGGGCGGGCGGCTGCTGATCAACGTGGTGACCGGCGGCGATCCGATCGAGAACAAGGGCGACGGCATTCACCTCGCGCATGGCGATCGCTACGAGGTGACCGAGGAATTCCTGAACATCTACAAGGCCGTGCTTCGCGGAGAAGAGGTAAACTTCAAGGGAAATCACTTCGATATCGAGGGCGGCAAGCTCCTGTTTCCGTGCGTGCAGCAGCCCCGCCCGCCGCTCTATTTCGGCGGCTCTTCCGGAAAGGGGCAGGAGGTCGCAGCGCGCACGATCGACAAGTACCTGACCTGGGGCGAGCCGGTGGAGGACGTCGCCCGGAAGATCGCCGAAGTTCGCGCCCTCGCCGATGCCGAGGGCAGGGAGGTCACCTTCGGTATCCGTCTTCATGTCATCGTTCGCGAATCCGCAAAGGAGGCGTGGCAGGCGGCCGACGAATTGATACAATATGTGGACGACGAAACGATTGCCGCCGCACAGAAGGTGTTCGAGCGCATGGATTCGGTTGGTCAGAGCCGCATGAGCCGCCTGCATGGCGGCAGGCGGGACAAGCTCGAAATCGCTCCCAATCTGTGGGCCGGCGTCGGTCTGGTGCGCGGAGGTGCCGGAACGGCGCTGGTCGGCGATCCTGATCAAGTCAAGGCGCGCATGGAGGAGTACCGGCAAGTCGGAATCGACAGCTTCATCCTTTCCGGTTACCCGCATCTGGAAGAGGCCTATCGCTTCGGCGAACTGGTTCTGCCGCATCTGCCGCTGGCCCATTCCATTCCGGCCCGTGAGACCTCGATCAACACCGGGCCGTTCGGCGAAACCATCGCCGGCGATCATCGCCCGAAGCTGAAGGTCTCGCAATCGTGACGGGCGCCCGGCGAACCGTGGTTGCGATCATCGGCGGCGGTTTCACCGGCGCCGTGGTGGCGGCGAACCTCGCACGCAATGCTGCCAGCGACGGTGCGGCCATCGTAGTCTTCGAGCCGCGAGGCCGGCTCGGTGCGGGACTTGCCTATGATACGGTAAATCCCGCCCATCGCACCAATGTGCCCGCGGCGCGCATGAGTCTCGTTCCTGATGATCCCGACGACTTCCTGAATTGGCTCTCGGCCCGTGGCGAACCGCGGGGGGATCCCGAAGCAAGGGCGGCCGATGGCCATCTCTACGTGCGGAGGGCGGTGTTCGGGCGATATGTCGGCGAGTTCGTCGCACCGTTCGTCAGAAGCGGCAAGGTCGTGCATCGGCGCGAGCGTATCGCGCGCGTCGAGAGGCATGGGACGCGCTGGCGGCTGCGCTCCGACGGGGGCACGGAACTGCTGGCCGACATCGTCGTGATCGCCACGACGCATCCGGCGCCATGCGCGCCGAAAAGCGTTGCGCAGGCGCTCGATGGTCACCCGCGTTTCGTCGCCGACACCACGGTCGGCGGTTCACTTGCCTGTCTTCGTCCGGATGACCATGTTCTGGTGCTCGGAAACGGCCTGACGGCGGCGGATGTGATTGCCTCGCTGAGGCGCGCCGACCATCGCGGGTCGATCGTTGCGCTGTCGCGCCGCGGTCTTCGTTCGCGTGGCCATGCGGCTAAGGCGCAGGAGCCCTTCGGCGATTTTGTCGGTAGCCCGGCGCGAACCGCGCTCGAACTGCTTCGACGCGTGCGCCTGGCGGTGCGGCAGGCCGCTGCGGCCGGATTGAGCTGGCACGCGGTTTTCGACGCCCTGCGCGGCCAGGGCGGACAGATCTGGCGGGCGCTGCCCGTGGCGGAGCGACGCCGTCTCGTGCAGCGCTTGCGGCCCTTCTGGGACGCGCACCGGTTCCGTGTGGCGCCACAGATCGACGGTGCGATCCGGCAGGCAATCGAGACGGGACAGTTGCGCATCCTCGGCGCTGAGATCGAAGGCGTCGAACGCTATGGCCAGGTCGTCGCGGTCGATATCCGTCACCGGCAGACGCGCGTGCGTGAACGCCTGTTGTTTGATGCCTGCCTCGTGACGACCGGGCCGGCACACACCGGCATTCTTTCAAGCCAGGACTGGCTCGCGGATCTGGCGTCGAAGGGCTGGTTGCGCGCGGACAGCGTCGGACTGGGGCTTGCCTGCGACGAGACGAGCCGGGCGATCGGGGCGAGTGGCGTGGCCGAGAGATCGCTGATCGTTGCCGGGCCGCTGGCGCGTGGCACATTCGGCGAGCTCATGGGCCTGCCGCAGGTCAACGATCACGCGATCTTCATCGCCGATGAGATCGCCGAGATGCTGGCGCGTCCGGAGAGGGGCGCCAGCCGTCGCAGGGCGGCGTCATCCGTTCGTCAGCGGCCGATCACGGCCCTCGCCGGCGTCGCCAGGCCTTGAAGCCCGGGCCTCGCCGTCGAGCCGGCGGGTCCAATCCTCGACAGCCCGTGTCTGCAGGCGCTTGACCGCATAGTCCCGCCAATTCGGCGGCAGGGTGGCGAGGCTGGCGATCTCGGACAGCGCATCGCGGTTGAGCGTATCGACGTAGAAATAGTGCCACAGCCGGGCGATCGTCCATTCCGGGTGGCGGCGTTCGACGAGCTGCAACCGGTCGCCGGGCGAAACCATGCCAGTTTCGATGACGCGGTAGTACCATCCGGTGCGGCCGGTCTGCTGAACGCGGCGCGCCATGTCCGGCAGATCGAAGCGGCGGTTCAGCTTCCAGCATGGTTGTCGACCCTGGCTCACCTCAACGAGAGCTTCGCCAAGGCGAAACCGGTCGCCGACCGCCACATCGCTTTCGGTCGGCCCCAAAGCCGAGATGTTCTCACCGAACGCGCCCGGCTGCTCCAGCCGCGAAACGCGACCGATCTCGTCCACCCATGCCTGATAGTGGTCGCGTGGGTAGTGATGCACGGCCTTGTCGGGGCCGCCGTGCCTCTTGAGATCACCCTGATGGTCGCCGGCAAAGCCCGTTGTGCCGAGATGCACCGGACCGGCGGTCGGGTGTTTGTCGATGCCGCTCAGGGTTCCTCGGTCGTCGATCGGCGAAAGGGTGCCGATGAGCAGGGCGTCGAGCGCGATCGGGGCCGGCTCAACCATCAATGTTCTCCAGCCATTCGCCGATCATCGAAGCCGCCGCCGTCTCCAGGCGCGGGCCGAGACGTCGGGCATCGGCACGCAGAGCCGGTACGCTGAGCCCGGCGGCTGACAGTTCGCAGGCGTGACCGACGAGCCAGCGTTCGAATGCCGCTCCGTCAACGGCCTCCGGGTGAAACTGAAGCGCGAGCACGGTCTTTCCGCGCGCGAAGGCTTGCTGGACGGTCTGTGGCGTCGATGCCAGCAGGCCAGTGCCGGCGGGCAGATCGTAGGTGTCGCCGTGCCAATGCAGGACCGGGACGTCGGCGAGATGGCGCAGCGGCGAGGCCTGGCCCGCGGCGGTAAGGCTCAGCGGCGAAAACCCGATCTCCTTGAGGCCGGAGGCGTAGACGCGAGCGCCAAGCGCCCGCGCGATCAACTGGGCGCCGAGGCAGATGCCGAGTGTCGGCCGGCCGCTGGCAAGGCGCTTCTGCAGCATCGCGATCTCCCCGGCGAGGAAGGGGTAGGCCTCATCTTCATAGACGCCGATCGGACCGCCGAGCACGATGACGAGATCGGGCTCCAACGGATCGAAAGAGAGGTAGTCTTCGTCGCCGACGTCGCGGTACTCGATTTCGAACCCCGCCGCTCGCAGCGGTCCGGAAAAGCTGCCGAGATCTTCGAAATGCACATGCCTGAGGGCGAGCGCCTTTCTGGTCGTCATCGTCTGTTCTCCATGCTTCAGGGGGTCTCGCCGACACGGGCGCCGGGGATGCAGCCGTCGCTGGTGCACCCGGCGTCGGTGGCCGTCGTTGCCAGATCGGGGATCGGGGCCGCGATGAGTGTGGCAAGACGCGCGCCGATGACCATGTCGTCTTCGATGCCGAAGCGGTGGTGTTCGATTTTGCCGTCGCGGCCGATGATGATCGCCGTCGGCGTGCCCCGCATGCCGTAGCGTTCCATGGTTTTCGGTATCGGTGCCTGGTCGGAAGGCTCGTCGACGGCGATCGGAAAGGTCAGCCTATATTCATGAATGAAAGCCTGCAGCGCTTCCGGCGTCATGACTGCGTGATGCTCGAACACCGAATGCAGGCCGATGACCTGAAGATCGGTGTCACGGAAAATGCCCTGGACGCGCTGGGTCTGTGGCAGACCGTGCGAAACGCAGGCGGGGCAGAGCATCTGAAAAGCATGAAGGAATACCACGCGGCCTCGAAGCTGCGCGAGGCTCAAGTGTTCCGGTGTATTGAACCAGGTTGAAACCGCCAGCTCCGGAGCCGCGGTCCTGTGATTGCTGTTCATTGTCCTCATCTCCAGTGTGGCCGGGCGAACGCTCCTCGCCCGACCTTTGCGACATGTGCGGATCAGGCGGCTTCGCGAACGAGCTTCACGCCGGGGAAATCGACCGGAACGGCAAGCGCGACGTTGACGTAGTTGGTGAACAGGTTGAGCGCGACATGGGCGATGATCTCGACGATGTCCTGGTCATCGAAGCCGGCGTCGCGCAAGGTGCGCACATCCACGTCGGATACCTGTCCGCGCGCCTCCACGAGCTTCTGTGCAAAGGCAAGGGCCGCCGCCGTCTTCGGGTCGGAGGATTTGCCGCGTTGCGCTGCCGTCATCTCCTCGGCGGTCGCGCCGGCCTTGCGGCCAAGGGCAGTATGAGCCGCCAGGCAATAGTGGCAATTGTTGCGATCCGCCACGGCAACGGCGATCTGCTCGCCGAGCTTGGCGCCGAGGCGTCCCTTGCCGAGGGCGCCAAAGGAGCCCCACATGCTGGCAAGGGCTGCCGGCGAATTGGCGACGGCCCGGAACATGTTGGGTGCGACCCCGAAGGCCGAGCGGATTTCGCCAAGCAGTTCGGCGCTCGGACCAGTTGCCGAAGCGGGGTCAACTAGATTAATTCTGCTCATGGTTTTCTCTTTCTGTTTGCGTGGAGGGAGAAAATTGCCGGTCCGCCGATGGCAGTCGTCGGACCGGCGCCGACATCATCGTCTGTCCGCTTGCGACACAGGAAACAGTGCTCGCGAAATCCGATGGTGAAGTTCGTTGTGAACGCGCCGGGGTGACTCCGTGACGCCTTCGGGATAGCCGGCCTTTCCGCCGATGGATGTGCCGCTCTTCGTCCGCATGATCAGACCGTCTCGCGATTGAAAATACGCCAGGCAGCCCGTTGCACCTCCGGCTCTGCCGTTTCGTATTCGCCGCAATCGACGCGCAGTTCCGCCGGGCCGAAGGCGGCATCGACGAACGCGCAATGATGCGGCGTTTTGGGGTCGTCATAGACATGTGGCCGGAAGTATCGACAGTTGACGCACATGCGCTGTTCCGGAATGGCGCCGGCCGTCTGCAGGCGACGGATGATCTTGATGAGATGCATGAGCAGATCCTGCTGCTCGAGGCGCGAAAGCGAGGCGATGGCATCCTCCGTCGCGGAGGCGAGCCGTCCTGCCTGACGGACGGCATCCTCGCCGGCCGGCGTGGTTGCAACCGAAAGGGCGCGCGCGTCGCTCGGGTCCCGCCGCTTCTCGACCAGTCCCTTGCGAAGCAGCGCGTTGACCGAGTCCGTCGTCGTCGGCTGGCTGACGCCGAGATAGCCGGCGATCTGCTTTACCCGCATACCGCTGCGGCCGCGGGCAATCAGGAAGGTCAGGATCTGCAGCTGTGTCGGATTGAGGCCGATCGCCTCCGCGGTTGCCCAGGCTTCGGTGCGCATGGCCGTCGCCACGCGGGAGAGCCCGTCGCCGATACGGTCGACCAGGGCAGGTGTCGTGTCAGGTTCCTTGCTCATACGGATAATAAATATAGGATTCCTATCTAATGTCAACGCCGCCAAAAAAGCGATGCGAATTTGACGCGCATCAAAGTGGAGGGCGTATCTCAGGCTTAAGTCTCTTCTCGAACAACCCGAGCACGGGCTGGTCGCTCAAATGGAGAAGACGATGTTGAATGCAATCAAGAGCGGATTTGGTATCGCGATCGCTGCAATGCTGATCGCCGCACCGGCAGCCGCCGCGGACTTCGAAGTGCACATGCTGAACAAGGGCAAAGATGGCGCGATGGTTTTCGAGCCGGCGTCGCTGAAGGTTGCGCCCGGCGACACGGTCACCTTCATCCCGACCGACAAGGGGCATAACGTCGAAACCATCAAGGGCATGATCCCCGATGGCGCCGAAGCCTTCAAAAGCAAGATCAACGAAAACTACAAGGTCACCTTCACGGCGCCTGGCGTCTACGGCGTCAAGTGCACGCCGCACTACGGCATGGGTATGGTGGGCGTCGTTCAGGTCGGCGATGCGCCGGCCAATCTGGATGCCGCGAAGACGGCCAAGAACCCGAAAAAGGCCCAGGAACGCCTGGACGCTGCGATCGCAGCGCTCGGCAACTAGTCCAATGCTAGTGCTTCGGAGCGGGGTGGGGACAGGCCGCTCCTGGCGTCTGCGCACTGGGTGAGGCGTGGGCGCCATCATGCGGAACCAATGCGAAGGCTTCGCGTTGGTTCCGCATGGATCAGATCACCGCCGAATTGTTCCCGCCTTCGCAAATTCCCTATACAGTCATCTTTGCGCGCATCCTTGGAGCGCTTCTGATGGGCGCGGTCATTGGCTTCGAGCGCGAGGTCAAGGCACGCCCTGCTGGGCTCAAGACCCACATGCTCGTCTGCCTGGCAGCCTGCACCTTCGGCATCATCTCGATCGAAAGCGTCCGCCTCGGCGGCTTCTTCGACGAGCGCGTCCGCATTGATCCGCTGCGCGTGGTGGAGGCGGTCACAGCAGGCGTCGCCTTTCTTGCAGCCGGCACCATCGTCCTGTCCCGTGGAGAGGTTCAGGGCCTGACGACCGGCGCCAGCCTCTGGCTCGCCGGCGCGATCGGCATTTCGGTCGGATTCGGCCATTGGATCGTTGCTGGCCTTGCGGTCGGTTCCGCATTCGCCGTTCTCACCGTCATCGGCCACTTCGAGGCTAAAGCCATGCGGCACGAAAAGCCGGACGTCGAGCCGCAGGACGAGGCGAACAACGGGCCCGGTAAAAAGCAGGCCAGACGATAGGTTTCGCCGAGGCGTGATCTCAGAGAATCCGAATGCCGTCGGTTGCGTTTCGTCCTCGATCGCGTTCGAGGTCGCCGAGCGGTCGTTCCCAGGACATGCAGGCCAGGTTTCCAACCGAAGGGGCTTTCATGTTCAGATCATCCGTTTTTGCCGGGGCGCTGTGGCTTCATGCTGCAACGCTGGCCCATGCAGCAGATAAGATCGGCTTTCGCGAGGCCGAACTCGATGTGGACAGCCCTCGCTCCCTGCACGCGGCGTTCTGGTACCCCACTCGGGATCGGGCGGCTACGGTCGCTGTCGGTGAAAATCGGGTCTTTTACGGGACAGAGGCTATCTGGGATGCGGCGACCGCCGAAGGGGTGCGCCCGCTCGTGGTGCTTTCCCACGGCTATGGCGGCAGCTGGCGCAATCTGAACTGGCTGGCCGCCAAGCTGCGCAGGCCGACGGTGACGACCTGGAGAATGCAGGCGGCGACGAAAACCGTTGCCGGCCGAAAAGAGCGATCACGCTGGGCGACGATGCGCACGAACAGAACCGCAAGCAGCAGCGCGACCACGAACGGCAATGGGACGGAAGGCATCATGCCACCCCGCGAATTGGGCCGATCGCTCGCGCGTCGTGCACGGCATCGCGGCGGTTCTCTCGAACCACGCTCGGAAGTCCGCGAGACTGCGGGTTGCAGCCGGGCAAGGTGGATCGTTGAGCCAGGGACAGGAGAGGGATCGTTGCGGTCATCTTGCGCGCGGGAGGTGTTGGAAGGCCCGATATAGGCCACGGTCGGAGCGATGTTGCAATGCCTATTGGTGCCCGCACCGATAGGTTGTGATCGGCTTGGCGTCCTGGCGCCGGATCGGGTTCGGGTCTCTTCGCCTATTTGCCCGGTGAACGCCTACTTCCCCTTCCTGTTCGCCGAGGAATCTGTTCGGAAATTCCAATCGAAACGGCTAAGCTTGCAAGCTATCTGTTCCAAGGAAGGTTCGATGGACGCGACCGGTTCCCTTGCCGCCAAGTTGTTGTCTGAGACATTGATGTTCGACCAGACGTCACTGGCGGCGCTGGAGGCTTTGGCTGCCAACTCCGATCGCGGGATCGTTCGACGCGGGGAGATCCTGGTCCGCCAGGGGGAGCCGTCGGATCGGTTTTTCGTCGTCCTGTCCGGCCGCTTCACCGTGCATAGGGATGACGTGGCCGTACCGGTCGCCGAAATAGGGCAGGGTGAGCTCGTGGGAGAAGTCGGTTTCTTTGCCGGTCTGCCGCGCATGGCCACCGTCGTTGCCGCCCGCGATTCCATCGTTCTGTCGATCGGTACTCAACAGTTCGAAAGGGCTGCCAGCGCGCTCCCGAGCCTGCGCCAATCCGTCACGACGTTTCTGGCGCGCCGGTTTGCGATGCAGGGGCCGGCGTCGCCCCATGCCAGGGAGCCCTGCCGGGTTCGAACGCTCGCCGTCGTTGCGGCCGGGCATAGCCGCATTTCTCCTGTCTTTATCGAGCTCCTGCGCAACGCCTTCGCCGGCTCCAAGCGCACGGCCTTTCTGGCGAGGGCCGATATCGAAGAGCGCTTTCCCGGCGTTCCGATCGATGACCAGCCGGTGCTGGACTGGCTCAATCAACTGGAGGCCAAAGCAGGGATCATCGTCTACATCGCCGACGAGGAGCCGAGCGACTGGACGCGTGTCTGCATCCGCCAGGCCGATGGCGTCCTGTTGGTTGGAGAGGCGTCCGGTTCGCCGAAGCTGAACCGGTCCGAGCAGCTGGCGCTCTCGGTGCATCCTCCATCGAACCTTCGGCTGGTCCTGCTGCACGGCAAGCGCACTGCCGCTGTCTCCGGGACCGCCGGCTGGCTCGACGAGCGCCCCGGAATCCGGCAGCACCACCACGTTGCGCTGGAAGACGGCAGGGACGTCGAGCGACTGGTCCGTTTCATTTCCGGTGAGGCGAGTGGTTTTGTAGCGGCTGGCGGTGGCTCGCTCGGATGCGCGCATCTCGGCGTCCATAAGGCCTTTATCGAGGCCGGCGCCTCCTTCGATTATCTCGGAGGCACCAGTTCGGGTGCAGCGATGATGGCGGGCTTTGCGAGCGGTATGAGCGCTGACGAAATCAACCGCGGGACGCATGAGATCTTCGTCCGCAGCCGCGCATTCCGTCGCCTTACCGTGCCGCAATATGCGCTGCTGGATCACAAGGTGCTCGATCGTACCCTGCAAGCGGAATACGGCGACGTTCTCATCGAGGATCTCTGGCTGCCGTTCTTCGCGCTCTCGACCAATCTCTCGAGCGGCCAGGCGCATGTCCATCGCCGCGGAAAGCTGTGGCAGGCCGTCAGGGCGTCCGGCTCGATCCCCGGCGTCCTGCCGCCTTTCTTCACGGCGGAGGGTGATATGCTGGTCGACGGGGCGATTATGAACAATCTGCCGCTGGAGCAGATGAAGGAACTGAAGACCGGCCCCAACGTCGTCGTCAGTCTCGGCGGGGGCGGTCCGGGGAAACATCATGTCGATTACGACAGCATTCCCGGTGCGTCCGAGTTGACCGTTCGGCTGCTGAACCCTTTTGGCCGTTCCGGCCTGCCGAAGATCCCCAATATGATCCAGGTCATCGCGGCGAGCATGCTGGCGCACAGGCCGCAGGAAATCGTGCTCGGCGAGCGAGACATCCTGATTTCCCCACCGGTATCGGCGGCGATCAGTTTCATGGACTGGAGCCGGCATTCCGAACTGTTTGCCGAAGCCTACCAATGGGCAGGGCGATGGATCGAGGAACGAATGGCCGAGGACGATCCGCGGATGGAGGCTATCTTCGGCCTGCCTGTCCGCTCCGGGTCGCCGGAAACATATGGCAGCGCCCAGGGCCGTTCTGCGCTCTAGGACGGACCCCAGCCTTCCGTGCGCCGGAACACCGCTGAAAGGAGCGCATGAGGTTCTGACGCCGGTGTTTTCGGCTGAAATTGCCGCCTTTGTTAAGTTGTCACCGTCCCCTTGCGGTTGTAGTATTTTAGGGTAGCCTTGTGCCCGGGGAGCCAGCGGCGGCTCTCTCGCTTTGCATTAAAAAGACCAATAAATAGAGTGCAATCGGAGATATGGCGGTTTGCATTCGAAAATGTTTCGTCCCCGAACCGGTCTGCCGTTCGGGTTCCTTTGGGTGTAACTGCGGGACGTTTCTGGTCATTCGATGCTCGCAAAACGGGTATCGCCTTATCACAGAGCGCCCATTAGCTTGAAGTGGATCGACGCGATGTCTGACAACAAGAATGCCGGCGCGCCTGTGAGCGCACAGGACCTCAGAATGCAGATGCTCCAGCGTGAAATGGACGAGATGGACAAGGAGCGGCGGCTAAAGGCCGTCGAAGAGCAAAAGCATGCCGACTTTGCTGCGGATTTTCTCAAGAAGCATGTAACGGAAGAGGAGATCGCCATCGTCCGCCGACTGGTCGCGAATGCCGTCAAGGCCGGCAAGTTCGAGGCGATGGTCTACAGCTTCCCGTCCGAGCTCTGCACCGACAGCGGCCGCGCGATCAACAGCGGTGACCGGGACTGGCCGGACACGCTGCAGGGAAAGGCGAAGGAATTCTTCGAACGCTATCAGACCTTTGGCAAGCCGAATGGCTACAAGCTGAAGGCGATGATCATCAATTTTCCCGGCGGTGTGCCCGGTGACGTCGGGTTCTTCCTGAACTGGGCGCCCGACAAAGCTTGAGCGAGGCCCCAGGTGATGGCACCTCGGCGCAAAGCTCCGGATTGAGGAAGCCTTGAATGCCCGCGCCGTCCTGGCGCGGGCTTTATTCTCTTAAAGCTGTCGCGAGAAAAAGACTCACACGCCAGGATTTGAGCTTTCGCCTCTATTCATGTCGTTGCCGCAAAACCGCTGCGCACTTTTGCGCGACATGCATTAGAAAACGTCGGGCACCGTTCTGCGCAAGTGGTCGTCGTCCGCAAAGCCATCCGGCCGCTTCTGCCGCTTGCCGAGATCGGGCTCTGAAAACTTCACGCGCTCGTACGGGATCGACGAAAGAATGTGCGTGATGCAGTTGATGCGGGCTCGCTTCTTGTCATCCGACGGCACGATCCACCAGGGCGCATACTCCGTGTCCGTCATGCGGATCATCTCGTTGTAGGCGCGGGTGTAATCCCACCAGCGGCGATAGGATTCGACGTCCATCGGGCTGAGCTTCCACTGGCGCAATGGATCGGCAATCCGCTGCCGGAAACGCTTTTCCTGCTCCTTCTCGCTGACGTCGAGGAAGTATTTGAGCAGGATGATGCCGCTTTCGACCATTGCCGCTTCGAAGCGCGGCGCCAGCTCGAGAAAGCGCCGGGCGCTGTCGTCCGGGCAGAAACCCATGACGCGCTCGACGCCGGGGCGGTTGTACCAGGAGCGGTCAAAGATCACGATCTCGCCGGCGGCCGGCAGATGCTGGATGTAGCGCTGCATGTAGATCTGCGACTTCTCGCGGTCCGTCGGGGCCGGCAGGGCGGTGACCCTGAAGACGCGCGGACTGACACGTTCGGTCAGCCGCTTGATCACGCCGCCCTTACCGGCCGCATCGCGGCCTTCGAAGACGATGACGATGCGTGCGCCGGTCTTCTTCACCCAGGCCTGCAGATGAGCGGTTTCCTCCTGCAGCCGGGCGAGTTCCTTGTTGTAGTCGCCTGGCGACCGCTCCTCCGAAGTCGTTGCGTCGGTGGCGATTTCGCCCTCGCTCTTGCCTTTGCCCTTCTTCTTCTTGCCGTCATGCTTGCCCATTCTTCCCTCCCGTTTCGGCATGGACATCTGGTTTGACTTCGGCAGAGCCGGCCGGTTGCCCGCCGCTCCGCCCATACTTGGCCTCGTATGCGTCGAGCGCATCCTCGATCCCCTCGAAGATCATGCCCGGTCCGATCTTTTCGATGACGCCTGACCGCTCGAGCAGGGCGCGCGCGTCGCTGTGCAACTCGGCAAGACCGAGCACGATCCCGCGGGCCTTCAGGTCGCCCTGCAGTTCTCCAAGCATGTCTGCAGCGGTGCTGTCGATTTGCGGGATGGCGCTCGCATCGATTACCAGCCAGCGGACGGGCTGCGGCAAGCTCTCAGCGATCGCTTCCAGCCGCTCCCGAACGTAGTCGGCGTTGTAGAAAAGCAGGCTGTCCTGAACCATGCAGGCACCGAAGCCTGGGACCGGGCGCGCGTCGGGCATGCGATGCAGCTTGTAGAAACCATCCCGCCCGGGGATGCGGCCCAGCATGGCGTCGTGCGGATACATGGTCTGCAAGATGAGATAGACCAGCGTCGCGGCAATGGCGATGACCACGCCGCTCAACACGCCGAGGCCGATCGGTCCCCAAAGGGCAATCAGGGCGAAGACGAACTCGATGCGGTTGACGCTCCAGATACGCCTGAGGCCCCCGATGTCAATCAGGCTGAGCGCCGTTGCCGCCAGGATCGCGCCAAGCGCGGCGACGGGCAGAATGCGCAGGACGTCGCCAAGAAAGAGCAGCACCGCCATCAGCGCTCCTGCCGCAACGAGGCTTGCGATCTGCGACCGCCCGCCGACGGCGAAGTTCACGGCTGTGCGCGAGTCTGAAGCCGTCACCGGAAACGTCCCGAACAGACCAGCCGCAATGTTGGCAGCGCCAAACCCGCTCAACTCGCGGTTCGGATCGACGCGGTAGCCGCCGAGCGCGGCGAAGCTGCGCGCAGCGATGACACCGGAACCGAAGCTGACGAGGAAGATCGCCGCGCCACCCGTCAGCAGGGCATCGAGCGCCAAGCCCTCAAGGCGGGGCAGAACGAAGGACGGCAATCCGTCGGGGATGTCGCCGACAACCGTCATGCCGCGTCCCTCGAAATCGAAGAGATAGGATAGCAGCACCGCGACGAAGACGACGATGACAGGGCCTGGAATCGGCGAGCGATAGATGCGGGCGATCTGCAGCAGCGCAAAACAGGCCAAGGCAAACACCAAGGTCGGCCAGTGGATGGAGCCGGCCTGTCTCAGAAGTTCGAGAATGGGGCTGACAAGCCCCTCGGACTCGATCTGGACGCCGGTGACGCGCTTGATCTGCCCGACCAGGATCGAGAGGGATATGCCTGCAAAGAAGCCCGTCAAGATGGGGCGCGACAGGAAGGTCGCGAGCACGCCGAGACGCACGAGGCGGGCAATCAGACAGAGGATGCCGACGATGAGCGCGAGCAGTGCTGCCGCCGCCACGCGGTCAGCGCCGCCGGCAGACGAGGCGAGCACCGTCGTCAGCACGGCCGCAAGCACCGTCATCGTTGCCGCGTCCGGCCCGACGATCAGTTGCCGCGACGGACCGAAGAAGGCATAGGCGACGAGGGGTGTGATGCTCGCATAGAGGCCCGTCTCGGGCGGCAGGCCGGCGATGGCCGGATAGGCGATCGCACTCGGCAGCCCCACGGCAGCAATGGCAACGCCGGCGGAGACGTCATTGCGCAGCCAACTTCCCTGATACCCCTTGAGGTTGTCCAGAAGCGGCAGGCGAGGCAGGTTCAGCATGCTGATGGTCCCCGGGGTCATGCCCTCTCAAGGTGCACTAAACGCTACAATTCTGGCCACGCGAGACGCGCAAACAATGCACTCTACCATTGCGTACATTAGGGACGCAAAACTTTCCTTTCACCGGCTCCGACAAAAAGAGTAGAGGTTGCAGGCAATTAGAGAGGTGACCTGCCCGGGCCGTCTGGCGAGCGCCGCCCAATCTCTCGGCCTTCGGATCACCGACAGCGTTCAATAGAGATAGCCGTGCGGGCGTTGCAGTTCTGGGCCTCCAGTTTTCGATCGCCGCACACTTTTGCGTGCCGCAGACTTGGAATTGTCGGCGGAACCAGTCTATCTGTCGGCACGGCTCCCACGCTCCGCACGACGTCTGAAGCCCCGTTCGGTCGGACTTCAAGGGCGTTCAATAGTAGGGGGAGACGCACACCTGCCGCGGACCGTAATAGGGCTGGAACGTGTCGTCATAGGCCCTATAGGATCGGTAGCGGGCGTAGCACCAGCGGGTGTGCGCGCTGCCTCCATAATAGGTTTGGCGATAGTAGCGCGGCGCATAATAACGCGGGCGGTAGTATGTCGGGCCGTAATAGCCTTCGTCGTAATAGCCCGGGCCATAGTAGCGCGGCTGCGCCAGCAGTCCGCCAATGAGCGCGCCGGCGGCCAGTCCGCCGAGCGCCCAGGCCCAATCATCGTCACCACCGTTGTGATGATGTCCGCGGTAGTAGCCGCCACCGTGGCGACCGCCGCCGTAGCGTCTGTACTGAACCGGTTGTGCTTGAGTTGCCTCGATCCCCACCGCAACGGTTGGGGGAAACGCCATGGCCGGCGGAGCGCTCGTAGCGACCGCCGCTAGCGAAAAGGCAAAGATAGCCAGCCTCTTCATCGGCTTTACCTTCCTTCCACCCCGCGCCCGATTATAGCGCGGAAGCGGCTGGATGGCACTTCGTTTTGCGGGGGGTGTTGCCGGCGCAGCAGCGGTCGGGCGCTCGCCTACTTGATGACAGTGACGGTCAACACGCCTTCTTCGATCTTTCCGTCCTCATAGGGCGAGCGGATGATGAGCCTGTCGCGACCGGTATAGCCGGGGTCCGGCGTGTAATAGGCGACGATGCCATTCACCTTGGTCGCCGCGCATTTCGACTGCTTGCCGACCAGCTTCGGATAGACCGGTTCGCGGACAATCTCGAGGCGGCCATGTTTGGGCTTTTCGGCAACAGTCATCGCCGGATAGTCGATCTGGCGGCAAGCGTCGTCGATGTGCCAGTTCTTCGCAACGAGCGTCTTCACGCCGCTGCGCGCCGTGATCGACAGGGTCTGCTGCCTGGAACTGTCGGAGGTTGTCGTGCAGGCCGACAGGGAGAGCGCGGCCGAAGCCAAGAGTAGACATCTAACGGTGTTCACTGGGATCCTGACATTGCTTTGAGTCTGGTCAAGTTTCGTGAGACCCGGAACACCCCGGTATTTGCCGGGAGGCATTGCCTGTTCTTCACGCGTTTTGCGTGTGCGATCATGCATATCTTTGCGCTGCCGGACAGGGGCCAAACCAAGCCTTCCAAAGATGCCGCCGGTATTAGCGATAGGACCGGCCGTCTCGGCGTGCGTGTTTGGCTTCGAGGCCATCGGCACAATTCTGGAGAAAGCGTTGTTGCTGCGGCAAGCGCGGTCACTTCCGCCACCCCTGTCTGACAGGCCCGGTGGCGTGCGGACAAGGCCGCTGCCGCGGCATTGTCCTTCGTCCGGTTCCACTCACTTTTCAGATGCTCCTGGCAAAACGAATGAGGGTTTCATTTACGAAATCGGGGCGCTCCTGCGGCAGCCAATGGCCGCTGCCAGGCACGACGATGCTTTCCTCGAGCTGCGGGACGAGGTTCGGCATAGCCTCGATAATTTCCTTCATCCCGGGGATGGCAAGGCCCGGGTCGCGCTCGCCGATCATGAACAGGGCGGGAATTTCTATCGCCACGCCGGCGAGGGCAGCCTGCAGCTGCCAGTTGCGATCGAGGTTCCGATAGTAGTTCAGCCCTCCGCGGAAACCGGTCGCGGCAAAGGCGCTGGCGTAGGCGTCGAGGTCTGCAGCGGTGAGCCAGGACGGCATTCTGTCGGGTAGCGGCGGGAGCAGTCCATGCCGACGCGATACCATGCCGAACGGATTGGGTGTCTGGTCACCCGCTTGTCGCGGGCCGGCTTCTCCAGAGGCGGCGAAGAGGATCTTTCTGAGCGTCTGGTCAATGTCGCGCTCCAGCTCCGCCTCGGCGACGTCAGGCTCCTGGAAGTAGAGCGTGTATAATTCGGCTTCGTCGGTTCGCGGGAAGATCCGGGTGGGCGGAACGGGCGGTTGGCCCATCATCGGCACGCTGATCGCAACGATGCCACGGAAACGGTCGGGTCGCATCAGCGCCGCCTGCCAGGCAACGGTCGCGCCCCAGTCATTGCCGACAAGGATGGCCGTTGGCACATCAAGCGCATCCAGCAGGGCGACCATGTCGCCAACCATGTGAAACACGCTGTATTCGTCGGCCGATGGCGGACACTCCGTGAGACCGTAGCCGCGCAGGTCAGGGGCAATCGCCCGGAAGCCCGCATCGGCAAGTGCCGCTATCTGGTGCCGCCAGGTATGCGAAGTTTCCGGGAAGCCATGGCAGAGAAGTACGACCGGCCCCTTTCCCTCTTCGATAAAGCTCATGCGAATGGTTCGGGTCTGGACTGTCCGCGCCTGCATCTTCGTTCCTTCTCGACACCGGGTTACCGTAATTGTATAAGTTACAGAAACCTATGGCGTCAAGAAGTGCGTAACATTAATTGTTACGCTAAGGGGGGGGTGGAATGAAGCAGGACAGCCGATTGGCGCGGATGATCCATGTGCTCATACACATGGCACTGCTCGGGGGACGGGAGACGTCGGAGACCATCGCCAAGATGCTCAACACCAACCCGGTGGTCGTTCGCCGAACGATGGGCGCGTTGAAGCGAAAAGGTGTTGTCGGCTCTGAAGGCGGCAGGGGAGGGGGCTGGGCCCTGCTGCGGCCGCTTGACCAGTTGACGGTCCTCGACGTGCAGCGGGCGCTGGACGACGGACAGGTTCTGACGGCCGGGGTGTCCGAGGATCATCCGACCTGCCCGGTGGAACGCGCCGCGAATGCGGCGCTGGTCGGCGCCTTCGAACAGGCGGAACGGACGTTGCTCCGGGAGTTTGCCGACCTCAGGCTTTCAACGATCGCGGAGGGCGCGATGAAGGATCTGCCGGGCTCTCCCATCCAGACAGCTCACGGGGATCACCACGCCTGAAGGCGCTGCGCATGTGGTCGATGAAAAGGCGAAGCGGCAGCATCGAGCGATATTCGCGCGGATAATAGAGGTAGAGGCCGGGAATGGGGACGAGATAGTCGGCGAGGGTGCCGATCAGGCGCTCGCGGCGCAGGGCCTCTATAATTGAAACTGGATGCCGCCGGCGGCTCTGCGTGATCGTCCGGCAGGACAAGCGCCTTGATCTCGGCCTTCGAAAGACGCTGGCCGCCCTCAAGTCGCTTTCTGAGCGGGAGCAGCCAATCAGAAAGCAGCATTAAAGTCACTACGCCTGCCGCCGCCTTGCCAATTGGTGCTCGCGCCAGATCGTGAAGAGACCGGCGCCGACGACGATGAGCGCGCCGACGATCATGTTGTGGGTTATCGTCTCGCCAAACAGTAGGACCGCGAACATCACGTTGAGGACCAGCTGAAAATAGGTGATGGGCTGGACTTCGGCTGCCGGCAGCAGCCCGTAGGCTCTGATAAGGAAATAGTGGCTGAGCGTGCCGCAAATGCAAAGTGCGGCGAGCGCAAACCAATCGGTGGGCTCGACTTCGGTCCAATAGAACGGGCCGATCATCGAAATCGCCACGGCGCCGACAACACCCGCATAAAAGAGGCTCGTGACGGCGGAATCTTCGCGACTGACCGCGCGGGTGGCGATGCTGTAGAGCGCGAAAAGGACGGATGCTGCAAGCGGTAGAAGCAGCGACATGTCGAAATGCACGTTCACGGGATTGATGATCACCAGAACCCCGATCAGGCCGATCAGGATTGCCGCACCGCGTCGCCATCCCACAGTCTCCCCCAGAAGCGGGATCGAGAGGATGGTGATGATCAATGGGGTCGCCTGAAAGATCGACTGGCTCATGGCAAGCCCGGCGTGAACGTAGGAAATGACGATGACGACGATTTCCGCGACGAGAAGAAGGCCTCGGAGAATCTGCAGCCAGGGACGGCGCGTCCGAACGGTATTGCGAAGGCCGCCCGATGATGACGCCGCGAATACAAGCACGAAAAGCGCAAACGCCCAGAACCGGATCATCGTGATGAACAGAGCGGGATAGCGGTCGCCAAGATACTTGGTGATGGCGTCCTGGCCGGCAAAAATGCAAATGGCGAGGAAGGCAAACATATAACCGCGGGTCTTGGGGCTCATCACGCTACAAACTCAGAATCGCTGGCCACCTGAATAGCACAGTCTTCTCGCCGGGGCTTGAACCAAACGACCTCTCGAACCAAACGACCTCGGTTCCATGGTTCTGGAGCTGCGGCGGCCGGGCGGGCGAGGGGTGTATCGCCAGCCTGCGAGGCTTGTCAGTCGTTGCGCGGAGCGGTTGGGCGAGTGGCGCTGGCCACCTGAGGGGACCTTGCCTCACCTCAATGGTATTTTTCCTGCTCACGCGTAAGAATCGCCGGAACGTTGAGCCCGGCGATCGGTTGATTGACATCCGTCGGAACGTCTCCCGAAAGCTGAAGGTCGAGATAGCGCGCGCAGCAGACCCTCAGGAACGATGTGAAGTTGCCGAGGTCGTGGCCGGCATCAATGGACTCGTGGTGGAGCTTGGTAATCAGCTGCGTGACGTTCATACGATCGCGCCGGGCGATCTCCTCAAGCTTCGACCAGAAGAAGTTCTCCAGCCGAACACTCGTTACCATGCCGTCGATGCGCAGCGACCGGGTGGTGCTTTCCCAGAGCCGCGCATCTGCCTTTATGAACAACTCGCACATCTCGCCCCTCCCGTGGCTTCCTGTCAGGCAGCGTCTGTTTGTAGCAGGGCCGAGGCGTCGAGCACAGCCATGAACTGGCGCAGCCACGACGGATGGGCGGGCCATGCCGGCGCGGTGACGAGGTTACCGTCGGACACCGCGTCGCTGATCGCGATATCCGCATAGATGCCGCCGGCAAGTTCGACCTCCGGGCGGCATGCGGGGTAGGCCGAACACGTGCGGCCCTTCAAGACGCCGGCGGCCGCCAGCAGTTGTGCGCCGTGGCAGATGGCAGCCACCGGTTTATCTGCCGCAAAGAAGTGCTGGACGGCCTTGATGACATCCGGGTTGAGGCGCAGATATTCGGGCGCGCGACCGCCGGGGATCACCAACGCGTCGTAGTCTTCGGCACGAACGGCGGAGAAGGTGGCGTTGAGCGCGAAGTTGTGACCGCGTTTTTCGGAATAGGTCTGGTCGCCTTCGAAATCATGGATTGCGGTCGCAACCGTCTCGCCGGCACTCTTGCCGGGGCAGACGGCGTGCACCGTGTGGCCGCAGGCAAGCAGCGTCTGGAACGGAACCATCGTTTCATAGTCTTCGGTGAAGTCACCGGTGATCATCAGAATTTTCGAGTTTGCCATGTGTTTCCTCCCAAAAACCAATGGAGGGAGCTTAACAACTCGAGCGACGCAGCGGGTACTAGCGGAATACTACAAGGAAAATTCTGGCCGATGCTCGCCCGTTGCCCGGGGCGAAGGCGATGGCGACCAGGATTTCCGCGCCGCCGGTCCGCGGGCTATCTAACGGCCGTCGTTATCTTGGCGATGCCTTCCAGCGTTCGGTGAACCGGGCACTTGTCGGCAATCTCGGCGATCTTGGAGCGAAGCTCATCCGAGACCTCGCCATCGACCGATATGATCCGCTCGAACCGGTCGATCTTTCCGCCATCGGTGCGCTCGGAGGCGGCGCAATCCTCGCAGTCCCGTGCATGGATCTTGGAATGCGCCACTTCCACCTTGATCCGCCCGAGCGGCAGCTTCTTGTGGTCGGCGTAGAGACGCAGCGTCATGGAGGTGCAGGCGGCAAGCCCGATCGACAGGTAGTCATAGGGCGATGGTCCGGAATCCAGGCCGCCTACGCTTTGCGGCTCATCGGCAAAGAGGCGATGCTTGCCGGCATGCACCGAGTTCTGAAACTTCCCTTCGCCGGTTTCCGTCACCTGGACCTGTTCCATCCGCTCGGTACCCTGCGGACTATCGGCCACGAGATAGCGGCTCAACCACTCGGCAATGACCCTGGCGGCGTAAGCGGCATCGGCAGGATCGGTCAGCAGATGGTCGGCCTTGTCCAGCGAAACGAAGCTCTTGGGGTGTTTCGCCGCGTGGAAGAGATCGCTTGCGTTCTCGATGCCGACCGTTTGATCCAGTGGCGCGTGAAGGATGAGAACGGGTTTCCTGAACGTCGCAACAGCATCGAGGATGCGATGCGCGCAGGCGTCTTCCACGAATTGCTTTTTTATCAGGAACTTGCGCCCGGCAAGATCGACCTCGGCGACACCGTTCTCTTCGATCTCCTCAAGGCTCGCCCCGAAGTTCTTCAGGACATGACCGACATCGGCGGGCGCACCGATCGTGGCCACGGCGCGGACCTCCGGTATGTCCTTGGCAACCGCAAAGACTGCAGCGCCGCCGAGCGAATGGCCGATCAGCAGCGACGGCGCCTCGAAGTGTTGGCGCAGATAGTCGGCGGCGGAGCGCAGATCGGCGACATTGGACGAAAAATTGGTCGAGGCGAACTCGCCTTCGCTTGATCCGAGGCCGGTAAAATCAAAGCGTAGGACAGCGATGCCTTGGCGCGCGAGTTCGGCCGAAACCTGGCGCGCAGCCGCCAGATCCTTGGAACAGGTGAAGCAGTGGGCGAAAAGCGCATAGGCCCGCACCGGACCGTTCGGAAGATCGAGGCGGGCGCCGAGGGTAGCGCCGGAATGGCCTTTGAATTCAAGTCGTTGCGAGTTGAAATTCATGCGACGCTCCTTTGAGGAGAACGGCCGTCCCAAGGCGGCCGTCTCGTTTCGGCTGGGGCGGCCTGCGCCCATGTCCGCGGTACTTGGTCCTGCGGACATGACTTGACGGCGTTCGTTACTCCGCCGCGGACCTTTGCGGCAGCACCCAGTTCGGTCGCGGGAAGTGGCAGGTGTAACCGTTGGGATAGCGCTCCAGATAATCCTGGTGCTCCGGCTCCGCTTGCCAGAAATCGCCGACGGGCTCGATTTCCGTCACCACCTTGCCCGGCCACAGGCCAGAAGCTTCCACGTCGGCAATGGTGTCTTCGGCAATTCGCCTCTGTTCGTCATCGACGTAGTAGATCGCCGAGCGATAGGACGTGCCGATGTCGTTGCCCTGGCGGTTCTTCGTCGTGGGGTCGTGGATCTGGAAAAACACTTCCAGAATACGCCGGTAGGAGGTCTTGGCCGGATCGAAGAAGATCTCGATGCCCTCCGCATGGGTGCCGTGGTTGCGATAGGTGGCGTTGGGCACGTCGCCACCGGTATAACCCACACGGGTGCCGGTGACGCCGGGGAGCTTGCGGATCAGATCCTGCATTCCCCAGAAGCAACCGCCGGCCAGAACGGCTCTATCGGTCATTCAGATATCCTCCACATGGTTGATGGCTCAAACTCCTCCGGCCGCGGGCCAGCGCCGGAGACGGTACTGCAATATAGGAACTCGTTTCGTCGAGATCAGCAGGGCGGCTCTGAAACCGAGTTTTGGCTCGGAGCATGTCGAGCTTGCCAATAGCAATGCCGCGCTTTCAAAAGCCAATCGATTTCCCTCCAGCAAGTGCCAGCGCGCGGTCATCTGTTTCGTAGTCGAAATGATCATATGGGTATGCCGCAAGCTGCGGCAGACGTTCTCGCCAATTGTTGCCGTTGACATGCTCGACAAGCCACCGGATGGCAGGCTCGACGGATCGTTTGTAGGTGGCTGCCGGGGCCGTTACACCCGCCACCACCATGGGCGAAGGGATCGACCAGGGCGTCGCGCCGAAAGCCGGCGGGTAGGCGGGTGCGTCCGGCAAGCCGATGAGTTCAGCCCTTACATCTAGTATGCTCATGATGGCGTGCCCGATTTCCGCAACGGTCGGGCTGTCGGCCTCCGAAACATTGGCAATCGCCGGCAGGTGTCCGCCGGCCGCCTGAAGCACGGCGCTGGCGATCGCGGCGACGGATGTCGTCTGGAATCGGCTTCGCCCGCCATAGGCGAGCGGAATTGCCGTCCTGCCGTCGAGCAGTCTCCTGACGAACCACCATTCCCGGGCGTGCCTGCTTTCGGGGCCGTGAATGGCGCAGGGCCGCAGGATGGTCACCGGGCATGCGGCGCGACTTAGAAGCGTGCTTTCCATCGCCGCTTTGCGCGTTGAGTAGGTCTCCGTTCCGGCTGCGACGATCGGGCTCTCTTCGGTCAATGGGATAGGAAAAACAGGAAACCCGCAGTCCGGCGCCTCGTCCAGCGTCCGGCCTTCGCCATCCCGATAAACACTCGCACTTGAGATTGCCACGATGCGCCCAGCGGATGCTCCCGCCTGCGCCAGGCATTCGCCATCAGTGGCGTCGAAAGCGACGCAAGACAGCAGGACATCGGTGCCCGTGCCGATGACAGCGCGCAGCCCATCGACATCCCGAGCATCGACCTCAGCGTGACGGCAGCCGCCCGGCAAAGTCGTGGCGTGCCGGCTTATGATCGTCACGTCCCAGGCTTCGTCCACCAGGTAGCGGGCCGTTGCGAGACCTATCTGTCCGGTTCCACCAACAATGACGGCTCTGGGCATTGAGACTGTCCTTCTAAGCATTCCGCGTCTCAACACCCGTTCCGACGAAACGGGGGATTCGGCGGCCAGGAGAAAGATCGTACCAAGGCATTGAAATCTATAGCGTCGCCAACGGCAAGGCGGTTAGCGGATGTATTCGCTCGGAGATGATTGCGATAGTTCCATAATGTATGTTACGCGATCGTTGCATTCAATCTGGAACCACCAAGGCGCTCACCGCCCGCCCTTCGAGCTGCAGGCCGCGAAACAGATGGCTCAATAAGCAAGAGCCGCCGTTCTCAATCCTATTGAATCGCATTCCTCTTCGCTGCAAAGATGCCCCTGGGCGGAGGGAAATCGATGAGATCGCTGATAGTGCTTGCAGTCGGAATGGTGGCGTTCGACGCCGCCGCCGACTATCCCACCACTGGTATGCTCTATAACCAGCAGGAAGACTCCTCGCTGACCTACACCTGCACACTCCAGCAGGGCCAGCAGCGGCTCCGGTGCGAATTCATTCAGACAGCCGTCCGCAAGAAAGCGAAGCCAGCCGACCTGGAAAAGAAGCTCGATGAAGCCCGCAAGAACTATCCGGGTGCAGTGAAGGAATTCTCCGACCTCAAGGAATGCAACATGGTGGGCGCGTGGCTCGGCATGGCCACCGGTCAGATTTCCATTGATGCCGCCCTCGCCCGCAATCCTGGAATCGCCACAGATGCTGCGAAGTTCAAGGAAGGCATGATCCGCCTGCAAGAGGACGCCAAGGCGAACCCCAGCGTGCTCGACACCTTCCGCGCTCTCGCAGGCATGTGCGATCATCCGACTGAGGAGAATTTCCTGAAGATCACAAAGGCCGACCACGACAAGAATCTTCGAACTTGCCAGGTCAGTTCGAATCCGTTCGCGCAGGAATTCGTCTGGGTCTCCGACTTCGGCAATGGCGGTGCGTGGGTGGTGTCATCGCAGCCCGAAGGTCCATGTGGCGTAGTCCAGCTTTCTCGCTTTGAGAAGGATCAATCCGACACGTCCGGCCTCTTCTGGCGGTACATTGCCCGGAAGGCCGCCACCAATCCGTCGGGCACAGTGTTGCCGGGACTGAGTTGCTCGGCAGTCGATCAGGCCGAATACGTCTACGACTGGAAGAAGACGAGATCTGACCATCTGCAGTGCGAGTTCGTGGAGTTCAGTCCCATCTGATCGGCGATGGTGAGTGCACCGCGTCAGAGGAAAGCGCGTTCACCCCGGGTCGCCGCCAAGCCCACGTACGTGCCGCAATGGAAAACCGATGGCACCGGATACCATCATGATTGGGCACCCAAGCCAGAGAGTTAAGAGTTGAGTGATGCCCGACTACATTGTATGTCACGTCGTGTTTCCCGCGCGGCAGGTTCTCGAAGAGAACGATTACAATGTGTTTCCCCCAGACTTGGAGAGCGATGAACTCGTCTTCTTTCACGCAACGGCTGCGGAAGATGTCGAGAGCATTTTGCGTTCTGGATTGCAGCCGGGGATAAAGCTCGGGAGGGAGCTTAGGACGATCTCTTTCGCAGAGAAGAGTGCATGGGCGATGATCTCTCATACGAGAGCGGCACTTACTACTCGCGTGAACTGACAAGTCAGCCCCGTGTAATCGCGATGTGCCCGGTTCTGAGTACCTATAAGCACATCTAGCTGTCATCTCAGTGGAAATTCCTCGCGTTCACCTTCAGGGTGTCGATGTGTAGATCTCTGACAAATATGTCCCTCGGCTCCGGGGCGGGCTTCGGCCGATCCCGAGAATCCGGGCTTCCCGGCGCCCCATGCGCGAACTCGTCACCCCTGCCCGTCGGCAGCTTGAAGTCGATGTCGCGGGCGACCAGTCCAGAGAGATCGCCGGGCAGGTCGAAGACCTGCGGACGACGAGATGGACGACATCGCCTTCCCGCTGGATCCTGCCGTTGATCGCCATCGTTGACGATCCCAGCACAACCCGCCGCCGTTTCTCGAACAGGCTCGGCCAGACGACGATGTTCGCAGATCCAGTCTCGTCCCCGATGGTCATGCTGAAGCGTGACAGTGATGACCGGTCTCTTGTCGGGGACTAGGCGATCCGCAAGCTGGCGCCACGAAGGCGAAGACCGAGGCGTTCGGCGACGCGTTGCGATGAGATGTTGCCCTGGTCCGTGCTGTAAAAAAGCATACGCGAACGAAGGGAGGGAAGCTGTGACAAGCCGGCCGTTGCCGTGGCGGCAAAGCCCTGCCCTCTGAAGGCCTTGCCTGTTACCAGCCCGAGTTCCGCGCCGGTATCGGCAAGCCGCGCCGCAAAGGCGAGCGAGGCGACCTCATCATCGACAATGACACCGCACCAGGGTGTCCAGAAATCGGTCGCCTGATGGAAACCAAGCTCGACCAGGTTTTCGGGGACGCCTGCCGACGCCCAGGAATGCACGAGATCCCGGCCTTCCTGGGAGTCGCTGTTGATGAGCCGGGCATTGCTCGGGCACGGGTACGGGTGTGCGTTCGGCAGTTCGTAGGTCAGGCCGAGATTGTGTGCCGCCGGACCGTCCTTGCCCAGCAACGACAGGTAGCGCGCAAGGTACTTTGGTGGTGCTGTGTGCGTGAGCGGCGGTTCGCTAGCGGCGAGACCCTCGATCTCCGCCACCAGGTCATCCGGCAAGTCGTCGCGCAGCCCGAACAGGGTGCGCTCTGAACAGCCCGCCAACCAGAAACGCGGCCCCGGCGAGTAGTCTGGGTCGTTCTCGCGCTCTATCCGCCCGTCAGGACGCAACCGAAACAGTGTCTGGTACTGGACCTTCAACCAATGATCGCCAGGCGTATGAGACAATATTCTGCACCCTCCACAGGCGCCGGATGCTGACTGATACGTGAGATCGCGCGCCATGCACCGTGAATTTTCTTGAACAGGGCCCCACTGTCTCCAGCGACCCTCGGGACGCCCGGGTAAAGACTATCCATGCGGGAGCGCCGGTCAAGGCTGGGTAACGGTCGCCGAACCGAAGGTTGACGATCATGGACGGGGAAAGAAGAGGCGACGGCGACAACCCGGCCGCCATCGGGCAGTTGCTGAAGGAAAGCCGGCCGAAGCCGGCTTTCCTCCGCGGGCGATCAAATCACCCCGAGCGCGTCCATGGCCTCGGCGACCCGTACGAAGCCGGCAATGTTGGCTCCAAGCACATAGTCACCGGGGTTGCCATATTCCTCGGCGGTTTCGGCGCAACGGTCGTGGATCGACTGCATGATGAAGGCGAGCCGCGCTTCGGTTTGCTCGAACGTCCAACTGTCGCGGGAGGCGTTCTGCTGCATCTCCAGCGCCGACGTCGCCACCCCGCCGGCATTGGCCGCCTTGCCGGGTGCAAACATGACCCCTGCCTCCTGGAAGATGCGAACCGCTTCCGGGGTCGACGGCATGTTTGCCCCCTCTCCCACCGCGATGACGCTATTCTTCACCAGCGTGCGCGCATCCTTCCCCGTGAGCTCGTTCTGGGTCGCAGAGGGCATCGCGACGTCGCAGGGAACATCCCAGATGGAGCCTCCCTCTACATAATGTGCCCTGGAGCCTTTCAGTCTGGCGTATTCGGATATCCGCTCGCGGCGAACTTCCTTGATCTGCTTGACCAGTTCGAGATCGATCCCGTCCTCATCGACGACGTAACCATTGGAGTCGGAGCATGCGACGATCTTGCCGCCAAACTCTGCGACTTTTTCCATGGTATAGATGGCCACGTTGCCAGATCCCGATACCGTCACGCGTTTGCCTTCGAAATCGAGGCCCTTGGTGCTCAGCATGCGCTGGACGAAGTAGGTCGCGCCAAAGCCCGTTGCCTCCTTGCGTGCCCGCGAGCCGCCGTAGATCAACGCCTTGCCCGTCAGCACGCCGGCTTCGTACCGGTTGGTGAGGCGCTTGTACTGGCCGAACATGTAGCCGATCTCCCGGCCTCCGACGCCGATATCGCCGGCGGGAACGTCTGTGTATTCGCCCAGATGTCTTTGGAGCTCGGTCATGAACGATTGGCAGAATCGCATGATTTCCCCATCCGTCCGCCCTCTCGGGTTGAAGCAGGAACCGCCCTTCCCGCCGCCGATCGGCATGCCTGTCAGAGCGTTCTTGAATGTCTGTTCAAAGCCGAGGAACTTGATGATCCCAACGTTGACGGAAGGATGGAAACGAATACCGCCCTTGTAGGGCCCAAGCGCGGAATTGAATTGCACCCGGAAGCCGCGATTGATCTGTACCTGTCCGGCGTCATCTACCCAAGGTACCCTGAAGATGATCTGCCGTTCAGGCTCGCAGATCCTTTCTATGAGGGCATGTTCCGCATATCGCGGATGCTTGGCAATGACACGTCCCAGACTTTCAAGCACTTCGCGTACGGCCTGGTGAAACTCCAGCTCGCCGGCGTTGCGCCTCAGCACTTCCGTCAGAATTGGTTCCAGCTTCTCATCGACATTCAAGATAGTTCTCCTCTTGCGCGCAGGTTCTTGTGCGCGGACCCCGCGCATTACCGGAAGCTGGGAGGCATGTGAACGCGACCATACAATTCTTGATTGCGGCGCAACGTCGCAGTTTTCACTGGAAAATGCAGGCGCTTCGTCGGGAAGCACCGGTGACGGAGAGCCGGCCATGCAGCCGTCTCTATGCATGACCCCTTCACCTCCAGGTTACACGCGGGATACCTCTAAATTTTCGCCCGAGAGCTCGCAGAAGCGCGACGGACCCGCGACGCTATGAGCCAGAGACGTCTTCCAAATCGTCAGTCGGCGGCTGCGGTCGCCGCTCGGGCGGAACTATCGGCGCGTCTTCGGACGTGTCGCCAAGACGTTGCGGATTGCAAAGCTTGAATGGATCCTGGAGACCCCCGGCAGAGCCGACAGGATCTCCTTGTGAATGCGCTCGAATTCGCCCGCATTGGCGACATCGACGCGCAGAAGATAATCCGACCCGCCGGTCATCAGAAAACACTCCCGCAACTCGGGATGTCTTCGTACTGCCGCCTCAAACCGGTCGAGGTAGTCCTCCGTCTGGCGATCGAGCGTGATGTTGATGATGACGGTGATGCTCGCCTCGACATTCGAAGTGTCCACCAGGGCGGTATAGCCGCGGATGACACCGGACTGCTCCATCAGCTTTATCCGCCTGAGGCAGGCCGATGGCGAGAGCCCGACCTCGCTCGCAAGGCTGGCATTGCTTCGACGGGCGTCCAGGCGCAGCAGCCGAAGAATATTGCGGTCTATGGAGTCGAGCGCAGTCATCGCAGATTATTCCAATTCATCGTGGTTTCGATCAAAGATCATGATTTGATGCAACGATCAATCGACAATTCCTCGACAATTCTGCGATCGTTTCACTACCCTCCGGTCAAGTCGGGAGGCTCGGCCATGGATGGCGCAGTAAGGGAAAATACGCATCAAAGAGTGAAAAAGGGCGGCGCGTCGGGTTACTTGACGATCGATCTTACGGCGCTGGTGCGCAACTACGACCGGCTGGCCGCCGAAACCGCGCCGGCGCGGGTCGCAGCCGTCGTCAAGGCGGATGCCTATGGGCTGGGCGCGAACCGGGTGGCGGCGCGTCTTTACGCGCATGGCTGCCGGCATTTCTTCGTCGCCCAGTTCGCAGAGGCGCTCAGCCTGCGTCCGCAGCTAACCCGCGATGCAACGATCTTCGTTCTGAATGGCTTGCAGCCCGGCAACGAGCTTGCCTGCGCCGACGAGGGCATCGTCCCAGTCATCAATTCACTGGAACAGTTGCAGCAATGGGCCGGGGCGGCGGTCAACCTCAATCGCCGGCTTCCGGCCGTCCTGCAGTTCGACACGGGCATGTCGCGGCTCGGCGTCCCGCCACAGGAAAGGTCTGCGGTCGCCGCGATGCTGCGGACCTGCGGCATGGTCGACATCCAGTTCGTCATGAGCCACCTGGCCTCGGCCGACGAAACCTTGAGCGAGCAGAACGGCAGCCAGCTTGCTGAACTGCGGCGCATCGCGGCGGAGTTTCCGGAATTCGAGGTCTGCTTTGCCAATTCGGGCGGCATTTTCCTCGGCGAAGCCTATCACGGCGTGCTCGCCCGGCCCGGGATCGCACTTTACGGCGGCGCTCCGACGGACGGCCGGCCGAACCCGATGGAGCCGGTCGTCAAACTCGATGTGGCCGTGGTGCAGACACGGACCGTGCCGGCGGGCGCGCTTGTTGGCTACGGTGGCGCCCATATCGTCGTCGCCGAAACCCGGCTTGCCACCATCGCTGCCGGCTACGCCGACGGTTTGCCGCGCAGCCTGAGCGATCGGGGTGCCGTCTATTGCGATGGCATTCGCCTGCCGATCGTCGGCCGCGTCTCCATGGACAGCATCACGGTCGACATCTCCTCCCTGCCGGAGGGGCGTCTGCACCTTGGCGGCCTGGTGGAGGTTCTCGGATCCAGCCAGACACTGGAAGACATTGCGCGCGATGCCGGCACCATCTCCTACGAAATCCTGACCGGTCTCGGCCATCGCTACGAACGGCAGTATCGCTAAGCTTCCTTTTCCCTTTGAGGACACCATGAAAGTCATCGTTCTCGGCGCCGGCATCGTCGGCGTCTCCTCGGCCTACCAGCTTGCCAAGAGCGGCCATGAGGTCACCGTCATCGATCGCCAGCCTGGGCCGGCGCTGGAGACGAGTTTTGCCAATGCCGGCGAGGTTTCCTTCGGCTACTGCTCGCCCTGGGCGGCACCCGGCATCCCCATGAAGGCGATGAAATGGCTGTTCATGGAGCACGCGCCGCTCATCCTTCGACCGAAGGTCGATGCCGCGATGATCTCCTGGATGATCAAGATGCTCTCGAACTGCACGTCCGGGCGCTATGCGATCAACAAGAGCCGCATGCTGCGGCTTGCCGACTACAGCCGTACCTCGCTCGCCGCTCTGCGGGCCGAAACCGGCATCGCCTATGACGAGCGCATGCAGGGAACGCTGCAGCTCTTCCGCACGCAGGCCCAACTCGATGCTTCGGGCAAGGACGTCAAGGCGCTTGCCGCCGACGGCATTCCCTACGAGGTTCTGGACCGCGACGGCTGCATTCGTGTCGAACCGGCGCTGAAACATGTGCGCGAAAAGATCGTCGGCGGCCTGCTGACGCCGAAGGACGAGACCGGCGACTGCTTCAAGTTCACCAACGGCCTTGCGAAGAAGGCGGAAGAGCTCGGCGTGCGCTTCAACTATGGCAGCATCATCCGCGGCCTCGACGTGGAAGGCGGCCGGGTCAAGGGAGTCGTCACCGCGCACGGCACGCTGCAGGCGGACGCCGTCGTCGTGGCGCTCGGCAGCTTTTCGCCGCTCCTCGTCAGGCCACATGGCATCCGCCTGCCGGTCTATCCGGTCAAGGGCTATTCCTTGACCATCCCGATCACCGACGCCTCGCGCGCCCCGGAATCGACGGTGATGGACGAGACCTTCAAGATCGCCATCACGAGACTCGGCGACCGGATCCGCGTCGGCGGCATGGCGGAAATCTCCGGCTACACCAACGATCTTGGCGAGCCCCGCCGCCTGACACTCCAGCACTCCGTAACCGATCTCTTCCCGGGCGGCGACGTGTCGAAGGCGAGCTTCTGGTCGGGCCTTCGCCCCATGACGCCGGATGGCACGCCGGTCATCGGCCCGACGAAGGTCGCGGGCCTCTATCTCAACACCGGTCACGGCACGCTCGGCTGGACGATGAGCTCCGGTTCGGCACGCGTGATCGCCGATCTCGTCAGCGGCCGCAAGCCGGAGATCGACGCCACCGATCTCGCGATCGCCCGCTACGCGTAAATAGCGTCGGGAGCGCTCCGACGCGACCGTAACACAAAGGCAGGCTTGCCCAGGAGCGGACGGCAGGCCGGCCCTTTGTCGGCCGGCTGCCATTCCCTTTGCGTTCGTCCGTCTAGAGCATCCTGCCTGCAAGTGGAATCACTTGCGGGCGGAGAGATGCTCTAGAATCAAAGTGCTAGAGCGTCCTTGGTGCGTTCGTATGAACGCACGGCGCTCTAGATCAGCCAATCGGCGTCCAGCGCGTAGGCCTCGATGGAGTCGATCTTCATCTCCGCCCCATCGTCAAAGCTGTCATCGGGTGTGCCAGCCATACCTCCGACGGCGAGATTGACGAGCATGTACATCGGTTCGTGCATGTCCGCAGGCGTGTCGGCGCGCGCGATCTCCGTGTCGTCGAAATACCAGACGATCTCGTCCTCCGTCCAAAGCACGCCGTAGTCGTGGAAACCGTCGGTATCGGCGACCTGCGCGCCGTCTCGGCTGATCGTGTGCTCGCCGCCTTCGTTGGAATGGGCGGTGGTGATGACGGTGTTTTTGTCCTGCCCGCGCATTTCGACGACGTCGAGTTCCGGCGGCCAGGATCCGTCGGCGGGCAGCAGCCAGAAGGCGGGCCAGGCGCCCTGATCGTCCGGCATGTCGGCCCGCATCTCGAAGTAACCGTAGGTCTGGGCGAAGGACGAATAGGTCGTCAACATCCCGGACGTGTAGTCATAGCCACCGATCTCGGACTGGATTGCCTCAGAGGCGCGCTCTGCGGTGATCGTCAGTACACCGTCCTCGACCGAAAATGGGTTGGCGGAGGCGGTCGGCCCGTAGTCCGGATTGACGTACCATTGCAGCTCGCCGTTTTCGGTCAGCGTCGCCCCCTTTTCGGGCGCCCACCAGTATTTCGCATCCCAGACACCGCTCGAGCCGTCGGTGAGCTGAAGCGTGTCGAAATCGTCCGAGAAAGTCTGCGTCAGGGCGGACCGGTCCAAGCTCAGCTTGAACTGGCTCTCCTGCAGTTGGTCGGCGGTCGTATCGGCCAGGACCAGGCTCTCGCCATCGGTGAAATGGAGGCGGAGATCGTCCCCTTCCTGGGCGGAGTTGGCCAGGACGTCCTCGAACGAGGTGAGCCCATAACCGTCGAGGCGGACTGTATCGTTGGAGCTGAAATCGACGATGAGGTCGCTTCCATTGCCGTGCTCGAACACGAAGGTGTCGGCCCCGCCGGAGCCGATGAGCACGTCATTGCCCGCGCGCCCGTCGATGGTCTGGCTGCCCGCTCCACCGGTGATGATGTTGTCGCCGCTGTTGCCGAAGGCATGTCGGCCGTTGCCGGTGACGGTCAGGTTCTCGAAGTTCTCCGGCAAAGTGTAGCTCATCCAGGTGTTGATCGTGTCTACACCCTCATCCGGTGCCTCCTCGGCCCGGTTGGTCGATGAATAGAGGTAGTAGATGTCGTCGCCCGTGCCGCCGATCATGGTCACGTCGACGGAGCCGTCGCCCCAGATCGAATCATTGCCGGGCGTGCCATAAAGCGTGGGCCCGGATGCGGTTGCGGAAAACCAGGCCGTCGAAGTTCCGCTGTAATGAACCGGTTGTCCGAGGGCATTCATGGCAGTTCTGCTCATCGAGAAGTCTCCTGCTTAAGAGCTTGCCCCTTCCCGATGAGCACCTGTAGCATCTCAAGCTTTCGCCCACACCCCCAACTTTTGTGAAAAATCCCGACCGGCTTAAGCGTATTTCGCCGCGAGAAGGGCTGCGAGTTCCGCCTGGCAGTTCACGAGCGGACGTGTGTCCTGATTTGCTTTCGCCATTGCCATGGACCCCGAATAGGCGGCGATTATCAGGGTAGCGAGGCTGTCGGGCTGGATGCCGTCGACACGCTTCAGGCGGATGTCCTCCTGGAACCGCGCAGACAGCGCTTTCTCCCAGGCGTCAAAAATCGCACCTAGCGCCTCCTGCATCTCTTCATCGTGCCTGGAGACTTCCATTGCCATATTGTTGAGCGGGCAGCCGGAGACGGAACCGTTGCGTGAGAGTTCGGCGATGATGTCGGTGAAGATCCGATCGATTGCCGTCGGCGCGTCGCTGCAGGCACGCAGCGGTTCGATCCACGTGTGCCGCACCGCTTCGGCGACGCGATCGTGGATGACTGCCAATCCGAGCTCGCGTTTCGCTGGAAAATGGTGCGCCATCGCGCCCCCGGATACGGAAGCCCTCGCCCGCAATTCCGACATTCCCGTCGCGAGATACCCTTGCGTGACAAAGGCCTGGTAGGCCGCATCCACGATCCTGCGCCGTACCGCTTGAGGATCGTTGGTTCTTTTGTGTTCGATCATGATCGTCCCTGAAAACGCGATCAACATAGTGCCTTGACAAAACAGGACAATCGACCTGTTTTGGAGATCCCATGGAATTGCACAGTGTTTTCGAACTCCGCCGTTACCGACTTCATCCCGGCGGAAGGGAGCGCCTGATCGGCCTTTTCGACCGCGAATTCGTCGAACCGCAGGGAGCGCTCGGCATGCGCGTTGAAGGGGAATTCCGCGACTGCGGCGATCCCGACGCCTTCGTCTGGGTGCGGTCCTTCTCGGACATGGGGACACGCACGGACGCGCTCGCTGCTTTCTATTCGAGCCCGGTCTGGAAGGAGCATGGGCCATGCGCCAACGAGACGATGCTCAACGCGGACAACGTGTTGCTGCTGAAGCCTGTTGCCGGCACGCGCCCGTTTTCACGTAACCGCTCAAGGCGACAGGAGGCAATGCCGACCAAGGGCCTCGTTACCGTCAACATCTGCTCGCTGGCTCTCGGCACAGAGGACAAGTTCGCCGCATTCTTCATCGCCGAAGCGCTGCCGATTCTGGAAGGGGCCGGCGCTCGCGTCGATGCCCTCTTCACCACCGAACGCAGCGTGAACGGCTTTCCGAGACTTCCCGTCCGCGAGGGCGAGACGGTGTTTGTCTGGTTCGAACTGCATGAGGACGAGGACGGCTTTTCACGGCATCAGGAGCGATTGCGCAAGGACGTGAGATGGACCAGTGAGGTCTTTCCGCACATGGACAGCCAGTGCTGGCGAAGAATCGAGGTCTCGCGCCTCACCCCGACATCGCGGTCGCTTTGCACGTTGTAGTCGGCGTCTGTGCTCATGCTACGATCGGTACGCAGTCAGAACCGCCAGGGCTCGCCCAGGCGGAACCAAACCAGCCTCCAGGCGTTTCGCGCGTGCAAGAGGGAGGTGAAGAATGAAACACACGGATGTTCGAACGGTCGACAACTCCCAGGTCAGGCATATCTGGGACGTCGCGGACTATTGCCGACGGACCGGTATTCACAAGACCGAAGAGCAGCGCCTGATCAAGGTGCTCGGCAGGTACGCGACGCGCCACGAGCTTCAGATGAACATCGTGCGCGTCCAGACGCGCATTCGCTGAAGACCCGACAGCCCGCCGGTAGCCGTCAGATCCAGCCCGTGAGGGCTTCGTGTTTCCGCCATGCGTCGGTTCCGATGACGAAATCCCAAGCGGCCGCGTTCGGATGAATAAAATTTTTTCGCCGACGATGGATGAGAAATCGCATCGGCTCCGTATATGCGGGTATGGATTCGAAGAAAGGCGCTTTTGACGTTATTGGGCAGCTCGCGGCGCTGCGGCGGTATGCGCGCTCGCTTGCGCGCAATGCGCCGGACGCCGAAGATCTCGTTCATGATGCCTTGGTAAGAGCCTACGAGCGGCGCTCGACCTTCCGATCTGGAGCGAACCTCCGAAACTGGCTCTTCGCCATCGTTCGCAATGCGCATATCGATCGCGTGCGGTCGGCGTTGTCGCGCGGCCAGCGTGACAATCAGACGGCACAGGAAGCCGTCTTGTCCTACCCGGCACACCAGGAGCACAGCGTCCGGCTGGCTCAGGTTCGCGAAGCCTTCATGCTGCTTCCGCAGGAGCAACGCGAAGCTCTTCATCTCGTTGCCGTCGAAGATCTTTCCTACCAGGAGGCTGCCGACATACTCGACATTCCCGTCGGGACTTTGATGTCGCGTGTCGCCCGCGCAAGAGCGACCCTGAGAGACTTCGAGAGCGACGGGATGAAGCCCACCCATCTAAGGCTTGTCGGAGGCGAGAATGATTGACGTCGATACGATGACCGATAGCGATCTTAACGCCTACGTCGACAATCAACTCGATGGTGCCGGTCGGCTCCGGGTCGAGACGTGGCTTGCCAGGAACCCGGATGCGGCGGCGCGTGTCATGGCCGACCTCGGCATGCGGACCACGCTCAAGCTGGCAATGACGTCGGATGTCGTAGCCGGTCGTCCGGAGACGCGCGAGGCGGCCCGGCGCCTGTCGTCGGGACTGGCGAATGCGCGCGTGTGGAACGTCCTGCAAAAAGTGGCGGCGGTCGGCCTGATGGTGTCGGTCGGGTGGATTGCCCATTCGTCCGTCGGCCCGAGCGAAGTCAATGCCTCGGCCCACCCGCCCGCTTTTGTGGAGCATGCCATCCGTGCCCACCAGACTTCGCTCGTAAGGGCTGGAATGCCGTCACAGCCGGAGGTGCAGACCTATGATCGGGACGATATTCGCGCCGCAACCGCCATCGTCATGCCGGAGCTTCCGAAGGGCTGGAACGTCGTCGACGTCCAGGTATTTCCCTCGGAGTTCGGGCCCAGCGTCGAGGCGAGCGTCAAGACCGATGCAGGTACAGTCATATCCCTCTTCGCCGGCAGGCCAGGTCGCTTCGCGGTAGAGCCCGTGAAGGACCTCAACCTTTCCAATGCCGAGGCTGCCTGGTGGCAGGTCGGCGAGGTTGCCTATGCCGTCGTCTCAAGCACGCCGGGCATCGGCCTCAGCGATGAGGCCGAGCTTCTCAAAAATTCACTCTACTGAGGAAACGTCCATGTATCAGAACCAGAACCGCTTTGGCGGCATGAGCCAGGCTTCGGCCGCGGCCCTCGACGAGGGCCTTCGCCAGCATATGCTGCGCGTCTACAACTATATGGGCCTCGGCCTTGTCGTGACGGGTCTCGTGGCCTTTGTCGTCGGCACCACCCCGGCGCTCTACGTGCCGATCTTCTCCACGCCGCTGAAGTGGGTGGTGATGCTGGCGCCGCTCGCCTTCGTCTTCTTCTTTTCCTTCAAGATGCATTCGATGTCGGCATCCGCAGCGCAGATGACCTTCTGGGCCTTCTGTGCCGTCATGGGCCTGTCGCTCGCCTCCGTCTTCCTGGTCTTCACCGGCGCCAGCATCGCCCGCACCTTCTTCATCGCTGCCACCATGTTCGGCGCGACGAGCCTCTACGGTTATGTGACGAAACGCGACCTCGCGAAATTCGGTTCGTTCATGATCATGGGCCTGATCGGAGTGATGATCGCCTCGATCGTCAATATCTTCCTCGGCTCCAGCGCCCTTCAGTTTGCCGTCTCGGTGATCGGTATCGTCGTTTTTGTCGGCCTGACTGCCTGGGACACGCAGAACATCAAGGAACAGTATGCCGACAATTTCGACCAGGAATCCCAGCAGAAGCTCGCGGTCTTCGGCGCCCTCTCGCTCTATCTGAACTTCGTCAACATCTTCCAGCTGTTGCTGAATTTCACCGGCCAGCGCGAAGAGTAACAGTCGCCGATATCAAGGACATATCTTATGGATCGCAATGATCAGCAGGCCATAGACGGCCTGTTCTCCAAACTCGCCCAGGCGGAGCGCCAATCCGCTCCGCGCGACGCCCAAGCAGACCGCTTCATTCAGGAGCGGATCGGTCAGCAGCCGGGCGCGCCCTATTACATGGCGCAGACGATCGTCGTACAGGAACAGGCACTCGAAGCGGCTCAACGCCGTATCGAAGAGCTGGAAGCGCACACCACACAAAACCAGCAGCGTGGTGGCTTCTTCGCCTCGATGTTCGGCAGCAACGCTGCCCCTCAGCGCCCGGCGCCGCAGCAGGCCGGGTATGGCCGTGCCGCGCCGAGCACGCCATGGGGCAACCAGAACCAGGCTTACGGCCAGCCGATGCAACAGAGCACCGGCGGCGGCTTCCTCGCCGGCGCTGCCCAGACCGCGATGGGTGTCGCCGGTGGCGTCCTGCTCGGCAACGCGATCGCAGGCATGTTCGGTGGCGACGAGGCACAAGCGGCTCAACCGGCCGCCCCAACTGCGGAGCCGGAAGCGCCTGCCGACGACATGGATTTCGGCGGCGAAGAATTTTGATGCCGCTTGTGGCTTTCGGGGGGATCGATCCCCTTGCCCCGGAAGCCAGCCTCCCTCAGAGACAGCCTTCTCTCATGACCCCACCGGCGCCAAGCCCACGGCCTGCCCCCTATCCGGTCACGATGACCCGCCACCTTGCCAGTGGCGCCGGGTGGGCCGATTTCGGCTTGCTGCTTGCCGCACCTTCCCCGGCCTTTCCGATGAGACGGATCATGCGGCATGCCTGACGATGCCGAACCTGACCAACGTTCGCCCGGTCGTACACCCGCCGCGCCGCTAGACGGTTTTACGGCCCCCTATCGTCTGCCCGCAGCCGTCTATCAGAAGGCCTGGCGGAGCTTTTCTTTTCCCCTTAACAATAGAAGGATTGGCCTTGCCCTGACGGCTGGCCTTTAAACCCAATGATGTTCGAATGGATGTCTGATCCGGCCGCTTGGGCGGGTCTCGCCACCCTCATCGTTCTCGAGATCGTGCTCGGTATCGACAACCTCGTCTTCATCGCCATCCTCGCGGACAAACTTCCGGAGCATCAACGGGAAAAGGCCCGCCTGATCGGCCTCGGTCTGGCGCTTGGCATGCGCCTCGTCCTGCTGGCGTCGATCGCCTGGATCGTGACGCTGACCGCTCCCCTGTTCACGGTGCTCGGCGCGGAGATTTCCGGCCGGGATCTGATCCTGCTGTTCGGCGGTCTGTTCCTTCTGTTCAAGGGAACGATGGAGCTTCACGAGCGCCTTGAAGGTCATGCTGGCCACAAGGAGGGCAAGGTCGAGCACGCCGTCTTCTGGCAGGTCCTCGTGCAGATCGTCGTGCTTGATGCCGTTTTCTCTCTCGACAGCGTCATCACCGCTGTCGGCATGGTTCAGCATCTCTCCATCATGATGATTGCGGTTATCGTCGCCGTCGGCGTGATGCTGCTCGCCTCGAAGCCGCTGATGGCCTTCGTCTCGAAACACCCGACCGTCGTCATCCTCTGCCTCGGCTTCCTGATGATGATCGGCTTCTCGCTGATCGTCGAAGGTTTCGGTTTCCATATCCCCAAGGGTTATCTCTATGCGGCGATCGGCTTCTCGGTGCTGATCGAGGCCTTCAACCAGATCGGCCGCCGCAATCGCGAGCGGTTCATGACGACCGGTGACTTGCGCGAGTGCACCGCGAACGCCGTTCTCTCTCTCTCCTCGGCCGGCGCAAGAGCGAGACGTCGCTCGGCGAAACGGCCGATGTCATCGCGGAGCGGGCGACGGAAGACGAGCTGTTTACGCCGGCCGAGCACGAGATGATCGAGGGGGTGCTGACACTTGCAGACCGGCCCGCGAAATCGGTCATGACTCCGAGGCTCGATGTCGAGTGGCTGGATATCGAGGAGAGCGACGACGAGCTGCGTCGCAAGATCATCGAGACGGGGCATTCGCGCTTCCCGATCGGCCGCGGCAATCTCGATGAATTCCTTGGCGTGGCGCTGGCAAAAGACCTTTTGAGAGACCTGCTCGAAACAGGCAAGATCGACTTCAGCCGATCCCTGCGCCAGCCGCTGGTCGTGCATGAAACCGTCAGTGCGCTGCGTCTGCTCGAACAGTTGCGCCAGTCTCCTCTTCAGGTGGCAATCGTGCTCGACGAATATGGTTCGATGGAAGGCCTGGTTACGCCAACCGACCTGCTCGAGGCGATTGCCGGTGACTTTGCCGACGACGATGAGGACCAATTGACGGTCGAGCACGAAGAAGACGGCGCCCTGCTCGTCGATGGGTGGATCGATATCCGCCATGTCTCCAAGCTGCTGGAGGTCGATCTCGTGGATGAGGCCGACCGCTACTCCACGCTGGCGGGCCTCGTTCTCTGGCGTCTTGGACATCTGCCGAACCAGGGCGAAAGCGTAAGCTTCGGTGGCCTGACCTACGAGGTCGTCGCATTGGACGGCCGCAACATCGACAAGGTCAGGATTCGAAGGCAACAGTCGGAAGACACGAAGGTCGCCCAGCTTCGTTGAACTTCGGCCCGGATGCTTGCTTGAGCCGCGTCCGTCTGTTGCCCGCCGGCATTCGGCTGGCCACGGAAATAGGCGTCGCGCCGGCGTTCGGCGCGCAGCCCGATTTTTGCCCGAGAACGTCTACTCCGCCGGCTCGGGCGTGAAAAACACGTCGGCATGCATGTCTGAGCGGTTCAGGCCGCGCGCAAAGGCAACCTCCATGGCCGCATCGACCATCGGCGGCGGGCCGGCGACATACGCTTTCCATCCATCGAGGTCAGGCAGGTCCTCGGCCACAGCCTGCGTCACAAATCCGCGTCGGTATCGTGCCGAATCCGCCTCCGACAGGACGACCTGGAAGAAAAAATTGGCGTGCCACTCGGCGAGCGCGCGAAAATGATCGACGAGGTAGAGATCACGCTCGCTGCGTGCGCCGAAGTAGAGATGGATCGGCTGCTTCATGCCGTGGGCAAGGGCGGTTTCGACGATCGATTTGATCGGTGCGAGACCGGAGCCGCCAGCGATGCACAGGATCGGGCCGGAGTGGTGCTCCCGCAGGTAGGAAGACCCCCGAGGGTATTCGAGCGTTACCTTGTCGCCGGCCTTCAACGCGCCGTGCACATATTGCGAGGTCGCTCCACCGACGACGTGGCGAATGTGGAACTCCACGCCGCCGTCGCCATGCCGGTTGGCCATGGAATAGCTGCGGGCGGGGACCCCGCCGAAACTCACCTGCGCATATTGTCCAGCGACGAAACGAGAGCTGCCCCCATCTTCCGCATCGATGCGCACCAGCTTGATGTCGTGCGTGAGGTCCTCCAGATGCGTAACGATGCCGCTTAGCCGTTGGGGCGTTTGGAAGGCATCTTCTTCGCCGCCTCCAAGCCATGCCACGGCGGTGTCCGTTACCGGAAGCGCCCGGCAGGCAAGGATGAGACCGCCGGCTTTCTCCTCATCGGTGAGGGCGAAGGGCGAATGCTGGAGAAGCTCCACCTCGCCTTCGATCAGCCGAGACTTGCAAGCGCCGCACCGCCCGGATCTGCAGCCATGGGGGTAAGGAAGCTTGGCGGCGAGCGCAGCGTCGAGAATGGTCTGGTCGGCGTGCACTTCGAGGTTTGTTCGTGCCGATCGTATGTCTATGCGTTTGACGGTCATATCAAATGTTTCCTCACAGAGTTCGAATTCTCTCGCGGGCCGGTTCCTGACGGCGACAAGCGAAAATGCCCTCAGGCTGCGGCTTCCAGCGCTGGTAAGGTCAAGGGGTATCGGATCCGCGCCGACGTTCTCAGTTTCGGAAATTGGAATGCGACGGCGAACCTGGACCGATCGCCTAGTGGGCCTCTCGGCGCGACCACACGAATGACGGTGGCGTGGTGCCCCAGCAAAGGGCACAGCTCAGTCGTGGTCGGCGGCTCCCCCCCGCCGGAGTGCCAACCGCGGGGAACACACAAGACGAAAATCCAGATTTTCCAATCTCTTCCCGGCAGAGCCTGACCGTTTGCATCAGGGGGAGCGAAAGAAATTTCTGGAGGCCTTGACCTTTCCATCGTTGGAAACGGCACCTTCGCGAAGAACTGATCGCTGTCGTGGCCGCTCCGGCCGCAAGCGTGAATAAATGAAGGTGAACGAGAATGAGTAAAAAGGTCGCTGTCCTGTTCTTAGCCGGTGTCGCCACCGTTGGAGGGCTCGCCCTTTTAAGCGGCGAGGGAACGGGAGCCTTCACCAATCGCCTTCTCGAGCTTGCCTCCTCGTCCAGTGCGTCAGAGGCAGTCGCGGCGACCGGGGCCGAGGGAGCGCCCATTCCCAAGGTTCCGGTCGCCGAGGTCATCACCCGCGAGGTTGCGCCTGCGGTGGAGTTCACGGGCCACTTCGAGGCGGCAAAATCCGTTGAATTGCGTCCGCGGGTTGGCGGTGCCATCGACGTCGTGAGCGTTTCCGAAGGCGGTCTCGTGCAGCCGGGACAGGTGCTGTTCCAGATCGATCCCCGACCGTTCCAGGTTGCCCTGGATGCAGCCAAGGCTCAATTGAAACAGGCGATCGTTCTGCTCGATCATGCCGACATCGCGTTCCAGCGCGCCAAATCCCTGGCTCCGAACGGAACCGTATCGCGCAAGACCTATGACGACGCGGAGGCCGTGCGTCGCCAGCGGCAGGCCGAGGTCGAAATTGCAAAGGCAACGGTGGCCGCCGCCGAACTCGACCTCTCTTTCACCCGCGTCGCGGCCCCGATCGGCGGGCGGGTCGATCGTGTGCGCGTGAACGAGGGAAACCTGGTTACCGGCGGCAACGCGGGCGCCGCCACGTTGCTTACCACCATCGTCTCGACCGCCCCGCTCTACGTCTATTTCGACATCGATGAGGCCACGTTTCTGGATTTCGTGTCGCGTGCACGGCCCGGCAAAGGTGACGGCGCGACTGCGAACCTGCCTGTCCAGGTCGGGCTGATGACGGATGCCGGCTTCCCCCATGCCGGCGTTCTCGATTTCATCAGCAATCGGGTCGAACGCAGCACCGGCACGATCCGGGCGCGGGCGATCGTCCAGAACCCGGATGGTCTGCTCGCTCCCGGTCTGTTTGCACGGGTGAACCTCGTGACGGCCGAACCGGCCTGCACCGTGCTGGTCGACGATCAGGCGATCGGTACCGACCAGGGGCGCCGCTATGTGCTGGCGCTGGGCTCGGAGAACAAGGCCGAGTACCGGCCGGTTGAGCTCGGACCGATGATCGACGGCCTGCGCGTGGTCGCAACCGGTCTCAAGCCGGGTGAGAAGATCATCATCAAGGGGCTCGTTCGCCCCGGCATGGAAGTGGACCCGCAGACGGTCTCGATGGCGCCTGGCCAAGCCGCAGGAAGCGATTTGGCGGCGACGGCTTCGCAGGAGGCGCGTCGATGAACATCCCACGCTTTTTCGTGGACCGCCCCATCTTTGCGGTCGTCCTCTCGGTATTGATGCTGATCGGCGGTGGCCTAACGCTCCTGAAACTGCCGCTCAGCGAATATCCCCAGGTGACCCCGCCGACGGTGCAGGTCACCGCAAGCTACCCGGGGGCGAGCCCGGAGGTGATCGCCGAAACGGTTGCCGCTCCGCTGGAACAGGTGATCAACGGCGTCGAGAACATGCTCTACATGAGCTCGCAAGCCGCGACCGACGGACGCATGACGCTGACGGTGACCTTTCAGCAAGGCACCGATCCCGACATGGCGCAGATCCAGGTTCAGAACCGCGTCTCGCGCGCGCTTCCACGGCTGCCGCAGGAAGTTCAGCGCATCGGTGTCGTGACGCAGAAAACCTCGCCCGACATCCTGATGGTCGTGCACCTCGCCTCGCCTGACGACCGCTACGATCCGCTCTACCTGTCGAACTTCGCGACGCTGCAGGTCCGCGACCAGCTCGCGCGCCTGTCCGGTGTGGGTGACGTGCTCGTCTGGGGAGCCGGCGAATACTCCATGCGGGTCTGGCTCGACCCGGCCAAGGTGGCGGCGCGCGGATTGACCGCCTCCGATGTGGTCGCCGCAATCCAGGAGCAGAACGCTCAGGTTGCCGCCGGCTCGGTCGGCCAGCAACCGGATGCCTCGGCAGCGTTGCAGGTCACCGTCAACACGCTCGGCCGGCTATCCAACGAGGAGCAGTTCGGCGCGATCGTCGTCAAGACCGGCGCCGATGGCCAGGTGACCCGGCTGCGCGACATTGCCCGCATCGAACTGGGCGCAGATTCCTACGCCCTGCGCAGTCTTCTGGACGGCAAGCCGGCGCTGGCGCTGCAGATCATCCAAAGCCCAGGCGCCAACGCGCTCGACGTGGCAAGCTCTATTCGCGCCACGATGGAAGACCTGCAGAAAGGCTTTCCGGAGGGCATAGAGTATCGAATCGCCTACGATCCCACCGTCTTCGTGAAAGCCTCGCTGGAGGCCGTGGTGATGACGCTGCTTGAAGCGATCGTTCTCGTGGTCATCGTGGTCGTGCTCTTCCTTCAGACTTGGCGCGCGTCGATCATTCCTCTGGTTGCCGTGCCGATTTCCTTGGTCGGCACATTCGCGCTGATGTACATGTTCGGCTTCTCGCTAAACACGCTGTCGCTGTTCGGCCTGGTGCTCTCGATCGGGATCGTGGTCGACGATGCCATCGTCGTCGTCGAAAACGTCGAGCGTCACATTGCGCTTGGCGAAACGCCGAAGGAAGCAGCCCGCAAGGCCATGGACGAAGTGACCGGCCCGATCATTGCCATTACCTCCGTGCTGTCGGCCGTGTTCATTCCGTCAGCCTTCCTGTCCGGCCTTCAAGGCGAGTTCTATCGCCAGTTCGCCCTCACGATCGCAATCTCGACCATCCTGTCGGCGGTCAACTCCCTCACCCTTTCCACAGCACTTGCGGGCGTGCTTTTGAGGCCGCACCATGGCGACGTGAAGCGCGACCTGCTGACCCGGGTGATCGACGGCCTGTTCGGCTGGTTCTTTCGGCTCTTCAACCGGTTCTTTGACCGCGCATCGAATGCCTATGTCTGGTCGGTGCGCCGCGCCGTAAGGCTCAGCGCGCTCGTCCTTCTCGTCTACGCCGGTCTGGTCGCCATGACATGGCTGGGCTTCCAGACCGTGCCGGCCGGATTTGTCCCGGCGCAGGACAAATACTACCTGGTCGGGATCGCGCAATTGCCAACCGGGGCCTCGCTCGACCGGACCGAGGCGGTCGTCAAGAAAATGTCGGAGATCGCGCTTGCCGAACCGGGCGTCGAAAGCGTCGTCGCTTTCCCGGGGCTTTCCGTCAACGGCATGGTCAATATTCCCAATGCCGCCGTCATGTTCACGATGCTGAAGCCCTTCGACGAGCGCAACGATCCTTCCTTGTCCGCATTCGCGATCGCTGGTCGGCTTATGGGCAAGTTCAGCCAGATACCCGATGGGTTCGCCGGCATCTTCCCGCCGCCACCCGTTCCGGGCCTCGGCACGACTGGTGGCTTCAAGATTCAGGTCGAGGACAGAGCCGGGCTCGGCTTTGCGGCGCTTGCCGAAGCGCAAGGCGCAATCATGGGCAAGGCGATGCAGGCACCGGAGCTTGCCGGCATGCTCGCAAGCTTTCAGGTGAACGCGCCGCAGGTGCAGGTGGATATCGACCGGGTGAAAGCCAAGTCTCAAGGCGTGCCGCTCAACACCATCTTCGAAACGTTGCAGGTCAACCTTGGTTCTCTCTACGCAAACGACTTCAACCGCTTTGGCCGGACCTATCGCGTGGTGGTCCAGGCGGACGCGCCGTTCCGCATGCAGCCGGAGGACATCGGCCGACTGAAGGTACGCAACGAGGCGGGCGCGATGATCCCGTTGTCCGCGCTGTTGACGGTCAAGCACAGTTCGGGGCCGGATCGCGTCATGCATTACAACAGCTTCCCGTCGGCCGATATCAGCGGCGGCCCGGCGCCTGGCTATTCGTTCGGGCAAGCGACCGCTGCCATAGAGCGGATCGCATCGGAAACGTTGCCACCCGGCATGACTTTCGAATGGACGGAGCTCGCCTATCAGGAGAAGCAAGCCGGGAACACGGCGATGTACATCTTCCCGCTGTCCGTTCTGCTGGCGTTTCTCATTCTCGCTGCCCAGTACAACAGCTGGTCCTTGCCGTTCGCCGTGCTGCTGATCGCCCCGATGGCGCTGCTTTCCGCAATCGCCGGCGTCTGGTTTACGGGAGGCGACAACAACATCTTCACGCAGATCGGGTTTGTCGTTCTCGTGGGACTTGCGGCCAAGAATGCGATCCTGATCGTCGAGTTCGCGCGAGCGAAGGAAGACGAGGGCGTCGCCCCCCTGTCCGCGGTGCTTGAGGCGGCCAGGCTTCGCCTCAGACCGATCCTGATGACCTCCCTCGCCTTCATCGCCGGGGTCGTGCCGCTGGTGATCGCAACGGGTGCCGGCGCCGAAATGCGGCATGTCATGGGCATCGCCGTCTTTGCCGGCATGCTCGGCGTCACGCTGTTTGGTCTGGTGCTGACACCGGTGTTCTATGTCCTGGTGCGAAAGTGGGCGATCCGGCGAGAAATTGGCCGAAGCTCTGAGGGGGCGTCGCTGGAACAGCGAGCCTAAGTAAAACACAGCCATCGCATGCCGGTCAGGTTGAAACGCCAGCTGGCCGCATGCGATGGCCCCGTCAGGAAGCAAATCCGTTGCCGAGCGATCGGCATGCCGGTGGACGAACACATTCATTGGGAGAGTTTGGGCGCTGATAGTGCTGCCCTATGACGGTCTCGGCAGTATTGCTACGGGATGAGATTTTCGGATGTGCCGGACCACGGACGACGTTCAGTCGAGCTGCTTGGCCAGGACAATCATGTCTGCAAGCTCCGCTTTCACTGGCTTGGAAAAGCGCGTGGGGCCCAGTTCTACAAAACCCCATCTGATGTAAGCGCTTCGTGCCTGTCTTGCTGATGCCATCACGTCCAGCCAGACATAGCGAATGTCGTCCTTCCGCGCATGGGCGATGGCGCATTCTAGGAGTTTATAGCCAATACCGTGCCCCTTGACGCCAGGCAGGAGGTAAATTCGTGGAATCTCTGCGCCACCGGCGCGCGACTGTATTGGATCGGCTGATCCAACAATCATGGTAAGGAAGCCGACAATCGTCTCATCGATCTCAGCGACCCAAACGCTCACCTGCGGACGCTCGATCAGCCGCGAGAACGCGTCCGAACTGAAAGTCGCCAGGTGGCGCGCCAAGGCAACGCTGTCGTCCCAAAAGTACGCATATTCTGCCGCATAGGCGGCTGGGCCTACATAGCCAAGTTCCTCAACATCTGCTGCGGTCGCACGCCGCAGGCGAGGTTCCAGGCGATCCATAAGAGGCTCCGTATCGATGAACGCGCCCACTGTTGCACTGCCTATCAAGGACATCAAATGCCGATCTGCGCCGAGCTGTGCAGCCATTCGTGAGGAGTTACCGGGCGCAAGCCGCAGAGGTCACGCAAACGTGCAAGGACGTGACCGGCAACGGATTGCATCGGATGCGAACCCTGCTAACACGCGGTTTCTCAAGCACCGCGTCGGAAAATCAGCGACCGGTCGACGTCGGAATGCCTCGTGCCGGGGCAGCTTTGCCTACTTCCCCTTCGTTGATCCCGATCGGCCTGTCTCCCATATGCCGCAAGGCCTGGTCTATCCGCCAGGCAAGCTCCAACAACAACGATCCAGGAAGACCGAAATGAACAATAGTGGACGCCAAATGGGCAACTCTTTCGCCGCGCATAACCTTCGCGATCGGCTGGCCGCCGACGGTCTCGCCTATCTTGCCGCTCTGCTGCCCGTGTTCTTGCTGCTCTGCTAGGCTCCCGGCGCCGCGGAGCGCCATCGCAGAAGCGCGCGGGTCATCGCGCTCAAAGCCACCTTCGGCGCAAGAAGGAACCCCACTCAGCTTCAATCCTCAGTCTTCGCAGGCGATCGCCGCTTGTGAAGTGCGCGGCGTACGAACTCGTAAAGGTAACGAGCAGGATGCGCGCCATCCTCGGATCTCCTCCGGCCCTCTCGATCTCGTCGGCAATCTCGCGGCAGAGAGCTTCGCTCAATGCGGGCTCGGCGAAACGCCGCTTCGCCATCTCCAGGATGCGTTCGATGAAAGCGAGATCGACCACGTAGGTCGGCATTGATCCTTCGGTCATGATGATGCCCCGCTATCTGCGGAGTACGACTGGAATGATCTTCGATGCGCTCGCGCCGCCGAGCATGATCTCGAACTGCGCACCTGGTAGAAGACAGGGTCGCGATGCGCGTCCTGTCCTTTGCGGAAGACAATCATATTCCCTCTCACTCGATACGCATCCCTCTGGTGGCTCAACCACCGAATGCGCAAAGAGTTCCAGAGGAGATCAGCTTTTTCGGATAAAAGACTGCCTCTGCCCTAGACACCAAGCGATCACAGGTCAATCGGCGAGGCCTGCGGGCTGGACAAGTGTTCGTACAGTGCGAGCGCTGGCGGCGTCAGCGCTCTTTCCGTGCGGACACAGACCGACAGTCGCCGCGTTGCCCAATCGTCGGCAAGGCGGATGAACGCGGTCTTGGCAGATCTGCCGCAGCGGCGTGCTGCGGTTTCGGGCATGATGCCAAGGCCGACACCCGCCGAAACCATGTGACAGATACCTTCGAAGGTGCGCATGCGCGACCGCATCTTCAGCCTCAGTCCCAATCGCGCGGCTTGCGCGTCGATATGGCCCTGCAAGGCGCCATCCGCCAGGCCAACGAAATCCTGGTCGAGGATGTCGGCAAAGGCGAGGCGCTTGCTTGCCGCCAATGCATGATCGCGCGGGATGACGACGACGAGCCTATCGATGGCGAAGGGACGAAGATAAAGGCCGCCGGTGTTGACTGCGTCCGAAAGAATGCCGATCTCCACCAGATCGGCAGCGAGGGCTCTCGCGACTTCTATGCTTTGCCGTTCCTTCAACTCGACGTTGATCCGTGGATGCGTTGCCATCCAGGTGCCGAGCCGCTGAGGCAGGAACTCGGTGAGAGCGGCCGTGTTCGCCGCAAGCCGGACGGTGGCGCGAAGGCCACTGGCGTGCTCACTAAGCTCGCCACGCATATGGGACATCTGGCGCAGGATCAGGCGGGCGTGATGCGCCAGTGCTTCTCCCGCCGGCGTCGGCCGCACCCCGCGGCGGCCACGTTCGAGCAGCCTGACCTTGCCGATGGCCTCCATGTCGCGCAGGCGCTCGCTTGCGGCCGGCAACGAAAGCCCGACGTCCGCAGCGCCGTGGGTGATGCTGCCGGCGTCCACCACGGCGAGAAACAGACGAAGGTCGGTGAGATCGAAGCGCATGGAAAAGAGGCTAGCGGAAAAACAGCCTTCGGACCAGCCGAAGTCTGCCTGCGGATCATCCGCATTGTGCCGACACGCCGATGCTTTAATTCGATGCCATGCTCGACTTTTCCTCTTCGCTCGTCATCGCGGTAGCCGCGACCTTCTTTGCCGCCGGTGTCGTCAAGGGCATCACCGGCATGGGCTTGCCGACCTTGGCGATGGGCGTGCTCGGCGTGCTCATCTCTCCGCTCGCCGCCGCCAGCCTGTTGATAGTGCCGTCATTCGTGACGAACATCTGGCAGCTACTTGCAGGCCCGAGCTTCGGCGCGCTCGCGTTGAGGCTTTGGCCAATGATGCTGGCGATCGCTGTCGGAACGGTCGGCGGTTCATCGGTTCTTGCCGGTGGCGGCGCCATGCTGACAACAGGCGCACTTGGCGCGGCGCTCATCCTCTACGCCGCCTTCACGCTCTTTGCGCGGCAGCTTCGCGTGCCGACAAACCGGGAGCCATGGCTGTCTCCGGCCGTCGGCACGGCAACGGGGATCGTGACGGGCGCAACCGGCGTGTTCGTCATGCCGGCCGTGCCCTATCTGCAGGCGCTCGGTCTTGAGCGGGACGAACTCGTGCAGGCGCTCGGCCTCTCCTTCACCGTCTCAACCGTCGCGCTCACGGCCGGGTTGATCTGGCAAGGCGTTTTTGAGGTCGACCATCTCTTCGCTTCGGTCCTGGCGATCGCGCCGGCGCTCGCTGGCATGTGGGTCGGGCAAATCATCCGCAGCCGCGTCAGCCCGTCCGCATTCCGGCGCTGGTTCCTGATCTGCCTGCTCGCCCTCGGCGCCAAGATGCTTGCAGACGCGATGATTTGAGTTCGATCATCGGTCTGATGCCCAAGGAATTCAGGCCGGCACGATCTTGAGCGCTATGACACCGCCAGCGATCACCAGCATTGCAACTGCGCGCGCGACAGTGATCGCCTCGCCGAACAGCAACACACCGCAAGCAACGGACCCGAGGGCGCCGATCCCGGTCCAGACGGCGTAAGCCGTTCCGAGCGGCAAGGTCTTGAGGGCCTGGGTGAGCAGGGAAAGAAAGGCTACCAGGGCAACGATGGAGGCGAGCGTCCAGGACAGGCGGGTGTAGCCGTTCGAAAACTTGGTGCTGACAGCCCAGGCGACGTCGGCAACACCGGATAGAACGAGGTAGATCCAGGCAAGTGATGTGGGTGACATGGCAATTCTCCGGCATTCGGCAGATCCCGACCACTGACGGGTTCAGACGAGTTTGATGACGGCGACGCCGGCCAGCAGCAGCACCACCCCGCCGAGGCGCAACCCCGACACGGATCTCTGCGGCAGGCGGAACCAGCCGTAGCGATCGACGAAGACGCTTGCGACCTGCTGGCCGGCGACGGTGAGACCGACCGCCGCGGCCGCACCAATTGCAGGGATCGCAGTAAAGACCGTGGTGACATAGGTCGCTCCGGCGAGACCACCGAGCCAACCCCACCAGGGCATCGCCTGCACGCCGGCGATGTTGGGACGGGATGTCTTCTGCCCGGCGAGCACCAGGAGCATCACCGCGGCCATGGCGAGCGTCGCGACGAGAAACGAAATCGCACCCACCGCAAACGGCGCGCCGCCGAGATCTTGGCGCAGCAGGGCATTGACGGCGCCCTGAACCGGGAGTACGGCGCCGGCCATGAGCGCAAGGGCGATCCAGCCAAGCCTGTCGGCCTTGAGATTGCCCTTTCCGCCTTGGCCAAACACAACCATTGCGACACCGAGGAGCACGACGAGCGTGCCAACCGCCGCTCCGACGCGCAGCCCCGTCTGCGGCACACCCAGCAGGCCGAAGCTATCGAGCGCGAGGGAGGCGAGCATCTGCCCGGCGATGAACAGCCCGACCGAAACGACGGCGCCAAGGCGAGGGAACAGAACGATGGTCGAGACGACGTAGACCGCCGAAGCGGTGCCTCCGACAAGATGCCACCATCTGACCTCGGGAATGGCGCCAAGGGCGGCAATCGTCCCGGTCAATAGGGCGACGAGAAGCAGCAGGCCAGTGCCGATCGCGAGCTGGAGCGTGGTCGCCGCGAAGGGCGATCCGACCGCTTTGGACAGTTGCGCGTTGGCGCCGGCCTGAACGGCGAGCAGGCTGCCCGCAAGCAAAGCGAGGGGGACGAACAGGGCCTCCATGACGGGACCTCCTTGATGAGAATGATGTTGAAAATGGTGAAGGAAGGATCAGGCGCGCACGCTCTCGCGCATCAGCGCCTGACCGGTATGGATCGGTCTATCCGCGCGACTGCCGTGCAAGCATCGCGGGCCACCCCGGCTTCCTCCGGCATCAGCCAGGTCTTGGGAACGTTCGGCGTCTTCTCGAAGAAATGGGAGAATGGGGTCATCGTGCGTCGCTCCACCGACCGGTCCATCCGATCGTGGTTACGACACTAGCCGGTGCTCCGTTGCAGTGCGATCTGTCGTTTTGCCCGTTCTATCTGCATATTTGCACAGGTAATGCAGGAACCGCGATCGCGACACGATTGACAATGTCGGGGGATAGCGGTGCAACTTCACTAAGCCGATGAACAATTCTGTCTTGGATTGCGCAACCATGCACAGCCATCACCGTATCGACTGGGAAGACCTCCGTTTCGTCCTGGCGGTCGCCGAAGCGAACTCCCTTGCCGCTGCCGCCCGGACGCTTGGCGTCAACCACACCACCGTGCTCAGGCGGGTCGGCTCGTTCGAGCAAAAACTGGGGGTGCGGCTGTTTGATCGCCTCCCATCCGGCTACACGCTCACCGCGGGCGGCGAGGAACTGCTGGTGGTGGCCCGGCAGATGGCGGAAACGGTCACCGAGCTCGAGCGCCGCTTGACGGGGCAGGATCTGCGGCTGGAAGGCAGCCTGCGGATCACCACCACCGACACGCTCATGGCTTCCATTCTGCCGGCGATACTGGCTTCTTTCCGCCAACATCATCCGGGCGTCCTGCTCGAGGTCAGCACCTCCAATGCACTCGCAAACCTCTCCCATCGCGACGCGGACGTGGCCATACGCCCCGCGGTCGATTCGCCAGATGCCCTGGTCGGCCGCCGCATCGCCAAGGTCGCTTTCGCCGTCTATGCGGCGCCGTCTTACCTTCAGGAACGCGACCTGATAGCCGGCGACGCACTCGATATCACGCGGGAAGATTGGATCGGGCTAGGCGATGGGCTTGCTTCCACGAGTGTCGCGCGGTGGATGCGGGCGACACTGGCGGCTCCCGCCGTTTTGCGCTGCGACTCATTGGTAGCGGCGCGCGAGGCGGCAACGGCCGGCATCGGCCTTGCGGCCCTGCCCTGCTATCTCGGAGATACGACGCCGGGCCTGGTGCGCATCGGCTCGCCGGTCGCGGACATGACGCGGGAGCTTTGGCTTCTCACCCACGAGGATCTGCGCCGCACAGCCCGCGTCGGCGCCTTCACCGAATTTGCCGGACAGGCGCTGGCGAAGCATCGTCCGCTCCTCGAAGGCAAGGGACCGGCCGCAGGCGTCTGACGGAAGAGACGGCACGGATGTTTGGCAAGCGCGAGAGCCCGGACAAGAGAGTTCCCCCGGGAACGGCCAATGCGGACGGAGCGCTTAAGATGGCGTCAAATCCAGTTGGTCAGGGACATGTCAGATGCCAGGCTCAGTTTGCGAAACCTATCCCGGAATATGCGAGAAAAGCCGCCTGAAATATCCGCCGCCACCGCGCCTTCTGCGTGCGGCAAACCAGAACCTGCGGGGTGCGCCACGGCCGATGTCGTTCGCGCCACCGGTCATTCCCCTGTCTGTTGAAAGCGAGCCCATTCCCGCGATTCGGATCGGATCGGCCATCTCGATGCTGGGACTGCTCATTCTTGCCGCGCATGCCGAAATGACGGCCGTAGCAGGCATCCTTGCCGGCGCACTTGATGGATTACTGATGGACGTGCCGTCGATCCTCTGGTGAGTTTTTCGCAGCGGCCGACCTTGTGGTCGCCCGTCAGAAGCGACTGACGACATTGCGGTTCGTCAGCGCGTGGCGAAGGCTCGCGATCAGTCCGTCGCTGGGCAGGATCAGCCGCCGGCGCGTTCCGCCAGGCGCCGCAGGCCGGGAATGTCCTTTAGCGTCAGCTTCTGCCGTCCGCCGACGACAAGCCCCTGCCCTTCCCAGGCGCTGAGGATGCGCGAAACCGTGTGCAGCGTCGTTCCGGTCATCTCGGCGATATCCTGACGCGAGATCGGGAAATCGATGCGGATGCCGCCGCTTTCCGGCTTGCCCGCCTGCTCGGCGAGCCTGAGCACGGTGTGCGCGACCCGGCGCTCGACCTCTTCGGTCGACATTTCGCGGATCCGGGTATGCGCCTCATCAAGCCGCTGGCCGATCGTATGGAGGGCATTGACCGCAAGGTGAGGATTCTTCTCGACGAAGATGTTCCAGAGTTCCGTCGGCCAGGCGAGGACCAGGCTTTCGGTTGCAGCCGTCGCCGTGCCCGGATAGTCGCTGCGCTGCAGCGCGCGGGCGAAACCGAAGAGATCGCCGGGATTGACGACCCGGACGATGATCTGCTGCCCGTCCTTGGTGACCTGCGTCACCTTCAGCCGGCCATTCAGCAGCAGGAAGAAGAAATCGGCCGTCGCCCCCTGTTCGAACACGGCTTCGTTCTGCGGCACGCGCCTGACCGTGGCGCGCGTCAGCAGCGCGTCCAGTTCCGGGTCGCTCATCTTCTGAAACAGAGGGAGCGATTTGACGAGTGTGCGATCGAGTGCAGCCACGTTGGCCCTATATCCTGCCGAATTGAAATTGCCTTTGCTCTAGCATAGCGCCGGGTCCTGCAAAAGGACCCGGTCTTCGTGCCGTTGAGACGGTTTTCCCGACAATTTCATCAGCGGTCTCATTTCAGCCCGCACCCTGAAGCCGGCGCTGGAAGGCATAGAGGTAGCCCGAATACCAGCGGCCGTCGCGCACAAGCCGGAAACCGAGATTGTCGGGCGGCACGCCGACGGCGCAGCCGCCGCTCTTCGGATCCCGGATGAAGAAGCTCATCGATGCCCGGTGCTTGCCGTTGACGACGAAAATGCCGCAGGCGGGAGACTCCTTCAGCACCTCGCCGTCGTCGTCGATGGTGACGCGGCGGTGGCAGGTCTCGGTCCATTCCCAGACATTGCCGTCGAGATCGGCAACCCCGTACTCGTTCTCGCCGAAGGCACCCGAGGGCAGCGGCATCGGGTTCTTCGCCCTTTGCCGGCTGGATTCGCGCTCGTAGTCGGCAAGCCAGCGCAGCGCCGGATTGTCCTTGGTGCCGTCGATCCCCAGCGCATCGTCGGGGAATTTGGACCCGGCGGCGAAGGCCCATTGCTGGTCGGTCGGAAGCCGCCAGACTTCGCCGGTCTTCTTCGTCAGCCACGCCGCATAGTCGGTCGCGTCCGTGTAGTTGACCCCGGTCATCGGCACACCCGACAGGCCGGCGCCATGGCCGCCCTCCGGCTGCTGGCAGCCGCCATCGGCGACGCAGCGCTCGTAGTCGTCGCGCGTCACCTGATACTTCATGATCTCGAGCGGCTGCTTGAGGGCCGCCACCACGATCGGCGCGTCGACGGCAAAACCGTTCTTCAGGAAGTGTCCCTCGGCCCGATAGCTCATCTGTCGCGGCGCGATCGTCACGGTCACCGGCGGCCTGATCGACGGATCGATGCCGCCCTTGAGATCGTCGAACAGCCCCACCTTCGCCGAAAGTACGCCGCCGATTGCCGCCAAAAGGACGACCGGTGCTGCTAGCGAGAGGAGCGAAACCGCAGTTTTCTTGGTGGTGGGCATGGGAGGTCTCCGGGGGAAGTGGCACGCGCCGGCAAGCGCGTGCCTTTGTTCGTGCGCGGGGTCGCTGTGAGCGCGGCCCCACGATCATCCGCTGTCACCCGGCTACATCGACGCCGGCTTGACGACCGACGTCATCAGGTCGTCGTTCCATTCGCCGGTGACCTTGAAGTGGCCGGCGGCACCCAGCTCGAACGCCTCGATCAGGTTGTGGTTGACATAGGCGTACACACCCGGCTGGCGGAAGGTGTAGAAGGCAGCGCCCGCGGTTCCGCCCGGAATGAGCCAGGTTTCCTGGTCGAGGTCCGGCGGGTTGCGGAACTTGCCGGTCGCCCAGACATAGTCACCATGCCCGCCGATCAGGTGCGGCCGCGTATCGCGGTTGGCCTGCGAATGGACGACGAGCACACGCTCGCCCACGGCCGCAGTCAAAGCATGGTCGCCGGTCAGCGCGCCGACCGCACCGTTGAAGACGATGTGGGTCGGGGTGAGCGTGCGCATCGCCTTGACAGCATCTTCATAGGCTTCGCCGGGGGTTTCGTACTTCTTGTAGTTCCCGGCCTCGTCCTTCGGCACGTAGAAGTCCTGCTCGCCGACATAGTAGATCTTGTCGTACGTCAGCGGCTGGCCCTTCTCGTCCTTCAGGCCGTCGCGCGGCAGCACCATGATGGCGCCGTTCATGCCCGAGGTGACGTGCCAGGGCACCATGCCCTCCGGCGCGCAATGGTAGACGAAGACGCCGGGCTTGGTCGCCTTGAAACGAAGCGTGGTTTCCTCGCCCGGGTTGACCTGGGTCAGCGCCCCGCCGCCGAGCGCACCGGTTGCGGCGTGGAAGTCGATGTTGTGCAGCAAAGTGTTGGTGTCAGGGTTGATCAGCCGCAGTTCGACATAGTCGTTCTCATGCACCACCATCAGCGGACCAGGTACCGAACCGTTGAAGGTCATCGCGTGGATCTCGGTGCCCTCGCGGTCGATCACCAGCTTCTTTTCCTCGATCGTCATGGTGAACTCGACAACGCGCGGTCCGGTCTTGGCGACCTGGTCATGGGCGTGCACGAAAGGCGGCTTGACGAGGTCGACCTTCACGCGAGGCAGGGTCGAGATATCGACGGGGGCAGCACCGGCTGCCGCGGCAGCGCCAGCGGCATGCGCCTGAGCGGTGTGGAGAAGCGGCGCAACCGCGCCCGCCAGGGCAGCGCCGGCAAGCATCGTCCGGCGGGTCATCTGAAGTTGTTCAGTCATCTTGCTCTCCTTCGGCGCGTTCCAGCGGCCGGGATTGGCCTTCTGCGAAACGCGCCTGTATTCAACGAGTTAGGGTGGACGGCGCCGACTTGGGCGGCCTCACCTCCGGTCTCGACCACCGGTCCCCAGCAGTCACACAAGAAGTAGAACCACAGACGAATCTCGTCTTTGTCTTGGAACAAATCGTTGCGAGGAGATCGCTTTTCTTTACGCCTTGCGACGTCGGCGGTCCGACCGGGCAGCGATACTTGCGTTTTCGCAAAGAGGGCCTTCGAACCCATTGATAGATCAAGCCTCATCCGCAAGTCCGCAAGGACGCACGACGAGGACCACGACCATGTTGGACAGATTGATAAGACCGAAACCGAGCGGCGGCATTCCGCGCGGACTCTCGACCACCGGCCCGGTGCTCTTCTCCTATGGCTTTCGGCCGTTCTTCCTCGCAGCCGCCCTCTGGGCGATCGGCGCCATGGCGCTGTGGATCGCGGCCCTTGTTCTCGGACTAGACCTAGCCGGCGACTACGGTGCCGCCCATTGGCACGCGCATGAGATGCTGTTTGGCTTTTCCTCCGCCGTTCTCGGCGGCTTTCTGTTGACGGCGATCCCGAACTGGACGGGAAGGCTGCCGGTTTCCGGCCGGCCGCTCGCTGCCCTCTTCGGGCTCTGGGTCATTGGTCGGGTTGCTCTCCTGTCGAGCGGCATCATCGGCCTACCCGTCGCAGCCGCTGTCGAGGCGCTGTTTCTGCCGGTGCTGTTGCTGATCTGCGCGCGCGAGGTGATCGTCGGTCGCAAGTGGAAGGACCTCAAGGTGATCGGCGGGCTCATAATTTTGTCCGCCGCCAATATCTGGTTCCACCTCTCGGTCCTCGGCAATCTCGATGTCGACGCCGCAGCGCGGCTGGCGATCGGGGCCTACACCATGCTGATCATGATTGTCGGCGGACGCATCGTGCCGAGCTTCACCCGCAACTGGCTGAACAAGGTTGGCCGCACCGATTTCCCCGTGCCCTACAACAGGTTCGACACCGCGGCGATCCTGATCGGCGTTGCAGCGCTCGCCGCCTGGACGTTCGCGCCCGTTCACATCGTCACCGCAGCGATTGCGGTGATCGCGTGCGCCTTTCATACGGTACGGTTGCTGCGCTGGCACGGATCACCGACCTGGCCGGAGAAGCTGCTCTTCGTTCTGCACGCGGCTTACGCCTTCGTGCCGCTCGGCTTCCTGGCGATATCGGCCGGCGCGATCGAGCTTCTCAGCGACTACCCGGTCATGCATGTGCTGACCGTCGGCGTGATCGCCTTCATGATGCTCGCCGTGATGACGCGCGCCACTCGCGGCCATACCGGGCGGCCGCTGGTGGGATCGGCACTCACCAGCGCCTCCTATGTCGCGATCGCGGGCGCCGCGCTGATCCGGCCGCTGGCCGAGGTGCTGCCGGCGCATTATCATCACCTGATCGCGCTTTCGGGTGTGTTGTGGATCGCAGCGTTTGCGCTGTTCACGTTCGAATACGGACCGATGCTGGTGCGCGAGCGCCGCTCGCCGCGCGCCTCATCCTGACCGCACGTCGAAACCCAACGCAAAAGGCGCCGCGGATGCGGCGCCTTCACTTTTTCTAACAGGACCAGGCTCAGAAGATGCTGCCGTGGGCAAATTCCATCGCGCCGTCGGCCATCATGTCAGGCGTCCACGGCGGTTCGTAGGTCAGGCGCACCTCGGCATATTCGACACCCGGCACATACCAGACGCAATTCTGCACCGCTTCCTTGAGGAAGGCGGTCGCCGGGCAACCCTTGATCGTCGTCGTCATGGTGACGCGGGCAATGCCGCCCTCCTGAACGTCGATGTCGTAGATCAGGCCGAGATCGACGACGTTCTTGCCCATTTCGGGATCGATGATGATGCGCAAGGCATCGCGGATCCTCGCTTCGAGATCCAGGGTCTCAGGCGCCGACATGGGAACGCCTCCCGCCGATACGAATGAGGATCCGGTAGGTCTCGCCGGCCGTATCGAAATTGCCGGCCCATTTGTGGCCGCGCTTGGCAAGTTCCGGATAGAGGAACAGCGGCTCGCGTGCGAGCAAGGCAAACAGCACCTCGCCCTCCGCCATTTTCTCGGCCGTTGCCAGAATGCGCACCATCGGTTCGGGCGGATCGAGTTCGGTCAGATCGAGCTGACGGCTGGGATCGGGCCAGGTGTCGAGATCCGTTTCGCCGGCCGAGAGCCTGATCTCCTCGACCTCGCCTTCGGGCGAAAACAGAACCTCCCAGTCGCCATTGTCGAGCGGGCGATCCTGATGGGTGAAACCGCGCCCGGCCATGACGCTGAAGAGCGGAACGGGCCTGAAGGTGGCAATCAGCTTCAGCGCCTGACCCGGCGCCAGGCTGTCGACCGCATTCATGATGGCCTGGAACGGATCGCTGCCGCCGCGCAAGTGCGGCCGGACATCGAGTTCATAGGGATCTTGGCTCATGGGAACCTCCGTGAGGAATGGATGGCAGAAACAGGCCTGGTCGAACAAGTCCGTCAGGCAATCGAAGTTCGGCCGGAACGTTGATCAGTCGCCGTGTTCGCACGAACTCCAGGATGAGCGCATTGACGGCAATCAACTGGCCGAGACTGGCAAAACGAAAAAGAAGCGCGCTGCCGATCAGCAGGGCCAGCGTGCCGACCGCGACCGTCAGATAAAAGAGCCGGAACCAGCGAAGGGCGGACGTTTCGCTGACGAGGTCCTGGACCCTCGGGGTCGGCATGCGCCCAAGCGCCGGCCCGTAACATTCGAGCCAGGTCATGAACGGCACGATCTTGTAGAGCTGGGCGAGCCCCATGCCCGTCAGCCAGCCAAAGGTGGCGAGATAAATAACGGCGCCGATAGCCTCATCAAGCCGGCCGGCCGAGAGCAGCGCGACGAAGAGCATAGCCGCGGCGACCAGTGACACGAAGGCGCCGATGCTGGCGCGGCTGTTGAGTTCGATCGCCTTGCGCCGGCGCTCCCGATAGATACGCAGGATATCGCCGACATAGATCGCGACCACGGCCGCGCCGGAACCGACGGCAAGGAGGAAAAGCGGCGAGCGACCAACGGTGCCCACGAGAATGACGGGCACTGCGGCCGCGAGTAAGCCGAGGCAAAGGACGCCGAGCACGAAGACCAGGCGGCTGCTTGTCCGCTCCTTGTCTGGCGACAGCATGAACATGGTCAAAAGTCGATAGCTGACGCCCATGGTGGTGAAGCTCAACCAGCCGCAGAGGCCGAGGGAGGCATGAAGCGAGAGACCATCGACGGTGAGGTCGATCGCGCCCGCCGCCTCGATCAGGCCCGAGAGCACGCCAGCATAGACGCCGCCGAGCAGCATCGTGCCGAAGAGAGTGGCAAGGCCGACCGCGACGAAGCGGGCCGGTAGTGGCAGGGGGCGTGCATGCCAAAGCGTGACCGAGAAGGAAAAGCCCAGCACCGAAAAGCCAACAATCGAGAAAGCGGCTCCAAGAGGAAGCAGCGTCACGGGAAGATCGATCGCACCGGAAAGACCGACGAAGCCGAGGGTCAGCGTGGCGATGCCGCCAATAAGAAACAGGAGCGCCGGCAGGGCGACGCTCGGCAAGGACAGCGGCTGGCCGACGAGAACAGGCACGAATTGCAGCAACGCGCCGGTCATCAGCAGGCTTAGCCAACCCAGAACGACGACATGGACGAGCGCCAGCGTTTCAGGCGCCTCAAGGGCTAAGACCGGATAACCAAAGCCGAGAACCATCATGGTCTCGCCAAGGACAAGGAAAATCAGCGCGGCCGCGAAGTAGGACATGGTCCAGCGGGATAGCGTGGCTGCGAACATGGTGGTTCAACCCTTGGATCACGATGGCTCTGGTCGAGCCGAACAAGCGTGATCGAATCTTTCAAGTGAGAGCGGGATGAGAGCGGAAAATGACGCACGCTTTTTCTCACCCCGCTCTTGAAGGACACCAGGCGCTCAGTGCCCGCCGCAGCAGCAGTCACAGCCGGAGGACTGTTGCCGACCGATCTCGACTCGCCAGACCTCGGGCCCCTGCTCAAGGTATTCCCAGGTGAATTCGCCCGGATAGCGGGTTTCCAGCTGGTAGTGCAGCGGACGCGGATCGTGGTCGTTGACGATGATGAAGGCGCCACCCTCGGCAAGCGCGTTCAACATGCCGAAGATTTTCGGATGGCGCTCTACCGGCGGGATCGTCCGCACATCGATAAAGGGCTTGTCGGTCTCTGCAATGGTCATGGTCATCCGCTCTGAGCGCCGTCGTTTGATGATGATCCGGGAAACGCCGGCGCACACGCCCCGGATTTCCGCAACCTAGCGCCAGCGCCGCCGCGACATTTTGTCGAAGCGCAAACAAATCTCGCTTTGGCCGAGACCGCCCCCGTCCTTGACTTTTCGCAAAGAGGTGCCGGTCCGCGAGGCCTAAAAAGCAGCATCCATCGCCACCCAGATGAGGACGAAATGCTAGCTTCCGCGCTCCTAAAATACGGTGAAATGCGCCTGCCGCGCTACACGAGTTACCCGACCGCTCCGCGCTTTGCGGCTGACGTCGACGACCACACCTATGGCGACTGGCTGAAGGCGATACCGGACCGGCAGGATGTGTCCCTCTACCTGCACATCCCGTTCTGTCGTTCCATGTGCTGGTACTGCGGCTGCCACACGACGATCACCAAAAAGGACGATCCGATCCTCGACTACCTCGATGTGCTCCGAGACGAAATCCGCATGGTCGCCGACACAGTCGGACGTCCCCTGCCCGTCGCGGAGGTGCACTTCGGCGGCGGCACGCCGACGATCATCGAACCGCGTGAATTCCTTGCGCTGATGACGTTGATGCGCGAGCGCTTCGCCCTGTCCCCATCGACCAATGTGGCGGTCGAAATCGATCCTCGCCGGCTGACGCTGGCAATGGCCGAGGCGCTTGGCGAAGGTGGCGTCAGGCGTGCCAGCCTCGGCGTGCAGAGCTTCGATCCCGTCGTGCAGAAGGCGATCAACCGCATCCAGAGCGAAAAGCAGACCGCCGAAGCCGTCGACCATCTGCGCGGCGCGGGCATCGGTGGGATCAATTTCGACCTGATCTACGGCCTGCCGCATCAGACGGTGCGCTCCTGCGTCGAGACGGTCGAAGCGGCCGTGGCGATGCGGCCGGAACGGTTCGCGGTTTTCGGTTACGCCCATGTGCCGAGCTTCAAGAAGCACCAGCGTATGATCGACGAGAACGCGCTGCCCGACAGTGCCGCCCGCGCCGAACAGGCGATGGCGATCAGCGAAGCGCTGGTCAAAGCCGGCTACCGCCAGATCGGCCTCGATCATTTTGCGCTTCCTGACGACGATCTCGTCACCGCCCAGGAGGCCGGGCAGCTCCGCCGCAACTTCCAGGGCTATACGACCGACACTTGCGAAACGCTGATCGGTTTCGGCGCCTCGGCAATCGGCCGCTCGCGCGACGGTTATGTCCAGAACGAGGTCCCCCCCGGCGTCTATGCAAGCCGCATCGCATCGGGACGGCTCGCAACCACCAAGGGCTACCGACTGACCGACGAGGACCGGCTGCGCGCCGCGATCATCGAACGGCTGATGTGCGATTTCAGCGCGGATATCCCCGCGATCGCCAAGGCCCATGGGCGGGACTGGCAATCGCTTATCGAGGGCAACGGCAAATTGGCCGAGTTGCAGAGAGATGGTGTGATCGATTTTTCGGGTGGCGTCATCACGGTGCGCCCCGAACACCGCTTCGTGATCCGCGCGGTAGCGGCGGCCTTCGATGCCTATATCGACGAGTCGCAGCGGGTGCACAGCAAGGCGGCGTGAAGATCCTCAGTGCTTTTTGCAGAGCCGATGGCCTGGTGTCCAAACCGGGCCATCGGCGACTTGCTGCCTGCGCACGTCGTCGTCTACCCTCACACGATCTTCAAGGAGATCGCCGTGTTCACGACCGTAATCAGCGCTATCCCATGAGAGAACCAGACGAACCCAATGGGATGCAGGTCGTCGCCTTTCAAGGTCGGCACTCTTCTCTGAAGATGACCATACGCCAATACCAGTTCCCTGACATTGCGGATGACGCGTGGGATGCGAACTGGCTGGTCGTCGAAGGCCGCGTCGACATCAAAGGCAGGAAATGGACGTTTCGCGATCCGTGCCTCACCACCTTTGAAGCGGAGCATCTGGCGGACTGGCTCGAGGAAGTGTCCACAGGAGAGCCGTCGGAGATCGACTGCCTTTTCACCGAGCCGAACCTAGAGTTCCGCTATCAGAAGAACCGGCAGCTCCGCATCTGTTTCGCACTCGAATCCGGACCGCCGGGATGCGGCACGCCGGTTCAGTGGAACGAGCGCAGTGTTCTGGTGCCGGTCAGTTCCGCGCTTGCAACTGCCGCAAGACAATTGCGGCAGCAACTCGGTCGGTTTCCTCCACGAGGGCCCAGCCCTCGTCCCGGTCGCTGATCCACCTTAGCCGACCAGGTTGCGGTAGATCGCCGGCAGCGCTGCAGGCAGCCGCGAGATGTTGCCGACCACGGCGTAACCGTTCTGGCCGAACATGGCTGGCACATAGGACTTTGCCTCCCGGTCTACGGTAACGGCAAAGGTGTTGATGCCGCTTCGCCGTGCCTCCGTGACCGCGCGGCGGCTGTCTTCGAGTGCGAAGCGTCCCTCGTAGTGGTCGATATCGTTGGGCTTGCCGTCAGTCAGGACGAGCAGGAGCTTCTTTCGGTTCGGTTGCCGGCGAAGCTCGGCCGAGGCGTGCCGGATCGCCGCACCGATGCGGGTGTAGTAGCCGGGCTTCAGCGCCGCGATGCGCGCCTCGACCAGCGGTCCCATCGCCTCGTTGAAGGCCTTGACCGTTTCCACCCGCACCCAGTCGCGCCGCCGCGAGGTGAAGGTCAGGATCGAGTGGTTGTCGCCGCAGGCCGACAGCCCGTGGGCAAGAATGAGCAGCGCTTCTTTCTCGACATCGAGCACCCGCCGATTGTCGGACCAGGAATCGGTCGACAGCGACACGTCGACGAGGATCGTTACCGCCAGATCATGCACCTGCGGCCGGCTCATCAGATGGATGCGATCGCTCCCCTGGCCGCCGGCGGCGAGATCGGTGCGGGCACGCACCACCGCGTCGAGATCGAGATCGGCGCCGTCGAGTTGCGCGCGCAGCATCTCGTGTCGCGGGCGCAGCACTTCGAACTGGCGCCGCACACGGCGGATCAAGCTCCGGCTTTCCTCGGTCAGTTCGCTCCGCTCTTCCTGGGCGAAAGCCGGCATCGCCAGCACGCGGCAATGGTCCTTGAGGTACTGCCCGGTCCGGTAGTTCCATTCGGGATAGGTCAGCTCGGCCGTCAGCGGCGTCGGATCGACGGCTTCCGGCGGCAGATCGAGATCGAAGCGGAATCGCGCCGAGGGCCGTCCCTTGCGCTCGCCGAGCGTCATGTCGTCGAGTTCCTCGGCAGCCTTGCCGTCGTGGTCGTCGCTGTCGTCGCCGGGACGGTCGACGTTGACCATCTCGGCCATGGCCAGGATCTTCTCGAAGCGATTGAGGATGAACGGGCTGCGTTCGCCCTTTCGGTTCTCCGGGTTTTCGCGCACCGCCACGTGGCGCTCAACCTCGACACCCTCGCTCTGCGTGCCCGCAGTCGCGGCCACATCTTCGTCGCGCACGGTCGTGGTTTCGGCCCGCAACAGCGTGTCCGGCCATAGCGGCATCGGCAGCATCGGCAGGTAGCCGGGCGGCGCGCGATGCGGGAAGATCACCGGCAACGACTTGTCCGCCTCGCCCGTCGCCTTGCGCAACAGCCTGAGGATGCGGTTTTCCAGATGCTGCTCAATCGAGGGCAGCGCCCCTCTCTTCCGTTCCGCAAGGGTCGCCTCCGCCAGGCGCCGATAACGTCGCCTAAGGCCTGGGAACCGCTGGAAGACTTCCTCGACCGTTTCCAGCGCGCGCGATATCAGCGCCAGATCGCGGCGGAGCGGATCGGTCTCGCTGACGGGGTCGACCGGCATCGTCGCCATATAGGCGACGAGCCAGTGATAGAGATCCCGGTTCAGGTCTTTCGTCGGAAAGATGTCGATCTCGCCCGGCAGCATCAAGGACGCGTGGTCACGCGCCGGCTGGACGAGCTTCTCTTCACCGAGCCCCATGCGCTGCCGCCACCGCAGCCGATGGGTCGACGTGCGCCCGCGGGCGGGCACGATCTGCACCGCCGCCTCGCCGCCATGTCCGCGAAAGCACACGCCGAGTACCGGCAGCATGTCAGCGAGCTTCACCGCCTCCTCCGGATAACGCCGCCAGGTTCTGGTATTGCCGACGAAACGGTGCCAGGCCCGTCCGACGGTTTCTTCGAGCTCGAGGAAATCAAGCATGGTCCACCTCAGGCGATAAGCGAGCCGGCGACTTCGAGAAGGGCTGCGCGCACATCCGGTTCGTCGGTCAGCGGCTCGATCATCGCGGCACGCACGGCATCCTTGACCGGCATGCCGGCATCGATGAGCGAGGCGCAATAGACGAGCAGCCGGGTCGATACGCCTTCTTCGAGATCATGCCCCTTGAGTGCACGCAGGCGCTGCGCGAGGTTGACGAGCGGCGCCACCTGGCTCTCCAGCAGGCCACTTTCCTGCGAAACGACCGATATCTCAGCGTTGCGCGGCAGGAAGTCGAACTCGATCGCCACGAAGCGCTGTCTTGTGCTCGGCTTCAGGCTCTTCAAAAGGTTCTGGTAACCGGGATTGTAGGACACGATCAGCATGAAGCTCGACGGTGCTTCGAGCAGTTCGCCGGTCCGTTCAAGCGGCAACATGCGGCGGTCGTCGGTCAGTGGATGCAGGACGACGGCCACGTCCTTGCGGGCTTCCACGATCTCGTCGAGATAGCAGACGCCGCCGTTGCGGACGGCCCGGGTCAGCGGGCCGTCGACCCAGACGGTGTCGCCGCCCTTGAGAAGATACCGTCCGGTAAGGTCGGCGGCGGCGAGATCGTCATGGCAGGAAACGGTCGAAAGCGGCAGGCCGAGCTTCGCCGCCATGTGGCTGACGAAACGGGTCTTGCCGCAACCGGTCGGTCCTTTCAGGAGCAGCGGTAGCTGCCGCACCCAGGCGCTTTCGAAAAGCGCGCATTCATTGCCCGAGGGACTATAGGCGGGGATATCGAGCGCCGCGCGACTGACGGCAGTTTGGACAGGGCTCATGGCAAGTCTCCATGCTGGGAATTCGTGGGGGAGGTGCCGGCGCGGCGAGCCGCGCCGGCTGGTCGATTACTCAGCGGGTTGGACGACACCGGCGAGCTTCGCGCTGCGCTCGCGGCCGGGCACCAGAACCGCCCAGATGAACATCAACGCCGAGACCAGGACGACAGCGCCGGAGCCGAGGCGGATCCAGTAGAACAGGGCGAGCTGGTCCTGGACGTCCATGTAGCTTTCGCCGAGCACGCGCTGCAGGTGGGCCTGGAGGACACCGGCGAAGGTGAGCGCGAAGGTCATGACCGACATTGCTGTGCACATGATCCAGAAGCTCACCATCGACAGCCACTGGTTATAGGGCGCACGGCCGCGAATTTCCGGGATGGCATAGGCCATGACCGCGAGGTTCAGCATCACATAGGCGCCGAAGAAGGCGAGGTGTCCGTGGGCCGCGGTCACCTGGGTGCCGTGGGTATAGTAGTTCACCGAGGACAGCGTGTGCAGGAAACCCCAGACGCCGGCGCCGAAGAAGGCCATGACCGAGCAGCCGATCGACCAGAGCAGTGCTGCGCGGTTCGGATGCTTGCGGCCGGCCTTCCAGGTCATCACGAAGGTGAAGACCACCATGGTGAAGAAGGGGGCCACTTCAAGCGTCGAGAACAGCGAACCGATCCACTGCCAGTAACCCGGCGCGCCGATCCAGTAGTAGTGGTGGCCCGTACCGAGGATGCCGGAGAAGAGCGCCAGGCCGACGATGACATAGAGCCACTTTTCGACGACTTCGCGGTCGATGCCGTTGAGCTTGATCATCAGGAAGGCGAGCACCGATGCCATGATCAGTTCCCAGACGCCTTCGACCCAGAGATGGACGACGTACCACCAGTACATCTTGTCGAGCGCCAGGTTGATCGGATTGTAGAAGGCGAAGAGGAAGAAGATCGCGACACCCCAGAGCCCGAAGATCAGGATGTTGGTGACGGTGGTCTTGCGGCCTTTCAGCACCGTCAGCGTGATGTTGTAGAGGAACATCAGCGCGACGATGACGATGCCGACCTTGATCGCGAAGGGCTGTTCGAGGAATTCGCGCCCCTCGTGGATGTGCAGGAGGTAGCCGACGACGGCGATGGCCGCAGCGATCAGGAAGATCCAGAACTGCGCGATGGCGATCTTCGTGCTGTAGAGCTCGGTTTCCGCCTCTTCGGGCAGCAGATAGTAGGTCGCGCCCATGAAGCCCATGAGCAGCCAGACAATCAGCGCGTTGGTGTGGACCATGCGCACGATGTTGAAGGGCAGGAGCTCGGAGAGCGTGTTGGGCAGGACGTAGATGGTGCCGGCAAGTACGCCGAACAGCACCTGGGCGAGAAACAGGCCGAGCGCTCCGTAGAAATAGAGCATCGCGACCTTCTGGGTTTGGTATTTCATGGTGTCACACTCCAATTGCTCTGCTCAGCCCGCCTCGTTCGGCGGCCAGTCCTGGGTCTTGATGCGGCTCGTCCATTCGAGGAAATCGGCGAGGTCGTTGAGTTCCTGTTCGGTGAGGTTGAACTGCGGCATCTGCCGCCGCCCCTCGATGCCGGTCGGCTGGGCGGCCATCCAGGCCTTGAGCGTATCGCGGGCGCCATCCGGATCGGCCTCGCCGCCGAATCGCTTCCAGACGTTGCCGAGCTCGGGCGCGAAATAGGCGCCCTCGCCGAGAAGCGTGTGGCAGTTGATACAGGAGTTCTTTTCCCAGACGTGTTTGCCGCGGGCGACCGCATCGGTCAGCGTCGACTCATCCGTCGAAGTCGTGCGCATGTAGTAGTGGCTGTGGGCGGTGAGCCCGACAAAGATTGCGAAGAAAAAGAAGGACCCGCCGTAAAAGACGTTACGGGCCCCGGTTTTGGTGAGGCGTTCTGCCATCACGTGGTCCTTTCGATTTCAGTTGGCCGCTGAGAGTGCGGCCGGCTGATCTGATCCCCTCCCCGTGCGGCGCAGCCGGCAACAATCGGGGCGAACCCATGTCTAGGGAAATCGGTGGCGGCTTCTTTGCGTTTCGGCAAACAAGTCCACGGGTCGTCTCAGCTGAAGAGAGCGGTGCTCAAAACCAGTTTCGCTGCGGCGACGAGGACGAGCGCGGCGGGCCAGATGAAAAGGCCCACACGAAGGGCCGAGGGCGCCTGCCGGAGCCCCATGAAATCGAGCGCGACGAACCGGCTTTTGACGACGGCGAGCCCGAGCAACACGGCAATGACGAGGGTGGCCGGCCCGGCGACCGCCATCAGCGCCATGCCCGAAATCACGACTCCGGCAAGCCGCAGCCAGGTGTTGAACAATTGCCTTGGATTACGGTCGGTCATGGCACTCACACGAGATAGACGAGCGGGAACATCACGATCCAGACGAGATCGATCACGTGCCAGAGCGTGGTGATGAGCGCGACGTTGCCGGGTTTTGGTCGCCAGGCCACGATGAGCAGCACGAAGGCGCCGAAGACGACGTGCAGCAGATGGAAGCCGGTGACGAGGAAATAGAGCTCGAAGAAGGAGGCGAACTGAGGATCGCCGGCAACGCCGGCCTCGGCGCTGTATTCGAGGAGCTTGATCGCCACGAAGGCGAAGCCGAAGAGCGCGGCACCGATCAGCGCCCGTCGACGCTGCATGAGCGATGCGCGCGGCCTCGCCGCCAGGGCCGCCTGCCAGCCGCTGGTCAGGAGAACGAGGGTGTTGATACCGGCAAGCAGCGGATCGAGATGCGTACGGGCAGCGGCAAACGCGCCTGCCTGGATCACGCCGACGACCAGAAAACCGACGAGCAGGATACCGAAGGCGGCAAGTTCGCTCCAGACGAGCACCCAGAGAAGGAGGGTGTCCGTCGTGTCCTCGTCCGCCGCCGTGGCGATCGGATGACTGCGAGCATCCATGTCAGCGCCTCCGTTGAAAAATCACCGTTCGAGCTAGGCGCGGCCGCCCACCCTGTCTTTGCGATTCGACAAAGAACGTGGCAGGGGGCGGGGCTATTGGCGGTCAACAAAGGAGCCTTCCGATGACAGACGCACAGATTGGCCTTACCGTCGCCACACCCATCATCATCGTCTTCGCCCTCGTGCTCTATCGCATGGGCGTGCTTCAGCGCGGCGCGACGCTGTCGGCGATCTTCTCCTCCGTCGCAATCGCCATCGTACTTTTCCTCGACCGCTGATCTGCAAAGTTTGAGAAATGTCAAAGAGCATCAGTGCCCGCGGGTGTAGTTCGAACCGACACGCAACGGAGCAGATCGATGCAGCAGCAATTTTTGGAACACCACGAGCTGGGGCAGGCTTATCGCGAGCTTCTGTCTCTGTGCGACCAGCTCGAGACACTCGCTGATTCGATCCCGCGCCGCATCGACATGGCAAGCTGCCGCGTGATCATGACGGAGTTGCCGGAAAAGCTCAGGCGTGTCCACGCGCTGGAGGAAATGATCCTGTTTCCGGCGGTGGAAGATCAGCGGGCGGACGACAATCGCGGTGCCGTGATCGCGCGATTGCGCGCCGAGCATGACCAGGACGATCGCGCCGCCGTCGAACTGGTGCGCGTGCTGAAGGCCGTGCTCGACAACAGGGCATCGCTCAGCTGGGACGCGATCGGCTATATGTTGCGCGGCTTCTTCGAGACCGTTCGCCGCCATGTGGCAACGGAACGATTGCTTCTGTGGCGCCATGCGTGAGACGACAGACATGACCTATTTTCTTCTCGCCTTCGCCGTATTCCTGCTGCTCCATCTCGTTCCGGCCTGGCCGGCGCTGCGCCAGGGCCTGATCGACCGGCTCGGTCGCTCGACCTATTTCGCGGTCTATTCGCTTTTGTCGGTGCTCGCCCTCGGCCTCGTCTTTCACGCGGCCCTTCAGCTCGATTTCATCCCGCTCTGGGACCCGGCGGCGTGGCAGGCCTGGGTGACCTTCGTTCTGGCGCCATTTGGCATCTTTCTCGTGCTCGCCGGCCTCTTCAGCGAGAACGCCTTGTCGATCTCGATCTACCAGGGACACGAGCGGCCCGGCGCTATGGTGACGATCACCCGTCACCCGGTGCTCTGGGGCTTCCTGCTCTGGGCTGCCGGTCACATCGTGCCCAATGGCGATCTGCGCTCGCTCGTGCTTTTCGGCGGCTTCGCGCTGTTTTCTATCGGCGGGTTCTTCATGCTCGAAAAGCGCGCCCGCCGTCGTCTCGGTGACGGGTGGCAAGCGGCCTCGACGGGCACGTCGATCTGGCCCTTCGCAGCGATTATCCGGGGCGAAGCCCGCTTGCGGCTCGATCCCGTGATGATCGTTGCCGCCTTTGCCACGGTCGCGATTGCCGTCTGGCTGCTGCTCGGCGGTCACGAGGTCCTCTTTGGCGCCGATCCCCTGCTCCAGGCCACCGCCTTCTAGATCACGATTTTTGGTCCTCGCCCTGCCAGGCCCTTGACAGCGGGGCGATCGGCAGTGCCAGAAGGTCGATCGCCCGGGCCGCCAGATGGTCGACGATGGCCTCGACGCTTTCTGGCCGATGGTAGAAGGCCGGCACCGGCGGCATGATGATCGCCCCCATTTCCGTGACGGCGCACATGTTGCGCAGGTGTCCGAGATGCAGCGGCGTCTCGCGCGCCATCAGGACGAGCCTGCGCCGCTCCTTCAGATGCACGTCGGCCGCACGAACCACGAGATTATCGGCCATGCCGGCGGCGATTGCGGCCAGCGTGCGCATGGAGCACGGTGCCACGATCATGCCCGCCGTCGAAAACGACCCGCTCGCAATCGCCGCACCGATATCCGCGTGGTCATAGGTTCGTGCAGCCATGCTCAACAGGGACGGAAGCGCATCTGCGCCCACCTCGTGCGCGAGCGTGCGATGCGCCGCCGGCGACAGGACAAGGTGCAGTTCGACGTTTTCGACTTCGGCAAGGCGCTCGGCGATGCGCACGCCAATTGCAGCGCCCGAAGCACCGGTCACGCCGAGGACGATCTTCATCCGGGTCATCGCGTCAGCCCTCCAAGCCCGAGATCCGCCCAGATCGCATCGACCTGGTTCTGGATCTCCAGCGACATTTCGAGCACCCGCCCCCATTCGCGGTCGGTTTCGCTACCTATCTTCTTGGTCGCGTCGAGCCCGAGCTTGCCGCCGAGGCCTGCGCGCGGCGAGGCGAAGTCGAGATAGTCGATCGGCGTGCCGTCGATCACGGTCACGTCGCGGCTCGCGTCGAACCGGGTCGCAAGTGCCCACATCACGTCGGACCAGTTGCGTACGTCGATATCCGGATCCACGGCGATGATCAGCTTGGTGTAGCTGAACTGCGGCAGCATCGACCAAAGCCCCATCATCACGCGCTTGGCCTGTCCCGGATAGCGCTTGTCGATCGAAACGACCATGGCCCTGTAAGAGCATGCTTCGGGCGGCAGAAAGAGATCGGATATCTCCGGAAACTGCTTGCGAACCAGCGGCACGAACAGCCTGTTCATCGCCTCGCCGAGCCGCGAGGGCTCGTCCGGCGGCCGGCCGGTATAGGTCGAGAGATAGAGAGGGTTTTGGCGCATGGTGATCGCCGACAGGCGCATCACCGGGAACCGCTCGACCGAGTTGTAGTAGCCGGTATGGTCGCCATAGGGGCCCTCGTCCGCGGTTTCATCTGCAGACACGGTGCCTTCGAGCACGATCTCCGCGTTGGCCGGCACCGAAAGCGGCACGGTCTTCGCCTTGACGAGTTGCGTCCTGCTGCGCCGAAGCAGGCCCGAGAAATTCAGTTCGCTCAACCCGTCGGGCAAGGGCATGACGGCTGAAAGGATCGTTGCCGGATCGGCGCCAATGACGACGGCGATCGGCATGTCCTCACCCTTGCGCTGCCACAGACGGTGATGGCGGGCGCCGCCGCGGTGGGCGAGCCAGCGCACGATCGCGCGATCCAATCCCAGCACCTGCATGCGATAGATACCGACATTGACATCCAGCGGATCATCCGGCGCGCGTGTGATCACCAGCGGCCAAGTGATGAGCGGCGCCGGTTCGCCGGGCCAGCACCATTGAACCGGCAGCCGGCCGAGGTCGATGTCACGACCACGCCAGACCACCTCCTGGCAGAGTGCGCGCGTCACCTTTCGCGGCCGCATGTACATCGCCGACCTCAACAGCGGCAGCCGATCCCAGGCATCACGCAGCGACTGCGGCGCTCTTGGATCGCGCAGCTCTGCGAGTTCACCGGCAAGCGCGTCGAGCCCGCCCGGCGCAAGGCCGAAACCGCGCTCGATCCGGCGTTCCGACCCGAAGAGATTGGTGAGAAGCGGGATCGGCTGCGCGGTGCCTGAGGCGTCGACCGGCCGCTCGAAGAGAAGCGCCGGCCCGTCCCTAGCGAGCACGCGGCGGTGGATCTCGGTCACTTCGTGCACCAGCGAAACCGGCCGGGAGATCCGCTTCAGGTCGCCTTCGCGCTCGAGCGTATCGATGAAATCCTGAAGCGATGCAAAGCCCTTGGACGGGCGGAGGGTCCTGTTCATGAAGCCTGTTTGTGGCGGCGAATGGCCCTTGTCTTTGACGTGGCGCAAACAACCGCCGGCCGTGGCCGACTAGCATGTGCCCCATCGTCCGATTCCGTCGCTCCGCAGGTAGCCTCACAGGTAGTAAATGACCCTTCCGCTCGCGATCACCGCACCCCTCAGCTTCGTTCCCATCATCGCCATCGAAAGCGTGGTGCAACGCGTCTTTGCCCGCGTGATCAAGACCCATCCCGGTCTCTTCGATCGCCTCGCCGACCACGCTGCCAAGCGCTACGCCTTCCTGCCCTCGGACCTGCCGATCGGTTTTCTGGTCGAGCCGGCCGTGCCGCGCATCTCAGTCCACCGCAAGGAGCGCGCGCCGGCCTCCGACGCCTGTATGGAAGGTGAACTCGTGCTGCTTCTGGCGCTGCTCGAAGGTCGCATCGACGGCGACGCCGTCTTCTTCTCGCGCGATCTGACGGTCAGCGGCGACATGGAGGCGATGCTGGCGCTGCGCAACGCACTCGACGATTGCGAAATCGATCTTCCGCGCGATCTCGCTGACTTGAGCGGGCCGCTGGCACCGCTCGTGCGCCGTACCGCGGAGCATATCCGCGAGCGCGCGCTTGGGCGTGTCTTCAAGGAGGAGGCTCCCCGATGGAACTGATCTGCCCCGCCGGCACGCCGGCCGCCTTTCGAGAAGCCGTCGATGCCGGCGCCGACGCGGTCTATTGCGGCTTTCGCGACGAGACGAACGCCCGCAATTTCCCCGGGCTGAACTTCTCCCGCGACGAACTCCGCACAGCCATTGCCTATGCCAGAGGGCGCAAGGTGATGACCTTCGTCGCCATCAACACTTTCATGCGCGCAGGCCAAGAAGGTCTCTGGCACCAGGCCGTGGATGACGCCGCGGCGCTCGGCGCCGATGCCGTCATCCTCGCCGACTTCGGCCTGATGGCCTATACCGTCGAGCGCCATCCTAAGCAGCGGCTGCATGTCTCGGTGCAGGCCTCCGCCTCCAACGCCGATGCCGTGCGCTTTCTCGTCGAGGCTTTCGCGGCAAAGCGTGTCGTGCTGCCGCGCACGCTGACGATCGCCGACATCGCCCGCCTTGCCAAGCAGATCGATTGCGAGATCGAGGTCTTCGCCTTCGGCGGCCTCTGCGTCATGGCCGAGGGGCGCTGTTCGCTTTCCTCCTACGCCACGGGCAAGTCGCCCAACATGAACGGCGTCTGCTCACCCGCAAGCCACGTGCGCTACCGCCCCGACGGGCGTGACCTGGTCTCCGAGCTCGGCGACTACACGATCAACCGCTTCCCCGCCGGCGAGGCCGCCGGCTATCCGACGCTCTGCAAGGGGCGCTTCGACATTGCCGAGGAGCGCGGTTACGCCTTCGAGGATCCGGTTTCGCTCGACGTGATGGATCATATCGAAGCGCTGCGTGCAGCCGGCGTCAGCGCGCTGAAGATCGAGGGGCGTCAGCGCGGCAAGGCCTACGTCGCCGAGGTCGTCTCTGTCATGCGGCGGGCACTGACCGCCGGCGCCACCGAGCGGCCCGCATTGGTGTCGCGGCTGAAGGCGCTCAGCGAAGGCCAGAAGACGACAACAGGCGCCTACGAAAAGCGCTGGAGGTAATCGGTCCATGACCCTATCGACAAGCCCATCCAAGCCCGTACTGAGCCTCGGCCCGGTCTATTATCTCTGGGACGGCCCCAAATGGCGCGATTTCTATTTCCGCGTTGCCGATGAAGCGCCGATCGCCCACGTCACGATCGGCGAGGCCGTCTGCTCGAAACGGCTGCATTTCATCGAGCCCCATGTCGGCGAGGTCATCGAACGGCTGGAGAATGCCGGCAAGCAGGTGAGCCTCGCCTCGCTCGCGCTGGTGACGCTGGAACGTGAAAGCCAGTTGGTGCGCGGGCTGGTGCGTGACAGCGCCCATTCGATCGAGGTCAATGACCTATCCGCGCTGCACCTGCTTGCCGGCAAGCCCCATTCGATCGGGCCGCTGGTCAACGTCTATAACGGCGCGACCGCCCGGCTCTTGGCTTCGAGGGGCGCGACGAGCATCTGTCTGCCGCCGGAACTGCCGATGGGATCGGTGCGCGGCATCGTCGATGAAAACCCGGGCGTCGATTTCGAGGTCTTCGCCTTCGGCCGCGTGCCGCTGGCGATCTCGGCGCGCTGCGCCCATGCGCGCTCGAAGGGCCTGATCAAGGACAATTGCCAGTTCATCTGCGGCGAAGACCCTGACGGCCTGACAGTCGAGACCCTCGACAGCCAGCCCTTCCTGGCCCTCAACGGCGTGCAGACCATGTCGCACACCTGCCAGGCGCTGCTGCAGGAACTGCCGGAGCTTGCCGCCGCCGGCGTTTCCCGCATCCGGCTGTCGCCGCAGGATTGCGACATGGCGGCCGTCGCACACATCTTCGATGATGTCATCGCCGGGCGGCGCTCGCCGCGTGAGGCACAGGCGACACTTGCCGGCATCTACCCGAACAGGCCGTTTTCCAACGGTTTCCACCACGGTCAGACCGGAGCGACATGGATATCCGCGGAAGCCGGCGCAGAAGCAAGATAGCGGGATGACGAGGAGCAGTCATCGCCACGCATTTTCGAATTGCGTCGGTCGCAAAATCCTCGCCGAATTCGCGCCTGTTGGCTACAGCGCCTGCGCAGGCTAGGGAACCAACTCGTTGGCCACGGCGAGAAAGTTTGCGCTTGCCGGGTTCCGGTCATTGGTGCGCCATAGCAAGCCGGTTTCAACTGTCGGGACGCGCCCGGAAAGCGGCAGATAGGTCACCCCTTCTCGCTGCAGCCGGGTCATGGATTGCGGAACCAGCGCGACACCCATTCCGGAGCCGACCAGCCCGATGATCGTCTGCATCTGTATAGCCTCCTGGAAGACGGAGAAGGCGGCGCGATGCTCGGCGAAATAGCCCGAAACAAGGTCGTGAAAGATCGGAGCGGACCGCCGCGGAAAGAGGATGAGTGGCGCGGCGAAGAACGCGACAGGTTCGAGTATCCCGTCGCAGAACCCCTCGCGCCCTTCGTTTATCCAGGATGACGGCACCGCCGCAACCAGCGGTTCAGAAAGGATCGGACGATAGGTCAGGGTTTGGCTCAGCGAACTGGATGGGGGCGCGATGACGATGCCGACATCGACTTCTCTCCTCAGCAGCGCATCGATCTGGAGGTCGCTTGTTGCTTCGCGCAGAGAGAGCTCGACGTTTGGATAGGCAGCCCGAAAGCGGCCGACGACGGCTGGCAGCAGGCTGTAGTCGACGGTACTGACGAAGGACAGGCGCAAAAGCCCCATTTCGCCGCGCGCAAGCTTTCTCGCGATATCAGGCAGCGCTGTCGCCTCGGCCAGAACCCGCCGGGCATGCACAAGCCACTGTTCGCCGAGGGTGGTGAGCTTCACCTGGCGTTTGGTTCGATCGAAAAGCCGCAATCCGAGTTCTCTTTCCAGCGTCTGGATCGCTTGACTGAGCGGCGGTTGCGTCATGTTGAGGCGTTCGGCGGCGCGGCCGAAATGAAGTTCCTCGGCAACTGCCACGAATTGGCGAATCTGTCTCAGGTCCATGTGCATTGATATGTCTTTCGACCTAATTTGGCCTCAGAAATATATTTCACAACCCCTTTACGCGCCAGTAGGGTGGTCTCGATTTCGGGAGGCCATGATGCATAACCAACGATCCAGACAGATTACCGAAGGCGTCGCCCGTTCGCCGAACCGGGCAATGTACTATGCGCTCGGATACGAGAAAGCCGATTTCGACAAGCCGATGATTGGTATTGCCAACGGCCACTCGACGATCACCCCCTGCAATGCCGGGCTGCAGCCGCTCGCGGACGCGGCCGTGGCCGCGATCAAGGCTGCCGGAGCCAACCCGCAGATATTCGGAACGCCGACGATTTCGGATGGCATGTCCATGGGAACAGAGGGCATGAAATACTCCCTCGTCTCGCGTGAGGTGATTGCCGACTGCGTCGAGACGACCGTGCAGGGCCAATGGATGGATGGCGTTCTGGTGCTCGGCGGCTGCGACAAGAACATGCCGGGCGGCATGATCGGCATTCTCCGCGCCAACGTTCCGGCCATCTATGTCTACGGAGGCACGATAAAGCCCGGCCTCTGGAAGGGTCAGAGCCTCTCGGTCGTTTCGGCATTCGAAGCCGTTGGCGCCTACATGGCCGGCCGGATGAGCACGGAGGATTTCGAAGGCATAGAGCGCAATGCCTGCCCGACGACCGGATCCTGCGGCGGCATGTACACGGCCAACACCATGAGTTCCTCGTTCGAAGCCCTGGGCATGTCCCTGCTTTACTCGTCGAACATGGCCAATCCGGACCGGGAGAAAATCGACAGCACTGTCGAGTCGGCACGCGTCCTGGTGGATGCGGTGAAGAAGGGCATCAGGCCGCGCGACATCGTCACGCGGCAATCAATTGAAAATGCCGTCGCGCTCGTCATGGCGACGGGCGGCTCTACGAACGCCGTGCTGCACTACCTGGCGATAGCGCATGCGGCGGAGATCGACTGGACGTTGGAGGATTTCGAGCGCGTGCGTCGCCAGGTTCCGGTGATCTGCGACCTAAAGCCGTCCGGCCGCTACATGGCCGTCGATCTGCACAAGGCCGGTGGCGTGCCGCAGGTATTGAAACTGTTATTGAACGCGGGCCTGCTGCACGGTGATTGTCTTACGATAACCGGCAGGACCATCGGAGAAGAACTTTCACACGTGCCGGATAGCCCCCACGCGGAGCAGGATGTCATCCGGTCGCTCAGCGCACCGCTCTATGGTGAGGGACATCTCGCGATCCTCAAGGGCAATCTCGCCGAAGGCGGGGCGGTTGCGAAGATCAGCGGGCTCAAGCGCCCTGTCATGACCGGTCCGGCGCGGGTCTTTGAGGACGAGCAGTCCGCCATGGACGCCATTCTCTCCGACAGCATCAGGCCCGGTGATATCCTCGTCCTTCGTTATCTCGGCCCCAAAGGCGGACCGGGCATGCCGGAAATGCTCGCCCCGACATCGGCGATCGTCGGGCGTGGTCTCGGCGAGAGCGTGGGCCTCGTCACCGACGGGCGGTTTTCCGGGGGCACATGGGGCATGGTCGTCGGCCATGTCTCCCCCGAAGCTTTCGAAGGCGGAACCATCGCGCTCGTCGAAGATGGTGACCAGATCACCATCGACGCCGGCGAGCGGCTCCTGCAGCTTAGCGTGCCGGAAGCCGAAATCGCCCGACGGCGGGCGATGTGGCGGCAGCCTGCGCCGCGTTATCGGCGGGGCGTGCTGGCAAAATATGCGGCCCTGGTCCGCCCCGCCAGCGAAGGTGCGGTCACAGGCTGACATTGCGGAATAGGTACGAGAGCAGGCGGAAGACCACGCCATAGCGCCCGCTCCAAGGGGGCGCTGCTGCCTCAATCTGCCACGCCGCCGCCCGGTATTCGGTTGGAGAACAGGTTCAAGGCGGCGTACTGCAACAGCATGATCGTCTTTCCATCGCGGATGGTGCCAGAGCTGATCATGGCAAGCGCCTCATCGATGCCAAGTTCGAGGACCGCAATATCCTCTCCTTCGTCTTCGTTGCCGCCGCCTGGCGAGGTCCGATCGCCGGGCTGGTACTCGCCAACGAAGAAATGCAGACGTTCCGTTACCGACCCGGGGCTCATGAAGGCATCGAACACCTGCCGCACGTCGCGCACCCGAAAGCCCGTTTCCTCCTCCGTTTCCGCCCGGATACGGGCTTCCGGTTCAGCGTTGTCGAGCAGCCCGGCCGGCGCTTCGATGAGGAGGTCGTCATGGCCGTTGACGAAGGCGGGGTAGCGGAACTGACGGGTGAGGATCACCGTGCGCCGGGCGGGATCGTAGAGCAGGATCGTCGCACCGTTCCCGCGATCGTAGGTCTCGCGCGACTGCCGCTGCCAGTTTCCGTCGCCGCGCAGAAAGGAAAAGGTGGTCTTCTTCAGGAGATACCAATCATCAGACAGAATGGTGACGTCTTCGATCCGGATGCGGTGCGCAATGCTCATTGTGCCCTCCATAGTCACGCGTCCGGGGTGGATCGCGGTCGTTGCGGCGGCAATGTCGTGCATTTTCGTGCAATGTCAAAGAAGTTCGTGCAAACAAACTGACTACCGGACGTTCACCGCAGCGAAGGTGCCGCAGGCTGATCCTGCGGCACCTGGGTCCCTTGACCTCAGCGCGGAAATTCCGCCGCCGTGCTATCGCAGCGGGAACGCCACCGGCCGGATCGGCGCTGCGTCTGCCCCACGGAACTTCAGGGACGCGCCGACAAAGGCAAACTCGTAGACCCGGTCCTTCGACAGCTGTTCCAGATTGATGAGCTCGATGATCGGCGCACCCTGTTGGGCGAGTAGATAGGTATGAACCGGGATGTAGTTGTTCTCGGTCTCGGCCGGAAAGGCCTCGAAGCTCAAGTTGTCAGCGCCCACCACCATGGCGCCGCCGTCTTCGACGAGGAACTTTGCCGCGTCGATGCTGAGCCCGGGAGGATTGCTCATATAGGCGGATTTGTCCTCGTAGTTCTGCATGCGTCCGGTGCGGATCAAGGCCACATCGCCCTCCGCGAGCGTCACGCCCTGGCTTTTCAGCGCCTCCTCGAGATCCTTGCGCGTGATCCGGTAGTTGTCGGGAAGCATCCGCATGCCCTTGGCGGCCGCAACGTCGATCATCACGCCGCGCGCGACGATCGGCGGCAGCTTCTCGGCGCCGGTCACCGTCCAGCCCTGGTCCCCGAGGTGGTCGGCCGCCGCATAGCCATTCCAGATCTTGCCGTTCAGGCCGAAGTGATTGAGCGCGTCGATATGGGTGCCCATGTGGGCGTACATCGAAACGGCCGAGCCGGAATAGCTGACATGCGCATTCATCTCCTTGCCGACCTTCATCGGATCGGAGACCACCGTGCCGTGCGGCGTGTGCGTCATCCACATCTGGTAGGGCGGGTCTCCGGCCGCCTCCCAGCTGGGCATGCCGATGAAATACTCGACTGCCAGGTCGTAGGACTTGCTCCCCTCGATCCGCGACAGAATGGCGGCGCGTGATTGCGGCGTGATCAGGTTGAGGCGGCCGATCTCGTCCTTCGGCCCCCATGGGCTCTTGCCGACCTCCTGCGCAAAGGCCGTGCTACCAAAGAGGCCTGCCACGAGAGAAACGACCAAGGCACGCTCGAGAGCTGCTGTTTTGAACATGATGAACTCCTTCTTCTGGTCTTCCATCGACATCAGGAAGCTGGGCTCACCTTATTGCTAGCGTTTGCGCGAATAATCAGCGATGAAACGAAAACATAATTCACCCTGGAGAAAATATGGATCTTCTGGCTGCCATGCGTTCGTTCCGACGCGTCATCGAGCTCCAGAGCTTCAGCAAGGCGGCCGAGGAACTCGGACAATCGAACGCCTCGATCAGCAAGCAGATCCGGCACCTGGAAGAACGCCTTGGAGCCGTCCTCATCGTGCGCACCACCCGGCGCATGAGCCTGTCGGAAAACGGACGCGCCTACTTTTCCGAATGCTGCCGGCTTCTCGACGAGCTCGACCATCTGGAACGCACCACCTCGGGCGAAGCCGGCGAGATCAACGGCCGGCTCCGGCTCAATGCGCCCCTCTCCTTCGGATTGACAGTGCTTGCGCCCATGCTCGCGCGCTTCATGACACTTCATCCGCGTTTGAAGGTCGACATGACGCTCGACGACCACGTGCTCGACGTCGTTTCGGAGGGCTTCGATGTTTCCATCCGCGTGCGCGCCGCGTTGACCGATTCGTCGCTGATTGCCCGACGGCTCGGAGACATCGGGCAAATTATCTGCGCCGCCCCAGCCTATCTGGCAGACAACGGCACGCCTGCGACGGTTGCTGATCTCAAGGACCACCATTGCCTCACCTACCGCCTGGCCGACCAGCCCGGCAGTTGGCGGCTGGAAGGACCTGACGGCGCCGTTATGATCGACCTGCCCGCGCGGTTCGTCGCCGACAACAGCCTGATGCTGAGCGAGATGATCCAGGCGGGCATCGGCATTGGCGTACTGCCCTCCTTCATCGCCACGCCGTTGCTTGCCGATGGCAAGCTTCGGCAGATCCTGCCCGGCCACAAGCTTGCCGAGCGCGGCATCTACGCGGTCTATCCCACCAATCGTCTGCTGCTGCCGAAGGTTAAGGTCTTCACCGAATTTCTCGCAAGCGAGATCCGGCAGGCCGGGCTTTAGCGAGCCCGGCCTGCGCCCGTTTCAGAACCGGGTCGTGAGGTTCACACGGAATGTACGCCCCGGCGCCGGAACCGCATTCGCCGCGCCGGTTGCCGCGTCCAGATAGAAGCGATCCGTCAGGTTTTCCACGCTCATCGCCAATTGCACCCAATCGTTGATCTTGTGCTTTGCGTAGAGGTCGACGGTGGTGAATTGTAGAACGGGCGGGCGCCCTCGATGCCGATCGCCTCTTAGTTTCAAAACATGACAAACTTAATCATGTTACATGGGTGACACTCCGACTTTTGGAATGCCACGGCTTTCCAAATTCGTTTGACAGCGGGCGAGGAGGCGAATATTTTGGAAACTACACAGTTTCCTTATTTGGCCTGCCGTTCATTTCGACGCTCGCCGCACCGGTGAAAGGAGCCGGAAAATGAGCCAGCAGTCATTCAGCATCGAAAGTGCCCAACCCGTGGAGACGATGGAGGCGATGCCCGGTATGGAGCCTCAGCGGACGCTGCCGGCCGTGCCGACCGCGGTGACCACAAGTCCGCAGGCGGGTCGCAAGCGTTGGCTGCGCAATCTGCTTTTTGCGTCGGTTGCCATTGCTGCCGTCGCCGGCGCGACTGACTTCGGCTGGGCTTACTGGACGACGGGCCGCTTCGAAGTCTCGACCGACGACGCCTACGTGAAGGCCGACAGCACGACGATCGCCCCGAAGGTCTCGGGCCATATCGCCGAGGTGCTGGTCGCCGACAACCAACAGGTCAAGGCCGGACAGGTTCTCGCCCGCATTGACGACCGCGACTTCAAGGTCAGCCTCGAACAAGCACGGGCCGGCGTAGAAGCCGCCGAAGCCAATATCGCAAACAAGCAATCGGCTCTCGTCGCGCAGCAATCCGTGATCGATTCGGCAAAAGCGACGGTCCAGGCCGACAAGGCCGACCAGACCTTCGCCGAGCAGGACGACAAACGCTATTCGGAACTCGCAAGACAAGGGTTCGGCACCCTGCAGAACGCGCAGCAGGCCGCCTCGCGGATCGCTGCGGCCCGCGCGGCGGTGACCCGCGACACGGCGGCGCTCGCAAGCGCGGTCAAGCAACTCGATGTCATCAAGGCCGAGGTCGCGCAGGCAAAGGCCGCGCTCGACAGCGCCAAAGCTGCCGAGCATCAGGCCGAGCTCAACCTCTCCTACACAGCGCTCGCAGCACCGATCGACGGCGTGATCGGCAACCGCACCTTGCGCGTCGGCCAATATGTGCAAGCCGGAACGCAGCTCATGGCAGTCGTGCCGACCCACGCCGCCTACATCGTCGCCAACTACAAGGAAACGCAGCTCGCCGATGTGGTTCCCGGGCAGACCGTGGCAATCGAGGTGGACACGTTCCCCGGTCAGGTTTTCGAGGGCCACGTCGACAGCATCTCGCCGGCAAGCGGCCAGGAGTTCGCGCTGCTGCCACCCGACAATGCGACGGGCAACTTCACCAAGGTGGTGCAGCGCATTCCCGTAAAGATCGTGCTTAACCGCGACAGTCCGCTGGACGTGGTGCTGCGTCCGGGCATGTCCGTCTACCCGACGATCGACACCAGAACCGCAGGAACAGCGGTTGCCGCCACGTCGGCGCGCATCAACTGAGGGGCGCTCAGGCGCTGGTCTTTGCCCAGCTTGGCAGGAGGATGCGATGTCCACTACCACGATACCCATGGTTTCGCCTGCCGCGCGGAATCCCGCAGCGACGTCACCCGACAAGGCGAGCACGACGGCCTGGATCGCCGTTCTTGCCGGCCTGATCGGCGCCTTCATGGCGATCCTCAACATCCAGATCACCAACGCCTCCCTGCTCGACATCGAAGGCGGCATCGGCACGGGCGTCGACAATGGCGCCTGGATCTCGACGTCCTACCTCATCGGTGAGATCGTCGTGATCCCGCTCACGGACTACTTGAGCCGCGTCTTCTCATTCCGGCGCTATATGCTGACGAACGCCATCCTGTTTCCGCTGTTCTCGGCGGCCTGTGCCTTTGCCCATGATCTCGGATCTATGATCGCATTGCGCGGCCTGCAGGGCTTTGCCGGCGGCGTGCTCATCCCGATGGCCTTCACCATGGTGCTCACCCGGCTGCCCAAGGCACAGCAACCCCTCGGGCTGGCGCTGTTTGCGCTCTCCGTCACCTTCGCCCCGGCCATCGGCCCGACGATCGGCGGCTACCTCACCGAGAATTACGGCTGGCAGTCGATCTTTTTCGTCAACGCTCCGCCAAGCCTGGTGATGGTAATTGCGCTCTATTTCACCCTTGAGAAGAAGCCAATGCAATTGTCGCTGCTCAGGGAGGGCGACTGGGCCGGCATCGTCACCATGGCCATCGGTCTCTCGGCGCTGCAGACCGTTCTTGAGGAAGGCAACAAGGACGACTGGTTCCAGTCACCGTTCATCGTCAAGCTTGCCCTGACGGCGGCCGCATTCCTGATCGCCTTCGTCATCATCGAACTCAAGGTGGAAAAGCCGCTTGTGCAGCTGCGCCTGCTCAAGCAGCGCAATTTTGGGGTCGGGGTTCTCGTCAACGTGCTGGTCGGCGTCGCCCTGTTCGGCACGGTCTACATCCTGCCGCAGTATCTCGGTCAAGTGCAGCGCTACAATGCCGAGCAGATTGGCCTCGTGCTTGCCTGGACCGGATTGCCGCAGCTACTCATCATCCCGCTCGTGCCGGCGCTGATGAAGCGGTTCGACGTGCGCTACATCGGTTTCGTCGGCATCAGCATCTTCGCGGCCAGCTGTTTCATGAACACGACGCTGTCGATCGACAGTGCCGGCGACCAGTTCTTCATCCCGAATATCGTACGCGCCATCGGTCAGGCGCTGGTGCTGACGCCGATCACGGTGATCACCACCGCCGGCATCGCGCCGAGCGACGCGGCTGCCGCCTCTGGCCTGTCGAACATGCTGCGCAATCTCGGTGGCGCCGTCGGCACGGCTACCCTTGCGACGGTGCTGACCAAGCGTGAGCAGTTTCACTCGAACATCATCGGCCAGTCCGTGACGATCTACCGCGATGAGGCCCGCGACCGGATCGGCGACCTGACGCGGCATTTCATGGCGCATGGCGTCACCGATGCCGCCGTCGCACAACACAAGGCGATCGCCGTGATCGGTGCTACGGTTCGCCGACAGGCGCTGATCCTCGGCTTCGGTGATACCTTCGCTGTGATCGGGATCGTGTTGGCGCTCGCCGCCATCGTGCTGCTCTTCACCCGAAAGATCCAGCTTGGCGGCGCCGGCGCGGGTGGCGCCCACTAATTCGAAGATACGTGGAAGGAGGAAGACCCATGCAAGGTTCCAGACCGGATCGTCTCTATCTGGAGGATCTTCACGTCGGACAGCGCTTCACGAGCGCGACGCATACGATCGACGAGGCGCAGATCAAGACTTTTGCCGCGCAGTTCGACCCGCAGCCGTTTCACCTGGACGAGGCGGCCGCCAGGGACACGCTCTTCAAGGGCCTGGCCGCAAGCGGGTGGCACACGGCGGCGATCACGATGCGGCTGAACGTCGAGACCGGATTGCCTTTCGCCGGTGGCCTCATCGGCGCGGGCGGAGACATCAACTGGCCGGCCCCGACGCGACCCGGAGATACCTTGCATGTCGAAAGCGAGGTGGTCGAGATCATACCGTCGCGCTCGAAACCCGACCGCGGCATCGCGGTCGTCGTCAGCCAGACGATCAACCAGCGCAACGAGGTCGTCCAGATCCTCAAGGCGAAACTCGTGGTCGTGCGCAAGCCGGGCTGAAACGGCCGACCGCACTTGGCGATCGTGCGAGGTAACGCCGCGCGACGCGCTCTGGATTTTCTGTCGTCGGGATCGTATTTTCCCAGCAGGCGCCCCGCGCAGCCGGACAGCAGCAATGGAAGGCTGTGCAAGCAAGCCTGCAGATGACAAGAATGATCGATGTTACCGAACAACCGTCCGTTTCTTGAGCGGCCCTTCCATCTTGCTGCCCTCTGGTGTCTTCTTCTGCTCGTCGGGGCCGTGGCTCTCGGCGCCCGTGAGCGACAGTCCCTCGTTGCCGAACTGGAGCAGGAAAGCACCGCGCTCCATGGGCTCGCCTCCCAGCGCGCCGATCAGCACGACGCCCATTTGACGGCGCTTTCGGCCGTGGCGGTTGCGTCCGAAGGGCGTCGGCACGACCTCTTCCTGGATGTCGCACGCACCATCACCCGCTTCTATCCGCGCATCGACGAAGTCCAACTCGTTCCCCTGGAGCCGGGAGCGGAGACGATCGGGACAGCGACGCTCGATGCGGTGACAGCCGAGGGAATTCGCGCGGCGGCCAAAGCCTCCGATGGCCGGATCACGCTTCTGCCGCATCCGCAGCGTCCCGATCACTACATGATGGTCAAACGCAGCCCCAACACCGACGAGGCTCGTTATGGGCTGATGCTCGCGATCGACGCAGGCAAACTGATAGGCGACGGCGGACCGTTTTGGACGCGGCCAAGCACGGCCGTTAGGCTCTCTCTTCCGGACGGGCACAATCTGCTTCAGCGTGCGGCGTTGCCCGATGCCATCCGCTTTTCCAGGCCGCTCAGCAGCGTGTCACAGCCGCTGTTGCTGGAAACCGGTATGGATATTGGTCTTTCCGATATGTTTCCGCCGGTGCAGACCGGCCTGACATTCGTCACCCTCACGCTCGCCTATCTCGCGGGGCTGGCGGCCTTGCGCCAACGGGCGCGGACCCGCGCCGCCGAACAGCAGGCACGGCTGAGCGCGCTCGATTCACGGCTCACACACGCCTCGCGCGTCAATGCGCTCGGGGAAATGGCAAGCGGCATGGCCCACGAACTGACACAGCCCTTGACCGCAATCCTCGCCCAGGCGCAGGCCGGGCGTCGCCTGCTCACCCAGCGGAACCATGCCGCACTCGCCGCCGTGCTCGACGACACCGTGAGCCAGGCACGCCGAGCCTCCGGCATTCTGGAGCGCTTCCGCAACTGGTCGCAGCCGCACGCGACACCCGTGAGCGCCTTTGACCTCCGCCGAGCGCTCGGCAATGTCGAGGCGTTGCTGGAGCAGGACGCCCTGTCGCGGCGCATCCAGCTTGAATTTCATCTTCCGGAAACGCCCGTCTCAGTTGTTGGCGACCCGGTCGAAATCGAGCAGGTCGCCTTTAATCTGGTGCGCAACGCGATGGAAGCGCTCGACGGACATGCAGGCGAAACGCCCCGCGTGACCGTGACTTTAAAGGAAGAGGATGCCTCGGTGGTTTTCGATGTCGCGGACAATGGTCCAGGCATCCCCGAGACCTTGCGCCCGCGCCTTTTTACCCCGTTCGTGACGACGCGGGCGGGCGGCACGGGGCTTGGCCTGGCCCTCAGCCAACGCCTAGTGGAACGCGCCGGCGGCGAGATCGCATTGGTGGCCAGCGATGACGGCGCCACTTTTCGGGTGACCTTGCCCAGGGCGCGAGCCCGACAGGAAGAGACAGCATGACCGTTCCCGTCTATCTCGTCGACGACGACGATGCGGTCCGCCGCGCGCTCGGCCTGCTGCTCTCGACGGTCGGCATCAAGGTTATCCCCTTCGCCGATCCGCAGGCGTTTCTCGGGCAATTGTCGCGCCTTGAGCCGGGTTGCCTGATCCTCGATATCCGCATGCCGGCCATCTCCGGGCTGAAGCTGCAGGAAAAGCTCCGCGAAAGCGGCGTGGACTGGCCGACGATCGTCATCTCCGGCCACGGCGACATCGAGGCCTGCCGGCGCGCCTTCCGCAACGGCGCCATCGACTTTCTCTCCAAACCCATCGACGAGCAGGATCTGATCGACGCGATCCACAAGGGCCAAGAGATGCTGGTGCGCACCATGCAGGCGCGGGCGGAAAAGGCGGAAACGCTTGCCCTCCTGGCAGCGCTCACGCAGCGCGAGCGCGAGGTACTCGAGAGCATCGCCTCAGGTTTCACCACCCGCCAGATCGCCGAAGGGCTCGGCCTGTCGCCGCGAACCGTGGAAAGCCATCGTGCGGCGATCGGCGCCAAGCTTGGCAGCACCTCGCAGGCGGAGATGACCCGCATCTGGCTCGAAGGAATGCAAACTCCGTAGAACTACGGATGGTGAGGGAAGAGCTACGAATACCGACGGGCGGCGAACCGCAATAACCTTTCCATATCAACAGGAAAGGAACCCATTGATGATCCGCAATATCGTGCTTGCAGCAGCCCTCCTCGCTCCCGTCGCCGCCACCGCCCAGGAGCTTCCGACCGCCGCCTACCTGCCGCTCGAGATGGCCGTCAAGGCTGCTGACGCTGCGCTGAAGGCATGCGCGGCCGAAGGTCACAATGTCAGCGTCGCAGTCGTTGCACGTGACGGTTCGACCAAGGTGGTGTTGAAGGCCGACAATTCCGGCCCGCACACCGGCAACAGCGCCCAGGGCAAGGCCTTCACCTCGGCGGCCATGGGCCGCGACACGGCTGGCCTCGGCGAGTTCATCGCTTCCAAGCCCGCCAACGAAGGCCTCCGCAACATGGATGCACGCATGGTGATCCAGGCCGGCGGCGTGCCGATCAAGTTCGGCAAGGCGCTCGTCGGTGGCATCGGTGTCGGCGGCGCGCCGTCGGGCGACGTCGATGCAAATTGCGCAAACGCCGGCCTTGCCGCGATCGGCGCGAAGTAATTCGCTCCGAGGGAGGCTCCCGCCCTTGAAAAGCCGGCGAGCCTCTCCATTTAAAGGCCACTACCCGTTTCGAGAGCTCTCAGTCGTCCGCGCCTTAGGCGTGCGATGGCGGCACTCCGGGTTAAAACAGGGCGCTCCCCGGCAAGGGTCGAGTGCCCTGTTTGCTTTTGGCCGGTCGAGGCGGCCAGTGCTTCGCCGCAGGCGCAGCGGACACCTGCCAGCCGGACGATTTCACCACGTCTTGCTGAGCTTGAGCGTGACCGTGCGCGCATCGCCATATCCGCAGACGAGCAGGCCGCTGCAACCGCTGACATAGTCCTTGTCGAACAGGTTGGTGACGTTGAGGGCGGCACCCCAGCCGTCCTTTTCGTAGCGCAGAGCGGCGTCGAAAACCGTCGATGCCGGTACTTTCGCCGTGTTGTCCTTGTCCGCCCAGCTCTCGCCGCGGTAGCGCACGCCGGCGCCAAGGCTGACGCCTTCGAGCGCCCCCTGCTGCACGGTGTAGTCGAGCCACAGCGAGGCCTGTGCGTCGGGCACGAGATAGGGCGACTTGCCGATGAGCGCCCGGTTTGCGTCCTCGGTCACCTCGATATCCATGAAGTCGAGGCCCGCGATCAGCTTCCAGCTTTCGTCGAGATTGACCTTGCCCTCGAACTCGATGCCGCGGGAACGTACCTCGCCCGTCTGGGTGGAGATGCTGGTCCCTGGATCGGTGACGAGCGCATTGCGTTTGGTCAGCTGGTAGACGGACGCCGTGAGCACTCCATCGAAGAAGGTCGGTTCGTACTTGATCCCGGCCTCGAACTGCTCGCCCTCCTCCGGCTTGGTGTTGCCGGTTGCCGTCACCGCGACGACAGGATTGAAGAAGGTCGCGACGCTGACGTAAGGGGTCAGGCCGTTGTCGAATTCATAGGCAAGTCCGGCGCGGCCGCTGAGGGCACCTTCGCTATAGTCGAAGCTCGAATTCTGGGTCGGCACCCAGAAGGTTGGCCCGTTGTCGGTCCTGGTATCGACATAGTCGTAGCGGCCGTTGAGCGTGACGAGCCAGCCGTCGCCGAAGCGGACCTGATCCTGTGCGTAAACGCCTAGCTGCTGCTGCGTGATCACCTGGTTGATGTAGATGTTGTTGGCGGGTTGCGGCGCGCCATAGACCGGATCGGTGGCGCTGATCGGAGTGCCCGCCGACGACGCCTGGACGTGGTCCAGCCGGAAGAACTTGTAGTCGAGACCAACGAGCAGCCTATGTTCGAGCGCTCCCGTCTCGAACTCGCCTTCGAGGCGGTTGTCCACGGCGAAGGTATCCACCTTCGACGTCGCCTCGAAGCCGAGGCGATAGAGCTTGTTGTCCGGAGTTGCTGGCTTGGTCGAAACCGGAAAAGGAAGGCTCGGATCGTAATAGCCATAGGTATACGGGCCGTTCTCATGCTTGTAGAGATGGCCATAGCGCAGGTTCTGGCTGAACTGCCAGCCACTGTCGAACTCGTGCTTGAATTCGTAGCCGAGCATCTGCTGCACATAGGTGCCGGTATCGATGTCGGGTTCGCCGAAGAAAGCCTTGCGATCGATCTTGCCGAAGGGTGCATCGACGACCGTGCCGTCATAGGGCAGGAAGCCGCCGCCGGTATGGACCTGGTCGAGACCCTGCAGCAATCCGTAGACGGTCAGGCTGGTCGCATCGTCGGGCTGATAGGTGATCTGCGGCAGGAGGAAGCCGCGCAGGTCCTCCGAATGATCGGTGTAATTGTTGCCGCCGGACACCTTGCCGGTAACGCGGTAGTTGATCGCATCGTCCAGCGGCCGGTTGACGTCGATGCCGAGGAAGGCATTGCCGTTGTTGTTGATGCCGGTCTCGACATAGGTGGAGCTCTCCTCCTGCGGCCGCTTGCTGATCAGGCTGACGATGCCGCCCGGATTGGCGCCGCCATAGAGCACCGAGGCCGGACCTTTCAGCACCTCGACGCGCTCCAGCATGAAGGGATCGATCTGGAAGCCGCCGAAGCCGTAGGAAAAGAGGTTCAGGCCATCGAGGAAGACGCCCGTCTGCGTGGCGTCGAAACCGCGGATGTAGAACCAGTCGGTATCCGGATCGACACCGAAGGGCTCGGCCATCACGCCCGGCGTGTAGCGTAGCGCTTCGTCGACCTTGTTGACGACGCCGCGGTCGTCAAGCTCCTCGCGCCCGACGACGGAAACGCTCTGCGGGATTTCCGCGATCGCGGTTGCGGATTTCGAGCCGGTCGTCGTCGCCTTGGCGACATAGCCGTCGACCGGCCCGGTTGCATCATTCTCAGCCCTGGTGCCGGTCGCCTCGATCGTTTCCAGCCGCGTCGCGGGCGCATCCTGCGCTATCGCCGCGCTGGCGGCCAAGACCGCAATGCCGGCGACCCCGCCTGCCAGCCATTCCGTCAACCGTACTGCCTTGCCTTTTGCCTTCATCTGTCCGCCGTCTCACGCCGATCCACCGCGGGCCTTCCAGGCGGCGCGGTCTATACCCTCTAATAAGATGAGTATTTATATCAACTATTCAGGCAACTCTTGTCGCGATCAGCGGGAATTGAACGTTTCTGGGCTATTTGCAGCGAACAACTGCTCGTCGGCGTGGGACTTGCTCAGCTCAATCGACTGCGCTTCCACGAGGCCGGCGTCGCGCCCACGACCTTGCGAAAGACCCGGGTGAAGTGTGCCTGGTCGGAGAACCCGGTTTCGGCCGCAACTGTCGTCAACGATGCCTCGTTCTTCAGCAACAGCTGCTTGGCTCGCTCGATCCGGGCATTGGTCTGCCACTGGTGCGGCGCCATGCCGGTCGAAGCCTTGAAGGCGTGGCTGAAATGCGACTGCGACAGTCCGGCAAGGGACGCCAGCTCCTCCAGCCGGATGTTGCGGCCCCAGTTTTCGTCGATGTAGTCGACGGCGCGGCGAAGTTGCCAGGCGGCGAGCGGGCTGCGTCTGCGGGCATCTGAACGGTTGAGCTTCATCAGGTCGATGAACAGCGCGACCGTCAGCCCATCGCCGTAGAGATCGTGCAAGGGCTGCGGATTGAGGCACTCGGCGGCAATCAGCTGTGCGAGCTGCAGAAAGCGCTCGTCGTAAAACATCAGCCGCGGCGTATCGCAGCGGCCCGCGTCGAGATCCTCCGCCAGCCGCCGGCTCAGAATCTCGAGGTTGAAATGCAGGTCGAGGTGGCGGATGTGGCTGACGTCGACCATATCGGCCCAGATTTCCATGCCCGCCGGAATATAGGAAAGCGCCTGCTGGCGCGCGTTCTGCACCGCACCGCGTCCATCGGGCGAAAGCCTGACATTGCAGCGGCTGCCGCCCTGGGCGTCGAGTACGATGAACATGCGCGGATCATCGGAGAGGTAGTGGCCGCCTGCCCTCGCCTCGCATTCGACATCCCAGACATCGGCGATGATCCCGTTCCATTCCCGCCGGTGCAGGCCGCCGATAACCTTGAACCCGGAAATCTTGTTCTGCATCCGCGGTTGAAACGACATCGAGGCGTATCCAATGCTCTAAGGGACGAGGCGACGCCTCCGGTTAATTCCTTCTTCTATTACTCATCTTTAATGTTCTGCGGAAGCCCCAACGACGCGACGGATCAGCGGGCACAAGTGGATTTTTACGCGACCCGCCGCCGATAGACGAGCCACGCGCCGCCCGCGCTCATGACCGCGAGCGCAAACCAGGTCAGGGCATAGACGAGGTGGCTGTTGCGGAAGCGGACGACCGTGAGGCCGCCGATCGGCAGACCGCCAGCGTTTAGTGTCGCGTCCGCATCGATAAAATAGGGCGCGACATCCGTCAGCCCTTTTGCGGTCGCGATCGCATCGACGTCACGGGAGAACCAGCGATCGCCGCCCGGATCGTTGGAACGAAGAAAGGCGCCACCCGGTTCACTGATGCGCAAAAGCCCGGTGATCCCAGTTCTCCCGGGCATTTCGCCGTTCGCGCGCGCCACCCGATCGCGCCGGTCGGCGGGCACGAAACCGCGATTGACAAGAACCGTCGTGCCGTTTTCGAGGCGCATCGGCGTCAGGACCCAGAACCCGGGCCCCCGTTCGGTTACTGCCTGTACCAGCACCGATTTGTCATGGTTGAAGGTACCCGTCGCACTGACGCGGCGGTATTCGTCCTTCCCTTGGGTAATGCCCTGCCAGTCCGGCCGCGGCGGGGCCGGGACTGCGTCGGCATGCACGCGCGCATCGACGCGGGCGATGAGGTCGAGCTTCCAGAAGAGCCGCTGGACCTGCCATGTCCCGAGCGCCACAAACACGATGCCGAGAAACACGAGCGCGCCGGTCAGCAGGAACCGGGCGCGGGAGGATGCTCTCGCGCCCTCCCCTTTCACGTCATGGCCAGCGGTCATTTCGCTTCTGCCCGCCCCTGATCAGGGCATGTTCTTCATCATCTCATGGGTCATCGGCATCATGTTGGTATTGAGGTGATGCATGACCCAGAGCGAACCGGCGAGCGCGATGCCGACGATGATGATCGTGAAGATCAGCGCCATCAGCGTCCAGCCGCCTTCGGAGCGGGCGTTCATGTGAAGGAAATAGATCACGTGCACGACGATCTGCACGACGCCGATGCCCATGACGAGCACGGCGGTCAGCAACTTGCTGTCGAGCACGCCGCTCATGACCAGCCAGAAAGGAATGGCCGTCAGGATCACCGACAGGATGAAGCCCGTCATGTAGCTCTTGAACGAACCGTGGCCGGCAGCGTCGCCCGGATGGCTGTGCGCGTGGTGGGGCTCGAACGCGCTTTCGTGGCCAGGATGCTGCGAACTCATCCGAGTACTCCCAACAGATAGACGAAGGAGAAGACGCCGATCCAGATGACGTCGAGGAAGTGCCAGAACATGGAGAGGCACATCAGGCGGCGGCGGTTTTCCGGGTTCAATCCATGTTTGCTGACCTGCACCATCAGCGTGATCAGCCAGATGATGCCGAAGGTGACGTGCAGGCCGTGGGTGCCGACCAGCGTGAAGAACGAGGACAGGAAGGCCGAACGCGTCGGGCCGGCGCCCTCGTGGATCAGGTGGTAGAACTCGTAGAGCTCAAGCGTGAGGAAGATCGCACCGAACACGCCGGTGACGCCCAGCCAGAACAGCGTCTCCATCTTGGCGTTGCGCTCCATCTGGAGCATGGCAAAGCCGTAGGTGATGGACGAGAACAACAGCATCGCCGTGTTGATCGCGATCAGATTGAGGTCGAACAGGTCGGCCGGTGCGGGGCCCGCCGCATAGTTGCGCCCGACGACGCCGTGCGTGGCGAAGAGGACGGCGAAGATCAGGCAGTCGCTCATCAGGTAGAGCCAGAAGCCCAGCATTGTGCTGTGCTCCGGGTGATGCTCTTCCTTCAGGTAGAACTGCGGCTTTTCCGTTTCTTGGACTTGGGTTTGGCTCATCGTCTCAGGTCCGTTTCGCAAGCAGCTTTGAGCGGGCATCTTCGGTTGCCGCGACGGTTTCCGCGGGGATGAAGAAATCACGGTTGTAGTTGAAGGTATGGCCGATGGAGACGGCGATGAGGGCGATGAAGGATACCGCCGCCAGCCACCAGATGTACCAGATCAACGCGAAGGCGAGCACGACGCTGAGGCCGGAGAGGATGACGCCCGTACCGGTGTTCTTCGGCATGTGGATCGGCTTGAAGCCTTCGAGCGGACGCTCGTAACCCCGGTTTTTCATGTCGTACCAGCTGTCGTGGTCGTGAACGACGGGCGTGAATGCGAAGTTGTAATCCGGCGGCGGCGACGAGGTCGACCATTCCAGTGTTCGGCCATCCCAGGCATCGCCCGACGTTTCGCGCAGCTGGTCTCGGCGCAGGAAGCTGACGACAAGCTGGATGATGAAGGACGCGATGCCAAGCGCAATCAGGACGGCGCCGAAGGCGGCGATGATGAACCAGATCTGCAGCGACGGATCCTCGAACTGGCTGACGCGGCGGGTGACGCCCATCAGGCCGAGCACGTAGAGCGGCATGAACGCGAAGAAGAAGCCGATCTGCCAGAACCAGAAGCTCATCTTGCCCCAGAAGGGATCGAGCTTGTAGCCGAAGGCCTTCGGCCACCAGTAGACGAGGCCTGCCATCAGTCCGAACAGCACGCCGCCGATGATGACGTTGTGGAAGTGGGCGATCAGGAACAGCGAGTTGTGCAGCACGAAGTCGGCCGGCGGGATCGCCAGCATGACACCGGTCATGCCGCCGATGACGAAGGTGATCATGAAGCCGATCGTCCAGAGCATCGGCAACTCATAGCGGATGCGGCCGCGATACATGGTGAACAGCCAGTTGAACATCTTCGCGCCGGTCGGGATCGAGATGATCATCGTGGTGATGCCGAAGAAGGCGTTCACCGAGGCGCCCGAACCCATAGTGAAGAAGTGGTGCAGCCACACCAGGTAGGAGAGGATCATGATCACGCAGGTGGCGTAGACCATCGAGGTGTAGCCGAACAGGCGCTTGCCGCAGAAGGTCGCCACCACTTCGGAAAAGATGCCGAAAGCCGGCAGCACGAGGATGTAGACTTCCGGATGGCCCCAGATCCAGATGAGGTTGATGTACATCATCGGATTGCCACCAAGGTCATTGGTGAAGAAGTTGAAGCCGAGGTAGCGGTCGAGCGAGAGCAGCGCGAGGGTTGCCGTCAGGATCGGGAAGGTTGCGACGATCAGGATGTTGGTGCAGAGCGACGTCCAGGTGAAGACCGGCATCTTCATGAAGGTCATGCCCGGAGCGCGCATCTTGACGATGGTGGCGATCAGGTTGATGCCGGATAACGTCGTCCCGACGCCCGCCACCTGTAGCCCCCAGATGTAATAGTCGACGCCGACGCCTGGGCTGTAGTCCGCGCCCGAAAGCGGCGGATAGGCGAGCCAGCCGGTGCGCGCGAATTCACCGACGAACAGCGACATCATGATGATGATCGCACCGCCCGTCGTCATCCAGAACGAGAAGTTGTTGAGGAACGGAAACGAGACGTCGCGCGCGCCGATCTGCAGCGGCACGACATAGTTCATGAAGCCGGTGACGAAAGGCATGGCCACGAAGAAGATCATGATCACGCCATGCGCCGTGAAGATCTGGTCGTAGTGGTGCGGGTTGAGGTAACCCTCGTTGCCGTTGAAGGCGATCGCCTGCTGCAGGCGCATCATGATCGCGTCGGCAAAGCCGCGCAGAAGCATGACGATCGCCAGGATGATGTACATGATGCCGATCTTCTTGTGATCGACCGACGTGAACCACTCGTGCCAGAGATAGCCCCAGAGCTTGTACTTCGTGATCAGCGCGAGGATCGCCAGGCCGCCCACGGCCACGGCCGCGAAGGTCACGACGAGGATCGGTTCGTGATAGGGGATCGCTTCCCAGGTAAGCCGCCCGAAGATGAATTGCGTGAGGCTGGTGTCACCAAACATGGGTCTTCCAATATGTCTCGAATTGCGGCCCGAAGGGCCCTGGCGCTCGCTGGAGCAATGCCGGCGAGCGCGCGAAAGTCCTAGTGCGTCTTGTGCATGTCGTGGTTCATGGGCTCAGCCGCCGGCTGCTCTTCCTTGACGCCCTCGGCCGGTTCCTCGCTCTTTGCAGGATTGCCGGTTTCGGGGAAGGTCGCTGCCGGAGCGGCCGCCTCGGTCACGCCACCCGCGTGGCGGTTGTCATGCTCGAGCTTGGCGCGGTTCTCGTGGCTTTCGACCCCGGCTCCGCCCATCATGTCGACGTGCATCATATCCTTCATGCACATCTGGCCTTCGCGCACGCACATGTTGAGCACCGCCTCATAGAGGCCGTCTTCGACGGAAGCGTAATAGCGCACCGGCTCCTTCGCGCTCGGCTTTTCGAGCTTCAGATAGGCGTCGCGATTGAGCATCGTGCCGTTCTGCTTCACCCGGGCAACCCAGGCATCAAAGCCCGCCTGGTCCACGCCGTGGAACTTGAAGCGCATGTGCGAGAAGCCGTCGCCGCTGTAGTTGGACGAAAGGCCTTCGTATTCGCCTGCCTTGTTGATGACGGCGTGCAGCTTGGTCTGCATGCCGGGCATGGCGTAGATCATGCCGGCGAGTGCGGGAACGTAGAAGGAATTCATCACCGAGGAGGCGGTGATCTTGAAGTTGATCGGCACATCGACAGGTGCCGCCATCTCGTTGACCGTGGCAATGCCGTACTCCGGATAGAAGAACAGCCATTTCCAGTCGAGGGCTACGACCTCGACCGTGATCGGCTTCATCTCCTCGGTGACCGGGCGCGCCGCATCGATCCGATCGAGCGGTCGATAGGGGTCGAGCTTGTGGGTGCTGACCCAGGTGATCGCGCCGAGTGCAATGATGATGGCGAGCGGCGCCGACCAGATGATGACTTCAAGGCCGGTAGAGTGATGCCACTCCGGGTCATACTTGGCGGCGGTGTTCGACTGGCGATAGCGCCAGGCGAAGAAAAGGGTCAGGAAAATGACCGGAACGATGATCAGCAGCATCAGAACCGTCGAGATAACGATCAGATCCCGCTGCTGCGCGGCGATATCGCCGGAAGGCGACATGACCACCATGTTGCATCCCGAAAGAACGGTGAGCAACAGGACGGCAGTGATCGATCGTCCGGCTAAACTGTATGGCTTCGGCATTGCGGCCTCAACTTGCGTTTTGTCTAGTCGGCATTACTCGGGCATGATCGCGCATGGAAATGAGGTCGATCGTCGCAGCGCAGCATTTTGCCGCAGTGCAGTGACAGCCTGATGGCTCTATGCGCGTCTGTACGGGCGCAAAGACTTATTGTCGGTTCGGTGCCGGCTGTTCCAGCGAACGTTAGGCACGAACTCGAATGAGGCATGTGCGCATGTACGTGCACGGCATTCTTGATATCAGACGCCAATTGGTCAACACTCTAACGACAAGACGTTCGTTCGTCGGAGAAATTCATGGTTTCGGTCGCTAACCCAACATCGTCTGGTCTCGAGCGGGATGCACGTCGCATTCATGAGGACGACAAGCCTCTGTCCCCCGGCAGCATCGCCATTGGCGTGGTCATTGGACGTACCTCGGAATTCTTCGACTTCTTCGTCTACGGCCTCGGTTCGATCCTCGTTTTCCCGAAGCTGATCTTCCCATTCGCGCCCAACGCGGTCACCGCGACGCTGATGTCCTTCGCGCTGTTCCCGCTCGCTTTCCTCGCCCGCCCGGTCGGCTCCTTCGTGTTCATGTGGGTCGACCGCAACTACGGACGCGGCACCAAGCTGACCATTGCGCTTGTGATTCTCGGTGGTTCGACGGCCTCAATCGCGTTTCTTCCAGGGTATGAGACGATCGGATACTGGGCGGTAGCGTTGCTGGCCCTCTTCCGGCTGGGACAGGGCTTTGCCCTTGGCGGCGCCTGGGACGGCCTCGCCTCTTTGTTGAACCTCAACGCGCCACCGAACCATCGGGGCTGGTACGCGATGATCCCGCAGCTCGGAGCCCCAATCGGCTTCGCCCTCGCTAGCATCATCTTCTGCTACTTCGTGGCCAATCTTTCCGAGGAGGATTTCCTCTCCTGGGGTTGGCGCTATCCGTTCTTCGTCGCGTTTGCGATCAACGTCGTGGCGCTGTTTGCCCGCCTGCGCATCGTCGCCAGCAAGGAGTTCGGCGCGGCGATGGAAGCACAGGAACTGCAGGCCCGCCCGGTTTTCGAGATGTTGAGCAAGCACGCGCTTGACGTGGTGCTTGGAGCCTTCGTGCCTTTGGCGAGCTTCGCGATGTTCCATCTGGTGACGATCTTCCCGCTCAGCTGGGTGATCCTGAACGGTGGGCAGTCGGCCGCCCGGTTCCTCTTGGTCCAGGTCGCGGGCGCGGCCGTCGGCGCGCTCGGCATTGTCGTGTCGGGCCTGATCGCCGACCGCGTCGGCCGCCGCAACGAGCTGATGTTTGGTGCGACCCTGATCGCGATCTTCAGTTTCTCCGCACCCTTCCTTCTCGACGCCGGCGGAGCCGGGCAGGATGCCTATATCCTGATCGGCTTTGCCGTTCTTGGCCTCACCTTCGGCCAGGCGTCCGGCGCCGTGTCGTCGCGCTTCACCAAGTATTACCGCTACACCGGTGCAGCGCTGACATCGGATCTGGCCTGGCTCGTCGGTGCGGCCTTCGCGCCGCTCGTGGCGCTCGGCCTTGCCAGCAGCTTCGGCATCATCTTCATCGGCGGCTACCTGATTTCAGGCGCGATCTGCACGATCGCAGCACTCAGCCTGACACGGGCGCTCGACCAGCAGTAAACAGGGTCAATCGGGGCGCCGGCTTCAGCGCCCCGATCCCTTTTCTGTTACCTCGCCGCCGTGGTGCGACGATGTCGTATGGCGCTTCCTTCGATCCCTGCGGCCATCATAGGCGGACCTCGACCTCAAATCCCTGCGTCATGCCCCGTGCCGGCGAAGCTATTCGCAATTGCCCGTGCATCTGTTCGACCAGCCGCTGGACGATCGCAAGGCCGAGCCCGGAACCGGAGGCCTCGGTCGGGCCACGGACGAAGCGCTTCGTCAGGTTGGCAAGCACGTCTTCACCGACAACCGCGCTCTCGTTCGTGACGCGAATACCCATCGGATCGACATGGATATCAACGCGGCTGCCCGGCGGGCTGTGGATCAGGGCGTTCTCCAGGAGATTGCGCAGGACGATGGCAAAGGCATCCGCGCGGATCGGCCGCTCGAGAACGGTGCCCCTGGCGACCTGAACGTTCAGCCGGTTGGCGCCGAGCGCCGACCGTTCCAGATCCTGCATGACGACCATCAACACCGGCAACAGATCGTTCTGCTCGTCCGAAATGGCAATTTCCGCCTCGGCGCGCGACATCTGCAGCAGCTTCTCGGCAAGCCGGCTCAGATGTACGAGCGCACGTTCGATCTGGGCCGTTCGAGGCTGAAACGCCTGAGGCACCTCGCTCGCCAGCCGTTGGGTTTGCGCGAGCGCACCGGCAATCGGGGTCCTCAACTCATGGGCGCTGTTTGACGTGAATTCGCGTTCCACCTCCAACCCTGCCTTGAGCCGCGCCAAAAGCAGGTTCACCGAGCGCGCGATCGCGCGCAGCTCACGCGGCAGCGACGCCTCGTCGATCGGCGCCAGGTTGCCGCTGTCCTTGGTCAGGATGTCGTCGCGCAATTGCGCGACGGGCGACAGCGTGCTGCGAACGACGAAGACGATGGCAAGGATGCTGCCCGGTATCAGCACCAGCAGCGGCAGGAGCAGCGCGGTTCCGCCTTCCATCAGCGCTTCGGTCCGATGCTCGAGCGCGTCGGCAACCTGCACGTAGAGCGAGCCGTCGCTCGTTCCGGCAGTGTAGATCCGATGGGTGGAAGTCTGCGAGAAGCCGGTCGCAAGCGGAACCGCAAAGGGTTCCGGCGCGCCGTCGTTGAACAGCATGCGACCATCGCGAGCGCGGACCTGGTAGGTGAGGTATTGCGAGTTGAGCCCCGGCGCCACAACCGACGCCTGGGACAGGCCATTGGGCGCGTCCCTCGCCGCCTCGTCCGCCACGATCTGCAACAACCGTTCCGCGGTCTCCTGCACACCGCTGTCGAAGATCTCGGTGAACTCGTCCTGCATCACGTAGACGCCGAGCCCAAGCGCGACGAACCAGAACAGGGCAACGACGCTGGTGAGCGCGATGGCCAGTCTGCGTGTCATGCTCCTCTTGTCGGACATGCAATCACCTGAAGCAGTAGCCGAGGCCGCGCACGGTCTCGATCCGGTGCGGCCCGATCTTCTTGCGCAGGCGGCTGATATAGACCTCGACCGTGTTGCTTTCGATCTCGGCGCCGAAGGCGTAGAGCGCATCGTGAAGCTGCGCCTTGGATACGAGAGCGCCCGGATGAGCCACCAGCTTGTCGAGAACGGCCCACTCACGGGCACTGAGGTTCTGACTGTCGCCGTTGACGGCGATCTTGCGGTGAACCTGGTCGATCTCGATGCCGGGCAGCTTGACCGTCGGCGTGGCATTGCCCGTGTAGCGCCTGGAAACGGCCAGCATACGGGCCGTCAGCTCGTTGAGATCGAAAGGCTTGACGAGATAGTCGTCGGCCCCGCTGTTGAGCCCCTCGATCCGGTCGGAAATCTGGTCGTGCGCCGTCAGAACGATCACAGGCGTGCCATCGCCGCGTGCGCGCAGCGAACGCAGAAGGGTCAGCCCTTCGCCATCGGGCAGTCGGAGATCGAGCAGGATCAGTCCGTAGGATACCGTATCGGTCGCGGCCACCGCATCGAGGATGCGCTTGAACCAATCGACCGCATGGCCGCCGGCCGCGACATGGTCGCGCAGCGCCTCCCCCAGAACCTGATCGTCTTCGACTAGTAGGACTCTCAAGATATCACCGGACACTTGTTCGTCCTTGCCCTATGGTCGATCGGGGATGGGCGTCAAGTCCTTGAGCGGCCAAGCAGCGAAATGCGGTGACGGCGGCCCGTCTCGGCCACCGCCTTCAAGGCGCAAATATCGGAGGATTTCAGGAGGCGACGGGATCGCGGAAGGCCCCGCGCCTCTTCTTGTAGCTGATCACCGCCGTCGCGATCCCGACCAGAGCCATCGCGCCGCCTAGAACGGCCAGCACGCCGGCATTCCCGCCTGATGGCTCATAGGTCGCGAGCTTGTACATCTCCGTCGCGAGCACCGCGATCATGGCCGCCGAGACGGTCGAATAGTCCTTGCCGACGACACGTCTGATGTTGAACGCCATTCCGTCCGCGGATTGTCTGAAGTTTGAAAGGCGCAGCGCCCAACGCGGCACGTCGCGGCAGTAGGCCTGATAGGCTTCGCCGAAGGTGCGAAGCAGAAACGCCTCCTCCGCATAGACGATGCATTGATACATGAAGGCAAAGAGCCCGATGCCGATCACGATGAGCAGCAGGTTGCCGTGCAGCAGGAAGACGCCGGAGTAGAGCAGCATGTTGCCGACATAGAGCGGGTTCCGGCAAACGCCGAACATGCCCTCGGTCACCAGGTCCTTGGCGTAGACCTTCTTTTTCAGGCCGCCACGCTGGATATACTTATAGCCGACGACGATTGCGCGAAGCGCCAGGCCGGCCAGAATGACGAGGATCGCGACCGCATCCTTTGCCAGCGTCAGCAGCGGGTTGTCCAACACCAATGCCGGCGGCGGCATCAGCAGGAACAACTCCACGATGATCGCGGGAAAAAACTGGTTACGAAAGCGGAAGAGAAAATTGCCGATTGCGATCATAGTCGGTCCGTCCTACTTGATCGCGACAATGCCGCAGAAATTATACCAGCGGAAAAAGACCTCGACGCTGCGGAAACCCACTTCCTTCAGCAGCTGGAAATTTTCCTCCAGGCGGTACGGAATGAGGACGTTTTCTAGCGCCTCGCGCTTCTTAGCGATCTCGATCTCGGAATAGCCGTTGCGGCGCTTGTAGTCGTAGTAGTGCTCGATGAACAGGCGGTTGAACGTCGAATCCTCGCTGGTCAGTTTCTCGACGAGCAGCAGAGCGCCGCGCTCGTTGAGGCCGTCATAGATCGAGCGCATGACGCGCTCGCGGTAGAGGGGGCGCACGAACTGCAGGGTCAGAAGCATCAGGACGACGCTGGCATTGTGGATCTCGATACCGTGGTGCAGGTCGCCTCCCCTGAGATCAATCGCCCGGTTGGAATTTGCCTGGACGATCTTTTCCTTCGCCTTCTCGATTATGTCGGGAGCGTTGTCGATGCCGACGAAGCGCACGGCGGGATCAACCATGGCGTCGAGCCCGAGCAGCGTCGTCGCGGTCGAGCAACCGATGTCGTAGAGGTTGGTATCGGCTTCGGCAAAGTCACTGGCGAGTTCGCAAACCATCCGCTGGATTTCGCCGTAGTAGGGAACCGAGCGGCTGACCATGTCGTCGAAGACGGCGGCCACGGTGGCATTGAAGGCGAAGTCGCCGACGTTTTGGTCCGGTGCGGCGAATACCTCGTCCCGGCGGTGGCTGTTGTCGTGCACGTGTAGATGCGGGGCCTTGCCAACCATTCGCACTTTCCTTTCTTTTCCGGAGCACGCCAAACGAGAGGGCAATCGCCTCTGTCCCCGGAGCGATCGATGCACCACACAAGCCACCCTAACCTGACACGAACCTGAAAGGTTTGGCTGCAGCGGTTTCGGCAAATCGGGGGCCGGGGCGCGGCATCACGGCGTGATCACGCGATTTTGCCGGCAGGCGCACGCGCTTTTGCCGATAATCGGCGGCGCGAAAACCGGAGCAAAGACCATGCGGCCGCGACTAAGTTGTACAGCGTTGATCGCCAGCCTCGTCATGTCGATGGCCGCTGTGGCGTGGGCGGCGGAGTTGCCACGCTCCGGTGAGCCGACATTCGACCGGGTGATCGAGCTGGTGAACGCGAACTTCTATGACGGCAAGGCGCTTGACCGTTTCAATACCGCCGCCCAGGCGGAGATCACGGATCCCGTGGCGGCGCTTTCCAGGACGAGCCCGGCTTCACGCGTCGATTCGGCGATCACGTCCGTCCTTGCAAGTCTTGGGGTTTCCCATACCGGACGTTTCAAAGCCGACACGATCGACTATTTCGAGCTCGCCGACATTTTCCGCTTCGCCATCCGTGACGATATGCGGCGTCTCTTTCCGCCGGATGGCGCCGCGCGCTATCCCGGCATCGGCATGGTGACGACACTCGACAACGGGCAGCGCTTCGTCAGCGATGTTTATGACGGTTCGGCTGCAAAGAAGGCGGGCCTGCTCGTCGGCGACGAGATCCTTTCGGTCGACGGGCAGGCTTATCATGAGATCGGATCCTTCGAAGACAAGGCCGGCCACACGGTCGAGCTTCGGCTCCGCCGCCACCGCGATGCGGAGCCGTTGTCGCTGCAGGTTCCTGTCGAAAGCTTGCGACCACTTCCGATGTTCGAGCGCGCGATCGAAGAGAGCATCGCACTGGTCGAGACCGGCGGCCGGAAGATCGGCTATGTGCGCCTCTGGACCCTTTCCACGCGAAACGGGCTCGATCTCGTCGCCGAGGCGCTTTCGAGCAGCCGCTTGAAGGATGCTGAAGGCCTCGTCGTCGACCTGCGCGGCCGCTGGGGCGGCGGGCCGGCAGACGCGGCCGAGTTCTTGGTCGGCGGTACGCCGACGTTCCGGCTGATTCCACGCCGGGGCGAAGCCACGCTTGCCAATTTCCGCTGGCAAAAGCCTGTGGTCGCGCTGATCGACAACGGAACCCGCAGCGGTCTCGAACTTTTCGCCTATACGCTGCGGCAGCATGCCATAACCTTGATCGGCGAGCGCACTGCCGGTGCTCTGCTTGCCGGCCGTGCCTATGTGCTACCGGACGACAGCCTCTTGGAAGTGGCGGTGTCGGATGCTGTCATCGGCGACGAGCTACGGCTTGAGGGGGTAGGCATCGCGCCGGATGTGCAAGTGGCATTTCCGCTTGCCTATGCGGCCGGCAAGGATCCACAGCGGGAAGCCGCGATCACTGAGATGCTGCGCATGCTCCAAGCCACGCCGGCGCCCGAAACCCTGCCGGCTCAAGAACCGGCCGCAACCCGGTGACGCTTGCAGCCGCGCAGGACAATAGTGTCAGCCGATGCCGCCGCCTGCGACGATCTCCCGTCCGAGTCTCACAACTTCGCGCACGAACAGGTCCAGGTCCTCCCGTCGCGTGCGGTGATTGTTGATTGCCACGCGCAGGCAATGCTCGCCGTGCACGGTCGTATCGGAGATGACCGCGGTCCCTTCGTCCTGGAGCCGCAGCATGATTTCCGTGTTCAGCGCCTTCAACCCTTCGGCAGCCATGTCGCCCGGCTGGTAACGGAAGCAGACGATGTTGATGCTGGTCGGCGCTACGAGTTCGAGCTGCGGCTCTGCCTCGACGAGGTGGCTCAGATAATGGCCTTGAGCAACATTCTGGTCGACGAGGCGGCCAAACTTCTCGATGCCGTGCTCCATCAGCGACATCCAGATTTTCAGGGCACGAAAACCGCGCGACGTCTGCAGGCCATAGTCATAAAGCCAGGGCGCCGAGGCGAGACCGCGCACAGTCGACTCCAGATATTCTGGCGTAACGGCAAAGGTGCCGCGGTGCGCGGCCGCATCGCGAACGAGGACGCACCCCGCTTCGAAGGGTGCATGCAACCACTTGTGCGGATCGAGCGCGATCGAATCTGCCCTTTCGATGCCTTCGACGCGCCAGGCATTCTCGGGCGCGATCCGGAGCAGAGCGCCGATACAGCCGTCGACGTGAAGCCAGAGGCCAAACTCTGCAGCCAGATCGGCGAGAGCCTGGATGTCATCGATGGCGCCGGTATTCACCGTTCCGGCATTGGCGATGATGCAGACGGGCAGTCGGCCGGACGCGCGATCCTCCTCGATCACACGGCGCAAGACCGCGATATCGATGCGCAACTCGGCATCCGTCGCAACGCGCCGGAGGGCCCGGTCGCCGAGGCCGAACAGTTCCACCGCCTTGCGATGGCAACTATGGCTCTGGTCCGAACCGTAAAAGCCAAGCGGCCGATCGCCAATGCCATGCGCGCGCACATCGACGCCGGCTTTGACGTTGCGGGCAACCGTCAGGCCGACAATATTGGCGACCGAGCCGCCGCTGACGAGCGTGCCGCTGGCCGATACCGGAAACCCCAGCATTTCCTTGCACCAATTGACGACCTGTTGGTCCATGAGTGCGGCAGCGTGATTGCCGCCGCCGACGTTCGATCCCTGGACGGCTGCAAGAAACTCGCCGAGCGCGCCGGTGAAATTGCCCGCGCCCATGTACCAGGCCCAGAAGCGGGGGTGGATGTTGCCCATGGGGTAGCCGAGCACGTTTTTCGCGACCGAGGCGTAGATCTCTTCAAGCGGCCTCGGTGTTCTGGGAAGCGGGGCAGAAAAGCTCTCCCGCACCATATCGGGCATGTTGCGCCATGCCGGCCGTTCCCGGACCTGGCTGAGATAGTCGATCGCGTCGTCGACGATCCGATGCGACAGAGCCCGCAATTCAGCCCAGTCTTTCGGGTCGAGCGTTTCCTCCACCCCGCTGGACGTTGCCGATCGCTTGTCCATGAAAATCTCCCCTCCCCGTCGTTCGCTTCTGCTATGGTCGCGTGCCGGCGATAATCGTTGCCGTCGAGCGCAGTTCCACCTTGCCTGCCCGGATCGCCTGGCCTGCCAGATCAAGAACCTCACTGCGGATGCGCGTGCGTGTCTGATCGTCGGCTTGCGCCAGTCCGGCGACCACGGGTGCGGCGATCTCGGTCATGAAGGCCCAGTATTCCTCCGGCGTCTCGTGGACCATCGTGGTGGTGACCTCCTCCTCGCGGACGTCGCGCAATCCCGCATCCTCGAAGACGGCCTTCATCAGACCCGCAGGCGCGCAACGAAACAGGCCGGGCGCGCCTGCCGGTGGTTTCGGCATGTCCACGTGGCGGGCGATCGTCGCCATGATCGTCGTTGCCCAGGCATTCTTCTCGGGCGCTCCCCACACGGCGGCACAAACGCGCGCTTGGGGTTTCGCGACCCGCGTCAACTGCTGGGCTGCTGCCGCCACATCCGGAAAGAACATGAAACCGAACCGGCAAAGAACAGCGTCGAACGTTGCGTCCGGGAACGGCAAGGCGCCGGCGTCGCAGGCCCTGGTTTCGAAATTCGTCAGACCGCGATGCCGGGCGTTCTCCGTCGCCACCTGCAACATGCGCTCGGAAAGGTCGGTGACAGTCACGCGGCCCTTCGGGATAGACGCCGCCACTGTCAGGCCGGGCTCGCCCGTTCCCGCGGCAACGTCAAGCACCTGATCGCCGTCCTTGATGGCCGCGTGCCGGATCATTGCCGCGCCGTATGGCGTCAGCCATCCAAGCACCAGCGCGTCCCACTTCTTCCAGCCGGCGGAGAAGCGGTCCCAAGTCTCTCTTTGCTGGTCACGGATTTGATCGAGATGCGCCGACATGCAGGTTCCTCCCTCTGTGCCGTGCTTTAGCCCTCGCTCACGAAACTATGAACGCTCCGCGGCAGGTTACAAATCAACTTTCCCGCCGCAATTCTGGCAGCGTGCCGCATTGTCACGAATTTTGCGATGTGCGCTGTGACCGCGGTTACATGTGGGCACAGACAATCCGCGCTAGGGAGAGAGGGTAAGGCAGGCTATATTCTACTTGAGGAGACCGGGAAGGAGAGATTCGCACCGATGTCGAACCGGACGAACGGCGTAAATAGCGGCCGGATAGAACCCAACGACGAACAATCCCTCGGTGATCAATTGCGGATGATGCATCGGGCCTTCATGGCCTCGCCGCTGCGCAACAAGATCATCTTGCTGAGTATAAGCATCATCGTTGTCATCGTCGTGACGGCCTTCGGGCAGATCATCCTCAACCGATGGTACAAGCCATTCTACGACACGCTCGAGCGGCGCGACCTTCCGGCCTTTCTCCATCAGCTCGTCGTCTTCGCCCAGATCGCCGGCGTCCTCCTCGTTCTCAATGTTCTGCAAACCTGGCTCGGTCAGGTCATCAAGCTGCGCTTGCGCGAGGGCCTGACCGAGGACCTGATCACCGAATGGATGCGCCCGACGCGCGCGTTCCGGCTGGCGAATGCGGGCGCTATCGGCATCAACCCGGACCAGCGCATCCATGAGGACGCGCGCCACCTGACCGATCTTTCCGCGGGACTTTCGATCGGCCTCTTCCAATCCGGCATCTTGCTGGTGAGCTTCATCGGAGTGCTGTGGTCGCTGTCGGACGGTTTCGTCTTCCATGTCGCGAGCTATTCCTTCGCGATCCCCGGCTATATGGTCTGGGCCGCGATCCTCTATGCGGGTACGGCCTCCTGGTTGAGCTGGCTCGTCGGCCGTCCGCTGGTAGCGCTCAATGGCGAGCACTACGCCCGAGAGGCCGCACTCCGCTTTTCGCTGATGCGCGTCAACGAACATATCGAAGCTGTCTCGCTTTCGTCCGGCGAGGCCAGTGAAAAGAAGCGGCTGCAGCACGACCTGGCCTCGGTGCTCGAGATCAGCTACGGCCTGTTGCGCGCCGTGACACGTCTGACGTGGGTGACAGGCGGCTATGGCTGGATCACCGTCGTTGCGCCGATCGTCATCGCCGCGCCGGTCTATTTCGCCGGCGACCTGAGCTTTGGTGGGCTGATGATGGCAGTCGGCGCCTTCAACCAGGTGCATGCGTCGCTGCGCTGGTTCGTCGACAATATCGGCGCGATCGCCGACTGGCGCGCGACGCTGCTGCGTGTCGCCGCCTTCCGCTCGGCGCTCTTGATGACCGACGAGCGGCATGAGGGCGACAAGCGCATCGACTTCAAGACATCCGGTACGCCGCAGATGAGCTTCGACAATATCGAGATCGTCTCGCCGACCGGCTGCATCAAGCTTCGCGAACCCTCCGTCACCATCGATCCGGGCGAGCGCGTGCTCGTCACCGGCGCGCCCGAGGTCGAAAAGGCGCCGTTCTTCCGCGCGATCGCCGGGCTTTGGCCGTGGGGGCACGGCCGCATCGCGCTGCCCGTCGATGACGGCCTCGCCTTTGTGCCGAAATCGCCCTATTTCCCGCCGGGCACGCTTGGCGAAGTGCTCGCCTATCCGAGCGCACCCGATACCTACAGCAAGGGCGAACTTGCCGCCGTTCTCTCCAAGGTCGGCCTTGGGCGGCTCAGCAGTCGGCTCGACCAGGATGCACGCAAGCAGATGAACCTCAGCGAGGCCGAGCAGCGTCTGCTTGCCATCGCCCGGCTCAGCCTGCACAAGCCGCGCTGGCTGATCATCGACGAAGCGCTCGACACCCTTGAAGACGATGCCTACCAGCGCGTGCTGAAGTTCCTGGACGACGAGCTCCAGGGCGTGGCGATCGTCAACATCGGACGCACCGAACGCGGCAGCGACTTCTTCACCCGCGTGCTGCACCTCGACAAGAACCCGACGGGCAATACGCTCAGGCGCCTCCAGCCGCGCAGCCTGCAGCCGGCCGATCCACAGCTCGTGGATTGATAGTCCGGCCCACGGTCGGCAAACTGCGAAGCGCTGAGAGCCGGGATGTGGAAACGGCCTTATCCGGCGGAAAACAAAGAAAAACCGCGCAATCCCTGGAATGCGCGGTTTTTCCTGACCTAAGGTGAACTGCTCAGCGTGACTTCAGCTTCATGTGGCGGTTCACGTCCTTGTAGAGCAGGTAGCGGAACTTGCCCGGGCCGCCGGCGTAGCAGGCCTGCGGGCAGAAGGCGCGCAGCCACATGTAATCGCCGGCCTCGACCTCGACCCAATCCTGGTTAAGGCGGTAGACCGCCTTGCCCTCGAGCACATAGAGGCCGTGCTCCATGACATGTGTCTCGGCGAAGGGAATGATCGCGCCGGGCTCGAAAGTGACGATCGTCATGTGCATGTCGTGGCGCAGATCGGTGGGGTCGACGAAGCGGGTCGTCGCCCATTTGCCGTCTGTGCCTGGCATCGGCGACGGGGTGATTTCGGCCTCATTGGTGAAGAAGGCCTCCGGTACGGGCAGACCGTCGACATATTCGTACGCCTTGCGTACCCAATGGAAGCGAACGGTCGATTCGCTTCCATTGCGAACCGTCCAGTTGCTCGCCGGCGGGATGAAGGCGAAGCCGCCCGGTTGCATCTTGTGCGCCTTGCCGTCGAGCGTGACAGTCAATTCGCCCTCGACGACGAAGATCGCGCCCTCGGCGCCTTCGTCGAGTTCCGGCCGGTCGCTGCCGCCGCCCGGAGCGATTTCCATGATATATTGTGAAAATGTTTCAGCAAAACCGGAGAGCGGGCGCGACAATATCCACAGCCGGGTCTTGTCCCAGAACGGCAGATAGCTGGTGACGATGTCCATCATCGTCCCCTTCGGAATCACCGCATAGGCTTCGGTAAAGACCGCGCGATCCGAAAGCAGTTGGGTTTGTGGCGGGTTGCCGCCGTGCGGCGCATAATAGCTACGGTTGGTCATATCTTCCTTCAGTCTGCTGGCAGGCACCGCCTCCTCTAAAGTGCGGTGCAATGGGTCACGCGCTCCGCATCAAAGCAATGCGGTGCGAAGATCGCGGGGCAGGTCTTTCTCCTCGTCCAGATCCAGTTCCGCTTCCACGTGGTTCAGGTGCTCGGCCATTTCCTTGATCGCGCTCTCGACATCGCGCGAGGCGATGTGCTCGACCACGGCCAGATGTTCGTCCGGCCCGCAATTGTGCAGGTGGTTCGACCGGTACATCGCGGTGATCAGGGATGTGCGGGAGACAAGGTCGCGCAGGATGCCGAAGAGAAAGGCCGAGCCCGACAGTTCCGCAAGCAGGAGGTGGAAACCGCCGGAAAGCCGAACGATATCAGAGAGATTGCCGGATCGGCCGGCAATGCGCTCCTCTTCGATATGGGCGCGCAACCGGACGATATCCTTGGGATTGGCCCGCTCGCAAAGCCGCTCGACGACGCGCTGCTCGATCGCCCTGCGGGCAACGAAGACATCGCGTGCCTCGTCGACCGAAGGCTCGGAAACGAACGCGCCCCGGTTCGGCATGATCGTCACCAGGCCATCGCGCTCGAGCGCCGTCAGTGCCTGACGAATGCGAGCCCTGCTGACGGAGAATATTTCGGCAAGTTGTTCTTCCTTCAATCGCGTTCCCGGCCGTAGCCGACGTTCTGCAATCGCAAGCCAGATCTTCTCGCAAATGATCGCCGTCGGAGCACCGGCGGCTTCGTCCGCGTTGTACATGAAATCTCCCTTAGCCGTTCGCTTACTCTCGCCGTGCGGCGCTCAAAGTCAATTCCATCCGCTGCAGTTAGATATTGACTACAAAATTGTAGACAATATTGTGTACCGCAACTTGATGTGCAATGGCAACCGCTTAAACACGACCGTGCGACCGGCACAAAACCGGCCCGCGGCGCCAATTGAGAGCTCCGATGGACTTCGATTTCACAGAACTGCCGGCCCAGGACCGTTACCGCCTGCTGACGAATTTCATCGGTCCGCGACCGATCGCGCTGGTTTCCACGCTCTCGCCGAGCGGACAGGACAATGCGGCGCCGATGAGCTTCTTCAACGTGTTCTCGCACGACCCGCCGATCGTCATTCTCGGCATCCAGACCCGCCCCAACGGGGAGGAAAAGGACACGGTTGCCAATATCCGGCGCACCAACGAGTTCGTCGTCAACATGGTGGACATGGCGATCGCCGACCAGATGCTGGTCTGCGGCCTGTCGTTCGAGCCGGATGTCGACGAGGTGGCCATCGCCGGGCTGACGGCGGCCGACGGTCACAAGGTCGGTGCCCGCCGCATCGTCGAGTCGCCCTGCTCGATGGAATGCCGCGTCGAGCGGCTGATCGAATACGACCGCCGTGTGATCGTTCTCGGCGAGGTCGTTCATATGCACGTGCGCAAGGACTGCCTCGACGAGGAAGGCCGCTACGTCGACCCGTCGCAATACCAGCCGATCGCCCGGCTGCATGCCAACAACTACATCACCTCGGACCGGCAGTTCGTCATGCCGACGCCCGACATTACCGCCTATGCCCCCCTCGCAAACGCCATGCGGAAGACGAGCTGATCCATGCGCATCCTGCTGATCAATCCGAACTCCACCCGCTCGATGACGGAACAGGCGCATCGCAGCGCCGAGCGCGTCGCTGCAACCGACACCCAGCTCGAATCGATCAACCCGACGTCGAGCCCGGCCAGTATCGAAGGCCATGCGGACGAAGCGATGGCGGTGCCGGCGATGCTCGCGGAAATCCGCAAGGGCGAAGCCCGCGGCATCGATGCCTATGTCATCGCCTGCTTCGACGATCCCGGCCTTGGCGCGGCGCGCGAGATCGCGCGCGGTCCTGTCATCGGCATCTGTCAGGCTGCCGTGCAGGTGGCGATGAACATCGCGACCCGCTTTACCATCATCACCACCCTTCCCCGTTCGGTGCCGATCATCGAGGACCTGGCCGAGGCCTATGGTGCCGGTCACCGCTGCCGTAAGGTGCGCTCCGTCGACATGCCGGTACTGGCGCTGGAGGAGGATCTTGAGCACACCGAGGAGATGCTGGTTCAGGAAATCCTGAAAGCACGCCAGGAGGATGGTGCGGAAGCGATCATTCTCGGCTGTGCCGGCATGTCCGAACTCTGCGATCGCCTGAAGGCGCGCACCGGCATGCCCGTCATCGATGGCGTGACCGCGGCGGTGAAGCTTGCCGAAGCGCTCGTCGGCGGCGGTTATGCCACCTCGAAGGTGGGCGCCTACGACTATCCGCGCACCAAGGAAGCGCCGGCCTGCCGGTTGGTTGACGCCGCCGGCTGAACGCGACTGATAAGGGTCACCGGGCGCCATGCCGCCCGGTGGTTCTGCCCCCTCGCGCTTGTCAGCGCGTCAAGGCGTCCAGCTGCTCCTGCAGCGTTGCCACTTTCTGCTCAAGCGCTTCCAGGCGCTCTTCAAGGGCGGACAGCCCCGAGCCCGCCGAAACCGCCGACGTGGCAGCCCGCTCAAAAGTCGGCTGTTCGATTTCGCCGCAAAGCAGATGCGCAAACCGGTCCTCGCGCTGGCCGGCGCCCCGGTTCAGTTGCACAATCAGCGGCGGCCGGCGCCCGATCATCAGATCCAGATTGTCCTTCAGATCCTCGATCGACGAGAACCGCGCCATGCGCTCGCTGCGCGCCCAAAGTTCGTAGGCCGTCTGCGGGCCGCGAAGAAGAAGCAGGCCAAGCATGACGATCTGCGGCGACGTCAGCGAGAAGCGGTTCGCCACCATGTGCTCGTAGCGCTCGACCCGCGACGCGAATGCCTGCCGGACCAATCCCTTTTGCCCCAGCGACGAGAGCGCGCGGTGGATCTCGACCTGCTCGAGCGCCATGACGGGATCGCGCGCCGTCTTTTGGTTGGCAGCCGAATGGGCTGAATTGAGCGTCAACGGATAGACGTCGGGCGTCGTTTCCTTCTTCTCGATCAGGCATCCGAGAACGCGGGCTTCAACGGCATTGAGGACGGGGAAATCGGTGTCGGAGGTCGTATTCATAAGCCAACTCTTCAAATCAACGCATTTCGATCCCAGCCGCACCTCCAAGGCGAGGCGCAGTCCGGGCCTTCGGCCCCTACCCTAGCGTGAGTGTCGAAGCCCGGAAATGGTCATCGGTCTATTTCGTTGAATTCCGGTTAGCACGGACTGAAAACCAGGCATGGATCTGGCTCGGGCCGCTTCTCAGTTGCGCTAGAACGTCCGCAGACAGCGAAATGGAATGGCGGATATTGCGTGGTTCTCGCAATCGACGCGCCAAGCCAACAGCCCAGCCGCACCCGGCACTGAACTACTGGAGCAAGACGAACGATGATTGCCGCCGAGCGAAGGTCTAATTCGCCGGCACGCTTTTTGCTGCGACCGGAAGCCCGGCAATCTCGCCGAGCCATTTGTTGAAGGCCGGCGTCAAGGATGTCGCCACCACCCGGTTTCCTGCGGGTGTTAGATGACCGTCGAAGCGATAGTAGAGCTCCTCCCCGGTGGCCGCATAGGCGTCGGCCAGGGGGGCAAGCATCGGAAACCACCCCATCCCCTGCTCGGCAGCAAACGCCGTGAACTCGCGGTCGACATAACCTGCGTCGATCAACTCGGATTCCTCACCCTTGGCGCGGGCGATCACCTGGAAGAGCTGCGGGATCGAGACCACGGCGAATTCGATGTCCTTGGTCCGGCAGAACTCGCGAGCCCGGGTAAGCAACGCTCGCGTGGTCGCCATCTGGCGGTTCATCACGTCGGTCGGATGGGCGCGGAAATAGTCGGCACGCGGGGTCACCTGGTAGAGGCGCATGTAAATCGCATCGTTCATCATCATCAGCCGCGTTGCCAGGACCACGCTGTGGAGACTTGACTTCTTGTCGCTGGAGGCGCGCACGGCCGGATCGTTGAATTCCGTCTGTTCGGCCCCCGCCTGCGTGGCCGCCCCATCTGTTGCGAGCGGCATGTTGGTGAACAGGTCATTGGTAAGAAAGGTCATCACGACGGCGTCGGGATGCAACTGATCGACGAGCCTCTCGATGTAAAGTGTCTCTGTACGCGTGTCGTAGGCCGGCACGCCCGCCTTGATGATCTCGACCTTGCGGCCGGCATCACGCAGGCTTTTTTCCAGAATGACGGCCCAGGCCTCGTCATAGGCATTGCCGACACCGAAGGCGAAGGAGTCGCCTACCAGCAGGATCCGCGTCACACCCGGCGTCGGAGAAGGGGGATAGACAGTGAGGTCACGAAACCCCTGGGAATTGACCTGGTAGTCCGACGTGTATTCCGGACCCGTGACCTTAATGTGCGCGTTCGGCCGATTGACATGTCCGAGCACCGGATCGCGCAGGCCGAGCGGCTCGCCCCCGATCAGGGTCGTATCCAGCCTCTGCGGAGCGAAGGCGCGAAGGCCGAATTCAATGCCGGCGAAGATCACGCCGGTAATCGCGACGATGACCACTGTATCCCGAAGAAACTTGAGCACGCTTGCCTCGCTTAGGTCAGTGCCACCACCGCAATCATCCCTGCATTTGCAGGCGTATTCGGAGAAGACGTGTTGGCAGGAGACGGGCAACAACCGGTGGAGTTACCAGTGCAAGACGCGCTTGCGCCTTGAGAAACTTTCGGCGGCCATCCCCGACGTCAAAAAATTGCGATCATATGCCGTTGATGAAAATGCATTAAAAACGTCCTGACCAGAGTATCCGGCCCGAAGACAACTCACAATATATCCTCCGATATAGACCTAAATAGCTATAGATACACGGAGACTACATTGGCTGACCAGCGAAGTCTGGGGCACCACATACAAATGCGCAAAGTCTCTCCTTGGCCCAAGACTTTCCGCGCAGCATGATGGCTTCTCGATTTCGACCTGCGAAAGGCCCTGTGAAATCCGTCCATCGATGAGCGACTTGCCGGCGTCCGTGACCACAGTCAAAGTCCGCGAACCGCAAAACAAAAAAGGCCCCGCGACTGGAACGACACGGGGCCCAAGTCCTGGGAGAAAGAAGCTTTGCGGCTAGGCCGCGTTGATCGCCTTCACCGTCTCTTCGATGCGATGGCAGGCGGCGCGCGATCCATCGGCAAAGCTGCGCATCTCCGGCCTCTCGCTCTTGCAGCGGGCATCCGCGAAGGGGCAGCGGGGATGGAAGGTGCAGCCGGACGGTGGGTTGAGCGGGCTCGGCACCTCGCTCGCCGCAATGCTGCGTCCCCGCTTCGGATGGGTGATATCCGGGATCGTCTCCAAGAGCAGCTGCGTATAGGGATGCCGCGGATTGGCAAAAAGCGTCTCGGTGTCCGCCTCCTCGACGATCCGCCCAAGATACATCACCGCGATCCGGTCCGACATGTGGCGAACCACGCTCATGTCGTGGCTGATGAAGAGATAGGTCAGCCCCATCTCGTCCTGCAGCTTGCGCATGAGGTTGAGGATTTGCGCCTGCACCGACACGTCGAGCGCCGAGGTCGGTTCGTCGCAGACGAGAAACTCCGGCTCGCCGGCAAGCGCGCGGGCGATCGAGATGCGCTGGCGCTGGCCACCCGAAAACTCATGCGGGAACTTGGCGCCGTCGGAAGGCGCGAGGCCGACGATCTTCAGCAGTTCGCCGACGCGTTCCATGATTTCGGCTTCCGAATTGCGCAGCTTCAGCTCGCGCAGCGGCTCGGCGATGATGTTGCGCACCCGCCAGCGCGGATTGAGGCTGGCATAGGGATCCTGGAAGATCATCTGCGCTGAAAGCGGCTCGCCGCTTTTGCCCGGCGCAAACCGCACCTCGCCTTCACTCGCACGATAAAGGCCGGTGACGAGCCGCGCCACCGTCGACTTGCCGCAGCCGGATTCGCCGACAAGGCTCAGACAGCCGCCCATCGGCACGCTGAAGCTGATATCGTCCACGGCGCGGACGAACTGCCGCGGCTTGCGCTCGATCACGCGGTTAAGCCAGGGGGCGGAAACATCGAAATTGCAGGTCAGGTCGTTGACCGTCAGGGCATCACTCATAGCACTCCTCCTGCATTGAGCCAGCATGCGGCGACGCCGGTCCCGACCTGCGCCGGTTCGGGCCTATCCTTGCGGCAGCGCGGTCCCGCATCCGGGCAGCGCGGGTTGAAGGCGCATCCGGCCGGGATCGCATTCAGCCGTGGCATGGAGCCGTCGATCTGGTTCAGCCGCTCGACACGGCGGCCAAGCGCCGGGATCGAGCCCATGAGGCCACGCGTATAGGGGTGACGCGCATTTTTCAGAACCTCGGCGACCGGACCGATCTCGACGAGACGACCGGCATACATGACCGCGACGCGATCGGCCGTCTCGGCAATGACGCCCATGTCGTGGGTAACGAGCATGACGGCGGTGCCATGATCGTCGCAGAGCCGGCGCAGCAGCGAAGTGATCTGTGCCTGGATCGAGACGTCGAGCGCCGTCGTCGGTTCGTCGGCAATGATCAGCTTCGGCTCTGCGGCGAGCGCCAAGGCGATCACGACACGCTGGCGCATGCCGCCGGAGAACTGATGCGGATAGTGGTCGTAGCGCGCTTCGGGCGCCGGGATGCCGACTTCCTTCAAGAGCTGGATGGCGCGCGCCTTGGCGTCGGCCTTGGAAAGCTTCAGGTGAAGGCGGATGGTTTCAACAAGCTGCGCCCCGACGGTGAAGAGCGGGTTCAGTGAGGTCAACGGGTCCTGGAAGATCGCGCCAATCTGCCGGCCGCGTACCTGCTGCATCTGCTTGTCGTCGAGCTGGTCGATGCGGCGGCCGCCGACCCAGACCTCGCCGCCGGAAATGCGGCCAGGCGGCTCGAGCAGTCCCTGCACCGCAAGGCCGGTCATCGACTTGCCGGCGCCGGATTCGCCGACGACGCCGAGGATTTCGCCGGGGCGAATACTGAGCGAAACGTCGGAAAGCGCCTGCACCGTTCCGTGACGACCGGGGAACTCGACACAGAGGCCGCGCACATCCAGCACGGCCGATGATAGATGTTCTGTCATCGCTGCACCTCCAATGGGTAGCTTGGCGGGAAGATCTCGCTGACCGGTGGGTGGCCGAAGCTTCGTTCCGGATACTTCGCGATCAGGCCATCGAACTGGACCTGCGCTTTTGCGCGTGCCTCGTTCATATCGAAGCCGGCAACTTCACCGTCCCGCATCGACAGGCGGCCGTCGACGAAGACCGCCTTGGTGACGCGTCCCGATCCGCCGACGACGAGTGTCGTGATCGGATCGATAGCCGGCGCCATGTGGTGGTCCATGAGGTCGAAGACGGCGATATCGGCGCGGGCGCCCGCCTCCAGGCGACCGAGGTCGGATCGGCCGAGCGCCTTGGCACCGCCGAGGGTGGCGGCATCGAAGAGATCGGCGCAGCTGACCGCCGCCGGATCGCCCTCGACCACACGGGCCGCAATCAAGCCGACCAGCAGGTTCATCAGCATGTCCGGCGGCGTGGTGTCGGTGCCCATGGCAATGTTGACGCCCCGCGCCTTAACCGAACGGAACGAGTTGAGCGTGCTGCCGCCGCGGGCCGAAACCAGCGGGCAGTGCACGATGCTCACGCCATTTTCGGCATAGAGCCGCAGATCGTTATCGGTCGCCTGCGTCGCATGCGGCGCGATCAGGCGGTCCGAGAGAAAACCGAAGCTCGCCAGCCATTCCGGCGCCGTCTTGCCGTGCAGGCGGCGTACGGTTTCGACCTCCATCGTACCCTGTGCGGCGTGAAGCCGGATCGGGCAGTTGAGCTCGCGCGCCGCGTCGGCGGTGCGCACCAGCAATTTCTCGGTGCAGGTCTCCACCCGGTCCGGCGCCAAAAGCCCCTTCACCAGGCCACCGTGGCGGCCTTCATGCTCGCGGATGAAGCCGATGGCATCGTCGAGGCCCTTGAGGCCCCTCGCCTCGTCGAAGATCGCTTCGAGCTGTCCCGGCGCGGTGACCATCATGCCGCCGGCGCGGTAGGCCGGGCTCAGATAGACGCGCAGGCCGAGGTCGCCCGCCGCATCCGATGCGGCTGCGAATTCCGCGACGGTCTCGCCCCATTCGCGATAGAAGAGCGAGGCGATGGGGGCTGCCGTTGTGATGCCGTTCAAGAGAAGCTGCGCGAAGGCGAAGCGTTTCTGGAACGCCAGTTCCTCCTGCGTGTACATCTCGTAGGGTCCACGCTCGATGTAGGTGCGTGGCCAGACGCGACCCTTGGCCCAACCTGGCTGGTGGTCGATCGCAAGGATCGTCGTGTCGAGATCGGAGAGCGCGTCGAGATCGATCAGGCCCGGGCTGATCATCGCCGCGCCGAGTTCGATGCGGCGTGCCACCTCACCCTCGAAACGTGGGCCGACATAGATGAGCGTGCCGCCCTCGATGACGACCTCGCCATTCGGGACAAGCCGGTGCGAACCGTCGCGGTGCCCGAGCACCCATTGCGCCGTCAGAAGCGTGCGTCCTTCGGCCCGCTGGCCGAGCGTCAAATCCTTGATGCTGCTCATGGGATGGCTACCTCCGCAACGCCATTGCGGGCGACGACACGGCCGCGCTTGACGACCAGCGGCCGCGGCGCGACGTCGACGACGGCATGTGCCAGCGTCTCGCCAGTGAGCAGGGTGAAATCGGCATCACAGCCAACCTCGAGGCCATACCCCTTGATATCCATGACGTCGGCGCCGCCCTTGGAGCAGACGTAAAGCGCATGCTCGAGATCGACGTCGCGGCGCAGGCCATTTTTCATGCCGAGGATGCGGGCACGATCCATCATGTCGGGCTGACCCCAAGGACCCCAGGTGTCGCGGATGCCGTCGCAGCCGGCAGCGACCTTCACGCCGGCATCCTTCAGGCGCAGGATCGACGGCACGGTCGAGGACGGCGAACCGGTAGTGACGATGCGGATATCGAGTTCGGCGATCTGTTCGATCAGGCCGCCAACGCGCAGATAGTCGGGAGCGCCGAGCGCAAAGGCGTGGCTGATCGCGACCTTGCCCTGCATGCCAAGCGCGCGGATGCGCTCGAACATCATTTCCATGCTGAAGGCGCCAAGTTCGCCCTGCTCGTGCAGGTGAATGTCGATCGGCTTGGAGTGCTTGTCAGCAAGGCCGAAGATCGCGTCGAGATGGCCCTTCGGATCCCGGTCGATGCCACAGGGGTCAATGCCACCAAGCACTTCCGCGCCATTGCTCAGAGCCTTGTCGAGCAGCTCGACCGTGCCCGGACGGGTGACGAGGCCGGACTGCGGGAAGGCGACGATCTCGATATCGATGACGTCCTTGAGCGCCTTTCGGGTCTCGATGATGCCTTCCATCAGCCTCAGGCCATGGGTGGTGTCGATGTCGACATGGCTGCGGATATGGCTTGCGCCGTTGGCGGCCAGCATGATCGCCTGGCGCATGGACTGTCGGTGCGGATCGATGCCGATCTCAAGCCGCTTCTCGCGTTCGAAATCGATGCGCTCGCGCAGTGTCGCGGTCTTGGCGTTCACATGCCAGGGCATGCCCCAGACGGACTTGTCGAGATGGGTATGGGCTTCGACGAGGCCGGAGATCACGATATGGCCGCTGCCGTCTTCGACTGCCACGCCTTCGGCGGCGAGGCCCTTGCCGAAGACGGCGATCTTGCCGTCGCGCACGAGAATGTCGGTCGCTTCGCCGGCGTTGGGCCTGACGTTACGGATCAGGAGATTGGACATCATTCACCTCAATTTCGGATTGAGCGCATCGCGCAGCCAGTCACCAAGCAGGTTGACCGAGACCACGAGAAGGCAAAGCTGGACGACGGGGAAGAGCACGACCCACCATACGCCCGAGAACAGGAACTGGTTGCCGAGACGGATCAGCGTTCCAAGGCTCGGCTGGCTCGGCGGCATGCCGATGCCGAGGAAGGAGAGCGTTGCTTCCGTCAGGATCGCCATGCCGAAGTTCAGGGTCGCGGCAACCATGATCGGCGTCAGCGTGTTCGGTAGGATATGCTTCAGCATGATGCGCCGTGCCGGCGTCTTCAGCAGGCGCGCCGCCTGCACATATTCCTTGCCGCGCTCGACAATCGTCTGGGCGCGCACGGTACGGGCATACTGCACCCAGGCGCTGAGCGTGATCGCCAGCACCAGAACGGCGGCCGAGCCGACGTCCCGAAGTTCCGGCGGCAGCATCTGGCGTGCGACGGCACTGACGAGGATGGCGATCAGGATGGTCGGGATCGACAGAAGCACATCACCGATGCGCATCAGGAAGTTGTCGATGAAGCGGCCGAAATAGCCGGCAACGAGCCCGAGGCTAAGGCCCACGGCGAGCGAAAGCACGACCGAGGCGACGCCGATCAGGATCGAGATGCGCGAGCCGTAGAGGATGGCCGAGAGCATGTCGCGGCCCTGCGTGTCCGTGCCGAGCACGTAGGGCCATTGGCCATCGGCTTCCCAGATCGGCGGAAGCTCGGAATTCCAGAGCTCGAGCTGGGCCGGATCGAAGGGATTCTGCGGCGCAATCAGCGGCGCGGCAAAGGCGGTCACGATCAGGAAGGTGAGGATGACCGCGCCGATGATCGCCGAAGGCTTGTGGGTGAAGGACCACCAGAGATCGCTCTGGCGGAAGCGCGCAAGCCGCGAAGGCTTGCGTGCCGGTGTGGTCTGCTGGACGTGATCTGTCATGGCAACGACCTCAGCGGGTTGCATCGCGCAACCGCGGATCGATGACCGCATAGGCGATATCGACGAGCGTGTTGAGCGTGACGAAAATGAAGGAGACGATGCAGAGATAACCCGCCATGACAGGCATATCGAGGAAGGTCACCGCCTGGATGAAGAGCATGCCCATGCCCGGCCACTGGAATACGGTTTCGGTGATCAGCGCGAAGGCAATCAGCGAACCGAAATTCATCGCCGTCATGGTGACGACAGGCATCAGACAGTTTCTGAGCGCATGCCGGAAATAGATTCGCCACCGTGGCACGCCGCGAGCGCGTGCGAACTTGACGAAGTCTGAGCGCAGCACTTCCATCATCTCGGCGCGGACGAGACGCATGACCAGCGTGATCTGGTAGAGCGCGAGCGCCAGAGACGGCAGAAGCAGCGAGGCGCGGCCGGAAGCGGTCAACAGGCCCGTGCTCCACCAGCCGAGCTGCACGACATCGCCGCGACCGAAAGCGGGCACGAGGCCGAGCGTGACGGCAAAGACGAGGATCAGCAGGATGCCGACGACGAAGCTCGGGAGCGAAACGCCGATGATGCTGATGAATTGCAGCCCCTCGGAATACCATCGCCCGCGATGGATGGCGGTGATGACGCCAAGCGGAATACCGATCAGGAGCGACAGGACGGTTGCGACCAGCGCCAGCTCCATTGTCGCCGGGAAGCGCTCGGCAATCAGCTTCATCACGTCCTGGCCGTTGCGGTAGCTGATGCCGAAATCGCCCTGGGCGGCGTTGCCGACGAAGCGGCCGAACTGGGTCAGGAAGGAATCGTTGAGCCCGAGCTTTTCGCGCAGTTCGATACGATCGGCCTGCGACATCTGCTCGTTGGCCATCAACTCAACCGGATCGCCGGCAAAGCGGAAGATCAGGAAGGCGAGCAGCGCGACGGCGAGCATGACCAGCACGGCGTTGGCCAGCCGCTTGATGAGAAAGACAATCATAGGGTTTCTCGCTGAATGAGAAGGCCCGGCAGAGAGAACTCTGCCGGGACAAGGAAACTCAATCGCCGATACGGGTCAGCCAGTGACGCGGCTTGTTGTCGGCCCGGATGGTCACGTCCGTGACATTCTTCGACATCGCCCAGGCCATCGGCTGCTGGTGCAGCGGGATCATAATGACCTCGTCCTTGGCAAACTTCAGCGCTTCGGTTTCGATCGCCAGACGCTTGTCGTGATCCATTTCGAGCGCGGCCTTCTTCACCATCGCGTCAAGTTCCGGATAGGACCAGCCACCGTAGTTGGCGACGCCGGCTGCACCTTCACGCGTCGAGAGAACCTGAACCAGGATCGAATAGGCATCGAGCGTCGGCTCGTTGGCCCAGCCGATCATATAGGCGTCGGACTTGCCGCCGGCGCGCTTCGGTGCCTGGACGGCGCGCGGGCCGATGTCGAGGGTCGGCTTGAGACCGACGCGCGACAGCATCGAGACGAGCGCACTGCAGACGTCTTCCTCGTTGACGCTCTCGTCGTTCATGCAGACGAGCGTGAACTCCTTGCCGACGGCGCCGGCCTCTTCAAGGAGCTTCTTGGAGAGTTCCGGATCATAAGCGGTCGGCACGTCGAGCTCGGCGCTGTAGCCGGGGATCTCAGGGGCGACCATGGTGCCGGCGACATGCGACTTGCCGCGCATGACGCGCTTGAAGATCAGCTGACGGTCGATGGCGTGGTCGATCGCCTGGCGCACCTTGATGTTGTTGAAGAAGTTCTCGCGACCGTCGGCGAAGGTCTCGTGACGGTTGAAGACCATGTGCACCGTGCGCAGGTCCGTGCGCTCGATGACGTTGATGTCCGGGGAACTTTTCAGGCGCTCAAGATCCTGTACGGGAGCGCCATCGGTGAGGTCGATTTCGCCCGAAAGCAGGGCTGCGACGCGGGTCGCTGCCGAGGTGATCGGCATGAATTCGATGCGGTCGAGATTGTGCTTCGGCGCATCCCACCAGTCGTCGTTCTTGATGAGAACCGTCTTGCTGTCGGGAACGCGCGACTCGACCTTGAACGGACCAGTGCCGTTGGTGTTGTAGGTGGCAAAGCCCTCGACCTTGGCGCCGACGTCGGTCGGGAGTTCCGACTTGTTGTCCACCAGCCAATCCTTGTCGAACATGAAGATGTTGGTCATGTCGTTGAGGAACAGCGGGTTCGGCGAGTTCACTTCGATGTCGACCGTGTAGTCGTCGACCTTGGTGGTCGAGACATAGGCCGGAATGTTGCCGCGCAGCGGCGAGGTCGGATGGCTGACGCGGGCCATGGAGGCAACAACGTCATCGGCGGTGAAATCGGCTCCATTCTGGAACTTCACGCCCTTGCGCAGGTGGAAGCGCCAGACCTTCTCGGAAACCATCTCCCAGCTGGTGGCGAGCGCCGGCTCGACCTTGAACTCGGGCGTATAGCGCGTCAGGCCCTCATAGACGTGATTGAGGAAGGCCAGGTTCGAGGTGCTGCCATAGGAATAGGGGTCGAGCGAGAAGATGTCCCGCGGGCTACCCCAGCGCAGCGTCTCGGCGGATGCGGAGGATGCGAGAAAGGCAAATGCCAACCCCGCGAGGAGATGCTTTCTCAGTTTCATGTCGTTCCCTTTGTTTTCTCATAAGTCGCCATAATCAGGCGCCCTCGCCCACTCGTGAGCAAGCCACCCTAGATTTGAAGCTGTCGGCGACAATGTCAACTATTTTGTCGACAATTTTGTATGCATAAATGTTTAAAGTCGCATACGGCCGGGAAAGCGCCGGCTCGCGACAGAAAAAAGCGAGTGGAGAATCGAGCGGTAAGCGACAACCGTGAGACGAATCGAAACCGAAGAAGTGCTGCAGCCAAATCGCTGACGCAGTATCTCTCGAGACCACGTGCAAACAGGATTCGTCAAAAAACACCGATGTTTAGAAAATTGGAGCGCGCAGACAGCTGAGGAGCCTGTCCACCAGCGGTCTTGTGAGACCCTGTGTGGCGGTGCGCGCCGCGGTGGCAGCGATTGCCATCTCAGAGCCGCGCCAGGATCGGCCGCATATTTTGTGCCTTCCCGGCCCCCCGCTTCGCCCGATCGTCACCCTTCGATCCTCTCGCCGGCGGACGTCTGCGCGGCATGGACGGTCGCAGATCATCTCCGGCCATGAACAAACGCCCGGCACTTGCGCCCGCTTCATTCGGATCAACGGTGAGAAAAATCCGTGGGCAAGCCGCGGTCCATGGCTAGGCTCACCGCAACAGCTCTCATAGATTGGCCGCTCGAAAATGTGAGGAGGAATGCGCGTGAAAGTCTATCTCGCTGGCCCGGAAGTGTTTCTGCCCAATTCGGTCGAGATCCAGAAGGAAAAGGCGGCGCTGGCGCGCGCGGCCGGATTCACGCCGCTCGTGCCAGGCGACCTCGAAATTCCTCCGGCTCCGACCAAGCACCAGCGCGGCCTTGCGATCTACGCCGTGGACGAAGGCATGATGCTCGCCGCCGACATGATCATCGCCAACCTGACGCCCTTTCGCGGCATCAGCGCCGATGTCGGCACGGTGTTCGAGCTCGGCTTCATGTGCGGCCGCGGCAAGCACGTCTATGCCTATACCAACACTTCCCGTAGCTACTACGAGCGTATCCTGCACGACCACTACCGTGGCAACGCCGCCTTGCGTCCCGACGGGCGCATCGCAGGTCCAGACGGGCTCAGCATCGAAGACTTCGACATGGCGGACAACCTGATGCTGGATGGAGGCATTCTTCGACGGGAAGGCAAGCTCGTTCAGCGCGAAGTGCCGGAAGCCGATCGCCTGACCGACCTCGAAGCCTTCAAGGAATGCCTGGCGATCGCAGCGAAACGGCATCGGGCATGACAACAGGCTGAGAACGCCGTCTCGCGACGGCGATCAGTCGCTGGCACAGGGCCACCCCCCCGGCGTGCTCATGCCAGCGGGAAGCTTGGTCGAGCTGTCGCCGCAAGTCATGTCGACCTGCTCCTGCTCAAGCCCGGTCGCCTCGGACAGGTCCACGCCCTCGATGCGCGTCAGAAACATGAACGCCCCTTGGAAATCGATCGGGCCGGAGAAACTCGTATTGGTCAGATCGGCGCGCGAAAGATTGGCGTGCGAGAACCGGGTTCCGGTGAGTTCCGCCTTGTCGAAGTTCGCGCGACCGAGCTCCGCCTTCTCGAAGCTCGTGCCCGTCAATCGGGCACCACTGAAATTGGCGCGCTGCAACTCGGAATTGACGAACGACGCCTTCTCGGCCGAGATGCCGGCGAAATTGCAGCGATAGGCTTCGATTTTGGAGAAGTTCGCACCGTTCGCCGCGGCCCCCGCGACGGACGACCGAACCAGAGTTGCCTTTTCCAGATTGGCTTCAGTCAGATTCGCGCCGCGCAGGTCCGTCAAGGTGAAGTCGGTGTTGACGAGATTGGCGCCCTGAAGATCGCTGCCGCCGAGCATCAGGGCTTTCTTGTTGCAGTCGGTCCAATCAGCTCCCGGGGCTGCCGAATCCTTGCAACTGGCGGCTTGGGCCAACGACGGCGCTGCGAGCGCGACAAGGCATGCGGCCGCCGCCGGAACGACCAGTCCCTTCAACGCGTCAACCGTCATCCTCGATGCCATCGCGCGCAACGAAAGGGGTTGGCGTGACGTGCCGCACTCCTGGTCGAGATTGATTTTGAGGATGTTCATGGCGCCGCTCCAGGACCCGAGGGTCGAATCGATTGCATATCACGTGCTCCGCGTGGCTTTCCGGCGACTGGCATCGCCGGAAAGCCACGGGTCTTCGTTAAACGTATGACGTTGCTGGCCTTTATGCAAATAACAGAAATGAAAACGATCCGTTTCAAATCGATGCGGCGAGCAGCCAGTCGCGCAGCGCCGCACTCGGTTCCTGCTCGCCGATCGCCGACGGCGACAGCAGATGATAGCGCGAACCATCTTCGACAAAACCGAGTGGCGCGCTCAGGATGCCATTATCGATATCGTCACGAACGAGTTGCCATGGCCCGATCGCCACTCCGATCCCGGCGATCGCCGCCTGAAGGCTGATGTAGAAATGTTCGAAGCTTTGGCCGCGCTGCTCCGGTGCTGGGCAATTGGCCGTCTTCGCCCAGGTTTCCCATGCATTCGGCCGCGTTTTCGTATGCAAGGGCACCGCGTCGTTGCGCAATCGGAGCGAACCGCCGACCTCGGCTTCATCGAAGAACGCAAGGACTTTGTCCACGCGGCAGACCGGACCTATTCGCTCCGGAAACAACGGCACGGCACAGGTGCCATCCGGCCGGGGGAAATCATCACGACGGATCGCCAGATCGATGCCCCGCCCCAGGGACACCGGCCCGCCTCCGGCAACGAGGTGAACCGCCACGTCCGGGCGCCGCGCCTGAAAATCCGGAAGGCGCGGTATCAGCCAGCGCATCAGCAGGGTCGGCTCGCAGGAAACCACCAGAGCAGGCGTTTGCGACACCTCTCTGATCTCCCGGACGGCATTCTCCATCAGGCCAAAGCCTTCGCGCACGGCCGCCGCCAGCTTTCGCCCGGCTTCCGTCAGGAAGACGCGGCGGCTACGGCGCTCGAACAGCGCCACACCCAGATCGTCTTCGATAAGCCGGACCGCACGGCTGATGGCACCATGTGTCAGATGGAGCGCGTCTGCGGCGCGGCTGAAGCTCTCCAGCCTGGCCGCCGCCTCGAAACAGCGGAGTGCCGCAAGTGGCGGAAGTCGCGCCGCCCTGATCTGTGAGTAGAACTCACCGAAATCGTCAGAACTCATCGTTAGTCGTTTCTCATGGATTGGCCTATTCAGCCAGAATGAGAGAGAGAAACGGGAAAGACAATGACCGAACTGTTAGCTGTAATGACCATTACGATCCTCGCCGTGGTCAGTCCGGGGCCGGATTTTGCGATGGTGACGCGCAACAGCATGCTCCTATCGCGGCGGGCCGGCGTCTTGACAGCACTTGGCATCGCCGCCGGCGTCTGGGTCCATGTCACCTATACTTTGCTGGGCGTGGGTTTGTTGATCCGCCAGTCTCTGCTTCTTTTCACCATGCTGAAGCTCGTCGGTGCCGCCTATCTGATCTGGCTTGGCATCAGAATGCTGCGCGCGAAGCCAGCCCAAGCGGCCGCCTTGACGGAGCGTCCCGCGCTTTCCGACCTCGGCGCGCTGCGCATGGGCTTTCTGACCAACGCGCTCAATCCAAAGACGACGATCTTTGTCGTCAGTCTGTTCATGCAAGTCGTTCAGCCGACCACGGCCCTGCCCGCCCAGATGGCGTACGGCGCCTTCATCTCCGCCGCACATCTGATCTGGTTCGCGATTGTTGCCCTGTTCTTTTCATCGGCCACCGTCAGACTTCGCCTTCTCGCGCTTCGCCACTGGATCGATCGGGCATTCGGCGCCCTGCTCGTCGGCTTCGGCGCCTTGCTGGCAACGGCAAGCGTGACGCGTTAGGCGACGCTTGGTCGCAGATCGACGCTTTCATTCTCTGCTGTAGACACTTGCTCGAATTCCAGAAACCATGCAATATCCATACAATTCGGAAAGAGGTATTGCGATGGCGGACGAACGCTTTGAGATTACGTGGCAACCGGCAATCCGCAAATCGGATGGGCCTCTCTATCTCGCCATAGCAGATGCCATTGCCGCCGATATCAGCGAGGGGCGCCTTTCGGAAGGCATGCGGCTTCCGCCGCAACGCGTCCTTGCCGAGACGCTCGGCATCGATTTTACCACCGTCAGCCGCGCCTATAACGAGGCGAGACATCGCGGCCTGGTCGAGGGCCGGGTGGGCCAGGGCACTTATGTGAAGACGCGGCGCCTGCGAACCAGCCGCCCGCCGACCGGCGGCCTCGTCGACATGAGCATGAACCTGCCACCGTTGTTCGACGATCCGATCCTGGCCGCACGCCTTTGGGCCGACATGGCGGCACTACAGGCCGATCACGGGCTTGAGCTCCTGATGCGATATCAGCCTCCCGGCGGAGCCCCGCACAACCGCGCGGCAGGCGCCGCCTGGCTGAAACCCAGGCTGGGCGACATTCCGCCGGAGCGCGTGCTGGTTTGCGCCGGCGCCCAGGGGGCTCTGCTTGCGGCGATTGGCAACCTGGCGAAAGCCGGAGAGATGATTTGCGCCGAGACAATCACCTACCCCGGCCTCCGCGCGCTCGCCGCGCATCTCGGCATCAGGCTTCAAGGCCTCGCCATGGACCGAGAAGGCCTCTTGCCCGCAGCTTTTGAAGACCTCTGCTCGAAAGAAACGCCAAAGGCGCTCTATTGCAATCCGACGCTTCACAACCCTACGACAGCGACACTCTCGCTCGAACGGCGCCAGGCGATCGTCGCCATTGCGAGGCGGCACGGCGTGGCGATCATCGAAGACGATGCCTATGGCGCCCTTCCCGCGGCCGCGCCGCGTCCACTGGCGGCACTGGCACCTGATCTCGTCTACTATGTCGGCGGCCTCGCAAAATGCCTGTCGCCCGCCTTGCGCATCGCCTATCTCGTCGTACCGGACAGCCGCAGCTCGGTCCGCATCGAAGGCGCAATCCGGGCAACGGTCGGCATGGCGTCCCCTCTTGCGGCCGCCATCGCCGCGCGCTGGATCGAGGACGGAACAGCCGACGCCGTGCTAGCCGCGATACGCGGCGAGACGGCGGCAAGGCAGCGCATCGTCGCGGAACTTCTTCCAGCCGGCGTCGCGCAAACGAATCCGCACGCCTTTCATGCCTGGCTGCGCCTGCCGAGCCCCTGGACGCGCGGCGAATTGAGCGCGCGATTGCAGGCGGCTGGCATCAGCGTCGTCGCAAGCGACGCCTTTGCGCTCGGCGCGCCACCTGAAGCCGTGCGCCTCGGCCTCGGGGCGGCCGCGAACCACGCGGAGTTGCGACGCAGCCTTCTGGTCATCACAGACCTCATCGGCCTGTCTCCGGCCGCCTCCAGCCTCGTGGTATAGGGGCCACCGGGCGAAATTGTCGCATGTATGTATGCATACAATAATTTGACAATGTATGCTTTTCGGCGCCTAATCCTGATGAGCCTGAGGCGGCCGCAAGATTAGGCTGGCCGCATATCCAGGCAATCTCGGCGCTGAACCCAAGCGCCAACCAGAACGCCTGAAAGGAACGAACATGTCTTCCGATAGTGATTGGCCGCCAATCCCGCCCATGCAGACCGGCTTGCGCGGTCGCTGCCCGCGCTGCGGCCAAGGCCACCTCTTCAATGGCTTCCTGAAAATGCGCAAGGAATGCGAAGTCTGCGGCCTGGACTACTCCTTCGCGGATCCCGCTGACGGCCCCGCCTTCTTCGTCATCTGCTTCGCCTGCGTACCGAGCGTTTTTCTTGGGGTCTGGCTGGAAGTCCAATACAGCGCGCCACTGTGGGTCCACCTGCTGGTCACCGGGCCCTTCATGCTGCTGACCTGCATCCCGCCTCTTCGACCTCTGAAGGGCTGGCTCGTCTCAAGTCAGTTTTTCTACAAGGCGGAGGAAGGCAAAGTCGTAAGGCGCAACATCGAGCCGCCCGTAGCGACGACGCAGTAGCTCTTCAGGAGCCGCCTTCGCACACCGGCGGCACTTAAAAGCCGCAAGAATACCCCTAAAAAATAATTGCGCCGCCAACTGTTGATAGTTGACGGCGCTTTCACCGGAAGCCTCTCTTCTCAAAGGCTGGCTCTACGTAAAATAACAAAATTCAGACGTCAATGTGCGACCTGTGAAGTTTTTATGAGAGCATTTCGTCATATAATGAGTTCGGTTTTAATATAATTCGGAGTCATTACTATCATTTTTAAGATAAACTTATTTTAGAAATATATGATAGTTGCTTGTATGCAACAGTTTATAGTAATAGCCTTTAACAAACTCCCAAACCGCGTTTGTTGCAAAACTGTCTTGTTTTTTGTGATAGCGGTGTCGCCGCTGCCCGCTGCGAGTCATCGCAGTGGTTCATTTTCGTAGCAGCGCGAGCGAGGTAACCGATAAATCTCTGGGGGACACCAGGGCCGGGCCTTGTTGACCTTGATAACCATTAGAGAGATCGATCGAATGACTATCAAAAGCCTTCTTCTCGGCTCCGCTGCTGCTCTCGCAGCAGTTTCCGGCGCCCAGGCAGCCGACGCAATCGTCGCAGCCGAGCCGGAGCCCATGGAATACGTTCGCGTTTGCGACGCTTTCGGCACTGGCTACTTCTACATCCCGGGCACCGAAACCTGCCTCAAGATCGGCGGCTTCATCCGCTTCCAGACCTCCTTCGGTCCGGACGAAGTCAACAAGCGCCAGGGTTGGGGCAAGAACGGCACGTCTGACTGGGATTCGTTCTCGCGCGCTTACATCTCGTTCGACGCCAAGAGCGACACCGAGTTCGGCACGCTCACCGGCTTCTTCGCCGCTGAATTCAACGCCGACAACGACACCGACGGTGGCGACAGCCTGATCGACGTCGATGAAGCCTACATCCAGCTCGGTGGCCTCAAGGCCGGCTTCTTCTACAGCTGGTGGGATAAGGGTCTGAACGGCGAATCCGACTCGATCGGCAACGTCACCGAGTTCAACTCGATCGCCTACCTCTACGACGGCGGTTCGTTCCAGGCCGGTATCGCAATCGACGAGCTCGAAGGCCAGACGACGAAGAGCAACGGCGTTGGCGTTGAAGCCATCGTTTCGGCGACCCTCGGCGGCGTTTCCTTCGACCTGCTCGGCGGCTACGACACCGAAGCTGAAGAAGGCGCGATCCGCGCTCTGCTTTCGGCTGACCTCGGCCCGGGCACGTTCCAGGTTGCTGGTATCTGGGCTTCCGACCCGAACGCCTACTGGAATGCTTCGGAGTGGACCGTTGCCGCTTCGTACGCCTTCAAGGCAACCGACAAGCTGAAGATCACCCCCGGCGCTCAGTACTGGGGCGACTACAAGTTCAACAGCGACCTCGACCGTTGGCGCGCTGGCGTGACGCTCGACTACGCGATCACCGAAGGTCTCGCGACCCGCGTATCGGTTCAGTACAACAAGGAAGACCTGACGGCTACGACAGACCGCGACTACGTCTCGGGCTTCGTCCGTCTGCAGCGTAACTTCTAATCCGATTAAACTCGGATGAAGGAAGCCCGCAACTTCGCAAGAAGTTGCGGGCTTTCCTTATTGAGACAAAGTAAAATCGCTGACCGATACACGGGTTGGATTTCAATTGGCCGGTGTCGGCTCTCCAAGCGACAGCATCAGCCGGTTCGCCCAGTTGAAGAAGGCGGCGCCGTGGATGACGTCGGCAATCTCCAGTTCATCAAGGCCCGCGGCCGAAAGGCGGGAGACGTGCTCCTCGCCGAAGATGGGCGGGGTCGCGGTCAAAGCGACCGATGCTGCGACGATCGCATTCCAGCGTTCGCCAAGATCAGCTTCGACGCCCTCGTCGAGAAGCTTCTGAACGTCCCCGCCGCGCTTGGAGTGATGCGAAGCGAAGCGCGAATGAACCGAAGCGCAGAAAATACAGCCGTTGTATCTGGAAGCCGCCGTAGCAGCCAGCTCGCGCTCGGCGCGCGGCAGACCTAAACGGGTATTGTAAAAGATGTCCTTGTCGGTTTTCGTGCGCGCTTCAAGCACCTCCGGATCGCGCACGAGCAGGCGAAAATAGGGCGATTTTGCCCGCGCGGCTTCGACCAGGCCTTTGATGTGGCGCTCCGTCAGGTCTTCTTCCGCCAGAGGCTGGAGCCACGGGGTCCAGCCGATCTCAGCCTGCGTGAAGGTAACAGGCGGGTTATCGACGGTTGGGGTGATGGCATGTTCGGTCATTCGTAAATCCTCTTGAATCTTCACGCGGCAGCGCGCTTGGCAGCAGTCGACAGCACTGCAAGGCCGGCGATCACCCGGATCTGAAACGCCACGAAGGAAACCAGCTGCGACAGGGTCACGACGCCAGTGGTCGTCCACCCGGCATCCAGCAACACCTGTAGTGCCTGCGGACTGGCATCACGCAGGTGGAAGACGAGCAGGTGTGCATGCTCCAGCGCGGCGGACAACTTAGGACCGAGCGCCTCTCGGCTTGCCGGCGAGACCTGATAGAGCGGCCCGGCTTCGTTCTCGCCCCTTAAGGGCCCATCAGGATAGTGACCATAAGGCCCCTTCGCCCGCCCTGCCCCGATCTCTGCCTTGATGACTTCGATCAACCAGCGATCGGTGCCGCGTTCCTCAAACGGGCTGATGTAGAATTCGAAGATGTCGGGCTGGCGATGCAGGCCAGCGACGAAACTTGCGACCGCATGCCGTTCTGCCGCGGACACATCGCCGAAGTCCGTCGGCTGAAAGAGCGCGAGAAAACTTTTCTGCGCCTGTTCGCGGGCTTCTGGCCGCTGGGCGCGAATGCGGTCGAGCGCCGATCCGGCGGTGATGCCGGCCAATAGATCGATGATATCCGGTGACGCGATGGTCATGACTTCGTCTCCTTTGCAAAATGGACCGGCGGACCGGCGCGCTTCAACCGACGGCGCCGAAGCGTCGGGCGTGGAATCTTTCCTGCGGCGACCAGCCGAGCGCCGGCGCGACCTTGGTCGCGATCAGTTCGATCGAACGCAGGACCAATGGGTGCGGCGGGTCGACGGAATGAACCTGGAACACCAGGTCGGTGACACGCGCCAGCGTCTCGTCAGCGCTGAGGCTGGCGATGACATCGTCGACGGAACCGACATGCACGTCGAGCGCGGTAATCAGATCGCCAAGCGAATTGCCGGAAACCTTGTGGCCGCTAGCGATCAACCGCTCCGCGCTCCGTCTCAAGCCGATCTCGGCAAAGCGCAATGCTTCGGCACGGCTGTCGGCAACAAACAGGCTGCGAGAGCCGAGGATGCGCGGTGCGCGGCCGGAGGGAAGCGCGTGCAGATACGCGTCGATGATCGGATTTTGCAGCTCAGCCAGCGAGGCACGCGGATTGTCCTCTGACCGCGGTTGGGTGCGCGACAACATCAGACCGTCACCGGCGCGACCCGCACGCTCGCCACCCGCGACCGAAAAGGTTGCCTGCCAGACGCGGTCGAGCAATTGCGGTGCGGCCGGGTAAAGTCGATCGCCGCCGGCCAGACCACGGCCCGCCCAGGCGTCGAGCAGCGTTTGCAGATGCCGGCCGAAGATCGCGCCGCGCTCGGCGCTCTCCAGGCCAAAGGCCGTGAACGAGGACGGCGTTCCCCCCGTACCCAAGCCCACTTCCAGCCGCCCGCCGGAAAGCAGATCGAAAACGGCGGCGTCCTCTGCCACTCGGATCGGGTTTTCGAGCGGCAAGGTGATGACGCCGGTACCAAGGCGTATGCGCGTAGTCTCGGCCGCAACATGGGCGAGGAACACCAGCGGCGCCGGAAGACCGCCTTCGTCCGCGTGGAAATGGTGCTGCGCCACCCAGGCCGTGTCGAAGCCGAAGCGCTCGGCCGTGACGATCTGCTCCTTTGCGTAGTAGTAGCGGGTACCGGCCGGAACGTCGTCGAGCAGCCGAGTGAAAAAGCCAAGGCGCTTGCGTGGTGTGGTCTCAATCATGGTCGGTCCTGTCTGTCGTCCGTTGCCTCACGCCGCGGCCCGGCGCTTGCGTCCGGGAATGGCATTGATCAGTTCGCGGGTGTAATCGCTGCGAGGGTTTTCGAAGACGTCGGAAACGGTTCCGCCGTCGACCAGCCGCCCGTCCTTCAGAACCGAAACGGTGTCCGAGATCTGGCGTACCACCGCGAGGTCGTGGGAGACGAAGAGATAGGTGAGCCCGAGGTCGCTCTGCAGTTCGTCCAAAAGGTCGAGAATGCGCGCCTGCACGCTGACATCGAGCGCCGAAACCGCTTCGTCGAGCACAACCAGTTGCGGATCGAGCACCAGTGCCCGAGCGATGGCAACGCGCTGGCGCTGACCACCGGAAAGTGCAAGGGGTCGCCGCCCCAAGGCTTCCTCGGGCAAGCCGACCCGGGCAAGAATCGTCCTTGCCTTTTCCTCGCGATCGGAGCGCCGGAGTCCTAAGAAGTTCGTCAATGGCTCGGTCACGATCTGCAGCACGTTTTGACGCGGGTCCAGGGAGCCGTAGGGGTTCTGGTAAACGAGCTGGACCTTGCGACGGAATTGCCGAAGCCCCTCTCCGGTCAGACCCGAGACGTCGATGCCGTCGATCGCGATCCGGCCGGCCGTCGGCCTGTCGAAACCGACAATGCTACGGATCGTCGTCGTCTTCCCGGATCCCGATTCCCCGACGACCGCATGGGTCGTTCCACGACGGACACGGAAGCTCAGGTCGTCGACGGCGCGCAACGCGGACCCACCACCCTCGCGAACGAATTCGCGAACAAGACCTTCGACGACGACGATATCGTCCGGCGCGCTCGCAATGGATGGCCGAACCGCCGCCAGCCGCAGAGGCGCGGTAAAGGATGGTGCGTCTGCGAGCAGTTGCCTCGTGTAGGGGCTGCGCGGTGCGGCAAGAACGGCGCCTGTTGCGCCCTGCTCCTGGATCCGGCCACCCTTGAGGACAACGATCCGATCGGCCCGGTCGGCGGCGACACCGAGATCATGGGTCACCAGAAGTACGGCCGCGCCGTATTCGGCTCGCAACTCGTCGATGAGATCGAGAATGCGCTTCTGCACCGTGACATCGAGTGCACTCGTCGGTTCGTCGGCGATGATCAACTGCGGCTTCAGCGCGATCGCGATCGCGATCAACACCCTTTGGCGCATGCCACCTGACAATTCATGCGGATATTGCCGCGCCCGAAGCGCCGGCTCGCTCAATCCGACGCGAGCAAGAAGAGAGATCACCCGGGCCTCAATCTCATCCGACCGCAGCGCCCCGTGGATGCGGAAGATCTCGCCGAGCTGCGAGCCGATCGTTTTGACCGGGTTGAGCGAACTTCCCGGATCCTGGGGCACGAGGCTGATCCTGGCGCCGCGCACTGTGTCCAGTTGACGATCCGTCCAGCGGGCAATGTCGGTCCCGTTGAGCCTGATGCTGCCCCGCTCCACCCGGCCATTCGCAGCGAGCAGACCGATGATCGACTGCGCCGTCGTCGTCTTGCCGGAGCCGGATTCGCCGACTAAGGCCACAACCTCGCCCGGATTGATGCGAAACGAAACGTCGTGAACGGCACGGCGCTCGCCGCTGCTGTCAGCGTAGGCAATGCAAAGATTCTCGACCTCGAGAACGGGGGGAAACGGTCCAGGTATGACGGTCATGCTGCGACCTTTCCGAAGGATTGGCTGACGCGATTGGCAGCCAGCACGACGAGGACGACCACGATGCCGGGCGCGGTTGTGAGCCACCAGGCGGTCGAGATGTAGTTGCGCCCCTCGGCGATCAGCAGTCCCCATTCCGGGGTCGGCGGCGGCGCGCCATAGCCGAGAAATCCGAGCGTCGAAATCTGCAGCACGGCCGATCCGAACTGTAGAGCAGCAAAGGCGACGACCGAGGTCAGGGAGTTCGGCAGAACGTGACGCCACAGAACCGACGCAAAGGTTCCGCCGCTGCCGAAGGCGGCCTCGACATAATCGCTGCGACGCACGCGCACCACTTCAGCCCTTGCCAGCCGCGCAAAACCTGCGACCGAGGTGACGCCGACGGCAATTGCCGCATTCACGGTTCCAAAGCCAAGCAGGATGATGATGCTGAGCGAGAGAAGCAGCGGAGGGATCGACAGGAGCACGTCGACGAGGCGCATGATCGCGTCGTCGAGGCGACGCTGCACCGAGCCGGCGATCACGCCAAGAGCCGTGCCGAGGACGAGCCCTAGACCCACGGCCACAAAAGCACCTGTCAGCGAATGAACGGCGCCATGAACGATGCGAGCGTAGAGATCACGCCCGAGCGCGTCGGTTCCCAGGAGATGCTCGGCGCTTGGCCGCTGCAGTTGCTCCCCGCCGACACCTTGAAGCGGGTTGAATGCACTAAAAAGCGAGGGAGCGATGGCCCAGAGGACGACCGTGCCCAGGATAAGCCAGGAAAGGGCTAAACCTACCGGCAGGCGGCGCAGCCGCGAAGCCGCGCTGGAGCGCCGATTGCTTTCGCGCCTTGCATCCGCAACGGCGTCCTCATGAAGCGTTTCGAAGGTCGTCATGCAACGGCTCCCGTTTTTGTCCTGAGCCGTGGATCGAGCACCGGATAGAGCAGGTCCACGGCGAGATTGATGATCACGAAAGCGAGCGCCGACAGCACGACGATCGCCTGAAGCACCGCTGCGTCCTGGCTGCCGACCGCCCGCTCGGTCAGCCCGCCGATGCCGTTCAGCCCGAAGACGGTCTCCGTCACCACGGCTCCGGCAATCAGTTCGCCGAAGAGCACGCCGGCGATCGTCAGCGTCGGAAGCAGCGCGTTCTTCGCGACGTGCCGCCAGAGAACCCAAAGGCGGGTGGCGCCCTTGGCCCGCGCCACGGCGACGAAGGGGCGCGTCATCACCTCATCGATATTGCGAACTAGCACCTGCGCCAGCGGCGCGGAAATCGGCACGGCGAGGGTCACCACGGGCAGGATCAGTTCCTGCCAGGGACCAGGGTTGATGACGGGCACGAGCTTCAGACGGAAGGAGAAGACCTGAATCAGCATGATGCCGAGCCAGAAGGTCGGGATCGAAATGAAAAGCGACGGAACCGACTGTAGAGCGCCACGCAACCAGGCGAATGGCGCGAGACTGGAGAGGAAGGCGATGACCCCCGCCAAGACCGCGGCAAGCAGGAAGCCGAGGGATGCGAGCTTCAGTGTTGCCGGCAGATGCGCGGCAAGCAGGCTTGCAACGGGAACGCCGGCTTGAACCGAATAGCCAAAGTCGCCGGCGAGGAAGTTGCCGATGGTGCGTGCGTATTGCACCGGCACGGGACTATCGACCGCGTAGGAGGCGCGTATTTCTGCGACCTGCTGGGCGGTCAAGCCGAGATCCGGGTTCTGGAACTTTATGAGGATCGCGTCACCGGGCATCGCCTGCAGCAGCACGAAAGAGATCGTGAAAGCGGCCCAAAGCACAAAGAACGCCTGAGCAACGCGGTTGAACAAATAGGCAGACATGATCCGTCCCTCGCGCACGCGGATTTCAGAAACGACGGCCGCCGCGGTTGCGGTGGCCATCGAGCCCATCAGTGTTCGGCAAGCCAGGTGCTGTAGAAGCTCGGCCGCCCGACGGCCTCGAAGGCCACGCCCTGGACGTAGGGCGCACCGGCATAGGCTTGCGGCTCTTCGAAGATCGGGATCGCATAGGCCTGGTCGACGACGTAGTCCTGGATTTCGCCGGCGATCGCGAGACGCTTCTGGCGATCCGGCTCGGAAGCGAGCGCGTCGAGCAGACCGTTCAGCTTCGTGTCGACGAAGCTCTGGACCTTGTCGCTGAGCCCGCCCTTCTGGCGCAGCACGTCGCGGTTCTTCGGATAATACTGGCTCTTGATCACGTCCGGATCGGCGCGGCCGACCATGGCGGGCGATACCGGCGTCTTCAGCGGATCGAGATCATCCACCGTCTTGCTCCCGCTGTCGCCGGCAAGAACGCTCAGCTTGACGCCCACCTTGCCCCATTGCTGGGCGACCAGCTGCAGCGTTTCCTTGTTCTGCGGCTGTGGCAGGGATTCGTAAGCCGTTAGCACGAGTTCCTTGCCGTCCTTCTGGCGCAAGCCGTTGGCGCCGACCGACCAGCCGGCCTCGTCGAGCAGGGCCTTGGCCTTCTCCGGATCGAAGGCGAGCTTGGCCGAGATATCCTTGTAGCCGAGCGCCGACGACGCGATGATCGAGGTCGCCTGCGGGTAGTTGGCTGAAAAGAGCGTGGTGACGATTTCTTTGGTGTCGGTCGCGTGCAGCAGCGCCTGGCGCACCCTGACGTCAGCCACCAGCGGATTATCCGGTCGGAAGACGACGCTGTTGTTCACGCCGCGCGTCGATGGCGCGTAGATCTGGTAGTCCTGGGCTTCGACCTGCTTCTCGTCATAGGCCTGCACCTGCCGGATGAAGTCTGCCTGCCCCGCAAGCAGCGCACCGATGCGCACGCTGTCCTCCCCGGTGATGATGTATTTGATGCCGTCGAGATAGGCGCGACCCTGGTGTTCGAGCTTGGCCGGTCCCCAGTTGTATTCCTCGCGGGCCTTCAGGCTCAGTTCCTTGCCGATCGTCTCGCTCTCGACGACGAACGGGCCGGAACCGATGATCTTCGTCGCGTCGCCGAGTTCTTCGAAGGGCAGAGCCAGCGTGCTGGCCGCGACCAGACCGGAGCCGATCACGGACGTCCCCTGCAGGAACCCCGGCGACGGCTTCTTGAAGTAGAATTTGACCGTCAGCGGATCGACGACTTCGCTGCGCTCGTAGTTGTTGATGACTTCGGAGACCGGTTGCTTCAGGGCTTTGTTGCCAAGGCCGAAGACGTCGTAGTTCCTGGCAACGGCAGCCGCGTCAAGCGGCGAGCCGTCGGAGAACGTCACGCCCGGGCGGATCCTGAACGTGTACTCCGTCGCATCCGCGTTGACCGTCCAGGATTCGGCGATCCAGGGCTCGATCTCGAGCGTCTTCGGGTTCTGATAGGTCAGCTTGTCGGTGATCTGGTTGAGAATGCCGCCGTTCGGATAGAAACCACCCGCCGGCGGGTAGAGGTTGGTATGGGCCTGCTGTTCCAGATAGATCAGCGTTCCGCCTTTGACCGGGTCCGCTGCTTGCGCCTGAGCGCTGCTGAGAGCCAGGCTGGAGGTGGCAAGCGTCGCCAGGGTCAGCGCCAACCGTTTCAATTTCGTGGTCATGAGAGCCTTCCTTCAGAAATCAGGAGGCTATGGTACGGCGGCGGCCGGCATAATCAATTAAATCTAGTAAATTAATATGCTATATGTTTCGACTGAACGGAAAGAAGCATCTAGCGCCTCGCCGCGAGGGAGATAATTGTCCCTTCCCGTATCTTTCCCATCAAATTCGGTGGGAGCGGGGCCGATGGAAGTGTGGAAAGAAACGCGCTGATAACCACCGCCACATACGCGACATGGACGCGTGCTTGATTGCGCGCGGCATTGACAACTATGTCGTCATCCGTTGAAAAATCTTGGCAATTTCTCTGAACCTCCCAAGGATCGTAAGCATCATGGAAAGCAACAAAGTCCTCGTCGTCGGCGGTGCCGGCTACATCGGCTCGCATACGTGCCTCGAACTGGCCAACAAGGGTTTCGAGCCTGTCGTTTACGACAACCTTTCGAACGGCCACGAGGAGTTCGTCAAATGGGGCGTTCTGGAAAAGGGCGATATTCGCGACCGCAAGCGGCTCGACGAGGTGCTCGCACGCCACAAGCCGCGCGCCATCCTGCATTTTGCTGCGATGATCGAGGTCGGTGAATCGGTGAAGGATCCGGTTTCCTTCTACGACAACAATGTCATCGGAACGCTGACATTGCTTTCGGCTGCCCTTGCCGCCGGCGTCGAAGCCTTCGTCTTCTCCTCGACCTGCGCCACCTATGGTCTGCCGGAGAGCGTGCCGATCGACGAACAGCACCGCCAGGCGCCGATCAACCCTTACGGTCGGACGAAATGGGTGTGCGAACAGGCACTGAAGGACTATGGACAGTATAAAGGTCTTCGGTCCGTGATCCTGCGCTACTTCAACGCCGCCGGCGCCGATCCGGAAGGTCGCATCGGCGAGTGGCACGAGCCCGAGACGCATGCCATCCCGCTCGCGATCGACGCGGCCCTTGGCCGGCGGCAGAGCTTCAAGATCTTCGGCACCGACTACGATACGCGCGACGGCACCTGCGTGCGTGACTACATCCACGTGCTCGATCTTGCCGACGCCCATGTGCGCGCGGTCGAACACCTTCTTTCAGGCGGCGACAGCGTCGAGCTCAACCTTGGCACGGGCACCGGCACAACCGTCAAGGAACTGCTGACGGCGATTTCCGAGGTTTCGGGACGCGAATTCCAGGTCGACCTCGTCGACCGACGCGAAGGTGACTCGACCACCCTCGTCGCCAACAACGACAAGGCACGCGACATACTCGGCTGGGTTCCGAAATACGGTCTCACCGATATCACGCGCACAGCCTGGAACTGGCATTCCCGTCGCAATCAGGGCGCTTGAGATCCTGACCAGATCTGGTGCGGCGGTGACCGCCGCGCCAGATGGCTCCGATTTGTCAGCCCGTGTGCTGCACCGGCCTTGAGAAAAAGCCCGACCGCAGCCTCTTGGCCAGCGGCTTCTCGATCAGAATATAGGCGAAAACGCCGAGCGCGGTCCCCGCAACCACCGCCAGCAGCGCCGATGTGAGCGGCCCGATACCCATCATTCCACAAGCCTTGACCACGACCGAAATCGCAAAGGTGTGCCAGAGGTAGATCGAGTAGGATGCATCGCCAAGCATCATTGGCAGCCTGCGGGGGCGGAACCAGCCCTGCGCTTCGAGCGCCAGCGTTCCCAACACGAGCATAACGGCCAAAGGTCCGAGGATGAATTCGTCGAAAGGCAGGCGAAGCACGGCGAGCGCCGCGAATCCTGAAAACGCGATGACGACAAGCGTAAGGCCGGAGAATGCGCCCGACACCCTGCCTCGCAGCCAGAACTCGGCGACGATCATGCCCGCCACGAATTCGAGAATGATCGGCCGCGTATAGGTGACGAAGAGCGCGTTGTCGCTGTCGACAGCAAAGCCGATGGCGACCAGCGCCGAGAAGCAGCCGGCGACCGCGAGCAACCGCCTCGAACGCGGCAACAGCAGTGCGAGGGCGAAGACGGCATAGAAGAACATCTCGTAGTTCAGCGTCCAGCCCTGCACCAGAACCGGCCAGATTTCGCCACTGCTTGGCGAGCGCATGGGAATGAACAAGAGCGAGGCAAGCACATGCGCATTGCTCAAGACGAGATTGGGAAAGAGGCCGGCAAGGCCGCCCATGACCATCACCGCGGTTGCGAGCCAATAGACAGGCGTAATCCTTTGGATGCGATCGCGCAGGAAACTGAGCGGTGACATCGGCCGCCGCTCGCTGATCACCCACATGATGAAGCCGCTGATCACGAAGAAGACATCGACGCCGGCAGCACCGATCGCGAAGTGGTACCCCGTCCGCTCGGCGGCGTGAAAGATGACGACGCCGAGCGCGGCTAAGGCCCGCAGATACTGAATGCCGTAGATCGTCGTCGGGGCGCCGGTCATTGATACCTCAGGCGCAGCGGGATCTCCGACACGGACGGAGGGGGGCGACGATCTTCGACGTCCAACTGCGTGCGTCCTTCCGGCAGAGTTAGTTTTCCGGCGGCGAAATAGAGCAGGAACGACCCGATGTGATAGGGGTTCATGATGTCGATCTCGACGAAGGAACGCACCAGCAACAACAGTGCGATGCCGAAGAGTACGGAGGATTGGGTGTCATGGTCCTGCGTCAACAGCCGCTTCGTATGGCCGAGCACGGTTATCAGCAGGATGCCGGAGAGGAGGACGAGCCCGATCGCGCCGGTCTCCACCATCGCCTCGATAAAGGTGTTGTGGAAATGAAAGCCGGAGCGTGTGGCGATATAGAACTCTTCCCACAAGCGTTCAGGCTCGGAGAAGCCCTGGACCCAATAGGCCTGGTAGCCGACACCGACGAGCGGTGACGACATGGCGGCTTCGATACCCTGCTGCCACAGATAGGTCCGTCCGGTCAGGGTGGAATCTTTGCCGAAAAGCCCGAGGACAAGATCGACGCCACCGCCATAGATGGCCGCAACGGCGATCATGACACCGCAGACGGCGGCGGCAAGGAAGAGACCCTTGCGATGCGCCGGCGACAACAGCCCGACGACCCGCATGCCGAGCCAGAGCCCGAGGATGACCACCGTCGTCAACACCGACGTTGCCGATTGCGAAGCAAAGAGGGAATAGGCTGCCAGCAGTCCGACCAGGGCGGATGCTGCGAACCACAGGCCGCGCTCGCCAAGCGCGATCGGCGCGATGAAGGCAAAATAGATGCCGAGCGAAGCGTAGAAGCCAAGCTGGTTCTTCGAGGCGAAGGCGCCGACGAAACTATAGGTGCCGTCGAGCGGATCGAGGTGATAGACGCCGAAGAGCAGCGAATAGACGAGAACGACGCCGGTCCCGGCGATCGCGCCGCGCACCAGCGTCCTGACGCTGACGACCCGCATGGCAATCAGGGCGCAGACCACGTGGGACAGATACTGCAACCCGGTTCGTGCCGTCATTCCGGGTGCTGCCGACCAGAAGACCGACAGGCAGGCGAAGATCGCAAAGCCAAGGATCCAGAGCCGGACGCCATAGTTGCCGAGCACACGGCGGTAATCGATCAGCACCAGCGGCAGCCACAGGCCGTAGTAAAGCAGGATCGACGCCTGCCCGAAGCGCGAGGAATAGGCGAAGACGAAGAGCGACAGCGCGATCGCAACGGTGCCATAGATACCATTGCGATCGGAAGAAATCAGGCTCGCCTTCGAAATTTTCACAGTCGGTCCTACTGTGTTGCCAGGTTGGCTTCGACCTTGATCACATCACCGGGCAGGACGGGCGTGTTTTCGTCGGCGGCAATCTCCGTCGGCTTGCCGTCGCGCTCGCGCATGATCGAATAGGCGATCGTCGCCTCCGCGGTATTGTCCTTCGATTGCGCGGCTTCCGCCGATTGCAGCAGCGCTTCGGCCATCAGGTCGCGGCTGGTGCCGAGCTTGATCGAAAGCGTGTCGAGTTCAGCTTCGGTGTTCTGCAGGTCCTGCGCCAGTTGCGCGTCCCAATCGTTGCGAAGATTGGTTTCGTCCTGGCCCGCCTTGCTGACATCCTGTTTCGCCTTCAGCGAAGCCGTGTCGATATCGAGAAGAGCAGCCTGCAGTTCAGCCACGCGCTGCTCCAACGACAGCTTGCGCTGGCTGAGAGCAAGGCCCTTTTCGGCGAGGCTCTCGACCTTCTCGCGGTCCTCGACGACGAGTTCGAGCTGGCGATTCTGGGTTTCGGTCTTCTTTGCCAGCGACTGGATTTCGCTTTCGAGCAAGGACTTCAGATCGGCGAGCGACTCCAGCTGCAGCTTCTGCTTCCGGTCGCGCGAGGCCATCAGCGCCGTCTCGTTTGCGAGAAGCTTGTCGATACCGGGGACGCCCTGAAGATCCTTCGGCAGTTCGATCCCGTCCTTTTCGGCAATCTCGGCCTGAAGGCGGGCGCGACGGATCAGCAACCGGTTGCGCTCTGACGTCTGGACGCTCGAATCGCCATGCGCATTGATGTAGTCGCGCGCAAAGCGCTGGCCGCTTTCCGAACGGCGCAATCCGCCGCCAAGGCTCACGGCCTTCAGCACCGTCAGATTGGGGGCGAAAGGATATTCGCCGGGCTTCTGGACCTCACCCGCAAGATAAACCGGGCGGTATTGCGCAAGCTCGACGGAGGCGGACGGCCGATCGCGCAGACCGAAGAGCGTCTGCATCTTCTCACCGATCGCTTCACCAACTTCGGTCGTCGACTTGCCCGCCGCCGGCAGGTCGCCGATGAAGGGCAAAGATAGAGCGCCCGATGGACCGACGGTGTACTCGCCGCTCACAACCGACCAGTCGCGGACGGCCCCTTCTGCGGTCTGCCATTCGGCCACGCGAATTCTCAGCCTATCCATAGTGCCGAGCTGATACTCATCGGCCCAAGCCGGAAAAGCACAAGTGAGCGCCGCGGCGATGAGAACCGCCCGGCGCAGGAAACGGGGTAGCCTGCGCTGTCCGCGCGACATTCCCGACAGATGGTGTTTTTTCATTTGGGCTTCCCGAATGAAGGCGCGCCGTCCCGCAACTGGTCGTGCGGGCCTTCAGGCGCTGGTTCGTCAGTAGCTGCCGCGCGAAAGGCAAACGGCGGGAATGGTTCTGACGACGATGGAGAAGTCGCTCAGCAGCGACCAGTTCTGAACGTATTGGGTATCGAACGCGATACGGGTTGCGTAGGAAACGTCGTTGCGTCCGCTGATCTGCCAAAGGCCGGTAAGGCCGGGACGAGATTGCAGATAGTAGACGGCGGCGCTGTCGTAGATCTCCAGTTCGTCCTCCACCACCGGGCGCGGACCAACGATGCTCATTTCCCCGCGCAGGATGTTGACGAGCTGTGGCAGCTCGTCAAGGCTCAGTTTGCGCAGGACGCTACCGACGACCGTGACACGCGGGTCATCCTGCAGTTTGCGCGTCGCGCGCCATTCCTCGTAGGCGGCCGGATTCGCCTTGAGATGGTCGTGCAAAATCCGGTCTCCATCAGGGCGCATCGTGCGGAACTTGAGGCACCGGAACGATTTGCCGTTATGGCCGACGCGGCGGTGGCCATAGAAGATGCTGCCGCCGTCGGAAAACTTGACGAGCGCCATGAGCATCAGGAACAGCGGGCTCAGGAAGACGAGAGCCAGGGAAGCGGCAAGCATATCGAAGCCACGCTTCGAAACACCGCCCACAGGCGGAACGGCCGCAGACTCTGCGGCACTGAAAAACGGCGAATTGGCCGATCTGGTCGCAGACTTCATAGAGGTGACTCCATTTACGTTTGGCGATTGGTCGGTCTCCCCAGAAGGGGCCCACAGCCCACACAGGGGCGCGCTCATCGTGAGTAATGAACGTCCGGTAAGGATTTGCTTTTTGAAGGCGAAATAAAGGCGAGTATCCCGGCAGGGGCCAAAATGCGTATATCACCACTTTCGAATATGAAATATTTCTCGTGACGAAAGCCGTTCTATTATTGCGAGAAAAAGTATCACGTCGCTCGCATCCTTGTATTGTTCTTGGAGATCGGAATTACATTTAGGGACAGGTGACGATATCTTCACAGGCCGATGTTTTCCTTGAGCTTCCGCAACGAGATTTTCCGGGCACCAAAGTTATCGGTGGCCCGTATTCTGCAAATTATGCTGCAATGCACCAAGTCTTTGCGGCGCACACAAAGCCCGCCTTCATCGTTCAAACTTGTAATAAAAGTTGATCGGCACGCTGGTGCGGCGGCAACCATCGGGCGACGCACAGACCGCGTCCCGACGGGGAAGTGGAAAATTGGCTTCCAGGCGCACGCACGGTTCACAGGCGCCCTTGAACTCAATCAACTGAATTTGATTCGTTCGTCACTGCTCGAAACGCGACATAAAGATTTGCCTGCTTGGATGGACCGAAGCGGCGGCCATTGCCGGTTGCAGGCGATGTCCGTCGCCAATATATTAAGATCTGCAGAGGAAAGGCCAGTTTGTGATGACGTCCGCGACGATAGAACCGATTGCGAGTTAGTGCCATGTATGCACCACGCGTCTTCGTGAGTATGATCGGCGCCCTAACGGTTTTTGCTGTCGTCACCTATTTCCTCAATGGCTCGCTCACATCCACGCTGATCCAGACGGCGATCTGCGCAATCCTGATCCAGATCGGCTACTTCCTGGCCGTCGTCTTCCTGATCTGGCGGAAGGCGCGCGAGCGTGGAAAAAAGACGGCCGAAGTGCTGCAATCGGCCAATGACGACAAGCCGGGCAGCAACACCCACCGCCTGGACCGCCCCGGCCACTTCAATCGTTGACCGCACATCGGGGGCGAACCTGCCTCCCCGTCCTCCAAAAAAATCTTGTTTGACGCGGTTGCGACACGATCGCCCTGCATGGTGCGCCCGTTACGGCAGGATTCCATGCCGGCACTGCATGATTACCCGGATTGTCGATGACCCGGCGTCGTCATGCAGCGATCGAGAACTGGTGCAGTCCACTCGGCCGTAAGCGCCGAACTGCCCGCGAGATACGATACTGGAGGCCCTCATGACCACAGTCGCCCGGACAGACGTCTGCGTCATCATTGCTGCAAAGAATGCCGAGGCGACCATCGCCCGCGCAGTCGCGTCGGCGCTGACCGAACCCGAAACCGCCGAAGTTATCGTCGTGGATGACGGCTCCACCGATCAGACGGCCGCTGCAGTGCGGTCTGCCGACGATCACAGCGGACGGCTGACGATCGCACGCTTTGACACCAATCGCGGTCCGGCAGCGGCCCGCAATCACGCGATTGCCATCAGCCGCTCCCCGGTCCTCGCGATCCTCGACGCGGACGATTTCTTCCTGCCGGGCAGGCTCGGACGGCTGCTTTCCGAAAAAGACTGGGATTTCATCGCCGACAACATCGCCTTCATGGGCGAGGCCGCAGCGACGGGTGTGGCACCAAGGATCGATGACTTCCCACCACGGCCGCGCCTTCTCGGCCTCATTGATTTCGTCGAGGGCAATATTTCGCGGCAGGGCGTGAAACGCGGCGAGATCGGCTTTCTAAAGCCGCTGATGCGGCGCCGCTTCCTGGACGAGCACGGCATCCGCTATCAGGAGACGCTTCGGCTGGGGGAAGACTACGACCTCTATCTGCGCGCCCTGGCAAAAGGCGCACGCTACAAGGTCATTCAAAGCTGCGGCTATGCGGCGATCGTGCGCGGCAATTCGCTGAGCGGCAGCCACCGGACCGAGGATCTCAAGCGTCTCTACGAGGCCGACCGCGTGATCCTGGCGGCAAACGACCTCGAAGGTGAAGCAGCAGCTGCCGTGCGGCGGCATGAACGCCATGTGCGTGGCCGCTACCAGCACCGCCACTTTCTCGACCTGAAGAAGGAGCGCGGCGCAATGGCTGCGATCGGTTACCTCATGCGGCGCCCCGGCGCCGCGCCGGCCGTCACCGCCGGTATCCTTGCCGACAAGACGGAGCGCTTCAGGCCGCGCACGGATGCGGCGCCGACCGGTGGGGCGGCGGCCGTGCGCTACCTTCTGCCCGTCAGCGCGGAGCGCGCGCGCTAGCAGCAAGCGTGGCGGCGTCGCCGCCACGTCGAACCATCGCGAGCGGAAACGCTCCGGCATCTTGTCCGGAGCGTCGTTTGTCACTTCCTAGAAGTAGGCGCGCCGCACGGCGGCCAGCGCATGCTGGAAGCGTTCCTTGCGTTCGGCGAGCCGGCTGTCGCTGCTCAATTGCGGCTCTGCCCGGGTGGCCTGCCAAAGCGCAAGCGTCGATGGCGCCGCAAGAACCTGCTTGGCCGCGCTGCGCAGGAACGTCTGACGCGGCTCTCTGGCTGCGACGATCACCTCGTCGTCAGCGGACCGCAGGTTCACAGCCTCCGGCACGGTCTGCGCCTCGAAGCCCATGCCCCAGAAACGCGCGCCCTTGATCATGGCTTCGGTGCGACTGGAGACCGGCACATGGCGGGGACGGTATTCGACGCCGACCGTTTTTGCCCAGTCGTTCCACTTGAAGCTGTTGATGCTGTCCGACGTCGTCACCGCCACCCAAGGAATACGGAATGCATCGGCGAGAATCGCTCCGTGCATCGATTCGGCGACGATAAACTCCGATTGCGCGATCTCGCGGATCACGCTCTTGGCCTCGCTGCGCGGGTCGATGTAGTGCAGGCCGACGGTGCCGCAGGTGACGGGCCACATGCCGGCGATCGCACTTTCCCAGTGGGGAATGAAACTGCGCTTGTATAGCTTGGGCAGGTTCTGGAACTCGGGCATGTCGGCGACCATGACCGCGGGATCGACGATCCCGCGCTCCGGCGCAAGGCCGATCTTTTCGGCGGTCAACGGGCCGCGCACGCAGCGAAGGTCCCATTCGGCGGCATCCCGCATGTCCGGCAAGGTGCCGTAACCGAACCCGCTGCCGATGACGAGCTTGCGGACGCCATCGGGCAAAAGCGCGCGGTTGAGCACGGTGCCGACGCCGACGAGGAGGATGTCGTCATGGACATCGCGAAAATCCGGCAGCAGGAAGTCCCAAAGCCAGAGGTTGAGGTCGTCGCCGAAATTGCCGTGTTGAGATTCCCAGTAATAGGGCTGCATGGGCGGTCCCTTCTTTCAGAATGCGAGATAAGTTCGATGCCGCGCCTGGCGGGCTTGTTCTTCCTCCAAAATGGAGTTTCTGTCCGGATCAGCGTGAACGGGAAAACTTGCCGACGGCAAGTTCGAATGCGCTTTGCAACAGCTTGGGATCGCGCAGGACCCAACGCGCCAGCAGTCGAAACTGCGGCGACTTGCGCCGCTTCAGCCGGCGCGCCTGGCTCCAGAGCGCCTGGCGTCGGGCCGTATGCTGGTAAGACTGGATCGACGCGACGGCCGACGGCTTGCGAGAGAGCCGATGTTCCAGCGTTTCGAGGGCAACGAAGGTGTTGAACTGCTGCTGAAGGAACTGCGGCGAATCGTTGTCGATCGAGTGGAAGATGTTGATGCCCTCCCCGCGCACGGCACCGGCCGCATCGCAAAGCACGACACGATTTGCGGCGAGAATGCAGTCGCAGAAGAACAGCACGTCCTCGGCCGCGAGACGCAGTTCGGCGTCAAAGCGCACCGTCTCGAAAAGCCTGCGACCTATTACCATGCAGGAGAGATGCAGGAAGCTCCAGTTCCGCAGCATGACGTTGGAAAGATCGGGAATTTCGACGACCAGCGGGCTTTCCTGCAGGCGCACGACCGTATCGCTTGCTTCGAGATCGGCGACGCCGAAATGGTAGTAGAACGCCTCGCCGCCTGTTATCGACGCCCAGTAGCAGTCGGCACCAAAGCGGCTCATGCTGTCGACGGCATTCTGGAGATGATCGGTGGTCCAGATGTCGTCGGAATCGAGGAACGCGGCGAATGCCGAATCGGCCGGAACGTTGTCGAGCCCGGTGTTGCGCGCGCCGCCTGGACCTTTGTTGTCCTGCCGGATCACCGTCACACGCGCCCGCTCGCCATCGGCAAGCGGCCTCAACTCCTCGTCGATCGAGTAGGGAGATTGATCGTCTATCACCAGGACATGGAAGTCTTGATAGCTCTGGGCAAAGACGGACGCGAGCGCGCGCCGAAGAATACCCGGCTCCTTCTGGTAGTAGGGAATAATAACAGTCAGCTTCGCCATCTTTTCGCCCCTGCGGTTTCTCTAAAAGAGTATTTCGTGGTCTCCTCCCACCGGGTCGCGACCTCAAATCTAGCGCTTGCCCTTTGTCGGAAATCCTTCAAAGGCATCACGGGATGCTCACATGCCTTCAAACGTAAACGCCAAGTCTGTGACTCGGAACGTCGGCTGGAGCGTCCTTTCAAAGACAGGCACATTCGGGCTGAAGTTTGTCACCGTGCCGATTCTTGCCCGTATCCTGACGCCCGAGGAGTTCGGAACGGTCGCCGTCGCGCTCACCGTCGTGCAGTTTCTGGCGATGATCGGTGGCGCCGGTCTTGCCTCCGCTCTGATCATCCAGCGCGACGAGGACATGGAACTCATCCACTCCGCTTTCTGGGCCAACCTGGTGGTTTCGCTGATGATGGCGCTTGGGCTTTTCGTCTTTGCCGGACCGCTGGCGAGCCTGCTCGGCGCACCGGAGGCAAGCCATCTGCTCCAGATCATGAGCCTGCTCATCCCGTTGCAGCTTGCCGGCGATGTTGCCTATTCACTGCTTGCCCGGCGGATGAATTTCAGCAAGGACGCGGTCTGGACCATGCTCTCCGAAATCCTCGGTGCGCTCGTCGCCGTCGGCGCAGCACTTCTCGGCTTCGGGGTATGGTCGCTGCTTGCGCAGCTTTTCGTTTCCGCGTTCATCCGCTTGGCTGGCCTCTACGCCGTATCCGGATACGTTCCACGTTTCGTGTTTTCGGCGCGGCGCGTCCTTTCGCTCTGCCACTTCAGCTTCGGCATGATGGGCTCCGAGATCGCCAACTTCGTCACCTTCCAGTCGCCGATGGTCGTCATCAGCCGTTATCTCGGCCTTTCGGATGCCGGCGCCTATTCGGCGGCGAACCGCTTTTCCAGCATTCCGAACCAGATCGTCCTTTCAGCAGTCATGGGCGTTCTTTTTCCCGCCTTCAGCCATATGGGCGAGGATCGGGAGCGGCGATCGCAAGCGCTGATGCTCAGCACGCAGGTCACCACCGTGCTGCTCGCGCCAATGATGTTCGGCCTCTGGGCGCTTGCCGAACCGGCGATGCTCGTGCTCTTCGGCCAGCAATGGGCCTCAGCCTGGCCGGTGCTCGGCTTGCTCGCCCTGTCGAAGGGCCTGCTGACACCCTGCAGCACCTACATTCCCTATCTCAAGGGTATCGGCCAGGGCACGACCCTCTTCTGGTGGGCGGTGATCCGGGCAATCGCCACCACCGCCGCCGTCGCCTATGCCGCGATCGGGGGATCGCTCGTCGAAGCGATGATCGCGCTCTGCCTCGTGAACCTAGCAACGCTTGTCGGCTATTCCTGGGTTGTATTTCGCGCCGACCAGCTGCCCTTCCTGCGCGGGTTCCTGATTTCGGTGAGGCCGCTGGTCTCGGCTTTCATCATGGCTGTCGTCGTAAGGCTGCTGCTGGACCACTACGGCGCGCTTCTTCCAAGCGCGGTGCTCCAGGTTCTTGTTGGCGCCGCGATCGGTGCCCTGATCTATCTGGTGCTGGTACTCGTTACCGAACGGTCGCTGTTGGCAAAGCTCACCGATATGGTTCGTTCCCGCGGTGCTTCGAGCTCGATGCCGGCCGCCGCCGAGTAACGGCTGGAATAGCGCTAAAGACTGCCCCACCCTTGCCGCATTTCGGCGAGGAATGAGATCCGCGGCATTGTCTCAACTGAAAAACAGAAGAAAAAACGCACAACTTTTCGGCGATTCATATGCGCTCCGACAAGCAGAAGCATCAGAAAATCAGCGGCCGTTAATATTCCGCAACTGACGCCCAGGTCATGGTTTTTTTCCCGCCCGCGCGAGCGGATAGGCCTATTTTCCTAGTATTGCCGCAATTTCTAATATTGCACCGCAGCAAACCAAGGCCGATTCGTTTGCTGCGGCGCCATATTTTGATCCGTGCCCGAGCCTAATCTTCTGGGTGCGGGCTCTGGTCTGCTCTGTTGAAACGGCCGCTTCTAAACGCGCTGCCAGATGGGGGTGACGGATATCGTTGATGTGAACGCGAATATCTCCTCGCGGATCAATCTGATGCGCATCGTGCTGATCTCAGGCATTGTCTTCGTGCATGTGCCTTATGATCCGGCCACCAGTCCGTATGTCGGCACCTATGGCGGCATCGACTGGTTGCGCATTTTCCTGGGCGACAGCCTCTTCCGTGTCGGCGTCCCCTGCCTCAGCGCGATCTCCGGTTATCTGTTGTTCCGTCGCGGCTTCGACGACTTCGACTATGGCAAGACACTGAAGACCAAGGCTCGGACAGTGCTTTTGCCATTCCTGTTGTGGAACCTGGCGTTTCTCGCGCTGGTTTTCGTCGCGCAGAGCAAGGACATCAGTTCCGGCTATCTGCCCGAGATCGTCGGAGCCAGCCCCAGAGAGTGGCTGAGCGTTGCCTTCGCGCTCGAGGATCTGCCGATCAATCTGCCGCTCTATTTTCTGCGCGATCTCCTGCTCTGCATCGTTCTTTCGCCAGCGCTCGCCTGGCTGATCAAGCGCTATCCGGCCCAGACGCTCGCCGTCCTCTTCGCCTATGCGGTGCTGCCCGTTCCGAACGGCATCTTTTTGAAGAAGTCGATCCTCTTCGGGTTTAGCGCCGGCATCTACATGAGCCTGCATCGCATCGATGTCCGCAGCTTCGATCGCTTTTCCTGGCCGATTACCATCGCGTTCTTGAGCGCAGCCGTGCTCCTGTCCATCCTGCTCTATCAGTTTGGCCCGAACTTTCCGGTGTGGCTCGAAATGCTGCGCAGCCTGATTGCGATTTCCGGCATCGTCGGTTCCTGGGCGGTTTCGGCACTTCTCGTCCGAACCAACATCGGCGCTCAACTTTCGCGCGGCAGCGGTCTCAGCTTCTGGATCTTTTGCACGCACTTTCCGCTGCTCGTGCTCTTCTGGATGATCTGGAACCGCTCGGACATTGGCTACTATCCGGCGTTCTACTGCGCGGTTCCGCTCATCACGATCGCCTTGCTCGCGGGCGCCTACGCTCTTTCCGCGCGCTGGCTGCCAGCCCTCACCGCCATTCTCACCGGCAGCCGGACCGGCTCCGCCCGCGACATGCGTGCGCGGACAGGGGCTGTTCGCGCCGGTCCCTCCCCCCAGCAAAGGACCTGACCATGAGATCGAAACGACCTCACCGCCTCGCCCTGCTCACCCTTGTCGCCGTCGGCCTTGCCGGTCCGGCCCTGGCCGAAGAGACCACGACGGGTGCGTCTTTCATCGACAACTTCGATACACTCGACACCGCCGTCTGGTACGTCTCGGACGGCTGGAACAATGGCGCGCATCAGAATTGCACCTGGTCGAAGAAACAGGCCAAGGTCGCCAACGGCATCGCCGAACTGACGTTTACCGAAGGAAAACTCGGCGAGCGCAATTACGCCTGCGGCGAAATCCAGACGCGCAAGCGCTTCAGCTATGGCACCTACGAGGCGCGGATCAAGACGGCCGACGGCTCGGGGCTCAACTCCGCCTTCTTCACCTATATCGGGCCGGCCGACAAAAAGCCGCATGACGAGATCGATTTCGAAGTGCTCGGCAAGAACCCGGCAAAGGTTCAGATCAACCAATACGTCTCCGCCAAGGGCGGCAACGAGAAGCTGGTCGACGTGCCGGGAGGCGCCAACCAGGGCTTCAACGACTACGCTTTCGTCTGGGAGAAGGAGCGCATTCGCTATTACGTAAATGGCGAGCTGGTCCACGAGGTCACCGACCCAGCGAAGATCCCGCCTAATCCGCAGAAGATTTTCTTCAGCCTTTGGGGAACCGATACCCTGTCGGATTGGATGGGCGCCTTTGCCTACAAGGGCCCCTCGATGATGCAGGTCGACCGGGTCGCTTTCACCGCGCCGGGAGACGAGTGCCAGTTCCCCGAGTCGATTGCCTGCAAAACGAACTAGCCGACGATCGGGAGCCGCGCCAGTGGGCGTGGCTCTCGCCGCTGCAAGGCGCAAAATTTGACCCATGTCCGGCGCGACCGGACAGAAAACTGGATGTACATGCTGCAGATACTTTACTTCGCCCAGGATCTTGCCGACCCCGCCGTTCGCCGGCGTGTGCTGATGTTGCTTGCCGGCGGCGCAAAGGTGACGCTTGTGGGGTTCAGACGCGATGCAAACCCGCTGGCGGCGATCGAGGGCATCGTGCCTGTCGAGCTCGGCACCACCCATGACGGCCGGTTCGTCCAACGGGTCGGTGCGATCGCCAAGAGCTGTCTCTCGCTGAAGCAGGCGCTGCGCGGCGTCGAACGTCCAGACCTGATCATTGCCCGCAACCTCGACATGCTGGCCATCGCCAGGAAGGCCCTCAGCCTCTTCGGCGGCGAGGTCCCAATCGTCTACGAATGCCTCGACATTCACCGCCTGCTCCTTTCCCCCGGCATCGCTGGCAAGACATTGCGGGCAAGCGAGCGCCTGCTCGGCCGTGACGCACGCCTTTTGATCACCAGTTCCCCCGCCTTCGTCGAGAACTATTTTCGTCCGCTTTCCGGCATCTCGGCACCGACCATGATGCTTGAAAACAAAGTGCTCGAGCTGGACGGGACCGATGCGCGACCATCGGTGACCGCTGCCGCCGCACCGACAGATGGCCCGTGGCGGATTGGCTGGTTCGGTGCTCTGCGCTGCCGCAAATCGCTGGCCCTGCTGGCAGCCTTCTCGCGCCGCATGGAGGGCCGCTTCGAAATCGTGCTGCGCGGCCGGCCGGCCTATCGCGAGTTCGACGACTTCGACGGCTTCATCCGCAACGAACCTTTCATGACGTTCCAAGGCCCCTATCGCAGCCCGGAAGAGCTTGGCGCGATCTACTCCGACGTGCACTTCACCTGGGCGATCGACTTCTTCGAGGAAGGTCAGAACTCCAAATGGCTGCTGCCGAACCGGCTCTATGAAGGCTGCCGCTTCGGGCGGGTGCCGATCGCGCTGCGCGGCACCGAGACCGCGCGGTTTCTGGCCATACGCGGCCTTGGCGTACTGCTCGAGGAGGCTGACCCCGGTGCTCTCTCGGCGCTTATGGGGTCGATGACCTCCGAGATCTACCACGACGCATCGCGGCGGATCGCCGCTTGCGCGCCGGAAACGTGGATCTTCAATCGCAGCGATTGCGAAGGCCTCGTGCGCCGCCTCTCGGCCGTCACATCCGCCGCCCCGCCGCGCATCGCCCTGGACTTCCCGCAAGCACATCAAAACGCCTCAACGCCCCAGAACGAAGGTGGATTGTCATGAGCATACGTGTCCTCATCGTCATTCCCTGCCTCAACGAGGCTGAACATCTGCAAGGCCTCGTCGAAGCCTTGCTGCCCGCGGCAGGGCGTCTTAACGGTGCCATCCTGATCGCCGACGGCGGCAGTACCGACGGCACCCGCGAAATCGCCGCGCGCCTCGCCGAAGCCGACCCGACCGTTCTGGTGATCGACAATCCGAAACGCATCCAGAGTGCTGCGATCAATCTCGCCGTCGCACGCCATGGCGCCGCGTTCGACTATATGATCCGCATCGACGCGCACGGCACCTATCCGGACGATTATTGCGAGCGTCTTGTCGAGGAGGCTCTCCTGACCGGCGCGGACTCGGTCGTCGTCGCCATGCAGACGGTCGGTTTCACGCCGTTCCAGAAGGCCACGGCCTACGCCCAGAATTCCAAGCTCGGCAATGGCGGCGCCAAACATCGGCTCGGCGCGACGAGCCACTGGGCCGATCACGGGCACCATGCGCTGATGCGCATTTCAGCCTTCCAGGCGATCGGCGGCTACGACGAGATCTTCAGCCACAACGAAGATGCGGAGTTCGACTATCGCTTCCGCCAGGCGGGCTACCGCATCTGGATGACGGATCGCACCAGCATGGTCTATTACCCCCGCGCCAAGGTGGGGCCGCTCTTCCGCCAGTATTTCGCCTATGGCCGCGGACGCGCGCGCAATGTGCTGAAGCATCGCGCCTGGCCGAATCTCAGGCAGTTGCTGCCGCTGGCCGTCGCTCCGGTCGCAGTCGGCGCGCTGCTCGCGGTCGTCAGCTGGCTCGCCGTCGTTCCGGTCGTGCTCTGGGCTGCGGCCTGCATCGGCTACGGCATATGGATGGCGCTCGGCCAGAAGAACGCTTACGGCCCGCTCGCTGCCGTTTCGGCAATGATCATGCATTTTGCCTGGTCGGCCGGCTTCTGGCGGGAATTGCTCACCACGCGTAACCGGAGGATGGCACCATGACCAGCACCGTCGCCCGGACGCAGATCGACATAGCGGTGTGCACGTTTCGCCGGCCGGAGCTTGCAGAAACGCTGCATTCCCTCGCACTCATCACCGTGCCCACCGATGTGGCGATCCGCATTATCGTCGCCGACAACGACGTGACGCCGAGTGCGGAGGCGCTCGTCAACCAGATGCGCCCGACCATGCCTTGCGAGATCCTCTACGTGCATTGCCCGGCGTCGAACATTTCGATCGCCCGCAATGCCTGTCTCGACAACAGCACCGGTCACTATCTCGCCTTCGTCGACGATGACGAGACAGTGTCGAGAACCTGGCTCGCGCAATTGCTCGATACCGCGCTAACGACCGGCGCCGATGTCGTGCTTGGCCCGGTTCGCGCCGAATACACGCTGTCCGCCCCGAACTGGATGCGCCGCGGCGATTTTCATTCAACCCGGCCGGTCTGGGTCGATGGCGAGATCCGCACGGGCTACACCTGCAATGTCCTCATCGATCTCACCCGCCCTGTCCTCCTCAACCGGCGATTCAATCTGGCACTCGGACAGACGGGCGGCGAGGATACGGAGTTCTTCCGCCACATGCATGCGGATGGCGGCCGCCTCGCCTATGCGCCCGATGCGCTGGTCTTCGAACCGGTACCGGAGAAACGCGCGCGGCTGGCGTGGCTTGCAAAGCGCCGCTTCCGCTCCGGCCAGACCCATGGCCGGCTCTTGAGTGAACCGGGCCAAGCCGGCAGCCGAGTGGTCGAAATCGCCCGCGCGGCGGCGAAATCCGGCTATTGCGCCATCGCAAGCCTGCTGCTGTTCGGATCGCCGGTCGCCCGCTCGCGCTACGCGCTTCGCGCAATCATGCATGCGGGCGTCGTCAGCGGGCTCATCGGCGTGCGTGAACTTCAGCAATACGGTGCGGCGACCGCCTGATGACGCAACACACCCCCGACGTCAGCTTCGTCATTGCGGCCTTCAACGCTGCCGACACGATCCGGCGCGCCATCGACAGCGCGCTGGCGCAGGCAAGCCTCGACATCGAAGTGATCGTCGTTGACGACTGCTCGAAGGACGAGACCTGTGCGGTCGTCGAAGAACTCGCCGATCCGCGCGTGCGGCTGCTGCGGCTTGCTGAGAACCGCGGGCCGGGCGGCGCGCGCAATGCCGGTCTCGAGGCGGCGCGTGGCGACTGGATCGCCATTCTCGACGCGGACGACACCGTCAGCCCCGAGCGGTTGCCCCGGATGATCAGCCTCGCATCCGCGACCAATGCCCAGATCGTGGTCGACAACATCGACGTCCTGAACCTCGACGGGCGGCTGGAGCGCATGTTTCCCGAAGCCGAACTCGCACGCCGTCGGACGCTGACGCTTGCGACCTTCATCGGTTCCAACGTGCTTTTCCGCTCCACCTACAATTTCGGCTACATGAAGCCGATCTTCGAGCGTCGTTTTCTGAACGAACATCGCTTGCGCTTCGAGGAAACGATCCGGATCGGCGAGGACTACATCCTGCTCGCCTCGGCGCTTGCCCATGGCGGCCGCTGCGTCATCGAACCCTCGGCGGGCTATTGTTACCACATCCGCGAGGGCTCGATCTCGCGCGTGCTCGAACTACGCCACATCGAAGCGATGATGACGGCCGACCGGGAATTCCTGGCCAGCCACACGCTCGATGCCGAGGCGCTGGCGATGCAGCGCCGGCGCGAAAAAAGCCTCGTCGAGGCTCATGCCTTCCTTCGCCTCGTCGAGCACCTGAAATCCAGATCGTTGGTCGGAGCCACCCGGGTGGCTGTTACCAACCCCAGAGCGCTTCGGCACCTCAGAATGCCGATCGCCGTGCGCTTGCGACGGCTTCTTGTACCGATCGCACGCACGAAGCCTGCCACTTCGACGGTGGCGGCTGAACGACCCACCTCAGGCGAAAGCCCGCACGTAAGTAAAGGATAAGACCATGGACCGTATCAGGACCGTCAGGAAAGCTGTGATCCCGGTCGCCGGCAATGGGACGCGGTTTCTTCCCGCGACGAAGGCGATTCCGAAGGAGATGTTGACGATCGTCGATCGTCCGGTCGTGCAGTATGCGGTTGATGAAGCCCGCGAAGCGGGCATCGAGCACATCGTTTTTGTGACCAGCCGCAACAAGCAGGCGATCGAAGACCACTTCGACGACACGCCTGAACTCATCTCGTCGCTGACCCGCTCCGGCAAGAACGCCCAGATTTCCGAACTGGAGGAGATGCTGCCCCGCGCCGGTTCCGTCAGCTTTACCCGGCAGCAGGCGCCGCTCGGCCTCGGCCATGCCGTCTGGTGCGCCCGCGATCTTATCGGCGACGAACCCTTCGCGCTGCTGTTGCCGGACATGCTCTGCCACGGCGGGCGCGGCTGCATGGCCGGCCTTGTCGACCTCTACCGCCAGACCGGCGGCAACGTTGTCGGCGTCGAGCAGTGCGCACCGGAAGATGCCTCGAAATATGGCATCGTGGGCAAGGGTGCCGCCGTCCCCTATGGCTTCGAAGTCACCCAAATGGTCGAAAAACCGGGCATGGGTGAAGCTCCTTCCAATTTTTATCTCAATGGCCGTTACATCCTGCAGCCGCAGATCTTCGAGATACTCGCGCATCAGCCGCGCGGTGCCGGAAACGAGATCCAGCTGACCGACGGCATGCTGAAACTCTCGCAAAATCAAGCGTTTCACGCCCATCCCTATGATGGGCGCACGTTCGACTGCGGCTCCAAGGAAGGCTTCATCGCGGCCAACGTCGCCTTCGCGCTGGCGCGTTCCGATCTCGGCGACGCGGTCTATGCCTCGGTCAAGGACATGGTCCTGTCTCACGAAGGCCGCATCCGCGCCGCATAACTGGCTTCGGCGCCTCTTTTGAAAAGAAGAGGCGCCAGCCTTCGGACTAAAGGGAAACGGACAGAGCGACCCAATGAACCAAAGAAGTCTCCCCTTCAACAGTGTCGTACCGCGCAACGTGGAGGAGCCCGACGGCTTCATCGACCTTGACCGTCTTTTTTCGGTCGTCGTCCGCCGCGCCAGAATGGTCGGCCTGTTCGTGGCGCTCTTCATCGCGCTCGGTGTCGCCTACCTGATGTTCGCGACGCCGTTCTATACGTCGATGACGCAGATCCTGCTCGACGAGAACCTGTCGAAATTCGCCGAAGAACAGGCGCCGCCGCAAAACAGCGCCCTGCTCGACACCCAGATTGCGAGCGCCGTGGAAATCCTGAAGTCCGGCGAGCTCGCCCTGCGCGTCGTCGACAAGATGAACCTCGCCGATAACGACACGGTTCTCAATCCGCCGCGCTCGCCGTTCGACGTCGTCAAGGACGGGCTGAAGTCCGTCACGAGCATCTTCTCGAGCGGGCCGGAGATTTCAGAGGATATGGCGCGCAACGGACGGAGGCAGAAGGCGGCCGCGCTTTTGCAGCAGGGGCTTGCCGTCGAGCGCGTGACACGAAGCTCCGTCGTTTCGCTTGCCTATCGCTCCAGCGATCCGCAGCTGGCCGCCGGGATCGTCCGCACCTACGCCGACGCCTATCTCAACGACCAGCTCAACGCCAATTTCGAGGCGACGGAACGCGCTTCGGTCTGGCTGCAGGAGCGTCTCGCGGACCTTAGGCAGCGCACGCAGACCGCGTCGCTCGAAGTGGAGAAGTACCGCAGCGAAAACGGCCTGACGCTCGCCCGCGGCGAGCTCATGTCGGAGCAGCAACTGGCCGATCTCAACAGCCAGCTCATCATTGCCCAGGCCGATACCGCGAGCGCCTCGGCGCGCTACAAGCAGTTCCAGGCGATCGTCGAGCAGGGACCGGAGACGGCCGTCAAGAACGCGACGATTTCCGCCAAGGAAGGCGACAATTCGGTCATCCGCGAACTGCGCACCCGCTATCTCGCGGTCAGCAAGCGTGAACAGGAAGTTTCGCAGAGCTTTGGCGCCGACCATCCGCAGGCCGTGTCGCTGCGCAAGGAGAAAACCGATGTCGGCCGCCAGATCTTCCAGGAACTGCAGCAGCTGACGGCAAGCTACCGCAACGAGTACGAGGTGGCACGCTCACGCGAGGCGTCGCTGCGTGAAAACATCGAAGGCACCACCGGCCGCAACGCGAACGCAAATCTCTCGCTCGTGCACCTGCGCGAACTGGAGCAACGGGCGGCCGCGCTGAAGACGCTCTATGAAACCTATCTGAACCGCTACGAACAGGCCTCGCAGCAGCGCTCCTTCCCGATCGCCAAGGCGCGGGTGATTTCCAGCGCCGGCGTCCCGGCCTCGCCCTCGAGCCCGAAGAAGACGATGGTGCTCGCGCTTTCGGCGGTGCTCGGCCTCATGGCGGGCGGCGCGTTTGCCGCATTCCAGGAATTTCGTGAGCGGACCTTCCGGCTGGAGGGCGACGTGCGTGCCATCCTCGGCCACCGGTCGTTCGGCTACATTCCATTGGTCGGCCCGCGTCAACCGGGAACGACGGACCTCGTTCGAGCCAAGCTGATGAAGAACAAGATGCCGCCACCGGTAACGCAAGGGGCTCCATCGTTCGAACGCCTCAGCCGCATCGTGCTCGACGCACCCCGCTCGTCCTTCACGGAGACCTTCCGCAACGCCAAGCTCGCCTGCGACCGGATGCTGACCGGCAACGGCTCGCGCGTCATCGGCATCGCGTCGGCGGTACCTGATGAAGGCAAGTCGATCATTGCGGCAAACTTCGCGGCCCTTCTCGCCGCAAGCGGCAAGAAGACCCTGCTGATCGATGCCGACATCCGCAAGCCGGGCCTCAGCAAGATGATCAATCCGCCGCCGAAGGCGGGTCTGGTGGAAGCGCTGACCGGGCAGGCATCCTGGCCGGCGGGCATCAAGATCGACCAGCAGACGAAACTTGCGATCCTGCCGGTCGGCGGAGAAGCGGTGGGCGGAAACGGCCCTTATGACAGCCATGAACTGCTCGCCTCCCCCGCCATGGCCGAGCTCATCGACAATGCCCGCAAGTCTTTCGACTATGTCGTCGTCGATCTCGCAGCATTGGCCCCGGTGGTCGACGGCAAGGCCTTTGCGCCGCTGGCGGACGGCTTCCTCTTTGTCGCGGAATGGGGACGGACGCCGTCGCGGCTGGTGCGGGAGCTGTTGCATGCGGAACCGCAGATCAATTCCAAGATCCTCGGCGTGATCCTCAACAAGACCGACATGCAGGAGCTGGCGAAATACAGCGACTTTGGCGGTACCGAGCATTATCGCCACCGTTATGAGAAGTACTACATCGAAAGTGCCGGCACACGCCGCAAGACCGAGGCCGCCTGACAGGGCGCGCCTCGTTTCGACTTGTCGCTCAGTCCCTCCAGAACAGCGGTGTCAGGATGACCAGGACGGTCAGGATTTCCAAACGGCCGAGCAGCATCATGAGTGACAGGAGATAGAGCGCCGGGTCGGTCAGCGTCGAGAAGTTGCCGGCCGGCCCGATGATCGGGCCGAGCCCGGCGCCGACGTTGGAAAGCGCCGTTGCGACTGCCGATACCGCCGTGACGAGATCATAGCCCATGGCCCCCATCGCCAGGCTGCCGAAAGCCCAAATGAACATGTAGGCCGTGAAAAACATGAACACGGTGCGTTGCACGTCGATATCGACGAGGGTCTTGCCATAACGCACGGTGTGGACCGCGTTGGGGTAGATCAACTTGAAGAGCCCGGCCCGGATCGAATTGAAGATGATGATGAAGCGATAGGCCTTCATGCCGCCTGCCGTGGAGCCGGAACAGCCGCCCATGAAGGTGGCGGCAAAGGCAAGTGCGACGATGAACTCACCCCAGAGCATGTAATCGTCGCTGGCAAAGCCGGTCGTCGACAGGATGGAGGAGACGGTGAAGAAGCCATGCGCCAACGCCTCGTTGGCAGTGACCCCGTTGACGATCCGCTGATAGAGGCTTGCGGCGAGCGCAAGTGCCGTCAGATAGGACAGAAAGACGATGATCTGCGGATCCTTCAGCGTGTCGAGCCGCCCGCGAACGATGAAGAGGATGAGCACCGAAAACGGCAGACTGCTCAGCGTCATGAAGAAGGTTGCGACCCAGAGGATCGGCAGGCTCTTGAAGTAGCCGAGCGAGGCGTCATGGGTGGAGAAGCCACCGGTCGCGACCGTTGACATCGCATGGTTGATGGCGTCGAAGCGGCTCATGCCGAGATAGGAATAGATGATCGTGCACGTCACCGTCATCACGACGTAGATGAGGATGAAGGCGCGGGTGAAGGTGACGATGCGGGCGAAGGGCTTCTCGGTGGTGTCCGAGGACTCCATCTTGAAGAAAGACATGCCGCCGACCCTGAGATAGGGCATGACGAAGAGCCCGAGCGCGACGATCCCGATACCGCCGAGCCAGTGCAGAACCGAACGCCAGAGAAGAATGCCCGGGGGCGCGTGGTCGAGGCCGCTGATGACGGTCGACCCGGTCGTCGTGATGCCGGAAACCGATTCGAAGAAGGCCTTGGCGAAATCGAGCTTCAGCGACGACAGCCAGAAGGGCATGGCGCCGACGAGAGAGACGACGATCCAGAGAAGGTTTACGACGAGGAAGCCCATCTTGCGGTTGAACAGCGGCGCGCCGCCCTGCGTGGCAGCGATTGCCAGAAGCGACAGCCCTCCGGTCACGAAGGCCGAACCGGCGAACACTCTCCAGTTGGGATGGCCATAGAACAGATCGACGGCTGCCGGGAGCAGCATCGCCAGCGACAGATAGAACGCGGCCTTCGCGGCGATATTGATCGCGGTCTGGTAGAGGGGTGCATGCAACGGTCGATCGCCTCAGCGCTTTGTCCAGGACCGAATCGGTCATCGGGATTTGCGCCATTCAACCTCAAAGGCGGGCGATTTGCACCGGCTTGGGGGTGAGAACCGTTCGGCAGGCGACGATCGGTCCTCGTATTTTCGCCGATTTGTCCACCGGACAACCCAAAGAGACTACAGGCGCCTCCGGTAAATACCGGGTGAGACGCGTCAATCGCTTGCTGCACCGCGGCATTTTGCCCTTTCAAATCTAACGCACGAAAAGATCACAGCTTTTGGGCGCGGCAATTCATCACCTTGACTTATTTGCGCGTGTAAAGCCTGTTTCATCCGTTCCACATGCAACCTTGAGCACCACCGATGACCCCCGCCCGTTTCACCCAATGCCTTCTCGTTCTCCGTTGGACGCCGATCAATCTGGCAAGCGCGCTCCACTGCAACCTGGCGTGGATCGAGGCGATGGAGACGGGTGAAGAAAAGGTTCCAGACGAGCTGGCGACCTGGCTCGAAACGCTGGCCCGGACCCACGAGGAACTTGGCATTCCCGTCACCTACCGCGGCAAGGGTTTGGAACCCGCGACAAGCCGCGCGACCCGGCGCTGATCCGGCACGGAACGCACGGGCGTTGCGACGCCGCGCCCGGCGTGGCGTCAATCGTCGCTGGCCGGTTCTATTGCGAGCGCGCCGGCCGGGCTGAGCTTGCCGCAGCGCCACAGCCGGTAATTTTTCTCGGTGTCCCAGTCGTAATAGTAGGCCGCGTCCAGTCGCTTCTCTTTTGAAAACTGCTCGAAGACGGCCCGCATGGCCGTCATCGCGTCTTCGCGTTCACGATCGTCGACGGGGCAGCTCTGCGCCCTGTTACCGATCCCCCACTCCGTCACCCAGCAGGGCCGCCCCTGATCGGCGGGCTCGCAGAATTCGAGAAGCTTGGTGGCCACCGACCGGATCGCCTTTGGATCCTTGCGGGCGGGATAGATGTGGATGCCATAGGCATCGACGTATTTGTCCATGCCCTTTGTCTTCAGAAGCGCAATCACCTCGGCCGGGTCCAGACGCTCCATGCCCTCCCGGTCCGCTTGCTTGGCGCCCATGTCGGCGAGCCCGGCGGAGATGATGACCGCATCACGGCTCGCGCTTTGCTGCACTTCTTCGCGCGTGATCCGGAGCGCATCGACATACTTATCCAGGCCCTTGTCGAACGCGGCGGGGTTCTTGAGATCGGTGACGCTGCGTGGCGTCGGCTCGCCGGGTTTCTCGTAGACGGCGAGGTCGCCGTTATAGCCTGCGAGGTTGATCTCGTTCCCGGGTTCCACCGCATCCAGACGGATGCCAAGCGCGTCCATGCGCTCCAGCGCCGCCTTGAGCCCGGCGCGATAGCGGTCGAGGTCGAGGTCCGACAGCCGATGGATATCCCAGATGCGGCCGTAGCCGGTGCGGGGCCGCACCGTGTCGGCATAATAGCTTTTGTTCGACAGTTGGATTTCGAGCAGGATCCGCAGCCCGAGCCGGTTGGCGATCTCCAGCGCGTCGATGCTCTTGTCGACGGGACGCGACAGCGAGAGCCGCACATGCGTGGCGCCGCTGTCGGCAATTTCCTGAAGGATGCGCTCCTGTTCGGCAGGCTTCAGCCAGGCCAGATTGAGCCGGTTGACGCCGAAACGCGCAACCGCAGCCTCGCTCGCGAGGGCAGAAGCACCATGCGAAAACGTCGCCCAGGAGACCAGGGCGGCAAGGAGCAGCGCCCAGGGCGCTGCTCGTCTCGCGCAGGGATTAAATGCCAACCTGTTTAAGCGCACTTTGGAAGTTCGCCTCGCAAGCCGAATACCGGTCGACAACCGCCTGGGCGTCGATCTTCGACAGGAAGTTGGCAAGATGCGCCTTCTTGTTTGCCTCGCGGTTCCACACACCCGCTTCGATATAGGGGAAGCCGATAAATTCGAGCATCTCGCGCATGCGGTCGTCGACAGCGATCATCAGCGAGGGCGTTCCCGCCTGCATGCCGATGACGCAGCCATGGAACCGCCTGCCGATGCACAGGTCTCGCGCCGATGACCAGGCGCGCCACTGGTTCGTGTCGAAGAATACCACCAGTTCGTTCTGGCGCTGCCACTTCTCCTGGTGCTTGTATTCGGTCTTGCCGGTAATGCGGCCGCTGGAGCGATCATAGACCGTCTCGTTGTCATCCACCGGCAGCGTCAGGTTATAATGAACGATCTCGTCCTGGATCACGTAGCTGGCCACGCTCTCCGGCTTCAGAAGCGCGTGGGCATCGACGATGGTATCGGCAACGCTGCCCAGATAGCCGCCGAGCGCGAGTTTCTGGGCCGACGCCAGATCGGCATTGGCAAGCGACGTGAGCGACCGCCGCATCTCGTTCGGCGCGAAGAAGAGCGAGGGGCAGCCGGTCGGCTTGACAAACTTCATGCCCTCCGCGCGCAGGAACTCGGCGGTGAAGTAGCCGCGGGTCAGGAAGAAGCTTTCCTTCTGCTTCAGCACCTCGAGGAAGCGCAGCGTGCCAGCCGGCAGGTTGTCCTTCAGCCCTTCACGCTTCTGGATACCGATGCCCATCACCAGCACCGGCATCTTCAGCTTCTCGAACACATCGGCTTCCAGATCCGCCGAATAGCCCGGACGCAACAGGTTTGCCGAGGCGAACACGCACATGTCGAACTCCTTGTTCAGGACCTCGTAGACGTCGTTGGCGCCGCGGCTGTTGACCAGGTGCCAGAAGGGCACGTAGGTCACGTCATGTCCGCGCAAGGCGTAGGCTGCCCCTTCACCGATCAGGTAGTTGCCGGTGTTGGCGATCTTCTTGACCTGATCGACCAGATCCTTCTTGCTTCTGATTTCATCGAAGTACGGCTTGTGATGAACCGTCGCACCGGAAACACGCGAGACGGTACGCTGGAGATAAGAGGGGATTCCGGTGAGCAGGATACGCATCGATACACCTGGTTTGTGGACTGGCCGACAGAGTTGACGAGAACGGGGGCGGCAGCTGGAAGCGGGTTTGCAACCCTCGCCACGCCGCCCGAACATCATGAATTGAGCGCCTCGGGCAACGCGCCCGAGGCGTAAGCGATTAGAGGCCGATGCCGATTTCGCGCAGCACCGTGCGGAAATTGCGCTCGCGGTCGGAATAACGATCCACCAGTTCCGACGCGTTCAACCCGGCCAGATGGCTGGCGACGAATTCCGCGCGGTTTTCCGCCTTTTCGAGCTCCTGGACGTCGACCGACGGCAGGCCGGTAAAGCCCAGCATTTCGCGCATGCGGTCGTCGACAGCCACCATCAGGCTCGGCACCCCCGCCTGCATGGCGATGATGGAGCCGTGGAAACGACGGCCGAAGTTGAAGTCCATGTGCGAGGCCCAGGCGCGCCACTGGTTGGTATCGAAGAAGGTGCGCACGTCGAACGGCACCTTCTGGCGCTCAGCGCCCGGAAAGGCGAGATCGCCGAGCATCTTGCCCGAGCAGGAATCGAAAACCCTGCCGTCGGCATCGGGCTCGACCTTCATGTCGAAGTGCAGGAATTCGTCCTGGATGACATATTGCGGCTTCGCTCCCTCGGGGTTCAGCGCGATGGCATCAACGATGCAATCGTGATTGGCGCCGAGGTAGCCCGAGAAGATCGTCTTGGCCTGACCGATCTTGACATCAGGCAGCTTCTTCATCGAGGCGCGCATGTTGTTCGGCGCGAAATAGACTGAGGGGCAACCGGTTGGCCGGACGTACTTGAAGCCCTGGTCCTTGAGGTAGCCAGCCGTCTCATAGCCGCGGGTGAGGAAATAGTGCTCGCGGTCCTTGAGAACATCGAGCAGACGCTTCGTTCCCTCGGGCAGGCCGGTTTCCAGATCCTTGCGGTTCTGGTGGCCGATGCCGAGCATGACGATCGGCATATTGAGCTTGCTGAGCACATCGGCTTCGGCGTCCGCAGAAAGCCCCTTGCGCAGAAGATTCGCGCAGGTGAAGACGCAGATGTCGAAGTTGTTGTTGAACTCGTCGAAACCCGTGCCGTTCTTATGGGCGTTGTAGAGGTGCCAGAACGGGATCTGCTTGGCATGCGGGGCAATGGCGCGCAGGGCCCCCTCACCGATCAGATAGTTGCCGGTGTTGCTGATGTTGCGAAGCTCCTGAAGAAACTCGTCCTTGGTTTCGGGCTGTTTCTGCCGTTCCGAATAGGAAACCGACAGGCCATTCGCGCCGTTTGCGAGGCGCGTGTAATGACCAGGAATGCCCGTCAGGAGGATTCTTGGACGCATGCGTAAGTCCCTTCTCTTTGAAAAGTCGTCCGGGTCGTTCAGCCTGCGGCTGCGACGCCGGTATTGGATGTCTCACGCGCCCGGATGACCTTGGCGCGCGAAAGCGAGGAATTGTTCACGGAGCCATCACACCAGCCGAGGAACTCCGCAAAGGAGTTGGACCAGCCGCGGCGCGCCGCCGTTCTCAGGCAGCCTTCCATGATCGGCGCTAGCAGGTTGCGGTCGCGGGAAACCTCGGCGATGGCCTTGACCATGTCGCGCACCACCTGGGGGTCGGAGGATGCATCGATCAGGATGCCGTCCTCGCGATCGACGATCAGTTCGTCGACGGCGCCAACCGCGGTTGCGATCGGCACGCAGCCGAGCTGTTGGGCTTCGGCGATCATCAGAGGCGCCCCTTCCCAGCGCGAAGGCATGATCAGAACATCGGCCCAGCCGAGCGCCTTGATCAGGTCGCGGCTGGCAAAGACCGGTGGGCGCACGTCGACGCCCAGTTCCTTCAACCGGTCCGTCCAGGAGAACGAGGCATCCGCCAGGATTTCGCCACCGATCGCCCGCGCGTCGAACGACACGTGTGCGGCCCGCAGTTCGGCGATCGTCGCGGCCAGGCGGTCGATGCCCTTCTGCTGGTCGAGACGGCCCATGTAGAGCAGCCGCAGCCGGTCGTCCTTGCGCTCGATCCGCCGCACCTGCAGCACATCTGCAAGCACCTTCGGCGGGACGGAGAAACTCGCGCCGTTCGCCACGGCGAAGATCTTTTCCAGCGGCACGCCGAAGCTGTGCAGGTAGAACTTCAGCTGCTCCGAGCAGGTGAGAAACGCGTCGTAGCAATGCTCATGGGCGATGGCCGCAAAGGGCTGGCCGGCCGGCCGCTTGAACGGTGTGTTGTCGACGACATGCAGATAGCAGGCCGTGCGCGTGCCTTCCGAACGCAGCCGCGCGATCAGCGGATGCATCGCCATCACATGGTTGTTGATGACGAGATCGAAACCCGAGAGCTGGCCCTTCAGTGCGCCCCAGTCGACCTCATGATGGTCGGCGATGAAATCCTGGCCGAGGAACGAGCCGGAGCCGCCCCAGGCCGGAATGCCCTGGTCCCAGAAGTGGACATAGTCGAAGCTCGAATCGAACTCGTCGATGACGTCCATTCTGCTGGTGCCGAGCACGAACAGATGGGTCTCGTAGCCTGCGGCCTTGAGTTCGCGCGAGGCAGCGTAGATCACCTTCTCGGCGCCACCGAAGGAGGCATTCGGCACCAGAAGGGCTGCGGTCTTCTTGCCCGCCTCGCTATGTCCGAGCGGCAGTACCGGCGAGCCGCCGATTTCCGTGCGCAGGGCCTTGTGCAGGTCCGAGTAAGGCATGAGGCGCGCCGGACGCCAGGTCCAGCGGCGGCCCGCCGTGCGGCGAAGCGGGCTTGTCGCAATCGCATTGACGCAGTTGATCATGACCTGTTGCGGCGTGATCAGCGTCCGGCGCGGAAGTGCACGCGGGAACGGGAAACGCACATTGAGAACCGCCGAGGTCGGCCAGACCTGCTGGCTGCCGATCGAGGCAAACCAGTCGAGCGCGTTGTTGCGGATGACGTCGCGCAGGAGCGTCGTCGAAATGAAGATGAGATCCGGCTGGCCGAGGTGCTGGGCGCCGGCGTCGAGGAAGGTCGGCTCGATCTTGCGCTGCGTCGCGTCGTTGCCCAGGTGGACGAACACGACATTGGCCTTCTCGCTCAGCCGTTCCAGGTGGCAGAGCACGTTGGGCAGCATGCGCGAGCGCAGAAGCAGATCGATGGTCGCGCCGCTGCCAGCCATGACGAAGGGCGGAAAGTGCACGTTGTCCGGCTCGCCCGTGCTTGCCCAGAAGGCCGGAATGATATCATCGAGACGCAGCCGCTTCGGTTGCTTCGTCGGGTCCGTGAAGAAGGAGATCGCCGCGTCCTCGGTCCTTGCGAACAGATAGCGCGGGCATTCCTCATGCTCGAAATCGACGAGCATCGGCCGCTGGAACAGAGCCTTGTGGCGCTTTCTGAGGAAGCTCACGGATGTGGCGCGATCGCGGTTGGCTTCCTTGAAGCGGCTCTCGGCGCGCAGCCGGTATTCGAAGGTCGTGTCGTGACATGGCGTTCCGACGAAGCCGTGCTCGACGCAGGAAAGCCAGAATTCCCAATCCTCAAAACCGTTCTGCCGGTCGTCGTTGAAGCGCACGCCTTCACGGAAAACATCGATGGAGATCATCGAACCGGTGTCGCAGATGTTGTCCGTGATGCAGTGGACCAGCCGCGAATAGTGGTTGCCGTAATGCGCCCGCCAGCTCACCGAGAACGTGTCGATGTTGGTGTAGACCCAGCCCGCGCCGCTTTCCTCCAGGCGTCGATAGAGGGTCTCGATCGTGCCCGGCAGAACGCGGTTGTCCGCATCGAGGAAGTAGACAGCCTTCGCCTCAGGCAGAGTGTCGAGCACATAGTCGATCGCGCGGTTGCGCGCCCCGCCCGGGCCAGCGTTGCGCCCGAAAACCACATGGATATCGGGATGGGCCGCAGAGTAAAGCAGCAACTGGTCGAAGGTCTCCTGCCGCGGGTCGCCGTCTACCGAGACGACGATGGCGAGACGGCAGCCCTTGAGATCCGAGGCGAGCGCGGATTCGAGCGCCTCGAGCGCCAGCGCCGCGTGGCCGTAGAGCGGCATGGCAATCGCAATGAGGTCCCTTGGATCGCTATTGCTGGACATGAGACGCACCGCCCGACTGCTTGACCATCCGGAAGCCCGACACCTTGAGCCAGGAGAAATCGACGGAATCCGTCACGGCGCGGCTGAGAATCATCAGGTCCATGGGTTGGCGCACCGGCTCGTCCAGCTGGAAATTGATGTTGATCGGCTGCTCGTTGGTAACCTCGCGCCAGCCGCTGAAGAAGACCGACGGCTTGACCGATCCCTTGCGAGCGAGTTCGGCCACTTCCGAACGTGCGTTCGAGTTAGCTGGCGCGAGCAGGAAGCTGACCGCGGCCGGCGCACCCTTCGGATGATCGACGATCGCACTGGCGGAGAGCGATATGGTTCCGGGCTCGATGGCGCGGCCGATCGCACCGGCCGATACGCCGTTTGGCAGCGGATGGCAAACGACGGCGTGTTCGTGCTCGAGGTAGCGTACCGTCTGAAACTCCGGCACGACGGGCGTCACCGATACGTCGGCGATCTGGCTGAGCAGATCAACCGACAGGCGGTAATCCTCGATGAAGTGGCCATCGAGCAAGGCCGTCGGCGCGATCATGTTCGGCATGCGCGTCGGCTTCACGCCGGGCAGGCCGGTATAGACGCGGAATGCCAGCGGGCGCAGATCCAAGTCGGCGTGGCGGGTCTCGGAGCGGGCGGTGTAGTGTTCGCTGGCGATCGGATAGCCGAGCGAAAGCCCGATTACTTCGGCGCCGGCCGTCGAAACCCGCAGCCGCAGCGTCTTCGCGCCGCCGCCGCATGTGCGCGGCAGGGCAAAGAAGTTCCAGCTTGGTACGAGCTGCGAGAACGGCACGGCCCATTCGGCAACCCCCTCACCGCTCTCGACATAGCTCAGGACGACGACCAGTTCGCCACCGTCTCTCGGGACCGAATTGAAGTGGAGCGCGATACCGGCGACGCCGTGGCTTGAAACCGGCAGAAGCTGCTCGACGAAAGCGTTGGCAATCAGATGGCCGATGCCCTCGTCCTTCGGATCGACATAGGGGTCGTGGGCAAAGACTTCGGTGACCGGCTCCCAGTTGCGCGCCTGGAACGCATCTTCGAGCGCGCGATAGTTTTCGAGCAGCGTTTCCCGCTCGCGGCGCAGCAACGCAAGCTCCGAGGTGATCGCCGAAGAGAAACGCGCGAGCCGACCCACGCCGCCATCGACCAGCGCCTGAATGAGCCCGGCGCTCTCGCTGACGGCCTCGGCGCTCAGGCGCTTGATCGGAATTTCAGGGACGGTGCCAAGGGCGCGCAGCGATACGAGCCCGTCGGCCAGATCCGCCTCGCCCTCCTTTGAGAAGGCGAGCCCGATCAACGGAAATACGTTTTCGAGGGTCGCATCAGGCCGATCGCCTGCCGGAAGAAAATGAACCAGGTGCTCGATGCCACTGCCCTGGACACTTTCCCTATCGTGATCCGAGGCCAACACCAGCTTTCTCTTCGCCTGCGAATACCTCACGCCAGAAGACACCAACCCTTGCACGCGCCACCCTCGATACGACCGAATTCTCTCTGTAGTTGAATTCGCCAACTCGAAATAAATCGGCGAATTCAATGATCTAGAGAAAGCATATCAAGGATGTTTGCGCTGCACAATAAGTTATATTTGCGTTTTTCGTGAAATAATACTTCGGGTTTTGAAGTATTATGCAGATGAGACCCGTAATATTTGAGTGGATCCGGCATTTCCCATCGCCTTATCAAGCAATGTCATCTGCCTTGCCACGCAATCACCCAGACGGAACCTCTGCTCGACGGTGCGGCGGGCTGCCGCGCGCAGCTCGGTATACTTCTCCGGTTGCTGCAAGGCACCGGAGATCGCCTCCGCGAGCGCGTCCGTATCGAAGAACGGCACGAGCAGGCCATTGCGGCCGGAGCTTAAGACCTCCTGCATCGGCGCGGTGTCCGATCCGATGACGAGCGCGCCACAGGCCATGGCCTCAAGGACCGACCAGGAAAGCACGAAGGGGTAGGTCAGGTAGATATGCGCGGCCGAGATCTGGAACAACTGCCTGAGGACGCCGTGCGGCACCACTCCGGGAAACAGGAACCGGTCGGCCGGAACATCGAGCGACTGAAGCAGATGGTCTTTCCAGGAACCGCCGCCGGGCGGCGGAGCGCCATAGCTGACGCCGTCGCCACCGACGAAAACGAAGAGGGCGTCGGGATGGCGCCGCGCCACCTTGGCCGCCGCCTCCAGCGCCTGCGGAAAGCCGCGATAGGGTTCGAGATCGCGCGCGACGAAGGTCACGATCGGCGGATCTCCCGCCTTGAGCACCCGCCCGTCCGGAAGCTTCAGCGATGCCGACGCGTCGGGACGGAAAACGCGCGTGTCGATGCCCTCGTGGCAGACGGCAATGCGCGCGCGATGCTCTGCCGGATAAAGGCTTCTTTGCCAATGGGTCGGGCTGATGCCGCCATCCATCGCCTCAAGCGTCAGGAGTTGCGCCATGTTGCGCAGCCGCAGCCGCTTGCGCGTGTCCGAATCGGGGTTGTCGTCCGGTGCAAAGCCGATATCGGCTCCTTCCGCACGATAGAAGAACTCGCAATAGCCGAGCGCCGGGACATTCGGCAGCACATCCTTGACGAAGGTCATGCCGCCCCAGCCGATGTGCCCGACGATAACGTCGGGCACCTGCCCCTGGCGGGCCATGGCATCGAAGGTTTCGGCGACGCGGTGGCCGATCCGAACGTGATGGTCCGGCACACCGAGGTGCCTTGCCATCTGCGAATTGGCCTGCGGGCCCGGTTCTGCTCTGTGGCGAATGACCCGCGTGGACGGAATCCGCTGATCCACGGTTTCCGTCACGAGTGTCACTTCGTTTCCCGTCTGCGCCAAATGAGACGCGAGAGCGGCGAACTGGCAGAAGCCGCGCCGGTGTACAAATGCTACGTGCATGTTTCTAGCCTATAGCCGTTGAAAGGACAGCCTGTGCGCGGGCATCTCAGATGCCGTAGCGCGTTGCATTCCCCCAAACCAGCTCAAGCCGGTGCAGCGTTTGAAATGCGGTTTCGAGATTGCGCCGGTCCTGCTCGCCGTGGCTGAGGACACGTTCATAGGCGCCGGCCGCCTTGCGCAAGGCATCGCAGAGCTGCTTGCCCTTCTCCGAAAGCTTGATGCGGGCCGAACGCCGGTCGCGCTGCGACGCGGCCCTGTCGATGTACTCCCCGTCGCCCAACTGCTTCAGGTAGTAGGAAACGTTGGAGCCGACATAGTGGCCGCGGTCCAAAAGCTCCGCCACCGACACTTCGGCATCGCCGATCGCCAGAAGGACCATGGCCTGCGCCGGACCGATATCGTCGACGCCGAGCTTGGTCAGCTCGGCACGCAACAGGCCGGTAAAGCGCCTGCTGGCCCGCTCCATCATCCGTGCCAGCTCGAAGTAGCTGACCACGGACGCTTCGCTCTCCTGGTCAATATTGTCATGTTCAGGGGCACTTCCAACTGCGTCATCCCCGGGGCGGATGGCAACAGCGCCGCCAAAATCTGCGAACGGATAGAGAATCCTTTGATTCATCCCTCTCTCCAACTGAGCATTACTACTATATTCAAAAATTACTTCAAATTTTGAAGCAATTTTTCGCCCCCTTTACTCCCCCCGAATACGACTATCTTGAGCATTCCACCATTATTGTGTCACACTTATCACGGCAACACTGTGATTTAAGTGATAACAAACAAAATAGCTTCCTCAAGACCCCAACGAACTTATCCAGAAAATCGCCACGCGTGACAGCAAACGAGGCAATATGATTAGCAAGAACCAAATTGGGCCAAAGACGGCGCAAAATGGAGCAAACGATCCACGACTGCTTATTTTGAAAGCACGCCGCGTGTTCGTTTTGGCACTTATTTATGCAGCCCTGCTGAGTGCTTGCATCGGCATCTTGCAGCTCTCGACACCCCTCTACATGATGCAAGTTCATGACCGCGTGTTGAACAGCCAAAGCATGGACACGCTGACCATGCTGACGATTCTCGTCATCGGCGCGCTCGTGATCTACGGCGTGCTCGAATACATCAGGGCTTTGACGTTCCAGGCGATGGGTAGTGCGGTCGTGCGCTGGCTGAACCTGCCGGTGCTGACCGCCGCCGTGCAGGCGGCCGCCGATCAAGGACTGACCCGGGCGACCCAGTCGCTGCGGGACCTGGCTGAATTGCGCAGCTTCCTTACGACTTCCGCCGTGAGCGCCCCGCTTGACGCCGCCTGGTCGCCGATCTTTCTCGGGGTGCTTTTTGCGCTGCACCCGATGTTCGGCCTTCTTGGCGCCATTTCCATTGCCCTGCTCGTATGCTGTGGATTGTTGACTGACTTGCTGACTCGCCGGCTGATGAAAGAGGCCAATCAAGCCAATATCGAGGCCGTTTCGAAAATTGGTGCGAGCTTGCGCCATGCCGAGGCGATCGAAGCGATGGGCATGCTGCCGGCACTCGCCCGCCGCTGGCGCGCAGCACAACTGCATGCACTGGACGCTTTGGAAACCAGTGGCAGCCGCAGCAAGGCCATGGCCTCCATCACCCGCTCGCTGCGTTTCATGATCCAGGCGGCGGCGCTGGCAACAGGCTCTATCCTCGTGATGAAGCAGGAGATTTCGCCCGGCGCGATGATGGCGACGACCATTCTCGTCGGACGCCTGCTCGCCCCGTTTGATTCGATGATCGAGAACTGGCGCCAGTGGGTGCTCGCCATCGCCAGCTGGCGCCGCATCGAGACCGCCCTCAACCAGGATCTGGCCGTGCGCCAGACCATGCCGCAGCCGCGCACGCAGGGCGATCTTGTTGTGGATAAGCTGGTCTACGCCGCCCCTGGCCTCGACGTGCCGATCATCAAGGGCATCTCCTTCTCGCTCTCTCCCGGCGAAGTGCTCGGCATTGTCGGCCCCTCGGCGGCGGGCAAATCGACCCTTGCCCGGCTCCTCGTCGGGATTCAGAAACCGACCACCGGCGGCGTCTTCCTCGACGGCAACAATGTCTATCTTTGGGAACGTTCGTCCTTCGGCCAGATGACCGGCTACCTGCCGCAGTCCGTCTCGCTGCTCGAAGGAACCATCCGTGACAACATCTCGCGCATGGAGGAAGGCGAGCCCCACAAGGTGCTCGAGGCCGCCCGCCTTGCCGACGTGCACGACATGATCGGGCGCCTGCCGCTCGGCTACGACACCCCGGTCGGCGACGGACACCTGACGCTTTCGGGCGGCCAGCGCCAGCGCATAGCACTCGCCCGTTGCCTCTACGATCACCCTCGCCTGATCGTTCTCGACGAGCCGAACGCCAACCTCGATGCGATCGGCGAGCGCGCATTGATCCGCGCGATCGAGCGGGCGCGCAATGACGGCGCGATCGTCGTCATGATCGCACACCGGCCAACGATCATGCAGGCCGCCGACAAGCTGCTCGTTCTCGAGAACGGGCGCATCACCCAGTTTGGCCCACGCACCGATGTGGTTGCATCCATGACACCCGGCGAGCCGAGGCGGGAAGGCGTATCCGCATGACGAAGAAAGAGAATTTGCCGGCCTCGCGTGAGGCACACTCACTGGTGGCAAAGGACGACCGCTCGACCTTGCCCGCAATCCCTGAACGACCGCACCCGCTGCATGGGCTGGATACGGATGCCGAGAGCAGCGCCTCGGCGCCGCTGCGCGGCGTGGTCCTTGCGGGCATGACGACGATCCTCGTCGCCTTCGGCGGCTTTTTCGGCTGGGCCTTTTCGACCGAGCTCAGCAGTGCCTCGGTCGCGACCGGCACAATCGTGGTCGATTCGAAACGCAAGACTGTGAGCCACTTCGAAGGCGGCATCCTCGACCGCCTCCTGGTCCAGGAAGGCGACCGCGTCACACTCGGCCAGCCGCTGATCAAGCTTGCCGACACCCGCGCCCGATCCGATCTCCAGGCGCTGGAAAGCCGGCGCCTCGGCCTGATCGCAAAGCTCGCCCGCCTCAAGGCGGAGCAGACGGAATCCGCGCAGATAGATTTTCCCGACGAGCTCAAGGGTACGTCGGAAGCGGCCGCCGACGACGCAGTGAAGGCGGAGACAAACTTCTTCGAGCGGCGGCGCGAGGCGAAAGCCGGCCGCCTCGAGGTTCAGGGCAAGACCATCGAGGAGTTTTCGGAAAAAGCAAAGTCGCTCACCGAACAGATAAGGGCGACCGATCGCCAGATCGAACTGATCACCGAGCAGCGCACCGCAATCGCAACGCTGGTGGCCAAGGAGTTTGCCCAGCGCTCGAAGCTGATCGAAATCGATGCCAAGCTCAGCGAGCTTGCCGCATCACGCGGCGAGCTTGCGGGCAACAAGGCCCAGGCCGAAAAGGCGGAAGCCGGAGCGGAACTCGGTCTGACCGGTATCGAGAACGACTTCCAGTCGGAGATCGCCGGCGAAATCACCACGTCACGCCTCGAGCTTGCCGATGTGCGGCAGAAGCTCGTCGCGGCCAAGGACGTCTTGAGCCGCCTCGAAATCCGCTCGCCGCAAAGCGGGATCGTCACCAATATTCAGCTGCGAACGCCGGGCAGCGCCGTCTCGGCCGGCCAGCCATTGCTCGACATCGTGCCGGAGGACGAGCCTCTTCTCGTCGAGATGCATGTCGGCACCCGAGACATCGACAGCATCGGCATCGGTTCCAAGACGCAGATCCGGCTGACAGCCTACAACCAGCGCTCGCACCTGCCGCTCGACGGCGAGATCAGCTACGTCGCAGCCGATCAATCGGTCGATGACAAGTCGAACGTCTCCTATTACGTGGCGCGCGCCCGCATTGCACCGGCGTCGCTCACCGCCAACCCGGATATTCGCCTCTATCCCGGCATGCCGGCGGAGGTGCTGATCGTGCACAAGCCGCGCTCGGCGATCGACTACATGGTCTCGCCGATCGCCGAGAGTCTGAATCGGTCGTTCCGGGAAGACTGATCAAGAAGAGCCTGAAGCCACAAACGCCGGCGAAATTCAATTTCGCCGGCAATTTGTTTCTAATTTTGAATTTATTTCTAAGTAATACCAAAATCAATACCCCCTTAGATCTCGGGGATAATCATCAAACTGATACAAGATATACATCGTAGGTAGAAGATAATAATACAGTGCATCTGATTTTATTTCTTTTTTGCTGTTGCCATATGTTTTTTTGCAGTGCAATGTCGCCGCGCTCGCCACCGGTTTGAGACCGGGGATGAGCGCAAGCAACAACCAAGATGACGTAAGCAACAACTAAGAGGAGTAGCATATGGCCACGTTGGAAGGCGGCGCGTATGATGACGCCCTTTTTGGCTCGCGCTTCGACGACTTCATCCATGCCCGCGGTGGCGATGACTTCGTGAACGGAGGCAATGGCGACGACACCATTTTCGGTGACGAAGGTGATGACATGCTGTTCGGCGGAAACGGGAACGATACCCTGTTCGGCGGCTGGGGCAGCGATGTAATCCATGGCGACAACGGGAATGATATCCTGTTCGGCGGCCATGGCGACGACCTGCTCTACGGCGACAAGGGGAATGACATCCTCATGGGCGGCGACGGCAGCGATCTGCTGATGGGCGGCAAGGGCAGCGACATCCTGTTCGGTGGTGCCGGCAACGACATCATCAACGGCGGTCAGGGCGATGACCTGATGACCGGCGGCGAAGGCAGCGACGTGTTCGTGTTCGACGGTGGTGGCGGCAACGACGTCATCCTCGACTTCACGCCCGGCGAAGACCTGCTGCAGATCTCGAAGGACATCAACGGTCTCGACATTTCTTCTCCGGAAGATCTGGCATCGCGCGTCACCCAGGTTGGTGGCAATGTCGTGATCGACTTCGGCCATGGCGATACGCTGACGCTCGTCAATGCGGACGCCGACGATATCCAGGCCAACCCGAACCACTACTTCACGATCCATTGAGATTGACCGGCGCGCCCCACTTCCTCCCGTGGGGCGCCCTCCCTTCTGTCTTCCAGGAGTAGCGCGTGACGGCAGACGACCGTATCAGGAGCTTCGGCCTCGACTTCACAAGCGCCGCGGCATTCAGGCTCGGCTTCGACGTTGCTGTGCTGATCTGGGACGCCCCGTCCGAACTCTCGCCAAAAACCAAATACGCGCTTGCCGCGTCGCGGTCGCTCGTACCGCTCGTCAGCATGGCGCTTCCCCGCAGCCAAGGCGGCGGCCAAAGGATCTTCTGGGCGATGCGCCCCGGAAATGAGCGCGAGCTCGCCGAAATCGCCGCGGACGGAGAGGTCCTGCAGACGGTGGTTCTGGAACCGACACCCAGGCTCCCCTTCCTCGATCTCGCGGCCCAACTTTCCGATCTTCAGCCCGAAGGTCGCCTCAAGTTTCTCAACAACCTGCTGACGGTTTGGCGAAGCGCGTTTCGCCTGTCTCGCGACGAGTTCTTCATCGGCCTTGTCGATGACGTGATCCACGCCCTGAACCTTGGGCAACGCCCCGCGACCATTGCCTGTCGGCTCGCGCATGGGCGCTATCTGGCAGAGACGACCGTCAATGCCGAACTTGGCGAAATCAGCGCGATCTACGCCCTCAGCGCCGAGGCGGTTCTGCCGTTGCCGCAGCAATTTGCCGTGACGGGCCGTGCGGAGCGCGGCCAACGTCGCTGCAATTTCATTCTTGAGACGCCCCGCGCGCCTCAGGCCCTCTCGCTCATCATCATGGGAAAGCGCGGGATTGCCGTGCGTGAGCTTTCGCCTCGCGGCTCCCGGTATCCAAGCCTTCAGCAATGGTGGCCCGAGCATGGTGCAGCACCGGGTCTGCGCGAATTCGTCGTGCGCTCCCTGAGCGAGCTTCCCGAAAGCGGTACGGCCCTTGCGATCGACCTGCAGCTTCGCTCCGCCCTGCCGGCAAAACAGGCGGGCAAGTCCCCGCTCCATCCGGGCGCCGAGATCGATCTTGCGCTTGCGATGTCGGATGGCCTGCTCGTCGGCGGCTGGACGCGGGACGCAACCGGCGTCCTTGCCGGGATCGACTATCTGCAGGAAGACGGCACGGCCTTGCCGCTCGACGGCAACTGGTATGAGTTTCCGGGCTGGGCCCGCGGCGCAGAAGAAGGCTCGAAGACCGACGTGACCGGCTTTGTCAGCTGGCTGCCGATGCGCGAACCGCTTGGGGCCCTCCTCCAGCCGCGCTTCCAGATGCGGCTTGCGTCGGGGGCGGTCAAGCCGCTGGTACCGAAGCCGCAACCCTTCGACCCTGCAACGCAGCGCAATCGCATCCTGCGCGCCGTCCCGCCGCAGCACGCCAACGATCAGGCGTTCCGCACGATCCTCGCGCCGGCGCTCAAGGATGTGGAGCAGAGACTGGGCAAGACGATCCGGGTCGAGCAGACCAAGGACTTCGGCCCGATAATGGCCGCGCCTCTCGTCTCGATCGTCGTTCCGCTCTACCGCGTGCTCGATTTCCTGCGGTTCCAGCTGTCCGGTCTTGCGACCGATCCCTTCGTCGCGGCCAATGCCGAGATCATCTACGTGCTCGATTCCCCCGAGATCCATGATGAGACGGAGCATCTGCTCGGCGGCTTCCATCTGCTTCACGGTCTTTCGATGAAGCTCGTGGTGATGAACCGCAATGGCGGCTATGCCCGCGCCTGCAACGCCGGCGCACGCTTTGCCCGCGGTTCCGTCATCGTCATGCTCAACTCGGACGTCGTCCCTTGCGGGCCCGGCTGGCTGGAAAAGCTCGCGCGGCCGGTGCTGAAGGAAAAGTCGATCGGCGCCATCGGGCCGAAGCTCCTGTTCGAGGACGGCTCGCTGCAGCATGCAGGCCTTTATTTCGGCCGCAACAAGCAGGACATCTGGCTCAATCACCATTTCTACAAGGGCATGCCGGGCGCCTATGCGCCGGCGCAGGAAATGCGCAGCGTGCCCGGCGTGACCGGCGCCTGCCAGGTGATGCGCCGGGAGGTGTGGGACCTCGTCGGCGGTTATGCCGAGGACTTCGTGATCGGCGACTACGAGGACAGCGATCTCTGCCTCAAGATCCGCCGAGCCGGTTTCGACATCATCTATGAGCCGGCCGCCTGTCTTTATCATCTCGAGCGGCGGTCGATCAGCCGCAGCCAGGATTACACGCGCGGCGTCGCCAGCCAGTACAATGCATGGCTGCACACCGAACGCTGGAACCAGGACATCACTGAACTGATGCCATCCTACCTCGGCGCCGAAGAGGCGGCAGCGCCGAGCACCCGCAAGCCTGCCGCCAGGAGCGCCGCATGAACCAGCCCGCACTTCGTCACGCAGACAACCTGCAGATGGCCTGGCAACAGAACGACGACCGTATCGAAGGCATGCTTCAGACGGTGCTCGCCAATCGTTTCCTGCCGCAGCCGGACAAGGACAGCGTCTTCGTCGGAGATGGCAATTACCGGGCCGTCGGCGCGGAATTCCTCGGCCACTTCATCCGCATGGGTGGACTGCAGCCGGCAAGCAGCGTGCTCGATATCGGCAGCGGCATCGGCCGCATGGCGGTTCCGCTCACCCAGTATCTCGATAGCGACCACGGGCGCTATGTCGGCATCGACCCGGTGGAAGGCGGCGTCACCTGGTGCCGTCAATCGGTCACGCCTGTCTATCCAAACTTCACCTTCCAGCACGTGGACATCGCCAACGAACTCTACAATCCCGCAGGCAGGATCAACGGCAAGGCGCTGAAGCTGCCCTATCCGGACCGCCAGTTCGACTTCGCCATCATGACGTCGATCGTTACCCATCTGCCGCCGGACGAAGTGCTCGTCTATTTCAGCGAGATCAACCGGATGCTGAAGCCTGGCGGACGGCTCTTCGTCACGGCTTTCGTGGTCGACGCCATCGCCGCCAAGGACGAACACGGCCGACGGGATCAGCGCCTTGCCTTCAACCGCAGCGGCGACGGCCCCTGCTGGTTCGTGCCCGGCCTGCCGCCGCTGGCGGCCGTCGGCTTCGACGACGGTTTCCTCGACAGGGCATTGGAGCGGGCAGGCTTTACGACGGTTCTGAAATCGCTCGGTCACTGGCGGGGACAGAGCGCCGGTCACTATCAGGATGTCTTCGTCGCCGAGCGCCGGAGTGTGGGCGGATGAAGAAGCGCATCCTGGTTGCCGCGCACAATCATCCCGCACTCCATCCAGGGGGCACCGAAATCTTCGCGCACGACCTCTTCCGCGCCTATCAGCGGGCCGGTCACGAAGTTCTGTTTCTTGGCGCCACCAACCAGACCCACCGCCAGGTGCGGCCGGGCACCAGCTTTCAGGCGATCGGTCCTGAGGGCGACGAGGTGCTGTTGTGGTCCGGCCATTTCGATCGCTTCTTCATGAGCCAGATCGACCTTTATGGCGTCGTGCCAGACCTCACCGAGCTCCTGCGCGATTTCCGGCCGGATGTGGTTCATATCCACCATCTGCTGCTGCTCGGCGCCGAGTTTCCGCACATCGTCCGCCGCACCTTGCCCGACTGCCGGATCGTGATGACGCTGCACGACTACTACCCGCTTTGCCATCACGACGGGTTGATGGTGCGCACCAGCGGCAAGGAACTTTGTCACAAATCGAGCCCCGACCGTTGCCACAGCTGCTTCAAGGACATTCCGCTCGATCGTTTCGTGCTGCGCGAAGAGCATCTGAAGGCGTTGCTCAGAACCGTCGATCGTTTCATCTCGCCGAGCCAGTTCTTGAGGCAGCGCTTCATCGACTGGGGTCTTGACGGCGACCAGATCGACGTGATTGCCAACGGGCTACCACCGCGAGACGCGCCATCGCGCAAGGGCCAGCCGGAAAACGATCGGCCGGTCTTCGGCTATTTCGGCAACCTCAATCCCTGGAAGGGCACTTCCGTCCTGCTGGAAGCTGCGCGGCAACTGATCGACGAGGGCCTGCGCTTTGAGCTTCGGGTCCACGGGGGCGCTCCCTTCCAGGCCGACAGTTTCAAGGACGAAATCGCCCGGCTTTTCAAGAAGACGGCGCCTTCCGTCCAGCAACGCGGCGCCTACAGGCGGGAAGATATCGCCGAACTCATCGCCGCGGTCGATTGCACCATCGTGCCTTCGATCTGGTGGGAGAACGCGCCGCTGGTCATCGGCGAGGCGCAGTCGCAGCGAAAGCCCGTTATCGCCAGCAATATCGGCGGGATGGCCGAAATGGTCCAGGATGGCGTCAACGGCATCACCGTTTCGCCCAACGATCCGCGTGCGCTTGCCGCCGCCATGCGGCGCATCGCGGAAAACCCGGATCTTCGCCGCCGTCTTTCGGCAAATGCCCGCAAGCCCAATGATATCGACACCACGGCCCGGCGCTATCTTGCGCTCATCGACGCGATCGAGCCCAGAGAAACCGCCGCGGCCTAGAGGAATGACCATGTCTGTAGCAGCCGACAAACCAGACGTCGCACCGGAACAAAACAATGCAAAGCCGCTGAAGGGACGCGTGGACGCGATCGACCAGGGCCGCGTCTTCGGCTGGGCGTTCGATCCGGAGACCCCCGAAAAGAGGCTGGCCATCCGCGTGCTTCTCGACGGCAAGGTGATCGCCGAGGCGCTCGCCGACCGCAACCGGCCAGATCTGAAACGCAACGGCATCGGCGACGGCAACCACGCCTTCGAGATCGCATTGCCTGAAATGGCCAATGCGCGCGCCGGCGAACTCGTCGTGCTTGCGGCGACCGACAAGGGCGGCGAACTGCCGCTTCGTGTCCCAAAGCCCGACGAACAGGCCGCCGAAGCCCTGATCGCCGCGCCGCTTGCAAAAGTGCTCGACAAGCTCGACGTGCTGATGGCGGCGCAGCGGCAGTTGCAGGTTTCTCAACGCTCCGCCTTGCGGTCGAAGGTGGATGGCGCCGAGGACGACGACATTCCCGGACTTGCTGCAATCAGCGAAGACGTCGCGAGCCTGCGAGGAGAAATCACCCAGCGACTGACCGATCTCGACGTCCACCTGATGCGGCTCGATGGCGTGGTCGCCGGCATGGAAAAGAGCCTCAACGCGCTCAAGCAACGTTCGAACGGCGATCTGAAGCCGGCGTTTCTGCTTCTCTTCGTCCTTGCGGGCTTTGCCGCGGGCGCGATTCTTTCCGTCTTCCTCCGGGCCTGAGGCGTAACTCATGCCCAGTTCGGAACTCAGCCTTTCTTCAAGCCCGGCACCGCTTGGCCGCATCGCGCGCAGTGGACGGATCATCGCCTGCGTGATCGACGAAACACTGCTGCTTTTGATCGGCACCGGTGGACCAATGACAGATCAGTTGCCGGTCGAGATCGATGAAGATCCGTCGAGCCAGGTGACAGCGTCGGTCGCCGGCTGGCGGCTGCCGGCACCCCAGTCTTCCGCCACCCATGGTTTTGCCGCGCTGTTGCCGGTCGAAAGCTCCGAACGCCTGCCGACGACCCTGCGCTTCGGCAGGGATGGCAACGGCAAGCGCTACATCGTTGCACCACGCGCCGCCTCGATCGCTGAAGTCACGGCGATGCTCAAGGATTTCGCCGGTCCGCAACTCGTGCATGTCCTCGGCCGCCTGGTGGACGTGCTGATCAAGCCACCGCATGGCGAGCAGCGGCTCCCGGCTATCACGACCCTGCTCAAGGCAGGCGCTGCGAGCGACGGATACATCGAGCTCCTTGGCGAGGGCCATGACGGTAACATCGCGCTCAAGGGATGGGCGCACGACCTGCCGGCCGGCATCTGCCGCGCCATCATCCGCAGTGACGAGACCTTCCTCGCTGACTGCAATGTCGCCGTTTTCCCGCGAAACGACGCGCCTGAAGGTTCGGCCGGCTTTGTCGGCCTCTTGTCGGCAACCGATCTGCCGCGGGCCCGCGACATCAAGGGTATTTTCTATCGCGGCCGCGGCGCCTGGCGCTATGCCGGGCTCCACGAACGCAGGGTCGTTACCGGTCCGCTCGACACACCCGGTCATATCCGCGCGATGCTGCTTCAGAGCCAGGGCTCGCCGCAGGTCATGCTTCGCTTGCGCGAGGCGGCCAACGGCTATGACGGCACCGAGACGATCTCGAGCCTTCCGGTTCCCGTTCGCCTCGGCGTGGATGCCCTCTACCAGGGCGACGATGGCGCCTTTCTGATCTCGGGCTGGCTCTTGGATGCGGATGGACATGTTGAAAGCGTGCGGCTTTGCCGACAGGGCGGCCGGGCACGGCTGGACGGAGGCTGGACCCGGACCGAACGGTCCGACGTGGAGGAGGCCTTCGTCGATCGCCCGGAATTCAAGAGCGCAATTTCCGGTCATCGCCGCTCCCATGGTTTTGTCGGTCTTGTCGAGACGCTGGGTGGGGAGCCGGAAGGGCCCGTTCATCTCGAACTCACCCTTCGCGACTCCCGGCGCGCCTATATGCCACTCTTCCCGGTGCGATTGCCGGCGCGCACTGCCGCCCTGCGGCTGCTTGCCTCGGTCGACCCGACAAGCTGGGCCCTGCCCGATATCCTCGACCGTCAGATCGTCCCGTTCCTGACGACTGCAGGCAGCAGCGCGCCAACGATCGAGACCGTCGTCGACATGGGCCCATTCGACCAGGCCGAGGGCACTGCCATCCTGCTTGTCGCCGGAGAGGCGGAAGCGGATTTCGCGGCGCTCCTGGGGCTGTTGGCGCTCGACCCGCAGACGCGCCGGGCGCCGATCGCGCTTGTGCTGCAGGCCGAACGGTTCCGAAGGCACGCGGTCCATATCCGTCAACTCTCGGAATTCTACCGGTTGCCGCTGCGGCTCGTGTCTGTCGAGGGGGCCGGCGATGCGTGCGACATGGCGCAAGCGGCTGCTGAGAGCGTGAACGGCAGCGCCGTCATCCTGCTTTCCGCGTCCCTGACGCCGGCCAATACCGGGTGGTACCAGGCGCTCGTTACCGCTTACGAGGCAAAAGAGGGAAGCATCATTTCGCCGACCCTTGCCTACGAGGATCATTCGATCCGCTGGGCCGGCAGCACGTCGCTCGACCGTCCCGATCATCTGCAATCGAGCCGATACGCCGGCTATCCGGTCGGCGCCGTCAACCGCCTGAAGCTGACACGGGTCGCAGCCGCATCGCTCGATTGCTGCATCATGCCGCGCGAAGCGCTGATGGAGGACGCGGGCTCGTCGCCGATCTATCTCGGCGCATCGCTGAAGGGCCTCGATCTCGCCCTTCGCCTGAGCGGCAAGGGCTACGAAGCCTACTGGCTTCCTTCGCTGCAGATGGTCGGATCGGACGAGGTGCCCGAAGCGGGCTCTGCCGCCACCGCGCGCTTCGTCGAACGTGTCGATCGGACGCTGTTTCGTGCCCGATGGATGCCCGCCTCCGAAACCGCCAAGACATTCTTCGAAGAGGCTGGCGTATGAGCGAAAAACTCCGCGTACTTGTGGTCTCCCATGGCCACCCGACCCACTCCCTTGGCGGGGCGGAAATTGCCTCGCACGGTCTTCACAAGGCGCTGAACGGCCTGTCGGGCGTGGAATCGATCTACCTCGCGCGCGTCGGCAATCCTGTCCCACGCCACGGCGCCTCCGCGCTGATGAGCCTGCGGCTTGCCATGGATGAAGTGCTTTACCACGCCGAAGACTTCGACCATTTCTTCCTGTCGAACGGCGATACGGAAGCGATCCGCCGCGACCTCCTGCGCTTCGTAGGCGACATCAAGCCGGACATCGTTCACTTCCATCATATCCTCGGCTTCGGCCTGGAGGCGCTCTATGCAGTTCGCGACGCCCTGCCCAAGGCGCGTATCGTCGTGACGTTCCATGAGTATCTGTCGATCTGCCACAACCACGGCCAGATGGTGAAACGCCCTTCGGGCCAGCTTTGCAACGGCGCCTCGCCGATCAGCTGCCACACGTGTTTCCCGGAAATCCCGGTGTCGCGGTTCGTTCGCCGCGAGCAGTTCGTGCGCGGCATGCTCAATCTCGCCGACGCCTTCATCGCGCCGAGCGCCTTTCTCGCCAACCGCTATGTCGAGTGGGGGCTGGAGGCCGAAAGGATCTTCGTCATCGAGAACGGCATCGTCATGGGCGACAAGGCGCCGGCCCGCGAATTGCCGTCGCCGACGTCCCGGCGCAATCGCTTCGCCTATTTCGGACAGATGACGCCGTTCAAGGGCGTTCACGTGCTGATCGACGCGGTATCGCGCGTGCCCGACGACATCTGGGGGGACGATTCCTCGCTGATGATCTTCGGCGGCAACCTCGAGCGGCAGCCGAAAGACTATCAGGAGAAGGTGGCGAAACTGATCGAGGACGCCGGTCGCCGCGTCCGCTTCTACGGCGCCTACCAGAACCTGGACATGCCGCGGCTGATGCGCTCGGTCGACTGGGTGGTGATGCCCTCGGTCTGGTGGGAAAATTCCCCCGTCGTCATCCAGGAGGCATTGCATCACGGCCGGCCGATCCTGTGCTCGGATATCGGCGGCATGGCCGAGAAGGTTCGCGACCGGCTGGATGGCTATCACTTCCGCGCCGGCAGCGCCCAGGATCTGGCCGACCGCCTGATCGACGTCTTGGCCGCCCCGCGCGCATGGGACAATCTGCGCGCGACGCTCCGGCGGCCGACGAGCCATGTCGATTGCGCGCGGGAGCATGTGGCGCTCTACCGCAAGATGCTCAAGGGCGCGCAGGAGGCCCTGCCGAGTGCGGCAGTGGCCTGAGGTAGAGCCTAAGCCATGCCAAACTGCTCAGCCAGATCGCGACAACAGGCCAAGACCTTCCGTGGCTTCGACGACGTTCGAAGGCGCTGTGCTCCGGCTAGCGTTACCGCCCCACCAATGATGAAAATGATGCACCGGCCCGCGTCCATGGCCAACGGCCAGCTCATCGGCGGCCACCAGCGCGGCATGCAAATAGGCCTTGGCCGCGACAACCGCATCCGCGATCGGCTTGCCCTGCGCAAGACCCGCGGCGATTGCGGCCGAGAGCGTGCACCCGGTGCCGTGATCGTTCCTGGTCTTTATCCGCGGCCGCGACAGGTGCAGGACCGTTTCCCCGCTATGGAAAATGTCGGTCGCGTCCTCGCCCTTGGCGTGCCCGCCCTTCATCAGCACCGAACGCGCGCCGAGTTTCAGAAGCATCTCCGCCTGACGCGCGATCTCGGTTTCGGTTTCGGCGATCGCGCGTCCTGTCAACAGCGCCGCCTCGGGCAGGTTCGGCGTCAGAATGAGCGCGAGCGGCAACAACTCCTCCTTGAGCGTCGCGATCGCGTCCGGCTGCATCAGATGATCGCCCGAGGTCGCCACCATCACCGGATCGATGACAGCCTGCCGGCCATAGCGCTTCAGACCGGCCGCAATCACCCCAATCGTCTCGCGGCGAGACACCATTCCGATCTTCACCGCACCGACGGCGAGATCGGAAAACACAGCATCGATCTGAGCCGTAACGACAGTCCGGGAGATGTCTTCCACCGCAGAAACCCCACGGGTATTCTGCGCCGTGACTGCGGTGATCACGCTTGCGCCATAGACGCCGAGCGCAGAGAACGTCTTCAGATCCGCCTGAATGCCCGCCCCGCCACCGGAATCCGAGCCTGCGATGGTAACGGCAATCGCGGTCATCGGCCCACCTGCACGAGGCTTGAGCCCTTTCGGTTTGAGGTAAAAACAGACACGAGCAAAGCGACCTCCCGGAAATGGACGGAGATCCGGTCGAAAAGCGCAAAGACGGCTGATGAGCAGAAGGGCCCTTGCCGTTCCTACGCCGGTATGATCCGGATCAGGTTCAAGGGTCTGGCTCACCGCCATCTCAGCGCAGTCACTGCGCGCCCCTCGGCAGGACTGATGCTAGGGGAGCGTGGGCGGGGATGTCAATTGGCGGATGCCGTGGATCGAGGCCGCGCGTTTCGACACAGCCCCCACGGACCAAGACATCACAGGAGAGGCTCGGGAGTAATACTTCCGCTTCACGGTCCCATTTTCCCGGGATCGGCAATAATCCCGACGCAACATATCGTTAGACATCCATGCGAGACGTATTATCTCGCAAGCGGACCGCAGCGATCAAGGAATAGACTATGAAAATCGAAGAAACGGCTATTCCCTCGGTTTTCTTGATTAAACCCAACCGATTGATCGATGCGCGTGGCTACTTCGCTGAGACATTTCGGGCTGATCGGTTCGCCGAAATCGTGGGGGGGCCCCACCCTTTTGTTCAGGACAATCAATCGCTGTCCCTTGAAGCTGGCACGGTGCGCGGGCTGCACTTCCAACTGGCGCCGCGAGCACAGGGAAAGCTGGTTTCCTGTATCGCCGGCGCCCTTTGGGATGTGGCGGTGGACCTTCGACGCGGGTCGCCGACCTACGGAAAATTCGTAGCCGCAGAGCTTTCTGAAGAGAACGGTCACCAGCTCTGGATTCCGCCGGGTTTCGCCCACGGCTTTTGTACCCTGAAACCCGCAACCTTGGTCAGCTACAAAGTGACCGACTACTACAGTCCTGAGCATGATCGTGGCCTGCTCTGGAACGACCCGGAGCTCGGGATAAACTGGCCGGTGCCCCCGAGTAACGCCATCCTGTCGGACAAGGACAGGGATCAGCCAAAACTTTCCGATCTACACACTACACTCGAGCAAGAAGCTTAGTCTCGATGTTTATAATAAAAGGACTTCGCTGAGATATGCGCGTACTTGTTACCGGCGGGGCTGGCTTTATTGGTTCAGCGGTTATTCGACACCTTATTATCGACAAGGGATATGAGGTGTTGAACGTTGATAAATTGACCTACGCGGGAACGCTTAGCTCCCTTCTGCCCGTCGCAAACAACCCCTCCTATCGCTTCCTCAGAGCTGACATCTGTGATGGACGGGCGATCTCGGAAGCCTTTTCCACGTTCAGGCCCGATCGCGTCATGCATCTCGCGGCCGAGAGTCACGTCGATCGGTCCATCACCGGCGCAAGGGACTTCATCGAAACGAACGTTCTTGGAACGTTCAACCTGCTGGAATGCGCAAGGGCATATTGGCAGTCCATGAAGGATGAGGCCAAACGCAGGTTTCGCTTTCTTCACGTTTCAACGGATGAAGTGTACGGCTCGCTCGCGGATGACCAACTGTTTTCCGAGGTGACGCGGTATGATCCGAGTTCTCCCTACTCGGCGTCGAAGGCCGCTTCCGATCATCTCGCCAAAGCATGGGCACGCACCTATGGCATGCCCATCCTGGTTTCCAACTGCTCCAACAATTATGGTCCCTATCACTTCCCCGAAAAGCTGATCCCGCTGACGATCCTGAACGCGCTCGAAGGAAGGCCACTCTCGATCTATGGCGACGGCACGAACATTCGCGACTGGCTCTTCGTTGAGGACCATGCCCGTGCGCTCGACCTGATCGCGGAGCGCGGTAGAATTGGCGAGACCTACAATGTCGGTGGACGCAACGAGCGGCGGAACGTCGATGTTGCTCGGCGCATCTGCGCCACACTCGATGAGCTTGTCCCCGCATTCCGCCCTCGGGAAGAACTGATCCAGTTTGTCGAAGACAGGCCGGGGCACGATTTGCGCTACGCGATTGACGCGACGAAACTGGAGGAGGAACTCGGCTGGGCGGCGGAAGACAGCTTCGAAAGCGGGATAGAGAAGACGATCCGCTGGTATCTGGACAACGAATGGTGGTGGGCCCCTCTTCGCAAGGGATATGACGGGATTCGCCTGGGTGCGCTGCATACTGGTGTCGGGCAATGAACCAGATGCCGCGTATCGTTGTCACAGGACTGACCGGCCAGGTCGTTCAGTCGCTCGTCGAGCAGGGGAAGAGCCGCAGCGACTCGCAAGTGATCCCGCTTGGTCGTCCGCAACTCGATCTGGAGGATCCGAGTTGCATAGAAGGGGCCGTAAGAGCAGCGGCTCCTGACGTGATCATTTCGGCTGCCGCTTACACCGCAGTTGACCATGCCGAGGCCGACGCGGCCAGGGCCTATGCAGTGAACGCAGTTGCGCCCCAAGAATTGGCGCGTGTCGCGAAAGCCCTGAAAATCCCGATCATTCATCTGTCGACGGACTATGTCTTCGACGGGACAAAATCCACACCTTACACCGAAGGCGATACGGTGTGCCCGATAAACGTCTACGGCAAAAGCAAGTGGGAGGGCGAGCGAACGGTCGCCGCCGCCACCGATAATCATGTCATTCTGAGAACCGCTTGGATCTACAGCCCATTCGGCAGAAATTTCGTCCGGACCATCATTCGTAACGCCCAGAGCCGAACCGAGCTGCCGGTCGTCATGGACCAGACAGGGAACCCGACATCCGCGCTGGACCTGGCGACCGCGATGATCGCCGTCGCGAAAGACCTGTTGGCGTCAGATGCGCAGGCTCTGCGCGGCACCTTCCATCTGGCCGGAACTGGTGACGCAAGCTGGGCCGATGTGGCGGAAGAAATCCTTGCGCTGTCCCAAGGGCTGGGGGGGCCGTCCGCCAAGGTTAACCGCATCTTGACCACAGACTACCCGACTGCTGCAGCGCGCCCCTCAAACTCTCGCCTGGACTGCAGCAAAATCGCGCGACTCCACGGCGTCAACCTGCCTCACTGGAAGAACTCCATCGAAGCCACAGTGCGCCGCGTAATCCGGAACCCAACGGAACTGGAGGTGCCGAAATGAGGGGCATTATTCTCGCTGGCGGAAGCGGCACCCGTTTGCATCCGATGACCTTGGCAACCTCAAAACAACTGCTTCCGATCTACGACAAGCCGATGATCTACTATCCCCTCTCGACCCTGATGCTCGCGGGGATTCGCGACATCTTGATCATCACCACACCGCGGGACCTTCCCAGCTTTCAACTCTTGCTTGGCGACGGGTCGAAATGGGGAATCAACCTGAGCTACGCCGAGCAACCATCTCCCGATGGCCTGGCCCAGGCCTATGTCATTGGAGCCGACTTCGTTGCCGGCCATCCCTCATGCCTCATCCTCGGCGACAACGTGTTTTTCGGACACGGCATCACCGAGCTCTTCATGCGCGCCATGGAACGCAAAGAAGGCGCAACTGTCTTCGCCTACCATGTCAGCAATCCGGACCGATACGGCGTCGTCGAATTCGACAGCGAGCTGAAGGCTGTCGCAATCGAGGAAAAGCCTGCCAAACCCCGCTCCAACTGGGCCGTCACGGGCCTCTATTTCTACGACGAAGAGGTCGTAAACATCGCTGCCAACCTGGCACCGTCCGCGCGAGGCGAATATGAGATTACGGATGTGAACCGGGCCTATCTCGAGCGCGGCAAGCTCCACGTCGAAAGAATGGGGCGAGGCTATGCCTGGCTCGACACGGGTACGCCCGACAGCCTGCTGGAAGCTTCAGAGTTTGTCGCAACCCTCGAGCGGCGGCAGGGTTTCAAGGTGGCATGCCCGGAGGAGGTTGCTTATCGCCTGGGTTTCATAGACGAACAACGACTTGAAGCGCTTGCAGAGCTGTATGGAAATAGTGCCTATGGCCGCTACCTCGCGAGCGTGTTGAACTACGTATGAGGCGCTCGTATGGGGAACCCGCTGCGGCGACCACTTGGCAGGCTTACGGAAAGTGACGGGCGCGCCTGTTGCCTTGAATAGGCCTTCCAGTCACGGGGTTGTGCAACCATGTTAATCTGGCAGTAGTGCCCCGGCGCCAACATAACTGCATTTTTCCCTGTGCCCATTGGCTTCCGCGACGCCATTCGCTAGGTTCCTCCAAAAATCAGGTCGCCCAGGCAATAGCCCGAACCAATTGAGTATGAATTGTATGGAACACGTCGAAATCCAAAAGGGTGTAACTCTTGAAGACTTCTTCCACACATTTATGGATGAAGCTGAATTCAAGGAGTATCGCTTCGCTGAACGTGTGGTATCGAATCTAAAGAAACAAGGAAATACGATTTCCGGATCACCTCGCGTCAGGCCTTCGGATTGCGGAAGGGCCGTCTCAGCACTTTCATCCATACTTGACAGCAACAAATTTCATTTCAGAACTGGGGATCTGCGATATGTCGCCAGGTTCGAACAGTTGATTGCGGATTTGGCTGCATACTGTCAGAAGACATATCCCTCTGAGGCATTGGGCGCGCACATTTTACACGCTCGCGTAAGATTGTTTGCAAACAATCCCGATGGCGCCCTAGAAATCGTGGAACATTACGCCGAACGCCCATACCTAATTGAAGGGAGCTTTGAACACGCGCTCATGATTGCACTCCTTTACGGGCAGTGCCATTTGCAGAAGGGAACACTTGGCAGGTCCAAGATCTCATTCATTAGTTGGGGCCGCTGGCTAGCAGGTATTAGCCGCCGCAATAGTTGGCGCGTCGCGGAAACCTTCGCTCCGTTTATCGGCAGCAGCACAGCTGACCGGAGCGAGCTTGGCATTATTCCTGCGTTAATGCGCCGCGTCTCTAGCGCATACGCGAAGTTTAGGCGCGGTAGCGGCTCGTGGGCCACGAACAGCGTCAGCAAGGCAATAACAACTGCGGCCATTGCGCATCTCGCCTTCCTCTTTGCGCTGCTCGGTGCAACTCAGCGCAACCGCGGCCCACACAACTCGGCCATGGATCTATCCAGCCGTCGCGTACTCGTCACGCGCGCGATGGGTGGCATCGGCGATCTACTCATGATGAGCCCGGGCTTGCGGGCTCTCGCGTCACGAACAGGCCTGCCCATTGACTTCGCGATACCGAGAAAATTCCACGCTCTTTTTCAGAACAACCCGCACGTTAACCTCCTGGATATCGACGGGCCGCCTCTGGATGTAAGCAAGTACCAGACGTGGAAGAACCTATCATTCTGTCCGGCAGGCCGTTACGAAAGCAAGCATCGGCCCAGGGTCAAGAAGGGGCGTGTGGAACTCTTCTCTTTGGGTATGGGTGTACTGCCACACGAACTTAGGCAGCACGGATCGAAGATTGATTACTTCTTGAGCCAGGACGAAATAGAATTTCGTCAACGTTTTAAGGCTGAGAAGGGCCTCGGCGCCAGACCCGTCATTGGTGTGCAACCCTTTTCGCGCGACAGCTACAAAGACTACTCCAGAATAAGCAACGTCATCGAATCACTAAGTCGGACCTACGATGTGATCATCTTTCATCACGTCAGAGATGGACTGCCGTCTGGCGGCGGGATCCTCTCGACGGCCGGGATGCCACTGGGAAATTCGCTCGCGTTGGTCTCTCTGCTGGATGCTATGGTTTGCGTCGACTCAGCCTTTCTACATGCGGCAGCAGCTTTCGACGTTCCTGTCGTAGCAATCTTCGGACCGACAGACGGAACAGCTTTTACAAAACACCACAGCAAGGCCAAGATCCTCTGGAAGCAACAGGAGTTCGCATGCATACCCTGCTGGCGGAACGAGGACATTCCCTGTCCTCTCACCCAGCAAGCGCCCGGAACACAATTTGAGATCGGGCAATTGCAGGTGATGAGCCCGTGCATCAACAGTATTGCTGTCGACGAGGTAACGAGCGCCGTTGGCGAAGTGCTGCGCTCCAACGGGGTCGGGAGATAGGCTGCGATGGAACGATTGCAAGCCGCCGCAGATCAAACGGAGCCAGATTCGCTCTTGCCGAACTGGAGCTTAATCTATCGTCCATCAGCCAAGGGTACGGGCCGCCAGCCTGCTCTTTTCCTTGATCGGGATGGCGTGATTATCGAAGATGTCAACTACATTAGCAACCCGGATGACGTACGGCTGATACCAGGCGTCGGTGAAACGATTCGGCATTTCCGCTCCGCTGGCTTCACCGTCGTGGTCGTCACCAATCAATCTGGCATCGCGCGCGGCTACTTTGATCGGGCTGCGTATTTACGCGTTGAGTGCCGTATCCGCCAGCTTCTGGCGTCGGATGAACCGGATGCCGTTTATGCCTGCCCGTTCCACAAGGACGGCCTGCCTCCTTACAACGTCGACCATCCATGGCGAAAGCCGAATGACGGCATGCTAAGGGCCTCTTCCGCGGCACTTGGTATCGACTTGGAAAAATCACAGATGGTCGGCGACAGCCTTTCCGATATTCAAGCTGGAGTAGCCGCGGGCATAGCTCGCGCCGTTCACGTGCTCACGGGGCATGGACGCGCCCATCGCCCCAGGGTCGAGCAACTTTCTGAGTTTCTCGACGCATCTGGCCCCTCAGCAACGCAGATATCTTGCGTGAATTCGATTGCCGACGTTTTGCCCGCCCTCCAGACAAGCTGATATGCATATTCTCCTCGATATCACCCGCACGCTTGCGCGGCGTTACAACTCCACACCAACGGGCATCGATCGCGTTGAGCACGCTCTCGCACGCTGGCTCGTTTATGAAGGCTCGGCGCTTTACCCCGATGCACACTTTGTTATCACCGCTCCGTACCTGAGAGCGGCGCTGACACGGGAAGATTTTAGGCCCATCCTGACCGAAATTGAGGGGCGCTGGGCAGCGGCGAACCACATTAACGGGCCAACGAAACTCTACGAGGAGCTGCGGCGATCCCTTGAGAGTCCCATAGGAGCACCATCCGCTTCCCGAGGATCGCTACGCCTTTCAGGCGAAAGCGCGAAGCGAACGACCTCCCGCGCATATACTGAGATTGCCCGCCTCTGCCTGCTACACGCTCGCAAGTTTCATCGGATTCTGCGTGATGCGGAGCAGGCTCACACCCTTTATCTGCACTCCTCACATACGCAGTTGGAGAAACCACAACTCTTCAAATGGACGAAAAAGGCAAACATACATACATCCTTTTTTGTACACGATATCATTCCGATCGATTTTCCGGAATTTTGCGGCAACAGATCCGAATTTTTGCACAAACTTAGAATGAAGACTGTTTCTGAGTACGGCTCCTCGATTGTCGCAAACTCAAAGTATACGAAAGACAGACTCTCATCATACTTTGAGGAGGAAGGGCTTGCCGCAAAGAGAATCGAAGTTTCCTATTTAGGGAATGTAATTCAAGAATACAAAGAGGAGAATCTGAAGTCGCCGAGCGCAGCCGTGCCCTACTTTATTTGCTTAAGCACTATCGAGGGGCGAAAGAACATTCAGCATATACTGAATGTTTGGCGACAAATAATACAAAGGAATGACTTAAGATCCATCCCACGTCTGATAATTGTGGGCCGGAGGGGATGGAAGAGTGAAAACGTCATCGACGTACTTGATCGAACCAGAGAACTGGCTCCCTTCCTTATCGAAGTATCGGATCTCAGTGATGTCGAACTCGCCGCGCTAATGACCGGCTCGGCCGGCCTTCTGTCTCCTTCCCTGGTCGAAGGCTACAGCCTTCCTCCGATCGAGGGGGCCGCACGCCACATCCCCGTTGTTGCATCCGACATCCCTGTTCACCGGGAAATCCTCGGAGGGGCCGCTATTTTCCTGGATCCAACAGACGGTCCGGGATGGCGTAATGTTATCATGAGGCTCGCAACCGACGATACATTTCGGCGAGACGCTGTAGCAGCAACCTACAACTTGCGTCGAACGTCATGGGCAGATTTCGCCAGTGACACGCTCTCCAAGGTTGTAGGGACAGCGAAACAAAACCAGTGAGTTACCAACCGTAAGCAGGAGATTTCGAGACGCGATGTAAGAAGCTTCGGCCTATCGTGCGACAACATAGTTCGCTGTAATATAAAAAATCTCACCAAACGCTCTCTTGGAATATCTATCCCGAGGCGAGATATGAAAATCGCATGCGGCGCCCACAAAGACGTAAATCGTCTATCGCCCCACAGATCTACAGAGAAGAGTATATATCGACCGCGAAATCGATATCGTCAAATACTCTCCCTCTACCCGCCTTCAATATAAGTGCCTTGTCACAATAGGATTTTATTATACCAATGTCGTGACTGATCAAGATCATTGAACAGTGTTTCCGTTGCACGAACAACGCGTCATGGCACTTTCGGTGAAATCTCTGGTCCCCTACGGATATCACCTCGTCGATTAGCAAGCAGTCGAACTCAATCGCGAGCGTCAAGGCAAATGCCAATCGCGCTCTCATCCCTGATGAATAAGACTTTACTGGCATGATCAAGTTTCGGCCTAGTTCGGCGAAATCGTCCACGGCCTCGATCGTTTCTTCGATGGGGCGGCCGTAAAGGCGGGCTAGGAACCTGATGTTGTCGAGGCCGGTCATAGATGGCTCAAAACCACCACCAAAAGCCAGCGGCCAGGACATCGACATGCCGCGGTGAATGTGACCCTGCGTCGGTTTCTCCACGCCACCGATCAGCTTTACCAATGTAGACTTACCCGCGCCATTTCGCCCGAGGACAGCTATCTTCTCTCCTTTGGTGATTTCGAAGGATATCCCGTCGAGGACAGTCTTCGGACCGGCCGGCGTGTGATACCTCTTTACAATGTTCTGGAGTGCAATGCTCTGGTGCTCCCGCACCGGCTGCGTCGCTATCGGCAAGGGGGCGGCCAATTCAGACTTCCTCCATCACCAGCTTCGTCATCGAGTGTGTGATCCAAAAGATGGCAAGTCCGATCGCCAGGACCGCGATGACATTTAGGAAACGTGTGGGTTGTGACGGACGATCGGATAAATTTGGCTCAACGACCCTGGCCAAGTATATCTTCTTTCCTTGGAAATTTTGTTTCGCCGACGCCAACGACGCCACAGCGCTTAGCAGCGTCCGCTCTGCAAGCTTGCGCTGCAGAGACACCTGCTCATAGCCCTCCATCTTTTTAGCGAGCGAGTCTCCACCGCCCACCAGCGCTTCCCTTTGCTGAGCCAGTTGGGCCTCTAACGCGTCTCTTTTGTTCTGCAATTGCCGAATCGCTGGATTATTCGGCGTCGTTGACATCTGCAGCGAGAGCTGGGCGTCCACTTTAGCGACCTGCTCCATGGTTCCAGTGATGACCTTGTTTGCCATGGAGACTTCTGCGTCAGGATCGAGAAGCCCCTCGCTATTGCGGAACGCTGTCAGCCGCACCTGGATAGCTTGCAGTTCCGCAGTTGCTTCGTTCACGGTAGCTTCTGCTTCGCGAATCGAGTCAGCTCGTGCTCTCTGGTTCAATGTGTTTACCAATGCCTCAGCCGCCTGCAACAACCGCTCGGTCAAGGCGACTGCATCCTCCGGCGTAAAGGCCTGCACCTCGAGTGTGCTCACTCCGGTCGACTGCTTGAAATCAACGTCGATGTAGTTCTGGAAATGGTGAAACAGATCGTCTTTGGTTCGCCCCGAGATGTAGGTCGGGAAACGAGAGAAGAGATCGACATTGTCTGCGCCGAAGACACGCTCAAGCGTACCATCAGAATTCAGCCAGGTAACCGCGTCGCGCGACTGCAAATACTCCAGGATAGCAAAGCTGTTATCATCCGATCTGCCGATCGTATTTCCAGAAACAAGTGAAAGAACGCCGCCAGATCTTTGATTTTCTCTGACCATAAAAGCTGCTACTGAAGAAAATCGCGGCGAGGCGATAGCAAAATTATAAATAACCGCCAGAAAAAAGGGGACAACGACAAGGCCCAAAAAGAAAAACAATCCCAGTCGGCTTCTCTGCGCGCCAATTAGTCCGGCTTTATTCTCCTCTCGTGGCAGCAATGGTGCAAGCGTGCCCTCAGCCACTACTGGCATTAGGGTCAACGAGAGCTCATTGGTTTCCTGCTTCGTATCGGTCGTCATTGCAAATCCTTGGGAGTTTGGCCTGAAGACCAGGTCACTCTATTTCTATGTGGTCCTGCGCCTTCCGCACCAGTGACCATCCGACGGCATTCGTCGCCAGAGCCCACAGAGCCAAATAACTTACATCCCAATATGTTGGAACCTCAGCACCAAAAAAACCACCTCTGAACATCTCGTTTGCATGCACCATTGGCGACAATAACACGATATGCCGCGCTGTTTCTGGCAGCCAGCTAACCATGTAGAACGCACCTGTGAGCGGCAGCAACAAATACATGATTGGCTGTACGAACCGCTCGAGCGTGTCCGACAGTTCTGTCAGGCACGAGATCGTCAGCGCCACGCCGAAAGTCAGAGCGCACATAAGGAACCATGCCGTCAGCAGGACGAGGTAATCATCGATGGGGGTAATATACTCCAGCAGCCGCAGAGGAACATAGGCGACAAAGAACGCAATCAGGGTGCCAATACACTCCAACAAGCCACGCGCGATCAAAATATCGATCGGCCGCACCGTCCTATGAAACAGAAGACCCGAGTTGTGGCGGAAGCAATGGGTGAATCTGGCAACCATGTGTCGCCACACGGTGAGCATGCTGTACCCGGTCAATACCAGTGGTATAACCTTAACACCGTGGTTCTCTTCTCCGTAGATAAAGGACCACGCTATCATCACGCCTAAGGTCAATATAAGAGGCTCGCCGACAAGCCACATAAAGCCGATATTGCCATGGCCAAATCGCTGCATGAGTTCGCGGATGAGTAGAGCGTTTATCGTGCGCCGCTTCCAGCGGATCTTGGCAATCGCCATATCAAGTTGAGCCATGTGCAAACGCCCTCAGTGAATATTCAAATGCTCGCGGCTCCCGGAAACCAGCAGATAGACCATGACGAAACATGAGAAAGAGAGAAGTGCAACGGTGAATATATAGCGTATTCTCTTCGGCTCTTCAGACTTATCGGGCATGTTCGGGCGAACGACAGCCTCAAGATATACTTGCTTTCGGTTAGCCTCTTGACGCGCTTGCTCTGTCGAATTGACGGCAGCTTCATATTCTTTTTCTGCAAGCGAGCGCCGCAACGACAGCTCTTCGTATCGCCCCACCTTGTTCGCCAGAGCCCCATCGGAGCCAGCGACCTTACCTTGCTCCAGCTCAAGTTGCTTCCGCAGCGACTTGACCCTACTTTCAAGCTCAATAATGCTTGGGCTGTCCTTAGCCGCGTCCTTAGCGAGCCGCAATGCGACTTCCTTCTCGGCCAATTCAGCAGACAAACCCGTTATTACTTCAAAGCTGCCCGTGGCATCCAAAGTCGGGTTGAGAATAACTTCCGAGTTCCTGAATGCGGTCAATTCACGCTGCGCTGACAACAATTGCGCTTCGGCCAGGCCAATCGTTTCCTTCGCCGACTGCAAAGCATCCTGTCGCGCGCGCCTATTCATCGCATTGACCTTCTCCTCACTTAGTTTCAGGAGTTCGTCCGCGATAGTCTTAGCGTCTTCAGGGCGATACGCCGATACGTATAAGGTCGTTATCCCAGTCTCAATATCCTCTTCGAGGACTACCTGATCTTGATAATACTTGTAGAACCCCTCAAAGCTATCGCCGTCAAAAAAGGAACTGTACCTTGTGAGGAAATCGGCCTCGGGCCTCACATACGCCCCAATCACATCAATTTTTTCCTGCAAGCCTTTTAGAGCATCGCGGGAAACGATGTACGCCTGGATGGCAAATGCATCTTCGCTGGCTCGCGATATCCCGAACGTTCGCAGCAGCGCGGAAAGTCCACCAACTTGGTTTCCGTTCAGTCCACGGACAATGAATTTCGCTTCGGATACGTAACGGTCAGAGGCGATAAGCCCGTAATACGCCAAGGACCACGCAGTAGGGACCGCGAAGATGAAAAAGAAAAGCGTGGCGGCGTAATGCTCTGACAGCAGACGCCGCCAACCACCGCGAAGCAACGTCTTCCACCAGGGCGAGTTATCTTTATAGGTGATGTAAGCCTGCTCGCGCACGATCGAAGTGCCTTCCTTATTTTGCCATTGCGATCGTACTGGGAAGGACCGAGCTCAACAGTCTGAGCTTTCGCGTTCCAGGAAGCGATACGTTGCGGCGACACCATCTCTGACAGAGGTAGCCGGTACCGGGCATCCTGCCGCTGCGGCTTTCGTCATCGACGCTTCGGTAAGATATTGATAGCGTCCCTTTAGGGTCTCAGGCATATCGACAAACTCTATGCTTGGCTCTCGGCCAATCGCAGCAAACATTGCGTGCGCCACGTCCAACCACGTTGCCGCAACGCCGGTTCCAACATTGTAGATGTCGCTTTTGAAGTCGTTCTCCAACATCCAGAGAATCATGCGAACACAATCGCCAACGTAAACGAAGTCGCGCTTTTGCTCTCCATCCTTGAAATCAGGCCGCTTCGACTTGAATAACCGTAAGGGCGCACCCCCCAAGAGTTTTTCATAGTTGCTGAATGGAACGGACCGCATGCTCCCTTTGTGCCCCTCTCGGGGCCCATAAACATTAAAGAACTTCAAGCCAGCCCATTTTGGAGGAGTAGGCTCATTTCGAGCAACGATGCCTAACACTTGCCGGTCAAAGGCTAATTTGCTCCATCCGTATGGGTTCAGTGGGCGCAGGCTCGCCTGGTAGTCCCAATCGCTACGATCCAGAAAACCGAGTGCTCCATCGCCATAGGTCGCGGCCGAAGACGCGTATATGAACGGAATGGCCTTCAGAGTTGCTAAATCCCACAAGAATCGGCTGAGTTTGAGATTGTTCAAGACGATCCGGTCTACGTCTCGTTCCGTGGTAGCGCTAATTGCTCCCATGTGAACAATTGCCGTTATCGAATCGCCCCGCCGTCTCAACCATTCGGGCAAATCTTCGGGAAACACGAAGTCTTCAACAGAAGCGTGCCGGATGTTTTTCCATTTGTCATCAGCTCCAAACCAGTCGCAGATCGCAACCGCGCTGCGTCCGCTGAGAGCCTCAACTACATTGGAGCCGATGAAACCTGCCCCGCCGGTAACTAGTATCATTTAGTACAACCTTAGTTCTTCAAGGGTTCAGGCTACGCGGTCGGACACACCAAATTTGATTCGCTCGACTGCGCGGGTCGTTGAGAGGCCCGGCACCAACTCAATTAGATGTACCCGACCGCCGTCGGCTTTCACAACATCACCGCCGACAACCCGGTCTTCCGTATAGTCGGCCCCCTTGAAGAGGTCCGTGGGTCGTAGCGCTTGGATCAGGCTCAGGGGCGTGTCCTCCTCAAAAATCACGACCATGTCAACATCCTGCATTGCAGCCAGGACCGCGGCGCGCGATTCTGCGGGTTGAATCGGCCGCTGCGGCCCTTTAAGGCGCGAAACGGAAGCATCGCTGTTCAACCCTACGACCAGCCGGTCGCATTTCTCCGCCGCTCGTCGCAGCAATTCTATGTGCCCCGCATGGACGATGTCGAAGCAACCATTCGTGAAGCCTACAGATAGGCCTTCCTGCTTCCAACTCGCCACTTGCCCTTTGGCCGTTGTGACATCGCACACAGCTTCGATGAGCGGCTCATTGATTCTGTTAAGCTCTCTGTTGAGTTCCTCCGGCGACAAGACAGCCGTTCCCAGCTTGCGGACGACAGCGCCAGCTGCGGCATTGGCCAAGAACATTGCCTGCTCCATCGTATAGCGGACCGCTAGCGCAGAACAAAAGACCGCAAGCGCCGTGTCTCCTGCACCCGACACGTCAAACACCTCCGTCGTCGTTGCATGGGAGTGAACGGCAGGCTTCCCTTTCTCATAGAGAACCATCCCGAGTTCCGACATCGTCAGCAAGATTTCTGCACCGGTGATTGACGAAACATGCCGAGCTGCGTTCTCCCATTCCTCCATCGTCGCACACTGCGTACTGGTTGCCGCTGCAAGCTCCGAGCGATTGGGCTTGATGACGGTCACGCCTTCGTAAGCCGAAAAATCCCTCCGCTTCGGATCGACAATAACAGGGATAGAGAGTTCTCGGCATCGGTCGATGATGTGCCGCAGGACAACATCATGGACAGCACCCTTTGCATAGTCCGACAACGCGACAACCTGGTAATCACCCACGACCCGGTCGAACGCGTCGACGATCTGCCTCGTAGTAGACTCGTCAAACGGATGCGAGTCTTCCTCGTCGCATCGCAATAATTGCTGGCTGCCACTAACAAAACGAGTTTTCGTAGTCGTTCGTCGGGTTGGATCAATTATCAATTCGCCCTTGCAACGCGGAGTCGCTGTAAGCAGCGCCTTGCACTCACCCCCAGCGGTATCGTCACCGACGACACTGATAAGGCAGCTCACGCCACCAAGTGCCGCAATATTCGCAACCACATTACCTGCGCCACCGAGCATCGATAACTCGCGTTTTGCTAGCAGAACAGGAACCGGCGCCTCGGGTGAGATGCGAGAAACAGATCCGTAGTGAAAGCGATCAAGCATCAAATCGCCAACGACCAGAACTGCGGCACCGCGGAAATCGGTATGACGCATGTTGCGTGCGAACATAAGTAAATCCTACTTGTCAGCGTTAAGGCCCAAATCTTCAGCTTCGGGCCTGCGAGATCTCACCATGGAGCGCCAGAGAAAATGTGACGCCCAGCGCGATGCCGCGTCACCTCTGTAAACGCAAACGCCAGGTGATAGAAGGTGGATGCTGGAATGTGGTCGACCTTTGCCGAGAAATCAGCCGCGCAGATGTGATCCAACCAAAGCCCTGGTGGGACAGACACGCCCCTAACGTTGTCCGGGCCGAGGAAGAACGAAAAAATACGTTCTATAGCCTCGTCAAGTTTATCAGCGGCGAAGCGACTGTCGCTTGGGTACGTTTCACTCATAGCAATCATAGCCTTTACATACTCGAGGTTGGGCCATGAGCGAAAGTCTGCTTTAAGGCAACGCCCGGATGGATCGACGGCATCGTAGATCAAGCCGCTCGACGTATCGAAGCCGTGTTCTCTTCCGAACCAGAATAGCCTCTCCGCGACATGCAACGCGGATTTTTCCCCCATCAGTGCCGAGTAACGTGTGAGGAGCCAGCACCATTCGAAATGATGACCAGGTTCCACAACGATCGGATCGGAGCCAGCGGCACGGCTCCAGTCGTCCCCATAATACTCAGCGAGGGTTTCCGTTTGTGGATCAAAAAAGTCACTCACCGCGAGTTCAAAGATCTCTCTCGCAAGCGCATAAAATAGCTCCCGCCCGCTGAATGCGGCCAGAAAGATTGCCGCTTCCAATAGATGCATATGGGGATTTTGTTGATATGGGGCGCGAGCGTGTTCGCGATGGAGAAAACCTCGTCCCGATGGATGGCCAAGTTGACGGCGAACGGAACGCAGCGTGTCCTCAGCAACGGAGAGGGCACTCTCTTCGCCGGTCAACTTATACCACCAAGCCAGCGCGAAGAGCACGAATGCAAGATCGTAAAGATCAGTTGTCGTGTCCAGCGGATCTCCTCGAGTCGTTAACCGAGAAGCAAATTCGCCGGACCCCAATCTAGCCTTCGTCAGGAGGAACTCCATACCGTGTTCGGCAGCTCGAACAGCTTCTTTCGAACCACCAAGACCAAGATGGGAGAAAGCGTAGATTTGCCGCGCTGTGACCCGCAGGCGCTTAAAGCCCGGATCCAATGGGCGCCCTTCCCAATCCAGCCTCTCTGTAAATCCGCCATTCGACCAGTCAGTTCCGTCGGCAAGCATGCGCGGAATAGAGTGGTCGGCCAACCAGGTCGAGATTTTTACATGCATCCTGAACCCACCGGGAAATCTGATCACAAACTGCACTCAACAGCCGGGAGTTGCTCGCAACTTCGCTAGGCACGGCACGCAAGCCTCACCAGATGAAAAGAGACAACGGCCTTTAGTTGTCAAATTCCTGAGCGCCGTCAAGCGTTCAAAGCTGGAATTTCGTCGAGAGAATGGCGCTGCAAGCATCTATCCTGCGTGGTCGTCGCGTGTCATCCTTGCATCCGCCACGCAAGATAAAGTCTCGAAATGATGTTGCGCGCCATTTCCCCAGCGGCAAAAAAGCCGTCCAGCGACTAATTTCAAGCCATTTCGGTCGTACCAAACGAACTCCAGATTTTGGTGGGCTCGTGTATCGAACTCATCCACGAGTACAATGCGCAAAAGTATGCGCTGCCTTGGGCTGCGCGGCCGACGATCTAGGAGACGGATTAGGACGCGGCGGCCCGCAAACACACGTCCCTAGGGGTACTTGAACTGTTCGTGCGAACGTCCAGCCATCGCGCATAATCCTCCGCCAGCCAGACCCGGCTCGCCTTTCGCAGCTCTATAGTAAGCGCAGAAGTAACGCGCAGAAAATTGGCAACCAGTCGACGCGGCACCAGTACCTACCTCGCACGCATCTCTTCAATCAGCCGCCGACTGCTCCGCCACACCCGCGACTCCGCCCACCTTTCGCAGCTTCACCCCCTTCACCTCCCCCTCAAACGTCTCCACGCGCCGATCATAGTTCGGCGCGACCGTGCCCATCACGCGATCCCAGAACGAGAAATAGTTCGCGTAGTTGTATTTGAACTCGGCGTGGTGCTGGTCGTGATAGGTGGTGCAGAGGAGCGGCGACGGATAGCGCGCGGTGCGCGAGGCGAAATATTCGAAGCCGGCGTGGCCGAAGGTGCCGTTGATCTGGTCGAACAGCCGGTGCGCCAGGAGGATGATCGGCGGGAACGGCACGAGAAAAGTGATGACGGCGTAGTAGCCCTGGCACATGGCCGTATCCACCAGGCCGATCGAATCGTTGCTCCAGACTGTCGGCGCGACGCTGCGGTGGTGCAGCAGATGGTATTTGTAGAAGAACTTGGTGTGCAGCAGCCGATGGGCGAAGTAGAACCAGGCGTCGAACAGCACCATGCAGAGTAAGAAGAGCGGCACGGCCGTCCACCAGCTGAAGTTCCAGGGCGAGAACAGGGTCCACCCCTTGTACTGAACAAAGAGACCGATTGCGACCGCGGTGCAGGTGACGAGGATCGAGGCCATGCTCTGGCGGATCTCGATGGCCTTGCGCTTCTCGCCGCGCCGGCCCTTCTGAATGCGGCGCTCGGGATTGCGGTCGTTGAGCCAGGTGATGCCGTAGCCCAGGATGAAGTACAGCGCCACCGTCGACGCATAAATCGCGGCCAGCAAGCCGACAAAGGTGAGACTGTCCTGAAGAAGGGCGCTCAAATCGTGATCCGTCGCGGAGAGAAAAGTTGAATTGCCGCGTGGACTATACCAACCGCCCTCTCCCACGCAAGTCGTCCCGCCCTAGGCGCGCTCAAGCTCGGTCAGAAATGCGCTCAGTTCCGTTTCATCGATACCGACAAGATGCCGCTGCTGAGGATAGGCGCCAGACCGGACATCCGCTGCAAACTCCGAAAACGCGGCGGTCCGCTCGCGCTGAAGCCTGTCATGTTCGGCGGCAAAGTTTCGATAGATCTTGGCATGGCGCGGCACGTGACCGCGATTGCTGCCGAGCACGTCAGCTGCGAACAGATATTGGGCGTCGCAGCCTGCCCCCGCCCCCATCGAGAGCATCAGCATTGATGTTCTGGCGCTGATCGCCGCTGCGACGTCGCCGGGCACGACCTCGATCTCGGCCGCAAAGGCGCCGGCCTCCTCCAGCGCCTTGACCTGCCGCCAGATCTCGAACGCACTTTGCGCGGTCTTGCCGACCGCGCGAAAACCGCCGGTCCAGGTGGCCTTTGAGGGGATGAGGCCGACATGACCGCAGACGGGAATGCCCTCCTCCCGCATCCGCCGGACGGTGGAAAGCCCGGCGGCGCAATAGACCGCGTCGCCGCCGGCCTTCAGCGCCTTGAAGGCCGCGCGCATATACTCCTCGGCGGTGACGTAGTCGCCATATTCGAGACCAGGAAAGGCAAAGCAGGTCGGCGCCACCTCGCGAAACTCAGGCCCCAGGAGCGCCGGCGGAACGGAAACGAGATCGATGCCGGCTGTTTCCGCCGCTTCGGCTTCATCGAGCGTCTCGACCCGCAGCATGGTGAGCTGGCGCTTGCCCTTCATCGACAAGAGGTCGGCAACGGTCGGGCGGTGGCTTTTCATGAGAAGGCTCCGAAGATCATGGAAACAGGATGGAGATTGCCTCTCGCGCTAGGCCGCGAGAAGCGCCTTGAGCTTGGTTTCGGGCGAGACAAGCGCCTGCGGATCCGGTCGCTTGCCGGCGGCAATCAACATTTCGGCGAGGCGAATGTCGCGCGCCACGGCGTTGCCCGGGCCGATGCCTGACGCAGACAGCAGGCGGCCGCTATCGTCGAGATGGAAGAGGATGAACGCGCCGTCGGAAAGATCGCGCCGCACCGTCGTCGAAGCACCGTCGGCGAGCCCGGCGATCTGCAGCGTCAGGTCATACTGATCGGACCAGAACCACGGCACGCTCGTGATCGCTTCGCCAGCGCCGAGCAGATTGCCGGCGACGAGCGTTCCCTGATCCTGCGCGTTGCGCCACGCCTCCAGCCGTATCCGGCGATCGCCATAGTGACAGAGCGGGAATGAGCAGCAATCGCCGGCGGCATAGATATCCGGGTCGCTCGTTTGCAGCGTGGCGTCGACGGCGATGCCGTTCTCGATCGAAAGGCCGGCGGCTGCCGCCAGTTCGGTGTTCGGGACCGCGCCGATGCCAACGACGACGAGGTCGGCTTCTACGGTCTCATCGCCGGCAAGGGCGATACGTGCGCTTCGGTCGTCTGCGTCGATGCGGTCGATCTTCGCGCTGCAACGGATGTCGACGCCTTCCGCACGGTGCCGCTCGGCAACGACTGCGGCAATGTCCTCAGGCACACCGCGCGAAAGGATGCGTGTGAGCCCCTCGATCAGGATAACGGTCGCACCGAGCCGGCGCGCCGTTGCGGCGAGCTCGAGACCGATGAATCCCCCACCGATGATTGCCAGCTTGCGCTCCGGTGCGAGTTCGCGGCGAATCTCTTCAGCGTCGGCATGTGTTCTGAGCGTGCGAATGCGCCGCGGCGCGTCGCCGGTCCCCGCGATCGTTCGGGCCCGGGCGCCGGTCGTCAGCAACAGCCGGTCATAGGCGATGGCGCTTCCGTCTGCGAGCGTCACGCGCTTTTCGGCGCGATCGATAGACGTGACCGGCGCATCCGTCAGCACCTCGATCCCAGCGGCCGCATAGCGCTCGGCATCGGCGACGTGTTTCGGCGGAAGCTGCGCCTTGAGGCCATCCTTCGAAAGGGGCGGCCGCTCGTATGGCAGATGCGGTTCCGCGCCAATCAGCTTGATCCTGCCGTCATATCCCTTTTCCCTGAGAGCAAATGCGGCCCTTGCACCACATTCGCCAGCGCCCACGATGACGATGCACCCCATCTCAACCTCCTTGCCCGCCGCGGCGAGCCCAATCCTATCGAAAACGGCTTCAGCCAAGGGCGATGAACACGCTTCCGGCCTCGACCTTCACCGGATAGGTCTTCAGGTTGACGCAGACGGGAGCGCCCTTGGCCTGGCCAGTCTTGTAGTTGAAGCGGCCGTTGTGCTTCGGACATTCGATGATGTCGTCCATCACGAGGCCATCGGCGAGATGAATGTGCTCGTGCGTGCAGAGCCCGTCGGTCGCGAAATATTCGTCGTCGGGGCTGCGGTAGACCGCGAAAGTGCGTCCGCCATGATCAAAACGGATGACGTCTTCCTCATCGATTTCGTCCGCGGCGCAGACTTCGATCCAGTTTCCGCTCATGACTTCCTCCCATTCGTTGCGTTTGTCGGTTACTCGGCCGCGTGCACGATCGCATCGCTGTGAAATTCTTCCCGGTAGGGCTTTGCCGTCGCCGGCAGCTCGCGTCTCAGGAAATAGTCTTCGTTGCGCAGCTGCCGCAGAAAGGCCGGGATCATTTCGCGATAGCCGTGCAGCATCGACGGGTTCGGCGCCGGCAGGTCGTGTTTGATCATGGCGTGCAGCTTCGGCAGCGCGTGGTAGGGCACCATCGGGAACATGTGATGCTCCACATGGTAGTTCATGTTCCAGTAGACGAAGCGGCTGACCGGGTTCATGTAGACCGTGCGGCTGTTCAGCCGATGGTCCGTCACGTTGTCGGCAAGACCGCCATGCTGCAGCAGCCCGGTCAGTACATGATGCCAGGCACCATAGAGCCGGGGCAGGCCGATCAGCATCAATGGCAGGATCGAGCCGAGATAGAAGCAGGCGGCAATGGTCGCCGCATAGATCGCAAACCAGATGCGGGCGACGAGGATCGCCTTCGGCTGCTCCATTTCGGGGATGAAGGTCGCCTCCTCGGCGCTGATGATGCCGAACGTATTGCGCACCATGTCGATCATCGCGTGCCAGACATCGAGCACGCCGAAGAAATTGAGAACGAGGCGCAGAAGATCCGGCGGCCGCATGACGGCGATCTCGGGATCCCGACCGACGATCACCGTATCCGTATGGTGGCGGGTGTGGCTCCAGCGCCAGGTGACGGGATTGCGCATGATCATGAAGCAGGCGATCTGGTAGACGGCGTCGTTCATCCACATCGTCTTGAACGCCGTGCCGTGGCCGCATTCGTGCCAGCGGCTGTCGGAGGCCGAACCGTAGAGAACGCCATAGGCGAGGAAGAACGGAACCGCCCACCAGGTGCCCCAGAACGTGATGCCGAGTGCGCCGAACAGAACGAGACAGCCGAGCCAGATCGCGGTGTCGCGGATAGCCGGTCCATCCTCGCGCTTCATCAGTTCCTTCATCTGCTTGCGCGGAATGTCGGTGTGATACCACTCCGCAGCCGAGAGGCCGTTGGCGACGGCCGCCTGCGCATCTCGGCCAAGCAGGCTGTAGTCTCGCTTCGTCGGCGTCATCGTCATTTGCGCTCCTCCCCACGGTCCGACCCGATCTGGCCGGCGACGTCTCATCTCGTGCAATGACGATAGGTTGACTTTTGCCAGGTCTCAATGCAGCAATGATATATTCTCTCAAATGATATCATCCAGCGCATTTCATCTGTGATGCAAACCTATCAGGAGACGCGATGAGCAACCGCCCGACCATTGCCGACCTTGCGCGCACCGCCGGCGTCAGCGTCGCGACCGTCGATCGCGTGCTGAACGGCCGCCATCCCGTGCGGGAGGAAACCGCGCGCCGGGTCTATGAGGCGGCCAAGGCGATCGGCTATCACGCCGTCGGCCTGATCCGGCAGCGCGTCTTCGAGGACCTGCCGCAATACAGGCTTGGGTTCGTGCTGCAGAAGCCGGAGCAGGCCTTCTATCAAACGGTCGCGAAGGAAATCGACAACGCCGCGCTGTCGCTGTCGCATGCCCGCGTCTTCGCCCAGGTCGACTTCGTCGCAAACTCCACTCCATCGGCGATCACGGAAAAGCTTCGAGCCGCCGCAGCACGCAACCAGGCCATCGCGCTCGTCGCTCCCGATTATCCGGCAGTGACCACCGCGATCGAAGAACTCAAGGAACGCGGCATCCCCGTCTTCTCGCTGCTTTCGGACTTTGCTGCGGGGGTCCGCGAAGGCTATGTCGGCCTCAACAACCACAAGGTCGGCCGCACGGCGGCGTGGATGATCACGAAAGCGGCCAAGCGCCCCGGCAAGGTCGCGGCCTTCGTCGGCAGCCATCGCTTTCTCGGCCACGAGCTTCGAGAGATCGGCTTCCGTTCCTATTTTCGCGAGCATGCGCCCGATTTCGAAGTGCTGGACACCATGGTCAACCTCGACACGGCCGAGATTACCCATGAAGCGACACTCAACCTGCTGCAGCGCCATCCGGATCTGATCGGCTTCTACGTCTGCGGCGGCGGCATGGAAGGTGCGATCTCGGCAATCCGGGAAGAAAAGCTCGAAGGCAAGCTCATCGCCGTCGTCAACGAGTTGACGGCGGATTCCCGGGCGGCCCTTGGCGACGACGTCGTGACCCTGGCGATATCGACGCCGACCGCCGCGCTCGCGCGCGAAACGATCAACCTGATGATCCAGGCGATCGACAAGGGTCCGACCGGCGCCCCGGGGCAAACCTTCCTTCCGTTCGACCTCTTCACGCCGGAAAATATCTAGCGGAGCATGATGGAATTCCATCATTGACGAAAGGCGATCTTGCAGAAATGCAAGGCGTTTGAGCACCGCGCTCTTTGACTATCCTCAAGCAGTTGGCGATTTGGCCGCGACGTTATAAATGGAATGAACGTTCCATTTATAACGTTTGACCCATCCCACTGGAGGAGACATTCCCGTGACCGCCCTGCCCTTCGCTCTCAACCACATGACGACGCCAAGCCTGCCGCTTGGCGCTTTTTTCGAACTCGCCAGATCGCTCGGCATGTCCTCCGTCGAAATTCGCAACGATCTTGATAACAACGCGATTCTCGATGGCACGCCGGCAATGGATGTCGCCGCGCTCGCCGGCCGTTACGACATCACGATCATCTCGATCAATGCCTTGCAACGTTTCAACGAATGGAACGAGCGCCGGCAGGCCGAAGCCGAAGAACTGATCGCCTATGCACGCGACTGCGGCGCCATGGCCCTTGTCCTCGTTCCCGTCAATGACAGCTCGGGCCAGGCCGATGGCGAACGCCAGGCAAATCTTCGCAAGGCTCTGACGGCACTGAAACCGATGCTCGAAAAGGCCGGAATCATCGGCCTCGTCGAACCGCTCGGCTTCGAGATCTGCTCGCTGCGCTCGAAGACGGAAGCCGTTGACGCAATCAAGGCAGTCGACGGCGAAAAGACCTTCCGCCTGGTGCACGACACGTTCCACCACCACCTCGCCGGCGAACTCGAAATCTATCCTGAGATGACCGGCCTCATCCACATTTCCGGCGTCACCGATGAACGCGTTGCCGTGACGGACCTGCGCGATTCGCACCGCGTGCTTGTCGATCAGGCCGATCTGCTCGACAACGTCGGACAGATCCGGCGCCTGCGTGCAGCGGGCTATGCAGGCCCGCTTTCCTTCGAGCCATTCGCCGCCGAAGTTCACGAATTGGCGGATCCCGCCACCGCCGTCAGGCAGAGCGTGGACTACATTCAAATCCACATCTGAACATCTCCGGCGTGAGCCCGGCAAATCAACAACGGGCGCCGTATCAGGTCTTGACGGCGCCCGCATAAAATGGAATACATATTCCGTAATCGCAATTTACTGGTTCGTTTATTCCGTTTTATTCGAGGGCGCAGCGGGAGTGCCGCTTTCGAGATGAGTGAGCGCAATCCGGCATTGCGTCCCCGGCAGGAGAAGGTGTCGCCGGGCACCATTGTGGAGGAGAAAGACAATGAAGAAATTCGTGCTCAGCACAGCGCTGGCGATGATGATGTCGACGGCGGCCCATGCCGAGACCATCGGCGTATCCATGGCCCTTTTCGACGACAACTTCCTGACGGTCTTGCGCAACGGCATGTCCGACTACGCCAAGACGCTCGACGGCGTCGAACTGCAGATCGAAGACGCGCAGAACGACGTTTCGAAGCAGCAGAGCCAGATCCAGAACTTCATCGCCGCCGGTGTAACCGCCATTATCGTCAACCCGGTCGATACCGATGCGACGGCAGCCATGTCGAAGATCGCCGCAGACGCCGGCATACCGCTTGTCTACGTCAACCGCGAGCCGGTCAACGTCGACACGCTGCCGGAAAAGCAGGCTTTCGTCGCGTCGAACGAGCAGGAATCCGGCACGCTGCAGACGCAGGAAATCTGCAAGATGCTCGGTGGCAAGGGCAAGGCCGTCGTCATGATGGGCGAACTCTCCAACCAGGCCGCCCGCATGCGCACCAAGGATATCCACGACGTGCTTGCGACCGACCAGTGCAAAGGCATCGAGATCGTCGAGGAGCAGACCGCCAATTGGTCGCGCACGCAAGGCTCGGACCTGCTGACGAACTGGCTATCGGCCGGTCTTGAGTTCGATGCCGTCATCTCCAACAACGACGAAATGGCGATCGGCGCCATCCAGGCGCTGAAGGCCGCGGGCCGTTCGATGGACTCCGTCGTCATCGGCGGTATCGACGCGACGCAGGACGCGCTTGCGGCCATGGCTGCGGGCGACCTCGACGTGACCGTGTTCCAGAACGCCGCCGGCCAGGGCAAGGGCTCGGTCGATGCAGCACTCAAGCTCGCCAAGGGCGAACCGGTCGACAAGAAGGTCTATATTCCCTTCGAACTGGTGACCAAAGACAACCTCGACAAGTACCAGGCGAAGAACTGATCGCCTCAGTCGGGAGCGCGGGAAGACCCGCGCTCCCGCTCAAAACTGCAGGTCCGACCGCAAATGTCTGCGTCCAATGGATGCCGCAGGCGGTAGAATAGGCTGGTCACCCGCCAGCGATGAGGACTTTCCGCGACAGCCGGAAACGACGGGGAGGCAAGGAACATGACGCTCAGTCCGACAACGATGGCAGCCGTGCGCGCCAGCGGCGCCGTACCCAAGGCCGAATATCTTCTTTCTGCGGAAGGCATTCGCAAGGAATTCCCCGGCGTCGTCGCGCTCGACGATGTCGAGTTCAAGCTGAAGCGCGGCACGGTCCATGCGCTGATGGGCGAAAACGGCGCCGGCAAGTCGACGCTGATGAAGATCCTCGCCGGCATCTACACGCCCGACAAGGGCGACGTGAAGCTGAAGGGTGTCGAGATCCGGCTGAAGTCGCCGCTCGATGCGCTCGAAAACGGCATCGCCATGATCCATCAGGAACTGAACCTGATGCCGTTCATGACGGTGGCGGAAAACATCTGGATCCGTCGCGAACCGAAGAACCGCTTCGGCTTCGTCGATCACGGCGAGATGAACCGCATCACCGCCCGGCTGTTCGATCGCCTGAAGATCAAGATCGATCCTGAGATCGAGGTGCGTCATCTCTCGGTTGCCAACCGGCAGATGGTCGAGATCGCCAAGGCGGTTTCCTATGAATCCGACGTGTTGATCATGGACGAACCGACGTCCGCGCTGACCGAACGCGAGGTCGCTCACCTCTTCGAGATCATTCGTGACCTGCGCGAACAGGGCATCGGCATCGTCTACATCACCCACAAGATGAACGAGCTGTTCGAGATCGCCGACGAGTTCTCGGTATTCCGCGACGGCAAGTTCATCGGCACGCATGCGTCGAGCGAGGTCACCCGCGACGACATCATCCGCATGATGGTCGGCCGCGAAATCACCCAGATGTTCCCGAAGGAGGAAGTCCCGATCGGCGACGTCGTGCTGTCGGTGAAGAACCTTGCGCTTAACGGCGTCTTCCGCGACGTCTCCTTCGATGTGCGCGCCGGCGAAATCCTCGGCATCGCCGGCCTCGTCGGCTCCGGTCGCTCGAACGTCGCCGAAACGCTCTTCGGCGTGACGCCGGCAAGCTCAGGCACGATTTCGATCGACGGCAAGACGCTCTCGATCGACAGCCCGAACACGGCGATCAGGAACCGCATGGCGTTCCTGACCGAGGACAGAAAAGATACCGGCTGTCTGCTGATCCTCGACATTCTGGAAAACATGCAGATCGCCGTTCTCCAGGATCGTTTCGTCAAGGGTGGGTTTGTCACGGAAAAACAGATCACGGCCGCCTGCGAAGAGATGAGCCGCAAGCTGCGGGTGAAGACGCCCAACCTGCAGGAGCGGATCGAAAACCTCTCGGGCGGCAACCAGCAGAAGGTGCTCATCGGCCGCTGGCTGCTCACCAATCCGCGCATCCTGATCCTCGACGAACCCACACGCGGCATCGATGTCGGCGCCAAGGCGGAAATCCACCGCCTCGTCACCGAACTTGCCCGCAACGGCGTCGCCGTCATCATGATTTCTTCGGAAATGCCAGAGGTGCTCGGCATGAGCGACCGCATCATGGTCATGCACGAGGGCCGCGTCACCGGCTTCCTCGACAGGGCGGAAGCAACCCAGATCAAGGTCATGGAGCTCGCCGCGAGCTGAGCGAAGAGCCACCCGACGAAAGGGAGGAATGAAAATGGACACCAATATCGCTGCACAGGGAGCGGGCACGCAGCTTTCCGGCGCCAAGCGCCGCCTGCCCCCCGAATTCAACATCTTCCTGGTGCTGATCGGCATCGCGCTTGTCTATGAGGTGCTGGGCTGGATCTTCGTCGGCCAGAGCTTTTTGATGAACCCGCAGCGCCTGACGATCATGATCCTGCAGGTTTCGGTGATCGGCATCATCGCCGTCGGCGTCACCCAGGTCATCATCACCGGCGGCATCGACCTCTCCTCGGGCTCCGTCGTCGGCATGACGGCGATGATCTCGGCGAGCGTCGCCCAGGCCTCCACCTGGCCGCGCGCACTCTATCCGTCACTCACCGACATGCCGGCGATCGTCCCGATCGGGCTTGGTATCGGCATCGGCCTGCTCGCCGGCTTCATCAACGGCCAATTGATCGCCCGCACGAAGATCCCGCCCTTCATCGCCACGCTCGGCATGATGGTGTCGGCGCGCGGCATCTCCAAGTGGTACACCAAGGGGCAGCCGGTTTCCGGTCTTACCGACCAATTCAACTTCATCGGTACCGGCATCTGGCCCGTGGTCGTCTTCCTGGTGGTCGCGCTGATATTCCACATCGCGCTGCGCTACACCCGCTATGGCAAGTTCACCTATGCGATCGGCGCCAACGTCCAGGCCGCCCGCGTCTCAGGTATCAACGTCGAAGCGCACCTGATCAAGGTCTACGCGATCGCCGGCATGCTCGCTGGCCTTGCCGGCGTCGTCACGGCCGCCCGCGCCCAGACCGCACAGGCTGGCATGGGCGTGATGTACGAACTGGACGCGATCGCCGCGACCGTCATCGGCGGAACCTCGCTGACGGGTGGCGTCGGCCGGGTCACCGGCACGGTCATCGGCACCATTATCCTCGGCGTGATGACCTCGGGCTTCACCTTCCTTCGGGTCGACGCCTACTACCAGGAAATCGTCAAGGGCCTGATCATCGTCGCTGCCGTCGTCATCGACGTCTATCGACAGAAGAACCGCAAGAAGGCCTGATCCTTAACAAGAAATACTCTCCTCCCAGTGAAGCCAACTGGCCGGGATGACGAAAGTCATCCCGGCATTTTATTTTGCTGCGAAGGCTATTCTTATGCGCCCAAGGCGTTTTTCCACATATGCTTGGCGCGCAGGGCTGCCCCAGCGCACGCGCTCTGGCAAAATCCTTGGCGATGCACTATATGGCAGGCGTTCAAAACTATTGGAGACTTCCCATGTTGTCGCAGCGCAAGCTTGCGAGCCAGTTTCAGCCGCGTTTCGTTCTTCAGCTTTGGAACGCGATGCTGCGGGTACAGACCCGCGAGACAGCTTCCCTCTTCGGCCAGCGCGGCCGCTAAAGACACGCCTGCTCACCCCGTCCACAGAGGCAAGGCAACACCTTGCCGGACGAGGTTTGCAGCGGCTCTTGTCGCCTCCTCTGCGATCGTACTCAAGACATTTTGGTATACACGTCGAGATGGTCGCTGGAGACGAATCCGTTGCGACGGTAGAACTCGGAAACCTTGCCAACCCGCTGTGAGACCAACCAAATCCTTTCACAGCCTGCTTTTCTTGCGACGTCCGTGATTGCGGCGAGCAGGGCGGTCCCGACCCCTGCCCCTTGAGCTTCCGGCAAGACCGCAATCTCCTCGACGTAGAGCAACCGGCCCTTATGGTGGCGGCGCCATGTGCCGATCGCAAATCCGACAGGTTGCGCCGCATCCCACGCAGCGGCCGCAATACGCCGTGGGGCTGCCAAAAGCTGCGAAACACGTTCCGTGGCTGCCTCGACTGACCAGTCTTCGTTCCACGGGGGCGCGGAGTAGGCTCGAGAGAGAATATTCGCGGCCGCCTCGAGATTTGCCTCACCCAGGGGCACGATCGGAATTGACTGCACTCAAACCCCTTCCAACACCTGCCCAACGCACAGCCGGCTGCACACGGTCACTGCGTTCATTGGGCTCACCACGACACTAACCACAAGATGCATATTCGCACTGGGCCTGCATATCCTACGGCGCATCGCGATCAATTTGCAACCAATCTACTTCAATCAAGGCCATGAAAACTGGGGTGTTCGAGCCAGGCCATGAAATCCCAACCCGAATTTGATATGACCTTCTAGTTGAGTTTCAACCAAATCTGGCACAAACTGACAGGACCTTGATACGGTTGCGTTCTCTTCACCGGAGTGCCTTCCGTTTGCGTTTGCGACATAAGGGGCGGCATGGGTTTCAGTTTGCACACATTCGGCGGATTGAAACTTCTCGACCCGAGCGGGAGCCAGGTTGCGTTTCCCGAGAAGGGCATGTTGATCCTTGCCTACTTGCTGACCTGCCAAAACTATGGCGCCGATCGCCAGACGCTGGCCAGGTTCTTGTGGGGCGACGATGACGATGCGGTTTCGCTCTCGACCTTGCGGAAGACCGTGTCCCGAATTCGGCAGCGTCAGGAAGAACTTGGCGCCCAGTTCCTTTCCTTCTCGAAGCACCTGATCTACGTGGATCCGGCGTCTCTGTCGCTTGATGACCTATCGTTCGAGAAGGACGAACCGACAGAGCCATTCTTGAGACTGATACACCTCTGCGAACTGCTGAGCAGGCCATTCCTGGGAGCGGTGACCTGCGAGAGCCGACGCTACTACGAATGGCTTGCAAATCGGCAAGGTTTGCACACGGCCCTTCTCAGGGATGCCATGGAGACAGCGTTTCGGATCGCTCGCACGGCCAGCGAATACGAGATCGTGAAGGATGCAGCTTTGCTGCTCTTCCGCGCGGAGCCTTACGACCCTGACACCCTTCAGCTGCTCCTGAAGGTCTTCAATGCGGAAAGGGAAGTGGAGGATTTCAGGCAGCTTATCGAGCAAAGGCGCGCCGCGATCTCGCGTGGTATCGACGCGCTGAACCTGGCGGTAGACAAGCGTCATGAAGACGCCACCGCGCGCGTAGCGGCAGGCACAACCGTTCAGGGCGTTGACGATGCCCATCTTGCCGTCGAGCCTGCTGTCGCGCCGAAGACGAGGTTCCCCAAGCTGGTGCTGCTTCCTCCGCGAAATCAATCCAGCAGTCCGGAAGCGGGTGTAATGGCCGCCTCCCTGATAGAGGACATTACGATCGGCTTTTGCGCCTTCAACAGCCTGCAGGTCATCGCGCCGCATTCAGCCATTCGAATTGGGCGCTACCAGGAAGACAAGGTCTCCTTCTTCGAAAACAATTCCGTCACCTATGTGCTTGATACCCGCATCAGTACCATTGGCGGCGAGGTAACGTTGTTCGCACAACTCGTCTTCGTTCCCGACAATGAGATCACCTGGGCCGCGAGATTTGGACTTGGCCAGATTGATCTGGTTCGCGATAGGCGCACACTTTCACGTCGCATCGCCCTATCCGTCTCAAACGAAATTGAACGACATGAAACGACGCGGGCTTTTCTTGAGCTGAACCCGGTTGCATACCACCGATATCTTGTCGGCAAACAACACCTCAGCCGGCTGACGCTGCCGAATTTGCGCCTGGCGCGCGAACAAATGAAAGCCGTCCTGGAATCAAGTCCCGATTTCGCGCCGGCGCTGAGCGCAGTTGCCCGCACCTATTCGAAAGAGTGGCTGTTGACCGCGCGTGGCAACATCGATCTCCTGAAGGCGGCCGAGGCGTCTGCGGCCCATGCCATGAAGGCAAGCGGGGATCTGGCGGACGGCTATCGCGAGTTCGGCGTCGCCAAACTGCTGCAGGGCGCTTTTGACGAGAGTGCCGGCGCCATGGAACTGGCGGAAATCCTGGGGCCGCACTATGCCGACGTCATAGCAGACCACGCCGATACGATGGTTCATTGTTCTCGCCCTGCCGTGGCCCTGGAGAAGATCGAGCGCGCAATCGAGCTTAATCCCATAAGTCCGGACGCCTATCTTTGGACCGCAGCTGGGGCCAACTATGCACTCAGCAAGTTCGAGGACTCGCTGGATTACATCAGCAAGATGGCGGACCCGAGCCTGGCCGACAGACTTTCGGCTGCGAACTGGGCCATGCTCGACCAGCTCGACCGGGCGCAGTTTTTTGTGCGCAGGGTTCGCGAATCGAACCCGGCTTTCGATGTCGATCAATGGTTGGCCGCGGTTCCATCAAAGGAGCAGTGGCACAAAGATCTCTACCGAGAGGGATTGAAGAAAGCAGGCTTTTAGTACGCCTTGGACCGAACTCCTAAAGACCGCCTAAGGCTTTGAATCAATGACATCTTTCTGTTTCACGTGGCCTCGCACGGAACCGGAATATTCTCGTCTGCAATCGTAAAGGGGGAAGTAAACCAATGGCTACAGTTGTGGTTATCAGCATAGCAGGTGAAGAAGGGCTCTGGGTCGCCGACTTGGATGCCCGCAGCGTTGTTCCTCTCGACCCGCCTCAAACGGGAGCGCTCAAGACCGTGACGGATCTTCGCGCAAGCGGCGCGATCGTGACGAAAGGGGTGAACGTGGCGGTGGTCGTGAAGTCCGCGGCGGCTGCGTCCTCAGGCCACTACGACGGCTAACCAGTACGACTTGCTCGCCTAAAGGCGGACCTGATGCGCGGCGCTGTCGTATCCAGACAGCCTCGCGCATCGACTGCGGTCCCCGCTAACCAAGTCTTGACCTGCGGACTGGCGCCAATCCTTGGAAACGACAGCCCGATTGCCAAATGCGCGGGCTGTTGGGCCGTTGAGGAAAAACGTCCACGGCTCGTTATGCCGCCGGGAACAGGATGGTTACCTTGAGGCCACAGCCATCTGCACCCTCGCTGAGGCTGGTCGTCGCGCCGTAAAGCTCGGCAATCTCCTCGACGATCGGCAGGCCGAGCCCTGAGCCCGGCGCTTCGCTGCCGCCACGCTCGAAACGCCTGAGCACCGTCTCGCGCAATTCTGGCCGGATGCCCGGCCCGTTGTCCTCCACTTCCAGCGACACCGAACCGTCCCGCGCAAAGACGCGGCTCGTCACCTCCGCGCCTCGGCCGGCATAAATCAGCGCATTGCCGATCAGGTTCTTGAGCATCTCACCGACAAGCAGCGGCTCTGCGCGGATGAAGGCCTCGCCCTCGCCGTCAAAGCCGAGATCGATATCCGCGTCCCCGGCCGCGGGCACGTGTTCGGCCGTAATCTCCCGCACGAGTTCGACCAGATCGACGCGCTCCAGCGAACGGGTCTCGTCCTTGCCGGCCGCGTCGATCTTCGCCATCAGCAGCAGTTGTCCCAGGATACGCTCGGCATTGGCAACCGCCTCGTCGGCCTTCTTTACCGCGCTTCGCGTCTCCTCGATCGAGCCGGCGCGTTGCGCCAGGGCGAGTTGCGTGCGGATGATGGCGAGCGGCGTGCGCAACTGGTGGCTGGCATTGCCGGTGAAGTTGCGAAGCGCATCGAGCGCCGACTGCAGGCGCCCCATGAAGGAATTGACCGTGTCGACGAGGCCCTGGACCTCGTTCGGAACCCGCTCGCCGATCGGATGCAGGTCGTCCGGACTGCGCTCCGAGATCGCGTCGCCCAGCCTGTAGAGCGGACGCAACGAAAACGTGACAGCGATCCAGACGATCACGGCCGCACCGGCGATCATCATGCCGAGGCGCAGCGCCGAGCGCACGAGAATGGTCTGCGCCAGGTGCCGGCGCGCGATCGTCGTTTCGGCAACCGTGACCACGAAGGGCACCGAATTGATGCCGGTCGAGGCAGAGCGGCGAAGGGCGGCGATGCGGATCGGCTCGCCGCGGAAGACCGAATCCGCAAAGGTGGTCGATGCTCCCGGTTCCTCCGCCAGTGACGGCAGCGTCTGGTAGCCGGTGATGAACTGGCCGGGCGGCCCGTCGACGCGATAGAACACCCGGTCCTGCGCGGCCGAGGTCAGCATTTCCAGGGCGACATAGGGGATATCGACTTCGAGCGATCCGTCCTCCGCCACGACCACGCGCTCGGCGATCGCCAGCGCCGAGCCGGCAAGCACGCGGTCGGAGACGACGTTGGCGGTCGTCACCGCCTCGCGGTAGGTATCCGTCAGCGCGATGACCCCGATGACCACCGTTGAGATCAGCAGCCAGCCGAGCAGGCGCCGGCGGAGGGAGTAGACCGTCGCCCTCATTCCGGCCCGGCCGCCTTGTCGAGATAGTAGCCGATGCCGCGGGCGGTGCGCACGGTCAGTCCGTGCGGCGCGAGCCGCTTGCGCAGCCGGCTGACATATTGCTCGATCGCATTCGGGCTCAGGTCGTCGTCGAAACCGGTCAGCGACTGCATGATCGCATCCTTGGCGACCACCTTGCCGGCGCGCATGAACAGGAGTTCAAGAAGACCGAGCTCGCGCGCCGGGATCTCGATCGGCGCACCGCCGGACGAGAAGCTGCGGGTATTGAGATCGAGAGAAACGCTGCCATAGCTGACCGTCGAGGCCCTGAGGCCCGCCTGTCGGCGCAAAAGCACGCGCACGCGGGCTTCGAGTTCGCCGACGTCAAAAGGCTTGATCATGTAGTCGTCGGCGCCGAGATCGAGCCCCTTGATGCGCTCTTCAGGCGCACCCCTTGCCGTCAGGATCAGCACCGCTGCGCGGTTCTGCCGCGCGCGCATCGCCCTCAGCACATCGAGGCCATCCATCTCCGGCAGGTTAAGATCGAGAATGACGAGGTCGAACGTCTCGGTTGCCGCCACCGCATGCGCAGACGCGCCGTCGCTGACGACATCGACGGCGTAGCCCGCGCCACGCAAGATGGCCGACAGGCCCTCAGCTAGGTCCTGGTTGTCCTCAACAAGCAAGATACGCAATTATCATCACTCCCCCGACCACCTTATCCGCCGATGCCTTGCTTGTGAACGGTGCGCCACTGAGGCATTGTGGATTCATGCAGTTCTTGATTTCTTTTCTTTTTTTCGCCCTTTGTCCCCAGTTGCTCCTGGCGGCCCCAATCATATTCCCGTCTCTTTCTGGCAAACCGGATGCGCGCACCCTGGTCGTCTATTCCTCGCTCGACGAGCCCCTGGCAAAACCGATGATCATCGGTTTCCAGCGGGCCAATCCGGATGTCGCCGTGCGTTATGAGGACATGCTGACCGGAGAAATCTACGATCGCATCATCAAGGAGACCGACGCCGGAATGAAGACGGCAGACTTTGCCTTTTCTTCCGCCATGGACCTGCAAGTCAAGCTCAGCAACGACGGATACGCCCAGCGCAGCGATCTGCCGATGAGCGACCGTTGGCCGGCCTGGGCCAACTGGCGCAACACGGCTTATGCGCTCACCTTCGAGCCCGCGGTCTTTGTCTACCACAAGCCAAGCTTCGCCAAGGAAAAGCCGCCATCGACGCGCGCCGAATTTGTCGATTATCTGAAGCGCCAGGGGGCGGCCGTCTTCGGCAGGATCGGCACCTACGACATCGAGCGGTCCGGCGTCGGCTTCCTCTTCATGTCGCGCGACCAGGAACAGTTCGGCGATATCTGGGACGTCATTCAGGCCATGGGCGCGGCCGGCGTCAAACTCTACTCGACGAGCGAAGCAATCCTCGAGCGCGTCGCCGACGGACGCTTCGTGCTCGGCTATAACATCCTCGGATCCTATGCGGCCGACTGGGCGGCACGTCATCCGGATGTGGGCATCGTTCTGCCGAAGGACTACACCGTGGTGATGTCCCGCATCGGTCTGGTTCCGCAGGCCGCTGCCTCGCCCGACCTCGGCCGACGCTACCTCGAATTCTTCATGTCCAAGGAAGGCCAGACGATCATGGCGCGGGAGTTGCAGATCCCGGCCGTCAGCCCCGAGGTCGCCGGCGAGAACACCGCCAACACCATGCAGGAGATGCTTGGCGGCCAATTGCGCCCAGTCCCGGTGAGCCCGGGCCTGATGGTCTATCTCGATCAGGTCAAGCGCTCACGGCTCATCGCGAAATGGAACGAGGTGCTGCGGCTCCATTGACGACGGTGGGGCAGAGGGCGCGGCGTCAGGCCTTCTTCCGGGAGCGCCCGGAACGTGAGGCCTGCGCGGAAAGGTTCAGCTCCACAGCGGCAAGAACCAGCGCCTTCAGCGCCTCTTCATCGATCGCCTCGCCTTCACGAATATCGATGGCGCGCCGGACATTGCCTTCGAGACTGGAATTGAAAAGACCGGCCGGATCTTCCAGCGCGGCTCCTTTGGCAAAGGTCATCTTTACAACCGCCTTGTAGGTTTCGCCGGTACAGATGATGCCGGCATGTTCCCAGACTGGAACGCCCCGCCATTTCCACTCCTCGACGACGTCAGGATCGGCTTCCCTGATCAGCTTGCGGATCCGCGCGAGCGTCTCTCCGCGCCAGTCTCCGAGTTCCGCGATCCTCGCATCGATCTGCCCGGAGGCGGAAGAGGCGTCCTTCGCCGCATCGTTGTTCTTAGCCTTGGTCGTCGCTTTCGCCATCGTCTTCACTCTCCCGTCATCCTTCTCCGAGCTCGCCTTCAGGTCGAGCCGGCGCAAACCTGTCTTCGCCGTGTCGGCGCCACTTCATCTACCTAGGCCCGACCCGGCTGGCGGCAATATCGGAATCGCGATTCGTGGTTCCGCCGTGAAATCCGGTTGCCGGGCTCGCTCACTTTGGGCGCAGCGGACAGGCAACATTGCCGGTCACCGCATGCGAGAACCTAAGATTCCGTAAACGGTGCGGCAGGTTTTTCGCATTCGGGGCTTGATGTCAGCTAAATGTCAGCTTTCTATGGTGGCTTAAGGTCACTGGCACCCGTGGAGGCGGGACGCCGGTTGCGTACTGGGAGGAAGCCACCAATCCGGTCAAGCGATAAGGGTCGAAAGAGCCCGTCGCCGTCTTCCCGTTCGCACACAGCAACAACGTGCGCGGTGAAAACGCGCCTCACGGAGGACTGACCTTGAAACATATTTTCCTCGCAACGATTCTCGCCGGCGCCATGTCGCTCCCGGCGGTTGCCGCTGACTACACAATCATCGCTCCGGCAAACCCGGGCGGCGGCTGGGACCAGACGGCCCGTTCGCTGCAGACGGTCATGCAGCAGGAAGGCATCTCCGGCAACGTTCAGGTTCAGAACGTACCGGGCGCCGGCGGCACCATCGGTCTCGCCCAGTTCGCAAGCCAGCAGAAGGGCAACCCGAACGCCCTGATCGTCGGCGGCTACGTCATGGTCGGTGCGATCCTCACCAACAAGTCCCCGGTCACCCTCAAGGACGTCACGCCGATCGCTCGCCTGACCGGCGAATACGAAGCCGTCGTCGTTCCGGCCTCGTCCGAGATCAAGACCATGGGCGACCTCGTCGAAGCCCTGAAGAAGGATCCGGGCGCCGTGTCCTGGGCAGGCGGCTCGGCCGGCGGTACCGACCACATTGCCGTTGGCCTGATCGCCAAGGCTGCCGGTGTCGACCCGACCAAGATCAACTACATCGCCTATTCCGGCGGCGGTGAAGCGCTTGCCGCTATCCTCGGCAGCCAGGTTACCGCAGGCGTCTCGGGCTACGGCGAATTCGAATCGCAGGTCAAGGCCGGCACGCTTCGCCTGATCGCCGTCTCCAGCGCCGAGCGCATCGCCGGCGTCGATGCTCCGACGCTGAAGGAATCCGGTCTCGACGTGGTCGTTGAAAACTGGCGCATGGTTGCAGCTGCTCCTGGTCTCTCGGACGAGCAGAAGGCCGCCGTTTCGGCCGACATCGAGAAACTCGCCAAGTCCGCTGGCTGGCAGGAAGTGCTGAAGACCAAGGGTTGGCAGGACAGCTATCTCGCCGGTGACGCCTTCAACACCCAGCTCGACAAGGATGTTGCGGCAACCGAAGGCGTTCTCAAGGACATTGGACTGGTGAAATGACCAAGGGGCATCACCCTTCAAGTGCAACGCGTCGCCCGGATCGGGCGGCGCTCTTCATCGCGGCGGTTCTCGCCGCTATCGCTGGACTCATTTTCTGGGATGTGTCGCGCCTGACCGGCGCTGCCGGCTACTCCCAGGTCGGACCGACGACGGTCCCCTATGCGATCGCCTGCTGTCTTTTGGGCCTTGCGGTCTGGACCGCGATCGAAGCGTTTCGCGGCGATTTTCCCGAGCGCGAGCGCCAGGAAGTCGCGCCGGTCATCTGGATCGTCGGTGGCCTTGCCGCCCAGATGCTGCTGCTCAACATCGCAGGCTTCTCGATCGCCACCGGCATTCTGTTCGCGTTGACCGCACGTGGTTTCGGCAAGCGTAAGCTCTGGTTCTCTCTCCCTCTCGGCATCGTTCTCTGTTTCGCCGTGTGGGTGATCTTCGCCAAGCTCTTGCAACTGTCGCTGCCCGCCGGGCCGCTTGAACGCCTGTTCTTCTAAGAGGGCCGACGACCATGGCTACTTTTGAATTCCTGATGCAGGGATTGCTGGTTGCTGCGCAACCGATGAACCTGCTCTACGCGCTGATCGGCGTGACGCTGGGCACAGCCGTCGGCGTGCTGCCCGGCATCGGCCCGGCGCTGACCGTGGCGCTCCTGCTGCCGGTCACCTATCGCCTCGATCCCGGTGGTTCGCTGATCATGTTCGCCGGTATCTATTACGGTGGAATGTACGGCGGTTCGACCACCTCGATCCTCCTGAATACGCCTGGCGAAAGCGCCTCGATCGTGACCGCACTCGAGGGCAACAAGATGGCGCGTGCCGGCCGCGGCGGCCCCGCCTTGGCGACGGCTGCGATCGGTTCCTTCGTCGCCGGCCTGATTGCCACGCTCGGTCTCGCCTTCATCGCGCCCTATATCGTCAAGCTGGCCCTGGTCTTCGGCCCGCGCGAATACTTCGCGCTGATGGTTCTCGCTTTTGTCACCGTTTCCTCCGCTTTCGGCGATTCCACCCTTCGCGGCCTGACGTCGCTGTTCATCGGCCTGGCGCTTTCGGTCGTCGGCATCGACCAGTTGACCGGCCAGGCGCGCCTTTCCTTCGGCGTTCCGGAACTGCTTGACGGCATCGAGGTAACGACACTGGCCGTTGCCATGTTCGCCATCGGCGAGACGCTCTACATCGCCGCTCAGGGCGACAAAGGCCCCGACAAGGTCGAGGCAGTGCGTGGTTCGGTCTGGATGAGTGCGGCGGACTGGGCGCGCTCCTGGAAGGCGTGGCTGCGCGGCACCTTCATCGGCTTCCCGATCGGCGCAATGCCGGCCGGCGGCGCCGAGATCGGCACCTTCCTGTCCTACGCCGCGGAAAAGCGCCTGACCAAGCATCCGGAAGAGTTCGGCAATGGCGCGATCGAAGGTGTTGCTGGTCCGGAAGCGGCCAACAACGCCTCGGCCGCCGGTACGCTCGTCCCCTTGCTGACGCTTGGCCTGCCGACCACGGCGACAGCGGCAATCATGCTTGCCGGCTTCCAGCAATACGGTCTCCAACCCGGCCCGCTGCTTTTTGCGACCAATCCGCAGCTCGTCTGGGGCCTGATCGCCAGCCTGCTGATCGCTAACTTCATGCTGCTGGTCCTGAACCTGCCGCTGATCGGTCTTTGGGTGAAGCTGCTGACCGTTCCGAAGCCGTGGCTCTATGCTGGCATCCTGCTGTTCGCCACCCTCGGCACCATCGGCGCCAACCCGTCGGTCTACGAACTCGGCATGCTGCTCGCCTTCGGCCTGCTCGGCTACGCCATGCGCATCTTCGGATATCCGATCGCCCCTGTGGTCGTCGGCCTGATCCTCGGTCCGCTCGCCGAACAGCAGCTGCGCCGTGCGCTCGCGATCAGCCAGGGGGACTACTCGGTCCTGTTCACCTCGCCGATCGCAGCCGTGCTGTTGCTCATCGCCGCCGCTGCGCTGATCGTGCCGCTGATCCTGCGGGCGCGCGGTCGTGGCGAGGTTCTTTCGCAGCTCGCAGCGAACGAAGACTAATAGCGCCTCCTCCCAAGGCCTATCCGCAGGCCCGGCCGGTTTGATCACCGGCCGGGCCTGCTTCCGTTGCATGGCTGGGGTGTCCAATTGTGCATTGCAATATGACCGACGAACCCCCATCTTTTGCTCATCGAATAGAAAACGAAAGCGAGCAAGACGATGGCTACCACAACTTACCACAAGGGTTTCATCGGCCGCGCCTTCGCAGTTCTCGGCGCTGCTAGCGCTGCCGCCGCCGCTGTCGAAGGTCACCGCCGTCCGAAGGCAAGCGATCTGCGTACGCTGGGCATTGACCCGGCGAACTTCCCGGACACGCGCCGCGGCTAACGAATTCCAGCGCCCCAGGGGCGCCTTATCCTCCCAAGGATGAAAAACGGCTCGGGGTCGAAAGACCGCCGAGCCGCGCTTTTTTTTTCTGGTACCCGGCAATATCCGGGCACCGCGCCCGTCCTGTTAGCAGCCCGAACCAAAAGAGTGGAGGCCCGGCGCTTGCCCGCATCAAAGTCTGCAGGGCTTGCTCGGTTTGCATGGCTGACGTGCTTGATTGTGCATTGCAATATGACCGGCGAACCCCCATCTTTTGCTCATCGAATAGAAAATGAAAGCGAGCAAGACGATGGCTATCACAACTTACCACAAGGGTTTCATCGGCCGCGCCTTCGCAGTTCTCGGCGCTGCCAGCGCTGCCGCCGCCGCTGTCGAAGGTCACCGCCGCCCGAAGGCAAGCGACCTGCGTACGCTAGGGATCGACCCGGCAAACTTCCCGGATACGCGCCGCGGCTAACGAATTCTAGCGCCCCAAGGGGCGCCTTATCCTCCCAAGGATGAAAACGGCTCGGGATCCCAGAGATCACCGGGCCGTTTGCGCATTCGGCGCTAGCGCCCCTTGCCGAAGGAAAATCTCGAGACCGCGTTGCAGGGACGCGGGACCAGGATACCTCGGCATCGATGGCCGCGTAGCCTCCACGCGTCAGCAAGAAGACGACGCGGCAGCACTGTTCCTTCCTGCACGACATGCACTTGAGGGCGCTGAAGACCACCGTAGCAGGCCCGGCGACCAATTGATTTCCGCGGTCAGCAGACGATGGGCACGCGTCCTTTAAAGCTCATCGAGCAGGTTCTTCAGATCGCCCACCAGCCTTCGGACTTTATCCCGTGCGTCAAGCCGTTTGGCAATTCGAGGCGGTTAATGCCGGCCCAACGAAAAACGGCCCGGCGTTTCCGCCGGGCCGTTTCCGATTTGATGGGGTATACGCCGCCGCTTAGGCTTCGACCCGGGCCTGCTCTTCCTGGTGCGCGCCGGCAAGCTCTTCTTCGCGTTCCCGCTTGTTGTAGCGGATCGACGACCAGAGCGAGATGCCGATGAGGGCCGCGCCACCAAGGCCGGTGATGACTTCCGGAATGTGGACCAGGGTCTGGAAGTACATGACGACCGAGAGGATCAGGATCGCGTAGAACGCGCCGTGTTCCAGGTAGCGGTATTCGTTGAGCGTTCCCTTTTCCACCAGCATGATCGTCATCGAGCGCACATACATGGCGCCGATGCCGAGGCCGATCGCGATGATGAAGAGGTTCTGCGTCAGCGCGAAGGCGCCGATGACGCCGTCGAACGAGAAGCTGGCGTCGAGCACTTCGAGATAAAGGAAGGCGCCGAAGCCGCCCTTTGCCGCCGCACTCATGGTTTCCTGCTGCGCATCGAGCAGGCCACCGACCACCTCAACCACGAGGAACGTCAGCAGACCATAGATCCCCGAATAGACGAAGGTGTGCACGTCAGCCGGATCGAGCAGGGTGGAGAAGCCGAGGATGAGAGCCAGCACGAAGGCGATCTCGATGCCCTTGATGGTCGCAAAGCGCGCCATCTTGGTCTCGACCCACTTGATCCAGTGCACATCCTTCTCATGGTCGAAGAAGTAGGTGAGACCGACCATCATCAAGAAGGTGCCGCCGAAGGCCGCGATCGGTAGGTGCGCGTCGTTCATGATGCGCGCATATTCTTCGGGCTTGCTTGCCGCCAGAACGATCGCTTCGATCGGGCCGATCTTCGCTGCGATAACGACGATCAGAAGCGGGAAGACGATACGCATGCCGAAAACGGCGATGATGATGCCCCAGGTCAGGAAGCGATGCTGCCACTCGGGCGTCATGTCCTTGAGCTTGTTGGCATTGACGATGGCGTTGTCGAAGGACAGCGAGATTTCCAGCACCGCAAGCACGGTGCAGATGAAGAAGACCGAGGCCATGCCACCGATCGTGCCGGTCGACTGCCAGCCGAGCCAGGCGCCGAGCACAAGGCCGACCGCAGTGACAATGAAGGCCCAGGTGAAATAGCCGAGCGCGCTCGAATGCGATTGAGGCTGGTTCATCGACGGGCCTCTTTCGCTCTGACGACACCGGATTCGGTGAAGAAATGGGGTTTCAAAACGGAAATGCGCACGGCCGAAGGGGCACATGCGTAAGGCATGAGATCAGTTTTCATGGGAGCTAATCCGCCGGCTAATTTGCTGGCGGTACCGACATCACGAGAGCGCCGTAAAAACTCTCGCCAGAGGGGCCCGGCACCAGTGTTCCCCGCGATCCGATGTCTGGAGGGCGGGACGACTGTCTAATTAGCAGCGCCGGGCGGAACGTCAAGAGGGCCACTCTTCGCTTTGTCCGATGATCACCAAGCGGTTGTTACGGCGTTCTGTCTTGCTACGGCTCCGTCGCGCGCGCCGGCGTCGATTCATTCGCAAAACTTATGGTTCCATTTGCAGACAGCAATGGATCGGCGGCACCGAATGTGGCATGGCCTGCGCAACTCATCGAAGGCCCTGATATGACCGTGATCACCGCCCCCGTAACCGCCCCGAATGCCGCCCGGACAGGCGTTCTCATCATGCTCTTGGGCATGCTGATGTTTTCGCTGAACGACGTCATGGGCAAATGGCTGGTGGCGACCTACTCCGTCAGCCAGCTGATGGTGATCCGGAGCGTTGCGGCGCTGTTGTTCCTGTCGCCCTTCATTCTCAGGCGCGGCCTGCGTTCGATGTTCCGGGTCGAACGTCCCGGCCTTCAGGCCTTGCGCTCGCTGCTCTTTGCCATCGACGCCTCCGCTTTCTATTTCGCGGTCGCCTACATGCCGCTTGCCGATACCATGACCTACTGGCTGGCCGCGCCGATCTACGTCGCTGCAGCCTCGCCGTTCTTGCTTGGCGAGAAGGTCGGCTGGCGGCGCTGGACGGCGATCCTCATCGGCTTTGCCGGCGTATTGATCGCGCTCGAACCGTCCAAGGAGAGCCTCGGCCTACCGGCGCTGATCGCGCTTGCCGGCAGCACGGCCTTTGCCTTTGCCCTCATGCTCGGCCGCACGCTTCGCTCCACACCCGACACGACGCTGGTTTTCTGGCAGATCGTCGGCGCGCTGATCTTCTCGCTCGTCGGCGTTGCCGCCAATCCCTCCGGCTGGGCGCCGGTCGATGGCGAGGCGCTGTTGCAGCTAGGCATGCTCGGCATCGTCGCGATGCTCGCGCATATCCTCGTCAACCGCTCGCTCAAGCTCGCCGATGCGGCCACCGTCGTTCCGCTGCAATACACGCTGCTCTTCTGGGCCGTCGTCTTCGGCTGGTTCTTCTTCGGGGATACGCCCCGTCCAACCGTGCTCATCGGCGCGGCGTTGATCGTCGCCTCCGGCCTTTTCATCTTCTTCCGCGAACAGCAGTTGAAGAACCGGAGCGCAAGAGCCTAATCCTCCTCGGTCGCCGGGCGGGGGTTCCATCATCGGCGACACTCTGCTACGCCGCCGACGTCCAAGGTTGAAGGAGATTGAGGTGGCCAAGGCGATTCATTCGATGATCCGCGTTCTCGACGAGAAACGATCGGTCGATTTCTATCGTGCAGCCTTTGGGCTCGAGATCGCGGAGCGGCTGGACTTCGAAACCTTCGTGCTCATCTACCTCAGCAACGCGGAAAGCGAATTCGAGCTCGAGCTGACGGTCAACAAGGACCGCAGCGAGCCCTATGCGCTCGGTGATGGCTATGGGCATCTGGCGCTGTCGGTCGACGACCTCGACGCCGAGCACCAGCGGCTCACGGACGCTGGCCTTAATCCGGGAAAGATCGTCGCGTTCAATCGCGATGGTGCTCTGCTTGCACGCTTCTTCTTTCTAGTCGATCCCGACGGCTACAAGGTCGAGGTGCTGCAGCGCCATGGTCGCTACAAGTGACACTGCGCTGACCAGGCCAATCAACCAAAACAATACCGATTATCGCGTCTATCTATTTCGCTTATAGGCAAGCGCGACTTAGTCTTCCCTGGAAGCATCAAGAATGATGCACAACAAGGGGAACGCGAATGAAGAAACATATCGCAGCAGCAGTGTTCGCCATGATGGCGACAGCCGCCGTGTCGGCCCAGGCCGCCGAAAAGATCAAGATCGGCACGGAAGGCGCCTACCCGCCCTTCAATTTTATCGATCCCGCCGGCAAGATCGGCGGCTTCGACGTGGATATCGGACTTGCGCTTTGCGAGCGCATGAAGGTCGAATGCGAAGTGGTCGCCCAGGACTGGGACGGCATCATTCCAGGCCTGATCGCCAAGAAATACGACCTGATCATCGCCTCCATGTTCATCACGGAGGAACGCAAGAAGCAGGTCGCCTTCACCAATCCCTACTATCTTGCAGCCATGACCCATGCCGCCCCGAAGGGAGCCGGCTTTACCGCGTTCACCAATGAGGCGCTTAAGGGCAAGGTGATCGGCGCCCAATCTGGCACCACCCAGGCCGACTACATCACCGCCAGCTATCCCGACGCGGAAATCAAGCTTTACCCGACCCAGGACGAGGCAAACCTCGACATGGTCAACGGACGCCTCGACCTTCAGGTGGGCGATATGCTGCCGCTGCTTGACTGGGTGACGAAAAATGCCGACGGCAAGAGCTGCTGCGAACTGATCGGCGAACCGATCACCGACAAGAAGTTCGTCGGCGAAGGCGTCGGCATTGCGGTGCGCCAGGAGGACAACGACCTGCGCGAGCGGCTGAACAAGGCGCTCGATGAAATCCGCGCCGACGGCACCTACAAGAAGATCAACGACAAGTACTTCACCATCGACGTCTATACGATGAAGTGACGCCTGGATGGCCGGGCGACACGGCCCCTTCGGAAGACCGGCCGCGCCCCATGGGCGCGGCCGGCTTGTTTTGGGCTAGGCTTCCTTCATGGCGCGCTGCTGCGCCACGATCGCCTTGAATTCGGGATCGTCGACGAGCGATTGAACGGCCCAGTAGCCTTCGAGCCACTCGGCCTCGCCTTCCCAGCCGCCGTCAACGAGCTGGCGGAGATTGACGAGCGCCCGCGTGCGGTCGCCGGCCAGGGTCCAGGCCCCGGTCGCATGAAAGCGATACCAGCTGATGTGATCGCTCGCCCGCTCCAGATGCAGCCCCCATTCGCGGCAGGTGGCAGGATCGAGATCGCCGATGTTCTCCGCCGGCAGGTTGCCGCTAAAGGCGACATGTCTGTCGAGTTCGGTGAGGCCGCAGCTCTTGGCGATCGCGATCGAACCCTTGTTCGAGGCGTGCGTATGCCATTCGATATCCGGCCGTCCGCGCTTGGTGCATTCCGCAATCGTCGCCATGGCTGCTACCTTGGCAAGCCCGAGGCGCCGATAGCCGTGTTCCGTTCCGACGCCCAGTTCGCAACGCGAGCCGCTGACGCTGTCGGTTGCGCAATGGCTGACGATGGACCCGTCGTAAAGCACACAAAAGCCGATGGCGTTTTCCAGGAAGAGCTCGGCCGAAGCCCACCCTTCCATGAGGTCCGTCACCGTCTCGATATTGCCGGGATCGAGATCGAGCAGGCGTTGATCAATGGGCGCGAGACGAAAGCCTTCAGGCAATGCCGTCGCCGCAGGGCGATGACTTGCGCCTGACAAGCCCAGCCGCACGCGCGGATGCGGGAGCGCAAAGGCATTGGACCAGATGTCGCCGAGGCGATCGGACCAACGGTCCTCGACGAAGAGATACGCCCAGGCAGGGATCAGTTCCTTCAAGTCGGCAAAGCTATCGGTAGCCTGGTCGGGCAACCCCGCCAGATAATAGGCATCGCCATTTGCCAGCAGCGCGACGCGTGTATCCACCGGACGGTCGATCCAGACTTCGCCGTCGATCGTGCCGTCGAGCACGGCGGCGATGGCCACATGCGTGGAGGAAAGGTCCTTTAGGAGGGCTTGAGCAGCCGGATAGGCCGCCTGTTCGAGTAGAAACATGAAAATGCAATCCTGTTGCGGCGGGATATCCCATCCCTGCCGCCAGAAGAAAGAGAAGAGACGAGCAGGTCGTCCCGTTTCAGACCGGCTTCAACCGACCGGCGCGCGGTGTTGGACACTGTCATCTTGCTACCTCTCTCTTCCCATGCACCCCGGATCTGGCGCGATTGCACTCGACGGACTAGACAGCCGGGCCGTGCAGCACAAGCGCTTTACGGTAACTGCATCAGGATGGCCCGCGGTCCGGTACGCTTGCGCCATTGGCGGCTGCAACGACAGGCGCTAAAGCTCTCCTGCTAGGATTTGGTGTAGCGTCAGCCCGGAATCGGCGGAAAGCATCGGAGACCGATATGTTCGACCTTAGCGGAATGACGGCGTTGGTGACGGGCGGCGGCCGCGGGCTTGGCCTTGAGATGGCAAAGGCGCTCGCACGGGCCGGGGCTGCCGTCGCGATCAATGGGCGCAATCCGGCGGCACTGGAAACAGCGCGGCATCAGGCCGCCTCCGACGGCGTCGCACTCGACATCGTGCCCGGCGATGTTTCAACCGAAGCGGAAAAGATCGTCGCTGCCGCTGCAGGCAGGACTGGCCGGCTCGACATCCTTCTTCACGCGGTCGGCGAGCGGGACCGGCGCGGCACCGACGTCATGGACCCCGCTTCCTTTGCTGCCCTCGTCAACACGGACCTGACGGCCGCCTATGCCATGGCACGGGCGGCACTGCCCTATCTCCGCCGTTCCTCTGCCGGCCGGCTGATCTTCGTCACCTCGATCGCCGCCTCGGTCGCGCGGCCCGGCGATCCCGCCTATACCGCGGCCAAGGGTGGGCTTGATGCCCTCACCCGTTCGCTGGCGGTAGAGCTTGGATCGGCGACGCTGACGGTCAATGCGATCGCGCCCGGCTGGTTTGCGACCGAGACCAATGCGGCACTCGCCGCCGATCCGGCACTGCAGGCCTTCGTTGATGTCCGGATTCCCTTGAAGCGCTGGGGCCGGCCGGAGGAGATCGCACCCGCCGCCTTGTTCCTGGCATCGCCGGCCGCGAGCTTCGTCAATGGCATCACCGTGACGGTAGACGGCGGCATGACCGCGCAGATGTAGGCATCCTTAGCGGCAGACTCGCTCTGCGCTTTTGGGGCGCTTTCGGAATATCCCCGGCGCGAGGTGCGGTCGGAGGCGGAACATCGACGAAACAGATCGACGCGACCGCGGCGCAGTCTTTGGGCGTCTCGTCATCACCGCCGTTCGGAACCGGCAGGCAACCCCTCGGCAAGCAGCGTCGCCAGGCTCGACGCCGGCTTGTCGGCTTTTGCCTTCAGCCGCAGGCAGAATTCCGCATTCGGCAATGCCGGCAGCGACAGCGCCCGCGGCGCGACCGCCACCCCCTCTCCAAGGAAACGTGCTGTGCGCGCAGTGACGGCAATACCGCTTCGCACCGCCGCACGCAGACCGGAAAGGCTTGGGCTTGTCGCCGCGATGCGATAGCGACGCCCCGCCTCGTCAAGTGCTGCCGTCGCGGCCGCGCGAAAGCCGCAAGGCGGGTCCAGTACCGCAATCGGCAGTTCGCCGTCCGCCATCGATGAAGCATCCGCTGCCGATAGCCAGAGCATGGGTTCGCGCAAAATGGCGAGCTCGTCAGGCGTCGGTCCCTCCCGCATGACGATCAGCACCTCGATCAGTCCCCGATCGTAAGCGGACGTCAGTTCGCGGGACCGGCCGACCCTGAGATCCAACCGCACCCGCGGATGGGTACGGCCGAAGTGACGCAAGAGATCCGGCAGGTTGCTGTCGGCAAAATCCTGGGTGCAGCCAAGTGCCAGGCGGCCGTCGGTGCTGGCGCCCTTGAGGCTCAGCCACGCATCCCTGTGGACCTCGAGAATTCGCCGCGCGTGAATGACCAGCTCCTCGCCGGCCGGCGTCAGAATTCGCCCCCTGCCCGAAGGCGCGAGAAGCGGTTCACCGATCATCGTCTCCAGGCGCTGCATCTGGGCGGTGACCGCCGAAGGGGTCCGCCCCACGGTCGCGGCCGCGTTCGCAAGAGAGCCACTCTCGGCAAAGGCGAGAAAAGTACGAAGCAGGTCGGGGTCGAAGGATTGCATAACTTCATTTTAATCGAATTATAAATGCAAAACAATTCGTTTTTATCTAATCTTAACGGGTGGCAGATTGGGCTCACACAACAAACAGGAAACCCGAAAGGAACCACCAATGCCCATCATCAACGTCACCGTCAGCGGCAAGCCGGACCCAGCCCTCTCGTCGCGGATCGCCGCCGCGGTCAGCGAACTGACGGCAGCTCATCTGCGCAAGGACCCGACGATCACGGCGATCGTCGTCACCTACGCGGATCCCGAGCATTGGTTCGCCGGTGGAACGTCACTTGCCGAACAGAATGCCAACAGCTTCTGGCTCGACATCAAGGTCGTCGACGGGACCAACACCAAGCAGGAAATGGCCGCCTATCTCGAAGCCATCTTCGGCCGCTTTGAACAGTTGCTCGGAAAGTTGCACCACGAGAGCTATGTCCTCGTCCACGAGGTTTCGGCCGCTGCCTATGGTTATGGCGGCAAGACGCAGGAGTTCCGCTACATCAGCAGCAAGCTCAAATCCGGCACCTGAAACCTTCGGGCGCCACGTCACGCCGCTTGCCCTCGGCGCGATCGGGGAGCGTTCGAAGACATGGCGGGGCCGCTTCCTTCCTCCACCCGTCGGCTCAGCGCGCTATGTCGTCGAGCCGCTGAGTGCTCCGGCGGGAGGCGGCCCCGATGGGCGCATCCGTTGACAATTCCCGCCTGGGCCGGCGTCCCTTCGTGGAAGTTGAGCGCAAAGGCCTTCGCAAACGAAAGTGGCCGCGCTGGTCCGCCGGCAATCGGTTGCCAGCGGCGTCATCGCCCCCTCTCGGCAGCCGGCAAACGTCGTCACCCGGAGGCCGCTTCGCCGTCGAGCTTACCGCAACAGTCGCGCAAGCCCGGCTCGAAGGTCGGTTGCGCAGCGATAGTCGAGTTTTGCATGGAGTGCCTGCACGCAACCCCGCGAGCGCCTGACTTCACCAAGCAGGCCGGCCACATGGGTGATATCCGAGCGGCTGCCGGTTTCCTCGATCATGATCCGGGCGAGATCGCTGATCGATGTTTCGACCCCGCTGCAAACGTTGACGATGCGCGCGCCGGTATCCCAGCGGCCGATCGCGTGGAGCAGTGCTTCCACAACGTCGTCAACATGCACGAAATCGCGGGTCTGGCCACCATCTCCATGGATCGTGATGTTTTCGCCGCGCTCCAGGCGTTCGGCAAACTTCGCGATCACGCCGGAATAGGGAGATGATGGATCCTGTCCCGGCCCGTACACGTTGAAAAAACGCAGGCCCAGGCTCGATATGCCGTAGACTTCGTAGGCTGTGCGCGCGTGGAGTTCGCAGGAAAGCTTGTCCGCACCGTAAGGCGAGAGCGGAGTACAGCGGCCGGCCTCCGAGAGCGGCAACTCCTGGCTCGCCCCGTAGACCGCCGCCGACGAGGCGTAGACAAGCGGAAGGTCCGCTCGGGAATGGGCAAGCTCCTCGATGATCGTGAGGAACCCCGTTATGTTGACTGCGTGCGACGACGTCAGTTGCCGCTTGCACCGCTCCACCGAGGAGACCGCCGCCAGATGTATGCACGCGTCGACATCGGCGAGCGCGCGACGTACGGCATCGCGGTCGAGCACCGACCCCTCGATGAAGGTCGCAGTCTCCGGCACGTTTTCGCGTGTCCCGGAACTCAGGTCATCGAGGATGGTCACTTCATGGCCGGCCTGCACCAGCCGGCGGGCCAGGTGCGCGCCAATGAATCCGGCTCCGCCGGTAACCAGTATCCGTTTCAAGCCGTTTTCCCTCGCAACACCTCATCGCGAGCGGAGGCGCCTGGATCTATGTGGAATGGATTCCCGAGCCGCCGGCCGTGGAGCGCAGCCGGCATCAGCCAAGCGCATCCGTGACCGGGCCATCCGTCTGGGTCGCAATCTTCCCTGTCGCCCGGACGGCGTCAAGGCTCCGGCGACCGGGTTTACCGTTTCGCAAAGGCCTTGCCGTTTGGAAGAAGAAGGCTGAGACAGGCAAGACCGATCGAGCCGCCGCTCGCCTCAAGGCGCCGGACAAGCAAGGATCAGGTCTTCGACTTCGGATCCGGATCCGACGCGCATCAGCACCGTGAACGTCCCGTCGGCGCCCACCTCGAAAAGGGTGCCCCCATTTTCGCCCTTCTCGTTCGTCCGGGTGACAATCAGAAGACTGCCGGGGCCGTTGAGGTAGGCGCGAATATTGGACACGGCCACCCGGATTTGCGCGTTGGAAAAATAGCTCTTGTTGAGAATGTTCGCGGCTCGGACGAGATCGAAACGACCGGCGAAGCCTGGCGCACGCCGCATGATGTCATCCTCCACAAACGCGATGGAATCACCACTCGACAACGACCGGGTGATCATCTGCACCGGCTCGCTTCTTCCGCTGCGTATCCGCGCGCGCAGGCACGGCTGCAGCATGGCTTTCGCGAATTTTCGCGGGATGAAGGCAAGCGACACATAGTCCAGCCGCCGGATCCAGGGCCGGATCGCAAGACCGGCAACGTCGTACTGCAACGGCCAGCCTTCCGGATCCGCAAGAACGCGAACGCCCGGCGCCATGTCGACGATATGCGCGTCGATGAAGAGGTCGGTGGCCGTGATCTTCGGCTTCGACCCGCAGGTTTCCAGGTACCGGAGAAGCTCCACCGTGGTGACGCCGGTCGAAACACCGACATCGAGCACCTCCCGCAACTGTGTAGCCCGCTGCGAAAGCACGGGCCGGAATGCGGTTTCCAGTTCGCGAAAGCGCGACGGCTGCGTGAGTTTGAAGGTGCCGTTTCGCATCTTCAGCTTTGCAAAGAACTCCGACTCCCGGACGCAATCCGTCGAGCCGTCACTTCCTGAATAAAACTGCCGGGCGCTCATCACCATGGTCTGACAACCTGTAAAATTTTGCCTGCGGCCCGCGTACCAAGGTTCGTGCGGCAACGGTCATACAGCCTTCCGCCTATCTTTCCAGACAGGGGTTCAGTGCCCGCTACAGTAATCCCGAGGTAAAACTGGCCGCCATCGGCTCCCAAAATCTGAAAACGACAACAGTTAATTTCAATATATTCGAAAATAATGCAGGAATAATACCAACTCCCTCGAAGATTCCAAGTTCATTTCAGCAGTTTCTGTCGAATGAGCCGAAACGTCGTGCCATGCCTCCTCGCCCGGCGGCAGCCGGACCTGAACCTCGCTCCCTCCCATCGGCCACAGGCCAGGAAAATGGCCGCTTGCGGCCTATGAAGGATGCGAGGGACTACGGAAGCGAGACGCGCTGGGGTCTGCGCCGGCCGGCGTCAACGCCGGCGGACCCGGCTTGATGAGGTCATAAAGGTCCTCATAGGACGAAACGGTCCGGTCGATCGAGAAGCCCTGCGCACGACGTCGCGCATAGGCCGTTGCATTGCGGTACTTCTCGTCGTCGCCCGCAAGTTCGCGAACGCGGTCGGCAAGCCGCCCGTGGTTCTTTGGCGGAAACCGATAGTCGTCGTTGTCGACAACGACGGCCAGTCCCCCGACATCGCTGACCAAGACCGGCAGGTCCGCCGCCATGGCCTCGACCACAGCCACGCCGAAACCCTCCCAATGGGAGGATTGTACATAGAGATCTAGGCGGCTCAGGAAGCCCGGGATATCGCGAACCAGCCCCGAAAAATGCGCGCGCTCGCGCACACCCAGTGCCACGGCCAGGTCTTCAACGAGCGGTCGGCGATCACCGATGCCGGCAAAGACCGCATGGACGTTGTCCGGGAGCCCTTGCAGGGCCCGCACGATGGTTTCCTGGTCCTTCTTCTCCGTGAAGCTTCCGACCATGCCTATATAGAAGCGGCCATCCTCTCTTGGCCTGCGATCGCGGGCCGGCGCAAAACGGTCCAGGCAAACGCCGTTTTCGACAATGTGGATCTTTGCGACCATGGGCGCCAGCCATTCGGAAAGGTGGTCACGGACAGGCGCGCTGATCGCTGCGACGCAATCGTAACGGCCGTAGACCCACCGTTCGATGCCGCGTAGCCATCGCCTTGCCCTTCTGCGGTTCCAGGTGTTGTGCTCGGTGTAAATTTTGCGGAACGGCAAAAGCGCGCAAAAATAGAGTGAGGGAAACAGATGGACGTGCACCAGGTCCGCCGCGCGCATCGCGCGCCAAGCCCTGGCGATCGAGCGGGGACTCGACGGCTTGACCGCAATGATCGTCACGGCGGCAAACGCCGCGTCTTCCAGAAGCTGGTTGTTGGCTCCCTTCCACACGATCACGGTTGCGGAAAACCGGGTCTGCCGCTGCGCCATTTCCACGACCATGCGCTCGGCGCCGCCGTTTCCGTTGAGGTCGTTGATGATGTGAACGACGCTGCCTGCCATCCTAAGACAACCGCCTCGAATATTCTTCGAAATCGATTATGCATAGCAACGATCAATTCAACAACGATTAGTAATGCACACACTTAAAATTTAAGTTTCCCGTTGGGGAAACTGGATACACACGATCGTCAAGCTCACCGACAAAGCATAGCCGCGGTTGTTCTTTGGCCTACGCATGCTCGCGAGTGTTTCGGTACCGGAGATATGTGCTTTTCAGATCAATGCCATGCGCTCAAGAAGCAAATTGTTCACGACATGCACATCGAATTTCGACTGGGCCAGTTCACGGGACCTCAGCCCCATGTCCGTAACGAGCGAAGGCGCTCTCAGGAAGCGGCACATCACTTCTGCCAGTTGCTTGGCATTGCGCGGTTCGACGAGGTAGCCGTTGAGCCCGTCGACCACCGTCTCGTCGCAGCCCGGCAGGTCGGTTGTGACGATCGCGCGGCCTGTCGACATCGCCTCGAGAATGCTGCGCGGAATGCCCTCGCGATAGTAGGACGGCAGGACGAAGACGCTGCAGTCTCTAAGATGCGGGCGCACGTCCGTGGTTTCTCCGAGATAGATCAGGCTGCCGTCGCTGACCCATCCCTCGATGGTCTCGGCGGAGATCGCAGCCGGGCTTGGATCGAACTGCCCTAAAAGGCGAAACTCGGCCTCAGGGAACTGCTGGCGAACCAGGCGAGCGGCCTCGACATATTCGCCGATCCCCTTGTCCTTCAACAGACGGGCAACAAGCAGGAAGATCGGGCGCCCGGCGGGCGGGCGCGAAAAGTCATAGTGATCGAGGTCGACGCCGGAGCCCGGCACCAGCGTCAGGTCCCGTTGATCGGACATCAGCCTGCAATCGGCGATGTCGGCCTGATCCGCCCGGTTATAGGCAAAGACCCCGCCTGCCCCCTTGAGCGCCAGCCGGTAGAGCAGCACGCTGAGTTGTTTGATGCGGCGCCCGACCCATCGCTTGTTCGCCGCATCCGAATAGACGTGGCCAAGCCCGGTCACGAGAAAATATCGCCGCTTGACGCCGGCAAGGCGGGCGGCAATGCCGCCATAGACAATCGGCTTCATCGTATAGGGGATCACGACATCGACCTGCCGCGAACGAAACAGCCGCCAGTAGGACCACAGAGTCGCCAGGTCGGTCAGGGGATTGAGGCCGGTGCGCGCCATGGGCAAGCGAACGAACTCGACGCCGATCGCGCCGAGCTGGCGGACGACGTCGTCGTCCTGCTCCGGCCCAACGGCCACGACCGAATGCCCGGCCTCCACCAGGCGCCGCAACAGCTCCAGGCGGAAATTGGTCAGCGAGCGGCTGTAACTTGAAAGCACGGCGATGCGCTGCTTCGCCACCGTGCCTGCAACCGCCGCCCCCGCGGCGGCGGCCGCCCGCTGTGGCGGCAGCCTGACCGGAGAATAGTCGCTCGCGTCAATCAACATGCGGGGAACTCCATACGCGCGTTCGAACGATCGCGCTGATCACATCGGCATCGGCGTCGAGGGCGGCCCGCGCCTGTGACCCGTCAGCGCTGCCTGCAGGATATCGTCGGAGAGATGCGCGACATCGGCGTCGGTGGCACCATCCTCCCCGTCGTCCGACGACAGTCCGCCGGCCGCACCTTCGGCCGGGTGCTTGTCGAAGCCGGGAATGAGGCTGTTCATGATCGCAAAGACCATCGCCTGGTCGCCGAGCTCGGCAAAAAGCTTCAGCCGCGCGAACATCTCCTTGAGCGTCGCCAGGGGCACGGCGTTCGGGATCGCACCGAGCACGCCCGGAATGGGTGAGCTTATGCGTTGCTCACCGCTGTCGAACAGCTCCTCGTAGAGCTTCTCGCCGGGTCTGAGACCGATGATTTCGATATCGATGTCCTTGCCCGGGGTAAGTCCGGCAAGCCGGATCATGCGCTTGGCGATATCGATGATCTTGATCGGCTCATTCATGTCCAGAACGAAAATCTCGCCTTTGCCGATTTCGCCTTCCAAGCCGTAGGCCGACGCCTGCAGCGTCAGTTCGACAGCTTCGCGAATGGTCATGAAGAAGCGCGTCATGCGGGGATCGGTAACGGTGAGCGGCCCGCCCTTGGCAATTTGCCGCTTGAAGAGCGGGATCAGCGAGCCGCTGGACCCGAGCACGTTGCCGAACCGAACGGTCATGAACCGCGGGCCGGCGCCCTTCTTGAGGCAATGAAGGTCGAGCGCCTGGCAATAGAGCTCGGCCAGCCGCTTGGTCCCGCCCATCACGCTGGTCGGATTGACGACCTTGTCGGTCGAGACCTGCACCATTGCCTGCACCTTGTACCGACGCGCTGCGTTGGCGACGTTCATCGTGCCGATCACGTTGGTAAGCACGCCCTCGCATGGGTTGAGCTCCACCATCGGCACATGCTTGAGCGCGGCGGCATGGAAGACAAGTTCCGGCCGATAGCGCGCAAAGACGTCGTTGACCCGATTGGCCCGGCGCACATTGCACAAGTTCGCGGTCCGCTTGACGCCCGGATAGCGTTCGCCGAGCTCCATGTCGATCGCGTAGAGATTGTATTCGCAATTCTCGACCAGAATGAGCTCGGCCGGTTCGCGCGCGGCCACCTGCAAGGTCAGCTCGCTGCCGATCGAACCGCCAGCGCCGGTGATCAAGACGCGCCGGCCGCGGATCAGGCGAAGAATCGCCTCGTTGTCGAGGGCAGCCTGCGGACGCTCCAGAAGATCCGTCAGTTCGATCGAGCGCAGCTCGAAACGGCTTTCCTGCTTGGCGCTCTTGAGTTCCGTGATCTGCGTCAGGCGCGATACGGTCATGCCGCGCGCTTCAGCGCGCCGCACCACATCCTCCGCTCCGTCGCCGAACGCCGAAAGCGCTTCGGTGAAGACGAGATGACGCGGCATCTGTCCGCTCTCGGCAAGCTCGCAGACCACACGGTCGAAATCGCTGAGCGCACCGAGGATCGGAATCCCGCGCAGCGTCATGTCCGTATGCTCGGGCGTCGCCTCCAAGCAGCCGACCGGCTTATGGTTGCAATGCGGATCGCGACGGAGTGCTCGGAGATAGAGATCGGCCGCATGGCCACTGCCGACGAGCAAGGTCGGAATCTGGTCGACATTGCCCTCGGCGACCGGCTGCCGCCGTGTCGGCCGCAGCACCAGTTCGTCGAGCCGGAAGCTCAGCCTCGAGGCGGAAAGAAACGCGGTCAGGAGAAGCGCCTCGAGCGGCACGACGCTGCGCGGCATATCCTGAAGGCGATTGGCGAAGAAGGACATCAACACCAGGGCCGCCGAGCTGATCAATACGGCCTGGAGGATCGAACGCAGATCCGAGACGGAACAATACCGCCAGTCGCGGGCGTACAGTCCCGCAATCGGAAAGGCGATCGCACAGGCCAGAAGGTATCGCGGCCCGGTGGCGGCCAGCGCCCAGAAGAGCTCCGGCCGCGACGACATGCCGTCGAAGCCATAGCGCAGGAAAAAGGCGGCCACGAGCGCCAGGCCAGCCGACGCCAGGTCCATGGCGTAGAGCGTGCGCGAACGACGAACCTGCTTGACCGAGGATACGGCCGTTTTGGCCGCGAGGCGCAAAAGCGCGCGTCCGACGGCGGCAAACCAGGTGAAGATGGTGAGGAACCTTGCCCAATATCTCGCCATTGACGGCGGAGATGGGGCGACGGCTTGCGTGGGCTGGGCAGCGGCCTCGTTGCGATGCATGCGACACCCTTCGATCCATAGAGCGCCATTCAACCGCCGCGCCGAAAACGGACGGACGAATGATGCTCTTTGAGACGTCATGTCTCGTTGAAATTTTTTGGAATAAACTTCTGATACCCGTCAGATCATACAAAGTTACCTGAAATTTATTTCATCTATGCACTGATATACGCTTTGGTCTTTGCAATGAAATACGCCAATTTCCCCGAAACTCTCGCATGTCAAAAACCGCGTGTAAATTATCTTTTCGTTTTATCGGGAGCAATTTACCTAATTAACTTAGAACTCAATAGTATTACTGCTTATTTATCTATAGCCCATAAGGATTAATTACGAGAATCGGACGGCTTCCGTAGATGGGCAGAGATCTTCAGAAAATCTAGGAATACCACAATTTCTCATAGTATAAACTGAAACATCCTCAGTTTATCTATGCGTACCTTTAATAAACGTGAATGCCGCTTGGAATAATAGAAATAAATACTCTCTCGAATACATCGGTAAAATCTTGGCCGCCTTGCCAGGTACGCCGATGTCCGCGGCCCTCAACCTTGCCGTCGGCCCTGTGCCATTGCACGTTTCGCAGACAGATTTCCCGCCGATCATTCCCCGGCGAAGGCGCGTCGATAGGAATCGGAGATCGGGCGCACCAGGTACTCAAGGAAAGTACGGTCGCCGAGTTCGATGAACGCATCGATCGGCATGCCCGGATGCAACTGCTCCATGCGCACGCCCGCCGGCAGGGGCATATCCAGGCGCAACACCGCGCGATAGTAGGGCTCCCGGGTCGCGGGATCGGTCAGGCGGTCGGCCGAGACGTGCGCAACCGTCGCCGAAACTTCCGGCGTCAGGCTGGCGTTGAGCGCCGAGAGGCGAACCCTGGCCGCCTGCCCGACATGAACGACGTCGATGTCGCGCGGGTTCAGACGGGCATCGACGACCAGATCCCCTGTGGGCAGGATCTCCATGATCTTCTCGCCGGGGCCGACGACGCTGCCGACGGCGTTGTAGACCGAGGCGACGACAACCCCATCGACCGGTGCCTTGACGACGGTGCGCTCGAGTACCCGGCGTGCCGCCTCTACCTGTTCTTCCACGTCCGCAAGCCCCGTCTTCACCTCGTTCATCGCGGTCACAGCCTGCTCGACGCGCTGGGTCTTCAGCCGTTCGATCTGTTCACGCGCCTCTGCGACTTGCGTACGGCTCGACGAGGATTCCGCCTGCAGCATGCCGACCTGGCCGAGCAGGTCCGCTTCGACCCGCAGGAGCTGGGTATATTCCGTGCGGTTCGTCAGCCCCTTTTCGAGCAGGGCGAACTTCCGTTCCGCTTCGCTGCGCACGATCTGCGTCTGCTTTTCGACCGCCGCCTTCTGGGCCGCCAAACCGTCGAGCGCATCGTTCAGGCTTTCGACCCGCTGTTGCAGGATGACGGTCTCGGAGGTGAAGCGGGCAAGCCGGCTTTGAAACTCCTTGACCTGCTCTTCGGTCAGGTCGCGGCTGGCCGCCGACATCGTCGCCGGCGCATTGCCGATCGCGATCGTCAGATCCCGCCGTCCGTCCCGTTCGGCGGCAAGGCGCGCCTCCCGCGCCTTGAGCGCAACCCATTGCTTGGCGAGACGGTTGAGCTGGGTGCGCGCCACGGTGTCGTCGAGAACGACGAGCGTCTGGCCTCTTGCGACGGCATCACCCTCGCGAACCGCAATCTCGCTGACGATCCCGCCTTCGAGATGCTGCACCAGGACGTTTCGGCCCGAGGCGGTAATGGTGCCGGCAGCGACCGAGGCCCCGGAAAGCGGCGCCGTTGCCGCCCAATAGCCGAAACCAGCCAGGATCAAGGCAAGCGTCCCATAGCCGAGCCGGGCAATGAACCCGGTATCGGTCGCAATCGACTCCCGCCATGATCGCCGCGCGTCCGACGTCCTCATGGCCGCTCACCGGTTCTGCCGGGCAGGAACGTGGAGATGCTCGCGGGCGGCAAGTTCGACGGCCGCTTGGGGGCAGCGGCCTTCGTCGCCCGGTTCGCCCGATCGGACTGCGCGCGGCGCGCCACCTCCTCCGTCGGGCCGAAATCCTCGATCCTGCCATTCTTCATCACCAGGATCCGGTCGCAGGTTGTTGCGATCGAAATGCGGTGCGTGATGATGACGACCGTAACGCCGCGTGCCTTTGCATCTTGCAGCGCCCGCCCGAGTGCCGCCTCCCCCTCGCTGTCGAGGTTGGCGTTCGGCTCGTCGAGAACAAGAAGGCGCGGGGCACCGTAGAAGGCACGTGCAAGCCCGATGCGCTGCCGCTCGCCGCCCGAGAGGTTGTTGGAACCAGGCCCGATCAGGGTCTGATAGCCCTTCGGCTGCGACAAGATCAGATCATTGGCATGAGCCGCGCGCGCCGCTGCGACCACCGCCGCGTCGGCCGCGTCCGGCTCGAAGCGGGAAATATTGGCGGCGATCGTGCCCGGCAGCAGCTGCACGTCCTGCGCCAGGTAGCCGATGAGGCTGCCGAGCTGCGCCGTGTCCCAGGTTCTCAGATCGGCGCCGTCGATGCTGATCGTGCCTGCGGTCGGCGCAACCGCTCCGGTGAGAAGCCTTGCAAGCGTCGACTTGCCCGCCCGGCTCGGCCCGACCACCGCGATGCTCTCACCCGCGGCGATGGTGAAATTCAGCCGCTTCAGGATCGGCTCGGGATCGGCCCCGGCGTCCGGCGAGACGTAAAGGAGGTCACGCACGGCAATATCGCCGGCGGGGTCAGGAAGGAGGAGCTTGCGGCCATCGGCATTGCTAGTCTCGGTCGCCTTTTCGAGCCGCTCCCAGGCGCTGCGCGCCTCCATCGCCTGCTTCCAGATCCCGACCAGTTGATCGAGCGGTTGCAGAGCCCGGCCCGACAGGATCGACGACGCGAAGATCATGCCGGCGGTCATCTGCCCCTTCAGGACAAGGGCCGCACCAACGGCGAGGATCGCCATCTGCAGGATCATTCTGACCGACCGCGATATGCCGCCGAAGATGGCGTTGACGACGAGGCTTCCGTCTGCGGCCGCGGTCGCGGCGGCAAACTGGCGGCCCCAGACCTCACCGACATTGCCGGTCATGCCCATGGCGCGCACCGTCTCGGCATTGCGACTGAACATCTGGGCCGTGAGATTGGCGCTGGTGATCCGCTCCTGCGCGAACTGCGACGACTTCTTGTTCATGGACTGATTGAGGAAAACCAGCGACAGGATCACGATGGCGCCGATCGTGGTCATCAGAAACAGCAGCGGATGCAGGAGATAGAGTAGCGCTGCGAACACCGGCGAGAACGGCAGGTCGAAGAGGGTCGGCGTGCCGCGTGAAGCGACGAAGCCCCTGACGGTCGCAAGATCACGCAGCGGCTGGGTGTCCCCCGGCTCTCGTCCGGTTGCCGCGACCACCTTTGCGAAGGCCGTCGCCCCAAGTTCGCAGTCGAGCTTGGCCGCCATCCGGACCGCATAGATCGCCCTGATCACATCGACCAGGCCGAGGAATGCGAAGGCAAGGAACGCGATAATCGTGAGATAGACGAGCGTTTCGATGCTCGAAGAGGGCAAAACGCGGTCATAAACCTGGATCAGGAACAGGGGCGAGGTCAGCGCCAGGACGTTGACGACCGTCGAGAACAAGCCGAGATCGATTACGCTGCGCCGGAACGCAGAGCGTAGACTGCCGCTTCTGATTCTCTTGTCTGCCATACTGCAACGACACCGGTTCCAGGAACTTGAGTGGGGCCGTATCGATGGAATTGTTCCCCGCTGTCAACCTGCCGAGGGTTGAGTGGATACTATATACCTGTTGTAGCGGTTGCTTATAGATGCTATTTTAGACCCCCACCATACAACGCGATAGATCACAGTTTTCACACGCTCCGGTCGCTTGCCGTTCTTGCGCGGCGGTCGGTAAAAGCAACGGCGCGTATTCTGCCCCACTAATAAAGGATGGAAACATGATCGTTAAGGGAAGACCCGTAGCTGACACGCTTTATGGCACGAACGTAGCTGACAACATTTATGGATATGGCGGCGACGATAGCCTTTGGGGCTATGCCGGTGACGACTATCTCGACGGTGGAGATGGAAACGACCGGATGTACGGTGGCGACGGCAACGACTTCTTCAAGGCCGGTCCAGGCGACGATTATGCTGAAGGCGGGGTCGGCAACGACTCCTTCGACGGTGGCATCGGCAACGACCACTTCGTAGGTGGCCTCGGCAACGACATATTCGACGGCGAAGACGGTGACGACACCCTCGACGGCGGCGATGGTCACGACACCATGCTCGGCGGTACCGGCAACGATACCTTCTACGGCGGCGCCGGCGAGGAATATATCGACGCCGGCGCGGGTAACGACATCATCTATGCCGGCGACGGCAATGACGGCTTCGTCAACCGTATCAATCCGGCGACCGGCAAGGTGACGCAGCAGGCCGTCGGCGGTGGTGCCGGCGACGACTACATCTACGGCGAGGGCGGCAACGACGCGCTCAAGGGCCAGTCCGGCAACGACCACGTCTATGGCGGCATCGGCGATGACCGGGTCGACGGCGGCGACGGCGACAATTATCTCGACGGCGGCGACGGCAACGACATCCTCGATTCCGAAAATGGCATCGACGAGGCCCACGGCGGTGCCGGCGCCGACAGGATCAGCGTCGGCGCGGGCAACGACCTCGTCTATGGCGACGGCGGCAACGACTACATCAGCGGCGAAGACGGTGTCGATACGCTGAATGGAGGCGATGGCGATGACCAGTTCTATGGCGGCTCGGGCAACGACACGATCCGCGGCGATGCCGGCAGAGACACGCTCATCGGTGACGCGGGCTCGGACCTCCTATGGGGCGGCGCCGACGCCGACCGCTTCGTGCTCAAGGGCGCAGGCGCACTCGACGGCCAGGACACGATCATGGACTACCAGGATGGTCTCGATCGCATCGTTCTGGAGAAACTCGGCGTCACCCGCTACGCCAACACCGGAGGCCCCGGCACGGTGTTTGCCTATGACGACCCGAACGGCGACGTGATCCTGAAGGCACAGGATTCGGCCGGCCACGCCTTCTCGATCGTCGTCGACGATCCGAACGGGACGCTGTCTGCCGCCAACTTCAGCGCAACAGACTTCGTCTTCGCATAAGAACCTTGGCCGCGGACGCGTTCAGGCGCTCCGCGGCCACTACACCGTTTGGTTTTGCTTCCATATGCAGGCAACCCGCCGGAACCTTATCCGGAAAATGCCCTGCCGGCGTGGAACGATCGCAGCGCATCATCCAACTCTCCGAAATCGGTGATCCGTGCCGCGGCCTGGTGGGCCGTATCCGGTGCCGGCATATCGTGGACCCGCGCCTCGCGCGCCACCATCACGGTGTGCCACCCGCGCCGGCGTGGCGTCACGAAATCCTTCACCGGATTATCGGCGATATAGACCAGGTTTTCCGGACCGACCTCAGCCCAGGCCTCGATCGTTTCGAAGGCCCTGGCATGCGGCTTCCAAAATTCTCGTCCCCAGCTATCGGTGAAGATCACGAGATCGACCAAAGCTTCGAGCCCTAGCGCTTGAACCTTGGCTCGTTGCGTTGCCGCCGGCCCGTCGGTGATGATCGCTCGTCGACTGGTCCGGGGCCGCTCCAGATAAGACCGGGCATCGGCCGCGAGCGCAATTGTCGGCGCGTGGCCGCGATAGACGGCGACCAGTTTTGCGACCAGCTTCGGATCGTACCCGAAGCCCATTGCAGCCAGCGCCTCGTCGAAGACCCGCCCGCGGTGCCCGGCGGCGAACGCCGCCTCGCAATGAGCGGCGAACGCCTTAACTCCAGCATGCCTGGACAGCCAGGCGTCGACGGCCCTGAAGCCGCTTGCCGCAAAATCTCGCTCCAGATAGAGCGTGTCGTCGAGATCGAAGACAAGCACCTGCTCGCCCATCCGCCTATCCTCTGAAGATCGCCGCATCGTATCGCAGCATCAGCACGCCTTCACGCCAGTTGTCGTGCGCCGTTCTCGGCAACTCCGCCACTTCCTCCAGGAGCCATTGCGCAAACGTGGCGCCGGCATGGTCTGCAAGCGGATAACCTCCGCCGAAGCGGGCGTTGATTTCGATCACCCGCGGGCCGGTCAGCCGATCGTCCATGACCTGAAAACAGAACGCGCCGCGCAGGGCCGGCAACGCCCGCAAGATGCCCTCGGCCATGGCACGGTGGGCCGGATGGCGCTCGGTTATACCTTTTTCGACCTCCCCTGCCCGAATGCGCAAACGCCGATGCGAAATGACCGAGAGCAGTTCGCCACGGTCATCGACGAAAGCGTTGACCGTATGTTCCGGGCCATCGAGGTATTGCTGCAGGATCATCGGCTCCGATGTCGTCTCGGGCAGATCGGCGGTTGAGCGCACCATGCTGATCAAGCGGCTCGCGCTTCCGGCGTTGGGCTTGAGAAACAGCGGCCAGTCCCAACGGGAGAGCTCGCCGCGAACCTCCTCCAGCCGTCCGGTGCGTGGGACCGGGACCCCCACCGCATCGAGCACGCGCATGGTTTCGAGCTTGTCGCGCACGACGTCGATGACAGGCGGCGGACTGACATGCACCCGGCAATCAAAGCGCACGAAATCATCCGCTGCTGCCGCCAGCGGCACCAGTTCCGGATCGATCGTCGGGACGAGCAGGCGCGCACCATGCGTCCGTGCAATCTCGGCCAGGCGGGCCGTGAACTCCGGGTCGTTGTAGGCCGGCACCGCAAAGGCCCGGTCGGCCACGGCACAGGCCGCACTCAAGTCCGGATCGAGGTCGCAAGCCAAGACCTGGAGGTCGATGTCCAACGCCCGAGCGGCGCGACGAAAGCACTCGATCAGGCCGACGCGTCTTCCCGCGGAAGAGACCAGGATCTTGAACGACCGGTACGCCATACACGCCTTCTCCTTGATGTGACGAGGGAACGGGATCGTTCCTGGTCTCGTCTGATCGAACCCAGCAATATCGACTTGCCCCGTCTTTACGCCCCCAACCTGCTGTGGACGGAGGGGCGCCGCTCATCCGCCGTGCGCCAGGCGATCACTTCAATGCACTGACCGTCGCCGCACATGACGGTAAACCCGTCAGGCGTATGCGTCTGGATCTGCGCCGGCAGACCGACATAGCGAAAGGAATCGGCAAAGCTCCGCGCCTGATCGATGTGGACGACCTTTCCGTCCTGGCGCGAAAAGGCGCCTGGATAGGGCTCACCGACCGCCCTGATCAGTCGCAGGATCTCCGCCGCCGGGCGCTGCCAATCGATCAGGCCGTCCTCGGCGACGCGTTTTGCGCAATAGCTCGCCAGGCCGTGATCCTGCTCGATCCTCGGCGCCTTCCCCACAGCCGCCAGTTCGACGGCCTCGGGCACCATTTCCGCCAGATTGCGCACGTGTTTGCCGTAAAGGCTGCGTGCCGTCTCATCCGGGGCGACGGGGAACAGACGCTGCAGGATGACAGGGCCGGAATCCGTTCCCTCGTCGATCCAGAAGAGCGACGAGCCCGTTGTCTTTTCGTCGAGCAGAATGGTCCAGGGGATGACCCCTCTACCCCGCAGGCGTGGCAGCGCCGACGGGTGAAAGCCGATCACGCCCAGCCGCGGGATGGCACGAAACGGCTGGCGGCAGATCTGCGACCAGCCGAGGACCAGGACGAGGTCCGGGTCACTGGCGCGAATGGCTGCAAGCGTATCCTCGCCATTCACATTGGTCGTATGGCAGACCGCGCTGCCCGTCGCCCGCGCCGGCGTTGTCAAGTCCGCGAAGTCCGAATGACGATCCGCGGCTTCCGGCGGCAGCGTGACCACCAGGGACGGCAGCATTCCCTTCGACAATAGGGCATCGAGCGCTATCCGGGATCCTTCGACGGCACCAACCAGAGCAAACCGCATTTTTGTTCTCAAATGCACAAAGTGTCAGAGCGCAAGGTACAACTCGAACCACAACCAAGGGAAGAAATAACCCATCCGGGCGATATTAATGTATTTCAAGTATGATATGAGAGGATGCTATTTCAGAGGCGGCCTATACTGCAAGAGAATAATTGCATGCCAGTCTCCGCCGTTGTATCTTGAAATCACTGCCTTTCTAGGGTCCGCCCTGGACGGTTAATTTAGAGTACGAAACTATTTCAGAAATGATCGCGTCCGATGTGCCCTCCGAAATCGAGGCAATAGGAAGTTGATGTCCTGACGTGCCAAGCGCGCCCAGGAATTTAATGCTTGTGACAGGCGCCGGGACACGCACGCGCGTGACCTATCGTCCTGTTCAGGGAATGCGGAGGAATGCCCAAACCGCGGCGCAACTTCGGATCCACGGTATGATATTGCATTTGATCACCAATTTCAGCGCAAGCGCCGGAGCTGAGACGATGCTCGCGCGCCTGCTCAAGGCTTCATCTGACGAACGCGTCATGGTCGTCTCGCTGCTCGATGTCTCGGCGCGAAATCGTGACCTCGCGGACAATCCGCGCGTCGAGTATGTGGCCCTTGGCGCCCACTCGCTCCCGGCCGTTCTTCAGGGCACGATGCGGCTTGCCAGCATCATCCGCCAGGAAAAGCCGAGCGTCATGCTTTGCTGGATGTACCATGCGATGGTCGTCGGAACGGTCGCCGCAAAGCTCGCGCGCCGTGCGACGCCGGTCATTTGGAACGTTCGACAGTCGCTGGATGATGTCGCCTCGCTGTCGCGCAGTTCGCACATGGCGATCGCCGCTGCCCGGGTGCTCTCCGGCTCCGCCTCCGGCATCATCTACAACTCGTCGCGCGCCCGCGAAATGCACCGCGCCTATGGCTATCGCAACCAGAACTCGGTCGTCATCCCGAACGGCTTCGAAATTCCGGCTGTTGCCGGCGGCCACCAGGCGCCGCCCAGACGGATCGGCATCGTCGCGCGCTTCCATCCCCAGAAGGATCACGCCACCTTCTTTCGCGCCGCCGCCTCGGTGCTGCGCACGCATCCCGACACCCGCTTTCTCGCCGCCGGCCGGGGTTTGGCCTGGGACAATCCGGAAGTCGTCCGGCTGATTGCCGATGCCGGATTGCCATGCGAAGCCATCGACCTGAGGGGCGAAGTCGCCGACATGGAGGATTTCTACCGCAGCATCGACATTCTCGCCCTGTCCTCCAGGACCGAGGGTTTCCCGAACGTCGTTGCCGAGGCGATGAGCTATGCAAAGATGGTGGTGGCAACCGATGTGGGCGATGCGGCGGAGGTCGCCGGCAATGCCGGGATCGTCGTGCCGGCCCGCGATCCCGAGGCCTTTGCTGACGCCATGCGTAAGGTGCTCGACCTTTCGCCGGAGGAGTATGCCCGCTACGCGCACCTCGCCCGGGATCGTATCGAAAGCGAGTACACGCTGCACAATATCGAAAGGCGATATTCCAATTTCTTGAGGAACTTCTAGCAGGCCATCGCACGGCTCAAGCTGCGACAAGAGAATTCGGAGGGGGACCGACACATGAACGACAACAAGGGGGCTCGATCTACACGGACGCCGGCGGGCTTGGTACCGGCAGACAGGCGGGCATCATGACGGCGCCAATACGCACAGTCATCATCGACGATCATCCACTCGTCATCGTCGGTGCCCGCACGACGATCGAGACGACAAACGATATCGTCTGCGTCGGCTCCGCCGGAACAGGTGCGGACGCGCTGGCGCTGATCAAGGAAACCGGGCCGGACGTCTCGGTCGTCGATATCGCCCTTCCCGATATGAGCGGCCTTTCGCTCGCTGAGCAGATCATCAAGCAGCAGCTTTCGGCCTATGTGGTGGTGATGACGGTTTACCCTGAAAGATCCTATGCGCAGCAAGCGCTGCAGATCGGCGTCAAAGGGTTCATCCAGAAGTGCTCCGCGCCCGAGCACCTGCTGCTCGCGGTTCGCTCCGTCACGCTCGGCGGGCTGTACCTCGATCCGCCGACCGCCCAGGAACTGACGCGCGCGGCGCCGAGCGCCGGATCGCGCGCGTTGAAGATGGCCGGCGTGCCGGGACTGACGCGCCGGGAGCAGGACGTCCTGCGTCTCGTCGCGCTTGGATATTCCAACAAGGAAATCGGCGCGCGCGCCAATGTCAGCGTCAAGTCGATCGAAACCTACAAGGCCCGCGCGACGGAGAAGCTGCAGCTCCACACGCGGGCGCAGATCGTGCATTTCGCCCTGACCCACGGCTGGATGAGCGCCGTCTAGGCCGTGGTCTGGTCGAGCGCAGGCGGGATATCCGCCTGCCCCAATTGAGACAGGAGCCGCCATTGCGAATTATCTTTGTGCTTTCCGGGCTTGGTGCCGGCGGCGCAGAAAAGGTCGTCAACATCCTCGCGCGCCATCGCTCGGCCCGCGGTGACGACGTTCACGTCCTCGCGCTCAATGCGGAAACCCCGGAAAGCTACTTTGCCTACGGCAGGTCCGTCCGCGTGGAAGCGCTCGGCGGTGGTTCGTCAGTCCCTGTTTTCCGGACTGCCGCGCGTATCGCCCGATTGCGCGGCCGGCTGCGTGCCCTGTCGCCGGACCTCGTCATCTCCTTTCTGACGAAGGTCAACATCATGGTCGTCCTTGCCAGCCGCGGTCTCGGCCTGCGGCTTGTGCTTTCCGAGCGAAACAACTTCAACACGCAAGACATGAGCCCGCTGTGGCGGCTGGCCCGCCCGCTGGCGGCGCGCCTCGCGGAACGGCTGGTCATGCAGACGGCGGAGGCCGCCAGTTCGTTGCCGCCAGCCCTGAAAGCCAGGGCCGTGATCATTCCCAATCCGATCACGCTCCAGCACGTCCGCGACGGGGCGACCGGCGCAGGCACCCGCGTGCTTGCCGTGGGCCGCCTGGACAGGCAGAAAGGCTTCGATCTTCTGATCGACGCCTTTGCGGATACTGCTCGGCACACCCCGAACATGACGCTGACCATTTTCGGCGAAGGTCCTGAGCGCCGAGCCCTCGAGGAACAGGTTCGGCGCCTCGGCCTTGCAGACCGCGTTCGCCTTCCCGGCACGACGAAGTCACCGGTCGAATGGGTCAATGCCGGCGATATCTTCGTCCTCAGCTCCCGCTTCGAGGGCTTTCCGAACGTGCTGCTGGAGGCGATGTCTGCGGGCCTGGCCAGTATCGCATTCGATTGTCCCTGGGGCCCCTCGGAAATCATCGATACGCCCGCGGTCGGCATGCTCGTGCCGAAGGAAGACGTCCGCCAGCTCGCAGACGCGATCGGACGCCTGGCAAGCGATACAACGCTCCAGCAGCAGATCGGCGCCGCGGGCGCGCGCGCCGTCGCCGCGCGCTACGCAATCCAGTCCGTGCTCCAGCAATGGGACGACGTCATCGCGACGCCTGAGCAGGCCGAGGCCCTTTATCCGGCAGCGCGCCTATCGACCTGATGCGACCGGGCCGTCACGCGGAAAGCCGGCCGCATCGACCTCCAGCGCCGGGCGTCTTATCAGACGGGCAGAGGTCGCTGTAGACTTCTGATTTTCTGCATGTTTTGGTCCGTTAATCGGCTACGATCAAAGGAACCATGCAGTAGTCAGGATCCGGAAGGCGTCGCCGGCTTCAGGTAAAGGATGGGGACCCCGTACCTGTCCCGGAAGCCGAGTGACGCGGACTGCACGTAGCCATGGCTTTCCGCAAAAGCGCGCATCGGCTTTTCCAGCTCCTCTTCGAAGCCAAGCAGGAATGCCGCCGGCGGGTCTTTCTCGAACAGCGCCTCGATCGTCGATGGCGATGTCATCTTGTAGTACTTCGCCAGTTCGGGGTTGGTCATGTCGGCGGTACGGTAGGCAAATGGTCCCGTCGCCAGTTCGGCATAGACATCGAGACCGCCCTCCAGCGGATAGATGGGCGCAAGTGTCGCCACCTTGCCGCTGACGCCGGCAGCCTGCATTCTTTCCGCGATCGCCACGCCCTCCTCATGCACGCGCATCGTCGTCCATTGTTGCGGATGGGCCGCTTTGCCCAGATATTGACCAAGACGCGGCGCGTTGATCGCAAGCACCACAAGCGTCGCCGACAGAAGGATCGGCCGCACCAAGGGAAGCGTGCGCGGTCCGAGCGCCTCGAGCAACAGGCCGAAAGCCAGCGGAAGGCAGACGAGCGGCGGCGCAAAATATTGCGGGAACCCGGGCGTCGGCACGAAGCTCAAGGCGAAACTGCAGAGCAATACGCCTGCAACAACCAGCAGCTCGCCCATTCGCATCCGGGGCGCGGCTTCCGTATCGTCGGCGCGGCGGGCAAGCAGGGTGAGCGCGGCCGCAAGCAGGGCCGCGAGCGCTACGGCAACGGCCGGCGCGAGCCATATTTCCTGCGCAAGCGCCACCTTCTGGGCGAGCGACATCGCGCCGCCCTCCCCGTCGCCACTCATCAGCCGCCAATATTGCGGGTGCGGACCGGTATGGTAGCGCACCACGTGAGCAAGGAAGAGCTGCGGATCCCTGACGAGGTAGAAAAGGATCGGCGCGCCACCGACAAGGCCGCCGACCAAAAGCGGCCCCGCGACCTGAGCGATGCGATCCTTCAGCGCAAGCGATCGCGGCAAGAGGAATGCGGCAACGGCCACGGCCGGGATGAAGGCGACCGCGCTCAGCTTGAAGCACACGGCAATCGCCAGCAGAAATCCGGCCAGCGCCACCAGCAACGAACGGCGCCGTTCGTTGCGCAAGGCGAGAAGGAAAAGGCTGAGACCGAGGAAGGCGAACGGCCACGGCAGGAAATTGTTGGTAGCGCCGACACCTGTCTGGGTCAGGAACAACTCGTTTAGCAGCGACAGGATGGCGACACAGAGGGTTGCCCAACCCGAACGCGTCAGCGCATACACCACGCCGCCAACCGCGACGGCGAAAAGGATCCAGGCCAGGAAAACACCGAGGCGGCCGCTCAGAAGCAGGTCGCTCGATCCTGTCAGCTTGCCGATGCCGTAGAAGTACCAGGCAGAGGCTGGCGGATGATTGTAGAAGAAATCGCCATAGAGCGCCTGGTCGTTCAGCAACCTGATCGGCGGGACATACAATTGCTCGTCTCGCCGCATATCAAAGTTCATAATCCTCAGAAACAAGAAATATAAAAAGAACAGAGAGAACAAGGTAGCCGCAATCTGGTAGAGTATCCCGGATGATTTCCCTTGAACGGAGTCGTGTCTTTCCGACGAAACACTTGCTGGATAGGCCATATGAAAACTCCGAACAAAAATAGACGAAGTAAAAATACGCTCAGGCGACGGGGAACGATGCGGTCGCACACGGCTTCAAATGGATCACAAAAGGATCGTAATACGCAGCGGCGCATGGCCCAGCGGGATAATCCCGACAAGCGTGCGGGGATAAACCTGACACGTAAAAAGGCTTGCGGCCAAGCAGAATATAAGGTATTTCTTGTATATTAGTTAATTAACATAACGGAAACCCTGGGACTTATCCAGACATATTCCGTAGCGCGCAGGTAACCGCCTGCTTTTATTGACGTGCATTTTTATCAGTTATTGAAAACGCCCAAGTCGCGCATTGGATCGCGATTGCTCATGAATAAAACCTGAGACGTCAACAGTATCCCAAACATATCTTCTTGGAGACCGCTATGAAAGTCGTTCTCTTTGCGGGAGGCCTTGGCTCGCGCCTGGCCGAGGAAACCACGCGTATACCCAAGCCGATGGTCGAGATTGGTGGCAAGCCCATCATTCTTCACGTCATGGACATCTACAGCCACTGGGGACACCGCGACTTCGTCGTCGCCGGCGGCTACAAATGCATGTCGATCAAGAGCTTCTTCCATAACTTCCACCTGTCGACGGCGGACTTTACCGTCGCACTCGGAAGCGGCTCGATGGTGCTGCATCCCAACCATCCGCTCGATTGGAACGTCTCGGTGGTGGACACCGGCCTGTCGACGATGACCGGGGGCCGGCTGCTGCGACTGCGCGAATGGCTCGACAACGAGCCCTTCATGGTCACCTATTCCGACGGTGTCGGCAACATCGACATCGAGGCGCTGCTGGCCTTCCACCGCTCGCACGGCCGTCTTGCGACGGTCACCGCCGTGCAGCCGCCGGCCCGCTTCGGCAACCTCGAGATCGAGGGCGATCAGGTCGTCGAGTTCACCGAGAAGGTGCAAAAGAAGGAAACCTGGATCAACGGCGGCTTCTTCGTCTTTGAACCCGGCGTCCTCGACTACATCCCGAGCCTTTCCGAACCGCTTGAGATGTCGCCGCTGACCAACCTTGCGAGAGACGGCCAACTGTTCGCCTACAAGCATCACGGCTTCTGGCATCCGATGGATACGATCCGCGATCGCGACTACCTGAACGGCCTGTGCGAAAGCGACGATCCGCCATGGCTGCACTTTGAACGCGATCACCTGGCCGCCGCGACAGCCGCACCGTCCACCCATCACGTACGGATGTAGGACATGGCTTTGATCACCAGCGAGGCCGACCTTGCCGAAGCGTTCCGTGGTCGGAAAATACTGGTCACGGGACACACCGGTTTCAAAGGAGGCTGGCTCTCGCTCTGGCTGAGACGGCTGGGTGCTTCGGTGGTCGGCCTTTCGCTGCCAGCGTCCAGCCCGTCCTTCTTCGCGGCGACCGGTCTCGGCGAACTCGTCAACGGCCATGAGGGCGACATCCGGTCCGCCGCCGACGTAGCGCGGGTGATCGACGGACAGGAATTCGATCTCGTCATTCACATGGCTGCCCAAGCGGTGGTGCGCGCCTCGTTCGAGAGCCCGGTCGACACCTACGCGACCAATGTCGTCGGCACCGCCATCGTGCTCGACGCGGCCAGGTGCATGAAGTCCCTGAAGGGCGTCATCGTCGTCACCAGCGACAAGTGCTACGAAAACCGCGAATGGGTCTGGGGCTATCGGGAAAACGACCCGATGGGCGGACGCGACCCCTACAGTTCGTCGAAAGGCTGCGCCGAACTCGTCGCCGCGGCCTATCGATCCTCGTTCTTCAACGATCCCAACGGGCCGCAACTCGTCAGCGTGCGCGCCGGCAACGTCATCGGCGGCGGCGACTGGGGCGCGGACAGGCTCGTGCCCGACCTCGTCCGGTCAGTGGAAGGCGGCAGCCCCGCACGGCTGCGCAACCCATCGAGCATCCGACCTTGGCAGCACGTCTTCGAGCCGCTTCGCGGCTACATGATGCTGGCGGCGCACCTCGTTCACGGCAGAACGCGCTTTGCCGGCGGCTGGAATTTCGGCCCCGACCAGGAAGCGACCGTCAATGTCGGAACGCTCGCAGACATGGTCGTCGGCCAATGGGGCGACGCACCGCCGAGATACATCGTCGAGCCGCAGGCGAACGCGCCGGTGGAATCCACCATCCTGCGCCTCGACAGCACCAAGGCGCGCACGGAACTCGGCTGGAAGCCGGTGCTGCGCCTGCGCGACACCGTGGCCATGACCGTCGCCTGGTACCGGAAGTACCGGGAGGATCCGAGAAACATCCGGTTGTTCTCGGAGCATCAAATCGAGCAATACGCCACCGCCTGGAAACAGGAAGTCGAACACGAAGCAAGACCATTGCCATTGCGCGACATCGGAGATTGGAAAGATGCGAGTTAATTACGGACAGTCCGTTTACGGTCAGGAAGAGATCGACGCCGTTGTGGCGGTCCTGCGCTCATCGACACAGATGGGCAAGGCCGTCAGGACGATGCAGGAACGTGTCGCAACGCTCTTTGCGAAGCGGCATGGCATCATGGTGAACTCCGGTTCGTCCGCGAACCATCTTGCCATCGAAATCGCCGACCTTCCGAAGGGATCCGAGGTCATCACGCCCGCATTGACCTTTGCGACGACCGTCGCTCCGATCGTGCGCGCTGGTCTTGTCCCGGCTTTCGTCGACGTCGTCGAAGGCACCTACAATATCGACGTCGATGCGATCGCGCGGATGATTACCAGGAAGACGAAGGCGGTGATGATCCCGTCTCTGATCGGCAATCTGCCCGATTGGGATCGCATTCGCGCCATCGCCGACGCGCACAAGCTGCTGGTTATCGAAGACAGCGCCGACACGCTGGGCGCGACGATCAAGGACACCAGCACCGGCGCGCGTTCCGATATCAGCACGACCAGCTTCTACGGCTCGCATGTCATCACCGCGGCGGGCAACGGCGGCATGGTCTGCGTCAACGACGACGAACTGGCGCGCAAGGCGATGCTCTATCGCTCCTGGGGCCGCACATCCTCGCTCTTTGTCGAATCCGAGACCATCGAGAACCGGTTCAACATCGACCTCGACGGCTTCGACTATGACGCCAAGTTCGTGTTCGAAGTGCTGGGCTTCAACATCGAACCGTCCGAAATGGGCGCGGCGTTTGGGCTCGTGCAACTGGATCGGCTGCAGCAGAACATCGACGCGCGCGAGCGCAACTTCGCCAGGCAGCGCGCCTTCTTCGAGACCTACGAGGACTGGTTCGTGCTGCCGGAGCAATTGCCCCTTTCGCGAACGGGGTGGCTGGCCTTCCCGATGACCGTGCGCGCCGATGCGCCGTTCACCCGGCGGGAGATGCAGATCTTCCTGGAACAGCGCGATATCCAGACCCGTCCGGTGTTTACCGGAAACATCCTGCGCCAGCCCGCGATGAACGGCGTTCATAGCAAGGTCGAGCCACGCGGCTATCCGGTTGCGGACGACGTGATGCGCGGCGGTATCCTGCTCGCCTGCCACCACGGCCTGACACAGGCGCACCTGGACCATATCCACCAGTCGTTCCGCGACTTTGCCCAGCGGTTCGCAACCACCGGCGCCAAAAAGCGCCGGGAACACCAACCGGCCTCGTTTATTTGAGTGATCTTGGACGAGACATTTGGAGCCTGAAGATGACACGCCTTACGAGATGCCGCGCTTGTCTTGCAGCCGAGCCACTCACGTTTCTCTGCATGGGCGATCATCCGCCGGCCAACAGCTTCGTGCGCCCAGAAGATGTCCCGAAAAATCAACCCATGTTTCCGTTGGACTCGCAGGCCTGCCTGACTTGCGGCCTTATTCAAGTCTCCGATCAGGTTCCCGACGGCTTCTTTGAACACTATCTCTACGTGCCATCGAGCGCCGCATCGATGCACGACCATTTCGCGGGATTGGCCGGCGTCCTCAAGAAAGCGGCCGGCAATGGCCTCATCGTCGACATCGGCTGCAACGACGGTCTCCTGCTCTCGGCCTGCAACAAGATCGGCGCGAAGACGCTCGGTGTCGACCCTGCGGCAAACCTGGCGGAGATCGCCCGTTCCCGCGGGGTGAGCGTGGACGTCGGCTACTTCACCCACCAAGGCTCGGCACGGCTGGTGCAAGAATACGGCCCGGCAAAAACGATCGTCACGACGAACACATTCAACCACATCGGAGACCTCCACGACTTCATGGCCGGCGTCAAGGACTGGCTGGCGGATGACGGCGTCTTCGTCATCGAAGTCCCGTGGGCGAAAAAGCTCCTGGAAAACAATGAGTTCGACACAATTTATCATGAACACGTGTCCGAGTTCAGCCTGCTGTCGCTGGTTAAGCTCGGCGCCTATTTCGACTTCAAGGTCGTCGACGTCCATCGCTTGGGCATTCACGGCGGGTCGATGCGCGTTTTCCTCAAACGCGCTGCCGCGGCTACTTCCGCGCCTGCGACGGTCAGCGAGATGCTTGCTGAGGAACTCGACACCGGAATGCTCGATGCGCAAACCTATATCGACTTTGCCGAACGGGTGCGCAAAATTGGTGTCGATCTGATCGCCATGCTCGATCAACTGAAGAAGGATGGCATCACCGTCGCCGGCTACGGCGCACCGGCCAAGGGCAACACGCTGCTCAACTTTTTCCACATTGGACCGGACAGGCTTGACTATCTCGTCGATCGCAACGCCCTCAAGCAGGGGCTCTACTCGCCGGGTATGAAGATTCCGATCCGCTCACCGGACGTCTTGACGGAGGATGCGCCCGGCGTGCTGCTCGTGCTGGCCTGGAACTTCTTCGACGAGATACGAACCCAACAAAACGATTTCGCCGCGCGCGGCGGCCGCTTTCTCGTGCCGCTGCCCTATCCGACCATGGTCAATTGACCGCCGGGGCAAGGCTGTGCTCACGGTCCGCGCAACAGGAAAAGGCCTATGTCGAGAGTATTGATTACCGGCGCGGCTGGCTTCATTGGCTCACACATGACGCGTGCCTGCGTCGATGCCGGCCATGACGTCCATGTCGTCGTGCGGCCCGACACCGATGACAGCCGACTCGATGCCGTCGATGGCTCGTTCGTCCGGCACAACTTCGACCTCCAGTCGGAGGAGGCCATCAAGCACTGCCTCTCGGACACGTCGCCAGAGATCATCTTTCATCTCGCCGCCCGACCAAGACGGCGCGAGGAGGCCGAACTCAGCGACGCAAAAGCCGGGATCCGCGAGCATCTCGACGCGTTGCTCGGCCTGCTTGGCGCAGCGAGTGGCCTCCGGCATCCCCCGAGAAAGATCGTCAGGACCGGTTCGCTTGCTGAATACGGCGCTGCGCCCGCGCCCTACGAGGAGGACAGTCGAGAGGCACCGGTCAACGCCTACGGCGCGGAGCTTGCCGCAGCAACCCATTTCATCGGTGGCCTGCATGCGCGTCTGCCCTTTCCGGTGATCACAGCGCGGCTGGCGCTCGTCTTTGGGCCGATGCAATCGACGGAGTTCATGATTCCGATGCTCATCGAGCGATGCCTTGCCGGTCAGCACTGCGTCGTCCACCACCCCACCGACCGACGCGACCTGCTCTATGTCGACGATGTCATCGAAGCGTTGCTGCGGATTGCCGATGCACCGGTCAGCACCCGGCTCGTCAATGTTGCAGCGGGCATCGCGCCGACGATGCGGGAGGTTGCAAGGCTCATTGTCGAACAGACCGGTGCCGACCCCGCCCTCATCGACTACGGTTCAACAACCTCGACAGGGGGCATCCGGGATTTCCGAGCAGCGCCTGCGCGCGCCAAGGATCTTTTTGGCTGGAGCGCGCGCGTGCCGCTGGTGGAGGGGCTGGCCCGCACCATCGCATGGCACCGGGCCGTCGTGCCGCCGGCCTCGACCGACGGCCACGCCACGCGCAAGACCGTTTGAGGGTGGTTGGAGATGAAGAAAAGACCCAAAATCTCGATCCTGGTACCGGCCTATAACGAGGAGGCCAATGTCCGGCGCGCCCACGAGGCGATCGTCGACATGTTCCGCAGCTTGCCCGAGTACGACCGCGAAATCATCTTCACCGACAACCACTCCACCGACGGAACCTTCGGCATTCTGACGGAGATTGCCCGAGAGGACCCGAGCGTCCGGGTAATCCGCTTCAGCCGCAACATCGGTTACCAGCGCTCCCTGCTGGTCGCCTACAAGGCGGCGACCGGCGATTGCTCGGTGCAGATCGACTGCGACCTGCAGGATCCGCCGCACCTCATACCCGGCATGATCGATCTCTGGCTAAAGGGGCACCAGGTGGTCTACGGCATTCGCCGGACGCTCACCGACGGATGGCTGACAACCCATATCCGCCGGGCCTTCTACTGGTGCATCAATGCACTCAGCGAGGACGATCTGCCGCTCAACGCCGGCGAATTCAGGCTCGTCGACCGGTGCATCCTCGACGAACTGCGCAAGGTTGACGACACGTCTCCCTATCTGCGTGGCCTCATCAGCGCCATGGGGTTTTCCCAGGTCGGCTTCGAATATGACCGCCAGGCCCGTGTAGCCGGCGAAAGCAAGTTCCCGTTCAAGGCGATGCTATCGCTTGCCGTCGATGGCATTCTCAACCATTCGCTGACACCCCTGCGGCTCGCCTCGATGGCGAGCCTGGTGATGGGCACTGCGACGCTGCTGCTTCTGTTCGGCTACCTCGTCGGCAAGCTTCTGTTCGGGCAGGACTGGCCCGCCGGCTTCGCGACGACCACAATGCTGCTTTTGCTCTCCATTACCTTGAACGCGATCTTCCTCGGTATCATGGGCGAGTATGTGGGCCGCATCTTCATGCAGTCGAAGCACCGTCCGGCCCCGATCATCGAAGCTTCAATCAACAACGACGAACACCGGCGACCGACGCCGGCGATGCCGGATTGGAGGCGCGGCGATGTCGCTGCCGACAACAAAAGACGCTAGCTCCCGGCAGCGTGCCGGCGAAACGCTTGCCCGGTTCGCGGCCGTCGGCGCCGTGACGACCCTGCTCGACATGGCGTTGTTCAACACGTTCTATTTCGCGGGGGCTCCGCCAACGCCGTCCAACCTCGTTTCCTATTCCTGCGGCATCGCGGTCAGCTACATGCTCAATCGCGCCTGGACCTTCCGGGCCGCCCGCAGCCATGTGCAGGCGCTGAAGTTCATCGCCGCCACTCTGACGGGGCTGCTGATATCGACCGCGATCGTCGCGGGCCTTTCTTTGCTGATCCCGGCACCGGTCGCCAAGGTGATCAGCGTCCCGATCGTGTTCGTCTGGAATTATCTGGCGTCGCGCCTTTGGGTTTTTCGCGAGGCAGAAGCGCCAAGTACAGAAGCAAGAAATAGCGCCTAGATCAATAAGTATTATTTAGGATAAAAGTTCCATAAACCATGTTTATCCACTGAAACGAAGATACAATTTCGAGATATTAGTTTATTTATTTTGCAGTTTTGGAGTATTCGCACCGATGTCCTTAACTCATTTGCAGCGCCTGGAAGCCGAGGCGATCCACATATTCAGGGAGGTCGCCGCGACCTTCGCGAAGCCGGTCATGCTCTATTCGGTGGGCAAGGATTCCTCCGTCATGCTGCATCTGGCGATGAAGGCATTTTATCCCGGCAAGCCGCCTTTCCCGTTCCTTCACGTCGACACCACTTGGAAATTCCGCGAAATGATCGAGTTTCGCGACCGCACTGCGGCCGAGCTCGGCATCGATCTCCTCGTTCATATCAACCGCGACGGCCTCGAACAGAAGATCAATCCCTTCACCCATGGCTCCAACGTGCATACGCATGTCATGAAGACGGTCGCCCTGCGCCAGGCGCTCGACAAATACGGCTTCGATGCGGCTTTCGGGGGGGCCCGGCGGGACGAGGAAAAGAGCCGGGCAAAGGAGCGCATCTTCTCCTTCCGCAACGGCCAGCATGCCTGGGATCCGAAGAACCAGCGGCCCGAGCTCTGGAAGAGCTACAACACGCGTGTCGGCCCGTCCGAATCCATTCGAGTCTTTCCCCTGTCCAACTGGACCGAACTCGACATCTGGCAATACATCCTCAAGGAAAACATCCCGATCGTACCGCTCTACTTCGCCGCACGGCGCCCGGTCGTTGAACGGGACGGCATGCTGATCATGGTGGATGACGAGCGCATGCCGCTCCATGCGGACGAGAAGGTCGAGCAGCGTCTGGTGCGGTTTCGCACGCTTGGCTGCTACCCGCTCACAGCCGCGATCGAATCCAACGCCACGACACTCCAGGACATCGTCCGTGAAATGCTGACTGCCCGCACGTCGGAAAGGCACGGCCGGTTGATCGACGCGGACGAGACGGCATCGATGGAGAAGAAGAAGCGGGAGGGGTACTTCTGATGACCGCCAGCATCCCCGCAACGTCGGGCAGCGTGCTCGAATATCTGGCCAAACAGGAGAAGAAGTCGCTTCTGCGCTTCATGACCTGTGGCTCGGTCGACGACGGCAAGTCAACGCTGATCGGCCGCCTGCTCTACGACAGCAAGCTGCTGTTCGACGACCAACTCGCGGCACTGAAGCGCGAGACCAAACGGAACAGCACCAACCACGGCGACATCGATTTTGCGCTCCTTATCGACGGCCTGGAAGCCGAAAGAGAACAGGGCATCACCATCGACGTCGCCTATCGCTTCTTCGCCACGTCGCGGCGCAAGTTCATCGTGGCCGATGCGCCAGGTCACGAGGAATACACCCGCAACATGGTCACCGCGGCGTCCACGGCCGCCCTCGCGGTCGTACTTGTCGACAGCCGCAAGGGCATCCTTCGGCAGACGCGGCGCCATTCCTTCATCGCGTCCCTCCTCGGGGTGCGCCATGTCGTTCTCGCCGTCAACAAGATCGACCTCGTCGGTTTTGACCGCCGCGTGTTCGACACGATCGTGGCCGACTACCGGGCATTCGCCGAGAACGTCGGTTTCTCGACGATCACGCCGATTCCGATCTCGGCGCGCTTTGGCGACAACATGACGAGCCGTTCGCCGAACATGCCCTGGTATGGCGGTCCAACATTGCTGGAGCATCTCGAGACGGTGCCGATCGAGGAAGAGGCGGCCGAAGCGGAATTCCGGTTCCCGGTCCAGCTTGTCCTTCGCCCAAATCTCGACTTCCGCGGCTTTGCCGGTCAGGTGGCATCCGGCAGTATCGCAGTCGGCGATCCGGTCGCGGTGGCAAAATCCGGCCAACTCTCCCGGATCAAGGAAATCGTCACCTACGACGGCAAGCTTGCGCGCGCGGTCGAGGGCCAGTCTGTCACGCTCGTGCTGGAGGACGAACTTGACATCTCGCGCGGCAACATGCTCGTGCCGCCGGAAGACCGACCGCATGTCGCCGATCAGTTCATGGCCCACGTGATCTGGCTTCACCCGGATGCGATGCTTCCCGGTCGCAGCTACATCCTGCGCACGGAGGTCGACAGCGTCAGCGCGACCATTACCAGCCTTAAACACCAGATCGACGTGAACACCTTTGCCGAGGAAGCGGCAAAATCGCTGCGCATGAACGAGATCGGCGTCTGCAATCTTTCCACCCAGGCGCCAATCGTCTTCGACAGCTACAAGGACAACCGAACCACCGGCAACTTCGTGCTGATCGACCGCTTTACCAACGCCACGGTCGGCGCCGGCATGATCGACTTTCCGCTGCGTCGCGCGCTCAACGTGCATTGGCAGGCGCTCGACATCAACAAGAAGGCTCGTTCCGCGCTCAATCATCAGACGCCGCGCGTGCTGTGGTTCACGGGTTTCTCCGGGTCGGGAAAATCGACGATCGCCAACACCGTCGAGAAAATGTTGCACGCCCAGGGCAAGCACACGTTCCTGCTTGACGGGGACAATGTCCGTCACGGCCTCAATCGGGATCTCGGCTTCACCGAAGAAGACCGCGTCGAGAACATCAGACGCGTGGCCGAAGTCGCGAAACTCATGACCGAGGCGGGTCTGATCGTGCTGGTGTCGTTCATCTCGCCCTTCCGCTCGGAGCGCCGCATGGCCCGCGAGCTGTTCGGTCCCGGCGAGTTCATCGAGATCTTCGTTGATACGCCGATCGAGGAATGCGCGCGCCGCGATCCCAAGGGCCTCTACAAGAAGGCGCTCGCCGGCGAGATCAGCAATTTCACCGGCATCAGCTCACCCTACGAGCGTCCGGAGACGCCGGAAATCCACCTCCATACCGTCGGCCGCGAAGTCACGACGCTTGCGAGCGAGATCGAGGCTTACCTGGACAATCAATGACGCCACCTCGGCGGGCAAGGACGATGCCGTCAGCGGCACTACGGAGAGAGACGATGATCGATACGCTCACGGCAGCAGCGATAGAAGCCGGCAAGGCTATTCTCGACGTCTATGCGCGTGACATCGCGGTCGATGAAAAGGCCGATTGTTCGCCGGTCACCGAAGCCGATCGCTGCGCCGAAGAGATCATCCTTGCCATTCTGGCGCGAACCTTCCCCGATATTCCGGTGGTGGCCGAGGAAGCGGTCGCGGCAGGCGCCGTGCCGGAAATCGAAGGCCAGCGCTTCTTTCTTGTCGATCCACTCGACGGCACCAAGGAATTCATCAACCGGCGCAGCGATTTCACCGTCAATATCGCGCTGATCAGCGACGGCGTGCCGGTGGCCGGCGTCGTCTTCGCGCCCGCCCGGCAGGTGGGCTATGTTGCCGAAGGGGGGCGGGCCACGAAGTTTCAGGTGGCCGCCGACTTTGCCGTGATCGAAACGACGGAAATACGCTGCCGGACGCGACCTGCGAGCCTGACGGCAGTGGCCAGCCGTTCGCACAGCGATGCGGAAACGGCGGATTTTCTGGAGAAGAACGCGATCCGCGACTGCACGTCGATTGGTTCGTCGCTCAAGTTCTGCCTGCTTGCCGAGGGGCTCGCCGATGTCTATCCGCGCTTCGGGCGCACGATGGAGTGGGATACGGCCGCCGGCGATGCCGTGTTGCGTGCGGCCGGCGGCCGCGTGACCACGCTTGACGGGCAGCCGTTCCGCTACGGAAAACGCCGCCAGGCAAACGACTGCGATTTCGCCAATCCCGGCTTCATCGGTTGGGGGCGGGATTGCGGACCGGAGGGTCGCGAAAAGGAAGCGGATTGAAGGGAAAACGGGTAGAGTGCCCGAGGACGAGGTAGGCAGGATTCAAAGTGCTACAGCGACCGTTGCGTGTCTGACCAGGCGCGCGGCGCTGCAATGTCGGGTGAAGGTGACCGCATGCCATGAACATGTTCAACCATACCCTTTCGGCCGGACTGGGCCCCAGTTGGAAAGCCGCGCGCCGCGATACGCCGGGCATCGTGCTCACCAGGAAGATCGAATTCCTGCTGCTGCTTGGTGCCGTATTCTTCTGCTCGATGAACTATTTTCGCTACGGCGACACGAACTTCACCGTCGCCGACGTCCTCGCCCTGCTCTGCTTCTGCTTCGCACTGCTCAACCGCAACATCGATTTTCAGCTCTTCGGGCGCCTCAGCAGCGGATTGTGGTGGCTGGGGCTGACGATGTTGGTCTTTGGTCTGCTCGCGAGCAGCATCGCGGGTCCGGACCCCATGCGCGGCGTCGTCATCGTCACGCAATATCTCTACGCCTATCTCTTCGTGGTGCTGTTGTTCAGCGGCCGGACGCTTGACCAGCTCGTCCTGCTCGCAAAGACCTATGTGTTCTCTATCCTCGTCCTGTGCTTCCAGGGCATCTACCTCATCCATATAGACGGCCGCACGAACACGAACTTCGTCAGCGGCAACGGACGCTTCAGCGGCTTGATGGAACGTGAAAACGAGTGCGCGGCAGTGATCGCGCTCGCGGTCCCTATCCTGCTTCTGCTGATCACGACCAAGCGCATCAACCGCGTCTTCGCCACTTTCGCCTTGCTGATCCTAATCTACGGGATCCTGCTGACCGGTTCCAATACCGGTCTCATCGCCCTGGTCTTTGGCATGACCGTATTCACCGTCATCGGCGTCAACTGGAAGCGGCTGGTCGTCCACGTCGCCCTGATTGCCGGCTTGATCCTCGCCGTCGGCACCTCCGCCCGCGACTATCTGCCGACCGCATTCCAGAAACGGGTGCTCGGGGCGCTCGAAAGCGGCGACATCGGCCAGGCCGGCACATTCGACCATCGGGTTGAATTGATCTATGAAGCGATGAACATGACCGATAGCACATTGCTGCTCGGCGTCGGCGCGGACCAGTACCGGCTCGCAAGTGCCATTCACCAGCCGGTTCACAACCTCTATCTGCTCCTATGGACGGAGGGCGGCCTGATTTCGGCAATCGGCCTTCTGGTGATGCTGCTCTCCGCCTTCGGCCCGGCGCTGGTGGTGGCGCGGGTTCCTGGCGGTCGGCCGTTTACGGGCTGCATCGTTGCAAGCGTCTCTATGCTGCTGCTGGTCGCCAATGCCGTCCCGCATGCCTATAGCCGGTTCTGGCCCTTCCCGTTCGTGCTGCCCGTGGCCCTCGCCTGCGCCTACGTCGCCCTCGCGCGTTCAGCGAAAGCGGCACCGGATAGCGTTGCCCAGCCCGAACCAGTTGCCCAACCGGATCTGCGGCCACAGGCGCCTATGGCTCGGGCACGCCCTGGCGTGCGGCGCTGAGCCGCCGCTCGCTGATGCGGTCGCCGAGAAGCATCACCAGAACGGTTTCGGCGATGATCTTGAGATCGAGCCAGGCTGACCGGTTGGCAATGTACCAGAGATCGAGATCGAGCTTGTCGTCGTTCGACAGAATGGCGTTGCCGCTGATCTGAGCCCAGCCGGTAAGGCCGGGCCGCACGCTGCAGCGCCGGATACCGCGTTCGCCGAGCGCTTCGATCGTCTCCGGAAGGATCGGCCGCGGGCCGATCAGGCTCATGTCGCCGATCAGGATGTTCCAGAACTCGGGCAACTCGTCCAGGCGCGTCCGGCGGAGCAGAAGCCCGAACCGCCCCGTCCGTTCGGCATCGCCGAGAAGGCGCCCTTCGGCGTCTCGCGCATCCGACATCGATCGAAATTTCATCATGCGGAATGGGCGCCGGTCGAGCCCTGCCCGGGTCTGGTAAAACAGCACCGGCCGCCCAAGCCAGATGGCGACGGCAATGCCGACCATCAGCATGATCGGCAGGCTCACGATGCCTGCAAGCAACGCAAAGACGATGTCAAAGCACCGCTTCATCTCCAACTCCATGCATCGGTCGCAGCGCGTCGGGCAATCGCGCCACGCTGCATAATCGTCTCCGAAAGAGCGGCTCTATACCCGCGCTTCCATTTCAAGCACCGGCGCGCGCTGCCCGAGGCCGGGAAGAGACGCCTCGGTGACGATCGTATGCAGATGGCGGGCAGCCCTGTTCATCGCCTCTTCGCTCTGCGCCGGATCGACGAGCAGCGCGATACTGGTTTCACCCAGCCGGCGCGCGACGGGAAGCCGCTCGGTCGGAGAAAGACCAAGGTCGGCGAAGCACTTTTCGAGGTAGACCTCGGAGCAACTCCCGGTAAAGCACGGTACGCCCGCTGCATTCATGGCGGCAACGATCGAGTCCCGGTCGTATCCGGGCTTCAATGCTTCCGGCCGAACGAACACATAGTAACGATAATAGGCGTGCCGATAGCCCTTCGGCAGGTTCGGCACGCGCAACGCCGCAAGCTCACGGGCCACGTCATCGAGGATCGCAGCATTGCGGGTCCTTGTCGCGTGCCATGCCGGAAGGCGTTCCAGTTGCCTCGACCCGAGAACGGCCGAAGGTGATGTCATGCGCCAGTTCGTGCCGATCGTTTCATGCAGCCAGCGGAAACCTGGCGGATGCTCCCTCAGGAATGCCGCATCATAGGATTTACCGTGGTCCTTTCGGCTCCAGGCCGTCTTCCATAGCGCCTCGTCGTCAAGAGCGATCAGGCCGCCCTCGCCACCGGTCGTGATGATCTTGTCCTGGCAGAAGGAGAATGCGGCAATATCGCCGAAACTTCCGACCGGCCGGCCATCGATCTCCGCACCGTGGGCCTGTGCGCAATCCTCGATCACCCACAGCCCTGCCTGTTTGGCGAGGGCCATGATATCCGGCATGTCACAGGGAAAGCCGGCAAGGTGCACGGCGATAATGCCTTTTGTCCGGCTGGTAATCTTCGGTGCGATCGTTGCGGCGCTGATGTTCTGGCTGTTCTCGTCGACATCGGCGAAGACGGGAATGCCGCCGCAAAAAGAAACGCAGGACGCCGAGGCGACGAAACTGCGCGGCGTGACGATCACCTCGTCGCCGGCTTCCAGACCGAGCGCGAAAAGCGCCAACTCCAGCGCCAGCGTCCCGTTGGCAAGCGCGATGGCGTGCTTGCGCCCGAGCGCACGGGCATAGGCTTCTTCGAAGGCCGCGACGTGCGGCCCGGTCCAGGCATTCACCTTTCCCGACCTCAAGACCGCCGCGACATCCGCAATCTGCTCCTCGTCATATACCGGCCACGTCGCCACAGCTTGCTCCCTCGCTCGACTGAAAACTCCGGAAATATCAGATGACCTGCCGCACCATCACGAAGGCCTCGGCGGCCGATTTGAGCACGGTTGCGCCGCGCAAGGTGGCGAGCGCGTTCAAGGTCTCAAGGCTGCGCTCATGGGGTGCAGCCCGAACCTGGGATTTGAACGCCTTCATCGCCGCAAGCTTTCGATCGATATGGTCGGTGATGTCGACAAACACGTTCGGTGCGAAGCCCGGCGTCACATAGGGGGCGTTCCAGTTGGTCTCCGAGAGCGTCTCATAGGCCAGGATCACCTTGGGATAACCGGGTTGGTGCGGCCTTGCGGCGACCAGCGACGACAGGAAGATCAGCTGATGATCGACATGCATGTCGCCGACGAAGGGGATGAGCAGGGTTTGCGGCGCAATGGAACGCACCAGTTCGAACAGGGCGGCGTTGAGCGCCGCATGGGAAGTTTCGGAGAGCGCCGCAGCGGGAAAGCCGAGCCAGCGTGTTTCCTTGACGCCGAGTATGCGATGCGCTTCATGCGCTTCGGCCTGAACGGCCGTCACCGTCGCGCGATCATAGGCCGGCGGTTTTCCTTCCGTGACAACAGCCACGAAGACGTCGTTTCCTTGCGCGGCCAGCCGTGCCATCGTGCCGCCGGCGCCCAGAACTTCGTCGTCGGGATGTGGCGCGATAACAAGCGTTCGTCCAAGCGTTTCCATAAGGCTCATCCTGCGGCCCTCATCAACGCGCCGGTCGCCGACGATTTCAACACCTCTGCCCCGCAAGGACGGTCATCTTTGCCGTTCAACGCCGGCATCGGTCCATATGCGAACGGACCCCTCACGCAACTCTCCATCTATGCACGGCCGAAGCCCCCCTACTATCCCGACGTTACAGGCCGGCGATCGATACGAAGATGACATCCCCAGGCAGCACCGCGGTAACTTTCGTGGCCTCGATGCTCTGTCGGGTCTTGGCCTCGCCGCGACCGGTCTCCCGGTCGATCTTGTAGAGAAACGAGACCTGTTGCTGCTTGCTCGCATCGTTGTCGGCGGCAGCCATCAGGAGCATCTGCTCCTCGGTCGTCCGGCGCTGCGTTTCGAGCTTTTTGAGCGTGGCCTCGCGCTCCTGGAGCAAGGTCAGGATCTCCTTCTCGCGGTTTGCCGTCAAGGTTTCGAGCTGCAGCTTGAGGCTGGCAAACTCGCGCTTGGAGCGCCCGATCTCGGAAACGAGTTCCCACAATCGCGATCTTTCGCCCGAGGTTGCCATCTTCACCCGTGAAAGCTCGGATTCCGTATTCAGCTCCCTTTTCCTGAGCGCGAGCGTCCTCGCCTCAATCTGTTCGTTGAGCCCGACCACCTCCTGCTGCTGCGCCTTGAGCTTGTCGAGGATCATTAGGCTGGCCTCCGTCTGCATGATGCTCTGCTTGAGGATCTCCAGTTGGTTCTTTGTCGACAGCAGGTCCGTCTTCAGGATCTTCTCCTCAATGGCAACGACGGGACCGACCGAAGCTTCATCGACATACTTCTTGACGCTTTCCGGAACATCCTTGAGGTCGACCTTATCGGATCCGCGCAACTGCGCATTAAGGCGGGCGGCGTACACCGCCTCCCGTACGATCTCGACATCCGTTTCCTCGATCGTGCCGCGCAGCTTCGCCCGGGCAATGATGCGGTCGGCCGGATTGCTCATCGCCGTCTGCGGTCCGCCCGCCAGACCGACCGCCTGCTCGACCGTCAATCCCGGATAATAGGCGAAGGAACCAGGCGTCCTCACTTCGCCGAGGATCAGCACAGGGCGGACCGTTACGATCGAGAGCGACAGCTTCGGGGCGGTCAGCAACTGGCGGGACAGAAATTCGCTGCGCAGGGCGTCGACCGCTTCGGGAATGGTTTGTCCTTCGACCTTGAACGCGCCGATCAGAGGAAAGGCCGCCGCCCCATCGGTGCCGATCGTCAGGGAGACCGGCAGGTCGACATCATCCAGAATGTCGAAGGACAACACGTCTCCGACCGAAATCCGGTAAGCCGCCGGCGCCACCTGTGTCGGTGTCGGCACGCTCGTTGTCGCAGCACCCGTTGTGGCGGCGCCGGGCGTGGCGGCGTTCGACGCGCCGGCAGCATGGAGGGGAGCCGTCAGCGACAACGTCGCGGTCGCGACAAAAGCGATATGGGCGAGGATGCGATAGATTGTTTGAGCCGGAAACTTCATGCTTCCCTCTAACGAATAAAATTCGAGCTTCACGATGGTCCAACCGCACCAAAAGAAGCGGAATTTAAACTCCAACAATGGATGAATTTATTTTACGAGGCCTATGTAATTTCTTTCAGTTACTATGATATGCTTCAAAAAGAGGTTCCAATGCACAATCTTTAATTGCATATGGATAAGTAATTAAATTTCCCTAGAAACAGGGAAACAAACATTCCTCGCACGGCGAGAACACTAAAAACATATTAGCATTCTTCCATGAAACAGGCGTGATTGCAACCTCGAAGCAGGATGTAATTTTGTGACATTATTGGAATCACTACTAAAAAAGACAAGAAAGTATCGTTTAGCCTGGCAAGCCGAAGCGGACCTCCACGGACGGCTCAAGAACATAACGCACCTTCTGACCGGCAACTTCGCGAGCGCCTTCATCGGGCTGGCCGGCTTCGCATTGACGGCGCGTGCACTCGGTCCCGCCGACTATGGCCTCCTCGCCCTGTCCTTCGCCTATACGCGCGGCATAGAGCGCTTCGTGAGCTTCCGCTCCTGGCAGCCGCTCATCAAATATGGGGCGAAAGCGCTGCAGGCCGGGGAGACCGACGACCTCAAGGCATTGTTCAAGTTCGGACTGCTGATCGATCTTGCCACCGCACTTGCGGGATGGGGTCTGGCGGTGCTGATCGTCCTGTTTGCCGGACCGCTTTTCGGCATCTCCGAAGAAATGAGCCGTTTCGTGCTGATCTACTGCGCGGTTCTGCCCTTCCAGGTGACCGGAATGCCGACCGCCGTGATGCGCTTGTATGGCCGCTTCAAGATTGTCGCCTATGGCCAGGTCGCCGCCAGCATCCTCAGAGCGCTCCTGTGTCTGGCCGGCGTCTATCTCGGCTGGGGACTGTTCGAGTTCATGCTGCTGTGGATGGCTTCCCAAATCTGCAGCAGCCTGAACAGAACCGCCTGGGCCTTCCGGGAGTTGCGCAAGCAGGGACTGAGTGGCGTGATGTGGGCGCCGCTCGGCGATATCCAGACCCGTTTCCCCGGCTTCTGGAGTTTCTCGCTGTCGACCAACATGGCGCTCATCATTCAAGCCTGCGCCTTCGAATTCGACACGCTTCTCGTCGGTTATCTCGCCGACCCGGGGTCGGCCGGCCTCTACCATATCGCCAAGCGGGTGGCCAAGATCGCACAGCAGGCCGGCGAGCAGGTCCAGGCGGTGCTCTACCCGGATCTTTCGCGCGTATGGGCGACCGAGGGGATCGCCGAATTCAGAAAGACCGTCAGCCAGACCGGATGGCTGCTGTTCGGCTTCGGCATCTGCGCCCTCATTGGCGCGCATCTGACGATCGAATGGGTGCTGCGCGTAACGGCAGGCCAGGGCTTCGAAGCGGCAGCGCCGCTCGTCATGGTCCAATTCGTCGCCGTCATCCTCTTTCTCTGCGGCAGGACCCTTTATTCGGCATTGCTCGCCATGGGGCACGAAAAGATCCTGCTGCAGAGCGCGCTCCTCGGCGGCCTTCTCTTCTTCTTCACGGCAATCGTTCTCATCCCGCGTGTCGGCGCGGTGGGTGCGAACGTTGCTCATATCGTGATGTCCGGCGTCTGGTTCGTGCAGATGGCGTTCGCCTATCACCGCAAACTGGACAGCAAACGCTGAACCCGGCAACCGCCCCTCGCTCTCCGCCGCGGCTTCGGCCCGATCGACGTCGGCTGCTGGCGTATGGCCCGCTTTCGGTGATTTCGCGCCGGCTTCGGGATTGCACGTTATACCAAAGCGGCTGCGGCGATCGTACCCGCGCAAACGATAGAGCCGACCACAGACACGGGAGGCTGTTCCAGCGCGGCGGCCGATCGCGCTTCGAGCGGCCTGCGTCTGAAGAAGCTGTTGACATCAACGATCTTGGGATTTGACGAAGGGCAGCTAGCGGACCCAAAAGCGCGTCGCGACCTTTCAGATTCGCTCCGTGCGCTTTAAGTGATTGATTTGTCGCATGTCGTCGTCGCAAAACCGCTGCGCACTTTTGCGCGACATGCTCCAGTTACAGGCGCCCGCCTGATGCGAGCGCCTCTTCCGGCTGCCGCTCGTCGGGACGGCGGTGCCTACTCCGACCGGTCACAGTAATTCATGACGCTGCCGAGAATAACCGCATGGTTCAGCGACAGCCGTTGCTGAACATTGGCGAGCTGGCGATCCGTCGTGCCGCCCGAGCGGCAGACCAGAATGACGGAATCCACGTGCGACGCCAGCCAGATCACACCCTCGTTCTCTTCGACCGCCGGCGCGTCAACGATGATGAGATCGTAGCTGTCGCGCAGTTCGGCGCAAAGGACATCGAGGTTCATCAGGCCCGGCCGCACCGAGATGAATTCGAGATAGGGATAGGCAGGGGACGCCGCGATCCGGCTCTTGATATCCACCTTGCCTTCGAGCGGCGCCGTGATCGCGGTCTCCTTGGTGTTGGCACCGGCAATGTTCGGCGCGCTTTGCGCCGACATGTCGAGATCGATGACGATGGGGCGCAGCCCGTCGATCTTCGCCATCGTGGCCATGCCGAGCGCGACCGTGGTCTTGCCGTCGCCTAGCGCCGGCGAGCACAACATCACCACCTTGCCGCCCGCCTCGTGGTCGATCGTGAGCCAGGCCATGCACAGCGTGCGCATGGCGGTGGCGGCCGCCGACTCCGGATTGTTCATCATGTAGTGGTAGAAGGCCGACGAGCTCCGCAGGCGCTTGCGCATGTCGGGAACACTGGCGAGGTTCGGGCGATTGAGCAGGTGTTCGGCATCGCGCGGCAGGTACAGCCTGCTTTCGAGCGCGTCGGAGATGATGACCCCGACGACCGCGAGCAGGACGGCCCCGATGCTGCCGGCAACGATTACCAGCGTGTTGTTCGGGAATGTCGGCTTCGTCGGCACTTCCGCATAGGAGGCAATTCGTGCCGTCGGCTTGTACTCGCCCCTTTCGGGATTGAGCGCGCCGAGCCGCTGCACGATCTGATCGTAAACCGCCTGTTCCGACTGGAGGTCGCGGGCAAGTTCGCGCCGGCGGATCTCGGCGAGGTTCCGCCCCTGGACCTTGTTCTGCAGCGCGCTCAGTTCGGCCTGGAATTTTTCGGCGCGCACCGTTGCGACCTTGGCGTTGTTGGCCAGTTCCCCGACGAGGCGTTGCGCCTCGGTTCCGATCATGCTGCGCACGGACTCCAGTTCGTTCGTGGCATCGAGGACCAGCGGATGGTTCTTGCCGAACTTGGCGCCGAGCTGCGCTCGCGTGCGCTCGAGCCGCGCCTCTTCACCCCGCAACTGGTCAAGCTGCGTCGAGGTCAGGGAGCCGCCGGCAAGCTCCTTGCCATCGGCCGACACCAGCTGCTTGGCTTCGTTGTATTTCGCAACCGCGCCCGCCTCCTCGACGCGCAAGGCCACATATTGCTCGTTGAGCTGCAGCATGCGGGCTCTCAGAACATCGTCTTGCGGATCGAAGGTCAGGTCGCTGTCGCGGGCAAAGGCGGCGATATCCCGCTCCATGCCGGCGATCCTGGTGGCACTGTTGGCCATCTCGCCGCGCAGATAGGCAACGGTATTGCTCGTCGCCTCTTCGGTCTTCTGCGCAGTCCAGGAAAGATATTGCTCCGCGATAGCGTCGGCGATCGTGGCCGCCTTCAAGGGGTTAGGCTGCACCACGCGGATCGTCAGTGCCAGGCTTTCCCCGGTACGGGTAACGACATAGGAGTTCAGCAATGTCGACATGGCCCGGTTGCGCTGCACGTTTTCCGAGATGAGCCGTTCCTTCTGGACGCCCTGGTCCGGCGCGCCGAAAACGAATTCGTAGATATCGGCGAGGAACGACTGCAGGAACGTCTCGTGCTCGCTGCGGGTCTTGGGCAGATAGGTGTTGAAATCGGGATCGTTGACGAGATTGAGCGCATCGACGACGACGCCGACGAAGACGCGCGAGCGGATCATGTCCAGCTCCGTTTCCATGACCGAGCGGTCGCGCTCGAGCTTGCGCAACTCGACCTGCGCCTCGTAGGGGCGAACGTCATTGCGGTCGAAGACGATGGCGGACACCGCCGTGTAGGAGCGCGGCAGCAACGCTGCCGTGAGCAGTGTCGCAAGCAACGCCAATCCCAGCAGCGAGAGGAAGGTCACCTTATACCGTCGGAAAAGCTCGAGCAGGTCGCGGATGCCATATCCGCGCGGCGCAACGCGCGCCTCCCGATACTGAACCGCAGGCATTTGGCCCCGCCCAGGAGGCGCTTCTACTTTGCGATCGATGGTCAGCATGAGAGCCCTAACATATATATTTGATAGAAATACCTGGGATAGAAATACCTGGTCTCAAAGAACTAAAGGCATACACGCACAGACTCCTCGCAGCGGTAGGCAACACTGCCGGACAAAATACTGACGTAGAAATAACATTCAAATTTAGAAAACTATATTATACCACATCCGGAAGAGCAATAGTTGCTTGCCGCCGAACCACGGAACGGTTTGACCTCCATGGTTGCGGCAGACATTATCGCGCACTTCCGACAATTGCAGATCATCGCAGAAACGGAGCCAGCGGCCGCCTCTAGTTCGGATAGCGACCGGCAACCCGCTCCTGCGACAACCATTCCATGAACTGATCGAAACGCGTGCCTCCGCCCGCCGAGGCGGGCTCCCAGGCATCATTCACACCGACGACGCCGCCGAACTTTTCCTCCACGCTGTCGGCCATGCCATCGCCGTCCTCGTCGACATAGGCACGCGCCTCTTCGATCGCCGGGATCTCACCCGGTGCGACCACCATTCGCCCGGTTCCGCCCTTACCTTGTGCCCCCATGTCGCTGATCCAGCGGTTGTCGAGCTCGTCGCGGGGAAACGCGCCGGACTGGCTGCGAACGTGATCGTAGGCTTCTCCGGCCGCCAGAAGCGTGTCGACCGCCAACGGGCAAGGCGGGCGGGACACGACGAACTGGTCTGTTCCCGGCGACAGCATCTGAAGCGACTTGGACGGCGGCGCCCACACCTCGTTGCCGCTCTCGTAGATCTGCGGCTTGCCGGCGCTTTCGACATTCTGCCACTTGATGGCGTAGGTTTTCTCGACCGTGCTCGGCCCGGCCTTGAAGTAGTTGCCGACATAGGAAATCGGCGTCCCGCCCGGATACTGCGAGAACACCTCGCCCCATTCGGAACGCGCATTGAAGAACACGTTGTTTATGATCTCGATGCAGGATTTTCCGTAGTGGTTGTTGTCCGGGTTCCTGTCATTGTTGGAAATACAGGCATTTCGCCAGAAGGTGATGTTCTGCGGAACTCTGGGATCGGCACCGAGCAAGGTGCATTTGCTGTGCTTGTTCAGCCCCTCGGCAAAGATCGAGTTCGCGATGGTGATGTCCGTCGTATTCGCATAGGTGCTGACATTCTCGTCGGTCGCCCAGGACATGGACGTATGATCGAAATAGACGCGCTGGCTGTTTTCTATCACCGCCGCATGCACGTTCTCGACGGAGTTCGGCAAACGCGGCCGAATGCGCAGATGCCGGACGATCACGTCGTGCGTCTGCTTGGCAACGAGAGGCGTGTGCCGCAATTCTTCGTTCGTCTGGTCGATTGTCAGCAAAATGCCGCCGCCCGGCGCTGTCTGCCCGAGGATCGAGACCGAGTGATTGTCTTCGCCGATCGTGAGTGAGGACTTGAGCCGGATGACCCCGGAAACACGGAACACGCAGTTTCGCGGCCCGGTCGCATTTATGCATTCGCGCAGCGTGCCGGGGCCGGCGTCGTCGAGGCTCGTCACCTGGATGATACGGCCGCCGCGGCCGCCCTGTGCCATCTTGCCGTGCCCTTCGGCACCCGGAAAGGCAACCATCTGCGGCTCGCCAGCAGAAGCCGCGATGCCCCAGAAAGCGGAAAGCAGGGCGAGCGTTCGCGCGCCATACAGGAAAGTCCTCGCGCGCCATGCGTCTTGCTGGACAAGCCGAAGACCAGAACGGCCGCCCGGCCGCGGCGCACATGGCCATGTGCGCAGCATGGAAGTCTCAATTGGCATAATTTACTCCCAAAGCCTTTTGGCGAGGCCCCGCTCCAGAAGCTTGAAAACGCTCGTGCAGGGCATTTCAATCCGCCCTATTCATCAATCAAAAGAATATTTTTCGCGCAATTCGGAGCGAAGCTTTCCACTTTTGTTATAGTTCGTCAATTCGATTTATTTATATCACCCAAAATAGGTATACAACTCTCGCTTTTGGGCTCTCGAAGTAGCATTGAGACGATGCTATAGTTTTTCCATATTTAGTTTACTTTCGGGACCTCGTTTCGTGTCTCAAAAAGCAATTACCGTCGGATTTCCATTTTCGGGAGATGACATCGGGGGGAGCCACATATCGGCGCTCAACCTCATATCGTCGTTCGACCGGAGCCGGATAAACCCCATCGTCTTCGTGCATCATCCGCGCAAGGCGCTCTCCAGATATTTGGACGAGAACAAGATCGAGTACGTCACGATCGAGGACATTGACGTCCTTTCACCGCAACGGGATCGCCCCCTCGCAAAGCGATCCTTCTCGGCGCTACGGTATCCGATCTCGATGGTGAAGATCATCAAGCTCCTGAGACGGCACCACATCGACATCGTGCACACCAACGATGGCGCGATCCACACGACCTGGGCGCTTCCAACCTACCTGGCCGGCGCAAAGCTCCTGTGGCACCACCGCGGCGACCCCCGTGCCCGGGCCGTCAACATGCTTGCGCCCCTTCTCGCCAAGCACGTGGTCACCGTCTCCCGGTTTGCCCAGCCGGCAAAGCCGTTGCTGCCGCTTGAAGGCCGTATCTCGGTGCTGCACAGCCCGTTCAGGCATCCGGACCAGATCCCCGATCGGGAGCAATGCAGGCTGGCGCTGGTCCACGAACTCGGTTTGCCGGAAGACACGCGGTTCGTCGGCTACTTCGGGCTTCTCAACGAACGCAAGCGCCCCCTTCGCTTCGTCGAGGCGGTTCACGCGTTCCACCGCAGCAATCCGGACTTCCCGATTGCCGGCCTGCTTTTCGGCACGCCGGAGCAGGCGGGACCACGGCTCGACATCGAGACCGCAGAGCGCGCACGCGCGCTCGGGATTGCCGACAAGATCCACCTCATGGGATTCCGCCATCCCGTCGCGCCCTTTATGTGCGGAGTTGACATCCTGCTCGTGCCGGCCATGAGCGAGCCGTTCGGAAGAACCCTCATCGAGGCCATGATGTACGGCACCCCGGTCATCGCGACCAATCACGGCGGGAACCCGGAGGCGATCGAAAACAACGTTACCGGGTTTCTCGTCGAGCCGGAAAACCCGCAGGCTTTCGTCGCCCCGATGGAGCGCCTGCTTAAGGATCGCGGCGAATGGCAGCGCATCAGCGAACAGGCACGCGTCTCGACGCTCGCCGCCTATGGCATCAAACCCCATGTCGACGGCATCGTCAGCATTTATCAGCGAATTCTCGGAAAGCCACCGGCCGACATTTCGGTTCATCCCGCGCACTGACGGATGCGCTCCCCGACAGCGGAAAGAAAGAGAACGACATGCAGCTCTCGGATATCGATTTCCTGATCATCGGCGCCGCCAAGAGCGCGACCACATGGCTGCAGCAATCGCTGCAGCAGAACCCTTCCGTCTATATGCCGGATCCCGAACTTCACTTCTTCAGCCGCAACTTCGAAAAGGGCGACGGCTGGTATCTGGAGCAGTTCGCACCGAAGTCCGAACAGGCCATCGTCGGCGAGAAATCCAATTCCTACCTCGACGCACCGGAAGCGGCTGCCCGCATCAAGAAAGCGCTGCCGCACGCGCGGCTGATCGCGCAGCTTCGAAATCCGGTCGACCGCGCCTATTCCGACTACTGCATGCTCTATCGCCGTGGAGAAGTCGGCACCGACATCACCAGCTATCTCGATCCGCGCCAGGCGAAAGGTGGCCGTTTCCTGGTCGGCGGGCTCTACTGCCGCCAGCTGGAAGCCTATCTCGACCTGTATCCGGCCGAGAACCTGCAGGTTCTGCTCTATGAGCACATGCGCCAGAGCCCGCAGGCCCATCTCGATGCGGTCAGAGACTTCCTGCAACTGCCCTCGCCGCTGCATCCGGTGTTCAACAAGGTCAAGGACAAGACCGTGCCCGTCGTGCCGCCGAAGCTTCGCCGACTTCTTCAGCCGTTAAAGCCGATCGCAGCCCCCTTCCGTGGCAATGCCATCGTGAAGGGCCTGCGCTCGATGGTCGCCCGCGAACTCGACTATGTGCCGCTGCCGACGGACCTGCGCAACCGGCTGGTCGAGTTCTACGCGCCGGAAACCGAAAGGCTAGGCGCGCTTTTGAAGCAGGACCTTTCGGGTTGGCTGCAGGCGGCCGCCGGTAGCGCGCGACCAGCGGCCTGATGCTGCCCTAAAGCGCGTCGCGCTCCTTCGGATTCGCTCCGTGCGCTTTAAGTTATCGGTTTGGTGCATGTCGTTGTCGCAAAACCGCTGCGCACTTTTGCGCGACATGCCCTAGTCCGCGACAGATCGCTCAAATCGCAGGCCGAGAACGAGCGGCACGGCCACCAGATAGACGGCGACGACCGACAGCCAGATAGCCCCTGGCCATTCCTGCCTGACGACGAAGTAAAAGCTCGAGAATGCGAGCGGGCTGACGATCGATGCCAGGCTCACGGCCGAGGCCAGCACGCCCTGAAACTGGCCTTGCCGGGTCTCATCGACCTGCCGGGTCGCGAGCGACTGCAAGGCCGGCACGCCGATGCCGCCAAGAACGAAAACCGGCATGATGGCGAAGATCATCCAGCCCTCGGTGGCGAATGCCATGACGACCAATCCGATGCACGCGCCGGCGACGCCGATGAGGATCGTCGTGCGTTCGCCGAGCCATTTCACCGCCGGGCCCGGAAGGAAAGCCTGGGCGAGGGCCTGACAAACGCCAAAGGCGCCGAGAGAAAGACCGATCCAGAACCCGTTCCAGTGAAAGGCGTCGCCACCCCACAGCGCCCAGCAGGTGCTGTAGGCCTCGCCGGTTGCGCTGAAGGTGATGAACAGAACGACGATCGGCATCAAGCCCTTGGAGGAGAAAGCCCAACTGAGCGGGCGAAGCGGATTGAGCGCCGCCAGGTCGATCTTCTCCCGGCCGGGAACGCGTGATTCCGGCAGGACGAAGAGCGCCAGCAACAGATTGCAGGCGTTCAGGACCGCAGCGGCAATGAAGGGCAACCGCAAGCCATGGTCGCCGAGGATGCCCCCGAGGACCGGGCCGACGATGAAGCCGATGCCGAACATGGCGTTGAACAGGCCGAAGCGGCGGGCACGCTTATGCTCGGGCGAGATATCGGTGATATAGGCGGTCGCGACAGCCAGATTGGCGCTCGTCAGGCCGGCGATTGCGCGCCCCACAAGAAGCATCCAGAGATTGGAGGCAAAGACCAGAAACAGGTAGTTGGCGGCGGCTCCGCCGAGAGAGAGCAGCAGGACGGGCCGTCGGCCGAGGCGGTCGCTGAGCGCACCGAGCACCGGTGCAAACAGGAACTGCATTACGGCATAAAGGGCAGTCATCGTGCCGATGAGCGGCGCGATATCTTCCGTCTGCGTGACCTCCTTTAGCAGCGACGGCAGAATGGGAAAGATCAGCCCGATGCCGACGGCATCGAGGATAATGGCAGCAAAAATGACGATAAGTGGTCTGTTCATGGTAAAGGGTGTGGTCATGGCACGCTCCGGTAGACGCGAGCGTGCGGCACCGCCAGGCGCCAATGGCTCGCGAGCAGGGGGCTGACGAAATGTCAGATATCTGGTTTCTGGGAGACGCTGGCCGATCCGCGCCGAAATAGGCGGGGATGGCATGTACTCGACCGCCTGGACGCCAATTCGTCCACCTGTTTACTCCGCCACTGAGCGGATCAAGGGAAGCGGTCGCTTTTCGCGACGGGCAACATTTACGTCAGATAGCCGCGCGCCGCAATCCCTGACTAGCGGCAAGTCAATAACATGAGATTTAAACTCCACTATTGCACTTGGCTCTGCGGCCCGCTATCCCATTCCCCGCGCCGGCCAACGGTGCGGGGATGGCGGGGGCGACTTCAATCCGATGAAAAGCCGTGACGACAAGCTGGCTTTGATCTCGCCGCGACTGCGGCGGCGCTCATTCTTGGCCGTTGGCTCGCCGCACTGCCGCTTGGCGATACGACCGTCACGGCGATCGGGATACCGGGTCGTGCAGCTCGAGCCACCTTGTTCTTCGTTGCCGCCATTGCTGCTGCCGCCGCAACGATGATCGTCGGCCCGGTCAGCTTTGTCGGCCTCATGGTCCCCCCACCTCGGCGCCCAGGCCGGGTTTCGGCGCGAACGCGATCTGGTGCTCGCCTGCGCCCTCACCGGCGCTGCCTTCCTGGTTGGCGCGGACTGGATCGGACGCAACCTTGCCTGGCCGTGGCCGATGGCGCCGGGTCTGATCTTCGCGCTCTTCGGCGGGCCGATCTTCCTCTGGCTCATCTGGCGGGGTCGCACGCAATGAAGCCGGCTGCGAACAGCTTACCCGATCAAATCGAAACGCGGCCCGATCACGACCCGTCGGCAGACATTGCAGGAACCCCGATGACAGACGCCAGACCTCTCTTTGCGCTGCGTGACGCCAGTTTTTCCGTCGGCGGCCGCGTGCTCGTGCAACCGACGACCCTGGAGATCGCCAGGGGCGAGATGCTGGCGCTCGTCAGCCACAACGGCTCAGGCAAGTCGACCCTCCTGAAGATGCCGGCCCGGCAGCAGGCGCCGTCATCCGGCACGATTGCTTTCGACGGCAAGCCTCTCGAGGCCTGGGCCAGCCGTGACTTTGCCCGACGGCTCGCCTATCTGCCGCAGCAAATCCCCTCGGCTCCGGCCATGACCGTCCGGGAACTGGCGGCCATGGGGCGCTACCCCTGGCATGGCGCGCTCGGCCGGTTCGGGCGCGACGACCGGGAGAGCGTTGAGCGCGCTTTGGATCGTACACATATGCTGCCGCTTGCCGATCGGCTGGTGGACACGCTTTCCGGCGGCGAACGCCAGCGCGCCTGGCTCGCCATGCTGCTGGCGCAGAATGCGGCATGCCTGCTTCTCGACGAGCCCACGGCCGCGCTCGACGTTGCGCACCAGATCGAGGTGCTTTCGCTCGTTCGAACCCTGTCACGTGCCAGCGAATTGACCGTCATTCTCGTGCTGCATGACATCAACATGGCCAGCCGTTTCTGCGACCAGATCGTTGCGCTCCATTCCGGCCGTCTCATCGCCAGCGGCCGGCCGGAGAGGATCATGGAAAAGACGACGCTCGAACGCATCTACGGGGTGCAGATGGATGTCTTCCCCCACCCCTCGGCCGAGCGCGTCATCGCCGTTCCGAGTTGAGGGAAGACGAGCGGAAGGTCCACGACCGATTTTGGCGGCCGGAGGGCGGCGTTCTACCCGGCTTGGCTCCGCTCCCGGCTAGGCGACCTGCACGTCAGGTCCCAAGTCCTTGGCCAGCACAACGGCGTTTCTGCCCATGCGCTTGGCTTCATAAAGCGCGTCGTCCGCCTTCTGCAGCAGCCGCTCGAGCGGGTCTCGGCGGCGACCGCCGACGCGGCCCCGAGGCTGGCGGTCACGCAACCGTCAGCAAGACCCCGATGCGTGATCCGCAGCCCCTCGATGGCAGTCCGTATCCGCTCGGCCATCGCCAAAGCCTGCAGCGGTTCACGTCCGGCCGCCCGCACCACTTGAACATTCTGCGCCGCTATGTCTGCTAACACCTTGAACGGCAACGTGGTTTCGGCGGTTCGAAAGCCTAGTTCCGGGGCATATTGAAGATGCTCGGAGAAAACCAGCTTTCGCACGGCTCGTTGATCTTCGAGCTTCCCTGTTTCCCATAGTTTCCAAGGGCTTGCGAGAAACGCTATGGCGGTTCGTAAGGTTTTGTCGAAATCCGGCATCGTCTTCTCGGAGTTTTCGATCTTCTCAACAAGCGCGGCCTTCTCCCTCTGGAGATCAACAAGGCGTGCCTCATAGGCTTCGACCCAACTGCGGATTCGTGGAGTTTGCAATTCGATCAATTAGAAGCCCTATTGATTTGTCAGTCGGTACTTGTCATTGGCCGAGCGCCGGTTTGATCGTATGGACGTAGCCCAGTCCACTGCGTTTCCCGTCGATCCTGTAGCGCGAAATCCTGACCTCGCTCACGCGCCCGTAGCCGATGTCGAATGCCACGACAGCGTGACCTGCCTCGTGAACGGCAAGCGAGCGTAGAAACTCTTCCGGCAGCTCCGTTGCCGTCGGCAATTGCTCTACGATGTGGTCCCCCGAAAGGACTTCCCGACGCCGCCGCGCCAGCCGCTTGGCATCCCGGACGAGTTGCTCGACGTCGGCACCCGACAGGCCATCGGTCGCCATGCCGAACTTCTCGGCCTGGGACTGATCCAGATCGAGGCCGCTGTGGAATGCCAGGATCGATAGCCGTGACTTCGTATCAGGAAACGCAATTTCGAGTTGCCGATCCAGTCGGCCTGGCCGCCGGATCGCGAGATCGAGTTGGTCGGGATAATTGCAGGCTCCAATCACTACGACGCCCTCGCGACGTTCGAAACCGTCCAGAAGCTGCAGGAACCCCGCCATCGCGGCTCGCAAATAGCCGCGGTTTCGATCTGTCTCTGTCCGATCGCCGAACGTATCGACCTCGTCGACGAACAATATTGACGGCGCTTTCTCCTTCGCCTCGGCAAAGGAAGCCCGCATAGCTTTCAAGTGACTGTCGAGCGCGCCTGCTTCCTGCCATTCAGAAACCGAACCGTAAATGATCGGCACCTGGCAGGAATTGGCGAGCGCGCTTACAAACATCGTCTTTCCAACACCTGGAGGTCCGGAAAGCAAGACCCCATTGTCGACATCGCTCCATGGGAGAACACCTGCCTTGTAGTCGGCGAGGTCTTTCGCAAGATTGGTTCCCCATTCCAGCGCAGGTCCGTATCCGTGCATGTCGGCAAGTGTCGGTCCCAACGGTTTTGCGACCTCGCGCGCGGGTTTCGCCGGCACGCGCGAATGAGTTCGCAATCTCTCCAGGGCAAGCATGGGATGACGGCGATCCTGAAAAGCCTTGACCAATCGCGGCCAGGGCTCCGACAAAAGTAGGTCGACGTCCCGGTCTGATAGCGGCAGACCGGCACGTCGAAGCGCGGTCTCTGCATGCCGCCTCGTCCGCGGCTCCAAGTCCAGGACTGCGTCGGAAAACAGCCCCTTGTCGTCGTCGAGATTGTAGTCCGGCGGGGCGATGAAGATCGCTCTTTTGTTTTTATGAGCTTCCATCTCATCGCGAAATGACCGGTCCTTCCACTCATAGGCATAGGAGGTAAACTCCCGGGGCTTCCAGATGCCGGCAGCAAAGGCCTCGGCCGCTTCGGCATAGACCGGGTGATAGAAATCGTCTCTGGCTCGAAGGGTCACGATGAAGTTCGAATGCGGTCTGTTCCTGGCCCGGAGTGACGCCGCGACCGAGCAGGACGCCATGAAAACAGGCAACGTGACGATTGAGTTGCGGACATGCGTCTCCAGCTTCCAAGGCACGCGTGTACGTTTGGCCGAACGTGTTGAAGGCATTGCTCGCTCCTAGAATTTCAAGGTTCCAAAAGGCTCAGAGTGATCCGTGCTGAGCGGAGTAAAGCACAACCGCCACAGATTGCTGGAAATGCGATCTCTCCAGTATTCGGGGTCGACCCGCGTGCCCAACCGATACCAACGCGACATAGTTCGCGCGATGCCGCGATCAGGGTCCAAATAAAAGAATTCGCTGGAGCTGGCAGCTCTGCCGTCGACGACGCTGGGATGTCCGATGGGCCGTCCGATCAAACACGGGACCGTGCGTTGGGCCAACGCCCACGTGTTGATGGCAACCGATGGCGATTGTGCATCGGCACATAGATCAATGTTCTGCAAATCATCGGAGAGACGCCGGAGGCACTCGGCAAGGGCGGATGGGGACATACCAAACAAAGTTCGAGAAACCGAATCACCGTAGATGCTCTGCGGGTCGCTCGCGCGCTGATGAACCTCTCGCAGCGCGAAGCTGCGGAGCGCGCTGCCGTGCCACATCGATACCTGACAATTGTCGAAACGTCGGACGCGCGCATCAATACGAACCTCGAATTGGTTGATTTTTACGTTTCTGAGGGAATCGAGCTGCTTGGCGAGGCATCCATCGGAAATGAGATCACCCGTGCTGGAGCTAGGTGGATACCTCCCAGCTCCCCCGAAATCAGCAACGCAGTGAAAGCCAGCTTTCACGCCGAAGACGCACGGGTTTCTTTCCGGGCTGCTAGAGCTTTGTTGAACAAGCGGCAGGATGAGATCGCGGCGCTAGCCGGTCTCAGCCGGGCCACCGTAAAAAGCCTGGAATCCGGCAAGGACTGGGAGGAGTCGCACCAAACGCTTCTGAGCTTCTACGAGCGCGCTGGTGTCGATTTCATGGGATGGGGTGATCCGGTCACCGACAAGTATTTCGGCGTGGGAGTTAGATGGAAATCTCCAAACACAATTCAGCGCGGTTGAAGTGTAGCGAGATTTCAGGATGCATCGCGCTCCGGCCTTATCGGCGAAGCCGGGCGCAGTGCCTGAGCCGCAAATAATCCTAGCGTAGGCTCGTGTGTTTTAGGACGTCCATCCACATCGACTCGAACTTTCTCCCGTTCGGTGCACCAGGATCTCCTCCCCGCCGAAACGGAAGACGAAGGCGGCATCGTCGACCGTGGCACGGATGCACTGCGAGACAGCGCGGATACAGGCATCGCCTTCAATATGGCCGTGAACGTCGTTGAACCGCTTGAAGTGATCGATATCGAGCAGGATCGCCGAAATCGCGGACGGCCCGGGCGCACCGTTCCACAGCATGCCGCCGATCCGCACCAGCGAGCGGCGGTTCAATAGACCCGTCAACTCATCCCGCTCGGCGTTGCATTCGAGCTGCTGGCAAAGGAGGCTGCCCCTCAGCTGATTGAGAAAATTCTGCCGGTCCTTCTGCTCCAGAAAATAGGCGCTGACCGCCAGGAAAATCGACAGCGTCAGATAGAAAGTGATGATGCCGGAATAGGTCGTCGAAGGCAACGCTCAGATGCGTCGTGGTGAAATGCGACGCGCACATCAGCGCAAGCCCCGCAAGGACGGCAAGGAACCGGGGCCTGAGCGCGATGACGAAGAACAGGAAGGCAGCGGAATTGCCGTTCTGGTAGACGAAGAGGTAGGGACTGGTGCTTTGCGTGGCCACCGCCATCGGCAGGGTTACGCCGAGCACCGCGATCGCCACCGCCAGAACGTCATAGAGGCGGGCGTACGGCCAACGGCGGACCGCCAGGATACAGGCGATGACGAAGGGCGTGAACACCAGGAAGCGAACGGTGAACAGCGCGGTGAAGACATCCGGCAACATGGTGTGATCGCCGAAATAGACGAGGTCGTAATGAAGATGCCGATCACGCCCCAGATGGCGGCAAGTCGCACACGCTCCGCCGCATAATCCCTGCAGAAGAGTTCTTCGATGTCCGGCGAAAAACGCAGATAGCGAAAGCCGCGCGCGATCTGGCCTTCTACCTGGTCTAGCGTCACAACGCCCATCGCCAATTTCCCGAGCTGCGGAAAGACTCGACGCAGAGTACCAGAGAAAACTGAATATTCGTCTAAAGTTAGAGCGGTTCCGGCCTTGCGCCGTGCAGGTCAGGCGGAAGGCAAGTCACTCCTCGGGAACTTTGACCAGCACCGTCCCTGCAGCATCGATCGGCCTGCCATCCTGCGTGCGGATATCGAGCTTCACCGGCAGGCCCGTTTCCTTCTCAACCAGCAATGAATGCTCCTCGCCGGGCTGGAACAAATGTCTTTCGCCGAACTGTCGCAAGGCGACCATCACCGGAAACAGGTCTCGCCCCATCGGCGTCAACTGGTACTCGACCCGCGCCTTTGCCTCCCCGACCGGAACCGTTTCGAAAATGCCGCGCTCGACGAGCGCTCTAAGGCGATCCGTCAGAATGTTCTTGGCAATGCCAAGGCTCTTCTGGAAATCGCTGAAGCGGCGGATGTCATCGAACGCGTCGCGCACGATCAGCAGCGACCACCAGTCCCCGATGGCATCCAGTGATCGCGCACTGGGGCAATAATCTCCCTTCAGTCGTCTGCGGGCCACCATGCCTATTCTCCTCACGCGCCTCACGGAATTTTAGTTGCATTATGAAACCAAAATGGTATCCGTTATTTGGTTTCATTATTAAACCAAACTAAGGAGCAAGTCCAATGGATGGTAGAATTGCTGCGGCGCCGGCAGGCGCTGCAAACGATGCCGCGTGCCCGGTCGACGGCGCCCACCCGGCCTCGCCGCTGACGCGCCCGATGATGACGCTCTTTGCCTTCGCGGCTGGCCTTGCAGTCGCCAACGCCTACTTCGCCCATCCCCTGCTCGACGTCATGGCCGCCGATCTCGACCTATCGGAAACACGCGCCGGCCTGATCGTCGGCGCGACCCAGTTTGGCTACGCGCTCGGCCTGATCCTGCTTGTTCCTCTCGGCGACCTTTTCGATCGCCGCAGGATCATCATCGTCCAGTCGCTGTTGTCAGTTGCGGCCCTTGGCTTCGTCGCCCTTTCAGCCAACGCGGAAATGCTGATGGCTTCAATCGCGGCGGTCGGCATGCTGGCAGTCCTCACACAGGCGCTGGTCGCCTATGCGGCCAGCCTGGCTCGCCCGGCGGAACGGGGCCGCGTCGTGGGGTTTGTCACCAGCGGCATCGTCATAGGCATTCTCTCCGCCCGCGCCGTTGCCGGGCTTCTGACGGACTTGGCCGGCTGGCGCTCGGTCTATCTGGTGTCGGCTGCGCTTACGCTCCTGATCGCGCTGTTGCTTTACAAGCTGCTGCCGGATCAACAGCGAAAGGCAAGCAAGCTCACCTATTTCCGCCTCGTCTCCTCCACCTTCTTGCTGATCAGGCAAGAGCCAGTTCTGCGTACCCGCGGCGTCATCGCCATGCTGATCTTCGCCAACGTGACGACGCTGCTCACCCCGCTCGTCCTGCCGCTGAGCGTGCCACCCTTTTCCCTGTCGCATACGCAGGTCGGCCTCTTTGGGCTGGCCGGCGTCGCCGGGGCGCTGGCGGCGTCACGAGCCGGACACTGGGCCGATCTCGGATTTGGCCAGAGAACGACGGGGATATCTCTGGCGCTTATGCTCGCCGCATGGTTGCCGATCTCGCTGCTGGACCATTCGCTTCTGTGGCTCGTCGCCGGCGTCCTCGTGCTCGACTTCGGGCTCCAGGCCGTGCACGTGACCAACCAGGCGCTGATCTATCGCGTTCGACCAGAAGCGCAGAACCGGCTGACCGCCGCCTACATGTTCTTCTATTCGCTCGGGAGCGCGATCGGGTCGTCCTTCTCCACCATCACTTACGCCTATGCGGGATGGCACGGCGTCTGCCTGATGGGCGCAGCGCTCAGCCTTGCGACCCTGCTCTTCTGGCTGGCAACGAGACCGGCGGGTTCGCAAGATGACGCGACGCTGAACGATTAGCTGACTAGTCAGCTTTGCGCCGGCCGCCCACCCAACGGGCGGCCGCGCTTTGGTGCAGCCCGCCCGCCGGCTCCCCAACCGCGTGGCATTTTGCGGCCTGGCTCTGCTGAAGCATCACCGAAACCGTGCGTTTACGTTGCCTGAGCGTCATCTGTCCCGGACCGAGGCCATGTCGGACGCCAAAAACACGTCAGGCAGCAATGTAGCGGAGGAACGTGCCGCCCAACAAATGGCTGCGATTGTCGTGTCTTCGGAGGATGCGATGCTGTCGCTGGAAACGGCGCCATCACCAGCTGGAACATCGGCGCCGAGCGCCAGTGGGTGCTGCGTCTCGTCGCGCCGCTGGCGAGGCTTTCATCCCGGAAATGTCGGCAATAAAAACCGCCTTGGCATTTGCTTCTTGTTCCAATGCAAAAAGGGCCCCGAGTTTCCTCGGAGCCCTTTGATAAGTCTCGTAAATTTT
>NZ_LAZS01000012.1 GCF_002007205.1 Ensifer adhaerens
GACGCCCTTGACGATCTTGGCGACGGCGAGCGGCTCGACCTGGTCTTCGGTCTCGACCAGGATGGCGCGGTCAGCGCCCATGGCGAGCGCCGTCCGCAGCGTCTCTTCGGCCTTGGCCGGACCGACGGACACGACGACGACTTCGTCCGCCTTGCCGGCTTCCTTCAGCCGCAGCGCTTCTTCGACCGAGATTTCGTCGAACGGGTTCATCGACATCTTCACGTTCGCAAGCTCGACGCCCGAACCGTCTGCCTTCACGCGGATCTTGACGTTGTAGTCAACGACCCGCTTCACCGTCACAAGTATTTTCATGGCGAACCTTTCTCCCGCGCTCGGTATCGGCCGAACGCCTTTCGTCAGTGTCTCGATCGATCAGGCAACAATGCCCAGAATGCAAACAGCGGTTTTTCACCGGAACGCATGGCGTGTTTGACGCCAGGCGGATTGTAGAAGGAACCTCCGATCCCGGGTGAAAACCATTCGGAATCGCCATGCTGAAACTCGCCTTCCGACAGGACGAGGTAAGTCTCTTCCGGGGCGTGGTCGTGGTCGGGATAGCGCGCGTTCGGCGCCATCAGCGTCGCGCCAAGCCAGAGGTCCCTCCGATCCTCCAGGCCGCCCGGTCCGACGATCATCGCATTGGCGTGGCCCATCAGGAAATTCTCGCTGGCCGTATGGTCGTAGACCGAGCGCCACTTCCATTCGAGCATCGGCTCAAGGTCCGAGAAGCGCCTGATTAGCGTATCCAGGGACGATCGGCCGGTTTCTGCAGCCAGCACACCGTCGAGATGTTGGCTGCAGACCGGGAGGCGCTTGCCGATGTCCAAACGTTGCGGTTGCGGCGCTTCAAGCTGGGCAAAGATCTGCATCAGTGATTGGCGCGCCGTCAGATCCTGTGAAAACTGGTTGAACGCGACAAAGGCCGCGTCCAGAAACGCTTGCAAGGCGTCCAACCGCGCCATTCTCAGATGTCCTTGGCAAGACGCAGCGCATCGTAGATGGCCGCATGTGTGTTGCGGGCGGCGACCGCGTCACCGATCCGGAAGAGTTGATAGGCGCCCTCCGGGTTGCGTTCGACGGACTGCGGCGTGCCGGCAATAAGCTCTTCGTAGGAGACTTCGCCGAGGTTCCTTGAGCCAGGCTTCAATTCGAAATAGAGGTCGTCCAGCGGGATGGTGCCGTGGTTGACGACGATCTGGTCGAAGGTCTGCTGCTTGGCCACACCACCATAGTCACTGCCGACATGGGCGATGATCTGGTTGCCACTCTTTTCAACCGACTCCAGCCGGTACGTGACGGTGAGGGTCACGTCGAGCTTCTGCAGCGAGCGCATGTAGGGAACGAGGTTCATCGCCATGACCTCGGGCGCAAACGAGCGGTCCGGTGTCATGATTTCGACCTTGGCACCGGCTTTGGCGAGGAACTCGGCAGCCTGGAGGCCCGCATGGTCGCCGGCGTCGTCGAAGATGAGCACGTTGGTTCCAGGTTTCACATCACCGGAGATGATGTCCCAGGAGGAAACGACGAGTTCGTTGCCCTTCGACAGCACCTCCGTGTGCGGCAGTCCACCGGTCGCGATGATGACGACATCGGGCTTTTCGGTGAGTACAGTGTCAGCCTCGGCCCAGGTATTGAACCGGAAGGTGACGCCGAGCTTTTCGCATTGGCTCATGCGCCAGTCGATAATGCTGATCATTTCCCGCCGGCGCTCGCTCTGGGCCGTCAGGCGGATTTGACCGCCCGGATTATTCGCGGCCTCCAAAACGACGACCTCGTGGCCCCGCTCCGCAGACACGCGGGCGGCTTCAAGGCCGGCCGGCCCCGCCCCCACGATGACGACTTTCTTGCCAACGGCGGCCTTCGGGATCCGATGCGGCATCGTCTCTTCGCGGCCGGTCGCGGCGTTATGGATGCAGAAGGCCATGCCACCTTGATAGATGCGATCAAGACAGTAGTTGGCGCCGACGCAAGGGCGGATATCATCCTCGCGCTTTTCCATGATCTTGCGCACGATATGCGGGTCGGTCATGTGGGCGCGGGTCATGCCGATCATGTCGACCTTGCCGGCAGCGATCGCGTGACGAGCCGTCGCCACGTCCTGGATCTTCGCGGCATGGAAGGTCGGGAACTTGGTTGCCGCGCGCACATCGCCGGCAAAATCCAGATGCGGCGCGCTCGCCATCCCCTGGATCGGGATGACATCTGTCAGGCCCGGATCCGTATCGATATGACCGCGGATGACATTCAGGTAATCGATGAGGCCGCTTTCCTTGAGACGACGGGAGATCTCCAGGCCTTCGGCCTTTCCGGTCCCGCCGGGAAGACATTCATCTGCCGTATAGCGAACGCCGAGGATAAAGTCGTTGCCGACCCTTTCGCGCATGGCCTTGAAGACGTCGAAACAAAAGCGCAAGCGGTTATCGAGCGAACCGCCGTAGGGACCGTCGAGCTCGTTGGTGAGCGGCGAGGTGAACTGGTCAATGAGATGCCCGTAGGCTTCCAGCTCGACACCATCCATACCGCCCGCCTTCATCCGTTCGGCGGCGTCCGCAAAGTCCTTGATAATGCGCTCGATGTCCCAGTCTTCGAGCTTCTTGGGAAAGGCACGGTGCGCTGCCTCGCGATGGTGTGAGGGTGCAACGACCGGGAGCCAATCACCCTTGTCCCAGCGAGTACGCCTGCCGAGGTGCGTGAGCTGGATCATGATCGCAGCTCCCTCTTCATGCACGGCGTCGGTCATTTGCCGGATCCACGGCACGATCTCGTCCTTGTAGGCGAGCAGGTTGTTGAAGACCGGAGGGCTGTCCTTGGAGACCGCCGCCGAGCCAGCGGTCATCGTCAGCGCCACGCCGCCCTTTGCCCGCTCAACCGTATAGGCGCGGTAGCGGTCCTTCGGCATGCCGTCTTCGGGATAGGCAGGCTCGTGAGACGTAACAATGATGCGGTTGCGCAGGGTCAAATGCTTCAACTGAAACGGCTGAAGCAGGGGATCGTTCGACATGCGACGGGCTCCGGTTTATGGGAATTTATCGCAACGGTAAGCGGAAATGTACATATGTGTCAATAATCAAAAACACCGTGGTTCAGATATTCGACACACATGTACATTTTGCTTGAAACGGCCGTTTGGATTTGTTAGGAGGCAATCATGGAACAGGCGATGACTGACACTGGCTGGCGCGGTTCTCAGGAGGGATGGCTCGAGGCCGCCTATGACTCCCTGCTCGAGTCGGGCGTGGACTCGGTGAAGATCCTGCCGTTGGCCAAACGGCTCAATCTTTCCCGGACCAGCTTCTATTGGTTCTTCAAGGACCGGGAGGAACTGCTGAGTGCCCTCGTCGCGCGCTGGAGGGAGAAGAATACCGGTAATCTGGTCAAACAGTCCGAAGCCTATGCGGAGTCCTTGGCCGAGGCGATGCTGAACGTTTTCGACTGCTGGGTGAACAAGGAACTGTTCGACTCCCAGTTCGAGTTCGCCGTTCGCAGCTGGGCGCTGCAATCGCCCGAGATACAGGCCGAAGTCCATGAGGCCGATCAGGCGAGAATGGAGGCGCTGGGCCGCATGTTCATGCGGTTCGGATATGACGCGGGACCGGCGGACGTTCGCGCACGAACGACCTACCTGGTCCAGATTGGATACATCTCGATGCAGTCCAAGGAGGATCTTGCGCTCCGCATGAAGCGCATTCCGGAATACATCGCGATTTACACCGGACAAACACCACAGCAGAGGGAGCTCGATCGCTTCTTCGCCCGGCATGGCTACAAACCAGAGTGAGAGAAGCATGGAAACGGGCGGGCCTTTGAGGGTTGGCGTAATTGGTGGTGCGGGATGGCTGGGCGGAGCAATCGCCGACGCCATTCTCGACGCCGGCATCGTCGAGCCTCAAGACCTGTCACTGTCCTATCGCAGCGACCGGCCCGACCGTTTCGATCACTCCTTCTGGACAACAGACAACCAGGCACTCGCCGACCGTTCGGACGTTATCGTTCTCTCCGTCCGCCCGGCCGACTGGCAAAACCTCAACGTCGATGCCAAAGGCAAACTGCTCATCTCCGTCATGGCCGGAATTCGCCTGAACGCTCTCAGCGAGCACCACCGCACCGACCGCGTGGTCCGCACACTGCCCAATGCAGCGGCCGAAGTTCGCAAATCCTATACCCCCTGGATCGCCAGCGCTGGGCTGCAGCACGGTGATCGAGCGGTCGTAAAGGCGATCTTCGACGCTTGCGGCTCTCAGGATGAGGTGCGCTCGGAGGCCGAGATTGACTATCTGACCGGCCTCACCGGATCGGGTCCAGCCTTTCCGGCGCTGCTCGCTGCAGCGATGATGGCAGACGCCATCTCGCACGGACTGGAGCCGGAGATCGCCAAGCGCGCCGTCAACGCCCTCGTCGTGGGCGCCGGCCACCTGCTGGAACAGCGTGACGACTGTCCGACCGACATTGTCCAGACCTTCCTCGACTATCGCGGCACCACTGCGGCCGCGATCGAGGAAATGCGCGCGGCCGGCTTTGATGCCGCCGTTTCGCGCGGGTTGTCGGCGGCGTTCAGGAAATCGGTTCGCATGGGAGAAGCCTCCTAGCGCCGGAGGGCAGGTTTGCGGCAACCCGCTCCAAAAGAAGAAGCCGCCAAAGAGGGAACGATAATGAAAAGCTTGCTTGCATCGACATGCCTCTTCCTTGGGACCATCGCCGGATCATCGCTCGCCAACGCGGCCGACTGCGGCAGCGTCACCATCGCCAGCATGAACTGGCAAAGTGCCGAGGTCATTTCCAATCTCGACAAGATCATCCTCAATGAAGGTTACGGCTGCAGCGCCGAAATCACCATCGGCGATACCGTACCGACGATCACCTCCATGGCGGAAAAAGGCGAGCCGGATATCGCGCCCGAGGCCTGGATCGATCTGCTTCCCGACGTGGTCAAGAAGGGAACCGAAGAAGGCCGTATCGTAAAGGTCGGGTCTCCGCTTCCCGACGGCGGCGTCCAGGGCTGGTGGATCCCGAAGTACTTTGCCGATGCCCACCCGGACATCAAGACGATTCCCGACCTGCTGAAGCATCCCGATCTCATCAAGGATCCTGAAGACCCGAGCAAGGGCGCGATCTTCAATGGCCCGCAAGGTTGGGGCGGCACGGTCGTGACCGCACAGCTCTACAAGGCTTTCGACGCCGAAAAGGCTGGCTGGACGCTGGTTGATACCGGCTCCGCTGCGGGTCTCGACGGGTCGATCGCCAAGGCCTACGAACGCAAGGAAGGCTGGGTCGGCTACTACTGGGCGCCGACCGCCCTCCTCGGCAAATACGAGATGGTGCAACTCGAAGCCGGCGTGCCCTATGACGCAGCGGAGTGGAAGCGCTGCGTAACGGTTGCCGAATGCACCGATCCCAAGCCCAGCGCATGGCCGGTCGACACGATTGTGACGCTGGTCGCCAAGCCCTTCTCCGAAAAGGCCGGCCCGGAGGTCATGGACTACCTCAACAAGCGCTCCTGGAGCAACGAGACGATCGCCAAGCTGATGGCCTGGATGACCGACAACCAGGCGAGCGGCGAAGAAGGTGCCAAGCACTTCCTCGAAGAAAACCCGGATATCTGGAAAAAGTGGGTTTCGCCCGAGGCCGCCACGAAGATCGAGGCCGCGCTCTAAGCAGCACTGCCACAAGCCCGGTGCGGTTTGCCTCGCAGGCCGCACCGTTCCTGCCGACATAACAAGAAGAACGGATCGGCTCTTTCGAGAAGGGGAACCGAATGGACTGGTTTTATCAATTTCCGCATATGAACGACAACGCGCTTCGGGACCTGAAGAAGGTCATCGACGAGACTTTTCGCGGCTTCACCCGTAATTACGGCGAACTGATCGAGGGCTTCTTCGCACCGCTGCAGCATTTTCTGATCGCCGCCGAACGATTCATGACCAAGACGCCCTGGCCGATCATCACGCTGCTGATCCTCGCCATCGCCTGGGCAGCGACCAGAAGCATTCGCATCGCCGCCGGCTGTCTTGTGACGCTGTTGTTGATCGGCTACTTCGGCATGTGGGACGATACGATGCGGACGATCTCGATGATCTTCGTCTGCACCGTTCTGTCGATCGCCATCGGACTGCCGATCGGCATTCTCATGGCGCGTTCCGACAGGGTCCAACGGGTCGTCAATCCGGTACTCGACGTGATGCAGACCATGCCGAGCTTCGTCTACCTGATCCCCGTCGTCATGCTGCTCGGCATCGGCAAGGTTCCCGGACTGATCGCCGTCGTCATCTACGCCATCCCGCCGATGATCCGCCTCACCAATCTCGGCATTCGCCTGGTCGACAAGGATGTTCTGGAAGCCGCCGATGCTTTCGGCGCCGACAACAAGCAGAAGCTCTTCAAGGTGCAGCTCCCGCTTGCGCTGCCGACCATTATGGCCGGCATCAACCAGACGATCATGATGGCGCTCGCCATGGTCGTCATTGCCTCGATGATTGGCGTTCAGGGCCTTGGACAGCCGGTATTGAAGGCAATCGCCAACCAGTATTTCACGCTCGGCATCTTCAATGGCCTCGCCATCGTCGGCATCGCCATCATGTTCGACCGTGTCAGCCAGGCCTATGGCGAGAGACTGCAGAAGCACCGGGAGGTCGTCCATGGTTGACCACGCTTTCGGCGGCATCGCGATCCGCCATCTCTACAAGATCTTCGGGCCAAACGCCGGGGCGCATGTCGAGGCAGTCAGGAACGGCCTGACCAAGACCGAACTGAACGAGCGGCACGGACATGTGCTCGGCCTAAGTGACATCAACATCGAAATGCCGTCCGGCTCCATCCAGGTCATCATGGGGCTTTCCGGATCGGGCAAGTCGACGCTCATCCGCCACATCAACCGCCTGATCGATCCGACCGCCGGCGAAGTCCTCGTCGACGGCGTCGACGTGGTGAAGATGCCGGAAGCGGAGCTGCGCGAATTCCGGCGCCACCAGACGGCCATGGTGTTCCAGAAGTTTGCCCTGCTTCCGCATCGAAGCGTGCTCGACAACACGATCTTCGGCCTTGAAATCCAGGGCGTATCACGTGCGCAGAGCATCGACACCGCCATGCGCTGGCTGGAGCGCGTTGGGCTCAAGGGCTTCGAGAAGAAGTACCCGAACCAGCTGTCGGGTGGCATGCAGCAGCGCGTCGGCCTTGCCCGGGCGCTCGCCAACGACGCGCCTGTTCTGCTCATGGATGAAGCCTATTCGGCCCTCGATCCCCTCATCCGGACAGACATGCAATCGGTGCTTCTGGACCTTCAGAAGGAGATCAAAAAGACGATCGTCTTCATCACCCACGATCTCGACGAAGCGCTGAGGCTCGGGGACCAGATCGCCATTCTTCGCGACGGCGAGGTCATCCAGCAGGGCACCAGCCAGGATATCGTGCTGAGGCCTGCCGACGACTATGTCGCCAATTTCGTCAAGGAGGTGAACCGGGGCCGCGTTGTGAACGTCGAGGCCGTTATGGCGCCACTTGGCGCGGCCGCGACCGGCGGCCCGAGCATCCCGGCCGGCGTCACGATCGAGGAGGCCGTGCGCACACTTGCATCTGCCCCCGAAGGCGACATCACGGTCATCGACGCATCCGGCGGGCCTGTCGGCACCGTCACCTTCCGCCAGCTGGCGGGCGCGATGGTCAATGCGCGTGAGACGAACGATCACGCGATCGCAATCGCGGCCACCGCCGCCTGACTTTGCCGCCGTCTTAGTCGGGGCGGCTTGCCGCCCCGACAATCTCTCCTCCGGGCGGCCCGTCCGGGACTGCATGGAAGGCGGAGAGAGCCCGCCTTCGAATCCCGATCCTCCCCGCCCGGAGTTGCGCGCGATGTCCAAGAAGTTTGCCCGGCTGTTCTCCCCTCTCAAGTTGCGGTCGCACACGCTGAGGAACAGGATCGTGTTTGGCGCTCACACGGCGAACATGGCGGTCGAGGGTCTGCCGACCGAACGCCATGCCGCCTATTACCGGGAACGAGCGATCGGCGGGGCCGCCATGATCGTCGTCGAGCCCATGCCGGTCCATGCCGCGGCCGTCTTGACCCGCGGCAATTTCCGCCACTCCGACGATAGCGTCATCCCCCATTTCAGGAAGGTGGTTGAGGCGATCAAGGAGCATGGAGCCGTCGCGATCCAGCAGCTCTATCACGTCGGCGCGCACGGGGATTCCGACAACTCCTTTCATCCGCACTGGTCGCCCTCAGGCGGGCCCAGCTATCACGACAGCGACGGCTCGCATCCGATGACCGAGGCTGAAATCCTGGAGACGATCGATGGTTTCGTCGAGGCGGCACGGCGATGTCGGGACGCCGGCTTCGACGGCGTCGAAGTCTGGGCAGCCTATCTCGGCATGGTCGACCAGTTCTGGACCCCCTGGTGCAATCGGCGCGACGACCAATGGGGCGGATCGCTTGAAAACCGCACGCGGATATCGCGCGAAATCCTGACACGGATCAGGCAGGTCTGCGGCCCCGACTTCATCGTCGGCCTTGCCGTCAGCGACGAACCGGACGTGAAGGTCGCGCTTCAACGCGACGAGCTTGCCGAAATCATCCGCCTGCATGACGAGCTTGGCCTCATCGACTATGTCACCTGCGGCTCGGGCGGGTACCTGGATTTCTACAAGCTGATGCCGACGTTTCTCTATCCTGAAAAACTTGGCGCCGATCTGGCATCGGTCCTGAAAGGCGTCGTCAAGAATGCCGTGGTGATCGCCGAGAGCCACATCCGCACCCCGGAAAACGCCGAAACGGTGCTCGGCGAAGGAGCCGCCGATCTCGTATCGATCGTGCGCGGGCAGATCGCCGATCCGCATCTGGCGACCAAGGCGGGTGACGATCGCCCGGATGACATCCGCGGCTGCATTTCGTGCAACCAGATGTGCTGGGGACGCCGGTCGCGGGACTACTGGATCAGTTGCCTGATCAACCCCTCGGTCGGGCGCGAAGCCGAATGGAACGGCGACCGCTTCGTAAAGACCGGCGATCCGAAGCGCGTCCTGGTGATCGGCGGCGGACCCGCCGGCCTGGAGGCGGCCCGGGTGGCTGCGGAACGCGGGCACAAGGTCGTTCTCGCCGAAGCATCGAGCCGCATTGGCGGCAACTTCCTTTTGGCGGGCATGCAGCCGCGAAGGGCACAGATCCTCGATCTCATCGCGTGGTACGAACGGCAACTCGACAAACTCGGCGTAGAGGTTCGCCTGAACTCCTATGTCGAGGCCGAGGATGTAGAGCCCTCCGAATTTGACCGCGTCATCGTCGCCACTGGCTCCTATTCCCCGGAGACAGGCTTCCAGAAGGCGCTTCCGACAGTCGAGAGGATGCCGGGCCTGGCGAAGGGCAATGTCTTCACGGTCGAAGCGGTCATGGCACGCCAGGCCAGACCCGGCAAACGCGTGCTGCTCCTGGATGAAGGCGGCGGATGGCGCGGCTGCGGAACGGCCTGGAAGCTCGCCGAAGAGGGCCACCAGGTGACGATCCTGACGCCCGATCCGTTCGTCGGCAAGGAGCTGCAGAGAACTGCGGCAGACGTTCCCATGCGGCAGGCGCTGAGGAAACTCGGCGTCGAATGGATCGTCGAAGCGAGCATCACCGAGTGGCATGGCAGTGGCGCGACGATCGTCGATCACACGACGGGAGAGTGCCGCTTCATCGAGGCAGACGCCCTTGTCACGGCCACCACGAATTCTCCGGCCGACTGGCTGATGCCCGGCCTTGCCGAACGCGATATCGTTGCGCGCCAGATCGGCGATTGCGCCGCACCGCGGCAGGCACCCTATGCGTTTTATGAGGGTAGGAAAGCGGGACTGGAGATCTGAGATGGAAGAGGTCGAACTCAACCAGAGGCAAGCAGAAGATCTGGCGCTGAGAGCCTGCCTTGGTGCCGGCGCCAATCCGGCGAGCGCCCGATCGCTCGTGGACGCAACAGTGTCGGCCGCCCGCTTCGGCCCGGATGCTGTCGGGTTTCCGCACCTGGTCGATTATCTGAACAGCTTTCGCGAGGGGCGCATCAATTGCGATCCCACGCCGGTCGCCACTCGCCCCTTCCCCGCTCACATCACCTGCGATGCCGACCGAGGCATCGCGCAGCTCGGTTTCGACCTTGCCTTCCGCGATTTCGTGGATGCTGCCCGCAACTGCGGGATCGCGCTCTTCACCCAAAAGAACAGCTATACAACGGGCGAGCTCGGCTACTACGTGCGCAGGCTCGCGCTGGAAGGCCTGGGCGGTCTTGCGGCGACCAACGCCAATGCCATGGTCGTAGCGAAGGCAGGAGGACCGGCTGTCTACAGCACGAACCCCATCGCCTTCGGATTTCCGCTCGGCGCCAACGCGCCGCCACTCATCGTCGACCAATCGTCAAGCGCAACTGCCTACGTCAACATTGCCGCCGCCGCCGCCGAGGGGCGAGAAATCCCGGAAGGATGGGCGGTCGACAACGAAGGCGCCAATACTCAAGACCCCGAGAAGGCGCTTGCCGGCGCTCTTCTACCCTTCGGCGGCCGCAAGGGTGCGAACGTCGCGCTCCTCGTCGAAGTGCTGTCGGCCGGGCTTTCCGGTGGTTCCTGGTCGCTGGACACGCCAAGCTTCAGAACCGGCGATGCCTCTCCCGCTGTCGGGCTGACGGTGATTGCGATGATGCCGGGCCCGGAAGGGAGCGACCACATCGCCCGCGCACACGACCAGATCCGGCGGCTGGAGAAGCTCGGCGTTCACGTCCCGGGCGTCACGGGCAGGCCACCTGGCTCGACGGAGCAACCATTGCGCATGTCCCGCGCTGTCTTCGACGCCATCGATCGTTTCGCGTCGAATGAACATCAATCGTCCGGCGGGCTAACGTAAGAACACCGGAGGCCCGTATACGTTACACACCGAGAGAAATCGCCATCCCTTCCGGGGCGGCATACATCGCCATGTTCTTGCGCGACAGATCGAGGTGTGCGCGGATCAACACCTCCGCTCGGTCAGCGTCGTGGTTCGCTATTGCATCGATGATTTCGTCGTGCTGGCGCGACGCCTCGTGCAACTCCTCCAACATGCGCGCGTTGCTCGGTCTGTAAAAAATCTTGCCGATACGCGCATGATCGATCAAGAGCCGGCGAAGGCTTGGAAGAATGTAGGCATTGTTCGCGATCTCGCCGACCCGAAGATGAAACTTGTCATTGTAGAAGACGCGCCCGTCGACGTCATTGCTGTGGACCGCGTCGCGAAAGCTGTCCTGTATCTCGCGCAGGCCCGCGATGTCGGCCTTCGACGCGTGTTCAGCGGCCAACCGCGTGGCCGCGACGTAGATCATCGGCGCAATCAAAAAGAAATCCCGAAGGGATTGGTAGCTCATTGACGTCACGCGGGCCGGTCGGTTCGCCTCAAGTTCGATGAACCCTTCCCCCGCAAGCTGCCGCATCGCTTCGCGCACCGGAGGGCGGGAGAGCCCAAATTCCTCGCTCAATGCGACTTCGTCCAGAACCGATCCCGGCGCTATCTGCATTGTCAGGATACGGTGGCGCAAGGTGTGGTTCAGCGCAGCCTTTCGATCCGGTCCGACGCCTGCTTCAGGTGAGCTTTGATTGTTCGCCATAGCAAACTCCTTCTGAGTGCATCTTGTCTACAAAAAGTAGACTGGTCAACGTATTTCGATTTTCGTCGACTCTCCCCTGCGACCAAGCGGCTCCTTTTGCCCGCACTTCAGAAGATGTGCAAGGCCCGACCAGCTCCACTCGAAGGCAAATCCCCTATCACATATTCGGTTATTAGCCCTGGTTCCCCGAGATGAGGCGCAGCACTGCCCTGCCACCGCACCTCACGTGTCTATTGACAGTAGATCAAATGTCTATCTATTGTATTATGACAAATGAACGAGCGGCGAACCACGTCGAACGTTGCGGATAAATTTCGGATCGATGGGAGCAGACGAATGACGGAACTTCTGACCAGGGCGCAGTACGAGCAAATCGCGTCGCAACTATCCCTCCCCGCACGGGCCATCATCGATGGCCGTTCCGTCGACGCGAAATCGGGACGAACGTTTGCGACGACCAATCCCGCGACAGGAGAGAAGCTCGCGGACCTGCCCGCCTGCGGCCCCGAGGACGTCGACGCGGCGGTTGCGAGCGCGCGGCAGTCGTTTGCCGACGGCCGCTGGGCGAAGCAGCATCCCGCTGCCCGCAAGCAGGCGCTTCTTCGCCTTGCCCAACTCATCGAAGACAATCTGGTCGAACTCTCCGTCATGGAGAGCCTCGACAGCGGCAAGACGATCCTCGATTGCCAGACGGTCGACGTGCCCGAGACCGTCAACTGCCTGCGCTGGCATGCCGAAGCGATCGACAAGATCTACGATCAGGTCTCTCCGGCCTCGAACGACCACATCGCGCTCGTCGTTCGCGAGCCCGTGGGCGTCGTTGGGCTGGTCCTGCCGTGGAATTTCCCGCTGCTCATGCTCGCCTGGAAGATCGGCCCGGCGCTTGCCGCGGGCTGCAGCCTCGTCGTCAAGCCGGCGGCCGAGACGTCGCTGACGGCGCTTCGGGTGGCTGAACTGGCGCTGGAGGCGGGCATCCCGGCCGGCGTCTTCAACGTGGTGACAGGCTCAGGTTCGCAGGTCGGCGAGCCGATTGGCCGGCACATGGATGTCGATGCCGTCTCGTTCACTGGTTCCACGGAAACCGGGCGCCGTTTCCTCAAATATTCGGCCGAGTCCAACCTCAAGGAAGTCGTGCTCGAAATGGGGGGCAAGAACCCCTCGATCGTCATGGACGACGCCGACGACCTGGACGCCGTGGCAGCGCATATCGTCAACGGCGCGTATTGGAACATGGGCGAGAATTGCTCGGCCATTTCTCGACTGATCGTCCACTCCGCCGTCAAGGGGAAGCTGCTCGACAAGATCGTCTCCGAGGTGAAGGGCTGGCACGTGGGCGATCCGCTCGATCCGGACAACCGTGTCGGCCCCCTCGTCTCCGAGGCGCACTTCCGGAAAGTTGCAAGCTACCTCGGCGATGGGGTGAAGGTTCTTCACGGCGGCGAAACCAGCAAGGGCCGCTTCGTTCACCCGACCATCGTCGAGGTCGAAAGTAACGCCGCCCGGCATGCGAAGGAAGAAATCTTTGGACCGATACTGACGGTCATCACGGTTGACAGCCTGAACGAGGCGGTCGCGATCGCCAACGAGACGGAATACGGCCTGACCGCTTCCGTCTTCACCGGAAACGGTAAGCGCGCCGTGCGAGCTGCCCGCGCTCTTCGAGCCGGCACCGTCACCGTCAATTCCTTCGGTGAAGGCGATATCACCACACCCTTCGGCGGTTACAGGCAGTCCGGTTTCGGCGGGCGCGACAATTCCGTTCACGCCCACGACCAGTACACCCAGCTCAAGACCATCTGGCTCGACCTCAACGACGACGAAACCGCGGATCTGTAACCATGACCAGCTTTCCGTTTCCCGGACTGAACCTCGCAATCGCAACGCCCTTCGACGCGGAAGGCCGCATCGACTACGCCAAGCTCGAACAGAATATAGAGCGCTACCTTGCGCTCGGCGTGCCCGGTTTCGTGTTGAGTTCGGGCACTGGCATGCACGTCTATCTGACGAAAGAGGAATCGAAGGAATTCGTGCGGCGCGGCTCAAGGATCATCAATGGCCGAGCTAAGGTGATCGCCCAGACCTCGGCGCTGCTGACAGCCGACGTGGTCGAGCGGACGAAGTTTGCGGCCGATTGCGGCGCTGACGGCGTCATGGTCCTGCCGCCCTTCTTCGAAGGGCCGACGGACGATGAAGGCATCATCGACTTCTACGCGGAAGTGGCGGCTGCCGGCCTTCCGGTCATCGGCTACAACGTCCCGCACGCCGTCGGCGTGACCGTGACGCCGGAGCTTCTCAAGCAGCTTTGCGCGATCCCGAACTTCTGTGCCGTCAAGGACTCGAGCGGTGATCTCGGCAGGCAGGCATCGCTCATTCGTACCGGCCTACCGGTCATGAACGGCGCCGACCACCTGGTTCCCTTCGCTCTCTGGTCCGGGGCGAGCGGCCTCATCTGGGGTGGAGCCAACTTTGCGCCGCGCACGGCGCTCGCGCTGGTCGCCGCCGCAAGCGCCGGCGAATGGGCCAAGGCGCGCCAGATCTGGTCCCTGCTCGAACCGGCGATGTCGCTCATCTGGGAAGGCGACTACGTGCAGTCGGTCTATGCCGCCGCCGAACTCACCGGCTTTGGTGCCGGCGCGCCGCGCAAGCCGCTCCGTCCGCTCTCGGCAGACCGCATCGAAATCATCCGCGCTGCCCTCGGCCATCTGATCGAACGGGAAGCCTGAGCCGTGAGCACCCCCTCGAAAAAGGTCTTTGTCGCATCGAGGCTCCCGAAGAACACGGGCGTTTCCGGGTGGGTGGCGATGCTCCCTCCCCGCCAGGCAAAACCCCGGCTCGAGGGGCATATCACCGCCGACGTCGTCGTCATCGGCGGTGGTTTCGCGGGGCTTTCCGCAGCCCGCAGGATCATGGAGTTCGATCCGACACTCCATGTCGCCGTCCTTGAGGCCGGCGTCATCGGGGAGGCTGCGGCCGGCCGCAATTCCGGCTTCATCATCGACCTACCGCATGAGGTCTCCTCCGAGGACTACGGCGGGGACTCGACCACCAAAAGCCGCGAGGCCATCGAGATCAGCCGCACCGCCATCGCCCTTGCCAGTAGCGTTGCACAGGAACAGGGCTGGGGCCGCGACATCTTCGATCCGTGCGGGCGCTATAGCGTCGCCATCAGCGACGAGGGCGACCAACATCTGGTCGACTATGCCAAGGGATTGGTGAAGCTTGGCGAAAAGCATCAGCTGCTCAATGCGCGCGAAATCGCCGACGTGACGGGCACGAACACCTATACGTCGGCGCTTTTTACCCCTGGGACCATCATGGTGCAGCCGGCGGCCTATATCCGCGGCGTCGCCGACAGCCTGCGCGAACCCGTCAGGGTCTATGAAAATACCCCCGCAGTGAAGTTGGAAAACGCCGGTCGCGGGTGGCTCGTCAAGACACCCAAGGGCTCGATCAGCACGGGCCGGATCATCCTCGCCAACAATGGCCATGCGGAGAGCTTCGGCTTCTTCAAGAGCCAGCTGCTCCATGTCTTCACCTTTGCCTCGATGACGAGAACGTTCGACCCAGGCCGGTTGCCGGGTCAGCGCAAATGGGCAGCGACCCCGGCCCTTCCGATGGGCACGACCGTGCGGCGCATTCAGGGTCAGGCTGGCGACCGGATCCTCATCCGCTCCCGCTACACCTATCACCACAACATCGAGGCGAGCGAAGGAACTCTTCGGCGCGCGGGTGCGAAGCACGACCAGAAATATCACGCCCGCTTTCCCCAGTTGCCGGATATCCCGATGGAGTTTCGCTGGGGTGGCGCCATGGCGCTGACGTGGAATTCGGTGCCCGCCTTCGGCGAGATCGAGCCCGGCCTGTTTGCCGCCTGCGGCTGCAACGGCGTCGGCGCTACGAAAGCCACGGCGAACGGCATCGCTGCGGCGGACCTGGTGCTCGGCGTCAATTCACGACTGACCGAAATCTTCGCGCGCTTCGACGCACCGAAACCGCTGCCTCGCCAACCGTTTCGGACGATCGGCGCCAAGGCGAACCTCGCGTTTCGCGAGTGGCGCGCCGGTGGCGAGTAGATGGTCGCCGCGAACAAGCGCGGCAGCAGACGATTTCGATAACTGAAGCCGGTGGTCGCGGCACTCCGGCTTTGATGGAACACGCCGCCAAAAGAGGGAACGGAAAAATGAAAAAACTGCTTGCATCTACCTGCCTGATGTTCGGCCTGCTTGGCGGAGCATCAGTATCGAATGCCGCGGAATGCGGAAGCGTGACCATCGCCAGCATGAACTGGCAGAGCGCCGAAGTGCTGTCGAATCTCGACAAATTCATCCTCAATGAAGGCTATGGCTGCAGCGCCGAGATCACCATCGGCGACACTGTGCCGACCATCACTTCCATGGCCGAGAAGGGCCAGCCCGACATCGCTCCGGAAGCGTGGATCGACCTCTTGCCCGATATCGTCAAGAAGGGAACGGAAGAAGGCCGGATCATCAAAGTCGGCTCTCCGCTGCCCGATGGCGGCGTGCAGGGGTGGTGGATCCCGAAATATCTCGCTGACGCCCATCCGGACATCAAGACGATTGGCGATGTGCTGAAGCATCCGGAACTCTTCCCCGATCCGGAAGACGCGAAGAAGGGCGCCATCTTCAATGGCCCGCAGGGCTGGGGCGGCACGGTGGTGACGGCCCAATACTTCAAGGCGTTTGAAGCCGAGAAGGCTGGTTTCACGCTGGTCGACACCGGCTCGGCGGCAGGCCTCGATGGTTCCATCGCCAAGGCCTATGAGCGCAAGGAAGGATGGGCGGGCTACTACTGGGCGCCGACCGCGTTGCTTGGCAAGTACGAGATGGTCAAGCTCGATGCAGGCGTGCCGCTTGATGCCGCCGAATGGAAACGCTGCATCACGGTTGCCGATTGCTCGGATCCGAAGCCGAGCGCCTGGCCCGTCGATACGATCGTGACGCTGGTGGCCAAGCCGTTCTCCGAAAAGGTTGGGCCCGAGGTGATGGACTATCTCAACAAGCGCGCCTGGAGCAACGACACCGTCAGCAAGCTGATGGCCTGGATGACCGACAATCAGGCAAGCGGTGAGGAAGGCGCCAAGCACTTCCTCGAAGAGAACGAAGCGGTCTGGTCGAAATGGGTCTCGCCGGAAGCGGCCGAGAAGATCAAATCGGCCCTTTAAACCTCACCCGGGTGCGGTGAGCCCAGGCGCACCGCACCCTTTGCCAAAATCGAACACCTTGCGCCGGCTTCTTCAAAAAGGGGAACCGAATGGAATGGCTTTATGAATTCCCACACATGAACGACGATGCTCTTCGCACGCTGAAGAAAGCGATAGACGAAGGATTCCGGTCGTTCACGCGCGCCTATGGCGACACCATCGAGGGCTTCTTCTCCCCCTTGCAGCACTTTCTGATCGCTTCCGAGCGCTTCATGACCCAGACGCCCTGGCCCATTATTATCATGATCATCCTGGCGATCGCCTGGGGCGCGAGCAGAAGCTTGAAAGTCGTACTGGGCTGTCTGGTGACGCTTCTGGCGATCGGCTATTTCGACATGTGGGACGACACGATGCGGACGATCTCGATGATCTTCGTCTGCACGCTGCTGTCGATTGCCATCGGTATTCCGATCGGCATTCTGATGTCCCGTTCCGATCGCCTCCAGCGGGTCGTCAACCCGGCGCTCGACGTCATGCAGACCATGCCGAGCTTCGTCTATCTGATCCCGGTGGTAATGCTGCTCGGCATCGGCAAGGTGCCGGGGTTGATCGCGGTGGTGATCTACGCGATCCCGCCGATGATCCGCCTGACGAATCTCGGCATCCGCCTGGTCGACAAGGATGTCCTCGAAGCCGCCGACGCCTTCGGCTCGTCCGGCTGGCAGAAGCTCAAGAACGTGCAGCTGCCGCTGGCCCTGCCGACGATCATGGCGGGCATCAACCAGACGATCATGATGGCGCTCGCCATGGTCGTCATCGCCTCGATGATCGGCGTCCAGGGCCTCGGCCAGCCGGTGCTGAAGGCGATCGCCAACCAGTACTTCACGCTGGGCATCTTCAATGGTCTCGCCATCGTCGGCATCGCCATCATCTTCGACCGCGTCAGCCAGGCATACGGCGAGAGACTGCAGAAACACCGGGAGATCGTCCATGGCTGACATCACGTTCGGCGGCATCAAGATCCGCCACCTCTACAAGATCTTCGGCCCGAACGCAGGCGCGCACGTCGACGCCGTGCAAAAGGGCCTGACGAAAACCGAGCTCAACGAACAGCACGGACATGTTCTCGGTTTGCGCGACATCAATATCGAGATCCCGTCCGGCTGCATCCAGGTGATCATGGGCCTGTCGGGGTCGGGAAAGTCGACCCTCATCCGGCACATCAACCGCCTGATCGATCCGACGGCCGGCGAAGTGCTTGTCGACGGTGTCGACGTCGTCAAGATGGGCCAGCCGGAGCTGCGCGAGTTCCGCCGCCACCAGACAGCGATGGTGTTTCAGAAGTTCGCGCTGCTTCCGCATCGCAACGTTCTCGACAACACGCTTTACGGCCTTGAGGTTCAAGGCGTCGAGCGCGCGAAGGGCATAGACATCGCCATGCGATGGATCGAGCGCGTGGGGCTGAAGGGCTTTGAAAACAAGTATCCCAATCAGCTCTCCGGCGGAATGCAGCAGCGCGTCGGCCTTGCCCGTGCGCTTGCCAACGATGCGCCGGTTCTCCTGATGGACGAGGCCTACTCGGCACTTGATCCGCTCATCCGCATGGATATGCAGACGGTGCTTCTCGACCTGCAGAAAGAGATCAAGAAGACCATCGTCTTCATCACCCATGATCTCGACGAGGCATTGCGGTTGGGGGATCAAATCGCGGTCTTGCGCGATGGCGAAGTCATCCAGCAGGGCACCAGTCAGGATATCGTCCTGAGGCCAGCAGACGACTACATCGCCAACTTCGTCAAGGAGGTGAACCGTGGTCGGGTCGTTCATGTCGAGGCCGTCATGACACCGGTCGCCGCCGATCACGCCGTCAACGGCGCGACGCTGAGCACGGGAAGCACGATCGAAGCTGCCCTGAAGATCCTGGCGCACAAGGAGGCCAAGGATCTGGTGGTGGTCAATGCCGTCGGCATGCCCGTCGGCGTCGTCGATCTGAAGCGGCTGGCCGCAGCGGTCGTAACGCCGCATTGAGCGGCGGGAGCCTGCACATATTCAATGGAAACCTAGGAGCCCGGGCCAAGCGTCGCCACGGCGGAAGCCGCTCGTCCAAGTTCCGGCCCTATCGATGGAGAAAACATCATGAAGTTCGAAGGCATCTACACCCCGGCCGTCACGCCGATCGGCCACGACGGGCAAATCGACCGCAAGGGCTTTGCAGCCGTGCTCGAGTCCCTCATCGAAGCCAGGGTTCACGGCATCATCATTGGCGGATCGACGGGGGAATACTACGCCCAGAGCGCAGAGGAGCGGTTCAACCTCGCTGCCCTCGCCAAGGATGTGATCGGTTCACGGCTCCCGCTCGTTGTTGGCACGGGTGCCACGAGAACGGAAGACTCCGTGGCGTTTGCCAAGGCCGCCAAAGAGATCGGCGCCGACGCCATTCTCGTGTCGTCGCCGCCCTACGCCTTGCCGACCGAGGAGGAGAATGCGGCCCACGCGCTGACGGTGGATCGGGCGGCGGGTCTACCGATCATGCTCTACGACTACCCGGCCCGCATGGGCGTGATGATGGGCGACGCGTACTTCTCCCGCGTCAGCGAATCGAGAAACGTCGTGGCGATCAAGGAAAGCTCCGGCGACATGGCCAATCTGCATCTGCTCGCCCGCAAGTATCCTAACATCGCACTTTCCTGCGGCTGGGATGACCAGGCACTCGAATTCTTCGCCTGGGGCGCAAGGAGCTGGGTCTGCGCCGGCTCCAACTTTCTGCCCAAGGAACACGTCGCCCTTTATGAGGCCTGCGTCATCGAGAAGAACTTCGACAAGGGACGGGCGATCATGACGGCGATGCTGCCGCTCATGGATTTCCTCGAAGGCGGCAAGTTTGTCCAGTCGATCAAACACGGTTGCGAACTGGCCGGCCTGCCAGCGGGACCAGTCCGCGCGCCGCTCGGTCCGCTCAATGCCGAAGAAAAGGAAACGCTCCAGACGATCGTCGCCACATTGAAGCGCAATGTCGCTGAGATCACCGATGGAAACCGCCATGCGTGAGCGAATGACTGCCGCCGAAGTGATCGCCAGGTCGCGCCTTGAACCCATGAAAGAGGCGTTCCGATGATCACGCGGCCCGTCAAACGCTTGCCGGTCGAAAATGGCATCTCGGGCTGGGAGGCGATTAGCCAACGTTCGTTTCCGGTCCGCTGTCTCGAAGGCAGGGTGAACGCGGACTGGCTGATCATCGGCGCGGGCTTTGCCGGTCTCTCGGCAGCGCGCCGGCTGCTGCAACTGCATCCCGATGACAAGATCGTCGTTCTCGAGGCGAGTGAAGTTGGCAAGGGCACGTCGGGCCGGAACTCCGGCTACATGATCGACGTGCCGCACAACCTTTCATCCAGCGAATATTCGAGCGGAGGCGCCGACAGCACGCGCCGGGAAATGGCCCAGAACCGGTACGCGATCGAATTCGCCAGGCGAGCGGCGGAAGCCTATGGAATGTCGCGCGAGACCTTCGACCCCGCCGGCAAGATCAATGCAGCTGCGACGGCCCGCGGCATGAAACTCAACGTGAGTTTTGGCCAGTCGCTCAAGGCGGCTGGGGAGAAGCATACCTTCCTCGACGCCGCCGAGATGCGGGAGATAACGGGATCGAACTATTACCTCGGCGGCCTCTATACGCCCGGCGCGGTGCTGATCCAGCCGGCGGACTACGTGCGCCAGTTCGCTGCCGGACTTTCACACGACATTGATGTCTTCGAGCGCTCCCCAGTGACGTCGCTCCGGCGCGACAATGGGACTTGGATGGCATTGACGACGCTCGGATCGGTCTGCGCGCCCAAGGTCATCCTGGGCGTCAACGGCCATGTGGAGGATTTTGGCCATTTCGGCGGGCGACTGATGCACATCTTCGCCTACGCCTCCATGACCGCGCCGTTTCCGGCAGATGATTTCGGCCACAAGGCTTCCGGTCGGGATCGCTGGGCCTTGCTCCCGGCCGATGCCATGGGCGCCACGGTACGAAAGATCACATCAGGTAATCAGTCGCGCATCGTGATCCGCACCAGATACACTTACGACACGACGCTCACCCTGTCGCAAAGCCGCCTCTCGAAAATGGCGCAAGCGCATCGACGTTCGATGGATGCGAGATTTCCTAACCTCGAGGGAATACCGTTCGAGCACAGTTGGGCAGGCCGTCTTTGCCTCAGCCTCAACCACGTACCGGCCTTTGGCGAGATCGACGAGGGGCTTTTTTCCGCGTGCTGCGAGAACGGGCTTGGCACCGTCAAAAGCACGCTCGCCGGCATGATGGCTGCCGACTTGGCGACCGGGTTCACCTCACGGGAACTCAAGGAATATATGAACCACCGCGGCCCAACCCGGCTCCCGCCCGAGCCGTTTGCCTGGCTCGGGATAAACTCAGTGATCCGGTTGCAAGAACTGCGCGCAGGTCGCGAGGGGTGATCCCTCTCGGGCAACGCGATGGGTGGATGGAACGTGCGTTCATGCCGTGAATGAGCGTCTGCGGGGAGGCACTGTACTGCCGAATTTTCGTGCAGATGAGCCCCTTGGGCTATGCCCTCAGCAAGCGGATTTGAGGAGCGCGCCTCCGCTACGCGCAAAGGTGCCAACCAGGGCTTCGGCGGAGAGGTAGGTTTTCTATGACAACGACCATGCAATCCAACACAGCATCGACGAACCGCCTCAAGATCGGTTTCGTGCTGGCCCGGTCCTTCACGCTTTCCGCCTTCGCCCTCTTTGTCGATACGCTCCGGCTGGCGAGCGACGAACTCGACAAGTCCGGCCGCATCCGAGCCGACTGGCAGGTGCTCGGCAACACGAGGCATCTGATCGCTTCGAGCTGCGGCGTGCAGGTGGCGCCGACATCGGGCCTCGTAGACCCTGTCCAATTCAACTACATCGTCGTGGTCGGCGGTTTGCTCAACAGTGAGAACCCGATAGACGACGAGACGATCGCCTTCCTCAAGAAGGCCGCCGTTCGAAAAGTTCCGTTGATCGGCCTGTGCACAGGGACCTTCATACTGGCTGAAGCCGGCCTGATGAACGGACACAATGTTTGCGTCAGCTGGCTTCACTATAAGGCTTTTCGCGAACGGTTCCCGGGTCTCAAGGTTCGTTCGGACCGCCTCTTCAACCTGGAGCGCAGCCGCGGATCCTGCGCCGGCGGCAGCAGTGCTGCCGACATGGCAGCCCATATCGTGCGGCTACACATCAGCAAGGAAGCGGAACGGAACGCGCTCGAAGTGCTGCAGATCGACAAGGCGCGCTCGCATCTTCACGTCCAGCCTCGGAAACCGCTCTCGATCGAGAGCAACGATCCCCGTTTGAACGCTGCCCTCATCATCATGGAGCAGCATACCGAAAACACGATTTCGATCCCTGAACTGGCCGCCTCCGTCGGCTTGTCCCGGCGGCAGCTGGAACGCCTGTTCATGGAAAAGGCGAAGATGTCGCCGGCCCTGGTCTATCGGAAGTTCCGGCTGGAACGGGCCAAGCACCTTCTCACGCAGACCGATGCATCACTGATCGAAATCGCGCTCGAGGTTGGCTTCGAGAGTGCCGGGCACTTCTCCCGAATATTTGCGAAGGCCTACGGACAAACGCCGAGCTCGCTGAGAGCACAACATCATATATGAGCAATCCAGCGGCCGTCTCAATGAGAAACGCGCGGCAGTGTGCGGCAAAGGGGCTGCGTGCCGCGCACTGGACGTAGCAGTTGATGCATTATGCGACCCTAACCGCACAAAACCTGACCATATGAAGACCTCGGACTAATCCGTACGAAACCAAGCCAGGGCTTGACGGCGATCGCAGTTTCAGTTCGCCTTCAGCGCGGCCTCAATCGTCGCGAAGATCGTCTCGACCTCATGCTCACCGATGGTGAGCGGCGGCGACAGCACGATCGTGTTTGCCACCGGACGAACGAGCACTCCGTGTTCGAAGCAGTGCTCGTAGACTTTCCTGGCCAGCTCCTTCCCGCTGACGGGATCCTCTCCAAGTTCGATGCCGGCGAGCAGACCGAGGTTGCGGATGTCGACGACCCCTGGAAGACCCTTGAGGCTGTGGGCGCATGTTTGCCAATGCGGCTCAAGCCGCGCTGCCCTTTCGAACAGGCCTTCGGAAACATAGACATCGAGCGACGCGAGGCCGGCCGCCGCTGCCAGCGGATGGCCGGAATAGGTGTAGCCGTGGGACAATTCGACGGCACCCGAGGCCGCTTTCCCGGTGACCGTGTTGTAGATGGCGCTTGAGGCGATCACGCCGCCCATCGGAACCGCGCCGTTGGTCATCCCTTTCGCGACCATCAGGAGATCGGGTATGACCCCGAAGCGATCGGCCGCAAAGGGCCGGCCAAGCCGCCCGAAGCCGGTGACGACCTCGTCAAAGATCAACAGGATGCCATGGCGTGAACAGAGATCGCGCAACCGTTCGAGATATCCCACCGGTGGCACGAGCACGCCGGTCGAACCGGCGACAGGTTCGACGATAACGGCTGCGATCGTCGAGGCGTCGTAGGTCGCGATCATCTGTTCGAGTGCATCGGCAAGCTCTGCACCGTGGCGAGGCTGACCGAGGCTGAAGGCGTTCCTTGCCGGATCGTGCGTATGGGGCAGGTGAACCGCGCCCGGCAAGAGCATGCCAAACTGCTTCTTGTGCGGCCCCATTCCGGCGGCCGACAGGCCCCCGAAACCAACACCGTGATAGCCGCGCTGGCGCCCGACGATACGCTGGCGCTGCCCCTCCCCCCGTGCGTGATGATAGGCAAGCGCGATCTTGATCGCCGTATCGGCGGCTTCGGAACCCGAATTGGTAAAGAATATATGGTTCATATCCGCCGGAGCGATCGACGTCAGCCGATTGGCATATTCGAAAACCAGCGGGTGCCCGAGGCCGAACGAGGAGGCGAAGTCCAGCCGCGCCGCCTGCTTCTGGATCGCCTCGACGATCCGCGGATGACCATGCCCGGCGTTGACGCACCAGAGACCGGCAATGGCGTCGAGCAGGCGATGGCCGTTGCTGGTGAAGTAGTAGAGCCCTTCGGCATGCGAGATGAGTGCCGCATTCGACTTGAAATCCCGGTTTGCCGTGAACGGCATCCAATAGGCATCAAGGCTGTTCGGGCCGGGCGTGGTGAGCGTATCCATGTGATTGGGCCTTCTGTTCGCTGGGCAAGCGCACCGGCAAGGCGCGCCGGTAGGCCTTCAGGCCGCGATTTCATCTCGGTAGGTCGGGTAGCTCTTGAAGCTCGGATTGTCGGCCGGCAGCACCGCGAGTTCCATCTCGCCGGCCGCAGGCCGCATCACGATGGTCGCGACCGTCGCTGAGACATGGCCACGCGACGAACGATGTGGCGGACGGCAGACGGCATAGGGATAACCGAACTTGTCAGAAAGCGCGGCCTTGACTTCGGTGACCCCGATCTTGTCGGACTTTTCGAGAATGCGGCGAACGCGCCAGTCGCGATAAAAGCTGTCCGACCAGCTTGAGTGGGCCTGCTCGCGCAATTTCAGAAGCGCCGTTTGGCTCTGCCAATGGTTGGCATGCACGATGAGATCGTTTTCCGGATAGATGTTGAACGCTTCGTCCGGCGCGCATTCGAAGCTGACGGCAAAGCCATCCTTGTGGCTCACGATGATGTTGTTCGACGCCGACTTCCTCGTTCCAGCCACGGCGCGCATCGCCATCGCCAGATGTTCCTGTTGCAGGACCATGCGCCGGATGAGTGCCAGCGGCACGCCATCGCCGGCAAAGTCGCGATCGCTCTCGAGATAATTGGCCGTGACGGCGATGCCCTTGTCGTTCATCCCGCTGCGTGCAAGGCCACCGGCCTCGGTGAACGTCTGGTAGGACGGACCTTCATCCGGTTTGACGCGCAAGACGATCGCCGTCTCCGCGCATTCTGCCATCCAGTCCCAGTTCTGCGCGTGCACGAGCTCTCCCGTGGCGCTGCGCTCGGGCAGGACAACGACACCGGTGCAGCCATCGCCCGAATGCTCGGCCCTCGCCGCCTGGGTCCTTCGCGCCCTCGCAAGGATCTCGGTACGGGCATTGATCAGTACGACGTGCTCGAACGGCAAGTTCGCACCTTCGGCTATGCCCTTCATCTCCACCACGAAGTTTGGGTCGAATGCCTCGATGAGGGGCACATAGCCGGCAACGATCGATTTCAGGTCGTCGGCCAAGACCCCGAGCGTCGCAAGCCGGCCAGCATACAGATCGACGCTGCGACGCACACGGTCCTTCGCCTGCTGCCCATACTGACGCCCACGCTCGAGCGGAGTTCCTGAGATCGAAACGAACGGAAACGGTGCGGCGGTCATCTGTCTTCTCTTTCACTCTATGTTGCGTTTTGTGTTGTTAAAATGCATTATCGCAAGGAATTGTCCAGAGGAAATCGAACAGCTATGTCAAAAGCGCACCCCAAAGACCGACCAGACCCTGGAGCCAGTTGATGAGCACGGAAAGCAGCCCGAGCGCGTTGCAGATCGACATTGCCCGGCAGATCCTGCTTCAGGCACAAAAAGAAGGCTGGCGGGCCGGTCATCCGATTGTCGAGAAGACCCTGGCAACCATGTTCGGCGTATCGCGCACGCCGATGCGGGCCGCCCTCGAGATCCTTGCGACCAAGGATCTCGTGCGTCTCATCCCCAACAAAGGCTTTATCGCCGCCACCGATCTCGGCAACGGCACCTACATCGAGACATTCAGCGAGAGCGAAACGGAACGCCTGAAGCAGCAGATCCTGCGTGACCGCTCTGTCGGCACCATTCCGCAGGAAGTGTCGGAAAACGAGCTGACGGAACGCTACGGCATTGCCCGCGGCACGATCCGCAAGGCGTTGACACAATTGTCCTCGCAAGGCCTCATTCACCGCCAGCGCGGCCACGGATGGGCGTTTGTCGATTCACTCGACAGCGCGGAAAGCCTGGCGGAAAGCTACCGTTTTCGCATCGCGATCGAGCTTGCGGGCCTTGCCGAGCCGAACTACCGCGCCGATCCGGATGCGCTGAAGGCCCTCATTGCTGAACACGAAAGCATGTTCGAGCAGATCAATGCCGCGGGCAGCATCCCCCGCGACAGTTGGTTGAAACTGAATGCCTCCTTCCACGAGACACTCGCCGCATGGTCCGGCAACCGCTTCATCCTGCAATCCGTGCGCATGCAAAACGACCTCAGACTGCTGCGCGAGTCCTCGGTGTTCGATCGGCTCCGGCCCGAGCGCATGGAGAGGTCGCTGACGGAGCACATCCAGATTCTCAGGTATATCGGCTCCGGCGAGATCGAATTCGCCCAGCTTGCGCTGCGTCGCCACCTCGAATCCACGCTGCAGAAGGTCGAGGACCGTATCCGCAGCGAAAGATAACGCCTGCCGAGAGCGGGTAACCTCTTCATTTGCAGAGGCGGAAAAGGTCCGCGATTTTTTGTATTGCATTATGAGCGAACAAAAGGCACAATTTGATCAACCACAAAAACGGGACAGACCGCGAAGAGGAGAACTGAGGTGAACCGTAGACAGAGACTTGCCGCATCGGCCGCAGCAATAGCGCTGAGCTTGACCTGCGGCCCGGCCGCAGCCGAAACGCTGAAAATCGCACTCAATGCCGACATCCGCAGCCTCGACCCGGGCGTAAACCGAGATGCTAACAGCGACGCCGTCGTCTTGCATATGGTCGAGGGTCTCGTCGCATACAGCGAGGACGCCTCGGTAAAACCGCTGCTCGCCAAGGAGGTCGCCGTCTCGGACGACGACCTGACCTACATTTTCACGCTCAGGGATGGCGTCAAGTTCCATAACGGCAACGTGCTCACATCAGCCGACGTCGTCTGGAACTGGAACCGCTACATGGACGAAGCCACGAAATGGCGATGCCGCAACGACTTTGCCGAGGGCGGCGCCGCCCATGTCGTATCGGTCACGGCACCCGACGACAAAACCGTCGTGTTCAAGCTCGAAAAGCCGAACGCCCTTTTTCAGGCAACGCTTGCCAGAACCGACTGCGGCATGACCGGCATTCTCGATAAATCATCGTTCAACGCCGACGGCTCGTTCAATGTGCCTGTCGGCACCGGTCCCTTCCGGTACAAGGAATGGCGCAAGGGCGAATTCATCGACCTCGAAGCCTTTGCCGACTATGCGGTACGCAGCGAAGAAAAGCGGGACGGCTACACCGGCGCCAAGCGTCCGCTCGTCTCGGCCGTCCGCTTCGCCGTCATTCCCGACCGCTCCTCCGCCAAGGCTGCGCTGCTCAATGGCGACATCGATATCGTACCGGACGTTCCCTATGCCGATGTCGAGGAGCTCAAGCAGAACGCCGATACCGCCGTCTCGCTGGCGACCAATCCCGGCATCGTCGCGCTCCTGTTGCAGACGCGCGATCCTCTGCTCAAGGACATGCGCATCCGCAAGGCGATCGCCATGGCTCTCGACACCAAGACCATGGTCGAGGGAATTACGCTCGGTCTCGGCAAGGCCAACAACTCGCTGATACCGCCGACCTCAAAGTACCATTCGCCAGCCCAGGGCCAGGGCTACAGCTACGATCCCGAGGCGGCAAAGGCGCTCCTGCGGGAAGCCGGCTACAACGGCCAACCAATCAAGCTCATCGCCAATACGCGCTACTCCAACACCTACGACGCAGCAATCGTGGCACAGGCAATGCTGCAGCAGGTCGGCATAACCGCTGAACTCGAAGTGCTGGAATGGGCGGCACAGCTCGACCGATATCAAAGCGGCAATTATACGGCGATGGTATTTCCCTATTCGGGACGCTACGACCCCGCGCTGACCATGGACTCCGTCATGGGCAACAAGGACAAGGAGCCGCGCAAGGTCTGGGACGATCCGGACGCACAGGCCATGCTCGCCGATGCCGTGCGCTATTCCGATCCCGCCAAGCGCCAGGAGCTCTTCGACAAGCTGCATGCGCGCTTCCTGGAAACCGTGCCCTTCATCATGCTCTATAACGGGCTCGAGGCGTCGGCTTACCAGAAACACGTCCAGAACTACGCGGCCTCGATCTTCTCCATGCCCAGGGCATGGGAAGTCACGATCGCCGAGTAAGAAGGTATCGTCGAGATGCTGCGCTTCATCCTGTCGCGAATAGGAATGGCCGTTCCGACGGTCTTCCTCGTCGCCGTCGTCGTCTTCTTCCTGATCCGCCTCGTTCCCGGTGATCCGGCGGCACTCCTGCTTGGAGACATGGCGTCGCCTGAGAGCGTCGCCGCCCTGCGGTCGGATCTCGGACTGGACAAGAACATCCTGACGCAGTTTGCGATCTGGTTGACCAACGTGTTCCAGGGCGACCTCGGGACGTCGATCACGACGAAGGAGCCGGTGGCCCATCTCGTCATCGAGCGTTTCAAGGTGAGCGCCGGCATCGTCCTCGTTGCCGTCGCCCTTGCCTCGCTGGCTGCGGTCCCCGCCGGCTTCATTGCCGCGCTCCGGCAGAACTCGAAGCTTGATCTGACGCTGGTATCGGTTGCGGCCTTGCTCTTGTCGATCCCGACCTTCTGGCTCGGCCTCGTCATCCTGCTCATCTTCGGCCTCAAGCTCGGCTGGTTGCCGGTGGTCGGTTACGTATCGGTTGCCGAAGACCCGAGCCGGGGGCTGCTTTACGTGCTGATGCCGATCCTTACCCTGTTCCTGCACGAGATCGGCGTGCTCCTGCGCATGGCCCGCGCCTCGGCGCTCGAAGTCCTAAGGCTCGATTACATTACCCATGCCCGCGCCAAGGGCCTTCCCGAGCGCACCGTGCTGTGGCGACACGTGTTTCCCAACGCCTTTGCGCCGACGCTGACGCTGATCGGTCTGGTTCTCGGCAACATGCTGGGCGGCATCGCCGTCGTCGAGACCGTATTCACCATCCCCGGCCTCGGGCGCCTTCTGGTCGATGCGATCTTCGGCCGTGACTATCCGGTGATCCAGGGATGCCTGCTGTTCATCGCTGTCATCTACGTGCTGGTCAATCTGATCGTCGACCTCTGCTATCCGCTCTTCGATCCGCGAGTGAAAATCACATGAAGACCCTTTCTGCCAATGCGATGGTTGGCGGCCTGTTCGTCGGCGCCTTCGTGATCGCAGCCTGCATCGGTTCGGTCTGGACACCCTACGATCCGATGGCGCTCGACATGAAGGCGCGCCTGGCCGGACCGTCGACCCAGCACCTGCTCGGCGCCGACGAGTTCGGGCGCGACGTGCTCAGTCGTCTGATGCTCGGCGCCTCGGCAAGCGGCATCGTCAGTCTCGCGACCGTTGCGATTGCGACCGTTCTCGGCACCGCGCTCGGCTCGATATCGGGCTATCTCGGCGGATGGACCGACCGGGTGCTCGTCGCCGTCACCAACGCCCTGCTCGCTTTCCCCGGCATCCTGCTCGCACTCGGCCTGCTCGCGATCTTTGGCGCCAACAAATACGGCATCGTGCTGGCGCTCGGCATCGCCTACACGCCTTCAGTCGCCCGGATCGTGCGCGGTACCGTGCTTTCGCTTAGGGAGCGGGAGTTCATAGATGCCTCGCGGATATCAGGTGATTCCGGGCTTTACACGCTGCTTCGCCACATCCTGCCCAATTGCATCGCCCCGTTGACAGTTCTGACGACATCGATGTTCGGCTGGACCCTGCTTTCGGAGAGCGCCCTTTCCTTCCTCGGCCTCGGTGTACCCCCACCAGCGCCGACCTGGGGCAACATGCTGGCCGCTGCCCGGCCTTACCTCGCCCAGGCCGCCTGGCTTGCGATCTTCCCGGGCCTTTGCATCTCAATTGTGCTGCTCGGCATCAATCTGCTCGGCGACGCACTGCGGGATCGGCTCGATCCGAAAATGAGAGGCATGCAATGAACACGCCACCCCTCCTCACGGTCGACCGGCTGGTGCTCGGCGCCACAGCCGTCGCCACCCAGGTCGTCAACGGCGTCAGCCTGACGCTTCGCCGCGGCGAGCGCATCGGCATCGTCGGTGAATCCGGCTCCGGCAAGTCGATGCTGATGCGCGCCGTCATCGGCCTTCTTCCGCCCGCAATCTCCAAGCTCGGCGGCAGCGTCCGGTTCGAGGATCGCGACATGGGAGATCTCCAGCCTGAGGAACTGCGCAAGCTGCGCGGCAAGGGCATAGGGCTCATCTTTCAGGAGCCGATGACCTCACTCAACCCTGCGCTCACAATCGGCCACCAATTGGAGGAAGGCCTGGCACTGCATACCGCGATGGATGCCACGGGACGCCGGGACGCAATCCTGGCGATGTTGAGGCGTGTCGGCATTGCCGATCCCGATGCCGCCGTTCGCGCCTTTCCGCACGAGTTTTCAGGAGGCATGCGCCAGCGCATCATGATCGCATCCGTCATGTTGCTGGAGCCGGCACTGTTGATCGCCGACGAGCCGACGACCGCACTCGACGCCGTCGTCCAGCGAGAGGTGCTGGAACTCTTGCATGCCCTGGTGGAGGAGAAAGGCACCGCAATGGTGCTTATCAGCCACGACATGGCGATGGTGGCCCAGTACACCGATCGCGTGCTGGTCATGCAGAAGGGCGTCTGCGTCGAGGAAGGAGCGACCAGCGAACTGTTGCGCGCTCCGCGCCACGAGTACACCCGGAAACTTTTGTCCGCCCTTCCCCGCCGCGCGCCGGCACGCGCGATCGCACCCAACGCGCCGCTTGCCAGCGTCAGAAACATGAAACTTGCCTATGGCAGCGGCAGCAGCGCCAAGGCTGTGCTGCACGGCATTGACCTCGACATCCATCCCGGCGAGATCGTCGCGCTGGTTGGGGGATCGGGTTCCGGCAAGACGACGCTTGGCCGCATCATCGCAGGGCTGCTACAGCCGAACGAAGGCACACTGACCTTCCGCGGCCAGGCGGTGAACAGGAAAAGCGGCGGCTACGCCGATTACCGTGCGAATTGCCAGATGGTGTTTCAGGATCCCTACTCCTCGCTTGATCCCAGGATGCGTGTGCGCGAGATCGTCGCCGCGCCGCTCCGGCACGAAAAGTCGATGCATTCGACCGCACGCCGCGAGCGGGTGAACGAAGTCTTGAGCGAGGTCGGGCTCGGTCCGCAATTCGCCGATCGTTTTCCGCATCAGCTCTCGGGCGGACAAAGGCAGCGTGTTGCGATCGCCCGTGCGCTCGCTCGCCGGCCGGACCTCGTCATCGCCGACGAAGCGGTCTCGGCTCTCGACATGACCGTAAAGGCCCAGATCCTCAAACTGTTGTCGCAGTTGCAGGAACAGCAGGGATTTGCGTGCCTTTTCATCTCGCACGACCTTGGCGTCGTCGAACAAATCGCCGATCGCGTCGTGGTAATGCATCGCGGCGTCATCGAGGAGCAGGGCAGCCGTGATGAAATCTTCGATCGGCCGACGTCGTCCTACACGAGGAAACTCCTGTCGGCGGTTCCCATGCTTACTCCGGCTGACGGCGGCGGCATCGACCTCGTCTGGCGAGCGGCTTAATCCAGGCGTTCAGCAGTAGCGGACGGCACAGTCTCGGCTGCCTTGCTGCTGCGCCGCCATTGTTGGCGATCAGGAATAGCCGGCAAGGCCCGCTGGCCCGATCAATTCACCTCGCGCGAACGAGGCGATGAACATTCATCAAAGGCTCTCCATGGCTCACTATCCAGACATTCTGCTTCACATCGATGGCATCTGGCGCGCCGCACGCTCCGGCAAGACCATTCCCGTCATCGACCCTGCCAGCGAGGAAACGATCGGTCAGGTGGCCTGGGCCGAGGTGGAGGATCTGGACGAGGCGCTTGCGTCCGCCGAGAAGGGTTTCAAGACGTGGCGGGCCACGTCCGCCTTCGACCGCGCCCAGGTGATGCGGTCGGCAGCCGCCCTGCTTCGCGAAAGGGCCGGCGACATCGCCTGTCTGATGACCCGCGAACAGGGCAAGCCCCTTGCCCAGTCGAAGGGCGAGATCCTCAGCGCGGCCGAAATCATCGAGTGGTTCGCCGAGGAAGGAAAGCGCGCCTACGGCCAGATCATTCCGCCGCGTTCGCCCGACGTCACCCAGATGACCGTCAAGCTGCCGGTCGGTCCCGTTGCCGCCTTCACGCCCTGGAACTTCCCGATCAACCAGGTGGTGCGCAAGCTGTCGGCGGCGCTGGCCACCGGATGCTCGATCATCGTCAAGGCGCCGGAGGAGACGCCGGCGTCGCCGGCCGAGCTCATCCGCTGCTTCGTCGACGCCGGGCTTCCGGCCGGCGTCGTCAATCTCGTCTACGGTGTGCCCTCGGTCATCTCGGAATATCTGATCGCCCATCCGGTGATCCGCAAGATGTCGTTTACCGGCTCGACCCCGGTCGGCAAGCTGCTCGCCGCCCTTGCCGGCCAGCACATGAAGCGCGCAACGATGGAACTGGGCGGGCATGCGCCTGTCATCGTCACCGATGACGCCGATGTCGAGCGCGCCGTCGCCGTCATGGCCGGCAGCAAGTACCGCAACGCCGGCCAGGTCTGCGTGTCGCCCACCCGCTTCCTCGTGCAGGAGCGCGTCGCGGACCAGTTCCTCGACGGCTTCGTCGCCGCGTCGAAAAAGATCAGGGTCGGCAACGGTCTCGAAGCCGGTATCGACATGGGGCCGCTTGCCAACGAGCGGCGCATCCCGGCGATCGAGAGCCTGGTCGCCGACGCGGTGGAACATGGCGCCCGGCTGGCAACCGGCGGCCATCGCATCGGCAACCGTGGCTACTTCTTCGAGCCGACGGTGCTGGCGGACGTGCCGCTTTCCGCGCGGATCATGAACGACGAGCCTTTCGGCCCCGTCTCGATCATCAACCGGTTCCAGGATCTGGACGAGGCGATCGATGAGGCCAATCGCCTGCCCTTCGGCCTTGCGGCCTACGCCTTCACCGGATCGGAGCGCAGCGCCCATCGCCTCGCAAGCGAGGTCGAAAGCGGCATGATTTCGATCAACCATCTGGGCCTCGCACTGCCGGAAGTCCCCTTCGGCGGCATCAAGGATTCCGGTCACGGTACCGAGGGCGGTTCCGAGGCGATCGAAGCCTATCTGGAAACGCGCTTCGTCACGCGAAAGAGCGTCTGAGCCGACAGAGCGAGTGCACCCGCCCTCGGCGACTGCCGGCGCCCCCTGGGCGCCATCCAACTTCTTCTCTTCTAAAACTCGGACTTCAACTTGCGTTACCATCGCCGCGACTGTTTCGAGATCGAACGCTCCTTCCGTCCACCTCCGGAACTGACACTGGAACGGAACGACGAGGCGCGATCCTGTCTTCATCAGCATCGACGTTTCGACGCCCTGAGGCTTATGCGATCTTCGGATCTCTTTCCCAATACCAAGCGACATACATCTTGCTGCGATCGTGTTGCCGCGCCTTGAGGTCCGCCTTGATCGCTCGTATGTCTTTTTTCTCGCAGGCAGCCCAGATGAAGGTCTCGTCATCTGCGGCTTCAATCGCTGCTTTCGCCTCTGAGACGAGAACGTCGGCGGTGTCCTCCCGGTAGCCCGCCCGGTGCAACCAACGCACGTTGAGCAGGCTATCGGTTAGAAGCACCTGCTCTTCGTCCTTGTCCTCAACCTCGATGATCGCTCGTATCTGTGTTCCGGCCGCCGCCTCGGCTGCGATACGTGCAATCGCTGGTAATGCGCTCTCGTCCCCGATCAGCAAAATGGACCGCGCTTCTGGTAAACCGCCTGCGCCAGGCCCGAGAAGAGCGACCGCGTCTCCCGGCTGGGCGTCGCGCGCAAAGTCCGCGCCTGGTGTCGATACGCCGGGTACGGGATGCTGCAAGAAATCGATCCACAACTCGCCCCGATCGCAATCGACGGCGCGGATGGTATAGACCCGAACAAGCAGCTCGTTCTCACCCTCCGGCCAGGCGATACGGCCGTCTTCTCGGAAGCCGGGCCAGACCGGCGGCTTGCCCTTCGGCGGCACCAGCAGGCGGACATGCATGTCGCCGCCCACGAAGGGGTTTACATCGGCGCAGGAAAATATCACGCGCCGCATATGGGGAGTGACATCGTGTGCCGAGACGACTTGCACTTCATGAAGGTTCGGGAGCACCGACAACGACGTCGGCTCCGACCACGTCAATTCAAACGGCTGGCCTTCGGCAAAGTAGAAAAGATGTTCGGCCAGGATCGTGCGGCTCATGTGCAGCATTTCACGCGTCGGGCAGTCGAGCTCGATCAACAACTGGGCCTTTTCGATCCTGATGTGGGCGACACCGAGCTTGCTTCGCAACACCGCCAAGTCGTCTTTACGTTCGACCTCGGCATGTTCGACGAAATGCTCGCAGATCTCGTCGAGCATGTCGGCCGGGCTGACGGGGACGGCTATACCGGACAGCTTGAAATTAGCCGCGTTCATGCGCTCTCCTTTTGTGATGCATCACCCATGCCGCCGATGGCGATCATCCGGTGTCGCCCGATCGGCAGCATGATTGGCCGGCCCGATGTGGGGTCGCTGATGACGCGACTATCGAGGCCGAAAACCTGTCGTACGGTCGCTTCGGTGAGCACCTCTTCCGGCGTGCCCGATATTTGCACGCGTCCATCGGCGATCGCGACGAGATGATCGGCATAGCGCGCAGCAAGGTTGAGATCGTGCAGCACCATGACGACCGTCGTGCCGCGCGTACCGTTGAGATCGGTCAGGAGGTCGAGCACTTCGATCTGATGGTTGATGTCGAGAAAGGTCGTCGGTTCATCGAGCAGCAAGATGTCGGTCTGCTGCGCAAGCGCCATCGCGATCCAAACACGCTGCCGTTGACCGCCGGAGAGTTCGTCGATCGGCCGTTCGGCAAGGTCGATTGTCTTTGTCGCCGTAAGCGCGCTGTCGACCGCCTCGTCGTCCTGTCGCGTCCAGCGGGAAAACAGGCTTTGATGCGGATGCCGTCCCCTGCTGACGAGGTCGGCCACGGTGATCCCTTCCGGCGCGATCGGCGATTGCGGCAGCAGACCCAGCGTCCGGGCGAGCTCTCTCGACGGCGTCCGGTGGATGGACTTGCCGTCAAGCATAACCTGTCCTGCGCTTGGTGCGATCAATCGCGAGAGCGTGCGCAGAAACGTGGATTTGCCACAGGCATTGGCGCCGACGATCACCGTGACTTTGCCCGGGGGAATGGTGAGGTCGAGCCCGTGCAGGATTTCGGTATTGTCGTAGCCGGCCGTCAATCCGCTGGCGACGAGCAGATGATCGGTCATAACGACCCTCCGATCCGATTGATGCGAACGATGAGGTAAATGAGGTAAGGCGCACCAAGCGCTCCGGTGACGACGCCGACCGGGTAGCGGCCCGGCAGAACGTGTTGCCCGACGTAATCGGCCAAAAGCACGAGCACGGCGCCCGTCAGCGCAGCGGGTGTGAGCAGCGAGCCATCGTTTCGCACGATCCGGCCGGCGATCGGTCCCGAAAGGAATGCGACGAAAGCGATCGGTCCCGTCGCTGCGGTCGCCGATGCGATCAGGCCGACCGCAGCGACGATCACGAGCATTCGTGTCTGCGAGACCCTGGTGCCAAGGGCCGCCGCCGTATCGTCACCCAGCCGCAGCGTCTCGAGATCGCGACCGCGAACGAGCAGTAGCCCGCCGAAGAAGAGGAGGGCAAGCAGAAGCGGCAGCGCCTGGCCAAGCTGCGCGCCGTTGACGCTACCTGTCAGCCAACGCATCGCTTCCTGCAGGTTCCAGTCAGGTGCCGACTGCAGGATGTAGGCGATAACACTTTGCAGCATGGCGGAGACGCCGATGCCGACCAGGATCAGCCTGGTGCCGGCGACCCCGTTGCGGAAGGAAAGGCCGTAGACGAGCAGCGCAACCCCAAGTCCCGCAACAATGGCGACGACCGAAACCATCGGCCCGTTCATCGACAGGACGGCAATGGCGAAAACCGCAGCCGCCCCTGCCCCGGAGCTAATTCCGATGATATCGGGGCTGGCGAGCGGATTGCGCAACATGACCTGGAATGCCACGCCGCCCAGTCCAAAGCACAAGCCCGCAAGGATCGACAGCACGGCGCGAGGTAATCTCAGTTGCCCGACCGTAAAGGACGCGCCCGAAACCGGTTCTCCGACGAGCACGCGCAGAACGTCGCCCGGCGGCGTGATGGATTGCCCAACCGACAAGGTGACGGCGAAAATCGCTGCGACCAGGGTCAGTAGCACCGCAAGAACGAGCCTGTACCTGCGCGCGCTTTTGCGGCGGTGTGCGATGACACCATCAATGGTGGACGAGGGAATTGTCACAGTTCCCTCACACGTTGGCGCCGGACGATCCAGATGAAGAACGGCGCACCGATCAGCGCGGTGACGATGCCGACGTCGATCTCTGCGGGGCGCGCGACGATGCGCCCGAGAACGTCTGCGGCGAGCAGGAGGCACGCGCCTGCAACCGTCGAAAACGGCAGCAGCCATCGATGGTCGACGCCAATCAACAGGCGGCAGATATGCGGCACGACCAATCCGAGGAATCCGATCGGTCCGCACACGGCCGTCGTCGCACCGCACAGAAGAATGGCGCCGAGGGAGGCAACGGCGCGCGCGGTTGCGACGCTTTCGCCGAGCCCGGTCGCAAGCTCGTCTCCGAGTGCAAGAGAGTTGAGTTTTCTGGCCGACAACAGGCTGACCAGGAAGCCTGCGAGCAGAAACGGCAGGACCGGAAGGATACGCTCGTAAGTCGCCCCGCCAACGCCACCGATCTGCCAGGAATGAATACCGCCCGCGATGTCGCCGCGCGGCAAAACGATGGCGATAACCAAGGACGCAAACGCGACCGAGGTTGCCGCACCTGCGAGCGCCATTTTCAGAGGGGTTGCGCCGCCCCTGCCGAGCGAACCTATGGCGTAGACGAAGATCGCGGCGCACCCGGCACCCAGGATCGCCACCCAGATGTATGCATAGAGTGACGACATTCCGAACCAGGCGACGCCGACGACGACAGCGAGAGATGCCCCCATGTTGACGCCGAGAATGCCGGGGTCGGCAAGCGGATTGCGGGTCACACCTTGCATGATTGCCCCTGCCAATCCCAGTGCACCACCGGCAAGCAGCGCCAGCAAGGTCCGTGGAATGCGCAACGCAACCGATGCGCGACCGATGTTGTCCTGCGCTCCGCTCAGCGCCGCGACGATATCGCCCCACCCGACATAGCGCGCACCGACCGTAACAGAGGCGACAAGCAAAAGACCGAGGAGCGCGAAAAGCGCTGCCAGCCAAAGACTTCGCATGCGGTTGGAACGGGAAACGGGCGAACACCACCCGCCCGATGTCTTGTTGGTCCAGGCGTTCATTTCGCCTTCTTGGCTGCCTCACTCAGCAGCCTCACGTAGTCCTTCAGGACCCAACTTATGGACAGAGGCGTGGGATTGGCGGCATTCCCGACAGCGTTGTTGCCGAGCATGACAATCGATTCTCGCGCAACTGCCGGCATATGCAGCATCAGGGCGTTGGCTTTCAAAGCGTCGAAGAGCATCCCGTCGCCGTAGGTCACGAGAATATCGACATCGTCGAAGGCATCGATCTGCTCCGCGCTGACCGAGCCCGAGAATTTTCCAGGTTGCGACGCCTGGACCACACTTTTCGGGGACGCGAGCCCAAGGTCGGCGAAAAACCTGACGCGCGTATCGTTGGTCGTGTAGAAATTGACGGTGCTGAGGTCCCATGAACTCAGATGGGTGATGAACATCGCCGATTTGCCCTTGAGTTCGGGATGTCCGTCTAGCGTTTGGGCAATGTCGGCCTCGATGCTGGTGATCAGCGCGTCCCCTTCGGCTGCCATCCCGAGCCCCGCACTGTTCAACCGGATCGTCTCGCGCCAGTCGGTGGACCAAGGAGCCTGCGGATAGGCGATGACAGGCGCAATCGCGCTCAACGTGTCATAATCCACCTGGCTGAGGCCCGAATAGGCCGCAAGGATGACGTCCGGTTGCGTGGCGGCGACCGCCTCGAAATCGATGCCATCGCCTTCGTCAAAAAGCACCGGCTTTTCGGCCTTGAGTTCATCCAGCCGCGCGGCCACCCATGGCAGAATGCCGTCGCCATCATCGTCGCCAAAGTTGGCGCGCGCCATGCCGACCGGAACAATGCCAAGAGCCAGCGGTACCTCATGGTTCGCCCAGGCAACGGTTGCAACCCGCTCCGGCTTCCTTTCAATGACGGTCGTACCGAAGGCGTGGGTGATGGTGATGGGATACGCAGCACCCTCGGCGGCGTGCACAAGATCGTGCCTACCGATCCAGAAAAGGGCGATCATTGCCAGCACGGCGAAACGGGCAAGCTTCATCGCCCCACTCCATCCAAGATAATAAGTTGACCCCAAGTCTCAGCTTATTTACCCGGCGTCAACGTCAAAGCAGCCGATATCCAGAAAGTGCGTGGAGATTCCCGCGGGATCGTACAAAAGCGGGGGAATATACAATACTGGACAAATCCGCTCCAGTTAATAGCGGAACCGTGGGACAACGACTTCAAGACGGGGATGTCCGGGGCAGCTTTGATGGGCACCGGACGGCAAGACGCGATGCGGTTCGGCGGCCTTCGACGGCATTAATCAGGCCGATCGCTTCAGCGTCTACGTCAATTGGAAAAATGGATATGAACATGCAGACAAGCCGCAGCCCGAAGCGGGCACCGATCCGCTACCGCAACGCGCTTCTCCTCGGCTGCACGACACTCTTTGCCTGGGCACCTGCCCTGTCTTTTGCACAGCAGGCAGGAACGGAAGGCGGAGTGACGGCGCTGGAAAAGATTGTCGCCGAAAGTGCTCGTGGCGGCAGCGTGCTGAACACCGATGACGATTCGAAGTCGATCGTTGCGACAGAGACGACCGGCGTCGGCAAGATGCCGACCGACATCCTTATTGCTCCTGCCTCGGTTTCCGTCATCACCTCCAAGGAGATTGAGGAGCGTGCCGCCGACACCGTTGAGCAAGTCGTTCAATACACCGCTGGTGTGGTGACCGACTTCTATGGCTCGGACGACCGCTTTGACTACTTCGACATTCGCGGCTTCACCCCGTACACCTATCGCGACGGCCTGGCCATCGGCAGGACCTTTGCTGGCGTTCGCGAAGAACCCTATGCCTTCGAGCGCATCGAGGTCTTGAAAGGCGCGAGCTCCTCGAGTTTTGGCACGGCAGAACCCGGCGGATCGGTCAACTACGTCACGAAAATGCCGAAGAGTGATCGTTTCGGTGAAGTCTATGGCACGGGCGGCTCGTTCTCGCACAAGGAACTGGGCTTCGATCTTGGGGACAACCTCACCGAAGACGACACCCTGTCCTATCGTTTGACGGGCAAATTCCAGCGCTCGGACGCCGAATACGATTATTCCCAGGATGACGAAAACTTCATCATGGGTGGCCTGACATGGCGTCCCACCGACACGACGAGCCTGACGTTCGTCTTCGATCATCTGGACAAGGACGGTGTCCCAGGCAGCGGTGGCCATCCTCTGGGTACTGATTTTGACAGGGACAAGTTTTTCGGTGAGCCGGACTATTACTTCACCGAAACGAACCGTAACAGCTACAGCGTCCTGTTCGACCACGATTTCGGCAACGGCCTGAGCTTCAGCTCCAATGCGCGTTACAGCAATCTGAATGACGGGTTCGGCAGCGCCTATATTGGCAGCACGCCGACCAACGGATCGACTGTGGCGGGCCGCTATTTCTTCGGAAACGAGAAATCGAATGAACAATTCGTCATCGACGCGCACCTCGTCTACGAGGCGGGTTTCGATAATGTCGAGAGCCGAACCTTGTTCGGCGCCGACTACAACAAATACGAGTCGGACAGCGCGAATTTCTATACGCTTGCGCCGTCGATCGACTGGGAAAACCCGATTTATTCCGGCGGTCCCGGCGCGATGGCCCCCTATGCCAAGACGAACAACGACCAGCAGACCAACGCCATCTACCTTCAGCAGGATCTGACCTTCTTCGACAGGCTGACCGTCAGCGTCGGCCTGCGCAACGATTGGCTGGATCTCCGCGAGACAAACCTGCTGGCAGGAACCACGCGGAGTGGCAGCCACAGCGAATTCACGACTCGAGTCGGCGCGAGCTACAAGATAACCGAGGAGCTCGCTCCCTATATCAGCTACGCCGAATCGGCAGCGCCGCCCGCCGCAGGCAGCGATCCAACGACGGGAAAGCAGTATGAAGCCGGTATCAAGTATCGTCCGGATGCTTTCCCGGCCCTGTTCACCGCTTCCGTCTACGATCTGACGAAGGGCAACATTACCGTCTTCGACCAGGTCACCTATCTGCCGCAAACGGTCGACAAGGTTCGACATCGCGGCTTCGAACTCGAAGCGAAGGCTGAGGTGACGGATAATTTCAGCGTGATCGCTGCCTACAGCTACATCGATTCCAAGATCGAAGAACCTGGCGGCGCCAATGACGGCAACCGCCTGATGCGCGTTCCGAAGAATATTGCTTCGGTGTGGGGCACTTACACACTGGAGGGAGAAGGGGCCCGAGGTGATATGATGTTTGGGCTCGGGGCGCGTTACACGGACGCGTATTACACCAACATCACCAACACCACATCATCGGACAGCGCGGTCGTGTTCGATGCGGCCTTCACCTATAAGGTCCAGGAAAACACGACGTTCCAGGTGAACGTCAATAATGTGTTCGACGAGAAACACGTGGCGAGCAAGGATAGCGGCGCGGTGTACTACAATCCGGGACGCAGCATCCTCGCGACGCTGCGTCAGACTTGGTAGACATGGGTCATCCCGCCCGCGACATGCCGGGCGGGATGCTTAAGATTGCCCGAATTGCCGCGTCCGCCGCCAAGCCGCCGGTGTTTCGCCAACGATCTGGCGGAAAACTTTCGTCAGGTGCGCCTGATCGGAAAAGCCGAGTTGCGCGGCGATGCTGGCAACGGAAAGATCACTTTCGCCCAGCAATTGTTTCGATAGGTCGACGCGCTTTGAGAGTTGCCACTGCAACGGCGTATTTCCCGTCGTTTGCTTGAAGACGTTCGCAAACCAGCTTTCGGACAGACCAACGACAGCAGCCATGTCGGCAACCGACATGCGGTAGTCGCCAAGCGCGTCGATATGCGAGGTGAGCTTGTTCATCTGTGCCTGGGTGAGCCTGCCGCCGACCTTTTCCTCCCGGTCAGCCGGAATATCCAGGAGCCCGGCAATGATGCTGCCGATAAGGCTCTCGGCATAGACTTCATGCTTCGAGGGGCTCTTTATTTCGTCGGCCAGCAGTTTCGCCAACGCATCGAGCGCCGCCACGTCTTGAAGCTCGACCGGACGGCGTAGCGCCGTCTGCGCTACTGAACTCCCCACCGATGGGGTCAGATAGCGCAACACCCGGTCCTTATGGAGGTGCAGGTTAAGATGGGAGAAGGTATGCGTCCTCCGGCTGCCCGTCCACAGCGGGACGCCGGCCGGGACATACACGGCACGCGCCATTGGGCGTGAATTCCTCGTTACATCATTGTCCAAGTTTGAAATGCGGACATTCGGCGAGATGTCGTTGAAAAAGAACATGATGCGCGGATCGTCCGCCAGGTAGTAGCCACTGGCACCGGCTTGGCTTTCTGCCTCCCAGAGAACACCAACCATCCCATCGTACTGACGCCATTGGACTGGTGCGGTGACCCGAATGCCTTCGGTTTTCCAGGACATGGAATGCCAGAAGCCCATTTTGAGATCAGTTCTTCCTCTCGAGGTGTGCCGATGCGAGCCGGTCAAATCCGCTTTCGCCTGACGCCGTCACCTCTCAATACCAGTAAGTTGACTCGTATTCTCATATTTATACTGGTGTGGCAAGCCGGGCTAGGAAGCTCCGCGAAAAGGCGGACACCTTTGGCACTCCAAGCGCATTCGGATGTCTCGATCGCGTCGACCTCTCATCCCTGTCTGCCCCGTCCGGCGAGCCTAAACACCGCGGCCGATCCCGCAACGACGAGGAACACCCGGGCGATGTGATGGAGAACGACGAAGGGCACTTCTATGCCAAGCGACAGAGCAATCAGGCTCATTTCGGCGACACCGCCCGGAGAGTAAGCGAGCACGAGCGCGATGAAGCGGTCGCCGGTCAGATGGGAAAGACCAGCGGCGAAGGCGAGCGACACACAGAGCAACAGGACGGTGGAGCCGATCGACAGGCCCACGGCCTTCATGATCGTTCGTGGCGAGGCCATGGCGAAGCGACAGCCGATCGTGGCGCCGATCACCACCTGCGCCAGGCCGAGGGCCACGCTCGGCAGGACGAACTCGGTCAACCCTGCGAGATGCATGATGGCGCTGAGCAACATCGGGCCGAGCAGGTATCGCGCCGGCAAGCGCAGCACTGCGCCGGCGCCGACACCGATCACGATAGCCGTGCAGAACCACAGAAAGTCCTCAAGGTTGACGCTTGCGAGCGCGACATAGTCAGCGCCGTTCCGATCCAGGGTGATCCCAGTGGCGACCTGAACAAGGAACGGCAAGGACAGGACGACCAGAAAGATACGGGCGGCGTGGATGAGCGCGATCATCTTCTCGTCGCCACCGCGCTCGGCGCCGAGCGTCACCATTTCGACGAGCCCGCCCGGCATCGCGGAGAAGAAGGCTGTCGGATGGTCGAAGCCGGCAACGAAGCGAAAATAGGCATAGACCGATGCGCCCGCGACCGCGATGAAGACAGCAAGGCCACCAAGCGAAACCAGCCACAGCCCGGCATGCTCGAAGATGGCCGGAGAGAACGAAGTTCCGAGCATCGCCCCAATGATCGCCGTCATGGGCGGGCGCGCAAAGGCCGGCATCGACACCGGTGCTCCAAGCAGCGCACCGAGCCCGGTCGCGATCATCGCGCCGAGCAGCCACGCCAGCGGCAAATGCAGATGCCACATGACCCAGCCGCCAGCCGATCCGAGCGCCACCGTCAGCAAGAAACGGCCTGTTGCCGCAGTTTTACTACGCATCATCACCCATAGGAGGCCAGCGCCTCGGTATGGGTCACCTTCGGTGCACCGTCGAAGCAGTGGCTGACGAGCCGCCGCCACTCCTCAAAATCGTCCGAATTTCGGAATCCGATCATGTGATCGTCGACCGTCTCCCACTTGACCACCAGACGATAAACCGACGGCATCTCAACGACACGGTGCAGGGACAGGCCGTGGCATCCCTTGGCCCTCAAGAAAAGTGGCACGGCCTGCCGAACACCGTCTTCGAAGGCACGCTCGCTGCCCGGCTGGATACTGATTTCTGCAACCTCCAGGATCACTTGCCGCCTCCCCCGCCGGACTGATGCCCGTGCTCGGCATCAATCGCCCGTTCCTCGCCGGTCGCAATCATCGTTCGCGTCGCATCAATCGAGGCGTAGATCCAGAAGATCCGCATCGGGGCAGTCGCAGATGCATTGATGAAACGGTGCGGCACGTTTGCCGGTATCCAGGTCGTATCGTTTGTATCGAGATGGTGCCGCACACCGTCGACCTCCGCGATCGCCTGGCCTTCGATCACCATCACGCTTTCTTCGCAATTGTGCTTGTGTAGCCCGATCGCAGCACCCGGATCAAAGGCGGTGATGCCGTTGATCATGCTGGTCGACCCACATTCGCGCGTGACCAGCGGCGTGGTGCGCGCACCACCGCCACGGTCGTTGGTCGGCAGTTCACGCGGGCGAAGTATTGCTGGTTGGGTCATCAAAGCCATCCCTTACTTTGCCGCGGCGGCAGGGCCGATCCAGACGGTCTTGATGTTGACGAACTCGCGAATGCCATAGACCCCAAGTTCGCGACCATAGCCGGAGCGCTTGATGCCGCCGAAGGGATAACGCGGATCGGATGCGACCATGCCGTTGATGAAGACGGCACCGGCATCCAGATCGCGCGCGAGCTTGCGCGCCCTATCAACGTCTTTGCTCCAGATCGCCGAGCCGAGTCCGAATTCGGTCTGGTTTGCCAGGCGGATCGCTTCCTCGGCATCTGTTGCCCGGATGATCGCCGCGACAGGTCCGAAGGTTTCTTCGCGGAAAGCGGTCATTTCCTCAGTCACATGATCGAGCACGGTCGGGGGATAGTAGAAGCCCTGGCCATCGATCGGCTTGCCGCCCATCTTGAGAGTCGCACCGGCCGCGACCGTCTTTTCCACCTGGGTATGCAGACCGCTCAAGAGATTGGCACGCGCCATTGGCCCGATATTCGTGTCGCGCTCAAGGGGATCACCGATCTTCAGCTTGGCAACGCCCGCGCAGAAAAGCTCGACGAAACGATCGGCGACCGCGTCCTCGACGATGAACCGCTTTGCGTTGACGCAGGACTGGCCGACATTGATGTAGCGCGCCTTGACGGCAACGGCGGCCGCCTGCTCCAGATCGGCGTCGGCAAGCACGATGAACGGATCGGAGCCGCCGAGTTCCAGCACCTGCTTCTTCAACGCCTTGCCGGCCTGCGCGGCGACAATCGCGCCGACCTCAGTGGAGCCCGTCAAAGTAACCGCAGCGATGCGGTCGTCGGCGATGAGGCCCGCGACCTTCTGGGGCTCGATCAGAAGCGTGCGGAAAAGCCCCTCAGGGCAGCCCGCCTCTTTCAGGATCTCTTCGATCACCAGCGCGCATTGCGGCACGTTGTTGGCATGCTTGAGGATGGCGCCGTTACCGGCCGCAAAGGCGGGTGCGGCGAAACGAAAGAACTGCCAGAAGGGATAGTTCCACGGCATGATGGCCAGAACGATGCCGAGCGGATCGAAGGCGACGACGCTTTCGGACGCATTGGATTTGATCGGCTCGTCAGCAAGATAGCACGGCGCATGCTCGGCGTAGAAATCGCAGTTGTAGGCGCACTTCTCGATCTCGGCTTCGGCCTCGGCAATGGGCTTGCCCATCTCGAGCGTGATCATCTCGGCATAGCGGGCCTTGCCGGCTCGCAGCGCCCTCGCCATGCCTCGAAGAAGGCCAACTCGCTCTTCGACGCGCACCTTGCGCCAAACCTTCTGGGCGGAGCAGGCCGCAGAAAGGGCGGCGTCGACATAGGCATCGTCATGCGCCTCGAAACGCGCCAGTTCCTTGCCCGTTGCCGGATTGATTGCTGTGATCATGCGAACCTCCTGTCTTGCCGCATCTGCTGCAACTTGGCGCCGATCGATTGCTTCCAGCCGGGAAGGAAAGCGGCGCTGTCGATTGTGGTCTTGGAAGGGATGTATTCGAAGCCGATTGCGCCTTCGTAGGCGTGTTCGGCCAGGGCATCGAGAAGTGCTTCGAAGTCGATTGCTCCGGTTCCGGGTTCATGCCGGTCCGGATAATCGGCGATATGGATATGCCCGACCCGGTGCGCGTTGGCCTCTATCCACTGCGCCAGATCGACGCCGTTTGAGCATGCATGGAAGGTGTCAACCAGCAGCGAGAGATTGCCGGGTCCGAAGATGTCCTGAATTCGGCTCGAATGGTCGAGCGTGGACATGAAGTAGCCCGGCACTGCCGCCTCACTGATTGCCTCAATGAGGATCTTGACGCTCGTGCCCGTTGTTCGCTCCACGGCATAGCTCAGATTGCGATGATAGGTTTCCGCCGCCGCCGACATCTCGGCATTGCCTGGGACACCCGCCATCGGGTGCACGAAGGGGCAATCGACGGCGACCGCGTAATCGAGCGCCCGGTTGAAGCTCTCGCGAAATTCGCGTTCGCGACCAGGAAGTGCGCCCAAGCCTTTTTCGCCTTTGCTGGCGTCACCGACAGCCGCGCAGAGCTGCGCGAACGAGAGGCCGCTCGCGACCAGACGCGATCGCATTTCGGTTGCGGGAACATGCCATGGACTAGGATGCTCGATCGCCGTGAACCCGGCGTCGGCCGCCGCCTCTATCCTTTCCGGAAGGGTGTGTTCCGTGAACAAGTAGGCGATATGGGCTGACAAGCGGTTCATCAGGCGGCCTCGCCGGATGCGCGGCCGGTCGGGAAGTCCACGCCGATGCGTTCGCCTTCCTTCATCAGGTCGGCAACGACATTCTCGGTGATCGGAATCCCGGTCCCCAAGCGCTCCTCCTCGCGGCGCTGTTCCGGCTCGCCCGGCATCATGATCTCCCCGACACCAGCCGCCTTCGGCAGCGCCTTGATGCGTTCGTAGAATTCGTCCATGCGCGCATCGAAGTTCTCGAGCGACATGAACAGATCAGGCTTGATGGCAAAGAAGAGGTGGCCGACGTTCTGCGGCTCACTGTGATCGAAATAGAGGCTCTTCACGTCGCCGCCGAAGTTTGCGCCGGTGAGCACGCCGGACATGAGGTCCATCAATGTTGCAAGCACGGAACCCTTGACCCCACCAAACGGCAGGCAGACGCCTTCGAACGCCTTGGCCGCGTCCGTCGTCGGATTGCCGTCCACGTCCAGTGCAAGTCCTTCCGCAATGGCTTCGCCCTTCATTGCCGCAAGGCGAATCTTGCCGCGGGCGATCACGGTCATCGCCATATCCATCACATAGGGCGCGTGTTTACCGCCCGGGATGCCCGCAGCGATCGGGCTTGCACCGAGGAAGGTGGTACGCCCGCCCCACATCGGGATCGCTGGCGACGAGTTCGTGAAGATCATCGAGATATAGCCGGCCTCGATCGCCTGCAGCGCGTAAAGCGCACCCATGCCAAAGTGGGTGCTGCGGTGAACCCCGACCAGGCCGATGCCGTTGGTCCTCGCGAGCTCAACTGCTTCTTCCGTCGCCTTGTGTGAGGCAAGGAACCCCATGCCATTGTCGCCATCGACAAGAGAGACGGCTCCGGCAACCTTCTGCACGCCGATTATGGGTTTCGGGTTCACCAGCCCGCGCTGCAGCCGCTCGACATACATCGGGATCCGCGAGACCCCGTGGGAGTCGATACCGCGCAGATTGGCCTTCACCAGATCGCGGGCGATCGTGGCCGCATCTGGCTCTGACATTCCAGTGCCGGCGAATATCTTCGTCGCGAAGGCAGTCAGTTCGTCGACGGAGAAGTATGTGACTTTCGACATGGCGATGTTCCTGGTTGATCGGTGACCGACGACAAGGCTCAGACTTGGTTTGCGGCTTGGTTTGCGGCTTCGCTTGCCTGGCGTGCAGCACGCCAGCGCAAGACGGTAGGCACGAGAACAAGCGTCAGAGCGATGACAATCAGCGCGAGCGAGATCGGGTGGGTGAAGAAGACGCTGGCATCCCCCTGACTGATCGTCAGGGCGCGACGGAACTGCTGCTCGGCGAGCGGTCCAAGGATCAAGCCAACGATGCAAGGCGCGACCGGGACGTTGAGCACCCGCATGCCAAAGCCGATGACGCCAATGATCCAGAGCAAGGCCACGTCGACGATATTGTTGTTGAGCGTATAGGCGCCCATCGTCGCAAACAGCAGGATGCCTGAGTAGAGCCACGGACGCGGGATGGCGAGCAGTTTTACCCAGACCCCGGCAAGCGGCAGGTTGAGCAGAAGCAGCATGACGTTGCCGATATAGAGGCTGGCAATCAGTCCCCAGACGAGCTCGGGGTTGTTATCAAAGAGCAGCGGTCCCGGCTGGATGCCGTATTGCTGGAAAGCTGCCAGCATGATCGCCGCTGTCGCCGAGGTCGGCAGACCGAGCGCCAGGAGAGGCGCAAGCACGCCCGCGGCTGAAGCGTTATTGGCCGCTTCCGGTCCGGCGACCGCCTCGATCGCACCATGACCGAACTCTTCCGGGTGCTTGGAAAGGCGTTTTTCCGTCAGATAGGACAGGAATGTCGGGATCTCGCTGCCGCCGGCCGGGAGCGCGCCGATCGGAAAACCAAGGGCCGTACCACGCAACCAGGGCTTCCAGGAGCGACGCCAGTCCTCACGGCTCAACCACTTGGAGCCCTTGAGCTGATAGAGTTCCTCGGTTTCGAAACAGTGACGGGCGACGGTGAAGAGAGTTTCCCCGACGGCGAAGAGGCCGACTGCAACAACCACCACGTCGATGCCGTCGAGCAGCTCCGAAATGCCGAGCGTAAACCGGGCCTGACCGGTCTGCAGATCTATCCCCACAAGCCCCAGCGCAAGTCCGAACAGCAGGCTCGCAAGACCCCGAGAGAGCGAATCGCCAAGCACCGCGGTGACGGTAGTGAGCGCAAGCACCATCAGCGCGAAGTATTCCGTCGGGCCGAAAAGCAGCGCGATCTTCACCATCAGCGGCGCGACGAAGGTGAGCGCGATGGTGGCGATGGTGCCGGCGACGAAGGAGCCGATCGCAGCGGTGGCCAGCGCCTGCGCACCGCGGCCCTTGCGCGCCATGGCGTGGCCGTCGAGCGCCGTGACGATGGATGCGGATTCACCAGGCGTGTTGAGCAGGATAGAGGTGGTCGATCCGCCATACATGGCGCCATAGTAGATGCCGGCAAACATGATGAAGGCGCTTGTCGGCTCCATCCCGTAGGTGACGGGCAGAAGCAAAGCGACCGTCAGCGCCGGTCCGATGCCGGGAAGAACGCCGATCGCTGTTCCCAGAGTCACGCCGACGAGGGACCAGAACAGATTGTATGGCGTGGCGGCAACGGCAAAGCCGTGGAAGAGTGCTGCTAGGGTATCCATGTTCATTCCGCCCTTGGGCTATGAGAATTCGGCCAGGTCTCTGGTTTCAACATTCGAACCGAGCGCGACTTCAAACGGAGCCGCCGGCAAGATCGATCAGGTCTTCGACGTAGCTGCCAGTCGGCAGATCGAGATCGAGCCCGTAGTCGAACACGAGATACGTCAGCGCGGTCAGCAACAGCCCGATCAGGAGATTGCGGAGATGGGTCCGGCTGCCGAAGGCCATTGCCGAGACGGCGAAGAGGAAGGTGCCGGAGACGATCCAGCCGAGCCTCTCAAGCAACACGAGCTGTGACGCGAAGGCAGCAGCCACAAGGATGACGGCCTTCCAGTCGAGCTCGGGAAATTCCTCCGCCTGCAAGCGATGAAGATAAGCCTCGCAGAGAAGCTGCAGGCCGACGAGGATCAGTCCCGTGGCGATGAGGGCAGGAAACAGACCTGGTCCGATCACCGTCTGCGCTGCGATGGGAGGCGTCGACCATGTCTCGACACCGATGAAGAGGCCGAGACCGAGCGATGCAAGTCCGAGGATTGTCTCCCCGATCCGGAAATTGGCCGATTTCAACATGATGACACCTCCCAACGTGGACGCCGGTCAGAGCAGCCCGACTTCCTTCAATGCGCCCTCGACGCGCTTCTGCTCGTCGGCGAGGAACGCGCCGAAAGCGTCTGCAGGCAGATAGGTGTCGATCCAGCCGCGCTTCTCGAGGGCAGCCTTCCACTCGGGGGTCTTGACGAGGGCGGCGATCGCGTTTTCGAGCCCTTCTCGATCTTTATCGGCGAGCTTCGGGTGCGCCATGATCCCGCGCCAGTTCATGACGGCGAGATCAACGCCCGCCTCCTTCAGCGTCGGTACCTCGACCCCCGGGATACGAGTGTCGCCGGTGACGGCAAGCGCGCGAAGCTGGCCGGCCTCGACCTGCGCGCGGAACTCCTCATAGCCGCTGATGCCAACGGTCGCATGGCCTCCAAGTGTCGAGGCCAGCACCTCGCCGCCACCAGCATGCACCACGTAGTTGATCTTCTTCGGGTCGACGCCGACGGTCTTGGCGATCAAGCCCGCAGCGACGTGATCGATGCCGCCGATCGAGCCACCGGCCCAGGAGACCTTCGCCGGATCTGCCTTCAGACGGGCTACAAGGTCATCCATCGTCTTGATATCGGAATTCGCCGGCACCACGATGGCATCGGCTTCCCCCATGAGCCTCGCGACCGGAACAGTCTGGTCGAGCGTCACGGGCGACTTGGTCGTCAACACGCCGCCGACCAACGCAAAACCGATGACCAGGGCCGACGGATGGCGCGGCTTGGTCGTCACGAACTGCGAAAGGCCAACCGTTCCGCCGCCGCCGGCAGCGTTCTGAACCTCGACCGGTCCGGTGATCTTGCCTCCTTGCAGAATGGTCTGAATGGTTCGAGCCAGTTGGTCGTAACCACTGCCAGGGCTGCTCGGGGCCATGATGTGCAGGGATTCCAGCTGTTCTTGCGCGAAGGCGGGAACGGTCGCCTGGTGGACCAGCATTGCCGTTGCAGCGGCGGCCAGCGCCGTCGAAAAGACGCGTCGTGTGATCTTCTTCATGGAAACTCCTCCATCCATGTGTCTGTGTTGTTCGATCCCAGGGACCGCCACTCGGCCCCCTCCTCCAGGATCGCCGGAACACATTCCCGGCTTGCCCTTTCGGGAATTGCAGGTGTGCTCACGCGGCCGACGTCGAAGCACCGGCGGCGCGAATGGCATCCACCACCTTCGCGGTGAAGGCGTCGGTATCGAGACCTCCGCCAACGTCGCGCGTGCGTGATTGCGGCTCCCGCAACGCGGCGTCGATCGCTGATTCGATGAGTGCCGCGGCACGCGCGAGGCGCGGGTCGTTTCGACGGCGAGCGAGCCAATCAAGCAGCATGCCGGCCGAAAGAATGAGCGAGGTCGGGTTCGCCACGTTCCTGCCGGCGATGTCAGGTGCCGAGCCATGCTGGGCTTGTGCGACGCAGATATCGTCACCTGCGTTGATGGATCCACCAAGACCAAGGCTACCCGAGAGCTCCGAGGCCTCATCCGAGAGGATATCGCCGAACATGTTGGTGGTGACGATGACGTCGAAGCGATCCGGGGAACGAATGAGATGGGCGGCCGCCGCATCGACGATCAGCTCTTCCAGGTGAATATCCGGATAGGCTTCTGCGATCTTGCGCACTTCGCGCAGGAACAGCCCGTCTGACAGCTTGACGACATTGGCCTTATGCACCGCGGTCACCTTCCTGCGGCGGTGGCGTGCCAGTTCGAAAGCCGTCTTGGCCACGCGAGAAGACGCCTTGGCGGTCACCTTGCGGATCGAAAACGCCATATCCGGATCAGGCATGAATTCGCCAGTTCCGGCATACATGTTGCGGTCAGAGTAGAAGCCTTCCGTATTCTCGCGCACCAGGACGAGGTCCATGGGTTTGCGAAGAATGGTTAGCCCGTCGCGCGAGCGACAGGGGCGAATGTTGGCGTAAAGCTCGAATTTGGTTCTGAGTTCGCCGGACGGATTAATCCCGCCCCTGTCGCGCGAGGGATATTCATAGTGCGAGACCGGCCCAAGGATGACCCCATCCACCTCGGGCACGCGCTTCATCACCGCATCCGGTAGCGTCGTGCCCTGCTCGGCAAGGGACTTGAGGCCAATGTCTTTGAACTCGAAGTCGAGCCCCACGCCGGTTGCAGCGTCGGCAGCCTTCAGCACCTCCAAGGTCGCGGTCGTGATTTCCGGACCGATCCCATCACCTGGCAGTACGAGAAGTTTAATCGTCATGTCTTCCTCACCGTTCAGGAGATGGCGGAGGCCACGCGAGATCGTTCGCCGACTTGGCGCCGGCGTCGAACAAGCAAAGATCGAATTGGAGTCCTCCAGACCGACTTGGTCTTTTTCTCCTCTAAAATACCAATTACGCCGTCGCTTGGTATTTTGCAATAGAGAAAAACCAAAATCTCTTGGCGTCGTCACCGCGTTGTGGCATAGATGAGCAAAATCGGGAGCTTAGCCTTGCAGACCACCCCGCTGATCGTCAGCCTCGCCGACCAGATCGTCGCCCATATTCGCACCGACAAGCTTTCCGAGGGCGATCGCCTGGTGGAACGCAAGCTTGCAGAACAGTTCCGGGTATCACGCTCGCCGGTGCGCAACGCCATGAAGTTGCTGCACGAAGCGGGCGTGCTGAAACAGGGCGAAGGTGGCGGCTACATGATCGCCGATATCGGGGCGGCTGAGAAACTGTCACTGGAATCCGCCTCCACAGAGGATGACGAACAGATCTATCTGACGATCGCCGACGACCGCCTTCACGGCCGTCTGCCGGAAAAGATCACGGAAAGCGAGTTTCTGCGCCGCTACGATCTCACGAAAGGCCGGCTGTCAAAAATCCTGCTGCGCATGGCCAATGAGGGCTGGATCGAGCGTCTGCCGGGCCACGGCTGGGCATTTCTGCCGGTCCTCACTTCGCTCCAGGCTTACGAAGACAGCTACCGCTTTCGCCTGTTGATCGAACCAGCCGCATTGCTGGAGCCGACCTTCAAGCTGAACCGACCTGCACTTCTGCGCTGCCGCGAGGAACAGGAGTGGCTGGTCAACGGCGGCATCTGGACCGTGTCGGATGCAAAGCTGTTTGGACTAAACAGCGGGATGCACGAGGCGATCATCGAATGCTGCCAGAACAGTTTCTTCATCGATGCACTGAACAGGCTCGACCGCCTGCGCCGGCTCATCGACTATCGCCAGATGCTCGACCGCGACAGCGCGCGCGAACGTTGCCGCGAGCACATCGAACTTTTGGACCTGATCCTTGCGGGGAAAAACGAAGAAGCGTCGTGCTACATGGCACGACACCTTGGAGACCTTAGCCGCCTGAAAACGGTTGCGAGAGAGATGCGAGGCTAACGCAATTCACCCTAAATCTTGCTCCGACGGCGGCGAGAGACACTTGCCAAGCCTGCCATCAGTAGCGCCATCGTAACTGAACTTTTCAGCCAACTCCGGCTGGCATGTTGTCAGAAAGTCGCGGGGCCGTTGATTCCGGGATTGCTCGAATATAAATCGCCTCAACAACTTTCAGTTTTGCTAAAAGCGGCGACCGAGGATGTGGAGGAGTGCCGAGCGCATGCGCCAATGTCGGAGCAGTTGGTCATGAGGCGAAATTGCGCTTGTAGGTCGCGGCGATCAGGGTTGCAGCGCGTTCGAATGCCTTGTCCTCGTCGCGTTCTTCGATCGCGAGCAGGATCGCCTCATGCTGGGCCAGAGATTGGCCAAAACCGCCAGTTGCTGCCATCGTCTTCGGGATACTGATCGAGAGCGCTGCTCGAATGACTGAGGCAACCGGCAGAAGAAAGCGGTTGTGCGCCGCCTGGAAGATCTGCAGGTGGAAGGCGATATCGGCCTCGATCGCCTCTTCGACACGCACGTTCCCCTCCGCCATGCGCTGGAATGCAGCGCGGATTTCAGCGTGTTCCGCTGCGGAACCACGCTTTGCCGCAAGCCGCGCGGCGAGCGGCTCGATCGACAGGCGGATTTCAAACAGTTCTTCGGCAAGCGCCTCCTGATCTTCAGCATCACCCTGCCAGGAAAGCACGACAGGATCGAGCGTGTTCCAGTGCTCCGCTGCCTTCACCCGGGTCCCGAGGCGGGGCTTGGCTTCGATGAAACCCTTGGTCGAGAGGATCTTTAGCGCTTCGCGCAGCGTCGTGCGGCTGACGCCGAGCGTCGCAAGCATGTCGGCCTCCTTCGGCAGGGTATCGCCGACCTTCAGCTCACCCAGCGTAATTCGCCGGCCGATATCGCCTGCGATGCGGGCCGGCAGGCCGCGATCCTCCCGAGCGATTGCCTTCATGTGCGCCCTCCCCGTTGCATCTCGACCTCGTTCATAGCCGGTCGCCAGCGTCAGGAAAAGCGCCCAAGGCGCCTGCATAACGCCGGGCCATCTCGAGGCCGACCGCTGTCGGCCGCATCGCGGGTGAACGGTCGTGGATCGTGATGCCGGCCCGCTCGCCGAAGAGGCGTTTGCCGTAGCAAAGCAGCGTCTCGATGCCCTGCATGGTGAAGACCACGCCCGGCAGCATCCGCCGGTAGGCACTTTCTGCGTGCTCGTCCCAGCCGTCTGAAAAGAACTCATAGGCGCGCACGGCATAGTCGATCGAATCAGGCGCAAGGATCAGCCCGTGGCAACCGATGCGCAGGTTCTCCAGCATTTCGAGGCCCGCCCGGCCATTGAACACAGGCAGTCGGCCCTCGGTGACCTCGATCAGATGCGCGATGTCGACGACCGGCCCCTCGCCCTTCACCAGCCGAATGTTGGGGTGTTGGCGCACCAGCTCGCGAATATCGGCGGCCGTCAGCCCTCGTCCCATCAGGGCCGGGGCGTTCTGAATGGCAAGCGGCAGATCGGCCTGGTCGGCGACGCGGCCGAAGAAGCGGATATATTCAACGGCCGAGAACTGGCCGACCATCGGCGGCTGGAGGATCAGCCAGTCGGCGCCGATGCCCGCCGCATGTCGCGCCTGGCGCACCTGTTCCTCGACCGACGAGCCAAAGATCGTCAAGGCGACCGGCACCTGGCCGGCCGTATCCTCGACCAGCCACTCCATGATTGCCATGCGCTCGGCCTCGTCGAGCTTGGAGGCCTCGGTCGCAAGGCCGAGCCCTGCCATGCCGTGCACGCCGCTCGCCAGGCAGATTTCCGTCTGGCGCCGCATGGCGGCGCGGTCGAGCTTCTCCTCCTTGTCGAAGAGCGCGTAGAGGATGGCGTGGATGCCGTGGAGGTTTTCGATGCGGAAGTCGTCCACCGTCGCCTCCTCAATGGCTTTCGCGCGGAACCGCGTGGCCGCGGCTGCCGACGAGAAAATCGAGATCCGCGCCGGTGTCGGCCTGCATCACGCGTTCGACATAGAGGCCCTGGTAACCGCCGACCATTTCCGGCGTCGGCGCAGTCCAGCCGGCTTTTCGGCGCGCCAGTTCCTTTTCGCTGACATCGAGGTGGAGGCGACGGCCGGCGACGTCGAGTTCAATCCAATCGCCATCGTTCACCAATGCGAGCGGGCCGCCGACCGCGGCTTCGGGCGCCGTGTGCAGGACGACGGTGCCAAAGGCCGTTCCCGACATGCGGGCATCCGAGATCCTGACCATGTCGCGCACGCCCTTTTTCAAGAGCTTCTGCGGGAGAGCCATGTTGCCCACCTCGGCCATGCCCGGATAGCCCTTCGGGCCGCAGTTCTTCAGCACCATGATCGAGGTTTCGTCGATACTAAGATCCGGGTCATCGATCCGCGCCTTGTAGTGGTCGATGGTTTCGAACACGACGGCGCGGCCGCGGTGCTGCATCAGCGCTGGCGTTGCGGCAGACGGCTTGATGATTGCGCCGTCAGGCGCAAGGTTGCCGCGCAGCACGGCGATGCCGCCACTCGACGTCAGGGCCCGATCGAGCGGCAGGATGACATCGTCGTTGTAATTCTCGACCGCTTCGATGTTGGAGCCGACGCTCCGTCCCGTCACGGTCAGGGCGCTGAGTTCCAGAAGCGCGGCAATCTCCTTCATGACGGCGGGCAGCCCACCGGCGTAGTGGAAATCCTCCATCAGATAGCGACCCGAAGGCATGAGGTTGAGGATGGTCGGAATATCGCGACCGAACCGATCCCAGTCGTCGAGCGAGAGCTCCGTGCCGATCCGACCGGCGATTGCCAGGAGATGCACGACGGCGTTGGTGGAGCCGCCGATCGCACCGTTGACGCGGATGGCATTGGCGAAGGCGTCACGGGTCAGGATCTTCGACAGGCGCAGGTCCTCGGCAACCATTTCGACGATCCGCCGCCCGGTCAGCCGCGCCAGCCGGGCACGGCCGGCATCAACCGCCGGACAGGCCGCATTGCCGGGCAGCGCGAGGCCCAGAGCCTCGACCATCGAGGCCATGGTCGATGCGGTGCCCATCGTCATGCAGTGGCCCGGCGAGCGCGACATGGCGCTTTCGGCCGCCATGAAATCCTGTTGCGACATGACGCCGGCACGCACGTCTTCGGAGAATTTCCAGACATCGGTGCCTGAGCCGATGGTGCGCCCCTTGAAACGGCCGTTCAGCATCGGCCCGCCGGAGATGACAATCGAAGGAAGATCGCAGGAGGCGGCCCCCATCACCAGCGACGGCGTGGTCTTGTCGCAGCCCGCCATCAGCACGACGCCGTCGATAGGGTTGCCGCGGATCGCCTCCTCTACGTCCATCGAGGCGAGGTTGCGGAAAAGCATGGCGGTCGGCCGCAGATTGGACTCGCCGCAGGAAAACACCGGGAACTCCAGCGGCAGGCCACCGGCCTCGAGCACGCCTGCCTTGATGTGCTCGACCAGCCCGCGGAAATGCGCATTGCAGGGCGTCAGCTCCGAGAAGGTGTTGCAGATGCCGATCACCGGCCGCCCGTCGAAGACATCATTGGGCAAACCATTGTTCTTCATCCAGCTGCGATGAATGAACGCATCCTTGTCCAGTCCGCCAAACCAATGCTGCGATCTCAATTTCCTCGACATGTGTCCTCTCCGATTACCTTGAGCGCCTCGTTCGTATTTCTCATATAATCGGAGTTATTCTCGGTCAAGCGATGGACGGCCTATCGTGAAGGCAAAGAAAAACCTCCGGCGGGTGACGCCGGAGGCCGCAGAAAGTCGAGGAAGCTGTCGAAGTGGTCGCTCAGGGATGGTGCAGCACGCTCATGCCGCCATCGACCGTCAGGCAGGTGGCGTTCATGAACGGGCATTCGTCGGAGATCATGAAGAGTGCAGCCTTGGCGATTTCCTCCGGCGTTGCGATGCGGCCGCCGGGATGGAGCTTCATTGTCTCCGCCTCGGCCGCGGCCGGATCGGGGAAGCTGCTCCAGTATTCCACCGCCTTCTGCGTGCGCACATAGCCCGGCGCCAGCGCATTCACGCGTACGCCCTGCCCGGCATATTCGAGCCCCAGCGCCTTGGTCATGCCGAGAAGCGCATGTTTGGCGACCGGATAGGGGAAGGTGTGCGGGATGATGGTAAAGGCGTGGGTGGAGGCGATGTTGAGGATGACGCCGCCGCCCGCCTCGATCATGCCCGGCAGCACGGCCTTGCTGCAGTTCCAAGCGCCCTTGAGATTGATGTCGAAGCAGCGCTGCCAATCGGCATCCGAGAGCTTCAGCGGCTCGAAGAAGACGTTGACGCCGGCATTGTTGACCAGCGCATTCGGCTTTCCGATTTCATGGGCAGCATTGGCAACCGCTTGCTCGATGGCATCTGCGTCCGTGATGTCGGCCGTCGTGTAGCCGACCTTCCCGCCCGCCGCGCGCAGGCGCTCCGCTTCGCTCGCCAACAGGTCGCCGTCACGGTCGATGAGAAAGAGGCTCGCCCCTTCCGCAAGGAATGTCTCGGCGATCGCAAGGCCGATCCCCTGTGCCGCACCCGTGATAACGACGCGTTTTCCCTCAAGACGACCCGCCATGTCCGCGCTCCCTACCACTCGGCGACGCTGCCATCGGCGTGGCGCCAGATCGGGTTGCGCCAGCGATGGCCTTCCTTTGCGCGCTCGATGACATATTGCTCGTCCACCTCGATGCCGAGGCCAGGGCCTTGCGGGATAGACACGAAGCCGTCCGCGTAGTGGAACACCTCCTTGTTGGAGATGTAGTCGAGGATGTCGTTGGCCTCGTTGTAGTGGATGCCGAGGCTCTGCTCCTGGATGAAGGCGTTGTAGCTGACGGCGTCGACCTGGAGGCAGGCGGCAAGGGCGATCGGCCCGAGCGGGCAATGCGGCGCCAGCGCGACGTCATAGGCTTCGGCCATCGCCGCGATCTTGCGGCATTCGGTGATGCCGCCGGCATGCGACAGGTCCGGCTGCAAGATGTCGACATAACCGTCGGCCAGCACCGACTTGAAATCCCAGCGCGAATAGAGCCGTTCGCCAAGCGCGATCGGCGTCGAGCAATGGTTGGCGATTTCCTTCAACGCCTCGCGATTTTCCGAAAGCACCGGCTCCTCGATGAACATCAGGTTGAAGGGTTGCAATTCCTTGGCCAGAACCTTGGCCATTGGCCGGTGCACGCGGCCGTGGAAGTCGACGCCGATGCCGATATGCGGGCCGATCGCCTCGCGGATCGTCGCGATGGTTTCGACCGCCTTTTCCACCTTCTCCCAGGTGTCGACGATCTGCATCTCCTCGCAGCCATTGAGCTTGATCGCCTTGAAGCCGCGCGCGACGACGTCGCGGGCATTTTTGGCGACATCGGACGGACGGTCGCCACCGATCCAGGAATAGACCTTGATGCGGTCCCGCACCTGGCCGCCTAAGAGCGCATGGATCGGCTGGCCATAGGCCTTGCCCTTGATATCCCAGAGCGCCTGGTCGATGCCGGCAATCGCCGACATGTGGACCGCGCCGCCGCGGTAGAAACCGCCGCGATACATCACCTGCCAATGGTCCTCGATCAGCAACGGATCCTTGCCGATCAGGTAGTCCGAAAGCTCGTTGACGGCGGCTTCCACGGTCAGGGCGCGGCCTTCGACGACCGGCTCACCCCAGCCGACAATGCCCTCGTCGGTTTCGATCTTCAGAAACAGCCAGCGCGGCGGAACGATGTAGGTGGTGAGCTTGGTGATCTTCATGGTGCGATATCCGCTGGGTCAAACAAGGCGACGACATCGGCCGCCGGGAAGGGGTTTCAGCGCGCCGACGGGGCGGGCCGGTGACGTTCTACGGCAAGCTTGAGGTCGCGGGCGGCAAGATCCAGCATGCGCGTGGAACAGTCGCGCGCCCTCGCCTTGTCGCGCAGGCGCAGTGCCTCGACCAGTTCGCCATGGATGTCGATTGCTTCGTCACGACGTTCGGCAACTTCATTGGAGGCATACAGCGAGAACTTCAGCGCCGCCTGGATGATGCCGACGAGTTGCAGGAAGACCTGGTTGTGGCTGGCCTTGAGCAGGCAGGTATGAAAGGCGACGTCGGCATCGGTGAAGCCGACGACATCGCGCTCGCCGTCACGCATCGCCTGCCAGGCGCGCTCGAGGTCGGCAATTTCCTGGACGGTCGCGCGTTCGGCGGCAAACTCAGCGGCCGCCGGCTCGATCGCACGGCGCGCCTCCAGAACGCAGTTCAAAAGGTCGAATTCAAAGATGCGCTCGCCGATCCATTCGAGCACCTGGGAATCGAGGATGTTCCACTCATCCTTGTTGCAGACGATCGTGCCCACCCGGGAACGGCCGCGGACCATGCCCTTCGATTCCAGCACCTTCAAGGTTTCGCGAATGACTGTCCGGCTGACGCCATAACGTTCGCACAGGTCGTTTTCACGCGGCAGGAAAGAGCCGACCGGAAAGACGTCGGCGCAGATGTCCGAGGCGATGGCGCGCGTCACATTCTTCTGAACGCGAGGGCGACGCTGGCCGCGCTCCTCCGCGCCGTTGCTATAATCCTGCTCTTCCACCGCCACTTTCCTCCCGCTCCCGTCTCCCTGTCGCTCCATAGCGCAGACGCCTGAAGGCGACAACGCAGCGAAGCACGTTATCGTTATACATCACTATCGTATTCATCATACAAAGGCAATTGACGAATATGATGATTCATCATACACAAATGCTCACTGCAGGAGGCAGTTCACCAGGGAGAGACATCATGCGCTTTATCAAGGCAGCCATTCTGGCTGGCACCGTCGCCGTGTTTGCGGCAACCTCGGCGTTTGCTGCCGACGTCAAGATCGGCTTCATCGTCAAGCAGCCGGAAGAGCCGTGGTTCCAGGATGAATGGAAGTTCGCCGACGTCGCCGCCAAGGAAAAGGGCTTCACGCTCGTCAAGATCGGCGCGGAAGACGGCGAGAAGGTCCAGTCGGCGATCGACAACCTCGGCGCCCAGGGCGCCCAGGGCTTCATCGTTTGCACGCCCGACGTCAAGCTCGGACCCGGCATCGTCGCCAAGGCTGCCGCCAACGACCTCAAGCTGATGACCGTCGACGATCGGCTGGTCAACGCCGACGGCAGCCCGATCGAAGACGTTCCCCACATGGGCATTTCGGCGACGAAGATCGGCGAGGCCGTCGGCCAGGCCCTCGTCGACGAAATCAAGAAGCGCGGCTGGGACATGAAGGACGTCGGCGCGATCCGCGTTTCCTACGACCAGCTCCCGACCGCGGTCGACCGCGTCGAGGGCGCACTTTCGGTTCTCAAGGCCAACGGCTTCCCGGAAGCCAACATCTTCGATGCGCCGCAGGCCAAGACCGACACGGAGGCAGCGCTCAACGCCTCGACGATCGTGCTCAACAAGAACGCCGGCATCAAGAAGTGGGTCGCGATCGGCCTCAATGACGAAGCGGTACTCGGCGCGGTACGCGCGACCGAGACGGTGGGCATTGCTCCCGACAGCATGATCGGCGTCGGCATCGGCGGCGCGGATTCGGCGATCAACGAGTTCAAGAAGCCTGCAGCCACCGGCTTCTTCGGCACGGTCATCATCTCGCCGAAGCGTCACGGCTACGAGACCGCGCTCAACATGTACGAGTGGATCGCCAACGGCAAGGAGCCGGAAAAGCTGACGCTCACCGCCGGCCAGCTGGCACTGCGCGATAACTACGAAGCCGTGCGCAAGGACCTCGGCATCGAGTAATCGCGTTCCGCGACACCATCGGCCCGGCGGCTCGACCGCCGGGCAATCTGCTTCGGAGCCGCGCATGCAAGATTTTCTCGAATTCCGGTCCATCTCCAAGGGCTATCCCGGCGTCCAGGCGCTGTCGGACGTCTCGTTCTCCGTCCGGAAAGGCGCCGTCCACGGGCTCATGGGCGAAAACGGGGCGGGCAAGTCGACGCTCATTCGTCTGCTCTCCGGCGACCAGACAGCCGATGAGGGCGAGATCCGTATCGAAGGTGAGGCGCAAGGCTATCGCTCCGTGCGCGATGCCTTCCGCGCCGGCGTCATCGTCATCCACCAGGAACTGCAACTCGTTCCTGAACTGACGGTCGCCGAAAATCTCTGGCTCGGCCACTTCCCGGGTAAGGGCGGCGTCATCGATCGTCGCCAGCTGATCCGCGTCGTCGGCGAGAAACTGGCGGAGATCGGCATCGATGTCGATCCCTCGGCCAAGATCGCCTCGCTGTCGATCGGCGCACGGCAGATGGTCGAAATCGCCAAGGCGGTCATGCTCGATGCGCGCGTCATTGCGCTCGACGAGCCGACCTCGTCGCTGTCGTCCCGCGAAAGCGAAATCCTCTTTGCCCTTATCGATCGTCTGCGCTCGAACGGCACCGTGATCCTCTATGTGTCCCACCGGCTCGACGAGATCTTCCGGCTTTGCGACAGCCTGACGGTGCTGCGCGACGGCAAGCTTGCCGCCCATCATCCTGACATTTCCGAGGTCACGCGCGACCAGATCATCGCCGAAATGGTCGGGCGCGAAATCTCCAACATCTGGGGTTGGCGGGGCCGCGATCTCAGCGTTGAACGTCTGCGCGTCGAAGCGATCTGCGGGCCGAAACTGAAAACACCCTTGAGTTTCTCAGTCCGGCGCGGCGAAATCCTCGGCTTCTTCGGCCTGATCGGCGCCGGCCGCAGCGAGATGACCCGGCTGGTCTATGGTGCAGACAAGCGTCACCAGGGAACCGTGACGATCGACGGCACGATCGTGCCGGCCGACAACCCGCCGCAATCGATCCGCGCCGGTATGGTCCTGTGTCCCGAGGACCGCAAGTTCGACGGCATCGTCCAGGGGCGCAGCATCGAAGAAAACATGGCGATCTCGTCGCGTCGGCACTTTTCCCCCTTCGGCATCCTCGACCTCAAGAAGGAAGCGGAGCTTGCCGATCGTTTCATCGCCAAGCTTCGGGTGCGCACGCCGTCCCGCAGGCAGGACATCATCAATCTTTCCGGCGGCAACCAGCAGAAGGTCATCCTGGGCCGCTGGCTTTCCGAACAGGGTGTGAAAGTCCTGATCATCGACGAACCGACGCGCGGCATCGATGTCGGCGCCAAGTCGGAGATTTACGAAATCCTCTACGAACTCGCCGGTCAGGGCATGGCGATCGTCGTCATCTCCAGCGAATTGCCGGAGGTAATGGGCATCACCGATCGCATCCTCGTCATGTGCCAGGGCCGGATCGCCGCCGACATCGCGCGCGCCGATTTCGACGAGCGCCGCATCCTTGCCGCCGCCCTTCCCGATGTTCCAACCGAGCAGGTTCAGCCGTCATGACTTCCTTGAAAAAACTTCTTCTCGGCGAACAGGGTCTCGTCGTCATCTTCGCCGTCGCCTTCGCCATCGTGGCACTGACGGTTCCGAACTTCCTGACTGAGCGCAATATGCTCGGGCTGCTGCAGTCCGTCGTCACTATCGGCATCGTCGCCTGCACGATGATGTTCTGCCTCGCCTCGCGCGACTTCGATCTTTCCGTCGGCTCGACGGTCGCATTTTCCGGCATGGTCGCCGTCATGGCTTCGAACGCCTCCGGATCGATCCTGATCGGGCTTGCGGCAGCACTTCTGTGCGGCGGCTTCGTCGGGCTCGTCAATGGCGTGGTCATCGCCCATTTCCGCATCAACGCGCTGATCACGACGCTTGCCACCATGCAGATCGTCCGCGGCTTCGCACTGATTGCCTCGGATGGCCGCGCCGTCGGCATCAACGATCCGAGCTTCTACCAACTCGCGCTGTCGAAATTCCTGGGGATCCCGACACCGATCTGGGTCATGGGTTTCTTCTTCCTCGTCTTCGGCTTCGTCTTGAACCGCACGGTCTTCGGCAAGAACACGCTGGCGATCGGCGGCAATCCGGAGGCTTCGCGGCTTGCCGGTGTCAACGTCTCCAACATGCGCATCTGGATCTTTGCGCTGCAGGGCCTCGTCTGTGCCGTTGCCGGCGTGCTTCTCGCCTCACGCATCACATCCGGCCAGCCGAATGCGGCGACCGGGCTTGAACTCTCCGTCATCTCGGCCTGCGTGCTCGGCGGCGTCTCGCTTGCCGGCGGCCGCGCAGCGATGACCGGCGTGATCGTCGGTGTTCTTATCATGGGCATTGCCGAGAACGTCATGAACCTGCTCAACATCCAGGCCTTCTACCAGTATGTCGTGCGCGGCCTGATCCTTCTGCTCGCGGTGCTGCTCGACAATCTGCGCTCGGCTGCCGCCGGTCGTCGCAGTTAGGGCATGACGAAAGACATCGCCCTCCTCGAAAACGAAGAAGGGCTCACCGTGGAGGTGAGCCCGCTAGGCGGGGCGATCCTGTCGGCCCGCTGGTGCGGCGTTCCTGTGTTCGCACCGACGCCGGCACCGGGGCTTGCCTCGCAAGTGTTCGGCGCCGAGGCCTGCTTTCCGTTGGTGCCCTTCGGCAACCGCATCGAGGCCAATGGCTTCCAATTCGACGGTCGCGACTACAGGCTGGCGGCCAACACCAGCGATCCGCTCGTTTTACACGGAGACGGCTGGCTTGGGCGTTGGTCGATCCTGCAGCGCGACCGGCAATCGCTCACCCTTCGCTTTGACCAAGAGGCAAGCTTCGCCACACCTTTTGCCTATGAAGCGGTCGAGACGATCGCCATCGACGGAGCACGCCTGATCCTCTCGCTCTCCATTACCAACCGCGCCGACCAGGCCCTGCCCTACGGACTGGGCTTCCATCCATACTTTCCGCGCACGCCTGAAACGCGCCTCGTCGCCCGTGCCGACCGATGTTGGAGCGAACGGGAAGGTCATCTGCCAGACCGCCCCGTCCCCATTTTTCAGAACATGAACTTTGCCTCCGGCTCCCCCTTGCCGCCGGATTGGCTGAACAATGCCTTCGACGGCTGGGATGGACGAGCCCGCATCGAATGGCCGGAAACGGGGCTCGCCGCTTCGCTGGAAGCCGATGGGCATTTTCGGTTCTTCGTTCTCTACTCGCCGTCGGCGACAAGCAGCTTCTTTTGCTTCGAGCCGATGAGCCACCGGCCGAACGCGCATCGCGATCAACACGATGGCGGTCTGGTAACGGTGGAACCTCACCAGTCCCTGACTGGGACGATCGCGCTGCGCATCGAGGAACTGGCAGCGACATCGATGTTATCTCCGTTCGTGCAAAACATAAGCACATAGGTGTCGCCTGGGGGGATGCTGCTCATGTCGCTCGCTTTGCGAAGGCCTCGGGCTCCAAATCCCTCGAATCGCTTAAACGCAGTGCCAACCATGTGGCAGTCGAACTGGAACGGGAGCAGGGTTTCGTTGCAGTTGCGTAGCGGATGACCCGACCCTCGCGCAAGGACTTGCGCCAAGGTCGCCCTGGTAGTGCCGATTTGGCTTGCAGCCGGAAGTTCCGCGCTGCTGAATGGTTTGGGCTGCAGCACTGGCGCGTGGCGTCGTGAGCCAGACGCTGCCGCTAGAGTCCAGCGATCCTGACGCGGTCGTCGGCTGGGAGTCATCATCGCTCGCCTTGATAGAAATCGAACGGCAGACCCGTAAGTTTTCTCGTCGGCAATGCGAAGACTACTCCAAAGAAGTGTCGTGGCCTGACGCTGCGTTGGTTAGCAAATTCAGGACCGTCGGCAGGATGCCACCAGCTCTAAGTATCCGGATTTCCGCACGCGTCTCGATGGCTGCGGTCGCTTCGAAAGTGAAACTGGTTCCGTCCTCCTTTCGAACTGACACCGGCACGGAACAACGAGGCGCGAGAGCGTCTTCCTCGGCATTCACGCTAATGACATCCCCTGGCTCAAGCCCCAACCGATCGAGGTCGAATCCCGACGGGAGCCGCAAAGGTAAGATTCCCATGCCAATCAGATTGGTGCGGTGGATACGCTCAAAGCTCAACGCCAGCACAGCCCGCGCTCCAAGGAGCGAAACGCCCTTGGCCGCCCAGTCGCGCGACGAGCCCATGCCATAGCGTTCACCCGCGACAATGACGACCGAGTGGCTATCCTTGCGATAGCGAAGAGCGGCGTCCCAGAGGGGTAACACCTCACCAGAGGGAACATGAACGGTCGAGCCCGCCGGAATGTCGGCGCCCCCGAACTGGTTGCGCACCGTCTTGTTTGTGAACAGCCCGCGCACCATCGCCTCCCAGTTGCCGCGCCGGGATGCGAACACGTTGAGATCCGTGGCGCTTTCCCCTCGTTCGACAAGGTACTTCCCCGCAGTCCCACCAACCGGGATGGCACCGGCCGGCGAGATGTGGTCCGTTGTGATGTCATCGCCGAGCACAAGGAGCGGGTGCGCCTGGTAGTGACCGAGCGAGTTACCTTTGCTGAACCCTGCGAAAGGCGGCCTACGGATGTAGGTCGAATGTTCGTCCCACGGGAAGACTACGCTCGTCGGTGCGTCCAGCTTTGCCCATACGACGTTGGCCTCGGCATCATCATAGGCTGGTTTGAAGTCGTCGGCGCTCGATCCTCTTGCCAGGGTCTCGTCAATCTCGGCGCTAGTGGGCCATAACATTGAAAGCGTTATTTCCTTGCCGTCGGCGGTGGTCGCGATCGGGTCGTGGAGGATATCGATCAATACAGTTCCCGCGAGCGCGAACGCGACGACCAGGGGCGGCGATGCAAGGAAACCAGCTTCGAGCCGAGGATGGACACGTCCCGGGAAGTTTCGATTGCCTGACAATACCGCCACCGGAACGATCCCACGCTCGTCCATCGCGCCGGAGACCGGCTCCGTCAGCGGGCCCGAATTGCCAATGCAGGTCGTACAGCCATAGCCGACGATGCCAAATCCAACTGCTTCCAGATCGTCGAGCAGGCCGGCACGACGCAGGTAACGCTCTGCGGTGGGCGATCCTGGTGCCAGTGAGGTCTTGACCCAGTGCGCCGGTTTCAGCCCGAATGCCCGGGCCTTGCGAGCCAGGAGGCCCGCTGCGACGACCAGGCGGGGATCGGACGTATTGGTACAGCTGGTGATCGCCGCAATCGCAACCACCCCGTGCTCGGGCCGATCCGCGCGCGGGATGCCGCCAGTCACACCGATGAGCGGCTCCATCGCTTGACGCGTTGCACCGGCCGAGAGTCGATCCTGTGGGCGCATCGGCCCGGCGAGGCTCGCCTCGACCGTGAAAAGATCAAGTTCGACGACGTCGGTGTAGCGCGGATTGGAATTCGGGTCGAACCATAGACCCGTGCGTTTGGCATAGGCTTCCACCAACGCACGCTGCTCGGTCGATCGCCCCGTCATTTCGAGATAGCGGATCGTCTGATCGTCGATCGGGAAGTAGCCGCTGTTTCCTCCGAACTCGGGCGTCATGTTGGCGACGACGGCCCGGTCCCCCGCTGTCAGCGACGAAACGCCCTCGCCGAAGAATTCCACATAGCGATCCTGCAGATCGATCTTCCGGAGCTGTTCGGTGACAGTGAGCGCAAGGTCGGTCGCGAGTACGCCGCTCTTCAGCTTGCCTGTCAGCTTCACGCCGATAACGTCAGGCACCTTGAGCGTGACCGGCATGCCGAAAATCACGCTCTCCGCCTCGAGGCCGCCTACCCCCCAGGCGAGCACGCCGATACCATTGATCATTGGCGTGTGGCTGTCAGTGCCGATCAGCGTATCCGGCATCACCCAATCGACGCCGTCCACCCGCTTGCCCGTCACGACGGTGGCAAGCCTCTCAAGATTGAGCGTATGCATGATGCCGGTGCCGGGGGGATGCACCGTGAAGTCGTTCAGCGTGTTCATTGCCCACTTCATGAAGCGATAGCGCTCAGCATTACGCTGGAACTCCCGCTCCATGTTCTGCTCCAAAGAACCCGCCTGGCCGAAGAAGTCGACGCCCACCGAATGATCGGTCGAGACATCAACCGGCACAACCGGGTTGAGGAGTGCGGGATCGCCACCGGCCTCAGCTAACGCGGAGCGCAGGGCCGCGATGTCGACAAGCGCCGGACCGCAGGTGGTGTCGTGCATCAGGACGCGATTGGGCAGAAACGGAATCTCGGCCTCGCTCGTCCCGGTCTTGAGCCAATCAAGGATCGCGGCCTTTGCCCTCGCTGCATCTCCGCCGCCGGTGCGCAAAACGTTTTCCAGCAGGACGCGATGAACATAGGGAAGCTGCTTCAGCGCCTCACCCGCCTCCTCGGGCAAGTCGACGATCGTATAGCCAACACCATTGACGTTGAGATCTGCAAGCGTTGCCAATGGACGTCCTTCCCCCGAAATCGATACGCGGATGCTGTAAGCAAATTACATATTGTGATTATAAAATGCAATCATTGTGGAACGTAAAAAGATGTCAGAGCCAGGATGGCGGCAGGATACCAGCTACTAGACCTGCGGGGCCTTAATCCGGCTAGCGCCCATGATGTGGGTGTAGAGGAATGCTGCCGCCTCGGTTCTGCGGCCCGCTTCAAGCAGATCGAGAATGTGGAGATGCTCGGCTGACTGCCTGGGCAAACGGCTGCGGTCAATCGTGATGCGATACTCGATCAACCGGCGCAGGCGGTTGATCCTCTTGATCGAGTCCAGAAAGAACTCGTTCTGCGAACACGCAACGAGCATCTCGTGGAAATCGTTGTTCGCTTTGAAGATTTCGGCGCGAGACCAGGTTTCATACCCGCCCTCCCCAAGTGCTGTTTGAACGGCGCGAGCCTTTTCAAAGGCAGCTTCATCGGCCACGAATGATGGCAGCAGCATCGCCTGCTGCTCGATCACCGCACGAAAGACGTAGCCTTCCTCGTAGCTTCGCCGCGACGTCAGCGTCTCCCGGAATGACCAGCCATTGCCCGGCAGTCGCTCCACCCAGCCCTCTTCGGCAATTCGGTGCAGCGTCTTCAGCAGCCTGGTTCTTGCGACATCGTAGAGACGAATCAGCTCGTTTTCGCTGACCCGCTCTTGCAGTTTTCCGGCCAAGCGATCCTCGGCAATGCGGAAGTAAAGCGGGTCCTCGTCCTCGCCCTGCGGGGGCGCTTCCTGCTTCGCCGTGTCAACGTTCGCCGCATCGACCTTCAGAAAATATCCCCGGTTGGGTTCGCCACGCACGATCCCCATCTGCTCGAGCTTCTTCAGAGCCGTGTTCACCGGCGCCCGGGAAACCCGAAAGGTGTCGGCGAGCATCTGACACGGCAGATGATCGCCAGCGCGCATCTGGTTCGTCTTTACGAACTCAAGGATGTTCGCGGTGATTTGAGGGGATACGCTTTGTCTTGCCATGTTTCGTCGTGTGATCTCGGGTCGAGACGGAAGTCGATTTATGCACGAGACGGTGCGATTGCAAACCTCCAGGAGCCTCAATCCTCATCCTGGCGGAATTTTGCCAGTCCCTTGAACAGGAAGGGAAGGACAAGGGCGATCGCAGCAATTGCGATCATGATCGCCGAGCTTGGATGCTTCAGGAAGACCGTCGGGTCGCCAAGGCTCATCTGCAGCGAACGGCGCAGCGCGTTGTCAGCAAGGGGGCCAAGGATGAGTCCCACAACAGCTGGAGCGACTGGATAGTCGTAGCGGCGCATCAGGAACCCGACGACACCAAAACCGACAAGCAGCAGCAGTTCGACCACGGACGGGTTCGCCGCGATTGTACCCATGGCCGCAAACACCAGGATGCCGCCATAGAGCCAAGGCAACGGTATCGCGAGGAGCCTGACCCAAAGACCGACAAGCGGAAGATTGAGGACGAGAAGCATGACGTTGGCGATGAAGAGGCTGGCAACGAGCCCCCAAACGAGATCGGCGTGCTGCGCGAAAAGCAACGGGCCCGGCTGGATATTGTACTGCTGGAAACCGGCAAGCATGACGGCGGCGGTGGCCGAGGTCGGCAGGCCAAGAGTGAGCAGCGGAACCAGCGTACCTGCCGCAGAGGCATTGTTGGCGGCTTCCGGCCCAGCGACACCTTCGATGGCACCAGAACCGAATTCCTCCGGCTTGCGGCTGAGCTTGCGCTCCATCGTATAGCTCAAGAACGTCGGGATTTCTGCGCCGCCGGCAGGCAACGCCCCGATCGGAAAACCGACGGCAGTGCCCCGCAGCCAGGGTTTCCATGACCGCGACCAGTCTTCTTTCGTCATCCAGATCGAACCTTTGACCGGGATGGGCTTTTCGGGCTTGAACAGATGACGGCCGGCAACATAGAGGGCTTCGCCAATCGCGAAGAGACCAACTGCGAGTGTCGTTACTTCGACCCCGTCGAGTAGCTGCGGCACACCGAATGTCAGTCGTGCCTGGCCCGTCAGCTGGTCCAGCCCCATCAGTCCGAGCCAGAGCCCGAAAGCAAGGCTGGTCAGACCTCGCAGCGGCGAGGACCCGAAGGTTGCCGAGACCGTGACAAAGGCAATCAGCATCAGCCCGAAGTAATCCCAGGGCGCGAATTTTACAGCGACCTTGACGAGAAACGGAGCCACAAAGGCCAGGCCAACGGTCGCGATCAGCGCTGCAACGAAGGATCCGATGGCGGCGGTTGCCAGGGCCGGACCACCGCGCCCTGCCCGCGCCATCTTGTTGCCTTCGAGCGCTGTGACGACGGCCGCGCTCTCACCGGGCGTGTTCAGCAATATCGCGGTCGTCGAGCCACCATACATACCGCCGTAGTAAATCCCGGCGAACATGATCAGCGACCCGCCCGGATCGAGCTTGAAGGTGACGGGCAACAGCAGCGCGACGGTCAAGGCAGGGCCGATGCCGGGCAGCACGCCGACGGCAGTGCCGATGAACACGCCGATCGCCGCGAAGATCAGGTTGGAGGGCTGAATTGCCAGGGCAAAGCCGTGAATGAGGAAATTGATCGCGTCCACTGGGGCCTCCTAGAATAGCGCCCGCTCCAGGGGACCTTGCGGCAAAGCAAGGCTCAGGAGTTTGTTGAAGAGAAGGAAGATGACCAGCCCCATGAGAGCGCCGATCACCAGGTCGACCAAGAGTGCCCTTCGACCGAAAGCGCGTGCCGTGAAGGCGAAGAGCAGCGTCGACCCGAGAACGAATCCAGCTCCCAGCCAGATCGAGCCGATCAGTCCTGCCAGCGCCAGTGCCACCCAGCCGATCGCCTTCATGTCGATGTCTTCGACTTCGATCGAGGCAGCCTGGAACGCGCTGACGACGTGTCCCAACCCCAGCACTACGAAGAAAAGACAGACGAAATATGAGGCGGCGCTGGCGTTCATCCCATAGGTCGCACGTGCGGCCATGCGGCTGGCGTCCCAGTAGGTGACCGCTGCCATGGCGAACAGAGCCAAGGCGATGACGAGCGCCGGACGGTTCGGCGCCTTCATGATTTTCTCAAACATGGGAATTCTCTCGGCAGGCGTGGGAGGGCTGAGCCTCCCACCCGGCAGTCACTATTTGGCGAGACCGATCGACGTCAGGATCGTGCGAACGCGGTCGGTTTCAGACGCGATGAAGCCCTTGAACTCATCGGCCGGAGCATAATAGTCCGACCATCCGCGAGCCTTGATCAGATCCTTCCACTGCTGCGACTTGACCGTGTTGTCGACGGCGGCTTTCAGCGCTTCCAGATCTTTGCCCTCGACATTGGGACCTGCAAAAATGCCGCGCCAGTTCACCAGTTCGATATCCAGCCCCTGAACCTTCAGCGGCTTTGCCTCGATGCCATCGATCGGCTCCGGATAGGAGATCGCAAGTGCCCGCAGATCGCCGGACTTGATCTGCCCTTCCCATTCGCCATAGCCGGAGACCCCGGCCGTCGCCTGGCCACCAAGCATAGCGGCAAGTGCCTCACCGCCCCCCGAATACGCAACGTAGTTGATCTTGCTCGGGTCAGCGCCTGCTGCCTTGGTCACGAGCGCCGCGAGAATATGGTCAGCACCGCCGGCCGATCCGCCAACCCAGATGGTGGTCGCAACGTCCTTCTTGACGGCAGCAAGCAGCTCTTCGATCGACTTTATCGGCGAGTCCTTCGGCACAACGATCACCAGCGGGTCGCCGGTCAGGCGAGCAATGGGCGTCACCTGGGTCAGGTCGACAGGCGAGGCATTCGAGATGCTGGCGCCAACCAGCGTGATGCCGGCGACAAGCAATTGGTCGGAAGAACCTTGAGCACTACCGACAAACTGGGCAAGGCCGACCGTGCCGCCAGCACCGGGCACGTTGACGACCTGGACGCTTCTCGCTTCGCCTGTCGCCATCATGACCTCCTGAAGCGATCGTGCTGCCGAGTCCCAGCCACCGCCGGCGCCCGCCGGAGCCGTGATCGTGAGTTCGAGATCACCGGCGGTCGAAGCGCCTGCCTGAAGGGCCGCACCCGTCAATGCCGCCAAGCCGATCGCGATTTTCAGAAAGTTTCGCATGTGGACAGTTCCTCCCAACAAATTGGAACGGCATCCCTCCGGCGCCGCTGGAAGAAATCTGCATTAAATAATTATAAAAAGCAATCCTGCTTTATGAAGAAGAAATCAGGCGGGCAAAGATACCGTCTCTTCCACGACAATCGAACTGATCGCGATCCGGCAGAATTAGGTCCTACCACCGGATCCTTTGAGGGCCGGCAGGGAGCCGAAGCCCAAAAGCTCGCCGAGCGCCGAACGCTTGCCCACGAGATCGGCGAGCGTGTATTTGTCGAAAACCGCGACAAAGGCGGCTGTGGCTTCCGAAAGCACGCTCGGCAAGGCGCAGGCGGGCGCGATACGGCAGCCGTGGCAATCTATCAGATCCGTCAGGCCTTCAGTATGCCGAAGCAGAGCGCCGAGATTGATCTCGTTCGTCGGCCTCGCGAGGCGTATGCCGCCATTGCGACCGCGCACGGACTCCAGAAACTCAGCGTTCGCAAGGTCTTGAACAACCTTCATCATATGGTTTTGCGAGACAGAGAACGTGTCCGATATCTCCCGGATCGAGCTAAGCCCCGATGGCCGTGATCCCAAATAGATCATCAATCGCATTGCGTAGTCGGTATATTTGGTGAGCTTCATCGGGGTCTGCGTCAAAAAGTCCGATCCAAAAACATGCATTTGATTAGCATCTTTGCTCTCGAATAAATAGATGCATCTGAGATACATGTTTAAGGGCCAATTTGCGATGAGCTCGCAAGCTATAACCGAAACAGACATCCGAACGATCGTTGAACGGTTCTACGTCGAAGTGCGATCCGACCAGGTCTTGAACGCTGCCTTCGCGGCCATAACGGATTGGGACGACCATCTCGAGCGCATGACGGCATTCTGGGGGTCGATGATGATGTCGACCGGCCGTTACAAGGGCAATCCGGTGGCAATGCACTTGATCCACCTTGAACGCATCCACCCGGGCATGTTCGAGCGCTGGTTGACACTTTGGAGGAAGGTCACTTCAGACGCTCTGTCGCCCGAGGTTGCCGCCGAGATCCAGTCACGGGCCGTCAGAATTGCTTCGCGTTTGTCGTCCGCCCTGTTTGGATCGGACCACCCGGTCCCGCCGGCCAGACCGCTTGAGCTTGCCTCACGGCCCTATAGGAGCACACCGGTTTTCAATGAAGACACGGTCCCCAAACCGCTCCTGCAGTTTCACAGGCTGCGGCCGCAGACCTGGGCGAAGCTCACCGTCCTTGAGGGAAGCCTCCACTACCACCTTCATTCTCAGCCGGTGATCGAAGCGGACACCCACTCGCCGGTCATCATCCCCCCGGATGTGCCCCACCACCTCCAGATCGTAGGTCCGGTGAAACTTCAATTGCACTTCTACGATCACCAACCTGCCCCCCACTGATGCACCGCATCGAAAGGAAAGATCATGCCAAAACCACTCTCACCCGAGACCGTTCAGATCGTAAAGGCAAGCATCCCGGCGCTCGCGGCACACGGAGCGGACATCACGAAGAGCATGTATGCCCACCTGTTCCGTGACGATCATATCCGCGAGCTGTTCAACCATGCCAATCAGGGCGAAGGCGGCTCACAGGTTAACGCGCTTGCCGCCGCCATTGTGGCCTACGCGCAAAACATCGATAACCTTGCCGTGCTCGGCCCCGTGGTCGAGCGAATCGCGCACAAGCACATCGGCTATCATATTCTGCCCGAGCACTATCCCTTTGTGGCCGCGGCCCTTCTCGCCGCCATCGAGGATGTGCTCGCAAGTGCAGCGACACCTGAGCTCTTGAATGCATGGGGCGAGGCTTACTGGTTCCTGGCCGATATTCTCAAGGAGCGCGAAGCCGAGATCCGCGGCGAACTGCTGAAGCGCTCGGGCGGCTGGGATGGCTGGAGAGACTTCGTCATCGACGCGAAGCTTCGCGAAAGCGATGTCGTCACCTCGTTTGTCTTGAAGCCCAAGGATGGCGGTCGCGTTGCGCGCCACAAGCCCGGCCAATATCTGACGCTTCGCTTCCAACTGGAGAACGGCCTGGAGATCAAGCGCAACTACTCGATCTCCAGCGGTCCCAGCGATGGTTTCTACCGCATCTCGGTCAAGCGGGAAGCGCAGGGACAGGGTGGATCGCGATACCTCCACGATCAGGCGAGCGTCGGCATGGTGTTGAGTGCGACCCCGCCGGCCGGCGACTTCTTTCTGCCTGAAGCGCCACAGGCACCGGTCGTGCTGCTTTCGGGCGGCGTTGGCCTCACGCCGATGGTCAGCATGCTGGAGACGATCGCCGAGGAGCATCCGAACCTCGAAGCGCATTTCGTCCACGGCGCGCTGAACAGCGGGACGCATGCCATGGATCAGCACGTTCGCCAGCTCGCCGACGCGCATGGCAAGATCAAGATCAGCAGCTTCTACAGCGCACCAACAGCCGAGGACGCAGTCGGACTGTCTCACGATTTCGACGGCTTCATCACCGCAGAGTGGCTTCGCAAGAATACACCCATTGAAGATGCCGAATTCTATCTCTGTGGACCGAAGCCGTTCCTTCGCGCCCTCGTTCCCGCGCTGGCCAGGGAAGGCGTTTCAAGAGAGCGGGTTCACTTCGAGTTCTTTGGCCCGTCCGACGAACTGATTGCCGCCTGAGGCGGCGAACAACGAAACGTGGCATCGCCACTCCGATCCTGCGGCCGGCGCTTTCGGTGCCGGCCGCAGTACAGTGCCTACACGCTTTTCAGACCAGCGCTCGAATATCAGACGCCACCTCACCTTCCCGGCCGCGCCTGCGACCGGGCAATCTTCAGATCGACGCGCCTCTCCGACCGGAGCTCGAAGTTGCGGCCCGGCAGATCCCTCGTCCATTCCGGCACAAACCCAATGCCCGCCATCAGGCGATGCAAGCTTCATGAAGGTGAGCGATCAAATCCGGCGGTCCACGGAGAATGTCGATCCCTGCCCGCAGTTGTATCGGCGCGTTGACGAACTCGGCATTCGCCGCCAAGCCCACAACAGGAAACGGCAGCCTGTCCACGGCCGACGTTTCGTGAGAAAATGGAGAAAGCTAGAAGGACCCGCTCAACGGGTAAGCTGGGTCGGGCCCAGTCACGTTTCTGCCTGTCGAATAGGTGGCCGCGGATCATGGAACTTCTCGTCGCCCTTGGCCTTATCGCCATCAAGGTCGCATTGCTGATCGCAATGCTTTTACTCTTGCCGTTGCCGCTGACCTGGCTGGAACGCAAGATAGCCGGCCACATGCAGCAGCGCATGGGTCCGATGCGCGTGGGGTGGCACGGCCTGCTGCAGCCGGTGGCGGATGGTATCAAGCTCCTGACGAAAGAGGATCATATCCCTGCAGAGGCAGATCGCTTCCTTTTCAAGCTGGCGCCAATCCTGGCGCTCGCTCCGCCCTTTGTGGTGTTTGTCGCGATCCCCTTCGGCGAGACCGTCTCAGTGCTCAATGCAGAGATCACGCTCTACGTTTCCAACCTAAATGTGGCTCTGCTTTTCGTCTTCGCGGTGATCGGTCTGGAGGTCTATGGCGTCATCTTCGGCGGCTGGGCCGCCAACAGCAAATACGCCGTTCTCGGCAGTCTCAGGACCTGCGCGCAGATGATCAGCTACGAAATCCCCATGGGCTTCGCAGTCATCGGCGTCGTCATGCTGGCACAGTCGATGAGCCTCGTGGACATCGTGCGCGCCCAGAGTGATCTCTGGAACATCGTCTATCAGCCGATCGGGTTCTTCGTCTTCTTCGTTGCCGGATTGGCCGAAGCGCAGCGCATTCCCTTCGACCTGGCCGAAGCGGAAGGGGATCTCGGCGCAGGGTTCCATACCGAGTACAGCGGTATCCGTTTCGCGTTCTTCATGGTCAGCGAATACGTCATCGTGCTCCTGGTATCGGTCCTCTCCGTCATCCTGTTTTTCGGCGGCTGGAACGGTATTCTCATTCCGCTGCCGCCGCTTCTCTGGTTTGCGCTCAAAGTGGCATTCTTCATTTATGTGTTTATGTGGTTCCGTTTCACTTTGCCCCGCTATCGTTATGACCAACTGATGGCCATCGGATGGAAAGTCTTGCTTCCTCTGTCAATGGCGAACATAATTATCACTGGTATTGCTTTCACTTAGGAGCCAGGGCGGCTTCTCCACGCGCCTTCTAGGTTCGGTGTCGATCTGACGAAGATGCGTGCAGCAATCGAAGGGACTACAGCGACCCTCCCGCGTCGGAATAGACGCACGCCGCTGTAGAACGGCGCGACGATGTCACGCGTAGTCGACAGAGCTGGAACATGGATCGGCTGGGCGCTTTTTGCGGATCTGGCGAGCGCCTTTACGCTGACCTTTGGCTATATGTTCTCCAAGCCGGTGACCATGCAGTATCCGGACAAGGAGAAGTGGCTCCCCTATTCGCGCTATCGCGGCCATCACTTCCTCAAACGCGACGAAGAGGGCGAGATCAAGTGTGTCGCGTGCGAGCTTTGCGCTCGCATCTGCCCCTGCGACTGCATCGAGGTCGTTCCCTACGAGGACGAAAACGGCAACCGACACCCGGCAAAATTCGAGATCGACACGGCCAGGTGCCTTTTCTGCGGCCTGTGTGAGGACGCCTGCCCTGCGGACGCCATCGCACTTGGCCAGCAGTATGAATTCTCGAGTTTTTCGTCACGTGATCTGGTGATCGGGCGCGACGATCTGCTCGACAAACCTGGAAAGGCAATGACCGGCGGTGGTGTCGTCGCCGCACGCCTGAATACCGATGAGGACGTGCTGGTCGAAACGAGCGAACCGCATGGATACAACTGGTGGCGCAATATCCGGCGAACGTGAGGAGCAGCAAACCGGAGCGCGCAGATAGGAGGCTCAAATGCTTGTCGGTGAAATCGTGAAGGATAAGGGTGCTGGGGTGATCGCAGTCGCTCCCGACCAGACGATGGTGGAGATCCTGCGGCTCTTTCGTGACAACAATATCGGCTTCGTGGTCGTCAGCCACGCGCCCGGAAGGTATCTGGGCTCGCTATCGGAGCGGGATTGCTGCAACGCGCTTGCGGAATACGGGCCTGAGGCAGCGCTGATGCCGGTCGCCGACATCATGAACCGCAACGTGGCGATTTGCGCAGCTGTCGATGGGCTGCCCCTGGTGATGTCGATCATGACCCAGAGACGGACACGTCATGTGCTGGTCATTGAGGAGGAGGCCATTGTCGGCGTCGTCAGCATCGGCGACGTGGTCAAGCACCGGCTCGACGAGGCGCAGCGCACGGAGCGGCACCTGCACGAATACATTGCCGGGGCAGGCTACCACTGAGAGTGGCTTCGCGCCCACTGGTGAGGACACGGGCCTTGCAGGCGCCTCTGGCGCAAATCCTCATGCTCCACGCCAGACCCGGTTCGTGCCCTCGATTGCGTGCGCTGTTTCTGCCTTGTGAACCTCGACCGGACACGGGTATTCACCTCGCATCATCAAGCTGTTGAGGCGAAGAGACCGATAGTTTTCGGGAACAAAGACGAGACCCTTGGGAAACGGCTTTTCGACCTTGAGCTGCGCCGACAGCGCGCCGCGGGTTGATTGAACGACCACCTGTTCGCCGTCCGAAAGGCCAAGCTGGGCCGCATCCTCAGCGCTCATCGCCACATAGGGATCGTTGGCGACCGTGTTCAGGATCTCCGAACGCTCCGTAAAATAGCCATTGTGGAACAGACAGTTGCCGGTGACGAGCATGAGCCCGTCGTGCGTCTTTGAAACGGTCGGCGGTGCATGGAAGGCGCCCGCCGGTGGCGTCGGGCCTTCTTTCGTGAAGGCACCGTCGGCACCAAGTCCGGCCCAGGTGAGCGCCTGATAGGCCGGTATCAGCCGGGCGATCTCATCGAAAAGCTCGACGTGCGTCGAAGGCTGCAATACTTGGCCGCGCTGTGCCGCGACAAAATCGAAGATAGCGAGATTGTCCCGCGCCTCGAAGACAGGTTCCCGGAACTTGCGGACCTGCTGGATGCGGCCCTCGTTGTTGGTAAAGCTGCCGGGCTCTTCACCGTAGCCCGCCGCTGGCAAGACGACCTCGGCCAGTGCGGCCGTCTCGGTAAGGAAACTGTCCTGCACGATCAACAGACCTGCGGCGCCAAGGGCCCGCGCCATGAACTCCCTGTCCGGATAGGCGATCAGGGGGTCGGTTCCGACAAGGTAGAGCGCGCCCATTTGCCCAGCCACGCAGAGATCCAGCATCCCGTCGAGATCAGCACCCGGCTCATGGGGGATATTGGCGCCCCAGTTCCGGGTAAGAGCGCCGCGCGCATTATCGTCGGCGACCGCCTGCAACCCTGGCAACGCGCCCGCCAAGGCACCCATTTCCCAGGCGCCCATCTGGTTGGCGCGGTCGAAGAGCATCTGCAATGCTGGGGTCTTGCCGAGGAGGCGAAGCAGTTGCAGCAGGTTGTTGAGCTGGTGCAATGCCGCCCGCGCTTCGGACGATCTCAGGAGATCGACACTGACAAGCACGGTCACAGTGCCTCCATCGTAGAGAGCTGCGGCCAGACGATCCGGTCCGTCGCTGCCATTGCGAGCCACCAGGCCTCCGATCTCGGCAAGAGCGTCATCCGACAGTTTCTCGCCGGCGGCCGCCACAAGCCTGGCAACCACGGCCGCAAGGCTCGCGGCCTCTCCGCCGGGCGGTACACGGACCACAGCCATAGCGTCGGCGTCGAGACGGGACGGTCGCGTCGCGAGCATGAGCAATTGGGTGCCGCGCCGCCGAGCGGCATCCCTGAGAAGATATTCGGTGACCGGGTTTTCCTCGGTCACGTTGCCACCGATGACAAGCACGCGATCGGCCCCGATCACCTCCTTCAAAGGTGCACGACTGTAGCTCGCCATGAGCGGGGCAAGCGCGTCGAAGGGTGTGGACCAGCGCGACGAGCAGTCGATGTTGTTGGTCCGAAAGACCGTGCGCATGAGTTTCTGGAACTGATAGAGCACCTCGTTGGGCAGGCGCGACGAGACAACTCCGCCAGCAACCTTGCTTTCGACCGCCGCTAGCCGCCGGCGCAGATAGTCTCCGACTTCGTCCCAGGAAACCGCAACCAGGGCGCCATCGCGGCGGATCATCGGTCGCTTGATCCGGTCGTGCCCTTCGATGAAGTCGAGACCGAAGCGGCCGCGCGCGCAGAGCGTCTCGCGGTTGACGCCGTGTTCCTCCTTGGACCGGACACGCATGAATTCGCCCTTGCGCGCGCCGACGGTCAACTGACATCCCGTACCGCAATGCGGGCAGACCGTGTCGGTCTCGGCGAGATCCCAGGGTCTCGCCTTGTAGCGATAGGGGAAGCTCATCAGCGCGCCGACCGGGCAGACTTCGATGCAGTTGCCGCACTGGTCGCAACTGGCAAGACTGCCCTCGAAGCCGGTGACGGCCGTGTCCATGCCTTTCTCGACGGTGCCAAGGGCGACCGCGCCGACGACTTCCTCGCACATGCGCACGCAGCGCTGGCACTGAATACAGCGGTTGACGTTCATGATGACGACGGGGCTGAGGCGAATGTCGCGGGAATGGAAAACCCGCTTGGGATCGTGAAAGCGGCTTCTCCCCGGACCATAGGCCATCACCATGTCCTGGAGTTCACACTCGCCGCCCTTGTCGCAGATTGGGCAATCGAGCGGGTGGTTGGCAAGCAGCATGTCCAGCATGGACGAACGTGTTTCATCAATCAGCGACGTGTTGGTCCGCACCACCATGCCCTCAGTGACCGCAGTGGCGCAGGACGGCTGCAACCGCCGCAGCCCCTCGATTTCGACAAGACACATGCGGCAGGAGGCAAGCGGCGGCAGGCGCTTCAGGTAGCAGAAAGTCGGAACATCAATCCCCAATCGCTGCGCCGCCTGCAACACAGTCGAGCCTGCCTCGACCTCCAGAATTTGCCCATTGATCGTAACGCTCACCATGACCTACTCGCCCGCGCCTGGATGCTCCCTAGTGGAACGGACACCTCCGCTCCTCGATATGGGCGACGAACTCCTCGCGGAAATGCGCCAGCGAAGCGCGCAGTCCCATCGCCGCGCCGTCGCCCAAAGCACAAAACGTGTTGCCGAAAATGCCCTTGCAGAGCATGTCCAGCTGCTCCATGTCGCCGGGCGCGCCCTCACCCGCCTCGATCCTGCGCAGCACCTTCACCACCCAGTTCAACCCCTCGCGGCAAGGCGTGCACTTGCCACAGGACTCGTGGTGAAAGAACTCGATGATGCGGGTGGCGACCTTGACCATGCAGGTCGTGTCGTCGACGACGATCACCCCGGCCGAGCCCAGCATCGTGCCGGCAGCAGCAAGTGAGTCAAAGTCCATCCCGACGTCCAGGCCCGGCTCAGGGATCACCGGCGCGGAAACACCACCTGGGATTACCGCCTTGATCTTGCGACCGGCCGGCGGCCCGCCGGCATGGTCCTCGACGAGTTCGCGAAGTGGGATCCCCATTGGAAGCTCGTAGAGCCCTGGTTTGCGCACCTGCCCGCTGACGCAATAGAGCTTCGGGCCGGGACTCTTTTCAGGTCCGATACCGCGAAACCAATCGGCGCCTCGCGCCACGATCTGCGGGACGCAGACCAGCGTCTCGACATTGTTGATGACGGTCGGGCTGGCATAGAGCCCCGCAACTGCGGGGAAAGGCGGTTTCAGGCGCGGCTGCGCCCTCTTGCCCTCGAGCGAGTCGAGCATCGCGGTCTCCTCGCCACAGATATAGGCACCTGCGCCGCAGTGGACGTGCACGACGAAATTGAAATCAGAGCCCAGTATGCGCGTTCCCAGATACCCTTTGGCCTTGGCCTCGGCGATCGCCTGCTCCAGCCGTCGGATCGCAAGCACGTACTCTCCGCGAATGTAGACATAGGCGACCTCGGCCCCGATTGCATAGGCACTGATCGCCATGCCTTCGATCAGTTGGTGCGGGTCACGCTCCATGACGATACGGTCCTTGAAGGTGCCAGGCTCTCCTTCGTCGGCGTTGCAGCAGAGATACTTCGTCTTGCCGGCCAGTTTCGGCACGAAACTCCACTTCATGCCGGTCGGAAACCCGGCCCCGCCGCGGCCGCGCAGATTCGACCGCTTGACGAGGTCGACGATCTCGTCGGGCGTGAATTCCTTGAGGGCTTTGGCAAGCCCTCGGTAGCCGCCGCCAGCCTCATAGGTGGAGAGGAGATGCCCATCCGGCACGTACACGTTCTTCAGAAGTACCGGTTCGTACATGGCGCTATTCCCCCGGTGGTTCCGCAGCCGCGAGATCGGCGCCGGTCGTCTCGGGCACCGTCGCGCGCAGCCGGCCGAGCAGCGCGTCGATCCGTTCTATGTCGAGATTGCCGTGATAGTCGTCGCCGACCTGCATGACCGGTGCCATTTCACAGGCGCCGAGGCATTCGACGGTCGAGAGCGTGAACAGCCCATCGGGGGTCGTGCCGCCCTTCTTGATCCGCAGGGCCTTCTCCAGATGCGTCAGCAGATCCTCGGAACGCCGCAGCATGCAGGAGACATTGTCGCAGAGCTGCAGGTGGAACTTGCCCACCGGCTCGGTGTGGAAGAGGGTGTAGAAGGTTGCGAGTTCGTAGACCCAGATCCGCTCGACGCCAAGGATTTCAGCGACCTCTTCCAGCACCGGCCCGGGCAGATGGCCATGTTCGCGCTGCGCGATCAGAAGCGCGGGCATGATCGCCGAGCGCTGGTCGGGATACCGCGCTGCCGCCTGTTCGATCTTTTCGCGCATCGTCATCACGTTCAAATCCCTGCTACTTGTCCACCTCCGCCATCACAGGATCGAGGCTGCCGAGTACAGCGATCATGTCCGCCAGGTAGCGGGCGTTCGTCACTCCGAAGACCGCCTGGAGGTTCACGAACGAGGGTGCCCTGACCTTCATGCGGAACGGTTTCGGCGATCCGTCGCTGATGATGTAGAAACCCAGCTCGCCCTTGGGTGCCTCGATTGCCGAATAGACCTCGCCCTTCGGCACGCTGAAGCCGTAGGCCGACAGGTCGAAATGCTGGATCAATGCCTCCATCGAGCAATGCACGCGCTCCTTGTCGACGGGGAAGGCGATCGTCGGCATGTCGACCTGGAACGGCCCCTCGGGCATCTGCTCAATGCATTGTTCGATGATCCGCATGCTTTCGCGCATCTCATCGACCCGGCACCGCCAGCGCGCATAACAATCGCCTTCGTTGCGCGTGATGACATTGAAATCGAGCCGGTCGTAGATCTCGTAAGGCTCGTCACGACGGATGTCCCAGTCGACGCCGGAAGCACGCAGGTTCGGACCGCTCAGGCCGAGATCGATGGCGTCTTCGGCTGAGAGTACCCCAATCCCTTGAGTGCGTTTGAGGAACACCCTGTTGTCTTCGAGCAGTCGCTCATAGTCCCGGATGCGGTTTGGGAAGATGTCGCAGAACTCCCTGATCTTTGGGAAGAACCCATCAGGCAGGTCCTCGCGAATGCCGCCTACCCGGCAGAAGGAGGTGTGCATACGCGCACCGGTGACCATTTCGAGGAGATCCATGATCATTTCGCGCTCGCGCATGACATAAAGCAGCGCGGTCATGGCACCGAGGTCCATCGGCAACGCGCCGGTGATCAAAAGATGGCCGGAGATGCGCGCGAGTTCCGCCATCATCACGCGGATGTATTGCGCCCGGATCGGGGCCTCGATGCCAAGCAGCTTCTCCACCGCGATCGCGAAGGCCAGGTTGTTCGACGGCGGGCAGAGATAGTCGAGCCGATCGGTCAGCGGGAAGATCTGCGTATAGGTGAAGCTTTCCGCCAGTTTTTCGGTGCCGCGATGCAGGTAGCCGATATGGGGATCCACGCGCTCGACATATTCGCCGTCCAGTTGGAGGACGAGCCGGAGGACCCCATGGGTGCTGGGGTGCTGCGGCCCGAGGTTGAGAAGCACTTCCTTGCTGTTGAGAGCTTCTCCTTCCGGCCTCGTGAGCTCAGTGACTTCGGTCATCTCAACTTTCCGGTGTCGATCGGCCTCCGTTGTTCATGTGATTTCGGATCGGTCACAAAGGAAACTGCCCGCACCTCCTCCCTCCCTCCCTACGGAATGTCCCGCGTGGCGAGGTCGGGCTGTGTCGGCGGCGGCCCTTCCGCGCCAAACGGGTTCAGCTTGTCCTTGTACCCCTTAAGCGGAAAATCCTTGCGCTGGGGAAAGCCCTCGAAGCCCTCCCACATATAGATCCGGCGCAAGTCAGGATGCCCCGTGAACCGGATGCCATACATGTCCCAGGCCTCGCGCTCGTGCCAGTTGGCCGTGCGCCAGACCCCGGTGACCGAGGGAACCTCGGGCGGATCGCCAAGTCGACACTTGATGCGGACACGGCAGCGGTTGGGCAGCGAATAGAGATGGTACACCGCCTCGAAGCGCGGCGTTCCGGGATAATGGTCGACCCCGCAGATGTCGGAAAGGAAGTTGAACCTGAACTCGGGCTGGTCCTTCAGGAACCGGCAGAACTCGACGATCTTTTCGGGCGGAACCACAAAGACATCGATGCCATGCGCAGTACCGAGATCCTCGATGGTTTCCCCGAAACGCTCCAGGATCAAAGCGCGATTGAGAAACGGTTCTACACTCATGATGCCGCCACCCGATCGAGAGGCGTTCCGGCCAGCGCGCGGGACTTCTTGATCTTCTCTTGCAATAGCAGGAAGCCATGCATCAGCGCCTCGGGCCGTGGCGGACAGCCGGGCACATGCACATCGACCGGCACAAAGGTTTCAGACCCCTGCACCACCGCATAGGTGTTGTAGACGCCCCCTGAAATGGCGCAGGTACCCATGGCGATCACCCAGCGCGGCTCCGGCATCTGGTCATAGAGCCGGCGCACGACGGGCGCGAACTTCCGGGTCACCGTGCCGGCGATGATCATCACGTCGGACTGCCGCGGCGAAGGGCGGAACACCACGCCGAACCGGTCGAGGTCGTAGCGCGCGCACCCCGCCGAGATCATTTCGATGGCACAGCAGGCGATGCCGAAGGTCTCGGGCCACAAGGCCGACCTTCGGCTCCAATTGATGACGCTCTCGGCCGTTGTGAACAACACGCTGTCCTGGATCGTGTTTCCTACTCCTCCCATTCCAGCGCTCCCTTCAACCAGGCATAGGCGAAACCCACGAGAAGCAGCACGATAAAGACGAACATCTCAAGGTAGCCAACGAGACCGATCTCTTTGAGGACGACTGCCCAGGGGAAGAGAAACATCGCCTCGACATCGAAGACGACCAGCAGGATCGCAAGGATGAAGAACTGCACCCTAAAGCGTCCCCCTGCTGCCTCGCCCGCCGGGTCCATGCCGCACTCATAGGGCATGTTCTTTTCGGGATAAGGATTGGACGGCCGCAACAGCGAGGAAACAAAAAGCGTCGCCCCCACCACCAGAACAATTCCGGCGATCATGAAAAGAACCGGCAGGAATTCCGCTGCAGACATAGTGCGCAGCCCGGTCACCCATCAGGGGGCGTTGCTCAAGCCGCGATCGGCTCCTTCGGGCCGGTAACGCGGTCGCCCCAGGGAAGCGACTAAGGGCATTCCTTTCCTAAACCGCTAGTTTATTCCGTCGTATAGGCCAATGCAAATGCGATCGCTCAGCCGCCGAAGGCCGACTGTTGAGCGAGCCTTAGAAACCACGCGGGAAACAGACCGATGCCAACCGTGCCGGCGGCGGTGACGGCAAGAGTAATGCCAACGAGAGGCGTCAGCGCCGGCTCGAACGCCCGCTCCGGTTCGCGCATGAACATCACCATGACGATGCGGATGTAGAAATAGGCGGCGACGGCACTCAAGAGCACTGCGATCACGGCCAAAACGACGAAACCGCGCTCGACGAGCGCGACCAGCACGTAGAACTTGGCGAAGAAGCCTGCCGTCGGCGGAATGCCCGCCAGCGAGAACAAGTAGAGCAACATCAACAGCGCCAGCCCCGGATGCATCTTGGCAAAACCGGCATAGTCCTCGATAACCTCGCCCGAGAAATTGCCGTTACGCATCATGATGACGGCGCCGAAGATCCCCAGATTCATGAAGGTGTAGATCAAGAGGTAGAGCATCACGCTGGCGACCCCGTCGGCACCGCCGGCCACGATGCCAAAAATGGCAAAGCCGGCATGGGCGATGCTGGAATAGGCCAGCAGACGCTTGAAGTTATCCTGCACCAGCGCCACGAAACTACCGAGCGCCATCGTTACCACCGCAATCACGGCAACTATGATCCAGACGTTCGAGCCCGCGACCAAAGGGTTGAGGAACACCCTGAGGATCACAGCAAAGCCTGCCGCCTTGGGTCCGACAGACATGAAGGCGGTAATCGTCGTCGGGGCACCCTCGTAGACATCCGGCACCCACATGTGGAACGGCACCGCGCCAATCTTGAAGACGAGACCTGCGACGATGAAGACCACCGCCAGAAGCAATGCCGGATCGGGCGGACCACCGGTGACTGCCGTAGCCATCCGATCGAGCTGAGTTGTCCCGGTGAGACCGTAGACCAGCGAGACGCCATAAAGGAATATCCCGGTCGAGACCGCGCCGAGGATCACATATTTCAGCGCCGCCTCGTTCGACCGTTGTTCACGCCGCAGGAAGCCGGTCAGCACGTAGGTGCAAAGCACCATCAGCTCGAGGCCGACATAGATCGACAGAAGATCGGTCGCAGACGCCATGATCATCATGCCGGAAAGCGCAAGGAGCAAAAGGACGTAGTATTCGCTGCCGCCGATCCCTTCGATATCGGCATATTTGCGCGAGAGCAGGAACGTCAGGACGATCGCCAGGTAGAACAGGGACTTGAAGAAGACAGAGAACGGGTCGGCGACGAACATGCCCGCAAAGGCCGGTTGCGCCCCACTCGACACCGTGAATGTTGCCAGGGCGGCCAGCAGCACAATTGCGACCGAGGCCCAAACAAGGACAGCGTCCTGTCCCTTCGGCACGAACTGTCCGGCGATCAGCAGGATGCAGGCTCCCGTAACCACGATGATTTCGGGCAGGCTCGCAAGGATCGACGGAAGGAGCGCTGCAGCGGTCATCGGCCGCTCCCCTTGTCGTGCACCTGCTGCAAGAGATGCGTGACCGAACTATCGATGATGGCGAGAAAAGGCTTGGGGTAGAGCCCGACCCAAAACACAAAGACGGCGAGTGGCAGGATCGCGGCCATCTCACGGCCGTTGACATCACGGACCTTGAACCGTGCGCCGACGCTCGCCGGGCCGAGCGCGACCTTGCGGTACATGCCGAGGAGATAGGCTGCGCCCAGCAAAGCGCCCAAAACCGCAACCGCGCCAAGGGCAAAGTTGGCCGCAAACCCGCCGGACAGCACGAGCAACTCACCCACGAACGCGTTCGTTCCCGGTAGTGCCATCGAGGACAGCACGAACAGTGCCAGAAACCCGGTGTAAACGGGCGCCACCTTCATCAAGCCGCCATAATCGGCGATGCTGCGGGTGTGGGTGCGCTCGTAGATCAGGCCGACGAACAGGAAGAGCGCGCCGGTCGTCACGCCATGATTAAACATCTGCAGGATGCTGCCCTGGAGCCCGAGCGGGTTGAGGGCGAAAATCCCGAGGGTCACGAAACCCATATGGCTGATGCTGGAATAGGCCACCAGCTTCTTCAGGTCGTCCTGCGCCAAGGCTAGCAGGCCGCCATAAACGATCGCGAGCACTGACAACGCCATCATCAGGGTCGAATAGTGGACCGAGGCCTCCGGCAGCATCGGCAGCGAGAACCTCAGGAACCCGTAGGCGCCCATCTTCAGGAGCACACCGGCAAGGATGATGCTGCCTGCCGTTGGAGCCTGCACATGGGCGTCCGGCAGCCAGGTATGGAGCGGAACCATCGGCACCTTGACCGCGAATGCGACGAGGAAGGCAAAAAACAGCCAGGACTGGACGTCGAACGGCAGGTCGAGCGCCATCAAGGTGAGGATGTCGAACGTCTTGCCGCCCTGGAGATACAGCACGATGATGCCGATCAGGAACAGGAGGCTTCCCGCCAGGGTGTAGAGGAAGAACTTGAACGCCGCATAGACCCGGCCGTCGCCGCCCCAGACACCGATGATCAGATACATCGGTATCAGCATCGCCTCCCAGCAGACATAGAACAGGAACAGGTCGAGCGCCGAAAACACACCCAACATCAGGGCCTGCATGGCGAGCAGACTGACCATGAACTGCTTCACCTTGCGATCGATGGCGATCCATGAGGCGAGCACCGAGACCGCGCCCAACAGCGCGGTGAGGAACACAAAGAGCGCGCTGATCCCGTCGACGCCGAGCGCAAAGGTTATGCCGAGCGCCGGCACCCACGGGTGCTTCTCGACGAACTGCATCTCCGAGGTCCCGGTATCGAAGCCGGCAAGCATCACGATTGCGAACGCCAGGTCGAGAACCGTGACGCCGAGCGCCACCCACCGCACTGCATCATCGCTGCGCAGAAGCATCACGACCGCTGCCCCTGCGGCAGGAAGGAAGACGATCAGGCTAAGCAGCGGGAACGCCATCACACTCCCCTACTGCCACACAACGGCAAAAACAGCGATCGCCGCGATCACGCCGGCGATCATCGCCAGCGCATAGTGAGTGACGACGCCGGTCTGCAGGCGCCGCAGAGCGCCGCCGCCATCACGGATGGCGCGGGCGAGGCCATTCACGGCACCATCGACGCCGTTGAGATCGACCCGTAGTCCGGCGCGCGCTGCGCCGTGCAGGAGCGGCAGCGCCACCGAGTCAGACACATCGCTCACCGCCTTTTCGCAGCGTGCCAGCGGCTTCTCGGAGAGCCACAGGAACGCTCGCGCGCCCTTCCGATAGAACCAGTCCGTGTCGATGCTGATCGTGTTTTCCGGATCGAGCGCTTTCAGGAACAGGATGAAGCCCAGCGCGGTAAACATCAGCAAACCGAGGCTCTCGGTGACATGCGCACCCGTATAGGGCTCGAAGGCGACCGGATAGGGAAGGAGCGCATAAAGCGGTCCCGGGACTACACCGATCGCGATGCACAGCGCCGCCGCCATACCCATGGCAACCAGCATGTTGCGGGGCGGCTCGCGGGCTTCCAGTTTTCGATCGTGCCCGAAAAACATGTAGTACGGCAGCTTGAGGCCGGTGTGCAGGAACGTCCCTGACGATGCCATGGTGAGTGCCAGAACCACGAGCGCCCTGTGATCCTGTCCGGCGGCGGCAATCACCATCGACTTGGTGACGAACCCCGAGAAGAACGGAAAGGCCGAGATCGCGAAGGCGCCGACCATATAGAGGGCAACGGTCAGCGGCATGGTCTTGTAGAGCCCACCGAGCTCGGTGAGCTTGCGCCGCCCGGTCACCTCGATCACCGCCCCCGCTCCCATGAAGAGAAGCGCCTTGTAGAGAATGTGGGCGAAGGCGTGGCTGGTCGCTCCGTTCACGGCCATTTCGGTGCCGATCCCGATACCAGCCACCATGTAACCCACCTGGCTGACGATGTGGTAGGCAAGCAGTCGCCGACAGTCGTTCTCAAGGACCGCGTAGATGACGCCGTAGAGCGCCATCGCCGCGCCGAGCCAGACCAGGAGCTCGGTTCCAGGAAATGCGCGCGCCAGCACGTAGACGGCCGTCTTGGTGGTGAAGGCGCTCATGAACACCGCCCCCGTGACGGTCGCTTCAGGATAGGCGTCGGTCAGCCACGCGTTGAGCGGCGGCACGGCAGCATTGAGGAGGAAGCCTGTGAGGATCAGGTAGCCGCCGGCGTCCATTGTTCCCGCGACAGCCCCGCCCGCGATCGGGCCGAAGAGCAGCGAGCCGGCCGCAAGCCCGTGGAGCACGATACCGCCGAGCAGAGCGACGCCACCTGTCACATGCACCATCAGATAGCGGAACGCGGCACGGATTGCCCGTTCGCTCTCCTGCGCGAAGACCAGATAGGCCGAGGCAAACGCCATGCCCTCCCAGAAGAGGTAGAGGGTCAAGTAATCGCCGGCAAACACCACGCCCAACGCGCTGCCAACATAAACGAATGCCGCCACATGCTGGCCGGCCCGCGGCAGGTGCAGCGCGTAGACCATGCCGATCAGCGCCATGATGGTGAAAACGGTGGCAAAGACGATGCTGAGCTTGTCGACCTTCGCAAACAGGACTTCCTGTCCGATGAAGCGCGCAGCGCCATAGCTTCCCGGTTCCATCGTGACGACTGCGACGATCGCCAGGGCAGGAATCAGCACCAGATAAACCTTGCGGATCGATCCCGTCAGGAACGGGATCGGCACGGCGCCGAGAATGAACAACAGGGCGGGATGGACAAAATCAATCATAATAGTCCTCGCGCCGCATGAGCCCGCCCTGATGGCCGAGGAACTTGGAAACGAAAATGATGAGCACGCAGGAGCCGAAGCCGTAGACGGCAGACCATCCAGGCAAGCGGTCCCAGAGATGTTCAGCGTGTTCGCGCGGAACCACGAAATCGGCGACGACGATGACAACCAGCACGAGATAGAACAACCGGCGGCGCTGTCTCGCATAGCCCGCGTCGCCAAAGAAATCGACGATACGCCTGATCATCTAACCACTCCTTCCGCCAAAGCGAGGAAATAGCCGGGAAAGATGCCCATCAGCACGGACAAGGCGGCGGTCGCGACCAGCGGGATCGTGACCAGCGGTATTTCGCGGACAGGTTCTGCCCCTCCCGGCGCCTCTGCCCCGAAGAAGGCGATATAGCTCACCGGCAGGAAGTAGGCGGCGTTGAGGACCGAGCTTGCCAAGAGGACGACAAGGAACGCCATCTCGCCTGCCTCGACTGAGCCGAGCGTCAGATACCACTTGCTGACGAAGCCCGCAGTGGGCGGCACGCCGATCATGCTGAGCGACGCGACGAAAAATGCCCCCATCGTCCAGGGCAGCCGCCGACCGATGCCGGCCATGTCGCTGATGTTTCGTTTTCCCGAGGCGCAGTAGATCGATCCGGCGCAGAAGAAGAGCGTGATCTTGGAAAAGGCGTGCACGGCGATATGAATGATGCCGCCGATCATCGCGACCGGTGAAAGAAGTACGGCGCCCAGCACCACGTAGGAGAGCTGGCTTACCGTCGAATAGGCGAGCCGAGCCTTAAGGTCGTCCCGGGTCAGGGCATAGATCGACGCCATAAGGATGGTGAAGGAGACGAGATAGGCTGTGGCTACACCGAGCCCCAGCCTGCCGACCAGGTCCACGCCGAAGACATGGAACACCACCCGCAGCACACAGAACACACCCATCTTCACCACGGCAACTGCATGCAGGAGGGCACTGACCGGCGTCGGCGCAACCATTGCGGCTGGCAGCCAGGCATGCATGGGCATTACGGCCGCCTTGGCGAAGCCGAAGAGGTAGCAGAAATAGACAACCGTCAGCAGTGGGGCCGAAGCATCGACCTTCGCCAGCAGGCCACCGGGTACAAAATCGAGCGATCCGGCAATCTGGTAGGTCAGCGCCAGCGCGGCCAGAAGTACGCTTTTCGAAGCGCCCATCAAGTAGATGAGGTACTTGCGGCTACCCGCCCATGCCGCTTCGTCCTCGTGGTGATAGACAAGCGGATAAGTCACGAGGCTCAGCACCTCATAGAAGATCACCAGCGTGAACAGATTGGCGGCGAAAGCCCCTCCGACGGCGGCGGCGAGACTGGTGGCGAAACAGGCGAAGAAGCGCGTCTGCGCGTGCTCGTTCAAGTGCCGCATGTAGCCGATGGAATAGACCGCCGCGACGATCCAAAGGAGCGAGGAAACGGTCGCAAACACCATACCGAGCGCATCGACCCGGAACGCGAAGTCGATCCCCGGCAGGATCTCGAACAGGCGCAGTTCGATGGTACCGCCCGCAAGCACGGTAGGCGCCATCGAGATGACGATCGCGAACATGACGACCGCGGCCAGCGGCGACACGGCATCCCGGATTTTCTCGCGCTCGTTCAAAAGGAGAACTGCGAGTGCCGCCAGTCCTGCGACGGCGACGGCAAGTAGCGGCCGGATTGATAACACCGGTTCCAAGCCGCTATCCTTTCATCGTCGTCACGTCGTCGATCTTGAGGGTGGATTTGTTCCTCACGAGGGCGACCAGAATGCCGAGGGCGACGGCAACCTCCGCCGCGGTGATGGCGATGACGAAGATCGCGAAAATCTGTCCGCGAAAGTCGTCGTAGTAACGTCCGAAAGCGATGAAATTGATGTTGACCGAGTTGAGGAGCAGCTCCAGAGACATCAGCACGACCAGGATATTGCGCCTGAGCAGCACACCCGCGGCTCCGATTACGAAGAGGACCACTGCGAGCGAAATGTACCACCAGAGCGGAACCATCACCCGGACTCCTTGCGAGCCAGTACGATGGCGCCGACAAGTGCCGCGAGAAGGATGATCGAGGCGACCTCGAACGGCAGGAGATAATCGGCGAAAAGCGTCGTGCTCAGCTGCCTGACCTGGTCGCCTTCCCGCGACGTGGTCGGCGCAACCGCGGAGAAGCGGCCGCTCCAGAGCACAAGCGCAAGCATCTCGAGCCCCAGCAGGACGAGCAGCGTCAATGCAGGCAGATTTTGCCCGGGCAGAAACCGTTGCAACACCGCTTCACGCACGTCGATCATCATGATCACGAACAGGAAGAGGACCATGATGGCGCCGACGTAGACGAAGATCTGCACGACCGCGAGCAGCGGCGCCTCGAGCAGGACAAAGATTGCCGAGATTTGCAGGAAACATGCCATGAGCGCCAATGCGCTATGAACAGGGTTCCGTGCCAGGACGACTGTCAGGGCGGTAACGACGGCCCCCGCAGCAAACAGAAGGAAGAACCCCTGGCCCATGACGCAGCCTCTCCCGCGCGAACTGTTCCGCGGCGCGTGACGGCCGGATGTCAGGGAGCGCCGCACTTCAGTTGCGTTTATAAATTGTGCCCCAAGGAACGATTTTTCACAAGAATATTGTCGGCAACTCATTGAATGAGTCCGGTGGGCGCCCAAGCCATGGCCCTCTGGCCCCGTTCTTGGTCACCTGGCGGGGCACGAGCGAAGAGGGAGGAGATGAACGAAGCCTGGCTCGAATGGCTCGACGGCGACGATCGACGTTCTTCATGCTCTTGAGCAGTTAGCTGGGATCAAGCGATCCGCCAGGCTGTTGATGAATGGCGAAATCGATACACATCATGAATTTCCGCTGATCAGCTTGTCTTGCGAAGCCGCGGGTCACCACAAGCTTCATCATTTCCAAAAAAGGCGGGTGCGCCCCCTCCGAGCAGGTCGACATCCAAGCCGGCGAGCTCCCTCCAAGCGTGTTCGAGCCTCGAGCTTGCGGACTGCCAGGGTGGCATGGCTTTCCTTGCAGTTACTCGCGCCAGGACGACGCCACCTGCCCTTTCAACCGTTACGACCACGCTACGATATCTGTCGTCTGCCGCGATCTCGTCGGCGACCGACCTTCCGTGGGCGACCGCCCGGCTGTCGGTGGCATGAAAGGCTCCAGTGCGATCGCGACTGATGCTCCCAAGAAGATGGATATGAAAGAGGTATCGGCGCATCTTGCAACTCGAACAACGGGACGGGCTTCTACTTTTTAGCAGTTCTCGCCGCGCATTGCGCGTGACAGTTGCGTGACGCGCCCTGTCACTTCCCCCAACAGACATAGGACGCGGCAATTCTAACGAACGCCGTGGCGTGCACCTGGCATGGGTTCCTCTCGGAACATTGCGCCCCCAGAGCAGCAAATGAGAACTTCTCAACGCCACCTTTGGGAGTCGATGGGGCAAAATAACGCCCCATCGAGTTTGATTTTCAGGCCAACGCGGGCAACAACTGATCGATGCTCTTCTTTGCGTCGCCATAGAACATGCGCGTGTTGTCCTTGTAGAACAGCGGGTTCTCGATGCCCGAGTAACCAGTGCCCTGGCCACGCTTGGAGACGAACACCTGTTTGGCCTTCCAGACTTCGAGCACGGGCATGCCCGCGATCGGCGAATTCGGATCCTCTTGGGCCGCCGGATTGACGATGTCGTTGGAGCCGATGACGATAACGACATCGGTTTCGTGGAAGTCTTCGTTGATCTCGTCCATCTCCAGCACGATGTCGTAGGGCACCTTCGCCTCAGCCAAAAGCACGTTCATGTGGCCCGGCAGACGCCCGGCGACCGGATGAATGGCGAAGCGCACGTTCTTGCCCGCGGCCCGCAGCTTGCGGGTCAGTTCCGAGACCGATTGCTGTGCCTGCGCCACCGCCATGCCGTAGCCCGGCACGATGATGACGCTGTCGGCGTCGTTGAGGGCGGCGGCCACGCCATCGGCATCGATGGCGATCTGCTCGCCGGTGATTTCCATCTGTGGGCCGGTGGTCGCGCCGAAGCCGCCGAGGATGACCGACAGGAAGGAGCGGTTCATCGCCTTGCACATGATGTAGGAGAGGATCGCACCCGAGGAGCCGACCAGCGCGCCGGTGACGATCAACAGGTCGTTGCCGAGCGTGAAGCCGATGGCGGCTGCCGCCCAGCCGGAATAGGAGTTCAGCATCGACACGACCACCGGCATGTCGGCACCGCCGATGCCCATGATCAGGTGATAGCCGATGAAGAAGGCCGCGAGTGTCATCGCGAGCAGCGTCCAGGTGCCGGCGCCGTTGACGTAGAGCACCAGGAGCACGAGCGAAAGAAGGGCCGCACCGGCATTCAGCAGATGGCCGCCCGGCAGCTTCTTCGCCTTGCCGTCGACCTTGCCTGCGAGCTTGCCGAAGGCGATGATGGAGCCGGTGAAGGTGACGGCGCCGATGAAGACGCCGAGGAAGACCTCGACCTTCATGATCGACAGTTCCACCGGTTCCTTGTGGGCGAGGATCGCGGCAAAACCGGTCAGCGTCGAGCGGGCCGCCGCGTCGAGTCCGGCGACGTCAACCGCTTCGATATGGGCGTTGAAGCCGATGAACACGGCGGCAAGACCGACGAAGGAATGGAGTGCAGCAACAAGCTGCGGCATCTCGGTCATCTGGACGCGGGAGGCGACAAAGTGGCCGAGCACGGCGCCGCCCGCAATCATCAGGACGATGACAAGCCAGTTGCCGACCTCAGGTCCGAAGACCGTGGCGACAATGGCAAGGGCCATGCCTGTGATGCCATACCAGACCGCGCGCTTGGCGCTTTCCTGGCCCGAAAGCCCGCCGAGCGAGAGGATGAAGAGAACGGCTGCCGCGATGTAGGCGGCCGATACGATACCGATCATCATGATATTTACCCCTGCCCGATCAGGATTTCTGGAACATGGCGAGCATGCGCCGTGTGACGAGGAAGCCGCCGACGATATTGATCGTGGCGATCAGCACCGAGAGCGCTGCAAGCAGCACCACCAGCCAGTTGCCCGACCCGATCTGCAGCAGCGCGCCGAGAATGACGATGCCGGAGACCGCGTTGGTGACGGCCATCAGCGGCGTGTGCAGCGAATGCGAGACGTTCCAGATGACCTGGAAACCGACGAAGCAGGCAAGCACGAAGACGACGAAGTGGCTCATGAAGGCCGGCGGCGCAAACGCGCCGACGAGAAGCAGCAGCGCCGTGCCGACGGCCAGAAGCGTCAGCTGGTTCTTCGTCTGGGTCTTGAAGGCTGCGGCTTCGGTGGCGCGCTTTTCCTCCGGCGTCGGCTCCTTCACCTTCTCCTTTGGCTTCTGCGCCGCGATCGCCGCGATTTTCGGTGGTGGCGGCGGATAGGTGATGGCGCCCTTGAAGGCGACGGTCGCGCCGCGAATGACGTCGTCCTCCATGTTGTGGACGAGCTTGCCATCCTTGCCCGGCGTCAGGTCGGTCAGCATATGGCGAATGTTGGTGGCATAGAGCGTGGAGGCCTGTGCGGCCATGCGGCTCGGGAAATCGGTATAGCCGATGACGATGACGCCGTTGTCGGAGACGACGCGTTGATCGGTAACGGTCAGGTCGCAGTTGCCGCCGCGCTCAGCGGCAAGGTCGACCACCACCGATCCCGGCTTCATCGCGGCCACCATGTCGGCGAGCCAGAGCTTCGGCGCATCTCGGCCGGGGATCAGCGCCGTGGTGATGACGATGTCGATCTGAGGTGCGAGCTCCCGGAACTTGGCCAGTTGCTTCTCGCGAAACTCCGGCGAGGAAGGAGCCGCATAGCCCCCGGTTGCCGCCCCGTCCTGCTGAGCGCCCCCCTCACCATCGGCAAAGTCGAGATAGACGAACTCGGCGCCCATGCTTTCGATCTGCTCGGCGACCTCAGGGCGAACGTCGAAGGCATAGGTCTGGGCGCCAAGCGAAGTGGCAACGCCGATCGCCGCAAGACCGGCGACGCCCGCACCGATCACCAGGACCTTGGCCGGCGGCACCTTGCCGGCGGCCGTCACCTGGCCGGTAAAGAACCGTCCGAAATTGTTGCCTGCTTCGATCACCGCACGATAGCCGGCGATATTGGCCATCGACGACAGCGCATCCATCTTCTGCGCGCGGCTGATGCGCGGCACCATGTCCATGGCGATGACGTTGGCGCCCTTCGCCTGGGCAAGCTCCAGCAATTCGGCATTCTGGCCTGGATAGAAGAACGAGATCAGCGTCTTTTCCTCAGACAAATGCGCGATCTCGGCATGCTGCGGTGGCCGCACCTTGACGATCACATCGGCAGAAGCCCACAGCGCCTCTGCCGACGGGGCCACTTCAACACCCACGGCCCGATAGGCATCATCGGAAAAACCGGCGGAAACGCCAGCGCCCGTCTCGATGATGCTACTGTAGCCAAGCTTAGAAAGCTGCACGGCGCTGTCAGGTGTCAGCGCGACCCGCGCCTCACCTGCCGCTAATTCCCGCGGAGCCCCAATTTTGATCGCCATGTTCGTCTCTCCTCTCCCGCCGACTACGCAACGCTTATGTCCCTCAACAAATGCAACCGCAGAACATGCAGACCTGGAGAGTACTGTCCAGTACGGCTTGCCGCGAATCCGTCCATTTCTGTCGCTTTTTAGTTTTCCCTAAACGATTTTATTCGGCGGGCGTGCCCGGGAAGTCAGCGGCAGGCCTAGACAACGGCGCGACACGACGGCGACATCCGCCTCGTGCCGCGCCCTGTGAGGAGGGTCTAGTTGCGGCTTTCGTAGCTGCTCAAGTTTGCGGGAGTGACGAGCTCGAACGGGATCCAGACATTCTGTTCGACGGGCTCCTTGGCACAGAGCGCGATCTTGAGGTAGGCGCGCTGTCGCGACCGGAGGCCTCTTAACCGGATGTCGTGTCCAACCAGATCGTTACAGGACCGTCGTTGGCCAATTCCACCCGCATGTCCGCGCCGAAGACGCCATTGGCAACGGCAACGCCCAAGGCCGAGACATTGGCGGAGAAATCCTCATACAGGCGTTTACCCTCCTCCGGTGGTGCCGCCGTAGAAAAGCCCGGGCGGTTTCCCTTCGTCTCGGCGGCCAACGTGAACTGGCTGACGATAAGAGCTGAGCCGCCCACATCCAGAAGCGAACGGTTCATGCGATCCGCATGGTCCCTAAAGACGCGCAGGTTGACGATCTTGCGCGCCAGCCATTCGCTTTCCTTCTCAGTGTCCCCTTTCATCGCACACACGAAGACCACCAAGCCATTGCCGACCTCCCCCGTCACCACATCATTGACGGTGACGCGCGCAGATGAAACGCGCTGGACAAGTGCTCTCATGGCAACAATTCTCCCTATGGCCTCCCGCTCTTATCGGCTCCGAGGCGGTCGCGAGCAAGCTCTGCCCAGAACCGCGCGCCGCAGGCCAGGAAATTGTCGTGGAAATCGTAATCGAAGGCATGAAGGGCAACCGTGCGTGACGCGTCTCTGCCCCGACAGCACCCGTTCCGGACGATAACATTATGCGATCCTAAACGCACAAAGCGGGAACATCAAATGAACAAGCCCTTCGTTGAAGGGGCAGCTGCCGCGGCTTAACGTCTTCTTCGCAGTTTAGGCGCTGACCGCACTGGACTTAAGCGTTCGATCGATCATGAACTCCGGTGGCCTCGGTGAACGTCGAGTGCTCGCGGCCTAGACGCCCGGTCAGGGCCGCTTGCCAAACGCAGGCCTACTCGCGATCCGGAAAACGATATCGGCGAAACGAGCCAAAGCTTCTCGTATACGCCTCCCGTTCGGCATCGGCAGCGGTCTTGCCGATATCCCGCAGAAGATGTTCGCTCTGCCGGTGCCATGGGACAACCGGATTGTTGACAGCAATCCATAGGTCGTGCAGGCGCGTCCACCACCAGGGCCTCTCGGCTGCCGTGCCCATATCCTCTTCGCCTTTACGGATGAAACTCATTGCACTACCCTCCAACCTCGGCGTGCGGCATCGTCCGCAACGATCCTCCGTCCCCGTCAAAAGGGTGTGAGGCCGCGTGTGATGGATTCGTAAAAAGATGGCTTGGCGAATTCGATGAGACGCCCCTTTCTCACCCTGCTGGGCGGTTTCGACTGCGCGGGCCTTGTTGCGGGGTCTCCAGCCTCGACGCGCAAGGCGCGTGCCTTGATGGCCTATCTGGCGCTCCAGGCCGGACACTCCCAATCACGCGAGAAACTTGCCGCCTTGCTATGGGGCGGGTTGAGCGAAGAGCAGGCCCGCACGAACCTGCGGCAAACATTGTCAGTGCTGCGGCGAACGCTGGAGGCGACAGGACGGGAATGGCTCGTGATCAAGGGGGACCGGGTGACACTCGACCTTCGCGATGCCGATCTTGACGTCTGGCAGTTTGAGGCCCTGGCTGCCGGCTCTGCGACGGACGACCTCGAACAGGCAATCGCCCTCTATCCCGGAGAACTCCTCGAAGGCTTCAACCTTGCGGAAGAACCGTTCGAAGACTGGCTTCGCACCGAACGGGAAAGGTTGCGACTGCTTGCCATTGCCGTTCTGGAGAAACTCATCACCCGCCGCATCGCGGGAAACGACTCGGGTGCCTCCGTCCCCGCGGCAACACGCCTGCTCAGCCTCGAGCCGCTACGGGAGGACATACACCGCACGTTAATGCGCGCCTATGCGACGAAGGGGCAATTCAACCTCGCCCTCGCACAATACCAACGCTGCGCCGACACGCTGCGCAAGCAGCTCGGCGTCCAGCCCGAACCAGAAACACAGGCTCTCTACCAGGATCTGCGGGCGCGGCGCACCGCACCGATTGCCGGGCGGCCGCCAGAAGAAGAGGTGCCGTTTGAAGGCCGCCCTCAAACTCTCTACGTGAAATCGGACGGGGTCAGCATCGCCTACCAGGTGACAGGCAACGGCCCCTTCGACCTCGTCTATGTGCAGGGCTGGGTTTCCAATTTGGACTATGCTTGGGAGTCGCCGAGACTGTCACGCGTTTTGCACCGTCTCGGTTCCTTCTGCCGCCTGATCCGCATCGACAAACGCGGCACGGGCCTTTCCGATCGTGGCACCGGCTTTCCGACACTTGAACAGCGCATGCAGGATGTTCGTGCCGTCCTGGACGCGGTCGGATCACAGAAGACGTTCCTGTTCGGGAGTTCGGAAGGCGGCCTCATGTGCATGTTGTTCGCCGCAAGTTATCCTGAACGCACGAGCGCCCTTATCTTGCACGGCGCCTATGCGCGAGGTCTGTGGTCAACGGACTATCCCTGGGGGCGCACTCGGGAGGAACTCGAAGAGGACCTGCTCGCCATCGAACGGGAATGGGGCCGCCCTGCGGACTTCAGCCGGGCGGCCCCGAGCCTCGTCGACAATATGGTGGAACGCGAATGGTTTGCGGCTTACCTGCGAAATTCGGCATCCCCCGCCGATGCGGTCTCCTTGTGGCGGTGGAGCGTCGAAATCGATGCGCGCGAGATCCTTCCGGCGATTCGCGTTCCAACCCTGGTCACCCAGCGAACCGGCGACCGCTGGGTTAAGCCAGAAGAAGGGCGTTATCTGGCAAGCCGCATTCCCGGCGCGACCTATGTGGAGCTGCCCGGTGACGACCATATCATCTGGGGCGCCGATGCCGAACGGCTGATCGACGAAATCCGGCAGTTCCTGGCATCTGCCCAGCCTGTTCCGACCGAAAGCACCTTGCTGACGGTCTTGCACCTGAACATTCAAGCCCTATCCCCGCCCGAGAACAGCTCATCCTCCGGTCGGATGAAAGATTGGCAGGATGACGCCTCTCGACAGCTTCGTGCCGCCGACGGTGAGGCGATCGATCTCCGGGAGTCCAGGCTTGTCGCCGGGTTCCGGCAGCCCAGCCAGGCGATCGCCTGTGCATTCGATCTCCGGGGTCGCCTGAATCATATCGGCCTGAATGTGCGAGCAGCCATTCACATCGGCGAGTGCGAAAAGCACCACGGCCGCTATGCCGGACCGGTCTTGCGGCTTGCCGCGGGACTTGCAGGCTGCGCGGGACCGGGCGATATCATCGCGTCCCGCACCGTGCGGGATCTCGTCATCGGTGCAAACCTCTCGTTTGATCCGCGCGGGCAGTTCGACCTGCCCGGGATCCCCGGCCCATGGCCGTACTTTTCCGTTGGGCCGCTTTCCTAGATCCATGAATTCAGAATGACCTTTCCTTTCCTCTCCTCTGCTCAAGACAAATGGGCGCCTTGAAGGGAATCGAACTACCAATTCCTTGAAAACCGCAACAAAAAGTAATACCTTGGATAAATCATTCCTTACACGGGTCCGGCCATGACGACGACAGTTACATCCAAGGGGCAAATTACAATTCCCAAGCCGGTGCGCGATCTCTTGGGTATCGTGCCTGGAAGTAAGATAGACTTCCGACGCACTTCAGATGGAAGCGTCGTCCTCGTCCATGCTGCGAAAAAGCAGCCACCTAGCCGCTTCGCGAAACTACGAGGGCATGCGGGCAAGGGCCTCGATACCGAGGCGATCATGGCGCTTACGCGTGGCGAACCGTGATACTCGTAGACACGAATGTCCTTCTCGACGTCGTTACCGATGATCCAACTTGGGCCGATTGGTCGATCGGGCAGCTCGAAGCCGCAAGCCTTGCAGGAGCGCTCTGGATTAACGATATCGTCTACGCCGAACTCGCCGTCCGCTACGATCGGATCGAGGATGTCGAGGGCTTCCTTGATCAAGCCGGATTGGAACTGGCGCCGGTACCACGGGAGGCCCTCTTTCTGGCAAGCAAGGTTTTCACACGATATCGCAAAGCAGGGGGAACGCGGACGGGGGTGCTCCCTGATTTCTTCATCGGTGCGCACGCGGCGATCAGCGGATATCCGCTGCTCACACGCGATGTCGGCCGTTATCGCACCTATTTCCCAACGTTGACGCTGATTGCGCCAGACTTGCCAACCTGATGAAGCCGTTCATGGGAGGCGCAGTTCCGGTGGATAACATTATGCGATCCCACGCGAACGAACGTCGAACTGCAGGGATCCCATGGTGCCGCAATTACATAGCGCCCGAGAAACTGCAACTGCCGTGCCCACCGCAGCCTTTCAAGGCGATCCGCACTGTTCCTCCCACATAGCCTGTTGAACTGATCTGCCAGCGGTTCGACGAGGTAGGAAATGAGCGGGCGCGCGCCAGTCTGAATGAATGCTTCTGCTTGCAGCAACCAAATTCCCAGCCGACCAAGTTCTTGCCTGCGAAATTGTTGGATCGTCCTCGGGCCGGGCCTCGACCGGGCGGATGAAGCCGAGATCGATCTGGGCATTCTCAAGCCCGCGACTGCCGTCGTTAGCCGAACCACTTACATTGACGCAGCCTCCAGGCGGGCATCCTTAAGATGCCCGTTCATCGCAAGGATCGATTCTACATCCGGCATCAAGCATGCGGCTGTCGCCAGTGCGTCGGCTATGGCGGCGGATGGTGCCGAGATCGACACAGAGCGCCAGTTTGCTGGCGCGGGCATTCCGGTCACGGGGTCGAGAATATGTCCGTCTCTGGCTCCCTGATCGAAGGTTGTGCCCAGAGGGGCGGAGGTAGCCACCGCGCGCTGGCGCAACGGCAGGCGCTCGCCCGATTCCAATCGCACCGGCCATCCTCCGCCGCCCGGCTGTCCACCGAGCGCACGGAACTCGCCTGTGTCGATCAGAATGTCCGTCAGGCCCTCAGCATCGAGCAATACGGCTACCCGGTCGGCGACATAGCCTTGGCCGATGCCGTTCAACGTCAGCGCCATGCCCGGACGCAGTGTGATCGCCGCTGCTTCAAGCTTGACCTTGCCCCAGCCCACATTGCCGCGCACTCGCGCAACGTCTGCCGGGCCGGGTCGCGTGCCGTTTGCGGCCGATTGAGCCCAGAGCGTCCAGAGCGGCTGGACCGTCGGATCGAAGCGCCCGCCGCTTGCTCGATGGACTGCGTCGGCCAGTGACAGACATTCCAAAAGCTCGAACGGCGGATCTTGAAGATGACCATCGCGGTTCAACCGCGAAAGCGCGCTGTGCGGGCGGTAGAGGCTGAGGACGTTTTCCAGGCGGTCGATCTCGGCCATGACCCGGGCGACGATGGCGTCGGCCCCGGGATGTTCAATCCGGATCGAGGCGCGCGCGCCTAGGGCCTGACCTGTCCAGAAACGGGTTGTCGCGTTGGCGCGGGCGATGGCGGGCGCTGTTGCCAGAACTGCAGATATTGCGATCAGGCGGCGTCGGGTCAGCAGCATGGGGTCAACCTCCGGCTGGATGGGGCAGTGCACGCAGACGGCCGAGATAATCGTCGTCCGCTCCCTGTTCCGAGCCGGTCTCCACCGGGCTCAGAACCATGGCATCGGTAATATCGGCAAGCGCGAGCACCTTACCGCCCTCGGCAAGGACGAAGGCCGCAGCCTCATCGCGAGTTGAAAACGGCACGGCTTCGGGCGCACCCATACCACCCCGCCGGGCAGAGCCGACGACATAGAACGCCTTGTCGGCGACAATCCAGTTGCCGTCACCGGGCTGGTCCCAGGTCGCCCCCGTAGCCCCCATGTCATTGACATAGATAACGAGGATCGGCGCAATCTGCTCCGGCCCGCGAGCATAGGCGATCGCGTCGCGCACCTGACTGAAGAAAAGCGGCGCCGGGCTTCCTTCAAGAAAGATCTGGGCCTTCGGGCCGGGGTGCTCCAGAAGGTTCATCTGGCAATAATGACCGAGGGTCTCGGGCGTCATGTCCTGCGGCACTATGCTTTGGGCTACGTCCTCCTTGCAGGCGGAAAGCAGCGCCAAGCCCGTAACGAGCAGCGCGGAGCGAAGTCGGTTCCTCATGGGGTCACCTTTCGGAAGGCTGCGGCGGCAAGCGCGATGGCAGCGAGTGGCCAGAGGAGAAGGGAGGCCGCCGATTGCCAGAGCGGGATCGTGCCCGCGGCACCACCCAGTCCGCCGGCGGCCGAAACGGCTTGAGCGGCCGAGAGGTTGAAGACGCGAAAGGCGTCGGCCGGGTTGGCGAGCAGCGCGACGGGCAATGCCTGTGTTGTGAAGGCGCCGCCTCCATCCGTCACGATTAGCGCCAACAAAGCGAGGTCGTAGAGCACGACCGCCGCCAGCCAGAGGGCGATCGCCAAGCCCGCCGCCCCCGACGGCCGTCGCGCCAAAGCCGAAAGCGCATAGCCGGTGCCAAGAAAGGTCGCACCCAGCAGCACCGAGGACCAGATCAACCGCCACAACGCACCGAGCCCCTCGGTCGCTCCAGGATCGAACCAGACGGCTGCGAGCGCCGCCGCGCCGTAGCCAAGCGTCACGGCAAGACCGAGGATTGCGAGATGCGCCAGCAGTTTGCCGAGCAGGATCTGCAGGCGCGAGACGGGATAGGTGAGAAGCAGTGGCAACGTGCCGCGTTCCACCTCGCCTGCAACCGCATCGAAACTCATCAGCAATGCCAAAAGCGGAACCAGATAGACAGCAAGCGAAGTGAGCGAGGCGACCGTTACGGAGAGCCGGTCGACGCCGACATCGCCCGTCGGGGCAGATCCGGCGGCGGCCAGCACCAGGGCGAACAGCACCATCATGCCGGTGGCGATCGAGACCCAACGATTGCGGAAAGCAATACGGAATTCGCTGACGGCGGTGGCAAGGATGCGGTTCATTGCCCGTCCCTCCGGCTGAAGTGGCTGTAGATGTCCTCGAGGCTGGGCGGGATGACATCGAGATCGGCAACGGCGCTCCCAAGCGCCGCAATGCGGGCAAGGAGCGGCAGTTTTTCCGACTGCGAACCGCGAAGGCGCAAGAGACCGTCCTCCCCTTGCACACCCTCGGGAAAGGTCGCTGCCAGCGCCGGCGCATGGCCGGGCGCCGGGCGAACGGAAAAGGCGACCGGAAGTGCCGCACGGGTGCGAAGATCGGCAAGCGTACCTTCTGCCACCAGTTCCCCACCGGAAAGGATGAGGATGCGGTCCGTGCGGGCCTCCACCTCGGTCAACACGTGGGAGGAGAGCAGGATGGCGGTTCCTTCTGCGGCCAGCCCGTCGAGCAGGTCATAGAAGTCCCGTCGCGACACCGGGTCGAGGCCCGAGGTCGGTTCGTCCAGCACTAGCAGACGCGGGCGGCCGATCAGCGTCTGCGCCAGGCCTACCCGCTGGCGCATGCCCTTGGAATAGGTACCGATCCGCCGCCGCGCCGCGTGACCAAGCCCGACCCGCGCAAGAAGTTCTATGGCCAGCTTCGGGCTTTCGCCACGCAGTGCAAGATAGTGGCGAAGCTGCTCCTCTCCCGTCAAGGCCGGGTGAAAGGCGACATTCTCCGGCAGATACGCCACCTGCGTCCGCGCGGCGGACGAACCGGGCGCCATGCCGCAGACCGAAACGTCACCACTGTCGAAGGGGATGAGACCAAGCACGATCTTCATCATCGTCGACTTGCCCGCACCGTTATGGCCGAGCAGTGCCGCGCGCCGTCCCGGCTCCAGCGCCAGGGAAACGGACTTCAGCGCTTCCACGGATTGGAAGCGCTTAGTGAGCCTGGAGATTGTCAGCGTCGGTGTCATCGTAATTTCCTTCAGTCCAGCGCCCTTCGGCCTCCGCCTCATAGGCAAGGATTTCGAGCGGGACAGGGATGGTCAGGGGCCGCATCAGCGGCGCGCTGTCGCGCACGCCTCCAGGCAGCGTGGCGGGAAAATCCCGCTGGCTCCAGCGAACGATCTGCACGGCGGGCGAGCCGGTGAGCAGGCTTGCCGCCGGCTGCGACCAGAGGATCTGGTCCATCAGATCGTTGGGGCGGTAGAAACTGTCGGCAATGCCGTCGCCGTTGAGGTCGAAGGCCGGATGATCGGACCAGAAATTCCCCCGGCCTTCATGGCTCCATTCCATATTGCGGGTGCCGACGTATTTGACCTGCTCGCGGTTGGCGATGAAGGCGTTGCCTGTCAGCACATTCTTTTCCGAACCGGCGGTGAAATGTATGCCAATGCCGCAGCTCTCGAAGCGATTTCCCCAGACCAGGTTCTTGTGGGCATTGTAGATGAAGAGGCATTTCTTCGTGCCCCCGCGCACCAGATTGCCTGAGACGTCGGCATTGTTGGCATAGTTCAGCATCAGCCCATGCTCGCGGTCGCCGAGGCTGAGATTGTTCAGGATCTTCGCGCGATTGGAAAACATGATCGCGAAGCCGAGATGGTTCCCGATCGAGATGTTGTCGGAAACCTCGGTGTTGCGGGTGTACATGAAGTGCACGGCAAAGCGCAGGTCGCGCATGATGTTGCGGCGATAGATGCTGTCGGCGCTGGCGTTCGAAAAGATGCCGTCGCGACCGTAGTGGATAATATTGTCTTGAAGCAGCGTACCGGGGCTGTTCCAGACATAGATGCCGTTGCCGCGCTCGTTCATGCGGGCGCTGCGCGTGCCGATGATCTCGTTTCCGGAGACAATCGTGTCGCGGCCGCCATGGACGTCGATGCCGTGCATATTGTCGGTGACGAGCAGTTTTTCGACGCGGGCGCGATCGGCGCCTTGAACGATCTTGACCCCGGCGTCGAGATCCTGGTTGATGCGGCCCGAACCGGTAACGGTGAACCCCGTCAAGGTGACATCCGACGCGGCAATCGTCACCACGCTACCCTGCTTAAGCCCATTCACCACCGCTCCACGCGGACCGGTGACCGTCAGTGGCCGGTCGATGGTGACGGGGCCGTCATAGGCCCCGTCGGTCAACACCAGCACATCGCCGGGTTGAGCCCCGGCGATGGCTGCGGCAAGACTGCCCGCACCCGGCACGACTGCGCGCTCCGCCGCTAAGAGCGGAGAGGCGAGAAGAAAGCCGATCAGGAGAACGGACAGCCGCATCGATCAGGCGCCCTTCGGTTCCACGAACATGCGACCGCGCATTTCCATGTGCAGGGCATGGCAGAACCACTGGCAATAGTACCAGTAGACGCCAGGATTGGCCGCGACGAAGGTGACGGAACTCGTCTGTTGTGGCCCGACCTCCATCGCCACGCCGTGATTGCCCATGGTGAAGCCATGGGTAAGGTCATCGATCTCGTCGAGATTGGTGACGATGACCGTGACTTCGTCGCCCTCCTTCACCGTAAAGCTCGGCTGGCTGAAGCTGGGCGCGACCGAGGTCATGTAGACACGAACTTTGTTGCCGTCGCGGATCACGGCCTCGGTCCATTCGTCGATGTCGACCTCATCGGCCTCAGCCTGCTTGCGCGTTTCGGCCCATAGCGGATCCTTGCGATCCCAGACCGAGCGGATGTTCGGCAGGATCGAGGGGGAGACGGCGATTGCGTCATGCGGCTCGGCGAAGGTCGGGCCGTCATGGACCAGCACCATCTTGTCACCGGAAATGTCGATCAACTGATCGTTTTCCGGCTTCAGCGGCCCGACATTCAGGAACCGGTCCTTCGAGAATTTGCACAGGCAAACGAGCCAGTCGTTGGCGGCATCCAGCGTCTCGCCCATCACCGTCTTCAAGTGGCCGGGCTGATACTGAACGTCGAGTTTGTCCTTGATCGGATTGATCTTTTCACCGGCGTAGGCGCGGATCGCCTCATCGATGTTCCACTTCACTACCTGGCTGTCGAGGAACAGCGAAGTATAGGCGTTGCCGCGTCCGTCGAAGGCCGTGTGCAACGGGCCGAGGCCCAGTTCAGGCTCCGCCACTACCGCGCTGCGCGGCTCGGCATTGTCGTAGAACAGGGCATCGAACTTCGTCACGTCCAGCACGGTGACGGTGGGCGAGAGCTTGCCGGCAACGCACAGATGCTTCCTGTCCGGCGCCATGTTGCATCCGTGCGGATTGTTGGCGATCGGAATGTAGCGCGTGAAAAGCGACTTGGCCTCCTTGCGCCCGTCCACCACCTTGACGCCGTTGATCTCCTCATATTGCCCGGCTGCAATCGCCTTCTCGATCTCGGCGAGATTGAAGACGACGACATGGTCCATCTCGGACTTGGTCATCTCCTCCAGCGTCATGCCCATTTCCGAATTGTAGCTGGTGGAGAACGCCCACTTGCCCTCGTAGTCGGCATCGCAATTGTCGAGGTTGCCCGAGACCTTCACCTGCCAGGCCACATCCCACTTGTCGGCATCAACAGCGGTGAAAATGTTCACGTAAGTCGCCACGTCCGTCATCGTCGAGCCGTCGTTGGCGAGCGGCGCCTCGTCCTCGCCGTTGCAGAACACATAGTTCGAACGCGGCCATTTCTGCGGACGCATGCCGTGGATACCCTTTGCGTTGGGAATCTCCAGGATGGCGTCGGTCTTCATCACGTCGCAGCGCACGCGCGCCACGCGCGTATTGGCCTTGTCGTTCATGAACAGGTAGCGGCCGTCATATTTGCCGTCGGTGAAGGACATATGGACGTGGTGCAGGTCGCCGTTGTCGTGAATTTTCTTGCCGTTGGCGGCAAGCTGCTTCTTCGTCTTCTCCGACATCGTGCGCTGATGGATCCGGATCGATTCATCGGTCTGCCCCCAACCGGTGGCCGAGCAACGGTTGAATACCGGTACGCGCATCAGTTCGCGCATCGAGGGAATGCCGAGAATGCGCATTTCGCCGGTCTGACCGGAGGACCAGAAGCCGTAGTAATCATCCAGCTTGCCCGGTGCGACCGAGCCATCGGCGCCTGTCGCCGCACGGGCCGGTGTCGCCAATCCTGCAGCGCCGAGGCTGAGTGCGGCCGGCCCTACAGTGCCCGCCAGAATGGCGCTGCCTGCAGTCGCGCTGAAAAGTGCTCGCCGGCTTAGTCCCTTGTGTTCCTTTGATTCCATGATCTGGTTCCTTTTTGCTTGAACCTTGGCTTCGATTAAACTTTGGCTGCGGGTTGATGGGTCGGCATGCCGCCGGGGCTTGCCGCAAGCTTCGCCCGCGACTTCATCTTCTTGATCACGACGGGGCAGACGGTTTCGGACTGGTAGAGCACCTGGCAGTGCAGGCAGTTGATGCACTCGTTCGGATTGATCTCGCCGGTCCGGTGGATCGCCTGCACCGGACATTGGTGGGCGCAGGTCTGGCAGGGGTTGCCGCATTCATGGTAGCGCTTGAGCCAGTCGAACATGCGTATGCGCGCAGGGATCGCAAGCGCCGCACCGAGCGGGCAGAGGTAGCGGCAATAGAACCTCTCGACGAAGAGCCCGGCGACGAGAAGTGCTGTGGCATAGGCCACGAATGGCCAGGCGCGGATGAACTTCAGGATGATCGCTGTCTTGAATGGCTCGATCTCGGCCAGATGCTCTGCCTGCTCGACGCTCATCAGAGAGACCCCGAAAAGGCCGAGGAAGATCATGTATTTGATCGGCCAGAGCCGCTCGTGCAGGCCCCATGGCAATGTCCATTGCGGGATACGCAGCTTGCGTGCGATCTGGTTGGTCAGCTCCTGCAGTGCGCCGAAGGGGCAGAGCCATCCGCAATAGGCTCCTCGTCCCCAGAACAGGAGTGCCGCGGCAACGGCAAACCATAGGATGAAGGTGAGCGGATCGAGCAGGAAAGCCTGCCAGCTGAACCCGTTGACGAGACTGCCGAAGAGCGCCATCAGATTGACGACAGAAAGCTGCGCGTTGGCATACCAGCCAAGAAAGACCAGCGTTACCGTCAGGAAGATGATGCGAAAGATGTAGAACGCTCGCGCGTTCCTGACCGCATATGTCTGGAAGAAGAACACGCCCGTCAGCACGACCAACATGGCGCCGAGCACGACGATCTTCAGCTTCGAGTCGTCCCAGATGCGTTTCCACAGGTCGGACTGTGCAGTCCCCTCGTCACGATCAGCAACGGCTGCAACGTCCTTCACCGGTGGTGGCGCGACAGCACGCAGATACTTCTGCGGAAGCTGGTAACCCAGATCGAAGGTATGAAAGACTTTATCGACCGGTCCAACCTCACGTTGGGCCAGGAGCTGTATGCGGAAAGGTTTTGTCGGGTCGAAGCCGAGGCCTGCCTTAATGCGGAACAGGTCCATCTCGTTGTATTCCGGCGCACCGGCAAGCGAGATTGCGCCCAGGCGACGGTGGTCGCGATCACGAAAGCGAACGGAAACATCGTCCTGGATCAGCACGATGCGATCAAAGATGCCGCCGCGCACATAGCCTGATCCCTTGAAGGAATAGAGCCCGCGTCCGACCACGGCGATCGCTTGTTCGCCTTCGCCAAGCCAAGCCTGAAGGTTTTTCTCTTCGGCTGCCCCGAGAAAGGCCTTGCCGATGGAAGGGACCGAGACCAGTGCCGCCTGCATCTCGATGAATGTCGTTTCCGGCGCTTGCGCAATCGAGCGCTCGCGGGCGCGCTCATCGGGATGGCCGGCGAAAGCAGCATTGACCTGCGCAACGTCGAGCGACAGGCGGCGCAGCGTGCCGTCACCTTCTGCCTCGACCCAGTCGGCCGGCGCGGTAGCCGCGGGATCGATTTCGAAGCGCGGGCCGGCATTGTCCGCTTCCGGTGTCAATCCGCCAAGCCCGAGCGCGCGCGCAACCTTTAGCCCGGACCGGACGATCGAATCGTCGATGACCATGACGGTCACCGTCGCGCCCGAGATGATATCCACCTCATGGGTCGTGCCGCCGGATTTCGCTTCCGCGACGAGGTCGAGGCCGGCGTAGCCGGCGACCAGCGCCTTTACCTTGGCGTCGGGAATGCCGATGAGGACGATGGGTTCCGAATGTTTCACCAGCCGGACGCCGACGATCTTCGCATCCTTGTCCACCGCCACGAGGGTATGGATCGGCTTGCCGGAATAGCCGGTCGTTCCGACGAAATCCGAGGTCACGAAAACCCACGCCACCGTCTGGCCGCCCTTCAGCACCGGGGCCGCCGCCACATCATCACGCACAGTGCCAAAACCGTCCGCTCCTGGCACAAGATCCGAGGCTGTGGTGGCCGGCAAAAACTCTTGCAGCACCGATGCAGCGCTAGCGGATACGGCGCCGCACAGGCTGAGGCAGAGCAGAAGGACAAGACGGAAGAGTTTCATTCCAGAGCGTTTTCCCGCAAATCGTTGCCGGAGCATTGGAACGTTGGCGCGGGACATTCGTTGATCTAGCTCAAACAAGGACAGCTTCGTTGATCGCAATCTTTGCGCGGCACAACGCGTGCACGCAGTGATTTGCAGGAGGCGCTGAGGAGCGTCATGCCGTTAGCCGGCGCGAGAACGAAGCCTTCGAAGTCGGATGGGCCGGTCTATGGCATACCTCACCACGAAACCGAGCAGTGGATAGCTAGCGACGACCACGGCACCTGAGCGAGTGCGATCAATTTCAAACCATGCTCGGCTCGTGCTGGGGGATCACCGTCATGCCTGGTGAGGTCACGACGGCGCCACCTTCGAACAGTGAAAGAGTGTCCAGCGGCGAGCCCAGGGTTGCGTGTGCAAACATGTCTGAAGCTCCGCTTCCTCCGGTTGGGCAAAGCGATATCGGACAGATCTGTCGGGGCCTCACCCCACCGAACGCGCTGTTGATGGCACGGCGGCGCCATCGAATGCATCAATGCCGGAGAAACGCGGAAACAGAACGCTGTTTTCCAGATGCATATGCGTGACGAGATCATCGCAGAATTTTTGGACACCGACATAGAGCGCCGTCCAGGACCTGCAGGCCCCTTCCGGAAGCGCAAATCCATGCGTCAAATGCTCGATCACGGCGAGGCTCCGGCTTTCGCACGCATGATCGTCTCGCATGCCGGCAATCAAATGTTCGATATCCGGATCGGGTTCATGGCGCATCATCGGAAAGAGCGCGAGCTCTTCCCGCGCCATGTGGGGAAGAAGGTGATCCTTGAGGTCGACCAGGGCGTCTGCAAGGCCCAGTGGCGCAGAGCGATGCGCGCCGTGGACGTGCTCCACCTTCTGCGCAAGCGGGATCAACCATTCCAGGTCGGTGCGGTGCGTCTGGTGATAACGCTCCAGAATATGAGCGATAAGCTCGCCCGTACCGTCCGGGGCGTCGCGCCTTGCGGCAAGCTCCAGCGCCTGGAGCCGTGCAAGCAGATCAGCGGCCTCCATGCCGACATCCGCAGCCGCTTCCGCAAGCGGTACGTCGCCGCCACAGCAAAATCCGATACCGTGCTGCCTGAAGAGTTCTGCAGCACCAGGAAGCTCGCACGCAATCACTCCGACGGCGGTGTCCAGTTTGTACTCGGTCAATGTGCTCTCCTTGATGCCTGAAAGGTCATGATCGGCAATCGATTTTGAAGCGAGGCCGGTTCTGGCCCGTTGATCAGGGGAGACGCTGGGGCAGTTTTTCCGATCGTTCTTTGTCGCAACGCAACTTCAATGTGGAGAAATCGCACGTTGACGATCTGGGGACCCTCAAGGGCATAGCCGGTATTGCGGGCCGCTCCAGACGGTCACGCGATGCCTCGAGACGAACGGCAAGAAGATCGAGCAGAGATCCGCCATCCGCGCCGCCGGCCGGCATACCGGCAAAGAGTTCGGCAACCTCAATCGTGCAATCGCATAACGTTGGATCTCTCTCTTCCATCTCGATCATTACGCTGGGCCCCCGCTGTGCTCGATCGTCCCGCAGACGGACGCTCTTGGCGAAACCTGTCTGATCCTTGCTAGACGGGCGGGGGCAGGCTCTCGTTGCGCTGCCGCAAGCTTTCGACGTTTGCCTCGCCATCGCTCGGCATCACACCATGCAGCATAGAGACAATTAGCAGCGTCATTCCGTGATCTACGGACTGCCTAATCGGAAGACATCGATGGAAACATCTTGGGTGCGACGCCACTCCGCATCGACGGGCGTGACACACCGATCCACCGCGTGTTGCTTGCAATGAAAAAGCAGGACTAGGCGAAAAGCGTGATGACCGTCAGCTTCCCGCAGCCTCTCGCCCGGTCCCTTCCTTCAGCCAGTCGACGAATGCGCGCACCGGTTCGCGCCCGACGGCGCGAGGCAGCGTGACGGCGTAGTAGGCAAAGGCAGTCGGCCAGGGCAAATCCAATGCAAGAGCCAGACGACCGGCCGCGATGTCGTCGACGGCGTAGACGTCACGAACCAGCGCCAGGCCCTGCCCCGCAATCGCCGCTCGCACCAGCAAGAAGTCGTCCTCGAACGACACGCCCCTGTCGGCTCTGGGGTCGTCGGCCACACCCATTGCGCGAAACCACAATTGCCAATCGGCCCCGTCGGAGTCCTGGAGCAGCGGGTAATGCCGACTTGAACCCGTGACGATCAGCGGAACACGTCCCGTCGGCGGTTTCGGTAGGAAGTCGACGTCAGCCATCGTGCCCAGACTTGAGTAAATGGCCGGGCGTTCAGGGGCGAGCAATTGCCGGAAGTAGCCTACGGCTTCTGCAAACCGTGCGCCGCGTTCGTCCATGTCCAGGCCATAGGCCGGAAATTCGACAGGTCTGCCTCCCGATGCCACCCCATGTACGAGCCGGCCATGCCCTTCAGACACGGCAACAACGCGCCGGCAGGTGCGAAGAGGACAAACCTGTCTGCAGGAAACACCGAACAGGACATGCCTTGCGCGGTTTTGCGTTGACGGATGTTCGTCGCGGTTGCGCGAAAGGACAAATAGCGCGCACAGAGTTGTAGCCTTATATTCATAAGTAGAAATATAGTGCTTGTCCAAGTCCAGTGAAAAGAAGGACGAGAACGTGCACAATCGCAGCGTCGAACATGCCGCAGAGGGCAATTCCCGGGCCGAACTCCAAGACCTTGCGCAAAAGCTTGCGGCTCTGGCCAAACAGATCAAGACGATCGCAGCGACCCCGATCGGCGAGACGGTCTGCCTCGACGAAAATATCGAAGCGCCTCGGCAGATATCGGTCGATTAGTCCCCGCCGCAACGGAAGCTCAACACCCAAGCTCAAGTCACTGTTCTCCCTGTCAGAAGCTGACTTCAGCTTGACCGAGCCGCCGGTGCGATTGCTGTTGGCGGAAAGCTCGCTGTCGGGGTTGAGGCCAAGTGAAAGGCGTTCGGACTCGCGACGACCCCGGCGCTGACGAGCGCGCTCTTGCCGCCGGTTTCGGCTCCCGTCGCTGTGAAACTCGCACCGGGCAGGCCGCTCGAACATAGCCGGTTACTGGGACGCCGCCGAGAACGCTGTCGGCATCGACCTGCACGCCGAGCTCGCTGCGCCTGTCGAGGGCGAGTGCCCCGGCCCCACTCGCCTCGATCACCGCCGGACTGCGTGCCTGCGTCGCCTGGACCGCCGCCAGCGGCGAAAGCGTAACGCCGTTCCAGTCGAGCAACGCAGCACTCGCCTTGTTTCTGATCATGACCTGAAGGGCCGTGAATGACCGGTGCGGTTCGGCGATAGCGGCAGGACGACGCTGCGCTAACCCTGGCTCGGTACCGTCTTCCCTGCTCCGAGAGGCCAGCCGGACCTGAACGGGTTCTCGATGAAGCGATAGGTCAGATGCGAGAAGGCCAGCACGCCGACCAGGGCTACGAGCGTGACGAGCGTCCCGAAGCCTTGCTCAAGCGTCAGCATCGTCGCCCCATCCGGAGCGGTATGCGTTGGAAATTTCAGGCCGAAGCGAAGGAACTGGGTGACACCCCAGCCGACGATCGAGTGGGTCAGATACACACTGTAACTGATGGTTCCCAACCAGACGAAGGAGGGCCATTCGAGGAAACGTCGAAGCGACGCATCTTCGCGCAGGCTGGCAACGGCCACAACCGTCACTGTGAAAAGAGGCGGAAGGAGGATTTCCGCACGGCTTCCACCGAGGCCCCAAATTGCAAGAACGACGAGCACGAGGCTGCAGGCCGCCCAGGGCCCGGTTCTCTTTGCCGAAGGATCGAGCTGGAACGAAGCGGCGAAAACGCCGAGGAAGAAAGAGTATATGCAGCGGACGATGGCAAATATCGGATCAGTTTCGAGCCGCCCACCCTCGAGAGCGAGCAGGCCCGCCGCGGCCACGCCGGCGAGAAGGAGGCAGGACCGCATGCGTAGCCGCAAAACACCCAAGGTCAGCGCGAAGATCAGATAGGTCCAGAACTCGACCGAGATGGACCAGCTTGGGATGTTGAACGTGGGCTGGTTCATAACCACGCCTTGCAGCAGCAGCAGGTTGGCGAGGAACGCGATCGCCCCGGACACTTCAAAGGCCGGACTGTTGGAGACGATGCCGGTCTTCTGTTCAAACCCATATTTGAGGCATTCTATGCCGAGGAAGATCAACAGAGTGAACAGATGCAGGGGATAGAGGCGCCAGAACCGCCGGCGCTGGAAATTTGTAAGATCCCCAGGGCTCGATAGTCTGCCGGCGTAGTTGAGCGCAATCACGAAGCCGCTCAGCACGAAGAAGAAGTCCACCATGAGGTAGCTGTGTCGGATGAAAGCATTTCCGCTGAGCGGGCTGCCATAGCTGAAATGATGGAGGGCAACCGCAAGGGCTGCGAAACCCCGCAAGGATTCGAGCGCCAGGAGTTTCTGTTTCTTGGCCATCGCGGAAGACGTTCCATCCCTGGCAGCGCCGCTACCATTTCATCACGCTACGTCCGACGTTTGGATTCCTGCGTCGAAGGATGCAGGTCTCGCGAGGGCAGCTCCAGCGCAGTTTCACCCGAGAAGGCTTAATATCCGGTATAGGGGCGGATCGAGAACCGCGCCTGGCAATGGGGTTCATCGATCGATTTGCGACCGCGTTCGCCTGTGCCTGGCCCTTGCCGTGTTGCGCGCGAAGGTTGACTATTGTGCTGGAGAGCTAGTGTCCACGCGTCCGGGATTGTCCCACTCCCGCCGACCAGCTCACTCGACATTGGTTCTCCCCGATTTGTGCCTATCGTGACTAACCGGGGGAAATGCCCAAGGGTCGAAGCTGCGCATCAGTGGCGCCAGCATGTCGTCACCGATGCCCATCGCAATCGGGCTGCTTACGGCTAGGTTGCGTCGGCGGCCTCGGGCGTGACCTCCGGCATCGCCGGTAGCAGAAGCAACAACGCCACCGACAGGAAGTGAATTGCGCATACCACGAGCGCGAGGGCTGCGAGCCCGCCAGTGATGATCGGTGCGGCAACCACGGTTCCGAGCGTGGTGATCATGAAGATGAAGAAGACGATCAGCGCGGATCCGCGCGCATTGTTGGCGCCGGACGCAAGGATGCCGCGATAGAAGCCGATGGGGCCGCGCAGGCCCAGGCCGATCGCCATGGGCGTAAACAAGAGGGGCAACATGAGCGTGTTCGTATGGCCCGAAACCCATAGGCCAACAGCGCAAGCGCGCTGACGGCAGCCATGACGGTGCCGAGCAGGATGATGTTTTCGGCGCCGAAGCGTTCGGCAATCCGGGCGGTGAGATTTGCCGCGACGATGAACCCGGAAATGTTGATGACCTGCATGATTATGAAGTCGTTGAGGGAGCCCCCCATCGATGCGACGATGACCGTCGGCGCGCCGAAGACGAAGGTGAGAAGCCCGCCGAGCGTCATGGCTTGGCTCAACGCATAGCGCATGAAGACGCGATCGGTGAGCAATTGACCATAGCTGCCGCGCATGTCGGAGGACTTCTCTTCCTGCGGCAGGCCAAGCACGAGGATGAGGACCGCGGCAAGCGACGTCAGCACGCCGAGCAGCTCGAACGATGATTGCCATCCGAAATGCGAAAGCAACAGCACGCCGAAGATGGGCGCCAGCGCCGGTACCAGCGATTCCACGCTGCCAAGGAACCCGATGGCGCGGACGGCCGCCCTGTCGCTGAACAGCTGCCGGATCAGGCCCGGGCCAAAGACCGGAGCCGCGGCAGATGCCACGCCCTGGACGAACCGCAGCGCGACGAGCACGGCGATGTTGGGCGAAAAGGCGCAAGCGACCGAGGCGGCCGCGAATGCGGCAAGTGAGGACACGAGCAGCATCTTGCGCGAAAAGTGATCAGCGAGGCGTCCATAGAGAAGCAGGCCGAGACCGCCGCCGCCGACATAGGCGGCAAGCACCAGCTGCGCGGTGGCCCTGTCGGTGCCAAAGATTTCGGGCAATTGCGGAACCGCCGGCAAGACAAGGTCTGTCCCCGCCAGCGACAGGGTCGCGCACAGGATGAGAAGGGAAAACGTAATGGCACGACGCGAAGTTGTCATGGTCAGGAGTGCTCTTGGCTGGTGTGTCGAGCCCGAGGGCATGGCGTGGAGATGCCCTGCCAGCCGGGATTTCCGGTGCAGCGCCTTCGGTCAATTGGAGATCACGCCATGCTAGCAAGAGCAGGACAGCCCGGACAACGAATGAAATATTCGCGTCTCACATGAGATCGACGCTGGACACCAGGCGGCCGCCGCGTCCGTCGGAAATCCCGATCCGCTCCCACCTTATGACGCTCGGGGGGATCGGCATCTCGGGATCGTCGCTACCGCCGGTCGGGAACTGGACGGCTCCCGACCACGCCTCTTCGAACCAGCCAAGTTCCGGCAGCGCAAGCTCGCTCTCAATGATTTCCGCTGTCGCATACCGCCACAACGAGACGCCGAAGAAGGAAGAGGCGGAGATCCGCCACTGCGCTTGCCTTGCCGGCGAGGCGCTCAAAAGCGCGTGGGTATCGTCGCAGACAAGGTGGACCGGGAACGGCGCCGCTTCGATAAGACGCCGCAAGGTGCCGTCTATGCCGACATTTTCGTGCCGCTCCAGCAACGTCTCGACGCGGCTCCGGGCTTTCGCCGATGGTTCGTGCAGGCCTGCTTCCCATCGCGACAGCAGACCCTGCGATACGCCGAGATCCGCCGCCAGCGTTTCCTGCTTGATCTGCCGCAGTCTGCGAAAGCGGCGCAGCCGGCATCCGAGCGGCAGAGCGCGATATTTCAGATCGAACACCATAGCCTCCTCGCGACGATAGCCCCTGCCCGCCTTGGATAGCAGACGCGCGCCGGCCTCTGTCAACAGAGCTTGCAATCTCCGGGCAACGGGTTTTCAGCTCAAGGCCGCCCGGACGGTCACTTGCGTCTCACGTCGAGACCCAGGGCCTCGGCGATGATGATGGTCTGGTCGATGGTGATGATCGCGTCCTTGAGGCGGACGTTTTCGGGATCGATGGCAGTGAGGTCGCTGCCCCTCAGATCGCAGGCGGTGAAGTCCGCCCCATGCAGCCAGGCGCCGGAAAGATCGACGTCTCGCAACGAGCCGCCCTTGCAGGAGGCGCCGGTCAGATCCGCTTCCCGCAGACGTGTCTCCTTGAAGGATGCGCGGCCGAGAGCAGCACCTGGCAAGCCGGTAAAGGACCAGTCGCCGCCCGTCACCTGCATCTGGTCGAACTCGCAAGCGTCGAACATGCTGCCGACGAACTTGCACTCGGTGAAGCGGCTGTCGAAGAACTTTGAGGAAACGAACGTGCAATTCACGAAGGCGCTCGCCTGGTGCGACGAGGCGTTGAACCGGGCCCGCCGGAAGGTGCACTCGTGAAAGACCACCCCGATGGTCTGCGCGTCGGTCAGGTCGAGATCGACGAACAGCGTATTGTCGTGCCGCTCGCGCTCGATCTGCCGGCCGTACCAGTCGGCGCCAGCAATCGTCGTGTCGGTCTTCGGCGGCGCTTCGCCATATCGTCGCTCAGCCATCGCTATCCATCTGCAGCGTCCGGAACGAAACGCCTTCTGTTGTCTCCGGGGTTCAGCATTTCCATCTTCGCGATGATTGGCAATGCAAAAAAGGACGGGAGCCATCCTCCCGTGGCTGGCCCTCTTCCCGACCCATCAACCGCGCTATTCGACCAGCCGCACGCCGCCTCCCCCGCCGAAGCCGTTGGGAACGAAATCTTCGCCGCCTGCCGCGGGTTTCTTGAAGAACGCCGTTCCGGACACGTAGAGGTTCAGAACCTTGGCGATCAGTGCCGTAAACTTCGATTCCGAGTTGAGGCTTCCGCTGACGTTCCAGTCGATCACCGCATAGGGCAGGTAGATCGCACCATTGTAGAAGCTTCCCGCTGATGTGTTGATGCGAAACTGGACACTGCTGTCCTTCGCCTTGCGACCCTGGAACATGAGGATGCCGGCATGGGGGCCGGTGGTGGGGGCCGATACCTGCAGGATGGCCGCCCCGTTCAGCATCAGCGGCGACTGTGCGTCCTCGAAATAGAACATTACGTTCTTGCCGCTCACCTTGGCCGAAGTGTTCAAGGTCAAGGCGCCGCCGCGAAACGCATAGATTCCGGGTTTCAGTGTTAGCTCGTCCGTGGCGTTCACGGTCAGCCCGCCGCAATAGACGCCCGGCTCGAGGGATGTCTTGCCCTGGCTGTTTATCGTCTTCAGGCTGTTGGAGGTACAGGCTGCGTTTCGCGCCACAGGTTCGGCCATGGCGGCCAGAGGATCGGGAACAACGGGAGACCCGTCGACGGGCGGCGGCGAAATCACTCGACCGGAAAGCTTCGACTGGCCGTTGACGGCAATCTGCGGTGCGAAAAACTTGCCCTGGTTCTCGGCATAGAATGCACGCTGCGCATGGGACGAGTTCACCTGGAAGCCACATTCGCTGGTGACCGAGTTCGAGTTGATGATCTTCAGCGCGTCGGCCCTGCTCGGATCAAGGATCAGGATACAGGCGGAGCTGCCGGCCCCCCTGGCGGCCTTCGCCAGGACCGAAATCGGAACCGTCCTGAACCCGAACATATGCATGATGGCGGTTTCGTAATCCTCGTCGACAGCGACCGCTACCGTATCACGGTCGACGGTGACCCGATGGTTCCAACCGGGCGGCTCTTTCGGGGCTTTCGGGTCATTTCTGCCAAGATGCGCGCCAAGAAACCCCACGGCTATCTTCTGTTCCGCTCCGACGCCTGCCGCCGCCCCCGCCAAGGCCGCGGCATCGGCGGCGCCTTGCATCACGGCCTTGCGGTTGAGCGCGGCTGCAAAATCGATCGCAACGCCAATGGCGGCGATAAGGGGGATGGCGACAAGCGCTGCCAACAGGCCGAAGTTGCCGGATCTGCATTTCAGCAGGGCCGCGGCGCAACATTTGATCGGTGGCAGGTTCAGTATGTTCATGGCAGTTTCTTTACAACTAGGTGGAGAGTAACTGCCTCTTCCCCCAGGGGGCCTTGCCAACCCTTTAATTTCGAACCGAGTTAACGGTATGCAGTCTCTTGAGCCTCCCGCAGATCCTGACGGAGGAGGCGAACCGAGGCCTTTTTGGCGAATTTTGCGCTCTTGGCGCTTCTCGCGCAGCCATAAACGGCCGACTGCCGCCCCCCTCGATACGGCGCGATACGGCTGCCGCCAACACGCGGAAGCCTGCCTGTTTTCACTCACAGGTTGTTCGTCACGGTGTGAACGCGAAACACTAACCCGTTTGCGCTTTTGCCTAATCCTTGACTGGGCCGTGCGCTGTGAGACGCTTGAGACTTCATGGTTGTAGTGCGTAAGGGGCGGACGATGAAATTTTCCAAGGCGAAGAGGAAACATCCCGGTAAAGCATTCAAAATGAGCGGGGCCGACAGAAGCGCCTATGACGGGTTCGTCGGGGCGGCGCGCGCAGCACCCGGCTTCTCCTATCGGGGGCGATGGACCAGCGAAGGGTGCCCCGGCACCTTCGAAACGTGGCTCGCAAACAAGGGCGTCATGCCCAAACAATTCAGTTCCTGAACCACGATCCGCCGGCGTCAGCGATGACGCCGGCAGCACGGCTCGAAACGGTCTGCCCGCCGAAGCGATTTCGCCTTGGCTCGGGCTTTCAAACCCTGACCGCATGCGCAAAAGGGCTGACTTGCCACGGGCGCTGGCGCGGAGATGTTGGCATCCTTGACGGCAGGGAAGGCGCCAAGCCGTTTGACGCGGTCATTTTTGCCGGGCCGATCGTCCGATCGATATCACGTTCCCCGGTCAGACCTTCCCGGTTTCAATCGCACGTGCCCATGCCGCGGCTTGCCGAGCCGAAGCCGCCAGGACCGGCTTGGGTGCCTTGCACCATTCGTCCTCAGGAATCTCGCGTTTCTCGCGGACGAAGGCGATTGCGCTCTCCAATGTCGGGAACTGGTCAGGCAGCGTCAGGTGCAGGAACAGCGACACGACGACAACCGAGCGCGAGCGGCCGCCGCGACAGTTGACGAGCACGCCGCCGCGCTCGCGCCTGGGATAAGACGGTTTCTCCGGCAGAATCTGCTCCAGCGCAGCGCGCAGGATGTAATGCGCGGCCAGCATCTGCGTGTCCGGATTGCCTTCTCCGTCGATGAGGCCGATCTTGTAGTAGCGGATTTCGCCCGGCCCATGAACGCTGTTGCGGTGATCCGAGACGAGCTTTGGCTGGTCGACGAAATTGAAATCAAGATTGACCGCGCAATTGACGACCGTGGTGATCCCCTTGCTGCGCAGGAGTTCGAGATCGCTCGCCCCTTCCTTTCCGGCAATGAAGATGTCGACGCCATAAGTCGGGTGGCTGGCATAGACGAGGCTGAGCCGCGGCAACTCGCTACTGGCCTTGCCGGAGACGGGTGGGTTGCCGAGACTGTCGGGCATGCTTTCCTCATGTGCGTTCATGGCGCCGGCGCCTGGGCAATGCGGCCAGCCGAGATTGCGGCGGCGACACGGTTCAAGGTTGGATAGTCGCCGCCGCGGCCATAGGCCAGATAGCCGGGGCACAGATAATCGGCGGCGCCTTCCGGAACCTTGCCAAGCGACAACGGCTGGTAGCGGCCACCCGCGTTCTTCAGGATGAGGGTGGCTGCCGCCACGTCCCAGGCATTGACGCCGAAGCCGGCGGCGGCATCGACGAAACCTGCCGCAACATGGGCAATGCTCAAGGCGGCGCTGCCGGGGCGGCGTACCGTCGAGAAGGTCTCGACCAGATCGCCGAAGCGGGCAAGAGCGACAACCCGGCCGTCGAGGCGAAAGTCCCGCGAAACGGGATAGCCGGTGATCAGGGTCGCGCGGGCCTCGTCGGCCACCGCCCTGGAGGCAATGACCTCGCCGTTCAGATAGGAGCGCGCGATGTCAGCCGAAAAAAGCAGATCTGCCACCGGGTCGTATACAACCCCGGCCATGACGGCCCCATCTTCGACCGCAGCGATCGATATGCACCAGAAGGCGAGCCCGCGGGCGAAGTTCGCGGTTCCGTCGATCGGATCGACATACCATTGGATCTCGCCGTCGCCGACCTGACCGCCCTCCTCGCCAAGCATGGCCGAATTCGGTTCGTGCGTGAAGATGTAGTCGCGGATGAGTGCCTCGGCTTGCCGGTCGTGGATGGTCACGACGTCATGGAGATCGCGCTTGTAGTCGACGGCAACTTCCAAGCGGAAGGCGGCAAACAAGGGTGCACCTGCCGCGCGGGCGGCGCCCTCGGCGACTTTCATCAGCCGGCGCGAGCGGTCGAGCGCGCTGTCCCTGTCTGGATGATCTCGGCTCGCAGCCGTATTGGCATCGGTCATGCTCACGTCCTGTTGATGCTGGAACGGCCGGCGCGGCCAGTCCTCGTCATGTCGCGCCGGCCGGGGTTTACTTGCTGTAGTTCACGCGCCAGAAATCCTGCCACTCCTCGCGCCGGTCGAAATCCTCAAGACCGGTGGCGGCGTTGTAGGGGAACAGGCGGTCCGCCACTTCCATGATCCCCGACGGCTCGTCCGCCGGCATCTTGATGTCGGTGTTGGTCGGAAGCTTGCCGTCCTTCATCTGGGGCCCGATGCCCTCCTCCGTCAGCACGTAGTGGATGAAGAGTTTTGCTGAATTCGGGCTTGCCGACTTCGAGGCGATGAGACCGAGCTTGGTGTAGGTCCAGCCGACCCAAGGGGTAAGCTCGGTGCACAGACCGAGCTTGTAGCCCTTGCCTTCGTTGTCGCGGAACTTGGCCGAGCTCAAGAGCCCGAAGAACGGTTCCTTCTGGCCAGCCGCGCCGACCGCCTCGGCGACGGGATCGTCGCCGTCGGTCACGAGCGGCCCGTTTTGTGCCAGAGCCTTGATCCAGGCTGCCGCCGCACTCTTCTCAGCGGTTTCAAGATCCTTGCCGAAGTGGGTCTTGTAGGCCTCGGCCACCTTGGCATCGGCGTGTTTTTCCAACTGATTGAACCAGTCGGTGTAGGTGCTCTTGGTCAGGGGATCGACGAGCGCGATCTTGCCTTTCCATTTCGCTTCCGTCAGTTCCCAGATGTTTGTCACCGGGCACTTGTCGTAGGCCTCGGTGTTATAGGCCCAGACGTTGGCGTTGGTCGAAATCGCCAGGGGTTCCTGGAAGGCGGCCGGTATCTTCTCCTTCATATCGCCAGGCAGGTAGCTTTCGACGAAGCCCTGCGGCAGGAGCTGCGCGAGTGCCGCGGGCGCGTCGGTGATCAGGGCGACGTCCCCCTGGACGTTGCCGGCCTGCGCCTCCCGGATGATCATCTCCAGTTGGCTGTTGGCTGAGACTTTGACGCCCGTCGCCTTGACTCCGTATTTGGTGGTGAAGGCCTCCGCCATTTCGACGATCTTGCCGGTGCTGTCGTAGACGTTGATCGGCTTTTCTTTCTTTGCCGCTTCCACCAGCGCATCGAGATCAAACGTCTCTTCAGCGCGCGCTTCGATGGCTGTTGCGGCCGCAAGGGCGGCGAACGCCGCCCCGATGACCGTAAACCTGTTCTTACCTTTGCTCATGGTTTCCCCTCCCAAGGAGACCGTTTCACAACGTTCGATTACTTCTGGTAGTTGATCCGCCAGAGATCCTGCCAGGTCTCACGTGCATCCCAGTCTTCAAGGCTGGTCGACATCTGATAGGGCAGGACCTGATCGAGCACGGCACCGATGCCCGACGGTTCGTCGGCCGGCAGCGAGACATCGCTGTTGGTCGAGATCTTCCCGTCCTCGGCCTGCGGCGCGATGCCCTCGGCCGTCATCACGTAGTGGATGAAAAGCTTCGAGGCGTTGGGACTGTTGGTGCCCTTGGTGATCAGGCCAACGCCCGGATACATCCAGCCGAGCCAGGGCTTCAAATCCTTGCACAGGCCAAGCTTCATGCCCTTTTCCGCATTGTCGCGGAACTTCGCGGAACTCATCAATCCCATGAACGGCTGCGATTGTCCCGGTGCGCCGACCGCGTCGGCCGCAGCCGCATCGGCGTCGGTCAGGAGCGGCGCGTTGGCGGCGAGCGCCTTTACCCAGGCTGCCGTCGCGCTGCCGTCGTCGGTTTCCAGCGCCTTGCCGTAGAGCTCCTTGTAGGCGGCCGACACCTTGTCGTCGCCGTGTTTGGCCATCTGGTTGAACCAGTCGACATAGGACGGCTTGCCGAGCGGGTCCTGCATCGCGACCTTGCCCTTCCACTCCGGTCCGGTCAGCTGCCAGATGTTGGTGACCGGGCACTTGTCGAAGAGTTCGGTGTTGTAGGCCCAGACATTGGCGCTGGTGACCACCGTCAGCGGATCCTGATACTCCGCCGGAATCTTGGCGGCGAGGTCCGGCGGCAGCCAGCTCTCGGCAAAACCCTGTGGAATGAGCTGCGCCATGGCGGCCGGTGCATCGCTGATGATCGAGACGTCGCCCTGGATGTTGTTGGCGCGGGCCTCGCGAATGATCATTTCGAGCTGGGCGGTCGCCTTGACCTTGGAGCCCTCGGCCGCGACGCCGTACTTTTCGGCAAAGGCCTTGGCCATTTCGACGATCTTGCCAGTGCTGTCATAGACCGTGATCGGCGGCTCCTTGCGCGCTGCCTCGATCAGCGCGTTCAGGTCGAACGCATCCTCGGCCACCGCCGGTCCGGCGATCGCCATGATGGCCGTCGCCAGCAAGGCGCGCCTGATTGCACGTTGCCTCCTGTCAGTCTTCCGAAAATGCATCGTCTGTTCCTCCCTCAGAGCGTGTTTCGTATGTCTTCGGCGACGAAGCGCCTCAGTTCAGCGTGTTCTTGCGCAAAAGTGCGTCCGCCTCGGTGAGGCGCTGGCCGCCCTTGTCGAAGACGTGAAGCGCCTCGGGCGGCGCGAAGAACGAAACTTTGGAGCCGGTCTCGACGCGCGGCAGGGCGTTGGTCGTCAAGAACAGCGTGTCGCTGTCGTTCCTGAGTTCCAGGATCCAGCTGCCGCCGGTCGGCAGCACACCCGTCACGGTCATTTCGCCGGAAAAGCCACCCGCCGGCACGTCCTCACACTTGACCGAGTAACCGATTGCCTCCGGTCGGATGCCGACCGAGCCGATGCCGCGCAGCGACGGATGGCGCGCGCCGAGATAGGCTTCGGCGGCGAGTGAAAGCTGTGAGGCTGCCGACGAGCCAAAGGTCAGGATGTTGATCGGCGGGCTGCCGACGAATTCCGCAACGAAGCGATTGGCGGGGCGATCATAGATGTCGTTGGGCGTGCCCATCTGCTGCAGCGTGCCCTCGTTCATGACGGCAATCGTGGTTGCCAGCGTCATCGCCTCCCATTGATCATGGGTCACGAAGACGATCGTCGTTTTGAACTCCTTGTGGATGCGCTTCAGTTCGGCGCGCATTTCCAGCCGCAGCCGCGCGTCGAGGTTCGACAGCGGCTCGTCGAGCAGAAGCACACCCGGATTGACAGCCAGCATGCGGGCGAGCGCCACGCGCTGCTGCTGGCCGCCGGAGAGCTGCGACGGATAACGGTCGCGATACTTGGCGATGTCGAGGGCCTGCATCACCTTTTCGACCCGTGCCTCGCGCTCGGCCTTCGGCAGCTTGCGCAGCCTGAGGCCGAAATCGGTGTTGCGCTCGATCGTCAGGTGCGGCCAGAGCGCGTAGCTCTGGAAGACGAGGCCCATTTCGCGCTTTTCCGGTGGGATGAACACGCCAGACCGCACCGAATCCACCAGCCGCTCGCCGATGCGGATTTCGCCATCCGACAGGTTTTCGAGCCCGGCGATCATGCGCAGCGTCGTGGTCTTGCCGCAGCCGGAGGGACCGAGAAGACACATGAACTCGCCGTCGCGGATTTCGAGATCGAGGTTGGAAACAGCATTGGCGGAATTGACGCCGTAGTTCTTCTGGGCGCCGCTGAGATTGATGGATGGCATCAGCTTCCGAGTCCTTCTGCGAGATTGGTCTTGGTCAGCTTCTGGGCTGCCAGGGTTCCAAGGTAGGCGATGGCCGCGATGATCAGCACGACGGCGTTGGCTGCCTGTGTGTAGTGGTAATCGACGAGCCGGAGCGAATAGGTGGTCAGAACGTCGGTGCTCGGCACGGCGAGGATGACGAACAGGCTCAAGCCCTTGATCCCCGAAATGAAGGGCAAGAGTACACCGGTGACGAGCGACCCCTTCTGGATGGGAATGACGATCAGGAACATCCGGCGGAACCAGCCGGCGCCGGAGATCTGAGCTGCCTCTTCCGGATCCTTGCCGAGCTGGGTCATGGCGGAGATGCCGGCGCGCGAGGCATAGGGCATCTGATCGGCAATCAGCGCCAGGACGAGGATGGTGACGGTGCCGTAAAGGGCGGGCATCGGGCCGCGCGGCACGGCGAAAAGCGAGAGATAGGCGGCGGCAAAGGCGATGCCCGGCACCAGATAGGGCAGGAAGGTGACCTGCCGCAGATAGACCGACAGCGCCTTGACCGGTGTGCGGATGACCACGTAGCCGACGAGCAATCCGAGAATGCCCGAGGTTAGAGACGCGAGACCGACGATCATGAGGGTGTTTTTCGCGGCCGCCCAGAGATCAGGGCTTAAAAGCACGCCGGTCTGCAGCGCCACCGTGTGCAGGTCACGGCCGATCCAGTAGTCCAGCGTGAAGTTGTCGAGCGTGAACTGGGCCGGCAGCTTCATGATGGTGGACAGGAACAGGGTCAGAAGCGGCAGGCCGACGCTCAAGAGGAAGATGAGTGCGGCGAAGCCGGTCGCCGGCAGGCGATATTTGCCAAGCCGGCTCTGGCGGTTCATCGAGCCCTTGGAGCCGACGGTGACGAAGCGGCGGGCTTCGCGCACCAGCCGCGCGTCGATCATCAGGGTGATGATGCCGATCAGCATGATCGAGGCCGCAACCACGCCGGCAACGCCGGTCTGGCGGGATGCGATGCTGCGAAAGAGCGAGGTGGAAAGCACTTCGAACTTGACCGGCAGGCCGAGCACGTAGGGCACGCCAAACTCGCCGAGGCACTTGGCGAAGATCAACACCATGGAAGACAGCAGCGCCGGCCGCATCAGCGGCAGGATGATCTGCAGCGCCACCTGGTAGCGCTTGGCGCCAAGGATGCGGGCGGAATCTTCGAGCTGGGAATCGAAGCGGCGCAGCGCGGAGCCGAACAGCAGAATGACGAAGGGCGTGTAGTGTAGCGCCAAGATGATGATGATCGGGAAGCGCCCATAGGCGACCCAGTCCGGCGGCGTCAGCCCCATGGCCTCGAACCAGCCCGGCTGTCCGCCGACCGTCCTGTTCTTGAAGAGCGTCGTCCAGGCAAGCGCGAAGGTCCAGGCGGGCAGCATGTAGGGTACGATGAGCGCGGTCGCGAACCATCGCCGTCCGAACATGTCTGTCCGGCTGATCAGCCACGCCAGAACCGTGCCTATGACCAGCGACAGGCTGATCGCTCCGAGCGCGACCGACAACGTGTTGAGAAGCGGCCGCCAGAAAAGGTCGACCGAGACCGGCGACAGAAAGGCACGATCGAGGTAGTAGAGCGTGAGCTCGCCGAAATCCTTGCCGAGCCGCCTCTCGTGACCGAATTGCACCCGCACGGAATCGAGCACGATCGAGATGATCGGCACGACGATGAGATAGGTAAAGAGAAGCGCCGTCAGCACGCCGATCAGCGTCGTCGGCTCCCGGGACGCCACCTTCGCTCGATAACGCCACCGCTGCCATGCCGTCGGCGTCGTTGCCACATCCGGCAATGTCGCCGCCTTGGCTGTTTCACTCAATAAGGCCATGCTCTTCCCCTTGGACCTCAACATGCGCAGCCTGCCGCGGCGATCGATGCCGGACGGACTTTCAGGTGTCGACGGGGAAACAGAGCTCACGCGCGACGGCATGACGCTGCGATACGCAAGAAGCCGCATTTCGACGCGAAATGTCGCGGCTATAGGGTACTCGATCCTCCCCGTTCGCGGGACAGGCAAAAGCACCTGCCCAACGTCGGCGCCAGCTCCTCAACCGCGCCGCCATCACCACGAACATAGACAGAACAAACATTCCAATTTGGCGCCGTCTATGGAACATATGATCCAATGGCAGGGGGCTGTTGTCAACAAAAAAATGCACACGTGCTCAATGCTTTAAGCTGTTGTTTTTTATATACATTTATTGACTCCATGGCGGCATGTTTCGAACACGTGATCATAAGGTCGCGGCTTATGCTCGCGGCGGGGTGAAACAGCCGCTATGGATGGGCCACTCGCGGTCGTTCGCCGGCCTCATTGGTTGGTTTTCAGAGTGTATGCGCTCGAACTTTTTCGTTGGAATGGGGCCGCTTTTGTGGCCCTGATTAGAAGCGTCTGATTCTGCAGGAGAAAGGCATGGCAAGGGGCTTTGTGACGGCCGAAGAGGTTGCAAAACGCGCGGGCGTCTCGCGTTCGGCGGTCTCGCGAACCTTTACGCCTGGAGCCAGCGTATCCCAGGCTGTGCGGCGCAAGGTTTTGAAGGCTGCCCGGGAGCTTGGCTACCGGGTCAACCGGCTGGCGCAGGGGCTGAACAACGACCGCTCAAACCTCATCGGCGTCGTCGGCGCCAATCTCAGTACGCCCTTCCATGCAAAGCAGCTCGATCTCTTGAGCATCGGCCTGTTGCGGCGCGGTTTGCAGTGCCTGTTGCTCAATGCCGCGGACGCACGCAAGGATATCGCGCCACTGATCGAACTTCTCTTCGAATTCCGGGCGCAGGCGATCATCGTGCTGTCCGGAGATCCGCCGGAATCGATCGTCGACCAATGCATCGCCAACGGGGTGCGACTGATCCTGATCAATCAGAAGATCGATCGCACCGACACCAGCATGGTGTTGAGCGACGATTCCCGCGGTGCGGATCTCGCAGCGCTGCGCCTGATCGAGGCGCGTTGCAAGAAGGTCGCGGTGATTTCAAGCGGCAGCCAGACGCCCGCCCAGGTTCGCCGCACTACCGCGTTCAAACAGAAGATGGCGACCGCCGGCGTCGAGGTCGTCGCCTGGTCGGGTGGAACGACGAGCTATGAGAGCGGCTATCAGGCCGGCTGCGAACTGCTCGTCGACGAAGCGATCGACGGCGCCTTCTGCGTTACCGATCTCCTGGCGCTCGGGTTTCTCGATGCGGCCCGCACCGAAATGCACCGCCGCGTCCCGGCTGATCTTTCCGTCGTCGGCTTCGACGATATACCGCAGGCCGGGTGGAAGAGTTACGAACTCACCACGGTCGCGCAGTCCTTCTCCGCCCTGACGGAGCGGGTTCTCGAAGCGCTCGAAGCCGACGAAATGGAAACCCGGCTTCAGGTCGTCCCGGTGGCGATGGTCGAGCGCAAGACGGCCCGCCGCTAGACCTGATTGTTCATGAGGCCGCGTGCCGAATGCGGCTGTCGATCAGCAATCCGCAGCCCGATGCCGACGAGCGCGCCGCCCGCGCCCTTGCGGGCGCTCGAGCTGCCGCGCCCGACAATGACACCGGAAAGCAGCAGAAGCGGAGAAAGCCAGCCAAGCCCCAGGGCCACGATCCATGCCGTCATCGCCGTGCCGACATTCGCCCCGAGCAGTACGACCTGCGCCATGCGCGGCAGGATGAGATCACGCTCGACGAAGGAGGCGACCATGAGCGCGGTCGCAGTGGAGCTTTGAAGAGCGATGGTCGCGACGAGACCGGCGAAAAACGAGCGAACGCCATCATGCGTTCCGGCCGCGAGCCCGGTTTTCAGACGCGCGCCGAAAGCCTGTTGCACGCCGTCGCGGATCTGACCGAGGCCGAACAGGGCCACGGCGCCGAAGAGGTTGATGCTGACGATCGCCGATTCCATGGCCCCTCCCTCCCCGGTGCGATCTATTGCCGACCGCGCAGCAACTCCGCTCGAAAGAGCTGCTGAAAGGATGCATAGGTCTCGAACCCGAGGTCACTGACGAGACGCATGACCGTCGTCGTCGACACGCCGCTGCGCTCCGCAACCTCACGTGCGCTGGCGAAGGCGACGTCATAGGGATGGGCAAGCACGAACTTTGCCACCTCCAGACGGCCGCCTTTCAGCTGGCGTGCACCGATGCGCCAGGATTCGCGCAACTCGATGAAGGTTCGAGGTGGAACGGCGAAAGGGGCTGCGGAGATCGACGGATTCATGGTCAGGCAGCCTCCTCTTTGGCGGATGTGTTGCCGATATCGATTTGAAGGCTGCCCGCCTCTGCACGATCGAGGAAGGCATCGAAGGCGCCGAGGAAGATTGCGAGAAAGCCCGATGTCGACCCGTCCCATCCGCTCTCGGGCGGGCGACCGAGATGCTGCGCCAGCTTGCGGTAGAGCGCGCGGCGCGGTGCAGGAATCTTGTCGAGTGCCAGCATGCCGGCCTGACGCAGGCAATACCAGTCTGCAATCAGCTCGATCATATCGAGGCTAGCAAGGCGCGCCGAGTCCTGTGGAAGCTCGCCCGGGCTTCCCCCGAGAATCTTCGCGGTCACGCCGGCATCGGCCACTAAGTTGCAGGCGGCGCCGATCGTAAGCCCCGATATTTCGTCCACGACATTCCCGGGCCATTCCTTCGGAAAGTAGCGGTGCTCGACCAAGGCGCGCTTGTGCGCCTTCAGGAAGGATCCGTAGTCTGTGGCGGCAAAGGCGAGGTCCGGCCCCTCGCCCGCGCGCTTCGCTTCGCGTCGATAGGCGCGCTGCACACGTTGGTCGACGGCCATAGCCGCCAGTTCGACGGTTTCGATGGACGAACCGGACGCAGACGGCTCGATGATCTTGAAGGCGGGCGGAAAGGCGACCAGCGACGGTACGGCGATATTGATCAGCGAACGCTCGCCGCGGTCGCGGCGCGTGACGCCCTCGACGTGCAGGTGCCCGCTGAAATGCACGCCCATTCCAGCGGTCATCAGTGCGTCCGCGACGGCCTCTTTCGGTGTCCGGCGGCCAATGTTGGTGTCGCCGAAGAGAACGCCTTCTGCTCCTGTTGCGCCATCGAAGGGGTCGAGCACAGGATAGTGCGAGAAGGCAAGCAACGTTTTTCCGAGCTTCGTCGCGCGCGCAGACACATCGGCAATCCAGTCGACGATGAACGGCTTCAGCCTGAGAAGCGCGTTCCAGCCAGCCCCGGTACTGTCGACGAAGGCCGCTTCCTCGCCTTCTTCGAACAGGCCGTCGCGCGGCTCGAACACGTTGGCGTCGATCATCATCAGCCAGAGCCCCGGCTCCGGCTCGACCAGATAGGAGGCGTCCATAAGACGGTAGCGGTTCCGGCCGTCCGGTGACGAGACCTCATAGAGGCGATCTTCGGTGAGGTCGGAGACGCCAAAAGGGGTTTCCCAATGGACGTAGTCCGGCCTTCGGAAGTACCCGCAGGCAGCCATGGGGGCGAGGCCTTTTGGATACCCCTCGCAATACATGCGGGGCGTGGCGTAGCTGCCGGGGCCGGCCCTGGTCGCGTCGCTGGTCACGAAGACCCTGGCGTCGGCCCCGTCGAGAAATTGTTTGGTGTGGTTGCGGCCCTCGGGACCGAAGATGTCGTGGTTGCCCGGAAGCGCATAAAAGCGCGTGCCGCAGGCGCTCTCGTGCCGCTCAAGGATGGTGCGCAAGCGCTCCGTCGTCTGCCTTTGGCCGTCATCCGTGTAATCGCCGAGGAGTACGACGTGGCGGATACCGCGGCGGGAGACCTCCGCCAGGGCCTCGTCCAGCGCTCTGGCGCTTTCGTTGAAGACGCGCGTGGATTCGCGCGTGTCGGTCCAGCTTCTGACGGCCAGTTTCTCGCCGTCGATCTCTATCCTCGGGAACTCGAAGTCACCCTCAAGATCATGGAAATGGGCGTCGGCAATGACGGCGATCCGCGGCAACTCAGACATCGGCTCTCGCCTCCGCGCGTGCGGCTTCGACGAGATCGATCCAGGCTGAGGCGCGCCGCGCCGCTTCATAGAGCATGGGCTTCGGCGTCTCGAACCATTCGTCCGGCCGCAGCTCGCGATGCTCGCGGATATGGGCGACGGCCGCGTCGAGCGTCGGAAACAGATGTGGCTGCTGCTTGTGCAGGAACAGCGCCACCAGCGACACCGAGCGGCTGCGTCCGCCGCGGCAATTGACGAGGATGTTGCCGCCATCGGCAAAGGGATAGGTAACGCGCTTCGGCATCGTCTGGCGCAGTGCCCCGTCGAGAATGTAGTAGGCGCCGAGCATCATCGTATCGGGGCTGCCGTCGCCGTCGATCATGCCGAGCTTGTAGTAGCGGATGTCGGCATAACCGCTGGCGCACAGGTCGTCGTTGACGGCGACTTCCTCCTCCCGCACGAGATTGATGTCCAGGTTGATCGCGCAATTGACGACGATGGTGATCCCGTGCCGCTTGAGCAGGTCCAGGTCCCGCGCGCCGTCGCTGCCGCCGATATAGAGGTCGGCGCCGTGAGGTCCGAGCCCCCTTGCGATCAGACTGATAGCGGGCCGCGGATAAACCGGTGCATCCATGGAATTTCCTCTTCGTATCGAAGCGATGCGCATGGTTACACCATCGCCATTTCGGGCCAACTGGAGCTCGGCGGCCTGTTCCTTGCCCCGGATCGGAATGCCGGAGGCCACGCTCACGCCGGCAGCGATTGCCGGGGTGGATGCGAGGACCGGTCCCCCGCCGAGCAGGCTGCCGATTTCCAGGAACGGGCAGACAATGCCGCCGGCTTCGGCAACGAGCAACAGACCGGCAAGGCAATCCCAGGAGTTCATGTGCAGCTCGACATACGCGTCCGAGCGGCCATCGGCGACATAGGCGAGCGCAAGCGCTCCCGATGCGCCGCGGCGCACATTGGCGCCCTTTTCCAGCATCTGTCGCATCGTCTCCAGATAGGTCTCGTCCGGCACCCGTCGTGACCAGCCCATCTCTACCGAAGCGGCATCGAAGGTTGCCGTCGAAGAAACCGTGATGGCCTTGTCGTTCAGCGTTGCCCCACCTCCCCGGCGGCAGAAATAGAGCTCGTCGAGGGCCGGATTGTAGATCGCTCCGATCTCTGCGCGCTCGTGTTCGACATAGGTTATGGAGATGCAGAAGTGCGGGATTCCGCGCGCGAAGTTCGCCGTGCCGTCGACCGGGTCGACCACCCAGACGCGATCGGCGACCGTGCCGCCACCTTCCTCGCCCAGGAATCCATCGTCTGGGAACTGCGCGGCGATCGCCTCACGGATATGGGCTTCGGAGGCCGCGTCGGTTTCCGTCAGAAAATCCTGCGGACCCTTCAGCGAAAATCCGCGCTCTGCGCTTGCCTTGAAACCGCTCAAGACCAGTGCGCCGGCGGAGCGGATGACCTCCCGACACAGCAAGGCCCGGCCAGACAGGTCGTTCGAATAGCGCGGCTTGTATTCGTCCATCGGCGAAGCTCCATTGCACACGCGTGCATAATTGCACGCGTGTGCACGACGTGCAAGTCGAAATCGCCAGCCAATGCCAAGTGGCCTGCAAGATCGCAACCGATGATCGCGGCTACACGGAGCCCGGCATCTGCGGCATTTCTGCAATATCCAAGCTGGCTCGGCCGACGTAGTGTCCACGCGTCGAATCGCAAGGCGGGCCCAATGACCACGATCACGATACAGGAAGCGCTCGACCGGGCGGGCACAGGTCCTTATCAGCGCCGCCTGATGGGCATATTCGGTCTGGTCTGGACCGCCGACGCCATGCAGGTGCTCGCTGTCGGGTTCACCGCCGCCTCCATTGCCGCAACATTCGGTCTGACGGTTCCGCAGGCGCTGCAGACGGGCACGCTGTTTTTCCTCGGCATGCTGATCGGTGCCGTCGCGTTCGGCAGGCTTGCAGATCGCATCGGCCGGCGGCGGGTCCTGATCGCCACCGTCGCCTGCGACGCGGTCTTTGGCATCCTCTCGATATTCGCTCCCAGTTTCGCGGTCCTGCTTTTCCTGCGCTTCCTCACGGGCGCTGCGGTCGGCGGCACGCTTCCCGTCGATTATGCGATGATGTCGGAGTTCCTGCCGGCCCGCAGTCGCGGGCGATGGCTGGTCATGCTCGAAGGGTTCTGGGCCGTGGGCACCTTGATCGTGGCTCTGGCGGCATGGCTCATCGCCCTCGCCGGTCTTGCCGACGGATGGCGCTACATCTTCGCCGTCACGGCCATTCCGGCCGTCCTCGGCGTCGGACTTCGCTTCCTCGTGCCGGAATCGCCGCTTTACCTGTTGCGCTCGGGAAAGGCGGAGGCGGCCAGGGCCATTGTCGACCGGATGCTGACGGCCAACGGCCGGCCTCAGCTCGAGCCGACAGTGTCGATCGCCCTGCCCGCACCTTTGCCAGGCATCGGCATCTTCTCGAAGGACCTGCGCCGCCGCAGCCTTCTGATCCTGTCGGTCTGGTTCCTCGTGTCGGTCTCCTATTACGGCGTCTTCACCTGGATGCCGCCGCGGCTTGCGGGCGAAGGGTTCGGCTTCGTGCGTGGCTACGGGTTCCTCGTTCTCATCGCTCTGGCGCAGATTCCGGGCTACGCGCTTGCCGCCTACGGTGTCGAGAAGTGGGGACGGCGCCCGACGCTGGTCGGTTTTTGTGCGCTTTCGGCTCTCAGTTGCCTGTTGTTCGTCGTGGCGGATGGGGCACCGGTCGTTGCCGCCGCACTGCTGATCATGAGTTTCGCGCTGCTCGGCACATGGGGCGCACTCTATGCCTATACGCCCGAACTCTATCCGACCGCCTCGCGCGCGACCGGAATGGGGGCGGCCGGAGGCATGGCCCGGCTCGGTGGCCTGCTTGCCCCCTCGCTCATCGGATTGCTGGTGGCGGAGGGTTTCGGGCTGGCGATCGGCACCTTTGCCGGCCTGCTGCTTGTGGCAGCGATCGCCGCCGCGATGGTCGATGCGGAAACCCGCGAGATATCGCTGGCCTGAGGCGGTGCACGCTTTTCAGGGCCTGTAAGTCACAGTTTGGAAAATCCGGTTCCGCTTCAAACGGTTGGTGCTTCCTTAGCCTGTGAACAACCTGTGGACCGGCTGCGGATAACCGAGGAAGTCCGGTCGCGGCCTGTTCGATCGCAAAGGCGGTCGTAAAATGGTTGTGCGGTCAAGCTCACGACCGTTAGTGTAGCAACTATCTCATCGGGGCCGGTGCTTGCCACCGGTCCCGATCGTCCGTCGGGATCGATGTTCTCGACGACCCCCTTCCCCATAGAGCCGTTCGTCGCGGCATAACACGGATAATCCGGGCGGTAACCGCGCGCATGCCCGGCGATTATGCATAGCTGCATTGCACAATAATTGTTTTCCAGCTGGTCAAAAATCAGGCATAAAGCACCCAGCTGATGCACATGGCGGGTCTCCTCCCAGTCCGCCGCAGCAGCTGTTCCCCTCTGGAGGTTTTTGACCTTCACACCTTATGGGCCGCGGTCTTCCGTCGGCCCTTTTTTCTTGCCCGAACGACGCCTCTTGCGCTCCGCCTCAAAGTGCTGCCGCTTCGTGCTGCACCCGACGCAATTGCATTTCGGCAAAAACCTGCTCTGTAATAAAGCCGATCGTCATATGGCTGGAGGCTAGGGCTGGTGGAACCGACACATTTGTTCGAGTTGGTGATCGGCATGTTCGTGGCGATCATTGCGCTGCATTACGTCGCCGACCGGCTGGCTTTGCCGCCCTCGGTGGCACTCCTGACCGGAGGCGCTCTGCTTGCCTTTGTCCCGGGACTGCCGACAATCGAGGTCGATCCAGAGCTCGTGCTCGTGATCTTCCTGCCGCCCTTGCTCATGGACGGCGCCTGGACGATCGCTCTCGGCCGCCTACGGCGTCATTCGATCGGCATCGTTTCGCTGGCGGTTGGGGCCGTGTTTTTCACCTGCGCCGTCGTGGCAATGACGACGCATCTGCTCTTCCCCGCGCTACCGCTCGCCGCCTGCGCCGCACTCGGTGCGATCGTCGCGCCACCGGATGCCGTATCGGCTCGTGCTGTCCTTCAACGCGTGCGGCTGCCGCGGCGGCTACAAATCCTGCTTGAAGGCGAAAGCTTGCTCAACGACGCAAGCGGCCTCGTGCTCTTTCGCTTCGCCGTTGCCGCCGGTGTCACCGGGGCGTTCAGCGCGGGCGAGGCCGTGGGCAACTTCTTCCTGCTGGCGATCGGTGGTGCCCTCGTCGGAATCGTGATCGGTATGGGCTGGGTCCAGCTTGCACGTCGGCTTGGCGACGAATACCTGATCATCGCCGCGACCGTCCTGCTTTCCTGGACCTCCTATCTGGTCGGCGAATTCCTGCACGTCTCCGGCGTCATCGCGACCGTGGCCACGGGCCTCATCGCCAGCTGGCATCAGCACACGGTGCTGTCCGCCGCGACCCGCATGCGCGGAACATCATTCTGGACGGTGATCGTCTTTCTGATGGAAGCCGCCGTCTTCATCCTGATCGGCCTGTCGCTTCGCGGCGTCGTCGAGCGCGGCGGCGGTTTCGAGACCGTTGCGGCAACCCTGGCATGGCCCATCGCCGTCATCCTCCTCGCGCTCACCCTCGCACGCTTCGTCTGGGTGTTCGGGTCGGATCTCGTGATCCGGCTTGGCAATGCGCTCGGGGTCAAGCGCTACGCGCCCGTCGGCGCGCGCGGCGCGACCGTGCTTTCCTGGGCCGGCGTTCGTGGCGTGGTGACGCTCGCGCTTGCGCTGAGCGTGCCAGAGGGCTTTCCGGGCCGGGACTTCATCCTGGTGACGTCCTTTGCCGTGATACTCGGAACGGTGCTGATCCAGGGGACCATACTCGGTCGGGTGATTGCCTGGGCGCAACTCGTCGAGCCTTCGTCGGAAAAGGCGCCCCTCACGCTCAGCCAGGCCGAGGCAGCCATGGCCCAGGCACAACTCGTCACCATTCAGAGCCGGGCCTATGACACCGACGGCAATCTCGTCCATCCGCAATTGCTGGAGCGCTACCAACGCCGGGCAGTGTCGATCGTCGATTACGCTGCGCGCACGGAGCACTACATGCCGATCCTGCACGCCCATTTCGACGTCGTCCTGGAGGCGGTCGCAACCGGGCGGCGCGAACTCATCCGGCTTCATCGTGCCGGCGAAATCGACGACGAAACGCTGCATGAACTGGAGCGGGATCTCGACCTTGAGGAGTTGAGCGCAATTTCTGCCAAGGCATGACCCTCTCGCCCGAACATTTCTTTCTATTTTCTCCTTTGACCTGAGGGTCGGATGTCCTAGATGTCCGGCAGTTGGCGCCAACAGTCGAGGAGCTGAGAGCGATCAAAAAGTCAAAGGCGCCGAAATCACCAAAACCAATGACGCTGTTGCAGAAGCTTGCCGCCTCGCCCGAGAAGCTGTTTTCGGGTTCGTTTCGACAGCAATGCGCAGCACTTTGCTATCGGTATGCGCCTGACGGCGCGATCGAGATCCTTGTGGTGACGTCGCGCGACAGCGGCCGATGGCTCATTCCGAAGGGCTGGCCGATGAAACAGAAGGAGCCGCATGAGGCGGCCGCCATCGAGGCGCTTCAGGAAGCCGGTGTTCGCGGCAAGGTCCGCAAGAAGCCGGTCGGCAGCTACACCTATCTGAAGATGCTCGACGACGGTGACGTCGTCCCTTGTGTCGTCGACGTGTTCCAGATCGAAATCACCAAGCAGGTGGAAAAGTACAAGGAGAAGGGCGAGCGCCTGCTTGCCTGGGTCAGCCCCGATGAGGCTGCGCGGCGGGTTCGCGAGATCGAGCTCAAATCGCTGCTCGTCGACTTCAAGCCACGGTGACGCCGGCTATTCGGTCGAAAGCTGATCGTGACGATCTGATCACCGGAAGGGGCCGCCGCCCAATCGCACCGGGTTCGGTCGGGGAAGGCCCGGATCACCAGCAGAAGGTCGACCTTCTGCCGCCGTCACATCAGCCGTTCGCCGTTTGCGCCGAAAACATGGAGCGCGTCTGCCTTCGCCCCAACCTTCACGGTGTCGCCGATTTCGTAGCGGGCCCTGCCCGATACGCGAAAGATCAGGTCTGCGCCGTTTTCCAGCCTCCCATGGATCAGGCTTTCCGCCCCGACCAGTTCGATCCCGTCGACCCGTACTGTTGCCTCGAACGGCGACGTGGCGTCGTCGGCCGCTAGCGGAGATAGATCCTCCGGTCGCACGCCGAGGGTAAACTCGCCGTTCGGCCTGGAAACGGACGGCGAGAGAGACCATCCGGCAGAAGCGTCCGCACCTTTCAGGAGATTCATGGACGGCGAACCGATAAACGTGGCGACGAAGGTCGTGGCGGGCCGTTCGTAAAGCTCGATCGGGGTGCCAACCTGCTCGATGCGGCCCGCATTGACGACGACCAGTCGGTCGGCAAGGGTCATCGCTTCCATCTGGTCGTGCGTGACATAAACGCTTGTGGTTCCAAGTGAGCGTTGGAGCCGTTTGATTTCAATGCGCATCTGCCCACGCAGCTTCGCGTCGAGATTGGAAAGCGGCTCGTCGAAAAGGAAGGCGGCCGGCTGCCGCACGATCGCCCGACCCATGGCGACACGCTGACGCTGGCCGCCCGAAAGCTGGCGCGGCTTGCGATCGAGATAGGTATCGATCTCCAGCGTTCGGGCAGCAGTGGTGATGCGCCGATCGATCTCGTCAGCCGGCGTGTTCCGGTTCTTCAAGCCATAGGCGAGGTTCTGGCGCACGGTCATGTGCGGGTAGAGCGCGTAGTTCTGGAAAACCATGGCAATATCGCGTTCGGCCGGCTCGACATCGTTAACCCGCCGTCCGCCAATATGAATGTCGCCGCCGGTGATGCCCTCGAGCCCTGCGATCATGCGCAAGAGCGTGGACTTGCCGCAGCCGGACGGACCGACCAGAACGACGAACTCTCCGTCGGCGATGTCAAGCGAGACACCCTTGATCGCGTCGACGGTGCCGTAGGTCTTGCGGATGTCTTTGAGCGTAATCTCAGCCATTACTTTTCTGTCTCCACAAGACCTTTGACGAACCAGCGCTGCATCAGCACCACGACGAGGATGGGCGGAATGATCGCGAGGATCGCGGTCACCATGACGTAGTTCCAGGGGGTCGAGGCGTCGGTGAAGTCGATCATTCGCCTGAGCCCGATGATAATCGTGTTCATCTTGGCGTCGTTGGTGACGAGCAGCGGCCAGAGATACTGGGTCCAGCCATAGATGAAAAGAATGACGAAGAGCGCCGCGATGTTGGTTGCCGACAGCGGCAAGAGGATGTCCCTCATGAAGCGGAACGGACCCGCATTGTCGATACGCGCGGCCTCCACCAGTTCTCCCGGTATCGTCAGGAAAAACTGCCGGAAAAGGAAGGTCGCGGTCGCCGAAGCCATCAGCGGCAATGTCAGGCCGGCATAGGTATCGATCAGGCCGAGATCAACGATCACCTTGTAGGTCGGCAGGATGCGCACCTCGACCGGAAGCATCAGGGTGATGAAGATCATCCAGAAGAACAGCATCTTCAGCGGAAAGCGAAAGAACACGATCGCAAAGGCCGACAGGAAGGAGATGACGATCTTGCCGACGGCGATCGCAAGGGCGACGACCGTGGAATTGAAGAGCAGCCGCTCGAGGCTGACGCCGACAACGCGCTCGACACCGCCACCGACGGCCTCACTATAGTTTTCGACAAGATGATTGCCGACCGTGAGCGACATCGGCGGCCGCACGATTTCGATCGAGCTATGGGTCGAGGCGATGAAGGTGTAGTAGATCGGCAGCGCGACGATGACGATGCCGATCACCAGCACCAGGTGGCTGATCAGGGTTGAAATGGGACGGTTCTCGATCATCGGCCGCTCACGAATAGTGGACCCGCTTCTCGACGAAGCGGAACTGGAAAGCCGTCAGGGCAACGACAATTGCCATCAGGATGACGGATTGGGCGGCCGAACTGCCAAGGTCGAGATTGACGAAGCCGTCGTTGTAGACCTTGTAGACCAGCGTTTCGGTGGCTTTTGCCGGACCACCTCCGGTCACCGCATGAATGATGCCGAACGTGTCGAAAAACGCATAGACGGTGTTGACGACGAGCAGGAAGAACGTCGTCGGCGCAAGCAGCGGGAAGACGATGGTCCAGAAGCGTTTGGTGCCGCGGGCGCCATCAATCGCGGCGGCCTCGATCAGCGATTTCGGGATCGCCTGCAGGCCGGCGACGAAAAAGAGGAAATTGTAGCTGATCTGTTTCCAGGCGGCGGCCACGACAACCAGAAACATCGCCTGGTCGCCGTTCAAGAGCGGATCCCAGGTGAAGCCATTGCGACGCAGGATGTAGGCGAAGGTTCCCATTGCCGGGTTGAACATGAACAGCCACAGCATGCCCGCCACGGCCGGAGCAACCGCATAGGGCCAGATTAGCAGCGTGCGATAGACGTTTCGCCCGCGCACGACCCGGTCGACCGAGGTCGCGAGCAGCAGGGCGAGAGCCATCGACAGAAGTGCGGTTGCAAGGCTGAAGACGACCGTGACCTGCAGCGAATGCAGGTAGTCCGGATTGGCCAGGATGGCGCGGAAATTGGCAAGGCCGACGAAGCCGGATTTCAGGCCAAAGGGATCCTCGCGCAAGACCGACTGGTAGAGCGCCTGGCTTGCCGGCCAGAAGAAAAACACCACGGTAAGCACGATCTGCGGCGCCAGCAGAAGATACGGCAACACCTTGTTGGGAAAGACGACGGACTGCATGGCGTGCCCCTTCCGTGAAAGACGGGGCCCGCGCTTAAGTGGCACGGGCCCCTTGGTTGGGGATTAGTTGCCGACCGCGGCGGCAATTGCCGCATTGGCCTTTTCGACACCTTCGGTCAGGGCAGCCTTTGCGTCCTTCTGCCCGGCAAGCATGGCCTCGAACTGTTCGTTGAGGATGTCGCGAACCTGGGGAAGATTGACGAGCCGAACGCCCTTGGAATTTTCCGTCGGCGCCTTGCCCATCATCTGCCTGATCGGCGTTTCACGACCGGGGTTCTTTTCATAGAAGCCGGACTTCTTGGTTTCTTCATAGGCTGCAAGCGTCACCGGCAGATAGCCCGAGACCTGATGAAGCTTTGCCTGGGTTTCCGTTTTCGACAGGAAATGGAAGAACTCCGCAACGCCCTTGTATTCGGCATCTTCCTTGCCGGCAAAGACCCAGAGACTTGCGCCGCCGGGAATGGTGTTCTGAGGACCGTGGCCTTCATAATAGGGAAGCTGGCCGACGCCGTAGTTGATGCCGGATTTCACGATGTCGCCGAGGCCGCCGGAAGACTCCGTCAGGATGGCGCATTCGCCCGACATGAAGAGCTGCTTTGCTTCCGATGTACGGCCGCCGTAACGGAACGTGCCGTCCTTGGCGAGATCCGCAATCGACTGGAAGTGCTCGACGAAGAGCGGGGCATCGATCTTCAGCTCCACGTCCAGGCCGGCAAGCCCGTTTTCATTGGTGCCATAGGGCACGTTGTTCCAGGCAGAGAAATTCTCGGTCTGGATCCAGGTCAGCCAGGTCGAGGTGAAACCGCAATTCGCCGCGCCACTTGCCTTGATCTTCTTGGCGGCCTCGAAGACTTCGGGCCAGGTTGCCGGTGGCTTCTCGGCATCGAGACCAGCCTTCGAGAAGGCATCCTTGTTGTAGTAGAGGATCGGCGAGGACGAATTGAACGGGAAGGACAGCATCGTGCCGTCGGGCTTGGAGTAATATGCGACGATGCCCGGCAGGTACTGGTCCTTGTTGAATTCGTAGCCACCCTTCTTGAGGACGTCTACAACCGGGACCACGGCGCCTTCGGCACCCAGCATCACGCCGCTGCCGGCGTCAAAGACCTGCAGAATGGCGGGAGCCTGCTTGGAGCGGAAAGCGGCGATGCCCGCGTTCAGCGTCTCGCCATAAGTGCCCTTGAACACAGGGACAATTTTGTACTCCGACTGGCTTTCATTGAACTCCTTGGCAAGCCTTTCGACCGTTTCGTTGTTGGCGCCGGTCATCGCGTGCCACCAGGAAAGCTCCGTTGCTGCCAGAGCGTCCGAGGCGGCAACGATCGAAAGCGCGGATGTGGCCGCAAGGGCCCACTTGGATACTCGCATGAAGGTTCCTCCCATCATTAAGACGAAAATATTTGTCCCCGGGCGCGTCAGCTCTCCTCAATCAGACGCGTCTGGCTTTCGTGGCGAAAGCGCACTGATTAAAAACGAACGAGAACGAACCTGCAAGAGAAAATGGAACGAGAAAATCGAAGATTTTGTGGATCGGAATATTCATTCTGTTTCATATGCGCGGACGCTAAATCAGATAACGGCAACGGGATCGTCATCGCGGCTGATCTACAGCCACCGGTTTGAGGCTTTGAGAGTGCGAGCAAGGGGTCTGAGAGCAGGCGCCCGGCTGCCGCAGTAGCCGGCCTGAACGGCCGATAAATCTGGCGCGGCTACCGCCGCGTTCCGACGATCGGGAGGGCCGCCTCAAGTCGAGGCGAGATCGAGGGATTATTGCAAACACAATGAGCACGCGGGCGGTATCCGCGCCTTCGCTTGCTCCTCAGAACATCGAGAAACAGCGTGACTGCTTCCATTTCGTCGTCAAAGTGATGGGCCATCGATTGTCCTGACGTGCCGATCCGGCCCCAGCGGCGCGTCAGACACGCAGTTCCAAACAGAGTCTGCTCAATCGACATGGCGTAGAAGCGAGCCATGTTTGCGCTCGCATCCGTTCTCTCGACGTAGAGGTGATAGGGGTGGTTAAGCATGGGACGACGATGGGCTAAGGAGGTGCCGCGCGTCCAACGAGAGTTTTGAATCGATCGCAGCCGATCGATTCAAAACATTGATGTGTGCCTGACCGCGCTATTGCACCGCGGTCGTTCCATAGACGAGGTTCGGCAGCCACAGCGACAGTTGCGGGAACATGCTGAGCATCACCAGCAGCACCATCATCATCGCCAGGTAAGGCAGCACCTCGCGTGCATAGGCCATCATCGGCACCTTCAGCACCATCGACGAGATATACATAAGGCCGCCGACCGGCGGTGTAATGCCGGCGATCGTCAGGTTGGTGATGAAGACGACGCCGAAATGCACGCGGTCGATGCCGACACCGTCGATGATCGGGATCAGCATCGGGGTGAGGATGATGAGCGCCGCCGACCCCTCGATTGCCGTGCCGATGACGATCAACAGCACGTTGATGAGAAGCAGCATGAGCAGCGGGTTGTCGGTGGCACCGCCGAGCCAGCCGGACATCGCCTGCGGCACCTGCTCCCAGGCGAGATAGAAGCCAAAAGCGGCGGCGGCACAGATCATGATCATCACCACGGCGGAATCGCGCACCGCCTCGGCCAGCACCTCGGGGATCTGGCGGAAGGTGAATTCGCGATAGCCGAAGACGGCGACGAAGAGCACATAGACGACGACAACCGCGCCCGCCTCTGTGGTGGTGAAGATGCCGTAGCGCGTGCCGGCGAAAATCACGACCGGGATCGACAGCGCCCAGAGGCCGTCGATCAGCGCCCGGCTGGCCTCCGCCCTGCTGGCGCGTTCCTTGCGCAGCGGCTTGTAGCCGCGTTTGCGGGCGATGAAATAGGTGGTGAGCATCAGCCCGGCTGCAAGCACCAGACCGGGAACGACGCCGGCGGCGAACAGCCGGCCGATCGAGGTTTCCGCCAGAAAGCCATAGACGATGAGGCCGATCGAGGGCGGGATCAGGCTGGTGATGATGGAGGCCGACGAGGTGATGACCGCCGCGAAGGCGCGGCTGTAGCCTCGTTCCGTCATCTCGACGCCAAGGGTCTTGGCGAGCATCGCAGCATCGGCGTTGGCCGACGCCGTCAAACCGCCAAGCAAGGTCCCGAGTACCGTACACATCTGCGCCAGAGCGCCGGTCATGTGACCAACCATGACATCGGCCAGCGCCAGCAGGCGGCGCGTGATACCCGATGCGTTCATGATGCAGCCGGCAAGCACGAACAGCGGCAGCGCCAGCAGCGACACGGACTGGCTGCCTTCGGCCATCTCCTGCGCGAAATTGGCAAGCGGAATCATGTCCATGTTGATGAAGAAGAAGGCGAGCGCCCCGATCGCCATCGCCCAGGTGATCGGCATCGACAACAGGAAGAGGATGACGACGAGAAGCGAGGGGCCGGCAAGATGAAAGAAGGTCATATCAGCGATTCCACATTGCGGTGCAGGCGGACGGTCCAGGGTCTTTCGACGATCAGGTGCTGGAGGAACATGCCGGCCGACGCCAGCGCCAGCGGCCCGTAGGAAAGGCTGCGCGACAGGTCCATCGCGATCGTGTGCACGTGCCGCGACGTCCAGGCCTGCCAGCCGAAGAGAACGGTCATGGCGATGAAGAACAGCGCCAACAGCAGGTAGTTGAACCAGGCGATCGCCCGCTGCCAGCTGTCGGGCAAGGCAGCAACAAGGACATCGATCGCCGCGTGGGTGCCGAGACGCACGCCAGCGACCGCACCGAAGAAGACGAGATAGGCGAAAGCCATGATCGCCAGCTCGTAGGTCCAGGCAGCCGGCTGCGGGAAGATATAGCGGCTGACGACACCCCAGAGGATCGAGAAGACAATGACGAGAAGTGCTGCGACGCCGACAGCTTCATCGGCGCGCCGCAGGCTGAAGAGAGGAGCGGTCTCTTCAGGTGAAGGTGAGGTTTCCATGACGGCCTCAATCATTTTGAAAGGCGGAACAGAGCCGGCGCGAAGGCAGGCCGATGGGCTTCCGTCGCGAGCATGGCTTGGGTGAGCGGCCCCCGACGCGATCGCGACGCGGCGTCTTTATGGCCGCGTCGCGCCGTCGTTTGCTTTACTGTGCCATCGCCTTCTGCACCTGGTCGTACATGCCTGGCGTGATGTTCGGCACTTTCTCGTAGGCCGCGCGCGAGGCTTCGATGAAGGCCGGGATATCGATGTCGGTGACGATCTCGACGCCCGAGGCCGAAAGCTGCTTTGCGTAGGCGTCATCCGTTTCGAGCGTCATCGCAGTCAGCTCCTTGGCAATGGTCTGGCCTTCTTCGAGGAGAATTTTCTGCAGATCTTCCGGCAGTCCGTTGAAGAACTGGCTGGAGGCCACCCAGGCCGTGAACATGATCTGATGGCCGGTCTTGGAGATGACATTGCGGGTCTCGTTGAGCTTTGCGCCGGCGATCGAACCGAAGGGGCCTTCGGCCGCATCGACGACACCGGTCTGAAGCGCGTTGTAGACGTCGCCCCAGGGGAGTTCCGTCGGCCGTGCGCCGTAGTTGCCGAAGGTCGCCATCATGATCGGCGACGAAGGCACGCGGATGGTAACGCCGGCGAGATCCGCCGGCGAACGCACCGGCTTGTTGGCGATGATGTGACGGTAGCCGAAGAGACCGTTCGGCATGATGATCTTGATGCCCTGCGCTTCCAGCTTGCCGGACAGCTCCTTGTAGAGGTCCGATGCGAAGAGACGGTCGGTCGCGGCCAGATCGGGGTAGACATAGGGACCGGCCAAAATGGAGAGGTCCGGTACGAACTGGCCGAGCTGACCATAGTCCGTGGCGCTGAGCAGGCTTGCGCCGCTCATGACCATCTCGTTGACCTTCTTCTGCGCGCCCAGCTGATCGCCCGTCATGACCGTGATGGCGATGCGGCCGCCGGAGCGTTCACCGACGCGCTCCGCATAAGTCTTCATGGCTTTGACGATCGGCTCGTTGGGATTCACCTGCGAGGTCGAGAACCGCAGGCTGTATTCCTGCGCCTGAGCGATGCCGCAAAAGGACAGGGCGGCCATGGCAGCAGCCAGAACAAAGGTCTTCATCTTTCCTCCTCCTTCCGGACTCCCCTCCGGATTTCCACAATGAATAAATAGATCATTCATAAATGAACGCAAGCCGTCAAGAGGCGGAATACCGACTTGGGCCAGAGACTGGCTAAAAACGACGAAGCCGGAGCGTTTGTCGCCGCTCCGGCTTCGAATTCTTGAAGATTATATTCTTATATGAAATCTTGATGCGCTACCCGCCGAAGGTGTAATCGGCGATCGATTGCAGCTTCATCTCGATAGAAAACCCCGGTCGCTGCGGCGGCATGTAGGCGGCATTCTCGATGACGCAGGGGTCGAGGAAGTGTTCGTGCAGATGATCGACATATTCGATGACGCGGTCGTCCTTGGTGCCGGAGACGGCCACATAGTCGATCATCGACAGGTGCTGGACGTATTCGCAAAGCCCGACGCCGCCGGCGTGCGGCCAGACCGGCAGTCCGTATTTGGCAGCAACCAGCAACACCGCCAGCACCTCGTTCAGGCCGCCCATACGGCAACTATCGATCTGGACGATGTCGATCGCACCCTCGGCGATGAACTGCTTGAACATGATGCGGTTCTGGCACATCTCGCCGGTCGCCACCTTCACCGGTCCGATCGCCTCGCGGATCTTGCGATGACCGGCGACATCATCGGGACTGGTCGGTTCCTCGATGAAGAACGGCTTGGCAAAAGCGAGCTGCTTGACCCAGTCGATCGCCTCGCCGACCTCCCAGACCTGATTGGCGTCGATCATGAGATAGCGGTCAGGCCCGATCACCTCGCGCGCGATCGTCAGCCGCCTTATGTCGTCGGCAAGGTCGCGGCCGACCTTCATCTTGATGTGGTTGAAACCCTCGTCGATCGCCTCCTGGGCAAGGCGCCTGAGCTTGTCGTCGTCATAACCGAGCCAGCCGGCCGAGGTCGTGTAGCAGGCGTAGCCTTCCTTTTCGAGTGTCGCGATGCGCTGAGCCTTGCCGGGCTCGGCCTTGCGGAGGATCGCAATCGCTTCGTCACGGGTGAGCACGTCGGTCATGTAGCGATAATCGACGATATCGGCGATCTCTTCCGGCGACATGTCGGCAACAAGCCGCCAGACCGGTTTGCCGGCTTCCTTGGCCAGTAGATCCCAGACGGCGTTGACCACGGCACCAGTGGCGAGGTGCATCGCCCCCTTCTCCGGACCGATCCAGCGCAGCTGGCTGTCGCTCGTCAGATGCCGCCAGAACCGGCCGGGGTGAGCAAGGATGTCTGAAGTATCCTGGCCGACGATCAGGTGCCGCATGGCCTTGATCGCCATGCAGCAGATATCGTTGCCCCGGCCGATGGTGAAGGTGAGACCATGGCCCGCAACACCCTCCCTGTCGGTGTCGAGGATGACGTAGGCCGCGGAGTAATCCGGGTCCGGGTTCATCGCATCGGAACCGTCGAGGCTCTGCGAGGTCGGAAAGCGCAGGTCGAAGACGCGCAGGTCAGTGATGCGGGTCATGGTCACTCCAGTCTTTTGATCAATCGTCCGCGCGGACGGACTGCTTCTGGCTGCCGAGGCCCTCGATGCCGAGTTCGACGACATCACCGGCCTTGAGGTAACGCGGCGGCTTCATGCCCATGCCGACGCCGGGCGGCGTGCCGGTGGAGATGATGTCGCCCGGCTGCAGCGACATGAACTGCGACAGGTACGAAACGAGATAGGCGACGCCGTAGACCATGGTCTTCGACGAGCCGTTCTGCATCGTCTCGCCATTGACCTTCAGCCACATCGGCAGGTTCTGCGGATCCGGCACCTCGTCCTTGGTTACGAGCCACGGGCCTGTCGGGCCGAAAGTGTCGCAGGACTTGCCCTTGGTCCACTGGCCCTGTCGCTCGATCTGGAAGGCGCGTTCGGAGACGTCGTGCACGGTGCAATAGCCGGCGACGTAATCGAGGGCTTCCGCTTCCGTGACGTACTTCGCCTTGCGGCCGATGACGACGCCGAGTTCCACTTCCCAGTCGGTCTTCTCCGAGCCGCGCGGGATGATCAGGTCGTCGTTCGGGCCGACGATCGCCGACGTCGCCTTCATGAAGATGATCGGTTCCGATGGAACCGTGGCGCCGGTCTCGGCGGCGTGGTCGGAATAGTTGAGGCCGATGCAGATGAACTTGCCGGTGCCGGCGACGCAGGGGCCTACGCGCTGGTTGCCGTCGACAGCCGGCAGGCCGGCGAGATCGAGCGCCTTGAGCTCGGCGAGCTTGTCAGGGTCGAGCGCCGCGCCGGAGAAATCGGCGACGTGGCCGGAAAGATCGCGCAAGGTGCCGCTCGCATCGAGGATACCCGGCTTTTCCTGACCCGGGAGGCCGTAACGAAGAAGTTTCATGTCTCTGCTTCCTGCTTCTGTGTTTTCAGATGGTCCAGCCGCCATCGATGGCATAGGCCTGGCCGGTCGTATAGGTGGCGCCCGCGAGGTGGACGGCAAGGTCGGCGATCTCTTCCGGGGTGCCGAGGCGTCCCATTGGCTGGCGGGCGATGAAGGCGGCGCGCGCCGTGTCGTAGTCGCCCTGGGCGCGCATGCGGTCCTGAAGGGACGGGCTTTCGACCGTGCCGGGGCATATGGCGTTGCAGCGAATACCCTCCGAGACATAGTCGGCGGCGACGGCCTTCGTGAGACCGATGACGGCCGCCTTGGTGACGCCATAGGCAAACCGGTTCGGCACGCCCTTGATGCTGGAGGCGACCGAAGCCATGTTGATGATGGCGCCATCCTTGCGCTCAAGCATCGCCGGCAGCACGGCCCGGATGGTACGGATCATTGCCTTGACGTTGAGGTCGAGAGCGAATTCGAGATCGCTATCCTTCATCTCCAGGATCGAGCCGGCATGCACGAAGCCGGCGCAGTTGAAGAGGACATCGACCGCTCCAATCTTCGCAACAAGCGCTTCGACTGCTTGTGTATCGAGGACGTCAAGCCGGTGCGTCTCGACATCGGCCTCCTTGGCGAGTGCCGCAAGCGCATCGGTGTTGATATCGGTCGCGTGTACCTTTGCGCCGGCCTTTGCAAAGGCCAAAGCCGAAGCGCGGCCGATGCCTTGAGCGGCAGCCGTAATCAGGACGACCTTGCCTTTAAGATCCGCTGTCATTCTCGATCCCTCATGCTTTGCGTTCGACGACCAGGATATGGTCGGCGGCGAGAACGACCTCGCCACGCTGGTTGATAACTTCTAACCGTTCCACGACGCGCCCCGATGTCGGCCGCTTCAGATCGTCCTCCTTGGCGGCGATCGTCACGCGCGTGCGGATCGTATCGCCGATATGAACCGGACGCACGAACCGCAGACGATCATAGCCATATGAAAAGGCAACCGGGTTGATCAGCGACGCGGTAAGCCCCACGCCGATCGAAAAGATCATGGTGCCGTGGGCGATGCGCTGGCCGCCCGGCAGGGTTTTGGCGAACTCCGCATCCATATGGTGCGGAAAGAAATCGCCGGTGTGGCCGGCATGGACGACAAAGTCGGTCTCGGTAATCGTCCGGCCCGTGGTCAGACGCTGATGCCCGAGTTCATAGTCTTCAAAATGGATGATCTGTTCTGACATGTCAGCGTCCCGGAAGTGGCGCGATCGCCGTTGCCGGCGCGGCACTCGATTGATAGGCGGCCTCGACCAGGGCCATCGTCTGCCAGGCGTCCTCCACGGAGCCGATCAGTTCGTGGTCTTCACCCGCGGCAAAGCGCTGCAGATGGGCCATGCGGTTGACGAAGGCGTCGGGGAACCAGGCGCCTTCGAGCGGAACCGAAACCCACTCGCTGCCACCGGCCGGCCGGATCCAGAGTTCGTCCGGCTCCCCCTTGGGATAGTCGAGATTGACGCCGAGCTTGACGTAGGCCGCACCAGAGGTCCCGGAAATGCGGAACTCGCAGGCCTGGAACTTGCGGCCGAAATCGTGGTCGTGATTGACCGAGAGCACGCAGCGCACCCGATCGCCATAGTCGAGGATCGCCGCCGTGCGCGTCTGGGCGACCTCATGGTTCGGATGGCCGATCGTCTTTGCATGCGCGCCCAAGGGATTGCCGAGCAGGCCGCGCACCAGATCCAGGTAGTGGATCGAGTGCATGGCGATCTCGATGCGCGGCAGCCCCTTGAGGAACGGCCATAGCCCCCACGGGGTCGCGAGTGCCAGCCAGGCGTCGAAGTCCACCACCTCGCCGAGGTACCCCTTGGCGATGGCATCCTTCAGCGCCAGCATCATCGGCGCGAAGCGGAGCTGGAAGTTGACGGCAGCCTTGAGCTTTCGGGTCCGGCAGATATCGAGAATAGCGGTCGCGGCCGCGAGATCTGAACCCATCGGCTTCTGGATGAGGGCAGCCGCGCCGACCGGCAACCGGCCAAGGATGGCGGCATGGGCGGCGGGCGGTGTGGCGAGATCGAAGATGGCGTCCGGCACCGAAAGCGCGTCCACCTCGTTTTCGAAGGCGCGGAGAGCCCATTTGTCTGCAAGGGCGGCCGCCTTGGAATGGTCAGGGTCATAGATCCCGGCAACCGGAAAGCCAGCCTTGCGATAGGCCGGCAGATGCGCGTCACCGACAATGCTGCCAGCGCCAAAGATCACGATCGGGCGTGGATTGCTCGGCTTCGGCCACCATTGCCTGAGCGCGCCGGGATCGAAGCTCTCAGTCATGATGGAACACCTCTTCCATCATGGCCCACCACTCACCGTCCTTGCGTGTCTCAAGGGGCTTCTGGCACGGCATGCAGACCGACCACCATTCCTGGTTCTTCGGGTGCGCAGCCATCTTGGCCATGTCGGCCTCGAAATCGGAGCCGACATATTCCCAGTAGCCGAACAGCAGGTTCTCCGGCTCCTTGAGGAAGATCGAGTAGTTGGTGACGTTGCATTCGGAAATCAGCGCGAGGATCTCCGGCCAGACGGCCGCATGCAACGCCTTGTATTCCGCGATCTTCGATGCGTCGAGGCCGATTACCATTCCCATCCGCTGCATCTTGCTTGTCTCCTAGCCACGAAACTCGCGGGTGAATTCGCCGATCGAGCGGGCACGCACGGCATCCCAGTCCCAGGCAATGCCGATGCCCGGTTCGGACGGCGCTATGGCGCGGCCGTTCCGGATCTCCATGCCCTTGGTCGTGAGATCATCGAGCTGTGGAATGTACTCGACATATTTGCCGTTCGGCACGGCGCAGACGAGGCTGACATGCAGCTCCATCAGAAAGTGCGGGCAAACCGGAATGTCGAAGGCTTCGGCCGCATGCGCGACTTTCAGCCACGGCGTGATGCCGCCGATGCGGGCAACGTCGACCTGGACGATCGAGCAGGCGCCCTTCTGCATATATTCGCGGAAATGGCGGATCGAATACATCGATTCACCGACCGCAATCGGCGTGGGCGTCGAGCGCGTCAGCCGGATATGGCCATCGAGATCGTCGGCCGGCAGCGGCTCCTCGATCCAGGCAAGGTCGAGCTCCTTCAGCCGTGACGCCCGGCGGATCGCCTCGTCGACGGTGAAACCCTGGTTGCAATCGGTCATGATCTCGAAGCCGTCGCCGAGCGCCTTGCGCATGGCCGACAGGCGATCGTAGTCCTCCGACCCGTGCGGCTTGCCGATCTTCACCTTCGAGCCGGAAAAGCCCTTGGCCTTGGCGGCAAGCGCGTCCTCGACCAGCGCTTCCTTTTCGATGTGCAGCCAGCCGCCCTCGGTGGTGTAGAGCGGGCAGCTTTCCTTGGCGCCGCCGGCGAGCTTCCAGAGCGGGAGCTTCTGTTTCCTGGCGCGCAGGTCCCAAAGGGCGGTGTCGACGGCGGCCAGCGCCAACGCGGTGATCGCGCCAATGGTGGTGGCGTGGGTGGCGAACTCCATCTTGTGCCAGATCGCCTCGATGCAATCGGCATCCTCGCCAATCAGGATCGGCACGAGGTGATCGGCGAGAAGCCGCATTACCGAGGAGCCGCCGGTGCCGATCGTGTAGCTGTAGCCCATGCCGGTCGCGCCATCGCTATCGGTGATAGTGACGATGGGTGTTTCCTGGCTGACGAAGCTCTGGATCGCGTCGGTCCGCTTCACCTTCGGCGGCAGGTCGACCATGCGCAGTTCAATTTTCTCGATTCTTGCCATGTCAGCCTTCCAGAGCCTTGCCGGTATCGATGTCGAAGAGATGGGCGCGCGACAAATCGAAGCTCATGCGCACCTTCTCGCCCGAGGCGAGTGGGCGCGGGTTGAGCATGCGCGAGACCCAGTCGCGGCCGTTGAATTGGATGAAGACCAGCGTTTCGTTGCCGAGCGGCTCGGTGATCGACACCGGCAGTTCGATTTCATGCACGGCTGCCGGATCGCCGGCATGCAAGCCATGGCCGCTCGGATAGATGTCGTCGGGCCTCAGGCCGAAGGTGACCTTCTGTCCGGGGCGCAGCGACTTTGCGAAGCGCGGCGGGATCGGCAGCCGTATACCGCTCGCAAAGACCAGCGCGCCGTTCTCGACGATCACCTCGTCCATGTTCATCGGCGGCGAGCCGATGAAGCCGGCAACGAACTTGGTGGCCGGGCGCTGGAACACCTCTTCCGGTGTGCCGACCTGTTCGATGTATCCGTCGCGCATGATGACGATGCGGTCGGACAGCGTCATCGCCTCGACCTGGTCGTGGGTGACGTAGATCATCGTCGCCTGCATGCGGGCGTGCAGCTTCTTGATCTCCGTTCGCACCTGCGTGCGCAGCTTCGCATCGAGGTTCGACAAGGGTTCGTCGAACAGGAAGACGTCTGGCTGGCGCACGATCGCCCGGCCCATGGCCACACGCTGGCGCTGGCCGCCGGAAAGCTGCGACGGCCGGCGCTCCAGGAGATGGCCGAGGTCGAGGATCGCCGCCGCTTCGTCGACACGCGCTTTGATCTCGTCCGGCTTGCGGCCGGCGATCTTCAGCGAAAAGCCCATGTTCTCGGCAACCGTCATGTGCGGATAGAGCGCATAGGACTGGAACACCATGGAGATGTTGCGCGCCCGGGGCGGCAGGTCGTTGACCTTGTGTCCGCCGATCTCGATGGCGCCGTCGCTGACGTCCTCGAGGCCGGCGATCATGCGCAGCGTCGTCGATTTGCCGCAGCCGGACGGGCCGACGAGCGCGATGAACTCACGGTCCTTCACTTCGAGGTCGATGCCGTGGACGACCTCGAGCGCGCCGTAGCGCTTGACCAGTTTCCTGAGGGTGACAGGAGCCATGAACGATTATCCTTTCACCGCGCCGAAGGTGAGGCCCGAGACGAGGTGCTTCTGAATGATGAAGGTAAGGGTCAGCGCCGGAACGATCATGACGACGGCAAGCGCGCACATGCCGCGCCAGTCGATGGTGAATTCGGCGGTATAGTCGAGAAGGCCAACCGGCAGGGTCTTGGAGTTGACCGAGCGGGTGATCTGCGAGGCGAGCGCATATTCGTTCCAGGAGGTGAGGAACGCAAAGATGCCGGCGGACGCAATGCCGGGGCCGGCGAGCGGAAACTCTACCTGCCAGAAGGCCTGCCAGGGCGTGCAACCGTCGATCTGCGCGGCTTCGGCGAGATCCTTCGGCACCTGACGGAAAAAGCCGTCGATCAGCCAGATGGTGAAGGGCACGTTGAGCGCGACATAGGTCAGGATCAGTGAGAAATGCGTGTCGATGATGCCGGTGCGGGCGTAGAGCATGAAGAGCGGCAGCGAGAGCGCGATGCCGGGCACGGCCCGCGTCAGCATGAAGCCGAGAAAGATCGCCGACTTCGCCTTGAAGCGATAACGCGCAAAGGCGTAGCCGCCGGCCATGCCGATCGCGAGCGCAATCACCGTCGAGGTTACCGAGATGATCAGCGAGTTGCGGAAATAGTCCCAGACGGGAACGCCGCCCTGCCCCGCGCCCGAAAACATGGCGCGATAGGCATCGAGCGAAATGCTCTCCGGTATCCAGACCGGGGGCTTTGCCATGATCTCGACGGTCGGGCGCAGCGACGAAAGCACGATCCAGAGGCCGGGCAGGCAGATCACCGCCATTGCGAGAAACAGGCCGACCAGATGCGCGACTTTGAGGACGCGGCGCCGCAGGCGGTGCGAAGCGTTGATATCCATTACCACTCGGCTCCGATCTGCTGGCGCGCCGCGGCGAGCTTGCGGAAGAAATAGACGGTGAAGACGATCGACAAGAGGATCGCCACATAGGCCATAGCGTTGGCGAGCCCCATGCGGGCGTCGGCGTAAGCCGTGCGGCCGACGAGCGTCCAAAGCAGCTCCGTGCGCTTGGCCGGCCCGCCGTCGGTCATGATTTTGACGATGTCATAGGCCCGCGCCACGTCGAGCGAACGGATCGTCATGGCGATGAAGGCGAAGGGCATCAGATAGGGCCAGGTGACGTAGCGGAACGTCTGCCAGGGCGTGCAGCCGTCGACATGGGCGGCCTCGACCGGATCCTTCGGCATCGCAAGCAGACCGGCGAGGATCAGGATGGCAAAGACCGCAGTCGACGACCAGACCTCGGCGATGATGATCGAGAGCAGCGCGAGATTGCCGTCGATCAGCCAGGGGATCGCCTGGTCGGTCAGCCCCAGCGACTGCAGCGCATTGTTGACGAAGCCGATATTGTCGTTGAACAGGAACTTGAACTGGAAGCCGACCAGTACCGGCGAGAACATCATCGGAAACATCATCGCGGTGCGCAGCAGCCGCTGGCCATGGGTCGCCTTGTTGACGAGCAGCGCCAGGCCGAGGCCGAGCAGCATCTCGGCGTTCAGCGCCACCGTCAGCAACAGCACCGTGCGGCCGAAGGCCACCCAGAATTCGGCGTTGCTAAGGACGGTTACGTAATTGCGCAGGCCGACAAAGACCCACAACGTCTCCGGCTTCGTCAGGCGAAAGGGCGTGAAGCTCGAATAGAAGGAAAAGAGGAGCGGCAATACGATCACCGCCGCGAGCACGACAAAGGCCGGAAGCAGAAGCAGGGCCGGTGCTGACAATTTCTTGAGCTTCATCGGGCAGTCCTGAGGATTGCATGAAATGGCTGAGGCGGCGCCGGCGCCGCCTCTTTGGTCACGATCAGAGCTTGCCCGCGTCTTCCAGGATACCGGTCGCCTTTTCGGCGGCGGTATCGAGTGCTTCCTTCGACGTCTTGTCGCCGAGGATGGCGGCCTGGAGTTCCGGATAGACGGCGTTGGAGATTTCGATCCATTCGGCCGTCTTCGGAACCGGGAAGGCATGCTTGGCGGCTTCCTGGAAAGCCTGAAGCACTTCGGTCTTGTAGGCGTCGCCTGCAGCTCCCTTGATGTTGTATTCCCAGACGGCGGTGCGGGTTGGCAGCGGGCCGGCTGCCGATTCCAGCTTCTGGCTGTCTTCGTTGGTCAGCCACCAGACGAGCGAGGCAGCGGCCTCCTTGTTGGCGCAATCCTCGGTCACCGAGAAGCCGTGATGGCCCGACCAGCCAGTGCGCTTGCCGGAGGAGCCGGCCGGCTGCACCTTCACGCCGACATTGCCGGCGACCTTGGAGGACTTCGGGTCGTTGAAGAAGCTCGCCCAGCCAGGCCAGTCGAGATTGAGGGCGATCGAGCCCGAGGCAAAGCCTTGGCCAAGGTCGTCCCAGAGATAGTTGGTCGTGCCCGGCGGCACCGCTTTATCCTTGTAGAGCTTGACGAACCAGTCGAGCGCACGGACACCGGCTTCCGAGTTGAAGGCGGGGCGCCCGTCCTTGTCGAGATATTCGCCGCCTTCGGCGACCAGCATTTCATAGAAGCGGCCGTTGATCGCCTCTTCCTTGCCAGCGAACTGCGTGCCGTAGAAATTCGGCGGTGCTGCGAAGAACTCGGCCTGGTCGCTGACCTGGGCCCAAGTGTCCGGCGGCGCGAGGTCGTAGCCGTACTTGGCCTTGAAGGCGGTCTTCTTGGCTTCGTCCTGATAGAGGCTTTTCTGGTAGTAAAGCGCCGACACGTCGAACTGGGCGCGCGGCAGCATCACCAGCTTGCCGTCGAGGGTCGACGCGTCGATCAGCGCCGGCACGAACTTGGCGATCTCTTCCGGCGGCAGCAACGCGAGCAGGTCGGTGTAGATGTCGGGATACTGCGGCGCAAAGGAGGAATGGTTGGAGCCGACGCACCAGCTGACGCCGCCCGTCGCGATATCCGACTTGATCTCCTTGTCGAGTTCGAAGTGATTCTTCTTCGAAAGGATGTTGACCTTGGCGCCGGTCGCCTTCTCCCATTCGCCGATCCGCTCATAGAGCTTCTCGTACTGCTGACCGCCGATCAGCTTGGCATCGATCGTAACGCCTTCGAACTTGCCGGGCAGGTCCGCGGCACCGGCCGCCCCCACCGCGCAGGCAAGCATAAGGACGCCGGCAGAGACACCGGCAAGCAGCCTTTCCATTTCCACTCCCTCCCTGGTTCACGCCCTCTTCCCGGCGCGACTTTCTCATTTGTGAGAAACTAATTTATATACAAACAACAATTTTATGAGGCGTCAAGGGAGAACTTTCCTTTGTCGGCGGCTTCGTCTGCGTATATGGATATGAATATTCACCAAGGAGGCTTCATGGACACCGAAGAGTCAGATCGCTATCGCGCACCGGCCCTTGATAAGGGGCTCGATATTCTCGAGCTGCTCGCCAGCGTCGACGGCGGACTGACGCAGGCGGAGATTTCCAAGCGCTTGAACCGGAGCCCGAACGAGTTCTATCGGATGCTCGACCGGCTGGTGCGGCGCGGCTATGTCACCCGCATCGACGGGGATCGCTATTCGCTGACGCTGAAGCTGTTCGGGCTTTCGCAGCTGCACGCGCCGGTGCGCCGGCTTGCCTCCTATGCGACGCCGCTGATGCGCGATCTGGCGCAGCGCTCGAAGCAGGCAAACCACCTTGCCGTGTTCGACCGCGGCTCGGCCGTCGTCATCGCCCAGCAGGAAGCGCCTGATTATTGGGGCATATCGATCCGGGTGGGATCGCATATCAGCCTGTTCGATACCGGTTCCGGCCACATCCTGCTCGCCTTCCGTTCGGTCGAAGAGCGCGAGATGATGATCGCCGAACATGCCAGGAGCAAAGACGACGTCCCGCGCGGACCGGAGTTCTACGCCCGCCTCGACCAGATCCGCGAACGCGGCTACGAGATGATGGCAAGCGCCCAGACGGCCGGTGTCTATAACCTCTCGGCGCCGATCCTCGGGCCCGATGGCCGGGGTATTGCCGCGCTGACCGTGCCCTATATCGCGCTCGTCAACGCGCCGTCGGCTCCGGATATCACCGAAACCATCGCCCTGCTCTTAAAAACCGCCGAGCAATTGTCGACGCTTGCGGGTTCGGACGTGGTGCCGGCAACCGATTGACGTCGGTCCGCAACGACCGTACTTCTTATCTGAATAGCTCATTCTTATGTGGGCTGCCATTCGGAGGAGAAGCCCTTGATCATCGACACTCATCTTCACCTCATCGACAGGTCGAAGCTCAGCTATCCGTGGCTCGCCGGCGTACCGGCGCTCGACCACGACTTCCTCTACGCGACCTACGCGCGCGAGGCCCGCCGGCTCGGCATCGAAGCGGCGCTGCACATGGAAGTCGATGTCGACCCGTCGGAGATCGAAAAGGAGACAGCCGAAATCGCGCAGCTCGCAGGCCAGGCGGGCAGCCTGCTCAAGGGCGCCATCGCCGCCTGCCGGCCTGAAGATGAAGGCTTTGCGGCCTATCTCGAGCGCCAGGAGGCAAACGGCTTCGTCAAGGGTTTTCGCCGGGTGCTGCATGTCATGCCCGACGACCTCTCCCAGCAACAGATCTTCCGCGACAACATCCGCAAGCTCGGCGGACGCCGCTTCACCTTCGACCTCTGCGTCCTGCCGCATCAGATCGAAAAGGCGATCGCGCTTGCGGACCTTGCGCCCGACCTTCAGTTCATCCTCGACCATTGCGGCGTTCCCGACATTCGCGCCGGCACTGAACATCCCTGGCGCGAGCACATGAGCGAGATTGCCCGCCGTCCGAACGTGACGGCGAAGATCTCAGGCGTCGTCGCCTATGCCGACGAGACCTGGCAGGTCGAAACGCTGCGTCCCTACGTCGAACACACGATCGGCGTCTTCGGCTGGGACCGGGTGGTCTGGGGAAGCGACTGGCCGGTCTGCACGCTTGGCGGCAATCTTTCGACCTGGGTGGGCGCTACCCATGCGCTTCTCGAAGGCTGCAGCACGGATGAAAAGCGCAAGCTGCTTTCCGGCAATGCGCGGCGGATCTGGAAGCTCGCCTAGCGAAACCGCTGACTATAGGTCCGGGACGCTGAGCGTCCCGGAGAGCAGGCATCATGCGGCGACAAAACTCTCCGCAAACAGGTGGTTGAGATCGTCGACAACCTTTCGCGCCACATCCTTGCGGAGCAGGCCTTCATTGATGCGATCGGAAGCGGCCTGCTGGAAGCCCATGTAGCCATCGTGCCGGGGGCGAACCCAGGCTCCCTCGAGCGTCTTGCGCGTGGCGCGATAAAAGTCCGAGGTTGCGGCATTGACGACAGCGGCGTCCCAGGCGGCCGCGTGGCCGGGCTGTCCGCCTCCTTCGGCGTAGGGGCCGCGCTGAACCTCGCCGCTCGCGATGAAATAGGCGAAATCGATCGCCGCGTCACGCGCTTGCGAGAAGGCGGAGACGGCAATGCCTGTTCCGCCCAGGGCCGAGCCGACGGGACCATTTTTTCCTGCGACCGGGATATCGCCGAACCTGACGAGAGATGGCCGGAATCCAGGCATCGCATAGCTGACATAGCCATAGATCAATGGTGCGCAAACGGCCTTTGAAGCCGGATCGCTCATCGCTTCCAGCACAGCGATCGGGTCCATCGAGAAACAGGTCGGGTCGATGAGATCCGTCAGTTCGCGCAGATGCCCGAAAGCGTCGACCCCCGCGTCCGTATCGATCAGTTGCCCCACCCCGTCGCTGCGGCAGGCATGGCCGAGATTGGCGGCAAGCGTGTAGAAGCACATCAGCGAGTGCGGTGGGCGCATCGGCAGCGCGACCTTGCCCTGGCGCGCGAGCGCCAGCATCTCAGACCAGCTATCGGCGCGCTCCGTCCGATCCGGCCGCCACGCCTGCACCTGGGTCGCCGCATCGATCGGAAAGGCCCATTGCCGGCCCTGCCAGGTATAGCTCGGGTAGGAACGTCCCACACTCGCATCCGCAAGCGCTTTGCGCTCCGCCTCGCGACCTTCGATATCGAGTGGCGCCAGACACTTTTCCTGGGTGATCTGGCCGACATGCGGATGGTCTATGACGATCAGGTCATAGGCGCGCGCCAGCTCTTCCACCGGATAGGTCTCGAAATCCTGCAGCGAGCGCTTGTCCCATTCGACCGTGACACCCGTCCGCTCCAGCCAGAGCCGCGAACAGGCGATCATCGGATCGTAGCCGCGCGGGTGGCTCCAGGTCATGCCCTTCAAGGTGATACTCACAGGCCGAACTCCTCTCGGATCGAAGCGCTGTGCTCGCCGATACGTGGCGCGGCGCGATCCACCTGCGCGCGCTTGCCGTTGACCCTCAGCGGCGATCGCGTCGTCAGGATCGAGACGTCGTCCTCGCGCACCACCGTCTGCAGCATGTCGAGCACCCGGAAGCCTTCGCTTTCGAGCAGTTCGTTCCAGTTGAGAACGCGGGCGCACCAGATGTCTGCCGGCTCAAGCAATGAGAGCCAATGGTCGATGGAGTTCTCGGCGATCCGCTTGGCGATCAGCGCCTTGATCTTGTCCCGCTCGGAAAACCAGGAGGCCGGGTCATCGCGATAGGCGTCGAGCTCGGGCATTTCCAGGAGGTCGGCAAGTTTCGGGATCGGCGTCATGGCGATGGCGAGATAACCGTCCTTGGCCGGATAGACCCCATAGGGCGCCGAGAGATAGGCGTGCGCACTGCGGAAGCCGGACCGGGCCGGCAGCCGCCGGCCGTCGTTCAGGTGCGTGGTCAGCACTTCGAACTGGAAGTCGACGAGCGCCTCGAGCAGGCTGGTCTCGATCAGGCTGCCCTTTCCGGAAATGCCGCGCCGGACGAGCGCCGCGAGGATGCCTTGCGCTGCCGCAGCACCCGCAAGCATGTCGCCGATCGCGAGGCCAAAGGGTACCGGCCCCTGGCCTTCATCGCCGTTCAGCCACATGACGCCCGAGCGCGATTGCGCGAGCAGATCCTGACCCGGCCGCTTCACCCAAGGGCCTTCCTCGCCGTAGCCGCTGATCGAGGCGTAGACGATCTTCGGGTTGATCACCTTCACCGCCTCATAGTCGAGTCCCAAGCGCTGAATGACGCCAGGGCGGAAGTTCTGGATGACGACGTCGGCTTTCGCGAGCAGCGTCTTCAGGGCTGCAAGATCGGCCTCGTTCTTGAGGTCGATCGCCAGGCTCTCCTTGGCGCGGTTGATGGCATGGAAGATCGTCGAATCGCCGCCGATCTCGGTGTCGCTGAGATAGAGCCGCCGCGACAGGTCGCCGCCGTCGGGGCGCTCGATCTTGATGACGCGCGCACCGAGATCCATGAGGCGCAACGAGCAATAGGGGCCGGAGAGGAACTGGCTCATGTCGACGACGACAAGGCCAGAGAGCGGCAGTTCATTTTCTACGGTCATTGCTATCTTACTTCTCGGTCTTGCCTACGAAATCGGCGGGATTCTTGTACTTCACGGTCTGCAGGTGCTCGCAGTAGAGCACCAGCTCCCCCTCGCCCTTGAAGACCTGGTAGCTGGCGCGGATCAGCCCGAGCTCCTTGTAGCGGGGTGTTTTGTCCAGGTTGGTGCGGATTGCGTAGATGGTATCGCCGATGAAGACGGGCTTGATGAAGCGCAGCTTGTCATAGCCGTAGGAAAAGGCGTTGACGCAGTTGGTGGCGACCAGTCCGAGACCGGCGGAAAAAACGAAAGCGCCGGCAACCAGGCGCCTGCCGAAGATACCCTCCCGCTCCGCGAACATCTGATCCTGCACATAAGGGTGGATGTCGACGACCAGCGTGTTGAACAGGTGGCTGTCGCTCTCGGCGATCGTGCGACGCAAGGACCTTATGCGCTGCCCCACGGGCCAATCCTCGTAGAACCAGTTCTCCGCATTCCAGACCGGCAGGTCGGCGTGGTCTTGCGGCATGTCGGTTGGGCGAGTCGAGGACACCCCGACGGTGGGCGTGAAGTCATCCATTGGTCAGTCCCTCATGCAAAAGTCGGCAATCGCGGTCCGCCTGCCGGTTCTCGATGGCGCCGCCACGCGATCACGGTTCGGATCCTTATATGAATAGTATGTTCACATATGGATGACGTTTGCAACCCGCTGTCGGTTGATAAGCGCCCCCTGCGGCGAGCGGCGCTGCAGTGACTGTCGTTTGGGAAGGCGGATGCCGCTGTCGCGCGGATAAGGCGCGACATTCGTCAACGTCGTTGACTTTTGTCAGTACAAATGGAATATGTCAGAACCAATCCGCGAAAGACCAGCCAATGCCCATCAGAGCCACAGACCAGATCATTCACAAGGCCGCCTGGCTCTACTATACGCATGGCCTGCGCCAGGACGAAGTGGCCCAGCGGCTTGAGATTTCCCGCGCATCGATCGCCATGTATCTGCGCAAGGCCCGCGAGATGGGCATCGTCACGATTACCACGTCGACGGAGCTGTTTTCGCAGGACGTTCTTGCCCGCGAGCTGGAGGACGCCACCGGGCTTACGACCGCCTGGCTCGTGCCGGAAGACCGGCAGGCCATGGACCCGGCCGCCGAAATGCCTGTCGTCGCGGCTTCGGTCTTTCTCGAACTAATCAACAAGGGCGACCGGATCGGCGTTGCCTGGGGCCGCACGGTCTATCATATCGCTGACGTCATGCCTTTCGCCGATCTGCGCGGCGTCACCGTCGTGCAGCTTTGCGGCAATCTTGGCGCGCCCTATTCCTATCGCCCCGATCAATGCACGACCGAAATTGCCCGCCGCCTCAATGCCGAGGGCATCAACTTCTATGCGCCCCTCGTCCTTTCGTCCGAGCGGCTTGCCGAGGAACTGCGCGGCGAGCCCGTGATCAAGGAGCAGCTCGCGACCATCTCCGACTGCGGTCTGGCGCTCTATTCGGTCGGCGGCATTGAGGATGACAGCCACCTGGTCAAGTGCGGCGCGCTGTCGGCAAAGGACATGCATGAAATGGGCGAAAAGGGCGCGGCCGGCGTTATCGCCGGACAACTCATCGACCGCGACGGCCAATGGATGGACTGCGCGCACAATCGCCGCTGCATCTCCGCCGATCTCGATTCCATTCGCACGATCAAGAAGCGCATGCTGGTCGTTCAAGAGGACAGCAAGTTCGAACCGCTGATGGCGGCCTTGAAGGGCGGCTTCGCCTCGCATCTCGTCATCACCGAGTCGATGGCACGCAAAGTCCTCGATCGCTGGAACCGCGAAGGGCTTGGCAGAAGCGGCTCAGGCGCCCCCTGAGCCTCGAATTTGGGTCCGCCGATACCGGCCGGGCCGGTTTATCGGGAGGCTAACTTATGGAAAATCTCTGGCGCGACGACCAGGCGGAGAAGGTCGTTGCGGGCTATCTGGCAAAGGGCATCGGTCGCGATCTGGCGCTGCGGACCTATACGACGCGGCTGCTCGGTGGCGAGCCGCGTCTCGTGCTGCATGGCGGCGGCAATACCTCGGTGAAGACGGAGATAACCGATCTCGTCGGCGACACCCATGCGGTGCTTTGCGTCAAGGGCAGCGGCTGGGATATGGGTACGATCGAGCCCGCTGGGCTTCCGGCCGTCAAGATCGCCCCTTTGCTCAAGAGCCGCAAGCTCGAAAGGCTCTCGGACGAGGACATGGTGACGCTATTGCGGGCCAACCTCATCGACCCGGCCTCGCCGAACCCGTCGGTGGAGGCGCTGCTGCACGCCTTCCTGCCGCACAAGTTCGTCGACCACACCCATTCGACGGCCATTCTTGCCATCGCCGACCAGGCCAAGAGCCGGGAGATGTGCGCCGAGCTCTTTGGCAAGAAGATGGGCTTCGTGCCCTACATCATGCCGGGCTTCGCGCTCGCCAAGGCGGCCGCCGAAGTGTTCGACCAGGATCCGACCGTCGAGGGTCTGATCCTCGACAAGCACGGGATCTTTACCTTCGGGGCGACCGCCAAGGAAGCCTACGACCGCATGATCCACTACGTCACACTTGCCGAGGAGCATGTGAAGGCGAAGGGGCGGCATCCGTTCACGCCCGCCACCCTGCCCGCGAAGCTCGCCAGCCCTGCCGATATCGCCCCGATGCTGCGTGGGGCCGTTGCCGTCGACAAGGGCGAGGGTCGCTATAAGCGCATGGTCAGCGTCTTCCGTTCCTCGCCCGAAATCCTCGACTTCGTCAACGCGACGCAGGTCCAGGAGATGGCGGCCAGGGGCGTTTCGACGCCCGACCTTTCCATCCGCATCAAGACAGGTCCGATGGTGCTTTCGGCGCCGGCCAAGGACGATCTTGCTGGTTACCGGGCCGTGATCGACGAGCGCGTTGCCGCCTTTGCCGCCGACTACACCGAGTACTTCCGCAGCAACGATGCCCGCGACGACGTCAAGCGCATCATGCTCGATCCCATGCCGCGGCTGACACTGGTACCGGGGCTTGGCATGTTCGGCCATGGCCGGACCTACAAGGATGCGACGATCGCCGTCGACGTCGGCGAGATGTGGATCGAGGCGGCGCGCGATGCAGAATCCGTTGGCCGCTTCGAGCCGGTAAGCCGGCCGGATCTCTTCGATCTCGAATACTGGTCGCTGGAGCAGGCAAAACTCGCCGGCGCCAAGCCAAAGCCGTTTACCGGCCAGGTCGCGCTCGTCACCGGCGGAGCCGGCGCTATCGGCGCTGCTATCGTCAGGGCGTTCGTCGCCGAGGGCGCCCATGCCGTCGTGCTCGACCTCGACGGCGAAAAAGCGAGCGCGGTGGCGAAAGCCGCCGGCAACAATTCGATCGGCATCGCCTGCGATATCACCGATCCCGCCTCGGTCCGCGCGGCGTTTGACCAGGTGGTCGCGACCTTCGGCGGCGTCGATATCGTCGTCTCCAATGCGGGTGCTGCCTGGGAAAGCCCGATCGCGATGATGGACGACGCGCTGCTGCGCAAGAGCTTCGAGCTCAATTTCTTTGCGCATCAGACCGTTGCCCAGAATGCCGTGCGCATCATGAAAGAGCAGAAGACCGGCGGCGTGCTGCTCTTCAACGCCTCCAAGCAGGCAGTCAACCCGGGCGCCAAGTTCGGCGCCTACGGATTGCCGAAGGCGGCGACGCTGTTCCTGTCGCGGCAATATGCGCTCGAACACGGCGCCGACCATATCCGCGTCAATGCCGTCAACGCCGACCGCATCCGCTCGGGCCTGCTCAACGACGAGATGATCGCCAATCGTGCAGCCGCCCGCGGCCTGTCGGTCAAGGACTACATGGGCGGAAACCTGCTCGGTCTCGAAGTGACGGCCGAGGACGTGGCGCGCGCCTTCGTGCACCACGCGCTCGCGGAACGAACCACCGCGGATGTGACGACTGTCGATGGCGGCAATATCGCGGCCGCCATGCGCTGATGGCCTTCCGTCCAAGCATCAAAGCGTGCCATCATGCATCCTCCCGCTAGAGTTGTTCGGACGGAGATGACATGGCTGATCCCTGGCCCTCGGATGCCGCGTTTCAAATGGGTGACTATGCCGCGAAGAAAGGCCGCGCCTCGTGGCGCGGCAAGATCGTGGGCTGGTACCGAACAGACCTGACCAAGCTCGGCTATGCGATCGAGAGCCACTTCGAGCCTGGCTCCGTGCAGATCTACCCTGAGACGGCGATCGTAGCCTGGGTGCCGCCAACGGCGGAAAGCGAACAAGGGTAATCAGGACAAAAAAGGGGGCGGTCCGATGAACCGCCCCCTTTCGTTTCGTCTTGGGAGATTAAGGCTTCGGCATCCATGCCGGCATGGCGACATCCGCATGGGCGAACTGCGGGAGCTTCACGCCGAGCTCTTCCATGTTCTTGATGTCCTGATCGTTCAGGTCCTTCTGGGTGATCAGCGTCGGCGGCACGACGACCTGGCGGCCCGGGTCCTCGCCGGCAAGCAGCATGGCGAGCGAGCGGACCGAGACCTGGCCGACGACGGCCGGGTTGGTGGCGGCCGTGGCCGTCCAGGCCGAGCCCGTTTCGCGCATGGCGGCGATATCGGACGTCGAAATGTCGGCCGAGTAGATCTTGACGCTGGAAGACAGGCCCGCTTCGTCAACGGCGATCTTCACGCCCTTGGCGAACTCGTCATAGGGCGCGAACATCACGGTAATGTCGGGCTTGGCCGAAATCACCGCGCGGGCCTGGTTGGCGACCGAGTTGGCGATCGGGTTATCCATGGTTCCGAATTGCGCGGCTTCCTCGATACCGGAATACTTCGCCTTGAATTCCTTCCAGGTCTCGTCACGGCGGTCGAGCGGCGCAATGCCGGCGACATAGACATAGCCGGCCTTGAAGCTTTCGCCATTGTCCTTGACGGCCTGCTCGAGCGCGAGGCGGGCGAGGTCGCGGTCGGACTGCTCGATCTGCGGGATCTTCTCGTTTTCGACGTTGACGTCGAAGGCAACGACCTTGATGCCGGCATCGACCGCGCGCTGGGCCGCTTCCTTCATCGATTCCGTCAGGCCGTGCTGGATGATGATGCCCTGCACGCCAAGCGCGATCGCCTGGTCGACCATGTCGGCCTGGAGCGCTGCATCCTGGCGGCTGTCGAAGACCTGCAGCTGCACGCCGAGGGCCTTGGACTGGGCCTCGACGCCGGCGAGATAGGACTGGAAGAAGTCGCCGGTCGAAAGATAGCGCACGAGCGCGATCTTGACGTCGCCGGCCTTGTCGAACGGCTTCGGCATGTCGGCGGCAAAGGAGGGCACGCCGAAGGCGGCTGCCCCCATCAACCCGAGCGTCAAGCGGCCCAGGCTTCTGCGAGTCATGTTCATGTCAGTCTCCTCCACTGGTGAACTTTTGTTTTCCGCTGAAGGACCCCTTCAGCGTTTGCCTCTTTTCGAGAGCGCAAAGGTGAAGATCAGGGCAGCCACGAGCACGGCGCCCTTGATGAAATCCTGGGTGTAATAGGGCGCGTTCATCATTGTCAGGCCCTGCAGCAGAATGCCGACGAAGAGCGCGCCGATCGCCGTGCCGAAAGCGTTCGGCTTGGCGGCGCCGAGCACGGCAAAACCGATGAGCGCGGCGGCAACGGCATCGAGCAGCAGGTTGTTGCCCGACGCGATGTCGCCGCGGCCAAGACGGGCGGCAAGCAGGATGCCGCCGATCGAGGCGAAGACGCCGGAGATGATGTAGGCCGAAATCTTGTAGGCATTGACCGGCGCACCGGCGAGGCCGGCTGCCCGCTCGTTGGAGCCGACGGCATACATCATGCGGCCGAAGCGGGTGTATTCGAGGAAGAACCAGATCACGATCGCGAGCACGATCAGCACCACCACCGACACCGGCACGAGGTTGGGCAGGATGAAATCGAAGCGGTGGCGGCCGAGTGCCAGGAAGGCCGGGCTGAAAGTGCCGCCGGCGACCGAGCCGTCGGGAAGCGTCATGCCTGTGGCAATCGACCGACCCTCCGTCGGGATGCGCTGGAGGCCGAGCAAGAGGAACATCATGCCGAGTGTCGCGAGCAGATCAGGCACGCGCATATAGACGATGATGACGCCGTTGACGAAACCGACCAGCACGCCGATGGCAAGGCACACGAGCGTCGCCGTCAGCGCGTCGCCGCCCATCACCACCATCACATAGGACGATGCCATCATCGCCGTCGTCGCGACCGAGCCGATCGAAAGATCGAAGCCGCCGACAACAAGCGTGGCCGTGACGCCCAGCGCCAGGATGCCGGTGATCGAGACCGATTGCAGGATGAAGACCGCGCTCTGCGGTGAGGCGAAGCCGCCGGTCACGACCGAGAAATAGAGGATCATGCCGGCGAGAAGCACGAGGAAGCCGTATTTGATCGCCGCCTCGCGAATTCCCGATGCGCTCGAAGGGACCGCGACCGGTGCTGCGGAATTGCTCTGTTCACTGCTCATGACGCATGGACCTGTTGATAGAATTGACCGGCGATTTCCGACAGGAGCCGCTCGACATCGATGTCGGCATTGCGGTGCTCGCCGACGATGGTCTGTTCCGACATTACGAGGATGCGGTCGGCGACTTCGAAGGCTTCGTCGAGTTCGGTCAGGAAGAGGATCGTGGCGCGGCCCGCGGCCGAGGCGCGCAGCTTCTCGCCGATGTCGCGGCGTGCGGCGATGTCGACGCCCTGGAACGGTTCGTCGAGGATGAGCAGGCGCGACGGCTCTGAAAGCCAGCGCCCGACCATCACCTTCTGCTGGTTCCCACCCGAAAGCGTCTGCAACTCATCGCGCTCGCTTCGGCAGACGACACCGAGGGCGGCGATCTGCTGGCGTGCCTTGTTCTTTTCCGCCCGCCGGCTCGATATGCCGAAGCGCGAGAGCCGGCTAAGGAACGGCAGGCTGATGTTTTCGTAGATGTTGAAGTCGGGAACGATGCCGCTTTCGGCACGGTCCTTGGCGACGAGGAAGACGCCGCGGGCGATAGCCCTTCCGGTGCTTGCCGGCGCGTAGCGCGCGCCGTCGAGCGTCATCTCACCGGCAAACGGAGTGCGCGCGCCGAAAAGCGTCTCGGCAAGCGCGGTCTTGCCGACGCCGACGAGCCCGGTGACGGCGACGATTTCCCCGTCACGGAGCGTGAAATCGAAGGGACGCGCCTGTTCCGATAGCTTCAGGCCGCGGACTGCAAAGACCGGAGCGCCGCCGTCGCGAAGGTCAACGGCCCCTGCCGAGACCTTGCGGCCGAGCATGGCGTTGACGGCGCCCTCGTAGTCCAGTTCAGGCCCCTCGAAGCGGCCACTGATGCGGCCATCGCGAAGCGCCACGATGCTGTCTGCCAGGCGGCGGATGTCCGACATGCGGTGCGAGATATAGAGAATGGCGACGCCGCGCGCCTTCAGCCGATCGACGAGATCGAAAAGCCGGTCGGCCTCCGCGCTCGACAGCGACGATGTCGGTTCGTCGAGGATCAGGACCTTAGGTTCGTGCGCCATGGCACGGGCGATCGCCACCATCTGGCGGTCGGCAAGCGTCAGGTCGTTGATGTTGGCGCCAAGGTCGATCGCAAGCCCCATGCGCGAGGCGACCGCGGCGGCCTCTCGGCGCACCCGGCGCGGGTTGAAGAACAGCCGCGCACCGCGCCCGTTCAAGCGATCGAGCGTCAGATTGGTGGCGACGTCGAGATCGGCGACCACTCCGTCATTGATGTTCTGATGCACGGTGACGACGCCGGCGCGGATCGCCTCGGCCGGTGTCGTCGGCTCGAAGGGCATGCCGGCGAGCGTGATCGTGCCGGCGTCGCGCGTGTAAACGCCGCTCAGGATCCGCACGAGCGTGGATTTGCCGGCGCCATTGGCGCCCATCAGAACGGTAACCGCCCCAGCCTTGAGATCGAGATCCACCCCTCGAAGAACCGGTACCGGCCCGAAGGATTTGCGCACGCCCTCAATGCGAAACACTGCCTGTTCGCTCATTCTCTCCTCCCGATGAAGGCAGGTTAGGATAGGCTTCCGTCAAATGTCAAGGCCATTGACATTTGCTAGAATGCCGCCTTAGTTGTGACCACACACGGCATGGCTGCGGGCGGCTGAGGCCCACGCCATGCGCTGGAGGAGAAGGATATGGACAAGCAGGTGTTCGAGGCGCTCAGCGCTGCGACGTTGCCGGAAAAACTCGGTGGCAACGCCGTCCTGAGAGAAAAGATCGGGGCGGACTTTTCGCGCTGGAGCGTCAAGGAAGTTGGCGACGGCAATTTGAACCTGGTCTTCATCGTCACCGGCGACAGGGGCGGGGCAATCGTCAAGCAGGCGTTGCCCTATGTGCGCCTTGTCGGCGAAAGCTGGCCGCTGCCGCTGAAGCGCTCCTATTTCGAATATCATGCCCTGAAGCGCCAGGCAGCGCGCGACCCGGGACTCGTGCCGGAGATCTATTTCTTCGACGAGGCCCAGGCGCTCATCGTCATGGAATTCCTGACGCCGCACGTCATTTTGAGGCGCGCTCTGATCGACGGACGGCAACTGCCGAAGATAGGCCGTGATCTCGGCCTCTTCGTCGCCCGCACGCTCTTTCGCGGCTCCGACCTCTCCATGGCCACGCGCGAGAAGAAGGCGGACCTTGCGCTTTTCGCCGACAATATCGAGCTCTGCGACATCACCGAGAACCTGGTGTTTTCCGACCCCTATTTCGAGGCCGAGCTCAATCGTCACACCACGCCCCAGCTCGACCCTGTTGTCGCCGAGCTTCGCGCCGACCGCGACCTCAAGGTCGAAGCACAGCGGCTGAAACATCTGTTCTCGGCAAAAGCCGAAACGCTCTGCCATGGCGATCTGCATACCGGTTCTGTTATGGTGACCGACGACGAGACCCGCGTCATCGACCCGGAGTTCGCGTTCTACGGACCGATCAGCTTCGACGTCGGCATGCTGCTTGCCAATTTCTGGATGAGCTATTTTTCGCAGAGCGGACACGAAAACGCTCCCAGTGCCCGAGATGGCATGCGCACCTATCTGCTCGATACGGTCGAAGTCATCTGGGAAACCTTCCGCACCGAATTCGCCCATCTCTGGCGCACGGAGCGTAACGGCATTCTCTACCAGGCAAGCCTCTTTGAGGCGCGCAACGATCCCTTCGGCGCCGAACAGGCGCTCGACATCGTCATCGACGAGATCTGGCGCGAGATGCTGGGCTTTGCCGGCGTCGAGATGCATCGCCGCATCCTGGGCCTCGCCCACAATGCCGACTTCGAAACCATCGCCGACGCCGATCGCCGTGCCGCCTGCGAAACCAGGGCGCTGAAGCTCGGGCGTCACCTTGCCGTCAACCGGCATCATATCCACAGCCTCAAGGACATCCGCGCACTCGCGGAGCGCCTTCAGAAGGAGACATCAGCGTGAAAGTCGGAGAACGCCACTACCATACGATCTGGCTCAACGAGGACGGACGCTCCGTCGACATCATCGACCAACGCTGGCTGCCGCATGAGTTCCGCGTCGTGACACTGAAGACGGTCGCGGATGTGGCCGTTGCCATCCGCGACATGTGGGTGCGTGGCGCGCCGCTGATCGGCGTCACGGCCGCCTATGGCGTTGCCATTGCCATGGCCAAGGACCCGTCGAACGCCCATCTCGACGCCGTCTGGGAGGAACTCAACGAAACACGCCCGACCGCCATCAACCTGCGTTGGGCGCTGAATGCCATGCGCGATCACCTGCGCCCCTTGCCGGAAGGCGAGCGCGCCAAGGCGGCCTATCAGCGTGCCGCGGAGATTGCCGCGGAAGACGTCGAACTCAATCGCGCCATCGGCGCAAACGGCCTGAAGGTCATCCGCGAGATTGCCGCGAAGAAGGGCCCTGGCGAGCCTGTGCGCATCCTTACCCATTGCAACGCCGGCTGGCTTGCGACCGTCGACTATGGCACTGCGACTGCACCCATCTACATGGCTGTCGAGGAAGGCATTCCGGTGCATGTCTATGTCGACGAGACGCGCCCGCGCAATCAGGGCGCCTATCTCACCGCCTGGGAAATGAACGGCCACGGCGTGCCGCACACGCTGATCGTCGACAATGCCGGCGGGCACCTGATGCAGCACGGCGATGTCGATATGGTCATCGTCGGCACGGACCGGACGACGGCCAACGGCGATGTCTGCAACAAGATCGGCACCTATCTGAAGGCGCTTGCCGCGCGCGACAACGGTGTGCCCTTCTACGTCGCCCTCCCCTCGCCGACGATCGACTGGACGGTCCGCGACGGGGTCAAGGAAATCCCGATCGAAGAGCGCACGGCCGACGAGGTGAGCTTCGTCCAGGGGCGCACGAGCGACGGCACGATTGCCAGTGTGCGCATTTCGCCGGAAGGCAGCCCCGCCGCCAATCCGGCCTTCGACGTCACGCCCGCGCGCCTCATCACCGGCCTGATCACCGAGCGCGGCATCGCAATGCCGTCGCCGGAGGGCCTCAAGGCGCTTTTCCCAGAACGGAGCTGAGACGATGACACTCACGAACCGGGTTTCAACCGAAGAGATCGCGCTCGGCATCCGCCGGCGCGTGTTCTTCCACACGATGAAGAACAACGGCGGCTATCTGAGCCAGGCCTGCTCGGCGGCCGAGAGCCTCGCGCTGCTCTATAACGAGCTCCTGACGCTGGGCGAGCCGACGTTGCCGAAGGTGCCGCTGCCGTTCCGCGGCGTTCCTTCGGCGCACAATCCCGACGCCTTCACCGGCGCCGGGTATCACGGACCGGTCGGGCCGGCGTTCGACCGCTTCTTCATTTCGCCGGCTCACTATGCGCTCGTCATCTATTCGGCGCTGATCGAGATGGGCCGCATGGACGAACATGCGCTCGATCATTTCAACAAGGACGGCGGCTCGGTCGAGATGATCGGGGCCGAACACAGCCCCGGCATGGAAGTGACGACCGGCTCGCTGGCGCAGGGGCTTTCCATGGCATCGGGCGTTGCCTGGGCCCGGCTGCAGAAAAACGAGCCGGGCAAGGTCTGGGTCTACATGTCGGACGGCGAGTTCCAGGAAGGGCAGACCTGGGAGTGCCTTGCGGCGATGAGCTATCACGGCATCGACAACATCCGCGTCGTCGTCGACGTGAACCGCCAGCAATGCGACGGCGCCATGTCGTCGGTGCTCGATCTCGGCGATCTCGCGGCCCGCGTCAGCGCCTTTGGCGTCACCTGCCGGTCGGTGGATGGCCACGATCTGGACGCGCTGAGAAGCGCGGCCGGCAGCGCCGAACCGGGCAAGCCGCTGGTGATCCTCGCCAACACCTCGCCCTACCAGGGCATGGAGTTCCTCAAGAAACGTTTCCCGCGACTTCACTACGTTCGCTTCAAGAGCGCGGAAGAACGGCTTGAAATGCAGGCCGCACTGGCTGCCGAACTCGGCGTCGACGTCGAAGCAATGAAAGGGGCCTGAACATGGTCGAGATCGTCAACCGTCCCTACGCCAAGGCATTCGAAACCTTCGCCACCGCGCGGCCCGAAGTCCTTTGCCTTTCCGCCGATCTGACCTCGTCCTGCGAGGTCGACGGCTTTCGCGACCGGCATCCGAAGCAGTTCCTCTCGCTCGGCATGGCCGAGCAGAACATGTTGTCCTTCGCCGGTGGGCTGGCAATGCAGGGCTACCGACCGTTCATTCACACCTTCTCGGTCTTCCTCTATCGCCGCCCCTACGACCAGTTGATCAACTCCATCGCCTATTCCAATCGCAAGGTGCGGCTGATGGGTTTCCTGCCGGGTATCACCACGCCCGGCGGCATCACCCATCAGGCGATCGAGGACATTGCCGTTCTGCGCGCCGTGCCGAACATGACGATTCTCGAGACCGGTGATGCGACCGAGGTCGAAACCGTGCTAGAAGTGGCCGACAGCATCGACGGGCCTGTCTATGTGCGCGTGCTTCGCGGCGAGGTTCCGCGTCTCTTTTCGACGCCTTTTGCATTCAACAAGCTGCGGATCCTGTCCGAAGGCGACGACATTCTTGTCGTGTCCTCGGGCGTCTGCACCGAAGAAGCGCTGCGCGCCACCCAACCGCTTCAGGCACGCGGCATCGGCATCACCCATCTGCACGCCTCGACCCTGAAACCCTTCGATCGCGAAGGCCTCTTGAAGGCCGCACGGGGCAAGAAGGGGGTCGTCACGCTGGAAAACCACACCATCGTCGGCGGTCTCGGCTCGCTCGTCGCGGAGATCCTGGCCGAAGAAGGCCTCGGCATCCGCCTGAAGCGGCTGGGCCTCAACGACACCTTCGCCCATGGCGCGTCCAAGCCCTACCTCATGAAGAAGTATGGCCTCGACGCCGGCGCGCTCGTTGGCGCCATCAGCGAATTGGTCGGCAAGCCGCTGGAGATTGGCGAGGACGAATTGACGGAGGTCCGCATCGACCACGTGCATTCGGCGCAGAAGGCGGAGGCGCTCTAGTGGCTCCGCGTTTCACCGTCACCTACTACGTGCGTGCCGCTGACGCCGACGAGGCTAAGGCGCGTGCGCTGGATATCGCTCTGGAGCAGACCGTCGAAATTCCGCGCAGCGCCGTTCCCAAGGGCTACGTCGAGGATGAAATCCTCGGCAAGCTGGAGGCCCTGGAGCGTGACCCGGCCGGTCGGCCGGGTTTTCTCGCCTCGATCTCCTATTCCGACGACGATGTCGGCGGCGACTTTCTGCAGCTCTTGAACGTCATCTTCGGCAACAGCTCCATCAAGCCCGGCCTGAAGGTCGAGGATATCGGTCTTTCGCCGGGTATCCTTGCGCTTTGCACAGGACCCCGCCACGGCATCGCCGGCCTTCGCGCCCGCGCCGGCGTGGGCGAAAGCCCTCTTTTGATGTCGGCGATCAAGCCCGTCGGGCTTTCGACATCCGAACTTGCGAGCCGCGCCCACGATTTCGCGCTTGGCGGCATGCACTTCGTCAAGGACGACCATGGTCTCGTCGATCAGGTGACGTCGCCTTTTAATGAACGCCTAAAGGCCTGCATCGAGGCCGTCGGCGAAGCCAATGCAAAAACGGGCGGCAGGACGAGCTTCGTGCCGAATGTCACCGGGCCGGCAGGCGCTGTCATCGAACGGGCGAAGGAGGCGCAGGCCGCCGGTGCCGGCGCCGTGATGCTGGCTCCAGCATTGACCGGCTACGACGTGGTGCGCACGCTTGCGGCCGACCCGGATTTCACCTTGCCGATCGTTTCGCATCCGGCCTTCTCCGGCGCAAATGTGGTTTCTGCCGATTGCGGCTTCTCGCACCGGTCCTTCTTCGGCACGCTGCATCGCCTGATGGGCGCTGATGCCGTGATCTATCCGAACTTCGGTGGCCGCTTCGGTTTCACGCGAGAAGAATGCTTGTCGATTGCTCGGGCCTGCGCGGCCGACATGAGCGGGCCGAAGGCGATCGTCGCTGCACCCGGTGGCGGCATGACCTTCGAACGGGTTCCCGAGATGCGTGAGGCCTACGGCAATGACGTCATGTATCTGATCGGTGGTGCCCTGCTTCAGCAGCCGAACCTAGTCGATGCATGCCGCCGCCTGGTCGCGGCGGTCTATAGCTGAAGATGTCGCGCGAGGGGTGCGCAGCGGCCTTGTGACATCGACGCGCTTTGGGCGCAGGCGCGTCGCTGTCGTGTCATCTCTTGCCGGCGCCGACCAGGATCTCGCGGGCTCTGCCAGCGGGCGATGGCTCGCTGAGCGAGCAACGGTAGCCCGATTTGAGTAAGCGTGTAATCATCGCTCGTCGACGTAGGCCGTGTTGCTATCTGCTTTCAACGAGAGCGCTGCCATGTTTGACGATGAAATCGATGTCCCATGCCCCGAGTGCGGCCACGAAAACGGTACACCGGCCGCTTTGGTGAAGGCCAACGCCGAACTCCCATGTGAAAGATGCGGAACCGCTATCGCCCTAGAAGAGCAGAAGCACATGCTCATTATCGAGCACGTTACAGGTAACATTACGAAACTGAGGCGCTCCCTCGCCAAGTTCCGGAACTACGGTCACGGTGCACGCCGAGGGACTCGAGGTAAAAAGTAACGGGCTTGGACCCGCGGCCACGAACGCCACTCCCCGCTGCGCATGGCTTTGACTTGCTCCGACGCGCCGTCGTAGCTCGATGCGCTCAAAGCATCCAGCGGCTCGTTGTCGCCAGCTTCGATCCGGCGGCGGCGATGCGGTCGCGGTGGCTCCTCATGAAGCGGTCAGCGTTCGCGTGAGCGGATGTCCGGCGTCGGCAAGGCCGTCGATGACGTTGAAGTGATGCTTGTCCGGTTCGACAACGGCCGCGGTGGTTGCCCCAAGCCCGGTCCAGATATTGGCAAGCAGGGCATTCTGGCGCAGGAATTCCGCGCGCTCGCCGCCACCGACCCAGCACGTGACGCGGGCATTTGGCATCGGCCGAAGCAGCGCCGGGCTCTGTGCCATCGCCTCCGCCTCGTCAATCGCAAGCTTCTCGTTCATCGTGGTCGACATGATCGGGCGCAGGTCATGAACGCCCGAGATCGAAACGACGTTGCGGATTCGCGCCTGCACGTCGGGCGCAAGCGGCGTTGTCGCCGTGATCATGCGACTGACCAGATGGCCGCCGGCCGAATGACCGGTCAGCATCAGTGACCCTTCCACCAGTTTCGATGCCTCGCCGATGGCGGCGGCGACTTCTTCGACGATGCCCCCGATACGGATCTGCGGGCAGAGCGTGTAGGACGGCATGGCAACGGCATAGCCGTGGGCGACGGCGCCGGCGGCGAGATGCGACCAGAAGCTCTTGTCGAGCTGCAACCAAAAGCCGCCATGCACGAAGACGACGAGACCCTTGGGCGTGCCATCGGGGAAGAACAGGTCCATGCGGTTTCTGGGCCGCTCTCCGTAGGCGACATCAAGTTTCGCCAGCCCCGATGCCGAAAGCGCGTTGCGGAATGCCTCCGACGGCCCGACCCATGCCTCCGGCCACCGATCGCCGCGCGCAATGTTCACGCCGTTGGCATAGGCGTCGTTCCAGTCGGAAACACGGTGTTCCAGCATCGATGCAATCCTCTCTCTGATGTCTCCCCGAGCATAGAAATCACCTGCTCCTGTAAGAAACGCAATGCCATCTTCCGAAAAAACTTTAGGCTTGAAATAATTTTGGACTGGTGCGATGCTGCCCCATGTTCAGCTGAGAAGTGGAGGTCTCGCTGTGCCAATCATGATCTCTGGGACCGTCAGCTCGACGGCGCGCCCCATCGGCAGCGATGCGGCGATGGCCGCGATCTGTGTGAACGCCAGGGTTCGTCATCACAGCAAGACTTCTATCCGGCTTTGAAAAATGCCTGGGCAACAGGCAGGAACTGAACAAGGGAACAGCCGCCACATGCTTGGACCGACTTCGCACGTCGATACGTTCGCCCGCGATCATCTGCCGCCTCCGGAAGAATGGCCGGAGTTCCTTCTCGAAGGCTTCGACTATCCCGACCACCTCAACGCAGCCGTCGAGCTGACGGACGCTATGGTGGCCAAGGGTTTCGGCGACCACACCGCGTTGATCGGCAATGGACGCCGCCGGACCTACAAGGAACTCTCTGACTGGACCAACCGGCTCGCCCATGCGCTGGTCGAGAACTATGGCGTCAAACCGGGGCATCGGGTGCTGATCCGCTCGGCCAACAATCCGGCCATGGTCGCCTGCTGGCTTGCTGCTACCAAAGCTGGCGCGGTCGTTATCAATACCATGCCGATGCTGAGATCCGGGGAGCTCGCCAAGATCGTCGACAAGGCCGAAATCAGCCTGGCGCTCTGCGACACCCGTCTGATGGATGAGATGATCGCCTGCGCCAAGGACAGCCGTTACCTGAAGCAGGTGGTGAGCTTTGACGGGACGGCCAACCATGACGCCGAGCTCGACCGGATAGCACTCGACAAATCAGTGGTGTTCGAGGCAGTTCATACCGGTCGCGACGACGTGGCACTGCTCGGCTTCACCTCGGGCACGACGGGCATCCCGAAGGCGACGATGCACTTTCACCGCGATCTCCTTGCGATCGCCGACGGCTATGCCCGTGAAGTGCTCGGCGTCACGCCCGACGACATCTTCGTCGGCTCGCCGCCGCTCGCCTTCACCTTCGGCCTCGGCGGGCTTGCGATCTTCCCCTTGCGCTTCGGCGCGGCGGCAACGCTGCTCGAGCATGCGACGCCGGCCAACATGGTGGAGATCATCGAGAAGTACAAAGCGACGATCTCGTTTACCGCCCCCACCGCCTATCGGGCAATGATGAAGGCGATGGATAACGGCGCCGATCTTTCATCACTGCGCGTCGCGATCTCGGCGGGCGAGACCCTGCCCGGTCCGGTCTTCGAGGAGTGGACGGCCAAGACCGGCAAGCCGATCCTCGACGGCATCGGCGCGACCGAGATGCTGCATATCTTCATTTCCAACCGCTTCGAGGACCGCAAGGCCGCCTCGACCGGCAAGCCGGTCCGTGGTTACGAAGCCCGGATCGTCGATAACGACATGCAGGAAGTGCCGCGCGGCACGATCGGCAAGCTTGCGGTGCGCGGCCCGACCGGCTGCCGCTATATGTCGGACGCCCGCCAGCGCGACTACGTCCGCGACGGCTGGAACCTGACCGGCGACGCCTTCTATGAGGACAAGGACGGCTTCTTCCATTTCGCCGCCCGCTCGGACGACATGATCATTACCGCCGGGTACAACATCGCCGGCCCCGAGGTCGAAGCGGCCCTTATCTCCCATCCGGAAGTCGCCGAATGCGCCGTCGTCGGCGCGCCCGATGCGGAACGCGGCCAGATTGTCGAAGCCTATGTCGTTCTGGTATCCGGCGTGTCGGCGGACGACGCAACGATCAAGCGGCTGCAGGATCATGTGAAGGCGACGATCGCACCTTACAAGTATCCGCGATCGGTAAAGTTCCTGGACAGCCTGCCGAAGACAGCCACGGGCAAGATCCAGCGGTTCCGATTGCGGTCGGAGACCTGAAAACATGAGCAAATCATACGACCCTTCGAAAGAAGGCGCCCAAATGTCGTTCAAGGGACGCATGTCCTACAGCGACTACCTGATGCTGGAAAAGGTGTTGGACGCGCAGGAGCCGCTTTCCAAAGCCCATGACGAGATGCTGTTTATCATCCAGCATCAGACGTCGGAGCTCTGGATGAAGCTCGCGCTGCACGAGATCAACGCCGCGGTGCGTTCGATCCGCGACGACCGGCTGGAGCCCGCCTTCAAGATGCTGACCCGCGTGGCCCGCATCTTCGAGCAGCTGAACAGCGCCTGGGACGTGCTGCGCACGATGACCCCCAGCGAATACACCACGTTCCGCGAATCGCTCGGCCAATCCTCCGGCTTCCAGTCGTGGCAATACCGGGCGATCGAGTTCCTGGCCGGCAACCGTAACGTCGCGATGCTCGGGCCGCATGCGCATCGCGCCGACATCATGGAAAAGCTGGAAGCAATCCTCGCGGCGCCGTCGCTCTACGACGAAGCGATCCGGCTTCTTTCGCGCAACGGCTTCGATGTCGGCGAGGAGGCCGAGCGGACCGACTGGCGCGAAACACGCGTCGAAAGCGACAAGGTCTTTGCCGCCTGGCAGACCGTCTACCGTGACCCCGAGCGCTACTGGATGCTTTACGAACTCGCCGAGAAGCTGGTCGATTTCGAGGATTACTTCCGCCGCTGGCGCTTCAACCATGTCACGACCGTCGAGCGCATCATCGGCATGAAACGCGGAACCGGGGGCACATCCGGCGCGTCCTATCTGAAAAAGATGCTCGAAGTGGAACTTTTCCCCGAGCTCTGGCACGTGCGCACGGGTCTCTGATAGAACACAACCCAAAAGGGAACCAACAAAGAGGAGAACAGCATGAACCGCATTCTGGCCGCGAGCCTTCTTGGCCTTTCGCTTGCGACGTCGAGCCTTGCCCATGCCGAGCCGGTGAAGATCGGCGTCATCACCACGCTTTCGGGCGGCGGCGCCGGCCTCGGCATCGATATGCGCGACGCCTTCACGCTGGCGATCAAGCAGTCGGGCAACAAGGACGTGGAACTGGTGATCGAGGACGATGCCCAGAAGCCGGAACTTGCGGTGCAGATCGCCGAGAAGATGATCCAGGGCGACAAGGTCGACCTGATGACGGGCATCATCTGGTCGAACCTTGCGATGGCCGTCGTGCCGAACACGGTGGCGCAGGACGTGATCTATCTGTCGCCGAACGCCGGTCCCTCGGCACTTGCCGGTGCGAACTGCAATGCGAACTATTTCAACGTCGCCTACCAGAACGACAATTTCCATGAGGCGATGGGCCAATACGCCAACAAGGATTATAAGAACGCCTTCATCCTGGCGCCCAACTATCCGGCCGGCAAGGACGCGCTGACCGGCTTCAAGCGCTATTACAAGGGCGCGCTTGCCGGCGAGATCTACACGCAGGTCGGGCAGACGGACTACGCTGCCGAAATCGCCCAGATCCGCGCCTCGGGTGCCGACACCGTCTACTTCTTCCTGCCCGGCGGCATGGGCATCGCCTTCATGAAGCAATATGCCCAGTCGGGCGTGAACATCCCGGTCATGGGCCCGGGCTTCTCCTTTAGCCAGGACGTCCTGCCGGCGATCGGCGACGCGGCGCTTGGCGTCAAGAATTCCGCGACCTGGTCGAAGGACCTCGACAACGAGGCCAACAAGAAGTTCGTCGAAGCCTTCAAAGCCGAGTACAAGCGCCTGCCCTCGATCTACGCGGCGCAGAGCTGGGATACGGCAAACCTGATCCTCGCCGCCCTTTCCAAGGCCAGCGTCAAGGACAAGGACGCCTTCCGCGCAGCACTCAAGGCGGCTGATTTCCAGTCGGTGCGTGGCAAGTTCGTCTTCAACAACAATAACCACCCGATCCAGAACATCTACGTTCGCGAGGTGGTGAAGGAAGCCGACGGCGTGCTCACCAACAAGATTATCGCCACCGCCTTCGAAGACCACAAGGACGCCTACGCCGAGAAGTGCAGCATGTAGTGCCCTGCACCTGTCGTTGCCCGGGTGCGCGGCCTTGATGCCGCCATCCGGTCGATGATCCATGTCCTCCTGACATCAAGCTTGGACCGGTCTCTTGTTCACCGCACTTCTGATCGAACAACTGCTCAACGGGCTCCAGCTCGGTGTGATGCTGTTTCTGATGGCCGCCGGCCTGACCCTGATTTTCGGGGTCATGGGCCTCATCAACCTGGCGCACGGCTCACTGTATATGATCGGCGCGTTTGCCTGCGCCACGGTCGCAGCCGCCACCGGCTCCTTCTGGATCGGCCTCATAGCCAGCCTTGCAGCTGCAGCTGGTGTCGGCGCGATCATCGAGGTCGCCGTCATCCGCAGGCTCTACGACCGCGATCATCTCGATCAGGTCCTTGCGACCTTCGCCCTGATCCTGATCCTGTCGGAAGGCGCCCGCTGGCTCTTCGGCTCCTTCCCGCTCTATCTCGACATTCCCCCCTTGCTCCAGGGTGCCGTACCCCTGCCGGGCGGCGGCCAGTACCAGCTCTACCGCCTGGCGATCATCGGCGTCGGCATCGCCGTGGCCGTCGGCCTCTATCTCTTGATCTCCCGTACCCGTCTCGGCATGCGCATCCGCGCCGGCGAGTCTGACCGCGAGATGATCGGCGCACTCGGCGTCGATATCGGCACGCTCTATACGGTGGTCTTTGCGCTCGGTGCGGCCCTTGCGGGCCTAGCCGGTGCGCTCGTCGGCGCGCTGCAATCGGTGCAGGTCGGCATGGGCGAACCGGTCCTCATCCTCGCCTTCGTCGTCATCGTCATCGGCGGTATCGGCTCGATCAAGGGCGCGCTCGTCGGCGCTGTTATCGTCGGTGTCGTCGACACGATGGGTCGCTTCCTGCTTCCCTCCCTGCTTGCCCTCACCATGCCCGCATCGCAGGCGACCACGATCGGCGCAGCACTTGCTTCGATGCTGATCTACGTCGTCATGGCGCTCATCCTCGCCTTCAGGCCGAGCGGCCTGTTCTCGGCACAGTCGTGAGGCCATCGATGACCCGCGAAACGACAATCAACCTGCTGCTTGCCCTTCTGCTTCTTGGCGCGCCGATCCTTGCCGCAAGTTTGGGCGAACCGTTCTATGTGACGCTCGCGACGCGTATCGCCGTCCTTGCGCTTGCCGCCGTCGGCCTCAACCTGGCGCTCGGGCTTGGTGGACTGCTCTCCTTCGGGCATGCGGCCTTCTTCGGCCTCGGCGGCTATGTCGCGGGCATTATGGCAACGCACGCTTTCAATGCGGAGCCGCTGTTTGCCAACATCGAGGCAACGACCTCGATGCCGCTCATCTGGATCACCGCCATCGCGGTCGCGGGTCTCGTCGCAATGCCGATCGGTGCGATCAGCCTGCGCACCTCAGGCGTCTACTTCATCATGATCACGCTCGCCTTCGCGCAGATGATCTACTACTTCGCGATCTCCTGGCCGGCCTATGGCGGCGAGGACGGCCTGTCGATGTCGATGCGCAACGCCTTTCCCGGCGTCAACACCGCCAAGCCCCTGCCCTACTTCCTGATCTGCTACGCGGCACTGATGGCGGCGCTGCTTCTCTTTCGCGTGGTCGAGGGTTCACGCTTCGGCAGCGCGCTTCAGGCGGCGAGACAGAACGGGACCCGCGTTGCCGCCGTCGGCATCGCGCCCTTCAACATCCGGCTCGTCGCCTTCGCCCTCTCGGCGATGATCACCGGGTTTGCCGGCGCGCTCTATGCCGACCTCAACCGCTTCGTCGGCCCGTCGATGCTCTCCTGGCACATGTCGGGCGAACTGATCGTGCTGATCATCCTCGGCGGCAAGGGGCGGCTCTTCGGTCCGGTCGCCGGCGCGATGATCTTCGTCTTCTTCGAATACGTGCTCGGCGGCATCACCGAGCGCTGGCAATTCTTGCTCGGCCTCATCCTGCTCGGCATCGTGCTGTTTGCCCGCGGCGGTCTGCTGGGGCTCCTCTCCGGAAAGCCGCGCCATGTCTGAGCCCGTTCTCGAAATCCGCGATCTCCGCAAATCCTTCGGCGCCCTCAAGGCGACCGACGGGGTCAGTCTCGATCTTCGACCCGGACAGATCCATGCTCTGATCGGCCCGAACGGCGCCGGAAAGAGCACGTTGATCCACCAGATCGCCGGTTCGCTCAAGGCCGACAGTGGCACGATCCGTTTTCTCGGCCAGGATATCGGCGGCCTCGACATGGCCGCCCGCGCAAGGCTCGGCCTTGCCCGTAGCTTCCAGATCTCGTCGCTCGCGCAGGAGTTTTCGGCCCTCCGCAACGTCATGCTGGCAGTGCAGGCACGCCAGGGCAACAGCTTCCGTTTCTTCCGCCAGGTGACCAGCGACAACGAGCTGACCGAGCCGGCGATGGCGATGCTGGAGCGCGTTGACCTCGCCGCGCGCGCCCATGTGCCGGCGGCCGAACTCTCGCATGGCGAGCGCCGGCAACTCGAAATCGCCATCGCGCTGGCGCTCTCACCAAAGGCCTTCCTCTTCGACGAGCCAATGGCGGGCATGGGACCGGAGGGGTCGAAGCGGCTGACATCGTTCCTCGACGGCCTGCGCCACGAAGCGCCAATGCTCCTGGTCGAGCACGACATGGATGCGGTCTTTGCTTTGGCGGACCGGATATCTGTGCTCGTCTACGGCCGCATCATCGCGTCAGGCACGGTCGATGAAATCCGCAGCGATCCGGACGTTCGCCGCGCCTATCTGGGAGAAGCCGCATGAGCCTCCTCGAGATCAAGGGCCTTGAAACCTTCTACGGCGCCTCGCAGGCACTCTTCGGAGTCGACCTCGACGTGCGCGAGGGCGAGGTGGTCGCGCTCATGGGCCGCAACGGCATGGGCAAGACGACGACGATCAACTCGATCCTCGGCCTCGTGCGTCCGCGCTCGGGCGCTATCAGTTTCTCCGGCAAGGCGATTTCCGGTTTGCGACCACACCGGATCGCTCGGCTCGGCCTTGGCCTCGTGCCCGAGGGGCGGCGCTGTTTTCCCAATCTCACGGTCATGGAAAATCTCGTCGCCACGGCCCGCGGCAGCGCATGGACGTTCGAGAAAGTGACCGCGCTCTTTCCTCGCCTCGGCGAGCGGCGCGATCAATATGCCAACACGCTATCGGGCGGCGAGCAGCAGATGCTTGCGATCGGCCGGGCGTTGATGACCAATCCCAGCCTGCTCATTCTCGACGAGGCAACGGAAGGGCTGGCGCCGGTCATTCGCCAGGATATCTGGTCGGCGATCCGCACTCTGAAGGCGGCAGGGCAGTCGATCCTCGTCGTCGACAAGACGCTTTCGGAACTGTTGCCCGTGGCCGACCGCTGCTTCGTGTTGGAAAAGGGCGCGACCGTGTTCGAGGGAGCGCCGCTTGCGCTGACGCCAGAACTCCAGGATCGCTATCTCGGCGTCTGAGCGCGCCGGTCAGGCTGCCGGAATGCCGCCGCCGAGAACCACGGAATAGGCAGCCGCGTCGATGTTGCCGCCCGAGACGACGCAGACGATGTTACCCTTGAGATCCGGTCGCGCGATTGCGGCGGCAAGCGAGGCAGCACCCGCGCCCTCGGCAACGATCTTCGCCTTCTTGAAGAGAAGCCGCATCGCTTCGGTCACCTGCCCCGGGCTGACCGCAATCGCCCCATCGATCAGGTCTCCAACCACCGGCCAGATCTGAGGCACCAGCGATGGCGCGCCGATGCTCTTGATAAAGGAGGGGCGGGTTTCGATCGTCACGATTTGGCCAGCGGCCAAGGCCGCCGAAACAGGGGCGGCGCTGTCATCTTCAACCGCAAAGACACGGCAGCGGGCGGAAGCGGCCTTGATAGCGCTGGCCACCCCGGTGGTCATGCTGCCGCCGCCAAAGGGGGTGAGCACGACGTCGACATCGGGCAGATCCTCGATGATCTCCATACCGATGGAGCCGTTGCCGGCCAGCACCGCCTGATCGGTCACCGGATTGATCAGCAGTTCCGGCGCATCCGGAAGATCGACGCCGGTGATGTAGTCCCACCAGGTCTCGGCACTGACGAACCGTACTTCTCCGCCGAGCGCACGCACACCGTCGATCTTGGTCTGGGGTGCGCCGCGATACATGTAGGCAACCATCGGCGCACCGATGAGGCGTGCCGCCCGGGCCATGCCATAGGCCATATTGCCGGAACTGGTGACTGCGACGCCGCTTTCGAATTCGGCCGGATCGCGCGACAACACGGCGTTCAAGGCGGGACGGAGCTTGAACGCGCCAATTGGCGATAGCGTCTCCAGTTTTAGGAAGATCTGACGGTCCGGAAACCCAAGATCGAGCCTGACCAGCGGCGTGCGCGCGAAATGCGGCGCGATGCGTTGACGAGCATCGGCGATTTCGTCCGGGGTCGGGCGGTGTGGCGCGATCATTGCTTAAATCCCCCGTTAGCCGTCCTCTCGCCTCCAGGCACAGTGGCTCTGAACGAATCCGCTGCGGGGCGGCAACCTCGGTATGTGTCTGAACAAGAGGCAGCGGGCGAAATACCGCCCGCTGCTCTTGGTGCCATCAATCAGGTCACGGCCGCACGGACCGCGAAGCGCGCATCCTGCCATGCGCCGGTGCTGAGGATGTCTTCCAGGATTTCGACCGCCTGCCAGACGTCGTCATAGCCCACATAGAGCGGCGTGAAGCCGAAGCGCATCGTTGTCGGCGCGCGGAAATCACCGATAACGCCACGGGCAATCAGCGCCTGCATGATTTCGTAAGCGTGCGGGTGGTTGAACGACACCTGGCTTCCGCGCTTGGTTCCGTCGCGCGGGCTTTCGAGCGCCAGACCGTGGGCACCGCATTTCGCCTCAACGAGCGCGATGAAGAGATCCGTGAGCTGGATGCTCTTTTCGCGCAGCGCTTTCATGTCGACCTCGTCCCAGACGTCGAGCGCGCCCTTTAGCGCCCGCAGCGACAGGATCGGCTGCGTGCCGCAGAGGAAACGGCGGATGCCCTCGCCGGCGGCGTACTGCTTTTCGAAGGCGAAGGGACGGGCGTGGCCCCACCAGCCGGTGAGCGGCTGGCGGATATCGCCGTGATGGCGGGTGGCGGCGTAGATGAAGGCGGGAGCTCCGGGGCCACCGTTCAGGTACTTGTAGGTGCAGCCAACGGCGAAATCGACATTGGCGCCATCGAGATCGACAGGTAGCGCGCCGGCCGTGTGGCAGAGGTCCCAGATAACAAGCGCACCATGTTCGTGCGCCTTGCGCGTCAACGCCGCCATGTCGCGCAGTTCGCCGGACTTGTAGTTGACGTGGTTGACGAGAACGACGGCGACGCTGCCATCGATCAGATCCTCGATCTCGGGCGCATCGACCCCTTCAAGGCGCAGCGAGGCACCGGGGCGCGTCGAGACCACGCCTTCGGCCATATAGAGATCGGTCGGGAAACTGCCGCCTTCGCTGACGATCACCGACCGATCGGGCCGCAAGGCCATGGCCGCATGCAGGGCTTTGTAGATATTGATCGACGTGGTGTCGCAGACGACGGTCTGGCCGGCGGCCGCCCCGATCAGCCGCCCGACCCGGTCGCCGAGGGTCAGCGGCATCTCGAACCAGCCGGCGGTATTCCAGCTGCGGATGAGGTCCTGGCCCCATTCCTCGGTCGCAGCCTTGCGAAGCTCGTCGAAGGCAGCGTTCGAGGCGACGCCAAGCGAGTTGCCGTCGAGATAGATGAGGCCTGGCGGCAGGATGAATCGCTCGCGCATTAGGCCGAGCACGTCGGCCGCATCCATGGCCTTTATCGCTGCGAGATCAGGAACTGCATTCATGAAAGGGGTCCTTGTCTATTCGCGAACGGTTTCGCGGGCGGGCGCCGGCCCGCGGCTTCGCTTGAGGCTTGGAAGAGCCAGCATGGCGAGAACGAAGAGGCCGGTCGCCAGTTTCAGGTCCGGCGGCGGCATGCCGGCGGCCAGGCAGAAGGAAACGAGCTGGTAGTAGACGATTGCGCCGACGAAGGGGGCGGCGAGCTGGCGCGCCACGCTCTGCTTGCCGACGATCGCTTCGCCTATCATCAGCGCCGCAAGGCCATTGATCAGGATGCCGAGCCCCATATTGACGTCGGCAAAACCCTGTGACTGCACCATCAGCGCGCCGCCTGCCGCCGAGAACGCCCCGGCAAGCCCGACGCCGCCGATGGTCGCCAGCCACACATTGATCCCTTGCGCTTCAGCCATGTCGGGATTGGCGCCGACGGCGCGAACGGCCGTACCCTTCTCCGTGCGGAAGAAGTGGTAGAGCAGGAAGAAGACGATGAGCGCGATCAGCCCGGCAACGACGATCTTGCTTGCCGGGAAGCCCGGCTGCAGCCCCGGCGCCCAGTCGAACACCGTCGGCGCACCGAAGACCGAGAGGTTCGAGCGACCCATGATCCTGAGGTTGATCGAATAGAGCATCGTCATCATCAGGATGCCGGCCAGCAGCGTGTGGATGCGGAACCTCAGATGAATGAAGGCCGTGCAGCAGCCGGCAAGGAATCCGGCAACAAGAGCGATGGCGATCGCTGCGAGCGGCGACATGCCGGCCGCCATCAGCACGCCGCAGACGCAGCCGCCGAGCGGAAACGCGCCCTCACTGGTCAGATCCGGGAAGCTCAACATGCGGAACGGGATCATGATCCCCAGCACGACGAAGGCGAGAATCAGGCTCTGCGCGAGCGTGACGGGAACGAGCGAGACGAAGCTCGCGAAGGTATTTTGAAGAATATCCATGATCGTCAGCTCGCCAGGAACATGCGGTCGGTTTTGACGGAGAAGTGGCCGATCAGATCCGGCACGGTCGTCTGCGCCTTCTCCTTGCCGTCGATTTCGAGACGGACGCGCCCGGCATCGAGCATGATGACCTTGTGGCCGAAATCCACGGCGTGCTGCATGTTGTGCGTCACCATCAGCGTCGTCAGCTTCAGCGCTTCGACCGCGCGGATCGTCGCCTGCATGACGATATCGGCCGTGCGCGGATCAAGCGCTGCGGTATGCTCGTCCAGCAGCAGCAGCTCCGGCTCGCCGCCGACCGCCATGATCAGGGACAACGATTGCCGTTGTCCGCCGGAAAGCAGCTCCACCCGCGTGTCGAGGCGGTTTTCGAGACCGAGCCCGAGCAGCGACAAGCGCTCCCTGTAAGTGGCAAGCCGCCTGGAGTTCAGCCCGCGACGCAAGGTCCGCTTGTTGCTGCGCAATTCGGCAAGCAGCATGTTTTCGGCCACCGTCATGCTGGCCGCGGTGCCGCGCATCGGGTCCTGGAACACGCGAGCAAGCCGCATGGCGCGCTTGTGGACGGGCGTTGCGGTCACGTCGTCACCGTTGATGACGATCTGGCCGCTATCGAGGACGAGCGCACCGGAGATGGCGTTGAGCATGCTGCTCTTGCCGGCGCCGTTGGAGCCGATGACGACACCGAATTCGCCCGTGGCGAGGCTGAGATTGAGGCCGTCGAGCGCGACCTTTTCGTCCGCCTGCCCCTTGTAGAAGACTTTGCGGGCCGATCTGATTTCCAGCATTGGCTCCCCCTTAACTTATGAAATGACGGCGCTCGGGGCGCCGTCACTGAAGAGACAAGACGGAGATCAATCGACCACGCAGTTGCATTCGGTCGCAAGCGCTGCCGGCACTTCGATGCCGAAGGCAGCGGCAGCCTTCTTCGAGATCAGCGGCGCGTGATCCTCATAAGCCGGGCGCGACGGCGCGATCGTCTTCGGGTCCGCGCCCTTGAGGATCTGAGCAGCGATCTTGCCGGCATTGACGCCGACCTGCTCATAGTTGACCGCAAAGCTTGCCGGTACGACGCCGTCACGCACTGCACCGTCGTCGGAGTTGACGATCGGGATCTGTGCCTGGCGCGCGGCTGCCGACACAGCACCGATCGCCGGCTGCAGCAGGTTCGATGCGGGCGTATAGATCACGTCGGCCTTGCCGGCGAAGGAGGCGATGCGCTGCTGGATGTCGTTGACATTGTCGACACCGACCTCCACGACCTCGAAGCCTGCGTCAGGCGCTGCTTCCTTGATCTTGTCGAGCAGGGCCTGGTCGTTCGCCTCACCCGGATTATAGGGCACGCCAAAGCGCTTCGCGTTCGGCAGCAGCTTGTGCGTGAAGGCCATGACGGCGGCCACGTCCTGAAGGTCGGTCGCACCGGTCATGCCGTCGTCACCGGCCTCCCAGGACGGAACGAGCTTGGCGGCCACCGGATCGGTAACGGCGGAGAAGACGACCGGGATGCCGGAACCGGCAAGCGCCTTCTTAGCGATCTGCGAAACGGGCGTGGTGATCGTATAGACCAGCTTCGGCTGCTCGGCCTGAAGCTTGGCGATCATCTGCGGCACCAGCGAGGCGTCGAAGTTGGTGTGGCTCTCGGTGAAGACCACATCCTTGCCTTCGACGAAGCCGTTTTCGGCCAGCGCCTTCTTGAATCCGGCGATCGACGCGCTCAACTGCGGATGTTCACCGAAATTGGCGATGCCGATGCGGATCGGATCGGCGGCAGCAGTTCCCAGTCCCCATGCCATTGCGCCGGCAACGACCAATCCCGAAAGCCAAGTGCTCTTGCTCATACATCCCTCCCAGAATTTCACGAGCGTTACCGCCCTCCTCGGCGGCCTGCGGGAATGATGGCGAGGGTCGCAGTTCTTGTCAAACAAATATATATATTTTCATCTCCCGCGAGTAACTATATATATTTGTGTCGATCCGATGCGGGCGTTAAGGGAACTTGATGCAGGACAACGAGCAGTCGACCAAAACAGAATCGGCCTACAGGCTGTTGCGGCGCGATATCCTCGCAACGCGCCTGAAGCCCGCTGCGCCGATGAAGCTGAGCGCGCTGCGCGAAAGCTATGGCATTGGCTGGACGCCGCTGCGCGAAGCGTTGTCGCGGCTGGAAGCAGAGGGTCTCGTCACGGCAATCAGCAACCGCGGCTTTGCCGTCGCCCCTGTTTCACGCGAGGAACTGGACGACCTCACCCGTGCGCGCCTTGCCGTGGAAATGCCGCTTCTGATCGAATCGATCGAAAACGGCGACAGCGCGTGGGAATCTGCCGTCGTTACGGCGCACTATCGGCTGTCGCGCTGCAAGGTCTCCGTCGAGCACTTCTCCGAAAACGAAGTCGACGAATGGGATGAAAAGCACGCAGCTTTTCATGCGGCGCTGATCAGCGCCGCTCGATCCAATTGGCTCTTGCGGTTCCAGGCAACGATCTCCGACCAGCTCCGCCGCCACCATCGTTTTCTGAGCCTGGCCCCGACGATGCGGGCCGCCGCAGGCATGAGTGAGGGGTATGAGGAAGCCGTCGCCGCTTTGGAAGACGCCATGGCAATCGAGCATCATACCGAACTGATGGAGGCGGCACTCGATCGCGACATCGACCGCGCGAAGGCGCTGATGGCCGACCACATCGGGTTTACTGTCAACGTCTATGTTCAATCCGAGGACGGCGGGCGCGCCTTCCCTTCCACACGCCAGACGACGCCCGGGCTTGCGTCCAAATGACGACCCATGCCAGCCTGTCCAAGAGCCGCAAAGGCCTTTAAAAGCAAAAGCAGGAAAGAGCCTGCTGATTTGCGGCACAGGACTAGAGGCGGACGTTTGCAATTATGGGTGAAGACAAGTTCGACACCTCGCCGGAATGGGTCGATGGCGAGACCAAGGCGCTCGAGGCTCCGGGCGATCACCGTGCAGAGCTCAGGCTATGGCTGCGTCTCTTGACCTGTTCGACACTTGTCGAAAGCGAAATCCGTCGGCGGTTGCGGGAAGAATTCGATTCGACCTTGCCGCGTTTCGACCTGATGGCCCAGCTCGAGCGTGCGCCTGACGGCATGGTGCTTGGCGAAGTCTCCAAGCGCATGATGGTCTCCCCCGGCAACATCACTGTGCTGGTGGAACGCCTGACCGAGAGCGGCCATCTCAACCGTACGACGCTTCCGACTGACCGGCGCGTGCAGATTATTGCGCTCACCCCGTTCGGCCGCGCCGAATTCGAGAAGATGGCGGCAAGACATGCCGATTGGATCTCCGACCTGTTCGCCGGCCTTTCGGCGAAGGAGGGCGGCGTGCTGATGGACGAACTGGCCAAGCTCAAGCGTTCCGTCATCGCTTCCCTGGCGCGCAACGCCTGAGGCCTCAGGCAGCACTTTCCGGCTTTCCGATGAGGATGCCCACGCCCGCGATGTCGGGCACGTCCCTTCGTGGGCGCTTTCGGGCAACGCCCTCGCCAAAACAATTTTAAGCTTGAAATTTCTCGGAATCGAGTCCACCCTGCGTTCAGCAGTCCAGGATGGCGGCCAACGGCATCAGGGCGGCGACACGCGCAGCCGGAGCTCGGGAGGAGAACCATATGCGGATCGTCTGTATCGGTGGCGGGCCGGCAGGCCTCTATTTTGCGCTGCTGATGAAGCGCCAGCACCCGGAACACCACGTCACCGTCGTCGAGCGGAACCGCGCCTTCGACACCTTTGGCTGGGGCGTCGTCTTCTCCGACGCGACCATGCAGTCGATGCGGCAGTGGGACCCGGAAACCGCCGAGGCGATCGAGGTCTCGTTCAACCATTGGGACGACATCGAGCTGGTGTTCAAGGGCCGCAAGATCCGCACGACTGGCCACGGTTTCGTCGGCATCGGCCGCAAGAAGATGCTCAACATCCTCCAGGAGCGCTGCCTCGAACTCGGCGTCGAACTCGTGTTCGAGCAGGACGTGGAGAGCGACGAGCAGTTTGCCGATGCAGACCTGATCATTGCCTCCGACGGCGTCAATTCGCGCATCCGCAACAGGTACGCCGACGTCTTCCGGCCTGACATGGTCGTCCGGCCGAACCGCTATGTCTGGCTCGGCACGGACAAGAAGTTCGACGCCTTCACCTTCGATTTCCAGCGCACCGAACATGGCTGGTTCCAGGCGCATATCTATCGCTTCGACGAGAACACCTCGACCTTCATCGTGGAGACCACCGACGACGTATTCCGCGCCCATGGCCTCGACCAGATGGACCAGGACCAGTCGATCGCATTTTGTGAGAAGCTCTTCGCCGGGACGCTCGATGGTCACAAGCTGATGACCAATGCGCGCCACCTGCGCGGTTCCGCCTGGCTGAACTTCGGCCGGCTGATTTGCGAGAAATGGAGCCATTTCAACGGGCGCAGCCATGTCGTGCTGATGGGCGACAGCGCCCACACCGCCCATTTCGCCATCGGCTCAGGCACCAAGCTGGCGATCGACGACGCGATCGAGCTCACCCGCCAGTTCGACATTCTGGGCCACGACAAGGCCAACATCCCCGCTGTGCTCTCGGCTTACGAGGAGGTGCGCCGGGTCGATGTCGCCCGCATCCAGAATGCGGCACGCAATGCCATGGAGTGGTTCGAGGTGGTCGGTACGCGTTATGCCGATACGCTGGAGCCCGAGCAGTTCATGTATTCAATGCTGACCCGCTCGCAGCGCATCAGCCACGAGAACCTCCGCCTGCGCGACAAGGACTGGCTCGAGGGTTTCGAGCGCTGGTTTGCTGAGCGCGCCGGCGTCGCGCCGGCGGCAAACGGCACGGTCCCTCCGCCGATGTTCACACCGTTCAAGCTGCGCGGCCTGACGCTGAAGAACCGCATCGTGGTCTCGCCGATGGCGATGTATTCGGCGACCGACGGCGTGCCAAACGACTTTCATCTGGTGCATCTGGGCGCCCGCGCCATGGGCGGCGCCGCGCTCGTGTTCCCGGAAATGACCTGTGTGTCCGCCGATGCCCGGATCACGCCCGGGTGCCTCGGGCTCTGGAACGACGAGCAGGCGCAGGCCTTCAAGCGCATCGTCGATTTCGTGCATCAGCAGACACCCGCCAAAATCGGCATCCAGCTTGGTCATGCCGGCCGCAAGGGCGCGACGAAGATCGCCTGGGAAGGGATCGACCAGCCCCTGGAGGAAGGCGGCTGGCAGCTCATTTCTGCGTCATCCCTGCCTTATCTCAAGCATTCGGACGTGCCGCGCGAAATGACGCGGGCGGATATGGACCGTGTCGTCGCCGATTTCGTGCAGGCGACCGAACGCGCCCGAGATCTGGGCTTCGACATTCTCGAACTGCACGTCGCGCACGGTTACCTGCTGTCGAGCTTCCTGTCGCCGCTTACCAACCTGCGCACCGACGATTATGGCGGCGACCATGCTGCCCGCGCCCGTTTCCCGCTCGAAGTCTTCCACGCCATTCGCAAGGTCTGGCCCGAGGACAGACCGATGTCGGTGCGCCTCTCCACCCACGACTGGCACGAAGGCGGCAACACGCCTGAGGACGCAGCGATTTTCGCCCGCCTGTTCAAGGAGGCCGAAGCCGACATGATCGACTGCTCCTCCGGCCAGGTGGTCAAGGAAGAAAAGCCGGTTTATGGTCGGCTGTTCCAGACGCCGTTCTCCGACAAGATCCGCAACGAGATCCAGGTTCCGACGATTGCCGTCGGCGCGATCTCGGAGGCCGACCACGCCAATTCCATCATCGCCGCCGGTCGTGCCGACCTCTGCGCGATCGCCCGACCGCATCTCGCCGATCCGTCCTTCGTCATACATGAGGCGGCGAAGATCGGCTATGACGGTGAGCCCTGGCCGAAACAGTACCACTCCGCCCGGGCGCAATACGTGAACAACCTGGCGCGCGCCGCAACGACGGCGGGCAAGCCATGAGCAAGAGACACGCCCTCGTCACCGGCGCCGGCAGCGGTATCGGCAGGGCGATCGCAATCGCGCTCGCTGCCGACGGCCATATCGTCAGTCTCGCGGGCCGCCGCGCAGCACCGCTCGAAGCCGTGCGCGACGAAATCGTTGCTTCCGGCGGACAGGCCCTTGTCCGTGACGGCTTCGACGTGACCGATCCCGAGGCAGTCAATCGCGGCATTTCGGGCGCGATCGCTGAAGCCGGTGAGATCGCCGTTCTCGTCAACTGCGCCGGGGAGGCGCCTTCGGCACCGTTCGAAAAGACCGACTTTGCGCTCTGGCAGCGGGTGCTCTCCATCAATCTGACGGGCGTCTATCTGGTGACGCAGGCAGCGCTTGCCTCGGTGCGCCGCGCCGGCAACGGCCGGGTCGTCAATGTCGCGAGCACCGCCGGCCTGACCGGCTATGCCTATGTTTCCGCCTATTGCGCCTCCAAGCACGGCGTCGTCGGCCTGACGCGGGCGCTGGCGCTCGAGCTTGCCCGCACCGACGTCACCGTCAACGCCGTCTGCCCCGGCTTCACCGACACGCCGCTGATCGACGGCGCGCTCGATACGATCAGCGAAAAGACCGGCCGCTCGCGCGAGGAAGCGCGCGCCAGCCTTGCACGCTCCAATCCGCAAGGGCGCCTGGTGACGCCCGACGAGGTTGCCCACACGGTCTGCTGGCTGGTGTCGGAAAGAGCGACCGCGATCACCGGTCAGGCCGTTGCCGTCGCCGGCGGCGAAGTTCTCGGAGGATAGAGATGACGAACCCGATGCAGGCCAAGAAGCGTCCCTTCAAAGACCATAAGGCCAAGCACTTTCTGTTCGAAACGGACGCCGACGGCCGGGTCGCCACGATCACGCTCAATCGTCCGGAAAAGAAGAACCCGCTGACCTTCGAGAGCTACGAGGAGCTTTGCGATCTTTTCCGGTCGCTTGCCCGCGCCAGCGACGTGCGTGTCGTGGTGCTGACCGGCGCCAACGACAACTTTTCCTCCGGCGGCGACGTCTTCGAGATCATCGAGCCGCTGACGCGCATGTCGATGCCGGACCTCCTGGATTTCACCCGCATGACCGGTGAACTGGTGCGCCAGATCCGCGCCTGCCCGCAGCCCGTCATCGCATCGGTCGACGGCATCTGCGCTGGCGCCGGCGCGATCCTGGCGATGGCCTCGGACTTCCGCGTGGCGACGCCGGAGGCAAAGACCGCCTTTCTCTTCACCCGCGTCGGGCTGGCGGGTGCCGACATGGGCGCCTGCGGTATCCTTCCCCGCATCATCGGCCAGGGCCGCGCCGCCGAACTGCTCTTCACCGGCCGCGTCATGACCGCGACGGAGGGCCATGCCTGGGGCTTCTATAACGCCCTGCACGAGCGTGCGTCGCTGCTTGCCGAAGCACAGACGTTCGCACGCTCGATTGCCGACGGACCTTGGTTCGCCCATGCGATGACGAAGAAGATGCTGGACCAGGAATGGGCGATGGGCATCGATCAGTTGATCGAGTCGGAAGCCCAGGCCCAGGCGATCTGCATGGCGACCGGCGACTTCCGTCGCGCCTTCGAGGCGTTTGCCGCCAAGGCAAAGCCGGAATTCAAAGGGAACTGAGCAATGAGTTCCCACAACCAGGCTTCCGGCTCACCGACCCGCGACCATCTCGACTGGCCGTTTTTCGGCGACAGCCACCGTGCACTCGCCGTGGAGCTGGACGCATTCGTCGCCCGTGGTGGCCTCGGAGACATCGATCACGCTGATGTCGACGCCGCGTGCAGAGAGCTGGTCGCAGCGCTCGGCGCCGCAGGCGTGCTTCGCCATTGCGTGCCGAAGACCTTCGGCGGTGCAAACGAAGAGATCGACAGCCGCGCACTCTGCCTCATCCGCGAGACCCTCGCCTATACCGACGGCCTTGCCGACTTCGCCTTCGCGATGCAGGGGCTCGGCACCGGCGCGATCAGCCTTTCCGGTTCCGAGGCGTTAAAGCAGGCCATCTTGCCCAAAGTCGCCCGTGGCGAATGGATCTCCGCCTTTGCCCTTTCCGAACCGGAAGCGGGCTCGGATGTCGCGGCGATGGCCTGTGCCGCCCGGCGCGACGGCGATCACTTCGTTCTCGATGGCGAGAAGACCTGGATCTCGAACGGCGGTATTGCGGATGTCTACACCGTCTTTGCCCGCACCGGCGAGGCACCAGGCACCCGCGGCATCTCCGCCTTCGTCGTCTTTGCCGATACGCCGGGCTTCACGATTGCCGAGCGCATCGAGACAATCGCGCCGCATCCGCTTGCCCGGCTTGCCTTCGACAATTGCCGCATCCCGGCGTCGCAGCTTCTTGGGTCTCCCGGCGAAGGCTTCAAGATCGCCATGCGCACGCTCGACATCTTCCGCCCGTCCGTGGCGGCCGCCGCGATCGGCTTTGCCCGGCGCGCTCTGGATGAAGCGGTCTCTCATGCAAAGAATCGCAGGATGTTCGGTGCGACCCTTTCGGACCTGCCGACGGCACAAAGCACGCTCGGCGAAATGGCGACCGCGATCGACGCCGCCGCACTCCTGACCTGCCGCACGGCGTGGCAGCGCGATGTGCAGAAGCGGCCGACGACGCGGGAAGCGGCAATGGCCAAGATGACGGCGACCGAGAATGCGCAATGGGTGATCGACCAGGCGCTGCAGCTCTTTGGTGGCCGCGGCGTACGCGTCGGCGAAATCACCGAGCGGCTCTATCGCGAAATCCGGGCCCTCAGGATCTACGAGGGCGCGACCGAGGTTCAAAAACTCATCATCGGCCGCGAGCTGATGAAGGGCACGGGACGATAACGAGGGGTATGTCGAACATGCATGGTTCGAAGGCGTCATTCGACTGGCAGGATCCGTTCAACCTGGATGGGCAGTTGAGCGAAGAAGAACGCATGGTGCGGCGCACTGCGCAAAGCTATGCCGAAGACCGGCTGGCGCCTCGCGTGCAGGAGGCCTTCCGTCACGAAAAGACCGATCCGTCGATCTTCGCCGAGATGGGCGAACTTGGCCTGCTCGGTCCGATGGTGTCGGAGGAATACGGGGGCGCCGGCCTCAACTACGTTTCCTACGGCCTGATCGCCCGCGAGGTCGAACGCATCGACAGCGGCTACCGCTCGATGATGAGCGTGCAGTCTTCGCTCGTCATCGTGCCGATCTATACCTTCGGCAGTGAAGCGCAGAAGCGCAAATACCTGCCAGGACTGATTGCCGGCACCAAGATCGGCTGCTTTGGCCTGACCGAGCCAGACCATGGTTCCGATCCCGGATCGATGATCACCAAGGCCGCCAAGGTCGATGGCGGCTATCTGCTTTCCGGCTCCAAGACCTGGATCTCCAATGCGCCGATCGCCGACGTCTTCGTCGTCTGGGCAAAGACATCGGACGGTCTGATCCGCGGCTTTATCCTCGAGAAGGGCTGGAAGGGGCTCAGCGCCCCGGCAATCCACGGCAAGGTGGGCTTGAGGGCCTCGATCACCGGCCAGATCGTCATGGACGAGGTCTTCGTTCCGGACGAAAACATGCTGCCTGAGGTCACCGGACTGAAGGGTCCCTTCACCTGCCTCAACTCGGCGCGCTTCGGTATCGCCTGGGGCGCGCTCGGTGCAGCCGAGTCCTGCTACGAGACCGCGCGGCAATACGTCATCGACCGCAAGCAGTTCGGCCGGCCGCTTGCCGCCAACCAGCTGATCCAGAAGAAGCTGGCGGACATGGCGACGGAAATCGCGCTTGGTCTCCAGGGGTGCTTGCGCCTCGGGCGCATGAAGGACGAAGGCAACCCGCCGGTCGAGCTGACCTCGATCCTCAAGCGCAATTCCTGCGGCAAGGCGCTGGAAATCGCGAGAACCGCCCGCGACATGCTCGGCGGCAATGGGATTTCAGACGAGTTCCCGGTCGCCCGTCATCTCGTCAACCTCGAGGTCGTCAACACCTATGAGGGCACGCACGACATCCATGCGCTGATCCTCGGCCGTGCCATCACCGGCATCGCCGCCTTCGCGAACTGAGGTCCGGCACCGATGTTCAGGACCAGAAGGCCGCTGCGTTTCGGGGACTGCGACCCCTCGGGGATCGCCTATTTCCCCTCCTACCTCAACATCCTCGTCGGGGTGACGGAGGACTTCTTCGCCTCGCTCGGCTTTCCCTGGAAGACCATGAACGACGAGCGGCGGATCGGCGTGCCGACGGTGCGCCTCGATCTCACCTTCTCTCGTCCGGGCTTTCAGGGCGACGAACTCGATTTCGCGCTCAAGGTCGTGGGCATCGGCCGCTCATCGCTCGACATGGAGCATACGGTCTCGGCCAGAGGCACAGTGCTCTGGACCGCGAAACAAAGGGTCGTTGCCACCTCGCTTGACACGCACGCTTCTTCTGCCTGGCCGGACGATATCCGCCTCGCGCTGACACAACATCTGGAGACCACCGATGCACACCATCCTGCAACCTGAAGGCTGGGCGAAGCCCATCGGCTACGCCAACGGCGTCTCGGCCAAGGGCCGCACCGTTTACGTCGGTGGCCAGATCGGCTGGAATGCACAGTCAGAATTCGAGACCGACGATTTCGTCGAGCAGGTGCGCCAGACCCTGAAGAACGTCGTCGCAGTGCTTGCGGCCGGCGGTGCTGCGCCGCAGCACATCACCACGATGACCTGGTATTTCACCGACAAGCAGGAATATGTCGGCAATCTGCGCGGCATCGGCCAGGCCTACCGTGAGATCATCGGCAGGCACTTTCCGGCGATGGCGGCCATGCAGGTGGTCTCGCTTGTCGAAGACCGCGCCAAGATCGAAATCCAGGCCACCGCCGTCATCCCCGATTGAGGCTTGCCGACATGGCCGAGATCCGATTTTCCGAGAGCGTTTTCGCCCGGCTTCAGGGTGGTGTTCTGGTCGTCACCATCGACAATCCGCCCGTCAACGCCCTCTCCGCGCACGTCCGCTCCGGTTTGATGATGGCGCTCGACCATGCTGGGGAGCATCCGGAAATAGCCGGCCTCGTGATTACAGGCGCCGGCAACACCTTCATCGGCGGAGCGGATATCAGGGAATTTGGCAAACCAGCGGTCGAACCGATGCTTCCTGAGGTGATCGAGCGCATCGAGACCTTCAACAAGCCCGTCATCTCCGCCGTCAACGGCGCCGCCCTCGGCGGCGGCTGCGAGCTGTCGCTTGCCTGCCACGGCCGCATCGCCGGCGAAAAGGCGTCGTTCGGATTGCCCGAGGTGAAGCTCGGTCTCGTGCCCGGGGCCGGCGGAACACAGCGCCTGCCGCGCCTCATCGGCATAGTCGCGGCCATCGACCTCATCGGCACCGGCCGTGCCGTCAAGGCCGGCGAGGCGGTGACGCTTGGCCTTGCCGACGCCATTGCGGCCGATGCCGTTGCTGTCGCCACAACGCTCGCGCACGAAAGCGCCGGAAAGCCGCTCCGCCGCACTGGCGCGATGGCGGTTCCGCCGGCGGACGGCTCCGAGATGAACGCGGCGGAGGCACGGGTTCTTGCGAAAGCCCGTGGCCAAACCGCGCCCGCCGAGGCCGTTCGCCTCGTCAAGGCAGCAGGGCAACTCGACCTGAAACAGGGGCTGGCGGAGGAACGCTCCACCTTCCTGCGGCTGCGCGGTTCCACCGAATCAGCCGCCCTCAGGCATGTCTTCTTCGCCGAGCGCGCCGCCGGCAAGGTCGACGGGATCGACCGGGTTTCACCACGGCCGATCGACACCATCGGGGTGGTCGGGGCCGGGCTGATGGGATCCGGCATCGCCGTCTCCGCCCTCGTCAACGGCTACCGCGTCATCGCGCTGGAGCAGACGGAGGAAGCGGCCGCGAGCGGCAGGGCGCGCATAACCGAAACGCTCGACAAGACCGTTCGCGCCGGACGCCTCAGCGCTGAGGCAAGAGACGATTGCCTCGCCCGTTTGCTGACGACGGCGCAAGCCACCGACCTCTCCGCTGCCGATCTCGTGATCGAAGCTGTGTTCGACGACATCAAGGTCAAGTCGGAACTGTTTCAGCGTCTCGACGGGATCGTCGCTCCCGGCGCTATTCTCGCGACCAACACGAGCTATCTCGATCCCGATGCGATTGCTGCGGCGACGGTCGATCCAACTAGGGTGATCGGCCTGCACTTCTTCTCGCCCGCCAATGTCATGCGGCTCGTCGAAGTCGTCGATTGCGCCAGGACGGCGCCCGACGTGCTGGCGACCGCACTCGCCTTCGTCAAACGGCTCGGCAAGCTGCCTGTCGTGTCAGGCGTCACCGAAGGGTTCATCGGCAACCGCATCTTCTCGGCCTATCGCCGCGAGGCGGAGTTCATGCTGGAGGATGGGGCACTGCCGCACGAGATCGATGCCGCCCTCGAAGCCTATGGCTTCCCGATGGGGATCTTTGCCGTCAACGACATGGCCGGGCTCGAGATCGCCTGGGCGCGGCGCAAGCGACAGGCGGCGACCCGTGACCCCGCGGCTCGATATGTCGGGATCGCCGACAGGCTCTGCGAGGCGGGCCGGCTCGGCCGCAAGAGCGGGCGCGGCTGGTACGCGTACCCCAATGGCGAGCGCACCGTCGATCCGGATGTGACGACGCTGATAGAAATAGCGCGTGCTGCCAAAAGCATTACGCCGCGCACCTTCCCTGCCGCGGAAATCATGAGCCGGCTTCTGAACGCCATGCGCGACGAGGGCAACGCGCTGCTGGCCGAGGGCATTGCCGCACGCGCCAGTGACATCGATCTGGTGATGATCAACGGCTACGGCTTCCCGGCCCACAAGGGCGGGCCGATGTTTGCCTCCGAACAAACCGAGGACCAATCCCATGGATGAAGCCTATATCGTCGGCGGCCTTCGCACGCCCATCGGTCGCTACGGCGGTGCGCTTTCCAGCGCGCGTGCGGATGACCTCGCCGCCCATGTGATCCGCGAGGCGCTGGCGCGCGTCGCCTCCATCCCGGCCGAAGCGGTCGACGAGGTTGTGCTCGGTTGCGCCAACCAGGCGGGCGAGGACAACCGCAATGTCGCCCGCATGGCCGCCCTGCTTGCCGGACTGCCGGAGACCGTTGCCGGAACGACGATCAACCGCCTTTGCGGCTCCGGGCTCGACGCTGTCGGCTATGCCGCCCGCGCGATCCGGCTGGGGGAAGCCGACATCATCGTCGCCGGCGGCGTCGAAAGCATGTCGCGCGCACCTTTCGTCATGCCGAAAGCCGAAGGCCCGTTCCAGCGCGGTACCGAGATCCACGACACGACGATCGGCTGGCGCTTCGTCAACCCGGTGATGAAAGACCTCTACGGCATCGACTCCATGCCGGAGACGGCCGAAAACGTCGCCGCCGGATTTTCCGTCGCGCGCGCCGACCAGGATGCTTTTGCGCTGCGCAGCCAGGCGCGCGCGGCGGCGGCACAGAAAAACGGCCGCCTCACCCGCGAGATCGCCCCCTACCCTGTCAAGGGACGAAAGGGCGAGACGACATGGGTCGAACAGGACGAGCACCCGCGCGAGACGACGATCGAAAAGCTTGCCAGCCTGCCGACGCCGTTTCGCGTCAACGGCACGGTGACGGCCGGCAACAGCTCGGGTGTCAACGATGGCGCAGCTGCCCTGATCCTGGCGTCCCGCCGGGCGGTTGACCGCTACCGCCTAAATCCGCTGGCGCGGGTAGAGGGAATGGCAACGGCGGGTGTCGCGCCACGCATCATGGGGATCGGCCCGGTCTTCTCCACGCAAAAAATCCTGAACCGCCTTGGTCTCGCCATCGGCGACATCGACCTGATCGAACTGAACGAGGCCTTCGCAGCACAGGCGCTCGCCTGCCTGCGACAGCTAGGGCTTGCCGACGATGCGCCGCACGTCAATCCCCACGGCGGCGCCATCGCACTCGGGCATCCGCTTGGCATGTCGGGCGCAAGGCTGGCGCTGACGGCGGCAATGGAGCTTGAGGCCCGGAGCGCCAAGCGCGCGATCGCGACCATGTGCATTGGTGTCGGACAGGGCATCTCAATGCTGCTGACCCGACCGTAGTCGCCACTCGATCTTCAGGTCGCCGCCGACGTCGGCCGTTACCGATTTGCCGGTCACGGTCGCGCCCTTGAGGCTGGTGTCGTTGCCGGATTTCAGCGTGACGTCGCCGGTGCCCGTCACATGGCTGGTGACATGCGCGGTGGCGTTGTCGTTGGACGAGCCTTTGCTGCCGCCCGCAAAGGCCATCAAACCCAAATTGTCGCTGACCCCGGACGGACCGATGCCGATACTTCCGCCGATGCCGACGCCGGCGCTGACGCCCGAGTTCTTCTGAGACGAACTGCTGGTTGCGACCGCGCTCTCAAGGTTGATGTCCTTGCCCGCCTTGAGGGTGATGTCGCCAGCCGTCTCGCTGCCGGACAGATTTGGCAGCCCAAGCGCGTCGCGCCCGGCAACAATCTGCGCCCCGGTGCCGTTGATGTTGCCCGACACTGCATCGATGACGACAGACTGCCCTGCCCGCACCGCGGAGACGACCGGAACAGAACTCTCGGCCTTGCTCGAATTCTTCGAGTAACTGAAGCCGGCGGTCAGGGACGCGGAGAGCCCAACCTCGCCGGTCTTCGATATCTCCGACAGATCCTTCAAGGCCTGCAGCCCTGCAAAGGCGGCGTTGGCGACCGAATAGGTGCCACTGCCCGAAGCCACCTGCTCCGCGGCTTCGCCGATGCTCTGCCCGGCACTGACGAGGCTGCTCGACAGCGTCACGCCGGCAAAGAACTACCGTTAACCCGTGCTTAGCTTGTAGATCGAAAGGAGACCCTCTCCGCCGGTGCAGGTCGCGGTGCCTTCAGGTCAGATCTAGAGTGCTATCGGCTTATATGAGAACGCCTTTTCAACTATTTCTTCAGGTGTGAGCTCCGGTCCTTCGGGATAGAAAACGTATTCGGAAATAGCCGGGTCGGGGCTGATCTCTGACAATCTTAAGAAAATCGCATCAACTTGCGATTTGGTCAAAGACTCCGAGTTCGAATAGAACTCCGTCAGCAATCGCAATGCCTCTTGCCTTGGCGTTTCTGTCTCCATCTTTGACTTGTCCGTCGATGCCCCTGACATTGCCGGCCTTGCCCGATGCCCGAATTCGTTAGTATCCTCTCAAGGAGACGAATACTCATCCGCTAATGGCGGTCGAGTTTGCTTTTTCAAACGTTCCTCATGTCGATGTGTTCGCCAGTCCCGCTCACCCAATCCAGGAATGCGCAACAACTCGGGCGAAGACAGGGGGCCATGTCACGATAAAATCTAGCTAGGCGGCCGGACAGCGAAGATCCTGGGCTCAAGAACAACCGAGGCCGCTATGAACCCCTATATGCACCATTTTCATCTCGCCAAATAATACCGGGGATTTCAAAAAATACGTCACCAAGGCAAGATCATCTTTATCCGTCGCTTCCCTTGGCCATTTTTCTTCTAGGTATTCGATTATCTCTTCAATCGAAGCATCCCACTGTGCTTCCGCGTCATTGACGGACCATCGAGGCGTACGATTTTCGGGATTGATGTAAACGTCCGCGCCGGGCGCAAGGAACTTAATGCGCCCATCCTCCAGGAGCCTTTTTAGAATAACAAAGAACGCTCGTCGTTGCTGGTTGAAGTTGAGGCCAGGATAAGCATCGACAATTGAATTGAATAAAGCATTGATCCAGCCAAACTCTGCGCCAGGTACGACGTTATCAATTAGCTCTAAAAATTCACCGGCATCGCTCATGGATCAAACTTCATTCGGTCGCGTCTATAATTTCTCCCAAATCAACCATGATACGATTCATTTCATCAAGGCTCGCACCAATTCTTGTTTCGAACTCAAAAATATCTATCCCATTGCAAATCTCATTTAGTGCAGCATGCAGTATATAGAGTTCCTTTAAACGTGCCCATACTAATATACCGTCTTCATCGACTATTGACGTACGCTTCATTTTTTTACCTCAGGTTATCGAAGTAGGCTCTGCCGTTCTTTGGTTGAAACACCGTACCGGCATCTGCCGCTCGGGGATTGTGAACAACTACGGCTTGGTACTGGTCGTTCCAATAGGCGGTCCTACCTCCGCCGAGGGATTTGACCGCCGCCGGATTCGCCATCGTGTCGTTGATAAATTCTGCAAACTGAGCTCTTGTTCGAAAGCCCATTCCTGCAAACTCGCCTTGTTTAAGGACATGTTTTTCTCAAGGTTGATGTCCTTGCCCGCCTTGAGGGTAATGTCGCCGGCCGTCTCGCCGCCGGATAGGTTCGGCAGCCCAAGCGCGTCGCCACCCGGCGGCGATCTGGGCACCTGTGGCCGTACACGTCAATGAAATGTCATTGCCGCTCGACTACATCTGAATGACACAGCGATGATCTTTCAAATGGCCCGCTTGAATCAAAAACTCCTTTGCCGCGTGAAAATCCGCGCTACCGCGCAAGCCAATAACACCAAACCCCATATCGTCATGCGGATAAAATGCTAAGCCGAGTCTCTCAAGAACCAAAAAGCAGTGTCCGTACACACCGTCGACTCGCATCTTAGCGACGAGAACGTTTTCCAGGCTGGAAAGGTCGAAGGCATCAGCAAAGAAGACCTCGAAATTTGACCATTCTGCTTTCAGCTGCGCTTCGTATTCCTTCGAGCTGTAGTCGCATCCGAACCGCGCATGATAGTTTATCTCTCTGATCAGTCCGGTCTGGACAAGAGTTCTTAAGAGCCGCAAGTCGCCTTTTTCCATGAAATTGGGCGCCTCTATTTCTTTGGCGTCAACGCTCATTGAAGAAACTAAAGCAATATCGTCCAGCGATCTCCCAAAATAGTCCAGAAAGAATCTGGCCGCCGCCTCCGCCAAACCTTTTCTGTATTTTCCGCTCTTCTCGAAATATCCAACGAACCAGCGCGAAGAACCATAGCCCTGCAGATTGATAGTATTCGCAACAAGTTTACTTATGTCCGCCATGAATTCTCCTAAAATTTCAAAATTGTTCCGTCACTCCCGACGGTAATTTTATCCGTCTTCTTGGGAACCTTGCCTGGTCTAGAGCCAACCTTCCACTCACCGTTCTTGTCAGTGTGAGTAGTGTGGCTCTCCTCCCAGATCTCGCCAGTTTTCGTATTTTTGTACTTCGTCTTCTCGATCTTGGTAAAATCTTCCGGATGCGTCTCCGGAGTTCTCACTTTATCCCCAACCTGCGAGGTACTTGCCTTCTTATTTCGTTTTGGCTCTTCCGCTCCGGCTTTGTCATTGTAAACGACCTGCGCTCCGCTCGTCGTCAGTTGCTTGGCGATAGCGCCCAGCATGGGCTCCGACATTGGGCCGCCGAGGACCGTACCGGACAGCAGTTCAAGGCCGCCATCCTCTGTGGTGGACAGGATTAACGTGACCTTTTGACCGTCAGGCAGGGTGACGAGAACGTTGCGGTTTCGCTCCGACTGTTGCCCGGTCATATGGAGTGTCGTGCCGTCTTTGAGCTTAGCGGTTTCGTCAACCTTGCCGCCAGCCGGGGTCGCCGACGCCAGCAGGAACAGCCCGGCAATGCCTGCGGTCATGGCGGCCGTGGCAGCGGAGGCTTGAGAAACGGCAAGACCAGTCTCCGTTGTGAACAACTGAATGCAGGTCATCGCTCCTTGCGGCGAGATGGTGAACGTCCGTCCGCCTGCGGATATGACACAACTTGCCGGGCTCGCGTGCGCGGGCGTGATGAGCCAGTCGAATACATCAAACCGTGTTTCACCGCGTTGTTGGCCGCATTCACCCAACTGCGCCAGCACCTTCGGATCATTGCGGTAGGCCGACAGCTCCGCTGCTGCCCGATGATCGTCTGGCGTCAACTTACCATCGGACGCCATGTGATTCAGGGCGTCACCGATGGCTTGAGAGACGGTTTGCCCAGCCTCGACGGCAGCCTTCAGACTATTGGTCGACAGATACACCTCGACATCGACATGCTTGTCCTTGGTGATCTGGTAGGCCTGGTCGGGATCGCGGTTGATTTCGTCGAGCGGCAACGTCGATGTGCCATCCTGTTCGAGGGCTGCCTGCTTCTCCTCGTTGCGGACCTCGATTTGGCCCGGACCGACCGTTGCGTTGACCTCCTGCCGGGTGTCGTCGAGCTTGTAGTTGCCTTCGAGCGTCGAGTTGCCGATCGGGTTGGCGGATGTGCCCTTGCCGCCGGTCAGATCGATGCCGAGATTGGCGTTGAAGCCTTCATATTGCTTGGCGCCATCGAAGTTCTCATGCGTCAGCGTGTCGGTAGAGAGCTTGAGGTCGCCACTTTCCGAAATGATCTTGCCGGCACCGAGATGGGTGTTGCCGCCAACGGTCACGTCCATCTTGCCGTCGGAGACGAGGCCCGATTGTTCCGAGATCCAGTTGGTCGAACCAGAGCCCTTGCCGCCGCCGACCTGGACACCGGATACCGATGGCGACGAGCCGAGTGCGCCGCCAAACCGAAAGCCGCCGGAGGCGGAGCTGTTCTGGTCTTGGGCGCGGGGACAATGCGAGTTCGCCGCCGGTGACACGGGTGTTGACCGCCGTCGCAGTGTCATACTACGCGTTCAGATGTTTGATTTAGGTTTGTTTGACGGCATCCAAAAAGAAGGTGCCAAAGCTCTCAGCTACGATTGGACCCCGCTGACCGTCAATCGACAATTGAACAATCGGCTCTCCTGAGCTTCGTCAATGGTCCGCTTGTCGATTGCAATGTAACTCCCGTCCCCGCTATCAGCGATAATTATTAGCTTTGGGTCGAGCTTTATGTTCTTCCGCTCCGACAAAGTAAGCCATATTCCATTGGGAATGGACGATGTTTCGAAATTATCGTCAATTAGGCCAAAAATCTCCAGCCCGTTGACGTCACCGCATCCTAACTCGCCTAAAAACTTTCGATAGGAAGGAGGAAAGGACAAGCCTAGCGCGTGCTCAGCCTTGTCAACTAATGTCTCGGGCTTGCTCCCCTCAAAATCACAGGGCAGACTGCGCAGCAAGTTGAGGGCATGCTCAATGTCTTCCGATACGCACAGATTGACCCCTTTCATTTTGTATACGACTGCGAAATAAGCTCCATAGTATTCACATCAAATATTGACGTAAAGCCATCCCAATGCTGAGCAAAAATACCGCCTTCTTCGAGCCATATTGCCGTAACGGCGCTCGTGTTGGGCTCTTGCATGTTTTCCTGATTCTTTACGACGATACGCGTATTCTTTATTGCATCGACGTCAATTCCAAAGATACGCTCATCGCGAGCTCGAATTATAACGTTCATTAGGCCGAGTTGGGTCAGTCTATCTTCCGACGCCCCCAGATAAAGCTCGACAAGCCCAGAAGCCAGCTGAACAGAGGCCCGACAATCTGCCAGATTAACTTGCCTCGCAATTTCATCGCAGCGGCGTAACATCAGCCCATCCATCATTAATCCTATCCAGGAGCTGAAACTGCGTTCCACCACCAGGGCGGCCAAAGTTCTCGTTGACCTTGCCTGTCCGAATTCGGGTTCCAGCTGGTGGTGTAATCGAAGTAATACCAGTCGGCACCTCTGGCAAAGCGAATTTGTCGGCGATCTGACGCGGATCCAGTCCTTCTATATCAGATTTCTTCATGATCCACTGCCCGGCAGGAGTTTGGTCCTGAGACGACACGAACAAAGGTCTGCCGGCCATCCGCCACGTACTCAACCACTTGGGTGGCAGGAGTGTAAGAATAGCCGTTTGGGAACGTGGCGTTAACCTCATCGGCAGTGCGGCGAGTTCCTTTCGAGATGATGTCGTCAAGGCCATTGGAGAGCTGTGTACCTGCAGCCACCTCTTCGAGCGTATTAACGACCTGCTTCGTCGCTGCTCCCCCGCCAACGGCAAGAGTACCACCGCCCAAAGCCTCGCCAGCCAACATTTCACCAACGGCGATGGCCGCCTCGTTGCGGCAGACCAGGTTGGCCATGCAAGCGGCAACCGCAGGCGAGAGTTCGGCAATCGGTCCTGCCGCAAGCGCGAGAGCTGTTGTGATCCGCGCCCGCTCGACCGCACTACCAACGTCCTTGGCATGCATTTCTGCGTAGACGTTCAAGGAATTGATCAGTGCGATGCGGTCATCGAGGCTGAGGATGGCGCTTGCGAGCGTAATTGCTGCCTTAGTGCCATTGGCATTACCGCCACCGATGCCGTTGATACCGGTCATTCCCGTCTGGAACAGCGCCTTCGCCAAGTTGCCTCAGCACTTTCGATGGTTTGCGTTCGCTGTGCTGCCCGGCAATCCTTATTGCTGGCCCAAGATCCAATCTGCCCACAAGGACGCTCTGGGTGTCGACGCTAAATAAGATCCTCACCGTATTCGAGGAATGCATCGTATTTCTCCAAATCAACGGCAACCCCAAATCGTTCAAATATCTTCTTATTTTTCGCTTTATCTATTTTGTAAACGCCATATAGCAGTGGATCCTTGGCCGGTCGACCAAGAATTTCCCGGAAAAATTCAAGATCATCATGCAGAATATCAAACCGGTTCACTAAATTCTCGCCATGCTTTTCATATAGAGCAATCATTCGTGGCATGAACTGCATCCTTATTTGGGAGTGGTCCGGCCCGGCTTGGGCGGTTTAGTCTGCTTGCCCGTCTTTGGGTCATACTCGCCTAGATGCTTCTTTCCATTTTTGTTGTATTTTTCTAATGCACCATGCTGGTAGTCCCATTCATAGATGTTCCCGTCTTTATCCTTCCAACGCTTCCTGTCGGTAGGCGACTTCACCTGAATCAGGCCGGGAATACCAGTAATCTGTTCCGGTTTGGATGGGGCGGGAAAATACTTTTGGTCGGAATCCTTGCCTCCCTGTTTCTCGTTGTACGCAATCTGTACACCGCCGGCCGAAAGCTGGCTGGCCATGTCGCCTAGCATCGATGCGGGCATAGGGGCGTCCGCAATTGTCCCGGACATCAACTCGTAGGAACCGGTTTCCGTGGTGACAAGGACCAGCGCCACATTCTGACCGCCGGGCAAGGTCACAACGACGTTGCGCATGCGTTCGTCCTGCTGGCCGGTCATGCGGATTGTGGTGCCGTCGGCAAGCGTCTGCGTACGGTTGATGGCCGCGCCCGCGGTCGTCGGATCGAGCAGGTAGAAGATCGCACCGGCAATCGTTGGGGCGGCGGCCCGCTTGGCGATCGTCGTGGCGGCCGAAACCATATTGTCGAACGTCGCAAGGCAGGTCAACGCCCCCTCTGGCGTCATGGGGATCGGTCCGTCCGCAGTAGGAATCAAGCATGTGATCGCCGCATGGGCTGGCGTGATCAGCCAATCGAACAAACGGAATTCGGTTTCGCTTCTCTGCTGACCACAACTTGCCAGCGCCGCCCGCACTTTGGGATCGTCCTGATAGGCAAGCAGCTTTTTGCCACCCTCGGAATCGGCAAGCGACATCTTTCCGTCATCTACCATCCGATCGAAGGCCTTGCCCACCGCCTCGGTGAGCGTTTGGCCAGCTTCCATGGCAGCCTTCAGGCTGTTGGTCGACAGATACACCTCAACGTCGACATGCTTGTCCTTGGTGATCTGGTAGGCCTGATCGGGATCGCGGTTGAGCTCGTCGAGCGGCAGGGTCGAGGTGCCGTCCGTTTCGAGGGCCGCCTGCCTTTCCTCGTTGCGAACCTCGATCTCTCCCGGGCCGACGGTCGCGTTGACCTCCTGTCGGGTGTCGTCGAGCTTGTAATTGCCTTCGAGCGTCGAGTTGCCGACCGGATTGGCCGACGTGCCTTCACCACCCGTCAGATCGATGCCGAGATTGGCGTTGAAGCCTTCGTATTGCTTGGCGCCGTCGAAGTTTTCATGGGTGAGCGTATCGGTGGAGAGCTTGAGGTCGCCGCTTTCCGAGACGATCTTGCCGGCGCCGAGGTGGGTGTTGCCGCCAACGGTGACGTCCATCTTGCCGTCGGAGACCAGGCCCGACTGCTCCGAGATCCAGTTGGTCGAACCAGAGCCCTTGCCGCCGCCGATTTGGACACCCGATACCGATGGCGACGAGCCGAGGGCACCGCCGAGGCTGAAGCCGCCGGAGGCGGAGCTGTTCTTGCTCTTGCCGGTGTCAGGTGTGGAGACGATTGCGAGATCGCCGCCGACATCGGCCTTCACCGTGTCGCCGGAAGCCACGGCGCCCTTCAGCGTCGTGTCGTTGCCGGACTTGAGCGTGACATCGCCGCTGCCGGTGACATGTGTGTTGACCGCCGTCGTGCCGTCGGATTTCGACTTGCCGGTCGACGCTCCGACATTGCCGGTCAGGCCAATGCCGGGCACTCCATTGAGACCGATGCCGCCGCCGATGCCGATGCCGGCATTGGCCGACTTGCTGCTCGACGAGGAGTTGTTCGACGCTTCGGCGTTTTCGAGCTTGATGTCCTTGCCGGCGGAAAGCGCGATGTCGCCGGCCTTGTCGTTGTCACTCACAACGGGCAGGCCGTCGGCGTCGTAACCGGCGGCGATCTGGGTGCCACGGCCGGTCAGATCGCCAGACACCGCGTCGATCGTAACCGACTGGCCGGCGCGGATATCGGTGGTGACCGGAACGGAGGCTTCGTTTGCGAACTTGTCCTTGGAATAGTTGAAGCCGACCGTCAGCGATCCCGAGACGACATTGCCCTTGACGATGTTTTCCAGCGCGTCATAGGCCTTCAGCGAGGCAAAGGCGGCATTGAAAGCCGAATAGCCGTCGGAGATGTTGCCGATTTTGTTGGCGGCGTTGCCGACGCTTTCGGCGGCACTGACAAGCCCCGTCGAGACCGACAGGGTCACGCCGGCGAAGAGTTGCTCATGCACTTCCTCATAATTGGAGCCGTCCTGGGCGGACAGTAGGTTGACGTCGCGCTGGGCGGTGATTGCCACATCGCGTTCGGCCTCGACCTTGGCTGCCTGCAGGTTGGCGTCGCGGCCGGCGCTGATGGTGATGTCGCGGCCCGCAGAAAGGTGCGAGCTCGAATTGGTCTCGGCGCTCCGGCGGACTTCGTCCTTCTTCGAGCCATAGCCGATACCGATCGAGGCACCGCCATTGCCGGAGGAATAGGCGATGCCGAAGCCGGAACGCTTTTCCTTTTCCTCGGATGAGGAGCTTTCAGCACCCGGCGTGATGGTGACGTCGCGGGCGGCCTCCAGCCGGATGTCGCGCTCGGCCTCGATGGCCGAGCCGATGACGGCCACGTCGCCTTCGCGCGCCTTGACGGTGACGTCCTCGCCGGCGGTGATCGAAGAGCCGACATTTTCGGTCGAGGTTTTCCGGCTGTCCTTCTGCTCCTTGCCCCAGAGCGAGATGAAGCCATCGCCCGAACCGGCAAAGAGGCCGGACTTCTTCTTCTGTTCGGCGTCGGCGTGTTTTTCCTCCGCGCCGAGGATCGCGACATTGTCGCCCTCGATCGTCACGGACTGACCGGCATCGATGTTCGAGCCGGCGATTGCGACATCGTCGCCGGCGTTCAGCGTGACATTGCCGGATGCGCCGAGCTCAGAGGCGACTGTCGTTTCGTGCTGGCGGTCTTCCGAGGCGCTGGTCTTCGAGAGAAAACCCTTGCGCTCCGACTGCGCGTGTTTTTCGTAAGTGTCCTTGCCTGACGTGACGACCAGATCGCCTCCGGCCGATACGGAGAGATCCGCCTTTTGGTCTTTGGTGCCGGCTTCGAGCGCCGAAGCAGAGACCAGCGTGTCGCCGCCGGAGCGGGTGGACACCCCTCCTCCGCCGGAAACCGACGAACCGACCGAGGTTTGCGCGGCTTCATGCCTCTTCGTCTTGTCGCCGCCGCCGTCCCAGACGTAATTTCCGGTCTCGCTGTTGCGCGCTTCAGCGATCGTCAGGTCGCCTTCGGCCTTGAGGGTGACGCGCTCCTTCGCCTCCAGCTTGCTGCCGACGATGTTGAGATCGTGATCGCCGGTTCCCTCACCGGCATTGGCCGTGATCGAACCCGCCGCCTTGATTTCCGACGACTGGTGCCGTTCGGTCGAAACATGGCTCTTGCCAAAGCGTTCCGACGTCGTCTCCTGGGCTGCGGTGATGTTGATGTCATCGGCCGCCTTGAGGGTGACGTCGGCACCGCTGCGGATCGACGAGCCGGAGATGAGGATGTCGTCGCCGGCCTTGACGGTCGTCGAGCCGCCGGAGACGAGCTGCCCGTCCTGCTGGCGTTTCGCGATCACCGTCTTGTAGCCGTCATCGGTCTTGCCGGTGACGTCTGTACTGACGACGTTGACCGACCCTTGCGAGGTGATCGTGAGGTCCTTGCCGGCTTTCGTGCCACTGCCGATGATCGAGACGTCGGCATTGCCGGCGATCGTCAGGTTGCCGCCGGCCTTGATTGCGCTGCCGGTCGCATTTTGCGAGCCGGCATTGTCGACCTTCAGGGCATCGAGCGTGATGGTATTCGCCGAAAGTCCGACATTGCCGGCAACATCGACCGTGGCCCCCTGCAGTTTCAGTCCATCATTGGCAAGAAGCGTCGCATTTCCACCGGCAACGACTGCCGCATTCGGATTGACAACATTCATGCCGCCGATATCGAGCGATTGCGCGGTAAAGGTGAGGTCGCCTGTCGAGGCCAGCTGAACGTTGCCGCCGGCTTTGATGCTGCCGCCATCGACCTTGATGTCCGTTGCCTTGATCGTGAGATCGGTCTTGGCTGCAATCGCGCCGGAATTGGCGAGCTTGCCGATATCCATGTTCACCGAGTTGCCGGCAATCAGCGCGCCGGCCGCCGTCAGCTTCTCCTTGTCGGCATTGGCGAGATAGACGACCGGGGCGAGAACCTCGACGCCCTGAACGACCTGCTTCTCGTAGAGCACGAACGACTGGGTGAGCCGCGCGATCTGTTCGGGCGAAAGCCGCTCGCCGATCGAAAGCTTGTTCTCCTTGACGTAGGCGATGCCGTTGTCGAGCAACAGCTTCATTTCCTCGATCGCATCCTTGCCGGGATCGAAGGTGCCGCCGAGACCATGACCCGTCTGCTGCCGGATCTGCCGATCGATCAACTGGTTTTCGAAATAGGCGTCGCCGAGGAACGGCACGCGGGTGTCGGGCTGATAGCCGACGCGGTCGAGATAATAGCCCGAGCCGTAGAACTTGCCGACGTCAAGGAACGCTGCCCGCGTTTCGAAAAGGAAGACCTGGCCGGGGATCGTTCCGCCGAAGCCTCCGGACTCCGGTTTGGCAAGGCTTGCGAGCCGGTCGACATCGACCTGCGGCGCCTCCTTGAGGTTGCCGGAAAGGGCGCCCGCGACGGGAACCGTCGCACCGGGCGTGTTGGACTGAACTGCGGCGACAACCGTGGTGCCGGCGGTGGCGGCCGGAGCGCCCCCGGAAACGTTGCCGCCGGCAACTGTAGTGGCCGGCCCGTTGGCAATGCCACCGCCGGTCACGCTTGGCGCAGCCCCCGCACTGACGCGGCCGCCATCTGCCGACAATCCGGAGGTGGCGGAGACTGAACTTCCACTGGCCGAAAGCGCCGGCCCTGTGGTAACCGTCGTGCGTTCTCCCGCAAGCGTCGTGGACGGGGCTACGAGCCCGCTGCCGGCGGTGAGTGTCGTCGTCGTTGCCGAGGGGCCAGCGGCCGCGGTGACGGTCGCGATTGCGGCCGACGGCCCACTGCCTGCTGTCAGCCCGGCGCCTTGCGCGACGCCGAGCAGCGCGGCGTTCGGCGTGAAGAGCGCACCGCCAGCCGTCAGACCGGCAAGAGCGGCAAGCGGATCGCCTGATTTCGTTGTCGGCGCCAGTTTCGCCGAGCCGGCGACAGAGCGGTCGGCAGCGGTGTTGCTAAACGTGGCAAAGCCGCTGATGTCGAGATGCCCGCCTGCCTTTACCGTTCCCGCTTCGACACCGGTCGTCTCCACTTTTGAGATGATAGAGGTGCCGGCGGCGATGTCACGGGACGGGTCGCGATTTCCCTGGGCGTCATAGGCCTCGCAGGCGCCACGCGCGTTGCATGTCGTCTGCACAGTCCGATTGAGTGCCAGCCCCTCGTTGCTGAAGGCCGTGCCCTTGAGTGTCGCATTGCCGTCCGCTTCGATCGCGCTGTAGGAATTCGTCAGATTTGTTGCCGTGACATCGAGGTTACGACCTGCCCGGATCATTGCTTGTGGGCTGCCGGCATCAACGATGCGATCCTCATGGATCGTCTGGCTGATGTTGGCGTCAAAGTCCCAGCTATAGGTCGTGCTGCTGTCGGCGCCGGGGTTGACATATTGCACGATGAAGTGTCGCGACGGGTTGTCCGAACCGTAGATCGGCGCACCGTTCGCATCCCTGGGAACGCGGTCGCGAATCCAGCGGCTGATCTCTCCCACCCATTTCGGTCCATTTCCGGATATCCAGGTCCAGGCCCGATAGGATCCGCCATCGGCCGTCTTGGCCTGGCTCCACAACTGCGGTTCGTAATCCGCCCAGAACTGAGGCCCGATACCGGGATAGAGCTCACGGCCATCGGAGCTGCGCCCGAAGAGGAACGCGTAGGGTTTGCCAGCGACATCGGGATTGAGCTCGAAGCCGGTCTTGACGTCCGATGCGACCGCGACGTCGCGGGTAAAGGTCGGATTGGCGATACGTCTGTTGACGAGACGGTCGGTCCTGATCGAGACGTCGGAGCCGGCCTGGATCAGGCCGGAAATGTTGGTGAGGCTCGCACCGTTGCGGTCTGCCGCAGCACCGGCAATCGTGAGATCGCCGCCGGCCATGATCGCGCCGCGGTCATTGAGGGTATCGCCGCCGACAAGAAGATTGATGTCGTTGCCGGCGTAGATAAGACCGGTCGGCCCGTTGCTCACATTGCCGGCCGAGACCGAAAGATCGCGTCCCGCTGCGATTTGCCCGGCATTGTCCAGCCGGGCAAGCGTCAACGCGATGTCGCGCTCGGCGAGCAGGATCGTCGCTACATTCTGGTCGACGCCCGAGGCCGCGATCTTCATGTCGCCGGAACCACCCGACCGGCGGACCGCGTTGATCGAGGCGCTAGAGAAATCTGCCCTGCCGACCAGCCTGAGGTCGAGGCCGCCGAACGTATAGGAACTGCCGGCAAAGCTGGCATTGTCCGCGGTGATGACAAGCGTGCCCCCGGTCGCGATGCGTCCGCGGTTGCCGCTGAGATCGACGCTGCGGGCAACAAGCGTCATGTCGCCGGCGGATCGGGTCGTCCGGTCCAAGCTGATCGAGCCATTGGCACTTGCCAGGCGCGCGGAGCTGAAACTCTGAAGGCTGCCGTAGGAAACGTTCCGGTTTGCCGAAACGTCCATCTGTCCGGCGCTGACGAGGCTCGAAGCCGTCACTTCGGCGGAGGAAGCCGCAAGCGTCAGCTTACCTTGCCCCTTCAGCGCAAGCGTCCCGTTCGAAGACGCCTCGGTGGCGGCGAAATCGACGCCCGAGACCAGCGTATCGACGGTGACGGCATCGGCCCGTAGCGTAATATCGGAACCGGCAAGTGTCTGGCCGGTCAACCGGATGCTGCCGTTGGCGTCGACCGTAAGGTTGCGGCGGCTTGTCGCCTGTGCCGAAACGTTGTTTGCGGCTGCGACGGTCAAATCGCCGGCCGACAGCAAGGTTCCCGCCGTCACATTGCCCGTGGTCGCCCCAAGCGTCAGCGCGCCATCGGCGCCAAGCACGATATTGCCTGACGGAGAACGCTTCGTGGCCGCAAAGTCGACGCCGGAGACGATTGCGCCGGCGCTGATGCTACCGCCGCGAATGCTCACGGTATTTCGACCGAGAAGCGAACCGTCGATGACGGTGGATCCGTCGATCGATACGGCACCGTGGGCCGTGACGCTGTTGGCTGCAAAGGTGGCGGAACTGCTGGTAAAGTTACCGGCCGTCAGGATCGAGCCGGTTTCGACCGGCCCCGCGATCGCATTGATCGTCAGGTTGCCCCAATTGGAAAGTGCGATCGCGCCGTTGCCGGTTTCGGTTGCCGCAAAATCGACGCCGGCGGCAATGGCGGTTGTCTTCACCCGGTTGCCGGTAATCGCAACATCCCGGCCGCCGAGAATCTGGTTGCTCTCGAGCTCGCCGGTAAGGCGGATGTCATTGCGACCGGTGATGCTTGCGACAGCCACCTTCGATGCGGTCGCGACAAGGTCACCGGCCGACAACAGCGAGCCGGACGTCACATTGCCGGAGGTCGCAACAAGTGTCAGTGCACCGCCGGCGCCAAGGACGATGTTGCCCGAGGCGGAGAGTTTCGTTGCGTCGAAATCGACGCCGGATACGATCGCGCCGGCGCTGATGCTACCGCCACGAACCGTGATGCCGTTTCGAGCAAGCAGCGAACCGTCGATGGCGGTCGATCCTTCGATCGATACGGCGCCATGTGTCGTCACGCTCTTGGCGGCAAAGGTGCCAGAATTGCTCGTAAAGTTGCCAGCCGTCAGGATCGAACCCGTTTCGACCGGCCCAGCGAGCGCGTTGATCGTCAGGTTGCCCCGGTCCGAAAGCGCGATGGCGCCTCTGCCGGCTTCGGTTGCCGCAAAGTCGACGCCGGCGGCGATCGATGTCGCCTTCACCCGGTTGCCGGTTATCGCGATATCGCGTTCCCCGAGGATCTGGCTCGCTTCGGTCTCGCCGGTCAGACGAATGTCCTTGCGCCCGGTGATGTTCGTGACCGCGATCCTTGATGCGGTCGAGGTGAGATCACCGGCCGACAGCAGCGAACCGGATGTCACATTGCCGGAGGTCGCAACGAGGGTCAGCGCACCGTCGGCGCCGAGCACGATGTTGCCGGAAGCCGAACGCCTGGTCGCGGCAAAGTCGACACCCGAGACGATCGCACCGGCACGGATGCTGCCGCCCCGGATCGTCACGTTGCCCTGGCTGAGCAAGGAGCCGTCAATCGCAGCGGAGCCTTCGATCGACACGGGGCCGTTCGCGGTCACGCTCCGGGCGGCAAAGCTACCGGATTTGCTGTCAAGCGAACCGGCCGTCAGCACCGTGCCGGCGTCGACGCTTCCCGAGGGCGCCTGGATCGTCAGGTTGCCGCGCCCGGCAAGCGCGATCGCGCCCGTTCCGGTCGCTGCGAAGTCGATCCCGACTGCGATCGAGCCTGCCTTGACCTTCGAACCGGCAATCGTGATGTCTCGGCCGCCGAGGATCTGGCTGGCCTCGGTCTCGCCGGTCAGGCGGATGTCCTTGCGCCCGGTGATGTTGCTGGCCCCGATTTTAGATGCCGAAACGTCGAGGTCGCCGGCCGACAGCAACATGCCCGTGGTCAGCTCCCCCGAGAGGGCCGTCAGCGTTAGCGCACCATCGTTGGCAAGGACGATATTGCCCGAGCCTGAACGCTTGATCGCTGCGAAGTCGACACCGGAGACGATCGCGCCAGCGCTAATGCTGTCGCCGCGGATCGCGACGTTGCCCTGGCCAAGCAGCGAACCGTCGATGGCCGTCGTCCCGTCGATCGAGACCGCGCCGTGGGCGGTCACGCTCTTGGCGGCGAAACTGCCGGACTTGGCATTGAATGAACCCGCGGCCAGCACCGTGCCGGCCTCGACCCTTGCCGAACCGGCATCGATGGTCAGGTTTCCGCCACTGGAAAGCGCGATCGAGCCGTTTCCGGCTTCGGTGGCGGCAAAGTCGACACCCGAAGCAATCGAGCTTGCCTTGAGCCTGCCGCCGGAAATCGCGATGTTGCCGCCACCGAGGATCTGATTGGTTTCCACCTCGCCGGTGAGCCCTATCGCCTTGCGGCCGGTTATGTTGGCGACGACGATCTTGCCGGCCGCCGCCGTGAGGTCGCCGGCCGACAGCAGGGTCCCTGCCGTTACGTTGCCGGAGGTCGCCGTCAATGTCAGTGCCCCCTTGGACCCAAGCACGATGTTGCCGGAGGCCGACTGTTTCGTTGCCGCAAAATCAACGCCGGAGCCGATTGCGCCGGCCGCGATGGCGCCACCGCGGATCGTCACGTCCCCCTCACCGAGCAGCGAACCGTCAATCGCGGTTGCGCCGTCGATGGATACCGCGCCATTCGCTGTCACGCTCCTGGCGGCGAAACTGGTGGATTTGCTGTCGAGTGCGCCCGCGGTCAGAACAGTACCGGCGTTGACGGTGCCGGACGCCGCATCGATCGTCAGGTTGCCGCGATCAGACAGTACGATCGAGCCGCCTCCGGCTTCGGTCGCTGCAAAGTCGACGCCGGAGGCGATCGACGTTGTCTTCAACTTCGTGCCTGCAATCGCGATGTCGCGGCCACCGAGAACCTGGTTGGCCTCCGTCTCGCCGGTCAGGCGGATGTCCTTGCGGCCAGTGATGTTCGACGCCGCAATCTTCGTTGCCGTCAACGACATGTCGCCGGTCGAAAGCAGCGTTCCTGCCGTGACGTTGCCGGACGTGGCCGTCACCGTCAGTGCACCATCTCCGCCGAGCACAATATTGCCGGCGGCCGACCGCTTCGTCGCCTCGAAATCGACGCCGGCCGCAAATGCGCCGGCAGTGACATTGGCACCCCGGACCGTAACGCCGGCCTTGCCAAGCAGCGAACCGTCGATGGTCGTCGTACCGTCGATCGAGACCGCACCGTGTGCGGTAACGCTTCTGGCGGCAAAGGTTTTCGACCGGTTGTCGAACGCGCCGGCGGTTAGCACAGTGCCGGCATCGACATTGCCGGAAGCCGTGTCGATCGTCAGATTGCCGCGGTCGGAAAGCACAATCGATCCGTTTCCAGCCTCGGTCGCGGCAAAGTCGACGCCCGAAGCGATCGACGTTGCCTTCAAGCCGCCGCCGATCACGATGTCGCGGCCGCCAAGGATTTGCCTGGTCTCGGTCTCGCCAGTCAGGCGGATGTCCTTGCGGCCGGTGACGTTCGAGGCAACGATCTTCCCCGCCGTTGCTGAGAGGTCGCCGGCCGACAACAGAGTTCCGGCTGTTACCTGACCGGAGCTCGCATCAAACGTCAGCGTTCCCTCGGGTCCGAGCACGATGTTGCCCGAAGCGGATTGTTTCGTGGCAGTGAAGTCGACGCCGGAGGCGATCGCCCCGGCACGGATGCTATCACCACGGATTGACACATTGCCCTGACCGAGAAGCGAACCGTCGATCGCGGTGGAGCCGTTAATCGTGACGGCACCGTGGGCGGTGATGCTTGTGGCTGCGAGCGTGCCGGAACGGCTGGCAAAGTCACCCGCGGTCAGGACTGCGCCGGCCTCGACGCTGCCCGAGGCCGCATCGATCGTCAGGCTGCCGCGATCCGAGAGGGTGATCGCTCCACGGCCGGCGTCGGTCGCCGTGAAATCGACACCGGATGCGATCGAGCCGGCCTTTACGCGATTTCCTCCGATCGTGATGTCGCGTCCGGCCAGAAGCTGATTCGTTTCGACCTCGCCGACCAGGCGGATGTCCCTGCGGCCGGTGATCTCACCGGCGTTGATCTTTGCTGCCGTCGCCGAGAGGTCGCCTGCCGACAGCAGCGCTCCGGCCGTGATCGACCCGGATGTCGCTGTCACCGTGAGGACACCGTCCGTGCCGAGGACGACATTGCCGGAAGGCGCGAGCCTCGTTGCGACAAAATCGACGCCCGAGACGATCGCCGCGGCCCTGACGCTGTCGCCGCGGATGGCCACGTTCCCCTTGGCAAGGACCGAGCCGTCGATCACCGCAGATCCGTCGATCGAGACCGCACCATGGGCACTCACACGCCTGGCCGTCAACGCATTGGAGCCGCTTGTGAAATTGCCTGCCGACAGGATCGCGCCGGCCTCGATCTTTCCGGAGGTCGCATCGATCGTCAGGTTGCCGCGGTCGGAAAGCGCGATTGCGCCCGAGCTGGAATTTTCCGTGGCAACAAAGTCCACGCCTGAGGCGATTGTCCCCACCTTGACGTTGCGGCCAGAAATCCGAACGTCGCCGGCGCCGAGAATCTGGTCGGACTCCACGTCACCCGCGAGGTTGACGTTCTTGTGGCCGGTGACCTTCGAGACAGCAACTTTCGCCGCGCTCACGACGAGATCGCCGGCCGAAAGCAGCGTGCCGGCGGCGACATTGCCCGCGGTTGCGATGATCGTGATCATGCCTTGCGGCCCGAGCACGACCTCTCCGTTGCCCGCCCGCGTCCTTGCCAGATCGACGCCGGAGACCAGCGTGCCGGCCGTCAGATAGTCGCCGATAGCATCAATGTTGCCGGCGGCAAGCAGGCGCTCGCGGACCACGGCGTTTCCATGGATCCGGACATCGCCTTGCCCTGTCATCGCGCGTGCGTCGAGGCGAGACGTATCGATTTGAATGCGGCCGGCGCCAAGGACGGTGTCGGCCGAAACATTGTCGCGGGCCGACAGTGTCAGATCTCCGGTCCTGTGGAGAGAAAGAACGCCACCGGCGGCATCCGTCGCGGCGAAATCCACACCGGATGCGACGGTCCCCGCCTTGATCGAGTTGCCGGAAACGGCAACGTTGCCCGACGCCAGCATCTCCCTGGAGACGTCGGCGTTGCCAGACACTTCAATGTTGCCATGGACCTTCACGGTTCCGGCGACGAGCCCGCCGACGGTTGCGGAGAGGTCTGCTGCCGACAGCAGCGTGGTGGCTCTGACCGTGCCCGAAGCGGCGTTGATGGCGATCCCGCCGTCACCGGCAAGCATTGCCTTGCCACCGGCAGCATCAGTGCGATCAAAATCAAGGCCCGCGATCAAGGTCTCGATCGTGAAGTTTCCGCCTGAGATCCCGAGATTTTTGCCGGCGAACAACTGCCCGACCGTTCCGTTGCCGCTCATGACATCGACATTGCTGCGCCCTGCAATGGTGCGAGCCTCAAGCTGCGCCGCATCGACCGTCAACTTGCCGGTGCTTTCGAGCACGTCGGCCTTGATGGATCCGTCGCGCGCGACGAGAGAAAGGTCCGCGGTCTTCGAGGCACTGCCCGCCGCAATGGACGTGGCCGCAATCGAACGGCCATCGATATGCACGTTGCCGGTGCCGGAGATCCTGCCGCTGACGGCCACGTCGCCGCTGAGATCAATATTGCCGCGGCTGCTCAGGTCCTTTGCGGCAATCTGGCCGGCCGTCGCCTTGAGTGTGCCGGCAGCGAGCATGGTCCCGCCACGGATCTCGCCAGACGCCGCGTTGATCGTGATGCTGCCCCGATCTGTCAGTGCGATGCTTCCGCCAGCCGTGGTGCCGGCGAAGTCCACGCCGGACACCAGTGTGTCAACCGCGATACGCTTCCCGGAGACGACGATGTCGCCTCCTCCGAGTATCTGGCCGCCAACGGTCACGTTGCCCTTGATGTCGATTGCGCCTCGTGCGGAGATGCCTTGCGAGGAAAGCTCTCCGGCTGTGACAATCAGCTGCCCTGCGCTCGTAAGGGCGCGAACGTTGACGTTTCCAGTGTCCGCAAGAAGACTGAGAATGCCGCTGGCACTATGAGATATTCCGGCACCGGGCTGCGTGCTGGCCGCGAAATTGACGCCGGAGGCAATCGTGTCGGCGACGATCGTGCGCCCGTCGATCAGGACATCGCCGGCTCCGAGGATTTGGCCGCGAGCATCGACGTCTCCCGCGATCGTGACGGCGCCATGTCCCCGGACCTCGCCGAGCTTGAGGGAATTGGCCGTGGCGTCGAGGTGGCCGGCTGCGAGAAGACTGGCAGACTCGATCGTCTCATTCGCCGAAAATGTCAGGTTGCCCGTGCCGCCGAGAAAGGTTTTGCTGGTTCTGCTGGCGTTCAGGTCGATGCCGCTGACAACGGTGCTGGATCGGATGTTACGCGCCGCTGCGCTGATGTTGCCCTGGGCAAGCAACTCGCCGCTGATGCCGATATCGAGACCGGCGTGCAGCGTAAGATTGCGGAAGCTGACGAGCGATCCTGCCGAAAGGGCGCCCGATGCTGCCGACACGGTGATGTCACCCCCGGCCTTGGCCGAGCCGCGCACCTTGACGTCGCCGGCGTCGCTGCGAACAGACAACGTATCCCGGACATCGAGGTTATCGATCGAAACACCGCCCGACGAATTCAGCACGATGGAGCCGAGCGTGCTTGCGTCGCCCGCGATGCTGAGGAGGCCGAGGCCGCTTGCAAGCTCGATATCGCTGTCGGCCGCGACCGACTGCAGCGTGATCCCGCGATCTGCCTTGGCGACGACACGCTTCTTCGAGGTAACTTTGCCGGCCTCGATCTTCGCTTTGGAATTGAGCTTAACGCCATCGGCGCCCGACGCGTTGCCGATCGAAATCTTGCCATCCGCGGAAAGCGACAACTCGCCGACATTGGCGGCCATGTTGCCGCGCATGCGGACCCCTGCCCCCTTTTCGGTAACGACGATCTTGATCCGGTCCGCCTGCATGGCACCGAGCGCCGAACCATCGATGGCAAATTCGGGCGTGCCCGTCGTTGCCTCCAGCGGGGTTATGTCGCCCGAGGCATAACCGACCTTGTTGCGCCCGGCCGTAAGCCTGAGATCCTTGGCATGAACCGGGCCGTCGATCCTGATGGATCGCGAGACGATGTCGAAGAGATCGACCGCGCCCTGGCCCGCGGCGAAGTTGCCGCCCTTTGCTCCGATGGTAACGTCGCCGTCCCGCACCGTAACGCCGTTCAACCGCCCGTCAGCGCCGATATCGGGCGTTCCCGTCGTCAAGGTCGTCCGGGGCGTGTTGATGAAACCGCAGCCATCGCAGGTAATTCCGTTCGGATTTGCGATGATGACGTCGGCCCTTCCGCCAAAGACCTCGGTCGGACCAAGCAACTGGCTGCGGCTGCCGCTTGTCACCTCATTGAGGATAACGGTGGCCGGACCGCTGTGCCTGAGATTGGCGTTTCCCGGCGTCACGCCACCGAGCAGCGACGTGCCAACCTCGCCATTGTGGTTGTTGAGGATGAGGCCGGGTTCGCCGACATTGAAGCGATCGTATTTGTTGTGCGAGAGCCCCTGGGCGTTGGGCGTCACGATGTCGACCAGTGGCACGCCGTTTGGCGCAGCTCCGATGCCGGGCTGATTGGAGCCCGGTGCCGTCGCGCTCGCAGACACCGACTGGGCGTTGACGAGTACCGGCTGCATGAACAGGACGGCACTGAGCAGGATCGAGATGCAGCGCTTCAAGAACGAGCCTGCCCACGGACGCCGTTGGGGACCGATCTCAATATGCGCAATCATCTTGTCCATTGTGCACCTGCTCATGAAACGTACCGGATCTCGACTGACGCCCGCTACGCGGCCGGCGTCAGCAAGCTTCTGCCGGCTTGCGCCGGGAAGAATGACTGACCTATTTCTGGGTCAGCCATGCCTTGACTTCTTTTGTGAAAGACGTGGCGAGCCGTGATGCCAGGGCATCCTTTTGACCGGAGATGGTCGCCGCATTGACCGCGACGGCGACGATCACGCCCAATCCGCCTCCCTTGACGCCGTTGTCCTGTGCGCGGACCCTGGGTTCCACCGCGATCAACGCGCCCGTGGCAGCGTTCTCCAGGCGCACCGTCCCCTCAATCGAACTGTCACCACCGACGAGGATGCGCTCGCCCTCGCTGCTGACATCAACGAGGTTCAAGGTGACGACCAGACGGCCGCGGACAGGCCCTCCGGGAAGGCCGACGAGTTCCTGACCCAGCTTGCTCTTCAATGCGCTAACGACCGCAGACAGTTGCGGATCGGGCTTCCCCGACTTGAAGAGATTGCTTCTGCGCACATCGGGAGCCGTTTCGACGCGGATCTCGGAGACGGATGTGTCCTTCAGCGCCTCGACCAGGCGTTTGTCCGTGGTCGTGCACGACGCCAGGACAAACGCCATCACGCCGAGGACGCCAGCGCGCAGGACCAGCCGCCGCGCAAGCCCACCCGGCCTCGAAAAAGACCCTCGGGAAACGTCAGGTATCATTGATCACCACCGTACAGATGTGCTGACGAAGAACAGGCCTGCGTCAGCTTTGTTGTCTCCACCCACTTGCGCGTGGGAGTAGCCCATATCGAGATTCATGCGCCCGCCCACGAGGCGGGCGCCGACTGTCCAGCCAAGCATGTCACCGCCCTCGATCCGGTGGCGTGCCTGCTTGAAGATCCGGCCGTAGTCGAGGCCAAGATACGGCCTCAATTCGCCAAGCAATTCAGCAACACCGCGGCTCTCCTGCCAAGGCATGGTGCGCCAGGTGATTTCGTTGCGGATGAAGAAGCCATTGTTGCCGAAGAGCACTCCGTCCCTGGTTCCGCGCACGTTGGAGTAGCCGCCAAGCGACATCTGCTCGGCGCCGAACAGGTTGTCGGGCGAGTACTGGCCATTGACGAGGGAGCTCAATTCGAACTGCTGTCCCTCAAGCTCGACCGGCAGGCTTGCGGTGACCGTAGCGGAGAACTTGGTAAAGCCCGGATCGGCATCGCCGGCGCCAGGTGCACCGGGCTCCACGGCGCCGAAGAGGTCGAGGCCCTGGTCCGCCACGACATCGAACGTCCAGAGCCCGCCGAGCATCCGCTGCGAATGGGATAGCCCGAGAGAGCCGACGGTATAGCGACGGCTTCCGACCTCGATGTGATTGCCGAGGAGGAAGTTGTCCGTCTCCTTGTAGGTCAGCCCGCCATGAAGCTGGGTGAGCGACTCCTTGCCACGATGAATGACGCGCTCGACGGTGGTGCCAAACTGGCCCGATGTGCCCGACGTGTTGACGTTGGAGAAATTGCCGGGAACCGAGCTTTCATATTGGTACCAGGAGCCGTTGGTCGTAAACGTCCAATAGCCGTAGGGAACACTGAAGGATCCGGAGAAGCTGTCGCTCTTGCCCCAGCCATCATCATCGCCCGGATAATCCGGGCCCGTCCGCTCGTAGGTGAACGACGTCAGATCGTTGAGTTCGAACAGATTGTCATTGCGCAGGGAAAAGGCGCTCTTCGAGGTCCCGGTCTGCTTCTGGCCAAGATTGTTGTTGCTCAAGGAAATATGCCAAGGCTGGCCGCTTTCGATGCCGACGTTGAGGATCGAAGCCCCCTCGTCCGCCCCAGGCAGCATTTCCGTCTTGGCCTTGTTCGATGGCAGCCGGTTGATCTGGTCGAGCCCCTGTTCGATGTCGCGAATGTTTGCAGGCCTGCCGAGAACGCCGGGGAAGGCCGATTTCACGATGCGGGAGTCCCGAGCAGGCTTGCCGTTGAGATAGATGTCGGAGAGTGCACCTTCGACCACGACGAGCCGAAGCGTGCGTGTTGCTGCGATATCCTGTTCGGGCACGTAAGCTCTCGACGCAATGAAGCCGCGATCGAGATAAAGGTGCGTGATCTTGCGCAGAAGATCGTTGATTTGCGCAATGCCGACACACTGACCGGCATATTGGCCGGTCAAGGTGGCGATCTTGTCGGAGGGGATGATGCTCGCCCCCTCGACGGCAACACGCTCGACGACGAAGCAGGGTCCTGTCGAACCGGGTATGGGAGGGGCCGGAGCAGCCTCGGCCTTGTCCGCCCCAGGCGTTTGAGCGCCGAGGGCATTGAGCCGTTCCAGCCGGTCCTCCTGAGCCTGCGTGCGCGAGAAGTCATCGGCAGGCGTTTGGGCATAGGCGGTGGATGCGCCAAGCGACAGCGCAGAGCCGATCGAAACCGCGAAGATAATCAGCCCCCTCACGCCGGCGCCTGATCAGTTCGATGCGGTCGGTTCTTTGAGCTTGTTCAAGGCTGCCGTCAGCCCCTTGAGCGAAAAGCGGATCGTGACATTTTGACCGTTCATCAGCCGAAGCCGCGCTGCGCCCGTCTGGCCTTTCTGCAAGGCCGCCAATGTGGTGGGCTCCAGCCGCTGCTGCACCCAGCAACCCGCCTGATTGCAGTTGCGGTAGGCGGTGTCGGTGATAGCCTTGCCGTCGACATCAAGTCCGAAGCCGGCGGGCAGGAAGATGTTGAGTGGAACGAGGGCCGTCAGCAACAGAGCAGCGTCTTGTTGTTTCTTCCCTTTCGTCTCCGCTTCCGGGGCGGTCTTGGCGATCGCAAGGGTCAACAGGCTGACGTCCTCCTCCCCTTGCTTGACCCGTGCAACTTGAACAACCTCGCATTGAGAGACGGATTTCCCATCCTCAAGAGCAACCTCGCCGCAGCGATAGCTCCAATCATCAAATCTTTGGGTGGAAATAGCGGAAGCTGCGTCTGCCGGCTGGGTTGGTGTTTCTTGTGCACCGGCAGCATTTGCCAGCAAAAGAGAAAGCGAAAGAACACCTGCAGACGCGAATTTCATGCCCATCCCTGACTAAGCCATTCCGTGCCGGCCGTGGCCGTACACACCAATTGATTGCGCAATTGTTGCCGCTAATTTCTCCGGGCACCAAAGTCAACGCACTTATGAATGGTTGCAGGGATCATCCTTGGTTAAGTTTCCATGGACTTTACCAAGCCCATAAAAATCAAGTGGATTTGAAGTGATTACCTCGCACCTTCTCTAACCTTGCCATATATATCCGCAGAGCCGACGCCGACTTGTCTCGATCGGACGTTGCGCAGGAACGGGTACGTGGCGCGTCTCAAAACGCGCCCCTGCCCTTTCGAACGCCCCCTGCACTCACCGTCGATCGCCCGTGTCACCGGATTGGGAAAATGCGACCGGTCAATGCCTGCGAAAATACGATCCGGCCATCGACGAGCCGTCATTCAAAGGGATGATCGCGTGTCGATAAGGGCCGCTCCGTGGCAACCTGATTCGAGCATTGGGAGTGCAATGCAAGGGTGATCGCCCTGCGAACGACGGCGTTCATATGAACAAAAGTGTGCGCAACTTCATCTCTTGGCCTATGTGAGGTTCGGCAAAAAGCGATGCGATTCCAACGACTAGCGCCGGTTCAGGTACGAAAGCCTCGCAATCGGCGTTAAAGCTTTGTTAACCCTATAATTCTGGACGGTTCAGGAGAATCGTGTTCTATCTCTTGGCGGATAATGGCCGTCAAACCGGTCTTAGGCCGCCAAGAGGGAAAAATGGCGATAGCTCAACGCGCAGAAAATGACGTTCAACTCAAGGAAGACGCCGCCGCAAAGATCTTGCGGCACGCCGGTCTTTTGTCGAACCAGCTGCAGCAGCTGCGAACACGGATGTACCCGCCGAGGTCGGAGAAGGCCTTGCGGTCGTTTCTCACGAACGAAGTCTCGAAGCTGACATCCATACCGGATTCGACCCTGAAGCTGATGTCATCCGAAGGCCGCGGGCCGACGCCGAGCCGCCTTGAGAACAATCACCGGGTCTACACGCTCGCACAGATCAACGAGCTTCGAGAGCTGTTTGCGAAGCAGAAGCCTGCGGAAGCGCTTCGCTTCCTGCCCCGCCGCCGCCCGGGCGAGCACCTTCAGGTCCTTGCGATTGCGAACTTCAAGGGCGGCAGTGCCAAGACCACGACGTGTGTCCATCTTGCGCACTATCTCGCTCTCCAAGGCTATCGCGTTCTCGCACTCGATCTCGATCCTCAGGCATCGCTGTCTGCAATGTTCGGTGCGCAGCCTGAACTCGATGTCGGCGCCAACGAAACCATCTACGCAGCCCTTCGCTACGATGATGCCGAGCGCCGTCCGATCAGGGACATCATCCGCAAGACCTATTTCGATGGCGTCGATATCGTTCCTGGCAACCTCGAAGTCATGGAATACGAGCACGAAACGCCTCGGGTCCTGGCGAACAAGTCGAGCTCCGGCGCAATCTTCTTCGAGCGTCTGAAGCTTGCATTGGCAGAAGTCGAACAGGACTACGACATCGTCATTCTGGACACCCCACCCTCCCTCGGCTTCCTGACCTTGAGCGCGATCTATGCGGCGACAAGCATGGTCATCACGGTACATCCCGCCATGCTGGATGTGGCCTCCATGAGCCAGTTCCTGCTGATGATGGGCGACCTGATCAGCGTCTTGAATGAAAGTGGTGCCCAGCTCGACCAGGATTTCATCCGTTATCTCGTAACGCGGCATGACCCGAACGATGCGCCGCAGTCGCAGGTCGTTGCGATGTTGCGACATATGTTCGGCACGGACGTTCTCTTGCCGACGGCCATCGAAAGCACGGCCGTGGAAGCCGCTGGCCTGGCAAAGCGCTCGATATACGAGCTCGAGATGGGCCAGATCGGACGCGATACCCATAAGCGCGCCCGGGAAGCCGTCGACGCGGTCAATGAGGCGGTTGTCCGCCTTATCAACGATAGCTGGGGACGGACATGAGCAAGTCTTCTCGCAAGTCGATTGTCGCGAGCTTCGGTCTGTTGTCTCAAGAACTGGAGAACAAGCTCGCAGACGATCCTCAGCCGGCCTCCCCTGCCCCGTCGCCGCGTGTTGGCGCGGGCGTTGTCGGCGCAGCACATCGCGCTATCGATGATATCAGGGCCGAGCGCGACCGTTTGAAGGCGATCGTCGAGGCGGGCGGCGGAGCGATCCTCGATCTCAACCCCGCCCTTATCGATCCCTCCCCCTACCCCGACCGGTTGGGGGATGATGACACCGGCGATTTCGAGACGTTCAAGCGTTCGATCGAGGCAGAAGGGCAGAAGGTGCCGATCCAGGTCCGGCGCCACCCGTCGTCGGCAGGGCGTTATCAGATTGTCTATGGACACCGGCGCTGGCGCGCTGCCAAGGAACTTGGGCGGAACGTTCGCGCGCTCGAGGTCGACATCTCGGACCTCGATCTCGTCGTCGCACAAGGCATCGAGAACGCGAGCCGGCAGGATCTGACCTGGATTGAGCGCACGTTGTTTGCATCGCGAATGGATGATGCCGGCATCAAGGCGCGCAACATCTATGCGGCGCTGTCGATCGCGGATGCAGAGCTCGCTCGAATGCGCGGCGTTTATCGAACGATCCCGGCCGACGTGATCGAAGCGATCGGACGAGCACCCAAAGTCGGTCGTCCGCGCTGGATAGAGTTCGCAAAAACGATAGCAAGCGATCCAGACTCTCTTGCCCTGGTGCGTCAGGTCCTCTCGCAAGGAACCAACGGCGCCTCGGTGTCGGATCAACGCTTCCAGCGGGCATTTGAGGCGATAAGGCCATCGAACCCGCCACGGGAGAACGGCAGTGATCTTTTTGACCCTAAAGGAACGAAACTCGGCGCCTGGAAGATTTCGACCAGGGAGCTTCGGATTTCTGCAGACGGCCCGCTCGGTCAGGATTTCGTGAAGTTCGTCGGCAAGGAATTGCCGGCCCTCATCGAACGTTTCTCTCTCGAGCGCGAAAGTTAGAAATCGCTGACAAGCTGTCAGTTGGTCTCATCGATAAGGAAATACGGAAAGGAATACCGCAAAAGAAAAAGGCCCCCTAAACGTTGCCGTCGTGGAAGCCTCTCTCATATCTGGACAATCTGAGAATCGCATTTCCACGAATCCCCGTCAAGAGTTTTCGGCACCGAATTGGGTGAGCGGACGTCTTTTGCCTTCTGAAAGGTGAAAGAAGATGCAGAGTGGAAGTGTGACGACGCCTTTTGGGCGGCGGCCGATGACGCTTGCGCTGATAAAACGGCAAGTGGCGTCGACAGAGATCAGGCCGAACAAATCAGTCGACAAGTGGAAAGTGTTCCGGGACGCCTGTGAAGCAAGAGCGCGACTTGGGCTACAGGATCGTGCACTTGCGGTTCTGAACGCGCTTTTGAGCTTCTATCCTGAGACCTATCTCCGGCAAGGAGATGCTCTCATCGTTTTTCCGTCGAATGTTCAACTATCAATCCGCGCGCACGGTATTGCCGGCGCTACGTTGCGACGGCACCTGGCAACGCTCGTTAATGCTGGCCTGATCATTCGCAAGGATAGCGCAAATGGGAAGCGCTACGTGCGCAAGGACAGGGTCGGCGTCGTCGAGGATGCGTTCGGCTTCGATCTTTCGCCACTGCTCGTGCGAGCGGAGGAGCTTGCGCAAATGGCCCAGCAGATGGCTGCCGAGCACGCCTTGCTTCGACGGACCAAGGAAGCGCTCACAATCCGCAGGCGCGATGCCCGCAAACTCATCACTGCGGCTATTGAAGAGGGCGCAAGCGGCGACTGGGGCAAGATCCAGGACATCTATCAGGCAATCGTCGCCCGGATACCCCGGTCTCCAACGATCCATGACCTGGCGCCGATCCTTGAAGAGATGGAGCTGCTATGCTCGGAGATCGTCAATCAATTGGATCTTTTGGATATTTCCGAAAATGTGAGCAGCAATGATGTCCAATTTGAGCGCCACATACAGAATTCATATACCGAATCCTTAAATGAAATTGAACCGAGCTCTGGAAACGAGCTGGGAGCGAAAATCGAGCCAGAGATACGCCCCGTGACGGAGCCGCTTAAGGCATTCCCTTTGAGTATGGTGATGCGCGCCTGCCCCGAGATCAGCATGTACGCTCCTGGTGGATTGATATCGAGCTGGCGTGATCTGATGGCCACCTCCATCGTGGTGCGTTCGATGTTGGGCGTGAGCCCGAACGCCTATCAGGATGCTTGCGAGGTGATGGGACCTGAAAATGCCGCGGTGGCGGTCGCCTGCATCCTGGAGCGGGCAGGACACATCAACTCGGCCGGAGGTTACCTGCGCGATTTGACGTCAAAGGCGCGGCGCGGCGAATTTACTCTTGGTCCAATGCTGATGGCCCTGTTGAGAGCGAATGGAAGCTCGGATCGACGGGTTGGGTAAGCTTTCCGGCGGGCTCGCTCTATCACCGTGTTAGATCGAACTCGACCCGGCCATGTGGAGCAAGGAGCCTGATCCGTTCTTAAGCCGAGAGCCTTTCGGCACGGGTCGAGTGGTCCATTGGCATGCGAGAACGAAGCGGGAAGGCATCGCAAGTTGATGCGACCAGTGCCTGGCGCCGGATCGGTCTTCCGGCCGACGGACACAGCGCGCTACTCGTTCGACGACGATTTTGATGTTGGTCCGTAAAGGAGGCGCGTGGCTCACCCTCCCCTCTCCGTTGGAGAGGCGGTCGCTCTTCTGCATTCGGTGCCCCGGCACTTACAGGCAAGGTACCTCGAGCAGGCGTTCCATTCGCCTTCGTGAGATAGGATGGCGATCCGATGGGTACAACGAGTTCGGTACGCAACGCAAAAGTGCGAACTCTTGGTGGCGAGTGACGAGCGGAGTTGGTGAATGAGCAAGCTTTGGTTGAGCAGCAGAACTTGCGTTGCCCGCTAAGAAACCCTGACAGCTGTCAGGGTTTTTAGTCCGAGTGGTCCTCTATCGCAGGAGGGATAGAGGCTGCAAATCGCACCAAACGGCAACTGGAAGCTACCCACGTAGATTCCATCCCTCCCCCGGTCGCTGGCGATCGGCTCCCAGAAAACCCTGACAGCTGTCAGGGTTTCGCCTTCGGCGCTCATGGAAATATTGCTGCAGCAAAAGCGCGCTGATATCCCAATCGTCGGTCCGGCAACCGTCGAACTCAAAATGCCGCCGGCCTGCCCTGGCTTTTCTCCCCGACGGTCGAAGTTCATACGTTCCGGTGCAGCCAAGACCCGACGTCCTACGCCTTTCGGCAGGTTGTGAGGTCGTACCCTGACTCGCCTTCTTCCCGGTCGTCGCCTGCGCGCGCGACCCGAGCTTCTCTCCTCCGTCGAGCTTCGATTTAACCAGCTCAGCCAAGGCAGCGTCATGGCGGAGATCGAACGTGGCTATCCGAGGTTTGTTCCGATGACGCCGGGCGATCGTCGCTTGACGGTCGTAACGACGGTGGCTGCGACTGCAGAAGCCATCGATGGTGATCAGCCCGTAAACTCCCCCGAGCTTTTCAGGACATCTAGCCTTTTGGCTGCGGATCCCATTCGGCAAGGAGATGGGCATCGACCTCGCATATGACGCCTTGAGGATCATAGGCGATATTGACCGTGCCGTTCAGTTCGGCAGCCAATAAGCTTTCAATCAGCCGGGACCCAAATCCTCTGCGGGTAGGTTGCTTCACCAGGGGGCCACCGGTTTCCTCCCACCGCAGGATCAGTCTGGCGGGAGACCCGGCTTCCAGTGTCCAGGTGATCGCGACGCGGCCCTTGTCGACCGAAAGCGCGCCGTACTTGGCTGCATTCGTGGCAAGTTCATGAAGCGCCAGGCAGATGGAAACGACCGCCCTTGGAGGGACCTGGATCGATGGGCCGGAGACCTCAAAGCGGTCCGGTGAATAGGGTGAAATCGACTGTGCGACGATCGCCCGCAATTCGGCCTTCTCCCAGGTCCCGTGGATCAGAAGATCATGGGCGCGCGCCATCGAGGAGATCCGCGCTTCAAACGAGCGCACGTCTGCGGCGTCCAGTTGACCGTGGCCGAGCGTCTGGCGGGAGATGGCAAGCACGGTCGCAAACAGGTTCTTGACCCGATGGTTCAGTTCGCCAACGAGGACACTCTGGAGACGTTCTGCGTCTTTGCGCGCCGTGATGTCGTGTGCGAGCTTCGATGCCCCGACGATTGCGCCGTAGGCGTCATAGATGGGCGAGACGCTAAGAAGGACATCGACGCTTCTACCGTCCTTGTTGCGCCTTACCGTTTCATAGGGTTCGACCTTCAAGCCAGCGCTCACCTGGCGCAAGATGACGGGCTCCTCGCCCTGGCGATCTTCCGGAACCAGTGCCAGGACGGATCGGCCCACCATCTCGTCGGCCGTGTATCCGTAGAGCCGTTCGGCTCCGGCGTTCCAACTCGTGATCTTCATGCCGAGGTCGATGCCAAGAATGGCATCGTTGGACGAAGCGATGATCGCAGCCAGGCGACGCTCGACGTCTTGTGCACGCTTGCGCTCGGTGATGTCGACAATGATCGCTGTGGCTTGCTGTTGACTGCCATGCTTGTTGCGAAGCGCCGAGACTGAGCTTGCCACCCAGACCAACGTGCCATCCTTTCGCAGACACCGGTTTTCCAGTTCGAAACCCTGGCCGCTTTCAGCCATCATTTTGAACAGCCGGTCGCTCTCGGCGACGTCCTGGGGAAGGCAGATATCGCGTATTCGCATCGTCAGGAGCTCGCGCTCGCTATAGCCGACGATTTCGCAAAAGCGATTGTTGACGAGGAGAAAGCGGCCCGTGAGGTCGGTCTGAACGATGCCTGCAGCCGACTGCGAAAAAATCGCCCGCAGTCGCTCTTCGCTCGCCTGCAAAGCAGTCTCGAACTTCACACGGTCCGTCGTTTCGTTGACGATGCAAAGCACGCCCCGAACGCGGCGCTCCTCGTCGCGCACGGGTGAGTAGGAGATGTCGAAGTGGACCGTTTCCGGATACCCGTGGCGTTCGATATAGAAGGGGCGATCTTTCGCGAAGACCGTCTCTCCGTGATCCAGAACGCTTCGAAGCAGGGGTTCCAGATCGCTCCACAGTTCACCCCAGTTTTCTCTGGCGGGACGTCCCAATGCGCGAGGGTGTTTGTCGCCGATCGTGGGGGCGTAGGCTTCGTTGTAGAGGGCGACGAATTCTTCGCCCCAGAACATCACGATCTGGGCGCGCGCAGGCAGCAGAATGTCCAATGCGGCATTGAGACAGTGTGGCCAGCGCGCTCTGGGGCCGAGAGGGCTGTCGTCCCAGTTATAGGCTTCGATCAGGCGCTCGATTGCCCCAGCTTCTGTGAAATCGTTGCTGCTCTTCAGGGCCAGACTCCTCACCGGTGTGCCTGTGCACTTCAGCTTTTTCAGATGGTTGGGTCAACACGCAAAGTGAAAGAGGGTCCTTGGCATTCTGCTTGAGCCGCCTGGGGAGATTTGCACTCGCAACGGCGCAGCAACACGCCGCGCTCCGGGGAAGGAGGGGGCGCATCTATGGCTTCAGGCCGTCCTCCAAAAGCCGGGTTTGAAGCGATACGGCGACGCCAGATGATCAACCGCGCTGCGTTGCTCGCGTTTCTAGACGGTTGTCGCAGCGAGCCGCCTGTGTGACGAACGTACGGTGAGTGCTGCATGGCCTCATCGCGCGTTCTTTTCTTGGCGCGGCCAAGGCGGATCGACAGGCAGGGAGGAGAGGGGGGGAGGGGAGGAAGCTCCGGTAGGTCGGAGTCGGTATGGGTTCCTGATCAATAAGATCGCCGTCTCGCGGGGCGTCCATTTCCGATGTCAGGCGGCTGCGGAGGCAATGCAGGTCAGGAACAATGCCCGATCGCACGTCAGCCAGGCGCTCGCCGCCGCAGCCTCCAGGCGGGAGAATGGCGGCTATGGCGCCTGGTAGATGTGCCTCAGCGGCGGATGAGGCCAAACCGGTGGGCTTCGTCCAGCAGGTCTCGGACGGAGGAGGGCTGCCATTTTCTGCCGCCCCCTTTCGGCGGCTCTCCCATCAGGTCCAGTTCAGTGGCGATATCACGGAGCGACAGATCGGGATCGGCAATGGCGATCGCCGCCACCAGTTGCATCAAATGGTCCTCCGGGGGGCGTCGCGGGGACCGGGCCAGAAGGTCTTTCTCCGCGCGCTTTTCGCGGACCAGGCGATGAACGGCGCGACGAAGGCGCTCGACGGTCCAGTCCTGGCCTCGGCGATTAAGAACCCGCACGACATTCTGCCAGCTGTGCTTGGGCCGGAGTTGCTGCACCAAGGGCAGCCACGTCCGCGACGAGGAGAGAATTTGATCGAGATAGAGTTTCTCGCGCGCCTTTGAAACCGCCGCAATCGCCTCCGGCCGGCGTTCCCGCAGGCCCGGGTTCCCAGGAAGCTTGCCGCGCGCCTTCGCCGCCTTGATGCCGGCCTTGGTGCGCTCGATGATAAGCGAACGCTCAAGCTGGGCGACCGCGCCCAAGACCTCAAGGGAAAACACGCCTTGCGGGGTTGAGGTATCGATCGGATCGCGGATCGATCGGAAATGCACACCGCGGTCGTGGAGATCCTGGATCACTTGCAGCAGGTGGCTCACGGATCTCGCCAGCCGATCGAGGCGGACGACGACGAGGACGTCTCCGGCGGTGAGCTCTCCCAGCAATTTGGTCAGGACCGGGCGAGCGTGCGCGGCCCCGGAACCGTGCTCCTGATAGATGCGATCGCAGCCGGCCGCCCGCAGCTCGTCCAGCTGGGTATCGTGGACGTGATCATCCGTTGATATGCGAGCATAGCCCATCAGCCGCTGCAGAGGTTGGTCGTTAACTGTTTGTCGCTTCGCCATCGCTCTTTGGAATGCCCTGCTCGGAGATGATTTGGTGTTGGATTAAAAGTGCGTGAGAAATAGATCAATTGCAAACATGTTTTATGATGTGAACGGAAGCTCGCCAGGCGCAAAACGGCATCAGGGGTGACCCACGGGCCATATACGGCAAAGAAGGCGCTTTAGCGGGCTTCTGTGACCAAAACTGTGCGAAATCGGCCGACATGAGGGGCAACAAACGCCCGCTTTTCCAGGAAGCCAGAGATTGGAGAAACCTACCGGACGTATGGCCCTCGGGGTGGACCCAAGGATCGGGCCAGGCCATTCTATGAAGCAAGTGATTCTCCCGCGGCGATCCGTGGGATCGAAGTTTTACCCGCCCGGGTCCCATGACAAACGTTACTGATACCTATCGATAGTGATGGGACGTCGGAAGTGGAGTCCGAATGGCGGAAATATGAGCGTTGTTAGCTTCCGTATACAAAATTATTGACGTTAATTCACATGGTTAATGGATGATGAATTCACCATTTGGCGTGCTGCGAACAGTTTTAGACGCCGGTATCGCCCTGGCGCGACTCGACGAGCGAATTGTCCGCTGCCGGTCGGCGATCTGGATCGAGCGATCCCATATTGCCGATGCCTGCGCGTCGCGAGGGGGACGAGCCCAACGGTCGGGATAGTGTTGGGCGCAGTGAGCCAAATGGGCAAGGCTCATCCGTCTCTTGCAGACGTCTACGCGGCCAGTGCTGGAATAGTCTGGCCACGGAGGCCAAGGCAATTACCGACAGGCGAAGAGCGCCCGCCACCCAATTTGCACCGATTGCCCGCTGCGACCACGTTCGACACTGCGGCGTCGATAGCGCGTAGCAGAGGCGGCTTCCAGGACAGCGAAAAGCGCATCCTGGGGCGTGATGAGAGCAACAGCTTTTCTCGTTTCGGGCAGTCAAAGAGAACGTCATTCCTATAATATATAAAAATTATGTATTTAATGTATTTATGTCATCAATCGTGGTGGAACCGCAAACCATGCCCTATCTGCTCAGCCTTCTCGACAAGAGTCCGGTCGATCCAGGAGGCACGCCGACACAGGCGCTGCATGCAACGGCCAACCTTGCTTCCAAGGCTGAAGAATGGGGCTACCATCGCTTCTGGGTCGCGGAGCACCACAACATTGCCGGCCTTGCGAGCTCTGCGCCGGAAATCCTGATCGCCTATCTCCTCGCCAAGACGTCGAAAATCCGCATCGGGTCCGGTGGCGTCATGCTGCAGCACTACAGTGCCTACAAGGTCGCCGAGACCTTCAACCTGCTTGCCAGTCTCGCGCCGTCCCGGGTCGATCTCGGTGTCGGCAAGGCACCCGGTGGTTTTCCGTTCTCGACCAGGGCGTTGCAGGTCGGAGTCGATCCGGCTTTGCGGCCGAGCTTTCCCGAGCAACTAGCCGACCTCAACCGCTATTTGCTGGCAGAAGGCGGCTCGGCTTCGGAGCTGTTGGCGACGCCGCTGCCGCCGGTCGCGCCGGACCGTTTCTTGCTGGGCGCAAGCGTCGACAGCGCATTGCTCGCTGCCGAAAAGGGCTGGAAGCTTGTCTTTGCCGGTCATCTCAACGGCGACCCGGACAATCTGCAACGAACCTTCGACGCCTATGACCGCGCAACGAACGGCGAGCGGCCGCTCCTTGCTCTCGCAGCTTTCGCGGCCGAAAGCGAACAGTGGGCGCGCGAACGCGTGGCAGACCTGAAAATTTTCAAGGTGCTGCTTGCAAATGGCCAGAGCGTCAATGTCGGCAGCGAGGAGCAAGCTGCCGAATTCGCCCACCAGGCCGGAATCGCCGACTACCGCGTCGAGGAGAAGACTCCGAGCGTGCTCACCGGTACTGCGCGGCAGGTTCGCCAGGAACTCGACGATCTGCACCGACGCTACGGCATCAAGGAATTCGTCATCGACACCCCCGCCGTCAGCGCCAGTGAGCGCCTCGCTTCGATCGAACTCCTCGCGCGCGAACGAGTTTCTCTCGCCGCCTGAATTTTCCGGGAAGGATTTGCCATGACCAAGAAGAACGTAACTTTCGGTATCATGCTGCAAGGGCCGGGCGGGCACATGAACGCCTGGAAGCATCCAAGCGGCCCGGCGGACGCAAGCGTCAACTTCGACTTCTTCGTCGAAACGGCGCGAAAGGCGGAGGCCGCCGGCATCGCCTTTGCCTTCGTTGCCGATGGCCTCTACATTAACGAGCAGTCGATCCCGCATTTCCTTAACCGCTTCGAGCCGCTGACCATCCTGTCGGCGCTCGCCGCTTCGACGTCTAAGATCGGCCTGGTCGGCACCGTTTCGACCTCCTACAGCGACCCGTTCACCATCGCCCGCCAGTTTGCCTCGCTCGACCTCATCAGCGGTGGCCGCGCCGGTTGGAATGCGGTGACATCGCCGCTCGAAGGCTCCGGCCGCAACTACGGACGCGAACATCCGGAACATGAGCTGCGCTACGAGATCGCCGACGAGTATCTCGATGCGATCAAGGGGCTGTGGGACAGTTGGGACGACGACGCCTTCGCACGTGACCGGGCAACCGGCGTTTACGCCGACAAGACGAAGCTGCGTCGGCTCAATCACAAGGGACGGTTCTTCCGGATCGAAGGGCCGCTCAACATCGAGCGCTCCAGGCAGGGACAGCCGGTGGTGTTTCAGGCAGGCGCCTCCGATTCCGGCGTCCGGCTTGCGGGCAAGCATGCGGATGCCGTCTTCACCAATGGCGGCCCGATCGAGGACGCCAAGACATTCTACAAGCAGGTCAAGCAAAGTGCTGTGGCGCAGGGACGCAGCGCTGCCGGGATCGGCATCTTCCCGGGCATCGGCCCGATCGTTGGGGCTACGGCCGAGGAGGCGGAGGCGAAGTACCGCGCAATCCGCGATCTCGTGACGATCGAGGAGGCGTTGCTCTATCTCGGTCGCTTCTTCGATCATCACGACTTCAGCGCCTATCCGCTGGATGCGCCGTTTCCGGATATCGGGGATATCGGCAAGAACAGTTTTCGGGCGACGACCGACCGCATCAAGAAGACGGCGCGCGAAGCCGGAGCGACCCTGCGCGAGATCGCGCTCGATGTTGCAACGCCGAGAACGGCCTTCATCGGCACGGCCGAACATATCGCTAAGGAAATCATCCGCTGGATCGACGAGGATGCAGCCGACGGCTTCATCCTCGGCTTCCCGGTGATTGCCGAAGGTCTCGCCGATTTTGCCGCATATGTGCTGCCGATCCTGGAACGTCGTGGCTATTTCAAGCCGAGGCTCGAGGGCGAAACACTGCGCGATCATCTGGGGCTTCCTTATCGCGAGAGCCGCTACGCCGCCCCGGCAGCGGACGCGCGCGGAAGGGCCGTCGGGGCCTGACGGCGTCGGCGGAGACGGGCCCATGAACCTCATCCTCACCGATATCCAGAGATCTGCCGCGGTCGAACGTGGCCTTGCCACCTTCATCGACGAGATCGTCGCGATAAGGCGCGACCTGCACCAGCACCCGGAACTCGCTTTTCAGGAAAAGCGCACCAGCAGCGTGGTCGGCGATCTGCTCGCCTCCTGGGGGTATGAGGTCAGCCGCGGTATCGCCGGAACCGGTATCGTCGCCACGCTCCGGAGCGGACAAGGCGAGAAGGCGATCGGCCTGCGCGCGGACATGGACGCGCTGCCGATCGAGGAAGCGACCGGGCTAGCCTATGCCAGCCGCCACAAGGGGGTCATGCACGCCTGCGGCCATGATGGGCATACGGCGATCCTGCTCGCCGCTGCCCGGTTTCTCGCGACCGAGGGGCGTTTCGACGGCACGTTGAGGCTGATCTTCCAGCCGGCCGAGGAAATCGGCGCGGGCGCCCGCAAGATGCTGTCGGAGGGCCTGTTCGAACGCTTCCCCGTGGACGCGGTTTTCGGCCTGCACAACTGGCCGGGGGTGACGGCCGGCCGTTTCGGCTTCGTCTCCGGGCCGGCCATGGCCTCTGTCGATCAGGCAAACATTACCATCGTCGGCAAGGGGGGACATGGGGCCGAGCCGCATCTGACCGTCGATCCGGTGCTGGCGACGGCATCGCTGATCACTGCGTTGCAAAGCCTGGTGTCGCGCAATGTTGATCCGCAGGACATGGCCGTCGCCACGGTCGGCTCCATTCACGGTGGCCAGGCATCGAACGTCATTCCCGAGAGCGTTTCGCTGAAGCTCACTCTACGCGCCTTCAACGGCGATGTCCGGCGCCTGCTCGGGGAGCGTGTCCAGGCACTGGCGCGGGCACAGGCCGAGAGCTTCGGTGCGAAGGCTGAGGTCGACTACAAGCTGGGCTTTCCGGCGCTGGTCAACCACCCGGACGAAACCGCCTTCGCCCGCAACGTGGCGCTCCAGGCTCTTGGCCCCGAGGCGGTCGTCGCCGACTTCAGGCCGCGCACCGCCAGCGAAGACTTCGCATTCTTCCTGGAGGAGAAGGCCGGCAACTACGCCTTCGTCGGCAACGGCGACAGCGCGTCCCTCCACAGCGCTCAATACGACTTCAACGACGCGATCATCGCACCGGCGGCCCGCTACTGGGTTCGGCTGGTGGAAACCTTCCTCGCATGACGACCATGGGATGGCGAAAGACATGAGCGACACGTTTCTCTACACCACACCCCTCGATCCGCGCGCCAAGCCGCTGATCGACGAACTTATCTTTGAGTATGACAGCCGCTACGGCACCTACTTCAGCGAAGAAGGGGCGGCCGCCGAGATGAACCGCTATCCGCCGGAAGCTTTTGCGCCACCGCACGGCAACTTCGTGCTGTTGATCCGCGACGGGCAAGCGATCGGTGGCGGCGCCTTCAAGCACTACGACGACCGCACCGCCGAGTTCAAGCGCATCTGGACGCGGTCAGATTTGCGCCGCCAGGGCCTGGCGCGAAAGGTGCTGCTCGAGCTCGAAGCGCAGGCGGCGCGCCAAGGCTATTCACGCATCTATCTGACGACCGGATTTCGCCAGCCCGAAGCCGTCGGCCTCTACCTTGCAAACGGTTACACCGCGCTCTTTGACGTCGAGGCCGAGCCCGAGGTCTACAAGACGCTGCCGTTCGAGAAGGACATCACGCATCTCCTCGTGTCGCTCGAGCTCATCGGCGACACGCCGCCGTCAAAGCCCCAAGCCGTGAACCACATCTAGCACCAACGGCCGCCTCAACAGATTTCAGGAGAGGAATCCATCATGGCAGTTCTGACCGATCTCGCCGGCGTGCCCGGCACCAGGCGGAGCAGCGAGCCGAACCCCGGCTACGCCCACTACCGCATCGTGCCGGCGCGCCACCCGGGGCGTGCGCTCGGGACGCTCTTTGCGGCTCTCGTCATTGCCGGCGTGCTTTATTCGGTCTTGACCAATCCGCGCTGGGGATGGCCGGTCTTCGCGCAGTGGTTTTTTGCCGAACCGGTCCTGGCAGGCCTCGGCCGCACCCTGCTTCTGACGGCGCTTGCGACCGTCTCCGGCTCGCTGCTCGGAACGGCGCTGGCGCTCGCCCGCGTATCGCGGTCGCCGCTGCTGTCGGGTCTTTCCTTCGGCTACATCTGGCTTCTTCGTTCCATCCCGCTGATCGTGCTGCTGCTGGTGCTCAACAATCTCGGCTATCTCTACGAGACGATCAGCATCGGCGTGCCATTTACCGACGCCGTGTGGTTCAACTACCCGACGACGCAGCTTCTCACCCCCTTTGCCGCGGCTTTCCTGGGGCTGACCCTTAACCAGGCTGCCTTCTTCGCCGAGATCGTGCGCGGCGGCATACTGGCCGTCGACCAGGGACAGCATGAGGCGGCAGCAGCTCTCGGCCTGCCTCGCCACCGCCAGGCCTTTCGCATCGTGCTCCCGCAGGCCATGCGCTCGATCCTGCCCACGGGCTTCAACGAGATCATCGGTCTGGCGAAGAGTACGTCGATGGTCTACGTCCTGGCGTTGCCCGAGCTCTTCTATACGGTCCAGGTCATCTACCGCCGCAATCTCGAAGTCATTCCGCTGCTGATGGTCGCGACCGTCTGGTACCTGGTTATCATGACCGGGCTGTCGATTGCCCAGCACTACATCGAGCGCTATTTTTCAAAGGGGGCTGTCCGCAATCCGGTGCCCCTGCCGTTCCAGGCGCTGATCGCACGTTTCCGCCGACCGTTGCCGGATGTCGCTCCCCAGACCACTGCCGTGGTCAAGACCGGCTTTCGCGACGCGCAGGCCTTTCGCTCCGGCGGTGCCGTGCATGTGCATGGCATCTCCAAGAGTTTCGGATCTCTCAAGGTTCTGGATGACGTCGAGCTGAACCTTAGGGCAGGCAGCGTCACCGCCATTCTCGGTCCCTCTGGTTCGGGCAAGTCCACGCTGCTTCGAACGATCAATCATCTCGAACGCGTCGACGACGGCTTCATCTCGATCGACGATGAACTCGTCGGCTACAACCAGAAGGGCGACACGCTCTACGAGCTCAAGGAAAAGGACATCCTGAAGCGTCGCGCCGATATCGGCATGGTGTTCCAGAATTTCAATCTTTTCCCCCACTTGACCGTTCTCGAAAACCTGATTGAGGCGCCGCTCTACGTGCGCGGCCTTGGGCGAGACGAGGCGGTACGCATTGCCCAGGAACTGCTCGCTCGCATCGGCTTGAGCGACAAGATCAATGCCTATCCGCGACAGCTCTCGGGCGGGCAGCAACAGCGCGTCGCGATCGCCCGTGCCTTGGCCCTCAAACCGAAGGTGCTGCTCTTCGACGAGCCGACCTCCGCACTTGATCCGGAACTCGTCGGCGAAGTGCTGGATGTGATCAAGGAACTGTCGCGAACCGGCACGACGCTGGTGATTGTCACCCATGAAGTTGGCTTTGCCCGGGAGGTTGCCGACACCGTGGTCTTCATGGAGGCGGGCCGGGTGCTGGAAGCAGGTCCGCCGGCCGAGATCTTCACGCATGCGAAACATCAGCGCACCCGCGAGTTCCTAGCGCGCGTCCTCTGAGGACCCTGGCTGCCTGTCCCATAGGCGAGGTGTGCCGAAATAATCAACCAAGGATTGAAAAGGAGCAGAAAATGAGAATGCTTGACACTGCAAAGTTGCTGCTTGCTGGCGTCGTCACCGCTGCGACGCTCGGTATCGCCACGGCCTATGCCGAGGAAAAGTTCGACCTCAGCCCCGATACCTCCAACCGCATTCGTACCGAAAAGAACGAGGCGGCGGTCAAGGCGATCGCTCCCGACTTCAAGTTCGTGAACCCTGGCAAGTTCACCGTTGCCGTCAACCCGTGGGATCCGCCGATTGCGACCTATGCCTCCGACTCCAAGACCGTGGTCGGTGCCGATCCGGATATCGCTTCGCTTCTCGCCGACTCGTTCGGGCTTGAGCTGGAGCTTGTTCCCGTCGCCTGGGCGGACTGGCCGCTCGGCGTCAGCTCAGGCAAGTACGATGCTGTCATCAGCAACGTCACGGTGACGGAGGAACGCAAGGAGAAGTTCGATTTCTCCACCTACCGCAAGGACGTGCTCGGTTTCTTCGTCAAGTCTGACAGCAAGATCAACGAGATCAAGGAACCGAAGGACGTTGCCGGGCTCAAGGTGATCACCGGTGCCGGTACCAACCAGGAGAAGATCATCCTGGAGTGGGACCGGCAGAACGTCGCCGCCGGGCTGAAGCCGATCGAGGTGCAGTACTACGACGACCGCGCCGCCGGCGACCTGGCGCTTCAATCCGGGCGTGCCGATGTCGAGTTCAATCCCAACGCGACGAGAGCCTATGCCGCTTCGATCAAGAACGACACCAAGGTGGTGGGCATCGCCAGCGGTGGCTGGCCGCTGACAGCCGAAATCGCCGTCACGACGCGAAAAGGGGCGGGCCTTGCCGATGCCGTCACCATCGCGCTCAACGATCTCATCAAGAGCGGCAAATACGGCGAAGTGCTGAAGCGCTGGAGCCTCGGCGCCGAGGCCGTCGACGCGGCTCAGACCAACCCGCCCGGCTTGCCGAAGAGCGGTTCCTGATCCGACCTCAGCGGACCGGTGGCGTCGCCGCCGGTCCGGCTTCTGCACTTCATCCGGAGACCTACAGCATGAACGGCACGTCCCGCCTTCGCACTCTTCTTGCCGCCGCTGCGGCAGCTCTTCTTCATGTCGGCTCGGCGCAGGCCGATGCCGGCTTTGATCTCAGCCCCGAACAGCCCGGTCAAGTCCATGCCGTTCGCAATGAAACCGCGGTCGCGGCCATCCCCGCGGACTTCAAGTTCGTCACGCCAGGCAAGTTCACGGTCGCCGTCAGTCCGGGCGGGCCGCCGCTTGCCACCTATGCGACCGACGCACGCACGGTGATTGGCGCCGATCCGGAATATGCCGGTGCGGTCGCCAACAGCCTGGGCCTCGAGCTTGAGCTTGTCCCCGTCGCCTGGATCGACTGGCCGCTTGGATTGACCTCAGGCAAATACGACGCAGTTATCTCCAATGTCGGCGTCACCGAGCAGCGCAAGGAGAAGTTCGACTTTTCGACCTATCGCCAGGGCCTGCATGGCTTCTTCGTCAGATCCGATAGCGGCATCACTTCGATCAAGGAGCCGAAGGATGCCGCGGGTCTCAGGATCATCGTCGGCGCCGGCACCAACCAGGAGCGCATCCTGCTCAAATGGAGCGACGAGAACGTTGCGGCCGGTCTGAAGCCGCTGGAGTTGCAATACTACGACGACGAGGCGACGAGCCTCGTGGCGCTTGCCTCAGGTCGCGCCGACGTCATCGTTCAGCCGCATGCGCAGCTCGTCTTCATTGCCGCCCGAGACAACAACATCAAGCGTGTCGGGACCTTGAGCGCTGGTTGGCCGGAGCGTTCGGACGTGGCGATCACAACGCGCAAGGGCAGTGGGCTCGCCAGCGCTCTGACGATCGCCACGAACGGTCTGATTGCGGATGGCACCTACGGCAAGATTCTGGAGCGCTGGCACCTCCAGGAGGAAGCTTTGCCGAAATCCGAGACCAATCCACCCGGCCTTCCGAAATTCTAGGGAGCCTTGGCGTGACGCGAAACAAGATATCGATCAGTCATATCGGCTTCCTGAGCCCGGGCAACTACCCGGCGGACGACCCGTTGGATGGGCTGGAGAAGACCTTGGCGCTGCTGCAATATGGCGAGGCGCTCGGTTTTGCCAGCGCCTGGGTGCGCCAGCGACACCTGGAGCCCGGCATATCGTCGGCCGCCGCTTTTCTCGCGGCTGCGACTCAGAGGACCAGCCGCATCGAGCTTGGCACTGCGGTTATTCCGATCGGTTATGAGAGCCCGTACCGGCTGGCAGAGGATCTCTCGACCGTCGATGTGCTCTCTCGCGGTCGTCTGAACATCGGTCTCAGTGCCGGCCGCCCCTTGCATGTCGATCTGATCGGCCGCCTCGTCTTCGACGATGGCTGGGAGAATTTCGACTTTACGCACGGGCGGGTTTTGCGCTTTGTCGATAATCTGCGCAGCCGACCGATCGGCGACGAAGACACCTTCATCAAGACGCCGTTCGGCCTGCAGCGCCCGCGGCTCCAGCCCCACGCCAAGGGACTGACGGACCGGATCTGGTATGGCGGCGGATCGCTGAAGTCTGCCGGATGGGCAGGGCGCCATGATCTCAACCTCCTGATCGGCAATGTCACGACCGGGGAAGGGACCGACGATTTCTTCCTCGCGCAGCGGCGTCAGCTTGAGACCTATCGCGCGGCGGGCGCTACAGAGAGAAGGGTCGCGCTTGGCCGGGTCATTGTTCCTTTGGATGGTGCGGACGAAAAAACGCGCAAGCGCTATCTCGACTACGCGGCCGCGCGCACCGAACGAACGCTGACGCCGCAGGGCGAGCGGCGGACGCTCTATGCCCGCGACCTTGTGGGCACGTCCGACGAGATCCTCGAACGGTTGTTTGCAGACCCGGTCCTGCCGCATGTCCGCGAACTCAGGCTCGAACTTCCCTACGAATTCGAGGACGAGGATTACCGCCAGATCGTCCATGACTTTGTTGCCCGCATCGCTCCGGAGCTCGGATGGTCGCCGGCCGACCAGAAAGCGGCCTAGAAACGGTGGCCTCCGATGCGAGGCCTCGCAAAACAGGAACACATGAGTGCCAAAGACGATCGACTACTTCTTCTCCATTGGCTCGCCCTGGTCCTATATCGGATTCGACACCTTCGTTGGCCTCGCGAGCCGCAATGGCGCAGAGATCAGGCCGTACTTGACCACTGTCGTCGAAGAGAACGGGGGAATTTTCTCGCGAAATCGACCGGATGTCCGCCGCGCCTATGGGACGCGCGACCTCAAACGGTGGGCCCGTGTGCGCGGCAAGCCGTTGCAGCTTGAAGGTCGAGGCGGACTTTCCGACCCGACGCCTTCATCGCTGATCGTGATTTCGGCCTTTCTCGACGGGAACGACTGGATCGGCCTCACAAGCGCGCTGCAGCATGCCTTCTGGGCCGAGGCCAGGGACATCGGCAGTCCGGATGTACGCGAAGAGATTGCGCAGGCCGCGGGCCTTGACGGCGCGGCCCTCGCACGGCGCGAGGCGGATGACGATGTCAAGGCAAAGTGGGCTGAGGATCGTAATCACGCTGTTGCAAGCGGCGTGTTCGGGTTCCCGACCTATCGCTATGATGATGAGCTTTACTGGGGACAGGACAACCTGTCCTTCCTCGAGCGCCATCTGGCCGGGGATCGGCCATAGTATCCAAATCGAGCCTCCTTCCTTCAAAGGCATGCGATCATGAATGACAGAGCAAACGCCGGCGTTAAGCCAGGTCCGCAAACCCAGTTGATCAAGGCCGGATATGACCCGGCCAGCCAGCGCGGCTTTATCAATCCACCTGTCGTCCACGGGTCAACGGTGCTTTTTCCGGACGCACTGACGATGGAAACGCACGGGCAGAAATACACCTATGGCACACGCGGCACGCCGACCACGGACGCGCTGTGCGATGCGATCAACGAACTGGAGGGGGCCGCTGGCACGATCCTCGTGCCATCAGGTCTTGCCGCTGTCACGGTGCCGCTGCTTGCCTATCTCTCTCCCGGCGATCATGCGCTGATCGTCGATTCCGTCTATGGCAATGTCCGCCAGTTCTGCGACGTCATGCTGGCACGCCTGAACATCGAAGTGGATTACTACGACCCCTCGTTAGGAGCGGACATCGAGCCCCTTTTCAAGCCGAACACGCGTCTCGTGCACACTGAGGCGCCGGGCTCCAACACGTTCGAGATCCAGGACATTCCCGCCATCGTCGCCGTGGCCCACCGTCGCGGCGCGCTCGTCACGATGGATAACACCTGGGCGACACCGCTCTATTTCAGGCCGCTCGACTTCGGGGTCGATGTTTCCATCCAGGCCTCCACCAAATATCCGGCTGGCCACGCAGACATCCTGTTCGGAACGGTGTCGGCGAATGCCGAACACTGGCCGCGCTTGAAGGAAGTAAACGGGTTGCTTGGTCTTTGTGCCGCACCCGATGACGCCTACCAGGTGCTTCGAGGCCTGCGGACACTGGGAATCCGACTGCAGCGACACCAGACGAGCGCCTTTGAGATCGCCAACTGGCTTGAAGGTCGCAACGACGTCGCACGCGTACTGCATCCCGGCCTTCCGAGTTTTCCGGGGCACGAGATCTGGAAGCGTGATTTCAAGGGCGCGAGTGGTGTCTTTTCGTTTGTCCTTCGCGCAGAGCATGAAGACAGGTTTAAAGCGAAAGCCCAGGCGGTTTTGGATGCCTTATCGATATTCGGCTTGGGGTATTCCTGGGGCGGATTTGCTTCCCTCGCGCTTCAAGTCAATCTTGACGAGCGCAAAGTGACGCCCGTGCCGACCGACGGGCCGGTCCTGCGCCTTCAAATCGGACTGGAAGATGTCGACGACCTCAAGGCGGATCTGGAGCAGGCACTCGCGGCTGCTCGAACAGCCTAGCTGGAGTGTTTTCATCCGAAATCTGAATCGCCTCCGTTTTTGGTGCGTTCAAAGTCGCACAATGTATCGACCTCGACTTGAACCGCTTCCGCGCGAGCCGGATAGCTCTCCATTTGAACAATTGGGTGACCGCGCTGTTTTGTTATGAGTTTAGTAGAATGGTGGGCCCGGCAGGACACGAACCAGCTCCGTGGCAACGACAGCCGCTTCAACTGCCGTAGAGGTGTTCAGAGGAAAGGTTCAGCCGGTACTCGAAAATCCGATCGCAAGGGTTGTTCTCGGGCCGTTTGCGCCTGTCGCTGTTGCGGTGCTCCGGGCATCGTCAGATCAATTGAGCGGCTTGGCCGGATAGTCGTCCACCGATTTCCGGGCCTCAAGTGATCTAAATTCCCATTCCGCAAAGATCGCCGTGAAGTTATCGATGACTTGGGGGAATGGATGACCCTGACCTCGACATTAAGCCCGGTGAGAACCCGGACTTTGCAGATAGAATCTCCGAAGCCATCTTGCACGCAAAGCCGACCACTTTGTCGCTCCAAGGGCGGGTTACGCTTTCTCGTGTTCCCCAAAGCCGCGAATGTCCGTATTGCGCTCAAATACGACTTCACCTGCGAGGAGTGTCATATCGCAACGCGTGTCTTTCAGAATGTCTTCCGGGGTTGCGATCAACATATTGCGTGAAAACACCGCGATATCCGCAGCTTGCCCGGGGACCAGCTTGCCCTTGACGTTTTCGAGCTTCTGCGAGAACGCGCCGTATTCCGTATACACCTGCAGCGCTTCCTCGATAGTCACACGCTCGCTGGCGTCCATCAGAGTTCCTTCGCAAGTCTTGCGTGTCACCATCGCGTAAATATTCGGATAGGGATTGGGATCGCAAACGGGAGAATCGCTTCCGGTGGCGGGTTTGAAGCCAAGGTTCTTCCACGTTTTCAACGGATAGCTCGACAGAGCCCGGTCCGGGCCGAGAACCGATATGTAGGCATCCCCAAAGTCGTAAATGAACACTTGCTGAGGGCAGGGGTAAATCCCAGCCTTTCTCATCCGCTCGTGCTGTTCAGGCGTGGAGAAACCACAATGCTCGATGCGGTGTCTTCGATCCGGATCAGGATGTGCCGCGAGCGCCTTTTCATAGGCTGTGATCAGTTGGCCAATAGCGGCGTCGCCGATCGCGTGACAGGCAAGTTGATACCCCTTGCTGTGCGCATCCATCACCAACGCCTCCAGTTCGGCATCTGGCAATATCTGGACCCCGACATTGTCATCGTCGCCGAGATACGGCCTGCTCATCCAGGCCGTGCGTCCCCCAGCGGAACCATCGAGGAAGATCTTCACCGCGCCGATCGTGAGCATGTCATCGCCGATGCCCGACACCAATCCGGCCTCGTAGCATTTTTGTACCATTGATTGTCCGTCCTGGAGCAGCACGAGCCAGGTCCGTACCGGAAGGCGCTTTTCCAGTTTGGCAAGTGTATACGCCCGAATTTCCTCAAAGCCCGCAACTTGCCCGACCGCCGCGTCCATGACGCTGGTGATGCCATAGGAAAGCAGTAGTTTGCCCGCGGCCTCGATGGCGGTAATCATCTCTCCCGTCGAGGGCCTTGGGATGGTCTTAAGAACCATTTGCTGGGCATTTTCGGCTACCATGCCAGTCAATTCGCCATTTCTTTGCTCGATCAAGCCACCATCTGGCACCGGCGTTTTTTCATCCACGCCCGCCAGTTCGAAAGCCTTCGAATTGAAGACGGACACGTGACCGCATGCGCGTTCAAGAAGGACAGGATTGTTGGGAGCCGCGGCGTCGAGCTCCGCCTTATGCGGATGACGTCCGACATCAAGCTTGGTCTGGTCGTAGCCCCGGGCTTTGATCCATGCGCCCGGAGGAACGGACGCCGCCTTGTCGCGAATGATATTTAGTAGACGGTCCAATGTTGGAGCGGTCTGTGGCGTCGCATCAAGCCAATCCAGCGTCAAGCCAACCAAAAGCAGATGGAGATGAGCGTCGTTCAGTCCGGGCGTGGCGAAGCGCCCCTGTAGATTGATCAGATGTGTTTCATCTCCCTTCAGAGACCATATTTGTTCCCGCGTGCCAGTCGCCAATACCTTGCCTTGCCATATGGCCAAGGCCTCTACCGTTCCCTCCTCGTACCCGCACCAGATCCGTCCATTGTAGATGATCGTATCGGCACGCACCTGTGGGTTCGCTGTCATAGAGCGGTCTCCAGTCTTGAATTCGCCGTTGCGGATACACGAGGGCGCACGTTGGTTCGTGATGCGCCCTCGGAAAGTTGAGATTTTTCAGGGAGCCGTGTTCGGAACCGCCCGGTAGACTGCTGTTTGATCCGATGAAATTTCTTCCGTCACCGCGAAGGTGGATCCCGCCTTGACGGTGAACTTCCAACTCTTGGATGCCTTTGAGGCGTTGGCGTTGAAAGAGGCTTCGGGAACCGAGTCGAAGTTGTTGTATCGGTACAACGTGTAGGGCACACCCGGCCTCAGGTCAGACACATTGACCGTCAGAATTAACGTCTGCGGTTTGGGACGGGTGTTCGAACCCTCGCGCATGGCGGGTTTTTCGTAGTTTACGTTCGTTGACAAGCGGATTGGCAGCGTCTTGCCATCGCGATCGATAATCCCGGTTACGGCGATCCCGTAATTTCCACCGTTGCGTCGCAAGGAATAGACTGGGCGTGACTTTGAATTTGCTTCCTTGCGACTGGCCTGGAACGAGCCAAACGCATAGCGGTAAAGGTAAGCCGGTTGACCGTCGCCAGAATAGAGGCCGTTGTCGCTGAACGTGATGACGTCGTCGCTGTAGTAGCGTGAGGGCTTTGTGAAAGGTCGGCTTGAAGAAACTCCGATCACGGGGACGATGTGATCGTACTCTTCCTCCCCGGCATCCTCATCGTCGGAGTCCTCGAAGAGATAATGGTTCATGTAGACACCGACTATGACTGGATAGCCGGATGCGACGTTCTCCTTAACCCAGGCCAGAAAATCATCCCCGCTGGGTTTGGCGTCGGTATTCCACTGAACTGCCTTTAGGCGCATGCGCTTAGCGGCATAGGTGTCGTTGACGCCGAGCAGAAGCTGGCTCTCCTGCCTCGATTGGTCGATATTTTTGCTGGCGATCGCCCTGGCGTCGTACTGAGATACATATTGCCCATAATAAAGTCCGGCGCTTATCAGCGCCACCTCACCGCAATATCCGTAGTTCGCCTCCCATTGAAGGCGGGGCGGGATGCCGTTTTCCACGCTAAGGTTTTTCACTTCCGTCGCGGCGACTACATGCTGATCGGCGTTCGCGAGGGCGTTTCGGGGATCAGCGCACAGAGACAAGGCCACGGACAGTGTCACACCAGCAATGCAGGCGTGACGGCGGAGAACCTTGCCATGTCGGAAACTCGAAGGGGCGTTCATCAATTGCCTCAATAGTTGCTTCTATCTCATTGTTAGGTGAGGTTGATGCGATAAGGAAATTTATTTTGTTGCGCTTTGAGATAGAAGAAATTGATCATGGGTAGTCTAGATAAGCGATCCCTGGTCACGCTCCTATGATCGAAGCGGCTTGGCCGGGATTGACGTCCCCTCTCCTCAAATGTCTAGCGCGACTAAGCCATACCCAGTGCTTGGAAGAGCCCTCGGGGTCCGCGAGCTGCGATCCCGGCTCCATGAAAACATGCTCCTTTGATCGCAGCATCTGATGATGCGCGGGCACGGACCGCGTGTGCTCGCGAGGCTCAATTCACACGGAACATGGACGAAGTTTTAAGATAAATGTTTTCTATCATAAATAGCGTTAAAATAAATTTCCCATCGTTCGCAAGTGGCCGTACTGATTTGCCTCATCGACCGACACATTCACCCGGTGAGAATCTGGTCGGTGGGTTGGCGGAGAGCAGGTAAGCGCCGTGCGGGCTGAGGAAGGTCCCGATCGCCCTAGAATTCTGATGCCAGCTTGAATGGGGCGCCCAGGACGACGCGGACCGTGTCGAAACGACACGAGAGGGAGAACGGCATGCTGAAAAGACTGACACTGGCCGTAATGCTCGGCCTCGGGGTTTCTACCGAGGCGCTGGCCGCGGGCGAACGCCATGGCGGGACGCTCGTCTTCACCGCCCCTTACGGTTCGAGCTTCGCCACGCTCGACGTTCAAGCGAGCCCGAACACGCAGGAAGAATTCATCACACAGGCGATCCACCGCGCGCTCTACGACTGGGATTCAATCCAGAACAAGCCGGTGCTGGAGTTGGCAAGCTCCGAAGACGTTTCCGACGACGGCACGGTGCACACCTATCACCTGCGCGACAATGCCGTCTTCCATAGCGGCAAGCCGCTGACGGCCGACGACATCATCTATAGCTACAAGCGCATCGCCAACCCGAAGAACGCCTTCCCGGGCGCGAGCTACATCGCCGTCATCAAGGGTGCGGATGAGTTCATCGCCGGCAAGGCTGAGGAGATTTCCGGTCTCAAGAAGATCGACGACCACACCCTGGAAGTCACGTTTGTTGGCCCGATCAACCCTGGCTTCTCGCTGATGCAGAACACGACGGTCATCTATCCGTCTGATGTGAAGGATGAAGCGAGCTTTGCCAAGACCCCCGTCGGCCTCGGCGCCTTCGTCTTCAAGGAGCACATACCGGGTTCGCAGGTCGTCGTCGAAAAGTTCGACAAGTACTACGAAGAGGGCAAGCCCTATCTCGACCGCATCGACATCACTCTGATGGCAGAGGACGCCGCGCGAGACATCGCTTTCCGCAACAAGGAAATCGACGTCTCTATTCTCGGGCCGACCCAATATCAAGCCTATCAGGGTGAGGACGCCCTGAAGGACCACCTGCTCGAAGTCGCCGAGGTCTATACCCGCACCATCGGCTTCAACCCGACCTTCGAACCCTTCAAGGACAAGCGGGTCCGTCAGGCGATCAATTACGCGATCAACACGCCATTGATCGTCGAACGCCTGGTCAAGAACAAGGCTTATCCGGCCTCCGGGTGGCTGCCGCTGTCCTCGCCGGCCTTCGACAAGGACAAAGCGCCCTATGCTTTCGATCCCGAAAAGGCGAAGGCCCTTCTGGCCGAAGCCGGCTATGCCGATGGCTTCGAATTCGAAGTGACGGCAAGCCCGAACGAAAGCTGGGGCGTGCCGATCGTCGAAGCTATCCTGCCGATGCTGAAGAAGGTGGGCATCACCATGAAGCCGAAGCCGGTCGAAAGCTCGGCGCTTGGCGATGCCGTAACATCAGGCAACTTCAGTGCCTATATCTGGTCTATTCCATCTGGTCCCGACCCCCTCAATGCGTTGCGCTGCTTTCTCTCGACAACGCCTCCGTCCGCTTGCAACTACTCGAGCTATGCGAACCCTGAGTTCGACAAGCTATTTAGGGCTGCAGAACAAGAACGCGACCCGACCAAGCAGAGCAATCTGCTGCGCCAGGCCAATAACCTCGTGCAGGACGATGCCCCGGTCTGGTTCTTCAACTACAACAAGGCGGTCATGGCCTACCAGCCGTGGATCCACGGCCTTGTTCCAAACGCGACGGAACTGGCGGTCCAGCCCTACGACGAAATCTGGATCGACGAAACGGCGCCGGATTCGCGTCGCTAATCTTGAGGCCGCTAGCTACCCCCTATCGCGAGCAATCTGTCGTGCCCGAAAGGGTGTCCAACTCGGAACCGTTTATGCTTCGTTTTACCCTGCGCCGCATTCTGCAGGTTGCCCCGACAGTCGTTGTGGTGGCGCTGCTGATCTTCGTCATCTTCTCCGTCGTTCCCGGCACATTCGCGGTTAGCCTCTTTGCGGATGGTAAGCGTGCCGCAGATCCACAATTGATCGCTCGCCTCAATGAGGAGTTCGGTCTGAACAAGCCGCTGATGGAGCGTTTCGCGACCTATGTCACGGATCTCGCGAGGTTCGATCTTGGCACCAGCTTTCGCACCCGCCAACCGGTCGTCGACCTCATCAACGACCGCATGGGCGCCTCGCTTCAGCTCTCAGTCGCGGCGATGGTTTTTGCGATTGTTGTTGGGGTGCCGTTCGGCTTTCTCGCCGCGTTGCGTCCTGGTTCGATGCTCGATACGACGACAATGATCGGTGCGATTTCAGGACTGTCGTTACCAGATTTCTGGTTCGGCTTGCTCTTGATGTATCTCTTCGCCCTGCAACTGAACTGGTTGCCCAGTTTTGGCTATGGCGACGGCTCGTTGCAAAACCTCATATTGCCTGCCGTGACGCTCGGCGTCACGCCGCTGGCACTGCTGGCGCGTACCACGCGGGCTGGCGTGCTCGACGTGTTGAACGCCGATTTCATCCGCACCGCCCACTCCAAGGGCATGAGCGAGGCCAAGGTGGTTCGCTGGCATGTGGCGCGCAATGCGCTGGTGCTGATCGTCACCACCGTCGGCCTGCAGTTCGGCTCACTGATCGGCCAGGCGGTCGTCATCGAAAAGCTCTTTGCCTGGCCGGGCATCGGCTCGCTGCTCGTCGATAGCGTGGCGATCCGCGACATTCCCGTGGTGCAGGGCACGATCCTCGTCATCGTGCTGTGGTTCCTGATCATCAACACCGCCGTCGATCTGGTCTATGCCGCGATCGACCCGCGCATCAAGCAGGAGTGACGCCCGTGCGCCTCGGCTTCAACTTCTGGCTCGGTGCGACGCTGACTGCGCTCGTCATCTTCGCCGGTGTCCTTGCCCATTGGATCGCGCCCTTCGACCCCGTGCTCGATGCGGACTTGATGAACTCCGAACTGCCCCCGGACGCCACCTTCTGGTTCGGCACGGACGGGCAGGGACGGGACGTCTATACCCGCATTCTTTACGGCGCGCAGATCTCGCTGACCGTCGGCATCGTGTCGCAGGTGATCAATTCGATCATCGGCGTCACGCTCGGCATGACGGCCGGCTATTGGGGCGGCTGGTGGGACGATCTGGTCAACGGCCTGACCAATGTCATGCTCGCCATCCCCTCGTTGATCTTCGCGCTTGCCGTGATGGCGGTAATCGGCCCCGGCCTGCCGTCGCTCTTGATCGCGCTTGGCCTCACCAACTGGAGCTGGACCTGCCGCATCGCCCGGTCTTCGACGCTTTCGCTGAAATCGCAGGGCTACGTGCAGGCGGCGCAGACGCTGGGCTATGGCGACCTGCGCATCATGTTCACGCAGATTCTGCCCAATATGATGGGGCCGATTCTCGTCATGGCGACGCTCGGCATGGGGTCGGCGGTGCTGTCAGAGGCGGCGCTCTCCTTCCTCGGCCTCGGCATCCAGCCGCCATTCCCGAGTTGGGGCTCGATGTTGACCGATGCTCGCCAGCTCATCCAGCTCGCCCCCTGGGCGGCGCTCTTCCCTGGCCTTGCCATCTTTCTTTCGGTGCTCGGCTTCAACCTTCTCGGCGACGGACTGCGTGACAGCCTCGATCCGCATATGAGGACGCGCAAGCCATGACCATGCCGCTACTCGACATCAGGGATTTGCGCCTAAGCGTTCCGCTCGGTCGTTTCGCCCTCCATCCGTTGCTGAAGGGCGTCTCCTTCCAAATCATGCCAGGCGAGGCCTACGGTCTCGTCGGCGAATCCGGTTCCGGAAAGTCGGTCACCTCGCTTGCCGTGATGGGGCTTTTGAAAAAGCCGCTCGCCGTTACCGGCGGACAGATACTGTTCAAGGGTCAGAACCTGTTGGCGCTGCCGATGCGCGAGATGCGGCGCCTGCGCGGCAACCGCATCGCAATGATCTTCCAGGAACCGATGACCGCGCTGAACCCGCTTTCGACGGTCGGCCGGCAGATCGCCGAAATGTTCGTGCTGCATCAGGGAAAGAGCTGGGGGGAAGCTGAAAAGCTTGCCGTCGAGTCGCTCGGGAATGTGCGCGTGCCCAACCCTGATCGTCGCGCCAAGAACTACCCCCATCAGATGTCCGGCGGGCTGCGCCAACGGGTGATGATCGCCATGGCGCTTGCCTGCGGCCCAGATCTCCTCATCGCCGACGAGCCGACGACCGCGCTTGACGTCACCGTGCAGGCCGAAGTGCTGCGCCTCATCAAGGAACTCTGCGCAGCGCGCGGCACGGCCGTCCTTTTCATCAGCCACGACCTTGGCGTCATCGCCAGTATCTGCCAGCGCGTCGGCGTGATGTATTCGGGCTGCCTCGTTGAGGAGAACGAGACGCGGGCGCTCTTTGACAGCCCTCGGCACGAATATACCCGCGGACTGCTCGGCGCCCTGCCGCGCCTTGGCAGTCGCAGCGAACAGGGGCGGCAGCGGCTCGTCGATATCGACAGTATCATTGCCGATCGCTCGAAGCTTACCGAGAGCCGCTTCATCACGCCGCGCGAATTGGAAGGGAGCCAGCCATGACCGCTCCGCTGTTGCAGGTGGACGATCTTCACGTGCGTTTCCCCGTTGCCGGCGGTGGCCTGCTCGGCAAAGGACGGCGTACGCTTCACGCCGTCAACGGCATCAGCTTCGAGCTTGCCAAGGGCGAGTGCCTTTCGATCGTCGGTGAATCCGGCTGCGGGAAATCGACGACGGCGCTTTCCATTCTCGGCCTTCAGGAACCGACCGAGGGCATGATCCGTTATCGCGGAAAGCCCCTGACCGGGGCCGGCGCGCCGAACCGGATCGACAGGGCGAAAGCGGTGCAAATGGTCTTCCAGGATCCTTATGCTTCGCTCAACCCACGCCAGTCGGTGCGCACCTCGCTTGCCGCACCGTTGCGCCTGCACGGCATTTCCAACGGTTCGGAAGTCGAGGGTCGCATCGAGGCGATGCTGAAGAATGTCGGCCTGACGCCCGAACAGGCCCGACGCTACCCCCACGAATTTTCAGGCGGTCAGCGCCAGCGCATCGGCATTGCCCGCGCGCTGATCCTCGAGCCCGAGATCGTCGTGCTCGACGAGCCGGTCTCCGCCCTCGACGTGTCGGTCCGGGCGCAGATCATCAACCTGCTGCTCGATCTTCAGGAGAAGCTCGGTCTCTCCTATCTTATGATCAGCCACGATCTGAGTGTGGTTGAGCATATGAGCGACCGTGTGCTGGTCATGTATTTCGGCGAGATCGTGGAAGAGGGGAGGTGGCAACACATTTTTCAGACGCCGACACATCCGTATACGCGCCGCCTGATCGCTGCAATCCCCGATCCCGATGCCCGTCAGCCTTTGGGGGGATGCCAGGAAAACTCTGCGAACGCCGCGGTGTCCGCAGGTGGCCAGGTCCAGGATGTCTTTTCTCCGCCGACGCGCTCGGAACTCGTTGAAATCGCACCGCAGCACTGGATGAGGTTTGCTGCTGCCGCTCAATGATCCGCGGCAAAGCTTCTGACTGCCGGAATTCGGTCGTGACGGTGGGCACCCAAGGCCGTCCGTCCTCTCAGATGCGCTGACACGGATGCCGGCACATCGAACGATCCCGCCAAGTTATCTCGTAAATCGGCCAACCGGTTTGCGGAGGCAGCGAATTCGCGCGACGTCCCACCGCGTGCTTGCTGCCGCGTGGCATGGCCGGGGGCGGCCCAAACGGCCTCGATAGGTTCCCGATACGAGTTGGCTGGCCAGCTTGAGCGGGTCCCCGGAATCGAGTTTATACAGCCTTTCCTGCGGCAACGCTTTCTTCGCTTCGATCCTGAGAAATCGGTGCCTAGCATGGACATCGAACGGGGGACGCGGCTCATATCGGTACGTGTTGACGCACTGGCCGCAGCGCCTCTCGAACCGATCCGCTTACCGATGTCGAACGACGAGAAAAGGGTAGCCATCGCGATTGGCAACGGATGACTCATGTCGAACGGCTTGCACGCCACGCTCCCAAGCCGCGCGAAACCAGCCAGACGATTTGGTTCATTCAATTGGAATTCTGAAAAAGGCCGACTTGATAAGGCGACAGATTTATTATCGGGTGTAATTCGATCGATAATTTCTATGGTGGCCCATGCTTAAGTACGCTGAAAGTTTCTGTGTCCTAGTTGAGGAATTGCACTTCAGTCGTGCGGCGGCGCGGCTGCACCTAACGCAACCCGCGCTCTCACATCAGATTAAGAAGTTGGAGCAGCAGATCGGATGCGCGTTGCTGCGACGCTCCCCGCAAAGAGTGATTCTCACCGAGGCCGGAAGTATTTTGGCTCGGGAACTGGGGGTTGCCCTAAGTCACGTCAAACGAGCAGTTCAGCAAGCCCAAGATGCTGCGCGGGGCGATGCCGGGGCTCTGGCCATCGGCTATTGCGAACTACCGCAGGCCGGGGGGATGACGGCGATCATTCGCCGATACACCGAGTTGTATCCGGGCGTCGATGTCACTTTGCGAAATCTGCCAACGGTCGAACAGGTGGCCGCACTTGCCGCCGGTTCAATCGACGTGGGTTTTCTGCATCCGCCCTTGAACACGACGCAACTGCTGCTGCGGATGGCAGGAACAGAGCCAGTCGTCGCCGCACTGCCGGCGGACCATCCGTTGGTCGCCAAACCCATTCTGAGATTGGCAGACCTAAGTTCGGAACGCTTGATTGTTTGCGCGGAATCCGTGGGGCCGTTTATGTATCATTCAATACTCGCGGCCTGCGGTCGAGCCGGATTTCAACCTAGATTGCGCGAGGAGAAGGATCGCTGGCACGCGATGCTCGACCAAGCCGCTTCGGGCCTGGGTGTTGCGATCGTGCCGGAAACCTTGACCAAAACGCAGGAGAACTTGGTGTTCCGGCATATTGAAGGCCTCGATGTCACATTGCAGACCGCGATAGCGACAGCCGGTGAACCGACGCGCCCAGCTGTGCTCCGGTTTTTAGCGACGGCTAGTGCGCATCTGGATCCTCCTCGTTCCAAATGAGGACTTCCTACGTTCGAGAGCCGCAGATTCCTCCGCCATGGACAATATCGTACTCTGAAATGAAGAGGGGCGGCCCTGTCCGTCGCCATCGGGCTACGATGATGGCGGCATGCGATCCAGTTCTCGAACATTTTCATCCTATTCACATGTCATCTTTCTCGCTGGTGTCACTCGTCTCAGCCGTCCTCGGCATCCGGTTTTGCTCCGGAATGGACGAAGGATTTGCCGAACGTCGGTTTCGAACTCAAGCGCGGTTCGCGGCGTTGATCTCAAGATCGGGCCTGGTATCGCCTGGAACAAGGAAGATACGGCCGTCCGCGCGGCGGTCCGACGGCTTCGCGCGCGTGCACCTGTGGAGGAAAGGACATTGCTTCAACGAGCAACCCCGAACTCTCCGCTGAAACTGACCAAATGTTGGTGAAGCCGGTCGATGACGGCTGCCCGAGGACTGGCCCGTCGCTCTATAAGGCCGATCTGGCGAAAGATTGGCGGATCGCCAAAGGGCACCGCGACCACCTCGCCAGCAATTTCCCTCAAAGCGCTCCAGGGCGCGATTGAAACTCCGAGCCCATTGACCACGCAGGCGACGACCGCTGTTATCGTGTCAATCTCGGCAATAACGTTCGTGACGATCCCGCTTCTCGCGACTTCCGTCTCAATAATGTTAGCAAGGCGAAACCGGCTGATGAACTTCACATAGGGAAGTTCCGTAAGCATCTCCGCTGCAGGCCTGATACGCGTCCCCTTTGGAGCGATCACAAAGAGGGGCTCCTGGATGAACGGGCTCCACCGCAACGTCGATGGGACGCCGGAATATTCGGCCACCATCGCTGAATCGAGGCGTCCGGTAACGACGTCATTGAGCAGCTCATCGGTGTTGGCAACGTGGAGCTTGATCTTCAAACCGGGGAAGTCGTTCTTGAGTGCTATGATCGCCTTCGGCAGAAGAGAAAGGGCGCTTGAGCGCACCGAGCCGATAGTAAACGTGCCGCTGACCGATTTTCCGGAAATGACGTCAACGATATCATCGGCAGAACGCACGAGACCTTGTGCTGCCTCTAGCATCTGAAGTCCCTGGCTGTTCAGCGTGATCGGCCGCGTCGAGCGGTCGAACAGCTCTGCCCGCACTTCCAATTCCAGTGCCTGGATTTGTTGACTCACAGCAGATGGCGTGAGCCCGACTGCGTCGGCCGCCTTCGCGAACGTGCCGTATTCTGCAATCGCGATGAAGGTTTTCAGCTGACGGATGTCCAAGATTTTCCTCTCAAATTAAGATTTGCTGTTTATCTTTGTCAGAATTATTCGCTTTTTTCAAGAAATGCTTATGTTAACGTCGCGATTAGGAGGTGCCCACGGGAGGTCGGGCACGAGGAGGATCTGGTAGAAAGCACCCTGGTGCTCAGCGTCCTCGCCATTGCCAATCGAGGTATGCATGCCAAGCCAAAACATTCTCGTCACCGGCCCAGCGATCAATGAGCGGGCAGTCAAGCTCGCCGAAGAACGCGGCTACAGCCTGGTCTACGTACCGCCGTACACGAGCGAAGAAGATCTCGTTGGCATCGTGGCGAACGCCGATCCGGTTGGCGTCATTGTTCGCATGGGCCGCTTTGGCGCTTCAGCAATTGATGCAGCCCCCTCACTTCGCGTGATTTCCAAGCATGGGGTAGGCGTCGACAACATCGACCTCGATGCTGCCTCCCGTCGCGAAATCCCTGTCGTCGTTGCAACCGGTGCGAACGCTCAATCTGTCGCCGAACACGCGATTGCTCTTCTACTCACAACCGTGAAGCGCGTCTTGCCGCTCGACGCCGGGCTTCGAGCGGGAAAGTGGGAAAAGCCGGGCTTCTCGGGCAAGGAACTGTCGGGCATGACCCTGGGACTTATCGGCTTCGGCGCAATCGCACGTCATACGGCAGCGCTCGCAAAAGCCTTCGGCATCCACGTCAGCGCCTACGACCCGTTCACGAATGATGCCACGTTCGAAGAGGCCGGCGTCGCCCGGCTGAACACAGTCGAGGACATACTCACTGGTTCGGATGTTGTCAGCCTGCACTGCCCGCTGACGCCCGAGACACGAAACCTCCTCGACGGCAAGCGCCTCGCTCAGATGAAGCCCGGCTCCTACGTGATCAACACCGCGCGCGGCGGCCTCATCGACGAGGACGCCCTGCTGCGTGCGATAGCCAGCGGTCACATCGCGGGCGCCGGACTCGATACCTTCCAGACCGAGCCGCCTGCGCCCGACCACCCGTTCTGGCAGGAGCCGAAGGTTGTCGTCACACCCCACATCGGCGGTGTCACGAAGGAGGCGAATGTCCGTGTCGGTGTCGACGCGATCGAGGGAGTGCTTGCGATCGTCGAAGGGCGTGCTCTTGGCCGCGAGAGGATCGTGAACTTCCGGGCCCCCGCGGCCTCAGCCTGACGATCGAGCCAATTCAACATCATCAATCGCACTTTCAGGAGAGTATCTTGACCATAGGATTCAGAGTTCGCAGCCGGCCTCGGGCCGTCGAGCAAGCGTGGGTCGAGAAGTTTCGGGAACTGCCGGTTGCCAATGTGAGCGACAGCATGCACCGCATGCATGCGGCTGGTGCGCAACTTCGGCCTATGCATCGGTCTGGCAAACTTGCCGGCCGCGCCATCACGGTTAAGGCGCCGCCCGGTGACAACCTCATGCTGCACAAGGCAATCGACATGGCCGTCGAAGGCGATGTCATCGTCATCGATGCGGGCGGCGACGTCACGAATGCCTTAATGGGCGAGATGATGCTTGCGCATGCCCGCGGTCGTGGCGTGGCCGGTTTCGTGCTGAACGGAGCTATTCGTGACGCTGACGCGTTTCTTGAGATCAACGTTCCGTCGTTTGCCGTTGGTGTGACACATCGAGGCCCCTATAAGAACGGCCCTGGCGAAATCAATTGTCCGATTGCCATCGGCGGCATGGTGGTCATGCCGGGCGATCTGGTCCTTGGCGATGCGGATGGGGTGGTCGTGATCCCGATCGATGACGTGGCTGAGGTCTACGAGCGGACCGCTGCCAAGCACGCCGCCGAAAACAAGCAGATGGAAAACATCAGGGCCGGGACACATAAGCCGACCTGGTTCAACGACGCGCTCACGAAGGGTGGCTGCGAACTGCCGCCTGAGCCTTGATCGCGTGAGCGACCGAATTTTGCCGTCACTTCACGGAGGAGTTGAAGCTAACCGGCCAAAGCAAAGATCCTGGCTCGTCACAGCAATTCCGTGTCGGGCCGAATGAAACCTCGAAGCGCGATGTGCGCTCGATAACAGACATCACTGGGAGGATACCATGAAGCATTTGATCCGAAACACCGCGCTGGCGACGACCCTGCTCTTGGGCGCGGGCGCTGCGCATGCCGAATGGCCGACGGATCGGCCGATCGAGTTCATCGTCGCTTTCGCTCCAGGCGGGGGCACGGATGTTATGAACAGAACCCTGGCGCCATACGTCGAGAAGGAACTCGGCGCCAACATCACGGTTCTGAACCGGCCGGGTGCTTCGGGCGAAATCGCCTACACGGCAATGACGGAAGCCCGTCCGGACGGCTATACGGCTTCTTCTCTCAATACGCCCGGCTATCTGACCATGCAAATGGACCGAAAGGTCCGTTTCGACCCCAAGAAGATCTGCCTTGTCGCTCGCATCGTTGAGGATCCGGGTTCGTTCATCGTCCAGGCCAACTCCGAGTTCAATTCGCTCAAGGACCTTGTGGCCTATGCCAAGGCCAATCCCGGCGCAGTGACGGTCGGTACGACGGGTCTCGGCACGGACGAACACCTCGCCATGCTGCAGCTCGAGAAGTCGGCCGGCATCGACTTGACCGCGGTGACGTTCAACGGTGCGAACGAGGCGCGCACGGCGCTCCTTGGCGGCCATGTCATGACGATTGGCATCAATGTCGGCGAATTCGTTGGCAGCGATCATTCAGCCTTCAAGAATCTGGGCCAGTTCGCAGAAGTGCGTGCTGTGATCGCCCCCGATCTGGCGACGGCAAAGGAGCAGGGCTTTGAAGTTCTGGTGAGTTCGGAACGGGGCATTGCGATGGGCTGTGACGTACCGGAAGATATCCGGGTCAAGTTCTCCGACGCTATCCGAAAGGCCCTCGATAATCCTGAATTCCAGGCGAAAGCCAAACAACAGTCGCTTGCCCTTTCCTACCTCTCCTCTGAAGACTGGGGCAAGGAATTGCCGGTTCGGGCAGAGCGGCTGGGCGCCATCTGGAAGCTCGCAAAGGAACAGCAGTAATGTCGGCGCCGCGCAAAGCTGGCGGGGCGGGCGATCGTCCGGACCTCCTGACCGCCGTGCTTTTCGTGGGTTTTGGCGCGCTCGGCCTTTGGGCCGGGCGCGACCTGACCCTTGGGACGGCGTCTGCCATGGGGCCAGGCTATCTTCCCACGATCGTCTGTTGGCTTCTCATCATCGTTGGCGTGACAGTCGGCGGAATTGGTGCCTTTCGTGATCGTCAGGAGATCGCCACACCGAAGCTTTGGCCGGTGGCCATCATTCTCGCTTCGGTCGTCGGCTTTGCCTTCATTGCCGAATACTTCGGGTTCGTCGCAGCGGCCGTGTGGTTGCTGCTCGTCGGCAGCATTGCCGATCGTGACTCGAAACTGCGCGAAGTGATCCTGCTTACGGCAGGACTGACGGCCTTTGGCGCATTGGTCTTCATTGTCGGCTTGGGCGTTCAGATGCCCATCTGGCCATTCTGAGGAGGGACTTATGAACTTTATCGACCTCCTTATGCTGGGATTCAGCGAGGCGCTGACGCCCACAAATCTCGGCTTCTGCCTTTTGGGCGCACTGCTCGGCACCCTGATCGGCGTGCTACCCGGCATTGGTCCCACTGCCACGATCGCCGTCCTGCTGCCGATCACATTCTATCTGCCGCCGCTCGCCGGCCTCATCATGTTGGCCGGCATCTACTACGGTGCTCAGTACGGTGGCTCGACAACGGCCATTCTGGTCAACCTGCCAGGAGAAGCCTCCTCTGTGGTGACGGCGATTGACGGTTATAAAATGGCCCAGAAGGGACAAGCGGGATCGGCGCTCGCTGTCGCGGCTCTCGGTTCCTTCTTTGCCGGTACGGTCGCGACTTTTGGCATCGCCATTGCCGGTCCGACGCTCTCCTCTTTTGCTCTGTCGTTCGGGCCGACCGAATACGTCTCGCTCATGCTGTTCGGCCTGCTCGCGGCAACGGTGCTTGCTCGCGGACCGGTTCTGAAAGCCATTGGCATGATCCTGCTCGGCCTGCTCCTCGGGATGGTGGGCATTGATGCCAGTTCAGGCGAGGAGCGCCTGACATTCAGCGCGGTGGAGTTGTTCGACGGCATCGATTTCGTCGTCATAGCCATTGGTCTCTTTGGCTTTGCAGAGATTATCGAGAACCTCGAAAATCATGAGGCGCGCGCCGTGCTCGTGAGCAAGCTAAGCCGGCTGTGGCCGACGCGTGAGGACTTCCGCCGCGCCTGGCCTGCCGTTCTTCGCGGGACGGGCGTCGGTACATTCCTTGGTGTCCTGCCCGGCGGCGGGGCGACCCTTGCGTCTTTCTGTGCCTATTCGGTGGAGAAGAAGATCTCCAGGAATCCATCCGAATTTGGCGAGGGCGCAGTCGAGGGCGTCGCAGGCCCGGAAGCTGCCAACAATGCCGGCGCGCAGTCGTCGTTTATCCCGTTGCTGACGCTCGGCATCCCGTCCAACAACATGATGGCAATGATGCTGAGCGCCTTCATCATTCACGGCATCACGCCTGGGCCGACCGTGCTCGCGACGCAGCCGGAGATATTCTGGGGTCTCGTTGCCAGCATGTGGATCGGCAATCTTATGCTGGTCGTGATCAACCTGCCGCTGATCGGTGTATGGGTGAAGCTGCTGACGGTGCCCTATCGCCTGCTTTATCCGGCCATCCTGCTGTTTTGTTGCGTTGGCGTCTACAGCATCAACAACCGCATTTTCGATGTCGTCCTCGCTGCAGGGTTCGGTTTGTTGGGATACGCGTTCCGCAAGGCAAAGTGTGAAGCCGGCCCTCTGTTACTCGGTTTCGTTCTCGGCCCACTGCTCGAAACGAACATCCGTCGTGCGATGACCATCTCCCATGGCGATCCGAGCGTCTTCTACGAGCGCCCGATCAGTCTGGTCTTGCTCATCGCAACGGTTGGGATGCTCGTGCTGATGGTGCTGCCGTCCTTCCGTCGGACGCGCGAGGTAGCGTTTCAGGACGAAGAAGGCTGACCACCTGTCGATATCGACACTCCATGACGGCCGCTCCGCGCGGCCGTTTTTTCGCAAGATGATGTAAGGCGTCATTGCCCCGGCAACCTGATCATTGGAAGCTGCGGCCAGCGACCTTGGTGGACAAGCAATGGGCGATCCCCTTCAAAAGTATCTCTGCTTGAATGATTTTGAAACTGCGGCCAGGCGTCGCCTTCCGCGCCCACTGTTCGGCTACATCGCGGGTGCGAGCGAAACCAATGCGTCTCTGCGCTACAATGCAGAGGACTTCGACGCGTATGCGTTTCGGCCGCGTGTGCTTCGAGACGTCTCCGGGCGGAGCACCCAAACGACACTGCTCGGCGAAACATATGACGCGCCGTTTGGGATCGCGCCTATGGGTATCAGTGCGCTGATGGCCTACCGTGGCGACGTCGTGCTGGCAGAGGCGGCCAGAAAGCGTCGAATTCCCATGATCATGAGCGGATCGTCGCTAACACGGCTCGAGGAAGTCGCTGGCGCCGCCCCGGGCTCGTGGTTCCAGGCATATCTTCCAGGAGAGCCCGATCGTATTGACGCACTCGTCGACCGCGTGCAACGCGCCGGTTTTCAGACGCTGGTCCTCACGGTCGACACGGCGACCCTGGCAAATCGCGAGAACAATATTCGCGCCGGCTTCTCGACTCCTCTGCGCCCGAGCCTGCGGTTGGCGTGGCAAGGCATTACCCATCCGCGATGGACGATCGGAACCTTTTTACGAACACTCGCAGTGCATGGTGTTCCGCATTTTGAGAACTCCTATGCGACCCGTGGCGCACCGATCATTTCGTCGAACATCATGCGCGATTTCGGGCGAAGAGATCACCTCAATTGGGTCCATCTTGAGCGCATTCGCGCGCACTGGCCGGGAAAACTCGTCGTCAAAGGTGTTCTGCACCCGGATGACGCTTTGCGGGCTCATGAGGTTGGCGCGGATGGGTTGATCGTGTCGAACCACGGCGGGCGTCAACTCGACGGGACCATGTCGCCCTTAAGTGCGCTTCCTGAGATCGTTGCGCGAGTCGGCAACAAAACCGCCGTCATGGTCGATGGCGGCTTCCGGCGAGGCACCGATGTAATTAAGGCGCTCGCCCTTGGTGCACGCTTCGTTTTTGTCGGGCGGCCCTTCCTCTACGCTGCGGTCGCCGCCGGCGGTTCAGGAATCCTCAAAGCTATCGACATCCTAAAATCCGAAATCCATCAGGACATGGCGCTCCTTGGAGCCGTGGCGCTAGACGATATTGACGACTGTTTCGTCGTTCGCCGTGATCACCGCTAAGCGGAGGAGGATCGTGAGTCGAGGGTTGGGCTGACTCGTTGACAGGGTTTGCGGTTCGATTCCCTTCAAGGCGCTAGGGTTGTCCACGGGCGGTCCGCTGTTGGAATTCTCTCAAGGCGAACCTTGATGCACCAGAGCGGTTCACTGATAATCAAGGTGAACCAAGGAAAGTCAGGTCCTATGACAGCTGCATTTACCGTGCGTGTGAAAGATGAAACCGCGAGCAAGCTGGATCAGCTAGCTGAGAAGCTGGATCGGTCCCGCTCTTATATGGCTGCCGAAGCCATCGAAGCTTTCGTTGAGCAACAGGAATGGCAGCTTGCCGAGATTGAAGCGGGGTTGGCCGAGGCGGACCGGGGGTGAGTTCGCCAGCGATGAAGATGTGGCGAAAGTAGTCGGGAAGTACGTCAAGTCTGCCCGCCAATCATGAGTGGGAAGCGTGTTCGCTGGACACTGCGGGCGTTGCGGCGACTTGGTGAGATCGGCGCGTATATCGAGAAAGACGATCCGGATGCGGCCGCTCGCGTCGTGGCGCGGATTGTCACTGCCGTGGATGCGTTAGCGGAGTTCCCTGCCAGTGGGCGGCCCGGCCGTATCAAGAGCACGCGCGAGCTCGTATTAGCCGACATTCCCTACCGCGTAAGTCGCGACGTCGAGATCCTCACCGTCATGCACGCCCACCAGAAATGGCCGCGGGTTCGCTAGCCGACCAACAAAACGTGTCGGCGCGGATGAGCGATGATCGCATCAGCCTGCCCGCTATAGCAACGTGACGCGTTCCCGGCTCCGTCGTTTGACGGGAAGTGCAGGTTGTCGATAGAGGTCAAAACCAAAGCCGTCAGCCCAATCGTGGTTTTCAGTTGCGAAGGGGTCGCATGACGATTGTGTCTCGTTTGTTCCCGTTCTGTGCGTTGAGGATCGCATATGTATCGTCCGGAACTGCACATTGGCACGGGTTGCTGTGGCGATATCCCTTAGTTGGAGCGACTACTCCAGTGCTCCGCCTGCTGAAGAGAGTCTTGAAACTGTTCGCCGGGAAGATACGAGCCGCCATCCTGCAAAGGACGTGCGTGGCTTTCGCCTTTATTGTCGCGAAGGCTTTGCTCATCGTGGAACTTTCTGCCCTCCGTGTGACCGACGAGAAACAGTGGTTCAAAAAGAGCCGCCGCGGCGGACGGCTCCAACGTTGCTGTGCTGTCTATGCCGTCTGAACCAACCTGAGCAGTTCATCACCAGCGACGGTGAAGATGCCGGCGAGCATTGCCCGCATCACTGTCGCCACAAAGGCTGATATGCGGGCGACGGCCTTGCCATCGCGAATGCCGAGTTCTTCGACGAGACAGCCTCGGGCGTGACCTCGAAAGCCAGGTGCTCGCTCGTGCCATCCACGCCCACATCCACGGACGCGATGCGAATGTCGGTCAAGGCTTAGAGGCTGGTCAACTGGGGTTAAGGCATCGTCGATTGCGGCGTCTCTCAAGGCATTAGAAACGCTGATGTAAAGCTCTCCTTGGCAATTCAAGCCGAGACGATAGACACAATTCCCATGTGATCAGGAGCCCGTCGGAAGGCAACACGGAGCCTGCCTTTTCGCTATTAATTTGTAATTGGCTACCTAAAAACATTGACATTTCAATGCGTCGTGTAGTTATTAAGATAACAACAAATTTTCGGACTTCATCATGTTGGCCATTATCGCTGATGATCTGACGGGAGCGCTCGATGCCGCCGCGCCGTTTGCTGCGCGAGGCATGCATGTCGAGGTCGCTTTGGTGAGCGAGGCGATTGACGGTGCGCTCCGGCAAAAACCTGACGTCCTTTCGATCAACCTCGGCTCACGCGAGTTAAGCGGCGAAGTTGCAAGGCAGCGGGCGGCTGCAGCCCTTTCAAGGCTGCCTTTGGAAACACGCCTCTTCAAAAAGGTAGACTCGCGCCTGAAGGGCCATATCGTTGCCGAACTCGATGTCATGTCCTTTCATTCTGCCTTGGTGGCACCAGCCATTCCGGCGTTTGGCCGATATGTGACGGGTGGGCGCGTTCTTGGATTTGGCGTGGAGACGCCAATTTCGGTTCGTGAAAGGCTCGGTCGTCACGCGGACCGGTCCACGATCCCGGATGTATCCACCGCGATTGAGATGCGCGCCTCGCTCGAGCAGGCGGAGCAGAATGGCGTCGACCTGTTGATAGGGGCGCGTGGCCTTGCAGAAGCACTGGCCGAACGCATGACCGGCAAACCGGCCGCGCAGGCCGCCGAGGTCACTGCCGGTCCGGCCCTGTTCGTCATCGGATCTCGCGACCCCATTACCCTTGCCCAAATCGACGTTCTGCGGGGCTCGATCGCTGGGCGTTATCTTGCGGCACCCAATGGGCGCCTCGTCGATCCGAAAGGCGAAGGGAGCGCGGTCACCCTGGTCCAGGCTGTCCCGGGCGAAGGAGAGATTTCGTCTGAAGAGGTTTCGCAGGCACTTGCCGAAAGCGTCTGTCCTGACCTCGTGCGGTCGGCCCGAACCATGCTTCTTTCCGGCGGCGCCACCGCGGAGGCCGTGTTGAAAAGGATGGATATCCAGCGTTTCCGCCTGCTCGGCGAGTGTCTGCCCGGCTTGGGCTTGGCTGAAGTCGACGGACGTTGCATCATCGCCAAATCCGGTGGATTCGGTTCGCCGGACACGCTGAAGCAGATCGCGGAGGCAGTCCTCCGCAAGATGGGACAATGAATGGGACTGGAGAACGGAACAGCGCGCAGGAGCCTTGGCGATCTCGTCTTCGAGCGCATGCACCGCGCCATCAAGTCCGGCGCCTACAAGCCGGACGAGCGCTTGCCGACCGAGCATGAACTGGCGATCGAATTCGAGGTGTCCCGCCCGATCGTCCGTGAAGCTCTGCGGCGATTGCGCGAACAGGGTTTCATCTATTCGCGCCGCGGCGCCGGCAGCTTTGTACGCGCCTTAGGCATGCGTGAACCACTCGGTTTCGGGCAATTGGAGAATGTTGCCGATCTCCTGAATTGCTACGAGTTCCGGCTGACTGTCGAGCCCGCGGCGGCGGCTGCTGCAGCGGAGCGCCATGACGCCGCGACCCTTTCGGCCATTCGTCAGGCGCTTGAACTCATGCGCGACGCGACAAACAGGCAATCGCACCGCGAGGACGCGGACTTCCAGTTCCATCTCGCTATCTCCCGTGCCGCGCAGAACAGCTATTTCTTTACGGCAATGGAAGCGCTGAAGGACCATATTGCCGTCGGCATGCGGTTCCACGGCGCCTCGGTCAAGCGCGAGACGACGGGTCTGACGCGGGTCTTCGCTGAGCACGAGGCGATCGCCGAGGCCATTGCCGCACGGCAAGCCGAAAAGGCGCGGGAGCTAATGCACCAGCATCTTTCGGGCTCGCGCGAACGCCTGTTCCAGGCGACCAAATAGCCTTCGAAATGCAATAACCCCGGCAGGCGCCGGGGTTTTCTGAAGCGGGCGGTTGGTTAGAGGGCAGCCCTGTAGACGGCGAGCACATCTTCAACGCTCATGTCGATCGGATTGTTGTCCATCAGACGGCGATTGGCATGGGCCTCGCTTGCATAGAGCCGCAGGTCGTCGGCCTTTGCTCCGTGGGCGGCAAGCGACATTTCGATGCCGAGGTTGCGGCAAAAGCCGCAGGCAGCGGCGAGCAGTTCGCGCGTTGGCAGGCTATCGCCAAGGCCGAGCGCCTGAGCGACTTCTGCAGTCTTGTCCGATGCAACGGTCTGGTTGAACGCGAGCACGTGGGGGAAGATGATGGCGTTTGCCAGGCCATGCGGCAGGCGAAGCCTTGTTCCGAGCGGGTAGGCGATGGCATGGCCGGCTGCCGTATTGACCGGCCCAAGGCAGATGCCGCCGTAATAGGACGCGAGCATCATCCCCTCTCGTGCCTCGGTATCGGTGCCGTCCTTGACGGCGCGCGCCAGATACTTGCCAACCAGCCTGAAGCCCATGCGGGCAAAGCCGTCGATCATCGGATGCGCGCGGCGGTTGGTGAAGGCCTCGACGCAGTGCGCCATGGCGTCCACACCCGTCGCTGCCGTTACCGCCGGCGGGACGGAGTAGGTGAGCTCCGGATCCAGGATGGCGACGTCGGCGATCATGTGCGGGCTTTCGACCGCGATCTTGTTGCCCTTTTCCGGATCGGTGATCAGCGAACGGATCCCCGCTTCCGAGCCCGTGCCGGCGGTGGTGGCGACCTGCACGAGGCGCGTGCTGCGACCGGCGACCCTGTTTGGACCGGCGACCTCGGCAAGTGTCTGCTCTGAATTCCAAAGCACGGCAATCAGTTTGGCGACGTCGAGGACCGAGCCGCCACCCAGACCAACGATCAGATCCGGCTTTCGTTGGCGCGCAACCTCAAGCGCGGCATTCAACGTCCCGATGTCGGGTTCGCCGGGAATGGCATCAAACACAGCGATATGCCCCTTAAGCTTCAGTCGATCGATGAAGCCGGCGGTAATCGGCGTCGCGATAACGAGAACCGATGTCGCATCGGCGGCCCAGGTGCCAACCTCTGCGATCGTGCCGGCGCCGACGACGAGGCGGCGAGGCTGGTGAAGGGTGATCGGAGCGATGGTCATGGTGTCATCCTCGCTTGGCGGCGCCAGACACCAACTTGCGGGCGTAGGCGATGGCGGAATTCATGTTGCCGTGATTGGCGATGCCCTTGCCGGCGATGTCGAAGGCGGTGCCGTGGTCGACGGACGTGCGGTCGATCGGAAGATCTACCGATACGTTCACGGCCGTATCGAAAGCGACGAGCTTTACCGGGATATGCCCCTGGTCGTGATACTGGGCGACGACGAGGTCGAAGCCCCCCGAATAGGCGCGATGGAACACGGTGTCGGCGGAGATCGGCCCATAGGCATCGATGCCTTCCGCCCGTGCGGCGGCCACGGCCGGCGCGATCTGGTCGTCGTCCTCCGTGCCGAACAGGCCATTCTCGCCGCAATGCGGGTTGACGCCGGCGACCGCAATTTTCGGCGCCGCGTAGCCGATACGCTTCAGATGCGCATCTCCGGCCCGGATGGTGGCGAGCACCCGCTCGGTCGTCGAGCGCCGGATTGCTTCCTGAAGAGAAACGTGCGTCGAGACGTGGATGACCTTGAGGCGTTCGGACGCCAAAAGCATATAGGCGGCTTTCGAGCCCGTCAGGCTGCGGAGCATTCCGGTGTGTCCGTCATAGTGATGGCCGGCGAGGTTGAGCGCTTCCTTGTTGATCGGTGCGGTAACGATGCAGCCGATGACACCGGCTTCGGCATCCCGCACCGCCTTTTCGATGAAGCGGAATGCGGCATCGCCGGCAACCGGGCTGAGCTTGCCCCAGGGAAGCGGTGCGCCTTCAACCGGCAGGTCCACGACAAAGGGTTTTAGGTCGACGGCAAGGTCCAGCGCCGTACGGGCGGCTTCAAGCGTCGCGAGGTTGCCGTAGATGCGGGTCGTCTCGCGGTCCTGCGGCGACATTTCCGCAAGCGCGCGGACTGAAATCTCCGGTCCGACGCCGCACGGGTCGCCCATGGTGATGCCGATGATGTTGCTCATGAAACTCTCCGTGCGTCGGCGCGGTCCCAGCCAGCGGCCAGGCGGACATATTTGATCGCGCGCCGGTGATAGGTGTAGGCGAGGTGTATGGTCCCGTCCGGGCCCTCAAGCAGCCAGGGATAGGACATTTCCTTGTTGCGGCCGTCGGTCGAGTCGTTGGAAAGGCAGGTTCCGGGACCGTCCTCGATCAGCAGGCGGGCGGGGAAGGTTTTGCCGCCATCCTGCGAAAGGCAGAGGGCGACGGGCGCGCGTGGTACGCCCCAGACCGGCACGCAGCCGCCTTCGGGGTCCGCGTCCGGACGGACGTCCTCCTCGCCGAGTTCGTCGTATAGCGAGGCGCGCCGCTCCGTGAATTCTGCGGCACTGACGGGATTGCAAATCATCGCCATCCGGCCGTCGCTGAGGCGGATGGCAGCGATCGAGGAATTGTTGTTCGGTACGTCGCTCGCCTCCGGCGCCGACCAGGTGCGGCCGCCGTCAAGGCTCTCCGTTCTGTAGACCCAGTCGGCTTGCCGTCTGCGAAAGAGTGCTGCGAGACGTCCTTGGCCAAGGGAAACAGGCGACATGTGCACGCAGCCGATCGACTGGGCGAGATCTTCCAAGCGCCACGTTTCCCCCTGATCGAGTGAAATGCCGACGGCCGCAGTGTCGTGGCTGCCGTTCCATTTCTGGCCCGGGCGCTGGATGCACCGGAAGATCGGTAACAGCCACGCGCCGTCCTCGCGCACTACCAGAGGCGCGCGGACGAAGCAGCCGCGCGGCAGGTCAAGATAGCGACCCTCGCCAGCGATAAGCGTCAATGGGTCGGACGGGTCGCGTCGGACTTCAGCCATCCGGATCCGGCACTCATCCTGATTGCCGGAAGGCTGAGAGGTGTGAAAGAGCCAAAGCTTGCCGTTCGGAGCGGTGAAGAGCACCGGGTTCTGCTCGGAATGAGCAGCGTCGAAACTCAGCCGTTGCGGCGGTCCCCAGCCGGCCGCATCCTTCGGCAGAACCGAGGCGAAGATCGAGATGTCGGACTTGCCTTCGAGTGTGCCGCCAAACCAGGCACATGCCAGCGCACCGTCGGCAAGCAGATGCAGGAACGCAGCGTGGTTCTGGATCATGGGTGAAGGCAGCAAGGCTTCCTGTCGTCCAAGGGATATGGATCGAAGCGCGCCATTCATGCTGCTGGCAATTTCCTCTGGGGTCATCGGCTCCTCCTGCTTGCTCTCGAAAATCGCCGAAATAACAAAGTTGTCAAGTTCTATTATGTAATCTTCTTTCAGATGGGTAACCGATGATAATCATATCTATTTGAAAATGAACAATAAAATGATACGAAAAAACGACATTGGATTTTACATGACAAAACAGTTTGACAAATTTACCTGAAAAAGAGATTGTCATGGTATTCCGGCAGGAGGATGCCGGGGAGGAGGTTCTTATGCCGCAAGCCGGCAGCCCCGAGCGGGCTAAGATGGCTGTGATCTTTGCTGTGGGCGCCGCGGTCCTTGCGGCAGCCGACGCGGTGATCGTGCGGGCGTTGAACGGCGCCGTGCACCCCTTCGTTATCGGCTTCTTTCGTGCCTTCTTCGGCGCTGCCATTCTATTGCCTTGGGTGATGCTGCGCCCGTCCATCCTGCGTTCAAGTCATCCGTTGCGCCAACATGCGGTGCGCGCCGGCTTTAAGCTCCTTGCCATGGTCGCCTTCTTTGCCGCTTTCAGCTGGGGGCCGCTGGCCGATGTGACGGCGATCGCCTTTACGTCGCCGATCTTCGTGCTTTTGGGTGCAGCGTTGACGCTGGGCGAGCGACCGGGCCCCTTGGTGATCGGCGCCGTGGCGCTCGGTTTTGCCGGTGCGATGCTGATCGTCGGGCCGTCCGGAGCCGGTTTCAGCCTGGCCATCTTGCTCGCCCTTGTCGGCGCGGTGCTCCAGTCCGCCATCCAGCTGATCCTCAAGTCGATGTCGAGGGGAGATGCGACTGCGACGCTCGTTGTCTGGAACCTTCTGCTGACCGTTCCGATCGCGCTTCTATTTGCTCTTCCGTTCTGGGCTACGCCCGGGGCGAGGGAGTTGTGGCTCCTGGCGCTCCAAGGTGTCGTGGGCACCGCCTGCATGGGCATGATGACACATGCTTTCTCGCTGGCTCCCGCCACGATCGTCGCACCGGTCGATTTCCTGCGGTTGCCATTGGTGGCGCTCGGGGGCTTTGCGCTCTTTGGCGAACACATCGCCCTCACAACGCTGTGCGGCGGCGGGCTCATCGGCTTTGCGGCGCTGATCGCCGCGCGGTCCGGAAAACCAACATTTCGCTGAACGAATTTCACCAGGGAGGAAATGCCGTGAAGAAACTGTTTGTCTTGAGTGCGCTCATGTTGAGCTCCGCTCTTTCGCCGGCCTTCGCCGGGTCGGGTCCGATCAAGATCGTGCTTGCCGAGGAGGCCGACCTGCTCGAGCCATGCATGGCGACCCGCTCGAATATCGGCCGTGTCATCATGCAGAACGTCAGCGAAACGCTGACCGAACTCGATGTCCGAGGCGACAAGGGCGTCATGCCGCGGCTCGCCGAAAAATGGGAACAGAACGAAGACGGCAGCTGGCGCTTTCACCTGCGTCAGGGCGTCAAGTTTTCGGATGGCACGACCTTCGATGCCAAGGACGTCAAGCACAGTTTCGACCGCATCATGAGTGACAAGAACACCTGCGAGTCGCGCCGCTACTTCGGTGGCATCACGGTCACCCCGACCGTTGTCGACGACTACACGATCGACTTCAGCGCCAATCCTGTTCAGCCGATCCTGCCGCTCTTGATGTCTCTCGTCACGATCGTGCCTGAAGAAACACCGCTCGAATTCATCCGCGAGCCGGTCGGTACCGGCCCCTATAAGCTCACCAACTGGACGCCGGGCCAGCAGATCGTGCTGACGAGCCGCGACGACTATTGGGGGACGAAGCCCGAGGTGACGGAAGCGACCTATCTCTTCCGAGCCGATCCGTCCGTGCGCGCCGCCATGGTGCAGACCGGCGAGGCCGATCTTTCGCCGTCCATCTCGCAGCTCGACGCCACCAATCCGGCAACCGACTTCTCCTATCTCGACAGCGAGACTGTCTATCTGCGCATCGATCACAATATTGCGCCGCTGAACGACGTGCGCGTCCGCCGTGCACTGAATATCGCCATCGACCGCCAGGCCTTCCTCGGTACGCTCGTTCCCGACAGTGCGCTGCTCGCAACCGCGATCGTGCCGCCGCCAACGCTCGGCTGGAACCCGGACGTGAAGGTCTTCCCGTATGATCCGGAGGGCGCAAAGAAACTGCTCGAGGAGGCCAAGGCCGACGGCGTCAAGGTCGAGACACCGATCACCATCGTCGCCCGTTCGGCAAATTTCCCGAATGTCACCGAAATCATGGAGGCCATTCAGGCACAGCTTCAGGAAGTCGGCTTCAAGGTCGAGCTGAAGTTCGTCGAGGTCGCCGAGCACGAACAGTATTACTCGAAGCCCTTCAAGGAAGGCCGCGGTCCGCAGATCGTCGCTGCCATGCACGACAACTCCAAGGGTGACCCGTCGTTCTCGATGTTCTTCAAGTACGCGACCGACGGTACGCAGTCCGGCTTCTCTGATCCGAAGGTCGACGATCTGATCAAGCGGGCGTCGGCTGCGGTGGGCGAAGAACGTGCCAAGCTCTGGTCCGAACTGATCGCCTATGTGCACGACGACGTCGTTGCCGACGTGCTGCTGTTCCATATGGTCGGCTTCTCCCGCGTTTCCGAACGGCTGGATTTCAAGCCGACCATGGCGACGAACGGCACGCTGCAGCTGTCGGAGATCAAGATCAAGTAAACTGGCTCTGGCAAGTAAACTGGTCTGGCGAACGAGGTTCGCCAGACCAACAGCTATCAAGGCGGTGGGATGATCCCACCGTCGGATTTCGAGGGCGCCATGCTGAAATTCGTTCGAACACGCGCCGTGGCCAGTCTGATCTCGCTCGTCGGGCTGCTTGTCATGGTCTTCTTCCTGTCGCGGTTGACGGGTGATCCGGCGGCTCTGTTCCTGCCGGTCGAGGCCTCCGCCGAAATGAAGGAGCAGTTCCGCGAACTGCACGGGCTGAACGATCCGCTGCTGGTGCAGTTCAGCCGCTATGTCGGCGACGTCGTCACCGGTGATTTCGGTGAGTCCCTGCGCAAGGCCCGCCCGGCGCTGGACGTGGTGCTGGAGGCTTTCACCTGGACGCTTTGGCTCGCCGTCATCACCATGACGCTGGTTGCGGGTGCTGCCATCGTCGTCGGCTCCCTTGCCGCCTTCCGCGCCGGCGGCTTCTTCGACCGGCTCGCTTCCGTCGTTTCGCTGATCGGCGCCTCGGTTCCCGATTTCTGGATCGCCATCGTTGCGATCGTCGTCTTCTCGGTCAACCTCGCCTGGCTGCCGACGTCGGGAACGGGATCATTGCTCCACTGGATCCTGCCGATCGCCGTCCTGTTCATCCGGCCCTTCGGCATCATCGTTCAGGTTGTGCGCGGCTCGATGATCGGTGCGCTCTCGTCAGCCTACGTCAAGACGGCCCGCGCCAAGGGCGTCAGATCCGGCCCGATCATCTTCGTGCACGCCTTGCGCAACGCCATGCTGCCGGTCGTCACGGTGCTCGGCGACCAGGCGGCAAGCCTGTTGAATGGCGCGGTCATCGTCGAAACGATCTTCGGCTTTCCCGGCGTTGGCAAGCTGATGATCGATTCCATCCTGCAGCGCGATTTCAATGTCGTTCTCGCCGCCATTCTTGTGACGGCGCTGGCGATCTTCGCCATGAACCTGTTGATCGACCTTGCCTATGCGCTGCTCGATCCACGCATCCGGCATTGAGGAGGCATCCCATGACCCTCGTGACCAACGACAGAGTCATCCTTGAAGAGCCGTCCTTCGCCAGGCGGATGTGGCGCATGCTGCTTGCCGACAAATTTGCCCTTTGCGCGGTTATCTTTCTCATCTTCATCCTGGTGCTTGCCATCATCGGACCGACTTGGCTTGGCGATCTCGCAACCAAGCAGAACCTGCGCGGACGCAACGCCGCGCCCTTCGACTGGGAGCGGGGATGGGTCTGGTGGATGGGGGCGGATGCGCTCGGCCGGCCACTGCTTGCCCGCATCATCGTCGCCACGCAGAACACGCTGATGGTCGCGGCCGGTGCGGTCGCTCTTTCTGCCGTAACCGGCACGTTCCTCGGCCTGATCGCCGGCTTTTCCTCGCCGCGGGTCAACCAGGTGATCATGCGGCTTGCCGATGTCATCATGTCGTTCCCGTCGCTGCTGATCGCGGTGATCGTGCTCTACATTCTCGGCTCCTCGATCCTCAACCTGATGCTGGTTCTGGCGATCACCCGCGTCCCTGTTTATCTCAGGACGACGCGGGCGGAGGTTCTGGAAATCCGCGAGCGCATGTTCGTCCAGGCCGCACGCGTGATGGGCGCATCGAAGAACCGCATCCTCTTTCGTCATATCCTGCCGGTGGTGCTGCCGACCTTGACGACGCTTGCCACGCTCGATTTCGCCTATGTCATGCTCGCCGAAAGCGCGCTGTCCTTCCTCGGCATCGGCATCCAGCCGCCGGAGATCACCTGGGGCCTGATGATCTCGCAAGGGCGACAATACCTCACCAACGCGTGGTGGCTGTCCTTCTGGCCGGGCCTTGCGATCATTCTCACCACCATGTCGCTCAACCTGCTCTCCAACTGGCTGCGCATCGCGCTCGATCCGGTGCAACGTTGGCGTCTTGAAATGAAGGGTCACAAGTATGGCTGACCATCTGCTGGAAGTCCGCAACCTGTCGGTCGAGTTCCACACCGCCGTCGGCGTGGTCAAGGCGGTCCGCAACATCTCCTATCACCTCGATCGCGGCGAGACGCTTGCGATCCTTGGCGAAAGCGGGTCTGGAAAATCGGTCTCCTCGTCGGCGATCATGAACCTGATCGACATGCCGCCAGGGCGCATCAGCTCGGGAGAAATCCTGCTCGATGGCGTCGACCTGCTGACGATGTCGGCGCACGAACGGCGCCGGATCAATGGACGCCGCGTCGCGATGATCTTTCAGGATCCGCTGAGCCATCTCAATCCGGTCTACACGGTCGGCTGGCAAATCCGCGAGGCGCTCACGACCCACGGGACCGATGCCGCAAAGGCTGCCTCGGAGGCGCTTCGCCTTCTGACGCGGGTTGGCATTCCCGACCCCGAAAACGCGCTGAACAAGTATCCGCACGAATTCTCCGGCGGTCAGCGTCAGCGCGTGATGATCGCCATGGCGCTTGCGCTTCGCCCGGATCTGCTGATCGCCGATGAGCCGACGACGGCGCTCGATGTCACCGTGCAGGCCGAGGTCCTGGCGCTTCTCGAGGAACTGCAGCAAGAGACCGGGATGGCGATCCTCATCATCACCCATGATCTCGGCGTCGTCGCCGAGGTCGCCGACCGCGTCGTGGTGATGGAAAAGGGCGTGCTGGTCGAGACCGGTACCGTGCGCGAGGTCTACAAGAACCCACAACATCCCTATACGAAAAAGCTGATTTCTGCCGCACCGGGCAAGGGTGACATGCACGCGCCAGCCGCCCGGGTAGAGCCGGTTCTGTCGGTCCACGACGTGCGCAAGCGTTATGGTTCCTTCGAGGCACTGAAGGGCATTTCCTTTGACCTCATGCCGGGAGAAACGATGGCTGTCGTCGGCGAGAGCGGCTCCGGAAAGTCGACGCTTGCCCGCATCCTGCTGCGTCTCGACGAACCGGATAGTGGCAGAGCCTTGTGGAAGGGTCGCGATCTCTTCACCATGTCTCCTGCCGAACTCTACAAGCTGCGGCGCGACCTGCAGATGGTGTTCCAGGATCCGACGCAGTCGCTCAATCCGCGCATGACCGTCTATCAGCTGATTTCCGAGGCCTGGGTCATCCATCCGGACATCCTTCCCAGGGCCAAGTGGCGCGAGCGCGTGGCCGAGCTTCTGGTGCAGGTGGGCCTTGGCCCGGAACACATGGGGCGCTATCCGCACCAGTTCTCCGGCGGCCAGCGCCAGCGCATCGCAATCGCTCGCGCACTTGCGCTCGAACCGCAACTGATCATCTGCGACGAGGCCGTTTCGGCGCTCGATGTTTCCGTGCAGGCACAGGTGATCGCACTGCTCGACGCGTTGCGCAAGGAAATGGGCATCGCGTTCATCTTCATTGCCCACGACCTGCCGGTGGTCCGCGATTTCGCCGATCACGTGATGGTCATGCAGAAAGGCGATGTCGTCGAACTCGGAACGGTACGCGACGTGTTCGAGACGCCGCGGCAAGACTATACGCGCGCGCTGCTGGCTGCCGGCCTCGACCCAGACCCCGACGTTCAGGCCGCGCACCGTGCCGCCCGTCTCCGGCGCGCCTCCTGAGACACGAGATTATTCAAAGGACGATCGAATGACCAAGCAAGCCTATGTCGCCCTCGTGACCTGCTTCAACGACGACGAAACGATCAACTACAAGGCAACGCGCGCCCAGGTCCGTCGCCAGGTGGAAGCCGGCAACAATATCATGTGCGCCGGCACCAATGGCGACTTCTCCGCACTCACGTTTGAGGAGAAGGTGCGGCTTACCGAGGAAGTTGTCGACGAGGTCGGCGGCCGCGTGAAGGTGATCGTCAATGCCGGCATGCCGGCAACTTTCGAGACTTTGAAGCTCGCGCGCGAATTCGACCGCATCGGCGTCAACGGCATCGCGGTGATTACGCCCTTCTTCATCGCCTGCACGCAGGAGGGCCTCATCCGCCATTTCTCGACAGTCGCCGATTCCGTGAAAACGCCGGTCTACCTCTACGACATTCCTGCCCGCACCCAGAACCACATCGAGCCGGAGACCGCGCGCAAGCTCGCCGGGCACGGCAATATCGCCGGCATCAAAGATTCGGGCGGCGCAAAGGAGACGCTGGAGGCCTATCTGAAGGTCGCCAAAGACGTTGACGGGTTCGAGGTCTATTCCGGTCCCGACCATCTGGTGCTCTGGGCGCTTGAGAACGGAGCCGCCGGCTGTATCTCTGGCCTCGGTAACGCCATGCCGCACGTTCTCGCAGGTATTCTCAAGGCCGTTAACGCCGGCGACCTTGCCGAGGCGGAGAAGCAACAGGCAACGTTTGCCGCCTTTCGCACCGACCTCTATGCGCTGGGATTTGCCCCTGCCATGGTCAAGCGAGCGCTCTACTTGCAGGACGCTTCCGTCGGTGCAAGCCGCCAGCCTGCGCTGCTTCCGAACGAGGAGCAGGACGATCAGATCGCCGAGATCCTTCGACGCTACCGCCTTCTGTAGACGGTCCACCGATGCTCAATCGCTTTCGCCAGGCACAAGCCCCATGGGCCAGAGCAGTCGCGCAGATCGCTCCTCGTAAATGTCGGCAAAAGCCGGCATCGTCGCGAGCAAGGACTCGGCGAGCGCAATCCCGAGATCACGCAGCGACAGGCTGAAGGAGGTCAGGCGGGGGGACAGAAACTGCGAATGCGGACTTTGGCGGCCGATGATCGCCATGTCCCGTCCAGGTCTTACTCCGGCTTCTTCCAGCCCGCGATAGAGGCCGACGGTGATCGCTTCGTTGATGAGAACGATCGCCGTCGGCCGGTTCTCAAGCGCGGTCAGTTCGCGGGCGATCTGATAGCCGCCGGCTTCGTTTGGGGTTGAACGAAAGACGTGCCGATCATCGAGGCGAAGCCCATGACGGGCAAGGGTTGCCCGGCACTGGTCCTCAAACACATAGCCGAGATTCATGTCGTCGTGCGGCCGGGTGACTGCAATGTGCTTGTGACCCCGGGAGACGAGCCGATCGATGGACGCCTCGGCCATGCCCTCGAAATCCAGGTCGAGCCAGGGCTGACCGACATCCGTCAGGCTTCGTCCAAGCGTGATGAAAGGGATCTTGCGCTTGGCCAGCAGTTCGAAGCGGGCGTCGTGGCGCCGGGTTGCCGAAAGAATGATGCCGTCGGCAAAGCCACGCGCAACGACCCGCTTCAGATAGTCGTTCGGATCCTCCTCGGAGGAGCAGAGCAGGGCGACAAGATCGAGCTTGTGACGGGCAAAGACGGTCTGAACTCCATCGAAGACGCTCATGAAGAAGGTATCGCCCTGACCGGTGATCTCGGAGCCGGTCTGCATCATGAAGCCGATGACGCCGGTCGCGCCCTTCCTGAGGGCACGGCCCGATTGATTGGCGACATAGCCAAGGGATTCGGCTGCTTCGAGAACCCTTCTTCTGGTTTCCTCGTTGACGTCGGGCTTGCCGTTCAGCGCGCGCGATACTGTACCGATCGAAATATCCAGGTGTTCGGCAAGTTCGCGAATCCCCTTCATTTTTCCGCGTTCCTCCCCAGACCCGCGACTGGTCATTTTCTCACCTCTTGACATAAAAACCCGTTGCCGCATAGTATCGTAAACGTTTACGGAAGCCAATTGAGGAGTTGCCGCTTCCGTTTCTTGGAGGAAATCACGTGAGACACAGGGCCGTTTTGTGCGGGTGCGGAGCTATGGCCAAAGGCTGGCTGAGGGCGCTGACTGAGGTCAGTGTTCTGGGCGAGAAAGTGGAGATCGTCGGCCTTGTCGATCTTGACCAGGCGACCGCGGAAGCGCTCGCCACCGAGTTCAACCTTGGCAACATCCTGATCGGCACGGACCTGCCAGAGGTTCTGCGCGGAAGCCGGGCCGACCTGCTCTTCGACATCGTCGTTCCTGCGGCGCGACGCGCGGTGGTGGCCGCCGGTCTAGCGCATGGCTGCCACGTTTTGAGCGAGAAGCCGATGGCCGCCACGCTCGATGAGGCGCGCGAATTGCGCCGGCTTGCAACCGCGGCGTCGCGCGTTCATGCCATCGTGCAGAACCGCCGCTTCATCGGCGGTGTCCGTCGTATCCGTCGCCTCATCCAGTCCGGCGCTTTGGGCGACTTGACGGCGTTGCATTGCGACTTCTTCCTCGGTCCGCATTTCGGAGGATTTCGCGAGCAAATGGACAACGTCCTGCTACTGGACATGGCCATCCACACCTTCGACGCAGCGCGCTTCATGTCCGGCAAGGAACCACTCGCGGTCTATTGCCACGAATACAACCCTCAGGGTTCCTGGTATCGCCATGGCGCCGCCGCCAACGCGATCTTCGAGTTTTCCGACAACGTCGCCTTCACCTACCGTGGTTCCTGGTGTGCTGAAGGCGCCAACACCAGCTGGGAAAGCGCGTGGCGCATCACAGGGTCGAAGGGCACGTTGCTTTGGGATGGCGGCGAGCGCTTCGAGGCCAATGTCGTCACCGGTCAGGAAGGTTTCCTGCGGGCCGTCGGGCCGATAGCCGTCCCGGAGGTCAGCGACGATGCCGACACAAATGGTCACGCGAGTGTGATCGAACATTTCATCCGCGCGATCGACGCGGGAACAGTGCCGGAAACCGACGGCAGCGACAACATCAAGAGCCTTGCCATGGTCTTCGGCGCGATCGACAGCGCGCGAGACGGCAGGCGCGTCACCATTGCAGCCTAGGGAGCCAGTCTTGAAGAACCCCAGCAAATCCATCCGCATCGGCACGATGATCTCGGCCACCAAGGGCGGTGCAGACAAACGGATCACCCAGATCGCCGACATGGGCTTTGAGAGTTTCGAGCCCTTCTTCTGGCAGACGACCAACGGTCAGGATCTCGCCGAACTCGGCAAGCGCTGCGTGGCGGCGATCGGCGACCGCGACATCACCATCTCGACCCTTGGCATGTTCGGCAATCCGCTGGAGACGACGGAGATTGACGAACAGACCTTGCAGGGCTGGCGAGACTGCATCGACAACGCCCACCACTTCGGCGCTACCTGCGTCGCCGGTTTCACTGGCCGCCTTCGCGGCAAGCCGCTGACCGACAGTCTGCCGCGCTATCGGAAAATCTGGTCAGAGCTATCAAAGCGCGCAGCCGACAGGGGTGTGAAGATCGCCTTTGAAAACTGCGCCATGGACGGCAACTGGCAGAGCGGTGACTGGAACATCGCACACAATCCGGACGCCTGGGAGCTGATCTTCAATGAGACGCCGGACGATCATATCGGGCTCGAATGGGAACCATGCCATCAGATGGTCTACCTGATCGATCCGCTGCCGCAGATCCGCAAATGGGCAAGCAAGATCTTTCACGTGCACGGCAAGGACGCGACCATCCGTTGGGACGTCATCCGCGAACACGGGATCTTCGGCAAGGAGAAATTCGTCTTCATGCGCACGCCGGGCTTCGGCGACACCAACTGGACCGACGTGATTTCCGAACTTCGGCTGGCCGGCTGGTCCGGTTCGATTGATATCGAAGGCTGGCACGACCCGGTCTATCGCGACGATCTGGAGATGACCGGCCAGGTCCATGGCCTGAATTACCTCAAGACTTGCCGGGGCGGCGACTTCGTCATCGACCCGACCTGAGACGTGCATGTCGGCCGGCATGGAGGATGCCGGCATCGGGATAACCAAAGGAGGAGAAAATGGCTATCCGCGGATCCGCAATCCTGGGCGCTCTCGCCCTTGCAGGTGTCTCTCTGTTTGGACTTTCAGCCAAGGCGGAAGATGTCACGATCAACGTCTGGTCGCTCGATCGCGACATCCAGCCCGCACCGAACCTGATAGCCGACTTCAACAAGCTGAACACCGGCATCAAGGTCGAGTATCGCCAGATCCAGTTCGACGATGTCGTCAGTGAGGCGATGCGCGCCTATTCGACCGGGCAGGCGCCCGATATCATCGCCATCGACAACCCGGAACATGCGCTCTTTTCGTCACGCGGCGCCTTCCTCGACCTGACCGAAATGATCGCAAAGTCGACCGTGGTGAAGACGTCAAACTATTTTCCGGGACCTCTCGCCTCCACCATGTGGGACGGCAAGAACTATGGCCTTCCCAAGGCGACGAACACGATTGCGCTCTACTACAACAAGGACATGTTCAAGGCGAAGGGTCTCGATCCGAACAAGCCGCCGCAGACCTGGGATGAACTGGTCGATGCGGCCCGCAAGCTGACCGATCCTTCGGCGAACGTCTACGGGCTCGCCTTCTCGGCCAAGGCCAATGAAGAGGGCACATTCCAGTTCCTGCCCTGGGTCCAGATGGCCGGCGGCAGCTACGAGCACATCAATTCGGAAGGTGCCGTCAAGGCGCTCGATATCTGGAAAACCATCATAGCCGAGAAACTGGCCTCGCCGGACACGTTGACCCGCGGGCAGTGGGATTCGACCGGCACGTTCAATTCCGGCAATGCCGCCATGGCGATCTCCGGTCCATGGGAACTCGACCGCATGGTGAGTGAGGCGAAGTTCGACTGGGGCGCCGCGCTGCTGCCGGTGCCGGAGGTCGGTGCCGAGCGCTCGTCGGCCATGGGCGATTTCAACTGGGCGATCTTTTCCAACACGCAGCATCCTGCCGAAGCGTTCAAGGTGCTGGAGTATTTCGCCTCCCAGGACGATCGCATGTTCAAGGATTTCGGACAGCTGCCGGCTCGATCCGACATTGCGATCCCTGAGACGGGTGTGCCGTTGAAGGATGCGGCCCTCAAGGTCTTCATCGAGCAGCTCAAATTCGCAAAGCCGCGTGGACCCCATCCGGAATGGCCGAAGATTTCCAAGGCCATCCAGGACGCAATCCAGGCGGCCCTGACCGGACAGATGACGTCGAAGGAAGCCCTCGACCAGGCGGCTGAAAAGATAAAGGCGGTCCTTGGCTAAAGCCTCTGGCAAGGCGGCCTGCAGGCTTCCGGATCGACCGGAACGGCAGGCCGCCTTCCACAAGCGCTAATCCCATTGAGGCGCTCGGGCGGAAAAACCGCAAAACCATGCCGGCGAGGCCGGCGTGCTTCTGGTCGTTCTAGTTTGCAGGCCGGGTTGTGCGAGCGGTGTATGCTGGCGCCTTGGCGGCGGAGGAGCTCATGAAACGCTTTCTATCCAGCATCATCGACGGCCGCGGCTTCGACATCGGCCTTGTCAGTCTGCCGCTTGCCTTCTTGCTCACGCTCTCCGGTCTGCCGCTGCTCTACAACATCGTCATGAGCTTTCAGGAGGTCGACATGTTCAGCCTCGGCAGCTTCTGGCGTCCCTTCGTCGGCTTCAAGAACTACCGTGATCTGTTCGCTCAGCCGGAAACGTGGCCGATACTGGCCAACACCGCGACTTTTGTCGTCGCCTCGATCGTTGGCCAGTTTCTCGTCGGTTTCGGCCTGGCATTGTTCTTCTGGACGAATTTTCCGGGTGCCTCATGGCTACGGGGACTTTTCCTGGTGTCTTGGGTGATGCCCGGGCTTGTAGTCGGTGCGATCTGGAACTGGATCCTCTCGGGCGACTTCGGCGTGCTCAACTTTATCCTGCGCGAAACGGGCCTCATCGACGGCAATATCTTCTGGCGTTCGGACCCCGGCTTTTCGCTCTGGGCCGTCATCATCGCAAATATCTGGCTCGGCACGTCCTTCAACATGATCCTTCTGTCCGTCGGCCTGTCGGCCATCCCACGGGATCTCTACGAGGCATCCGAACTGGACGGCGCCAATGTCTGGCAGCGCTTCTGGACGATCACCCTGCCGATGATGCGCTCGTCCATCGGGGCGATTATCGCACTCGGACTGATTTTCACGCTGCAGCAATTCGATCTTTTCGCCGCCATCACCTCGGGAGGACCGAACAATGCTTCGAACGTCACGCAATACTGGGCCTGGGATTTGTCGTTCCGACAGTACGATTTCGCCAAGGGCGCGACGATTTCCGTGATCATGATCGTCTTCGTGATGATTGCATCGGTCGTCTACGTGCGCTCCACACGGCATGAGGTGCGCGGATGAGCCATCAAACCCGCGACCGTCTGCTGCTCGCAATCGCGATCATTCTCGCCGGCATTTACCTGTTTCCGCTCTACTGGATGTACATCACCACGATCAAATCAGGATCGGAGATGTTTGCGACACCGCCGACCTTCTGGCCGACCGATCCCCAATGGCAGATCTTCGGCAACGTCTGGCAAAGCCGCAACATGGGCCGGTACGTCTGGAATTCTCTGGTCATCGCCTGCGGAGCGGTCAGTGTCATAACCGTTCTCGGTGTCGGCTGCGCCTATGTGCTTGCGCGTTATCGCAACATCTGGGTCGACATCGGGCTCTTCCTCATTCTCATGCTCCAGGTGCTTCCGGCCTCACTGATGGTCACGCCGATCTTCGTCGGTTTCTCTCAGATCGGGCTGCTCAATTATCCGCGCCTTGCGGTGATCCTTGCGATCGCGGCGAAAAGCATGCCGTTCTTCGTCGTTCTGGTGCGCGCGACCTTCATGAGCGTGCCGCAGGAATTGGAGGAGGCAGCCCTTGTCGACGGCAACTCGAGGGTTGGCGCCTTCTTCAACATCGTCCTGCCGCTGGCACGAAACGGTATCCTCGTCAGCGCCATCCTGATTTTCATGCAGGCCTTCGGAGAGTTCGTTTATTCGAAATCGATGATCCAGGCCGTCGAACTGCAACCGGCAAGCGTCGGATTGAATTCCTTCATGGGGCCGAACACCAACGAGTGGAACAATATCATGGCCTATGCGGCGATCTACGTGACTCCCATCCTCGCCATCTTCGTCCTCCTGCAACGCCGCATCGTCTCAGGCCTTACCTCGGGAGCGCTCAAATGACCGCCCAGATCGAACTGACCAACGTCAACAAGTATTATGGCGCCTACCATGCGCTGAAGGACATCGAGCTTTCGATCCGCAAAGGCAGCTTCACCGCCCTTGTCGGCCCTTCCGGCTGCGGGAAGTCGACGCTGCTGCGGTCGCTGGCCGGCCTGGAGAGCATTTCGTCCGGCACGCTGAAAATCGCCAGCGAGGTCATGAACGCGGTGCCCCCGCGCAAGCGCGACGTGGCGATGGTTTTCCAATCCTATGCGCTCTACCCGCACATGACGGTCGAGGAAAACCTGACCTACAGCCTGCGCATCAAGGGCGTTGCCAAGGCTGAACGCAAGAAGGCGGCAAATGAGGTCGCTGCGGTGACCGGGCTTACGCACCTGCTCGGACGCTATCCGCGTGAGCTTTCCGGCGGCCAGCGTCAGCGCGTGGCGATGAGCCGGGCGATCATCCGCCATCCCAAGGCGTTTTTGTTCGACGAGCCGCTTTCCAATCTCGATGCAGCCCTCCGCGTCCACATGCGCAAGGAAATCCGCGCGTTGCACGACCGCTTGGGGGCGACATCGGTCTATGTCACCCACGACCAGGTCGAAGCGATGACGATGGCGGACCATGTCGTCATCATGCGCGATGGCGTCATCGAGCAACAGGGCAGCCCCCTTCAGCTCTACGACCGGCCTGCCAACAAGTTCGTGGCCGGGTTTATCGGCTCCCCGGCCATGAATTTCCTGCCGGCCGTCGGCGGGCAAGATGGGCGATCGATCATTCTCGATCTCGGAATCAAACAGACGATCGCCCTAGATCGGGCCGTGCAGCCAGGGCGGCCCCTGATTGTCGGCCTGCGTCCGGAGCACATCGAACTTGCTGAGGCGGGTGAGGGCGTTCTCTCGGCGCCAGTGGCACTGGTCGAATCGACCGGAGCGACATGTTTTCTGACGATGCAAACGACACCTGAGCTTTCAGTGGTGTTCAACGGGCGATCGGAGGCACGCGCCGGCGACAGGGTCGGGCTGAACTTTGCATCCGCCAGCATTCATCTTTTCGACGCGGACACGGAACGGCGCTTGCCTGACTGAGGGCAGGTGCCAATCAGCGGCAGCGCCTGCGTGCTTCACTCTGCCGTTTCCGGCTCGCGCATGACCGGATTTGGAGCCAGCGCCGCGCTTCATAAGATGCACGTCGGTACTGGCCGAACCTGATCGTCGGGCTATGCGTGAGGATAGTTGCTGTAGATCAAGGAACGGCATAGCTCTTCCCTGTAGCTACCGATTGTCCTAACGGACATTCTGAAATCCCAAGGGGAGAGTGATTGTGGTGAGGATACGCAACGGTTTGGGATTGGCGTTCGTCGCTGCCTGCCTGTTCGTCCTGCAATCGTTCGTCGGCGCATTTGCTGCAAGCGCAATGCAAGCCTCCCCACAAAGCGACGCCTTCGGCAATCCCCTCTGCCTAACTGTAGACCATGCAAACACCGGCGATTCCGACGGCGGCCACGCTATTCTCGCCGATTGCTGCCTGCTTGGATGCGGTCCTTCGGCTCAATTGCTAGCCGCCACGCCAAATCCGGACGGGTATGTTCCAATCCTGGTCTACTCTGGCTCGCTGAAGCTGCCGCTGGCGAGGGATCCAGTTCCTGCTCGCCAGCATCTTCCGGGCTATCCTCGGGCTCCCCCAGCACTGATCGCCTGATCGTTTCCGCCTCAGTACCTTGTCTAATCTTCTCGGGCGCCGGGCAATGTCCCCGTCCGTCTGCATTGCCGGCCTCGATCGGAACGCTCTGGGCGCATCCGCGGGGCGACCCGTGAATGACTGAGTCCGTTCCGGGCAAGAGCGATGTCGAAGAACAGAGAGAGTTCTTGCGCAACGATCACCGTCCGCGATAGCCGCGCCGGTACTTTTCCCGCTCACTGCATCCAACACCCGAGGCGCGGTGCCAGACATTCCCTCGGACCTTGCTGAAACATTCAAACAGGCAACAAGATACCCAACCCTAAGGAGAAAACCAAATGTTGCGGAAATTGATAGCGACTGCTGCTCTCATTGGAATGAGCGCTACGGCAGCCTTTGCCCACTCAACGCTCGAAGTAACAGAGGCGCATGTTGGGGCGTCCTACAAGGCCGTTATCCGCGTCCCGCATGGCTGCGAAGGCAAGCCGACGATTGCCGTGCGCGTTCAGGTTCCGGAGGGGATGATTGCGGCCAAGCCGATGCCAAAGCCGGGTTGGACCGTGGAGAAGATCAAGGGCGCCTACGAGAAGTCCTATGACTACTTTGGCACCCCGATGAAAGACGGCGTGAAGGAGATCGTCTGGAAGGGCGGCAGCCTTGCCGACGACGAGTACGACGAGTTTGTATTCCGTGCGTTTGTGACCGACAGCCTTCCTGTCGGCAACAGCATCTACGTGCCGATCGTGCAGGAATGCACAGACGGTGCGACTGAACGCTGGATTGAGATCCCGGCTGCAGGCAAGTCGAGTGACGACCTGGAATTCCCAGCGCCCGGGATCAAGCTCCTTGAAAAGAAGAGCGGTCACTGATCGAGAGTGGCTCAGACAAAAGGCTAGCCGGAGAGCACGCATGGCGTTTCTGCCACCTAACTTGTCTCGCCTTGCGAGGCTGCTGGCACTTACGCTGTGCGGGCTTCTCCTGCAGATCGCCCTGGCCTATGCGCATGCGTCGCTCAACTCGAGCGACCCCGAAGACGGCGCGGTCCTCACTGCTGCGCCGTCTGAGTTTCTGCTGACATTCAGCGAACCAGTGTCGCGGCTCTCGCTCAAACTTGTTCGGCCCGACGGCACGACGCTCACGCTTGGTCGCCACGAAGTGAAGGACCAGGCCGTCGAGATCGAGGCGCCGACCTCTCTCGGCCGTGGCACGCATGTGCTCAGTTGGCGTGTGACGTCCGCGGACGGGCATCCGATCGGCGGATCCGTCGTGTTTTCGATCGGCGTCACGAGCGCTGCGCCGCCGCCAGTCGCAGAGGAGATCGACTGGGCGGTTCGAATTGGCGTCCTTGCATCAAGGTTTGCGCTCTACGCTGGCCTTTTTATCGGCGTGGGCGGAGTGTTTTCGTTGTGTTGGCTTCTCAGCGGCAATCGAGCTGGACGCCACCTCGTTGCCGCCGCGCTCGCAATTGGCCTCCTCGGCGCCATTGTTGGTGTCGGTTTCCAGGGGCTCGATGCACTGGGCGTTTCCGCGACACAAATTGTCGATCCCGTTGTGTGGTCCACGGCGATGGCGACGACGTTCGGGCCTACGGCAATCGTCGCGTTGATCGCCTTCCTTGCCGCTGCGGTCGCCCTTCTCGACAAAGGCCCGTTTGCCCGCTCGTTGTCGCTCGCTGCCCTGATCCTTTCACCTGCCGCCTTGGCGCTCAGCGGCCATGCCGCCGCGGCCACGCCGCAATGGCTCATGCGTCCCGCGGTCTTCCTGCATGCCATCACAATCAGTTTCTGGGCGGGGGCGCTGGCTCCGCTTGGCCTCGCGCTCCGACGAGGTGATCCGGCAGCTATTGCTGCACTGCGCCGTTTCTCGGCGTCCATCCCTCCCGTGCTCGTTGTGCTGATAGTGGCGGGAGTCGTCTTGGCCGTTGTGCAGGTCGAGAAGCCTCTAGCCCTCGTCGATACGGCCTATGGCCAGGTGTTCCTCGTCAAACTGGTTCTTCTCGCGGGCTTGTTCGTGGTGGCGGCCGTCAATCGTTGGCGCTTGACCGTGCCGGCAGCCGCCAGCGATGGCAGGGCAACCAGCCGGCTGGTTCGTTCGATCGCTGCAGAAACCCTGATCATGCTCTTGATTTTCGCGACGGCCGCTTGCTGGCGTGTCACCCCACCGCCACGGGCCTTAGCTGCCCTGGCCGCTTCGCCCGCGATCGCTCACATTCACGCTGACAGGGCGATGGCCTATGTTCAATTGACACCTGGACGCGCCGGAGACGTTGAGGTTTCAATCGAAATCCTGACTGGCGAGTTCGAAAAGCTCGACGCGAAAGAGGTGACGCTTATTCTTTCCAAACCCGATTCCGGCATCGAGCCGTTCAAGCGAGGAGCGGTGCGACGCGGAGCAACGGAATGGCGCATTGAGCATGTGACCATCCCATTAGCGGGCACCTGGCAGGTGCGTGTCGATATCCTGATCAGTGATTTCGAGAAGGTAAGTCTCGAGGATCAGATCAATCTGGGGCCGTGATCTCAGCTTAAGTCCCGTGGATGGGTACTATGCCCGTAGACGTGGCCGGGCAGTGTGGCGGGCGGCTTCTTCCAGCACCTCTTCTGCCCGCTGGTTGAGACTCTTTCCCGAAAGCTCAGCAGCAACAGCTGCTTGGCGATGGACTTCGAGATCGACACGAAAACATCATCTTCGCGGAACAGGGTCTTTGCGGTTCCTTGCCTATTTTCGTACAGGCTTCGAGGTAGTCATCGACGGCCTCTTGGAAAGCCTTCTTAAGCTCAGCGACGTTGTCGCCGGGAAAGTCGAAAAACACTTCGTCTTCCTCGCCGCCTGCACGGGCACTGTGGTTGCGCAGGCCGAGAGGGACACGCGGATTACGTGGCCCTATGCGCCGAAAAAGCCGGGTAGATCGGGTTTGGCGGCCATCAACGCTATTATCAGAGCGAAAAGCGAAATCGACGCCAGGCGGCCGCCCAAAGCGCGCTTGTTTCCCAGAAGCGTGCGAACTGCCAATTTGTCGATTGTGCCTTGAAGGGCTGGATGCACCTGTGCCTCCCATGGCCGCACGAACCTGCTTTCGACAGCCATCAAGGCGGCGATCAGGGTGAATGACACCAATAACCAAGGTGTCGATAGCGACCATCCACCCAAAACGATGAGCCCGATTCCTCCAGCAATCCCTATGCCAGTGAGTACGCCTGCAATCCTGTTGGCGATCAGGGCCAACTTCGCGGCTCCGATTTGCCCTCGCCAGGCGAAAATGAAAAGGAGCTCCCTTGCTGCAAACAGCAGAAATGCCGTGCCCATGGCTGCGGCATGAATCATCACGACGTTTGCATACATCTTTGTTACCTTGGTCCGGGGCTTCGAGAAGCGGCAGCTTAACCGCTCGTGCGGCAGTTTGATTTCGACGCGAGGCTGGTTCTGGTTGTCAGAATTGCTGCGCTTAGACCCCAATTGTGAGCTATCACTCGCAAAAATCTACTCGCGTTCGAGAAGCCGTCGATGCGACCGCTGCCCTTCAGATTTCGCCCGGTAATTCGCGCCGTTAGCCGCCCTACATTCACGGGGCGAGGTCAAGTCACGAAGGGCCCTGCTCGCATCTTTGATGTCTGCCGCCCGAAGAACGCTACTTCAGGTAGCGCGTGATCAGCGTTGCCACTTCGTTGACGAAGGCCTGAACGTTCCCATCGTTCAGTCTCTCGGGACTATCGATCACGGCTCCGTGCGTCAGCGCTTCCGTGGAACTGACGCAAATGTAGGCGGCCAGGTCCAGATCCATCGGCCGCAGTTCGGCTTTGCGCAATTCGAGGTAAGCCCTGATCAGCGTGTAGAACTCTCTGTCAAAGCCATCGATCGTGCCGATTCGTCCTGCGCGTGGCGTTTCCTCCACCAAAACCCGGTGAAGGTCCGGGTTCACACGATGCGCATCGATCATCGTCTTGACCAGCTCGCGCACCGCACTGTCGATCGGCAGCGCCGCTACCTTGGCGAGGGTACCCCGCAAGACATCCACCATCTCGCTCTTGTGTCGTTCTATGACGGCAATGACGAGCGCTTCCTTGCTCGGAAAATATTGATAAAGAGAGCCGATGCTGACGCCTGCCTCGTCGGCAATCCGATTTGTGTTGGCTCGATCAAATCCTTCTTTGATCAAGACACGAGCCGTCGCCTCGACCAGGACCTCGATCATCGCGCGCGAGCGTTGCTGCGAAGCGGTTTTTCGTGGCGTCAGGAGAGCTTTCTTGTCCATTCGGCACTGATCCGGTCGCGGCGGCCCACCTTCAATTGGCGATCGATAGCGACTGACGTGGCGTTTCCATTGGCGAGAAGCCGAAGCGTTTCTTATAGCAGGTGGCAAAATACTGGCTCGATGAGAAGCCGCAATCAAAGGCGATGTTGGTGACGGATTGTGCGCTGCTTTCGAGAAGTTTTCGTGCGGCATTGAGCCGGAGCGTTTGAAGGTAGCGGACCGGCGTCATGTTGGTCAGCACCTGGCAATGCTGCGAAAATTGCGTTCGGGAAAGATTGCATTCCGCGGCCATGTTCTCCAGCGTCCAGTCCTCGTCGAGCGCATGGCGTAGCCGCTTCAGGAAGATCTCGACCGTGCGCTTGGAACTTGCGAGAGCAAGATCAAGGACCGGCGCCTGGCTTTCCAGCATCTGGCGGAATTGCAGCAGCATCATCGAAATCAAGAGGCGCAGATGCGCTTCCCCGCCCTCGATATCGCCGCCTGCCACCACGTCGTGGATATCGAGGAAGGTGCGGGCGACCTCGCGTGAGGCGTTGTAGGAAATCTGTTCGTTCTTCGACAGAAGTTCGCTTAGCCGTTTTCTGTCGCGCTCCGGCCAGCCGATCCACTCGGGCCAGAGCCAGGTTTCGTGCGGGCGCCGTACGCCCATATCCATGAGCACCCAGATGATGTGGCTGGCGCCGACATTGGGATCGCCGAGTGCGTGCAGCTGCCAGGGCCGCACGACGAACATCTGGCCTTCGTTGATGGTCGTCCTGCGGCCATCCATGGTTATCGTCAGTGAGCCGCGTGCCAGATAGGCGATCTTGACCCCCTCGTTGCAATGTTCGCGCAGCCCCCAGTCCTGTGGGGTCGTCGCATCCCATCCACCGACGGAACAGACCTGCGGCAGCGCCGCGCCGAGGTCGATGCCAGGATAGCCGCGTCGCGTCCAGGCGTTGAGCGACACCTGGCCGGCAAGCGAGGCCTTCATCAGGTCCTGGCAATTGCCCGCATAGAGCAGGGCGCCCGGCTCGCGGAAGACCGCGGGCCGATTGACCGCCCGTTCGTTGCTGCTCCTCGTCATGCTGCTCCCCCGCAGATGTATAAAATTTACCAGTCGTCTATTTCGAACGCAGGCAGCGATTTATTGCGCAATGCTTGGACATCATCAAGCGGCATTTTGGAGACGCTGGTGATTTGCCGTTGAAACTCAATGGCATGGGGGAGAATTGGGAGGATTTTGCCGGTGCGGATAGGCTTCCACACGGACGCGTTCAACTCGGCCTACTGGTCGTTTGAAAAATGCTTGCAATGGGCAAGCGACAACGATTTGCACTTCATCGAGTGTGGTCTGATCGACGGCGTGAGCTGGATCCACGGACCGGGCTACCAACCGCATGTCGCGCTCTATGAGGATCCTGTCCTGTTGCGCCGCAAGATGGACCGCTACGGCGTGCGTTTTTCGCAGGTCGATGCGGCCTATCCGCTGTCTGGCGAGGACGGGCCGCTCAGGGGTGTGCCCTATGTGCTGAAGTCGATTGCCTGGGCCGCGCAGGCCGGCAGTCCCTGCGTCGACACCACCGACGGGCTTCATATGCCGCCTGGCCTTACCGAAGAAGAGTCGATGGCGCTGATGCAGCGCAGTTACGAGAAGATCGTCGAAGTGGCCGAAGCGCACGAGATCGTCGTCAACATCGAGCCCCATGGCCATTTCACGACGCGTCCTGAATTCATGGAGCGCATGCTCGCCTTTGCAGATAGCAAGTGGCTGCGCATGAACATGGACACCGGCAACACCTTCATCGCCGGCCAGGAGCCGACGCAGTTTCTGAAGCGGTTCATCGACAGGGTATCCCATGTCCATCTGAAGGACGTTTCGCTGTCGCTGGCAGCGGCTGCCCGCGGCGGGCAAACCGGGATCGCGGTCAGCCATTGCGCGCTCGGCGATGGCGTCAATGCCGAGAACATCAAGGCTTGCCTCGCCATGCTTCGCGACCATGGCTATGACGGCGTACTCAGCCTCGAATGCGAAGGCGCCGCTGGCCCGATGATCGAAACGTCACTGGCCTGGATCCGCGCGACGTGTCGCGATCTCGGCATTTCGCTGAAGTGAGCGCGTCATGAAGCTTGGTATTAATCTCCTTTGCCTGACCGATTTCGTCGAGGAGAGGCATCTCGACAATATCGGCCGGTTGCGCGATCTCGGCTATGATGGCGTCGAAGTGCCGGTTCTCTCGGGCGAGGTCGGTCACTATGAACGCCTGGGCCGCGAACTGGACGGGCTCGGCCTTGGCCGGTCCACCACATCGATCGTCCCGACGCCCGAGGCAAACCCCATCAGTTGCGATGCCGAAGTGCGGGCGCGCGGGCTCGCCCATCTCGATTGGGCGCTGGACTGCGCAATAGCGCTTGGTGCTGAAAGCATGGGTGGGCCGTTTCATGCACCGATCGGCTTCTTTACCGGCAGGGGGGCCAGCGAAGACGAGTTGAAGTATGGGGCAGACGCCCATCATGCGCTCGCAGAGCGCGCCGCGGCCAACGGCATGCATTTGAGCCTCGAGCCGCTCAATCGCTTCGAGACCTATTATCTCAACACAATGGAGCAGGCGCGTGCCTATGTGGATCGCGTGGCGCATCCTGCCTTCAAGATCATGTACGACACGTTCCATGCCAATGTGGAGGAGCGTCGGCCGGAGGCGGCGATCCGCCTGATTGGCCAGGATATCGGCGTCTTCCATGTCTCCGAGAACGATCGTGGCATACCCGGGCGGGGGCATATCGACTTTGGCGCGATGTTCACGGTGTTGAAGGAGATCGGCTATGACGGTTGGCTGACGCTTGAGGCATTCGGCGCCGGGCTGCCGGCGATCGCGACGGCGACCCGCGTCTGGCGGCCGTTGTTTCCCGACTTCGATACGCTCTTTTCCGAGAGCGCGACATTCATCCGCAAGACATGGGCTGCTGCATGAACACGAAACACCCCGCTATCGAGATGCGCGGCATCACCAAGAGTTTTCCCGGCGTCAAGGCGCTGAAAAACGTCAGCTTCTCCGCGCATTGCGGCGAGGTTCATGCGCTGGCTGGCGAGAACGGCGCGGGCAAATCGACGCTGATGAAGATCCTCTCCGGCATCTATCGGCCGGACGGAGGCTCAGTCGTTGTGAACGGCGAAGAGCGGCATTTCACGCATCCGCTTGCGGCGATCCGCGCGGGCATTGCCGTCATCTACCAGGAATTCTCCCTGCTGCCCGAGCGAACCGTCGCACAGAACATCTTCCTCGGCCGCGAGCCGACGCGTCGCGGTCTGATCGACCACAAGGCGATGAACGACGAAGCGCGGCGCGCACTTGCGCTCTTCGGCTCGGCGCACCGGATCGAGCCGAGCACTGTTGTTGCCGACCTCGACGTCGCCAGCCAGCAACTCGTCGAGATCGCCAAGGCGGTGTCGCTCGAGGCAAAGGTGATCGTGATGGACGAGCCGACGGCAGCGCTGAACGAGGCCGAATGCGAGGTGCTCTTCGGTCTCGTCGACACCTTGAAGAAGAGCGGTGTGGCGATCGTCTACATCACCCACCGCATGCCCGAAATCACGCGGCTGGCCAATCGTGTTACCGTGCTTAAGGATGGCGAGGTGGCGGTGCGCTTTGACCATGTGCCTGAGCCCGAGGCGATCGTACGAGCCATGGTGGGCCGCGACCTTGGCGATTTCTATGCGGAACCGGCAGCACCGCAGGAGATCGGCGACGTCGTGCTCTCAGTCCACAATGCCGGCAACGAACGGCTGAAAAATGTGTCCTTCGAACTGCGCGCAGGCGAGATCGTCGGTTTCTCCGGCTTGCAAGGGGCAGGGCGCGTCGCGCTCGCGCAAGCGATATTCGGCCTTTCTCCCTTCACCGAGGGTGAGATTACCCTTTCCGGCAAGCCGGCGCGGTTCACCAGTCCGCGCGAGGCGATCCGCGCCGGGGTCGGGTTGCTTCCGGGCGATCGCAAGGCCGAAGCGCTGGTGTTGATGCAATCGGTCGTCGACAACGGCATGCTTACGTCTCGCGCACTCTCGGGCCTTTCCGGCAATGCCAATGCGACGCCTTTCGTTTCGGCGGAAGCGATGGAAAAGCTGCTGCGCGAACTCGACGTGCGCGCCGGCAGCTTTGCCCAGGACATCAAGGCGCTGTCGGGCGGCAACCAGCAGAAAGCCATCGTTGCGCGCTGGCTGGCGCTGGCGCCTCGGCTGTTGATCTTCATCGAGCCGACCCGCGGCATCGACGTCAATGCCAAGGCCGGGATCTACCACCTGATGCGCGATCTCGCGCGCAAGGGCACGGCCATCATGATGGTCTCGTCCGATCTCCCGGAGGTTCTCGGCGTATCCGACCGCGTCCTTGTGATGCGGAACGGCGAACTCGTCGCGGCGTTTTCGCGCGGGGCCTCTGAAGCCGATGTGATGTTGGCGGCAACTGGCGAGGAGGCGGTGGCAGCATGAACAAGGCAACTCTCCTCCGCCGTCCGGCGTGGCGCATGGAACAGTGCGCTCCGGCGCTGCTGCTCGGCCTGGCCGTCCTCATCTATGTCGCGATTGCGCTCAGCCTCGGCCTGACACGCTTCCTGACACCGGAGGCAACCGTCTCCATCCTGAACCGGTCCGTCGCGCTCGGCATTACCGCCGTCGGGCAGACCTTCACCATCCTCGTCGGCTCGATCGACTTGTCGGTGGCCCATCTCATCTCGGCCTCGGCCGTGGTTTCCTCCGCGATCATGAACGGCGATCCGGCGATGATGGTGCCGGCCGTTGTTGCGGTGCTCGTGATGGGGGCCGTGGTCGGAACGCTCAACGGGCTTCTCATCACCCGCCTCGACGTCAACCCGCTGATCGCGACGCTCGGTATGGCGCTCATTATCCAGGGCTGTCTTGCCTCCTTTTACGGCCGGTTCGACGGCTCGGTGCCGGATGCGTTCCAGTATTTCGCCTATGGCGAGGTGCTCGGGCTGCCGGTCAGCCTGATCGTTCTGGCGCTGCTGGTTCTTGGCGCATGGATCGTGCTGCGCTTCACGCGCTTCGGCTCCAACATCTATTCGGTTGGTGGCAACCGCGACACGGCGCGCGCGGCCGGCATCAACACGACGCGGGTCGTCATGGCGAGCCATATCATCTGCAGCCTTTGCGCGGCGCTCGCCGGCCTCTATCTGGCCAGCCGCCTGAAATCCGGCTCGCCGTGGATCGGTACGGAGGGCGCCTATGATCTGGAATCGATTGCCGTCGTCGTCATCGGCGGGACGATCCTCTCCGGCGGCAAGGGCGGGATCTGGGGCACGGTTGCCGGCGTGATCATTTTCTCGCTGATCGATTCCATCTTCAATCTCGCCGGCATCGACGCCTTCGCCAAGCAGGTGATGCGCGGCATCATCATCGTCGCCGCCGTCGCCTTCTACGCAGTCCGTTCAAAGAGGATAGTGGCATGATCCAGGAAACCGTCGGCTCCGCAAAGACGCGCGGCGTGGCAAGCATTGGGCGGCTGCCGAAGATCAATCCCGTCTTCTTCGTGCTGGCAGCCCTTCTCGTTGCCATCACGTTTTCGAACCCGAACTTCATCGAGCCCACCGGCTACATGAATTTCCTGAAGCGAGCCGCTCCTCTTGCCATCCTCGCGGCCGGCCAAATCTACGTCATCGTCTCCGGCGGTTTTGACCTTTCCGCAGGCTCGCTCATCACGCTGACGGTCGTCGGCTCGTCGATGCTGCTCGACAACAGTGCCGATGCGACCTGGTGGGTGATTGCGGTCATGTATGCGGTGGGGCTTGCCGTCGGCGTGGTGAACGGCCTGGTCGTTTCCTACCTCCGGGTGCCGTCATTGATCGCCACGCTCGGCATGATGATCACGCTCAATGGTGCAGCCTTCATGTGGTCGAGCGGATCACCGCGCGGCTACCTGCCGGAGACGTTCCGCTTCTTTGGGCGCGCCAGCATTCAGGGCATTCCATTGATCCAGTTCCTGCCGGTGGCATTGCTGGTGCTGTTGGTCGTCGGCTTCATCCTGTTCTGGCTCATGCATCGCACCAATCTCGGGCGCATGCTGCATGCGCTCGGCGACAATCCGCGCGCGGCGCAAATGTCGGGTGTGCCGATCGAGAGGGTGCGCATCATCGCCTTTGTCGCCTCGTCGCTGAGCGCGGTGACGGCCGGCATCCTGCTCGGCGGATTTGCGGGCGTATCAACCGACGTCGGCGTCGGCTACGAGCTGCAGGCGATCACTGCCTGCGTGATCGGCGGAGCGCAGCTTCTCGGCGGCCGCGGCTCCGTGCCGGCCTCGATTGCAGGCGCGCTGACGCTGACCGCCATCTTCACGCTGCTCAATTTCATCGGACTGCCGAAGCCGACGCGCGATGTCGTCCAGGGCCTGATCCTGATCGCGGCAGTCGTGCTTGCCACCTACCGGCGCAATCGCGCCGGCGGGACCTGATTTCGAGGGTCAGAGCGGATGCGGGCGCTTTCCGCATTCCGCTCCAGGCCATCGGGAGGAACTGAAAAATCATGATCAATGGGAGTGAGACATGAAAAGATTGCTGACCGCCGCACTTTCGGCGGCACTCGTCGCCGGCACGGCGCATAGCCAACAGCTGAACTTCGACGATACTGCCGAGTTCGACAGACAGCGGACGCTGCTGACGGCCAAGGCCAATGGTCCGGAAGGGGAGCCTTGGGAGCAGTACTACGGCGACCAGATGGCCGACACCGCAAAGTACAAGAAGCCAGGTCCCTACACGATCTGCTTCTCGAACGCCGGCGTGAACAATGCCTGGCGGGTGACCGGCTGGACGAACATGCAGGCCGAAGTGAAGCTCCATCCGGAAATCAAGGAGCTCATTCACGTCGATGCCGAAGGGTCCGACGACAAACAAATCGCCGACATCGACGACCTCATCAATGGCGGCAAATGCTCGGCTCTGATCGTCTCGCCGAATACGACGGCAGCCCTGACGCCGGCAGTCGAAAAGGCCTGCGCCAAGCTGCCGGTGATCGTCTTCGACCGTGGCGTCAACACCAAATGCCCGGTCACCTTCATCCATCCGGTCGGCGGCTATGGCTTCGGTATCCAGGCAGGCGAGTTCGTGGCGGCCACTGCACCCGCGGGCGCCGACGTCCTGATGCTGCGCATCGTACCGGGTGTCGATGTGCTCGAGACCCGCGCGTCCGCAGCCAAGCGCATTTTCAAGGAGACAGGGCTGAACGTCATCGGCGAGGAATTCACCGAGGGCGACAATGCCAAGACCAAGTCGATCGTCGAAGACTACCTGCAACGCGGCAAAATCGATGCCATCTGGATGGACGCTGGTGCCACAGCGGTTGCAGCCCTCGAAGCCTTCGAGGATGCGGGCCTGCCGCCTCCGATCATTACCGGGGAAGACCAGCAGGACTTCCTGGTCAAGTGGAAGGCGGAAGGCTTCAAGGCGATAGCCCCGACCTATCCGACCTACCAATGGCGCACGCCGATCATCGCGGCGGTGAAGGTGCTGCAGGGCGAGGCGGTGCCGGGTCCGGAATGGGTAATGCCGCAGCCGGCGATCACGGCAGAAACGCTCGATCAATATGTCGATGCCAAGATGCCACCCCTGCATCACGCCATGTGCGGCTGCGAGAAGCTGCCGGACTATCCCGCCGCCTGGGGTGGAAAGTAAGCTTGGAGACCGAGCCGCTTGCGGCTCGGTCTCCATTCAGCAGAGCAGTACCAGTTTCCAAGCCAAGATCTTGGACGGGTGCGGGTCTGCCTTGGCCGGAATGGACGAAGGATCTGCCGAATCGCAACTTCGAGCTTTGACCCGTGCGCGGCGTCGATCTCAAGATCGGGCTTGGGGTCGCCTGGAACAAGGAGGACCCAACGGCATCGCGCGACGACATCGTCGACATTGCCCGGTCGCTCGCGCGGCCGGGCAGGTGAGGGAATGCGATGAAGCGAATTCCCGAGGTGTAGGATACTACGCTCAGGCTGTCCGGACGTTTTCGGCCTTCGATTTTCCTGTCTTGCGGTCCTGGCCAAGTTCGTAGCTGACCTTTTGACCATCACGCAGTGAGGCTGCGCCTTCAAGCGCCGACACATGGACAAAGACGTCCGGTCCGCCGTTGTCGGGCGTGATGAAACCAAAACCCTTGTCCTGGTTGAAGAATTTAACAGTACCGGTTGCCATAGTCGTCCTCGTCAGTTGAGTGTTCTTTCGTATTGCCGCAGGACCTTATCCAGCGCCGGCCTTGGCGGCAACCGCGCATGCACGCGCGTCGCGGTTTTCGCGCTGATATCTATCACCTGTAGTTGGCGAATAACCGGGTAGCGCGGCTTGAAGCCGCAAGAATTCTCTCGAAGGGGAGGGGCCGGGGGGCGCTCCGCCCCTTCAAGCGCCTGCCGCCCGACTTCCGCCACTTCACTGCCGTTCCGTTGCGTGCAGCCGATTCCCCCGCGCAGGCGCTTTACCATCGCCTTGCGCAGATCCGAAACGCTGATGTGCGGTTTGCGGAGAGGGTGGATCTCATTCTAGCGAGCGCAAAATGTCGGATGGGATCGCCGAGCTTGGCCGGAAGAATGGCAATCGGCTGAATGAGAAGGGCGGTGATCGCCGTGGTCTTGGCGACTTCCCGTTCTCGAGCTCAGCACCAGGCTTGAGCTCGGTCCGCTCTTTTCGGGGTGGGGCGGAACGAGTTGAGAGGCACCATTCTTCATGCGGCCAAATCGTCCGTTGTGGCAGTCGACTTGGCGAGGTAAACGCGGTGGCCCGCTTGTCATGCTCACCAAGTGATGGGTGCGGCTACCGCCGTAGAGGCGGTCCGATTTTGAATCCCTGGGCCTTCAAAGTTCAAGACAAGGCCGTTCCAGCAACAGAAGGAGAAGCAACATTAAGAAGTCGGTTCAGGTTGTTATTGTCGTTTTCATTGCAATAACGGTGATGTTTAGCGGACGCTGGTACATGTACGTGGCCTTGGGCGAAAGCCCTTATGATGAAGTAGGGATCGCGCTGAACGGTTACATGCCGGCTTCATTGCGGAGTTGGGGTTGCCACAAGATGCAATTAAGGTTTGAAGGGCAGCTTCCGCCTTACGGATGCAGTGGGCCTGATGGACGTAGCTGGCTCTGAATTGCAGTTTGCAAGCCTAAGCTGCCGCGGTGCGATCCATAGCGTCGCGCCGCATCTCTCTTAGTCGGGCTCAGAAGATCGACGCCCTTTCTGACGATCCCGCCGGCACATCGGACGCCCGACAAAAGCGTTTGCCACGATCGCATCTGGATTTGTGCCCGCGGTAGTCATGTGACTGGTCTCGACGCCAGACATGCTGCCGCTATCAACTCGTCTTCTTCATCGACCGTGTGCGCTTCGTAGGTCTTGAAAAGAACAGCAGTGTCTATACCTCCATCGTCCGGCCTACCCGTCCATCAGCGCCTTGAGAGACTGGAGCGCTTTCCGTTCCCATAGGGTGGCGCCTTGCCGGCAAGCAAAGGCGATGGCGGATCGAATGTACCGCTCCGCCTCATTTGTTCGGCCACATCGAAATTCGACCTCTCCGCGCAGTCGGAGAAGCTCTGCGGTGAAGTAGTTCTCGCCGGTGTGCTCAACGAGTGCGAGGGCTTCATCCAAGGTATCGGCGGCCCGTTTGACGTCACCCGCTTGCAGGTAGCTTTCGCCAAGCAGTCCCAAATAACAGGATTTGTCGATTTCCTGCTCACCCAGGTTGGCGCGAGTTTGCTCCATCCCCACAATGCCAAGCGAATCGTTTCCGCGCGCCATGATCCAACCCTGAAAGAAGGAGGCGACGTTCGTCCACATGCGAAAGCCGTTGGCCTTCGCAAGCGTGTACAATTCATCCAGTTTGTACTGGAGCGGTCGGAATTCGCCGCGAAGCGCATAGAGGATGCAGCAATTGCCCAGACAGGCCGCCAATTGGTAGGAGGACCGGTGGCGTGCGTCGGCCTCCGCCGCGGCATAGAGTTCGATTGCGCTTTCCTCGTGACCGGTCACCTGCAATGTCCATGACAGATAAAGCATGGCCATGCTCGGAAAGTCGCTGCCGATCTCATCGGCACGGTCCACATGAAGCAGGGCCTGCTCCAGACAATCGCGGGCCTGTTCGAAATGCCCTTGTGAAAAAAAGCACATGCCCTTGAATTGCAGCCCGAGGACGAACGCCTTCAGATTGTCGTGGGTTTTGCCGATCGCCAACAATTCGTCGCCGGCCCATTCGGCATCTGCGAAACGCCCCGAGTTGAGCGCAGTACCGAAAAGCCCGTCGAGCGCACGGATCGGTGCTGCTGCATCGCCAAGCTTTTCGCTGAGCCGGATGACATTGCGATAGGCCGCACTGCCCTCGCCAGTAACATAGCCGAACGTGGCATAGAGGACATCGCCCCGCTCCAGTTCGAGCGCAAGCTCCATCCGGTCGCGTTCCACCGAAGGCGGGCATCTGGCGAGGCAGGCGAGACCGTTGGCAAACATATTGGCCGCTTCGACCTTGGTCCAGGTCCTGCCGGTGTTGCGGCCTGCGGCCAGCCACCTGCCGGCCGCCTCTTCGAAAAGCGCCGCCTCGGCCAAATGTTGTGCCAACACCTCAGGGTGTTCCTCCGCAAGCTTCGGATTGATGCTGTCGATGGTTCGAGCAACCTGAGCGTGAAGCTCGCGGCGCCGTTCCTTGAGGAGGCTTTCACGGGCCGCCTCCTGCAAAAGCGCATGGGTGAATGCATAGCGTGGTTCACCGGCCGATGTCTGGCGCATGACCAGCCCTGCCTCCACCAGCCGCCGCAGCGTCGTCTCCACGATATCCGGCGGCTGACCGCACACCTCGGCAACGACAGACAGGTCGAATTCGCGCCCGACGACGGCGGCAATCTGGGCGATCACCTTGCCCGGACCGATCTTGTCGAGACGCGACAAGAGAGACGACTGGATGGAGCTTGGAACGCCGACGGCAAGAGGATGCGAATTTTTCCCCCGCTCTTCAACACAAGGGCCGCTTTCCAGAACGGCCCTTGCCAGTTCCTCGACATATAGCGGCACGCCTTCGCTCTTTTCCAGCAGCTGCGTGGTGATCTCATCTCCGATATCATGCCCCGCCACGAGACTGTGCAGGAGCGTGCGCGCGTCCTCATTTGGCAGGCGATCCAGTACAACGGTGCGAAGATCAGTTCCTGTCGCCGTTCGGCGCCGGGCGTCTCGGGAGGTAATCAGGATCAGGATTGGAAATGGCCCTGCCTCCGAAACAAGCGCCTCAAGCACATCGCTCGATGAGGGGTCGATCCATTGTTCATCCTCGATCGATAGGAGCACCGGTCCGATTTGTGAGAGGTGATGCAGCCAATCGATCAGTATCCTGTGGGCCAGGTCGCGTTGCCGCGCGGAAGGATGCCCGACCACGTGACGGTCGATGGCCAGAAGCTCGACAAAGACCGGCAGAGATCCGGAGACCGGAACGGTGCTCAAGGCGAGGACCGTTTCAAGCTTCGCCGTCGCGATTTCCGGCGGGTCGCCGCCATCGATGCCGGCATAGCGCTTGAGCAACGCCAGAAACGGAAAAAGGGCGCTGTTGGAATAGGTACTGGAGCATTGCAGGGTGAGGTAGGTGCCGCGGAGGATACGCCGCTGGATCTCGAACAGCAGCCGCGATTTTCCAATGCCGGGTTCGCCGACAATCATGGCCGCCTGGCCGCGCTTTCGCTCGATCACCTCCTGCCACAATGCGAGCAGGCCCTCGATTTCCGCTTGCCGTCCAACAAGCTTGGTCAGTTCCCTTCGTTTTGCAAAGCGGTTCTCCAGTATTTTCGGCCTGTCGGCCCGCCAGACATGGACTTCGGCCGGGAAACCTTTCAGCGTTCGCGACCCGCAGTCGGAGAACTCGAAAGCGCCGGCAGCGGCGGCGTAGGTCCGCTGATCCGTCATGATGGTTTGGGGTTCTGCGATGGTTTGCAGGCGTTGGGCCAGATTGGGGATCGATCCCAGAGCGACCGTTGAGACGCCTGCGGGCGCGCCGACAAAGTCTCCGACAACGACAAGGCCGCTGGCAATGCCGATGCGGACACGCAACGGTGGCACCCCGGCCACCTCGATCCTGGGAACCAACTGGAGGATATCGAAGGCAAGTTCAAGCGCGCGCTCGGCGTCGTCTTCCTCAGCGATCGGGTAGCCGAACAAGGCCTGCAATGCATCGCCGGCATAGTTGGCAGTGATCCCGTTGTGGTTGCGCACTGCGGCGGTACATTCCGCAAGATAGGCTTTCGTCAGCCCTGTGAAGTCTTCCGGATCGAGACGCGTCGCATATCCGGTCGAATCGACCAGGTCGCAAAACAGTATTGTCAGTTGCCGCCTTTCAGCCGAGGTCGCAAATGATTTGGCAACCTGATCGGCATTCAGCAGTTTTATCGCGGCTGCAATTTTCTTGCGCGGCCCGACGGGTATCTCCATCTCTCGCAAATCGTCCTCCGACAACATGCGAAGACTGTCGCCGTCGACCTGCGATTGCGTGAATATGTCGGCGAAGTGTGCAAGCCCCAACCCCTCCAGCCATTTCCTCACGTCGTCCATGGAAACCCCCAGTAACCGGTGACGCCCTCGCTCGCTCCCTGGGTTATTCAGGCCCTGCGAAGGATAGCACCTCTCCGCTTGGCCCAGAAGCATTCTTCATCGAAACACGCGCCGGATCAGTCTTCGCGCGTCAGGCTCGGCGCGAGGTTTCGCCCTTGAGGACGGCTTTGCGGCTGCGAGCCGTGCGGCGTGTCAGTGGCATGCCACATCAGCGAAAACGAGTTGTCCGTGCCGCGCATAACGCACATCACTTTGGTCGAAACAGAAGCGTTTCGGCAGGATGCGTACAAGATATCGTCTGTTACACGTGGCCGGCAGATCTACCCTGAATTGACGGGGGGCCGTGGACGGCGTGGGGTCGGTAAATCGCTCGTGGCCGAAATAGGATAGGTTGTCGATGACCATCGCTGCGCCGGAGATACCGACATTCGAGGCGATCATGTCGATATTGCGGCCCTGGGCTTCGCCGACGCTCGGGTAATCGCTGTCCAGCGGCATTTCCCCTAGAGGCGGAATTGCAGTCGATTTAACGGCGATGTTGAACCGGACATCATCCCGCTGGGGAACCTGTCCGTAATCGTTGATGTAGTGCCAGTTCAAACGAAGAACGCGATCTACCCCCAATTGGCGAGTAGGGGCCGGAAGTATCGCGAACGACAGGTCTATCGGCTGTGAGCCGTCGCCACCCGATGGCGTGCCGGGAGCCGGACAGGCCGTGAAGAGCGGTTGATATCCACACTCCTCGCCTCCCGCCTTCCAAAGGCAGTCGCTCAATCGCCGCCAATCGTCTTCGCCGATCTGCGCACTCGTTGCATCCACTTTGCTTCCATCGCGCGGCACCATCCACGGGTGGATCCTGCCCTGCCTGGTCTGGCGAGCCCATTCTGTCCGGTGTGCATCGATGTCGGCGAGCTTCAGCAGCTCCGCCCGGACGCTGACGACCTGTGCCCAGGTCGGGTTCGTGACCACCGGATCTCGCCCCGCAGCATCGGCCGCGATGCGTTGCCCGGTAACCTGCGTCGTCAGCGTATGGCACTCCGTGCAATTTCCTGACGGATCCCGGATCGTCTTTGCGCGAGCAAGATCAGTGGCGTAAATGGACGTGTAGGCGGAGCCGATGACACGAAACGGCAGGCGTTCGTCGCGTATCGTCCTCGGGATGTAGTCGCCGAGGCTGAAAGCCAGGGCTTTCTCGCTTTTCGCTCCGCCAGGATATCCGATCCGCGCTTGGCTGATATGCGGAGTGATGACATATGGACCCTTATTGTCATGGCACGCTGAACATTGAATCTGGAATGTCGGGTCGTACAGCGTGGCCGCTGCCGCGCGTCCCTTGACGTCTCGATAGGATCGGCCGCCGGGAGGGGTGAACGGCCTTGTCCAGTCAAAGTGCGCGTGGTTCTTGCCGCCGTCAAAGAAGACGATTTCCCCGCTCAGCCGATTGTAACCGACAATGCCCAGCCGGGCGAATGTGGGATTGTCCTTCTGCCAGTAGGGTTCGGGATCGATCTCAAGATGCGGGGTGGATTTCCGGCAGAGTGCGACCCATTCAACATTGCCCACCACCTTGCGGCTTATTCGTGAATTCATTCCGCAGTAGGTGACGTTGCCTGCGAGCGAAGGCTTGTCGCATCTCGCGATCTGAGTGCCCCACTTGACGATATTGCCCGCGGTATCGCGATGCTCGAATTGCAGTGGATTTCCCGGAATGCCGGGGTTGGGCTTCAGGTCGACAATGTTGCCGTCGATTTCCAAAGGTATGATCTTCGCATCGGCGCCGCCGCAATCGATGTAGGGGATCGGCCCAAAGACAGATCGCGCCTCATCGCCGAATCTCGTGACGACGTCGGTGCTCGCCGAGGCCGGCTTCCACAGGAAAGCGCCGTTCCAGCGATCGGTAATCTCGGCGAAGGAAAGTGTCTCGGCATCGACACGGGAGCCCGGCGGATGGTCTTGGCGTGCGGCAACCTCCGCTGACGACGCGGTGCCAGCAAACACGAGGGCCACCGCGAAGCAGGCAAGCAGCGATGAAACACCGGTCAGCATGACAGGCGCCGAGCGTTGAGGGCGAGACACCATTTTCAGCGCGCGCGCAGAATAACCTTCGGTCCATCGGGAAGCAGAACGATCATTGCGAACTTCCAGACGCCCGCATCCCTCTTGAACTTCGTCACCATCGTCGCCGTGTAATCGAGCACCGGCGTCTCGATGCCTGTGAATTGTATCGTGACGACGACGGTAGATTTGCCTTCGACCGTATCCGCATCAATAGCGTTGAGCAGAGTGTTGCTTTCGATATGACGCCTCCGGCTCTTGTCTCCCATCTCCCCATTTATGGCGTCCAGATATTCTACGAGCTGCACTTTGCCTGTCTTTTTCTGGAGTTGGATCGTTCCGGCATCGCATAACTCGTAGGACACGTCATCCGTCAGCATGGCCTCCATGCCCTGGTTGTTTGCGTCATCCAGCGCCCAATTATAGCGATGCAAGAGGTCCATGATCTCCTGCCGGTCGGACGGCGGAGGATTTGTAACGGTTCGAAGGTAATCGAAGCTATATGTATAGGTGCATGTCGGGGTTTGCGCTTCTGCCGGACCTACGACAGCAAGTCCGGCGCTGAAGCCGAGCGCCAATGCCAGTTGCCAGCGAGTTGCAGATCTTTCCTTTACGGATGCCATTCTGACCCCCACTCGTGAAAAACGGATGTGTATGAATGTTGCGCGGCGAGATTGGATAGCCGTGAATCTGACTGTGTTTGCCCGCGTTGCGCCAAAATAAATGCAATCGACTACGGCAAATCCTGCAGTTGATGAGGCGCCCCCGAACTTCAGAGTTGGCCCCGCATCCTCATTGCCGTGCAGTACTTTATATTAGAGTACGCTAATTGCGCGATCGTGACAATTTAAAGTTTGCAGGACTCAGGCAACCAGAGCACAACTCTCGCGCGTACGCGCGCCACGGTGAAGCCGTTCAAACAATCAGGGCGGGCAGAATGTTGCGACGGTCAAAGACAGTCTGGAATACTGCCGGGTAGCCGCCGTGATACTTGCCGCTTGCCTCCAGCATTGCTGCAGCGACGCTGGCATAAAACCGGGCATCGACCGACGCTCCCTTAGCGCCGTCCACTAGAATATCGCGCATTTCCCGGCTGATTTGCTGCAAATCTTCGGGTCGAGCTTCGTTGTTGCCGACAACGACGGATAACATGCCGGCGAGCGCTTCAAAGAAGGCGCCGGTAAACACCCTGGAAAACGAGTGGGGGTTGGCCGCGATCGTGTCCGGCGGACCGGAACCGTCTAATCCCACAGGGTCGACATAGAGATGTTCATTCCACGCATTGCGCAAGCAATCGACGTCAGCGTCGTTCGGGTCCTCCATGCGCACTGCCGCACCGAACTGCGCGGCTACTCGCGAAAGGCTCGAACTGCTCCAGAAGTTTCCGCCGGCGGTCTCTTCGAGCAAGGCCGAGCAATAAGAGGGGATTTGCATTGCGCATAATATCGCACTCATGTCGCCGAAAGCTTCGATGAAGGCGTCGGTCTCCAGAAGGCCCCTGTTGGTAAAATCAGGGCGAATGGCATCCAGGATCGCATGACCGAGTTCGTGGCACAGCAAGTCGGGACTTTCGCCGGAATAGACGACGATGGCCGGATGCCCGGCAGGAGAGCCATGGTAAAAACTCAGCGACTGTCCATCGTATGCGGATTGCAGGGCTTTTCCCCTGTCGACGTAAACATCGAGAACCTGCCCGTGGCGCCAGCGGTCCGGCGGCTGGCTGCAGGCTGCCCAGAAGTCCGCCGCTCTCCTCACAGTCGCCGCAGCGGTCCAGTATCGGAATTCCGCGGTTGTCGGATCATCGTTGTGGGGTAAGGCGGCAGGTATGAAGCGGAACCCCAGCGGCAGCTTTGCCACATCGGGCACCGGAACCGTCGTGAGCCGGCCGGCCAGTGCAGGATCTTTTTCCCAGACGGTGATTGTGTCAGGCATCGATGCCTCCCCCCTCAGACCGTACTTAAGGAACGACTTTTATAATGACAGCTTTTCAACCAAGCAGTCAATTGGCGAAAACCGCTTGGTGCAGGCCGGAATATATTCGATTGTCCACCTCCAATGCGCCCAATTCCGGCGCTCCAAGGCAACGAATGTTTGAGAGGGCGATCACAGCGAGCCGCATTCCATTGAGCTATGGCAACGATGACGACGGAATTGCATGAACAACAGGCCCACGAGGCCGCGAAACTCCTGCAAGCCGCGGCGCTTCAAGGACTGGCACCCAGCTTGAGCGTCGGCGGTTTCTAGGACATGTGGACTTGTATGGCGTGCCGCCACCTGCTCTGGCTTGCGACCGCCCTGATTACGGAAGAAGGCTTGAAGGCGAGGTGCGGTGCACCCGCATCGGGGCAGCGTCGATCTCAGTCGCCGCATCGAGCAACCAACGAGTTGTGTCCCCGTCCTCGCTTGCAATCTGCTTGAAGCCCAGCTTCGAATAGTGGTCGCGCACCATGCCGTTGCGGTCCGTTGGTCGATAGATGCCAATGAGCGTGCGAATTCCTGCCTCGCAGGCTTGCCGCAGGATCTCGCGTAGCACCATTTGCTCGGCCCGTCTCCCCAGCACCCGGCAGCTCATCAGCCACGTATCGATCAACCAAGACGCCTCCGGCAGCGTTCGGCAAATGACCACGCTGATCATGCCGTTGTCACCAAACCGGTCGGCAAGGCGGACTTGCAACGTCGTGCATGCCGGATCGCTCTCGAGTGCCGCCACCTCGGCCTCGGTATAGCGCCGGGTGGTTAGATTAAACTGGTTGGACTTGTTGATCAGTTGCGCGATCCGTGATCTGCCAATGCGATCGAATGGGCTGAACGTGATCTCCATGTCGAGCGAGGCGAGATAGGAATCAATGTCGCCCGCCCGCTCCTGCAATTCCACCCGCCGGGCATTGCCCTCGTAGTAGGCGGCGCGCCGCCGATCTTCGTCCGAAAATGTCGTCGCTTCGAAATACCCCGCGGCCGCCAGCGTGCGCGCATAGAGAGCCGGATCATCAGGTAGCTCAGGCACCGCTACTTGCGGCAGGATCTGCCGTACCAGCCCCCGCTCGACAGGATTGTCATCCAGCAACACCATAGATTCCAGCCCAAGCGACAGGGCATCGGCGATCGCCTTGATGTTCGTCGCCTTGTCCTCCCAGTTCGCCTGGAAGACGGCAATCTGATCTTCGCGGATCAGCATTTCGGGGTGCTCGCGAAAGACGCGCCTCGCCACCTCTTCGGTGTTCTTCGACGATACAGCCAGCACGATGCCACGTTCGCGCAAAGCGAGTGCCAAGGCTTGCACGCTCCGATACGCCTCGCCCACGGCGTCGCCCTCGGCAAGCACGATCCCTTGCAGACCGTCGTCGCCAATGACGCCACCCCAAAGCGTGTTGTCGAGATCGAGAATGAGGCATCGCCGGGCCTTGCCCCGCATCGCTGCCAGGAGCCGTGCGACATGGTCGGCATAGAGCGGAATGCAGTTGTCGGCGAACGGCAATTTCGCAAGGTTCCATTGATCCGGCGAATGCCAGTTGGCAAGGCCGACTGTTTCGGCAATGGCGGCGACGTCAAGCAGTAGGTCCGTCGTGCTTTGGAGGTCCGCCGCAAGGCGTCGGTTGAACGCGTCGACAGAGTGGCGCAGCGTGCCTGGCAAGGCGCGATCCAGGCTGCCGAACAACGCCTCGACGGGCGGCGCCAACGTCTGCAAGATGCAGACCGCCCCACTGGCAGAGACACCCGCGCGAATCCGCATCAGCAAGCTGATTGCTTCTTCTACGTTTGCGGTCGCGGCATGTGTGCCTCCAGGCGAGCGACCAAAGGGAAACGCGCGGTAGTCGAGGGCAAGGAGCACGACGTCGCACCGCGCCACATTCATGCTGGAAGCGGGATCAAGCGCTTCTTGGATGAACGTCCCGTAGTCAGCCGTGACGCAGTCAAGAAGGATTCCGTGCCGGGCAGCGGCGACGGCGAGAGCGTTTATCGCCAGATCGATGGTCCCGTTCGCCAGGACGCCGAGCTTTACAGGGATCAAGGGTGACAGCGGACAGTTCTGCTCCTGCCTGGCGCGCATCAAACGGGTCAGGCGCGCCGCATGGCTTGCGTCGAGAGCAAACGAAGCGAGGTGTTGGATCTCGGCACCAGACGCGCCGTCCAAGAGACGCCGGCACATGTCTTTGAACTCGGTGGGTGGCCTGGGCAGCCAAGCAAGGTCTAGGAACAGGTCACAGTTCACCGTCAGATCCTCAAGGCGGTTTTCAGGACATGCGATTGATCAGCGCGGCAAGATCGCCGACCTTGCCAAGGGAGGCGATTTGGCTGGCCGAGAAGTGCACGTTAAAGGCGCGTTCGATACTCAGCATAAGCTGCACGTTCATCATGCTGTCCCAGCCTTCGACATCCCTCGCAGTGAGCTCCGAGGTAACGAGCAGACTGTCGTCGTCGAATACGTCCCGGAAGATCGTCTCCAGCCGCTCATAGATCTCTTCCATAATCTCGACACTCCCTAGAACTGAAAATAGAGGAACTCGGTGGGCGCAGCCGACAGCGCGCGTGTGACCGCCAGAAATCCGATCAGGCCGGTAACAACGGCGAACCCCGGCGTCGGTTGCCAGGCGAAAATCCGGTCACCCAGGCGCTGCTTGTGATCAAGCGACGTCGCCAGCCGCACCTGACCGAGACCTGTCTCGTAACGGCGTAACCATTCCTGAACGTTTGGAAGGAGCCACACGATCGCCAGGAGCAAAAGTTGAACCTGCACGGCGTCCCAATCCAGAAGCTCCGAAGATCGCAGGCCAAGGCCGTGGTGGCCGGACATGCAAAGCAAGAGGTGGAGCGCCGTCGCAAGGTCTGCAGACCGGAAGAACACGAGCCCGACCATGACGCATCCCATAGTCAACAGGACGGAGGGGATGAGGTAGATCGGCCGATCGCTGTCGAGGCGCCACCCCCACCGCATCTTGAGCATCCGCCAGCCGTGATTGATCGTGAGAAACAGCCCGTGCACCAAACCGAAAGCCGCAAACTGCCAGCCGGCACCGTGCCACACGCCGATGATGACCATCGCTAGAATGGTTGGCGAGGCGAGAAGGACGAGGAAGGACGCAAGGCTGGTCTTGCCGCGCCGAAGGCCCGGCCTGCCGCTCGCGACCCAGCGCCGCGTCAGGTACAGGCTCATGGGATTGTAGATATATGCGGTGACGAACCGCGTCAGGGTCATGTGCCAACGCGACCAGAAGTCAATTATGTTGCGCGCCTTGAGCGGTGAATCGAAATTGAAAGGCAAACGAATGCCGAACAGCATGCCGAGGCCGATCGCCATGTCCGAGTAGCCGGAAAAGTCGAAGTAAATCTGCAGCGTATAGGCGAGCGCTCCACTCCACGCCTCGAGCATCTGCAATGGGTCACCGTTGGCGGCGGCCGCGAAGACCGGATTTGCCCACAAGGCCACGGTGTCGGCGATGAACACTTTCTTGAAAAGGCCAACGACAAAGATCGTGCCGCCGAGTGCCAGCATGCGCGATTGTGGCTTGAAAATTCGCGCGTCGTCAAACTGCGGCATCATCTCCTTGTGATGGGTGATAGGACCGGCGATCAGTTGCGGAAAGAAAGTGATGAACAGGCAATAATTGGAGAAGCTCTGCTCCTCCGCAACGCCCTCATAGGCATCGCAAAGAAATGCGATTTGCTGAAACGTGTAGAACGAAATCGCCAAAGGGAGAAGAATCGCTGGGATAGGCAGACCCAGATCGAGCATGCTGTCGATCGTAACTACAAGAAAACCTGCATACTTGTAGTAGCCGAGCAAAAGCAGGTTCAGTGTGACGCCGGCGATCAGGAGCCCTCTCACCTTTCGTCGAGCGAGCACGGCGCCAATCGCGTAGTTGCAAACGATCGACGCCAACAGCAGCGGCACATAGGCCACGTTCCACCAGCCATAAAAGACGAGCGAAACGAGCGAGAGCCAAATGAGCGCGAGCTTGGACAGACCCATGCGGCCAAGAGCAAAAAAGCCGACGAGCGCAATCGGTAGCAGGCCGAGAAGGAATATGGCGGAGTTAAACAGCATCCCCGTTACCCCGCGCTCATTTCACAGCTCCGAAGCCCGTCGCCTCGACGAGTTGGCTCGTGAAGCGCCTGGCACCGGTCCACCGCAGATGAACTGAATCTACGAAGTCACTCGCGACCACCTGAGCCGAGCGCTCGCCGTCCCAGAAGATCGCATTTGTCCCGCTGATGGCGGTCTTAATCTCTCGCACCATGTGGTCGTGGATCGCGGCGATCAGGTCGGACCTCACGGTTTCGGGCTGCAGCAGCGGGAGTGACGCCACGGTCAGCTGCCGTCCACTGGCGGCGATCTCCCGCACCAGCCGCCGCAGCGACGATACGCAGACCGGGTCGATGGTATCGAAGCGGTGCCTGTCGAGCGTGCGACTCATATCCGTGGTCTGCGGACCGTCGCCGTAGGCGGTGAAAACCAGCGGATAGAACGGAAGCGTGTTTTCGCGGGCGGCTTTGACAAAGCTTGCGTTGCGGACGAGTGAGACAGGATCGAAGTACGTGAAGTAATAGGTCCACGTCAGACCGTCACCCGACAAGTAATCATCGACATGCGTGCCGTCGAACACCCGCGCGCTGATGCCAGAGCACGCGGTCATGTCGAACTGAGTGAGCAACAACAAAACGTGTTGTACGCTCGGGTATCGCCTCAACAGATAATCTGCGACGAACGCAGTCTCGTCGACCTGCAAGCCACAAAAGCTGCCGTTGAGTGGTATGGCGGCTGGATGTCGGCGGGCGATCTCCTCGCTCGCGATACCCCGCCAGGCCGCCGATGATCCAAGGATGAGCGCGGTTGGTGCCTGAGGAGGGTTATCCCGAAAAAAGGCCAGCTTCTCGTCTGCGCAAAGGCTGTTCGTGAACGCAGGCGGTGGTAACCGTCCAACGCTGTCGAGGGTCACAAGGGCGAGAAAGTAGAACGCCGCGGCGAGCAGGGCCGTCACCACTGAACCCGCTATGTAGCGTGTCCAATGTCCAAGCCTGCGCCTTTTGAAGGCCGGCCACCGCAGTATCGAAAGCTTTTCCATCACACGTAAAGCCCCGGGGTCGGTTCAATACGGCGCGAAAAGTTGGCTCGGCATTTGGATTTCGACCCCACTGCTCCTATGCCGACGAACCCTGAACCTACTGTCGTCTCGCCTTGGGCAGTGTTTCGACGCATGACGTGAGGAAGGTGAAACAGCTACGCTGAACCGCACGATTTCGATCCTCGATCGATCTCGCCTCAAACGAACTATGCAACGGGCATTTATCCGTTCTGTCCCACGTTCAATTTAGAAAACGACCATCCCGTAAACACGATCTCGCAAACAATGCACGGACAGGCCGTCCGCATACCTCATCGCTTGCTGTGTTCAAGAAGTCGTCGTCACGTCGCAAGGCCGCTGATACGCATTTCGAAAGCGAATTTCGGCCATGCACCCAACCTTCGTCCGTTTCGGCAACCCAAGATGGCTACCCCGGACGAATCCAATACAAAACTAAAGCAAGTACATAGCTTCAAGACCGTAATTCAGCCCTTCCCACGCGAGATTTCGAGCGGGACGGAACCAGAATTTTTTCGTGCTGATGCAGGTATTCTTACAATCATCGCTATTAATTGTTTCTAACGGTACCAATATAGATCGATCATCGGAAATGGGTCAAGTAATACCAAATTAGTACAAGAGCGTGCACCGCCCGCTAATCAAAACGTTCCTCCCGCGGTGCCTAAAAAGATCCGTCTCCGTTTTTCAGATAACTGATCACGGCATCGGCGATCATCGTCCGATGCCTGCCAATCGTCTCTGGCTCAGAGAGGTCGCGGCGGAAGATCGTTCCGAAAGTGTAGCGGTTCGAAACCCGGAAAAAGCAGAAGGCGCTGATCAGCATGTGCACGTCGATCGGGTCGGCCTTTCGCTTGAAGACGCCTGCGGCGATACCGCGCTCAAGGATTTCGGCGATCGTCTCGATGACCGACACATTCAGATCGCGGATCGCTTCCGAACGTAGCATGTGTGCGGCATGATGGATGTTTTCGATGCTGACCAGTCGCACGAAATCGGGGTTGGCCTCGTCGTGGTCGAAAGTACTGGAAATGAGGGTACGCAACGCCTCTTCCGGCGCCAGGCTTGCGAGCTTCAGATCTTCCTCGAGCGTGCGGATCTTGCGATAGGCGCGCTCCAGCACGGAGAGATAAAGTCCCTCCTTGCCTCCGAAGTAGTAGTAGATCATGCGCTTGGAGGTTCGGGTCCGTTCTGCGATCGCGTCAACGCGCCCGCCGGCGAGGCCGTGCGTCGAGAACTCCTCCGTGGCGACGACAAGGATGTCTTCCTTGGTTCGTTCCGGATCGTTCTTCCGACTTGCCTCAGCGCGCCCTGCCATTCTTTCGTCGTCACTCCCCGACACCGGCCGGAATTTTTCCAATGAAACCAAATTGAAACGGGCGAACCGCGAGGCACGCCGCGTGGCCTCCCATGAAACTCATATTGAGGTTAGAGAGCTCTTTCAAGAGAGTCCGCTTGACATACGTACTAGTTCGTACATTTTGTAATGAGCGAAGACGGCTGGAGGAGGTCGCGTTCGCACAGTGCCCCTGACGCCGCCCTCGTCGCCAATGCGACGCTCGGGCGCCAAGACGGCACTCCGCTTTGGGAGGAGCGCATGACCCGCATCATCGATTTCTATTTCTTCGCGCTGAAGGTGGCGATTGCCCTGCTGCTCGCCGGCATGGTTGTGCTCGTTTTCGGCAATGTCGTTCTGCGTTATGCGTTCAACCAAGGCATCACGGTATCGGAGGAGCTGTCGCGCATCTTCTTCGTCTGGCTTACCTTCCTCGGCGCCGTGGTCGCCATGCGCGAGCACGGGCATCTCGGCGTTGATACAGTCATCAAACGACTGCCGCCCCTTGCAGCAAGGATCGCTGTGCTTTCGGGCCATGCGTTGATGCTTTTCGCGACCTGGCTGATGATCAGCGGCAGTTGGGCACAAACGCTGATCAATCTGCACGTCGGTGCGCCAGCAACCGGGCTCTCGATGGGCTTCTTCTACGGCGCCGGTCTCGCCTTCGGTGTTCCTGCGTTCCTAATCATTCTTGCCGACGCCATCGCGATCGCAACGGGCCGTATCGATGTGACAACGGCCGAACTGGTGCGCGACAGCGAGGACGAGATGGCGCTCGAGGATCTTCCCGAGCCGGTTCTCGACCCCGTATCCGCCAAGCGCTGAGGATGTTGCGATGACCGTTACGATCTTCCTCGGCGCCCTTCTTGGCCCCATGGCGCTCGGCGTGCCGATTGCCTTCGCTCTCGTTATCAGCGGCGTCGCCCTGATGCTCTACCTCGGTCTCTTCGACGCGCAGATTGTCGCACAGAACGTCTTGAACGGTGCCGACAGTTTTCCGCTGATGGCCGTGCCCTTCTTCCTGCTCGCCGGCGAAGTCATGAATACCGGAGGACTGTCCCGGCGCATCGTCGCGCTGGCCATGGCGATGGTCGGCCATATTCGCGGCGGTCTCGGTTTCGTCGCGATCTTCGCCGCCTGTATTCTGTCCAGTCTCTCGGGGTCGGCCGTCGCGGACGCTGCGGCGCTTGGGGCGCTGCTTCTGCCAATGATGCTGAAAAGCGGCCACGACGCTGCGCGCGCCGGCGGGCTGCTAGCCTCCGCCTCGGTGATCGGACCGATCATCCCGCCGTCGATCGGCTTTATTCTCTACGGCGTCGTTGGCGGCGTCTCTATCACCAAGCTCTTTCTCGCCGGCATCTTCCCGGGGCTGATGATAGCCGCGGCCCTTTGCATCACCTGGCTAATCGTTGCCCGCAAGGAGCAGTTCGAGTTGCCGCCAAGGCAGAGCGGGGCCGTGCGGCTGAAGGCGCTCGTTGACAGCATCTGGGCCCTCATGCTGCCCATAATCATCATCGTTGGCCTGAAGTTCGGGGTCTTCACGCCAACCGAAGCAGGCGTGGTTGCTGCCGTCTACTCGCTTTTCGTCGCCATGGTCGTCTATCGCGAACTGCCGCCAGCACAGCTCTTTCACGTCTTCGTGTCGGCGGCAAAGATCACCTCGGTCGTCATGTTCCTGGTCGCCTGTGCCGCGGTATCCGCCTGGCTGATCACCGTTGCCGACGTTCCGGGCGCGCTTGCCTCGCTCATCGAACCGCTGATGGACAACCAGACGCTTCTCTTGCTTGCGATCATGGTCCTGATCGTGCTCGTCGGCACGGCGATGGATATGACGCCGACCATCCTCGTGATGACGCCGGTGCTGATGCCCATCATCAAGCAGGCAGGCATTGACCCGGTCTACTTCGGCGTCCTGTTCATCATCAACAATTCGATCGGCCTCATCACCCCGCCGGTCGGCACGGTGCTGAACGTTATCTGCGGCGTCTCCAAACTGTCGATGGAAGACCTGATGAAGGGCGTGCTGCCCTTCCTGATCGCCGAATTGATCGTCCTGTTCCTGCTCGTCCTGTTCCCCGCCCTGGTGACCGTTCCGGTTACCTGGTTCGGGCACTGAGGAAACTTCACGCTTCAACACGGCCGGCGGAAATACCGGCCCAATCTGGGAGGAGAACATGTTGAAACTCACGAAACTGGCCCTGGGGCTTGCTCTGCCGCTCGTCTTGCTGACGGCAGGCCCGACGCTCGCGGAAATACGCGACCAGACGATCAAGTTCGCATCGGCCAACAACAAGGGTCACCCACAGGTGACAGGCATGGAGAAGTTTGCCGAACTCGTGAAGGACAAGAGCGGCGGCAAGATCGAGGTCAAGCTCTTCCCCGGCGGCACGCTCGGCGGCGATGTCCAGACCGTCTCTGCGCTGCAGGGCGGAGTCATCGAAATGACGGTGCTGAACGCCGGCATCCTTGCCAACAACGTCAAGCAGTTCGGCGCCGTCGACCTTCCCTTCCTCTTCGACAGCGGTGCCGAGGCGGACAAGGTGATGGACGGCGCCTTCGGTGACAGCCTCCTCAAGCTGTTGCCTGATACCGGCCTTGTCGGCCTCGGCTACTGGGAGCTCGGCTTCCGTAATCTCACCAACAACCGCCATCCGGTGACGAAGCTTGAGGACATCAAGGGCCTGAAGATCCGCACGATCCAGTCCCCGATCCCGATCGAGCTCTTCAACACGCTCGGCGCGAACGCCGTGCCGCTGCCCTATACCGAACTCTATACGGCGCTCGAGACCGGAACGGTCGACGGCCAGGAAAACCCCGCCGCGAACATCCTGAACGCCAAGTTCTACGAAGTGCAGAAGTACATGACGCTGACCCGCCACCAGTACAATCCGCAGATCGTGCTCGTCAGCAAGAAGTTCTGGGATGGCCTGAACGACGAGGAGAAGACCGTGCTGCAGACGGCGGCGACCGAAGCGCGTGACTATCAGCGCAAGGTTTCGCGCGAAGCGGACGCGGCAGCCCTTGAGGAAATCCGCAAGACCGGCATGGAAGTCAGCGAATTCAGCCCCGAGGAGACACAGAAGCTGCGTGATGCCGTCAAGCCGGTGATCGAGAAGTTCAGCGCCGAGATCGGCACGGAGACGGTGCAGGCGCTGTTTAAGGAGATCGGCGCCGCCCGCGGCCAGTAACAGCGCGAAGACTCGGCCCGCCCGCAAGGCACGGCGGGCCGAAGGCGGCCGCCCGTTGCGGGCTTTGAGGATGGAAACCCAAACCATGACCGAAACGCTTGTAAGACCCTTGAAGGCCGGTCTGATCGGCGCGGGCATTCAGGCGTCGCTGACCCCGGCGATGCACATGACCGAAGGCGCAGCTCAGGGGCTTCGCTATGCGTACGACCTGATCGACCTTCGCGAAATCGACGCGACGGAAAACGACCTGCCGCGCCTGCTTGCCGATGCTGAACGGCAGGGGTTTGCAGGCGTCAACATCACCCATCCGTGCAAGCAGGCAGTCATTGCACATCTCGATGAACTGGCACCTGACGCGCAGCGGCTTGGCGCCGTTAACACTGTCGTGTTCAGGGGAGGGCGGCGCCATGGCCACAACACCGACTGGTGGGGTTTTGCCGAAGGTTTCAGGCTAGGGCTGCCGGATGCCGACCTTTCCTTTGCCGTGCAGCTTGGGGCAGGCGGCGCGGGCGTCGCGACGGCTTATGCAGCACTTTCGCTTGGGCTGAAGCGCCTTGCTGTTTTCGACCGCGAGCCGGAGCGGGCGCAGGCGCTCGCCGAAATGCTGACCGCCCTGTTTCCGAAGGCGGATATCTCGGCCGGCACGGACCTCCCCGATGCAATGCGATCGGCGTCGGGGCTCATCCACGCGACGCCGACCGGTATGGCGAATTATCCGGGGCTGCCGCTTAGCGCCGACCTTCTCGATCCGCGCCACTGGGTCGCCGAGATCGTCTACTTCCCGCTCGAAACGGCCCTGCTTGCGGAAGCGAGGCGACGCGGGTGCCGCACGCTCGACGGTGGAGGAATGGCGGTCTTCCAGGCGGTCGGCGCCTTTCGCTTGTTCACCGGGCTCGAGCCGGATGCGGCGCGGATGCTCGACCATTTCAAGGCGATGACCGGCTGACGCCGAAAACTCCAGCGAGGAACGAACGATGAAGACCTCGATAGCAACGGTTTCTCTCAGCGGCGATCTCAAGGACAAACTGCGTGCCATCGCCAAGGCGGGCTTTGCCGGTGTCGAAATCTTCGAGAACGATTTCCTCGCCTTTGACGAGAGCCCGCGCGAAGTCGGACGGATGGTGCGCGACTTCGGCCTGGAGATCAGTCTCTTCCAACCGTTCCGTGATTTCGAGGGCATGCCGGAGCCGCTGAGAGCCCGGACGTTCGACCGCGCCGAGCGCAAGTTCGACCTGATGCAAGAGCTTGGCACCGACCTGGTCCTTGTCTGCTCCAATGTCTCGCCGGCTGCCGTCGGTGGCATCGACAGGGCGGCCGCCGACTTTCGCGAACTCGGAGAACGGGCCGCGAAGCGGAATTTACGCGTCGGTTACGAGGCGCTCGCCTGGGGGCGTCATATCAGCGATCATCGTGATGCCTGGGAAATCGTCCGGCGTGCCGATCATCCGAACATCGGGCTGATCCTCGACAGCTTTCATACGCTGTCGCGCAAGATCGAGATCAATTCGATCCGCTCGATCCCGAAGGAGAAGATCTTCATCGTGCAGCTGGCCGACGCCCCGCTGATCGATATGGATCTGCTCTACTGGAGCCGGCACTTCCGCAACATGCCGGGCGAGGGTGACCTGCCGGTGACCGACTTTACCCGCGCGGTGGCGGCAACCGGCTATGACGGCTATCTGTCGCTCGAAATCTTCAACGACCAGTTTCGTGGCGGCAATGCCAATGCGATTGCCGTCGACGGATATCGTTCGTTGATCTATCTCGGGGACCAGGTCAAACGCGCCGAACCGGAGATCCGTTTGCCGGTTCCCATGATGCCCCCACGCGTGGACGTGAAGGGGGTAGCGTTCGTGGAGTTCAGTGCCTCGGACGAAGAAGCAGGCGAGCTCGAAGCGCTACTCGTTTCGATCGGGTTCAAAAAGGCCGCGCAGCACCGGACGAAGCAGGTGGTGGTTTACCGCCAGGGTGCAATCAATCTGGTGGTCAACACCGAGCGGGAGGGCTTCGCCAGCGCTTCCTATCTGGTACACGGCACCTCCGCCTATGCCTTCGGCCTCATGGTGGATGATGCGGCCGCGACTGTGGAGAGGGCGCGGGCGCTTGGCGCCGAACCTTTCGAGCAGCCGGTCGGCCCAGGGGAACTCCTGGTTCCGGCGATCCACGGTGTAGGTGGGGGGCTCATCTATTTCCTGGATGAAAAATCCGAACTCTCCAGGATCTGGGAGATCGAATTCGATCCGGTGCGAGACGAAGGTTCGTCCGTGCCGGCTGGATTGTCCGCCATCGATCACATCGCTCAGACCGTCAAATACGAGGAGATGCTGACATGGCTGCTCTTTTACTCATCGCTTCTGGATGTGCATAAAACGCCGATGGTGGACATCATCGATCCAGCCGGCATCGTTCGCAGCCAGGTCGTGGAAAACGACGCGGGTACGCTGCGGCTGACGCTGAACGGGGCGGAGAACCGCAATACGCTGGCCGGCCGCTTCATCACCGAAACCTTCGGCTCCGGCGTACAACATCTGGCTTTTACCACTGAAGATATCTTCGCGACGGCGCAGGCCTTGCGGAAAAACGGCTTCAACGCACTGCCGATCTCACCGAACTACTACGACGACGTCGAAGCGCGCTTCGGTCTCGATGCGGAAGTTCTCGAGCGACTGAAGTCCGAAAATATTCTCTATGACTGCGATGATGGCGGCGAGTATTTCCAGCTCTACAGTCCAACCTTTGGCGAAGGTTTCTTCTTCGAGATCGTCGAAAGACGTGGCTATCGCGGCTATGGAGCCGCCAACGCCATCTTTCGCATCGCTGCGCTGAGAAAGCATTTGAGGCCAGACGGGCTGCCGAAGAGCTAGTCGCCTAGCCGATCGCTTCCACGCCGCGGCTGCTCACGAAATAGGTGCGATGGGCCTCACCCGCACGCCCGCATTTCATCGCACGGGATCGCACGTGTCGTCGATCGGGCGGATCGGAACCATTCGCTCGAGGCCGCATTCTAGAAAGGTATCACAGATGGAGCGGACCAAGCACGCCCCCAGATTGCGCCTAGTGTCGACCAGCACTTAGCTGCTGTGCCGCCTGTCTCGCGTATCCACTTCGCATTGCGGTCGCGTCGCCAGTTGCCGTCGATGGTGGATGGGATGGGAGATGAAGTAGGTGCGACCGTCAAAGTCATGCGCTGGTTGGCGATCGGGATGTTCTGTACGTGCGGCGGCGCCTGCACCACCACATCAACGCCCGACATGAACAGGATGAAGGCGTACTCTCCCGCCACGCTGCATCGCGTCGATGCCAGCGTGAGAGTTGCTTCCGGCAAAAAAGCATCAAGGCGTGCCGGCCAGTATGTCGTCGGTAAGCCCTATGTGGTCAAAGGCAAGCGTTACTATCCGAAGGAGGAGCCGAGCTACGATCGAAGCGGCGTTGCCTCCTGGTACGGTCGGGTGTTTCAAGGGCGTCGGACCGCAAATGGCGAGACTTACGATGCGGGTCGCCTTTCCGCCGCGCATCCGACGCTGCCCTTGCCCAGCTATGTGCGGGTGACCAATCTCGAAAACGGATCGTCGCTCATCTTGCGTGTCAATGATCGTGGCCCTTACCACAAAGGGCGTACGATCGATGTTTCCAGCAAGGCAGCAGACATGCTGGATCTGAAGCGCCGCGGTACAGCTTCCGTCCGTGTGCAATATGTAGGGCGCGCAGCCCTGGGCGGAGATGACATGGCGTTTCTCATGTCCTCACTTCTGCGGAAGGACCAGGGTCTCCCCGGCACCAAGCGGCCAATCGGCGTGCAAGTCGCCGGCAACCCCGCGGACGGCAACTCTGTCGAACGCAACGCCCCGTTCGTCGAGGCGAAGATGACAAATGTGCCCCGGGCTTTCGGGCCACGCGCGTTCGAGTTCGCTGGCACGGCAAGTCTTCCTGGCGGAGTGGCGATTTATCCCGAATGCTGCTTGAACAGGGAGCGCGCCCTGGATGGATATGTCCAGCAGGCGTTTCTCCCGGCAGCTTTCGATCGCAAGAGCCGGATCACCGGGATGACGGGCGGACGCCGCCCTCGGCAAGGCGGCAAGCGGCCGGGAGGCCTTGCTTAAGACGCCTTTTGCCGAAGACGAAAATGGCAACAGCTTTGGATCGATTGTCGCCTACCAGCGCGCGCGAAGGCCACCCGTTGCAGAAAGACCCAAATACAGGCCGATGCAAAATCCGATGAGCCCGGCGGTACTGACGATTGTCGTTGCTGTTCCGGGATTTTCCCGTGCGGCCACTATGGCGCCTTGTCCCTGCTGTCGGACAGTCTGGACTGCGCTCCTGGCAAATTGAGATGCGTCTTCGGCCGCAGAATTGACCTGCGCACCCACAGCTTGCTTCACTTCCGCGATCTGCGATCGCAATTCGGCGATTTGATCTTCAATCGATTGCTGGCTAACGCTGATCATCTTGCACCTATTGGGTTTGTGAACGCAAAACCGCTTCACTGCGAGAATGTTCCTGCAACTGGGATCGCTGCCTGTCCCTGAATTGCTGAAGTGCGGCAAGCACGGTATTGGTCTCGCGTTTGCGCAACGCCTGTTCCCGGGCAGGGGTCACGAAGAGCGAGTGTTGAGAGCGAAGGTGGACACGAGGAGTACGCCCAGAGTTAACCCGTCCTCAATTTCCGGCGGGCAGGAACGCGTCCTGTTATAGCCAGCCAGACCTCTTGAAACGCCAGTAGAGTATCGAGCAAAGCGTCGCAATCACGCCGAGGACGGCGAAATAGCCATAGCGCGTCGCAAGCTCCGGCATGTTTTCGAAGTTCATGCCATAGATACCGGCAATGGCAGTCGGTACCGCGAGAATTGCTGCCCAGGCGGCTAGCTGCCGTGTAATTGTGCCTTGTCGCTGCTGTTCCAGCAGATTGGAGGCTTCAAATACCGACGTCATGATCTCGCGAAGCCCGCCGACCAGACCTTCCACGCGCCTGACGTGGTCGTAAACGTCCTTGAAGAACGGTTTGGCATTATCGTCGATACAGGGGAGTTCAAGGTGGGTGAGTTTTCCCGCCACTTCCCCCATCGGTCCGAGCACGCGCTGGAAGCGGATCACGTGACGACGCATGCGGAAGATGCGTCTGATCTGCTCAGGCTGCAGGAACGACACGAGGACGTGTTTCTCGAGGTCCAGAACCTTGTCCTCGAGCGTTTCGACCACCGGCAGGTAACCGTCGACGACGAAGTCGATAATGCCGTGGAGAACATAATCAGGACCGTGTTCAAGAAGCTTCGGGGATTGTTCGAGCTGCAGGCGCAGTTCCTTGTGCGAGCGGGCAGATCCATGGCGGACGGAAATCAGGTGGTGCTTTCCCACGAATATGCAGGTTTCACCGTATGTAATCTTGTCGCCCTCGAGGTGGGCCGTCTTGACGATGACAAACAACTGGTCGCCGTAAATGTCTACTTTCGGCACCTGATTGCCGTTGAGAGCGTCCTCAACCGCGAGGGAATGCAGGCCGAACATCGCCTGGAGACTAGCCATCTCGTCAGCGGTGGGGTCAGTCAAGCCGATCCACGCGAACTCATCGCCGGAAGCCTCGAACGGCTTGGCAGTGAGCGGTACTTCTTCTGCGCGCTTGCCAGAACGATAGAGATAGGAGGCGACGACTGGCATTATCTGTTTTTCCAAGGTTGCGTTGGCTGCGGGCGAAGCGCGTGAACGGCTCTTAGATCGCGACTTTCTGGCCGAACTCGACGACCCGATTAGCAGGCAGCTTGAAGGAGGACAATGCGTCGATGCCGAGGCGAGGAAACTATATGACGTATCACGGAAAGTCAGGCAGAAGGCACTGGCGAGTATTCCGCGTGATGCGCTTCCACAGCCCCGCCTGGGCGCGTAAGGAAACCTGAGCAACCCATGGAGAGGGGCAATGGGTTGGGAGGTGGCGGCGGCTGTCAACGGCGACCAAAGCCAGAACAGATGCGAGGGTAAGATGATTGTGCGGACACCCTCACACGGCAATGATTTGTCGGCCTCTATGTTATCCACCCCGTGTAGATTAGCTCTACTCATCTAAACGGAGCGATCTGGTCATGACGAAGCTTGAGAAGGTACGCGACCTCGACATTGTTGCGAACTCATCTTTCCGTTCCTCGCATTTGAGCGCCGCAAGTGGGCTCGTATGCCTTGATGCGGCGCTGTATGTGATCGCGGATGATGAGCTGCATCTAGGAGTGTTCCCGGTTCGCGGCTCAGGGCCGGGTCACTTGATCCGCTTGTTCGACGGCGAATTGCCGCAGACGAAAAGCGATCGAAAGAAGCGCAAGCCTGATTTGGAAGCGCTGACCTTTATCCCGTCATGCACCGCTTTTTCATTTGGCGCCCTGTTGGCAATTGGCTCAGGATCACGGCCTACGCGCAAGCGAGGCGTCTTGCTCCGTCTCGATGCGCAAGGCGCGGTCGTCGCGCCTTCGAAAAGCGTCGATCTTTCATTCATTCTCGATCCGCTCGCGAAGGAATTCGGTGAACTCAACATCGAGGGCGCGGCGATTGTCGGTCAAGAACTGCGGTTGCTGCAGCGTGGCAACAAACGTCCTCATGACAACGCCATCGTTTCCTATCCGCTGTCTGCGGTGTTGGACGCGCTTGAAAACAATCGAGGTGATCCACTGGCACCCAGCGCGGTCGATCGATTCGATTTGGGCGCCATTGGCGGAACTCCGTTCGGCTTTACCGATGCCGCATCCCTTCCCAGTGGCGAGATGATTTTCAGTGCTGTCGCCGAGAATACCGAAAATGCCTACCTCGACGGTCCGTGTCTCGGTGCTGGCATTGGCATCATCGGCGAGCGGGGAGAACTCCTTGCCTTTGATCATCTCGAGTACCCGCACAAGATAGAAGGCATACATGCCAGACAGGAAGGCGACGTCGTGAAGCTTCTGCTTGTGACCGATGCCGACAACCCCGATATCCCTGCGGGCTTGTTTTCAGGACATGTCGTCCGGTAGATCGCTGACGGTATTTGGGCGGGCTTCAGGCCGTCAGAGTTCGTGAAAACTCGAACATACAAGGTGATTGGCCCAGCGGCTGCATGACCTGGCGCAACTCCGGCGTTGAGAACCGCATGCTTGCCGGCTGTCTTGACGGAACAACCTGTAGACTGAGGCCAAGCCGGAGATTTTGCATGGCCGTTTTCAGCTTGATCGGCGGTGTCCTCAGGACGCCTGACCATGCCTCCTCTGGGAAAGGTGCGAGGTTCCCGTCGCCGAGATCGAACGGAGCCAACGCCTGTGAAACGAGACCCTCCGGCGCACCGTCTTCCAGAACGAGGGAAATGTCCCTCCAGCTGTCATGTGCGTCGACCTCCAACTCGACACTCGCCTGCACCCAGGCGCCCGCCGGCAACGGATTGACGAAGCCGTCGGCTAGGATATCGACGAAACAGTCTCCGCCGGCCACACGGATTTCCTGCCAGTTCGCCGCTCGATCGGGCCGGGAGATGATCCGGCTTGCAACCGCCAATCCCTGAGGAACGGCCGATCCAGCGGCAAGCGTCCTGTGATCGGCAAGAAGCGGATCGGGCAGGATGTTGCCGAGCGGGTTGTTGACGGCATCGAAACGGTCGTCCTGCGCCCAGGTGCGAAGAGCGGATGGAGCAAGGAAGCCACGTAGGTAAGCTGCCAATGCCTTGCCGACCGCATAGCCGCCGGGCACCGAAAAGTGGGTGCCGTCGTCGGAAAAGCCATCGTAAGGCGCCCCATCGACAGAACGCGGATCCGCCCAGACGGAATTCCAGTCGAAGACGTGGCAGTGCGGTCTTGTGGCTGCGAAGGCGAGGCTCTTCTGGTTGATCCAGTGCGCCTTTGCCCGTACCGATCCGCCGGCGACCCATTTCTGCGTGCCACGCGCCAGGATCGGCAGCAGGATCACAGTCTTTCCGGCCTCAATCAGTCGATCAACGATAGCTTCGCGGATCGACTGGATAACTTCCTTTGTCTCCACCATCATGTCGTTCGTGCCGGCATCGACGACGATCAGGTCAAAATCGAGCTTCAAGACCTCTTCGAGGCGCTCTGCGATGTCCCGGGCCTTCTGGCCCGAGACGCCCGCGTTCAGTCCGCCGAAACCACGGGTGACGCCGAGCCTGCCGCTCGGCTCCCATCCGGGATATACGCGCGGATCGTGAAACACGGTGATGTCGAGCTGGCCGGCGGAGAGAACTTCCGCCCATGTCGCCCAGCCTCGGGCGCAGGAGTGGATGTGCCTGTCGCCTGCATGGTGATTCTGCTGGACAAGCGACGTGCCGATGAGAGCGACGCGCTTGCCATGGATCGGAAATCGCACTGTCATGACCATATCAGGAAAACAGCGTGCCGCCGTTTACATCGTAGCAGGCGCCGGTGATAAACGACGCCTCATCGGAGATCAGGAAGGCGACCAAGTTGGCGACCTCGTCCGCTCGACCTTCGCGCTTGACCGGTGTCGCCGCAGCAACACGTTCCCGCACCTCCGGCTTGGTGAATGTGTCATGGAACGTCGTGGAGATCATGCCAGGGCAAACGGAATTGACGCGGATCCTTGGTCCGAGTTCCTTTGCAAGACCACGCGTGAAGGTCATGACCGCCCCCTTCGAGGTGGCATAGGCCAACGCGCCCGGGCCGCCGCCATCGCGGCCGGCCTGTGAGGCAAAGGTGACGATCGCGCCACCGTCGGCCATCGCCGGAACGGCCGCCTTGGACGCATTGAAGAGCGAAGTGAGATTGACGTCGATTACCTGCCGGAAGAACGCCTCGTCCATGTCCTGCAAGGTCTTGCGCGCCAAAAGCCCGCCGGCGACATGCACCAGCCCATCGAGCCGACCGAACTCCGCCACCGCCCTGTCGACGGCCGCTTGCGCATTGGCGGCCACGGTCATGTCGGCCTTGATGGCGATCGCCTTGCCACCGGAAGCCGCTATCGCCTTCACGCACTCTTCGGCGCCTGCCGCCGAGCCAAAGTAGGTGATTGCGACCTTTGCGCCGTCGCTGGCAAGCCTCTCGGCGCAGGCCTTGCCGATGTCGCGGCCGCCGCCGGTTACCAGGATGACCTTGTCCTTCAGTTCGTTCATGACATTTCCTTTCCAATCAGAAGTTCTTGGGGATGACGATGCGAAGCTGGTTGTCGTCGACATCGGTGAAATAGAGGTCGGCGCTGAAGCCCTGGTCGTCGACGAAGTGAAAGACCCGCCGGGGTTCGGTTAGGGCATAGGGAACGAGAAGCGTCACCAGGGTCTGCTTGGTGGAGGCCGGAAGCGTCGCCTCGATGTGATATTGGGTGGCCAGGCCTTCGATTTCGGCCGGATCGACGCCTTCGAAACCTTCGATCATGCGTATCTGCGGCGGTCCTGCGGTTGAAAAGACGAACTGCCCGTAGAGTCCTGCCCGTTCGCCGGTCAGACGAAAACTGTTGCCGCCCACGTCCAGCGGATGGGCGGAGTGGAACAGCCATTTGAGGGGCTGTGGTTCGGCGCATTCGACGCGATCGACGATGACGAGAAAGTCGCTGCTGGTGAAATGGATGTCTCGCTCGACCCTCAGGACCAGCGGATTGTTCGCCCGATAGGCCGCCGTGGCATCGCCGCTGATGAAGACATGCGTCGGCTCCTCGCGCACCGCCGTGATCCGACCTCCCGCCTTCTTGCCGATCGCCTTGTCGCCTTCGGCGTATTGCCCGCTGGCGCCTATGAGGATGGCGTTCTTGGAAATGGTCTGCCGCCGCCAGCGGCGATGCATGGTCGAGTTGAAGGCGACATAGTAGCCGCTCTGGATCGCCAGATCCTCGCCGAAGGCATAGAGCAGGAATGCGTTCTGGTCGCCGTGACTGTGGCTCAAGGAACCAAAGGGGCTGCTCTTGAACAGGAACTGGATGTGGCGGTCGGGATCGTCCATGTGTTTCTGGATCGCAACCCAGCCGATCTCCCGGAACCACTTGACCGGCGGCAGGTCGGCAGGCGCCTTTGCCTCGACTTGCGGGTAATCGTGCCGGTAGACCAGGTCGTCGAAATTGAGGTCCCACCAGCCGTAGTTATAGAATTCCATGGCGGTACCGGCGGCATCCGCCTTCAGCCGCTCGAAATACCATTGGTAATGGGCGTTGCCGGTGACGCCGGCGAACTGGCGGACGTTGTAGCCAACCTTGAGACCGGGCGGATCGCCGAGTGTGGAGTCGTCTCCGAAGCAGGCTCGCTTCGTACCCGGCGCTTTCGTGTAGAGCGGAAAATCACCTGTCTTCTGGAAGAACGGGCGCCGATAGAGATCGACCTTGAGGAAGTTTCGGATGAGATTGGCGGCTTCCGTCAGATAGGCGATGCCGGTCATCCAGTAGTGTGGACCCTCCGCCCACCCGCCGTCGCTGTCGCCCCAGGGCGAATAGAGGGTGAAAAGAAATTCGACCGTATAGTCCAGCCAGCCCTCGGCTTCCTTTTCCTCACCGGCCAGCGCGATACAAGCCGCCGTGAGGGCCGCCGAAAGCGAGCGCACCGCGTGACTGTCATAGGGGAAAACATGGATGCGCGCACGCCAGATCACGTGGTCTGCGACTTCGCGTGTCCGCGCAAGGAGCACACGACGCACGCGCTCTCGCTCACCGTCATCGAGATGGTCGTATAGCCAATCATAGCCCCAGGCGAGCGCGGTCACGACGCGGAAAGCCGCCTCGTCATTGTAGGAGCGGGCCGTTGCCCCCTGGGGGTCCCATGCCGCGACCGACATCAGCCAGTCCTTGGCCCGCGCAATCATGTCTGCGTCATCCAGGATAACGCCGGCAATCGCCAGGTGCCGGACGGCATAAATCGCTTCCTGGCAGTCGATATACATCTGCCGCCAGAGCTTGGCGGTGCGCACATTATCCGGGTAACGTTGCGGTTCGGCGATCGGGCCCCGCGAGAGCCACGGCTCCACCGAGTTCACGTAGAAGGTCTTCCAGCCGCAGCAATCAGGATCCTCCTGCAACCGGCCGCGGAAGTTGGTGATGCCATCCGGATTGAGCCACAGGCGGGGATGGCGAAGATCCATGGTGTCGCGCCGCGCTGTGACGCGCGGCAGAGCCGTCTCGGGAAGGCCCGGCTTGAGCGTGAATTCACGCACGCTGCTCCAATCGGAGGCGAGACGCTTTGCGGTGTCGTCCCAGAGAGCAAACGACCAGCAGTAGGAACCGGGTTCGAGCACTGTATCCGGGGTGAAGAAGTTCCAGGCGATGTTGTCGAAGACCAGCGTCCGCTCGGGCGCAAAGCCCGCATCGCTGGAGATCCGCACCACGTAGCGCGCATCGTCGTTCAGGGCCGGCAGCCAGCTGAAACGGGGCGGGTTTTCGACAGAGCTTTCGCCGGCCGGCTGATAGCCGATCGTCAGGGTCCCCGGTTTTGGCTCATCGAGATATTGCAGGCGGGGTGCTTCAGCGGTTTTGGGCATCGAAATGACGTCCTTTGAATACGTGATAGAGGCGGGCGCGACCCGGTCGCGCCCGATAATCGGGTCAGTTCTTTCCGTATTGGCGGTCATAGGCCGCCTGCATCACCTCGGTGACCTTGGCGTAGCCGAGTTGGTCGAGGCGGGCGACGTAGCCGTCCCAGGAGGCATCGACATCCTGGGCTCCGAGGACCCAGGTCTGCTGCATTTCCATCATGTAGGTGAGAAGGCTCGGCCAGTACTTGTCGTAAACGGCGCGCTCGTCGCTGTTCATCGAGACGCCGGTAAACTCAGGCTGAAGAAGGTCTGGTTCCTTCTCGTACATGGCGATCCCGTCGAGAGCCATCTTGTTCGTCCATTGCTCCTCGGAGGCATAGGCGGCCCAATAGCCACGCGGCACGCCGGCGCCGATTTCCCACATCTGGGCGTTCACCGGCTTGGAGTTGTGAAGGACGGTCTGCGTGTAGACGGGCTTGCCGTCGACCATGTCGTAGGTCTCGCCCTCGATGCCCCAGTTCGACAGGATCCGGCCCTTTTCGGAGAACCAGAAGTCGAAGTACTTGATCGTCTCGACCGGGTGCTGGTTCGAATAGGAGATCGCCCAGCCTGCCGGCTGAACGGTCGCACGCCGGCTGTCCTCGAAGCGCTTCCCGGACACGGTCTTCGGCGGCAGCATCGGCGCGAAGTCGATGCCTGGAACGCTGTCCTTCAGGGCGTCGGTGTAGTTGGACGTGCTTGCGAACCAGTCGTGCGTCATGCCCCCGATATTGTTGCCGAGCATGTATTCACGTACGCGCGCGCCGCGGGTGAACACCTCCGTGTCGATCAGGCCTTCCTTGAACCATTGCGCAACTTTGGAAATGCCGGTCCGGTAGTTCGGTGTCGTCCAGGGATGTACCACATTGCCGTCTTCGATCATGAAGTCGCCGTAGCGTTCCGAGCCTGACACGCGGGCATCCCACATGTTGATCAGGCGGACTGCTTCGATCGGCTCGCGCGCGAAGTAGGGAACTTCATCCTTCTTGCCGTTCCCGTTCGGGTCCTTCTCGCGGAAAGCCTTGAGAACGGTGTAGAGCTCGTCGACGTTTTCCGGAACCTTCAGGCCCAGCTTGTCGAGCCAGTCCCGGCGGATGAACCAGGCGCGCGAGAATTCGCCCTCGGGCACATAGGGGATGAAGTAGATGTGACCGTCAGGTGCGCTGATTGCCTGGCGCACGATCGGATGCTCGTCAAAGAACTTCCTGAGGTTGGGGGCGTTCTGCTCGATCAGGTCATCCAGCGGCATGAAGGCGCCCTCCATGCCATAGCGAATGAAGTCGTCCTTCAGCCCGCCGGTGACGTCGCCGCCAACGATGTCCGGCAGGTTGCCCGAGGCCATCAGCAAGTTGAACGCATCCCGGCTGCTGCTGGTCGCAAGCGAGGCGACATTCTTCACGTGGATCCCGGTCCATTCGGCCGCCTTCTTCTCGACGGGCCAGTCTTCCGTGTAGACGTATTTGTCACGGAAATGGAAATGGATCGTCAGCTCGAGCGGGTCGTCCGTAATCTTCGTCGAAGCGTCTTGCGCATAGACAGGGCCCGATTGCAGCAACGCACAGGTGGCAAGCAGCGCCAACGTGTCTCGAATATATCTCATTCCATTCTCCTCCTTAAACAGAACTTACTGAGACGGCCGTTATTCCTTCACTCCGCCAAGGGTGATGCCCTTGTTGAAGTATTTCTGGATGCTTGGATAAATGAGCAGCACCGGAATGATCGAAGCGATCATGATCGCCGCAGTGACGGTCTCGAACGAGTAACGAGATGTCAAAAGGCTGCTTGCGAACTCGTCGTTGGCGGTAAGATCGACGATGATCCGCTTGAGGTAGAGCTGAAGCGGGATCTTCTCCTCGCCGCGCAACAGCACCATGGCCCAGAAGTAGCTGTTCCACCTCGAAACGATGCAGAACAGCGCGACCGTGATGATCGCCGGTTTGGACAAGGGAATGAAAACCTTCCAAAGCAGCTGGAACTCGCTGGCGCCATCCATCTTGGCGGCTTCCTCGAAGGACTTTGGTACGGCCTCGAAGAAGTTGCGCAGCAGGATGACGTTGAAGGCATTGCAGGCGAAACCGATGATGATGCCCAACCGCGAGTCGAGCAGCCCGAGATCTCGCATGTTGAGGAAGAACGGGATCATCCCGGCGTTGAACCACAGGGTGAACGCGACCATCATGTTGAGGATCTTGCGCCCCCTTAGCCGGGCACGCGACAAGGCATAGGCGCCGGGGATCATGATCGCGAGGCTGACTGCCGTGCCGCCGAAGGTGTAGATGAAGGTATTGCCGTAGGCGATCCAGAAGAGCCGATCCGAAAGAACGAACTCGTAGGCCGCAAGTGTCAGGTCCTTCGGCAACAGCACGACCTGACCCGAGGTGACCGCAGCACCCGAAGAGATCGATACCGACAGGATGTAGATGAACGGGTAGAGCGTCGAGAGGACGAAGAGCCCGATCAGGGTTGCGTTCGCATATCCGAAGATCCGGTCGCCGCGGGAATAGAGATTGAAGCTGGCCATGACGATCACCAGAGCGAGGTTGTCGAAACCTTCCGGCTGATCCGGTTGGCTGCGAAGACGAGAGCGAAGGCGATGACCGCATTGAAGAGGCCGGCGGCGGTGGCAAGGTCGTACTGCGTACCCTGGAGACCCGTCCGGTAGACGTAGGTCGAGACCACGTCGGCGGTGCGGTAGGTTGCCGGCTGGTAGAGCAGGATGATGTATTCGAACCCGACCTCGACGAGGTTGCCGATGCGGATGATCAGCATGATGATGATTGTCGGAAGGATGCATGGAAGCGTGATGCGCCACATCATCTGCCAGCGCGATGCGCCATCGACCCGGGCCGATTCATAGAGCGTCGGGCTGATGCCGGCGATCGCCGCGAGATAGACGATCGATTCGAAGCCTGCTTCCTTCCAGATGTTCGATCCGATGAAAACGGTGCGGAACCATTCCGGCTGGGTGAGGAAGTAGACCCGCTCGAGGCCGAGGCTCGACAGGATGAGGTTGACCACGCCTGTCGTGGGAGACAGCAGGTTGATCACGATGCCCGCGACGATCACCACCGAGATGAAGTGGGGCAGATAGACGATCGTCTGGGAGAACCTGCGCCCCAATTCGCTCTGAAGCTCGTTGAACATGATGGCGAGTACGATCGGCACCGGGAAGGCGAAGATCAGCCCGAGGCCGCTGATGGTGATCGTATTGAGGAATGCGCGGATGAAGATCTGGTCGCCAAGCAGGGTGCGAAAATTCTCAAGACCCACCCAAGGGCTTCCGGCGATACCGCGGAACGGGCTGAAATCCTTGAACGCAATCTGCAGCCCTTCCATGGGCTTGTAGAGGAAGAGCATAAACCAAAGGAGCATCGGAAGGATAAGCAGGTAAAGCTGCCAGTCTTTCCGGAGGTCCTCGCCAAGACGCTTGAAATATCCAGCGATCATCGATGTCATCCTCGCCTCACGCATGACCGTTGACGGCTTTGCCGCTCTCGGCATCGAAGACATGAAGACGGCCCACCGGTATCTGCAGCCTGCCGATCTGCGAGAGCGCCTCGACATCGGCCGGCGTTTCGATCTTGGCGACGATCGGCTGGCCGGAAATCCTGGTATGCAGCAGAGCCTCCGACCCAAGCGGCTCGACGAGGTCGACCGTCGCGGCGATTTCCTGGACATCCCCGCTCGCTTCCTTGCTGACCGCGACGTGCTCGGGCCGGAGGCCGACTAGGATACGTTGATCGGCGCGCAGGGATGTGCCGATTGCCTTCGGTAATCTGAGGAGGGCGGCTTCCGCGTCGGCAGCGTCTATGCGCGCCTTCGGTTCACCGTCCACGGAGACGACTGTTGCGCGCAGCAGGTTCATGGGTGGTGAACCGAGGAAGCTCGCAACGAAGGCATTGGCCGGCTTGAGGAAAAGCTCCATCGGTGTGCCGACCTGTTCGACGCGGCCGCCGTTCATGACGACGATGCGGTCTGCCAGCGTCATCGCCTCGATCTGGTCGTGGGTGACGTAGATGCTGGTGACGCCCATGCGTTTGTGAAGCCGCTTGATCTCCGCGCGCATCTGGGTGCGAAGCTTGGCATCGAGGTTCGACAAAGGTTCGTCGAACAGAAAGACTTGCGGCTTGCGGACGATCGCCCGTCCCATGGCGACACGCTGCCGCTGGCCACCTGACAAGTCCGCGGGCTTGCGTGCAAGGTAGGGGGTGAGGTCGAGGATAGCCGCCGCTTCCTTGACGGCCGCCTCGATCACGTCCTTCTTCTCTCGCCGCACCCGCAGGCCGAACGCGATGTTTTCAGCGACATTGAGGTGGGGATAGAGTGCATAGTTCTGGAACACCATCGCTACGTCGCGGTCCTTTGGCGCGACCCGGTTGACGAGCCGCCCGCCGATCGAGACCGTTCCGCCGGAAATCTCCTCGAGGCCCGCCACCATCCGCAAGGTCGTTGACTTGCCGCATCCCGACGGCCCGACGAGGACGACGAACTCCCCGCGTTCGACATTCAGGTTTACAGAGTGCACGACTTCGAGTGCGCCGTAGCGTTTCACTACGTCGTTCAATTCCACTGCAGACATTTCAGTTTTCCTCCCGACGGCGCCTTCCTCAGGTCAGGCTGCGCCGTGGTTTCCGTTTTTCTGTTGTGGTTGCATTGATCGATTCGATGTAGCTCCACAGCTTCGGATCGCGTGAAAGCTCTGTGATCTTGGCCTCGAGGGAGCCAAGGTGCCGGGTCATCGCAGCCACCGCTTCATCCGGAGATGCGGCTCTTATCGCATCGATGATGTCGCGGTGTTCGTGGATGACCTCGCCGGTCCTGCGCACGCCGAACACCATCTTCAGATGGCGCATCCGGTCAATCTCGCCCTTGGCCTGATTGACGAAGGCCCAGACGCCGCTGAGCCGTGCCGTCGAAAAGATCGCGCGGTGGAAATCTTCGTCCAGCTCAAAGAAGCGCGTGTAGTCCTCGTTTGCGACAGCCTCGACCTGCTGGTTGAGAGAGAGTTCCAACCGCCCAAGATCTTCCAGCGTATGCCGCTTGGCGGCCTCTGCCGCTGCGCCGGACTCGAGGCGAAAACGAATGAAGCAGGCCTCGATGTAGCGCTGCACCTCGATCGTCGCGACAAAGGTGCCGCCCTGCGGAACGACCTTGACCAAACCCTCCTCGGATAGCCGGATGATCGCTTCACGCACCGGGGTCTTGGAGACGTTGAGGATCGCGGCCACTTCCTTTTCCGGCAACGCCCGTCCGGGTAGAAGCCTGACTTCGACGATCAATTGTCGAAGCAGCCGATAGACCTTGGCCGTGGTGTTGCCCGGCCCCTCCTTCGGAAACGAGCGAAGCAATTCTTCCAGGGGCAAGGCGGGAATTTCGATAGTATGAGACATATCTCTTCACAAACTGATATCTTAGTTGAGAGAGTGATGTCTCATCCCCCGCTTGTCAAGGCGAAATCTGAGTTCAAGATTTTGGCCCGGCTCTTGCGCAATCAGAATTGGCTAGCAGCGCGCTCCTTCAATCGCCTTGCGCGAGTGTGTCTATGTGCGCGATTCAGAGGGAAACGTGCTCGGGCTTGAACAAACACGTCACGGCCGCTGTTGGCGCGGAATTCGCCAGGGTTCTTCGTCCCACCGCAGCCGCTGTCCAACAATCGCTGATGCTTTTCCCGAACAAGGCGCAGGGATAACAATAGTCATTCCAGGCGCTCAAGGCCGCACATCAAGCCAAGTTCGGCCGCCTGGGCGGCTTTCGTCAGTTTGATAGGTGTCGAGGCTTAGCCGGAGAACCAAACGGCTACGCATCACCGGTGGCTTCCAACCGGATCAGCCAATCAAATCCGACCTGGTAGCGCCGTAGAACTGCAGCGGGGTCCTCGGCATCGAGACGAGAGCAAATCCGGTAAACCTCGAGCGTCTCTGCGGTCATCAGGCCCTGCTGGTAGAAGAACACGGCCGCGGCGTAGCGGGCGCGGCCGGACCACTCTGCACCGGCCGGCAGCCTGATCATCTCCCAGTGCCGCTTCGTCTCGTCATCCATGCCGTTTGCCTCAGAAACGGCCCGGCGGGTTGGCCGAGCGGCGATCGAGCTTGACGAAGGGTCGGGCGACGATGCGCGCCCGCTTCATCAGCTTCTGATACTGCAGTTCCCGCAGCGCGTATATCTCGACCCAGAGATCATCGACAATGCGGCTGCCGTAAGGACGCGAAAGGGTGGCGATGGCGATATTCCGCTTGGCAAGCGGCGACCAGATCGCAGCGGTGACGAGCCCGACCTCCTTCTTGCCGCGATGGTAGACGATGGCTCCCTCCGCGGGGATGTTGCCTTCGATCTCGAGGCCGATGAGGATGTGCTTCAAGCTGTTCTTCTCACGGGCGCGGAAGATCGCGTCGCGGCCGTTGAAATAGGGCTTTTCCGCATCCACCAGCCAGTCGAGGCCGATCTCGTCCGGCAAACGCTCGCGGTCTGCCCGAAGGGCCGCCTCCGCCGTGATGAAATCGGCATTGGCGACGATGAAGCCCGCTTCGATCCTGGCGCGGTTGAGCGCGTCGTAGCCGATCGCCTTCAGGCCGAAGCCGGTGCCGGCCGCCCACAGCCGGTCCCAGAGGCTCAGCGCGTGCTTGGCATCGACGAAGAGTTCGTAGCCGAGATCGCCGGTAAAGCCGGTGCGCGAGATGGTAACCGTGCCGTCGAGATGCGGGAAAGCGGAGAGCTGGAAGGGTTTCAAAGCCTCGACGCCGGCAAAGCCTGCGGCTTCGAGAACGGCAAAGGACGTTGGGCCCTGCAAGGCGACCGCTGCGATCTCATCGGTCTCTTCTGCGATCTCGACGGCAAAGCCCGCGGCGCTGTCGACAAGCCACGGCAGGTGCCGCTCCTGGCAGCAGAGGCGAAAGTCGTTTAGCCCCAGTCGAAAGAGCGTGCCGTCATCGAGCACATGGCCGTGGTCGTCGCACCAGGCGGTGTAGTGCACGCGGCCAAGGCCGAGCTTGGCGACATTGCGCAGCGTCAGCCGGTTGAGGTAGCGCTCGGCATCCGCTCCGCGGATACGGTATTTCACCATAGGCGAGATGTCGAAGAGGGCCGCCGTCGAGCGGATCGCGAAATATTCGAGTTCGGTGTCGAAGATCGAGTGCGGCGCCTTGTAGCCGGCCCAACTGTACCAGTCGTTGGTCTCGCTCAGAGCGGCAAGCCGCGCGTGAAAGGGCGTCTCCAGCCGCGGCGTCTGGATATGGCCTTGGGCTGCGCGGCGAAGGGCGGTCAGATGCATCATCATGCGCGTTTCTCCGAAATGACCTTGCGTGCTGCAAGCAGGCCGGGCAGGCCCGAGATGCCACCCCCCGGATGCGAGCCGGCGCTCGCGAGATAAAGGCCGCGGAGTGGCGTCGCGTAGCCGGACGCCGCGTTGACGGGGCGGTTGACGAGAAGCTGGTCCGCCTGGAGTTCGCCGTGATGCCAGTGTCCGCCCGGCAGGTTGTAGCGCTCCTCGATATCGGCGGGTGTCAGCAGGCTGACGGCGACGATGCTGTCGCCAAGACCCGGCGCGTAGCGTTCCAGCGTCTCAAGCACGATTTTCTGGAAGGCCGGTTTGCCTTTCTCCCAACCGTCGGCCAGCGCATAGGGGGCAAACTCGACGAGGGCCGAGAGGGTACAGCCGCCGGAAGGTGCAAGCGATGGATCGCTCAGGCTCGGCAGCGTGATCTCCATCACGGGGTCGTTGGAGAACTGGCCGTATTTCGCCGGATTGAAGGCCTCTTCGACGTGGTCGACCGACCGGGCGATCACCAGACGGCCGCTGAGATCGGCGGCAGCCGCGCCGGGAAACTCCGGCACGCGCTCGAGCGCCAGGTCGAGCTTCGCGACGTTGCCTCTCGAGCGGATGTTGCCGATGGCACGGCGGAAACCCGTGCCGATCTCGGCCGGATCAGTAAGGCTCAGGAAAGTCGACTTCGGATGGATTGCCGAGACGACCGCGCCCGCCTCAAGCGTTTCGCCCGAGGAAAGCACGATGCCGGTTGCGCGACCGCGATCGGCGATGATGCGTGCGACCGGTGTACCGGTCCTGATCGTGACACCCGCGTGGATCGCTGCAGCCTCGAAGGCGGCAGCCGCCGATCGCCCGCCACTGTTGGCGACGACTTGCGCACCGGTGACGCCCCGCATTTCGCCCGTCAGGCGATAGTAGAGGCCGAGCAAAGAGGTCGGCGAACGGGGCCCGAGATGGATGCCGAGCGTGGCGTCGAAGGCAAGCAGCGCCTTCAGCCGGTCGTCGGTCAGATATTCGTCGGCGGTATCGGCGACATTCATCAGGAGCATGCGCAGGAAGTCTCGGCTCTCTTCACGCCCCTTGCGCAGGAGCCCGAGTCCGGCGCCGGCCAGCGTCGCGAAGTCGGCAAGCGCCATCTCGCCGATTTCCGGCGGGCGCCGCCTGAGGAAGCGCTTCAGGATCGTCGCCTGGAAAACCAGCTTGCCGCGCAGCTCTTTGAAACGTTTTGCTTCCTCTTGCGAGACGCCGTCGATCACTTCGCCGTAGCCGCCGCGCAGCACTGCATGGCGACCTGTCGGCGAGAGCACGACGGTCGGCGCCGGCTCGCTGCGCCTGTCATCGAGTGAAAGGGCCGCGGCCACTTCCGGGTCGAGCCGGTTGACGATGTGGGCAAGGCCGGGGCTGGAAAAGCCCGGGTGGAAGTCATAGCCGCGCGCCACGCCGCCGAGCGCGTCGTTCGCTTCGACGAGCAGGACCTTGCGGCCGGAGCGAGCCAGGAAGGTGGCGGCGGTCAGGCCATTGTGGCCGCCGCCGATGACGATGGCATCAAATGACGTCATGGGCGAGGCTCATCTTGTTTGAGGGCGTGTGGCGCAGGTCGCGCAGGATTTCGGCGGCGGCATTGCGGCCGGGTGCTCCCATGACGCCGCCGCCCGGATGAGTCGATGAGCCGCAGATATAAAGTCCGCGCACGGGGCTGCGATACTGCGCGTAGCCGGGAACCGGACGGTTGAAGAGCAACTGGTCGAAGGTGAGTTCGCCCTGGAAGATGTTGCCTTCCGTCAGCCCCACCTCCTGTTCGATCTCGCGCGGCGTGCGCACCTCCATGTGCAGGATGCGCTCGCGGAAGCCCGGCGAATAGTCGCTGATCTGTTTGATCACCGTCTCGGCGAAGGCGTCACGATCGGCGTCGGTCCAGTCCCGGCCCTCCACTTTCGGCGGACAGTACTGCACGAAGCAGGACACGAAGTGTTTGCCGGGCGGTGCCATCGTCGGATCGAGTGTCGTCGGGATCATCATGTCGACGAAGGGGTCGGCCGACCAGCGCCCGGCCTTCCAGTCGTCATAGGCGCGTTCCATCCGTTCGACGCTGTCGGTGAAATGCAGGTCGCCGCGGATGCAGGCAGAACCCGCCGGCAGCGCCGGGAATTCCGGCAGGCTGTCGAGCGCGATGTTGAGCTTGCCGGAGGAGCCGCGCATCTTGAAGTGGCGAACACGGTGGACGAAGCGCTCGGGCAGGGCATCCTCGTCGACGAGCTTCAGGAAGGTGCGTTTGACGTCGGCGTTGGAGACGACGAGATTGCCGAGCACTTCCTCGCCATCGGCAAGCACAGCACCCTGGGCGCGGTCGCCACGGGTCAACACCTTGCTGACATCGGCGCCGGTGCGGATCGTGCCGCCTGAGGCCTGAAACGAGGAGGCGAGCGCCTTGGTGACCGCACCCATGCCGCCGCGGGCATAACCCCAGGCGCCGACCGAGCCGTCGACTTCGCCCATATAGTGATGCAGAAGCACATAGGCCGTGCCCGGCGACATCGGCCCGAGCGCCGTACCGATGATGCCAGAAAGAGCCAGATAGGCCTTGATCACGTCGGTCTCGAAATATTCGTCGAGGAAATTGGCGATCGACATCGTCCAAAAGCGCAGGGTCGCCGCCATCTCGGCGGCCGAGAATTCGCCGAACTTCTTCGCGAGATAGATCAATTCGGAAATGTCACGCGGCTTGAAGCTGAACGGATCAGGCGCGGTGCGCATCAGAAGCGGCTGGATGAACCGGCACTGGCGGGTGACGCCGCGGGCGTAGCGCTCATAGGCCTCGGCATCGCGCTTGGAATAACGCGCGAATTCGCGGCGGTGGGAATCGTGATCGCGATAGGAGGCGAGATAATCGCCGTCGCGGGTAAAGACCGCGCCGCCTTCGTAGGAGATGACCTGCAGTCCGTGTTTGGGCAGTTCGAGATCACGCATGATCTCCGGGCGAAAGAGTGAACAGACGTAGGAACAGTTCGAATAGAGGAAGCCGGGAGTGAGCTCGCGGCTGGTCGCAGCACCCCCAACCCAATCATTCTTTTCAAGCACGACGACATTCAGCCCGGCGCGCTGCAGATAGCAGGCGGCGACCAGGCCGTTATGTCCTCCTCCGATCATCACCACGTCGTATTTTTTCATGTGGCTCCCCTTGTCGTTGATCAAAAAATGACACGGAAAGCAGAATGTTGTCCATCCATTTTGAATGAGCGTTCAGCAAATATGTTGCAATCCTCTGATAATGCGATAGGATTTTTAGCAAGGGTTGATATGGCCAGGAGTTTGGATGTCGTCGGTCGATCAAGAAACGGGACACGCCGTCGAATACGACGATACGGCCATCCGTTTTCTCGAGGTGCTGTGGGGTGAGGGGTACCTCTCGCCGGGCGGTCCCGAAGAGGTCGACCGTGTACTTCTCGGGCTCGATCTTTCGGGCAAGCGCATCCTTGACTTCGGCTGCGGCGCCGGCGGCGTGACATTGCATATCGCCAAAACCTATCGTCCGGCGGCGATCACCGGTTTCGACGTTGAGGCGCCGGTCATCGCACATGCGCGGGAGGCGGCGGAGCGCGCAGGGGCCGTGGGCGTCTCTTTCATCCAGTCGCCACCGGGACCGCTGCCCTTCATGGACGGCAGCTTCGACGTCGTTTTTTCCAAGGACGCGCTCGTTCATGTGCCCGACAAGAGGGCGCTGTTTCGCGAGATCTTTCGCGTGCTTTCGCCCGGCGGCATCTTTGCCGCTTCCGACTGGTTGATTGCGCATGACGACGAGCCCTCGGACGACATGAAGGCCTATCTTGCGGCCGAGGGCCTGAGCTTCGGTATGGCTTCGGCGGCAACCTATCTCGCCGCGATGACGGCGGCCGGCTTCACCGCGACGCACGCGGAAAACCGCAATGCGTGGTATCGCGACGTGGCGCGGGAGGAGTTTTCACGCCTTAAGGGAGCCTTGCATTCAGCCGCCGTGGCAGCGGTCGGAGAAGCCTATGTGGCCAAGAATATCCGGACTTGGACGGCCATGCAGAAGGTGCTTGACAGCGGAGAGCATTGTCCCACTCATCTGCGTGGCATCAAGCCGATGCGGCGTGGGGCATGACATGCATCTGCGCCTGAAGAAGAACGAGACGGCGGTACGGATGAAACTCACCCCTGAAGTGCAGGAAGCGGCGGAAGGCGAAAAGCGCGGCCGCAAGGCCTCGAAGGAAACCCGGCGGCAACAGTTGATCGAAGCGACGATCGATTCGCTGGCAAAACGCGGTTATTCGGAAACGACGCTCGCCGACGTTGCCGATGGCGCCAGCCTGTCGCGTGGCATCGTCAACTTCCATTTCGAGAGCAAGGAAAAGCTCTTGATCGCCACGCTGCAATACATGGCCGACGAATATGCCGCCAATTGGGGGGCAGCGCTCGAAAAGGCCGGCGACAAGGCTGCGGCGCAGCTCTGGGCCCTCGTTGCCTGCGATTTCGATCGCAAGATCTGCACCAAGCGCAAACTTGCGGCCTGGTGTGCCTTCTGGGGCGAGGCGAAGTCGCGGCCGACCTACCAGGCGCTCTGCGGCGCGCGCGACGTGAAGTACCAGGAGATCTTCCTGGCGCTTTGCCACACGCTCAAGGACGAGGGCGGTTACGCCTATGAACCCGAGGGTATGACGCTGGCACTCTGCGCATCGATGGAAGGGCTGTGGCTGCGGCTGATGATGGGCGATGGCCTGACGCGCGAAAAGGCGCACGCGGCAGCTGTCGAATATTTGCTCGTCGCCTTTCCCAGGCATTTCACCCGGGAAGGGCCGAAATAGGGAACGATAACGCCGGAATGGCCGAATGGAGGAGGTTGGCATGACATTGGTGAACGCGTGCAGGCAAATCTTGGGAGGCGCCTTCATCGCCTCGCTCGTCTCAACCACCGCCCTGCCGGCGCTTGCCGCCGAAAATCTCACGATCTTCGATTGGTCCGGCTATGAGGACCCGGCATTCCACCCGTCCTACACCGCCAAGCACGGCGACGAGCCCGACTTCAGCTTCTTTGGCGATGAGGAAGAAGCCTTTCAGAAACTCCGTTCCGGCTTCAAGGCCGACCTTGCCCATCCTTGTTCGCAGAGTGTCGCGAAGTGGCGCGAGGCAGGGCTGATCGAGCCGCTCGATACCTCGAAGCTCACCTTCTGGAACGATATCGACCCGGGTATCGCGGCGATGAAGGGGCTGATGACGACGCCGGATGGCAAGGCCTGGCTGCTTCCCTTCGAGTGGGGCAACACGGTTCTGACCTATCGCACCGACACTGTGAAAGAAGACGAGGTCAAATCGCTCAAGGCCTTTGCCGATCCGAAGTTCAAGGACCGGGTTTCGATCGGCGACAATGTCGATGACGCCTACGCGCTGGCGAGCCTTGCCATCGGCGTCAAGGACTGGACGACGATGACGGACGAGCAGTTCAAGCAGGCCTCTGACTTCCTGCGCGAGGTGCACAAAAACGTGCGTCTCTACTGGACCGACAACACCGACCTGAGCCAGGCGATCGCCAGCGGCGAGGTCGATCTCGCCTGGGCCTGGAACGAGACGGCGACGACGCTTCAGGCCGATGGTGTTCCGGCCGCGATCAAGAAGGATACATCAGAGGGGCTTTCGACCTGGGTCTGCGGCTATGTCCGGCTCAAGGGCGGGCGGGCGCCGGTCGAGGAACAATATGACTACCTGAATTCAATCACCGATCCGGCGATCACGTCCTACATGGTCGAGTCCTGGGGCTACGGTCATGCGAACGCCCGCGGCATGGCGCAGGTCGATCCGAAGATCCTTGCCGACAAGGGTTATGCCGACGTCTCGAAATTCCTCGCCAACACGCTGTTCCAGTCACCGATGCCGATCGAGCTGCGCCAGCGCATGATCGCCGAATTCGAGAAGATCAAGTCGGGCTATTGAGCAGGGAATGGGGCGGGTCGTGGTTCACGGCTCGCCTAAACCTTTGTCAGTCGGCAACGGCGACCAGCGCGTCCGGATCGTAAGCAAGCCGCACCGTATCGCCGACCGGAATGTCGTCGGCGCCGAAATTGTTGGTTTCCGAAACCGAGAGCGGCTGCTCGAGGCCGGGAATGTCGACGATCAAGTGGGTGATTTCTCCGAAATAGTGGCGGTCGACGACCTTGCCGGCGACCTCGAAGTCGGAGTGGGCATCGTCCCAGAGAACGCGCAGCCGCTCCGGCCGGATGCCGATCGTCGCCGCGCCGTTGCGCGCGACGAAGCCGAGCGGCTTGTCGACCGTGACGCCGCCGAAACGCGGGGTCTCGACGGAGATACGGGTCGCCGTCTCGTTGGTGACGCGGGCCTTCATGAAATTCATGCCGCCGAGGAAATCCGCGACCTGCCGCGTGTTCGGGCGCTGGTAGATTTCCTTGGGTGTCGCCACTTGCGCGATCTGGCCGCCGAACATCACGGCGATGCGGTCGGAAAGCGCCAACGCCTCATATTGATCGTGAGTGACGAGGATAAAGGTAATGCCGACGGCGCGCTGCAGCGTGCGCAGCTCCACCTGCATTTCCTCGCGCAGCTTCTTGTCGAGCGCCGACAGCGGCTCATCGAGCAGCAGAACCTTCGGGCGCATCACCAGCGCGCGCGCCAGGGCAACGCGCTGGCGCTGGCCGCCTGAAAGCTCATGCGCCCGGCGCTTGCCGAGATGGCCAAGCCGGACCTGTTCGAGGGCAGCGGCGACGCGCCGGCGCTCCTCGGCGGCATCGAGCTTCAGCCGCTTCAGGCCATAGGCGACATTCTCCTCGACATTAAGATGCGGGAAGATCGCATAGTTCTGGAAGACCATATTGGTCGGCCGGCGGTTCGGCGGCACGCCGATCACCGATTGCCCGTCGATGCGGATGTCGCCTTCGGTTGGCGTGTCGAAGCCGGCGATCGAGCGCAGGAGCGTGGTCTTGCCGCAGCCGGAAGGGCCGAGCAGCGAGAAGAATTCGCCGGCGGCGATGTCGAGCGAGACATTATCGAGCGCCTTGTAGATGCCGTAGAACTTGTTGACGCCTTCAATCGCGATCATCGGTTTATCAGGCATGCTGCGCTCCCTGTGCCCTGAGCCTGTGTTCGGCGCGGCGGCGTATGATTTCCGAAAGTGTAAGAAGCAGGATCGAGATCAGGAGCATCAAGCTGCCGAGTGCGAGCACGCCCGGTAGTTTGGCGGCAAAGCGCAACTGGCCCCAGATGTAGACCGGCAGTGTCGGTTCGGTACCCGACAGGAAGAAGGCGAGGATGAATTCGTCGAGCGACACCGTGAAGGAGACGAGCAGGCTCGAGACGATTGCCGGTGCGACGACCGGCAGCGTCACCCGGCGAAAGGTGCCGATCGCCGTTTCTCCGAGATCGAGCGAGGCTTCCTCCAGCGACCGGTCGAAACCGTCGAAGCCGGATATCAATACCGACATCGCATAGGGCAGGCAGAAGATCACCTGGCCGAGGATGACGGTGACGAGCGAGAGCTCAAGCCCGAGCTGCAAGAGCACCATCAGCAGCGAGACTGCCACGATGATTTCAGGCAGAAACAGCGGCGCCATGATGAGACCCGTGGCCGGCTTCTTGCCGCGGAAGCGATAGCGGGTCAGTGCGCGGGCAGCGCAGATGCCGAGGATCGTGCTGAGAAGTGCTACGGAAATGCCGACGATCAGGCTGTTGCGTGCCGCTTCCAGCATCGCCGAATTGCCCCAGAGCGAGGCGTACCATTTGGTGGTGAAGCCTGCGAGCGGGAAGGTTGTGGTCGAGGCGTTGTTGAACGAGAAGATCGGCAAAAGCAGGATCGGGAAATAGAGGAACAGCAGGTAGAGGCCGACATAGGCGGGCAACCAGCGCGATTTCGGAATACCGTGACGTCCGCTCATTTGGTCACCTTCACCAGCAGCTGGAGTGCCAGAACGACAAGCCCTGCCATCGCCGAGACGACGACCATGGTCGTGACCGAAAGGGCGGCGCCGAGCGGCCAGTTGGCCCCCTTGCCGAACTGCGCCTGGATGGCGGTCGCGATCATCACCCCGTCCTTGCCGCCGACGAGTTTTGGCGTGACGTAGTCGCCGACCGTGGGGATCATGACAATGAGAAAGGCGGAGATGACGCCCGGCAGCGACAGGGGCAGGGTGACGCGCAAGAAGCTCATCAGCTTGTTGTCACCGAGATCGTGCGCCGCCTCGATCAGCGAGCGATCGACCTTTTCCAGCGACACGTAGATCGGCAGGATCGCGAACGCCGCCCAGCTGTGAACCAGCGTGATAACGACGGCGTTGGAGTTATAGAGCAACGTCGTCAACGGCTTGTCGATGAGGCCGATCGACAGCAGTCCCGTATTCATTACACCGCCATAGCCGAGGATGACTTTCCACGACATCACACGCAGCAGGTAGCTTGTCCAGCAGGGCACGGTGATCAGGAATAGCCAGAGGTTCTTGTGCACCCCGCCATGGAAGGAGATGAACCAGGCGATCGGATAGGAGACGGTGACGGTCACCACGCTCACGACCAGCGAGATGACCAGCGAGCGGAGGAGCAGGTCCTGGTAGATCGGCTCGCCAAGCGCAGTGCGGTAATTCTGAAGGGTAAAGGTGCGGTCGATCGTCAGATAATCCTGGGTCCAGAAGCTGTAGGCGATGACGATCAGGACGGGCAGGAAGAGCAGTGCAAGCGCGTAAAGCAATGTCGGTGAGATCAGGGCGAGGCCGCTTGCCTCTTCGCTGGCGATCCAGCGTGTTCGGCTTTTCGGTGGATCTGCGGGCCGATGCTCCACCCCCGTGCCCGACAGAACCGCCATCAGCATGTCCTCGCGCAACGTGTTGAGCGTGGACACTGGAAATGCAGCGATCGCTTCATTCTATCCATCCCGTGGCGGTTTCCGCCTTTTCGTGTTCCCTCAAATTAGCAAAACGCAAATCGGGATTGAACGCAAGCGGAATTTCTGCAATATTGATTGAACAGCCATTCAATAAAATAGTTCTTTGTCAATCTTTATCAATTGGTTGAGTGGCGAAATGGATCGGATTTATGGGAGATTCCGTGATGGCCGCGAAGCTCGATTCAGCAGTTGTGCCCAACCGCGACGCGGATGAAAACGCCAAGCTTGCAGCGCGTCATCTCGTCCAGCCCTGGCCGGTCGCCGGCAGCATCGGCGCCGAATCGCGCGGGGCGATCGAAAGCGGCGACGGGATCTACGTGACCGATGGCGAGGGACGCCGCCTGATCGATGGCCCCGCCGGCATGTGGTGCGTCAATGTCGGGCATCGCCGGGCGGAACTGGCTCAGGTGCTGCATGACCAGGCGCTGGCGCTGTCCTACAATTCTCCCTGGTACACGACGAGCACGCCTTCGGTGCAGCTTGCCGGACGGCTGGCGGCGCATGCGCCCGGCGATCTCGGCCATGTGTTCTACACGACCGGCGGGTCGTCGGCGGTGGAGACGGCGCTGCGCTTCATGCAGTTCATGAACAATGTGCGCGGCCGATCGGAGAAGAAACTGATCGTCTCGCGTCAGGGCGGCTATCACGGTTCCACCTATCTCTCGGCTTCGCTCAACGGACGGCCGCGCGACCACGACTGGATGGACAGCGCTTCGGACCAGGTGATCAAGCTCACCTGTCCCAATCCCTTCCGCCGTCCTGCGGGCCAGAGCGAAGCCGAGTTCTGCGATTTCCTCGTGGCAGAGTTCCGCGCGGTGATCACGGAGCGCGGCGCGGAGAAAATCGGGGCCTTCATTGCCGAGCCGGTCATGGCGTCGGGCGGGGTTATCGTGCCGCCGGCAGGCTATCTCCAGCGCATGCGCACCCTATGCGCTGAGAGCGACATTCTCTTCATCGCCGATGAGGTGGTGACGGCCTTCGGCCGGCTCGGCGAGGTCTTCGCTTCGAAGGCGGTGTTCGGCATCGAGCCCGACATGATCACCTTCGCCAAAGGGGTGACGTCAGGCTATTTCCCGCTCGGCGGCGTGATGATCTCGTCGCGGCTTCTGGAAACATTGCGCCAGTCCAATCATTCCGACGCCATGTTTGCCCACGGCCTCACCTATTCGAGCCACCCGATCGGCTGCGCGGTGGCGCTCAGAAATCTCGACATTCTGGAAGATGGGCTGCTCGATCATGCGCGCGCCATCTCCGGTCATTTCCAGAGCGCGCTGAAGCGGCTCGAGGCGCTGCCGCTCGTCGGCGAGGCCCGCGGCCTGGGGCTGATGGCCTGCGTCGAGTGTGTGGCCGATCGGGTCAGCAACAATCCGCTGATGCTTGATCTCGAAGTGGGCAAGCGCATCGACCGGCACTGCCAGGAACTTGGCCTGCTCGTGCGACCGCTGATCAACATGTGCGTGATGTCGCCGCCACTGACGATCACGACCGGCCAGATCGACGACATGGCCGAGATCCTTGATGTCAGCATTCGCCGGACGATGGACGAACTGGTGCGTGAGGGGCTCTGGAAGGGGTAGGAGCCCCAACATGTTAGAGCGGGATGCGAGCGGAAAACCGCGCACACTTTTCCTCCTCCCGCTCTTAAAAATGCCTCGGCCCCGCCAGCATTCCCCGGCGGGGGCGATTTCAGGGCCGGATGATCTCCGGCCCTTCTTTTTGTCTCTGTTCAGCGCGCCGCCAATGTCGCGTTGACCGTCGCCATTTCTTCCTCGCGCGGCGCCTGCTCAAGCGTCATGACCGGCAGCACAGCGCGCAAGTGATCATGGTGGGTGCGTACGCCATATTCGAGATCCGACAGATAGAACCCACCGAAGGCTTTCGAGGTCATGGATTCATTTGACCAGATCGTCAGTTGCACATCCTCGGCCTGGGTGTCTCGGTCGATGCGGAAGGCGAGGTAGCGGGCGAGCCGCTGCTGGCGCGTTTCATCGGGATAGCGGTAGATCGCGCCGCGCAGTAGCGTCTTGCCGGTCGAAAGCGGGAATTCCTGATAGAACTGTACGCTTTCGGGCGTCACCGCGATGACCGCGTTCGGAAACAGGCCGAAATAGATCCAGGCCTTGCGCAGTCGTTCCGGCAGATGCGTCGCTTCTGGTGCGATCTGTACGTATTGCCTTACGCTCCAGCGCCGCCCGGCATGCGGATTGTAGGTCGCAAAGGAGCGGCAGAGCCCCTTGACGAAGGGTTCGTCGTAATAGGTCGAGCCATAGAGATCCTGCAGCGCCGGGTGGGCCATGGCGACGTGATAACCTTCGTTGTCAACGTCGCGCACGGACTTCCAGTTGACCGGGCTGTCCTGCGTCCAGATGCCATAGGTCGGTACCATGGTCTCGGTCCCGTACTGCCCGAGTTCATCGGCAAAAGGCTGCATGAGCTCGGCGACCGCGGGCTGCGGACCGGGACGAAAGCGGATGAAGACAAATCCCATCCACACCTCGAGCTCCAGCGGGATCAGCCCGAAGGCCTGTTTGTCGAGCGGCGGGAAGGAGCGCGGCCGCGCAGCACCGCGCAGCGTTCCGTCGAGATTGTAGACCCAGCCGTGGAACGGACAGACGAGCGCATTGCGGCAGGTTCCTTTGTCGTCGGCAACGACCCGCGAGCCGCGATGGCGGCAGATGTTGTGAAAGCCGCGGAGCGTACCGTCCTGGCCGCGCAGGATCAGTGCGCGTTCGCCAACGACATCCATGGCGATGTAGTTGCCGGGTTCCGGCACATCGGAGACATGGCAGGCGATCTGCCAATGCTGTCGGAAGACGTGTTCCTTCTCCAGCTCCAGCAGGGCGTCGCTGTGGTAGCACCACCCGGGCAGCCCACGGCGATCCCAGTTGTTTGGAATGGAAATGTCGCGGACCAACTCGTTCATCACGGTCTCCATTTTTGCTGAACGTTCATTCAATATATCCAGCTATTGCGATGAAGGGAAGACCTAAGGGCCTCTTCACCGTCGTCGAAGGAAGACCTGGGAAAGGCCGATGAGATAGAGCACGGTTCCGTTCCATCGATCGAGGGTGAGTAACCAGAACCGGCAGGAATGGAACAAGCGATGGAACCGCAGGATCGGCAAGCGTTGCGGGAATGCTCACTTGTGCGCCTGGCGGTGCGACATGAGGCGGCGATCTTCGTATCTGCCCATGCAGCCGAAGCCCGCCATGCGGGCTTGTCTCACAACATCGTACTTTCGCGGACCTGCAGCTCGAAGCCCAGGTCGACGATCGGCGATGCGATTGGCCGACCGGCAAGTCGATCCAGCACCATTTGCACCGAGTGTCGGCCGATCTCATAGCGCGGTGTGCGCACACTGGTGAGCGACGGATAGGCGACGCGCATCATGTCGAGATCGTTGAAGCCGCAGATTGCCATGCGGTGCGGCACGGCGATACCCGCCCGCTGGCATTCGAAAAGCACGCCCATGGCAAGGTCGTCATTGTTGCAGAAGACCGCGTCAAGATCGGCGACCTTTGCCAGCGCATCGGCAAGCAGCTGCCCACCGAGCGACACGCGCGACGGTGTCAGCGTCGTGGTTACCAGCTTGGGATCAAAGAGCTGTGCGGCTTCCAGAGCCGAGCGGTAACCGGCGAGGCGACGCTGCGAGCGCGGATCCATGCGCGCGCCAATGAAGCCTATCCGCCGATACCCAGCCTCGATCAGATGGCTGGTCGCTACCTTGCCGCCATCGAAGTGAGAAAAGCCAACCAGCATATCGACCGGATCGTCGCCATATTCCATGATCTGCACGATGGGGCAATCCGCGCTCTCGAGCAGTTGGCGGGTCGCCTCGGTCTGGTCGATGCCGGACACGATCAGCGCCGATGGCCGCTGGCTCAAAAACATCCGGATCAACCGTTCCTCTTCCCTCGGCGAATAGTGGGTATTGCCCATCTGTATCTGCAGCGGACCGTCGCCGAGCCCGTCATAGATGCCTCGTAAGGTGTCGGCAAAAACGATGTTCGTCAGCGACGGCACGAGAACGCCGATCACGTCGGCCCGCGCGGACGCGAGCGCGCGCGCATTGGGGTCGGGCGCATAGCCGAGTTGGGCCACCGCCGTATCGATCTCTGCGCGCAGTTCGGCCGAAACCTGCGACGGATAGCGCAGCGCGCGGGAGACAGTGATCGCAGCGACGCCGGCCAGCTTTGCGACGTCGGCGATTGTCGGCCTGCCACTGCCGCGCCGGCTTGCCTTTCGGCCCTGGTCCCTGGAAGTGATATCGTCGGTCACGTCGGCTCCTGCTGGCTGCGTGAGCGAAGAGTTTCGACATCGGTGTTGCCGACATACCAGTTCCTGGCCTCCACCTCATCGAAGACGACGGAGATGTCGCACTCAGGCAATCCTGTTGCCTCGGCAATCGCCGCCACGACCTTGCTGCTGATTTCCGCCTTCTTGGCCGCAGGATCATCGGCGAGGGTCTCGCGCACGATGGCGATCCGCACGAACGGCATGGCTGGCCTCCTGCCTCAGTAGAGTTTTGCGCCGTTGACCATCAGCCGAACCGCATAAAGCGAGCTGGTGGCACAGATGTAGAGGATGTTCCGCTTCGCGCCGCCGAACACGCAGTTGGCGGTATTCTCCGGCACTCTGACCTTGCCGAGCAGAGTGCCGTCCGGGTGGTAGCAATGGATGCCGTCCCGGGCGCTCGTCCAGATCCGCCCCTCGTCGTCCAGGCGGAACCCGTCAAAGAGGCCCGCGGTGCAATCGGCAAAGACCCGCCCGCCCGATACCGCGCCCGCCTCGTTCACATCGAAGACGCGCATCTGCGCCGGGAGGTCGGGTCCGTGCGTCCGGCCGGTGTCGACGACGTAGAGCTTTTTTTCGTCAAGCGAGAATGCGAGCCCATTCGGGCGCACCATGTCGGTGATGACCGCGGCAACCGTGCCCGTAGCCGGGTCGACACGGTAGACGTGGCAGGCGCCGATTTCGCTTTCGGCCCTGTGTCCCTCGTAATCGCTTTCGATGCCGTAGGCCGGATCGGTAAACCAGATCGATCCGTCCGACTGTACGACGACGTCGTTCGGCGAGTTGAGGCGCTTGCCGTTCCAGCGGTCCGCGACAGTGACGATGCTCCCGTCATGTTCGGTGCGGCTGACACGGCGGCCGCCGTGCTCACAGGTCACCAGACGACCATCCCGGTCGGTGGTATTGCCGTTTGCGAAGTTCGACGGTTGGCGAAAGATGCTCACATGCCCGTCGGTCTCGTCATAACGCAGCATCCTGTCATTGGGGATATCCGACCAGACCAGATAGCGCCCGGCTGCGAAATAGGCGGGCCCCTCAGCCCAGCGACACCCCGTATAGAGCTGCTCCACTCGGGCGCTCTGGTTGACCAGGCGGGCAAAGCGCTGGTCCACGATCTCGAAATCCTCGGTCATGGGTATCCTCATGCGGCAACGATCGCACTCTGAACGGGCTCGTATGATAGCGCTATCATAACGGAAGGGAATAGGCTTCCTGCTTCGATGTCGAACCTTTGCCGAATTTCACTTGAAAACCGGGAGATTCGGTTCTCGGTAATCCGCAAATGTTACTTTACAATTATTTGTGGTAGCGCTACCTAATTAAGAGACAACGGTGTTTTCGGGAGGAGACCAGAGCGCCTCGTCAATGGTGAAAGCAGGCATCCAGCGTGCCGGTGCCAGAGAAGTTCGTGCCGTTCCAGAGGGAAGAAGTTCACTCTCGAACCGGAGAACAAAATCAGTGGCGCGCCAATGGGAGGAATGTCGATGGTGAAGTCACTCGCTGGCGGCATCGTTGCTGCCACTGCCTTTTTCATGTTGGGATCGGCCGGCTACGCAGATCCGGAAGTGGTTTCAGGACCTGCGGCGGAACCGGAATGTTTTGCGCCTTGGTCGGCGGACACCAAATTCTTCAAGTTTCCGAAAAAGGACGGCCCATACCGCATCGCTCTTGCGAACGGCTACATCGCCAACACCTGGCGTATCCAGATGGTTCAGACGGCCAAGGCCTATGCCGCTCAGCCCGATGTCGCAGCCAAGCTGAAGGAGTTCAAGGTCGTATCGACAGGTGAGGATGTGCCCGCCCAGATCTCGGCGATCAACAACTTCATCGATTCCGGCTATGACGCCATCGTCGTCAACGCTCAGAACCCGACGGCATTCGCGCCCGTCATCAAGCGGGCGAAGGAGGCGGGCGTGGTGCTCGTTGCCTTCGACAACATCCTCGACACCGAGGACGCGATCAACGTCAACGTCGACCAGAAGGGGCTCGGGCAACTGTGGGGCGACTGGCTCGTCAAACATCTGCCTGATGGCGGCAAGGTACTCGAGGTGCGCGGCGTGGCCGGTACTTCTGTTGACACCGACCGGCACGACGGCATCCATGAGAAACTCAAGGCGTCGGGCAAGAAGTTCGAGGTCGTCGAGGTCATGGGCAAATGGGACGACGGCGTTGCCCAGAAGGTGACCGCGGATGCGATCGCGACCAGCGGTCCGTTCGACGGCGTTACCGGACAGGGCGGCGATACGGGCATCGTCCAGGCGATGATCGACGCCAAGCATCCCTTCGTGCCGTTCGGCGGCGAAACCGAAAACGGGTTTCGCAAGTTCTGCGCAGCACATGCTGCCGACGGCCTGAAATGCTCGTCGGCCGGAACCGGACCGGCCCAGGTGGCCGTTGCCATCAAGACGGCGATCGCCGCGCTCGAGGGACAGGTGGTGCCGCAGTCGGTCAAGTTGCCGTTGGCCATTGTCGAAGATCCGAATTTCAAGGAGGGCCAGGACTACTTCCAGTCCGAATCCGACAATTTCTTCGTCGGCAATTCCTTCCCGACCTGCGGCATCAATTTCTCCGCCCAGGAGATCATGAAGCAGAGCAAGGAAAACCAATAGGTCGATAAGGAACGGGCACCGCAGGCAGCTAGGCGTGCGGTGCCCGTCGTCCGTAACGGTTTCCCGGAGTGCGCAATGGAAAATGGCGGACCGCTCTTTCGCATGGAGGGAATATCGAAGCGCTATGGTGGGGTTCGCGCGCTTGAAAATGCCGGACTGTCGGTCAGGGCAGGGGCCATCCACGCAGTACTCGGCGAGAATGGCGCCGGAAAGTCGACGCTCATCAAGATCATGGCCGGCGTCGTGGCTGCGGACGACGGCCAGATGACGCTCGGCGGGCAGCCGGTGAAATTCGCTTCGCCGGCTGCCGCCAACGCCGCGGGGATTGCCTGCGTCTTCCAGGAGTTGTCCTTGATCCCGGAACTCAGCGTTGCCGACAATATCGTCATCTCCAATCCGCCGACGCGGTTCGGCATGATCGACCGCAAGGCCCAGAGGCGCCTGGCAGAGGAGGCGCTGGCGCGCGCCGGTGCCGCCGACATCCATCCTCTGGCGCTGGTCAAGGATCTGCCGCTGTCGCGCAAGCAGATCGTCGAGATTGCCAAGGCGCTGGCCCGCAAGCCGCGCATCCTCATCCTCGACGAGGCGACATCGGCGCTGACTGCGGCCGATGTTTCGAAGGTTTTTGCAGTGCTGAAGCGATTGCGTGCGGAAGGGCTTGCGCTTGTCTACATCTCGCATCGGATGAACGAGATCGCGGAACTTGCGGACGACTGCACGGTGTTTCGCAACGGCAGCAAGGTCGCGAGCTACGCGGCGGGCTCCAAGAGTGATGGCGAAGTCATCGAGATGATGATCGGCCGTGAATATCACAGCGTCTACCCTGCGAAGCCGAGCCGGCTTGCACAAACCGCGCCAGTGCTTGAAACACGAAATCTGTCCTGGGCGGACCGGCTCCACGACATCTCGTTTTCGCTCCGCTCGGGCGAAATCGTCGGTCTTGGCGGGTTGGACGGGCAGGGGCAGCGGGATCTGCTTCTGGCGCTATTCGGCGTCTTGCGCGGGCTGCGGGGCACGATTCTTATCGACGGCAGCCCTATCAGCATCAGCAGCCCCGCGCAGGCGCGCCGGCGCGGCGTCGGCATGGCGCTCATCCCCGAGGACCGTAAGACCGAGGGGCTGATGCTGCCGATGACGGTGCGCGACAATCTCTCGCTTGCGTCGCTCGACCGGCTGACGCGCGGCGGGATCATCGACAGCGCGAAAGAGGAGAGCGCGGTCAATCAGATGATGACGCTGCTCGCCATCAAGGCGGGGAATATCGATGCGCCCGTCGGTGCGCTCTCCGGCGGCAACCAGCAGAAGGTCGTCATCGCGAAATGGCTGATGCGGCAGCCACGCATCGTCCTCCTTAACGATCCTACACGCGGCATCGACGTGGGAACCAAGCAGGAGATCTATCTGCTCTTGCGGCGCCTGGCTGACGCGGGCGCGGCCATCCTGTTCTATTCGACCGACTACGCCGAGTTGATCGGCTGCTGCGATCGGGTTCTCGTGCTTTATGACGGGGCGGTGAAACGGGAACTGGTGGGAGCTGAGATAACGGAGCGCGCCCTGATCGCGAGCGCGCTAAACATCCCGTCCGCGGAACCAACCCATCAGGAGCCCGCGCAATGAACGACTGGCAGTACCGACTGGCCGAGCACCGGGGTGCGCTGACTGCGGTTGCGGTCTTCGTGGTGATGTTCATCATCTACACGGCAAACCATCCGGCTGGCTTAACAGCCAACGTCATCCAGACGGCCGCCAACAAGGGGGTGCTGCTCGCCTTTGTCGCGATGGCCCAAACCATGGTGGTGATAACCGCGGGCATCGACCTTTCCGTCGGCATGATCTTCCTTCTCACCAACTGCCTGGCCTCATGGCTGGTCGTGGGCTCGCCGCTCGAAACGACCTTCGGCATCGTTGTCGTCCTCGCCGTCGGGGCGCTCTGCGGCGCAATCAATGGAGCCATCGTCATATACGGGCGGCTGCAGCCGATCGTGGCGACGATTGCGACCGGGGCGATCTATTTCGGCTTGGCCCTGCTGCTGCGACCTTTTCCGGGTGGGTCCGTGAACGAGGGCCTGGCGGACGCCCTGACAGGACGTATATTCGGGATCGTCCCGGCGAGCCTTGTGGCACTCGCGGCGGTGGTTGTCTTGATATGGGTGCCCTTCAGCCGGTCGGTCTATGGCCGGGCGGCCTATGCCGCCGGTTCTTCCGAAACTGCGGCTTACATGTCTGGCATGCCGATCCGGCGCGGCAAGCTGCTTGCCTATACGCTCTCGGGCCTGGTCGCCGCCCTCGGCGGGCTGTTCCTCACTTTTTTTACGTATACTGGTGACGCGGCTTTTGCCAGCGGCAACGCCTACACGCTGTTCTCGATCGCCGCCGTGGTGCTGGGAGGCGTTTCACTGTTCGGCGGCAAAGGCAGCGCCATCGGTGCCGTCTTTGGCGCGCTGGCGTTCCGCACGATCGGCGACCTTTTGTTCGTTTTCGATCTCGACCCGCTCTGGCAACCGCTGTTCCAAGGGCTGATCCTGCTTGCGGCCATCAGCCTCGGCGCTCTGGCCCTTTTCCGCGTGCGCAATAGATTGGAGTGGTTCCTGTGAGCGAGACGGCGATGACGCGCGCAAATGGACGCAAGCCGAACTTCCTGCGCAAACTCGATCCGGCGGTGGTCACCGCGTTCGGCTGCATCCTGCTGCTGCTTGTCCTTGGCAGCTTCTATTCGCGCAGCTTCCTGTCACCGGAGTATCTGCTGCAGCAATTGAAGGTGGCATCCTTCCTCGGCATCATCGCCACTGGCATGATGCTTGTGATCCTGCTCGGGCAGATCGACCTTTCCGTGCCGTGGGCCGTTGCAACAGGCGCGATGATGGCCTGCGCGGCCGCCGCCTACGGCCCGGTAGGCACTGCACTTGCGATCCCTTTCGGCATCCTTTGCGGCATCGGTATCGGGCTCGTCAACGGTGTCGGGGTGGCATATCTGCGCATACCCTCGATGATCGTGACGCTGGCGACGAATGCCGTCGCTCAAGGGGTGATGGTGGTCTACACAGGCGGCTTCTCGCCGCAGGATTCGGCCACCGCGGCCATGCGCTACCTCTCCACCGGCGCCTTGATCCCCGGTATCCCAAATGTCGTCTTCATCTGGGCTCTGGTCGGCACGGTGATGGTCTTCCTGCTGCGCCGGACGGGCTTCGGTCGGGCCGTCTACGGCATCGGCAATCGCGAACGGGCGGCCTATCTTTCAGGGATCAATACCCGCCGCATCGTGATGATCGCCTTCGCCGCATCGGGCGGGCTCTCGGCCTTCGGCGGCGTCCTGCTGGCAGGCTATGCCTCCAAGGCCTCGCAATCCATGGGCGATGCCTACCTTCTTCCTGCCATAGCGGCCGTGGTGCTCGGCGGCACCTCGATCCTCGGCGGGCGGGGATCCTATCTCGGCACGGTTGCCGGGGTCATCCTCATCACGCTGCTGCAATCGATCCTTTCCGTCACGCAGATGCCCGAGGCCGGGCGCCAGATCATCTACGGCGTGGTGATCATACTCATGCTCCTGCTCTATGGTCGCGCACCAGCCAGCCGTTAAGCTTGCGGAGAACAGGGACATGCGATGCGGCGAGAGCCCGGCAAGCGCCTTGCCCGGACAATCGGCACGCAGAACCGCACATCTTCCTCGGCCGTTCGCGGGATATCCGGCAGAGCGTGGAAGTTTTGGGTATGGTGACGGTCTCCAGTTTTTAAGACAGTCCGTGAGAGGTGATCCATGCTGTGAAGCTGACGATTCACGCCGCCGCTTTGGCTAGCCTGCGCGCGATGTCGAAGAAGGCGCTGACGAGCTTGCCGTTGCTACGCTCGCGCAGACAGATCAGCGCTTCGTCCATCAGCATTTCCGGTGCATCGATCCGGATGGGAACGAGACGATTGTCCTGGCCGAATTCGGCGGAGGAGACGAAGCCGACCCCGCCGCCGGCCGCCACGATCTCGCGCACGGCCTCGCGGCCTTCGGCTTCGATGAGAGGCGTGAGCGGCACGCCGCATTGTTCGGCCATCGCTTCCAGCTTCTGCCGGGTCTTGGAGCCCTGCTCGCGCATGACGAGCGGGTGCCCTGCGAGCTCGGAGAAAGTAACCGTTTTCCGGCTCGCGAGCGGATAGTCGCGGCTGGCAAAGGCGATGATCGGCGTGGAGTTGAGCTTCAGGACGTCGAAATCGCTTGATTGCGGGATTTCGCCGAGAACGCCGATATCCGCCTCGTAGGCGTGCAGGCTGGTAATGACGGTCTCGGTGTTGCCGGAATCGATCGAGACCTGCACCGTCGGGTAGGTGCGCCGGAACGCGGCCAGGATATGCAGCAGATGGTGTGCGGCGTCCGCCACGATCCGTAGCTTGCCGGCCCGGAGCGCGCGCGATTCCGAAAGAAGGTCCAGCGCCTGCTGTTCGACGTCGAACATCCGGCGGGTCACTTCCAAGAGCTGCTGGCCCGCCTGGGTCAGCGTGACCTGCTTCTTGTTCCGGTTGAAGAGCAGGACGTCATATTCCTCCTCGAGCTTGCGCACCTGATCGGAGACCGCAGGCTGGGTGAGGAACAGTGCTTCCGCGGCGCGTGAAAAACCGCCGTGGATGGCCACGTTGTGGAAGGCGCGAAGCTGGACATAGCGCATCCGTACGACGCCTCCTGATAATAGATTTGATCTATGGTTTTATTAAAACGAACGATTTGATTTATGTAAAGCGGCATCGGATAGTTTTCGGATTCCATCCTTTTTACGGAGTGCGCGCATGAACCTCCCGGCTGTCGCCCTCGAACTTGCCGCTGCCACCGTGCTTCTGCTCTACGCCGTCAGTCTCGTGAAAAAGGGCGTCGAAGCGGCGGCGGGCGACATCGTCGCGCGAACGGTTGGTGGCGCCGGCGGCAGGCCGCGCGCCGCCGCCTGCGGCTGCGCCGTGGCGATTGCCCTGCAGAGTTCGACGGCCGTCGCCATGCTCGCCGCCGGCTTCGCCGTCAGTGGCGCATTGGCGCTCGACATCGGTCTCGCGGTGCTTCTGGGAGCCGATCTTGGTTCGGCCCTCGTCGTCAAGATCCTGTCGTTCGATCTGCACTGGCTGGCGCCGCTGCTGATAGCGGCAGGTGGTCTCGCGCATCTGAAGGCATCGAGCCGCAAGACGGTCGAAGGCGGGCGCGCCGTGCTTGGCATCGGTCTATTGCTTCTGTCGCTGCAGATGATTGGCCATGCAACGCAGCCGCTGGCGCAAAGCCCGCTTTTGCCGTCTGTCGTCGCCTTCATCGGCCAGGACGCGCTGACGGTGATGATCCTCGCGGCGCTCTTCACCTGGGCGCTGCATTCCAGCGTGGCGGCGATCCTCTTGATCTTGACCTTTGCCGCGAAGGGCATTGTGCCTGTCGACGTCGGCATTCCCCTGGTTCTCGGCGTCAATGTCGGCGGCGGGTTGATCGCGTTGTGGCTGACGCGCGGTCTGCCGGTCGAAGGCCGCCGCCTGCCGCTTGGCAATCTTCTCTTTCGAGCCCTGTTCGGCGCAACGATCTTCGGCCTCTTCTCGGTGCATGCCCCGTTTGACTGGCTTCCCGGCGAGACGGTGGCCGCGGAACTTGTCAACCTGCATGTGCTCTTCAATACTGCGCTTGTCGTCGTCGGGACGGTTTTCTGCGGCGCGATGGCGCGCCTCCTTCGCTTGCTTGCGCCCGATGCCGCCGGCGCGGGCGATCACTCGATACATTTCAGCGCTCTTGACCCTGCGCTAATCGACAAGCCTGCGCAGGCGCTCGCGGCGGCAGCGCGCGAAGTGTTGCACATGGGCAATCTCATCGCCCGCATGCTCGAGCCCATCATGGCGGTCATCCAGTCGCCGACCCCACAGGCGGTAAAGACGCTGCGCGGCATCGACGGCGATATCCATCGGGCACATAGCGAGATCAAGCTCTACATCGCCGCCGTCAACCGCGGCATTCTCACCGACGATCAGTCGCGGCGCGGCATCGAGCTTACCGAGGCTGCGATCCACCTGGAGTATGCCGGAGACGTCGTCGCGAAGAGCCTCCTGCAGATGGCGGAGGAAAGACTGGAAGGAGCCGGTGCGTTCTCGCAGGAGGGCTGGCGCGAGCTTACCCTTTTGCATGAGTCGGTGTCTTCCAACGTCCGGCTTGCGGCCAATCTCCTCGTCTCACCCGATCCGGTGATCGCCCGCGAAATGGTGCGGCAGAAGGAACATGTGCGTCGGCTCGTGGAGGAGAGCAGCAAGAGCCATCTGGAGCGGCTTCGCCAAGGGGTGGCCGCCAGCATCCTATCGAGCGACATGCACCTGGAGATCGTGCGGGCGCTGAAGGAGGTCAATTCGCTGGTGACGACGATGGCCTATCCGCGCCTGCGCGAGAGCGGGGACCTCTTGGAAAGCCGGCTGGTGCCGGCCGCCTAGAAGCATAAGTAGAAACGATAGATTGATACAAAAGAACGATTTTACAGATATATGTTTCCGCCCCATTGTCGTTCTCGAACACGCCAACCGCGAGGACGGACAATGCCAAACACCGCTTCTGACAGAACCATCGCGCCCCTGGAAACGCCGAGGCTCGGCGAGCCCTATCTGCTCACGCCCGGCCCGCTGACGACGGCCTACGTGGTCAAGGAAGCCATGCTCAGGGACTGGGGTTCCTGGGATGGCGACTTCCGGGCGATGACGGCCAAGCTCCGAAGCGAACTGCTCGACATCGCCGGTGACACCAAGGGCGAGTTCGATTGCGTGCCGATGCAGGGCAGTGGCTCGTTCTCGGTGGAGGCGATGCTTGGCAGCTTCGTTCCGAAGGACGGCAAGGTACTGGTGCTGATGAACGGCGCCTATGGCAAGCGCATCGCCCAGTCGCTCACCTATCTCGGCCGCGACCACGTGACCATCGACAAGGGCGATTACATGCCGCCGCGCGGACCGGAAGTCGCCGCCGCTCTCGATGCAGACCCGGCCATAAGCCATGTCGTCGTCGTTCATTGCGAGACCAGTTCCGGCATTCTCAATCCGCTGAAGGAAATCTCTGACACCGTCTATTCCCGTGGCCGCAAGTTGCTCGTCGATTCCATGAGCGCGTTTGGGGCCGTGCCCGCCGGCGTCAATGACTTCCGCTACGAGGCGATCGTCTCCTCGGCCAACAAATGCATCGAGGGTGTTCCCGGCTTCGGCTTCGTCATCGCCCGCAAGAGCGAGCTTGAGGCCGCCAAGGGGCGCAGCCATTCGCTCAGCCTCGATGTGCACGCCCAGTGGGACTACATGAACAAGACCGGCCAGTGGCGCTTCACGCCGCCGACCCACGTGGTCGCGGCCTTCCTGGAGGCCTTGCGTCTGCACCGGGAGGAGGGCGGAGTTGCCGGCCGCGGAGCCCGCTATGCCCGCAACCGCGACGTTATGGTGGCCGGCATGCGCGAGGCAGGCTTCGAGACGCTGCTTGCCGACCAATGGCTGTCGCCGATCATCGTCACCTTCTTCAGTCCGGCCCATCCGGCCTTCGCCTTCGATCGCTTCTACGACCTGATGAAGGAGAAGGGATTCATCATCTATCCGGGCAAGCTGACCGTGGTCGACAGTTTCCGCGTCGGCTGCATTGGCCGCATGGACGAGCATGTCATGCGCCGCGTGGTCGAGGCCGCCCGCAGTTCCCTGACTGAAATGGGTGTCGACAGCGCCGCTCCCCCGGCCGTCGCCCTTGAAGAACGCCGCCGTCTCGCTGCCTGAACAAAGGAAATTCCAATGAACCAGATGTCCAAGATCACCGTCACCGCCAACCGCCGCACCTATCCCTGGCCGAAGGTTCCGGCCATCGCCATCTGCCTCGACGGCTGCGAGCCCGCCTATCTCGATGAAGCAATCAAGGCCGGGCTGATGCCGACGCTCGAGCGCATCCGCAAGACCGGGACGGAGCGCACGGCGCTCAGCGTCATCCCGAGCTTCACCAATCCGAACAACCTTTCGATCGCTACCGGCCGGCCGCCGGCGATCCACGGCATCTGCGGCAACTATCTCTACGAACCGCAGACAGGCAACGAAGTGATGATGAACGACCCGCGCTTCCTGCGCGCGCCGACGATCTTCAAGGCATTCTACGATGCCGGCGCGAAGGTGGCCGTGGTTACGGCAAAGGACAAGCTGCGGGCGCTGCTCGGCCACGGCCTCAAGTTCGACGAGGGCAGGGCGGTCTGCTTCTCCTCGGAAAAGTCCGACAAGACGACCAAGGCGGAAAACGGTCTCGACAATGCTTCGGCCTGGCTTGGCCGCCCCGTGCCGGAAGTCTATTCGGCCGATCTCTCCGAGTTCGTCTTTGCCGCCGGCGTCAAACTGCTCAAGGAATTCCGGCCCGATGTCATGTACCTGACGACGACGGATTACGTGCAGCACAAATATGCGCCCGGCGTGCCGCAGGCGAATTCCTTCTATGAGATGTTCGACAAGTATTTGACCGAACTTGACGGACTTGGCGCGGCGATCATCGTTACCGCCGACCACGGCATGAAGCCGAAGCACAAGACGGATGGTTCGCCTGACGTCGTTTACGTCCAGGACCTGCTCGACGAATGGCTCGGCAAGGACGCCGCGCGCGTCATCCTGCCGATCACCGACCCCTATGTCGTGCATCATGGCGCGCTCGGTTCCTTTGCCACCGCCTATCTGCCTGAGGGCGCCGACAAGGAGGAGATCATCGAGCGGCTGCAGGCGATCGAAGGCATCGACGTCGTGCTCTCCCGCCCGGAAGCCTGCGTGCGCTTCGAACTGCCGGACGACCGCATCGGCGACCTCGTGCTGATCTCGACCGAAAACAAGACGCTCGGCACCAGCGAGCATCGCCACGATCTGGCAGCACTCAACGAGCCGCTGCGCTCGCATGGGGGCCTGACGGAACAGGCGGTGCCGTTCATCGCCAATCGCAAGCTTCCCGAACTCCTGACGGCCAGCACACTGCGCAATTTCGACGCGTTCTTCTACGCGCTTGTCGCAGCGGCGCAAGTTGCGCATTGAGGAGGACGCGATGACCAAGGTGGAAACGGCATTTGCAATTCGCCACGAGCCGATGCGGATCGCCGGCAAGGCGGTCGATACCGAGGGGCGCATCGAGGTGCGCTATCCCTTCAACGATGCGGTCATCGGCACGGTGCCTGCGGGCAGCGCCGAGCATGCCCGCAAGGCCTTCGAGATCGCGGCGGCTTATCAGCCGAAGCTGACGCGTTACGAGCGCCAGCGCATCCTGCTGAAGGCCGCGGACCTGCTCGTTGCCCGCAAGGAGGAGATCTCCGATCTGATCACGTTGGAGCTCGGGATCTCCAAGCAGGATTCTCTCTACGAGGTCGGTCGCGCCTTCGACGTGCTGACGCTGTCGGGGCAGATGTGCATCCATGACGATGGCGAGATCTTCTCCTGCGACCTCACTCCACACGGCAAGGCGCGCAAGATCTTCACCATGCGCGAACCGCTCAACGCCATTTCGGCGATCACACCGTTCAACCATCCGCTCAACATGGTGGCGCACAAGGTGGCGCCGGCGGTTGCGACGAACAATTGCGTCGTCCTGAAGCCGACCGAGTTGACGCCGATGACGGCGCTTGTCTTCGCCGACATTCTCTATGAGGCCGGCCTTCCGCCGGAGATGCTCTCCGTCGTCACCGGCTGGCCCGCCGATATCGGCATGGAGATGATCACCAATCCGAACTTCGACCTCATTACCTTTACCGGCAGCGTGCCGGTCGGAAAGCTGATCGCCGCGCATGCTCACTACAAGAGACAGATCCTGGAACTGGGCGGCAATGACCCGCTGATCATCCTCAACGATCTCTCGGACGCCGATCTCGCCAGGGCAGCAGATCTCGCCGTTGCCGGTGCGACGAAGAATTCCGGCCAGCGCTGCACGGCGGTGAAGCGCATCCTTTGCCAGGAGAGCGTCGCCGACCGTTTCGTGCCGCTGGTGCTGGAGCGGGCGAAGAAGCTGAAGTTCGGCGACCCCATGGATCGCGCTACCGAACTCGGTACCGTCGTTCACGCCCGTGCGGCGGAAATCTTCGAGGGTCGTGTGCACAAGGCGGCGGAAGAAGGGGCGGAAATCCTCTACGATCCCGGCCGTAAGGGCGCCCTGTTGCCGCCGATCGTGATCGACCGGGTTGCCCATTCGAGCGAACTGGTGATGGAAGAAACCTTCGCGCCGATCATACCGATCGTGCGCGCCCCCGATGACGATGACGCGCTGATCGCGCTGTCGAATTCGACCGCCTTCGGGCTTTCGTCCGGGGTCTGCACCAACGACTTCCGGCGGATGCAGAAATACATCGCCGGGCTCAAGGTCGGCACCGTCAACATCTGGGAAGTGCCGGGCTACCGCATCGAGATGAGCCCCTTCGGTGGCATCAAGGATTCCGGCAACGGCTACAAGGAAGGCGTCATCGAGGCGATGAAGAGCTTTACCAATGTCAAGACTTTCTCCTTGCCATGGTGATTTGAAGCGTTTCCCCCGCTGATTCACCTCCCTAGGAGCCGCTGTGTCGGCTCCCTTTTTTTGTTGGCGGATGCCAGATCTCCTGGATCCGTCCGCTCGACGGTGAGCCCTTTGCCTTCACACGCGGCAGGTCAATTCCTGTTCGACCAAAAGCGCCGATGCTTTAGCCATGAGACTGCGGATTTGCCCGGTTTTGCGGCAATTGATCCATAGTTTTTATCTTCTGAACGATAAGAATAATAAATTTTACTTACTGGAAACCGCTGCGCAGAATGTTTCCCGAAGCCGATCACAAAAGGGAAACGACAAGATTTTCCGCCGCGCTTCCCCGGTTTTACCAGGTCTTCAGAGGAGAACTTGAACATGAACAGTCGCATGCTCCTTATGCTTGCCGGCGCCGCTTCCGCGTTGTTTCCCGCGATCGCTACCGCTGAAACCCAGCTCACCGTCTACACCGCCGTCGAAGCCGTCGACCTCGACCGCTACAAGGCGACCTTCGAGAAGGCCCATCCGGACATCAAGATCAACTGGGTGCGCGATTCCACCGGCGTCATGACCGCCAAGCTCCTTGCCGAGAAGGACAATCCGCAGGCCGACGTCGTCTGGGGGCTCGCCGCCACCTCGCTGCTTCTGCTCAAGACCGAAGGCATGCTGGAGCCCTACCAGCCGAAGGGCGTCGAGGCGCTCGACCCGAAATTCGTCGACCAGGACACGCCGCCAAGCTGGGTCGGCATGGACGCCTATGTTGCCGCCCTTTGCTACAACACGGTCGAGGGCGAAAAGCTCGGCCTCAAGCCGCCGACGAGCTGGAAAGACCTGACGAACCCCGAATACAAGGGCCACGTGGTGATGCCGAACCCGGCATCCTCGGGCACCGGTTTCCTCGACGTCTCCGGCTGGATGCAGATGTGGGGTGACGAGAAGGCCTGGGACTTCATGGACAAGCTCCACCAGAACATCTCTGCCTACACGCATTCCGGCTCCAAGCCGTGCAAGATGGCGGGCGCCGGCGAAGCCGTCATCGGCGTGTCCTTCGAGTTTCCGGGCGCCAAGGCCAAGAGTGCCGGCGCACCGATCGACATCATCTTCCCCGCGGAAGGCTCGGGCTGGGAGGCTGAAGCCACGGCGATCATCGCCGGCACGGCAAACCTCGAAGCCGCAAAGACGCTCGTCGACTGGTCGGTCACCAAGGAAGCGAACGAAATGTACAATGCCGGCTATGCCGTCGTTGCCTATCCGGGCGTCGCCAAGCAGGTCGAGCACCTGCCCGACGACATCGCCTCCAGGATGATCGTCAACGACTTCGAGTGGGCCGCAAACAACCGCTCTGACATCCTCAAGGAATGGCAGAAGCGTTACGACGCCAAGTCTGAACCGAAGAGCTGAGCCTGATCGGCCGGGCGTAGCGCCTTCGCGCTGCGCCCGATCGCATTTCTCGGAAAGAAAATCCCTCAAGCCAGCGGAGCTTGCAGATGAGGCATGCCCTGTCGATCGAACCGACGCCCACCAGCCGTCAGCACTTCGCCGATGATCCGGCCGCGGAGCCGGCTCCCTATTTGCAGATCTCGGATCTCTGGAAAACCTATGGCGATTTCGTCGCGCTGCGCGACATTTCGCTGTCGATTGCGCGGGGCGAGTTCGTCTGTTTTCTGGGCCCGTCGGGATGCGGCAAGACAACGCTGCTGAGAGCAATCGCTGGCCTCGATCTGCAGACGCAGGGCACCATCCTGCAGGACGGTCGCAACATCTCGACGCTGCCCGCTTCCAGCCGCGACTATGGCATCGTCTTCCAGTCCTACGCGCTCTTTCCCAATCTGACGATCGAGCAGAACATCGCCTTTGGCTTGGAAAACACCGGTCGGTCGAAGGCGGGGGTAGCCTCCCGTGTCGCCGAGCTGCTGGAAATGGTCGGCCTGTCGGCGCATGGCAAGAAGTATCCTGCCCAGCTTTCCGGCGGCCAGCAGCAACGTATCGCGCTTGCACGCGCCATCGCCATCTCCCCGGGGCTGCTGCTGCTCGACGAGCCGCTTTCCGCGCTCGACGCCAAAGTCCGTGTGCATCTCCGCCATGAGATCAAGGCGCTGCAAAGAAAGCTCGGCGTTACCACCATCATGGTGACGCACGACCAGGAGGAGGCGCTCGCCATGGCCGATCGTATTGTCGTCATGAACCACGGCGTCATCGAGCAGGTCGGATCGCCCACCGAAATCTACCGCCATCCAGAAACACTGTTCGTCGCCGACTTCATCGGCGAGACCAACCAATTTCCGGCGCGCGTGCTTGGGGATGGTGAGGTCGAGATCGGCCATTCGGCCTTCTGTTGTTCGACCGAGGAATTTTCCGCCGGGCATGCCGCAACGGCTGTTGTCCGCCCGGTCGACATTATCCCGCACGGCGCCGATGCCCATGCCGCCAACGCCATCGATCGGCCGGCGACGCCGCAGAACCTGATCGACGCCGAAGTGCAGGAGATGGAATTCCTCGGCATGTTCTGGCGCACGCGCCTGACGGCGCCACGCCTTGGCGAGCGCACGCTTGTCGCCGATTTCTCGGTCAACGCCGTCAGGCGTCTCAGGATCGAAACGGGCGGCGCCATCCAGGTGGAAATCCCACGGGATCGTCTTCTGCTCTATCCAAGGGGTGCGTGACGATGAACATGGTCCTCGAAGCGCCGCATCTTCCCCCGATCGGCAAGCGTCTGCGCCAGGAAGCCTCGCGGGACGACCGCATCAAGCTCGGCTTCATGGCGGTCATCGGGCTCTATCTGGTCGTCGCCCTCGGCGCGCCGCTCTTCGTCATGCTGTCGAAGTCGCTTTCGACCTATAGGTTCGAGCTTTCGGCCTTCGAGTTCCAGGTGAGCGACGAAGCGGGGGCGAACTGGGGGGCGATCGTCAATGCCGCGGATCTCAACCGGCAGCTCGAGGCGCTGACGGAAGCCGAGCTTCCGAGCAGTTCCGACGGACGCCTCGCGGTGACCAAGTTCTTTCCGGACTTCAAATTCCGCAGTCCCGTCCACTACCGCATTCGTGGAACGACGGACGACGCGGCCTTCCTGGTCGGCTCCGCCCTGGAAAAGGGGACGGAGTGGCGTGAATACGATTCCGGCACCTTCCGGCGCGTCGTGCTGCGGCCCGCGCGCACTTTGGGCGTTGAGAACTTCACGACTTATTTTGCGACACCGGCCCTGGCGCAGTCGATCTACAATTCCGTGCTGATGGCGGTGATCAGCACGGCGTTCACCATCTCGATCGCCTTTGCGCTCGCCTATGGTCTGACGCGCAGCTGCATGCCGCTCAAGGCTCTGTTCCGCGGCATTCTGGCGATCCCGATCCTTGTGCCGTCGCTGCTGCCGGGCATTGCGCTCGTCTATCTCTTCGGCAACCAGGGCATCTTCAGGGATTGGCTGCTTGGCTATTCGATCTACGGTCCGATCGGCATCGTCATCGGCTCGATCTTCTTCACGCTGCCGCATGCCTTTCTGATCATCCTGACGGCGCTCTCCGTTGCCGACGCGAGGCATTACGAGGCGGCCGCCTCGCTCAAGGCCAGTAAGTGGCGGACTTTCACGACCGTTACGGTGCCCGGCGCGCGCTTTGGCATCGTCTCGGCTGCCTTCGTCGTCTTCACGCTCGTCATCACCGACTTCGGCCTGCCCAAGGTGATCGGCGGGCAATACGGCATGCTGGCCGTCGATATCTACAAGCAGGTGATCGGCCAGCAGAACTTCGAGATGGGCGCGGTCGTTTCCGTCATTCTGCTGGTGCCGGCGGTGCTTGCCTTTTACGTCGACCGGCACATGCAGAAGCGGCAGGTGGCGTTGCTCTCAGCGCGCGCCGTGCCCTATCAGCCGAAGCCCAATGCCCGTATGGACGGGTTGTGCTTCGCCTTCGCCTGCCTCGTCAGTCTCTTCATCCTCGGCATGATCGCGATGTGCCAGATCGCGGCGGTGGTGAAGTTCTGGCCCTACGACCTGACGCTGACGGCCAAGAACTTCGCCTTTGACCTGATGGACGGCGGCGGCTGGGCGGCTTACGGCAATTCGATCCGGCTCGCGCTTCTGACAGCGCTCTTCGGTTCGATAGTCGTCTTCGCCGGCGCTTACATGGTCGAGAAGGCCGACGGCTTTCGCCTCGGTCGCGGCGTCTTCCACTTCCTGGCGATGATGCCGATGGCCGTGCCCGGCATGGTGCTCGGACTTGCCTATATCTTCTTCTTCAACAACCCGGCCAATCCGCTACACCCGATCTACGGCACGATGACGATCCTCGTCGTCTCGACGGTGACGCACTTCTATACCGTCGCGCATCTGACGGCGCTGACGGCACTGAAGCAGATGGACCCGGAATTCGAATCGGTGGCCGCCTCGCTCAAGCAGCCGTTCCACCGGCTGTTCTTCCGGGTCACGGTGCCGGTCTGCCTTCCGGCGATCCTCAACATCGCGATCTATCTCTTCGTCAACGCGATGACGACGGTCTCGGCGGTGGTCTTCCTCTACTCGACGGATACGAAGCTTGCCTCGGTCGCGGTGCTCAACATGGACGATGCGGGTGACATTGCGCCGGCTGCGGCCATGGGCATGATGATCTTCTACACCAATGTCGCGGCGAAGCTCGTCCATGCGCTGATCGCGCGCGGCCTGCTCGCCCGGACCCAGGCCTGGCGCTAACCCGTTTCCAGATGGGCAAATTGTTTCGCCTCCCTTCGCCGCCGAAGGGAGGCGCCGCTTGCTCGACGGCAATCCTAAGCTACCCGAGGCTCTTCCATCGTCGCCCTGCGATCGTTTCCGGCGCGCTGGCGTTCCATCTCGGCAAGACGCGTGCGTTGCGGCGTAAGCCCATAGCGCTCGCGGTAGGTGCGGGAAAAATGCGACGCGGTGGAAAAGCCGCAGGCGACCGCGATCTCGATGACCTGAAGGGATGAGGTGATGAGCAGCAGATGGGCGCGCTCCAGCCTGAGGTCGAGATAATAGCGTGCCGGCGTGCGGCCCATTTCCTTGCGAAACAGGCGCTCGATCTGGCGCCGCGACAGGCCGGTCGAAGGCGACATGTCGGCAAGCTTCACCGGCTCGGTGAGATTGGCCTCCATCTGCTTGATGATCCGGATCAGCAAAGGGTTGTCGATGCCAAGGCGTGCCTGCAGCGGCAGGCGCTGGCGCTCGCCTGTCTCGCGAAGCCGCTCGCAGAGCGCCGCCTCGCAGATGCGGTTGACAACATCAGGGCCGAGGTCCGCTTCGATGATGCGCAGGAACATGTCGAAGGGCGCATTGCCGCCGGCACAGGTGTAAAGGTTGCCGTCGATCTCGAAGGCGGTCTGGCGCGCCCCGGCAATGAAGAACCTTTCGGAGAAATCCGGAAAATGCTCCCAGTGGACCGCGCAGCGACGCTCGTCGAGCAGGCCTGCGCGCGCCAGACAGTAGACGCCGCCAGCAAGCCCTGCGAGGCGCAGCTGATTGCGGGCGCATAACCGAAGCCAGGCCTCCAGAGCCCGGTCGGCGGGCGGTTTCGTGCGGCTGCCGCAGACGACGACGAACCCTGGCTGTTCGCCCCGGTGGTACCGGCCGCGCTCATCCGAAAGAGATCCGGCCGCAGCAAGGCGTGTGCCGCAGGATGAGACGGCGGATGAGGCATTCGCCGTTACAACGTGCCAGTGATAGACCCGGCGCCCGGCCACGTCATTGGCAAGGCGCAGCGCTTCGGTCGCTGCGGAAAAGCCATGCAGCGCAAAACCATCGAGCAGATAGAAGGTGAAGTGGCGGACCCGCGCGGTTGCCTGCTGCATTATCTCTTCCTGATCATGAAAGGTCGTGACGTGTTGCGAGATTGATGGAATAGTTACATTATGCAACATAATGAACCGTTGCCAAGCCGATTTCAGCGGCTGCGGAGGAAAATTCTCTGTATTCTCGCGTGAAATGCCGGTTATTACCAACCGGGCGAGTGGCGAACCTGTGGCGCGGCTTGTCAAATGGACAAAAATGAACACAGTTGGTTCCATGTCTGACTCTCAAAGCACAAGAGCGCTCGCCCCGCGCCGACATGGCGAAATCCTCAGGCGTCTCGCGGCCGACGGCACCGTGGGCATCACCGAGCTTGCGGACTTCTTCGACGTGTCGCGCCAGACGATAAGGCGCGACCTGAAGCTGCTTGCCGATCGCGGCCAGCTTGATCTTGTCCATGGCGGCGCCACCCTGTTCGAGCCGACCGAGGCGGCCTTTGTCGAGCGGCGCGAGGAAAATGCCGCGCCGAAGGCGGCGATCGGGCGGGCGGCGGCCGGCCTGGTGCGCGACGGGATGGTGATTTTCCTGGATTCCGGTACCACGACGCTGGCTGTCGCCCACGCGTTATCAGGGCGGAGAAACCTAACGATTTGTACAACTTCGCTGTCGATCGCTCTGTTAATGTGCCGGCAGCCGCTGGTGCGGGTGCACATGCTCGGCGGCGAGATCGATCCGGACGAGGAGGCGGCTGTCGGCATCGATGCGCTTGAAGCCATCAATCACTTCCGTGTCGATGTCGCGTTCCTCGGCGGCGGCGGCCTGTCGCCGGATGGCGAGGTGACCGATTTTACCCGCAGCGGCGCCGAACAGCGCTCGCGCATGGTGACGACGGCGGCCAAAGCCTATTTCGTGCTCGACAGCTCCAAGTTCGGGCGGCTGACGCCGCTGCGCATCCCGCGCTTCGAAGTGGCCGCCGGGGTGATCGTCGATCGGCATCCGCCCGAGGCAATCCGCGAGGCGCTGGAGCGCAAAGGGCCGGTTCTGATCGTCGCCGAGCATGAAATGTAATATTTTGTAACTTTTTGTCTTGTTCTTTGTCGATGTTTTGGTACCGTGTGGCCTTCCATGGTTTCGGGAGGTCGTTTCATGGCGCAGGAATTTCCAACGCAGGCACAGGTCGTCATCGTCGGTGGCGGCATCATCGGTTGTTCGGTCGCCTATCATCTGACCAAGCTCGGCTGGACCGATGTCGTTCTCCTGGAGCAGGGGCAGCTCAGCGGCGGCACCACCTGGCACGCCGCCGGTCTCGTCGGCCAGTTGCGCAGCCACGCCAACATGACGGGTCTCATCAAGTACTCGACCAAGCTCTACAGCGAGTTGGAGTCTGAGACCGGTCTTGCCACCGGCTGGAAGAATTGCGGTTCGCTTTCGGTTGCGCGCACCGAGGACCGCATGACCGTGCTGAAACGCACGGCGGCCTCGGCCCGCGCTCAAGGTGTCGAGATCGAGGTGATCTCGCCGAAGCAAGCCCAGGATCTCTGGCCGGTGATGGCCATCGACGACCTTGTCGGCGCCGTCTGGCTGCCGGGCGACGGCAAGGCCAATCCGACGGACCTGACGCAATCGCTCGCAAAGGGTGCGCGCAACCGCGGCGCCCGTGTCATCGAACGCGTCCGGGTCACCGGCATTTCGACGAAGAACGGCGCCGTCACCGGGGTGGAAACCGACCGCGGGGTGATTGCCGCCGAGATCGTCGTCAACTGCGCCGGGCAATGGGCACGCAAGGTCGGCCAGATGTGCGGCGTCACCGTGCCGCTGCACTCGGCCGAGCATATGTATATCGTCACCGGCCGGATCGAAGGCGTGCATCCCGACCTGCCGGTCATGCGCGATCCCGACGGCTACATCTATTTCAAGGAGGAAGTCGGCGGTCTGGTCATGGGCGGCTTCGAGCCGGAGGCGAAGCCCTGGGGCATGGCCGGCATTCCCGATGATTTCGAATTCGCCCTGTTGCCTGATGATTGGGACCAGTTCGAGATCCTGATGCACAATGCGCTGCAGCGCGTGCCGCAGCTTGCGACGTCAGAAGTGAAGAAGTTCTACAACGGCCCGGAAAGTTTTACCCCCGACAACAATTTCATTCTCGGCGAGGCGCCTGAACTGAAGAACTTCTTTGTCGGCGCCGGCTTCAATTCCATGGGCATCGCGAGCGCCGGCGGGGCAGGGCGGGCACTGGCCGAGTGGATCGTCAACCGCGCGCCGACCATGGATCTCTGGCCCGTCGATATCCGTCGCTTTGCCGGCTTCAACAACAATCCGCGCTGGCTGCACGACCGCGTCAAGGAAACGCTCGGGCTGCACTATGCCATGCCCTGGCCAAACCGGGAGCTCGACACGGCACGGCCTTTCCGCCGTTCGCCCCTCTACGATCGCCTTGCCGCAAAGGGTGCGTGCTTCGGCTCCAAAATGGGATGGGAGCGCGCCAACTGGTTTGCCGCGGAAGGCCAGAGCCCGGTGACGGAGTACGCCTTCGGCCGGCAGAACTGGTACGACGCGGTCAAGCGCGAGATGAAGGCGACGCGCGAGGCTGCCGGCATCTTCGACCAGACCTCGTTTGCCAAGCTGCTCGTCCAGGGACGGGATGCCGCAGCGGCGCTCAATCGCATCTGCGCTGCGCAGATCGACGTGGCGGTCGGTCGTTCCGTCTATACCGGCCTGCTGAACGAACGGGGCGGCTATGAGACCGATCTGACAGTCATGCGTCTTGCTGCCGACCGTTTCCTGCTCATTACCGGATCGGCGCAGGCCGTGCACGACGCCGATTGGATCCGCAAGAACATTGCAGCCGACACCCATGTGACGCTGACCGACGTAACCTCGGCCTACTCGGTCCTGGCTCTGATGGGGCCACGGTCGCGCGACATTCTCTCCGGGCTCACCTCGGCCGACATATCGAATGACGGGTTTCCCTTCGGGACGATCCGGGAGATCGACGTTGGTTATGCCACAACCTTCGCCAACCGCATGACCTATGTTGGGGAACTCGGCTGGGAACTGATCGTACCGACCGAATTCGCAGTCGGCGTCTACGAAGCGCTGCACGAGGCCGGCCGGGAATTCGGACTGACGGACTGCGGATATTATGCGCTCGAGGCCCTCAGGCTCGAGAAAGGCTACCGTGCCTGGAGCCGTGAGCTGACCCCTGATGTTACGCCCTACGAGGCCGGTCTCGCCTTCGCAGTCGCTCTCGACAAACCTGGCGGCTTCATCGGCCGCCGCGCGCTTGACGAGGCGAAGGCAAAGGGAACGCCGTCGCGCCGCATCGTGCAGTTCACGGTGGACGATCCGGACCCGATGCTCTGGGGCGGCGAGTTGATCCTTCGCGATGGGAAACCTGTCGGAGAAGTACGCTCGGCCGCCTATGGTCATACACTCGGGTGCTCGGTCGCGCTGGCGCTCATCGAACATCCGCCTGGAGTCGACAAGGCCTTCGTGGAGACCGGCCGCTTCGAGGTTGAACTTGCGGGCAAGCGCTTCGCGGTTACTGCACAGTTGAAGGCGGCCTATGATCCGAAGGGCCTGAGGACGAAGGCGTAGCTGAACATTCCGGCGTCGGCGATCCAGTCCCGGCGACGCACGGAATGCCGCCGCAGTTTTACGGCCGATTAGCTCGGTACCATTCTGCCGCTACGCGGGAACGACGGCGATCCAGACAGAACGTTATCGCCGATGTTGTGCTGAACCCACGCGCACCGATGAACAAGTCAGGAAGAACGCCGGTCCGCGTTCTTCCTGCTTTGCGCCGCCATGCGTTCGATGCGGGTGCGAGAAACACTGAGCTTTTTCGCCAGCGCGCCGGCGCTCATCTTCAGAGGGAGTAGATACTCCTCTCGGCGCATTTCGCCCGGATGGACGGGCGGAAGGATGGGTGTCATCTCAAGCTCCCTGTCTGCGGCGAACCCCATCCTGTTCCTGCGCGGGCTTTCGCACCTGCACGCTCATGGAAAAGGCTGGTCGTCACCAGAGAGGAGCCGGCCTACCCATATCGCCGGCTGCCGTTTACGTCTTTGCCGATGATCTCCCGGATGATGGTCAAGGTTTCCTTCGCCGCCTCCTTGGGCGCAAGCGCGGTATCGGCGACGTTGCTGACCAGTTTCGTCATGTCGTGATCGATGTCCTTCTCAGCCCAACGCTTGCCCTTGGCAACAGTAATATAGACCGAGTAGGCGTGATGCATTGTTCCAGGCCGTTCGCCGATGATGTGGAGAATTCCCCGGAAACTGTTGGGATCGGCGTCCCCAAAAAGCATCTCGCCGATCCTGTAGCCGGCCCGCACCCTGCCGCTCGTCACAAGAATATTCTTGTCGCTCATAGTGACGCCGGCGTCGCCGAGCAGACTGCGCATTGCCTCCAGATACGGATGAAGATGGCCTTCGTCCATGATCGCCTTGGCGTTCAGACCGTCTGAAATGACGATCTGGCCCTTGGGCATGGCGCCTTTCCAGGATGCCCTTATCCGCTCGATTTCCTTGACCGAATCGGGGCTCAGCGTTTCGCCGGTGGTAGGGTGGGCGATGTAGTCGTTTCGGTCCTTGGAGAGGGTGCGGACCGGGACGACGCCTGGCACAGTGGCGACAAACTCCGGTGTGAGTTCGGCCCATAGAGACTGCTTGGCGTCGTCATACAGACCCCGCACTTTCGTCGCGAGCGCAGGGTTGAGATCCCAGATCTTCTCTCCGTGGCCCGTCGCCAGGTCGACGCCTCTCGCTTCGACCGCCTTCATCATCTGCCTGCCTTCGGCGTAAACAGCTTCCTTGGCTCGCTTGTCACCTTTGGCGAGGCGGTATTGGTAGTACACCCAGAGGGGATCTCCGTAATTCGATGTATAACTGTTGTCGTTGCCGACGATGCCGATGCGCTTGTAAAACTCCCACATTGCGTCGTTGACCTTGAAGCCAAATTTCTCCCTGATGCGCACGTGGTCCTGAAATGCGGTCGTCAGATAGCTCAACATCGGGTCATTCTTGGTGGGCAAAGCGATCAGATAAGCAGGATTGGCCGGCATGATCTGGTCCTGGCACCAATCGAGATCGTCCAGGCTGACCGTCATGTGCAGAGTTGTGCAGATATCAAGGCCGATGGTCAGCCCATGAAGCTTGCCCATGACCATGTCTTCGAGGCAGCATCGGACGAGCTGTTCGCGGCTCTTGAAGACCTCCGGTCCGATGAAGCCGGCAACGTCGTTGACATGGAGCCATGCTCCCTTGGGCTGCACCTTTGCAAGCTCGATCCCGGTCGCCCTACTGAACCCATATTTTCGAGACTCGAGCACCATCATGTCGACGCCATTGGCCACGCCGTTGGTGAATTCCGAGCCCTGCCCGGTCTCGAAGTAGAGGCCATACCTTTCCCCTGCTTTCGCGCTTGCATACTTCAGGATCTTCTCGTTGGTGATGTCGAAGATCTTGTTGCAGTCATCGGTTCCGGCGAGGCTCTGGAACACGGTCGCAACCGTTCCCGGGAAACGTTCGCTCACCTCGCCCTGGACATCGATATGGGCAAGCACACACCAGGGAATGACGTCGACCAGCTTGAAGGTATCCACGATGTCCTTGAGCGCTCGCTCCACCGTGACGACGCTGTTGACCGTGCTGTCCACCGGGTTGGTACCGATGACGATGTCACCGGTTGCATAGGAAAACGCATCGAAGACCTGCCACATGATGTCCTCGGGGTGATCCGTTGGCGAATTCGGCTGGATGCGTGCGCCCATGTATCCTTTGGCTCCCAGCTTGGTGCCAGGCATGACGTTGAAGATTTTCTGGCTGACGGCGATCAGCTCGTCGTTGCTCATCAGTTTTGGCACACAGCCGATGGTATCGCTCGTCAGGCCGTACATGACGCCTTTGATCTCTTCTTCCGATCGGGTGAGAAGAAATTCCTTCAGCTGACCCATTGTCCAATCTTTCAGCTTTTCTTGCTGCGCCTGGTCGGTCGTCTGCCAGATCAATCGCTGCAGATCGTCCTCAAACAGCGGGTGCCGATCCAGGTCTGCGATCTTTGTGTTCGCCAGAAGTGCCCTCGCATTGCGCCGCGTCGTGTCGTCGTGCGCACCCACTCCGATGGCCTGATCCCCCTCCTTGAAGTCGTTTGCCGCTCCAAGAACCTGCTGATAGGTTTTCTGGTCAAAGCCGCCCTTGACCCTGCTCAGATACGCAAACACGTCTTCCCTTGGCCCGATTTCCTCTATTGTTAGGGCTGCTTCGCCAACCGCCGCTTTCGCCGTTTGACCATAGCTTGCAAGCGCTGCAGTCCCTGCGATTACCAGGAGATCTCGTCTGTAAAGTCCGGCATGCTGGTTGGAGAAGAAGCCTTCACTCATGGCTGAATCCTTTCTCAGAATGTCGATAACGGGCTCCACGCGGGCATGGCTGCGTCATCACCGGCCGCCGAGCCATTCATCTCGAAAAGCCCCCGGCGGTGAACAGCTGCGCGCTATGGGTCCGCAGCAAGCCAGTCGGGCCGTTCTCGATCACGACGAGACGGACGTCATGACCTTGTCCGTCGTCAACGAGCGAAACGCTCCGTTGAGCAATCCTCCTGCCGGCAGGTCTAGGCGAAGAGTAGGTCGTGCACGGGTGAATTAGTGAAATCGCATGACGATACGACCGTCGATCTTTCCCTCAGCCACTCGGCGGAAGATGTCGTACGACGGCCGCATTCATTGACTTTACCATTTCCATGCCCCTTCAATTTGTATGATCGTGAAGAATGCATTTGGTGAATGTTCGACCACGCTTCCAGGATCCAGTCGCGGTCCCTTATGAGACCAACCAACACCCGTCCGTCGTCAACGACAGCAAGGCCGCTGACGCGGTTTGCCGCGCGCTACGTGAGTTGGGATGGACACCGTAGCCGGGCGAAAGCCTTACGATTTTTTCCGTCACTACATCCATGACGCGCATATCGATCCAACTCCCAATGGAGCTCGGTACGGTCATCAGCGACGATAAATTAAACCCGTTGCAACCGTTCGACAATCTTTTCGTTCAATTGAATCTCAGATGAAATGAGCAGTGGCCATGTCGGTTTGCAGCTTCTAGCTGAATACCGATTTCCTCCGTACGGGAGACAGGCACTGACTTGACGCTGACCCCATGGGTCGTGGTTGGTTCAACAGGTTGACGTCAACTCGGATCAGCGTGGATTAAGCACACATTCAACGATGGCGCGCGCCAGCGTCTCAGCGGCGCGCGACGGCTTGTTGCGCGGATGGGCGATGTGGAACAGGTCCTCGAAGGTCATGCGGTCGGGCGCTAGTAGCCGCAGTCGGCCGTTGCGTACCCACTCGTCTGCATAGTGGTCGGGCAGGAAGCCAATGTAAGCGCCGGAGAGCAGAAGCAGTAAGGTGCCTTCCATGTGCGGCGTTGCCGCAGCCCAGTTAAAGGTCACGCCGCAGATCGTCTCGGTGAGCATGTAGGTGCGGCCGGCAAAGGATTGCGCTCCTAGCAGTTCGTCGGTGAGGGATTCGTCGGGCATGTCGAACAGCGGATGACCTTTGGCGCAATAGAGTTTCTGCACCTCGGAAAACACCGGCTGTGTGCGGAAATGCGGGGTGGCGCCGCCGACTGACGGCATCAGAACGATCTGGTAGCCGCCGTTCAACAGACCCTGGTGCAACACCTGCGGCGCGGCGACGTCAATCTCAAGATGGACACGCGGCGCCTGCCGGTGGAACGTGGCAAGCGCGCCCTGCAGATCGAGATCGCGATTGGTGATCATCGCATCCACAGTGCCGAAAGTCAGGCTGCCGGTCAGTTCCCCTTGCGCCTCGCCGACACGGCTCTGGAACTTTTCCAGCGAGCCGAAAAGATCCAGCGTCGCCTCATAAACGAGGCGCCCCTCGTCGGTCAGAAGGAAACCGCTTCGCCCGCGGCTGCAGAGGCGTAAGCCCAGCCGCTCCTCAAGGTGGCGCATATGGGTGGAGATGGTCGCCTGCGTCATCCCGAGTGATGATTGCGCGGCGGAAAACCCCCCATGCTGCACGACGGAGGCAAAGACACGCAACAATCTCAACTCTGCATCGCCGAGCGACAGATTGAGGATGCGATGGCGAACCTTGTTGATCATGCATTGATTAAGTCACAACTAAACATCCAATCATAGATATTTTTAAGCGTATCGACCTTCCACACACTTCCTTCATCCTGAGGAGGAGAGACATGGCGGGTAATTCCTATGAAACCGGGCGGCTGAACCTGCCGTTCGTCGGCATCTGCACCTTCGGCAAATATCCCTACCAGCCGGACTGGGATGCGATCGATGCGGATGTGGCGATTCTCGGCGCGCCGTTTGACTGCGGCACGCAATGGCGCGCCGGCACCCGCTTCGGGCCGCGGGCGATCCGCGAGGCATCGACGCTGTTTTCCTTCGGTCATGGGGGCGCCTACGATCACGAGGACGACGTCACCTACCTGCCGAGCGACAAGGTTTCGATCGTCGATATCGGCGATGCCGACATCATCCACACCGACACGATGAAGAGCCACGCCAACATCGAATTCGGCGTGCGCAAGATCCTGGCCGCCGGTGCACTGCCGGTGGTTCTCGGTGGCGATCACTCCGTCAACATTCCCTGCATCAACGCGTTCGACGAGGACTGCGCCAGGAATGGCCCGATCCATATCGTCCAGATCGACGCGCATCTCGACTTCGTCGACGAGCGGCACGGGGTTCGCTACGGCCACGGCAATCCCATGCGCCGGGCCGCCGAGAAGCCCTATGTCTCCGGGCTCTCGCAATTCGGCATCCGCAACGTTTCCTCGACTGCCAAGGAAGGCTACGAGGATGCGCGGTCAATGGGCTCGGATATCCTGTCCGTGCGCCAGATCCGCGCGCTCGGCACGGAGGCGGTCGCCGCCCGCGTGCCGGCCGGAGCCCGCTACTACGTCACGATCGACATCGACGGCTTCGATCCCTCGATTGCGCCGGGTACCGGCACGCCGTCCCATGGCGGCTTCATCTATTACGAGGTGCTGGAGATCCTCTCGATACTCGCCAGGCGCGGCACCATCGTCGGCATCGACCTGGTCGAGGTTGCGCCGGACTACGACCACTCAGGCTCGACCTCGATCCTCGCCGCCCAGGTGCTGATGAACCTCATCGGCCGCGTCATGCACGCCAAGAGAGGCTGAGACCATGGGTAGTATCGCTTACGATTTTTCCGGCGAACACGTGCTGGTGACGGGCGCCAGCCGCGGCATCGGCCGCGCGGTCGCGGAGGGTTTCGCCGCCGCCGGGGCAGAGGTCACCATTCTTTCCTCCGGCCGTGGAATTCACGAGGCCGCCCGCGAGATGTCTGAACGCTTCGGCCGCAGGATCGCGGCGCTCGAATGCGATATCACCGACAGTGCTGCCGTTAAGGCGACACTCGCGCCGCTTGGTCGCATCGATGTGCTCGTCAACAATGCCGGGCTCGAGCGCATTACGCCGGTGACCGACGAAGACGACAGCGTCGAAGACACGTTCCGACGCATCACCGACATCAACACCAACGGCACCTTCTATGTGACCCGCCATGCGTTGCCGCATATGCGCGCGGGCGCCCGCATCGTCGTCACCGCATCAATCTGGAGCCGGGTCGCCGTGCCCGAGTTCTCCGCCTATATCGCCTCCAAGCACGCCAATCTCGGTTTTACCCGCGTGATGGCCAAGGAACTCGGGGCGAAGGGCATCCGTGTCAACGCCGTCTGCCCCGGTTGGGTGCGCACCGAGGCGGCAATGCTGTCACTCAAGAACATGTCGCTGCGCACCGGCCGCCGCGAACAGGACCTGCTGGACGAGATCGTGGGAGCCCAGGTTCTGCCGGGCCTCTTGGAACCGGAAGACCTCGCTGCACCCTATCTCTTCCTCGCCTCCGATGGTGCCAAGGACATGACGGGACAGGCGCTGATGCTCGACCGCGGCGAGGTGATGGCATGAGCGCGCGCGTTCTTGTCACCGGCGCCTATCGCGGCATCGGCGCGGCCTGCGCACTGGCGTTTGCAGCGACGGGGGCTCGGGTTGCGCTTGCCGATATCCGCCGACCGGACGAGACCGCCGATGCCGCGACACGGGCAGGGGCCGCCGAAACCCTGACGCTTGCCTGCGATGTCTCGGACGAAGGTGCCGTTGCCGCGGTCGGCGAGGCGGTGCGGCAGCGGTTCGGCGGGCTCGACGTCGTGGTCCACTGCGCTGGTGTCATCCATGAAGCGCCGCTGCTGGAAACCCCCGTCGCCGATTTCGACCGGGTGATTGCCATCAATCTGCGCGGCAGCTTCCTTGTCGGCAAGATGGCGCTGGGTTTGATGGAGGGAACGGCCGAGCAGCCGGCGCGGCTGATCATGATCGCCTCCGACATGGCCCATTACGGCCGTGAGACCTTCTCGCCCTATGTCGCCTCCAAGCATGGCGTGCTCGGGCTTGTCCGCTCCTGGGCAAAGGAATTTGCGCCGCGCGTGCTGGTCAATGCGATCTGCCCCGGTCCGATCGATACCGAGATGCTTGGGGCGGCGAACATGAGCGCGGAATGGCGTGCCAGGGAACTGGCGATCCCGCTTGCGCGCTTCGGCAAGCCCGAGGAGATCGGCGAACTCGCACGGTTTCTCGCCGGCTCCGGCGGGCGCTACTTCACCGGCCAGGGGATCGGCAGCAACGGCGGGAGCATCATGCCATGATCGCAAACCTCATTCCCTGGCCAAACGGTGCGAAATGTGCCGCCTCCATCACCTTCGACATGGATGCCGACAGCCTCGTCCATATCGCCCATCCTCAAGACGGTCACAGCCGGGTCTCGGCAATCTCGATGCTGCAATACGGGCCAAAAGTGGCGATCCCCCGCATTGTCGAGAGCTACCGGCAACTCGGCATCAAGCAGACCTTCTTCGTGCCCGCCTGGTGCATCGAGCAATACCCGCAGGCGATCGAAGCAATCCTTGAAGGTGGTCACGAGCTGGCCCATCACGGCTTCCTGCATGAGCACCCGCGCGAACTCTCGGACGAGGACGAGGCGCATTGGCTCGACCGCGGCATCGAGGTGATCATGCGGGCAAGTGGAAAGCGGCCGCGCGGCTGGCGGGCGCCGCTCTACAATTTTTCCCATCGATCCGCGGATCTGCTCGTGTCGCGCGGGTTCGACTACGACGCTTCGCTGATGGGCGACGACATTCCCTATCTGCTCGAATGCGATGCCGGGCGCCTCGTCGAACTGCCCTCGCACTGGGGCCTCGACGACTGGCCGCAATATGTCCAGTCGATGGACCTCGATTACATGATGCCGATCCGCGCGCCGGAACAGGGCTTCGCCGCTTTCGCGCAGGAATTCGAGGCGGCCTATCGCCATGGCGGGCTCTGGGTGCCGGTCGTTCACCCCTTCGCCACCGGCCGGTTGGCGCGCTGGGAGGTGGTGCACCGCTTTCTCGAACAGGTTCTTTCGCGTGGTGACGTCTGGTTCGCGCCGATGGAGGAGATCGCCGCCCATGTGCGGCGCGTTGTCGAAAACGGCAGCTGGTCGCCGAGGATAGACCGGCTGCCCTTCTATTCCGAGCCCGTCACGGTTCGGTAGCCGGCAGCGGGTTTGCCCGCTTCCGAAGATCGGCGGCTGATGGAGCCGCAATGGACTTCGCGGAAAGACGCCAGAAGGCGCGACGCGAAAAGGGGAACGACGATGGAAAACAACGATATCGCCTGGCAACAGGAACTGGCGCGGCGCGCGCGCATCTATGAGGACGTCGAGGCGGGAGACCGTTTCGAGGGCACGATGAGCACGCTCGACTATTGCGGCATGACCGTACTGACGCTGGTGCTCGTCGTCGGCTTCTGGCTCTGGGGGGCTTGAGATGACCGATCATGTCGCACACGAACATCTCTCCACGTTGAAGACCGAGCAGGAAGAGGCCGCCCGCAATCGCGCGGCCGCCGAGCGCGGTGACGCGCCATTGCTGCCTTCAGAAAGGCTGTGGGGTTTCTGGGAATTCACCTATGCCAATTCGGCGCTGGCGATCGCCACCTGGGCCTTTCTGATCGGTGGCTCCGTCGGCCTCTTCGTCGGGCCGAAGGAGGGCATCGCCGCGATCGTCATCGGCAATATCGTCGGCGTGGTGCTGACGGCCCTTGCCACCACCACCATGTCCGGCCGCTACGGGGTCGAGCAGTTCGTCGCGCTGCGCAGCCAGTTCGGCTACAACGGCAGCCGGGTCGTGTATGTGCTCGCCGTGGTCATCCTGACCATGGGCTGGCTTGCAGTCCTTGCGATGATGTTCGGCCGCTCGATCGACGGGCTGATGGCGTTGAGCGCCGGCGAGGCGGCCAATCCGACTGGTGCCAAGATGATCATCGCGGCCATCGGCGCGATCCTGCTCACCTGGTTCATCGTCGCCAAGGGGCCGACCTCGATCAAGTTCTTCAACATGGTCGTGTCGCCGGCGCTGGTGCTCTTGATGGTGGCGATGCTTTACCTCATCCTCAGCCATCACTCGATCGGCGAACTCCTCGCGCTGCCGGCCCTTGCCCCGCCGTTTGAGGACAAGACGCTGAACTTCATCGTCGCGGTCGAGGTCAATCTCGCCGCCGGCTTCTCCTGGTGGCCCTATATCGGCAACCTCGCGCGGCTGACCAAGAACGAGCGCACCGCCTTCTGGCCGAATATCCTCGGCATCTTCGGGGCGGCGGCCCTCGGCGAGATCGTCGGCTTGCTGGCCGCCGTCGCGCTCGGCGAAAGCGATCCGACGATCTGGATGACGAAGATCGCCGGTCCGATGATCGGCATCGTCGCGCTGCTTTTCGTCGCCTTCGCCAACATGACCTCGATGGCAAACATCCTCTACACCTCGATCGTCGGCCTCAGGCAGGTCGGAACCGCATCGGTTCGCGCCATTTCCTGGGGCGCGATCCTGTTCCTCTTCTGCCTCATCCCGTTCGGGCTCGTGGTCTTCTACCCGCAGATGTATGACGGTTTCTTCATCTTTCTCGTCTGGACTTCGGCGCTGAATTCCGCGCTCGCCGGCATCGGCATCGCCGACTACTTCTTCCTGCGTGGCCAGAAGCTCGACATGCGCAGCCTGCACGGGCCGCAGGAAAACGGACCCTATCGGTTCTGGGCGGGCTTCAACCCCATCGGGCTCTTTGCCCTCGCGGTCGGCTTCATCGTCTATGTCGCCGTCTTCAACCCGCAGACGCTCGCAAGCCTGCCGGCTTTCAAATACCTGACCGCCTCCGTGCCGTCCTGCCTTGCTGCAGGCGCCGTCCACTACGTGCTCACGCGGCTTTTTGCCCGTGGCCGTGGCTGGGGCCAATACCCGTAACGCCTGGAGAAGACCGCCATGAGCGATACCTACGACTACATCATCATCGGCGCAGGATCAGCCGGCTGCGTGCTCGCCAACCGCCTGTCCGAGGACCCGTCCATCAGGGTGCTGGTTCTTGAATTCGGCGGCAGCGACAAGTCGATCTTCATCCAGATGCCGACGGCGCTTTCGATCCCGATGAACGGAACGAAGTACAATTGGAAATACATGACCCTGCCGGAGCCCGGTCTCGACGGCCGGCGCGTGCATTGCCCGCGCGGCAAGGTCATCGGCGGCTCGTCCTCGATCAACGGGCTCGTCTACATGCGCGGCCACGCCAGCGATTTCGACGAGTGGGAGGAACTAGGCGCGCGCGGCTGGCGCTACGCCAATTGCCTACCCTATTTCCAGCGCGCCGAAAGCTGGCAGGACGGAGGCGACAGCTATCGCGGCGCCTCAGGTCCGCTTGCGACCAATGCCGGCAACGGGATGAAAAACCCGCTCTACGGTGCTTTTGTCGAAGCCGGCCGCGAGGCGGGCTACATCACCACAGACGACCCGAACGGGCACATGCAGGAGGGCTTCGGGCCGATGCACATGACCGTCAAGGACGGCGTGCGCTGGTCGACGGCCAACGCCTATCTGAAGCCGGCGATGGGGAGGCCGAACCTCACGGTCATCACCCATGCGATGACGCGGCGCGTGCTTGTCGAAGGCAAGCGCGCCGTCGGCGTCGAATACGAACTCGGCGGCGAGCGTCATGTCGCACGCGCCAACCGCGAGGTGCTGATTTCCTCCGGACCGATCGGATCACCGCACCTGTTGCAGCGCTCCGGTATCGGGCCAGCCGCCGTGCTGCAGAATGCCGGTGTTCCCGTGCTGCACGATCTGCCAGGGGTTGGCGAGAACCTGCAGGATCATTCCGAGGTCTACATCCAGTATGCCTGCAAAGAGCCGATCACGCTCAACGGCAAGATGGGGCTCTTCAGCAAGGCTTTGATAGGGGCCGAATGGCTCTTGTTCAAGAAGGGGCTTTCGGTCTCCAATCACTTTGAAAGCGGCGGCTTCATTCGCTCCGACGCTTCGCTCCAATGGCCGGATATCCAGTTCCACTTCCTGCCGGCCGCCATGCGCTACGACGGCAAGAAGCCGCTCGACGGCCACGGTTTCATGGTGCTGACCGGACCGAACAAGCCGAAGAGCCGCGGCTATGTCCGGCTTCGCTCTCCGGAGGCCCATGAACAGCCCGATATCCTTTTCAATTATCTCGACCGCGAGGAGGACCGCGAGGGCTTCCGCCGCTGCCTGCGGCTGACGCGCGAAATCATCGCCCAGCCGGCCTTCGACCGCTTTCGCGGCGAGGAAATGGCGCCGGGCAAGGATGTTCGAAGCAACGACGAGATCGACGCCTGGGTGCGCGAGACAATGGAGAGCACTTACCACCCTTGCGGCTCCTGCCGCATGGGTGAGGACGGAATGGCGGTCGTCGACAGCGAGCTCAAGGTCCACGGCATCAACGGGCTGAGGGTGATCGACAGTTCCGTCTTTCCGTCGGAGCCGAACGCCAACCTCAATGCCCCCACGATCATGCTGGCGGAACGTGCCTCCGACATGGTGCGCGGCAAGCCACTGCTCGCGGCTTCCAACGCCGCAGTCGGCGTCGCTCCCGGCGTCGGCGCAACGCAGCGCAGTGGAAAGCCGCTTCGCGCCGTCCGGCAATGATGAGCCTGGAGAGGGTGGTGCGTCATGTTGCGCGGTATCGGTTACGTGGCCGCCCGGCGGCTTCGCGGCGATGACGAGGACCCGGAGGATTGGGCCATGGCGGTCGAAAGGCTCCTCAACCGCCTGATCGCCCAATGCGGCCTTGCGATCGGGCGATCGCATCGGCCAGCCGGAAAAGAAGAGGCCTCATTCGATCCGCCGGAACGCCGGCATAGCCCAGAATGAGCGCATCCGGCTGAGGCGTGGCGATCGTGTAGTCGGACAGGGGATAGCATTGCAGTCCTGCATCGAGCACGGCACGGTGCGAGGCCTGGTCTTCCCGGCCGCCGTCCAGCCAGGCGAGTGCGTTAAGTCCGCTTTCTGAGCAGTCGATGCGGGCAAGTCCGGCAAGCGCATCCCGCCCGGCTAACATGAAAGCCTCGCGGCGCTCGGCGTAAAGGCCGCGCATCCGGCGCAGATGGCTGGCAAAGTGACCGCCGCCGATGAACTCGGCGAGCGCGAGCTGGGTTTCCACCGGAACGCTGCGGTGGATCAGCCCCGAGAGCGTGCGAAATGTCCCGACGAGTTGAGGTGGCAGGACGAGAAAGCCGACGCGGATGCCCGGATAGAGCGCCTTGCTGAAACTGCCCGCGTAGATCACCCGGTCGTCGCTGTCGATGGAGCGCATCGAAGGCAAAGGCGCGCCGTCGTAGCGGAATTCGCTGTCGTAGTCGTCCTCGATGATCCAGGCGTCGCTCGCCCTCGCCCATTCGAGCAGGGCGAGCCGGCGCGGCAGCGATAGGGTGATGCCGAGCGGGTGGTGACGCGACGGCATGACGAAGGCGAGCCGCGCGTCGGGATAGCGAGCCATCGCGCCGTCGACATCCATGCCGTCGGCATCGGTATTGGCCGGACACAGCCGCAGCCCGAGCGTGCGAAACAGGTTGCTGGTGGTCACGGGTCCCGGATCCTCGAACCATATCCCGTCGCCAGGATCGGCAAGCGCCAAAGCCGAAAGCGTGAAGGCGGCATGGCCTCCGGGCGTGATGACGATCTGATCGGGATCGCACGGATCTCGCCGGTGCAGGGCCAGATATTCGGCGATCCTCTGGCGAAGCACCAGTTCGCCCGCGACGTCGCCATAGCCCATGGCCACGGCCTTGCCGCCGCGCGTCACGGCGTTCCAGCATTTCCTCCAGACAGCGAAGGGAAACCGGTCGAGCGCCGGACGGTTGGGGAGGAAAGGCCTGTCTTCCATTTGGCCGATATCGGCCGACATCCGGCATGACAGGTCGCCAATTCGCGATAGCCGCGGCGGGGCGCGGTCGGCGACATCGTGGCGGGTGGGCATCGACAGCGGCTTTGCCGGTTGGCGCGGCAAGGCGGCCGAGACGAAAGTGCCGGCCCCCTGTCTTGCCTCCAGATAGCCCTCCGCCTTCAAGTTATCGAGCACCCGCACCAGCGTCTGGCGCGACAGCCCCAGTTCCTCGGCAAGGATGCGGCTTGCGGGGAGCCTTGTTCCGGCGCGCAGGTGCCCTTTCAGGATCGCCATGCGCAATTGGTCCTGCACCTGGCGGAATTTCGGCAGGGCGACTGTCGCATCGAGGCGAAGGAAAGGCAGGATTGGCCCTTCAAGCTGTTTGACCACCGGTGCGCCTCCAAAAATTGGTACAGTAGAATGCACCATAATGGACGTTTCTTCGTCGTCCAATTGTTACATCCTGTCCCTACACGAAAACGCACCGATGCAGCCCTTCGCAGGACGCGGACAAGGTGCGGGGGAACCGGGACAGGCGGCGGTGCCGACGACCGGATGCAAGTACAAAAAGCAGCCATCGCCCACGATCCGTCGTCGACGGTCAACAGGAGGAATTCATGAACAAGCTTCTATCGCGCGCAACCAGCCGCGCCTTCGTCTTCACACTCGCCCTGGCGACGGCCCTGCCGGGTCTTGCCCACGCTGAGGCATCGCAAGAGCTGGTCGCTGCCGCAACGAAGGAAGGCATGTTGACCGTCATTGCGCTTCCGCACGACTGGTGCAACTACGGCGAGGTCATCGCCGGCTTCAAGGCGAAGTATCCGGGCATCGAGGTCAACGAGCTGAACCCTGACGCCGGTACCGCCGACGAGTTGGAAGCCATCCGGGCAAACAAGGGCAACACGGGTTCGCAGGCGCCTGACGTCGTCGATCTTGGCCTGGCTTTTGCGCCGGCTGCCGCCAAGGAGGGCCTCCTTCAACCCTACAAGGTGGCGACCTGGGACGAAATTCCTGAAAACATCAAGGACGAGCAAGGCTATTGGTACGGCGACTACTACGGCGTCATGGCCTTCGGTGTGAACAAGGATCTGCTTGAGACCGTACCGGCCGACTGGTCGGATCTGTCGAAGTCGGAGTACGCCGGGGCCGTCGCACTCACCGGCGATCCACGGTCTTCCGCACAGGCGATCCTGGCGCTGATGTCGGCATGCATCTCGCGAGGCGCCAAGCCCGGAGCGGAATCGGGCGGCAAGGGCCTGGAGCTCTTTGCGGAACTGAACAAATCCGGCAATTTCGTGCCTGTGCTCGGCAAGGCCGGCACGATCGCGCAGGGGCAGACGCCGATCGTCGCCGCCTGGGACTACAATCTGCTCGCCTGGCGTGACGCGTTGAAAGGCAACCCGCCGATGGACGTCGTCGTACCGGCAAGCGGTGTCGTCGCCGGGGTCTATGTTCAGGCAATCTCGGCTTACGCGCCGCATCCGAACGCCGCCAAGCTCTGGATGGAGTATCTCTATTCCGACGAAGGCCAGACCGGCTGGCTCAAGGGCTACTGCCATCCGGCGCGCTTCAATGCCATGTTGAAGGCCGGCAAGTTCCCGCAGGAGCTGCTCGACAAGCTGCCGCCTGCCGAAGCCTATGAAAAGGCGATCTTCCCGACGGTCGACGAGCTTTCCGCCAACAAGACGGCGATCGTCGAGGGCTGGGACAAGGTGGTCGGCGCCAACGTGAAGTAATCCTCCGCTTGAGAGAGAGGCTTCACTGGTCGTGACGCCTCTCGCCCCCTTTGGCGCAATTTTCCCAGGGACAAATCCGATGACGACAAGCGTCGCATCCCTGCCGGCCGTCTTCCGGCCACGACAGGTTCTCAGCTGGTTCGGAGTCGCCCCCTTCTTCGTCTTCGCCACGCTGTTCCTCATCCTGCCCACGCTCAACATCGTGCTCGGCGCGTTCCGCAACGCCGAGGGACAGGTGACGCTCGAAAACCTCGGCAAGCTTCTTACGCCCTCGATACGATCGGCCTTCTGGATCTCGATCGAGCTCAGCCTGCTGACAGCGGCGCTCGGGTGTCTGTTCGGCTTCCTCATTGCCGCCGCCATCACGCTCGGAGGCCTTCCGCGACCCCTTCGCAATGCCATCCTGACCTTCTCAGGCGTCGCTTCGAATTTCGCCGGCGTGCCGCTCGCCTTCGCCTTCATCGCAACGCTCGGACGCCTCGGTTTCGTGACGATGCTGCTGCGCCACTGGTTCGGCATCAATCTCTACGGCTCCGGTTTCAACATCGTCTCCTTCCTCGGCCTTGCACTCACCTATCTCTATTTCCAGATCCCGCTGATGGTGTTGATCATCACGCCGGCGCTGGAGGGGTTGCGTCGCGAATGGCGAGAGGCGGCCGAAAGCCTTGGCGCCAACGGCTTTCAATATTGGCGACTGGTGGCGTTGCCAGTGCTCTGGCCCTCGCTTCTCGGCACGCTGGCTTTGCTTTTCGCCAATGCCTTTGGAGCGGTTGCGACCGCCATTGCGCTGACCGGCTCATCGCTCTCGATCGCGCCGATCGTCCTGTTCGCCCAGATCCGCGGTGACGTGCTCAATGATCCGCATCTGGGTTATGCGATCGCCTTTGCCATGATCCTTCTCACCGCCATTGCCAACGCAATCTATATCCTCCTGCGCATGCGCGCGGAAAGGTGGGTCAAATGAGGGAAAGGCGTCTCTGGTCCTGGCTCGCCGTCGCTTTGGGCGGGCTCTATTTCCTCCTTCCGCTCGTCGGCATGTTTGACTTCTCCATGCGCATGCAGCGCGATGGCTACAGCTTCGAAGCTTACCGCGTCGTTCTGGCCGATCCGCAGTTCCAGCAAACCTTCGGCTACTCCGTCGTTCTGGCCTTGCTCACGATCGTTCTTGGAATCCTGCTCATCGTGCCGACGGCCTATTTTGTCCGGCTGCGGTTTCCCGGGTTGCGCCCGGTCGTCGAGTTCCTGACGCTGCTGCCACTGGTCATTCCGCCGATCGTCATCGTCTTCGGCTACATCCGCATCTACAATACATCCTCGGTCCTGCCGCTCACAGGAAGCTGGTGGGGTACCAATCTCCTCATTCTGTTCGGCTATGCGACACTGTCGCTGCCCTACATGTATCGCTCCGTCGACACGGGCCTGCGCACCATCGATGTCGGCAGCCTGACGGAGGCGGCCCAGAGCCTGGGGTCCGGCTGGACGCGGATCCTTACCGTCGTCATCCTGCCAAACGTCTTCGTCTCGGTGCTATCCGGCGCCTTCCTGACCTTCGCGATCGTCATCGGCGAATATGTCTTTGCCGCCTTGCTCAATGTCGGCTCGTTCGGCCCTTACATGGTCTGGATGGGGGGAAACCGCGCCTACGAACCCTCGGCGCTTGCCGTTGTCGCCTTCGCCATCACCTGGGCCTGTATGGCGCTGATCCAGCTTGTCACCCGTTTCTCCAAATTCTCCAGCGTGAGGCGTTGACCATGGCTTTCCTAGATATCCAGCACCTGGAAAAATCCTTTGGCCCGACCCGTGTCGTCAAGGATTTCAACCTCGACATCGAGAAAGGGGAGTTCGTCTCCTTCCTCGGCCCGTCCGGCTGCGGCAAGACCACGGTTTTGCGCATGGTCGCCGGCTTCGCGGCACCGACATCAGGCGCGATCCGCATCGACGGACGGGAGGTGACGGGGCTTCCGGCCAACCGGCGCAATATCGGCATGGTGTTCCAGTCCTATGCACTTTTCCCAAATTTGACGGTGGCGGAAAACATAGGCTTCGGCCTCAAGGTTGCGGGCGAGGGCAAGGCGGCCATTGCACGGCGCGTCGGTGAAATGCTGGATCTGATTGGCCTGCCTCAACTCGGGGGGCGCTATCCCTTCCAGCTCTCCGGCGGCCAGCAGCAGCGCGTGGCGCTTGCGCGCGCACTGGCGCCGCGCCCGCAAGTGCTGCTGCTCGATGAGCCGCTGTCGGCCCTCGATGCGAAGGTTCGCATTAGCCTGCGTGACGAGATCCGTCGGATCCAGCGCGATCTCGGCATCACCGCCATTTTCGTGACGCATGACCAGGAGGAGGCACTGTCCATTTCGGATCGCGTCGTGGTCATGCACCAGGGCATCGCTGATCAGGTCGGAACGCCGTTCGAGATCTACAATCGGCCGGCGACGCGCTTCGTTGCGCAATTCGTCGGTACGCTCAATCTTCTCGACGCCGACGTCTTGGATGCGACCACCGGCAAGGTGCGGCTTGGTGGTGTACCGGTGGCGCTGGATCAGCCGCTTCATGGTCGGCCCGGCGAGCGCATCAGCCTGGCGATGCGCCCGGAATCGGTCGAACTGGGGCGCGGCGACAGCGATCGCGTCGTCCTATCCGGCGAAATTGCCGCAGTGCATTTTCTCGGTTCAGTGATCCGCATCAGAGTGGCGGTCGCGGGCCAGTTCGTTTCGCTCGATACGTTCAACCAGCCCGACAGGCCGCCGCCCTCGGTTGGCACCACCGTAGAGGTCAGCCTGCCGCATCGCGATCTTCTGGTGCTTGCCGCCTGATGTTCCCTCAGCTCTGAAGTCGCCTGTGAAGGAGCCGGCTCTTTGACCGAAACGATGTATGACGATCTGTCGTCGCCGGACTGGCGCGCGAAAATAGCCACCCTTTCCGGCTCGGCCCGCGCCCGGCTGGCGGAGCGGGCGCGCAACGCGCCGCTGTTCGCGCACGCCTATGCTTTTCATCTCAGCATGCGTTTCGGCGGAGTGACACCGCTGCAGCTTGCCGAATTCGCCTATGAGCAGCGGCTCGTCGGCCTCAAGGTCCATGTCGAGGATGGCGAGGCGGCCAGTCTCGCCCGTATGTCAGACGCAGCGCTTTCTGATTATGGCGTGGCGGTAGCACGGTACGGACTGGAACTGCATGTGGAGACCAGCACGACGGAGGCGGCGGGCCTCTCGGATGCGGTGCGTATTGCGCTTGCCACCGGCGCGACGTCGCTGCGTTGCTATCCGCGCTACGAGGGACGCGTCTCGGAAATTGTCTCACAAACGATTGCTGATCTGCGGCGACTGGAGAGCTTCGACCCCGAAGGCCGGCTGCGCTTTACGCTCGAACAGCACGAGGACCTGAAGTCGGAGGAACTGATCGGCATCGTGAAGGCGGTCGCCAATCCGCGCCTCGGCCTGCTGTTCGACTTCGGCAACATGATCAATGCCTATGAGCTGCCGTTGCCGGCGCTTGCCGCACAGGCACCCTATGTGACCGAAGTGCATGTCAAAGACTGCCTCGTCCAGCAAGATCGCGACGGCTGGGCGCACCTCGCCTGCCAAACAGGTACCGGCCATCTGCCGCTGCATGCGATGCTTGTGGACCTGCTTCTGCTCGGCCGGGACCGGCCGCAGGTCTTAAGCTTCGGGCTGGAGGAAGAGGAGGGCTATTTCGCGCCCGCCCTGCGCTTCCCCTCGGAGGGGAGCGACCCGTTCATCGCTGCCCGCTCGGCGAGTTTCACGGACATCGGGACCAGCGACCTTGGCGCGCGGCTGCGCCAAGAGGCCATTGCCGCTCATCGGCAGCTCGAAACTGTAAGAACCATGCTCAATCAGATTGCTGCCGAAGCTGAGAGGATCGAACGATGACCCATGAGCCTGACTGCTCGCCGTCCTTCCTGGCTCTTGCGCACGCCATGGCCGATGCCGCAGCGAGTGTGATCCGTCCGCACTTTCGCAAGCGCGTTATGGTCGACACCAAGGCCGACGCCAGCCCCGTCACCATTGCCGACCGCGACGCCGAGGCCACGATGCGGCGGATGATCGAAGCGCAGTTTCCCGATCACGGGATCAGGGGCGAAGAATTCGGCGCATGCCGAACGGACGCCGAATGGGTCTGGGTGCTGGACCCGATCGACGGCACGAAGTCCTTCATCTCCGGCTCGCTCGCCTTCGGCACGCAGATCGCATTGCTCCATCGCGGCAAACCTGTCCTCGGCATGATCAATCAGCCGATCACGGGCGAACGGTGGCTCGGGATGGGCCCTTCGGCGACCCTCAACGAGGAGCCGATCCGCACCAGCGAAAAGACAGCACTCGGTGAGGCGATCCTTTACACCTCAGCCCTTGAGCAGTTCGACCGGGCAGGCCACGAGCGCTTCGACGCGTTGACTGCCAAAGTGCGTTTCACCCGCATTTCTCACGATTGCTACGCGGCCGGGCTGCTGGCGCTGGGCGGTATCGATCTGCTCATCGAAAGCAACGTTTTCGACTACGACATCCTCCCACAGATGCCCATCATCCTGGCTGCAGGCGGCGTCGTTTCCGACTGGGATGGACAACCTCTTACGGATGCGACGCGGTACGAAACCGTTTTGATGGCTGCAAACGGCGAGCTCCATCGGGCCGCCGTAGAGATCCTTTGCCGACTATGAAGAACAGGCGAACGGACCGCTGTATCAATTCCTGATCGGGCGCATCCGACTGCAGTTGCCGGCCACCGCGCAAGCCATACTGTCCGCCAGCAAACAATACTCGCGTGGGCACGAGCGGCGGTCGGCTCGCAGAACTTCTGGGTGACTTCCTGAGCTTGACGGTCTCGATGTCGTTGAGGACCAGAAGGACAGCTGGCGGCTTCAATCTGCGAGCAGTTCTTTGCAATGATATCGGGCGTGAGCGAAGCTTGCGCATTATAAATTGCATGCCGATGCTTGTCTGGTCCTCGCCGGGAGGAGCCGCGGTTCTATCTGATGATGCGAGGTGAAGTGATCTACTGTGGTGCCGGTGGTTCGACGTGGCCGAAGGACCACCACTGATCATTTCAGATCGACTCGACGGTTCCTGAGCATGGAGGTGCCATTGCCTTTGTTTATTGTGAACCATCAGCATTCGGCGGAAACCTGTCCCGCGGGCGATCCGGCCAGGGGTGTGATGCTGTTGAACCATTTGAGCCTGTCGAGCGCTGCTCGCCACGGGGTGCTGATCAAGGGGGAGGCCGTCGCACAGGGTTCAAATTCACTGTTCTTGATTGTCGAGGCAGCGGATGAGGCTGTCCTTCAGGCTTTTCTGGCGCCTCTCCGACAAATCGGCAACGTCGAAGTGACGGCAGCGATGACCTGCGCTGCGATGGTTTCGAGCGGCGGCGATGGGCGTCCCGTGGACGCTTCTCCAGAGTTTCTCGACCCAGCAGATGCCTGCCAGGATGCCATTGAGGCTGGCATTCTCATCCACAGCGTCAATCCGTTGAACGGCGAGACCTCGGTGCCGGGCCTTGCAGGCGGTGCCGTAATGCCGAACGGTCGGTTTTACCTGCGGAACCACTTCGATATTCCGAAGGTCGGCAGCGACAGCTACCGGCTTTCGATCGGCGGGCTGGTCGAAAGGCCGCTGAACCTGAGCATGAGGGAGCTTCACAATCTTCATGCGGAGAGCCAGGTGGTGACACTGGAATGCGCTGGCAACGGTCGCAGCCTGTTCGATCCGGCCGTGCCCGGAGAACCCTGGGGGCTGGGCGCCGTCAGCACCGCCGAGTGGACCGGTGTTCGCCTGACGGAAGTGCTTGAGCGCGCGGGCCTTAGACCCGGGGCGTCGGAACTCACCTTCCGCGGTGCCGACAGCGGTGTCGTCGGCGGGCACGGCACGCCAGTTCGTTTCGAGCGCGGCCTCAGCCTGGACCAGGTTCGCGAGACGGATGCGCTTCTTGCCTACGAGATGAACGGCGAGCCGCTATCGCGACCTCATGGCTATCCATTGCGGCTGATCGTACCCGGTTGGTATGCGGTGGCATCCGTCAAGTGGCTGACGGAGATCGTCGTTACCGACAAGCCCTGCGGGGCGTACTATCAGGCGGAGAAGTACTGGTACCATTGGGTGCGAAACGGGCAAGCTGAGCGCGCGCCGGTGAAGCTGATGAACGTGCGAGCGCTGATATCTTCGCCTGACGAGGGCGAGAAACTGCCGCGCGGCGAGATTGCGATCCGCGGTGTCGCATGGTCTGGCGCAGGCAGCATATCGAGGGTCGACGTCAGCCTGAACGGCGGCCCGTGGCGGGCGGCGCGCCTCGTTGGCGAACGGCGGCGAGCTGCCTGGCAGTGGTGGGAGCTGATCACGCGACTTGAGCAGACGGGGCCACTCACCGTGCGGGCGCGCGCCACCGACACAGCGGGCCGGACCCAGCCCGAGCACGCTGAGTGGAACCGTCTGGGCTACGGCAACAACTCGATCCACTCGGTCACAGCGCAAGTCATCTGAAGCCGCTGCCGGGGGTATCGAAAGCCACGTCCAGTTTAGGTTGGAATGTTGTCGTCCAAAATCGGGAACGAGGATTCGATTGCTGCGCCAATGAAGGCTTTTCGCGAGAGGCCACGGTCGTCGCCGCGCTCCAGAGCCTCGCGGCAGCGATTTCTAGCCCGTTCAAAGAACCAGCCGCCTTGGGGCACTTCGCTCAGATACTGCAAGGCATCCTGTGGCCCGTTGATGCAGCGCTCGCCGCTCACGCCGAGTCTGACGGGGTGATCCCAGATGATGGTCTGCATTTGCGTCGCCTCCGATTCGGCGAGGAACGTCCAGGCTCAAGGTTTGTTCCAATCACCTTGGGCGCGTTCAGGTAGGATCGCCGAAGGGCGACGAGGCTGGGGTGTCCACGGCAGCGGTTGGCATCCTTTTCGGCGCGGCGCTTGGAGCCACACCATAAGGAGAGGCCGCGCGCTACGCCTTGGCCTTCGTCTCTGGCATGAGCTACAACGCTGCTGCCGCGTTAATCGTCGCGATCCTGCTGGCGCGACTGGCGATCAATGGAAGTCGGACGAATTGACCCGCTGGTCTAACGATGCGGCGGTGGCGTCCGGTACCGAGGCCTTGCCATCGATCGGCATTCCCCGCACATCACCCGAGATGTCGGCTGCTCTGAGCCATGCCAGAAGCGTCGGCCAGCTGCGCCTTCTCCAAATTCAGTATCCAATTCCGGAAAACTGCAATCTTTGGATTGTTCTGGGCGTGCTCGGGACACACCAGGTAATAGGCAAACTCGTCTATGAGAGCCGCATCCAAGAGCTGAACCAATTCTCCGCCGGCGAGTTCGGCTGCGATCATTGCAGCGGGCAACAGCCCTGCGCCCTGACCCGACAGGATAGCCTTCAAAATTAGACTGCTGTCGTCAAATGACGGGCCGCGGGGAGAGCGGAACTCCTCCACGCCGTTTGCCTGGAACCAAAGGCTCCATCCCTTGCGGTCAGCATCATGGACATGTGGCCAGCGGACGAGATCAGCCGCGCATCGAGGGGCGCCGAGGCGATCGACGAGAGCGGGTGCTGCCACGGCAACCATCTCAACGGTCACGACATGGTCACTGCGCAAGCCCGGATAGCGGCCGACACCATGGCGGACGGCGACATCGACGCTGCCGCGGGAGAAATCGGCAAGGGCGCTGCTTGCAACGATTTGGAGATCGATTTCGGGGTTGATTTCCTGAAAGGATTTCATGCGTGGCACAAGCCAGGCCGATGCAAAGAAAGGCGTGACGCTGACGGTCAGCATGCCGTTGTCGTTGGATGCCGTGATGCGTCGCGAGGCTTCGGCAATCTGGCGAAAGGCATTGCGGACGGCAGGCAGGTAGTCCCGGCCCGCATCCGTCAGATAGATGCCGCGTGTCACCCGTTCGAACAGTTTCACCCCGAGATGTGTCTCTAGCGACTTGAGCATCTGGCTGACGGCGCCCGGAGTGACGCAAAGCTCGTCAGCCGCCATCTTGACCGAGAGATGGCGCGCGGCTGCCTCAAATGCCTTCAGTGCATTGAGTGGGGGGAGGTGACGGCTCATGATTTAGATTTTCTAAGTTATGAGGCTGATTAAATCTGGTTTGTGTGGCCCGATTATAGTGTGTTTTATCACGTCACGGTATCGTTATCTTGGTGAGATTTGGGCAAGGGAACGACCGGATAAAGACAGATTTTCTAATGTATTTGCGGTATCCGCAGTCAGGAAAAGATTGAATGGCGATGGTTTCGGGTGATCTCACTTTGCTTAGCCTCACGGACGTCGGAGACAGGATCAGGAGAGGGGACGTTTCCTCGTTTGCGGTCACCGAAGCTCAACTTTCGCGCATTGCGCGCCTGGAGCCGGGTCTCCATGCCTATGCGCAGGTTATGGACGCCAGCGCGCTGGAACAGGCGAAAGTGGCAGATGAGGAAATCGCGGCAGGACGCCATCGTGGCCCGCTGCACGGTGTTCCCATTGCCGTCAAAGACCTGTGCTGGGTCGAAGGCGTGCCAAGCCGGGCCGGGACACTCGTCCATCGCGATTTCATACCGGACGAAGACGCCACCGTCGTCAGGCGTCTCAGGCAAGCAGGCGCAATCATTATTGGCAAGACGCAAATGACCGAGGGCGCCTATTCGGACTACCATCCGGCAATAACCCCTTCTGTCAATCCGTGGAACGCGGACTACTGGACCGGGATTTCCTCGAGCGGTTCAGCTGTCGCTGCGGCGGCGGGCCTTTGTTTCGGTGCGATTGCGTCGGACACCGGCGGATCGATCCGCTGGCCCTCGGCCGCAAACGGCGTCACGGGCCTCAAGCCAACATGGGGACGGGTCAGTCGCCACGGCGTCTTCGATCTCGCACCTTCTCTCGACCACATCGGCACGATTGCGCGAAGCGCCATGGATGCGGGGATCATGCTTGCCGCCATTGCAGGAAGTGATCCGAGGGACCCGACCGCGGCCGCCCAGTCAGTACCGGATCTCGCTTCGGCTTCGCGCGGCGGGATCGGCGGTCTGCGGGTAGGATTTGATCCACGTTGGAACAGCGAGGATGTGGAGCCCCAGACGCAGGCCGCTCTCGCTGCTGCCGCCGCCGTTTTTTTCGATCTCGGCGCGCTCATGGTCGAGATAAGGTTCCCGGACGTGAGCCAGGCCGTTTCCGATTGGGTGCCGAACTGCGCTGTGGAGGCGGCAGCTGTTCACGAGCGAGACTTTGCAGAAAACAGGGAGTTATACGGGCCCATTCTTGCAGGCGTCATCGAAATGGGGAGAGCTGTCTCAGAGGCGGAGTATCAGCAGATCCTCCTGCGACGCGCGATTTTCCGTCATGAAGTCGAAGCTCTGTTTGCGACGGTCGATCTGATCCTGACCCCAGTTCAGCCGTTCGCTCCGCTGACGCTCGCCGCCATCGCAACACTTGGCGAGCAGCCGGATCTGATCGCCAGGCTGCAACGCTACACCTGTCCTCTCGATATGAGCGGCCATCCGGCGCTGACTTTGCCTGCAGGCGTGGCAAAGGACGGAATGCCGATCGGGCTCCAACTCTTGGCGGGGCAGTTCCAGGAACTGAAGCTGGTACGCGCCGGAGCTGCATTCCAGAAGCACACGACTTGGCACCACAGACACCCCGGGCATGGCTGAGGAAAAGGAAACACCATGAACGCTTTCCATCAACGCCAGGGGCTTTTCTACGGATGGGTCGTCGTTGCCGCGACATTTGCAGTGACATTCGTGGGCTTTGGTAGCGCCTATACCTTCAGTGCATTCATTGACGTGTTGCAGCAGGATCTCGGGGCATCGCGTGGCTCCGTTTCGCTTGTTTTTTCGTTGGCAGGTTTCTTGTACTTCTGCCTGGGCGTGATTTCTGGTCCTCTTGCGGATCGGTTCGGAGCAAGATCACTCTGTGTTGTCGGCATGGCGCTTGTCGGTCTCGGCCTTGCCTTGGTCGGCCAGGCGCGCACCCTTGCAGAGGCCTATGCCGCCTACGGGCTCGGCATAGGTCTGGGAGTGGGATGCGCCTATGTGCCTGCCCTTGGGGCAGTGCAGCGCTGGTTTGTCGCCCGCCGTGGCCTGGCATCAGGTCTTGCTGTCAGCGGTATCGGGCTCGGGACGCTTGTCATGCCGCCGCTGGCGACATGGTTGATCACCACATTCGGCTGGAGAGGCGCCTATCTCGTGCTGGGTGGGGCTGCCGCTATAGTTGGCATCAGCGCCTCGCTTCTGCTCGACGATGATCCGGGGCGACGCGGACTGCGGCCGGACGGTGCCACGGTCGAACCAGTCACCGTGAGCTCGGCGGCAAAGGAGGGGGTTTCGGTGCGGGAGGCGGTAAGGACGCCGCAATTTGCCGGCATGTATGTGGCTTGCCTGTTGAGCGCGATCGGCGTGTTCGTTCCGTTTGTTCATCTCGTCCCATTTGCAATCGACCACCAGATTGCTCCCCCAGTCGCCGTCCTCCTCCTGAGCGCGATCGGCGTTGGGAGCACGGCGGGACGTTTCTGCCTCGGGGGCCTTGCCGATCGTCTGGGTCGGGACACCTTTCTGGTCGTGATGTATGCGGGCATCGCGGTTTCGCTTGGGGTCTGGGCTGCCGCAGACGGCCCGTGGGCACTTGCTGGCTTCGCCCTGCTATTCGGGTTGTTCTATGGCGGCTGGGTTGCGGTGCTGCCGGCCGTGGTTGCCGATCATTTCGGTCGCCGCAATGTCGGCGGGATAATTGGCCTTCTTTATACGAGCGTCGCAATCGGCACGCTGATCGGCCCAAGCCTTGCTGGCTTTATCTACGACGCCAGCAACAGTTACTCCCTGGCCATTGCGATCAGTGGCGGTGCCAACGCGGTGGCCGCGCTTGTGGCAATCGTGACGAACGGACTCCAACCCAGGACGTGTTCCGGATGATAGCCAGGCGTTTGGTGTGCATGCCTTTGGGACAGGAAGGTCTTGAAACTTCCGGGGAGCCTCTTCAGGACGAAGGCAAGGCCGCGTCACGGGCCGATATCGTCGGCATTGCCCGGTCGCTGGCGCGGCCGGGCAGGTAAGGGAGGCGTTCTCACACGGTCTTGATAAGTCCCGTCCTTCGGGTTTCCCAGGCTTAGCCGAGGACAGACGCGATCGCGTCCGCGGCCGCCTTGACGACGATATCGGCCTCTTCCTTCGTGAGGCAGAGCGGCGGCGCGAAGCCAAGGATGTCGCCCTGCGGCATGGCGCGACCGATGACGCCGCGTTCGAGCAGGGCAGCGGCGATCTGCGGGCCGACCTTTCTTGCCGGGTCGAAGAAGGCCCGGTCGTCCCTGTCTTCGACGAACTCGATTGCGGCCATCAGCCCGTCGCCGCGAACCTCGCCCACGTGCTTATGGCCGCCAAGGGCTTTCGCAAGTTCGGAACGGAAATAGGCGCCGGTGCTGCCGGCGTTCTCAACCAGGCCCAATTCGTCGATCAGTTCGAGGTTGGCGACACCGGCAGCCGCGCATATCGGATGGGCGGAATAGGTCCAGCCGTGGCCGATGGCGCCCAGTTCGTCGGAGCCTTGAACGAGAACCTGCCAGATCTTGTCCGAGACGATCGTGCCGGAAAGCGGCGCATAGGCCGAAGTGAGGCCCTTTGCAATCGTGATGAGGTCGGGTTTCATTCCGTAGTGGTCAGAGCCGAACATCGTGCCGAGACGGCCGAACCCTGTTACCACTTCGTCGGCGACGAGCAGGATGTCGTATTTTTCAAGTACGCCCTGGATCCTCCGCCAGTAGCCCTTTGGCGGCGGTACGATGCCACCTGTGCCGAGGATCGGCTCGCCGATGAAGGCAGCAATGGTCTCCGGGCCTTCGGCCAGGATCATTTCCTCAAGTTTGTCGGCGCAATATTGCGAGAACTGCTCTTCGTCCATCGAGCGGTCCGGGCGGCGGAAGAAGTAGGGCGCTTCCGTGTGCAGGATCGGCGCACGCGGCAGGTCGAAGGCATTGTGGAAGAGATGCAGACCGGTCAGCGAACCGGTCATGACTCCGGAGCCGTGATAGCCGCGCCAGCGCGAGATGATCTTCTTCTTCTCTGGCCGGCCGAGGATGTTGTTGTAGTACCAGATCAGCTTGATGTTGGTCTCGTTGGCATCCGAGCCTGAAAGACCGAAATAGACGCGGCTCATGCCCTCGGGCGCGCGGTCGATGATCATCTTCGAAAGCGTGATCGACGCTTCCGTGCCATGGCCGACATAGGAATGGTAGTAAGCGAGGTTCTTCGCCTGCTCGGCGATCGCATCGGCGATCTTCTGCCGGCCGTAGCCGACATTGACGCAATAGAGGCCGGCAAAGGCGTCGAGGCTGGTCCTGCCGCTCGTATCGGCGATGTAGACCCCTTCGCCGCCACCGATGACACGGGTCGGCGTCTCGCCGCGGGCATGCATGCCCATATTCGTGGACGGGTGAAAGAAGTGGTCACGGTCCCAGGCGGTCAGTTCGTTGCTTCTGTCGAGCATGGTCTTTCCTTTCACGTATGGATCTGGCGCCTGGGCTCAGGCCGCCGTGTCGATGCAGAGATATTTGAGGTCGGTGAAAGCCTCGATCCCGTGGCGCGAACCTTCCCGGCCGAGACCCGACTGTTTCCACCCGCCGAAGGGGATCGGGCCGCCGGTGATCTTCACGCGATTGATCGCAACCATCCCGTATTCGAGGGCGCGGCCAAGGCGCATCTGGCGCGCGCCATTCTCGGTCACGACATAGGCGACGAGGCCGTAATCGGTGTTGTTGGCCCGCGCGATCACTTCGTCCTCGCTGTCGAAGACGGTGACGGCGGCAACCGGACCGAACGTTTCTTCGCGCATGATAAGCGCATCGTCGGGCACATCCGTCAAAAGGGTCGGCTCGAAGAATAGAGCACCTGCCTTGTGGCGCTTGCCACCGGTCAGGAGCTTTGCCCCGCGCTCCAGCGCATCGGCGACCTGTCCTTCCACCTTGGCGATCGCGCGCTCGTGCATCAGCGGGCCGATCTCGGCGCCCGGTTCAAGGCCAGAGGCAACCTTCAGCGCTTCGATGCGTGCCTGGAAGGCCCGCGTGAAGTCGGCGAGTGCGGAACGCTCGACATAGATCCGGTTCGCCGCGAGGCAATCCTGCCCGGATGTGGCGAATTTCGCCGCCATTGCGATGTCGGCAGCCTTCTCGATGTCGGCATCGGCAAAGACGATCAGTGGCGCATGGCCGCCGAGCTCCATGACCAGCCGCTTCATGGTTTGAGCGCACTGGCCGGCGATCAGCTTGCCGATGTCCGTCGATCCAGTGAAGCTCATGGCGCGCACGCGCGGATCGGCGTTCATGCGGCCGACGATTGTGGCAGCATTCCCGGTCACGATATTGAAGACGCCGGCCGGAATGCCGGCACGTTCGCCGAGTTCGGCAAGGGCGAGTGCTGAAAGCGGGGTTTCGCTGGATGGATGCGCAACCACGGTGCAGCCGGCGGCGAGGGCTGCTGCGGCCTTTCGGGTGATCATGGCGGAGGGGAAATTCCACGGGGTCACGATGCCGACGACACCGAGCGCCTCCCGGCGCACGATCATCTCGGCTCCCTGAAGGTGGCAGGTGACGCCTTCGGCGTTGAGACGTTTCCCTTCCTCCGCGTACCATTCGACGAAGGATGCCGCATAGTCGATCTCGCCGCGGGATTCGGCGAGCGGCTTGCCCTGTTCCAGCGTCATCAAGAGCGCCAGATCCTCGCGCGCCTCCAGCATCAGGTCATGCCACGTGCGGAGGATCTTGGCGCGCTGTTGCGGCAAGAGGCTGCGCCAACCCGGCAGCGCGTCGCTCGCAGCCGAGATGGCCTCTCCGGTCTGCTCGGCGTCAAGGGCCGCGACCCAGGCGAGCGTCGCCGACGAGGCGGGATCGGTCACCTTGAAGCTTGCACCGTCACGGCCGGAGACCCAGCGTCCGCCGACGTAGGCGAGTTCCCGTAGGAGCTGCGGATCTGCAAGGCGGGCAAGCGCGTCGTGAAAGGTCGTGCGGGCAAAAACGGCGGTCATGGCGGCCTCCTCTTGTTGTCTGGAGGAAGTCTGCCAGAGGGTGGGCAACAGATTGTCTATTGCCGAGGGCGGCGCCAGAGACTTTGGCCAAAGGCAGGGCTGACCGTAGACAATCTCTCTATTCGGAGGCGGGAAGCAACGTCTCGAGCGGTAGCACGGTCTCCTCCTTCACCGTCTTGGTGACGATGTAGGTGAAGTAGCGGTCGATCCCGAGCTCGCGGTCGAGCAGGCTGTCGACAAGGCGCTGGTAGGCGTCGATATCGCGCGCCATGATCTTCAGGATGTAATCGACGCCGCCGCCGACCGACCAGCAGGCGACGATTTCAGGCGTTGCGGCAACCGCCCGTTCGAAGCGTTCGAAATCCGCTTGCCGATGGTTGGCGAGCGTCACCTCCATCATCACGCTGGCGACGGGTGCTACGCGTCGCACGGCAACACGCGCATGATATCCCGCGACGATGCCCGCCTTCTCAAGCTTGCGCAGGCGCAGCCAGCAGGGCGTTGGTGAGAGACCCGCCCGTTCCGCCAGCGCCAGCTTGGTGATGCGCCCGTTCTCCTGGATCGCCTCCAGAATGCGCAGGTCGATGGCGTCGAGTTTCATGAGGGCCGCCCTCCGGGCGAGGATCGTGTCAAAGCGGAGGAAAAGACAATGGGAAACCATTTTGGCGTTGTCAATTGAACTGATTTTCAGCACTGTTGAAATCATGACAAATTGGCGACCCGACATATCCCAATTGCGCCGGCCGGCCTATCTCTCCCTCGCCGAGCAGATCGCCCGCGCCATCCAGGAAGGTCATCTGCCGAACGGGACGCGGCTTTTGCCGCATCGCAAGCTCGCCGACGACCTGAAGCTGTCGGTGCAGACCGTCAGCCGCGCCTATGACGAACTGATCCGTCGCGGACTGATTTCCGGAGAGATCGGTCGCGGCTCCTTCGTGCAGACACGGCCGAAGGAGCCTGAACCGCCCTATTTGCCCGAACGTCTTGGCGAGCTGGTCGATCTCTCGATTCTGAAGCCCGTCTGCGAGCAGCTTCATCTGGAGCGCATGCGCGAGGCCTTCGGGTGGCTGGCGGAAAACCTGCCGTCGAGTTCGGCGCTTTCCTTCCGGCCGAACATGGTTTTCCCGCGCCATCGCACTGTCGCGGCCGAGTGGCTGTCGCGGTGCGGTCTCGATGTGTCTCCGCTCAATATCAGCCTGACGAATGGCGCTACCTCGGGCATGACGGTGGCCCTGATGAGCGTCGCTCCGCCCGGTTCCACCATTGCGACGGAGGCGATCAGCCACCACACGCTCGTGCCGCTTTCCAGCTATCTCGGCCTTCATCTCGAGGGTTTGCCGATCGATCGCGAAGGCATGATCCCCGAGGCGCTCGATGAGGCGTGCCGCACCGGCGTTATCCGCGCTGTCTTCCTCCAGCCGTCGGTGATCAACCCGACCGCCGCATTGATGGGGCCTGAGCGCCGGCAGGCGCTGGCCGAGGTCGCACGGCGCCACGATATCGCGATCATCGAGAACGACATTCTGGGGCCGCTGGTGGAAGGTAGGGCGCCGCCGATCGCAGTCTATGCGCCGGAGCGCACCCTCTACGTCACCAGTTTCACCAAGATCACGGTGCCGGGCCTGCGCATCGGCTACCTGGCCGCGCCGGATCGCTATGTCGCGGCTGTTGCCAATCGCCATCTCGTTTCAAACTGGATGGCGACGCCCTCGATCGCGGAGATCGCGACGCTCTGGGTCAGCGACGGCACGGCGATGGAACTCGTCAACTGGCAGCGCCGGGCACTTGGCGTTCGCCACGCCATCGCGCAGGAGGCGCTTGCAGGTTTGCCCTACTGCGCGCATCCGCAGAGTCTGCATGTGTGGCTGCCGCTGCCGGAAGGGCATACGGAAGAAGGCTTCGTTTCTCAGGCGCGTCTGCGCGGGGTTGCGATCGCGCCAGGCTCGTCCTTCCGCACCGCAGATCAGGGCTGGCAGCCGGCTGTGCGCATTTCCTTGGGCTCGACGACCGAGCAGGAATTGCGCACAGGCCTCGGCATCCTCGCCTCGCTGGCCAGCGGAAATCCGGAAGCGCTGCTGCTCGCGATTTGAGTGAAATGCTCGCCAATTGGGCAGCGCAGCAATAATTGTACTGATATTATTATTCGGATTGACATGATTTTGATAGCCGCGCATCGTTGCGCCATCACTTGTCTCAATAGGGAGAGACATGCATGGCAGCGCCGATCATCCGCATCGACAACATCACCAAGCGCTACGGTCCTCTGACCGTACTCGACGGTCTGTCGATGGACGTGCTGCCTGGCGAAAAGCTGGCGCTCATCGGCCCCTCCGGCTCAGGCAAGACGACGATCCTGCGCATTCTCATGACGCTCGAGACGATCAGCGGCGGCCATATCGAGGTCGACGGCGATCAGCTCTACCACATGCCGAAGAATGGCAGCCTCGCGCCCGCCGACGACCGCCATCTGCACAAGATGCGCGAAAAGATCGGCATGGTCTTCCAGCACTTCAACCTCTTCCCGCACAAATGCGTGCTCGACAATGTCACGTTGGCGCCGATGCTGACAAAGGGCGTGGCGAAGGCGACGGCGGAGAAGCGGGCGATGGAGCTTCTCGACATGGTGGGCATGGCCGATAAGGCGAAGAGCATGCCTGCGCAATTGTCCGGCGGACAGAAGCAGCGCGTTGCGATCGCCCGGGCGCTCGCTCTCTCGCCAAAGATCATGCTGTTTGACGAGGTGACTTCGGCACTCGACCCGGAACTGGTCGAAGAAGTGCTGAACGTCATGCGCAAGCTCGCGGTCGAGACCGACATGACCATGCTGCTCGTCACGCATGAGATGGGCTTCGCCCATGATTTTGCCGACCGGGTCCTCTTTTTCGACCGCGGCAAGATCGTCGAGGAAGGCGGGCCGGACGATATTTTCCGCGCGCCCAAGCAGGAGCGCACGCAGACCTTTCTACGCAAGATCATCGCGGCAGGGCACCGCGTCTGAGCGGCCTTGCCGCACGGAAACAAGGCTCCAAACAAAAACCAGGGACAGCCAGAGGAGTTCGGAACAATGAGCATGAGGACCTTTTTGACCATGACCGCCAGTGCAGGCGCCCTGACGGCTATCGTTGCCGCAGCACCAGCATGGGCCGACGGCAAACTTGAGGAACTGAAGGAACAGGGTTTCGCGCGTGTCGCCATCGCCAACGAGCCGCCGTTTACGGCGGTTGCCGCCGACGGCAAGGTTTCCGGTGCCGCACCGGATGTGGCGCGCGAGGTCTTCAAGCGCCTCGGCGTCGAAGACATCGTCGCCTCGATCTCGGAATATGGTGCGATGATCCCGGGTCTTCAGGCCGGTCGGCACGATGTCATCACCGCCGGCCTTTTCATGAAGCCGGAACGTTGCAACGCCGTTGCCTATTCGGAGCCGATCCTTTGTGACGCGGAAGCCTTCGCACTGAAGAAGGGCAACCCGCTCAAGCTCAAGAGCTACAAGGATATCGCCGACAATCCGGACGCCAAGATCGGCGCGCCAGGTGGCGGCACGGAAGAGAAGCTCGCGCTTGAAGCCGGCGTCCCGCGCGATCGGGTCATTGTCGTACCGGATGGCCAGAGCGGCCTGAAGATGCTGCAGGACGGCCGTATCGACGTCTATTCGCTGCCGGTGTTGTCGATCAACGATCTTGTCGCCAAGGCGAACGATCCGAGCGTTGAAGTCGTGGCGCCGGTTGAAGGCGCTCCGGTCTATTGCGACGGCGCGGCCTTCAAGAAGGGTGAGGAAGCCTTACGCGATGCCTTCGACGTGGAACTGGCAAAGCTCAAGCAATCGGGCGAGTTTGCCAAGATCATCGAGCCCTATGGCTTCTCGGCCGCCGCCGCCATGTCGACGACCCGCGAAAAGCTCTGCGCCGCCAAGTAAGCGCCATTGCAATTCAGCCTCTTCCCAAATCGGGGAGAGGCAGTCCGCTCCCTCGTATATGGAAGAACGATGACCGACTGGTCCGGTTACATAGGGCTGATCCTTCAAGGCGCGCTCGTGACGATTGAGCTTACCGTGCTTGGCTCGTTGCTTGCGTTCGTCATGGCGTTCGCCGCGGGTCTTGGACGCGTCAGCCGCTTCCTGGCGGTTCGTGCGCTCGCCACCACCTATATCGAGTTTTTTCGCGGCACGTCGATCTTCGTCCAGCTCTTCTGGGTCTATTTCGTGCTGCCGTTTGCCGGCGTCACGCTGTCGCCGCTTCAGGCCGGCGTGCTGGCGCTGGGGCTGAACGTCGGAGCCTATGGGGCGGAGGTTGTGCGCGGCGCCGTCAAGGCCATCGGCCGCGAGCAGCGCGAGGCCTGCATAGCGCTCAATCTCTCGCGCTACCAGTCGATGCGTCATGTCATCCTGCCCCAGGCCCTGCCGCTCATGCTGCCGACCTTCTGCAACAATGCAATCGAGCTCTTGAAGGCCACAGCCGTCGTATCGCTGATCTCGCTCACCGATATGACGTTCCAGGCGCAAGTGGTTCGCGCGCAGACGGGCAGTACGCTTGTTCCTTTCGCGACGATCCTCGTGCTCTACTTCCTGATGGCGCTTGCCATCTCCAGCGGCATGCGCTGGCTGGAGCGCCGGGTGACCCGCGGCCTTGATGGCGTGAGGACCTGACGATGGAATGGGACTGGAATTTCGTCTGGGAAATCATGCCGACGCTTCTCGAGGGCCTGAAGATCACCATTCTCGCGACGGTGTTCGGCGCGGCACTTGCCGCCGTCATCGGCCTTGTCTTTGCCATTCTGCGCATGACCGCGCCTAAGCCGATTGCGAAGGCCACCAGCTTCATCGTGGAGTTCATCCGCGGCACGCCGCTGCTGGTCCAGCTCTATTTTATCTTCTTCGTGTTGCCGGATATTGGCATCCGTCTGCCGGCGATGCTCGCCGGCATCATCGGGCTTGGGTTGCACTATGGGACCTATGCGGCCGAGGTCTATCGCGCCGGCATCGAGAACGTGCCGCGCGGCCAATGGGAGGCGGCGAAGGCGACGAATCTTACCGGCCGCCAGACCTGGATCCACGTCATCCTGCCGCAGGCGATCCCGCCCATGATCCCGGCGCTCGCCAACTACCTGATCGCCATGTTCAAGGAGACGCCTCTGCTCTCCGCCATCACCGTGCTTGAGCTGATGAACCAGGCGAAAAGCGTGGCCAACAGCAGCTATCGCTATATCGAGCCGATGACGCTGGTCGGGATCTTCTTCCTGATCATGAGCCTGATCTCCGTCGTCTTCCTGCGCTGGCTGGAAGAACGATATGCCCAAGTGGAGGAACGCTGATGCGAGCACTCGATCTTACACTTGCCTCGCGCACGCCGAAGCTGGATGAGCGTCCGCTGGAAAAACGCGTCGGCCTGATTATTCTTGCGACCGACCACACCACGGAAGTGGACTTCCATCGCATGGTGGCAAGCGAGCGGATCGGCGTCTACACGACCCGCATTCCCTACGCCAATCCGGTGACGCCAGAGAACCTGCGCGCCATGCAGCCCTCGCTGACATCGGCGGCCGCGCTGATCCTGCCGGACGAGCCTCTCGACGTCGTCATGTATTCGTGCACCTCTGCCTCGGTCGTCATAGGCGACGCCGAAGTGAAGGCTGCCGTGCGCGTCGCCAAGCCAAGCGCCGCCGTCGTTACGCCGACTGCGGCGGCTGCCTCAGGCCTGAGGGCGTTTGGGGCCAAGCGGATTTCGGTGCTGACGCCCTACACGATCGAGACCAGCGAGCCGATGGCTGACTATTTCCTGTCGCTCGGCTTCGACATCGCCCGCTTCACTTGCCTTGGTCTTAATGACGACCGGGAGATGGCGCGCATTTCTCCGGACGAAATCGTTGCCTTTGCGAAGCAAGCGACGGCGCCAGACAGCGACGCGCTTTTCATCTCGTGCACGGCGGTGCGGGCGGCCGGCGTGGCGGCAGAGATCGAGGCCGCCATCGGCAAGCCCGTCGTCACCAGCAACCTTGCCACCGCCTGGGCCTGCCTGCGCCTCTGCGGCGACGAGAGGGCGCGGCCGGAACTCGGCCGTCTCATGACGCTTGCCTATTCGGATCAGTAGCCCATGTCGAACCTTGCCGTGACCTTGGCAGATATCGAACAGGCGGCTCGGCGCATCGAGGGCCGGGTGCTGCATACGTCTTTCGTGCATTCCGCTGCGCTTTCTGAACACTGTGGCGTGCCCGTCGGCCTCAAGCTCGAACACCACCAGATGACCGGAAGCTTCAAGCTGCGCGGCGCGACGAACGCCGTGCTCTCGCTGACACCGGAAGAGCGGGCGAGGGGGTTCGTCGCCGCCTCGACCGGCAATCACGGCCGGGCGCTTGCTCATGCCGCCAAGGCCGAAGGCTCGGTCGCGACGATCTGCATGTCGAGCCTCGTGCCGGACAACAAGGTGTCGGAAATCCGCCGGCTTGGCGCCAATGTCCGTATCGTCGGCAAGTCGCAGGATGAGGCGCAGGTCGAGGTGGATCGGCTGGTGGCCAAAAACGGGCTCGTGATGGTGCCGCCCTTCGACAATCGAGCGGTTGTCGCCGGGCAGGGCACGCTCGGTCTGGAGATCGTTGAGGCAATGCCTGAAGTGGCGACGGTGCTTGTGCCGCTTTCTGGCGGCGGGCTTGCGGCCGGTGTCGCGGCAGCCGTGAAAGGGCGGTCACCGAAGACCCGTGTCATTGGGCTCACCATGGATCGAGGTGCTGCAATGAAGGCCAGCCTTGACGCAGGGCGGCCGGTGCAAGTCGAGGAGGTGGCGAGCCTTGCCGATTCCCTTGGCGGCGGCATCGGCCTCGACAATGCCGTGACCTTCGAGATGTGCCGGGCGCTGCTCGACGACGTGATCCTGCTTTCCGAAGCCGAGATCGCCGCCGGCATGCGGCACGCCTATGCCGAGGAGCGCGAGGTGATCGAAGGGGCAGGGGCCGTCGGCATCGCGGCCCTGCTTTCCGGCCGCCTTGGCCGGCTGGAGGGGTCCGTGGCGGTGATCCTCTCCGGCCGCAATGTCGACATGGGCCTGCATCGACGGGTCATCAATGGCGGGGTGGATCCGCTTGCGGAGGCAGCGGCATGACGACAATGAGAATCCTGACCGAGGCGGAACTCAGGCACATCGTGCCGCTCGATCTCGACGCCATTGCCTGCGTCGAGAAGGCATTCCACGCGCTTGCCACCAAGGCGGTGGCGATGCCGCCGATCCTCAGGCTCGACATTCCCGAAGCGCGCGGCGAGGTCGATGTGAAGACGGCTTACGTGCCAGGCCTCGACGGTTTCGCCATCAAGATCAGCCCGGGCTTCTTCGACAATCCGAAGATCGGGCTGCCGAGCACCAACGGCCTGATGGTGCTGCTTTCGGCGAAGACCGGCCTGGTCGAGGCCGTGCTGCTCGACAACGGTTACCTGACGGATGTGCGCACGGCGGCCGCCGGCGCCGTTGCCGCTCGACATCTTTCACGGCCGGATGCCGCGGTCGCCGCCATCTTCGGCGCCGGCATGCAGGCAAGGTTGCAGCTTGAGGCCTTAAGCCTGGTGCGGCCGATCCGCGAGGCGCGCATCTGGGCAAGGGATGCCGCAAAGGCTAAGGCCGCGGCAGCGGAGCTGACGGCAAGGCTAGGCTTTCCGGTCCGCGGCGAAGCCGATGGCCGGGCGGCAGTCGACGGCGCCGATATCATCGTCACCACCACTCCCTCCGAGACACCGGTGCTTCGCGCCGAATGGCTCCAGCCCGGCCAGCATGTCACGGCCATGGGTTCGGATGCCGAGCACAAAAATGAGATCGAGCCCGGCGTGATTACCGGCGCCAGCCTCTATGTCGCCGACAGCCTCAAGCAGACGCGCAGGCTCGGCGAACTGCACCATGCCATCGAAGCGGGCCTCGTCGCGGAGGGCACGATCTTCCCCGAACTCGGCGAGATCATCGCCGGGCGAAAACCGGGCCGCAGCGGCCCCGAAGAGATAACCGTGGCGGATCTGACCGGCACGGGCATTCAGGACACGGCCATCGCCACGCTTGCTGCCGCCCGCGCGGCGTCGGCGGGCACCGGCACGATCTTCGAGAGTTGAGACCGGCTTTACGCCGGGCATAGAGGAAAAACCGATGAAACAAGCGAACCTGAAGTTCTCACTTCCGGAGTATGAAACGCGTCTTCAAAAAACGCGAAAAGCGATGGAAGCCAAGGGCATCGACGTGCTGATCGTCAGCGATCCGTCGAACATGAACTGGCTGACCGGCTATGACGGCTGGTCTTTCTACGTGCACCAATGCGTCGTCGTGCCGCCGGCGGGAGAACCGATCTGGTATGGACGCGGCCAGGATGCCAACGGCGCCAAATTCACCGCCTACCTCAAACACGAGAACATCATCGGCTATCCGGACCACTATGTGCAGTCCACCGAGCGGCACCCGATGGATTACCTCTCGGCCAAGCTTGCCGAACGCGGCCTCGACAAGCTGACGATCGGGGTGGAGATGGACAATTACTGGTTCTCCGCGGCCGCCTTCGCCTCGCTCGTGAAGCACCTGCCTAATGCCCGTTTCGTCGATGCGACCGCCCTCGTCAACTGGCAGCGCGCCGTCAAGAGCGAGGCGGAAATCGGCTACATGCGCAAGGCCGCGAGGATCGTCGAAAAGATGCATGAGCGTATCTTCGACAAGATCGAGGTCGGCATGCGCAAATGCGATCTGGTTGCGGAAATCTACGATGCCGGCACCCGTGGCGTCGACGGCATCGGCGGCGACTATCCGGCGATCGTGCCGCTGTTGCCCTCGGGCGTGGAGGCTTCCGCGCCGCACCTGACGTGGGACGACCGGCCGATGAAATCAGGCGAAGGCACGTTCTTCGAGATTGCCGGCTGCTACCACCGCTACCATGTGCCGCTCTCGCGCACTGTCTTCCTCGGCAAGCCGACACAGGCTTTCCTCGATGCCGAGAAGGCGACGCTGGAAGGCATGGAGGCAGGGCTCGAAAAAGCACGTCCCGGCAATACCTGCCAGGACATCGCCAACGCCTTCTTCGCCGTGCTCAAGAAATACGGCATCGTGAAGGACAACCGCACGGGCTACGGCATCGGCGTTTCCTATCCGCCGGACTGGGGCGAACGCACGATGAGCCTGCGTCCCGGTGACCGCAGTGAGCTCAAACCCGGCATGACTTTCCACTTCATGACGGGGCTCTGGCTCGAAGACATGGGTTTTGAGACGACCGAAAGCATCTTGATCACCGGGACCGGCGTCGAGTGCCTTGCCAATGTGCCGCGCAAGCTGCTCGTGAAGGATTGAGCCATGCGGGAGCTCAACCTTCGTCCTTCGCCGATCAGTTCTACGGTCGATTTTTCGACAGATGGCGTTCAGCACGGTTTCCTGCGTCTGCCCTACAGCCGCGACGATTCGGCCTGGGGCTCGGTAATGATTCCGATGACGGTGGTGAAGAACGGGGAGGGCCCGACGGCCCTTCTCACCGGCGGCAACCACGGCGACGAATATGAGGGACCGATCGCGCTCTTCGATCTCGCCAGCACGCTGAAGGCAGAGGACGTGGCCGGCCGTGTCATCATCGTGCCGGCGATGAACTATCCGGCCTTTTTGGCCGGCAGCCGCACCTCGCCGATCGACAAGGGCAACATGAACCGCAGCTTTCCGGGGGCTCCGGACGGCACGGTCACTGAGAAGATCGCCGACTATTTCCGGCGTACGCTGCTGCCGCTCGCCGATTTCGTGCTCGATTTCCATTCGGGCGGAAAGACGCTCGATTTCCTACCCTTCTGCGCGGCACACATTCTGCCCGACAAGGTGCAGGAGGGCAGAGCCTTCGAGCTCGTCAGCGCGTTCGGCGCCCCGTGGTCGATGAAGATGCTGGAGATCGATGCGGTTGGGATGTACGACACGGCCGCCGAAGAGATGGGGAAGATATTCATTACCACCGAGCTCGGGGGTGGCGGTACCGCGACCGCGAAAAGCGCTGCCATTGCCAAGAGTGGCGTTAAGAACGTGCTGCGGGCGGCCGGAATCCTCAGAGGTGCCGTCGAAAACGCGAGAACCACCTGGCTCGACATGCCCGATGGCAACTGCTTCTCCTTCGCCGAAGACGCCGGCCTGATCGAACCGCTTTTCGACCTCGGCGACGAGGTGAAGAACGGAGAAGCAGTCGCCCGGATCTATCCCACTGGCCGCACCGGCGTTCGACCGCTGGATGTCAATGCGAAAATGGACGGCATCCTCACGGCCCGGCATTTCCCCGGCCTCGTGAAGGCCGGTGACTGCGTCAGCGTGCTGGCAAAAATTGTCGGATGATGAGCGCCGGGACGCCGATCAAAGATCGGCGTCCCTTCAAAAAAACCGCTCCGTCGCCCTGCAGCTCCGAAGCCGGGAACCCGCCTATGGTCACCCGCGTGCTGCGGTTCCTCCGCTGCGCAGAGCGGTAATCAGCGCTGTCACGCTGGCACCGGCAAAGCTAACCTTGCTGCAGTTTGACGGGCGTCTGCTTCTCTAAATGATAGCAGTCGGTGCGAGCCCTCGTCCCAAAGGACGAGCTTCACCAAGCCCAGGCTCTGCCTGATGGTGATGCGGCCCAAATCTCCCAGTTCAGGATAATCGCGCAGAACCTCAGGAAGTCTATAGAAGGGAACGCGGCTCGATAGGTGGTGCACATGGTGCATGCCGATATTGCCGGTGATCCAGCGTAGCGGGCGCGGCAGATCGTAGTGCGAGGCGCCATGCAGGGCTGCGTACTGGAATGTCCATTCCGGAGGCCTCGACCAGTGAGTGTCTTCGAACTGGTGCTGAACATAGAACAACCAAACACCTGCCGCCCCAGCAAGAAGCACAATCGGCAAATGGATCAGCAGGAACGGCCCGGCACCAACTGCCCAAACAAGAAGACCGGCGAGTGCGGCAATGGCGGCATTCGTTGCCATGGTGGAGATCCATGGCAGGGCGCCGGAGCGCATCATTCCGAACGGCAACCGCTGCTTGAACAGAAAGAGCCAGGCGGGACCGATGCCGAACATAACGAGAGGGTGCCGGTACAGGCGGTATACGAGCCGCCCTCTGCGCGTGAGCGCTTCGTATTCGGCAACAGTAAGTGTCCTAATGTCACCAACGCCCCGCTCGTCGAGGTTGCCTGCCGAGGCGTGGTGTTCGGCGTGAGCGCGGCGCCAGTAGTCATAGGGTGTCAGTGTCAGCACGCCGATCACCCGGCCGGTCCAGTCATCCAGGCGGCGCCGGCCGAAGAAGGAGCCATGGCCGCAGTCATGTTGCAGCATGAACAAGCGCAGGAGAAAGCCCGCCGCAGGGACGACAAGGACCATGCCGAGCCAGTAACCGAAGTGCAAGGAGGCCCACGCCGCCGCCCACAGCAGGACAAATGGCACAATGGTCACCGCCAGTTCGAACGTGCTGCGGCCAGGATGCGGCTGTCGATAGGCGGATAGGATCTTCAGCCAGGCTTTTTCACGATCGGTGGTTGCTGCCGCGCGGGGGTCGGAGAGCTGGCTGACTCTGGTATTCTTCAAGGCATCTTCCTGGTTGATGGTGTGACATGATCACCTTGGGCCATTGCTACACAGCCCGAGAATTTTGAGCCGACATCCCGCTCAATTTCGAAGCCATCTTTCTGCCTTCGAAGAAATCGCTCCTGTCGGCGCGGTCGCCGGCAGAAATAGGGCAGACGCGTCGGCGCCGCCCTTGTCAGGTTGCCAAGCCCTTATCGGAGGCATTTAACGGTGCCGGTGATCATGACGAGCCCTTCCCGAACAATATTGAGAGCGCCCGCGCGAGACGAAGAGCCCGATAGCGATTTTGAAAGGAAGGTTCGTTCAGAGCGCGGCGCCAATCGCGCAATAACCAAAGCTAGCGAGCAAATTCGATGGATCGTTCTATCGGCATCTTCACCTCGGCGTCAATCGGCCTTCGTCCTGGAAAACGACGCCGGCGTTCGTGCGTCAGCCGCGGGCCTTGGCTATGGCGTTCTTCAGTCCTTCTTCATCCAGAACGCCTGGAACGATCGCCGAACCGATGACAAAAGCCGGCGTCCCGGCGAAATTGAAGGCGAGTGCCTGACTGTAATTGCGGTCGAGCAGTCCGGAAATCTTGGCATTGTGGGTGTTCACGGCTGCGGTCAACTCTTTCATCGAAAGACCCGCCCCGGCCAGTGCTTTCTCGATGTCGTCGTGCGAGAGCCTCGCCTTGGTTTTCATCAGCGCCTCCATCGCCGGCTGATACTTGCCGATCTGGGCGGCTCCGAGCACCGCCTGCGCGGCGAAGACGGAGGCATCGCCCAGGATCGGCCAGTCCTTCAGCACGAGCCGCACATTGCCGTCGGCCTTGACCACCTTCTCGACTGTGGGATGCACTTTCTTGCAGTAGGGGCACTGATAGTCGAAGAATTCGACGACAGTGACATCGCCCTTGGGATTGCCGAGAACGGGCGCGTCCTTGTCGAAGAACACCTCCTCCTTGGTCAACTGCTGGGCGAAGGATGGTCGTCCTCCGACAAGCACTGCGGCAGCGGTGGCGACCGTCGTCGTCAGAACGGTTCTACGGGTGAGCATCAGATTTCTCCTTGTGCGGATGGATTGGGGCCGAAGACTTGGGCATGCGAGCCGATAATGCGGACGGCAGGGATCATGTTGCGCAGGCAAGCGGCGCAAGCCGAAAGGACCGGAGCTGTCATTCCGTCCGTTTCCTGTCCTCGGATGAAAAGTCGGCGAGTCGCTCGGCGATCGTCTCTCGGGAGATTTCGCCGAGATGGGTGGCGGCGAGCGTGCCGTCCGGGTTGATGAAAAGCGTGGCGGGCAGGCCGATTGCGCCGTAGTGGCGGGACAGGTCCGAAAAGGGGTCGAGAAGGATGGTTTCCAGGTCGATGCCGGTTTGGCTGAGATAGGCGGTTATCACCTCGCGGCTTTCGCCCTGGTTGGCGAAGAAAAAGTCGACCTCTGGATTGCTTCCGGCCATCTCCGCCATCATCGGCATTTCCCGACGGCAGGGCGGACACCAGCTCGCCCAGAGATTGAGAACTGCCGGGCGGCCCCTGCGGTTTGCGATGGCAAGGGTCTCGTCCGTTGAGAGAACGGCATAGGAGGTTTCCGGGGCGCGGGGTGCAGCGCCACTATCGGTGAGAGTGGTAACGACGACCCAGACGAAGAGACCGACCGCGAGCGGCAAGATCGCCCAGGGGGCGGCTTTCGGAGCGTTTCGCCAGAGCATAACGGCGGCGAAGAAAACGCCGATGAGGCCGCCCGTCGGGGAAAAGCCGCCCTGCCAGATGGCGAGGACACGCAACGGCTCCTGCAGGAAGCTCTCGGCATGGGCAATCACATGCCCGGCCCGCGCGCCGGCAACGCCGAGAAGCGTCGCGGCCGTCGTGAAGGTGCCAAGCCGGTTGTCGATGCGGGCGGCAAGGAGGGAGCCGACCATCATGAAGACGATCAGGCCGGCGATCACCGAAAAGCGATCGGCAGAAAAGGCGAAGGGACCTATGGCGACCGCATTCATCGCGCGTCGCCTTTCACGAGCGTTGCCGCGTCCGCAAGCGAGGCGGGCGTGATTTCGCCGACGAGGCGCGTGCCGGGCGCCTCGTCCGTGCTGCGATCGAAGAAGATCATGGTCGGCGGGCCGACGACGGCAAGCGAACGCATCAGTGCTCCATTCTCCGCATCGAGGGTGCTGACGTCGAGGCTTGCGAGCCGGACCCCGTCGAGGCCGGCAGCGACATCGGGCGCCGTCAGAACGGATCGCTCGATCGTGCGGCAGGTGACGCACCAGTCCGCGGTGACATAGACGAGGGTGGGTTGGTTGTCGGCAGCTGCGGTGTCGAGGAAGCTGGAGAGTGCGACGATCGAGCTGACCTTGGTGAAATCCGACTTCTGGATGGCGGCTGTCCGGCCAACGCCCACCGCCCCCTTGAGCGGGCCGAGCGGGGTGAGCGGATCGTTGGCGCCCAGGCCGAAGCCCACCAACAGGAGACTGCCCCAAAGCAGGGAGACGACGGCGGTCACGCGCGCCAGCACGCCATAACCGCGTGTGGGCCGCAGCCCGTCGAAAGCACCCGCGTAGACGCCGAAGGCGAGGGTCAGCACGGCCCAGGGCAGGAGGAGGAACCGCTCCGGCACCAGCGGCGTCGCAAGCCACACCGCGGTTCCCAGGAAGGCGAAACCGAAGACGTGCCGAACACGTTCCATCCACTCGCCGGCGCGCGGCAGCGCCTTGCCGCCGATCGTCGCCATGATGATCAGCGGGATGCCCTTGCCAAGGCCAAGGGCGAAGAGGGCGAGTGCGCCGACTGCAATGTCACCGGTCCGGGCAATGTAGAGGAGGGCACCCGCAAGCGGTGCAGTTACGCAGGGGCCGATGAGGAAGGCGGAGGATAGGCCGAGCACGGCGGCGGCGCCGACCGAGCCGCCTTGCTGCCTGCCGCACTTCAGGCGGTTGCCGATCGCTGCCGGAAGCTGAATGTGGAAAAGTCCGAAGCTGGAGAGCGCCAGCAGGACGAAGAGTGCGGCGACCGCGCCGATCGCGACGGGCGATTGCAGCACAATCTGCAGATTCTGCCCCGACCACGCGGCCGCGATGCCAAGGAGCCCGAAGGCGGATGCGAGCGCCAGCACGTAGGCGGATGCGAGCACGAAACCGCGTCCGGCCGTCAGCGCCTCTCCCTCGCGCGTGAGCATGGCCGCGACGATCGGATACATCGGGAAGACGCAGGGCGTGAAGGCGAGCAGCAGGCCGAAGCCGAGGAAGCCGGCAAAAAGCAGCGCATGGCCGCCCCCGCTCATGAGCCGGTCGACTGCCGTTTCGCCGTTGTCAGCCGCGATCGAAAACCCTGTGTCCGGCCTTTCCACCGGGCGTGCGTCCTTGGCCGGCGCAAACGCAAAACCGCTGTCTGGCTTGCTGATGGTCATTGCAATGGTATCGATCGTCCGCGTCGTCGGCGGATAGCACAGCCCGCCATCCTGGCAACCCTGATAGGTAAGGCGGATGGTCTGGGGCGCGTTGGCGATCCAGGCCGAAGCCTTCTGGTAATAGACCTCGGTTGTGCCGAAGCCCGGGTCGTCCTTGACCGTGCCCGGCTTGCTTTGCAGGGTGACCGGTCGGTTGCCGTCATCTTCCGCTGCCAGGAAGTCTCTGTAGAGATAGTAGCCGTCGGCGATCGACCATGTGATCGTCAGCCGGCCGTCGTCTTGCCTGGCGATTGCAGGCACGAAGGCCTCATCCATCGGCAGGGGTGCTTCGAGCGCCCGGGCCGGCAGGATTGCCGCAATCAAAACCCAAACCAGTGCCAGCAGGCTTGCTTTCCGCATCGTTCTTGCGTCCTCGTCTTGCATCGTCGTTCGTTCGATCCGGTCGCCACCTTAAGGCAGCCTTAAAGTGACGGCCCGAGATCGACACGGTGCTGCGCTACGGGCGAAGGTCGGCCGTGGCTTCGCCGGGAATCGATTTCAGCTTTGGGAACTAAGGCGTCGGCGCGGCTCGACGCGGGAGCGATTGCTCTCAGTTACACGTGTCCGGGCGCTTTCGTCCGCTCACGGTTTGAGTTGCAACGACACTGAATGTCACTTCCTATTATCTGCGGATCAAGGCAGTGGTTTATCTCACAGTATTTTACGGTTGCCATGCGACCCAGCTTCGAGAGAACCGGCAACATGAAAAGTCCGATCGCTTTGACGCAGTTCCCACGGACAAACGTCTTCCGCAAAGGTGACGTCTTCGTTCTGTTCGGCGAGCTTTTTGATCGCGGTTACGCCACGCATCTCGTCGATCAGGCCAGGAACGCCGGAATGGAGATTGTGGGGATCACCGTCGGCCGGCGAGACGAAAACAACACACTGCGGCCGCTCAATGATGAGGAACTCGCCGCGGCGGAGGCCCGGATCGGCGGCAAGATCATCAACGTGCCGCTGATGGCCGGCTTCGACCTTGACGCACCGGCGGGTACACCCACGCCAACCGATCTTCTCGCGAAAATGACGCTCGAAAGCTGGGAAGACGACAAGCTTGATTGGGCACACATCGAAAGATGCCGGGAAGTCGGCGTCGAGCGGTTCAGGACGTCCCTGTCTAAGGTCATGCGCATCCTCGATGGCATGATCTCGGATGGCAGGAACGTCTACTTTGCCCACACCATGGCCGGTGGCATCCCCAAGGCCAAGGTGTTCATGGTCATTGCCAATCGCATCTACAAGGGCCGTGGCGCCCGCCACATGTCGTCCCAGACGCTGCTCGACAGTGATTTGGGCAAGCTCATCCTCCAGAACTTCGACGAAGTTTCGGCCAATACGTTTCGTCATCTGATTGATCTGAGCGCCGGGATTCGCGCGCGCGTCGAGGCGTCCGGCGGTCAGGTTCGCTATTCGGCCTTCGGATACCACGGGACAGGCATCCTCGTCTCGGGTGAGTATCGGTGGCAGACCTATACGAACTACACGCAAGGCTACGCCAAGATGCGTCTCGAGCGGGTTGCGCAGGAAGCCTGGGCCTCGGGCATCAAGGCGACGGTTTACAACTGCCCCGAAATCCGCACCAATTCATCCGACGTCTTTGCCGGCATCGAGCTGCCGCTCATTCCGCTGCTGCTCGCCCTGAAGAAAGAGGGCGGCGGTGACTGGGTCGAAGGACAGTGGCAGGCGTGCCGGGATCTTCTGGCGGAGGAATATACGGTCGAAGACGTCCTTCAGAAGATTGCCGATATGCAGACCAGCGACGTGATGCGGCCCTTCTACGACTTTTCGGCCTGGCCGATGCCCAACAGTCCTGGCCAATCCGACCTGGCGATCGGCACGTCCGGCGAGATCACCGCGATGCATAAGGACGGCAAGGCGCTGATCTCCGATCTCTTGAGCCGGCTGGTCGTAGAGGCCGTCGGGCAGCTGATCTTCGGTGAGAGTTCGGAGCCGTCAGGTCCTGTACTTTGGCTCAACCACGACATCGTCGCTCGGACGCTGGTCCGCACGAAGGGCGCGTCGCGTGAGTCGCTCGCGGCCGCGTGAGGCGAAGCGTAGACCAGCTGAAATAGGTCCACTGCCGCTGGAGAACATCGATCGGGCCAGCGAATACGCCAGCCCCGTCGCCTATGCGCAATTGATGGGCCTCCCGCTCGGTTGAAGGTAGTTGCGACCGCACCTTCTCGGCCGTATCGCTGGTATCTGCGGGCCTCGGCGGCGACTTTGGACCGGATGGACAAGGGGCTTACCCAACCGCGGTTTCGAGCTCAAGTCCGTGCGCGGCGTCGACCTGAAACTCGGGCTTGGCGTCGCCTAAAGCCTCAACCCGTCGCGGGACGATAACATCGACACTACCCGGTCTCCGACATGGCCGGGCAGGGGCCTGTCGTATAAGCGCGCGGAGCGCATGCCGCTCCCTCTGCCGATGACCGCGATCCCTCGGTTGCTTTGATGTCACCTTCGGCTGTTCCACCGCTCGTTCCTTTCGGGGCCGACGAGGCGGCGCCGTTCGGCGAGCCATAAAGCTGCCGTTCAATGGTCAGCAAATTGCCCCGGTTGCGCCGCACCGAGCCCTTTCCGGCGTTTCATCGTCACCCCAGCGTTCGGCATCCGGCCGACGTGAGGGGCGATTGAAAGGCAGCGCCGCTGTCGATCACGTCATGCACACCATCGAGGAATGAATATGATCACTCGTCACACACCCGTTGCATCGCTTACGGCGGCTCTTTTCAGTTTCATGTTCTTCAGCCCGGCATCTGCCCTTGAAGTTGCCCAGGCGCAAAATGCACAGCCATCGCAGGGGCAGGTCGACAACAACGGCGCTATGCCCGCCATCAGCGATCAAAAGATCGAGGCCTTTGCTGTTGCCTACCTTCAGGTCGATAAGGTGAGGCAGGAATACTCCACAAAGATAGAAGCAACGTCGGACGCCGCGGCCAAGAAGGAACTGGAGACCGAAGGCAGCAAGAAAATGGTCGAGGCCGTCGAAGCTTCGCCGTCTATGTCGGTCGAAGAGTATTCGGCCATCCTGACGGCGGCACAGAGCGATCCGACCATTGCCAAGAAGGTTCAAGCAGAACTTCAAAAGACCGCTCCGGCACAGCAGTAGCCGGCCTTTACACCAACTCATGTCGGACAATCGCCTGACAACCAGTGCGTGTTGTTGTGTGTGTCTTTTAGTTGCGGTGCCTCGCGAAATTATGAGGCAAACGAACAGACTGAGTTTCGACGGGATTTTCGACGCATCAGTGCGTCGGATCTCGTCGCCCCGCTGCCGGCCAGAGCGCGACAATGGACGTGCAGCAGCCCTCACGCCGGCGCAAGCATACGCACAAACGCTGAAAGCGGGCCTGGCGGCCGGTGTGGATACCAACTCGGACAATCAGCCCGGTCAAATTCTGAGTTTTTGGCGGTGTTTGCGATATCCGCACGAGCTACCCTATTTCGAATATCGAGATTGCCAAGAAGGCCGGTGCGCGTATAGTTGCCATCTCTCCCGGCGGTTCCGTCGTCGCCTCACGCGCCGATGAAAACACCAACCTCAACGCCTACCGCGCCTCGACCCATCCGCTCATCGTGCCGACCGGCCGCGCCCCGATGTATGTGATGCTCGACGTACTTTTTGCACTGCATGCACGTAAGTGCGAGGCAGGGGCCCAATAGACCGGATGCAAGGACGATGGAAATGGAAACGACTTTTTCTCCAGTGTTGACCGTTTGCGGGATCGACGAACTACCGGGCCAAAGCAGCCGGAACGTGACCCATGTCCTGTCGATCGTCGACCCGGAGCTACCGGAACTGGAGGCCTTCGGCACCTATGCTGAGCATTACCGCACGACCTTGCGCTTCCATGACATCATCGCGATGGCACCGAACCGGGTGATGCCCCACCCGGACCATGTCGAGGCGATCTTGCGATTCGGAACCGACTTCCTGGCACGAGAGGACAAGCAGGCGTCGAGCCACGTTCTGGTGCATTGCCATATGGGCGTGTCGCGTTCGACCGCCGCTATGCTGACTTTGATGGCGCAGGCGAACCCGAACGAAACGGGCGAGAGCCTCTTTACCCGTCTTGCGGCCATCCGGCCGCAGGCCTGGCCGAACTCCCAGATGATCGGTTTTGCCGACGAGCAGCTCGGCCGCGGCGGCGACCTTACCGTCGCGCTCCGCCGCCACTATGGTCGCCAGATCAAGAGCCGTCCGGAGTTCACCGAGTGGATGACCTCCCTCGGCCGTCAGGCAGAGTTGAAGATGGCCGTGTTGGATTGACGCCGGCGGCTGAGGCTGGGTCAGTTGGGGGAGGGGCGGTGCCGACACCCGGCGCCAGGCTGTCGATGGCAAAACCGGCGGCAGCGAGTGCTGCCACCTCGCCCATGAAATAGACTTTCACAAGACTGGTTTCGTCGGCCGCGGCCACGGGCGTTCATCGCGGGCGGTTACAAGGTTCATCCCTACGATCCGCCCGCCCGTTCTGGCGCGGGTTAATCCTCAGGCAACCCGGCAGCGATCATCAGGGCCACGAGGCGTTCGGTGGCGTCGAGATAAACCGGACTGGTATTCTTGGTGGGCGGTGGCAGATTGCGCGCTGTCGAACCCGGCCTCAGCTTCATGGCCTGTGCCAGGGCCGCCCTGGCTTCGTCGGTTCGGCCCAACTGCTGATAGGCCGCTGCCAGCAGGAAATGCGTGCGTCCGCTGGCCGGCGTGATCGCGATCGATCGCTTAAGCCAGGGCAGCGCGTCTTCGGCCCGGCCCATCAACATGTGCACCCAGCCTGCTCCGATCGCCCATGTCCAGCGGCCGACCTGGGGCGTATCGAACCGGTCGGCTTGCTCGAACGTCGCGAGGCCCTCGTCAAAACGCCCCAGGAAGACCTGGGAAAGCCCGATGAGATAGAGCACGGTTCCGTTCCATGGATCGAGGGTGAGTGCCTTGCCACCGGCCACCAGGCTTTCGACGAAGCGGTTGGTCGCCGACAGATACCGGCAGTGCATTTCGAGCACCGGGATGTAATTCGGCTGCGCGCGCAAGGCGCGCTCAAGAATCTCGCCGACGCGGTTCTCGACCGTTTCGCGCTCCGCGAAGGGAAACCAGGCCATCTGAATCCCGCGCAGCTGAAATGCCGCGAGCGCCACTTGCAGGTCGATGTTTTCCGGATCGTCAGCGAGCGCTTGTTCGAGCATCGCCTGCGCGGCGCGAAAGCGCTCTGGCGTCGTCTGGTTGATCGAGGCCGTTGCCTGCTCGATGGCCGCCTTGGTGCTGCCCGCCGGCAAGCCGTCGGCCGAGCGCTCCCCAGCGTTCAAGAGCACGTTGATACGTAGCGCCAGTGCGTGGCCCATGCCGGCCGTAAGGCGCGTTTTCTGGAGTTGCTCGTCAGTGCCGGTCAGGTCGATCGACACCGATCCGGTCCACTTGACCGCGCCGGTCGCCGGTTCGGTCATGCGCGCGCGTAGTTTCCACGCTGTTTCGGTTCTCTCCAGTTCGCTGCTCACGACAAGATCGGCCGCCCCCGCAGCGCCGCCAGGCGGAACGACCACCCGGATCGTCTCGATCTTCGCCAGGCCGTCGGTCAGGTCGCGGTTGACGCTTGCCGCCATCCGCAGAGCCAGCGGATCGTTGCCTGCAGCCGTCATGGGGATCACGGCGACAGTTGGAAGCGAACCCGTGACGAAACGGGGAAGCCGCGTCGCAGCGGCCGCCAAGGCCGACAGACCGAGCCCGGTCACAGCCAAAAGTGTGGCGCGGCGGCGCATCTTGACGTCGAACCAGCGTCCTGCCGACCCAGTTCGCGCTTCAGAAACGATCTGCTGCAGAGACTTTTCCGGAACGACCGCGTCCGGTGCTGTCGACACCTCGGCCTCGAACAGATAGCCGCGGCCCGAGACCGCTCTGATCAATTGCCGACTGTCATCGCCGAGGGCTGCGCGAACTTCCCGAACGCACTGGAACAGGCTGTCTTCGCCGACATGGACGTTCGGCCAAACCGCCGCCATCAGCTCGTGCTTGCCGATGACCCTGCCTGGGTTGGCGGCAAGCAGCTGCAGCAAATCGAAAGCCTTGGGCCTGAGCTTGATTGTCTCGCCGCCGGGCCCGCGCAGTTCGGACCGCTGCGGATCGAGTTCATATCCAACAAATCTGAGCACCGGGCCTCCGCCTCCCGCGATGATATCCCCGGAACTCCGGCGTTCTGCCAAAAACAAGAAGATTGATAATTAAGCCATTCGTTTTCCTGCGGGAAAGGCGAAATTCAACAAAATTTCAGAATTTCCCCGACGCCCTTTCAGGACTTTCCCCGGCCCGCGCTGACATACGACGCAAGAACATAGCGAACACGATCGTGGGGAAGCGGAGCATATTCGTGAACACTGCCAGAAATGATGAGGCGCGCGCCAACCGGTCCGCGCTGCGTGTCCCCGCATTGGGCGTCGTCGCCTCGTTGGCCGCGACCCTCGCTAACTCCGTAGCACCACTGGCGCTGATCGTCGCGTCGGGGCCTGCGCTGGCAGACAGCATCGGCCAGAACGGTGCTGCCGGCGGAAACGCACCGAATTACTCGACTGCGGCCGGCGGTGGTGGGGCAGGCGCTGCCGGCGATGGCTCGGCGACCGGCACGGGCGGAGGTGGAGGCTCTACAGGCGGCTCGGGCAATCGCGGCGGATCGGGCGGCGCTTCGGACAGTGGCGGCGGCGGCGGTGGCGGCTACGGACTTGGCGCCGGTGGCGGCGGCGGCGGCGCAGGTGGCGCAGGCATGACGCTGACTACCGGCCTGGTCAATAATGCGACAATCAAGGGAGGCAATGGAGGCAACGGAGGCTACGGGAACGCCAATTGGGCGCAGACCTGGAACTATGCCGGCGGCGGCGGAGGAGGTGGCGGCGGGTCAGGCATTATCGTCACGACGGGAACCAGCCTTACCAATTCAGGCGTGATATCGGGCGGCAATGGCGGCGGCGGCGCGGACGTCAGCGGGCCGGGCATCCCCAACTCATTCGCCAACCCCTCGGGCAACGGCGTGGGGGGCAATGGCGGTAACGGCATCACTGCCACCGCCTCCAGCGGACTGACAATCAGCAATTCTGGTACGATCCAGGGCGGCGGCGGCGGAACAGACTACCACAACGTCCAGCCCTATCGGCCGCAGGCGGGCGGCTACGGCATCATCGGCCAAAACCTGACCATCACGAACAGCGGAACGATAGCCGGCGGTGCGCGCGGCGGGGCGGGCGTCTCGCCCGGTAGTCGCTCATCCGCCATCGTCATCACCGGCGGTACCAACAGCATCACGGCTCTTACCGCCAGCAGTATCGGCGCGATTGAGCTCAATGGCGGTGCAACGACGCTTGCCGGCGCGTTCAACGACACAGTCCAGGTGAGCGGCGGCGCCACTCTCGCCTTGGGCGTAGCCGGCGACGCGACCGGCTTCACGAGCCTCAGCAATGCCGGCGGCACGATCACTATCGGCGACGGCAACACGCTGTCGGCCGGGACAATCGCCAATTTCTCGGGAGGGAGGATCACCCTAGGCGTTGGTTCGGTCCTCTTTGGCACGGGCAACACGTTGAACAACGATGCCACCATCGATGTCGGCACCGACGGTGTCGTCATGGACAATGGCGATATCAACAACAATGCCGCCGGCATCATCAATTTCAATGGCCCGGGCGGTACAGCGCAACTTTCGCCTGGAACCAATAACGTCAACAACAGCGGACAGATCAATGTTGTCGGCGGTGACGTCGATGTGCGGATGAGCAACATCAACAACCAAGGCACTGGCCTGGTGTCGCTCGTCGGCGGCGACATGTTCGGCGTGTCTACACTCACGAACTCCGGCACGGCGACGCTGAACATTACCGCGGGCCGAAAGCTCAGCCTCCAGACGCTCGCCTTCAATGGCGGCACCATTTCCGGCACCGGCACGATCGAGGCTGCGAATGGTTTCAACCTCTGGGGCAACGGTACGGTCGGCGCGACACTCGCAGGTGCGGCAAATCTGACGAGAGGCGGTCCCGGGACGACGATCCTTACGGGCAACCACACCTATACCGGCGGTACCACGGTCACTGCCGGCGAACTGCAGCTCGGCACTGCCGGCACCGCGGGCTCGATCCGGGGCCAGGTCAACGTGCTCGGTGCCGGTACATTTACGCTCACCAACGCCGACGCCACGGGCATTTCCAGTATCACGAATGCCGGAAAGACCTATCTTTACAATGCCTCGAGCGCAGCCAGTGCCACCATCGCCAATACCGGCGAACTCTATTTCTACGATACCAGCAGTGCGGGCAGTGCTATCGTAACCAACAACAACGTGCTCGAATTCCACGACACGAGCACCGCTGGCAACAGCAACATCACCAACAACAGCAACCTTCTCTTCCATGCCAACAGCCGCGCTGGAACTGCCACCATTGGCAACAACAGCGGCAGTGTTCTGAATTTCCACAACACCAGTTCCGCAGACAACGCCCGCATCACCAACGACGCCGTGCTATCATTCTACGATAGCAGCACGGCCGGCAGCGCGGACATAACCAACAATCGCGAGCTTACCTTTTATGATGCGAGCGGGGCGGGCAGCGCCAGGATGACGAACAACGACACCCTGACGTTCCGCTCGACCACCACGGCCGGCAGCGCCAGGATCGCCAACAACGCCAGCCTGGCATTCCTCCACAACAGCAATGCCGGCAATGCCGAGATCGCCAATGGCGCGGCTGGCATTGTCGATTTCTCGGGATCGACGGGTTCCGCCGGCAACAAAAGGCTCACCGCCGGCTCGATCGCCGGCGGTGGCTCCTATCTGCTTGGCGACAACGAGTTGACTGTCGGTTCGAACGGCCTGTCGACCGAAGTCAGCGGGACAATCAGCGGCAACGGCGGCTCGCTGGTCAAGGCTGGTACCGGTACGCTGACCCTCACCGGAGAGAACACCTATAGTGGCGGGACGACGGTCGCGGGCGGGACGCTCCGGATCGGCAATGGCGGCGCGACCGGCTCGATCCTGGGCGATGTGGTCAACGACGGCGCGCTCGCCTTCAACCGCAGCGATGCGTTCACGTTCTCGGGCGCCATCTCGGGCAGCGGCTCTGTCCGGCAGATCGGTTCCGGCACCACCATCCTGACGGGCAACAACAGCTATGGTGGCGGCACGACGATTTCGGGCGGGGTCTTACAACTCGGTAACGGTGGTGTGACCGGCTCGATCACCGGCGATGTCGTCAACGACGGCGTGCTCGCCTTCAACCGCAGCAATGCTGTCACGTTCTCCGGCGCCATCTCGGGCAGCGGCTCTGTCCGGCAGATCGGTTCCGGCACCACTATCCTGACGGGCACCAATACCTACACCGGCGGCACGACGATCTCAGGTGGTGCGCTGCAACTCGGCAATGGCGGCGCGACCGGCTCGATCCTGGGCGACGTCGTCAACGACGGCGTGCTCGCCTTCAACCGCAGCGACGCGGTCACGTTCTCCGGCGCTGTCTCGGGCAACGGCTCTGTCCGGCAGATCGGTTCCGGCACCACCATCCTGACGGGCACCAACACCTATACCGGCGGCACGACGATTTCCGGCGGCACGCTGCAACTCGGCAGTGGCGGCGCGACCGGCTCGATCACCGGCAATGTCGTCAACGACGGCGTGCTCGCCTTCAAACGCAGCGACGCGGTCACGTTCTCCGGCGGGATTTCGGGCAGCGGCGCTGTCCGGCAGATCGGTTCAGGCACCACCATCCTGACTGGCAGCAATAGCTATACCGGCGACACCACGGTCTCCGGCGGCCGGTTGCAGTTCGGCAGCGGCAGCAACACGCTCGGCGGCAATCTGATCGTGACCGGCGGCACGCTGGCGATCCAGGCGCCGGCGGCCGTGAACGTCGCGCAGGCCGTGACCTTTGGCGACAATACTGCGCTATCTATCGTCGCCGGGACGAGCAGCCCCCCGCTATCGGCCGATCGTCTCACGATCGGCAACGGCGTCGGATTCAACATCGGCGGCATCAATGATGCAAGCCAGCTCGACAAGGTGCTGATCGACACCCGATCCGGCATCAGCGGCGACTTCGCCAGTGTCAGTGTGGGCGGCTTCAGCGGCGCGGTGGACTATCTCACCATGTCCACGCGCAAATCGGCCGACAATCTGCAATATCTCGCCAGCTATGGCCTGACCTGGACCGCTGGCAACAATCTCGCCCATGGCACTTTCACGCTGAGCAATGCCACCGACAGCTTCACGGTCGGCGCAGCACTTGCCGACCAGGTGGCGAACCCCGCGACGGGCTGGAACGGCACGTCACTGACCAAGGCCGGCGCGGGTACGCTGACACTGACCGGCGACAATACCTATAGTGGCGGGACGACGATTTCGGGCGGCGTCTTGCAGCTCGGTAACGGCGGTACGAGCGGCTCGATCCTGGGCGATGTCGTCAACGACGGCGTGCTCGCCTTCATCCGCAGCGATGCGCTTACTTTCTCCGGCGCCGTCTCGGGCAACGGCGCGGTGCGGCAGATCGGTCTGGGCACCACGATCCTGACGGGCAGCAACAGCTATACCGGCGGAACGACAGTCGCGGGCGGCACGCTGCAGGTCGGCAATGGCGGCGCGACCGGATCGATCTTGGGTAATGTCATCAACGACGGCGTGCTCGCCTTCAACCGCGCTGACACGCTCACCTTCTCCGGCGCCATCTCGGGCAGCGGTTCAGTACGGCAGATCGGTTCCGGTACGACGGTCCTGACCGGCAACAACAGCTACACCGGCGGCACCACGGCCGCGGGCGGCACGTTGCAACTCGGCAATGGCGGCGCGACCGGATCGATCACCGGCAATGTCGTCAACGACAGCATGCTCGCCTTCAACCGCAGCGATGCGCTCACTTTCTCCGGCGCCGTCTCGGGCAGCGGCGCGGTGCGGCAGATCGGTACGGGCACGACGGCCCTGACCGGCAACAACAGCTATACCGGCGGCACGACGATTTCCGGCGGCACACTGCAACTCGGCAATGGCGGCGCGACCGGATCGGTCACCGGCAATGTCGTCAACAACGGTGTACTTGCCTTCAACCGCTCCGACACGTTCACTTTCGCGGGCGCCGTCTCGGGCAGCGGCGCGGTGCGGCAGATCGGATCCGGTACGACGATCCTGACCGGCAGCAATGCCTATATGGGCGACACCACCGTCTCCGGTGGGCGCTTGCAGTTCGGCGACGGCAGCGCGGGTGTCAGCAACAGTCTGGGCGGAAACCTGACCGTGACCGGCGGCGCGCTGGCGATCCAGACGCCAGCGACGCTGACCGTCGAACGGGCAGTCACTCTCGGCGACAACACCGCGCTCTCCGTCGTCGCCGGCACGACTAGCCCCACGCTGACTGCGAATCGTGTCACGATCGGCAATGGCGTCGCCCTTAGCATCGGCGGCATCAACGATGCGAGCCAACTCGACAAGGTGCTGATCGACACCCGATCTGGAATTGTCGGCGACTTCGCCAGCGTCACTGTCGGCGGCTTCAGCGGCACGGTCGACTATCTCACCGTGTCGGCCCGCAAATCGGCCGACAGCCTGCAGTACCTCGCAAGCTATGGCCTGAGCTGGACCGCGGGCAACAATCTCGCCCATGGCAGCTTTACCCTGACCGATGCCACCGACAGCTTCACGGTAGGAGCAGCACTTGCCGACCAGGTGGCGAACCCGGCGACCGGCTGGAACGGCACGTCACTGACCAAGGCCGGCGCGGGCACGCTCACCCTGACGGGAAGCAACAGCTACACGGGCGGCACCACGATCGTGGGTGGCGTGCTGTCGGTGTCGCGTGACGCCAATCTCGGCGCAGCGACGGGTGGCCTGACCTTGAACGGCGGCACGCTTGCGACCACCGCGAGCTTCGACACCGCCCGGTCGATTGCGCTGATGCAGCCGGGACGCTTCGACATCGCTGCCGCAACCGAAGTCGGCCTGACGGGCACGGCGTCGGGCAGCGGAGATCTGATCAAACAAGGCGCAGGCACGCTGCGGCTCGACAACGGCGCCAACGCCTACGGCAATACGCTGGTTGCGGCCGGCACGCTGATCGGCAATGCCAGCTCGATCTCGGGCAATATCGGTAATGCCGGCATGGTCGTCTTTGATCAGGCGGGCGACGCCGCTTTTGCCGGTGATATAGGAGCGCTCAACGGCTCGGGCGGCCGGATGAACAAGCGCGGCGCAGGTATTCTCAGCCTGACCGGCCTGTCGTCGCTCGATTGGACGGTCGAGGCCGGCAGGCTCGTCGGTGCAGCCGAGCGCTTCGGCGGCAATACTCACCTTTCTTCGGGCGGCTCCCTGACGTTCGATCAAGCCCTCAATGCCAGCTATGGCGGCGTGATTTCGGGCAGCGGCAGCTTCGCCAAGGCTGGCGCAGGACGTCTCACTCTGACCGGCAATTCCTCCGCCTTCTCCGGAACGACCACGGTCGAAAGCGGCACGCTCGCAGTCAATGGCTCACTTGGCGGCACCGTCGACGTGCTGGCCGGCGGTCGTCTGCAAGGCGCCGGCTCGGTGAGCAACGCGAAGGTTTCGGGCGCGATCGCGCCGGGCAACTCGATCGGCACGTTGAACATTGGCGGAAACGTCACCCTTGCGGCAGGCTCCCTCTACGAGGTCGAGGTGAACGCGACCGGCCAGTCGGACAAGATCGTTGCTACTGGCACGGCCACGATTGCCGGCGGCTCGGTCAATGTGCTGGCAGCAACGGGCAGCTATGCGCCGCAAACACAGTACACGATCCTGACGGCCAAGGGCGGTCGCAGCGGCACCTTCAGCGGCGTGAATTCGAACTTCGCCTTCCTCGATCCCTCGCTCAGCTACGACGCCAACAACGTCTATCTGAAGCTCACCCGCAACAACATCGACTTCTCCAGCATCGGTCTGACGCCGAACCAGATCGCCACCGGCGACGGAGTCGAAAGCCTTGGGAGAGGCAATCCGGTCTACAACGCCGTCACGAATCTGTCGGCACCGCAGGCGCGAAATGCCTTCGACCAGCTCTCGGGCGAGATCCACGCATCGGCGAAGTCGGCGCTCACAGAAGACAGTCGCTTCATCCGCAATGCCATGAACGACCGCATCCGTGCCGCTTTCGAAAGTACCGGCGCTTCGAAGGGCCCTGTCACGACCTATGTCGACGGCGAGCCGGTCGCGGTCGACGCGACAACGGATCGTCTGGCTTTCTGGAGCCACGGCTTCGGCTCCTGGGCCCACACCGATGGCGACGGCAATGCCGCGCGCCTCGATCGATCGACGGGTGGATTCTTCGCTGGCGCGGACGTCCCGGCGTTCGACAACTGGCGCTTCGGCGCAATCGCGGGCTACAGCCACACCAGCTTTGACGTGAAGGACCGTTTCTCTTCCGGCTCGAGTGAAAACTATCACGCCGGCCTCTATGGCGGCACCAACTGGGGCGATCTCGCCTTCCGGACCGGTGCCGCCTACACCTGGCACGACGTCTCGACTTCGCGAACCGTGATGTTCCCCGGCTTCAACGACAATCTGAAGGGGGACTACGACGCCGGTACCGCGCAGGTCTTCGGCGAGCTCGGCTACGGCTTCGCCATGGGCGCGGCCCGGTTCGAGCCTTTCGCCAACCTCGCTCATGTGAGTGTTCATACCGATGCCTTCACCGAGAAGGGCGGGGCGGCCGCACTGAACCTTAAAGACGACACGACGGATTCAACCTTGGCGACCCTGGGTCTGCGCGCCTCGACCGCCTTCGACCTCAACGGCGCGGCCGTGACGGTCAAGGGCCTGGCTGGCTGGCGCCACGCCTTCGGCGATGTGCTGCCGCTTTCGACGATGCGCTTTGCCGGCGGCGGCGACGCCTTCTCGATCGCGGGGGTTCCGATCGCGCGCGATGTGGCGGTGGTTGAAGCCGGCCTTGACTACGCCCTCTCGCCAAATGCGACGCTCGGTGTGACCTATGCGGGCCAGTTCGGCTCGGACGTTTCCGATCAGTCCGCCCGCATCAACCTCAACGTTTCATTCTAAAGGCGTTTGCATGACGAGCAGCAATATCCGGTTCCTTGGGTTCTCTTCCGCAGTGGGCGCGGTCGCGGTGGGCGTGGCGCTTTACCTTGTCCCGGAATTCGCGTCTTCGACCCCGACTGAGGCCACACCGGTCACCGACACCCGCGATGATCCTGCGCCGCAGCGTTTCCAGGTGGCTGAGGCGCAGGCTGGCGGCCAAGCGACCGCCGCCGCAACGGCATCGTCCTTGCCGGGCGGCGCATCGTCGCTGAACGAGACCTATAAGGACTGGCGCGTCGCCTGCGAGCAGGATGGCAGCGCTAAACGCTGCGCGCTGTCGCAGGCCCAGACACAGCAGAACGGACAGCGCGTGCTCGCAATCGAGCTGAACGCGCCCTCCGGAAACGCTGTGTCGGGCACGCTGGTTCTGCCGTTCGGTCTGGCGCTCGAGCCCGGCGTCACCTTCCAGATCGACGACAAGCCGGCGATGCAGCCGGTACACTTCCGCACTTGCGTCCCGGTCGGGTGTCTCGTTTCAGTGACCTTCGACGCCCCAACGTTGGGCGCACTGCGCGCCGGCGCGGCGCTCAAGGTCAATGCCGTCGCTGATGGCGGGACAGTGGCTCCGTTCTCGATCTCCTTGCAGGGATTCGGCACAGCGCTTGATCGAGTGGCGACGCTGGCACGTTAGCCTTGGCCGAACCCGCAGTCAGTGATTTCTCGGAAAATCGGTGGCCTCGGGTTTCGAGCCCCATCAAGGCGGCAGTTGGTCCCAAAGCGATCATAGCTTCGGGCAAATCTGATCCAGAGCGACAGATCAGCGTCACGCCAAACCGTACTTACGAATTTTGTCGTGCAGGGTCGCCTTTGGCATCTGCAAATCCTCGCTGGCCCGAGCCAGGCTGTTGCCGTTGCGGCTGAGAGCGTCAGCAATCAGGGCCCGCTCGAAAGCCTCGACGGTTTGCGCCAACGGCCGACGGGCACTGTCCATCGACCCGCCGAAGGGCGGGAAGCCGGCTGCGATGCCAAGCACACAGCGCTCGGCGACATTGCGCAACTCGCGCACGTTGCCTGGCCAATGATAGGCGATGAGCTGCCGCGTTCGCTCGGCATCCGGCGCGAGCACGGGCCGCTCGTGACGTGACGCCGCCTGCAGCGCGAAATGCTCAAAAAGAAGGCTGATGTCCTCGCGCCGTTCGCGCAACGGCGGCAAGGGCAGTGTCGCAACGTTCAGTCGGTAATAGAGGTCGGCGCGAAACTCTCCCTTTTCAGCAAGCGCTGCAAGATCGACCTTGGTGGCGGCGACGACGCGGCAGTCGACGGGGATCGCCGCGTTGGAGCCAAGGCGTTCGAGCGTGCGCTCCTGCAGAACCCGAAGCAGCTTGACCTGCATGGCCATCGGCATGCTTTCGATCTCGTCGAGAAACAGCGTGCCGCCGTTGGCGTGCTCGATCTTGCCGATCCGGCGCTTGCTGGCACCGGTAAAGGCGCCAGGCTCATGTCCGAAGATTTCGCTGTCGAACAGGTTCTCGGGAACGCCGCCACAATTGATGGCGACAAAATTACCGCTCCGCCTGGGGCTCGCATCATGCAGGCAGCGTGCCACGAGCTCCTTGCCGGTCCCCGTCTCGCCCTGGATCAAGACGTCGGCCGCGCTGTTGCCGAGTTCACCGATCAGGTAGCGTACACGCTCGATGGGCGAGGATTGTCCAATGATCCGGCTGGCCGTTGCTTGTCTGTTTTCAAGCTGAGCGCGCAGTTCGCGCACCTCCAATGTGAGCTTGCGCTTCTCAAGCGCCCGGCGGACGACCTCGACGAAATAATCGGGCGAGAACGGTTTTTCGATGAAATCGTGGGCGCCGTCCTTCATCGCCTGAACTGCAAGTGAGACGTCGCCGTGCCCGGTCATCAGCACGACAGGCAGGTCACGGTCTTGCCTTAGGAGATCGTGCATAAGGGCCATGCCGTCATCGCCCGGCAGGCGGATGTCGGTGACGACGACGCCTGGAAAATCCGCGGGAACGAGCCTACGGGCCTTCTCGGCGCTATCGACCGCCTCGACGTCCATACCTTCGAGCTCGAGCGTCTGCTGGCACCCCAAGCGGACATTCGGTTCGTCCTCAACGATCAGGACCTTGAGGGTGTCGCCCATTGCGTTTCTCCGATACCGGCTGCAGGAAGAGTGACGACGAACATCGCGCCGCCGTCGGAGCGGTTCGTACCCGCCAATGTCCCACCGAAATGGTGCACGATTTCCGACGAAATGGCCAAGCCAAGTCCCAGGCCTCTGTTGCTTTCCTTCGTCGAAAAGAAGGGCTCGAAGAGGTGCTCGCGCACATGCTCCGGCAGACCTGGTCCGTTGTCATGAACCTCGATGACGATCCGCGTGTCCTCACGCCGGCCGCACAGGCGCAGCGCGGGCGATGGTACGCCGTCGATCGCATCCAACGCATTGGCAATGAGGTTGACCAAGACCTGCTCCAGGCGGTTGGCATCGCACAGAGCTGTTGCCTGACCTGCCTCGACGGCGATGGACACGGCAACCTTCGCATGGCGCAAACGCTGGTCCAGAAGGAACAACGCATTGTCGAACGCGCGTCGGACATCGACCGGGCCTGCCGTGCCAGGGGATTTTCGGGCGAATGTCTTGAGCTGGTTGGTAAGCGTGCCGAGGCCGTCGACGATACTGCCGATACGATCGAGATTGCCTTCGGCCGTCGCGACATCGCCCCGCCGGAGGAACTTGACTGCATTACCGGAAAGTGTGCGCAGTGCCGCCAGAGGCTGATTGATTTCATGAGCTAGGCCGGCGGAAATTTGGCCGATCGTTGCCAGCTTGGCGGCATGGACGAGCTCATCTTGTGCTGCACGCAACGTTCGTGTCCGCTCTTCGACCTTGCGCTCCAAGTCGTCGTGGGCGCGTTGCAACGCCTCGCGCGCCCGCAACCGGTCATTCAAATGCTGTCGCCGCTGGTTGAGCAGCATCAGCAGGATCCCGATGAATGCGCTGGCAACCGCTGCAAGGGCGGCGCGTGTCCAGGCAATCGCACTGATCTCACTGACTGGGGACAGCACCGTCAGCGACCAGCCGGTGTCTCCCATCGGGGCCGTCTGCGCCAGGAAATTGCCTGACAGCCTGTCGCTGCCACCGGCGCCCGAAGGCGGTGAGAGCCGAACGCGAGCGGCATTGGCGCCGAAAGCCTCCTCGCGCGTCAAGCCGAGCGAGGGAAGCGGACGGGCGTTGTATTGAAGGCTGCGCTCCAGCCGTCGGCGCTCCGCGTCAGGCAACGGACGCAGCGTCGTGAACTTCCAGGACGGCACGGACGCAAGAATGACGACGCCATTCTGGTCGGTAACGATGACGGGCACTTCGACGGTCGCCCAGGACTGCTCCAATTGTTCGAGGCTGACCTTGACCACGGCAACGCCTGCAACCTCGCCGTTTGCAAGCAAGGGCGACGAGAGATAGTAGCCCGGCTCGCCACGGGTGATGCCGATGCCGAAGAGCCGGCCGGGCCGGCCCCGCATGCCATCTGTGAAGTAGGAGCGATAGGAGAGATCCTCTCCGATAAAGCTGTCAGGCCGGTTCCAATTGCTGGCGGCGGTCACTTGTCCGCGACGGTCCAGCAAGTAGATCGACAGCGTGCCGGCTCGCTGGTTGAGCTGCTCGAGGTAGCGGTTGACCGTGCCGGTGATCGGCTTTCCATGGGCAACCAGATCGATCACATCCCTCTCCAAGCCAAGTGTGGCGGGGAAATAGGCATATTTGTCGATCTGCCTGTTCAGGCTGGCCGCGTAGAGTTCGAGACGCTGGGTGCCCGTTCTTTGCAACTCTGCAAGTCCGAGATTCTCGCTGATACGGAAGACGAAGACCCCGACGGTAAGCGCGACCGCGAGGAGGCCGGGCAGCAGCAAACCATATTTGCGAACGAGCGATGCGATAGACATAGGAGCAATGGGTGGCGGACGCCCATGTCCGCGACGGCGTTGTTGATCCGGCTCCCTACCACATCGAGAAAAGACGGGCGAGCATGCGGTTGGTCCGCCCGCCTCCCCAAGGGGAAAGCGGGCGGCCGATCCTGGATGTCCTATTCGGCCGCAACCAGCCGTTCGCGTAGGCGCTTTTCCGCTTCGTCCTCGTCCGGGACTTCAAGTGCATTTTCCCACTTGGCGACGACCGTGGTGGCAATCGCATTGCCGAGCACGTTGGTGGCGGTCCGCCCCATGTCGAGGAAATGGTCGATACCCATGATCAGCAGCACACCTGCCTCAGGCAGGTTGAACATCGGCAGCACGGCGGCAACGACGACCAAGGCGGAACGCGGAACGCCGGCGATACCCTTGCTCGAAACCATGAGGACCAGCAGCATGACGATCTGCTGTTCCATGGTGAGCGGCAAGCCATAGGCCTGGGAGATGAACAGGGCGGCAAAGGCCGTATAGATCATCGAACCGTCGAGGTTGAATGAGTAGCCGAGCGGCAGGACGAAGCCGATGACACGCTCCTTGACGCCAAAGTCTTCCAGCTTCTCCATGACACGCGGATAGGCCGCTTCGCTGGAGGCGGTAGAAAAGCCCACGAGCATCGGCTGGCGCACCTCCCTGACGAGCCGAAACACGGTCGAGCCCAGAACGAGAAAACCGGCACCGATCAGTACGGCCCAGAGCACGACGAGCGTCGCGTAGAAGCTGCCGACGAACTTGCCGTAGACCATCAGGATCCCAAGCCCCTGGACCGTGACGACGTTGGCAACGGCGGCAAAGACGCCGACCGGCGCAAAGCGCATCACATAGTCCGTCACCTTGAGCATCACCGGGACGCCGCTTTCGATAACCTCGATGAGCGCCCGCGCCTTCGTGTCCTTCAGGCTGCCGAGAGCGAGGCCGAAGAATACCGAGAAGACGAGGATCTGGAGGATCTCGTTGTTCGCCATCGCCTCGAAGATATTGCGCGGGAAGACGTGGGTGATGAATTCCTTAAGATTGAGCGACGACGTCTTCAGGTCGGCGATGGCCGAGGTCTCAGGCAACGGCACGCCGACATTGGCGCCGGGTTGGAAAAGGTTCGCAAAGACGAGGCCGATCGCCAGCGAGGCGAGCGACGCCATCAGGAACCAGCCAAGCGCCTTGCCGCCGATGCGCCCGACGGTGCGGGCGTCGCCCATGCCGGCCATGCCGGCAACGAGCGTGGTGAAAATCAGCGGCGCGATGATCATCTTGATCAGCCGCAGGAAAATGTCCGTCACCATCGCAAAATAGGCGGCGATGTCCTTGGCCGCGGCCGGGCTGCCAGACCAAAGGTTGCAGCCATAGCCGACGACGACCCCTAGGATCATTGCGATGACGATCCAGGTCGTCTGCTTGTTTATCTTCATGATAATCTCCTTCCTCCCTCCGCCCGGCTGATCCGGGCGGATTTTCAGTCAATCGTTGCGTGGTTCAGGTGTGCGCTGTGATCGGGCGCGGTTTTGTCAGCGCCTCGGGCCGCAAGGCTTCGACAAGCGCTTCAGCCGTCATCAGACCGCGCGCTTCGACGAGCTCAGCGACACCTTTTCCGGTCCGGTGCGCTTCAGCTGCGACCTCGGTGGCACTGGCATAGCCGATGATCGGGTTGAGCGCCGTGACGATGCCGATCGAACCCAACACGCTTGCTTCCAGGCGCTCGCGGTTAGCGGTGATGCCATCGACGCACTTGTCGGCGAGGATCAGGCACCCCTGGCTGAGATGGCCGATGCTCTTGAAGAGGCTGTGGGCGATGATCGGTTCGAAGGCATTGAGCTGCAGTTGCCCCGCCTCTGCGGCGAATGTCACCGTCAGGTCGTTTCCGATCACCTCGAAGGCGATCTGGTTGACGAGTTCCGGTATAACCGGATTGACCTTGCCCGGCATGATCGAGGAGCCGGCCTGGCGCGGCGGCAGATTGATCTCGCCGAAGCCTGCGCGCGGGCCGCTGGAGAGCAGGCGCAGGTCGTTGCACACCTTGGAGAGCTTGACCGCCACTCGTTTCAGGACGCCTGAAAGCTGGACAAAGCTACCGCAATCCTGCGTGGCTTCGATGAGATTTGGCGCGGTGACCACCGGCACGCCGCTGATCTCCGACAGGAGGCGGCAAACCAGGGAGGCGTAGTCGGGATGGGCTGTGATGCCCGTACCGATGGCGGTGGCGCCAAGGTTGATCTCGCGGATAAGCAGGGCCGCCTCGCGCAACCGCTGCTCGTCCTCGCCGAGCATGACCGCATAGGTCGAAAACTCCTGACCCAGCGTCATCGGCACCGCGTCCTGCAGCTGGGTACGCCCCATCTTGAGGATGTCGTGGAACTCGTCGGCCTTGCGCTCGAACGCCGACCGAAGATGCGCCATGGCATCGATCAACCCAGAAACGCCGTTATAGGTCGCAAGCTTCAGCGCCGTCGGATAGACATCGTTGGTCGACTGGCCGAGGTTGACGTGCTCGTTCGGGTGCAGGCGCCGATAGTCGCCGCGCACGTGGCCCAAAACCTCGAGCGCCCGGTTGGCGATTACCTCATTGGCGTTCATGTTGGTGGAGGTGCCGGCCCCGCCCTGGATGACATCCACGACGAACTGATCGTTGAGCGCACCGACCGCGATTTCCCGACACGCGGCAACAATCGCCTCGGCCCGCTCGGTATCCAGTTGCCTCAGCTGCAAATTGGCTTGCGCGGCGGCCATCTTGATCTGCGCGAGCGCGCGGATCAGGTCCGGATAGTGCGAAATCGGAATGCCGGTCACCGCGAAGTTTTCGACGGCACGCAGGGTGTGAACGCCATAGTAGGCGTCCGCGGGAACCTCGCGGTCGCCAAGTAAGTCATGCTCTATACGGCTCAAGGCTACGGTCATTGGACGTTTTGCTCCTCTCCATCCACCCGCGCCCGAGCGGGTGTAATCTGAAGAGAGCAACGCGCGTGCCAATTCGAACAGGCGCGCTCAGCGCCGTTAACCCATTGAAATCAAACTCCGTTGTTTTCGGCAGTGTTCGATTGCGTTCGGATTTCCGGACGGAGGCCGGCTCGGGCGTCCGGCATTCCGAATGACCCAGACCGTCCGCTGTTGAGCGGGTTCGAACCGGAGTTCGAACTGCCCCCAGTTAAATAAGCAGCGACGCTTGGCAGTACTCGGCCCCACCGAACAGGGGGTGCCCGCAACTGTGGCGGGCTGCGTTGCCATCGGTATTCGCTGCCGAGACCCGCTCGATCAAGCCCACCGAGCATGCATGAGGGATCCGAATGTCCCGTATCCTATTCGGCGACGACGTAGGTATGGAGCCGTATGCGGCCCGATGCATCGGTCTCACGGTAGAGCCCCTGGATCTCGACGTCAAAGCCGGGAAACCTGTTGAAGCAGGCCTCGAACATCTTGAGATAGTCGATCATCGGCTGCGCTCGCTCCGTCAGCCGCTCGCCCGGCACGATGGTGGCGATCCCCGGCGGATAGACGACGAAAGGCGTCGTTGCGATCCGCCCCGCGATGGCGTCGATCGGCAGGTAATCCACATCGTTTCGCACCAGGCAGCGCGCCGCGTCGTGGGGCGAAAGGGCGATTTCCGGCAGGTGCGCCTCGGAAAACTGCTTGGCCTGCAGCGCGCTCACGTTCGCGTCGCGGAAGAAGCGGTGCATGTCGGCGCACAGGTCGCGCAACCGCACGCCGGCGTAGCGGCCGGCACGCCGACGATAGAATTCCGGGATCGCCTCTTCCAGAGGCGCGTTGTCGTCGTGCAGCTTCTTGAAGGCGACGAGGCCGCTGATCAACGTGCCCGCCTTGCTGGCCTCGACGCCGGGCGTGAGCAGGAACAGCAGTGAATTCAGGTCGTTCTTTTCCGCGACGATCCGGTTCTCGCGCAGGTATTGCGCGACGACCGGCGCCGGTATGCCGTGCTCGGCATATTCGCCGGTCGCTCTGTCAAACCCGGGGGTGAGCAGCGTGAGCTTGTTGGGATCGGTCATGGCGAAACCCGGCGCCATATTCGAAAACCCGTGCCACGCGGCGTCCGGGGCGAGATGCCAAAATGCCGGGTTGGTGGCGAGCTGATCGGTAGCGACGCTCTCCCAGGCCACGTCGTGCACCGCTCCAGGGCTTGCCACATCCGGCATCGCTACCCGGTCCGGCACGAAAGGTTCGAAGAACCAGCGGCGTTCGGGCCGGCGCTCCTTCTCCTCGAACTCCCGGCGCACCGCCCGTATCTTCTTGCGCAGTTCGATGCCGAGACGGATCGTATCGTCCCACAGGACTTCGCCAGAGCGGCCTTTCATCATCTGCGCGCCGACGTCGAGGGATGCGAAGAGGGGATAGAAGGGCGAGGTCGAAGCGTGCTGCATGAAACTCTCATTGAAGCGCCGGTGCTCGACCCGGCGCTTCTGGCCGGTTATGTGACGATCCTTCATGTGGATCTGCGAGGCCTGTGAAAAGCTCGCCAGCTGCTTGTGCGTGGATTGCGTGGCGATGATGCCCGGCGCCTCGGGCCCGAGTTCGGCAAGGCCCATGGCGAAGCGGCCGGCATAGAGCGGATGAAACTTCATGAAGCCCGCCCAGGCCTCGTCGAACAGAATGTAGTCGCACAGATGTCCGATCGTCTTCAGGATCATCTCGGCATTGTGGATCGTGCCGTCATAGGTGCACTGCTCGACCACCGCCACCCGAAACGGACGCGGCTTCTGCCAGGCATCGGGGTCCTTGACCAGCGGATGGGTGCGAATGCGGTTGCGCAGCGTCTCCTCGTTCAAGGTGCCAAAATCCATGGGACCGATCAGACCATGCGCGTTTCGGGCCGTCGGCACATAGACCGGGATACCGCCCGAGATCATTAGGGCGCCGTGATGTGCGGCCTTGTGATTGTTGCGGTCGAACAGCACCAGGTCACCATCGGTGACGAGGGCGGAGAGAGCGACCTTGTTGGACGTCGAGGTGCCGTTGAGGACGAAATAGGTCTTCTCTGCGCCAAAAATCTTGGCTGCTTCCTTCTGGGCAGCGAGTGCTGGACCTTCATGGGTCAAGAGATCGCCGAGATCGAGCACGGAATTGTCGAGATCGTCGCGGAAAACCGCTTCGCCCAGGTGCTCCATGAACACGCGGCCGACCGGGCTGCGGCTATAGAACACGCCGCCGTTATGACCGGGGCATGTCCAAAGTTGGTTGCCTTCCTCGGCGTAATCCACCAGTGCACCAAAGAAAGGTGTCTTCATCGTCTCGGCATATTGCTTGAGGCGGCTGATGAGGTTTTTTGCGATGAAGGCAGGGGTTTCCTCGGAGAGGAAGACATAGCCGTCGATAAAGTCGAGCACCTCCACCGGCACGTCTTCGAAGCGCTTGCGCCGGATCAGGAGAATGATCGGGAACTCGAGGCCGCGGCGGCGCATCAGGTTGATGAGGGAGGCCGTCTTGCCCTCCATGCCTTTCTTGCCCCAGTCGACCATCATGCAGCCGATGGCCGCGTCCGTCTGTACGGCGATTTCGGCGTCTTCGAGATTGCGTGCACGCACTACCTCGAAACCGGACCGCTCGATCTCCTCGACGATCTGCTTATAGCGGGCCCCCTCCAGATCCTCGTTGTCGAAGGCGGGTGTCGCGAACAGGAAGGTGAAACGCCTGAAGTAATCCATCTGAGCCTCCGCCATGAACCCGTTGCGAGTTGTTCGTGTGTTTCATGACGATGTTGTGACGGACGGCCCGACTTTACGGGATTTGTGCGCACCGGGGATGGCCACATTGCGGGAAGGTTCGCGCCTGGTGAAGATCGATGCTCGCACAGGCCCGTTCGCCGAGCTCATTAAGACCTTTGCCGCCCGCCATCAGACTGAGGTCCTATGGCGGAACCTCTAGCGCGAACTAAGTTGATCGGCGGGATTCGATCTGTTGATGATCGGCAGCAGAGCCTTTTCGGGCTTGATTGGCATGCACTGGGATGTTTGATGACTGAGAAACTTATGAAAAGAATGGGTGCAGTACTCGTGGCCGCCGGTACGGCGCTGTCGGCGGTCTCGGCCCAGGCCGTGCCCATGTCTCCTGTTTCGGTGGGGCAGTTGGCTTACCAGCCGGTCGAGTTGATCCATCATAAGCCAGGTCATTACGGCGGTCCGCCGCACAAGCGCGGGTATGACGGCTACCGTTACGGCGGCAACCGATACAATGCAGGTCCACGATACGGCTATTACAATGGCTATGAGGGATACCGTTACCGCCGCGACGGGTACCGTCGTCACAGTGATGGATGGTGGTATCCCCTCGCCGCATTCGGGGCAGGAGTGGTCATCGGTGGCGCGATCGCGCAGCCACCCCGCCGGGTTTATTCCGACGCACCGTCAGCGCATGTCGAATGGTGCTATGACCGCTATCGTTCGTACCGAACCTACGACAACAGTTTCCAGCCCTATTATGGGCCGCGCCAGCAATGCGTGTCGCCGTATTACTGACCAGCAGGCCCGGCTCGCTTCCGAGAAGTGGCGGATCCCTTTCAATGCTCTCCGATACACTCGCAAAGCCGAGGACGCGTTGCACGCAACCGAGGTCGGGGTTCCCGGCTGAGCCGGAGCCATCGTCCTCTCCGCATGGACCTTCGCCGGCCGCGATTTCGGGATCCCGTGTCTTGCTTGCATCGATACAGTCGGCGCGCTTCCGAAACGCGGAAGGTCGTCGTCTTCGATCTTTACGCGATCCTTGTTTGCGAACAGATAGGCAAACATCCAGAACTCGCCCGATACCGATGGAGACGTCGCTCAGCAATCGTTTCTTGCGTGTCCCAGGACTGCAGGAAGCCGAACTGCAAGGCGCCCTGCCTTCTCAAAGGGTGAGTGCCTGTGAACGCATCCTCAGACCTTCTGCGCGGCACGCAGGGCGGAGGTCGGATAGCGTAGGGTCGGGTCGAAGGGATTGAGCTTGCGGCTGATCGCCTGCGCCTCCGCCTTCAAGAGGTCGGTGATCGTGCCGCTTCGCGTTTCCGTCAGGCGCGATGCCAGCGTGCCGATGCTCAAGGAGGCGACGGCGATGCCGTTGCGGTCAAGAACCGGCACACCGAGACCCGCCATGCCCTCGATCATCTCGAAATTCATCTGCGCGGCACCGATCCGCCTGACCTCCTCGACCTTGATGCGCAGGTCCACCTCGTCGATCGGCGCTCGGTCCATGATGCGCGGCATATTGAACTTGATGATCGCCTCGCGTTCCTCCTCGGGCAGGTGGGCGAGGATGGCGATGCTGCCCTGGCCGATGCCGAGCGGCACTTTGCCACCGATGTCGCCGGTAAAGGAGCGGATCGGGAAGGGCCCCTCGACGCGGTCGAGGCAGATTGCGTCAAAATTGCTGCGCACCAGCAGAAAGACCGTGTCGTTGAAGGTGGCGGACAGCCTCAAGAGCGACGGCCGGGCGATGTCGAGGATGCCTTCTCGCCGGCGCGCCTGCGAGGCGATCGAGAAGAACTCCAGCGACAGGCGGTAGGATTTCCCCTCTGGCATTTGCTCCACGAGGCCTTCGGCGATCAGGGTCTTCAATAGCCGATGCGCCGATGGCTGGCTGAGATTCAGCCTCCGCGCGAGATCGATGACCCGCACACCCTCGCTCGCGTTATCTGCGAGGTCTTTCAGGATGTGGATCGCCTTGGTGAGGCTGGAGCTTCCGGCGTTCTCTGATTCCGACATTTGCGAAAATCTTTCAAAATCTGCGTGGCATAATTCCGTATATCGGATTTTTCTAACAAAAAATTCCGAAATAGAAAATTGCATTTGTGTTTTTCGTCAATTTCCTGGAGTTAATTCACACAAGCCTTCTTCAAGGGGTGGATGTGCCAGACGTGAATAGCCGAGAGGCTATTCCGAGCGCGAAACCGTGCCTTTATGGGTGCACTCGCGCACGGCGGAGATCTCAACGTCTGAAGGAAGGTTCGATGGTTGACGACGTGTCGCAGCCGCCGGGATCGCCGACAAGAAAAATGGGGCAGGCGATCTCAGGGGTAGCGACCCACGGGAGAATGAGCATGAGTTTCCTGAACCTTGAGAAGGTCTCCAAGTTCTATGGGTCGGTCGCGGCCGTTCATGATTTCGATCTTGCGGTCGAAAAGGGCGAGTTCATCTCGCTGCTCGGGCCCTCGGGCTGCGGCAAGACGACGACCCTGCAGATGATCACCGGGCTCGTGCGGCCCTCCTCAGGCACGATCATCATGGGCGGGCGCGACATCACCCACCTGCCGCCGCCGCAACGCGAACTGGGCGTCGTCTTCCAGAGCTATGCGCTCTTCCCCCATATGACCGTGGCGCAGAATGTTTCCTTCGGCCTCGAAATGCGCAAGGTGGCGAAGACGGAGCGCGACAAACGGATCAAGGAGATCCTGTCGCTGGTCCATCTCTCGGCGCTTGCCGATCGCTACCCGCGCGAGATGTCGGGCGGCCAGCGCCAGCGCGTGGCAATTGCCCGGGCGCTTGTCATCAACCCGCCCGTACTCTTGCTCGACGAGCCGCTGTCGAACCTCGATGCGCAGCTTCGCGAGGAAATGCAGTTCGAATTGCGCCGCATCCAGCAGACCGTCGGCATCACGACGATCATGGTGACCCATGATCAGGCTGAAGCGCTGTCGATCAGCGATCGCGTCGTCGTCATGGAGAAAGGGCGCATCACCCAGGTCGATACGCCTTATGAGCTCTACGAGCATCCGCGCAACGACTTCATCTCGTCCTTCGTCGGCAAGTCCAACTTCCTGCGTGCGACCTCGGCCTTCAACGGCAAGGGCGCGTCGATCAGCATCGACAACACGCCGATCCGTTTCAACACCGACCGCCGCGAGCCGGATGGCAAAGTCTCGATCTTCATCCGCCCGGAAAAGCTGCGGTTGACCGAGCCGGGCGAGGGCCAGATCCAGGGCAAAGTGACGACACGCTATTTCATGGGCAGCCAATGGTTGGTCAGCGCCGAGACGCCGGCGGGCGTTCTTGCCGTTGCTGTTCCCAATCTCGGTGCGCCGCCGCCGCTGGAAGGCGAAACCGTCGGGCTCGCCTGGCAGAATGCCGATTGTCGTGTGCTGGCGGGGGCGGCCAAGTCATGAGCGCCGCTATCTCCGCCATCAAGCCGCGACGGCTCGCACCCTTGGCCCTTTCCGGGCCGACGACCCTGTTCTTCATCGGCCTCGTGCTCTTGCCGCTGCTATTGACGGTCATCCTCTCCTTCAACAGCTATGACTATACCGCCGGTATCCAGAGCGACTTCACCTTTGCCAACTACCTGACGGTGTTGCAGGACGAATATTATCTCTCGACCTTCTGGCGGACATTGCGGCTGGCGCTTCTGACGACGGTCATCACGGTGGCGATCGGTGTGCCGGAGGCCTACGTGCTCTCGAACATGCGCAAGCCCTGGCGGTCGATCTTCCTCCTGGTGATCATCGGCCCATTGCTCGTCTCCGTGGTCGTGCGAACCTTCGGCTGGAGCATGCTGCTCGGTAAGAACGGCTTCGTGAACAGCGCACTTGCCATCGTCGGCCTTGACCCGGTCCAGCTTCTCTACACGGAGACGGCGATCGTCATCGGCCTCGTGCACATCATGCTGCCGTTCATGGTGATCCCCGTCTGGACCGTGCTGCAGAAACTCGACCCCACCGTCGAGGCGGCAGCGCTCACTCTCGGCGCCTCGCGCTTCACGGCCCTTCGTCGCGTCGTCTTTCCGCAGGCGGCTCTCGGCATCCTCTCCGGCAGCCTCATCGTCTTTGCGCTGTCGGCGAGCTCGTTTGCCATCCCCGGCCTGCTTGGCGGCCGGCGGCTGAAAATGGCGGCAACACTTGTCTACGACGAGTTCCTGATCGAGCTGAACTGGCCGCTCGGTGCGACCATCGCGATCATCGTGCTTGTCGCCAATCTCGTGATCATGCTCGCCTATAACCGCCTCATCGAGCGGCAGGCGAAGCGCAAGCTGGGTTGAAGCCATGCAGAGAAACGGACCCATCGCTCTCGCATTCCATAGCCTCGTCGTCGTCTTCATGTTGGCGCCGATGGTGGTCGTCTGCCTCGTCGCCTTCACGCCGGAAAACACCCTGGCGATGCCCTGGAACGGGTTGTCGCTTCGCTGGTTCGAGGCAGTCTTCCATCACGCCGATTTCATGTCGTCTTTCGGAAACAGCGTCCGGCTCGCACTGCTTTCGGCCACCATCTCGACGGTCTTGGCGGTTCCGGCGGCTTTGGCGATTACCCGCTACGAGTTTCGCGGCCGCGAGGCGCTGAATGCGCTGTTCCTGTCGCCGCTGATCATCCCGCACCTGGTTCTCGGCGTCGCCTTCCTGCGTCTCTTCTCGCTGATGGGCATGGGCGGTTCCTTCGGCTGGCTGGTCGCCACCCATGCAATCGTCGTTACCCCCTATACGCTGCGGCTGATCCTGGCGTCGCTGACGAGCATGGATCGCAATGCGGAAAATGCGGCGCGCACGCTGGGTGCTGCGGAGTGGACGGTGTTTCGCCGGATCACCATGCCGCTCATGCTGCCGGGCATCAGCGGCGGCTGGCTGCTCGCCTTCATCAACAGCTTCGACGAACTGACCATGTCGATCTTCGTGACCTCGCCATCGACCGTCACGCTGCCTGTGCGCATGTACATGTATGCGAGCGAATCCATCGACCCGATGATGGCGGCCGTTTCGACGCTGATGATCGTGCTCGCCACCATCACGATGATCATTCTCGATCGCCTGTTCGGTCTCGACCGGCTGCTGGTGGGCAAGGGCTGAGATCCGATGTCGATGAACCCGTTGCTCCGGCGGCGCTACCGCCTGGACGAGACACCCGTGCCATTCGTGCTGAACGGCGTAGCCGAAACCGGTCGCCGCGGCGACACGGTTCTCACGGCGATCCTCTCGGTCAGCGGCAGCCTCCGGCAGAGCGAATTCACCGGTGAGAAACGCGCCGGCTTCTGCCTGATCGGCGCCTGCCAGGACTGCTACGTGATGATGGCCGACGGCCGACGGGTCAGAGCCTGCAGCACGGCCTTGCTTCCGGGCATGGCCTTTATCACCGACGTCGGCGCGATGGCGGAGATCGGCCATGAGTGAGCCGCTGTCGCCCGTTGTCGTCGGTGCAGGACCTGCCGGTATTCGTGCTGCCGAACGCCTGGTTCGCGCCGGTCTCAGGCCGATCGTGCTTGACGAAGGTCAGCGCGCCGGCGGACAGATCTATCGCCGCCCCCTGGTCGAGGACGGCCGGTCCTACCGGGGCCGTTATGGCTCGGAAGCCGGCAAGGCGCAAAGGCTGCATCAAGCCTTTGAGGCATTGCTGCCGCAGATCGACTACCGGCCCGAGACGCTGGTCTGGAACATCTCTCACTCCGAGCGCGGCAATCAGCTCGATATCCTTTCCGCCGGCGTTCACCGCCAGGTCGACTTCTCGCATCTGATCCTGTGCACCGGTGCGACCGATCGCGTGCTGCCGTTTCCGGGATGGACAGTGCCTGGCGCCTACACGCTTGGTGCCTCGCAGACGGCGCTCAAGGCCCAGGGCTGCACGGTCGGTGACCGCGTCGTCTTCATGGGCTCTGGCCCGCTGCTCTACCTGGTCGCCTGGCAATACATGAGAGCCGGCGCCCGCGTGCAGGCGGTCCTCGACACAGCGCCCCTCGCATCGAAGCGGCATTTGCTGGCCCTTGCCGTTCATGCACCCCGGATCGTCGCGCTTGGCGTCTTCTATGGGCTCCAGCTTCAGCTTGCCGGCGTGAAGATCCGCTACGGCGTCAGACCTGAGGCGGTCCTGGGCACGTCACAGGTCGAAGGTCTTCGCTACCGTCGACGCACACCTGCGGGCGAAGTTGTCGAGTCGATCGCCTGCGATGCGCTCGCCTATGGATTTGCCCTTCGTGCGGAAACCCAGCTTGCCGATCTTGCCGGTTGCCGGTTCCATTTCGACGAGCGCGATCGGGTCTGGCTGCCTGAGCGCGATGTCCTGGGCCGCACGAGCCGACCGGATGTCTATATCGCCGGCGACGGCAGCGGTATTGCCGGCGCTGACGCAGCCGAGATTTCGGGCGAGCTTGCAGCCATGGCCCTTCTTGAGGATGCGGGGCGAGCGTCGGCGGATGTCGCGCGCCTTGTAGCGGCACGCAACAGGATCCTGCGCCAGCGCGACATTCTCGAACAGGCATTTCCTTTCCCGGCCGACTGGTTCGAGACTGTTCCGGCCGAAACGACACTTTGCCGTTGCGAAGAAATCACCGTCGCTGAGGTAAGGCGCACCATCGCGTCGGGCTCGATCACCGAGATCAACCGCCTCAAGGCGCTAAGCCGCGTCGGCATGGGCCGCTGTCAGGGGCGTATGTGCTCGGCGGGAGCCGCCGAACTCCTGAGTGGCGCCTGCGGCGTCACTGCCGACAAAGTCGGACGGCTGCGCGCCCAGGCACCGGTCAAGCCCATTCCACTCAATTTTGGCGGCGGAAAACCGGAGGCATGGTCATGACCCGGCGTCTCTCGGTCGACGTCGCGATCATCGGCGGCGGGCTGGTCGGCAGCTCCGCAGCACTTGCCATGCGCAAGGCGGGGCTTTCGGTCGCCCTCATCGACAAAGGGTACTGCGGCGCTCAGGCGAGCGGGGTCAACTATGGCGGCGTGCGCCGGCAGGGTCGGCCTCCTGAACAGTTGCCGTTGTCGCAACGGGCGCATCGAATCTGGTCGCAACTGGGAGCGATGATCGGCATGGAGGCAGAGTATGTCCGTTCCGGCCACCTGAAGCTTGCCCGCACCGAGAAGGATTTCGCCAAGCTCGAAGCCTATGCCGAGACTGTGAGGAACTATGGTCTCGGGCTCGAACTCGTTGCCGGATCGGCCTTGAGCAAGCGGTTTCCCTGGCTTTCGGCCCAGGCGGTCGGCGCCTCTCTCTGCCCTGAAGACGGTCATGCCAATCCGCGGCTGGTGGCGCCCGCGTTTGCCCGGACCGCCGAGCGGGCCGGCGCGACGGTGCTGGAGCTGACGCCGGTACGCGCGGTTGCGGCAACCGGCAGCGGCTTCGCCATCCTGGCCGGCGACGATATCGAGATCCGCTGCCGGCAACTGGTCAACAGCGCCGGCGCCTGGTCCGATCATTTCGCCGCCCAGTTCGGAGAGCCGGCGCCGCTCACACGGATCTATCCGTCGATGGTGGTCACCGAACCGTTGCCGCTGCGCCTGCCAATGAGCATGGGCGAACAGGGCGGCAGCTTCTATGGCCGGCAGGTGGCGCGGGGCAACTATGTGATGGGTGGTGGCCGCGGCCTGCCGCTCGCCGACCCGGACTTTTCACGCCCGTCGGTCAAAGCGGCGTCCTCCGTCATGCAGCGCGCCATCGCCCTCTTTCCGCACCTGGCGGACGCCCAGGTCATCCGCTTCTGGTCTGGAACCGAGGCCGAAATGCCCGATGGCAATCCCGTAATCGGCCCGAGCGAAACGACATCCGGCCTTTTCCATGCCTTCGGCTTCTGCGGCGCCGGGTTTCAGACAGCGCCCGCCGTCGGTGAAGTGCTCGCAGAGCTCGTCACCCTCGGGCGGACGACAACGCCCATCCAAGCCTTTTCCATTGGCCGCTTCCGCAAGGTGGCGGTCGAAACTGCAGCCTCGTTGTAAACAGAAAGGGGAATACCATGATTGACCAACGGCTTACCAAAACCACGGCGCTGGCGCTTCTGGCCTTTGTCCTGCAGCAAAATGCTGCGTCGGCGGAAACCAAGACGCTCTATATCGGCATGAACGGCGGCAACTTCGAGCGCGCCTACACCGAGCACGTGCTGCCGCCGTTCGAGAAGGCGAACGACGTCAAGGTCGTCGTCGTGCCCGGCACCTCCGCCGATATTCTCGCCAAGGCAACCGCTGCCAAGGACAACCCGCAGATGCATGTCATGCTGCTTGACGATGGCGTGATGGTGCGCGCGATCGGCGGCGGTCTCTGCCAGAGGATTGCCGCTGATCCGGTGCTCGACCAGATCCAGCCTGCTGCCCGCCTGAAGGACGACATGGCCATCGGCGTCGACATGGGCATGACCGGTCTTGCCTACAACAAGAAGCTCTTCGACCAGAAGGGCTGGCCGGCGCCGACCTCGTGGATGGACATGGCCGATCCCAAGTTCGAAAACGCCGTCGTCTTCCAGTCGGCTTCCGCATCGAGCTTCGGCCTGCACGCCTTCCTGATGTTCAACCGTATTCAGGGTGGCAGTGAGACCAATGTCGAGCCCGGTTTCGAGAAGTTCTCCGATACGATCGGTAAGAACGTCATCGAGTTCATCCCGAGCTCGGCCAAGATCTCCGAGATGGTGCAGACCGGCGAGGCCGCGATCTTCCCGCTGACCCCGACGGCCGTCAACAATCTCAAGGACAAGGGGATTCCGGTCGAATACGCCCAGCCCAAGGAAGGCTCGGTCGTGCTCGCCGTCACCGAATGCGTGATCGCCAACAACAGCGAACCGGAACTCAGCCAGAAGCTCGCCCACTACCTGCTTTCGGCCGAGGCACAGAGCCTGGCGCTCGACCATGGCAACATCATCCCATCGAACGTCGATGCCAAGGCCGGTACCGACACGGCGAACGCGAAGCTCTCGACCTTTAAGGCCAACATGGAGACCGCCAAGGTGCTCGATTGGGATGCGATCAACCAGAACCGGCAGGAATGGAACAAGCGCTGGAACCGCATGATCGAACGGTAAGCGTCGCGGGTACGCTCATCTGTCCGCCAGGCGCACAGGCGTGCGCCTGGCGGTGCGACATCATCGACGGCATCGTGGGCGCCACCAGCCAGTCGCTAAGCGTGCGGAGAACAGAGCACATGCGATGCCGGATCGCATCGTGCGTTCCGTCGCCTTTGCGGGCTCATTTGGTGGGTGCGTGAAGATATAGGCGGGAGAATCCGGGCTGCCCTGTCATGTGAGCCGTTGCGGCTGGTCAGTCCCCGGCCGTAGCGCCGCTTTAGCGCGGGGCAACCGCGCCCGCATAAAACCCGCCGTCGCCGCCGTAGTAATCCGTTCTGACACTACTCGCGCCGCCGGTGGTCTGAGAACATCCCGCGAGCGCGGCGAGTACGAGCAACAATGTGACAATACGCATTGAGTTTGATCCTTCGTTGGCTGCCGCACACATAGTCATCGGTAAGGGCCCCGACAACCAGGCGACAGCTCGACTTTCGACCTAACCTTGTATTCGAGCGAGTATGTCACTGGCGCGGTGGATGCGCTCGAAGCTGCGTGCGACCACGGCGCGCACGCGCGAGGTGCCCGCACGACAACGTTCGACGGCGACCAGGATGGCCGATCGGATTTCCTGCTGGTCTCGGAAATTCGCGACGGATTGAGGTCGCTGCGCTGAGCGCCGCCGACGACCGGGCGACTGCAGGCGCGCCAACATCACGCGCCTGCAGAGCGCGGGTTAACTGGCGAGCGCTGCTTGCGGCGTATTGCGGAAGCTGATCGCCATGCGGTTGTAAGCGTTCATCAGGCTGATCGCGATCGTGAGGTCCGTGAGTTCGCGCTCGTTGAACTCGGCGCGTGCGGCCTCGTAGGCTTCGTCCGGCACACCCGTCTCGGCGACGCGTGTGACGGTTTCGGCCCAGGCGAGGGCCGCCCGTTCGCGCTCGTCAAAGAGATGACCGGCTTCCCTCCATGCCTGGACCAAGGCGATCTTTTCAATCTGTTGGCCCTTCTTCAGAAGATCGCGCGTGTGCATGTCGAGACAGTAGGCGCAATTGTTGATCTGCGAGATTCTGAGGTAGACCAGTTCAACCAGCACTGGCGGCAGGCCACTTTGCAGGATGTAGCCGTAGACACCGCCAAGGGCCTTGGCGCCAGCCGGTGCGATCTGGTTGTAGTCGAGACGCTTGCTCATTTGTTCGGTTCCTTAAGTCGGGTTACTTGATGGGTGTTGTCAGCGTTTTTTCGTCGCTATCAAGGACGAAGACAGCAAGGAGCCTTGCGGGCTTGGTCTTGCTCGCGTTGCGGCTGACGAGGTGCCTGGAGGCCGGCGGTTCGTACCAGCTCTCGCCGGCGCGGTAGGTTTGTGTCGGGCCGTCATTGACCTTCGATTCGATTTCTCCGGAGAGAACGTGGGCGAAGATGAACGACGAGTCCGCGTGACTGTGCGGGACGGAGGCGCCGCCCGGCGGGTAGTCGACGATGACCACTTTCATCGTCTTGCCCGGAATGTTGGGTATCGCCTTTTCGAAATGCGGCGTGACCGTTTCGGTGGGGCCATGGGCGGCGGCCGGCAGGCCGGTGGCTATGGTGATGGCTAGGGCGGTGGCGGTGTAGCCTGCGCCTACGATGAACCGTGCATTCATGACGACATTTCTCCTTTCATGACGTCGTGTGGGACGGCGCGCCCGCAGCCTTCCAGAGAGGACGAAGGAGCGGGCTCGCTTGTGGCAGCCAACGCGATCAGTGCACTGGTCGCCTGGTTGCCGTTGTCGCAGTTGGGCCTATCGGCCCCTTCCATGATCAGGCAACGACGATACGGAGCGGGTCGGCAGCTTCCAGGGCTGCTGCGCGATCGGCACTCGGCGGATAGATCCAGGTGGTGTTGATCTTCGTCTTGAGCTGCTTTGCCTCGGCGCCGGTCAGCTTTACCTGACGGTCCCACCCTTCGGTGTAGACCGCGCCCCACGGGCCAAGATCGAGACAGGTGACGTACTTCTCCTGGCTGTAGGGGATCGCGTTCACGCCGATGAGATCGGCGGCAACGTTGTGCCCGGCGGAACGCCCGAGGTTCTGGGCGTGCTGGCAACTCATCATCGTCCGGTTGCCGCGATCGTCCGTTGCCGCGCATGCGACGTCGCCGGTCGCAAAGACGTTCGCGTGGCCGATGACCTTGAGGTTCCGGTCGACGTGGAGACGGCCGAACGAGTCCTTGTCCGCGTCGATCTCCCTGGTGATCGGATTGGCGCGGGCGCCCGCCGTCCAGATCACGGTGGCCGCTTCGATGCGCTCTCCGGATGAAAGCGTCACGCCGTTATGGTCGATGGCGATGATCGGGGCGCGCAGACGTGTCTCGACGCCCAGTTCCGACAGCGCCTGCTCGATGACGGGGCGTGGGCCGGGGCCGAGGTCCGGCCCGATCGCATTGCCGCGCTCGACGATCACGACGCGAACGTCTGCGTTTTCTCCAAGTGCTGCGCGAAGGCGATGCGGCAATTCGGCGGCGGTTTCGATGCCGGTAAAGCCGCCACCGGCGACAACAACGGTGTTGCGCGCCGGGGTTTCCGGAAGACGACCCAATTGGGCGATGTGCTCTTCCAGTTCCGCCGCATCGGCAAGCTGGTCGACATTGAAGGCATGGGCGAGCCCCGGGATATCAGGACGGAACAGGACGCTGCCGGTCGCAAGAACAAGCTTGGTGTAGCCGATCGTCTTTTCGTCGCCGTCGTCATCCGCATAGGTAACGGCGTTGTCCGCCGTCGAGATCGACGTCGCATAGCCTTTGATGAAACGCACGCCGGCATTGGCGAAGATCTCGGAGAGGGGCGCCTTCATCTTCGCCGCATGCTTTTCGTAAAGACGGGGGCGAATGTGCAGTTCGGGCTGCGGCGCAATCACGGCCACCTCGACGGAACCGTCGGCCTTTCCTTGCTGGTCCAGTAGTCGCATGGCGCCGAGTGCCGACCACATTCCGGCAAAGCCAGCGCCGATAATCAGAATTCGTTCACGCATTTCTTTTCCTCAGACAAGGCTTCGCCATTGGCTGAGCGAAGGCCAGCCATCGGGCGATTGCCGTTTCGGTAGATGTCTCCGGAGCGGAGACGGTTTTCGCGATGATCCAATATCGTCGCTTAACTACGACTAACTCAGTCGGAGTAAAACGGCAACGCCAAATCCGGCCGATTTCAGAAACGCATTGTCAACGCGGCGAAGACACTCATGGACTTGCGCAGGCGGGGCTTCGATGTTATCTCCGACTGCATTTGTCGGTGTTTTGGTGGTTCCGTGGCTCACATAAGCGCAGGCGTCGAATACGCTCTCCACTGTCTCCTGTTCCTCATAGAGGCGGAGGAGATAGATCAGCCGGCAAGCGCTCGCGATCTCGCCGAATTGCAGAAGATTTCCCCCGAATTCGTAGCCAAGCTTTTCACCAAGCTTCAGAAGGCCGGCATCGTCGTCGCCCGGGAGGGGATCGGTGGCGGTTTCGCGCTTGCCCGCCCCGCCACCGACATTACAGCGCTCGATGTTATCGAGGCCATCGACGGACGCAAGCCGCTGTTCGAATGCAAGGAAATCCGGGGACAGTGCGCGCTGTTCGGTGATCGGACGCCCGCCTGGGCAGAAGACGGTGTCTGTTCCATTCACGCGGTTATGATCGAGGCTGAAAAGCGGGCGAGAGAAGTGATGGCCGGCCATACGCTGGCGAGCATCGCCGGACGCGCAGCCGCTAAGGCACCCAAGGAACACGCGGGCAACATAAAGGATTGGCTCGCCGCCCGGACGCCGCAGCGCCGTCGTCGCGGTTCAGTAGCGAAGGCCAGGTGACACTCAGCGCTGCATACGGCGGATTTTTTCAACGCCGTATGCTCCGATTTCTCCTGTTTGCACACAAATGACCCTGAACCGCCGTGTGATCGGCGCCGTCACGAAATGGCGGCCGTCCCTGATGGCGCCTCAGGTTAAGGCGACGTCGGGCAAGCTGGCGTGCTTGCCCGACGTCTTTCCGGCATAGCCGTCCGCGATCGGCTATTCAGCGGCGGACCGCCGCGGAAGCACCCAGTTCTGGCGCGGGAAGTGGCAGGTGTAACCGTTGGGGTAACGCTCCAGGTAATCCTGGTGCTCGGGCTCCGCCTGCCAGAAATCTCCCACGGGCTCCACTTCGGTCACGACCTTGCCGGGCCACAGGCCTGACGCGTTGACGTCGGCGATGGTGTCCTCGGCGACCCGCTTCTGCCCGTCGTCGACGTAGTAGATTGCCGAGCGATAGGACATGCCGATATCGTTGCCCTGTCGGTTCCTGGTGGTGGGGTCGTGGATCTGGAAGAAGACCTCCAGGATCTGCCTGTAGCTGATGGTCCCTGGATCGAAGGCGATCTCGATGCCCTCGGCATGGGTCCCATGGTTGCGGTAGGTGGCATTGGGTACATCGCCACCGGTATAGCCGACCCTTGTTGCGATGACGCCCGGGAGCCTGCGGATCAAATCCTGCATCCCCCAGAAGCAGCCACCGGCCAAAACGGCTCTTTCAGCTCGATCGGTCATTCAGATATCCTCCACCTGGTTGATGAACGCTCCGTAACCCTCCGCATCCATCTCCTCACGCGGAACGAAGCGCAGGGAGGCGGAATTGATGCAGTAACGCAGGCCGCCACGATCCCGAGGGCCGTCGGGAAAGACATGGCCAAGGTGACTGTCACCATGCTTTGAGCGCACCTCGGTGCGGATCATACCATGGGAACGGTCCTGCAGTTCTTCGACATTGGCGGGCGCGATCGGCTTGGTGAAGCTCGGCCAGCCGCAGCCGGAATCGAATTTGTCGGAAGACGCAAACAGCGGCTCGCCGGATACGATATCGACATAGATTCCAGTCCGCTTGTTGTCATTATACTCGCCCGTGAAGGGACGCTCGGTCCCGCTCTGTTGTGTTACGCGAAACTGCTCGGGCGTCAGTTTGCGGATCGCTTCATCGGTCTTTCTGTAGGTCATTTCCTTGTCTCCAATAGGCGGCGGCTTGCCCGCACCACATCCGCGGCGCGGGGCCGGGCCCAGTCCCGGCCACGACGTTGGCCGATGCACTCTTGCGCAATACCTCGTTGCACCGGCCCCGAGTCATGGCTTCGTCACAGGTTGAACTGCCGGCGTGCGATATCGTCGATTTCAAAGCGATGGATGCCGATGTCGTCCAGTTGCTGATCGCTGTAGCGCCCAAGTTCCAGAGCGGTCTGGCGGTAGCGCTGGTGCGCGCGGATCCTTGATAGAACATAGTGCATGATCATGAGACGTTCCTTTGTTCAGCCGGCCAGATCGCCGGAGATGGTGTCGTGGTAGATTGCCGTGGAGGAGGCGGATCGTTCTTCGTTGATCAGGTCCGTGCCGCACGGAGCGCCGCAAGCGAGTCCACGGCGATCCAAAGGGAGAGGGCGAAGAGCCCGACATCTTTGAGCAGGAACTGCCCGGGGGCGACCGAGATCGCCGGAAAGCCGAGCTCAGGCACGAACACACCGGGTGTCGTCACCATGAAGCTGATGGTCGTTGCGAAGAGCCCGGCCGAAAGCAATCCACCGACGAGCGAATAGATCGGCTTGATGAGCCGGGCCACGACGAGGGCGGCGATGCTCAACTCGAGGATGCCGAGAAGGTTTGAGAAGCCTTCCACGCTGAAGAGCGAATAGGTCCAACTCAGCAAGGGATTGTTGCTGACCAGGCCGACCAGGCCCTCCGCTTCATAGCGGGTGAACTTCATGCCGCCGAACCAGCCGTAAACCACAGCGAGCGAGCCATAGAGGCCAGCTGCAGCGACGGCCTGGCCGTGGCTATCGATCAGCTCGAGCGCGGAGGCGGCGGAACGGGCGTGGACACGCGGACGCGCCGCGCTTTGGTGTGCGAGATCACGAGGCATAGTCTTCTCCTGGTTGGTGGCGTCGGGCCATTCTCCCGATTGGCTATAAACGATACAGGTCTGTATCGATGTGTGCTTAAATATACCGATCTGTATCGTTTGGCAATCCCGCACACGGGAATGTGTAGCCGCGTTACTATGCGCCGTCGCTCGGAAGGTGACCGGCCTGTTGAGCGCGAAGCCTTGGCAGCTGGGCGCCATGGCTTGTATTTCGTGCGCAACGCGATAGAATGATACAAATCTGTTTTGTTTTGAGGAGTGAATATGCGCCGCTCAGAGATCCGCGGACATCTGCTCGATACCGCCCTGCGCCTGTTCAACCTTCACGGCTACCACGCGACCGGGATCGACCTGCTCATCGCCGAAGCCGGGGTGGCCAAGACGACGCTCTATCGACATTTCGAAACCAAAGAGGATCTTATCCTGGCTGCGCTGGAGCGGCGCGACGAACAATCCCGGGCCGAGATGCGCATCTTTGTCGACCAGCGTGCGAGCGAACCCTATGAGCGGCTTCTGGCGACCTTCGACTTCCTGGAAGCCTCGGTCCGCGACAAGCAGTTCCGCGGCTGCATTTTCATGAGCGCGGCGGGGGAACACAAGGAAGCCGTCGATCCGGTGTTCCGCGCTGCCTCGATGCACAAGCGCCTGGTCCTTGCCTATTTCGAGGAGCTCGCTCATGCGGCTCGGTTCTGCGAACCAAAGCGGATCGCCGACACGATCAACCTCCTGCACGAGGGGGCGACCGCGATTGCGCAAATGACGAGAACGGCCGATCCGGTTCGGCAGAGCAAACGCATGGCGGCAAGCCTGCTGGCCGAGGAGGCGCGCGCTGCTAAGGAACCGTCGGCAAGGAGCGAAGGCGCAGAACTGCAGGCAAAGGCTGTGAACGCAGGCGGAGCATAGGACCACAATTTCGTAAGCAACGTCGGAGCGCCCGGGGGATACGATGGATCGCCTTGAAGCCATGAAAATGCTGCTGGCAGTCGTTGATGCCGGCAGCATCTCTGCAGGGAGCAGGAAGCTGAACGCTCCACTGCCCAGCGTCAGCCGCAAGGTCGCCGAACTCGAACGGCACCTGGGCGCGAGCCTGGTCGTGCGTACCAGCCGCAATCTCCAGCTCACCGATGCCGGCCGGGAATATGTCGAGGCGGCCCGCAAGATCATGGCGGACCTCGAGGAGGCGGAACGTCGGGCGTCCGGCGAATACCAGATGCCGCGCGGCATCCTGACGATCACCATGCCGGTCGAATTCGGCGCCCGCTATGTGATGCCGATCGCGCTCAGCTACATGGAGACGTATCCGGAGGTGTCGCTGAACCTGCTCTCGCTCGACAGGACGGTGCATCTCGTGGACGAGCAGGTCGACATCGCCATCCGCCTGGGCGACCTCGCCGATAGCTCTCTCTACGCGGTCAAGGCCGGAGAGTTCCGCCTGCTGACCTGCGCCAGCCCGGCCTATTTGCAGCGCCGCGGTATGCCGGAGCACCCGTGCGAGCTCGTAGACCACGACGGAATACTCTTCAACAAGCGGACTTTCTTCTGGACCTTCGATGTCGACGGCAACCCGGTGGAGGCGGTTCCGCGCACCCGCCTTGAGGTCAACACCGCCGCCAATTGCGTGGCAGCAGCGGTCGGCGGCGCCGGGATCGCCCGCCTGTTCGATTATCAAGTCCCGGACGAGTTGGCTTCAGGCGCTCTCGTGCCGGTTTTGGAGGCTTTCGACCAGGCGCCCCGACCGATCCACATTGTCTATTCCGGACAGGGTCAACTGACGCTGAAGGTTCGGTCCTTCGTCGATTGGGCGCTGCCTCGCCTTCGCGCTGCCTGCAAACGGGGCGAGGCTTCGCAAGCCTAGAGCATCCTGCCTTCAAGTGGAATCACTTGCGGGCGGAAAGATGCTCTAGAATCAAAGTGCTAGAGCGTCCTTTGTGCGTTCGTATGAACGCACAAAGGACGCTCTAGTCTGCGAAGGCGGCCCGCACTTCTTCAACAGTCCGGGCCGGATCCTGCAGGTGGGGGAAGTGGCCGATACCTGTCAGAAGCTCGAACTCCGAACCGGTGCGCTCGGCAAACTCCTTCCCCATCTCCGGCTTGATGTAGATATCGCGGTCGCCCCAGATCACTTTCACTGGCGTCTTGAGCTTGTGAAGATTGGCTTCGAGATAGTCCTCGTCGCGGGTGAAATGGGAATAATAGAAGGCGAAGGCGTCGGCGCTGGTTACCCCGTCGCGCGCCCAGGTCTCCTTCATGTCCGCTTGCGCCTCGGGCGGCAGTTCATACTGGGCCTCCGGCGCAAGGCCGCGGCGATGCACGTTTTGCAGGATCTCGTCGCTGGTCTTGTTCATGTAGGCTCGCGTCGGCGTCGCCGTCGGCTCTGCCTTCAGGTTTTGCAGGCTCTCATACATGAACTGCGGCCGATTGAACGGGGCGAAGTCGCCGACGATGATCTTCCTTGCCACGCTTGGTTCGTCGAGGGCGAGCAGCAGTGCGGGAAGGCCGCCGATATCCGAGGCGTAGATGACCAGGTTCGATCGGTCGACGCCCGCCTTCTCGATATAGGCCTTGAGAACCGTGGCGTAGTCCATCGGCGAATAGGAGAACTGTGGCGTCGAGGGGCGCGAAGACTGGCCGTAACCGGGCCAGTCGAACGCATGCACCTCGTAGTCCCTGCCCAGTGTTTCCGCAATCTGCTTCCAGACGGTCAATGTTTCCGGAAAGCCGTGCAGGAAGAGAACCGTGCCCTTCGGGGAGGCCGGGCCGGTAACCATGCGCCGCAGCGTGATGGTCTCGTCGATCTTGACGAAGTCGATCTTCGGCCCCGCCACGGTGACGACGCCAGCATGTGCTGGTGCCGCCGAAGCCATTGCCATGGAAGCGGTTGCGACGAAGTTCTTGAGCGATGGCATAACCATGTCAGGCGTCCTTGTGGTCGATCTGATCCTGTCCGTGAGGATCAGCTATCCGATGGGCCGCCGGCAGATGGTGTTTCTGAGAGGAAGCCTCTTGAACCGAGCAGAGCCCGTGCGGCGGCAAGTTGCTTGGTCCACTGCCCGTTCTTGTGGTGCCGTGATCTGGCCTTGCTCCCGGCCGTCCCGACCGAGCCAAGCGTCCCGCGTGAGAGGATGGCTCTCAATTCCGCGGGGTGCTGGCCATCGGGCCTCGTTCTTAGATTTCCGGTCATTCGCGGATCGTCGTTTCGACAGCGATCCCAAGCGAAACAGCGAGACGAAATCGCTCGCCTCAAAAGGAAGATCAGAATGAACGATACGACATCCTCTTCGTTAAAAGCGATCCCGGAAAAAGCCAGAGCACTGCCCGGCCACTCGACCGTCGGCACGAACGATCTCGATGCTGCCGCTGCCTATTACGACAAACTCCTCGCCGTCTTCGGTATCGGCCGCGTACTGGTTCAGCCGGGACGGGCCGTCTACTACGGGTACCGTGCGCTCGAGTTCGGCGTGCTGAGGCCGTTCAATGGCGAGACGGCCATTGCCGGCAATGGTACGATGATCGCCTTCGAGGCCCGCTCGCGGGCGCAGGTGGATCTGGCACATGCGACGGCGCTGGAAGCGGGCGGTTCGGACGAGGGCGCGCCTGGTCCGAGAGGACCTGACGGCGGCGACCCTTACTGTGCCTATTTTCGCGATCCGGAAGGAAACAAGTTCCTGATCTACCGCAAAGGTCCCGACGAGGCCTGACAATCAGCTTAGCCCGGAACCTCGCCGCCAGCGGCGAGGCTCCGGCACGACGTCCAACCCCGTTGACGATTGTGCGTGTTTGCAAAGGAAACCCTCAAATGGACTTGGAAAATAGGGCTGGGAAGGTCACGCGGCGCTCGTTTCTGCTTTCGGGCGCTGCGATCGGTGCAGCGGCGGCGGTGCTGCCTTCAACCGGCACTGCCGCCAACGTCACGAATTCGCCGATCAGCAGCGAGAACATCCGTCCTTTTAAGCCCGACATTCCCGAGAGTGCTCTCGTGGATCTGAGGCGGCGTCTCGCGGCGACGCGCTGGCCGGACAGTGCAACCGTCAAGGATCGCTCCCAGGGCGTCGATCAACAGACGCTTCAGGACCTCGTGGCCTATTGGCAGTCCGCCTATGACTGGCGCAGAGCGGAACGAAAGCTCAACGCGTTCCCGCAATACCTGACTGATATCGACGGGCTCGATGTGCATTTCATCCACGTGCGCTCGCGCCACGAGAACGCACTTCCGCTGATCATGACGCATGGCTGGCCCGGCTCGGTCTTTGAGCTGCTGGATGTCATTGCCCCGCTGACCGATCCGACCGCCCATGGGGGCAAGGCGGAAGACGCATTCCATCTCGTCGTTCCTTCAATCCCCGGCTTCGGCTTTTCGCAGAAACCGACCTCGACCGGTTGGGATGCGCAGCGGATCGCCATGGCCTGGGACATGCTGATGAAGCGGCTCGGCTACAGCCACTATGTTTCGCAAGGTGGTGATTGGGGCGCGATCGTCAGCGACGCGCTCGCGCGTCAGGCGCCGGAGGGGCTTCTCGGTATCCACGTCAACCGCATCGAGCGCGGGTCGACGTTTCCTGCCGACGCCGCCCAGGCGCTGAAGAGCGGAGGACCGGCTCCCGACAGCCTGTCGGCCGAAGAAAGGAAGGTCTTCGACGAGGCGCGCGACTTCCTCAACAACGGTTTTGGCTACGCTTCGATCCTCAGCACGCGTCCGGAAACGGTCGGATACGGGCTTGCGGATTCTCCGGTGGGCCTTGCGGCCTGGCTCTACGACAAGATCGCGGATTGGGTCTTTACGCGAGGCAAGCCGGAAGAGGCTCTGAGCCGCGACGATATTCTGGACAACATCACCTTGTATTGGCTGACGAACACCGGCCCGTCGAGCGGACGCATCTACTGGGAGAACCTGAAGGCTGGAGCGAAGCTCACCGCTGCCAAGGTTCCTGTCGCCGTCACGGTGTTTCCGGGGGAAGTCTATCGGCCGCCCAGGAAATGGCTGTCAAAAGCCTATCCCAAGCTCGTCTACTACAATCAGGCTTCGAAGGGCGGGCACTTTGCCGCCTGGGAGGAACCGGAACTCTTTGTCGAAGAGATCAGGGCTGGTTTCAGGGCTATGGGAATTCGGAATTGAGCGCTGTTCGAACTTGGGAACCAACTCGCCGATTGAGGCGGGGCTCGCCCTTGCGGCTTGATGGGAGGAGCCCCCAAGACGGGAAGGCTTTCGGACCGGCACTGCGATCAGCCGCCGCAGCAAGGTTCCGTCGCCGGACGACGGACGGGCTAGGGCTCGGCTTGATAGATTGAGCCTCCACAGGGGCTGGAGGCTCAATCAGGTGCTCGTTCGAAAATTGAGGAAATTGCGCGGCAACAAAGCCGGCATGAAGCTCATTTTCAACGTCTTCTTCGCGGATGGGCGGCGGCCCGAGACAAATGCTTTGGCCTGTTGCCTCGGCACCACGGGGAGGTTCCCCCGTCACAGCGGCCGTCCCAAGCGTTCGTGAAGCTATCTGCTCTTTTTCGGCTTCGACGGGAGCAGGCCTTCGCGCTGCATTTGCTTGCGCGCATTCTTGCGCTGGCGGCTCACCGCTTCGGCTTTCTCGCGCGCGCGCTTAACCGAGGGCTTTTCAAAAGCCTCGCGCATCCGCATTTCACGAAAAATGCCCTCGCGCTGGAGCTTCTTCTTCAGGACGCGGAGCGCCTGATCAACATTGTTATCGCGTACTAGAACCTGCATTGACCGCTCGTAGGTTGGAAAAGGTCGCTCAACTTACAAGTTTTCGAGCCGATTCCAAGTTCACAATGCGCAGAAATTCGATCTTTCAAGAATGTAAAGCGAGGCGACGCTGAAACCGGGACGGCTGCGAAACTCTGATCCTCGAACCATACCTCGAACAGAAGGCTTTCACGCGACCACAATCGGGACTTTGGTCGGCGACGCCTTGACCCGGTTGTAGAGGTCGATGACGTCCTGATTGATCATGCGCACGCAGCCGGAAGAAGCTTGCGTGCCAATGGTCCACCATTCCGGTGAACCGTGCACGCGATAGCCAGTGTCGTGGCCGTCCTTGTAGATATAGTGCGCGCGGGCACCGAGCGGGTTGTCGAGCCCACCCGGCTGACCGCCCGACCATTTCACCAGCTCCGGCTTGCGTGCGATCATCTCCTTGGGCGGCGTCCAGGTCGGCCACTGCTTTGTGTACTGGATCTCGGCTCGGCCGTTCCATTCGAAGCCGGCCTTGCCGATGCCGACGCCGTAACGGACCGCTTCGCCGCCTTCCTGCACCCAATAAAGATGCCGCTCGTTAAGCCGTACCACAATCGTGCCCGGCGCCTCGCCGGTCGGATCGATAACGATCTGACGCCGGAATTCCGGCCTGACCTTCTGGAATGGGATTGCCGGGATCACGAAACCACTATCGACCATCGAAGCATACATCGTGCTGTTGTCGGTGATGTTGCTGTCGACGCTGATCGGTGGGATCGGGCGAATGGACCCGGTCGGCATGCGGTCAACGCCCACAGGCGGCATACCACCAGACGGTTCGATGGGCTCCAGCGACGGGAAATCGAGGGCCTGCGAACAGCCGGAGGCGCCGAGCAGGCTCATAACACCGAGGCCCGAAAGCACGGCGCGGCGGGAGACGGTGTACCTGGTCTCCGGCATGGGGGCGCCGGCGGGCAGCTTCTGATCTTGCGGCTTACGCATGCACTTTTTATCCCAAAGGAACGGTGGGCATCATACCCACCGGATGGGCACATCTTCACAATTCATGGTTAACAAGGCGTGAAACCGGCCTGCCGGCTGGTTTCCGCTCGCAAGTGCAGGGTGGCGACGACATGACGGGCATAACCTAGCCGCCCGTCGGAAGGGCTGCATTTCTGGTCCCGGGCAACGGTATCCGGACAAAGGAAGCATTCCTTCCTCGCCGGCGCGGATAACTACAGGAATCGTCCCGGCAGGGTCGGCCGCCGCATCCCAAGCGTGATTGCCACAGCCAGCAACGTTACGATACCCAGTACGAGGAAGGCATCGGAGTAGCTGAGGACGAATGCCTCACGCTGGAGGCTGCGTCCGATCAGGGTTGTTGCCTGCGCCAGCCCATCCTGCGCGCTTGCACCCTGCAATCGAAACCCAGTGGCGATCGTCTGCAAACGCTGGTCCACCTCTGCGGCGCCGCTTTGCACATGCAAGCCCAGGAGGTTCGAATGGAGCTGTTCTCTGATGCGCACGAGGGTCGTTACGAGCGCCATGCCCACGGCGCTGCCGAGCGTGCGGACAATGTGGACAAGCGAGGCGATCCAGGGGATCTCCTGAAAGGTGATGTCCTCGGTGATCACCACCATCGTCGGGATTGCAATCAGCGGCGCCCCGAGAGCCTGCAGCAAGACCACCACGAGAAAGTCGTCCGCGATCCAGACATTGCTGACATTGACGGCGAACAGGATTCCCGCACCCGTCAGCAGGGCGCCGGCAACCAGCAGGTTCCTGGGGTCGATCCGGTAGCACAGCCACGCGACGAAGGGCGCAAGCAGGAACTGCGGCGCGATCGTCGCCAGGAAAAGCGGTCCGCTTTCCAGCGCGCGATATCCCTGAACCCGCATCAGATATTGCGGGATGACAAAGGCCGAGCTCATGATCGCGATCCGGCTTACGAACATGACGGCAAGCCCGAGGCCGACGTTGCGGCGCAGGAGAAGCTTCGGACCGACGACGGGATCGGGATGAAGCACGGCATGAACGAGAAAGGCCCCGATCAGGAAGATACCGGCTAAGAGAAGCCCGACGATCAGCCCGGAGTTCAACCAGTCCAGGCGGTTCCCCTGGTCGAGTACGGCCACCAGGGCAGCAAGACCGAGAGACAGCGAGAGCAATCCAAACCCGTCGAACCGGCGAAAGCGCAAATATTTCACGGGATCCCTGACGAGGCCGTAGGCGGCCGCCAGAAACGTTGCTGCCCCTGGAAGCGCACTGAGCCAAAAGAGATACTGCCAGGACAGATGGTCGAGGACCCATGCTTCCAGCGACACCGAGAGGCTCGGCGTCGCCACGGATACGAGCGCGTAGAGCGACAGCCCGTAAAGACGCTGGTTTTGCGGCAGGTGCCGCATGATCACGGAATAGGCCATCGGGATCAGGATCCCGGCGCTCAGGCCTCGCAGGGCCTGCAGCGAAAGCAGGAAGAAAAGGTTGGAGCTGAGGGGTGCTGCAAGCGAGAACGCCGTGAACAGCGCCGCACCGATCATGACGCCCCGTGCAGGCGACAGGATTCCGCGCAGCCAGACCGCAGCAGGAATCGCCGCAACCTCTGCCACAACATAGGCGGTCGTGATCCACGACGCCTCGTCGAAGCCGAGGCCGAGCGCGCCCCTGATATCCGCAAGGCCGATCTCGGTCATGCGGGAATTGAGAATGGAGGTGAAGGTGCCGAGCAGAACCGCGGCGATAGCGATCACCGTCGCCAGGGTGGGCAGGTCTGATCGGCCTTGCCGCGCGAACGAAACATTGATCACAGCCAGATCCTCCCGATCAGCGACCAGTAGCGTCAGCCAGCTGGTCGGTGTGGATCGTCGACAGAACGGACATGCCCGGCCGCAACAGATCCTTCAGCCCGTCGGGAATGTCGATAAGCGTGATCCTGACGGCGATGCGTTGGGCCACCTTGGTGAAGTTGCCGGTTGCGTTGTCCGGCGGCAGCAGGGCAAACTCCGAACCGCTTGCCGGCGAGATCTGCTCGACGCGGCCGCGAAGGGTCTCGCCGGGAAACATGTCGACGGCAATGGAGACCGATTGTCCGACCCGGACATTGCCGAGTTGGGTTTCCTTGTAGTTGGCGACGACATAGACGTTCGGAAGCGGGACAACGGAAATGACCCGCATGCCCGGCGAAACATACTGACCCGTGCGAACGCTGCTTGAATTGACGACGCCATCGGACGGAGCGGCGATCCTGGTGTGGGCGAGTTCGATCTCGGCAAGCGCCAACTCCGCCTTGCGGCTCGAAAGGTCCGCTTCCGCCTGTTCGCGTTGGGTCCCGAGGACGCTCACCTCTTCGCGGGTCGCAGCAGCGTCCGCTCGTTTCTCGGTCAGTTGCGCTTCGAAGCGTTTGATCGCCGCGAGCGCCTCCTCGAGCCTTTGATTGGTCGACCAACCGTCGCGCGTCAGCGCCGCCTGCCGGGCGTGTTCGGCCTGCGCACGGTCACGATCCGCTTCGATCGCCGAAATACCGGCCTCCGCCTGTGCGATCAGGCACTGCTGCAATCGAAGCCGACTGTCGACGTTGCGGATGGCCGCTTCACCGGCGGCGACGGCCGCCGAGGCGCGGGTCACTTTCGCCTGATACTCCGACGGATCGATCTCGGCCAGCAGGTCTCCTATGCGCACGCGCTGGAAATCGTGCACGGCGACCCTGCGGATGGTGCCAGCGACTTGTGCGCTGATCGGAGCGATGTCGGCGCGCAGATAGGCATTGTCAGTCGACTGGTTGGTGAAGCCGGCGACCCACTGGCCCCAGCCCAGCGGAACAACCACGGCAAGACCGATCCCGCCGACGATGACTGCGGTTCGGACCAGCGCGAGATAGCTCCTGCGCCGGAATTTTCGGGTGTCTGCGGTGGGTGCCTTGCTGTCGTTGTTCGACCCGCGTGCCGTCACTTCGCGCGGGCTCTTCGGGGGCAATTCGGTAACGATTGCGTTCATTGTCGTCGTCTCTTTCGCCGGAGCGGCAGGATCAAGATTTCAACAATATGGCCCTCAAGTCCTCATGAATGAAATGAACAATCCTCACTTGGTGCATGAACGTGGCTCATGGCTCTTAAGCGAGGATCTGATGCCGGTCGGCAGCATAGCTCCGTGAACTTGCGATGAGCTCCTCGCGAAGCCAGCGCACGGACGGGTGTGCGCCCATCGTGCGGTGGGACAACATGGATACTTCGAGCGGAGGCGTCTCGTAGGGAGGCTCGCGCCAGACAAGATCAAAAGCCCGCGCCGCCCGCTCGGCGAGGCGCAAGGGTGTGAAGGCGATCATGTCGGTCGTCGCCACGAGCGCAGGAACGACGAGAATATGCGAAACGGTGGCGCCGACCCTTCGCACTAGGCCTTGTGCCGCGAGCAGGCCTTCGATGTGGCGTGGATTGCTGGTGATGTGCGCCCGCTCAAGGCCACCCTCATCGATCGTGCCGCCGCCATGCGCCTCGGAACGATCGGAAATCAGGATGTCGACATGCGGCGACATCGACAGTTGCTGCAGATCAAAGTCACCGGTCGCCGCCGGATGGTCCTTGTGCATCAACCAGACGCTGCGATCGGAAAAGAACGGCTCCCTGACAAACCGGGCGGGTGTCTTGCCGAAGACGCCGATCGCCACGTGAATGGAGCCGCGATCGAGTTCTTCTGCGATGTTCGTTTCGCTCAGCGATCGAACACGGCAGCGCGCGTTCGGCGCGCGCTCGCGCAAGCGTGCCATGAAGTCGGCAATCGTCGTGGCGGTTATGTAGTCCGACGTCGCAACGGAGAATTCGATGTCGGAGGAAACGGCGTGAAAAACCGGCTCGCAGATCGCAGTTTCGATCTGCCGCAACGCCGGCTTGAACGCCTGGGACAATTCCATCGCCCGCGGGGTGGGATGCATGCCGTCCGGGCCGCGAATGAAGAGTTCGTCGCCGATGACCTCGCGCAAGCGTGCAAGAGCGTGGCTGATTGCGGACTGCGTCAGATGCAAACGGTCTGCCGCCTTGGTGACACCGCGCTCATCCAGCACGGCGTTGAATATCCGGATCAGGTTCAGATCGAGACTATGAATATCGCGCATGCTTAGGATGCCACCCTTTCATTTGATCCCGGCCGGTTTGTCCACCATATCCGGGCCTGCCCAGCTTATCCTTTAGCCCGGCGCGACAGCCACCCCTCGGGAAGAACGAAATGAACGACAACGAACACGGGTCGACAAGCGCTTTCGCCGCGCACCGCCTGCGCGATCGATTTGCGGCGGATGGACTTGCCTATCTCCTCGCCTTGATGCCCGTGGCTCTCCTGCTCCACTAGAACCGAAGTATCGAGCGGCGCTTCATTGCGTTCGAATGCGGCACGCTTTGTCAGAGGTCGAGAACGAGGCGAACCAGCAATCCACGTTTGTGAAGACCACATGGATCTTGCTCGTCAATGCTCAACGAGAACGGCCGATAGCGTGATCCGGGCCTCTTTTTCCGCCAATGACCTCGCATCAGGTGCCGGTGTCGGCAGATGCTGCCTGGCAGCGGAGTCTGCAAACATGGTCACCTGGCTTCGGCAGGGGTGACGGCTCGCAAAATGCGGGCGGGATCAAACGGCAACGTTGCCGCCGCGCTCGAAAGCACTTCTAATTGCACGCTCGACCGCCGCAATCTCCGAGCCTGTGGTCGAGCTCCAGATCGTGATGACTGATGGCGGCGAAGTGTTCGACTTTCGCTAATTCAAGCGGTTGCCGCTCGTCGGATCGAACAAATGCGCCTTTTGCGCATCGTACCTGAGCAGAATTGGCTGACCCGGAGAGACCGCGACCCGGTCTCTCACCGCGGCGACGATCGATTGCTGACCAGCCTGCAATTGCAGGTGCGTATCGGAGCCAGTCGGCTCAATGATGATGACTTGGGATTGAACCCCTTCCTCGCCGATGACGATGTGTTCCGGACGGACACCCAGCCTTATGGATCGTCCGACATATGACCGAGCCTTTTCGGGCAGCGGCCAACGCGGACCGCGGGCCACATCGAGTTCCAGAGCTCCGCGGTCGTCGACAACAATTCCGTCGATGAAGTTCATGGAGGGCGACCCGATGAAGCCGGCGACGAAGCTGTTGGCGGGCGCATCATAGACTTCGAGCGGCGAACCGATTTGTTCGATATGGCCGCCGCGCATGACGACGATGCGGTCGGCCATGGTCATGGCCTCCATCTGGTCATGGGTGACATAGACCATGGTGGTCCCGAGGCGCTGGTGCAGCGTCTTGATTTCCGTGCGCATCTGCATGCGCAGTTTTGCATCGAGATTGGAAAGCGGCTCGTCGAAGAGGAAAACTGCCGGGTTGCGGACGATAGCGCGTCCCATCGCCACGCGCTGGCGCTGGCCGCCGGACAATTGCCGGGGATAACGATCGAGGAGGGCGGCGAGATCGAGGATGGCGGCGGCATCGTTCACTTTTCGCTCTATCTCCTGCTTGCTTCGGCGGGCAAGCTTCAACGAAAAGGCCATGTTGTCGCGCACGGTCATGTGCGGATAGAGCGCATAGGACTGAAACACCATGGCGATGTCGCGCTCATTGGGCTCGAGATCGTTGACGATCCGCTCGCCGATTTCGATCTCGCCGTCGCTGATGCTTTCCAGCCCGGCGATCATGCGCAGCAAGGTGGATTTGCCGCAGCCTGAAGGTCCCACAAGCACCACGAACTCGCCGTCCTGCGCGGCGACGGAAATGCCATGCAGCACTTCGAGCGCACCATAGCGTTTGACGGCGTTGCGAATGGTCAGTTTCGCCATGGATCTCTCCCGAAATGTCGGCCGGCGCTTCAGCGCCCGCCCATGCCCGCATTGAGGGCGATGCTGTTGTAGATGAGCTTCTGCAGGATGATTGCGAGGAAGATGCCTGGAAGCATGGAAAGGGTGGCGCCCGCCATCAGATAGTTCCACTGCGTGCCCTGTTGCGTCTGGAACAGGGTGAGGCCGACGGGCAGGGTGGCGTTGTCGGCTCCGGTCATGACGATCAGCGGCCAGAGAAAATTGTTCCACTGCCCGATAAAGGTGAAGAGCGACAGCAACCCGATCGCCGGCATCGACAGGGGTACGATAATGCTGACGAGAATGCGCAGGCGGGAAGCGCCGTCGATCCTTGCCGCTTCCTCGAGTTCTATGGGAATGGAGAGAAAGAACTGCCGCATCAGGAAGGCGCCGAAAGTGCCGAAGGAGATCGGCAGGATCACGCCGGGGAAGGTGTTGACGAGGTTCAGCTTGTTGACGATCAGAAACAGCGGAATGATGAGCATCAGCGGCGGCACCATCAGCGTTCCGATGTAGCCGAGCAACAGCGTTTCGCGCCCCCGGAATTTCAGGCGCGCGAAGGCATAGCCGGAGAGGCAGGAGACGACGACGGTGATCACTGTCACGCAGACGGCGATGATGGCGCTGTTGAGGAAGAAGCGACCGAAGGGCAGTTGGGTCCAGGCGGCGGCAAGATTACCCCATTCGAAGACGTTGGGCAGGATGCGCGCAGGTATTGCCGTCACTTCGGCATTCGAACGCACCGCGTTCGAAACCATCCAGAAGAAGGGAAACAGGAAGGCGATCGCGACGAGCCCAAGGGCTGCGTGATTGATGATGTCGAGCACCAGCTTCCGGCGTGCTCTGCTTTCGAATCTAGGCGTCATAGTGCACCCATTTGCGCTGGAACCAGAATTGCAGGGCCGTCAGTGCCATGATCAGCGCGAACATCACCCAGGCGATGGCAGAGGCGTAGCCCATCTGGAAGTTTTGAAAGCCGCGTTGGTAGATGGCGTAGCCGAGCGTCGCGGTCGACGATCCCGGCCCGCCCTTCGTCATGACGTAGATCTGGTCGAAAACCTGCAGCGACGTGATCGCCGTCATGACCGTGCCGAAGAACAGTGTCGGCGAGATCAGCGGCAAGCGGATTTTCCAGAAGCGGTCCCAGGCTGTTGCGCCATCGATCCGCGCCGCTTCCAGGTAGGTGGACGGCACCATGTCGAGAGCGGCGTTGAAGAGAACCGTGTTGTAGCCGACGCCGGCCCAGATCGAGGTAAGCACGACGGCCTGCATGGCGAGCGTGCGATCGTTGAGCACGCCAGCCAATGGCACCGACAGCGAGGCCATCAGGCTGTCGAAAAGCCCGCCGCTCGTAAAGATCAGCATCCAGACCATGGCAACCGCGATCAGCGGGGTAAACGTCGGAAGGAAAAAGATCACCCGGAACCAGCGCTGCCCGAACTTGAGGCTCGAAATCCAGGTTGCCAGCCCGAGCGAGATGATGATGTTCAACACGAGATATTCGACCGTGAAGAAGAGCGTGTTGCGCAAGACCGTCCAGAATTGCGGGTCGGTCGTGAACAGCCGCACATAGTTGGAAATGCCGACGAAACGCGGCGAGCCGAGCAGCTGCCAGTTGGTGAAGCTGAGCACGATCGAAGCCAGGATCGGCAGCACAAGGAACAGGACGATGCCGATCAGGCCCGGCAGCAGGAAGAACAGGGCCGTCCATCCCTCGCCTCTGAACCATTTGTGCGAGCGTGGCCTTGGTCTTGCGATCAGGTCGGTGTGTTTGCCCAGCATCATGGGGCCTCTCCTTTCCTGCGATGGCGCTGCGGTCGGGCGGACGAGCCCGGCCGCAGGCCGACGAGGTGCCCGGGTTACGGTAGCTGGCTCTGAATATCGCTCAACACGACGTCTGGTTTCGTGTCTCCGGTCAGTGCGAGCGGCACATATTGCATCACCAGATTCTCGAACTGGTTCCATTTGTCATTGATGCGGAACGGCGTGGTGTGGGCGAACATGTATTCCAGCGTATCGCGGGTGCCGGCTACATTCTTGGCAGCGCCGTCATACCAGGCTGTTTGCTGCGCAAGCCGCGCCGGCAGCGCGCGCCCGGCGGAGCCGAGGATTTCGGCGGCTTTCGGACCGGTCAGCACTTGCAGCGCCTTGAAGGCGGCATCCTTGTGCTGGCTCGTGGCAGAAATGCCCCAACCAGAACCGGCGGTGATGAAGCGCGACGGACCGCTGCCGCGCGGCAACGGTGCAATGCCGATCTTGAAATTGACGTTGGCCTGCCCGGTAATCAGCGACCACGGACCGTCGATATACATGGCGACATTGCCCGAAGCGAAGCGGCCGCTTGCGGCTGACGCATCGGCTGCGGAGGCAAAGACGGGCGAGAGTTTATCCTGGGCGGTGAGGTCGGCATACTTGCTGAAAGCGCCGACAAAGCCGGCATTGGTGAGGTCGAATTCACTGTCGTCGTTGAAATAGTCCGCGCCGAGCGCGACGGGGCCAGCGATGAAATCGAAGGCCTGGGTGCCGTAACCATAGGTTCCGTCCTTCGTCAGTGCCTTGGCGTTGGCCTTGAAATCGTCGAACGTCCAGTCCTTGGCGGGCTCCTTCAGACCGGCCGCGGCGAACTTGTCGCGATTGTAGAAGACCATCCACGGACCGACATCATAAGGCAGCGCATAGAGGCTGCCGTCTTGTGAAAGGCCGGACATGATCGATGTCTCGAAGTCCGCCACCTTCACGTCACCGCCTTTCACATAATCGTCGAGCGGCGCGAGGATCGAATAGAAGTTCGGCAGTCGCATCGACTGCATCGAGATGATGTCGGCGATCTCTCCCGATGCCGCCAGAACCGGCAGTCGCGTCCAGTAGTCCGCCCATCCCGAAAGCTGCAGCTTGACCCTGATGTCGGGATATTGCTCGGTGACGAGATCAGCCAGTTGCTGCCAGAGCTCCGCATCGTTCGGCTGGCCCCACATCTGCCAGGTCAGGGTGACAGGAGCATCCTGCGCCCTGGCGTCGATGCCGGCGAGTGCGCTTGCCGCAAGCGCGGCGGCAAAGATCAATGAACGCTTCATGATTGTTCCTCCTCCTCGATGACTTTCGATGCAGTTCACTATCCGGACGCTCCCCTCCGGCTTGGTCTGGCGGTACGTTCAAGCCGCAATCAAGGTCTCCAGGTCGGCGATCAGGCCGATCAGTTCGGTTCGCTGGCGCTGCCATGTGTCCGGGCCCTGTCCCGGTTCTAAAAGGGCGGTCATCCGCTGGACGAAATCAGGCGGCAGTTGCTCGAGTTCGGCCACCATGGGCAGGTTCCAGCCGTCGCCCGGGAAATAGACCCGGTTGAACGCGAAGACGGTCTGCAGGATGGCGTTTGCCAGCTTGCCCGTCAGCCCGACGAGGAAGACGAGATCGCGGCGAACGACCTTGCTCTCGTAGTGATAATCCTTGGCCCAATAGCGCAGTACTTCCATGTATTGGCTGAGGACGGAGGCCCTCAGTGCTTCCGGATAATCCGCCAGCTGCCGCTTCCAGCTGAGAAGCAGACCCTGCGGATCGGCGATGATCTGCTGGCTGGCAAGGTCGGTCGGCAGATGATAGCCCCAGATCGTCCATTCGAAGCTTTTGGGCACGATGATGCCGGCGAGCCAGGATTCCAGGTCACGCTGCACGCCGGAGTACCGCCGCATCCAGATGCCATCCATGCGAATGCCCTCGGCTTGCCAGCCCCGCAGCGCAGCATCGAAACGCCGCCACGCTGCGGTTTTCCGCACCTCCGGCCCGCGATAGGCATCGGCATAGACGCGGAAGTCGAAATCCGATTGCGCATCGGATCTGCCCTTGCCGCGCGATCCGGCAAGCGCGACAGCACCATTGCCGTCTTCGGCCAGATCGGCGATCAAGGGTGCCATCACGGCGATGAGTTCGGTTTCTCGGCTCATGGCGGCACCGGGCGGCTGGTCTTGGCTCCCTCCTTAATCCTTGAGGATCAGCTCGATGACCGGCGTCACGACATCCGGCTTCAGAACAGGCAGTTCCAGGGTCAGGATACCTTCACCGACGGCCACACCGATGTTGGAATCGACCTCGGCATCCGGGTCGAGCCAATGAAGTTCGCTGGCGTCGTGCAGGAACTGTGCATATTTGACCTTGCGTCCCAGTCCTTCGATGTGGATGTGGCGGAACGGCCAGGTCTGGATGTGCAGATAGAGCCGGTTTCCTTTCTGAGTGAAGCGGCAACCGCTCGGCGCCTTGTAAGCCGAAGGGCCGGCGCCATAGATCGCGCGGCCGTTCAACCGCATCCATTCGCCGTAGGTGTCGAGCGCCTTGATAGCGCGGGCGTCGAAGGTGCCGCGACCGGTCGGGCCGACATTCATCAAAAGGTTGCCACCGAGCGAGACTGTGTCGACCAGGATGTTGATGAGCTGGCCGGCGTCCTTCCAGCTCGTCTCGTCGCGATAATAGCCCCAGGAGCCGCTGAAGGTGTGGCAGGCTTCCCAGCGCACCGGCAATCCAGCAACCGTTGGAGCGACGCGGGGCGTGTATTGTTCCGGTGTGACGAGATCGGGCATGTGATCGGCATCGCGCGGCAGGTCGAGACGGTCGCCGACGATGATGTCGGGCTGCAACTGGCGCACCAGTTTGATGAGGTCGTCGCTCTCCCATTCGGCGCGGCCCTTGCCGGGCAGGCCTTTGTAGACGCGGCGGGGATAGCTGAAGTCGAACCAGATCACGTCGATCCTGCCGAAGTTCGTGAGAAGCTCGGTCACCTGGTCGCGCATGTATTTGGCATAACGCTTGACGTCGCGGCCCTCGTTGAGCCTGGCGGCATCGGGATGATTGCGCTGCGGATGATGTGCGTCGATCGGGAAATCCGGATGATGCCAGTCAAGCAGCGAATAATAGAAACCGACCTTCAGCCCCTCGGCGCGAAGCGCTTCGACATAAGGCCCGATCAGGTCCTTGCCGTAGGGCGTGTTGGTGACCTTGTAGTCGGTCACCTTGCTGTCCCAAAGGCAGAAGCCTTCGTGATGTTTGGCGGTGAGGACGACGTATTTCATCCCGGCTTCTCGGGCACGGCGCGCCCACTCGCGGGCGTCGTAGAGGTCGGGATCGAAGTTGTCGAAATACTTCTGATAGGCTTCGGTGGTGAATTCCTCCCGGTTCTTCAGCCACTCATGGCGCGCGCCGAGGGCGTAAAGCCCGAAGTGGATGAACATGCCGAAGCGGTCTTGTCCAAACCATGCCTTGCCGTCGGCCACATTCTGACCGCTACTGATCGCTGCGTCGCCCATACTATCCTCCCAGATATCGCGGCTCTATCGAACCGGTTCGATTTGATCATTGAATCTCGTGGCCGATATGTCAAGCACACTGTTGAAATCTCTTTCCGCATATTGCTTCGTGGCCGACAAATGCTAGGGTTGTGGCGGAAACTTATCAAAAAAGCACTTTCGATCGGAAGGTTGAAGGAAATAGAAGCGGTTCGAGAAAGTCATGGCCACGATACGCGACGTCGCCAAGCTTGCTGACGTGTCCGTCTCGACGGTATCGCTGGCCTTAAGCAATCCGGCGCGTGTCAGTCAGAAGACGCTGGAGAAGATCCGTAAGGCGATCGCTGCGGTCGGCTTCGTTGCCGATCCGCTTGCGCAGAGCCTCGCGCGCGGGCGCAGCCGCATGATCGGCTTCGTCGTTGGCAATGTCGGCAATCCGTTCTTCGGGGATATCCGGCGGGAGCTGGAAAACTACGCTCTCGACCACGAGCACTTCGTCGTCGTTACCGATTCTTCCGGAAAGACGGATCGCGAGAGGGCGATGGTCGAGCACTTGATCGGTCTGAAGACCGCCGGCCTGGCGCTTGCGCCATCAGGCTATGATCAGGACTATATCGAATTCATCGCCGGCCTGAACGTGCCGATCGTCTGCTTCGACCAGAAGGTAGCTGGAATCGAACGCGATTTCGTCGGCTCCGACAATTACCTTGCCGGCGCGATGTTGACGGAACATCTTCTGCAGCTCGGCCACAGGCGCATCGCCTTCATCACCGGCCCGAGCCATATGCATACGGCAACCGAGCGTTATCGCGGCTTTGCCGAAACCATGATCAACGCCGGCGTCGATGTAAATCCGAATTTCATCGTCGATGGGCAGTTCACGCGCACCGCCGGGTACGAGGCGGCGATGCGGCTGCTCATCCAGCACGAGCGCCCAACCGCGATCCTCGGCGCCAACAACACCGTGGCGCTCTCGGCACTGCAGGCCATGCAGGAACTGGGCTTCCGCTGTCCAGAGGACATCTCGCTCGCCATGATCGACAATGTGCAATGGAGTTCGGTCATCACGCCGCGCATTACCATGGTGGTTCAGGATACCTTGGCCCTCGGCAGCATCATAGCGCGCCGCCTGATGCACCGCATCCGCAGTCCTCAGGGCGCCGTCGAGCCGCCGGAGGACTTTGTGCTGGCCCCGAAATTCGTCCCTGGCAACTCATGCCGAAGGGTCTAGCCGAGTACAGCCATGAGCGTACAACGCTTTTTGCGGCCCTTCGACGGACCCTTCAACGTTGCAAGAGAAAGCGTCAGAGCGCACGCCGCTTCGCGAGCGGTTCGCCGTTCACTCGAAACTCGCGTACTGTATCGGCCGGTACCGGCCTATTGCGCAGGAGATGGCACGGCGGTGCCGCGGCGCGTTTTGCGGCCGCCAAACCCTCTCCGGAGGGCGTTCTGTCACGAATGCCATCCGGTTGAGTTGCAGAACCCGAAATACAACAACGTTTGCGATGCAAACCTTGCGCAAATACTAAGACCGGGCGCGCGTCAATGTCACGTCCAGAAGCACGTTCGTGCCGGCGGTCACATCAGCGGGCGTCGCGTATTCATTGGGATTGTGGCTGATGCCTCCTCGGCACGGGACGAAAATCATCGTGGTCGGCACGCGCCTTGCGAGATTGAAGGCATCGTGGCCGGCACCCGAGACGATGTCGCGACTGGTCAGGTCACGATCCCCGGCGCTTGCCCTCACGGCCTCGATCAACGCGTCGTCGAAGGCCACCACGGGCGAGTGCCAGCTCAGACGGCACTCGATGTCGATTCCCTCATGGCTTTTCAGGAGGGTGTTCAGCCCGCTCAGGAGCCGCCGGTGCATTCCCTCAAGAACTGTTTCATCCGGATGCCTGAGGTCGACCGTCAGCTCCACCCGGCCAGGAACGACGTTGATCGAATTCGGAGAGAGCTCGATGCAACCGATCGTGCAGCGCGCCAGGTCGTCTGTCCGGCCGATTTCCTGAACCAGGCCAATCACCCGCATGAGGACGGGCACGGGATCCTTGCGCATCGCCATCGGCACCGGCCCGGCATGGGTTTCCTCGCCGACCAGCGAGATCTCGTACCACCGGATGCCCTGGCCGCCGGTGACGACGCCGATGGTTTTGCCCTCCGCCTCGAGGATCGGACCCTGCTCGATATGCAGCTCCAAATAGCAATCAGCATCGGCTAGCTGGGGCAGCGCTTCACGACCGTAGCCGAGCCGGATGAGATCATCGTCGACCGTGACCCCCGCGCTGTCGCGAACAGATAGAACCGTTTCAAGTTCGAGCACGCCGCAGGCGACGCCTGAGCCCATCATCGCCGGTTGGAAACGGCACCCTTCCTCATTGGTCCAGACGCAGAGCTCGATCGGCCTGATGGTTTCCACCGACCTGTCATCCAGTGTCTCCAGAACTTCCAGTCCCGCGAGCACACCCAGCACACCGTCGAAGCGACCGCCGGTCGGCTGGGTATCGAGATGGCTGCCGATCAGAACCGCCGGTGCAGCGGGATCGCGGCCCTCGCGGCGAATGAAGAGGTTGCCGATCCGGTCCCTTCGGATCCGGTAGCCGCGCTGTGCGCACCAGCCAAGAAGCAGCGCACGGCCCGCCTCATCCGCATCCGACAGCGTCTGCCGGCACGAGCCACCTTCCGGCGTGGCGCCAACTTCCGCCATCGCCATCAGCCGTTTCCATAACCTCTCCCCATTGATCGCGTGCTGCATCTCCATCCTCCCTGCGCCTTCTCTTGCCCACTCAACCTTGTTGGCCATGCGCTGCAACGCCAGTCACCCTTGTGGGGGACTGTGATGGGGGCCGTCCTGCTCGCTAAGAAATCCGGATACAGATCAACGTGGAGGCAGGTCATGGACACGACGGCAGACAGACGATGGCACAGCATCGCAGAAGCGGTTCGACCCGAAACGCGCCTGCTGATCGACGGACAGTTCCGTGCAGCCGCAAATGGGCAAACGCTGGCGTCGGTCAATCCGGCAACCGGCGCCCTTGTCGCCAATATCGCCTGCGGTGATGCAGGCGATATCGACGCGGCTTGCGATGTCGCTGCGAAACGGTTCCGGCAGGGCGTCTGGTCGCGCATGCGCCTGCGGCAGCGTGTCGACATTCTCATCCGTTTCTCCGAACTGATCGCCGAGAGCAGCGACATTCTGGCGGTGCTCGACACGCTGGAGATGGGCAAGCCGATCGCGGAAATGTGCGCGATCGACGTGCCCGGTGCGGTTCTGACCATGCGCTTCATGGCCGAAAGCATCGACAAGATCGCAGGCTCCGCTCCGCTCACCAATCCGGATGCACTGCACTACATCCTGCGCCAGCCGCTCGGCGTCGTCGGCTGCATCACGCCGTGGAACTACCCGCTCATGATGGCCGTCTGGAAGATCGCGCCGGCGCTTGCTGCCGGCAACAGCGTCGTACTCAAGCCGGCTGAGGATACATCACTGAGCGCGCTGCTCCTGGGGCGTCTGTTTCTGGAGGCGGGCGGTCCCGATGGCGTCTTCAACGTCGTGCCCGGACGTGGCGCCGTCGCCGGCCAGGCGCTGGCGCGTTCGATGCACGTCGAAAAGATCGCCTTCACCGGCTCGACGGCGATCGGCCGGCAGATGTATCGCTACGCCGCGGATACGAACCTCAAGGCGGTTTCGGCCGAACTCGGCGGCAAGTCGCCGCAGATCGTGCTTGCCGATGTCGAGGATCTCTCGTCGGTCGCAGAGAAGATTGCCGACGGGCTGTTCGGCAATCAGGGCGAGGTCTGCTCGGCAGGATCGCGCATTCTGGTCGACCGGAGCGTTCACGACGACTTCTGCGACCTCGTCGCCGGCCATGCCGCACGCAAGTACCGGCCGGGCGATCCGCTCGATCCAGAGACGACGATGGGGCCGCTGGTCAACAAGATGCATCAGGGTCGCGTGCTCGACTACATCGAGGGCGCGCGGCAGGATGGGGCGACACCGGTGATCGGTGGCGGCGCGATCGACCGGAATGCGGGCGGGGCATGCTTTGTGGAACCGACGCTCTTTGCCGGCGTCGACAACCGCATGAAGATCGCCCAGGAGGAAGTCTTCGGCCCGGTGGGCGCGATCATTCCGCACGCCGGCGTTGAAGATGCCGTAAGGATCGCCAACGATAGCCCCTACGGTCTAGCCGCCGGCGTCTGGACCTGCAACCTCGGTAAGGCGCACCGCGTTGCCCGCGATCTCGAATGCGGCATGGTCTGGATCAACGGCTACATGAACGGCGACATGAGCCAGCCCTGGGGCGGCTGGAAGCTCTCCGGTCACGGCCGTGACAAATGTCTGCAGGCCTTGATCGACAACACCCAGTCTAAGTCGGTCTGGGTCACGCTCGATTGACGGCAAGCGACACTGACAGCCAACAGCATCGCTGTCAGCAACAAGCGCCCGCCATGTTAACGGGAGTAACCTGTATTGATGTCGCGGGCGTGGTAGTGAGAAAGTCCGACAGAAAAGGTACGACTCCATGTCCCGAAACACAAAACCGACGCTGCGATCGCTGACCGGCCTTCTGCTGGCCGCCTCGGCGCTTTGCAGCGCGAGTGCTGCGGCCGCCGAGACGCTTGTCATCACCGATGCCAAGGTGCGCACGATGAACCCGGCCGCTCCGCTCGCGGAGGCCGTCGCGATCGATGAGGATGGCGTGATCCTTGCCGTCGGCGACGAAGGAACGGTCCTGAAGAAGGCAGGCGCAGACGCGCATGTCGTCAAGCTCGGCGGCAAGCTGGTCCTGCCGGGCTTCCAGGATGCGCACGTGCATCTGATCGAAGCAGGCGTCAACGCAAGTCTCTGCGAATTCGAAGCCCTCGCCTCGCTCGAAGAGACAAAAGCCACGGTGCGCGATTGCGTGAAGGAGAGCGAAGGCGATTGGGTTGTCGGCTCGGGCGTCAGCATGACCAACCTGCTCGACGAAACCGACGATCCCGTTGGCGTGCTCGACAAGATTTCCAGCGATCGGCCGATCCTGATCCTCGACGACATTGGCCACGGCGCCTGGGCCAACAGCGTCGCGCTTGAGGCTGCCGGCTACGACAAGATTAAGGGCAACCCGCCCGGCGGCATCATCCTGCGCGATGAAAAGACCGGTGCGCCGAATGGCATCGTCCTTGAGAACGCCCAGCAGAAGCTGCGCAACCTCGCCTTTCCGGACACGCCCGAAAACGTCAAGTTCGCCTATGAAAACATGCTGCCGACGCTGAAGACGATGGCAGAAAACGGCATCACCACCGTCAGCGACGCCGGCGGATTCTGGCCTCAGGGGCACCTGAAGGCCTGGCAAATGGCCGAGAAGAACGACACGCTGACACTCCGGGCGGCCAACGCGCTCTATGTCTATCCCGACCTGCCGTTCGACGAGCAGGTGGAGACACTCTCGAACTTCTACAGCAACGATCCGAACCGGCTTTTGAAGTTCAACCAGGTGAAAATCTATGTCGACGGAATCCTCGAGCAGCGCACCGGCGCCCTGCTTGCGCCCTACAGACAAGGCCCGGGCATCGATCACGGGTTCGACAGCGGCTTCCTCTATTTCGACGAGGCGACGCTCGACCGCTATTCCAAGGTGCTCTCCGAAAAGGGCTTCAAGCTGCACTATCACGTGACCGGCGACCGCGGCGCGCGCCTCGCGCTCGACGCCATCGCGCAATCCGACCCGGAGCCAGGCCCGCATCGGCTCACGCATATCTACCTGCTCGACAAGGCCGATTATGGCCGCTTCAAGGACGAAGGCGTCGTTGCCGACTTCCAGTTGGCCCCGAGTTCGCTCAGCCGCGAGTACGATACCTTCATCCGCAAGTTCATCGGCGAACGCGCCGACACCATGATGCCGGCCGGCAGCATCGAGAAGACGGGCGCAACCATGGTCATGAGCAGCGACTTCGATGCGGACGAGCTGTCCCCGCTGATCAAGATTCAGACCGCACTCCAGCGCAAGAAGGACGGTGCGCCAGACGTGGAAACGGCGGTCAAATGGATGACGGTCAATCCAGCGAAGCTCCTGAACCAGGACGACAAGACGGGCACGATCGAGCCCGGCAAGTTCGCCGACCTCGTCGTCATTGACAAGGATATCTTCGAGATCCCCGTGAAGGAAATCGGCAAGGCCACTGTGGAGGCGACCTTGTTGCAGGGTGATCCGGTCTTTGATGCGGAAGGCCTGTTCTCCGGCAACTGATTGCTACGCGCTAGCGCCTCCGAGCAGGAGCGAGAACAACTCGCCCTGCGAGGAGATCTTGAGCTTGGAATAGATGCGCTTGCGGTGAACCTTCACCGTTTCGGGGCTGTTGCCGAGAATGCGCGCGATGCTCTTGGTCGAGTGCCCTTTGAGCATCAGCCGGATGATTTCCCCCTCGCGCGTGCTCACCTTCAACTGCGACAGGGTGGCAAACACCATGTCGGCCGCGGGCTCGCTTGCGGCCGATCCTGAGACCGGTTGCGGCCAGTGCTTGCGGCAAAGCTCGGAGACCACGGGCAACAGGCCGTCGAGATGGGCGCGGGCCTGCGGTCCGGGACGGCAGTCCGCCGTGCGCTGGCCGAGCGAAAGCGCGATCGCGGTGCCCGCAGCACTGGCGACAAGCATCACGATTTCGTCGTAGAGCCCGGTTTCGGCATAGAACATCCGGTAGTATTCGCTCTCGCGAAAATCGTCCGGCGCACAGTCGTCGAGGCTCACCACCCGGTCGCCGGGGTCAGCCAAATAGAGGCTGTAAAAGGGATCGAGCAGGTAGGCGAAGCTCAGATAAGGCCCGATCGTGCGCCTGGTCGCCTCTGGATCGAGGTCGCTATAAAGCTGCAGCGGCGGCTGGTCGGCGGAAAACACCGAGACGAACAGGCTGTCGAAGCCGTAGACGTCAAGGCAGAGCTGCCTTAGTGCATCCGGAAAGGCCGGGCTGCCAATTGCAGCCACGGCCTTGCCGATCAATGTCATCTGTTCGAACGGAAATCCCGTCATTCCCCGCCTTGTCGTCAAGAATCCTTCGACGATCAAAGCGGTTCCTGCTGGGTAATGCAATGGATGCCGCCGCCGCCGATGGCAATGGCGTCGATCCGGACCTCGCGCACGCGCCGATCGGGGAACAGCGAACGGAACATCTGCCGCACGACCGTGTCGGACTCGATGCCATAGCACGGCATGATCACGCCGCCATTGACGAGGTAGGAGTTGACGTAGGAACGGCAGAATTTCGGATGGTCCGACGGCGCGTCGACCGCTTCCGGAACGGTGACGATCCGGATCGGCCGCCCCTTGGCATCGGTCTGGCCCCGCATCGCCTCCAGGTTCAGGCGAATGTAGTGGTTCCACTCGTCATCCTCCTTGCTGCCCCCCTCGCTCGGGCTCTCCATCAGCACGACGCCGGGCGCAACGAAAACGGCGATGCCGTCCACATGGCCATCGGTCTCTTCCTCTATCGGATTGCCGGGCAGCCAGATCACCTTTTCGCCGCCCAGCATGTCGAGCAGCTCGCGCTCGATGTCGTCGCGGCTCCAGCCGGGATTGCGGTTGCTGTTCGGGAAGCAGGTCTCGGTGGTGATGATCGTGCCTTCGCCATCGACGCTGACGCCACCGCCCTCGGCAATCAGGTTAGACACGAAGCCTGCGACGCCCGCCTTCTCCAGCACCAGCCCGGAAAAGGCAGCATCGCCGTTGAACGGGTGATACTTGCCGCCCCAGGCGTTGAACCTGAAGCGCGCGCCGGCACGCCGGCCGTCAGCCGCTGTCAGGAAGCAGGGGCCGGCATCGCGCGCCCAGCTGTCGTCGATCTCGGCTTCGACGAGATCGATCGACGGGTCGAGGATGGCGCGCGCCTCCTCCATGTCCTCAGGGCGCACAGCCATCGTCACCGCCTCGAACTCGCGGATCGCGTGGGCGACAGCCGCGTAGTCGCGACGGGTCGCGGCGATATCGTCCCAGACCTCGTGGCGGCATGGCCACATCATCCAGGTGCGCCGATGCGGCGCCCATTCGGCCGGCATGCGAAACCCGGCTTCGCGGGGTGTCTGGTTCTTCATGGTACAATTCCTTCCTGCCTGGTCTCGACGCCCGCGATATAGCCGACGCGCCGGGATGCCGGCCTCACTGCAATGTTGCTCGTTCAAGAAAATCCGGTCAGACGATCGCCGTCTGGCCATCAAGGGTGCGGATTGCGACGTAGAGATCGGGCCTGCGGTCCCGGTAGATCCCCCAGCTGCGCCGGAAGACGCGGACCGCGTCGAGATCAAAGCGCGCCGTCAGATAGGTCTCGTCGGTCCGGTTCGCTTCGGCCACGATCGCACCCGTCTGGTCGGCAATGAAGGAGGTGCCATAAAACAGCGCCTCGTTGCCGCCGGCCACTTCACTTCCCACCCGGTTGGAGGCGATGACCGGCACCATGTTGGCGGCCGCATGGCCCTGCATCGTGCGACGCCAGTGGCCGGAACTGTCGATCTCGGCTTTCTGCTCGCTGCCGATCGCCGTCGGGAAGAACAGCAGGTCAGCCCCCTGCAAGGCAAGTGCCCGGGCGGTTTCGGGAAACCACTGGTCCCAGCAGATGCCGCAGCCGATCCGCGCATATTTCGTATCGACCGCCCGAATGCCGGTGTCGCCCGGGCTGAAATAGAACTTCTCCTCGTATCCCGGCGCCTGCGGGATGTGGGACTTGCGATAGTTCCAGAGGATCTCGCCGTCGGCATCGATGATCGCGAGCGAGTTGTACTGCGCCGGCCCGGCCTTCTCGTAGTAGGAAATTGGCAGCACGACGCCGAGCTCCTTCGCGACCGCCCGAAAATGCCTGACAGCACGATCCTCGCCAAGGCTCGCCGCCAGATCGAGGTGATCGATCGTCTGCTCCAGGCAGAAGTAGGGCGTCTGGAATAGCTCCTGCAACAGGATGATCTGAGCGCCATCCTCATGGGCAAGCCGCACCAGCTCCTCGGCCTTTTCGATGTTCTCGTCGATGTTCCAGCTGCAGGCCATCTGCGTCGCTGCGACCGTGACTTCGCTCATCTCAAATGCTCCTCAAGCGCGGGATGCCATGAAGGCGGCGATCGATTCCGAAAGGGCGGAAACGATCGTGTCGCATTCGGCCTCCGTGACGATCAAAGGTGGCGATACGATGAGCCGATTGCCGACCGGACGGACGATAACGCCGCGGGCGACGCAGCCCTGGAAGATCGTTTCGCTCGCCTTCTCGTGCGCTGGCAACGGCTGCTTCGTGACCTTGTCGGCGACGAGATCGATGCCGAGCATCAGGCCGGCCCCGCGCACGTCGCCGACGATATCGTGGGCGAGAAGGGCCTTCGCCCGGCTCTGCAGATGCGCCCCGGTGCGGGCCGCATGCGGCAGCAGCCGCTCCCGCTCCATGATCTCGATGTTGGTGAGCGCCGCGGCACAGGAGACGGGGTGGCCGAAATAGGTGAGCCCCATTGAGAACACGCCGCCTTCGCATTGCGGACGACTGATGACGTCATAGATCTCATCGGAGATCAGCGTCGCGCCGAGCGGGATGTAGCCCGACGTTATACCCTTGGCCGACACGAGGATATCGGGCTGCGTCTGGTAGATCGCGTCGGACGCGAACCACTCTCCGAGGCGGCCGAAGCCGGTCACCACCTCATCGGCGATGTAGAGGATGTCGCTGCGGCGGCAGACCGCCTGCATGCGCTTGTGATAGCCCTTCGGCGCCACCAGCACGCCGCCTGCGCCCATGATCGGCTCGGCGATGAAGGCGGCGACATTCTGAGGACCGAGTTGCTCGACGCGCATTTCGAACTCGCGCACCAGCAGGTCGCAATAGGCCTCCTCGGACATTCCATCCGGGCGTGCGTAACAATCGGCGGCCGAGACGTGGTGGATGAAGTCCTCGCCGACCTGGGCAAAGCCGTATTTGGTGCCGTGGATACCGGTCAGCGCCGCCGCCACATAGGTCGCGCCGTGGTAGGCGTTGTTGCGCGAGATGATCTTGCGCTTGCCCGGCTTGCCGCGCATGGCGAAGTAGTAGTGCACGATGCGGATGGCCGCATCGTTCGCGGTCGAGCCACCGCAGGTGTAATAGACATGGTTGAGGCTGCCGGGCGAAAGTTCCGCAAGCCGCGCGCCGAGTTCGGATGCAGGCACGTTCCCCGATGCACCGAAGGGATTGTAGTAGTCCATGTCCATGACCTGGGCGGCGATGGCGTCGGCCATCTCGCGGCGGCCGTGGCCGATATTGACGCACCAGAGCCCGGCGATGCCGTCGAGCAGGCGCCGTCCGGCGTTGTCGACGACATAGGCGCCCTCGGCCTTCTCGATGATCTGGCTGCCGGTCGCAGCGAAGGTCGAGAAATCGGTATAGGGGTGCAGGACGTGATCGCGGTCCTTCTCGAAGGCGGAACGGTTGTTCGGCCGGTCAGCGGGAACAACGGATTGAACGATGGTCATTTTCTTCTCCAGAATGGCATGAGGCATGGTTTCCGCGGGGTCAGCGCAGAAGCTTGGTCCAGACGCGGTCATAAAGTTTGGTGACGGCGGGCGTGCAGGCGGTCAGGAACTCCGGCGCCGGCGCGCTCTCGGGCGGGCTCAGCTCCGGGGCACCGGCCAGCGCCTTGTCGACAAAGGCTTCGGAGCCCTTGATGCCGTTGGCGTAGCGGGCGTAGTTGGTGATCATCGCCGCGTTTTCCGGATCCATGACGAAGTTGATCCAGAGCTTGGCGTTCTCGATGTCGGGGGCGCCCTTCGGCACCGCGACATTGTCCATCCAGCCGGTGTAGCCTTCATTCGGATAGATGTATTCGATCGATGGCCGCTCATCGCGAGCACGCATGGCGTAGCCGTTCCAGCTCATGGAAACGGCCGCTTCGCCCGAAACCAAGAGCTCCTTGGTCTCGGAGTTGTAGCTCTTGACGAATTGCTTCTGCGTCGACAGCAGGTCGAGCACCGCCTTCAGGTCCTCGGGGTTGTCGTTGCAGCGCGGCTTGCCGAGATAGCGCAGCGCCATGTTGATGACGTCGTTGACGTCGCGCAGCATGTTGATCTTGCCCTTCACCGCGTCATCCGGTTCGAACAGGATCTTCAGCGAGGTGTCATCGCCCTTGACGATATCGCGATCGACGGCAAGGCCGGTCGAACCCCAGGCCCAGGGTGCCGAATAGAGGCGACCCTTGTCCCAGAAAACATCCCGCCACATCTCGTCGACGTGCTGATAGTTGGGCATTGCCGCGACATTGATCGGCTCGAGCAGCTTCTCGCCGATCAGGATCGTCATCGTGTCATGGCCGGGCACGATGATGTCGTAGCCGCCGGCCCCCGATTTCAGCTTGGCAAGCATGGTCTCCATGGAATCGTAGGTGTCGATATGGACCTTGACCCCGTAGGTCTTCTCGAACTTCTCGACCATTTCCGGCGGCGTGTATTCGCCCCAGGTGTAGATGAAGAGGTCGCCCGCCGCGGAGGCAGGGGTGCTCACGGTCGAGGCAAGCAGGGCAGTCACAACGGCAGGCTTTTTCATCTGATGTTCCCTTTCTCTTTTTTGATTTTCGTGTGTTTTCGCCGGCGTCAGTGCTTGCGGCCTGCCTGTCCCAAGAGGCCCGAAATGAGGACCAGCACGGTCGAGGCGGCGAGCATCAGCGTCGAGATCGCATTGACCTCGGGCGTCATGCCGAGCCTGAGCATCCCGTAGATGTGCAGCGGCAGGGTCGTGGCGCCGGGGCCGGCGACGAGCGCGGTGATGATGAAATCGTCGAGCGAGATGATGAAGGCGAGCAGCCAGCCGGAGACGAGGCCGGGCACCAGGAGCGGCAAGGTGATGCGCAGGAAGCCCTTTGCCGGAGAGGCATAGAGGTCGGCGGCGGCCGACGGCAGCGTCGCGTCCATGCTCTCCAGCCGTGCCTTGATCGGCAGATAGGCAAAGGGGATGCAGAAGACGATATGGGCAATGAGGATGGTGGCAAAGCCGAGGCTGATGCCAACCGCGACGAAGAAGACCAGTGAGGCGACGGCAGTGACGATTTCCGGCACCATCAGTGGAAAGGTGAGCACGACGTAGGCGCCTTCGCCGCCGCCCTTCTTGCCGTTGACCGTCGCAATCGCGGCCCCCAGCGCAAAGACCGTGGCGACGGACGCCGCGATGACGGCGATCACCACCGAGTTCATGGCGGCCGTCTGGATGTTCTGGTTGGCAAAGACGGTCTGGTACCAGCGCAACGAAAACCCTGCCCAACGGGTGACTGAGCGGCCATCGTTGAAGGAATAGATCGCGAGCACGACGATCGGCGCATAAAGGAAGACGACGCAGCCGACGGAGAGAAGGCCGAAGCCTGGAAAGACGCGAAGGTCGCGCAAACGAGCGGTGGACATGGCGAATCTTTCTTTAGTTCGATCGCTGCTGCTGGGCCGCGCGCCGGGCAAGCCAGAGAAGGACGATCAAGGTGATGGTGAGCAGGATCATCGAGAGCGCAGCACCGAACGGCCAATTGCGTGCTGCCTGGAACTGCGTGCCAATGAGGTTGCCGATCATCAGCGTCTTGCCGCCGCCGAGAATGTCGGGTGCAAGGTAGGAGCCGACGGAGGGAATGAAGACGAGCAGGCTGCCCGCGATCAGCCCCGGACGCATGACCGGCAGCACGATGCGGAAGAAGGCCACCCTGCGGCTGGCATAGAGGTCGTAGGCCGCCTCCAGAAGCCGGAAATCGAAACGCTCGAAGGCCGAGTAGAGTGGCAGCACCATGAAGGGCAGGAAGGAATAGATCAGCCCGAGCGAAATGGCGAAGCCGTTATAGCTCAGCGCCAGGGGCTGGCCGATCACGCCGACGTCGAGGAGCGCGCTATTGATCGGGCCGTCGTCGCGCAGCACGAAGAGCAGCGCGATGGTGCGGATCAACAGGTTCACCCAGTATGGAATGGTGATCAGGAACAGCCAGATGTTCTTCACCCGGTCGGACCGGGTGGCGATGTAATAGGCGGTTGGCACACTGATCACGAGGCAGAGGAGTGTCGCGACCGTCGCCTGTATGAGCGAGCGGGCGACGATGATCAGATAGTCGGGCGTAAAGGTCAGGCTGTCGTCGAGGAAGTCACGCTCGAACAGGATCTGTTCGTAGGCCGCCGTGGAAAACGTCCACTCGACGCCGCCATAGGCGCCTGGAACGAGGAAGGAATAGGTGAGCATGATCGCGATCGGCGCCACCATGAACACCAGGATGACGCCAAGCGACGGCCACAGCAGGCCGGCATGCGCAAACCCCTGCGGGATGCGCGAGGACAGAGCGAGAGGCCGGGCGCTCATGACAGAAGCACCTTGATGGATCCGGGCTCGAAGCCGAGGCTGACGGCATCCCCCGGCGCGAAATCCTGCCGGCCGCGCAACCCGCCGCGCGGCGAGCGGGCGGTGAGCGCGTGTTTGCCGGCACGCAGGTGATATTCGACTGCATTGCCGAGATAGGTGCGATCGGTGACGGTTGCCTGCGGTCCTTCGCGATGAACGGCGCCGAGCACCAGCCGCTCCGGGCGGATCGAAAGCCAGACCTGCTGCCCGACTTCCACGCGCTGACCGATCGGCGCTTGGACCTGGCCGAACCCCTCGATATCGAAGGCCGCCTCGGAGCCGGCGCTGTCCGCGACCTTTGCCTCGATCAGGTTCGATTCACCGATGAAATCGGCAACGAAGCGGCTCTGGGGCTGCTCGTAGATATCCTCGGGCGTGCCCACCTGCTGCAGGTGGCCATTGCTGATGACGGCAACACGATCGCTCATCGCCAGCGCTTCTTCCTGGTCGTGGGTGACGAAGATGAAGGTGATCCCGGTTTCGCGCTGCAGCGACTTGAGCTCCAACCGCATCTTCTGTCTGAGCTTCAGGTCGAGCGCCGACAGCGGCTCGTCGAGCAGCAGAAGCTTGGGCTGCGGCGCCAGCGCACGGGCAAGTGCCACGCGCTGGCGCTGGCCACCCGACATCGTGTCCGGCCGGCGATCGGCGTATTCGCGCATGTGCACCAGATCAAGCATGCGCTCGACGGTGCGCTCGACCTCCGCTTTCGGCTTGCCGAGCATTTCAAGGCCGAAGGCAATGTTGCGGCGAACCGTCATGTGCGGGAACAGCGCATATTGCTGGAAGACGGTATTGACCGGCCGCGCTTCCGGCGGCAGGCGGCTGACGTCCTCGCCGAAGATCCGGCAGGTGCCCGACGTCAGCATTTCGAAACCGCCGAGGATGCGCAGCAAGGTGGTCTTGCCGCAGCCTGAGGGGCCGAGCAGCGTAAAGAACTCGTTGGCGCGGATGGACAGATTGACGTCCTTCAGCGCTTCGTGGGCCTGCGGCGAGCCGACATTGTAGATCTTGCGCAGGTTTCGAACCTCAGCGGCGACGCTGTTTGGATGCTGCAGAAGGGAACCTGGCTTGCTCGGCGACGCTGCCTTGCTGTCGGCGGGCGGTGTCGGATTGGGTTCTATGATGGCGCGCTGCATGGTTCTCCTCCACTTAAGCCGACGGGAGCGAACTGATACCGTTCGGCATGGAAGGACTATGCGTGGCGCTGGCAGGGGGCGTTAGTCCCCCAGAGGGGGTACCGCCGATGCCCGGTTTCCGACCGCTCTCGACGCGAAAAAGGCGGCCAGTGGGCCGCCTTCGAAGATGCGCGCCGACCGGTGCGAGCAGCCCGCATCGTCAGCATACAGGTCATTGGTTCTGCTATTCGATCGGCAGTCGTCTGCTTCCGGTCTTCATGTTTCGGACTTCCGCAAGAGGATGACTAGCGTCGTCGCCACGATCATGATCACCGAGATGGCGGCAACAGCCGGGTCAAGGTCCAGGCGCAGGTTGTCCCATATGCGCTTCGGCAGCGTGATGACGTTGACGCCGCTCACAAACAGGGTGACCGAGCTTTCCTCCCAGGACATGACGAGGCTGACGAACCAGGCCGCGAAGAGACCGAAGCGGATGTTCGGCAGGATGACCCGGAAGATCGATTGCAGCTGGCTCGCCCCGAGATTTCGGGCAGCGAGTTCCAGGTTCCGGTCCAGCCGGCTCAGCGCGCCGAGGATGGCGATGACCGAAAACGGCACGATCATCACCACATGGGAAAGCACCAGCCCCGGGATCGTGTCGAGTAAGCCGATCTGCGCCAGCAGAAAGTAGAGCGCGACGGCGGATGTGACCGGCGGAACGATGATCGGCAACAGGACGAGGCCGATCAGGAAGCGTCCGCTTGCCGGCCGGCGCAGCCAGATGCCGATGCTGAAGGCCGCGGCAAGCGCGGTTGCGATGACGCTCGAAAGAATAGCGACGAGGGTGCTCGTGCCGATGCTTGCCAGCCATGTGTCCGGATCGAAGATCGCCAGGTAATGCCGCAGCGAATACTCACCGTCGGGCATCGACAGGAAACGCTTGGGCGTAAAGGAAAACGGGATGACGGCGACGAGCGGCAGGAGCAGGAAGAGCCCGGCCAAACCTGCAAAGAATCCGCCAAGACGTGATCTGCCAAACATGAGCACCTACCGCGACATGAGTTGTTCGATGCGCATCACGCGCTGCGACAGCCAGAGGATCGCAAAGACGACGACGAGCAACACGACGCCGAGTGCTGCACCCAGCCCCCAGTTGGCCGTCTGGAACATCTGCACGAACACCGATTCCGCCGTCAGCACCACCCGCCCGCCGCCGAGGATCATCGGCGTGACGAAGAAGCCGAGCGAGAAGATGAAGGTCATCGCCAGCGCCGAAAAGACACCCGGCAACGACATCGGCAGATAGACCCGCCAGAACACGCCGAGCGGCCGGCAACCGAGGCCGAGCGCCGCGAGAAGCACGCGACTGTCGATCTTGCGCATGACGGAGGCCATCGGCAGGATCGCAAAGGGCACCATGAAGTGCACCATGCCGGTAATCACCGACCACACGTTTCGGCCGGTCGAAAGTCCATTCAGGCCGAAGGCCGCCGCAACGTCGCTGGCAAGCCCGTTGTTGCGCAGGATGACCACCCAACCAAAGGCGCGCACGAGCACCGAGATCCAGAACGGAATGAAGATGCAGATCTCGATCAACCGGCTGCGGCGCGCGCTGCCCATCACCCAGTAATAGGCCAAGAGATAGGCGATCGGGATGGTGATCGCCGTGCTCAGCAGACACACCCAAGCAGTCCTTACAAAGATCGCCTGGAAGTCCGCACCGGTGACGATGCGGACATAGTTTTCGAAGCCAGGCTCGGGCCGGGTGACGCTCCAGAGCGTCACGCCGGCAAAGGGCAGCACATAGGCAAGCAGCAGGATCACCGGCAATGCCCAGAGCATTAGGAGCGATCCGCTCGCGCCGAGAGGCCAGCGCAACTGGAAACGCCTCTCGATCATGACGCGGTCATCGCGAGATATTTTTCGAGCGCCTGGTCGCCACGGGCCGAATACCAGTCCATGTCCATCAGCACCTGCTGGGACATGTTTTCGGCCGAACTGCAATCCAGCCGCTTGAGGTCCGCAGGCACGAGATCGTGGGCAAGCGGATTGGTCGGCCCGCAGCCGAGCGTCCGCAGCAGATCGACCTGGCGCGCCGGATCCTGGCAATAGCGGATGAAGTCCATCGCCCGGGCAGATCCGGCCGGATTGCCCTTGATCACGGCCCAGCCCGAGGGCGCCAGAATACCCTCGGCATAGGTCCAGCTGACGGCGCCGCCGGTATCCTTTTCCACGAGGTTGGCACGGGTGTGCCACATCAGCGCCATCGAGGCTTCGCCGTCGCGCATCAGTTGCTGGCTCTCGGCACCGGAATCCCAGAAGCTGACGATGTGCGGCTTGATCTCGTTGAGCTTGCGGATCGCGCGTTCCTCGTCGAGCGGATAGAGCTTGTCGATCGGCACGCCATCGGCCAGAAGCGCTGCCTCCATGCAGCCCGACATCCATTTGTAAAGCGACCGCTTGCCCGGATATTTCTCGACATTCCAGAAATCCGCCCAGGACTTCGGCGGGTTGTCGCCGAACTGCTTGGCGTCATAGGCGATGACATAGCTCAGGAAATAATTGGCGACACTGTACTCGTAGGCAAAGCCCGCCTGAACCTTCTCGCGGTCGACCACCTTGTAGTCGATCGGCTCGATCATGCCGGCTTCGCCGAGCGACTTCGTCGCGCCCGGATCGGCGTCACAGACGTCCCAGGAGACTGCACCGCTTTCGAACTGCGCCTTCATCGCGCCCTTGGTCGGGCCGGAGCCGTCGATCTTGACGGCGATATCCTGCTGCTCGGCATAGCTGCCGGTCAGCGCCGCTTCGAAGGCGCCGACGGCGTCGCCGCCCCAGTTGGTGACGACAAGCTGGCCGTCGGCGGCGCGCGCCGATCGGCTGCCAATATGTGGCGCGACGCCGAGCAGCACGAGGCCCGTCAGAAACGTCCGTCGGTCGATGCGGCCGGCAAGATGGCCGTCTTTCAAGAGTTCAAGGCATTCCGCTTTCAGATCGTTATTCACAGCATTTCCCCTTTTTGTTGTTTGGTTCCCATGCATTCGAAGCGCCGTCAGCCGGAGAGCACTCGCCCGTCCAGGTGGCCCCAGTGCACCCAGAGCTGTTCGCCGCGCGCCGGGGGCAAGCCGAGCGCATCGCGGGCCGTCGTCAGCGTCAGGCTCGTGCCCTCCGGCGCGCTGCCTTTGACGATGGTCGTTCCGCCCTGGAAGATGACGCCATCGATGGTCATCGGCAAAAGGTTGTAGTCGGTATTCGGCCGGTCGCGGCAAAGGGCCAGTTTTTCCGGGCGGATGGCGAGCACGGCGGGTTTGCCCGCCAACTGTTCGGCGTCGGGTAGGATTGCCCGCACGCCGAACTCGCCAACGTGCCCATGAAGTTCCCCGCCGACCGCCCGTTGGCGCGTCATCGGTAGTGAGTTCATGGTGCCGAGAAATTCCGCGACGAAACGGGAGTTGGGCTCGTCGTAGAGCACGTTCGGCCGGTCGAGCTGGACGATCCGGCCGCGGTCGAAGATGGCGATCCGGTCGGACATGGCCATCGCTTCCATCTGGTCGTGGGTGACGAACAGAAAAGTCGTGCCCGTCTTGCGATGGATCGCCACCAGTTCGTCCTGCAGCTGTTCACGCAGATTCTTGTCCAGCGCCGACAGCGGTTCGTCGAGAAGCAAAAGCTCGGGCTCGAACACCAGCGCGCGCGCAAGTGCGACGCGCTGCTGCTGTCCGCCCGATAGCGCCGAGGGACGTTTGTGCTCGTGTCCCCTGAGACCGACGAGGTCGACCATGCGCGCCACCCGCTGCTCCACTTCCGCGCGCGCGACTTTCCGCACGCGCAGGGAAAAGGCGATATTTTCCGCCACGGTCAGGTGCGGGAACAGCGCATAGCCCTGGAACACCATGCCGAAATTGCGCCTGTCAGCCGGCGTCGCACTGATGTCCTCACCGTTCCTTAGGATCGCGCCGGACGACAATGGTTCGAAACCGGCGATCGCGTTCAGAAGCGTGGACTTGCCCGATCCGGACGGGCCGAGAAAGGTGAGGAACTCCCCCTTCTCGATATCGAGCGAGACGTTTCTCAGAGCCTCGAAGGTCCCGAAGGACTTGCAAGCTTTGCGAATGGAAATGTGGGCTGGCATGGCTGCCTCCGATCAATCGACGCTGTCGCGGATTAGCGGACTCGTCGAGCAATGGATACCGCCGCCGTTAAGTTGCACCTTGTCGTAGTCGATCTCGAGCACGGTCACGTTGTTGCGCGCGAGCGCCTCGCGTGTGCGGTCCGAAAGGCCGCGCGGCATGATCACCCGGCCGGGCGCGATGGCCAGGCCATTGACGATCCAGGGGTTGTCATCCTCGTTCATCTCGATGGTGCGGATGCCGAGTTGGCGCAGCTTTTCCAGGAAAACGAAGGAGAGGCCTCGCGGCCAGATCAGCGCGAGATCTACGTCGACCATCAGGAAATGCCCGTCGATATGGATGTCGTAACCGCAGAGGTCGACCACCAGCAATTCGACGCCCTGATAGCGCAGGACATCGGCGATCTGGCTGATGCCATCGTCGTTGATGCGGATGCCGCGGCCGATGACGGCGGTGCGGCTGTTGAGCCAGGCAAAACTTCCGCCTTCGGCCATGGCGGTTCCGTGCAGGGTGCGCAGCACCGGCATGCCGTGCTTTGCCAGCGTCCGCGTCACCGGCAGTTCTTCACCGTGGCGCATGCGCGGCGCCAGCCGCGGGACGATCGCGCCGCCTTTGACGGCGATGCAGGAGTCACGGGTATAGACGGACTTGAACCGGCCGCGATCGACGCCTTCGACATAGATGACCTCGACGCCCTCGGCGCGCAACAGGTCCGCAAGGCCGTCATGCTGGGCCTGCAGTTCTTCGAGTGTGGGAATGCTGTCGCTCTGCCAATACCAGCCAGCCTCGAGATCGCCATAGGTGCCGATCTCCTCGATGCGCTTGCTGCGGTCGATAACGGAAAACTCGTCACCGGGACGATGCATCAGCACGCTGCGCAGCGTCCCGACATCGTTGTCGCAGCCCCAATTGCGGCCCCAAAGGCGGGCGAGTCGCTCCGGTGCTTCGAAGGCCGGCTCGGGAACGGAACCGAAATATTTGATCGTCGCGGAATAGAGATCCTTTTTCTTGGGCGGTGCGGCGTTCACGTCTGGTCCCCTTCTATGCGGGCCGGCAGCGGTGATCGGCCCCGGTCTTGTTTCGATAAAGAAGATGCTAACGTATCGTTTTTTTCCCTCATAACGAATTGATTTCCTCCAATACTTGAGGTTTTCTCAATAACGAGCTCGATCGGGAGGACCAGATGTCGAGATTGCCGCCGCTCAATGCCCTGCGCGCATTTGAGGCCAGCGCCCGCAACAGAAGCCTGACGAAGGCTGCGAACGAACTGCATGTGACACCCGGCGCGGTCAGCAAGCAGTTTCGGCAGTTGGAAGAACATTTCGGCTTCGCGCTGGCGGCGAAATCGCGCGACAGCTTCGTGCTCACGCCGCAGGGCCAGGAACTCTTTTCCAAGCTCACCCAATCTTTCGAAACGCTCAACGACGCGGTGCTCGGGCTGCAGCGAAACCCGATCGCAGGACGGCTTGCCGTGCGCTGCATGCCGGCCTTCGCAACCCGGTGGCTCGTGCCGCGGCTCGGCAAGTTCTATGAGCGCTACGAGGGCGTCGAACTGCAGATTCTGTCCATGCCGGAATGGGGTGAGCCCTTTCCCGACGGCCAGGCGGATCTCGCCATCATGTTCGGCGATCCGCGCATCGCAAAGGGCGAGACGACGCCCCTCAAGCAGATGGAGTTCTTCCCCGTCTGCAGCCCGATCCTCCTCAACCGCGACGGCGACATCAAGCGCACAAGGGACCTGACGCGCCACGTGCTTCTTGACGGTGTCGGCTCCACGCACTGGAACGACTGGTTTAGCCATCACGGCCAGGAGATCCCGGCAACGGTGCGGCGCCTGAGCTTCGAGGATTTCAACCAGAACCTGGCGGCCGCGCGCTGCGGCATCGGAATTGCCATGGGCGACAACATTACGGCGGGCGAAGAACTCGCCCAGGGCGCACTGGTGCGCCCCCTCAAAGGCGGCATCAAGTCGGGGACCAAGGGCTACTACGTCATAACGCAGAGAAACCGCGAACGTTCACCGCTCGCCAAAGTGTTCATCGACTGGGTGGTCAACGAGGCAAAGGCAACCGTCGAATTCGTTTGAGGCAGCGCCGGCGTCAACCGCTTTCCAGCCTGGCTGATCGATGCGCATCTGACGCAGTATGTTCCGCCCGGCGGCCGGCGGTCCGCATCGAAATCATTTCACCACGGATAGGGACCAGATACTCTACCTCAAAATTCTGATCGTCGGGCGCCGAAGGTCAAGTCTTTGCGCTGTGGTCACCAACCCGCGAACTGCGCGATGGCTGTATCGGGAACCGTCAGGACTTCGGCAAAGGCTTGCTCCAGAACGTCCAGTGCCTGGTGGATTTCGGCGTCCGGGATGGTCAAGGGCGGGGTCATTTCCAGGACGTTTGCGTTCATCCCGACATAGTAGAGGACGAGGCCGAGCTCATAGGCTCGATAGATGAGTTTCGCCGCCTCCGCGCGTGCCGGAGCCCGTGTCTGCCGATCGAGGACGAGCTCGACGCCGCAGGCAAGGCCTCGGCCACGGATATCGCCAATAAGTTGATATCGTTCGGCAAGCACTGCCAGACCGTCGCGCAGAAGTTTTCCCTTGCGATCCGCCTCCCGCGCCAGTTCCTCGCGCTCGATCGTTTCGAGAACGGTAAGGCCGGCGGCGGCAGAGATCGGGTTGCCGTGCAACGTCTGCATGGCAAAGGCGCTGGCGCAATCCAGTATGCGCGCCGGACCGATCGCGGCGGAGAGCGGCAGGCCGCCGCCGAGCCCTTTGCCAATCGTCAGGATGTCGGGGACGAAATCCTCGTGCTCGAAACAATGCTGCCGGCCGCTGCGGCCAAGCCCGACCTTCACTTCGTCGCAGACGACGAGCACGCCGTACTCACGGCAGATCTCGGCGAAGGCCTTGAAGAAGCCGGCGGGCGGGACGATTACGCCGCCGTCGGACTGGATAGGCTCGATGAAGGCGGCGGCGAACTGTTCCGGCGCCGCTTCGAGGCGCTGGCGCAGTTCGGCGAGGATCGCGCCGCCGGTCGGGTCCTCGCGGTAGGGCCGGTAGGGATCGGGGTAGGGGAGCAGCAGCAGACCATCGGCCTTGGCAGCACCCGCCTGGACGCTGTGGCCGGAAAAGGCCATGGAGCCGGTGGTGCAGCCGTGATAGGCACCGACGAAGGCGATGACGCCGCTGCGACCCGTCGCCTTGGTGACGGCGCGGAAGACGGCCTCGTTGGCGTCGGAACCGGAATGACCGAACCAGACCTTGTTGTCGCCCGCCCCCGGAAAGGCAGCGAGCAGCTTTTCGGCAAGTTCGGTCGCCGGCCGGTTCGCGGCCGATAGAACGCTCGCACCGGCCGGATTGGCGGCGGCGCGCGAAATCGCCTCAACCAAGGCCGGGTGGCCATAGCCGAGGCTGGCGGCACCCCAGGCACCGGAGAGGTCGACCAGTTCACGGCCGTTTTCCTCTGTGAGCCTCGCGCCACGGCCGCCGGTCACGGCGAGCGGGAAGAAGCGCAGCTTCTGCAGGTTGGCGATCGCCGCCTGGTCTCTCTCGTAGAGCTTGGTCACAGGCCTTCCCCAATGCTCGCTTTTAGACAGCGGGTAAGACGCTCACCCCAGGCAGCGACGCCCGCATCCGTGTCGATCAGATCGTGCCGCACCTCGACCAGTACGCCCGGAAGCCCGCGCGCGTCGGCATGAACAGGCACGGTGTAATCCTCGTCGGGGTGGATGTTGTAGGGCTCGTTGTCGCCGATCGTCAGCTGGCTTTCGCTCGAGAGCTCGCGGATCAACGAACCAGCAAAATCGACCGCGTCGCGATAGAGGATGCCCGCCTGCCACGGGCGTGGCTTGCCGAAATAGACGGGCGTGAAGCTGTGGATGCCGACCACGAAGGTCCGCTTGCCTTCGCTTTGGAGCCGGTCGAGCCGGCGGCTGACAGCCTCGGCGAAGGGCGAAAACAGCGTGTCGATCCGCTGCTGCCGCTCGGCGTCGCTCAAGTTTTGGTTGGCGGGGATCTCCGTCGTCTCGCTGATTTCGGGGATCATCGAGGAGGCCGCCAGCGGCCGGTTGCAGTCGATCACCAGCCGCGAATAGTTGGTGAAGAACAGTGGCGCGTCGAGGCTGAGGCTTAAGCGCTGGGCCAGCGCCATGGCGCCGATGTCCCAGGCGATATGGCGCTGGCGCTCGTGAGGCGGCAACCCCATGTCCCCGAGCGCGCGTGGCATCCGGTTCGACGCGTGCTCGCACAGAAGCAGGATCGGCGAGGCGCCATCCGGATTGAACACCGCATAGGGCGGCAGTTCGTCGATCGCAAGCAGCGGCGCGCTCGGGTCGTGTCGCGCGCCGGGCTCTAGGCTCTTGATGGCCGTTGTCGAGGTCATGGGCTGCCCATCCGTCAATCAGTAGACCGCCGCATAGCGGGCGCAGAGTTCGTCCGGCGAGAGGCCCTCGACGATCTCGATCTCCTTGCGTTTCATCGCCATGTAGCAGTCGAGAAAGTCCTTGGAGAACCAGCCGGTAACAACCGGATCGGCGGCGAGTGTATCCAGCGCTTCCGGCAGGCTCGCGGGCAGGCGGCGGATGCCGAGCTTCTCCTGGTCTCCGTCAGAGAAATCGGAGGGATCGGAATTGATCAGGGGCGGCTGTTCGAGCCCGGCCTTGATGCCTTCGAGGCCGGCTTTGAGTAGGACGGCCAGGGACAGATGCGGGCTGGCGCAGGCGTCGGCGGCGCGATACTCCATGTTGAACTGCCTCGCCGGATTGCTCCCGGGCAGGTCCAGCGTCGGGCAGATCCTGAGCGTCGCCTCGCGGTTCTTTTCACCGAGGCAGGTATAGGCGGCACTCCAATGGTGCGGCACGAGCCGCATGTAGGAGAGCACGGACGGTGCGGTGAAGGCGGTCAGCGCCGGCAGATGCTTGATGACACCGGCGGCAAAGGAACCGGCAACCTTGGAGAGCCTGCCGGGACGCTGTATGTCGAAGGTCACCGGATTGCCGTCGAGGTCGGTGAAGCTCACATGCAGGTGAACGCCGTTGCCGACACCGTTCGGAACCGTCTTCGGGGCAAAGCTCGCATTCCAGCCGAAGAGGGCAGCCACTTCCTTGGTGATCGCGCGGATGGTGGCGCCGCGGTCGGCCGCCGTCAGCGCGTCGGCCGGACGGCAGGTGATCTCGAACTGGTCCTTGCCATATTCCGGCAGGAACATTTCCGGCTCGGCGCCCGCTTCCTTGAGCGCGGTCATCAGCAGCGAGCCGAAGGGCTCGGCGCGACGCTGGGCGCGAAGGCCGAAGGAGGGGGCGTCCGGCCAATCGACGCCGAGAAGCTGGAATTCCTGCTCGACGGCCGAGATCACCTTGAGGCCGATCTCTTCGTATTCCTTCAGCGTCTGTTTGAGGAAGCTGCGCACGCAGCAATCCCAGGCATTGCCCTGAAGATCGGTGATATCGGAATGGTAGAAATGCAGCGGCGTTTCGTCGGGCAGGCAGGTGACGCGCGCCTTGCTGTTCGGGTCCGCCATCAGCCTGAGGTCGCCGGCCGAACCCCAGGGATTGTTCTCCGCAATCAGGTCGAAAGGCGTCAGCGCCAGGTTGGCCGGCACCCAGCCGACGCCCTTGCGCAGGTAGCTGTCGATCTCGGTCGCAGCGAAGCTGCGGCCACGGGTAATACCGGCGATATCAGTCGTGACGAAGGTGGCAAGTTCGGTCAGTTCAGCGGCCGCCTTGCCGTTGTTCGTTTCGGTCATGGATTCCCCTCCAGTTTTGTTCTTTTCAGACGGTCTAGGCCTGGCGCAGGCCGTTCAGGCGGCTGACGACAGTGTCGGTGTCGGTCGTCCAGCAATAGCCCGCGTAGGCGCGAAGGGCCGCGTCATGGCGCTCCTGGCTGTAGGTGGCGCAGGCGTCGTTGACGACAGTGACGAGGTAGCCGCGGTCGGCGGCATCGCGCACGGCCATGTCGACGCACTGGTCGGTGATGACGCCGGCAATGATCAGGTAGCGGGTGTTGAGGTTGCGCAGGATGTAGTCGATGTTGGTCGAGTTGAAGACCCCCGACGAGGTCTTCGGCAGCACGATCTCGTTGTCGATGGGGGCGAGTTCCGGAATGACCTGCCCCTCGGGCGAGCCCTTCGGCACATGCATGTCGGAGAGCTTGTGGTCGAGCGAGCGGTCCCGGCCGTCGAGCGTCAGGCTTTCGATGATCGTGTGCAGCACCTCGCATCCGGCCTTTCGCGCCGCCTCCAGAATGCGCACCTGGTTGGGGATGACCGTCTGGCGCAGGCGCCTGTGATAGTAGCTGCCCGCATCTTGCGGGTGGGTCGGGTCGAGGTTCGGCTCGCACCAGATGCGCTGCATGTCGACGAACAGCAGCGTGGTGCGGCCCGCCTCATAGGCGCTGTCGCGCCTCAAGAGATCGTCGCCAACCTTCACTGTGACTGCACTCATTCGAATTCTCCTCGGTTTGTCTGGTTCGCCGTGACGGCGGAAAAGCTCAGCGGTCGTCCTCGACCTGCGGATTGAAGGCGTCCTCGGTGATCGCGTAGCCGCGGCGCAGTTCCTCCATGCGCTCGATGCGGCCGCGCGACTGGGTGGCGAGGCGGGCGGTCAGCGCCCCGATCAGCGCTTCGGTCTGGGCGATCGCCGGCACCATCGTGTCGTAGGGCGAGACCGTGTCGACCGGCGCCATCAGCGTGACGGTGGCGAACTCGGCGATCGGCGAAACCCAGCGGTCGGTGAACAGCACGATGCGCGCGCCTTGCGCGGCCGCCTGCCGGGCGAAGCGGATCGTGTCGTTCTGGTAGCGGCGGTAATCGTAGACGAAGAGCACGTCGCGCTTGCCGAGATCGACGAGCTGGTCGACCTGGTCGGCCTGGCTTCCGTTGATCCAGCGCGTGTCGCCGCGCAATTGCTTCATATGCGACCAGAGCAGGCCCGCGAGAAAGCCGCTGAAGCGGCCGCCGAGGCAATGGATGCGAGCGCCCATGTCGGCGGCGGCATCGACGGCCGCCTCGAAATCCTCCGAAGGCAGCATCTGCATCGAGGATTCCAGCGCATGAATGCTGGCGCGCAAGAAGTACTGGTAGAAGTTTTCCTGCTCCAGCGACGGCCGTCGCTCGTCAAGCATCGACAGAGGCGAGCTCATGCGCTCCTGCACTTCGCTGAGCAGCGCCTTCTGGAACTCCGGATAACCCTCGAAGCCCAGTGTGTTGGCAAAGCGCACGACGGTCGGATTGCTGACGCCAGCAGCGGCGGCGAGATGCGCGACCGTGTTCAGCCCTGCTGCCGGATAATTCGACAAGAGCTGCCTGACGATCTTCAGTTCAGAGCGCGTGAAAGTAATGGCGCCGTCTGTCAGTCGGTCCCGGATTGCCACGATTTCTGCCTCCCAAAAACGATGGCGTGAACCCCAATTTCTACTTTTTGTTACATAATTGCTAGCAGAGAATGTTTTTTGAAACAAGATTGACATTTGGTCGATCTGCGTTAACGTTCATCTCGGGAACGGGCCCGAGCTAAAAACATGAGGCGGGCCAAAAATCTGGGGGAATGCGGATGGTTCGCGTCAGGCGAGAAACCGTCGTTGGTATCCTTGTGACGTCTCTGCCGCTTCTGGCAGCCGCTGCCGTCGCCTCGCTGTTCTTTCCAGGCAGCGGCGAGCGCCTGGTGACGCTCTACATGATCAACGTGATCGCTGTGCTCGGCATCGGCATCTATGCCGGCAATTCCGGCATCGTTTCCTTCGGTCATGTCGGCTTCATGGCGATCGGCGCCTATGCGTCCGGCCTGCTGACACTCAACCCGATCATCCAGAAGACGGCGCTGCCGCACCTGCCGGAATGGCTGGCGGGTATCGGCATGCCCTTCCTTCCGGCGCTTGCCATCGCCCTTGTCGTCGTGGCTCTCGTGGCCGTGGTTATCGGCATTCCGGTCGCGCGGCTTGGTGGCTCGTCGGCCTCGATCGCGACACTCGGTTTCCTCGTGATCGTGCACGTCGTGCTCGTCGCCTCGACCGACTTCACCCGCGGCAGCCAGACGTTCTTCGGCATCCCGCGCGCCGTCAATCTCTGGGTGGCACTGCCCTTTGCCATCGCAGCGGTGGCGGTCGCGCGCCTCTACCGGGATTCGAGCGCCGGCCTCAAGCTCCGCGCCTCGCGCGAGGACGAGATCGCGTCCACTGCCGTCGGCGTCAATGTCAGGCTGCACCGCTTCTTCGGTTGGGTTCTCGGCGCCGTGCTCGCCGGGGCCGCAGGTGCGCTGCTTGCGCATTTCCTCGGTGCCTTCTCGCCCAAGGATTTCTATTTCAACCTGACCTTCATGCTGCTTGCCATGCTGATTCTCGGCGGCATCACCACGGTCTCGGGCGCGGTCGGCGGTGCAGCCGTTATCATGCTGATCGTCGAACTCCTGCGGAAGCTCGAAGGCGGCGTCGATCTCGGTTTCCTGAAACTGCCGACCGTCTTCGGGCTTACCGATATCGGTATCGGCGTGGCGATCCTCGTTGTCATGTACCGCCTGCAGGACGGCCTCTTCGGGGTGCGCGAACTCGACGAGCGTTTCGGCTGGTTCAAGCGCTTCGCTTCAAAGAGCGCTTCCACCAGCCCAGCGCCGGCGGCCATTGCCGCTGCATCTTCGTCTGGTCAGGGCACGCTTCGGGTCGAAAATCTCGGAAAGAAATTTGCCGGCCTCGTTGCGCTCGAAAATGCCAACTTCGAGATCAAGCCCGGCCTTGTCACCGGCCTCATCGGCCCGAACGGGGCAGGCAAGTCGACGCTGATCAACAGCGTGTCCGGCGTTGTGCCGCCATCGACGGGCCGTGTGCTGATTGATGGCCAGGATGTCGCCGATCTGCCCGTTTACGCTGTTCCGGTTGCGGGGCTTGCCCGCACCTTCCAGAACATTCGCCTGTTCAAGAACCTGACCGTTCTCGAAAACGTCACGGTCGCGGCAAGCGCCTTGAAGGCGGGCGGCGAAGATCCGGCGGCCCGTGCACTGACCGTGTTGGCGGAAGTCGGGCTTGCCGAATTCGCCGACCGGCTGGCCGGCACGCTTTCCTATGGCGCGCAGCGTCGGCTCGAAATCGCTCGCGCGCTGGCGTTGAGGCCGCGCTACCTGCTGCTCGACGAACCGGCCGCCGGGATGAACCCGGCCGAGACCGAGGAACTCATGCGCGTGCTGGACCGCATCCGCGTGAAGTACCGGCTTGGCCTGCTCGTGGTCGAGCATGACCTGAAGCTGATCATGCGGCTCTGCGACGTCGTCGTCGTACTCAACAAGGGCCAGCAGATCGCCATCGGCACGCCGGCAGAGATCCAGGCCAATCCGGATGTCATCGAGGCCTATATCGGCCGACGGCGGTCAACGGCGCAGGCGCGGACTGAAACCGCTACGAGTTCCGATTTTCCGTCCGGTGCGCCGGGCCTTCACAAACCTGCATAATCAAAAGAGGGAGCTTTCCGGATGAACAAGAACGTCAGGGCCCTGTGCCTCACCACCATTTTCTCTGGCATCGCGCTGTCGCCGCTGCCCGCATTTGCCGAAGACCTCGTCATCGGCCTTGCGACCGCGCAGACCGGCGGGCTTGCGCCCTATGACCAGCCGTCGCTGAAGGGCTTGGAAATGGCCGTGGAGGAGATCAACGCGGCCGGCGGTGCGGCCGGCAAGTTCCCGATCAAGCTCGTGGCCAAGGACACCCGCTCGGATGCGGCCCAGACGGCGCTGGTCGCACAGGAGCTGGTCGACGAGGGCGTCAAGATCGTCATCACCCCCTGCGACGCCGATCCGTCGATCGCCGCGGGACAGGTGACCCAGGCAGCGCAGATCCCGGCCTTCTCCTTCTGCGCAACGACGCCGACCATGCCGCTCGCCGTCGGCGATTACATGTTCGGCAACTATCCGGCCGACAACGTCCAGGCTTCGGTGCTTGCCACCTATGCCACCGAGAAGGGTTACAAGAAGGCCTATATCCTGAAGTCGCCGGATAGCGCCTACACGCTGAAGCTCCCTGAATACTTCGCCACGGCCTTCAAGGCCAAGGGCGGCGAACTGCTGGGTGAGGGCACCTACAGCATGGGCCAGCAGGATTTCGGTGCCGAGGTCACCAAGATCAAGGCGATGAACCCGGCACCCGACGTGATCATGACAGCGGCCTACGAGCCGGACTTCCCGGCCTTCATCCGCCAGCTGCGCGGCGCCGGCGTCACCATCCCGATCTTGGGCAGCGACGGCATCGACTCGCCGACGACCTTCGGTCTCGGCGCGACGGTCGACGGCGTCGTCTTCACCACCGCGGGCTTTGCCAGCGAAGGCAGCCCGCTCGCGGACTTCAACGTGAAGTACAAGGAGAAATTCGGGCAAGTGCCGGACACGGTCTACATCGCCAACGGTTATGACCTCGGCAAGGTCATCGATGCGGCGGTGACGGAAGCCAACAGCATCGATCCGGTCGCCATCCGCAACGCCATCGCCTCGCTCGAAAACGTCAAGGGCGTCACCGGCCCGATCACCTATGCCGGCACGCAAGGCATGCCGATGCGCTCGGTTTCGCTGGTGCAGATCGAAGGCGGCAACCGCCAGCTGATCAGCCAGGGCGTTCCGGCCGCCGCCGACATTCCGGCGCCCTGATCGACGTCGTATGGCGGTCCTCGGCTTTGCCCGGGGATCGCTTCTGCGGCCGCTCATTTGCAATCCACGGCAAGGACTTTGCCCCGATGACGATGCGTGAAATTCCCGTTCCGAAACCGCTTCTGGAAGTGAGCGGCCTCAAGGTCGCCTATGGCGCGGTCGAGGCGCTGAAGGGCGTCGATCTCACCGTCGGCAAGGGGCAGATCGTGACCCTGCTCGGCGCCAACGGTGCCGGCAAGAGCTCGACCCTGAATTCGCTTGTCGGTCTTGCGGCGAAGAAGGCGGGACGGGTCGCGTTCAACGGCCAGGATATTTCGGGGCTCGCACCCGAACAGATCGTCCGGCTCGGCATGACCCTGACGCCGGAAGGGCGGCGTATCTTTCCGAGCCTCACCGTAGACGAACACCTGCTGCTCGGCGGCGCGATGCATAAAGCCCGCGGCGCAATCTCCGAGGTGCGCGAAGACATGCTGTCGCGCTTCCCAATCCTGAAGGAGCGGCTGACACAGAAGGCCGGATCGCTCTCCGGCGGCGAACAGCAGATGCTCGCGATTGCCCGCTCGATGATGTCGTCGCCGGACCTGCTGTTGCTGGACGAACCTTCGCTTGGCCTTGCGCCGCAGATCGTCGATCTGATCTTCGACCTGATCGCAGGCCTCAGGCAAAAGGGGCTGACGATCCTGCTCGTCGAGCAGAACGTGTCGCTGTCGCTCGAGATCGCCGATGCCGGCTACGTCATGGCCAATGGCCGGATCGTGCTCTCTGGCACGGCTGCCGAATTGCGCAATTCAACTGAAATCCAGGGCGCTTATCTCGGTGCTTGAGGCCGGGGCGTAGAGGTCAAAACGATGGACATGTTCCTGCAGCAGCTCGTCAACGCGCTCAGCCTCGGCGGCACCTATGCGCTTCTGGCGCTCGGCCTCGCGGTCGTCTTCTCGATCATGGGGCTCATCAACTTCGCCCATGGCGAGCTGATGACGGCGGCCGGTTATGGCCTTTGCTTCGCACTTCTCCTCGGGCTACCGTTTCCGCTCGCCGTCTGTGCCGCGCTGATGATCGCGATCGTGCTCGCCATGCTGATGGAACGCATCGCCTTCCGGCCGGTGCGCGGTGCCAGCGGCACGACGCTGCTTCTGACGAGTTTTGCCGTCAGCGCCATCCTGCGCGTCATCTTCCAGAACTTCATTTCGGCAAGGCCCAAGCCGGTTCCAATGCCCGAGAGTTTCTCCGGCACGATCGAGATCGGCGGTCTGCATCTCGGCCTCATCCAGGGAACCTCGATCCTTGTCACGATCATCATGCTCGTCGGCCTCAACCTCTTCCTGCGCACCACGGTGCTCGGTCGCGCCATGCGTGCGGCCTCGGAAGATTTCGCCATCGTTCGGCTGATGGGCATCCGCGCCAATGCGGTGGTTGCCACAGCCTTCGCGATCTCCGGTCTGCTTGCCGGTGTCGCCGGTATCCTCTGGGTGGCGCAGCGCGGCAGCGTCGATCCGCTGATGGGCTTCTTGCCCGTACTCAAGGCCTTCATCGCCGCGATCATCGGCGGTCTCGGCAGCCTGTCGGGCGCGGTCGCCGGCGGCTTCCTGCTCGGCTTCATCGAGGTGTTCCTGCAGGCCTATCTGCCGGAAAGCCTGCTCAGCTATCGCGACGCCTTCACTATCCTGCTCGTCATCGGCGTGCTGCTGTTTGCGCCGCAGGGCCTGCTTGCAAAGAAGACCGTCATCAAGCTTTGAGAGCGGCGAAGAGCACTGGATGTCGGGACGATTTGCTGTCTTGTCGACTTGGCGGATCATCTCGTCAGATTGACTAATGTGCTACTGAGTAGCAAATTGGGCTCAAAGGAGTTAAACCGATGAGTGTCAAATCCTCGATCTCGCTGACCGACCAGCAGGATGCGTTTGCCCGTTCGCTGGTGGAGAGCGGTCGGTACTCCAGCATGAGTTCCGTTCTCCAGCAGGGCCTGGAACTGCTTCGTCAGAAGACGGAAACTGAGGACGTCGAAACGGCAGCGCTTCGCGAATTGGTTCAGCGGCGATTGAACGGACCGACAATTTCTGCAACCGAGATGGAAAGCCGCGTTGCGGCAATGATTGAGCGGAAGCGACGGGGGGTTCGTGTGGACCCTTGAATACTCTGAGGATGCCGCGCGCGATATCGAGCTGATCTTCGATCATCTGTTCGGCGTCTATGTCGAACTTGGGGACACGCCCGACGAGGCTGTGGAGCGTACCGCCGAGCGGATCCGCAAACTGCATGCCGAAATCGATCGTCTCGTCGATACGCCCTATATCGGGACCCTGCGTCCCGATGTTCACCCCGGAATCCGGTTTCTTCGGCGGGACAAGGCGGCTATCTGGTTTCTGTCGATAGAACATACCCGCACGATCATTGTCGCGGCAATTTTCTACGGCGCGCAGGACCACATCAGAAACATGCTCGCACGGATGCTGGCGGGGTAAGATCTACAGCCCCGGGGCCTTCGTCCCCAGCTTGCGCCTTCGCCTGTACCAGAACCCTGAAACGGACGGGCGGGCACACGAGTTCGCCGACAGCATGGCAGACGGCGCAGTTGACGGTGCTGAGACAGCCTGAAGATGTTGTTGGTTGCCGCCCTCGCAAACCGTCCAGGAACCGGCTGTCGTTCCGGCTCCTGGACCAAGGGGTTAATCCGCGAAATGCGTGAGCCAGTGGCGCGGCTTGTTGTCCGCCAGCTGCGCGACTTTGTCGATCTTGTTGGTCATCACCCAGGCCATGGGCTGCTGGTGCAATGGCAGCATGATCATTTCGTCCTTGACCATCTGGAGCGCCTTGGTCTGCAGCTCTAGCCGCTTCGCGCGATCCATTTCGGTCGATGCCTGGGTGATCAGCTTGTCAATGTCCGGATAGCTCCAGCCACCCCAGTTGAAGACGCCTGCCTTGTCGCTCCGCGTCGCGATCATCTGGAGCAGGATCGAGTAGCTGTCGAGCATGGGCTCGTTGGCCCAGCCGATGATGTAGACGTCAGACAGGCCACCGGTGCGCTTGGGCGCCTGCGCGGCCGTCGGGCCGATGTCGAGCTGCGGCTTGAAACCGGCGCGGCTCAGCATGTTGACGATGCTCTGGCAAAGCTCCTCCTCGTTGACATAGGCCTCGTTCGTGCAGACGAGGGTGAACGGAAGATCGCTTGCGCCGGCTTCGGCGAGCAGCTTCTTCGAGAGTTCGGGATCGAACGGAACCACCGTGTCCAGCGCCTCGACATAGCCCGGAATCTCCGGCGCAATGATCGCGCCCGCCATCCGCGACTTGCCGCGCATGACCCGCTTCTGGATGAGGTCCTTGTCGAGCGCGTGGGCGACCGCCTGGCGGACACGCAGGTCGTTGAACTTGTTGTCGACGCCGTCGGCCAGCTTCGGTTTGCGGTTGAAGCCCATCATGATGGTGCGCAGGTCGGTACGCTCCATGACCTTCAGGTCCGGCTGCGCAAGAAGGCGCGGGAGATCCTGAGCGGGCGCATTCTCGGTGAAGTCGATCTCGCCCGACAACAGGGCGGCCACGCGCGTCGCGGCCGAGACGATCGGCGTGAACTCGATGCGGTCTATGTTGGACTGCGCTTTGTCCCACCACTGGGCGTTCTTGACGAGAATGGTCTTGCTGTCGGGCGTGCGGCTCTCCAGCTTGAACGGGCCCGTGCCGTTGGTGTGGTAGGTCGCGTATCCTTCGATCTTCTTGCCGACGTCCGTCGGCTTCAGCGAGTTGTTGTCGGCAAGCCAGGTCGCGTCGAAAATGTGGATGTTCGTCAGGTCGTTCAGGAGCAGCGGATAGGGGCCGACAAGTTCGATATCGATGGTGTGGTCGTCGACCTTCTTCGCCGACTTGTAGGCCGGAAGATTGCCACGCAGCGGAGACGCCGGATCGCTGACGCGGGTGAGCGAGGCGATCACGTCGTCTGCAGTGAAATCGGCGCCATCGTGGAACTTGACGTCCTTGCGCAGGTGGAAGCGCCAGACCGTATCCGATACGGTTTCCCAGGAGGTTGCCAGCGCCGGCTCGAGCTTCAGTTCGGCGTCGTAGCGCACAAGACCTTCATAGACGTGGTTCAGGAAAGAGAGGGTGTAGCTGTCGCCATAGGAATAGGGGTCAAGCGAATAGATGTCCCGCGAAGCGCCCCATTTGAGCGTTTCGGCATGCCCCGCCGTGGAAAGCGCAGCCGCTATGACGGCCGCGAGGGTCAATTTCTTGAGCATTCTGCAGTTCTCCCTGGTTGAGGTTACCTATCCCGTCGAACGGGAATCTCCTTCTTGTAGGCAAGACGGCTCACAGGCCTTCCGCCTGGTCGTAGATACGGCTGAGCCAGTGGCGCGCTCGGTCGGCGCACACACGACGTGCTCGATTTTTCGTTCAGCGCACCGCTCGTCTGCCGCCGGTGCGGCGGGTTCATGGTCGGCCCGTCTTTGGGCAGCTTCGGCGTGGCGTTCCAATCGCCGGACGCTTCAAGGCGTCAGCGTGGAAACTGCACACGTGCGAAAGCTGACGTCTGTCGCAAACGCCGTCTCGTGTTGCTGCCTGTTGCACGCCCGCGCGGGCTCTGCCTCGAGCTCGCGCGAGGTCAGACGCGGGCGTGGCAACAAAAGATGTCGTGAGAAAATGTCACGCCTGACGGACCGGGGGCCGGCTTGGGTGACCGTCGCCGGAAACCTCGACGATAGGGTCTTTCAAAGACTTGCATCAACACTGCTCCTCCCCAGGTCCGTGTCTGCTGATCGGGAGCATTGCACATCGTCCGGGTTTGTCAACGTCTTTGTCGACAATATTGCATACGATAATTTGTGAGTTTGTTGACAACGCGTTGGAGTAGGGCGGCTGCGGTTCGGCGAGGTGTTCAAGCGACCTTGTCGGCACGGCCGAGAGATGCGCCCCCGGAGGCCGAGTGTGGATGGAAGGCGATGAGGTGATCAGGCGGCGGAGCGTCCGCTTCGCAACGGTCCGTGACCGGCGCTGGACCCGGCTTTGCAGTGTAACTGGCGATCACGCCTTGGGCTCCGAATGTGCAATGAGCTCATCGGTGTTTGCCAGTAGTCGCCGCACCGCATTGCGGGCCGCGTTCGGACGTCGGAGCCGAATGCTCTTCTCGATGTTCTCGTGGAGCTTCAGTGCGTAGACGAAACTATCGTCGTTCCGGGTCACCAGCAGGAAAAGGTGGTTGAGTGCAGATTCGATCAGTGTCCCGAGCGGGACCAGGAGATCGTTTCCGGAAGCATGCAGAATTGCAAGATGAAAGCGGGTGTCAGCCTGGGTACGACCCTGCAGCGTCGTCGCTTGCCCCATATCTCTCAATGCCGCGCTGATTTCGACCATTTGTTCTTCGCTGCGGCGGGCCGCGGCAAGGGCTGTGGCTTCCGGCTCTATGATGTGGCGAAATTCCTGCACGGTCTTCAGAAACTGGAGCCGGTCCGGTGAGAGCGCGTACCAGCTGAGCACGTCGCGATCGAGCAGGTTCCAGCGCTCCTTCGGCTCCACCCAACTGCCGATTTTCGGACGCGAGGCGAGCAACCCCTTGGCCATCAATATCTTGATCGCTTCTCTGACCGCAGTGCGACTGACGTCGAAGATTTCCGTCCATTGCGCCTCGTTCGGCAGGATCGTTCCAGGCGGGTAGTCGCCACGCACGATCCGGAGCCCGATGTCATCGGCAACCGACATGTGAACGCTCGGCCCCGACATGCGCGGTGCATCGAGCCGGCGCGTGGCACGCGCGCCTTCCGCCATGGCTCGCCCGGCGGTTTTTCCTGATCGTTGTTCAGTCATTTCCTCATTTTCTCGCAATCTGTAATGCTCGTCCGCGTCTTACGTCAGCCGATATCGACATACTTCCGCCAGTTGTGTTCCGGCTGAAAACCGAGCATCGCGCGCGCTTTGCGATTGGATAAGAGCGTCTCGTATTCGCCGAGTTGCCCCTTGACCGGAACGCCGGGGTAGAAGCGGTCGATCAGTTCCCGCGTCGGAATGTCGGCGGAGGTATCGTCGCTCGCGGCGTTGAAGACCTGAAACCCGAGGCCGTTCGCCTCCACCGCGCGCAACGTGATCTGGCCGAGGTCGCGCGCATCGATGTAACTCCAGGCGATGCGCTTGCGGAACCCCGGATCGGCAAACCAGCCGGGGAAGAGACGGTATTCACTGGGCTCGATGACATTGCCAATGCGCAAGGCATAGATGTCGGCGCCGCTTCTGAGCGCAAAGGCGCGCGCAGTCTTTTCATTGACGACCTTGGAGAGCGCATAGCTGTCCATGGGGTCGACGTCATAGTCCTCGTCGAGCGGGAAGTAGCTGGGATTGCGCGGCTCATTTGCAAAGACGAGGCCGTAGGTCGTCTCGCTCGATGCGATGACGATCTTGCGGATGTCAAGCTTCACCGCCGCCTCGATGACATTGTAGGTGCCCATCACATTGACGCGGAAGAGTTCGTTATCGGGTGCGATCAGGATGCGGGGGATCGCGGCAAAGTGGACGATCGCATCGATCGGCTGGGGCGCAAGCGACGGGTCGAATTCGTGCAGGCCCGTGTAACTCGACAGCGCGTTGAACACCTGGCCGCTGTCCGTGATGTCGGTAATGAGCGTGCGCACCTTCGGGTTGTCGAGCGGCCTTGTGTCAAGGTTGAGGACCTGGTGGCCGTGCCCGACGAGGTATTCAACGACATGGCGGCCCGCCTTGCCGCTGCCTCCGGTGAAGATGATCCGCTTGGTCATTGCGTTCTCCATGTCTGCAAATTTGGGGACGATTCCTATCGATGATAGTTCGTCGGAGGGATCTTCCAAGCAGGGTCGTCACAGGATGCCGCGGCCAGCCCGCAAAACTGCTTGCTGGCCACGGTCGCTGGGAACAGGGCGGAGCCGCCGGGATACGCGTCAAAGCGCGGCCACTGGCTTACTTCTGGATGCAGGTGTCCGCCGTGTCCTTGGTGCATTCGTCGAGACCCGTAAAGACCGGATCGTCCACCGGCTTTCCGGCGATCAGGTCCAGCATGACCGAAGGCGCCTTGTAGCCCATTTCGAAGGGGCGCTGGCCGACGAGCGCGGTGACCAGACCTTCCTTGGCAATCGCCACCTCTTCGCCGATCGTGTCTGCCGCCCCGATGACGAACTCATTCTTGGCAATCTTGTCCGCCATCGGCTTGAACAGATCGCGGTAGGGTTGCGGTGCGCCGAAGAGCGGCCAACCGCCCATGATACCGAAGGCGTCGAGATCGGGATTGGCGGCGAGAATATCCGTCATAGCCTGCACGCCTTTGGCCCCGTCGTCATTGGTGAAGACCGGGCAGCCCGCAACCTCCGTCCAGCCGCCTTCACCCTTCAGTTCGGCCAGCCCCTCTTTGCCGGTCAGCACGTCGCGCATGCCCTGCGCACGCCTGAGAATGTTGTCAGCACCTGGGTTGCCCTCGATCGTGCAGATCTTGCCGCCGTTTGGCTTGGCCTTCTTGATATAGTCTGCGATCCGCGCGCCCATCGTGTAGTTGTCGGTGCCGAGATAGGTCTTGCGCAGCCCCGCATCTTCCTTGGCGAGGTCGGCATCGAGCGTCATGACCGGAACCGTCGGGTTGGCGGTCTTCAGCGTCTGGGCAATGAGCTTGGCGTTGGATGGCGAAATGGCGATCGCAGCCGTGCTGGGTTTGCCGAGCATGTCCTGGACGATCTGCGCCTCGCCGGCCTCGTCCGAGGTCGATGCCGGGCCGGTGTAGAAGCACTCATACTCCGAGCTGGTGTTTTCCTTGTTCCACTTCTGGCAGCCCTGGTTGATGGCTTCGAAGAACGGGTTGTCGAGGCCCTTGACGACAATGACGAGCTGCTTCTTCTCCTGGGCGTTGGCGGGGCCGGTGGCCAGCGCGAGCGCCGCGACTGCAAGCACCAATGCTTTCCTCATTTTATCCTCCCGTTAGACAAGCGGACAGCCTTTGTCCGCGGCACAAATCAACCGGGGTACCAGACGATGCGAGGATCACTTGGTGGACGCTCGTATTGCCAGGCCTGGTCGATAAGCTTTTCGAGGTCGTATTCTGGCTGCCAATCCAGCAGGTACTTTGCCTTGCTGTTGTCCATCCAGTTTGAGTGGAAATGGCTTGGAACGTCGACGGACGGCAGGCCGCGCGTGCGCTTGAGATAGCTTGCGACCTCGCCATAATCGACCGGGCGATCCATCGAGATGTTGAAACGCTGGCGCTCCGCACGCGGATTGTCGATCGCGTTCAAAATTGCCGACACGAGATCGCTGACATGAACGAAATTACGCTTGATCGGTCTGCCGCCGCCATCGCGCAGCAGAGGCACGGCTTGCGCTTCGGCATAGCGCTTGGCTTCGTCGGGGGCAAAGAACGTTTTCCAGTCGGGCCCGCCGAAGACGTCGTCGCCGAAGGAGAGCGAGTGCTTGAAGTCGTCCTTTTCCATGATCCATGGCGCGCGCAGGCAACAGGCGTTCATCCCGTACTGGACCCCGTACTGCTCGATCAACACCTCTTCGAGCACTTTCGAGAGCGCGTAGCATCCGGGATAGGCGCGATGCGGGGTCGCCTCTGTAATCGGTCCCTCGTGGGGATAAAAGAAATGGCCGACAGCGGCGTCGCCGCCGATCAGAATGAACTGCCGGGCAGTCGGGCTCGCCCTGAACGCTTCGAGCAGCCAGAACAGGCCCTTGACGGTCACATCCATGACGTCGGCCGGCGTTTCCTTGCAGGTCGCGAGGTGCACGACGTGGCTCACGCCGGCAACCGCGCTTTCTGCCACGGCGCGATCGGCGATGGACCCCTTGATGACGGTCAGCCGTTCGGTCGGATCGAGCACACGATTGTGGCAGAGCGCACGTATGCGCGCTTGCGAAAAACGTGACCGGTCAAGCAGCGCTGTCATGAGGTGCCGCCCGACCTTGCCCGTTGCCCCGGTGACAAGGATAAGCATGCTTATCTCCCAGCAATAGCTAATATGCGATCGCGTCTTCCGTCAACGGCTAATTATCATACAAAACAGGTTTATCGGATGAGAGATTGTTGACGCATTCACGGAGATTTGCGTAAATAAGCCTTCGCTCATTCATGCGGGCGGACTTGCGGTATCACGCCTTGGCGAAGGCGGTTGCGCGTCTTGGGAAGGCTTGTCGTGCTGCTAGAGCTCAGCAATGTTTCCAAGCATTTCGGGGCCATACAGGCGGTCAACGATATTTCGCTGTCGTTTGAGGCCGGGCAGGTTGTCGGCCTGATGGGTGACAACGGCGCCGGCAAGTCGACGCTTGTCAAAATGATCGCAGGCAATTTCCGTCCGAGCCACGGAACCATGCGCCTCAACGGCAGCGATATCGTCCTGCACCGCCCCATCGAGGCAAGGCAATTCGGTATCGAGATCGTTCACCAGGATCTTGCCCTTTGCGACAACCTTTCCGCAGCTGCGAACGTCTTCCTCGGTCGCGAATTGAGGCGCGGTATCGGCCCCTTGCGCGTGCTAGATTACAAGGCAATGTACCGCCGCGCCGGCGAGATCTTCAAGGAACTGCGCTCGGAGACCAGACCGCGCGACCTGGTACGGCAGATGTCGGGTGGCCAACGGCAAGCGGTGGCGATTGCGCGAACGATGATTTCGCAGGCGAAGATCGTCTTGATGGACGAGCCGACAGCGGCAATTTCCGTGCGGCAAGTGGCCGAAGTGCTGCATCTGATCCGGCAACTGCGTGATCGTGGCATCCTTGTCGTGCTCATCAGCCACCGCATGCCCGACGTCTTCGATGTCGCCGATCGCGTCGTCGTCATGCGCCGGGGCCGCAAGGTGGCGGACAAACCTATTGCTCAGACCTCGCCGGAGGAGGTGACGGGGCTTATTACTGGTGCCATCGAGGGTGGATGAGGGGCACGCGAACTCAATCTTCTGTACCGGAGGGAATGGGAGGAACGATGGCAACCACGCTGGACCAGACGATCGCCCGCAGGCAGCGTACGCTTGGAGGAGCGATCCTGGGTAGCCAGACCTTCTGGGTTCTGGTCGCCGTCATCCTCGCATGCCTTTTCTTGTCCTTCGCCACTGACAGCTTCGCCACGGCAAAGAACCTTTACAACATTACCCGCAACGTTACCTTCGTCGCGATCATCGCGCTCGGCATGACGCTCGTCATCATCACCGGTGGGATCGACCTCTCGGTGGGTTCGGTACTCTGTCTTTGCAGCATGGTCCTCGCGGTCACGATGCACGCGGGATACGGCATCGAGACCGGAATCGCCGTCTCGGTTGCAACCGCGCTGTTGATCGGTGCGTTCAACGGCATCCTCATTGCCTATCTCGGCTTTCCGCCCTTTGTCGTGACCCTCGGCATGCTCTCGGTTGCCCGAAGTTTGGCCATGGTCGCGTCAAACAATACGGTGGTCTTCGAGTTCGGCCCGGACCACGATAAGCTGCTGGCGCTCGGGGGTGGGTCTGTCTTCGGTATCGCCAACCCGGTGATCTACATGATCGTGCTGGCCCTGCTCACCGGTTTTGTGCTGCGCTGGACGCGCATTGGCCGCTACATCTACGCCATCGGCGGTAACGAGAAGGCGGCGATTGCCACGGGCCTCCCCGTGCGCCCCATCAAGGTCTGCGTCTACATGATTTCGGCGCTTTCGGCTGGCGTTGCCGGCATCATCCAGACCGGCTGGCTTGGTGCGGTGACCACCAACATCGGCGCCGGCATGGAGCTGCAGGTCATCGCCGCGGCAGTGATCGGAGGCGCCAATCTCGCTGGCGGCGCCGGCACGGCCTTCGGCGCGCTCGTCGGTGCGGCGCTGATAGAGGTCATCCGCAACAGCCTCGGCCTTCTGGGCATCAATGCCTTCTGGCAGGGCACTTTTATCGGCAGCGCGACGATTCTCGCGGTCCTTTTTGACCGCATTCGCAACTTCCGCCGAAGCGAATAGCCTCAAGCTCCATGTCCGGTTCGCGCATTGCGGGGCAACAGCGTTGGGCCCGAAGTTTCACCATGCGCGACGATACCGGATCATGTGGCGAAGAACCCCATCGCGCCAGCAATGAAGCAAGTCGTGCAGGATGACGCCGGCCCGCGGCTCGTGATCCAAGTTGGAACGCGATGAAGTGCGCGAAAGGCCCGCAGTCGCGAACCGTTAAGGTTTCGACCATTGCGCCCGGTTCCCCCCTTTTTTGACCTATAGCAAAAGTCGCGCAGCTCTCTCTAATGCAATCATAGAGGGCGTTGTGTCTGGTTGAAAAAGTATCTGACGGTTTAGTGCGTCTAACGGATGGGCAACGCGCAAATTGCTAGTTTCCACTTCTCAACAACGGGGGTCGACTCCCCCTTTGATGCGTGGCGATCCCTTCTGAACGTTCTCTTCGACAGCCTGCCCCCGAAAGCGTCTCCAGCGCGTGAGTTTGAAGCCAATCTTAAAGTCTATCACTTCGACACATTTCTTTTGTGCCGAAGCGTCGCCGTCGGTGGCCGGTATCGACGCACCAAAGAACGTCTTGCCACGGATGATCTCGACCATATCGTTATTTCGTGTCTCCTGCGCGGCGGCATAGCGCTGCCCAGCCCGGCCGCCCGACGATTGCGGGCAGGAGACGTGGCGGTGCTCGATCTGTCGGCCCCGACGGCTTTCGCCATGTCGGCTGCGGACGGCATGCACCTCATCATGCCGCGCACATTGCTGCCGGCCGCGATGGCGCCGGTGCAGCCCATGACGGGTCGCATCCTGGCCCAGGATAGCGCGATGGCAATTTTTATCCGCGGCATTCTCGAGGCGCTGAGCGAAGCGGCGCTGCGCCTCAGCCCAGGCGAGGTGATCGCCCTCGGGTCGTCGGTCCCCGATCTGCTCGCTTCCTGCCTCGGACCGGCGGGTGAGCCTCCCTCGGTAGGGGCCAGGGGCGACCTTGGACGGCGGCTGCGGCGGCATATCGAGGAGAACCTGCATCGCAGCGATTTGACTCCTTCCCGGCTGACACACGATCTCCGCGTTTCTCGCAGCCAGCTCTACCGGCAGTTCGAGAGCAGCGGCGGCGTTGAAGCCTACATTCGTCGTCGCCGTCTCCGGCGCTGCCTGCTCACCCTCTGCGACTCGCGTCACGCCGATCGACGCATCGGTGACATCGCTTACGAGATGGGCTTTTCCGACGAGGCCCACTTCAGCCGATTGTTCCGGCGCGCTTTCGGGGTCTCGCCCAGGGGCGCCCGCGCGGCTGTCCGTCAAGACGGCATCGACCTGGGTGGCCTGTTCCGGCCCTCCGCCGATGGCGCCTCCTTCGGCGACTGGCTAACCGCGCTCGACACCAACTGAGGCCACCATCTTGGGACGGTCGTCCAAGTTTTTGGAACACTGATCCACAGACAACCATAAGGGGTAAATGTATCCTTCCCTACACATCAGGCGAGAAGTTCAAGCCGGACCCCGAAAGGAAAGATGGATGCCGACCTCCACGAAGACCAGTCCCGCCCCCGCGACGAGCAGCCCGCCGCCGGCAGCCGCGGTGCCTTTCGATTTGACAGTCACGAATGGTTCGACCGTCGCCGGGCGCCAGTGTTTCAGTGTCTTCCCTCTTCCGTTGAACAAGCCCTCGCAAAATCTGCAGACAATCACCGCCCTGGTGACCGATCCGATGGAACAGGGCGACACGAAAACGCTGACATGGAATGGCGGAAGCGGCGCGCTGGCCTTGTTTGCGTTCGTCAAGGGCGCAAACCTCGATGCCGCCGAAAAGACCCCGGTCGCGCTGGGAGATACTGTTGTCGTCGCCTGGGCCGACGGTGCGTTCACCGTCAGCCCCGCGGCCGGCGGTCCGGCCGGCGCGATCGAGGCAACCTTCGCAGCAGGCGTCCCGGCGGACAGCCAGATCGGGCTGGTGGTCGGCCCTGCACCGATCCTTGTCCCTGTCCCGGTGGGACTATCGTCGCTAACGCTCGAGCCAGACCTCTCGCAGACCGTGACGGTCGTCTTCGGCACGGCCTTCCAGCTTCCTGAACCCGACGAATGGGACCGCAGTCAGGCGGCAACCGTGACTTTCAAACAGGACACGGCGACGACCAGTCCAACCGCCGTCGCAAAGATCGTAGCCAACCTGGACAACAAGATCGTCCAGATCGGCTGATCCTTCAACAAGCTTGCCCGGCACCCGCCTTCCCTGGCCGGGCATTCCCTCGCCGTTTGCTTCCTCCCATGGACGGCGAGGGCGGCCCGGCACCGTTTCAGCCCCGGAGACGGTGCCGGCCATCATTTCGCAATTCCGGGCGCGATTCCCCAACGAAAGGCACACTAAGATGACGTCGTACTCCCTGACATGCCTCAACAACTCTCAACTGCACGGCAGCTTCGCCGTGTTCCAGAAGGCCCCGCCGATGACCGTTCCCGGAAACGTGTTTTCACTGGCGTGGTTTGCCCGGCCGGCAGCGCCGGGAAGTCGTGTGACCTTCACCTGGAACCTCGACTACAGCTTCGTCTGGTCGGAGACCGGATTGCTTCAGCCGGGCATCAACTTCTCGGCGACGCAGGTGATCGGGGCAGATCCGAACGGCCAGAACCTCGTCCAGCTCACGCAGGACAGCTGGGGTGCCACGACCTTTGCCAATCCGAGCGTCAACGGTGCCCTGGGCTCGCTGACCATCCAGCAACTGTCCAATGTCGTGCCCAACCGTACTTCCGTCGGCATCGGCATGGCCGGTTCAGGCACCTTCGCCGTGCAGGCAGCACCGAACATGACGGCGGTCTTCACGCCACATCCGAACTACTGGGTGCTGTTCGGCAATCTGGAGACGGGTGACGTCATCGACGTCGAGGACGTGACCGGCTCCGTCGAGGTCACCTATGGCGGCGCGCTGACGTCGCGGACCGCAACACTCGGCCTCGACAACCTGATCTCGGTTGCCTGATGTCGCCCGACGGCGGCGGTAGCCGCCGCCGTCCCCCTCTCTCCAACACGACAGGAGAATGCAATGCCGGAGTACAGACTGACCTGCGTCAACAACTCAAAGCTGCATGGCAATTTCGCGCTTTTCCAAGTTCCGCCCCAGGCGCCGACGCCGACGCGCCTGACCAGCGTCGCCTGGCTCGCCCGGCCGGCGGCACCCGGCACACAGGTGCGCTTCTCCTGGTCCACGGAAGTCGGCTTCATCTGGGGTGAACGCGGCACGTTCGGCGGGCGCTCGACGTTCACCGCCTACCAATACGTCGCCGCCGACGCCGATCGCGAAAATCTCATCGACTTCACGGCCGACAGCTTCGGAGCGCCGGCGCTTCAGAATCTGCGTACGGGCGGTGCGCAAGGAACCCTAAGCATCCGTCAGCTCAGCGGCACGTTCGATTTTCCGGTTCATCTCGGTATCGCGATCGGTAGATCACCTGTCTACACCGTTGATTTCACTCCGAATGTCTTGAGTACTTTCATCCCGCATCGTCATCGCTGCTGGGTCGTGTTCGGCAACTACGCCGTCGGCGAGACGATCGACGTGGAAGCGCTCACCAACACGCAGGCCGTTGATTTCAGCACGACCTCGCCCGCGCAACGTGTCGTGCTGACACCGGAAAACATCCTGCAGCAGGCCGCGGGGCAGCAGAGCGATCCGCCTTTCAGTTGAAAGCCGGGCGGTCTGCAGGACGCCCACACCGCACCACAGACATGGCGGGCGGCGTGATTTCGTCCACCGCCAAGACATGTCCGGCGACATGCGTCACCGGTCAGCGCTCCTTGCATGCGCGGGAAAGCGCTCCCCCAATGAGAAAGGAAATCATCATGGAAGAAGACGTTGCCAATCCTCCGGTCTTGGTCGCACAGGAAACCGGCGCGTGGTGTTTCGCCGCCGCCGAGGTCATGGTTCGCGCCTATCGCAACCTCTCGGCGATGTCACAATATGCCATTGCCCGCCGCAACACGCTGTCGCTTGCGGCGCTGGACCCCAACGTGCAGGAAGAATGGGCGTTGGCGCAAACCCTCGACGCCTCGGTGACGCCGCCGCAGCGGGAAGACGACGGAGCCAATCTGGCCAGCCAGGCCGTACAAATGGTGCGAACGCAGTGGAATGCGTTCGACATGGTTTCGACGGGCGGTCGGTTCGTCGAAAATCTCACAGCAGATCTCGTGCGTGGCGAGATCGACCACGACCGGATCTTCGTCATCGGCACGGCGATCCACTACTACGTCGTCTACGGATACTCCGACAATGGCAACACCATGAAGCTCCTCGATCCCTGGCCAGTCGGCAAGGGTGGGCTGACCGGTACGAAGACGTTGCAGAGCTTTCTAGCTCTGGACGGACACGTCACGATTTTCTTCTAGCCGAGACCAGCGCCGGTTGCCGTCGATCGCTCGGATCCTTGCGATATCCCTGAGCGCTGACGACTGCGAAGGCAAGTTCAGACGCAACTGACTTGATCCGCCGCAGGACCGGCCCGGGCGAGACGGCCTGAATGGCCGCGGCGTCCACCTTTCAACACTCCCAACACGGCACACGGCGCGACTACGCCGAGCCACAGCAGGTCCGGCGGCATGCGCCTCCGGTCACCGCTCTCCGCTTGTCGCGAGAGACGTTCCCCCATAGCGAAAGGAAAGCCATCATGCAGTTTCCCAAACTTCACTCAGGCATCCATGCGGCAAAGCTCGCTATCGTTGCGATCTTCGTCGCCATAGGTCCCGCGCATGCTTATTCGGTCTATCGCGCTGTCGACGCGGACCCCAGCGGGGTGGTGGTATGGACCAAAGTCAACTTCGGTGTAAGCGGAAAGCCGATTTCGACCCTCTCTTTCTTCCACTACGCCAGCGACGAAGAGGCAGCCAAGAACGCGAAGACGGGTAAAGGCTTACCCGCACAATGCCTCGTCAAGGTCGACCTCGGCGAAATTGACCCGTCCAAGGGAGACGAGGCGCAAGTTGGCAATGCCGATGTCAAATTCGAGGCTGCTTCCACCGATCTGCCAAAGCCCTTCCCCTGGACGATCGTTTTCGACGACAAGCCGCCAGGCCATTGGAGCATCGCACGGGCAGAGATGACGTCTTCGAGTTCCAACACTGCGGCAAGCAGAGTGGCTGCTGCTGGGTTCAAGGCTCTCGCGATCACGGCCGACACCGGCGTTACCGTCATCAACGGCACGCTCAACAACTGCCGAGCGCAATAGACGGTTGGTAGTAAAGCCCTTAAATTGACGAGCAGAAACAGCTTCCGCCGCCGGTCTCCATGTCCGGCGGCTTTTCGTGGGAGAATGACATGGCGGTGCTTCATCACGCCTTTCGCTGCCCGATCACACCCGCCTTCGAGGAGGCGGTGCAGGATGTGCTGTCAGCCTGGGAGGCAGGCGATCGGGAAACCCTTTCGGCGATAGCGCTTGACCGATATGGGGCGCTCGGTGAGCGGGAAGATCTCCACGCCGCCTTCCACCTCGGGCCCGACGGTGCCGCGCCGTCCTGGCTGCAGCCGCAATTCGTCAGCCCGGGGCTCGCCGCCCTGGTCGTTCTCGCCGAACACTTTGTACCCCTGCCGTCATTGAGTGCCAGCAACGATACGAACCACTACCGGCTCGCCACGCACCTGCCGACACTTGGCTGGACGACCGGCGAGATAGACACCCTGATCCACGGCCAGCCGATCGAGGTGATGCTGCAGGAATATGCAGACCCTGCAGTTCCCCTGACGCAGGGAGGCTTCCGCCACACCGGGGGATGGACCGCCGGGCGGATCGGACGAACACTGGCCCCGCGCCTCGACCAGCTTACCCTCGTTCCTCCTCCTCAAGCCGACGAAGTGGCACACGTAGCGTGGCGCTTGCTCGACGAAACCGATGCAATCAACGATGCACGCGCGATGCTGGCCGCGGTGCGTGACGACGACTGGCTCGTCATGGCTATCACCCATTGACGACGAGGATGCGAAAGCCGGAGGCGCTCCCGGTCTGTGCCTGCAAGGTCGCATAATGCCTCGATCGGAACCTGCTGGAAGGTATTTGTGCAGACTTGGTAAGTAGGCCGATCATGCCGAACTGCCCGGGGCTCACGGCCGCTACGACCATCGCCAAATTCGGCTATGTGGCTACACCGACCTGCGGCTAAACCGTCTTATGCCCCCGTTGGACCGTGTCGACGGACCGCACCGCAGGTGCACCGACATCGCCTTCGCTCTACATCTTACTCATAGTGATAACCCCTGAGCAGCCGCTGCCTGCCCCGGTCCCTCTGAACCTACCGGACCCTTTACCTGCCTTGATCATTCCCGTCACGGTGTTACCTCCTTTCCTTCCCTTATGGATGAAGGTGTGGGCAATGTTGACGGTTCCGTTGCTGGAGATTTTTCCGGAGAAACCAGAGCTCGACGATACGACGCCGTTTCTTACGTAGAGGGTTGTCGAGAGTTCGCGCCAGTCGCCACAATTCGTCTTTGCACGTCGTATCAAATTCCAGGTGCCGTCGAAGGCACTCAGGCCGGGCGCCACGCAGCGGTTGTCGCGAGCCTCCATTCCGTTACCGCAGACGAGCGGGCAGACACGATTGCCGATCGCTTTCAACCCGTTCAAGAGTTCCTCGGACGGGGCGAGCGAGGCAAGCTCGAGCCCCTTGTGTTCGGCATATGCTTGCAGGGCCTTCCGGCTGCTGTCGCCCCATTTGCCGTCGACCCGGGCAAGGCATCCGATGCGCGCTAGTTCCCTTTGGGTGGCGAATGCGAGTTCGCCGGCAGGCATGTTGCCGGCTATCGAACCTGATGTCTGTGCCCTGTTGGCCGGTTCGAGTGCGGCGACGTCGGTCGGGCTGGCGCCGCCTTCGCCGGTTACGGCCTGCTTGGCATCCGGCTTCGCCTGCAGCGCTGACTTGCTTTCCTTTTCGCGCTCCGCGATTGCCGCGATTTTCAATTTCGCAAGCGTTCCGAATGCCCCATTGGGGTATTCCTGGAGGTAGGCCTCAAAGAAGCTACTTGTGGTCAAATCCTTAATCGAGTTCCAATATGCAAGCTCCACGGCTCTGTCCGTATCTGTCGTCGCCGGCGCACTTGCTGCCGTGTCCGCAGCGGGGGATGGATTGAGAACGACGGGGCCCGTCAGGGATGAACTGTCCCAGGGAACCTGTTTGCCATCAGTGGCCTGCAAGACAGTGCGACGCACTGCAATGAGGTCATCCGTTATGCTCTGCCCAGGCGTGCCGAGGTGTTTCAGCAACGCCGTCGTGAACGGCGAGTTCCTGTCGGCTCCGTCAAGCGCAACGTTTCCGGGCTGGGTTGCGAACGCTATCAGCGAGCCCACGCCGGTATCGAGTTTCGCCAAGCCCCGCCCTACGACCACGGATCGGGTTCCCATGGAGCGGGCCAATGTCGCGGCAAGTGGATTGTCGCGACAGGCGTCCAGGAACACCAGGTTGACCCTGGCGTTACGCTCCATGGCGGAGAGCACAAGCTCCACCGGTAACGCCTCGAAATCCAAATCGTTGTTTGAACGAAGCTGCGCGTCGACGGGGATCATGTAGTTGCCGCCGTTTACCTGCAGCCCGTGACCGGCATAGAAAAAGAGCGCCACGTCGACGCCTTCGACTTTGCCGACAAACTCGCGGATCGACCGACGCATTCCCGTCAGGTCGAGGTCCCGGCCGGTCACCACCACGAACCCCAGCCCCGTCAGTTTTGATGCCATGTCGCTGGCGTCATTCTGAGGATTGGCAAGCTGCGGCGCATGCTGATAGGCCGAGTTTCCAATAACCAGCGCGACACGCTTTTCGGCCCAGGCGTAGGAGCTTAGAAAAAGGAGCGAGAGCACAACGGCCGCACGAAGGTAATGCATAGGAACCAGCCCGTTACCGCCATTTCGGTGTGCGCTGCGCATTATTCAGGAGTTCGCGGGCTGTGGCGAACATACCAAACAGGCTTGTAAGGCGACGTTCCTCTTCCTCGCAGAGGCGGTGTCGTTGGCAGAAGTCATGGACGGACCAGACCTTCGTGGCAGCGTCGGTTTCGAGCTTTTCGGCAAAGCGTTCCATGCTTACCTCCCTGCGCACCTCCATTTTACTAAAGTCTAATGTAATTGGAAATAAACTGGGACATAGCCCAATCCGGCTAAAGCGATCCCCGGCGCTCATCCTCGCGACGGTTGGTCCTGGGTAAGGCATGGGGTCGAACTGGCTCGAAACCGCCGTCTAGTTCTCTCGCCTAAGATTTTGGGATGTCTCGACGTCATTCTCATCTGACTCTGGCTGTACGAGGTGGCGCCCGCCAATGCCTTTTTGTGTTTCGCGCGGTTTCGATTTGACAATATACGTACGTATGTATATTTAACAATGGGAACTTGATATCTGACCGCGAGGCGCCATGAAGACGAACGACAAGAGGAAAGAGCGCGGCGACCGCGCCCGGGCGAACATTCTGCATCATGCCACCCAGATTGCCTCGGTCGAAGGGCTGGAAGGGCTGACATTCGGGCGGGTCGCTGCGGATGCCGGGGTGGCAAAAGGCAACGTTCAGGTGCTTTTTGGCGATCGGGAAGCCCTGCAACTGGCGACGATCGAGAACGGTGTCGCGCTCTATTGCGCAACGGTTGTTGGCCCCGCCATGGCACGGCCGGCGGCGATCGAGCGGCTGATCGCTCTGGTTGAGGGATGGTACACATTCGTGGAGCAAAGAACATTGCCCGGCGGTTGCCTGGTTCACGCGCTCAGCAGCGAGTACCGCACTCGTCCGGGCGAGATCCGCGACCGGGTCGAACATCACCGGGCCGAGGCGAGGCAGCGCATCGTCGACTTGGCGAACGAGGCCGCGGGAGCAGGAGACCTGCAAGCCGGCATCGATGTCGAGCTGCTTGCTTTCGAGCTTACCTCCTACCAGGCATCGGCCAATGTGGCAGCGCTCATGGGGGATGAAGCGCAGTTCGAACTGGCGCGCCGTGCGTCGAGGCAGCGCCTTGCCGCGGCGCGGGGTGTGTGATGGTCAGTGACCCTTTTCACGCTGGAGAACAAGAACTCCAGCGCCTGTTTGGCGTTCGTGACCAACTGGCGGGGTCGCGAGCGATACAGGCAAGCTTGCCGCCCGGCTTTGCGGCCTTCCTTGCGGAGCTGCACTATGTCGTGCTGGCCGTGCCCGACCGGAAGGGACGCATCTGGGTTACGATGGTTTTCGGTCGCCCCGGCTTTCTGAGCGCGCCAAGTGCCCTGCAAATGCGCGTAGAGACACTCCCGGACCCCGCAGACCCAGTAGCCTGTGGCGTCGTCGAAGGCGCTCCGATCGCAGTCCTTGCAATCGACCTTTCGACCCGGCGGCGCATCCGGATCAACGGCAGTATAGGTTCCGTGCGCCAAGGCGGCTTCGTCGTCAACGTGCGGCAAGCCTTTGGGAATTGCCCGCAATACATTCGTCCAAGGAATGTCGAAGAGACGACCGCAACAACCGGCGCCACAGTCCGGACGATGGTTGATACGGCTGCTGCCCAGCGCGTCGTCGCTGACGCCGACACGTTTTTCGTCGCCACCCGCTCCTCGTCCGATGCAAGCGGCGACATGGATGTTTCCCACCGCGGCGGTCCGGCGGGCTTTGTCCGGTGGGACGGCGACTGTCTGCTCTGGCCGGAGTACCGAGGAAATCTCTACTTCAACACACTCGGCAACCTTCTCGTGGATCCTGCCTGCGGTCTGTTGTTTCCGGATTTTAGCACCGGCGAATTGCTGTTCCTGACGGGACAGGCCGTGCTCGAAGGTTTCGACGGTAGGCTGAGGCGCTCCCATGAGGGCGCTCCGATGAACGGACTTGTTCGCTTCAAGCCGGACGGTTTGATGAGCCGCGCCGCGTTGTTGCGCCCGTAGGTCGATCCGATCCCAGTTTTTCAATCAATCTTGGCGCCAGTCGTGACACGGCCGCGCCGGAAAGGTCCCGTTATGGTCAATGCCACGCTGCAAACGCCGCATGAGGTCGATCAGCCGCAGGCGACAAATCAATGGCTTTCGGTGTCGATGCTTGCCTTCGGTGTCTTTGTCGTTGGAACCGGCGAGTTCGTTCTGGCGGGTCTGTTGCCGCTCCTCAGCAGTTCCCTGCGCATTTCACCATCCGTCGCAGGGCAAGTCATCACGATCTTCGCTCTGACTTGCGCGATTGCGGGTCCGGCCCTGGTCGCCTTGACCGGCCATTGGCAGCGCCGAACCGTTCTCGTCGTCGCGGCCATTGTCTATCTCGCAGGAAGTGCCTGGACCGCGCTTGCGCCGAGCTACGCGATGGTTTTGATCGGCCAGGTCGTGGCCGCACTTGGCGTCGGCTTGTTCGTGCCGACCGCCACTGTGACAGCGGCCGCGCTGGTCTCGGCCGCGCATAGGGGGCGGGCCATCGCCGTGGTCGTCAGCGGCTTTACTGCCGCGACGGCGCTTGGAGCGCCTCTCGGTACGGCTTTTGGCGGGGTGTTCGGCTGGCGATCGACTCTGTGGCTGGCAACCGGGCTGGCCGCAATCGGCGTCGTCGGCACCTTCGTCGTCATCCCTCGGAAAACCAGCATCGCGGCAACAACGGGAGTACGGCAGCAGTTGCGGCTCCTGTGCGAACCGCCGATCGTCGCCGCCCTGGGCGTGACCCTCCTGGCTTTCACGGCAGTCTACATGCCCTACACTTACATGGGCGTCATCTTTGAGAAGGCCACCGAAGGAAACAGCGCCTATCTTGCTGGCCTCATGACGACGCTCGGCGTGGTCGGCATGATCGGCAACCTGGGCGCCGGCATGCTCGCGGATCGTATTGGCGGCCCCAAGGTCGTGGCAATCGCCTTGCTTTGGTTAATCGTCAGCATGCTGATCCTGCCCCTGACGACCGGGAACATGACCTTAGCGTTCGCAATGATTGCCTTCTACGGGATCGCCGCCTTTGCGATCACCACGCCGCAACAACACCGCTTGATCTCGCTGAAGCCCGACGCCGCCGGTGTTTTGGTCTCGCTCAATCAGGCAATCCTCTACCTTGCCATCGCGCTGTCTGGCTCGATCGGCGGCCTTGGAATCGAGTGGGGAGGCTCGGACAATCTTGGTTTCGTGGCGTCTGCCCTGGCGGCCATGGCGTTGCTGTTGTCGATTTCGATGAAATCGACGCGCGTTTTACACCGCGAGTAGGGCGCTGAGGAACAGGCTCCAATTGTATGGCAGCGAGGCTTTCCCAATCCGGTCGCAAGAGGCCTAGCAAAGCTGATTGCAAAACACAATCAGCTTTGCTAGATGCTGATTGCGTTTTGCAATCGGTATGGGCGTCGACGTGCTCGAAGGATGATCAATGGAGCGAGTAGTGGATTATGAAATCGGGCATAGGACGCTCGTGTTCGAACGGCATTGCGAGGCTCCGGTGAAACGGGTGTTCGCAGCGTTTGCGGATCCGGTTATCCGTGCCAAATGGAGCGCACCGTCCGACGGTGCCGCATTTATCTATGACGCGGCCGACTTTCGCGAGGGCGGGGAAGACCGGTTCCGCTGCGGCTCAAAGGAGAACCCGCAATATACCGGACGCACGACCTACATCTCGATAATTCCGGATACACTCGTGGTCAGCAATGAGGTCGTCGAAGCCGGCGGTCGCAAGCTGATGTCGAGCCTGATTACAACGGAGTTGAAGGCGAATGGTGATGTGACAACGATCAAGATGACTGTGCAGGTGACCTCCCTGTTCGGCGACCGGATGATTGTGGGGACCGATATCGGAAACAATGCCGCCCTCGATAATTTGGTTGAGCATCTGGCCCGACCGGCTGGTTGATAAACTCGCCCTGGCCATCTTCCAGGAATGGCCGTGGTAAACTGCGGCGCGGTTCCGTTGGCGGTTGTTTGGATTAGCTCAAACTCATACTGGACAGTCCGCAATAACTTGACTAGTACACTCATGATATTTCATGGCCATTGCCCCCGGATCGGCGGCGTGGCCGGTCAAAGGAGTGATCTATGTCGAGCCGCCTCGGGACCCCTATTGCCTTGGCATTGTCCCTTTCGATATTCGCGCCAGCAGCGGCGCATGCGGAATCCTCGTTCCTCGACCACCGCGGCAAGAAGATCACTTTTGCCAAACCGCCGGAGCGCGTCGTCACCATCGTCCGATCGGCACCGATCATCTATCGCGCCGTCGATGAGAAGGCCGACAGCATCGTCGGCATGAACAAGGATTCGCTGACGCGCTATTTCACCAAGGGCATTTATGCCGAGATGCTGCCGGAAATGGCCAAGATCAACGCCAGCGCGGCGCAGGACGGCTTCGTGCCGAATGTCGAGGCGATCCTGGCCGAAAAGCCCGATGTAGTGATCCAGTGGGCCCAGGACGAAAAGCTGATCGAGCCGCTGGAGCGCGTCGGCCTGACCGTCGTCGGCTGGCAATGCTGCTCGGAACAGGATCGTCTCGACTACGTTACGCTCAGCGGTTACATGACCGGCCGCAACGATCGCGCCCAGGCGATCCTCAAGGCTCAGTCCGAGACCTTGAAGGCGCTCGACGAAAAGGTCGGCAAGCTCGACAAGTCGACGCTTCCCTCAGTCCTTCACATCGACAAGGTGGGCGACCAGATCCAGGTCATCGCCAACGGCTCGCAGGACCTGTCGCTGAGCGGAGTGACCAATCCGGCGGCCGACAACACCGGCGAGTGGTGGCGAACGGTCGACTTCGAGCAGCTCCTCGTCTGGAACCCGGACATCATCATCATCCCGGCTTACGCCACCGATCTCGAGCCCAAGACCTTCTTCGACAATCCGGTCCTGGCCAGCCTGAAGGCGGTGAAAGAAAAGCGGGTGTACAAGCAGCCGGTGTTCGCTCGTACGCCCGATGCGCCAGAGATCTTCCTGACATCGGAATGGCTCGCCGCAATCGCCCATGGCGCCGACTTTGCGCCGGAATTCCAGAAGCAGATCGTCGGTACCTACAGGCTGATCTACGGCGCCGAGCTGACGGCCGAACAGGTCAAGGCCATCCTCGAAACCGAAAGCAATGCGCCGGCGAACAAATATGTCGAGCTCTTCCGCTAAGGCTTCGGCAGGAAGAACGACGACAGGGGCGGTCGGGCGGAAACTCGGTTCCGGTTTCGTCTTGCCCGCCCTGGTCTGTCTTCTCGTCGCCGTGACCCTCTATTCGGTGACGATCGGGCGCTACGATCTGTCGGTCGCAGACGTCACCTATATCCTGATCGACAACGTCCATCCGATCGTCACGCCCTATTGGGATCCGGTGCAGGAGGTCGTGGTCGAGCAGGTCCGGGTGCCACGTATCCTCGCCGCCATCATCATTGGCTTCGGCCTCTCGATTTCAGGAGCGGCGCTGCAGGGGCTCTTCCGCAATCCCCTCGTGGATCCCGGCATCATCGGGGTTACGTCGGGCGCGGGGTTCGGCGGCACGCTGGCGATCCTTCTGGGATTGCAGGGCTATCTGCTTTTGACGATGGCCTTCCTCTTCGGCATTGGCAGCGTCTTTCTCGTCAAGTTGCTGTCGACGGTACGCGGGCGCACCAGCATGCTGACGCTGGTGCTCGCCGGCGTGGTCATATCGGCGTTTTTCTCTGCCGCCATTTCCATCGCAAAGCTGCTCGCCGATCCCTTTCAGAAACTGCCCGCGATCACCTACTGGCTGATGGGCAGCATCGCCTCCAGCAACTATCTGGACGTGCTGCTCGTGGCGGCGGCGGTGGTCCCCTCGGCGGTCGCGATCTACCTCCTGCGTTTCCAGATCAACATTTTGTCGCTGGGCGAGGAAAAGGCTCGCGCCCTCGGAGCCAGGGTCGTCCTGGTGCAATGGATCGTGCTGGTCGCCTCCGCCCTGATTTCCGCCGGCGTTGTCGCGACCTCGGGCATCATTGGCTGGGTCGGCCTCGTGATCCCACATGTCGCCCGCGCCCTTGTCGGTGCCGATCACCAGCGGCTCCTGCCGGTCTCCGGCGTGATGGGCGCCATCTACCTGCTGCTCGTCGACGACCTGGCACGGACGGTGACCACGGCCGAGATCCCGCTCGGCATCATCACCGCGCTGATCGGCGTTCCGGTCTTTGCCGTCATCCTGCGACGGCTGCATGCGAAAGGAGGCTGGTCCAGTGATTGAGGCAAGCGACCTCACCGTCGAGCGCGGCGGCAAGATCATCCTTGAGAGCTATAGCCTTTGCCTGGAGCGCGCCCGCATCCTTGCGGTGCTCGGGGCAAACGGCGTCGGCAAGACCACGCTGATCAACACATTGATCGGCATCCTCAAGCCGAAATCAGGACGACTTTCGATCGACGGCCCCGTGGGTTTCGTACCCCAACTCTTCGAGGTACCTTTCGCCTACTCCGCCCTCGATATTGCCCTGATGGGACGGGCACGTCACCTCGGGCTTTTTGGTGCACCCGGCCGGAAAGACTATGAGATCGTGCGCCACTACTTCCACCTCCTCGGCATCGAACATTTCGAGCCGCAAGCGTTCAACGCGCTGAGCGGCGGCCAGCGCCAGCTGGTGATGATTGCCCAGGCGCTGGCGTCTGAATGCGAGTTGCTGGTGCTCGACGAGCCCTGTGCGGCCCTCGATTACAAGAACCAGGACAAGGTTCTCGCCCTTCTCGAACACCTCAGGGATGAACACGCCATGACGATCGTGTTTTCAACCCACATGCCGCAGCACGCCGTGGAAATTGCCACCGACGCTCTGCTGATGCTGAGCGGCTCGGATTATGTCTGCGGACCGACGGCCGATGCGCTCAGCGCCGAAAATCTGTCGACACTCTACGATCTGCCGATCGCGCGAGCGGATTTTATGGGGCTATCGAAGCACACCTACGCACCGGTGTTCCGCCACGATGGAGGCAGCCTCAATGGCTGATGCAAAGACGTCCCGAAAGGGCATCGCCTATATTCATTGGGGCAACAGCTGGCAGCTCAGAAGCTTCCAGGATTTCCGCCACTACATCGATGACGTCATCTACATCCACGATCTGCCGAAGGTCGATCTGACGCCTTACGCCGCCGTCGTCATGCCGGATGCGATGGACGCAGCCGCAGTCCTTCCGCATGCGCCGCAGCTGAATGCCTATCTTAAGCAGGGTGGCTTTCTCATCGTCTTCCTGCAGGGGCACGCCGACTGGCTCGACATTCCCGGCCTTGAATGGTCGCCCGGAAACTGCCGTGACTGGTTGTGGTGGACGAAGGGCGAGACGCTGGAGATCAGCCTCTCCGCGCCTGCGCACCCGATTGCGCAGAGCATCCCGCTGTCGCACATGAGCTGGCATTGGGGCGGGTCCTACAATGTTCCGCAAGGGGCGCGCTCCATCGTCGAGATCGATGACGGGGGCGGCAGCTTGTTTCTCGACTTTCCGTCCCTGGCGAACGGTGGGCGGCTGCTGCTCGCAACGCTCGACCCGCATTCGCACAACGGCCAGCGCTTCATGCCGGCGACGACCCGCTTTCTGCGGTCCTTCTATCCCTGGCTCAACCGCGAGCTCGGCATAAAAAGGCCCGAAAGAAACCGCTTCACCTATCTGCAGTGCTCGCATGTGCCGTCGGAGTGGCACCCGGAATGGATCGAGCAGAGCCTTGGCGCGGCAGGCTTCGAAATCGAGTTCGCCCCCCTCTATCAGCTTGGATTCGAGCTGCTTGAGCGGACCGATACGCTCTATATTCCGAGCAGCCACGACGAATTCTTCCTGAAGAGCCGGGCGGAGGATCTGCTCGCCTACCTGGCGCGCGGCGGAAACCTGATCATCTGCGCCGAACCGTGCCAGCCGTGGCTCCCCTTCATGACGCCGTTTCACGCCGTCGCTCCGCGTCCCTTCTCAAACATCAAGGTTCGCATCCGCGACGACCGTTTCCAGATCTTCTCCGATCTCGGCGAAGGCTTCGACGGCTGGCAGGGAATCTTTGGCCAGTACGCGCGGGGATGGAGCGATCCGCCGCCCGGGGCAATCTGGCTGACCGACGTCGGTCCAGAGAACGACCCGAAACCGGCCGACTGGCTCTGGCAATACCCGACGCGCGATGGGCGAGGCGGATACGTCTTCATGCACAATGGCGACAACATGACCCGCTATCCGGATCATGGTCCGAAAAAGGAGGCGCTCATCGCCAACATCGCGACCGCGCTCAGAAAGCTCTCGACCGGCGAGCTGCTGTTCTAAACGGCGGCAGGCCCGGTGGCGCCGGTTCGTCAAGTTCGCTTGTCGCGCTCGGATGCTGCCTGTTCCAGGCGCATCTGGCGCAGCATGTTTCGCCCCGCGATCACCATCTCAAACAGGAACGCCACGAGCGACCCGATGAGCGAAAGGATCGCACTGCCGAAGAACCAGAAGAGATTTTCTTCGCGAAAGCCGAACTCAAGCGCGCCGGCGAGCAGGTTGAGAATGGCGCAGCCCGTGCAGATGGCGGCCAGTGTCCCCAGGGCGACCGCAATCTCCAGCGCGAACGTGCGCCGGCGCAGGTAGTCGAGCTGCATGCGTCTCGCTTCGCTCTGTTCTTCCTTCTCCCCGATCTCGTTCACCCGATCCGAGACCCTGCCGAGACGCGTCGCGTAAACACTGACGAAGCCCGCCGTACCGGCCAGCAGGAAGACAGGCGCCAGGGAAGTCTGGATGATCGAGGCAAGATCAACGACGGTTGACGGCGGCTCCATGGATGCCCTGACCAGCTTCGGTTGCGCGATTGCGGTGGCATTGTAGTAATTTTGGCCGGCGCGGGAACAGAGAATTCGGCGGCGGGTCGCGTTCACCCGCGTCGGCGAGTAGGACGCAAGCCGCCGGTGCCGGAGGCATTTTAGGTTTCGCTCTACGGTTGAGTAAGTTGGTCAACGCCCGGCTCCCGCGAAAGCCATGCCCGCGTGGCAGCAATTGACGGCATAGGACGATGCGCGTGCGAATGTCGCAACCGGTTGGGAACCGCACGCATTTCCGCCCGTTCTAGTATGATGACCGGCATACTCAAAACCCATGAACGGAAGCTGGTCGCAATCCTCCGCGCTTCCGCCAGATTGCATTTTGCGGATGTCGAACAGGCAGACGCCGAAGTTGAGCGGGTGTTGCGTTTGGCAATCAGAGAAGCCGAGGAAGGGCGCTCCCGACTTGATAGGAAACGGTGGCTTCTTCGCATGATGCATGTGCCATCGTGACATCTGCTTGAGCCGTCAGGTCACTGCCACCGTCGCTTCAGCAGGCAGACCTATTGCTTGGCAGTAGCGGCTCTTTGCATCAGAATCTGCATTTCTTCAAACCGGCGCCTGCGTTCGCCATCCTCCTGGTCCGTGGCATAGCAAATTCTTGAGACGCAAAAGCGAAGTATCTTGATCGGCGCTTTGGCCTGGTCGAATTGACAGTCGAACGTATCCGACATCTCAGGTCTCTTCGTGTCGGCCCTCTCGGAGTATTTGAACCGGACACCCGGCGGCTTGATTTCAGGAAAGGACTGCACGACACCGACATTCAAGGTGTCAGTCATGAAGAAGTTCTTTGCGACGGTTACGCAGGCTGACTCAAGATCGGGGCTCTGGGCGAAGGCCGATCCCGCCAGGAGGCATGCGGTAAGTGGAAGCCATTTCATTCGTGCACTCCTTCCCTGAAGGGCCTGCCCCAAAAGGGGCCTCCGTCAACCCGAAAGAGAGGGAAATGTTCCGGTTCGCGCAAGAGATTATGCCGAGTGAACGCGGATCAGGAAGGCTGCAATCAATTTGACCACCTCGTCGAGATGTGTTTCGAGCAGCCAATGCCCTCCCTCAAGCAGGTGGAGTTCGGCGTCCGGGAGATCGCGCAAATAGGCTCTCGCTGAAATTTCCGGCATGTAATGGTCGTTCGGTCCCCATACGATCAAAGTCGGCGGTTGGTGGCTGCGCAGGTACCTGCGATGCTCAGGAAACCAGGGTCTGTTTTCCTTCAGCCCGGCGATCAGGTCGATGGCGATCTCCTTGCGGCGCGGTGTTAGGAGCGACCAATGCAACTGCCACAAGTCCGGTGGGATGGCATCGGCGAGGTCCGCCGGAAGATCGTTGAGAAACTCTTCGCGAAAGCCCTCTTCGGTCACCGCGCTTGCCAGTCTTTGTTTCATTTCGGCTGGAGGTAGCGACCAAAGCGCCTCGATATCGGCATACTTGGGGCCAAGGGCGTCTTCATAGGGAATGTCGCCATTCTGGATAATCAAGCCGACGATGCGATTGGGGTTTCGAATGGCCAATCTTGCTCCGATTGGCGACCCGAAATCGTGCAGGTAGAGGACAAACCGGTCCAGGTTCATCGCGTCGACAAAGGCCTCGAGCCAGGCGGCGTAGCCGTCAAAACTGTAGTCGAAATCATCAGGAGTTGCGCTGTAGCCGGCGCCGGGGAAATCCGGTGCGAGCAATCTCCAGCGGTCGGCAAGACGCGGCATCAGGTTGCGAAATTCATAAGAGGAGCATGGATATCCGTGCGGCAGCAGAACCGCAGGGGCGTCTGCCCGGCCAGCCTCGCGAACAAAAGTATCGATGCCGGCGACTACGGCACGATGATGTCGAACCAGGTTATCCATAGAGAGCCTCGTATCATTTGCGTCCTTCAGGCGGTGTACGAAGCGAAACGGTGCAGAGCAGCGTGAGTTCCACCACGGCGCGTCGGTGACGACCTATCCGGGCGACGCGCTTCAGAGCGAAAATGCGCCTAATCGACAAACTCCACGACGACGCCAGGCTTGACCATTCCTGCCAGTTCCTCGGCGTCCCAGTTCGTCAGCCTGACGCATCCGTGCGAACCGGATTTGTCGATCAGGGAGGGCTCCGGCGTGCCGTGGATGCCATAGGTTGGCTGCGAAAGGTCGATCCAGACGCTGCCGACTGGATTGTTGGGACCGCCGGGCAGTGTCATGATCTTCTTGTTTGCCCCTTGCCGGAAGTTGATCTTGGGATTGTAGGTGTATGGCGGCATGCGAGCGACGCCTTTGACCTTCTGCGTGCCTGAAGGAGAAGGGGTTTCCTCGCTCCCTATGGTGGCGGGATAGGCTGCAACGAGTGTCCCGTCGTCGGCAAATGCGAGTAGGCGTCTCGTTTGCTTGTGCGCCTCGATGCGCTTGACGGACCCCTGCCTCGGAGTGCCGGGGTTCGCTACCCAAACTGTTCTCCCGGGCTCAAATGTTGCGTTCGAGTTGAGCTCCGTAAGGAGATCGGTGTCCATGTGGAAGCGTTCGGCGAGCTTTTCGATGATGCTCGTGTAGCCGAGCCGGTCCATCTTGGCCTGCTTTGCGTAGTCTTTCGGTATAGCTGGGACCAGGCCTTCGGCGTCATCCTCGGAAATGACATAGGGCTCAAGCGCCGGCCGCGGGTCGGAAAGTCGGGCGATCACATCATCATCCAGTTTCCCGTCTATGGGCAGATTCTCCATTGCCTCGAACGCAGCAATCGCTTTAGCGACGTTCTCGCCGTCGTACCCGTCGATAACACCAGGAGACGTGCCCGCCCGATCGAGAAGCACCTGAAGCCGCGCAATCGCGGGGTCCGGGTCGCGGCCGGATGCTTCCGCCGGGACCTTCGGTTGTTGTGCTGGAGTAACCATAATCGCAGCATTGTTGATGTCTTCCGGTCGAAGCGTTTGACCTTGCGCAGCCACTTGGGAGCCGAGAAGCAGAAGGGCGGTAACGGCGATTTCGTTCCTTCGCATCCAGTTGCTCATTCCTGCACCTCGTGCTCGAGCGAACGGGAGCGGTTTGTGTCGAAAGGAAATGACAGCGGGCGACGATTTGCGAGGGGGGCGGGTTTGAAATCGCAACGGAGACGCCGGCATCCAACCTGCATGGACGGGAGGCGTGCGTACTTCGTCGGGGTTGGGAGTTCGTTTTTCGTCGGGCAACGCGTCGGGATCGGGTTCTTCGATCGGCGGTGGTTCCCGGTTTGGCTTTGGTGCTGGCGGATCCTTGCCGTCAGGTCTGGGCGGGTTCGAACTCATGTGGCCAGGCTCCTTCCTCCCTCTTCGATGCCAAACCGCGTGCTCTACCGATTGGTTCCAAGCGGTTAGGACGGGACGGCTCCGCCTGTCCGAACCGCATGTCGCCCAATAAACGAGGAGAAAACGGATGCCCCAGGCTCATTTCTGCACCAGGACAAAGTTGCCGATGGCAGCCTGAGCCGATTTAACAAGCTTGTCGATCACGCCTAGCGTATCGAAATCGGCCCCGAGCGGGGGCCGAAATCGACTTTTCGGGCTGCGTGACGAACGCTTTGCGGCCCTCTTGGTTCGCGTCAAAGCCGATAGCGAAGGCGCTCTTTTTCGATCTCCTCGGGAGTGTAGGGATCGAGCCCTTCGTCGAAGCGTGTCCAACCCTGCTCAACGTAGGACGCGCGACGTTGCTCGGGATCTACCCAGCTGCCCCGGCGTAGAACGGCCTGGGCGTCCGCGTAGAGGCTCTCGTCAACCCGGGCGGTGACGACGGCGCCACCGCGGCGCACGCCCTCGGCATAGACATGGGCATGTGCCTCGGGCACGCCGGAGTCGGTCATCGCGCCGATCAGTCCCCCCGCAGCGCCGCCGGCGACTGCACCGGCTGCAGCACCGGCTGCCGTAGCGGCGAGCCAGCCCGCCGCCACCACGGGTCCGACACCGGGAATGGCCATGACGCCAAGCCCGGTCAATAGACCGCCGATGCCGCCAACGGCAGCGCCCAAACCTGCGCCTGTGCCTGCCCCTTCGGCGGCATCGCTTTCGTTTGCGCTCGCATACCGATCGCCAACATTGTTCGACACGATGCTAATGTCTTTCGACGGAACGCCTCGGTCTTCGAGTGCGCTGACTGCGGCGCGAGCGTCGCCATAATCATCAAAAAGCCCAGTAACGGTCTTCATCGGTGGTCTCCTTGGGTGGGTCAGTTGGCAACAATGTTGCCCTGATAGTCGAGTGCAACCGCAACGGACTTTCCGTCCTTCATCGCGGCCGCGCGCCAGACGCCCTTGTCGTCGAGCTTAAGCCCGGTCACTTCGGTGTAACCGGCTTCGGTGAGGCGATCCTTTACCTGCGCCTCAGTAAAGCTGTTGGCGCCTGCGACCGGTGCCGTTGGGTTGGTCGTGTCCGGCGTCGCGACTGCAGGCGTATCACCATCTGCAGTTGCAGGAGGCGATGAGGTCTGCGCGAGCGCGCCAAGAGTCGATGCGCCGAGGAATACCGCGGCGAGCAGCACATTTTTCATGATGTTCGGTTCCTTGTTCTCAGCCCGTGAAAGGCAGTCGTCCAACTCGGCTTGTCGTTTTTGGTTCCTGAGTTTTGTTGATCAGCGCTTGCCTCCAACGCATCATTCACCGACGCCATTTGACAGCCCCGGAGCGGCGCGCGGCGCGCCTGCTGCGGTGTCGTGCATCTCCGCCGGTAGGTTGAAAGGATCCAGACCGGAAGCTCTTGTCCCGATCATTAGGGTGAAGAAATCCGGTCTGCGATCGTCGGAGGGAGGTCCAGGAACCTGCGCAAGGCAGATTTCAAGGGCTCACCGAAACGCGGTTACATGGCGTCCATACCCTTAATGGCATTGTCGAGATGCGACGTGCACTTTTCCATGTCATTGGCCATCATGGCATCTTTCGCCATCGCCAGTTCCTTCGTCGACTCGACCTTCTTTGCACCGTCGGAGATCTGAGCGACCTGCTGTTCCGCCTTGGCCATGGAGGCTTCATCGCAGACGACTTTCTGCTGTGCGAGGGCTGGGCTGGCAAATGCCGCGACGAGGGCGAGTGTAGCGATCGATTTTAACATTGTGATTGTTCTCCATTGGCCGATACTGCACCGGCCTCCACGGTGATTGAACGGCACAAGCACGGATCTGTTCCCTCGGCCTGCGACCGAAAAGAGAAGTTTTTTCAAGGAACTTCCACAAGTTTTCTGCGTTTGATGCGCGCGCAGCTCCTGGCGAAAGCTGCGCGCGAAGTTGCCTGGCAAAGAGGCTGGTGATCGCAGGCGTGGGCCTCGGCTCCAGTTCTTTCGAGCGGTTGCAAATGGGCGACGGACGACGTGTCCAGACGCTCGGCGCGCCTGAACAGGTTTTTGCCGCCTTGCGCAAAGAGACGGGAGGGAGCTTGAGACATGAAGACACGGCCCGGTCAAAAACGATGGACCCGCGACCAGGACAGCGAGAACTCCAAGGCCAGCTTCCCTGAACTGTTCTTCGATCTGGTCTTCGTGTTCGCCCTCATCCAACTCTCCCATACGCTCGCCGACGATTTCACGTCAGCAACCGTTGGCGAGGCGTTTCTGTTGATCCTTGCGATCTGGTGGCTCTGGATCAACACGACCTGGGTCACGAACCTTCTGGACCCGGACAGCGTTCCGGTTCGCTCCATGCTCTTTGCGCTGATGTTTGCGAGCATTCTCATGGCGATCGCGCTCCCGGAAGCGTTTGGCGAGCACGCTCTTGCCTTCGCAATCATCTATGCCGCCATCCAGGTCGGGCGCTCGGTCTTTGCCTGGCTCGCATTCCGCGGCGAGGACGAAGAGACCGCAATGACCTTTCTTCGCGTAACCCTGTGGGCGCTAGCTACAGGGGGGCTCTGGGTTGCCGGCGCGTTTTTGGGTTTTGAGGCGAGGCTTGTTACCTGGGCGGCGGCGATTGCACTTGAATACGCAGGCCCTCTCGTCCGCTACTGGGTCCCTGGACTTGGAAGCGCGCGCAGGGAAACCCTCATTCTGTCCGGCGAGCATCTGGCCGAACGCTGCGCCCTTTTCGTCATCATCTGTCTTGGCGAAACCATTCTCACAACCGGCCGGAACACCGTCGAGCACATGGACGCCGATCTGACATTCCCGGTCTTCGGCAGCGCTTTCGCGAGCACTGTCGCGATGTGGTGGATCTATTTTCACAAAGGGCAGGAGGAGGCGGCAGAAAAGGCGGAAAGGACGTCGAGGCCGGAGGCGGTCGCTCACAATCTGTTCACCTACGGGCATCTTCCGATCGTCGCCGGGATCATTCTGACGGCCGTGGGTCAGGACTTCTCCCTGTCGCATGCGGAAGAGGACGCCACGTTGAAAACCGCGTCGGTCGTGATCGGTGGTCCGGCTCTTTTTCTCTGCGGCAACATATGGGTGAAGCTCGCCGCTGCGAACCGGTTGCCGTTGTCTCACTTGGCCGGTCTCATCGCGCTTGCGTTGCTGCTGGCTGTGTTCTCGTACGTTTCGACCTACACGCTCAGTTTTGGCGCGACAGCAAGCCTCCTTATCGCTTCGACATGGGACTATGCGGTCGTTCGCTGGCCTTTGAGCCGAAATGCCGGACCCTAGCATTGCCGGGGCTGATGGAGAACCTCAGGATTTTTCCACGTTCTCCTTTTGGCCAACCCAATGGCAGTCGAGCACCTGACCCCTCCGGCCCGCGATCGCCTGGGCGGCACATCCACGGCGCCACCCACCGATGACCTTTTTGCGCATCAAAAGGACAACGGTGCCAATACCATCTGGTGATGGAGGCTGGCCGGCTCAACTGGCAAAGAATATCGGAACAACTGGCAGATTGCGTCGTTCTGGACGTGTATCCGAAACAAACGCAAGGAGCATTTGCCATGGATTGGAATCGCGTCGAAGGCAACTGGAAGCAGATCAAGGGTAAGGTCAAGGAACAGTGGGGCAAGCTCACGGATGATGACCTCGATCAGATCAACGGCAAGCGCGAGCAGCTCGAAGGCAAGATCCAGGAGCGCTATGGTTATGCCAAGGACCAGGCCAAGAAAGACGTCGACGACTGGTACGGAAACCAGCGTTTCCACTAACTGATCGACAGGCCTCTCGCTCCAGGTCGCCGGCAGTCGGCGGGCCTGGAGCGAGAGGCGTCCCTTCTCTCCCGTCAGCGCCGTGCGACAGCAAAAGTGGCACGCCGCTGATGCGGACCTACCAATCCGACATTTGCACTCGTCCTGGCAGGCGGCCATCAGAGAGCGGAGCAACTGGTCGACGACCTGGTCCCGACCAGGCTGCCCTCAACGCCGCCAGCGATCCATCGTGAGCGCGACATTTATCCCTTTGTTCTTTGGCGACCGGGATCGCGAGATTGCTTTTCATCAATCGGCTTTTCACAGAGGCGCGCTGGCAAGGCGAGACCGCCCGAACCGTGGAACGATAAGGCCAGGAGCGCATTGTCTGGGTTAGGTGCGCAATCTAGGTGGCCGGATGGATTTTGGCCGCCATTTGTCATGCTGGACACCCTAAAGGAGAGAAAGATGCGCATAGGATTTTTCGTCAACTCCATCGAGGCGGAGACAGCGACATTCACAACGACGGGATTGGCCTTTGCTGCGGTCGTTCGCGGGCACGATGTCTGCTACGTCACGCCTGATGACTTTGTGCTGCGGCCTGATGATCGTCTCTTTGTCAAACGCCGCGTGCCCCCGTCGAAACGCTTCCGGAAGGCCGAAAGCCTCCACTCGGCATTGCAGGCCGAAGCGGAAGTCGAAGTCGTCGATGTGACGGAGCTGGACGTGATCTTTCTTCGAAACGATCCCTCGCTGGACGCGGCCGATCGGCCCTGGGCCGCCAATGTGGGGGCGATGTTCGGTCGGCTGGCGGCCGAGCGCGGCGTGATCGTGATCAACGATCCTGGCGGCCTCGCACTTGCTCAGAACAAACTTTATTTCCAGGATTTCCCCAGAGCGGTTCGACCAGAAACGCTTATTTCAAAAAGCATCGAGGAGATCCGCGACTTCGTCGATGCCCACTCCGACGGCGTCATCCTCAAGCCGCTCCAGGGGTCGGGTGGAAAGCATGTTTTCAAGATAGGTACACCCGAGGAAGCTAATCTCAACCAGATTTTCGAGGCCGTGAGCGGCGAGGGGTATCTGATTGCGCAGAGCTATCTGCCGGCGGCCACGCAAGGCGATATTCGGCTGTTCCTGATGAATGGGCGCCCGCTGGAGAAGGAAGGCGTTTATGCCGCGATGCGGCGCGTGCCTGCCAAAGGCGAAGTGCGGTCCAACATTCACGCCAGCGGGACCGCTGCTCGTGTAGATATCACACCACAGATCCTTGAGATCGCCGAGATGGTAAGGCCGAAGCTGATTGAGGACGGCATGTTCCTCGTTGGGCTTGATATCGTGGGAGACAAGATTCTGGAGATCAACGTCTTCACGCCAGGCGGTCTCGGCTCGATGCACGAACTTTACAAGGTCGATTTCGCCGCAGCCGTCATCGAGGCGATCGAACGGAAAATTACGCAGCGGACCGTCTACGACGGGCGGATCGGAAACAGTGTTCTGGCCACCCTCTAGTTCCCTGCTTCGGAGGATTGGGGAAACCAATCCTCCGGGGCGCGTGCCACCAATGGCCGACCGAGTGGACTATGAGATCACGCCGATAAGCGTGATGGTGCCTGTTTCATCGCCGTCCCAATAGCTGACTTGCGATGCGCGAACCTTGATCAACAGGATGCCCGGGGTGTCGATCCCTTGCGGAAACCATCGCTCAAGGTCGCTCACCCAATGCGTGGCGAGCGCCTCCTTGTCCTCGACAAGTGATGCTTCGCCTTCGATTGCAATGAACATGCCGGGCTTGCCGAGCAAACTTGGACTAGCGGTATAAGTCAGGCCGACCTGCGGGTCGGCTTTGATGTCGGCAATCTTGCTCGACTGATCGTAACAGAAAAACCACGTATCTCCGTCGTATTCCACCTCGCCGTTGTTGCTCATCGGGCGGCTGCTTATCGTGCCATCCGCTTTCTTCGTCGAGAGCATTCCGAAATCGATGCTCTTCAGTTCCTTGGAGATGTCACTCAGAGTCAGGCTCATTGTCGTGTTTCCTTTTGGCGACTGCTGGTCTTAACCGGGGCCGCTCAAAGAGGTTCCCCGGCTTTCCAAACAATGCCGCTGGCCATGTGCTACGGTTCGCTGAAACCGGTGGCAAAAATCCGGGATCGCCCCTTGGGATCGTTGCGAAAGATCAGACCAGCACGCGTCCTGGAATGCATCGGGACATAGTCGAGCGTAATCTCGACCGTTTCGACGACAGTGTTTCCGGAGATGACCTCGCCGCGCACCACGACATCGGCGGCAGTCTGGTCGGCAGCGTTCTCGACGTCGAACATGACCAGATATCCGCCGTCCCGGTTTGCGCTGCTGATCGTTTGGACCGACAGATCGGGGGCTCCGTCGCTCTGCGTCGCAGCTTCGAAACTGACCCACCCGATCAGCACGATGACACCGATGGCTGATACCGACCCGGTGAGCCATTCGATCCAGTGCCCTCCACCTTTTTCAACCGAGCGGGATTTTGACGATTTCGCCATGGGTCACCTAGAGAATGAGCCGCGCTGCTGCGGCGCCGATCGAGCTTGGAAAAGCAAGCACCACGGTACTCATGATCGCCTGGGTAAGTTCGATGCCGTCGAGCCGATGGAACGTCCAGAGACAGAAGAAGCTGATCGCGAAGGCAACGGCGTAGCCTGGGAGGGTGAAGCGGATCAGGGCATGCCAAACGGGTGTGCCTTCTTCCAGCTCGTGTCCGCCGAGGAAGGAAAGCGCATAGACGAACCCATGCATCAACACGATGGATGCAATGATGAGCGCGATTGCGTGCCAAGGTGACATCTTGAAGGAAATCAGGATCATTTCCTCGGTCGGAGCGACATTCAGTCCAAGAAACAGGGCGCCGACGGCCATCATGAAAAGCTCACTGCCGTAGCCGGTTTGCGTATCATCGTCGACGGGGTCCTGTGCGTCCTCATCATCATTATCATCGTCGCGCCGACCCAGTTCGCTGCGACCAAGCAAGGCACCGATGCTGGCTGGGACCGTCTGGATGGCGATCATGCCTGCCGCCTCTGGCATAGCCTGCTCGACGCTGAGAACGCCTATGGCAGACAGCACGAACGCGCTCGCCAGCAAGCCCAGGAAATAGGCGATGCTGGCATCACGCACGGCTTCGTGCCAGGTCGCGACGTTTTCGAACCCGATGCGGCGCGCTAGGAGGATGAGCAAAGGGATGTTGACCAACAGCAGCAGAAGCAGCCTCGAGCGGTCGATGTAGAGCCCGAGTTCCCACATTTCCATCGTCAGAAACATAGGCAACGCAAAGAGGAGAGCACCGGCCAACCCCCGCGCCAATCCTTTGGTAAAACGACGATGGTCGAAGTCAACGCGCGTCTGGTCGATCGCCATGCCTGGCCCCTTTCGGCTGCCACCTCATAACGTCGACAGGCTCGGCAAGTTCCTGCCCCGAGCGGAACAAGGCGCCGATCACATGGTTGGGGCAGGAAAAGGAGGCTTTCGATGGTCTTGATCCTACCGGAATTCAATCACCGAGGTCGTGAGGGATCTGTCATCTCTGGCCTCATTGCAGCGATTAAGTCTGCCTTGAATGCGCAGACGTCACTGGAGACGAGAAACCTCACATTCAGAGTGCTTGGAAACAGCGTCGTTATTGAAGGAACGGTCGATCTGCCAGGCGCAGCGGACGTTGTTCAAAGCCTTGCGGAGAATCTCGCCGGTCCGGGCCGCATAATTGTCAGGGTCAGTTGTCCGCGCGGTCAAGCCGGATGACAATCGACCGAGGCGCCGTGCCTACCGGTCAAATGCCTGACGATCGTACCAGTCATCCGCCTCCCGGCGAATGCGGTTCTTCTCGATCCCATAGACCTCCTGGATTCTGCCTTCGAGCTGTTTGCGATTGCAGCGTTGGTTCCCACCGCATGGTCTGCGACAGTTCAGCAAGGGGCGCGGCCAGAGTCTGCCGTTGCTGAAACGCTTCGTGGCCGGGTGCAAAAGGCAACCGTGTCTTCCAGTTGAGACGATGCAAAGCTCTGCCTGGCCTGGTCGTCAGAGGCTTATGCTACGCTCCCGCATGTGTTGATCGAGATTGGACCGGGTTGGACCGAACCGGACGAAGATGTCGCGGGCTTCCATGGGCGTAAGGCCGTATCTGGCGATGAACTCCGCCAGGTCATAGTGGCCCCGATAAATGACTTCCGCGGGATCGACGACTCTGGCGCGAACGCGTCTCGGGATAGCCTGTCCATCGCGCTGCTTGGCTTCGCGCGACGCGGGTTGGTTCTCTTTCATTTTGGTCTCCCTTTTGGCGCTATCGCCGCTCCGCCGGAACCAATGCCGAAGCGAAAGCCGCGCGCCTGCAAGCCAAGTCTTCCAAACCGCATTTTGTTCCCGAGCGGAACCTTTGCACCTCGATGAAGTTGGAGCGGCTTCACCAGCCCGCAAAGGAGGTTGTTATGCCAGAAAAGACGCTTGAAACGCTGTTTCATGATGGCCTGAAGGACATCTACTATGCTGAACGGCAGATATTGAAAGCACTGCCGAAAATGGCTCGTGCAGCGCAACTGCCGGACAGCAAGGCTGCGTTCGAAAAGCACCGGGACGAAACGGAAGTCCATGTGGAGCGCTTACTGCAGGTCTTCGAAATTTTCGGCAAGCGCGCCCAGGGAAAGACCTGCGAGGCCATTCAGGGCATTATCGCAGAGGGCGAAGAGATCATGGAGGAGTTCAAGGGGAGCCCGGCACTTGACGCGGGCCTTATTTCGTCGGCCCAAGCGGTCGAGCACTATGAAATTTCTCGCTATGGCACCTTGAAGACCTGGGCCAAACAGCTCGGGCTGCAGGAGGCCGTGTCGCTTCTCGACCAGACCCTTCAGGAAGAAGGCGCCACCGACAAGGCCCTCAGCAAGCTTGCGGTGACGGCTGCGAACATCAAGGCCGCCGCCTGATCGCATTGGACGCTTGAAGGAGGGGTTTCTTCTTCAAGCGTCCATGTCGCCTTCTCGAACGACAGCTTCAATTCTGGAGGGCGCGAGAAAGCAATCGCGTGTGGCCGAGGGCAGATGGTGAGGACCGTGGATGTGGGCTTGCCTCTTGAGCTTAATCGATCCTGCCCATCAGGGCGGTGCCGAGGCTACCCAAGGCAAAGGAGGCGCCGAACGCAAAGCCCTGCAGCGTAAAGGCCAGCGGGTCGATCACACCGGTATGGCCCAGAGCATGCGGATTAAGGACAACGATCACCAATGCTGTCAGGGTGCCGATGATGAACCCTGAAAACATATGCCAAATCACAAATCGCACGAGCTTTGGCACTTCGCCACCTCGTTTCTGATCGCGCTATCCGGCCCTGGTCTTCGGGGCCCGCTGAGGCACTGCCATTTTTCTGGGCCGGATGACGTCGGTTCGATCCAATCCGTTCGCTTCGGACCTGCCGTAGCGAATCCATGTCCAATCGAGCTTTCTCGCGTTTGTTCCGTAATTCCTTGCAAGCGGGGCCGAGGGCCGAAGACCATCGGCCTTCCCTTGCGCTAGGTCTCGAGAAACCGCAGCAGGTGAAGTTCGTCCGCACGCAGTCCTGCGATGGGCCGCGACCTGCCTCGCCGTTTTCTCGTGGATAAGGTCGCGTCTCGATCCGAAAGCGCCAGGATGGCAGGGTGGATATAGCTCTTGCGACAGACCGCTTTCGTATTGTGCAGGACTTCCGAGGCCGCTTCACACATCTGCTTGATCGTGGGCCGGGTACCATTGTTCAACGCCTGGCGTGCAGCGGCGAAGGCCGCGACGCTTCCGGCCCATGTCCTGAAGGTCTTTGCCGAGATCGGGGCTGCGGAGATATCGGCGAGGTAACGGTTGAAGCGGCCGGAATCGATCGGTTGGGGGCGGCCGTCGGCGCCGATGGATACGAAAAGTTCCCGCCCGGGAAGGTCCGAGATTTCCTCTAGAACGCGTTGCAGGCGGGGATTTCTAAGGCGCCGTCTGATACGGCGTCCGCCCTTTCCCTTGAAGTCCAATTCGATGCAATCCGGCCGGATCTTGAGATGGCGCTTCAGAAGCGTTGCGGCACCATAGGTTCCGTTCTCCTTCGCATAGGTCGGATTGCCGATGCGAAGCGGCTCGTGGTCGAGAAGGGCGGCAAGCGCCGCAAGCACCGTTGTTGCGGCCTCGGCATTCCCTTCCATTTGCCGCCGGATCCTTCGACGTATCCGCGGCAGCACCCTGGCGAAGGCTGACAGCTGTTCGAATTTCTCGTGATTGCGCATCTGCTGCCACGCATCGTGATAGCGGTACTGCTTCCTGCCACGGACATCATAACCGGTTGCCTGCAGGTGGCCATTTTCGTTGGTGCAGATCCATACGCGCTCGTAGGCCGGCGGCAATCCGAGCGCCTCGATCCGGGCGATGATCTCGGGATCTTTCAGCACCGAGCCGTCCGGACGCCGATAACGAAAGCCCTTTTGAAGGCGCGTTCGGCTGAAACCCGGCTCCATATCGGAGACATAGACAAGCTCGTCGCCGGCCGATCGCATGGCCTTGGCCGCATCCAATCAGATACGCCCCATCAACAGGAGGACGAGGAGGACGACGACGACCACGCCGAGCAGTCCGGAGGGACCGTAGCCCCATCCCGACGAGTGCGGCCAGGCCGGGAACGCACCGACCAGCAGCAGTATGACGATGATCAACAGTACAGTTCCGAGCATGGACCGCTCCTTTGGTTGCTTTAAGCTATCGCTTTCGACCAAACCTTTGGCGACGAGGAATGTTCCGAAGCGGGCTGAAACGTGAGGAACCATTGTCGTCGATGAGTGTTCTGCCGAAAACCAGAGTTTCTGGGAGTTGGCGATGAGACCCGCGCGCGTTATTGCGGTTCTGGCGATCTTGATACCGCCTCCTGTTACAGTGCAGCGCCGCTGCGGACCGACCCTGCCGGCCGGGGATCGACGGTTTGCGCGGTTCGCCCTGTGCCTTGCTACGGAAGGAGAACCGGTTGGCTTCCACCTGCACAAGGACTATCCTTTCAGTTGTCCCGCCGTCGAAGGCGACGGGAAACGCGCGACGAATGGACGGGCTGGAACGAGGATGGCTTCGGACAAGAAGACGAGCGACGACGAGAGTTTGATGGCGCCCCATGCCACGGGCGATGTCGTTGGTGCCGAAATCGACGATATACCGGATCGTCTGCTGATACTCGCAAACAGGCTGCAAAGAGCGCTCGGTACGCGCCGAGTTGCCGAGACTGCCGAACGCCCAGCGCTTCAGGACGAATCGAGGCGACCAGTGAAGCGGACAGGGGATGAGAAATGACGCGCGGCCTGCAGCATCTGCGGGTATTGGTTGCCGAGGATGAATTCATCGTCGCAAATGACATTGCGCTGTTGCTGGAGGAGGCGGGCGCGACCATCATCGGCCCCACGCCTACTGTTCGAGAGACGCTGAAGAGCCTTTCCATCGCGGATGATATCCAAGTCGCTGTTCTCGACATCAATCTGAACGGCGAGCTTATTTATCCGGTCGCCGACGAGCTTGCGCGCCGTCAGGTACCGCTCATATTCTTCAGCGGATACGATTCTCTAAGTCTTCCAGAGCGTTTCAGTTCTGCCGCGCGCCTCAGCAAATGTCTTGGTTCCGCGGAGCTTGTGAGCGCCGTCTTTGAACAACACCTCCAGAATCTGTCTATTCTGACGCCGGTCGGTTCGCCCTTCCATGAACAGAGTATTGTCGACCTCGTTCCGGGGCTTCGTCTGAGGGCACGGAGGCTGATGGGGGATATGGTAGCTGCCGACGGTCTGGTCGAGCGCACGCTTGAGCGGGCCATTGTTCTGGCACCCCTCAGGTGCAGGTCACAATCGCTTGCGGAATGGCTCCACGCATTGATGGAAGTCATCCATAGCGAAAGCCCGTACGGTCCAAATTGAGCCGGCCGCGACTGGATGCCTTACTTCATCCAGAAACCCACGGGCCGAGGCAACGAAGTGCAAAAGTCCCGATGGCGCTCAGTTCGGCCTCGGTTCTGTAACAGTGGGCTGAACACTTCCGCCGGCAGCCGGCTGTCTATCCTCTCTGTCTTGGCTCCATTCGACAATGCCCCAGACAACGAAAGCAAGCGCCAGACTTGCGGCAAGAACCAGGAAAATGCGCGCACCCATTCCTGCCTGCCGCGCCTCGCTGGCGGAGAAAGTGGTTCGCTCGGAATCGTGGGTCGCAGACAGCGGCTCGCCCCGCTCGTCCAGTCTTTCTGCCATTGCACCTGCTCCATCGCGTGGTTTGTCCCTCCAGCCATTCCGCGGCCTCAGGTCGTAAGATCCAACCTCTACGGAAGGAGTTGGTTCCCAGCTTCGTTGTGGTGTCGGCTGTTGCGATTGCCGCAGAGGCTTGATCGTGCTTGACCGCCGCTCTCTCTCTCTCTCTCTCTCTCTCTCTCTCTCTCTCTCTCTCTCTCTCTCTCTCTCTCTCTCTCTCTGATCGACACGAAATGATCATGCGACGGGCGAGAGCAGCTCTCCTGTCAATCAGGACGGAACAAATCTTGGACTCCTCGGTTTGCAAGGCAAATCCACCACGGAGAGCACATCGTCATGGATGACAAGGAAGAACGTATTCGCCGCCGTGCCCACACCATCTGGGAGAGTGAAGGGCGGCCCTTCGGCGAGGAAAAGCGGCACTGGGAACAGGCTCGCAGAGAGCTTGAGGAAGACGGGTCATCCGGTGCCGGCTCGGGCGAGGGGGAAGGCACTGGAACGATCGTGGCGCCGGCAACTGCTCCGCACGGCAAAGCTTATCGCGGAGCCGACGAAGGCTGAATGGAAGGAATGGATCAATGCGCATTGCCGAAATCATGACCAGAGACGTGCATGTAGCGAGCCCGGACGACCTGGTTCAGGACATCGCACGAGAAATGGCTGACACCGATATCGGGTTCCTGCCCGTGGGCCAAAACGACCGCCTTGTCGGCATGATAACGGACCGCGACATCGTGGTACGTTGCGTGGCGGCCGGTCGTGACGGGAAAACGCGCTTGGGCGACATCATGACGACCGATGTTAGGTACTGCTTCGACGATGATGAATTGTCGGAGGTCGCGCGCCACATGGGAGACGAGCAGATCAGGCGCATGCCGGTCGTCAACCACGACAAGCGCCTGGTCGGCGTCGTGTCTCTCGCAGACGCGGCGCGGGGAGACTCGGACCTTGCCGGCGTTGGGCTCAAAGGAGTGACGATGCCAGGCGGCGCCCACAATCAAAGGCCGCCGCAGTGACCGATACTCGCGATAGCCGGCTCTCGTCGTGGCGTTCCCCTGATCCCTTGTCACCGGCCGAAGAATGCGCATGGGCGCGGGAAGTTGCCGCCCATGCGCACGCTGGTCAGCGTGACAAGGCAGGCGAACCTTACTTCAGCCATTGCCAGAGGGTTGCGGACGCTGTTGTCGGAGAGAAAGCCAAGACTGTCGCTTTCCTTCACGACGTCGTGGAGAAATCTCCGGGCTGGACGCTCGAGAGATTGAAGGATGTTGGCTTTTCCCCGGAAGTTATCATCGCCGTCCAGGCCCTGACACGTCAGCCCGGAGAGACGAAGGACGCCTTGACGCTCCGCGCCGTTCCAAATCCCCTCAGTGTGGTGGTGAAACGTGCGGACCTTCAGGACAATCTCGCACAAGTGAAGCGCTTGGGCAGGAGCGACGCCGAGTATCGACGCAGGCTGAACCTGTTGGACCAAGCCTTACAGGAGAACATTGCCCTTCATGATCCTCGCGACGCAGGCCTGGCTAGGTCACGATCGGCTCTCTCGCCTGGCGACAAGAACGATGCTCGCGTTACCAAGGTTGTCGCGACGGCGGCTTTGGCGGTTGTCTCTGCCATTCTTCTCGGCGCAGCCGCGCTTGCGGTCTGGACCGAGCTGTTTGATGGGCGATAACTGCCGAGCCCAGTTACGGTATCAGGGAACTGGAACTCCGCTCATTTGGCAGGCAAGCTCGTCGCGCGCTCGGCTGAGCCGGCTTTTGATCGTGCCCACCGCGCAGTCGCAGATGTCGGCGGCCTCCTTGTAGCTCAGGCCATATCCGGCAACCAGGATGAGCACCTCCCGGTGATCGGCTGCCAGAGTGTCGAGCGCTCTGCGAAGTTCGGCGTTCAAGACGCACCAATCCTGCGGTGCCGGCATCGGGATCGGCAGCTCGGCGCAGTCAATTGTGCCGGGAGACTCGCGCCGACGCAGCTTGTACTGCGTGCGGAAAGCATTGTGCATGATGGTGAAGAGCCAGGACTTGAGATTGGTTCCGGCCCGGAAACCATCAATCCCGCGCAATGCCCGAAAGAGCGTTTCTTGCACCAGATCGTCGACTTCGAAGCTCGACGAAACGAATGTGCGGGCGAAGGCGCGAAGCGCTGGAATAAGGTCAACAACCTGGGTCTCCAGCGGCGGAGACCGCTGGTCGGTTTCGTGAACAGAAGGCATTGAAACTTGCCTTTCGCAATGGCTGAACGTGCTCTCCTAACAATGCGCCGCCGCCATTTAAGTTCCCGCTACAATGCGGCCTGATGCAACGCATTGATCGCCGGTCCTCATTCGCATCGCTCCCAAAGAACGGTGTGCAACCGGTCATTGACGAAGAGTGGTGCGGACGTCCGCCATGGTTTCGTCTCGCCGGACGGCTACAGCCGGTCTTTGGGAACCGTGAGGCGAATGACAAGTCCGTCCGGGTGCCACTGACGGAGGATCTTTCCACCGAATTGCCTTTCGATGGTCAGCTTGGCGAGCTTGGTGCCGAAGCCTTCGGCTTCGGTTTCCGACACCGACGGGCCGCCACGTTCGGTCCAGATCAGCTCCAGCGCCCCTCCTTGATCGATACACTCAAGATCGAGATAGCCAGTGTCTGTCGACAGGGCGCCATATTTGGCAGCGTTGGTGGCGAACTCGTGCACGACGAGCGAAAAGCCTGTAATAGCAGCGCGGGAGATGTCCAGATCGCTTCCTCGGGTTGTTATCCGGCGCAGGCCCACGCCGGTCTCGCCGTCATACGGAGACAGCAAGGTCGCAAGCAGCGGCTGCAGGCTGGCCCGGCCATCACCGGGGCCGTTTGTACTCTGCGTCGGCAAGGTCAGCACATGGGCCCGTGCCAGTGACCCCAATCGTGCGACAACGGCCGTTGCGAGTTCATCGACCGATGCCGCTGACTTGGCGCTCAGCGACACCACGCTGCTGGATACCATGAACAGGTTCTTGACCCGGTGCGCCATCTCCTGGATCAACAGGTCCTTCTGTTGTTCGGCCTGTTTGCGCTCGCTGATGTCGCGCGCAATCTTCGAGGCGCCGATAACCACGCCGGCGTTGTCACGGATCGGCGAAATTCTGAGCGAGATCGGTATCAGCACTCCGTCCTTGCGCTGGCGCAGCGTTTCAAAATGATCGACTCGGTTGCCGGCGCGTACTTGCTCCAGGAATTCCAGTTCCTCGCCCTGGCGATCGCTGGGGATCAAAAGCGTGACAGGCCTTCCAACGGCTTCCTCGACCGTATAGCCGTAGAGCCGCTCGGCTCCGGCGTTCCAACTGGTGATGACGCCGTCCAGGTCCATCGAAAGAATTGCGTCCTCCGACGACTCGACGATCGCAGCAAGCTGATGAGCCGCATGCTCGGCCTTGCGGCGGACGGTGACCTCGTGCGCGGCTGCCTTGAGCAAATGGGCGTTGTCGATCGCGATTGCGGCATGGGCGGCGATCGAGGTCACTGCGTCCTCCGCGTCGGCGGCAAAGATGCCGGGCTGATCGTGACCGAAGAACAACCCACCATGTACCTCGCCCGAGCGCGAAACCACCGGAACTGCCAGATAGCTGACAACTGGCAGATGTCCTTCCGGCATGCCGAAATGCGGCGCCGATCTGCCATAGCGTGGGTCGGCCCGGATATCATTCGAGCGCACAACGCCCAAACCGCGGAACGTCGGGTCGAACACGGCGGTGTTGCGGGGCAGTTGGAACTTCTCGAAAGCCGCGCGGGACGCCCCCGAAAGAGCGTAAAGGGTGTATCGCTCGCCTTGCGGGTCAACGAGATTATAGAAGAAGGCCCCAAATTTAGCACCGGCGATTTCGGTTGCCGCGTCCGTCACCGCCTGGACGATATGGTCAAGGTCGAGACTGCTCGCGATCGTCTTGGCAATCCGATCGACCGCCTCCAGCCGGCGTTCCGCCGCCTTGCGCTGCGAGATGTCGAGAATGCTGACATAGGCGCGTTCGTGGTGTGCGCCCTCGAACGTGATCGTGAATACCACGTCCAGTCGCCGCCCTCGAAGGGTGCGCAGAACGGTATCGCCCCCGAAACGCCGTCGTCCCTCCCAGATCGTTACCAGCTCCTCAAGGAAAATCGGTGCCGTCTCGGGGAGGAAGACGTTTGAGAGCGAGCGCAGCAACTCGTCTTTCTCGGCGGCCTCGAATAGTTCGACCGTGAACGGGTTGACGTCGACTATACGCACGCTCGCAATCGCTTCGTCCAAACGGTCGGGATATGTCGCCAGGTAGGCGCGCAGATCCTCGACGCCCTCTGATCGAAACGCGTGCAGGAGCTCGGAGACGCCGGAAAAATCCTGCTCCCACACCGCTACACCGGCATACTCAAAGATATCGCGGAACCTCGTTTCGCTCTCGCGGAAGTCCTGTTCAGATGCCTTGGGATCGCTGATTTCAACCAGCATTTTTCACCGCTCCCACGAACTCCGGTTAAACAGCATCGTCGACGCAGGCACAAATCGCGGCAGGGGATCCCTGCGCAACGCAGAGCCTACAAAAGGTACCTCAAGCAAGAACAAATACAATCCACAAGGCTGCCAGGCGTTCGATCAATGACGCAGTCGGTGGACCGCATTGGTCCTGGTAACAAGCAGCGCTGCGGCTTCGATCAATTGCTGCGAGGTAAACGGCTTCATGAGCAGTCTCGCATCGGTAAAGCCCGCAGGCAGCGCTTCACGGCCGTAGCCCGTGACGAAGACGAAAGGAATCTTCTTCTCGGTCAGGGCGGCTGCAATCTCCTCGACCGATTGTCCGTGCAAATTGGCGTCAACCATCGCCCCATCCAGTTGTTCCTGGTCGATGATGCGCAAGGCATCCCCTATCGTCGATGCCGGCCCTGCGACTTGCGCATGCTGTTCCTCAAGTACCGCGGCGATCTCGAAGGCAATCAGGGGCTCATCCTCGATAACCGCGAATGTTTTGCCATCGATGCTCGCAACAGAGGACGCGGCAGTCTGTGGAGAGCCATTCGAAACAGGGTCTGCAAATTCTGCTGCGTTGCTCGCATCAGGTTCCAGGGGAAGGACGATCTCCCAACGCATGCCCTCGGCCTCGACGGAGCGATGCGCGCGGCCCCCTCCGCTGCTTAGAACCTGTTCGATCAGTTTGGTCCCGAATCCCTGGGCGACGGGTGATCTTATGGATGGACCGCCGCGTTCCCGCCAATCAAGGCAAAGCGTACCATCGTTCAGCGTCCAATCGATCGAGACCGTGCCGGCGCGCGTCGACAGCGAACCATATTTGACGGCATTGGTGCCGAGCTCGTGCAACATCATGGCCATGTGCTGCGCCGTTTGCGGATCGAGGCTGATTGGCGGGCCGGATGCTACCACCCGGTCATCGTCGACCGTCCCGGGCAGCAATTGGTCATGAATGATATCGTCAAGATCCGCGCCCTCCCAGCCAGTGCGGGTCAGAAGCGAGTGCATTCTAGACATCGATTGCAGGCGCCCGCTAAAGCTCTCGGCAAAGGTGGCAGGGTCCTTGGCAGAACGCAGCGTTTGTCGCGCGATGGCCTGAACCGACGCAAGCATGTTCTTGACCCGGTGGCTGAGTTCGCTCAGCAGGAGCTGCTGTGTCTCTTCTGAGCGCTTGCGATCGGTAATGTCTCGCGCGGCGCCAAACCACTCCACAACTTCTCCGTCGCTACCCAGAAGCGGTATGGCCCGCGAATGGGTCCAGCCAAGACTTCCGTCAACGAGAATAACCCGGTGGTCTACCTCGAACACGGCCTTGTTCCGAATGGCATCCTCGATGGTCGTCAGGATATGCGCCTGATCGGCGGCAGGGATGTATCTCTCGAGCCAACTGTCGCTTGGATCCTCAGTGTCAGCGACGAAATCCTTGCCTTGCAGATACCGCATCTCGCGCCAATCGGGGCTCATGCGATAGACGATGTCAGAGCTCGCTGTGACGAAGGCCCGGAACCGCTCTTCGCTTGCGCGCAAACGCTCTGCCGCTTTGGTTCGGTGGTGAGACATTTTGAGATGCGCCTCAACACGCGCCAGCAACTCGCGCGCGCTGAAGGGCTTGATCATGTAGTCGTCGGCGCCTGCCTGCATGCCCTCGATTCGGCTTTCCTCACCGGCGCGCGCTGACAGAACGATGATCGGAATGGTGGTTGTCTGCGGCTCCGAACGCAGCCTTTTGAGCAATTCCAGTCCATCAAACCCCGGCATCATGACGTCCGTGAGGATGAGGTCTGGTCTCTGAGACGCGATCGCGGCGAGCGCGGCCTCCCCATGGCCGACTACCGTAAGATCGTACTGGGCACCAAGCAGGCGACGCAGGTAGTCGCGCATGTCGGCGTTGTCATCCACCACCAACAGGGAATGGCGGCGGCCGTTGCGGGCTTGCGTCAGGTGGGCGGCTGGCTCGACCTCGGGCAGTTCGGCGTCCCGGCGGGAATCGGGTAGCCACCGAAGGGCCTCTTCCACAAAGGGAGAAATGCCAATTGCGGTTGACGGGCGACTTTCACTTGTTCCGGTTTGATCGACTGCCAGGTGGCCACTTCCTCTTGGGATGCTGACCCTTAGGGTCGTGCCTTTGCCCAGATGGCTGTCGGCCGAAACCGTCCCACCGTGAAGTTTTACCAGCTCCTGAACGAAAGCCAGTCCGATGCCGGATCCTTCCCGACTGCGTCCTTCGGCGCCTTCGACGCGATGGAACCGCTCGAAAAGGCGGGGCATTTCTTCGGCCGGGATACCGATACCCGTATCGCGGACAGCAAGCACGAAGTTGTCTGCATTGGCGGTCAACTTGACGGCGATCTCTCCTTCCAATGTGAACTTGAATGCATTGGAGAGGAGATTGAGCACGATCTTTTCCCACATCTGGCGATCAACATGGGCCGCTTCGGGAAGCGGTGGTGTATCGACGGTCAAACGCAAGCCGGCTTTTTCCGTTGCAGAGCGAAATGCACTCGCAAGTTCCGCCGTTGCCGCGGCAAGATCTGTCGGCTCAAAATGCGCCTGCAGCCGACCCGCCTCGATGCGTGAGAATTCAAGCAGCGTGTTCACCAGCTTAAGCAGGCGAAGGGAGTTGCGATGCGCGATAAGGAGCCGTTCGCGGTCGTCGGGTGGCTGGTTACCACGGGCCAGGAGGTCTTCGATGTGGCCGAGCATCAGCGTCAGCGGCGTGCGAAACTCATGACTGACATTCGAAAAGAACACGGTCTTTGCTCGGTCGATTTCCGCAAGAGCCTCTGCGCGCTTACGCTCTTCTTCATAGGACTGAGCATTCGTTATCGCACTGGCGACCTGTGCTTTCATGAGCTGCAAGAAATCATAGTAATGTTCGTCAAGTTTTAGCCGTGGATTGATGCCGGCGACTAAGTAACCGGCAGCTTCAGGCGCATTGGCAGCGGCAAGCGGCAGCACGATTGCGGTGTCCGGCAGATCGAGGGGGCGCTCGCCTGCCAATGCCTGGAAACGCGAGCCCAGATCATTGACGACGCGTGGTGCCAACGTCATGTCAAAGTGCCAGCTTTTGCCGCGATCGGCTTGCCCCAAAGAGACCGTTTGCGGGCACAGTGCGTCGTCATGCACCAAACCGGCCACCCCTGAAAGCCGTGCTCGTTTGCGATCGGGGTCGAGAAGATAGAGAAGCGCGAAGGGGACATCCCTTTCGTGTTTCGCCAGTGTCTCGGCTGCGATCATGCAAGCCTCTGCCGGCGTCCGCGCATCGCCTGAGCGAGAGGCCAGATCGCGAAGGACAACGATCCGGCGTTCTCCAATGACCTTTTCGGTAATCTCGGTCACGGTGGCGAGGACGCCGCCGATGCCGTTCTCCGCAACGTCGTCAGGAACGGGGCTGTAGGCGATGGTGAAATGGGTCTCTTCGAGAAAACCGTGCCGGTTGATCTCGAGCTCGATGTCGTCGTTCCAGGTCGGAGGGCCGCCATTGAAGGGGGTATCGATCAACGGTTTCAGAATATGCCAGATCTCGCTCCAGCATTCGCTGACCGGTTTGCCGAGTGCCCAGGAGTGCTTGGCTCCGAGCACCGGCCGATAGGCATCATTATAGATTGAAACATATTGCGGCCCCCACCACAGCAACAGCGGAAAGCGGTTTACCAACAGGAAGCGGATCATAATCCGCAGCGTCGGGGACCATTGCTCCATGGCCCCAAGTGCTGTCCGCGACCAGTCGAAGTCCTGAATCAGCATTTCCATCTCGCCATGGCCGACAGGCCATGACGCTTCGATGGGCAGCAGGTCCCCGTCGGACGTGTTTGTGGCGTCTGACATGGCACGGATCCCCGATAGCTTCGCTCAGGCTTGCTAAACGCTCCGCCTTGAAAACAGTTCCTTTTCGCGATTTTCCAGACCGGATGAAGTTCGGCGCGGGTCGCCGCCTTCGGGTTCTTTCTCAATGCCACCATTTCTTCTAGGACCGAATGGCATCGAGGACGGCCTGTATGAGCCGGCCCGAGGGCAGGTTCTGAGGTCTGATTAGCCCGATCTCGCGGCACGGGGCGTTGCGCAACGGAAGGCGCGCAACCCGCAGGTTGTCGAACAGGGACGAACGCCAGTCCGGCATCAGCGATACGCCCAGCCCAGCCTCGACCATCACCGATATCGCTTCGAGCGCGTCAAGCTCCAGCCATTCGCGCGGAAGGATGCGCTGGGACTGAAGATAGGTATCGGCAAGCCGGCCGCCCCAGTTACTCCTGTCGTATCGAATGAAAGGTTGTTCGCGAAGCAAGCGATCGGCGGGAATGTGCGCGAGATCAATCGGTGCCAGCACTACGAACGGCTCCGATCGGATCAGTTCCCAGCTTAGCGTCTTGGGGATGGGGAAGGGCGGTTTGACCAGGATCGCCGCGTCGATCTTCTCCTCCACGACGCTGTTATAAAGTTCGGCCGATGTGCCTGGCAGCAGGAAGATGTCGACGCCCGGCGTCTTGTCGAAAACCCGCCGCAAGGCATTCGGAAGCAGGCCGGTCAGAACCGTGGAGATGGCGCCGAGCCGGAGTTCTCCGAATGCCTGGTCGTCGTGCGCCAGGCCTTTCAACTGCCTGACTTCGGCCAGAACGCGCCGGCTCTTTTCCAGGATGGCGACGCCCGCTTCGGTTGGCTTCACCCGCCGACCTGATCGCGCGAGCAGAGGCAGTCCGATCTCGTCTTCCAACGCCTGAATACGTTGCGCTACCGCGGCTGGCGTCACGCCCATGCGCCGTGACGCCTCAGCCAGAGAGCCATGCTGAACCACAGCCAGAAAAGTTTCGAGAAAGCGGGTTTCCATCGTTAGTTTTTCTATCGTCTGAAGGGATAAAAAGGAAGGTTTTTCTTCCGTTTTGGCCTTGTCATAGTGGCGCGAATGCAAGAGGAGGAAGAGTTGGATCTTCAGTTGAACAGCAAGACGGCGCTCGTATTCGGCGCCGGTGGTGGGCTTGGCGGCGCAATCGCAAGGTCGCTCGCGGCCGAGGGCGCTTCCGTCGTCGTCGCCGACATCCACGAAGAAAGCGCCAAGGCGACCGCGGACAAAATCAGGGCCGAGGGTGGCAAGGCCATTCCGCTCACCTGGGATATCGGCGACCTGTCCCTGATTGGTCAGAAGCTCGATGCCATAAAGACCGCCTTCGGACCGGTCGACATCCTCGTCAACAACACCGGCGGCCCACCGCCGACGCCCGCCGCGGGACAGTCGCCCGACGATTGGTCGAAATACTTCGACCTCATGGTCCGGTCGGTGATCGCGGTCACCGACGCGGTGCTGCCGGGCATGCGCGCGCGCAAATGGGGGCGCATTATCACCTCCACGTCTTCCGGTGTCGTCGCGCCGATTGCAAATCTCGGGATATCGAACAGCCTGCGCCTGGCTTTGGTCGGCTGGTCGAAAACCTTGGCGCGCGAGGTTGGGCGCGACGGAATCACCGCCAACATCGTCTTGCCGGGGCGCATCGCCACGGGGCGGATCGTCTTTCTGGACGAGCAGAAGGCCAAGCGCGAGAACCGGCCGGTTGCCGATGTCACCGCCGAAAGCACCGGATCGATCCCGGTCGGCCGCTATGGCGAACCGAAGGAATATGGCGACACCGTCACCTTCCTTGCTAGCCCCCGCGCATCCTACATCACCGGCTCCGTCATTCGCGTCGATGGCGGCCTGATCAACAGCATCTGATCTGTGCGAGGTCTCCCATGACACTTGAGCCTCAAGTCGTTGAAATCCTGAAGGGCGTGTCCACTGCGACGCTCACGACCGTTCTCCTGAAAAAAGGACTTCGCAACGTCTGGATCCGTGGCACGAAGCCACTGAAGCCCGGTCAGGGACGCGTTGTCGGCAAGGCATTCACGCTGCGCTTCATCCCCGCTCGCGAGGACCTCGCCACGCCAGCGAGTTGGGCATCGCCGATCTCCACCCGGGCGGCGATCGAAGCGATGCCGGAGGGGTGCGTTGCCGTTGCCGACGCGATGGGCGTCAACGATGCCGGCATCTTCGGCGACATCCTGTGCGCCCGGATGGCGAAACTGAAAGTCGCCGGCCTCGTCACCGACGGCATGATGCGGGACGCCGAAGGCGTGCTGGCGAGCGGCATGAAGGTGTGGTGCAATGGCATCGCGGCCCCGCCTTCCGTCGCAGGCCTGACCTTCGTCGGATGGCAAGAGCCGATCAATTGCGGCGGCGTCGCCGTTCTGCCTGATGATATTGTCGTGGTCGACGACGACGGTGCAGTCCTTGTCCCGGCGGCTTTTCTCGGTGAGGTCCTCGCCGAGGCGCCCGAGCAGGAGCGCATGGAGGCCTGGATCATGAGCGAAGTGGACCGGGGGGTGCCGCTTCCCGGTCTTTACCCGATGAACGCAGAAACGAAGGCCCGCTACGAGGCCTGGAAGGAAAGCCAGAAATGACGTTCAGCACGCAATCCAAGGGCGTCTACGCCATCGCGACGACACCGTTTCACGATGACGGCTCGATCGACTTCACTTCGCTCGACCGGCTGACGGATTTTTACGAGGAGAGTGGTTGCACCGGCGTCACGATCCTCGGGATCATGGGTGAGGCCCCGAAGCTCGAACCGGAGGAAAGCCGGGCTATCGTCAAGCGTGTGGTCTCACGATCCAAGATCCCGGTCATCGTCGGGGTCTCCGCGCCGGGCTTTGCCAGCATGCGCTCGTTGGCGCGTGTGTCGATGGACATGGGTGCTGCCGGCGTGATGATCGCTCCGCCACCTGCCCTGCGCGCGGATGATCAGATCATCAACTATTTCGCCGGCGCGGTCGAAGCCGTCGGCGAAGATGTGCCGTGGGTTCTGCAGGATTACCCGCTGACCCTTACGGTGGTCATGACTCCAGGCGTCATCGCGAAGATCGTCACCAACCACCCGTCCTGCCTGATGTTGAAGCACGAGGACTGGCCCGGCCTGGAGAAGATCTCGAAGCTCAGGGCCATGCAGAAGACGGGAGAACTTCGCGACTTTTCCATCCTCTGCGGCAACGGCGGCCTTTTCCTCGACTTCGAGCCGGAACGAGGTGCTGACGGCGCCATGACCGGCTACGGCTTCCCGGACATGCTCACCGAACTGAATGGGCTGTTTGCCGCCGGGAAGAGGGATGAGGCGCACGATCTCTTCGACGCGCACCTGCCGTTGATCCGTTACGAGCAACAGCTCGGGATCGGCCTTGCCATTCGCAAGCACGTTCTGAAGCGTCGCGGGATCATCACTTCCGACGCACAACGCAAGCCGGCCCAGATGCTGAGCCCGACAGCGCGCGCGGAAGTGGACTATCTGCTTGCCCGCCTCGCGAGATACGACAAGCGCGCGGCTCTCTAGGCGTTTCTTCCGCCTGGTCCCGTCCGTCCCTGATCTACAGCGCCGCGCGTCTTATCAGACGCGCAAAGGTCGCTGTAGAAATTTGAATTGCTGCATGTTTTTGTCCTTTAATCGGCTACGATTAAAGGAAACATGCAGTAGAGCGGCGGACGGGTTTTGAAAGGTCGCCCCGTTCTGCGACTTTTCACTGCGGTCTGTGCTCACGCTCGCGAGCCTGATACTCTGGCATTGCCGATTGTCGAATACACCTGTTGCAGAACGAGGTTTGACGATGCAGGGCCAGGAAACCTTCCTTGAAAGAACTTTGCGTATCGGCGTGATCGTTGCGGTCGCGATCCTGCTGGCGGCGATCCAGTACGTGGTGTCGTCGCGAGGCCTCTATCCCGTTTTCTGAGACCGCATCTAACTCCTGGAGTTGATGAGACGATCGGTCACTGCTGGCGAACCCCGCCGCCCAGCAATGGACGGCGGGTCTCATGCTCACACCTATGCCGACGTGTAGGCCGTCTTGACGGTTGTGTAGAACTCGGCGGCGTAGCGCCCCTGCTCGCGCGAGCCGTGCGACGAGCCCTTGCGGCCGCCGAAGGGCACGTGGAAATCGACGCCCGCGGTCGGCAGGTTGACCATCACCATGCCGGCTTCGGCATTGCGCTTGAAATGGGTCGCGTGCTTGAGGCTGGTGGTGGCGATGCCCGAGGACAGACCGAACGGCGTGTCGTTGGCGACGCTGAGCGCCTCATCGTAGTCCTTGACGCGGATGACGGATGCGACCGGCCCGAAGATCTCTTCCCGGCTGATGCGCATGGCGTTCGTCGCTTCGGTAAACAGCGCCGGCTGCAGATAGAAGCCGGGCGTGTCGCGCTTCAAAAGCTCGCCGCCGAAGGCGAGCTTGGCGCCCTCCTGGCGGCCGATGGCGATATAGTCGGTGTCCTGGTTGAGCTGGCTCTGATCGACCACCGGACCGATCTGGGTGCCGGCCTTCAAGGCATCGTCGATGACAAGCCCCTTCATCCGTTCGCCCATCGCGGCGACGAAGCGATCGTGAATGCCCTCGGTGACGATGAAGCGCGACGACGCGGTGCAGCGCTGGCCGGTGGAGAAGAAGGCGGAGTTGACCGCCGCCTCGACCGCAACCGAAAGATCGGCATCGTCGAGCACGACGAAGGGGTTCTTGCCGCCCATTTCCAGCTGGTATTTGCGATTGTGCTCGACCGAGGCGAGCGCCACGCGTTTGCCGGTGCCGGTCGAGCCGGTGAAGGTGATGGCGTGGATGTCCGGGCTGTCGAGCATCGCCTGGCCGACGACCGAGCCTTTGCCCATGACGAGGTTCAAGACACCCTTCGGCAGACCGGCACGATGGAGAATGTCGACGATGGCCCAGGAACTGCCGGGCACCAGTTCGGCCGGTTTGAAGACGACGGTGTTGCCGTAGCAGAGCGCCGGCGCGATCTTCCAGGCGGGAATGGCGATCGGGAAGTTCCAGGGCGTGATGATACCAACGACGCCGACCGGCTCGCGGGTGATCTCGACGCCGATGTTGGGCCGCGCCGACGGCAGCACTTCGCCCGCCAACCGCAGGCACTCGCCGGCAAAGAAGTCGAAGATCTGGCCGGCGCGCACGGTCTCGCCGATGCCTTCAGCGAGCGTCTTGCCTTCCTCGCGCGACAAGAGCCTTCCGAGTTCGTCCTTGCGCGCAAGGATCTCGTCGGCGGTCTTTCTTAGGATCGCGTGACGCTCGAGGATGCCCGAGCGTGACCACGCCGGAAACGCCGCCTTGGCTGCAGCGATCGCCAGACGCGCATCGTCGGCCGACGCACGGGCATATTCGCCGACCACGTCGTTGGTGTCGGACGGGTTGATGTTGCGGAACGCTTCGCCACCGGCGATCCATTCCCCATCGATCAGGTTTTTCTGCACCATATCTATCCTCCGCGGCGCTCAGACTTTGATGATGCCTTCGCTTATCGGATGCGAGCGAGCCCGCACAAAGAACAATCTTTAGACCCCGCCATTGCCGAAACGGCAAACCTGATTGCCAATCCGAGCGTTGCCGTATCGGCAATACCAACCGCTAAAAATTGTGCTTTATGAGATGCCAAATTCCATCATCATCGCTCCCATAACAAGCAAGGGGAACGATATGTCTCGTTTTATGATGAACCGCCGAGGGTTCCTTTCGAATGCGGCCGCAATGGGCGCGATTGCTGCGACCCATAGCCTTATCAATGTTTCACCCGGCCTGACTGCCGACAGCACCACGATCCGCATGCAGCTCGGTTGGCTGCCTTCCAATGGGCTTCTCGGAGAGCTCGTAGCCCGCAAGAAGGGCTACTACGCCGAGAAGGGCATCGAACTCGAAATCGTGCCCGGCGGACCGAATGTCGATGGTGTGGCGGGCGTTGCCGTCGGCCAGTCGACCATCGGTCAGATTTCCTCAAGCCCCTCGGTGATGCTCGCCCGTTCGGCCGGCGCGCCGATCAAGGCATTCGCGGCCGGCTACCAGAAACATCCCTTCGCCTACTTCTCCCGCAAGGCAAATCCGATCGCCAAGCCACAGGACATGGTCGGCAAGACGATCGCCGCGATCCCGACCTCGGTCATTCTTCTGCGCGCGCTTCTCGCCAAGAACGGGATCTCGGAAGACCAGGTCAAGATCGTCAACATGGGCTCGGACATGAACCAGCTCGTCACCGGCCAGGCCGATGCGGTCTGTGGCTGGCTGACCAACGTCAACGCCCTGAAGGTTCTGGGCGACGACCGGGTCGATCTGACGCTCTGGGACGGCGGTATCCGCCTCTACGCCAACGTCTACTACACCACCGACGACCAGTTGCAAAATCACGCGGACCATCTCGCGGCCTTCGTCTCCGGGTCGGCACGGGGATGGGGTTATGCCCGCGACAACCAGGAAGAGGCCGTCGACATCCTGCTCGAATCCTACCCGAACCTCGACAAGGCGAGCGAGCTTGAGGCCATCGGGCCGCTGATGAAGTTCGTGTTCAACGAGACCACCGCCACCGAGGGGTGGGGCGGTATGGACCGGGCAAACTGGGAAGAGCAGATCAAGACCTATGCGGACCTCGGCCAGTTCACCGGCCCCGTCCCCAAAGCCGACGACGTCTACACGATGGCGATCCTGGATGCGACCGCCGATGTCCGCAAGAGCGTAGGGTAAGGCGATGCTGGAAACGCTTAACAGGGCCAGTCAGGCGCAGGTCGGCAACTCCGCCGTGTCGGTGAAGAACCTTCATATCCGCTTCGGCGCGGACGATTCCGGCTTCACTGCACTCTCCGACGTCTCGGTCGAGATACCGGCCGGCTCGCTCGTGACCATGCTTGGCCCGTCCGGCTGCGGCAAGTCGACCTTGTTGCGAACGGTGGCCGATCTCGTGCACATCACCGACGGTTCGGTGTCCGTGCATGGCCAGACGCCGCGCAAGGCGCGCGAAGGCCGCGATTTCGCTTTCGTCTTCCAGGAAGCGACGCTGCTGCCGTGGCGCAACGTGATCGACAACGTGCGTCTCCCCCTGCTGGTGGGCAAACGCGAGGCGGGCGCGACCTATGCCGACCCGGAAGAGCTTCTGGCCCTCGTGGGCTTGAAGGGGCGCGAGAAGTCGATGCCGCACGAATTGTCGGGCGGCCAGCGCCAGCGCGTGGCGATCGCCCGCGCGCTGGTGACCCGCCCGCGTATTCTGCTGATGGACGAGCCTTTCGGTGCGCTCGACGAGATCACGCGCGACAAGCTGAACGAAGAACTGCTGCGTCTCTGGCAGGAAACCGGCACGACGATCCTTTTCGTCACCCACTCGATCCCCGAGGCCGTCTTCCTCGGTCAACATGTGTTGATGCTCGCCGCCCATCCCGGCCGCGTCAAAGAGTTCATGAAGGTCGACTTGCCCTATCCGCGATCCTTGGCGATGCGCGACACGGTCGAGTTCATCCAGGTTACCGCCCACCTGCGCAAACTTTTGGGAGAATGCTGATGGCGAATGCCCTTCCTTCAGAGGCGGAAGGCCGCGCCTTGACCGACGGCAGCCGGTTCCGGATACTCGATGGCCTTGCCGCTGCGATCCTGCGGCATCTGCCAGCAACGCTCGCGATCCTCGGCTGCATCCTCTTGTGGCAACTCGTTGTCTGGGGCTTTTCGGTGCCAACCTTCATGGCGCCGGGGCCGGTCGACGTCATCAAGGCCTTCGGCGAAAATGCCGGCGTCTTGTGGACGAACTTCTGGCCGACGCTGATGGAGGCGGTTCTCGGCTTCATCTTCGGCAATGTCATCGCTGTCCTTCTGGCGGTCTGGTTCGTCTACAGTCCGCTTGCGGAGCGCGCCTTCTATCCGATCGCCGTCATCATCAAGTCGATCCCGATCATCGCGCTTGCGCCGATCCTGGTGCTGCTCGTCGGCAACGGTATCGCACCGAAGATCATCATTGCAGGCCTGATCTGCTTCTTCCCGACGCTGGTCAACATGGTGCAGGGACTGAAGTCTGCGAGCCCCGCAATGCTCGATCTGATGCGCATCCTGTCTGCCAGCAACTCCGAGATTTTCTGGAAGGTTCGCCTGCCGGGCTCGCTGCCTTTCCTTTTCGCCGCCCTGAAGATTGCGGCAACCAGCAGCGTGATGGGTGCGATCGTCGCCGAGTGGATCGGCTCCAGCTACGGTCTCGGTGCGCTGATCATCGAGGCGACCTACAATTTCCGCTCGCCGCTGCTTTACGCGACGGTGGTGATTGCGGCCTCGCTTGCCGTGGTTCTCTTCTTTGCCGTCTCCTATGCGGAATCGAAGATCGTCCGCTGGAAACCGACGACGGACCACTGACCCCCAAACCCTTTGCTGCCGGACCTGGATAACCGGGTCCGGTCCACCGACGAAGTCACTGGCTGTGAGCTCCTCACATTTCGCCGGACACTTCCCCTATGGAGGAAACAACTATGGAAACAATCAGAGAACCCCTGCGCAATGCCCGGATCGTCGACCGCTCGGACGTCGTCGTCGTCGGCGGTGGACCGGCTGGGATCTCCGCCGCGGTTTCGGCGGCACGCACCGGAGCCAGCGTCACGCTTATCGAACGCTATCCCTATGTCGGTGGCCTTGCCGCAGGCGGTATGGTTCTGGTGCTCGACGACATGGTCAACGGCGTCGAAATCACCGTGCGTGGCATCTGCATGGAAATGATCGAACGGATGAAGACGCTCGGCCTTTGCGTCACGCCGACGGATGGCGACCGCCAGCTCGATATTCGCGATACGCCGGAAGCCTGGCAAAGATGGGCGCGCTGGGGCCTGTTCGACTTCCACACGCCGTCTGCGCCGCACCCGATCTGCTATGCGGCCGCCTTCGATCCGGACGCCTTCAAGCGCGTCTCCTATGACATCCTGCGCGAATCCGGCGTGAAGCTCAGGACCCATAGCTGGTTCTCCTCGGCGATCCTCGAGAACGGCACGATCAAGGGTGTGGTTTGCCAGACGAAATCCGGCCGCGAGGCCATCATGGGCGACGTCGTCATCGACGCCTCGGGCGACCTCGACGTTGCGGCCGATGCCGGCGCCCAGCATACGGACGGCAATTTCATCCTGACGACGGTTTCCCGCTGGGGGGGCATCGACACAGAAGCCGCCGAGCGCTTCGAATTTGAGGAACCCGAAAAGTTCAAGGCAATCGACCACGAGGCCAAGCGTCTGATTGGCGGTTGCTGGTCGTTCTGGTGGTTGAAGACCCCGCTGCCGGGCGTCATCTGGCTCAACTGCCCGCACATGCCGAAGCTCTCTGGCCTCCGTGTCGAAGACTTAACCTATGCGGAACTCGAGGGCCGTGGCCGCATTGCCCGCCTGCTCGACTTCGCCCGCGCCAACCTGCCGGGCTTCGAAAATGCCCATGTGATCGACTTTGCGCCGCAGACGGGCGTGCGCCAGTCGCGACTGCTCCAGGGCGAATATGTCGTCACCAAGGACGACGTGATGAACCGCCAGCACTTCACCGACACAGTGTGCCGTGGCCGCGACTACTACACGCCCTATAGGGCCATGCTACCCAAGGAGGTCGATCAGTTGATCGTCGCAGGCCGGCATTATTCCGCGACCATTCAGGCGCAAAAATCGAGCCGCGAGATCCCGCCCTGCATGGCGATGGGCGAGGCGGCCGGTGTTGCCGCCACCGTCGCGCTCAATGCCGGCGTCAAGGTGCGAGACGCCGACGTCAAGGCGATCCAGAAGCAGCTGCGGGCGCAGGGTGCCGATCCCGGCGACGTACCATCCGAAAATGCAACCTATCTGGAGGCCGCAGAATGACGTCTCTTCCCCTCGACGGTATCCGCGTCGTCGACTTTACCCAGGTCATGCTTGGCCCGTGCTGCACGCAGATGCTGGCCGATTACGGCGCCGAGGTCATCAAGGTCGAAAAGGCCAAGATCGGCGACCTCTCGCGCTGGTCGCTGGGCTCCGACCCGGATGGCCTCAACAATCCGGTTTTCTCCTCGCTCAACCGCAACAAGAAGAGCCTTGCACTCGACCTCAAGCAGGACGAGGCGCGGGCAGCCGTCCGCGCGCTGATCGACACTGCCGACGTGGTCGTCAACAATTTCCGTCCTGACGTCATGGAGCGCATGGGTTTCGGCTATGAAGAGCTGAAGCGGACAAACCCACGGCTGATCTACGCCGTCGGCACGGGCTTCGGCCTCGAAGGCCCCTACCGGCACAAGGGCGGGCAGGACATCTTGGCGCAGGCGCTTTCGGGCGTCATGCGGCGCAAGTCCGATGCGAGCCACCCGCTGTCGATCTACGCGACGCCGCTTGCCGACTACTCAGCCGGCATGCACCTGGTGCAGGGCATCCTGCTTGCCTTGTTGCATCGCGAGAAGACCGGCCACGGCCAGCAGGTGGCGGTCAGCCTCTACAGCTCCATGCTCGCCATGCAGATGCAGGAAGGCACCACGCACATGATGCGGGAAAAGGACCTGAACTGGGGCGCCTTCCCGCTGACGGGCGTGTTCGAAACCACCGATGGCGCCATCGTCATGGTCGGCGCCTTCAAGCAGAATCCGCTGCGCGACATCTGCAATGCCCTTGAGATCGAGGACCTGTCCCTCCAGCCGCAGTTTGCGGATTTCGACGCGCAGATGCAGCGCCGTCCGGAACTGCAGCAGGTCTTCCGCGAGGCGTTCGCAAAGAACAGCAGCGCCCATTGGCTCGGCCGCTTGGAACAGGTGGATATTCTCTGCGCGCCGGTACGCTCGCTTCCCGAAGCGCTGGATGACGAACAGACGACGATCAACGGCATGATCCTGGACGCGGGAGAGACGAAGGCCGGTCCGATCCGGCTGGTCGGTTCGCCAATCGACATGTCGGCGGCGACCGTGACGGTGCGCATCGCCCCGCCGAAGCTCGGCGAGCACAACGACGAGATTCTTTCGGGGCTCTCGGTTCGTCAGGGAGATGCGGCATGAGCGTCACCTTCGTCGTAGAGGATAGGGTCGCAAGCGTCACCCTCAACCGTCCGGAGCGGATGAACGCGGTGGACGCGGCCACCGAACGCGAACTGGAGGCGGTCTGGGAAGAGATCGAAGCGCGCGACGACATCAGTTGCGTCGTCTTGACGGGCGCCGGCGAACGGGCGTTCTGCGCCGGGGCGGATCTGAAGGGGGCTGAAAAGACCGGCCTTGATTACTGGACCGAAAGCCGGCCGAACGGCTTTGGAGGACTGGCCTTTCGCCGCTCGCTGGATGTCCCCGTCATAGCCAGGGTCAATGGCTATGCGCTCGGTGGTGGGTTCGAGATGGTTCTCGGCTGCGATATCGTCATAGCTTCGACGGAGGCGGCCTTCGGCCTGCCTGAGGCTCGCGTCGGGCGTCTGCCGCTCGATGGCGGCATGGTGCTTCTTCAGCGCAGGATCCCGCACAACCTCGCCATGGGTGTGCTGTTGACCGGTCGGCGGTTCTCGGCCGCCGAGATGCACGCCTTCGGCATCGTCAACGAACTGGCCGAACCGGGCGAGCTCGATGCTGCCGTCTCCCGCTGGGTGAAGGAAATCGTCGCCTGTGCGCCGCTCTCGCTCCGCGCCATCAAGCAGACGGTCAATCGCACCGGACATCTGTCTCCGGCGGAGGCCCAGGGATTGCGCACGCCCGCGCTTGTGAAGGCGCTGAACAGTGAGGACGCGCTGGAAGGTGTCCGCGCTTTTCAGGAGAAGCGCGCGCCCGTTTGGAGGGGACGGTGAGCGTGTTATAGGTCGGGGCCCAGGGGAGGAGGGATCCAATCGAATGCACGCCAGCATCCTGAAATACTTCGTCTCGGTCGCGCGATCCGGGTCCATTCGCAAGGCCTCCGAGGAGCTTCATGTCGCATCCTCGGCGGTCAGCCGGCAGATCAAGAAACTGGAGGACGAGCTCGGGATCGCGCTCTTCGAGCGGCTCTCGAATGGCCTGAGGCTGACTGTTGCCGGGGAAAACGTGCTACGCCACGCGCGGGTGACGCTTGAGAATTTCGAACTGCTGCGCAGCGACCTCGGCGCTTTGCAGGGCAAGAAAACCGGTCGTGTGCAGATGTCCTGTCTCGACAGCCTGGCGATCCAGTTCCTGCCGGACATGGTCAATGCGTTCCACCGCATCCATCCCGGCGTGAGCTTTCACATCCACACGGCCGGTCACGGCAACATCAGCAGTCTGGTCGCCGAGGGCGATGTCGATATGGGGCTGACCTTCGATCTGGCCCGGCCTGATGATACCGAGATGCTCTTTCGCGTGCCGATGCCGCTGATGGCCTTCGTCGGCCGGGAACACCCGCTGGCCAGGCAGCGGCAGGTTTCGCTTGCCGAATGCGCCCAGTACGATCTCCTGCTCCAACTCGACACGCAACCGATACGCTCGCTGATCGAGATCGAACTTTCGGTCTTCGAACGGACCGGGCGGCCCTTTGTGCTGTCGAACAGCCAGATGATGCTCAAGCCGTTTATCCTCTCCGGTCAGGGCGTGGCTTTCTTCACGCCGATCGGTTTCCTCGCCGAGATCAGGTCGGGCGATCTCGTCGCCATACCGCTCTCCGGTTCGCGCCTTCAGAACCTCCATATCGGGATCCTGGTGCAGCGACGCCGGCAGCGTACGCATGCGGCGGAAGCCGTCATCGAATTCGTCGGCGCGGAACTGCAGAAGTTCAGCGACCAGATCATGGAGGCAATTCAGCCGTGAGCGCAGCAGCCATTCCAGGCAGACGTCTCTTGCGTCCCGGCCACGAGGCCGCAAGGCGCGAGCCAAACCTCTTGGACCATTTGCCGGAGGGCGCCTCGTGGACGGCGATCCCCGCCGGTGCTCTCCTGATGCCGCCGCCCGTCAACGCGCACGATCACGGCTATGGCATTCGAACGCTCGATTTCGGCAATGTCGACGACGCCCTGGAAGTGTGGATCCCGGGACTTCGGCTCCGGCCGCGAACCGACCCCTATCTGGAAGCGTTGGTGGCGTTCTCAAGGCTGGCCCAAACGGGTGTCGGCGCGACCATGCATTGCCACAATTCTCTCAATGTCGACCGTCTCGTCGACGAGGCTGGCGCCGTCATGCGTGCGGCGCGCGACGTGGGAATACGGCTTGCGATTTCCTGTCCGCTTCTCGACCATGATCCGTGGGCCTATGACGGCGGGCCCGAGCGATTGCGGCCGTATCTCGATCCGGCAGACTGGGACGAACTCAGTGCCTCGATCCCCAGATATGCGTCGCCCTCGGTCCAGATTGCGGCGGCCGACGCGGTCGCTGCAGCCAATGCCAGCCCGTTGATCGACGTACAGTACGGGCCGATCGGGCCGCAATGGTGCTCCAATGCACTGCTCGAAGCGATCGCCGAGGCCTCTCATGCAACCGGCCGGCGGATTCACATGCATCTCCTTGAAAGCCCGAGGCAGAGGCAGTGGCTGGATCGGCGCTTTCCGCAAGGGGTTGTCCGGTATCTCGACGAGATCGGCTTCCTCTCGCCCCGCCTTGCCGTTGCCCATGGCGTCCAACTGCGAGTGGATGAGCTGGAGTTGCTGGCTGCGCGGGGCGTGCAACTCGTGTCGAACCCGTCGGCGAACTTGAGGCTGCTTTCGGGCGTGGCGCCGGTCGCCGCCATACCTGCAAGCGGTCCCGCTTTCGCTTTCGGTCTCGATGGCACGGGGTTTGACGACGACCAGGATCTCTGGCGCGAATTGCGCCTCGCCCATCTGCTGCATGGCGGCCGCGGCTTGTCGCGGACCTTTACGGCAGGACGCGTCTTCGATGCGGCGATCCATGTCGGCGCCAAGGTGGTGAACGCGCCGGCGAACGAAGATCTTGTGCTCGTGGATTACGGTGCGCTGATTGCCGACAGCCTCACGGATGACCTGGATGAAGCAGAGGTACTGCTTACCCGAATGACGGCCGCGCATGCGAAGGCGCTCTATGTCGCAGGACAGGAGGTCATGTGCGATGGGCGGCTGACCCGGGTTGATTTCGAAGCTGCCCGGGCCGAACTCGTGCAGCAGGCGCGCGCTGACCTTCCGCGGCTGACCGCCGAGCGCGGGCGCGTGACCAAGCTGGCCGACGCAACGCGGGCCTATTACTCCAACTGGTGAGCGTGGCGACGAGGCGCTAGACTAGGCGTCGCCCGCCTCGTCTCCTATGGGGCAGGGCTTGCTACGCGATGGCCGCTGCCTTCTCGAAGGCCGCAACGAACGGATGGTCCTGCGTTGTGGAGCACTCCTTGCTCCAGCCGCCCGGCGAGCCCAGCCCAGTGATCTCGCTCCCGAAGAATTCCTTGTTCACAGCGATGAAATGGCGCTGGCCGTCCGATATCTCCTGGTCCCAGACAATGGCATCGACGGGACAGATCGAAAGACAGAGGCCGCAATTGATGCATTCGTCCGGGTGGATGTAGAAGGTGCGCCCACCCTCGTAGATGCAATCCACAGGGCAGGCGGCGGTGCAGTCGCCATCCTTCACGTCGATGCAGGGTTCGGTAATGACATAGGCCATCTTGCGGATCTCTGAAGAGTTGCTTGCACGGCCAATTATTCAGAGTTTCCCTTGCCGAAGAAGCACAGATATTCGCAAGGGCGATTGCCAAAAAGGCAACGTCCGGTGCTCCCTTGAGCCTGTTTGCCGCCGCCGCCCGGCGAAATTTTGCGTTAGCGCCAACCCTGAATGAGCCGGATCACCGGGACTTACGCGCGCTATGCGAACAGGAATGGCGCAAGGGGCTTTGTTCGCCTGTCCGGCTCAGGGCTGCCGGAGGATGCCCCTCAGGATCGTCTCGGTGATCGTGGTCGCCGCCTTTTCATAGTCATCGGCCTTCAAGCGAGGCTTTTTGAGCGCATCGACGGCGACCGGTTCGAAGTCCGAATAAAACTGCGTCGATGCCCAGAGCATGATGAAGAGATGACGCGGATCGACCGGTAGCATCTTGCCGGCGGCGATCCAGCCCTCGACGACGGCGACATGGGCGTCCGTTACCTGGCGGATATGCTCCCGATCCTTCCTGGACAGAAAGCGGGCGCCCTGGATGATCTCACTGGCAAAGAGCCGGGACTCCGCCATGTTCTTGCGCGTGTATTCCAGCTTCGCCTTGATATAGAGCTTGAATGCTTCCGCCGGCTCCCGCTCCGGTGCGATGTATTTCAACGCATCGTCCCAGCTGGCGAGTAGGTGCGCGATGATGGCGGTGTAGATCTCCTCCTTGGACGAGAAATAGTAATAGACATTTGCCTTGGGCAGCCCGGAAGCCTCGGCAATCTCGGCGATGCGCGTGCCGTCGAAGCCCTTGCGGGCGAAGATTTCGATCCCGGCCTTGATGATGAGCCGCATGTTGCGTTCGCGGATGCGCTCTTCGGGATCGCGTGCTGCCCTTACCATATGGTTTCGCCTCCATCTCGCTTCGCACCAGGCAATCATGCGTGGTGGCGGGATTGCTTTCGCAATTGCCGCGTTTTCCAGCGAAATGCAAGCATATCGCTCTTCGCCAGAAAGTTGACGATATAGTCAGAAAAACTTGACCGAGTCGTCATTTTTTGCCGTTTGAAAGTTGACACTTTGGTCAGCTTTTGTCTAGTCTCGACCTCAATGAACGGAAGGGGAGCCGTAATGCCGATGCGCTTGAGGGAGGCAATGGCGGAAACGTTTGCTGGCTGGGAGGGCGACCTCCCGCTCGCCTGGCGTGATGCGCTCGGCCCCGTCGGCGACGATTTTGGCCGTATCGATGCGGACCTCGAGCTGGAGCCGTGGGAGCCGATCTTCCCGGTGCGGCGCGGCAAGCTTTTTCCCGGTCAGCCTCGGGGCGCGCACGCCCTGGCGGCCTTCGACGGAATTGCGCCCGATGGCGTGCGCTGCCTGGTTCTCGGCCAGGATCCCTATCCCGAGCCGGGTTTTGCGACGGGGCGGGCCTTCGAGGCCGGAAATCTGGCCGCGTGGAGCGAGCTGGACAAGATGTTCTCGAAGAGCATCCGCGCCTACATGCAGCTGATCGCGGCAGCGCGCCTTGGCGACGAGGAACTCGCACGCGATTTCAGCCGGTGGCCGGATGTGCGGCATCTGCTTTGCGATCCCGCAGAGTCGTTCGAGGCGCCGAGCCTGATTGCAGATCGTTGGGTCAAGGAGGGCGTTCTCCTGCTCAATGCCTCGCTGACGCTTTCTCGCTTCCGCATCGATATCGACCCGCACCAGTCGCGCGGGCATCTTGCCTTCTGGCGACCGCTGATGCTGCGGGTGGTCGAAGCGCTTGTGGCGCGCGGTAAGCCGGTCGTCTTCCTCGGCTTCGGTGGAGCGGCGGCGGACATCTTTTCGGAAGCCGGCGTTGCCGAGGGGCGCACAGGGCATGTCGCCTATATCCAACGCGAGCATCCCGCCTTTGCCGACAAGGTGCTCGGTCGGGAAAATCCTTTCCTTCTCTGCAACTCCCATCTGGAGGCGATGGGCGACCGGCCCATCGCATGGTGACCCATGGCGCGTAGCCCGGAATATGATTTCATCATCGTTGGTGCGGGCTCGGCCGGCTGTGTTCTCGCGAACCGTCTGTCGAAGAACCCGGAAATCCGTGTGCTTTTGATCGAGGCCGGCGGCAAGGATCGCAACCCGCTGTTTCGCCTGCCGATGCTGATGGGCAAGCTGTTCCATTCCGGCATCTACAACTGGCACTATCACACGGAGCCGGAACCCTATCTCAACGGCCGCTCGCTCTATTGGCCGCGCGGCAAGGTGCTGGGTGGGACCTCCACCATCAACGGCATGATCTACGTGCGCGGCAATCGCCATGATTACGATCGCTGGTCGCAGCTCGGGCTGCCCGGTTGGTCCTACGATGAAGTGCTTCCGGCATTCCGACGCTCGGAGACGCATGTCCAGCGCAAGGACGCTTTCCACAGCGGCGACGGAGAACTCACGGTCTGCCGGGCCCGCGGTAACAATCCGCTGATGGATGTGTTCTGCGAGGCGGGCATCCAGGCCGGCTATCCGGCCAACGATGATTTCAACGGAGAGACGCAGGAAGGCTTTGGCCGCTACGACTTCACCATCCGCAAGGGAAAGCGCTGGTCCACGTCCTGGGCCTTCCTGCGTCCGGCGCTCGGCCGCAAGAACCTCACGGTGCTGACGGGGGCGGAGCTTACGCGCCTGATCATCGAAGGCGACCGCGCATGCGGTGTCGAGTATCTGAACGACGGCGTACTGGGTCGCGCCCGCGCAGCGCGGGAGGTGATCCTTTCGTCAGGGGTGGTCAATTCGCCCAAGGCGCTGCTTCTGTCCGGTATCGGGCCGGCAGACGAGCTTCGGGCGCTCGGCATCGCGCCGGTGCTGGACCTGCCGGGCGTCGGCAAGAACCTCCAGGACCATGTCGACTGCGTCATGAGCTGGGAATGCCGGGAGCCGATCACGCTGTTCAGCGACCTGCGGGCGGACAAGCTCATTCCCGCCGTTGCCCAGGGCATGCTGTTCGGCGAGGGTGTCACCACGACGTTCCCCTATGAGGCCGGTGCCTTCATCCGCTCGAACGATGGCCTGGTCGCCCCCGATATCCAGCTGCACTTCATGCCGGCGCTGGAAAAGACGGCCAACCTGCATTTCCCCAATCCGTTCCGGAAGAAGCAGGCCGTGGAGGCGAACCACGGGTTCACCATCCGCGTCGGCCCCGTCAACCCGGTGAGCCGTGGCGAGATCACGCTGCGCTCGGCGAACGCGATGGACAAGCCGAAGATCCAGGCCAACTACCTCCGTGACGATTTCGACGTCCGCACGATGATCGATGCCATCCGGCTGACCCGTGACATTGTTGGCCAGAAGGCTTTCGACCGCTATCGCGGCAAGGAGCTGGCCCCGGGGCCGGGAGCGCTCGATGATGCGGCCTTGACGAGCTGGTTGCGGGCGACGGCCATGACGACCTTCCATCCGGTCGGGACCGCCAAGATGGGCAACGACCGCATGGCTGTGGTCGACGCGCGGCTCAAGGTGCGCGGCATCGAGGGGCTGCGGGTGGCGGACGCCTCGATCATGCCTGTTATCTCAAGCGGCAACACCAACGCGCCAGCCATCATGATCGGCGAAAAATGCGCCGAATTCATCCTGAACGCATAGGGAGCAAACGGATGATCCTGGAACACCGCACCTACACCTTCAAGCCGGGCACGGTTGACAAGTGGATGAAGAAGTACGAGGCGGACGGCCTTCCCGTGCAGAAGCGCCACCTGAACAAGTTCGTCGGTCTCTATGTCTCTGAGCTGGGGACCCTGCACACCACGGTTTTGATGTGGGCATACGACAGCCTCGCGGATCGCGAGGCGCGCCGCACGGCCATGTATGCCGACCCGGACTGGCAAAAGTTCATCTCCGAAGTCTGGGCGCTGGACGCGATCCAAAAGCAGGAGGTGATGATCATGAACCCCGCCTCCTATTCGCCGCCGCTTTGAGGCGGGAAGCGGCGCGCAGCCTTGCCTGCGCCCTGAGATGCGCATGAGAGACGACAAGACAAGAAGAGGGAACAATCATGACAGACAAGACTGGGAACATTGCACAGCACATGATGCATCGCCGGACATTCCTGCAGGCGGGCGCGGGTGCCGCGGCGCTGGCCTTTGCGGCGAGCGTCGTCCCTGAATTCGCCCGCGCATCCGGAGGGCTGGTCGCGCTGGTGCACACGCAGGCTGCAGGCGACAATGGTCCGGTGGATCAGATGATCGCCAAGCTCAAGCAGCTTTCGGAAGAAAAGGGTTTCGAATACCGCGCCATCTATGCACAGGACCCGGCGACCTACGAGACGGTCTATCGCACGCTCGGCGATGCAGGCGCGGCGATCATCGTCTCGACCTTCAACGAAGTGGCCGAGCCCTTCAAGGCGCTGGCGCCCTCCTATCCCAACACCAAGTGGATCCAGCTCTTCGCCGATCCCTTCGAGCCGGCAATCCCGAATGTGGTGACCGTCTCCTACGACTACTATCTTGGTTGCTATCTCTCGGGGGTTTTCGCGGCCAAGATGACGTCGACCGGCAAGACTGGCTTTATCGGCGGCGTTTCCATTCCTCCGCTCAACGCGGATTTCAACGCGTTCAAGGCCGGCGTGCAATCCATTCGACCGGATGCCACGGTCATCGCCGCCTTCGCAGGCTCATTCCAGGACCCGGCAAAGGGCCAGGAAATCGCGACCCAGATGTACAATGACGGCATCGACTACATCCAGACCGACGCGGCGGCCACCGACGGCGGCATCATCGCTGCGGCGAACGAGAAGGAAGGCCGCATGGTGAGCTGCCTTGCGCCGGGACAGTATGAGCTAGGCCCGAAATCGCTGATCTCGATCGTCAGCCTCGACTTCGGCGTCTCGCTCTACAACGAAGCCGGCAAGGCAGTCGGGCCAGACTGGAAGGGCGGCGTGCACGAGCACACAGGCCTTTGCACCGGCGTCATCGACTTCATTCTTTCGCCGGTCTTTTCCGAACAGGGATCGGCGGATCTGAACGCCAAGGCGAAGGAAGCGCTGGCCGAGGTCGACAAGGTTCGCGCCGGCATCCTGGATGGGTCCATCAAGGTTCCGTTCAACACGACACTCTGAGCCTCCAGCGCTGGCTCGCGCCAGGCCGATGTTTTTCAAGGACGTCGGCGCAGGCCTTCCCTTTCAAGGGGAGGCCCATCGGGGTTTCGCGGATCGTTTCCAGCCCTGTTGACGGCCGCGACGCTCCCGCTCTCGATGGGAACCATAGCATGTCCAACTCCTCGAAATCGGCCCTGGAGTGCCGCAACGTCACCGTCAAGTTCGGAGACGTGACGGCGTTGTCGGAGGTTTCAGCTTCGTTCGCTCCCGGCCAGATCCATGCGGTCGTCGGTCAGAACGGCGCCGGCAAGACCACCTTTGCCCGCGTCGCGGCCGGCCTCGTCCAGCCGACCTCCGGCGCCGTCAACGTGATGGGACAAGATATCCGGACGGGGCAGGTCAGCGAAAGCCGAGCCGCCGGCGTGGAACTCGTCCACCAGAGCTTTGCGATGCCGCCGTCCTTCACAGTTGCCGAAACCATGGAGTTTGGCGCAACGGGCAAGGGCGGCGTCTTCAGCCGCAGGGGTCTCATAGAAAAATGGCGGGCGCATCTTGCGGGTCTTGACGTCCAGGTCGATTTGAACCGGCGGATCCGGGACCTCCCGATCGAGACACAGCAGGGCATTGAAATCGCCCGCGCACTGGTCACGGACGCGCGCGTCCTCATTCTCGACGAACCGACCGCCGTGCTGTCGCCGGCGGGCATCGACATGCTGTTCGCGCGCGTTCGCCGTCTTAAGGAACGTGGGGTCACAGTCATCCTCATCCTGCACAAGATCCGCGAGGTGCTGGGTATCGCAGACACGGTCACGGTCCTGCGGGGCGGCCGGAAGGTCGAAGGACCGCTACCGGTGGCCGAGGTTTCAGGCGAGCGTCTGGCCAACCTCATCGTCGGCGAAGCCGTAGCGAAGACGCTCGATCGGCAAGATCGCGATGCATTGGTCGGAACGAAGGCGCCGGCGCATGAGGACGCAGATCAGCAGGCGCACGCGTCCGGCCCCGCCATCCTTTCGATGAAGGCCATCTCCACCAAACCGGACAGCGGGGGCATCGCCCTCGATGGCGTCGACCTCGAGATCCGCCCGGGCGAGATCGTCGGGATCGCCGGGGTGGAAGGCAACGGACAGAAAACGCTGGTTCGGGCGATTTCTGCGCTCGCAGACCTCGAAGGCGGGACGATAGATCTTTCCGGGCACGACGTGACCCGGCAGCCTCTGGCCATGCGCCGCAAGATCGGCCTCCGGATCATCCCCTTCGAGCGCAACGTGGAAGGTCTCAGCCTCACCAGCTCGCTCTGGCAGAACTGGAGTGCGCGGGAACTGCTGCAGGGGAGCTTGCTCAAGGGCATTCGTCCGGCCGCGATCCGCGAAGCTTGCGACCGGTCGCTGAAGGCCTGGAGCGTGCACTACAACAATTCCGGGCAGCGGGCCGGCTCGCTTTCGGGGGGCAACGCGCAGAAGGTGATCCTTGCCCGGGAAATCGATCCCGATGCGAAGCTTATCATCGCGGCCCAGCCGACCCGCGGTCTCGATATCGGGGCGACCGCCTTCGTTTGGCAGGCCTTGCGGCAAGCGCGCGACCGCGGCGCGGCCATCCTCTTGATCTCGTCGGATCTCGACGAGCTCTTCGACATATCGGATCGTGTCGTGGTGATGCTGTCGGGACGCCTGAATGGCGAGTTCCACGCGCCGTTCGACATAGGATTGGTGGGGGCGGCCATGACCGGTGCCGCGGCGGGAGCAAGCGCATGAAAGACAGTCTCATCACCGTCGTTCGCAGCCTGATCTTCGTGATCTTCGCGCTCATCCTTTGCGCGCTCGTGTTCCAGCTTGCCGGCTACAATGCGCCGGTGTTGCTCTGGGCAGTGCTTGATGGGGCGTTCCTCAGAAGCGGGGCGATCGAGCAAAGCCTCAGATGGGCCCTGCCGCTGTTCATAACGGCCGTCGGCGTCGGCATTTCCTTTCGCGCGGGCTTCTTCAACATCGGCGCCCAGGGCCAGTTCTATGTTGGTGCGATATGCGCCGCCTTCGCCGCCGAAGCGGTGAAAGGCGGGCCTGCCTTCCTGGTCATTCCGACCTTGCTTCTTGCCGGCATGCTCGGCGGCGCTCTCTGGGCGCTCTGGCCGGGATTGCTGCGGCTTCGCTCCGGCACCGACGAGGTCATCACCACGCTGATGGGCAACTTCATGGCCGGCCTGCTGCTCGTCTATGTCACCTCGGGGCCGCTCAAGGATCCCTCAGGCTCCGGCCAGCAGGCGTCGAGCCGTCCGCTGGATCCGGCCTATCGCATCTCGGATTCTCTCGGTCTCTCGCCGACGATCATCGTGATCGCGGTCGTCGTCGGCATTCTCATGTGGCTGCTGGTGAACCGGACGGCCTTCGGTGTTCTGGCAAGCCTTGCCGGCCGCAACGGCACGATGGTGGAGTGGCAGGGCGCGCGCCTCTGGAAGCTCGGCCTCTCGAGTTTCCTTGTTTCAGGCGCGCTTGCCGGCCTTGCCGGCACCATCGAATTCATGGGGCCGAACGGCCGCATCGCCTCGGGTTTCCTGCCGGCCCATGGGTTCACCGCGATCCTGATCGCGCTCGTCGCCAACCTCTCCGTTCTCGGGACGGCGGTTGCCGCCGTGTTCTTCGGCGGTCTTGCCTCGGCAGCCCTCTATCTGCCGATCATGGCCGGACTGCCGTCGGCGGCGATCGACATCATCAATGCGGCGATCGCGCTGTTCATTACTGCGAGGTCGACGTTCATCGACAGGGTGCTGCGTCTCGGAGGGCGCAAGACATGAATGAGATCATCATCTCCATTCTGCGGTCCGGAACGCCGCTCATCTATGTCACGCTCGCAGGCGTCATTGCGCAGCGGGCGGGGGTCTGGAACCTCGGCCTTGAAGGATTGATGATCATTGGCGCCTGCGCGACAATTCTCGGCATCATGCTCACCAAGTCCGTCGGAGCGGCCATCCTGATCGCCATCCTCGCCTGCGTGCTGGCATCGGTGCTTCTCTGGTTCGTCATCGACAGGCTGAAGGCCAATCCGATTATCGCCGGCCTTGGGCTGACCGGTCTCGGCATCGGCGGTACGGCGCTGGCCATCCAGTCGATCTTCGGCAGCCAGGCGACCGTGACGGCTCCTTTCGGCATTCCGAAATTGGGACCGGCCTTTGGTTCCTATGGCGTGCTGTCGGTCGCGGTTGCCGCCATGCCCTTCGTCGTGTTCGCCATGTGGGTGCTGCTGCGGCGAACGCGTTTCGGCCTGCGGCTTGCCGCCTGCGGGGAGCATCCTTTCGCCGCGCGCAGCGTCGGCGCCAACCCCTCGCGCATGCGGCTCGCAGCACTTTCGATCGGTGGCGTTCTATGCGCCATCGGCGGCGCGGAACTTGCCGCGGGCAGCCTGCAGTTCTTTGCCCAGGGCATGACGGCCGGTCGCGGTTTCATGGCGTTTGCCGCGGTCATCTTCGGCGCGGCCCATCCGGTGGGCGCCACCTTCGCCGCCCTGTTCTTCGCCATCGTCGGCGCCATCGGCATCCGGGCGCAGTTGACGTTCGGCGACCGGATTCCGCACGACCTTCTGCAGGCCTTGCCCTATCTGGCGACGGTGTTCGGGGTCTGGCTTTCGGGAAAGCTTCGCGGCGGAGCCAAAGCCGCAAGCTCCTTCGCCGAGCTCAGGGATCAGTAGCTGCGATGTGCGGCGGGTGCCACCATCGGATCGGTCTTTAACTTTCGGGACGCTGTCATGAGCGAAATTCTCATCCGCAATGCGACAACAGTTGCGATGGACCGCACTCACGGCGCAACGCCATTTGTCGCTGACATTCTGATCGAAGACACCGAAATCAGAGCCATCGGCCCGGGCCTTGCCGCGGGGCCGGACGCTCAGATCATTGATGGGCGCGGCAAGCTGGTCATGCCGGGACTGGTCAACGCCCATACGCATTCCAGCGAGACGTTCTTGCGGGGGCGCTATGAGCGCATGCCGCTAGAACTCTGGCTGCTCTATGCCTATCCGCTGCTGATGAACGATCCGATCGGCGAGCGCCTGCTTTACCTGCGCAGCCTGTTGCTGGCGATGGAATCCCTGCGCAACGGCGTCACCACGCTTTGTGACGATTTCTTCGACCCGCCGCGGCACGACCTCGACCGGCTGGCCACCGTCTTTCGTGCCTATGATGATGCCGGCATCCGCGCCAATGTTTCCAGCGCGGCGATGAACGTGCATACGCTCGATGCGCTGCCCTTCGCTCGTGAGGTGATGCCCGCGGCGCTGCAGGATCTGCTCGATTTCGGTCCGCCGATGTCGGCCGGAGCGTATGAGGATTATTGCCGGGCCGCCTTTTCCAGCCTGCACGGCATGTCCGGTCGCCTGCGGTTCATGATCGCCCCGTCGGCGCCGCAGCGCTGCACGCCGGATCTGATGGCGGCCTGCATGGACCTGGCGGTGGAAAACCATGTGCCGTTCCACACGCATGTCCTTGAGACCAAGACGCAGGCGGTGACGGGGCTTGTTCGACACGGCAAGTCGTTGATCGCCTATCTGCACGACCTCGGGCTCTTGAAACGCAACACCACCATCGCGCACTCGGTGTGGGTCAGCGACGAGGACATCGAGCTGATGGGGCAGGCGGGCGTCTCCATCGCCCACAATGCCGTCTCGAACCTGAAGCTTGGGGCCGGGATCGCGCCGATCCGCCGCCTGCTCGATGCCGGTGTCACCGTCGGTCTCGGCACCGATGGCGTTTCGTCGAACGATACATCGCGCATCTTCGACGTCATGCGCGTTGCTGGTCTCGTTCACAGCGCTGCGGGTCCCGACTATGGGAAATGGCTGAGGGCGGACGAGATTCTCGCCATGGCGACCATCGGCGGCGCGAGAACGGCAATGCTGGAGCAGGTGACGGGCTCCCTCGAAGTCGGCAAATCGGCCGATCTCCTGGTCCTGGACATGCGCAACTATCCCTTCCAACCCCTCAACGATATCGCCAAGCATCTTGTCTATTCGGAAAACGGATCTTCGATCGTGACGGTGATGGTTGCCGGACGGATTGTGATGCAGGACGGCCGCCTGGCCACGGTGGACGAACAGGCCGTGCTCGACGAGATTTCCGAGCTCGTACCGGCCTACCTTGCCGAACATGCCGAGCTTGAACGCCGCAACGCGATCTTCGAGCCCGCCATGGCACAAATCCATCGCATGGCGACTGGGATGGATATCTCGCTCAACCGATACCAGGGCGATATGGTGTGAAGTGAAACGACAAAACAGGCGGCGTCCTCCAAGATCGTCGATCGTCTCTCTGTTCTGCGGGAACCAAGTTGCTCCAGTCGTGGGGATCTGACAGGTCCGGGAGCGGTCTCCTGGTTGGCCGTCGACTCCACAGTATCGGTTCCCTATCCGCCGCGTTTCGCTGCAAGGTGGACTCGCCCTTTTTCGAACGATGTTTGCGCGTTGGATTGTGGCTGGCGTCCGCGGCCGCACCCTGGAGACTGGCCGGTCTATCGAGCACCCCTTATGGCTCCCCGATTTGGCCGGACTCGAGCCCGATATTTCGGGCTCGGCGACCCCATTCGAGGCCCGTCGCTTTGGCTGAAGCGCCAGGCCTCTAACCGCCTCCCCCCGTTTGAGGACAGCTGACGCTCGCTACCACATGCCTCCCACCATCTCCATTCGCCTATCCGGGCTATCCCCTGTGGCTTAAGAGGATATCGCGACGAACGGCTGTCAGTAGCGCTATGGTTGGTTGACAAGCGGATGCAATGGGCCGCCTTCGCGACATGATTTGGCGCTGTGAAGCAGCGCACACCCGCGATCAGTGTTCGTGCCTTGATGCGGTCAGGCCACGCTGAAGCCTCCGATCGGGGGCGACTTCGTACCCCGCAGCCGTTTCGGCATTCGCGTTCCATCATGCTTGATCCCGCTGCTGACCCGCCGGACCTATGTCCGATGTGCACATATCTTCGGTTGCAAGTTTAACTTGATTTAAATAGTCATGTTTATAGCGAAGGCAATATGAAAGTTTCCGTGTCGTGCCGGTGAAGAATTCGGCGGGGGAGCTTCGTCGGTACCAGGATGCGAGCGGGCATGGGCGTGGGAAAAAAGAGCGAACGGTACGAAATGTACCTGCGACATCGCAAAGCTCTTATCGACTACGCCAGGCCGCTCGTCGGCTCGCGGCAGGATGCCGAGGATGTCGTGCAGGAAGCGTATCTGCACTTCGTCCCCGAACAGGAATCCAAGCCTTTGCCAGCCAAGGCTTACCTGTATCGCATCGTCAGGAACCTGTCGTTCAACATGCGGTCTCGGCGGAAACGTCATGACCAGATCCATCCGGGAGACATACCCTGGTGGGCCCTTCCGCAGGCGGGTGAAACCCCCGAGGAGGAGTTGCTTGTGCACGAGCAGCTCAAAGGGGCAGCCGACGCCATGGCGGGACTGCCGGAGAGAGCACGCAAGGCACTGCAAATGTATCGCTTCGACGGATTGACACTGACGGAGATCAGCGCCGAACTCGGCGTTTCGGTTGCCACCGCGCATCGATTGGTCAGGGACGCAATTGCCGAAATCAAGGCCAAGGTGGACCCGCGCATATGAGGGGGCGGCCGATCCCGCCGCGGCAGGTTGAAAAATACGCTCCCCTCGTTTGTTTTAGAGTAAGAACCTCGGAACGATCGCTTCCGCAAGCGGCGATAACTTGAAGAGTTGACGGCTATGGCGCGCAATGATGTCCCAACGCTTTCCGACGAAGCGACCGATTGGCTGATGCGGGTGCGGGACAATCCCGAAGACGAGGCGGTGCGGGCCGGCTTCGAGGCCTGGGTGCTGACCTCGCCTCAGCATCGCGCCGAGTGGGAACGAACCTGCCGCGCATGGCAAGCCATGACTGTTCTGTCGCGAGATCCCAAGAGCCGGACAGTCCAGCCGGCACGCGTTGCGACGCCGCGCCGACGCCTGAGGGCGGGGATCGCCGGCGTAGCCGGGGGAGCGCTCACGCTCTGTCTTGCATTCCTTTTCGCGCCCGGCGTGATGATTGCTCTCAAGGCGGACCATCGCACGAGCACCGGCATCAGTCGTGAAGTGGTCCTGAACGACGGCAGCAAGGTGCTGCTTGCTCCAGACAGCGCATTGTCGTTGCAGTTTTCCGATCGCAAGCGTGGCGTCACCCTTTTGAAGGGCGAGGCCTATTTCGACGTGACGCGTGATGTGAACAGGCCGTTTGTGGTCTCGGCCGACGGTCTTGACGTCGAGGTGCTGGGGACGAGCTTCGATGTTCGGATCGGTGACGAAGACAGCGAAGTGGCGCTCGTGAAGGGCGCGGTCGCGGCGATAACGCCTGACGACAAGCGCCTGCTATCGCCCGGCGAAATCCTTTCCTATGATCGCCGCTCCGGCAGGATCACCCAGAATTCGGTGGATCTCGCCGACATCGGCGCGTGGCGCGAGGGCCGGCTTTTCGTTATCGACCAGACGGTTGCAAGCGTTGCGGAGCAGATTCAGCGCTACCATTCGGCGTGGATCTCTATCCCGGACAAGGTCCTTGCCCAACGGCGAGTCACCGGCATCTACGATCTGAGCTCGCCGGACGAAGCGCTCGGCGCGCTCGTCGATCCCTATGGCGGCAAAGTGCGCAAGGTCTCCGATGTCGTACGGATCATCAGCCGCTATTGAAAAAATATGAGTGTAATTATCAGCATTTAGCGGAAAGTCGTCGACGGTACTGAAAAATCGGTTCCGGCCGTTTGTCTATCCGATCGAAGGCACGCGAAAGCGGTGCCAGGGATCAGAGAGACAAGAGCATTATGGCATACCGGGCGGCAGTCGGCAGGAAGACATGGAAGCGAAAGGCGGCGCGCAGGGCCATACCTTTACTCGGCACGGGGGCGGTCGCTCTTCTGTGTGGAATCGCTGCGTCGAACGCGCAGACAGCGCCGCAGACGGAGACGCTCAGAACCGCTCGTCAGTCCGGCCTGCGCAGCTTTGACATCCAATCCCAGTCCCTGGCGCGGGCGCTTGCCGCCTTCAACCGTCAGTCCGGAATCCAGGTGACGCAGGCGGCGGGCGCAGCCGCCGGCGATATCAGGGTCAACGCGGTTCGAGGCGCGTTCACGCCGCAGCAGGCGCTGGAGCAAATGCTTCGGGGGACCGGCATCTCACATCGGTTTACCGGCAATCGTGCCGCCATCATCGGCGCTTCGCCGAACGTGGACTTGGATGTAGTCACCAATGGAGCGACGTCGCTAGCCCCCATTGTCGCGCGAGGCCAGAGCGACCGGGACGCGGACCAAGGGTCCGGTTTTCAGGGTACGCCCGACTGGGTCTATGAGGAGCCGTCGAGCGTCAGCGTCGTCTCGCGCGAGGCGATCGAGAGCAATCCGGCGATCCGCAACGCCGCCGATGCACTCGACACGGTGGCTGGTGTCCTGACCAATCGGTCCGAGGCACAGAAGCCAGGAGTTTCCGTCAACGTTCGCGGCCTCCAGGACATGAACCGCGTGACGACCAGCATCGACGGTGCACGCCAGAATTTCCAGCGCGCAGGACACGGCAGCTACCAGCAGGTGTTCGTCGATACGTCGTTCATCCGCTCGGTGGAGGTGGAGAAAGGAGCGGTGCCGGGCGTCGGCGGCGCCGGCTCCCTCGGCGGCCTTGTGAATTTCCGCACGATCGTCGCCGGCGATGTCATCCCGGAAGGCAAGTCGTGGGGTGGAGAGGTCAAGGCCGGCACCGGCACCAATGCTTTCAACTTCGACGGATCCGCCCTTGCCGGCGTTCGCCTCAACGACGACTTCTCGATCATCGGCGGCGTCAGCCACAAACGCATCGGCGACTACAAGATCGGCAGCAACGGCGACTTGCAACTGACGGAAGGCAATACGATCGTCGATGACCGCATGCTCTACTCGCGCAACGAGGTGCTGAACACGCTCCTCAAGACGGAATGGCAGGTCACTGACGATCTCAATTTCCAACTGTCCTGGCTTCGCTACGAGGCAGACGGCGCGCAGGGTGGCGATCTCAACGGCTCGCCGCGTCGCGACGACGAGCACTACCTCAACAACACGGTGACGTCGGTGCTCGCCTACGATCCCGATTCCGATCTCGTCGATGCGACGCTGCGCTTCTGGTTCAACGACACCAAGAATGACGAGCAGCGCGGTTATGTCGGCGGCAAGGAGCCCGTGTCCTATGGCATGACGAGCTTCGGCGGCAGCATCGAGAACACCAGCCGGGTGGATGTCGCCTTGGGAGAACTGGCGCTGCACTATGGTGTCGAGGCCTTTCGCGATGACGGCCGCACGCGCACGAAGAATCTCGACATTCCCGGCGGCTCCGACAATCACTTTGGATTTGCCGGCGCCAATCCGAGCGGCAAGCGCACCATGGCGAGCGGCTTCCTGAATGCCGAACTCCAGCATGACGATTGGCTGACCTTAAGCGGCGGTCTGCGCTACGACCACTACACCCTGTCGGGCACGACCGTCGTCCAGAACCAGCGCGTCGTCGTCAGCCCGCCGAGAAACTGCCAGTCCTGGCAGGATATCGACGGCGATGGGACACCTGACCCGAACGGCATCTGGGTCGGCGAGGACGGCAATATCTATCACGAGCCCGGCCCGGGCCGGGAGTTCGCCACGCCAAGCTGCGAGCGCTGGGAGTTTCCAGGCGGCCAGGAGACGGTCTACGATCGTTTTCCGGTGACCGTCGACCAGTCAGGAGGCGCCTGGCTGCCTTCGGCGAAGATCGCCGTGCAGCCGTTTGATTGGCTGCAGCCCTTCGTCAGCTACTCGCGGACCTATCGGCCGCCGGCCATAACGGAATCGCTCATTTCCGGCGGTCACCCATTCGTGCCTTTTGAAAACATGCCAAATCCGGGCCTGGGGCCTGAGCGTGGCGAAACCTGGGAGCTGGGCGTCAACATCCTCCAGGATGCCGTCTTCGATCCGGACGATGCCTTTCGGATGAAGGCGGTCTACTTCCGCCGCGATATCGAGGACTACATCTCGATGGGGCGCATGTGGTTCGAACCCGCGCAGCGGGTCTACACGACCTTCGTCAACCTCGACGGCACCACGACGATGAACGGCGTCGAGATCGAAGCGAGCTACGACCGCGGCGACGCTTATATTGGCGGATCCTACACCTATCTCGATACGGACTTCGCCAACAGCTATAAACTCGCCTTGCCTGCAGGCTTCGAAGGTGGCGCCGCGCAGCCGAGCCCTGCCGTCCTGTTCGTGCCTCCGAAAGAAAAAGCAACGCTGGATGCCGGCGTTCGCCTGCTCGACCGGAAACTCGTGCTTGGTGGTCGCGTCACCTACGTGTCGGAGACCACGCCGGAATTCGGCCAACTCGTCGGCAACTACATCAACGGCGCTTACACCATCTACGACCTCTACGGTTCCTGGGACTTTCACGAGAACGCCAAGCTGCGCTTCGGCGTCAGCAACCTGACCGATGAAAAATATGTGCCGGCTCTGGGCACCGACGCCTATCCGGCGCCCGGCCGGACCTACACGGCATCGCTGACGATCAAATTCTAATCGCGCCCGGCTTGCGACCGGCCGCCTGACCTTTTCCGCGGCGATACCGCCGTGGATCCGAGGTTCGCCTGAATGGCGGACAAAGCCCTCTAGTAAGGAGATGACTATGGTAGCGACCATCAACCTGACACTCGCCAATCGCGATCTCGTTGCATACTTCAGCAATTGGACGGCCAATTTCGGCTACAACGGCAATGGCGAATTCAGCCCCTCAACGCCACCGCATAGCCAATGGGCTGCCGGGACCGGCAATGCCTCCAATACCGGTGCCGTGCTCAACGGCAGCTTCAGCTACGCACCGCCCGGCGGCTTCTCCGGCACGGTCAACAACATCCAGTTCGGCACGGACCTGAATGGCTCGACCGCAACCGGCTTCAGCTTGGGCTCGGCCGGGCTGACGGTGGGACTGACCGGCAGCGACATTTCGGCGGCTTCGGGCTTCAACGAGGCCATCTACTCGCTCTCGCACGGCGGCAGCCTCACCGGCATCACCCATTCGAGCGGGCGCCAGTTTGCCGGGTTTTACGACTACTTCGGAAACGTTGGAACGGTCCAGAACGGCACGGCGCTCGCCGACACGCTCTACAGCTTCGACGGCAACGACACGCTCAACGGCGGGGCTGGTCGTGATACCTTCGTCTTCGACCGGGATATCGATGGAGCGCTTTCCGCGACGATCGGCCATGACACGGTGACCGGCTTTACCGCTGGTGCCAGCGGCGATCTTCTGCGCTTCGCGCTGCAGAGCACGGCCTTCGACAGCTTCGCTGAAGTCTATGCCGCGGCCAGCCAGGTCGGATTGGACACGGTCATCAACCTTGGTTCGTTCGGCGATATCACCCTTGCAGGCGTCACCAAGACCAATCTGGTGGCCGGCAATTTCGAATTCGTTGCTTGAACCCACGGATACGAAACTTGTTCGGTCATTCCAAACCGACGCCGTCGCAGCATAAAGCTGCGACGGTTGTCGCAGCCTCCAGATTGGCTATCACCGGGATAGCCCTGATCAGCGGCGTTGTAAACGTGCTCGCGCTGACCTCGCCGCTGTTCATGCTGCAGGTATACGACCGGGTCCTCGCGAGCGGCAGTCTGCCGACGCTCGTGGCGCTCGGCATTCTTGCGGCGGCAATGTTTGCGATCCAATGCGTGCTCGAGGTGCTGCGCAGCCGCATCCTGCTGCGCATCGGCGAGCGCTTCGACAGACGGCTCTCAGGCCGTGTCCATGATGCCATCGTTCGCATGCCCTTGCTGACGCGGATGCCGGGAGACGGCCTGCAGCCGCTGCGCGACCTGGACAATGTGCGCAGCTTCCTCTCGGGCAACGGACCGACGGCCTTCTTCGACTTGCCGTGGATGCCGCTCTATCTCGGCATCTGCTTTCTGTTCCACTTCTGGATCGGCATGACCGCGTTGATTGGTGCCGTCGTGCTTGTGTCGCTGACTGTCGTCACCGACCTGCTGTCGCAGCAGCCGATCCGCGACACCGTGCACCACAACATGGCCCGCAACGGCGTGATGGAGGCCGCGCGCCGCAATGCCGAGGTCATCCGGGCCATGGGGCTCGGCCGGCGCATTGCAGACGATTGGCAGCAGACCAACAACGCATATCTCCGAGCCAATCGCAGGGCAGGAGACATTGCCGGCATCCTCGGTGGGGTGTCGCGGTCGATGCGCCTCGTACTTCAGTCGGCGATGCTGGCGGTCGGTGCCTGGCTCGTCATCCAGCAGGAAGTTACCGCCGGCGTGATGATCGCGAGCTCGATCATGATGGGTCGGGCGCTTGCGCCCGTCGATCTGGCGATCGCGAGCTGGAAGCCCTTTCTGCTCGCGCGCCAAAGCTGGTCCCGCCTGAACGAGTTGTTGGAGAGGGTTCCGAACGCTCCGCCGACGATGGTGCTGCCAAGGCCGCAAAGCGATCTCAGGGTGGAAAATCTGACCATCCTTCCGCCCGGTGAAAAGAAGCCGACCGTCACGGGCGTGAATTTCGCCGTCAGTGCCGGCAGCGCGCTCGGCGTTATCGGGCCTTCGGGCTCGGGCAAGTCGACGCTCGTACGGGCACTCGTGGGGGCATGGGGTCCGGCCGTCGGCAAGGTCCGTATCGACGGCGCCAGCCTCGATCAATGGGCGCCTGAAAACCTGGGACCGCACATCGGCTACCTTCCGCAAGGTGTCGAGCTCTTCGACGGAACGATCGCTCAGAACATCGCACGGTTCGAACAAAACCCGGACGCGGAGGCGGTCGTGGCGGCGGCAAAAGCCGCCGGCGCGCACGACCTGATCCTGCGCTTCGACGAGGGGTATGAAACCAGGATCGGCGAGGCAGGCTCGGCGTTGTCAGCCGGGCAGCGGCAGAGGATTGGTCTTTCCCGCGCGCTCTATCGCGATCCGTTTCTGGTGGTGTTGGACGAGCCGAATGCCAATCTCGACAACGACGGCGAGATTGCCGTTGTCAACGCCATCGCCGCGGTCCGCAAGCGCGGAGGCATTGCCGTGGTCGTCGCCCACCGGCCGAGCGCCATCGGCGTTGTCGACCTGGTGCTCATGATGGACGGCGGCCAGGCGAAAGCCTTCGGTCCGCGCGACGATGTCCTGTCCCGTATCTTGAAGGCGCCGGCTCAGCGGCCGTCTTCCCACAACAGCTACTCCGTCACCGGCCATGCCGTGGCACCGCTGCGAGTGGTGGCCAACACCGCCAGGGCGGAGGTGGATGAAAAGGCGCAACAAGGTGCGGAGGATGCAGATGTCAAACATTGACGAGGACGGCGGCGTGTCCCGCTCGATCAGAAACCATCTTGCCGTCGGTCTCCTGACCGGACTGGTGCTCGTCGGCGGAACCGGCGCCTGGGCGGCGGTGTCGAAACTGGCGGGTGCCGTGGTCGTGCCCGGCCACTTCGTCGTCGACAGCTACGTCAAGAAGGTGCAGCACCCGACGGGTGGTGTCGTTGGCGAAATCCTTGTGCGCGAGGGGCAGGAGGTGAGGGCGGGCGATGTCGTGATGCGGCTCGATGCCACGCAATCGCGGGCAGCACTTGCGATCGTGACCAAGCGTCTCGACGAACTGGCGGCAAGGCTGGCGCGTCTCGAAGCCGAGCGTGACGATCTGGCGACAATCATGTTTCCGGGCTGGCTCCTTGATCGTCGTGACAACGCCGACGTCGCCTCGGCGATCCGCAGTGAAACGCGCCTGTTCGAGTTTCGAAGGGAGTCCAGGGAGGGGCGCAAGGCTCAGCTTGGCGAGCGGATCGTCCAGTTCCAGTATGAAATCGAGGGACTGAAGGCGCAGGAGATTGCATACCAGCGGGGCGGCGAGGTTCTCGAGAAGGAGATCGCCGTACTGACTGGCCTTAGGGAACAGCGCATCGTTTCGGACCAGCGCCTGAACGCGCTCAAGACACAGGTCGCCACCTTTGGCGGCGAGCGTGGCGAGAAGATCGCGTTTCAGGCACAGGCCGCCGGTCGGATCTCCGAAACGAGATTGCAGATCCTGCAGATTGATCAGGACCTCAAGACCGAAGTCGGTCGCGAACTGAGGGAGGTGCAGGCGCAACTCGGGGAGGCCGTCGAGCGCAGGATCGCCGCAGAAGACCAACTGAAACGCGTCGACATCGTGGCGCCGCAAACGGGTATGGTTCACCAACTGTCGGTGCATACGGTCGGCGGCGTCATCAACCCGGTGGATCCGGTCATGCTGATCGTGCCGGAGGGCGAAGACCTGGCGCTCGAAGTGCAGGTGCTGCCAAAGGATATCGACCAGATTCGCCTCGGCCAAAGAGCACTGCTGCGCCTATCGGCCTTCAATCTGCGGACGACACCGGAACTGAGTGGTATCGTCAGCCGCATTCCCGCCGATCTGACGACGGATCCAAGGTCGGGCCTGTCCCACTATGTTGTCCGCCTCGCTGTCTCGCGAGAAGAACTGAACAGGCTGGACAACCTGACGCTCGTCCCAGGCATGCCGGCCGAAGCACTCATCCAGACCGGTGATCGAACAGCGCTTTCCTACCTGCTGAAGCCTCTCTCCGATCAGATCAGCCGAGCCTTCCGGGAGGAATAACAGCAGACGCCGACCGGTGGCGGATTGCCGGGACGGGAGATCTTCTCAGCGCGAAATGCCCAATACCGTTGGCAAGAAAGGAATAAACGGTCGCCAGTCGCGTTCTTCCAGGAGTATCAACCTGGAGGTTTTCTCGATGCTGTCCCTGATCCGCCGGCCGGCGCGCACCATCTCTTTCGTTTGCGAACCTCAGGACTACGGCGTGATCGCCGCGCCGCAACCGGCGAAGTCCGTTCTGCCGGATTGGTTTCGCAAGCTGCCGCCCGTCGACAGGCAGCACCTCACGGTCGCCAACAACGGGCTGACCGTGAAGCGTTGCATGCCTTTTCTCGACGCCATGACGACCGGCTGGATCCTGCCGCTCGCTGCCACCGTTCGCCTGGAGATCAAGGACGACGGCCGGACCGTCACTGCCGGCTGGGAGTTCGATCGCGTGATGGTCAGCAACCACGGCGCTCATCAGGTCGCCGGCAACCCGAAGGAACCGAGCCCGCCGTGCAAGTTCCACAATTACTGGTCGCTGCGTACCCCACCAGGCTGGAGCTGCCTGTTCGTCCCGCCGCTCAATCGGCCGGCACAGCCCTTCGAATGCGTCGCGGGCGTCGTCGACACCGACACTTACTCGGCCCACATCCATTTTCCATTTTTTGCGACACAGTCAGACGGCATCTATGTCATTGAGAAGGGAACGCCGCTCGTTCAGGTCATTCCATTTCGGCGCGACGATGCAGCAATTCCGGCGGAGATCCGGCCGGAGACCGGCAAGGAAGCGGCGGAGCGGGAGACGGTCTACAGAAACACCATTGCCGGGCAGGGCTGGTACCGCAAATGGGCACGCGCCGCTCGCTGACCCATTTGAGGTCGAGAAAAATGAGGGCGGGGGCCGGATGATCCGGCCCTCGCCCTTGTTGCGCGATGTCAGCTGTTGCGTGACGTCAGCGGCGTGCCCGCCAACCGACGCCCCGATAATACGACCGGTCGGAACCGTTCGAGCTCGAGTTGGAGGAACTGTTCGACGAGGAGTTCGAGCTCGAATTGCTCGACGAATTCGAACTCGAGTTGGAGGAACTGTTCGATGACGAGTTCGAGCTCGAGTTGCTCGACGAGTTCGAACTCGAATTGGATGAGCTGTTGCCGGCGACAATGATGACGCCGTCACCAGCGCCCGTCGTCGCCTGCGATGACCGATTGACGTCGGGTGCTGCAACCGGATGTTCCCTGGCGTGTGCCGCGGTGCTGACGAGTGCGGCCATGCCTGCGACGAAGGCCGACTTGAGAGTCCAGTGTCTTGTCATGGTGTTACTCCTTTTCCCAGATTGGACCGACTGTCCCGGTCCGCGGGAGTAACGGGTGACCCACGGCTTTATTCCATGCCGCGCCGATCCCGATTACCGGAAGTCGCCGAACGCCTGCAAACAAGCAACAGTATCGCATTCGTCGCTCGGCGGCTTCCTACGACGTTTGAAGGGGCTTACCCACGCCCGCAACAGGGGCGTCCTAGACCTTCGCATCGGCTGACCGACGCTTCCGTTTAATGGCCGAGTGGGTCGATTCGGCGCAATCTCTTCAGCAGCCGCCGGGCAACCGTTCATGGAGGCACCGGCCGGTCCATGGGCCGGCGGCACAAACGGTCGAGACAGCCGCGGCAAATCAAGCAGGAGATCGACATGTCCCTGAACAAGATTGAACACCCCTCGGTTAAGCACTGCGCCGATGCGGTGGACGCGAGGTACACGCACGGTCGGCCGGAGCACGAGTTGGTTCCGTCGCGCTATGTGCTGAATGTAGGCACGATCGAAGTGACAGTCGTCAGCGACGGGGTGCTTTCGCTGCCCGGAGCGATGCTCGGTCACAACGCCGACCCGGCTGCCCGGGCCGCGTGGCTGGAGAACCGGTTCCTGCCAGCGGACGTGCTCGAGTGGGCGCTGAACGTGGTGGTGGTACGTAGCGGCGGGCAAACCATACTGGTCGACGCTGGGATCGGGGCGGAGTTCCCGGACTTGAAGCGAGCCGGGCGGTTGGTCCAGCGGTTGGCTGACGCTGAGATTGATCTCTCATCCGTGACCGATGTGGTGCTGACCCATCTGCACATGGACCACATTGGCGGGCTACTCATTGATGGGGTGAAGGAAGTGCTGCGTCCGGATCTGCGGATCCATGTGGCGGCCGCCGAGATCAAGTTCTGGGAGGAGCCGGACTTCTCCCACGTTTCCATGCCGCCGGGCTTCCCTGACGCGCTTCGGGAGTCGGCAAAGCGGTTCCTGAAGCAATATCGCAGCCAGCTGCGGCCATTCGAGGACGAATACGAGGTGGCGCCGGGTGTGCGCGTCCAACGCACCGGCGGCCATACCCCCGGGCACAGCGTTGTCCGCCTGGCCTCCGGCGGCGACCGCCTGATGTTCGCCGGTGATGCCGTGTTCCAGGTCGGGTTCGACCATCCTGATTGGTACAACGGCTTCGAACACGACCCGGAGGAGGCCGCCCGCGTCCGCGTCCGCCTTCTGCGGGAACTGGCGGCAAACCGCGAGTCGCTGCTGGCCACGCACCTGTCGTTTCCGTCCGTCTGCCACGTGGCCATCGAAGGCGACCGCTTTGTCTGGGTGCCGGGCCCTTGGGAGTACTGACGGTTCGTCATCAGCGCAGTGAGCCCGGATAAGATCGCCGTCGACAAGGAAGCGCCATGATCGTCTGTTCGTGCAATGTATTGAGCGATCGGGATGTTCGCTCCGCCATCGAGGCGGGGCGGCCGAGCTCGGTCAGCCAGGTCTATGGCTGCCTCGGTTGCCGCGCCAGGTGCGGTCGCTGCGCACAAGCCATCCGCCGCCTTGTCGACGAGACGCTTGCGAATGCCCGTGCGGCGTCCTGTAACGGCTGCACCCGGTCTTGCAATCTTGACCACCGTCCGTCCCATCTTGCGGAACCAAATTGTCACGTGGGCAGAGCGGCGCCAAGGCCATCCATTGGCTGCCCTCAGGCCGCAACGTGAGCGCATCCTCACTTTGCCGAAGGGGGAAAACCGAATGGCAAGTCAGCGATTGCCTGCTAAAGTGCCCGTGGTCGCAAAGTCACGCGCTATATGGGACAGGTCGGATAAGCTATCTTTATCGGGCAATCGCGGGGTTCTTCCTCCTCGTCTTCCTCGCTGGTTGCGTCGCCCAGCGCGAGGTTGCCGCGGATTCCGCGCTTGTGCCGGCGCCGTTGAATGGCACCCGGGCAGTTCTGTCCCACCAGAGTCCTGATGCCTTCGACCTGCTCTACGTTACCGACCGGGCGCCCGTAACCGCTTCGGACGGCGCGTTGTCCTACGGTGCCGAAAGATCCATGTTCCTGGGCTTCGGAAATGTATCGATCACGCCGACAGACAACCCTTCCGCTGGTAAAAATGAACTTCGTGTCGGTACGGTATCAGAGGTCGGGCGGTTCCCGGCGACACCCTACGGCGTCGTTGTGACGGAGACCGGGCTACGCCGCACGCCGGCGGCCGTCGCGGCTCACGCGCAGGCGGCCGCCTCGCTTCAGGCCGAAGTCGCTCGTCGTCTCGCGACGGCCAGTCGCAAGGAAGTCGTGGTGTTCATTCACGGCTACAACAATGGCTTTGACGATGCCGCGCGCGCCACAGCCGAGATTTGCAGGGCGCTGCAGAACCAGTTTGCCTGCATTGTCATGACATGGCCTGCCGGAGGCACAGGCGGCTCGTTCTTTGGCTACAACATTGACCGTGAGTCGAGCGAGTTTGCCGTTGCCGACTTCAAGAAGGCCATTCGCATCATCGCTGAAACCAGGGGGGTCGAGCGGCTTCACCTCTTGGCCCACAGCCGCGGAACGGATGTGCTCGCGAGCGTGGTTCAGCAACTCGCCATCGAAGCTTATGTCGTCCGGTCTTCGCTTTGGCAACGCTACAAGATCGCGAACGCGGTGTTTTTCGCTCCTGATATTGATCTTGATGTTGCTTCCTCCAAGTTGTTCGCATGGGTATCCGACCCGGACCTTGCCTTCGGCGGCAAATCAAGTCCAAGCGGGTTGCCGCCTCAAGGCGCCATGCATCTCACGATTTATTCATCCCCCGGAGACAAAGCTTTGAGCGCATCGACGCTGCTTTCCGGCAGCGTCTTGCGGCTGGGCCAGCTCGACGTCGACCGGCTTCCCAAGGTCAGACGCGAAGCGGCGTCCAGGTGGGGAGGATCTCACATGGGTAGACTGGTCGATTTCATCGAGGTCCCAGGGGGTGGCAGCTTCATCGGCCACAGCTACTTCTCCGACCCGGCTGTCAAGGTTGACCTGGTCGCACTCATCCGCGACAGAGCGAAAGCTGGCGATCTCCGTCGCCAGCTCGTCGAAGTCAAACGCCCTTTCTGGCGGCTATCGGATGTCCGGCAGGCCTCGCGGTCCTTGTCCCCCAATTGACCCATCGACGCGCGCCTTCACCAACCAGCTGGCGTTCTTCGAGCGAAGCATGCTTCAAGAGCCGCGCTCAGCGCCAAGGCGGGAACCCCGGACAACTGCACCCGGTCTAATTTCGGCGGGTCGTGCGCAGCAATGGTGCCGGCGCGGGTCGAGCCGCGCCAATTTGTGCTAAGCTGCGCCAAAGTGCACCCCGACGGCGAGCCGAGACAACGATGGTAGATGCCATACCAAGCGCTGCCAGCCTGAGACTGTCGTTGCTCGACAGGAGAAGCCAATGACGCGCGTCTTGTCGCATCACCCCCAGTTCTGGCACTTCGCGGCGTTCTTTGCCGCCTACGTTTTGGGATGTGGCTTCGCGCAGGCGCTCGCAATCGTACCTGGAACAGGTATTTCGATTTGGCCTCCGAGCGGGCTTTTCATGGCCACGCTTGTCTTCGCCCCCAGGCGTAGCTGGCCATGGTGGGTGCTGGGTGGCCTCCTGTCGGAGCTGTTCGCCAACGTCGTATGGTTCCACAATCCGTTGCCCGTCGCCATCCTGATCAATGCCGGCAACGCGCTTGAAGCCATGGTCGGCGCATGGCTCATAACCCGGATCTGCGGGCAGACGGTCCGACTGGAATCCTTGCAGGACGTGCTGGGGCTCGTCATACTTGGCGCCGGCGTTGCGCCGGTCGCAAGCGCGACGGTTGGAAGCGCGACACTTGCATGGTTCGGCGTGCAATCCTTCACCGCGGCTTGGCCACTATTTTGGCTTGGGGATGCCACCGGGGTTCTGATCGTCATGCCGCTTGCGCTGGTCGTGTTCCAGAACTGGCGCGTCGGGCCTCGTCTTCCCGACGCGCGCTGGATCGAGGCATGCGTCCTGGGGCTGATCTTTCTTGGCGTCTCCGCCCTTTCGCTGAGCGGTCACCTGGCTTCCGCCTACGTCGTCATGCCGCCGCTGCTCTGGGCTGCGGTGCGCTTTGAGTTCAGAGGCGCCGCCGTAGCCTTGGCCCTCCTCGCTCTGATCACGGTGGTATTCACCCTATCCGGCGCCAGCCAATTCGTCGGCGATCTGGAGACACAGCGGCAAGAGCAGGTGATGCTGCAACTGTTTCTGGTCATCTCGGCATTCTCCGTGCTCATCGTGGCCGCCATCTCGAGGCAGCATCAGCAGGCGTTGCTCGCCTTGGGCCAGCGTGAACGACAGCTTCATCAGATGATCGACACGCTTCCGGTCCGGATCTGGAGCGCAACGGCCACGGGTGAATCGTTGTATTTCAACAAGCGATACCAGGACCAGTTCCGGGCCATACCGAATTTCGAACCTGCCCAGGCCAAACGCATCGAGCGATTGGTGCAGGAGCTTGCCTACCCGGACGACGCTCCTGGACTTCTGAAGGCTTTGCGGCACAGTTTCGAAACCGGCGATCCATCGGTTTTGCGATTTCGCTGGCGCGAGAGGGAAGATGACTATCGTTGGGCGGAGTGCCGGGTGGAGCCCCGGCATGACGAAGATGGAACGATTGCCGAATGGTATGGCGTTTCCATCGACATCGATGACGAGATGCGCGCGCAGCAGGCCCTGCGCGATCGGGAGCGCGAGTTGTCGACACTCGTCGACATGATCCCCAGCCATCTCTGGCGCGTGACCCCGGAAGGCGAGACGACGCTCGCCAACAAACACATGGCGGATTTTTTTGGCTTGGATATGGAGGACAAGCAACGGCTGGATGACGTGTTCAGCACGATGTTTCATCCGGATGAAGCGGACGAGGTGTGGGATGTCTTCGAACGCTGCCTGCGCACGGGCGAACCATTTTCCATGAACTACCGAATGCGTCGGTACGATGGCGTCTATCGCTGGATGTCCGGTCGTGCGGTGCCAATGCGGGATGAGGATGGACGTATCGTGCAATGGTTCGGCCTTTGCCACGACATCGATGATCAGGTCCATGCGGAAGAGGGGCTGCGCCGGGCGTCCGACAAGCTTGCGCGCGCAACGCAGGCAGCGAGCCTGGCTGAGCTTTCCGCATCCATCGCGCACGAAGTGAACCAGCCGCTGGCTGCTATCGTTGCGAACTCACAGGCCTGCCACCGCTGGCTTTCGGCCGAACCTCCAAACGTCGAGCGCGCAAAGATCACGACCGAGCGCATTACCCGCGACGCCAATTCAGCCTCCGACGTCGTAAGGCACATCCGGGCTCTCTTCAGTCAGACGGAGCACGTGAGGTTGCCTGATGATATCAACCGGCTGATCAATGAAGTCTGCCGCTTGATGGCCGACGAGACCGCGGCGAAAGGCACGCGCATTAAGGTGAAGCTCGAGCCTGACCTGCCGCCCGTCGTCCTCGACAGAATCCAGGTGCAGCAGGTGCTCGTGAACCTGATACGGAACGGGATCGAGGCAATGGACACCGTTACGCACGCCCCGAAGGAGCTTCAGATTCGCTCGTTCCGCGACGGTCCCGGCGCCATCCGCATCGAGGTTCGCGATGCCGGAATGGGTTTTGCTGATACCGAGCGCGCGTTCGAGCCGTTCTTCACGACCAAGCGGAATGGGATGGGCATGGGACTTGCGATCTGCCGTTCGATTGTCGAGTCACATGGCGGACGCCTCTGGACTGCCAACAACGAGACACGGGGGGCGGCCGTGGCCTTCACGCTTCCATTGGCTATTGCCGAAGCAGCGCAAGCGCATGATGCCGACGGCCCTGACGGTTCCCGAGCGGAAGTGCGGCTCTCGGCAGTGCAGGGGGCCGAATCGGCCGGTTCACGCCAGGGCGTCGTCGGCGCGCGCGATTTGTAGCCTTCCTTGAAGCCCGCGAATGACAGAGATGGCAAGCCCCCAGGCTGCGACCGTGAGCAAGATGCACACCGCGGCGAGCGCCCCGTATCCTGCCACATCGATCACGGCGCCGCCGACGATCGGACCGGCGGCAAAGCCGATCAGAAAGGCCGATCCCGCCGCGGCCGCCCAACGTCCGTTTCGGTCGAGCGCCGCGGCAATGCCGAACAGGTATGGGATCGAGAAATAGTACACGGCGCCCGACCCGACGAGGGCTGCGACATAGGCGATCGGATGGCGGGAGAGGCATAGCGTTAGCAAGACGAGAATGAAGGCGACGCAGAAGCCCGTGATGGGGATTGTCCGTCCCCAGCGAATGTTGAGCGTCGTGGCGGCGCCCGCGCCGATGAGGCCTACCAGCGTCATGATCGTCAGGGCATAGCCGACCGCACTTGCGTCGAGCCCCGCCCGTTCGCCAAGCGGCGCGCTAAACGCGTAGATCGCGGCGGATGCGGTGAGGTAGAGGACAATTGCCGCGAAGGTCATGACGCCGAGCAGCGGAGGGGCGTCAGCCATTGCCGCTGCAGCTCTATCGCAGCCCTCGGTGCGGACACGCGGAAGCAACATCAGCAGGGGGGCAAGTGCGAGCGTCAGACCTGCAGCCAGCGAGAGGATGCCGCGATGCCCGAAGGCGACGGTGAGTTCGCCGGCGATCGGGAACAGCGCAACACTGCCCAATGCCCAGACGATCTGGAAGTAGCCGTAAAGCCTGTCCGGATTGCGGAAATGGGCAGCGACGATGGAAAGTGACACTGCGTAAAGTACGCCTTCGCCGACGCCGGCCAGGCAGCGCAGAAAAACGAGCGATGTCCACGATGTACTGAAGATCGATGCGCCTTGGGCAAAAAGTGCCAGCCCCACGGCAAGGAAGCCGGTCCGCCTATAGCCAAGCCGGGGCAGGATGGGCGCGACCATGATCGCCGTGACAGCGAGCATGAGGAACTCGAAGGAAACGACAAAGCCGGCGTCGCGCTCGGAAAGCGACAGCCCGTCCATGATGCCGCCTATCATGAATGGCGACAGTTGCAGAACGAGCCCGCCGATGACCTGAGCCGCAATCGCACCGATCGCGAGAGACGCGCCATTGCGCGACGTTGCAGGATCGTGCGGGGCTTCGCCCATAGCCTGACGCTCCTTGTCGACCACCCTGTCGCGTCAGGCATCCATGAATTGAGACCTGCCAGCATTGTCGGTTTGATGGGTTCTGCGGTTCCTTTTGCGCACAAGCAGCTTGTTTCTTGCCCCAGGGCGTTGCCCAGATCGCAGTTCTGCAAGACCGATGGCACACCGTGATCTTATCACCGCATTGTTCGGCGAGTCGACCGCATCAAAGCTGGAGACCTCGCGCGGCTTTCGCTGCAGTGCCATTGCAGGGGACGCCATAGTCTTGTTGCCCCCCGGTCCGGCCGGGCCGGGGGCTTTCGAAGACGTGAACCGTAATGCGTTCAGTAGTCCCACCAGGCCGGCACCCAGCGAAAGAGGTCGCCGGCGACCGCCACACGGCCGACGGAAGGGAACGGCATGTGCGTCGATACCAGCCACGCTCCGGTATCTGCCAGTTCCCGCATCAGGCGGAGCCGAACGCGGGTTGCCTCCTCGGGATCGTGCTCGAAGCCGTTGTGCCACTCGGGGTGGTCGAACGACACCGGGAAAATCGCGTCGCCGCCGAACATCAGACGTTCGCCGCCTGACGTGATCCGGACGACGCTGTGTCCGGGGGTGTGGCCGCCCGTGCGTGCGACAACCACACCTGGCGCGACCTCCTGTTCCGTTTCGAAGGTGTGCAGCTGGCTGCGGTACTCCTTCAGGAAACGCGTGGAGGCGTTACGAGCCACTTCCGCGAGTGCCGGCGGCATGCCGGTGCGGGAGAAGTCGGGCGCCTCCCAGAACTTGGCCTCTGCGGCGGACACATGGATCCGCAGGTCTGGACGCAGCCGTTCCTTCACCCCGTCGACAAGCAGCCCGCCAACGTGGTCGAAGTGCATGTGGGTCAGCACCACGTCGGTCACGGATCCGAGGTCCACGCCGGCGGCGGCCAGTCGATGGCCGAATTGCCCGGCCCGCGGGAAATCCGGGACTTCACCGCCTATGCCGCTATCGATCAGGATGGTTTGGCTGCCACTTTGCACCACGACTGCATTCAGCGCCCAATCGAACGCATCGTGCGCCAGGAACATGTCGTCCAGCCACGCCGTCCGGACGGCCGGATCGGCATTCGTGGCCATCGACTCGGCCGGCGGGGTCAGTACCCCGTCACTGATCACCAGGACGTCGATCTCGCCGACCCGCACTGCGTAGCGCGAAGGCACCAGTTCGTCTGGCCTCGGCTGCCCGGCGCGCGAGGTGTTGGCAAAGCTTGTCATCGTCTGTTCCTGTCCCATGCCTGCCGCTCCTTTGATCGTGATGTCTGTCGGTTCCGCTGCGCCTCCCGTGGATCGGCTCCCGCCTCCATGGTTGACAGCCAGCGTTCACAAAGAAGAGTGCGTCGCCGCGGCCTCCACCGCCATTGAACGGAGGCGTCGGCCGGGCACTCCCCGATGGCTAGGCCAGACTGGTCGCGGGCATAGGTGCGCGCGCGAGATCTCCGGAGGCGACGTATCCGTAAAGGAGCAGGATCCGCCGGCGAATGCGCGGCAGCCCGGCACCCCGTTGCATCGAAGCGGGAGCCCTCCATGTTTCCCCGCCAGGCCGAAACGCCGATGTCTTCCCTCAATGGCCGACCTCATTCACTGGGCGTGGAAACCCTATGCGACGGTGTAATGGCGGATCGGCGAGGCCGAGCCTAGAGTCGGGCGCAGATCGCAAGCAATCGGGTGATGGCCGTGACAGCGGCAACAAGCCGGGTCAAGTGGACATGTCGATCTTGCGCCTTAACCGCGAGACAATATTCGAGGCCACATGGCAACCGACCGGAAATCCAAGCCGAACATTCCTTCCGCTGATGGCGGAACAGCGCCGCTTGGCCGGCAAGCCAGGGGAGCTGAGACGATAGACCCCCTGCAGGACAAGATTGTTGTCGCCGCCACCCCGGCTGCGAAGCCGAAGAGGGCGAAGAAGATCGCCGGCCTGCTTTTGTGCCTCGCCGCGGTGGTCACCGCAACCGGCGGATGGGTCTGGGCCCGGTCGGGCGATGCGGTGTCGACCGACAATGCCTATGTGCGCGGCGATGTCACCGGACTTGCGCCGAAGATTTCCGGCTATGTGACGCACGTTGAGGTTCGCGACAACCAGGCGGTTGAGGCGGGCGACGTGCTGCTGCGGATCGACGATCGGGATTATCGTGCGCGGCTCGCCCAGGCGGTGGCCAATGTCGAGGCGGCTGATGCCCGTCTTGCCAATGTCGATGCGGAGGTGCTGCTGCAGGGCAGCCTCATCCGGCAAGCCGAGGCTCAGCGTCTGGCGGCGATCGCTGAACTGGACCTTGCGAACAAGGCGTCCGAGCGGCAACGCCGCCTCATCCGCAGCAATACCGTGAGCCAGGCCAATGTCGACGAGAGCGATTCCGTGCGGGCGCGCGCCGAGGCGAGCCTTTCTGCGGCTTCCGCAACCGTTGAGGCGCAACAGCAGCGCACAGCCGTGCTCGCCGCCCAGCGTGAGGCGGCGGCCGCCGCCGTGGCACAAGCCGAAGCCGCCCGCGATCTCGCCGAAATCGACCTCGAAAGCACCGTTGTTCGTGCGCCGGTCGGGGGCGTCGTCGGCAACCGGCAGGTTCGCGTCGGCCGGTTCGTTGCGCCCGGTGTTTCGCTGCTCGACATCGTTCCCGTCCATGACGTCTGGCTGGTGGCGAACTTCAAGGAAACCCAGCTTCAACACATCCGGCAGGGCCAGCGCGTCCGCGTCACCGTCGACGGGTATCCGGACGAGGTGCTGGATGGCGTGGTCGACAGTTTTGCGCCCGGCAGCGGAGCCGCCTTCAGCCTGCTTCCTGCCGACAATGCGACCGGCAACTTCGTTCGTGTTGTTCAGCGCGTTCCCGTCAAGATTCACTTTACCGGCAATCCGCTGCCCGGCCGCCTCGTGCCCGGGCTTTCTGCCCGAGTCGAAGTCGATCTCGGAAGCAGGCCATGACCGTCGCGCTTGCCGGTGTGCCGCACCGCGATCGTTCGACGGCAGGACCGCTCCTTGTCGGCGGCATCGTCCTGGCGGCGCTGACCGAGGCGATCGCCAGCACAATCCTCGCGCTCGGGCGCGCCGACATGATCGGCGACACCTATGCGACGCCCGATGAGTTCGCCTGGCTGGATATCGGCTATACCGGGCTCAAGTTGATCGGGTTCATGGCGGCAGCCGGGTTGATGCAACGGTTTAGCCCGCGCGGCCTGATACTTGGCGCGACGGTCGTTATGGGTGCGGCCTGTGCCATCGCCACCGTTACGACACGCCTGGACCTGCTGATTGCGCTTCGGCTCGTGCAGGGCTTTTCCGGCGGCGTCCTGCTCGTGACAGGTCAGGCGGCGATCTTCCTCGCCTATCCGGCGTCCCGCCAGCCGTTCCTGCAATGCCTGTTCGCCATCGGTTCCGTCGTCGCGCCAGCGACGATCGCGCCCGCGCTGGAGGGCTGGCTGCTCGACAATCATTCCTGGACATGGATCTTCTTCTGCGTCGTTCCCGTCGCACTGGCGGCGGTGGGGCTCCTGATCGCCGCGGACGGCCCGATACCCGCAAGAACCGCACACCGTCCCTTCGACTGGATCGGCTTCGCTCTGCTCGCCGTCACTCTTTTCTGCCTCACCTATGTCTTCAGCCAAGGCAGCCGATGGGACTGGTTCGAGGAGCCGCACGTCCTGTGGCTGGCGGTGACCGCCGCTGCCTCTTTGCTGGCGTTTTTCGGTCGCCAGGTGCTGGCAGGCGGCGGGGGCCTCATCGATGTCACCCTGTTCGCATCGGCGGATTTTTCCTTCGCCTTCATCGTGAGTTTCGTGGCCGGCGCCGCGCTCTTCGGCAGCGCCTTCCTGATCCCATCCTTCGCCGTTTCCGTGCTCGCCCTGACACCGACCGAAGCCGGCCAGCTCCTGCTGCCGAGCAGCGCGCTGTTCGTCACGGCGCTGCTCATGACTGCATTTCTGGTACGGGTCTGCGGCTTCCAGCCCTTCGCCACCGTGCCTTTCGGCATCCTGATGATCATGGCAGCGATGTGGATGCTGTCGGGCTCGAGCGGCGAGAGCGGCCCGCAGGACATGATGACGGCGACCCTGTTGCGCGGGGCAGGCCTCGGCTTCCTGTTTCTTTCGATTACCCTGATCGCCTTCGGCAGGCTCGACGAGCGGAACCTCGCCGCCGGGATCGGTCTCTTCAACAGCGGCCGCCAGCTTGGCGGGCTCATGGGGGTCGCAGGGCTCCAGACACTGATCGACCACGCGATGGTGTCAAACACCGCAGTCCTTGGAGCGGGCATCACGGCAGGAACGCCGGCCGTCGTCGAGCGGCTGGCAGCCACGACGGCCATGTTCATGGCGAAGGGCCTGGACGCTGCCGCCGCCAGCCGGGCGGCGACAAGTCTTCTCGGCCGAACCGTGACCGGCCAGTCGACGGTCATTGCCTTCGACACGGCCTTCGCCGCCGTTGCCCTTCTTTTCCTTGTTGCCGCGCCCATCCTGGTGGCGATCAAGATCGGTCTTGCCAAACGCGCCTACAGGGGCGCTGCGAAAGGCGGTTCACAGTGCGGTCAAATCCGAACATGAAATGGCGAAGGGGCCGTCGTCACGGATCATCTCAACCTGGTCGCGTGCGGTTGACCATGCGTTTGGGTGTTCCTCTCGTTTCCGGCGCGCTCGCGCGCGAGCGCCTTGTCGGCGATTGAGCAACCTTCACGAGGCCGCGTCTCATGGATTTCCATAGGATGCGGCGATGAAATGCCGTTGCTAAGGTATGGCAATGGTCACCAGCCCGGAGATCGATGGTGATGATGCAGGACTAGGCGCCAACAATCACAGGCTGTCGACGTCCCGGTAGGAGAAAACCATGCGCGTTTGGTCGGATCGCCCCGAACTCCTCCACCTGGCGATCTTTTTTGCCGCTTACGTCCTGGGCTGCGGTTTCGCCCAGGCGCTGGCAATCATACCTGAAACGGGGATCTCGATCTGGCTTCCAAGCGGGCTTTTCATAGCGACGCTTGCCCTGGCCTCCAGGCGCAGTTGGCCACAATGGGTCGTGGCCGGTCTCCTCGCGGAACTGGTCGGCAACGTCTTGTGGTTCCACAATCCGCTCCCTGTCGCCCTGTTGATCTTTGCCGGCAATGCTCTCGAGGCAGTGGTCGGCGCATGGCTCGTCACCCGTTTCGGCCGGCCGGTCCGGCTGGACTCCTTGCCCGAAGTGCTCGCACTGATGGTGTTGGGCGCCGGGATCGCGCCGATTGTCGGTGCAACGGTTGCCAGCGCGACGCTTGCGTGGTTCGACATGCAATCCTTTTCAGCGGCTTGGCCCCTGTTTTGGCTCGGAAACGCCTCCGGGGTCTTGATCGCTGCGCCGCTTGCGCTCGCCCTGTTCCAGGATTGGCGAAGCGGAACCGCTCTTTCGGAACCCCGTTGGCTGGAGGCCGCCGCCATAGGGCTGATTTTGTTGGGTGCCGCGGTGCTGTCCCTCAGCGCTTATCTGCCCTTTGCCTACCTGATCATGCCACCGCTCCTGTGGGCAGCAGTCCGGTTCGAATTCAGGGGCGCAGCGGTCAGCCTCGCTCTGATCGCCATCATTGCCGCTGTGTTCACGATATCCGGCGACAGCCAGTTTGCCGGCGAGCCGGGATCCCAGACGCTCAAGCAGATCATGCTCCATCTCTTTCTGGCAGTCTCCGCGATCTCGGCCGTCATTGTCGCTGCTATATCCCGACAACACCAGGCGGCGTTGTTCGCATTGAGCGAACGCGAACGGGAGCTCTCGCAGCTTGTAGACCTGCTTCCCGCCTACATCAGGCGTCTGACGCCTGAAGGAAGACCTTTCTTCTTCAACAAGAGACTGACCGACTACATCGGCGCCAGCCTGGAGGAGATAAACGCCATCGATGGGGATCGCCTCGAACCGGCCGTGAAGGATTATGTCCACCCGGATGAGGCCGGGGACGTCGAGGCGGCGATCCGCAGCGCCGTCGCCACAGGCCAGGCCTACTCCTTGAAGTATCGCATGCGCGGCATAGACGGGGTGTACCGGTGGATTGAGACGCGCGCCGAGCCGCTGCGCAATCAGGATGGAACGATCGCGCAGTGGTACTCGGTGTCGATCGACATCGATGAGCAGGTGCGCCTTTACCGCGAGCTCGAGGAGCGGGAAGGCAAGATCCGACGATTGATCGATTCCGATATTATCGGGATCGTATTCTGGGATCTGGACGGGCGGATTCTCGAGGCCAACGATGCGTTTCTCAGAATGGTCCAGTACGAGCGGGAGGATCTGCGGGCAGGACTTCGCTGGTTTGATATGTCCCCGCCGGAATGGCAGGAAAAGCACGCCCGCTACGAGGCTGAGGAACTGATGGCGACGGGCAAGATGCAGGCGCGCGAGAAGGAGTTCTTCAGGAAGGACGGCAGCCGGGTGCCTGTGCTGATCGGAGCTGCCTGCTTCGAGGGGCAGTCCACGCAGGGGGTAGCCTACATTCTCGACCTGACCGCGCGAAGACAGGCGGAAGCTGCGCTCAGCGAGAGGGAGCGCTTCCTGTGGCAAGTCGTCGAGACGCTGCCGGTGATGGTCGATTGCGCAGCACCCGATGGAGAGCCCATTTATCGCAACCAGCAACTCCGGGAATTTTTGGGATACGACCTCGAGGCATTGGACGGAACCGGAAAGTCCCGGTTGGCCGGCACGCTCGACGCCGGTGTTCATCCCGACGATCTCGAGGGCGTCAAGACGAACTATGCCCATTCGCTGGCGACCGGCGAACCCTATGCGCGCAGACATCGTTTGCGGCGTTTCGACGGTGAATATCGCTGGGTGGAAACGCGCGCCGCCCCCATGTACGACCCGAAGGGGGAGACGGTGCAGTGGAACGTCATCTGTCTCGACATCGACGGGGAGGTCCAGACGCAGGAAAAACTGCGTCTGGCGCAGGAGCGCCTGTCGCGTGCGAGCCAGGCGGCAAGCCTTGCGGAACTTTCGGCTTCGATTGCGCACGAAGTGAACCAGCCCTTGGCCGCGATCGTCGCCAATTCGCATGCATGTCATCGCTGGCTGATGGATAGTCCTCCGAACCTCGCGCGTGCGAAAGTCACGGCTGAGCGCATCATCCGCGACGCAAACTCGGCCGCCGATGTCGTGAGCCGCATCCGGGCGCTGTTCAAGCGCTCGACAGCGACGAGAAGCCCCACGGAACTGGGCAGTGTCGTGGCCGAGGGACTGGGTCTCATGGCCGACGAAGTGGTGCGGCTCCGCGTTCGCATCGATACGGACATCGAGAGCGATCTCCCCCTCGTCTCGATCGACAGGGTTCAGATCCTGCAGGTGCTCGTCAACCTGATGCGCAATGGCATCGAGGCGATGGATGTCACGAAGGGGGCCGGGGTGCTTGGCCTGCGCGTGCGGCTGATGGGAGATACGATCCAGACCGAGATCAGTGATCGTGGCCCGGGCATCGCGTTTCCCGAGAAGATATTCGAGCCGTTCTTCACAACCAAGGAGCATGGCATGGGCATGGGGCTGGCCGTATGCCGTTCAATCGTCGAAGCACATGATGGACGGCTGTGGGCGGAGAGGAACGAACCGCATGGCGCGACGTTTATCTTCACCCTGCCTGCAGAAGCGAAGGCCGCGAAATGACAGAAGATCATATCGTCTTCATCGTCGACGACGATCACCGAATTTGCGAGGCGCTGAGCGAGTTGCTTTCCTCGCACGGCATACGCGCCAAAGTGTTTGAATCGGCGGGCGACTACATCGGCTTCGAGAAGCCGGACGTGCCCGCCTGCCTGATCCTTGATGTCGAACTGCCGGATATCAACGGGCTCGATCTCCAGCGGCAGATTGCCGAAGGAGACCATCCGCCGATCGTTTTCATAACGGGCCATGGCGACATTCCGTCAACTGTGAGGGCAATCAAGCGCGGCGCCGTGGACTTCCTGACCAAGCCTTTCAGCGATGCGCACCTCATGGCCGCTATTCAGACCGCACTGGAGCAGGACCGGAAGTCGAGAGCGGATCGCGCCGACCTCAACGCGGTCAGACGGCGATACCTCGAACTGACGCAACGTGAACGTGAGGTGCTGCCTCTGGTCGTGAGCGGCCTGCTCAACAAGCAGGCTGCCGCCGAGCTGGGGATCAGCGAAGTTACAGTCGAAATTCACAGAAGAAACGTGATGCAGAAAATGGCAGCCGCGTCGTTCGCTGATCTCGTGCGGTTGGCAGAGCGACTGGAAATACCGATCACCCATTCGCGCAGGACGGGAGGGAGCGGATCGTGAGCAAGAAAAGCCCCGTGGTGGCCGTTGTCGACGACGATCCGCGGCTGCTTGAGTCGCTGGAGGATCTTCTGGAATCGGCTGGACATGTAGTGCGCAGTTTTCCCTCGGCGGAAGCGCTGCTGGTCAACGGCCTGTCAGATCTCGACGTCCTCATCACCGACATCGGCATGCCTGGGCTAAGTGGCCTTGAACTTCGTGATCTGGTCGAGAAGGATCGCCCGGACCTCCCAGTCATTCTGATCACCGGCCGGCATGAGATCGCGGATCGACTCCGCGCCGGCGGTGTCAGCAGGCTTTTCTGCAAACCTTTCGACGGACCGGCGCTTCTTGAAGCCATCGGCAGCGCTTTGCCGGATGTAGAAACAGGAGAACGATGATGAAAGCCGAACAGCCGCTCATGCGAACGCCAATGCCCTTGTCGCCGCAATGGGGAAGTGAACTGGAACTCCCTCTCGTCACCATCGTCGATGACGACGCCTCTGTTCGCGAGGCGCTTGCCGAACTGATCCTGTCAGCGGGCCTGCGACCGGTCTGCTTCGCCTCGATCCGTGAACTGCTCGATGCCGACGTCCTGGACCGTCCGGGCTGCCTGATCCTCGACGTGCGCATGCCGGGAGCGAGCGGTCTCGATCTGCAGCATCACCTGGCTCGAACCGGCAACCCCAAGCCGATCATCTTCCTCACCGGGCATGGCGATATTCCGATGTCTGTTCAGGCCATGAAGGCTGGCGCCGTCGATTTTCTCACTAAGCCGGCGCGTGATCAGACGTTGCTCGACGCTGTCGCCGCGGGCATTGCGATCGACGCTGAGCAATGCGCGAAGGCTGCGGTGGTCAAGCGTAACGTCGAGTTGTTTTCTGCGTTGACGCAGCGGGAGCGTCAGGTCCTGCGCGAAGTCGCGCGCGGGCGTTTCAACAAGCAGATCGCCTACGACCTCGGCATCAGCGAAGTTACGGTCAAGCTGCATCGCGGCAATGCCATGCGCAAGATGGAGGTGGCCTCGATCGGCGAGTTGATCCGCTCATGGGAAACGCTGCCCGTCACTGTTCGCGAGGGTGGAGCGACCCAGTAGGCGAGGCAGGGCAGCAAGAACGGCCGCCGCTTCAAATATCGGTTGAGGCACTCCTTCACGGCTCTTTCGCGACGCTTGCGACCAGCTTCTCCCTCCTCATGGTCCATTTCATCGAGGATGATCGCCGGGCGAGGGGCACGACCGGCGATCGGGCTCGGGGAACGGCGTGAGCCTAGGACCTGATGAAGGCAAGCAGGTCAGGATTGAGCGTTTCGGCATGCGTGGTGCACATGCCATGCGGAAGTTTCTCGTAGATCTTGAGTGTTGCGTTCGTGAGAATCTTTGCAGCGAGGAGTGCAGAATCGGCGATCGGAACGATCTGATCGTCGTCGCCGTGCATCACGAGCGTCGGCACGCTGATCGCCTTCAGGTCTTCGCTGAAGTCGGTCTCTGAGAAGGCTTTGATGCCGTCGTACTGTGCCTTGGCGCTGCCCATCATGCCCTGCCGCCACCAGTTGTGAACGACGGCTGAGATCGGCTTTGTGTCCGGGCGATTGAAACCGTAGAAGGGGCCGCTTGCGAAATCGAGATAGAATTGCGCCCGATTGGCGGCAAGCGCCTTGCGCAACCCGTCGAAAACTTCGATCGGCAGTCCGCCGGGATTGGCCGGTGTCTTGACCATGATCGGAGGTACGGCGCCGATCAGCACGAGCTTGGCTGCACGGCCCTGCGGCTGCCCGTACCGCGCAACATAGCGGGCGGCTTCGCCGCCGCCGGTGGAATGGCCGACATGGACCGTATTTCGCAGGTCGAGATGCTCGATCACGGCGGCGACATCGGCTGCGTAGTGATCCATATCGTGGCCCTCGCTCACCTGCGCCGAACGGCCATGGCCGCGTCGGTCGTGGGCGATCACACGGTAGCCCTTGTCGAGAAAATAGAGCATCTGCGTATCCCAATCGTCACCGCTCAGGGGCCATCCATGGTGAAAGACGATCGGTTGGGCATTTTTGGAACCCCAGTCCTTGTAGTAGATTTCCGTACCGTCCTTGGTGGTTACGATGGTCATAGTCGTGGCTCCTTTGAGAGGGGATGATCATGCTCTACGGCTGCCGGCGGAGTTCTGCCTCTGGCAGACCGCCGCAGCCAGGGTGCCCAGCAAGTCGTCGCGGTGCGCCCGGGAGGATGCCCTTCATCGTTTCGTTTATTGGCGTTCACGCGGGCGGCTTCGGCGCTGCCCGACGTCGCGGCATGCATCATGGTGCCTTTCTCCGCAGGTCCCGCTGAGCATGCAGTTCACAATGCGGCGGAATCGCCTGCTAGACTATCGAACCGAGGTGTGCGTCGGGCGATGCGATGGTTTAGGGCAAATGCGCCGACCGATAGGGGAGACTGCGAGGACACTGGGCAAGATTGCGACAGCAAGCCACGCGGCCCACTCTCACGGGCCGATCTGAGGATGCCGAGTAACATCGCGCATCGCTGACCGGAGCAGAAACGATCCGGGCTGAAGCAAGCTGGAATAATCGCGAGGCATGTTGCGTCCGCCCAATCGGGGGCCGGCGCAATCCTGGAGGTGTAACCATCTGAAGCTTATCGAAGTGGGCGCAAAGCCGCCCGCAAGGCAAGCCTGTGATGCGCCTGCAAAGGAGGAGATGTCTGGCCGCCAACCCGGATTTCACCCGATCAGGGGCATGCGACAGACTTGCTTTGCTGTGCTAGCGGATTCGCAAAGGCGGGCAGACGTTCATCTGCAGCTCGTGCCAGGTGGCATAGCGACCGAGCAACGTGATCAAGCGCCGCTCTTCCGCCTCCCCGACGCCGGTTCGCCTGCAGTACTCCGATATCTCCAACACGGGTCGCGCGTCGGGCTGGGAAGATAGTCTGGCTTCATGTGATGACATCGCGAGGACCCCGTCTGCATCGCCGTGCGCAGGACACAAGCGCCACGATGTTAAGGATTGAGATCGCGAGCGAAACTGTATGGAGGTCTATTGCGAGCAATACGGGGAGACGATCGACGTCCCTGCGGCCGAACGCGTCGGTGCGGCTCCCGGATCAGATTTCGCTCGAACTCGGCAAGCGTGCGACCGTTCGGCACTCGACGGTTGCGACGTGTGCTGCCGTGCTCAGCATATTCTCAGCCTCTGGATTGCCAATTGATCCTGGATGTCGAGGGCCGATCCTCCAGGTCGAGCGCTCGCCCTATGCTTTGGCATTGCCGAACCGACCCCACCGTTTGATGGCCCCGCACGCTGGATCGGAGCATTCTCGATCAGAACCAGCAGAGCGATCGCTCCAGGGATGAAGGCGGATCGCCCGCCTCGTCATGATCCCTGAACGGGGAGTGCATACAGATGGAAGACGTACCACGCGTAACTGTCCCGATCGCCAGTTGCGGAGGCCAGCGATGAGCATCGTCTCGTTCCTCAATATCGGCATGCACGGCTACGTCAATCCGACGCTGCCGATCGTGGCAGAACTCGTGCGGCGCGGCCACACGGTCACCTACCACACCTTCCCCGCATTCGCGGGGAAGATCGAGGCGGCCGGTGCGAAGGTTTACCTCTACTCCGGTGAGGACATGCCCCTGCCGGATCCACCGATCCCTCTCGCATTGCTTGAAGAACTCGCACGTACCACCCTCGGCCTTTTGCCCGGCTTGCTCTCGGATCTTCGCCGCGTCGGGCCCGACCTGATCGTTCACGGAGCCGCCTGCCCATGGGGCGCGGTGGCGGCGCGTGAACTCGATGTGCCGGCGGCGGCCACGTTCACGACGTTCGCGTTCAACAGGCAGGTGCCGAGCCCCACCGGCCTCTCCCGCGCGCTGGTGGCCGCCGCGACTGCCCGTCCTCGCCTCGGCTGGGGCTACGCCCGCGCGCGCTGGGCGCTGCGCCGAAGCTACGACACCGGCGGGTTGCCTCTGATCGACCTGATGAACGCGTGCGAGCCACTCAATCTCGTCTTCACCTCCAGCGCATTTCAGCCCGGAGCCGAGGAATTCGACCCATCATACCGGTTCGTCGGGGCGAGCGTCGGTTCCCGGCCGTCCGATCCGGGGTTCGACGCCGTCCGGCTGGAGGATCCGGTGCTATACGCATCGCTGGGCACGGTGTTTGATGCAGGACCGGCCCTGTTGCGGACCTTCGCGATCGCACTGGCGCCGCTGGGTGGCACCGTTGTCGTCTCGACAGGGCAGGAGGAGCCGGCAGACCTGGGTCCGCTCCCGCCCAACGTGCTGGCCCGCCGATCCGTACCCCAACTGCAGGTGCTGGACCGGGCGGCACTTTTCGTGACGCATGGCGGCATGAACAGCGTCAACGAGGCGATGCGCGCCGGGGTGCCAACGCTCGTGGTGCCACAGGGTGCAGACCAACCGCTCGTGGCCCGGCGGGTCGTCGAACTCGGTGCAGGTCTCGCGCTCCGCACGGACGATGCCAGCGCCGAGACCGTGCAGGCGCTCGCCCGGCGTCTGTTGGACGAGCCGCGCTTCCGCGAGGCGGCGGCCGCACAGCGCGCCGCACAGGAGCAGGCCGGCGGCGCGCGGCGTGCCGCCGACGAGATCGAACGATACCTCGGCGAAGCGCGCCAAAGCGTCTTGATCGATCGCGCATGGGGGAGTGCTGAACCATGTCGATAACCGTCGCCGCCCTCCTGGTCCTCTGCGGGCTGTCCGAGAGTGCCGGGCGCGTACTGCCCCTCGTGGCAAGCAGGCCCAACGTGTCCCCGCGGCTCGTGGCCGGGCTGATGATGACCGGAACGGTCGTCGAGGCTACGGTGATGGCGCTGTGGCCCGTTGGCGCGTGGGCCGTCGCCGACCTGTTGCAACCTCTTGTCGCGCCGAACGCGGCGCCGCTGCCCGGCGCGGTCGGGCTGGCCTGGACACCCGCGTCGGTGGCCCCGCTGCTCCTGGCCGCCGTCCTCGCGTTCCCGCTGCTCGGGCCGTTCCTGCACCTCCTGCTCGTGGCGGGTGTCGGGGCTGGGTTGGCCGGCTCGCTTGCCGCGGCGTCGGGACTGGGCTGGTGGACCGCGGCCGGGTGCATCGCCGTCGCGGGCATCGGGCTTGCCGCTACCGTCGAGGTGGTCCGGCGGCTGATCGCGAGGATCATCGCCGGCGCGCGAAAGCGGGAGGCGATCGTGTGAGCGAGCCTCTCCTGCTGGTCGCCCTCCTTGTGCTCGGACCGCTCCTGCTCGTCGAAGGGTTGCTCGCCCGCCACGAGCTGATGGCCTACACCATTGGCCGACGCGCATCGGCGGCCCCACTGCCGCCGGAGGTGCCCTACGCCAGGGGGGCCGATCCAGGGCGACCGCCGGACGCCTATGTGGTCTACCTCGACGGGATCGGCAAGCGCCGGTTCACCGATACGCGCGACGGTGGCCAGCTCGTCAAGGCCGTCATTGCCGGCGCACCGGAGTTGCGTGTGCTGGGCCAGGTCCAACCCTATTCGCCGCTCGCGGCCCCGCTCGTCGGGCGCCCGGTGTGGGACTGGTTGCGGCGGCATGCCGGCATCACGCTGTTCCTGCACAACGTCATGCAGACCCTAGTCGCCGCCGACGGCCGCTACCGCCCGCTCTATAACCAGGCGGTGGGCGGCCAGATCGCCGATCAGCTCCGGCTTGCGGGCTATCAGCCCTCAAGCGGCACACCGGTCGTCCTGCTCTGCTACAGCGGTGGCGCCCAGGTGGCTACCGGTGCGGTGGGAGAGCTCTTCGATCAGCTGGGCGCTCCACTCGTCCTGATCACGCTCGGTGGTTTCCACAATGGTGCCAACGACCTTACGCATGCGCGTCACCTGTACCGGCTCACCAGCGCGAACGACTGGATCGAGCGGGTCGGCGTCTGGCTCTTCGCCCCGCGTTGGCGCTTGTGGCGGCGCAGCGGCTGGAACCGGGCCCTGGCTGCCGGGAAGGTTACGGTGCACGCGCTCGACCCCGCAACCCACGTCGGTCCCCAGAGTTACATCAGCCCGACGGCGCGGCTCGCCGACGGACGCAGCTATCTCGATCGCACCACCGCGACCGTGATCGAAATCATCCGGCGTAACTGCACCGGGACGGCGCGCGGAGCAGGTCAAGCGGCGGATCGAGGCTGACATTTTCCGATTTGCAACGGCTGCATTGGACCACGATCGTTTGCGCCTGACGCAATCAGGTCAATGCCCGTCAAGGACGGATCCTGCGATTGAACAGCGACCTCGCGGGCGCCGCGAGAGGGTTTGAAGAAAAACCGGAGACCATTGAGCCGATACGCCGCCGCGCAAACGGCCCGTCGGATTGCCAGGACATCGGCGTGATTGCGTGGAAGGATCTTGCTCTTCCAACCAAAATGGCAGCGGGGGCAAGGCACCCCGCTGCCATGTTGCATTGCCCTACATCGTCCGCGCTAAAAGTCGACGGTACGTGCGTAGAGCACATTCTCGTAGGCGGCCGTGCGCTCGGCGGCCGGGGGATAGATCCAGACCTCGTTGATCTCCTTCTTGACCTCCTTGGCTTTCGCGCCGGTGATCTCGACCTTGGAGTCCCAGCCACGTGTGAAAATCGCGTTGTCGGGGCCAAGGTCGAGGCAGGTCACGTAGACCGGCTGATCGTAGGGGAGGGTCGCTTCTGCGAGCAGGTCCGCCGCGGCATTGTGTCCGGCGAAGGCACCCAGGCGGCGGGCATGCTGGCAGGACATGACGGCATAGTTGCCCAAGGCGTCGCTCCGCGCCTTGGCCGTATCGCCGGTTGCAAAGATGCGGCTGCCTCCCGATACGCGCAGGTCGGGTTCGACGATGACCCGGCCCAGCTTGTCCCGCTCGGCGGGTAGCTGCTCGGTCAGCGGCGAGGCGCGCATGCCGGCGGACCAGATCACCGTGGAGGTTTCGATCCGCTCGCCGTTTCCAAGCGTCACACCGTTTTCGTCGAGTGCCGCGATGCCGACATTCAATCGGGTCTCCACGCCGAGCGCGCGCAGCCGCTCCTCGATGAAGGGCCGGGGCTCGCTTCCCATCGCCGGCGCGACATGCTCCGACCGATCGACGATGATGACGCGGATATCTGCATCCTTGCCAAGGATCTCGCGCAGGCGTCCTGGTATTTCGGTGGCAAACTCCAGCCCGGTGAAACCGGCGCCACCGACCACCACCGTGTTGCGCGCCTTGGATGACGGCTTCCTCGCCAGGGCATGCAGGTGGCGGTCGAGCGCCACAGCCTCCGCCAGCTGTGTTGCGGCGAAGCCGAACTCGGCGAGACCGGGGATCGGCGGAGTGAAGCCATCGCTGCCCGCCGCCAGAACCAGCCGGTCATAGGGGAGCGTCGCCGACGTACCGTCCGCCGCGACGACCGTGACCGTCGATGCCGCGCTGTCGATCGTTTCGACACTGCCCTGATGATAGTTGATGTCGGTCGCGGCGAACAAATCGCTGAGAGGCGCGACCATCTGCTCGGGATTGCGCTCATAAAGTCGCGGGCGGATGACCAATTGCGGCGCAGGCGACACCACGGTGATCGCCAATTCGTCCGGCGAGACGCCCTTTTCATGGCGCAGCCGGGAGGCGCCGAGCGCCGCCATCGTCCCCGCGAAACCGGAGCCAATGATCACGATGTTCCTAGACAAGACACTTCTCCTCGTCCCTGTTGAAGACAGCAGTAAAACAGAGGCGGCCGTTCCCGCCGTCACGCAAATTCGCGCCCGCAAGCGAGCGAGCGCGTATGGTGCGCCGGGGGGAATCCGATCGGCAAACGGTATTGATGTCCGTTGCCAGATGCCGCCGCAGATCAGGTATCCGTCCGGCGGCTGCCGAGGGAATGATGGCTCTCGTCGCCTCGAACAGTCGGCACATCCTCTTGATGCTTCATTTACAGGGAAAGCGGCCCGAAGGCATCTATGCGAAGGTTCAGGAAATTCTGTCGGGAGAATAGGCCGGTGACGGCCGGCACGGCGGTCCCATGGGATCGCGCGATCATCGCCGGGCTCTTTCGTTGGCCGCGCGGCGAGGAGCCGTCGGGAGAGGAGGGCATCGCCTCCGGCCATATTCCCTGCCTCGCATAGATCGACGACGGGCATGGGGCATAGCTGATCTTAGCCGAGCGACGTGGCGTCCTACGAGAAGTTTGATCGGGAACCTGTCCCCGCGGGGGATCCGACCTCGACGTTCGCAGTATCCGACCGGCGCTTCTGTCTGGTGGCCGGGCCGACCGAGACAGCGCAATCTTCTCCACCGACGATGTAGGTGCCATGGGCACGCGCACCGATCCACAGCGGCCAGGAAACCCGGCCGGACGGCGATCACAGGAGGAGAGAATGTATCAGGAGCAGATGAAGATGCGCAGCGGCGACGCCCCCGGTTCCAGCGTGGCGAGGCGCGAAGAACTGGTTCCGTCGCGCTATGCGGTACAGGTCGGCGAGATCGAGGTGCTGATAATCAGCGATGGCGTGCTGCCGCTGCCAACCAAGATGTTGGGGCACAACGCCGACCCGGCCCTGCGGTCGGAATGGTTGACCGACATGTTCCTCCCGCAGGACGCCTTCGACTGGGCGCTGAACGTCGTCGTGGTGAGTAGCGGCGACCAGACGATACTCATCGACGCCGGGCTAGGCTTGGACCCGGACCTGAACCTGCCGCGGGCTGGACAGTTGATCAAGCGCCTGGAGGCGGCCGGCATCGACCTTGGCTCTGTAACCGATGTGGTGCTGACCCACATGCACATGGATCACATCGGCGGCCTTCTTGTCGACGGGGTGAAGGACCAGCTGAGGCCGGATTTGCGGATCCACGTCGCGGCGGCCGAAGTCGAATTCTGGCAGTCGCCCGACTTCTCACACGTCTCCATGCCGCCTGGTTTTCCGGACGCGCTCCGGTCTGCCGCCAAGCGGTTTGCGAAGGAATATGGCAATCACCTGCGGCTGTTCGAAGACGAGTACGCCGTGGCGCCGGGCGTAATGGTCCAGCGCACCGGGGGGCACACGCCCGGTCACTGCGTGGTGCGCGTGGCGTCCGGCGGAGACCGGCTGATGTTTGCCGGCGACGCCGTATTTGCGGTCGGCTTCGACCATCCCGACTGGTACAACGGTTTCGAACACGATCCCGAGGAGGCGGCTCGTGTTCGGGTCCGCCTTCTGACGGAACTGGCAGAGACCGGAGCGTCGCTTGTGGCCACACATCTGCCGTTCCCGTCCGTCGGCCACGTGGCGGTCGACGGCGACCATTTTCGTTGGGTGCCGGTCTTCTGGGACTACTGACCGCGGACAAGCGATGGTGGCGACGACCGCCCCATGGGGCGGTCGAGGCAGCGGCTCAGCTGAGTACGGATGCCATCGCGCGAAGGACGACGACGGCCGATGCCGCGCCGGGGTCGACATGGCCGAGCGAACGCTCGCGCACGCGGGCCGCCCGGCCCTTGGCCGCCACCATCGATCGGGTCGCGTTGGCGCCAGCTTCCGCGGCAGCGACGACTTCGCTCCAGAACTCCGTGCTCGCCTTGTTGTCGGTGAGCGCGGCGCCGGCGGCGTCGGCTGCGGGCAGCCAGGCATCCAGCATTGTCTTGTCGCCGCGCTGGCCCTTGCCACGCTCACGGATGCCGGAGCCGATGGCATCGATCATGGCCGCCGTGGTGCCGAGGTCCAGATCGTTCGCGCCCGCGAGCGCCTGTGCGGCACGCCGAAAGGCCGTCGCATAGAGCGGGCCCGTCGAGGCACCGACGGCATTGAGGAAAGCGCCAGCCGCCGTTGCCATCACGTCGGCGGGCTGCGCCCGGTCGACGTCGATCTTTGCGAGCTCCGCTTTCACCGCCAGGAAACCCAACGACATTGTCGTGCCGTGGTCGGCGTCGCCGATCGCCCCGTCCAGTTCGGAAAGATGATCCTTCTCGGTCTCAACGGCGGCAGAAATCGCCTCGAACATAGCGATCAGGCGGCGCACCGCATTTTCCGACATCATTATCCTCCCAGAACGTCGCGGGGATGGTGTTTGTATCACGGACCCCGTGACGGCATATTAACTGATACGCAGGAAAGCCGTTTCGCAAGGATGGTGCAAGAGTTCGGTCAGTTCCTGGTCGAGATGCAGAATGGAGATGGAAGCCCCCACCATGTCGAGTGAGGTGCAATAGTGCCCAATCCAGTTCGCTTCAATTCCAATATTCTTGGCATCGAGCCTTTGGGCTACGCGCCGGAAGAGAAGGTAGAGCTCCATCATCGGTGTGCCGCCGAAGGAGTTGATGAGAACGGCAACGCGGTCGCCGGAGACGGCCTTCATCTCCTTGAAGATGTTGTCCATGATGCTGTCGGTGATTTCGTCCGCGGACTTGATCCGCTCGCGCGTGACACCCGGCTCGCCATGGATGCCCATGCCGATCTCCATGTCATCGGGTCCGATCTCGAAATTGTGCCGCCGGGTCTGCGGCATCGAGCAGGGTTCGAGCGCCACGCCGACGGTGTAGGTGCGCAGGTTTGCCTTTCGCGTCACCGCTTCGCAGGCTTCAAGCGGCAGGCCGCGATCACAGGCAGCACCGGCAATCTTGAAGATGAAGAAGTTTCCGGCGACCCCACGGCGCCCCTCCCGGTCTTCGACCGGCGACGACGCGATGTCATCCGTGGTAAGCACGGTACGGACCTTGATGCCCTTCTCTTCGGCGATCTCCGCCGCCATCTCGAAATTCATCACGTCGCCGGCATAGTTGCCGTAGACGAAGAGCACGCCTTCGCCGCCGGAGGCAGCGGCTGCGCATTGCACGATCGGGTCGGGCGGCGGCGAGGAAAAGATGTTGCCGACGGCAACGGCATCGGCAAGCCCCTTGCCGACATAGCCAAGGAAGCAGGGCTCGTGGCCGGTTCCGCCCCCGATCACCAGTCCGACCTTGCCGGACCTTGGGCCGTTGCGGGCGACCAGAGCACGGTTGGAACCGTTGATCGGCTGGAGGTAACCGGCATGTGCGCGAACGACGCCGTCGAGCATCTCCTCAACGACCTGGTTCGGGTTGTTCAGGAACTTCTTGACGTGGGTGCGATAAGAGCTCGGCGTCTGCGTCACCTTTGGCTTCTGCGATAGCCGCCCGTCGAGACTTGTAACGCCGTCTGCGCGCAGGATGCCATGCCCCGTGGCCGCATCGGTGATCAGCACGTTGGCGTAGCCGCCGCGCAGCGCCGCCAGCAAGGCGGGTACCTTGTCGAAACCGCCCGCAACGAGAATGCGTGTGTCGATCCTGCGCAACATGTCGAGCGAGATGCCGATGGTTCGGTCGTCGAGGGGACCCGCGACCGGCCGGCCACGCTCGTCGATGAAGCGTCCCGCGACGACGCCGATAGCGCCGGCAGCAAGATAATGCTGCAGTGATACGGATTCAAAGAAGCCGCTGGCATGGATCGTCGAATTCGGTCGCAGGGAAGAAATGCCGAACAGAACGCGATTGGCGCGCCCAAGCGTTTCGAACTGCTCCTGCAGCAGCGGCTCGTCCAAGAGCATCTCGCGCATCGCCGACGATTTGACGATTGCCGGAGCGGTGATGTTGACGCAGCGGGCGGAGACCGACTGAGCGATTGCGGCCGCGCAGAGTTCGGGCGTGTAGGAGAAGGTTGCGGTGGTGCCGCCGGTTGCCTGCACGACGGTCATGTCCTGCAGCGAAGCGATGTCGGTATGCTCTCCGACGGAAAGCACCGTGCGTCCCCAGGCGACCGCGAGCGTGTCGCCGGATTTCAAGAGCTTCGGAAGCGCCTGCGCGGCGGCCACGCCGAGGCGGTCGATCAGCGGCCGCGTATTGTCGTCGCTCGGGACGACCAGACAGTCCGTCAGACCGAAGTGCCGCTTCAGCTCCTGGGCGATCGTCAGCGAAGCCAGCCGAGCCGGTTCCAGCGAAATCTGGACAATACCCTTCTCCCGGGCCTCCGCGAGATAGCTGTTGACCGTTGCACGGGACACGCCCATCGCATCGGCGATCTCGCCCTGGGTCATGCCATCTTCGTAGTAGAGCCAGCAGGCCCAGACATAGGGATCATCGCCATAGCGCAGCGGGATTGCGTCCGACGTATCGATCGCGGCGCCGCGGTTGGCGCCGCCTTTTCGCGATGAGGATGCCCTGGTTGTCATCTGGTCTTTTTCTTCCCCGGTTTGGTTCGCGAGGATGGAAGCAACGTCGTGCTTTTGCAACCTCATAACCGTGTCGAGCGCCACGCAACCCCAAGCAATTCGTCGGGATCGTGCGGGGCTCTGGGAGAAGGCTACCGGCCGCAACAAGCTTCTCGTCGCGGCCAAGGGGCGTCAGGCAAGGCGCGAGCGGGCGCCAAGCGAAAGCTCCTTGAGGATGATAGCGCAGGATGTTGCACCCGCATCGAGTACCCCAAGGGAGCGTTCTCCGAGCCGGCTCGCGCGGCCGATCTTGGCGACGAGGTCGCGCGTCGAATCGCGGCCGGCTTCGGCGGCTGCAATCAGGGCGTCGAGCGCCGCGGAGAAACTCTTGCCCGACGAGATAGCCCCATCGAAGGCCTCGATGGCCGGAGCGAGCGTATCGATCAGCGTCTTGTCGCCGACCTTGGCGGATCCGATCGACTGGATGCCCTCGAGCCCGGCGTGCAGCATGCGGCTGTAGGCTGTCGCATCGATGGCGGGAACACCGTCGAGCTTTTCCGCGAACTCGGTGAACATCATCCCGTAGAGCGGACCCATGGAACCGCCGATCTCGGTCATCAGCACGGTGCCGAGCGTGTCCAGCGCCTCGGACAGGGTCGTTTCCTTGTCCTTCAAGCGATCCGCCGCCATGCCGAAGCCTTTGGCCATGTTGACCCCATGATCGCCGTCGCCGATCTTGCCGTCGATCTCGCTGAGATAGGCGCGGTTTTCGATGATGCGTTCTGCGAGCGACAGCACGATCGCGCCGGCATTGGCATTGCTAAACGTCTGCATCTTGCCTTCCTTCATCACAGAATGGTGGTGCAGCGGACCTCGACGTCGAGGAGCGCCTTGAGTTCGTCGTCGAGTGCCAGCACGGTGAGCGTCGCGCCAACCATCTCCAGCGATGTGAAGTAGTTGCCGATATAGGTGCGGTAGATGCTGAGACCGCGTGCGGTGATTTCCTTCTCGATGGTGTCGTTCAGGATATAGAGCTCGTTGAGCGGCGTGGCGCCGAGGCCGGAAACCAGGACCGCGACCTCGGTTCCGGACGCCAGCTTGTGATCGTCGAGCACGATCTGGCACATGTCCTTGGCGACTTCGTCGGCGGTCTTGAGCGCTTCGACGCGCACACCCGGTTCGCCATGATGGCCGATACCGACTTCCATGGTGCCGGGCTCGATCTGGAAGTTCGGATGGCCGACTGCCGGAAGCGTGCAGGGGCCGAGACCGACGCCGATCGAGCGGCAATTGTCGATCGCTTTCTGCGCCGTCGCGCGGACTTCCTCGAGGCTGGCGCCTTGCGCGGCCCTGGCGCCGCCGATCTTCCACATGAAGATCTCGCCGGCCACGCCGCGGCGCTTCTCCCGTTCTTCCGGCGGCGCCGAGCAGACGTCGTCGTTGGCAACGACGGTCAGCACCTCGATGCCGTCCTTGGCGGCAAGCTTGGTCGCCATCTTCACATTCATGTTGTCGCCGGCATAGTTTCCGTAGAGGCAGACAACACCCTTGCCGCCATTGGCTTCGCGAATGGCGTCATGAAAGCTTTTCGCGGTCGGCGACGAAAAAAGCTCACCGACGGCGACGGCGTCCAGCATGTTGCGGCCGGTGTAGCCGATGAAGGCCGGCTCGTGGCCCGAGCCGCCGCCGGTGACGACGCCGACCTTGCCGGCGACCGGTGCGTCCTTGGCGACGACGACGCGAGGATTGTCAGCCAGGCGGACGATATCGGAATGCGCCTTGACGAAGCCCTTGACGGTGTCCTCGACCACTTCGTCGGGGTTGTTGATGAACCTTTGCATGGTTTCTCCTGTGGGTAGGCTTGCGTCGTCAGAGGATGGTGTAGCCGCCGTCGATCAGAAGATCGGCGCCGTTGATCATGTCGGCTCCGGCCGATGCGAGGAAAACTGCGGCGGCGGCGATTTCCTCCGGATAGGCGAAGCGGCCTGAAGGGATCCGCTTCCTGGCGGCTTCGCCCTTCTCGCCGCTCCAGGCTTTCTTGCCGAGCTCGGTGAGCACGATGGTGGGGGAGATCGTGTTGACCTGGATACCGTGCTTGCCCCATTCGGCGGCAAAAGTCTTCGACATGCCGATGACGCCGAATTTGGATGCGCAGTAGGCGACATGTTCCTCGATCGCCACCGTGCCGGCCTGTGATGCGAGGTTGACGATCTTGCCGCCCTTGCCGGCGGCGATCATGGCGCGGCCGACCGCCTGGGTGACGAGGAAGCTGCCCTTGAGGTTGATGGCGATGGTCTTGTCCCAATGGTCGAGCGACAGCTCTTCGGCCGGAGCCAGGAACACGACGCCCGCGCTGTTGACCGCAATATCGATGCCGCCAAAGGCCGCGACCACGGCCGAAACGGCGGCATTGACCGACGCCGGATCCGAAACGTCGCAGACGAAGGGCTTGGCATCACCGCCGAGCGTCTCGGCCTTGGCTCGTGCCACATCCTCGTTGATGTCGAGAACGGCAACCTTGGCGCCCTTGGCGGCAAAGGCGGCGGCGATGGCCGCGCCGATGCCCGAGGCGCCGCCGGTTACGAGCGCCACCTTGCCGGTCAGCGGGAAATTGAGGTCGATCTGAGGGGTGGTGTCGCTCATGTCTTCTGGTTCCTCGGCGTTGCGAAGGCGGGGCGGGCATGCCGCCCCGCGTTGACGTGTCTTACTTGCGTGCTTCGAGCAGCTTATCGACGTTCTCGGTCGTGACCGGCGTCCACGGAACGTTGTATTCCTTGTCCTTGCCGTCGTTGAACGGCATGTCCGGATACTGCGCCCAGATGTCGGACTGCGGCTTGTAGTCGCCCTTCCTCGCCTGGAAGATCGCGAGGTCGAGCGCGCCCTGCGCCTGGGCGCGGGCATCCTGCAGGATCGACGTCATCGTGCCTTCCTTGACGGCCGTCAAAGCATCGGTCACGCCATCGATGCCGGCAATGGCGAAGTCATTGACGTTGAGGCCGGCCGACTTGATCGCTTCGATTGCGCCGAGCGCCATCTCGTCGTTCTGGCCGATGACGCCGTTGATCTGGCCCTTGTGCGCGGTCAGCCAGTTTTCCATCAGGGTCTGCGCTTCGGCGCGCGACCAGTTGGCGGTCTGCTGTTCCAGCACCTTCACGTCCGGGCACTCGGCGAGCGCCTTCTTGTTGCCTTCGAGACGCGAGATCTGCGCGGACTGGCCGATCGGGCCTTCGATGATGACGACGTTGCCCTTGCAGCCGATCTTGTCGAGCACGGTCTTGGCTTCCATGTAGCCGGAGACCGTGTCGTCGGAGCCGACATAGGCGGTCAGGAGATCGGAGTTGACGCGCGTGTTGGAGCCGACGACCGGAATGCCGGCGTCGTGGGCGGCCTGCACGGCGGTCGCGCCGGCCTCGATGTCGATCGGCACGAAGATGATCGCGTTGAACTGCTGCGTGATCATCGTGTTGAACTGTTCCTGCTGGACAAGTGCATCGTAGCGGCCGTCGAAGACGGTCAACTCGACTTCACCGCTCTTGACGGCGGGATGATCCTCGAGGGCCGCCGACCAGATCTGCATGAACTCGGCGTTGAGGCCGTAAGGCGCCGCGCCGATCTTGATCTTTTCCTGCGCAAGGGCCGACGAGGCGAAGAGAGCCGTGGCGGAAGCCAGGGCGATCACGAGTTTCTTCATGCTACTCCTCCATTTTTTTGGTTCCGCCGCCGTCATGACGCACGGACTGGTTGACGGCCGCCGTTTGGTGGCCGTTTTCTTGCGGGTCAGAGACCCTGATTGCGTTTCTAGTCGAGCATCACGGCGCCGACGATCAGCGCGCCCTTCAAGACCTGCTGGTAGTAGGACTGGATGCCCATCAGATCGAGGCCGTTGTTCATTACGCCGATGATGAGCGCGCCGATCAGCGTTCCCGTCACCCGGCCGACACCGCCGGAAAGGCTGGTGCCGCCGATTACAACGGCTGCGATGGCGTCGAGTTCGTAGGCGATGCCGGCCTGCGGCAGGGCGGAGCCGGTGCGCGCCGAGAGCATCATGCCTGCCAGTCCCGAAAGAGCTCCGGAGATCACGTATACGAGAAAGCGGATGCGCGTGACGTTGATGCCCGACGTCTTGGCCGCATGCGGGTTGCCGCCGACGGCATAGACATAGCGGCCGAAGCGGGTGCGCGTGAGGATCCACCAAGAGGCGGCAAAGACAACGGCCAGCAGGATGACGGGCATCGGTATGCCGAGGATGTTGCCCGTTCCGATCCAGCGGAACTCAGGTGTCAGCGCCGGTACCGGCTTGCCGCCGCCATAGATCAGCGTCATGCCGCGGGCCGCAGAAAGCATGCCGAGCGTCGCGACGAAGGCCGGAACCGAGAACCGGGAAACGATGACGCCAACGAGCGTGCCGCAGGCGACGCCGACGAGGATGCCGATCGCCAGCGCCAGAAGGAAGGGGTAGGGCGCGCCGGCGATGCCCGCGCTCGCCGAAGTGGTGGCGAAACTCGCGCTGACCATGCCGGCAAGCGCCACCACCGAGCCGACCGAAAGATCGATGCCGCGCGTGAGGATGACGAAGGTCATGCCGATCGCGAGCACGCCGTTGATAGACGTTTGCAGGAGCACGTTGGATATGTTGCCCGGCGTCAGAAAATACGGGTTCGAGACAGAAAGAATGACGGCGAGCAGTAGGAAGGCGAGGAAGATGCCGTATTCCTGGATCAGCGTGCTGCGGTTTTCGGCGGCAAACCACGGCCGGGACTGTTTGTTCTCGATGTTGGACACGGTTCAGAAGCCTCTCTTGTGTCGGGCAATCGCTGGCGGCGCGGGATTTTGGGCGCGCTCAGGTCGACAGGTGGACGAGCGCTTGCGCGTCCGTTGCGCGGCGATCGTAGATGCCGGCGGATTTTCCTTGCCGCATGACGAGGATGCGGTCGGACATGCCGAGCACTTCATCGATTTCGGACGAAATCATCACCACCGTGCCGCCGGAGGCGGTGAAGTCACAGATGATGCGGTAGATTTCCCGTTTGGCGCCGACGTCGACGCCGCGGGTCGGCTCGTCGAGCAGCAGCAGCCGCGGATTGCGCAGGAACCACTTGCCGAGCACCACCTTTTGCTGATTGCCGCCCGAGAGCCCCGAGACCGGCATGGTGTCGCGGGCGGCCTTGATGCCGAAGCGCGCTATCATCTCGGCGCTGGCGGCTGCCTCTTCGCGGCGTTTCATGACGAAGTTCGGGCTCATTTCCGGCAGGCTTGCAAGGCTGATGTTGCCGCGCACGCTGTCGCTGAGATTAAGGCCGGTCAGCTTGCGGTCTTCGGTGACGAAGGCGATGCCGCTCGCCATCGCGTTGACGGGCTTGCTCACGTCGACGCGTTCACCTTCGAGGCGAATTTCGCCTTGGCTCGGTCGATCGAGGCCGAAGATGCAGTTGAATATCTCGGTGCGGCCCGATCCCATAAGGCCGTAGATGCCGAAGATCTCACCCTTGCGGACGGAGAAGGAAATGTCGTCGATCTTGCCGGGCAGGGAGAGCCCGGAAACCTCCAGGCCGATGGTGCCCTGAGGCTCGTTCGTCTTGATGTATTCTTCGCCCAGTTCGCGGCCGACAATCATGCGGATGAGGCCGGGGCGGTCGATATCCGCCAGCAGGCCGCTATCGACATAGCCGCCATCGCGGAAAACCGTATAGGAATCGGCGATCTGAAAGATCTCCGATAGCCGGTGCGAAACATAGACGACGCCTTTGCCCTCGGCCTTCAGGCGGGCAACGGCGGCAAACAGATGCTGCGCCTCTTTTTCGCCAATGGCCGACGTCGGCTCGTCCATGAAGATCACTTCGGCTTCATGGCTGAATGCCTTCGCGATTTCGACGAGCTGCATCTGCGCGACCGAGAGATTCATCATCGTCTGCGTTGCGCGGATATTGAATTCGAGCCGGTCGAGCAGGTGCTGCGCGTCGCGGTTCATCTTCTTGAAGTCGATGCCGCCGAAACGCGCCGACGGCTCGCGCCCGAGATAGATGTTCTCGGCGACCGTCATATGCGGAACCGGGCTTAGTTCCTGCTCGATGATGGCAATGCCGGAGGCCAGCGCCTCGGCGGGGTTGCCGTAGAGAACCTCCTTGCCGCGTCGCCAGATCGTGCCGCCGTCGCGTTGCTGGATGCCCATGAGGATCGAGAGGAATGTGGATTTGCCGGCGCCGTTGCCGCCGCAAAGGGCGTGGACGGAGCCCGCCTGTAGTTCGAGCTGGCCGTTGCGTAGCGCGGCAACGCCGCCGAACGACTTCTTCAGCCCCTCAACTTTCAGCAAAGACTGCATGGCTTCCTCCCACGCTTCATTCAATTAGACAAAAATCACTGATAGATCGACATATGTCAATACAGCATTTTTACTTTTGACAACCGCGAGCCGTCTTTTGTCAATTTGGCATCGCACGCTCCCGTCAGACGAGCGGAGATACTGTTTCGCGCCTACGCGTGTCAGTTGGGCGTGCTTCGAAGGCACAGCATGAGAGATGAGTTCGTGCGTGTCGGCGCGTTCGTTGGTCACCATTGCTCGACGCTGCGGCAGCTGCAGCTGGCGGCAAGTGCGGCTGGCACCGCTTGGCGGGAAGGCACCTCGAGATCGGGGCGGGCTGAGCGCCTGACGACCACAAAGGCGCATCGCCGCGTGAAGCGAATACGTTCGGAGCCGCCGCCGATACTATGCGAACCTACTTGGGCGAACGCCTGTCCGGGTCCGTCTTCTTACCGTAGCGTTCCTGCAGCAACTTCACATATCTGCGCCTGATATCATCGACGGAAACGTCACCGTTGATCCAAAGCTTCAAGAGGGCCTGGAATTCCGCATGGTCGTCGATCGGAAAGCCGAGATCGCGCCATTTGGCGATGACGCGATCGGCTATGTCTTTACGGGTCGTCATCTCGCTTCCATCGTCTTGGGCCGTGCGGCTGTAAAGAACGTCTGTTCAAAAGACGGCCTCACGCAATGTAGCACCGATATCGACAGAGTTCCGATCGCGTTGCCGGAGTAATCATTGACACCAAGCTTCGCTCATCGGAAAAGTTCTTTAGAGCTGGAGAGGGAAAACCCATGGCAGATGAAATCAAACCGGTTGAGACCACCGCAGCCGTCGAAGCGACCACGCCGGCAGACGTGGCTGCGCCCAAGAAGCGCGGGCCGCGGGCAAAGAAGGTCGCTGCGGATGCAGCGACGGCAGAGGCAAGTGTTGCGCCGGGCGCCAAGAGGGGCCGCAAGCGCAAGGAAACCTCGACTGAGGTGAAGGCGGCAAGTCAGCCGACGCCTGCCGTCAAGGCAAGGGCAAAGGCTGCCGCCAAGGCCACCGGAAAAAGGACCGCGCCGAAGCCGTCGGCACAAGCGCCGGCTCCGGTCCTCGACGAGATTGCGGATCTTCTTCAGCTGGAGGAAGAGAATGCCCGGCTGCGCAAGGCGCTCGCCGACAAACTTCGGGCGGAGAATGCCGATCTGCGCAAGCGGCTCGGGCTCAACTGATCACTCGGTGAAAGGCCGATCGCTGATGCGGTCGGTCTTCGTCATAGCGTCTTTTCGAGATGGGCCTGGCATAAGTCCGGGGTGACGGGACATCATGAAATCACCATGGAAGTTCTTGGCTGATCTGGCGTCGAGAGGCAGAGCCGTCGAGCAGCCGGAGCGCGCGCCTGAAGCCGGGCCCGAAAAACATCATGCGCCGCCGATGGCGGCGGAAGCCCCTATTGTCGTTCCAACGCCTGTTGAGGCGACCGCGACTGTAGAGGCGGCGGCGGTCGAGGTCGAAAGCGATCCGGGTGCCGAAGGAACGGGTAGCGCTGTTGTCGAAACGGTCAGCGACAAAACACGCTCGGCCATCGCGCCCGAGCAGGCACGAGCCGCCGAGCCGGTAGCCCCGCCCAGACGAAAACCTTCCAAACAGCAGGCACGGGGCAAGAAACCGAACGCACGAAACGTTGCAGTGGCTGCCGGTGTCGAGTATGGAGTTGCAAATTCCGACGCCCGCGTGCCGCCGATCGCCTTTGCCGATGAGGTTGCCGCATTGGACGAGGACATCAGACAACTGAGGCGGCAGCTGGCAAAAAAACTGTCTTTGCAGAACGCCCAACTCAAGAAGATGCTCGAGCGATTTTGATGCGCCTGGCGCGCGCCAGCCTGCTGCTCGGGCCCCCTGGATATCGATGAAACCACAGCAGCGAAAGTTTATCGTCGAAGTGAAGTCGGCTCGCCGGCGTTCGGCAACCCGACCCGCCTCGATCTGGGGCGATACCGATCTGAAGGCGCTGGCGCGCGCGGCTGAGAGCGAAGCGCCGCATCTCTTCGCGACGGTCGGTCAAGCCGCGGACCTTGCTCCGCCTCAGAGCACCGAGGGCTCTGATCAGGATGGGGGTACGGTCGGTGGCGCTCCGCCAATCGCCGGTTCTTCAGCTTTGCCGGAAGAGGCTGTTGTCCTCCCGGCTCGCTCCGAAGACGCTTTAGCCGCGCACGTAAACGCGGATCTTCCAGTTAAGGTCTCTCAGACTCCGAAGCCTCCTCGTCCAACGCGTGTCGCACGCCGTCCGCAAAACAAGACGATGGCGACTGCCGCTCCAGTCGCCGTCGACGCGCTCGCTGCGCTCGAGGATGAAAACCGCGGACTGAAAGCTCTTCTGGCTCAGCGGCTCCGACAGGAGAATGCTCTGCTTCGACAGATGCTTGAGCGGTTTGGAGCAAACTAGGACGCCGTGAGCCGGGCTTGGTTCTCCTTTGTGTCGCCGGCGCTCCACCCATCATCCAGGGAAACCGCAAGGCCTCGAGCGCTTGTGGCGCCAAGATCGGTTCCGGTAGACGCGGTTGTTCGACGGCGGCGGTGTCGGAAGCGCGGTCAAAGTGTCCAGGAGAGTGTCTGAGTTTTGTCGCGGTGCACTTCAACATATCGTTTCCAGCGAGAAATTCCATCTTTGGTAGTGTATCTGGCTTGAGGCTTGCTTCTTCGGCCTTCGACATTGATCCGTGTTGACGATCTTTGGATCAGGGCCTTCTGTGATGGATCAGGATGAAGTGGTGTTGCACGTCCCGACGGCGGTTGCGGTCTTGAGGTGGCAGGTTTTCGGCCTACATTTCCATGGTGCTATGGAGGCTGACATGCGCATCGCAACCCGCCTTGCCCTTATCGCAATCGTCGCGGTGCTCTCCGGGGGAACCGCGAATGCGTCGGTATCCGTCAACTTCGTGCGTCCGGAGACGTCCGGGATCCCGATTTCCGCAGCGTCAGCGAGCGCAATCGGTTGATCGCGGAGTTTCGCACCTATTTCGAGAAGCTCGGTACGCGCTACTTGAAGAAAGGGCAGGCGCTTCAGATCGACGTCCTGGACGTACGGCTTGCCGGTCAATACGAACCCTGGCGACCGGACTTCGATGACGTGCGCATCCTTCGCGATTCGACGCCGCCGAGGTTCAAGCTTCGGTATGTGCTCAGAGAGAATGGGCGGGTGCTGGTCCAAGGGGAGGAGAGCGTCCGCGATTTGAACTACCTCTGGAACTCGTCGGGCCGCGCCGCGATGGAGCCGCACCCCTATGAAAAGGCGATGCTGCGCGATTGGTTCCGAAAGCGCTTCGTCAGGCTTCAGCCCGCCAGACCCTGATGGTCACACGCTCCGATTTCGGCCTTGTGCTGCCCGCGCGGCGAGCCGTCGGCCGATCCAGGAAAGGTAGGAGCAGGAGATGAGGAACCAGACGCCGACGAAGGCATAGGCCTCCAGCGCCTGATTGCCCCAAGCGACGTCGCTGAAGGCCATGCGCGCGGTGGCGCTGAGGTCGTGCAGGCCGAGGATCACGACAAGGGACGTATCCTTGTAGGCGCCGATGGTGCTGTTGACCAAAGCGGGCATGGCCCGCTCGATCGCCTGTGGCAAGAGCACCAGGCGGGCACTCTGCCAGAAGCCGAGACCGAGCGAAGAGGCTGCCTCCTGTTGGCCGACCGGCAGGGCAATGAGACCGCTGCGCACATCCTCGGCGAAATAGGCGGCATGGAAGAAGACGAGGGCAATGGGGACCGCCACGATCGGATCGATGGCCATGCCCTTGGGGAGCGTCAGTGGCAGCACGAAGACCCCGACGAAGAGCAGCGTCACCATCGGTACGCCACGCATGATCTCCACATAAGCGCCTGCGGCACGGTGCAGCAACCGATGGCGCGTCTGGTAACGGGCGAGCGCGAGGAGTACCCCGACCGGCAGCGCCAGGGCGAGCGCGATGGTGGAAAGGATGAGGAGGATCGGCAGGCCGTTCCATCTGGTGGCATCAACGGTAACGAGACCGAGGATGCCGCCGCCCATGAGTGCGAAGGACGCGGCCATGCCCGCCAGCCAGAGCCCGGCAAAGAGCCTCATGTCCGGCCAGCGCCCGCTGACAGCCATCTGGCCGGTGGCGATGGAAAGGCCGAGCAGCAGGAGCGAGACGAGCATCGGCCGCCACTGCTCGTCGAACGGATAGGTGCCGAACAGGATGAAGCGGGATTTCTCCATCCAGAAGGGCCAGCAGGCGCCCGCAGCCTCGGCGCAGGCGGCCGGATCGGCGAGGGGCGGCACGGCCGACAGGACGAGCCAATCGGCAACGGTCCAAAGGATGGCGAGCACGAGGCCACCACTTGCCAGCGACAGGAAGCTAGCCCCCGGTCGGGAAAGCTGCCTCAGCAGCCAGGCGGAAAACCGGCCGGAGCCAATCGATTGCGTCACGCCGCTCATCGCTCGCCCCTTCCTTCCCGGGCGCGAGTGCCCGCGCTCCAATGGTTCAGCACGCCCGTGAGCACAAGGCAGAGCAGCAGGTAGATCGACATGGTGATCAGCATGGTTTCCAGCGGCCGGAAGGTCTGGTTGATCGCGGTTCCGGCAACCGACATGAGGTCCGAATAACCGACCGCAATCGAGATCGAGGTGTTCTTCAGGAGATTGGCGAACTGGTTGTTGAGAGGCGGAACGACCGTGCGCAGCACCTGGGGCATGATGACGAGCCGGTTGGTCTGGCCGCCCTTGAGGCCGAGCGCCGCCGCGGCCTCGATCTGGCCCTTCGGAACGGCCTCGATGCCGCCGCGTAGCACCTCGGCGATCTGCGCGCCGTGATAAAGGCCAAGTGCCACGGCCACGGTGCAGAACTGGATGGAAAGGGCGGCGCCGCCCTCCACCGAAAATCCTGCAAGGGCGGGCCAGGAGAGCCCGAGCGGCGCGCTGAGCGCGATGGCAAGTACCGTCGGGACAGCGACGCAAAGGGCAAGCGCAACGGGCAGAACGGCCATGCGACGGCCGGTCAGGGCCTGGCGGCGGGTGGCATGGCGCGCCCACAGCCAGATGAGCGCGCAAACGAGAAAGAGGCTTGCGAGGAGCCAGAGCGTATTGCGCGGATCTTGCGAAAGCCAGGGCAGGTAGATCGCCCGGTTGGAGATCGTGAAGGGGCCGAGCACCAGCGCCTGCCGGATGGCAGGCAGTCCGTTCACCGCAGTGACGAAGATGATCAAGAGAACCAAGATCTTCGGCAGGTTGCGGAAGAGTTCGACATAGGCGAGCGCGAAGAAGCGCGCGGCCGGCGATGCGCTGACGCTGAGAAGGCCGAGCAGCAGGCCGGCAAGCGATGCGATGACGAGGCTCGCGGCCGCGACGACGACGGTGTTGGCAAGGCCGGCGAGGATCGCCCGCAGATAGCTGTCATTCGCCCCATAGGGGATGAGCGTTTCGCTGAGATCGAAGCCGGCCTGCTGGGTGAGAAAGGCAAAGCCCGGCCGGATGCCGGCCGCGAGCATGTTGGAATGGACGTTGAACGCGATGACGGCGACGGCCGCGAGGATCGCAAGGCCGACACCGATGTCGGCCAGGGAAACAGCAGGTCCTGCCTTGGGCGGACCGTCCTGCGGGACGCGAGGAATTTGCAGTTTTCGGTCCATGGGTGCGCTCAGGGATTGATTTCGGCGGGTAGGGCAAAGCGGGCGGCCAGCGCCTTCTGCGCCTCGGTCTCCGGCCCGGACCCGGCGCTTGCGACAAGGGCGGTCGCCTCAGCCAGATCATGGCCGAAAGCACGCAGAATGCAGATGGCGAAGGTGCCGGTGCGGCCTATGCCGGCCGCGCAATGGACGAAGACGCGGTCGCCCGCAGAAATCGCCCGCGCCGTCTCGCCGGCAAGCGCGAAGAGGCCGGCCTCGTCCCCGGGCACGCCAAAATCCGCGATCGGGAACCGCACGACGGGAACATCCATCCCGCCGCCAAGGGCAGCAGCGTAGCCGGGCGCCTTCGCCTCGATCTCCGCAGGCGGGGTGAGGCAGACGATGCGGGTGATCTTTTGCGCGCGCAGGTCGTCCATGTCGTCGCCGAACGGGCGCAGACGACCGGGCATCGGCCCGAGCCAGAGTGTGCCGGCAATGCCTGACGGCAGCCGGAGGGGGCGCAGGAAATGTGTATCGCTCATCAGATTTCCGCCGCGACGCCCGAGAGAAGGTCGGCCGGCGTCTGCGCCGTCGACACCGCTGCCACGGTCGTGCGCAGCGCCGAGAATGCCGCCTCGATATCCGCATTCACTGCCTGCATGCGCCAGCGGATCACCCGCCAGTGCAGGGCGGCATGGGCCTCGGCGGCGATGGGGTCGAGAACCAGGCCGGAGACCAGTTCGAGAAACCGGGCGCGGATGGCAAAGTAGCTTTCGACACGCGCCTCGCCGGGGTTGGCGGCAAGTTCGCCGATCGTGGCGATCTGGATGCGGGCGGGCATGGCAAAATTCGGCACGCAGCATCGCGTGCACAGGGTCAGCATGTCCGACAGCATGGAAAAATGCAGGTTGCGCTGGGCGGGATCGAGCGTGCTCACCACCGTGCCCACGCCCGAGCGCGTTTCGAGCAGATGCTCGAAGGCAAGCCGCTGCAGGACCTGGCGGATCGGCGTGCGGCTGACGCCGAACTCCTGCGCCAGCTTGCCCTCGTGCAGCATCATCGGCGTATCGGGATCGGTCGTGCAGATGCGGAAGCGCAACTCCTGAAGCATATCCTCCGAACGGGGCGGACCGGATCTCGATGTTTGCGGCAAGCTCACGCTTTCCCCTTTCCTGTGCTTTGGCGCGCATGCGCGCGGCCGTTGTCCCGGTTGTGCAGCCAGTCTTCCTGAAGCGGGCTTTCGACCGATTCCGGAAAGGCCCGGCGCACCGTCGACAGGGCCTCCTCGACCGAAAGGCCCCGCGCGTTGAGAATGTGCGCGGCGATCATGCCGCTGCGACCGGCGCCGTAGCTGCAGCAGAGGGCAATGGCGCGGTCCCTGACCAGCAGAGCCGAAGCCCGCCCCTCCAGCCGTCGCCACGCCCGCATCCACGCCGCGCCGGGTGCGGAAAAATCGTCGATCGGCAAGGCGGTAAACGCCATGCCCCACCGCCTGACGTGCCTGCGCAGCAGGGTTCGGTAGCCGGGCGGGCAGTCGCCGTCGCGCGCCAAGAACAGGAAGAGATCGGTCCCGCAGGCGGCAAGTGCTGCGAGCGTCTCGTCGATGCCCTCGGGATCGACCCAGAGCTCGCCGCGAGGATCGATCGTCACGCCGGGCGCGCCGAGGGTCACGAGGCGTCCCCCGCCGGGGCAGTCGACGGTGGCGCGGATGGATATGGGTTCGTCTCTATCCGCCACGCCGCCGTGCCTCCTTCTGGCCGCTCGCCTCACCGTATCGGATAGGCGTACATCAGGCCACCATTGCTGGTCGAGGCGTTCTGGCTGCCTTCGCGCGTGAGCTTGAAGGGCGTCGCGGGACCGAGATGGCGGTCGAACACTTCACCATAGGAGCCGACCTGCTTGATCACCTGGTAGGCCCAGTCGGCGGGCAGCTTCATCTTGGCGGCCATGTCCGCGGCCGCGCCGTCCTTGGCGAAGAGACGCTGCACGGCCTTCGGCTGCTTGTCGAGATCGGCGATGGTCGCATCGACATTGGTCGAGTTGATGCCAAGCTCGTCGGCATTCAACATGACCTGGAAGGCCCAGCGCACGGCCTTTTCCAGGGTCTCATCCGGCTGGGTCACCAGCGTCAGCGGCTCGGCGGAGATGATTTCCGGCAGGAGTTCGTAGTCGTCTGGGTTCTTGGCGAGACGGCGGTCGGCGGCAAGCGCCGTCATGTCGGAGGCGTAGGCGTCGCACTTGCCGGCGAAGAAGGCCTGCAGGCGCGCGGTCTTGTCGGCAATGTTCTCGACCTTGTAGCTAAGCCCCTGGGCAGCGAACCAGTCGGCGATGTTGAGCAGCGTCGTCGAGCCGTCCTCGGCGCAGATCGTCGCGCCCTTCAATTCTGCGGCGGATTTCACGCCCAGCGCCTTCGGGACCATAAAGCCCTGGCCGTCATAGAATGTGGTCGCGACGAAGGCGAGGCCGGGATCGGCCGAGCGCGTGCCGGTTTCCGTGACCGAGCGGGAGGCCATGTGCGCCTGGCGGGAGACCAGGCTCTTCAGCGAGTCGGAAAAGCCGATGCCGCGGATGTCCGCCTTGCTCGCATCGCCGAGGATCGCGGCTGCCGCCATGCGGCAGAAATCGGCATTGAAGCCCTGGAAGATGCCGGCGCTGTCAGGCACGGAGAAGCCGGGCGCACTGGGGCTGACGAGGCAGACGAGCTTGCCGCCGGAGACCACATCATCGAAAACCGGACCGGCCTGAGCATGGGACGTAATGGCAAGACTGGCGGCGCAGGCGAGCGCTGCCGCGAGATAAGACCGAAGCATGATGTTTTCCCCCTCTTTGTCAGGTAAAGACAGCTATACCTGTATACATGTGTAACGTATGAGCGGTTTTTCCTGCTGTCAACGGGGTAGTAGCGGGACAAAACCGAATGCCGACGGCCGTCAACGCTTGCCGGCGCCGGAGGCGATGGAGACCGTGCGCGAGGGTTCAGGTTCGCGCCCTGCGGTATGCCGGGCACGGCCGAGCATGTGCAGGCCGTGGCCCATGAGGGACTTCACCAAAGATCCCAACGAAGGCCGCCAACCATCTGAAAAATATGGACACGATGCGTGTTCTTGGAGGCCAATTAGCTAGGCTTCAACCACTGAGTTCAAGCGCAAAACGGTCATCCGATGCGCCGCTGGCGATGATCGACAGCGGGGCAGGACGCCTGGGTTCAGGCTTTGCGGCGAAAAGACAGAAAAGATCAGGATGTGCCGCAGCGGCCCCGGAGTGTTGCGGAGCCGATCGACGTCTTGGCCCCCACGGTCAGGTCGCGGGGCTGTAAATGTCGAGATCAGATGCGGAGTCGATCTCGCCCCAGCTTCCCCGTAGGCGACCGTCTTTACCGCCATCCTGCCGGCCTCGATCACCCTCTAGTCGAGCATGACCATATGCGCGGGCAGTTGTTCCTCGAAGAATTTCGAGAACGTTGCGATGCGGGGCGGCAGGGCCTGGTAGGGCGGATAGTAGAGTGTCAGCCAGAGGTCCGGTGGCGACCAGCCACGCAAGACATGGACGAGCCGGCCGCTGCGGATATGCTCGGCGATATCAAACCCGGGCAGCATCGCCACGCCGGCGCCATCTGCGGCCATGTCGGCAAGCACTTCGCCATTGTTGGCGCTGAATGCCCTTCCAGCAACGATGGTGATGCTTGAGCCACTGTCGGAAAGCAGCCAGTTCTCCCGTCGGCTTTCGCCGCTGTAAGCGAGGCAATCGTCCGGGCTCAGTTCACTCGGGTGCTGCATCTCCGTAAACCGGCTGCCGGGCGCTGCCACCAGTATCCTCGGGACCACCTTGATCTTGCGCCAGATCGTAAATTTGTCCGACGGCGCCGACGAAATGCGGATCGCGAGATCGTAGTCGTCATCGACGATGTCGATCAGGCCGTCCGAGAGCGAGATCTCGAAGCACATTTTCGGGTAGAGTTCCCGAAAGCCGGAAAGGATCGGCGGCAGCACCCTCTTGCCGAGCCAGGTCGGTGCGCTGATCCTCAAACGCCCCTGGTCGGCCTTGTGGGCGTTCTTGACGTCGCGCCGCGCGTTTTCGAGCGTTTCGACTGCCGGCTGGATCTGGGCGGCGAAAACGGCGCCGTCCGTCGTCAGGGACACCTGGCGCGTTGTGCGAACGAACAACTGCACTCCGAGATCATCTTCAAGCGCCGCGATCGCCCGCGTGACGGCGGCGGGGGTCATGTCGAGCTCGCGGGCAACCTGAGCGAAGTTGCGCTTCTCGGCGGCCATCAGGAAGATCTTCAGGGCTTTGTGGTCGTTCATCTTCTATTGTTTCAAAAATCGCAATTCAATCGAGAGAAATATTGCAATTCCGCGAGGTAATCAAGCCGCGTACATCTCTTCCCATCAACGAACAACGTCAATGAGAAAGGCACGGCCATGATCAAGGATATCAGGGGACTGCACCACGTCACTTCCATGGCGTCGGATGCGCGAGAGAATAACAGGTTCTTCACCGACACGCTCGGTCTTCGCCGGGTGAAGAAGACGGTCAACTTCGATGATCCGAGTGTGTACCACCTCTATTATGGCGACGAGAAGGGTACGGCCGGTACCGTCATGACGTACTTTCCGTTCCCGCACATGATGATCGGGCGGCCGGGCGTCGGCGAAGTCGGCGAAACGCAGTTCTCCATTCCCAAGGGGGCGCTGTCCTTCTGGAAAGACCGGCTCGTTGCGCAAGGTGTGGCCGGTATTCAGGCCGACACGGTGTTCGGTGCCCAACGCCTGCGCTTCACCGGCCCCGATGGTGACGGCCTTGCCCTGATCGAATCGGCCGAGGATGCCCGCGCCCCCTGGCTTGCCGAGGGCATTTCCGAAGCCAATGCCATCCGCGGCTTCAGCGGTGCGCGTTTCAACCTTCACGACACGGCGGCGACCGAGGAGCTCCTGCGTTTCATGGGCTATGAGCGGTCAGAAGTCGAAGGAGATGTCACGCGGTTCGTCATTCCCGGCGGCAACGGTGCAGACACGATCGACCTGGCCGCGCTGCCGAAGACACCGTTTGCGCGTCAGGGTGCGGGTTCGGTCCATCACATCGCCTTTGCGGTCGAGAACCGTGAAAAGCAACTCGAAGTGCGCAAGGCCCTGATGGACACCGGCTACCAGGTCACGCCCGTCATCGATCGCGACTATTTCTGGGCGATCTACTTCCGCACACCGGGCGGGATCCTGTTTGAGATCGCAACCAACGAACCCGGCTTCGACCACGACGAGGACACCGCCCATCTCGGCGAGGCTCTGAAGCTGCCGAACCGCTACGAGCCCTTCCGCAACCAGATCGAGGCGAACCTCGTTCCGCTTGCTGCATGAGATCGGCGCCTGACCGGTGCCATCCGCACGCAGCGCAGCCTCCCTGGGAAACGCATCGGCCCCCATGCGGCCGATGAAGCGACAGGCAATGCCACTCTGACCCGCTGGATCGGAGTGGCAACCACACCAATCAAGGATCACCGTCATGAAACTCTATCTGATGTCACTCGGCGCCGGACTTCTGGTCGGTGTTGTCTACAGCCTCCTCAACGTTCGCTCGCCGGCGCCGCCGGTCATCGCGCTCGTCGGCCTTCTTGGAATTCTCGTCGGCGAACAGATCGTTCCTTTTGCCAAAACTCTCTGGGGCAAGGAGCCGGCGGTGATTTCCTGGATCAACCAGATCAAACCTCACATGTTCGGTCACATGCCAAGGGGAGAAGACCGCAGCGACGTGGCAGCAACGCGACGGGTTCGCGTCACGTCCGACAGTTGAGCCCGCGCCGGGAGCCGGCGCTTACGGGCAAGTCTGCTCGACACCGGCATTGCAACCTCACAGGCAAACAGCGAAACTTTGACGGGCTGCCCGAGCGGCCCCGTCGATCTCTGGAGAACGATCATGAGCGGAACCAGGCTCTTTTCACCCTTCGACATAGGGTCGCTTACGCTGCGAAACCGCATCGTCATCGCGCCAATGTGCCAATATTCGGCGACCGACGGGCAGATGAACGACTGGCATCTTATTCATCTCGGTAATCTGGCCCTGTCGGGAGCGGCGGTCCTCACCATCGAGGCGACCGCAGTCCTGCCGGAGGGCCGCATTTCCTATGGTGATGTCGGGCTTTATTCGGATGCCTGCGAGCGCGCCATGGGCCAGGTTCTGGACGGCGTGCGACGGTGGTCCGACATGCCGATCGCGATCCAGCTCGGCCATGCCGGACGCAAAGCTTCCAGCGAAGTCCCGTGGAAAGGCGGGGGCCAGATCAATCCGAAGGACGAGGGTGGGTGGAAGACCGTCGCGCCGAGCCCCGTCCCCTTCCGCGAGGACTATGACCATCCGGCAGCGCTCGATCGCAGTGACCTGGCGCAGATCCGTGCGGCCTTCGCCGATGCCGCCAGGCGCGCCGCGGCTCTAGGGTTGGACGCTGTCCAGATACACGGAGCGCACGGCTATCTCCTGCATCAGTTCCTGTCGCCGCTCTCCAATCAGCGTACGGATGATTATGGTGGGACGTTGGAAAACCGCATGCGTTTTCCTCTCGAAGTCTTCGAGGCCGTTCGCGAGGCATTTCCCGCGGACCGACCGGTAACGATGCGCGTCTCGGCGACCGACTGGGCGCACGATGGTTGGGATTTAGAGCAAACGGTCGCCTTTTGCCGGGCGCTTGAAGCCCGCGCCTGCTCGGCCATTCATGTCTCGTCGGGCGGCCTCGCATCCCACCAGAAAATCGCCACCGGCCCAAGCTATCAGGTCCCCTTTGCGCGCGCCGTCAAAGAAAACGTTGCGATGCCGGTCATCGCCGTCGGCCTCATCACCGAGTTCGAGCAGGCCGAAGCAATCCTGACGATGGGCGATGCCGACCTCGTCGCGATTGCCCGCGCCATCCTCTACGATCCCCGCTGGCCCTGGCATGCGGCGGCGCATTTCGGCGAGCGGGTGTGGGCGCCCGATCAGTATCTGCGATCGCAGCCCCGGCAGCTTCGTCATCTCTTCGACCTTTAGGCCGAGGTACGGACCGACGCGCGCCAGGTCGACGTCAGATCGCATCCTGACCTTTCTCCGATCACACCGGCGAAAGAAGACCGCCTCCTGCGGCAGGAGGCGGTCTTAGCGGGCCGGGGCGGCCCGGGGCTTCGGGGAGGGGATACCGAAGCCGAGACTGGAGGATACGGTCTGTCGCCGGGAAGCGAGGCGACGGTCGAAGCGTAGACCTGCGCCGCGTCCGACGTAACTACACTTGGGTATCGATACGCCTGGATAAGCAGGTCGTCTTCTCCGGCCGCAACTTCGACGGGCCAAGGAGGCGTCAACCCCGGCTCGCATGTGCGCCAGGTTTCGAGAAGCGAGCGTGTTGCCCAACCCGGAGCGTCTTTTGCCAATGGTTCCGCCCAAACAGCAATGGGTGCTTCAAGATCAGTGACACGGTATCGTCTAGATCTCATCTGGACGCGAGAGGCCGGCCAGCCATCGAGATCGAGCTACGAGGCCCATAGCTAAGTTTTTGCAACAGGCCGGCTGACGCCCGGCCGGAGAAGAGAGAGGCACTCCGTGAACCAGTCCGAGAACAACATCGTCATAGAGCGGCCAGAGTTGCATCGCTTTGAGCTTGTGGTCGACGGAGGCATCGCCGCCGTCTACTACCGCGTGGAGGAGGGGCGCCTGGTATTGATCCATACGGAAGTCCCCGAAGAGCTGTCCGGTCGCGGGATCGGGTCGCGGCTGGTGACCGGCGTTTTCGATCTCGTGCGGGCCAGCCACCGGAAGGTCGTCATCCGTTGCCCCTTTGTCGCCGCCTGGTATGCCCGTCATCTGGATTATGGCGACGTCGTCGACGGTTGACCGGCGCGACCGGGCCGGAGCCTGCCGTCAGACCTTCGCGTCACCGCGCGCCGCATCGACACTGACGGGTCCTCCGCCTGCGGCAGCGAGGTAGAGGAACACGAAACAGAAAATGATGGCGGCCGTACCGCCGTTTTGTGCGGGATAGAAACCCTGCGGGGCATGGCGGAGAAAATAGGCCGACGCCATGACGCCGGAGAGGACGAAGGCGGATAGCCGACTTTTGAAGCCGACCAGCAGTGCGAAGCCGAGGACGAGTTCGAACAGTCCGGCAATCCAGGGCAGGGAGCCAATGGGCGGTCCGCCATCGCTTGCCGGAAAACCGAGCACCTTCTGCGTTCCGTAGCTGAAGAGCACGAGGGCGGAGACGACCCGCAACAGGCTGAGCAGATAGGGGGCTAGCTGGTTGGACGAAGCGCGCATGAGTTTTCCTTTGCAGTCGACCGGGCAGGTCAGTGTGAACGTGATCCGGAGCACTCAAAAAATTGACCGGCCTCATGCGAGGCCGGTCGTATCGTTGTAGGGCGGGGGGAAATGCCCCCTTACTTCGCCGGGTTGGGTCCGATTGTCTTGCCGTGGGTGACGCGTTCGCCAGCCTTGTGGACCATGGTGTAGGCGTAATCGATGCCCATGCCATAGGCGCCGGAATGTTCCTTCACCACCGCGGTGACGGCATTGTAGGTTTCCTTGCGGGCCCAGTCGCGCTGCCATTCAAGCAGCACCTGCTGCCAGGTGACCGGGATGACGCCGGCCTGGACCATGCGGTCCATGGCGTACTTGTGGGCGTCGGCCGACGTGCCGCCGGAAGCGTCGGCGACCATGTAGATCTCGTAGTCCGGCATGTCATGAAGGGCCGAGAGCGCAAAGGTGGTGTTGCAGACTTCGGTCCAAAGCCCCGAGACGACGATCTTCTTGCGGCCGTTGGCGGCATTCCTGGCGAGCGCATCGCGCACGTTCTGGTCGTCCCATGAGTTCATCGAGGTGCGCTCGAGAATGTCGTTCTCCGGGAAGACGGCGAGCAGTTCGGGATAGGTGTGGCCGGAGAAGGATTCCGTCTCGACGGTGGTGATGGTCGTCGGAATGTTGAAGACCTTTGCGGCCTTGGCGAGGCCGACGACGTTGTTCTTGAGAGCCTGGCGATCGATCGACTGGACGCCGAAGGCCATCTGCGGCTGCTGGTCGATGAAGATCAGCTGGCTGTTCTGCGGGGTCAGGACTTCGAGTTTGGACATGGTCTCTCTCCTCTTTGAGCTGGTTGGGAAGGCGGGCGCTAGTGCCTGGTCTTCGCCGGTCTGTGGTGAACTTGTTTGGTGAGAACAGGTGTAGCGGAGTGGTTTGCGTCGCTGAATTGCAATAATAATTGCGAATGAATTGCTCGTGTTGCAATAATCGTGATCTCGTGAATCCGGCGCTGACGGTGATTGCCGGATCCCGCGCCGAAGGCTTTTCCGAGCTGCTGGTGAGCGACGAGAATCAATGGCTCGTCGGTCGTCGGAAGGCGAGGAATGGAGATCATTCTTGTGCTCCATGGAATGGCTGGCGGCCGAAAAGATAGTGGCCCGGCGTGTCCGCGGCTTGAATGTAAAGTCGGCTTTTTGTCGAAAGCGCTTAGAATGGTCGCCCGTGATCATCCACGGCGATCGGGCAGCGCTTGCGGCTGCACGTCGGCTCCCGGCTTCGTGGGAGAAGATCGAAGAAGCGTCGAACGTCAGCCAGGATTGCGCTGCTCGGCCGCTTGCACCGGCGTGAGCGGGGGCTGCTTTCGCCACCGCCCAAGACGGCCTTCCTCGTGGCCGGCGGCAAAAAGCTGTTGCATGTAGCTTCGATCAAATTCGGATTTCGGTTCCAGCGCGAACCGATCCGGGATCGATGCGTAATAGAGCTGACCGCGGGCAACCGTCGTCTGAAGCTGTAGACGCATCAGATCGGAAATCGCCTGATACTTGATCAGTGTATCGATCGAGCGGCGGGCGATTCCGAGCGCCGTCTCCTTGGTCGTGGCGTATTCGGGCGTCAATCGCCCGTTACGGATCAGATAGAGCGTTCGCGAGCGGGCATGACCAAAGTAGCGCTTCTCATATCCCGAGAGCTCAATATCGGGAGGAGCAAAGAAGATCTGCGCTACCGTTCCGCCGTCCACATGCAGTTCCTGTCTGGCTTGGCCATCCAGGCTCACATCGATCCGAACCGGCGGAAACACTGCAGGTATGGCCGCAGACGCGAGCAGGATGTCGATCATGTGGTCTCGACGATCGGTGCGCGCGCTAGCGGCGATCGCGGACAGGTCCCAGACAACGGGGCGCTGGGCGTCGATGTTGGTGGTCTGGATCAGCAGACGCCGGCCGATGCGGTACTCGTCCGCGATTTCCTCGACCATGTCCTCGGTGAGATAGCGGCCGATCAATTGCCGCAACGGCCCATTGTCGTAGAGGCCTCGGCCCATCACGCCAAGCAAGCCGAGGTTTCGATAGATATCGCGGTCGCCATACTGCGTAAAAACCTCACGCAGCTCCCTGTCATGACCCGGGCCAAGGAAGGCAAAGGGGGCGGCCAAGGCGCCCGTGCTGATGCCGGTCACGACCTCGAATTGCGGCCGGTTGCCCCTCTCGGTCCAGCCCGTCAGGTATCCGGCGGCAAAGGCACCGTCAGCACCTCCGCCCGAAATGGCGAGAAAATCGACATGGTCGACGGCGGCGGACGGGCGCCGCCTCGAGCGAACCGCGTCCCGCGTCTGCATATACTGCCGTGTAATGAGCGAGCGCAAAGTGGGGGTGACCTCGTCCCCCCAGAAACGGGCAAGGTCCACCTGCTCGATCTGCGCCACTGACGCCTGTTCTGCGGGAACGGAGACACGCTCGGGACCCGCGACACATGCCGTCAGCAGAGATGCAAACAGCAGCGCCATGATTTTGGACCGCAATTCCGGATAGCGCGCAAAAATGCTTGCTCGTAGCGACATCGCCCTCTGCTCCTCCATCACGATCTCCTGCCGATCCTCGATTTTTCAGTCGCGTTCGCCGCCCTCGCGCGGGCTTGCCGGATACAGTCGGCGGCGTATCGTTACAGCGACCGCCAGCAAAGTTGCGTTCACTTCCAGAGCGTGCGAGGCGAACACGGTGCTTGCGAGCACGAGCGCCGCCACCGCCAGGAGAAGCCAGTGCATCGAGCCGTGTTTGGACGCCCGGTCGCGAACGAGCCAAAGGGCGCTCAGGTAGACCGCGATCGGTATGCCGACGGCAAGCGCGGCAAGCTCTTGCGAAACGGTCGTATTCTCGGCGACGCTGAGAAAAACGGCAAAACCGGCGGCCGTCGCCGCTCCGGCGGCGAAAAGAAGACAGTGTCCGTAGGCCCAGGTCAGAACGGTGCGCGCTTTGCGGCTGAGCAGTTGTTCGTTGCGGTCAAAATAGAGTCCCCACAGCGAGAACGCGATGATGGCGCACAGGGTCGCCCACCAGAAGTGCCTGAGTTCCGGCGTCGCCGGATCCGAGATGATCAGGGCGATGGCGGCAAAACACTCGCCAAGGACAATGATGTTGAATGAGTTGTAGCGATCGATGATGTGTCCGTGATGCCAGTTGATGGCGGCCCCGCGCTCGGCCAGCAACGGCACAGCCAGCTCGCCGGCGGCGCCGAGCGCAAAGAGTGGAAAGTAGAGCGGCGCTTCAGGCGAAACGGTGATGATCAGGGTGTTCCAGTAGACCTGCATGGCGCCGATGCCGGCCGCGTAGCGCAGGGCTGCCGGACGGGCATGCCGATCCCCGTTGGCCGCGCCGAGCCAGAGGACGATCATGCCCAGCCGCATGATGCTGAAACCGATGAGGACGAGCCAATGGGGTTGATCGCCAAGGCCGCTTCGGATCCCACCGGCAAGGGTAAGCGATCCGAACATGATGACCATCGTCAACACCCGGAAGGCAGCCGACTTGTTGTCATAGCCCGAGGCGAACCATGTGTAGTTCGCCCAGGCCAGCCAGGCCATGAAGAAGCTGCACGCAAACCGGACGATGCCGGGCGCCAGTTCGCCGGCTTCAATGTCCTTTGTCAGGCCGTGGGCGGCGGCGGCCACCGCGACGACGGTGGCAAGATCGAACATCAGTTCGAGCGAGGTCGAACTGCGGTTGGCCTCGTCGCGATCGCGCGGGGCGAGGCTGAAGACGGCGATCGCGGACAAGGTGGGTTCCCTCACGAGATTACGCTTGGAGGCGGCAAAACGGGGGCGGCCATCGTTCAGCTCGGTTTCTTCGTGCTTTGCGGTGAATAGAAGAGGCCGACCAGCAGCAGCAGGAGAGCAGGCAGGAGCATTCCCGCAACGCCTACCGTGACTTGCGCAAGCGCGCCAGCGGCACACCCGAGCACAAAGCCGAGCACCAGGATAATCGACGTCAGCGACTGGCCCCACTCTTCCGGCTTTTCGGCATAGCCGACGACGCGGCGGGCCGCCGCGACCGCAAGGCCGGCGATGTTACCGGTCATCAGCGAAAACGGTGGGCCGAGCCTTGGGTCGAGCCGCTCGATTGCCGTCAGCATTCCCATCGCCGTGACGGCCAGAAGCGCGCAGGCGGATACCGGCCCGGCATCGAAGATCGCAAGAAGGGCGGAGGTCGCGAAGGCGACTGCGGCAACAATGAGCGTCCAGAATGTTGCACGCTCGAGAGGCTTGATCCAGGCGACCATGATTGCGGCCAATCCTGCGCCCACCATGAACAGAGGAAACGACATGATCTGAAGACCGCGCAAACCACCTTTCTCGTGGCCGACGAGACCCAGCCCGAGAAGCACCACATTGCCGGTGACCAGCCCAACGAAAAGACCGCCCAAGTGAATGAAGAAGAGCGCGTCGGCGAACCCGGAAATGAACGCCAGCGCCAGCGAATTGCTTTTGCCGCGAAGTATCGTCAGCATCCTGTGCCGCTCCCCTGTTGATTTGGGTAACCTTGTCGATTTCAGTGAAACCGTCGACGCCAGGTGTTGCCTGGCCTTTGTTCCCTGGCCTTGCGTGAAGCGGGCGACGATTGCGCCTCAAACCTCGGCAGGACGGTGTGTGTCCTCCGGCGCGTCTGGCCGACTAACCGGAGGACACAACGATGCTTACTTCGCCGGGTTGGGTCCGATTGTCTTGCCGTGGGTGACGCGTTCGCCAGCCTTGTGGACCATGGTGTAGGCGTAATCGATGCCCATGCCATAGGCGCCGGAATGTTCCTTCACCACCGCGGTGACGGCATTGTAGGTTTCCTTGCGGGCCCAGTCGCGCTGCCATTCAAGCAGCACCTGCTGCCAGGTGACCGGGATGACGCCGGCCTGGACCATGCGGTCCATGGCGTATTTGTGGGCGTCGGCCGACGTGCCGCCGGAGGCATCGGCGACCATGTAGATTTCGTAGTCCGGCACGTCATGAAGGGCCGAGAGCGCAAAGGTGGTGTTGCAGACTTCGGTCCACAGGCCCGAGACGACGATCTTCTTGCGGCCGTTGGCGGCATTCCTGGCGAGCGCATCGCGCACGTTCTGGTCGTCCCATGAGTTCATCGAGGTGCGCTCGAGAATGTCGTTTTCCGGAAAGACGGCGAGCAGTTCGGGATAGGTGTGGCCGGAGAAGGATTCCGTCTCGACGGTGGTGATGGTCGTCGGAATGTTGAAGACCTTTGCGGCCTTGGCGAGGCCGACGACGTTGTTCTTGAGAGCCTGGCGATCGATCGACTGGACGCCGAAGGCCATCTGCGGCTGCTGGTCGATGAAGATCAGCTGGCTGTTCTGCGGGGTCAGGACTTCGAGTTTGGACATGGTCTCTCTCCTCTTTGAGCTGGTTGGGAAGGCGGGCGCTAGTGCCTGGTCTTCGCCGGTCTGTGGTGAACTTGTTTGGTGAGAACAGGTGTAGCGGAGTGGTTTGCGTCGCTGAATTGCAATAATAATTGCGAATGAATTGCTCGTGTTGCAATAATCGGCAGAGGTTCCACTCCAAGGTCCGTCATGGCAAGAGCTCCGGGCAAAGCATCGGAACGGGCCGACCGTGCGGAAACCTGCAGCGCCGGGCGTTCAGATGAGGGCGACGTTGCCCGAGCGCCTTGTTTCAAGAACATCCGCTGAATGCGGATGCTCTGGTTTCCTCAGCGGGGCTGCGGCCATCTGAGGTTGCTGAACGCCATCCGAGAAACGCCCTTGTAATAGGCGCCTGCCTTCGGCGGCGGCTGGTTCACAACCACCTTTGCCCCGGAGGAGCGGACTTTGGCTTTTGACGGGGCACGGTCATCGCCGAAGGCGGCCGACGAGGCAATCAGGATCGAGACCGCCGCTATGGCGGCTGTGCCGGCTACGTTTTTCATTCCTCGTTCCTCCGGGAGAGTTGCCATTGAAGGTGCCGCTGACCTCACACTGCCCAGCAGGAGCAGCCGAGAGCGCCGAAGAAGCCCTTGAGATCGGCGATCGGCAGTTTCGACGTCCAGGCGCCGGCGTGGTCGTGGCCGTGTACGCCGCAATTGCTGGCGCAGCCGCAGGAGGTGATCGCGGTGCGCCGGAGCGAGTTCTTGCCGGCACCCTCCGGTTCGCCCCAGGCGGCATAGCCGCCGAAGGTCCGGACCGGCGACCAGTCGGGCATTGCCGGCGGCACCTTGTTCTCGTCATGGGAGGCGAAGTCGCCGGCGGCATAGACGATCTTGCCTCCGACCATGGTCAGCTCCGATGTCAGGAACGAGATCTCATCCTCGGCGCAGGAGAAGAAGTCCTTGTTCGGCACGATCAGGTCGGCAAACTGTCCCTTCTCGATCCGCCCCTTCTTGCCCTCCTCGTTGGAGAACCACTGCACCTTCTCTGTCCACATCCGAAGCGCCGTCTCGCGGTCGAGGCAATTGGCGCGCGGATAGAGCTGCAGTCCTCCGACGGTCTTGCCGGTCACCATCCACGACAACGAGACCCAAGGGTTGTAGGAGGCGACGCGGGTGGCATCGGTGCCGGCCGACACGTTGACGCCCTTCTCCAGCATGCGCCTGATCGGCGGTGTGGCTTCCGCCACCCCGTGGCCGTAGCGCTCGACGAAATATTCGCCCTGGTAGGCCATGCGGTGCTGGGTGGCGATGCCGCCGCCAAGGGCAGCGATCCGGTCGATCGACCGGTCGGAGATCGTCTCGGCGTGGTCGAAGAACCAGTTCAAGCCTTCGAGCGGGATATCCCTGTTGACCTTTTCGAACACGTCGAGCGCGCGGCTGATGGTTTCGTCATAGGTGGCGTGCAGCCGCCAGGGCCAGCGGTTCTCGGCCAGCACCCGAACGACCTCTTCGAGCTCGCCCTCCATCTCCGGCGCCATCTCAGGGCGCGGCTGGCGGAAGTCCTCGAAGTCGGCGGCGGAAAACACCAGCATCTCGCCGGCACCGTTGTGGCGGAAGTAGTCGTTGCCCTGCTTGTATTTGACCGACGAGGTCCACTTCAAAAAGTCGTCCTTCTCTTCCTTCGGCTTCTGGGTGAAGAGGTTGTAGGCGAGCCGCACCGTCATCTGGCCTTCGTCGGCGAGCTTCTGGATGACGGCATAGTCGTCGGGATAGTTCTGGAAGCCGCCGCCGGCGTCGATGACGCTGGTGACGCCCAGCCGGTTGAGCTCACGCATGAAGTGACGGGTCGAGTTGACCTGGTAGTCGAAGGGCAGCTTCGGCCCCTTGGCGAGCGTCGAATAGAGGATGCCGGCATTGGGCTTGGCAAGCAGCAGACCCGTCGGGTTGCCGTTGGCGTCACGGGTGATCTCGCCGCCCGGCGGGTTGGGCGTGTCCCTGCCATAACCGACGGCGCGCAGCGCTGCGGCATTGAGTAGGGCGCGATCATAGAGATGCAGCAGGAACACCGGCGTATCCGGCGCCACCGCATTGATCTCGTCGATCGTCGGCAGGCGTTTTTCCGCGAATTGGTGTTCGGTGAACCCGCCGACGACGCGCACCCATTGCGGCGCCGGCGTGATCGCCACCTGGCGCTTCAGCATCTCCATCGCATCGGCGAGCGAGCGCACGCCGTCCCAGCGCAGTTCCATGTTGAAGTTCAGTCCACCGCGAACCACGTGGGTGTGGTTGTCGTTGAGCCCCGGCAGCACGCGTTTGCCCTTGAGGTCGATGACTTTTGTGCCGGAGCCGGCCAGCGCCATGATCGTCCTGTCGTCGCCGACGGCCAGAATCAGGCCGTCCTTGACGGCAATGGCGGTCGCAGCCGGATTGGCGCGGTCAAGCGTCGTCACAAGGCCGTTGGTGAGGATCAGGTCGGGCGTCATCGTGGGGTCTCCGGTCTGTTGGGCGTGGGCCGCGGTTGCTCTGCCCAAGGTTAAGGCGGCGGCGGTTGCGCCGAGAAAATTGCGCCGTGTGGGCATTATGCAGGTTTCCTATCTTTGAAACTGTTGCCGGGCGCCCGGCGCCAGCGCTTGATGTGTCGCGGGGGCCAGGGGTGGATGGCAGGATCAATCTGCCGCCACGCGGCAGATGACGGTGCCATTGTTGGGAAAGAGGCGCAGAAGAAGGGGGTGCCAATTGCCCTTGAGGTCACCGGCTTGGCGAACGGATTGTCGGCGCCAGCATGGGTGAGACGAGAAGGCTGGAGGATGGTGGCGTGGTTGCCAGGATCATCGGCTTCTCCCTGATCAGTTGCCGGTTGCGGGACTGTTTCCCGAATATTGCGTCCATTCCGCTGCCGTTTCTTGTCGGGAATGTCTGCTTTTTGAAAATTCTCACCTCTATGCAGCGAAAATCGGCTCTGGGACGTCCGCTGTTTTTCGCTGATCTTGCCGCCCGTTGCGCCGCCAATGGGTCGGCGTGGCGCCGACCACGCGTGATGGCTTTGGTCAAAACCCGCTGTTACCGCCTTCGACGGACTCAGGTGCGCCTGTCACGCCGGAAGCGAGCGGGCGTGGTGCCCGCGATCAGCGAAAAGCTTCTGGTCAGATGGCTCTGATCGGCAAAGCCGCAGCGAATGGCGATCTCGGCGATGGGTACATCTTGGAGCAACAATTCCTTGGCGCGGGCTATGCGGTACTCCGTGAGCCAACGCACCGGTGTCTGGCCGAAGCTCGCCTTGAAGGCCTGGATGAAATAGCTTCGAGAGAGTTCGCAACTTTTCGCGAGATCCATCATCGATAGGTGCCCGTCGAGCCGCGCGGCCAAGTACTCCAACGCACGCTTTTCCTGCCAGGGAGCCAGCGTTCCCTTGCGATCGCCCGGAATATACAAGCCGCCGTATTTCTGCGCGAGATGCGTCATGATCGCGAGCGCCACCTGATCGATGAAGAGCCGGCTGGCCTGCTTCGGTCGCTCCAGCGCCGGCAGCAGCGCGTGCGCCAGGCCGAGGATTACGGGGTCGATCGTACCGGGCGGACATTCCAGCCCCATCAGGTCGGGCCGCCCGATTTCAGCGGCGAAGTCGCGCACATGCTGAAAGGGTATCCGGAAGCGTACATTGTCGAAGGCCGATAGATGATGGCAACGCCATTCCTCGCGCAGGTCGGTGATGGCAAGTGCCCCCTCCCGGTGGCCGCCTTCGAAGATCAGCGACTTGCCACGCCAAAGTCGATGTAGCCGAAAATCGCGCAATTGCGTGATGATGCCGAAGGCGTCCTCGCGCGCGTTCGCCGGGCTTGGCGCCAGGTCTTCCCGATCGGACTTCAACCGCATAATGGAGATCGGGGACGCATCGACGAACGATCGGCGTATGGCGTCCGGCTCCTGGCTTTTTTCTTGGGCGGACTGCCTGTACATCGCGCACTCCCAACTCACGGGCGAATGAAAGACTGCCCAACATTCTTCGTTGAAGCAATTGGACTAATGGAGGCCCCGTCGCCGCCAAGCTGAGGGCATGACGCCTGTTTCCCCGACAAAGACCTTCTCAAGGTGTGCGAGGCTGTCAAAACCGCAGACGCGTGCAATGTCCTCCAGCGAGAGAGCATGGTTGGCGAGATGTGACTTCGCGCTTTCGATTTGTGCGGCAATTGGCTGAAGCGTGGCTTTGGATCCTTCCCGCATCAAGCCTCCTTGCGCCGGTCGATCGCGTCCCCCGAACGGCTCGCCATACCGGTGCAGGAGGTGGGCGCAGATGGCGACCGCCACAGGGCGCAGCGGTGCGGGGGCTGTTCCGGTACCGGAAAAGAACGCAAGGAGCGCCGTACCGAGATTGCAAAGCACCGGATCCGCTTCGCCGCGACGGCATATCAGTCTGCGTGGTCCGGTTTCCGGCGACAATTCCGCGGTCTCGCTGAACAGGGTCCTCGGCAACACGAAGGCCAGCGAGCGCAGCCGACGGTGGAGACGGATGGTCGCCCCATCCGCGAGATCGACGAGACAGATCGTACCGCGTGCGAAATGGCGACGCTCGGTGCAGGAACCATCCGCTCGGATGTCGGCATGTTCGGCGTCCTCAAGATAGAGCATGAGGAAATAGCATTCGGAGGCGGGGAGCCGGACATCGTTTTCGCCGTCGGCCCTCAGTTCCCGGCAAATGCTGGTCACGGAAAAGGTCGCGGCGCGAATTGGAACGGTGGTCAGGCAGGGGGCCTCCGGCGTCCCGAAGCAGACGCCAACGCATGCCATGTCTTTGCTAACTAGGTTCAACGCGCATTCCTTGGCGACATCTCTGGAACGATCTTGCCGAAGGTTCGGCGTCCAGACTGTATTTCAGGCCGTGTCGACGTGCAACGCGACGGCGCACCGACCTCGCCGCTCCGCGAAAAGGCGGCCTCAAAGGCGGCGAACGCTTTCAATTCGGGATTCGAACATTGCGCTTTCGCTGCGGCATGGCCACGACCTGGGCAGATCGTGAGCCCTCTTCCTTCGCATCAGCGGGGTTCCCGCCGAAATTTTCTCCGGCCGCCGTGTCATCCATTCGCTCGGCCTCTGACCAGGTCCATGACGGCGTGAAAGCCCTGCGCAGTTCTGGACGCAGCCCGTCACCACGCTGAGCGGCAATGGAATGCAACCGTTGCAGCAATGTCATCATGGCTTGTCTATCCGTCGCGACTTACGGCTCCAGCGTCAGACCGCATTGATGTTCTTCAGCGCCGTCAGATAACCCCAGATGTGACGGCGTGGCGGACCGCCGTTCGAATCATCGAGGGGGTGGGGCTCAGGAAAGAGTTCTCGCTCTCGCAATAACTCGGAGATCCGCTCCGAACTGAGCGCGCATTCGAGGCTTGGGCCCGGCTCTATGCGCTCTATCCCTGCTGGTAGCTGCAATGGCCGGCTCTCGGCTGCCGCCAAACGCGCTCCTCGATCGGGAGCTGCCGGATTACCTCGATCCGACACCCAAAGGACACCGGCGCTGCGAAGCCGCAGCGCCGGCGTCGCATGTTCATCGCGCGTCGTGGAAAATGATGCCGAGGGTGTGGCGCATGCCCGACCGGACGCGGCTGACACCATGACGCAGGTTGACGCGGTACGTTCCCTTCGTTCCCTGGACCGGACGGTTGTGGACGGCGAAGGCGACGGCGTCGCCCTGCCTGAGCGGCACGACCTCGACGCGGCTCTGCATGCGCGGACGCTGTTCGGTCAGTGCAAATTCGCCGCCTGTGAAGTCACGGCCCGGCTCGGAGAGCAGGATCGCCACCTGGATCGGAAATGCGATATCGCCGTAAAGATCCTGGTGAAGGCAGTTGAAGTCGCCCGGTACATACTGCAGCAGCAGCGGCGTCGGCCGGGTCTGGCCGGCCTCGTGGCATTGCTCCAGGAACGCGGCATGCTCGCCGGGAAACCGCTCGCCAAGTCCCATCCGCTCGTTCCAGGCGTTGGCGACGTGAGCAAGGCGCGGGTAGAGCGCGGTACGGATTCCGTCGATGAGATCGGGCAGCGGATACTTGAAATAGCGATATTCGCCTTTTCCGAAGCCGTGCCTCGCCATGATGATGTGGCTGCGGAAATGGGTCTCGTCGGCATAGAGCGACGCGATACTGCTGCATTCTGCGGGCGTGAGAAGTTCAGGAAGGACAGCGCAGCCGAAGCCGTCGAGCTCACCGGCGAGCGCCTTCCAGTCGTAGGTGGCTATTCGGGCCTCCGCGGACGCATCCGCAGGGGCCATGTTGTTCGCAATCTTGTTCATACCGTGGCTTCCTTCTAGAACCCACTTGCGCTCCGATCGTGCGCGAAGCCCGGTCTGATGCAAGCAAGCGCGAGGCACTACCTTCTCGCTGCCTGAAGCTACGCAAGCGCGCAGGGTGAAGAACTCCGTTTCTTATCCTCTAATCGACTTGTCCGGTTGGCCGAGGGGCGCACGCACATCGCAGCACGGGAAAAAAAGGGCGCGGGGTCCAGAGGCGTAGCGCTCCATCAGTCGTCGTCATGGCTGGAAAGAAATGCAACGGATTCATCATAGCGACAGAGCAAGTTCATGCGGAGGCCTTGCGTTCGTCGGCGACCGCGCGGCGCCGCCGTTTGCAGATGGTAGAATGTGATTGCCGTAAAGCAGCATCGGCGGCGCAATCGAGCTTTCCGGCAGGCCGGGGAACATGGCGGTCACGGCCATTGCCGCCCACTGAGCGCGGTCGAAGATCAGCCTCATCGTCGTCCTGTCCCGCCTCGGAGCGATTGGTTCCCGCCCGTGGCGTCATGCGGTCTGTGGAGCCTCCCGATCGAGCAGCGCGCGCTTGCGGTCGACGCCCCAGGCATAGCCGGACAGCGCGCCGTCGTTGCGCACGACCCGGTGGCAGGGAATGGCGACCGCGATATTATTTGCAGTGCATGCTCCGGCGACTGCCCGCGTGGCGCTCGGTGCGCCGATACGTCGAGCGATCTCCGAATAGGACACGCACTCGCCGACGGGGATCTCCTGCAAGACCTGCCATACCCGCCGCTGGAACGCCGTGCCACGGACGTTGAGTGGCAGGTCGAGGCCGATGCCGGGGTTTTCGACGAAGCCACAAACGCGCGCGATCAGAGCCTCGTATTCGCGGTCCATGCCGATCAGTCGCGCTTTCGGAAAACGATCCTGGAGATCGCGCACAAGTTCGTCCGGATCGTCTCCGAGCAGGATTGAGGCCGCGCCTTTCGTGCTCGAGGCCACGAGGATCGCGCCGAGCGTGGTCTGGCCGACCGCAAACTTGATCTCCTCGTTGGCGCCACCTGCACGGTATTGCGTCGGTGTCATGCCGAGCATGCCGGTCGATTTCTCATAGAAGCGGCCGCTGGAATTGAAGCCGGCGTCGTAGATCGCCTCCGTGACGCTCGTGCCGGTTTCCAGGCCCTCTCGCACCTTCTTGGCGCGATGGCCGGCGGCATAGGCCTTCGGGGTCAGCCCGATCGATGTCTTGAACACACGGTGGAAGTAGCTTGGACTGCGGCCGACAGTCGCCGCCAGCTCTTCCAGTGACGGCTCCTCTTCGCTCTCCTCGATGAGGCGGCAGGCCTTGGCGATCAGCGCGGCATTTTCGCATTCGAGCGAAGGGCCGTCCGGATTGCAGCGTCGGCACGGGCGAAAACCAGTTGCCCGTGCGCTTTCGAGCGTAGCGTGCAAGGCGACGTTCTTCGGGTTCGCCGTGCGGGAAGGGCACGAGGGCCGGCAATAGATGCCGGTTGTCGAGACGGAGTACCAAAACTGACCGTCGGCAGACTTGGCGCGGGTAACGATTAGCGGCCAGCGAGGATCGTCTGCCACGGATGGATGCGCGGTGTGAAGGGTGGGTGCGGGCCGAATGTTCATGTCCATGGTCTTCCACTCGAATTTGTCGTTGATCGATCGTGCCTCCGATCAGGTGCTGGTCACACTCCGATCCTTGCTCTCGAATTGAACAAGTTCCCACCCGGATCTTGCGCAGGCCATCGATGGTCGTGCGGGTTTCCGACGCTCCCTCGTGCTGATTGTGACCGCCAGCAACGGGGCAGCACTTGTTGCCTATGAACGCGGCGGGTATCGCGTTCTCGACCACCGTCTGCTTGCGGTGATGGGTGATCCGCCACCCGAATAATGCCGCAAGCATGCATGGTTAGGCCAATTCTCCTCAATCCAATTCCGTTTGAAGCCCATCGCTATTCAATCGATGCGCCCTGGCACAGAGGACCGCCGACGGCGCCGTAACCGCCTGCGACGCGCAAGCGGATCAACGAGCCGGCCCGCGCAACAGGGAGATCGTATTGAGCGCCGCAACGATGGCCAGCGGCAATTGGGCAAGTCCCGTCAGTTCGAAGATCACGTCGTCCGGAAGCCGGTAGATGGGCGCTGGAAACAACAGGCGCGTCGTATCTTCTCCGAAGCCGAAATAGAGAACGTTCTTCAGCACATGGTTCCAGCCGCCCTCCCAGATGCCGATCATCGCGACGGGGAAGGCGAGGATGATAATGGCCGCCAGCCAGGATGCTGCCCGTCCAAGCGCTGTTGTCGCCTTCGACCAGCCGACGATCAGCGCGCCGATGATCAGGATCGCTGCCGGCACGGCCAGATGGACGATGTGGAGACGCCATGGCGTCTCATAGATGTAGGCGCCGTAGGCGTGGTGCACGCTTGTCAAGGCAAGTAAGAGAAGCGCCGATGCCCCGGCTCGTCGAAAGGGAGACACAGGGACGCGCGTTGCAGAAAGTTCAGCCATGACTGTTCCTCGATGTTGACCGACGAACGATCGGCTAACACGATCCGGAACATGGTGTTCGGAAAGTTGTCGAACACAGGGGCGCCCGTTGTGCAGAACCGGACCGGATTGCGCGCATGTCCGGAAAAAGGACGACAGGTATGATCCGGCAGGTGTCGCACGCACGGCGCTCTTCATCTTGAGGCGCCGCAAGCGCTACGGTCTCGCGAGGATCGGCGGGGCAAATCGGCATCGCTTATGCCTCTGGCGTGCCGGATGGGCCTGCCCGAGACAAAAGAACGGTTCTATCAACGGTTTGCTAGAACCGTCTCGTAAAGCTTGCGCGGAAGGTTCTTCCCGGCGACGGGACGAGGCCTGTCGACAGCGGATCCAGATAGTATTTGTCGCCAAGATTTTCGACGCTGAAGTCGAGAGAGGAGTGCTCATCGACCTTGTAGCTGCCGAACAGGTCGACGATCTGATCGGCGTGATAGGCCGGCGCTTTCGTGTGGGAACCGGTGTAGTGCGCGTATCCGCCGACCCGCTCCCCGAAGAAATAGGCGCGTGCGCCGAGCGTCAGCTTCTGATCGAGCAGGCGGGTTCCCACCGTGAGGCTGCCGGAGTATTTCGGCGGCACATTCATCATTCCGTAGTCGAACGGCAGCTTTTCAAGGCCGCAGCCGGCTGGAATGACGAGTGTGATCAGATTGGCTTCCTTGTCGCGGCAGAACTTCACGTCGGAATAATAGGTTACCGCCGCTTCGAGGAAGAAGACTTCCGCGTCATAGGATGCAGAGAGTTCATATCCCCGGAACGTGGCGTCGGCGATATTGTCCCAACGATAGAGCCAAAATCCTTCGGGCGTGACGTAACGCTCCCGCCCGATGAAATTGTCGTAGCTGCTGTCGAAATACGCGGCCTTGAGTTTCAACGAGTCGCCGGCACGGAAGACATCGTCGTGCTTGACGTTGAGGCCGAACTCCATGTTCGCCGACGTTTCAGGCTTCAGGTAGGGGTTCGGTGTGAAGCCGATCGAGACCGCGGTTTCGCGCAGGCTGAGCGGCCGCCATCCTTGAGAATAAGTGCCAAAGAACTGCAGGCCCTCGACAGGCTCCAGAGTTACCCCGACCGAGGGGTTCAATCGGCTGGCCGATGCGTAATCGAAGTCTTTCAGCGAATCCTGATCGCCTTGATTGTCAAAGTAATCCAAGCGCAGCCCGGCCATCAGCGAAAGCCAGTCGTTGACCTCGAGCTTCGATTGGTTGAAGGCACTGGCGAGAACCCGGGAGCCGTTGGGGTTGGCGCCGACATAGGCGCCGGTGATGCCGAACTCTCCATTTTCCTTGGCAGTTTCGTGGACGAACTCGACGCCGTTGGTCATCGTCAGCGTCCCGACGCCGGTCTCGAATTCCCAATCGGTGGCGATATCGCCGCCGAGCGTCCTTATGGAACTCTCTACCGATTTGAGGACGCGGCCGCCCGCAGTCGTGCCGCCACTGTAGTAATTGACGATGCCGCCCTTGGTTGCGACATCCGTCAGCCAGACGTTCGCCTTCAGGCCGATAAGGTTTTCGTGGGCGAACTGATACTCGTAGCTGGCTTTTGCCGTATGCGTCTGGGTCTTCGAAAGTTCGGTTTGCGCGAGGCGATAGTAGGACGTCGGACCGCTTATGTATGGCAGGAAGTTCTCGTCGATGTTTCCATACTTGTTGGCATAGTAGATGTAGCTCAGCGAGAGCGAGTGACCATCGCCCCATTGCATGCTGCCCTTGCCGAGGAAGGATTCCATGTCTTGGGAGGTATTGAAGACCTCCTTGCCTGGGCCGATGGGAGAAAGCGCCTTGCCCGCATAGGTCGATTGACCATTCGAACCGGCGAAATAGTTGCCGGACTTGCGCCGGGAAAAGCCGGCCAGCAGTTCGTATTCGTCACCGGCCACCGCGCCGACCATGCTTCCGGACCAGCTATCCCCGTTGAAGATGTCCGAACCCGCTTCACGAGGGCGCGTTATGGGATCGTAGCCGAAACTGAGCGCCGGTGATGGCGGGGCGATCGTGTTGCCTCCCACGCCTCCCTTGACCCGCAGCGCCCAGTCCTTGCCGGGCTCCAACAAATCTGTGCCCTCCAGCGTGCGCATGTTGATGACGCCGCCCATTGCGCCGACGCCACCGGCACCGGCGCCGGGGCCCTTGGCGATATCCACGCCGCCCAGGAAGTCCGGATCGATAAAGACCTCGTTCCGGCTGCCGCGATAGCCTCGGTAGGAATGACTGCTCTGGCGCGTCCCATCAACCATCAGATTGACGCGATTCTGGCCTTGAAGGCCGCGAACATTGACATCGACCGAGGCGCCGACGCGGTTCCCCGAGGCGATGACGCCGGGCGCGTTCTTGAAGATGTCTCCAGCGGACGTCGGCGGCACGCGGGCGATCTGATCGGCGCTGATATGGCTATTCGAGCCTGCCGTCTCGTAGGGGATGTCGGCGGGATTTCGGCTGTCCTTGGCGATGGCGATGATTGGACTGAGCGTCGTCGCACCACCCTCAGCCGAAGCGGCGTGACCGGCAATGCTGCGGTCAGTGATCGACACCGTGCGCGGGCCACTGAAATGGTATGTCAGCCCGGTTCCCGACAGAAGTGCGGCGACCGCCTGCTCCGCGCTCATTGTTCCGCGAACAGGTCGACCGGCCAGTGAAGCGTTGGGGGTTTCCGCGAAAGTGACGTCGATGCCGGTTTCCCGCACGATATCGTTGAGGGCCTGGCGGACGGGCTTTGGGGGAATATTGAACTCATATGTTTGAGAAGCAGCCTGGGCGACGGCGGGGGAAACGCTCAAACTCCCGTTTCCGGCCACTGCGAAAACCGTGGTCGCCAGCAGGGCGAACGCCCTACGCTTCATATGTCTGCCCGTCATCTTGACACTCATCCTTCAATGCTCAGGTGAAGGCATGGTCTTGCTGACGTCGTCTGCCTTCTCATAAGCTCAGTCGCCGGAGAAAGGCGCAGACCCTCACGAAAAAACATCTGATGCGCAAAGAACGTTTGATCCGGCGGGGCGTTAGGGTCCGACGAGGACCAACCGTTCGCCGACATGGGTGACACGCATGCCGACTGAGGCTTGCACCGCAGCGAGCGCAGCGTTCGGGTCGGCCAGGGAAACGTTGCCGCTGACGCGCCGCTCGCTGAGTTCCGATCCGAGCAAGACGATCCTGCCCTTGCGATAGCGTCCGATCTTGTCGAGGACGTTGTCCAGCCGTTCGTTGGTAAAGATGTAGCGCCCCTCGTGCCATGCCGTGCTCGCCTCGAGATCGACCTTGCGCGCAGTTCCCAGTCCCGTTCCGCCGTAGCTGACCTCTTCGCCAAGGTTGAGGCGAACCTCGTGTGGTTGTCCGTCCACCGACACCACGACGCTGCCGCTGGAAAGCGTCACCGCGACAGTCCCGTTTCTGTCGAGCGCAACGTCGAACTCGGTGCCGAGAACACGCGCCGTGCCGTCGCCGGCCTCGACGACGAATGGGACGGATGATGGCCGAACCTTCAGCGACACCGCGCCCCGAAGCACACGGATCCGACGTTCGGCACCGGAGATGATGCTGTCGATCGCCGTGTCGGCGTCCAAGAGCACCGACGAACCGTCGGAAAGAGTGATCGTCCGGCGCTCGCCTCTCGCGGCGACATAGTCGGCGGAAAAGTCCTGGACAAAGTTCGGATGGTCGAGCCAGAGCCATGCTCCCAGCACGGCGGCAAGGATCGAACTCACCACGGTTCCGGCCTCCACGCGGCGCCTTCGCCGCTGCCGTTCGATCCTCTGGAGTGGACCGGCAAGGTCGCCGCATTCCTGCTCGACAGGACGGCCGGCCGATCCGATCCGTACCCACAGGGATCCCACGTCTTCGAACGCCGCACGATGCGCCTGCGATGCGCTGAGCCAGCGTTCGAAATCTTGCGCATCCTCTTGCGTGGGTTTGCCGTTCATGCGCGTGAACCAGGCCACAGCCTCTTTTTCGATCTGCGACTTGTCTCGCGGCAAAAAAAGTCGACGGATCTGACATGGACGGTTTCTCGCGCTTCGCGTCAATCGCAGGAATTCGGTCGTGCCGAAGGCGCCCGATGCTCTTCTCGCGCGGATCTGCAGGCCATGATCGCCTTGGCTATTTCACGCTCCACAGTGCTGTAGGACACGCCAAGACCGTGCGCGATTTCATCATAGGTGCAGTGGTGAAACCTGTTGAGCATGAATACCTGGCGGGTTCGAAGCGGGAGGCTTGCCAGCGCAAACTCAAGGCGCCGAAGCTCTTCTCGCGCCGCCGCAATGTCGTCCGGCCCGACGACTGGCGGCGCATATTGCTCTTCGGTGATCCGGTCGAAAAAAGCCTTCCGTCTTGTCTCCGCTCGAAAATGACTGATGGCGACGTATCGCGTCGCCTTGGCCAGATAGGAGGGAGTAAGCGTGACATGCTCCCGGGCCTTTGCAAGAAGAGCGGCGAACACATCCTGCACGATGTCCGGGGCGGCGGTCGGGCCGATCCTTCGGGAAGCGATCCGCTGCAGGTGGCCGCGTTCGGCCACATAGAGCCTGGCCAATTCTTTTCTCTTCGCGTCCACCGTCGTACGCTTTCTGGGTTGTCGACGGACTACGCGTCAGTGTTTAAACATGATGATAATAATCATGTTTTCTATCAGGCGCGCGAAAGATTTGCAACGCAGCGTTCATGCCAATTCCAGGCATCGATCAATTTGTTTGGCTTCCTGCAATTCAGCTGCGTGATTTCGAACGGCACCCTGTTGGCAGGGGAGGCGCCGCGATTTTCAAATCGCCGGGCGCTACAAATCGAAGGATGCAAGAAGCGGACAAGGGCCGGACGTGCCGGTCGCGCATTCGGCGACCAGCCGCTTCAACGCTTCACGCGCGCGCTGGAGTTCAGCGATCTTGGCGTCCAGGGCATCGATGCGGCGCTTGGCAAGATGGCGCGCCCGCTCTCTGTCTCCCCCGGAATCCAGCTCGAGAAGTTCCTTGATTTCCTCAAGCGTGAAGCCGGCCGTCTGGGCCTGCCTTATGAAAAGCAGACGCCGTAGGTCCTCGTCGCCATAACGCCGGGCACCCTGCGATCCCCGTGGCGTGTCCAGCAATCCCCGCCGCTGATAATAGCGGATGGTTTCCACGCCGACGCCTCCGGCCGCTGCAAATTTTCCGATCGTCGTTTCCATGGCTTGACTCCGTACCATGGTACGGAACGTATTGTCCTGCCAACGGTTTCGCAAGAGTGAAGGGAGACGTGAAATGTTGGACAGGACGAACCAGGGACACCCGCCCAAGAAGGCCGTTCTCTATCGAATGGTGACGGCGGAGCACACCTGCCCGTACGGATTGAAGGCGAAGGACTTGCTCAAGCGGTCGGGCTATGACGTGGACGATCGCCATTTGACCACGCGCGAAGTGACTGACGCCTTCAAGGCGCAACATGGCGTGGCGACGACGCCGCAGGTGTTCATGGGAGACGACAGGGTCGGGGGGATACGACGACCTTCGAAGGTTCCTTGGCAAGCGCGTCGCGGACCCAAAGGCAACGAGCTATCGCCCGGTGATCGTCTTGTTCACGATGACCGCGCTTATGGCGATGGCCGCGAGTTTCGCGATCGACGGCAATCCGTTTTCGCAGCGGGCGGCGGAATGGTTCATTGCCTTTTCCATGGTCGTGCTTGGTTTGCTGAAGCTTCAGAACGTCGAGAGCTTTTCGACGATGTTCCTGAACTACGACCTGCTGGCGAAGCGCTGGGTGCCGTACGGCTACATCTATCCCTATGCTGAAGCATTGGCCGGGGTGCTGATGATCGCGGGCGCGCTGAACTGGTTGTCGGTTCCTGTTGCCCTCTTCATAGGCACCGTGGGAGCCATATCGGTCTTCAAGGCGGTTTACGTCGACAAGCGAGAGTTGAAGTGCGCGTGCGTCGGCGGATCGAGCAACGTCCCGCTCGGCTTTATCTCCCTTACGGAAAACCTGATGATGATCGCCATGGCCGTCTGGATGGCCGCCGCCTCGTTCGGCATCGCCGGGCACGCCATGTAGTCGCGCTTGCTGCCGATCGGGTGCTCCTCGTCCACATGGGAAGAGGTGGGCTCGATCGGTAATCGCCTTCCGTCGTTCCGATCGCACAGGGATCGGAAACGGAATCAGGACGGCCGATCGCGCAATCGCGATCCCGTTACGCCAACCGGGCTCGGGTGCCTCGCAAACTTGGCGTCGTCAGGGCCTTGTCGCGCGAATGGCGTAGCGGTGCTGGTTCTGCCGTGCCAGGCCCTTGAAGACATTCCAGTTCCTGGCCTGGGTGCGATGGATCTCGCGAAGGTCCCTGTCGATGACGAGGTCGGCGAAGCCGGCTTCGCGCAAGAGTTCGACCACGGCCTCGGCGCGGGCGCCTCCGGAGAAATGCACGCGGGAGAGAATGCTGCGATGCGTCGCCATCATCTGCGGTGAACCGGTTGGCGTTTCCGCCTTGAACAGGCCGACACGCTGCCCCCAGGCGCTGAGTTTGGAGAACAATCGCTCCACTGCGGTCGTGTTCACGAAATCGCCGTCGACGATCAGCAATGTTCCGCCCGGCTTCAACACGCGCGACCATTCGGCGAAGGCCGCGCCCGGATCGACGAGCGTCCAGACGAGATGCCTATTGACGATCACATCGTAGTGGCCGTCGGGCTCCATCGTGTTTTCGGCGTCGCCGAGCGCGAAACGGATCGGGCGCCCGCGCTTGCGGGCCTTCTCGCGGGCGCGTTCGAGCATCGGCTCAGCCCAGTCAAGCCCTTGCACCTTGAAGCCGAGGTCATCGAGCAGATGCGAGATGACGCCGGTGCCGCTGGCAAGATCGAGTGCAGAGCGACCGTCGCCTGGGCCGAGATGCTTGAGAAACAGCCCATGCCAGGCGGCACGCTCCTCGTCGGAGAAGATCTCGTGCCCCGGTGATAGATCGAAAGTTGCAGCGCGTTCCGACCAGTAGGCCTTTATTTCATCCCGCAGGTTGTAGTTTTGTCGATCCGCTACGTCGCTCATGTCGGTACCGCTTGCTCTGTTTGGAGGCGTTCTAAAAGATAATTGTTGACTAATAAAGTCATGAAACATTAGATCGCGCCAATTTTCCAGCGGAGCAAAAAACAATGCGGTTTTTCAACAGGGTGGCTGCGGCCGCCACGGGCTTTTGCGTACTTTTTTCCACCGCCGCCTTCGCTGATGTCGTCAAGGTGAAGGACGTCACCGGCCGTGATGTCGAGGTCAATGTGCCGGTCGAGCATGTGATTCTCGGGGAAGGCCGTCAGATCTATTTCCTCGGTGCGCTCGACCGCGACGAGCCGTTCAAGCGCGTCGTCGGCTGGCGCGACGACCTTTCCAAGGCCGACCCGGAAAGCTACGCTGCCTATCTGGCGAAATACCCTGATATCGCCAAGCTGCCGACCTTCGGCGGCATGAAGGACGGTACCTTCGACATCGAGCAGGCGGTGGCCTTGAAGCCCGACGTGGTGTTGATGAACGTCGACGCAAAGACGGCGACGGAAGAAGCCGGCTACATCGAGAAGCTCGCAAAGGTCGGCATTCCGCTCGTCTATGTCGACTTCCGCGAAAAGCCGATGGAAAACACCGAACCAAGCATGCGGGTGATGGGCAAGCTGCTCGGCAAGGAAGAAAAGGCCGAGCAATTCATCAAGTTCCGCGCCGAGAGCATCGCCAAGGTGACCGACGTTCTCGCCAAGGCCAACCCGAAAAAGCCGCTCGTCTTCGTCGAGCGCGCTGGCGGCTATTCCGACGACTGCTGCATGTCCTTCGGCAACGAGAATTTCGGCAAGATGGTCGAGTTCGCCGGCGGCGTGAACATGGCAAAGGACATCATCCCCGGCACCTTCGGTACGGTCAATCCGGAACAGATCATCGCCTCCAACCCCGACCAGATCATCATCACCGGCGGCAACTGGCAGGGTTACGTACCTGGCGGCAACTGGGTGGGCGTCGGCTATGGTGCCGACGAGAAGGAAGCGGCGCGCAAGCTCGAAAACCTGACCGAGCGCCCGGCCTTCACCGGCGTCAAGGCGGTCAAGGACGGTCAGGTTCATGCGATCTGGCATCAGTTCTACAACAACCCCTACCAGTTCGTCGCCATCCAGCAGATCGCCAAGTGGCTGCATCCGGATCTCTTCGCCGACCTCGATCCGGAAGCGACGTTCAAGGAATTGCATGAGCGGTTCCTGCCGCTTCCCTACAAGAGCGGCTACTTCGTCTCGCTGACAACCGGCAAGTAAGCGTACCGGCAGCCGGAGGAGGGGGGTCTCCGGCGTCGCGATCGAAAGGAATTGAGAATGTCGATCTTCAGAAAAATCGCCGCGGCGGTGATGTTCGCAGCCATCGTGTTCGCAGCCTTGCCGGCAGGTGCTGCGGAAATCGTCGACGTCACCGGCCGCCGCGTCGAAATCGCGCTTCCCGCCAAGCGCATACTGCTCGGCGAGGCGCGGCAGATCCATGTGGCGGCGGCGCTGAAGGGCGAGCATGTCTTCGACACGATCGTCGGGTGGCGCGATGATCTCCTGAAGAAGGACCCGGACTCCTACGCGGCCTATGCCGAGCGTTTCCCCGACATCGAGAAACTGCCGCGTTTCGGCTACATCCCATCAGGCGATTTCAGCCTCGAAGCGGCAATCGCGCTGAAGCCGGATGTGCTGACGCTGAACCTCGAGGCTGAGAAGGCGGTCGAGGAATCGGGCTTCATCGAAAAGGCAGCCGCCGCCGGCATCGCCGTCGTCTATCTCGATTTCCGTGTCGATCCGGTCGCCAACAGCGAGAAATCGGTCGAAATCCTCGGCCAGCTTTTCGGGGCAGAGGCGAAGGCGCGCGAATTCATCGAGTATCGCAATGCCCAGATCGCGCTGGTAACGGACCACCTCAAGAATGCAGGGGAAATCGCGCGCCCGAAGGTCTTCATCGAGCGCTCTCCCGGCATAACCGGCGACGTCGTCTGCTGCCGAACCTTCGGCCCCGCCAACTTCGGCAAGATGGTAGAGCAGGCCGGGGGCCACAACATCGGCTCGGACGTTATCAAGGGCACCTTCGGCGATCTCAATCCGGAACAACTGATCGTCAGCGATCCGGACCACGTCATCATCACCGGCAGCAACTGGTCGGCGGAATCCGATCTCAACCAGTTCGTCAGCGTCGGTCGCGGCGCCGATGCGGCCTCTGCCCAAGAACGGCTGCGCGGTCTGATGCAGCGTCCGGGCTTCCCCGGCCTGAAGGCGGTGAAGCAAGGCAACGTGCATGCCGTCTGGCACCAGTTCTACGGCGCGCCCTACGAGTTCATCCCGATCCAGCAATTTGCGAAGTGGTTCCATCCGCAGCTCTTTGCCGATATCGACCCGGATAGAACCTTCCGCGAATTCCACGAAAAATTCCTGCCGGTAACCTATCGCCCGGGCTACTTCGTTTCGCTGCCGAAAGGTGGGGAATGATGGTCGCGGTGACTGAAACCATCGCCGGGCCGGAAGGGCGGGGGCGCTATCGCGCCCTCGTTCTGCGCCGCCTGATCCTGATCTTCTGTCTCGTCGCCGCGCTCTTTGCGTCGATTGCGGTCGACATGGCGCTCGGACCGGCGAACTACCCGTTGTCGGACGTGCTGACGGCGCTCTTTCGTGCCGACACGGTGAGCGACCAACTGCGGGTGGTGATTTGGGACATCCGCATGCCGATCGCGCTGATGGCCGTGACGGTCGGCGCCTCCCTGTCGGTTGCCGGCGCGCAGATGCAGACGATCCTTGCCAATCCGCTGGCAAGCCCGTTCACGCTTGGTATTTCAGCGGCCGCCAGCTTCGGTGCGGCGCTCGGTCTCGTCGCCGGCATCGCGGTCTTTCCGGTCGCGGTGCAATATATGGTGCCGATCAACGCCTTCCTGATGGCGATGCTGGCGGCGCTCTTCATTCACTTTGCCTCCACCATGCGTGGCGTCACCGTCGAAACCATCGTGCTGCTTGGCATCGCCCTCGTCTTCACCTTCAATGCTGCGCTGTCGCTGCTCGAGTATCTCGCCTCCGAGCAGGCGCTGGCAGCCGTCGTCTTCTGGACGATGGGCAGCCTCACCAAGGCAACCTGGCCCAAGGTCTGGATCACCGGCGCCGTGCTTCTCTTCGCGCTACCGCTCTTTGCACGGCACGCCTGGGCGCTGACCGCGCTTCGGCTGGGTGACGACAAGGCGGCAAGCTTCGGCATCAATGTTCGCCGCTTACGGCTCGAAGCGATGCTGACGGTAAGCCTGCTCGCGGCGATCCCGGTCTCCTTCGTCGGCACGATCGGCTTTGTCGGTCTCGTCGGGCCGCATATCGCCCGCATGCTGGTCGGCGAAGACCAGCGTTTCTTCCTGCCGGCTTCCGTGCTCTGCGGCGCGCTGCTTTTGTCGGTCACCTCGGTCGTCAGCAAGATGCTGATCCCGGGCGCGGTGCTGCCGATCGGGGTGATCACTGCGCTCGTCGGCGTGCCCTTCTTCTTCGTGCTGATTTTCACCAATAGGAGGCGCGCATGGTAAGCCTGTCCTTGGAAAAGGTCGGCGCGAACTACGGCCGGCGTGTCGTGCTTACCGACGTCGACACCGGCGTGTTGCGCGGTGGCGGTCTGACGGCGGTGATCGGTCCGAATGCGGCCGGCAAGTCGACGTTGTTCAAGCGCATCGCCGGCCTCACGTCAGGGCCCGGTACCGTGCACCTGTCGAACTCGGCCAAGGGATCGCAGGGCATCTGCTACATGCCGCAGGATACCGGCGCCAACGCCGTCCTGACGGTCTACGAGTCCGTGCTTCTCTCGGCCAAGCAAGGTTCGAGCTGGAAGGTGAAGGACGCCGAGCTCGCCGAGATCGACCGGGTGCTTGCCGAATTGCGGATCGCCGATCTCGCCTTTCGCGGTCTCGGCGAACTCTCCGGTGGCCAAAGGCAGCTGGTGTCGATCGCCCAGGCCCTGGTGCGAAAGCCCGAAGTGCTGCTGATGGACGAACCGACGTCGGCGCTCGATCTCTTTCGCCAGATCGAAGTGCTCGGCTTCATGAAGCGTTTGTCGGCAGAGGCGGGAATGGCGGTCCTGATCGCGCTGCACGACCTCAACCATGCGCTGCGCTACTGCACGGATACGATCGTCATCAGTGGTGGCTCGGTCGTGGCAAGCGGTGCGACCAGCGATGTCATCACGGCGGACATGCTGCGCGCGGTCTATCGTGTCGAGGCCCGCGTCGAGGCCTGTTCCATGGGCCGCCCGGTCGTCATCGTCGACGAGTCCCTCTGACGAAAAGAGCCGGTCGGCCGCACCACGCCTTACGCTCTCTTGGCGAGACGGCCGCTCCTTGGTGCTGCGAGCGTGGCGCGTTCCACCAGGCGGACGCCGAGGTTGACCCGGCGCACGTTGATTTCGGGACCGTTGATCCGCTCCAGCAGGAGCTGGATGCCGGCGCGGCCAAGCTCGCCCCGGTCGATCCGCATCGTCGTCAGCGGTGGGCGGCTGTGCCGGGCGATGGCGATATCATCGACACCGATAATCGAAAAGTCATCGGGAACCGAATGGTTGCCGGCCTCGAGGGCCTGCATGACGTTGATCGCGATCAGATCGGTGCTGCAGAAGAATGCGGTCGTGTCGACGAAGCGTCCCTGCTGCAGCGCCTGTCGTATCGCGGGCGTCGTGTCGGGCTCCTGTAAACCCAGGCGGCCGAGATCGAAGACGTGCCTGTCTTCGTCGAAAATCATCCCGGCCTCCTCCAGCGCGATCCGGAAGCCTTCGAGGCGCCGGCGCAGCGAGAGGCGATGGGGGATCGTCACGTGCACGATCTCGCGGTGGCCGGCCGCAAGCAGCCTTTGTGCGGCGAGCCAACCGGCGGACCAGTTGTCCGGCAGCACGCAGGAGAGCCGCATCGTCCGGTCCATGCCGTTGATGATGACGGCTGGAATTCCGCTGTCGACGATCCTGTCGATCATGACCGGATGATCCATGCCCAGCAGGACCAGCGCCCCCGGCCGGATATCGCGCAGAATGTCGGTGATCTCGCCGATCGCAATCTCGGCATCGAGGGAGACGAGCCGGACGTCGATCCGAAGCGAGCTCGTGTTGGCCTCCGAGAGGACGCCTTGAATGACGTCCTCGTAGAAGGCCGAACTCGCATAGAACTGCGCCGGCATCACGAGCACCGTGCTCTCGACGCCGGCGCGGATCAGCGAGCGTGCGGCCCGAACCTGGTAGCCCAGCCGCTCCGCATGATCGAGAATCTTGCGCCGGCTCTCGTCGCCGACGCCGCCGCGATTGTTGAGCACCTTCGATACGGACGCGACCGAAACGCCCGCGGCGTCGGCGATGTCCTTGAGTGTCGGGGCGTTCGATTCGTCATCCATATCGACGAGGGTCCTATCTGGCCGAAGTGGGCGAGACTGATTGCGGCTGCAGGGTCATGATCGTCCACTACCAGAAGAAGCGCGTATGCCCAAGCGAGCGCATCAACGCCTCCATGAAATAATAGTCGCCATAGGGCAGCATGGCGTCGGAATAGCCGGCACTGGCATGGGCTGCCCCATGAGCGAGCAGGCCTTCGGCCTTGGGATCGTTCGTCAGGTCGCAACTGTCGAGCAGGCCGGCGATCAGGCGATCACCGAAGCCGTACCAGCGCGACGCCTCGTCCGGTTCGCAGAGCCCTGCGAGAATGAAGACCCCGGCGGCCATGATCGCGCCGGCCGAACTGTCGCGCGGCGCGGTCTTCGCATCGGGAACGGAATAGTCCCAAACCGGAACGGCATCATCGCCCATCAGCGCTTCCGCCTTCGCCGCCAGCCGCCTGGCCGCGTCGAAGAAGGCCGGGTTGCCCGTCGTTGCGGCACATTGCGCGTAGCCGTGGATCAGCCAGGCCTGGCCCCGCGACCAGCAGGAATCGTCCGCATAACCCTGGTGGGTCTCGCCGCGCAGCGGCTTGCCGCTTGCCGGGTCGAACAGGAATGTGTGGAAGCTCGTATCGTCGGCGCGAACGAGGTGCTTCAGGGTCGTTGTGGCGTGACCATTGGCGGCCTCTGCAAAATCGTGACGGCCGGTTTCGCCGTGCGCCCAGTGTAGCAGCGCCAGGTTCTGCATCGTGTCGACGATGACGCGCCCGTTCACGAATTCGGAGCGAATGCCGCCGTGGATCGAGCGGGCATTCCAGGCCTGAATGTACTGTGCGTCCGGCCGGTAGCGCTCGAGCAGCCGGGACGCGGCCTCAAGAGCGAGCTCGCGGGCCTCGCGGTCGCCGGTCAGCAGCCATTCGGCGACGCAGCTCAGCGAAAACTGGAAACCGAGATCGTGGTCTTGAGCGTCGCGATGGCGCAAGATGTCGCGAAACACCGAGCGACGCGCACGGGCGGCGTTCAGGAAGCGCTGGTCGCCAGTGAGCTGCAGCGCAAGCCAGAGCTGGCCGGCTTGGAAGCTCACGACCCAGTCAAAGGGTCCGCAGTAGCTCCACGTCTGATCCGGAAGCCCGATCTTCGGATTGCGCAGCCCGATCGCCGGCATCGTCTGGAGCAGTTTGGCGACGCAGCGTTCCAGAGCTTGCTGGTGGCGTTCGCGATTGGGGCGCTGGCCGAGCATCTCGACCGCGTTGAAGTAACTGTTTCGTTCTATGCGCATAATGAGCCTCACGTTGGTTTCGTGAAGTTTCGCACTATTACGATAATTTCGTCAACTGCGAAACTTTCTGTTGACGGGAAAATTTCTAGCCGCTAGGAATCGGATGCTCGGGAGGAGCCGGGCATCGTTGGAGAGGTACCATGTCCATATCAGGGACAACTGAAAGGCCGGTTGCCGGAGGCCGATTGCGGTTCGGGGACGGTTGGGCCGGATACGGCTTTCTGGCCCCTTGGCTTGTCGGCTTTTTTCTGCTGACGCTCGGGCCCGCGATCGCCTCGTTCTATTTGTCCTTGACGGACTACAGCGGCCTTGGAGCCGCCAACTGGGTTGGCGCGGAAAACTACGTGCGCATTGCCACCGACGATCCGCGCTTCTGGACCGCGATGAACGTGACCTTCACGTTCGTGCTGTTGTCCGTGCCCCTGAAGCTGATCTTCGCGCTCGCCGTTGCCGTGGCCCTGAACCGGGGGCTCGCAGGTCTCTCGTTCTTTCGGGCGATCTTCTATCTGCCGTCGCTGGTCGGCGGCAGCGTCGCCGTTGCGGTGCTGTGGCGGCAGGTGTTCGCCGGTGACGGCCTGCTCAATCAGGCGCTCAATGCCCTGTTCGGTTTCGAAGGGCCAAGCTGGATCTCGAACCCTTCGACGTCGCTCTATACGCTCATTCTCCTGGCGGTCTGGCAGTTCGGATCGTCGATGATCATCTTTCTTGCCGGTCTGCGCCAGATCCCGCAGGACATGTATGAAGCGGCAAGCATCGATGGTGCCGGCAAGGCACGACAGTTCTTCCGGATCACGTTGCCGCTGCTGACGCCGGTCATCTTCTTCAATGCCGTGATCCTGACGATCGATGCCTTCAAGGCTTTCACCTCGGCCTTCGTCATCAGCGACGGAACCGGCGGGCCGATCGACTCCACGCTGTTCTACACGCTCTATCTCTACCAGGAGGCCTTCACCAATTTCCGCTTCGGCTATGCCTCGGCGCTCGCCTGGGTCCTGGTGCTGATCATCGCTTTCTTCACCGCCATGTCATTCCTGACGGCCAGGTTCTGGGTTCACTACGATGACTGATGCCGCTCTTTCGACGACCACCATCGCATCGCGCACCGACGCGGCCGAGCCCAGCGTATCGCCGTGGAAGCGGGCTCTGCTTTACGCGCTGCTGGTCGCGGTCAGCTTCCTGATGCTCTATCCGCTGCTGTGGATGGTCGCGAGCTCCTTCAAGCCGGACAGCGAGATCTTCACCTCGACGGGGTTGATCCCGACCGATCCAACGGTCGATGCCTATCGCCGCGGTTGGAGTGGCCTTAGCGTCAGCTTTGGCTGGATGTTCTTCAATTCGCTGGTGATTTCGCTGCTGGTCGTCGTCGGCAATCTCTTTTCCTGCTCGATGGCGGCCTATGCCTTCACGCGCCTTCGTTTCAAGGGACGCGGCTTCTGGTTCACGCTGATGCTCGGCACCTTGATGATGCCGCAGCACGCGGTGCTGATCCCGCAATACGTCCTGTTCCTCAAGCTTGGCTGGGTGAACTCCATCCTGCCGCTGGTCGTGCCGAAATTCCTGGCGATCGACGCCTTCTTCATCTTCCTGATGGTGCAGTTCTTCCGGGGCATTCCGCGCGAGCTCGACGAGGCGGCGATCATGGATGGTTGCGGGCCGCTACGCATCTTCCTGAAGGTGATCCTGCCGCTCTCCACGCCGGTGCTCGCCACGGCAGCGGTCTTCTCGTTCATCTGGACCTGGGACGACTTCTTCGCGCCGCTGATCTACCTGAACGACATCGAGAAATACACCGCGCAACTTGGCCTTCGCACCTTCGTCGACTCCACCGGCACGTCCGATTGGGGCTCGTTGTTCGCCATGTCGACGCTGACGGTGCTGCCAATCTTCATTCTCTTCATCCTGTTCCAGCGATTGCTGATCGAAGGCATCGCGACAACCGGCATGAAGCGCTGACACAAACGGAAATTGAGAGATAGGGACGGAAGAGATGACGACGCTGGCTTTGAACAGGATCAAGAAGAGCTTTGGCAATCTCGATATCATCCGTGGCGTCGACCTGGCGATCGGCTCCGGAGAGTTCGTGGTTTTCGTCGGCCCGTCCGGCTGCGGCAAGTCGACGCTTCTGCGCATGATCGCGGGGCTTGAACCGATCAGCGGCGGCGAACTCTCGATCGGCGGCGAGCGCATGAACGAAAGGGCCGCGAGCGAGCGGGGCATCGCCATGGTCTTCCAGTCCTACGCGCTTTACCCGCATATGAGCGTCTATAAGAACATGTCCTTCGGCCTCGAAACGGCAAAGATGCCGAAGCCGGAGATCGACAAGCGCGTGCGCAAGGCCGCCGACATCCTGCAGATCACCCATCTGCTCGAGCGCAAGCCGAAACAGCTTTCCGGCGGTCAGCGGCAGCGTGTCGCGATCGGCCGGGCGATCGTGCGTGATCCGAAGATCTTCCTGTTCGACGAGCCGCTCTCCAACCTCGATGCGGAACTGCGGGTCCAGACGCGCGTCGAGATTGCCAAGCTGCACAGGGACATCGGGGCGACGATGATCTACGTCACCCATGACCAGGTCGAGGCGATGACCCTTGCCGACCGCATCGTCGTCCTGCGTGCCGGCGTCATCGAGCAACACGGCACGCCGCTCGAGATCTACAACCGGCCCGCCAATCGTTTCGTGGCCGGCTTCATCGGCTCGCCCAAGATGAACTTTCTCGATGTGGTCGCAAGTGACGTCCGTGACGGCGGCGTTGCGATCGACATTGCCGGCAAGCGGGCGCGCCTGCCGATCGAGGGGCATGTCGCTGAAGGCGCGAAACTAAGCCTCGGCCTGCGGCCTGAACACATCGGAACTGAGGGAACCGGCGGGCTCGAACTCGGCGCGCTGACGGTTGTGCATGTCGAGCATCTCGGCGGCCAGACTATCGTCTACGGCCGTCTTGTCGACGGGCAGTCGCTGACGGTCGCGCTCGATGGCCAACGCGCAATCAGTGCCGGCTCGACGCTGGCGGTCCGGATCGCCGCGGAGAACTGCCACCTTTTCGACGAGGCCGGCGACCGCATCGGTCACTGATCTCGGAACGGGATCTCAAAACACAATCATGGAGGAGGAGAACATGATCAACAGACGCCATTTCTTGCGCAACGCAGCACTGTTCGGTGCCGGTGCCACGCTTGCGACAATGCCGGCCTTCCGCGCCTTCGCAGAGGAATCCATGCGACTCTACTGGTGGGGTACACCCAGCCGCGCAGAACGCACGCTCGGCGCAGCCAAGCTCTTTGAGGCGGCTCACTCCGGCGTGAAGATCGTCGGCGAGGTGGGCGGCAGCGACTACTGGGCGAAGCTCACGACGATGATTGCCGGGGGAAACGCGCCAGACATCTTCCAGCTCGAGCCGAGCCGCTTTGCCGACTATAGCCGGCGAGGCACCAACCTGCCGCTCAACGACTATCTCGGCAAGGTGATCCGCACGGACAAGCTGGTGCCAGGCGTGCTCGATCTCGGAACGGTCGACGGCAAGGTTACCGGCATGCCGCTGTCGCTGAACGCCTTTGCCATGATCTACGACGCCGATGCGGTGACGAAAGCCGGGCTTGCGGCGCCTTCTGCCAAAACCACCTGGGACGACTTCGCCAAGTTCTCGATCGACCTCACCAAGGCGATGGGCAAGAAGAACGTCTGGGCGGTCGGAAACGCGTCGCGCTACACCTATGCCTTCGAGGCGTTTCTGCATCAACGCGGCAAGAAGCTCTACAACGAGGCGGGAAAGCTCGGATACGAGGCCAGCGATGCGGCCGATTGGTTCGGCTATTGGGAAAGCCTCACCAAGAACGGCGGCTGCGTCTCCGCCGAGATTCAGGCACTCGACAAGGTGCTGGTCGACAGCAATCCGCTGGCAACCGGCAACGCAGTCATCGCGATTGCCTTCTCCAACCAGCTGCCGGCCTTCCAGAAGATCTCCAAGAGCACGCTCGACATCACGTCGCTGCCGGTCAGCAGCGCCGATGGTCCCTCCGGTCTCTTCTATCGTCCCGGCCTGCACTGGTCGATCGCCAGCACGGCGAAGAACCCGGAGCTTGCAGCGCAATTCATCGACTTCTTCGTCAACGATCTGGAGGCCGGCAAGATTCTTCAGGTCGAACGGGGCGTGCCCGTCAATACCGACGTGCAGGCTGCCGTTCTTCCGTCTATCGACGCGACGGCGAAAAAGACCGTCGACTATGTCAACGGCATCGCCGACCGCGTCGGGGCCTACCCGCCGGCCGTGCCGCTCGGGGCTGGCGAACTCGACGAGCGCGTCTTCCGGCCGCTCGCCGACAAGGTCGCCTTTGGCCAGTTGACGCCGGCCGAAGCGGGCAGCGAACTCGTTTCGTCCGCCGACCGCATTCTCAAGGCCTGAGCATCCGCTCTGCTTTGCTGAGCCGCGCGGGAAGTCATCTTTCCCGCGCAGCAATGTTCGAACGGAAGCCTTAGATGACCGATACGATCTTCCCCGAAACCCTGTTCAAGCCCTGGGCAGGCAATCCACTGACAAGCCGCGCCGATGTCGAGGCCGCACTGAGGGCGCTGGTGGAGCCGGTCGAGAAGTACCGGTCTCCCGGCGGTGCGCGTATCCGGCTGGATGCGCATGCGGCGCATTTCGACCAGGAATCCGCCGACATGGAGGGCTATTCCCGCCTGCTCTGGGGCCTGGCGCCGGCTGAGGTCGGCGGCGCGACATGGATCGACTGGACGCCGATCGCACGCGGTCTTGCCAATGGCTGCGATCCGGCGCATCCGGAATACTGGGGCGACCCTTTCGACCGCAGCCAGCGCCTGGTGGAACTGGCGGCGATCGGCTTCGCACTGAGGCTCGTGCCGGACAAGCTCTGGGCGCCCCTGTCAGAGGTGGAACGGCGTAATGTTGCGGCCTATCTGCTGAAGGGTCATGCTTGCGAATACAGCGACAACAACTGGAAGTTCTTCCGGTTGCTCGTCAGCATGGGGCTGAAACACGTCGGCGTCGACTGTGATCGCGGGCTCGACGAACAGTACCGGCAGGAACTCGATGGTTTCTATCTCGGCGACGGCTGGTATCAGGATGGCGATACGCGCCGCGCCGATCACTACATTCCCTTCGCCTTCCACTTCTACGGCCTGATCCTGGCGGCGCTCGACGGCGCCGACTGGACGGACAGATATCGTGAGCGAGCTCGATTGATCGCCGGCGACATGTCGAGATGGTTTGCCGATGACGGGCCGGCGCTCTGCTTCGGCCGTTCGATGACCTATCGCTTTGCCATTGCCGGTCTCTTCGGCGCCATGGCGCTCGTCGGTGATGAGACGATCCCCTTCGGCGAGCAGAAGGGCTATTTCCTGCGTCATCTGCGCTGGTGGGCGATGCAGCCCTTTGCCGCGCGCGACGGCGTGATGCCCGTCGGTTATGCCTATCCCAACCTGATCATGTCGGAACCCTACAATTCCGCGCAATCGCCCTATTGGGCGCTGAAAGCCTTCCTTCCGCTGATGCTGCCCGAGGACCATCCGTTCTGGACGAGCGACGAGGAGATCTCTCCACCGCGGCCGGCCGTCTCTGCCCAGCGTCACATTGGTTTCCTGATCGCCAACCCGCCGGGGGATGCCATTGCGCTCTCCTGTGGCCAGCACACGAGCGCCGAAAACACCTTCATCCGCTTCGCGCCGGAGAAATACGCGAAGTTCGCCTATTCGGCACGCTACGGCTTCAGCATCGAAAACGATCTCTGGCGGTTCGACAATTCCGTGCTCGAATCCATGATCGGTTTCAGCGACGACGGCGTGCATTTCCGCGTGCGCGAAACCAATGAAGAGGCGCTGATCGCCGACAACGTTCTCTACGCACGCTGGCGGCCCTTTGCCGATGTTTCGGTCGAGACCTGGCTCTACTGGGACGGCGATTTTCACGTCCGGCGCCACCGCATCGACACGCCGCGGCCGCTTGCCACCATCGAAGGCGGCTTTGCGGTCGGGCGTGATGCCGGCGAAATCCGGGAACAGGGCACTGGCCGCGCTATTGTCACCACGGCGGACGACCTGTCGGCCATGATCGACATCGGCTCGTCGGTTGCGCGCACGGGGCGGTGCCACATCGCGGCCCCTAACACCAACCTGGTGTCCGCAAAGACGGTCATTCCTCAACTGCTCGGCACCATCCCGGCCGGTGTCAGCACCCTGGCAGTGGCGGTGCTTGCGCAGGCCGGCCCGACAGAGGGCAGAACGAAACTTGTTCGTTTGCCCGCGGCACCCGATCTCGAGAAACTTCGGCGTGTCCTGTCGGAGGAGGGGACGGCCGTTACCCTGATGCGCGGTGTGCCGCTCTGACCCCTTCACCGATCTTCCCGCAAAGACCGAAAGACCTGATATGACGATTACCGATTTCACTTCCCGCCATGCCATCGACCCGCTCGCCGCCGCCGCGATGGGGACGGACGAATTGCGCCACAACTTCCAGATTGCCGGTCTCTTCGAGAGCGATCGCGTCAATCTCACCTACACCCATTACGATCGCATGGTGGTCGGCGGGGCGATGCCGGTCGAGACCGAATTGACGCTCGAAGCCATCAAGCCGATGGGCACGAAGACGTTTCTCGAGCGCCGCGAGTTGATCGCCGTCAACATCGGCGGGCCGGGGCGCGCCGTCGTTTCAGGCAAGAGCCATCCGCTCGCTGCGCGCGACATGATCTATGTCGGCATGGGCGAGGAGGTGACGTTCGTATCGGACAGTCGGGCAGCGCCGGCAAAGTTCTACCTGTTGTCCGCCCCGGCGCACCGTGCCTTCCCGACGGCACTTTTGACCATTGCCGGGGCCAAGCGCCTCGATCTCGGCAGTCTGGAGACGTCGAACGAGCGCTCGATCTTCCAGTTCACCAATGGGATCGAGACCTGCCAGCTGGTCGTCGGCATGACGGAACTCAAGAAGGGGTCGGTGTGGAACACCATGCCGGCGCATATCCATGACCGGCGCATGGAGGTGTATCTCTATTTCGATCTTCCCGAGCCGGCGCGGGTCTTCCATTTCCTCGGCGAGCCGTCCGAGACGCGCCATATTGTCATGGCCAGCGAGGAGGCCGTGTTGTCACCGGTCTGGTCGATCCACTCTGGCTGCGGCACCTCCAACTACGCCTTCATCTGGGCAATGGCCGGCGACAATGTCGATTACACCGACGCCGACCCGGTGCCGATGGAGACGCTGCGATGAGTGATCTCTCCGCTTTTAGCCTTGACGGAAAGCGTGTGCTGGTCACCGGCGCCAACACAGGCATCGGCCAGGGCATAGCAGTGTCGATCGGCCGTGCCGGCGGTGAGGTGGTCGCGGTCGGGCGCTCGTCGATGGCCGAGACGGTGGGAAAGGTCGAAGCGGTGGGCGGCCGGGTCGTACCGGTCGCTTGCGATCTTGCCGATGGAGACGCGGTCAAGAGGTTGATCGACCGGGTCTCGGACGAATGCGGACCGCTGAGCGGATTGGTCAACAATGCCGGCATCATCCGCCGCGCCGCCTCGGTCGAACTTTCGGAGGCGGACTGGGACGAGGTGCTCGACCTGAACCTGAAGGCGGCGTTTCTCCTGAGCCAGGCCTATGGCCGCAGGCTTCTTGCCGAAAAGCGGGAAGGGCGGATCGTCAACATCGCCTCGCTGTTATCCTTCCAGGGCGGCATTCGCGTCGCCTCCTACACGGCATCAAAACACGGAGTACTCGGTATCACCCGCATTCTCGCCAATGAATGGGCAAGTCAGAATATCAACGTCAACGCGATCGCGCCCGGATACATCGTCTCCAACAACACCGAGGCGCTGCGCGCGGACATCGATCGCAATGCTGCGATCCTTGAGCGCATCCCCGCCGGACGCTGGGGAACGCCCGACGATATCGGCGACGCTGCCGTTTTCCTGCTCGCGCCGGCGTCGCGCTACATGCATGGCGCCGTCATCCCCGTGGATGGAGGGTGGCTAGCGCGATGAACGGAGGGTGCGCTCAGGCGCCGGCGCCTGAGCGGCATGCCCATCAGAACGCGACCTTGAGGCCGAGCTTGCCGTTTAGATTCTGGCCTCGCCCTCAAGGCTGATTTCAGATCGGACGCTGCCATAGAGGGACACATAGCGCTCGAGCTCGACATCAACGCCGAGATTGATCTGAGCCGACAGACCCTTCATGTCGGTATGGAACGGAACGTAACCGTCCTGCGACGAGAACTCGGCGAGGAACTCGTTGACGAGGCTTGCCCGCAGCCAGGTCGTGGCAAAACGTTTGTCGCCTTGATCCTCGTCCAGTTCGACGGTTCGGGCAAGACGAACGCCGAGGCGCCCCGTCAGGCTGTCGATGTCGCTGTAGCGGATAGTGGTGGCGCCCTGGCGGCATCTCCGGATCGGCAGCATCCAGCTGCGCAAAGGACGCCGGCCGTGAGCCGGCGTCCAGGCTCTGACCTTCCTTAGTGGGTTGCGCCCGATCCCCCGGCTGCGACGATGGCGAAGGGTTGGCCTTCGACCGCGATCGAGCGGGTTTCCTTCAGCGTTTCCGTATCGATCAGGCGCACCAGGCTTTGGCGCGGGTCGGTGACGGCGAGATGGTTGCCGGCAACGGCCAGGCGCGGCCTCGCGTCGCGCCAGTGGCCATCCTTGCTGTAGGGCTCCGTCACCGTCTCCGATTTGGTTATCACCCCATCCACGACGTCGAGGAGATGAAGCTTGCCGTCCTCCGTCAGCACGTATGCGTTGCGTGACTTTGCTGGGTCGAGGATGAAGTCCACGCGCCGCAATGGCAGTTCTACGAGGCGGTAGGGCTCCTTCGCATCGGCATCGATCAGGACAACCTTGTCTTCTCCGTAGTTTCCAAGGAAGAACTGCATGGAGGTACCGCCAAGCAGCGTCGATACCTTGCCTTCCGGCAGCTTGTCGCCATAGGCGAGCATCTCGAGCTTGGGGCCGCCGAGCCCGCCCGGACGTGCGACCAGGACACCTTCCGCGCAGCCGAAGGCGACCAGGCGCGCGGACGTCGCTTCACCATGCAGCCCCGTGCAGGTCGCGACATCGCCGACCTGCTTGCCCTCCTTGTCGAGGACACGCAGACCCAAGCGGGGCGGAAGCTCACCTTCCTTTACCGTCGCCTCCAGGTTCGGGACCGAAACGAGAAGATGGTTGCCGGTCGAAACCGCGACGCCATGATGCGCGGCGGTCGTGTCATAAGCCTTGAGTTCCGCCTTGTCGTCCAACAGTGCACTCTCGCGAAGCAGATCGAACTTACCGCCGCGGTCGTAGAAAATGGCGAGATCGTCGCCATGGGCAACGACGTGACCCGGCTTTTCCCCCCGGATGGTCGTCTTGAGAAGCCTGGGGTCCTTGACGTCGATATCGCGGTGCTCGCCGTGATCGGAAAATGCGATGCCCGTGTCGATGGCATGGATCAGGTTCTGTTCGCCCTGGACGGCAAAGACCGTGCGCCCGGTCTCGCTCAAGGAAAGGGCGGCGTAGCCTTCGAGATCAAAACGGCTGATTTCCTTGCCCGTTTCCAGATCGATGGCGCGGACCACCGGCTTGCTGTGGTCGGCAACAAACAGCCGCCAGGTTGCGCGCTCTTCTTCTTCGGCATGAGACGTCAATGGAAAGGCGAGGGGTGCCAAAATGGTGGTCGCGAATAGGACGGACAAACCGAAGCGGGACATGAAATCTCCTATAATGTAATAACGTAACATCGTTGTGTTATAGCGTTACATTTCCCTTGTCCAGCGGCAACGATCTGACATTTGCAGTTGCGTCAGCGAAGATGTCACTGCCGCCTCTGCGGCGGTCCATGCGGGGCTCAAGTCTGGCCATTGGCACTCGGGATCGGCATCTCCTCTCTTGCCAAGTCATAAAAGTTCATGGTAACGTTCCCACGAGCTTAAGGGCCATCGCTGTAGGCGGCTTTCGGCCCGGGAGGAAGCATGAAGAACGGACCCAGGCAACGGGCCACCATCATCGATGTTGCAGAGCGGGCAGGGGTCTCGAAGAGCACGGTTGCGCGCGTTCTCGCCGGGTCCGCCAGCATTTCCGACGAGGCCCGTGATCGGGTGCTGAAAGCCGTTGCGGCCACCGGTTATGAACGCAACCATCTGGCCGTCGGTATGCGCTCGGGGCGCAGCGGCCTGCTCGGCCTGGTCATTCCCGATATCACCAACCCCTTCTGGGCCGAAGTCGCCCGCGGCGCCCAGGATCGTGCGGCGAAGGACGACATTTCGCTTCTCGTCTTCTCGTCTGACTGGGATGCCGGCAAGGAGGCGACGCATCTTCGCGCCCTGCGGCGAGCCCGCGTCGATGGCGCGATCATCAATCCGGTCGCCGACAATTTCGATGATCTCGATCGCTTCGGCTTGCCCTTCGTTTTCATCGGGTCGAGCGCCGAGCGCTTCCCCGATACCTTGAGCGTCGGCTCGGATATCGCCCAGGCGGTCCGTCTCGGCATGGACATCCTTGTCGAGCGCGGGCATCCGGCGCCGGCCCTGATGCTCGGTCCGCGGTCGCGTCTCGCACGTGCCCGGTTCCTGCGCGCCGTGCACGAGCACTGCGTCGCGCGCGACATCGATCCGGAAATCTTGCCGGTCGAGGAATCCGACTACACGGTCGAGGGCGGCCGAAAGGCCATGGGGCGCTTGCTCGCCGGGCCGTGGAGAGGCAGTCGCGCCGTGTTCGTCGCCAACGATCTGATGGCGCTCGGCGCGATGATCGCCGTTCGCGAGGCGGGGCTCCGGTGCCCGGAGGATATTTCCATCCTCGGCTTCGACGGCATTCCGGCGGGAGCTTTCTCGTGGCCGGGGCTGACGACGATCGAAAAGCCAGGCCGGCAGATCGGTATTCGTGCGGTCGAATGCCTGCTCGATCAGATTGCAGGCCGCCCGGAACAGGGACGGATTTTTCTGCCGTGCCGACTGGTCGAGCGCGGCTCGCTTGCCGACGTTTCGGCCGCGGCACCCGCACGCGCGGCGGCAGGGAGGTAGACAATGACGGTAAGCAACGAACTTGTGACAGAGGCAGCCATACCACGAGATGGGAACGTTCCCAACATTCGGCGGCGGAGCGTCACCAAAGGCGTGCGGCAATGGTGGCCCTATTACCTGATGATGGCGCCCGGCCTGATCTTCTTCGTGATCTTCCACTATTTCCCGATCTGGGAAGCCAAGATCGCCTTTGAACAACTGCGCATCATCCCGCCGAACATCTGGGTCGGGATCAAGCATTTCCAAACGCTGTTCTCCTCGCCGATCTTCTGGCAGGTGCTTGTCAACACGCTGATCATCTCGACGATGAAGATCGTCTTCGTCTTCCCGATCCCGATCATCGTTGCGCTCCTGCTCAACGAGATCCGGGGCGGCGCTTTCCGGAAATTTATCCAGTCGGCGATCTACTTGCCGCATTTTCTTTCTTGGGTGGTTATTGCAGGCGTGTTCATCGCAGTGCTTTCGCCAAGCGACGGCGCGGTCAATGACATCATCGGCTTCTTCGGACTGCAGCCGGTCTCCTTCATGACCGACACCGGCTCGATCCGCTGGGTGCTGGTCTTCTCGGAGATCTGGCGCTCCGCCGGTTGGGACAGTCTGCTTTATCTCGCCGCCATCATCGCCATTGACCAGGAGCTCTATGACGCAGCCGAGATCGACGGCGCCAACCGCTGGCAGAAGATCCGTTACGTCACCATTCCCGGCATCGTGCCGACGATCGCGACGCTGTTCATCCTGAATGCCGGCATGTTCCTGAACGCCGACCTCAACCAGGTGATCAACTTCTCCAACGACGTGGTGCGCAGCAAGATCGATATCATCGACACCTATGTCTACCGCATCGGCCTGCAGACCGGCGAGTATTCCCTGGCAACGGCCGCCGGCCTCTTCAAGGCGGTGCTCGGCATGCTGATGATCGTCGCCGCCCACCTTCTTTCCAAACGTCTTACCGGCAAGGGGGTATGGTGATGGCCGCCCACAACGTCCGCAGAACGCCGCTCGAGCGGCTTGAATATGCGATCATCGTCTCGACGCTCATGTTCCTCGTCGTGCTGACGGTCCAGCCGCTGCTCAATCTGCTCGCCATCTCATTTTCGGATCCGGGCAAGGTTGCCGGCATGAGCGGCCTGACGGTCGTCCCCAACGGGTTTTCGACAGAGGTCTGGAACCTGCTGATCAACAATTCGGCCGTCCAGCGCGGCCTCCTGAACTCGATCTTCATTACCCTGGTCAGCACCGTCCTTGGCGTCGTGCTGACGGCCTTGATGGCCTGGGCGCTCTCGCGCCCGGGACTGCCGGGTCGGCGCGCCATCTTCGTATTCGTGCTGGTGACGATCGTGTTCGAGCCCGGCATCATCCCGGACTATTTCATCAACAAGCGTCTCGGCCTCATCGACAGCTACTGGTCGCTGATCCTCTTCAAGGTCGTCAACGCCTGGTACCTGATCATCCTCGTTCGCTTCTTCGAGGAAGTACCGAAGGAACTGATCGAGGCATCCGAACTCGATGGCGCCAATCCGTTCCAGATCTTCTGGTACGTGGCGCTGCCGCTTGCCAAATCGGCGCTTGCGACCATCGCGCTCTTCTATTTCGTCTTCCACTGGAACGAGTTTTTCCGCGCGATGATCTACCTCAACGACCAGTCCAAGTGGCCGCTGCAGGTGGTGCTGCGCCAGTTCGTGGTCGAGGGCGACAAGCTTGCCATGGTCGGGGTGGTCGACAGCAACAATTACACCGGTGCCAGCCAGATCAACATTCGGGCGCTCAAGGCCGGCATGATCCTGCTCACCATCGCACCGATCCTCGCGATCTACCCACTCATTCTGAAGTTCTTCACCAAGGGCACCATGAGCGGTGCGCTGAAGGGCTGACGATGTTGAACCGAACCATAAAAGCCAAAGCACTCTGGGAGGAACAAACATGCTTGGAAAACTGATCCTTGGCGCAACCACCGCCATGGCATTGATGGCGAGCGTCGCCATGCCCGCCTTCGCCGATCCGGTGACGATCCGCGTCGTCTCGAAGGATCTCACGACGAGCAATCCTGACGACGTGAAGCTGATGAAGGCCTATGAGGAGGCGCTGAAGGCCAAGGGCACCGACATCCATATCCAGGTCGTCGACCTGCCGTCCTCTGGCTATGCCGACAAGCTCAGCGCCATGCTTCTGTCCGGTGATATCCCCGATCTCATCTATTTCCAGGGCGGCGACGCCAAGATGGCCGAACAGGGCGTGCTGGAGGACTGGAACACCTGGCTGCCGAAGACGACCTATCTCAAGGACGCGCTCTTCCCGCACAATGTCGAGCGTCTGAAGAACTATCCCTACCTGCTCTATGTCTATCCGCCGCGCATTCCGCAGCCGGTCATCCGCACGGACTGGCTGGAGAAATCGGGTGTTGCGGCGCCGAAGACGACCGACGACTACGTCTCCCTCTTCAAGGCGATCAAGGACGGTGACTTCGACGGCAACGGCAAGGCCGACAGCTACGGCGTTACCACAGCCGACAACACCCAGGAGCTCGATGCCATCTTCAACCAGGCCTTCGGCGTGACCGGCACCTGGCTGAAGAACGAAGCCGGCGAATGGGTCCATGCCCGCGTTTCCTCAGCGGAAAAGGCGAAGATCGCCTTCTACGCATCGCTGCGCGAGCAGGGCCTTTATGATCCGGAATTCATCACCACCAAGTGGGACGTGAAGGAGGACAAGTTCTATTCCGGCCGTGCCGGCGTGATCTTCGGTTCCTCCGCAGAGGTCCTCGACATCTATGGCGGCAAGATGCGTCAGGCCCATGCGGACGTGAGCTTGAGCCTGTTGTCGCCGCCCAAGGGGCCGGCCGGCCAGGGCCTGATGGCGCTCGACGTTTCCAAGGAAGCACGCGGGCTCGCGATCGCGACGACGTCCGAGCACAAGGAAGAGGTGGTCAAGCTGCTCGACTTCATCGCCAGCCCCGAGGGCCAGGCGATCGAACGCCTCGGCTTCGAGGGCGAGCAGTACACCAAGGACGGCGAGACGATCAAACCGACCGACAAGCTCGCAACCTGGTATGCCCGCTTCCTGGTTGCCGCCAACTGGCAGCCGCCGGTTCAATGGCTGAGCGAGGCGGCACAGCAATCGCTGAAGACGATCTCGGCCGACTTCAAGCCGGACAATGCTTTCGTCTGGCCTGCCGAATACGCCACCGACATCGATGCCACCGAAAACGTCTACCGGGCCTGGGTCTACAAGTTCGTCTCCGGCGAAGCCAAGATGGACCAATGGGACCAGTTCGTTTCCGAATGGAACGCTGCCGGCGGCGAGAAAATGACCGAATATGCAAGGACGGTTCTCAATGACAAATGATGCTGCAGGGCTCTCCCTTCGGGGAAGGGTTCGGGCGCTTCTCTTTGGCGTCGCCTACGGCGACGCCATCGGGGCGCCGGTCGAAAAACTCTCCGCCGCGGAAATCCGCGAGCGCTATGGCCGGGTGACGTCGCTCGATACCGAGTGGCACCGCATGAAGCAGAACGACGCGGCCCGCAACGGCCGCGTCCGAGGCGGCGGCATCGTCACCGACGATACGCTGATGACCCTTTGCGTCATGTCGATCTACGACGACGTCAAGCGCCACCTCGATGCCTGGGACATGGCCTCGGGCATGGTGCGGGAGATCGCGTGGACGCCACGCTGGGTGCCGGAGCTGCAGCGCGAGACGATGCTGATCGAGCGCCTGTTCTATCCGGAGAAGTGGATCTTCCAGCGCCATCAGCTTTCCGGCTGTGACCCGCGCCAGGGCGGCGTCGGCAACATGGTGAACTGCGGTGCGGCGATGTATATCGCGCCGATCGGCGTCGCCAACGCCTGTGATCCGAAGGCGGCCTATGACGAGGCGATTGCCTTTGCTTCCGGCCACCAGCAGAGCTTCGGCCTGGAGGCCGCCGGCGTGCTCGCCGCTGCCGTGGCCGCCGCTTTCGTGCCGGGGACCACGCTTGACACCGTCATCGAAGAGGCGCTTGCCGTCGCCAAGGACGGAACGCGTGATGCGATCGCCGATATCGTCGAGGCTGCGCGCACCCTGAAGGGTGCCGACCATCCGACGGTCGTCGCCGAATTTCACCGGATCATCGCCCGCTATTCGCCGATGGGCAACGACGTCCAGCACACGCCGCAGAAGGCTGGCATTGCCACCGACGCCTACCAGCCGTCGCGTCTGCACGCGATCGAGGAATTGCCGCTGGCGCTCGGCTTTGCCGTCGTCAATGACGGCGATTTCTACAAGACGATCGTCGACGGCATCAATTCCGGCCGCGACACGGATTCGATCGGCGTCATGGCCGGCGCGATCCTCGGCGCCATGCAGGGCGAAAGCATCATCGACCGGTCGATGGCCTCCCAGCTCGACCGCGTCAACAGGCTCGATCTCTTCGGCGCCGCCGATGCCTTCACCGAAACGGTGACCGCAATCCAATCGGCTGACCGCAAACGCGAAACGGCGCGCGCGCAGGCGCGCGCAGGGCTCTTTTCAACGCCCGAACTCACCCAGGTTTCCAGTCTCTAGAATTCGAAAGTATCCGATGCTCAGCACCACAGAAATCTTCGAGCGCATCTATTCCGGCTTCATCGGCAAGGCGATCGGCGTGCGCTTGGGCGCACCCGTCGAGCCGACGATCTGGAGCTATGAACGCATCCGGGACACCTATGGCGAGGTGACGGAATATCTGCGCGATTTCAAGAATTTCGCCGCTGATGACGACACCAACGGTCCGGTCTACTTCATCCGGGCGCTGCGCGATTACGGCCTCGGCGCGACGGCCGAGGAGGTCGGCAAGACCTGGCTGAACTATGCGGCCGAGGAACACGGCATGTATTGGTGGGGCGGCTTCGGCAACTCGACCGAACATACCGCCTACCAGAACCTGCGCGCCGGCATCCCGGCGCCGCAATCCGGCTCGATCGCCCAGAACGGCACCACCGTCGCCGAGCAGATCGGCGGTCAGATCTTTATCGACAGCTGGGGCTGGGTGCATCCGGCCGACCCGAAGAAGGCTGCCGAAGCCTCAGCCCGTGCGGCAAGTGTCGCCCATGACGGCGAGGGCCTACACGGCGCCCGCTTCTGCGCCGCGGCCATCGCCCAAGCCTTTGTTGCCAAGAACATCGAGGACGTGATCGAGACGGGCCTCGCGACGATCCCGACCGACTCCCTTTATGCCAAGGTTTCGCGCGCGGTACTCCGCTTCCACGACGGCAACCGGAACGACTGGCGTGCCTGCCGCGACATGCTGACGGCGGATTGGGGCTACGACCGCTATCCCGGCGTCTGCCACATCATTCCGAATGCCGGCGTCTTGATCATGAGCCTGATCTACGGCCAGGGTGATCTGCCGCGCACCGTCGAGATCGCCACCATGGCCGGCTGGGACACGGACTGCAACGCCGGCAATGCCGGTGCGATCGTCGGCACCCTCCAGCAGGTGCAGCCGGGCTGGGACAAGTACCGCAAGCCGATCAACGATTTCGTCGTCGCTTCCGGCGTAACCGGTACGGTCAACGTCGTCGACATCCCCTCCTTTGCGCGCGAACTGACCGTGCTGGCGCTCCGTCTGCAGGAGCGGGAAGCACCGGCCCTCTGGGTCGAGGATTTCGAGCGGCGCGGCGTTCGCTTCGATTTTGACGCGCCCGGCGCCACCCATGGGTTCCGCACCGAGCCGTTCAACCAGATCGCCGTCAAGGCATCGGCGGAGCGCCACACGGAGAACGCCAAGGGATCGCTGGAAATCCTGCTCGACCGGCTCGAGCGCGGCCACGGCGGGCGCATCTTCTGGAAGCCCTTCTATCGCCGCTCCGACTTCGACGACGAGCGCTATCGCCCGATGTTCACGCCGCTTGCCGACGACGGCCAGACGGTGACGTTCAAGCTGTGGCTCGACCCTTGGAACGGTGACGGAAATCTGCGTGTGGCGCCTTACGTCCGTCGCGCCATGAGCGGCACCATCCAGGAAACCGGCGCCTGGCACGTGCCTTCGGCCAGCGGCTGGCAGGACTACGCGTTCACTATCCCCGACGGCAATGGCGAGGCGGTCGACGAGATCGGCATTCTGGTCGAATATTTCGGGCGCCTGAAATTCCTCGGTCGGCTGTTCCTTGCCGACTTCTCCGTTTCCGGCAAGGGCCGCGCCGTCATCGACCCGGCGAAAGAAGCGCATGAATGGGGCGGCATCACCCGCTTCACCTGGAACCGCGGCCATTGGAGCCTGCAGCAGGGTCGTATTCATGCCCATACTGCCACTGACGCGGATGCCTGGACCGGCAACGCCTATCTCCGCGACGTCAGTGTCAAGGCCGAGCTTCAGCCGCACTCGGGTGCCTCGCACCTGGTGGTGGCCCGGGCTCAGGGCACGAGCCGCTTTTATGCCGCCGGTTTCGAGAACGGCGAAGCCGTGATCCTTCTTGAAGACCACGGCACGAAGATCCTCGCGCGCAGCCCGTTCCGTATCGAATACGGCCGGAGCTACGCGGTCGATCTCACTGTCGAAGGCGGCAAGCTGACGCTTTCCGTCGATGGCGAGCGGGTGCTTCAGGCGGACGATGCGACGCTGCGCTACGGCATGGCTGGCCTTCGCATGGCCTCTGCCGGGCGCATGTCGATCGGCCGGCTTGAGGTCGCCGAGCGCTAACTGGGCGAGGCGGAAAGAAAGGGAGGAAACATGTCCGAGATAGAGCTTAGAAGCGTTGGCAAGAGCTATGGCAGTGTAGCCGTGCTCAACGACATTTCGCTGGAAATGGGCAATGGTGAATTCGTCGTGCTTGTCGGCCCTTCGGGCTGCGGCAAGTCCACGCTGTTGCGCATGATCGCCGGGCTGGAGGACATCTCCGCCGGCGAGATCACCATCGGCGGCAAGGTCGTCAACGACATGCCGGCAAAGGAGCGTGACATCGCCATGGTCTTCCAGTCTTACGCGCTCTATCCGCACATGAAGGTCTCGGAAAACATGAGCTTCGCGCTGAAGCTTGCCGGCGCGCCGAAGGCGGAGATCCAGAAACGCGTGAGTGAGGCGGCCGAGATCCTCGGCTTGGAAAAGCTGCTCGACCGCCTGCCGCGGGAGCTCTCCGGCGGCCAACGCCAGCGTGTCGCCATGGGGCGTGCCATCGTGCGCGACCCGCGCGCCTTCCTGTTCGACGAGCCGCTGTCGAACCTCGACGCCAAGCTGCGCGTGAAGATGCGCGGTGAAATCAAGAAGCTGCACCAGCGGCTGCGCCGGACGATGGTCTATGTCACGCACGATCAGACCGAGGCCATGACAATGGCCGACAAGATCGTGGTGATGAACGGCGGCAGGATAGAACAGGCGGGGGCGCCGCTCGACCTCTACAACGATCCCGCCAACCTCTTCGTTGCCGGCTTCATCGGTTCGCCGGAGATCAACCTCATCGAGACGATCGCCGAGGGCGAGACGGCGTTGACGCGCGGCGGGGTCTCGCTGCCGCTTGGCAGGCGGGTGCAGCCGGGAACGCGGGTCGTCTGCGGCATCCGCCCGCAACACATCACGCTCGGCACAACCGGCGTGCCGGGCCGCATCAGCCTGGTCGAGCCGACCGGCGAGGATCAGGAAATCGTCGTCGATATGGGCGGGGAGGACATCTCGGTCGTCGTCCATGGCGGCAAGCTGCTATCGGCCGGGCAGGACGTGATGCTTGATATCGACGCCGACAAGGTTCTGCTCTTCGACAAGGACACCGGGGAGCGCCTTCGATGAGTGGATTTGCGAAGCGACAGTTCGATCCCGACGCCAAGGGGCCGCTTGTCGGCACAAGGGTTCTGGATCTTTCCCGTCTCGTTGCCGGCAACATGCTGTCGCTGCAGCTTGCGGATGCCGGCGCCGACGTCATCAAGATCGAGCCGCCGGCCGGCGATCCGCTCAGGGACTGGAAGGACGACGGCCATTCGCTCTATTGGAAGACCTATAGCCGCAACAAGCGCTCCGTCGTCCTGAACCTCAGGCATGAGCCGGCCATGGCAGCGCTCTGGGCGCTGATCGAAACGGCCGACGTCTTTATCGAGAATTTCCGGCCGGGAACGCTGGAGCGCATGGGGCTTTCGCCGGAAGCGCTGCACGCCCGCAATCCCAATCTCATCATTGTGCGCATCTCCGGTTTCGGCCAGACCGGCCCCTATGCACAGTTCCCCGGCTTCGGCACGATCGTCGAAGGCATGAGCGGCTTTGCCTTCAGAACGGGCTTTCCCGACCGGGAACCGGTTCTGCCGCCGCTGGCGCTCGCCGACATGATTGCCGGCGTCTATGGCAGCTCGGCCACCGTGACAGCGTTGCTTGCGCGCGATCGCGGCTACGCAAAAGGACAGGTCATCGACCTGTCGCTGCTGGAACCGATGTTCTCGGTGCTTGGCCCCGAAGCGGCGATCTATCAGACGACCGGCAAGATCAAGGAGCGCGTGGGCAGCGCCTCCAATACGGCCGCGCCCCGCAATGTCTACCGCTGCCGCGACGGAAAGTACGTGGCGCTGTCCGGATCGACGCCACAGGTCGCACGGAGGATCTTCGAGATCATCGGCCGTGCCGACATGAACGCGGATCCACGCTTCGCCACCAATTCGGAGCGCGTCAGGAACCGCGAACTTGTCGACGAGGCCGTTGGCGGCTGGTTTGCCCGGCACGACCATGACGAGGCGCTGAAGATCATGCGTGACGCCGGCGCGACGGTCGGACCGATCTACAATATCGCAGATGCCGCGTCGGACCCGCATTTCGCCGAGCGCGAAATCATCGTCGATGTCGAGGATGACGAGTTCGGCAGCCTGCCGATGCACAACATCGTGCCGCGGCTTTCCCAGACGCCGGGCGTCTGGCGGCGGCCGGCACCAGCGCTTGGGGAACACACGGCGGAAGTTCTGGCCGAAGCGGGACTGGATCGCGGCGCGATCGAGACGATACTCCAGGGTAAAGCCGCATGAGGCTTCGCTCCCTACTCTACGTCCCGGCCTCGTCCGCAAAATTCATCGCCAAGGCGCACGAACGCGGAGCGGATGCGATCATCCTCGACCTGGAAGATTCAGTCGCCCCGGATCAGAAACAGGCCGCAAGGGATGGGTTGAAGGACGCCGTGGCGCAGGTGGCACGCGGTGGTGCGACCGTCTTTGTCCGCATCAATTCGGCGCCGGATCTGCGGATGGCGGATGCAGAGGCCGCCTGCCGTGCCGGCGCGTTCGGTCTCTATGTCGCGAAAACCCGGTCGCCGCAGGAGCTAGAGGATATTGCAGCGCATCTCGCACCAGTTGAGCGGCAGATCGGCAGGCCGCCGGTCGCCTTCGTGCCACTCCTCGAAGATGCCGGGGCAGTTCTCGATGCGCGCGCGATTGCCCGCGTCAGCCGCGTGGTCGGCCTTGCCGCTGGCGGCGAAGACATCGCGACCAGCATGGGCGCAGAACCGCTGCCAGACGTATTGCGACTTCCGAAACTGATGGTCCACCTTGCCGCCAAGGCGGAAGGCAAGCTGTCCTTCGGCATGCTTTTGACGGTTGCGGACTATAGGCGACTGGATGCCTTGAAGGCAGCCGCTCGTGAGGCGAAGGCCCATGGGTTCGATGGCGCGAGCTGCGTCCACCCGTCCGTGGTTCCGGTGCTGAACGCGTCCTATTCCCCGAGCGCAGAGCAGATTGCCTGGGCAAGGACCGTGATCGATGCAGCGCTGGCCGCTGAAGCGGAGGGGCAGGGCGCCTTCGCGCTGAACGGCACGATGGTCGACACGCCGATCATCGAACGCGCGCGCCATGTTCTCGAACAGGCAGGCGACCTTCGCTGACGCATGTCCGTAAGCGGGCTTTGGCTGCACGCCGGTCGGTAGATGCGGGATCGACTTGAGCCGATGCGACCGCGTTCCCGCATTCAGCCGGATCAGAAACGTTCCGTGTCGAAGGTCTTCTTTTCCTTGCCGACCTGGGAGACACCTTTTTGAACGCGCCGCGTATCCTCGGCGCTTGCCACGGAGAGTTCCAGATTTGCCGGAAGAGCCAACCGCTCGAGATCCTTGGCCGGCGCCAGCGCCCATTTGAACAGCGCGGCATCGCGAATAGTCCATTCGGCTTTCGTGGGCGTCGGGCCGGTGAGGCTGGTTTCGTGCGCAGCCGGCGGCCGCATCATGCCCACGCCAAGCGCGACCTTGAACGACGAGGAGGGAATGAACGCGGAGACATTTGTGGGGAGACCACGCTCGGCAGCAACAGGAGCAGTACCGAGCGCGGCGGTGGCCGTGGCCGTGGCGCGGAGCGTCGGCAGCGGCACGGTGATCGCCGCAAGGTCGAAGAAGGGCGGTTTTTCGGCGGCCACCTTCCTTATGGTCTGAAGCTCGAGGGCTTCTTCTCCACGGCTCTTGCGCGTCGGAAGCATCGCAGTCAGCAGCGTGTTGCCGGAGGATTCGCCGTTCTTGAGTTTGGCCGTGCCGGCGCTGTTTGCAGCCACGATCGAGGTGGCCTTGACCCGTCGCTTGTAGTCGGCCATCGCCTGGTCATAACCCGGCAAAGCCCCGCCGCTGGCAGGAAGGTGGAGCGTCTGCCCCTTCGGGAAGATGCGGGCGAGCTCCTGGCGCGACATGCGCGGCCACGCCCGCACGTTTCCGACGTCGAGATGCACGAAGGGAGATCCAGACGTGGGGTAATAACCCACGCCGCCGACCTGCATCTGCATGGCGATCTCCCGCAGTCGGGTGAGCTTCACGCCGGGGATGTAGAAGTCCATTGCCTTGCCCAGCATATGCTGGCTGTTCTTGGCGACCCCGGTGCTGCGCGAGCGGCCGCGCAGCATGCTGTTGGTGGCTGGCGAACGGTAGGCCGAGACGACGTTGATATAGTCCTTCGCACCGGCGCGCTGGTAGACCTCCCAGACGAGGTCGAGAAGGCGCGGGTCCATGCGGGCAGGCTCGTTCCTTCGCCAGTCGCGCAGGAAACGGTTGATCTGCGTGAGCCCCTTCTGGTCGTATTTGCCGTCGCGCTTGTAGGTGATCGTCGCGCGTTCGCCGGTATGCGTGAAGAACAGCTTCAGTGACCGGACTTCTGCCGAAGACGCGGTGCTGGTGAAGGTGATCGTGGACGCTGCTATGGCCGCGGTCGCGGCGACTCTCGCAGCCCACCGGGCGATACGCTTCGCGGCCCTGCCGATAGCAGGCGAGGCAGGCTCTGGATACGCGGTTACAAGATACTCAGACACGGCGGTTTCCGATTCAAACGAGGTACAATCCACCGGCGGCAACGGCCGGCGGCTCGGCTCTTCGACGGAGATTATGGTCAACAAAGGATTAAGAAGCGGTTGATGCCGCCAGCCGCACGTCCTGATGTCGGATTGTTTCCCTCGCCGGAAACGGAATTGCTGCCAAACCGTGCCCAAATTGCATCGCTGCGCCGGCCGGGTGGCGAGGCATGCGGCGGCAACGCCGTCATGCGTCGATCTTGCGGCGCGGCCTCTTCGCAGCCGGTCCGCTGGCTACTTCACGCCGCCATGGGCAAGCCCGCTCACGAGATAGCGTTGCATGAACAGCGCAACCAGATAGACCGGCGCGATACCGGCCAGGGAGGCGGCTGCCATCTGGCCGAAATTCACCAGCCGGTCGCCCTGAAAAAGCGAGATGCCGACCGGCAAGGTCCGCGTGGCGTCGGAGAAGGTGAAGGCGGAAGCAAACAGGAACTCGTTGTAGGACAAGACAGTGACGATGATGAAGGTCGCGACGATGCCGGGCGCGATGATCGGCACGACGATCTGCAGCAGCGTGCGAAACGGTCCGGCGCCGTCCATCGCCGCTGCCTGCTCGATTTCGATCGGCATGCGGCGCAGGAACGGCATCAGCAGCCAGAAGGCGACGGGTACATTGGCGAAACTGTAGATCAGCACCAACCCGGCGCGCGTATCGAGCAGGCCGATCGTCTTCAGCAGGAAAAACAGCGGGATGAGCGCCACGATCGGCGGCGCCATGTAGCTCGAGAGCGTCACGTCCGACAGCCACTTGCCACCGATCTTCAGCCGCAGCACGGCATAGGCCGACGGCAGTGCCAGCGCGATGGTGACGAGGCCCGAGAGCAGCGACACGATCACGGAATTCAGGATGAAGCCGAGGATGTTGGCCGCTTCGAAGGCTGCCGGCCAATTGGCAAGGGTCGGCGTCGTCGGCCAGAAGCGACCGTTGAGCACGTCGTCCTTCGTCTTCAGCGAAACGGCGATCAGATAAAGGAATGGCAGGGCAAAGAAGCCGACGATCGGCGCTGCCGCAAGGCCAAGCCACAGATGTCGTCCGCTAGGTCTCATAGCTCGCGCCTCTCGAAGTGCTGGTGGAGCCGCACGACGGGCAAGGTCACAAGCCCGATGACCAACGCATAGACCATCGTTTCGGCTGCGGCGCGACCGACGTCGAACTGCTCGATCGCGCGTCGATAGATGGCAAAGCCGGCCGATGTCGTCGCAAAGCCCGGTCCGCCGAAGGTCAGGATGTAGACGAGGTCGAAGAGTTTGAACGACAGGATGAGCTTCAGCAGATAGATCGACGATAGCGGCGCGGCGACCAGCGGCAGCGTGATGTGCCAGAAGCGTTGCCAGCCGTTGGCCCCGTCCACCAGCGCCGCCTCGTGAACACCCTCGGGAATGGTAGAAAGGGCCGCAAAGCAGAGAATGACGATGAAGGGCGTCCACTGCCAGAGATCGGCGACGCCGATCGCCAGCCAGGCAAGGGTCGGATGGCCGAGAAAGGAAATCGGCTCGGAGACCACGCCATAGGTGATCAAGGCGCCGTTCAGGAGCCCGCCAGCCGGCGCGAAGATCAGCTTCCAGGCGATGCCGACCATGACTGGCGGCGTCATCAGCGGCAGAAGCACAAGGCTCATCAGGAAGCGGCCCGCCTTCAACAACGAGGTGAACAGCAGCGCGATCAGGAAGCCGAGCGCGAGCTGTACCATGGAGGTCGCAAGCGCATAGGCGACGCTCCTGCCGATGGCCGAAAGGAAGACCGGATCCTGGAGCGCCGTTGCGAAGTGCTTGATGCCGACGAAACCGCGGAACGGCTTTCCGAGCGTGCTCTTGCTGAAGGCGAGGGCCAGCAGAAATACGGTCGGGTAGAGCGTCGTGACGGCAAGCGCGACGAGGACCGGCGCGATCCAGGTGAGCCGACCGAGACGCGCCCAAAAGGCGTGCCGGCGCGCGGCAACGCCCGCCGTGTCAGGCTCCAGGACTTCGACGGCAAACGCAGTCATGCGGCCTGTGCCAGATTCGGGCGCGTCGGCCCGCTGCCGGCCCGGGTCGCCAGCAGCATGTCCTCGATATCGTCGAGATCACGAGGCGTAAGCGCGATGGTTGCAGCATCGATCCAGCCGTCGATCTGCAGCGGTTCGCGCGCGCCGATGATGGCGCCGGTAACGCCGGGCCAGGAGATCGCCCAGGCGGCAGCGATCGCTGCGACGGTCGTCTCGTGCCGCGCGGCAATCGGCCTCAAGCCTTCGGCGAAGGCCAGGTTGCGGTGAAGCGCTTCGCCCGAGAATTCCTCGTCACGCGATCGCCAGTCGTCCTTCGGGAGGGCCCGGGCGCGCGCCGGAGTGAAGGCGCCGGTGAGCAGGCCCGATTGCAACGGACTGTAGGCGATGACGCCGCTGCCATGCGCCTGCACCCAAGGCAGGTCCGCTTCGGCGAACTGGCGCTTGATGGCCGAAAAGGGCGGTTGCACGACATCGACGGGCGCGACCTTTGCCGCGCGCTCCAGAAGCGCCCGGTCGTGGTTCGAAAGCCCGATCGCCCGCACCTTGCCCTCTTTCTTGAGCTCGGCGAAAGTCGCCCAGTAGTCCTCGACCGGCGTGCCGTCATTGGTCGGCCAGTGAACCTGGTAGAGGTCGATGACGTCGACGCCGAGCCGCTTCAGGGAAGCCTCCAGCTCGCGACGGATGGATTGGGCATTGCCGATGCGGGCGGGAAGGGCATTGCGGTTGTGCGGGTCCCATATCAGCCCGGCCTTGGTGAAGATCAGCGGACGTTCGGATCGCGGGATGATGGAGAGCGCCTCGCGGACGACCTCTTCGGAATGGCCGAGGCCATAGACGGGTGCCGTGTCGATCCAGTTGACGCCGCGTTCAACCGCATGACGGATGGCGGCGATCGACCGGGTATCGTCCTGGCTTCCCCATCCCCAGCCCCAATCGGGGCCGCCGATGGCCCAGGCGCCGAAACCGACGGGCGTGATGTCGAATTCGGTTCGGCCGAGCCTGCGCTTCGGCAAGGATCTTGCGCTCATGGTCTTTTGCCTCGTTGAGAAAAATGGCGGGGCGGAGCCGGGAGGAAGCGCCGCCCCGCAAGCAATCAGCCGTTGGTCTCGATGATCTCGGTCCAGGCCTGGTGGGCATCGGCGATCGCCTGTTCCGCGCTCTTGGTGCCGGCGAGCGCCAGGGCGAGCTCGTCAGTCAGCGCATTTTCGAGTTTTGGCGCATAGACCGCAGTCGGCCAGGCCAGGCTGTTTTCCAGTGCGCCATCATCGAGCAATGGCTGAACGAGCGGCTGGAAGTCCTTGAATTTTTGTGATTTCAAGCCTGACTGGCGGTCCGGGTCGATGCCCGAGCCGGTGAGCGCCAGAAGCTGTTCGTGATAGTCCCTGCTGGTCGCAAACTTGATCAACTCCCAGGCGACGTCCTTGTTCTTCGATCCGCTGGTGATGGCAAAACCGAAACCGGCATTGAAGGCGAGACGCGGCGTCCTGTTGCTGCCGCCGACGGGGATGCGTGCCACGCCCCATTTGTCGACGATTTTCGAACCCTTCGGATCCTGCGCATAGCCGCCGAGATCGGTCCAGAAGTCGATCTGCGCCGCCTTGCCGTTGAGAAAGGCAGGCAGGCCTTCCTCGAAGCGCGTTTCGAGCGGGGTCGGCAGCGCGTGAGGTGCCGACGCAAGCAGCGACTTCAGCGCCTCGACCGCCTCCGCGCTGTCGAGCGCGGACGTGCCATCCGGTTTCAGGAAGTTGCCGCCGAAACCGGTGAGGCGGTTGGCATAGGTGGAGAGGATGATGACCGGGATCTTGGCTCCGAGCACAGCTGCGCCATAGATGCCGTTCTTCTTTTCCGCCTCGGTGATCACCCTGGCGTTCTCGTTGTATTCGTCCCAGGTGCCCGGCGCCTTCAGACCGTAGCGGTCAAAGAGTTCTCGGTTATAGAACAAGAGATGGCTGTCGCCGTCATAGGGCAGGCCGTAGCGACGGTCGTCATGCAGCGTGTACTGGTCGTAGATCGTCTGGATGAAATCTTCCGGCTGGATCTCGGCCTTGTCGCGCGCGATGAGATCCGTGACATCTTCGATCACGCCGTCTTCAGCAAGCTGCCCCTTGTAAGTGTAGAAATAGTCGATGACATCGAACTGGTTGGCGCCCGACTGCACGTCGAGCGTTGCCTTGACGCTGACCTGGTCGTATGGCACCGCGGTGACGTTGACCTTGGCGCCGGTTAGCTTCTCGAAGTCTTCGGCAATCTTCTTGCCGGTGACGACGTGCGGCTGGATGATCAAGAGATTGACCGAGCGCCCGGCGTATCTGTTGCCGGACGCGCGGGCCGTCGAGGCGGCAAGCGGCGCGATGAAGGGAAGGGTGCCCGCGGCGGCGAACGATTTCAGCACGCTGCGACGGCGATAGGCCTGGCCGAAAATGGAACTGGACATGGGATCCTCCGTCGAAATCTGGGCTTGGCCAGCGTTGTCATCCGTCGCGGCCGGAGCGGGTCCGGCTCACGCATTGTTGGCAGCATCATGCGCGAGAAACCTGGATACATACACATACAGTCTATGTATTTTATATACTATTGCGGAATGATTTTCCTGCTCTCTCCCCGCCACCGGAGTAGGAATTTCTTCGAGAGATCGTTTCCGGCCCGCCGGAGCCGAGATGAAAGCCATCCCGGTCCATCCCGTTGAGCGAAGATTGTGAGTACTATCCGATCGCCACGCGTTCGGTCGTCGATCAGCCTCAGCCGGTAGCCGGGCGTTGAGCTTTCAGCGCGAGCAGAAATCCGAGGGACGGCAGGATCCCCGCCAAAAGCACGTTCGTGCCAAGATCGAATTGATCGACAACCCGACCGCCGGCAAGGGATCCGACGGCAATACCGATGTTGAAGATTGCGACGAACAGCGCCGTCGCCACTTCGACGTCCGAAGGGGCTGACTTCATCATCCAGGTTTGCAGTGAGACCGAGACGCCGCCATAGGCGAAACCCCACAAAATGAGGAGGATCGCCCCGCCGAGAGGCGAGTTTCCGAAGAAGGCAAAGGCGAACAGGACGGCGGCAAGAGCGGCCGCAATGGTGAGCAGGGCAACGCCGACGCGTCTGGCGGCGACGGGGCCCGAAATGAAGTTTCCGCCTATGCCTGCTGCTCCGTAGGCAAAAAGCAGGAGACCCACCCATTCCGCGCCGACGCCCGAAACAATCTGCAGAAGCGGACGTACGAATGTGTAGGCCATGAAATGGCCCGCCACCAACAGGAACGTGATGACCAGACCGAATTGAATCCGGCGGCTCAAGAGTTGATCGCCGAACTGGCTCAAGCGGACGGACTGGTGGACAGGCAGTGCAGGCAATGTCCCGAGGTTGACCACCAGCACGATGCCACAAAAGAGCGCCATGGCGACAAACGCCATGCGCCAGCCCGCCGCGTCGCCGATGATGGCGCCGAGCGGAACGCCGAGAACCGAAGCTGCCGCGACGCCGCCGAAAATGATCGCCGTCGCGACGCCAATCGATCGGCTCGACACCAGCCGCGGTGCAAGGCCTCCGGCAACGGCCCAAATGCCGCCCATGCAAAATCCGACAATGATGCGCGCTGTCAGAAGCAAACCGATCGAACTGGCGAGTGCCGAAATGACGTTCGCGACGACCAGCAGCAAAAGAAGGGTGGTCAGGATGCGCCTTCTGTCGATCCTGCCGGCCACGAGCACCACTGCGGGCGCAAAGATTGCGGCCAGCAGCGCAGGCAACGAGAGCGTCAGGCCGGCGGTTCCCATCGACGTTTGAAGATCTTCCGCGATCGGCGTCATCAGGCCGACGGGCAGCATTTCGGTCGTGACGACACAGAAGGTCGACAGGCCGGCGGCATAGACGGCGCGCCAATTTTCCCTGTCAGCGCCCTCCATCGTCTGGAGACCCACGGTTTCTTCCTGAAGTTTCATTCACTTGCCTCTTTCTTTCCTGGGCGAGGCCAGCATGGGCGCCTGCCAAGTTGTCCTGTCCTCATGCGGGACAGCGCGAGGCATTCTTTACTGTTGCTGAAATCCGGATAAATTGGCTTTAGATGGACACAAAGGGGACGAAGCGTCCCCAATCGGATGGTGTGATGCTTGATCACCTCGGCGACGTGCGCGCCTTTGTTCGTGTCGCAGATGACCAGAGTTTCACCCTGGCAGCGGAGCGGCTCGGCCTCTCGCGCTCCGCGGTCGGCAAATGTGTCGCGCGTCTCGAAGACAATATGGCAACACGGCTGATCCATAGAACGACGCGCAGCGTCAGCCTCACCGCGGAGGGTCAGCTTTTCTACGAGTATGCCGTCAGGATCCTGTCGGAAGTGGAGGATGCGGAGTCCGCCTTGGCACAACGGCATCAGGCACCAAGAGGGCGCCTTCGCGTCGACTTGCCGATCGCCATCGGCAGGCTGCACATTCTTCCGGTTCTCCAGCGGTTCCTGAAACAGTGGCCCGACGTAGAGGCGGACGTCTCGTTCTCGGACGAGTATCGCGACATCGTCGGCGACGGCATCGAGGTTGCCGTTCGTATTGGCGGGCCCACCGACAATCGCCTGATCCAGCGGGTACTGGCTTCCCATCGGCTGATAACCTGCGCCGCGCCCGATTACCTGCAGCAACGAGGAACGCCGCGCTCCATAGAGGAACTGGCGCGCCATGACCGGATCGGGTTCAAACACGCAGGCGTACCTGTCCCTTGGCGCTACAGGATCGGCGGAGAGGAACGGGACGTCGGTATTCGGGGAAACTTGCGCCTCGGAAACACCGAGGCAATTCGCGACGCCTGTCTCTCGGGGATGGGGCTTGCGCAGCTCAGCGCGTTTCTGGTGGGCCGCGACATCAAGGAAGGCAGGCTTGTCCCTGTGCTTGAGGAGTTCGAGCGCGATGAACCTCCCGTTTGCGTCGTCTACCCGACCCGGAAGCACGTTTCTCCCAAGGTCCGGCTTTTTATCGAGGCCATTCGAACGGAGTGGGCGAACGGTGCGCCTTGGGCATAGCGCTGTTGGTTCGACGGTCCCTGACATGCATTGCCTTTGGGCTGGCGGGACCACGCCTAAGCCCCATGCCTTCGCCCAGTGGTTTGCTGCCATCGCCTGGAAACTTGCGGGCCGCGGACATGCGCACTACCTGTGGTGCGTAAAGAGCGGTGGCCGCAACGGCACGTCCTTGAGGTGATGATGAAGCTGCCCCCGCAAACCAGTACGCAGGCTGCGAGCAATCCCGACGTGTTCGACGCATCCTGCTCGGCGCGGCATGCGCTTGAACTGATATCGACGAAATGGGCGATCCTCATCATGTCTGCGCTCGCGACAGGTTCGATGCGCAATGGCGCCTTGCTGCGCAAGGTCGACGGCATCTCGCAGAAGATGCTGACCCAGACACTCAAGGACCTCGAACGCAACGGGCTGGTGCAGCGTCACGACCAGCAGACAGTTCCGCCCCATGTGGAATACAGCCTGAGCGCGATCGGCTTATCCCTCAGCGAAACGCTCATCAACCTCGACCGGTGGGCGGAGCGGAACTTTCCGGAGCTGGACCGCTTCAGAGCCCAGTTTGATGCCGCTTCCGGCGCGGCGAACGCGGCCAGGCGACTGAAGATCCGCGCGCCGTAGCAAACGATATAGCTTGCCGTGCGGGTTTTCCTACGCCCAGACGCGCCCTGATCGCGGCGTGTCGATCTGGTAGTCGGAGGCATGAGCGCTGAAGAAACTCCGGCCGAAAAGGCGCGCGCGCCCGATTGGATCGCTCGGATCGCGATGTATGTCGCTGCGCGCATTGCCATGGCCATGAACGACGCCGACGAACGTCGAGCGCGTATACCGGCAGAATTCCTGGAGCTGATGCTCCGGTCCGGCCGAAACGGTGGGGTAGGTCTCTTCGGAGCTGAGGACGAGGCCGATCCGTTTTCCGGTCATCTGCGCGACCACGGACGCCGATTGCGGATGCGACGCGGCAACGTAGCAGAACATTCTGTCGAAGAACGCCTTCAACTGCGCCGAGACGCCATACCAGTAGATCGGGCTTGCGGCCACGAAACCGTCGGCGGGAAGATATGAACCGAAGAACGCCTGCCGGAAGCCGTCATCGATCGCGCATCCGCCATCGGGCGTCCGGCATTGGCGACAGTCTCGCAGCATTGCCGACAGGATGTCGTCGACGTGAACGGTCTCGACCTCGTGGCCTGCGTCGAGCAAGCCCTCGGCCACGGCAATTGCCATCGCCGTGGAGTTTCCGTCGCGTCGCGGGCTGGAACAGAGAACCATTGCCTTCATCGATACCATCCTCATGCAGCGGGCACCCTGGAGGGACTTAGGATCCCAGGGCCTCGATGCATGCGTATTCGGCTGGGGGCTCTGCTGACAAGTACGCACCTCGGGGTGCCTATCTCGCACCGCATTCGCGTGATCGAAGCACTAGATCTTGCCGTCCGGCGTCCGCCACCGGGCCGAACTCAGCGATGGCCGGTTCGACACGTGCCGGGCCGGGCGCTGGGATGCGTCGGAAACAAGCTGGGCAGCGATTGAATGAGAATGTGATCCTGAACGTCGGACACGACTGGGATGGCTCGCCAGCCCCCATGTTCGGGATCGTCAATGCAGGCCAAGGATCTCGCGCAGATTGACATTCTCGCCATCGGACTGGGTATCCAGCGAGCCTCTCAGCTGGCCTATCCGGTCGCGGACAAGTGCAAGCGCGCCCGCCGCATCCCCGTTGGTCAAGCGCGCGAGCATCTGGCTTGTGTAATCCGACTGCCTGCCTGCGGGCTGGACTGTCTGGTGAAGCGAAAGCGCGAGCGCGAGGCAGGATGCGTTTCGTTCCCATTCCCTGGCGAGAGTCCCGTTGCCATGGACCAGGCAGAGCAGGCTCCCGAACTCGATGTCGAAACGGCGCAGAAGCCGGAAGTCATGCGCCGTCTCTGCCTTCTCTTCCGCCTTGCCGTGTTGCGCGATCCGGTCGAACTGGGAGGAGGAGATAGACGCCTGGTTTGCCGCAATGCGCTGGACGACGAACGTTTGCAGCGCCTCGCTCACTTCGAGCATCTCCAAAGCCGATTGCAGCGAGGGGGATGCGACGTAGGCGCCCTTATTGGGCGGGAGGAAAACCAACCCATCCTGTTCCATGACCATCAGAACCTTGCGCATGACCGTGCGGCTAATGCCGTAGATGTCACACATCACGAGCTCTTCCAGTTTGACGCCCGGCTTCAGCTTGCGGTCGATGATGGCGTTCCAGAGGTCAACGTGAATCTTCGCCTCGATGCCGCTCAAGGACGCGCTCTGCATCGACGCGGCATCTTCGCTCTGCAAGGCGGGAGAGAGATAGTTGAACTTTGGCATCCGGGACCCGATTTTTCGTAAGGCGTTTGATAAGCTTTACATGGTTCAGCAGTAGCAAATCAATCGGTGCCGGCTTTATTGCGCTAAACTGTATCGACAGGTTGCGATACCGGATGAGCCCGAAGGGCATCCAGACGATTCGGTGGTGGATTGAGTGAGCCCGGCCACCCCCTAAATTTTTGCCGATCTTCTCACGCAAAAATGCCCGCAATCAATACAGATTGCGGGCACAGTGCCTTCATATCGGCAGCTTGTTCAGAAACTGCGCTGCAGGCGGACGAAGCCCGTCACGTAGTCGTCGTCCTTGAACTTCTTGTCGTAGTCGACCTTGACGTAATTCACGGTTGCACGGGCATCAAGACCTTCGGTGATCTTGTAGTCCGCCGTGACGCCGACCTTCCAGGCATTGCCGTTTCCGAAGCCTTCGTTGGGCGATGCAGCGCCCCTCCAGGCTGCGTTGAACAAAACGTCCCTGCGCAGATCGCCGAAATACTGCGCTCCGGGCGTGATTGCCAGCCTGTCCGTGACGTTGAGGCGATAGGATGCCGCAACGCTCCACTTGGACGTGGACCAGTAAGCGTTCGGATCCGACGACCAGACGGCAAAGCCCTGGAGTACGCCCGGACCGAGATCCGCCGAAACCAGGCCGCGGATAGCGCCTTGTTTCACCTCGGTGTCATAACCACCGAGCAGGTCGAAGGAGGCGCCGCCGAGCGAGACGGAAGCGATGGCTTCAACACCAACTCCGTTGTTCTTCGAGGTCACGCCTTCGAGTTCGTCGACCGCGATACCAGCCTGGAACGCGCCCGCATCGTAGGTGTAGGAGAGCGAGTTGAAGACGGTCGTATCGTTGCCAGCGATGTCGGTTTCGCCGTTCAGGCCCTTGTCCCACCAGCTGGCGAAGTGGCCGGCGCGCAAGCCCGCGAGCTGGATGTACGCTTCATCGAGCTTGAAGTTGTTGTGGGCATCGTTGTCGGTATCCGCCTGGATGGCGATGTAGCTGGTGAGCGCGCCGTATTCCGTATCGTTCTTGGCTTCGAGGATCAGCTGAGCGCGGGCGAACGCATCCCAATCGGATGTCGATGGCTTGCCTTCCCAGCGGCCAGCGCTTTCGCGCGGACCGAAGTTCGTCTGGAAGCGAACGTAGCCGCCGATACGCAGGCAAGTTTCCGTTCCGGGGATGTAGAAGAAGCCGGTGCCGAATGCGTCGCAGACGCGGACATATTCCGTCGGCTCCGGTTCGGCCGCGATGATGGCGTCCGCCGCCTGGACGCTGGATGTTGCTGCGATCGCAGCGGTCGAGCCCAAAAGTATGCTTTTTATCGTCATGGGAAAATCCCTCTCGTTGGTCCTTCGATCAGGCAAGATGGCTGCGTCACCTATCGAGGCGGATCCGCGACATGCTTGCTTCGCGCCGTGGTTGTTGATGCCAACCGATCTCCGGCTGGCCAGCGCATGCAATCGGGTATCACGATTTTATCGAAAGTGAATTCATAAAATTTAGAATCTCAATTCAATTTTTCGGGTTGTGCGATCCATATTGTAAAATAGATACACTTTTGATGGTCCGCGTCTGCTGAAATTCACTTGGCACCGCCTGTTGCGCTTGTCTCAGCATTATCAATTGAGATTATATAGATTCTGTATTGACAATAGGCGACACAGTGTTAGAAAGACGCTGCCTTGAGAAGAAGGCGATCTCCAAGTGGTCAACGCCGCCAGTCCATCCCTGCGACTGGCGGCGTTTGCTTTTGGCGCGCGAGCAGCAACGCGAATCGACCGGCACTTGTCCCTCACGCGTGAAGGCGCCGGCTGCGGGTCGGGCGATCGGGTCGGGAACGCTCGGCTTGCCGCGCAGGCGCAGGGCTACGCTCGCCGACGCCCTTTTCCGCAGTTGGCGCGGGCAATTATCCGGGAACTTTGGGATTCGGCAGGCATCGCCCGATGCCACCGCACACCTGGAGGTGTGCGGGCAAAGTGCGAGCGCGGCAGTGTGTGCGGGCAGCCTATGTTTGGATCAGTCGGTCCACGGCCGCCCGGGCATGCTCATAGGGGCTATAGCATTCGGATCTCTGGAGGCGTGCCACGACGGCTGCGGGATCCCAAATCGGGTTCGTTTGAACCGTGAAAAGATCAGTAGATTGACGGTGATCCTGTGCCTTGAAGTGGCTGTCGCGGATTCCGCTCTCGATCACCCCTGCAACAATGCCGTTCAGTCGCCCGAGAGACTTGCGCAAGACCGGGCACTGCCGATCGATGGCGAGGAACAGAACGTCCCGGCGTGGCAGTTGCACGGTGAGGAAATGCAGGCTGAGGCGGTATTGGTCCAGAAGATGGTCGACAAGCTTCTCGGGCGCTTCGACGGATCGACGCGCATTCGCGGTCGCGATGACAATTCGTTCTTTCAGCACCCTGACGGCGATCGCATCAAGTTGCTGTCCGGCGGTCAAGGAGTTGGTGGAGAGCACGCTCGAATTCCCGAAATTGGCGGCTCTTCGTGAGAGCCGCTGCCGCAAGCGTTCAGGGTCGAAGCCGGAACGTCTGCATGCCATGAACCTACGGCTATGGAGAGTTGCCGTGCCAATTGCCAACACTTGGCGAAGCGCGCTCCCAATCGGGTTGAGCCCTGCCGATCAGGTGGAACCAGCGGTTTACCCTTGACCAACAAATAGCCAAATGGCTATGTATTCGCGTATCGCCATCAGGGTATGGCTTCCGCGCCGGCGTCCCGCGAATCGGCCCGGCAGCGGGACCAAGGCGAACCGGCGTGCCAGTCGAAATCCAATCGAGGTGCAAGCGTGTCTGAGAAAAAAGCCGGAAAGAACGCATCAAAAACGGCATCCGATACGCCAGAGGCGCGGAAGTGGCGCAAGACGTCGCCGACAAAATCGGCTGACGGCATCGTCCTGCTTTCCGGCGGCAATCCGCAGATCGCAAAGGGCTACGGCGACGCGCCGGTACAGCAGTACATTGCCGCAATGCCGGAATGGAAAAGTGGCCTGGGCAAGCGGCTCGACCGGTTGATCGTCAAGGCCGTTCCTGATGTCGAAAAGGCGGTCAAATGGAACTCTCCCTTCTATGGCATGGAGAAGGGTGTCTGGTTCCTCAGCTTTCATTGCATGACGAAGTACGTGAAGGTCGCCTTTTTCCGCGGGGCGCAGTTCAGCCCGATGCCGCCCGGCGCTTCGAAACAGCCGGACGTGCGTTATCTAGACATCTACGAGGCGGATGAGTTCGACGAGGCACAGTTCCTGGATTGGGTGAAACAGGCCAGCGAGCTGCCGGGAGAGCGGATGTGAAGTCCTGGCCGGCAGACATCAGAAGCCTTGCTCGGTCCCATACTCGTCGTGCCGCCGGTTCCACACGTAGGGCTCGGTCTGCGGCCATCCCGCAGGCGAGACTTCCCATGTTTCCTGTCGACCGTATGGCGTCAGGTCCAGATACGTCCACAGGCTGCCGAGATACTCGACGCCTCGTGCGCCGTTAAAGTAGGTGCGGTAGATACGATCGCCGTCCTTTAGGAAGACGCTGACGCCATGGCGTTCGCTCGTTTTGCTCGGATCATCCGGATCGGCGATCGTGGCCCCCATGTCATGGTTGAAGTCGCTGGCCATGGAGGAGTACCAGATCGGGTGCTGCCACTGCATCCGGGCCTGGTATTTCTGCAGCTTGTCCAGCGGTGCGCGCGAAATCAGAACGATAGAAGTATCACGCGCATTGAGATGGGCCGGATGGGTCATCGCGTCCACGACCCAGGAACAGCCGTCGCAGCCCGCCTGCCATCCGGGTGCAAACATGAAGTGATAAACGATCAGCTGCCGGCGGCCGTCGAAAAGGTCGGCGAGGCTTACCGTGCCCGTGGGCCCCTCGAACGTATATTCCTTGTCGATCCTTACCATCGGCAAGCGACGGCGCTGGGCGCTCAAGTCATCCCGTGCGCGGGTGAAAGCCTTCTCCCTGGCAATCTGTTGCTGGAGTGCCGATTGCCACTCATCCATTGAAACGATCTTAGGCAGCATTCTCAATCCTCCCTTGTTGTGCGGGTTGCTGGCCCGCGTCGGTGCAACGCGTGTCGGCGGCAGCGCGCATTCGCATCACAGCGGCGGCGGCCCGGCTTGGTCGCCGTGCGAGACTTCAAGACCGGCCTCATGGGCACGCCTTCTCCGCTGCATCCACTTCCAATATGTTGTAAAAACATAACATGTCAAGCGAGAACGAAGAAGACATGATTTTCAAGGCCTTGGCACACCTGCGCCGACGGGCCATGCTTGATCGCCTGAGGGGCGAGGCGCTCACCACGGGCATACTCTGCGCCCGCCTTCGCAGACATGGATCGCTGCACCGTGATACAGCATCTGAAAGTGCTGGAAGACGCCGACTTGATCATCGTCAGGCGGGCAGGGCGGGAGCGCTGGAATTATCTCAATGCCCTGCGATCAAGCGTATTCACGACCGCTGGATCAGCGAGTATGCCGCGCATGCGCTCAACATCCTCGACAGGCTCAAGGCCGACGTGGAAGAATAGCGGGCGAGTTTCGGGCGGCAGTCTCAATACCTTATGTTCACGCAGAATTTAGCCTTGCCGCCCAGCCGATCGCCGGTGCCGGATCTATCCGGTTGCCAAAAAGCCATAATTGCTTCACCTAGATCCTGTTTCGACACTCGGCATTAAGAATTGGATCAACGCTGAATGCGCATTTCATACGTCTTCCTTGGTGCATTTCTTGCAATCGTACCGCCCGCCCATGCTGACGTTGCCTCGCCTCCCGTTCTGGAGCCGCTGAAGCAGCAGGCGCAGGCCGCTCAGTTGAGCGCAAAGTTTCTGACCCGCTACAGCTACAAGCCCGTTCCGCTCGACGACGCCCTGTCGGCCAAGATCATGGACAGCTTCATCGACTCCCTCGATCCGGATCGGGGACTCTTCCTGCAGGCGGACATCGACAGCTTCAAGTCCGATCGCAACGAGATCGACGACGCCATCAAGCACAAGGACCTGAAGATCCCGTTTACGATCTTCAACGTCTATGGAAAGCGCGTTGTCGACCGCATGAACTACGCGCGCGAACTGCTGAAGCAGGACTTCGATTTCACCGCTCGGGAGGACTACTCCCTCTTGCGCGAGAAGGCGCCCTGGCCGCAGACGGAAGCCGAGAGCAACGAACTGTGGCGCAAACGCGTGAAAAGCGACTGGCTGCGGTTGAGACTGAGCGGCAAGACCGATGCGGCCATTCGCGAAACGCTCGACAAGCGCTATGCGAACGCGCTGGAGCGCGCTTCCAAATACAAGAGTGACGATGTCTTCCAGTCGTTCATGAACGCCTACACGACGTCGGTCGATCCGCACACGGATTATTTTGGCGCACGCGCTTCGGCCGATTTCGATATCGCGATGAAGCTGTCGCTGGTTGGAATCGGCGCGGTGCTGCAGGAACGCGACGACTACACGACGATCCGCGAGCTCGTGCCCGGCGGGCCGGCGCAACTGTCCGGCAAGCTCTCGGTCGGAGACCGCATCACCGGCGTCGGGCAGGGCCACGATGGCCCGATAAAGGAAGTCGTCGGCACACGCATCGATGAAGTCGTGCAGTTGATCCGGGGGAAAAAGGGATCGGTCGTGCGCCTCGATGTCCTGCCGGCGGATGCCGGAGCAGACGCCGCCCATCGCATCGTCACGCTGGTGCGCGACAAGATCAGCCTCGAAAAGCAGGCGGCGCAGAAGACCGTTCTGTCCGTGAAGGCGGGCGATGCCACGCGCAAGATCGGGGTGATCACGCTGCCGGCATTCTACGAGGATTTCGAAGCCCGGCGCAAAAGAGAGAAGGATTATCGCAGCGCCAGCCGCGATGTCGCAAAGCTCCTCGAAGAGTTGAAGCAGGAGCAGGTCGATAGCGTTCTCATCGATGTGCGCAACAATGGCGGCGGTTCGCTGGACCAGGCGATCGCCCTGACCGGCCTGTTTATCGGCTCTGGACCGGTCGTTCAGCAGCGCAGCGGCGACGGCAAGGTCGTGGTCACGAGCTCGGAGTTTCCCGAGCCTCTCTGGTCAGGCCCCGTCGGTGTTCTGATCAATCGCGGGTCGGCGTCGGCCTCCGAGATTTTTGCTGCGGCAATCCAGGATTACGGCCGGGGTGTCGTCATCGGCGAACCCAGCTTCGGCAAGGGCACCGTTCAAACCGTTGTCGATCTCGACCAGATGGTCCGCAACAGCAAACCGGAATTCGGCGAACTCAAGGTGACGATCGCCCAGTTCTTCCGGATCAATGGCGGCACGACGCAGCTGCACGGCGTAACGCCCGATATCAGCTTGCCGGGGCTTTCCGACCCGACGCGCTTTGGCGAGACGAGCTATGACAACGCCCTGCCGTGGTCAGAGATCAAGCCCGCAGACTATGCGCCGGCCGATACGGTCACCGCGCTGCTGCCGGCATTGCAGGGCCGCCATGATGCGCGCGTTGCAAGCGACCCGGACTTCCAGCGCCTGCTCGAAGACATCGCCGACATCAAGGCACAACGCGAGAAAGGCGTCGTCTCCCTCAATGAAGCCGAACGTCGCCAGGAATTGAAGGACCGCGAAAATCGCCTCAAGGCTCGGGCGCAGGGAAGCGATGGCGAGGATACCGGTGAAGATGATGGGCTGAACGCAGACGAACGCAGCCTGAGTGCCGATATCGCCATGGAGAAAGCCCGCAAGAACGCAAAGGACGTTCTGCTTGCGGAAGCGACCGCCATTCTCGCCGACGAGGCGGATTTGAGGGACGGCGAGCTGAAGGCAGCCACGCAACAGCCGGCAAACGCCAACGGACAGTAGTCCGCCCGGCCAACGGCCGCGGCGATGCGCTCCGCCCCGAGAAAAGGTCGACAAAGCGTCTGTTTTGTCGACCTTCTTGTTTCCTGCGCTCGAGGCCAATAACCCAATCTATAAAATATTGTCGCTGTCGCTGAGCTGCGAGTACATCGAGTATGCGCTCAAGAATAGAATGCTGCTCACAATTATCGCGATAAAGAACATAAAAAGGTACATGCATACGCTCCAGGTAAAGTCGTTGTGCATCTATGTCCTATTGTTCTCTTGCAGGGACATTACGGTGCCTGAAACCGGATCGTTCTGATTTCCCGGATATCGAATTCAAGCAAGCGCCGCCGGCAAAGAGCCCCGGAAATTTCGTCCTTCATACATCGCTCGGCGAGAACTTCGGTCGCGCTCCTGGTGTCGTCGGCATGATCGGTGCTTCGCTCGGAGCGTCGCCGTCATGGACGGACAAGGGAGCAGAGCTCCCGTCAGTTGCGCCTGACGCGACCATTTCCAATGGAAAAACAAACTCTTCCATTGGCAGCCGTTAGTGCGGGCGGCGCGCCGCTCGTAACATTGTCGCAAGGTCGCAATGCGATCTGAGCGCCAGAAAAACTGGAAACGTGCCGAGGTAATATTATGCGACTTTTTATTGCGACGGGCCTGCTGATTGCGCTGGCGGGATGCGAAACCGCAGAATACAGAAACCGTTGTGCAGAGTACGGATTCGTGCCGGGAACCGATGGCTATGCCAATTGCCTGCAACGTCTTGATATGTCCGATGAACGGCGTGGAGGGCGCTATTATGATCCTCCGGTATATGCTTACGACTGACGCCGGAAATGCGGGTGGTTTAGACAAACCTGTTTCAATTGGGTGATTTCGACCTGACCAATTGCGCGTTATTTAGAATTTCCTTCGAACCGCTTCGAAGAAACTTCGAATCTTTAGAATTTAATCATATTCAACATCGGCAGGTACATGCGAATTCTGATCGTAGAAGATGATCGTGAACTGGCGTCTTCGCTGAAGTCCATGATGGAAGCCGCGATCGGCGTCGCGGATGTATTTGAAACGGTTGCGGATGCCGAGGCCGCATTGCTCGCCTTCAAGTTCGACCTCGTCATCATCGATCGCAACCTTCCTGATGGTGACGGCCTGTCGCTCTTGCCGACGCTGCGACAACTCCGTCCGCGGCCGGCAACGGTCGTTCTGACGGCATTGGATGATCCGATCGATATCGTGTCGGCGCTTGACAAGGGTGCTGACGAATATGTCGGCAAACCGTTCGAGCCCATGGAACTGATTGCACGGGCGCGGGCGGTTCTTCGTCGCTACAGCCTGGACGAGACCGGCTGTACGCAATTCGGCAATCTGTCGTTTGATCTCACCAACCGCTCCGCCATGATCGGCGAGAATGCAATGAGCATTCCAAGACGCGAACTCGCCGTCCTGGAAGCGTTGATCCGGCGAGCGGGACGCGTCGTCCAGCGCGACAACCTGGAGGCAGCCGTCTACAATATCGACGAGGAGATCGAGTCCAACGTGCTCGATTCTCATGTCTCGCGGCTGCGCAAGCGGCTACGCGAGGGCAATTGCAACGCAACGATCCGGACCATTCGCGGCATCGGCTACATGCTGGTGCAAGAGTAATGGAGCGTCCGAATTCGATCGCCTTTCCGGTGGCCATCGTGCTCATTTTGGGCATGGCGCTGATGATGGTGATAAGCACCGTGCTCACCGTCGCGGTGTTCCTGTTGACGGATGGGCAGAGCAGGAAAAAAATCGCAGTCGAAAGTGTCGTCGAACTTCTCCAGGACGGTGTGGGCTATGACCATACCGGCAAGTTTGTTCTTGAGGTGGAAGGCGTAATCGCGGAAAAGATTATCAGGCTTTCCGAAGAGCAGTCCGACTTCTGGTACTTTATCAGTGATGGAACCCAATCCATCATACACGGTGCCGTGCCGGCATCGGTTCAAGGCATCATTGATACGACCTCTCCCCAGGTATTTTCCTCTGAGTTTTCTTACGTCAAGGGCCATCAGCGATTTCTCGGGCTGCGAAAACTGAATGCGGAGGATCCACCCAAACTGGTTGTGGTCGGCGGAGTGTCGTTTTCGAATGCTGAAACGCTGCTCGTGGTCCTGCGCGAAATTTGGCCCCAGGGGCTCTACCACCTTCTGGGAATTGTTCTCGTCGCCACGGCCACGATTGCTGTCGTTGCGGTCAAGCGCACCATCGCAACCCCGGTAAGAAGGGTCGTAGATTCGGCCGAACAGATCGACGGGCTTCCCAATGGGCGCCGGATATCGGACCGGGACACGCCCATAGAACTGAAGCCGATGGTGGCTGCGTTCAATTCCGCGCTCAGTTGCATCGACAACGCGTTTGAAGCGCAGCGTAATTTTCTCGCCAATGCATCCCACGAACTGCGGACGCCGCTGACCAAACTGCGACTAAAGCTTGACCTGGTGAAGGATCCGGACGTGCGGGACGTCCTGGTTCGCGATGCGGCGCGTCTGGCATCGATCGTAACGACATCATTGCAACTGGCTCGCTTGTCGGGTCAGTCGCTGACGTTCGCCGCGATCGATCTCGCAGTCGTGGCACGTGCGATCATTGCCGAGCATGTGCCGTCCGCGATGAATCAGGGCATGGACATCGAGTTCAAAGCATCGGAGGGGCGGGTCATGATCTCCGGATCGGAACCGGCCATCCGGGTCGCCCTGGACAACTTGATCATCAATGCGATGCGACACGCACGCGGAACGGAAGTGCTCGTGGTCGAGGTTCTTCAAGCCCGCATCGTGCGCGTCACCGATGAAGGCCCGGGAATCCCAGCCGCTGAACGCGAAAAGATGCTGAGGCCGTTTGTGCGCGGCAGCTCGAGCGCGAGCGAGGGAACAGGCATGGGCCTGGCCATCGTCAGCCAGATCATGATGGCTCACAACGGTTCCGTGACGCTCGGAGAAGCAGCGGACGGCGGTTTGGTCGTCGATCTGGCGTTTCCGAAAATTGCGAAGGAACCCGCGCCTTCGTGATAGCCGTGCCGCTGTTTCCTGAAACCGCTCGCGCAGGGTCTCTTCGGCCCGTTCACCCCGCCAAATATTCGCGCAACAGCAGGCGTGCGCGGTGCAGCCGCGCCTTCACCGCCTGCCGCGAAAGATCAAGCGCGGCGGCGATCTCGTCAATGGTCATCTCCTCGAGGTCGCGCATCAGAGCCACATCGCGATAGTGCGGTGGCAGCGCCTCAAACGCGGCGGCCAGATCGAGCCGCAACACGTGTTCTGGCCGCTGCACCAGGCTTGTCTCAAGCGCGTCCTCGTCGAGGGTGGCGACGAGACCGCTGCGTCGTGCCAGCCGCAGGCACTCCCGCCGAACCACGCTGAACAACCAGTTTGACAGGGTCGCCAGCGCGCGGATCGCGCCGACGTGGCGCGACAGAAGCCAAAGCGTTTCTTGTGTCGCATCGTCGACATCGGCGGTGCGGCAGGTTGCTCGGGCATATCGGCGGATATCCGGCTGCGTCCGCTCGAGCAGCCGGACGATCGCATTGCGATCGCCGTGCCGGGCGGCTTGGAAGGTTTCGGTCGTCACCGCCTTGGTGTTCATGGCTTGCTCCGATCATGGATCCCGGCAACGGCGCAGGCCGGGCAATAGCCGATGATGCCGGTGAGGACAAAGGTGAGGGCCGATACGCCCACCAACAATGCGATCCACCCGCTCAGAAAACTGTATGCCAGCACCGCGGCGCCAATCCCGAGACCAATCCGCACTGCCTGCTGCCCTATACCGATATTCTTGCGAAAAAATGCCATGCAACATCTCCGATGCAAACCGAGACCGGTCGTCTCGGTCATAAGAGGCGCGGAGCATGGAAAAGGATTCGCGGCGGCACGATTTTTTCTCAGCTTCCGATACATCGGCAAGGGTAACGAAGGCGCTTGCCCGTACAACCGTGTCATTCCTGGTCTCAGGCGGAGGGCCTCAAGGTTTTTTCGAAGTGGTGGGTCCGGACCGAAAATCTGTGTTCGACCCCGCCTGGAACCCACAAGGTATCTTCGAAGGAAGACGCGAGGTGCCATCCCGCGCGCTGATAGAACCTTTCCGCGCGGCTATTGCCGGCGGTGCAGAAGAGCTCTGCTTTCTGCTCTCCGTTTTTCAACAGCAGATTTTCCGCGAAGGATAGCAAGGTCCGGGCCGTTCCGGCGTCGCGGGCACTTCTGCTGACATAGAGCTTGACCACTTCCGCCCCCTTCAGCGAAACGAACCCTATTGGTGCGATGTCAACGGCCACGTAAAAGGAGTCCAGCGCCTCCTCCAGCCATAGCGAAAAGTGCTCGGGTGTCCGAAACGCAAGGATGCCTTGGGGAACGAGATCGGCGTGACTATCGTGCCAGCCCTCGTGCCACAACCGCAAGATTTCCGGCTTGTCGTCCGCCCGCATCGGCCGAATATCGCACATCGCAAACTCCTCCCATTGGAAAACTGGCCTGACGATCACAGCCGTAAGTCGTGGCCTTTCCCATGCTCGTGGGAGGTCCGCTTGTGGTCCGCTGAGGTATCCAGATTGCCTGCCATCCCCAACGGCAGAACCTCACGGTAGCAGGGGCAGGGACCGACGCCAATCTCGGCAGTCGTGTCCCCGCCACGTCGTCGGTCAAATACCGTTCGGCCGCTGGCCGTCTCTCGACGCGCCCCGACGAACGTTTCCGTGCCCTCGATCCGGATCGCTTCGCTGCCGGCGCGATCCGGATTCCCAACGGAGATTCCTGTTCGATGAAACGAATACTGGTGGCCCTGGTTGCAATGATTTCGCCGATTGCCATGGGGCAGGCGCATGCCGAGCCGCTTTCAAGCGCTTTGGCGAAGGCCTACCGCAACAACCCGACGCTCAACGCATCGAGAGCCGGGGTGCGCGCAAGCGCGTACGATATCGATATCGCAAGGTCGGCGATGCAGCCGAAGATCGCCTGGCGCAGCGGGATCGGCTACGACACCAATGCAGCCAGCAATCGCGGCACGTTTGGCATCGTTCTCGATCAGACCCTCTTCGACGGACTGCAGACGACAAACAATGTCGAGGTCAACAAGGTACGGCTGCGCGCAGCCGAGGAAAACACCCGCAACACCGAACAGAATATCCTGTTCGAGGCGACGGAAGCCTACATGGACGTCGTGCTGGCGCGCCGCATCGCCGCGTTGCGCAAGCAGGATCTCGATTTCCTCAAGGAACTCACGCGATCCGAGACCGCCCGCCATACTGCGGGAGAACGGACACGAACGAACATCGCCCAGGCCGAGGCCCGCCGCGCCGCAGCGCAGGCGGAGCTGAGCCTCGCCCACGCCGAGGTCAAACGCGCCCAGGCCACCTACAGGCAGATCATCGGCGACGAGCCCGGGAAGCTTATCGGCGGAAAGGTTCCGTTGAAAATGCTGCCTGCCAATCTCGACCGGGCGCTGGCGATAGCGGCGAAGCAGCATCCCGCCCTTCTTGCAAAACGGCACCTTGCGGAAGGAGCCATGTTCGATGTTGCCGTCAGCGAGGGAAAACTCCTGCCTCGCGTCAATGGTGCGATTGGAATCGGGAGAGGACACGATGACGCCGGCGTGATCAACGCGATGAGGTTCGACGGATCGGGGACAGAGCGCAAGGTCGGCATCGAGATAAAGGTGCCCGTCTACCATGGCGGGAAGGCGGCGGCGGAAGTGCGTCGGTCGAAAGAGAGCCTCGGGAACGCGCACTTCACTGTCGATGTTCAGCACGCTGAAGTTCAGGCGAAGGCGGCCTCTGCCTGGGCGCAATACCAGGGAGCCCTCGCGACCGCGTCCGCCAGCCGGGCGGCGGTCAAGGCGGCAACAATGGCCAAGGACGGCATGATGGAAGAACAGGCGATCGGCCAGCGCACCCTCCTCGACGTTCTCCAAGCCCAGGCCGATGTGGTGAAAGCGCAGGTGAAACTTGCCAACGCCGAGCGCGACACAGTGGTCGGCGGGTACCGAATCCTCTCCGCCATCGGCAGGCTGGGCGCCAGGGACCTGGGCATAGTGGCGAAACGGACGGATGCCGAAGGGCGCTGAGCGGACGCGCCTTTCATTCTTGCGCCGCGGCCTTGGCCGCGGCGGCTCGGTTACACGCCTCTCGAGACTCTGACGGATGCACACAATCTTCCGGTCGGACGACCGCATTCGACCTGGAGACGCTGAGCGATTCGGCCTGCCCGTAGTGCGCCGAGCGCTGGTCTTGGCGGGTGTCTGAAGGCTGGCCGCAACAGCGATCCTATCCGAATGTCTCGATCCCCTCCGTCAGGTCATACCATGTGTGCCGGCGCGAGGCCCAGAAGACGGCGGCCGGCGGCGGAAACTCTGGGTCCGCAAAACACCCGACCGAGACCACCACCGCATCCGAAAGGGCTTCCGCCTCCATGTAGACGAGCGTCCCACATGTCGGGCAGAAGGTCTGGTCCACCCAGCGTCCCGAGCTGCCGTTGCGTCGCCATACCCGGCGTTCGCCTTCTATGTTGGCGATGGCTTGCTTGGAAAATCGGGCGCGGTAACCGAAACCGGATCCCGTTGCCCGCTGGCATTCCAGGCACGCGCAGGCATAGACGCGCGCGGGAGGACCGGTAACCGTCATCTTCAGACCACCGCACGCACAGCGTGCCGTTCTCTTGCCGGTGTCTTCCGCATCCTGCGGTCGTCCATGTTCTTGCAGGCGATCGCTCGTGCTCATCGCATGCACCTTCCAGGAGCCGCGAAGTCGCCCCGCAGATGGCCTGCGGTGACGGCTTCCAGCCTGTTCGAAAATACCCGGGCGACTGCAGGCCCCATGCGCCCCGCGCCGACAGCACCTATATTGATCATGAACGATAACTCCGATTGGCTGGGGAGCACGGTCATCGCGCGCCCGACAAAGCTGCCGTCCAATAGGAGCGGTTTTCGGAGCCTGTAAATTACGCACTTTAAAGTAAGCGGTAACTCGGACGTAAGGAGCATTGCGAGTGAAACGGTTGCAGCAGGACGATTGCGGCTTTGCTTCGGCGCTGAACGCAATAGGCGGCAAATGGAAGACGCTCATTTTGTGGGAGGTCAACATCGAACCACGCCGCTTCGGTGAATTGCGGCGGCTCCTTCCGGGCATCAGTGAAAAGGTCCTCACTCAGCAGCTTCGCGAAATGGAAGCTGATTGCCTTGTTCGCCGTGAGGTCTTCCCGGGCGCTGTACAAAAGGTCGAGTATTCGGCGACGGAGTTTGGGAAGTCCCTGAACGCTGCGGTCACGGTCTTGTCGACGTGGGGCAAGGAGCATCAGGCGAGGCTGGCCTCGAAGGGCGGCGGACATGGCGAGGTCGGTGCGCCCGTGCTGGCCGAGGCCTGATATCTCATTTTTCGCCGGAGACTGTCGCGCCGGCCGCGTTCCAGCGCCGTCTTGTCGGATGCGGCGGCCAAGGACGCTGCCACCGCAATCCGACTGCAGTCATTGTGCAGGCACGCAGGAAATTTCAAGCCTGCGGGTCATCGTGGCCCCGCCTACGGGTCACGATGCTCGGGCATTTCCTTGAGCTGATCCTTGGTCCATGTCGTCACGGCGTGGACGTCGCCGTCCTCGTCCCGCATGAAGTCGAGATCGGCAAGGGGGACGGCGACCGGTTTTGCACCGATGCCGAGGAAACCGCCGACGTCGATGATGACGGTGCTCGCCACACCCACGCCATGGACATGATCAACCGTGCCGACCTTGTCGTCATCTGCTCCGTAAACGGTTGCGCCTTCCAGAACAGCCGGCGTCAGTTCCGTGGCTGGCAGGCGTACGTGACCAGTGTGATCCATCTTGGTTCTCCTTTGATATCACACGGGGAGAACCGGGATGAGAACCAACGGTTCCATACGATCGCTTATGAGGTCGACAAAAAGGATGACTGCCTGGAGGGACCCGCGGCTTTCCGGCCCGCCCAACATTGCTCTATCGTCGTGGCGGCGGCGGCCCGACGGAGTTGCGGATCACCAGGTCTGGCCTCAACAGGATTTCGGTTTCGGAAGGGGCCCGGTCAGAAAGCAGTTCCAATAGCAGCGCCATCGCGTGCTTGCCGATGGCGGTGCGGGGCTGGCGGATGGTCGTCAGCGACGGGGACATGAAACCCGCCTGCGGGACATCGTCGAAGCCAGTGACGGAAAAGTCCTGCGGTATGTCATAGCCACGCGCCTTGAGGCCGAGTGTCACGCCCAGCGCAGTCTGGTCGTTGACGCACATGAAGGCGGTCGGAAGGTCGTCACGCATGAAGAGCTGTTCCAGCGCCAGCCTGCCGCTTTCCACCGTCCCATCGCCTTCCAGGATCAGCTGGCGGTTTACGGGAAGCCCGGCCGCGGCGAGACCGGCTTCGTATCCGGATCGACGCCGGCCATAGGCGAGGCGGGTATGGGAATCCCCGATGAAGGCGATACGCCGGTGCCCTTCGGATATCAGGAGGTCGACAACTTTGCGGGCGCCCTCGACATCATCGACCCCGACATAGGGAATGCCGCCGTTGAAGACCGGCTCGAAGACGCCGACGGTCGGCGGCAGGCGCGCCGTCAGCGTCTGATGGCCGAAGGGGAGGATGCCCGTAAACAGGATCATGCCCGCCGCCTGGTTGGAATTGAAGAATTTCAGATACTCCAGGCCACGCTGGGCGTCGTTCTGCGTATGGCCGATCAAGACGCCGTAGCCGTGTGCGCGCGCTTCGTTTTCGAGACCGACGAGGATGCTGGAGAAGTTCGGGTCGCCGATATCGGGCGCGACCACGAGGATCATGTTCGAGCGGCCGAGCCTCAGGCTGCGCGCCATCGCGTTGGGCGTGTAGCCGGTGATCGCGATCGCCTGGTTGACCTTGAGCCGGGTCGATTTGGCAACCTTCTCCGGCATGTGAATGGCCCGCGAAACGGTCGCGATCGACACTTCGGCGATCCGTGCGACGTCTTCAATGGTTGCGGGCTGGGAATTGGACACGCTTGGCCTCGGAATCTGCTGCGAGGACGTTACACAGGTTCGCCCGACGGTCAAACGAAGATGCCAAAAAAAATGTCGGGCAACCATGATGTAAACCTTTACATCGGCGAGTGTAAAGGTTTACATCATTGAAATAGCGGTGGAGGCCGCCGGGAGGGGATAATGACAACGGAGCATGTCGACGGGGCTCCCGTCGTTTTGTCCGCGCGCCGGATCAGCAAATCGTTCAGCGGCGTGCAGGTCCTGTTCAGTGTCGATTTCGAGCTGCGTCAGGGCGAAATTCATGCGCTCATGGGCGAGAACGGGGCAGGCAAATCCACGCTGGTGAAGATCCTGTCAGGCTTCGAGCAGCCGACGTCGGGCGAGATCCTGCTTGACGGCAAGTCGGCAAAGCTGCCGGCCAATGGCGCCGCGGAAGCGCTCGGCATCGTCATCATCCACCAGGAATTCAATCTCGCCGAACATCTGACCGTCACCGAAAGCCTGTTTCTCGGCCGCGAGGTAACCCGTTTCGGCGTGCTCGACCGCAAGTTCATGCGCGCCGAGACCCGTCGTGTGCTCGATCTGCTGGGCTCGCATGTCGACGAGAACGCAATGATCGGCTCACTGTCGATTGCCGAAAAACAGATGGTCGAGATCGCCAAGGCCATCAGCCGCGATGCGCGTGTCGTCTTCATGGACGAGCCGACGGCGGTGCTGTCGCGCGAGGAAACGAACTTCCTGTTCCGGCTGGTGCGCAAGCTGCGCGACAAGGGAACGAGTTTCGTCTTCGTGTCGCACAAGCTCGACGAGGTGATGGAACTGACCGACCGCGTGACGGTGCTGCGTGACGGCCAGTGGATCAAGACGTCGCCGACATCCGTGCTCGACGGTGAGGCGATCGCCCAGCTGATGGTTGGCCGTGAACTCTCGAGCCTCTATGCCGCAAAGACGGAACCCGACATTGACGAGGAGGTCGTGCTCAGGGTCGCTTCCGTGTCGACGGGCTATGTCCGCGACGCAAGCTTCGAGGTTCGTCGCGGCGAAATCCTCGGCTTTTCCGGAATGATCGGTTCCGGCCGCACGGAGTTGATGGAGGCGGTCGTCGGGTTGCGTTCGCGCCTTGCGGGGGAGGTGTTGGTTCGTGGCCAGCCCGTCGCGGCTGGTGACGTGCATGCGGCCAACAAGGCCGGTCTTGCTTATATGACCAAGGACCGCAAAGCCAAGGGACTGTTGCTCAATTCCGGCATGATGGCGAACCTGACGCTGCAGTCGCTCGGCCGGCACAGCCGTCTTGGCTATCTCGATCCCGCAAGCGAGGAGGCGGCTCTGGCGAAGGCCCGCCGCCGCTTCGATATCCGCGTCCGCGACGAAAAGATCGTGGCCGGGCGCATGTCCGGGGGCAATCAGCAGAAGCTGCTTCTCGCCAAGGTCATGGAAACCGATCCCAGCATCATCATCATCGACGAGCCCACCCGCGGCATCGACGTCGGCACCAAGCAACAAATCTATCACTTCATCTCGGCGCTCGCCCGGGACGGCCGCTCGATCATCGTCGTCTCCTCCGAAATGCCCGAGGTCATCGGCCTTTGCAGTCGCGTGGCGGTCATGCGGGAAGGCCAGATCGCCGGAGTTCTCGAAGGGGACGAGATCTCCGAGCAGGAGATCATGCGCTACGCCGCAGGGCTGAAGAAGAAAACGGCGGCCTGAGCCGCGCCAATTGGCGCGAGCCCTGGCAACAACAACAAGATTCCCGACAGGTGGGACGGAGGTTCGATTGGATATGAGCGTGAACCAGGAAGGCAGCCAGGAGGCCATACGCCGTCGCAGCTGGCGTGACATCGATCTGAGGGCCGTGGCGCCGTTCGTTGCGCTGGCGTTGCTGCTCCTGGTCGGCGCGCTGGTCAATCCCAACTTCATCAGCATCAACAACCTCGCCAATGTCGCGACCCGAAGCGCCTTCATCGCCATCATCGCCGTCGGCGCGACTTTCGTGATCTCCTCGGGCGATCTCGACCTGTCGGTTGGTGCGATGGTCGCCTTCATCGCCAGCCTGATGATCCTCTTCATGAATTCCGGCGTCATCGCTGATCCGGTGCTGATGCTCCTGGCGGCAATCCTTTTTGCCATCGTTGCCGGCACGCTCTGTGGTCTCACCAACGGCCTGATCACGACGGTCGGCAGGATCGAACCCTTCATCGCGACGCTTGGCACGATGGGCATCTATCGCGGGCTGACGACCTGGCTGTCGCAGGGCGGAGCGATCACGCTCAAGGAGCCTGAGCTTCAGGAGATGTATCGGCCCGCCTATTTCGGCACGATCGCCGGCGTGCCGGTCCCGATCGTCGTCATCCTTGCGGTGACCGCCGTGGCCGCCTTCATCCTCTACCGGACGCGCTACGGGCGCCACGTCGTCGCCGTCGGCTCCAATCGCGACGTCGCGCGCTATTCGGGCATTTCCGTCAACCGCGTGCGCACGGTCGCCTTCGTCATCCAGGGCCTCTGCGTGGCGGTCGCCGTTCTCCTCTATGTGCCGCGCCTGGGCTCGACCTCGGCGACGACGGGCATCCTGTGGGAGTTGCAGGCAATCACCGCCGTCGTCGTCGGCGGAACGGCATTGAAAGGCGGCGCGGGGCGCGTCTGGGGAACGATCTGCGGGGCCTTCATCCTCGAACTGGTCGGCAACATCATGCTGCTGTCCAATTTCATCAGCGAATACCTGATCGGGGCCATCCAGGGCGCGATCATCATCATTGCGATGCTCGTCCAGCGCTCGCTGGTGCGGAAATCGTGAGACGGCCGGGTCCACAGGTCTCCCGGCCTGCAACAGGCTGACCTGATATTTGGGAGGAACTTAATGCGTAACAAGCTATTCGGCCTGACGCTCGCAGCCATGACCGCGCTTTCTGGCGTGTCGCATGCGCAGGAGGAAAAGAAAGTGACGATCGGTGTGTCGATCCCGGCCGCCGATCACGGCTGGACGGCCGGTGTGGTTTTCCATGCCGAGCGCGTCGCCAAGCTCCTGATGGAGCGCAATCCGGGCCTCAACGTCATCGTCAAGACCTCGCCCGATCCGGCAAGCCAGGCCAACGCCGTTCAGGATCTGGAGACGCAAGGCATCGACGCGCTCGTCATTTTGCCGACCGATCCCGATCCGCTGGTCAACGCCATCAAGGAAGTGAAGGGCAAGGGGACCTTCGTGGCGCTTGTCGACCGGGCTCCGAGCGTCAACGACAACTCCGTGCGCGATCTCTACGTTGCCGGCAACAACCCGGCGCTCGGCCAGGTCGCCGGTGAATACATCAAGGCGACCACGCCGGAAGCCGAAGTCGTCGTCATCCGTGGCCTGCCGATCCCGATCGACCAGCAGCGCCAGGACGGCTTCGACAAGGGTATCGAAGGCTCCAAGGTCAAGATTCTCGACCGCCAGTACGGCAACTGGAACCGCGACGATGCCTTCAAGGTCATGCAGGACTACCTGACCAAGTATCCGAAGATCGACGTCGTCTGGTGCCAGGACGATGACATGGCCGTCGGCGTGCTGCAGGCGATCGAGCAGGCAAAGCGCACCGACATTCAGTATGTCGTTGCCGGCGCCGGCTCGAAGGAAATGATCAAGAAGGTCATGGACGGCGACAAGATGATCCCGGTCGACGTGCTCTATCCTCCGGCAATGGTCGGTACGGCGCTCGAAATGACCGTGGCCAACTTCTACGGCCAGGTTCCGGTTCGTGGCGTCTACACCATCGACGCAACGCTGGTGACCAAGGACAACGCCAAGGACTTCTACTTCCCGGATTCTCCGTTCTGATCCAGGTCTGATGCGATGGCGGCCCACCGTTTTCGGGCCGTCATCAACCGTCGTGGGACCGCCGGCGGACCGTTCGATTCCTTCTGCAGCGGGGATCCGCCGGGGCGGAGACGGTGCCAAGAGGAACGGTGTCTTGTCGGGTTTTCGATTGCGTTAGCATCCTGTTGAATTTCGCCGCCACTCGTCATAAAACTGTCACATAGCCGCCTGGCCTTCCCTTGGCTTCCAGTCAGATCAACATGTGAGCGATGATGCAAACATCCGCTGTGTCACGTCTGTCATCTGATGCGATTGCCGTATCCGACGCAGAGCCGGTCGTCGTCGACCAGGCCGGTGCGATCTGCTTTCGCAGGGAAAGCGGCGGGGAACGTTTCGAGGTGCTGCTGATTTCCGGCCGCACCACCGGGCTCTGGGGTATCCCAAAGGGGCACCTGGAACATGGTGAGGACACTGCCGCCGCCGCCGCTCGAGAAGCGTTCGAAGAGGCCGGCGTGATCGGAACGGCGCTGAAGGACGAAGTCGGCGGGTTCACCTACAGCAAGATCGGCAACGCCGCCGTTTATCAGGTCCAGGTTCACCTTATCGCCGTTGCTTCGATGGCGTCCGATTATCCGGAAAAGGGTGCGCGGACGATACAGTGGGTGCCGGCATCCCTCGCAGCGGCGCTCGTCGGGCAGCCTGGTCTGCGGACGCTTCTCGCGGAGCGCCTGGGTGGGCTTGGAGACTGCGATCTCGAGAGCTCCGCCTGCCTCGCGCGTTCCTAGAGCCTGTCCCGTCTGCGGCGCAGCTCGGCGGCGATCATGGCCTCGTCCCGCCGCAGGCTGAGGTGTTGCGCGGCCGCCATGCCATCTTTCCAGACGGACATCGCGTTTGTTTCCTTTTCCTCCAGCCAGAGCGATACGCCCGACCACAGTGCAAGTTGTGGCACGCCGATCGGAAAGACCCGGGCATAACGTTTGAGTTCGTGCAGCGCCTAGCCCTCCCAGCGCGGCCATTCCTCATAGGCGGTGGCGAGGCCGGCCTCGCGGCCGCGCAGGAAGACTTCGGCGGCGCCGGAGATGCCGACCAAGGTGCTGTGGGACGAGGGTCGTCGCATCAATTTTACCAGTTGCAAGGTTTCGGCGGCGGCCTGGACGCTCTCGGCATGCCGCCCGGTACGCGCCAGGGCGAGCGCCAGCGCGCCCTTCGCCGAGATCTGCGCGGCAAGATCGACCGATCCGAGCATCGCCGAGCCGATCAGCCGGAGAATGTCGACGGCCTCGCGCGGTTGATCCGTGTGCAGCACGCACAAGGCCTTGCACCGCAAAGCCCAGATCTCCTGCTGGATGTTGCCGGCATTCTGGGCACGGGAGAGAAGGGCGATTGTCGTCGGTTCGACGGTTGGGATGGCTATCCGAACGGCTTGCGCGATGTTCTCGGCGTCATCGCCGCCGGAAAGATCAGGCATGTCGTGTTCCTCTCCGGTGACGAGCATCGCGGCTGCGTCGCGACCGCGCAGTTGACGGAACTGAACGGCACACCGATCACAACCGTTCATTCGATCCATACCGCCGCGATGTACGCGCCCTATCCCTTCGCAAACGGGATCGACGAGGACATCGTCAAGCAGGAAACTTTCGAGTTCGACTACATGGCCAAGCGCTATCGCTGCATCGTCGGAGCGGCCCGGCCGGCTCCCAGAGATGGCGCGACGTTCCTCCGCGTCTGGCAGGACGGCAGCGATTGGAAGCTCGACTGCGAGTATGCGGGGGCCGTGCAGACGCTCGTGCTCTGATCCCGTCGTCGCACGCGCGGCGGTCAAGGCATTGCCGTTCCCGCATGGCTCGTCGACGCGCCCGTTGCTTGCGGTCTTGCAGGCTACGAACTCCACGCAAAGGCACATTTCAGGCCGCTCGTCGCGGCCGTTCAGGGTGCCGAACCCACGCAGTTTCACAGTCCGGCGTCGTCGCTTGACAGTCGGTTCAAAATAAACTTAACATGTTAATGGATTGAAGCTTCCCGATGAGGAGCAAAGGGAAGCTTCAAGCGACCGGGGAGGTCTGCCCGCCGGATAACCTTCATTTGATGTGAAGGCCCTGGCGCGTGCATGCGATGCTCGCCGCGTGTGAACATGGGGTCGACAGGGAGGAACCAATGAAACTGAGCAGACGGAACTTGATGAAGACCGGCGGTGCATTTCTTGCCGCACCCTTCGTTCTGAAAATGGGCGTGGCGCGTGCTCAGGAAACAGTCACGCTGAAGCTGCACCATTTCCTGCCGCCGGCATCCAACGTCCACCAGCGACTGTTGACGCCATGGGCGGAAGCGCTGGCGGAGCAGAGCGGTGGTGCACTGAAAATCGACATCTTCCCGGCCATGCAGCTCGGCGGAAAGCCGCCGCAGCTTTACGATCAGGCCTCCAACGGCGTCGTCGATATCGTCTGGACCTTGCCCGGCAACACGCCCGGGCGTTTCCCATCCACGGAAGTGTTCGAACTTCCGTTCGTGGCGGCAAAAGAGGCCACCATCAATGCGCAGGCCTGCCAGGAATACGGCCAGACGCATGTGCTCAAGGAAACCGGCGATACGCAGCTCCTCTGCTTCTGGGCGCACGATCAGGGCCTGATCCACACCAACAGGGAAGTGAAGACCGCTGAGGACCTCGCCGGCCTGAAGCTTCGCAATCCGACCCGCCTTGCCGGTGAAGCGCTGGCGGCGCTGGGGGCGACGGCGGTCGGAATGCCCATTCCGCAGGTTCCGGAGGCGCTGGCCCAACGGTCGATCGACGGCTGCGTCATCCCCTGGGAAGTGGTTCCCTCGATCAAGGTGAACGAGCTCACCAAGTTCCATACCGAGATCCCAGGCTCGCCGACGCTCTACACCGCGACCTTCTTCCTGGCGATGAACAAGAGCAAGTATGACGGCTTGCCGGCCGGCCTGAAGGCCGTGCTGGATGCCAACAGCGGCATGACTTTCGCCAAGAAGGCCGGCGAAATGTGGGACAGCGTCGGTGCCGAGGTGCGCGCCGCGATCGAAGCGGCCGGAACCGGAACAATCAGCACGATCAGCGAAGACGAGAAGGCCAAGTGGGTGGAGGCGACCAGGCCCGTCCATGACAAGTGGATCGAGGACATGAAGGCCAAGGGTCTCGATGGTAAGGCGCTGATCGCTGCAGCGCAGGAGCTTGTCCAGAAATATTCGAGCACTTGAAACCTCAGCCGGTTTTATCCGCCTGAACGCGCCGCTGCATGATCAACAGCTCGAGGCCTCAATGATGGAAGATGTTGGATACGAGGAAGCGGTCAAGTTGCCGCGCCGCCGCGAGGTCGAACGCCTCGCCTCCGGGTTGGCACTGATCGGCGGCACGCTTCTCTGCCTTGCGGCGGGACTGGTCACCGTCAGCGTGCTCGGCCGTTGGCTGTTCAACCGGCCGGTGCCGGCCGACTACGAGCTGGTGGAGGTGGCGGTCGGGGTCGCCGCCTTCTCCTTCCTCGGATACACGCAGGCGCGCAACGGTCACATTGCGGTCGACACCTTCACGCTGGCTCTTCCCGATCGCGTCACAAGGGTCATCGATGGCCTATGGGACCTGCTGCTGGCCGGTTGCCTGGCGTTTTTCGCCTGGGGCCTGTTCACCGGTGGCCTGGAGGCGAGGGGATACGGGACGACGCTCATCCAGCTGCCTTGGCCGATCTGGCCGGTCTATCTCATCTGCGCCGTGCTGGCGGCGCTGGCGTCCCTTATCGGACTGTGCGTTTCCCTGCTGAAAATCGGAGGCGGCCGATGAGCGGTTTTGCCATTGCCTTCCTGGGCTTCGCAGCCATGCTGCTCCTGATCGCCATCCGGATGCCGATCGCCCTTGCGATGCTTGCAGTGGGTGCTGCCGGCTATGCCTTTCTCTCCGGTCCGCATGCGCTGGTCTACTACCTGCAGACCAACACCTACAGCCAGTTTGCGAGCTATACGCTTTCCGTCATACCGCTCTTCATCCTGATGGGCGCGCTTGCCGAGCAGTCGGGCATCGCGGCAACGCTGTTTCGCGTCGCCGAACGGGGCTTCGGACGGTTCAAGGGCGGAATGCCGATGGCGGTGATCGCCGCCTGCACGGGCTTCGGCGCGATCTGTGGCTCGTCGGTCGCGACCACCGCGACCTTCGGCCGTGCGGCCCTGCCGGAACTGCGCCGGGCGCGGGTCGATGCCGGCCTCGGTACGGGGACGATTGCCGCCGGAGGTACGCTCGGCATCCTCATTCCCCCGTCGGTCATCCTGGTGATCTACGCGATCACTGCCGAACAGAACATCGCCAAGTTGTTTCAGGCCGCCTTGGTGCCGGGATTGCTCGCGGCGGCCTTCTATCTCATCGCGATCGCGGTCGTCGTCCGGCGCAGACCCGATCTCGCGCCGCCGGTGACGGCGACCGAAGTTGCACCGACACCCCGTCCGTTCTGGGCAAGACCCGCGGGATTGGCCATTCTTGCCGGTGGCGCCGCCGGCTGGCTGATGGGTTCGCTCGGGACCGTCGGCGGGGTATTGCTGGTGATTTTCGGCCTGCTTCTGCTGGCGGCGGATTTCGCCATCGTCTCGGCCGCGGCGGTCGCGGTCACGGTTGTCGGCGGTATCTATGGCGAGGTGTTCACGCCGACGGAAGGTGCTGCGGTCGGCGCCGCGGTAACGCTGGCAATAGGACTTTTGCAGAGGACGCTGAGCCTCTCGGCGCTGAAGAACGCCCTGCTGCAGACGGCTGAAACGAGCGGAATGATCTTCCTGATCCTGCTCGGCGCGGAGGTCTTCGGCGCGTTTCTGGCGCTGACCCAGATGCCGGCGACGCTGGCCTCGATGGTCGGACAGTCGGGCTTGCCGCCCTATGTCGTCATCTGCGGCATGCTCGTCACCTACCTCGTGCTCGGCGCCGTCATGGATGAACTGGCGATGATCCTGCTGACGTTGCCCGTTTTCATTCCGATCATCCTGACGCTGGACCTGGGCATGCCGACCGAGGACGTTGCCATCTGGTTCGGCATTCTTGTCCTCATCGTCGTCGGCATCGGCCTTTCCGCCCCGCCGATCGGCCTCAACGTCTTCATCATCAACAAGCTGGCTTCCGACGTTCCGATCATGCAGACCTATCGCGGCGTGATGCCGTTCGTGGTCGCCGACCTGATCAGGCTGGTTATCGTCACGCTGTTGCCTGGCGTCGCGCTGGCGCTCGTCCGGTTGCTGAATTGAGGTTCGAGAGCCCTGTCGGCCCGGCGCGGATTATTGGTCCTTCCAGCTATGGAACATGGCGGCCTGGCCGGCATGTTCGCCGTTGGCGCGGGTGAGTTGCCAGACCGTCGCACCCTCGATCCAGAAACGGCGGCCGGACTTTGCGATCCGCAGGCCGCGATAATTGGCGATGAACCCCTTGGCGGCGACGCCGTCGAGAAGGCACTGACGTTCCGCGCGGTCCGGCGCCTCGGCCGAAAGGCGCGACGGCATGCCGACGAACTCCCGCCAATCATAGCCGAAACACGCCTGGGCGGTTCTGTTCGCGTAGAAGAAACGCGGATCTTCCGACCTGTCGTGCGCAAGCAGCGCAAAGGGTGCGCTCTCGTAGAGCCACCTGCTGTCGATCGGATGATCGACCAGGTCTCTGCCCGTCACCTGGCGGAAACTTGTGACCATCAGGGTGAAGGCGTCCTCGCCATCATACTCGGTTGTCATCGCCCCTCGTCTCCGTGCCCTGTCGTCGAGGTGCGCCTCAGGCGCTGAGGGCCGGGATGAATTTTCCGTCATAGCGTACGCGAAAATTCCGGCGCTGGGCATCTTCCTGGAAGCAGACGAACACCAGTTCGAGGTCGTTTGCGCTGCTGCGCCTTCCGAGCAGGCTAAGCGTGATCACGATCACGCCGCCATAGGTGCGGGTCAGGCTGATCGCGGCTCTTCGAATTTCGTTGGTGCCGGCGTCGTCCCGGTCTTCGCGCCGTTCATAAACCTGCCAGAAGGGCGAGGATTCCCAGGCCGAACGCAGCGCTTCGGTGATCTGGTCCTTGAACTCCTCGACCGATCTGCCCTTGCTCCACGAGACGGTCTTTTCGGTGTGGTCGGCAAAGATATCGAGATAGCCGTCATAGTCGTTCGCATCGGAAAAACAGCGCTCGATCATCCCGAGTGCCACTTCGTCGGAAACTGCTGCCTTGAAGAATATCGTCATCGAATCGCCAACCTTGCCTTGAACGCCTATCTAGTCAAAGCGCCAAGGATGTATCTAGTCCCCAGAATGCCGGATCAGTGCCGCCGGAACGACTTTCCCGTCCCGAGCGCGAGCGACAGAAGGCCCACAAAGCCGTCATTCTTGCCAAATTTTGCCATCGACGCTAATCTTCTCCCATGAGCACGATGAACATATCCCTCCCGGACTATCTGAAAAGCTTCGTCGATGAGCAGGTCGCCGGGCGAGGCTATGGGACGAGCAGCGAGTATATCCGGGAGCTGATCCGTCGGGATCAGGACCGGCTCAATCTGCGCCGGCTGTTGCTCGACGGCGCCGCATCCGCGCAGGCCGAGCCAGCCGACGCCGACTATTTTGCCGGCTTGCGCCAGCGGGTTGGCGGCCGACAGCCGAAGTGAGTGGCAGGCCGATCATTCCGCGCGAGCTGGCCCGCAACGATGTTGAAACAGCAATCGATTTTTACGCAACGGAGGCGGGGCCGGACGTCGCTCTCGGATTTATCGACGCGCTTCAGGGCGCCTTCGACCTGATCGGCGCCCATCCAGAGTCCGGATCGTTGCGATCTGCGTACGAATTGACACTCCCTGATCTGCGCAGCGTCGGGTTGAAGAAGTATCCCTACATCGTCTTTTATCGCCCGCAGGCGGACCATATCGACGTGTGGCGCGTGCTGCATGCCAAGCGGGATATCCCGCAATGGATGCAGGGCTCGAACGAGCTCTGACGCTTCGGTCCCTGGCTGTAAACTATTGGTTGCCTTGGGAAAGCTGAGGCAAAAACGTTGCGAAACCTCGTCGAAACGAGACGAAATTTCTAAGGCTTGGCACAACCAGGGTCCGCGTTCCCTCGCGCTCCCACACGCCGGCCGATAGGTTCTGAGGGAGCATCAACACCGGAGACCCGCATGAAACGCCTCCTCATTCTCGGCGCCACCCTTGTCGCGCATTTTGTGACCCCTGCGCTGGCACAGGAACCGACGAAGCTTCTCAACGCCTCCTATGACGTTTCGCGCGAACTCTTCGTTGCTGAGAACGAGGCCTTCATCAAGCAGCATCCGGGCGTGACGATCGACCAGTCGCATGCCGGCACGTCGAAGCAGGCCCGCTCGATCCTCGAGGGTCTCGAGGCCGATGTCGTGACCTTCAACCAGACCACCGATATCGAGTTCCTGGCGAAGAACGGCTTTGTCGGCAAGGATTGGGCGAAGGCGTTCCCGAACAATGCTTCGCCGTTCTATTCCTTCCCGTCCTTCCTGGTGCGCAAGGGCAACCCGAAGAACATCAAGGACTGGTCCGATCTTGCCCGTGACGATGTCCACGCCGTCTTTCCCAATCCGAAAACGTCGGGCAATGCGCGCTACACCTATCTCGCAGCCTATGCCTGGGCCAAGGAGGCCTATGAAGGCGACGAGGCGAAGATCGAGGCCTACATCACCAAGATCTTCGACAACGTTCCGGTCTTCGACACCGGCGGCCGCGCCTCCACGACCACCTTCGTCGAGCGCGAGACCGGCGACGTGCTGATCACGTTCGAGGCAGAGACGCGCAGCATCGCCAAGCAGTACGGCGCCGACAAGGTCGAGGCTGTCATTCCCTCGGTCAGCCTGCTTGCGGAGTTCCCGGTCGCGGTCGTTGACAAGGTCGCCGAGAAACATGGCACGCAAGCGCTCGCCAAGACCTATCTCGACTTCCTCTATACCGAGGAAGGCCAGCGCATCGCCGCCGAGTTCGGCCATCGCGTGCGCAACGAAAAGGTCGCCGGCGAGTTCAAGGATCAGTTTCCGGCCATTCGCCTCGTCAATGTCGACGATGTCTATGGCGGATGGAGCAAGATCCAGAGCGAGCACTTTGCCTCCGGCGGCATCCTGGACAAGCTCTACGGCAGCCGCTGATCGCCACACGACTCGCAATCAGTCAGCCCGGCAGACGAATCGTCTGCCGGGTTTCACCATGACATGACAAGGAAATGAACGCTTGAGACGCAATGTCCTGCCCGGGTTACGCCTGTCGCTGGGGGTGACGCTGCTGTATGTGAGCCTGATCGTCGTTCTGCCGCTGGCAGCCCTCGTGTTCAAGGCCGCAAGCCTCGGCCCTCTCGACTACTGGCAGATCGTCTCGTCGCCGCGGGCACTCGCCAGCTATCGCGTCACCGTGACGGCCGCCCTTGGCGCGACGCTCTTCAATCTCTTCTTCGGCTTGGCGCTCGCCTGGGTGCTGGTGCGTTATCGCTTTCCGGGGCGCCGCATCGTCGATGCCATGGTCGACCTGCCGTTCGCATTGCCGACGGCGGTGGCCGGCATTTCGCTGACGGCGCTCTTCACCAGCAACGGCGTGTTCGGCTCGATCCTCGACGACTACGGTATCAAGGTCGCCTATACGCCGCTCGGCATCATGATCGCCATGTGCTTCACCTCGCTGCCCTTCATCGTGCGCACGGTGCAGCCAGTGCTGGAGGACCTCGATCCGGCGCTGGAGGAGGCCGCCCAGTCGCTCGGCGGCTCGGATGTCGCGATCTTCCGCAAGGTCATTCTGCCGCTGCTGACGCCGGTGCTGCTCGCCGGCGTGTCGCTCTCGTTTGCCCGTTGCCTCGGTGAATTCGGCGCGATCATCTTCATCGCCGGCAACCAGCCGATGTCGACCGAGATCACCGCGCTGCTGATTTTCATCCGGCTGGAGGAATACGATTATCAGGCAGCCGCCGCGATCGCGTCCGTCCTGCTGCTTACAGCCTTCCTCATGCTGGCGGTAACCAACTGGCTGCAGGCGCGGGCGCTGCGCTATACGCAGAGGTCCTGACCATGAGTTTCAAGAAAACCGTACGCACGCTGCCGCGGGTCGGCGACGGCCCCGTCTTCCGCCGCGCCTTGATTGGCATCGTGCTCACGCTCGGCGCACTCCTGATCCTCGCGCCGCTACTGATCATCGGGGTCGAAGCCTTCTCCAAGGGCTGGCAGGTCTATCGCGACACGATCCTGCATCCCGACACGCGCCACGCGATCATGCTGACCGTACTGGCGGCTCTGATCGCCGTACCCGTCAACACCGCCTTCGGCGTTGCCGCCGCCTGGGCGATTACCAAGTTCGATTTCCGCGGCAAGGGCTTCCTGCTGGTCGTGATCGAGATCCCGTTCTCGGTTTCTCCCATCGTCGCTGGCGTCGCCTACCTTTTTGTTTACGGTTTGCAGGGCCTGTTCGGTCCGACGCTGGACGCTTATGGCATAAAGATCCTGTTTGCCATCCCCGGGATCATCCTTGCCTCGATGTTCGTCACCGCGCCGTTCGTCGCCCGCGAGCTCATTCCGCTGATGCAGGCCCAGGGGCGCGACCTCGAAGAGGCGGCGGCCTCGCTCGGAGCCTCGGGCTGGCGCACCTTCTTCTCTGTCACGCTGCCGAACATCAAGTGGGCGCTGCTCTACGGCGTCATCCTTTGCAACGCGCGCGTGATGGGCGAGTTCGGCGCGGTTTCGGTCGTCTCTGGTAACATCCGTGGCCAGACCAACACCCTACCGCTGCATATCGAGCTGCTCTATCACGATTATCAGGCGGCGGGCGCTTTTGCGTCGGCCTCCATCCTCGCGGTCATCGCCGTTTTCACCATCATCGCCAAGGTCGCTCTGGAGCGCCAGGGGGCGGGCCGCGTCCGCCCAGTCGCCAATCCCGCGGAGAATGCATCATGAAGATCCGGCTTGACCACGTCGTCAAGACTTTCCAAACCTTCCGTGCCGTCAAGGACGTTTCGCTCGAGATCGAAAGCGGCGAACTCGTCGCCTTGCTCGGCCCATCCGGTTCCGGCAAGACGACCATATTGCGCATGGTTGCCGGCCTCGAGTTTGCCGATGGCGGTCACATCTATTTCGGCGACCAGGATGCGACCGACATCCCGGTGCGCGATCGCGGCGTCGGCTTCGTGTTCCAGCACTATGCGCTTTTCCCGCATATGACCGTGGCGCAAAACATCGCCTTCGGCATGGAAGTTTCGAAAACAAAGCGCGACAAGGCGGCCATTCATGCGCGGGTCGCCGAACTCTTGCGCCTGGTGCGCCTCGAAGGGCTCGGCGAACGGTTTCCGGCGCAGATCTCCGGTGGCCAGCGCCAGCGCGTCGCGCTTGCCCGCGCGCTTGCTGTCGATCCCAAAGTGCTTTTGCTCGACGAGCCCTTCGGCGCGCTTGACGCCAATGTTCGGCGCGAGCTTCGCCGCTGGCTGCGCGAGATCCATAGTGAGCTCGGCATTACCACGCTCTTCGTCACCCACGACCAGGAGGAGGCGCTCGATCTCGCCGATCGCGTCGTGATCCTGAAGGATGGCCACATCGTCCAGCAGGGAACGCCGGAAGAAGTCTGCCGCGAGCCAAAGTCGGCCTTCGTCATGAAGTTCCTCGGCGATGCCAACATGCTTTCCGCCGAGGTGCGTGATGGTCGGGCCTATGCCGATGGCGCGGTCATCGAGGTCTCCGGGATCGCGGACGGCAAGGCTGAGCTCTACGCTCGCCCCGTCGATCTCGACTGGGCGGTCGGCGGCCCTGGAGTTGCAGCCAGTATCAGCCGGGTGATGGACCGTCCGGGCGGCCGCCGGGTGATCGCGACGACCGGAAGCGGCGTGCCACTGGAACTGGACCTGGAACCGGAACGGGCCGTGAAGGCCGGCGACGCGGGCTATGTGACGCTGCGCCGCGCAACTGTGTTTGCAGTCTGAGGTCCGCTCGCTCGGACCGATGGCGCTTCACACCAGGCGCAGCGAGCTCGGCTTGAATTCGAGATATGCTGCATTGCGAAAAAGCCGGCGCGGCAATACAGTCGCGCTCTTCTCACTGCGGTCGCGAAGATGAAGCCGAGCGGACTGAACGTACTGGTTATCGACGAGAATCGCATCCGCGCCGCCATCATCGAAGAGGGGCTGCGGGACGCGGGCTATGACCAGCTCACCGTCATCGACAACATGCACGGCCTCGCGCGTCGCATCGCCGATCTCAATCCTGACGTCATCGTCATCGATCTCGAAAACCCCAACCGCGACATGCTGGAAAGCATGTTCCAGCTTTCGCGCGCGGTGAAGCGCCCGATCGCCATGTTCGTCGACAAGTCCGATGAGGCGTCGATCGAAGCGGCCGTCGAGGCGGGCGTTTCGGCCTATATCGTCGACGGGCTGAAACAGGAGCGGGTACGCCCGATCCTGAAGATGGCGATCAGCCGCTTCAACGCCTTTTCCCGCCTCAACCGCGAGCTCGAGGAGACGCGAGGCGAACTGGAAAACCGCAAGGTGATCGATCGCGCCAAGGGGCTGCTGATGCGCTCTCGCGGGCTCAGCGAAGACGAGGCCTATGCGTTGCTGCGCCGCACCGCGATGAACCAGAACCGCAAGATCGTCGAAATCGCCCAAAGCCTCGTCACGGCGGCGAGCCTGCTCGATCCGGGAGGAAAGGAATGACGACGCGCCACGCCATCACCGCCGGTTTCGTGCCGCTGCTCGACAGCGCCTTGCTCGTCGTCGCCCGCGAGATGGGCTTTGCGGAAGAGCAGGGGATCGACCTTACCCTCCTGCGCGAACGCTCCTGGGCCAGCATCCGTGACCGGCTTGCGGTTCGCCATGTCGATGTCGCGCATATCCTCGGTCCCATGCCGATCGCCGGCAATCTCGGCCTTAACGTTCCGGCGCCGGAGATGATCGTGCCGATGTCGCTCGGGCTCGGCGGCAATGCCGTGACTGTGTCCCAGGCACTTTGGCAGCGGATGGCGGATAACGGCGCGACCGCCGATCTCGACGCACGCGCAAACGGCGCGGCTCTGCGCAAGGCCATCGAAGCGCAGGCGGGCGCGGCCCTGCGCTTCGCGGTCGTGCATCCCTATTCCGGGCACAATTACGAATTGCGCTACTGGCTGGCCGCGAGCGGCATCGATCCGGATCGCGACATCGAGATCGTCGTGCTGCCGCCGCCCGACATGGGCGATGCGCTCGCCGAAGGCGTGATCGATGGCTATTGCGCGGGCGAGCCCTGGAACACCTTTGGCGTGCTTCGCCGCGGCGGGCACCTGGCGACCGTCAAGGCTGCGATCTGGCGGTCGAGCCCGGAAAAAGTGCTCGGCGTCAACGCGCGATGGGGGGCGACCAATCCGGAGGCGATGGCCGCCTTGCTCGCAGCGCTCCACCAGGCCTCGCTTTGGTGCGCGCGATCGGAAAACCACGAGGCGCTGGCAGCACTTCTGGCAAAGCCCACCTATGTCGGCCGCGACGCCGAGCTGCTTCTTCCCGCCCTCAAGGGCGCACTGCCGGTCGGCGGTGGTGAAGTCAGGGCGATCAACGACTTCTTCGTTCCGAATGCCAAGGCGGCGACCTTCCCCTGGAAGAGCCACGCGCTGTGGTTCTACACCCAGATGGTGCGCTGGCGGCAGATCGAGCACACCGCCGAGCGCCAGCGCATCGCCGCGGAAACCTATCGGCCGGACATCTATCGCGCCGCATTGAAACACCTCGGAATTGCCATGCCGTCGGCAAGCGCCAAGGTGGAGGGTGCCTTGACCGTCGAGACGCCAGTCGGCTCGTCGGGCGCGCTGACGCTTGGCCCGGACGGGTTCTTCGATGGCGGACGCTTCGATCCCGATGACCTCGACGCCTACATTGCCGCGCAATCTGCCCGCTGAAAGCGCAACGCCTAATTTATGCGCACTGCACAAAAAATGGCTTCGCACTGCACCAGGGAGCATCACATATCTGGTTGCATCAGAATATCTGTTTTAAGTTTTTCTTTTAGATCAATAGCTTGCTGAAACTGGCACGCTGATTGCTTATATATTCGTAGGCCTTCGGGCCACGAGATCGGTGTCCAACGACGGGCGCCCACCAGCAAAGCCGCTGATCGGGAACTGCGCGCACGGATCTGCCCGTGTCGCGGCACGCCCGGCCAGCGGTTTTTTTGTTTTCAACCCCAAGATGGAGCGGCACGACCTTGTCGGGCCACGGAGAAGCCATGTCTGAGAACAAGCAACCACGATTGGCCAGTGAACCCGCCACCGCGTTGTGGATGTCCACTTTCGCCTTCACCATCTGTTTCGCCGTCTGGACGATCTTTGCGATCATCGGCATCCGGATCAAGCAGGACCTTGGCTTGAGCGAAGCGCAGTTCGGCCTGCTCGTCGGCACGCCGATCCTCACCGGTTCGCTGGTGCGCATCCTGCTTGGTGTCTGGACCGGACGCTACGGCGGGCGTCTTGTTTACACGCTCACCATGCTGGCCGCTGCGCTCGCGACCTTTCTGCTCACCTATGCGACGACCTATCCGCAGATGCTGCTTGCCGGACTTGGCGTCGGTCTCGCCGGTGGGTCCTTTGCAGTTGGAGTTGCCTATATCTCGCCCTTCTTCCCGCCAGAAAAGCAGGGCACAGCACTCGGCATCTTCGGTGCCGGAAATGTCGGGGCAGCGGTGACGAAGTTCCTCGCGCCCTTCATTCTTTTGGCCTGGGGTTGGCAGGCCGTCGCTGAGATCTGGGCGGCCGCGCTTGTTGTCACAGCGGTCGTCTTCTGGTTCACGACCAGCGATGATCCGGCCTTCCGCAGCCGCCGCGAGCGCCAGTCGCCGCAGCGCAGCCTGCTCCAGGAGTTCGCACCGCTGAAGAACGCCCAGGTCTGGCGCTTCTCGCTCTATTACTTCTTCGCCTTCGGTGGCTTTGTCGCCCTTTCGCTCTGGCTGCCGCGTTACCTTGTCGGCGTCTACGGCTTCGATATTGCCGTAGCCGGCATGGTCGCCGCCGCCTATTCCATCCCCGGCAGCATCTTCCGCGCCTTCGGCGGCATGCTTTCGGACCGCAAGGGCGCCCGCAGCGTGATGTATTGGATGCTCGGCGTCTCGGCGGTGGCAACGCTGATCCTGTCGCTGCCGGCCGCGGGCGAGGGTCATGCCTTCGGCGTCTCGCCTGCCGTTTTCATCGTCGTCGTCTTCGTGCTCGGCTTCGTCATGAGCCTCGGCAAGGCCGCCGTCTACAAGCATATTCCGGCCTACTACCCGGACAACGTCGGTGCGGTCGGCGGCATCGTCGGCATGGTCGGCGGTCTCGGCGGCTTCGTCCTGCCGATCGCCTTCGGGCTTCTCAAGGATGCAACCGGCCTCTGGTCGAGCTGCTTCCTGCTTCTCTTTGCCGTCGTCGCCGTGTCGCTCATCTGGATGCACTTCTCGATCCGCCAGATGGAGCGCCGCGCGCTCTCCCTTCCGACGGCTGCGGCCGCCTGACCAGATAAGGATAGAGACAGATCATGACCGAGAAACTCGTCATCGTCGGTAATGGCATGGCGCCCGGGCGCATGCTGGAGCATCTCCTCGAAAAGGCGCCTGGCCACTACGAGGTCACCATTTTCAACGCCGAGCCGCGCGTCAACTACGACCGCATCATGCTCTCGCCGGTGCTGTCCGGCGAGAAGGAGTATGAAGAGATCATCATCCATGGTGATGGCTGGTACATCAAACACGGCATCACGCTCTACAAGGGCCACCGCATCGTTGCCATCGATCGCGACAAGAGAACGGTGACCTCCGACCACGGCGTGACGACAAGTTACGACAAGCTGGTGATCGCCACCGGCTCCGTACCCTTCATCCTGCCCGTGCCGGGTCATGACATGCGCGGGGTGATCACCTACCGCGATCTCGACGACGTGCAGGCCATGCTGCTTGCCGCCCAGTCGCGCGAAAAAGCCGTCGTCATCGGCGGCGGTCTGCTCGGCCTCGAAGCTGCCGCCGGCCTTGCCGGTCGCGGCATGGATGTCACGGTTCTTCACGTGATGCCGACACTGATGGACCGCCAGCTCGACCCGGCCGCCGGGTACCTGCTGCAGAAGGAGCTCGAAGGCCGCGGCATCAAGATCATCTGCAAGGCCAATACCAAGGCGATCATCGGCGACGGCAAGGTCGAGGGCATCGAGCTCGACGACGGCCGCGTCATTCCGGCGACGCTCGTCGTCATGGCCGTCGGCATCCGGCCAAGCGTCGGGCTTGCCAAGGAGGCCGGCCTTGCGGTCAACCGCGGCATTGTTGTCGATCAGGGCATGCAGACTTCGGATGGCCACATCTGGGCGCTGGGCGAATGCGCGGAAGTGGACGGCATGGTCTATGGTCTGGTCGCGCCGCTTTACGAGATGGCCCGCGTTGCTGCCTCCCATCTTGCCGGCGACCGCTCTGCCACCTTTGTGCATTCCGATACGCCCACCAAGCTCAAGGTCACCGGCATCGAGCTCTTCTCCCTTGGCGACTTCGCCGACGGCGACGACCGGGAGGAGATCGTGCTGCGCGATGCGTCGGCCGGCGTCTACAAACGAGTGGTGCTGAAGGGCAACCGCATCATCGGCACGGTGCTATACGGCGAGACGGCTGATGGAGCCTGGTTCAACGATCTGAAGAAGAAGGAGACCGATGTCTCCGAGATGCGCCAGACCCTGATCTTCGGCCAGGCCTTCCAGGGAGGTGCTCCGCTGGACCCTATGGCGGCCGTTGCAGCCTTGCCGGATGATGCGGAAATCTGCGGCTGCAACGGCGTTTGCAAGGGCAAGATCGTTTCGGCGATTGCCGACAAGGGCCTGACGTCGCTCGACGACGTGCGCGCCCACACCAAGGCGTCCGCCTCCTGCGGTTCCTGCACCGGCCTTGTCGAGCAGTTGATGACGCTGACACTCGGCGAAGACTACAGTCCCGCTGCTGTTCAGCCGATGTGCGGCTGCACCGACCTCGGTCACGACGACGTGCGCCGGCTGATCAAGGCCAAGGGGCTGAAGACCATTCCGGCGGTCATGCAGGAACTGGAATGGAAAACCTCCTGCGGTTGCGCCAAGTGCCGCCCGGCGCTCAACTACTACCTCGTCTGCGACTTCCCGGATGAATACGCCGACGACTATCAGTCGCGCTTCATCAACGAGCGCGTCCACGCCAACATCCAGAAGGACGGCACCTACTCCGTCGTGCCGCGCATGTGGGGCGGGGTCACCAATTCCGGGGAACTGCGAGCGATTGCCGACGTGGTCGACAAGTTCGACATCCCGCTGGTGAAGGTGACCGGCGGCCAGCGCATCGACCTGCTCGGCATCGAAAAGGAGGATCTGCCCGCCGTCTGGGCCGATCTCGGCAAGGCCGGTTTCATCTCAGGCCAGGCCTATGCCAAGGGCTTGCGCACGGTGAAGACCTGCGTCGGCTCCGACTGGTGCCGCTTCGGCACGCAGGATTCGACCGGTCTCGGCATTCGCATCGAAAAGTTCATGTGGGGCTCCTGGACCCCGGCCAAGCTGAAAATGGCGGTCTCCGGCTGTCCACGCAATTGCGCGGAAGCGACCTGCAAGGACATCGGCGTCATCTGCGTCGACAGTGGCTTCGAGATCCATTTCGCCGGCGCCGCCGGCCTCGACATCAAGGGCACCGAAGTCCTGGGCCTGGTGAAGACCGAAGACGAGGCGCTGGAGCATATCGTGGCGCTGACGCAGATGTACCGCGAACAGGCGCGTTATCTCGAGCGCATCTACAAATGGGCAAAGCGCGTCGGGCTCGACGAGATCCGTCGCCAGATCATGGACGATACGGACAAGCGCAAGGCCTACTACGACCGCTTCGTCTTCAGCCAGAAATTCGCCCAGGTCGACCCCTGGTCGGAGCGCGTCTCCGGCAAGGACAAACACGAGTTCCGGCCGATGGCAACGGTCGGCTTCCCTCAAGCTGCGGAGTGAGATGATGAACATGACCTGGCACCCGATCGGCGACATCTCGGACATTCCGCTGAGGGGCGCGCGCTGCGTGAAGACGCCCCAGGGCAAGATCGCCGTCTTCCGCACGGCCGAAAACGAGGTCTTCGCCATCGAGGACCATTGCCCGCACAAGGGTGGGCCGCTCTCGCAAGGCATCGTCCACGCGAAGGCCGTGACCTGCCCCTTGCACAATTGGGCGATCTCGCTCGAAACCGGCAAGGCGCTCGGCGCCGACGAAGGCGCGGTGCGCACCGTTCCGGTGCGCATCGACGGCGGCGCGCTGTTCATTGCGCTCGAAAGCCTGCTGATTGCGGCGGAATGACCATGGAAAGGGAGGTCAAAACCACCTGTCCCTATTGCGGCGTCGGCTGCGGTGTCATCGCGACGGTCGATGGCGACGGCGCCGTCGCGGTTCGCGGCGACGCCGATCACCCCGCCAATTTCGGCCGGCTCTGCTCCAAGGGTTCGGCGCTCGCCGAAACGCTCGATCTCGACGGCCGCATCCTTTATCCGGAAATCGGTGGGCGCCGGGCCGGTTGGGACGAGGCACTCGATCTGGTGGCCGAGCGCTTCGGCCAAACGATCGCCGAACACGGGCCGGATTCGGTGGCCTTCTATGTCTCCGGCCAGTTGCTGACCGAGGACTACTACGTCGCCAACAAGCTGATGAAAGGCTTCGTCGGCTCGGCCAATATCGACACCAATTCACGGCTCTGCATGTCGTCGTCGGTCGCCGGCCATCGCCGCGCCTTCGGTTCGGACACGGTGCCGGGGACCTATGAGGACCTGGAACTCGCCGATCTCGTCGTGCTTACCGGTTCCAACCTTGCCTGGTGCCATCCGGTCCTCTACCAGCGCCTCGCCGCCGCCAAGGCAATGCGACCGGGCATGAAAGTCGTCCTCATCGACCCGCGCCGCACCATGACGGCGGACATCGCCGACCTGCATCTGGCGATCCGGCCGGATACTGACGTGGCGCTGTTCGTGGGGTTGTTCTCGCATCTGGTCGTGCGCAATGCCGTCGACCAGAACTATGTCTCAGCGCATACGGCCGGTTTCGCGGAAGCTTTCGCGGCAGCCGACGCCATCTCCTTCAACGAAGTGCTAGAGCGGACCGGGCTCGCCGCCATGCAACTGCGCGAATTCTACCGGCTGTCTGCTACGACCGAAAAGGTCGTGACCTGCTACAGCCAGGGCGTCAACCAGTCGTCCTCGGGCACGGACAAGGTCAATGCGATCCTCAACTGTCACCTCGCGACCGGCCGCATCGGCCGGCCGGGCATGGGTCCGTTCTCGCTGACAGGGCAACCCAATGCCATGGGCGGCCGCGAGGTCGGTGGTCTCGCCAATATGCTCGCCGCCCATATGGCGATCGAGAATGCCGGCGACCGCGATCGCGTGCAGCGCTTCTGGCGCTCGCCGGCCATCGCCGAAAAGCCCGGGCTCAAGGCCGTCGATCTCTTCCAGGCGGTGGCAAAAGGCCACGTCAAGGCGCTCTGGATCATGGCGACGAACCCCGTCGTCTCGATGCCCGACGCTGACGCCGTCGAGGCTGCGATCAGGGCCTGCCCGTTCGTCGTCGTTTCGGACATCCTGAAGCAGACGGACACAGCCCGCCATGCGCATGTGCTGCTGCCGTCGCTCGGCTGGGGGGAAAAGAGCGGCACTGTTACCAATTCCGAGCGCCGTATCTCCCGCCAGCGGGCGTTCCTGGATGCGCCGGGGGAGGCGCGGGCGGACTGGTGGCAGCTGGCCGAGGTCGGCCGGCGCATGGGTTTTGCCGACGCCTTCGCCTACCATTCCCCGATCGGGATCTTTCGCGAACATGCCGCGCTCTCGGGTTTCGAAAATGCCGGCAGCCGCGATTTTGATATCGGCGCCTATGGCGATCTAACGCTAGAGGATTACGAGGCGCTTACCCCCTTCCAATGGCCGCAGCCGGAGGGACAAAGGCCCGCCGACAGCCGCTTCTTTGCGGAAGGCAACTTCTATCACGCGGACCGCAGAGCCCGGTTCGTGGCGGTTCGACCGGCGGACGCCGATCGCACAAATGCCGACTACCCCTTTACCCTCAACACAGGGCGCATCCGCGACCAGTGGCACACGATGACGCGATCAGGCAAAAGCGCGCGCCTGTCTTCCCATATAGCGGAGCCTTTCGCGGAGCTGCATCCGCGCGACGCGATGGAGATCGGCGTCGGCAATGCTGACCTTGTCGAGATTGAAAGCCCGCAGGGCAAGGCGATCGTGCGGGCGCTGATCACCGAGCGCCAGGCGCGGGGCAGCATCTTCGCCCCCATGCACTGGAACGACCAGTTTGCGGCGAGGGCGCGCATCGATGTCCTCGTGCCGCCGGTCACCGATCGCCTGTCCGGCCAGCCGGCTTCGAAGAACATTGCTGTCGCCGCGCGCAAGTTCAAGGCGACGCACTATGCCTTCGCCGTGTCGCAGGCAAAACCGGTCGATCCGGACGCGGCCTACTGGGCGCTGGCGAAAGCTGCAGGTGGCTGGCGGCTGGAACTGGCTTTTGCCGGGCCGGTGGACGACTGGGCCAATTGGTGCCGGCGCGTCTTCGTCATCCCGCAAGGGATAGAGCCGCTCGGTTATGCCGACGCGCAGACCGGCGACATCAGGCTCGCCTTCTTCGATGGCGCGCGGCTTCTCGCCGCCTTCTTCCTGGCGCGCGAACCGGTCGCCGTCGCCCGCAACTGGGCAATCGCGCAACTTGGCGCTGACCACGCCAATCTGCGCAAGCGTTTTGCGCTCGTCGCTGGCCGGCCGGGGGCGGACAAGCCGGATCCCGGCGCCACCGTCTGCTCCTGCTTCAGTGTTGGCGTCAACCAGATCGTCGCGGCCGTGCGCGGCGGTTGCCACAGCGTCGAGGCGGTCGGCAAGACACTCAATGCCGGAACCAATTGCGGCTCTTGCCGCGCCGAGATCAGGGGGATCATCGATGGATGCCTTGCAACCGCCGCTGAATAATGGGCCCGCCCGGATGGAGCCGCTCGCCAAGCTACCGGTCTTCTGGGCGCTGGAGGGCAAGCGCGTCGTCGTTGCCGGTGCAACGGATGGCGCGATGTGGAAGGCCGAGCTGCTCGCTGCCTGCGGCGCCTGCGTCGACGTCTACGCCGAAGATCACAACGAGGCCTTCACGACGTTCCTCGGCCGCACGCCGGAACATCCGGCCGCCAGCATCACGCTTTACCGCCGGCGCTGGGCGCCCGGCGATCTTGAGGGCGCAGCGCTCGCCGTCGGCGATTGCGAAGACATGGCGGAGGCGCGGGCGTTCGTCGCCGCAGCCGGCGCGATGGGCGTACCGGTCAACGTTATCGACAGGCCGGAATTCTGCGAATTCCAGTTCGGCTCGATCGTCAACCGCTCGCCCGTCATCGTTGCGATCTCGACGGACGGTGCTGCCCCGATCCTGGCTCAGACGATCCGCCGCAAGATCGAGACGCTGTTGCCGAGGAGCCTGAAGGGCTGGGCCGCGCTGGCGCAGTCTCTTCGCGCACCCGTGAACCGGCGTCTTGAGCCCGGTCCCCGGCGCCGCGCCTTCTGGGAGCGGTTTGCCGATCGGGTCTTTTCAACAATGGGTACGCCGGAGGAGGGCGTAGGCGGGGTGCTTCTTGCTGATGCCGAAAGGCTCGCGGAAGCCCCCGCCATCGGTCGCGTGACCTTGGTCGGCGCGGGGCCGGGCGATGCCGAACTCTTGACGCTGAAGGCCGTGCGCGCGCTCCAGGCGGCCGACGTCATCCTCTTCGACGACCTCGTTTCGTCGGATGTGCTCGAACTCGCGCGGCGGGAGGCAAAGCGCATGCTGGTCGGAAAACGCGGCGGCCGCGAAAGCTGCCGGCAGGACGACATCAATGCCATGATGGTCAAGCTCGCCAAGGCGGGGAAACGCGTGGTGCGGTTGAAATCCGGCGACCCCATGGTCTTCGGCCGGGCCGGCGAGGAAATCGCCCATCTCGACCGCGAGAACATCCCCGTGGATGTGATCCCCGGCATCACGGCCGCAAGCGCGATGGCCTCCCGCCTCGGCCTGTCGCTCACCCATCGCGACCACGCCCAGTCGCTCCGGCTCGTGACCGGCCATTCCCGCCATGGCGGTCTGCCCGACGATGTCGACTGGGCAGGTGTTGCCGACCGCCGCTCTACGACGGTCTTCTACATGGGTGGCCGAACGGCGGGACTGATCGCTGCAAAGCTCGCCGATGAGGGCCTTCCGCCCGAAACGCCTGTCGTCATCATGAGCGATGTCAGCCGGCCGGCCGAACGCAGCTGGCGCGGCACGCTCGCAACCATCCCCGAGGGCATCATGGAGATCGGCTACGACAACCCGGTGCTCATCGCCGTCGGCGATGTGCTTGCCGCCCGACAGACGACCGCCGGTTCGATTGTTGGAAGCGATCTCGTCGCCTATGCGGGGTAACGGCGCCTGACCTTTAGCTGAGCCCTTTGAGGTGCTTTCCTGCCTTCGACCTGGCTTCATCGGCTGAGGCGGTCGATGCCGGCGCGAACACGGGCAACGCCCTCCGGGATGCTCGCGCCCGGAATGGATGAGTAGCCCATGCGGAAATAGCGGCAGGGCTGATCACTCCGCGGGAAGAAGGGCGAGCCGGACTCGACCAGCACGCCATCCTCGCGCAACTGGCTCACCAGCCGGTCGGCATCCAGTCCCTCCGGCCCCTCCATCCAGAAGGACGTGCCGCCGAAGGACGACGACCCGGCGACGGTCAAATTCTCCCGACGCAGCGCCTCGGCCATCAGCACATGGCGCTTGTGATATTCGGTCCGCATGCGGTGGAGCACGGCGTCATAGTGGCCGAGTGCCAGGAAATAGGCTGCGGTGCGCTGAAGATGCCCGGGCGGATGGCGCAGCATCAGCGAGCGGAGCGCGCGCGCTTCGCGAATGAAGGGTGCGGGCGCGACGAGGTAGCCGAGCCGCAGTCCCGGAAACAGGGATTTGGAAAAACTCCCGATGTAGAGCACGCGGCCGGAGGGATCCAAGGCCTTCAGCGCCGGGGAAGGCGGGGCGAGGTAGCTGATCTCGAACTCGTAATCGTCCTCGACAATGACGAAGTCCCGCTCTTCGGCCGCTTCAAGCAGCTGCGTGCGCCGGTCGACCGGCATGGTCGCGCCTGTTGGTGAATGGTGGCTTGGGGTGACGAAGACGGCGTCGACGTTCTCCGGCAGGGCATCCGGCGACAGGCCCTCGCGATCCACGTCGACGGTCGTAACATTTGCGCCGCTGAGCAGAAGCGAGGCGCTGATATCGGGGTGGCAGGGATTTTCGCAGACAGCCGCAGAGCCCTTGTCCAGGATCAGGCGGGTGACGATCCAGAGCGCATTCTGCGCGCCGACGGTGACGAGGATTTCGTCGGGCGTGGCGTGGATGCCTCGGCGCGGCAGCGTGCGTGAGCAGATGTAGTTGACGAGCCGCACGTCGTCGGCCGCGGCAAAGTCGCTCGCCATCAGCACGAAGTCCTCGCGGGCGAGCGCCCGGCGGGCGCAGTCGCGCCAGGCATTGAGATCAAACAGCGTCGGATCCATCTGGCCGTAGAGGAAAGGGAACGGGTAGCGCCGCCAGTCCAGCGGTTTGTGGACCTGGCGCACGACGCCAAAGCTCATCTTGATCTTGCGGCTCCAATCGACCGGGTTGGAGCCGCCGGATGGGCGCTCTCCCTCGACATCCATGCCCGGTGGATTGCCGGAAATCCGGTAGGAGCTGCGGTTGACGGCCTCGACATAGCCCTGGTTGATCAGTTCCTGATAGGCGAGCGTCACCGTGATGCGCGAAATCCGCAGATAGTCGGCGAGCTTGCGCGTGGAAGGCAGGTGCGCGCGCGGCTGCACGCGCCCGGCAAGCACGGCGGAAACAACCGTTTCACGCAATTGCGCCTGCAGGCCGATCCCGCTGTCGCGGTCGATGAAGAAGATGGTTTCGGAAACGTTCATCTGCACGACGCCTGCTCCCCCCTGGCGACGTTAAACTGGATCTATTCAACTTCCAGACTGGATATAACGCAAGCCGGATCTCGGCCTTATCGTCATCAGCAAGACCGGAAAAACGGCCAGGGAATAAACAAAGAGGAGGAAGAAGAATGCTACATGGACATTTCAGACGATTGGCCGCGGCGGCCAGTATTGTCGCGAGCCTGGCCGCATCGGGCGTCGCTTACGCGGAAACGAAGCTCGTCGTCGGCTATCAGCAGATCGTTGGCCCGTTCGTAGCTGCGATCGCCGATGGCCGCTTCGATGCAGCCGCCAAGGAAGCCGGCTATACGATCGACTGGCGCCAGTTCAGTTCCGCCGGCGACATCACGACGGCGCTCGCCTCCGGTGACGTGCCGATCGGGGTGCTCGGTTCGACCGGCACGGCGTCGGCCGCAACGCGCGGCGTCGAGCTGCAGCTCTTCTGGATCCTCGACAATATCGGCCAGTCGGAGGCGCTCGTCGCCCGCGAGGGCTCGGGCATCGAGACGCCGGCCGACCTCAAGGGCAAGAAGGTTGCCGTACCTTTCGTCTCGACTTCGCATTTCCATCTGCTCGTCGGCATGAACAAGGTCTGGAACGTCGACCCGCGCGAGGTGGAAATCCTCAACCTGAAGCCGCCGCAGATCGTCGCCGCCTGGCAGCGCGGCGATATCGATGCGGCCTATGTCTGGCCGCCGGCGCTTTCCGAAATCCAGAAGACCGGCAAGACGATTTCCGATTCCGAGGTGATCGGTGCGGCGAGCGTACCGACTTTCGACGGGCTGGTGGTTGACAAGGCGTGGGCTGCGGAAAATCCGAAGCTGATGGAGGCCTTCACCAAGGTCCTGGCGGACGCCTATGCCGACTACAACGCCAACAAGGCGGCTTGGACGGAGGAATCGCCGCAAGTGGAAGGCATCGTCAAGCTGATCGGCGGCGATGGCCCGAGCACGGTGGAGGCATTGCGTCTCCTCTCGTTCCCGAACGCGGACGAACAGGCGTCCGAAGTCTGGCTTGGCGGCGGCGCTACGCGGGCGCTCACCGAAAGCGCTAAGTTCCTCGTCGAGCAGAAGCAGATCAGCAACGCACTCGACGACTACGGCCCTTACGTGAATGCCGACTTTGCCAAGGCGGCTGCGCAATAGGCTAATCTGTCGATTGCGCCGGCCGTGAGGAGTGGCCGGCGCACCATCATAGACCGTGACCGAGGTGCAGGGAGGCATTTCTCATGGAAACATTGAGCGTCAGGAACATCAGTCTGACCTACCCGGGCCTGTACTCGGACCAGGCGATCATCGCCTTGAAAGGCGTCAATCTTACCATCAACAGCGGCGACTTCGTCGTCGCGCTGGGCGCATCAGGCTGCGGGAAGACGACGCTGCTTAACCTGATGGCCGGCTTCATGGCCCCGTCGGAAGGCGACATCACCCTTGGCAACCACCAGGTGAACGGTCCCGGCGCCGAGCGCGGCGTGGTCTTCCAGAAGCACGCGCTTCTGCCGTGGCTGAACGTCATCGAGAATACCGAATTCGGCCTCAAACTGCGCGGCGTCGACAAGGCGACGCGGCGGGAGCTTGCGACCAAGAACCTTGCGCTGGTCGGCCTGCAGGACTTCCACCGCCACATGATCTATCACCTCTCGGGTGGCATGCAGCAGCGCGTCGGCATCGCAAGGGCGCTCACCTGTGATCCTGCCATGCTGTTGATGGACGAGCCGATGGCGGCCCTCGACGCGTTGACGCGCGAGACGATCCAGGAGCTGCTTCTGAAGGTCTGGCAGCTCACCAACAAGATGTTCTTCTTCATCACCCACAGTGTGGAGGAAGCGTTGTTCCTCGGCTCGCGGCTGATCGTCATGTCGCCGCGCCCGGGCCGCATCACCCATACCTACGAACTCAACTTCAACAAGCGCTTCCTCGCCGAGGGCAATGCGCGCGCGATCAAATCCAGCCCGGAATTCATCCGCATGCGCGAAGAAGTGCTCGGCATCATCTATGGCGACGAACGTGCGTCCGGCAACCCGGAGGTGGCCCATGCTTGACAGAGTGACACGCGCCAAGCCCGTAAAGGCCGGCAAGATCTTCGGTGCTCCGGGTGAAGGCAGCAGCGGTCTGATCAGTTTTTCGACGACGGTCGTCATCGTCGCCCTCTGGTTCCTCGTGACCGAAGGCGGCTGGGTCAAGCCTCTTTTCCTGCCGTCGCCGCTGGCGGTCTGGGACAAGTTCATGCTGGCAATGACCGACGGTGTTTCGAACTCGACGCTGATGCAGCACACGCTGGCCAGTATCGGCCGCGTCTTCGGGGCCTTCCTGCTGGCGCTGCTGACGGCAGTGCCGATCGGCGTGCTCATGGGCGTCAATCGCTTCGTGCGCGGCCTGTTCGACCCGATCATCGAATTCTACCGGCCTCTTCCGCCGCTTGCCTACCTGCCGCTGGTCATCATCTGGCTCGGCATCGGCGAGTTCCCGAAGGTGTTCCTGATCTATCTGGCGATCTTCGCGCCGATGGCGATTGCCGCAAGGGCAGGGGTGCGTTCGGTCTCCACCGAGCAGATCCACGCGGCCTATGCGATGGGCGCCACCCGCGGGCAGGTCATCAGCCAGGTGATCATGAAGGCGGCCTTGCCGGAGATCTTCACCGGCATGCGTATCGGCATCGGCGTCGGCTGGACCACGCTTGTGGCAGCGGAAATGGTGGCCGCGAACCGGGGCCTCGGCTTCATGGTTCTGAACGCCGCCGAAAACCTCGAAAGCGACACGGTGATCATGGGCATCTTCATTATCGGCATCTTCGCCTTCGCCTTCGATCTTCTGATCCGCTACCTCGAAAAGGCGCTGATCCCCTGGAAGGGTCGCCTCTAACCGGCGACCACCTCCGACACTTCAACTGAATACGGCCTGGCGGCCTTTTGAAGACGGCCTTTCCCGTCTCTGGCGAAGCCATGCCTGACGACCAAGCCAAAGGACAGGACCATGACACTGACGGCAACCGATCTCAAAACCTTGTTCGATGCCTTCAACCGGCATGACATCGATGGGGTCATGCACTTCTTCGCCGAGGATTGCGTGTTCAACGCGGTCGCAGGCCCGGAGGTCTACGGCAACCGTTTCGTCGGTACGGGTCCGATCGCCGACGCCTTCAGCGGCGTCTGGAAATCGATGCCGGATGCCGAATGGGGCAACCACAGCCATTTCGTCGAGGGCGATCGCGGCGTGTCCGAATGGACCTTCTCCGGCACGGCCGCCGATGGCAGCCGCATCGAGGCGGAGGGCTGCGACCTCTTCACCTTCCGAGACGGCAAGATCGTGCGCAAGCAGGCGTTCCGCAAGAACCGCCCGGTCCTGCAACCCCGCTACTGACGGCTGGAGCGAAAGCCATGCAACTGCGCGCCACACCCTTGAAGCCGGCAAGAGAGCCGTTTGATCCGGCCTATGACCCCAACCATGCCCGCAGCCCCGGCACGGGCAAGGACTACGCGCCGACCTACTGGATCGGCACTGCCGGTCCGGAACCGGAGGATGACGGTCCGGTCACGCGCGATATCGATGTCGACGTCGCCATCATCGGTTCCGGCTATACCGGCCTCTCCTGCGCCATTCATCTGGCGCGCGAGCACGGCATCAAGGCAACCGTGCTGGAGGCGAACGGCGTTGCCTGGGGCTGCAGCACCCGCAATGGCGGGCAGGCGCAGATTTCCGCCGGTCGCCTGAAGCGCTCGCAATGGATCGCCCGCTGGGGCGTGGATGTCGCGCGCAAGATGCATGCCGAGATTTCCGAGGGGTTCGATTTGTTTCGGGCCCTGGTCAAGGAACCGGAGATCGACTGCGACCCGCAGGACGGCGGCCACCTCTACATTGCCCATCGCGACAAGATGCTGCCGGCGCTCGAAAACGAGGTCCGCGTTCTCAACGATACTTTCGGCTATCGCGCCCGCATGATCTCGCGCGATGAGATCCACCGTGATTTCGTCCGCGACGAGGAAGCACGCGGGGCGATGTACGAGCCCGATGGCATGGGCATCCACGCAGCAAAACTCGCCTTCGGTTACCTCAGACTTGCTCGCAAGCTGGGCGCAAGGGTGCATACGTCGAGCCCCGTGCTCTCCTGCATCGCCAAGGGCGGCATGCATTACCTGACGACGCCTGGCGGAACGGTGCGGGCGCGTGCCGTCTGCATCGCGACGGCCGGCTACACGTCACCCGGCATGAACGCGCTCACCCGCCATCGGCTGATGCCGATCCTGTCGAACTCGATTGTCACCCGGCCGCTGACGGAGAGCGAGCAGAAGGCGCTGAACTTCAAGGCGCGCATTCCGCTCACCGACACGCGCACCCTGCGCCACTACTACCGCATGCTGCCGGACGGACGCGTGCAGATTGGCAGCCGCAGTGCGATTACCGGGCGCGACGCCGGAAACCCGAAGCATCTCGAACTGCTTCTGGCAGGTCTCTACCGCAAGTTCCCGGCGCTGCGCGACATCGACATCGACTACTCCTGGTGGGGTTGGGTGGACGTCAGCCACGACATGATGCCGCGCATCTTCCAGCCGGATCCGGCCCAGAGGCTGTTCTACGCCATGGGTTATGGCGGCAATGGCGTCATGTATTCCGCCCAGGCCGGCCGGCGCATGGCGCAGATGGTCGCCGGCAAGGGCGGCGATCTCGACCTTCCGATCTTCACCTCGTCCCTGCCGGGCCACGGGCTGCTGACGCCGTTCCGGCGGCTTGGGCAATGGGGAATGTACCGCTGGTACTACCTCCGCGACGAGATCCTCTAACGCTTTGAAATAATACCAGGAAAGGAACCACCCCATGAAAATGACCACCGAGGAAGCCTTCGTCAAAGTTCTTCAGATGCATGGCCTCGAACATGCCTTCGGCATCATCGGCTCGGCCATGATGCCGGTGTCGGACCTGTTCCCGAAGGCCGGCATCAAATTCTGGGACTGCGCCCATGAGACCAATGCCGGCATGATGGCCGACGGCTTCAGCCGCGCCACGGGCACGATGTCGGTTGCGATCGGCCAGAACGGCCCCGGCGTCACCGGCTTCATCACCGCGATCAAGACCGCCTACTGGAACCACACGCCGCTTCTGATGGTCACGCCGCAGGCGGCCAACAAGACGATCGGGCAGGGCGGTTTCCAGGAGGTCGACCAGATGGCGATGTTCGAGGAAATGGTCTGCTACCAGGAAGAAGTACGCGATCCCTCGCGTATCCCTGAAGTCCTCAACCGCGTCATCGAAAAGGCCTGGCGCGGCTGTGCGCCGGCGCAGATCAACATTCCGCGCGACTACTGGACCCAGGTGATCGACGTCGACCTGCCGGCGATCGTTCGCTTCGAGCGCCCGGCCGGCGGCCCGCAGGCGATCGCGGAAGCGGCCAAGCTGCTGTCTGAGGCGAAATTCCCGGTCATCCTCAACGGCGCCGGCGTCGTCATCGGCAATGCCATTTCCGATTCCATGAAGCTTGCCGAGCGTCTCGACGCGCCGGTCTGCTGCGGCTACCAGCACAACGACGCCTTCCCAGGCAGCCATCGCCTGTCGGTCGGCCCGCTCGGCTACAACGGCTCGAAGGCGGCGATGGAGCTGATCTCGAAGGCTGATGTCGTGCTGGCACTCGGCACAAGGCTCAATCCGTTCTCGACGCTTCCGGGCTACGGCATCGACTACTGGCCGAAGAACGCCTCGATCATCCAGGTCGACATCAACGCCGACCGGATCGGTCTTACCAAGAAGGTGTCGGTCGGCATCTGCGGCGATGCCAAGCAGGTCGCCCGCCAGATCCTGGAGTTGCTGTCGCCGTCTGCCGGCGACGCCGGCCGCGAGGAGCGCAAGGCGACGATCCACCAGACCCGCTCGGCCTGGCAGCAGCAACTATCCTCGATGGACCACGAGGACGACGATCCGGGCACGGAATGGAACGAAAGCGCACGCTCGCGCGAGCCGAACCGTATGTCGCCGCGCCAGGCATGGCGGGCGATCCAGGCGGCCCTGCCGAAGGAAGCGATCATCTCCACCGATATCGGCAACAATTGCGCGATCGGCAACGCCTATCCGACCTTCGAAGCCGGCCGCAAATATCTGGCACCGGGCATGTTCGGCCCCTGCGGTTATGGCTTCCCGTCGATCGTCGGCGCCAAGATCGGTTGCCCTGATGTGCCAGTGGTCGGTTTTGCCGGTGACGGTGCCTTCGGCATCTCGATGAACGAGATGGGCTCGATCGGCCGCGAGGGATGGCCGGCGATCACGATGGTGATCTTCCGCAACTACCAATGGGGCGCTGAGAAGCGCAACACGACGCTCTGGTACGCCAACAACTTCGTCGGCACGGAACTCAACCCCAACCTCTCCTACGCGAAAGTGGCCGAAGGCTGCGGCCTGAAGGGTGTTGCCGTTAATACGACGGCAGCGCTGACTGAGGCGCTGTCTACTGCGATCGCCGACCAGAAGAAGGGCGTGACAACCTTCATCGAAGTCATCCTCAACCAGGAGCTCGGCGAACCCTTCCGCCGCGACGCGATGAAGAAGCCGGTGCCGGTTGCCGGCATCGATCGTGCCGACATGCGTCCGCAGAAGCGGGCGTGATCCCTCTTACCAACCATGCCCCGCCCGGCGCGTCCGGGCGGGAGTGAACATCCCGCAAGTGACCGGATTAAAACCATGACCTTCGTCACCTCCGTCCACGAACGCTTCCGGAGCGTACCCTCCGGCTTTGCGGCCTATTGGCCCGGCTTCGCCGTCACTGCGGCGGTTGCCGTCGCCGCCCAGTTTCTCTCCGATCACTACGGCGCGCCGGCCATGCTGATGGCGCTGCTGCTCGGCATCGCCTTTCACTTTCTGTCCGAGGAAGGGCGCTGCGTCGCCGGGATCGATTTCTGCGCCAAGAAAGTGTTGCGCATCGGCGTGGCGCTGCTCGGCATGCGCATCAGCGTCGACCTGCTCATCGGGCTCGGCGCAAGCACGATCCTCCTCCTGGTTTCAGCCATCGCTGCGACCATCGGTTTCGGCCTGCTCGCCGCAAAACTGCTCGGCCGCGGCTGGCGATTGGCACTCCTGACCAGTGGATCCGTCGCCATCTGCGGCGCCTCGGCGGCGATGGCGATCGCCGCCGTGCTGCCGAAAAACGAGTTTGCCGAGCGCAATCTGATCTTCACCGTGCTCTCGGTCACGGTGCTCTCCACCCTGGCGATGATCGCCTATCCGATCATCGCCCAAACCATGGGGCTGGATGCGCGTGCGACCGGCATATTCTTCGGCGGCACCATCCACGACGTCGCCCAGGTTGTCGGCGCCGGCTTCTCGGTCTCACCGGAAGCGGGCGAGACGGCGACGCTGGTCAAGCTGATCCGCGTCACTATGCTGGCGCCGGTCGTGCTCATCTTCTCGCTGTCGCTGCGCAAGGTGCCACAGCCCGAAGGCGAAACAGGCAAGCGCCCGCCGTTGCTCCCGGGTTTCGTCGTCGCCTTCCTGATCTTTGCGGCGCTGAATTCCTTCGGCTTCGTTCCGGAAATGGTCGCAAAGGCCGGGATGGAGACCTCGCGCTGGGCGCTGCTTGCCGGCATCGTCGCCGTCGGCATGCGCACCTCGCTTCGCCGCGTTCTCGACGTTGGCGGCGACGCGGTCGCGCTGATCATCGCCGAAACCGTCTTCATCGCCCTCTTCATCCTCGTCGGCATTCACTATCTGGGGCACGCCTGATGAAACCGCTCGACCGCATTCTCGAAGCCGCGAAAGCCGCCCCCCGCCATATCGTTCTCGCCGAGGGCGAGGACCCGCGCATCGTCGAAGGCGCCTTGCGGGCCGTGCGCGCTGGCATTGCCGAGATCACGCTCGTCGGCAACCGGGAGATCGTCGGAGGGCAACTGGCGGTCGCTGGTGGCAATCGGGACGCTATCCGTATCGAGGATCCGGCCTCGTCCGCGTTGACGCAGCGCCTTGCTGCGGCCTATCACGCGCTGCGGCGAAACAAGGGCGTCGACGAGGTGGCTGCGGCGGCAGCCGTGCGTTCGCCGCTCGTCTTTGCCGCCATGATGGTGCGCGAGGATCACGCCGACGGCACGGTCGGAGGCGCGGTCGCCACCACCGCCGATACGGTGCGTGCCGCACTCCAGACCATCGGCCGGGCACCGGATGTCGGGCTGGTATCAAGCTTCTTCCTGATGATGCTCTGCGCGCCGCACCATGTGAAGAAGGGCGCCTTCGTCTTTGCCGATTGCGGGCTGGTGGTGGATCCGGACGCCGCGGGCCTTGCCGATATCGCCGTGACCTCCGCGCGCTCGTTCGAGGCGCTCGCCGGCAAGCCGGCGAAGGTGGCGATGCTCTCGTTCTCGACGGCCGGCAGCGCCGCGCACGAGCGGGTTTCCAAGGTGGTTGAGGCGACACGGCTTGCCCATACCGCAGCGCCGGGTCTCGTGATCGACGGGGAGTTGCAGTTCGACAGCGCCTTCGTCGAGGCCGTCAGCGCCGCCAAGGCACCGGATTCGGCTCTTCATGGCGAGGCCAATGTCTTCGTCTTTCCGAATCTCGACGCGGCCAATATCGGCTACAAGATCGCGCAGCGGATCGGCGGCGCCGCTGCCATCGGCCCCATTCTGCAGGGGCTTGCCAAGCCCGCCAACGATCTCTCGCGTGGCTGCAATGCCGATGACGTCTTCCACATGATCGCCGTCACCGTCGTTCAGGCTTCGGGCGGGCAGGGCTAGGTCCTCGGAGGTCCTTGTCGCTTGATTGCGTAGGCCGCTCTTGTGGCGTCGCGGTCGTCAGGCGAACCGGACGGCGGCCCGTGCGCGCGCCTTGGCAGCTTCTTCTTCGCGGTTGCGCGGGGGCTGCGACGTCTCGAGTGCGTCGATCAGTTCCTGCGCGCAGGCCGCGATCGAACTGACCGCGCGCTCGAACGCCGCTTCATTGCGTTTGGATGGTTTGTTCGTTCCGCTCAGTTTGCGCACGAACTGCAACGCGGCGTCATGGATCTCCGCGTCCGTCGCCGGCGGCTCGAAATTGAACAGGGGTTTGATGTTTCGGCACATGACGGGCTCCCGGTCCTCTTCGTTCTCGCTCCTGTCGAGGTCGGGATCTTAGTGCCCGTTCCTCGTCGGCGGAAGACCTTTGCCGTCTCCTAATACAAATCCGACGGTCGGACGCCTCCGGTCAGGAATTCCTGCCGTTCTGAGCCAGGCGCATGCCGGCCGCGCGCCCGCCGCTCGGCACCACGACGATCTGCTTGACCTTGCCCTGCTTGAAGGCGGTCAGAAACCGCGGATAGTCGGCGAAGGCGACGCAGCCATGGGATTCCGCGCGCTTGCCGCGCAGCAGGTAGCTGTGGGTCAGGAAACCGTCGCGACCGTGCTTGTTCCTTCCATCGACGGGCAGCATGCGGATCGCCTCGACGCCGTGGAAGCGCGTTTCGCGCATCCTGAGATTATAGGTATGCGGCGGGGTCGGCCCGGTCATCCTGACATTCACATAGCGCGGATTGTCGGCCATCTTGCCGATGCCGGAATGGGCCTCGAGCACGCTGCCGTCGGGCATGTAGACCTTGGCGGCAGTGATGTCGTAGACGGCAACGCCATTGCCGGCCTTGGCTCCACCACCAAACATGTTGCGGAGCGCCTGGCCGAAACCGGTGCCGGCACTGTTCTCGGTCGGGTCTTCCGGCCGTGCATAAGCAAGCTTCTGCTTCTTCGGCGCTTCGTCCTCGTCCGCCTTGGCGGTCTCCTCGGCCTTTTTCGCCGCCGTGTCTTCGGCCTGCCTTGTCAGTGGGTTTTCGTCTTCGGCAGCCGGCTTTTCCGCTTGCGTGGCGCGCGGGCGGAACTGCGGCATGGGTCCGACGGAGGGGGTGTCCTCATGGCTCGGCAGGGCGGCGGTGTCCTCGGCGGCATCCTGGTCCGGCTCCTCGGCGAGATCGTCCTCGGAGGGCGCGGTCAAAAGTGCGGAAAAGGCGCTGCCTTCCACGTGGCTCTGAGAGGGCGTGGCGTAGGCGAGCTGGACCGGCTTCTCGTCGGCGGTAACGGTCGCCACCGGCGCGAAGCGTTCCGGTGCCGGCAGGCCGATCGTCGCGGTCTGATGGTGCGCCTGAGGAGGGAGAACGGAGTTGCTCGCGACTTTCTCGGACGACAGAACGGCTTTCTTCACCGCAGCTACAATCCGGGCGCTCTTGCCGATCGTTTCCGCATCCCTCGGGAGCTCGCGATTGTCCGCGAATCTCGCTTCGCTGGGGGCAAGGCTTGCGACCATGACCGGCTGCGCCGCAGCGGCGGCCACGAGCCGCGTCGCCTGGTTGGTTCTGGCGTGTTTGTCCCAGGCGCGGTCTTTTACCTTCTCGGCCAAATGCAACTGCGGCTTGGGCAGCAGGCGGCCCGAACCATGCGCGTATGAACTGCCTATCGCGGCCATGCCGACAAGCGACCACGCAGCCGCGCCGACGAGGGCGGTGCCGCAGCAAGTGATCAACAATGGGCGCAACAGACGGCGCAAAGACTGTGAGCGAATGATCTTACTCAACTACGCAAATCAAGCCAGAAAATCCCGCAAAAGCCCCCGGGCCGGCGAGCGACCGCGGCTGCGCGACATCTGGATTGTCCCCTTCTTGACGACTGATGGACAAAAGATGGAGAAGTATGGTTAAATTTTGCTTTCCAACGGCCGAAATAGATCTCGAATCGAATTTCTTGCGCTTCGCAGCGCCATTCGGTCCATTTCCCCGATGATCGGCAGTCGCGCCCAAGGCTACGACCGCTCCTGCGACCCTATCCCGACCCCGGGAACTCCTGCCGCGCGGCGTCGATATCCGCGGCCTGTGGCGTCATTGTGGCATTCAGATGCGCGCTTCGCCAAAGGCCAGGCGAAAGCATGCGCCTCCGCTTGGCGAGGTCAGGACCGTCACGCGACCATTGTGTCGCTCCGCGATCTGAAGGACGAGGTTCAGTCCGAGGCCCGCCCCGCGGTCGCGTGGCTTCAGACGGTAGAACGCCTCGAAGACGCGCTCGCGCTCCGCCTCGGGAATGCCGGGGCCGTCGTCGCTGATTTCTATAACGCCATCCGGCTCGACCCGCACGACGATCACGCCCTGGTTTCCCGCATGCTCGATCGCATTCTGGACGAGATTGGTGATCGCGCGTTCGAGAGAAACGGGATCTCCCTGTATCAGCGACTGCTCGGTGTTCTGTTCGAAGGACAGGTCGTATCCCTCGTCGATCGCGAGCGGCGCGAGGTCCGCTGCGACGGTGCGGCACAGGGCGACGAGGTCGACGGATGTGAACGGCCGGGCATTGGCCTCGAGCCGCTGAAGGTCGAGCAGTTGCTCGGCAAGCGCCGATATCCTCTCGCAGTCGCAGACCAGCCGATCGCGCTCCGGTCCGGCGGCGAGCAAATCGAGCCGCGCCTGGAGAATTGCCACAGGGGTTCGCAACTCATGGGCGGCGTCGAGGATGAAGCGCTGGTGTTGGCCATAGGATTGATCGAGCCGGTGCAGCGCACTGTTGATGCCGCGCACGAGCGGGCGGACTTCGCTCGGAACCGCCGTTTCGGCCAGCCGGTGGCTTCGATGGGTGATGTCGATCTCATCCGTCTTGCGGGCGAGATCGGAGATGCCCCGGATCGCCCGGTTGACGATGCGAGGTACGCCGAAGATCGTGACGAGCGCGAGCAACACCAGCATCGGCGCGACGAACAGCCGCGAAAACGAAAAGATGAGGGAGGGCTGGCTGAGAAGCGTTCCCTGTCCGAACACGGTGAAGGTGCCTTCCTCGCTTGTCATGCGCCGGATGACGGCGAGATAGGTCGATGGCTCGCCATCGTCGCGAATGTCCGAGTAGGTCATTCGGCCGAGGACCCCGCTCATGCCGCGGTAGATCTCCGGTACGTCGCCGGCCTGGACGATCTCGCCCCTGTCGTTGCGGGCGATGAACCAGAAATTGGGTTGCTGAATACGAACGCGCGTCAGGTCCGCGGTGTCAGCGAGTTCGAGCTTGCCGCTCGCGTTTCTCTTGATCGCGCGGAACGCCGTCTCGACCGGGGCCGGGCTGACGAGCGCGCCGCCTTCGTCCGCGACGACAAGGAGCGTGACGAAGGACAGGCCGAACGCCAAGAGAACCGCCAGTTGCAGAACCAGGAGGTGGGCGATGAGACGTTGCTTGAGAGACCTTGGCCAAAGCTTCCACACTATCCGCACCATGTTGTTGGATTGCCAACGCCGCCGAGCCTGGCTGACGTTGTTTTGACGCGGTAAGAACCCGTGTCAGTAAAACCTTGACGAGACGATTGTAAACACCAGGTTGCGCGGACATTACGCGTGCTTGCCAGGGCAGGGCGCGGCTCCCCTCAAAGCGGTGACTTGTCCCAGGCTCTCGCAAAATCGACGAAGGCCCTCAGTGCCGCCGGCATCTGTCGCCGGCTCGGATAATAGAGATAGAGGCCGCCATAGTAAGGGCACCAGTCTTCAAGGACGCGGACCAGCTTGCCCTCGTCAATGAGCGAGCGCACCTGATCCTCGAAGGTAAAGGCAACCCCTGCGCCGAGAAGGGCGGCATCGATCATCAGATCCTGGTCATCGACGACCAGGGGACCGGTTACTTCGACCTGAACCTCGACGCCCCCGCGCTCGAACTCCCATGCATAGAGCCGCCCGCTTCCGAAGCGCAGTCCGATACAAGGCAGCGCCTTCAAATGGTCGGGGGAGGTTGGCCTGGCGTGGCGCTCGAAGAAGGCCGGGGTTGCCACTATCGCGGTGCGCTGGCGCGGTCCGACGGGGACGGCGATCATGTCCTGGGCGATGATCTCGCCAAAGCGAATGCCGGCATCGAAGCCCTCCGACACCATGTCGACGACATCGTTGTCGACGACGATCTCGATATTGACCTTCGGATGGCTCTCGAGAAACCGGGCGACCAGGGGCAGCAGCACCATCCTTGCCGACGTGCGTGCCGCATTGAGCCTCAACCGCCCGACCGGCGCTCCCCGGAAATTGTTGAGGTCATCGAGCGCGTCTTCGATGTCACGAAAGGCCGGCGCGACGCGGGCAAGCAGGCGCTCTCCGGCCTCGGTCAGGGCGACGCTGCGGGTCGTTCGGTTGAAGAGCCTGAGGTCCAGCCGCTCCTCAAGCGCCTTCAGCGCATGGCTGAGTGCGGACGGCGTGCAGCCGATCTCGTCGGCGGCGCGGCGGAAGCTGCGATGGCGGGCGAGTGCCAGGAAAGAGGAAAGGTCGGACGGGGATATGGTTCGCATTCGTGAGATTTTCTCATCAACTCAACAAGAATCCAGTCGATTATCTCAGCAGACGTCTCGCAGTACAACCTCCTCAGCCGCCGACGATGAGCGGCGAAACAAATCGGAGGTTCACATGCATACGTGGTTCATCACCGGCGCATCCCGTGGATTTGGTGCCCTTATCGTAGAAAAGGCCCTGGCGAAGGGCGATCAGGTGGTCGCGACGGCGCGCAATCCCAAGGCGATCGCGGACCGCTTCGCAGATCATCCCAACCTACTGGCCGTGGCTCTCGACGTCACCGACGAGGCCCAGGCACATCAGGCGGTGGGCGAGGCGATCGCCCGTTTCGGGCGCATCGACATTCTGGTCAACAATGCCGGCTATGGCCTGCTTGGCGCGGTCGAGGAGGCGACAGGTCCCGAGATCGAGGCGCTCTACCGTACCAATGTCTTCGGGCTTCTTGCCGTGACCCGCGCGGTGCTGCCGCATATGCGTCGCCAGCGCTCAGGGCGGATCCTCAACTTCTCTTCCATCGGCGGCTACCGCAGCGGACCTGGCTTCGGCGTCTATTGCTCGACGAAATTTGCCGTCGAGGGATTGACGGAGGCCCTGGCGGCGGAGCTCGCGCCGCTTGGCATCTACGCGACGGCGATCGAGCCCGGCTACTTCCGCACGGACTTTCTCGACTCGACGTCGTTGAGCGTCAGCCCGATCGAGATCAGCGACTATGCCGAGACCGCAGGCGCCGTCCGCTGCAAGGCGAAGGAGATCAGCCACAACCAGCCGGGCAATCCCGACAGGCTCGCTGATGTACTGATCTCGTTCGTCGATGCGGACCAACCGCCGGTTCGGCTTCCGCTTGGCAGCGATACGGTCGCAACGATCGAGGCGAAGCACGCCTCGGATCGAGACCTTCTCGCCCAGTGGCGCACGGTTTCCGTTTCGACGGACTTCGAGCCGGCTGTTTGAACGGAGCCTGAACCGATCTTCTTCTGATCAGCAATGGAATGCCGCCGGTACCGACGGCCCGGAACCATCCGGGGATTGGTGCCGGCGAATCCAATCTAGACGTTTTCGCGCAAAGGCGCTTGTCGGACTCTAAAACATGAGTATAAGAGACAAGTATTAGCCTGCGGCGACGGTAAGCCGCAGGTTGTCCCGCGAAGTTTGCATCATGCCTGTCGAATTCCACTCCCACGACCATCGCGTCGCGCTTCGCTAGGAAGGGCGGCAGGATGGCAAGCTCTCTCAATCACTGGCTCGGCCTGCTCTTCCGGCGCCACCACAAGGAGGTGGTGCGCTATGCATCGCGCCTGATCGGCAACCGGGACGACGGCGAGGAAGTCGTGCAGAACGCCTATCTGCGCATGGTGAGGGTAGACCGCCGCAGCGTCGAGCATCCACGTTCCTACCTGTTCAAGGCAGCGAGAAATGCTGCGATCGACTTTCGCATCAAGCTGGAGCGGGAGTGGTCGCGCCGGGTCGAGCTGGACCAGGCAGACCGCCTGTCGTCGCCGGACGATTTCGCGCAGCGGCTGGAGTTTCGCGACAAGGTCGCGGCGCTTTCGGTTCTTTTGAACGAACTGCCGGCCGCCTGCCGAACGGCCTTCATCATGAACAAGGTCGAGGGCCATTCGCACCGCGAAATAGCCGAAACGCTGGGCATCTCGGTCAGCATGGTCGAAAAGCACATGCTGCGTGCCCTGAGCCATTGCCGCGACGTGCGGCGCGAGATGGACCATGTCTGATAAGGCGCCGGCCGTGAAACCGGCATCGACCCCCTTGCAATGTCCCGCCAGGGACATCTCCGACGCGGCGCTCGCCTGGGTCGTCCGCCTGCACTCCGGCGAGGCCACCGGCGAGGATCGACGCGCCTACGAGGCGTGGCGCGGACAAAGCGCCGAGCACGAGGCGGCAGCGGTCGAAGCCGAAACCTTGTGGAACGACGCGGCACATCTCAGGCGCGATCGCAGGACCGGGCTCGTCTATCCCGGCCGCGCCACGGCACTCCTTTCGCGCCGCCGCCTTCTCACCGGTACGGTGGGCATTGCGGTCCTTGGAGGCGGGCTTGCCGCTTCACGCCCCTGGCTGCGCAGCCTCGGCTCCGACTATGCGACCGCCACGGCAGAGACGCGCTCGATCGACCTGCCCGACGGATCGCGGGTGGTTCTCAACGCCCGCTCGGCGATGGACGTGCATTTCGACGAACGGGCGCGCCGGATCGTTCTGAAGGAAGGCCAGGCATTTTTTGACGTGGCGGCAGAGGCGCGGCCCTTTCGCGTTGCGACAGGCGGCGTCGTGGTCACCGCCCTTGGCACCGCCTTTGACGTCGACGCCAACGCGGCGGACGGCTCGCTCGGCGTTGCCGTCACCCGTCATTCGGTGCGCGTGCAGCCAACGGCCGGAGGGCTTGCCGGTGTTACGGTCGCCGGGGGAGAGCGCGTGTCGGTCGCCCGCGACGGTGCCGTCGGCGCGCCCGTCTTGCAGGATCCGGCAATCGCGCTCGCCTGGCAATCCGGCATGTACGTGGCCGAAAACCGCAGGCTCGGTGATGTCGTCGCCGCGCTCAGCCGCTATCACGGGGGCTGGATCGTCTTCAGCAACGACAGCCTGAAGTCGACGCTGGTCAGCGCCGTCCTGGACTTAAGAACGCCCGACGCCTCGCTTGCAGCACTTGCGTCCGGCCTGCCGATCCGGGTCACGCGCATGACGCGCTACGTGACGTTGATCTCGGCAGCCTAGCCGTTCTGATTTTTTTTCGAACATCGTTGTGGGTTTTTGCGTGGTGCCTCGTCTCGGCTTTTGAGGGATATGTCCTGCCACCAGGAGCACCGATCCCTCGCTCACAGGCATGGGAATAGGGATCAGATGTCCAGACAAACGGGGCGAAACAAACTTCTTGGCGCGGTCGTGGTCGCAACCACGACGGTCGGTTCACTTCAAACGGCAATGCCGGCTTTGGCACAACAGGAACGGTCAGCCCGTTCGGGTGCCATGACCTTCGACATTCCGGCGCAAGCCCTGACCGCGGCACTGACGGCGTTCGCGCGGCAGTCCGGGCTGAAACTCGCCTATTCGGCATCGCTGACCCAGGGGAAATTCGCACCGGCCGTCAGCGGGCCGATCGCCCCGACACAGGCGCTCTCGCAGCTGCTCTCCGGAAGCGGCCTTTCCTATAGCCTGAACGGCGGGACCGTCACGATTACCGAGCGGGTCTCCGGCGCGCATGCCGTCGGTGCAGCCGGCGGCGAAACGATGCTCGCGCCGATTGTCGCCGGCTCCGGGATCATCAATCCCGTGGACGCGCCCTATGAAACGGCCGCGCCGACCGCCTACATCTCGGGAGAAAACATCGACCGTTTCCGCGGCTCGAGCCCGGCCGATATCTTCCGCGGCACGCCCGGCGTCCTGTCCGGGGAGGCGCGCAACGGCGCCGGCGCCGTCGACGTCAACATCCGCGGCATGCAGGGCATGGGCCGCGTCGCCGTCACCGTCGATGGCGCCAGCAATTCGGCCACGGTCTATCAGGGCTACCAGGGCATCTCCAACCGGACCTTCGTCGATCCGGATTTCCTCGGCGGCGTCGAAATCACCAAGGGTTCGGACGTCGCGTCGAGCGGCATTGCCGGCACGGTGGCGATGCGCACGCTCGATGCCGGCGACATCGTGAAGGAGGGGCGGACATTCGGCCTCAGGGTCAAAGGCGGCTTCGGCACCAACACCTCCACGCCACCGCCGGCCGGCACCACGGCCGGCTATGCCTGGCCGGGTGGAACCTGGGCGCCCCCCGTGGCAACGGCAAAAAGCGACGGAATGGATCGCCCCTCGTTCTTCGACCCGACCAGCGGCTCGGGCAGCATCGTCGGTGCGATGCAGGAGGAAAACGTCGATCTCGTTGCCGGCTACGCCTATCGCCGGCAGGGCAACTATCACGCGGGCACCAACGGACCCGCGGCAAGACCGGTCAGCATGGGGCCGCGACCCTTCTGCTATGAGAGTGGCGTGTGCCTTCCGCCGTCCCGGGGCTGGAAGGACTATATCGACAATATCGGCATCGCCAATTATCGCGCCGGCGAGGAGGTGCTCAACACCCAGCTCCAGACAAAATCCTATCTTGCCAAGGGTACCGTCCGCTTCGAGAACGGTCACAGCCTGCAGTTCGGCTACAACGGCTTCCGCAGCGAGGCCGGCGACCTCCTGGCGTCGCGCCTGACCTCCGATCGCGGCCAGGCCGTGCAGCAGGGCCAGACGGCGGGAACGAAGGTCCATGCCGGCACGCTTCGCTACGGCTGGAAGCCTGACGATAACGACCTCATCGATCTCAAGGCCAATCTCTGGGCGACGCGGCTGGAGCTGCGCAATCCCCGGCGGAGCGGCGTGCTCTACCCGCAGCCCGGAGATTTCGGCCTGCCGGCCGACTTCCGCACCGGATCCGACACCTTCATGTGGGGCGCCGATGTCTCGAATACGTCGGCATTGACCACCGCCTACGGCGCGCTCGACCTGACCTACGGCCTGTCGTTCCAGAGCGAGGACACGCGACCGAGCAAGTTCACGCCTGAACTCGAGACCTGGCTCGACCTTCGCGACGGCACGCGGCAGGAGGCGGCGGCCTTCACCAAGGCCGCATGGAAGGCGACCGATTGGCTGACGATCAATGGCGGCCTGCGCTATCAGCACTACTGGACCGAGGATCGAAACGCCCCGGAACAGGTCCGCCCCGGCTACACCTACGACACGGCCCTCAGCGACGGCGGGTTCAGCCCATCCGTGGGCGTGACGCTGGAGCCCTTCGACGGCACCCAGTTCTATGTGAACTACTCGAGCGCACTGCGCTCGCCGAGCATCTTCGAGGGCGTTTCGGCCTTCACCATGAACGTCAATTCCGACGTCAGGCCCGAGCGATCCAACAACTGGGAAGTGGGCACCAATCTCAGGCGCGAGGGCGTGTTTTCAGCCGACGACCAGGCAATGATGAAGCTCGGTTTCTTCGACTGGAACGTCGACAACTACATCTCGCGCGAATGGTATACCGACCCGCGCGGGATCTCCGGCATGCGCATCCACAACATCGCCGGCGCGCATTTCCAGGGTATCGAACTCTCCGGTCGCTATGAACGCGGCGGCTTCACCGCCGAGCTTGCTGCCAACTACTACACCGATGTCGAGTTTTGCCGAACGGCCACCACCTGCGGGAACAAGTCGCTCTATGCCGACTACGCCACCAACCAGGTGCCGCCGGAATACACGGTCGCGCTGACCCTTTCGCAGACGTTCCTCGACGACGCCTTGACGGTGGGCGGGCGCGTTTCGCGCACCGGATCGCGCGCGATCGGCCACGGCGACGTGACCGCCCAGGGTGCCTCGCAGTTCATCTCGCTGATCGACTGGAAGCCCTATACGCTGGTGGACGCGTTCGCCGAGTACCGCATCAACGAGAGCCTGACCGCGAGCTTCCGCATCGAGAACCTGACCGATGCCTACTATGTCGACCCCTTGAGCCTGGTGCAGCAGCCCGGCCCGGGACGCACCTTCTACGCGTCGCTGAAGGCGGAGTTCTAAGCCCTGCGATCAAAATGCCGTCAGCGGTCCTGCTATTCGACGGGAGCAACTACGGCACTCGGCCCTGCAATGGTTTTTCCGGCATGAGATGAAAAAAGACCAGCGCCGCCGCCATCGCGCCGGCGCTCGCGATGAAAATGTAGGTGAAGGGCAGGGTCGAGGTCGCCGCCGTGCCTGACGCCTCCATGCCTTCGCCAGCGAGCGGCAGGCCGTTGCCAAGGGCGATCGCGCCGAATGCCGCGACGCCGAGGGCGCCACCCAGTGATCGCAGAAAGGTCAGAACGCCGGTTGCGACGCCGAGATGCTCCTGGTCGACGGAATTCTGAACCGAAATCGTCGCCACCGGAAAGGTCATGCCCGAGCCAAAGCCGGCGGCGAATGTCAAAAGCTCAAGGACGAGCAGCGAAGTCCGTCCGGCGAGAGCGGCAAGGGCCGCCAGGCAGAGGAAGGCAAGCGCACCGCCGACCAGGGCCATCCTCTTGTAATGCACCATGCGCGGTATCGTCCGCCCGCTGGTTGTCGCCCCGCACACGGTCCCAAGCAGCAGGCCGAGCATAACGACACCCGAACTGCTGGCCGACAGCCCATGGAACGATTGCGCGTAGACGGGGATATAGACCGCGAGCCCGACATTGGCGCCCTGCGCCAGGAACATGGCAAGCGTTCCGTAGCGGACGACGGGATTGCCGAGCACTTCCAGTGAAATGAGCGGCTCCTTCGCCTTGCGCAGCCGCAGGGCGAAAGCGAGCCAGAGGACGGCGGAAGAGCCGAGCAAGCCGAGTATGACGGTGGAAAGCCAGGGATAGCGGCTGCCGCCCCAGTTGAGCGCAAGCAGCAAAAGCGCGGTCGCAGCAACGAGCAAGAGAGCACCTGCCCCGTCGATCCGGTGCGCACGGGCGACAGTTGGCAGCTTCCGTAACGGCCTGTTGATGATCGCCATCGCCACCAGTCCGAGCGGAATATTGATCCAGAAAATCAGGGACCAGTGCAGGTGTTCGGCGAAGGTGCCGCCCAGAAGCGGTCCGGCGATGCTCGCAACCGCCCATGTTCCGGATATCCAGGCGGCGTAGCGCGCCCGTTCGCGGGGCGGAACGAGATCGCCGATGACGGTCTGCGCCAGCGCGAACAGGCCGCCGCCACCCAGGCCCTGAACGGCGCGGCCGATAATCAGCGTCAGCATGTTGGGCGCGAGCGCGCTTATCAGCGATCCTGCAAGGAAGATGATGATGGCGGCAAAGATCGTCGGCCGCCTTCCGTAGATATCCGAGATCTTGCCGTAGAGCGGCGCCATGGCCGTCGCGGTCAGGAGGTAGCCGGTCACGACCCACGGCAGGTAGTCGCTATGTCCGAGCGCCTTGCCGATGGTCGGCATCGCCGGCGCCACGATCGTCTGGTCGAGCGCCGCCAGAAGCATGGAGAGAAGAACGCCGCCGATGATGATGTTCTTTTCCGGCTCGGAAAGCGTGGACCCCGTTGCTGCCATGCCATGTCGTTGAAGCGTCTCTGTCATTCCTAAGGTCCGATTGCAATCCGTCGTTCACCTGTGCCGATGGCATTCAGAAAGGCTGGCACTCCGATAGTCAACCGGCGCGGCGACCAGACCGCGGCCTTGGAGGAGCGGCAGGGAGCGAGGCCATCGGGGAAGGGCCGTAGCTGATCCCCGCCAGTTTGACAAACTTTGCTAAAATATGCCAATCTCCCTGCAGCAATGGAGGCCGACATGGCGACGATGAACGTATCCTTGCCCGACCCGATGAAGGATTGGGTGGAAGCGCAGACGCGCACGGGCCGTTATGCCAACGCCAGCGACTATGTCCGCGACCTCATCCGCAGGGACCAGGAGCGGAACGACAAGGTTGCGGTGATGCAGCGCTTTGTCGATGACGGTCTGAAGAGCGGCGTCGGGTCCCGTTCCAAGGACGAGCTCTTTTCCGCGGCGCTGGCGCGCGCTGACGCGCCGCGCGGATAATGGCATTCCGGCTATCCGTCGCGGCAGAAGAAGACATCATCGCGATCGCCGAGGATGGGGTGCGCCTTTTCGGCTTCGCCCAGGCGCGACTATATCACGATGAGCTCTTCAACGTTTTCGCCCTGATTGCCGCCAATCCGCGCATGGCGCGAGAGCGCACGGAACTGTCGCCGCCGATGCGCATCCATCCGTTCAAGGCGCATCTGGTCGTCTACCGGATCGAGGCGGACGGCACCATCCTCGTCGTTCGCGTCCGCCATGGGCACGAGGACTGGACGAGCAACGCGTTGTAGCCGAAGGGCGGTAGCCCGGGGACGACGTCGGCGGCGCCGTCCCCTGTTGCTTCTCGGTCGAGCAGGCGGTTGCCTGCCGCCGGTGTCAGACGCTCTTTCGCGTGACGAAGCGCGTTTCCAGATAGGCCTCGATCGCTTCGGAACCGCCCTCGGTGCCGTAACCGGAATCCTTGATGCCGCCGAAGGGGACCTCGGGCAGCGCCAGGCCCAGATGGTTGATCGTAATCATGCCGCTTTCGACCTCGCTTGCGAGGCGATGGGCGCTGCGCTCCGATCCGGTGAAGGCGTAGGCCGCAAGGCCGAAGGGCAGGCGATTGGCCTCATCGATCGCCTCGTCCAGATCCTGGAACCGGTTGATGATCGAGACGGGGCCGAAAGGCTCGTCGTTCATGATGCGCGCGGAAAGCGGCACGTCCGCCAGCACCGTCGGCTCGAAGAAATAGCCGCGGTTGCCGATGCGATGGCCACCGGTTGCCAGCCGGGCGCCATGTTCGACCGCGTCGGCAACCAGGCTCTCGATCGCCGGGATGCGCCGCTCGTTGGCAAGCGGCCCCATGTCGACGCCGGCTTCGAGACCGTTTCCGACCTTGATCTTCTTCGATGCGGCGACGAAGCCGTCGAGGAACTGGTCCGCCACGCGCTCCTGCACGAGGAAGCGGGTCGGCGACACGCAGACCTGGCCGGCATTGCGGTACTTGCTGCCGGACATGATGGCGACGGCGCGCTCGACATCGGCATCATCGGTGACGATAACCGGCGCATGCCCGCCCAGTTCCATCGTCGCGCGCTTCATGTGCTGGCCGGCAAGGGCGGCGAGCAGCTTGCCGACCGGGGTCGAGCCGGTGAACGACATCTTGCGGATCACCGGATGGGCGATCAGATATTCCGAGATGACCGAGGGCACACCGTAGACGAGATTGACGACGCCGGCCGGAAGCCCGGCGTCGACGAAGCAGCGGATCAGTTCTGCCGGCGACGCCGGCGTCTCCTCCGGCGCCTTGACGATGATCGAGCATCCGGTGGCCAGCGCCGCCGACAGCTTGCGCACCACCTGGTTGATCGGGAAGTTCCAGGGTGTGAAGGCGGCAACGGGACCGACCGGCAGCTTGACGGTCATCTGGGTGACGTCGGGCGAACGCGGCGGAATGATCTGGCCGTAGGCGCGCTTTCCTTCCTCGGCGAACCACTCGATGATTTCGGCCGCAGCCAGTATCTCGCCCTTCGATTGGGCAAGGGGCTTGCCCTGTTCGCGGGTCATCAGCCAGGCGATGTCGCCGGCCCGTTCGCGAAGCAGGGCGGCTGCCGACCGCATCACCTGGGCGCGATCGAAGGCGGACGTGGCCCGCCACGTCTTGAACCCCTTCTCGGCGGACGCAAGCGCCTCGTCCAGATCCTCCACTTCGGCCCAGGCCACCTGACCGATCGTTTCCTCGTTGGCAGGGTCGATGACGGGAATGGTCTTGCCTGACCGCGCCGGCCGCCAGGCGCCGTCGATATGAAGCAGAATGTCTGGATAGTGAGCCATAGGAAACCCTTTACTGAATGAAGTTCGTCGCCTTGCTTGCGACGCCGTAGGATCAGGTCGATGGGGGATGGGCTGCCCGGCCAGGCAACCCTGAGATCTGGAAATGGGGACGTGGCCGCCGCGTTGCAAGGCGGCGGCCCTGTTCGGGACGAACTCAAGACGCTCAGGCCTCGGACGTCAACCCCCTGGCTGCTTGCCCGCTGTTGCTCGACTGCTGTTGCCTACGTAGCGGCAGATCAGGCAAGCGCCGATGTCGCCTGCGACTGGCCCCTGAAATGGGCAATCATGAGCCTGCACAGGCTTTCCATTGCGGGCCCGCGAACCCGATCGATCCGGCGGATCGCATAGAAGGGGAGAAGCGGGCCAGGGAGACCGTTGCGGGTCGTAAGCGGCACCTCGCAGAGGCGCCCTTCATCGAGATCCGCCTTTACCAGCCAGAGGGGCAGATGCCCCCATCCGGCTCCGGCAAGTATGAGCGCGTGTTTGGTGGCAAGGTCGCTGACCCGCAGCGTTTGCTGGGAGAACACCGCGTAGCTCACCCCTTGCTGCTCGGCAGAAGGATCCGCGACGACGATCTGCAGATGGTCGGCAAGGTCGACCGTCGTCAGGCCTGCGGATCCTTCGACGGCGGCGGCGAGAGGATGGTCGCGTGCACATACCGGCACCATGCCCGGAAAGACTGCGACCGCCTCGCCGGCGATATGCGCGTCCGTCTCCTGCGCAGCGGTCAGGCCGAGGTCGCAGTCTCCATCGAGCACCAGGCTCAGCGCCATGGTCATCGGCGCCGTCACGAGCTCCACCCGCACGCCGGGATGGGAGAGGGTGAAGTCGCTGACAACCCGGGCGACATCCGGCAACGGAAGCAGCGGGTCGAGCGCGACGCGCAGCGCCGACTCCATGCCCTGATTGAAGCCGTTCGCCTTGGCGCGCAGCGCATCTGCATTGATCAGCAAGGTTCTCGCTTCCGCGAGCAATGTCGCTCCCGCCTTCGTCAATTCGGGGCGGTGCTGGGAGCGGTCGAACAGCGGCAGGCGCAGTTCCGTTTCGAGGTTGAGGATCGCGCTGCTGAGGCCGGATTGGGCACGCCCGAGGACGCGGGCCGCCGCCCGGAACGAGCCGTGGTCGACGATGGCGACGAATATGCGCAGCTGGTCGAGCGTCAGGGCATCCAGCATGATCGGCCATCCTGATCAAAGTGATCGATATTCGAGCAATTACATTGATCAATGAATTGGGGCAATGCTCCGCCTATGGGTCTGAGGGAGCAGGAATGAAACGGGCGATCACCGATCACGCTGGCACGCACGAGGGTTGCGACGGTAATTGCATCATCCTTGGCTTTGACGCTCGTTCCGCCCCGCACAACTTCGGTGAAGCCTCTATCGCCGGCCGGCCGCCGGACGAGGCTTTCCTGCTGCTAGAGCCTGGGGCAGATCCGGTATTCCGCACCCACGTTGCCGGATCTGTCACCCAGGCTCTAGTGGTCGGCAATCGCCCGCCAGGTTCGGCCCTTCCGCCCCGGGATCAGCGTGCCGGCAGCTTTGGCCGCCAAACGAGATGAGCGACACCGAAGATGAACAATTTTTAATTGTTTTTCAGGGTGTTGCGCCATTGAAGCGGCCACATTTAGGCCCAGCTTCCGATGGTCGGCGCTACCTATCGCCGCGTGCCGACAGCAAGGACTGCGGAGGCGCCGATGGTCAGCCGATCAGGTATCACGTTTCGTATCGCCGTCGTTCTTCTCGCAATCGCCGCGGTCGGGTTCGTGGTGGCGCGCAAGCCCGTGCCGAGCGAAGCGAAATTGTCGGCCAATGCGGCCGCCAGTGCCAAGCGTGGCAGCGCCGTGTCCGTGCAGACGGCGACAGTGACGCTTAAAGATGTTCCCGTTGTCGTCCATGCCCTGGGCAACGTGCAGGCCCCCGATACCGTGGAGGTGGGCGCGCGCGTTGCGAGCCAGATCACGGCCATCCACGTCAAGGACGGGCAGATGGTCAAGGCGGGCGACCTGCTGTTCACGCTCGACGACCGCGCGATAAAGGCCGAGCTCACGCGTGACCAGGCGATCGTCGCCAAGGACACCGCACAGCTTTCCGACGCCAATACGGAACTCGCGCGTGCAAGAACGTTGCGCGACGACAAGACCGGCACCCAGCAAAGCTATGACACCGCTCTCTCGCTGCAGCAGGCGGCGCAGGGGACCCTGGATGCCGATCGCGCCACCGTGGATGCCGATCAGGTCGCGCTGAGCTTGACTGTGATCTCCGCCCCGATCGGTGGACGCCTCGGGGCCGTTCAGGTCGCGCTCGGAGATCTTGTCGGCCAATCGGGCGCGACATCGAACAATCTCGTGACAATCACTGCGATCGACCCGATCGGCGTTACGTTTCGCCTGCCGGAAGACCGGCTGCAGACGTTCAAGGATCTCATCGATCGCGGGACGCCCCCACGGGTTCGCGCGAGGTCGAGCGGCACGCAAACTGTGATCGGCGAAGGTGTGCTCGATTTCATCGATTCCGCCGTTGATACCGCGTCCGGCACCATCGCCATGCGCGCGACCTTCCCCAATGGAGCACAAAAACTCTGGCCGGGCCAGTTCGTGGATGTGGATATCGATCAGGAGCAACTGCATCAGGCGCCTGTTGTCCCGAGCGTTGCGGTGCAGCCGGGACAGGACGGTCCCTTCGTTTTCCATGTGAAGGATGACAACACCGTGGAAGCCCGCGCGGTTTCGGTGCTGATCGACGACGGCAAGAAGGCCACGATCGGCACGGGCCTCGCCGCCGGCGACAGGGTCGTCATCGAAGGGCAGGCGCGGCTGAAGCCGGGTGATGTCGTCGTCGCTGCAGGCGCGGCCGATCAGGCCGCGGATTAGGATTTGCCATCATTCGGGAGTGCGTGAAATGCCGCTGTCCGAGTTCAGTATCCGCCGCCCGATCGCTACCGTATTGTTATCGGTCGCCCTCATCCTTGCAGGCACTTTCAGCTATCTCGTCTTGCCGATCGCCGCACTTCCGCGCACGGATTTCCCTGTTATCAACGTCTCCGCCGCGCTGCCTGGCGCCTCACCCGAGACCATGTCGACTTCGGTCGCCATTCCGCTGATCAAGCAGTTCGCCACGATCGCCGGGATCGACACGATCTCCACGACGAACGCGCTTGGCTCGACCTCGATATCGATCGAGTTCGTGCTCGGGCGTAACATCGATGCCGCTGCCGCCGACGTGCAGGCAGCCATCACCAGGACGCTCAGGCTGCTGCCCCAAGACATGCCTGCGCCGCCAAGTCACCGCAAGGTCAACCCGGCGGATGCGCCGGTTTTGCTCCTGGCGCTGAAGAGCAGCACCGTGCCGCTCACCGACCTCGACGCCATCGCGCAACAGGTGATTTCGCCGACGCTTTCGGTGCTCGACGGGGTGGCGGAAGTGTCCATCTTCGGCAGCCAGCAATATGCCGTGCGCATTCAGATGCATCCTGACGCGCTTGCCGCGCGCGGCATTTCCGTCAACCAGTTGAGGACGGCGGTTGCGGCGGCGAACGACAATTCGCCGCTCGGCACCGCGCAGACCAGCGATCGTCAGGCGGCGATCGTTGCGGATACGCAGCGCATGAACGCTGCAAGCTTTGCAGACATCATCGTCAAGAGCGTCGACGGCAAGCCCGTGCGGCTTGGTGACGTCGCGACGGTGATCGATTCCGTTGCCAACAACCAGACGGCAAGCTGGCACGACGGTTCGCGGGCGATCATCCTGGCCATCCAGCGGCAGCCGGATGCAAATACTGTTGAAGTCGTCGACCGGGTGCAGGCGCTGCTGCCGTCGCTTCGTCAGTCGCTTCCGGCCGCAGCCTCGATCGAAACGCTCAGCGACCGGTCGATGTCGATCCGCGGGGCGGTGCACGACGTCCAGTTCACCCTGATCCTCACCGTCGGCCTCGTGATCCTCGTCATCTTCGCCTTTGTTCGCCGCCTCTGGGCGACGCTTATCCCGGCGCTCGCCGTTCCCATCTCGATCATCGCCACCTTCGCGGCGATGTATCCGCTTGGCTTTTCGATCGACAACATCTCGCTGATGGCCCTCACGCTCTCCGTCGGGCTGGTGGTGGACGACGCCATCGTCATGCTGGAAAATATCGTGCGGCATATGGAAGAAGACGGCATCGATGCCTTCTCGGCGGCGCTCATCGGTTCGCGTGAGATCGGCTTTACGATCATCGCGATTTCGCTGTCGCTCGTCGCGGTCTTCATTCCCGTCTTGCTGATGGGCGGCGTGATCGGCCGCATTCTCAACGAGTTTGCGATCGTCGTCACCGTTGCCATCCTCGCTTCCGCCTTCGTTTCGCTCACCCTGACGCCGATGCTTGCGGCGCGGCTTCCGGCGAGGGCGGACCGGGCAGAGAAAGCCCGCTGGCTGCAGCAGCTGGATCTCGTCTTCGAACGAGGCTTCGACAGGCTCCTACGCGCCTATGAGCGGCTGCTGAAGATCTGCATCAAGGAGCGCGCACTGGTGCTTCTGGTTTTCCTGTTTACCGTCGCGATCACGGCCTACCAGATAGCCACGATCCCCAAAGGTTTTTTTCCGCAGGAGGACATCGGGCAATTGCTGGTTACGACCCAAGCGCGCCAGGACATTTCCTTCGCCGCCATGTCGAAGCTCGAGTCCAATGTGGAGGCGGTGTTTGCCAGTTCGCCCTACGTGGCCCATGTGGCCAGCACGATCGGCTCGGGCGGAGCGTCGAGCGCGCTCAACTCCGGTCGGCTGTTCGTCGAGCTAAAGCCCAAGAGCGAGCGTCCGCCGCTTGAAACCGTCCTTGCGGATTTGCGCCGGAAGCTGGCGGCGATCCCCGGTATCCAGGCCTTCATGTCGCCGGTCCAGAACCTCTCGGTCGGATCGCGCGCGTCGGCCAGCCAGTACCAGCTGGTGCTCCAGAGCCTCGATCAGCCGTTGATGAACGAATGGGCGCAGAAGCTCCATGATGCGATGAGCGCGGATCGGACCTTCTTTACCGACGTCAACAGCGACCTTCAGATCAACGCTCCACAAACACGGCTGGTGGTCGACCTCGACAAGGCGGCAACGCTCGGGGTCAACGCGAGCGAACTGCGCACCACGCTCTATGGCAGTTTCGGTACCGAGCAGATCTCGACGATCTACACGGCGGGCGACAGCTACGAAGTGATCCTGGAACTCGATCCCTCGATGCAATGGTCAGCCGACAAGTTCGACGAACTGCGTGTCGGCAGTGCCAATGGCGGCCTTGTTCCGCTCGGGGCCTTCGCCCGGGTCGAGACCGTATCCGGACCGCTCACCATCAACCAGCTCGGCCAGCTGCCAGCGGTCACGCTTTCCTTCAACCTGCCGGCTAAGGTCGCCTTCGGCGATGCCCTTGCGGAGGTCGACCGCCTCAAGGCAGAAATCGGCATGCCGTCTGAGGTGACGACGCGCAATTACGGCACCACGCAGTTATTCGAAGACGCCGCCGCCAACCAGGGTCTGCCGGTGCTGGCGGCGATCGTCACGATCTACCTCGTGCTCGGTATTCTCTATGAAAGCCTTATCCATCCGCTGACGGTGCTATCCGGCCTGCCGTCAGCCATATCCGGGGCGTTGCTTGCCATCTATTTCGGCGGTTTCGACCTCTCGATCATCGCTATTGTCGGCGTGCTAATGCTGATCGGTATCGTCAAGAAGAACGCCATCATGATGATCGACGTTGCGCTGACGCTGCAGCGCGCCGGTTCGCCGGCCGCCGAGGCCATCCATAAGGCTTGTGTCATGCGCTTCCGCCCGATCATGATGACCTCGGTTGCTGCGATCATGAGCACGCTGCCGATTGCGATCGGCAGCGGCGCAAGTGCTGAACTGCGCCAGCCGCTCGGTGTCGCCGTCGTCGGCGGCCTGCTGGTATCGCAGCTCGTGACCCTCTTCGTGACGCCGGTCATCTATCTGTACATGGACGATTTCATGCGGGTTGTTTTCCGCCTGTTTCGCCAGGGGCTGCAGATCAAAAGGCGCAAGCGAGCGACCGCGGTCGACGATCCGCCGGGACACAGGCAAAGCCCGCCCGCTCCGGGATCACGCCGTCTGTCAGGCGGATGAGGCCGAAGTGAAAACCGCAAGCTGCGCATCGAAGGCACGTTTGTAGGCCGGCCGTGCCTTGCCGCGGGCGACGTAGGCGGAAAGGTTGGGATATTCGTCGAGCAAGCTTGAGCTCTCCAGCCTGCGGAGCACCGTCACCATGATGAGGTCGCCGGCACTGAAGGCGCCATCGAGCCAGTCGGCCTCCGCGAGCCGCCTCGACAATTGGGTCAGCCGAACGCGGATGCGATCTTCGAGCATCAGAAGGCGCTCCTGATACCAGGCCTTGTCCCGCTCCAGATAGGTGGTCGCTTCGCGCTCGATGATCGGCGGTTCGACCGTGTTGAGCGCGGCAAACATCCAGGCGATTGCGCGTGCCCGGGCACCGGGGTCACGTGGAAGCAGGCCGGCATGACACTCCGCGATATGCAAAACGATGGCGCCCGTTTCGAACAAAGCGAGGTCGCCTTCCTCATAGGTCGGGATTTGCCCGAAGGGCTGGAGCGCGATGTGCTCGGGTTCCTTCATCGTCTTGAAGGTAACAAGGCGGACCTCATAAGGCTGCCCCACTTCTTCGAGCGCCCAGCGAACGCGCATGTCGCGTGCGAGACCTCGGCCACGATCGGGCGATTTTTCAAAGGCGGTAATGGTAATCGTCATCTTGTCCTCCACAGCTTGCCTGTCCTGAAGACGATCGGCCGACCGGGGTCCCGACATCTGTATTTGCCGTCCTTCGGTACAAATGGGATTCACTGTGGCGGCCGTATGCATGATGACCTCTGCCGAGGAAGGAGAACAGGCTTTTTGATTGAAGAAAACATATCCCCCCTCGAGACCAGGCAGATGCATAGCCCAAATGGACAGCTTGTCCCGACAAGATGGCCGTAGTATAAATATGTCATAAACGTTACTGTCGCGCGCGATTGAAGTTGATGGCGACAATAACGTGCCGCTTTCGACTTTTGACCATGGATGTACTGGCAGAAGCCTTGAGGGCGAAAAAGAAAAGAAGGCCGGAGCCAGCGCGCTCCGGCCTTTTTTACTGTTCGCCCGCCGCGGCGTCATTTCGGACCCATTGGTGCCTGTGCGTTCCCGCCGCGGTCACGCATTGTTCCTGCTCCACCGGGGTTAATCCAGGAGTAGGTTTCCACGTTTCGTCCTGTGGATGTTCGCGTCTCGTTCGGGCGCGTTTGCTAAAAATGTCCGCGTCGGGTTCCGAAATGCGCCGTCTAGGTGCTGCGATGCCGTGCCATCAGCTTGGCCTGCAGCACGACCACGACGAGCAGGAAGGAGCCGCGGATGACGGACTGCCAATAGGCGGAAAGCGATATCCAGCCAAGGCCGTTTTCGAAGTTCAGGATGTTGAACACCATGGCGAGCAGCAATGCGCCTGCCAAGGTCGCTCCGATCGACCCGGAGCCGCCCGATAGCAGCGTGCCACCGACGACCACCGAGGCGATCGCGAAGAGCTCCCAGCCGACGCCTTCGGTGGGTTGTCCCGCACCGAATTGCGAGGCGAGAGTGACGCCGGCGAGCCCGGCGAGCGTGCCCGAGGCGAGGTAAACGCCGGCAAGGGCGCGCTCGACCTTCAGGCCCATCAGCCCGGCCGTCGCCTCGCCATCGCCAATCGCCAGAATGTGGCGGCCGATCGGAAGCTTTTCGAGCACGAGCCAGCCAAGGACATAGGCCGCGAGCGCGATCCAGGCGGGGATCGGAAAGCCGAGGAAATCGTCCTGGCCGATCACGGTGAAACCGCTGTCATAGGAAACGGAGACGGACTGGTTATCGGCGAGCAGCAGGCCGGTGCCATAGGCCGCCAGCATCGTTGCGAGCGTGGCGATGAAGGGCTGGATGCGCATCCTCGTGATGATGAAGCCGTTGAGCGCGCCGACGGCAAGGCCCGCCGCCATGCCGCAGACAAGCCCGGCTGCCCAGTGATACGGGGAGAGCAGGGCCGCGACAACGCTTGCCATCGCCGCCGTGCCGCCGACCGACAGATCGATGCCGCCCGTCATGATAACGAAGGCCATGCCGAGTGCGATCAGCGCGAACATCGAGTTGTAGCGCAGGAAACTCAGGATGTTGTAGGGCGACAGGAAGTTGTCGTAGCGCAGCGCCCCGAAGAGAATGAGGCCGGCAAGCGCCAGGATGACGCCAAGCCGGGCAAGGTCGCCGGCGTTCTTGACCAGGAAGAGGCGGAGGATCGTTTGCATCGCGGTTGTTCCCCCTAATGCCTGCCGGCGCGTTGCTGGATGAAGACGGCGGTGACGATCAGCCCGGCCTTGACGATGAGCGCTGCCGCATCGGGCACGCCGTTTGCCAGCAGCGTGTAACGCACCAGCTGGATCACGAAGGCGCCGAGCACGGTGCCGACGATGTTGGCTCGCCCGCCCGACAGGAGCGTGCCGCCGACCGCAACCGCGGCGATCGCATCGAGTTCCATGCCGAGGCCGACGAGGTTCGCGTCGCTTGCGGAGTTGCGGGCAACGACGATAAGGCCGGCGACGCCGGCCAGCGCGCCGCTGATCATGTAGACGAAAAGCTTGACCCGTTTCACCGGGATGCCGGTCAGGTGGGCCGCTTTCTCGTTGCCGCCGACGGCGATGATCTGCCGGCCGATGACGGTGTAGCGGATCATTGCCCAGGCAGCCGCGCCGATGACGATCATCAGCACGACCTGCGCCGGTATGCCGGCGATGCGGCCGAGTGCGATGAACTGAAAGCCCTCGTTCTTGAAAACCTGCAGATTGCCGTTGGTCATGACCTGGGCGATGCCGCGGCCGGCGATGAAAAGCACCAGCGTCGCGATGATCGGCTGGATCGAAAAGCGCGTGACGAGGAAACCGTTGAAGAGGCCGAAAAGGGCGGCGACAACGACCGGCAGCAGGAAGGCGAGGGCAACCGCAAGCGCCATGCTTTCCACCGGGAAGAACTGGCCCATGAAGATCATCGGTGCCAGCGCGCCGGCAATCGCCATCAGCGAGCCGACGGATAGGTCGATGCCGCCGGTGGCAATGACGAGCGTCATGCCGGTTGCGACGATGACGATGGTCGCCACCTGCGTCAGGTTGACGTTCAGCGTCTGCAGCGACAGGAAGTTCGGCGTGACGGCGACGTTGAAGAGGATCAGCGCCAGGAAGGCGACGAAGGTGCCGTAGCGGCTGGCGAGCGTCAAAAGCCTGTTGCCGGACGAAAGGGCTCCCGAAGGCTGCGGGGCAGGGGTCTCGATCGTCGTCATGTCATTCTTCCTGGTGGGCTTCCTGGTGGGCCATGGCGGCAAGCAGCGCCGTCTCGCTCAAGTCCTTGCGCGGCAGGGTCGCGACCGACATGCCGTCGCTTAAGACCGTCACGCGGTCGGCGGCTGCGAGAAGTTCCTCGAGTTCCGACGAAATCATCAGCACGCTCAGACCTTCGTCGGCGAGGTTGCGCAGGAGCTTCAGGATCTCCGATTTGGCGCCGATGTCGATGCCGCGCGTCGGCTCGTCGACGATCAACACCCGTGGGTCGGTGGCAAGCCAGCGGGCGAGCAGCACCTTCTGCTGGTTGCCGCCGGAGAGCTCCTTGATCGGCTGATCGGGCGAGGCGCATTTGACCCCGAGGGCGCGGATATAGCGGGTGACAATCTCGTCCTGCCGCGCGCGGTCGACGATGCCCGCCTTCTTCAGCTTCGGCAGCAAGGCGAGCGTCATATTCTCGCGAATGCTCATGTCGGGCACGATGCCGTCGATCTTGCGGTCCTCGGAGACGAGACCGATGCCGTCGGCAATCGCGTCCGCCGGTTCGCGAAAACTGCGATCCTGCCCCTGCATGCGGATCGCGCCGCGCTCCATCCTGTCGGCGCCGAAGATCAGGCGCGCCGTTTCGGTGCGGCCGGACCCGAGCAGACCGGCAAGGCCGGAGATCTCACCCTCGCGCACGGCGAGGCTGACGTCGCGCACGCGCACGCCGGCACCTGCCTTGTCGAGTTCGAGGCGGACAGGCCGCATCGGCGCGTCCGCCTCGGGTGCCATCGCCTGAAAGGCGGCAAGTTCCTTGCCGAGCATGTGGCGCACCAGCGCCATCTTCGGCATGTCCGCCATCGGGCTTTTCGCCACCGTCTGGCCGTCGCGCATAATCGTCACGCGGTCGCAGATTTCATAGAGCTCATCGAGCCGGTGGCCGATGAAGATGACGGCGACGCCGGAGCGTTTCAGTGTGCGGATCGTCTCGAACAGGATCGCGACCTCGCGCTCGTCGAGCGAGGAGGTCGGCTCGTCCATGATGACCAGGCGCGCGTTCTGCGTCACCGCACGGGCGATCGCCACCATCTGCCGTGTCGCCGCATCGAAGTGCGCGACGGGACGGTCGACGTCGATCGTCAGGTTGAAGGTTTTGAGCACGGCCTCGGCACCGCGCCGCATGGCGCCATGGTCGATCATGCCGAAGCGTTTCGGCTCGCGCGAAAGGTAGATGTTCTCCGCCACCGAACGCTGCGGGGCGAGGTTGATTTCCTGGTAGATCGTGGCGATCCCGGCGGCCTGCGCCATAGCGGGCATCGAGAAATCCACATCCCGGCCATCGAAGGTGATGCTGCCTTCGTCCCGGCGATAGACGCCGGTCAGGATCTTGATGAGTGTCGATTTGCCGGCCCCGTTCTGGCCGACGAGCGCCATGACTTCAGCCGCCTCGACATCGAGCGAGGCGGTTTTCAGCGCCGGCACTCCGGCGAACGCCTTGGAAATGCCCTGCATGGACAGAAGCATGGGTCTCCTCCCTATCTCCGCCGTCCGCCGCTCCTGAAAAAGGTGGGCGTCATCAGCCTACACGTGAACGGGCCGAAGGTCATGCCTGGCGCTGTCGCGGTCAAGAAACCGGCCGATACGGTTGTTCCGATCGGCCGGCAAAGGCTCGGGAGATGGTATCAATAGGCGTTGGCAAGTTCCGCGGCTGCATTGGATGCATCGTAGAACTTGTCTTCGTTGATGAGCTTCGGCTCGATCGTTTCGCCCTTGGCATAACGCATCATCGTCTCGAATGCCTTCGGCCCGAAGCGCGGGTTGCATTCGACGACCGCGGCGATCTTGCCGTCGACCACAGCCTGGACCGCTTCCTTGCCGCCGTCGATCGACAGCACCAGAACGTCCTTGCCGGGCACCTTGCCGGCCGCTTCGAGTGCTGCGATGGCGCCGATCGCCATTTCGTCGTTGTGCGCATAGATCACGTCCGCGTCCGGATGCGCCTGAAGCAGGGCTTCGGCCACCTGGCGGCCCTTGTCGCGGGCAAAGTCGCCGGTCTGCGATGCGACGATCTCGAAGCCGCCGGCCGCCTTGATCGCGTCGTCAAAGCCCTTCTTGCGGTCGTTGGCGGGTGACGATCCGGTCGTGCCTTCGAGCTCGATGATCTTCGACTTGCCGTTGGCGTTCTTGACCAGCCATTCGGCGACGCGTTTGCCTTCCTCGACGAAGTTCGAGCCGATGAAGGTCAGGTAATCCTCGCCGGCCTTGGCAAGCGACGGATCGACCGAACGGTCGAGCAGGATCACCGGAATGCCCGCTTTCTTCGCGGCCATCACGGCGGGAATCAGCGGTTTTTCTTCGCGCGGCGCAAGGAAGATCACGTCGACCCCTTGAGCGATCATCGAGTTGACGTCGGCGACCTGCTTGGCGGCGGAGCCGGCCGCATCCGTGTAGACGAGCTGGATGCCGTGCTTTTCAGCTTCGGCCTTCATGCTGTTCGTCTGGGCGATGCGCCAGGGATTGTTGGATTCGGTCTGCGCAAAGCCGACCTTGTACTTGTCCTTCTGCGCAAGCTTCGGCACTTCGGCTATCGCGATGCCTGCCATGGCGAGCGCGCCGACGGCGGTTGCCGCAAGCATGAAGGTGCGACGGGAAATCATCGTCATATCGGGTTCTCCTCCCAGATTGGCCGGTGCTCCTCTACCGGACATGAGCGTTTTTGCGCTTCACATCTCCAAATCTTGCGCTAATAATATTAGCAGTCAAGGCCAAAATTATGAGCACTTGCAAAAGCCCGCGTGCAGTGCAATGCACGCTTGAGGGCGAGGAGCACGCATGGCCAAGGGAAACGGGCGGAATCTGGATAAAAGAGGCGGAGGACGCCCGACAATGACGGATGTCGCCAGGATAGCCGGCGTTTCCCAGTCGAGCGTCTCCCTGGTGCTGAACGAGATGTCCGGCTCGCGCATCTCGCCCGAAACGCAGCAGAAGGTGCGAGAGGCTGCTCATAAAATCGGTTATAAATTGCCGGCCACCCGAGGCCCGGTTGCCGCCGCGCCGACGGTAGAGAAGGACACGATCGCCTTCATCGTCGATGAAATCTCGACCAGCCCGCATCCGGTCGTCAGCCTTGACGGCATTCGCGACTATGCCTTCGAGCAGGGCATGCTGGTTTCGGCGCACGTCACCCGCTCCAATCCGGAGCTCGAAGAGGCGGTGCTGCGCTCTGTCTTGAGGGATCCCTCGATTGCCGGCGTCATCTACGCGACGATCTTCACCCGCAAGGTTGCCGTGCCCGAGGCCCTGGCGCCGCTTCCGACCGTGCTTTTGAATTGCTACTGCGAGCCGCGCCAGCATGTGGCCGTCGTACCGGGCGAGGTTGCCGGCGGTTTTGCCGCGACCGCGCATCTGACGGCGCTCGGCCACAGGCGCATCGGCTTCATCAACGGCGAAAGCTGGATGGATGCCGCCGCCGACCGGCTCAAAGGCTACAAGCAGGCGCTTGCCTCCGCCGACATCGCCTTCGACGCGACGCTCGTGCGCGATGGCGACTGGCTGCCGCTTCGCGGCTATGAGGCGGGGCTCGACCTGCTCTCCATGCCGAACCCGCCGACTGCGATCTTCTGCGGCAACGACCTGATGGCGATCGGCGTCATGGAGGCGGCGCAGGAGAAGGGGTTGCGTGTTCCGACCGATCTTTCGGTCATGGGCTATGACGACCAGGAACTGGCCCGCTACACCCATCCGCCGCTCTCGACGCTGGTGCTGCCCAACTACGAAATGGGGCAAAAGGCGGCCGAACTCCTGATCGACATGGCGATCCACGGAAAGCACATGCGGCCGATGACGATAAAGGTCGACGGACCGCTGGTGGTCAGGGATACGACCGCGCTATGGGCTGCCGCCCGAGCGTCCAAAAACGCTTCATAGGGGGCCTTTCCAAAGATCTTGTTGCCCTTCCTGCTTGGCTCCGGGGCAAGCCTGCCATGGGCTGTGGCAAGCTGGTCACCGAGCAATCTGCACGTGGCAACACCCACCGAGGGAAGGGCGTGACTTCTGAGCGTGGGCGCCCAGCATCGCCGTGGGTGCCGAAGGCGGGCCGCGGGAAATCAGCGTTGCCTGAAATTTCGTCCAAGCGGTGATGACGGGAGGTCTATTCCTTCCGGACGGCGTCGAAAACGAGAGTGACATTTTAACTTTGCAGGATCAGGACACTTTAACTTTGCGGCTACAAACACGCCGTCCGTTGGCGATTTCGGGCGAGGGCCCCTGCTCTTTCGCAGCAACCCGACGAATATAGGCTTCGGTCACATCGAGGAGCTGAGCGACCTCGGTCGACGTGAACTTGCGCATGCTGCGCCGTGCGTCGGGCGGAAACTGCGCCATGCTCAAGTTGCTCAACGCCAGCTCGAGCTTGCTGGAGAAATTCTCCATGAAGGAGAGGCTGCTGAGATGTCGCGTCATGAATAAGAATCCTCGGTGGTCACTGTCGCTTATTAACCGGCGTTGTGGTTAACGATCTGCTAACAACCACGTAACTACTCAAAAACCCGAAGTTTCGGATTTTCTTCTCAACTAAGGGGTACTCCGATTCGGGCAGCCGCAGCAATTATGGCACGCCAGCTCGATCGACGTGTGAACAGCCTTGTCGAAAAGTTCCCCCGCGGGGAACTTCGGGAACGGTCACTTTGTAGAGCTGCCCCTACTCATCGGTCACCAGACGAGCGGTGGATAGCGCTCGCTCCACAGTAGGCGCTCAACTTCAATCCGATGCGAATGCGGACCGGTCCATCGTGAGGGTTCCCCGCGGGGAACTCCGCGACTGAGAGCTACTCATTCCGGTAACCCGTGCAGAAGTGACTGAACGCAGGCCACCCTGCAGCAGGCGATCGAGACTAACTGGAGCCGCATGCGCACTGACGCTGTCGGGAACTTCGGAAATAGTACACCTTCCCCTTTTCCCATAAACGCCGCGCAGCCGCGAGCGGCCCACACACGGCCGAGACCAAAGCCGAACTGCAAGCGGGCAGATGCCAACGAAAAGTTCCCCGCGTGGAACCTTTCGTTCTCAAGCGGGAGGAGAAGATAAACGCCAACATGCACCGTCCTTCGGGAGCTTCTGGAACAACAGCGATGGCGAGCCGTCAGCTATCTCATGAACCGCACGCAAGAGATCGACCGCGAAGCGCCCGAAGCAGGCGTTCACACCAACCCGAAGCGTTTGGTTACTGTTGCGGCGGAAAACGTTCCCCGCGAGTAACTTGTGAAAGATCGAGATGACGGCGTCTATCCCCGCAAGAGGCGAAACCCACATGCCCTTCAGCCGACCAAGAACAATCCGAGCCATTTCCGAACAGGGATAGCCGGAGTTCCCCGCGGGGAACTACATGAAAAGGTCGGCGTAGGACCGCCCCATTCCCCATAAGCCCTGCGCGAGATGTTGAATGCAGATGACGCTGCAGCAGTCGATCGCGACTAGCAGGAGCCGCATGCGAGCAGACAAAATATCAAAAAGTTCCCCGCGGGGAACTTTCAGGTCCAGAGGGTGGCGTAGATCATAGGACCACGAAGCGCATCGAGCATCGCGGACCAGTATTCCCTGCGGGAAGCTCCACGACGAGCAAGAAAAAGAGTGCCTCCTGTCCCCATAAGTCGCGGTACCAGAGGGTGACTGCAGGCGTCCATATGTTAGGCGGTCAAGACTGGCACCAGCCGCATGCGAACAGGCATCGTCGAAAAGTTCCCCGCGGGGAACTCCGCGCCGATATCGACCAAGACCTGTCCCCCTCGTGCCACAAACGACCAAGAAAGAGGATGACCCCTAGCCCCCCTTCGGCAGCCGATCGATGCTGGTCGCGGCCGCATTCAAACAGAGGCCGCCAAAAAAGTTCCCCGCGGGGAACTTTCTGTTTTTGCCGGCGACACGGCCGGCCCGCCATTCGCAATGGCTCCAACCACGCATCAAGTTTGCCCCCTACAATCGCGGTGGCGAAATTTCAGGAGCATTTTTGCCCCTCGCAATGGTGTCCACAGTCGTAGCACTTCTCCTCCAACAAAAAGAGGAGGACGACCGATGATGGTGGTGGCCATTGAGAATGGCAGTTCGAGCGACTCCCCGCACTTCCTCGAGCAGATGTTTGCGCTGCGCGCAAGGGTCTTCGATGAACGCCTGGGTTGGCAGGTCGCCGCGCGTGACGGCCGGGAGCGCGACCAGTTCGACGATCTTAATCCCGCCTATATTCTCGCTGTCACTGCAAAGAATGACGTGGTCGGCTGTGCTCGCCTTCTCCCAGCCATGGGGCAGACGATGCTCATGTCCGTGTTCCCGCAACTCGTCTCGCAAGAGACGTTTCACCCGCACGAGCAGATGGTCGAAAGCTCGCGCTTCTGCGTCGATACAACGATTCAAAGCATGGGCCGCAGCGGGCTGCACCATGTTACCCACATCATGTTCGCCGGCATCCTCGAATGGTGCCTTTCGCGCGGGCACACCGAGGTCGTCACGGTCACCGACATTGCCGTCGAGCGTATCCTCGGGCGCGCAGGATGGTCACTTCGTCGGCTCGGACCGCCGCAAACGGTAGGCCAGACAACCGCCTTGGCTGGTGTTCTCTCGGTTGACACCGACATCTTCCGGCAAGTCAGGCCTGTCGGATACGTCTCAACCATCGGCCGCCCCAGCGCACCAACTTCCTCGGCGACGTCATGACCCCCAGCCGCTCCCTGCCCCGCCTTGTCCGCAAGCTCGAAGAAGCCCTTGGCCCAGCCATACTGGCTGCACTCGATGACCCGAACGTCGTCGAGATCATGCTGAACGCGGACGGCAATCTCTACGTGGAGCGCCTCGGGCAGTCGATCGCGCGGCTTGGACAAATGGATCCCGCCGCCGCAGAGATCGCAATCGGCAGCATCGCACACGCGACCGGCACGGCGGTCGACGAACACAGACCAATCGTCTCGGCCGAGTTGCCGGTCAGTGGACACCGCTTCGAGGGTTTGGTGCCACCGATCGTCGGCGCGCCGTCCTTCTCCATACGCAAGCGGGCTTCGCGTCTCATTCCCCTGGCGCAATATGTGGACGACGGGATCATGACCACGAAGCAGGCACGGCTCCTGGCACGGGCTGTCGCCGATCGCCTAAACATCCTCGTCTCAGGCGGGACCGGCTCCGGCAAAACGACACTGGCAAATGCTCTCATTTGCGAGGTCGCGACGGTCGCACCGGACGACCGCCTCATCATCCTGGAGGACACCGTCGAAATACGTTGCGGTTCGCACAACGTCCTTTCGCTGCGCACCAGCGATGAGATCGACATGTCGCGCCTCCTGAAGAGCACACTCCGGCTGCGACCCGACCGCATCATCGTCGGCGAAGTCAGGGACGCGGCCGCCCTGTCTCTTCTCAAGGCATGGAACACGGGGCACCCGGGAGGCATCGCGACGGTGCACGCCAATTCCGCGCGTTCGGCACTTCGCAGACTTGAACAACTCACCGCGGAGAAAAGCCGGCAACCGATGCAGGACGTCATCGCGGAGGCAGTCGATCTCGTCGTTTCAATCGAACGAACGGCGACCGGGCGGCAGCTCGGAGAACCTTTGCGCGTCCTTGGGTACGACGGGACTGCTTATCAACTGGAGCCTTATGAAAGAGGGGAACGGCATGCAGCGTGAAACACGAATTGAGATGGTAGCTCTGGCGGGACTGCTGACGGTCTTCATCGGGGAACCAGCGTTCGCCGGCTCGGGGGGCGGCCTGCCGTGGGAGGGTCCGCTCGAACAAATCCAGCAGTCGATCACGGGCCCCGTCGCCGGCTTCATCGCGCTTGCCGCAGTTGCCGTCGCCGGCGGCATGCTCATCTTCGGCGGCGAGCTCAACGATTTTGCCAGACGGTTGATGTACATCGTGCTTGTCGCCGGCCTCCTGCTCGGAGCGACACAGATCGTCCAGCTGTTTGGCGCAACCGGCGCATCGATCAGCGACCATGCTTCGTTCAATGCCTTCCACTCCGAAACCAAGCGTGGTGGGGACAATGCCTGAGGCCTTCTCCCTACTTGAGAGAAACCGTATCCATCGTGCCCTCTCACGCCCGAACCTGCTCCTGGGCGCCGATCGTGAGCTCGTTCTCGTCACGGGGCTTGCGACGGTCATCCTGATCTTTGTCGTCCTGACCGTCTATTCGGCGCTGATAGGCCTTACCCTCTGGACACTGGCGATCGGCGTCTTGAGGCGGATGGCAAAAGCAGATCCTCTCATGCGCAAGATCTACATCCGCCACGTGCGTTATCGGCGGACATACCGTCCGACCTCGACGCCTTGGCGCAAGGACTGACGGTGTCGCGATGGTCAATCTAGCGCGCTTCCGCTCGACCGATCCTTCCTTTGCCGACCTCGTGCCCTATGCGGCACTTGTCGACAATGGCGTCATCCTTTTGAAAGACGGCTCGTTGATGGCCGGGTGGTACTTCGCAGGGCCCGACAGCGAGAGTGCTACGGACCTTGAGCGCAACGAAATATCCCGCCAGATCAACACGGTTCTCGCGCGGTTGGGATCCGGCTGGATGATCCAGATAGAAGCTGTCCGGTTAGGCGCAGCCAGCTATCCGGGTCTTGACCGCTCGCACTTTCCCGATCCGGTAACGCGCGCAATCGATGCCGAACGCCGGGTGCACTTTGAAAGGGAAGGGGCGCATTTCGAGAGCCGCCACGCCCTGATCCTTACGCAACGTCCGCTCGAAGCAAATCGACGCGGGCTGGCGCGATATGTCTACGCCGACCCTGAAAGTCGCAAAAAAGGCTTCGCCGACGCAGCACTTGATCTTTTCCGGACCCGCGCCCGCGAGGTCGAACAGTATCTCGCAAACTGGATCTCGCTTCGCCGCATGGCAACGCGCGAGCTCGATCCAGGCAACGGAGCACGACGGCACCGCTTCGACGAGCTTTTCCAGTTCATCCGCTTTTGCATCACCGGGGAGAACCATCCGGTCAGATTGCCCGACATACCGATGTACCTCGACTGGCTGGCAACAGCCGAGCTCCACCATGGGCTCGACCCGATCGTCGACAGTCGCCACGTGGGCGTGGTGGCGATCGACGGGCTGCCATCGGAAAGCTGGCCCGGAATTCTGAACAATCTCGATCGCCTGCCGCTCAGCTATCGTTGGTCGTCACGGTTCATATTCCTGGATCCCGAGGAAGCGCGTGACCGCCTCGAACGCACCCGCAAGAAATGGCAGCAAAAGGTTCGCCCATTCCTCGATCAGCTTTTTCAGACGGACAGTCGATCGATCGACCAGGATGCAATCGCCATGGTCGCCGAGGTGGAAGACGCGATCGCCCAGGCCTCGTCCGAACTGGTTTCCTACGGCTATTACACGCCCGTCGTCATTGTCTTTGGGGGCGATAACGCAACCGTCCGAGACAAATGCGAGTTGATCAGGCAAGCCGTCCAGGCGGAAGGTTTCGGCGCGCGGATCGAAACGCTCAATGCAACGGAAGGTTATCTCGGCAGCCTCCCTGGCGTCTGGTACTGCAATCTGCGCGAGCCGCTGATCAATACACGCAACCTTGCCGATCTCATGCCCCTCAACACGGTCTGGGCCGGGAACCCAACGGCCCCGTGCCCCTATCTGCCGCAGCACTCACCGCCTTTGATGCAGGTCGCTTCCGGCTCGACACCCTTCAGGCTCAACCTTCATGTCGATGACGTCGGCCATACGCTTGTATTCGGCCCGACGGGATCGGGGAAATCGACTTTGCTTGCACTGATTGCTGCGCAGTTTCGCCGCTACCTCGAAGCGCAGGTATTCGCTTTCGACAAGGGAAACTCGATGCTGCCCCTGACGCTTGGCGTCGGCGGCAATCACTACGATATCGGAGGGGAAGGGGAGGGGGCTGCTCTCTGCTTCTGCCCGCTTCTCGATCTGGAAGGGGAGGGGGACCGAGCATGGGCGAGCCAGTGGATCGAGACACTCGTAGAACTGCAGGGCGCATCAATCGGGCCGGATGAACGCAATGCGATCTCCCGGCAAATCGAATTGATGGCCGGGTCCACCGGTCGGTCATTGTCCGATTTCGTGAGCGGCGTTCAGCTCAAGGCAATCAAGGACGCCCTTCGGCATTATACGCTCGACGGCCCGTTGGGCAGTCTGTTCGACGCCGAGGCCGATACACTGTCTTTTGGTGCGTTTCAGACCTTTGAGATCGAGCAACTGATGAGCCTCGGCGAGCGGACCCTCGTTCCGGTACTCACATACCTCTTTCGCCGCATCGAGAAGCGACTGACCGGCGCCCCGAGCCTCATCATCCTCGACGAGGCGTGGCTGATGCTCGGTCATCCGGTCTTTCGCGATCGCATCCGCGAATGGCTGAAGGTATTGCGTAAGGCAAATTGCGCCGTGGTGCTCGCAACCCAATCGATCTCGGACGCCGAACGTTCCGGCATCATCGACGTGCTGAGGGAAAGCTGCCCGACGAAGATATGCCTTCCAAACGCCGCTGCCCGCCAACCGGGCGCCCGAGAATTCTATCAGCGAATGGGTTTCAACGAACGCCAGATCGAAATCATCGCGGCGGCGACGCCGAAGCGAGAATACTACGTGACCTCTCCGGAGGGGCGGCGCCTCTTCAATATGGCCCTCGGCCCGGTCGCGCTCGCCTTTACCGGAGCAACCGGCAAGGACGATCTCAAGCGCATTCGCGGGTTTCATCACGATCACGGCCTGAACTGGCCCACCCAATGGCTCAAATCAAGAGGAATTGCCGATGCGGAAACGCTTCTTGCAGATGACTGAGCTCGCGGTCCTGTCGCTCCTTGCGATGGCGGCAAGCAACGACGCCGCACGCGCCGGCGGAGCCACCGGTGCGGCCACCGAATGGACCCAGCTTGCCAATAATGCCGAGCTCATCAACCTGCTCGAAAGGTCCGGCGTCCAGATCGAGAACCAGGTCAAGCAAATCGGCCAGCTTGCCGAGCAGATCCAGAACCAGCTGAAGATCTACGACAACATGCTGCAGAACACCGCTCGCCTTCCGCAACACGCGTGGGGCAAGATCGAAGCGGATCTACGTCGCCTGCAACAAGTCGTCGATAGCGGCCGGGGAATATCCTTCTCCATGGGCAACGCCGATGACGTCCTGCGCCAGCGCTTCGCAAGCTACGCCGACTTCAAGACCGGATTGCCTGACGGGGAAACGTTCTCCTCGCACTATCAGACATGGTCTGACACCAATCGCGATACCATCACCGGCACACTGAAGGCTGCAAACCTGACCGCGGCGCAGTTTTCAGGCGAAGAGGCGACGATGCGCTCGCTTCGTTCGCTGTCGGAAACCTCTGACGGGCAAATGAAGGCGGTTCAGGTCGGACACCAGATAGCGGCCGAGCAAGTCGGACAGATCCAGAAGCTTCGAGGCCTTGTGTCCCAGCAGATGACGATGATGGCGACGTGGTACCAAAGCAACCAGACGGACAAGGATCTCGCTCAAGCCAGGCGCGAGCGCTTCTTCGACGGGCCGGCCCAACTCGGTCCTGGAGGGCAGAAGTTGGAGCTTCGCTGGTGAGCAAGTTCGACCTCAACGCCTCTCCATTCAGCAACAATTCCGCCCAGCTAGCTCGTCCATTCGTCGTGGTGTCCTGCCTACTGCTCGGCTCTGCCCTTGAGGTCCAGGCACAGGATGGAAGCGTACTGACCGAACTCGAGAACCAGGTCGCCGCCGCCGCCAAGGGTTGGGAATCGCGGGTGCTGGCGGCAGCGCGCTCCCTGTTCTGGATCCTCGCGGGTATCGAAGTGGCGATCGCTGCCGTCTGGCTCGCCCTACAGGCAGCGTCACTTGACGGCTGGTTTGCCGAACTCGTGCGCAGGATTATGTTCATAGGCCTCTTCGCCTTCGCGCTCGAGGAAGGGCCTGATTTCGCGAAGAGCGTGGTCGACAGCCTCTTTCAGATCGGTGCCAGTGGCGGATCGGCCTCGCCGGCAGACATATTTGACGCGGGCATCAGGGTCGCTTCGCACATGTCGAAGCAGATCCAGTTCGGGCTCTTCGAGGACAATGCGCTGGCGATTGCGGCGGTCCTTGCAATGGTTGTGGTGGTGATTTCCTTCTCGCTCGTCGCGGCAATCTTCGTCGCAATCATGGTCGAGGCGTATGTCGGCCTCCTGGCGGGGATGATCATGCTGGGGCTCGGAGGCTCTTCCCATACGAAGGACTTTGCCGTGCGCTATCTCGTTTACGCGTTCAGCGTCGGGCTGAAACTTATGGCGCTCGTGATGATTGCCCGGATCGGTTCGGAAGTGCTTTTGGGTCTCGCCAGCGCACCGACTGGAGAAACACAGCAATTCGTCACGACGCTCGCAATCGCCGGCATCTCGGTCGTTGTCTTCATCATTGCGATCTACGTTCCAAACATTCTGCAGGGCGTCGTCCAGGGCGCATCCGTTGCCGGCGGAATGGAGGCAATTCGGCACGGCGGCCAGGCGGCATCCTTTGCGACCGGCGCTGCGTTTCTCGCGGCCGGAGGGACGGCTGCCGGCATTGCGGCGGCAAAGTCCGCCCGCGCGGCCGGAGCATCGGCCACGGCGTCAGCTCTTCACGGCATGAGGCATGGTGCCGCCTTAAGCGCGCAAGCGGCAGGTTCAGCGGCAAAGGATAAGGCAATCGGCGCGCCGGGCGCTCACGCCGCCTCCTTGATGGGCCTTGCAAACGACAAGCTCGCCAACAAGGCCTCGACACAAACCACAGGCCGGCAATCGCCGCCCGACCTTGCGGACAACTGAAGCGCTCAATGAGGAACATGATCAATGGTTGCCCGAGATGTCCCCGAGAACCCCTACATCGCCGCGCGCCAGGAGTGGAACGAACGCTACGGCTCCTATGTTCGATCAGCGATAGCCTGGCGCATCATCGGGACGACCGCCATGGCAATCGCGATCATCGGTTTTGGCTATGGGCTCTACCAGAGTTCGAAGGTCAAGCTCGTGCCCTACATCGTCGAGGTCGACAAACTCGGAGCGGCCGTCAGCGCAGGCTTTCCCGAGCAGATCGACTACGCCGACCAGCGCGTTGTGCGTGCCTCGCTGGCAGGCTTCTTTGCAAGTTTCCGATCGGTGACGCCCGACGCGGTCGTCCAGAAGAAATACATCGACAGAACCTATGCTCTGCTTCAAAACGCCGATCCGGCGACCGGCAAGGTGAACGCCTGGTTCCGGGACAATTCGCCATTCGAAAGAGCGCGCCGCGCAACCGTTGCGATCGAGGTGAACAACGTCGTGGCGCTTTCGGACCAGACCTACCAGGTCGACTGGACCGAGTTCGAACGCGACCGGGCCGGAAAAGAGACCGGCGTGCGGCGGTTCCGCGGGATCGCGACGGTCACCCTGACAGCGCCACAGGATGAGGCGGTGATCCGTCTCAATCCAATCGGCCTCTACCTCAGGGATCTCGACTGGACGGCGCAGCTTTGACGGGGAGAGGAGATGTCGTGAGCTATAGTAAAACAGGCATACTGGCACTGATTTTGGGTTCGCTTTTGCCGAGCGGAGCCGTTTACGGCGAAGCGATCACCACGAAGGAAGCGAATGCGGCCCGGCTGTCGGCAAAATGGCGGGCAGCTTCGGGCGTCACCACGAACGGACCCGATGGCAAGGTCATCTTCCTTTACGGCGCAAGCCAGCCATCGGTCGTCTGCTCGCCCCTCCAGGTGTGTGACATCGAGCTTCAGGCGGGCGAGATCGTGCGTGACGTGCTGGTTGGCGATACCGTTCGCTGGAAGATCGAGGCTGCGACGTCTGGTGCTGCCGGCGGGCAGGCAATTCACCTGGTGATCAAGCCGTCCGAACCTTCGATAACAACGTCCATGGTGGTGACGACGTCGAGGCGCACCTACCACATCCAGCTGAAGTCTCATCCGACCCACTACATGGCGCGTGTCGGCTTTGCCTATCAGGAGGACAGATCCACGAGCATCGCCGACGCCAACGCCCGACTGGAGGCAGGCGCCGGTAGCGTCCCCTCCGAGCGGCTCGATTTCACCTATACGATCAGCGGTCGAGCCCGCTGGAAACCGACACAAGTCTATTCGGATGGACAGAAAACCTACATCCAGTTCCCGAAGTCCATCGCGAGCCAGGACGCGCCGGTCCTATTCGTTGTTTCCGGTGGCCAGAACAGGATCGTCAATTACCGAATGAAGAACGGGGTGATGATCGTCGATTTCGATGTTGAGCGCGCAGTTCTGGTCTCGGGCGTCGGATGGCGCCAGGAGAAAGTCACGATCGGAAGGGGAGGATAGGGGATGAGGGGTCTTGCTGCGCTCATTCTTATCGCCGTCCTTGTGAGTGGCTGCAAAGGTGGCGCGCCTTTGCCGACGATTGACGCGCTTCCTCAAGAAATCTCGATGAGTGCCGAAACTGCAATTGCCGGCGATATGGCAAGCCGCTTCGTCGAAGCAATGGGCAACGAGAAACCGCTTTCGGTCCATGTGTCCCCAGCCACCGATCGATCGGGCGAAGCGCTTCAAACTGCACTCAAGCTCTGGGGGTTCCCGGTGCTCACCGAAGACGAAAAGGCGGGTGCGAAAAAGCCGGTAACCGAGGTCGCCTACGGCACCACGGCGTTCGAAGATATCATTCTCGTGCGGCTATCGACACCTGTGATTACCCTGACGCGCGCCTACCGGACGAACTTGGAAGGTGCCCAGCCCGCGACACCGCTCGCCGTCGCGCGTCATCGATAGGAACCTGTCATGGCTCAATCGCTGCAGCTTTCTCACACCCCGAAGAACATTCGCAGGGTCAATCGGGTACCGCTCCTTGTCGCGGGCGCGATGATGATCATCTTTCTCGCCGTCCTCGTCGCAGGCCTTGCCTCGCGAGGAATTGGCCAGCGATCCGACAGTGGGGCGGGCGAGCCCTCAAACGGTTCGGCATCATCCTTTGCCGAAAACATCAAGCGGGGCGTCGCCGACGGCATCATTGCCGAACCGCTTGAGGCTCGCACTGCAGGCATTGCGGCCGAGCCTTCAACCGAGGTGCCACTGTCGGACATCCAAACGCCCCCCGATAAGACGTCGCTTCCGGGAAGCACTGCTGAAACCAGGAGCCAGGGGAATGAAGATGATTGGTTGAACCAGTTCGAGCGCGAGCGAAAGGAACAGCTTCTTCGTGAGCGCCATCGGCAGGACATGGCGAGACTTCAGGCAAGAGACGCAGCCCTCGACTCTCCTCTCGCCGTCGAGATCAAAAACGGAGATGAACCCGCCAAGTTGGAGAGCAGTTCCAGCGGCAACACGCCCACATCTCGTAATCCCGCAGACGTGCTTTCAAGAGCGCTCGAGGGCGCAGGGGGAGACCCCAATCTCCAAGCTTCCAAGGAGGCCTTCTTCAACTCTGACATCAAGGAGCTTGGATATTTGCCAAAGGGGGTCGTTCCCGCACAGTCGCCTTTCGAGCTGAAGCGCGGCTCGGTCATCCCCGCAACCTTGATTACCGGCATCAACTCCGACCTGCCTGGTCGTATCTCAGCCCAGGTCAATCATCCGATCTATGACAGCGCCACCGGCCGCCATCTCATCATTCCCCAAGGCACCAAGCTCTTCGGCCGTTATGACGCCGAGGTCGCGTTCGGGCAGTCACGTGTGCTGGTGATCTGGACCGACCTCATCTTTCCGAACGGCTCGACCTTGCAGATCGGCGGCATGGCCGGCACCGACGCCAAAGGATACGGCGGCTTTAAGGACAAGGTCGATCGACACCTCCTTAGAACCTTTGGCTCCGCAGCGCTCGTCGCCTTGATAGGCGCGGGTATCGATATGTCCCTTCCAACCGACGAGCGCGACAGAGGACGCGATACGGCCTCGGACGCCGCCCGTCGCAGTTTTGCCGAGACTTTCGGCCGGGTGGCCGAGCGGACCATTGTAAAAAACCTCGATGTGCAGCCCACGCTCCGCATCAGGCCAGGCTACATCTTCAACGTCCTCGTTGACCAGGACATTGTCTTTCCCAGCGCCTATCGATAAGGTGGCCCGAAGACGGGCACGCTCTGCGATAGTAGCATTCCCCACACGCTGAACGTCAGATGAGCAGGCGACGGGTGGCGGACGCGGTCGCTTGGGGCAGCTTGCAGACGCCGAGCTTATCCATGGCCCGCTTGAGATTGCGACGCACACACGTGTAGGTAATCTCAAGTATCTCGGCGGTCTCACGCATCGACTTTCCCTCGGCCGACCACTTGAGGCAGAAGAGTTCACGGGCGCTCAGAGCTGGCGAGCCGTTGTTTTCCAGATGTTCCATGTTTCTCATCCTTGAGTGTAGGAAGGCCGCGGCAGTGATGCCGAGACCTGATATTTCGCCCGCAACGCCACCGTGCGCACGGCTTAGAGAGGACGAAGTGAAGGTGAGGATTGCGAACCGTCCGAAACCGGCCGATACCGATACAGAAAGCCCCGTCTTCAACCCGAAATCGGCAGCCTCCGTGTAGAAGCCCCGCAATTCCCGGCAAAGCCTTGGTCGTACATCATCGACCGACCAGCGGAAGACCTGTGTTCCGCGCTTGGCCATCGTCACCACCGGGTCGAGTGTCATATAGGAACGCGCAAAGTAGCGGCGCTGCCATTCGAGCGGATAGTTGGTAGCCACAAAATTGTCGTTCGGATGGGCTCTGAAATAGGCGTAGTGGTCAAACCCCGCAGCTCCTGCCAAGCGCGCAAGAGACGCGTTGAGCGCGTTTGACGATAAGTGGATCTGGCAAAGATCGATCACTCGCTCAAAAATGTGTCGTTCGTTCATGCAATTTCACCTCCGGCGCGTGTTGGTCGGATCGAGCCTTTCGCAGGCGGCAACGACACACGGTCTAGATGCAGGCTCCATCGACTGCAATCAATTGTAACGCTGCCGCAACAAAACTTAACAATACGCAAGGAGGCAAACGGGACTAAGTCATTCAATTTCCACGGTATATGCCAGCAGATAACCGCCAAGTCGCACCGTCTTCACATAAGTCGGCTCACCCGGATCAGGCTCTATCTTTTGCCTCAGACGCCGGACATGCACGTCAATGCTGCGCTCCGAAGGACCGGCAAGCCCGAACCGCGTCGCCTCCAACAATTCCTCTCGCGACAGGACCTTTCCTGGGTTGCGAGCAAGAGCAAGCAGGATATCGAATTCACCGGCAGTCAGTGTCCTCGTCTGCCCATCGCGGTCGTGGAGTGTGCGTTTGCCCGGATCTATGCGCCAGCCGTCAAACAACAATATTCGCGTATCCTCGACACGAGCCCGGCCGGAGTTGGCTCGTCGCAGGATGCTGCGCAACCTCGCAAGCGTCGCGTCTTCTTCGCCAATCCTCAAGACACAGGCATCAGCACCAGCGTTCAGTCCTTCTACAACGATGCTGTCATCGTGCCTGTCCACGATAAGAACGAGCGCAATGTCGCTCACTGTGCGAACCTGTCGGCAAAACTGGAGGGTTGCGGCAGATGGCAGCTTTCCCTCAGCGACAACGAGGTCGATGCTGCGAATTTTCAAAAGCCGAAGGGCCAGTGTGGCGCTGGTGAGGTGGACGTCGTAGCCGTGGCTGATGAGAAGGGAGGCAAACCGACGACGCGTTTCTTCATCTTCGATCACTGCCAGAACGACTTTTGAATGGCCGGTGATCCGCTTGTCTTTGCGCAACGAAGTTCCCTGCGATGTCGGCATTGGCAGTGATTGCCATGCAACCTCTTGGGGAGCTAACGCCCCCACCGGCCCTGCTCAATGCACAGAAGTGCCCCTTAACGGTATCGCCCTTTTGAAACACGGGCTCGATTGATGCGCATCGCAGGCCCGTGGCGGAAGTCGACGCGCATTGCCCCTAGCCAGTTATAATGTTTTCGCGAGAACCTTATAACTCTCCAATTCTTCCGGCGAGCCACCGCTGCCTAGCTCTTCGCGACGCACAAATGGCATCGAACCACACGCCCGCGAAACGAAACGAGGGCAAATGAGACACCCCGACCGTTCTCCTGGCGTTCGACATTTGGGGTGCTCCGTCATGCGTTCATCGTTCTGCCTATCAATAGCTCCGTGTTCCGCGTTCGGCATCGCGCTCCTCCTCCAAGATAGCCGGATGATGAACCTGCCGGAGGCAAGCCTCCAATTGACCACGTGATGCATTCATATGGCCTGACGATCAGTCTTCCCGTCGGGAAAATCCCGTCGGAGCCACCCGCAACAATTCTTAATAGAACTTCGAGCCGCAGACCATTGAGAGCAAAACCCTTGCGTGCAATCATTCGACATTGCGTCAAGCACCGCGACCGGGAGGCAAGCGATGCCTACCGCCGAAAACGGACCGTTGATCGTCGTCAGCTCTCGCGACGCGGGCTTCAACCTGACGCATCGCCATATCCTCACGGCGGCGGGCTACTCGACCGACCTCGCGCTCGGGCTGGACGACTTTGCATCGATCACAGGCGAACGATCCGTTGAGGCGATTCTGCTCGACGCCCCGGACGCCGCTGCCGCTGGCTTCTGCCAGGGATTGAAGCAGGATAACTCGACGAGATCGGCGGCTATCGTCGCACTGTTGCGGGCTAAGGCGGCCGTAGCACTTCCGGCGCTGGTCCGTGCGGGTGCTGACGAGGTGTTCGTCTGCCCGGTCGAACCGCAGCGCTACCTGGACGCACTCAAGCACCATCTAACCTCGACGAACGACACCAAGACCCATGCGGCTTTACACCTCGGCAGCCTTGAGATCGACGTCCAAAGCCACCGCGCCTCCTGGCGTGGAGAGCCTTTCCATCTTGGCCTTCTCGAGTTTCGATTGCTTGAGACATTGATCCGGGGAACGGACAAGGTTCACACACGGGGCGAACTCATCGAACGGGTTTGGCCGAGCGGCATTTTTGTCGACCCTCGAACGGTCAACGTCCATGTCGCGAGACTTCGAAAGGCACTCATCGCGACCACCGGATACGACTGGATCCGCACCGTGCGGGGTGTCGGCTACGGTTTGGCGCCGCTTGCTACCGGCCTCGATCACCCCACGAACTTTTACCCACTCCCCGATTTTCGACTGGAGGCGTGATATGGATACGCTCATCGTCAATGGCAGCTTGATCACCGGAGACGGGATCACCTTTCTAGAAAAGGCGAGCGTTCGAATCCGAGGAACGATGATCGTCGATGTTACCCCATACCAGGAGGCATCGAACGAGGGCGACCGGATTATCGATGCCGGCGGGTCCGTTGTCCTTCCGGGCATGGTCAACGCCCACGCACATGGCTGCATCGTCGGCCCTTCGATGCCATCCGGTTCATTGCCGCTTTCGACGGAAGACGTCTCCTATCAGCGCAACAGGCATCTGCTGAGCGGTACGACCACACTCCTGAATGTCTGCGGCCTCGCCACCCCTGATGAAATCGGATCCGGAGTTCTCGGCCCCCACGCGTTGGACATCCATGTTTCGACGGCCCACACGCCGAGCAGCCTGGCGGCTGCCGGTATCTCGGACGGAGCAGGGCTTTCAGCACAGCACCTCGCAGCCACGATCGACGACATGCTTGCACGCGGCGCCAAGGCGCTTGGAGAAGCCGGCGGCGGTCAGACCCTCGGCGGTGGCGCCCAGGACTATCGATATCTGCCGCTTGCCATTGAAAAGGTAACAGGTGTTGCCATCCATCCCAAGATCGCCCGGCAGTTCAAGGAAGCGGTCCTGGGCCGCAGGCTGGATGGCGCAGCGGCCGCATCGGATGATGAGCTCGAAGGCCTTCTTGACCGTCATGCCCTTGATGGCCATCTGACGGCCGAACAACTTCGCAGGATCGTCGTTGAGACCGTAATGCCGCCAGTGCACCTGGCGATGAGGGGGCTTGCAGAGATCGCCGCCCAATCCGAGCGCGTCGGAATGGCTGCTATTTTCCATAATGCCGCACCGACCGCTGCAACGATTGTGCAACTGGCGGAGACCTATCCCCGGGCCCGGATGATCGCCGGGCATTCGAACCATCCGATGTTCCTGCCCGAAGAAGCGGTGACAACGGCCACGCTGCTGAAAGACAGAGGAGTGACGATCGACGTGTCGACGCTCGACTGCATCGCGACCAGGTGGCGCAATGGCCCCGAGAATCTTGATCATCTGGCGACCGAAGGGTTGATCGACACTTTATCGACGGACTATGCCGGCGGTGACTGGGACACGATCCTTTCGGCAATCCAACGCATGATCGCGAAGAAACAGATGCCGGCACCGCGGGCCGTGGCGCTTGCGGCGGGTAACGTCGCCAAGGCTATTCCGGAACTTGCCGGCGACCGTGGATTGATCGAGCGGAACAAGCAGGCGGACATCATCATTTGCGACGCCCATAACTTCGCACGCGTGCGTCATGTCATCGCGAAGGGCCGCCTCGTCGTTAAGGATGCCCGCATTGTTTGAAGACCGGCATGCTAACGAAGGGCCAAAAGCAGCCCGGAGCCGTGGTCATCGGGCAGATCGAGAACACCACCGACGATCTCGCGCTGGCGCTCGGGCAAAAGTACACGACGTGTCACGCGGAGGAACTTCTCTTCGATTGCTTCGAACGACATCGGCCTCTTCGGGTCGCCAAGCGGCCCCAGGATTTCAGAGCGCAGTGCCCCTGAAGGCGTCGATACGGTGACCCGCGCAAGTGTCTCGCCCGGGAAGAGCGCATCTATCTCGTCGTTGATCGAGAGGCGCACCTTGTCGGAGAACGCCGAAAGGTCGTCGCGCCCAAGGAGATCGCCCCCTAAAGGCGCCAATGCATCAAGCCCTTCGACTGCGGCGATCGCGATGCAGTAGGGCAGGCTGTATTGCATGTCGACCAGCGTGCCTGGCCGCCGCTTGTTGCCGAGCTTCATTGCCCAGCCAAATGTCTCCACATCGACACCGGTGATATCCTCAGCACTAATGCCGTTTCCTTTGGCAAGTAGCAGGAACGCGTCTAGCGCGGCATGGATATAGCGGCAGCAGGCGTAAGGCTTGAAATAGGTACCGACCAGATGGGACCTTTCGCTGAGGCCGGCCAGAATAGCTTGCCGATCGTAGTAGTCAGGGTGATCGAAAACGTCGGCGGGGCCAGTATGCCCGTCGAGCGCGAGGTGTACGGCCATGACACCCAGGACGGCGCTCCATCCAATCCCTTCCTTGACGTCGTTGCCCGTCAAACGGGAGTAACCCGAACTGCCGTTTGCCTGCTGATTGGGCGCAAGCACCGCTGCGATCGCCAGCGCCTGGGTGACATGATCCTCGCGGAGACGCAACAGTCGCGCTCCTGCAGCCGCCGCGGCGACCGACGCCCACCGCCCGGTCTGGCGGGTCGCGATCATTTTCGGCATCTGTGCCGATGCGATACGCACGCCGATGTCGTAACCAACGGAAATCGCCGAGATAAGATCACTTGCCCCGGCATTGGTCTCCGGTAGCAATGCCAGAACCGTCGGAATGACTGCCGCGCCCGGATGCCCGCGGGCCAGCCGATGTCCGTCGTCAAGGTCGAGAGCAGAGGCTGCGGATGCGTTTGCGAACAGGGCGCCGGCCAGGGAGGCCGTGTGCCCCGTCGCCCAGATAGAGCTTGAACCGGCACCCATGAGTGAACGGGTAGAAGCTCTAGCGGCTGTCGGCCCCGGCATGTCACGGCCAGCGATCGCGGCGCCCATGAGATCGAGCACGCATTTCAGCGCCACGTTTCGTTCTTCGCAGGTCGGCGCAATTTGCGAGGTCGCCAAAATCTGTTCGGCAAGAACTTCGGTGATCAGGGGCACAGTGACCTCCGACTACGGTTTCAGTTGAGACCTCTGATTTCTAACCGCGCGCCTTCACGAGCTTCTCCCAGGTCGCTTCGGCGACATAGAGATCGAGCATGGGGAGCCCGACGCAGGTCACGCAAACTGGTCCGGGACGCGAATCTTGCCATCCCGCCGGCGCGGACAATTCACCTATTCCCAGCAAAGGACCTGCCGTCTCGAGGCTCAGGCCTCTGCGTGAAAAATAGAGGGAAACACTTTGGGAGTTTCGACGCGAAACGGTCTTCAAGTCGTCGCAAATGACAACGCCCGTGCGAAGAGCACGTTTCAAGTAGGCCTCAGGGATCTCGTCGCCACCGAGATGAAGGGTCGCGGCGTCCCTCGCAAGCTCATGATCATCGAAGACCGGGTCACGCGAATTCGTTGCCGTGATGACGAGGGCACAGTCGGCAAGCGCCGCATTGTCCTCAACGGGAACCAACGCAATCGGCGTGGACGACGCTGCCGCATCTGCCAGCCGGGTTGCGTTTTCTGGAAAACGGCTTCGGATGAAGATCCGCTCTATACGCTTTGAACCCGTGAAAGAAAGGCAGTCGATGACACTTCTCGCGACTGGCCCGGCGCCGACGAGAAAGACCGATATCTTCATCGGCGTCTCGACGAAAGTTTCCAGCACCAGCGAGGCGTAGGTTCCCGTACGCGCGGCCGAAAGCGCGGTTCCGTCGAAGATGGCAAGGGGCCTCAATGTCATCTTGTCGAGGAGAAGGTAGGTCGAGGTCGACCGAGGCAGGCCGCGCCGGCGATTGAACGCGTTGGCGCCGATGATCTTGACGCCACCAAAGCGGGGATTGACGCTGTAGAGCGACGAGAGCTTCCACCCGAGCCGCTCGGAGGCGAAAGACTCACGTTCAGCCTCAAATTCCGGCATGGCCCAAAAATCATCTTCGCACAGCGAAAGGACCGCCTTTCCGCCGATCGCGGATCCGCTCCGGATGTCACGCCACGCGTCGTCGACCGCATCATGCGTCTCAGACACTGTGAGGACCGCATCGAGACGACGAAGCTCTTCGCTTGAAACGACACTGAGAACCGGGTTGTGCAAAGTCATGCTCGCCTCCCACAGATGAGTGAGCTGAGCATACGGGGAAGGCCGTGCTGGCGAGGCTAAAGTTTGGAGAAGAGTTGGACCCGCAGGTGATGTCATGGCCAAGGTACGAGCAAGGCTCGGAGGCAATGGGACCTAGGCTAGCGGGCCGGCGTGGTTCACGGAGTGCGTGGCGCAAAGTAAGACCGTCACCTTCGGTGACGTCGGCGCCCGCCTATGAGGCGAGCGCGTATTCAAGATCGATCTCGGGAATTCCCATAAGATCCTTCTCCAATGCCGCAGCGTCAATCTTGAGATCATAACTGGCTTGCAGGTTCATCCAGAATTCGGGACTCGTGCGGAAAAATTTGGCTAAGCGGAGGGCTGTATCGGTGGTAACCGCAGTCTGTCCATTGGCCAGGCGTTCAATGCGGGTGCGAGGAACGTTCAGCTTCTTGGCGAGCGCTCCAGCGCTCATGTGGTAAGGAATGAGGTACTCCTCGCGAAGGATTTCGCCGGGATGGACCGGGGGGAGTATACTGCTCATCGTTCGGTTTCCTTCATGCCATTCCTAGTGGTAGTCGACGATTTCGACATTATCGACCCCACCATCGTTCCAGACGAAACAGATGCGCCATTGATCATTGATGCGGATCGAGTGTTGTCCGGCGCGATCACCTTTTAGCGCCTCAAGGCGGTTACCTGGTGGAGAGCGAAGATCGTCCAACACATGGGCAGCATCGAGCATCGTAAGCTTGCGGATTGCGACTTTCAGGATGTCTGCCGGGAACCCTTTGGGAGCTTTGCCACTCGCAACGATCCCGGTCGTGGCATCCTTGTATGACCGAATCACCGATTGCCTCACTGCTGCTTTGTATCATACCGCGATACACGGAAAGGTCAAGTCAAACGTATCATCCGATGATACATTGTCGATCTCAAAAAATAGGATTTGCGCCGGCGCCCTCAAAACGATTGGCTATACGCTCTGACGAGAGCGAGTAATGAACGACGCACTTGAACCGACTTAATACGTTGAAAGGCCATGTTCAGGGCGGTCCCTTCATTCGTCGCAAGAAAAGCAGAAAGCTCCGCCAACTCCCGACTTGCCACACTTTCGTATTTCCATCCGTCGTGATCGACAAGTGCCGCGATCGGGACGTCAAGGACGGAGGCTATGGCGGCGAGGCGGCTGGAACCGACCCTGATCCGACCGCATTCGTACTTCCGCACCAACTGGACAGAAACGTTGAGGTGTACCGCGAGATCCAGCTGTCGCATGCCGGCCTTCCGTCGAAGCCTGGCGATCTCTCGCCCGACCCTCAAGTCGACCTCTTCTACCCTTTGCGGCCGCCTGCCCATTCGCTTTCAGACACCCCTCGAGCGAAGTGAACCTGCTGATCTCAAACAGCTACGCGCCTCCGCATAGCGTTCATTTACATACTATAGTTGATAAACTCAAAGTTTCGGTCCTGCCATCAGTGGCGCATGGATATGCGCAAGTTGGTTGGCCGGAATTTTGCGCGCCTGCGTCGGGAAAAGGGGCTGACGCAGGAAGAAATCGCCGCGTCAGCGGACATCAGCCAGCAGTATGTGAGCGGTCTTGAACGAGGCGGACGCAATCCGACGGTCCAATCGCTTTACAAGATCGCTCAAGCGCTTGGGGTCAGCCACATGGAGCTTGTTAGGCCCGATCGCGAAGACGAGCGGTGACGCTTTCTCAGGATTCTCTGCGGTGAATGAACCCCAGGTTCTGCACATCTACCCTGTGAGCCGCCATAGGGATCAAGCGGCGCACGGCCTCAACTCGATTCCAATCAAGCTCAGCCTCCAACACGCCGACATCCTCGCCTGCCTCGGCCACGACCTTCCCCCAGGGATCACACACCATCGAGTGTCCATGCATGTAGCGCCGCTCGCCAGCGGGCGTTTCATAGTGACCGCATTGGCCGCAGGCGACGACATAGGCCTGAAACTCGATCGCGCGCGCTCGACATAGGACCTCCCAGTGGTCCTTTCCGGTCTGTTGCGTGAAGGCTGCCGGCAGGATGAACGCATCGACATTCTCTTCTGCAAGACGATCGAATAGCCGGGAGAAGCGCAGATCGTAGCAGATGCAGCAGGCCAACCTCATTCCACCGATCTCATAGACCAACAGGCTGTTTCCCGGTCGGACGGTCTCGGACTCGCTGTAGACCTTGCCGTCGGGCGCAACGATATCGAAGAGGTGGATCTTTCTGTAAGCGCCGATCTCCAAGCCTTGCGCATCGAACACGACGCTGGTGTTGAAAATGCGCTCGGATGTGCCGGTCGTTTCGAGGAGACTCCCGGCATGGATCGCGACCCGATTTCGGGCAGCGAAGCTCTGGACCAGATTGTAGGCCGCGCCTCCTGGCACATGATCGGCCGCCGATCGCTTCTCGGCCGGCGTGCCACCGGTCCAATCGAAATGCTCGGGCAAGACAATGAGGTCCGGTCTGCCGGCAACCGCTTGGCGCATGAGCGCTTCGGCCCGCCGCAGATTGGCGGCACGATCCGGCTGAGAGTTCATCTGGACGAGCGCAATTTTCATGATGTGGTTTCCGGTTGGAAATCGAAGATGGAACGGCCGGCCGCAAGGTGCCGGCGTATGGCGATCGAATTCTGCTGCCGCGCGATCGCAGCGTGCGCCAGCGTGAGCATTTGGTCGCGCGGGGCAACGAATACGCCTTCCCGGTCGGCAAGAACCGCATAGCCGGGCAGCACTGCTGCTCCGCCGCAAGCAATGGGTTCGTTGATCGAACCGCCGATGGAGACCCGCCGGTTGGTGGTCTTTGAGGAGACGCCTCGGCACCAGACAGGCAGACCCGTTGCGGCAATCTCCTCGGCGTCCGTGCAGGGGCCGTCGATGACGATGCCGACGGCACCCCTTGCCTTCACCGCGGTTGCGACCCCACCTCCGACACAGGCGATATCGTCACCATCAACCCGCGCGATGACGAGAAAGTCACCGGGCATCAGGAGGTCGACAGCCCTATAGATCACGGTGCCATCCCGGCCGGCTGCCGCGACTGTCACGGCCGAACCGGCCGCCTTTGCCGGAAACACCGGCAGCACCCCGTGGCTGACGAAACCGACATGTTCGACATGGCCGATCGTGGCCGTTTCGGTCTTTCCCATCAATGCGATGAGTTCCTCGGAAAGAGGAGGGTGCCTGTCATTGATCCGGTAGGGCTGCATAGTCTGACCTCCTGTCGTTTTCGGTCAGACCGGGCGCTCGCCTGATGTGGTGGTGCGATGCATGATCCGGATGGAGTTCGGATCGAAGCCGTCGCGGCGGTGCATGGTGCAACGGTTGTCCCACATCATGATGTCGCCGACATCCCATTGCTGGACGAAGACCTCGCTGGTCGAGGTGGTGTGCTCCCAAAGTTCGGCGAGAAGGGACTCGCTTTCGTCGAGCGGCATGCCGACGATCCAGGCGCCTTCGGCCGTGCCCCCGAGATAAAGCGCCTTGCGCCCGGTCTCGCCATGCAGACGAACGAGCGGATGAACCATGCCGCTCCATTCGCGGAAATCGCGGGTCTTCGGAGCAGATTTGCCCAGGCGAAGCTTGCCGGTCTTGTCGTAGACGTTCTGGAAGAAGATCTGCCGGCCGTCGACGGCCTTCTTCAAGGCTTCGGGCAAGGTCTCATAGGCGTGGTACGACGAGAGGAAGTAGGTGTCGCCGCCGCTCGGCGGCACGGCGACCGCCCGCAGGATGGCGCCGGCCGGCGGCCGCTCGTAAAACCAGGTGTCCGTGTGCCATGTGGCCTCGCTGTTGCCCATGGCGCCGCTCGGCTTGCCGTCGGTCATGACATTGCTGATGACCAGAATTTCCTTGTGGGTCGGATGCCCGCCCTCCTGGAGCTGCTTCGGATGAATGACGAACTCCCCGAAATGCCTGGAGAAGGCAACCTGCTGGGCGTCGGTCATGGACGTCTTCTTGAAGCGCAGCACACCGTACTGGAGCCAATAGCGGCGGACCTCGTCGATATCCTGCTGGGTGTAGTTGTCGAAGTCGAAACCTTCGATGTCGGCGCAGACATTCGATTCATGCTGAACGGCACGAAGCCTCTGTTTATCAAGCATTTTCATCTCCTTTGAAGTGACCTCTTGAGGTCAAGGTCATGGTAGGCGGGAGGCATCGGGTGGTTCCAATAGCGATGCCTTCGGATTGATCGTTCCACCCTATCGGTCCGCCTCAAGCGCACAGCGGCTGGATGTCGGCGTCGTCGATGCCGAGACGAATGGCGTCACCCACTTTCGGCGGGACACTCGCGCGGGTCGCTCGAAGAAGCACATGGAGACGCACGTCAGAACCGAGATCGGCATCGATCTCGAAGGCGGCACCGAGGTTGACGACCCGTCGCACGGTGGCATCGAGAAGGTTGGCGCACCCGCTGCCGCCGGCGGCAGGCGGCAGGACCGCGATGCTTTCCGGACGGATCGAGCAGTACCGGATCTCGCCAGCGAGTTCGGCCTTGTGCGCCTTCAGGATTAAGTCATCTCCAACCGCCAGTTCGAGATGGGCCGCTTTCGTTGCCGCAGATGTCACCGAAAGGATGTTCGACTTGCCGATGAAATCTGCCACGAAGCGCGAGTTCGGCTCGCGGTAGAGGGCGGCGGGCTGCCCCTCTTGCGCAATCGCCCCTTGCCACATGACCACCACCCGATCGGACATCGCCATGGCCTCCTCCTGATCGTGAGTGACGTAGACGAAGGTCATTCCGAGTTGCTGCTGGATTTCCTTCAGTTCGATCCGCATCGCCTCTCGGAGCTTCAGGTCGAGATTGGAAAGCGGCTCATCGAGCAGCAGGACCGATGGCCTCGGCGCGATCGCCCGGGCAAGTGCTACCCGCTGCTGTTGGCCACCGGATAGTTCCCGCGGGTAACGCTCTCCCATTCCTTCGAGGTGAACGCTGCGGAGCGCGCTTTTGACGGTCGTTTCGGCTTCGTCCCGGCGAACGCCCTTCATCTTGAGGCCGAAGGCCACGTTCTCCGTTACCGTCATGTGTGGAAAGAGCGCATAGTTCTGGAACACCAGGCCGATGTTGCGGCGTTCCGGCGGCACTCGCACCTGACTTCGTCCCTTGATACGAATGTCGCCGTGGGAAGGGGCGGTGAAGCCGGCGATCATGTTGAGCGTGGTCGTCTTGCCGCAGCCGGATGGGCCGAGGATGCTGACGAACTCGCCTTGAGGAATTGCGAGGTCGATATCCTTGACGACCGCCATGCTGGCGTAGGATTTGCTGACCGAGACGAGTTCGATGTCGAGTGCGTTCATTTGCTGCCACCATGGAGTTGGGCGGAAAAACCGCCGATCTTTTCGAAGAGGAAGATGACCGTGAGGATGAAGGCCATCGAGGCGACGTTGACTGCCGCGAGCACCGGATCGAGGCTGTATTCGAGGTAGTTGATCACGGTGATCGGCAAGGTGCTGTCGCCGGGCCGGACGAGGAAAACCGAAAGCGGGATGTTGTTGAACGAGATGATGAAGGCGAAGGTCACGCCCGAAAGAACCCCGGGCTTGATCATCGGCAGCACCACCAGCCGGATGCGTTGAAGCTTGCCGGCTCCAAGAATCTGAGCTGCTCGATCGAGGTTGGCGTCGAAATTCGCAAGCGAGGTCGCCACCATGCGGGTCACGAAGGGGAGGGCGAGCACCACGTGCGCAGCAATCAGCGCCGGCGTGCCGAGGAACCCCTGGAGCCCGATCATCGAGAGGAAGAGCACGATGGCGACGCCCTTGACGATCTGCGGCACCGAAAGCGGTGATAGAAGGCACGACATCAGGGCGTCGCTGCCCGGAATACGCTCATAGACGACCGCATACGCCGCAAACAATCCAAGCACCCCGCTGATCGCTGCGACGACCGTCGCGATTTTTACGCTCGCCAGGAACGGGTCGAGCCAGCGGCTGGACCAGAGATCCGCATACCAGCGCCCCGTCCACTCCCAGGGCTGAAGCGTGACAGCCGATGTCGGGCTCAAGGAGGCTGCGACGACGACGATGAGCGGCAGGGTGATGAAGCAGAGGACCGTGCCGAGCGAAATCCAGTAGAGTATCGAGATAAGCCTGTTCATCTTTCACCTCCCGATGAAACAGAGGCGCGCGATCTGCGGCGGCTTTCGTAGCGGACGCCGACGAACGAGATCCCCAGCATCATGAGGAGCAGTGCCATCGCCATGACGGATGCGAACGGCCAATCGATGTAGAAAAGCACTTGCTCGTAGATCATCGTCGCCAGCACCTTGAAGCCGGCGCCGCCCAGAAGTGCCGGGGTGGCATAGGCGCTCGCGGCCATTGTGAAGGCGATCAACATCGAGCTGACGATCCCGGGCACGGAGAGGGGCAGGACGATCGTGCGGATCACCGCCAGCCTCGAGGCACCGAGCATCTGTGCCGCCCGCTCCAGATTCGGATCGATGCCCTGAATGCTCGTCATCAGGGAAAGGATGCCGAATGGGAGCACGACATGCGTCAGGCCGACGACGACGGCAAAGAGGTTCTTCGACAAGGGGAGGGGCGAACTGATGACGCCGAGATGGAGGAGCAGATCGTTGATGAACCCCCTATCTTCCAGAATGATCAGCCAGCCATAGGTTCGAAGAACAACGCCGGCGAGTTCTGGCGCAAGCGCAAGCGCGAACACCACCGCACGCCAGCGCGTGGTTGCCCGCGCCAGGAAATAGGCGACCGGATAGCCGAGGACGGTTACGCTGACCGCAACCAGCAAGGACATCAAGGCAGTGCGACAGAACCCGGCGATCGAAAGGCCGTCGGTGAAGAAGCGCTGATAGTGCTCAAGGGTCGGTGAGAACGTTTCGGTCTGAGTAAAACTCATTCCGATCATCATCCCCATCGGCAGTGCAAAGAAGGCCGAGAGCACCATAAGCGACGGCGAGAGAGCGGCAAGCGGAAACCAGGCGAGGGTACGCCGGCGTCGCGCCGGCGGGTGCAAGTCGAGAGCAAGGCTGTTCATCAGTGCTCTCCTCAGCGGGCGTTCGGAACGACGTCACGTTCCCAGCGCTCCGCCCATTCCGGCAGCTTTTCCTGAAGTCGGAGGAGATCGGGCAGGTGCAGACGATCGCCGTCCGGTCCAGCTGTGAGCTGCCGGTCCTTCAGCTCATCAGGTACGGTGATGTCGCCGCGCGCGCTTCCGACACGGTAACCCGCCACCCACGCCTCCTGGCTCGATTTCTCGAGGAAGAAATCGATGAACTTCCGGGCGGCATCCTTGTTTGCGGCACCGACTGGAATGTTGAGGGTTGCGACAAGCGGAATGGTCCCTTCCTTCGGGCTGATATAGTCGACCGGCAGGCCTTCATCGACCATCAGCTGCGCACGCCCGTTCCAGAAGGGCATCGCCCAGACGGAGCCCTCGCGCAGATAGCTTTCAAGAATTGCGGAGGATTGCTCGAAACCCACCGACTGCGCCGATATCTTGGCCATGGCATCGAAGCCCGGGTCGACGTTGTCGATCAGGTCCCCGCCATTCGTGACCGACATCATCTCAAGCAGATAGACGGCCATGATGTTCTGGAAGGTGGGAAGAATGACCCTCTTGTTGAGCTCAGGCTCGAGCAAAGCGGACCAGGAGCTGGGCTGAGAGGCCAGCTTGTCGGTCCGGTAGAGGAGAGAAAGGTACTGGACCTCGTGCACAGCGCCGCAGGCGCCGGCGACCGCTGCAAGTTCGCCTTGAAGGGCGTTGAGGTTCGGGATCGACGATGGCGTCAGTTGCTCGAGCAGGCCATCTTTGCATCCTTGCAGCGACTGCGATGCCGTCATGACGACCAGATCGAACCCCGGCCGACCTTGGGTGGCCTTGATCTTGGCATAGTCCTGCTGGGCGGATCCCACGGCATCGTAGACGACGTCGATACCAAAGCGCTTCTCGAACGGTCCGATGATCCGCTCTCGGATGATGTCCTCGTAAGGTCCTCCATAGCTGTTGATGATAAGCGTTTCGGCCCCCGCCGTTCCGCTGCCAAAGCCCGAAAATGCCAGGCACAAAGACGCAAGCAAGCATTTCGCTCCCACGGTGTCTCTCCCATTCGTTGTAACCAGAACGAATGGTGGCGCCCGGGAGTCCGTGGGTCTAATCGGCGATCCCTAGGATTAATGTCCTAGGGCTATCAATTCGGCTGAGAGCGGGACTATCTCGCGCCGGGCGACCCGTAGAGATACAGTCCTCGCCGGCCATATGAAGCTAACTATCTACGGGGAGGTGCGAGATGGGCGTAACGACTCTTTCCAGCCGAGAGTTTAATCGCGACGTGAGAAGCGCCAAGAAGGCCGCGAACAACGGCCCTGTCATCATCACGAACCGCGGCAAGCCATCGCACGTCCTCATTTCCTACGATGAGTTCGAACGCTTGAGCGGCAGGCACCGGAGCCTCGTCGAAGCGCTCGCCATGCCCGGCCTTTCGTCAATCGACTTCGACCCGCAGCGGGCTCAAATCATGCCTCGCGAAGTGGATCCGTGTCTATCGGACAGGAACAATGGGCGCATTCGACCCGATCCCCGATAGATCGATCCGCATATCGGCCGACGTGATGTCGCCCGGTTGGGCTTCGTCGACGGATGGCAAAAAGGGTTCAGCGCTGTTGCGCCTGTCCTTCGGCCGAACAGCGGGTTGTTCGGCTGCCAGCCCGCCCGGGTCCTCCGCCCGGAATACGTCTTTACCCTCGAACTCACCCGAGACCCAGGCATGGAGGCTGTCGGACAGGACATAGGGTAGCGCTTCGCTGCTGGCGTTTCGGCCATACCAGGCGGCGACGATCCGCATGACTTTTGCAAACATTGCCGTCCCCATGCGAAGGTTCTCGCAGGCATCGAAGAGGGTAGGGCTCAATACCGTGCCACTCTCTATCCCAATGTGCGCGGGGTACGACGTCATTCCAACCCGCACGGTCGCCTGACCGACATAGCGGCGGGCGATTGCGAGCGCTTGTTCTGGGGTCTCAGCCTTTTCCACCAGGATCTTCTTTCGGCCGACCTTGACCGTCACAGCCAGTGGATCGCCGTTCCCAACAGCGCGGACGAACTCCTCGACCACGTTTAAGTCCAGGGACGGATCTGCGCATTTCTCGATAAGCGCCGCCTCAAGCACGAGAGCCTCCCGATCATGTGTTGAAAGAAATCACGAGCGGGATGCCAAAGAGACTGGCCCAAGCTGCCACGTTGGCGCGTTGGATATCGACGATCGAACTGCCGGTGGTCCACCAGCCGTTCCCAACGGCAACGATGACGTCCGCACCTGCGAGCATCGACTGTAGAACCGGCCAAACCAACAATTGCTCGTAGCAGATCAGGGGTGCAATTCGGCGCTTGCCCACGTCGACCACCGGGTTGGCAAAGAAGTGCGCACGCGCCCCGCCGCGTTCACCGAAAAAAGGACCCCACGGACGCCACATCGAAACCGGAACTGGCATCCGTTCCCGATAAAGAATGTCACTGCCGTCGCCATCGATCATGAGGAGCACGTTGTCGTATCCGCTGGGATCGAGCACCGCGGCGCCGGCAATGACCGTGACCCCGCGCCCATGCAAGTTCTCCTTCCAGTACGAGCCAAGCGTCGGCGTCCAGAACCCCAGGGCACTCTCGGGCAAGACGATGAAACCTGCGCCTTGGCTCGCGATCTCATGGACCGTTGCGATCAAGTCACGCTGCCTCTTTAGAGTTGCGTCTCGACCAAGCGAAGACCCCATTTGGAGATCGACGCCGCGCCATGCCGCAGGTAGCTTTGGGTCGGTCCAAGAAGCGGCGGACCAGAGCCAAAAGCCTGTCAAGGCAACGGCGACAGCCGGTCCCATGCGGGTTGCGAGGCCCATGAGGCCGGCTGTCATGGCAACCAATCCCCACCATCGCCAGCCGGGAAACAGAACGCCCGAGGCGGTGAGCGGATGTGCCCATCCGGTTATCCCTAGGGGTGGAACCGCCATGAGAAACATCGCAACAAGAAAGCCGAACGGTCTCCAGGCTGAGCGCTTGCTCCAGACCAAGAGATGGACCAGGACGAAGCTCGCTGAGGCGGCGAGCCAGAAGATGAGACCCGGCCAGACGTCGGTGGAATAGAACTGCTGAACGCCGAGCGGCAACCCGCGAGAAGCCGTCAGAAAGTATGCGGCCGAGACGACCAGAACCGCCGTCCGGTTAGGCGCCTTCGACCAAATCAGCGCAAACGCGCAAGATGCCGGCAACAGCATCAGATTTCCGCTCCAGCCGATCCATCCGGCAAGGACGGCCGCGACCGCCAGCACGGCCGTCAGCACGAGATCACGGCGCATAGGTCAGCACCGCATCGGCCAAGCCGAGAATTCCTTCTGCGGGAATCGGACCGAAGTAACGGGAGTCCCAGGAGGCTGGAAAATCGGAGTGCAGGAACACGTGGCCGATCGGAACGACCCCGCCCTTGAAAGACGGAAGCGGTCGACCACGACCATCGCTTTTCCGAACGTCGGCGTGAGCAATCACGCGTCCGTCGATCTCAAGTTTGTGGCCGACCCCGACACGTTGTCCTTCAAGTGCGATCACCGTCTTTATGAGCGGGCCGTATCCGCCGGGGCAAAGACCGGCCCGCAAATAGCCGCGCATGTGCGCCTCGCGAAACCGGGGCGTGTCCGGCGGGCAGACAAAGACAAGATCACCAGTGGCGACCGCGCCTGCCACCGGACGGATCCGCCAAAGACCGAGCGATTGGCTCGGCGTCCAGTTGAGGCGATAGCCGTAAGCCAATCCGCAAGAGACAATCGCGAACGATGGCAGCAATCCGACCAACACCAGAAGGAGCAGCCGTTGACGCCATCGGCGCGTTGTTCTGGAACGAGCGGGTCCGTTTTTCATTTGAGCCGGAGTTCCTTGCCTTGTGATTGACGCTGCGTTTCGGTCAGCTTGAGGCCGGTCGAGACACGATCGCGCGCGGAAAGCAGCTGGATCGTCCGCATCGCGTCCCAGGCCAGGCGCACGTCTTTCTTCTGTTGAGGGGTCATTCCCGCCGTGACGGCCGTAAAGACCTCGCCATCCGGGGCTTTCGCCGCAATCTGCAGGAAGATGCGCTCGCCGAACCTTTGGCTGACCGCCGCTGAAAATCGCTCGAGCTCCATTCTGACTGACGGGTGGAAGTGTGACGGTTCAAGGCGTGCCTGATCATCTCGCCCGAGCCCTTCGCGCAATTGTTTGAGCGCTTGTATGGCGTCAGGTGAAAGCGTGGGGATCTCGACCGCCAACCTCGAACGAAGAGCATTCTCTTCAGCCAAGTACCTCCGTTCGACTTCGGCGCGTGCGCGCATGTAATCCGCGAGATTTCGGGCGAGCGCCGGCACATTGAGAAGTGCCGTTTCCCGATCATGCTTGTCGGACCGGCTCGCAAACATCCCGGTTCTGCCACCGAGCGCGCCGAAATGCTGTGGCTCGGCGGCAAGCTTTTGAAGGACGGTTGCGGCGAGCGACGCATCGTTCAGCATCGCATCGATCTTGACTGCGGCAAACGCGACCTCCGGCTGGGCGTAAACGAGCTGGAAGCGCATCGAGATGTCCTGCCAAATTCCGTTCAGGTTGAGATCGGCCCCGAGCCTGTCAGCGACAGCTTGCTCAACAGACCTGGCAAAAACCGTTATCGCGGAAACCATGGGTCTTACAGCTCCGATTGCTGGGGCCGCGTGCTCAAGCTTGCCGCGTGCAAGCCCGATTGAAGACGCCAGATCGGCCAATCGCGCGCCCAGCGTTGCGAGGTTTTGCTTCTGCCTGATGATCCAGTGAAGTCGGTCGCGCACAACCGTGCGGGCAACGCTCATGAGGAGTAGTCCGCGTGCTTCGGCAAATCGCAGCGCCTGGCGATAGAGCGGTCGCGCCTCGTAATCGAGCGTCGTTTCCTTGGCGTTTCGACGCGACAGGATCGGTATCAAGCCGCCCGACTTAGCGAAGGAGCGGCGACCGTAATAGACGACAAGTTCGTCGCGGTGGCGGGTCATCGCGACATAGGTGAGATGGCGGTCCAATGACAGCGACGCGAGCACTTTCACCTGATCGACGGTCGCACCTTGCGACTTATGGATGGTCGTCGCATAGCCGTGGTCGACATTATTGTAGAAGCGTTGCTCAACGGTCACCTCGCGTTGATCTGCCCCTTCGCCGACACTTGCGATGAAGCGCCCGGGACCCGCTTCCATCACGCGCCCAAGCATGCCGTTCTTGACGCCCAGGATGGCATCGTTCTTCAGGAACACGATCTGGTCGCCGGCGGAAAAGTTGCGGTTTCCGTCTGCTGTGCGGAACGTATCCCCTTCACCAACAACCCCACGCTCGACGAGCTTGCCGCGCGCTAGCCGATTGAGCAGGCGCACATCCCTCCGCAGATGCGTGAGGATCAAGCTCGTCTTTGTCGGCTCATACTCCCGGTCCCAATCGGTGATGAGGCGTTCGACGGCCTCGGATTTGAGCTCCGCACTCACTATCCTGCCATTGGCGCCGTAGGCGTCGATCGCTTCGCCAATCTTGCCGCGCGCCAGATCAAGCGAAGCGCTACGCATCCAGGGCGCACGCTGGCGATAAATGGTCTCAAGTTCAGCATAGCCGGCGCGGTCGACGATCGCACGGAACGCCGCACCCGCCTCGATCGGCTGAAGCTGTTCGGGATCGCCGACGAGAACGAGTTTCGCACCGGCCCTTACAACGGCTTCGACGAAGAATGCCATCTGCCTCGACGAGACCATGCCGGCCTCGTCGAGGACAAACACCGTCTTTTCGTCGAGATGGTCATTGCCTTGCGTCCAGCGACGCTCCCACGACGAGAGCGTGCGCGAGGTGATCCCCGCCTCCTTCTCCAATCCCTCGGCCGCCTTGCCGGCGAGAGCGCCACCGAGAACGCGATACCCCGCAACCTGCCAGGCTTGCCGCGCGGCTTTCATCATCGTTGTCTTGCCAGCGCCTGCACGACCAACGACGGCGGTAAGGGCGGCACCTGACGTCACATGTTCAATAGCCGCCTGTTGCTCATCCGAAAGACCTCGATTTCGGGAAAAGATGGTCTCCAACAAAGCGCTGGGGATGCCGTGTGACATTCGCCTCGCGAGTGAGAGCGCGCGGTTCACCATCTCCGCTTCGAGCCGGATGAGTTCCCGCGTCGTGTACCGTGCAGGGGTGTAGATCCCCGTTCCAAAGTCGGTACCTTCTACAGTCAGGCGCAATGCGCTCGGGTCTCGAAGCACGCGCAACATCAACGAGCCGAAGAGATCCGCATCGTCGATATAGCGATGAAGGATCTTCGCGACGTCCCGTTCGTCGAAGACGCTTTTTTCGCGCGTTATCATCTCCAGCACGATGTCAGGACGATGCTCGATGCGGCGCGCGTTTTCCTGACGAAGAGCCTCCTGAAGTTCAAGACGTTCCAGAGAAGCGGGCTCTTGCGATGCGGAAGACTTTCGCTCAATCGCCTTGGCGCCAACGCCCAGATGGATCGTCGGCACAACCGAGATCCCCTGGCTCTCGTAGGAATGTCCATCGACGCGAATGTCGAGGCCGGCGAGTGCCAGATGCCTGTTCTGGCATGCGAACCATCCGTCTCGAACAGCATTGAAATCGTCGAGACCGCCCGCCCAGAGTTCGTAAACGATCTTGCCCATGTCGTTGCGCAACGGCCGGCCGTCGGGTGCAAGCAATGGCACCTTCTTCGCTCCGAACCCTTCGGCCGTGAGAGGACGAAGCGTCGTCATCAGATGAACATGCGGATTGCCGGGCGCGTCATGATAAACCCAATCGGCGACCATGCCTTTTGAAAGGATGTGTCTCTCCACGAACTCGCGCACAAGCGCGATGTTCTGCTGGGGCGTGAGTTCGATCGGCAAGGCGATCGTGACATCCTTGGCAAGCTGGGCATCGGAGCGTTTTTCAAACTCTTCGACCCTGTTCCAGAAAGCTTCCGACGCGCCGGACACGGACCGATCGGCAATCATTGAGGAAAGCCAGGCCGGCGCATCTGCTGGCACTAGGAACTCTTCATGGAGCAGCCCCTGCTTGGCGCGATAATCGACCACACGCGCTTCGCGTTCGAAGTCCATCTTCGCGCAGTGGCGATAGGCAGCCGACATGACGGCACTGCGACCCGCGCCACGGGCAACGATGCTGACGGAAAAATGCGGGACGGCCACGGCGATATCACTCCCGGATGAAAACGAGATCAACACGTTCCTGGAAGGGGCGGTGACGCCGGGCAAGCAAACCGAGACGTCGCGCCAGCGACGTATAATTGCGCCCTTTGATGCCGCTCCTTCGGAACGGCCGGGATGATCGTCAAAGGCGTTGGCCAAGCCAACGGACACTTTTGTCCCTGGATGGACAGGCCCATCTGCTCGAATTTCGTGCCGTTCCAACAACGCACGAAAGGACGATCGGAATGAAAAAGCCTTCTTCGAGGATCCGCGAAGAAATCGCCAAGCTTCAGGAACAATTGAGGCAGGCCGAAACCCGCGAAGCCGAACGGATCGGCCGTATCGCACTGAAGGCCGGTCTCGGGGAGATCGAGGTCGATGAACTCGAACTGCAATCCGCCTTCGAAACGCTCGTGGCACGGTTTCGGGAAGGGGGCAGAGCGGCCGTCCAAGGGAGCAAGGCCCCGTCGCTCACGCCTGGCGCTGCTCAGGGCGGCGCTGAAGGGGTTTGAGAGGATGGCACGCGCAACCACAATCGCCGCCCGGCGGAAGGACACCCGGGAGAAGATCGAACTCGGCGGTCTCTTTGTCAAAGCGGGCTTGCGCTACGAGACGCGCGCGCTCCTCCTTGGCGCCTTGATCGATATTGGCGAGCGCCTGAAGTTCGATGATGGCGAGCGTAGTCGGCTGACGAAAATCGGTACGGAGGCCTTTCGAAATGGGCGTGAGTAGGATCGCGCTTGCGGCCTCGCCACTTGCCTTGATGATCCTTGCTCTTGTCGCAACGCAGGGCGCCGGCGACTGGCTGTCGTCTTTCGCAGGACGGGAGGCCGGACGGCTGGCGTTGATCCAGGCGGGCATCGCGATCCCCTCTGTTTCAGCGGCGCTCGTCGGCGTCATTTATCTGTTGGCGGCAGCCGGATCCGCAAACATCCGCTTTGCAGGATGGGGCGTGCTCGGGGGAGGGATGACCGCTGCGGCTGTCGTCCTCATGGATGGCTTTACAGACACGAGCCGGGCTCAGTCCTGGCAGTTCCACACGCTGGACCCCGAACCGGCAGCGCTCGTCGGGGCCTTAGCATCGCTTCTATCATCGGCCTTCGCATTGCGGGTCGCAATGATCGGAAATGCCGCCTTCCCCAAACCCACGCCGAAGCGCGTTCGCGGCAAGCGCGCCATCTACGGCGAGGCCGAATGGATGAAGCTCTCCAGCGCGAAAAGGCTCTTTCCGGAGGTGGCGGGCATCGTGATCGGAGAGGACTACCGTGTCGATGAAGACAGCGTCGCAGCCATTCCGTTTCGCGCAGACAAGCGCGAGACCTGGGGCGCTGCCGGCCGATCGCCGCTGCTATGCTTCGACGGCTCTTTCGGCTCGTCGCATGGGATCGTCTTTGCGGGGTCAGGCGGGTTCAAGACCACTTCGGTAACGGTACCGACGGCGCTCAAGTGGGGAAGTACGCTCGTCGTACTCGACCCCTCCAACGAAGTGGCCCCGATGGTGATCGACCATCGAAAAGCCGCTGGCCGGGACGTTCGAATTCTCGATCCGAGGAAACCCGACGCAGGCTTCAATGCCCTGGACTGGATCGGCCGCTACGGCCGAAGCAAAGAGGAGGACATTGCCGCGGTTGCCTCCTGGATCATGAGCGACAGCGGTCGCGCGGTCGGGGTGCGTGACGATTTCTTCAGGGCGTCCGGACTGCAACTGCTGACCGCACTCATTGCCGATGTCTGCCTCTCCGGTCATACGCGCAAGGAAGACCAGACGCTTAGGCAAGTTCGCCGAAATCTCGCCGAGCCTGAGCCGAAGCTGCGCGAACGCCTGCAGGCCATTCACGCGAGCTCGGGTTCGGACTTCGTGAGGGAAAATGTCGCTGCATTCGTCAACATGACGCCGGAGACCTTTTCGGGCGTCTACGCGAACGCGGTGAAGGAAACCCATTGGCTCTCCTATGAGAACTATGCGGGTCTGGTGTCATCTAAGAGTTTTTCGACCGAGCAACTCCTGGCCGGATCGCTTGATGTCTTTATCAACATCGATCTGAAGACGCTGGAAACGCATTCGGGCCTTGCTCGCGTCATCATCGGATCCTTCGTGAACGCGATCTACAATCGCCATCGCTCAGGCGACGACCTTGCTCTATTTCTCCTCGATGAAGTTGCTCGCCTCGGCTACCTACGCATTCTTGAGACGGCACGAGACACCGGCCGCAAGTACGGGATATCGCTCACGTTGATCTTTCAGTCGATCGGCCAGATGCGCGAGACCTTCGGCGGCCGCGACGCGACCAGCAAATGGTTCGAGAGCGCAAGCTGGGTCTCCTTTGCCGCCATCAACGATCCCGAGACGGCCGAATATGTTTCAAGGCGCTGCGGCACGACGACCGTCGAAGTCGATCAGATCAGCCGCAGCTTCCAATCACGTGGGTCGTCACGCACCCGCTCAAAGCAACTTGCTGCCCGGCCTCTCATCCAACCGGACGAAGTGCTGCGCATGCGCGCTGACGAACAGATCGTGTTTACCGCGGGAAACGCGCCACTTAGATGCGGTCGCGCCATATGGTTCAGACGCAACGACATGCGAGGCTGCGTCAGAGGGAACGGGTTTCATGCAACGTCGGAGCCCACCTGAACTTCCAGGCGACCCATCACGAACATGAATCGATCAGCCGGGATCGATTCAAAACTCTCGTTGGACGAGATTCTGAGCATCGGCGATTCTCATCCCATGCTCACTCAGCCCTACCACCTATATGCCGAACGCAAGGATCCGGCGCAGAACATGGCCAGGTATTACGCCATGGACATTTCGCTGGACCTGTTCGGTCAAACATGTCTCACGAGGCGGTGGGGTCGTATCGGCTCGGCGGGGCAGCGCATGGCCCATCACTTCACCGACGAGAGCGACGCGGTGAAGCTGTTCCTGGATATCGCGCGGCTCAAGCGAGCACGTGGGTATCGACCAGCAGCAACTGACCATCTAGCTAAGACAAGTCCAGCAATCACAACTATCCTGTAATTGCTGTATGGAATGAGGCCCCGCCCGAAGGCGGGGCCCGTTCGGCTTAATCCCTGTTGGGCCGCGACCAGATCAGCTGGTAGCCATCCTCACCTTCGACTTCCGCAAGCGTCGCGTAGATCGGAGCGGGAAAGCTTGGATCATCGAGCTTGACCGAGAGGTAGTCGCGACCGGTCTGCTCGGAGCTCTTCTGCCAGGCCGCCCCGAACTCGACGTTGCCGGCGTAGATGCGGAAGTGTGGGCCCTTGTCGGAGGGAGATTCGATCCGGGCGATGCGGGCCTTGACGTTAAGGGCCAGGGTGCGGATCGAGCCGTTGAAGCCGTTTTCGGTCGAGGTGAAAGTGCCGATGGTTGCCATGTCGAAGTTCCTTTCTGGTGTTTCGGGCCGCGCCCTTCGCGGCCTCGATGGCTGTCGAAAGGACCGGGGACGATCGGACCGCACCCATTGGGCCGCAATGAAATGGAGGACGGCAAGGAGCACTTTTGTTGGCTGGTGGGAATGGCGGCTGAGTTGCCAGGGGCAAGAAAAGTGCGCCTGCCGTTGCGGGCAAACGAGAGAGGCTTCAGCCGTTTTCCGGTCAGACACGCCTCATCGAGCCCGCGCTGGGAGCGCCGAAGCACGGAGGAAACATCTCGTTGGCAGCGAACCCAATCACTGGTCCGGAACCTTCGGCAGCTCTCCACTACCGGCGAATGTCGTCGGCGCCGACTTTCACCATGATTGTCTCCATCCTCGATCAAGGCACAGTTGCGACTGCATTGCCGCGCCAGATCGTCTTGACAGCGATTCGTGGCCTGGAGGAGATATGCGTCAGCACACAAGACCGTTCATCGTCGAAATCAAACAGTCCAGAAAACCGCAGAATAAGGCGCAAAAGACGTCGATCTGGGGAAGTATGGATCTCAGCATATCTGACGAACCACGAGTAGCCATGCCGGCAGAGGGTCCGTCGGCCGCCACCGAAGTCGTCAGTCAGCTTCCTAGTGTGCGTCCTTCCGTTACCTGATGGATGCCGTAAGCCTCCCTCCAATCGGAAGCTTCTGCACTTGCGGTCCGGCCAGCCGGTCGAACGTTTTCGTTCGCCACAGGCCGCCTCCAGGACGATCAGGGGTGGGCAGGGGAGTTTGAGGGGCGGGGCTTTGGGGCGCCCCTCAAGACACAGGATGGCCTCGCGTCCAGTTGGATTACCGGACGCAAGGCGATCAATCGGCCGCGAGATCAATCGGCCGCGAGAAAATCAGCGGCGGAGCAATGCGGCCATCCTTTCGCCAATAAGCCAAAGAGCTTTGTTGAGCTTGATGTCCTGATCGATGCCGTTGATCGGTCGAGACGTCGATCGACGCGCTCTGCCGAATTCGTCACGCTTTAAGCCGCGCAATCCGCCCTTGATGCTATTCTCCTGAACGACATTCCACACAGTCCAAAGATCTTCTGCCCGATCCTCGACGCGGCGAGGCGCCAGCAATTGTTCTGGCTTTATCGGGCTCGTTGCCAAGCCTTCGGCGTCACCAAACCGGACGACGTGCGCAGCCTCAGCCAAGACTTCCCTTGCTTCGCGCCCCATTTTCAAGCCCGACCAGTCCTGCGGCGCCGCGAGCGTGCGTTCCGCCTCCCCAAGCACACGATAGGTGCCTTCGATCACCTTGCCTTGAACATCACCGGAGTGTCGGACCTTGATCGCGTCGATCGTTCCCGTTTGCGCAACGAGCGAATTCAGGCAGCACACGCGGAAAAGCCCTGCGAGCAATTCGTATGCACTCGTTCCGTCGTTCGCGTTCTTGAGAAGGATTTCGCAGACCGTATCGCCGACGTGATAGACGTTGCCGTCATCGAGACGGCGAAGCCGGATGAGATGCTTGGTAAAGTTCGCCTTCCCCTCTGTGCGGCTGACAGACTGGCGCGCTCCGACCGGCATGAAGCCTTCTTTCATAAGGCCGCGCAGGATCTCAATTGTGGGGATCGGCTTAAAGCGCTCGGAGCGGCTCTCGTGCGCCGAAGTGGCAAATATCGAGGGCGCGATGCCACGCATCTCGTCTTCGGTGAGTGCGCGACCTGTGTCGAAGCGGGCGGTTTTAGCATAGATGCTCATTGTCATTTCTCCTTTTCCTTAGGACCGCGAAGCAGGGCCGCGTCCTGCTTCCCGGGGCCGCGCGAGCGGTGGGGACGGAGGGGAAAACAGCCTTTGCGGGGAACCGCCTGCACGAAAGCGAAGCGAAGGAAGGTGGGCGAAAGACTGTTTGGGGGAGAGAAGGGGCAAAGACCCTCGGCCCCCTCAGCCGATCGGCCCGATCGGTCAATTATCAATGAAGCGTATCGGAGCTTTCAGCATAGCGCCGCTTCAGCGGGAAAGCGGGAATTCGCGTCACGCGAAGGAGGGAAAAAGGGCCGCCGCAGGAGCTTCAACATAGTGGCCCGGAGGGGAAGCGGGATCGACTGCCCCCGTCCGTCGCGTTCCGTGTACACTCTTTGCTTCGAGCGACTGGCCTCGCGATAAAGCAAGTTACATTTTAAATTGGACGGACTCCCGCTTTAAATTGGACGCCAATGGAGATAACATTGGCCGCATGACCGATACAAATCGCCCGAGCACACTCATCCAACGCAAGGCCCGCTCCATGGTCGAGACGGCGCTGTCGGACACGCGCGTCGTTCTGGTCGCCGGACCAAGGCAGGCAGGAAAGACCACCCTTGCGCGACAGTTCTCTGGAACAGAGCGGCCGTATTACACCCTTGATGACGCCGGCACACTCAGCGCCGCCAAATCCGACCCCGTAGGCTTCGTTCGCGGCCTCGACCGAGCGGTAATTGATGAAGTTCAGCGGGCGCCTGAGTTAATGCTTGCGATAAAGGAAAGCGTAGATCGTAGCGATGAGCCGGGCCGCTTCCTGCTCACAGGTTCAGCAAACCTCGCTACCGTGCCGGCGGTGGCAGACTCTCTTGCCGGCCGCATGGCCCTAATTTCGTTGCTGCCGTTTGCACAGGCTGAAATACGATCGACCCCAGGCCGCTTTCTCGATCGCATTTTTGCGGGAGAGGTGCCCGTGATCGCGGACGGACTTGTGCTCGGCGACGACCTTGTGGAGACGGTTATACGTGGAGGGTACCCTGAGGTCGTACGCAGGACGCAGCCCAACCGGCGCACCGCGTGGCTTGAAGACTATGTGGCGCTTATCCTTGACAGAGACGTGCGCGACATTGCCAATATCGATCAGTTGGGCAGGTTGCCGCGCCTCCTTAATGTTCTTGCAGAGCATGCGGGACAGTTGGTCAATCATAGCGGATTCGGCTCGGCCCTCGGACTATCCAGTGTCACCGCTCAAAAGTATGTCGCAATCCTTGAACGACTCTTCCTTGTCCGAACCCTCGCGCCATGGTCCAACAACCGGCTTAGTCGTCTGGTGAAAACACCAAAGTTGCATTTTCTCGACACTGGCCTGCTCGCAGCCTTGCGCGAAGACGATGTCAACAGCATCCGTGAAAACAGGGCGCGTTTCGGTCCTTTGCTTGAGAGTTTCGTCGCATCAGAACTCATGAAGCTTGCATCTTGGTCCGAACGCCGACTTTCGTTCTCTCACTATCGGACAAAGGATCAGACCGAGGTCGATGTTGTTGTCGAGGACCGGCGCGGTCGCGTCGTCGGCATCGAGGTCAAGGCATCGTCGACGGTCAAGGCTGAGGACTTCAAAGGACTTCGTCAGTTACAGGAGGCGGTAGGCGACCGCTTCCTGCACGGCATCGTTTTGCACGATCACGACCGCGTGACGCCATTCGGCGAAAAATTGCACGCCGCACCGCTTTCGGTCCTGTGGACGATGTAAGATCACGTAAGATTTATTATGGAACTTATCTTTGTTGATGATCAGCGGGAATTTAACGTAGCGTCGCATGGGGCAACAGCAATCAAACTGCCACTTGAAATTGCGGCCCCGACGGCTAGGCTGCCGATGGACGATTGAGGGGGCAGACATGCATGCACATCGCATACCCGCAACCGCACAAATGGCGACCCACATTGCCGTCGCGCTTTCCGTGACGCTTTTGTGTCCGACGGTGTCGAACGCCGCCGATTTCGACCAGACGCGCATGGCGCCGCAAAGCGACTGGACGGTGATCGTCAGCCCCTATGTCTGGGCGGCGAGCCTCAAGGGGGACGCATCGCTTGCCGGCTTCGACACCGATGTCGACGTGCCCTTCAAAGACACGCTTGACCATCTCGACCTGGCGCTGATGGGAAACATCGAGCTGACCAACGGCCAATGGGGCGTCTATTTCGACGGCCAGTACGTCCGTACCAGCCAGGATGAAGAGCTGGCCAGCCATGAGATCGGCCTCGACATCAAGATGACGACACTGGCGGTCGGCGCGTTCTATCAGGTCTATGAGCAGGAACTCGGCGGCAACACGGTCTTCGGCAAGCCCCGGACGCTTTCGATCGAGCCGACGATCGGCCTGCGCTGGACGAAGCTCGAAGCGGACGTGTCCGTGGCCGGCTTCAACAAGAGCAAGAGCGCCGACTGGACCGACCCTTTCGTCGGCCTGCGGCTCAATGCCGATCTCAGCGAACGCTGGAACCTCGTCGCCGAGGCCGACGTCGGCGGCTTTGATGTCGGCTCGAAGCTCAGCGTCAACGCCCAGGCCTATCTCGGTTACCGCACCGAAATGTTTGGCCAGCCGACAATTTTGCGCGCCGGCTACCGGCTGCTCTACCAGGACTACGAAAACGACGACTTCACCGGAGCGAACAAGTTCCGCTGGGACGTGAACCAGCATGGCCCGGTCATCGGCTTTTCCATGCTGTTCTAGTCCGCCGCACCTTCATCTGGACACACGACTTGGATGCTCCGGACACGCTTAACCCGCAAAGGAGATTGGTATGATGTTCATCGGAAAGTCCGCTGCCCGATCGATGACTTCAGCACTTGCCGCCCTTCTCATGCTTGGCCACACCACTGCCGAAGCCTGCACTCGGCTCGTCTATCTCGGCCCGAACGACAGCGTCATCACCGCCCGCTCCATGGATTGGAAAAGCGACGTCGCGACCAATCTCTGGGTCTTGCCGCGCGGCATCGAGCGAACCGGCCAGGCAGGGCCGAATTCGTTCAAGTGGACGGCGAAATACGGCAGCGTGGTCGCGACCGGATACGACGTCTCCACCACCGACGGCGTCAACGAGGCGGGTCTCAATGCCAATCTGCTCTGGCTGGTCGAATCCGAGTATCCCAAGTTCGATGACAAATCGAAGCCGGGCCTGACGATCGCCGCCTGGGCGCAATATGTGCTGGACAGTTTCGCAACCGTCGAAGAGGCGGTCGCGGCGCTCGAAAAAGAACCCTTCACCATCGTCACCGACAACGTGCCGGGCGAGAACCGGTTGACGACACTGCATCTGTCGATCTCGGACAAGACCGGCGACAGCGCCATTGTCGAATACATCGGCGGCAAGCAGGTCATCCACCACGACCGCAAGTACCAGGTGATGACCAATTCACCGGTCTTCGACCAGCAACTGGCGCTCAACGCCTACTGGAAGCAGATCGGCGGCACGGTGATGTTGCCCGGCACCAACCGCGCGTCGGACCGCTTTGCCCGGGCCTCGTTCTACGTCAACGCCATTCCCAAGGACGAGAACCCCGACCGGGCGCTGGCCAGCGTCTTCAGCGTCATTCGCAACGTCTCGGTTCCCTACGGCCTCAATACGCCGGAGGAACCGAACATCTCCTCGACCCGCTGGCGCACCGTCGTCGATCACAAGCGCAAGCTCTATTTCTTCGAGTCGGCGCTGACGCCGAACACCTTCTGGGTCGACCTCAAGAAGATCGACTTTGCCAAGGAGACCGGCAAGGTGATGAAGCTCGACCTCGGTGACAACCAGGATCACACCTATTCGGGCGATGCCACCGGCGACTTCAAGCCCGCCGAACCGTTCAAGTTCCTCGGCCTGCAGATGTGAGCGTTTGGCCCAAGCACGTTTGAAGGCTTGCTTCGGTATCCGGCTTCAATAGTATCCTGCACGATGGGGTGGCGGTATACGTGACGAGAGGCAGGACGTTGAGACTCTCCACTGCAGCGAACTCGATCATCGTTGCTATGTTCGGAGCGCTTGTCGCTCTACTAGGCCTCTGGATCTACGAAAGCTACCAGACTTCGATGCGACGCGCGGAAGAGCGCGTTGTTGCTGCTTCCAAGATCGTATCAACGAACGCGTCGTGGATTAACGCGCTTGCAGTGCAGACGCTCCAGCGTATTGATGATTCTCTGGGACCAACCCTCGGCCTTGCTTCAGACGAAGTAAAGAACCTCAACGAGGCAGTGTCAAACCTCCCGGGCAAAGTCCAAGCATATGTGGTCGATCGCAACGGACGCACACTTTTTTCGACGGATCCAAACATAAGGCCGATTGACATCAGGGATCGTGAGTACTTCTCGGCCGTTGCGAAGGGCGAACCTTTTCACGTCTCGGGACTACTTGTGAGCAGGCTCAACAACAAGCAGATATTTGTGTTCAGCAAACGCCTTGAACGAGACGGTGTATTCTCGGGGGCTGCGATGGTTTCGTTCGAGGCGGAATTGCTTCGGGATGTCTGGGAAGCGGTATCGCTCGGCGAAAATTCGACGGTAAGCATGATCAGAAAGGATGGGGAACTCGTCGCACGATTTCCCGCTTCTGATGGTCCGATGAATATGAGCAGTTACGTGCTCTTCACTGATTATTTGCCCAAGGCTTCGAGTGGGACATATGTGGCGAACTCCCCGGCGGACGGCGCTCGGCGCGTCGTTGCATACCGCCTCGTGGAGGGAACTGGAATAGTCGCGCTCGCGTCCGCAGACTACGAAGCTGGCTTGACACCTTTTCGGAGTGACCTCTTCATTGCAGCAGCCGTTTTGGTCTTGGCTTCAATCTCGTCGCTCGCTGCATGGGGCTGGATTCGATACGTGGGGAAGCGCGACGCAGAAAAATCGGCACGTTTGGAGGACGCTCTGGAAGACAACAGATTGTTGCTTCGAGAAATCCTCCATCGTGTCAAAAACAACTTTCAAGGCGTCCAGAGCGTTATTCGCATGCATCAACTACCAGCGGACGCTCAAAAATTATTGTTTGACCGCATCGGCGCCATGATAGCCGTCCACGAGCAGATCTACGGACGCGACCAGTTCAGCGCCATAGGTGCAAACGATCTCATCCCCTCAATCATCGACAAGCTGATCAGCGCCTATGGCGACAACGTGGCCGCACGCTACGACATAGAGGACTTCTATCTGGATCCGGATCAGGCCACGCCCGTAGCACTACTGGTGACTGAAGTGGTCACCAATAGCCTCAAATACGCCTATCCAGACGGACGACAGGGGACCTTGACGATCAGCCTTCGGAGGCATGGCGATCTCGGGGCCACTTTAGTGATTGCCGACGACGGCGTGGGGTTCAACCCTGATGATGTGCGCAGAGGTATGGGAAGCCGACTCATTCGCGGTGTGATGGGCCAGTTGCGCGGCTCGTTCGAGTACAAGTTTCAAGGGGGCACCGTGTTCACCGCTCAACTCGCGCTTATCCCGCGCAAATAGCGCCGGCTCGAGTCGGGCCCGAGAACAACGCTCGAGAAAAGAATCTGCACAAGCCTGGGTACTCCAGAGCCCGTTCGCCACATGGTCTTATGCGAGCGATCTTGAAAGCTGAGGGCTCGCGGCTAGATTTTGTCTTGCCAATGACGAGCCCAGAGGATCGGCCAGTGAGGGCCGACTTGAAGAAACATTATGGTCGATGAAAACCAACTTCGCGACGCGCGTGATGCTGGAGAACGGTTGCTGTCGTCGCATCCATCCGAAGATCCTTTCGCGGCAGCCTTCAAGGCCACGCGCATGCCTATGTTGATCACCGATCCACGCCAGCACGACAATCCGATTATTTTTTCAAACCGCGCCTTCTCTCAACTCACGGGGTATAGTCAGTTCGAGTTGACTAGTCGAGTGGGGACCGACCAAGCCGTTTCGCCGGCAGCGCTGATAGCCGTCCTCGTCAGGCGCAGTCCGATCACCTGTTCCCCGTGGGCTCCGCCGGAAGCAGCCGAAAAATGTCGATCGGGCTTGCCAGCAGGCGGTCGATCTGACTCAGCATCGGCTTCAGGTGCTGCATTTCCATGTGCGCGTCGAGATCCGCCTGGCTCTTCCAATTCTCATAGAACACGAAGACGTGGGGATCCATGGCATCGACGTGAAGGATGTAGTCAATGCAGCCATTTTCGGCCCGGGTTGGCTCGACCTGATCGACGAGAAGGCGGAAAAGCTCTTCTCGCGTTTCCGGGCCGCCTGTCAGCGTTGCAATGAGCGAAACGATCATGGCATCAGCTCCGCTTCTGGCTGAGCGCGACGGCAAGAATGATGATGCCGCCGCGGGCGATCAGTTGCTGGCTGAATTCGAGTCCCATCAGAATGAGACCGTTGTTGATGAGGCCGATCATCAGGGCGCCGACGATGGTGCCGATCACCGTTCCCTTGCCGCCGAAGAGGCTCGTGCCACCGAGCACCGCAGCCGCAATGACCGAGAGTTCGTCGCCCTCGCCAAGCTGGAAGCGGCCGGATTGCAGACGCCCCGCATAGAGCATGCCGGCGAGCGCTGCCGCAAGCGAAGAGATGACCAGCACCTTGAACTTGATTGCCTTCGTGTCTATGCCGGAATAGTGCGCCGCCGTCTCGCCGCCCCCGGTCGCCAGCACCCGCCGGCCGAAGCCCGAGCGCCGTAGCGCGATATGGCCGATGCCGCCGAGCACCGCCATCCAGAAAAGCAACACCGGCACCGGCCCGAGATTGCCACCGCCGAAGAGCCAGGAATAACCGGGCGACAGGATCGGTACCGCCGCCGTCGCGGATATCCACATGGCGACGCCCTTGGCGATACCCATCATGGCAAGCGTGGTGAGAAACGAGGGAATGCCAATGCGGGTGGTCAGCCATCCGTTGAACATGCCGACCGCAAGACCCGTGGCGATGCCGGCCCCGACGCCGACGATCGGCCCGCCTGCCGCGATTGCCATGGCCACGGTGACGGTCGAAAGGCCCGCGACTGCGCCGACCGAAAGGTCGATCTCACCCGCCGAGAGCACGAAGGTCATGGCGATCGCCATGACGGCGATCATCGCCGTCTGCCGCACGATGTTGAGCAGGTTGTTGGGATTGAGAAACCCCTTGTCGGCCAAAGTCACTGCGAAGACGAGGAAGACTGCGACGAAGCCGATATAGATAATGTTCTGGCGCCAGTTGGCGAAGAAGGCGTTAGCCATTGGATACCTCTTGAACCGCAAGGGCTTTCTGGATTTCGATTTGCAGCCGCTGTTCGGCCGCCTGGAGACGGTGGGCAAGGTCATCAGCGGGCACCGACGGGTCTTCCAGCGCCTCGCGCACCAGATCCTGGTGCACGCGTCCCTCGGACATGACGAGAATGCGATCGCAGGCGGTCAGAAGCTCTGAGAGTTCGGATGAGATCATGATGATGCCCTTGCCGGCAGCGGCAAGCTCGCGAACCAGACGGATGATCTCGGACTTCGAACCGATATCGATGCCTGCCGTCGGCTCGTCGAGGATGAGGATGTCCGGATTGGTGGCTAGCCACTTACCTATAACCACCTTCTGCTGGTTGCCGCCCGAAAGCGTCGAGACGGCGTGGTCGCGGCCCGCCGTTTTCACCCGCAGGCGCTCGATTTGCGCGTCGGTCAGGTCGTTTGCCGCCTTCGCATCAACGAGGCCGACCGTGGAAAGCCGATCGATGACGGCGAGGACCATGTTGGAGGCAACCGAATGGGCGGGGATGATGCCCTGCGTGGCACGCGCTTCCGGCACCAGCGCGACGCCCGCGGCAATGGCGTCCCCCGGCCTACGGATCGAGACGACGCGGCCCTTGATGCGTATCTCGCCCTTGACGACCGGTTCGATGCCGGCGATCACCCGCGCAAGCGACGAACGGCCCGAGCCGAGCAGTCCCGCCAGCCCCAGGATTTCGCCGCGATGCAGCGTCAAGGAAATGTTCTCCGGCTTTTGAAGGCCGCTGACATTCGCGAGTTCCAGCAGCACTTCGCCCTTGACGGCCTCGCCGCGCTCCACGTCCGACAGCCCTTTCGAGCGCCGGCCGACGATATGCTCGATCATCGTGTCGATCGGCAATTCACTCAGCGGCGCGGTGATGACGTGGCGACCGTCGCGCAGGATCGTCGCGCGATCGGCGATGCGAGCGATCTCGTCCATGCGGTGGCTGACATAGATGATCGCCACCCCCTTCGCCTTCAGCTTGCGCAGGAAGATGAAGAGCCGCTCGACATCGGAAACGGCAAGCGCCGTCGATGGTTCGTCCAAAACCAGCACCTTGGCATCCTGCGAGATCGCCTTGGCGATCTCCGTCAACTGTTTCTGGCCGGCGCCAAGATCGCCGACCACGGCCTTCGGATCGACGAAGACGTCGAGCATCGCGAAAATGTCCGCCGCGCGCCGCTCGGCTTCCCGGTCATCGATGAAGCCCTTGCCATCACGGCATTCGCGCGTCAGGAAGATGTTCTGGGCGACCGTCAAGGTCGGGATCAGGCTCATTTCCTGGTAGTTCATCGCGATGCCGGCCGCGCGGGACGCCTCCGGCGTATGCGTCGTCAGGGGCACGCCGGCGACCTCGATTGCGCCCTGATCGGGGCGATGCACCCCGTTCAGCACCTTGAGGATCGTCGACTTGCCGGCGCCATTGCCGCCAAGCAGCGCATGCACCTCGCCGGGCAGGACCTCGAAGGATACGCCGTCGAGCGCGCGCACCCCTCCGAAAGCCTTGGAAATGCCGGTCATGCGGACGGCAGTGGCGCTCGCAGTCATCCCACCTTCTCCCATTGGCCCGTCTCACCGGAGCGGATAAGGGCGTCGGCGACGAGTTCGGTCAGAAAGCCATCTTCGAAGTTAGGGCTCGGCTGCCGGTTCTTCGCGATGGCCGAGAAGAAATCGTAGCACTCGACGATCTTCGTCTCCGAATAACCGATGCCGAGACCCGGGATCGGCCAGAGGCCCTCGCCATAGGGGTGCGCCGGGCCGGTGTAGACGGTGCGGAAGCCACGCGCATCTGCCGGATCGTCGGCAAACATCACCTGCAGCTCGTCGCGGCGCTCGTAGTTGAAGTGGATCGAGCCCTTGGTGCCGTGAATTTCCAGGGTGATGAAGTTGTTGCGACCATAGGCGTTGCGGGTTGCTTCAAGGCTTCCGATCGCGCCGCCCTCGAATTTCAGCATCGAGACGACCTCGTCGTCGACATCCACCTCGCCGCGCTCGGCATCCGTCGCTTTTTCCGCCGCGCCAAGTTTGTCGACGCCTCCCTGCTGGAGCGGCCGCGTCTTGTTGTAGGTCGTGGTCAGGGCGTTTACCTCGGCGATCGGGCCGACGAGATAGTGCGCAAGATCGACCACATGCGTAGCGATGTCGCCAACCGAGCCGGACCCGGCGATCTTCTTCTGGAAGCGCCATGACAGCGGTGAATCCGGGTCTGCCGACCAGTCCTGCAGATAGGTGCCGCGGAAATTCAGGATCCGGCCGATGCGTCCCTCTTCGATGTACTTCCTGGCAAGCGCCACCGCCGGCGTGCGGCGATAGTTGAAGGCGACCATGTGGATGACGCCCGCGGCCTTCACCGCGTCGCGCATCGCCCTCGCTTCTTCGACGGTGCGGGCAAGCGGCTTCTCGCAGATGATGTGCTTGCCAGCCTTCGCCGCCTCGATGGCAATCTCGGCATGCACATTGTTCGGCGTGCAGATATCGACGACGTCGATGTCCGGCCGATTGACGACGGCCCGCCAGTCCGAGGACGCTTCCTCAAAGCCGTAGCGCCGGCGCGCTTCCTCCGCCATGCCGTCTGTCACGTCGACGACGACCTTGCGATTGGGAATGGCCGGTGCGGGCCAGAAGAACATCGGCATGGAGGCATAGGCCATGGCATGCGCCTTGCCCATGAAGCCGCCGCCGATCATGGCGACGTTCATCACTTTGGTCATCAGTTGTCTCCTGAAAGAGGTCGGCTGCAGCGAGCCGCGTTCCATCTGCCGGCAGAAGCCGGATCATGTCGTTCGGCGCGGAGCACGGGGGTCGCGCCCCGCGCCTGTTCGGTCACTGTGAGAGGCTTGACTTGATGTTGTCCGTCGCCTCGGTGGAATAGACCGCTTTCCAGCCGTCGAGCAGCGTCTCTCGCGTCACCGGTAGAGCCGGCAGTGCGACGAAGGCGGGCGCCTGCTTACCAAGCAGCGCATAACCGGCAAGCTTGGCTTCGACCACACCGGCATCGTAAGGCCGCTGCGCGCCGAGCCCCTTGACGAAACCGCCCTGCGCCATCGAGATCGCCACGTTCTCGCCGAGGTCGATCGTGGTAATGGCAAGATCGTCGCGGCCGGCAACGCGCGCTGCCGAGATCACGCCTTCGGCTGGCACGTCCCAGACCGCCCAGATGCCGTTGATGGCCGGGTTGGAGGTGAGGATGGCGGACGCCGCCTTTTCCGCGTCACCCGAGAAGTCCGGTCCGCCGATACCCTGCTCGGCCACAATCTTGATATTGGGGTAGTCGGACGCGATCGTTGCCTTGAACCCGTCGTAGCGCTGCCTGGTTACGAAGAAGTCGGCAGCATGGAAGACCAGTCCTATATCGCCCTTCCCGTTCAGCGCCTTCGCCATGAGATGCGCCGCGGCGACGCCATTGCCGTAGTTGTCCGCCGACACGACTGAAACGTAGTCCTTCCCGGCCACAAAACCGCTCGGAACGTTGTCCATGAAGACGAGCTTGGTGCCAGCCTCTGCCGCTGCCCTATAGGCACCGGCGGTCGCTGTCGGGTCGGTCGGGATGGACACGATTATGCTCGGCTTCTGGGCCATGATGGTCTCGATGTCGGAGACCTGCTTTTCCGGCTTGAAGCCAGCGTCGGTCACAGCCAGGACCTTGATGCCCATCGCGGCAAACTGCGTTTGCAGGCCGTTGATCTGAGCGCGCGACCAGTCGTTGCCGCCGTAGTGCATGACGATCGCAGCCGTTGCGTTCATCGCCTTGATCTTCGCCAACTCCTCCTCGGTCAGCGTCACATCGGAGGCGGGCGACGGGTCTTCACCTGAGGGCCCTTTGGACAGAACGGTCTTTTGAAGGTCAGCCAGAGCGGTGTCCGGATCGGCCAGCGCCGATCCGGCATGGGCAAGGGCGAACGCCAGTACGGCGGCCGTGCCCAACAGAGTTCGTCTTTTCATCATCACTTTCTCCTCCCGAAAGTGGGGCTCCCGCCCCGGTGCCGGCCGTCAGGCCGATTTAAGATAGGCCATGCTCGCCTTTGCTCCCTCAAGCGGATCAGGCCAGGAATCGAGTTCGGTACAAACCCAGCCGGAAAAGCCGGCCTCCCGAAGGGCCGCGATGATGCCGTCCGTTGGAACGTCGCCACGGTCTATCGGTGTGAAGGCGAAGGGCTCTTTCTGGAACCCCTTCAGATGGACATAGGAGATGCGCGCCGCATGCTCGCGGACAAGCGCCGCCGGATCGCCGCCAGCAGCCGCGAGATGGGCCGTGTCCGGACAGAAATCGATACCGGTAAGCGCGAAAATCTTGCGCACTTCCGCCGGTCCCTCGACAATCGTCGAAAGATGGGGGTGGTAGTGGGCGGTAAGGCCCCGCGCTTCGGCGATCTCCTTCACCCGGTCGAGCGCTGCCGCCAGCTTGTGATAGTCCGCCTCGCGGATGCCGTCGAAGCGCTTTGCACCCCCGCCGACGACGAGATGCGGCGCGCCCAGTTCGGCGGCGCGATCGGCAGCACGGACGACCCGGGCAAGCTCCTCCGGCAGAATATCGTCGAAGATGAAATTGCCACCGGCATAGGTCGCGACAAGCGCGAGACCGTTGTCGGCAAGCAGGGAACGCATGTCCTCGATGCTGAAATCGAGAAGGTTGCCGTCGAAAAGCTCGACACCGTCGTAGCCCGCCTCCGCTATGTCGGCAAAGGCGCAGCTCATGTCGCCAAACGTCCGGTAGGCGAGATTGGTGATCGACGTGACGCCGACCGCGTCCCCGCCCAGGCTGCCCCAGCAATTCGCATGATAGGCGAGCTTGAAATCCGACATCGGCGCTTCCTCCCAGTGACCGTCGTTGCAGCTGGTCTTACGCCGAAGAAAATTCGATGTCAATCATTTACCGGCATAACTGCAATCTCTTTTGCTGATTTAATGCAAAAGTATGATGTTGCCAGTCGAAACAAGCCGCTTTATCAAGGGATGGAAGGCAAATTTGCCAGAAAGGAAGAGCCATGCCGACGACGGCGAGCGTGCAAACTGATGGGCATCCGCGCCGCAAAGGGCGTCCGCGCGTCTCCGAAACCGCTGCACCCAGCCTTGTCGATATCCTCAACCTCGTCCGCACCGAACAGGCCACCACCCGCCAGGAGATCGAGCGGCGCAGCGAGCTTGGACGCGCCGTCGTCGCTGATCGGCTCGGAACGCTGCTGGAGCTCGGCCTCGTCGATGAAAGCGAGCTCGGTACCGCCACGGGTGGCCGGGCGCCGCGCCTTGTGCGGTTTTCGGCGGACCGCGGACGCATTCTTGTCGCCACGCTCGATCAGACCGCACTTGGCGTGGGCGTTGCCGATCTTGCCGGATCGCTGCTCATGGAACATCACGAAGCGACCGAACTCACCCAGCCGGTCTCAGCCCTTGCCGAACGGTTGGTGACACTCTTCCGCTGGATTCTAGAGCGGCAGTCAAATCCTCAACTTTACGGGATTTCCATTTCCGTCCCCGGCGCCGTGTCCGACGGCGGCGAGACACTCTTCCAGCGCGCCACACCTGGTGTCCTACCGGGTTGGGAGAGCTTTCCGCTGGTCGAGACACTGGTGGCTGCCTTCAATGCTCCAGTCTGGCTTCGCTCCAGCGTCGAAACGATGACGATGGGCGAACTTCACGCCGGCGCCGGACGCAATCAGCGCACGATGCTGCTGGTGAAGGTCGGCAAACGCATCGGCGCCGGGCTGGCAAGCGACGGGACGCTGTTTCGCGGCGCTCAAGGTACCGTCGGCCTCATCGGCTCCATACCGGTGACGATAGGCGACAGGACCGGCACGCTGGAAGCAATGGCGGGATCGGACCACATCGCCCAGGATGGCAGGCTTGCGGCGGAGAACGGAGCGAGCCCGGTCCTCGCCGAGCTTTTGCGGCGCGGCGGCGACATCACGGCGCTGGAAGTCGCCCAGGCCGCACAGATGGGTGATGCCGCGGCAATCGAGATCCTGTCGCAGAGTGGCCGGCTGATCGGCCAGGTGGTCGCGACGCTCGCCAACATGCTCAATCCGGCGCTGATCGTTCTGTGTGGCTCGATCGCCCAGACCAACGACATTCTTCTCGCCTCGGCGCGCGAGGCAATTTACGGCGCCTGCCATCCGCTCGTCAGCCGCGATCTGCAGATCATCCGCTCCCAGATGGGCAGCTCATCGGGGCTCGTCGGGGCCGCCATCGTCGCGACCGAAGGCCTGTTCGCAGCCCCCATGCTGCGAGACTGGATTATGTCGGGACATCCCCAGGCGCATCCGCTGTTCCAGCAGATGAAAAACGAAATCGCCCGACGGACGGTCATCAAGGGAGACAGTGTCCGGCCGCCGGACATGTGAGGAGGATGGAATGGCGATTACTGGTCTTGGCCCTCACGGCGAGCGCGCAGCAGCACCCGAACGGGTTCTGCTTCTGCCCGAGGACATGGAGCGGGCGCGCGCCGGCGGCTTCCGCGTCGCGATCGTGCTCCACACGCTTGAGAGCGACTGGGCCAAGCAGCAGCTTTCGGGCATCGTCGGCACGCTCGGCAATTGCGGGATCGCCGTCATCGACGTGGTCGATTGCGCCTTCGACCCGCAGGCGCAGATCGAAGCCCTTGAGCGCCTGATCCTCGAGGCGCCGGATGCAATCATATCGCTGCCCGTCGCCAACTCGAAAGTCGCGGGCTCGCATGCGCGCGTGTCGTCGGCCGGCATCAAGCTCGTCCTGCTCGACAACGTGCCGACCGGCCTGCTTCCGGGCAAGGACTATATCTCGCTGGTCTCGGCGGACAATTTCGGCCTCGGAAAGATCGCGGCCGAAGGATTGTCGCCGCATCTGCGCGAGGGTGCCGAGGTCGGCGTGCTCGGCTATGACGCCGATTTCTTCGCGACCAACGAACGCGAGATCGCTTTCGTGAAATGGATGCAGGTCAATCGCCCAGACGTTTCGCTGCGCGTACAGCGTTTTCCGGCGCTGTCGGCGGTCGCAGCAACCACGCGGACGCTTGCCGAAGCCCATCCGGAACTTGCCGGCCTCTTTGTCGTCTGGGATACGCCGGCAATGACCGCAGCCCGCGTCCTCGAAACAATGGGCCGCAAAATTTCGATGGCGACCGTGGATCTTGGCCAGGAGGCCACAATCGGGCTTGCGGCCAACGAGCCGCTTGTGGCCATTGCCGCCCAGCAGCCGTTCCGCCAGGGCGAAACCGCCGCGTCCATCACCGTCACCGCCCTCCTCGGCCGGCTTGCCCCGGCCTGGGTCGCCCTTCCAGGCCTCGCCGTGACCGCGCGCAATGTCGTGGAGTGCTTTCAGACCGTATGGCGCATGCCTGCGCCGCATGAAGTTCTCCGCACGCTCAGTCTCGTCGGCCGGAAGCGATCGGACCGGCATCGACCTTGAGAGCTTGCCCCTTGAAGGGTTGCAGTTTCCGGGAAAGGAACAATATTTAAGCGATGTCGAATGCTCTGCGCATCGCACGTGGCCGCTTCGGGAGAGTGGCGCTGCTGGATATGGATCGGCCCCTGGTGCGGCACGCGCACCCGCATTGCCATGTCCTGCTGAAGGTCGAGGGGGCCGACACGCAGTTTTCGGTGCGCGATCGGCTCGTCCCGCTGACAGACGAAAGTGCGGTTCTCATCAACGCCTGGGAACCGCACGCCTATGCGCACGACCAGATGCGGCCGAAGACGGTGATCCTTGCGCTTTACATCGAACCGCAGTGGCTCGGCCATTTCCGGCCGAATTGGGCGACGAGCCATGCCCCCGACTTCTTCGCCTCCAATGTGGGTTCGATCAGCCCCAATATCCGTTCGCGCACGCATGCGCTTTGGCAATCCATGGTGCACGAGCCCAACAGCGCCGAGGTCCACGAGGTGCTTCTGGGCGAACTGATGATCGCCGTTATCGAGCGTTTCGCCGACTGGCGCGCACTACCGAATTCGATCCGTGACCTCGCTTGGCGCCCGATGCTCGATTTCCGCATCCGCAAGGCCGTCGAGCGCATGAAGGCGACACCGGGCGAGATCTCCGATCTAGACCGTCTGGCGATCGACGTCGGCCTGTCGCGGGCGCATTTCTTCCGGCTCTTCGAAACATCGATGGGGGTGACGCCGCGCGTGTTCCTCAACGTGCAGCGGCTCGAGCGGGCGGTTACGGCCGTCGCCGACGGACCGCAGAGCTTCGCGGCGCTCGGCGACCAGCTCGGCTTTTCCGTGCCGGCGCATTTTTCACGCTTCTTCCACGATCACGCCGGGTCGTCGCCCAGCATCTTTCGCAATGTCACCCGCCTCTCGGCCCCAGAATTTGAGACTCCTCGGTAAGACCTGATACGCCTCGGTATCGCCTGATCGCGCACCCACCTCCACTCTTTGCTCCACGGCACCTTCCACCAACGGGTGCGGGAGGAGAAAATGACGAGATTGGAAACGACGGGAGGCCTGATCGGCCGGACCGTCGAACGTGTCGAGGATGCCGGACTTCTGACCGGCCGCGGCCGCTACATCGACGACCTGCCGGTCCGGCGTGACACCGCGCATCTGGCGATCCTGCGCTCGCCCCATGGCCATGCCGGGATCAGTGCCATCAATACGCATGCCGCCCGCGCCCTGCCAGGCGTCATTGCCGTCATGACCGGCGCGGACGTGGCAAGGCTCACCCGCAGCATGACGGTCGGAGTAAAGGCCAATGTCGAATGCTGGCCGATTGCCCGCGATCGGGTGCGCTATGTCGGGGAGCCCGTTGCCCTTGTCGTCGCCGAAAACCGCTATGTCGCCGAAGACGCGCTCGACCTGATCGAGGTCGATTACGAGACGCTGGCCGCCGTCATCGATCCCGAGAAGGCGCTAGCGGCGGACGCACCGGTGCTGCATCCGTCGCTCGGCACCAACCTTATCAACGAGCGCGCCTTTCGTTATGGCGACCCGGAAAAAGCGTTCGCCGCGGCCGCCCACCGCGTTTCCATCCGCATCGCCTATCCGCGCAATTCCTGCACGCCGATCGAGACCTACGGCGTCATCGCGGAATATGATCCAGGCGAGGACGCCTATGACGTCACGGCGAATTTTCAGGGTCCGTTCTCGATCCATGCGGTGATTTCCCGTGCCCTGAACGTGCCCGGCAACCGTATGCGACTGCGCACGCCGCCCGATTCCGGCGGCTCTTTCGGCATCAAGCAGGGCGTGTTTCCCTATGTCATCCTCGCGGCCGTTGCCGCACGCGTCTCAGCGCGGCCGGTAAAATGGATCGAGGACCGGCTCGAACACCTGACGGCATCCGTATCGGCGACCAACCGCGTCACGACGCTGGAGGCGGCCGTTACCGCCGATGGCCGCATCACCGCGCTTTCCTGGGATCAACTCGAAGACTGCGGCGCCCATCTGCGCGCGCCGGAGCCGGCAACACTCTACCGCATGCACGGCAATATGACCGGCGCCTATGCGATCGAAAACGTCGCCATTCGCAACCGCGTCGTGCTCACCAACAAGACGCCGACCGGGCTGAACCGTGGTTTCGGCGGGCCGCAGATCTATTTCGCGCTTGAACGGCTGGTGCACAAGATCGGCGACGAACTACTCCTTGACCCGCTCGACGTCATTCGCCGCAACCTCGTACCGGCGGACGCCTTCCCTTACCGCACCGCGACCGGCGGGCTGCTCGATTCGGGCGACTACCGGGCAGCGCTCGATCGCGCCACGACGGAAGGCCGCCTCGATGCGCTGCGGCGTCAGCGGGACGCAGCGCGCGCCCAAGGGCGGCTCTACGGCATCGGCTATGCGGCGGTGGTCGAGCCGAGCGTCTCCAACATGGGTTACATCACGACCGTGCTGACGCCTGAGGAACGGGCAAAGGCCGGGCCGAAGAACGGCGCGCAGGCCGTCGCGACGGTGGCCATCGATCCGCTCGGCTCCGTCACCGTCAAGGTGGCCTCCGTGCCACAGGGACAGGGTCATCGCACCGTTCTGGCACAGGTGGTTGCCGAGCGGCTCGGGCTTGCCATGGATAAGGTCCGCGTCAATACCGAACTCGACACCGAGCGCGACGCCTGGTCGATCGCGTCCGGCAATTATGCAAGCCGCTTCGCTCCCGCCGTCGCGGGCGCTGCGGCACTTGCGGCCGACCGCATCCGTGCCCGGCTTGCAACGATCGCCGCTCGCCAGCTCAACGTCACGCCTGACCGCGTGGACTTCAGGGCCGGAACGCTGCTGGACCGCGACAATCCGGACAACGCCGTCTCCTTCGGACGCGTCGCAGCCGCAAGCCACTGGGCGCCCGGCACCCTGCCCGAAGGTACCGACCAGACGATCCGCGAGACGGTCTTCTGGACACCGGACGAGCTTCAGGCCCCGACGGCTGCGGACGGCATCAACTCGTCGCTCTGTCACGGCTTCATCTTCGACTTCTGCGGCGTGGAAATCGACCGGAAGACCGGCCAGGTGCGTATCGACCGCTATGTGACGATGCACGACTGCGGCCGCATCCTGCATCCCGGGATGGTCGACGGCCAGGTTCGCGGCGGCTTTGCGCAGGCAGTCGGCGCCGCGCTCTACGAGGAGTATGCCTATGGCGGCGACGGAAGCTTCCTGACCGGAACGCTCGCCGACTACCTGATCCCGACCGTCATGGAGACGCCGGAACCGCTGATCCTCCATTACGAGACGCCCTCGCCCTTCACACCGCTCGGGGCCAAAGGCGTCGGCGAGGGCAATTGCATGTCGACGCCCGTCTGCATCGCCAACGCCGTAGCCGATGCGCTCGGCGTCGAGGACATCCGGCTGCCACTGTCACCAAGCCGGGTCAGCGAATGGCTCTATGGCGAGGAGCGACCGCCGTCGAAGCCGCTAGATCAGACCCCGGTCGCCACCGGCGCCTCAGGCGAGCGGATGCTGACCGGTTCGGGTTCGGCTGAGGTTACCGCCACCCGCGAATCGGTCTGGGCGATGCTGCTCGACCCGAACACGCTGAAGGCGATCATCCCCGGTGCGCACGAGGTCCGGAAAGTTTCCGACACGCATTTCCGCGCCGAGGTCACACTCGGCATCGGGCCGGTCAAGGGCCGCTACCGCGCCGACATCCGCCTGTCGGACATGGTCGAGCCGGAAACCGTTACGCTCTCCGGCGGCACGGAAGGCGCACTCGGCTCCGGCCGCGGTACGGGCCGCGTCACGCTGACCGAAACCACCACCGGCACCCGCATCGACTATCGCTACGAGGCGGCGATCGGCGGCAAGGTCGCCTCGGTCGGCGGGCGCCTACTCGACGGCGCGGCGCGTGTGGTGATCGGCCAGTTCTTCCAGGCGCTCGCCCGTCATGCCGGCGGGGGCGCGCCTCCCAGCGCCGCCGCCGGCTTCATCCAGCGGCTTCTCCACCTGTTCGGGAGGCACCGATGAAACCCGCATCCTTCGATTTCCTCTGCCCGGAAACAACAGAGGAAGCGCTGGCCGCGCTCGCCGAGGGCGGCGGCGAAGCGCGCGTGATCGCCGGCGGACAGTCGCTGGTGCCGATGCTCAACATGAGGCTCGCCCGCCCTGCCCTGCTCGTCGACATCATGCGGCTTGAAGCGCTGCGCCGGATCGAGACATCGGGCGACGAGATCGTCGTCGGCGCGGGCGTGCGGCAGGCGGAACTGGAAGCTTGGCCCACCCTTTTGCGCGACCTGCCGCTTCTGGCCGCCGCCTTCCCGTGCCTCGGGCATGTGCAGACGCGGGCTCGCGGCACGGTCTGCGGCTCGATCGCCCATGCCGACCCGAGCGCGGAGCTGCCGCTTTCCCTGGTGACGCTCGGCGGCGCGGTCAGCCTGCGCAATCGCAAGCAGAAGCGCAGGGTCAAGGCGGACGACTTCTTCGTCGGTATGATGGCCACCGACCTCGCCGAGGGCGAGATGATCGAAGCCGTACATTTCCCGAAGGCCCGGCACGGCAGCGGTTATGCCTTTCGAGAGGTCGGCCGCCGGCATGGCGATTTCGCCATCGTCGCCTGCGCCGCCGTCGCCGATGACAGAGGCCTGCGCCTCGGCATTGCCGGCGTCGACGACCGGCCTCGCGTCTTCCCGCTGCCGGCGCTCGACGACGACCAGTTCGACGATACCATCAACGACATCGCCTGGTCGCTGAACGCCCGCGACGACATTCACGCAAGCGCGCGCTACCGGCGCGAACTGGTCCGCAGCCTTGGCCGCGAGACCCTGAAGGAGGCAAGCCGATGCCGCGCATGAACGCTGCCCGGAAGCACCCGGTCGACTTCACCCTGAATGGCCGAACGGTCCGTGCAGAGGCTGAAAATCGCATGCTGCTCTCGGACCTGCTGCGCCACGAGATCGGGCTGACCGGCACCCACGTCGGCTGCGAACACGGCGTCTGCGGAGCCTGCACCGTGCAGATCGACGGAAGGCCGGCCCGCGCCTGCCTGACGCTCGCCCAGCAGGTGCGCGGCGGCGATGTGCGGACTGTGGAAGCGCTTTCGCGCGACCCGGCCGAACTCTCGCCGCTTCAGGCGGCCTTTCGCCGCCACCACGGCCTGCAATGCGGCTTCTGCACGCCGGGCATCCTGATGTCGCTCGACGTCCTTTTGCGTGAGCGTCCCGACGCGGGCCGGGAAGACATTCGCGAGCACCTCTCCGGCCATCTCTGCCGGTGCACGGGCTACGCGACCATCGTCGAGGCGGCGCTCGCCGCCGCGGAGGAACAACGGAAGGAGGAGAAACCGAATGTTTGATCTTGGAACGAGCTTCCTCGCAAGCGTCGAGCGCGACCCGGACCGGCTCGCGATCGTCGACGGGGCGATGCGATTGAGCTATCGCGACTGGTACGGTAAGGTCTCGGCGCTTGCCGCAGCCCTCGACGAGACCGGCCTGAAGCGGGGCGACCATGTGCTCACCGTCATGCAGAACCGTTGGGAGAATGCGTCGCTGCACTGGGCCTGCCAATTCCTCGGCCTGATCGTCACGCCGCTCAACTGGCGGGCCAAGGCCGACGAGATCGACTTCGGCATCGCGGATGCCAGCGCAAAGGCCGTGTTCTACGAGGCCGCGACGGAAGAGGCCGTGCGCCTGTCGCGCCTCGCGCGGGACCTGCCGCAATTCTCCACCGATGCGCTCGCTGGCATCATGGATGGCAGCGCCCGCGATGCTGTGCCGATGGCGGACGCCGCGGACTGGTCGCTGATGCTCTATACGTCCGGCACGACGTCGAAGCCCAAGGGGGTGCCTCGGCGGCATCGGGCCGAGCGCGCCGGCGCCCTGGCCCACGTCGCGCAGAACCTCTACCGGCATGGCGAGCGCACACTTGGCGTCATGCCGCTGTATCACACGATGGGCGTGCGTTCGCTGATCGCGTCCGCGCTGATCGGCGGGACCTTCGTCTGCCTTCCGCGCTTCGACGTGGGAAAGGCGCTCGATCTCATCGATCGCGAGAAGATCACCAACCTCTATCTGGTGCCGACGCTCTACCACGATCTCGTGCATCACGAAGCCTTTTCGCCCGAGCGCGTCGCCTCCGTCCGCAAGCTCGGTTATGCCGGCGCTTCGATGACCGACGGGCTCCTGAAGAGACTTGATCAGACTTTCAAGCCCGAACTTTTCGTCAATCATTACGGCTCGTCGGAGATCTACACCTTCACGATCGAGCAGATGGCGGCCGGCAAGCCCGGCTCGGCCGGTCGCGCCGGCATCAACCAGATGATCCGCGTCGTCAAACTGGGCAGCCGCAACCCGGACGAGCGGGCGGCCGTTGGCGAAGAAGGTGAAATCATTGCGCTGATGAAGAGCGACGAGGCCTTCGAAGGCTACTGGAACCGGCCGGACGCGGATGCCAAGGCGCTTCACGGTGGCTGGTATTTCACCGGCGACACCGGCTTTGTCGACCCGGATGGCGATCTCTTCGTCACCGGGCGGGCGGACGACATGATCATCACCGGCGGCGAGAACGTTTCGCCGGTCGAGGTCGAAAGCTGTCTGTCGCTGCATGAGGGCGTCGCCGAAGTCGCCGTCGTCGGCCTGCCGGACGAGCGTTGGGGCAAGATCGTCGTCGCCTTCGTCAAGCGGCGCGGCACTGTTACGGCTGAGGAACTCGATCGCCATTGCCGCGAATCCGGCCTTGCCAACTTCCGCCGGCCACGCCGGTTCGTCTTCGTCGAGGCTATCCCGAAATCCCCTGTCGGCAAGCTGCTGCGCCGCCTTCTGGTGGCCGGTGAGTACACCGAAGAACGCATTCCCGAACATCAGTGAGCGGCCAGAACGCCCCCAGACCCACGAAAGGAAAATCCATGACTGAACAAGCCGCATTCCAGGACCCACGCCTCGCAGAGCTCGACGGATTCACCGTCACGATCGATGCGGCGCGCCAGCGCGCCGACATCACACTCGACCGCCCGCCCTACAACGTCGTCTCCATGGTGGCGCGCGATCAGTTGCGCCTGGTCTTCGAGGCTCTCGACGAGGACGATCGCGTACGCATTATCGTCGTTGCCGGCAAGGGCGAGCACTTCTCGTCCGGCGGCAACATCAAGGGCTTCCTCGAGGCAAGCCCGGAGCACGTCTCGCACCTCGCCTGGAATATCGCAGCACCTGCCCGCTGCTCCAAGCCGGTGATCGCTGCAAACCGCGGCTATTGCTTCGGCGTCGGCTTCGAACTGTCGCTTGCCTGCGACTTCCGCATTGCGACGGATACCACGCGCTACGCGCTGCCTGAGCAGAAGCTCGGCCAGATTCCGGGTTCCGGCGGCTCGGCCCGCTTGCAGAAGATGGTAGGCGTCACCCGCACCAAGAACATCGTGATGCGTTCGAAGCGGATCACCGGCCAGGAGGCTTACGACTGGGGCATCGCCTCGGAGATCGTTGCGGATGCCGATCTTGAAAAAGCCGTCGATGCGCTGGTCGAGGAACTGATCGGCTTTTCGCCGCTTGCCCAGCGCACCGCCAAGAAGCTCCTGAACGACACGGACGACGCGCTGCTGTCGACGGCCATCGAACTCGAGGGCCACTGCTACAGCCGGCTTCGCACATCGGAGGATTTCCGCGAAGGTGTGCTCGCCTTCCACGAAAAGCGCGCGCCGGCCTTCGTCGGCCGCTGAGGTATCGGCCGGGCGGGAACCCGGCCGCATTTTCCACGAGGAGGGAGCGGCCTCGGATCCGCTTCGGGAGGATAGAAAATGGACACGATAGAGCAGACCACGCAGGAAAAACGCCTTGTCGAACGGGGACCCGGCCTTACGTCGGGTCTGCGCGACCTGCCGAAGCATCTCGGCATCAAGACGATGAGCGCAGGCCTCGTCGCCGCCATCTTCGGCTGCTCCGGCCCGGCTCTCATCGTCATCGGCGCGGCCGAGGCTGGCCATCTGACCAACGGGCAGACCGTCGCCTGGCTCTTTGCGATCTACGTGCTCGGCGGGCTCATCAGCCTGCTGCTCGCGCTCTACTACAAGCAGCCGGTCAACGGCGCCTATTCGATCCCGGGGGCAGCCCTCGTCGCCGGATCGCTTGCGACCATTCCGTTCAACGAAGCTGTCGGCGCCTTCATCCTGGCGGGCGCGCTTGTCCTGCTGCTCGGCGTCACCGGGCTCATCGGCAAGGTGATGCGTTGGCTGCCGATGCCGATCGTCATGGCGATGATCGCCGGCGCCTTGATCCGCTTTGCGACAGGCGCCGTGACCGCGCTCGGCACAGCACCGCTGATTGCCGGCTCAGCGATCCTCGCTTTCTTCGTCTCCATGCGGTTGTCCAGGACCATCCCGCCGGTGCTGGCCGCCCTCGTCGCCGGCCTGATCGCGGCGCTCGCGACCGGTGCGGTCGGAGGTGGCGCGGCCAACATCGCCTTCGCAGCGCCTGAATTCACGATGCCGGTGTTTTCGATCGATGCCTTCTTCGCGATCGCCATCCCGCTTGCCCTTCTCGTGATCGGTGCCGAAAACGCGCAGGCGACCGGCGTGCTCATGGCCGAAGGCTACCGGCCGCCAGTCAATGCGATGACGATCATTTCGGGCATCGGCGGTGTGGCGGCTGGCTTCCTCGGCGGACACAATGCCAATATCGCAGGCCCGATGACAGCGATATGCTCATCCGAGCAGGCCGGCGAGAACAAGGAGGGGCGCTATGCCGCGACGGTCGTCAACGGCGTGCTCTTCGCCGCCTTCGGCCTCCTCGCCGGCGCCGCCGTTCCAATCGTGCTCAGCCTGCCGTCGGCCCTCATCGGCACGGTCGCCGGCCTTGCGATGATCGGTGTGCTCCTGTCCGCATTCCAGAACGCCTTCGGCAAGTCACTCGGCAACCAGACCGGCGCGTTCGTGGCGCTTGCAGTCGCCATGTCGAACGTCTCGCTTCTCGGCATCAGCGCGCCCTTCTGGGCACTCGTCGCCGGCGTCATCGTATCGGCCCTGGTCGAGGCCGGAACGTTCAAGGCAAAACAGGCTGCGTGACACCCATAGGTGAGCGGTCGCGCGGAAAACACTGCCCCGGTGCATCCGTACCGGACCTTCCGGGGCAGTCCAATCTCGGCCATTGAGTGGGTTCTGACTGTTCAGTCCCGAGAGGACATCGACGGACGCGCCGCGCCGGCAGCAGCTCGCACGCCTAGGGGTCCAAGTCGCTTGAGCCTGTCCATTATGACGCCAAGGATTGCTGACCGCATCCCCAAGGGTTACGTTGGGCGTTGCTGGAACCATCGGACGATGATCGGGTCGGCAGTAGAACTGCAGGGTCAATGCGGTAGTTCCAACCGCCGACATGATCGATGGCCCTGTGCGCAGCAGCGCCGTTCGAAACACTCAGGCGTCCCTATGTGCAACGAGTACGAGCAACAGATCGGCTACACCGAATACTGCAAGGTGATGCAGGATCTCGCACTTGGCATCCCAACGCATCAAACACAACTGGATATGCCGTCGGCCAACGGAATCAAGCCGGGCGATATGGCGCCCGTTATCAGAGCTGCGGGCGATCATATAGTGGAGCTGACGCAGATGAAATTCGGGCTTCCCCGAACCCGGACCGGCGGCCCCTTATTCAACCTTCGATCGAAGGGAAAGCATTTCGGCGACAGCCATCGGTGTCTCGTTCCAGCCAGCGCGTTCTTTGAACATGCGGGGAGGAAAAACCCGACGGCCAAACACCGTTTCACGCTCGTGAGCGCGCCGTTCATGGCGATTGCCGCGATCTGGAAGCCCAGCCAGAAGGGCCAGCCCGCAGCGTTCACGATGTTGACAACGCAGCCGGGGCCGGATGTGGAGCCTTTTCACAATCGCCAGGTCGTTGTTCTTCATCCGATCGATTGGCAGGCATGGATCAACCTCACGAAACCTGAGGAAGAATTGTTGTGCCCACTCCCCGTCGGCTCGCTAAGGATGGAGACCCGAGGGAACGGGTCGACTGGCTAGCTGCGCTCGAAGGAAATGAGCCGTGTGTCAGTACCGGAACGATACTCCCCTCTTAGGGCCGTTCAAATCTCCCCGGTTTGCGCGTTCTAGCCAGTCTTTCGGGGCGCAGCCCGGGAGACCGGCGGACTGAGGGAGACGCTCACGGTATGACCCATGACTTTGGCCGTGCGCCAGGCTTTCGAAGCCTTGAAATTCGCTCCGGTGGCGCCAATATCAAACGCACTTCTTTTTCATCCGGTTTGAATGCAAAAGGAGGACATCATGATCAACCCGGAACTCGTTTGGATGACGCCGGTTACCGTCCAGTTGAAGGACGGAACGCGGCAAATCTTCGCTTGTGTCAATGACGCACTAGATTTCCTCGAAGGCGATTGGACCATTGACCGAGGCAGAAAATTTAACCGAGCCGCTCAATCTTGCCGTCGCGCGCTCAACCGTGCAACACCGGTAGCAATCGCGCGCGACGCCTTCATAGACGCTTGTCGAGATGCGGGCATGTCTGCGGATACCGCCGACCTGTTTGATAAGCAGGCCGGTACTGGCGGTCAACGCTCACTTGCCTAGATGGTTTTGGCCGGGGCAAACCCTGCCCCGGCCTTGGCACCGCGCCGCGCAACTGCAATCCGTAACCGCGGTTTGAAGGGTAGAAACTGCAAGAGTGGCCCGCACTGGTTCTTGCCGTGGCCCTTTTGTCGCCGAAACCGTGGCTAGCCTTGTTCTGGGTTTATGGCTGGCGGTCTCGCCTTAGATTTCGCTATCACGGCGAACATCAGTCCATATGGCCCCACGGTGTCCTCGGCCCGCCGGCGGGCATACTGGGACAACCAGAAAAATCCGCAACCGCATATAAGGTCAATAGCAGGCAGGCACTGCCCGCCGCGCCGGCGGCGGGCAGGTCACCAATCTGCCAGGGGGATTCCGCTCGGTCCCGACGCTTCGGTGCAAGGCGATGTCGGCTCCTGGCATAGGAAGTCGGTTTGAATTTTATCGGCCCATCATCCCGCTAAGACCCTCTCGCGAACGTCAGCGGTCAAGGCCGCAGCATGAACGCGATCCGACATTCCTCGCGGAGAACAAAAGGTCCGCTTCACGAAACGCCGGTCCTTGTCGCCGGTTTCCGGTTTGCTACCCTCCTTTCTTCTCTTTCGCTCTGGATTAGGCCGCTTTGCCGCCTTCGATCTGCTTCGAAGCCGGTTTCGTCGTCTCCGGCTGGATAGCGATCCGCCGCGGCTTCATCTGCTCGGGAACTTCCTTCTTGAGATCGATGACGAGCAGCCCGTTCTCGAGCTTTGCGCTTTCGACGAGGACATGATCTGCGAGTTCAAAGCGGCGCACAAACGGCCTCAGAGCAACGCCTTGATGGAGGTACTGAGCCTCCCCGTTTTCCGTTTTCGCACCGTTGATCACCAGCTTGTTCGTCTCATGCGTGACCGTTAGCTCGTCCTCGGCAAAACCGGCGACCACGATTGCGATGCGGTACGCAGCCTCACCAAGCTTGACGATGTTGTAGGGCGGCCAATTGTCCGTATTCAGGCTGCTGTTTTCGAGCAGGTCGAAGATACGGTCGAATCCGATGCTCGACCTAGCGAAGGGGGAAAAGTTCGTTCTCATAGCTACATCCTCAATAGAGCAACATAGGTACGAGGGAGCGCCAAGAAGCTTGGGCTCCCTGACTGGGATCGACCCACTGGGCGTCGACGATGATGAATTGGTGTTCACGGCGCGGCGCGTCAAGAGGCGGCCAGCTCCGTGAGGTTTAAATAGTTCTATCAATTCATGCCGATAGCAATCGTAGGTGAAAGCGCCAGAAAACGGCGCTCCGCCTACGAAAACCTAAAAAAAAGAAACCCAGTCGTTTCGCGCGGGACGCCCGCCACAAGCAGGCACGATCCAGCGATCCGAATATGGGGCGGAGGATTTCTGGAAGAACTGCTTGCCAGACGAATAGAGGCAATGCAGGCGGGCGCGGAGGACTTTAAGATCAAGCAATTCAGCGCCGCGCGTCTACGCGCGTGGAGGCGCGGCTGGCCCAGCGCATGATCAGTGCAGTCGAACCGCCATCTTCCCCGCATTCACGCCAAAGATGGCCCAGTAAAATCGGTGTAATCAACGAAAAAGGCCGGGCGGACCCGACCTTCTTACATAGTACCGCCTCAATGGCCACTGCCAGTACATCCGTGGTCAACGGCCAGAAGCGAGTTACGCAGTTGCGAGGTTATCGGCAGCGTTCTTACCTGAACGCGCATCCCGAACGATGTCGAAGCTAACCTTCTGGCCTTCCACGAGCGAACGCAAGCCAGCCCGCTCGACTGCAGACGCGTGGACGAATACGTCCGAACCGCCGTTCTCCAGTTCGATAAAACCAAAGCCCTTGATGCTGTTGAAAAACTTTACTGTTCCGGTGTTCATTACAATTCCTTTTCAAAATCTCGGATTGAGTTCACCTGCCGACAAAATGACAACTGAGGCAGATAGGTCGATTTTGAGAGGAAAGGTCGGCTTGAACGCAGAACGCGAGAAAACAAAGCTCAACAAGCAAAGATCGATGCAGCGATACCTATGGACCGAATGTGTCCTAAACAAGTCGTCTCCCTGCGGTTGGCAAAGGGCGAGGATCGACCTGAGTTTAAATGGATCCCGAAATCGGCAGAGCATCATAGCCAGCACCCGCCTCGGAAAAGTCGCCGGGTTATGCGGTTGCCGTCGCGCCGATTCAATCTCGGTGCCGGCACATCGTCGCGCCGCACCATACGACAGCAAACTGTCGCACGACGTTGCGGACCTGCAGCTGGTTCGCCTTTCTAACACCGAGCGGCGCATCCAGCACGACAAGCCTGGCGGAGCCATACCGAAAATCGAAGCTGTTACCCAGCCTGTGGAGGAACGGCATCTTGCCGATTTGACGTGCCTCCCTGCTAAGTTTGACGGGCCGCCTGATATCGAGACCGCCCGTCGTAACGCCAGCAAGGCGTGAGAGAGGAGGATACAGCCCCCTCAGGTATCGTACCGCGAATCGAGCTCTCCCAGGGCAGACCGAACCTCATCGATCGAAACCGGCTCCGGCGTTCCCGGAACATGACGGAGAGCCGGCTTCGAATCTATCGCGTAGAAGTCCGAAGCCCATGCGGCGAGGATCGTTCTTTTGTCATCGACAGAAAGTGCAGGATCCTTCACCACATCCATTGGACGTCGAAACGGCGACCAGTGAGAGGCGAGAACGTTCGGTCCGTTGCTCACGGCAGATGGGGCAATCTGCTCAAACATGTTATCCATGCTCGGTCACCTCAGCTCACGTGTGGATCCCGACTCCACCGCGGCTTAATCGCGATGATGGGGTCGGTTTCCGGCGCCAGCAGGTCGTGCCTTTCCGCGAAGGCAGCAAACAACCCACGCGCGGTCTCAGCTTCGATCTCGCCGCTCAGAGCAGCGCGACACGCCTTGAGCGCAACCGAATGCGGACCATCCCTCAGCGATATCGGCCACTCGACCAGATGTCGGTAAGCGTCCATCACGCTTCGAACCTCCGTCGGAAATCCAAGACCGACGAGAATACGAACAGGTTTCTCGAACATATCGGGTTTCATAATGCTCTCCTTTCCAACCCGGTGTGCTCATGGGCGCCATCGAAACGGCGCCCATCTCCAATGTTCCGCTTAGGCGGCGCTCTGGTCTTCGATCTGCGGCGCTGTGTGCGGGCGTCCAAGCGCGGAACCGTCAATGCTGACCTTGCGCGGCTTCAATGCCTCCGGGATTTCCCGAACGAGATCGATCGTCAGCAGGCCATTGCTTAATCCCGCTCCACTCACCCTGACATGGTCGGCAAGCTCGAAACGATGCTCGAACGGGCGCCCGGCGATACCGCGGTGCAGATAGGTTTCGGACGGAGAATCCTGCTTCTTGCCAATCACGGTGAGAAGATTGGTCTGGAACGTTATGTCGAGGTCGCCCTCCGCGAAGCCAGCAACCGCAATCGAGATGCGGTAGCTGTCGTCACCCGTCTTGACAATGTCATAGGGCGGCCAGTCGCTGGTCGAACGGTCGCGCTGGGCGTTTTCCAGAAGATTGAAGAGCCGGTCGAAGCCTACGCTCGATCGAAAGAGAGGCGTGTAGTCGTAAGATGTTGCCATAGCCATATCCTCCTGAAAGCAACATGGGTATGGAGCGCCGAAAGACGGCGCTCTCAGCATTGCCAGCCCTGTTGGTCAGCCGCTGGCGGCACAAGATCTGGTATCTGAAAAATCCGGCTTCAAGTGCTGCCCTGAAGATTTTTTTGCAAATCTCAGTTCAGCTTGAACTCACCTTCAATGCGCCGCCATTCGTTCGGCCGGATCAGGTGCTGATGCGTATAGCGAACGGAATGCAGCGGTCCATCGAGATTGGCCTGCCAGAAATCGAGGAATTTCTGCATTTCAGGAAAGTCGGGAGCGAGATCGTAATCCTGCCAGACATAGGTCTGCAACACGGATTCGAAATCGGGAATTCGGTAGAGAATATGCGCGGTGGTCAGTCCGTAGCCGCTTATTTGACGCTCGAAATCCGGTGAATATCGCATGCTTCATCTCCGTTTCTCAACAAGCGCCAAGGTGGCGCAATTGTTCACGATCAGCAACGAAATTCTAAACGTCAGGAAGACTTTGTTGTTCCTTTACAGCACGTTAGCAGCCATTCGGAGCGAGTGCTGATTTTTTTTGAACCGCCCTCTTGAAATCAAAAAATCGCAAAACCAGATGAGTTCGCGCAAGGCGCTCGTATGAGGTCTTGTACCCGTCCGGACTGGTCATCCGGTCCGGTGATGGGGAACAACGCCAATAGTGTTTGTCCATGGAGGAAAACATGTCTTTCCGACCGCTGCATGATCGCATTCTCGTCCGCCGGGTCGACTCGGAAGAAAAGACCAGGGGTGGGATCATCATTCCCGATACAGCGAAAGAGAAACCGCAAGAGGGCGAAGTCGTTGCCGTCGGCGCTGGCGCCCGCAACGAAGTGGGCCAGGTCCAGCCGCTCGACGTCAAAGCAGGCGACCGCATCCTGTTCGGCAAGTGGTCCGGCACCGAGATCAAGATCGAGGGGGAAGATCTGCTGATCATGAAAGAAAGCGAAGTCCTCGGTGTCCTCCAAACCAAGGTTGAGAGCAAGCAGGCAGCCTGAGCCAGCCTGCCATAATTCCATCAGTCAGATAGCTGCCTATTGAGGAGTTACAGAAATGGCTGCGAAAGAAGTCAAATTCAACCTCGACGCCCGGGAACGCATGTTGCGTGGGGTCGATGTCCTTGCAAACGCCGTCAAGGTCACGCTCGGGCCAAAGGGGCGCAATGTCGTCATCGACAAGTCTTTTGGCGCCCCGCGCATCACCAAGGATGGCGTGTCAGTTGCCAAGGAAATCGAACTGGAAGACAAGTTCGAAAACATGGGCGCGCAGATGCTGCGCGAAGTCGCCTCCAAAACCAACGATCTCGCCGGTGACGGGACAACCACGGCCACCGTGCTTGCCCAGGCGATCGTCAAGGAAGGTGCCAAGGCGGTTGCGTCTGGAATGAACCCGATGGATCTGAAGCGGGGCATTGATCTTGGTGTTGACGCGATCGTGGAGGAACTGAAGAAGAACGCCCGCAAGATTTCCAACAATTCCGAGATTGCCCAGGTCGGCACCATCTCGGCCAACGGCGACGAAGAAATCGGCCGATATCTCGCCGAGGCGATGCAGAAGGTCGGCAATGAAGGCGTCATTACCGTCGAGGAGGCCAAGACGGCAGAGACCGAACTCGAGGTCGTCGAAGGCATGCAGTTCGACCGGGGGTATCTTAGCCCCTATTTCGTGACGAATGCCGACAAGATGCGGACCGAGTTTGACGATCCTTACATCCTCATTCACGAGAAGAAGCTTTCCAACCTTCAGGCGATGCTGCCAGTGCTCGAAGCGGTGGTGCAGTCCAGCAAGCCGCTCCTCATCATCGCTGAAGATGTGGAGGGCGAAGCGCTCGCCACCCTCGTCGTCAACAAGCTGCGTGGCGGTCTGAAGGTCGCTGCGGTCAAGGCACCAGGCTTCGGTGATCGGCGCAAGGCCATGCTGGAAGACATCGCCATTCTCACCGGCGGCACGGTTGTGTCCGACGACGTCGGCATCAAGCTCGAGAATGTCACGCTCGACATGCTCGGCCGGGCAAAGAAGGTCGCCATCGAGAAGGAGAACACCACGATCATCGACGGCGTCGGCGCCAAAGCTGATATCGACGGCCGTGTCGCACAGATCCGCGCCCAGATCGAGGAAACCACGTCTGACTACGATCGCGAGAAGCTGCAGGAACGACTTGCCAAGCTCGCCGGCGGCGTTGCGGTCATTCGCGTGGGCGGGTCGACTGAAGTGGAGGTGAAGGAGAAGAAGGACCGCGTCGACGACGCACTGCATGCCACGCGGGCAGCGGTAGAAGAAGGCATTCTTCCGGGCGGCGGCGTCGCACTGCTCAGGGCGGTCAAGGCGCTCGACAATCTCCCTTCGGCCAATCCGGATCAAAAGGTCGGCATCGAGATCGTCCGGCGCGCCGTCGAAGCGCCGGTTCGACAGATTGCCGAGAATGCTGGTGCCGAAGGCTCGATCATTGTCGGCAAACTTCGCGAGAAGTCGGACTTCTCCTACGGCTGGAACGCCCAGACGGGAGAATACGGTGACCTCTATGCTCAAGGGGTCATCGACCCGGCAAAGGTCGTGCGCACCGCACTTCAGGATGCGGCCTCTGTCGCAGGTCTCCTGGTGACCACCGAGGCGATGATCGCAGAAAAGCCGAAGAAGGATACGGCTCCGCCTCTGCCCGCCGGACCGGGTATGGACTTCTAACGCGATTGTTCAGGCCCGTTCTCCCAAGGACGGGCCTGACGGACTCCACCGATCGGCCACGCCGGCTGGCAGGCTATCTCGCCCCCAGGCTGGTGTTGGTGCCGCAGCTATTGAGTGAGGTAGAAATGCACCCGAAGATGTTTGACCGGCCAGTTTACCTGCGTGAAAGGAAGGATCTGGTCCTCGAAATCACGAACCTGGACGATGCGATCGATTTCCTTGAGGAGTGGTCTAAAGGAGATCGCGACATCATCCACGACGCAACCCTGAAGACGTGCTATCTGGCACATGACGGTCACAAGCCAGTCGCAGTTGCGCGAGACGCGCTTCACGCCTTTGCGAAAAAGAAGGGCATACTGGTGAAGCCTCCGGCGGTGCTCCCATGGATGATCAAGGCAAGGTCCGGTGGCGGTCGGATCTCACCGTGAGCGGTCGGATCTCACCGTGACCTGATCCCGCGAGAGGCCGCGATTGTGGCCTCTCCTTTCGCACCTTTCCGGATGATAAAGTTTCGACCCAGCCGCGTAATCCAGAACCCGGCCACTATCGATAGATCGTCAGATCCGGCGCAATGCGTCTACGATCGCGAGTTCTCCGACTGTAATGGAATACTTCCCAACGGTTGGTGACGTTATCTGTAGCAGCGGCAGCCTCTGAGGAAACGTGCGCGCACGCCCATCTCGCGAACTGGTGATTAAGCCACAACAGATCCCCAAGCCCGGCGGAATGGCGGTAATTCCGCATGCCATTCAGGACGCGCCGGTCATCGACACGGCGGACACCTCGTGACTTGTTGGGAAAAAGCGGCTTGATCACGCGCCACTCGAAGTCGGTTCGGTCGGATCCGTGAAACCCTGCCGAAAATTGGGCAATGCTGGCGTCCACTCAAATTTCGCGGACTCAGTCCCTTACTGCACCACCAGAACGATCAGCCGGCCGAACAGGCCCGCGGTGCGCCCGGACGTAGCGGTAATCGGAAAACGTCAAGCGCGATATGCCTAAGGCGCGAGACATTCCTCGCATATGCCACAACCGTCGACGTCCATACGTGAGGCTGGAAACTGCTTTTGACAACACAGGCACGTCGCAGTGCTCCGTTCGTAACGCTTTATGGGCTTAGGCGGAATGATTTCGATTAGACGATCGGTAGGGGGGTTCAGTGCCACCTGTTCCATCTCGAGGCTCCATGTCGAGGATCAAATCTGAGATAGGAAGCGCTGAGGCTTGTGCAAGAGACTCCTCTCAAAGAGTCTTCACTGACGCTTTCATCGTTCATCCATCAGTTGACGGCTGATGACTTCGACAACCAATCACTCGTCCACAAGCGGCTGTTTCCCTTGGTCGTTCGTTCAATTTCCGCCGCGGTCCACTAAAAGCCCCGGCTCGTGGGAGGGCACGCCCACGAGCCGGGGCTTTCAACGACTACACCGCCCGCCCAACCCCATCCATGCGGCAGGCTTGGCATGGATCATGCTCGGAGGCGGACGACGGCCCAGCCAACATCAGAGGCTTACGCTCGGAGGGCTATTCAACTGCCTTGACGCAGATCAAAGCCGAGGCACGCCCGAGAGACTAACACCTGTTTAGGCACGTGGCAGCCCAGGGGCTGCCTGCTGGTTTGCGCTCAACGCCGTCGATGAAACTGGGCTTCGGCATGCGATGATTCTTCAGAAGTTCCTCCGGCGGATTCTGACGGCCTTCGGCGGGCACGGACCGTTGGGGACCAACGTACGACGTTTCCCAGTTCTCGCGCGTTTTCAAGACTACAAGCCAGACTGGCTCGGGAGCGACATCTCCGCGGGCCTGGCGATTGCGGCGGTTGGGTTGCCTAGCGCCATCGCCTACCCTGCGATCGCCGGCCTGCCGCCCGAGACGGGTCTCTACGCTAGCATAGCGCCGCTTGTGGCCTATGCGGTCTTTGGCCCGTCGCGACAGTTGGGCGACGATGACGGTACTGGCGGCGGTGCTGGCGACAATCTACGAGGCGCCAGGGGTGACGGCCGACCGCGTCGCAGTAGCCGCGTTGCTGGCGCTCGCCGTGGGAGTGTTCTGCCTCAGCGCCCGCGCGCTACGGCTGGGGGTACTCGCGACCCTCCTGTCTCGGCCGATCCTGACCGGCTTTCTCGCCGGCATTTCGCTCTCTATCATGATCGGCCAGATCGGGCGGCTCACCGGCGTGAAGTTCGAATCCGCGGGCCTGATGGGGCCGATACTCGAGATCGTCGACAAGGCCAATTTCATCCACTGGCCCTCACTCGCGCTCGGGGCGGCGATGTTCCTCGTCCTCCAGGCGGTCCGGATCTGCAAACTGCCGCTCCCCGGGCCGGTGATCATCGTGGTGCTCGCGGTCGTGCTATCCGCGCTCTTGGACTTCGAGGCGCTCGGGATCGCCGTGGTCGGCGACATTCCGAGCGGCCTGCCGCAGTTTGCCCTGCCGGCCCATTCCGGCGTGCCCGTCGATATCATTCTGCTAGGTGCCGCCTCGATCTTCCTCGTCAGCTTTGGCTCGGGCATCGTAACGGCCCGCAGCTTCGCTACTCGCGGCAGCTATGAGGTTGACCCCAACCTCGAGTTGACCGGCTTCGGCGCTGCCAATGTCGCGGCCGGGTTCTTCGGCGCCTTTCCGGTCACGGCGTCAGACTCGCGTACCGCAGTGAACATGAGCGTAGGTGGCCGCACCCAAGTCGCCTCTATCGTCGCTGCCGTCACCCTCATCGCAACGCTTCTCTTTCTCGGGCCAGCTCTGCGGATCCTTCCGATCCCAGCGCTCGGCGCCATCCTGGTGGCGGCGGCGCTAAGTTTGATCGACGTCGAGGCTCTGGCCGAAATCAGGCGCATCAGCCGCATAGAGTTCCTGTTCGCGATCATTGCACTGATGGGGCCGCTCAGCCTCGGCGTGTTGCAGGGGATCGTCATCGCGGTCGGGGCGACCCTTGTCTACCTCCTCTACAAGGCGGCGCATCCCCGCGACGCGATGCTCGGGCGCATTTCGGGTCGCGACGGCTTCTATAAGCTGCACCGCTCGCCAGAGGCCCGACCCGAGCCCGGCCTCGCACTCTGCATCGTTCAGGGCAACCTGCTGTTCTTCGACACCGACTATGTCAGGGCGCGGCTGCGCACCATCGCGTCCGAACTCCCGCGGGGTACCGAGTGGTTTGTGCTGGACGCAAGCGCGATCGCCCAGATCGACTGCACTGCCGCCGCGATGCTCGCGGGGCTCGCCAACGAGTTCGCCGCGCGCGGCCTCGCTCTCGGTTTTGCCGAGGTCCACAGCGAAGCTCTCGAACTGCTGCAACGCGCCGGCGTGATAGACCAAATTGGCACCCGGATGGTGTTCGACGATCTCGACGACGCTCTGCGTGCCTTTAGAGCACGCTCGTCCCTTTCACACATTGCCTCGCCAAATTGAGCAACTCTCGAGTTAGGAGGAAGCCATGACCAAAAAGCACAAGAACGACAATCACCCGGGCGACGTTGCGGCCGGGTCCGCCGAGGCAAAAAAGGAACGCAAGAGGGCCTACGAGAAGGAGATCGCCCGCTTGCAGGTCGAGATCGCGTACCTCCAATCCTGGGTGCAGGCGTCGGGGGCGCGGATCGTCATCATCTTCGAAGGCCGCGACGCCGCAGGCAAGGGCGGGGTCATTAGGCGTTTCGTCGAGCGAGTGAGCCCGCGGGTGTTTCGAGTGGTGGCGCTGCCAGCACCGAGTGACCGCGAGAAGAGCCAGATGTACTTCCAGCGGTACATGGCGCAACTGCCAGCGGCCGGCGAGGTGGTGATTTTGACCGTTCCTGGTATAACCGCACCGGTGTGGAGCGGTTGATGGGCTTCACCACTGAGGACCAGGTCAAGCGTTTCATGCAGGTGGTACCGCACCTTGAGGGGCTGATCATCGAGAGCGGCGTCATCCTCCTGAAATACTTCCTCGATGTCAGCGAGAATGAACAGGAGCGGCGTTTCCGCCAGCGCATCAACGACCCGGTCCGTCAGTGGAAGTTGAGCGCGATGGACCTCGAGAGCTATCGTCGCTGGTGGGACTACACCAAGGCCTACGACGAGATGATCCGCGCGACCGACTCGCCACACACGCCCTGGTGGATCGTGGACTCGAACGACAAGAAGTCGGCGCGCATCAACTGCATTACCCACCTTCTGAAGTCTATCCCCTACGAGCGGGTGGAGTTCGATGAGCCGAAGCTCGGGAAACGGCAGAAGCGTCCTGACGACTACGTCGCGGACGGCATCGCCCGAAACTTCGTGCCACGTGTGTTCTGAATGGCGGCTGGGCGATATCGGCGGCAGCTCGAGCGTTCTCGACGGTCGTTTAGAGGCAGCCGTAACCGCCGCTTTCTGGCCCGAGAGACCGATCCTTGCCAGATTCCACCGTCGCCGGCATCGTCTCTAGCTAAATGCAGAAAAGATCACGTCAGGTTTGACTTCCATCCTGGTCGACACCCTGGTTTTTTCGTTCGCTCATCATGGCCGGGAACACTGACCACGCCGCCAGGAACAAAGCTGCGATCATCGGACCGACGACGAAGCCGTTGGGCCCGAAGGTGGCGATGCCACCCAAGGTCGAAACAAGGATCAGATAGTCCGGGATTTTGGTTTCCTTACCGATAAGGATTGGTCGCAAGAGGTTGTCTACAAGCCCAATCACAAGGACTCCGAAAGCAAGTAGAACTGTGCCGTCCCAGATGTCTCCTGACGCCAGTAGATAGATGGCGGTTGGTCCCCAAATAAGACCCGTGCCCACCATTGGAAGAAGCGCAAAGATAGCCATGACGGCGCCCCAAAGCGCGGGAGCACGGATATCAAGCACCCAGAAGATCAGCCCACCGAGTGTTCCCTGCGCGAGCGCCACCACGATGCCGCCCTTCACGATTGCATTAACGGTTAGCACGAATCGCCCGAACAGTGCCTGGCGTAGGCTGCCGCTGAGCGGCAGAGCATCACCGATCAGTCGCGCCAGCTCGCGCCCGTCGCGCAGCAAGAAGAACAGGAGGTAGAGCATTACGCATGCGCTTAGCACCAGGTGGAAGGTCGACTGCCCGATGTTGATCGCTTGGCCAGCCAAAAACTGGCCACTTTCCGCAAGCGCATTCAACAGCCGCCCCCGAAGCACACCGGTATCGGGCAGTCCAACGCTGTCGACCAGCGCCTTGAGCCAGTCGGGCAGCATCTCGCGAAGCGTCTGAACCTCGATGCCGGGGGCAAATTGGCCCGTCGCTATACTATTGTAAACCGTGGCCGCCTCGCGGAGGACAAAGCTCGCAATCAGCACAAATGGCAGGATGACCATCACGAGAACGATGGCCAATGTGAACAGAGCTGCGAGGTTGCGTCGGCCCGCGATGCTCTTGAGGATCGCGTTATTGACCGGGGCAAACAGCACGGCGAGCACGGTCGCCCAGAGGATCGCGCCAGACATGGGCCACAGCATCCACGCGAAGGCCAGCGATACAACTACGGTCAGCCAGATGAAAGTGTTGTCTCTACGTTGCCGCACTCTTCGCTCCCCGGTTGCGTCAGACAAGCCCCCGTAATCAAACTCGCAAACACCTGTGGCATTTCCGCCGCCGCACCTTGCCGGAACTCTCCTGATTTCACCCCTTCAGCGCGAGGCTTGGGAGGTTCGAATCGCCCGGCGGAGGGCCTATCCATACGCCTGGCGGTATCACAGGGATGCTGTTTGCCAGTCCATTGAGCATGCCTTGCAAGACGCTCTCGCTCAGCTCGTCCATCTTTTCGCGGGGGCCGACGAGGCGGTCTACCAGCAGCAAAGTCAGACCATGCATCTGCGACCAGAAAATTAGAATAGCACCATCAATCTCACGGGAGTTTGCCGCGGCGGTCGGAATGAGGCGCCCAAGAGCGCCGTCGCTTATCGCGTCTACCAGAAGCGCTTTCATGTTCTCAGCCGCAGTTCTTTCGATTGCAGGGCGTCCATCGTCCTGACCGGTAAGATAACCGCCAAACATCAATCGGTAGAGCGCAGGATTGTTGACGCCGCCGCGCACATAAGCACGCGCCATGGCTGCCAGCCGCTCGCGCGGACTGTCGTGTTCCTTCGTCGCATCGGTCATCTGCTTTGCCAGGAGCTCGAACCCAACGGCCGAGACGGCCGCCAACAAATCACGCTTGTCGGCGAAGTGTTTGTAAGGGGCGTTATGACTGACGCCGGCTCGGCGGGCGAGCTCCCGAAGCGAGAACTCTATGCTCTGCGATTCGCTGAGGACATCGAGTGCGGCGCCTACGATCGCCCTGTGCAGGTCACCATGGTGGTAGGGGCGCGGATCTGCGGTGGTGGTGGCTTTGGTCATACTCGTCCGTCTAGGCCCTTATGTTGCGCGCGTCAACATTTTCGCCGAAGCGATGTTGACGTCGTCCACTTTAGCCTCTAAGTGGGCGCTGTCAACATCTGGCCATAGCCCTTAAAGCCATCAGATTTGAAATTTGCAGGCGAACCGCCGGCTGTCTGATGGTTGCAAATGGCAACGGAGAAAAAAATGCAGCCCCTTCGAATTCTGGGAATTGGTCTCGCCTGCGCCTATCTCGCCGCCTGCGACGACAAAACTGAAGTCGCGTCGTCGTCGCCGCAGCAGGTTCGGGCCATCAGCGCCTCACAGGCCGAGTATCAGCCCAGCGCCGCGATCACCGGGGAGGTGAAGGCGGGAATTCAGTCCGAACTATCCTTCCGCGTCAGCGGCAGGGTGATCGAGCGTCTTGTCGACGTCGGAGCGCATGTGCGCGCCGGCGAGGTCCTCGCCCGCCTCAACGACACCGAACAACGGGCAGATGTGGAGGTCGCGCGAGCCGGGCTTGAGTCGGCACAGGCGATCGTCAAGCAGAAGATGCTGACCTTTGAGCGGTACGAGGCGCTCTTGCGCTCGCGCTCTATCTCGCAGTCGACCTTCGATCAGACAGACAAGGAGCTGCGGACGGCGCAAGCGGCGCTGGAGGCCGCCGAAGCGGCGCTGGCGACGGCCAAGGACGCCTTGTCGCACACCGAACTGAAGGCCGACGCGGCCGGCATCATCACTGCACGCGACATAGAGGTCGGTCGCGTGGTTTCGGCGGCGCAACCCACCTTCACACTCGCCCATGACGGCCCACGAGATGCGGTCTTCAACGTCTTCGAGGCCTTCTTCATGGACGGGCGACCGCTGAGCGAAGTCGATGTTGCGCCGGTCGCGGATCGGTCGCTCGGAGCGCAAGCCACCGTTAGGGAAATCGCTCCCTTCATCGACACGAAAACCGGAACGATCCGCATCAAGGTGGCGCTGCCGGAAGACGCACAATGGCCGCTTGGCACGCCCGTGGTCGGGGAGTTCCGTTCCCCGGCGCGCATGGGGATCGTCCTGCCAGCGAGCGCAATTGCCTCCGCCCTGGGCGAGCCCGCCGTGTGGCGCATCGACCCCGCAAACCGCTCCGTCGCCCTGCGGAAGATCGCGGTCGCCAGGTACCGTCAACGTGATCTGATCGTCGCCGGCGGGGTCGCCCCGCACGACCTGATCGTCGCCGAAGGCGGCAAGTTCCTCAGGGAAGGCCAGGCCGTGGCCTGGGAGGGCAACTAACATGCTTCACTCCCGTACCCACCTCTCGTTTTCACTTCTGGCAGCACTCGCGGTTCTCGTCGGCTGCGATCAGGACGCCGGTACTGGTGAGGCCACAAGGCCGCGCCCCGTCAAGTCCGTCGCGGCAAGTGCAGCGCCGGCGGAACTGTTGCGCCTGCCTGGTATCGTCCAGGCCAGGGTCGAGACCGATCTTGCATTCCGAACATTGGGGCGTGTGGTATCGCGCAAGGTGAATGTCGGGGATCTTGTGCGCGCCGGCGACATCGTGGCCGAAATCGACCCAATCGCTCTTGAGCTTGCGGTCCGGAGCGCCGAAGCCGATCTGCGCAACGCTGAAGCGCAGTTCGAGAACGCCTTGTTGACGCAGGACCGCAAGCGGAGGCTTGCCTCGACGAGCGCCGCGAGCATCGCCGATCTGGACCTTGCCGATCAGGCGCTGAAATCGGCGTGGGCGAGCGTCGGAAAGGCAAATGCTGGCCTCGACAAGGCGCGCGAGCAGCTTGGTTATGCCGTATTGAAAGCCGAGTTCGATGGTGTCGTCACCGCCACCTCTGCCGAAGTCGGACAAACGGTGACCGCCGGTCAGCCGGTCCTGAGACTCGCGCGCCTCGATCAGCGCGACGTGGTCGTCGATGTTCCGGAAGCCTATCTCAGATCCTTGCACCTGGGGGATCGGTTCGACGTTGCCCTGCAGCTCGACGAGTCGCTGCGGACCTCCGGCGTCCTGCGCGAGATCGGCCCGCAGGCCGATGCGAATACCCGCACCCACAGGCTGAAAATCGCCATCGATCAGGCGCCGGAGGTCTTCCGGCTTGGAGCGGTGGTGACCGCGGCGCCACCAGACGTCCAGCAAGGGGCGCCGATCGGCGTGCCTGCAACGGCCGTCGTCAAGAAGGACGGCGCCGACCATGTCTGGGTGGTCGATCCGGCGACCCATGCCGTTTCGTTCAGATCCGTGCGGCTCGACACCTCCTCCACTGACATCCGTACCGTCCGAATCCTCTCCGGGCTCAAGGAGGGGGAAAAGGTCGTCGTCGCCGGCGTCAATGAACTTGCCGAGGGGCAGAGCGTGAGAAGCGAACAGGAGCACCGCCCGTGAAAAACTTCAATCTTTCGGACTGGGCGCTCGAGCACCGCTCGCTCGTCTGGTATTTCATGATCATTTTCGCAGTGGCGGGAGCCTTTGCCTATCTGAGCCTCGGCCGCGAAGAGGATCCATCCTTCACGATCAAGACGATGGTGATCCAGGCGCAATGGCCCGGCGCTACCGCGCAGGAAGTGACGCAGCAGGTTACCGACCGCATCGAAAAGAAGCTGCAGGAACTCAATAATCTCGAGCACACCCGCAGTATCACGACCGCCGGCCAGACGATCGTTTTCGTCGATCTGTTGCCGGAGACGAATGCGCAGGATGTAAAGCCCACCTGGTCGCGAGTGCGCAACCTGATCGATGACATCAAGCACGAGTTCCCTCAGGGCGTCATTGGTCCGTTCTTCGATGACCAGTTCGGGGACGTCTACGGCAATATCTTTGCCTTCACGAGCGACGGGCTCAGTCACCGGGAGTTACGGGACTTCGCGGAAGACGCCCGGACCCAGATCCTCAAGATCGCCGACGTCGGCAAAGTCGAGATCGTCGGGGCGCCGGACGAGGTCATCTATCTCGAATTCTCCACCCGCAAGATCGCTGCCCTCGGCCTCAACCGCGCGGACATCATTGCCACGCTGCAGGCGCAGAACGCCGTTACCCAGTCGGGTTTTGTCCAGACGGGACCGGAACGCGTCGCATTGCGGGTCGGTGGGCGCTTCATCTCTGAAGACACCTTGCGGGGCATCAATCTGAGGGTAAACGACCGGTTCTTCCCGCTGACGGACGTCGCCACGATCACCCGCGGCTATGTGGATCCGCCGACCTCGCTCTTCCGCTTCAACGGCAAGCCGGCCATCGGGCTCGCGATTGGTATGAAGACCGGCGGTAACCTGCTTGCCTTTGGCGAGGCGCTCGAAAAGACGATGACCGGGATCGTTCAGGATCTTCCGGTCGGCGTCTCGGTCGAACAGGTATCCGACCAGCCGACAGTCGTTCACGAGGCCGTGGGTGGTTTCACGAAGGCCCTGTTCGAGGCGGTCGCCATCGTGCTCGCGATCAGCTTTATCAGTCTCGGTTTCCGGGCAGGCCTGGTCGTGGCGATCGCGATCCCGCTGGTTCTCGCCATCACCTTTATGGTGATGCTCTATTCGGGCATTTCACTGCAACGAATCTCGCTCGGTGCGCTCATTATCGCACTCGGTCTTCTCGTCGACGACGCCATGATCGCGGTCGAAATGATGGTGGCACGGCTGGAAATGGGTGACAGTCTCAGGAAGGCCGCCACCTACGTCTACACGTCCACTGCCTTTCCGATGCTGACCGGCACGCTCGTGACCGTCGCGGGCTTCATACCGGTCGCCTTCAACAAGAGCAGCGCCGGCGAATTCACCTTCACCCTCTTCGTCGTGATCGCGGTATCGCTCGTCGTCTCCTGGATCGTTGCCGTCCTGTTCACGCCTCTCATCGGCGTTACCTTGCTGCCGAAGACCATGAAGAAGCATGCCGAACACAAGGGCCGGTTCGCGAGGGCATTCTCGAGCATGCTGCAATTCTGCCTGCGCTGGCGCTGGATGACGATCCTCGCGACCGTTCTTCTCTTCGCAGGTTCGCTCGCGGGTCTGACATTGGTGCCGCAGCAGTTCTTCCCAAGCTCTGACAGGCCGGAACTGATCGTCGACTGGAACCTGCCGCAGAACAGCTCGATTGCCGAAACGAGCCGTCAAATGGCTCAGTTCGAGCGCGAGATGCTGGCCGGAAACCCTGCGGTCGATCACTGGTCGACATATGTCGGAAGGGGCGCGCCGCGCTTCATCCTTTCCTTCGACGTGCAGCCGGCAGACGTTTCCTTCGGTCAGACCGTTATCGTCGCCAAGGAGCTCGACGCCCGCGACAAGCTGAAACAAGAAGCAGAAGCTTACCTCCAGAAGACCTTTCCCGGCACGGACGCCTATGTGAAGCTGCTGGAAATCGGACCGCCGGTCGGCAAGCCAATTCAGTACCGCGTGTCGGGCGAAGACCTCCAGACGGTGCGCGACCTGGCACTGAAGCTGGGGTCTGTCATCGGTGCCCATCCTTCCCTCAAGAATCTCGCCTTCAACTGGAATGAACCGGCACGCGTCGTAAAGATCGACGTGCTGCAAGACAAGGCGCGGCAGCTCGGTGTCTCGTCCCAAGACATCGCGATGGCGCTCAACGCCGTCGTACAAGGTGACGCCGCAACGCAGGTCCGCGACGACATCTATCTGGTCGATGTCGTCGGTCGCGCCTCGGAAAAGGAGCGCGGCTCGATCGACACGCTGCTCGACCTGCAACTGCAGAGCAGCAGCGGTCGGTCGGTTCCGCTCTCATCGGTCGCAACGTTCCGTTACGAGCTCGAACAGCCGACGATCTGGCGGCGCGACAGGGTCCCGACCATCACGATCAAGGCCGGAATCAGTGGTACCACGCAGCCGGCGACCATCGTGAAGGCGCTCGCCGACAAGGTTGCTGCGTTCGAAAAGACGCTGCCGGCTGGCTATTCCGTTGCAGTCGGCGGCGCGGTCGAAGAAAGCGCCAAGTCGCAGGGTCCGATCGCCACGGTGGCGCCCGCTATGCTCCTTATCATGGCGACCCTGCTGATGATCCAGCTTCAGAGCTTCCACAGGCTCTTCCTCGTCTTCTCGGTTGCCCCGCTGGCCCTCATCGGTGTCGTGGCGGCTCTGCTCTTCAGCCATGCCCCGCTGGGCTTCGTCGCGCTCCTCGGCGTGCTCGCGCTGGTGGGCATCCTCATCCGTAACTCCGTGATCCTGATCGTGGAGATTGAAGAATTGCGGGCGGCTGGAAAGTCCCCATGGAAGGCGGTGGTGGAGGCGACCGAACACCGTATGCGGCCGATCATGCTTACGGCCGCCGCCGCCACATTGGCATTGATCCCCATCTCGCACGAAATCTTCTGGGGCCCGATGGCCTACGCGATGATGGGGGGCATTGTCGTGGGAACGGCGTTGACACTTCTCTTCCTGCCGGCACTCTATGTCGCCTGGTTCCGGATCCCGCGTGAAGTCGAGCAACACTGACATGACAATTTCCAGCTTCTCTTTCCCCGGGCGAAACGACGCCCGGGGACCGCAACGGACTGCCCGGCCATACCGGATCGCTGCAAGATATGTGTTCCGGCGGAGGACGCTTGCTTCCCTGCTGGTGCTTTGCCTCCTCGCACCCGGCTGCGCGACGCGGGTGGAGAATGTCCTTCAGCCTCCCGAAGTGGCCGCCCGCGACGCCAGCAGGGTGAACATGCTGGTGGCTACCACACGCAAGCCTTCGGACAACCCCGGTAAACTCTATACAGGCGAGCGCGGAACGGCAATCTCGCTCAACAGCGTCGCCGTCTCCGTTCCTCCAGATCGGGACCGCAAGATCGGCGAGGTGCAGTGGCCTTCGCGCGTGCCTCCGAATCCGGAAAGAGAATTCGCGGTACTCGACGTTACCAAGGCCGACTCCGAACGTCAGGCGCTCGAGTGGTTTCAAAAAAATCGAAACGCCAAGCGTCAGGTGCTCATCTTTGTACACGGCTTCAACAACACCTATGCCGATGCCGTCTTCCGCCTGGCGCAAATCGTTCACGACTCGGGAACGGATGCCGCACCAATCCTGTTCACTTGGCCGTCGCGAGGGCGCGCGTTCGATTATCTCTATGACAAGGAGAGCGCCAACTATTCGCGTCGCGCCTTGGAGGATCTGATCCTTCAGGTCGCAAAAAGTCCCGATGTTCAAGACGTGACGGTTCTTGCTCATTCCATGGGAGGTTGGCTCGCAGCAGAGGCGCTGCGGGGCGTCGCAATGCGCGAAAAATCAATCCCGGCGAAGGTCAGGAATGTCATTCTGGCATCGCCGGACATCGACATCGACGTGTTTCGTCGTCAGTTCGTCGAAATGGGGCCAAAGCGACCGCACTTTGCGATCTTGACATCTACACGCGACAAGGCGCTCGAGGCCTCTCGCTGGCTCTCGGGCGGGGTGGACCGTGTCGGTGGATCCGATCTTAGGCCCTATGCCTCCGTTCTTGAAGAACTGGGGGTCTCGGTCATCGACACCAGTGGCATCGCGACCAAAGATCCGCTCGGCCACAATACCTTCGCCGACAGCCCTGAGATCGTACGCATGCTCGGGCGTCGGCTGGCCGGTCAGACGCTGGTGGGTGGAGAGGCGACGTTGGCGGATCGTGTGGGGGTCGCTGCCGCCAATTTCGCCGGGTCGGCAGCGCGCGTGGCCGTAGCCGCTCCAGTCGCTGTCATCAGCGGCGAAGCTCGCGAAGTCTTGAAGCGCGAGCTAACCCCGTCAACCGGCCAGATGGTGGACGGACAGATCGCGTACTAAAGTCAGGAATGTCCAGGCGGGCGGTCAATGTGGTTGGCCCTCGCTGTCGCGGGCCTTTTGCTTCACGGGGCAACGCCGTGACCCGTAGGGTCACACACCCCGTGCTGGCTGTCCCCTGCGTCCCAAGCGCCTGACACCCCCGGCAGCACTTCGCATGGTCATGAGCATGGGCCAGGGGTGGCGCGCGGACCGCGCCGGCGTTACGTCTCCGTGGGAACTTCGCTTCTTACGAAGATATGCCGCCGCACAGGGATGTCTGTTGCGCAATGCGTTGCGTCCCGCCTCGTCGGTCCACGCGGATGCATCAACCGGCGCACACCCCATAGTGGGGTTGAGTGCGAGCGCAAGAACGGGCATCGTTTCACCGTCGATGGCCGAAATTTTTACAATCAGCCTCGTTGATGACGCGCAGTTCATTTCTCACGCCACCGATACCGCATACTGCTTCGGCTGCAACACGAGGCCGGATGTTTCAGAGGCCCGAGACCCACACATTGTCGCCCCCCCTCACCTCACCTGCCCGGCCTCGCCAGCGACCGGGCAATGTCGATGATGTCGTCCCGAGACGCTGTCGGGTCCTCCTTGTTCCAGGCGACCCCAAGCCCGATCTTCAGATCGACCCCGCGCACGGGCCGAAGTTCGAAACCACGGTTCGGCAAGTCCTTCGTCCATTCCGGCGCAAAGCCGATGCCGAGGCCGGCGGAAACGAGCGAGACCAGCGAGAAGGTATCGTCACAGCTGTAGGCGATGTTGCCGGTCAGCCCATGGGTCTCGAACATCTCGGAGAAGTACCGCTCGGAGTAGGAGAGGTTCTGACGGGAGAAGGCGATGATTTTCTCTCCCGTCAGGTCCTCGATATCGATCTCGCTTCGAAGGGCGAGCGGGCTGGTCTTTTCGACCGCCAGCAGATAGCGCTCATGCGCGATCGAGAAGAAGCGCAAGGAGCCGATGTTTTCGACCGGGCGGATGAAACCGAGATTGATCTGGCCGTTTTCCAGTCCCCGGATGATGTCGCTCGTCGAGCCGCTCGTTACGTGCAGCGCCACATCCGGAAACTTCCGGCCAATACGCGATAGAAACGCCGGCAACACCCCTATCGTCGCAGGATAGACGGTTCCGATCTTGATTGTCCGCGCCGCCCTGCCGGCAACAGACCGCGCCACGTCCATCGACAACCCGACATCGCCGATAATCCGGACGGCTCGATCGTAGAAAGCCTCTCCTGCCCGCGTCAGCTCGACCCGGCGCGTCGATCGCTCGAGCAACCTTACACCTAGCTCCTTCTCCAGTGCCTGGATGTGGGCACTCAACGCCGGCTGGGCAATGCACATCCGAGCAGCCGCTCGGTTGAAATGCAGTTCCTCGGCCACCGCGACGAAGAACGAGAGTTGGCGAAGTTCCATGAATGCTCCGACTCCAGTCCAGTTTCCGCATACGCGCGGAGGGCGAATTCATAACCAGCTGAACACAACTTTTATCATCTTTCCGTATAGAATAGCCAGTTATTTAATTCGACACGCAATGGTCATGTGAATGCCATGACACCGCGTGATCTACTAGCTTGGAATGTTAGAAAATTGAGGGTCAAGCGCGGCCTCTCACAAGAACGGCTTGCGCTTGAAGCTCAATTAGAGCGGGTGTCCATTTCTCAGCTTGAGCGGAAGCAGGTGAATCTCGGAATAGATTCACTCGGAAAAATCGCCGCGGTTCTCGAATGCAAAATCTTCGAGCTGTTGATCGAACCGCAAAACGGCGAAGAAGCGCCGGTGAATCTTCCTAGAGGTCGGAAAAGATAAATCTTAGCGCTGTCTGCCGGACGGGCTAGAGTACGGCGCATTCATCCAGCCGGACTATCCGAAAAGTTCGGACATTGCCCGGCGATCATTCCAGACACTCCTTATCGGTGGATGGCATCAATAGAAGTTGCGCGAAAGAAGGACACGCAACTGTCTTGTGATGTACTTTCCTGCACACGTTTCACGGCACAGCCTAGGCAGAGAAATGCCACACCCGATACTCACGGTCAGTACAAATGAAATCCAGTCCCTCAACGATGAACGCGCCAGAGAACTCGTGGCACGGCTCGTTCGCGCAGAAGCAAACCGACTTGGTGCAACGAGTCCCGATGTAACATGGGGTGGCGACCAGAGGGCGAAAGACGGTGGTATCGACGTAAGGTTTTCGGCGGAAGCCCTGGGCGCAACTTCAGTGTTTCTGCCGGCCAGCACCGTCGGCTATCAAGTTAAGGCAGAGAATTTTCCGCCATCCAAGATCCAAAAAGAACTTCTACCTAAGGGTAGCCTTAGTGCGTCGATTGCGGAGATCCTTCGCCACGATGGCTCCTACATCATCGTATCAACGCGCGACAGCGTCTCAGATTCATCCTTGGCGGCTCGGCGGGCGAAGATGGCCGAGTGCTGCGGGCAATTGGAGCCAGGCACGGGAACCCTCGACTTCCTAGATGCTCGGCGCATCGCAGACTGGGCAGAGCGCTTTCCCTCAATCGTTGCATGGGTAAAGCACAGCTCTGGCGGCCCTTTGAAAGGTTGGAAACCCTACGGGCCATGGGCGTATCGTGAAAGCGACTCCAAGGCTGAATACCTGCTCGACGACAGAGTGAAGGTTTTCACGCCCGACGCAAAGGTTGGTTCGGGGGCAATTGACGCGATTGATGCCATCCGAAGCGACATGCTCGCGGGACGAAGCGTGCGCGTAGTGGGCCTGTCGGGCGTTGGAAAGACACGTTTGGTTCAAGCACTCTTCGATCCAAGAGTGCTTACAAAGTCGCTCCCGTTGCCTCAGGATGGCGTTATCTATGCCGACTTGTCAGATCATTTGGAGCCTCAACCCACGTCCATGGCAGAGGCGCTAATCGATGCTGATGCTCCTTCCTTCTTCGTTATCGACAACTGCGGCCAGGACCTACACAAGCGGCTGGCCGAAATAGTCGACCGGGGGCCACAAAAGGTGGCACTGCTTACCGTCGAGTATGACATTCAGGACGACCTTCCAGAGGGTACACGCTGCTATCGCTTGGAGAGCTCTTCAGACGAGCTCATAAAGGCGTTACTCAGCCGACGTTACAGCCACTTGTCTGAACCTGACATAAGTCGGGTCGCCTCCTTTTCGGACGGGAATGCGCGCGTGGCGTTCGCGCTAGCGAGCGCGTCGGAACGCAGCGGAGATCTGGCCCAGCTGGGCGATGACGCGCTTTTCAGGCGCTTGTTTCATCAAAAACGAAGCGAGAACGAAGAGCTGTTGCGATGCGCCGAGGCCGCCACGCTCTTGTACTCGTTTGAGGGAATTGAGACCGACCAAGGGTCGGAACTCGCACTTTTGGCTCAAACCGTTGGCTTGTCGGTTACCACTCTCTACCGCGGCATTGCTGAACTGCAACGAAGGGGATTAGTTCAACAGCGAGGTAAGTGGCGAGCAGTATTACCGCACGCGATCGCCAACAGGCTCGCCTCTCGCGCTCTCGAAAACAACCCCGCGTCGAGTGTCGTCGACACACTGCTGGTCAAGGCCGACGACAGGGTTGCCAAGTCCTTCTCTAGGAGACTTGGTTATTTGCATAATTCAACCCACGCACGGCAAATCGTCGCCTCGCTTTTAAACCCGGGTGGGAGTTTTGAGTTTATTGAAGATCTTACGGACGTCGGTAGACAGGCACTCAAGAATGTAATGCCCACCGACCCAATCGGTAGTTTGTCGGCATTTAAGAGGATGGTTGAGCGCAAGGACGTTAAGGAGTTGGATGCATATGTTGCATCCGATCTCGTCGCTATGGCAAGGTCGCTTGCCTACGATGAGTCTATGTTTGACGATGCACTCGACGTCCTCATGGCTTTTGCCGAGAGGGAGGACACGACAGCCCGCAGTTCCGCGCCTGATGCGATTGCATCACTCTTCACTTGCTATCTCTCTGGTACAAACGCCTCGCCGGAAAAGAGAGCGGCCGTCGTTCTCGATCTCCTACAAAGCAAGCAGGAGCTGCACCAGGCATTGGGAAGGGCTGCATTGAAGCAAGCCCTCCAGACCAGCCACTTTGTCGGCCACCTGGAAGCGGACTTTGGCTCTCGCCCGCGTGACTACGGTTGGAAGCCCGAGACCCGGTTAGAGATCGTCCGGTGGTACGGAGGGTTTATTGAAGTTGCGTCACAAATAGCACTCGGGACGGAAAAGCAGGCAATCAAAGTTCGCCAGATACTTGGCCAAGCCGTGCGAGACCTCTGTGAGGAGGCCGGGATGCTTGACGCAATTGAAGCAGTGGGGCGAGCCCTTGCCGAAAAGGGAGGTTGGCCGGACGGATGGGTTGGTGTTCGCGAAACGATCTACTGGAATAGGTCGTCAGCACCTCCCGAGATTCTATCGAGGCTAATTGCTTTAGAACGTGCCCTTGCACCGAGAGATCTTCTTGGTGAGATACGGGCGTCTATTCTAACGCAGGACGCTGCGTTGTTCGGTTTGCTCGACGGCGAGGGTTACGGCGCGGACTACGGTACACGTCGCGAGAAGGTTCAGGAGCGAGCAACTGAGCTCGGCAGGATGGCCGCGGAATCCCTATCCGTGCTTTCCCTGATCACGCCGGATCTACTGCGGACCCGAGGGAGTGAAACCATCTTCTCGTTCGGCGTCGGCGTTGGCTCATCGCTCAAAGACCATTCACAGTACCTGGCCGAAGCAAGTCGCATTGTCGCGACTTTGGACGGATCAGACGCAAATTTTCTTTTTGTGCGAGGGCTGTTGGCAGGTTGGCATGGGACTGACGCCGCGGCTGCAGACTTATTCTTAGACGCTGCAGTATCAGATCCTGTGTGGGGACAGTCGTTCCCGGAGCTCCAATGCGTTGTTGGTCTAGAGAACAGGGGCATCGAGCGCGTCTTCGAAGCGTTAAACGCAAAACTCGCCCCCATTTGGCAGTATCGCTACCTGGCGATGGGCGGGCTGACGGACGCTCTTGATGTGCGAACGATCGGCAAGCTCGTGCAGGCTTTGTCAGGCCTCTCCGGCGGACCTACAGTTGCCATCGATTTGTTGGGAATGGTCATCCATTCAGGCAGGGTCAAGAACGACGACTTCCGACAGGAAGTCGCACTGCAGATTGGTTACTTTCTGATCGATACAGATCTCACGGAGATCGACACTCAGGACACGATGGTTGAGTACCACTTCGACCAGATCCTTGCATTCGCGCTCACTCACGCACCTCCTTCAGCCATGGATGAGGATATCATCAACAAGCTGCTATCATGGGAGCGCTCAGAAGGCAGAAAGTATGCCTTTAGGCGCGGGCGGTTCCTGCAACCCTTCTTCCGGCTCAGGCCAAGGTTGGCCCTCAATGCAGTGTATCAACCCGATGCGGACGGAAGATTTCGCACAGCTCGTTCACTAGCTTCAAACTATGACAACGAAAGGGGGAGACGTCCGATGGAAGCAGTCCCCACACCCGAAGCAATGGAATGGTGTGCGGAATCGCCTACGGACCGGTATCCCTTCATTGCGGAAACTTGCGCCCTGTTTGTTCCAAAGACCTCCGAGGATCAGCCACAAGAGCGTTTGTCTGAACTTGCGGGAGAGGTATTCAGGCGTGCACCGGACCAAGAGCACATCCTTGAGATATATCTTCAGCGACTAATGCCAATGAGCTGGTCTGGTTTGCGCGCCGCCAAGCTCCAACGAAGACTTGGTATTCTGGATGACCTGCTTGCCCAAGCACATCCGGATCAAAAGCAAATGCTTTCCGAGGCCCGAGCCCGCATGCTGCGGGTCGTAGCCGAAATGGGACAACGCGAAGATGAAATAGAGAGCACGAGGAACGAGACCTTCGAGTAAGCCTTCGCAAGTGAACGCTCGCTCGCCTCACCGAAAATCCCGCGTCTTCACCTTGATCTGGTCGAGATGCAGATAGGGATCGACGATATCTCGCGGACGCGGCCCCTTCGGCAGCCCGCGCGGATCGGGCGCCGGCACCCCATGATGAAACTCGTCGCCCCGACCGTGCGGAAGCGGGAAACCGGCGTCCCGATCGCCGACGCTGGCGAGCTCGGCTGACAGGTCGGTCAGCCTATGGGCAACGAGGTGCACAACCTCGCCTTCCTTCTGAATTCGGCCATAGACGCCGAGCATGCCGGCACCCAAGACCACGCGACGAAACGTCTCGAAGGTCTTCGCCCAGACAACCAGATTGGCAATGCCGGTTTCGTCCTCGATGGTGATGAACATCACGCCCTTGGCCGAACCCGGCCGCTGACGCACGAGCACCAGGCCCGCGGCTTCGAGCCATTTTCCATCGCGGGTTTGCATCGCCTCCCGGCAGGAAACGATGCGGAGTTTGATCAGATCCGCGCGCAGGAACGAAAGGGGATGGTTGCGCAGCGTCAGCCCGACATGGCCGTAGTCCTCGACCACCTCGCCGCCTGATGTCATGGGCGTCAGCGCCACAGAGGGCTCGTCGAGTTCGGCAACTGTCCGACTTTCACGCTCAGAGGCCGCGGTAAAGAGCGGCAGCGGCTCGTCGCGCAGCGCCTTGATCGCCCAGAGTGCCTCGCGCCGCGCAAGGCTCAGCGATGGCTGAAACGCATCGGCTTCGGCAAGCTGGACCAAAGAGGCGGCCGGAACGCCCGCCCGGCGCCAGAGATCGTCGACCGTCTCGAAAGCACGTTCATCGCGCGCAGCAACGATCGCCGCAGCATCGACATTCGCCAGCCCCTTGACCATGCGAAGACCAAGGCGGACGGCAAAGCGGCTTTCATCCCCCGTTGCCTCGAGCGTGCAATCCCAGCGGCTGGCGTTCACACAGACCGGCCGGACCGCAACACCATGATCGCGTGCGTCCCGCACGATCTGGGCTGGCGCATAGAAGCCCATCGGCTGGGCATTCAGAAGCGCCGCGCAGAAGACATCCGGATGCCAGCATTTGAGCCAGGCGGAGGCGTAGGCTATCAGCGCGAAGGATGCCGCGTGGCTTTCGGGGAAACCGTAGCTGCCGAAGCCTTCCAGCTGACGGAACGTCTTTTCCGCAAAGTCCGCCTCGTAACCGTTTGCAACCATGCCATCGATCAGCTTCTTCCCGAACTTCGAGACCCCTCCGGTGTGCTTGAAGGTCGCCATGGCGCGGCGCAATTGATCGGCCTCGCCCGGCGTGAACCCGGCGCATTCGATGGCGACGCGCATTGCCTGTTCCTGGAAGAGCGGCACGCCAAGCGTCTTTCCAAGCACCTGCTCCAGTTCCGGCTTCGGATAGACAACCGCCTCCTTGCCCTCGCGCCGCCTGAGATAAGGATGGACCATGTCGCCCTGGATCGGGCCGGGGCGCACGATCGCCACTTCGATGACGAGGTCGTAGAAGGTGCGCGGCTTGATCCTCGGCAGCATCGACATCTGCGCGCGGCTTTCGATCTGGAACGTGCCGAGCGTGTCTGCCCGCCGGATCATGGCGTAGGTGCGCGGATCTTCGGCCGGGATGCTCGCAAGATCGAGATTGATGCCCTTGTGTTCGGCCAGCAGATCAAAGCCGCGCTTCATGCACGAGAGCATGCCGAGCGCCAGGCAGTCGACCTTCATGAACTTCAGGATATCGATATCGTCCTTGTCCCATTCGATCACCTGCCGGTCGGCCATGGCCGCCGGTTCGATCGGGACGAGCTCGTCGAGGCGATCGTTCGTCAGGACAAAGCCGCCCGGATGCTGCGACAGGTGGCGAGGTGCCCCCATCAACTGCCGGGCCAGATCGAGCGTCAGGCGCAGGCGCCGATCGGACAGGTTGAGATTGAGCTCCTCGGCATGTTTTTCGCCAATGTCCTCGCCCCAGCCCCAGACCTGTGACGACAGCATCTTCGTCATGTCCTCGGGCAATCCCAGCGCCTTGCCGACATCGCGGATGGCGCCTTTCGACCGATAGCGGATGACCGTGGAGCAAAGGGCCGCATGATCACGTCCATAGGTCTCGAAGACCCATTGCATGACGATCTCGCGACGCTCGTGCTCAAAGTCGACGTCGATATCCGGCGGCTCGCGCCGCTCCTCGGAAACAAAGCGCTCGAAGAGAAGGTCGTTGATTTCGGGGTCGATCGAGGTGATGCCGAGCACATAGCAGACCGACGAATTGGCAGCCGACCCCCTGCCCTGACACAGAATGTCTCGTGAGCGGGCAAAACGGACGATCGAATTCACCGTCAGGAAGTAGGGCGCATATTGCAGCTTCTCGATCAGCCTCAGCTCGTGCTCGAGGTTCTTTCGAACCTTTGCCGGCAACCCTTCTGGGTAGCGCCAGGCTGCCCCCTCCCAGGTCAGCTGCGCCAGCGTCTGTTGCGCCGTCAGCTCCGGATGGGAGCGCTCCTCCGGATATTGATAGGCAAGCTCGTCGAGCGAAAACCGGCACCGCTCCATGATCTCGACGGTGCGGGCAAGCGCTTCGGGGTAACGCGCAAAGAGACGGGCCATTTCTTCAGGCGGCTTCAGGTAGCGGTCGGCGTGCCGTTCACGCCGGAACCCAGCCTCGTCGATGGTGATGTTGTGGCGAATGCAGGTGACGACATCCTGCAGGATCCGCCGCTCCGGTACATGAAACAGGACGTCGTTGGTGACGACCGTCGGCACGCCGATCAAAGCTGCCAGGTTGGAAAGCTGGTGAAGACGCAGCTGGTCGTTCGGCCGGCGGCGGAGCGTCAGTGCTAGGTAGGCCCGATCGCCAAACGCTTGCTTTAGGTGGCGCTGCTGACGGGCGCAGTCCTCATCAGCGGCATCGGGAAGGAGGATCGCGATCAGTCCCTCGCCGTAGGTGACCAGATCGTCCCAACCGAACCGGCATTTCGCCTTGCCGCCACGCTTCTTGCCAAGCGACAATAACCGGCAAAGCCGCGCGTAAGCCGGCCGGTCGGTCGGATAGACGAGGACCGAGAGATCGCCTTCAAGATCGAGACGGCAGCCGACGACCAGCCGCACGCCGACATCCTTGGCCGCCTGATGGGCACGCACGATGCCGGCGAGGCTGTTGCGGTCGACAACCGCCAGCGCCTCAAGCCTAAGCTCCGCGGCACGCTGAAACAGTTCCTCACAGGAGGAGGCGCCGCGCAGGAAGGAAAAATGCGAAGTGACCTGCAACTCGGCATAGCGCGGCGGCGTCATCCGAAGATCCCGTGCAGGAACCATTGGTGACTGCCGGTCTCGCTGTGTTCGCCGTCGCCCGCACGGAAGATCCAGTAGCGCTCACCAGCGTCGTCTTCGACCTGGAAATAGTCGCGCACGGCTACGAGCTCGGCGTGGCGCTTCCACCACTCTCCAAAAACCCGTTCGGGTCCATCGGCCCGTTTCACCCGCCGGCGCACCCCGCGCCAGGTGAAACTGACCGGCGGATGATCGGGCAGAAGCGCCATCGTCTCGATCGGTTCGGGATGGAGAAGCAAGCGCACCGGTCGTGGCCAATGGCCGGGCCATGACTGACCTTCATCCGCCGCCATCGGCGCGATGCGAATTACCGAGCGCTCGGGCACATCACTCGCAACCGGTGCCAAGCGGAAAAGCCGCCGCGCGCCAATGCGATTTCCGAGGATGTCGATCAGGCCGGAAACATCGGCCTCCGGCTCATCGACCAGCGAGGAAATGATCTGGCTTGCGACAAGCGGCTCGGCATGGGTTGCCGTCAGCGACATGATCTCGATCCCGAAGCCCGGATCAATCGTCTCTATCCGATCGGTGATGAGCCGGGTCAGGCGCCTGGCGTCGCGAACAGGGGTCGCAGTGCCGGCCCGAATCGCCTGGTAGGTGTTGTCGACGCGATGGAAGAGAAGATCGACGCGCCGCGCACCAAGGCCCCTTTCTTCCAAAACCCGACAGAGCATGAGCACCAGCTCGGCGGCATAGCGCGCAATCGTCTCGGCCGCCGCGATCGGTTCACCAAAGGAGCGGCGAACCCCAACGAGATCGGGCGTGCGCACAGGATCGATCGGCTCGGCGACCTTTCCCATGGCCTGGTCGATGCGACGGCCAAGCTCGGGTCCAAATCTGAGAGCAAGCGGTGCCCGCGGCACGCCGACGACTTCGCCGATCGTATTGAAGCCTAGCACGCGAAGGCCATGGACGATTGCGGGATCGAGACGGAGGGCGGCGATCGGCAGTTTGCGGATCGTATCCTGCTGCCCGCTCGGCGCGGTGACGTGCGTCGGTCGCGCAAGAAACCGGGCGGCGGCATGGGCCGCCCCCCAGGTATCGGCGACCGCCGCACGGGCCTCGATGCCGGATCCGAAGAACCGGTTGACCATGCCCGACAACATCAAGTCTTCGCCGCCGTGCAAGTGGTCGGCACCCGTCGTGTCGATGACAAGGCCATCGGGTGGATCGGTGGAAACGATCGGCGCGTAGCGCTGCAGGGCCCAGAGCGCCAGGCGTTCGAGCGCTTCTTGATCGGCGGCCGAATCGGCGTCCATGACGACAAGACCTGTGACGAGCGCCTGGGCCTTCGTGGCGGCCATGCCGGGTCTCAGGCCTGCGGCAATCGCCGCGGCATTTACCGAGAGCACCACACGCCTTTGCTTTTCGCGGCCCACAAGGACGAGAGGCGTTTCAGCCGGCGGCGCTGCGTCGCCGAGTTTGCGCCTCAGGCGATCCGTGGACCAGCTCGGAAGGAAGAGCGATACGACCCTTGGCATCTGGGGCCTCCACTTCGAAATCTGCACTTTCGCCAGCGCGGCAGCGGATGAGTTCGACGAGCCAACGCGCGCGGCCGACGCCTGGAACCGGCAAGGGGGCGGATGGAAGGACGGAAACCCGCCAGCGCGTGACCGATGCCGTCGGCTGCCCGAAATCCGAGGCTTCGGCCTGGCGTCGCCAACGGCGGATCGCAAGGCCTATGGTTCCGGAACGCTCGGCCGCAAGCTGCAATCGGCGTGAGGCGGCCATCGGAAGGCGCGCGAGTTCGCCGACGACGGCACCGAGACCACCGTGTCGAAGCCCCTCCTCCATGCAGGATAGAAGCGCTTTTTCGTCGCCGGCCTCCACATAGATGACGCGGCTCGGCGAAAGACCTACTTGAGCCAGCGCCGGAGCGAAGAGATCCGGTCGTGTCACGCACCAGAGCACCTTGCCCTTGGTACGGGCGGCAATGCCCGCCGAGAACAACGCCGCCGCCGCGCCGTCGATCGCACCGTTGCCGCCGCCGGCGACCTCATGCAACGAGCCGAGTGCGAGCCCCTCACCCGGCAGTCGCCGATCGATCTCGGCAACGCCAAACGGCAGGACCTTCCGCCCGCGTCCGCTCGTACCTTCGAGGCGCTGGATGCGCTCGCGAAGTTCTGAGACGACGGTATTGTCGACTGGACGGGGCATTTTGGAAGGAACAACTCCTCAGGGCTATGCATTAGCGCTTCCTGTTGATATGTTCTCTATTTGTTCCTATTTGGGTTGCGAGTCAACGAAGTTCAGAAAAGAGACTGTTGATTGCGATAGAGACATCAGCGCGGACACGCCGCTTGGTGCAATGAATGGATCGGGCGCCGAGGAACGGCGACAGACCTAAGCAGTCGCTGATATGAAGCAAGGTGAGAAAGGGAGACTGAACTTTGTGCAATCTCTACAACATCACGACGACACGCGATGCCGTGATTGCATTCACCAAGGCATTCCGCGACAAGGCCGGCTGGAACCAGCCATCCTATGACGTCTACCCCGGCTATCAGGCGCCCGTAGTCCGCGTCGGCGAAGACGGAGAGCGAGAGATCGCGCGCGTCACCTGGGGCATGCCCTCGCCGCCGGCTTTCGTGAAGAACTACGATTCAGGCGTCACCAACATTCGAAACGTCGCCTCAGCGCACTGGAGACGCTGGCTTGGGCCGACCAGTCGCTGCGTCGTCCCCTTCACCTCCTTCGCCGAGCCGGACCCGGCAAGCCAAGTTCCCGGCGGCAAGATCCCCAATGCCTGGTTTGCCGGGACCAAGGAGCGGCCGCTGATGTTCTTCGCCGGCTTCTGGACGCCATGGAAGGGTGTCCGGCGCGTGCGCGACGGCGAGCGCGAATACGAGCTCTTCGGCTTCCTCACTACATCACCGAACGAGATCGTCTCGCCCGTCCATCAAAAGGCCATGCCGGTGATCCTGACCACACCTGACGAGGTCGATCTGTGGCTCACCGGATCCTGGGACGACGTGAAGCACCTGCAGCGGCCGCTTCCGGGCAACATGCTTGTTGTCGTCGAGCCTCCTGCCGCCCTGCCCGAAGAAGACCTGCTGCTATGACCAGTCGTTGGGTCGCGTGATCGGTGATGGAAACGCTCTGAGCGCACGCGAAAGATCATCCATGTCGACATGGATGCCTTCTACGCCTCGGTGGAGCAGCGGGACAACCCCGCACTTCGCGGGCTTCCGATTGCCGTTGGCTTCGGCGAGGCGCGCGGCGTCGTGGCTGCCGCAAGCTACGAGGCGCGCAAATACGGCGTCCATTCGGCCATGCCGTCGGTCACCGCCAAGCGGAAATGCCCGGAGCTGATTTTTGTGACGCCGCGCTTCGATGCTTACCGCGCAGTCTCACAGCAGATCCACGCGATCTTTGCCGAATACACGCCGCTCATCGAACCGCTCTCGCTCGACGAGGCCTATCTTGATGTCACCGAGAACCTCAAGGGAATGGAACTTGCGACGGAGATCGCCGAGGAGATCCGCGCCAAGATCAAGGCAAGGACAGGCCTGACCGCTTCGGCCGGCGTCTCCTATAACAAGTTCCTCGCCAAGATGGCGTCCGACCAGAGGAAACCGGATGGCCTCTTCGTCATCACGCCAAAGAACGGTCCGGCCTTCGTCGAGGCGCTGCCCGTCAAGAAATTCCATGGCGTCGGCCCGGCGACGGCCGAGCGCATGCACAAGCTCGGCATTGAAACGGGCGCCGATCTGAAGGCTCACGATATCGCCTTCTTGCAGCAACACTTCGGAAAATCGGGACCTTACTTCTACTGGATCGCCCGCGGCGTCGACGAACGTCAAGTGAAGGCCGACCGGGTGCGCAAGTCCATCGGCGCGGAAGACACGTTCTCCGTAGACGTCCATGATTTCGAGACCGCCAGGGCTGGCCTCGAACCGCTGATCGAAAAGGTCTGGCGCTACTGCGAAGCGAACGATATTCGCGCCAAGACCGCGACGCTCAAGGTGAAATGGGCGGATTTCACGCAGATCACTAGGAGCAAGACAACAGCGGTACCGATCGCAAGTGCCGCAGAGCTTGCCGCGGTCATAACGATGCTGTTATCTCCACTCTTCCCTGCCCCAAAAGGCATTCGGTTGCTGGGCGTGACACTGTCGTCACTCGATGAAACGACGATCGAAAGCAAGCCACAGCTTGCCTTCGCGCTCTAAAACACCTTGCTCGTCCGTCAGGACACCGATCGACCGAATGAGTGTTGGCGATCAACTATGCGCCGGCTACTAAAAGTGGATGGTTCTTGCGGCCAGCTTCGCCTCGCCGTGATAGACCGAGTTGCAAATGACGGCACGTCCGTGCAGCCCTTTGAGAATGCAGCAGCGCGAGCCGCACCCACCGAGGATCGCTCCATTCACTCGAACAAATCATGGAAATCGTGATCACCGAACGGGCGGCCTTTTCGGGGAGCCTTATTCAGTAAACTCTTAATTAACCATAACCTTGCAGACTTTGTTCAGTCGCCAATCACATTCCAGCGTACAGCGGCAACTCAGAACCGTAACCCCGCCCCCAGGTTACGGTTTTGCCCATAAAACCAGGCACCTCTCAACCACGAGCGCAAGGTTAAGCGATGAGTTATGACTGGAGCGGCGCGCGGCATCGCCGGATGAAGGTTGCACGTCTTGGCGCCGCGCTCACTGTGGCGGCCACGGTCGTTGCTGTTGTAGTCCAGGTCATGGGAAGTGCGCTCTAGAGCGACGCAATTGCCGTGAACGGATGAGGTTCGGCTCATCGATACGATGACCAACTCTGCGTCCTTGTTTCCCGAAGAGGAAAGGTTCGCATATGGTTGATTGGAATACGGACGGTCACGGCAACATAAGGGCATCAACGGTCGTCGGATGGAACACTGCAATCGACGAGACGGGCGAGCTTTTCCTTAGGATCGAATTCTGCGCCGATCCGGATCTCGAAAACGTGTCGGCGCTGCAGTTCAGATTGACCGCGCAGCAAGCAATGCAAATAGCGGAAAGGCTGACGAACACTTATCGGCAGTCCTCGACGGCGCGCGAGCGCACAGACCAATCCTTGCTACTGACGTCGCAGGGGCGCCCCGCGCCATAATGAATGGGCAGACCAGGAAGGGGAAAGGACGTGGCCACACGCAAAGAAATCGCCGAACGTGTGATTGCCAAGTGGCAAGCCAGGGGCATTGCAATTGACCACGCCGGCGAGTTCCAGGCTCTGCTCAGGCTCTGGATTGCGGGTGACATTTCCATCGATGACATCCGGCGGAGGTACCTGAAATTGCTGCGCGAACGTTACCGAACGGCAAAGCGCAATTAAGCGACGAGACACGTCTTGTGGCACCGCCGGCTACTATTGAGCCCAACGACGCATCGCCACGGCAAACCGGCTTCCGTTTATTTCACTGATAGGACGACCAGGCCTGCAATTGGGTCGGTTACGCCGAGCCCTCCTCCGAGGTCCTCGAGCGTCTCACGAAAGCTGTCAAGCGTGGCGACCATCTGCGGCCGGCTGGCCGCCAATGCCTCCATGCTCTCCCATTCCGCGATAATGCAGTATCGTCCCTCGCCAGCCTCGATGATGTTGGCATGACGCAGACCCGACCAGCTTTGAGCTATGTCCCGGTGAGCACCGAGAAAAGCCTCAGCCATCCCTGGCTTGACCTTGAAGCGGACAACATTGAATGCGGTCATGAGCGCCTCCCTGAGCCATGTTCTGCCTCTGATAATCTGCTGCCCAAATTGCGCTTTTGGCTAGAGCCTGCACCCGACCGAGAAAGCCTTAAGTACGAACTCGCCAATCGGAGATATATTGCCGGAGTTCGAGGAAACTAGTCCGGGATAGAAAGGTTCTGAGTGAGTGCGAACGCCGTCTCGGCGCGCCGACTAGTTGCTCCAAACCGCTCAAGCATAGCTCGTAGTTGTGTATTTTCTTGCCGACGGCAATATGCCGGCAGTCTGCGGTTTTCTTCTTCCAGTGCGGCAAAGTCGTCGGCAACTGTTCAGCAACAACGAACGCCGTGTTGCTGGCGAGGTGGCGACCGCTGCGTTTTTGTCCTTGGCGACGACACAGCGTCAGGTTTGCCTGTTGGCCAAATTCAATCAGCTGCCGGACACCATGAGCGGTATCGGCAACGCCTTCTCAGACTCATCGAGGATCTCGAAGGTGTATTTGCCAGACGCATCGACCCCAACCGAGTAGCTGAGGCGATCTAGCACGCGGTTGTTCTCGTCGAAGGTCAGCACCTTCGGCTTCAAGGAAGTGAGCCGGCTTTCATCGAGATACACCGAGTTGCATATGATGATCTGGTCGCCGGGCTGGCATGTGCGTGCGGCCGCACCATTGAGGATGCAGCACCTGGAACCGCGTTCACCGAGGATGACGTAGGTGGAGATGCGCGCCCCGGAATTCTTGTTCCAGATCTCGACGAACTCCATCGGCAAGATGCCGGCCTCCTCACAGTGGTCCGGGTCAAGAGTGATCGACCCATGATAATTGAGGTTCGCCTCGGTGACATAAATACCATGGAGCTTCCCTGCGACCAGCTTTCTCATGCTTTTTCACACCTCGCGGTTGATCAGGTTTCGTCGCGCCCTGGCGCTGCCGACCGAGGCAGAAATCTTCGCGCACGGACAATCGCCAAGCGGAGAGAAAGCCCCGCCGGGGAAGGCGGGGCAAGGTTCGCACCCAGATGGCTCTCTGAACGCGGGGAAGAAAAACTCCATCGGCCAGGCCGACGCGTTCAGATACGAGCAAAGTCCCCCCGCAAGGAAGGTCGCTTTCGGCAATTCCGGTACGGCTTTGCTAATATATCAACTTGCTCAAAGTGCCCTTGAATCTGGACCGGCACCAGCTTCCCTTCTCGCGTTGTCGCAATCCGTACGGCGAATGTACTAGCCCGGCCCCCCGAGATGACTACTGTATCAACGTTGAAGGGCGGAGCTTCTCACTGTATAGTTTCCTTATAATTTAATTCATTTTTTTCAATCCGTTAGCCTGCGGAAGGAGGACATTATGCGCCTTCCTGAGATACCTTGGACGGTTCCGTTATCTGTCCGCCTACAGTCAGGAACAAACCGCATTTTCGCATCGGTCTACGACGCGCTGGATTTTCTCGAACACGAATGGCCGATACGGCACGGACAAGGCTATGAGCGAGCCATCATGACGTGTCGAGGTGCGTTGAACCACTCGGTCCCATCTGCAGTCGCCCGCGAGGCCTTCATCGGCGCGTGCCTGGAGGCTGGCATGGCGACGTCAGCAGTTGCTGCCCACTATCATGCGCGTTCGGGACCTCATGGCAACAAGCCACTGTCCTGATCACAAGAACCGCGTCGGCCTCAATGCCGCGGCCGAGCGAAGAATGCTCCAAGCTCCCCCGAACCGCATGGCCGGTTGTGGTCCAAGGCAAAAAGCGCTCGGGACGTGGTGGCATTATATTCGAACTTGGAAATATACCTGGCACCCAAGTCCAATCGGAAGGAACAGCCCCTATCCCGTAGAGCCTAGGTAACGAATTCTAAAGATTTTGCCTTGGACGATCCATTGCGAAGAGGTCGAACCACTGGGCGTAGGTGCCGGCCATCATCTGCGACACGATGCGCGAGGCGAGATAAGAGAATGTGATGCCGTTGCCGCCGTATCCGTAGGCGGCATAGACATTTCTGGCACCCGGAACCTTCCCGATAAAAGGCAGGCCGTCGGCCGTTTCGCCAAATGCACCGCACCACCCATATGCAATATCGAGCTTGGCATCGGGTAGCAATCGATGAAGCTTGTCTTTCAGCATCTTGAGCTTTTCGGGCAGCATGCGGTCACGCTCGACCGGATCTGATATCCGCTCGTCCTCGCCGCCGATGACGATCCGGTTGTCAGCCGTCGCTCTCAGATAAAGGTACGGGTCTGTTGCCTCCCATATGAGGTGTTCGTGCGGCCAAAGACCGGTTTCGTCTTGAGGCATGGTTGCCAGTGCGAAACTTGAACTGACGACGTGGCTTTCAGGCATCACGAAATGCGGCATGACATAGCCGGTAGCGAGCACCACATGCTTCGCTTCGATAACGTATGGGCCGCCCGTTTCAACGACGACGTGGCCGCCCTCGTCGTGAAAGTCTTTGGCATCAGCCGTAAAAAGACGAACACCACAAGTGACTGCGTTCGCCAGGAGCGACCAGCAAAGCAGGAGAGGATCGGCTTGCGCCGAGCCGGGGGACAGGATGGCAGCTTCGCGATCAAAACCAAACTCTTCAGAAAGTTCGCGATGTGTGAGCAGCCGCCCCTTAAGGCCAGCGCGATGGCGCAGGTTCAATTCCTCGCGCAACTCCCGCAACCCGGACTGTCCCCCCGCGAGGTACAGGCTACCCCGACGTTCAAAATTGCATGCAACTCTGTTTCCGACGACCAGATTGGCAAGCCCTTCGACCGATGCCAGACTTCGCTGATAGATCAGCGATGCCTGAGAAAACCCATAGGCATGGGTCAAATCAGTCATCGATGCGTCGATCTCCCATTGCAACATCGCTGTGCTGGCACGCGTGCTGCCGAGGCCTGCCTTTTCGCGGTCCATCGCCACGACATCGTAGCCAAGGGCGCCCAAGTGTTCTGCAACCAAGGCCCCGGTAACGCCACAGCCCACCACGACCACATCGGTCTTGAAGCTCTCGGTGAGGGGAAATTGATGAGGGGCATTCCATTGCATGCCCCAAGGAGACGAGCCGCTAAGAAGGTCGTCATGGTCGGTATCCTCAAAACCCAACTCCGGTCCGATCACTTCGCCCCCTTCCAGCACTCGACATCGCCGACACGTACAGGAACACGCCGGGGCCGGTCTGGTTCCAGGCGGTGGATTGGCCGGACCGCTTGCGGCGATGAAGTCGTCCCGCATCGCGAAGCCTATAGCAGCCCTGGCCGAATTGTGCCCCGCCCCGACCATGGTCCGAAGGCGGGCGGGACCAATGGCGGTTTCCTATCCGACTGAGGTCCAATCAACGGAACGGAATTGTCGAAACCGGGTTGAATTGCCGTTGCCCCACTGAGGGGTGAGACCTCAACAATCGAACTGGAGAAGATCATGAAAAAGCTTGTCAACTCCCTTCTTGCGGGGCTGTTTCTGCTCGGCGCTTCCAGCGTCGCCGTCGCACAGACGGTCGTTATCACGCCGGAACAAGAAACGGTCGTTCGCGAATACGTGAAGAAGAAGCCAATTGCTTCCATCAACTTGCCTGGAGTGGAGCTAAACGTCGGCTCGGCCATTCCGGAAAAAGTGGAGCTGCACACGATCGATGCGCCGGACATCACCTACCGCTATGTGGTCGTCGACAACCGCACCGTGCTCGTCGATCCCGGCACCCGCAAGATCATTCGGGTTATCAACTGACCATTCATACCCGGTGTCCCTTCCTCTCGGGGAAGGGACGGCCATGTATGCTTGGTGCCTCAACGACATCTCACCTTGGCCATCTCCACCTGCAGTGGCGGTATCGGCTATCTCACGGAGACCTGGATCGCGATTGTTCATCGGCAGGAGAGCGCATAGAGACACCCGCTGTTGATTGTGCGCGCACTCGTTATGGCTTCCCCTCCTCCTCGATGAAAGCGGGATCGCTTTATGTCTGGGCACCCCAAGAGTGCTGATCACCCCGCACGGGCCCAAGCCCGAAGGTGCATCGGGCGCGACTCCACGGCCGGATGCCGAGCCCGGGCGGAGACCAGCCGGTGCGGTCACGCAGATAGTCGATGTCGTCGGACGGGCCCGGGGCCAGGCCAGTCACATGGGATCATTGCCCTTCATCGCGTTCGACATGTGCGTCTTGCATTTGTCGCTCTCGTTGGATGCAAGCGCTTCTTTTGCCATCGCCAATTCCTTGTTGGCGTAGTCCTTCTTCATCTCGTCGGTGATGGCCTTGACGTCATTTTCGAGCTTGGTCATGTTCGCTTGATCACACGCGATATCGGACAGGGCAAAGGCAGAAGAGCCAGCAAGCGCAACGAGTACAGCCGCGGTCGTCAGTGTTTTCAGCATGGTTCAGTCCTCCATAATCTGATTGAACGACGGGCCAACTCTTTAACAAATCTGACGTTCCTCTCGCCCAGAACACATCGTCGTGATCTGCCGTCAGACCATTCTGAGCAAGGCAGGGGCCGGCTCGGCGGCAGGTATCGGCAGGTATCCCGCCCGAGTTTGGGACGCTCCGCTTCGTGGACGCCGGGCTACGAAAGGAATGGCCCCGCCGGTACCGACGAGGCCATAGGGCACTTATGGAGAAGGCTTCACTTCCGGAGGGGTCATGAAGGTGTCGCCCTGTCGGGGTTCAGGGTTCCCACAAAGCGTGAAACACCACCACGGTAAAAGAGTTCCCGAAAAAATGGCCCCTGATGTCTTCGGTTGACACACGATCACACCGCTAATGCCACCGGTTGTCGTTCGTCGAGGTTGAGCTTTCCAGGACAACAATACCGGAATAGAGCACTGGCGTTCCGCCGCGATCGCGAAAACAGCGGCCAAAAGCGACGACCGCAACGTAGAAGCCGCCCCGCGTTTTCACACGATAGAAAGACTGGTGCGCGCGACCGGCAACGATCGTTTCCGTGATCGTCCTTGCCAAAGATGACCGATCCTCTGGGTGGACACGATCTAGGTAGAGCTTAAGGGGTAAGCCCTGGTTGGTCTCCTCGGCCACAAGACCGAAGAGTTCCGCCAGGGCCGAATCTCCATAGACGAGGTCCCGGATTATATCCCAGGTAAAGATCCCTGAGTCTGCCGTATCCGTATCGCAGAGTTCGACAACGAAGGCGCGTTCGCTATTGTCGGTCATTGCCACTCCCCTCATGCTTTAGCGTACCCTAACAAGCCCTCATCGCAGACGGAAGAGAGCTAGCTTGATCTCCCGGGCCGAGCCGTTTTACGCCCCGCTACCTATCCGAGGGGTGCGACACGCCACACTTTGTTGCCAACGTCATCGGCGACCAGCAACGCACCATCGCGGGCAATGGCGACGCCGACCGGCCGACCCAGGGCCTTGCCGTCGACGCTGAGGAAACCCGTGAGGATATCGCGCGGCGGGCCGGACGGTCTACCGGCGGTGAACGGCACGAAAATGACCTTGTAGCCACTGCGCGGGATGCGATTCCATGAGCCGTGCTGACCGACAAAGGCGCCATTTTTCATCTCAGGCCCGAACAGATCGCGGGTATTAAAGGTCAATCCCAGAGATGCGGTATGGGGCCCGAGCGCATAGTCCGGTTTGGCCGCGACCGCGACGAGCTCTTCGTTCTGCGGCTGGACGCGATCATCGACATGTTGACCATACCAACTGTAGGGCCACCCGTAGAATGCACCGTCGCCTACGGACGTCATGTAGTCAGGAACCAGATCGGGGCCGATCTCGTCGCGCTCATTGACGACAACCCAGAGCTCACCGCTATCAGGCTGCCAGGAAAGCCCATTGGGGTTGCGAAGTCCGGAGGCGAACAGTCGCATCTTGCGCGTGAGGAGATCGATCTCATGCACGGCGGCTCGCCCATTTTCTTCCTCCATGCCGTTCTCGCCAATGTTCGAATTAGACCCGACAGTGGCATAGAGCTTGGTTCCGTCCTGGCTCGCGATGACGTCCTTCGTCCAGTGATGATTACGACCGGAAGGCAGGTCGACGATCTTTTCAGGTGCTGCGGTGATCTGCGTTGCTCCTTCCTGATAGGCAAAGGCCACGATCGCGTCGGCATTGGCGACATAGAGTGTGCCGTCGAGCAATGACATTCCGAAGGGGGAATAGAGCCCGGTGATGAACGGTGTCTTGGTTTCCGCCACGCCGTCACCATCTGAATCACGCAGAAGCGATATGCGATTGGCGCTCTTCGTCTCGGCACCGGCCCTGGCCTGGAAGAGGCCCATCAAGAAGGCCCGGACGGAAAAGCCCGCGTCGGGCTTCGGCGGCGCGTTGCTTTCGGCTACCAGAACATCGCCGTTCGGTAGCACATGAAGCCAGCGTGGATGCTCAAGGCCGCCGGCAAATTCCGTGACGACAAACCCTTGAGCCGCGACGGGCATTTGCCCATTGGGCCAGGGCGTCGCCTCGGCGACGTTCACGGAAGGTATCCACTCCGCTTTCGGTTCGACGAGTACCGGATCCGGCCCATAGGTCTGTTCGATCGGAACCGTGGCTTCATGCCGGGACAGAGCAACGAGGCCCCCACCCGCCGTAACCGCAAGCGCAGCGACAACAAGAATCGCGATCAGCAGTTTTTTCATGACCAGCTCCTCGATAACGGAGCCAAACGATTTCGGGACGAAGGTGTTTCAATCCTCAGGAGGCAAACTCGAAAAATATGCCGAAACATTCTCGATATCTGTGTCGGACAGGTGTTCTGCCGCATTCTCCATCAAATGGCTGAACGGAGTTCCCGATCGCGAGCCTTCGCGAAACAGCTTCAGTTGCGCCGCAAGAAAAGCCTCGGGCTGACCATCAAGCCTTGGGTAGGACGGGTTACGTTCCGAATTTTGATGACAGCCCAAGCACGCCGGCACTTTTTGGGCGGGACGGCCGTGCTGCGCAATCTGTTCGCCCTGCCCCACCCGATCGTCTTTTAGTGGTTGCACCACGGCATGCCGCTTCAAAACCGCGAAATGGCTGGCAAGAGCGGGAAGATGTCTCCGATCCACCGCCTGCACGGGAAGTTGCATCATGCCACTTGGTCTACGTCCCTCGATATAGGCGTTCAGGCTTTCGAGCAGATAGGCCTCCTTCTGTCCCGCAAGAACAGGCGTGAGCGGGCTGAAGCCCATCCCATCGCCGCCATGACAGCGGGTACATTCGGCCAATGCATCTTCAAATCGGGACGCATGCATGGGTGGCTGCGGTCTATTTCGATAGGCGAGTAAACGATAGGTGGCCGGATCCATGGCTGGAAGCTTTCGCAGGAACGCAACCATGCTCCAGATTTCGTCGTCGCGCGCCTGGGTCGGCCACGCCGGCATGCCGGTGAAGCGAACGCCGTGCTTCACGATGCGAAACAGTTCTGCGTCCTCCCATTGCTCGACCACGGCGGAAAGATCCGGCGGTTGCGGCAACATCGCAAGTGCTGCGGGGGACCGCGGTTCGCCCGGCGCGCCGTGGCAGATAGCGCAGCCACGGGCAAAGTGAGCTGCGGCCGGTGGGATGCCGTTGTCAGGTAGCCTCTCCGGGGCATCGACGGCGAGCGCATAGGTGCGAACAGCCGAACGCATGGCAAAATGCAAAAACCACTCGGTTATCTTAAAGTGGCCGGAAGACGCACCGACGTTGAAGAAGCCGATCCAGGTGGCAAAAAGGGCGACGATCGGCAGGATGGCGAGCCCGACGGCCAGGTGCTTCCATCGAACATGCATCAGGCGACCCTCCGGTTTGACTCCGCAAGCAGACCGGAAAGCAAGGCGACCCCGCCTGCGAGATAGGCTGCGGCGCCAACCATCAGCATGACGACGGCCCCGAGTTGCTGATCCTGAGCCGCCGTCAAGGTCGTGCCAAAACAGGTGACATCGCCAAATCGATAGAGCGGGCGCGGGCTGAGCGCCAAGAGCGCGCCGAGCAACGTCATATGAACGGTCGTCAGCAGCAAGCCGAAGGCGCCTGCCGCATTGCTTGAAGGCCTGTTCGTGCTGCCGGCCGCAAGACACGTGGACCATAGAAACACTCCGGCGCCGAGAAAGCACGCCTGCTCCAAGGCGGAGCCCAAGAACGAACCCTCGGCCAATCGACGTGCGGCCGGTGCATGCCAACCCCAGACGACGACAAGCTCGGCGAGCGAGGCAATGATCGGCAACCCGACGAGGAAGGATGACCGATTGCTCGTCAGACGGGGAGCAAGGCCAAGAGCGAGCAGAGGTGCTGCGACGGCTACGACCCCCATATGCGCAAGCATATGAGCGGTCACCGAGCTGCGCCACGCAGTCAAGAGCGGCCCGAGCCAGATCGCGGCCAAAAGGAGTGCACCAACTGCGAGGCACAGCACCCTCATCGCAGGCACTCCGAAACAAAGATCACCGGCAATGCTGTCATGAGGACGGCGACAAAACTCAAGCCGGCAAGCAGCAAGGTTGCAAAACCCTGGAACAGAAGTCGATCGTGGCGTGTCGGATCGTCATGAGGAGGGTCGTGGGCGCCGAAGCCCCACTGGCGCCATGCAAGGAAAGCCGAAAGCGCGATCGCCACCAGCGCTACCACCGTGACGAAGGCAATGCCAAGGCGCAAGGAGTTGAACTCCATGCCGAGCAGCGCGGGCTTGGCACAGAAAATCGCCGCGCTGGCGTAGCATATCAGGAAGTGCCCGGCCCAGATGGCAGGCCCCGTGAACAGTGTCCAGAACGTTTCGATTTCCCTTGGCAACAGACGCATCAAAGTGCCTCCGGGAAAAGACCGATCACGAAGAAGGTGATGAGCGCCGTAATTGCCAGGAAATGCCAGTAGAGGGCCACGTTGCGCAGGTCCATGTCGTGGGTTTTCGTCAGGCGCCCGGCAAGGCTTCGCGCAAGACAATAGGCAATCATGGCAGCTCCGACAGCTGCATGAACGACTGTCCAGCAGACAAGCACCCAGACAATTGCCGGATAGACATGGGCGGTGGGGTTCATGGCGTGCAACCAGGGACCCGCGATCCCAGCTGCCGATGCAACGGCCGTCAGGGCGAGGGCCATGATCAAAGCGGCACGCACGAACGCCGTACGCTCAAGGGCGTTGAAATGTCTTGCAGCCAAGGTGGCGAGCCACGCAAAGACAAAGAGCGCTGCCGAAACCAGTGGCCACATCATTCCGGGACCGGCTGAGCTCGCCGTGAAGTCTTCGTGTATCGTCCAATAGAAAAAATAGCCGAAGATCAGGCTCGCAAAGGCGGTACTGTCGCCCACCATCGTGATGAACATGGCCCACCAGCCGACTGACGACGGCCCGGATGCGTAGAGCGGCAAGGCGAGCCCGACGCCGACGTCCTTCTCCGGCTTCTCGGGAATTTCCGCAGTCCCGGTCCAAAGCCAATAGAGGATCGCGCAGAAACAGGTGAAGGCAGCGATCGCCCCTGCGATCCACCACTTAAACGTCAAGGCAATGAACACGGCCCCGAGCGAGAAGGCCGAGACGATGGTGACCTTTGAGGTGCCGCCAACGCGCAAGACCTGTTCCGGCCGTGCATCGAGCACGGAGGTGACCAGTCCCTCGCGGCGCCCTTCCTTGGCGTCGGGAAGATACCATCGCCCCTCGCTGATCTCCCGGGCAAGCGTCGGCTGTTCCCAAAGTGGATAGCGGCTCGAAACGAAGGGAACGGAGCGTACACCCCAGTTTTCCTCAGGCTCGCTGATCCATTCAAGCGTTCCGGCATTCCACGGGTTTTGTTCGGCGCGAGGCTCCCGGTGCTTGGGGCGCAGGACATCCCACACCACAATCAAAACACCGAAGGCAAATACGTAGGCGCCGACGGACGACACCAGGTTCAGGAAATTCCACCCAAGGTCGGCCGGATAGGTGAAAACCCGACGCGGCATGCCGAGAAGGCCGGTCAAATGCATTGGAAAGAAGGTGACATTGAAACCGACAAACATCAGCCAGAAGGCGATGCGTCCGAGCGTATCGGACAGGCGTTTTGCATCGATGAGGGGGTAATAATAGTAGATCCCCGCAGCGACCGGGAACAGCATCCCTCCAATCAGGACATAGTGGAGGTGGGCAACCACGAAATAAGTGTCGTGCGCTTGCCAGTCGAAGGGCGCAATTGCCACCATGACGCCGGTTAGCCCGCCAATGACGAAAATGGCGATGCCGCCTGCCCCAAACAGCATTGGAGTAGAAAGGATGACGCGGCCGGCAAGCATGGTGGCAATGAAGACGAAGATTTGAACCGCCGTTGGGATCGCCACCGCCTCGGAAGCAGCCGAAAAGAAGGCAAGCGATATCTGAGGCAGTCCTGTCGCGAACATGTGGTGGACCCACAAGCCGAATGACAGGAAGCCGGTGCCGACCGCGGCAAGCACGATCCAGGAGTAACCCACGATCGGACGCCGCGAAAAAGTCGGAACGATCATCGCCAACAAGGCAATCGCCGGCAGGAAGATGATGTAGACCTCGGGATGGCCGAAGATCCAGAAGAGGTGCTGCCAGAGCAGCGGATCGCCGCCGCGTGCCGGATCGAAGAAGGGCCAGTCGAACATGCGCTGCATTTCAAAGAGAATGTCGCCGGCAATCAGCGGCGGAAATGCAAAGAGGATCATGCCGGCGACAATCAGCAGATACCAGGCGAACAGCGGCATCAGGTTGATGCGCATGCCGGGTGCGCGACATTTCATGATCCCGACGATCAGCTCCACCGCCGCTGCAATCGAAGCCACCTCGATGAAAGAAAGGCCTAGCAGCCAGATGTCGGCGCCGATGCCGGAAAGCTTTTCGTCGGTCGCCAATGGCGGATACATGAACCAACCGGAGGAAGGCGCTGCATCAAAGAAAATCGAGCCGCATACAAAGATGCCTCCGAGAAAAAAGCTCCAGAACCCGAACGCGCCCAGTCGCGGAAACGGCAACTCTCGAGCCCCGATCATAGGTGGCAACAGAAAAATCGCCACTGCCTCGAAGATTGGCACGGCAAACAGGAACATCATAACGGTCCCGTGCAGCGTGAATAGCTGATTGTAAAAGTCCGCCGAAACCAGGTCACTATCGGGCCAGGCCAATTGCGCCCGCATAATCAATGCCAGCGCGCCGGCAAAAAGCAGAAAGATGAAGGCGGTGGACGCATACCACAGCCCAACCTGCGTGTTGTTGACGCTCGTCCAGTAGCGCCAGCCGCGCGGATTCTCCCAGACTTTGCGCAGCCGCTCGCTTTGCGCTGCGCGCTCCTCGTCACTCGCGCGGGGGCCTGGCACCGTCATCTCAGGCCTTTCAGCCAGGCGGCGATTGCGCGGATATCTTGCGGCGCCAGCATGGAGAAAGCCGGCATGGCTGCACCGGGCTTGATCGCACCCGGGTTCGCGATGAAGCCAGCAATGTTGTCCTCGGTGTTGGCGACGATCCCGGCTGCCAGCATCTGCCGGGACCCTAGGTGAGAAAGATCGGGTCCAGCCGCGCCCGTGGCCTGCGTGCCCGCAACGCGGTGACAGGAGCCGCAGCCATGGCGCAAGAAGAGAGCGCGCCCCTCTCCGGCGACGTTAATCGAGGCTTTCGCCTGGCTGGCAAGCCATGCGTCGAACGCTTCGGGCTCCATCGTCACTGCGGTGAGCGACATGAATGCGTGAGACGTCCCGCAAAATTCGGTGCAAGCGCCGCGAAAAACCCCGGTTCTTTGCGCCATCAGCGAAAGGCGGTTTTCGCGACCCGGGATCATATCCATCTTGCCCCCAAGAGAGGGTATCCAGAAGGAATGGATCACGTCATCGCTCTTCAGTGAAAATTCTATTCGCCGGCCGACCGGCAAGCGGATCTCGTTTGCCGCTGCGATCTTCAGGCCGCGATGGAAATAGACCACCTGCCACCAATATTGCCTGCCGGTGACTTCGACCCGCAAATCCGTAGCATCGCGAAACGTCGGCGAAGGTCTAAGCGTCGGCATCAACCAGAATGCATATGTCAGAAGGGCAAAGAGCGTCACAGTTGGGAACACGGCGCCGCCCCACAGGATGATGCGGCTTGCGGCAGGCTCTGCGACAACTCGTCTTTGACTGCGCACGGCAACGCAGACGACTGTAACCACCGCGAGCCAGATCGCGGCTGCGCCGAAGGACATGACGACAAACAGGGTCAACGTCGCCTCTGCTTCCGAACCCGCAGGGCTCAACGCGGATTGCGTGCCCTGACAGCCGGGCAGAGCAACCACGACCAAGGGCAGCCTTGGGAGCAAACTTCGTCTTTGAGATCGGAGGCGTAGCGTTTTACTGTCCTTTCCAGAAGAGTTGATCGCTTAACCCGAGCCACCCCGCAAAGTTCCAGAAACCGTTCCCGGGCCAATTTCAGCTCCGCAGGCGTGGTGCGTGTTGAACGGTGAGCTACGCACCGCGCTCGACAGGCTCACTCCGGACCACAGGGAGCCTCTGGTGCTCGTTGCCACCACTCCCAAGAGCAGAGCAGGTCGCTTCTTCGCGACGCGATCGGCATTCTCCTGGATGCCAAGATCGCCACTCTTCAGCGCGCGGGAAGTCTTGCTGCGGCTTGTCGGAGAGTGCGCCAAGGGTAATTCGGGACCCCTGTCCGATCCCGACGTCCTTCGACTTATAGGCCGCACAGTATCGTGCACGCCCAATCTCCGCGGTCTTTCGGAACCTTCGGGGTCGTTAGCGGTTCGTCTTGCGTTGCCTCGGCAACGGATGATCGCCCGTAGGGCTCGCGATGGGCCTCGACGGGATGGCAAGGGAGAGACCCGATGGCTGAGCAGCTGGACGAACGAGGCGAACCCAAGACAGCAACGCACGGCGCGGGCCGAACTACGTTCTCCGCGCGGGAATCCCGTCAGGCCGGAATGGGCGCCCGTGTCTTCCTGGTGCTTGCGAGCAGTCTCTTCCTGGCACTGCTTGTCTGGGGCTTTGTGGAATGGGGTCAGCCTGGCGGCCAGCCGACGCAACCGGCTCCTTCGCAACAGCAACCGGGCGCTGAACAGCGTCCAAGCACCGAAAGCCCGCAAGGCATGGCACCCACGGACCGTCACCCCACCCCGTAATCACGCTCGGGCGCCCCGAGCGGCAAGCCGGCCAGAATACCAACAGGTAACCGAGCGCCAGGCAGCTGCAATACGGCCTTCGGGCCTAACCCGGAAATATGGGCTGCACCATGGCCTCATCGCGGCTCGAACTAGTGGACCTGCCCAGACGGGCGATGCCGCCATGCGTGGCCCGACCAGCGCCCGGCTCTTGAATTGAGATCAAAGGCTCAAAGAGAGCGTGTGGTGCGGATTGGGCAACTGCAGGCGGCAACTCTCGAAGCGAGCCCGCTAAGATCGGTCGACAAACTTGTTGAAGCGGCTCGGCCTACCGTCTGCAATCGTATCCTGATGGAGAAAGAGCAGCTTGTTGTGGTCGAAAATACGGAAGAACTCCTTCCAGGAGATCGGCTCCAGACCTTCCTCGTGCTCACCGAAATCGATCCTTAGGATGCCGCCGTTGAGCGCACCCTTGACCCTTGCAGGTCGCCCTTTTCTTGTCTCGGCCCAATGTTGAATTTCCTTGTGATTGTCGGTGGTTTTTGCGTCGCTCATTGAATTACTCCTTGCGATCTGTTGCGTAAGATCGATTGATTATCGCGTTGCCAGATGGGCGGGCGCTAGGTCCATGTGACCAGAGTGCGGTTTCCAGCTTGCCGTCTCGGCCCGCTCTACGGATGCCCCTCCGGCACCAAGCGGCGCGTTCGCGAGGTTGTGATCAGTAGCGCTTGCCAGCCGTCAGCCCGAAGGGGTTTTGTTTTCAGGCATGTTGGCCTCTCCAAGGGCGCTTTTGGCACCCTCGATCGCGCCCTCGGCCGCTGCATCAGCCGTTGCTTGAAGCTGGCCGCGAACGCGATCCGAAACCTCGCCGGCGGTCTCATCCTCAAAGTCCGTTGCGGGGAGCGCCGCTCCAATCGCCGCACCGATCGCAAACGCCAGCGCTCCGCCAACCAGAGGCTGATCTCGAAACGTCTTGAGCATGGCGGCATTCAGCTGCGCCCCGTGATCCTGAGCACTCTGACGGACGTCCCGAATGCTGCTGGCTGCTGACCGGCCGGCATCCGAAACTGCACCGGAAACACCGCTGGCGACCCCCTTCACCTCGCGCCATGTCGCTGATGCCCAGCCGGTTGTTTCATCGAACAAACTGCCTTCCTCATCCCGGATATCCGCAATCGCCTGGCCCGATGTATCAGCGAAACCGCGATAGACGGTTCCGCTTGGATCGACGAAGTGACCGGCCCTTCGGCCGGCGGCATCGGTCCTCGCGCGAAAACGACTGCCCTCTTGGTCCTCAAAATGGCTGTAGCGCTCGCCAAAATTTGCCTCGATCGGTCCAACCCGTCGCAAATTGCCCTTCACTCGCGCAAGCGGATAATCATCCACTCCCTTGTCGACGCCCGACGCTTGAGGCGCTCGCGAGGCGGGATCGGCAAGGAGCCATGCAAGACCGATACCTGTCAGTGCGACCGGGATCGGGTTCGCCTTCATTGCCCCACCCAGATTGTTGAGAAAGTCGGCCCCTCCACTTCTTCTGGCATAGGCGATGAACTCGTCCATCCATTCGCCAGGCGACATTCGTTCTTGAATGGCATGCAGTTTTTCTTCAATCCTTTGGCGGTCAGTCTCGATTTCCCGTTGAAGGTCAGCGGACGAATGCGTGTCGGCGTTCATTTCACGGTCTCCTTGGCCACGTCGAGGTCGCGCTGGAGCGACGCCGTCGTTTTTTCGAAGCGAATGCTGCGGTTTCCGAGCTTGGCAAGGCTGCGCGAAATCATAACCCACGCCAGGACTCCGACGACAAGACCAACGACGACCGCTGAGAGCGCATGGGCATTTGCCTCTTGCATTCCCTGCTGTATCAGCAAGCCCCCGAGACCCTCGACCACAGCGCTCAGAAGCACGCCGATCGCGGCAATCGCAAAGATAAGGCCCACCATGAGCGTCTCGATGCTGCCGATCGCCCGGTCAAGGCTCTCGCTCGCCTCGGCCTTGGCGAGGTCGATCTCCTTGCGAAACAGTCCGGCTATATCGGTCACCAGTCCCGTCATCAGGTCGGGTAAAGAGCGGTCGTCACGGGGGTTAAGCATCGCGGAAGTCCTTTTCAAATGCCCAATCGTCGCCTACGCGTGGGGATGACGAGGAGTTCGATGTCTTGCCGGTCGTTCGCTTTGCCGAAGCGGTCAGAAATCGGCTCGCTGCCAGTCCCGCAATCGCTGCTATGCCAAGAAAGGCAAGGGGCTGCTTTCGCCCATAGTTTTCTGCAATCGACGCGATTTCACCGAGATCCCGGTCTTCGCATTCGCTGGCCAGCCGTCCGATCGAGTTTCCAAGGTTCTGAGTATAGCGGCCAAGCCCTGGTTGATCGGATTTGCGAAGTTCAGAACCCACCTTCTCCATGGCGCCAGCAAGGCCACGCAATTGGCGCGCCAATGCCCCCTTTTCGTCATCCACGACTTTGGCTGCCGCCGCTTTTGCCTGCCCCGAACGATCGTCGCTCGCGACGTTCTGGTCGACGCGGGGCTCGCCGACCTCGCTCTCGCGCCCCCCATAAGGGCCGCCTTCTTGTGAGGGCGAGATAGGTTGCTGTTGTTGCGCTCTACGGTTCTCCGGGTTTTCGATCATCACAAACCTCCTGGTTCTCTGACGCAGGCCCTTCGTTGCGCTCCAACCAGCGGATCGCTATCTTGTTCCCTGCCTCACACGGCCACTCGGCCAGGCGTTGACCGACCTGATCCCGCCGCTTGAAAACTCGATGAGCAACACAAAAATAAAAAAGAAGTTTCGGGAACTGACCCGCTGTTGCAACGTCCAGCCTCGGCCTCCTTGATTGCTAAAAGCAGCACCCGCTCGACTTCGGCATCTGCCTTGTCGACGTCAGGAAAATGCAATCTTGCCGAAGCGCGCAGAATTGCGACCAGCCTCCGCTCATCGTTTCCGAGTGCGCCGGTCATAAGACCGAAACGATTGGGACAGCGCTTCGGCCAGTGGAAAAGACCCGAATGCTTAGGAACCAAAAGCGGTTCGCCGAGTTTGATCATTGCCTTTGACGGGCTGAGAACAAGGAACCGAACATCATGAAGAACGTACTGCTCGCCGCGGTATTCCTCGGCGTATCGACCTTTGGCGCGCTCGCGCAGACCGCAACGCCTCCCGCCACGACCGATGGTGACACGCCCGCCGTCGCGACGCCGGATAAGACCAACCCGACGGCCCCCGTTGCCGGCGCCAACAGCTTTACCGAAGCCCAGGCAAAGGATCGCCTCGCTGAAGCCGGCTATACCGATTTAACGGGGCTGAAGCTTGATGACACAGGCGTCTGGCGCGCCACCGCGATGAAGGACGGCAAATCCTTGCAAGTCGCGCTCGACTACCAGGGCAACATTGTCGCCAACTAATTCCAGCAGCGAGGAACTCCAATGAAAACCGTAAGTGGACTTTTTGACGATTATGCCGACGCCCGCGCCGCAGTGACGGCCCTTGAAGACCGCGGCGTTCCGTCGGGCGACATCAGCATCGTTTCCAACAATATTGGCGATCGTTATCGCAGCGCAAACGAAAACAACGCGGCTGAAGGCGCCGGCACGGGCGCCGGTGTCGGCGCTGCGGTCGGGGGCATTGGCGGCCTTTTGACTGGTCTCGGGGTCATGGCCATTCCGGGTGTCGGGCCGGTGGTCGCGGCCGGTTGGCTTGCCGCGACCGCAGCGGGTGCTGCCGCCGGCGCGGTAGCAGGTGGTGCCGCCGGCGGGATTATCGGAGCGATGACAGAATCTGGTGTTCCGGAAGAACATGCCCATGTCTATGCCGAAGGCGTACGGCGCGGCGGCGCGGTCGTCACAGCGCGTGTTGACGACGCGCTCCAAGCAGATGCCGAAGCGATCTTGCGCCGAGGTACGTGGGTCGACCCTGTCCAGCGTCGCGCTGCCTACACGGAACAGGGCTGGACACGCTTTGACGAGACGCTCGATCCCTACACGGCCGACGAAGTCGAGAAGGAACGTCTGCGTCTCGAGAGCATGCGCTGATTGAAACCCAAGAAGCCATGATGCGTTGAGATCACAGCCCTCAATCGTAAACTGGGCCTCCGCACGGGCGGCCCTTTTTCCTGATGTTGGCAGCCTCGTGATTGCCGCATCCTTCATCGTCCCGGCGCAAGCGCGCCCTCAGGCGCAGCAATGGCACCTGACAAAGCGCTTAGAGGTTTCGTGGATTTTGACGAAATTGAAGGTGGAACGATTTGCGTGCCGACCAGGTTACCCCAATCCCGGGTGTCGAAAGGAATGCAGCCATGGTTGCCCCGCGAGCGAACTGGAAAGGTTACATCAAGTTCGGAGAGGTCACCTGTCCGGTGGCTCTTTACACGGCCGCGTCCTCGTCCGAACGCATCAGCTTCCATACGCTCAATCGAAAAACAGGCAACCGGGTAAAGCGCGAGTTCGTTGACAGCGAGTCGGGAGAGCCCGTTGAGACCGACGACCAGGTAAAAGGCTATGAAATCGAGGGTGGACGATACGTCGTGCTTGAACCCGAAGAAGTCACAGCGGCGGTCCCGAACAGCGACAAGACCCTGAACATCGAAGCCTTCATCCCCTGCTCGCAGGTCGATACCACCTATTTCGACAAACCCTACTATCTTGCACCCGACAAGATGGCCGGCGAGGCTTTCGCACTCCTTCGTGATGGGATGGCGAAGGCCAAGGTCGCCGCGATCGCCAGGACCGTGCTTTTTCGCCGGATGCGAACCGTACTCATCCGCGCACACGGCAAGGGTCTGGTGGCTGCCACCCTCAACTTTGACTATGAAGTGCGATCATCGAAAGAGGCATTCAAGGAGCTTCCCGACCTCAAGATCGAGGGCGAGATGCTGGAACTTGCAGAGCACATTATCCGCACAAAGAAAGGCAGTTTTGACCCCGGCGACTTCGACGATCGGTACGAAGCGGCCGTCGCCGACCTGGTCAAGGCCAAAATCGAGGGGCGTTCCCTGCCGAAGAAAAAGCTGCCCGTAGCATCCAAGCCCGGCGATCTGCTGAAGGCGCTTCGCGAGAGCGCAGGCGTCAATGCGAGGAAGTCGAAGTCCAAGCGCCAGGCGGCCAACGCAAACAAAGGCGCTCCTCGGCAAAAGGCGTCGAACACGTCTACCAAGTCGAAGCAGGCGGCAACGTCGCGTCGCACCGGCTGACGGGAGATTGAGCCATGGCTGTCCGCCCCTACTGGAAAGGCTATCTGAAACTCTCGCTGGTGACGTGCCCGGTTGAGATGATACCGGCGACGTCCGATAGCGAGAAGGTTCGCTTTCATACGCTTAATCGCGAGACCGAGAACCGCGTCGTCAGTCATTTCGTCGATGCGGTAACCGGGAAAGAGGTCAAGGAAGACGACGAGGTCAAGGGTTACCAGCGCGGGGAAAACGAGTATGTCGTGCTCGAGGACGAGGAGCTTGAGACCGTCGCGCTCGAAAGCACCAAAACCATCGATATCTCGACGTTCACCCCGCTCGACAGCATCGAGTGGATATGGCTCGATACGCCATACTACCTTTCAGCGAGCGAACCGGTCGGCCAGGAGGCCTTTTCTGTTATCCGAGATGCGATGGAAGCCCAGAAAATGGTCGGTATTTCACGACTGGTCATATCGCGTCGGGAACGAGCCGTCATGCTCGAGCCGCGTGGCAAGGGGATCGTGCTCTGGACGTTGCGCTACGGCGACGAGGTTCGTGGCGAAGAAACGTACTTCACCGCGGCGAGCGACGCCAAGGCGGACCCTGAGATGATGCCGCTTGTGCAGCGATTGATAAAGAAGCTGACGAAGGACTGGAGCCCCAGCATGGTGGAGGACCCCGTGCAGGAACGCCTGGTCGACATTATCGCTGCCAAGAAGAAGGCGATGAAAAGACCGTCCAGGGCCAAGTCCAAATCGTCAACCACGCCATCGGCACCCAGCAACGTCGTCAACATCATGGACGCCTTGAAAAAGTCGGTCGCAGCGGAAAGTCGTCGCCGGAAATGAACCATCCGCGACCCTTGGATCTTGAGATGTGCGACGGCACGGCTGGCTCTCGTCAGCCGGCGGGCAGGTTCGGCGGTAGCGCGACGGGTTCGATCACCCTCTCAAGTTCAAAGACATAAAACCGATCGTCATCTCGCATGGCCATCAGTCCCATCAACCTGTCGTCGTTGATCCGTCGAAAATGGTCGACGATCGGCTGGTCGTCATAGATCATGGCCGCGCTCTCCACGCCTTCAAAGGCAACCGTCTTGATCGAGGCGACGGGACCCTTTGCCTGAAAGCAGCGTTGAAGACGGGCAAAAAGCGCGGCTGCAAGGGGCGTTCTTCCAAACGCATGAAAGCGAAGTGCGAGTGGAAGCGGAACCCACTTCGGATCGATGGCTCGCAGTTTTCGCCCACCGGCGTGAAAAAGCAGGGCATCGGCCCGCAGATCCGGATTGAACCGCTTGCCGAACCAGCCGAGGTTCTCCAAGACCCCATCGAAAGGATGACCAGTTGGAACTCCCCGACCTTGCCAGAGGCCGGAAAGCTCGCATGGGTGGAGCGGAGGAAGCCGCAGAAACTGTTCCAGCACCCGTTGCTGATCATTCACCGGATTGCCTCTCCTCACCTCTACGCCTTCCGGCTTCTCGTTTCGATCGGGCCTGGCGACGCGCCTGCCGCAAATCTTCCAATGTCGGAAACCACCAGCCCCGCTTGAGTTCAGAATGTGTCGGCGGCGTTTTTTCGGGCCAGGTCCTTACCAGTTCATCGAGCGAGCCCCGCCGCCAGGTGACCCAGACAAATTCATCGCCACCATGGGCAGGAAAATAGAAATCGCTGATCGTTTTGATATCCGCCAGTTCGCCGTCAGACCCGGTCAAGAAGACTACTCCAATATGCGTGGCGATCGCGCGCTCGTAGGGCGGCCTCTCATCGAGGAGTATCGGATAGCGCTGCCTGCGCTTTTCCCTTGCCCTTGCCTTTATATCCTGCTCCTCGTCGCTACCTTTGAGCGCCTCTCGACGTGCCTTTCTTGCCTCCGGTTCGCTTCGCTCGGCTTCCGCTTCGATCTCTGGCCAGCGTTGACGAAGTTCTAAGAGCGAACGATAGGGTACGGTCCAAAGTCGGCGGTCGACGTCCCAACGCGCGAAAGGTATCTCGCGGATCTGATCGATAATTGACCGTGAAAAAGGCGTGCGGATTTCCAACGCCGCGGCGGCGGCCTCAAGATAGCGGCTCACAATCGGCTCGAACGCAAAGGCGTCCCTGCCCTTCTCGTCGGCAAACACGCCCTGTTCCGCTTCCATTTCGGCGCGCCAACGCGCGATGCGTCTCTCGGCGGTGCGGCCCGGCACAAACCAGGCCTTCAGCCCGTCGCTCCAGCGAGCACGCGGAAACGCATCGCGAAACCGATCGACCGTGACGCGATCGTGTGGCAGGTCAGCGGTCGCACCCGGCCGCGGGCCTGGCGACACTTTACCCTTCGTATCCTGTTCGGTCTTCATGACAGATCACGCTGCCCGATTGGTATTCCCGAGACGCTTGATTGCTTGTTCGAGAGAGTGCTCGCTGTCGCAGTAATCTTCCCAGGCAGTGGTTTTGGCAAGGAGCGCCGGGACCGTGCGCACTGTGAACCGCTTCGGGTCGAGATCGGATTTCACTTGCGCCCAGTTGAGAGGCATCGAGACAGTCGCCCCTGACCGGGCCCGCGGCGATAGTGGAGCGACGGCCGTTGCCATTCGATCATTGCGCAGATAGTCGAGGAAGATACGGCCGTTTCGAAGGTTCTTCGTCATCTTGATCAGATAAAGATCGGGACTGTCGTGAGCCATTTGCTCGCAGACATCATGGGCGAACCCCTTGGCCCCGGCCCATGAAAGCGGCTTTCGAGATTTCCCCGCAAGTGGCGTGACGACGTGGAGCCCCTTGCCGCCCGTTGTTTTGCAGAAGCTGACAAGGCCGAGATCGTCGAGCCGGTCGCGCATTTCCTTTGCCGCGGCGACGACATCGGCGAAAGGCACGTCGGGCCCAGGATCGAGATCGAACACCAGGCGCCCGGGAACTTCGGGTCTGCCCGGCTCGCAGTTCCAGGGATGAAGTTCGAGGCCACCCATCTGTGCGACCGCGACCAGACCCTCCACGCGATCGACCTGCAGGTACGGTTTCCTGTCGCCAAAGACGGTGACAAGTTCAAGGAGGTTCGAAGTGCCGGGCATTGCATGGCGCTGGAAGAACTGTTCACCGGCAATACCGTCCGGGGCGCGGATGACGGAACAGGGCCTGCCCCGGACGTGATCGATCAGCCAGGCTCCAACGGCCTCATAGTAGCGGGCAAGCTGCTCCTTGGTGACCGGCTCACCGTCGCCGGCATCCGGCCATAGGGGTTTGTCGGGGCTGGATACCAGGACGCCCAGGACTTCTGCCTTTTGGCCCACGCGAGACGGGGCCACCTTGACCCCTGCCCTCGGCTCCGGCGTCGGAGTCTTTGCAGGCGGGGCCGGCTTTTCTGCCTTAACTTCGGCAGCTGGCTTATCCTCGCGAAGCCCCTTGAAGGCGGCTTGCCGCACCAACCCGTCGGCCGTCCAACCCGCGAACTCAATCTCCGCAACAAGTTCCGGCTTCAGCCAAACGACCTCGCCTTGCTTTTTCGGAGCACCGATGCCGGTGAAGGGTGATTTTGCGTTTTCGACCTCTTTCAGTCTCGGCGACAAGCTTGCAACCTTCGCTGCGCCAAAACCAGTCCCAACCCGTCCGACATAGACGAAATGGTCGCCTCTGTAGACCCCGACCAAAAGAGATCTGAACCTGCCATTGGTTTTGGCGTAGCCGCCGATCACCACTTCATGGCCTGCCCGGCACTTGGATTTCAACCATGTATCTGTTCTGCCTGACTGGTAGGGAGCATCTGCCCTTTTTGACACAATACCCTCGAGGGAAAGCTTGCATGCGGATCGAAGTACCGCCTCTCCGCCCCGCTCAAAATGCTCGACGAAACGAAGTCGAGCATCGTCGCCAATTTCGCTGAGCATAATCTGCAAACGCTCTTTGCGTTCAACCAGCGGAATGGCTCGCAGATCCTCTCCCGCATGGAACACCAGGTCAAAGGCGAAATAGACGAGATTGCCTGTCTTGCCTTCCGAAAGCGCCGCCTGGAGAGCAGCGAAGTCCGGGGCGCCATGCTCATCAAGCGCGCAGATTTCCCCGTCGATGATGCAATCCGGCAAGGAGGACGCATCTTCAGAGATCTCGCGATATTTGGCCGTCCAATCAAGCCCTTTCCGGGTTTTCAAGGTTGCCACGCCGCCAACCACGCGCAACTGCATTCGATAGCCGTCAAACTTGATTTCGTGTAGCCATTTATCGCCGGCCGGTGGACGTTCGACCGTTTCGCAAAGCTGCGGCGCAATAAAATCAGGCAGGGTTTCGCGCCCTGATTTTGTGCGCCCCGTTTGTGATTTCTTGCGTTCTGCCGCCGCCAGCCCCTGTCTGCTGTCCCATATTGCGTCGGCCTCAACCGCGCCCCTTGTCATCATGAAGGCGGCCGGTTTGCGGCCCTTCCCATTGGCGATGTCGTCCATCTTGCGACCGGAAGCCACGGAAGTGGCATTTTCCAGGACTTTCGCACCGTCCTTGGCCACGGAATAGTCGTCGCGGTGCTTGATCAGGAGCCAGTTCGGCCGGGATCCTCCAAACCGGTCATTGCGCATTCGAACCAGCACAAAACTGCCATGGAGGCGCGTTCCCTCCAGCGAGAACTTGAAGTCACCTTTCTTCAGCGCTGCCTCCGGGGATTTTTCCCCTTCGAACTCCCAATAACCTCGATCCCACAACATGACTGTTCCGCCGCCATACTGACCCTTTGGGATCGTCCCTTCGAAGTCGCCATAGTCGAGAGGGTGGTCTTCCACCTCGATCGCGAGCCTCTTGTCGTGGGGATCAAGCGAAGGTCCCTTGGCAACGGCCCAAGATTTGAAGACGCCGTCCAATTCAAGTCTCAAATCGTAGTGCAAGCGCGTGGCGTCGTGCTTCTGGATGACGAAGCGCCGACGGTTCGACGGTGAGACGCGAGCCTTCCCGCTCGGTTCCTGCGTTTGCTGGAAATCGCGTTTTTTCTTGTAAGTCGACAGTCTGTCTTCGTTCATTGAAGCCCACCGCCTTTTGCGTCCAATACCGCCTTGATTAGGTCCGACAGCCCATTCAGACGCGGCAACGGCCGCGCCGACATCGTCCGGCATCAATCAACGCCTTTCCCGCCGGTCGCACCGTAAACTTCGCCATTGACGAAACTTGCCTCCTGCGAGGCGAGGAAGACGTAAATGGGGGCCAGCTCAACCGGCTGGCCGGGTCGACCGAAATCGCTGTCCTTCCCGAAGTTCTTCACCTTCTCGTCAGGCTGGCCGCCGCTTGGCTGCAAGACCGTCCAGAATGGACCCGGTGCCACGACGTTGGCCCGCACACCCTTCTCGATCAGTTGTTTTGCAAGTGCCTTGGTATAGGCGACGATCCCAGCTTTGGTCGTCGCGTAATCGAGAAGAATTGGCGATGGCTGATATGCCTGGATGGACGCGGTCGTGATGACGGACGCGCCTGGGGGCAAATGCGGCTCGGCGGCCTGAGCAATCCAGTGCAAGGCGTAGAGGTTGGTCTTCATCGTGGCGTCAAAATCCTCCGACGTTACAAGCGAGACGTCCTTGCGAAACTGTTGTCGGGCCGCGTTGATCACCAGAATATCTATGCCACCAAGCTCGGACAGTGCCCGCGACACCAACGCGCGGCACCATTCTTCATCCTTCACGTCACCCGGCAAGGCGAGCGCCTTGCGGCCCTCGGCCTCGATCAACTCGATAACCTCTTTCGCGTCCGGTTCTTCCTCCGGTAGGAACGATATGGCGACGTCGGCACCCTCACGCGCAAACGCAATCGCTGCGGCCCGCCCAATGCCAGAATCTCCCCCGGTGATCAGGGCTTTGCGCCCTATCAGCCGACCTGCCCCTTTGTAGGTCCTCTCGCCGTGATCGGGCTTTGGGTGCAACTTGCCAACAAGACCCGGCATGGGTTGTGGTTGCGGGGCGAACGGCGGCGAGGGGTATTGCGTTCGGGGATCTTGCATCGTCAGACGATCGGTCATTGGTAAGTCCTCATGTGGCGATTATCCGTTAAACTCGTCGATTGGTTTCGGGTTCCGGTCCAGCAATTCGCAGGAACCAAACGCCGGGCTCCACCGTTCATTTGACGTTCTCTTCAAACCCTTTTCGCGCCAAGGGAGAAAACGTCCCATGCAATTGCTGCACAGGGTCCTTGCCGACGTGCCGTTGATGCTCCGCCGTCCGCCGAGGTTGCAGTATGCGGCCTTGTGCTATCGTGTCCGCACGGGGCATCCGCTCGAAATACTTCTCATCACAAGCCGCGATACCGGTCGCTGGGTTATCCCGAAGGGTTGGCCCATGAAAGGAAAGCGTGCTCATGAGGTAGCGGCAAGGGAGGCGTTCGAGGAGGCCGGCGTAAAAGGCAGCTGTCAGAGGGCTCCGATCGCCCACTACGTCTACAGGAAGAAGCTGGACGGTGGCCTGAAGATTTCCTGCAAGGTCCATGTTTTTGCGATGAAAGTTGCTCGCCTGCGTGGAAACTTTCCGGAGAGGGGCGAGCGCAAACGTGCCTGGTTTGCATATCGGGAGGCCTCCCGTCGCGTCGCTGAACCATCCCTGCGCGAGCAGATTTTACGCTTCGGGCGTGCGACTTTGCCCTGAAGGCGGAAACTGCGACGACGCCATTCTCATACATTTCTGAAGTCTGGATCGCCGGCTGGCGGTATCTGCGAGCGCCGGCGGGACGATGGCCGGCCGGATGGATGGAGTGGCGCACACACCGGGGTTGCCTGAAAGTACCCCTTACCCTTGCGGAGCCAAGCTCGTTCTGATTCCGGCCTCAGCAAACCGCGTCAGCTGCATTTGAGTTGCGTCTTCGGTATAAAGGACATGAACCGCCAGGCCGCTTGCGGTGCGCCTTTGAGCTTCCTCATAGGCCTCTTCGAAGCCAACCGGAACCGCGTCTGTTGGCGCGGAGGGATCGTCCTCAGTCAACACATAGAACGTGGAGTTTCGATCATCTGGGGTCATCGGCGCTCTCCTTCTCGCACACCACCAACTGCCTGAGGACGCGATAGTTCCTAGGTACTGTTCGGGCGACTTCCGTGCGTCTTGTGCTTTGCTTGGTGCCGTTGAAGCTTACTCCGCGTCCTCCGCGCTTTTGCTCGTCCCAGTCAATCGAACGGCTGTCCGGGACGCAGTGTTGAAACCGGCCTTTATTCCGCCCCCTTCTTGATCCTCTTTTAAGGAATACATTCCTTCTTCGGAGACTGGCCCATGGCGACCGGCGCATCCCAGCGATTGCACGACGGGGTCGCTGCCGTCGAAACGATGACGCGGTTTGCCATTGCCGTGCTAGCGCTTGCCTCCGGCGTGTACACTTATCTCGGCGTGCGCAGCATCCTGGACGGTTCGCCAACAGCGATCTTCTTCGCGGCGATCATCTACTCGGCCTCCGTCTCGGTCGGCATCTACGCATTCTGGTCCTATATGGCGCGCTTCTTTCCGCATATCACCACCCATACGGGCCGCGCCGCCATGCTGGGTGTGATGGCCATCGGCGCGGTCATGATCATGGCCATGTCAAGCTGGCTCAATGCTGCTGCACTAGCCGGCTCTGCGGCACTCGAGCAGCACCTGGCCGAGACGGTCGAAGACTATACCGCCGACCTCGACCAGGCGCACCAGAACGCACTTGCTGCCCAGAGTCTTCTGCCCGATATCCAGCGCGCCTCCGAGCGCTTTGCTCAGCTGGCGCTTTCGGAGCGGCAATCGGGCGCTCTGACCGGTACGACCGGCTCAGGAAGCGTCGTCCAGTTGCTGTCGCAGATGTCAGCGCAGATGAAAGATCTAGAGAACGGCATCAACGCCTCGCGCGAACAGGTAACGACGTTGTTCGAACAAGGACACAAGCGGCTTGAGACCATGCGTACGCTGGTATCGGCACCCGGCGCCATTGAACCGCGTGCCGACCAGTTCTCCTCGGAAGTCGTGGCACTCACCGGGGTCATAGCCTCGCTCGGACAGACCTCAATTGCCCCTTCGATCCGTCGCGCGGCCGATGATCTTTCACTCGGCTTTATTGCACCTGTCGCCGACGGTGGCGATGCCGACCTGGTTGACCGCCAGGACAGGGTAATGGCGACAGTGCGCGCTTCAGTGGCGGCCCAGTCAAAGGTTCTGTCCGACGCAGCTGACGAGATCCTTGCACGCACACCGGTAAAGGAGCGAAGGTTCGTTCCACTATCGTCCGCCGAAGCGGTCTTGCTCTACGCTTCGGACTTTATTCCAGCATGGGCTGGCGCCATCTCCATCGATCTCCTGCCCGGTGTACTCGTGTTCATTCTTGCAGTCGTGCACGGCGCGATCCGAAAACAGGAAGAGAGGATGCCTTTTGCCGAACGCATCACGGCAGCCGAACTCGTGCAGGCAATAGAATTGAAGCGTGCGCTAACGGAAAGCGGCTCGGATCTGCTGGAGGTCGCCGGCGAGCTTGAATCGCAGAAAACCACGGAAGAGGCAAACAACATCACAAACCTCGACCCAAGAATACGTCCCAAGGATCGCTCACATGAGGATCGATGAACCGATCAAGGCCTTGAAGCGCCTCGACGATGGCACCGCGATGCGAGGCGCGTTTTATCTATTGCTGTCATTGACTGCGATTTTTCTCGTGATCGATGTTCGCAACATGGAATCCAGCCCCAAGCTGTCAACCGCCGACCCGGACTACCAGGTCCCGTTCCTGCCGCCTGAAGGAACCAAGGGCGATCCGAGCGATGCTGCGCAAAACCCATCGAGCCCGGTCGAAGTGCTGAACAAGCCGATGACGTTGGAGCTTGTCCCAGGCGGCGTCCTGCTTGTCGAAGGTACCTTCGATCCAGGCGCGTCTTTGCGCTTTGCCCGAGAGATCGAAGTTCGCGGGGAGTACGTAAGAACCGTCGCACTCAACTCGCCTGGCGGCTCAGTGGACGACGCGCTGGCAATTTCCAAGCTGATACGCGAAAAATCGCTGACGACGAAAGTTGGGTCGGGAGCACTTTGCGCATCCTCATGTCCAATCGTGCTTGCAGGCGGCGTTGAACGCCTCGCGGAAAAAGATGCGGTGGTTGGAGTGCACCAGCTATTTAACGTCAGCAACGTCGTACCCACCGCAGACGAGGTCATGTCGACCACCCAGTCCGCCACCGCACGTGTCGCCCGCCATCTCGAGGCTATGGGCATTGCTGCCGAACTCTGGTTCAACGCCTTGGAAACGCCTGCGGACCGCCTTTATTATTTGACGGCGAAGGAAATGGCCGATTTTCGACTGACGACAACGGCAGCCGCGAGTTCCAAGAAGAGAAGTTAGGTCTCCACGTGGCGGACAACGGCAAGGCTAGAGGGTGGAACAACGGCAGGCCTGTTTCGTTGGGTACGATCGAGCGCAGGAGAGCGGCAGCGATGTCCAATCAGTCAGGTTACCAATGCGATGATGGCTCGGGCGTAGCGCCGACGCGCCCGTCCGCAGATGCGAGGCGCAAGGTTATCGCTCGGCCGGACGAATTGGCGACCATCCTCAACCGACGCGAGAAGCTGAAGGCCTTGCGCGCCGAAGCGACCCGGCTTCGCATTGAACTGGCGGCCATCGCAGCCACGGCGTCGAGGATTGCTGTGCTTGAGGCAAACGCCATCGTCGCAACGGCGGAAAATGGTATCAGGCGCCACTTTGCACCAGCGCTGATTGCCGCGGGACTTGTCGGCTACATTTGGAGCGTTTGCAGGCGGGATCGGTAGCACACCGCCCGGCAGCGCGATGGGGAAGCAGCGGCATAGTGCAAGCGCGCACTCGGCACCCGAGTGGTGGGACGAAATCGGAGATGATCGTGGGGAAGGATGCATCCATTTAGCGTCGCCGATCGTTAGGAATCGAGCAACCGGATGTTTGGTGATGACCTCGAGATACCCACACTCGAAAAGCCACGCGACGGCCTACGTCGTCTGCGCAGCGGCGTTGTTTGCGCTTTACCTGCTTGATCCCAATCGGCGCGCTCCTGGGCGAAACGAGGCAAACAGCACTCCCACGCGCGCGCAAGAGGATGATGATCATGGCCGCTATGCCGATGTTCCCGAGGACATCCCTCCAAAAGGGCTTTACGACGTTCTTTGGCGCGTTATGCACGAAGTTTCCAACGACCGTGTAGCGTTCGTCGCCGCCGGAGTGACGTTTTACCTGCTCCTTGCACTGTTCCCGGCATTGGGTGCTACTGTCTCGCTGTACGGATTGCTCGCTGATCCCATCGACATTGCCGAGCATCTGAAGGCTCTGTCCTACGCGCTGCCCCCGGGGGCATTCGATGTTTTTGAACCGCAGGTCCAAGCGCTCGTGCATATGCGCGAGACGACGTTGAGCGTCACCTTCCTGGTCAGTCTCTCCATCACGCTTTGGAGCGCCAGAAACGGCACGCTCGCGCTCTTCGACGCAATGAATGTTGCCTATCAGGAAGTTGAGAAGCGTGGATTTCTCAAGCTCAATGTTATCGCAATCCTTTTCACACTTTGCGCGATGATTGTCCTCATCATCATGATAGGCGTCACCGCCGCTCTGCCCGCGGTCTTTCGGCTCGTCTCCCTCGATCCGGCAAATGAAGCTTTGATCCTGCTTACAGGCTGGGCACTAGTGATTGCGGCTGCGTTGACAGGAGCGGCAGTCGTTTACCGCATTGGCCCCAGTCGCGAGCCGCCAAAGGTTCGTTGGTTAACCTGGGGATCGCTCTTTGCAACGTCCGCTTGGATCGTGATGTCTTCGGCCTATGCCTGGTATCTGGGCAATCTGGCCGACTACAATGCCAGCTACGGCGCGCTCGGTGGCCTTGTCGGTTTCCTCATTTGGCTCTGGTTATCGGTGACCCTGCTGATTGTGGGCGCTGAGTTGAATGCGGAACTTGAGCATCAGACCGTGAAGGATTCGACCACTGGCAGACCCCTGCCTATGGGCTTTCGGGGTGCGTACATGGCCGACACGATCGGCCGAGCTGCAAAGTAGCCGTTGGGGACCAAGCACCAAACGAACGCCAGCAACAGAAATCCACGTTTTGAGCAAGAGATGGAATAATGCGAATGGACATCGCGTCTTACGTTCGCAGATACTGGCCGTTGCGGGGGAAACCTCATGAATATTGCTTTTCCGCGAATACTGGCCCTCACATTCGGCATAAGCGCTGTTGTTGCGAGTTGTGCCGGCGTACCCGCGAGACAGCCGGCTCGCGGCGAGGATGCGGTTGGCTACGGATTTAATCCGGCGCTGCCGAAACCGCGCCCCACCGTGATACCCATCGTCAACATTGCCGATGCAACCGGCTGGCCGAAGAGGCGCGCTCCGACGCCAGCCAGAGGATTGAAGGTCACCGCGTTTGCGACGCGCCTCGATCATCCGCGCTGGCTGCTTGTCTTGCCGAACGGCGATGTCCTGGTGGCGGAAAGCAATGCGCCAGCCAAACATGATGAAGGATTCAGCCTGAAGAAGGTGTTCATCGGGCAGGCGATGAAGCGGGCGGGCGCCGCCACTGAAAGCGCAAATCGCATCACGCTTCTGCGTGACAAAAATGGCGACGGCGTAGCAGACCTTCGCAGCACCTTCGCTGAAGGCCTGAACTCTCCCTTCGGCATGGCGCTGTCCGGCGGCCAACTCTTCGTCGCCAACACCGACGCTCTTGTCGCGTTTCCCTATTCCGATGGTCAGACTCGGGTGAAGGCGAAACCGCAGAAGATCACCGATCTGCCGGCTGGAGACCTCAACCATCATTGGACCAAGGATGTGATCGCAAGCCGAGACGGCCGCAAGCTCTACGTCACCGTCGGGTCTAACAGCAACGTCGCGGAAAACGGCATGGCCGTGGAAGAGAACCGCGCCGCGGTGCTCGAGGTCGACAAGGCAAGTGGTCGTACCCGCGTTTTTGCCTCAGGCCTTCGAAATCCCAATGGCCTCTCCTGGAACCCTCAGAGCGGGGCGCTCTGGGTGGCCGTCAATGAACGCGACGAACTCGGCGACGACCTCGTGCCCGACTACATGACGTCAGTGCGCGACGGGGCGTTCTACGGCTGGCCCTACAGCTATTTTGGTCAGAACGTCGATACCCGGGTCAAACCATCTCGGCCGGACCTTGTAGCGAGGGCCGTGAAGCCCGACTACGCGCTCGGCGCACATACCGCCTCACTTGGATTGACCTTCTCCAAGGGCACATCGCTCGGCTCCCCCTTCGCAAATGGCGCCTTTATCGGCCAACACGGGTCCTGGAACCGTAGCATCCCGAGCGGCTACAAAGTGATCTTTGTCCCCTTCAAAAATGGAAAACCAAACGGACGCCCCCGGGATGTTCTCACGGGTTTCATCGCCAAAGGCAAAGCCATGGGTCGCCCTGTGGGAGTTGCGATCGACAGAAAGGGGGCGCTGCTTGTCGCAGACGACGTCGGCAACGTGATCTGGCGTGTGAGCCGGGATTAGCTTTCTGTAATCGCGGTGCACGTCCTCCTTCACCTTTGATGGCGGACCGACCATTGCCTTTGTGCTTCCAACGCCAGTCCCATCCATGCCAAAGTGGCCTCTCCCTCGCAGTTCCGGCTCGCCTCCTGCGTGCGTTTCAATCCGAGACGTGCTGACGACTGCGCCGGCGAAATCTGCCCCACCAGTGGACGGGCTCAAAAAGTAGCTCGTCTCTTGGAACGAAAACGTGCGCCGGCAGCTTCTTCTGGAGCATTCATTCAAGAAGGAGAGCCACCATGAACTCGCTTGCCGAACTATTCGAACATACACTCCAAGACGTCTATTACGCCGAAAACGCAATCACGAAGGCACTCCCTAAGATTGCCAAGGCCGCCAAGAGCGCGGAGTTGAAAAAGGCAGCTGAGGAGCACCTTTCGGAAACGAAGGACCAGATCAAGAAGCTCGATCAGGTATTCAAATCGATCGGAAAGAAGCCCGCCGGCGATAAGTGCGACGCTATCGAGGGGTTGATCAAGGAAGCCGACGGACTGATGTCAGACGCGAAAGGGACCGCGCTCGACGCGGGTCTTCTGGCCGCGTGCCAGGCTGTGGAACATTATGAAATCGCCCGTTACGGGTCGCTTCGGGAGTGGGCGAAGGGCCTTGGGTACGACGAGGCGCACACTCTCCTTTCCGAGATCCTTGACCAGGAAAAGGCAACGAACAACAAACTCACCAATCTGGCGGTTACATCCATTAACAAGGGAACGCCGGCCAGAAAGGCCGCGTAGGCCGAATATCGTTCCCATTCGCCGGTTTCGAAGGCCCAGGGCACCACACCGACATCAGACCCGTCGCCAGTCTCAATCGCCGCGGCGGGTCAAGGGGTCAAACAGCCCTCACTTTAGATGGACCAACAACATAGGCGCCAATGAGGACCGCGAAGTTGACAACTCCGATCGTCGCTCCAGTTCATGAAGATGAGTTTGCGTGAAGTCGTCCGCAGCAACGCACCACGGGCAAAAGCACTGATAAAGCGGCCTCTCCGAAAGAGACGGCGGCGCCCATCCAGCCCTGTTTCATCCATGCGCAGTTTCTGGGGACTGCTGTTTGCCTACTGGCTCTCCAAACGGTGGCGCGAGGCCTGGAGCCTAACGTTTCTCATCCTGCTACTCACGGGTCTTTCGGCACAGGCAAGTGTCTGGTTCGCGTTGACTTCCGGCGAACTCGTCAACCGGATCGCCAATTTTCACCATCCAACGGTTCCCACCACGCCATCATCGCTCCTGACCACCGCCGCAACCCTTGCGGCAATCGCAATCACAAGAGACGCGGGCTTTACTGCGGTTCGCCACTTTTTCTCGACCACACTTCATCGAAAATGGCGCCAGTGGCTAGACGAACGTTTCAACCAAGCGCTGCTCGATGCCAACCACACCCATTTCCATCTTCAGCAAAACGGGCTTGGCGAAATGGTCGGGAAGGAAGGTCCAACGCCCGACAACATCGATCAAAGGGTGCAGGAAGCGATAAAGGGTATGACGGGCGGTGCAATCGGCCTTGGCATCGGCATCGCCGGCGTCGTCCTTTCGCTCGTCTTCGTTGGGCGAAAGCTGATCGAGACCTCGAGTTCAGTCAGAGGACTCGAGCTTCTGGGCAGCTACGGGTCCGCGTTCCTCACGCTCCTGGCGATCGCAGTCTATGTACCGCTCAATACGTTCGTTGCAGCCAAGCTCGGCAGCATTCTCCAAGGCCTGTCGGTGCGCATCCAGTCGGCGGAGGGTAGCTATCGCAGCGAATTGAACCAGTTGTTGCATCGTAGTTTCCACGTCGCGGTCATCAAGGGCGAACCGGCTCAAAAGACCATCAACGAGCGCAGATACCGCGAGATTGACGCCACCTGGGCGAGCCTCAACCGCGTTACCGCCGGCTATATGGGTTTTGAGCTGGTGCATAATTTCCTCGGCTCGCGAATTGTCGCCTATGCGCCAGGCCTCCTCCCCTACGTCGACAAGACAATCAGCCTACAGGATTATGTCACCGGCGCCGAGCTAGCGACGGCCCTCATCAATGAGTGCTCGTGGTTCATCCATGCGATGCCCGACATTGCGACATTAAGGGCCGATGCGCGCCGGATAACAGAACTCGCGCAAGCAATCGAAACGGTGCAACAGCCTGAGGATTATTATTCTCGCAGCGGACCATCCGTCTTCGAGTACACGACCCAGGATGCAAAACGAGGCTTTTCCATCAAAGCAGTCGAACTCTTTCACACTGGCGAGGAAAAACCGTTCTTGGCCGTCGATACACTCAACTTTGCTCCTGGAGAGTGGACGTTGGTGATCGGTGAATCGGGCAGTGGCAAGACTTCGCTTTTCAAAGCAATAAATGGTCTTTGGCCGCATGGCCGCGGGACCATCACTATGCCGGATGCTGTTCGAAGCCTCTACGCCGCCCAGGAAGTTAAGCTCCAAGATGTTTGCCTGAAGGATCTCGTTTGCTTGCCAGATGAGGCAAACGCGCATACCGACGCCAGCGTCGCGACTGCGTTGGAAACGGCCGGGCTCGAAGAGTTTGCAAGGGAGCTTTCGAGTGAGGGGCGCGAGGGACAGAACTTCGACAGGTTGCTGTCCGGGGGCGAGAAGCAGAAACTCGTGCTTGCGAAGATCCTGTTGCTGAAGCCGGTCCTGATCTTCCTCGACGAGGCGACCAGCGCCTTGGACAGCCAGTCCGTTCGGTCGTTTCACCAATCGATCAAAGATCATTGCCCAAACTCTACGGTAATTGCGGTCATGCACGATGTCTCCTCGATACAATCAGAGCGTGGGGTCGATTTTTTCGACAGCGTGCTCGTGGTCGAAAAGGGCTTCGCCGAAAAGAAGCCACTAGCAGAATGGCGCTCGGCGGGGCGGAGCGACCCGTGATCTGACCGTCGCGGCCGGGAACAAATCTTGAGACCAGACGTTTTTTGCCGAACCGGAGGCAACGCACATGCAAACGATCATCTGGGATCGTCCCGTAAAGATCGGCGTAAGGGGCGAGCGCTCGATCAAGGGTCCGCAGGATGCCTTGCAATATCTGAGCGAGATGCCGCAGGGCGGTTGGTTCTACGAGCGGGCAAGAAACCGCTGCCAAGCTGCTCTGGAGCGCGGCGACGCGCTTGGGCTTTCGCGGAGAGCCTTCGTTGGCGCGGCGCTCGAATCTTCGTTTCCCATCGCGGAAGAGGACGTCCAAGACAACCTCGATTGAGGCATAGGTTACTCGCGGGCCTCAATCCAGGTCATTCCCCACCGTATACTGTCGCATTCTCCCCCCGCCCGGGATTTGTGCCGAAAGGCCTACAATACAAAAAGGCGCGACCACGAGGGAACTCTTGTAACACACGCAGGTTTTGGCGGGTGTACTCCCTCCCGGCCCCTTGGAACCTCGCAGATGTCGAGCGCCCTTCGCCAGTGCCGGTGCGCTAGAGAAGAGGATCGATCGATGGCCAACAAGACCACGTTTGACAGCGAGCCCGGTCACGGCGGAGAAACGCATCAGCACGCCTCGGATGAGACCGCTGGAGCACATCTCACCACCAATCAGGGTATCCGCGTCTCCGATAATCAAAACAGCCTGAAATCAGGCGAGCGAGGGCCGGTTCTTCTCGAAGACTTCGTTTTGCGCGAGAAGATTTTTCACTTCGACCACGAACGGATTCCGGAGCGGATCGTGCACGCTCGCGGCTCGGCTGCGCACGGTTACTTCGAACTAACCCAATCGCTGAGCGACGTGACCGTGGCGGATCTTTTCCAGCGGGTTGGCGAAAAGGTGCCGGTGTTCGTGCGGTTTTCGACCGTCGCCGGTGGTGCCGGCTCAGTCGATACACCTCGCGATGTCCGCGGATTTGCAGTCAAATTCTACACCGAGCAAGGCAACTGGGATCTCGTTGGCAACAACATTCCCGTCTTCTTCATTCAGGATGCGATCAAGTTCCCGGATCTTATCCACGCGGTCAAAATGGAAGCCGACCGTGCTTACCCGCAGGCCGGCAGCGCTCATGATACATTTTGGGACTTCGCCTCGCTGATGCCCGAGAGCACGCACATGTTGATGTGGGCAATGTCCGATCGGGCGATTCCGCGCTCCTACCGCATGATGCAGGGCTTTGGGATTCATACATTTCGTTTCGTCGATGCCACCGGCAAATCGACCTTCGTCAAGTTCCATTGGAGGCCGAAGCTCGGGGTTCAATCGACAATTTGGGATGAGGCACTGAAGCTACAGGCCGCCGACAACGACTATCATCGCCGCGATCTCTACGAAGCGATCGAGAACGGCAGCTTTCCGGAATGGGAACTCGGCGTTCAACTGTTCGACGAAGCGTTCGCCAACAAACTCCCCTATGACGTTCTCGATGCCACCAAGATCATCCCGGAGGAAACTCTGCCGCTTAAAATCGTCGGTCGGCTCGTTCTCGACCGCAATCCCGACAACTTCTTTGCGGAAACCGAGCAAGTCGCGTACTGCCCGGCAAACATTGTTCCCGGAATAGACTTCACCAACGACCCGCTCCTTCAGGGACGGTTGTTCTCGTATCTCGATACGCAGAAGTCGCGCCTCGGCTCGGCAAATTTTCACCAGTTGCCGATCAATGCTCCGAAGTGCCCGATGATGAATTTTCAGCGCGACGGCATGATGCAGATGGCCGTGCCCAAGGGCCGGGCAAACTACGAGCCGAACAGCCTGGCAATGTCAGGCGAGGACGGCGGTTCACGCGAATGTCCGATCACAGGTTTTAGGACCTTGGAAGCACAGTCGGGCGCAAAGGAACAGGGTGAGAAGCTTCGCGTACGCTCCGATCTATTTGCCGATCACTATAGCCAGGCGCGCCTGTTCTGGGTCTCCCAGACGGACTCGGAGCGGGCGCACATAGCCTCATCTTTCGTTTTCGAGTTGTCCAAAGTTGCGCTCGAGCACGTGCCGCCGCGGATGATCGGCAATCTCCTGAATGTCGACAGGGATCTTGCACAACGGGTCGCCGTCGGTCTTGGCATCGATCTTCCCAGGGCCAATCCGGCGGCACGGGAACCGGTCGATCTTGAGCCCTCGCCTGCCCTGTCCATTCAGAAGAACATGCTGGAGACGGTCGAGGGCCGCAAGATCGGTATCCTCATCGGCGACGGCTCTGACGTGACGGCCTTGAAAAAGCTGAAGGACGCGATCGCCAAAGCCGGCGCCGTGCCTTTTGTCGTAGCCCCGAAGATCGGCAACACAACGCTCTCCGACGGCAAGCCCGTGAAAGCCGATGGCCAGCTCGCCGGCTCCCCGTCTCAGATTTTCGACGCGGTTGCCGTGCTGCTTTCAAAGGATGGCGCCGAAATTCTCGTCAACGAAGCGGCCGCCATCCAGTGGATCATGGATGCCTTCGGCCATCTGAAGGCAATCGGACACAGCGAGGATGCGCTACCGATCTTGAAGAAGGCGGGTGTGGAGATCGGCGCAGGTGTCGTACCTCTAGACGCCCATTTCCTGGAAGCCGCCTCAATGCGTTTCTGGGATCGCGAACCCAAATTGCGTCTCCTTGCATAAACGCAAGTGGCCTTGTTCTTGGCACAGGCAGCAGATGGGGTAGACGTGACGTTGGGGCATCGATCGTGGCTGGAACGCTGAAAGAACTGCTGGCCACCCGTGCCCCGGCGCCAAGCCTTTGACGGGCAAAGAAAATCGTAGGGCTGATTGGCTCTTGGGAACAATGGCTTCCTTCCCGACTTCTCTATCCGAGCGGAGGCTGGAAAGTTGATGACGCGCTATTTCTTCGATCTCAAGAATGGTGACGGGCAGACGCGGGATGACCTAGGGCTTGAGCTCCATTCTCGCGCGGCGGTCATGCAGGAAATCACGCGCATCCTCGTTGACGTCGCACGCGACGAATTGCCCGAGGGCCATGGCACAGAGATTTCGGTTTCGGTGCGTAGCGAGGAAGGCAAACCGATCTCGGTTGCCAGTCTTACGTTTCGCAACCGTTGGCTCGATTGACGTGTGAACTGCTGGCGAAGCCGGTATCGGTGCTCGGCGCGACGCGATGACACCGTCTTTTCGACGGGGCCATTGGCTGTGAGGATACGCTTTTGCCACGCAGCGCTTTGTCGCCAATTCGGTTGTTTACACAAGTGCCATCACGAGGGTCCGTCTGTGTTGATGATCAGACGGCATGCCGAACCGATAGCGGTTTGAACGAGGCGAGGAAAAAGGGATCGCGACGACTGGTCGTGGAAGTTCGAGACCATATGCGCGCCCTACCCGGTACGCAGTGTCTCGGTCGCGATCGCATTCAAGAGTATGTCCGGGCGGCAGGGTTTCGTCAGAAAGATGCCCTTGCTGAAGACACTCGAAGTCTCGTCGTCGGGCGCAGGCGCCTGTCCCGAATAGACGATAAATGGCACGGATCGTTCCAGAAGGGTCTGTGCAATTGATGTGCAAAAACCGTCTCTGACACGGGGGTCGAGAATTCCGAGCTGGGGGGTATTAGCCTCTAGCCAGGCTGCGGCATCCGCGCATGCACTGAAAACCTGAACAATTTCAAATCCCGCTTCTGCCAACAGTTCTTCCAGGTCGAGTGCAATGATCGGCTCATCTTCAAGAACAAGAACGGATCGCCCCTCAGTCACGAACATTCTCCAACCCCATGTCTCGGCAGCGGCAAGCCACAGAAATTAAAGGGGTAAACTAGGGTGCCACCGGCATTCGTCAACGAGCCGCAGGCAACGATTATTACCGCTCCACGCTCGGCCGGCTGACCAGTTCCCGTGCGATGGCAACCAGAGAGGGGAGGCAATCATCGGGCACGCGCGTGGTCCTCCCGGTTTCGCAATTGGTGTCACAATGGGCTTTAGAACGGGTTCGACCCTCGCGCGAAATTGCGGTGCGGGCACGCCTTATGACGATGGACAGGCAGCTCCCGTATTCACCCACGCCTGGATGAGCTTGCCGAACTCTTCCTGAGTGCCTGGAACCGGCTCACGGCCATCTCCGGGTTGCCATCCCCATCCGACCAGATCGTCATGCGCCATGTGCTCGACTATCTCTTCCATGGTTTTGTCGCCGTTTCGTTTGGGATCTTTCAATTGCACGCAGATCTGCCCAAGTGTCTTACCCTCCCAGGCCATCTCGATCGGCGCGAGATGCCAGGCGGGATTACCCGGGATGCTTTTCAGCGTATCGGCCTGGCCAATCACCGGCGTGTTCTGTTCACTGTGGCAGGTGTTGCACTGCATGCCCACCAAACCCATACCGCCCTCGCCCCGGAAAACGGGCGGCTGATGCAGATGCATGGCCATGCCCTGCAGCGGTCGTTCTGTGGCCGGATGACAATTGACGCATCGGGGATGCTGGATCACTTTTCCGGCCTCTTCGAAGAGCGCAACGGACCGCGCCCGCTCGTCGGAAATCGACTGAAACGATTCCGCTGAACGGAGCGAGTTGCTGGTCTGCGCTTCGGACGCCGGCGTCAGCATGGCGCCCGCTGCGACGACAAGACAGTTTGCGGCAATTCCTGAGAACAGGAGTTTGATCTTCATCTTGACGGTGTCCTCAGGACGAAATGACGCTGACGATAGGGAGTTGGCGCACCGGCGCACCGGTCAGTTTTCTCCATGCGTTGGCTACTGCCGGACCGATGGGCGGCACGCCGGGCTCGCCGACACCGGTCGGCTTTTCCGCAGACTTGATGATTTCCACCACGACATCGGGCATTTCGTTTATCCGGATCGAACGGTAATCATGAAAGTTTGATTGCGTGATCTTGCCGCCCTTTCCCAGAGTGATCGCGTCGAAAAGCACGGCACCCAACCCGTAACCGATACCGCCCTCCATCTGCGCCTTGATGATGTTGGGATTGACGGCAACGCCGCAATCAACCGCGCACCAGACCTTATGCACTCGCGGCGCACCATCGGAGCCGACGGAAATCTCCGCGACCTGCGAGACGAACGAGCCGAAGCTTTCGACGACCGCCACGCCTCGGGCCCGCCCCTCGGGTGGCGTTACTCCCCAGTTCGACATCTCAGCGGCCTTGCGCAGGACACCGGCATGACGCGAGGACGCGTCAATGAGTGCAAGCCGACCTTCCACGGGGTCACGGCCGACGCGGGTCAAAAGCTCGTCGACGAAGGTCTCGACTGCAAAGCCCGTGTGGGTATGCCCAACCGACCGCCACCAGAGCGGCGGGATCGGCAACGTGATGTTGTGAGAGATCACCTTGAGGTTGGGGATTTTGTAGGGCAGGTTCGACGCGCCTTCGACCGAGGTCGAATCCAGATCCGCCTTGGCCATGATCGACTGGCCGACGATGATCTGCTCCCATGCCGTAATCTGGCCGGTGGCATCTATCGCGCCACGCATCTTATGGGCGTACATGGGGCGGTAGAAACCGCCCCGAATGTCGTCCTCGCGCGTCCACATGTGCTTGAGCGGGCGGTCGCCGCCGATTGCTGCATAGACGGACGCTGCCTCCTGCATGTAGGGCGAACCGAACTGTGCCTTGCGCCCGAAGCTGCCCCCTGCCAACTGCGTGTTGACGCGAACTTTCTCTTCGTCGAGCGCCAGGATCTTTGCCGCCACCTGCTGATCAAAGCCCGGAAACTGCGCGCCGTTGTAAATGTCGACCGACCCGTCGGCGGCCTTGATGAACACCGCGTCGAGCGGCTCCATCGGCGCATGCGCCAGGAAGGGGAAAACGATCTGGGCTTCAACGGTTTGCAGCCCCTGCTGCCGCAACGCCTCATCGACATTGCCGGTGTTCGTCGCCTCAAGACCGGGCTCATCGAAGTGCCGGACGTATTCGACAGTCAGTTCCTCCGACGAACGGGTTTCCGCTTTCGAGAGATCCCATTCGATCGTCAGGGCATCACGGCCCTTCAACGCGGAAAAGGTATTGTCCGCGTAAACCGCGACGCCCTGCGGCACCAGCTTGATATCGACCACGCCCCGAACCTTGCGGGCATTGCCGTCGTCGAAAGACTTCACGATAGCGCCGAAATGCTTGGGATGGGCAACCACGGCGGTTAAGAGGCCCTCGGGCATGATGTCGAGCGTAAAGACCGCGGTGCCATCGGTCTTGCCCTGGGTATCAAGTTTTGGCAGCTCCGTGCCGATCAGCACGAAATCCTTGGGATCTTTCAGCTTCGGGTCCGCAGGCGCGACCTGTCGCGCTGCCTTGTCGGCGAACGCACCGAAGCCACTTTCCTTTCCCGAGCCTGCATGTTTTATCCGCCCCTTCTCGACGGTAATTTCCGCTGCCGGAACATTCCATTCTTCAGCGGCCGCGGCGACCAGCATGGCACGCGCCGTGGCGCCGGCCTTGCGCATCTGCTCATAGGCATTGGCAATCGAGCTCGATCCGCCGGTGCCCTGCAAGCCGAAGGAGAGATTGGCGTAAACCTTGTTGTCGGTCGGAGAGTGGACCGCCCGCATCTGGCTCCAGTCGGCGTCGAGCTCTTCGGCGACCAGCGTTGCAAGGCCCGTGAAGGGCCCTTGGCCAAATTCAATATGTTTTGACAGCACGGTGACGGTGTCGTCGGGTCCAATCTTGACGAAAGCGTTCATCGCCTTGAGTTCGCCCGAACCGCCGGCCGGAATACCTGTTGACGCAGCCGAAAGAAACCTTGGCGCGATTGCCACACCGATGACGAGCCCAGCACCGGCGAGAAAGGCACGGCGGGTGGGTGTTATGTCGTGAATGGTCATCGCTCAGCCCTCCATCGACTTGGCGGCATTATGGATCGCTGCTCGAATGCGATGGTAGGTGGCGCATCGACAGAGATTGCCGGCCATGGCGCCATCAATCTCGTCGTCCGTGGGCTTGGGCAGGATCTGCAAGAGCGCCACCGCCGACATGATTTGCCCGGATTGACAGTAGCCGCATTGCGGAACGTCCAACCCTTTCCACGCTGCCTGCACGGCTTCGGCCTCCTTGCCCGAAATGCCCTCGATCGTGACCACGTCCGAGCCGTCGATCATGGCAATTGGCGTGATGCATGAGCGTCGGGGCATGCCGTCGAGATGCACCGTGCAAGCGCCGCATTGGGCCACGCCGCACCCGTACTTCGTGCCAGTCAGTTTTTCGAAGTCCCTGATAACCCAAAGAAGAGGCGTGTCGGGATCGCCATCAAACGTGCGTTGTTCCCCGTTGAGCGTGAACGTCACCATGGCTGAGTGTCCTCTAGGCGGAGCCGGCAGGACCGGCTGATGTTCAAAGAATATGCCGGCCAAAGCCCTCGGCCAGGAGATGCTAACTAAGACAAACCCCATGCGTTTTCCGGATCAATTCAAGTGTACGTGATCGCGACTGGGAGCTAGCGCGCCGAAACCTCGGTTGAACGCACGGCGTCCGGGGTTTGTTCCTGGCGATCCCACGCGGGTGCAACGGATGGCGCAGACCGACCCATCTAGATCAGATGCCTCGCCGGGAAACCCAACGACGCCTGAAGCGTTAAACCATTCAGACGGTGTTTAAGGAGGAAGCAAATGGGACGTCCAACCTCGCAAACTGCCAAGGGACGGGAATCGTCGCAAGCACTGAAGAGGAATGCTGCTGCCGAGGAGCGTAAGGTCGAGAGAACCAAAGGTTCGCCGTTGAAGAAGGGTGCGGATCGTTTCGAAGAGCGCTCGGAAAGTTCCGACGGCAAGAGTGCTGGGCAAAAGCAGGTCGAGCGCAAGACGGATTGATCGGCAAAAATTGGCTAGCCTTTACGTTCTGCGTCTAAGGCCCAATTTTCGCCCTATGGAATGGCACGGAAACAGCACTGAGGAAGAGGCCGATCTCGCAGAGACCGCTCAGGATGCCGCCCCAATCCGCCTACGTGCCATTCATTCGCTCCGTCTGTGATACGCTTCTAAAATGGCGGCTGGCCCTAATCGTTCCCGTCGATCCAGAACAGCGAATCCAGATCAGGGGCGGTGGAACACGTAAGGCATGCGCCATCGCCCGGTCGGGCCACCTCGGTTGATCCCGGCTCTATCTTCAATGAACCACCTTGGCGAGAGGACATCCGCGCTTCCTTCCTCCGCCCGCTATGCGATGGACGCCGAAGTTGAGATATCGGGGCATGGAACATCTGCTGAACGGAACAAGAGATGCCGGGTGGAGTTTAAGCGTCTACCGATGCTCCTTCTAACCCAAAGGAAAGGCCATGACCAAGCCAGCCTCGGTCCGCGCCATTGGCGATCCATCCGCCACAACTTCGACGATGAGCAGGCCACCGACCTCGCGCTAACCGCGATCGCGACCTCCGTCGTGAACCAGCAGATGCCTGAACGGGCATATATGACAGAAGAGGAGAAGCACATGGCAAGCACTGCACTTAAAGCCCTGCTAAGTGTCCTTGCGGTGGCAGGATACCAGAATAGGGAGAAGATCGGGGAGCTTCTGAAAGGTCTGACCCAGAACCGACAAGACCAAGGGCCAACCGGTCAGCAGGAGGCGGGAGGAGGTTTGGGTGACCTGCTTGGCGGTCTGACTGGAGGCTCCGGTGGTCTCGGCGGACTTGGCGGCTTGCTCGGCGGTTCATCGACGGGCGGCGTGTTGACGGGCGGTCTAGGCGATCTCCTCAAGCAGTTCGAGCAGAACGGGCACGGGGAGACCGCAAAATCCTGGGTGCAGACCGGTCCAAACAGCGAAATTAATGATAGGCAGTTATCCGAAGCGCTCGGGCCGGAAGTCCTGGAGGATCTTTCCGCGCGGACGGGTCTTTCCCCTGAGGAGATTTTGAGCCGCCTCAGCCGAGATCTGCCAAAGGCGGTTGACGATCTGACACCCAACGGCGTCGTGCCTCAAGAGGACGACCCTTTCGAAGGGCAGATCACTCCTCCACCCAAAACCCAAATCATATAGTCGCAAGAACGCTGAAGAGGCCGTCGCAAGGCGGCCCTTCAGCGCGCCCAGAATGTGAAGGCAAGCCTTTGGCGTTTCTCAAGGGAGGGGTTGCACAGGATCACACGCGCTACCCTAGCGGCACTTCGACAATCGCTTTGCATTCTTGCTGAACATCCCACGCGTCCCGGCCGCAGCCGGCGCTAACCCATCTGCTTTGCAATCCATTTGGCGTTGACGCAGTCATGACGAGGATCGTTGTGTGTTTATTTGGCGTGAATGTCTGCCAACAAGATCTTGGCGAGATCGACGAACTGGCCCGTCGGATACTTTGACAAATACGCTTCAATCATCTCGGCGTTACCGGTGTCTCGCACCGTTTCCCAGAATGAAACCTCGATACCGGGATCGCCCTCCCCAGACCCGCCTTGAGCAACGCGCGCGGCTGCGAGTTCGGCGAACTCGCCCGCAGGGTATCGCTTCAGGTACAGGAGATATTCGGCCGGGTCATCGCTCTCCTGTACCGCTTCCCAGAAAGCCACCTCAACCCGGCGCGCTTCATCTTTGTCTTGGTCTTCCGACAAGGTCTGTTCGACCGAGGAGGATCGTTCCGGGTGTTCGACGGACGTTAGCTCCACATTGGGGCTTGGTTCGGACTGCGGGTCAAACAGGACACGGAACACCCGGAGCGGGCGCGCAATGTTCTTGACCTGATGCTCACCCAAATCCTCAAAGGCGGTATCAACGCGATCACGCAGATGATCTCGTACTCCTCGCGTCACACAGATGCCGCCGGCATCGGCGAGGCCTTCAAGCCGGGCGGCGATGTTGACCCCATCCCCAAAGATATCGCCGTCTTTCACCAGAACATCGCCGACGTTGATCCCGATGCGGAAGTTCATCTTGTGTTTGTCGGCAAGCGGCCGGTTGGCACGCCACATGGCTTGCTGAATGGCTATCGCGCAGTTGAAGGCATGGACGATTGAGGGAAATTCCGCCAACACGCTGTCCCCCGCGGTCCCGAAGATCTCACCATGAGCACTTTCGATAAGGCCGTCGACGATAGTGCGATGCGATGTCAAGGTCGCCAGGGTCTGTTCTTCGTCGGCATTCATCAACCGGGAGTAACCTTCGATATCGGCAGCCAGGATCGCTGCAAGCTTTCTTTCAAGTGGCGGCGCCTCCATGTGAACGATCCAATCCAACGCCTTCGTTTCGATGTGCAGTCGATCATCAACCAATGAGCACGCGGCTTTGTTCCTTCCGGGAGTGGTTGAGTTCGTCCGCGGGCGTATCACCCAAGCGCCGAAATTTTCTCGGCCGAGATCAGCCTTGAGCGCGGGTGCCGCAAGGGTTCACACACGGTACGTTCCCGCTGCGCTTGCCCTCGCACCAAGGCATCGGCCAGAGGTGAAAGGCTTCAAAGTTGAAGTCCTGCAAGCCTTAGCGCAGAACTCCTGCGTCACGGGCAGCTTCTTCAAAGGCCAATCGGGCCATGTAACCAGGCAGGTGACCATTCATGGCTTCGAGACAGGTGGTCAAAGCAACCTGATATGCTGGACCTGACCTAGATCCAGACCAATTGTTTCGCAAAACCGCTATCGCTTCACTGGCTGATCCAACCAACACCTCGTGATCCACATTGGGCAGGCTGATCACAACGCTTTCGTTCCAGGGCGCCGGTTGTTTTGCCTTCTCTGGATCGCGTCCGTAGCGTTCCTCGTGTTCCCACCGATCCTCTGCCATGGCGTTCTCCTTCTCGAACACCCTCAAACCGGAAAAACAGGAATGCGTTCCCAGTTCTTTTAACGATCGAGGGCACTGATCCGGCCCCTTCTTATCGCCGATCCGCCTTCGTCCCGTTGTCGATGGGTGCCCCGGTTAGGCTCCTTACAAATGAGCTTCTTGCCAAGGGCGCGCCGGGGAGAGGGCATTGATGGTCGAGATCGGCGTCTAACCATGGTGTAGGTATCGGTGCTCTCCACATGGAGGTCCGGCCGCCTAACCGTCGGTCCGGATCGTTGATCAGGGGATTCTGCCTGCCACCAGACCTTCGGCGCGCGATCCGCTTCAGGAGCTGTGGAACCGTGCGCGTGGGATGAAGGTTGAAGAGGCGATTGCCGTAGGAGATTTTGCAACATGGCCAACGAACCACCAGGAATTCCCGCACCTTCATCGATTGCCAAACATATCGAGTGGCCCAAAGTCGTAGCGAAAGAAGAGTGGGAGACTGCCCGAAACGCGCTTCTCGCCAAAGAGAAGGCGTTGATGAAACAAAACGACGTGTTGGCGGCGGAGCGGCGGCGGCTGCCGATGATGGAGGTAGCTACCGACTACAGGTTTTTGACAGCCGACGGAGAAACGGATCTGCTCGGCCTTTTCGCAGGCAAGCGCCAACTTATAATCTACCGCTTTTTCTATGCTCCCGACGTAGAGAATTGGCCGGACGGCGCGTGCTCGGGCTGCTCCATGTTTGCAGACAGTGTCACCCATTCCGAGCACTTGGCCGCGCGCGACGTCTCCCTCGTCTTCGCATCAACCGCATCTCAGGAAAGGATCGCTGTCTATAAGACGCGAATGGGCTGGTCGACGCCCTGGGTGACATTGCCAGACGCTCGCTTCTCCAGCGATTTCGATGTCAAGGAAACGTTCGGCATCAACGTCTTCGTCCGCGAGGGGAACCATGCCTATCGCAGCTACTTCACGAACGGCCGCGGCGTGGAAGCGATTGGTCCGATCTTTACGTTTCTCGACCTGACACCTCTTGGTCGACAGGAAACCTGGCAGGACGCACCGTCTGGCAGGCCGCAGGGAGATCCATACACGTGGTGGCGCCTCCACGATCACTACGGTCTCGCAAGCAAAACCTGATGGCTTGAGCCGGGCGGCCAGTGTCCGCAGATTGGAGGCTGAAGGCGCGTCCGGCAACGGCTTCCGCCCTCTCGGATTCGCAGGCATGTCGACTTTGTTGCCTGCATGCGGAACCTATCTGCGTGGCATCGGTTGATTGGATGAAAGGAGGTTGACATGAACCAGATTATCTATCTCGTCGGCCTTGTCGTTATTGTGGTCGCAATCCTAGCCTTTTTCGGGATTGGTTAGAATTGTTCATAAGTCTCCGCTCGGCGAGCAGGAGCTTTTCGATTTTCTAAGGTTCTTGCCCCAAGGTGACAGATCCCTCGCCTTGAGAGGACACGAACCGGCGACGCACATCCGCAGCCGTTCACACCGGGAACAGGCGGCATGAAAAGCGGGTGTCCTGAACAAAGGAGCCAACCGTGTCGCATTCAACAGACTTGCCTCTTTTTGAAGATGACCTCGAAGCCGGGCTCGCGGCCTACATGACCGATCCGGACCATTCACCGCCGCCGCCGGCCGAGCCGCCGCGATCGAGAATATTTTGCGCGACTGGCTTGTCGCTCATCGGTACATGGCCGACGTGCCGGAGCCCACTCCGGTTCGGCTGGATTCCAAGGGAGTGAACCGAGAAGAAGTACAGTATCCGGGTTTTATCAAGTAGCATCCCTGACACATGACCGGCTCTGCCGACAAACCGACAACGCCACCACTCGTTCGCGGGAACACTGAAGCTCAAGACATGTCGCAAAAGTGTCTCACTCGCCGGGTCGATGGCGTTGTCGTCGAAGTCAAATTGAACCAGGACATGGCAACGACCCTCGCGAGGCTTCCGGATGATCCTTCGCTTTCTTCGGCGAACCACACGTACTCATTCCGCTCGAATGTGAACTCTACTTTGCTGATGCTCGCCTTTCCAATTGGCGAGCGATACCGTGCCGCACGAAATGACCGCCGGCCAGGGCTCCGCTCACCCTTTGCCATCCCCCCACTTGAATTGTATCGAGGAGATTACGATCACGCTCCCCCGGGCTCCTTCGCGGGTAGGCTGGCTTTGAACAAATGCGTAGCCAAGGCGTTTAGCTTCTATCCACATTCATAGGAGGAAATGACATGGATTGGGACCGTGTTGAAGGTAACTGGAAGCAATTCAAGGGAAAGATCAAGGAACAGTGGGGCAAACTGACCGACGACGACTTGGACCAAATCGCCGGCAAACGCGACCAGCTCGAAGGCAAGATTCAGGAACGTTATGGCCTCGAAAAAGATCGGGCACGACAAGACATCGATGACTGGTTCGGCCGGCAAACCTGGTAAATTCCAGAGCCCCGCCCCAGGCGGGGCATCTGATTGCGCCCCAAGCGGCCCGACGGCCACAGCGCGTCGGTCCCCAGCGTGCCCTCCCTCGCCCTTCGCCTCACCGTTCGGGAAAAGTTGCCGCGGACGTACCGGCGCTGATCGACATTGCTGATAGATACTACTGCTCGCCGCGAAAGAGCATCCACTTTGTTGGCTTGAAGGCGATACGGCTCTCGCGGGGAAAGAGCGCTCGATCGGGCGGCAGTTCGAGCTCCACGACTGAAGCGGATTTTTCCAACTTCACCTCAAGGTGCCGAGTGCCTGCCACGCGCCGGCTTCCGGTGATAGACCCCAAAAGACCGTGTTCGGAATCCATGACGAGTTGTATATCGTGGGGCCGAAAGTAAAGGTCCGCCTGACCATCGTGCTCATTTGTCGCCGGTAGTCCCGTAGATCGGCCCTCGAGCCAGATCTCACCGCCGGAAACAGTGACGCTTAGGCAGTTCGACTGGCCAATAAACCCGTAAACGAACTGAGACACCGGGTTATCGTAGATCTCGTCCGGCGTGCCCGTCTGCTCGATTGAGCCATTGTTCAGCACGACAATACGGTCGGCCAGCTCAAGCGCCTCCTCCTGGTCGTGCGTGACAAAAACGGTCGTGTATCCAGTTCGATCGTGGATGTCGCGCAGCCACCGTCGCAATTCCTTGCGCACTTGGGCGTCCAGCGCGCCGAAAGGCTCGTCAAGCAACAATATCGTCGGGTTGACCGCCATTGCGCGTGCGAGCGCTACGCGTTGTCTCTGGCCGCCCGAAAGTTGAGCGGGATAGCGCATTTCGAGGCCAGAAAGCTGCACAAGTTCGAGCAGATCAAGCGCGCGATTGCGGATCTCTTCTGGTGGTGGCCGCTTGTCTGAAACGCGAACCTTCAGCCCAAAAGCCACATTGTCGAGCACCGTCATGTGCCGAAAGAGCGCGTAATGTTGGAAAACAAAGCCTATGTTTCTTTCCTGCACGGTCTTTTGCGAAGCGTCTTCGGCGCCAAAGAAAACCATGCCCTCGGTCGGGTTCTCCAGGCCGGCTATCAGACGGAGTAACGTCGTCTTTCCTGAGCCGGAGGGACCAAGCAAAGCAACCAGTTCGCCCGAGCGAATGTCGAGAGAAACTTCGTCGAGCACGCGAACGCGGTCGAACTCTTTGCTCAGGCCTTCAATTCGCACGTCCATATGAGTCGCCGCGCTTCATGAATTTGTCAAATCGGAACGCGCGGGAAGAGATTTTGTTCGTCGTGCAAGTCATATGGATCTCTTGCCAGTGAAGCGTTCATCGCCTGCAAGGCGGGAGGAGGAGGCATTGGCCGGCCGATGGCGCGCGCAATTCCCCCTAAACCTGTGGCCGACAGCGGCATGCCTCCGAACGTTTCACTCGTGCTTCGGGGTGAGTTCTCTCACTTCGATTTTCGCGGCCGGATCGCATGCCGCTCCCTATTCGAACCGTCCTCTGGCTGAAGCATCCTGCGAAACTCATCCCGCCGTTCATGGATGGATGCTATTACCGGACCCATCGGAATGCCGATGCCAACGAGCACCGCCTGCGACAGCTGGAGGCTGGCTTCGATGGTCTCTGGCCCGCATCCGTCAGGCAGCTTTCACAGATCAATTCCGCGTTCGGAGTCGTGCCAAACCTGTTCAGGGCGGTCGCAAACTGGCCGGCGGGGGGCACCAAGCTCGGCGAGCAGATCGCAGTGGCAATCGCCGACCGCAACAATTGCAACTACTGCCTCGCAGCGCACACCGGTCTCGGCCGCAAAGCCGGCGCGACCGCGCAAGAGATGGCAGAGGCGCAGGCCGGCCGTTCCGAAGATCCACGCGCGGCCGCAGCCCTTCAGTTCGCCGTCAAGGTAGTCGATCGGCGGGCGGGAATAGAGACGGCCGACGTGGACGCGCTGAAGGCAGCAGGGTTACCAACCACGGTTCACGAACGACCGCTGCGCGCGCCATGTCGGTCGTCAAAGCTACATCGTCCACTTCTAGAAGCGGACATCGCCGATAACCAGACCAGGCGCTCGTATGCCACAAACGATGTGATCGAGCTGAAGCTCAACGCGGCCGCCGCAGCATCGGGACGAGCGTCGGCGACGAACCGGCCTGGATCGCGCCGAGCGGTTCGAAGCCGTAGCGTCGGTAAAACGGAATGTTGCGCGGGTTCGACGATTCCAAATAGGCTGGCACATGATCGCGATCGCACCGTGCGAGTGCGTACGCCATCAAGGCGTCGCCGTGACCTTCGCCTTGGTGCGCCGGGTCGACGCCGATCAGCGGCAGGTACCAATGTGGTTCGGTCGGGTGGTATGTGGCCATCTGCTCGAATATGGCCGTGGTTTCGGGGGTAAGAGAGCGCGCAACCGTGCTCTCGAGCACCGCAGCGAGGGCTTCCTCGTCGGAATGCACCCCAGGCGGTAGCCACAGCGCCGTCCCGGCGTAGCCGTCGGTGCAAAAGGCGCTTCCGTTGGAGAATGCGCTGCTCCCGAACGCCCGGATCATTCGCGGCATGGCCGCAAGATACTGGTCTGCACGCGGCCAGGTCCATCGCGCCATAGGATCCGCTGCAAACGCCAGCACGACCGTTTCGATCGCCAGATCTTCCTCGGCCGCGGCCATAACTCTCACTGTTAGCGATTTCACACTGCCCTCCTGACGTAGGTGGTCCGACGTGGCGCCCGCGCCCGTTCTCAGTTGCACATCATAACCCGGATGGCGTGGAGCGATGTCGATTGCATGATTGCGCCCGGAACGGGAGTGATAGGCGGCGCCTCGTCGGGGCCGACGTCGGGCTCTGGCTCTTCGATCGGCGGCTCAGGCAGATCTGGCGGAACGTCCGGCGGCAGGTCCGGCGGGAATTCGGGGTCTGGTGCGTCCGGTATCGGTGTCCTCGGCATGTTAGCCTCCTATTTCAAGGTGCAACCGCGACCAGGCGTTGTTTGTTCCACGCGGGGCGCCGGCTCGCGACTGCCATCGAAGCCCGGCCGACACAGCGCTCAGTAGCCGGCCGCGATCGCAGTGGGCTAGGGCAACGACATCAGAGCTCTTGAAACCTAACCACGAAGTAAGTCCTTTGAAAAATCATTCCTTACAACGGTTCGACAATGACGACGACGGTTACAGCCGCTTCGCACAGCTGCGGGGGCATGCCGGCAAAGGGCTGGATACTGACGCAATCATGGCCCTCACGCGTGGCAACCGTGATATTCGTAGACACGAATGTTCTTCTCGACATCGTAACCGATGATCCGACATGGGCCGATTGGTCCATTGCGCAACTCGAAAACGCAAGTCTTGGGGGACACTATGGATCAACGATATCGTCCATGCAGAACTGGCCGTTCGCTACGATCGGATCGAAGAAGTCGACGCGCTCCTTGATGAAGCCGGGTTAGAATTCGCGCCCGTTCCGCGGGAGGCTCTCTTTCTGGCCAGCAAGGTTTTCACGCGATATCGCAAAGCGGAGGGAACAAGAACCGGCGTTCTCCCAGATTTCTTTATTGGTGCACATGCGGCCGTCATCGGGCTGCCGTTGCTCACGCGTGATGTTGCTCGCTATCGAACCTATTTTCCGACACTGACATTGATTGCGCCAGATTTGCGAACCTAATCGCACTTGAACGAAACAACGGCCGCACCGGCATCCATTCCGCTTGCGCCTCGCGGCGAACGAGCCTGACATGCGTTGGCGCGCACTGGGACTCCCTGCGGCGTTCAGTAGACGTGTTGGATGAAACGCGGGTTCCCCTGAAGCACTGTTGGTCGGCCGTTTCATTTAAGTGCGACCAGTCCTATAATCCGGTGGCTTTAGGCTGAACCAATGGAACGCAAGCTTTCCGCCATCCTCGCTGCTGATGTCGTGGGCTATTCCGCGCTGATGGAACGCGACGAGGCTGGCACATTCGAGCGCCTTCGTGCCGGACGCAAGGAACTCTTTGAGCCGGAGATTGCCCGCCATCACGGCGAGATTTTCAAGCTCATGGGTGACGGGATGCTCGCCGAATTTGGCAGCGTGGTGGACGCCGTCGAATGCGCCGTCTCGCTGCAGCGCGGTCTGGCGGAACGGAATGCCGCCGTCCCCGGGGACCAGCGGATCCAGGTCAGGATTGGGATCAATCTCGGCGAGGTCATCGTCGAGGGCGAGGACCGGTATGGCGAGGGCGTCAATGTCGCGGCCAGGCTTCAGCAACTGGCAGACCCGGGGGGCATCTGTGTCTCGGGAAAGGTCGCCAGGGAAGTTGAGAAGAAGCTGGCTTTTGGCTTCGAGCCGATGGGCGAGCAGAAGGTGAAGAACATCGCCGAACCGGTGCAGGCCTTCCGCGTCATCCTTGAGGGACAAGCCCCCCGCCGACCAGCGCGATCATCGCCGCCGCGCTGGGTTTGGGCAGCAGCAGCCGTGCCGCTCCTTATTCTGGTTTCGGCCGGGGCGGTCTGGCAATTCTGGCCGACAGCAACAGAAAGCGGCAAACCGTCGGTAGCGGTGCTGCCGTTCGACAACTACGGCGGTGACGAGGCGACCGGACGCCTCGCCGATGGCCTCACTGAGGACATAATCACCGATCTGGCGGGGTTCCCTGAATTCCAGGTGATCGCCCGTAACTCGATCGAACAATACCGGGACAAACCAGCCGGACCGAGTGAAGTGGGTAAGGCGCTTGGCGCCGGATTTGTGGTCGAGGGCTCCATCCAGCGTCAGTCTGACCGCGTAAGAATTACGGCGCAGCTCATCGACGCCAAAACGGGCAAACATCTTTGGTCGCAGCGCTGGGACCGGCCGGACGAGGACTTGTTCGCGATCCAGATCGAAATTTCCGAACAGATTTCGAACCGCCTCGGCGGCGGCGCGGGTTTGGTCCAGGAGGCGGGCCGCATCACTGCCCACCGAAAGCCGCCCGAGAATCTCAATGCCTACGAACTTTATCTGCTCGGAACCGAAAAACTCGAGCAAGTCAATCAGGCGGATGTCGAGGAGGCCGTCAGGCTGCTCAACCGCGCAGTCGAACTGGACCCCGGCCTTGCCCGCGCCTGGGTCGAACTTAGCCATTCCCATGGTGTCTTGACCGGTTTTGGGGTTGAACCCGAAAAGAACCGGGCTCTGTCTGCCGAGGCTGCCGAGCGTGCCGTCCAGCTCGACCCGAGCGATGCCGAGGCGCATGCTGTTTATGCCATCATTTTAGGTGACAGAGGCGAATTCGAACGCGCCAAGGCAGAGTTCGACACCGCGCTGCGCCTCGCACCCGGTCAATTCGAAGTTTTGACGTTCTATATCGATTGGGCCTCGACCTTCGGCGAGCCTGAGCGCACCGCGGAACTGGTCGACAAGGCGATCAGTCTCAACCCCGGTTTCCCGATGTGGAGTGCGAGGATTTTCACTCATGCCTACTTCATGGCTGGCCGGTATGAGGATGCCCTGCGGATGCTTGACCGCTTGACGCCGGAAAACTATGGCAGGAAACACTGGGTGATGCGTTCTGGCGCGCTTGCGGCTCTTGGCCGAACTGAAGAAGCGAAGGTCTCAGTAACGGACGGACTCAAACGGTTTCCCAATTTGACCGTCGAGGGATTTGTCAACATTCCCGGATTCAACGAAGCGGAGCGCCAGCGGTTGATCGAAACCATGCGGCTGGTCGGCTTTCCTGATTGCGCCAAGGCGGAAGAGCTCGCGAAGATAGAGAAGCCGTTGCGCCTGCCGGAGTGTGCTTCGCCGCAACCACATTGAAGGGCAGCCGCGGATGACAAACATCTCGAAGGGGCCGAAACGCGACCTTCGTTTCACTGACCGAAAGCCCAGATGTCTTTCTCGATAAGTGCCTCTGGCATCGTCGTCCCCGACGGGGCCACTTCTCTTGTGTGCTCCCTTAGTCGCCTTCGCGGCAATCTTTCTTCATACGGACCCCTAGTCGATGAACATCTGCGCCTTACATAAGACATTGCGCATGTAATACCCGCCCTCCGGGTATTGAGAGCGCAACCGGGCTTCATCATTAATGAAGCCAACCTGGCCTCGTCGCGACCCCCACGACGGGGCCTTCATTTTTCACCTCCCCCGAAATCTAGTGTCGAATTCTGCGTGCGTCAGCCATTCGCAAAAAGACAGCCCCATCGCTGGGGCTGTGAGGTGAAAAAACTGAGGGCTGCTGTGATTGTCCGGTGGCCACCCGCGCTCGATAGGCCCCATCTGCGGAGTTGAGAATGTAGGTGGGGCCCAGAGGCGCTTTCGGTCACCAACGGCGGACCGAAGCAGCACGTTAGAACGTAGGAAAGCGCCAAAGGTTCCACCATGGGACTTCAGTCCCATGGCCCCGGCGCAAAGGTCCTAGTCCAGTGGAGGACTGGCCGCGATACGCTATTTTTAACCTCAGCCTATGGCCAACTGTGCGGCGTGGGCCGACAAAGACACCAGGGCAGATTGCCCGTCCCTTCGGTTCGCTCTGGTGTCGTTGCCGACCGGAGGAATGGACTATGTACGAGCAATACCGCTACGGCGAGCCACCGCGAAAATTCTCTACAGGGTTTCCTATCGGAGGGATTCTCTTGGCGATGCTCGTCATCGGCGGGTACCTCTTCGTGGGCAGCGCGCTCTTGAACGAACCTCAACAATCCGTCGCCATCGTCCTTCCGACACCTGTAGCACCATCGAAGTAGTCTTCGCTGAAACAGGGAAGCAGCCATGAGATTGATGCACTTGGGGCGAGCCCGTCTTGGCATGGCCCTGCCACGATATCGCCCTCAGCTCCGCCAAGCCAGAGAGCGCTGCCTGCTCGATCTCTTCGAGGCTTATGCGCTCGCCTCATCAACGCTCGAGGAGCTTCAGCGGGAATACCCGGCGCGCAAAGAGCTGATTGCCGAATACCAGCAGACCTGCGCCGACATGCAGGCAGAGGTCGTCGCCCTACTCACGCTAACCGATGAGCGACTATTTCCATGAGCAGCGCCAAGTACATGCGTTTTCCCGGCATCCCCGACAAAGCCGGAGATCGTTTTGCGCCCGATAGCGCAGTCGATCGCAGGATAGCTTCACGGCCTCAATGGATCACCGGCAAGACTGAACACAATCAACGTCAGATGGACCCCGGTGAAATCCCGGCATTCGTCGTCGACGTTCTCGAGGCTGGCTGCGACATTTGTGCCGTGGGGCATGACAGCTACGTGATTAGCGAAATTGTGGAGCAGACCGCAACAAAGGAAAAGCTCGACAGAATAATAGGGAAGTACGGCAATCGCGATGCCCTGAGATGGGAGATCGTCGGCTACCTTTGGTCGATCGGCCGGTTCCTAGAGCTCACGTCCGAAATCACCCGTCACTAGTTTCGCAAGCCCTGCGGGCAGACATAGTGCCGAGCTACGGGTAGAAAAAAGCCTCTGCCAGGATCGGCAGAGGCCAAAGCAGGCTGGTACACGCCGCCAGGGTCGTCTGGACTGACGGAGCGCACGCTTCAAAGGCTACAGATGGAGCGCGGGACCACAATTCACCCAATGGAAGTGCATGCACCGCCGATATGATTAAGTTTCGCTTCTTGAACTAGGATTGGGAAAGCATCAGACGGCAACTCTAGGCGCGCACGCCTCGGGCTTTTGATCGCCTTGGCAGCATGCCTGATCGCCCTCGCCCTGGCGCCATAATTTCGTGTGTCGTTTATCTTCTCAACTAGCCGCCCTCGTCCCGCGAAACTCATGGATCAGTTACACCGAGTAGCCCGAAATGGGTATTCCCCCCGGTGGAACCAGGCAAGTCCTACCGACGTTTTGTGGACCAAAGTGGTGTTGCGCGGCCCATCCTCGCGTGCAAGCACTCGCCGACCGCGAACGCTGGTGCCGCCCCTTCATTGGGAGGTCCCAAATGTATTTTCATTCGGATGATCTGGACTGCACTCTCGGCCCAAAAGACGTAGAAATGCTGCATCGTGTATTTGAACGGACCTGCTTTTTAGCAGGAATTCCCAAACGTTCTGATCGAGGCAATCAACTGGCAAGATTCCTGATCGACGAGTTCCGTTTCGGCCACACCGACGAGGCTTGCCTCCTGGAGTGCGCTCTCTGGTTCACAAAGCGGCATGCGCGACAATCGGAGTTCTCCACGACTCATCCTGGGCGGGTTGAAGTATCGGGTGTTCGTAGACCCGCAAACGAGTAATCTAGAGGTGATATGGGTTTGGTGCATCTCGGAAGGGCGCGCTTGGCAATGGCGCTGCCCCGTCATCGAGAACGATTGCGCTCGGTCAAAGATCATGGATTGTACAACCTCTTCGAAAAGTATGCGTTGGCGGCAAAGACACTCGATGCCCTTCAGCGAGAGGCGCCCCGGCGGGAGGAGCAAATCCATGATTTTCAGCAGCTTTGTCTGGATTTGCAGGCTGAGGTCGTCGCTGTGCTCGACCGGCCGCACGAGGAGAGCTGGTAGTCACATGCACAGACTGCCCTCGGAGTTTGTTATCCCTTCCCGACGATCACAAAAACGATCAGCCTGATCGCCTCGGCGAAGCTCACGCCGAGTGCCATCGCCGCTATTCCGGTCACCCGTGGGCGCCGATCCCCGTCGGCTTCCAGCGCTGTACGTCTTCGGCAACTGGCTTCATCTCCGAGACGTCCTCGCCGATTGTGGCAACCGATGCCTCGCCGTGTCCGTGCTAGTCGCCGGGATGTTCTGGCCGGCTAGAACAGCTCTGGGTGAAGGCCTCAAACGCGAGATCGACGGAAAGCAAGACCCTCCCGTCAAGCACCTCGCTGTGGTGACGATGCCGCCGAGCGACGTCATGCGTCGTTGATTGACATATGAGGGGCAGCCCATAAGCTGGGTCAACGCCTTTGAGATCGACACCGTTTTCCGGAGATAGGGATCATGCAGGTGCCCCCTCAGACAAGTATGGCCAAGTGCATGAGACGGTTTCTGCTCGTGAGCCTCGCCCTTTGCTTTTCGGCTTTGGCGTCCGGCGCCGCAACGCTGGACACCATTTCGGAGCGTGGAACCGTGCGTATCGGTTACATCTCCGATCAAGCGCCGTTTTCCTCCAGCAAGTCAGGGGCCGAACCGGTGGGATATGCCATCGACGTGCCGCAAGATTGCTGACGAGCTCGAACATCAAGTTCCGCAACTAAAGCAAGAATTTGTTGAGGTGACGCTCGCCGACGGCTTCGATCCAGTAGAGAATGAAGATATCGACTTGCTTTGCGGTTCCATCACCGTGAACTTGAAGAGGCGGGAAATCGTCGATTTCTCACAACCGATCTTCCTCACCGGGGCGAGCGCGCTGCTACGCAAGGATTCGCCCAGCTACCTGCAGTCGCTCTTTCTCAACGGACCGGCCGTTCGCGCCGTCAGCGAGCGCGTTGCCACGAACGTCATCGGTATGCGCGCAAACACGACGACGGCAGCGACACTTCGCGACGCACTCGCAATCCAAGAATCGAAGACAAAGCTTGCCGATTTCAAGACGCATGAGGACGGGCTCAAGGCGCTGGAGGACCGCAGGATCGATGCCTACATCGCCGATCAGGTGCTGCTCATCAGCTTGGCCAAGCGGGCGCGCGATCCATCCTCGCTGGAGGTCGGCGATCGCCTGATCACGCATGAACCCTATGCGATCGCGTTGCGTCGCGACGACGCCGACTTCCGCCTGCTGGCAGACCGCGCGCTGACAGATTTCTATCTGTCGGACGATTTTCTACCGCTGCTGGTAACCTATTTCGGAGGCGAAGCGCCAATGCTGCACACTCAAATCATCATGCAACACGTGCCATAGGTCGTGTGCGGCGGGATATTGAACTAGGAGTTATTATGCGAGACGAGCAGAACGCGCTTGCCTCCTATGGCGCTGAGCCAGGCCCAGGCGCCCCTTCCATGCGGCACTGCACAAATCTATTTTATCCAGGCCGTTTATCGCCTCACGCGCGAGCTACGTGTGTTTTCTCGCCCATTCGATGGTTCGCGCGATACCATCGCGCCAAGGTACGCGCGCTTTCCAACCCAACACCGCCTCTGCTAAGGCTGGTGAAGGACAGAGATCAACGTCGTCGGATGCGCTCGTCTGCGGAAACTCGACCAGAGTAGGATTCACTCCGACTTTCTCAACGATGAGGGTCGCGACCTCTCGCATTGTCGGTGCGTACCCCGAGGCTATGTTGATGAGTGGTGTCTTATGCTGACAAATGTTGGCCATCTGATAGAGCCCTTCCACGGCGTCTCGCACAAACAAGAGATCACGGCGTTCGTTGGGTCGGCGCACGATTGAAGGTTCTCCGACTAGGCATTTTCGGATCAAGGACGGGATGAGGAAATCGCCCGACTGGCCAGGCCCGAAGACAAGCGAAAGCCGTGCCTTCAAGACCGGAAACGCCAGGCGCGGCTGCAGCGCTTCAACATAATGCTGACCCGCGACAAGGGCAGCGGCATAGGTTGTACAAGGCATCTCGCGCTGCGTTTCTAGATGAGGCATTGGCGCTTTGCCATAAGCGGCCAAGGTTCCCGCTCGCACGAAGGCGATCGGAGACACAGGCGCCTCTGCCACGGCAGCGATGGTTTGCAATAGACCTAGCAGATCCTGCTGGACGCTTCCGAAAGCGTCTGCGAGACTCGGTTCCGGCTTACGTCGGGTGGCAGCGGCAAGATAAAAGATGTAACGCGCCTTGGCAGCCGCAAGACAACGCTTAAGGGCTCTGGTGTCAGCAAGCTCCAAAATATGAAGGCGAAAAGTCCCGTCGATGTGCTTTAAGCGGTGCAGATCTGTACCGGGTCGAGCGAGCACGTGGACTGCGTGCCCTTCCATACAACACCGTGCCACGAGGTGCGATCCGATGAAACCTGCACCTCCAACGATCAATACGTTGGACATTGGAATGTCTTTCAGCTTCGCTGTTTTGCCAGCATTAGTTTAGCGCAATCGCACCTAGGGCATACCTCGCGATCCGTCACGTTACAGCCACCGCAGCGACATGCAACTTACCCGATGGGATGCCGAGATACTCAAAAAGGCTGAAGCCAGCTCAAAAAGACAGTAAATGAAAGCGTCGTCTGCTTTCGCCGATCGTGCAACTTGTGCGTCGGATGCTGCACTCCTGTCCCATGCTTGAGGCTGTTGCAAAGCAAAGGTCACAGCTTTTATCGCTCGAAGCGCAGCACCTTCCGTCCACAGGGCAGGCTATCGCACAACAGCAGACTTGCGCGCTTGGTCTGCCACCGAACTCGGTTTATTGTCGGTCCATTGGGGTGGCGCGCCGTACTTGGCTGCGATCGCGCCGAGCAGGCCCGGTGCCCGCCCGAAGGCGTCGCATGCAGCATATTTGGGTTTTCCACCCAACCAGGATTGCATGCGTTGCCGGGTGGGCAGCGAGATATCCAATGCCTTCGGCTCCTTGCCGGAGATCAGGACCCGAGAAAACTCGTTGGCAAATTTCGTCGCAAAGCTGTAGGCGTCGCCGACTTGCGAAACACGGGGCTTGTCGAGGATCGAATTCGCACCGCGGGCCCAAAGCATCGCAGCGCTTTGCAGACCGCCGGCATCGACAGCTTCGGCCTCCACGGCCAAGCCTCCCAAGCCAACAGGCAATCGCGGCACACTGACGGGCAAGACGAAACCGGTACCAACCGTCACCGCCGTCGAGACCCCGGCGAGCGCCTTGTCTGTGGGAACGATATCGGCGACCACGGAGCGAACCGTGAGATCAGCAGGCTGATCGGCAGAGACCATCTGGTACCTGTCGCTGAGCGCGACGCAGAGCGCCCGATCGAGAGCGTTCGAGACCAAATCGCGATCGGCGCCGGACTTGATCTTGGAGGCGGCGGAAAAGGAAAACATCGTCGGCGCGATGCGGACGGTCTTCACGCCGGCCAGACGTTGCCCGTCGACGTAGAGGCGTTTCTTGGCCATCATGCCTTTCGACGGACCAAGGTTGCTATAGGAGGTCAAAGTCCCCGCCTCCTTCAATGGAACCGATTGGCATCCGGCCAGGGCTGCTGAGAGTAGTCCTGCCAGCGCCACCGCACGGACCGGGACGGGCAATGAGAAAACCCAGGCAAGCGATTGAATTGAATATTCTTTTAGCACGTTTCATGATCTCCGTTGGCATGCAACGGCGACCTTGGGGATGGACAATTGCTACAGAATTACAAGCTGGTCCGCGTTGTGACCGGGGAAGCTGTTATGGCAAATCGCGCCTTCATGCATCGGCGCAGCGGCAACGGCGACACAGTATCCCATGCCTTGCGGATCAGAGGTGGACGGAAACTGTGGTTCCGCTCGCTGAACTCGTGAGGCTGACGTGCCCCCCGTGGTTTGAGGCCACCTGCTTCACGAGGCACAAACCAAGACCCGCACCCGTATCCTTGGGAGAAACTCTGTAGAAGGGTTCAAAGACGAGTTCCTGATGCTCGGCAGGTATGCCGGGTCCTTCGTCGGAAACCTCCACGCGCCCATCGCTTGAGACCGAGACGGCTATCATGCCGGCATTGCCACCGTGATCGATTGCATTTCGGACAAGGTTCGTGACCGCGCGCAACACGGCGGGCGGGTTGCCCTTTCGCACAAGCGTCTCCACGTCACTGTGGAAGGACACCTGATAGCCACCCCCTATCGCCAGCGGAGCGAGATCGGCAACCGCCGATCGCGCGATGTCAACCAAATCCATCGGCTCGTCGAGAACGAGCGCCTGGTCGTTGCGCTCGAAGTCCAGAAGCTGCTCTGCGGTTTCTGCGAGCCGGGCGACATCATCCATCAGGCGCGTCCTCTCCCGCCCATCGGGCATGCCATCGATGCGCGTCTGCATGATCGCAATGGGGGTTCGCAGTTCGTGGGCCGCATCGATCAGGAAGCGACGCCGCTTTTTGGACTCGCCCTCAAGGCGGTCAAGTGCGCCGTTGAATGCGATCAGAACCGGGGCGACCTCGTTCGGGATTCCAGCGAGCGGAAGACGTGTCCCGTGGCGGCGCGGATCGATCCGCGATGCTTCGTTGGCAACCTCGCTCACCGTCGCGAGAGCACGCCCGACGATGTGAGGAACGGCAAGAAAAATCGCTGGGAGAGCACTGGCGATCAACGACAGGTAGATCGGATAGGCCTTCGCCAAGAGAGCCAGGGCGCCCCAGCCCTTGTCCGCCACGCCGCCAAACAGAATCCGCACTTCGCCAGCCGGCGTCTTCGCGTTTTCGATCGTCGCAATCTCGCCGGTGGTTGCGGCCCCCCTGATGTCCGCTTCGTCGAACAGGTGGATTACCGAGGGCAGCCCGGCATAGGCGGCCGGAATAGATCCGTAGGACGCCAAGGTACCGCTGGTGGTGGCGACCACGAACCACAACGCGCTGTTTTGCGCCTTGAGCGTCGTCAGCTCATGGGTCTCGGAAAGCTGCAGCTGACCGTCGTTTCCCCGGCCTACGGCGGAGGACACGACCGAGATGACCGTCCCCTCCATGGCCGTGTTCGGCGACATGATGGTGGTTGCCCAGATGGAGAGCCCAATCATCACCGAGGCGACGACGGCGATGATGACAAGGCTCAATTGCCAGCTGAGGCGCCACCAGAGCGACGGATTGCGTCTTGCCACCTGCCCCATCACTCTTCCTTCAGCCCCATCACTCTTCCTTCAGGAGGTAACCGACCCCACGGATGTTGTGGATCGAAACGCCGGCCCCAGCATCCGCCAGCCGCTTGCGGAGCCTTGAAATGTGGGCATCGATCGCGTTCGACTGGATCTCTTCTTCGTAGTTGTAGACCGCAGCTTCGAGTGTCGAGCGAAGAACGGTTTTGTCCCGCCGCCTGGCAAGGGCCTGGAGGACGAAGAGTTCGCGCCTTGGGACGTCGAGCTTCACGTCATCGACGGTCACAGTGAGGTTCAGCGGATCGAGCGCCATGCGTCCCACCTTGATTAGAAGCTCGGCAAGCGCAGCCGGACGGCGCAACACGGCGCGCAGGCGCGCCATCAGTTCTTCGACAAGAAAGGGCTTGCCGAGATAGTCGTCCGCCCCGGTGTCGAGACCTTCAACCCGTTCCATTGGCTCGTTGCGTGCCGTCAGGACGATGATCGGCGCGTCCTGGCCAATGCGGCGCAATTGCGGGATGAAGCTCAGCCCTTCGCCGTCGGGCAGGCGTCGGTCGAGAAGAATCGCGCCGTATTCGTTCTGACGCGCAAGTTCGGCCGCGTCGGCGAGATGGGTCGTATGGTCGATGACGATACCATATTTGCTGAGCGCCACAGCCAGCGCGGCCGCCAGCTCTCTCTCGTCTTCGATCAGCAGTATCCGCATCGGCACCCCATGGTTTCAGCGTCCCGAATCTGCCGGGAGAATTGCAGCAGCATTACGGAGCTCATGCTTCCTGCAGAAGGCAGCAACTCTGACGCGGTTCAAAATGACAATCGCGGTACGCACTGAAAGTCGCGCTTCGAGAGAGTTTTCCGAACAAATTTCATCAGGTAGGCTGAAATTTGTGTCCTTGACCACGCGGGGGTACGGGGCCGGAGTGCGGCGCAGTGCCAATCGCCTCCATTCCGGGGACTAACGATGGAGCTCGACCCAGATCCGCGGGGGTTGGATCGTAGGCGGCCAATAAACGCACAGGGGCCAGCGCTGGTGACCGAGGCCGGCCGCCGAGCCTTCCTAAGCGGCAGGTCTGCCGCTTCTTCCTCTGCGAATTTCCCGTCGACATTGTGCGGTCGATGTACAAAGCACCGCAGAGTGTTGCCAAGCGGGGGCGACGAAATGTAGAGGAAATGATCGTCCCTTTCGCGGACTTTGCAGGGTTTTTTCGCGATGAATGAAACTGAAACCTCGTCCGCGCCCGTTCACGCATTTTCGTTGCAGAATGTCGGCGTGGCAATCGAGGGCCGGGCGCTACTGCGGTCGATTTCGCTGAACGTTGCGAAAGGCAGGTCGGTCGCACTGGTCGGCCACAATGGATCGGGCAAATCAACGCTGCTGAAACTTCTCGGCCGGCTTGCCACGCCGACCACCGGCCAGATCCACTTCGAAGGCGCACCTCTTGAAAACTGGGATCGCCGGAAGTTGGCGCGCCGGCTGGCCCACCTACCTCAAAACCTCCCGCTTGCTCCAAACCTACAGGTCAAGGAACTGGTGGCTCTCGGACGCTATCCCTGGCACGGCGCTTTGGGCCGCTTCTCCCAAACGGATCGCGATAAGGTGGACGAAGCGATCGAGCTTACCCAGCTCGGTCCGTTCGCCGACCGCATGGTCGACAGCCTTTCCGGCGGCGAACGGCAGCGCGCCTGGATCGCGATGCTCGTCGCGCAAGACGCCACTTGCATGCTGCTCGACGAACCGATCTCCGCACTGGACATCGCCCACCAAATCGAAGTCCTTTCGCTCGTGCGGCGACTGACAACCCAAAAAGGCGTGACAGTCATCTCGGTGCTGCATGACGTCAACATGGCGGCACGTTTTTGTGATGAAACGATCGCTCTTCGGGGCGGCGAGGTCGTCGCTATCGGAACACCCGAAAGCATCATGAGGCCCGCGGAACTCGGTCGCATCTTCGGTGTGGAAATGGGCGTTTTTAGCGAACCGTTCTCCGGCCGACCGCTCGCCTTCGCTCGGTAGTATCGCCTGTGCTACCATTGCAACACCATTCGCACTGAAATATGATATTTATAATCAAGTATTGAGAAACGTCGTTGCCGCCCTTATGAATGCTGCAGTGAACGACGGGATAGGGCGGTGGCGGAGAAAGACGACGATCTGCTGGATGTGTTTCTGCGTTTGCAGCCGCATCTCATCCGCTACTTTTCAACGCGCACCCGCTCTCGCGAGGATTCTGAGGACCTCGCCCAAGAGGCCTGGATCAAGCTCTCACGCAACGGAGCCGCAGCCCTTGCCGCTCCGGCGCCGTACCTGCGGCGTATCGCCCGCAGTCTGGCCATCGACCACTCACGCAGTCCGTCGCGCTACCTGACGTCGACCGAAGTCGGAGTTCTGCTCAATGTTGCAGATCAGCGCCCAACGCCCGAGAGGATGCTGGAACATCGCGACACGCTGGATCATCTGCGTCGGGCAATGGATGAACTGACGCCCCGCCAGCGCGCCATGCTAATAGCCTCACGCTTTGAAAAGCAGCGTCATCGCGATATAGCAGAGGCCTTCGGTGTCTCGATCCGCACGGTAGAAATGGAGATCCGCAAGGCGATCGACCATTGCGGCGAGCGGCTTGCCAAACTAAACCGCAAATAACGATTTCGCTTTTTCGCATTTGGTTCGTTAAGTCAATCGAGCCCGTCGAGAGTGCATGTGCGGGGAGCTGAGAGCGTGTCGTTGAAGGATTTTGAATCTCTGAAGAGCGAAGCGTCAGCCTGGGTCGTGCGCTTGACGTCCGGCGAGGCCACGGTGCGCGATGCCGAGGCCCTGAAGCACTGGAGGGAGCTGAGCCCGGAGCATGAACGCGCGTTTCGCGAGGCGGCCCTCCTTTGGCAAACGCTGGAACAAACCGCAACGCCACGCGTGCAACAATCGCGTATCACGCGTCGTGCCATGCTTTCGGGGAGCATTGCCGCCGGCGGGTTGCTCGCAGCTGCCGGTCTGTCAGAACTTGGATACTTGCCCTCTTTAAACACGCTGACGGCTGACCACGCCACGGCGGTGGGCGAGCAGAAAATTGTCAACCTGCCGGACGGTTCCATCGCCACCCTCGACGGAGGAACGGCCATTGATCTTGATTTTTCGGAGAAGCACCGTCGGCTTTTGCTGCGGACTGGGGCCGCCATGTTCGAGGCCCGTGCGGAGCCTGAGCGTCCCTTTGTCGTTGCAGCAGCTACGGGCACCAGCGCAACCACGGGCGGTTCATTCGCAGTCGAACTTGGCCCCGCCGAGGTCTCCGTCGACTGCCTGGAGGGAAGCATCTCGGTCGAGTGCGTGAACACGGTCCATCTCGCCTCCAGCGAGGCCGTGCGCTACTCCGAGCATGGCGTCAGCGACGTCACTTTCTCGGATGCCGCCACGACCGCGTCCTGGCGCAGAGGCTTTCTGACGTTTCGCGATCGCAAGGTGACAGATGTGGTCTCGGACCTGAACCGACATCGCAAGGGTCGCGTGGTGGTCGCCGACCGTGCGGCCGGTGCCCGCCGCATCACCGGTGTCTTCCATCTCAAGCGGCCAGAGGAGATTCTCTCTCATCTCGAGTCGATGCTGCACCTGCGACGCCTGGATGCGCCTGGCGGCATCGTGCTCCTCATCTAGATCCACATTTGTGCGCTCCAGCCCGGCACTTCGGCGCCAATCCGACACATGAACAGATAAGTAGAAAGTCCCGCCCAAAGAAAATTTGCGGGTTTTCCATTCTCCATCGTTTTGGCCTGTGAGACGCGCGCTCAGCGCGCGCCGGAAACAGCAAGACGGGGCTAAACCATGCACAATTCGAAGCGGCAAAAGCAGAGCGGGATCCGCCGCCCGCGAACAAAGGCCGTCCTTTATGCCAGCGTAACCCTGGCGATCGGGCTTGCCGGCGTTTCCTTGTCGGCTTCTCCGGTTTTAGCCCAGGCAGCGACGGTCTATTCGGTCCCCGCCGGCGCTCTTGACACCGCGCTTACCCGATTTGGTGTGGCGAGTGGCATTCAGGTGCTCTCTGACAGCGGGACGACCAGTCGTCTGAAGAGCCCGGGCGTCAGCGGCGCGCGTACCCCAAACGAGGCTCTGTCGGCACTTCTTTCCGGTACGGGCCTTACCTATCGTTTCGCGGGCCAGAAGAGTGTGACCATCGTCAATCCCGCGGCCGACGTTGGCATCCATACGGGCGCCACCCAGCTTCAGGCGATCGTCGCCCACGGCGAACGGGCTGGCTGGGGACCGGTCGACGGCTTTGTTGCCAAGAACAGCCTGACTGGTACCAAGACCGACACACCGCTCATGGAAACGCCGCAGTCCGTTTCCGTCGTCAGTGCCGAGCAGATTGAAGCGCAGAATGCCTCATCGATTGGCGCAACATTGCGCTACACGGCCGGTGTCGTGGGGGAGACGACCGGCGCAGCCGACACGCGTTACGGTGGGCTCCTGATCCGCGGCTTCGATATGACGGGCGAGGCATTTTACCGCGACGGCCTCAAGCTGCCGGGAACCAGCTACGGTGACTTCCAGGCGCTTGACCCCTATGGTGCCGAACGCATCGAAGTCTTGAAAGGACCGGCGTCAGTGCTCTATGGCCAGAACGGCCCGGGAGGTATCGTCAACTATGTCAGCAAGCGCCCGACCGATACGACCTTCAATGAAATTTCGCTGGGCGCCGGCAATTTTGACACGTTCGAAACCCAGTTCGATTTCTCCGGGCCCTTCAGCGAAGAGAGCGATTGGAGTTATCGCCTGACAGGCGTCGGCCGCAACGCCAAATCCCAGGTTGATTTCGTTGACGACGATCGCATTTTCGTTGCCCCGGCGCTGACCTACAGCCCCGACGAGGACACAACGCTGACAATCCTGGGCAACTACCAGCGCGACAGGGCAGGCTGGGGACTTCAGTTCATGCCGGCGCTTGGCACAGTTTTCGATAACGACGGTCGCAGCATCCCGACGAACCGATTCCTCGGCGAACCGGATTTCGATTACTACAACACGGATCAGGGATCGCTCGGCTATATGTTCGAGCACAAGTTTTCCGAGGATCTGACGGTCCGCCAGAACGTTCGTTATTCGCATCTCGCAAACGACCAGGCGATCATCTATGGCGGTGGTTATCTGGACTCAGCGACCGGCGAGCTATCCCGGTGGTCAGACAAGGGCAGTTCGCGGCTCAATACGATCGCGGTCGACAATCAGGTCCAGTACGAAGTCGATACCGGACCGCTCTCGCACACCCTGCTCGGTGGTCTTGACTATCGTTGGACACGGTTTCAGGACATCTCGGATGCCTATACCGTCGACCCGATCAACGTCTTCGACCCCGTCTATGGCAGCGATCCGGTCTTCTCCCGCCATTCCAACAACACGGTCACGTCGCAGAACCAGGTCGGTCTCTATGCCCAGGACCAGATAAAGATCGACAATTGGTCCTTTGCGTTGGGCGGTCGCTACGACTGGGCATCGACCGACCTCGACAACCGGCTTGCCGGAACAGAGGTCGACAAGTCTGTTTCCGCGTTCACCGGCCGCGCCGGTGCGCTCTATACGTTCGACAATGGTATCGCCCCCTATGTCAGCTATTCAGAATCCTTCCTGCCGCCGCTCGACGTTTCTGCCACCGGTGCCCTTTTTGAACCGGAACGCGGTCGGCAATGGGAAGCCGGGGTAAAGTACCAGCCGCCGGGCTTTGACAGCTACCTTACGGCCTCGGTGTTCGAACTGGTGCGCGAAAACGCAATCCGCTGGGATGCAGTGGGCGGCACTTGGGAGCCGCGGCAGACGGGCGAGATCACCTCGCGCGGCGTCGAGATCGAGGCGGTGGCAAGCCTCGAGCACAATTTCAACCTGCGCGCCAGCTATACCTATCTTGATGTCGAGATCACCAAGGATCCCGACGGTGGCAACAAGGGGCGCTGGCCGACGGCCGTTCCTCAGCATACGGCCGCCCTTTGGGCGGACTATCGCGTGGAAAGTGATGGGTTTCTCGATGGCCTCGGACTTGGCGCGGGCGTGCGTTACGTCGGCGCCAGTTACGGAAACGACGCGAATTCGTTCAAGGTGCCGGCCAGCACCGTTGTCGACGCCTCGCTCAGCTATAAGATCGAAGACGTCATTCTCTCTGTGAACGCGACCAATCTCTTTGACAAAAAATACGTAGCCTCGTGCTTCAATGAGACATTCGGCTGCTTCTACGGCGAACGACGTCGCGTCATGGCGAAGGCGACGCTTCGTTGGTAGTCACTCAGGAGCTCCGGCGGCGTGCCTTCCTGTTCGGGATCGCCGCCGGCGCAACGGGACTCGCATCCCGGATGCCACCGGCTCGCGCGGCCGATGCTCCTTCCGCCGTCTGCCTGGAGTGGACGTCTGCGGAAATGCTTCTGAGCCTTGGCATCACGCCACGCGCTGTTGCGGACATTGCCGGTTATCGTGTCTGGGCCGTCTCCCCACCCCTTCCGGAGAGCGTGCTTGATCTCGGCTCGCGGGGCGAGCCGAGCATGGAGCGCATAGCGACAATCAAGCCCGATCTCATCGTCACCGCCTCAGGCTACGGCCTCGACGCGAACCGCCTTCAGCGCTTCGCTCCGGTCGAGACACTGAAACTCTACGAAGGGTCCGCCACCGCGCTTTCCGACACGGCGCGCGAGTTCGTTCGACTTGCCGCGCACCTCGGGAGACGCCCGCAGGCCGAAGAGAGGATCGCAAAGCTCTCAACCGACCTTGCGGCCATGCGGGCCGAGCTCGCAACCAGGAAGCTTCCCCGCGTCGCCGTCGTCAGTCTCTTCGACGACCGGCACGCCCGCGTTTACGGTCGCAACGGCCTGTTCCAGGATGTCCTGGACCAGCTCGGCGTGGAAAACGCCTGGACCGGAGCAACCTCCGCCTGGGGTTTCGCGACCGTGAGCTTCGAAAAGCTCGTGACCCTTGGCGATTGCATCATCGTTTCGCTTCAGCCCGTGCCGGCCAATGTGAAGATTCGCATTCAACAAAGCCGTCTCTGGGCGGCACTGCCGGCCGTCCGGCGACAACAGGTAATAAATATTCCGGCAGTCTGGCCGTTTGGCGGAATCGCCGCGGCCGACCGCTTCGCTGGTTTCCTAAGAGGGAGCCTGCTTCGCCTATGAGCTCCCTCGTCGCCATTCGTGAACCCTTTCGCCTCACTATCCTGCTTCTTGGCGCTGTCGCAGGCGCCCTGACACTCCGCGATGCACTCGGCATGCTCCCGGCGGAAGACTGGTTTGCACTTCTGTGGAAGGAGCCAGTTACGCCGACTGAATTGCTGGCCCGGTTTGCCTTTGCACCGCAAATCGCCATGGCCCTTCTTTCCGGGGCAGCACTGGCACTGTGCGGCGTCCTCTTGCAGCAGGCGATGCGCAATCCCCTTGCCGAGCCGACGACGCTTGGCACCTCCGCCGGCTCTGCGCTGGCGCTGACGGCTGCGACGATCTTTGCCCCCTCCTGGCTCGAGCACGGCCGCGAGCTGATCGCGCTCGGTGGAGGGGCCCTAGCTACTGCGGCCGTCATGCTCATCGCGGCGCGGGGGCGATATTCGGCTTCAGCCATAATACTCGGTGGCGTCGTGGTCGCCATGACGGCCGGCGCTGCGACGGGAATGCTGCTTGCTTTGTTCACCGACTATCTGGCCGAAATCTTCGTCTGGCAAAGCGGATCACTTGTTCAAAACGGCGACAGCGTTGCGCTCGCCCTTGCCGCCCGCCTTGCCGTCACCACGCTCCTCATCCTCGTCTTCCTTCGACCGCTCGGGCTTCTCTCACTCCCTGATTCATCAATGGCGTCCCTTGGCGTCCGACCCTGGCTGGTGCGGCTGATGACCGTCCTCCTGGGTGTCGCATTGGCCGCAAGCGTCGCCGCCGCAGTCGGGGTTATAGCGTTCGTCGGGCTTGCGGCTCCGGCTTTCGCGCGATTGACCGGGGCGCGCACCTTCGGCCGGCTTCTCATGCACTCCACCCTGCTGGGTGCACTTGGGCTACTCCTCGTCGATCGCCTGTCGGCAGCCTTGTTCGACGGCTTCCTCCCGATTGGAGCAATGACCGCGGTCATTGGCGCGCCGGTGCTGATCATGCTCATTCGAGCCTTGCCGCCCGACCGGCCGGATCAGACGGTCGGCTGGGTCAGCGGCCGAGACGCGTCCCGCCTCAATCTCCCCCTGCTCGCACTTATCTTCATCCTTGCAGTCGGCGCGAGCCTCGCCATCGGTCGTTCGCAGCATGGGGGGTTGTCCGTCACGCCAGTGGAGTTGCACTATCTCATCGAGTTCCGCGGCGCGCGCGTGCTGGCGTCTGCCGCTGCTGGGGCCTTGCTCGCTATCGCCGGCGGAATTCTCCAGCGCATGACCTCCAATCCGCTCGCCGCACCGGAGGCGCTGGGCGTATCGGGCGGAGCAATCATGGCCGTCCTGCTCGTGATCGTTTCGACCCAGGCTGTCGATCCTGTCTTGCTATCGATCGGCGCGGCCGCTGGTGCCCTCGCCGTCTCTGCCGCACTTGGCGCCGCCCTGGTGCGAGGTCGCGCGAGGCCGGAGCGCACCCTGCTCGGCGGTCTTGCCGTTACGATGATGGCGACGGGGTGGGCCTCGGTTTTCCTCGCCAGTGGCGACCCGCGCACGATTTGGGCGATGAGCTGGCTTTCCGGCTCAACCTACCGGGTGACCGAGGAGCAAGCACTGTTTTCTGCCGGCGCCACAGTCCTCGCCCTGGCGATTGTTCCTCTCCTGCGTCGGCCGATGACCTTGTTGCCGCTTGGGATAGAGACGGCTGCTGGTCTCGGCATGCGCGTGCCGAGAGCGTGGAGCGTCAGCTTCTTGGTCGCCGCATCGTGTACCGCTGTCGCCACGATGGTTGTCGGTCCCTTGAGTTTCATCGGTCTGAGCGCCCCCCATGTCGCGCGCCTACTCGGCTTTCGCCACGCAACGCAACAACTTTGGGCAGCAGCTTCTGTGGGGGCGACCATCATGGTGCTGGCCGACTGGCTCGGGCGAATCACCATCTACCCTTGGGAGATCCCCGCCGGAATCATCGCTGCCGTGGTGGGGGGACTTCATCTGGGACTGCTTCTTTGTAAGGGCCGACGATCCGTTTAGCCGGTTCTGGTCGATACATTATGATCATTTCGGGCGAGATCGTGAACATCCTGGCAACAAGCCCTGCACTACGAAGGACGCGTCACGTGCGCGCGCAAGTCGAGATGGATCTGTGCTAGACCTCTCCGCTCCTCATCCGCCCGTTCCCCTCCCGCCGGACGATAGTACACGCCTCAGTTTAGTAGAAACCAAATAAGCCTTGCGGGGGAGCCGATGAGCGTCGATAGGATGAGGCATACACCACTGGAGCGGGATTGTAGGCCGAGCGCATGGTGGCTGAGCCGCTTTGCTGAAGAAGAGCGTGCGGCCGAACTGAAGCACTGCGACCATGCCATTAAACTGCGAGAGGAAGCCTCAGAAGCATGTGAGCGCCGGACATTGCCTGGTGTTGCCGGCAGGCACCGGCCACATGAGCTTGAACCATAGCGATGATTTTCTGGTGGTGGAGGCTATCATCCTGGCCAGCACGCCGACATTCAAACCGCGGCGGCTACTTTGCAGGAGAAGAAAGCCATCGCCACTTTGCCAATTCCTGGCACCGATCCAGTCTATGGCGCCGGGGGGGCCGTTGCTAACGCTTTGGCAGTTCCCGCAGAACATGTAGCGGAGACTTTCGTTAACGCCGTGCCCCCAGGTAAGCTGCCGCCCAATAAAGGAACGGGACGAAGCAGGCATCTGATCCAGGCAAGAGGACGGTGCCGCGCTATCTTGTAACGAGAGCGCTAAAATCCCGAAGAAGTCTTTGAACGGTAGAAAAATGCCACGGCTTTCCAAATCCTCTCCTCCCAAGGCCAGTGGCATCAAAGCCAAGCAGATGGAGCGTTCCATTTCGCACGTGAGTGACGAGCCCAATTCCTTTGCTCAAGGCGATCAGCCATCCGCTTCCAGACGCTTCAGTCAAAGCAGACAGGCCCTACTCGACCTTCGGCGTGCGCTGCGCCATGATTTGCATGCATTCTTCTCATCAACCAAATTCAGCACCAAGGCGGGAGTTTCGGCTCTTAGAGCGAAAACGAGGGATTGGAAGAGACCATCCGTCACATCAATCGCCCCCGGTATAGGGCGTTGGTTGTCGAGCGCATTTCTTGAGAAAGCGAGCCGAACTCGTCAGTTCTGGATGCGATTTTTTGAAAGCCGGCGGCAACGATGGAAGACTGCCAGCAAATGGAGGGCGATTGGCGAGTTCAGCGTTCTTCTGTTTGTGCTGCTTGCAGGCAGCATATCGGTTTGGGCGTTGAAGGACGTTCCCTGGAGCGAGATACGCGACGGCACACTGAAGCCCATCGTGGTGCTTGAGACTTCAGACGGAGAGCCGCTGGTCAGACAGGGGCCATATCAAGGGCCCTACGCGCAATACGAAGCGTTCCCACCACATCTGGTCGATGCCGTCCTATCGATAGAGGACCGTCGGTTCATGGATCATTTCGGTATCGACGTTCGAGGTATTGGAAGGGCGCTGGTGAGAAACTTTGCGGCTGGCTCGGTCGTAGAAGGAGGCAGCACGATCACGCAGCAACTGATCAAGCTGCAGTATCTCGACAGTGATAGGACGATAAAGCGAAAGATCCAGGAGTTTGTAATCGCGCTTTGGCTGGAGTGGAGACTCGGCAAGAAAGAGATCCTGACGCGGTATCTCAACAGCGCCTATCTTGGCGCCGGCGCCACCGGAATGCCTGCGGCCGCGAGAATCTACTTCGACAAGGAAGTCGGCGCACTCGACCTGGTCGAATCGGCAATGCTCGCGGGATTGCTGCGCGCCCCAAGCCAATGGAATCCGATCGATAATTTCGAAGGCGCTCGACAACGGACCTCCGTCGTCCTCGACACGATGGTGGCCAACGACAAGATTGCCCTCTCCCAAGCAGAGCAAGTCAAAGCGAGCTTTGCCAAGGTGCATCCAACAGCACCTCCCCCGCGCGCTGGGAGCTGGTTTGCCGATTGGATCTCACCACAGGCGGGCGAAATCGCCGGTGCATCGCCGGGCTCGACGACTGTGCGCACCACGCTGGTGCCGCACCTGCAGCAGATCGCAGAGAAGGTCGTCAGAAGAGCCTTGGACACCGAAGGAAAGAAAGCGGGTGCATCTCAAGCCGCATTGGTTGCGATGACACCGGACGGAGCGGTCGTTGCCATGGTAGGTGGTCGCGATTACAAACAAAGCCAGTTCAACCGCGCGGTCACAGCCATGCGGCAACCAGGCTCGACTTTCAAGCTATTCGTATATTATGCAGCCCTGAAAGCCGGTTTCAGCCTCACTGACCAGGTCCTGGACGCGCCAATCGATGTCAACGGGTGGTCGCCGGAGAACTCCGGTGGTCGGTATCGCGGCTGGGTGACGCTCGCCGAAGCTTTCGCGCGGTCGCTCAACGCGCCCACGGTAGCGCTCGCCCAAGAGGTTGGCTTGGACAACGTGATCGCCGCTGCGCGGGAGCTTGGTATCAACGCACCGCTCGTGAACACTCCCTCTTTGGCTCTTGGCACATCCGAGACCAGCCTTCTTGATCTCACGAGCGCCTATGCTTCCGTTCGCCTCGGCAAGGCGCCCGTTGAACCCTGGGGTATCATCGACTTTCAGGCGGCAGGCCAGCCCAATGCATTCCGGGTTGGCCCACCGACCGCACCGGCCGACGATCTTTCGCAGTATCAGCCTGATCTGCTTCGCCTCCTTCAGCTGGTTGTTCAACGCGGAACAGGACGCGAAGCCAGTCCCGGCGCATTTGCGGCCGGCAAGACTGGTACCAGCCAAAATAATCGCGACGCCTGGTTCGTCGGCTTCACCGAGCCCCTCGTTGCTGGCGTATGGGTTGGTAACGACGACGAGACACCGATGAAGGACGTCACGGGCGGCGATCTTCCAGCGCGTATCTGGCGAGATTTCATGCGAGAAGGGATGGCAGCCCTCGGTGCAAACACACTCGACGGACAAGCTGCGCCCAAGTCGTGCAATATCACGGCTTGCTCCCGCACCTATCGTTCATTCCGATCGTCGGACTGCACCTATCAGCCCTACTATGGCGGACGGCGGCTTTGCGAAAAGTGATCCCGGGATTTTGGGACGGGAATTTCCAGTTCAGTGGCTTCCGCCGAACCGACTTGATTGAACGAACAGGAAATCGGTGGCGGAGGAGAGCTGATTTTGTCAACCAGTGCAGCCGGGAGGTTTCGACGCAGACATCGGGCTTGCCCCAGGGCGCCGATCCCAACGGTTGAGCCTCCGCTCCCCTGTGGAGGCTAAAGCATTTGAGGCTAAACAACCTACTCCATTTGTTCCGCCCTCGAAGCCACAGCATCCAGGTGCGTTAAATCGGCATTTTCAAGCATTGGGCCTGATGTCCTAGTTTGCTCCAAACCGCTCAAGCATCTGTCGAAGCAGAGCATTCTCCTGTCGAAGCCGCTGAGCCAGAAGGACTTTCAGTCCGCGGTTTTCATCCTCGAGCGCAGCGAGCGCGTCGACGGCGACTGGAGCGGCAGTCGCCATCGTCTTGTTTTGCGGGCGGCGCACGACAGGCGCCGGCCGTGTCAACGTCTCCGGCAACGCGGTCGGAACTCCGTCGATATGGGTGCTACATTGCGTGAAGCCGTCTTTTTGCCTAGCCCTGGTTAAGAAACGAACTATCGAGTGAATTGTATGCTCATGACGACCCGCAAAGACATAGCCGATCGCATCATTATCAAATGGCGCGATCTCGGTTTTCCGATGGACGACCATGCGGAATTTCAGGCCCTCTTGAAGCTCTGGATCAAGGGAGACATTTCCGTCGATGACATCAGGCGCAGATATGTGAAGCTGCTGCAGGAACGCTACAGCAAGAGGAAGCCCGATTGACAAGAGAGCACGCTGGTCGCTTGCTTAAAGAGGTGGCGAGCGCTCAACCCTCCTCACCTACCCGGCCGCGCCAGCGAGCGGGCAATGTCGATGATCTCGTCGCGCGACGCAGTTGGATCCTCTCTATTCCAGGCAACACCAAGCCCGATCTTGAGATCGACACCGCGCACGGGTCGGAGCTCGAAGTTGCGGTCCGGCAGGTCCCTCGTCCATTCCGGCGCAAAGCCGATGCCAAGGCTGGCGGAAACCAGCGATACCAGCGAGAACGTGTCGTCACAGCTATAGGCGATGTTGCCGCTCAGACCATGGGTCTCGAACATCTCGGAGAAGTAGCGCTCCGAGTAGGAAAGGTTCTGACGGGAAAAGGCGATGATCTTCTCTTCCCTCAGATCCTCGATGGCGAACTCACTTCGAAGTGCTAGCGGGCTCGTCTTTTCAACCGCCAGCAGATAGCGCTCATGGGCGATCGAGAAGAAGCGCAAGGAACCGATGTTTTCGACCGGACGGATGAAGCCGAGACTGATCTGGCCATTTTCCAGTCCGCGGATGATGTCTGAGGTCGAGCCGCTCGTTACGTGCAGCGCGACATCGGGGAACTTCCGGCCAATGCGGGCGAGAAACCCCAGCAGCACGCCGGTCGTTGCCGGATAGACGGTTCCGATCTTGATCGTGCGCGCCGCCTTGCCGGCAACGGACCGCGCCACCTCGGCCGACAATCCGACATCGCCGATGATCCGGACCGCCCGATCGTAGAACACCTCTCAAGCCCGCCGATTCTCAACGATAGACGACGCCAAAGCGCCTTTGCCGCGTCACGCCGACGGGATCACTGAACCGGCTCGGCGTCTTTCTATATCTTAGCGGGTCGGGAAAGGCACTCGCATAGATCCGTCCAAAACTAAGACCAGCGGGAATGATCTCGATGTCGAGCACGGAAGTCTCGAACCTCGCTGGCGGTTTGGTTCCGGCCATTCAGCGAAAATCACCGCGAGGCGGTGCAGACCCAAGATCTGTCGTGCGATCCTCTCCTCTACAGGTTCTCGTTAGTGATCATTGACGACGAGCTTCTGTGAAGGGGATGACGCAGGTCGTCATGCGGCCTGAAGAAGTAGCGGCGCGCCACGTCGAGATAGCCGTTATAGACGAGCCCGCCGTTGATCAACACAAGCGTCTGCTTGTGCCGTTGGTAAAGCGCCGGGATCCGGTACCAGGGAACACCCGGCCGCTGGTGGTGGAGGACATGCAGGTTGTTGTAGAGAAACAACAAACCAAAGAGCGTGCTGTTTTCGACGATCGCTGTGCGCTCGTCGTGATGATCGGCGTAACGGTGCTCCGCATAGGAGCGCAACCGGGTTAGGGCGGCGCCAACATAGACAAAGCCGAAGAGGTAGAGCCACAGAGGCATGCCGCAGACGGCGATGACCCAGACCAGAACGGCGGCTACGCCGATCGCGTGACGGATCCAGAAGTTCCTGCGGGCTCGGTCCCCCTTAAGGACGACTGCTGCCTCCTGCGCCAAGAAGCTGACGATCATCACCAGCGGACCCAGGGTCAGCCGCCCGAACAAGGTGCTGTTCCACCTGGCCAGAGACCGCCCGACGCGGCCCAGCCGATCCCAGGCTGCCTGGGTGAGATAGGATGACTCCGGGTCCTCTATGGGATCCGTCAGATGTTCGTCGCGGTGATGGGTCAAGTGGCCTTCGCGGTAGATCGCATAGGGCAGCCAAAGCGACAGCGGCGGCCAGCCGATGGCGTCGTTGATGCTCCGATTTCGGGTTGGATGGCCATGGATGATCTCATGCTGCAGCGATCCATGCCAGGCAATCAGCCATCCGCCGAGCGCGATGCCAACTGCAAGGGGGAGCGATTGCCAAAACCAGGTAACCCCAAGAAAGCCGCCATAAATGACAAGCGCGAGCACGACGGTCTGCCACTCAATACGGGTGATGCTGGAGAGGGACGATTGCGACGGAAGGTCTTCTGAAGACCGAGAATTGGACATGTCGTGTTACCCGGAGAGCGAAAAAAGCAATAGAATTCAACCCCGAATATAATTGGGCTACACCGGAACCCGCGCCGCATGTCTTTGCAAGACGGCGCTGAAAAACGGAAAACTGGTTACGCCAGAAGGCCGAAACGTAAAATATTTATTCTATGTAATTTATATATTATTGGCTCTAATGCGTCCATCGAATTGACGCGCTATCCCTGCCCTGGAGAGCGCCAATCCTGGAGGACATGCCATGACATTCAACCCCACGCGCCGGCAGGTACTTGTCGGCGGCGCTTCCCTCGCGACGATCGTTGCGCTTGGCGGCGTCCATCCGGCCTTTGCTGGCGCCGATCGCGCCAAGATCACCGTGCGCGTCGAAAAGGATCTCTCGAACCTCGATCCGGCCAATCGATCCGGTCCGATCGACCTTAACGTCATCTGGTCGGTGCAGCAGGGACTGATCTCCTTCAAGCCCGGCTCGACCGAATGGGAATTGGATGCGGCCGAAGAACTGGAACAGGTGAGTGATACCGAAATCCGCTTCAAGCTGCGCAGTGGCCTCGCCTTCACCGGCGGCTACGGGGACCTGACGGCAGAGGACGTGAAATTCTCCTTTGAACGCTTCATCAAGCCGGATGCGGAAGGCAAGCCCGTCACCTACGCGAAGGACTGGTCGTCGCTCGATCGCGTCGAGGTGACTGCTCCGCTCGAGGGACGGATCATCCTCAAGAATCCGGCGCCGGCGCTCTATACGATCGCGCTTGCCGACGGTTCCGGCCGCATCGTCTCGAAGAAGGCTTTCGAAGCACTCGGCAAGGATATCGCCACGAAGCTCATCGGCAGCGGACCCTACGTGCTCAAGGAATGGACGCCGCGTGAACAGTTCGTGCTTGAGATCAACCCGGACTACAAGGGACCGATCAAGGCGCATTTCCATCAGATCGTCGGCAAGCCGATCGGTGAGCAGAAGACCGCCGAAATCGCCTTCAAGTCCGGCGAGATCGACTTCACCGCGATCGATCCCGAAAACGGAAAGTCGCTCGCGGCGCTGCCGGATGCGAGCATCACCGAGATCCCGGCGATCGACTATGTCTGGTTCGGCCCGAACATCGAGAAGGCGCCGTTCGACGATATCCGCGTGCGTCAGGCCATCCGCTATGCCGTCGATATCGATGCCATCCTGCAGGGCGCCTATTCCGGCCTTTATCCGCGCGCCGACGCTCTGCTTGCTCCGAGCCTGCTCGGCCACTGGAAGGACGCGCCGGTCCATGCCCGTGACCTCGAAAAGGCGCAGGCGCTGCTTGCTGAGGCGGGTCACGCCGACGGCTTCAAGACGAAGCTCACCATCGAAGCCAATGCCCGCTATGAGGCGATCGCCCAGATCATCCAGGCAAACCTTGCCGAAGTGGGTATCGAGGTCGAGATCGAAGCGTTGGAATCGGCCGCCTACTGGGCACTCGGCGAAAACGACGCCAGCAAGGACCTCGAACTTTCGCTCATCAAGTTCAACGGCAAGTTCGACCCGGGCTTCCAGACACAATGGTTCACCTCGGCGCAAGTCGGCCAGTGGAACTGGCAACGCTGGAAGAATGCCGATTTCGATGCCTTGCACGAAAAAGGCGGCGTGACCGTCGATCCGGCCGAGCGCGAGAAGATCTACATCGAAGCGCAGAAGCTGCTCGACGAATCGGCTGCCTTCATCTGGATCACCCACAACCTCAACGCGTTCGCTTCGCGAAAGTGGCTGAAACCCGGCGTCCTGCCGAACGGCAACAACTGGCTTTACACCGCCTTTACGCAAGCGACGGCTTGATCCGGTGGCTGCTTGCGTTGCGACAGAAGGGGATGCGCTACGATGAGGAGCGCGTCCCTGCAAATCCACCTCGGCTTCAAGCTGGCGACGGCGGCACTTGCCGTTGCCGGTTCCGTCGTGCTCCTGATGGCCCTGACGCGGCTGATCCCCGGGGATCCCGCAACCGTGATCCTCGGGTCGCGCGCAACGCCTGAAGCGGTCGCGGCACTCAATGCCCGCATCGGCCTCGACAAGCCGCTGATCGAACAGGTTTTCAGCTTCTTCGGCAAGGTCGCCTCCGGCGATCTCGGAGAGGACGTCTTCAACGGGCGGCCGGTCCTCAGCCTAGTTCTGAATGCGCTGCCGAACACGGCTGCGGTTGCGGTCGCAGCAATGCTGTGCGCCGTAGCACTCGGCGTGCCGTTGGCGCTCTTCAGCGCCCGCTGGCCGGGCGGCAAGACAGATCGAATGGTCGCGTTCCTGAGTGTCGGCTTCATTTCGACGCCGAGTTTCGTCGTATCGGTCTTCCTGCTGATGGTGTTTTCCGTGCACCTGCGCTGGTTTCCAGTGCTGGGCGCCGGCGAAAGCGGCGACCTCGGCGACCAGCTTTGGCATCTCGTATTGCCGACGGCAGCGCTCGCGGCCGGATGGGTCGGTTACATCGCCCGGCTCCTGCGCTCGTCGCTGCTCGAGATCCTCGGGGAAAACCACGTTCGTACGTTGCGTGCCTATGGTGTCAGCGAAACCAAGATCCTGATGAAATATGCACTCAAGCCGGCGATCCTGCCGACCCTGGCGGTGCTAGGCATGGGTTTCGGCGAACTCCTCGGCGGCGCGGTGTTTGCCGAGGTGATCTTCAACCGCCCGGGCCTCGGCTCGCTGATCTACGACGCCATTCGCACCCGCAACTATCCGGTCGTCCAGGGCGGCGTCTTCGTCATCGTCATGCTCTATGTGCTGACCAATCTGGTCGCCGACCTCTCCCAGAGCCTGATCGATCCACGCGAACGCGCCCGCCTTACCTCTGGTCGGGGACACTGAGATGCAGGCCTTCATCGCTCTTTCCCGTCGCCCGGGCGGCACGTTTGCAATGCTTGCGGTGACGCTTCTCTGTCTGGTTGCGATCGCCGCACCGTTGATTGCGCCCTATGCCCCGAACGCAATTGCGCCGGCGAACCGGCTGATGGAGCCGTCGTGGCAGCACTTGCTTGGAACGGACCATCTCGGTCGCGACATCCTCAGCCGTCTGATTTATGGCGCACGGGTGGCGCTCGGCATTTCGCTCTCGGTCATTGCCATTTCCCTGAGCACCGGCGTCGCTCTCGGCATTGCGGCCGCCCTTTCGCCGCGTGCAATCGATCTCGCCGTGGTCGGCGTCTTCGACATCGTGACTTCGTTTCCCAGCATTATCCTGGCCTTGGCATTGGTGGCCGTGTTCGGCCCTGGCCTCGGCAATGTCGTGCTGCTTGTCAGCATCGTTTTCATTCCCCATTTCGGCCGGGTTGCCCGCGCCCAGACGATCGCCATTCGCAACAGTCCCTTCATCGAGGCCGAAAAAGTGCTCGGGGCAGAGACCTGGCGGGTCGTGCTGCATCACGTAACACCGAACATCATCGGTCCGATCTTCGTGCTGGCCTGCATGGATATCCCTGTCGTCATCACCATCGAGGCGGGCCTAAGTTTTCTCGGGCTTGGCGTGCGCCCGCCGCTTGCAAGCTGGGGCAACCTCTTGAATGACGGCTATACCTATCTCGACCAGTCGGTGTGGCTCGCGACCTTTTCCGGGCTGGCGCTTGTGCTTGCGACCCTTGGCTTCGCGCTTCTCGGCGAGGCCTTGCGCGACACGCTCGACCCGAAGCTGAGGAAAGCGCTTTGACCCAGGCCCTTCTCGCAATCGAAGACCTGCACGTGTCTTACCGCGGCCATGACAGCACGGCGCACATCCTCGACGGCGTCGATATCACCATCGGCCGCGGGCAGTCCGTCGGCCTCGTCGGCGAAAGCGGCAGCGGCAAATCGACGGTCGCATTCGCCCTGCTCGGGCTGCTTGGAGACAACGCGGAGGTTTCCACGCGTCGAGCCGCCTTCGATGGACGCGAAACGAGCCTCGGCATGGACGAGGCCACGGCGCTCCGCGGCACCGACATCGCGATGATCTTCCAGGATCCGATGACCGCGCTCAATCCGATGTTCACCATCGGAACACAGCTCGTCGATATCCAGCGCCGGCGCTTCCCCCGCCAAAGCCGCCGCAGCCTCTGGGCCCGTGCGGAAACAATGCTTGCCGATGTCGGCGTGCCGGATGTGGCAGCGCGCATGCACCGCTACCCGCACGAGTTCTCGGGCGGCATGCGCCAGCGCGTGGTGATCGCCATGGCACTCCTGGTCGAACCGAAGCTGTTGATTGCCGACGAGCCGACGACCGCGCTCGATGCGACGATCGAAGCGCAAGTGGTCGAGGTGCTGGACCGGCTGCGACAGCGCACATCCGCCTCGATGCTGGTGGTCAGCCACAGCATGGGCCTGATCGCCGAACTCTGCGACAGCGTGATCGTCATGTATGCGGGCACGGTTGTGGAACACGGGCCCGTGCATGTCGTCTTCAGCCGCCCGCGCCATCCTTACACCCGTGCCCTGCTCGCCTGCGAGATCGATCCCTATGCGGCCTTCGATCTCTCGCAGGATCTGGCAACAATTCCCGGCACCGTGCCCGATCCTGCTTTCCGTCCCCAGGGCTGCATTTTTGCCAGCCGTTGTCCTGCCCGACACGACCGCTGCAGTGAAAGGCCGCCTCGGCGGCAGACGGGAGAGGGGCGAACCTATTCCTGCTGGCAGGAGGCTGCGTAATGGCCCACCCCGTCCTAACCCTCGACAACGCGGTGGTGCGCTACGATCGGCTCACCGCCGTCGACAACATCTCGCTCGAACTGCGGCGAGGCGAAACCCTTGGGCTCATCGGTGAAAGCGGTTGCGGCAAGTCCTCGATCGCCCGCGCCATCGTCGGGCTGCAGCCGCTTGCCGAAGGTACGCTCGCCGTGGAGGGCGAGACACTGAAGGATGCTTCCAGGCAACGCCGCCTCATCCTGCAGCGTCGGATCCAGCTCCTGTTTCAGGATCCCGTCGCATCCCTTTCGCCTCGACTGACGGTCCGAGCCTTGCTCAGCGAGCCCCTGAAGATCCGCAACGCCTTCACGGCCGAGAACTGGGGGCGGATCGTGGCCCTGGCCGAGAGCATTGGGCTTGGCGAGCAGCTTCTCTCTCGCTATCCCCATCAACTCAGTGGCGGGCAGGCGCGGCGGGTGGCTCTGATCCGCGTGCTTGCGGCCGAACCGTCCATCATCGTCGCCGACGAACCGACCGCCGGCCTCGACATCTCGGTGCAAGGCGATCTTTTGAACCTTCTGCGAGCGCTCAAGGATCACCTGGGCCTCAGCTATCTGCTGATCTCCCACAATCTCAACGTCATCGGGCGGGTCGCGGATCGGGTCGCCGTCATGTATCTCGGACGGATCGTCGAGAGCGGGCCGACCGCCGCTTTGTTTCGCGGCCCCGCGCATCCCTATACCCAAGCGCTTCTTTCGGCCAATCTGACGCTCGATCCCAGCCGCCGACACGAACGAATCGTGCTTTCCGGAGAATTGCCGAGCCCCGCCCATCCACCGGCCGGATGCCGGTTCCACAGCCGCTGTCCCCTGGTGCAGCCGAAATGCGCCACGGAAGCCCCTGCCCTTCGGACCGACGAAGACGGACGCGCTGTCGCCTGTCACTTTCCGCTGGCCGCAAGGCCGGCCGTCATCCCTCAGGCGATAGCAGGGTAGCCATGGCGTGCAGCGTCTCGATCAAGCTCGGCCAACGTCTCGTAGTCGGAATCGCCGAGGAGGCTGATGCCTCTGAGCGAGAGCGTGTCGCAGACACCGCCGAATTCAGGATCGGCGATCGTCTCGGCCAGTGCGCGCCGCAGGATCATGAGGTCTTTGGCCGAGGTCGAGGCGGATGTGATGAAGGGCAGTCCGGGTCCCTTCGTCGTCTCCGCGAGAACACGGACCCCGGCCACGCGGTCGGGATCGAAGCGCAGCGTGTTGCCGAACGTAACGCAGTCGATTGCCGCGACGTCGGCCGCGCCGCTCGCTACGGCATCGATGCTTGCCCGGTGCCCGCCGGTCTCGATGACCGACGAGAAGAAGCGGCCGCCGATCGCATGCGGCGCCACCGCGGCCCGAAACAGGTTGTAGCCGGAATTGCTGCCCGGCTCGTTGATCGCCGCGCGCATGCCGCGCAGATCGCCGAGCGAGCCGGCCGACGACCGGGCATTGACGATGATGAAGCTGCATTTGAGCGGGCCGTCGCAGCCAGGCAAGCCGTAAACGGGCGTCGCCACCAGTTGCACCTTCCCGCGCAGGTGCTGGACATAGGGATATCCGCAGGTCTGGCCGAACAGCAGGTCCGGACGGAACCACGCCTCGTTGTAGGCGACGGTTTCGTCGAGCGCCCGGGGCGCATCAACCCCGTATTCACGCAACCGTTCCCCCAGTGCTTCCCAAAACAGCCGCGTCGCCTCCTCGACCGGCGGCGGGCTGACATACATGGCGAGGCTGGCGAGAAGCATGGATGGGCTCCGGGAGAAAACAACTCGAAAACTCTATGCATTGCATAGATTTAAATCGCAATGAGATTTCTTCGTCGAAAAGGTTGCCTGTCATGAACGTGCCATTGCAAGGGTTAGATGAGACAACCGTCGCTGCCGTCGAAATCGCGTGCGACGTGCTCGTCATTGGAGGTGGTCCGGCAGGATGCTGGGCCGCCCTTGAAGCCGCATCCATCGGCGCGAAAGTCGTGCTGGTCGACAAAGGGTATTGCGGCAGCTCCGGCGCCACCGCCTCGGCCGGCACCCAGATCTGGTATGTGCCGCCGGATCCGGCGGAACGGGAGGTGGCCATGGCAAGCCGCGAGGCCATGGGCGGTTATCTGTCCGAGCGCTCCTGGATGGTCCCCGTGCTCGACAAGACCTTCGAGAGTGTCAATCGGTTGGCGGACTGGGGCTACCCCTTCCCCCGCAACGACAACGGCGAAGAGCAGCGTATCTCGGTACAGGGCCCGGAATACATGCGGCTGATGCGGCGTCGGGTGAAAAATGCCGGGATCACCATCCTCGATCATCATCCGGCGACGCAACTGCTGACCTTGGAAGGGCGCGTCGTCGGCGCAGGCGGCCTGCGCCGCCAGGCGGGCGGGCATTGGCTGGTGAAAGCCGGTGCAGTCGTGCTCGCCGCCGGCGGCTGCGCCTTCATGAGCAAGGCGCTCGGCTGCGACGTCTTGACCGGAGACGGCTATCTGATGGGCGCGGAGGTCGGCGCCGAACTCTCGGGTATGGAATTTTCGTCGGCCTACGCGATTTCGCCCGCCTTCGCCTCGGTCACCAAGACCGCGCTTTACCGCTTCGCTCAGTTCTATCGGAAGGACCACAGCCTAATCGAGGGAGCGGGTTCGGCCCGTGGGCGCTCGATTATCGCCCGCACCTTGCTTTCGGAGCCGGTGTTTGCGCGGCTGGACCTTGCCGGGACTGACGAGGTCAAGGCGATCCTCAGGCGCGCGCAACCGAACTTCTTCGTTCCGTTCGATAGGCGCGACATAGATCCCTTTACCGATTTCTTCGAAGTCAAGCTGAGGCTTGAAGGTACGGTCCGTGGTACAGGTGGATTGAGGCTGACTGGCCTCGACTGTTCAACGACTGTTCCGGGGCTTTACGCCGCTGGCGACAACGCCACCCGCGAGCCGATCTGCGGCGGGTTCACCGGCGGTGGCAGCCACAACGCGGCCTGGGCGATCGCGACCGGTGCCTTCGCTGGCGCGGCTGCCGCGGCCTATTCGTTGCAGCGGGTAAGCGCTACCGATTTCGGCCCGGCATGCATCGCGCTCCCTGATACGAAGGGCATCGACCCGGCAGAGATCATCAAAGCTGTTCAGGACGAGGTGTTCCCCCTCGACATCAATTACTTCCGCACGCATTCGGCCCTTTTGGCGTCTCTGAAGCGGCTGGACGCGCTTTGGGAAAACGTCGGACGGGCAACCGCTCTCAACGAGGATCATTCCCTCAACCTGCGGCAGGCGCAGGCCATGTTGGCAACGGCGCGTTTCATGTATCGCGCCGCACTTTCTCGTACCGAAACGCGCGGTATGCACAGACGGGAGGATTATCCGACACAGAACCCCGACCAACACCACAGGCTCATCCTGAGCGGCCTCGACCACATCGCCGTCCGGCAGGAAGCGGTCGATCCCGGCGCATACAAGGAAGCAGCAGAATGATGATTGAAGTTCTAGACACCGACACATGCACCGACTGCAACCTTTGCGTACAGGTCTGCCCCACCAACGTGTTCCAAGCACAGCCGGAAGGACCGCCGCTCATCAAGCGCCAGGATGCGTGTCAGACATGCTTCATGTGCGAACTCTACTGCCCCGTCGATGCGCTGTATGTTGAACCGGATGCTGACGCTGTCCACGGCCTGACCGTTGAAGGCGTGCATGAAAGGCAGCTGTTCGGCAGCTACCGAAAGGCAATCGGCTGGCACAAGGACACGCGCCATCGCCGTCTCATCGACGACCATTTCCGACTACCACAATAGCGTGCGTGACCTGACCGCTCGGTTGGGTCCTCGCCTCTTACATAAATGAGCGTACCAGGCGATGGCCGCCACATGCGGCCAGAGCCCGTTCGCGCGCGACTTGACCGGTTAAAAGGGTCGCCGCAGGAGGTTCAGCATAGCGCCGGCCGGCGGCCGGGAACCGGGACCGACTACCCCCGGCAAGCCGCACCGCTCGCTTGAGGGGTGCCACCAGTCGCGATCAAGCCTCCCCCTCCCCTCACCTGCCCGGCCGCGCAAGCGACCGGGCAATGTCGATGATGTCGTCGCGCGATGCCGTTGGGTCATCCTTCTTCCAGGCGACCCCAAGCGCGATCTTGAGATCGACGCCGCGCACCGGTCGAAGATCGAAGTTGCGATTCGACAGATCCTTCGTCCATTCCGGCGCAAAGCCGATGCCAAGGCCTGCCGAAACCAGCGACACCAAGGAGAAGGTGTCGTCGCAGCTATAGGCGATGTTGCCGGTCAGGCCATGGGTCTCGAACATCTCGGAGAAGTAGCGCTCCGAGTAAGAGAGATCCAAGTTCTCCCAGGTGAACCGGGCGATGGCGACACTCGACGAAGTCTCGCAAAAGGTGCGAAGCATGTTGCGGCCCGTCTCGTGATCAAAGGCTGGGTGCGGTTGGCTCGCCGCGACCAAATCGGACAAATAATCGCGATGCGTCTGACCGCTGCCTAACTCGAATTGATTAGTCAAATCCCCTAAAAATTCATTGCTTTCAGTCGTCGCACTTGCGACAATACACTTGTAATTGCGCAACCGAAAAGCACACGTAAGAGAAGAGATTCGTGCTGGTTCTATTGCCGCGCAGTTCCGCAATTTCAAGAGAAGCGCGCCTCGATTGAGCCTCCGCCCCCTGCGGAGGCTCAATCATTTTGCGGGTGTCCGAATTCTCGGACAGGACCGGGCTCCCTCACCTTCCTGGCCGCGACAACGACCGGGCGATATCGATAACATCATCCCTCGCCGCCGTCGGGTCGTCCTTATTCCAGGCAACCCCAAGGCCGATCTTCAAATCGACGCCGCGCACCGGCCGAAGTTCGAAGTTGCGGTTCGGAAGATCCTTCGTTCATTCCGGCGCAAAGCCGATGCCAAGGCCAGCGGAGACGAGCGATACCAGCGAGAAGGTATCATCACAGCTGAGGCGATGTTACCGGTGAGACCATGGGTCTCGAACATTTCCGAGAAGTACCGCTCCGAATAGGAAAGGTTCTGGCGGGAAAAGACGATGATCTTCTCTGAGCGAAGATCATCGATATCGATCTCGCTTCGAAGGGCCAGCGAGCTGGTTCTTTCGACGGCGAGCAGATAGCGCTCATGCGCAATTGAGAAAAAGCGCAACGAGCCAATGTTTTCGACCGGACGGATGAAGCCGAGATTGATCTGGCCATTTTCCAGTCCGCGGATGATGTCTGAGGTCGAGCCACTCGTGACATGCAGCGCGACCTCCGGAAACTTCCGACCGATGCGAGCAAGAAATGCCGGCAACACGCCAATGGTCGCAGGATAGACGGTCCCGATCTTGATCATGCGCGCCGCCTTGCCGGCGGCCGAGCGCGCCACTTCCGCCGACAGACCGACATCGCCGATGATCCGCACCGCCCGATCGTAGAAGACTTCTCCTGCCCCCGTCAGTGAGACTCTGCGCGTCGATCGTTCGAGCAACCGGACGCCCAGCTCCTTCTCCAGCGCCTGGATATGCGCACTCAACGCCGGCTGGGCGATGCACATCCGCGCCGCGGCACGATTGAAGTGGAGCTCTTCGGCCACCGCTACGAAATAGGAAAGCTGGCGTAGTTCCATGCCGTGCTCCACACCTACCGACAACAGAGTTGTTCCGGTGCTTCAGCGAGCCCTTACGTTGCGAAACAAGCACACAACACGCGATCGGCCGCACGCTCGCGCGCGCACCATTAGGTCGCTATAGTCCGGATAGAATCACCTGGAGCCACACTACGCTCCGAGGTTGTAAATAGGCTGCCAAATTCGCCACGTAAAGGCGAAATCGATACGGAGAGGCGATATTGTTGCCGGTGCAATGCAGAATGGCTCGAATTGCTCTTCAAATGAGCGTCAAGGAGCTGGCAGAAGCGGCGACGGTCTCCACCAATACGATCGTGCGTTTCGAGCGCGGTGAAGACCTCAAACCGCGCACGGTCGCTGACATTCGTTCCGTCTTCGAAAACGCCGGCATAACCTTCCTTGACGGCGACTACACAGGTAGCGGCGGGCCCGGAGTGCGACTTAACAAGTAGCGATCTCCCTCAGCGGCCGATGGGCCGTGATTGTCCAGTGACCAGTTTACAGCGGTCAGGCGCCGGCCGCGCGTACATGCTGCAACGCTTGCGGCCGAATTTTTATGCATGGGCGTACCGGAATCAGAAAAACAGACCTTCTCTCCGCTGAGCTATGCACTTAGCGTACATGAGCAGTTTCTGTTGGACTGCAATCCTCCCCGCGCCCAGTGAGCCATGGGGGCGATACTCGCCCCGACTACCGGCGGGGCCTTTCTTTTCAGCACGAGAGTTCTTGTCGCTCGAGCCAGGCATCAGAAATCTTCGCGAGGCACTGCATGAAAGCTGAAGAAATGTCGCCGAGGTACCTCACTCTTGGACCTGAGGGCGCAATCGCGCAGATTGAATTAACCCGGGAAATTGCTGCGTTGCTCTCGCGGCTTCCGGATGACCCTGCGCTCTACTTCAACCTTGACGAACCACACGTCATGATTCCGCTTTATCAACTGGTCAACGCGCGTGCGCGCGAACGCGGCATCATCAATGCGCACCGCCACATGCTGTCGGCGGCGAAGGGCAAGCAGAAACGAAGCCCCCTCACGGTTCGCCCCCTGGGCGACGAGCTATGGCTGGTGGTGGATGGGAATTCGACTTTGCTCAACGCGCGTCATTCGAAATGGCAGGCGATACCTTGCTGCATAGAATGAGCGGACACATGTCAGTGTCTTCCGCCGTCGTTCGAACAAGCACCCAACAGGCCGCAAGCCACTGTCGGACGGGTCGCGAAAGTATCCGCAGCGATACGACTTCAGATGGACCAGCTTGGCAGAAACAGGGCAGCTTGAGACAAGCGACGGTGGTGACGGAACCGTAGAGCCAAGTTCGAAGTTATCGTCGACCAATTGGGACAACGCGACCGTGCACCTGCTCAAATCGCTTCGCTTCTAACTCGGCGCTGATGCTTCGCCGACCGCCACGTCTGCAGCATGCGGCACTGTGCTACCGTGTCCGCATGGACGGTTCCTTGGAGATCCTTCTCATCACCAGCCGCGATACCGGGCGATGGGTTGTTCCAAAGGGCTGGCCCATGAAAGGAAAGCGCGCGTCCGAAGTCGCAGCGCGTGAAGCTTTCGAGGAGGCCGGCGTCAGGGGTTCGTGTCAAAGGCGACCGCTCGGGCACTATTTTTACAGGAAGCGAATGGATGGTGGCTTCACGATCCCCTGCAACACGCTCGAGGTCACCCGCCTTTTGCGAGACTTCCCCGAGAAAGACGAGCGCAAGCGTGTCTGGTTTGGGTACCGGGAAGCTGCTCGGCGTGTTGTCGAGCCATCACTTCGTGAGCAAATTCTTCATTTTGGCACTTTGTGCCTCGTGCGATAATCAGCAAGCAACTGCGCCGACCGACGACAAAGCCGGGCAGTCCGACGGCTTTTATGCGTGATCTCATGGTCACGGCGGGCGACAGTCGACCTCTCCCGCGTTGACGTTGCGGAACCATTTCATGACGTGAAAACAAAAGGGGCGGTCGAAACTCCCGCAACCACCCCACTCGCTAAACTTGCTCTCTACTCAGCGATCAGGCCGCAGTCGCGGCCGTGACAGAAGCGGACGCCTTGGCATCGGCGCTTCGTAAGGCCCGTCGGCATACTTAGCGAGATCAGCATACATTTCGCCGATCGTCGTCGCTTCGGCGAAGAAGCCCTCAAAGCTCGCCTTCACGTAGTTGGTTTGGAGCTCGAACGCAGCCTCGGCGCTGCGAACGCCCGATAGTTTTTGAACGAGCGCGATGCTCTCTTCAAACGACGTCTTCGAATATTCAGTAGCCTCAGTGGCGATCGCCTGGAGACCCTTCGTCGAAGCAGAGTGGCCCTTCACAGCCGCCTCGAGGGCCTCTTTGCTCGTTTTGTTTGCATCGGCGCAGTTGAACAGCTCAGGTCGCAAGTGATGCGTTTTAGCATTGCGGCACGACGTCCAGATTGCAACGGAAGCGTGACTGAAACACGTATGGCGGGTTTTCACTACCCTGACCCGGAGGAGGTGCGCCCGTCTTGGAGGAACGGCGACCAGCGAAGGCTTTTCAGTGATCAACGATAGACCTCGAACGAGGCCAGAACATCCACAGGACCAAACGAAAAACTCTAGCCTGTGATTAGCCCGCGCTAAGCAGGAACGTTTGGTGACTTCCTCGCAAAAGCCTGTTGCCTCTGTCGACATCGTTACTACGTGGGCAATCTGAACGAAGAGGGCCAACTGCGTGGTTCAAAGCGGATGGGCAACCTCGTTGGCGGCGGATACGAGCATGCCCAACAGCCAATTCAAGCCGGCATCCATCGTCGCGACCCGAGGAGTAACAGCATTCAGCTTGAACCGCGGCAATGGTAAGGGGGCTTCGACGGTCACGAGGCTGAAGCGCTGAGCGTAGATTGCGGCAAAGCGCTGAGGGATGGCGACGAGCAGGTCGCTTTCGGAAGCTATCGCGAGCGCGAACATGAAGTTCGGGACCGTTATGGCCGTCCGTCTCGTCTGCCCCTGCTGCTCAAGCGCCCTATCGACGAAACCGTGTGGATCCCCGGTCAACGAAACCATCAGATGCCGCATTTCCACATAGCGATCGAGTGTCGCATTCTTTGCGAAAGGGTGGTTTGCGTGCATGGCGATGACGAAATCTTCGTCGTAGAGAGGCACCGTATGGAAGCGAGCGGGAATCTCGTCGACGGGAACGACCGCGATGTCCATCACTCGATCCTCAAGGTCTAGGAACGCATTACGCCACGCCTGTGTGGGCAAGCTTTCCCGCTGCTCCGGCAACAACTGCCTTATGCTGACATCGACCAGCGGCGCCGTCTTTTTCAAACCGGCAAGGAGAGGAGGCAGGAACACAGCCGAGACGCCGTCCGGAGCCCCGATGATGAAGCGCCGCCTCGACGTCGCTGCTTCGAATGGCTCGGCCATCGCGATGACGTTTCGCGCGCGAGCAAGGATCTCCGCGATCGGTTGTGCCAGCTCTTGCGCGCGGGCCGTCGCTACCACGCCTTTCGGCGTTCGCAGGAAAAGCGGATCGTTCAGCATCCGCCGCAGTCGTGCGAGCCCATGGCTGACTGCAGACGGCGAAACATTCAACCGCTCGGCGGCTCGGCCGACATGACGCTCCTCGTAGACCACTTCGAAAAGCACGAGGAGATTGAGGTCGGCGCGCGAGAGCTCAATTTGGTTCAGCATATTGCTGAAATCATATCATTAGCTTCAGCAACAACAACCTGACATTTCTGGAGTGCCCTCAGCCCTTCGCTCGGCCTCGGAAAGGAACTCCTCATGTCAAATTCACCAGAGCCGGTTTTGGCCAAAGCTGCGATCGATCACGCGCCGAACACGGGAATCATCGACAGCCAAACAACTACGGAAACGTCCCGCCTCGTGTGCATATCGCAAGAGGCCAACGCCGCACTAATGCGTGGCGACGTGACGACCTACCGGCGGCTCGTCCCGCTTACGGAGGACTTTACACTGATGTCGCCCTTCGGCGGCAGGCCGTCGCGGGAGCCCGACATTACCGGAGAAACTTGGGCGGAAATCAGCCGCTTTTTCCGCAATGGAACGCTGAAGCAGGACGTCGTTCAGACCTATTCTGGCACCGACATGATCGTACTGGCCGTGATCGAGCATGCTCATGTCGAAGTCGGCGGGCTGCCCGCTCAGGATTGGGCGTTGCGAGTGACACTTGTTTACCGGCGGGAGCGCGGGCAGTGGTGCCTGGCGCATCGCCATGCCGACCCGCTCCATCACCGCATCTCCCTCGAGCAATCGGCAGCGCTTGGACGCGGCTCAAAGGTCCGCTGACAGAACTTGGAGCAGCCTCGCGGATGAAGGCCGTCGTGCACCAGCACTATCCCAAGCCGACTCGGTTGAAGTCGACGTGAATGCGCGGACCCACGGGCCCGGGCGAGGCGCTGACCCCCTGCAGGATGCGATCCTTGCAGGGCAGCGCCTTTATCTTGAAAGAGCCGTCCATCCGCTTGAAGGCGTTCGCACGGAAAGCATGCTTTGGGATGAGGGGTTTAGTTGATCTTGGACGGGCGCGCTTGGCAATGGCGCTGCCCCGTCATCGCGAACAATTGCGTTCTGTCAAAGATGATGGATTGTACGACCTCTTCGAAAAGTCCGCTTTGGCGGCAACGACACTCGATGCTCTTCAGAGAGTGGCACCCCGACGGGAGGAGAGAAGGTGCCGGGCGAGGAACAATGTCCCAGCCGAAATCAATTCTTCGCGACGCACCTGCGAGGCGATGGCCCTCCTCGGCGCCAAACACGATGCCAATCCCAACACAAGGTTAGTGTTCTTGCCCGGAACCTTCCGGCAATGGATCGCTCCGATGATTGCGCCAGCAGGTAGCCGCAGGGGAACCGCCTCACTGCTGCGTCGTTATGCGCTGATGCGTTGATGCGCTATCACATCACGTGCAATTGAGGACTGAACAATGCGCGTCTTAAGGGATAACGGGCTCTCCATTGTCTTGATCGCTCTGTCGCTCGTCACGATCGCGGGGATGCTGTTGACCGGATGGTATACCAACGAACAACAGCTAGCGGATCACGGCGCAAGCCAGCTTGGGTTGGTCGCCTACGCAAAAACCGGGCACTTTCTGTCAGCCCTTTTTGAGAACTGGGAATCCGAGTTCCTACAGATGTCGGCTTACGTGATGCTGACAGCATTCCTGTTTCAGCGTGGCTCGGCCGAGTCAAAGGATCCCGACAAGCCGGCGGAGCAGGAAGAAGACCCAAAAATGAAACGGGATGACCGCGAAGCGCCAGCCCGGATACGCCTCGGTCGTTTCGCGCGCTGGCTCTATTCCTACTCATTGGGTCTTGCTCTGGGACTGCTCTTCCTAGTGACCTTCGTCCTTCATCTCTATTACAGCAGCCAGGCGGAGAACGCGGAAGCCTTACTACATGGGGATCCCTCTGTTTCAGTGACCGAGCACCTCGTCAGCTCTCAGTTCTGGTTCGAGTCCTTGCAGAACTGGCAAAGTGAGTTTCTGTCGACCGCCGTTCTCGTCATCCTCTCGATCTTCCTCAGGTTTCGAGGTTCTCCCGAATCCAAACCCGTCGCCGCCCCCCACACCCAAACTGGGGGATAAGGCACCATGGAGATGGCGACCAGCGCGGTGGTCGATCGGGGTGCAAGCCAGCGGCTCTACATCGTCGCCGCCGCCACGCGGAAATCGGTCCTAAGGACTTGAGGTTAGGGATGCCTTGCCCCCTGCCGAATGGCTTGCCACCTTGCCGCTGGTGAGCGAGACTTCTTTCGAACAGTGCTTGAGAGAGCAACTATGGATTTCCAGAAGGCCGGCAGGGCCCGCATCATGATGCGTTTCCCACAGCATCGCGGACAGATATCCTGCGCGAACTTTCTGGCGATGACCGATTTGCTAGAGGCGTATGGCATCGCCGCAATCAAGCGGGATGAGTTGCGCGGAAAAGCGTTCTCCAGCTCAGAACTTCTCGCGGAATATGAGGATCTTTGTCAGCGGCTGGAGGACGATGTTCTGGCAATGCTATCGAACGTCAGCCCCCGTATGATCCGGTAGGATCGTTTGAGCTCCGATGACTGCGGCCGCCGCCGCCGGCCTGCTTCGCGTCGACCCGCAATGCCCCAGGGATCCACGTCGGAGTTTAAACGCAGCCCGCGATCAACGAGCTATTTTGATCGGAACAACAATGGTTTATGTTGAGGTAGTGGGTTTGGCTATCGCGTTTCTCTGACAAATTCGAGGTGAAGTTTATGCCGCTGGATGATCGTGCGTCAAAGGTTGATGCCCAGACCGCCGATGACGCAGCGGCCTTCCTCGCAGCCATCGTCGAATCTTCCGATGATGCCATCGTCAGCAAGAGCTTGGCCGGAGTGATCACGACGTGGAACCGGGGCGCCGAGAGAATTTTCGGCTACACACCCGAGGAAGCAATCGGCCAGCCCATTACAATCGTCATTCCAGCGGATCGTCTGCAGGAGGAGCCAGCCATCTTGGCGCGCATTCAAGCGGGGGAACGCGTCGATCACTTTGAAACGGTGAGGCGCCGCAAAGACGGAACGTTGATCGACATCTCCTTGACCATCTCTCCGATAAGGAACCGCCGCGGCGAAATTATCGGCGCTTCCAAGATTGCCCGGGACATCTCTGAGCGAAGGCGTGTCGCTGAACATCGCGAATTGCTCCTTCGCGAAATGCATCACCGGGTAAAAAACCTGTTTGCCGTCACCGGTAGCCTTATCACACTTGCAGCTCGAAGTGCGGCAACGCCCGGGGAACTCGCCGCCGACATGAAGGATCGGCTGATGGCGCTCTCGCGCGCGCACGAAATAACGTTGCCAGGCCTGGTTCAATCCGCTGAGGATCAGGATACGACACTGTTTCAACTCCTTTTCCGTATCCTGGCGCCCTACAGCCGACACGACACCAGGTTGTGGAGGATCGCTGGAGAAGATGTCGGGATACGTCGTGAGAAGATCACCGATTTGGCGCTGCTGTTTCATGAGTTCGCAACGAACGCCACGAAATACGGAGCACTTTCGATCGAGGGCGGAACCATCGACATTACGACGGCCCTCTCACCGGACGCCATCGAGCTGGTTTGGCTTGAGGCGAATGGGCCACTGACGAGTGATCCGGCTGAAACGGCATTTTCCGGTTTTGGAAAGGTTCTGGAAGAGAGAATGTCGCACGGCCTCAACGCTCATATCGAGCGCACATGGACGCAGAGCGGGTTGGCGATCCGCCTTTCCATTCCCCGCAAGGCGATCACGTAGATACAAAACGCGCTGCCGACAGTTTCCCGCACGGTTTCGGGCCTGCTCCCGCTTTCTGCCGCGGTCCGCGCTTCCGCGAGCATGCCTCGCGCCCTCGCCTGCCGCCGGGCGAAGAAAGTAGAGCTTCGGCGAGGGAGTGCGCGGTAGGAGCCGCTCCTCGTTGCGCGAACTCGGTTGGCAACGCGTTCTGGGGCGCTCAACACCAAGCGCGCTTCAAGGAACAATGTCGGCACCTCGGACTTCTTTGCTAAAACAGAGGCTCGACCTTCGGATGACGCGCTACTATTTCGATCTCAGCAATGGTGACAGGGAGACGGGACTGAGATTTCCGTTTCTGTGCGAAGTGAGTTCGGGAAGCCTATCTCCGTTGCCACTCTGACGTTCCGCAACCGCTGGCTGACTTGACTCCGCATCCAGCGTGCGAGGCGTTATCTGAATCTGCCCTCGAGTCGATTCGTCAGCATGGGTACGATCGCTGCTCCCGCCGTGCCCAACCGGAGATGCTGCAACAAACGGGCGAGAGCAAACGTGGTCGCCGCCGTTATGACGATCCTTAGCCAAGGGTGAACATCGGTTCGTGGCGGAGGGAGATACACCCCCTCGGTCTGTTCCCGTATGGCCGCCAGTCGCTCCTGCAGGTCAATGACCTGCCGGCGCAAATCTGCGATCTGCTCTTCCGCAGAAAGCGTAGCGACGGATGGGGGATCTTCCGCGGGGCTTTCCTCTTCGAGCTCGGCAAAATGCTCTCGTAGTTCCTCTGACCCGCCGATAGTCTTGCTAGGGGACTTCGCCATCATACCCTCTCTGGCTGTAGTATGTTTTGCCGCCGCTGGGCCTTTGGTAAACTCACGCACGAAGGGGTAGTTCCGTCTCGAAGCGAAAAAGACCAGCGGGCTTCCGATAGGAGAACTCGGGCGCCGGCCTATCAAGTGGCCAGCATGTTTCCGACTCCGCGCTGTCCGTGACAGCAAGCCTCACTGGCAGCGCCCCGACAATCCTCAATGAAATCAGGAACCAAAGCCGGCCTTATTGAGTTTGTTAGGCAGCTTTACTGGCTGTGAATAAGGAACCAAATCATGAAAAATCTGCTGCTCGCCGGGGTATTCCTCGGCGCAACAACCTTCGGCGCGCTGGCGCAGACTGCAACTCCTCCTGCGACCACGGAGGGCGACACACCGGCCGTCGCGACCCCCGACACGACCAATCCCACTGCACCGGTTGCCGGCTCCAACAGCTTTACAGAAGCGCAAGCCAAGGACCGCATCACCGAGGCCGGCTACACCGAGATTACTGGGCTAAAGCTCGACGAGACCGGCGTCTGGCGCGCCACCGCGATGAAGGACGGAAAGTCTGTTGCGGTTGCGCTCGATTACCAGGGCAACATCGTTGCCAACTAATGCACGCAAGGAGATCCCCGATGAAAACCGTTACCGGACTTTTTGATGATTATGCCGACGCACGCGAAGCAGTCAGCGCTCTCGAAGATCGCGGCGTGCCTTCGGACGATATCAGCATCGTTTCCAATAATGCTTCCGCGCGTTATGGGACCGCGCATGACAGCAATGCCGCTGAGGGTGCAGGGACCGGCGCGGGCGTCGGTGCGGCAATCGGCGGCGTCGGCGGGCTGTTGACGGGCCTCGGCGTCATGGCAATTCCGGGGGTCGGACCGGTGGTGGCAGCGGGTTGGCTTGCCGCCACGGCAGCAGGTGCAGCCGCAGGGGCTGTCGCCGGCGGAGCCGCCGGCGGAATCATTGGTGCGATGACGGAATCTGGCGTTCCGGAAGAACATGCCCATGTCTATGCTGAGGGCGTGCGCCGCGGCGGCGCGGTCGTCACGGCTCGTGTGGATAACGCGCTCTACGCGGATGCGGAAGCCATCCTGCGCCGGGGCAGCTGGGTTGATCCGGTCCAGCGCCGCGCCGCTTACGCCGAGCAGGGCTGGACGCAATTTGACGAGGCGCGCGATCCCTATACGGCCGAGGAGATCGAGAAGGAGCGTTTGCGCCTCGAAAGCATGCGCTGACACGACCCACCATCGTTAGACGCGGCCCCGATGGGGCCGCGTCTTTTGGCGATTGCCGCGGGACCTTAGTTCTGGTCACCCGGATATGCAGATTTTTTCAGCAGCCCGGCAAGATGGGATGCGTTGCGGGCGAGCATTGCGATCATCGTTTTTACCGGCTCAGGGGTCTTTCTCAGATCGGCGAAGTTGGTAGAGCCCATCGCTTCGCCAACCCAGTAAGCGACCGCATTGGCCGGAATGGTGAAACCGACATCGTTGAGTGCCTGAAAGACCTCAGCCGAAACGTGATGGGCGCCATCTTCGTTGCCGACGACGGCAACGGCGGCAATCTTGCCGTAGGAAACCATGCGTCCTTTGTCGTCGGTTTCATCAAGGAATGCATCCATCCGCTCCAGCGCACGCTTGCAAACACTCGATGGCTGCCCGAGCCAGATGGGCGTGCCCATGAGCAGGATGTCGGCATCGAGTATCTTCTTGCGTATGTCGGGCCAATCATCTCCCTCGCCCTCGTCGGACGTCACGCCTGGTTTGACGTTGTGATCCGCCAGCCGGATTGTCTCGGTGTCGACACCATGCTTCTTAAATTCCGCCGCGATAAGTCTCAGGAGTTTATCGGTGGACGACGCCTCGGTGGCGGCGGAGGATTTCAGAGTGCAATTGAAGGCAAGCGCTTTCAGGGGCATCGACTGAACCTTTCGCTGGAGACGGGCTCACCGGGTTGAAAAAGCGACCAGACGACTTCTGGATGCCGCCGTTAACGCTCCGAACTGCATTACGGTTCACGGCGAGGGATCGCCGATAGGAATTCTTCGGTCTTTACGAGCTTGAGCTGGACCGAAAACCGCTCGCTGAGCAGATCGATGGCGGCATCGTGCGTTTCATCGGCGCCGCTATAGATCGCATCGCGAAGGACGGTGACGGAAAACCCGAGATCGATCGCGCCGAGAACGGTCGCCAGAACGCACATATCCGTCTCGCCGCCAGTCACGACAACAGTTTCTACGCCCTCCTGTCGCAGCTGAGAAAACAGCCTGCCATCGACCCAGGGCGAATAGGTCGCTTTGTCAAAGAGGCGGGCCGGCGGCACAAGGTTCTGAAGCACGGGCGCCAGCTCGAGCAATTCTTTGGGCAGGTGTTCGCCAGTCATCATCCACCATTTTTGATAGTAATCCCTCCAACTTCCCGCCGCGTCAGCCGGGTGTTGAGGTGGCATAAATCGGGTAAAGATTGTCTGGCTCGCATGGCGTTCCGATACTTCGGCAAGCTGCGGCAGCACCTTTGTCATCCACGGCACGTGCCAGGGCGTCTGCTCCAAAAACATCCGCTGGGCATCGACGCAAATATGCCGCCAATTGCCGAGTGGTTTCATGCGCGGTTGCCTCCTTGAAGATTGACCGAACCCGCAAACCGCCTGACAAGTTCCCAGATGCCGGCTTTTTTGGCCATAGGCCAATCACCACCGGGCATCCGGCGAACCTTCTTGCAGGCTTCGCGTTCTCTCGTGAGATAGGAGAGCGTCAATGGCCTCACATGCGGACACGCCCGATTTCGACCCGATCCTCACCCCGCGAAAGGGCATGCCCAGTCCGAGGCTCAACAAGCGCGAATTCACGCGACGATATCTCATGCAATTTGAAGACCCAGCGTTTGAACCCTTGAAATCGCAGCTCACTGACGTCGCCAATGCGGCATGGGATGCCTACAAGCACTCGAGAAAGAGCCCCCACACCCGCCGCGCGGGATCCGGCTTCAACGATCCGACCTACGAACTCTCTGTTGACTGGATTGCCGCGAAAAAAGCGATCGATGACGCGAACGCACATCATGACGACAAGACACGGGCGCCTAGAATTCTGTTGATCAACGCCTCGGCGCGAAGCGAGCACACCTGTCCGGGCGAAGAATCGAAATCCTACCGCATGGTGGAACTGGCCAAGGCGTCAATCGAGGAAAAGGGCGGTGTCGATGTCGATATCCTGTCGCTCGACCGGCTCGCCTCTGAGTACGGTCGGAACATCCACCCCTGCAAGGCTTGCTTCTCGACCTCGCCGGCACTCTGTCACTGGCCATGCTCCTGCTATCCGAACCACAGCCTCGGCCAAGTGCAGGACTGGATGAACGAGATCTATCCGCTCTGGGTCGCGGCGCATGGCGTCATGATCATCACCCCGGTTAACTGGTATAGTCCGACCTCACCGCTCAAGCTGATGATGGATAGGTTGGTATGCGCCGACGGCGGCAACCCCGATCCCACGAGCACGCAGGGAAAGGACGCGGCGATTGCCAAGAAAATGGAGATGGACGGTTGGGCTTACCCGCGTCATCTCAAGGGCCGGATTTTCTCCGTCGTTGTGCATGGCGACACCGAAGGCGCGGAAAACACGCGGCGCGGCCTTGTCGACTGGCTTCGGTCGATGGAACTGGAATCGGCTGGCGCCCTCGCTGAGCTCGATCGCTATATCGGCTATTGGAAGAACTACGCCGAGGGCCATGCCGAATTCGACAAGGACGACAATCTCAAGGACGAGGTCAGGAACGCGTCCTTGACATTGAGAGAGGCCGTCTTGGCGAGGCGAAGCGGACGGACGATCTCTGCTGGAGCGCGCCTCAAACAGCCCCGCGAGAAGTAGAAGCTGCGAGCGGCTTGTCCGGGCAACCCCGTCGCGTCGCTTGGAAACTGGTTCTCTTGAGATAGGCGGCTGCATGAGCACCTCGACGATTTGGAACCCTGACGCGGACTGAACGTTTGCGACAAAATTCGGGAGGCTACGATGAACAAGAGGCCAAAAACCGACACTTCATCCAACACCGAGAAAAATCCGGACGACTGGGTGAGCGGCGACGAACCAATGACCGGCGCACAGCGGTCCTATCTGAAGACACTGTCGGAACAAGCGCATCGACCTGATGCCTACGCCGAAGACTTGACGAAGGCCGAGGCATCGAAACGGATCGATCGACTGAAGCAAAAACTCGATCTGGAGTGAGCGTGTGCCATTCGAGCAACCGCGGCTGTGGCCGGCCCGCCCAACGGCTTTGCGGCGATTCATCTTGCGCGGATCGAGGAAGGCGGGCTGCTGAAACCCGCCTGGTTCAGATCTTGCGTTCGCACCGGCTTCGAGGTGGTCACTGCAGCAGCAGCAATCTTGATCTGGCTGATGACAGTGCCGTGGCTGTTGGAGTATTCCCCGCCCCCTGGCCGAATTCTTGCTTGAGATCACGCCAAAGGCGACGCTCCTAGCCGTCGCGTTCAAACGAGTCCCACCCGTGAAATGACCTGACGACTGGCACACCGGCCACTTCGGTGCTGTCTGCAACATGCCTGGCGATATTCAATGGGTCGCGTGATACGTCAACGGGAACCGGTCTGCCCCCAGTCCGTTGTACGAGAACTCGGTCGCTCGGTGGGTGGTGCGCTTCCCGTGAAGCAAAGCCGGCACCTGAGTTCACGTGTTGGGAGGACTATCCTCTTTCGTCGGCGGACGATCGCCGTACGGAAAAGACTTCACAGGGACGTGCACATGACCTTGAAGATCTCAAAGCCGCTGTCGAAATTACTGCGAGCGCAGAAGAAGTTTCGTCGCCTCGTCGAAGCGTCGCTGCACTTCAAACAAAAGTCCAGGTCCACACAGCGCCCGCGCACCATAGCTCCCCGCCCCGCCCTGATGGCTGTTGCAGATTTCGGCAGCAATCCCGGGCGCCTCTCAATGAAGCTCTTCGTGCCGCCTCGGGTAGGCGCGACCCCTGCACTGGTCGTCATTCTTCACGGGTGTCGTCAGACGCCTGAAAGCTTCGAAGACGCCAGCGGCTTTTCCAGGCTCGCGTCGGAAAGAGGGTTTGTCCTTTTGTACCCGCAGCAACGGGAGACGAACAACACGCAGCGCTGTTTCAACTGGTTTCGCCCGAGCGCAGTCGCACGCGACCGGGGTGAAGTTATGTCGATCCGGCAAATGATTGAGCACACATGCAGGAACCGCGGCGTGGATCGCTCCCGGGTCTATATTGCCGGACTGTCCGCCGGCGGCGCGCTCACTGCGGCTTTGCTGGTGAGCTATCCTAAGCTTTTTGCCGGCGTGGCGATATTTGCTGGTATGCCGTATGGCGCGGCCAGAGACGCGGTATCGGCCATGCGTCTGATGAAATCGGGCAGTTCCCGATCGCCGGCTGAATGGGGTGACTTCGTGCGGGCCGTGTCGCCGACCCAGAAAATCTGGCCGCCCATTTCCATTTGGCAGGGTACCGGTGACAGGGTCGTTGCCCCTCAGAACGCAGAAGCCTGCGTTTCACAATGGCTGAACGTTCTCAAGATCGAGGCCGCGACCGGTCGACCACAGCAAAAGCCGTGGGGCACCCTTACGCGTTGGGACGGGTCGAGCAAAACCCAAGTATCACTCTATCAGCTGAAACACTTCGGACACGGCCTGCCGGTGAGTGCTGCGCGGAGCAATTCGAGCCGCGCCGCCGATCCCTACGTCATCGACGCCGGCATTTCAGGTCCGAGGGAACTCATGCGCATCTGGGCGCTGAAGCGCTTACCCGAATGATCGATGTAACGGAGGGTCGAAGGCGCCACTCTGGTGGTCGAGCCCAGCAGCCGGACACCGAGCTCCTTCTCCGGCGCCTGGATGTGCGCATCATCGCCGGCTGCGCAAGATGCGCATCTGGCGACCCTGGTCGAGCGATGGCATGACGAACAAGAAATCGCGCGAAGCTCAAAGTAAGCTTCCACGACCAACGCGCGGCCGCGTATTCCAGTCGATACATTACGCGATCGTCCGCAGAGAGCGTGAACATCTATTGAGCGACAGAAGCTCGGCATGCGCCTTAATTGGTGCGAGCTATCCGGCACGAATCGTCGCTGGCATTGTCCCCGATGTCCTTTTGGAGGTGCCGCGGAGCGTGCACTCCGCGGCCTTAAGCATGGAAATCTCTCATCGTCAGAGAGGTTCCAGGACTGAGTGTTGCTCAGATTTACGATTCTTGAACCTCAAAACTCGAACTTTAGGCCGAGCTTGCCGTTGAGGCTCTGCCCGTCGCCCTCGAGACCGATGTCGGATCCGACGCTGCCATAGAGGGACACATTGCGCTCAAGCTCGACATCGACCCCGAGATTGAGTTGAGCCGACGAACGGCCAAAGCGACGGGTCGCGGAATGCGCAGTGCGGCCGACGGTCCGGCTGACCGGAGCGAGGATGGCAAGGTCTTAATCCCGAACGGTCCGATTATTTATCCTATCCATGCGAGTCCGGGTGCCCTAAAGAATAGCGGCAACACAAGCGCACCGGAGACTGCCATGAGCGACGACCAAAAGACGATCACCACCTGGTACGTCGACCCCGACGCAGAAGACCGGATGTCGGATGGTCACGCTCCCATCTGGCGGCATCTTTTCGATTTGATCGTTGAGCGCGACCTGTCCGAGAAAGACGTGCTTGATTTCGGTTGCAATCAGGGCGGGCTGCTGCGGCATCTCTACGCGATCCGGCCATTTCGCAAGGGCCTCGGCATCGATATCGCCGAACACTCGGTCGCCAAGGCCGAGGCCTTCAAGGGCAACATCCCCGTGCAGCACACGGTAGGTGGGACGCTCGAACATTGGGCCGCGGCATTCGACCTCGCCATCAGCCATGAGGTGATTTACCTGGTCGAGGATATCGACGCCCATGCTGCCGACATCTTCAAGGCGCTGAAGCCGGGCGGCGTCTACTACGCGGTCACCGGGTGCCATACCGACAACCCACTCTGGCCGAAGTGGCGCGACCTTGTCGCCAAACGCACGAACACGATCGTCCAGGATCGATCAATCACTGACTACGCAAATGCCTTCGCCCGAGCCGGCTTCGAGGTATCTGGGCGCAAGCTCGAATTTGAAGGATTTATTCCTTACGTCGCGGATGGCTGGACGCCCGATTTCGCTGACGCGCTTGACTATTACACACAGACCAAGATTGTCTTCCGGCTCGTCAAGCGATCTAACGAAGCAGCTTCGTAAGCTCGACGTCGAAATGGGGCGGCTTGCCAGGTGCGACCTCGACGAACTTGCCCCTCACCCGAAAGGTCTTTTCGATCAGACCGCTTTGCGCGAGGGCTGTCGGTTCACCGTCAAACTGCAAGTCGCCCTTGTCCAAAAGTGAAATGCGATCGCTGATAGCAATCGCCTGGTTGATGTCGTGGATCGCCATGACGATGGTCACGCCCCGATCGCGGCTGAGACGATGGACGAGGTCCAGGACCTCGACCTGGTAACCGATATCCAGAAAGGATGTCGGCTCATCGAGAAGGAGAATGCTTGCCTCCTGCGCCAACGCCGCCGATATCCAGGCCCTTTGCCGCTCGCCGCCGGAAAGTTCCGCAAGCGTACGATCCGCAAGGCTTGTGAGCCCCGTGCTTTCCAATGCCCATTCTATGGCCTGTTCGTCCTTGCGATTATACGATCGAAACAGGCCGACATGCGGGTAACGCCCCTGGCGAACGAGCTGTTCTATCGTCATCTCGTCTGGCGCGGACGGCTGTTGCGGCAGGAACGCAAGTTTCTTTGCGATGGCGCGTCGCGACAGTGAGGCGACCGCGACACCTTCGATTGCGGCCTGACCATCAGCTGGTCTGATCAGCCCGGCAAGCGCTTGCAAAGCCGTGCTTTTTCCCGATCCATTCGGTCCGATCAGCGCGCGAATTTCTCCCTTCTCCATCGAAAGGGAAAATCCGTCGAGTGCCTTTCGATGGCCGTATCGGACAGTCAGTTGCGAGCAGGATAACGGCATGATCGGTCTCAAGGAACTTTGCGCAGCAATGCGAGCAACACTGGTACACCGATGATGGCAGTGACGACACCAATCGGGACTTCTTCCGCCCCTCCGATCAACCGGCCGATCAGATCGCCAAGCGTGACTATGATCGCGCCCAGGACGACGGTTAGGGCCACGACAAGCGGAAAGTGCCTGCCGGCTAGAAAACGGGCCAGGTGTGGCACGACGAGGCCAACGAATATGATCGGTCCGACCGTGCCGACGGCGCTCGCCGCCATCACACAGGATATGAACAGGACGAGCGAAAACTGCCGCCGATAGGAAAGTCCGAACGACCGGGCGACGGCCGCATCGAACTGCAGCATGACGAGGGGGCGATGGATTACCGGCAGCATGACCAGACCCGCGACTGTGAATGGGAGCAGGAACACCGCGTGATCCCAGGTCCGCGCGTAGAGGCTGCCGGACAGCCACTCCAAAATGATCTCGATCCGGGCCGAGCCCCAACCGGCGATCAAACCAATGGCGATCGCATGGAAGACGGCGCCGACGGCAATTCCGCAAAGCGTAATGCGAAGGGGACTGAGCTCGAGCCGGAAAGCAAGAAGATAGATGATGCCGCCGGCGATCATACCGCCGGCCGTTCCGGCGACCGGCAACCAACCGATGGGCAGCTCGGCGACGGTGTGAGAGCCGGGCGTGAAGATGTAGACCGTGAACAGAAGAAACAGCGTCACTGTGAGCGTGGCACCCTGCGAAACGCCTATGAGCGAAGGATCGGCGAGCGGATTGCGCGTGATGGTCTGAAGGAGAAGGCCTGCGAGCGCGAACTGTATGCCGGCAAGCATCCCGGTGATAATCCGCGGCAGCCTGATGTCGAGGATGATGGAACGCGCTTCCTCTGATCCGGCCCCGCCCAGAGCCGAGATGACATCGTTGGCCGGTACATCGACAATGCCCATGAACACCGCCGCCGCCAAGGACAACGGGACGAGAGCCATAGCGATCGGCAGGACCCAGCGATTGGATTGGCGGGCAGCTGAAGAGTTTGGGATCATGCGCCCTTCCCCTTGACGCCCAGACCGCCACGCTGGATCAAATAGATGAAGATCGGCCCGCCGATCAGCGCGGTGATGATGCCGACGGGCAGTTCTTTGGGTATGGCGACCGTTCGAGCGATCAGGTCGGCCGATGTCACGATGAATGAACCGATAGCGGCGGTCAGCCCGATTTCCAACGCTGCCCCACTGGGTCTGAACAGCCGCGCGATATGGGGTGCCGCCAAGCCAACGAACGCAACTGGACCGGCAACCGGCGCTACGCCCGCGACGGGAAAAATCCCAAGCACGAGGAGCACCGGCTTCCACAGATTAAGCTGCACGCCCATGCCGGCGGCGGCGTGGTCGCTGAGCGAGAGCAGCAAGATCACGCGATGGAGCGCCAGAGCACCAGCGATGCCGATTGAGACCCAAGGAAGCATCTGCCAGAGGTGCGACCAGCTCCTTCCGGCAAAACCCCCGGATATCCAGAACAGAAGAGCGGTCGACTGCGGCCCGGCCAAAAGAAGGACGTAGATGGTGACCGCCCCCAGGAACAGCGAAACGCTGATCCCGCCGAGCGCCAGATGCAGTGGCCGACCGTTGCCACCACGCGCCACCCAGAAGGTCACGGAGGCAGCCGCAAGTCCTCCAATGAGACCAACGAAGCCGTAGTAGCTACCTGAAACCCAGGGGAGCAACACGAAGCAGGTGACGATCGGCGCGATCGCGCCGGCTGTGACGCCCGTAATGCCGGGGTCGGCGAGCGGATTTCTTGTGAGCGTTTGGAGCAGATAACCGGAGACGGCAAGACCTGCGCCTGCGGTGGCCGCGATCAAGCTCCTCGGCAGCCTCAGGGTCCACACAAGGATCGACTCGATCCTGCCGTCCGGCACGAAAAGCGCTTCCAGCGCCACCGGGAGTGAAAGTGTCTTCGCACCGGGCATGAGCCCAATGGCGCTGATCAGCAGTGTCGCAACGACGACAAGGGCGATCGCTATCAAGGATTTTCGCGCGTCCATCGTCGCCGAGGCTGATCGCTATTGCTGGACTTCGGCCGGAATGATCTTTGCCGCTTCGGCTTTGACGTCCACTTTCGGGAACACATCCGGATAAAGATAATGGGCGGCCTCACGCAACACGATTTCGCGCGCGATGGGACCATTCGTCTCCACCCAGTGGTCGCCGACGTAAAAGACCCGGTTGTTCTTGACGGCGGTCAGCTGGCTCCAGATCGGATTGTTCTCGTGCGGCCGATCCGGACCGTAGTCGTAGATGAAGAGGACTTCGGGATCCTTTTCCAGCATCGTCTCAAGGCTGAGGTCGATGCCGAACTCACCGCCTGGTGTCATGGCGCCAGCGATGTTCTCACCACCGATCGCCTTTACGATCGAGGCGGATGTGTTCTCGTTATGGAAGGCAAACGGCACTTCTCCGCCCCACATGATCGCAAAGCGCGGATGAGTGTCTTTCGGAGCCTTTTGCGCGATCTCGCTCAGATGCGTGCGAAATGCCTTGTTGAGTTCGAGCCCACGTTCCGGCTTGCCGAGGATTTTCGACACCTGTTCGATTTCCTTTTCGCTGCCGTCGAGCAGTTCCATGTTGTAGGCGACATAGGGTGCGATCTTTTCAAGCTGCGGAGCATTGCCGACGGTGTAGCGGCGGATCGCGATGATGAGGTCCGGCTTTGCGTCCGAAAGGAGCTCGAGGTTCGGCTTGGCCCGCTGGCCGATCTGCGTCATGTCCTTGGTGAGGCCAAGAAGGAATTCCGGCGGACGGCCTTCGACCATGTAGGTGCTGGCAACCGGCTTGATGCCAAGCGCGAGAGCGAGGTCGTCGCCGAAAAACGAAATCGACGCAATACGCTTGGGCTCGGCCGGAACCTGAACCTCAACGCCGCGGTCGTCCGTCACTTTTTGGGTAGCGTCGCCGGCAAGCACCGATCCCGCCGAGAGTGCAAGGCAAGCCCCGATGATACCCGACACCACTGTGCGCTTGCTCGACAAGGCAAAATTCCAATTCATTGCATCCCCCAGATGACGATCAAAAAAGACAGTGGTGGCCTGTGGTCAGTGGGTGCTTGTGAATTGAATGCATGCCACCCCCTCGCGACCCATAACAACCAACGGCCGCACTGACTTCTATATTCCCGCTCCAGATGCCTGAGGCACCAGGTTTTTTCTTGTCGTTCCGCCGGATTGTGGATAAATGCAGTCAAGTTATTTGCAAGCGAAAGATTCTCACGCCAGCATGAGAAATCCTCAAACCGGTCGCGTCAAACTTCCACCGTTGTCGACCCTCCCGGCGTTTTCGATCGCTGCCCGGACCGGCAGCCTCACCTTGACTGCGCGGGAACTCAACCTCACGCCGGGCGCCATAAGCCGACAGATCAAGGCGCTCGAGGAGACGCTGGGTGTCCAACTCTTCCATCGGGGGCACAATTGCATTTCGCTCACCGATGCCGGCCGGCAGTATCTGACGCACGTCAACGCGGCCCTTGCGACCATCGACAACGGCACACGCGCCCTTCTACCGGATCGGGTGCGCCTGGTGATACAGGCTCCGATCACCATCGCACGACGGTGGCTTATCCCCAGGCTCGGTTCCTATCTGCAGGGCAACCCGAATGTCGACCTCAACGTCCAATCGCTGGCGCTCGGCGCAGGCGACGTACCCGATGTTACCGTAAGCTACAGGCGAGGCTCAGACGAAGAGCGATTTTCGGCGGCCTTCCTGATCGATAGAACGGTCGCCGTCTGTTCGCCCCTCCTCCTCGGCAACAGAGCCAAGTCGATGGAATCGGAAGCGCTGCTTGATCTGCCGGTTCTGCTCGACACCGCGGATGCATGGTCCTGGCGGCGCTGGTGCGAGGCCGCGGACGTTCCCTTTCACCCGAGCGGAGGCAGCATCACCTTCGACACCGACGAAGCATCGATCGATGCCTGTATGAGCGGGCTTGGCATAGGCCAGGCGAGCCTGTCCCTGATAGAGCGGGAGTTGCGCGAGGGACATCTGATCGTGCTTTGCCCACACATCAATCCGGTCGTCGGCGGCTACGAGATTGCCGAGCCAATGCCGAGCGGCATGGCGCTCGGATTTACGCAGTGGCTCCTGGCGTGGCGGGACAGGTGACTTCGGCGGCCTGGGCAAGCAGCGCCGCTGATTTGCCGACAGCAGACCGGTATGTACAAGTATTGCTAGCGCAAGCGCTGGTGCACAGTAACGCGCACGCTTACCCCGACCTCGCTGTATGACGCTCCACTGGTCCCTGACGCAAATGCTGCGTAAGCCGAAGTGATTACGCAAACTCTCCCTTCGGATTAATTGCGACCACTCAGCAATTCTGCAACTATGCAACCGTGGCTGCACACCACATAAGCAGGCAAGTGTGATCTGCGGTTGTGGATGTATTGCGTGCTGTCACCAAATTATGACTGTTTATTGCGCTTTATGGTTTGACGACCTTCCAGAATGAAGCCCCGCCATGCTCGGCGGGGCTTTACTCTTTTGACGGCCAGATCAACTGCGCAGCCGTTCTCGACGTGATCACAATAGTTCCTGTGGCCGACCAACAACCGATTGAATTCCGCCAAAGCAAATTCGGCATGCGCTGTTGGCACTCCCGCTAATCGCAGCCGTGCCAGTCGGAGTTCTCGGGTGCGTCAAGGTTCGCCTTGAGAGAATTCCAACAGCGGACCGCCTGTAGACAACCCTAGCGCCTTGATAAGATTCGAACCGCCGTTCCGTTCGAAATGGTGGCCACGAAATCCCACTGTGTGCATATAGTCTCCATGAGCATCTACGGGAGGCCCCATTGTTCGGAACACACGGTATGGATCCAGAAACCGAGGGCCTTATCCGCCTTTCCATGCTCGAGCGTATCCGGAAAGAGCGAGACCCTCACGTGGCTGAGGCCATCAAGCGCGAGGTGCTGATTAATGAAGCACGCACCAGCAAATTGCCTATTGTCCTTACCGACGACCAGATCGAGCTTCGGAACGAAGCAGCTCAACGGCCGGTGTCCATTACACCGGAGGTCGTTCAACAGTTCGAGCAGGAGAAGGCCCGACAGACCGGTCCCAACGCACCTGAATGGGTAAAGCGCTTCTGGAATGCGCTCGAAATCAAGCCAGGGTTCTTGGGGAATACGCCTCGATGTAAAGAAAGCTCTCGGCTGGGGTGAATGGAAATAACGACAGGAAACGGCGCGTGATCCGCCGATCTCCATCGTTTAAATGCCAGACGATCTCGTCCGACAAGGTGGCGTTGCGGTTCCGTGGCTACTGGTTGAGCCATTCTTATATGCCAAGGGGTGTAAGACTTCCTCGCCATCAGCATTTCAGTCACACGACGATTGTGCGGTAGCGATGATTGCGCCGCCAGGCCCAGTCGTCGATGCCAATCACCGAGGGCGGGGTCGACGTTGGTAGTTGTTGCCGGCGGATACTTGTCCGCTTCACCGAGCAGTGCCCCGGCGTTTGCAGTCAGATTGTGAGTTTCGTTGTTCGTTCCCACTCACTTCGTGTCCTAAAAGCCACAGGTAGCGCGGGCGTCGATAGAATCGCGTCGCTGGCTCGTCTAACCTATCACGGCGACTGCATTAGTAGTCCATGGCGATAGTCGGCCGCAGCCCCGGCCCCGCGTCAATCGCGTTAAATCGGAATATCGATATAATCCGCACCAGCCGTGATGTTTTCGAAATCGGTGCGCGGAGGTTGGCTGCGACTGAACCAAGCCTCCTCGTAATCCTTGAACTTGTTCAGCGTCTTGGGATCTATCCCCCCCTTCTTAAAAATAGGGCCATAGCTCTTTGCGTTGGCAATCCGGGTAGCCACCTGATTCAATAGCAGGGACCTTGGAATGGTCTTATAGTTGCTGCGCTTGGTCGAGACAGCCGCTTGGGCAACCAGTGGCGAGACCTTTGGTAGTATAGCGTCCAAGATTACAGCGGGTTCAAATGGCTTATCCGGATCGCGCTCGATACCGTCGTCCCATGGTGTGGCATTTTCGCTGCCGTGGTGGCCGACCTTGAGGAAGTCTAACGGCCCCTTCAGTTGGTCCCGGCGAAGGTTCCACATCGTGTTCCATGCACTGTTTGCGGCTCCTTCCTTAAACCGGGCCTCCCACTCTGCGTCTCCGACGAACAGCAGTCTTTTTTCCCTCCAGGTCACCAGAAGCACCACGCTGGTGTTATTCACGACCGCGCCGTCCGCGTCAGACAACGCAAGCCCAGTGGCGAGCATCCGGCTTTGAAGGTTGCGAAAATCGATCGCCGCGATGTTGGTCGGTGTTCTGCCGCCTTTCAAAGGCAGCGGCAATGCGCTCTTCAGCACTCCCTTTTCAGCCAACGCTAAAAGGTGACTGACGTGGGATTCCTTCGGCGTGCCGAGATACCACCTATCAATCTCCTGCTCGGGGCCAAGAATTTCGAAGACTGCATCCTTGAGCGGCAGGCTCAACTCACCGCTCGTGGACTGCCCAGCTGAAACATATACGGGTTGGATTCCATTCCCTTTGGGAAGCAGTTCGGTCAGTGTTCGCACCGACGTATCGTTGTTCGCAGCATACGCAGCGAACAGGTCTCCGAACTCAGAACCCAAGTTGAATGCCGCCGCCTGTTCCATAGCGGCCCCTGCAAGCTCGTGCAGCTTTTTTGCCCGTTTCGCATGATCGTTATCGGGCTTCATTGCCGCGCTCATCCAAATCGCGCCAATTGAGATGTCATCCCACAAAGGCAGGCCAAAGCCCGACATGTGATCCTTGTGCTGGTGCGAAACGATCAGGAGATCGAGGCGTTTCTTGCCGTCCACGAGCGGGAGCATCTCTTTCATGAGGGGTACAGCATTCCGTATGAGTGCGTCACCGCTCAGAGAGCCGCAATCAATGACCATATGGAAATCGCGGCCAGACTCGTGGGCCCCGGGGATGGCGCAGTAGATGAAATCGCCAAGTCCAACGTCGAACATTCGCACTAAGAGCTTATCTGCCACTGGCGGCCTCCGAGGTCATGTTCGTCTTCGTGATCCAAAGAAAAGTGGGGAGCAATGTTGAACGAAAGGAGCCCGTCTTGCTCAGCAACTTCGAAGGGCGGGACGATACGGGCCAGAACACCCAAGGGTGTCGATTGCCGCTCGCCGAACATCCCGCGGTTTACACGTATCGCGACGGTGTCCAGAAGTTCGTCGCGTCGGGCGGCTCCCGCCTTCGCCTCGGCCTTCTGATCCGGCTTTGAGCCCAAATTCTGAATGCCTGGCTTGCGAGACCAGTGAATGAAATTTGCATTCTGGTCGAGGACGATCGTCCCGCCGCACCACATTGAAGTCCGCTGCCCATCAAATTGACCGAACCGCTCCCCGGAAAGGAGCACTTCCTCGCGCCACAGATACTGAAGAACGATTTGATCGGCTTGCTGCCGCCCCTCCGTCGTCAGCTTCTTTGCCCTTGCGAGATCCGCGATAATCAGATCCGCTGTCAGAGGGATGAATAATTGCTCACGGTTATCATCGAGGAAGCGATACGCGCTGCCGCGTGACGCGCCGATATCATCGATGCTGTGAAAAACGGCCAACGGCGTTCGCGAGAAGACAGGTCCCGGCTCCAGTAGTTTCCGATCATCCTCCTGAAGAATTTCCCGCCCTAAAAAGACTTCGAACATCGTGGCCCGGAAGCCCTCAGGATCGACTGGGTTGGTAATCTGTTCTGCGCGGAGGACTGCGATAGCGTAATCTCGGAACTTGACATCGCATGGTGGCAAGAAGTCCAGGGGTTGAATTGCCGAGCGCTGCATGTGCTCTATGGTGTACCAGAACAACCGCTCCAGTGACTCTGGGCGTGCGGAGGGATCGTCTTGCGTCCGCCTTGTCTGGCGCTTCTTCCGCAGCTCCAATAGCTCAGCCATTATTTCAAACATGGCCCCGGTGAGCACCTCTGAAGTCTCATGTGGGCCCTTTCCACGGACATCGCTCATCGTCTTCTTATTCAGCGCCGTCCGGAGATACGGCTGGCCGGTGACAGCTTCCCCAAACTGATGAGCGAGAGACGCGAGCAACGACGCATCATCCAGGTCCCCCTCGCTATCCCTCACGACCTCTTTCCGGAACCCATTGTTCCTGAAAGCCATCAACAGTGCCGTCAGATCTCCCATAAACTCGTGAAAGGCGGCTGTTTCGGTCAGAACGGTCTCGAAATAATAGGGGCGGAGGCCATCGAGTACCGCATGGCCGAATTCGTGATTCACAATATCGCTGGACTCGCAGGTGTTTACCCGACCACCTTCACTGTTGAACCAATAGAACTGCAGCGATTTGCTCTGCCGGTCATAATAGGCGTTCTGCCCATATCCGGCTGTCGGGACGAGGATCAGCCTGTTTCCATCGAAACCCCACTCGATACGGCGGCCGAGACCGGCTCCCCCTTCGAAGAACTCCAATGTGTTCTGGACTGTTGCCCATACGCTGATCTGTCGGAACTGGGGAAGCTTGCGTCCCATCGAGGAGTTCAGATCTTCTCCCTTGGGCCCTCGAAAGGATACGGTTTTACCGTCCCACCGAGCGGGCTCTTCCAGCACCCCTGAACTGGCATCATAATCGACCACTGCGAAACGTGCGCTTGTCGGCCCGTCAGAAATTCCCGGCTCCCAGGGCACATCGAAATCGGTGTCTATAGCAGCCGCCGGGTTGTTCTTCGCGACGAGCGGATCCTTGAAATAGACATCCACGTTGAACCGCAAACCAGTCTCTTCCTGCACAGACAGCGGCAAGGTCCGTCTGGTGGCGTACAGCCGAGTGCGTGTCCCGACGCTCAGAAGCTCTCTGCGAGTTTTGCGAGCCATTCGTGCCCCCTTAGAAGCCGGTCATTCGTCACGGACAGGACACGGGCTCGTTCAGCAGCCTTGCAAGGCGCAAACCTGCGCGTCCGAGCTGCTGATCGATAACCGGGATCTGTTTGTCGAAGTATGCGTCGTCGAGGAAGTTGTTCGCTGGCGTGTCTGGAAACACCGTCTGCGCGATCTTGTGAGTTTCAACCGCCCACGACGCCGGATCTCCGGCCTGCTCGGCAGCAACATTCGCTGTCTTGAGCCAGCTCGCTTCAAGCTGATCCACATAAGCCCCCCAAGAGTAGACCTGCTTCTTGATCAGCGTGCTGTCCCACACCGTATGTAAGTTCTCGTCTTCCGACTTAAGCCGGTGAAAATCGCAGGCGTTGCCGCAGGTCTCGCCGCCGATCCGGGTCGTAACAGCATGACGGTTCATGCCGAAGTCTTCGAGCACGGTATGGAACGGCTGGTGTAAGTCGCCGACGAAATGGACCAGGAACTTTAATGCCTCGGTGCGGGCAAGAACCTCTGACTCGCAGTGCATTTCCTTTTGCGCACGCATGATCTCAGCGACCGCGCAGTCACCCTTGTCAGGAACGAGTTTGCAATCCCTTTGAGGATCGTAGTTCGATTGTCCGATCGGCATCGGCACAAAATGCCAGTTGTAGGTATTCTGCCTTTCTTCGCGAACGTCATCGGCCCAGGTGGAGATCGAACCCAAAGAGACGCCGGGTCCCAGCAGGGTTGAAACCATCTCTTCCGCTGATGCGTTCAATCGACGTTGCGCGATCTCGGCGACGATCGAGTGCCCCTCCTGCCCCCACGCGAAGGCGCTTACAGGCATGATGCCGATGGCTAGCAGAGATGCAAAAGCGATGCGCATGGTCGTATCCCCTCAACCAAAGCATGGCGCGAGTATCACATCGAAGCCTAACAATCTCAAGACGTAACGCTCGCAGTTAACAACTGAGGGCGATTGCTTCTGAAGCGATTACCCTTGCAAGGTGGCAGTCGTGCGAACCGCAGAGGTGTAACCTATTGGCCCCACTTTCGGAGTTTAGGCCCGCGGCCGTGCCAGTTCGTCTGGTCGCCGTATTCGGCCTCTCGACCGTAGCACCAGCCAACCGCCTCGAACTTTGCGCCGATAGCTTCGCGGCGATCATACGCACGCAAGGTCTCGTCAGAGTTACCAGACCCGCCCCGGCATTCGCGGTTCTGATCTTGCCACTGCGGGATCATGCGGAAGAGGGCGAATCCAATACCCATGCCCGGATCCCCTAAGATCGTTCCCCTTATGAGAGAGGTGTCGCTTTGCATTTAACCGCAACACTCCGACGACAATAAACAGGGAAGGCACGTTCGGACCTGGCTGTCGGAACGGTGCCCGCAATCGATCGCGAAGCTCACCTTTGATCTCGGCCGCCCGGCGCTTCCTTGCGAAATGCTCGAACCTCGTCTCGCCATTTCGGCTGGTCATCGTCGACAAGTGATAGGAGAGCAACTCCCTGGTCAGGGTCGATTCCACGCTGGCCAAAAGTCACGAGCGCAGGATCGTCGCTGCGCCACGGGTGCACGGGTACGCAAGTAGCGATCGGATCCATCGAGCGATCCGCACCCAGGGCTCAAAACACGCGGATCGTATCTGCAAGAGAATTAACGCTTGCAGAAATAGCAAGCACCACTATATTCGCTAGCATGAACAGCAAGCAGAAAAAGACTCTCTTAGCGGTTTTCAAAGATCCGGTCTCAGGAACCATCGAGTGGGCCGCGCCATAGAAAACCTGCTTGTCGCTGCCGGCGCGAACGTCATCGAAGGAAACGGCTCTCGCATTAAGTTCGAAAAGGACGGCATAATCGCGAGCTTCCATCGTCCTCATCCCGACAAGGAGGCAAAGCGTTATCAGGTTCGCGATGCTCGCGAGTTCCTGACGCAAATTGGAGTAGAACCATGAACACCATGACTTATAACGGTTATCACGCTCGCATAGAATTCGACGCGGAGGACGAACTGTTCTTCGGTAAGATTGCTGGCATTTCTGACGTAGTCGGGTTTCACGGGGACAGCGTTGGTGAGCTGAAAAAGGCGTTCCATGAGGCTGTCGATGATTACCTTGAGACCTGCAAGAGCGTCGGCAAAGATCCTCAAAGACCGTATTCCGGAAGGATGATGTTTCGAGTCGCTCCTGAAGTGCACCGTCGGGCTGCTTTGGCGGCCGAACTTTCGGGAAAAAGCCTCAATCAGTGGGCCGAGGAGGCACTGGAAGAAGCCGCGGCGCACTTCCCAGAAGCACGTCTTTCAGCGTAGCGCGTTCATTGGGCGCCGGATGGCCGCATCATTCGGCCATTCTCTTCCTCACACCACCCGACCCAATCACATTGGTATAGTTTTGACCGACATGGGCGCGCGCAGCGGTCGTTCGTGAACCGTTCCTTTGAGGCCAGTTGGAGGAATCTCGCGTGGTGGGGCGTCTTTCGCCTTTCCACGGGAAGAAAATCAACCCCGCTGCAACCTCGTCTGAGCAATATCGGCGACAACAGAAAGGGCAAGCGCATGCGCATCCCTCGCTTTGTCAAAGATGCCTATTGGGGCCTTGATGCGGGCAAGCGCGTCCTCTTTTTGCCCATGACGGCGAAGGGCCTCGCAACGTTTGACATGGGTGCGTCGGCTGCCGAGGGCGCCGATGTAGAAGGCCATTGACGCGAGCGCCGCCTCAAGCACCGGCGACTCACGGTCAATATCGTGGAAGAGCAGTGCGACGGCCGTGTCAGCGTCGAGCTCGTCCGGCGACGGCACCTGGCCATACTCCAGCGCGACCGTCTCGTAGCCGGCAGCAACGGCAACGCGGGCGACCGCTCCAACCTCTAACGGCGTGCCTGCAACGACGATCCGTGGCTTGGCCCTATATGCCCGCACGAACCACTCGCCATCCCACCCACTTGCTCCGTCGCCCTTTCGCAAAGTGAGCGAGTGTTTGCCCGGATGATAGCGCAGACACACCGGCGTTCGGCGAGCGAGGGCGGCCAGCGCCTGCCGCAAGATTGCGGCCTCCGCCAACACGTGGATCGCAAGCGTAATGCCGCCGCCACAGGGCAGGACGATGTCGAAGAAGGGCGACCCTTCACCAAGACGAAGCTGGCGATCCATGCCCTTGCCAAGGGCCATCATCGCCTCGGCGGCGACGGCAGCTTCCGTGCAGCCACCGGAAACAAAGCCGCAATAAAGACCGTCATCGCGCACGACCATTTGCGCGCCGAGAGCGCGCGCGGCTCCGCCGCGGATTTCGACAAGCGTGATGATGGCGGCAGCGCGCTTCTCTTCGAGAGACTGAACGGCAAAGGCAAGGATATCAATCGCATCATCAGAGATGAAAGCGGCGCGGGGTTCTGGCGCAGGCACCTCCGGATCGGCAGCGATACGGGCCGTCAAGTCATTCCACTCCCTGCGTTCCCGGCCAGCGGCGCACGATACCCGGGTCGAGATCAAAGAGATCAAGCACGCGACCGACGGTGTGATCGACCATGTCTTCGATGCTCTGGGGTTTCGCGTAGAAAGCCGGGACAGGCGGATAGATGATGCCGCCCATCTCGGTCACATGCGCCATGTTACGGATATGACCGAGATGAAGCGGCGTTTCTCTGAGCATCAGGACGAGGCGACGACGTTCTTTCAGCACCACGTCGGCCGCACGGGAAATGAGGTTGTCCGTCGTGCCCGTGGCGATCTCGGCCAGCGTCTTGACCGAACAGGGGGCGACGATCATGCCGAGCGTCTTATAGGAGCCAGAGGAACAGACGGCGCCTATATCCTTGTTGGAATGGGTGGTCGTCGCCAGCGTTTCGAGGTCCTGTCTGGAAAACGTCGCCTCGGCCGCAAGCGTGATGCAGGCCGCACGCGACATGATCAGATGTGTCTCGATCTCGAGGTCACGCAGCAGTTCGAGGATGCGCTTGCCGTAGACCACGCCCGACGCGCCCGAGATGCCAACGATCATGCGTCTTGGATACGTCATCGCCCTATCCCGCGCTTTTCAGGAGTGCTGCGGCGCGCGCGCAGGCCTCGTCGCTGATGCGGGCGCGCACGCCATGGAAATTCGGGCCGCGCGTCGCATCGAGCCCCATCCGCGAGGTCGTACCGATGCCGCTGGCGGAGGGGTCGAGCGCGTTGCCGGGCAGGCCTTCGATGATGACGACGTCCTTGTGCGGCTGGAAATGAGTGGCAAGCGCCCAGAGCACTTCACTGTCTCGGGTGATATCGACATCTGCATCCATCACGACCACGGTTTTCAGGTACTGGTCCCAGCCGAGAAGTCCGAGCATGACCTGCCGCGCCTCCCCCTCGCGCGTCTGGTTCATGGCGATATAGGCGTGAAAATGCGTGCCCGACGAGGGGTAGTGTACCGCAGTGATCGAGGGAAAGCGCGCCTTCAGCTTCTCCACCACCTCGGCCTCGCGCGGCACGCGGCCGAGATTGAGGTGTTCGGCCGAATTGCCGCCGGCCACGCTGACGAGGATGGCATTGCGCCGGCGCATGACGGTTTCGACGGTGAAAAGATTGTTGGTCGAGCGGTCGGAGGAATAGCCGGTGAACTCGCCGAACGGCCCTTCCTCCACGTGCGCCTCGGGATCCAGCACGCCTTCGAGCACGATCTCGGCATGGGCGGGAACGCGAATGCCGTATTTCGGCGTGCGCACGACCTGAAGCGGCTCGCCCATCAGGCCGCCGGCGACATCGCGTTCGTCTTCACCGAAGGCAAGGCGGGCGGAGGCGGCGATCATGAAGAGCGGATGGCCGCCGATGACCATCGCGACCGGCATCGGCCTGCCATTTTCCTTGGCCATGTTCATCAGCCGCCAGAGATGGCCGCGCGAATGCAGCGACGTCGCGAGCGAATTCTTCGAATGGATCATCGCGCGGTGGTAGCTGAGATTGCCGGCGCCGGTTTCCGGATGCTCACCGATGATGATGCCGCTGGTGATGTATTTCGCCCGGTCCGTGTCGAAGTGTTTCAGCATCGGCAGCGCGTCGAGATCGACGGCATCGCCCGAGATGATCTCCTCGGTGATCGGCCCCTCCTTGAGAACCTCTGGCGCGAACGGCCGGTTGGCGCGGGCCTGGTAGGCCTCGTGCAGCCTTTCGGCGGTCGAACCGAGCAGACGGGCGATACGGTCGCGCGAGGCGAAGATGTTGCAGAGCACTTCGCTGCTGATGCCGCTGACGTTCTTCAGGTGCAGCATGGGGTGTTGCCCCCGCTCGGCCAGGTTCCAGATCAGCGCTGTCGCATCCTGATCGTCTGAGACCGGCCGGTCGATGGTGATGACATCGTCAGGATGCTTCGCCCGGTAGTCGGCGAGGAAGCTGCGGACATCTTGCTTGTGGTACTGGGTCATGGCTCGGCCTCGGCGCAGCGGTTGGGCGACGGCGCCCGGAATGGGCACCGTCGTCTTCGATCAGGCAAATTCCTTGTGCTTGCCCGTGGCCCGGTCGACGCCGGCGTAGCTATCCTTCAGGCGCGCCTGGGCGTCCTTGAGGTCGCGCGGCGGCGGCGACGGGTCGATACCGACGAGCTTTGCGATATTGTTGCCGAGATAGCCTTCGAGATCGTCCTCGGAGAGGTTGATGCCGTGCGGCGGATCCTTGCAGAGCACTTCCAGTTCGCGCAGCCACATTCCCGGATCGTTCGGCGGGCTGTCGGTACCGAAGACGATCTTGTTCTTCGGCAATTGCTGGGCGAACTCCACGATACGCGACTGGAAGCACCATCCGGATTCGCAATAGACGTTCGGCGTATCCATCGCCATCCAGAAGGATTCGAACGAGTAGTTGCCGCCGGTCTGGATGCCGAAATGACCGATGATGAAGTTCACCATCGGAAACTCGCGAATGATCGGATAGAACATCGTCGGGATGGTGTACGGTCCGTCGCCGGTGTGGATGAGAACTACGACGCCGAGTTCTGCGCACTTCTTCATCGCCGGACGCAGCCAGTCGAGCGCGCGGTCAGGACGATAACCGTGCATGTTGGCGTGCAGCTTCAGCATCTTGAAGCCGTATTCCTTGACGTGGAATTCCAGCTCCGCCGCGCCGTTTTCCGGTCCCCAGCGCGGGTTGTAGTTGAAGTTGCCGATGAAGCGGTCCGGGTACTTCTGGCAAAGCTCGGCGCAATAGGCCATGTAGTCGCGAATGCCGTCGCGGCCCTTGCGGTTGCCGTCGCGGTAGCCGGTGTTTCCGGGCGGCGGCTGAATAAAGCCCATGTCGATCCGGCGCGGCTTGCCGTTGATCATGTAGGGACCGTCCATCAGCTTGAGCATGCGCTCGCCGGTGAAGGGCTCGCCCGTGTGACGCCACGCCTCGTCGACGAGGTTGGTCGGGTGAAGATGGGTATCAATGATCATTGTTCACTCCGTTCAAATTTACGCGGCAAGGACGACGCCGTGCTGGCGCAGATACGCCTCGGCTTCCTCGACGGTCGCCGGTGGCTTCGTCGCTTCCAGCCCGATCATCCGGGCGACGTTGTTGCCGAGGTAATCTTCGAGCGTATCCTCATCGAGGTTCAGGCCCTGCGGCGGCTCGTGGCAGAGGACTTCCAGGAGGTTGATCCACATGCCCGGCTCGTTCGGCGGTGTGTCGGAGCCGAAGAGGATCTTGTGCTTGGGCAGAACCTTGGCGAATTCGACGATGCGCGACTGCAGGCACCAGCCCGATTCCACGTAGACACTCGGGGTGTCGAGTGCCATCTGCATCGGCTCGAAGACGTAGACGCCACCGGTCTGGACGCCGAAATGCGCCAGGATGAAGTTCACTTCCGGGAACTCGCGGATGATCGGGTAGAACTCCGTCGGGATCGAGTACGGACCGTCACCGGTATGAACCTTCACCATCAGGCCGAGGTCGGCGCACTTCTTCATGGCCGGACGCAACCAGTCGAGCGCACGGTCCGGGCGATAAGCGTGCATGTTCGCCTGCAGCTGCACCATCTTGAAATCGAACTCCTTGGCGTAGCGTTCGATCTCTTCGGCGCCGTTCTGGGTGCCGTAGCGCGGGTTGTAGACGAAGCAGCCGAGGAAGCGGTCGGGGTGCTCGGTCACCATCTTTTCCGTGTAGGCCATGTACTGGCGGATGGCGGCCTTGCCTTCAAGATCCATCACCTCGTGGGTGTAGATGGTGTTGCCTTGCGGCGGCTGAATGAAGGCCTTGTCGATCCGGCGCGGCTTGCCGTTCACATAGTACGGGCCATCCATCATCTTCAGCAGTTTGTCGCCGGTGAACGGCGGTCCGTCGTGTCGCCAAGCCAGGTCCACCAGATCGGTGGGATAGCAGCTCAGGTCAATAATCATAGGTTTCTCCTGTCGTAGAGGGTCCGGTCGATGCGGGGCCGCGCGATGAACGCCATGCCGGCCAAAGCCAGGCGTGGATCCGCGATCTCAGGAAATGCCGAAGACGGAGGGAACGGGCCGGCGCATAAGCTCCCAGGGCGGGGCAACCGGGTGTTCCTTTGGTGATCAGCATCGACATCGCAGCCTCATCTTCCAACAGACGGTGAGCAATTGTCGGTGCTTCTACTCGCCTTCAAAGGAACCACTTCGCGCGATTCTTGTCAACGCAAAAAATGAGCTAAGCAATTGTTTTTAAAACGATTTTTGTCATTAGAAGCAACAGCGACCGCCCGCGCTGGAGGGGCGCGGGCGGCTCAGACAGAAAGGCTTACGCAAGCGCCGTCCGGCGTGGAGACTCGCTGCTAAGGCACCAGGCATGCACGCAAGTTTCTGTCGATGCTGTCACGGTCGAGATTGCGGCCAATGAACACGAACTTCGACTTCCGCTTGTCTTCGCCCCAGGCGTGGTCCGGGCGGAAATCGACGAGCTTGTGCACGGCCTGAAGCACGAAGAAGCGGTCGTCGCCGGCAACGGAAACGATGCCCTTCGTGCGGAAAATGTCGTCGCCGTGCTCGCCGAGGTAGCCCTTGAGGAAACCTGCAAGCTTTTCGCCGTCGAAGGCTTCGGGATAGACGAAGGAGTGGGATTTCACCGTCGCGTCATGCTGGTGCGGCCGAAGGGCGGTCGCGTGCTCGCGTCCATGGTCATGATGATGGTGCCCATGGTCGTGATGCGCATGATCGCAACACGGCTCCTTGCAGTCGTGATCATGATGGTGGTCGGCGTCGTGGTCGTCATCCATGTCGATGTCGAGGATTTCCGCCCGCTCGCGCACATAGGACGGCCGGAAGCCCTTGACGCCGAGGATGTTGGAGAGATCCACCTTGCCGTAGCTGGACCTGAGGATGGGTGCTGTCTGGTTTAGCCTGCGCAGAGATGTTTCCAGCGAACCGAGGGCTTCCTCCCCGGCAAGGTCGATCTTGTTGACGAGAATGCGGTCGGCCGCGACGATCTGGTTGACTGCCTGGTTGTCGCTGCCGTCGAGCACGGGATCGTAGAGGTGCTGGTCGATATGCATGGCATCCACCAGCGTCACGACGGCGTCGAGCTCCACTTCGTCGGCGACGCTACGATCAACGAAAAAGGCGGTGGCGACCGGCGTCGGGTCGGCAAGGCCCGAGGTCTCGACGATGATGTGGTCGAACTTGTCCTTGTGGCTCAGGAGCTTCTTCATCACGTCGATCAGATCGTTGCGCACGTCGACGAAGCAGCAGATGCAGCCGTTCTGCATCTGGAAAATTTCTTCGTCCGAGGCGAGCACCAGGTCGCTGTCGACGTCCACCTCGCCGTATTCGTTCTCGATCACCGCGATGCGATGGCCGTGACGTTCGGTGAGGATGTAGTTGAGCAGCGTCGTCTTTCCCGATCCAAGGAACCCGGTGAGGATCGTGATCGGGAGTTTCTGCTGGCTCGCAGGCTCGATATGCATGTTCATGCGCCCTTCTCCCTCAAGGCTTTCAGGATGTCTTCCGGCGTGATCGGATAGTGGTGGAAGCGAACGCCGATGGCGTCGTGGATGGCATTGGCGATGGAGGGGCCGATGGCGATGATCGGATCTTCGCCCACACCCTTGGCGCCCCAGGGACCGCCCGGATCGGGAGCTGCCTCGAGGATGATCGTCTCGATGTCGGGCATGTCCATTGACAGCGGCATCTTGTAGTCGACCAGGCCGGCATTGAGCGAACGCCCGGTTTTCTTGTCGATGACGTAGTCCTCGGTCAGCGTGTGGCCGATGCCCTGCTGGATGCCGCCCTCGATCTGGCCCTGCGCCGCAATTGGATGGATGACGCGTCCGACGTCATGCACCGGCACAACACGCTTGACCTCGACGATGCCCGTTTCGGTGTCGATATCCACCTCGGTGAAATGCGCGGCGAAAGAGTAGGATTTCGTCGGCTCGTAAGTGCCATTGGCGACGATGTTGGCGGCGGGAATGCCACGGGAAGGCCCCATGGCCTCCGACACCGTCATAGAGCGATCTGGCTCGGCAATGAGGAAGACCTTGCCTTCGGAAAGGTCGATCTCTTCCGCCGAGACCTGCAGCTTCATCGCGGCCCTGGCGAGCACGGCTGCGCGCACCTTTTCGGCCGCCATCTTGGCGGCCGTGCCGACCAGGTAGGTCGTGTGGCTGGCAAAGGCCCCGATGTCCCACGGAACCACGTCCGTGTCGCCATGAATGACGCCAACGTCCTCGAAGCGGACCCCGAGCTCTTCGGCAACGATCTGCGCCAGCGCCGTATGGGCTCCGGTGCCAAGCCCGGCAGCGCCAGTCAGCAGCGTCACCGTGCCATCCTCGTTGACCTTGACGGTGGCATTGCCCTGCTCCTTGATGCCTGGATAGGCGGACGAGCCGTGCATTTCGCAGCCGATGCCCCACCCTTTGCGGATATGCGGGCGCTTCGGATCCGGCGTGCGATCCCGGCCCCTCAGCGTCGTCCAGTCGAGCACGTCAATGCCGTGCTTGAGGCAGATTTCAAGCCCGTGACCGATGATGGGGTGGCCGGATGGCGCGATGTCGCCGGCGCGCACCACGTTCTTCAGCTTGAGCTCCGCCGGGTCCATGCCAAGACGTTCAGCCGCTTCGTCCATCTGGATGTCGAGCGCGTAGTAGCTCTGCACCACGCCGTAACCGCGGAAGGCGCCGTTGATCGGGGTGTTGGTGTAGACGCAGCGCCCCTCCAGCCGCACGTTCTCGCAGCGATAGAGCGAGGTGGCGGCGGTGGTTCCGACGATGGTTACGCCCGGACCGTGGGACCCGTAGGCGCCGGAATCGTAGACCAGCTTCATGTCGCGGGCGACGAGCGTGCCGTCGTTCTTGAAGCCCTGCTTCAGCCAGATCTTGCAAGGGTGACGCGACCGGCCGGCGACGAATGTCTCATGGCGGGTGAATTCCATTTTCACCGGGCGGCGGGTTTCCTTGGCCAAAAGCGCGCAGAGAAACTCGTGCTGGAACAGGTCCTGCTTGGCGCCAAAGCCGCCGCCCATATGGTCGACGAGCACGCGCACCTTGGTGAGCGGCAGGCCGAGCACTTCGGCAAGGATGCCGCGGACCATGAACGAGGTCTGGGTAGAGGTCCAGAAGGTCAGCTTGTTCGAGCCGTCCCAGTCGGCGACGCAGACGTTCGGCTCCATGTAGGCCGGATGCGGCCGCCCGCCGGCAAAGGTGCCTTCGAGCACGAAGTCCGCCTCGGCAAAGCCCTTGTCGATGTCGCCGCGGTTGACGCGCACGGGGTCCAGCACCAGGTTGCCGCCGGGGCCGACCTCGTGGATCAGCGGCGCTCCGAGCTGGACCGCATCCTCCGGTTCGAAGACGCCCGGCAGTGCTTCATATTCCACCTCGATCAGGTCGAGCGCCTCGTCGGCGATCTCCTCGCTGATTGCAGCGACGGCGGCGACGCCCTCGCCCCAGAACCGCACCTTGTGGTCGAGAATGTACTGGTCCTTGGTGCAGGAGGCCGAGCGGGGATGCGGCGAGCCGTAGTGCAGGACGCGCGGCACGGTCTCGTGCGTGAGCACGGCCTTGACGCCGGGATAGGCGAGCGCCTTGCTGACGTCGATCGACTTGATGCGCGCATGGGCGATCGCCGCGCGCTTGATCTTGCCGTGCAGCATGCCGGGCAGCTTGATGTCGCCGGTATACTGCGCCTCGCCCGTCACCTTCTCGAGCACGTCGTCGCGCTTGACGCTCTTGCCGACGATCTTGAACTCGCGCTGTTCAATGGGGGTGGTCATGTTCATGGTCTTGTTGCCTCCATCTCGCGCGCGGCCGATTTGATCGCGTCGAATATCTTGGTGTAGCCAGTGCAGCGGCAGATGTTGCCGGAGAGCCCGAAGCGGATGTCCTCGTCGCTCGGGTGCGGATTGTCGTCGAGCAGCTTCTTCGCCATCATCAGGATGCCGGGCGTGCAGAAGCCGCATTGCGAGGCGCCGTGCCGCATGAAGGCATCCTGCAGCGGATGCAGTCGATCGACACCCGGCTGGAGCCCTTCGACCGTCTCGACCGCACGGCCTTCGGCTTCCACGGCAAGCATCAGGCAGGCGTTGACCGGCTCGCCATCGACGAGCACGGTGCAGGCGCCGCAGTCGCCGACATCGCAGCCCTTCTTGGTGCCGGTGAGGCCGACCTCGTCGCGCAGCGCATCGAGCAGGGAGCAGCAGCCATTGACGGCCATCTCGCGCGCCTCGCCATTCACGGTGAATTCGACCATCCGTTTCATGCGAAAGTCTCCAATGCCTGTTTAATGGCGCGACCGGTCAGGACGCCGACCATGTCGCGGCGGTAGTCTGCGCTGGCGCGCACGTTGCTGATCGGCGTGCATTCCTCCATCGCCTTGTCGGCAGCACTCCTGACAGCCTCAGCATCGAGCCTCGTGCCACGCAGCATGGCTTCGGCTTGCGGCGCGCGCAGCACAGTGGCGCCGACCGCACCGAGCGCGATGCGGATGTCGCTGCAGACGCCATCGTCCATCGCCAGGCTGACGGCGACGCCGACAGTGGACAGCTCCATCGCCTTTCGACGGCCGTGCTTGAGATAGGCCTTGCCGGTATTGTCACCCGCCGGCGGCACGGTGATGCCGGTAACGATTTCGCCCTTGGCGAGAACGGTCCTGCCGGGGCCGGTGAAGAACTCGCAGATCGGCACCACACGCATATTGGTGCGGCTGTAGATGTGCACGAAGGCGCCGTCCGCCACCAAGGGCGGAATGGTATCGGCCGACGGCGAGGCGCGACAGATATTGCCGACGACGGTCGCGCGGTTGCGCACCTGGATGGAGCCGAGCGAGGCGAGTGCTGAACGCAGGTTCGGATATCGCTGGCGCACCAGCGACAGGTTCTCCAGCCGTCCGACGGTCACCAGCGCACCGAAGGTTAGGCCGCGCGTCTCGTTATAGGTGATGTCGGACAAACCAGGGATCTGCTTGATGTCGACGACGTTGCGCACGCGGCGCAGCCGTTCGCGGATCTCGACCAAAAGGTCCGTGCCTCCGTTGAACAGGAATGTGTCGTCGCCGAGCTCGGTGAGAAGACGGGAGGCATGCTCCAGCGTTTCCGCCCGATGATAGTCGAAGCGTCTCATGGAATCCTCTTGGGGTTGGGGGCTCCGGCGGCGCGCGGCCGCCGGACTAATGGTGTTCTCTAGGCAGGGTCGGCAGCCGGCGCGCCGTCCGCGAGTTCGGCCTCCTCCGGCTCATTCGCCGGAACGCCGTTGAAGAGAATGTTGAGCAGTGCCGCCGCAAAGGTGCCGACGAGCACGCCGCTGTGCAGGAACTTCTCGATCGCCGCCGGCAACTGATCGAAGATGTTTTCGGCAACGACCGGCACCATGGCGAGGCCGACGCTGACGGCGACGATGTAGAGGTTGCGGCGATTGGCCACGAAATCCACCTTCGACAGGATCTTCACCCCCGTCGCCGACACCATGCCGAACATCACGATTGCCGCACCGCCGACGACATAGCTCGGGATCGATGCGCTGACGAAGGCAACCTTCGGCAGCGAGCCGAGCAGGATCAGGATGGCGCCGCCGGCTGCCACCACGAAGCGGCTGAGCACTCCGGTGATCTGCAGCAGTCCGACGTTCTGCGCATAGGTCGTATAGGTGAAGGTGTTGAGCAGGCCGCCGATGATGTTACCGACACCGTCGGTTCTCAAACCCCGGGTCAGTTCTGCCTCGGTGATCTTGCGTCCGGCCATGTCGCCGACAGCCAGGAACTGGCCGGTCGATTCGATCATCATGACCGTCATGACCGCACAGAGCGACAGGATCGACCAGAACTCGAAGATCGGCCATCCGAAGGCGAGCGGGTGAATGATGCGCACCCAATCGGCTTGCGCCACGCCGTGGAAATCCACCTTGCCGGCAGCGATCGCGACCACGAAGCCGATCCCGATCCCGATCAGCACCGCAAGATTGGCCATGAAGCCCTTGAGAACGCGGGTGAGAAGCAGGATCGACATGAGCACTATGGCAGCCACGGCGAGCGCGAACGGCGCGCCGTAGGCCGGGTTCGGGATCATGCCGTCCGGACCCTTGATCATCGGCTGGCCGCCTGCCGCCCAGTTTACCCCGACGCGCATCAGCGAAAGGCCGATCACCAGCATCACCGTGCCGGTGACAACAGGCGGGAAGAACCGTACCCAGCGGCCGAAGAACGGCGCGACCAGGATCGTGAACACCCCGGAGCCGATGACCGCGCCGATGACGCCCGGCATGCCGAGATCGGGATTGGTACCCGTCGCGATAATCGAGGGTACGGCGGTGAACGAAATCCCCATCATGATCGGCAGGCGAATGCCGATGTTCCAGATGCCGAGCGCCTGGATGAGGGTGACGATGCCACAACAGAAGAGATCCGCGCTGACGAGCATCGCGATCTGTTCCTTGGGCAATTGAAGTGCGCTGCCGACGATGAGCGGCACGGCGACCGCTCCGGCATACATGACGAGAACATGCTGTAGGCCAAGGGCCATCAAACTCGGGATTGGGTAGGTTTTTTCGACAGGATCAGTCGTATCGGGGTTATGCATTCGCTTTCCTCCCAGCGAACAGCTTCCGGCGCGGTGGGAGGGCAACTTCGGCCTCATGATCTGGTCACCGCACGCCGTACAGGGCGGATCATGCGGCTGGCCAAATCAGTAAACAACCGGCATAATCATATTTATTCATATAGTAATTGAATGAATGGACCGGCATGGACATCACGCTAAAACAGCTTCGAGCCTTCGTCACCGTAGCCAATCTGGGGCAGTTCACCCTGGCCGCCGACAGGCTCGGCTCCTCGCAGTCGGCGGTGAGCACGCTGGTTCGGCAGCTGGAGCAGAATTTGAAGCTGCGTCTCTTCGACAGGCATACGCGTCTACTGCGGCTTACGCAGGCGGGCATGGACATCTTGCCGGTTGCCGCACGTGCCGTCGCCGACATCGACGGCATGGTGGAAAGCTCGCGCGAATTGAACGCACTGAGACGTGGAAAGGTTTCGATTGCAGCGGGCACCGTGCAGGCGGCATTGATGCTGCCGCAACTCGTCAACGCTTTCACCCGGCTCTACCCCGATATCACCGTCGCGCTCCATGACGTGGCGGAGATCGCCGTGCTGGAACAAGTGACCAACAGCTCGGTCGACCTTGGCATCGGAACCGTACCGGAGGACGATACCGAGTTGATGGGCACCCGGCTGACAACCGACGAATTCCTTATCGTCCTTCACCCGGACGACCCGCTGGTCAGGCTGCGTGAAATTCGTTGGACCGACCTGGTCGACCGCAAGCTGATCGGTCCGCAGCGCGGCAATCCGATAAGGGACCGCCTCGAAAGCGAGCTGGCGCGCAACGGTATCGTGCTGCCCTTCGACAAAGCGATGCAGGAGGTGGCCTTGCCGCTGACGATTATCGGCATGGTCGAAGGCGGGCTCGGCGTCGCGATCATGACATCGGCGGTCACACGGCTTGCGACGTCCATGGGCCTCGTCGTGCGAACGCCGACCGAACCGCATATCAAGCGCGAAGTCAGCCTGATCCAGAAACGCACGCGCTCCCTCTCTCCGGCCGCCCGGCGGTTTCGCGACTTCCTGCTGAAATCCGTGCACTAGACGTTTCCATGGAAAGACGTCTTGCATGCAGACGCGACCTTGCACTGTTTGACCACGCGCAATTTCCGGCGTTATCTGGGCGCGCTGCTGGACCGCGGAACGGCGGGCAGGCAGGGCGCAGCCTTCGCTGCGCGCGGCGGGCTTTCGGCCGGCCGCCGCTCCCAGCTCAAGCCAAACCAGGAGCACTCATGGCCCATTCCCTGAAGAGCAGCACCGAGACGGCACGGGCAAACCGGCCCGACCTTTCCACCGACGCCATTCGCAGCACCAGGGAAGATCTGGCGGCCTGCTTCCGCATGGCGGCACGCAACGGCTTCGAAGAGGGTATCTGCAACCATTTCTCGGCTGTCGTGCCCGGCCATGACGATCTCTTCATTGTCAATCCCTATGGCTATGCCTTTCGCGAACTGACGGCATCAAAGCTGCTGGTTTGCGATTTTGCCGGCACCGTCATCGACGGTGACGGTGAGCCGGAGGCGACCGCCTTCTACATCCATGCCGAAATCCACCGCCGGCTGCCGCGCGCCAAGGTCGCCTTCCATACGCACATGCCCTGTGCGACCGCCTTGTCCATGACCGAGGGCGCCCCCTTGATCTGGGCCGGCCAGACGGCGCTGAAATTCTACGGTCGCACCGCTGTCGACGAAAACTATAACGGCCTTGCGCTCGACCATCGGGAAGGCGCCCGCATTGCGGCAGCAGCAGGCGACGCCGATATCGTTTTCCTGAAACACCACGGCGTGCTGGTCCTGGCGCCGACGGTCGCCGAAGCCTGGGACGATCTCTACTATCTGGAACGGGCGGCCGAAGTGCAGGTGCTTGCGATGTCCACCGGTCGGGAAGTCCTGCCGGTCGCCCCGGAGATCGCCGAGGCCGCTTACCGGCAGATGCGTGAAGGCGATCCTCAGTCGGCACGGGCCCATCTTGCCGCCATCCGCCGGCAACTCGACGCTGAAGAACCGCAATACAGGCACTGAATGCGAACCGGGCCGATGCCGAAAGCCAATCGCATCGGCCCGTGCCAGATATCGCTCAACCAGTTGATCAGGCGTCTCTTTCCCTGACGTTGGCCATGCTCGAACGGTGCCCTGTGATCGGCAATTAATACGATCCATTTATCAAACAATTGAAATAATGAATTTGTTTGAATTAAAAGCACGTGCTTAGTCTTTCACCATAACAACAAGGTGGGGACGACATGGTACGTGAAAATCCAGCTGCGTTGCTAGCAAGACTGATCCCCGGTCAGTCCTTTGCTCTCACGGGCGGAACCGTGATCCACGACGATGGCTCGCAGTCGGCAAGCGACATTATCGTCGGCACCGACGGGCGTATCACCGTCGTCGAGCCCTTTCTCGACACCGGTTCCTGCGGCGCCTGCATCGACATTTCCGGCATGCTCGTTTCGCCGGGTTTCGTCGACGCGCACCAGCATCTCGACAAGACGGGAGTGCTGCGGTTTACGCCAAATCCCTCCGGCACGCTCCAGGGCGCCCGCGAAGCCTTTGCGAAATACGCCCGCACCGCCGGCCCCGACGACATTCACAAGCGCGCGACGCGCACGATCGGGCGATGTCTTTCGCGCGGCACCACCGCGATCCGCAGCCACATCAACGTCGACAAGGATGCCGGTTTCCATGGCATCGAGACGCTGGCCGCCATTCGCGATGCCGAAAAGCACCACATCACGCTTCAGCTCGTCGCCTTCATGACGCCGCATCCGGGCCAGGACTTCGAGTGGCTCGGCAACAACATCGACGGCGCCGTTGCGCTCGCCGATGCCGTCGGCGGAACGCCCGCCGTTTCCGAGGACCCGCCGCGCTACCTCGACATCCTGTTTTCCGCCGCCGTGAAATCCGGCAAGCCGGTCGACCTGCATCTCGACGAACACCTCAATGCCGGCGTGCATCTCATCGATGCCGCACTCGATCGCGTCGAGCGGTTCGGCATGCAGGGGCGCACAGTCTTCAGCCACGTCTCGGTGTTGAGCGCCTTGCCGCGCCGGGAATTCCAGCGGATAGCCGAGCGCCTGGACAAACTGAATGTCGGCGTGGTGACGCTGCCGGCCGCAAATCTCTATCTACAGGGCCGCGATTACGAGATGCTGCCGCCGCGCGGGTTGACGCGTGTCGCCGAACTCCATCGCGCCGGCATCACCATCGCCACCGCCTCGGACAATATTCAGGATCCGTTCGTTCCGACCGGCTCGGGCGACATGCTGGAAATCGCCCGCTGGACACTGCTTGCAGGCCATCTGCGCGGGGACGAGCTCTCAGCCGCGCATAGCATGATCACGACGGCCCCTGCCCGACTGATGGGGCTTGGCAAGGACTACGGTTTCAGACCCGGCGCGCGCGCCGACTTCGTCATTACCGACTGCATCGATTCCGACACGCTGATTGCCGGCGGGCCGGATCGGGCTTTCGTCCTTTCGAACGGGCGCCTGGTCTCGCAGAGCACTACTCAAAATATCCGCCTGAAGGAGGACGCATAAAGGGAACGACTGCTCCGGGGGGATTGGGACTTCAATCTAATGGGAGGAATGAAATGATCACTGAAATTTCGCGTCGTTTGCTGCTTGCGTCCACGCTCGGAATGGCCCTTGCCGGAACCCTCTGGCTCGACCATGCGCGGGCCGAAGACTTCAAGATGGGCCTGCTGGTGCCCGGCAGCGTTTCCGAAGAAGGATGGAACCGGATTGGCTACAACGCGCTGAAAGGCGTTGAGGAACAACTTGGCGCCAAGATCAGCTATGTCGAGCTGCAGCAGAACCCGGCCTCCTTCGAAAAGGCCTTTCGAGATTATGCGAGCCAGGGCTACAAGGTCATCCTTGGCCACGGCTTTGAGTTCCAGGACGCCGCACGGGACGTCGCGATCGACTATCCGGACACCTATTTCCTGGTTTCGTCGAGCGCGATCCACGAAGGCAACGTCATCGGACTCAACACCGATACCAGCCAGCCCTTCTACCTGATGGGCGTGATCGCTGCGAAAATGGGCGGCAAGGCCGGCCTTGTCGGCGGCATGGAAATCCCGCCGATCCAGCAGGCTTTCACCGGCTTCAAGAACGGTGCCAAGAGCGTCAATCCGAATTTCCCGATCAGCGAAGCCTATATCGGCAACTTCACCGATACGACGGCCGCCAAGGAAGCGGCGCTCAGCATGATCTCGCAAGGTGCTGATTTTGTCGTGCCGAACGCTTCGGGCGCAACCGTCGGCGGCTACCAGGCGATTGCCGAATCCGGCCCGGACGTACGCTCCTTCTCGATCTTCAGCGATTTCACCGAGGTAGCACCCAACAACATCCTCGGGCTTTACGTCGCCGACTACGCTCAAGGCGTGGTCGAAGTGGTTCGCTCGATCAAGGAAGGCCACCCACCGACGGAGAATGTCGTTTTCGGCCTGAAGGATCCAAAGGTCATCTCGTTTTCCTTCCGCGACGACGGCCCGGTCTCCGTGCCGGAGGATATCCGCGCCGAGGTGAAGGCGATCAGCGCCAAGATCGCCGCCGGCGAGATCAAGACCGGCGCAGAATAGCTGCCTCGGCGCTGCGGCAGGAAATCCGGCCGCAGCCCTTCCCGCGTCACACCAATTTCCGGACACACCCATGGCTGAGATAAACCAGGGAGTGCGTGAGACCGTGAATTCTCAAGCAGCCCAAGCTTTCTACAGGACACTCTCGCAGGCTGCGATCAGCGCCCTGACACCCATCGCGGCGGTTCTCGTCGCCCTCGCCTTCGGCGCCCTCCTGCTCTGGCTCAACGGCTTCAACGGCAGCGACGTCGTCACTGTCATGGTCTTCGGCTCGTTTCAGGACATGCGTTCGGTCGGAGAAATTCTCCTGAAGGCGACACCGCTGATCCTGATAGGCGCAGGTCTCTGCGTCGCCTTCCGCTGTTCGATCTGGAACATCGGCGCCGAAGGTCAGCTGTATGTCGGCGCGATAGCCGCAACTCTTGTCGGCACCAGCATCGACGGCCTTTCGGTCTGGGTGCACGCGCCGCTCGTGATGCTGGCAGGAGCACTGGCGGGCGCTGCCTGGGCCGGCATAGCCGGCTACCTGAAGGTGCGTTTCCAGGCGAGCGAGATCGTCACCACGATCATGCTCAACTACATCGCCCTCATTTTGACGAGCTATCTCGTCACCGGTCCGATGCGCGATGCGAGTGCTGCCTATCCGCAATCGGCAAGGCTGGTGCGCGAAGCCTGGACGCCACGCCTGGTGACCGACCTCAGGCTTCACATCGGCATCCTCGTCGCGGTGGTTCTGGCGGTTGGGCTCTACATTTTCCTGCGAAGAAGCAGCCGCGGCTTTGCGCTGCGCGTCGTCGGCCTCAACCCGCACGCCGCCCGCTATGCCGGCATGAATGTCGCCCGAAACGTGATGATCGCGATGTGCATCAGCGGCGCGATGGCAGGCCTTGCCGGCGCCTTCGAAGTCGCGGGCGTCACCCGTCGGCTCTACCAGAACATTTCGCCGGGTTATGGCTTCGAGGGCATCGCGGTGGCGCTCTTGGCCGGCAACAATCCCTTGGCGGCAATCCTGTCCGGCGGGCTTTTTGCGACGCTTCGCTCCGGCTCGGAAGTCCTCCAGATCACCTCACAGGTCCCGCAGGTCTTGGTGCTGGTCATTCAGGGCATCGTCATCCTCTCGGTCGTCGCCTTCGCCAAGCTGCGCGACATCCTCAGGACTGTGGCTTGAAAGCATGGAAACTCCCGCGGGGCCGTAGACCACCCGCGGGAAAACAAAACTTTGGCGCCATCCCTGGAGGGTCGAACCCATGGACGACATGATTTCTCTCACCTTTCTCGCAGCGCTCGCCAGCGCTGCCTGGAGGCTTGCCACCCCCCTGATATTCGCCTCGATCGGCGAGGTCTTTTCCGAGCGCGCCGGCGTGCTCAACATCGGGCTCGAAGGCACCATGCTCGTCGGCGCCTTCTGCGGCTTCGCCGCGGCCGCGGCCACCGGCAACATTCCGCTCGGACTTTTGGCCGGCGTTGCCGGCGGCATGCTGTTTGGGCTGGTCTTCGCCTTCTTTACGATCACCATCAAGGCGGACCAGATCGTGGTCGGCGCGGCCCTCAACCTGCTCGGCATGGGCCTGACGGCCTTCCTCTTCCGCACCTATTACGTTTCGACCGGCAAGGGCATCGAGATCGCCCAGCCGGTCCACATACCCTGGCTGAGCGACCTGCCCTTTCTCGGCGAGGCGTTCTTCCGCCAGAACCTCATCGTCTATTCGACCGTGCTGGTCGCCATCCTCGCCGCCCTTGTACTCTATCGCACCTCCTTCGGCCTGACGCTGCGCGCCGTCGGCGAGCACCCGAAGGCCGTCGACGTCGCCGGTCGCAGCGTCGTTGGCTACCGCTATGCCGCCGTGCTGGTCGGCACCGGGCTTGCCGGGCTCGGAGGCGCGTTCCTGACGCTCGGCCATTCCAACCAGTTCGTCGAAGGCATCACCTCCGGTCGCGGCTTCATCGCCCTTGCCGTCGTAGTCTTTGCGCGCTGGTCGCCGATCGGGGCTTTCTTCGTCTCGCTGCTATTCGGCCTCTTCTACGCCCTTCAGCTCATGCTCCAGGCGCAGGCGTCCATCGTCGTGCCCTACCAGGTCCTGCAGGCGCTTCCCTACATCATGACGATCGTCACGCTGGTCGCCTTGCGCGGCAAGGGTGCCGCACCCAGCAAGCTTGGCCAGCCCTACGAGATGAGGTGATCGACATGTCGACAAAACCGTTCCTGCGCATCGACAACATCCGTAAACGCTTCGGTCCCATCATCGCCAGCGACGGGGTTTCGCTCGAGATCGAGGAAGGCGAGATCCATTCGCTGCTCGGCGAAAACGGCGCCGGCAAGAGCGTACTGATGAGCATGATATGCGGCATGGTCCGGCCGGATGAGGGCGATATCGTCTACAAGGGGCAATCGGTGCGCTTTACAAGCCCGCGCGACGCGATCCGAGAGCGCATCGGCATGGTGCACCAGCACTTCATGCTGGTTCCGAACCTGACCGTGGCGGAAAACTACATCCTCGGCCAGGGTTCCGCGCTCAGTGTCATTTCCAACATGACCACGGTCCACCGAAAGATCCGCGCGCTTTCCGAGCGCTACGCCCTGGATGTGCGTCCCGAGGCAATCGTTGAAGACCTCTCGGTCGGCGAGCAGCAGCGGGTGGAAATCCTGAAGGTGCTGTTCCACGGTATCGACCTGCTCATCCTCGATGAGCCGACCGCCGTTCTCACCCCGCAAGAGACCGACCGTCTCCTTTCGCTGATGGGCGATCTCGTGAAGGACGGGAAGACCGTCGTCTTCATTTCGCACAAGCTGGACGAGGTCATGCGGGTCAGCAATCGCATCAGCGTCATGCGTGACGGACGCGTCGTCAATACGGTCAAGGTCGGGGAGACGAATGCGCGGGAGCTCGCGCGCATGATGGTCGGTCGTGACGTTCGCATGGAGCTGCCGCGCAGCCCCAAGCCTCCAGGTCGTATCGTGCTTTCGGTGGAAAACCTCACCTGCCGGGCCGAAACCGGTCTTCCGGCCGTGCGCGGCGTGAGCCTCGATGTGCGCGCCGGCGAAATCGTCGGCATCGCCGGCGTTTCCGGCAACGGCCAGACGGAACTCTCGCTCGCGCTTTCCGGCCTGCTGCCGGTCGATTCCGGGCGCGTCATTCTCAACGGAAACGACATAACCGGGCACGACCCCGCTAAGATCAATGCCAGGCGCTTTTCCCACATTCCGGAAGACCGCCACAAACACGGCATCGTCTTACCGCTGTCGCTGAGCGAAAACACCATTCTCCAGCGCTACAACCAAAAGCCGTTCGCGACGGGTGGCATGCTCAACCGCCGGGTCATTGGCGAGCACACCCGCGACCTGATCAAGCGGTTTCGCGTGAGGAGCCGGGACGAGAACCAGCCGATCGCAGCACTTTCAGGCGGCAACCAGCAAAAGCTCGTCGTCGCGCGAGAGCTGGCCCGCGATCCCGATTTCATCCTCGTCAATCAGCTTGCGCGCGGCATCGATATCGGCGCGATGGAATTCGTGATGGAGGAGATGCTGCGCCAGCGCGACAGCGGCCGCGCCATACTGCTGATCTCCACGGAACTCGAGGAACTGTTTGCGATCTGCGACCGCATCCTCGTCATGTTCCACGGCGAGATCCTTGGCGAATTGCCGCCGGACCGCGCCCGTCTCGACGAACTCGGCCTGCTGATGGCCGGCAACAAGGATCAACCGGCACTTGCGGGGTAGACAAGCCGAGGTCTGGCAGGCTTTGATGGGAGCGAGATAACGGGAGGCCGCGCGTCCATGAACATAACCCTGCGGCAACTCAGGGCCTTCATCGCAGTGGCGGAACTCGGACAGTTCAACATCGCCGCGCGCCACCTCCATCTCACTCAGTCTGCGGTCAGCATCCTCATCCGGGATCTGGAACAGGAGATGGGCGTGCGTCTGTTCGACCGGCACACGCGCATGGTCTCCCTTACCCTGGTCGGCCAGGAATTCCTGCCCCAGGCGCGAAAGATCATGAAGGACCTCGAGCTTGCCGTTGGCGACGTGCGCGACAACGCTTCCCTGAAGCGCGGCCAAGTGACTATCGCCGCGGCGATCGTGCTTGCCGCAACGGTCGTGCCGCCGATCATCGCCAGGTTCCTTAACAAGTATCCGGAGATCTCCGTCAACATTCGCGACATGCCCGAAGAGCAGATAACCCCGGCGCTCAAGCGCCACGAGGTCGATATCGCCGTCGGCACCCTTTCGGAGGAAGACCCCGAAATTGCCGCAACCCCGCTGCTGCGCGACAAGCTGATGCTCGTCTGCCGCGAGGATCACCGGTTTGGCGAGCGCAAATCCGTCCGCTGGGCCGAGCTCAAGGACGAGACCCTCATCACGCTTGCCGCCTCCAATCCACTACGCAACATCGTCGAACACAACCTCATCCGCGTCGTCCCGAACTACCGGCCAAAGTACGAAGTGCGTTTTTCGACGACCGCCATCAGCATGATCGCCGCGGGGATGGGCGTCGCTGTTTTGCCGGAAAACTCCGGACAACTCGCCTCTGCCGTTGGAGTGACCACGATCGATCTCATTGATCCGACAGTGATGCGAGACGTCTCCCTATTGCAGAGGCGCCACCACAGCCTTTCCCCGGCCGCTGAGCATCTGAAAGCCGCCTTCGTCGCGAGCGCTGCAAAGCGGACGAAGCTTTGAAGATCGGCGGCCACCGAATCTCCAGACAGATTATGCCGGGATCGACCGCAGGCGCGGAGGCGTGCGCGTTTGGACCAATCACTGGCTGGGGAGAATTCAACACGCGCCCTTTTTTCCACAATCCTAGGAAGTCAATTGGATGGCTCGCGCCGCCGGTCAAGCCCACAATCCCTGGCATTGGTCGTAATGCAGCGCAGTCGATGCTCATTGGATTCCTCCCGTCTAGCAGTGGTTCCGATGGAAGGACAAACTTTGGGCCCGGCCGTCGGTTCCGTGAGGCACGTCTCTCTTCGTGAGTTTCGGAGCGTATTCAGCAGCAAAAGGCCGCCTGCGTACTTCGCGCCATCCTCCCCAGCGTCTGGACCTGCGCGAGGTTGTCCTCGTGATCGCCTGTTTGACAGGCGACAGACGAGGCGGTCGCCGCTGACAGCGAAAACGACGGCCTTGCACGCGGGCCACGGGGCAGCCAGGCATCGCTCAAAAATGAAAGTCGAAAGATAGAATGTGCCGCATGCACGGATGCGACGGCCGCTAGCCCTCGGTCAACGGAATCGTTCTAGTTCGCGCGTGGATTAGACATCGCGGGGCAGGGAAACTGGAGGCTTCGCTCTCAGGCAACAAAAACGCGAGTTTGAAGGCAGACCAGTAGAACAACCTCCTGTCGCGAAAGTCCCTGAGATCTTATTAGTTAGACGTGAAACACACGGCAGAGTCAGGTACAATCTTCTGCGGAGAATTTATGTTCGGGGATTAAGACATGGAGCGCAGATTATCTGCAATCCTGGCCGCCGACGTAGTCGGATACTCCGCACTCATGGAGCAAGACGAAGCCGCAACCTTTGAGCGGCTTCGAACGCGACGAACTGAGCTCTTTGAGCCCGAGATTGCCGGGCATCATGGCCGCGTCTTCAAACTCATGGGTGATGGGCTGCTCGCGGAGTTTGGAAGCGTTGTCGACGCCGTCGAGTGTGCAGTCGCTCTCCAACGCGGAATGGCCGCGCGAAATGCTGCCGTCCCCCTGGAGGAGAGGTTTGACGTGCGGATCGGCATCAATATCGGAGAAGTAATTGTCGACGGCGAGGATCGATACGGCGAAGGTGTGAACATCGCTGCCAGACTGGAGCAACTCGCGCCTGTCGGAGGGATCTGTGTTTCAGGAAAAGTAGCGAAGGAGGTCGAGAAAAAGCTCGCGTTTGGCTTCGACTCCGCAGGGCGGCAGAAGGTCAAGAACATCGAAGAACCTATCGAAGTCTATCACGTGCGCCTCGACGCCCCGCCGCGCCGGCGCAGCCTGCACAAGCGCGGGCCCGGATGGCTCAGGTGGATATTTGGAGTTCCGGCAGCGGTCGGGGCGGCCGTGCTGGCCATATGGGTCGTTTCGTATGGTCCGCAATCGATTTCCTCTGGTGGAACCTCCGCAATCCCGTCTGTTGCCGTACTTCCCTTCAAGGATCTGAGCGCCGACAACAGTCTGGCGTACTTGGGAGAAGGCCTGGCGAACGACGTCATCGCCATCCTGTCGCGCTTTTCTGACATTGCGGTCGTATCGCGAACATCGTCCTTCGCGTACCAAGGCAAGGAAGGCGATATCCGACAGATGGGCAAAGAGCTGGGCGTCGGCTATGTCGTCGAAGGCAGTGTGCGAAAGGAAGGCAACAGGGTTCGCATCATCGCGCAATTGGTCAACGCCAACACGGGCGACCATGTCTGGGCAGACCGCTTCGACAAGGCAGGCTCCGATCCATGGGCGCTCCAAGACGAATTAACCGGAAAGATCGTGGGGGCGATGACGGGTGAATTTGGAGCCATTCGCAAAGCCGATTACACTCAGGCTTGGGGCAAGGACGGTACCAACCTCGCTGAGTACGACTATTACCTGCGCGCGGAAAGCCAGTTAAATCTGTTCACGAAGGAAGGCATCGAGCGATCAGGTGAGATCTGTCGGCAAGGTTTGCAGGAATTTCCAGGCTCGCCGCTTCTGACCGTGGAACTGGGATGGACTCACTGGTTAAACGTTGCGCTGCTGTACAGTGCTGAGCCGCAGATTGACCTGCTGGAAGCGGGGCGACTGGTCAATCAGGTCCTGGCAGACAAAAACCTGAGCCCGCAGGTCACGAGGCTGGCGAACTGGCTCAATGCTTGGCTACTCACACTCAAACGGGATCATGATGGCGCTGTCGCTGCAATGAACAGGGCGCTCGCCGCAGCACCCTACAACGCGTTCACCCTTACTGACGCCGGAAGCATCCTCCTCCAAGCCGGTCAAACAGAAAAGGCGCTCGAGTTGACCGACGCTGCGGCCGCGCGGGACCCCGGCTTGTCCTGGTTCGTCAACTATGTGCGCGGTTTCATCTACATCGTGATGGGCAAAAACGAAGAAGCTGTGGAGGCGTTGAAGTCCACCGAGTTTGCCGACGCTCCGTTGCAACTTGCCATCGCCTATGTGCGTCTCGGACGCGATGCGGAGGCCAGAGCTGCGGTCGTGAAGATGCTGAAGACAGTGCCTACCGCGACGATAGAGTCCTGGCGACAGACTTGGAACTTCCGCGATCCCTCGGTCCTCGAAAGGGGCGCCGCGGACCTTGGCCGTGCCGGGCTTCCAAGTGGCTTGCCCAGATAGCCACCAGCAACACCTTCGACGAGATCCTGCGGCTGACGACCCAAAAATGTTTCTGCTAAGGCAAGAACAGTTGCCGGCCGCCGTCTCCAAGATCCGCTACTTCGACGACAACGAACTCGCCGGTTTGTTGGCGCGGGCGCCTTGGCGTTGCTTGCAGGACTTGCGTTCTGGCGCACACGCCATAGATGCTCTGGAACCGAAATGATAGCGTGGGGTCATGATGTCGAGGATATTTCGTGACCGCTGGACATCCTGGATTGGCAATGGCTCAGAAACAAGCGATGTTCAAATCACCCCCAGAGGAGGCCGGCCCGGTTCTGGCGCGGGAACGCGAGGTCGCCAAAACTGCGGCGATCAACGCCATTCTTATCCGGCCTATTGCTATTCTCCCCGCCAAGCTCGGCGATCCGATCCGGCCGTTCGCGCGCGGGCTCTGGAACGACGTCCGCCCCCTCCTCAAACCGGAGATCAGCGTGACTGCTCTGCGGAAGGCCATGGCGACCTACGTGCACTCGCGGAGCTATCAGATCGCGGTCGCACGAACCGGTTCCCTGCGCCATGACATCAATGGCGAGCCGGTCGAATCGGTCTCGGATGCCGACCGTCTGGCTGCGCAGAAGGCGTACGAGGGCTTCAAGGAACGCGATGGATCCAGCAAACCAGAATCGGCATCGCCAGCCCAACTGTCAAAGACCGAGGCGATCCGCACGCTCTTTTGAGGCGGACGGAAATCTCGCGTTAGACAGATAGAGTAGCTTCTCGCAGCTGCTGGGCGACGAAGACCGCCGGCATTGAGAACCGTTTCAACACGAATATGAATGGGTCGAGCCCGATCGGTTCACAGCTCTCGTCGCGTGGGCGCGACTCTTCGACCATGATCATGCAGCCCTATCGCCTACATCGAACATAGCGACGCGACCCGTAACATTCGGCAGTAATCTGTTTGTTGAAATCTGCCTCACACGCCGCTGGGGACGGATGCTGTCCCGAGCACTGCCGCGAGTACGTTGGCCAGGCGGCGCCCCGCGCTGCCATCCTCATCAAGGCGCGGGTTGTAGATGGTAATCTCTAGACGAGCCCTTGATGATAAGATTGAGCGCCTGCTTCCGATCACGACTTCGTGGTTTCAGCGCCATTGCAAGCGAGCTCATTATCCGCCCTGCAAAGACATTAGGAAGGGCGACCGATGGCGATCACCCGGCGCACGGCCGTTCAGGGGCTTGGCATCGGCGCATTGCTGCCGCTTGCGCCGCGACTGGCCCTTGGCCAGCCGGCCGGCATCCTGACGAGGCCGATTCCGGCAAGCGGAGAGTTATTGCCGGTGATCGGCCTCGGCACCTGGATCACCTTCAATGTCGGCGACGATCCGGTGCTCATGGACGAGTGTGCCGCAGTGATCGCCGCCTTCTTCGATGGCGGCGGCCGCATGATCGATTCCTCGCCGATGTACAGTTCCTCCCAACCAACAATCGGTTACGGTCTGCGCAAGCTCGGCCATCCGAAGCGCCTGTTTTCCGCCGAGAAGGTCTGGATATCGCACCCGGAACAGGGAGGCGCGCAAATCGAGGCATCGCGCGGCTACTGGGGCGTCGACAAGTTCGATCTCGTGCAGGTCCACAATCTCGTCTCCTGGGAAAAACACCTGCCGGCTCTCATCGAAATGAAAGCGGCGGGACGGCTACGTTATGTCGGCATCACGACATCGGAGGGACGAAGGCACCGCGAGATCGAGAGCATCATGGCCAGCCAGCCCATCGATTTTGTCCAGCTCACCTACAACATTCTCGACCGTGAGCCCGAACAGCGCATCCTGCCCTTGGCCCGGGAAAAAGGTATCGCCGTTATCGTCAATCGCCCGTTCAGACAGGGTGACCTGGTCCGGCAATTCGAGGACGGGCCGCTGCCGGACTGGCGCGCCGAGACGGGCGCCCGCAACTGGGCTCAGTTCCTGCTGAAGTTCATCATCTCCCATCCGGCGGTCACCTGCGCCATTCCCGCGACCACCAGGGTTGACCACGTGCGCGAGAACCTTGAGGCCGCAAGCGGCACCCTGCCGGACGAAAAGATGCGCCGGCGCATGATCGACTATGTGGAAGCGCTGTGATCGGCCGCTCGGCTCCAGAGGGGAACTTGGCTGATGTCCGAATGGGGAACCTACACGCTCTCCGACTTGGTGATGTTCTCGCCGCGCGTCTATTTCCGCCTCGTAGAGCGCTACAACCAGCAATTCTGGCCGTTGCAGCTTGTCTGGATCGCCGGCGCAATTCTTATCCTCGCACCGGCAGCGACCGGCGTGCCGCGCGCCCGCGTCGCGGCCTTTCCGCTGCTTGCTGCGGCCTGGTTGTTCTGCGCGTGGCAGTTCTTCTGGGAACGTTACACCGCGATCCATTGGGGCATGTCCTATGCGGCAGGTGCTTTCCTACTGCAGGCCGGATTACTGGCTCTATCGCCAGCCCCAGCACGGCAGACGGATGGGCCCGCAAGCCGGTTGCGGCACCGTGGCGGCATCTGCCTCATGCTTTTCGGTTTGCTCGCCTATCCTTGCCTCGCCTGGCCGGCGGGGCGCTCCCTCGCCTCGGCCGAGATATTCGCGATGATGCCGGATCCCACGGCAACGACGACGCTCGGCACCGTATTGGCAGTGGCAGCCTCCGGAAAGCGGGGTTGGGTACTTCTGCCGATCCCCCTGCTCTGGTGCGCCTTCAGCGGCCTGACTCTCCTTGCACTGGAGGACCCCGGCGCCTGGGCGTCATTAGCCGTCATCGTCGCCACATTCGTACTTCTGCTGGCCGACCGGCGCTGACGACCTTTGGCAACGCCGCGGAAGGGCCATCAGGCTTCCATCCAGCGCTTATATTCCCTCATCTGCCTGGCCGCACCAGTGACCGGGCAATGTCGATGATATCGTCCCGTGATGCGGTCGGATCCTCCTTATTCCAGGCAACTCCAAGCCCGATCTTGAGATCGACGCCGCGCACGGGTTTGAGTTCGAAGCCACGGTTCGGCAGATCCTTCGTCCATTCCGGCGCAAAACCGATCCCGAGACCGGCTGAGACAAGCGACACCAGCGAGAAGGTGTCGTCACAGCTGTAGGCGATGTTGCCGGTCAGCCCATGGGTTTCGAACATCTCGGAGAAGTACCGCTCCGAATACGAGAGGTTCTGACGGGAAAAGGCGATGATCTTCTCTCCCCTCAGATCCTCGATGTCGATCTCGCTTCGAAGGGCAAGCGAGCTCGTCCTTTCAACCGCCAGCAGATAGCGTTCATGCGCGATCGAGAAGAAGCGCAAGGATCCGATGTTTTCGACCGGGCGGATGAAGCCGAGATTGATCTGGCCGTTCTCCAGTCCGCGGATGATGTCTGAGGTCGAGCCGCTTCTGACATGCAGCGCCACATCCGGAAACTTCCGGCCGATTCGGGCGAGAAACCCTGGCAGCACACCGGTGGTCGCCGGATAAACCGTCCCGATCTTGATCGTGCGCGCCGCCTTCCCTGCAGCCGACCGGGCCACGTCCATCGACAGCCCGACATCACCAATGATGCGCACTGCTCGATCGTAGAACACCTCCCCTGCCCGCGTCAGCTCGACCCGCCGCGTCGACCGCTCCAGCAGCCGAACACCCAACTCCTTCTCCAGCGCCTGGATGTGCGCACTCAGCGCCGGCTGCGCGATACACATCCGAGCCGCCGCCCGATTGAAGTGCAGCTCCTCGGCCACCGCAACGAAGAATGAGAGTTGGCGCAGTTCCATGTTGGCTCTCCAGGCAGCACGACACGTCGCTTTCGGCAACGATAGATGCCGCTGCAGAATAAGCGCTCCTCAGAAATATGTTGAATATATTCTATGGATTAACGCCACGCAAGGTGGTGGCGATGCCTTATGGACACCCGCGCGCGCATAGGCTGGAATCTTCGGCGAATTCGGACTTCGAAGAAGATTACGCAGGAGAATTTGGCTGTCGATGCGAATGTGGATCGGACGGCGATCAGTGGCATAGAGCGTAGCGAATACAACCCATCCGTTGACCTTCTGGATCGCTTGGTCGATGCACTCGGGATCGACATCTCGGAGCTATTTGTAATACCAGCGGAATCGGCCCTGCCGCCAGATCCGTTGAAGGCCGGCAGAAAACCGAAATAGCCTCTACTCGAACGGACAAGAGATCCGATCGATACATTATGCGATTATTTTGGCTCGAAAAGTGAACATCACAGCAACAAGGCTTGCAGGGCCCTAGGAAGCACAGTTCTGTCCGGCCCGTAAGCGCGTCGACGCTTAGGTCTGCAAACGACAACATTGCGCCCCCATCTCGGCGTAGAGATAAATTTGGCCTCGGCCCAGCAGCGCAATTCGGCTTCTTACCTGCGGGCGATGCAGCTATGATCGGGTCATGGATACCCGTGATTGCAACAAGATCGCCGCGTGGTTGGCTGAGGCCGGCCTGCTGGGGATTCGAGACGAGGCCTCGTTGACGCAGGCATTCTGCGAACGATGCGTCGAGGCTGGACTGCCGCTCGGCAAAGTCTTCGTGATGATCGACACGCTACATCCGATGTATGAGGCGCGCGCGTATTTTTGGGACGAGGGGCCCGAAAACCCTTTCCGCGAAGAAGAGTATGTCGGCAGTCGTGATCCGGAAGGTACGGCGCAGTGGTCGCGTAGCCCCTTCCTGCAGATGCTGCGCCGGCGCGAGACCTCGCTGCGCTGCCGGCTGGAGCACGGCGAAACCCACGGCTATTCGGCGATCCAGGAATTGTGCGACGCTGGTCAAACTGACTATCTGGCTTTCGTCTACCGTACGCGGCAGGCAGTCCGCGTCGAAGATGTCGATGCATTCTATGCGCGTTTCACCACGGCTCGGCCGGGGGGATTCAGCGACGTTGATGTGGCTTGCCTGGCGCAACTTACGCCGCACCTCGGCCTCGCCATCAGGTCCGCTGCGCAAACCCGGCTGACGAAGACGCTCGCCGAAGCCTATCTCGGCCGCGATGCCGGCCGGCGTGTGCTCAGCGGCGCGATTCGACATGATGCTGTGAGGCGTATCCGGGCCGTGCTCTGGTATTCGGACATCACCGGCTACACCCATCTCTCCGAGTCCGTGCAGGCCGATCAGTTGATCCCTCTGATCAACGACTATGCAGAGGCGGTGATTGGGGCGGTCAAGTCGGCCGGCGGTGATGTCTTGAAGCTGATCGGAGACGGCGTGCTGGCGATGTTTACGAGTTCCCGGCCGGAACATGCGTGCCGAGCGGCCATTGACGCGGAGCACGATCTACGGCTGCGGCTCGGCCAGCTTGCACGCCGCCGCAAAACAGAGGGCCTGCCTGTCGCCGACATCCATCTCGGTCTACATGCGGGCGATGTGTTCTACGGCAACATCGGCACACCCGACCGGCTCGATTTCACTGTTGTTGGCCAGGCAGTCAACGAAGTAAGCCGCATCAGCGATATGTGCCATTCCACAGGGCGAAACATGCTCTGCTCCTCGGAATTCGCCGACCTCCTGCGGGGGGAGGAACGAGACAAGCTCGTTTCCGTCGGGCGATTTGCGTTGAAAGGCGTTGGAAAAGCCAAAGAATTGTTCACGCTCGATCCAAGCCTTGCAGCCGCGGGTACGACACGAAAAAAATGACGACCTCTCGCCGACGGGCATCTGTGGCGAGGCCTTGATGGGTCAAGACCTGTCACTGCGTCTTGCAGCCCGCGACTCGCGGCGAGCCTTGAACGTCCGCTTGATAAGCGCCGAGACCAAAAGCTGACTGTCCGCTGACGGCCCCAATTAAGACGCTCGCCCTTATCCATCGCCTTGAAGAGAGTCGAACCGTAGGCCCGTGCCTGCAGCCCGGCATGAAGGATGGAGCTTTGCAACCCGGGGCTGTTAAAGACTCACGCATGACTACACCCACCTCTTCCTATGACGGCGACCGTTACGCCACGCTCCTTTCCGAGCTTAAGGAGCGAATCCGATCAGCGCGCCTCAAGGCAGCTGTTGCTGTTAACCGAGAACTCATTCTGCTCTACTGGTGCATCGGCCGCGAGATCTTAGCGCGCCAAAACCTCGAGGGATGGGGTACGCGAGTCATCGATCGGCTCGCGGTGGATCTTCGGCGCGATTTCCCTGAAATGACGGGACTTTCGCCACGAAACCTCAAATATATGCGCGCCTTTGCTGAGGCGTTCCCCGACGAGCAAATCGTGCAACAGCTTGTTGCACAATTGCCCTGGGGCCATAACGTCAAACTCGTCGAAGCCCTGAAAAGCGATGAAGAGAAGCTGTGGTATGCGCGCCAAGCCGTGGAACATGGCTGGAGCCGCAACGTTCTCGTGCATCAGATCGAAAGCGGTCTCTACCAGCGGTAAGGAAAGGCGCTGACGAATTTTGGTCGGACATTGCCAGCCCCTCAGTCAGACTTGGCGCAGGAGTTGATCAAAGACCCCTACAGCTTCGATTTCCTCGCTCTCGCGGAGCGCGAACTTGAGCAAGGCCTCATCGAGCACCTACGCTCTTTGATCTTGGAAGCTCGGGAAAGGCTTTGCATTCGTCGGCAGCCAACATCATCTCGAGGTGGGCGGACAGGACTATTATTTGGACCTCCTGTTCTATCATCTGCGGCTGCGCTGTTTCGTTGTCGTCGAGCTCAAGATTGAAGCCGGAGTTCGCCGGAAAGATGAACTTCTATCTTTCTGCGGTTGATGACCAACTGCGAAACGAGTCGGATGCTCCCAGCATCGGGATCATCCTGTGCAAGGGCAAGAATGAGATAATCGTCGAGTACGCTCTTCGGGATTCGGCAAAGCCGATGGGCGTTGCGGAGTACAGGTTGTCCGCCGCCCTTCCCCAACCGTTGCAAACAGAGCTACCGACCGAAGCGGAGCTTGCCCGCGAGTTCCCGTTGATGTCGCTGGTGAAGCTCCGCATCGAAATTGAGCGTGAGATCCGACTGTTGATGGCCAACCAGACCGACAGCGAGCGACCAACGGCTCTTGGCGCCATGCTGGTCGAACTCCAGCGCCTCGGGCTAGCATCACAATCGGCAGACCAATTGCAAGACGCCCTTTACGCGATGAATAGAGCTGCGCACGGTCTGGACGTCGCTCCCGCGGACGCATCGCAAGCGACCCGGGTAGCAGCCTCCTTCCTCGCCGAGCTTCAGATTATCCGCAACGGCCAATCTTCGTGATTGGCAAGGCCCGGCTGACGAGCAGTTCCAGCCGATACATTATGCGATCCTAAACGCACAAAGCCGGAAAAAACAATGCACAAGCTTCCTTTAGCCTCGCCCGCTTCGTGGCTCGCACAGTGGGGTAAACACCTATTGGATCAGCCTGCTGATCAGGGCGATCAGCTCCGTCTGACGCCGCACACCGGTTTTGGCAAAGATCGACCGTAGATGGGTCCTCGCCGTTTCATAGCTAATAGACCTAGCTGCCGCCGATTGTTGCAATGAAAGTCCGCCGGCCAGGTTCATAGTCAGTAAAGTCTCCGCCTGCGTCAAGCCAAGGACCTGGGCGAGCAACACAGGATCTGTTCTGGAGCGGGGGTTGAGATCTTCGATAAGGCAAACCCCGACCGAATGACTGAAAACGTCCGGAAGATTTCCGCCAAGCCGTTGGATCCTGAGGAGCAGCGGTCTTTGTTGCTCTCTTTCGATCAGGATGCGCTGGTTATCCGCGGGCTGCAGCCAGCCGGTACCCAGCACTGCATGCATTCGCTTACGAATCCTCGCTGTTTGCTCGCCATTCCTGCCGCGGAGTTCATTTTGGACGATAGTGAGGTGACCTCTCATGCTCCGGAATGCTTCAGTATTAACCGCTGTCACCTTGCCATGTCTGTTGAAAAAGACAGCGCCAATCACCGCCTTTTCGAATGCTTCGACCATGCCTTCGACCTTGGATGCCGACATGTTTTTCATGATTGTTGCCGAAACCATCAATCGGTCCCGCATTAATCTGAAAACATTCTCATGCTCCGTGCCAAAAGGGTCGTCATCCATCCTTCGGTGCAGGACGAAGCATGTGAGATCGTCCCCATTGTTGAAGCCGACGATACAAGTCCGCCCTAGGCCGAACTTGGATTGGGCGCGATAATATTCCTCAGTCTCGAATTGCGTTCGTGAGGTGTAATGCTGCTCCAAAACCGTTCCACGGGTTGCCAGGATAGGAAATCCCCGAGTCCGCCATTCCCTCTTGTCCCAGCCCCCATCAAAGTAGCCCTCGAGAGCCGGCTTCAGACTTTCAGTAGAAATGAGGCCGCCTGGGAATCTTCCCTTGACGGGCACGATATTGACCCCGAAAGCACTAGTCGCATCTGCCACGTGCTGCAGGATGCCCGGCCAAATAGCAGGGTTGAATGCGGCCTCAAGGGTCCGGTCCAACGCTCGATCAAGCTTATCTAAATCAATCAGCATGAGAAAACGGTCGAAAATCCGAGTGCTTTTGAGTACAATCTATACAAGAAATAAAGAATGAAAAGCGCAACAGAAAGTTCTGAATGTCGGCCTTCATCTGCCTCCCAAATCGACGCAATTCGGCATGCGGCTCTCAATCGCAGCCGCTTTCGTACCGCTGGATAACCACCTTGGCCTCCGATGCGACGTAGCATGGGGTGGCCGGCGGAGCAGAATCCGAACAGTCACCGAACCTCCCGCCACTTTATCGTGCGCTCAATTGCGTTCGCCATGGCGTGGCGAGCCGCTTCAGAAACGCGCCAATCGACAACTTTTTAGAGCATCCTCCAATTGGAGGATATGCAACCACCGCAAGTGCGATCAAAACTGGAGCCGGCTCTACTTACACTCCAACCAGTTGCAGGGATTTAATTTCATGAAAACCGTCAGTTATACAGCTGTTGCTATAACGCTTCTTTTCATCAATACAGCGAGTCCTTCGTTTTCACAGGTTGCTTGTCCAGCGGGTCTCACGTACGCAGGTTCAGCGAGTGTCGAGCACGATACGGGTCAAGGAAACGCTCTCGACATGATCCGGGTGGAAATTCCACATAATCGGGACAGGTCGTACGTTCAAGGAAACGCAACTGGAAAGCTTGTAGGCACGGATTCGAGCAACCAGCAAGCGCAGACCCCGTGGAATGGTCAGCATGGTATTCGAGGGATATCACTAGAAGCTGTCGGTAACTACTACTATGCGCTTGGTGTTGACGTAAACGGCCGCAACGGGCGGCCGCGCGTTGTCGCGGAATTAGACGCAAACGGCGAAATTTCCCACGAGTATCTTGAGATCGGCGCCTATTGTGGTCCAGGCGGAAATGGCGAAGGGTGCACAGCGACGATCCGTGTTTGCTATAAGCCAGCTTAGAAGCTCTCAGCCAGCCGGTGCAAGGCTTGGTCTCGGAGGCTGCCGACGGTCAGTGTCGAGCCAAACGGCAGCTGCAATCCCATTCAGCGCCTCCTTCGCAGCCTTGACGCTGGCCGCACTGGCACTCGTTCAGTCCGGCTGCAATCAGGATACTGGTTAAGCCGGAAAATACTGAACCGTCCCGATTTTGCTTCTCGACAATATGGGCCACAAGGCAGGTGGGACATTGACGTAAGGCGGTCCCCTCGGTCGTCTCGAAGCGGACCTCGTCGCCGGCGATCTCGCAGAGTTCTCGAATGTATCGAGATGGCTGGCGGCTGCCCGTAACAAGGAACACGCCTCGGCTGGCGCGTGTCAGCGCGACATAGAACAGGCGCCTTTCTTCGGCGTACGCGAACGTTTCGGGGCGAGGAATCACCAAGTTGAGTAGTTCATCGTCCTCGATGCGGCTCGGCACACCGTAGTTGCCCTCGCTGACATCAAGCAGCATCGTATAGTCCGCTTCGAGCCCCTTCGCCCGATGAAATGACTGGCCGGAAACCTCGAAGTTTGTGAACGTCGGTACGCTATCTCGGAACGGATCGACGTGGTTGTAACGCCATAGCACCATGACCTTGAGCTTACTGCCTGGTTCGGTCCGCCATTTGGAGGCAATGTCCTCCAAAAACATGTCGAGCCGCTCGAGTAGGCGCTGACAGCGCCAATCCAAAATCGGGCTTGTCACCTTTGCTTTCGATGGGGATTACCCTTATCGAGCGGGGAACCGCAGCACGTATCGATCGCACCGTTGACCTGCTTCCCGGCTCCAGGCACATCTTTATGTGGATTTTCCAGCTCAGCCGATCCAGAAACGGGAAGCAGGTCAGTTCGCGCGGCGCAGCAGGTTGTGACATGCAGGAACATCGGGCACCGTTCTTCTGCCCCTCTTGGGCCATTGCTAGGCGCATGCGCGGGCGTCGTTCTGCGGATGACTAGACTGCGGCACTTAGCGTTCCGCCGACTCAGTGCCTTCCCCTATGAGGCTGCGCGCAATCGCCTCCCTGATCGAGCGAATCGATATTCCTTCATTCGCGGCGTATGTCCCCTGCTTGCCGTTCAACTTTGGCATGAAGTCCGCCCCCGCATGGTGGAGACCGATAACGTCCCAATCAGCCGAGAATACCGGACTGCCGGAACTTCCCGGTTCGGTAGGAGCGCGGTAATGCAAGAGAACCCGCCCGGCAATCGTCGGCTTGCCGCTAGTCGGACCTTCGTGGTCCAGCAGTTGATTGTCTTGGAGAGAAAAGCTGAGCTCGCCTCCGAGTGGATGCCCGATCACGTAGACGCGCTGATCCTCCTCTGTGACCGGAAGCAATTCCGATACCGGACACGGCTCTAGACCGATCGGCGGTTCCACAAAACGCAGCAGACTGGCGTCCAGCAGTTCAGGTGGAGAGTTCCATACAATCTCACGCAAACGATGTCGTCGTGCAGTCCGGTCTACGTCGGCTGTTGCTTCGAAGGCCACGGATGCCTTGTCGCTTCGGAGCACTCCCCTCTGTTCCGCGGTGTCGCTCACCACGTGAGCATTGGTGAGCAGAAAGAGTTCGTCGCCGAAGGGTTCATAGAGATCGCGACCGCGGACCAGAAATCCGGTCCCGACGCCTCGCCCATCCGGCTGACGGATCAGCGCAACCGAACGTGCCCGGTTCATCGCCGTTCGCATCCACCAATATGTCTGAACTCCCGTATTTCCGAGAATCTTTTCGAAGCACACCATATCCGCTTCGGCTGTGCGTTGGACCTGCTGCGGTGTGAGGCTGAGCGTGCCGGACCTGTTTCGGAGCAATGCCGCTCTGAGAACGGCGATCACAGCCCCCGCTTCGCCCTCATCCGCGCGAAGCCTCCATACCTCGGTGAACTGTCGCAGGGTCCCCGCGATCTTGAAGGCGTCGACGTCGGCCGCACTCAGATACTCCTTTAACCAGCGCTGCACACCGTCCAGATCACCGCCTGCGAGTGACAGTTCCGCGGCGGAAGCATAGTCCCACGCCTCTAGCGTGCCTGCCAACCAGTGCTGCTCGATCTCGCGACTTAAACCCTCGATAAGGTCGTCTTTACGCGGGAAACCTGCAATCCTAACGCCGTCGCGTTCAGCCCGAGCTAACAATGCGACCAGGTTCACCCCGTGCCAGATTTGCGTTGGGTCACGGTCAAATACCTGACGATAGGCAACAATTGCAGCCTCCAACGCATCCTCTGCCATTCCCAACTTGGAGCCGCAGGCGTCAATATAAATCTGCTTGTAGGCGCGTCCAAGCAGCCCCTGAGCTTCGTTCCACTCGCTCGCTCCAGGCGTCGCTCTCCTGACCAGTCCCTGAAGAATCGCGACTGCTGCGATTAGTTCGCCGCTCTCGATCATGGCTTGGCTGTAATGCCGATAGACAACGTCCCCTCGAGATCCGAGGCGCAATAGATTGTCGGCCAACCGTTTGAGCGGGCCCATGTGTCGGTGCTTTCGAAGTCCATCCAGTACCTTTCGAGCGATCTCCGGTTCCGGAACCTCATTTCCGTCTCTCAGGCACTCGATCCAGGCGCTACATGCCGACTCAACCTGATTTTCCTCCAGGCTCGTGGCCGCCATGAGAACTTTCGTTGCCTCTGCCGAGCAGTTCATTGGCGTTCCCTATAGTTTCAGCAGTCTCCGGAGCTCCGTCCTGAACAGTTGCCCCTCGAAATACTTCCTCAGGTTGTGACGCCACAGACCGTTATTAGGCTCATGGATGTCCCTGACCACCTCAAGCCCACCGCGACGGAAATCGTTCGCCAGCACCGGATCGAGTGCGGCGACAACATCAAGGCGATCATAGATATTCACCCACTCGCCTCCGACCTTGTGGCTCGGGAACCCGTCTAACCGCGTCCATCCCGGTGTGAGCTTGTCCTGCACCTCGTCAATGCCGAGCGGACTCCCGAGTGTCACCAAGGCGTCAACGGCAGGACAGTCTGGTACCCGCATCAGACAGTCATAAGCGATCACGGTGCCCATGCTGTGGCTGACGACCACGTGGGGTCGCCCCTTTTCGGCGCCGGCCGCGACCTTCTCAACGAAGCGCCGCCGGATCTCGTTCTGAACCTGGTAGGTCGTGCCCGGACGGGGCGTCCAGGACACGTTGAAAAGATAATGGTGCACGTCGCGCAGAAAGGCTGCGAGGAAGCGTTGCTTAAGCGTCCAAGGGAGGGGAAAACGCTCCTCCATCCCCGCGTAACCAACCAAATCTTCTCGCTCGTCCAACGCCGGATCCTGCAGAAGCAGGCGTCCTGCCAGTCTGGCCAACCACTCGGGGTCAGCCGCCTCATCGACCGTTATCGTTTGCCCGATGTGGTCGACGTCGCTCTTCAACGCCTCCAGCTCATCTGTACTTTCGTGAGCCGCAACATTTGGATCGGGTGCCGGATAGAGCACATCGGCCCAGTAGACCATCGAACTGCTCACGCCTTTTGCGCCGAGATCGATGCGGGTCCCCTGTGGACCACCTGCCAGGGCGCGTCGCCAAATCCCCAGGAGGGCGGCCTCCTCTGGCTTCTGACCGATGCCATGGATCATCGTGACATGTGCCATGCGTCCCCCTCTCCTCCCTTCGGCCGCCTCCGCTAATCCCAGCGTTCCAATGGCGCGCCTTCCGGCAAATCAGGAATGCGAGCGATGTAGGGCATATCCCCGAAGTCTGGTTCCTGCGGAATGTTTTCGAAACCCGGTAGTCCGATCTCACGGCGAAGATCGTTCAACCGGTTCATCCAACCCCTTAGGAACTTAGATTGCCCTGGCGCCTGCGCAAATCTCCGGTATAGACCTTCCCGCATTTGAGTGTAATGAAGCAGCGTCGTACCGAGATCACAGGCATCGCAGGCGCGCTTTGTCGTGGGTCCGAACTGCCCATCAATACGCGTGCCGACAGCCTCTTGAAGAATCCGAATCGCGCGGCCAGCTCCCATGTTCACCGCTGTATCGAACTGCGCCAAGTCGAGCTTACGCCTCAGCACATCACAGCCCGCGGGGGTCCAGTAGTTGCCATCGTAGATGGCCTGGACCTCCTCATCGTCGATCTGCTTGACGTCGCGCGAAGGCTGGCCAATTCGGCTCCGCCAAGAATTATAGACCTTCTGCGTGATCCCTTTATTCGTGCGACCGCCTCGGTCATCGGGATCGTCAACGAAGCCGCCCTCCCACTTCATAATAAAGCGCATCGAATCTGGCAGACTTTCCCTCGCCATGCACACCCTCCTCCCAAGTCCAAAGCCGGAACGCGCCGACGGGAATCAATTGGCAGCCGCCCCTGTTATTCTCACTGATCTCACCCTGCATCGGTCTCTCCCGCATTACCATGCGCTTCAGTTCCCTGTTCACTAAGGACGAGCCTCAGCCCGAGGAGTACCCCAAGCAGTGCTTTGGCCCCAGCACCGGCTTATCCGCTACAGTCGCATTCAAATTTCTGGGCCAGCTTTTGCGACCACACCGCGATCCCGCCGGCAAAGGTTGGTCTCGCAAAATGGCTGGGCTTACTTGCCGAAGTCACTGACTTCCTGAAATTCACAGGTCGAATAACCTACCGTAACACGGCATATCCAAGCTCGCCAATGATCGAGCAGCGGCTGAATGGCCGAACATCAATTTCTATGCGGCAGATTGTCTGCCAAATGTCGCCGGGATCAAGACGAGGCTGTTAGTCCGGACTCGTCCGTCTCTCAGTTTTACTCTTCCGCCTCTAGTCCCGCCGGCGCAAATATGTCCAGCCTGCTCGCGATACCTACACGGTCCACGAGATCGGCGGTCCCGCCGGGCCCATCGCCGCGTTGGCCGTCCCATAGAGCGATCAAATGAACTTTGCCATGCTCCTGAGCGCGCCTAAGGAGGTGAACGTTGCAGGCGCGGTATGCTTCGTCCGACCGAGGCAGGTTCATTGTTTCACGCCGCGCCTCGGACGTCGTGGTCCACAACTGCCAGAAGCGTTGCTCCCAATCGCTCCCCGGAAGCCCTGCCACCGAGGTCTGGACAAAAAGTTCTGGACAGTATGGTAGCACGATAGTCGTCGGTATTTTAACGGCTCTGCATTGTTCGTGAAACAGCACGTCCCCACCCCGGGCGCAGCTTGCAAACCCCATAACAGACCCTTTGTCTATGGTTGCGTACGGTGCAATTGCTGTGGCAATGCGTGCTCCAGCCGCCGCCTCGAGCTCAGAGGGAAAGCGCGCCTTCGGCCGACCTGGCTGGTCTATCATGTGGCCGGTGAAAAGAATAGAAACCGCCATCGCCGCTCCGCTGCCGGGTTCTCCACGAGAACAGAATAGCTCAAACGCCGCACTGTGTACGAAAGATAATGAACTTCGTGCGCCGCCCCTAAGGATTCAGCCCACAATAGGGATTTCAAAGGCTCCTTCGCCTCACGTGAGAAATCCATCGTAATGTGTGGCAAGTACTTCTTGACGGCGGCCCCGATTCGTTACCAAACAACAAAGCCAGTTGGCGCTCCGCGTGGCATTCTCCCACTAAATTAGTGACTGTTGTTTTTATGCATCCTTCGGGTGCAATCTAGAGAAGCAGGCGGATAATGTATTGTCTTCCTTCAAAATGATGTGATCATCAACCCTGGGATCTGCGGCCAGACGATTTCCGTAGAAACTCTCGGATGAAAGCATCGATGAAGGCGACTACTTTATCTGTCGCATCGATGCGTCGGAGGAACCGGATGCAGCTAAACCGGACGTTTGCCATACTGTGTGCTTTCCTCTTGTTTTCGGACCGCGCGAATGCCCAGAGTACCAGTTTTGATACTTACAGCGATGCGCTGAGTTTTCTTTTGGGAGTTGGCGACGCCGACTGTGGTTTCGCACCACCCGGGCCAGGCGGTATTACTAACCCGGATCTTACTATACTTGACCCAAATGACGGCGGAGTGCCCCCGAAAACGGGTTTGATCGGTCCAAACCTTTCGCGTCACTGCTCTCCCAACACGAATAATAGTAATCTGTCGGGAGGGTCGGCCGTTGGCGGCAGCTTCTCCTCACTGCAATCCACTCGAACTGTGTCACAGTTTGATGTCAGCCGTCGGCCCGCTGAACAATGCGACCCGTCTGAAGACCCAAATTGTGAGGAATCAGAAAGCGAACCGATCTCGAACTACTTCTATCAGGGCGGTCTGTTTCCAACGACCCAAGTCTTTTCCAGCGTTCTTGGCGGCAGAGAGGGTGTACTCAACGCGAGCACACTTATTCCACTCGATGGATTTAGCATTTTTGGTGAGGTCCAGTATGACAACTATCGCCAATCTTCGACACGTTATGAGCCCTCGAGGAAGCTAGACATTTTCACCGGACAGTTCGGCGCAATATGGGACGTCTCAGATGACGCCTTGGTCGGCTTTAAAGGGGAATACTCGACTGGGAACGGTAAATCGCCGGCGACTAATAGCTTAATTATTCCAAATCTCGGCCCCGGTAACGCTGATGCACTCGCCGGCGACTTTAATGAGGTTTGCGGCATATCGAGCGGTGGCAGGTTAGATCAGGATGAATTCAGCGGCTCCGTATTTTACCAAACGCGGTTTAGAGGCGCTGGATTCTTCAGCGCTGAGGTTGGCGCAAGCAAGACCAAACTTAAATATCAGCAGAGTCTCTGTGTCGCCAACATAGGTTCGCCTGACGGGATCAACCTCGAGTTCCAAGATGTAACTGCTGGCATTATTAGTGGAAGTCCCGAATCGTATGGATTGTTCGCGAACCTTTGGACGGGTTACGACTGGGATCATAACGGAACCGCTTTCGGACCTCGTTTATCCTTGAACACCTCGTGGCAGACCGTCGATGGATATTCGGAATCAGAGCAAGCTGGCAGCTTGCATCCAATTACGGGCGCTGGTCTTCGGTACGATGACCAAGACCTTTCATCCGTTCAAACCCGAATCGGCTTTGCAGTGTCGAGGCCCGTCACGCTCAACAGCATGACGATCGTTCCGTTCGCGCAGTTGGACTACGTTCACGAATTCGCGAACGACCAACGCGCAATCCGGGCAACGTTCGTCGAGGATGGACGTCCCGATCCCTTCGACTTCACCTTCAAAACAAATTCTCCAGACCGCGACTTCTTTGAGTTGCGAGGCGGCGTGGTGGCCGAGATCTTCAATGGGGGGGTGGCGTACATCGATGGACGGGCGATCCTTGCGAATGATCTCGTAGATAATTACGGGGTCACAGGCGGATTGCGGGTATCTTTCTGAAGAAGAACTGCATGCATTACCTCACCGGGGATACCCCTGTGGGGCTCACTGCGGGAGTTTCGCAAGTTCAATTTGCCTTCTAGACAGGTATTCTTCATCCTGTCGATATTGAACAATGTCGGGAAATCTTTCTCGCAAGCTACGTATAAGCCTAATCGCCATCAGGTTCTCCGCCTGAGCCTTACCTGTGTTTCCCTGTTGCTGATAGAGCTTTGCCAGCATCGAGTGGACGTTGGCAACCTCGCGCAACCATATTGGCTGCACTTCATTGCTGCTTGTCAGCTCATCGAAGCGCAACAGCGCCTCTCGCAGTGAGCGTTCCGCCTTTTCGCTCTCGCGTCTTTCCAACGCAACTTCGCCAAATTGGAACAAGACCACAGCCAAATCGAGCTTGTGGAACGATCGGTCAGGATCCTCATTTAAGATCGCGCGACGATTGGCAATCGCTTTGGCATACCAACGCGCAGAGTCCGCCAATTTATTGGTATCTCCGCCGCGCTTGTAGGCCGCGAATGCCACTTGACCCCGTCTTTCCTCAAGCACGCTCCGATCTCTCAACCATTCTTTATTAGAGGAATCTTTGTTGAGAAGACCCTCGGAGATCTGGAAAGCATCCCGGACGAATTGATCTGCCTGGCGCAAGTTCTCCAAGGATACCGTGGTATCTGGACTATCTGCCAATCTGAGATGTGCGCTGGCCAGTCGCTCGAGTAAGAGTGAGCGGTCCCGCTGCCAATCGAGCCGCGACGGTTCGGACTTTGTAAGCTTGTCGGAAATGACCAAAGCCTGTTCATAGCGCTTTAGGGATCCGGCAACGTCTATTTCTACTGAAAGAACCATGTCGCCGAGCCGCGCCAACGTGACGAGGTGAGTTCGCTGGTATTCAGTGTTTTGAGGTTCGGCAGAAGCCAAAGCCTTTGCTGTCTCCGCAGCTTCCTGCTGTCGCGACAGCGCTTCTGAACGACGATCCATCTCGACAAGTGTCGTGGCCAGCGAGGAAAGGGCAGCCATCAGATCTCCGCGGTCCGACGGGGCGTGTCTCTTTTGCATGAGCGTTCTGGTTGTCTCCACGCATTTTTCGTACGCAACCGCCGAAGCTGCGAGCTTTCCCCATTGGTAATTATATGCTCCCAGCCGGCAATGTCCTTGGGCCAATTCACGAAGCCACGGCAAGCCACCCGTCTTGGATAGCCACGCCTCGGACAAGATAACCCTCGATTGCGCCGACGCGATTGCGCCATTGTAGTTTCCTGCATAGGTTCCTTCCTTGCCTTCCGCATCGAGCAGTTTCAGTCGCAACATTGCAATCGCCGCTGGATCCGGTGCCGAAGCCAGACCGATCCATTCCAAAGCCGAGGAGGACCTTTGCTCCAACCGATCCAAGACTGTGGTCGTTTCCGCGACTAGAGGCGCGACCTTCTGTTGCGATTGCTCATCGCCAACAAGATTGAACAGCTCGGCAAATTCCAGATTAAGGCGCGCGCGTTGAAACACGAGCATCGGCGCAGTGTCATCGTCCGAGATAAGCTTGCCGAAATCTACCTCCGCGGACCTCAGCAGCTCCTGGATTACGTCTGACGGTACGCCGTATCGATCTTTATATCGGACCGTGGCCCCTATCTGCCTAGCTGCACTTTCGACAGCGTTCTGAAGGCGTCGCTCTGCCGCCCGGCTTTGTTCCAAGGCTATCCATGCCCCTATAACCGCGACAACGGCAAGGACAAGCATCCCAGCGGCAACGGCTTGAGCTACGCGACGCTGACGTCGATCCACCTCGGCCTGTCTCTGCGTGAGTTCGGCAAGGGAAACACCAAGCAGAGTCGCAATAATTTTAAGCTTAGCCAGATTAAAGCCGTCGCCACCTCGTCCGTCCGCAGTCGCCTCCTGGATGTCGGCGGCCAAAGGCTCCGTCAACGAGTCATCACCGCTGCGTAGACCGACCAAGGCCTTTGGAAAAGCTCCCTGCGGCTCTCGGACGGGATCGTTAAGGGCAGGCACACCGCGCACGATCACCGCTATGATGTTGTCCGATCGGCCAAGCTCCCTGAAGAAGGAAATCTCCTTGTCCACCCACTGCGAGTTGGCGGCTGCGGGACTGCATAGCACTATCAGATACTCGGAGTTCTCCAGTGCCTCCTTGATTGTTAGCCCCAGGTCTGCAGAGGCCTTTAGATCAGATCGATCTCGAAAGATCGGCCAGAGTCTCTCGTTCCGATAAATCCCGGACCCGCGGAGTGGCTTAGGTATCCTGTATGACTCCAATGACCTTTGAAGCTTCTCTGCTGCTGCGCGATCCGAGGAGGAGTAACTGATAAAGGCCCTGTATCTATACCCCGCGCCACCCTCCCCGACCGGGATTGCGTCTGCAGATTTCTTCCCTATCAAGGACAGCGCTGCACACACGTTTAGCCCCTGTGCTCGTGCCGCAAGGTAAACCTCATTATACTAGCCTGCACTCCACCTAGGCGAGAGAAATTCTCAGGCTTCTCGACTGTGGCGGTGATCGTCATAACGTGCCGGATTCGAGCGGGTGGATTCTACACAACCTACCCGGTCGTCAGCGGAATCTGCTTCCTCAAACCCGTGATTGATATAGGCGACCTGCCCGACGGCGACCGTTACCGCGTGCAAGGGGGAGCCCCTGTCCTGCTTACCGTGCAACGGCCTGCGGCCGATCAACGGCAACGTTACAATTAACAGTTACGTACTTCCCCTCCGGCGCATAGACCCTAGGTAATTTTCCTCGACCGCAAGAACGGTTGTCAGAAAGCGCATCGACGATCTCGCAACATGCAGTCTCATCCGTGGCGCCCTCGTCGCCCCGCACTTTCATCCGAACAAAGCAGGAGAAGTGAGAATGCGTATTCAGCGATATCTATCGGGTCTCTCGATCATCGCGCTGGTAGCGGCCGGTGCCGTGTCGGCGCAGGCCCAGAGCCCGCAGAAGGACGCCACGGAGGCGACGAAAGCTGCGAACGCGGAACTGCTCAAGCAACTGCCGTTCAATGACACCAGCGATTTCGAGGACGCAAAACGCGGGCTGATTGCGCCGCTGCCGGCCGAAATCGTCAAGACCGAGGGCGGCGATCCCGTCTGGAACCCGCAGCAATACGGCTTCATCAAGGAAGGGGCGCCGGCGCCCGACACCGTCAATCCGAGCCTCTGGCGGCAGTCGCAGCTGATCAACATCAGCGGCCTCTTCGAGGTGACTGACGGCATCTACCAGCTGCGCAACCTCGACCTTTCCAACATGACGATCATCGAGGGCAAGGAAGGCATCACGGTGGTCGATCCGCTGGTGTCGGCAGAGACGACCAAGGTCGGCCTCGAACTCTACCGCAAGCACCGCGGCGACAAGCCGGTGAAGGCGGTGATCTACACCCATAGCCATGTCGACCACTATGGCGGCGTGCGCGGCGTCGTCGATGAAGCGGACGTCGCCTCCGGCAAGGTCAAGATCTATGCGCCCGAAGGCTTCCTGGAGGCGGCCGTCGCCGAAAACGTCATGGCCGGCACGGCGATGAGCCGAAGGGCAAGCTACATGTACGGCAACCTCTTGCCGCCCGATCCCAAGGGGCAGGTGGGCGCCGGGCTCGGCACGACGACTTCGGCCGGCACCGTGACCCTGATCCCGCCTACCGACATCATCACCAAGACCGGCGAGAAGCAAACGATCGACGGACTGACCTACGAATTCCTGATGGCGCCGGGCTCCGAGGCGCCTTCGGAAATGCTCTGGTACATCGAGGAGAAGAAGGCGATCGCGGCGGCAGAGGACGCGACGCACACGCTACACAACACCTACTCGCTGCGCGGGGCAAAGATCCGCGAGCCGCTGCCCTGGTCGAAGTACCTCAACCAGGCGCTGATCATGTGGGGCGACAAGGCGGAGGTGATCTTCGCCCAGCACCATTGGCCGAACTGGGGCAACGACAAGGTCGTCGCTCTCCTGTCGAAGCAGCGCGACCTCTACCGCTACATCAACGACGAGACCCTGCGCATGGCCAACCAGGGCATGACGATGCGGGAGATCGCCGAGGCATTCAAGCTGCCGGACAGCCTGTCGACCTTCTGGGCGAACCGCGGCTACTACGGCTCCGTCTACCATGACGTCGCGGCGACCTATGTGCTCTATCTCGGCTGGTTCGACGGCAATCCCTCGACCCTTCACGAACTGCCGCCGGTCGACGCCAGCAAGCAATATGTCGAGTTCATGGGCGGAGCGGACGCGGTGCTCGAAAAGGCGAAGAAGTCCTATGAAAAGGGCGATTATCGCTGGGTCGCCCAAGTGGCCAACCATGTCGTCTTCGCCGACCCCGGCAACCGGGCGGCCAAGGACCTGGTGGCCGACGCGCTGGAGCAGATGGGGTACCAGGCGGAATCCGGCCCCTGGCGCAACTTCTATCTGTCGGGCGCGCAGGAACTGCGCAATGGTCTGGTGAAGGCCGGAACACCGAGCACCGCAAGCCCGGACACGGTGCGCGCCATGTCGCTCGACCTGTTCTTCGACTATCTCGGCGTTCGCTTGAACCGCGAGAAAGCGGGCGACAACAAGATCACGCTCAACTTCGATTTCGGTGAGGAGGACGGCAAGTATCTCGTCCAGCTTGAAAACGGCGTGCTCAACAACACGCCCGACCGCCAGGCGGAGAAGGCGGATGCCACGATCACGCTGGAGCGTGCGAGCCTCGACAGCATCGTATTGGGAGAGACGACGCTCGACAAGGCGATGTCCGACGGCAAGATCAAGGTTGACGGCGACAGCGCCAAGCTCGTGGAGGTGATGTCGATGATGGACAACTTCGAGTTCTGGTTCAACATCGTCACGCCGTAACGGCGGTGCTAACGGCCCACCGTCCTTGGGCGGTGGGCGAGGACACCGTGGCCGCCCCTCACCTGCCCGGCCGCGCCAGCGACCGGGCAATGTCGATGACGTCGTCCCGTGACGCGGTCGGGTCTTCCTTGTTCCAGGCAGCCCCCAGCCCGATCTTCAGATCGACGCCACGCACGGGCCGAAGCTCGAAACCGCGGTTCGGCAGATCCTTCGTCCATTCCGGCGCAAAGCCGATGCCAAGGCCGGCGGAGACCAGCGACACCAGCGAGAAGGTGTCATCGCAGCTATAGGCGATGTTGCCGGTGAGCCCATGGGTCTCGAACATCTCGGAGAAATACCTCTCTGAATAGGAGAGGTTCTGACGCGAAAAGGCGATGATCTTCTCTCCCCTCAGATCCTCGATGTCGATCTCGCTTCGAAGTGCCAAAGGGCTCGTCTTTTCGACCGCCAGCAGATAGCGCTCATGCGCGATCGAGAAGAAGCGCAAGGAGCCGATGTTTTCGACCGGCCGGATGAAGCCGAGATTGATCTGGCCGATTTCCAGTCCGCGGATGATGTCGCTGGTCGAGCCGCTCGTCACGTGCAGCGCGACATCCGGAAACTTGCGGCCGATGCGCGCCAGGAACGCCGGCAGCACGCCGATGGTTGCTGGATAGACGGTTCCGATCTTGATCGTGCGCGCCGCCTTGCCGGCGACCGACCGTGCCACGTCCATCGACAGCCCGATATCGCCGATGATCCGCACGGCCCGATCGTAAAACGCCTCCCCTGCCCGCGTTAGCTCGACCCGGCGCGTCGACCGCTCGAGCAAGCGCACACCGAGCTCCTTCTCCAACGCCTGGATGTGCGCACTCAGCGCTGGCTGGGCGATACACATCCGCGCGGCCGCCCGATTGAAATGCAACTCTTCGGCCACCGCAACGAAGAATGAAAGTTGGCGCAGTTCCATGCGGCCCCCGATTTGATCGCGCGCGACATCGCAACCGCAGGTCTGTTGCGGTGTCGCGTATTGTTCGGTTTTAGGCATGCACAAACGGTAGGCCCCGCGATTGTTGCAACCGCTCGGTCCGAAAGATAGGTTGAAGGCGAGCTTGTCAGCGGCGGCCTCGGTGTCCGTTTCCGCAGCCCATCCGCCGCCGACGGTTCATACACCTAAAATCGATCGGTTTCCGGATCCCAGAGGAAATAGCTTCCAGTCGATACATTATGCGATAATTTTGGCCCAGAAGGTGAACATCACAGCAACAAGCGGTGCATGGCTCGTCGGAGCACGACTCCGTACCCCTGGGCGATGTCCACGCTTAAGGCTGTGAACGGCACCCTCGAACCGGCTGCGATGCCAGTGTTGAACCAAGCAACAGTGCTCTGACGCACGAGGTGTTAATGCACTTGCATTTGGCTCATGATCACGCGGTCGAACATGCGGTCGCCGAACCAGTTGCGGATCATGATCATGGGCTTCGCATACTTGCCCGCCACATACCGCGTGCGCGGCTTTCTCGCACCGACAGCCTTGGAGACGATATCGGCAATGACAACGGGATCGGTGCCTCGACCATGGCCAAAGGCTTCCCGCGTCGACTTGGCGACTGCCTGCGTCACCTTCGCGTAGGGGCCTTCGCCCGAACGCTTGAATAGCCCATCGGCAACAACATCGCCGAAGCCGGTCTCGATAAGACCGGGCGCAACCACCACGACCCGGATGCCGAACGGCGCAAGTTCGAGCCGGAGACTATCCGACCAGCCTTCGAGCGCATGTTTGGTGGCGTGGTACCAAGCGCCAATCAGGGTGTAAATCTTGCCACCCATGGAGGTGATGTTGACGATCGTGCCCGCGCCCTTCTTGCGCATCGCCGGGGGCAGCAGTTGTGTCAGCCGTGCTGGACCGAACACGTTCACTTCGAACTGATATCGGGCTTCGTCAATGCCTACATCCTTGACGGGGCCATAGAGACCGAATCCTGCATTGTTGACCATCACGTCAACGCCCCCTGCCTGAGCGAGGATCGTTTCGACGGCGGCCCTGATTTCGTCTTCGTTGGAAATGTCCATGCGCAAGGGCGTGGCTCCCATCCGGGCAAGATCGTCCATCCTCTCGACTTGGCGCGCGGCCACGTAAACCCGGTAGCCATCCGAAATCAGGCGCTTGGCGATCGCCTTGCCCATTCCGGAGGATGCGCCCGTGACAAGCGCGGTTTTCTTTCTGCTATCAATCATCTCGACCTCTCTTTGCTGTGAGATGATCTTATGCCTCGTTCAGCGGTCGATCATTGGCCAAGGATGCCAGGGCACTTGCAGATTACGCCGAACATGATTTCCTTTGCTGAACAAGCCGTCCAGTCTTTTTCGCTATCGGAGATAGGGTCGCCTGGGTTACACGCCGGGAATTTATACCTCACCCGTACTTGCGTACGCGGGCAAACCTTCGCGAAGCGCCGGATCACCCAGCCGCACGGAGGCGACCCAAAACCATCTAAAGAGCGATCCTCACCTAGAGTGAGGCCGACCGAACTCACTTCACGGGCCAGCCACGTCACTTGGGGAACGCTCTCAGAACTCCTCCCAATCGCTCGCTTTGGGGGCCGTATTGCCGTGAACGGCGAGGGTCCGTCGGTGGGGAGGCACCGGCCGCGCCGTTGGAAGCAACAAGCGTCGTTGAGTACTATCGCGGAACTGGGCGAGGAGATCGGCAAGCGAAACCGAGTCGCTCGCCAGCTTCTGACTGGCGGCGGAAGTTTCCTCCACCATCGCCGCATTCTGTTGGATCGACTTGTCCATGGCGTTGACGGATGAATTGATTTCGGTGAGCGCCGTCGCCTGCTCGCGGGCGGCCTCCACGATCGAGACGACGTGGCGGTTGATTTCCTGAACGCCCGAAACAATACCACTCAGCGCCGTACCCGTCTGGCCGACAAGGGATACGCCTGCGCGAACCTGTTCGCCCGAGCTGTTGATCAATTGCTTGATCTCTTTTGCCGCCGTGGCCGACCGTTGGGCCAGCTCGCGGACCTCCTGCGCGACGACCGCGAAGCCCTTGCCCGCCTCGCCGGCCCGGGCCGCCTCGACACCCGCATTCAATGCCAGCAGATTGGTCTGGAACGCAATGTCGTCGATCACACTGATGATGCTGTTGATCTCAGTGGACGAGCGCTCGATCTCACCCATCGCGGCTACGGCCTGCGCCACTACGTCGCCCGACTTTTCCGCATTGCGGCGCGTCTCTGCAACGAGAGCTCCTGCCTCCTCCGCCCGCTTTGTCGAGTCGGCCACGGTCGTCGAGATCTCATCCAGAGCCGCTGCGGTTTCCTCCACCGACGCTGCCTGCTGCTCAGTGCGGCGTGCGAGGTCGTTAGTGGCGCTGCTGATCTCGCGCGCACCTCCATCGACGGAACCGGCAATGCGGCCGATCGCCTCGACGGTCTCCTGCAACTTGCCAATCGAAGCATTGAAGTTCGCGCGCAATCTGTCGAGTTCGCCGTCGAAGCTCTGCGTGATTCTGTAGTCGAGACGGCCATTGGCCATCTCTTCGAGCGCAAGGCCGATCTCGTTAACGGCGGAAGCCGTGCGCTTGGACTGCAGCGCCCGGACATCGGCATCGGCCGCCATCCTGGCGTGCTCGGCGGCGGCGCGGTCCGCATCGCTGCGCGAACGCTCGTCGGCCTGGGATCGCGTCACATCGCGAACCTCTGCGACAGCGCGCGCCAGATCACCGATTTCATCCTTGCGGCCGTCGGTCACCGACTGGCTGTCGAGTTCGCCGCGCGCCATTGCTGCCAGCGTCGTCCTCAGCCGGGCCATCGGGCCGGTGATCGAGCGGCTCGCCAAAACCGCCGCAACCAGTGCCAGCAAGACGGCAAAAGAGAGTTCGATCATCGCCATTTGCTCGAAACCGCTTGCTGACGTGCGCACTTTCTCGCCGATCGTCTTGTTCAGGTTTTCTTGGTAGTCGATGAATTTGTTGACGGCGCCGAGCCACGCGACAAAGAGCGGACGCGCTTGTTCCAGCAGAACTGAATGGGCTTTCCCCGCATCTCCGCTCTCTGTAAGCGCGATGATCTCGGCAACGAGCGGGTTGGTTTTTGCCTGGATACCGGCGATTTCGGCGAGGATGGATCGCTCCTCAGCCGTAGCGCCCTCGGGTGCGGAAACCATGTCCGCCATCTTCGCCTCGTTTTCGGCGTAGGCAGCGGCCAGCTTGTCGATCAGCGCGACCGTCGCCTGGCGTTCGGCTTCCGATCCGACCAGCACTACATCGCGGATCGCGATCGCACGATCATGCACGCTGCCCCGATAGTTGATCGCAAAACGCTGCTTGACGCTGTTGACGTCGTTTATCCGGACCAAGTCGGCGTTGATCATGTTGACTTCCGAGATCGAAGTCCATGTCAGCACCATCATCAAAGCGACGAGGAAACCGAAACCGAGCCCGAGGCGAGCTGAGATACCAAAGCGGATTTTTCCCATTATCAGAATACCTCCCATGAATGGCTGTGCAGCGTCAGTGGCCTCAAGCCAGTTCGCGGCTACCATTCGGTATTGAGTTAAAAATCAAAGGATCGTCGCGGTTTATTGCCGCGCACGCTGACACTTCGGTCGCATCAGTGACTCGCCGAAACAGCAATCATTGCCGCCGCCTCATCCAATCAGACGGTGTTTCGCCATTCCTCAACTAATCTCAGAAGATAGTTAAGAATACACTTATAAACATGTGTCGGCGGGGATGTGACGCCTCAGAATCCTTCGATTGGGGAAACAACCAACGGAAATCGGCGTGTTGCACTTCAATTACGATCTCCCATGAATAGAGAGGCGTTGGCGCTCCTGGCTCAGCCAAGTGTGTGACTAGCGAGCCCGTAAATTCGGGGGTTGAGGTCTTTGCTATCGCTGGCCGGCGGCCAGTGTCGGCCCGACGACATTGAAGTAACCGTGTCGAAAACGAATAAGCCACTGCGGGCCAGAAATTCGGCAAAGGCTCCGCTTTTTTCACGTGTGTCTAAGCGCAGAAACGAACCAGCCTGTTCTGCCACATGAGGTCTGACGACGGCGATTGCATCAGCATCACACGGTGCCACAACCGGCCCAATGACATAGCCTCGTCCGAAACGCCTGCACAAGGAGAACGCTGAAATTTGCCCACCTCGAATGAGGACTATACCTTTTGCTTGTGAGAGGAGACGCCCCAGGAGAACGCTGCGGTCGGCACCAAATGCTTCACGATCCAGCACTGCGATCTCCGCAAGGTCGCTCAACTGGATTGGCCGAAACACCGATTCGGCGGGAAGGGCGACGACAGGCGGTTCAAGTGCTTCGCCCTGACATTGATAGACGGTCGCCTCCGCCTTGAAATCGAGCGACAGGTACAACCGGCGAGCCGCGCGGGTTGCGCTAAGACCGAGATCACGATCGCCGATTTTGCGAAACAGGTGTTCCATGAACCATTGGCCCGCTCCATTTGCCTGCAATCTCGGTGAGGTGATGACCATGCCTACCGTCGCGAAATCATCGCCATATGGAAACCACATCGCGGAGCCTAGCACGCGATCGATGTCATCCAGTGCGGCTATCCCCTTGCCGATCTCCAACAGGAACTGCCAGTCTTCGGAACGGTGCGGCCACCCGACGCTCATCGAAAGCGCATGTAACTTTTCGAGATCAACACTGGAGATGTCGCTCAGTCGCAGCGTGAAGGAATTTAGCTGCATTGAATCAATTGCAGGCGAGGTCACTACCCATTTCTCCAGCGTCAACAATGGACTTTTTCAGCAAATTTCCGGACGAAGCCGGAAGGTTCAGCCAGACTATGCCAAGTCGAACCAAACTTTCCGCTTCAAAGGCAGCCTAATTCAACACAAAGCGCTGAACCGACCGGGATTTCAGCACGAATTCGTCCGACAGGCCATTAACCTGGCAACTGCACAAAGGAGCAGAGCGGCTCCAATCAGGAGGACCGCGAATGAACGCCAAGGAGATACTCGAGCGACTGGTCGCCTTTCCGTCCGTCGTTGGTACTGCGAACGGCGAGATTGTCGGGTGGATCAAGGACTATCTGGAGTGTCACGGCGCGGTCGTGAACGTCTTGCCTGGGCCGGAAGGCGACCGAGCCAATCTCTTCGCCTCGATAGGTCCGAGGAGCAGGCCAGGCTACATTCTGTCTGGGCACATGGACGTGGTCCCGGCATCGGAACCCGGCTGGACATCTGATCCTTTTTGCCTGCGCGCCGATGGAGAGGTGCTCTTTGGCAGAGGCGCGTGCGACATGAAGGGCTTTCTTGCGGCCGCTCTTGCAACGCTTCCCGCCGTGGCAAAGATGCCATTGAGCCGTCCAATCCACTTCGCCTTTTCCTACGACGAAGAAGCCGGCTGCCGTGGCGTGCCGCACATGATCAGGCAGATCGGGAATCTTTGCGCCTCGCCTTTGGGCGCAATCATCGGCGAGCCGAGCAGCATGGTGGCGATCCGTGGCCACAAGGGAAAGGCGGCCGCCCGCGTGGAGGTTTATGGTACGACCGGCCATTCGTCGCGTCCGGATAGGGGATTGAACGCAATTCACGCCATGACCGCGGTGATGGACGTTGCTATGGAGACGATCGAGGGCTTGCGAAGCGGTCCCTTTGACCAAGCCTTTGAGCCCCCGTACTCCACCCTGCAGATCGGCACGATCGCGGGCGGCCGCAGCGTCAACATCATTCCGGACCTCTGCGCTCTGGAACTCGAGGCCCGCGCCGTGGCGGGCGTGTCGCCGACGGTCGTCCTGAATCCCATCAAGGTAGCCGTCAAGGCGCTGGAGAAAGACGGTTTCCGCACCACTTGGGAGACCAAGAGCGCTTATCCGGCGCTCTCGCTTGGCGCAGACGCACCGCTCGCCCGGCTCATAGAGGAACTGACCGGAACGCCAACCTTGGCTGCCGTCAGCTTCGGCACGGAGGCTGGCCTCTATCAGGCCGCGGGCATCGACGCCATCATCTGTGGTCCAGGCGACATCGCGCGCGCGCATCGCGCCGACGAATTCATCCGCATCGATGAACTCGCTGCCTGCGAGGACATGCTCGTGCAGCTTGCCAAAACCCTGCAACACTGAGAGGGCTCCATGGTTTTCTGGTTCAATTCGGATCGAGAAAGAGGCCGCGTCTTCGCCGAGGCTTTTGCCCGAGAGTTACCCGATTTGCCTTTCGTAATGGACGTCTCCGAGCGCCATCCGGATGAGATTCGCTACGTCCTCACCTGGACGGCTCCGGCCGATCTTCATCGCTTCAGAAACCTGGAGATCGTCTTTTCGATTGGCGCAGGCGTCGATCAGTTCAAGACGGAGACGCTTCCTTCGAATGTCATGCTCGTCCGCATGGTCGAGGACGGCATTGCGCGCATGATGCAGGAATATGTGACACTCGCCGTGCTTGCGCTGCATCGCAATCTCAAGGCCTATATTGTTCAGCAGGCCGCCGCGACCTGGCGCTCCCTTCCTGTGCGTCAGGCAGCCCAGCAGCGGATCGGTATCCTTGGGCTTGGCATGCTCGCCCAGGCCGTCATCGATCGCCTAAAGCCTTTCGGCTTTCCGCTTGCCGCCTGGAGCCGCTCAGAGCGACGGGTGGACGGTGTCGATTGCTATCATGGCTCGGACGGCCTGACACCGTTTCTGGCGCAGACGGATATCCTCATCTGTCTTCTGCCGCTCACGCGGGAGACGCAAGGACTCCTTGGCGGTGCGCTGTTTGCGGCCCTTCCAGCCGGTGCGGCGCTCGTCCACGTGGGACGCGGCGCGCAACTCGATCATGACGCACTCATTGCTGCTGTCGACGAGGGGCATCTGTCGGGCGCCGTGATCGACGTTACCGAGCCGGAGCCGCTGCCACCGGAGCACGCGTTCTGGCGACATCCCAAGATCATTCTGACGCCACACATCGCAAGCGTCACGCAGCCAGAGACGGCGGCCACCGCCGTCATCGACAACATCCAGCGTCATCGTGCCGGTCTCAAACCGATCGGTCTCGTTGATCGCAGCCGCGGCTATTGAGCCACAACCAGGAGAGCAAGGAGAAAACATGTCCCTCCTCAAGACCATCGTACCCATCAGCACCGAAGCACCGCGTGTTTCTAAGCCCGGCCCGGAACGTCTTATCTCCGGCGACCCGTCGTTCACGACCTGGGCCCAGGATGTCGCGCGAGGCGAGATGATTCACACCGGTGTCTGGGAGGCGACGCCGGGCCTCACACACTCCGTCAAGGGCGAGACCTTCGAGTTCTGCCATATCCTTGAGGGCGTCGTAGAAATCACCCCGGATGGCGGGGAACCCGTTACCTACAAAGCGGGCGACAGCTTCGTCATGAAGCCCGGCTTCGTCGGCACCTGGCGCACCGTGGAAACCGTCCGGAAGATCTACGTCACGGTCATGTAATGGGCGCCGAAGACCGGCGCCCATCAGCCCCGACGAATTATCGTCTGTGCCGCGGTGGTAAAAGAGGATTTTCCACCGCGGCGCAGCAAGAGACGAAGCATACTGCCGACGCTCGAGGGTTAACCTTGCCGATATCACCCGCAAGGACAAACCCATGCCTCTGAGTTTCGACCCCGATGCGATCCCCCTGCCGACAAGCCATTTCGTGGACGGGGCATATCTCCCGGCAGAAGGCGTGCTACCCATGCGCCGCCCGTCTGATGCACGCGACTATGCCGCCTGCCCGGTTGCCGATGCCGATCTCATCGATCATGCCGTCCACGCAGCAAAATCAGCACTGAAGACCAGCGGCTGGGCGAGCCGCCGCCCTCGTGAACGCACCAACGCCATGCACCGTTGGGCTGACCTGATCGAGGCAGAGGCGGAGACCCTGGCGCGCCTCGAAGCGGTTTCCTCCACGCGTCCGATCGGGCAACTTATTCAGGGAGACGTTGCGGTCACGGCCGAACAGATCCGCTTTTTTGCTGAGTTCGCCGACAAGGAAGGCAGCGACCTCGTGCCGACCGGCGAGGAAGGTCTCGGCATGGTGATGAGCGAGCCATATGGCGTGGTCGGGGCGATCACGCCATGGAACTTCCCGCTTTCCATGGCGGGCTGGAAGCTCGGACCTGCCCTCGCTGCCGGCAATGCGATAGTGCTGAAACCCTCGGAAATGACGCCATTTTCGACGCTCTATGTTGCTGAACTGGCAGTGCGCGCCGGCATTCCCGCCGGTCTCATAAACATTGTCCTCGGCGACGGTCCGACGACCGGCCAGGCAATCACCGCCCATCCGGAAATCAGCAAGGTGAGCTTTACCGGTTCCACTGCGGCCGGGTCTGCGATCATGGCCAATATCGCCCGCACAGGCGTAAAGCCCATGACACTTGAACTTGGAGGCAAGAGTCCACAGATCGTTTTCGCCGATGCCGACCTGCCACTTGCCGCCGACGCCATCGCCAACAGCATTCTCGGCAATGCCGGCCAAGCCTGCGTCGCTGGTTCGCGCGTTATCGTGGAGAATGCCGTCCTAGAACCGCTGATCCTAGCCCTGAAAGCTAACATGGCGTCGATCCGTCCGGGCCCGACATGGGACGCGGCCAGCACCTATTCGCCGATCATCTCAGAGCGCCAGTTGAACCGCATCGACGGCATCACCCGCGCCGCGGTCGACGCGGGCGCCGAATGCCTGACCGGTGGGCACCGGCTCGACCGTAAAGGCTATTTTTACGCGCCTACACTTCTGTCCGGCGTCGCTGCGACTTCCCCCGCCGTGACGGAGGAGATCTTCGGGCCGGTGTTGACCGTCCAGAGCTTCCACGACGAAGACGAGGCCTTGGCGCTCGCTGATCACCCGACCTATGGCCTCGCCGCCGGGCTCTTCACCCGCGATCTCTCGCGTGCCATCCGCGTGACGCGCAAGCTTCAGGCGGGAACCGTCTGGGTCAACCGCTACAGCCGGTCGAGAGACCATATCCTTCCGACAGGCGGCTACAAGCACTCGGGCATCGGCAAGGATCTCGGCCGCGAGGCCTACCACGCCAATCGCAAGAGCAAAAGCGTTCTCATCAACCTCTAGGACCATACTATGAAGACCTACTCCATCGCGCTACTGCCGGGTGACGGCATTGGCAATGCGGTTACAGAAGCTGCATGGGACGTGTTGCAGGCTGCTGCGAAGGCGTCCGATTTTGCGCTTGAGGGAACATTTTTTCCCTGGTCTTGCGACTTCTACAAGCAAACCGGCGCTATGATGCCGTCTGATGGTATCGAAACGCTCCGGCGCTTCGACGCGATCCTCCTCGGCGCGGTGGGCTGGCCGGCGGAAGTGCCGGATTCGGTCTCGCTACACGGGCTGCTGCTGCCGATCCGCAAGGCCTTCACGCAATACGCCAATATCCGGCCGCATCGTCTCCTGCCGGGCGTCTCCGGACCGCTGAAGTCCAGCGCATTCGACATCGTCTGCATCCGCGAGAACACCGAAGGCGAGTATTCCGGCGCGGGTGGGCGCATCCATCAGGGCACACTGAACGAAGTTGCCATTGAGACCTCGATCTTCACCTGGAAGGGGGTCGAACGCATCCTGCGCTTCGGCTTTGAACAGGCCCGCGCCCGGAACGGCCGGCTCGCATCGGTCACCAAGTCCAACGCGCAGCGCTATTCCATGGTCTTTTGGGACGAAATTACCCAGATGTTGGCCTCTGAGTATTCGGACATCGAGGTGACGAGTTACCACGTTGACGCTATGGCGGCGCGCATGGTGATGGCACCGGAAACACTCGACGTCGTCGTAGCCTCCAACCTCTTCGGCGATATCCTGACCGATCTCGGCGCCGCGATTCAGGGAGGGCTCGGTTTCGCTGCCTCCGCCAACATCAATCCCGATCGAACCGCGCCCTCCATGTTCGAACCCGTCCATGGCTCGGCACCCGATATCGCCCACCTCGGCATAGCCAACCCGATCGCCGCCATCTGGTCCGGCGCCATGATGCTCGACCATCTCGGCGAGAAATCCGCTGCCCAGCGCATTATGGCGGCAATCGAGGCGACGACGGGGGCGGGCATCGGCACCATTCCTGGAAACCATACCACGCAGACGATTACAAAATCGGTCCTGCAGACTATCGCCTGACAAGAGGAGAACGAACATGGACGACCTGAAAGATAAGGACCTTTTTCGGCAACAGGGCCTGATCGGCGGACAGTGGCGGGACGCTGCGTCTGGCAAAGCGCTAGACGTCATCGATCCGGCAACGCAACGCGTCCTCGGAACCGTTCCGGACATGGGCGGCGCCGAAACTCGCACCGCGATTGAAGCAGCCGAACTTGCCTTCCGCAGTTGGCGGCGCAAGACCCACGCCGAGCGGGCTTCCCTTATCGAAGCCTGGTATGGTCTGATGATCGAAAATCTCGAAGACCTCGCGCTTCTCTTGACAATGGAGCAGGGCAAGCCGCTCGCCGAAGCGCGCGCTGAAATCCGCTATGGCGCCTCTTTCGTCAAGTGGTTCGCCGAAGAAGCGCGACGCATCGGCGGCAATACCATCCCTTCGCCTACCGCCGACCGCCGGATCGTGGTGCTGAAGGAGCCGGTGGGGGTTTCCGCCATTGTCACACCCTGGAATTTCCCAAACGCGATGATCACCCGCAAGGTGGCACCGGCGCTCGCCGCCGGCTGCACCGTCGTCATCAAACCGTCAGAGTTCACCCCCTTTTCCGCACTCGCGCTTGGAGTCCTGGCCGAGCGAGCCGGCATCCCAGCGGGTGTGATCAATATTCTTACCGGCATGCCGGCCGACATCGGCGATGAAATGATGGCGAACGAAACGGTGCGGAAGATCTCCTTCACCGGCTCAACACGAGTGGGCTCCCTTCTCATGCGCGGCGCAGCCGACAGCGTGAAGCGATTGAGCTTGGAGCTCGGCGGCAATGCGCCCTTTATCGTCTTCGATGACGCCGATCTCGACCTCGCCGTCGAGGGCGCGATCGCCTCGAAGTTCCGCAATGGCGGCCAGACCTGTGTCTGCGCCAACCGCATCCTCGTCCAATCGGGGATCTACGACGCCTTTGCCGCCAAGCTTGCAGCGCGCGTCTCCCTTATGAAGGTCGGCCCGGGGACGGTCAGTGGCAACGAAATTGGCCCAATGATCAACACTGCGGCCATCGAAAAGATCAACCGTCATGTCGAGGATGCACTGGCCAAGGGCGCAACGATCGCCTCGACGTCGGCAGCCTTGCCGAATGGCCCGCAATATACAGCACCCGTCGTGTTAACCGGCGCCACGACCGACATGCTGCTGGCGCACGAGGAGACGTTCGGACCAGTCGCACCCCTCTTTCGCTTCGAGCGCGAGGAAGAGGCCATTGCCATCGCCAATGGCACGCCCTTCGGCCTTGCCGCCTACTTCTTTACGGAAAGCCTCAAGCGGTCGTGGCGTGTTGGCGAGGCGCTCGAATTCGGCATGATCGGTCTCAACACAGGCGCTATCTCCACTGAAGTCGCTCCGTTCGGCGGGGTAAAGCAATCCGGTCTCGGCCGCGAGGGCGCGCAGGTCGGCATCGATGAATATCTTGAACTGAAGAGTTTCCACATCGGCGGACTGGCATGAGATAGGCCGAACTTGCGCCGACAAGGCTCGGCAAGCGTTCGCAAAACAAATGGACCGGCAAGGCAGAACGCTTTGCCGGTCTTTTCGCGAGAGTGCCCGCCCTGGCCAAGTGATTGACGACAGAGACAACGCTGATCTCTCGCAAAAAAAGCGCGGGTCTCGCGACCCGCGCTAGGCATTCAGGGCTGGAGTGAGAATTACTGCAGCCGATCGAGGGCCTTGTAATAGAGACCCACCAGCGGGAGGAACCAGGGCTTGCCGAAGTGGCCAGGCACCGCGGGCCATTCAAGTCCTTTCAGCGGATTGCGATCTTTCTTACCCAGAATGGCGTCGGCCATGATTATGCCGAGCTGTGTCGACAGCTGGGCACCATGGCCGGAATAGCCCATGGCATACCATACGCCGTCATTGTAGCCGGCCCGAGGATAGCGATCCTTCGTCATGTCTACCAGGCCGCCCCAGCAATAGTCGATCTCCACTTTCGCGAGCTGCGGAAAGATCTCCGTCAAGCTCGCGCGCAGAATGGCGCCGCTCTTGGCGTCGGAGCGTTGGTCCGAGGTCGCGGCAAAGCGGGCGCGGCCACCGAAGATTAGCCGCTTGTCCGGCGACAGACGGAAATAGTTACCGATGTGCATGGACGTCACGCACGTCCGGTTTCCTGGCATCGTGGCGGTGATTTCCGCGTCCGTTAATGGACGCGTCGCGATCAGAAAGCTGCCGACCGCGATTAAACGGCGCTGGAAGTATCCAAAAGGCCCACCAGACGTGTAGGCGCCCGTGGCGACGAGCACGTGGTCGGCGACCACGTCCCCGCGCGGGGTCGTCAGTCGGTGCTTGGCTTCCGACTTGAGGTGCTGGGTCACGGGTGCGCGTTCATAAATGGTCGCGCCATGGCGAACAGCCGCTTCGGCGAGACCGACGACATATCGTCCCATGTGCATCATGGCGCTCTTTTTCGATAGCATCGCCCCATAGAATGGAGAGCCGATTTCCTCCCTGAGGTCGCCAGCCGTCAGCAGCACCGTGGCGGGATCGACTTCCCGATGCACCGCCTCGAAATTGCGAGCGATCGCTTCGAAATGCTTCGGCTTCGAGGCGAGCTTCAACTTTCCCGACCGGCGGAAATCACAATCGATGCCTTCCTCGCCTACAATGGCTTCTATGGTGTCGATGGAATCATCGAACGCGCGGTAGAGCGCTACCGCGCGTTCGGTTCCGAGTTCCGCCTTGGCGGCGAGGAAGCTATGGGCGAGTCCGTTGTTGAGGTGCCCACCATTGCGCCCGGATGCTCCCCAGCCGACGTGGTTCGCCTCCAGGACGACAACGCGAGCGCCAGACTTTGCAATCTGCCGCGCTGCGGCGAGCCCAGTGAAGCCACCTCCGATTACGGCGACATCGAAGCGGCCCTCCGGCGGGCCGATCTGGGCTCCGTGAAACCGCGACGCGGTATCGTGCCAATAGGATTCGAACCTCATCGTGCCGCTCCGCTAAAGTCCGACGACACCGGCCAAGCCGGAAATGTCCTTGATCTCGACGTAACCGTAATAGGGGTTCGCCGGCTCGTGGCCGCGATTGACCCATACCTTGTTTTTGATGCCGAGATCGTGTGCCGACATCAGATCGTAACGGAATGACGACGAGCAGTGCAGGATATCTTCCGGGCCGCAGCCAAGCATGTCCAGCATGTATTCGAACGCCTGGAAGCGGGGCTTGTAAGCCTGGGCCTGCTGCGCAGTGTAGACTTTATGAAAGGGCGCGCCGAGCTTCTCGACATTCGACATGATCTGCGAATTCATCGCGTTGGAAAGGATGACCAAGGGGATTTCCTTGGCGACCTTGGCAAGGCCCGCCGGCACGTCGGGATGCGGCCCCCAGGTCGGAACGCGCTCATAGACCATCTTGGCGTCTTCATCCTTGAAGGTGACGCCGTTGGCCTTGCAGGTCCGCGACAGCGAATTGTAGACCACCTCGGCATAAGGCTTCCACGCGCCCATGACTTCGTCCAGCCGGTACGCGGAGAAGTTGGCGATGAACTTTTGCATGGCATGCTCGTCCAGCCGATCGTGATAAAGATCGCGGGCCGCGCCCGCCATGTCGAAATTGATCAGCGTGCCGTAGCAGTCAAAGGTAATGAATTTCGGCCGGAACTGGGTCATGATGTTGGTCCTTGCTTTTGCCGTTGGGGGTCATCGTCGATCTTCATCATAGGCGGCGTCCGTCAGAGGGACCGGCCGCATTTACCCGTTGTGGAAGCAGAATCTTCCGTATGTCCCGCCCGTTTTGGCAGAGAGTTGTGCGCCGCCGCGGTGGCCCGATGCATTTCGAGCTCGTAACGGCGATGTCAGCATAAGATGCGGTGGGCGCCGCCGCATAAAGAGAAAGATGTTGGCGGGCCCGATCAGTTGGAACGATCTGCTGGCAAGCCAGGGCTATCTTTTTTGGAAAGCACCAGGGACGAACCAAATGCAGAAGAGCCAGTTCACCATCGAGCCATTTGCTCCTCATCATGTCGAGGGAGCTCACAATCTTTCGTGCCAGGCCAACTGGCCACACAGGCGGGAAGACTGGGAGATGGTCGCGGCCCTGAGCACCGGCGTCGTCGCAATCGAGGACGAGAGGGTGATCGGCACCACGTTCACCACACGCTACGGAGACGATTGCGCGACCGTAAATATGGTAATTGTCGATGAAGCCATGCGCGGGCTTGGTCTCGGCCGCAGGCTGATGGATGCGAGCCTGGAAGCGGCCGGAGATCTACCGTGTCGCCTGATTGCGACGGATGAAGGCCTGCCTCTTTACAGAAAACTCGGCTTTCGCGAGACCGGAACTGTACGGCAGCACCAGGGGATTTGCCCTGCGGTGAAATCAAACCTTGAGGTCGAATGGGCAGCGCCCGACGATTTTCAACATGTCCTCGCGCTGGACAAGGAAGCCTTCGGGGGCGACCGGCACGATCTTCTGGTCCAACTTCGAACGATCGGCCGTTTCGCTGTCCTGCGCAGACACGGTGCGCTGGTCGGCTATTCCTGCCTTCGCGCCTTCGGCCGCGGCGAGGTCATTGGACCGGTGGCGGCTGAAAATCTCGCCGATGCCAAACAACTCATCCTGTTCTTGATGGCAGCGCGGCCGGGCGCCTTTGTCCGTATCGACACCACCTCCGTTGACGAAATCTCGTCCTGGCTATCGCAGCAAGGGCTCCCGCATGTGGGCGGCGGAACGGCGATGCAGCGCGGCGAAACGATCCATCTATCCGGCAACGCGAAGATCTTTGCCCTCGCCAATCAAGCATTCGGCTGAACGGAGACCAAAATGCTCAGCAATTCGATCATTGAACTCGACCGCGCCCACCTTGTGCATCCAGTTGCCTCTTATCGCGGCCACGAAAAGCTCGGCGTCCGTGTCCTGTCGTCGGCCAGCGGCGCTACAGTCACGGACATGAGCGGCCGTCAGCTGGTCGATGGCTTTGCCGGTCTCTGGTGCGTGAATGCCGGATACGGCCATCACAGCATCGTCGAGGCTGCAGCCCGCCAGATGCGAGAACTCCCCTATGCCACGGCATATTTCGGTCTCGGCTCGGAGCCGGCCATCCGTCTTGCCGCCGAGCTTGCGGAACGGGCGCCGGGTGATCTGAACCACGTCTATTTCACGCTCGGCGGATCGGATGCGATCGACAGCACCATCCGATTCATTCGCTACTATAACCACGCCAGGGGAACACCCGAGAGAGACCAGTTTATTTCCCTCGAGCAAGGGTATCACGGTTCCTCGACGGTCGGCGCCGGACTGACGGCACTTCCGATATTCCATGCCGGTTTCGGCATCCCCTTCGACTGGCAGCACAAAATCCCGTCACATTATGCTTACCGGAACCCTGTTGGAACCGACCCGCAAGCGATCATCGACGCCTCCAAACAGGCGCTTCGCAGCAAGGTAGAGGAGATTGGCCCCGAGCGCGTGGCCGCCTTCTACGCCGAACCGATCCAGGGTTCGGGGGGCGTGCTGGTTCCGCCGCCGGGCTGGATGAAAGCGATGCGAGACCTGTGCCACGAGCTCGACATCCTATTTGTCGCCGACGAGGTCATCACGGGGTTCGGGCGTACCGGACCGCTCTTTGCCTGCAGCGAAGACGACATCGTGCCGGATTTCCTGACCGTCGCTAAGGGTCTCACCTCGGGCTACGTCCCGATGGGCGCGGTGCTGATGTCCGATCACGTCTACAATACGATTGCCGATGGCGCTGGCGCTGCGGCTGTCGGCCATGGATACACCTACTCAGCCCATCCGGTGAGCGCGGCAGTCGCGCTCGAGGTTTTGCATCTCTATGAGAGCGGACTTTTGGAAAACGGCCGCCGTGCGGGCAGACGACTTATGGCAGGCCTTCAGGAGCTCGCTGATCATCCGCTTGTCGGGGACGTAAGGGGGCGTGGCATGCTCGCAGCTGTTGAACTCGTCATCGACAAAACCGCAAAGACTCCCCTCCCAGCTGCGGCCGACCCCGCCCGCCGGATCTTTGACCGCGCCTGGGACAATGGTCTCGTTCTTCGAGCCTTCGGAAACGGCGTGCTTGGATACGCGCCGCCGCTTTGCTGCACCGACGCTGACATCGATGCAATCATAACAAGAACGCGCAAGACGCTTGATCAGACCTTGGAAGACCCGGACGTTCGAGTGTTGCTGGCATGATCGAGCTGGAGGCAGGCCGCGAAATTCCGCTTTTCTCATGAATTCGCAATTTTGTGCCGCGGCACCTCCTACTTTCAGCGACTCCCCTGCCCGGTTCCGGCGAAACTAGAGGCAGTGTCAGGCGATCGCTCAGCAGAAGGAGGCTGAGCACTACGACGCGAAACCGGCAAGAAAATAGCTCGGACGCAGACAACTTGAGATCAACAAAAAGGGGAATGCCATGAACGACTCCAAGCTGACGAACTGGACCAGTGCCGACGATACCATGGTCGAACGCGCAATCCGCAGCGGTGCGACACGCCGTGAACTCCTGCAACTGCTTCTAGCCGGTGGCGTCGCCGCCGCCGCTGGCGGCACCATCCTCGGCCGGGCAACCAGCGCCATCGCCGCCACGCCCGTCTCCGGCGGCAACCTTAAGGCCGCCGGTTGGTCATCTTCCACAGCCGACACGCTCGACCCTGCCAAGGCTTCGCTTTCCACCGATTATGTTCGGTGCTGCGCCTTCTATAACCGCCTCACCTACATTCAGGCGGATGGCACTCCGCGGATGGAACTTGCAGAATCGATTGAAAGCAAGGATGCGAAGGTCTGGACGATCAGATTACGCAGCGGCGTCACCTTCCATGATGGCAAGCCACTGACCGCGGAGGATGTGGTCTTCTCCATGAAGCGCCATCTCGATCCGGCAGTCGGCTCGAAGGTCGCAAAGATTGCCAAGCAGATGACGGGCTTCAAGGCCGTCGACAAACTGACGGTCGAGATCACGCTGGAAAACCCGAACGGTGATCTGCCAACGATCCTCGGCATGCACCACTTCATGATCGTTGCCGATGGCACGACCGACTTCTCGAAGGGCAACGGTACCGGTCCTTTCGTGCGCGAGGTTTTCGAGCCCGGCGTCCGCTCCGTAGGTCTCAAAAACAAGAACTATTGGAAGCCTAACCTGCCGAATATCGACTCTTTCGAGTTCTTCGCGATTGGAGAGGACAATGCGCGCATCAACGCGCTTCTCTCCGGCGACATCCATCTCGCCGCCAACATCAATCCGCGCTCTGTGCGCCTGATAGACGGTAAGGAGGGCTTCTTCCTCTTGAAGACCACTGGCGGCAACTACACGAACCTCAACATCCGCCTGGACCTCAGCCCTGGTGACAAGAGTGGCTTCGTGGAGGGCATGAAGTACCTCGTCAACCGTGAGCAGATCCAGAAGTCTGCTTTGCGCGGACTTGGCGAAATCGCCAATGACCAACCCATCTCGCCAGCGAACTTCTATTTTAATCCCGACCTCAAGCCGAAGGCCTTTGATCCGGATAAAGCAAGATTCCTCTTCGAAAAGGCCGGCCTACTGGGTCAATCTATCCCGATTGTCGCGTCGGACGCGGCGAACTCGGCCATCGACATGGCCATGATCGTGCAGGCGGCCGGCGCAGAAATCGGCATGAAGTTCGACGTCCAGCGCGTACCCCCCGATGGCTATTGGGATAATTACTGGCTGAAGTCACCGGTCCACTTCGGTAACATCAACGCGCGCCCCACCCCGGACATCCTGTTCTCGCTTCTCTACGCATCCGATGCTCCGTGGAATGAGAGCCAATTTAAGTCTGAAAAATTCGACCGGATGCTGCTCGAGGCACGCGGATCGCTCGACCAGGCCAAGCGTCGGGAAATCTACAACGAGATGCAGGTCATGGTGTCGGAAGAAGCTGGCACGATCGTTCCGGCTTACCTGGCCAACGTCGATGCGGTGTCCTCGAAGCTCAAGGGGCTCGAAACGAACCCGCTCGGCGGCATGATGGGCTATTCCTTCCCGGAATATACCTGGCTGGAAGCCTGATCACCAAGGGACCGGGAGGGGACTCCTCCCGGTCCATCCTCCCATTCTCGTGATAAACTGTCGGCCAACCGCCGACGGGAGGTTCAATCATGACAAATCCGGCTCTGCCTCTCATTGCCAGTCGGCTCGTTATATCGGCCATTACTCTGCTAATCGTCTCAGTCGCAGTGTTTTTCGCCACGACGATGCTGCCTGGCGATACGGCGACGATCCTGCTCGGCCAAGCCGCGACCCCTGAGGCGGTTGCCGGTCTGCGCAAAGCCATGCACCTCGACGAACCAGCTGTCCTGCGCTTTCTCTATTGGGCTGGTGGATTGCTGTCTGGCGACCTCGGCACATCCTATGCCAACGATATGCCAATCGCGGATTTGATAGCTGGTCGTTTCGTCAGTTCAATGAAGCTTGCGGGTATCACTGCGCTCGTTTCCGTCCCACTGGCACTCACTCTCGGCATCACCGCCGCCATGCTCAAGGGCTCGCTCTACGACCGTGCCGTTACCGTGTTGACGATTGGCATCATTTCCGTGCCGGAATTCATGATCGCGACATCCGCGGTGCTTTTCTTCGCCGTCTATCTCCAGTGGCTGCCCGCCATCTCCTTTGCAAATGAAACCGTGACCTGGAGCGATGTCTTGCGCGTCTATGCGATGCCAGTCCTCACGCTCACCTTTGGTGTGGCATCGCAAATGATCCGCATGACGCGAGCAGCCGTTGTCGAGACGCTCAACACACCCTACGCAGAAATGGCTCTGCTGAAGGGAGCGTCTCGCGGCCGCGTGGTGCTGCGTCATGCTCTGCCGAACGCGGTAGGCCCAATCGTCAACGCTATCGCGCTGTCGCTCTCCAATCTCGTCGGCGGCGTGATTATCGTCGAAACTATCTTCAACTACCCTGGCATCGCCAAGCTTATGGTCGATGCGGTCGCGACGCGCGATCTGCCCTTGATCCAAAGCTGCGCCATGGTCTTCTGTGTCGGCTATCTGATCTTGATAACAGCAGCCGATGTTATCGCCATTCTTGCCAATCCGAGGCTGCGATGACCACGATCGAAACTCCGGCGGCAAAGAGCCGCAAACCCGCCTACCGCACGAACCTGGTTGGTTTGGTCGGCATGGCGATCATAGCCTTTTGGGCGATCATCGCCCTCATCGCCCCTTGGATCATCCCCTACCCCGTCGGGGAGATCGTCGATCTCGACTACTTTGGCCCGATAAGCCAGCAGTTTTGGATTGGCTCGGACTATCTCGGCCGCGACATGCTCTCGCGCATCCTGATGGGCGCCCGGTACACGGTCGGCATTTCACTCGTCGCAGTGTCCATCTCCTGCTTCTGTGGCGTCGTTCTCGGAATGATCGCAGCGGTTTCGGGCGGCTGGTTGGATACACTGTTGAGCCGCTTCCTCGACGCGATGAACTCGATCCCGAGCAAGCTGTTTGGCCTCGTGGTCGTTGCCGCCGTCGGCTCGTCTATACCCGTGCTCGTGCTGACTCTCGCCATCATCTATATCCCTGGCGCATTCCGCTTCGCCCGTGCACTCGCGGTCAATATCAATACGATGGATTTCATAACGGTCGCCAGGACACGCGGTGAAGGCACGCTCTACCTGATCACGTCCGAAATTCTGCCCAACATCATTGGGCCGGTTCTCGCGGATCTGGGCTTGCGCTTCGTCTTCATCGTGCTGCTGCTCTCGGGCCTTTCCTTTCTGGGTCTGGGCGTCCAGCCGCCCTACGCGGACTGGGGTGCCCTGGTTCGCGAAAATATCGGTGGCCTGCCCTTCGGCGCTCCCGCGGTAATCTTTCCCTCGATCGCCATCGCCACTCTCACGGTAAGCGTCAACCTGCTGATCGACAACCTTCCTCAGAAAATCCGAGACCGGAGCGAATGATGACCAATCTCGTCGAAATCCGTGATCTGAAGGTCGAAGCCAAAACGGACTCTGGCCGTATAGTGGAAATCATCCGGGGCGTTAGCTTCGATGTGCAGGAGGGAGAGATCGTCGCCCTGATCGGGGAAAGCGGCTCGGGAAAGACGACGATCGCCCTGACCTTGCTCGGCCATACGCGCGCCGGCTGTCGCATCAGCGGTGGTTCCGTCGCTCTTGCCGGTCAGGACATGGCGCGCCTGCCCGAGCGCAAGAGGGCAAGCGTTCGCGGCACCCAAGTCTCCTACGTTCCGCAAAGTGCAGCTGCAGCCTTCAACCCGGCTCAGACGATTATGGAGCAGGTCATCGAGGTAACGCGGATCCACGACTTGATGTCGGCCGACGCTGCCCGCGCCCGCGCGACCGATCTCTTCAAGGCACTCTCACTCCCCAATCCGGAAACAATTGGTGATCGCTATCCGCATCAAGTCTCGGGCGGGCAGCTGCAACGCCTCTCCGCCGCGATGGCGCTGATCGGCGACCCAAAAATCGTGATCTTCGACGAGCCGACGACCGCGCTCGATGTGACGACCCAGATCGAGGTGCTACGTGCCTTCAAGTCCGTCATGCGCAAGAGCCGCATCGCCGGCGTCTATGTCTCGCATGACCTCGCGGTCGTTGCGCAGATAGCCGATCGCATTGTGGTCCTGAAGGGTGGAGAACTCCAGGAGATTGGCAGCACCGAGCAGATCCTGAATAGTCCGCAGCACCCCTACACCAAACAACTGCTCGGCGCCTTCAAGCAGGCGGCACGTGCCGCGTCAACCGCGTCGCAGGAAGGCCGCCCTCTGCTAGAGGTTCAGGATCTCGTGGCGGGTTATGGACCGATGCAAACCGACGGTACACCCCTGATCAAAGCGCTGCGTTCGGTCAGCCTCAAGGTTGAGCGCGGGCGCAATCTCGGGATCATCGGAGAATCGGGCTGCGGCAAGTCCACGCTCGCCCGCACCATCGCCGGTATTCTCCCCGCCGTGAGCGGCGCAATCACCTTCGACGGAAAGCCACTCGCGCCGGCCGCGCACGCGCGCACGCGCGAGGAGTTGCGCGAACTGCAGATCGTATTCCAGTATGCCGATACGGCACTTAACCCGGCCAAATCGATCAGCGACATACTCGGCCGGCCGCTGTCGTTCTACCATGGCATGGCGGGGGAAAAGCGCGCGCGGCGCGTTGATGAGCTGCTGGACATGGTGCGCTTGCCGCGGGCATTGAAGCATCGCCGCCCTGCTGAACTCTCCGGCGGTCAGAAGCAACGCGTCAACTTCGCCCGCGCCCTCGCGGCGGAGCCGAAATTGATCCTCTGCGATGAAGTAACTTCGGCTCTCGACACGGTGGTCGCCGCCGCCGTTATCGACCTCCTGAAGGAGCTGCAACGCGAGCTTTCGCTCTCCTACATTTTCATCAGTCATGACCTCTCCGTCGTGGAAGCGATATGCGACGAAGTGGCGGTCATGTACGCGGGTGAGAAGATTGAACAGCTGCCGCCGTCCGCGATGGGGAGCGGGGCGAGCCATCCCTATTCCAAACTGCTGTTTTCTTCCGTGCCCAAGCTTGATCCTACCTGGCTAGACAGTCTCAAACAGGATCCGGAATTGCTCAGCGCTTTTAGCGGGCGGTAACGCCCGCAAAGCCTACAACAAGGGCATTGAAGCATGTCTCCTAGAAGTACGCAGCGTTCTGCGCGACATTGCAATGTTTAACGACTTGTAGCGCGAGGGTCGCGTAGTTCGCGACCTGCATGACGGTCACTGCCCTATCCTAGGAAGAGTGTCCCCGCTTTGCGGAGACCTCAGAGAGGAAACAGGCTCGTTAATGGCAGGTGCGAGCGAACGATAGGCGATTTCAGCACTACGAAACTGAAATATTTGTCGATCCCAATATCCATGTCAGTCAAGCGCTCCATAATCTCCTGATACTCGGCGATGCCACTCGTAACGAACTTGATCAGGTAATCGTAGCCACCGGAAATCAGGTGGCATTCGATGACAGAATCGATCTTCTCGACGGTTGTTAGAAATCGAGCGAAATCGATTTGACGGTGGTTCTTCAGCGTCACTTCCGTGAAGACCGTCATGGTCTGGCCGAGCTTGGCCGTGTTGATATGCGCGGAGTAGCCGTCGATGTAACCTTCTGCCTGCAGCTTCTTCATGCGCATCAGGCACGGACTAGGCGAGAGATTGACCAATTCGGCGAGCTCGACATTGGTAATGCGCCCATTCTTCTGCAGTTCATAAAGAATTTTGATGTCGATCCGGTCGAGCTTCATACGGCCTCTCAGCAGATTATGCTTCTTTCAAGATAGCACAGCCTTCAAGGAAGTCTAATTTAGTAGAAATCCGGCTGTCAGCATAAAAGGTTGTCGCGCACTTAAAATGCAGTCGATAATTCTGCTGTTTCAAAACGTGCAGCCACCGCTTGCGTGCGGTTGGGGTAAAATATCACTGCCTCGATGGAGATAGTGATGCCCGCGCCCCTCGTTCGGATCGAAAGTTCAGACTCACAGCCCCAAACCGCCGATGCCGTGGTCATAGGCGGCGGCATTGTCGGGGTGTTTACCGCCTATTACCTCCTCAGGCGTGGACTGAACGTGGTCCTTGTTGAGAAGGGTCTGATCGGTGCAGAGCAATCAAGCCGGAACTGGGGATGGTGTCGGCAACAAAATCGTGACGCTCGCGAACTGCCGATCGCAACCAAAAGCCTCGATCTCTGGGACCAGTTCGCCGCCGAAACGGGCGAAGATACCGGCTTTCGGCGCTGCGGGCTGCTCTATCTTTCCAACAGCCCCAGCGAACTAGAGGGTTGGGCACGGTGGCGGGACTTTGCCCTTACCGTTGGCGTAACAACCCGTATGCTTTCGGCGGCCGAAGCAACCGAGCGTGGGGCGGCGACAGGTAAGCGCTGGACCGGCGGCGTCTTTTCTCCTTCGGATGGGACAGCCGATCCGTCAAAGGCTGCTCCGGCAGTGGCACGCGCCATTATCAAAGCCGGTGGCGCAGTCCTCCAGAATTGCGCTGCTCGCGGAATCGAGACAACCGGCGGAAGACTATCGGGCGTTGTCACAGAAAAAGGGACTATCCGAACGAAAATCGCCGTGCTTGCCGGTGGCGCCTGGGCCTCCTCCTTTTGCAACACGCTAGATATACGCTTTCCCCAAGCCTCAGTACGCTCGTCGATCCTATCCGTCGAGTCCGGCACCTCGGCGCTGCCGGATGCCCTCCACACCGCTGAGGTCTCAACGACCAGACGTGCCGACGGCAGCTACACGTTGGCGATCAGCGGACGGGCAAAGGTCGACGTAACGCCGCAACAACTGCGTTTTGCCCGATCCTTCATCCCGATGTTTGCACGCCGGTGGCGTAACCTTGCCCCTGGCGGACGCGAGGGCTGGCGCTCGGGCCATGAAACACTCAGCCGCTGGCGTCTCGACGCACCAACGCCAATGGAGCGCATGCGCATCCTGGATCCCGCCGTGGACGAAGGGACCATTTCCGAAATCCTTCGCCGAGCTCGCGCTTTGCTTCCCGGTCTCGCTAAGGCAAAAATCAGGGCGAAATGGGCTGGCTACATAGACAGCACACCAGACGGCGTTCCGGCCATTGGCGAAATTTCCAATATCCCCGGCTTCATCCTTGCGGCGGGCTTCAGCGGCCACGGATTCGGTATCGGTCCTGGCGCCGGTCACCTGATCGCCGACATCGTCACTGCATCTGATCCGATTGTTTCGCCCACGCCCTACCATCCGAACCGGTTCGCCGGAACGGCTTGGGGCAAAGTTGCTGAATTCTAGATAGCGAGCTGTTGTCAGTGAAATGACAACCAACTGGAGGGCTATGCATGAAAACCTTGCTGCTGAAGAAAGAAGACGTCAGCCGGTTGATCTGCATGACCGATGTTATCGGCGCGGTCGAAGAGGCCTACAAGGCTTTTAACAGCGGCCAAGTTGAACAACCCGACTACATGAGCATCCATCTCCCGCCGCCTCGAGGAGAGATCGATTTCAAGCTCGGCTATAACAAAGTCAATGAAGTGATCTCCATGAAGGCATCATCCGGTGGTTTCGTCGATAACCCAACGGTCTATGGGCTACCGGGCGGCATGGGAACCATTCTCCTGTTCGATGCCAGAAATTGTGCATTGATGTGCATCATGGATGGAAGCCTGATCACTGGCCTTAGAACCGGCGCGGCTGGTGCTGTGTCAGTGAAAGCTCTGGCGAGAAAAGGTGCGACGAAGATCACATCGATCGGGACTGGCAACCAGGCGAGAATGCAGATCCGGGCAATCACCGAGGTCATGAAGGTTCAGGAAATCTACGCATGGGACAGCAACCCCGACACGCTCGGTAACTACAAGCGCGATATCGAAAGCGAGTACGGCATTCCGGTGGTCATGGCCGGCTCAAAAAAGGAAGCGGTTGAGCATGCCGATATCTTGATCACAACCACCCGCGGCACGGGATCGCTTGTGGAAGCGCAATGGGTAAAGCCGGGTACGCACATCGTCGCGATCGGCACGGATCAGCGCGGGAAACAGGAACTGGATCCCGCGATCTTCAAGAATGCCAAGCTCGTCGTCGATTCAATTTCGCAGTGCACCGAAAAGGGCGAAACGTGGCACCCCTTGCATAAGAAGATCATCACCAAAGACGACATTCACGGCGAAATTGGCGAAATATTGCTGGGTAAAAAATGCGGCAGAGAGAATGAGGAAGAAATAACGATCTTCGACTCTACGGGCATGGCGATACAAGACAACACCACCTCCGTTCAAATCTATAACAATGCCATGGACCGGGATTTCGGAACACTGTTCGAATTCTTCGCTTCATAACGGTTAGAGTTCATTTACTCTCGAAAACAAAGCATCGTGCCGATGGTCAAGAAACGCAATCCGCCAATCTGAGAGGGCGAGGAAAACTATGCGCAACTACCCAACGATTGAGGATATTCGCCAAGCACGGGAAAGGCTTAGACCCCACATCAGACATACTCCGCTCTTGCGCGCAGATAAGATCGAAAAGGTCGTCGGTTGTCAGCTCTATCTCAAGCCCGAAACCCTGCAAGTTACGGGTGCGTTCAAAATTCGCGGCGCTTTAAACAAGGTCCTTTCGCTCCCCAGAGAAGAGATCGAATGCGGCATTATCGCAAGCTCCTCCGGCAACCATGCGCAGGGCCTCTCATATGCGGCCAGGATGATGGGGGTCAAAGTAATACTGGTACTGCCAGTGACGACCCCGAAAATCAAGATTGCAAATACGGAGGCCCTCGGCGCAGAGGTGGTCCTTTTTGACGGCGATACCGCTGCAAGATGGCAAAAGGTCTACGAAATCGCCGAGGGAAACAACTATGCGGTGGTTCACGGCTTTGAAGACCCCTGCGTGATGGCGGGCCAAGGGACAATTGGGTGCGAGATACTCGACGATCTTGAAACCGTGGACACGGTTATTGTCCCCGTAGGCGGTGGAGGACTTATCTCAGGGATCGCAACAGCGATAAAGGAAACAAAACCATCGGTGCGCGTCATCGGCGCAGAGCCTGCGTTGACACCGAAGTACTTTTACAGCCGGATTAACAAGGAACGGACATCGTTTCCATTGAAAAACACCATTGCGGATGGTTTGAGGATCAGTGTTCCGGGTCAGAATCCCTACCCGATCATAGAGAGGTACGTGGACGACATTGTTCTCGTTGAAGACGAGCACATTATCAAAGGCATGCGGACTCTCGCCTCGGACATGAAGCTTATCGCCGAGCCAGCAGCCGCGATCGGTGTCGGGGCTTTGCTGGCTGGCTCCATCGAAGTCCACAAGGATGAAAAAGTCTGCGCTCTATTGACCGGAGGGAACTGGGACCTGTGTGACCTCGCGAAGGTTTACGGGGAGTAACTTGGACGCTTGGCGCGCCGACGGCCTCAGGGAATTCCTGGACGGAGATTAAATGCGCTTTCGACATCGTACCGAACTAGCTCAAAGCCACCGGAAGGCGCGCCCTGGTTTTCGAGCAGTTGAAAGAGCTTTGGTCTGCGGAACAGATCGCCGGTCGTCTCAAGATCTGCGTTCGCAATTATCCAATTGGAGCTAGTCTCCAGACTTCCCCGCGGTGACCGTGAATTGCCTCACTTCAGCCGCCTCTCAAAAGCGGAGCGCAATTTTGAGAAATGCAGCGTAAGGGATCGACCAGCTATTCAGAATGCGAATACTGATCGTTTTCGCGCTGTTTAAGTCGGGATGCGACGCACCGTATATGCGACGCTCCCACTCCACAGCAGCCACCAATGATCGAGGCGCCGCTTTTCACCCAATCGGATGCAAAACTAGAATAGCGGTCAGCTGAGAGATCGTCTCGAACGTAATGTAACGTTTCGTCTGCCGCTCCCTCTTCATCGGAAGCGAATGCATTCGCATAAACACCCATATCAAGGGAAACGCCCAAATCGCCGAAGACCCCAGAGGCCTCCTCGACCGCTGCCTGCATAACTTCGGGACGGCTGCAATTGAAGAGGAGTGCCTGAGCTGCCGACGGCAACCCATCGCGCCGCATCGGCCAGGCGTTCCCCGGAACGCAGGGCTACCGAGTTTGACTCCGATCCGGGTCCGTCTTCAAGCGTGAAGGATATCCAGAACGGTTTACCGGTGCTCTCTATCGCCTGCTGCACTGCCTTGGCTTCGGCCGTGAGGCTCAGGGTTTCACCTAGCCACAGATCAACGTAGGGCGCGAGTTCTTCCACCAACAGGCCAAGATAGTCCTGCACCCGCTCCGGTCTGAGTTGCGGTTCGTACGAACCGAAGATCGGCGGGAAGCGCGCCGAACGATTAGCGCGTCATATCACGGACCAGTTTCGCAACGGGACCAGCGACGAGGCTGCTTTATTCGAGAACGCTATGTGGCTGGAGCAGCACTCCGGCGCCGCATGGCATCGACCGGACGCATAGGGAACGTTTCGGATCGGGGGCCGTTGTTGGATTTGCCGATGATCCACGAAGCCGGATGATCGATCGGCTCCAACGCCAAGCCGTTGTCGAGCGGAGCTGCCAGTACACGCTTGCTCCCCGTCGTCGCCTTTCTTTTGGGCTCGACACCGCCTCTTCCACTTCATCGTGCCGACCAAAGAGATGGCGCGCGGTTACTTCCCAACAGTTGCTAATTACATCCGCAAAGAAAGGCGGCAGCGCCTGAGGAAACTTGTGCGGTGAGCACGGGACTACGCCGCCTTCAGGGACAACTCGTGCTGTTCGGAGCTAACATTGACGCCATCGGCGGTAATAACTTCAGGGTTGGCAATGCCGATAAAGGCAAAGACGCTCTTGAGGTAACTGAGCGTGTGCTCGAAGTTCTCGGCGGGGCAACCCGGACCATAAAAGCCGCCACAGGCCAGGGCGATGATGACGCGTTTCGTTCCCACGAAGCTTTCAGCTCGCTTTGCTGTGTACCGGAAGGTCTTGCCCGGAACCGCGATGCGATCGATCCAGGCTTTCAGTTGGCTCGGAACCCTGAAACTGTAATGCGGTACGCCAAGCACAACCGTTTCCGCTGCAAGAAACTCTTCCAAAACGTTTCGCCAAGCTCAATTTCGGCCTTCGCTACCCCAGACTCCCTGCAAAGCGTTCCGGCCACTTTTCGCGCTGGAACGTTTCGACGAGGAAATCGATAAAAACACGGGTCTTGAGCGGCAGAAGTGTGCGGTTGGCGTAGTAAATCGAGATCGGCCCGGCATCGGCGTACCAAGCTGGTAACACCCGGACCAGTTCACCGCTTTCCAGATAGGGCAGCGCGTCGGGCTTGGCGATCATTGCGACCCCAAGCCCTAGCAACGCTGCGGACCGCATGGCGGCCGGATCGTTCACGACAATCGTTTCCCGCAGCAGGGCCGGCTGTTCTTCGCCGGCGACGTTCCGCATCTGCCACTGTCGAATACGACCGGTCCGCATCGACCGCATCACGATACCGTCGAGTTCCTGCAAGGCGGTGGGATCATGCGGTTGAGCCTGACTGTGCAAGTATGCAGGCGACGCCACGGCAATGATATGAGCGGCCGCGAGGGTCTTGGCGACTATGCCTGGGGTCAGTTCGAAGCCGCCCCCGATCGCCGCGTCGTAGCCTTCGGCTATCAGATCCACCTGCCTATTCTCAAACATCCATTCCGGCCTGACCAGTGGATAGCGTCTCATGAATTCGGGCAGAGTCGGCAAGATATAGTTCATTCCGAAGGTCGGGCTCATGCTCAGCTTCAATACGCCTGCCGGCTCTGATTGATCGCTCGTGGCTTCCGCAATAGCCCCCTGTAGGCTCGCTAGGTGATCGCGGATCGACACAAGGAACCGCTCGCCGGGTTCCGTGAGTGCCAGATGCCGTGTGCTGCGCTGAAACAGCCTTAGCTTTAGATTGCTCTCCAGCGCAGCCACGTTGCGGCTGACGGCGGCCGGAGTCAGCCCTAAGCGCCGGGCCGCCGCAGAAAAGCTGCCAAGTTCGGCGCTGCGAACGAACGATTCCAGATTGGCGAGCGTCTCCATTTCCATCACTTTCAACAGTTACTTGAAATAGATAACAGCTCACTTCCACTTTTCGCAAGAAAATAAGAAGCCGATATTGCCTCCATCAACCAACCTTGGAGGTATCCAAATGACCAACACTTCTCTGAAACTGGCCGGTAAGGCCGCTCTCGTAACCGGCGGCTCGCGCTCGATCGGCGCCGCAATCGCCAAGCGTCTCGCCGCCGATGGTGCCGCTGTCGCCCTCACCTACAGCGCATCGCCCGACAAGGCGGCCGCTGTCGTCACCGAGATTGAAGCCGCTGGCGGCCGCGCCATCGCCATTCACGCCGACTCGGGCAATCCGGAATCCGTCCGCGCGGCTGTCGCGAAAACGGAAGAGACCTTCGGTTCGCTCGACATTCTCGTCAACAATGCCGGCATCGCTCTTGGCGGCCCGATCGAAGAGATCAAGTTCGAGGATTACGAACGCATGATCGCCGTGAATGTCACGGGCGTCTTCGTCGGAACTCAGGAAGCCGCGCGGCGGATGAAGTCCGGCGGCCGTATCGTCCATATCGGCTCGTCGATGACCCGCTATGCCGCTTTCCCGACCGCCTCACTCTATACGCTCACAAAGGGAGCTGTTGCTGGTTTCAACCGCAGCCTCGTGCGTGACCTCGGTCCGAAGGGGATCACCGTCAACACCGTACATCCCGGTCCGACCGATACCGACATGAACCCGGATGGCGGCCCCGTTTCGAAGATTGTTGGCCCCGGGATGGCAATCGGCCGCTACGGCAAGGACTACGAGGTCGCCAGCGTCGTGGCCTACCTCGTTAGCCCTGAAGCGGCCTTTGTAACCGGCGCCGACATCGTCGCCGACGGTGGTTTCACCGCCTGATCCGCCACCGGCGCTCCAATGCCGGAGCGCCGGTTCCCCCTATTTCAAAGGAGAACCAGCATGTCCATCGGTATCATCGGAGCCGGCAATATCGGCGCGGCCTTCGCCCGCGCCCTTGCGCGCAACAGCATTTCCGCCACCATCGCCAACAGCCGCGGCCCGGCCTCACTTGCCGTGCTCGAAACGGAACTAAAGCCCTTCATCAAGGCAGGTACGCTTGAAGAGGCGGCGAGCGCCGACATCGTGCTGGTCGCCGTCAACTGGTCGAAGCTGCCGCAGGCGCTGAAGGGTCTGCCGGATTTCGGCGGCCGCATCGTCATCGACGCCAACAATCCCATCGAGGCGCCGCTGTTCAAACCGGCCGAGCTGAACGGTCGTCTTTCCACCGAGATCTTCGCCGATCTCGTGCCCGGAGCACGTGTCGTCAAAGCGTTCAACCATCTGCAACCGCACCTGATCTCGGGTGATCCGAAAGCCGAGGGCGGCTCGCGAGTTCTGTTTTATTCGGGCGACGATGCGCGCTCCAAGGCGGAAGTTGGCGCGCTGATCTCCAGGCTCGGCTTCACCGGCATCGATCTCGGCCCGGTCTCGGTCGGCGGCAAACTGGTGCAGTTCCCCGGCGGCCCCCTGCCCACCCTTAACCTCGTCAAGTTCGGTTAAACGATCGTCGGCGAACTGGAGCCCCCTTTCTCCGGTTCGCCCAATTCTTCACCAAGGAATCCTCCCATGGACATGCCAGTCTCCCGCAGTGTTTCCGTAAGCCATGCGGATAGCAAACCGCTTGCCTCCTGGGCGGCAGTCGCCAGTGTCGGCGTCGGGGCCTTCGCTCTGGTCACCACCGAATTCCTGCCGGTTGGCCTTCTGCCTCTGATAGCGGCCGACCTTGGCATCAGCGATGGAACGGCCGGACTGATGGTGACGACGCCGGGCTTCCTTGCAGCAATTGCGGCGCCGATGACCCTCGGATTTGCCGCGCGCTTCGATCGCAAGCATGTGCTTGTCGCACTGCTAGTGCTGCTCGTCGTCTCGAACGCCATCGTCGCAACAGCCCAGGGATTTGCCGCGCTGATGTTCGGACGGGTGCTGCTCGGAATTGCGGTCGGCGGCTTCTGGACGATTGGCGGCTCGCTCGGCCCCCGCCTGCGTCCGGGCGCGGAAGGCCCGCGTGCCACAGCACTGATCTTCTCAGGTGTCTCGCTGGGCACTGTCGCCGGGGTCCCCGCGGGCGCCCTGATTGGCGACCTGTTCGGCTGGCGTACCGCGTTCCTGCTCGTATCAGGGGTCGCACTGCTGGTCGTGGCGGCGCTCCAGCTTCTGCTACCGGTAATAACAGCGCAGAAGGGTTCAGGACTAAAGCAAGTTCCGGACGTGTTGCGGTTGCGGCGGATCCGGATCGGTCTGACGGCAGCCGTGCTCATTTTTGTCGGGCAATTCGCGGCCTATACCTACATTACGCCGTTTCTCATCGGTGCAACCGGTATCGATACCGCAACTCTCAGCATGGTGCTGCTCGGCTATGGTGCGGCGGGGTTTGCCGGAAACCTGTTTGGGGGCTGGGCCGCTGGCCGGAACTTCGTCCTCGCGCTTGCCGGTACTGCGTTTCTGATCGCCTTGTCGGTGGCGGGCTTGCTGCTGGCCGGCAGCAGTGCGCTTATCGCCATTGCCTGGGTTGTCGCCTGGGGTTTCGGTTTCGGCATGCTGCCGATCGCCATGCAAACATTCCTGTTCAGTTCTGCATCGGACCGACTGGAAAGCATCGCCGCCCTCTTCGTCTCGATCGCGCAACTTGCAATCGGGCTTGGCGCGCTGGTCGGCGGCCTCGCAGTCGATAATTTCGGCGTGCCAAGCGCTCTCTGGCTCGGTGCGGCAAGCGCACTACTAACCGCGAGCCTGATCGCAGTAACCAGAAAAGCTGATTGATCCAGGGCGGACGATCGTCATGGCATTTGGTTTCTTGCTGCCGTTTCGTGCGTCGAAGGCGCCGGGTTTGCTCTGCGCATCACGCAATGCTGCAATGCAGCATAAACAGAATTAAATCACGCGAAGTGATTTATGATGAATATGTCGAAGCGCAGCACCTCCTCCCGCTGCGTCAGATGCAGCTCGGCTCACCTCCTCCCGGGCCGATCAGATCCAGGGACCCCGCCCCCTCCTCCCGGGTCGGGGTCTTTTCTGTCTCGAGACCTCTGCGTAACGGTGGCCACCCCGTAGCCTCTCGCTATGGAACAGGGCGGGGCACGCAGGGGCGAAGGCGTCCAACTGGAGTTGCCGACACGAACAATGGCCATCAGTTTCCCGCTCCTGCTACCGAGCGACGAGATCGATGAGCTTTAGTTGTCTGAGCTCGCCAGCGCGATGTCTGTGAAGAGCTAACCCTCCGCCGTTGACCAAGGGCGCCGCCGCTCTAGTCCGGAACGCACTTTATCTTCGAATTGTGATTAGCGATAATGGGCGCATTACCTCTCTCCTTTACCCAGTGCGAGATCATGGCCCGGGATGTATGAGGCTACTTCAAATCCGCTGTCGGCAAGACTGGTAATAACTCGCGTACGCCGGGGACCTTGGCAAACTGGTATAGGTCTCAATGAAGCTGCGGATTAACCGGTACTAAAATGCGACCACGCACTTTACCCTCGAGGAACTGCGGGACGAATGCGACCACATCGGCGAGCTGGACTTCCGTCGTCATTGCATCGAGTCTCGCCATGTCGAGTTCCTTTGCGAGCCGTTGCCAGGCGATCAGCCTCTCGGGCTTTGAACACATGACGCTGTCGATCCCGACAAGCGTCACAGCGCGCAAGATGAAAGGGGCGACGGTCGTGGGGAGTTCCATGCCGCCCGCCAGTCCGCATGCGGCGACGACACCGCGATTGCGGATTCCAGGAATTAACCGGACGGGATTCCGATCAAAATCCGGACAGCGTTCCGATCTGAAGCCGGACAGCATTCCAATCAATTACCGGACGGTTTTTCCGTCCTGACGATGCCTTTGGGTCAGCAACCTTGGCATGAATCTCCTCAGTATCCACGAGGGGAATTTCATGCCGTCGAAGAGAAGGCTGACCATGCGACACATACGACAGATGCTTCGGCTCTCTGCCGGCGGGACAAGCGTACGCGAGATTGCGGTGGTGCTCGGGATCGCCCGAAGTACGGTGCAAGATAATCTGGATCGGGCTAAGGCCGCCGGGTTGAGTTGGCCATTGCCAGGAGAACTGACAGACGATGCTCTGGAGCATCGGCTTTTCACCCGCGCCGGCGTCAAACAGGGCCAGCGGCGACGTCACGAGCCGAACTGGGCGGAGCTTTCCATCGAGCTGAAGAAGCCCGGCGTGACGCTGCTGATCCTGTGGGAGGAATATCGCAGCGTCCATCCCGGTGGTTATGGCTATAGCCGTTTCTGCGAGCTATTCCGCGGTTTCGAGCAGCGCCTTTCGCCGACGATGCGCCAGGAGCATGCTGCCGGCGATAAGGTCTTCGTGGACTATTCCGGCAAGAAGGTGCCGATCGTCGATCGCAAGACCGGGGAGGTCCGCGAGGCGGAGCTGTTCCTCGGCGTGCTCGGCGCGTCGAGCTTCACATTCGCAGAGGTGACCTGGTCGCAGACCTTGCCGGACTGGATCGGCTCGCATGTGCGCATGTTCGCCTTCTTCGGCGGCGTGCCCCGCCTGATCGTGCCCGACAATCTGAAGTCCGGCGTCAGCCGCGCCAGCTTCTACGATCCCGAGATCAACCGCAGTTACGGCATGATGGCGTCCCACTACGGTGTCGGCGTTCTGCCGGCGCGGCCGCGGCGTCCGAAGGACAAGGCCAAGGTCGAGAACGGCGTGCGCTTCGCCCAGAGCTGCATTCTCGGTCGCTTGCGCAAGCAGACTTTCTTCTCGCTCACAGAAGCCAATGCCGCGATCGCCGGCGTGCTGGAGCGCATCAACAATCATGTCATGCGCCGGCTGGGCGTCAGCCGCCGACATCTCTTCGAGACGGTCGAACGCGCCGCGCTCGCAAGTCTGCCCGCCGAGGATTACGAGTTCGCCGAATGGCGTTTTGCGCGGGTGTCGACGGACTATCATGTCGAGTTCCAGAGCTTCTTCTATTCCGTCCCGCATGGCCTCATCCGCCAGCAGGTCGATATCCGGGCGACAGTGCGGATGGTCGAGATCTTCCATCGCGGCAAACGCGTCGCCGTGCATCAGCGCCGCTATGGTGGGCCGCGCTATGGAACAGACCCCGCGCACATGCCCAGTTCCCACCGCCGCTACGCCGAATGGACGCCGGAGCGCTTCCGGCGCTGGGGCGCGTCCATCGGCCCGCAAACCGAGGGGTTGATCACCGCCATCCTCGCCAGCCGGCCGCATCCCGAGCAAGGCTTCAGAACATGCCTCGGCATCCTGCGCCTTTATCGCGACATCACCGGCGACCGCGCCGAGGCCGTTTCGGCGCGCGCCGTCGAGATCGGCGGCCTGACCTGCAAGACCATTGCCTCGCTCATCGCCACCCACAAGGACGCAAGGCATTCCACCGAACCTGCTGCCGTCATGGAGCACGCCAATCTGCGTGGCCCCGGCTACTTTCATTGAGGAGACAACGAACGATGCTGACCAATCCCACCATCGACATGCTGCGCGAACTCGGCCTGACAGGCATGGCCAGCGCCTATCAGGAACTCGAGGCGCAACCGGAAGCCCGAAGCCTCGAGCATGGCGAATGGCTTGCGCTGCTGCTCGAACGCGAGACGACCACGCGCCGGCAGAAGCGCTTCGAGGCGAGAGCCCGCGCCGCGAAGCTGCGCCATGACGCCCAGATCGAGAACGCTGACTTCCGCGCCGCCCGCGGCCTGGATCGCAATCTCTTCATGAAGCTCGCCGGTTGCGACTGGATCAGTCAGCGCCACAGCCTGCTGTTGATCGGCCCGGCCGGCGTCGGAAAGAGCTGGCTTGCATGCGCGCTCGGACACAAGGCATGCCGCGAGGATTTCTCCGTCGCCTATCACCCCCTTCCAAGGCTGTTCGCCACCCTTGCCCTGGCGCGCGGCGACGGCCGATATCCCAAGGTCCTCAAGGCGCTCGCGAGAACCGACCTGCTCATCCTCGACGACTGGGGCCCGGAGAAGCTCAACGACGAGCAGCGTCGCGATCTCCTGGAAATCATCGAGGACCGCTACGAGAGGCGATCGACGATTGTCACCAGCCAGGTGCCCGTGGATCACTGGTACGACATGATCGGCAATCCAACCATCGCCGACGCCGTCTTGGATCGCCTTGTTCACAATGCCTATCGCATCGAACTCAGCGGCGAGAGCATGCGAAAACAGAAAGCCGTGAGCACCGACCAAACAACCCTGGCTTGACCGCGGAACGGGTTCAGGTCAAAAAAACACACGACCCAGGGGCACAGCCACTGTCCGGCTTCAAATCGGAATCGTGTCCGGCATGCGATCGGAATACCTGTCCGGCTTCAGATTGGAATAGCCGTCCGGCATCATCGGAATACGCATGAGAGATCCGCGCCGGTGCAAATCAGCGGATGATAAATGAGCGCGTTGAAGCGTTGCTCGATATCAGACAGAAGGTTTAGATGGTGCTCGTTTGTCGCTGTCTTAAGGCCAGACTGGACAAAGTTGCGTGCGAAGCGGTTCTGGGAGTCATTCGCGAAAGCATATTCACCCTCCCGGCCTGCTGTGATCATTTTAGTTAGCAGGTCTCTGCGATCACGCTCGCTGACTTCATCCAAGCCATCATCATCGAACAATGCCGCATTTTCCGAAGTGCTCGCAGGCAATGGAGCTATCTTCTGTAAACGATGCCTGATACTTGCGTAAACGATGTCGAACCTGTCGATAGGCTTACAAATGCTTAGATGGTCTGCGTCGATAGCGACCGGCATTACAGCATTTACACCCGGATCCGCGCTCTTTGGGTCGACCACAAGCGCAATCTTCGCCGTTTTGTGCATCTCATGGTAGACGGAGATCTGGATAGCTTGGCTCAGACATAAGGATCGAAAACTGGCATTGAGCTCATCAAGGTCAGAAGAGTCTTTTTGCAGTTTGTTGACGTGCGATGACGCGAAGCATCCAGAAAACATCTTCAGCAAGTCAGCAAGCGACGAGCCACTGTGTGGTGTGGCAAGGAAGAAAATCCCTACACAACTCTTTGCAACCTTCTTCCAATCCTCATCCGATGAATCATTTGCCGTGCGCAAAATTTGTTTGACGAGGAGACCACCGAGGCTGTGGCAAATGAATACGAGCGGGCGGCTTCCAAACCCGTATACTGACAACGTCTCAAGTGCGTTCTTCGCGCGATCAAAGAGATTCATCTCTTTTTTCGCCCATTGTGCAAATATGCTAGCTGGGTACCCGAGCGTGTAATAGTTCAGATGCTGGAGGTCGGCCGCGAGCCAATGAGGCCAATACTCGCCTTCAGGTTCGCTTGTACCTTTGGACGACCAAGTCTCCTTGGGGTCTCCGGTTAGACCATGAACAAAAACCACATCGGCGCAACCGCCGTTGGCGGAAATTTTAGCGAAGACTGGAACAGCTGACAAATTTTGGCCCTGAAAGTCGAATGCAAATCATCTTCTACAACCGTAAATATTCCATCGGTAAATTCAAGCGAACTAAAAAAGTCTGCCTTCTTCTCAACAATTTCGCGCCCCGATAGTATCGTCAACCTCAGAAACGAGTCGTTGGCAATTAGGATCACATCCCACGCTCGAAACCTCCCCCTCCCCGTCATCTTGCTGAGGCCGAGTTCGCCGACAATCCGCCGCGCCGCCTGCGGCGTGACCTCAAGCGTCTTCACGACTAGGCCGGCCGAGACCAGCGGTTTCGCAATGACGAGCTCGATCAGCTCCGGCAGTTTTGACAAGGCGCGCCGGCCGACCAGCTTTCGCGCCATCATCTGCCGTCCCATCTCCAGCCTGTCGTGTTCCTTCACGCCGAGTTCAGCGGCCTCGGCAAGGCCCTGGACGATGGCGAGCAACCGGGTCTCGCGATCACGATGCCGGCGCCGATCGAGCGGGATGGATTTCAGCCCGCGATTGAAAGCGGAGAAATGCGCCGCGGTGGTGATGCCGGCCTGGCGCAGGATCGACGCCGCCAGCGACCGGCCGAGCTACGGCGCATGCTGCGGCACGGCTAACTGGTGCCAGGCGTCGAGGGCAGAACCGCCTGAATTACCGAAGGCGTATCTCCCATCGTGGCGAACACACAGCGCTAGACGTCCATCTTCAGCGCACCCTTTCATGCGCCGCTAGACACCTTGGCTCCTTCGATCACCGCGAGCAAGCCGCAACGTCCGCAAAACGAACAAAAGCTCCGTCTACTTAAGCACGTGATTTACTTTCTTTCGCCAAAGCTCATTCTTCGCTGCGGTCCAGTTCTCCTTCAATACTGCCCTATGCGTGGTCACGTAGTCAAAATCGATCGCGACACCGACCCGCGCTAAGCGCGTGCAAAGTCGGCGCTCCATCTTATATTCCGCCGAGGCAGCTTTGCCGCCCAGAGGATTTACCATTAGCAGAATTGTGGTTGCTAGTCGCCGCGCCTGCATCTGAAGCCTGAACCGACGGATGTAGAGCGATCTCGTGCCTGGTTGCATCAACCTCTCCAATTCCATCATAACCTGATCAAGCTCAATGGCCGCTGCCTTGTATTGAGCATCCCACGCCAAACGGGCCTCAGCGATTTTCTGCTTCCCCGCCTTTTGAAGTTGGACCCAACCAAATGCACCGGCTCCAAGTGCGGTGAGCACAAGGAGGAGAAGAGAAACGAAACCAAAGACACCGTCATAGTCTTTCGCCGCTCCAGCGACAGTTGCGACATTCTCCATACAAACCCCCGAACTTTGCGAGGGCACTCTACTCCTCCGGAGTTTACCGTCGGTTATTGGTGCGAGAGATCGTCAGTGAGACTCCAGAACGGCAGGAGAATGAGAACTAGGCTGTCCACGGCCGATGGCCAAATTTGCTGAACAGAGTTCCGACCAGAAGTCCGTTCCAATAAGTCCCGCAGCGATTTCACTACTCATTAACCATATGAATTAACGTTTCAATTTTGAAAAACGGAAATGAATTTGCCTTACGCTTCCGCCATCCAGACGCTAAATTCCACTGCATCTCACTATCGATAGGTTTCAGGTATCGATAGTGATGTGGTCTACTGTTTGACCAATCAGCCACCACACTCTATCTTCGTGCAGAAGCAAGAGTTTGCGATCGCCCGCGATTTCAGCGGCGAAAGACATTTTTCAACGGAGTCTTCCAATGAGCGTCACCGTCAAGGTCGCCGAGGCCAAGGCCCATCTCTCTGAGCTGCTCGCACGCGTCGAAGCCGGAGAGGAGGTCATCATATCCCGCGGCAACGATCCGGTCGCCCGCCTTTCGCGGGTCCAAAAGGACAACGAGCTCACGGCACTGATCGCCGAGGTACGCGCAGCCAGGATGCGAGCAAAATCGGTTACGAATGACGAAATCCTCGACTGGAAGCGAGAGGGACAAAAGTTTTGACCGTCTTCGTTCTCGACGCATCGACCGCGGCTGCCTGGCTGTTGCCGGAGGAATACAGCGAGGCGGCCGAGCGTCTCATCGCTGGCATCTCCAGCCCCTGCCCGGTACCCAACCTGTTCTGGCACGAGACGCGCAGCATTTTGATCAGCGCTGAGCGCCGACAGAGGATCGCGCCCGGCCAGGCCCTGAACGCGATGGCTCGTCTCCGCCGGCTGCCTCTTGACGACACCGGCGCCGGTCAGGACGGATCAGTGCTGGAACTTGCGAGCGCACACGGCCTGAGCGCGTATGACGCCGCCTATCTCGACGTTGCAGTCCGTCAATCCCTGCCGCTTGCCACCCTTGACCGCAAACTCGCCGGCGCGGCCCGCGCCGAGCGGATTCAGGTGCTGGGGCCCTTCGAGAATGAGCACTGACCTTACACCGTCGAAAACAGAGCGGCGCGCCGAGGAACTCGACGCGCTGGATGCCATCGTGCCCTTCGATCGGCGCGATCAGCTCGCCGCCCTTCTGACCGACGAAGACGTCGCGACGCTCAAGCATCTCGCCAGCGAAGGCATGGGCGACAATACGCTCAAGGCGCTTGCCTCGGATCTCGGTTATCTTGAGGCCTGGTGTCAGCTCGCCACGGACAGTCCCCTCCCCTGGCCGGCGCCAGAAGGCCTGCTGCTGAAATTCGTCGCCCACCATCTCTGGGACCCTGCCCGACGCGCGGACGATCCAAGCCATGGCATGCCGCTCGATGTGGAAGCCGGCTTGCGTTCCGTGCGGCTCCTGCGCGCCGACGGGCCGCACGCCCCCGAGACGGTGCGGCGTCGCCTGACGAGCTGGTCAATCTTGACCCGTTGGCGCGGACTGACAGGTGCCTTCGACGGTCCCTCGCTCAAGTCGGCGCTGCGGCTTGCGGTTCGCGCCAGTGCCCTGCCGCGGCAACGAAAGAGCAAGAAGGCCGTCACCGGCGACGTCCTGGAAAAATTGCTGCTCGCCTGCGCCGGTGAACGTCCTGTCGATCTGCGCGATCGGGCGCTGCTTCTGACCGCTTTCGCCTCCGGCGGCCGCCGCCGCTCCGAAGTAGCCGCGCTCCGTGTCGAAGACTTGGTTGACGAAGAGCCAGTGCGAGCGGATCCGGCCGATAGCGCCTCCCCTCCCCTTCCCTGCCTCTCAATTCGTCTCGGCCGCACCAAGACGACGACCAGTGATGACGACGAGCAGGTGTTTCTGATCGGTCGGCCGGTCGTGGCGCTGAGAGGGTGGCTGGAACACGTGGGCATCTTGGAAGGCCCGGTCTTCCGTCGCATCGACCAGTGGGGAAACGTCGATCGACGCGCTTTGACGCCGCAGTCCGTCAATTTAATCCTGAAGGCACGTTGCAAACAGGCCGGACTCGACTCGACACTGTTTTCGGCGCATGGGCTGCGATCAGGCTACCTGACCGAGGCGGCCAATCGCGACATACCGCTGCCTGAAGCGATGCAGCAGTCGCGGCACAAGTCCGTCACGCAGGCGGCGAGCTACTACAACAATGCGGAGCGGAAACAGGGGCGAGCGGCGCGGTTGGTCATTTAGTACCCCCTTGCTCAGGCGTGTTCGACTGAGCACACGGGGTCGACCGAGGACGGCAGCCCCAACGGTCGGTCGATTTTTCGTCTTGAGGTGGCCGCTTCGCCGCAAGCCCCGCAGCACTCTATTTAGTTGGTCGAGCGGTAAAACAGAACCCGGCCGGTCGGCATCAGTTGCAGTAGGTAATCGAAGTCGCTGATGTTGGCGGTAAGAACGGCAAGGCCCAGTTTCTGCGCCTGGAGAAACAAGACGCTGTCGTGAAGAGCTCGCAGCCGAGCGTCACGGTGGTAGCCCTGCAGCCGACACAACATCCCGGACAGCAAAGCGGCCCGGCCCAAAACGTCCGCATCAGGCGTGAAAACGCGATGGGCCGGCATTGCCCTAACCGTGGCTCGGATCTGTTGAATAGCTGTTTTCGTGCCTTTATGGGCCGGCTCGAGCACACCGACGGTATGCATCAGCTCCTGGATGGCGATTGTCGAGTGGTTGCTGTGGCGGATATCAAGCAGGTCCGCCACGAGCTCTGGGGCTCGACCTTGCAGTCCATCGATGTAGACGCACGTATCAAGTAGCAGGTCCAGCCCGGCTTCAGCGGGCTCGTCAAGGAAAGGCAGCTCGCTGTCGTTGCGCCTTGAAAGGGTCCGTCCTGGGTCAAACCTTCCCCAACGAACTGCGGCGTCGAAATCAAAGTCTGACAAGTTAGAAGCCGAGTTTCAGGTCAGGATCGACCGTCCCGCGGGTCTTGCGAAAAGCCGATCCAAAATCGTCGTCAAGTGCGACGGCGGCCAAAGCGAACTCGATCAAATCAGTATCGGTCTCGATGCCCGTGTGCTTCTTGGCTTGTTCGATAAGAGCCGGACTGATCCTGCCGCCGATCCTTTTGCTCTTTTCGCCCAACAGGCCGGAATGCTCAGCCGCTTTCATGACCGCATCAATCCGCGCCTTGCTGCCAGAAGTAAATTTGCCGACCTTCGCGTTGCGCACGGCCTTTGCAAGCAACGGCTCTTTTGCCGCTGGCCGTTCTCCCATTCCACTGTGCTTTACCATGACGGGTCCCGTGTCTGACAAAATGTAATTTCGTCCAACATAGTGCCGATCCACCTCGATATCAAGTTTGCGCGGCGCAGCGGTGGCGTGTCGCCGCGCTCCTCGAGCGCCTGCCGTCCTGCGAAGGCGCCCTCGCTCTCGGACCCGCTGTCGGCTTTCATGTTACACCTCCAAATGTTTCACATCACACGGCGACAACGAACTGCAGGCAATCACGGCGCATCGCAAACGTTCGATCCTCCGCCTTCAAGAGGCCTTACGTCCGGATCCGCCGTTCGTCCGCATCAGCGCCATCAACATTGGTCCGAGCGAAAACTCCTCGCGCTCGGCCCTTCGTGTCAAGTCGCGCAGATAGCCGCCGGCCGACTTGATGTGCCCTGCCCTTTCGAGAATGCACGCCATGACGGCAGCTGCATTCTCCGCCCCAAGGATTGCGCAGGCCTCCTCATAGGCGCTCGGACTGACGCCGAGCATCGATCGAACCACCACGGCGGCCGACAAAAGATCGCGCCAGCTCTCGATCGCACCGTTCGGCCCATAGTCGCGGATCCCTGGGCATGCCTGCAGCACCATACCCAACGGAAACGCCTTTATCGGCTCCCGCACCGGCCGGATGTCTGGGCTCGGCTTCGCCCCCTGCTCTTTTCGAGAGCTAGGTTCAAGTTCATGGATGGATTCGGTATTTGAATTCTGTATGTGGCATCCGTTTTGGACAGCATTGCTATCCGTATTTTGGGAATTTTCCTGAATTTCCAGCCGGTTGATGATCTCGTCGCGCAACATTTGCATTTCCTCGAGGATCGGCTCTATATCCGCAGCCGTCGGCGTGCGGGGAATGCGGCCGGTCAGCTCGACGAACATGTCCTCGATGCGTCCCCAATCGCCGGCAGCGCCCTCTTCCATTGCAGCCGTGAGCAGCTTTCGAACGTCACGTCGGCAGATCGAGAGGGCTTCCTTCATTGCGCGGAAACGCTTGCGCTCCGCAGCAACCTTTTGCGCCAGGTGCGCAAGCTCCTCGGCGCGCGCAACCAAGGGCGCCAGGCTGAAGCCGAAAGCCTCCTCGATCGTTCCCGCATCGCCCTTCCGCGCATAGCGCTTGCCGTTGGCGCTGTCCTTTCGCTGGATCAAACCGGCCTCGACCAGGGTGGCCAGATGCCGGCGCAAGGTCGTTCCGGCAATACCGTGAGCGCGAACAGACAGCTGGTCGTTCGAAGGGAATACGACCAGACCACGGTCTTCGCAAAGCTCACTCTTCGGATAGAACGTCAGCAATGCGTCCAACACTGCCAGGGCGCGGTCTTGTACACCAAGCGCGGTCCTCGCCTCGCAAGCGTCGCGAAACACCTTCCATTTGTCGACGGACTTTCCGGATTTGATCTCGGCCGTCCGCAACTGCCCTCTCACATGGGCAAGCGAAATCGGCCGCCGCCCAAAGGGCGTCGTCACATTTCCACCTTGCATCTTCCTTCACCTCTCTGCGAAGGCAAAAGAAACCTGCTCACCAAAAACGGTGCCAAAGACTCTTGACGGGGATTCGGGGAAATGCGATTCTCGGTTTGCTACAACACAGAGAAGGGCTTCCACGACGGCAACGTTTGGGGGCCTTTTTCTTTTGCGGTTACCCTCCAGCTTCCTGCTTCACGCCCTATCGGGCATTCCTCTGCATGAACTGATCATGCAGGTGTTCGATCTGTTCGGCCACGAAATCGACGAAACCACTCGGAACGGACTTGTTGAATGCAAGCTTCGAACCGGACTTTCCATGACTTACCTGCCTAAGCACGAGACCGTGCGAGACGAGTTGTGGCGCGTCAACGGACAAAAGTGTCCCCTCTGCTTTACCGGAAAGTGCTTCGAAGACACTTGCAAAACGGGCATTGGTGTCAGCGCTGCGAACGCCTTCTTTCGCCAGGACCGACCGGACAACTTTGAGCGGTGCGCCATGGGATGACCACTTCGCTTCGAAATCCACCCAACGCCGCCGGCCGACCTCAGGCGCGGCGCCGATTTCCTGCAGCACGTCGTGGGGCAATGCGCTTGCCAGACGGATCATCTCCGAGACATGGGACTTTCCGGTGTTGAGCGACTTGCTAATGACGCCGCGGCTGAAGCCGGCGACCTCTTGCGCGCGCGCAAACAGGCACCGCTCGATAAAGGAGAGATCGAAGCGGTTGCTATTTTCTTCGCCCTGCAGAACAATTGCATCTTCATCGTTCAAATCCCGGGCTATCGCCTTGAACTTGACACCCAGCAGTCTGGCGGCGGCAAGACGGCGGCGACCGAACACGATCTGGAACGGCTTCGGTGCGCCCTGAACCGAACGAACGAGGCCCGGGTGCTTTGTCCGTGCTCAGCCATCGAGTGAACAAGTTCTGCAAGGTTGGCCGCCTCATAGGCCGAGGCGAAGCGATCGGGAATGGCAGAATCAAGGACGTCGTCCGGATCGATCTCAATGACCTGTCCGCCATCCTTCAAGAGCCGCTCTGCAAGCTCGCTACGCTCCTGGATCTGCCTGACCCCGGCTGCGACTTTCAGCAGATGCGGAGACGTCGTCCTTTGGCCCCTTCCCTGTCGGGCGAGGTGTCGAGCTGGTTGAGGACGTTTGCAAAAAGACCTTTGGAATCCTTACGGCTCATTCTCTCCCCCATGCCTTCCAGAAGAGAGCTTCCAGCTCCGCATTGGCTGCATTGATGGACTCGATGGCGCGGTCATAGGTCTTCGGTGCGGAGAAGCGCGCCCGTTGCACCTCGTAGAGGCTTTGCTTCCACGTGAGCGCATCTGCGACAGCAGTCGACTTGATGACGGAGTTCAAAAGCAAGTCCTCACCGAACACCTGGCGCATGAATGCGGACATGTTGGCCTGGGGATGGTCGTTGGGCTCAAACTTGGTGACCAGGAACTTTGCGAAATCCCACTGAGCCGAAGTTCCCACTTCGTCGAGGATCTGCATGTAGGAAGCGGCAAGCTCGAGGAACTTCGCCGTGGAGTCGACGTCCAGCATGTGGGCCGGAACGGAGATGACGACGCCGGTCGCCGCGGTCAATGACGAAAGCGTGAGGAAGTTCGGCGACGGAGCCGAGTCCATGAGGATGAAGTCATAGTCGTCGGCAACCTGTTCGAGGGCCTGCGAAACGCGAAGCAGGAAGCCTGTTCCACCAGCCCTCCGCATTTCCAGCGCAACTGCCGTCTCAAATTCGGTCAGTTCGAGACCGGCGCAGATAACGTCGAAACCAGCAATATGCGTTTGATGAATGATAGATCGGGTTGGGATCGGATCCTCGAACCGGATTGCGGAATAGAGTGTGTCCCCTCCCCGGTAGTCGAAGTTCGGCAGGTTGCCGTGGAGTGCCGTCAGGGACGCCTGCGGGTCAAGATCGACGGCGAGCACGCGGTAACCACGCAGCGCCAGATAATGGCCGAGGTGGATGGTCGTCGACGTCTTGCTTGAACCGCCCTTGAAGTTGGTAACTGCGATGATCTGGCACTGCTCGTTTTCGGTGCGGCGCGGGTTCATCCACTTCTTGCGGCCATTGGCGGCGAGCACCATGCGCAACTCGAGAACCTGCTCCAGCTGGTGGTTCCAGATTGAATGCAACGATCGCGAGAAACCTACATGCTTTGACCCTTCATAGCCAACAGGTACTGGCTGAAGATCTCCTTCGGCGTCTGGAACCCCAGGCACTTGCGCGGGGTGGTGTTGAGACGGTCGCACAATGCTCGGATCTCCCGATTGCTCACATCCAGGACGACGGTCTCTGCCGGCAGGTAACGCCGAACACGCTTGTTGGTGTTCTCGACCGTGCCTTTCTGCCAGGGCGCTTGTGGGTCGCAGAACCAGACCGATGTTCCCATGCCCTTTTCCAGCTCGCGCCACGAGACGAATTCCAAACCGCGATCGAACGTCAGACTTTGCCGTGCTTGCGCGGGTAGGGCGCCGAGATGGCTGATCAGCTGCCCCACGATCGGCTTCGAACGCCTGTCATTGTTCCGAAACAGAACCGTGTAGCGGCTCTTGCGCTCCACGACAGTGGCCACGTTGGCCGATCCATGTTCCTTCCTGAAGATCATCAGATCCGCCTCCCAATGACCAAAATCGCTGCGGGAGTTGATGCTGTCTGGCCGATGACGGATGGCGCATTCAATTGGAAAGACGAGACTTCTCGGCTTTCGCGCATATCGGGGGCGTCGCTTGCGTCGTCGTTCCGGCAAGTGACGTCCCAGCTGCTGATCCTGACCTTCCGGAGAGTAAACGTACTGATAGATCGTCTCATGGCTCAGTCGCGACGAGGACCCGTTGATGAGCCTTAGGCGACCTGAAATCTGTTCCGGTGACCACCCATCCTTCAAACGATCGATGACCGCGGCGCAAAGCTGCGGGTCGAGCAAAAGCTTCCGGTAGCGCCGACGCCGGTCCTCAGCCATCTGTTGAGCCGTCACGTGCCAATAGCCCTCGGCAATGGGGACTTCACGGTCGTGCCAGAAATTCCGTCGTAGCTCGCGGCAGATGGTCGAACGGTCGCGACGAAGCGTCCGCGCGATCTCCGCCTGGCTGATCTCCTTCTCATGCATCCGCGCAACGACGCGGCGTTCATCCATACTCAACTGCACAAAAGAGCGGGCCACATCCATCCTCCTGAAACGATGGCCAATTTGCCTCCGTTGCATTTGAAAATGGAATCCGCCCCCGCTACAAACAATGTGGCGGCGAAGTTGAACTGTCCTTCGTGGTGCAAAGTAGAAATGTCACGTTGAGCCGTCGCAAGGCACGACGACCAGCCCCGATCTGACCGGCTCACCCGGTTGCAAGATCAGATCGGGGCGGGTGAAGGGCACCCCTTCGGCTTTAGCTTTGAGAGCCAGATCAATGGATCATTCCGCGGCATCAAGCCGGGACAGGGCCTGCTCGCGCCGCGCAATCACCCCCGGATCGTTCATGAAATCCGTCCGCTTGCCCGGCTTGCGGCCACGCGGTTTGTAGCCATTCTTCTCGCTGTTCGTCTTCACCGCCGGCTGCGTCTGCTGCTCCTGGCGTTCCTTGATATAGGCCAGGACATCACCGAGCCGCTTGTTCTCGGTGATCGCCGCATGCGTCACCCGCTGGTCCTTGTCGAATAGTCTGTAGGGCAGGGAATGGCCTTTCCAGCGCACATCCAGTCGACCATCGGCATAGGCATAGGTCTCGACATGGCGACCAGCCAAACCACGTGTCACCTCGGTCTCCTCAAGCATGATCCGCCGGCGCTCGAACGAAAACGTCAGCTGCGCTCCGACATAGCGCTGCTCGCGTTTGCACAGGACGTCGCGCAACCGATCCGGGGCGAGATTCAGCGGGCGGTGCAGGTCATCGGGTCGGGCAGGGACGATCGCAAACCGCGCGTTGTAGTGTTCTGTGAAGCCAGGCAAAAAGGCATTGCCAGCCTCCATGTCGTCGATACCCGCCAGCCTTAATTCCTTGATCAGGCGATCTTGCAGCGTCCGGTTCATCCGTTCGACACGACCTTTGGCCTGACTGGAATTTGCGCAAAGAATCTCGATGTTTAGCTCGCAAAGTGCACGCCCGAACTGGGTCATGCCCTGGCCACCCCTGGCATCCTTCTTCGCCACCCGAAACACCGAATGCTTGTCGGAATAAAAGGCGACAGGTGCCCCATGATGCTCAAGGTAAAGCGCCAGCGCTTCAAAGTAGCTGAAGGCGCTTTCCGAGCGCACAAACCGCAACTGCATCACCTTGCCGGTCGCGTCATCGACGAACACCAGAAGCGAGCACGGCGGCCCGCGATCCTCAAACCAGCGATGCTCCGACCCGTCGATCTGCACCAGTTCGCCATAGGCCTCGCGCCGCAACCGTGGCTGATGAAACGTCCGCCGCTGCCTGCGCGACAGCCAAAGTCCGGCTTCTGCCATCCATTGGCGCAGCGTCTCGCGCGACACCCGCAACCCATCGCGCTCGGCCAGCTTCTCGGCTGCCAAGGTCGGACCAAAGTCCACATAGCGTTCGCGAACGAGCGTCACGGCATAATCCCGAACACCGTCGCTGATCCGATTGTTCGAGGGCCGGCCGATCGCCTTATGCCGGATCGAAGCCGCACCGCCGGTGTTGATCCGCTCCAGCAACCGACGCACCTGGCGGGTGCTCAGCTCAAGCACGCGCGCCGCCGACGCCAACGTCATGCGGCCGGCGATCACTTTCGACAAAACCTCAATCCGCTGCAGATCGCGTTCGCTCATCGCAATCAATCCCATCCGCAATCTCCCAGGTCAGCAAAACCCGGGGAGAGTGACATTCCAACTTTGCAGGATCAGGACACTTTAACTTTGCGGCTACAAACAAAGATCGCGTAACCTGAATTATGGAACTATCTCGTCGCCTTTGAACGCAGAAGTATTTTGCCTGACATTTCGCGCTGCACCATATAGGTTCCCGCACCTTGGCAGCAGGATTCCGGAGAACATATGCGCCCTCTTAACGAAGCTTCCGAACGTCAAACGGAGATGCGAAGCTTTCTTGTTCTCCTCATCGGGTGCGTCGGCGTCGTCTATGGCGACATCGGAACGAGCCCGCTCTATGCCTTTCGTGAGGCACTTCGCCCCTTCTTGAGCGACGGTGCACAGGCAAACGAGGTTATCGGCCTCATCTCGCTGATGGTCTGGACGCTGACGATTGTCGTGACGTTCAAATACGTGCTCTTTCTCCTTCGCGCCGACAACGACGGCGAAGGCGGGACCTTGTCGCTTCTCGCGCTCCTGATGAAGAAGACGGGCAGCTTCATGCCGGTGCTGTTCTTTGCGGGATTGATCGGGGCGGCTCTGTTCATCGGCGACGCGATGATTACGCCTGCCCTTTCGGTCATGTCGGCGCTTGAAGGCATGAAACTCGTCACGCCGGCCCTTGACGACTATGTGCTCCCTCTGGCCGCGGCCGTTATGGTCGCGCTGTTTGCCGTCCAGTCGAAAGGCACCGAAGCGGTCGCCAAGTTCTTCGGGCCAATCACCGTGGTCTGGTTCCTCGCAATGGCGTGGGGTGGTCTCATCCACATTGGCGACGACTGGACGATCCTTGAGGCTTTGAACCCGATGAATGCCCTTTGGTTCATCACGCATGCGGGCTGGGCAGGCCTGGTCGTACTTGGTGCGGTGTTCCTGACGGTCACGGGAGCGGAAGCCCTCTATGCGGACCTCGGTCATTTCGGACGCAAGCCGATCAGCACCGCCTGGTTTGTGCTGGTGTTCCCGGCGCTGGCGTTGAACTACCTCGGCCAGGGTGCGCTCGTGCTCAGTCACCCGGATGCGGTGCATAACCCCTTCTACCTTCTCTATCCCGATTGGGCTCTGCTACCGATGGTCATCCTCGCCACGATGGCGACAATCATTGCCAGCCAGGCCGTCATCACCGGAGCGTTTTCGCTGGCGCGGCAAGCGGTCCACTTGGGCTTCCTCCCGCGCCTGCTGATCAAGTTCACCTCCGAAACCAACACCGGCCAGATCTACGTGCCCGCGGTAAACGCGCTCCTGTTCGTCGGCGTCATCACGCTGATTTTCTCCTTTGGCGACTCGGAATCGCTTGCCACCGCGTACGGGATCTCGGTGACCGGCGCGATGGTCGTGACCACCCTGATGGCATTTCAGTTCCTTCGCTCGGTTTGGGGCTACTCGACCCTTCTCGCGGGCATGCTACTGGCGCCGTTGCTTGTTATCGAGAGCATCTTCCTGATGGCGAACCTGCTCAAGATCCATGATGGTGGCTGGGTCCCGGTGGCGCTGGCACTGGCAATCATGATTGTGATGTGGACCTGGACGCGCGGATCGCAAATGCTGCGCGAAAAGACCGCGCGAAACGACATACCCTTGGAGACGTTTATCCGTTCCATCGAGAAATCGACCCATGGGCCCCAGACGGTTCGCGGAACCGCTGTCTTTCTAACCAGCGTGGGCGACAAAACTCCCGCCGTCCTCCTTCACAACATCAAGCACAATCACGTCCTTCACGAGCAAAACGTCATTCTGACCGTCCGGACGTCCGAGCACCCGTATGTCGCAGAGAAGGACCGTGTTTCGCTGACGGAGCTTTCGGACAGATTTGCAAGACTCGAACTCTGCTTCGGATTTATGGACGAGCCGAACGTTTCGAAAGCGCTCTCCCTCTGCAAGAGAGCCGGTTTCAAGTTCGAGATCATGCAGACGTCGTTCTATCTGGGGCGGAGAACGCTTCTCAGTGACCCCAACTCCGGTCTGCCGGGCTGGCAAGACAAGCTCTACATCGCTCTTTCAGGGCTTGGCATCGACCCATCGTCCTACTTCAAGCTGCCAGCCAATCGTGTCGTCGAGATCGGCGAACAGGTCACAATCTAAATTTCGGTGACGTCTGCAATGAGATGGCCCGCATCCACAGGATGAACCTCCAAAACGTGCCGGAACTGGCGACCCGCTGGGCTATTTGTCGTCCTCGGCGTCTTCAGGCTCTAAATGGTCGGCCGGCGATCGAGTGCCAGCGTCAAAATGCTCCTGACAACATCGATCAACGTCTCCGGGGCATCGGGGCGCCCCGCGGCGTCGAATGCAAGGCCAAGCACGGCGCGCTGATCGGACGCCGTTGAAACCGGCCAAAAGTCAAAACGCGACTCCGGATAAACCTCCGCAAGTTGTACAGTCCCTGTCGCTGCCGACGACAGGGCCGCGTCGAGCTCGGCCGCCTGCGGTGCGATGTCCCCAACGCTCTCGAAAAAGCTCACCTTGTCCCCTGAAACGAGAACAACGATCGCAGGAACGTCAAAGAGAGCGGCAAGCGCCTTGGATGTTATCGTGGAAATCACCTTCGCATTTCCCGCCCCTGCGATTTCGCGGCTATAGTCCTTGAGCAGCAGCGCCTGGCGCCGCAGATGCGCCGCATCGGTGCCCCGATGACGGGAAGTATGGGCGACACCGCTGACGATGATCCCGATGACAAAAAGCAGAGCAATCGCCCAAATGTTTGCGGGGTCGTCGACCATCAACGTGTATCGGGGCTCCGTCAGGAAGAAATTGTAGGCGAGAGACCCCAATATTGCCGAGCAAAGTGACGGACCCAACCCAAAACACACACCCGCGACAACGACTGGCACCACAAACACGAGAGACAGGTTCGGGATCGCGACCCCGCTGTCGACGCCAATCGCCACAACGGTCGCGACAGCGGTCATCACAACCGAGACGACATAGCCCACAGCAGCCGACGGTAACGACGGCGCCCCGTCCAGCAACGCCTCCGCATCCAGCAGCGGTGGGACATCTCGAGACATCTTCGACTTGGCGCTCGCCATCGTTGCATCTCCTGCCAAACAGCATGGCATCCGACACGGCAGAGTCTCGGCGCAAAAGAACGGGCGACAGAGAGGAAGCCGCGGCCGTGAGCGGCGCTGCAATTATACGCCTGCTGCACCGACAATTAACCGCCGGCATGCGGATCGGACGTTCGCATAAGCCGATGAATTTCCTGACGATCGCGACGACCATGACGACGATGACGGCCGCCACAACGACCGGAACAAGTCCCTGCAATTCTCTCGCCATGCCCGATTGCGGCAAGGACGTCCTGAGTAGCTGCTCGAACCCGTGAGTTTTGAGAGTCCTGTTCACTCCCAACCGGTTGGCCTCCATTTTCGCCTTTGGCAGCGGCGAGCAATTCACGGCCGAGTAAGTGGGGAATTCCTGCTGCCGGTATCACGCAGGGTAACGGCGCCGGCATAAGTTTTCGATTGCGAAGCCACGTCCGCCACGTAAGAATTTCATACAGCCCCAACGGTCGCTGCTTTCCGCCAAGCGATCGGGAACCAACGCCCTCTTGTGAACCAGACGGGATCATGCGCGTTCTCCTTCTTTCGAGAAGGAGGTCGTTGATATGCTGACTGTTGAGAAAGCGAAGCATCGCACGGTCGAAGTCGACGGCGTGAAGCTATTTTATCGTGAGGCAGGCCGGCGCAATGGGCCCGGCGTGCTCCTGCTCCACGGCCAACCCAGTTCATCGTACAGTTTCCGCGAGGTCATCGGCCCACTGGCCAGCGTGGCGCGGGTCGTGGCCCCTGACCTGCCGGGGTTCGGCTTTACCGAGGCACCCGGCGATTATGAGTACACGTTCGAGGCCATGGCGCGCACGATCGATGCCTTGACCCGGCAGATAGGATTGGAGCGCTTCTTCCTCTACATTCATGATTTTGGAGCGCCGGTTGCCTACTATCTTGCACTCGCCCGTCCCGATCGCGTGCTGGGGCTCATCATCCAGAACGGTAACGCCCACGAGGAGGGCCTCGGTCCAGATTGGGAAGCGAACAAGGCCTACTGGGCGGACCCCACTCCGCAGAACCGCGCGAAGCTCCCAGAATGGCTGAACTTCGAAGGCGTGCGCCACACCTATGTGGGCGACATTCCGGATCGGCTGCAGCCGCTGTTCGCACCTGAGGGGTGGCATCTCGACTGGGAACGGATGAGCCGACCGGGGCTGGTCGAGATACAGTTTCGCATCTTCGCCGACTATGGGCGCTACGTCGCCCGTTTTCCGGAGATCTCAGCCTATCATCACGAGCACCAGCCCCCCGCGCTGCTCATCTGGGGTCGTCATGATCCCTACTTTGAACTTGAGGAGGTGCTCGCCTATGCTCGCGAGCTAGACCGGCTGGACATGCACATCTACGACGGGGCGCACCTTCTGCTTGAGACGCATCATCGGGAATGCGTGGCCCTGATGCGCGAGTTCATTCTGGATGCACAACCAAGCTGAACCGAACCCGTCAGCCGCTCGTCTCGGTCATTCGCTGCGGCGACCGGCTAATGCGAGTTCGCCGAAAACGCGAGACTGGCGCTTGACCTCACTCCGCCGCCTGGAGAGGCGCGGGCCAACGGCCTGGCAATGTTGCATCCGGTCCGCGCCGGCGAATGCCGGCGCAAGATACACCTCTTGTGAGGACTACTCGTCGATATCGACCTTGTCGAAACGATGCGACCCCAAAGGCTCCATCACGTAGCCCTTCACCTTCTTCGACATCGGCAGCACGACGGTCGAGTGTGCGATCGGCACCCAGGGCGCCTGGTCGCTGATAATCGCTTGTGCTTCTTCGTAGAGCTTGGTCCGCTCCGTCTGGTTCGAACTGGCACGCGCCTTCTGGAAAATCTCGTCCAGCGGCTTGTAGCACCAGTTGGCATTGTTGCTGCCGCCAACGCCGGCGCAACTGAAGAAGTAGCTGAGCAGGTTGTCGGGGTCGCCGTTGTCGCTCGTGCCGCCGAGGATGATGGCGCCATCGCGCGCCTTGTCCCGCGACTTCTTGAGGTATTCGCCCCATTCGTAGGAGACGATTTCCACCTTGACGCCAACCTTGGCGAGATCCGCCTGCATCAGCTCCGCAGCCCGGCGCGCGTTCGGCATGTACGGGCGGCTGACCGGCATCGCCCAGATCTTCATGCTCAGATCCTTGACGCCGGCCTCGTCGAGCAGCTTCTTTGCCGCTTCGACGTCATAGCTGTAGCCGTCAATGCTGCCGTTATAGCCCCACATGGTCGGCGGCAGGACGCTCTGGGCGACCTGGCCCATGCCCTGATAGACGGAATCGACGATAGCCTTCCGGTCGATCGCCATGTTGATGGCCCGGCGCACCTCCAGCTTGTCGAACGGCGCGACCAGCGTGTTCATCGCTAGATAGGAAACGTTGAGGCCCGGTTGCTCCAGCACGTTCAGGTCCGGATTGGTTTTCAGTCCGGCCACGTCGGCCGGCGCGGGGTAAGGCGCGACATGGCACTCACCAGCCTGCAGTTTCTGCATGCGCGTCGTCGCATCGGTGGTGATAGCAAAGATCAGGTTGTCGATCTTCGGGGCCCCTGCCCAATAGTCGGCGTTCGCCGCAAAGCGGATCGCCGCGTCCTGCTGATAGTCGACAAGGCGGAAGGGGCCGGTACCGACCGGCTTGCGGTCGAGGTTTTCACGCCGGCCTTCCGCCGCCAGCTTGTCGGCATATTCCTTCGATACGATCGAGCCGAAGTTCAGCGCGAGCTTCGACGGCAGCGACGCATCCGGCTGGTTCAGGACGAACTTGACGGTCCTGTCATCGACCTTGACGATGCCCTTGATGGCCGCCGGCATCTCCATCGCATTGAACATTTCCCAGTTCGCGCCGGGGAAGTAGCTGTTCCACGGATCGTTCTTGTCGAGCTGGCGGTTGAAGGTGAAGAGCACGTCGTCGGCGTTGAAATCACGTGTCGGCGTAAAATCGTCCGTTGTCTGGAACTTCACGCCCCCACGCAGCGTCAGCGTATATTCGAGATTGTCGGCGGAAATGGTCCAGCTTTCGGCGAGGCCCGGAACGACATTGGTCGTGCCGGGCTCGAACTCGGTGAGGCGATCATAGACCGTCTCGGCCGAAGCATCCCAGGTGCTGTTGGCCGAGTAGAGCGCCGCGTCGAAGCCCTCCGGCGAGCCCTCCGAGCAATAGACCAGCGTTTTCGCCATGGCCGGCGTCAGCGCGACGCCGGAAAGCATCGTCGCTGCAAAGAGCGACACAAGGGTTTTGCGCGTCCGCGCGAATCTCAGGTTCATTGACATCTCCTCCCTCGGGAATGGAATGCGAGGTGCCCGGCGGTTTTGCCGCCGGACCACTCAGTCGGCCCTGCCGGCCGTCGTGCCGAGGCCGCGGCCAGGCGTCCAGACCGGGTCCGGCGCGGTCCAAAGCACGTCGTTGCGGATCAGCTTCACCAGTTCGTTCGCCTGGAAGTCGAGGAAGCGCTCGCCCTTTTCGGCCGTTGCGCTGCGCGGATCGCCCCAGGTGCCGGTGACCGGCGCGCGTTCAGCGAAGGAATAGAAGCGCGACACATCCGCGGGCACATCGACGGGATGCTCCTGGTTGCCGAAGGCCTGGCCGAACATCTCGGTCTTCACCGCGTCCGGGACGATCGCGAGCATCACCGACGCCTCGCCTTCGCAGGCATGGTGGGCACCGGTATCCACCTCGAAGATCTTCCTCGCTTCCTCCGGCGCCAGCATCCACGGCGTCGTGGCAACGATCGGCATGGCGAACTCCACCGCCAGTTCACGCACGGCAACGGCGAGCGGATCCATGTTGCCACCGTGACCGTTGACGATGAACAGCCGCTGGAAGCCAAGCGTTTTCAGCGAACGGACGATACAGCGGATAACCCGGCTCAGCGTCTCGTAGTCGAGCGTGATCGTGCCTCCGAACGGCAGGTGATGCTCACTCATGCCAAGCCACAGGCCCGGAAGAACGGCAACCGGCACGTCGTCGGCCACCCGCCGGGCGGCACGGATGGCCGCAGCCGACGCGCTTGCGGTGTCGGTAATCACAGGCAGATGTGGCCCATGCTGCTCCAGCGAGCCGATCGGCAGGATCGCAAGTGCCCCTGGCTTGCCGGCAAGTTCACGCAGGCTGGGGGCGGTCATACGCGCCCATTCAACTTCCTTCGTCATGTCAGATCTCTCTCATCTCATTGGTCAGGTTCTTGGCTTCCGCACCGATTTCACACACGCCATCAGGTCTGGCGGCCCCGGGCGTCGACGCGAAGCGCCACCGCGCGCCCATCCGACCGCCGCAACGTGACGCCATCGAATTGCGCGACCACGGCGCAGGAATGGTTGGGAAAAATGCGGACCCGGCTGCCGATCGCAGGGGGCGTGTCGAAGAAGCGAACGAAGCCGTGTTCCTCGGAAAGCCGCTCGACCTCCCAGGCCGCCCGACCCTCGCCGTCCGCGCTGATAGCAATACCGAAGCCGTTGCCGCCGGACCCATGCGCGCCGAGATCGGAAGACAGTGATTTGGAGCCAGCATCGACAATGAAATGCTTGTCGTTGTGCGCCACGACGGTCGCCACCACCGAAAGCGAAATGTCGTCGGGCGTCGCAATACCGAGGCGCAGCGCGGTGCGATCGAGAAACGCGTAGTTCCCGGGGCGGATTTCCGTGACACCCTGCGGTATGGGCGCTCCGAGGCAGGTAGGCGTGGCGCCGACCGAAATTCGGGGCACATCGGTCCCTGATTGCCGCAAACTCCCGGCCAGATCGAGAAGTGCCCGCGCCTCCGCCGCGGCAATTTCAGACAATTCCTCCGTGCTCTTGCTGCCGTAGGCATGGCCGGCGTGAGAGAGCAGGCCAGCGAAGGTCAGGTTCGCGTGTCGTTCGATCTGCTTTGCCAGCAGGATGGCCGCCGGGTCCTGCGGTTTTACGCCGACACGGCCAAGGCCCACATCCACCTTCACGAACACGCCGAGCGTCACGCCGTGCGTCTCAGCCGCGGCTCCAATCGCTTCGACACCCGTCTCATGTGCTGCGATCAGCAGGAGTTCGGTGCCGTGCGCCTTGGCACTCCGGACAAGACCGTCGATCCTTTCCGGTCGAACGATCGGATAGGCAAGCGTCACGGAAGCAATTCCGGCCTCGACGAAGACGCGCGCCTCTTCCGGCTTCGATGCCGTCACGCCGACTGCGCCAAGCTCAAGCTGGCAGCCGGCAATCGCCAGGCACTTGTGGGTCTTGATATGCGGACGCAGCGCCACGCCGGCGGCACTTGCTCGCTCCTGCATGCCACGCAGATTTCGCATCAGCCGGTCTTCATCGACTTCGACGTACGGTGTCGGCAGGTTGGCCGGTTCCGGTCGAAGGAAAGCCGCGATCGGCGCTGCGTCAGTCAAGGTATTCTCCTGCAAGGCAGCGGGCGCGAGCGAGGCTCGTCCCTGGTGGCGAGAGCCACCGGAGGGCGGCTGGCGCACGTTTGCACACCCGGTAATATCAATCAAATTATTTTTCCGATACGAAAATAATATTTCTTAAAATACGGAGACTGTGCATCAAAAGGCATGGCGGCTCCCGCCGCGGGTCGGCCGAAAGGTCGCGGAATCCACCCGCCCCTTCGGCTTAGCCCAATGCCAGATGACATCTGATTTGGCGGGCCCCGGCGCGTCGCAGAACCTGGGGTGTCTCGCAACCTTCGGCCGCCTGGCCGCATCGCTCCTTGTAGAAGCAACTGGCGGGCAGTCTCCGATTGTTTGGAAGCTCGCCCGTCCGCGCTTCGGCGATGGCGGGCAAGGGACTTTCGAGGCTGGGAGCGGCCGCCAGCAGCGTTTGCGTGTAGGGGTGCCGCGGATTGCGCAACACCTCCCCGGCCGGCCCCGCTTCAACGATCTGGCCGAGATACATCACCGCCACGTCGTCGCAGAAGTGGCGCACCAGCGCGACGTCATGCGAGATCATGAGGTAGCTGAGGCCACGGTCGCGCTGCAGCCGCAGAAGCAGGTTGATGATCTGCGCCTGCACCGATACGTCAAGGGCGGAGGTCGGTTCGTCCAGGACCAGAAGATCGGGATCGGTGCTGATCGCACGGGCGATGGCGATGCGCTGGCGCTGCCCGCCGGAGAATTCATGCGGCAGACGATCGAGTTGCTCCGGCCGCAGACCGACCGAGACGGCCAGTTGCTCAGCCTTGGCGTGCAATTGAGCCTTGCTGTAGCCGCCGCGAATATGCAGCGGTTCGCTGATCAGCCGCCAGACCGGCAGGCGTCGGTCGAGCGAGGATTGCGGATCCTGAAAAACGATCTGCATCTTCTGCCGCAGCGCGCGCCTTTCTCTCCCCTGTGCGGCCTGAAAGTCCTGACCGTCGATCGCCACCCTACCCTGCGCGTGAGGCGCAAGGCCGATGATCGCCTGGGCGAGCGTGCTCTTGCCGCAGCCGGACTCGCCGACAATGCCGAGACTTCTGCCGGCGTGCACCACGAGGTTGACGCCGTTGACGGCGTGCACATGCGAGGTGGGTCGGCCGAGCCAGTTGCGGGACGCCGGAAAGCGTACATGCAGGTCGGAAACCTCCAGAATCGGCCGAGCCGTGTGAACGCCCTTGGTCATTGCCGGCCCTCCTGCCCTGATGTTTCCGACGCGACACCGCGCCGCCAGCACGCCACCTGCTGGCCCTCGGCTCCCGCCAGTCGCGGAGATCGAGATCGACAGAGGTCCACCGCTTCCTTGCATCGCGGCTGGAAGTAGCATCCGGCAGGCGGGTGCAGAAGGCTCGGAACCGCGCCAGGGATCGCTTCCAGTTCCTGCTTCGGCGCCACCCGCTCCGGCAGGCAGCGCAGCAACGCCTGGGTATAGGGATGCTGCGGCGCTTCAAGCACGGTGCGGGTCGCTCCATGCTCCACGATCCGGCCCGCATACATCACGTAGAGCCGGTCGCAGAGTTGCGACACCACGGCGACATTGTGCGAAATGAAGACGACGGATGTCCCGGTGCGGCGCGCGCGGTTCTGGATCAGCCGAAGGATCACGGCCTGGACGGTGACATCGAGCGCCGTGGTCGGTTCATCGGCAATGATGAGGCCCGGCTTGCAGGAGAATGCCATGGCGATCAGAACGCGCTGCCGCATGCCGCCGGAAAGCTCGAACGGATAGAGGTTCATCACCCGCTCCGGCTCGCCGATCAGCATGTCGGCGAGAATGTCGCGTGCGATGCGCCTGGCATCCGGCAAGCTCGTCTCCTCGTGACGCATGATGACATCGGTCAGCTGCTTGCCGATGCGGATGGTCGGGTTGAGCGCGTTCATCGGCTCCTGAAAGATGGTCGACACCACCTTGCCGCGTACGTCCTGAAGTTCGCCGTCATCCATAGCCAGCGTGTTGCGGCCAAACAGACTGACGGATCCGCTGGTGATGTCATAGCGGCCTTTCGGCAAGAGCCCGGTTGCCGCCATGGTCGTCACCGACTTGCCGCAGCCGGATTCCCCAACAATCCCGACGATCTCCGCCTTCCCGACGTCGATCGACACATTGTCGAGCGCCTTGATCGCACCGCTGAAGGTAGGAAACTCCAGTGACAGGTTGTGAATGGCCAATGCGTGGCCGCGTTCTAAAGACAAGCCGGTCATCATCTGCCCCTCAAGCGCGGGTCGAGCATGTCGCGGATGCCGTCGCCGACGAGATTGCACCCCATGGCCGTGATCAGAATGGCAAGACCCGGGAAGGTCGCGTACCACCATTGATCGAGCATATAGCTGCGGCCGCTGCTGACCAGCGCACCCCATTCGGCAGTCGGCGGCTGGGCGCCGAGACCGATGAAACTGAGGGCGGCTGCGATCAGAACGACGCCGCCAAGATCAAGCGTCGCCTGGACGATGATCGGCGACATGGCGTTCGGCAAGATATGCCAGCGCAGGATGTAGAACGGCGAGGCCCCATAGGTGCGTGCCGCCTTTACGAACACCTGCTCTCGCAAGGAAAGCGTTTGTCCTCGGGCAAGTCGGACGTAGGCCGGGATCCGCACGATCGCGACGGCAAGCATAGAGTTGAACAGGCTCGGGCCGAGGGCTGCGGCCAGCGCCATGGCCAGCACCAGTGCCGGCAGGGCGAGCACGACATCCATCAGACGCATGATCGCGGTATCGACACGTCCGCCAACCACGCCGGAGAAACAGCCGATCAGCACCCCGGCTGCCGTTGAAATCAGCACGATCATGAAGGCTGCGCCACAGGACGCTCGCGCGCCGTAAATCACGCGCGAAAACAGGTCGCGGCCGACTTCATCCGTGCCGAACCAGTGCGCAGCACTCGGTGGCAGCAGGCGCGATGTCAGCGAAACCTTGTCGGGATTGTAGGGCGCGATCCATGGTGCAGCGACGATCATCACCAGGACCATGAGGATGATCGCGACGCCCAGCAGCGTCAGCGGGCTGCGGCGGCTCAGATACCAGAGATAGCGCAACCGCTCGGAGAGGGGCTTGGGCCTGCGGGTAGCGGCAGTCGCCGCAACTGGGTCAGTCGGCATGACGGCGGACATGATCAGACCTCCCTGATCTGCGGATCGGCGAGCATGTAGGCGAGATCGACCAGCAGGTTGATCAGCACGTAGCCGATGGATGCGACGATGGTGAAACCCATGATGGCGGGAAAATCGAGCGTCTGGATGGAGGTGACGACATAGGTCCCCATGCCGGGCCAGGCGAAGATCGTCTCGGTCAGCACCGCGCCGTAGAGGAGATCGCCAAGCGCCAATCCAAGAAGTGTAATCGACGGGATCAGCGCGTTTCGGAGCGCATAGTTGAAGATGATCACGCCCTTGCGCAGGCCGCTGGCGCGCGCGGTTCGGATGTAGTCTTCCTGCAGCACGTCCAGCATCGAGGCGCGGATCTGCCGTGTGATCACGCCCATATTGGCAAAGGCCAGCACGAAGCCCGGCAGGATGAGATGATAGACGGCACTGCAAAAGGCGTCGAAGCGGCCCTGAAGCAGCGTATCGATCAGCAGGAACCCGGTGATGCGTTCAGGCGGGACAATGCCCATGGCCAGGCGGCCGCTGCCCGGCAGGATCTGGAAGTGGGCATAAAAGACATAGATCAGGATCAGGCCGAACCAGAACACCGGCATCGAGATGCCGCAGACGGAGACGGTCCGCGCGATCTGGTCGATCGGACCGTCCTTGTAGACGGCCGAAAGAACACCAAGCGGTACGCCCAGACAGAGCGCGATGAAGAGTGCGACCGTGCCAAGCTCGAGCGTCGCCGGCAGGAAGGTGCGGATGTCGGCTGCGACAGGACGATTGGTCCGCAGCGACGTGCCGAGATCGCCCTGAAGGAGATTGCCAATGTAGATCGTGAACTGTTCGACGACGGGGCGGTCGAGGCCCAGATTGCGCCGGACGTTTTCAAGCGTTTCGGCACTCGCCCGGTCGCCCGCGATCATGCGCGCGGGATCGCCGGGGATCAGGTGCGAGATGGTGAAGGTGATGATGGCGACCCCCAACACCACGAAGAGCAGCAGGATCAGACGGGGGAAAATGATGCGGGTGATTGCCATGGACGCCAGCCCTTTCGGCAGGGAAACCCTGACTTAGGTTTCGGGAGTGAGGATCCCTGCCGCGAAGCCTTGCGGCGCGCGGCAGGCGTTCCGTCGATGGAGACCTCTCTCGGATCCGTTCGATCCGCCGGGCTCACTCCGTCTTCGACATCGTCCCGAAGTTGTAGACCTGGATCAGCATGGGGTTATACACATAGCCCTTCACCGCCGCGCGGCGGGCAAAAATGTCGTTCTTTTCCATGATGTAGAGATAGGGCGCATCTTCGGTCGAAAGCTTCTGCGCCTCGACATAGAGGGTCTTGCGCTTGGCTTCGTCGACGATCGAGCCCGCTTCCCTTACAAGGTCGGTGACCTTGCTGTTGCTGTAGAAGGAACGGTTTCCGGGACCGCCCATCTTATCGGCGTCGAACCAGTAGTTCATGAACATGTAGGGATCGGCGAAATCGGGCGTCCAGGCGCCGGGCGCCAGATCAAACTTGCCATTGGCGGCCAGCTCGCGCTTCGTCGTATCGGCGACCGACTGCAGATCAAGCTTGATGCCGATTTCGGCGAGAGAAGCTTGGAGCGCAAGGCCGACCGGCTCCCAGGCGGGGTCGGCCTGCGAGAAGGTGTAGGTCAGGTGGATGTTGCTCTTGCCGGATTCGGCAAGCAGGGCCTTCGCCTTCTCGATGTCATAGGTGTACTGGAAGCCTTGGGGGTCGTGGCCCCACATGCCGCTCGGCACCGCACCGCGCATCTGCTTGGCCTGGCCGAGCATGATGCCGTCGATGATGCCCTGATAATCAACGGCGTAGGAGATCGCCTGGCGCACCTTTGGGTCGTCCAGCGGCGGCTGGCGGTTGTTCATGTATATGTAATTCACATACATGCTGGGATTGCTCTCGACCACGACGGAGGCGTCTTTCTGCAGCGCTTCCGCCTGGTCGAGTGGGATCTGCTCGATGATGTCGGCATCGCCGTTTGTCAGTTGAAGGCGGCGAGCCGACACGTCGCCGACGATGCGGATGACGACCTGCTTCAATGCCGGCTTGGCGCCTGCATAGTGTTCGTTGCTGTCGAGCACGATGCTCTGGTTGCGCTCCCAGGATGCGATGCGATAGGGACCGCTGCCGGCCGAATGTTCGGCGAGCCAGGCCTTCGCCATGTCGCCGTCCTTCTCGTGCGCCATGACCTTCGGATTGATGATCGCAGCGCCGGAGACGGCGAGCGTCGAAATGAAGGGCGCAAACGGTGCCGTCAGATGAAACCTCACCGTCTGGGGGTCGACGACCTCGACCTCCTTCAGAACAGGAAACGCGTCCGATGGACCTGCCTTCAGCTTCATCAATCGGTCGAAGCTGAACTTGACCGCCGCGGCATCGACTGGCGAGCCGTCGTCGAACTTGTGGCCGTTGGCGATCTTGAACGTCCAGACAAGCCCCGCATCGTCGGCGGTCCAGCTTTCGGCCAGCTCGGGCCCGACTTCGGTCGAGGCACCCTTATAGGCGACCAGCCGTTCGTAGGCGGCATAGATCAGTGTGTAACCGCTGTTGCTGATTTCAACGCCGGGATCGGCGGTCGGCGGGTCCTCCGCCCGTGCCAGAACCAGCACGTCTTGTGCTGCGATCGCACCTGACAACGGCGTCGAGGCCAGAAGCAATGCAACGCCGATCGATTTCCACTTGGAACCGTTCATCTCGTAGTCCTCCCCAGAACTGCGGCGCACGATGCCCTCCCGGCATTCACCGCAGCCGTAGACTAGGAAGGGATTTTCCGAAGCGCAAGATTTTTTCCGATCATACGATATTTTTACGGAACTTAATCCCTGTGCTTGATCGTCTGCGTGCTCTCCAGCGTGGAAACCAACTCAGTCTCCGGGGTAGAGCACACGCAGATGATCTGGGCCGGCTCTTCGCCGACACTCAGGTAGGCGTGACCCATCGTGGCGTCAAAGTAGGCAGATTCGCCCTTCTTGAGCCGGAGCGGCGCGTAGATTTCGGTATGCAGCTCCAGTTCGCCGTCGAGAACATAAAAGAACTCCTCCCCCCCGTGCCGAATAAGCGGACCGAAATCCTCCAGCGTTCGCGCGCGCACGACCGCGAAGATGGGAACCATCGACTTCTTCGAGATCTCCGTACAAAGGTAGAGGTAGTCGTAGTTTTGCGTGATGATCGCCCGGCCGTCGCCGGTTCGGTTGTATGTGCGCCGTCCCAGCAGGTTCTGGGTATCCCCGCTTGCGATCGCCGTGCCGAAAAGCTCGACGATGTCGACTTTCAGGCCCTGCGCAAGCTGGATCAACCGATCGTAGGTCAGCTGCATCTGGTTGTTCTCGACCTTGGAAAGGGTCGACACGGCAAGCCCCGTCATCGAGCTTACCTCTGCCAAGGTCCAGCGATTGCGGTTGCGAATGTCCTTCAGGATCTCGCCGAGGCTGGATTTCGCGTCTGTCATAGGTGGCGTCTCCAATTTTGCCTGCGGCCAGCCCGGACGGCCTGACGGTGTTTATCGCTCCCACAACACGCAAGAATCCGATTACACGATAGGAAAACCATTTCCTATAATACGCGGCCAAAATCAACATCGCCTTGAAGGCGTTCTCAGATCGCCACGTACGGCCACTCGTGCCCCAGAGTGCCGCGGCGCGATGTGAACAGGCATTTTCTCCGGCGTCCCCCTACCCTGCGAAAGGGTCGGAGACCCTGGGCCAGTAGGGTCGCGTCAGCTTGGTGAAGGGCAGCGCCTCGAAAGACGGCTGCAAGGCGCCAGGACCGCCCACATAGAGGATTTCACCCGCGATGGGTTCGAAGCCCGCGCGAAAGTGGTTGCTGGACTTCACCACGACAATCTTCTTCTGCGCCGGGTCCAGACCCAAGGCCGTCATGCATTCGGGATGGAAGGTCTGTGTGCGCACAGTGTTCAACACAATGTCGACGCTGCCCGCGCTCACCCAAACCGCGTCGCCGATGCCGAGCGGGGTCGGCCCGAAGCGTTGGGTGATGCCGGAGGCGATGCGCCTGATCGTTACGGTCAGGTCCACCGGGTCGCCCGAGGCCGGCCCGATCTTGCCGCCGATCCGCAACGGCAATGTGGCGCCCTCACCTGCCTCGCGGCACATGCGCACGGCAATCGGGTCCCAGTAGAGGCAGGTCGCCACGTCTTCTATGCCGCGCTCGATGATCCGTCGCAGGATGAAGGTGGAATCGCCTGGTGCGCCGCCACCAGCATTGTCTGAGACGTCTGCCAGTACGATCGGACCGTTCGCCGCCGCCACGGCCCGGTCCAGGGCCGCGTCGATACTGAGATAGGTGCCGCGCATTTCCTCGCGCGCATCGAATATCTCACGGCCGAAAATCTCGGCCGTGCGAGCTGCCTTTTCCGCATCGTTGTCGGTCACCACGAGGATCTTGGCGCCGACGTCTTCGACGTCACCCCAGGGAAAGCCGTGCCCGAACGAGACCGAGAGGATGCCGTCTTGGCCCTCGGCCGCCTTCATCCGGTCGACGATGCCGCGCAACGGAGCGCGATGCGGGTGGAAGGTGCCGATCATGCGGCAATCATAAAGGCCCATCGTCGGCCGCACCTGGCCCGCAAGCGTACGTTCCATCAGCCGGAACAGTTGGCCGGCAACCTCCTCGATGTCGGTGTGCGGATACTCCTTGTAGGTGGCGATCATGGTCGCGTTCGCAAGCATGCGGTCGGTTATATGGCAATGCAGGTCGAGCTCGGCTGCAATCGGCACGTTTGGCCCGACCAGCGCTCGCACGCGCTTGAGCAGGTCCCCTTCGACATCGTCATAACCTTCCGCGACGCAGGCTCCATGCAGGGCAAGCATGACGGCATCGACCGGCATGGCGGCCTTCAGATCGCGAAGGATCGTGTCGCGGAAACCTTCATAGACCGCCCGTACGGTCCTGCCGCCGGGCTCGGCCACGGCGCAAAGGCTCTCCGCCACCACCCAGCCGCGCTCCTCGGCGGCGCTACGCCAGACGAACATCTGCGACGAACAGCAGTTGAGCGGTTTGCTCGTGCCGTCGCCATAGGCGATCAGATTTTCCTGGAAGGCCTCAATGCCGGTCTGCATCGGCGAAAAGGTGTTGGTTTCGGTGTCTAGTCCGGCGACGAACAGCTTCATTTTGTTTCCCGCACAACAAGAAAGTTATTTTCTAATCATAAAACTATGTTTATCGTCGGAAAGTCAAATGCATTATCCGCGCCAGGACGCGGCTGACGGGGGGAGGCAGGAATGCGCCTGTATATATCTGCTGATATCGAGGGAATCGTCGGTGTGGTTAGCCGCGACCAGTTGATGCCGGAAGGGTTTGAATATGAGAATGCGCGACGCTGGATGACCGATACCGTGGTCAATGCCTGCGAGGCGGCCCATGAGGAAGGGGTGGAGGAGGTTATCCTCAGCGATTCCCACGGAAATGGCGAAAGCATCCTGATCGACCGCCTGCCCGACTATGTGCAGATCGTCCGCAGCTGGCCCCGGCCCTTGATGATGATGCAGGGCGTCGAGCTCGGCTCGTTCGTCGGCGCCATGCTTTTAGGCTACCACGCCGGCGCAAGTCATATCGGAGGCGTGCTATCGCACACGATCGGCGGCACGGCGTTTGCCGAAGTCCGGATCAACGGCATCGTCATGCCGGAGGCCGGCATCAACGCCGCCATCGCCGGCCATTTTGATGTGCCGGTGCTGCTTGCTTCGGGCGACAACGTCGCATTGGAAGAAATAAGCCAGGTCATCGGCGGCGATATCGTTAAGGTGCCGGTCAAGCAGGTTTACAGCACCCAATCGGCGATCACGCTGACACCGGCCGTCGCCCATCGCCGCGTCCGTGAGGGTGTCAAGAAAGCCCTGTCGAGGGCGGGGTCGGCGAAACCGTTCAAACTGGACAATCCGGTCCTGGAAATCGTGTTCCGCAACCGCCTGCCGGCCGAGTATCTTTCCTATCTCAAGGGCATCGAACGCACCGATGGCTATACGATCCGCTACCGGGCCGACGACATGGTCGACGTCTCGCGTTTCATCGAGTTCGTCGTCGGTTACAACTCGCGCCTCACCTTCTGAAGAAGCCTTCCGCGGAACTGCCCCATGACCACCTCAATCGTCCTCGGCGCCGGCATGGTCGGCGTCTCAACCGCGCTCGCCCTGCAGGAAGCAGGCCACCAGGTTGTGCTCATCGATCGCAACGCGCCGGGGCGTGAAACCAGCTATGGCAATGCCGGCATCATCCAGACCGAGGCCGTCGAGCCCTATGCCTTTCCGCGTTCCATGCGCGAAATTGCTTCGGTTGCCCTGAGGCGGGGTAACGATGTCGACTGGCGACTGCGCGACCTACCGCAGCTGGCAGGCCCCCTCTGGCGCTATTTTTCGCGATCGGCGCCCGCTCCTTACGCGGAAACCGTTGCCACCTACTCGCGGCTGGTTCTTCGCGCGAGCGTCGATCATGCCCGCTACATCAAACCGGCCGGCGCCGACGAGCTGATCGTGCGCCGCGGCTGGCGGGCGGTCTACCGCAGCGCTGCGAAATATGAAGCGGCGGCCATCAACGCGGAGCGGCTGAAAAACACATACGGCGTTCAATCGGAGGTGCTTGGCCCGAGCGAACTCACCGCGAGCGAACCCGCCTTGCGCCGGCGGCTGGCAGGGGCCGTGCATTGGATCTCGCCCTGGACTTGCCGTGATCCCGGCGAACTCGTCGCTCGCTACGCGGCGCTTTTCGCCGCGCGCGGGGGAGCACTGGCCCGCGGCGACGCAACGACGCTTGCGCAGGACGGCGCCGGATGGCGCGTGATATCCCAGGATGGCGCGGTGACCGCACAAAATGCCGTCGTCGCCCTGGGGCCTTGGTCTCCCATACTCCTCAAGCGGTTCGGCTATAACGTGCCGATGGTCTTCAAGCGCGGATATCACAGACATTTCGCAACTCATGACGGACCAAGCATTTCGATGCTGGATGTTGACAACTCCACCGTCATCTCGCCGATGAACGCGGGATGCAGGGTCCTGACCGGTGCACATATGGCGCCGCCAGGCGCCCCGGTCGCCTCTCGGCAAATCCGTCGCGCGGTCGACGCAGCGTGCGAGCTTTTTGCGCTGAGCGCTCCACTCGAGGAAGTGCCATGGTCCGGCACGCGCCCTTGCATGCCGGACATGCTGCCCGTCGTCGGGCCAAGTCGGCAAAAGGGCCTATGGTTCCATTTCGGGCATGGACATCAGGGTTTTACATTGGGTCCGACAACGGCGCTTCTCCTGGCGGAACAAATCGCTGGGACATCCACCAATCCGCTTGCCCAGCCCCTGTTGCCTTCAGCGCGAAACTGGGCGTAACCTGCGAAGGACGCACGCTCTGCGCATTCGTTGACAACACGGAAGATTGGCACCGGTGCAATGACGATCGGCAAGCAGGCCGGCGGCAGCACGAAGATCGGCGGCGTCCAACAAGCCACACGACCAAACTCCGGCCCGCCTTACGCTTAACCGGCCGCGGCAAGCTCCAGCGCCCGGCGATATGCGGCAGCGGCTGCCCCCTTCAGCAAAGCCGCCAGACCCGGCTCCGCCATGAGAACGTCAAGCGCTGCGGCAGTCGTGCCGTTCGGGCTGGTTACCTGCTGGCGCAGCTCCGTCGGAGAAAAGACGCTGACGCTGGCAAGAGTCGAGGCACCGTCGACCGTCTGCTTCGCCAACGCATGCGCAGTCTCGGCCGGCAGACCTACGGCGATACCTGCTTCGGTCAGGCATTCGATGAAATGGAAGAGGTAGGCCGGCCCCGACCCCGATATTGCGGTCGCGGCATCGATGAGCTTTTCTTCCGGCAGCCAATGGACGCTTCCGACAGCCGCCAGAAGATCGGTCACATAGGCCATCTGAACGTTGCCGGTGTGCGCGTTGGCAAAGGCGGCAATCACCCCCATGCCAATCGACGCCGGCATGTTGGGCATGGCGCGCACGATCGCCACTTCACCAAGCGTCGCCTCGAAGGTCGCGATCGGCACACCGGCGGCGATGCTGACGAAGGCGGCGGTTGCGCTAAACCGCCGGTATGCCGCAAGCATCGAGCCGATGACCTGCGGCTTGACTGCGATGATGACGGCGCGCGGCTGCAGCGTCCGCGGCAGGTCGGACGCATCCGCGTAGGCCTCCACGCCCGCTGCCGCTACGCGCCGGCGGAGGGCCTCCGCCGGCTCGACCACATGAATTCGGTCAGCGGCAATGCCGGACCGGGCCACCCAGCCTTCAAGCAGCGCGAAACCCATGTTGCCGCAACCAACCAGCACGATTTCGCCAGACTGACCCATATCGTCGTTTCCCTTCATGTGCGCCGCAGTCGGCCCAAAGCACCCAAGCCCTATTGCTGCGCCAGCCGGTCCCAGCAATCGTCGAGTGCGACAGGCAACCGATGCTTCATGATCCGTTGGCTCGGCGTGCGTTCGAACTCGTCGATGACGGCGATGTAGCGCGGGTTCTGGTAGGGCGCGAGCCGATGGGCGAGCCATCCTGACAGGTCGATCGGATCGATTGCGCTGCCGGGCTTGGGCTTGACGAAAAGCTTGATGTCCTGCTCGCCGACATCGGCGGCAACACCGATCATTGCGCAATCCTCGACCGCCGGATAGGCGGCGGCGACGTGTTCCACCTCCCAGGCGGAAACATTTTCGCCCTTGCAGCGGACACTGTCGGTGAGCCGGCCGTGGAACCAGAGATTGCCGTCGGCATCGAACGAGCCGGTATCGCCGGTGTGCAGGGCGCCGCCCCGAAGGGCCTTTTCGGTCGCTTCGGGATTGCGCAGGTAGCCTTTGAACAGCGCGCCCTCCAGCGAAGTGCGCACGACGATCTCGCCCTTGCCGCCCGTCGGCACCGGCTCGCCCTTCTCATCCAGGATATCGACCGAGAACCACGGCATCGGCTGACCGACGGCACCGACGACACCGGTTGCGTTGCAGGTGGTGATGCTGGAGGCTTCGGTCATGCCGTAGCACTCGCGCATCTCGACACCGAAACGCTCCTTGAAGAGCGGCCACACCTCCTTCGGGCAGCCGCCGCCCCATGCGATCCGCACGGGATGCTCGCGATCACCTTTGCTTTCGGGCTGCTTCAGCAGGATCTGCAGGATGCCGCCGAGGTAGTGGATATGGGTGGCGCCATAGGTTCTCACCTGATCCCAGAAGCGGCTGGCGCTGAACCGATCCACCATGGCAAGTGACAGGTCCTCGATGATCGGCAGAACGATCAACTGCGCGCCGCCGATATGATAGAGCGGCTCCCAGACAAAGAAGACGTCGCCCGGACCGGCTACCGAGAGCGTACGCACCGCTTCGCCGGCAAGCCGGATCATGCCGTGGGTCACCAGCACGCCCTTCGGCCGGCCGGTGGTGCCGGAGGTATACATGATCGCAAACAGATCATCGGCGACGGGCGGCGCCTCGTTGAAGGCCGCCCCTGAAGTCAGGATCGTTTCAAGCGATGCCGCGCCCGTCGCTTCCCCCGCGAGAATAATTCCGGTCTCAGGCAGAGCGGCACCGCTTTCGGCGATGGTTTCGGCAAGTTCGGCGTCACAGATGAAGACGCCCGGCTCGCAATGTTCCAGGATATAGCGCAGGCCCTCGCCGCGCAGCTGGGCGTTGACCGGAACCCAGACGACGCCGGCCCTGGCAAGGCCGAAGAGGACGGCAAGCGACAGGCGTGAGTTGCGCATCATCACCGCGGCGCGATCGCCAGGTTTCAGGCCACGCTGGCGAAGCTCGGCTGCAAGCGCTGCCGACATTGCATCAAGAGCGCCAAAGGTGATCGGCTCGCCGTTGAAGCGGGCGAAAACCTGTTCCGGTTTGCGGGCAGCCTTCATCATGAAGCTTCCGAGGAAGCCTTCGAGAGAAACAGTCATGGGGAGATCTCGGATGTGGGGTCAGGAGGAGCGGCGGAGTTTTTCCGCCGCCAGGAGAAGTGATGTCACAACGACGAAGACGACGACCGAAACTGCCGCGAGCGTCGGGTTCAGCTGAAGGATCATGTCGTCCCACATCTGTTTCGGCAGGGTTGTCTTGACGCCGCCGCTGACGAAGATTGCCACCGTCAGTTCGTCGAACGAGGTGATGAAGGCGAACAGGAACGCTGCCGTCAGGCCGCTCTTGATTTGCGGCACGGTGACGAAGCGCAAGGCTTGGACGCGGTTTGCCCCGAGCGTCGCGGCTGCCTGGTCGAGCCGCCAGTCATAGCTTTTCAGCACGGCGGCGATGGCGACGAAGGCAAAGGGCAATGCCAGTACCGTGTGGCCGATCACCAGGCCTATATCAGTCGCGACCAGGCCTATCTGGGCAAAGAGATAGAACAGGCCGACGGCAATCACGATGCGAGGCACGATCATCGGCGCCAGGAAAAAGGCGAAGATGATGCCGCGCCAGCGCGAGCGCGAACGGGCAAGCGCCAACGCCGCAAAACCGCCGATCACCGTTGCAACGATGGCTGTTGCGAAGGCGACGCCGAACGAGCGGACGGTGGCTGCCACCCAAAGATCGGAAGTGAAATACGTCCTGAACCATTCCGGGCCATAACCCGGTGGCGGGAATTCGAGGAACTGCGAACTGGTGAAAGCGATCGGCAGCACGACAAGCGTCGGCAGCATCAGGAAGGCGAACATCAACAGGCTATAGATGCCGAGCATCCGGCTCGAAACCGCAGCCCCGAGCAGCCGATGGCTGCCATCCGCGACGGCGCTGCTGATGCCTGCAAACCGATCGAGGATCGCCAGGCCGAGCGCACGCAATATGCCCTTGCGGCCGGTCTTGCTGTCAGAAGGTTCGCCAGACAGGCTCGAAAGGCCAAACACCCGATCGTAGAGCCCGCACGTGACCAGTGCTGCAGCCAGCATCATGGCAGCCAGTGCCCCGGCAAACGCCCAGTTGAGGATCTCCTGCACCTGCACAATGATCAGCTGCGCCAGCATCGTCTGCTGACGGCCGCCGAGCAGCGCCGGGACAATGAAGAAGCCAAGCGAGGAGATAAACGTCAGCAGGCCAGCAGCTGCAGCGCCAGGCAGCGAAAGTGGGAAATAGATGAGCCAGAACCCCATAGCGGGCGCCGCACCCAACGTCCCCGATGCCTGCGTCAATCGACGGTCGACGCCGGTCATCACGGGCAGCATGGTCAGAACCGCAAGCGGAACCATGGCATGAACCATACCGATCATCACGCCGAACTCGTTGTGCAGCAGTTCGAGCGGTTGGCTGAGGAGACCGGTTCCAAGTCCGATCTGGTTGATGATCCCGGTGCGTCCGAGCACGATCACCCAGGCAAAGCTCTTGACGAGATAACTCGTCCAAAACGGAACCATGACGAGCAGTATCATCGTTCCGCGCGTCCGGTCCGGCAGCCGCGACAGCCAATAGGCCAGGGGATATCCGAATAGCAGCGAGAGAAGCGTCGTGAGGCCGGCGATGCGGAAGGTGATCAGCAGCACCCGAAAATAGACGTCGGTCTCGAAGATCCGCGCATAGTGGCCTGCGGTCAACGCGCCGGTGTCGGCATCTTCGACGCTCAAACCCATCAGCCTTGCGACCGGAACGAGGAAGAAGATCAAAAGAAACGCGATCCCCGGTGCGGCAAGCCAGAGCGGTCCAAAGCGGAAACGGCTGGCGCGCGCAGCGCCTGTTGTAGAAACGGTGGTCGCGGTCATGGCATCACCAGAACGGCGGATTCCGGCGCCCAGCTCAGCGTGATGTTTTCGCCGAGACTCGGCAATGGCTTGCCGGGAAGGACACGAACTGTCACGAACTGCTCCGCCGCGATATCAACGAGCAGTCGGGTTTCTGAACCGGCATAGACCAATTCGACCACCCGACCTCTGATCTCGTTCGCCCCGCTCGATCCGAGTTCGAGATGCTCGGGACGGACCACGAGCGCCATCTCGGCATTATTCGAGAGGCCCGCGCCATCGATCCGGAAGCGGCCGCTTGCCGTGGCCAGATGGGCGGCACCACCCGATCCGAGTTCGACGCGGCCGCGGAAAATGTTGGAGATGCCGATGAAATCGGCGGCAAAGGCGGTTCGCGGCCGGGCGTAGATTTCCTGCGGCGGACCGATCTGCTCGACCATCGCGTGGTTCATCAGGCAGATGCGGTCGGAAAGCGCCAGCGCCTCCTCCTGGTCGTGGGTGACATAGATGATCGTTGCGCCCGTCTGCCGGTGCAGCTGCTTGATTTCAAACTGCATATGCTCGCGCAACTTCTTGTCGAGTGCCCCGAGTGGCTCGTCCATCAGGATGATCGACGGCTGGTAGACGAAGCAGCGCGCAAGCGCGACGCGCTGCTGCTGGCCGCCCGAGAGTTCGCGCGGGAACCGCCCGGCCAGATGGCCGAGCTGAACCATATCCAGGGCTCCTTTGACCTGACGGTCGATCTCGGCCGAGGTCTTGCCGCGCATTTTCAGGGGAAAGCCGATGTTTTCGGCGACTGTCAGATGGGGAAACAATGCGTAGTGCTGGAAGACCAGGCCGATGTCGCGCTTGTGCACCGGGGTGTTCGTCTCGTCGCCGCCGTCGATGAACAGACGACCCTCCGTCGGCGTGACCAACCCGCTGATCATCTGCAGCAGGGTGGTCTTGCCTGAGCCCGAAGGCCCGAGAAGCGTCAGGAACTCGCCGGTCTTGACCGCGACATGGGTTGGCTTGAGAGCGATGGCGGCGCCGTAGCTCTTTGCCAATCCATCGACAAGGAGTTTTGGGCGAGTGGCTTGTTCGGGCTTCGCGAGCATCGGTTTTCCCCTTAACCCAGGATCCAGGCGTTGAAGCGCTCGGTCATTTCGGAGCGATTGGCGCTCCACCAGTCTTCGCGCGCAATCGTCATGACCTTGAGGTTTGCCTCGGAGGTCGGCAGGGCCGCCGCGCGTTCCGCGGGGATATGCTCATAGGCCTTCAGGTTCGTCGGACCGTAGGCAAGGAATTCCGTAAACAGCGCCTGCTGTTTCGGGTCCGCGCAGAACTTGACGAACTGACGGGCGATATCGGCCCGCGGCGATCCCTTGGGAATGCCCCATCCCTCAATCGAGTAGAGCCCCTGGTTCCATCCGATCTTGACCGGAGCGCCACCATCGATAACCGCCTGGGCGCGCGCGTTCCATAGCGCGATCAGGTCGACTTCGCCGCTCTGGATCAGCTGGCTCGACTGCGCCCCACCGGTCCACCAGACGTCGACATGCGGCTTGATCTTCTCGAGGCTGGCATAGGCGCGCTCGATGTCGAGCGGGTAGAGCTCGGCCAGGGGCACGCCATCGGCGAGCAGCGCCTGCTCCAGGGTGTCGATCGGGTTCTTGCGCAGGGCGCGACGGCCCGGGAATTTCTCGACGTTCCAGAAATCGGCCCAGGAGCCCGGACCATTGGCAGCGTCGAAGCGGTCGGTGCGATAGGCCATGATGGTGGAGTAGACGTCCACGCCGAGCCATAGCTCGGTGAGAGCGTCAGGCATCAATCCGGGAACGTCGGCCGCCGGCAGGTTGATCGGCTCCAGCAGGTCGCGCTTTTCCAGGATATCACGGGCCGACAGCGTCAGCGTGCAGACGTCCCAGCTATAGGATTGCGTCTCGACCATCGCCCTGAACTGCGCTGTCGGCTCGGCATCCCGTGCAACATTGATGACCTTGATGCCTGTTGCCTGTTCGAAGGGGTCATAAAACGCCTTGCGGTATCCGGGGCTATAGGGACCGCCGGGATCCGCGACGGTCAGCTGCTCGGCGGCAAATGCCGATCGCGTGAAGACGGCAGGCGCGGCCAGGGCGACGCCCAGGCCTCCGCCGATTTTCAGCAAGGTGCGACGATCAATCATTATGCGTTTGTCGTTGGTCATTTGTTCTACCCTCTTGTTTTGGATTGTTCGCCGCCTCCCATGAGCGGCATGGCCTTTGTCAGGCTTTGCTGGCTGCACGCCGGGCGAGGAACTGTTCCATCATCCGCGCTGGCTCGCCGGAGGCATAGGCTTCGCGCTGTATGCGAGCGCCGGCTTCGAGGCAGTCGCGGAAACCAGCTTCTGTCATCTCCCTGAAGCGCTGTTTGTCAAGCCGCATGGCGACCGGCGGCTTGGCGCCGAGTTCCTGCGCCAGCGAGAGGGCTTCCTCCATGACGCGCTCCTGCGGAACGATGCGGTTGATGATGCCAATGTCCTTGCATTCGTCTGCGTCCATGAGACGACCGCTGAGCGTCAGGTCGATCGTGCGGGAGAGGCCGATCATTTCGCGCATCATCCAGGGGCCCGTGGTGCTGGCGATGCCGGAATTGATTTCCGGCTGCCCCATGCGCACGCCGGGATGAGCAACGCGGAAGTCGCACAGAAGCGCCACCTGGAACGCCGAACCGGCGGCAACGCCGTTGAGTGCCGCGATCAGTGGCTTCGACAGCGAGCGCATCGCATCATAGAGCCGCTCCCATTCACCGACCCATTCCTGGCCGCGGGCGCCGTCAAACGTGCGGGCCTCGTTCAGATCCTGGCCTGCGCTGAACGCGCGGTCGCCGGCACCGGTGAGGATAATGGCGCGGACCGCCTCGTCTTCGTCGAACGCCTTGAAGGCGGCAACCAGCTGCTGGCGCATCTGACTATGCCAGGCATTGAGGATTTCGGGGCGGTTCAGCGTGATGACGCCGACCTCGCCACGTCGTTCTGTCAGGATGAAGCGGTCCATGATTTTCTCCGTTGCGATGAAACAACTATTGCAATGCGATAATTGTTATGTCATAGTGTGATTATGTTTATTTTAGCTGTCAAGCAGCTTTTCCGATGCTTGGCGATTCTGTTATCGATATGTGGGAAACCGCGGGAATCGGGGATACATGGCACGCAAGGCGAGCAAGGCTGCGACGGACGACAACGAAGCGCCGGGGGAAGACCGCGATCCCTTGCTGGTGCAGTCGGTCGAAAAGGCCTTCAGGGTTCTGCGGGCCTTTGACGGTCGCCGCCCGAATCTCAGCCTGTCACAGATCGCCGAAGAAACCGGGCTCGACATGAGCGCCGCCCAGCGCTTCACCCACACGCTTTCCAAGCTCGGCTATCTCGGCAAGAACCCGGACACCAAGCGCTTTGAATTGACGGTGAAGGCGCTCGATTTCGGCTATCACTACACCCGCGCCAGCGGCTTCGTCGAACGCGGCATGCCCTATCTCCTGCATCTGAGCAAAGCCACCGAGGAGACGGTCAATCTGACTGTGCTCGACGACACCGACATCGTTTTCGTGTCGCGCTTCATGAGCCGGCACGTGCTCAACAACGACGTCATCACCGGCACGCGGCTGCCGGCCTATTGCACGGCACCGGGCATTGCGATTCTCTCAGGTCTGCCGGAGGATCTCGCGCATGCGATCCTCGAGAAATCGGATCTCTATCCGTTCACGCCGCACACCACCTGGGACATCGGCGCGCTGAAGTCGAAGCTGAAACAGTCGGCAACCAAAGGCTACGCTACGGCCTTCGAGGAGTACTTCCACGGCGACCTGTCGATCGCAGCACCGGTGCTCGATGCCAACGGCACGCCCTACGGCGCCATCAACATTGCCGTGTCGCGCAGTCGTTATACGCCGGAAGAAACGGAAGAACGGTTTGCGCCACTGGTCACTGCGGCGGCGCGCTCGATCTCGCTCGTCGGTGGCGCACGAAGATAGTTGCTCACGGGGCAGCGCACCTATCCGCCCATGATCCCTGCCCGTGGAGCGGTTGATCCGTTCATTGTGATCTCCTGTCGTGCTTGATCGGCCACCGGAATCGGTCGAGCACACCTTGCCGTTGCTGAATGGTTCTCGCCACATCACCGCCGATGCCTAGGCTCGGTATTGCTGCTCAGAGGATGGCGCGCCGTTGCGGCAGGTTGCTCGGTCCAAGCGGGCACAAATTTTACTCAGACGGGCTCGCTCCACCCACAGGCTGCGAGCAGCGCGCCGGACGTCACGAGGTCGCGGGCAAATGCGTGGTCCGGCGCGAAGTACCGATCACGGTCCATCCGGGCGACCCTCTCCCTCACAGCTTGACGCACCGGTTCAAGCCGCGATCCGAGTTGGAAACCGTGATGATCGCAGCCTTCAACAGCAGCGAGAAGCTCGGTTGCCAGGATGTAGTTGAGGGTGTCGACCATCGCCAGCAGTCGTCGGGCGCCGTGTGTCGCCATCGACACGTGATCCTCCTGATTGGCAACGGTCGGAACGTTGTCCACGGAAGCCGGATGCGATTTCTGACGATTTTCCGCGACCATGGCGGCAGCTGCGATCTGCGCGCACATGAAGCCAGAATTCAGGCCCGGCTCGCTGGTCAGGAACGGGGGAAGACCCGACATGCCAGGATCGGTCATCAGCGAAAGTCTGCGCTCCGCAATCGATCCGATTTCGCAGATGGCAAGAGCAATCGTATCTGCGGCGAATGCCACAGGCTCAGCGTGAAAATTGCCGCCGGACAGGACTTCCAAGGTGTCTGCAAACACAAGCGGATTGTCGGTCACGGCATCCGCCTCAAGCGCAAGCACGTTTGCGACGCTCGCCAGAAGATCGCGGCAGGCTCCAAGAACCTGGGGCTGGCACCGAATGCTGTAAGGGTCCTGGCGGCGGCCGGTGGTCAGCGCGGGTGCCCGAAATCCACTGTCGGAGATGAGATCCAAGATCTTCTGCGCCACATTGATCTGGCCCGGATGACGGCGCAGCGCGTGGATCCTTGCGTCAAACGCCTCGGACAGACCAAGGACTGCCTCGGTGGTCAGAGCCCCGATGACGACCGAGCTTGCAAGGGCGCGCTCGGCACGGAACAGGCCGGCCAGTGCAAGTGCGGTGGAAACCTGCGTGCCGTTGAGCAGCGCCAGTCCTTCCTTGGCCTGCAATTCCAGCGGCTCTATCCCCATCCGGCGATGTGCCTCTGCGGCCGTTATCACCGCGCCCTTGAAGTCTACATCGCCAAAGCCGATTAATGCGGCGCTGAGATGGGCGAGCGGGGCAAGGTCGCCGGATGCGCCCACGGATCCTTGCGCCGGTACCACCGGATAGATTTCAAGTTCGAGGAACAACTGCAGCCGTTCGACCAGTTCGAGCCGGACGCCGGAGTAGCCTTTCGCCAAAGCTGCAATCTTCAACGCAATTGCGAGTCTGACGACGTCGGTCGGAAGCGGGTCGCCTGCCCCAACGCAGTGCGAAACAACAAGATTATACTGGAGACGCTCCAGATCTTCCTGCGCGACGGACCGATTGGCCATCTTGCCGAAACCGGTGTTGATCCCATAGACCGGCTTGCCGTGCTCAACGATCGACTGAACGGCGCGGTGCGAGGCACAAATTGCCGCGACCGCTTTCGGCGAGAGCGCGATTGTCGTTGGTTCCAAGTAGCATGACCGCCACACCGCGATGTCTTTTGGCTGATTGTCGATGGTGATCGTAGGCATAGTTTTCCCCACTGTTGGAGGGCCGGCCCTCCGCTTTTTGATTTCTCTGACTGGAAATGTCCGGGAGCCCATCAGGATGGTCACCGTTCCGGACTTGCGACTTTCACCCAGGGCCATACCGCGTAGCCGGCCGGCCAGCGATCTTTGGTCAAGCCGGTTTAGCAAGGTCGGTGACGACTTCCAGACCGGGAGTGTTCAGAAGTATTTCAGGAACGACCTTGATCTTGCTCGTGCGGTTGCCCCCACCAAGGATCACAAAATCGAAGGTCATTATGCTGCTATCGACCCAGACCGGGATCCCCGAAGGCAGGCCGAGTGGGGTAACCCCACCAATTTCCATACCCGTCTGAGCAACCGTTTCATCGCTTGACGCAAAAGATACCTTGCCGCCGCCAAACTTCTTGCGTGCAGTACCGTTGACATCCAACCGCGCCAAAGCGGGAACCATGCAGACTGCGTATTCGGGCGGAACTCTCTTGCTTTTGAGGACGATCGCGTTCACCGAGTTTTCCAGAGAGGCTCCATAATGGGCGCAAAATGCCTGAGTGTCAGTCAGGCTGTCGTCGCAAGCCATGATCTCAAACGCCAAGCCGCTGCTTTCAAGTATTTGATGGATATGGGGGAGAGTATCGGTCATCAGAGGGCTCTTTCGTTAAGCACCCTAGCTCTTACGACGCGGGATTTATCTGATCCAATAAGAACGGAAGCAGTGCGAATTAGGAACTCTGATCGGCAAGCGCGATATCCGCTCCGACCAGCCGAGCCAGATCCCGCACGCGATGATCCTCTGCCCGCCAGGCAAACCGAACGCGGATGGAAGGCGACGCCGCAAGTTCAAATGGCAGAACCTTTACGCCTTTGGGCGTCGCTTCGGCCATCGCCAACGGTATCAAGCCCCAGCCCATGCCCATCTGGACCATCGCCAGAATGGAGGGGAAAGAAACGACTGAGTGTTTGATTTGGAGCGTATGCCCCGCCTGGGTGGCAATACTGATGAGCGCATCGAACAATTCCGGTTCGGTTTCTCGCGGCAGGAGAAGCAGCGGATGCCGACATAGTTCCTCGATTTTGATCGATTGCAGGGCGGTTTCGGCCGGTAGCGCGATGCCCATCGGCAAAGTCGCCACAAGTTTCTCTTCGACGCCGGGGCGAGAGATCGGGAGCGTCGTTACGGCCAAATCGTTTTCACCGGAGAGCAGAGTTGCTTCGACATCGTTCGCGGCGAGCACATCCACAAAGAAATCGACTTCCAGCGCAGCTTCCAGCGCGACTTTCAAACGGGGGAGAAGCGTCGTGTGCGCAACGGCATTTGAAAGCACCAGTCTGATTGGCCGGGCACCGTTCTTTCGAATTGCCTCGGCCGCTTCGAGCGCTGCGCGTTTGGCAGCAATCAGCGCCCTCGCCGGCAGCAAAAGTCTCGCACCTTCCGGAGTCGGTTCCGCACCTCTGCTTGTCCGCATCATGAGTTTAAGTTGAAGATCGCTTTCCAGCTTGGACAGGCGCTGAGACACTGCAGATTGCGTGATGCCCAGGGCATCGGCTGTATTGCCGAAATGACCGAGCTGAACCAATGTCACGAACGCTTCCCAATCGCGAATGTCGAGTCTTGTCCGTTGCATGATGACCTATCGATACTGGCCGCCTTTTATCGAGGGGAAGCGCTTGCGGATTTACTGGAGAAGCCCCGAATACACTCAGCCCGCAGAAATATACACCACTTTGTTGAAGCTCTGACGCGGTGGAATTTGCCTTGCGATGATGAAATCCTTCGTAGGCGCGTTGCATCTTTGCGATAAATCCAGGCGTGCGGACGAACCTACGAACCGATGAGCAAGCCACCGAAGCAGCGCACCGTCAGCTCACCCGCCGCTGCGCGGGGATGCGCATCAATGCGTCAGCGACCAGGCTTGGCGCAACCAGCGGACCACAGCGCAACCAGCGGACCACAGTGGTTGGTCTCAACCTCGATATAGGACCACCCCGCACGAGAACGGAAACGCTCAGCGATCGGTGCAAACAGGAATTCGAACTGCTCCCCTTGAACCGGAAACCGAAAAAATGTTCGGGCCACCGTGTCAGCTTCGGGGTTGTAGAGGCGAATGGGCTGCCTGTGAGTTTCGATCGGCTGGGACTGGCGGCGAGCTTTTCGACGTACCAGCGACGCAGGCGGTCATCGGTCACCCAGCCGCGCTCACCTTCATCCATCTCGTCTGCAGTTCTGAATGAGGCAAGCCACCCATTGCCATACCGTTGGGCCCGGATTTCCATCTCGCTGCGGAAATCGGGGCCGTTGAGGTCGAACAGCGACTGCCGGTCCTGCGGCACCTCTGCATCCAGGTAGACGACGTGAGCGAGCTTGCCGGGCAGCTGAAATCGATGCGGATGCGCGCCGCGACGGCCATTGGACTTCGAGAAAATCGGTCGAGCACGCCTCATCATGAAACTGCCACGACACGGCAAGCAGCTTTCAGGACTGCGGTTCCTGTGCCGTTGAGCACGCGGATCGAAGCCTACGGGTGGCGGTGGTTACAAACTTGAGCCATGCCGTGCAACGCTGACAGATATCATCGCTCCATGCGGCACAGTCCGTCGCGAAACTGAAACGGCCGGTTGCACTCCCAGCCGTTACCGGAACGATCGAGATGTGCGTTTTCAGGAAGCTTGATTTCTGAACATGTGTTTCCCTTCGCTTCAAACCCGCGATCACATTTCCATTTCTGGCCGTAGGGAGTGTCCGCAAAACTTGCGTTCTTGGGAACCATCACCGCAGCACAGGTCTGATCCTTCATTTCAAATCCACGGTCGCACAGCCATTCATTGCCGCTGGTCGTCAGGTAGGCATGGTCAGGAACGATCAATGCGACGCATTTCTCCCCGACAACCTGGTAACCTCGTTCACATTCCCATCCCTCGTCATAGCTCGAGTCCGTCAGAAACGCGTTGTCCGGCAAGTCGATAAGGTCGCATTGAATGTCGTTTCGGCGATATCCGCGCATGCATCGCCAACGATCGCCGGAATACGGATCCAGATAGGCATTGGCAGGCACCACAACAGCAAGGCACTCGCCGTTCCTTTCAGAAAATCCGTAGTGGCATTCCCAGCCCTTGCCATAGGTCTCGCTCGTTAGGAAAGCGTGGTCGGGAGCCGTCACCGCAATGCAAGAATCGACCTGCCTTCGGAAGCCACGATTGCACTCCCAGCCTGATCCGTAGCGGTTTGCTTCGGCATTGGCTGGCACGGGCAGCGTTCCTTGGCCATGTGCACCGGGCATGAACAACAGCGTCGCGAATAGAAGCAGGCTCATTTGGAGAGCCAATGCTGCGGAAGTTGGTTTGGGCATGTCTTGTCTCTCCGAATGAGCCTTTGAATCGCTACGGATGCGGGTTAGCCACGCGATCACTCCACGTGGGCAGGTACGTCTGTACCCGTCCACACGTCGCTTATGTCGCAGGGCGTTGCAGCTCGAGTGGAAGACCCTGGATGGCGTAGCGCCCCAAGCGAGACCCTGAAGGTTGCCTGTGCTTGCCGGCTAGGCCCAACCGACACTCGAGCTTCGCAGCTAGCCCCGAGCGGGAGTGCCCCCCTGCAAGCAGCAGCATGGTCACCAGCAACATGGCAGTCTCGAAAAGTCTCGGATCGTGTACAAGAAGGTCTGCGCCGTAACCGGCTTCGACTAGGATCGACTGAATCTTTGCCTGATCAGAAGGCGAAATGTTGCAAACGGTGGAAGACATGGTGTCCTCCTTGATTGGGGCCAGGGTATCTAGCCCTCAAACAGGAGCGCCCGTGACATCTGCTACTGAAGGTTGGACACTGCGCCTTTGTCATAGGATTAGCAAGCGCGCTCTTCGTTCTTATCCATTGAGCTTTGGCCGATAGCGGGCCGCCTCCAGGCCTCGTTGGCTTGCGGCCCGCTACGATCGGTCTCGCCCGATTGATATTGCTTCGCCGTCAATCCGAAGTGCGCCCCTACCGCGCGTGATGAGCAGAATCGCTCCTGCGCCGCGTCGTCGGTCGATAGCAGAATGCCTACCAGGCAGAATGCACGTCGCCTACCCTTTGACGGCCCCGGTCGTGAGGCCTGCCACGATCTTCCTCTGGAAGATGAGGACGAGAACAAGCAGCGGCAATGTCACCGTCACCGAGGCAGCCATCAGGAGGCCGTATGGCACCTCGTATCGGCTGCTGCCCGTAAGCAGGCCGATCGCCACCGGGACTGTCCGGTTCTCGTCGGTCAGGATGAAGGTCAGTGCGAAAAGGAACTCGTTCCACGACAGGATGAAGGCGAGCAGGCCGGTACTGGCGATGGCCGGCCACATCAGCGGCAGAAGCACATGGGTCAGGATGCGCAGCCGTGAGCAACCGTCGATCAACGCCGCTTCCTCGAGCTCCACCGGCAGATCGCGAATGAAGCTGGCCAGGATCCAGGTCGTGAACGGCAAGGTCAGGATGAGATAGGAAACGACCAGCGCGCCCGGGCTGTTGTAGAGCCTCAGCCAGCCGATCACCTCGAACATGCCCGAAAGCACCACGACCTGAGGAAAGACGGAGATCATCAGAACCGCAATCAGCAGATAGCGCCCCGCCGCGAAATGCAGCCGGCCGAAGCCATAGGCCGCGAGAATGCCGATGGCGAGTGCGATCATGGTGCTGGCAAGCGCGACAATGATGGAGTTCACCAGCGCGCCGATGAACACGGCGTTCGAGAAAAGCTGCACATAGTTGGTCAGGTCGAGGGACGGCAGCAGGCTGAAGCTATAGATCGCCTGCGCGGATCTCGTCGAGGTCACGAACGCCCAGTAGTAGGGAAAGACAACATAGACCATGACCATGGCAACGGCCGCATAAAGTCCAACGGATTTAAGGCGTCGGATCAGCCGATAGGTCGCGTTGGAATGTCGCGTGGCCATGATCGCCCCCTAGTGATGTGGCCGGTCGAGCCGAAGCAAGCCGACGATGACGATGGCGATGAGGCCGATGATCAGGAAGACCCAGGTCGAGGCGGCCGAGCCGACACCGAGATCCTGAAAGCCGATGAGTTGGTCGCGCGCATAGATCGACATGGTCATCGTGTTGGCATTGTTGGCGGCCAACACGTAACTCAGGTCGAACATGCGCAGTGCATCGAGCGTGCGGAAGAGCATGGCAACGCCTATGGCGGGCGCCACAAGCGGCAGCGTGATCGACCAAAAACGTTTCCACTGCGGCACGCCCGACACCTCTGCGGCCTCGTAGAGATCCTCGGGAATGAGCTGGAGGCCGGCGAGAATGAGCAGCACCATAAATGGCGTCGTTACCCAGACGTCGATGAAGATCACCACGCCGAGAAGCAGGGACGGATCGGCCGTCCAGGCAATACCCTTGGCGATGATGCCGAGTTCGACGAGCACCTTGTTGATGAGGCCGAACTGGTCGTTGAGCATCCAGTCCCAGATGCGCGTCGAAACGACCATGGGCATGGCCCAGGGAATGAGGATCGCCGCCCGCACCAGCCCGCGGCCGAGGAACGCACGATGCAGCAACAGTGCGATCGCCAGCCCCAACATGGTCTCGATGCCCACGGAGACGACGGTGAACACGAGCGTATTGCGGACGGCCCGCCAGAAGGTGGCGTCTTCCCAGACGGTCACGAAGTTCGCGAAACCGACGAAATCATAGCTGCCGGGATTGTCGAGATAGGCATCGGTAAAGGCGAAGAACACCGTGCGGCCCAGCGGCCAGATGGCGACCGCCAGCAAGATGACGACAAGCGGAGCCACGAAGAGCCATGCTACGCGCGTTTCGGCGCGTCGGGCGCGGTCCGTCGGCGTCATGCAACCTCCTCCGCCACGCGGTCGGCTGGCCTGTGGTCGAGCCGCTGGCCATCCCTGTCGAAGAGGTAGAGACTGTCCGCGCGCCAGCCAACATGGACGGTCTGTCCCGGCAAAAACGCGGGCAGCGCGCCAGAACCTCGAACGGTCCAGATCAGCCCTTCGCCGATGCGGACATAGCAGAGGTATTCGTGGCCGAGATCTTCCGCTCTCTCGAAGATGCTCTCGATCGTATCGGAGCCCGGCTGGGCCGACAGCGCCAACGCTTCCGGCCGCAGCCCGATCTCGCTCACCGTTGTGCCCGTCGCCAAGTGAGGCGCATAGGAAAACCCGCCCGGCCCCGCCAGCCGGCCGTCGGTCAGCAAAGTCGGCGCGAAATTCATCTTCGGGCTCCCGAGAAAGCCGGCGACGAAGCGGGTCGCGGGGCGATCGTAGAGTTGACGGGGTGTGCCTACCTGTTCGACCTTGCCGTGGTTCAGGACAACGATCCGATCGGCGAGTGTCATTGCCTCGGTCTGGTCATGGGTCACGTAGATCATCGTCGCCTTGACCTCGGCATGCAGCTTGGCGATTTCGAAACGCATCTCGGTGCGCAGGTCCGCATCGAGGTTGGACAGTGGTTCGTCGAAGAGGAAGACTTCCGGATCGGCGACGAGCGCGCGGCCGATCGCAACGCGCTGGCGCTGGCCGCCGGACAGCTGGCGCGGCTTACGCTCCAGCAGATGACCGATCTTCAGCATGCTGGCGACGGCCTCGACCCTGCGCATGATCTCCGCCTTGCCGATCCGTGCCGTCTCCAGGGCGAAACTGATGTTGCGCGAAACGTTCATGTGCGGATAGAGCGCGTAGGACTGGAAGACGAAGGAAATGCCGCGCTTGGAGGCCGGGACATCCGTCACTTCATCACCGCCGATCAGCACGGCGCCGTCGGAAACCGGCACGAGGCCCGCGATCAATCGCAGGAGGGTGGATTTTCCGCACCCCGAGGGGCCCACGAAAACCACGAACTCACCGTCGGCGATCTCCAGGTCGACATTGCGGATGATGTCATAGACGCCGAAGCTCTTGCTGACGTTTTTCAACGTAACGGACGCCATATGCTTTATCTCCGATTGTCGGCCGCGGCATAGTCCGCGAGGATGTCGTGGCTTGCTGCGGCCAGCACGATGCTTGCGGGCCAATCCGCATCGAAGCCGGCGGCATCGGTGACCCGCCGAAACGCTTCGCGCTTTTCCCTCCCCCAAAGCATAAGCATGCAATGGCGAGCCGACCGGATCGTCTGCAGCCCAACGCTGACGCCATGGCGCGGCACGGCGTCAAGGTTTTCGAAGGCAGGGAAGGTCTTCAGATTGTCGATCCGGGTCTGCTCGGCCAACGTCACAATGCGCGTGAGGCTGCCGAGTTCGCTGCCCGGCGGATTAAAAGCGACATGACCATCGCCGGATCCGGACGCAACCAGGAAGCAGTCGATACCGCCGGCGTCCGCAATTTGCCTGTCATAGGAAGCCGGTTCGTCCACGTCGGGAAACCAGATGTTTTCCGACCGGATCCGGAACTCCGGCGGCAGGACCGCATTTATCGGCGCGACGATCTCCCGGTCAGCGAAGCCGCGGCAGGAAAAATGCGCGGACGGGTCGGCAAGACGAAGCCGTCCGGTGCCATCTTCGATCGTATATTCGTCCATCATCACAAGCACGAGATGCGAGAGGTCGAGCGGCTCTTTCCGCACTGCTTCGGCGAGTGCGGCATAGACGGGTCGTGGCGTGCGCCCCGTCGGGCATCCGAGGAGATAAGGCCTGCCCACGGCCCTGGCCGCGCTGAGGCCCGCCAGGAGATGGCTTGCCGCATGGTTTCCGATTGCTTCGGGCGTTTCGAACAGGCGAACGGTCACTCGAGATTCCTGTTTGCGTGGAGATTGATCCCGGCAGACGACCATGCCCGCCGGGACCTTCGATGTCAGTCGGAAGCCTTCACGTCGCGTTCGATGCGACGGGCCATCTGCTCGACCGTTCCCGCAACGTCATCGGCGCCCGAAATGATCTCGTGGACGGCGCGGTAGAAGGTCCGCGAAACACGGTTGTAGTTCTTGCCCGTGACAGCCGAGGGACGTGCCACCGACTCCTCGAAGGCTGCCTTTGCCATTTCAAGGAACGGGATCTTCGCCAGCACATCCTTGTCCTCGTAAAGGGCGGCGACAGTCGGATTGTAGCCACCTTCAATCGCCCGCATCTTCTGGTCCTCGAGGCCAACCATATAGCGCAGAAGATCCGCAGCGATGTCCTGCTTCTTCGAATACTTCGAAACGCCGAGATAGGCCGTGCCGAGCGAGCCGCTGGAGCCCTCGCCTGCAGCGCCCACGGGCAGCGCCATCACGCCGACCTTGCCGACGAGGCCGGCGCCTTCCGCCTGGGAAGTTCCCCAGACATAGGGCCAGTTGCGGTGGAAGACGGCGTTGCCGCTTTCGAAGATCGCACGCGAAGCCTCCTCGTCGTAGTTCAGCACGCCCTGCGGCGAAATGGTGCCGATCCAGTCGCGCGCCCGCGTCAGCGCCTCGACGGCCTTCGGATTGTTGATGGAGACTTCACCGTCGTTAGAAATGATCGTGCCACCACCGCTCGAAGCGATCCACTCCAGCGCATCGCAGGTGAGGCCCTCATAGCTCCTTCCCTGCCAGACGTAGCCCCAGATGTCGGGGCTACCGGCCGCCCGCTCTGCGTCCTGGACCTCCTTGGCCGTTGCAGTCAGTTCGTCCCAGGTCTTCGGCGGCTGCTTGCCGTACTTCTCCAGAAGGTCCTTGCGATAGAACATCAGGCCGGTGTCGATGTAGAACGGCATGGCGACAAGCTTGTCTTCAAGCCGCGCCGCGTCGGTCGCCGAGGCGAAATGCGCCTTCACCTCGTCTTCGGGCACCAGCGGCGCAAGGTCGGCAAGGTGATCCTTGAACATGCCGAGCCAGATCACGTCGATATAGAGCACGTCGACGTCAGCGGAGTTGGCGGCGAAGAGCTGCTGGTAGATCGGGATCGCATCGTCGAGGTTCTGCGGCATGCGATTGATCTTCACCTCATGGCCCGAGGTTTTCGACCATTTCGCCGCTCCCTTTTCGCAGAGTTCGTAATCGGTTGCCGAGCAGAACATCGAAACGGTTTCGGCTCGCGCCGAAACGGCCGATATCGATGCCATCAGGGCGGCCGCGCCGGCCAGGAGTCCCAGTTTGTATCTTGCCATTGTTCCCACCTTTGTTTTGCACTGGACGCTGCTATACGGGAGCCCTCGCTCGCCTGTATTTCGGAATGTCGTGGAGAAAGGGAAGATTGCGGCCGCCATAGCCGGTGACGGCCAGCGAACCACAGATGACGCCAATCTCGAGTGCGGACTCGAAGTCTGGTTCGCTCAGGAGGCCGTGCACGAAGCCAGCATTGAAGCAATCGCCTGCGCCCGTCGTATCGAAGACCTCGACCGCAAGTGCCGGTGCAGCGTATCGCCGATCCTCGTGCATCGCGATCGCACCCTCCCCGCCGCATTTGACCACGACTGTCGGACAGAATTCGGAGAGAAGCGCCAGGGCACCCTCCACGTCCGCTGCACCGGTCAGGTCGACCGCCTCCTTGGCATTGGGCAGGAACACGTCGATCGACGACAACGCTTCCCGCATCGAAGGCGTATCGAGCGTCATGTCGATGTGCTGGCAATCCGAGCAGACCAGGACGCCGAGAGAACGCGCCTCTTCGATCAGAGCAAGACGCTCGGGGTCCAGCGAGAAACCTTGCAGCAACAGGACGCGCGGCTTAAGGCGCCGAAGGTCTTCGCGTGCAATCAGTCCCTCCGGTTCTTCCGAATAGCTCATGAAGCCGCGGTCGTGCGAAAGCGAAAAGGCGGCACTGACGCGCCTGAGCGGCCGGTCCACCATCTGGAAGAGTTCTGTCGGTATGCCTTCCCGCCGCGCTTCGTCGACGATCATGCGGCTGAAGATGTCGTTGCCGAAGGTGCACCACCAGCCGGCCCGCGTGCCGAGGCGGGCAAGCGCAAGCGCGGTCGAGAACGACGCCCCCGGAAGCCAGTCGAACTCCTTCGCCCAAATGTCCGTCCCGATCGTTGGCGCCCCGGGCAGGCCGCGGAAGATCATGTCGAAATAGTATTCGCCGATCACCACGACCTCGAAGGCCGGTCGATCATTCGGTTCACTCAATGCCATTCTCCCGTGTGGGCTGCGTGCGCGGCGAGATATTCGTCCACGAGCGGCTCTGCGCGGGAATAGGACAGAACCAGCGGATGCGCCATCAGCGCCTCGATCGCTGTCTGCCGGTCGCGCTCAAGGATCGCGCGGATCGCTAGCCGTTCGTAGCGCTTCACGTTGAGGATCAGTTGCGCCTGCGATTCCGGCATCTTTCCGATCGGCAGCGGCTTGATGCCCGCCCTGTCGACGACGCAGCTCACCTCCACGACATCGTCATCGGCAAGCCCCTCGATCGCACCCTCGTTGCGCACGTTCAGACCGCTGTAGCAGGGCACGCCGGTCTCCAGCGCGTCGATGAGATTGAGCGCGACGCCGGCATAGCCTTCTCCCTCCTCGCCGGTCTCGCCGTGAGCGGAATGATCCGAGACCTGGTCGGCAGCCTCCATGCTCGGCGCGTCTTCAAAGGCGTAGTGCATATAGGTGGCGTTGCGCCGGCGCTCGTAGGCGTAGTAGGCGGAGAGGGCCGCATCGGCATCGCTGTCGAGATCCATCCCGCCGAGGCGCGCCATGAGTGCGGCGTTCAGATCCTTGACCTCCTCGCCGCGCGTGCGAGCATCCGACTTCAGCGCCTCCACGGCGCGTTCCGCGTAATAGTAGTAGTAGAGATATTCGTTGATCCAGTTGCGCTGGCGACGGATCAGCCTGGGATCGAACATCCGCTGCGACGTAGCCTTGAGGAAAGCCTCGTCGTCGAGCAACGGCTGCAGCACTTCCTTGCCGTTCAGCGTCGCGCCGCGGGTAAAGGAGAGATGGTTCAGCCCGTAGACTTCGGCGTGGACATCGTTCTGCGGTACCTTGAACCAGCGAGCAAGCGCTTCCTGGGCTCCGTTCGCGCCGTCGCAGATTCCGATGGTGCGGTGATAACCGGAATCCTGGAGCGCCTGTGCAACCAGGCCGGCCGGGTTGGTGAAGTTGAAAAGCCAGGCGTCAGGGCTTCGCCGCTTCAGGATCTCGGCATAGCCGAGGATTACCGGAATGCTGCGGAGCGCCATGGCGAATCCGCCGGGGCCGGTGGTCTCCTGACCGAGCACGCCGTGGGCGAGCGCGATCCGCTCGTCCTTGATGCGCCCCTCCTCGTCTGCGGGGCGGACGGTCGTGACCACATATTTCGCGCCGTCGAGCGCGCGTTCGGCATCGGGCGTCATGGTTATGCGCACCGGCGATTGCACGCGCCGCGCCACTTCCTGGCTCACCCGACCGAAGAGCTCCAGCTTCTTCTCATTGATGTCCTGAAGGCAGATCTCGGTCAGCCCGCTCTTTTCCGCGCGCCGCAGCGCCGAACCGACAAATAGGGGGGCGCGGACACCACCGCCGCCGATCAGGGTAAGTTTCATGTCATGCTCCGCCGATTAAGACTTCATGATCACTACTGGTCATAACCAGTCATGTCAACTATGATTAGCGGACGCTACGCCGTCATCAGCGCGGCCATGCGGGCGTTTCACCGGACGACGTTTGCGTGTATTTGCAATAATCAAGCGGCCTCGATCACAAAGCAGGAACCTCAATGTCGGCGTACGGCAACCAACGCAGCGAACCTCTGATAGAGCGCAATCATCCCGATCCGCTCTATGTCCAACTGCGCAATCTGCTGAAGGCAAAGATTGATCAGCGCGAATGGGCGACGAACGAGAAACTTCCCTCAGAAAGGGAGTTGGTGGCGCAATACAGCGTCAGCCGAATAACCGTGCGCCAGGCTCTGAAGGAGCTTGAACATCTCGGTTATCTTCAGAGCCGGCCGGGCAAGGGCATCTACGTGTCGGAGCCGAAACCGAGCTATGAGCTGGAGATCGTCAGGAGCTTTACGCAAACGGCAATCGAGAACCGGCTGCGGCCAGGCATGCGCCTTCTGACAGGCGAAGTGATCAAGGCCGGCGAAGAGATTGCGCGGTCCCTTTCTCTGCCGATCGGCTCCGAGGTGGTTTATCTTGAGCGATTGCGCCTGCTGAACGACCTGCCGGTCGTCGTCCAGCGCGACTGGTTTTCTGCGGCAATGACGCCCGGTATTCTCAAGCTCGATTGGACGGCGGAGAACCGTTCGCTCTACTCGGAATTCGAACAAACCTACGGCGTGTTCCCGGCTCGCGGGCAATCGACGGTCAGCGCACGGCTTGCGACAGACGCAGAGGCCGATCTACTGCAAATGGAAATCCCGGCTGCGGTTCTTACTCTCGACCAGGTTGCCTATGATGCAACCAACCGAACCGTCAACATCAGCGCTGCCGCCTATCACCCGCTGCGTTACCCATTGACGCTAACGCAGATGAATCAACGTCGGTAGTGAAAACGCTTCCTATGTCAATCCCCGCGGATAAGAGTCATCGCTCGCTATCGATTAGGGTGTTGCCCGGAAGGTAACAAGCTCCCCCCACCCCGTCATAGATGGTTCACGATCAGGCGCATTGGCAGAAAGCGCGGAGGGCGGCGACCTGCCACTTGTTCTCGAGCCTTTGCCGAAATAATCTCCGTTGATGGGAGCGACCGTCGCGTGGATACCAATGTCGTGATCGTCGGCGCCGGGCCGGCTGGCCTTGCGGTCGGCGCCTGCCTGACACGGGCGGGGCTCGAGTTCATCATCCTTGAAAAAGCGCAGGAGATCGCGCCGGCCTGGCGACGTCATTACCGGCGCCTGCACCTGCATACGGTCAAGGCGTTCTCCCCGTTGCCGCACATGCCATTCCCGAAGGACTATCCGCGTTATGTGCCGCGCGAGAAGATGGTCGAGTACCTTGAGGCCTACGCCGAGCGTTTCGAACTCCGACCGCACTTCGGCGAGACGGTCAACTCGATCCGCCGCGAGAACGGCAACTACCTGGTCGAGACCGGCACGAAGACCTTGTCCGCGCGCCACGTCGTCATCGCCAGCGGCAACAACGCTGAGCCCGTCGTGCCCAACTTGCCCGAGATAGAGACCTTCGCCGGCAGGCGGTTGCACAGCGCTGACTATACCGATGCCACCCCCTTCACCGGCCAATCGGTGCTGGTTATCGGCATGGGCAACACCGGCGCTGAGATTGCGCTCGACCTTGCCGAGCGCGGTGCCTATCCAACTCTGTCGGTACGCAATGGCGTCCACATCGTGCCGCGCCAGCTCTTCGGCGTACCGATCCAGATGATTGCTATGGCCACGCGGCCGCTGCCGCGAGCGGTGAACGACAGGTTGTTCCCGATCATCCTCGACCTTGCGCTGGGCAAGTCCGAAGAATACGGCATCGTCAGACCAAAGCAGGGCATCCTCGAGCAGGTTGCCGCCGGGCACATCCCGGTCATCGATGTCGGCACGGTGGCAGCGATCAAGTCCGGCAGCATCAAGGTGGCACCTGCCATCAAGCGTTTCACCAAGCGCGGCGCCATCTTTGTTTCCGGCGGACAGGCCGAGTTCGACAGCGTCATCCTCGCCACCGGTTACCGGCCGAGTTTCGAGAAACTCCTGCCTGCGAACTTACGACCCGGCAAGAGCGGCGTCACCCGGCAGTCCGCCGAGCTCGGCCTCTATCTCGTGGGCTTCCATAATCCGGTCACCGGGCTGCTCAGGGAGATAGGAAGGGAGGCGGCTGCCGTGACCGCCAGCATCGAGCGACGAAGCCGCATACGGTAATTGCTGCGATATGTGTGCGATTCTGGTGGATGCACGCGCAGCGCAGCGGGCAACTCCAGGCAGACAGCATTGGAGAAGCACAATTGTCATTGCGACGGACTGGCCGTCCTTATTTCCAAGACGCCTCGCTCCAGCGTTATGAAACTTTCATTTTATCATCATGCAGATTGTCACGGACTGTCACACGCAACTGTTAGCAAGCGCCCCGGCTTCATTCGTGCCACCGATCCTGGTGTCCGCCAATCTGCAAGGAGCGTTTTGCAATGAGAGTTTCCGTCACTACCTCCGTATTCCTCGGCCTGATGGCAAGTGTCGCCCTTGGCCCGTCGGCGACCGCAGCTGAAAAGACGAAATTCGAGTTCTGGTACGGCCTGTCGGGTGACCTGGGCGAGCGGGTTCAAGACGCATGCAAGAAGTTCAACGACAGCCAGTCCGAATTCGAGATCGTCTGCACCTCGCAAAACGGATACGACACGACCCTGCAAAACACGATTGCCGCTTACCGGGCCAAGAAGCAGCCGGCGATTACTCAGATCTATGACGCAGGCACCCTGGACATGATGTTGTCCGGCGCCTTCGTGCCCGCGAAGAAGCTGATGGCCGACAACGGCTACACCATCGACTGGAACAACTACTTCGGCGGCATCGCCAATTACTACGCCACGGCAAAGGGCGAGTTGAACTCCTTCCCGTTCAACTCTTCCACCGCAATGTTTTATTACAACATCGACGCATTCCAGAAGGCTGGCATCGATTTCAAGCCGGACACCTGGGAGCAAGTCGAGGAAGCGGCCCGCAAACTGAAGACGGCCGGTTACGAATGCCCGCTCGCGTTCAATTTCGACACCTGGCCGCTGATGGAGCAATTCTCGGCGATCCACAACCAGCCGATCGCCACCGCGGCCAATGGTTACAACGGTCTGGACGCCGAGCTCGTCGTCAACAAGACCAAGTTCGTCGATCACGTGAAGTTCTTCAAGAAAATGGCCGACGAGAAGCTGTTCGTGGTCAAGACCAAGCAGCTCGGCATGGACACCGTCCCGGCCTTCACCTCCCAGACCTGCCAGATGATCCAGACCTCGATCGCCGACCATGGCACGATCGGCAAGACCCTTCCTGAGGGTGTGAAGTGGGAAGTTGCCATGCTGCCCGTATGGAAGGGCACGGAGCGGCAGAACTCGCTCGTCGGTGGCGCATCGCTCTGGGTGCTCGCCGGTCGTCCTGAAGCCGAATACAAGGGTGCCGCCGCCTTCCTCAACTATCTCGCGACGCCGGAAATGGCCGAGTGGTGGTCGACGGTAACGGGCTACATTCCGGTGACCGAGACCGGCTTCGACGCCATGAAGGCTAACGGGTTCTACGACAAGGCACCGTACCAGGGGCGTGAACTCGCCATTGAGAGCCTGTCCTTCACCCCGACCTCGGAAAACACCCGCGGCATTCGTCTTGGCGGCTTCACGCAGATCCGCAAGGAGTTCGCAACCGCCCTTGAAGCGATCTTCATGCAGAACGCGGACGTGCAAGCCGAACTCGACAAGACGGTCGAACGCGGCAATGCCGTTCTGCGCCGCTTCGAGAAGACCTACGCCGGACAAACGCTGAACTAAAAATCTGATCCGCCCGGAGCCTGCCGCAATACCGGCAGGCTCCGTTCTCTATTCTTGCGCATCGGAAATTCGACACATGGACAAGCGCGCGGCCTTTCGCAGCTGGTGGCTGCCCAGCCTCTTCGCCCTGCCGCAGATCATTTTGATCCTGCTCTTTTTCTATTGGCCGGCTGTCGCCGTTTTGCGATGGGCCTTCACGCTGGAGCCACCCTTCGGGGGTGCCGCGGAGTTCGTCGGTCTTGCCAACTTCCAGGAAGTCTTCGCCGATCCGCTCTACTGGAACTCGGTCGGCGTCAGCCTGGCATTTGCCCTTTGCGGCACGCTTGCCACGATTTTCATCGGCCTTGTTCTCGCCCTTGCAGTCGATCGACAATTGCCGGGCTCCGCGCCCTTCCGATTTCTCTACATTCTTCCCTACGCGATTGCTGGGCCTGCGGCAGGCATGGCCTTCCGTTTCATCCTGTCGCCCGAACGCGGGCTGATGGCTTCGGTCAACGCCGCCTTTCCTGATTTCTGGAACCCGGCCAAATACGGCAGCCACGCTCTCATCCTCGTCATCGTCGTCTTCGCCTGGAAATGGGCGGGCTACACCTTCATCTTCCTGCTCGCCGGCCTGCAGTCGGTTCCGCGCTCGCTCATCGAGGCCGCGGCGATGGACGGCTGCGGCCCCATCCGCCGCGCGGTCGATATCCAGATCCCTTTGCTGGCGCCCACTCTCTTCTTCCTGCTGGTCATCATGATGACCGAAGGCTTCGTCGGCGCTGACACCTACGGCATCGTCGCCCGCACGACGGATGGCGGCCCGAACCACGGCACGGACGTGATGGTCTACCGCATCGTCGAGGAGGCGTTCCGCGGCTTGAACTATTCCGGCGCGTCGGCGCAGAGCCTCGTGCTCATCGGTCTCATCATGATCTTCACCTTCATCCAGTTCCGCTTCATCGAGCGCCAGGTCCATTACAAGTGAGGCTTCCATGATCCAGCGGACCCCTTTCGCCAACGCGCTGACCTATGGCGTGATGATCTTCGGCTTTCTGCTTTTGATCGGCCCCTTCATCGTCATCGTCTCCGGCGCGAGCCAGACGTTCCAGCAGGTTAACGCCATCCCCTTCAGCTTCGTGCCGCAGGATCGGCTCTTCGAGAACATGGGCGCCGCCTGGTCGCGCGCCAACCTCGGAACGGCGATGCTGAACAGTTTCATCATGGCGAGCCTGGTCACGGTCGGCAAAGTGTCGCTCTCGGCGCTGACGGCCTTTGCCATCGTATTCTTCCGAACCCCGCTGAAGGGTTTTTTCTTCTGGATGGTGTTCATCACCCTGATGCTGCCGCTCGAAGTGCGCGTGGTGCCCACCTATGCGGTCGCGGCCGACCTGTTCCAGCCCATCCGACTGCTGATTTCGGCCGTCACCGGTTTTGAGGTCTCCGTCGACTGGAACCTCCTCAATTCCTATACCGGCCTCACGCTGCCCTTGATAGCAACCGCGACCGGCACCTTCCTTTACCGCCAGTTCTACCTGACCCTGCCGGACGAACTGGCCGAAGCAGCACGCATGGACGGGTCGGGTGCGATCCGCTTCTTCATCGATATGCTCTTGCCGCTCTCGCGCACCAACATGCTGGCGCTGACGACGATCATGTTCGTTTATGGCTGGAACCAGTATCTCTGGCCCCTCCTGATGGTGACGGACCCGCAATACAAGACGACGATGATGTCGCTGGTTGCGCTTCTTCCGTCCGACAACGGCACGCCGGACTGGAATGTGACGCTTGCCGGATCACTGATCATCATGCTGCCTCCGCTCGTCGTCGTTGCCGTGCTGCAGCGCTGGTTCGTGCGTGGCCTCGTGGCCACGGAAAAATGACCCCGCTTTCCCCAAACAGAACAGACAGAGAGGTCCGCGCTCATGGCTGACATCGCAATTCGCGCCGTGCGTAAATCCTACGGAAAGAACCCTACCCTGCATGGCATCGACCTTTCCTTCGCGTCGGGAGAATTCGTCGTGATCCTCGGCCCGTCCGGCTGCGGAAAATCGACGCTTCTGAGGATGATCGCAGGGCTGGAGGAAATCACTTCGGGTGAGATCGCGATCAACGGGAAGGTCGTGAACAGGCTCGAGCCACGTGAGCGGGGCTGCGCGATGGTGTTTCAGAACTACGCCCTCTATCCGCACATGACCGTTGCCGGAAACATCGGCTATGCCCTGAAGGTGGCCGGCGTTCCAAAGACGGAGCGTCTGCGCCGGATCGAGGAAACGGCGAAGATCGTCGGACTTTCCGATTATCTCGATCGCAAGCCTGCAGCACTTTCCGGCGGCCAGCGCCAACGCGTCGCCATGGCGCGCGCAATCATTCGCGAACCGAACGTCTTTCTTTTCGACGAACCACTGTCGAACCTGGACGCCAAGCTGCGCGTCACCATGCGGGCCGAGATCCGCAAACTGCATCAGCGCCTCCAGGCAACGTCCATCTTCGTCACGCATGACCAAGTGGAAGCAATGACGCTGGCGGACAAGCTGGTCGTGATGAACAAGGGCGTGGTCGAACAGGTGGGCCAGCCGCTCGACATCTACCACCGGCCTGCAAGTATCTTCGTCGCATCCTTCATCGGCTCGCCGGCGATGAACCTCTTCGATGCCACCGTCGACGTTGAGAACGCTTACCTCGCATTCGGCGGCACGAAAATGTCGATCAACAATGGTCATGCCGTGCGATTGGGCTCGCGACAGATCACGGTCGGCATCCGCCCCGAACAATGTGTCGTTGCGCCTGATGGCGTCTCGATCAAGGTGGACTTCATCGAGGAACTTGGCTCCGGCCGCATCATCCACTCGGAACTGAACGGCTACCCCTTCGCCGCCAGTGTCGACGAGCATTTACGCGTGCGGCCGGGTGATCGCGTCACCCTGAAGCTGCCGCTCGCGCACATGCATCTCTTCGACAAAGAAACCGGCCGGCGGATCGAGATCGATCTGGAACCGCGCGGCACTGGCAGCTTCTCCAGCCAACCGGCACTCCAAGCTGTCTGATCATTTCCATAAATCAGGAGACATCGTAATGAACGACATCATTTCCGCCGTGGGATTCTGCAACCGGACGGGCAAAGGCGACCTTTCCAGCCTTGACGCTTCCTTGCGCGAAATTGCCGAGACCGGAGCCGACGCCTGTGAAATCGGGATCTATGGCGAAGAAATCGTCAGTGGCGGCCGCATCATCGAAGACCGTGTTGAGCGCGTCGCCAAGATCACGAAGGAATACACCTTCAACAAGCTTTCGCTGCACGGCCAGATCGTCTCCAACTTCATGGATCGCCAGCACCACCATCTGCAGAAGAAGGTCGTGAGAGCCATGCTTGAACTCTGCGACCGGCTTGGTGCGGGCATCCTCGTCCATCACTCCGGCGCCGCCCAGCTTGCCCCCGGAGAGAACGCCGCTGATCTCGACAGGATGGAACGCGACGCCCTTGCGGAGATGGCGGAAGTCGCAAGAGGATTCGGGGTCCGCATCGCGCTTGAGAACATCTTCACGACGGAAGCCGGCCAATATCGGCAAACGCCGAGCCAGGTCGCGGAAACGGTGCGGGCGATCGGCTCCGACAACGTCGTCGCGCTCATCGATTTCTCGCATGCTTATATCGAAGCCACGCATCGCGGTCTGGATTTCCGTGACGAACTCAGGGCCATGGCCCCGGTAACCGGCCACCTGCATGTTCACGACAGTTTCGGCCTGCCCTATTCCATGAACCGCTTCTATCATCCGGCGGAAGCGACCGCGCTCGGCATCGGGGACCTGCATCTGCCGATCGGCTGGGGCGACATTGCCTGGGATGACATCTTCTCCGAATTGACGTTCCTTCCGGATACGACGCTGATCATGGAAATAGGTGCGGAACGCTTTGCCGACCAGCAACCGGCGTGCCTCGAGCAAGCCAGGCGTCTGGCGGCCGGCGTGGGGCTTCGGCGCGCTGCTTAGCGTGCCACCGACGGCCCGGCCGAGCAGCTGGGTGCTTTCGGGCCGTCGCACTCGAAGACACCGACAGGATCAAACGTTACGAAAACGTGTGATCGACGAGAGGTGCGCCTCAACGTGGCAAACCTGCGCGCCATGGCATCCGGTCTCCGCCTCTCTATTGCCCGGCGTCGCCAGCGACCGGGCGACACCGGTGATGTCGTCACGTGACGCGGTTGGATCCCCTTGTTCCGGGCAGTTGTTCGTCGAGCCGAAAGCTGGCGAGGAAGCGCCCTCCAACCTACCGCGAGGACACAAGGTAGGCACCGCACCGATTGCGGGAACGCGTGATGGCCGCGGTGCGCTCGGGAGGCTGGACGGCATCGAGGCGAGCTCCTCTGGGCGGTTGCCTCTCCGATTGATCGCGCGGCAAATGACAGTGGTGATTTGGTGTTGCCTTTGTCTCTAGCCGTGCCCAGCGCTGCTGCGCGGCAGGGAGTAACGAGCCGAACACCCGGTGGACGCAACGCGCCAGCTACGCCACGATGAAATCGTAGCGGCCGAATCTTCCGTCACTCGTCGCCCTGACATCAAGCAACAAGGCTGCGTTGAAAATGCGGTCACGGTCATTCTCCGGCTCACCGGTAAAATAGAGCTGCGTCGTCAGCACTTTCCCGCCGGGCCGTTGGACTTTCACGTGGTAGTGCCGGGTGCGACCAGGATAAAGCCCTGGCACGATCGTCTCGAACCACCATCTGCCTTCTGCATCCGTGAATTGGTGTCCGCGGAGTTTGTATCCGCTGTTGTCGTAGGTGCCGCTCTCATCAGCGTGCCATAGCTCGATCAACGCGTTCGCTACCGGCTGGCAGTCCCTGGTTAGGACGTAACCGGCAAGCGTCAGCCTTTCACCGCCCGGTGCATCGCTGGCGAAGTCCTGTTTTTCAGGGCTCTGCGGCGTAAAATACGGGCCTTCGGTCTGTGCCGGCGTCAGCTCGTCGTCATCACCGCAACTAGCCGTAAGCGGCAGCTCCACCGGAGCGCCGGCGGCATGGCCTAGGCTCGGCAACACAATCGGCGTGGCGACGAAGCTGATAAGGAAATGTCGCCGGGTCGGCATGCGCTGCATCTCCAAACATGGAAGCCAAGATCGTTGCGGCTCCATTGGGCAAAAGTGGGGCGGACGTTAGCAGAATTCTCAACCAACAAGTTCGTAGGCAGCCGGAGCAGGATTATCTCCGGCCGGGACGTGCGCCGCCGCGGGCAGCGTCGCGGCAACAGGGGCTGCGCAGAGCTTGCCGCGGGCCATCGCCTTCATCCCGCCTGCCTGGTCGGGACAATCCTGGCAGTCACCGTGGTCGGACATCGTCATATCCGCCATGGTCGCCATCTTCGCATCCTGCTCGCCCGGGCAACCGACAGCCCCATCCCCGCGGCGACGAAAACCGCGAGGAGAAAGAGGCCAAGCTGTCGGACAGAACAGCGCTTCATGACGACGAAAATCGCGCCGAACGTTCGGGAAGAGACCAGCCGCGTCAACACTGCGTGACGCGATGCGGGTCCAGACCTTGGCGTGGGTTGCTATCCTTCATTCGGCCGCTTCGTTGAGCCTCATCTCGGTGGTTTCGACCATTGGTCGGTCGTCGGCGCGGGCTGGCAGCCGCCAGCCCTTTACCAGTCCGTAGATCGCCGGGATCACCGCCAGCGTCAGCACCGTCGACGAGATCATGCCGCCGATCATCGGCACGGCGATGCGCTGCATGATTTCCGATCCGGCCCCGGTGCTCCAGAGGATCGGCACCAGCCCCGCGATGATCGCCACCACCGTCATCATCTTCGGCCGCACCCGTTCCACTGCGCCGACCATGATCGCGTGATGCAGGTCGTCCCGCGTGAAGGGGCGCTGTTCGTGATCGCATTCCTCACGGCGTTCGCGAAGCGCCTGGTCCAGATAGATCAGCATGATCACACCCGTCTCTGCCGCCACGCCGGCAAGCGCGATGAAGCCGACGACCACGGCCACCGAGGCGTTGAAGCCCAGCCACCACATCAGCCAGATGCCGCCGACCAGCGCGAAGGGCAGCGACAGCATGACGATGAGCGTTTCGGTCAGCGCCTTGAAGTTCAGGTAGAGCAGCAGGAAGATCAGCGCGAGCGTTAGCGGCACGACAATCGCGAGGCGCGCTTTTGCCCGTTCCAGATACTCGTACTGCCCACTCCAGGCCACCGAGTAGCCTGATGGAAGCGACACGCTCTTCGCGACGGCTGCTTGAGTTTCGGCGACGTAGCCGCCGAGGTCCCGGTCAGCGATGTCGACGAAGATGTAGACCGCAAGCTGGCCGTTCTCGGTCCGGATCGTCGTCGCACCGCGCTCGAGCCTAACGTCGGCGACAGCACCGAGGGGCACCGTTCCGCCGCCGGGAAGTGCGACCTCGATGTCGCGCGCGATCGACTGCGGATCGCTTCTGAAGGCCCGCGGATAACGGACGGCGACGCCGTAGCGCTCCCTTCCCTCAACGGTCAAGGTGACCACCTCGGACCCAAGCGCGGTGGCGATGACATCCTGCACGTCACCGATGCTGAGGCCGTAGCGGCCGAGTGCGGTTCGATCCGGCACGATGTCGAGGAAGTATCCGCCGATGACGCGCTCGGCATAGGCGCTCGACGTGCCGGGGATCGCCTTCAGCACCGTCTCGATGTCGCGCGCCAGCCGCTCCATCTCCTTGAGATCGGTTCCGTAGACCTTGACGCCGACGGGCGTGCGGATGCCGGTCGACAGCATGTCGATGCGGGCGCGGATCGGCATGGTCCAGGCGTTGGAAACACCGGGGAACTGCAGTGCTGCGTCCATCTCCTGCTTGAGGCTGTCGATGGTCACGCCTGGCCGCCACTCGGACTTCCGCTTCAGGGTGATGATCGTCTCGAACATCTCCGTCGGCGCGGGATCGGTGGCAGTCAGCGCTCTTCCCGCCTTGCCGAAGACCGTCTCGACCTCCGGGAAGGACTTGATGATGCGGTCCTGCGTCTGCATCAGTTCGGCCGCCTTGGTCACCGACAGGCCGGGCAAGGTCGTCGGCATGTACATCAGCGTGCCTTCGTTGAGGGTGGGCATGAACTCGCTGCCGATCTGACGCGCCGGCCACACCGTTGCGGCGAGCGCCGCGACTGCGAGCAGGATCGTGATCGTCTTCGCCTGCAGCACCCCGGCAATGATCGGGCGGTAGGTCCAGATCAGGAAACGGTTGAGCGGGTTCTTGTGCTCAGGCACGATCCGGCCGCGCACGAACAGGACCATCAGTGCCGGAACGAGCGTCACCGATAACAGTGCGGCTGCCGCCATCGCGAAAGTCTTGGTGAAGGCGAGCGGTCCGAACAGCCGCCCCTCCTGCGACTCCAGCGTGAAGATCGGCAGGAACGACACGGTGATGATCAGCAGGCTGAAGAAGAGCGCCGGGCCGACCTCGCTTGCAGCTTCGATCAGGACTTCGGTTCGGGGTTTGTCGGGCGGCGCGCGCTCCAGGTGCTTGTGGGCGTTCTCGATCATCACGATCGCCGCGTCGATCATCGCACCGATGGCGATCGCGATGCCGCCGAGGCTCATGATGTTGGCCCCGATGCCGAGCGTCCGCATCGCGATGAACGAGATCAGGATGCCGATCGGCAGCATGATGATGGCAACGAGCGCGCTCCTCACATGCAGCAGAAAGGCGATCGTCACCAGCGCGACAATGATCGATTCCTCGACCAGAGTTCCCTTGAGCGTCTCGATCGCCGCCTTGATCAGCTCGGAACGGTCATAGACGGGCACGATCTCGGTGCCCGCCGGCAGACTGTCCTTGATCGCCGCCAGGCTCTTCTTTGCACTGTCGATGACGTTGAGGGCGTTCTCGCCCACGCGCTGCAGGACGATGCCGCTTGCGACCTCTCCTTCGCCGTTGAGTTCGGTGATGCCGCGCCGCTCGTCGGGAACCGTCTCCACCCGCGCGACGTCGCCTAGGCGCAGCGGCACGCCGCCTTCGGTCATCAGCACGATGTTCTCGATGTCCTTGATGCCTTGCAGATAGCCGCGGCCGCGGACCATGAATTCGAATTCGGAGATTTCGACGGTGCGGCCGCCGACGTCGCGATTGCTGGCCCGCACCGCGTCGGCGATCTGTTTCAGCGTCACGTTCTGGGCGCGCAGGCGCGCCGGATCGACGACGACGGAGTATTGCTTGACGAAGCCGCCGACGCTCGCGACCTCGGCCACGCCCTCCGACTTCGAGGCGGCGAAGCGCACGACCCAGTCCTGCAGCGAGCGCAGTTCGGCGAGCGACAACTCCTTGGCGACAAGGGCGTACTGGTAGACCCAGCCGACACCCGTCGCGTCCGGCCCGAGGCTCGGCGAGACGCCCTCGGGAAGGCGGCTTGCGGCGGCGTTGAGGTATTCGAGCACGCGGCTTCGCGCCCAATAGGGATCGGTCCCGTCCTCGAAGATGACGTAGACGAAGGAGATGCCGAAGAAGGAGAAGCCGCGCACGACCTTCGACCGCGGTACCGTCAGCATCGACGTCGTCAGCGGATAGGTAACCTGGTCCTCGACCACCTGCGGTGCCTGACCGGGATAGTCGGTGAAGACGATGACCTGCACGTCCGAGAGGTCGGGAATGGCGTCGAGCGGCAGCGAGCGCAGGGAGTACATGCCCGCGGCGATTGAGAGCGCGGCTGCAACGATGATCAGCACCAGATTGCGGGCGGACCAGGCAATGACGTTCGAGATCATGGCTTCACCTCGTCCGCAGTGAGCGCGTTCAGCGCCGCATTGAGGTTGCTCTCGGCGTCGAGCAGGAAGTTCGCGGAGACCACGATCTTCTCTCCGGCTTCGATCCCCATCCTGATCTCCGTCCGCTCGTCGCCGCGCGCTCCGAGCGTGACGTCGCGCGGTTCGAAGCGCCCTTCGCCCTTGTCGACGAACACGACCTGTCGGTCGCCCGTGTCGATGACGGCGCTGTTGGGTACGGCGACGACCGGCGCGGTGTCACCGGAGGCGATCTCGACTTCGGCGTACATGTTGGCGAGCAGCAGTCCCTCCACGTTGGAGAGCTCAATCCGCACCTTGGCCGTGCGCGTCTGCATCTGAAGCTCGGGATAGATCAGGTCGACCGTGCCTTGGAACGTCTTGCCGGGCAGGTTCCGCACCCTCACTGTCGCTTGCGCACCCTTGCGTATGGTCGCGGCATCAAATTCTGGCACGTCGGCGATCACCCACACCCTCGACATGTCGGCAATTCGGAACAGGACGTCGCCGGCCTCGGCCATCATGCCCGTGGTCGCGTTGCGTTCGAGCACGACGCCATCGCTCGGGGAGAGATAGGCGATGCTTCTGGGCACCGTCCGGTTTTGGGCGATGGCTCTGACGGCCTCTCCCGGCACGCCGAGATTGCGCAGTTGCAGCGCGCCGCCGATATCGAGGTCCGGCTTGCCGCCGCCGCGCAGTTCCGTGGCATATTCGGCGCCGGCCCTTGCGATGTCCTTGGAGAAGAAGTGGAAGAGCGCGTCTCCCTTCGTCACCCGGTCGCCGGTCGTCACATCGGCGACGCCTTCGACGAAGGCATTCACCCGCATCGAAACGATCCGCACCAGGCGCTCGTCGAACGTGACAGTACCGGGCACCCGCACCTGGCGGCTGACGACGGCATTCTCCGCCGTCGCCGTCTTCACCCCGGTCCGCTGGAGCTTGCCGAGCGACACCGTCACGGCGGAGCTATCCGCGTCCTCTCCGTCGTAGACAGGAAGGTAGTCCATTCCCATCGAGTCCTTCTTCGGCACCTTGGAGGTGTCGGGAAGGCCCATTGGATTGCGGTAGTAGAGCACCTTGCGCTCGGTGGCTGCCGACGCGGCTTCGGCCTTCTTGGGGGCGGCCTTCTTCCCGGTATCGAAGGAGACGTCCTCGCTCTCGCGCACCGCGACGAAAGCCCGACCGTCCGCGGTCTCCCGCGGCATGGCCGAGTATTCCGGCGAACCGTCCGGGTGGCGATAGTAGACGATCTTGCCCGTCGGCATGACAGCGGGCTGAACGGTTTCCCCGAGCGCCTGCTCGGAGAAGAGTTTGCTGAAATCGGTGGCGAGGCCGCGCGTGCCCGCCACGTAGCCTCCCCCGCCGGCGACGGCGAGGGAGCTAACGAGGAGCAGGAATTTCACGGGCTTCACGGCGTGGCCTGCAAAACCAGTTCGCCCTGGACGGTTTCGGTCTCGCCTTGCACCTTAGCCGCGAGCTTGAAGCGCCAGCCGCCCTCCATGCTGAGGTTTGTCTTGAAGCGATAGACCCCGGGTTCCGTTGATGGCATCGCCTCGACAGGAGTGGTCATCGCCTCCATGCCTTCCGGTGCCATGTCCATCCGGGTCGTAAAGATCACGGCATCGGAGACGGGTTTGTCGGTTCTCTTGTCTACCAGGCGGACGGCGACAGTCGCTTCCGGTCCGTTGGCCACTTCGGACTCGACGAGCTTGAACTCGTAGTCCGTCGCGGCGGCGTAGGAAGTGGCAGTCGATGCCAGCGCGATTGCCAGAGACGCGAAGATTGCCTTCGCGGAAAATAGCGTTGCAGTCATATTGAAATCTCACCTGGGACGGGCGCTTCGGCCGCATCCCTGAAAAATACGATAGTCGGAAACCTCCGCCGTGCAGGCAGAGCGAATCCGGTGGATCGAAAGGTGAGATCAGGCTTTGGGAGGTCGCGCCGGTGGTTCGACGAGGGCAGACGGCAGGCGGTTTTCCTGGAGGACCGGATGCGACAGTTCGCGTGCCGACAGATCGATGCGCCAGCTACTGGCCTTGCTGCCGTGCGCCAGAATGATGGAAGAGCAGACAAGTGCGAGAGGGCACGTCTTTCCGCAGTCATTCTTCTGAGCGGGCTGCTGTTCCGGACAGCAGGACATGTCGTCCATGCCCGTCATCTCGTCCATCTGCATGTCGGGCGAAAGAGCCATGGCGCTCGCAGCCGTGCCGACGCTCACGGGACCAAGCACGATCCCGAGCAATGCCAACACGTAAAAAAAGCGCCTGAGCGCGACCACTACGAACATGCGCTTATGCTTGCATAGCGCGGCGCCCATTGGAAGATGGTCACGGAAAGTTGCAACCGACCGCCGCACTGCCGTTGTCGAGCGGCCACATCGGTAACGTTCGAAGACCAGATTGCACGCCTCGATGGGAATCGAACTGCGCTAAAGCAGCACTCCAGTCTATGCATCGCTCACGACCAGCCACTTGGCTCCCGGATACCATCAGCGATGTCAACGACGGCGACGGGCTTGTCGTGCCTAGCAGTTACAGGCCGAACCCACCCCACCGTGACGATTGCTTGCGAAGCCGCCCCACAAGCACCTCTGTTCTTTCCGCCCGCTTCGAAAGGCTGTCCAGAGACAGTCGGAGCCGGCCACCATTTCTCTTTCGAGCCGCGCGACAAGTGCACGGCAGACCAATGCGAAACCGACGAGGCTGCCAGCGGATTTCCGGGCAAGACCGGGATCGGGCGACGACATGTCAGCACATCAAGACGACCGCAGGAGCGAACTCAAGACGAGATAAAACTTGGGGTCAAAAATGCCTCAATTCATCGGGGGCCGGACGAGACTCATGACGGGGTGATGCTCCGAGAGTGCGGAGCGAAAGTCATCCATCATGTTGCCTTGCGCGGCGAGGGCGACTTCAGTGCGGTTTGTCGCATTTAACTTGCGCATGATGTTCGAGATGTGAACCTTTATTGTGTTCTCCGACAAATTCAGCTTTTTGGCGATGACTTTGTTCGGTAGGCCGCGCTGCAAGCTTGCCAGCACCTGTCGCTCGCGTTCCGTAAATGCAACACGTGATCGGTCGCTACAGGAGGCCGTCTCACCGGCCTCGTCGCCGACCGGCAATTGCAGTGCGCCGCTATTGTCAGGCAAGACGGAGACATTGGTCATACAGCCTTCCCCGCCTCCAGTCGTCGATTGCGGAAAGTGGACACCGCCGCCCATGACAAGCCGAAGGCACGACAGGACGAGTTCAATAGGCGCATTGCCCGTAATGTAACCCCTCACTCCAGATCGGGCGACCTCGGAAACCATTGAATCCGATATCGTCGATGCATCCCATTGGGTAATTAGGACGACCGGGACGTCGGCCAGCGATCGCCGAAGAGAGGCCAGCTTTTCCCGCACAAGATCTACCGTCAGGCCGTCGCCCTCTATATTGAGAACAACCAGACCGATCGGCCCAATTATGTACTCCAACTCGTGCGTTGTAGCTATGTCCAGGACGCCGAAACCTTGGAATTCGTGTCGAAGGACACGAGAAAGGCAACTTCGCAATAGTAAAAAGCGGTCAACGATAACAATGGATGAACGCTCACCATTGAATCCATACTGCTGGTCTGCTGTCGAAAGAGGCATGTCTACCCCCTCTCCAGTCGTTACTCAAACACGCCCGCTGCCAAACCCTGTCCCGGATGTACTATACCAAATAAAAACACCAAGGCTATCCTAGTATTTCGTTATATTCGGAAATTCTTATGGTAAACAACATCAATCGTGGAAAGGCGTGCCTGCGACGGCAGGCTACTCCGAGCTCTAATATTATGCGACGGCGAAATCCACTAGCGCGATAGTTTGCTGATCGACGGCCGCAGCCTGCACAGCGTCAACGGCCACGTCAATTTCGTCATTTGAAAATGCGATCCCGACGCTGGCTTGCTGAGCGACGGCGACTTCCTGAGCAACGCCGATTTCCACTTTGACGACGTAGCGCTCTTCCAGTTCGTCCTCGATGTCGACATCGATGTCGACATCTTGTTCCAGCTCGATGTCCTGATCCACCTCGACGGAGCCACCAGGCGGCCCGTTGCCGAGTTGCACGTCTATTGAGGTATCCTGCTCGATCTCGATCGAGTCGCGCAGGAAAAGATCGATGTAGAGGACCCCATCCGCATCGAAGATATCGAGATCAATTTCGATCTCCTGGCCGATGTACATGTCCTGATCGACCAGAATGGCAAAGTGCCCGCCGCCGTCGGTCGTCAGGGCTATGTCCACGTCTTGGTCCAGCACGAGGTCCTGCTCGATATGCAGCCGTGCAACCACCTCACCCGGATAGCCGTTGACGATGATCCGCGCGTCCTGTTCCGCAATGGCGGTCTGCAGCACGCTGACCTCATGCCCATGATCGACATCGTTTTCGGCATCCGGTGGGTTGGCATTATCGGCATCCGGTGGGTCGGCGTGGCTCTCTGTTTGGCGCGCATCGCCGCCCCTCCCGGGTTGTGCCATCGAACCGCCTTCGCCGTGCCCGTCGCTTTCTCCTCCACGAGTGGACTTCGGTTCCAAGGACGTTGGGGCAATCGGAAGGCTAAGGGAAGGAAGAATGTTCGCCTCACCCACGGGCACTTCCGGAGCACCGACCGTGTCGCTCGGTGTCACCGGTCCCTTGACCGAAATCATCTCCATTTCCGCAAAGGAATCCTGAGCAGGCTGCAGATCGGCATCGACAGGCGCCCCCGAAGGGGTGCCTGGAAAAGCCGCCCCGCTCGCCGGATCCGCGCCGCCGGTGGGGGCGAACGCTTGCCCGAGCATTTCTTCCGCATTGTCTTCGATGGGCAGCAGCAGGTCACGCGTACCCCCATCTGCAAGGATATCCGGCCCCTCGGTTTTCAGATGCAAATCCGCCCCCATGAAACGTCCCCCTCAGGCCCTCTATGCGTTGCTCAGTCCTCTCGGAATGCGCGGTTGAAGCTCTCCAGAAGAGGGCGCAAGACGTAGTGGGCCACGGTGAACTGCCCGGTCTTGATCAGCACCTCAGCCGGCATGCCAGCCATGATCTCTACGTCCGGCAACGCGCGCAGGGACGCGTCATCGATCCGGACACGGGCAACGTAGTAGGCTCGTTCCGTCTGCCTATCGACCAGGCGGTCGGCGGAGATATAGGTGAGGACACCTTCGACCGGCGGAACCCGGCGATGCTTGTACGCCAGAAGACGCACGCGGGCCTCGAGGCCGGGACGAACCAGGTCGATGTCTTCTGGCTTGACCTGAGCCCGCACGATCAGCCGATCCTGGCGTGGAACGAGATCCATTAAGGGCTCGCCGGCCGTCACCACTCCTCCGAGCGTGTGGATTCTCAAATCTGTGATTGTACCGGCCTGGGGCGCACGAACCACCGTGCGTGCGAGGACGTCGCTCGCAGCCTGAATGCGCTCCAGGAGTTCAAAGATCCGTGACTGGGTGTCGCGCAGACTTTGGGCGATCTCGGTTTGCTGGTCGCTTTCGAGCTTGAGGATCATCGCCTGCGATTCGCCGATTGCTTGCTCGGCACGCGAAACTTGAGCAAGCGCGTCACCGAGCCGTCCGTCGATCTCCGCCTGCTCGCGCTCGAGCTGCAGGAGGCGAACGCGCGTCTGCAGCCCCTTGGCAACCATCGGAACAACGGTCGCCAGCTCCTTCCGGATGATCGCCGCCCGTTTGGTTGCTGCATTCACCTGAAAACGGAGCGCGGCGATTTCCTGTTGTGTCTGCGCTTTGCGCTGTTGAATGACCTCGATTCGCAATGCTTGAAGCTCGCGGCGTGTATCGAAGATCTTCACCTGTCCCGCGAGAATCTCCGCCAAGACAGGGTCGCCCCGCGCGGCCGACCTGAGGAGTGCCCCTGGAAACTCGATCCTCTCGTCTTTGTTACGCTCGGATAGCAGGCGCGCCTCCATGGCTTGGGCGTCTCGAAGCTGCGCCTGAAGCACCTGGGCGGTCGCGCGGGCCCTGGTATCGTCCAGCCGGAGAAGGGGTTGTCCCGCCGCAACTTCGTCGCCGTCGTGCACAAGGATCTGCCTGATAATTCCGCCCTCCAGATGCTGAAGGGTCTTACGGCTCGATTCTGCCTCGATGGCGCCGGCGGCAATAGCGGCGCTTTCGAGCGGAGCGATGCTTGCCCAGGTGCCGAAACCGATCACGAACACACCAACGAGCCCGAACGCTCCCGCCGCGAGCAGGCGCAGGGATTGGAACGGCGTGCCCGACGGCGTTGGAAGAGTCGCAAGATCCGACATGGCAACGCGTCTTGACCCTCTCACGGCACCGTCCTCCCGGATCTTTCCCCGGCTATGAAGCCCTCCTGCGTCCAGACCGGGGACGGTTTCGAGGCCCCACGGCCGCCCGGCCGGTCTTGACCCCGGTCAGCAACGACGATCTGCTGGGGTTTGACAGGAAGGCTGGTGCGCCCGGCCCTGATCTTGCCGGCGACGTCCTTGCGGCTCCCGAACGCATCCATTGCGCCGTTGTCGAGCACGAGTATCTTGTCGGCCATGTTCAGGATGCCGAGGCGCTGGGCGATGATGACGATCGTCGCACCCCGATGGCGCATCTCCTGGATCGCTTGCCGCAAGGCCGCTTCACCTTCGGTGTCGAGACTGGCATTCGGCTCGTCCAGGACGATGAGACGCGGATGGCCGAACAGGGCCCGCGCCAACCCCAGCCGTTGCCGCTGTCCGCCGGAGAGCCGCACGCCTCCCTCGCCGATGTCGGTCTCGTATCCCATGGGTAGCCGCATGATCATTTCATGCAGCCCGACCATGGCGGCCGCGCCGATCACATCATCCGGTTCAGCCTCCTGCAGACGGGCGATGTTGTCCCGAACCGTTCCGCCGAAGAGTTCGATGTCCTGTGGAAGGTAACCGAAGTGCCGGTGGCCACCGGAGGCAAGCCATATTCCGATGTCGGCGGCGTCGAGGCGCACATGGCCCGCTGTCGGGGCGATGGTGCCGGCGATGAGACGACCGAGCGTCGACTTGCCGGCCCCCGACGGCCCTATCACGCCGAGGACTTCCCCTGGGTTGATGACGAAGGACAGTCGGCGGAGGGTCGCCGTGTCGGCGCCGGGCGGCATGAACGTTACCTGTTCCACGGAGAGCTGGCCATTTGGGCGCGGCAGTTTCATGGCTTTTCGAGGTTGAGGCGCCGCCGCCATGATCTTGCGGAGGCGGCCATAGCCCAGGCGCGCACCGCTGACTGCCCTCCACGTGCCGATTGCGCTCTCCACCGGGCCGAGGGAGCGCCCGAGCAGGATGGTGGCGGCGAAGATCGCCGCCGGGCTGATGTCGTGCAGGATCACGAGCCAGGCCGCGCAAGCCATGACGATCACCTGAGCGAGAAGACGGATGAACCGCGCGAGCGCCTGGATCGCGGACGCTCGCGCGGCGGCGGAGAGTTGAGCCTCCTTGGCAACCACCTGGTCATCGTTCACCAGGCGAGCCACACCCGGCAGCATGCCCATCGCGCTGATGGCCTCGACGTTGCGCAGGAGCGATTCAAACCGGTGCTGGCTTGCGACCCAAGCCGCGCTGGCGCGAGCAAAAGGCCTGCGGGTCACGATCTCGTTGAGCATAGCTAACCCAAACAGGACGACCGACGCCAAAAGGCTTATCGCGCCGAGCAGCGGATGCACGAGGATCATCGCGAGAATGAATATCGGCGTCCAGGGGAGGTCGAACAGTGCCGTGCAGGCGCTACCGCCGAAGAAGGAGCGAAGGCCGCTGAGATCACGCCAGGCCTGCGCGGCCGCCGCCGCATCGCTGCGCAGGGCCGACTGGACTGCTGAAATCAGAACAGAAGCTTGAAGGCGATCGTCGAGCCAGACACCGATGCGGGCAAGCATAGCCCGCCGCAAGGCTTCGAGCGTGGCATGGACGGCCAGCGCCGCGACCACGATCAAGGTCAGCATCACAAGCGTGTCGATGCTGCGGCTCGCAAGGACATGGTCGTAGACATGCAGAAGATAGAGCGGGACCGTCAGGGCCAAGAGGTTTACGAAGAAACTGAGCACGAAGACCACGAGGAGAGACGCCCGGCACAGCATGAATGCCTGCTCGACTTCCGTTCCTGCGCGGGAGTTGGTTCGGGAGGCGGCCATGGGGCGACTACCGCGCGAACGCGCCGCGGCGGACGAACGTCCCACTGCGATTAGAAGATAAAGGCGGCGCAATGCCTGCTCGATTTGCGTTCCCGCGCGAGACCTCAGTCGGGAGAGCATGAGGAGACAGCCTCGCCAGCCGGCCACGGCGGACCGGCGTCCCGCCGCGATCACGAGGGAAATACGGCGCCATGCTCGCTCTATTTCCGTTCCCGCGCGAGACCTCAATCGGGAGAGCATGAGGAGACAGCTTCGCGCGCAAGCCGCGGCGGACCGGCGTCCCGCGGCGATCAAGAGGGAAATACGGCGCCATGTTCGCTCGATTTCCGTTCCTGTACGGGAGCTCATTCGGGAGAGCATGAGGAGACAGCTTCGCCAGCCAGCCGCGGCGGATCGGCGTCCCGCTGCGATCAAGAGGGAAATACGGCGCAATACCTGCTGGATTTCCGTTCCCGTGCGCGAGCTAATTCGGGAGAGCATGAGGAGACAGCTTCGCGCGCAAGCCACGGTGGACCGACGTCCCACCGCGACCGCGAGGCAAAGGCGGCGCCATGCTCGCTCTACTTCCGTTCCTACGCGGGACATAATTCGGGAAAAAGCCATGGGGCGACAGCCTCGCGAGCGAGCCGCGGCGGACCAACCTTCCGCCGCGATTGGCAAGGGCGGCGCTCGGACTTATCCGGGCGCCTACTTTCGGGGAGATCGTTCAGGCCACATCGAAATCGAAGTCGATATCGATGTCCGCGTGCTGCTCGGCGTACTGATCTTGGTCGACATCTACGTCGACATCCTGATCCTGATCGACGGTCACGTCGTTGTCATTGTCCTGATCGGTGTCGTTGTCATTCCGGGCGTCGCCGTCGGCATCTGCGTCGGCATCCGCGTCGCTACGATCGTCGGCGTCGGCATCGGCGTCGGCGTCATTGTCGGTGTCAGCGTCCTGATCAGTGTCGTTGTCATTGTTGTTGTCGATATCGACATCGGAGTCCTGGTCGGTATCGGTGTCTACATCTTGATCCTGATCCTGATCGAGGTCCTGATCGATGTCGGCATCGATGTCTATGTCGAAATCATTGTCTTTAACGTCGGGCATTTCGTGCACTCCTCCGGTTGCTTTCTCAACGCATCGATGGCTGTTTGGATTATCGATCATGACGATCAACTATCCTCACGGATTCTTCGTCCAGCGATCGATTGCAATAAAGCATCACTGTTTCCGACGCCGGAAAACAGTTGCCAATTCGGATTGACTAAAGGGATAGTTGCGGGAGGGATATTCTTCTTAATTTGGACCGAACATATCTGATAGGTTAATTCGTTCGTTCATTTGTCTGGTGCAAAACATGCAACCAAACCAACCTAGATGAGCCTCATTATTAAAGGGTGCTGCTATCTCTTCTAGGAATGCCCTCCAGAGATGCATTGACGAGCACCATCTCTGCCGGGAGCTTCCTAAGGCGGGCGTTCGCATTCTGCTGCGCCTGAACACGATGGCCGCCGCTAACTCCGATGCTGCCAAATCTGGCCTTCCTCACGCCCTGCTTTTGGCATGTTTCGGCAACAGGAACGCCTTCCTGGAGCGCTCGCAAGACACCGTCTCTGTTCTTCGATGAAGCTGTTGCGTCTTATTTCCGGGTCCGCAACTGGACCAGATCGTGTATCTGCCGGACCTCATCCGGCGAGGCAGTCTCACGCGTCGTTTACTTCGACGTCCACGCCGATATCGCCGTCGGCGGCGGCTTCTTCATACAGGGCGACAGCGATATCGCCGTCATCATCCTGCTCGTACGCCCCCCTTGCCACGGCCTCCAGTAGAGAGGCGACGTCCACGTCGACTTCGGCGTCGAGGTCATCACGGACCTCCACGTCGATATCGATGTTTCCGTCGTTTTCAGTGTCCTGATCGAGTTCGACGTCAAGACTATCTTCGTCGTCGGCGTCGATGTCAGCATCGACATCGCTCTCGATCTCGACATCGTCTTCCACGTCCATATCGATTTCGACGACGACAATACCGTCGTCCTCGCTTACTTCGACATCCACTTCGATCCGCTGATCGACCTCGGGCCGTTGATCAGCAGACACGTCAATGTCCCGGATGCCCAACTCCTCTAGGTCGCTGCCGATGTCTGTCTCCTGGTCAATTTCGCCATTCTGGTCGACCTCGGCGTCGAGCTCGACGACGGCAGCGGACGGCGAACCAACGTCCACCTCGATATCGGCATCGTCTCTGAGTTCCGAGTCCTGACCCAGGTCGATCTCATCCGTGCCCATGATGCATCTCCTTGTGAACAGCGCCAGCTTGCTCCTGCGATCGAGAATCCCACCTTTCGAACGACAGGGATAGACGCCAACTCGGGCGAAGGACGGCAACGAAGAACCAAAATGGCAGACGTCAGTGCTAGCCAGGGCGAGTCCGAGATCAGGCTTCTCACGCCGCCGCCACCAGAAATGATTAGCATCAATGTATGTGGGAGCGTTTGATCGTCATGGGCGAAGGAACAAGAAGCCCTCATCACCGAAAGCATCGACAAGACAAATCCCGCCAGGCTGGCGTCCTGCACTTGTTCGGTGCGGAGGCACAGTGTGAACGCGACCTGATCCGGGGAAGAGCCCAGGCAGGATCGGCAGAGGAGCGCGGGCGGTGTGGGGGCCGGAAAGCCGCTGCTGACCGCTCCGGAAAGGCTCCCCAAAACCCAGCGCAGCCGGCGGTCGGTTCGAACGTTCCAGGGGATGCATGATGCGATCTCTTTAGCCCAAAGCTTGGACGCCCTCGCAACAACGCGTGCGCGCGGGGTCAAGCACGGCCGGCGAGGACTCCGACTGAAAGCACATGCGGGACAGTTACCCCAGTTTCGCCGTCGCAATACCTTGGTCCAAGAGCCAGCTCCTTAAGACCGCAACCTCTGGCCGCGCAAGACTTGCGTCAGGTGTCATGATGACATAGGGCTGCCTAATCGGCAGCGATATCCCGAAGGCATCAACCAGCCGCCCGGCGTAAAGCTCCTTTTCGACGAGGAAGTCTGGGACCAGAGCGAAGCCGGCGCCTGATAGACAGGCATCGATCGCAAGGTGCACCAGGTTGAACGACAGGGTTGACCGCAGTTCGAGATGCCCAAACCCGGTTGCGGCAAACCATGCTTCCCACCCTTCGTCGTGCCAGCCCGGTTCGGCATAGTCCACCTTGATCAGGGGCCGGAACAGCAAGTCAGCGGGTGTCGCCGCAGGCGGGAGGTTGGCAGCCAACTCGGGCGAACCGACGACGATCAGGCTGCCATTAATCAGTGTGTCCTGCCGGACGCCCGGAATCGCTCCGCGCCCATGATAGATTGCAAGATCCGGATCCGGTTCCCTGGCGCTCCACCGGTGTGGCAGAGCCATGACAGCCACGGAGATGTCGGGATGGGCCTTGCGAAACGTGCCTATGCGGGGTGCAAGCCATTTTGTTGCGATTGAAAACTGGCAACGAACGGAGACGGTGCTGAGCCCGCCAGGTGCTCGCGCCGCAGCGCCGACGGCGGTGAGTTGATCGAAGATTGCACCAAGACGCGTTGCAAAAACCCTGCCGCTCTCAGTCAAGCCCACGCCGTTGGCGCGCCGTTCAAACAGCGGTCCACCGACCCACTCTTCGAGCTGCTTCATTTGATGACTAACTGCACCCGGGGTCACGCTAAGCTCACCCGCCGCCCTGGCAAAGCTGAGATGGCGCGCCGCGGCTTCGAAAGCGCGCAGTGCGGGCAACGGCGGTAAATGACGGGCCATGTCGAGACTCAATCCAGCTAATGGTAACGGAGAGAACTTTTGGTTTGCTTGCATATTCTTCCGCATGACATCGTTCTGTCAACGCAATGAATGAGCAGGATTATGTCTAGAGATCAATCTATAGCCACCGCAGTCGCCTATCTGGCCAACGGCCGCTTCGTGGCTGATCTGACACGGCGCGTCGCAATCGCGACCGAGAGCCAGAACCCTGCACGGCGACCGGAATGCCTGCGCTACGTAAACGAGTTCAGACAGGATCTCGCAAAGCTCGGCTTTACCGGCGACGTTCTGAACAATCCGAACCCTCAAGGCGGCCCGCTACTCATCGCAAGGCGCCACGAAGCCGGGCATCTGCCGACACTGCTCGTCTACGGACATGCGGACGTGGTGGCTGGCATGGAAGGCAAATGGTCGAATGGCCGTGATCCCTGGCGCGTAAGCGTCGAGGGCGATCGCCTCTACGGTCGCGGTACCGCCGACAACAAGGGCCAGCACACAATTGTGATGCTGGCTCTGGAAGCAGTTCTGGCAACACGCGGATCCCTCGGCTTTAACGTCGTGGTGCTTATCGAAACTTCTGAAGAGACTGGTTCGGCGGGACTTCACCAGATTTGCTCGGAACATCGTTCGAAGCTCAAGGCCGATTTGCTGATCGCATCGGACGGACCTCGCCTGGCCCGCGACCGCGCGACACTTGATGGCGGCACCCGTGGAACCGTTGATTTCGATCTGATCTGCGATCTCAGGGCCGGCGCACGTCATTCCGGCAATTGGGGCGGTCTGATTGCCAACCCGGCCGTGATCCTCGCCAACGCCATCTCCAGCCTGGTGTCGGCGACAGGTCAGATCAATGTTCGAGGAATTCTGCCTGTTGACGTTCCTCCAGGCGTCATGGCCGCACTCGGCCGGATTGAGCTTCAGGCCGAAAGTGGCGGTCCGGAACTCGATGGCTGGTGGGGCGAGCCCGGGCTGACACCATCGCAGCGCGTCTTCGGCTGGACGGCCCTTGAGGTACTGGCGATGACAGCAGGCACACCGGCTCAACCGATCAATGCCATACCTCCCCGCGCATCTGCGCGAATGCAGATTCGCTACACGGTTGACACCGACCCCACCGGCTTCATGCAGACAATTCGCGCCTATCTTGATGAAAACGGCTTCGGCAATGTCGCCGTCGTTCCAAAGGCTACGGAACTGGAATGGGGCGCCACACGCCTGGATCCCGAGCATCCTCTGATGCGCTGGGCAGCCGCGTCCGTTCAAAGGACGACGGGCGTGGAACCGACAATTTTGCCGAATGCCGGAGGCTCACTACCAAACGACTGCTTCGCAGATCTTCTAGGAATTCCAACGGTCTGGGTGCCGCACTCATATTCTGGATGCTGTCAGCACGCGCCGGATGAACATCTACTGAGGCCACTTGTCGCCGAGGGTCTTGCAATCATGGCAGGTCTGTTCTGGGACCTCGGCACAGACGACCGGCCCGAACGTTTGTAAGCCTGCCAACAACAAATCAAAGAGGGGGACAATCATGAATGGAAAATGGACGGAACGGCTTGCAGCCGTGGCGCTTGCAGCAGTTTTCGCAACGCCGGTCTCGGCTGAGGATTTGCCTGAAGTGCGCATCGGAACGGATGGCGGCTATCTGCCCTGGACCTCGATGACGCCAGCGGGAGAGCTGACGGGCTTCGATATCGAGCTGGCGAAGCTCGTGTGTGAGCGAATGCAGCGCAATTGCCGCTTCACCGCCCAACCCTGGGAAGGGCAGATCCCCGCTCTTGAGCAGGGCAAATATGACATCCTCGTCGGTGGGATATCGATCACCCCTGAGAGGCAGAAACGCCTTGCCTTCACGCAAAGCTACGGCAACCTGCCGATCAATTTTGCCGCCGCCAAAAGTTCTGACCTCAACGGAAAAAGCTCCTGGTCTGAACTGAAGAAGGCGCTCATCGGCAAGACGATCGGCGTTCAATCCGGCACGCAAAGTCAAAAATTCATCGACAATGAACTGAAGGGCGACGTTGATGTCCGCCTCTACGACAATCAGGACAGCCTCAATCTCGACCTATTGGCTGGAAGGATAGACGCCGCGCTTGCGGGGCGTTCGCCATGGATAGCACTCACGGGTTCGTCGCAAGGCGAAACGGTCGAGATCCTGTCGCCCAATCTTGATTTCGAGCAGTTCGACTATCTCGGCGTCGGTGTCGGCGGACTGATGCGCAAGGAGACCGAGGAGCTTCGAAAAGCTTGGGACGTGGCCCTTTGCCAACTGAAGAAAGACGGCGAAGTCACGCGGATCTCGCAGCAATGGTTTGGCTTCGACATCTCGACAAAAGCCGACCCGAAGATCTGCGGGGAATGATTTTTGATGGCTGCGGACGCGTCCATTCTTCAAATGCTGGCCTGGGGCGATCAGGGCTGGTCCAGGCCGCTCCTATTCGGGCTCGGCGTCACCATAGCCTGCGCGAGCCTCGGCTACGTTCTCGGTGTCGCCCTTGGGTTTGCGATTGCTCTGGCAAAGCTCGGAAACAATCGATGGATCGCGAGCGCAGCCAATCTCTACACGACGGTGGTGCGCGGGGTGCCCCCCTTGCTCGTCATTTTTCTTCTCTTTTTCGGAACCAATGGAGCACTGATGTGGGTCGCGCGCGGCTTCGGCTACACCGGCTACATCGAGATAGATGCGTTTACGGTTGGCGTAATGGCCGTCACCCTCGTCTCGGCATCCTATAGTTCCGAAGTGTTCCGCGGCGCGCACGGCACAATTCCTGCCGGGCAGTTCGAGGCTTTCGCCGCGCTCGGCCTTCGTCCGTTTCTGGGACTTTGTTTGGTCATCATGCCGCAAATGTTCCGGCAGGCTCTGCCGGGCCTGGGCAATGTCTGGATCATGGCTATCAAGGAAACGACACTGCTTTCCGTGATCTCCGTGGCCGAACTCATGCGGGTCGTCGGCCTCGCGGGGCGCACGACCGGACAACCCTTCGTCTTTTACGGGGCTGCGGCTGTCATCTATTTCGTTCTCGTCGCCGTATCCTCGCGTGTGTTCATCGCCGTCGAGAACAGAATGCGCTGGGGCTGATCATGGACTTCGAAACCACACTACACGTTGCGAGCGAACTGGCTGGCGCAATCTGGGTCACACTGGCGCTGGCGGCAGCAACCCTTCCACTTGGTTTCGTCCTGGCGGGTATTGCCACTTGGGCGCGTGCTTCGCGTCATGGTTTTCTTCGGGCTATCGCATCAGCCTATGTTCTAGCGTTCCGCTCCACGCCGCTGCTGGTTCAGATCTTCGTCCTCTATTATGGCCTCAGCCAGTTCACATGGCTGCGCCAAAGTCCAGCATGGATCCTGTTGAGAGAGCCCTTCGCCTGTGCGGTGATCGCCATGAGCCTTTGTTCGGGCGCGTATACCGCCGAGGTGATGCGCGGCGGTCTGGCCGCCGTGCCCAAAGGCGCGATCGAGGCGGCACGCGCGCTCGGACTGTCGCCGCTCAAGGTCTTTCTTCTCGTCACCGCTCCGATAGCTGTGAGACGCGCTTTGCCCGCCTACAGCAACGAGATCGTAGTGACGCTCAAGGCGACGTCGCTCGCCAGCACCATCACGGTGATGGAACTGACCGGTGTAGCAAAGGATCTGATGAGCGAGACCTTCGCCGTCATCCAGGTATTCTGCATGGTCGCCGCCATATATTTGATCATTAATTCAGCGCTAATCTTCGGATTGCGCTTGTTGGAAATCTACCTTGCCCCACCACACGAGCGGCCGCTTAGGCGTCAGCGCGGGAGAAATCGAAAGGCCGAAGCAAGACCAGCGGACGCATGAATTGAAGCAAGGCGTGTTCAGAACTTGGCGTGCCTTGGGTGAGATTCGAGCCATCGGCCCGGACTTTATGCCTGATCTGAAGTGCTGCGACGGCGGGTGCAAAGTTTGACAAGGATTTGCATTTTGCAGATCGTTACATGTGGTCAAAATCCAGGCGCCAGATGCAGCGATGCAAGGCCGCCTGGAATCCACGCTGGCATTCTCTCACCGTGAACCGGAGGATCGCATGAGTGACCATGTCTACAAGAAAGTCGAACTCGTTGGCAGCTCGAAAACCTCTGTCACTGACGCGATAGAGACTGCTATTGCGCGGGCGTCAAAGACGATGAGAAACCTCGAGTGGTTCGAAGTCGATCAGATCAGGGGGCACATCAAGGACGGGGAGGTGGCGCATTATCAGGTGGTGATGAAAGTCGGATTTCGGATCGACGACTAACTTTCGTTTTCACGCCGTTGTGCCAACCGGCGCTTCAGCCGATGGTTCACTCTCTCGGGGACCGACAGGTCCTCGGGCATTGTCCCATGAGCGGCTGCCCTATGACGGGTCACGCCGAAACAGTTTGCCCCTGCAGGAGGCATTGGCCGGCCGATAGGGTCGCGCATTCCCTAAACCTGTGGCCGACGGCGGCATGCCTCCGAACGTTTCACTCGTGCTTCCGAGTGAGCTCGTCTCACTTCGATTTTCGCGGCCGGATCGCATGCCGCTCCCTATTCGAACCGTCCTCTGGCTGAAGCATCCTGCGAAACTCATCCCGCCGTTCATGGATGGATGCTATTACCGGCCCCATCGGAATGCCGATGCCAACGAGCACCGCCTGCGACAGCTGGAGGCTGGCTTCGATGGTCTCTGGCACCGCATCCGTCACCTTGAGTTCGTATAATTCAGTTGCGTGCGCCGCATCCCGTGCGCGGGCGACAATAGTGAGATCCGCCCGCTCGGATCTTGCAGAGGAGACGATAGACGCCACTGCCTCGGCATTATCCAAGGTCACAACAAGGGCGCGAGCACTCTGGATTCCGCAGCGTCGAAGCAACTCGACTCGGGTAGCATCGCCGTAATAGATCGTAGTGCCGCGCCCTCGCTCCTTGCCGACAAGCACTGGATCGGCGTCGACCGCCAGGAACTTCAACCCATGTCGCGTGAGCATCTCCGCGACCAGTTGCCCGACACGTCCGTATCCAACCACGATCACACGCTCCAAGCCGTCGTCATGCTCAGGCGTTAACCCTGCAAACGAAGGATCGGCCGCTCCGGTAGGTGCCCGGTCGCGGTCCAGCAGGCGCACCAGCAAGGGAACGCCGATCATCGTTAAGGTTGCCGCTACTGTGGCAGTGGCGGCAACGGCACCAGGAACCACATTGCCTGCCACAGCAGCACCGATAAGGATCAATGCGAACTCGCCGCCAGGTCCCAATACAAGCGCGACCTCGCCGGCATTGCGGGTCGTTAGTCCTGATAGGCGCGCGATGGGAAAGAGGGTGAGAGCTTTTGTGGCAAAAAGGCCGACGGCGACGCCAAGGGTGACGACGGGGTTCGCAATGATCTCGGATAGATCCAGGCGCGCTCCCACGGATACGAAGAAGAGCCCAAGCAAAAGCCCCTGGAACGGTTGGATGGTTACCTCGACCTGACGACGATACTCGGTTTCAGCGAGCAAGAGACCAGCAACGAAGGCGCCGAGCGCCATCGACTGACCACTGAGGGCTGTGATCAGACCAGAGCCGATTACGACCAACAGGCATGCAGCGACGAACAATTCGTTACTCTTTGTCGTTGCGACCAGCTTGAACAAAGGTCGCAGAATGAGGCGACCGAGGCCGGCCATCGCGAAAAGCGCTACCACGGCAGGCGCCAGGGCATACAACAGGCCGGCGCCGAGCCCCGTCCCCTCACGTGTGCCCAAAATCGTCACCATGAACAGTAGAGGCGCCACCGCGAGATCCTGGAAGAGCAGTACGGCGAAACTGGCCCGTCCAACCGTCGTGTTCAGCAGTCTGCGCTCGACAAGCGACGGTATGATGATCGCCGTCGACGACATGGCGAGCGCACTTCCCAGTACCACCGCTGACGCCGGCGTTTGGCCCAGCAAGCCCGCGATGGCCGCGAGGATGGCCGTCGATGTGAGAACCTGCAATCCGCCCAATCCGAAGACGAGTTTGCGCATGAGCAGAAGGCGGCTCCACGACAGCTCGAGCGCAATCATAAAAAGCAGGAATGCCACACCAAATTCCGCAAGATGCGCGATCTGTCCGGCGTCAGTGATAGAGATTGCAGTGAGCCACGGCCAATCTCCTGCGAGTGCTCCAAGACCAAAAGGACCAAGCAGGACGCCGGCTGCAAGAAACCCAAAAACCGGGCTGACTTTCAATCGCCCAAACAGTGGCACTATGACGCCGGCCGTCGTCAGAAAAAGCAGAAGCTCCTTGTAGTTTTCTAGTCCTGGCGTCATCGATGGCTCACACCCCTTGGCTCAGAGCGATGGGCTCATACAAGCCGACTGGCATCTCTTTCCTCCACTGAAGGATCCTACTCTCATTTTCAGAGGAATGTCCCGGGAGTGGTACCTGGGCTCGCGCAGCGACAGTTCCGTACTCACACGAACGGGTTTCGTGACGTTAGCAGGTTCGTATGCCTGCCAACCTGCGCCTGATACCAACGCCTAGGTGGCTACCGACGCTGGACAAGGGAGAACAAGCTTGTTTCGCATGCCAAGCCAGCCAAGACTCGGCAAGAAGCGACGACCGAACGCGCCAATCACGCGATTTAGGGCATCCAACTACCGCAGGAGCGGGCCATGTGAGGCTGTGACAGAGCTTCGTGCACTTGGAGACGTTGTGCAAACGGCGGCCGAAAGCACGTTTAAGGCCTCTGTTTCAGATCGTACCCCTCGTAGGGCCGCCAACAACTTCTTTGAGCGAAAGACACGACAAAGCTTGGAGAGGAATTGCAAGAAACCCTCATGTTGACCGTGGGGCCATATCACCGCGAGTAAGATATCGACTGGCTCGTCGTCGGGTGCATTGAACTCGATCGGTTCGCGCAGGGTAACAAGCACTTTAGCCGGAGTTACCAAACCCGGAATAAACGCGTGCGGTAGGGCAAAGCCTTCCCCGAAACCCGTCGAACCAAGAGCCTCCCGGGCGAGCAGGCCGTCTAGAATGAGACTGGCTGGGACTTGAGCGCACGGCGCTAGGTGAGACGAAATGGCTTGGAGAACCGCCCGCCCGCCCCCAGCCGGCACGTCGAGCATCAAATCATCTTCAAAGCCGAGTTTTCCATCGTTCATCTTCTCCTCCCGCTTCTCTCTGGCCGGCAAAGATCGCGCTGGTTTCACTCCACATTGCTCAATTTTGAACTGGTGCCTTGTGCCTCCGATTTCAAGCAATGTCACTGCAAACGCCCACTAGTCTTTCGCAGCGGGGACGACCGTCCTCAAGAAGTATTTCGAGTACGATCTTCATCGGAATCTGCTCCGTTTCCTCAGGTTAGAACCATGCTTTTGACTGCCAGTTGCAGGTTGCGCGCGCGTCGAACGATGTCGATGGGAGCGATGAGCAGGATGCGCCGGTGCAGGCGTTCGCGACCAAGGCGAGACTTCGTTTAGAGGTCCGCATCGACGCGCTAGGAGAGTGGTAAGCTCCTTAAATGCTGCTGGAAGAAAGTCTTGAAATCCCGAAAGCTCTCGAAGCCAAGGACTGTCGCAAGCCGTGTGACCGTGGTTGGTGAAACAGAGCACGCAATCGCGACCGAGCGGGCACTTCCGAATGCCACAACCTCCGGCCTTGCCAGTGCCTTGCGAGCGACTTGTTCCAGCTGTCTCGGAAGCCTGACGGTTCTGGACGCAACCATTGCCCTTAGCTCCGTCACATCACCAGGACGCCGGGTTGCCTCGCTTGCCTTCATGACCGCGTCTCCATCGCTCGCCGATGTTTCACCAACCCAGTCGAGAAGCTATCGCAACGACACGGGTGCCATCGTCGAGACGGACTCAATGCAGGCAAGGGCGATCGCAAGCGCGTTGCGCGCAGCAGCACCGCTCGGCCCTTCCGTCATTTCACCGCGACGAACCGCTCTGACGAAGGAAGCAAGCTGCGCCGTGTATCCGTGAACGAAATGCTCGGTGTCGCGGCGCCAGGTCTCGTTCGAGGTGCCGTCCTTGTCGAACAGCGTCATGCTTGAGCGGCGCACATCCCCCATCGTCACCATGCCACCGGAGCCGAAGACCTCGCCGCGGATGTCATAGCCATACATTGCGCTGAAGTTCGCCTCGGCGACCGCGATCGAGCCATTGTCGAACCGGATGGTCACAACCGCCGTGTCACGGAAGCCTTTCTCACGGAAATCCGGCCGGACGAGTGCGTCCGCAACGGCCATAACCTCGATCGGCCTTGCATTCGCGTTCAGCCAAAGCAGCGTATCGAAATCGTGGATCAGCGTTTCGTAAAAGATCGTCCATTGCGGGATCTTGGCGGGGTCGGCGCCGAAAGGACCGGGATCGCGGGTCAGCGAACGCAGAAGCTGCGGCGCACCGACCTTGCCGGCATCGATCGCCGCGCGTCCTTCCGAGAAAGCCTGGTCCCAGCGCCGATTGAAGCCTACCTGAAGGGGAACGTTGGCTGCGCGCGCCGCGGCGATCGCCCGATCGGCATCCTCAAGCGTCAGCGCCATCGGCTTCTCGCAAAAGATCGCCTTGCCGGCTTCGGCAGCCTGTACGAGGACATTCGTGTGGAACCGAGCCGGCGTCGCGATGATGACGGCATCGAGACCCGGACGGGCAAGAAGGTCAGCAACGTCGGTGTATGAGCTATCAACGTCGAGTTTGCCGGCGAGAGCGGCGGCAGCCCCTGGCGCGGGGTCAGCGATGGCGACGAGTTCGGCGTCGACAAGGCGGCGTGCGACGGTCTCACCGTGGAAGGAACCGATGCGTCCGGCGCCGATGAGGCCGACATTGACGGGCTTGTTCTTGGGCATGGGATTGATCCTGTCGAGGTTGAAAATGTCAGATGGTGAATGCGGCGCGAAAGGCCTCGAGCGCCACTTCGGGGTCGCCGGCGGCCCAGGCTTCCATGCCGATCGGGCCGGAATAGCCCATGGCACTCAGCGCCCTGGCGATGCCGTTCCAGTTGACCTCTCCGGTACCGGGCTCAAATCGGCCCGGCACATCGGCCACCTGGATCTCACCAATCCAGGGCAGGCACTTGCGGCAGAGTTCGATCAGGTTCCCCTCGCCGATCTGGGCATGATAGAGATCGAGGTTGAGACGCAGACGCGGATGATTGACGCTTGCGACCAGCGCCAGCGTGTCCTCGGCGCGACCGAAGGGTACGCCGGGATGGTCCACCGGGAGATTGAGGTTTTCGAGCGTGAAGGTGACGCCTTCCTCCTCCGCCATCTCCACCACACGGCAAAGCGTATCCCGCGCCTTCAGCCACATGGCGCCGGTAACGACTTCGATGGGCTGAACGGGCAGGCCCCTGTCTCCAAGGCCCGTGCCATGCAGATTGAGCCGCTGGACGCCGAGCCGCTTTCCGATCTGAGCGGTTTCGCGCGCAGTCCTCAGGAGTTCTGCTGCTCCCTCGTCGTCCGTGAGGCGGCCGGTAAGGTAGCCGTTCATGATCGTAAAGGTGGCGCCGGTCGCTTGCAATTTGCCGAGATCGTGCTCCGGCCAATTCCAAAGGCCGACGCCGAAACCCATTTCCTTGAGGCGCGAGGCACGCCATTCGATCGGTTTGTCGCGCCAGAGCATTTCTGCGCAGGCGGCAAGTGGGAAAGAAGAAGTCTTGGGCGCACTCATGGTGGATTCCATATTTTTGGACATGACGATGGGTGGAGCGGCGCAAAGGGCGCCGCACCGACAGGCTGGGATGTGAATTCGATTAGATCGTTCCGCCGAGCTCTTCCGACAGCGATTGCAATTCCTTGCCACCGGCCATCAGGTTCTGAAGCGCCTCGATGCCGATAGCGTCCTTCGTGTAGGTGCCAAGCGTCTTGCCACGATTGAGCACCGTGAAGCGGTTGCCGACCGCATAGGCGTGGCGGACGTTGTGGGTGATGAAGATCACACCCAGGCCCTTGGCGCGAACCTGGTTGATGTACTTCAGCACCATGGAGGTCTGGGCCACGCCGAGCGCCGATGTCGGCTCGTCGAGGATCAGCACCTTCGCGCCGAAATAGACAGCGCGGGCGATCGCCACACATTGCCGCTCGCCACCCGAGAGCGTGCCGACCGCCTGCTGCGGATCACGCACGTCGATGCCGATCTTGTGCATCTCGTCGCGGGTGACATTGTCGGCCTCGTCCATGTTCATGCGTTTGAACGGGCCGAAACCGACCATTGGCTCCCGCCCCATGAAGAAGTTGCGGGTTACCGACATCAGCGGGATCATCGCAAGATCCTGGTAGACGGTGGCAATGCCGGCATCGAGGGCATCGCGCGGCCCGGAAAACAACCGCGGCTGACCGTCGACCAGAAAGTCGCCCGAAGTCGGCTTGTGCACGCCGGCAAGCGTGTTGATCAGGGTCGATTTTCCGGCGCCGTTGTCGCCGAGCAGGCAGAGAACTTCGTTCGGATAGACATTCATGGACACGCCATTGAGGGCGATAACCGAGCCGAAATGCTTGACGAGGTTCCTCACCTCGACGAGGGGCGTCTGAGATGTGCTCATCAGCGTTCTCCCGTGACGCGTTTGCGGATGACGTTGTTGAAGACGACGGCGGTCAGAAGCATTCCGCCGAGAAAAACGAGATACCAATCCTGGTCGATCGACGTATAGGTGAGGCCAATCAGCACCATGCCAAAGACGATCGATCCGAAGAACGCGCCGATGGCCGAGCCATAGCCGCCTGTGAGCAGGCAGCCGCCGATGACCGCGGCGATGATCGCTTCGAATTCCTTCTGGAAGCCGCGGCGGGCGTCGGTCGAGCCGGCGTCGAGGACGGTCAGGATGGCGACCAGCGTGGAGCAAAGAGCGGTAATGACGAAAAGCGTCGTCTTGACGCGGGCAACTGGTACGCCCGACTTGCGCGCGGCGCGCGGATCGCCACCGGACGCAAAAATCCAGTTGCCGAAGCGCGTGCGCAGTAGAACCCAGGTGGCAAGAAGTGCAATCGCGACAAACCACAGGATCTCGACCGGGATGCCCGGAACCTTGGGCGTGCCATTCGGGAAAGTGTCGATGATTCCGGCCTCGGCGAGCCAGGCGAACAGGCCGGGAAAGGCATCACCGGAAAAGAGCGGCGCGAGCGGGCTGTCGGCCACGGCTTCCTTCATGCCGCGAAGCTGCGTTGCACCGCCGCTTGCCCATTTCAGACCCACGAGCGTCAGGCCACGAAGGATGAAGAGGAAAGCCAGTGTCACGATGAACGAGGGGAGACCGGTGCGCATCGTGAGCTGCGCGTTTGTCACTCCGATGAAGACTGCAAAAGCAATCGCGACAAGGATCGCCAGGCTCAGCGGCACCTGCCAGACGACAAGCGCCGTGCCGAAGACAAGGCCGGCGAAGGCGACCATCGATCCGATCGACAGATCGAACTCGCCGCCGATCATGAGGAGCGCCGCACCTACGGCAAGAATGCCGAGTTGAGCGGCCGGCGCCATGAAGTTTACGACACCCGCCAAGGTAAACATGGCTGGGTTGGCGGTCAGCAGGAAGAAGACGGTTACGAGCACCAGACCGGCGACGGCGCCAAGTTCGGGACGCCGCAGAACTCCAGTTAATGTTGATACCTTCTTCAGCCGCTCGTCGGATCTGGCAGCAGGCCCGTTCTGTTCGTTAGCGAGGGTCATCGTCGTACCTCAGCATTGTAATTGTTATCCGTGCGCCATCGGTCCCGCTCACGCGATGCGCGGAGCAGTCGGGCGATGAGAGCAGCTCCCGCTGGCGCGGGAGCTGATGTGGATCCGGCTAGCGGATGCCCTGGGAGGACTTTTCGATAACGGCTGCGGCCGCATCCTTCTCGACGAAGCTCGGTCCGGATGCGACGTTGCCGGCAGGAACGGTTCCATAACGCGCATTGAGTGCCAGGAATGTCACCGGCAGATAGCCCTGCAGGTAGGGCTGCTGATCGATCGCAAACAGCGCCTTGCCGTCAGCAACGGACTGCAGGAAGCCGGCGGAGAGATCATAGGAGGCGACCTTCACCTTGTCGCCAACACCCATCTTCTCGACGACGGCAACAGCGCGCTCGCCGACGAGCGGGGCAGATAGCCCGAGCACCAAATCGATCGACGGGTCGGAGGTGAGTGCCGCCTGGATCTTGGCCTCGATCTCGGCCGGGTCTGCAGTCGTCGGCAGGATCGTTACCTTGCCACCTTCAAACCCCTGCTCCGTGCCGGCGCAACGCTGATCGAGTGCGGCATTGCCAACTTCCTGGTTCACGCAGAGCAGGTGCTTGAGGCCGAGCGACTTGAGCTTGGCGCCCACCTTGATGCCGGCCGGAAGCTCGTCCTGACCCACATGCAATTTGATGCCGAGTTTTTCAGCTGCCGAGATACCGGAGTTCATCGAGATCACCGGGATGCCCGCGGCAACCGCCTTCTCGATCGCAGGTCCGAGCGCGTCCGGATCCGGGTTTGAAATGACGATCCCGGCAGGGTTCTGGTTCACGGCAGCTTCGATGAGCTGCGCCATTGCCACCATGTCGAAGGTCTCCGGCGCGCGGTAGTCGACCTGGACGTTGCTATCCTTACCGGCCTGCATGATGCCGTTCTTGACGATCGACCAGAACGGGTCGGACGCCTGCCCGTGGGTCACCGCGATGATGGTGGGCTCCTGAGCCTTCGCGCTGATGGCGGCCGTGGTGGCAACGCCGAGCACAACCGCGCCGAGTGCGAGCTTCTTCAGAATGGATTTCATTTGTTCCTCCTCCAGTCGCCAACTCTCCACAGTCGGCGAGAAAAACGATTGCTACCGGGTGCATTTCTGTTTGCTACCGGGTGCAAACGGGTGCATATTACGCTGAGATGAATTAAAAGCAAGCATTCATTTCATCTTGAAATAGAAATGGAATGTGCATTCCATTTCGCAGGGAGGCTCCATGCGCAAACGAGCAACGGCGAAGGAAGTGGCGGATGCCGCAGGTGTTTCGAAGTGGACGGTCATACGGGCCTTCACGCCGGGTGCGTCGATTGCAGAGGAAAGCAAGCGCAAGGTTCTGGAAGCGGCCGCAGCGCTCAACTACTCGCCGAACTTGCTTGCACGCAGTCTTGCGACGAATTCCACCCGTCAGGTGGCAGTCTTTGTCGACGACTTCGCCAATCCTCAAAAACTGCCCTTCCTCGAAACCTTGACCGAGAGACTGCAGGCCGAGGGCCTCGTCGCGGTGCTGATCAATATCAACACCCACTTCGATCACGTTCACGCGCTGCTGCACGCGGACCAGCGCCAGGTCGATGCCGTCATCCTGTTCGGCACGGCGTTTCGCAGTGAGACGCTCAGCGATCTGCAGCTCGGCCGGGGCACGCCGCCGATGTTCGTGCTCGCGAGGGACAGCCAGATCGAAGGTGTCCCGGCCGTCGTCTGCGATGCCGAGCTGGCTCTGCGGGAGATCGTCGACCATCTTCATGAACGAGGCTATCGGCGTCCCGGCTTCATGACGGGTGCGCCCGCGCTGTCGACCGCCCTGCGGCGTCGGCATCACTTCGCCGACTTCTGGAAGCAGAACGGTGTGGACGAGATCGCTTCGCTTTCGGCCGACAAATACAGTGCCGGAGCCGGAGCCGAAGCGGTCCGCAGCTATCTCGAACAGACCGCCCCCGCCGACAGAGTAGACGTGCTGATGTGCGAGAATGACATCCTGGCGCTTGGGGCGATGGATGAGATCCGCAGCCGGTTCGGTCTGCGGATCCCCGAAGACATCGCCGTTGTCGGTTTCGACAATTACGAGTTCTGCGGATCGCCCGCCTACAGCCTGACCACATATGAGCAGCCGCGGCAGGAAATGATCCAGGTCATCGTTGGGATGATTGCAGGACGTCTGGAGCCGGAGACGGTAACGCTGCAAGGCACACTTGTGGTCCGCAATTCCACCTGACGCACCTTCATCCGCGAGGCCCTCGCCTCTCAAGCACGTCGAGCACTCATAACCCAAGAACTTATCCCAATGGGGGGAGCCCATGATGTCTCAGAATGCCATTGCTTTGCCCGACGGCGTGCGCCTTGCGGTAAGTCCCCTTTCGTGGGCGAACGACGTGCTTGAGGATCTTGGGGCAGACATTCCACTCGATACTTGCCTCACCGATGCGGCCGAAGTCGGCTATCAGGGGGTCGAGCTCGGCCGGAAATTCCCGAGGGACGCAGCGAACTTGCGCCCGCTTCTCGCAGGCCACGGCCTCGACCTGGCTTCCGGATGGCACTCGGGGGAACTGGCCGAACGCGACGTCGATGAAGAGATGCGTGCTGTTGCCCCTCACGCCGAACTTCTCCGCGCCATGGACTGCAAGGTCATGGTCTATGGCGAGGTTGCAATGATGACGCCAGGATCCCCGCTGGACGCACCGATGTCGCAGCGGTTGGTAATGCCCAGGGCGGACGTGGCCGCCTACGCCGAACGGCTGACGGAGTTCGCCAGCCGTCTTGCGGGCGAGTATGGGCTTGCGCTTGCTTATCACCACCACCTGATGATGGTCGCAGAGACTTTCGACGAAATCTCCGACATCTTCGACACAACCGGCGTGGAAGTTGGCTTGCTGCTCGACACCGGCCACGCGGTCGCAGCTGGTTTCGACTATACGCAGATCATTGAACGCTTCGGCGATCGCCTCGTGCACGTCCACCTGAAGGACGTCCGCAAATCGGTGATGCGGGAGGTTCGGACCGCCGACCTGAGCTTCAATGCCGGCGTGCGCAACGGAATGTTCACGGTGCCAGGCGACGGTATCGTCGACTTCACTCCGATCGCTCGCTTCGTTCGGGACAGTGGCTATCGAGGATGGTTGGTCGTCGAAGCCGAACAGGATCCAGCTCTCGCCCCGCCACGTGCAGCCGTTGCACGCGCGTTCGATCACTTCAGCGAACTATTTGCCGACTGATCGCAAGAAGAGGCCGGGCAAGGCAGCACCTGCGAACATTCTTCCCCGATCTAATCGCTTGGCCGAGCCTGCTTTCATAACAGGCAGGCCCGCTCGCATCCGTTGCCTGGGATCGTTCACAACGACACCGTGCCAGGACATATCTCGCCGGAGCAGAGAAATTATCTTGACAGAACGCGAAAGTCGAAATTTTATTGTAAAGCGCTTTAGTAAATCGGTTTACAACGGCAAGGGATGGAGCCAAGGTGACCACACGACGCGTCACAAGCCTCAAGGATGTAGCCCGAACTGCCGGCGTTTCCGTGACGACGGTCTCGCGCTTGCTGAACGGATCGCTCGATCTGCCCCATGAGACGAAGAAGCGGATCTCGGATGCGATCCGTGACCTCAATTACCAACCCAATCCCCATGCCCGCCGGCTCAGCCGCGGTCGTTCCGATACGATCGGTCTTGTAGTTCCGGATATCGCGAACCCCTTCTTCGCGACGCTTGTGGCCGCGGTCGAAGAAGAGGCGGATACCCGGGGACTTGCCGTTTCCCTCTACGCCACCCTCAACCGGGCCGGTCGCGAGGTCGCCTATCTCCAGCTGATCGAGCGCAATCACGTCGATGGCCTGATCTTCGTCACCAACCACCCGGATGACGGTCAACTCGCCACGTTGATAAATCGCACCGGCAAAGTCGTGATCGCCGACGAAGACGTCCCGGGTGCGCAGGCGCCGAAGCTCTTTTGCGACAACGAGCTGGGCGGGTCGCTGGCCGGCAGGCATCTGGCCGAATTCGGACACAGAGATGTTCTGTTCGTCGGCGGCCCGGAAGCGATGATCAGTTCGCGTCGGCGCTTCAACGGTCTTGAACAAGCGTTGCGGAACGCGTTTGGCGAAGATTTCCGGCTTTCAAAATACGCTGGCGACTACACCGTTGCTTTCGGACGGCAGGCGGCGAAGCGCTTCATCGAGGAAGGTCGCCCGGCAACGGCGATCTTCGCCAGCTCGGACGAGATCGCCATCGGGATGATCGAGGTCTTCCGCGACCAAGGGGTGTCCATTCCAGACGACGTCTCGGTCATCGGCTTCGACGATGTCGGCCCGCTCCACCTTTTCGGTCCGCCCATGACCGCCATTCGCCAGCCGGTCCGCACGATCGGCGAGCGTGCCCTCTCCCTTCTTCTCGAAACAAACTGGCAGGACAAGCAGGCTCCCGTCGAGGAGCTCCTGCCAGTCGAAATCGTCGTGCGGAAATCCGTTGCTCCGCCGGCGAAACGATAAATCACGCAATGGAGAACCAACAGAGGATGAGAACATGAACTGGACTTTGAAACGCAGGACTTTAGTCGCCACGCTCGGGTTCACGGCGTTGACGACCCTCGGCGCGGCCCTTTCGCCGGCCCTTGCCGCCGAAAAGACCTTTGCACTCGTGCAAATCAACCAGCAGGCGCTTTTCTTCAATCAGATGAACGAAGGCGCGCAGAAGGCGGCCGACGCTGCCGGCGCAAAGCTCGTCATCTTCAATGCCAACAACGACCCGGCCGCGCAGAACAGTGCGATCGAGACCTACATCCAGCAGAAGGTCGATGGCATCGCCGTCGTCGCGATCGACGTCAACGGCATCATGCCGGCGGTCAACCAGGCGGCCGAAGCCGGCATCCCCGTCGTAGCCATCGATGCGATCCTTCCGGAAGGCCCGCAGAAGGCGCAGATCGGCGTCGACAACGCCACGGCGGGTGCCGACATGGGCAAGTTCTTCCTCGATTACATCAAGGGCAATGCCGATGGCAAAGCCAAGATCGGTGTCGTCGGCGCGCTCAACTCCTTCATTCAGAACGTTCGTCAGGAAGGATTTGAAAAAACCATCAAGGATGTCGACGGTATCAGCTCGGCCGGCGTCGTCGACGGACAGAACGTGCAGGACAACGCGCTCGCTGCCGCAGAGAACCTGATTACCGGCAATCCCGACCTGACCGCAATCTATGCGACCGGCGAGCCGGCCCTGATGGGGGCCATCGCCGCGGTCGAAAGCCAGAGCAAGCAGGATAGCGTGAAGGTCTTCGGTTGGGACCTGACGGCCCAGGCGATCGCCGGCATCGACGCCGGCTACGTCACCGCCGTGATCCAGCAGGATCCGGCTGCCATGGGTGCCGCTGCCGTCGACGCCTTGAAGAAGGTCTCCGACGGCGGCAGCGTCGAGAAGACCATCGCCGTGCCGGTAACGATCGTCACCAAGGACAACGTCGAGCCATATCGGGCGATCTTCAAATGATGACGACTGAAAGACAGCATCCTCCCGCTGTCGCTGGTGTCGGGGGGGCTTTGCCCTCCCGCGCCGGTGTCAGCCCCCGCGTGTCCCTCAAAGGGATCGTCAAGACGTTCGGATCGCACCAGGCGCTGCGTGGCGTCGACCTCGACATCTATCCCGGCGAGTGCCTTGGCCTCGTCGGCGACAACGCCGCTGGCAAGTCGACGCTGACCAAGGTCATCTCGGGCACCTACATTCCCGATGGCGGGACCATTACGCTGGAAGGCGAAGAGGTTCGGTTCTCAGGCCCTGCAGACGCGCGCAACCGCAACATCGAAATGGTCTTTCAGGACCTGAGCCTTTGCGACCACATCGATGTGGTCGGCAATCTTTTCCTCGGCCGAGAAATCAGCAAGGGGCCATTCCTCGATACAAAGACCATGCTCGAGGAAGCACGCAAGATGCTCGATGCGCTGGAAATCCGCATTCCGCGTCTGACCGGCAAAGTCGCTCAGCTCTCCGGCGGTCAGCGCCAGGCGATCGCGATCGCGCGCGCCGCTTCGTTCAATCCGAAAGTCCTGATCATGGACGAGCCCACCTCGGCGCTCGCCGTGGCGGAGGTCGAAGCCGTGCTCGCGCTCATCAACCGCGTCAAGGCAAAGGGCGTCTCGGTCATCCTGATCACCCACCGTCTCCAGGACCTGTTCCGCGTCTGCGACCGCATTGCCGTCATGTACGAAGGCACCAAGGTCGCCGAGCGAGAAATCGGCAAGACCAACCTGGAAGACCTCGTCAAGCTGATCGTCGGGGAAGGAGCCAAGCAATGACGGCCTACACCGAACGTGCGAAAGGCTCGCCGGCGGCAGACTTCCTTTCGGAAAACGCCCAGGTCCTGTCGATCGCCTTTTTCTTCCTCGCCTGCGTCGTCTTTTTCGCGGCCACGACCGATACCTTCATGACGGTCGGCAACATTCTGAACGTCATCCGCCAGGCAGCGCCGATCCTCATCGTCGCGGTCGCCATGACGCTGGTGATCATAACCGGCGGCATCGACCTCTCGGTCGGCTCGCAGGTCGCCCTGGTCAATGCGGTTGCGGCCATTGTCCTGGCGATGGGCTATCCCTGGCCGCTCGTCGTCGTCGCCATGCTCTTCTTCGGCGCCTTTCTCGGTTTCGTGCAAGGATGGTTCACGGCCTATCAGGGCATCCCGGCCTTCATCGTCACGCTTGCCGGCCTGTCGATCCTGCGCGGATTGGCGCTCTATCTGACGCAGGGCTACTCGATCCCGATCAAGGATGCTCCCGGCTTCTTCATGCTCGGCCGCGGCGAATTGCTGGGCATTCCGATGCCTGCCCTGATCGCGGTCGCGGTCGCGGTCGCCGGCTATGTCGTCATATCCTCGACCAAATACGGCCGCCAGGTCGTCGCCGTCGGGTCCAACATGGAAGCCGCCCGCCGCGTCGGTATGCCGGCGAAATGGGTGATCGCTTCGGTCTACATGATCGCCGGCGTTGCCTGCGCCCTTGCCGGCCTCCTGATCGCCGCGCGCCTCGGGTCGGGCTCATCGAATGCCGCCGTCGGCTTCGAACTCCAGGTCATCGCCGCGGTGGTGCTTGGCGGAACGTCGCTGATGGGCGGTCGCGGCACCATCCTCGGCACTGTGCTTGGCACCATGACGATTGCGGTCATCGGCAACGGTCTGATCCTGATGCATATCTCGCCGTTCTTCACGCAGATTGTTACCGGAGCGATCATTCTCGTTGCGATCTGGCTGAACACCCGGATCTTCACCGCCAACTTTCGCTTCGGCGGCAAGAGATGACCGTCATGAGCAAGGAGCTGTCAGAAGGACATGTGCGGTCCGGCAAGGTGATGACGGTGAACGGCGCGATCAACGCGGATCAACTCGGCATCACACTGATGCACGAGCATATCCTCAACGATTGCCGCTGCTGGTGGAACGCACCGCAAACGAAGGAGCGTCAGTATCTCGCCGAAGGCTTCGTCTGCATGGAGATCCTCGGCGAACTGCGCCAGGACCCCTTCGTCAACAAGCACAACATTACGCTCGACGACGAACCCTTGGCTATCGCCGAGTTGCAGGCTTTCGCGACCGCAGGCGGCCGTACAGTCGTCGAACCTACCTGCAATGGCATCGGTCGAAACCCGCTCGCCTTACGGCGGATCTCCAAGGCGACGGGTCTCAATATCGTGATGGGGGCCGGATACTATCTTGCCTCCTCGCATCCGGCCGAGGTCGCCGACATGAGCGTCGACCAGATCGCCGACGGCATCGTCCGCGAGGCCATCGACGGTGTCGACGGCACGGGCGTGAAAATCGGACTGATCGGCGAGATCGGCGTCTCCTCCGATTTCACCCCGGCCGAGGAGAAGTCCCTGCGTGGGGCCGCCCGGGCGCAGGTCCGGACCGGTTTGCCGCTGATGGTGCACCTGCCGGGCTGGTTCCGGCTCGGCCATCGGGTGCTCGATGTCGTCGCCGAGGAAGGGGCGGATCTGCGCCACACCGTGCTTTGTCACATGAACCCGTCCCACGACGATTTCGCCTATCAAAGCGAGCTCGCCGAACGCGGTGCGTTCATCGAATACGACATGATCGGCATGGACTTCTTCTATGCCGATCAACAGGTACAGTGCCCGAGCGACGAAGAGGCAGCACGAGCGATCGCCAGGCTGGTGGACGCCGGCCACATGGACCGCATCCTGCTCTCGCACGATGTGTTCCTGAAGATGATGCTCAGCCACTACGGAGGCAACGGCTATGCCTACGTCCTGCGCCACTTCCTGCCGCGTCTCAAACGACACGGGCTGGAGGACGGCGCGCTCGACAGAATGATGCGGGACAACCCCCGCTCGGTATTCCAAACCGGGGCCTGATATCGGCTCCCAACGCAATTCAAGACAGACGGATAGACCATGACAAAGAAAGTGCTTCTCGTCGGCGAGAGCTGGGTAAGCTCCGCCACCCACTACAAGGGTTTCGACCAGTTCGGCAGCGTGACCTTCCATCTGGGCGCCGAACCGCTCGTCAAGGTGCTGAAGGACAGCGAGTTCGAGCTGACCTACATGACCGCACACGACGCCGTGGACCAGTTCCCCTATGAAATGGCAGGCCTCGACCAATACGATGCGATCATCCTGTCGGATATCGGCGCCAACTCGCTGTTGCTGCCGCCGGCCGTATGGCTGCATTCGCGCACCGTTCCGAACCGGTTGAAGCTCATCAAGGCCTGGGTCGAAAAGGGTGGAGCGCTGCTGATGGTCGGCGGCTACTTCTCCTTCCAGGGTATCGACGGTAAGGCGCGCTGGCGCCGCACCGCCGTCGAAGACACGCTTCCGGTGACCTGCCTTCCCTATGACGACCGCGTCGAAATTCCCGAGGGCGCGGTTGCCGACGTCGTCAAGCCGGATCATCCGACCATGGCGGGGCTTTCGGGCAGCTGGCCGTTGCTTCTCGGCGTCAATGAAGTGGAAGTTCGCGATGGAGCCGAGGTCGTCGCCCGGCTCCCGGAAGATCAGGGCGGACACCCGCTGCTCGTCCTTGGCAGCTTCGGCAAGGGCCGCACCGCCGCCTGGACGTCCGATATCGGCCCCCACTGGCTGTCGCCGGCATTCTGCGAATGGGAAGGCTACGGCCGTCTCTGGAAGAACATCCTCGGCTGGATGACGGAGACGGCGCGCTGAGCACCCGAAATCGCGCGCTGAGGAGAGCCTCAGCGCGCGGCCAGGATCGCTTGCAACTGCTCGATCGACGGAAACGCCGAACGGGTTCCGGGACGGCTGACAGTGATGGCAGCGGCGCGCGTTGCATGTTCGATCGCGGTGCGATCGAGGCGACTGCCACGAAGTGCGGCGGATGCGAGCGCCACCGCCATGAACGTGTCGCCGGCGCCTGTCGTGTCGACGACGTCGCATTCGACGGCGCCGATCCGAACACTGCTTTCGGCGGTGACGAGCATGGCTCCGTCTCCGCCGAAGGTCAGGACGACTTCGCGAACACCGGCCGCAAGCAGCTTGCGGGCAGCCTCTTCGCCGCTGGTACCGGTCATTGCTTGCGCCTCACCCTGGTTGAGGAAAGCAATGTCGATCAAGGGCCACAGGGTGCTGAAATAGGGACGCAAGGGAGACGGATTGAAGGCGTTGATCATGTGGCGGGCGCGCGCAGCTTCAAGGACACCGCGCGTCGTTTCGTCCGACAGGTTTCCCTGGAGCACAGCAAGGTCGCCGGGAACCGCGTCGGCCAGCGCCGCGACGGCGTCGGCAAGCGTGAGGTTCTGGGCAGAGTCGGTGGTCGTGATGTTGACGTTTTCTCCATCCGGCGTGGTCAGCACGATCGAGAAGTCGGTGGACTTGCCGAGGACCGGCACAAGTCTGCTGACCACCGGTTCGCTTGCCAGATGCTGGCGGATCATGTCGGCGCGAAAACCGTCGCCGAAGGCTGCGACAAGGCTCGTCGGCAGGCCGGTGCGGGCCATGACAACAGCCTGGTTCGCGCCCTTGCCACCCAGGTCCCGGGACCGCTGGCTACCGTGGATCGAAGCGCCCGCGGCCGGCATTTCCGACACGGCGATGGTCTCGTCCACCGTCACATTACCGATTACGTAAGCGTGCATGAACATACCTTCGAAAGGGAGAGAAATGCAGGAAATATCTGACAAGTCCACAAGCGCCATAAGGGAAATATTTGGGACTGACAAGGTTCTGATCGGCATGATCCATTGCCCGGCCTTCCCCGGTGCGCCGCGCTATCGGGGCGCCGATATGACTGTTATCTACGATGCCTGCATGCGTGATGCCGAGGCGTTGGTCGAGGGTGGCCTGCATGGCCTGATGATCGAAAATCACGGCGATGTGCCGTTCTCCAAACCGGAAGATATCGGCCACGAAACGGCGGCCTTCATGTCGGTCGTCACCGACCGGATCGCACGGGCGACGGGTGTGCCGCTCGGCATCAACGTCCTTGCCAATGCGCCGATCCCGGCCTTTGCCATCGCCATGGCGGGCGGCGCCAAGTTCATTCGCGTCAACCAGTGGGCCAACGCCTATGTCGCCAACGAAGGCTTCATGGAGGGTCGGGCCGCAGAAGCGATGCGCTACCGTTCGCTGCTGCGTGCCGAGCACATTAAGGTCTTTGCCGACAGCCATGTGAAGCACGGCGCCCACGCCATCGTGGCCGACCGATCGATCCAGGAACTGACGCGCGACCTCGCCTTCTTCGACGCCGACGGTGTGATCGCCACCGGTCAGCGCACCGGCAACACGGCAACCATCGAGGAGATCGAGGAGATCGGCTCGGCGACGCACCTGCCGCTTCTGGTCGGCTCGGGCGTGACCAAGGACAACATCGTCGAAATCCTCAAGCGCACCAACGGCGTGATCGTCGCCTCGTCTCTGAAGCAGGGCGGGGTCTGGTGGAACCCGGTCGATATCGAGCGGGTCAAAGCTTTCCGCGCCGCTGCCGAACCCGCGCTGGAAGCGTGACAATGGCGGCTGAAACGCTTTCGGAACAGATCCTGCGGGAAAACGCCACCGTCTTCGAAGCCATGGTGAACCATCGCTTCGTCGAGGACATCGTGATGGAGCGCCTGTCCCCGCAGGTTTTCGAACGCTATCTCGTCTATGAGGGGGCCTTCGTCGAAACCGCGATCTCGATCTTCGCCTTTGCGGCGGCGAAAGCCGAGACGATCGAACAGAAGCGCTGGTTGATTGCCGTTCTGGATGCGCTCGCCAACCAGCAGATCGCCTACTTCGAACGGATTTTTGCCGAACGCAATATCGATCCCGGTACCTATGATCTCAATGTTGTCGAGGTCGAGGCTTTCCGAACGGGTATGCTGGACATCGCCCGCAACGGCGGTTTCCTCGATACCGTCGCTGCCATGTTTGCGGCCGAGTGGATGTACTGGACCTGGTCGAAAAGGGCCGCCCGTTCATCGTTTGCCGATCCACATTTGAAGGAATGGGTCGAAATGCACGCCGATGATGAGTTTGCGGCTCAGGCGAAGTGGCTGAAGCAAGAACTCGACGTGGCCGGCGACGCACTCGAGGCTTCCGAGCGCAAACGCCTGAGCGCTATCTTCGGGCGAGCACAGCAACTGGAAATCGCCTTTCATGACGCAGCCTACGTCTGATCAAGGCGACATTTGGGAACGACCATGACCTCTCGCACCACAGTTGACGGCAAGCGCCTGCTCAAGCGTCTCGATGATTTCGCAAGAATCGGGGGGACGCCGGCCGGCGGCGTCAACCGGCAGGCTTTGTCGGTGGAAGATCGGGGCTCCCGCCGGCTGCTGGCGGAACTCGCGCTTGCGCGCGGTTTTCGCGTCTTGCAGGATCCGATGGCAAACCTGTTCGTCCGGCGGGAGGGCCGTTTTCCTCAAAGGCCGCCGTTCGTGATCGGCAGCCATCTCGACAGCCAGCCGACCGGCGGGCGCTTTGACGGAGCACTCGGCACCTTGGCGGCCTTTGAGGTGATGGAAAGCCTCGAAGATGCCGGCATCGAGACTGATCTTCCGCTTGAGGTCGTTGCCTGGACGAACGAGGAAGGAAGCCGCTTTGCCCCGGGCACGATGGGATCGATGGCTTTTGCCGCAGGTGCCATCCCCGAGGCCTGGTCCGATCTTCGCGGCCGCGACGGAGCGCGGTTCGTCAACGAGTTGGGGGCAACACTGAAAGCCCTGCCGGAAGCCGAAATGCGCCCGCTCGGCTTCCCGATCTCCGGCTACCTTGAGCTTCATATCGAACAAGGCCCGTCGCTCGAACGGGAAAACATACCGGTTGGCATCGTCTATGGCATCCAGGGCACGCGGTGGCTGGAGGTCAGGATCGATGGGCAGGCAGCGCATGCCGGCACGACGGCACTCGAGTTCCGTCGCGACCCCATGGCCGCGGCCGTTGCCGCGCTTGAACCACTGTATAGGAGCGCCATGCCGGGCGACCCGCGCGCACGTTTCACCGTCGGCCGCTTCGCGGTCGAGCCAGGTTCGGTGAATTCGATTCCGGGATCGGTTACATTCACCGTCGACATGCGCCACCCAGAGACCAAAGCCATCGGCAATCTGGAGGAGCGGGTTAGGCAGGCGTGTGACAACGCCTCAAAAGCGAATGGTTGCCAGAGCGCAACGCGGCAAATCTTCGACATGCCGCCCGCCCTTTTTTCAGACGACCTGCTCGCCTGCCTCGATCGCGCTGCCGCATCGCTCGGATTGAAGACCAAGCGCATGCTGTCCGGCGCCTTCCACGATGCCTTGTTCGTCAGTCGTGTTGCGCCGGCAGCCATGATCTTCGTGCCTTGCCGCGACGGGCTTAGCCACAACGAGGCCGAATATGTCGAGCCCGAGCACTCCGTAACAGGTGCGCGCATGCTGCTTGCAGCCACCCTGGAAGCGATTGTCCTAAACGCATGACCGTCAGGGCAAGATCAGTGGCTCGAAGTGATGGTGAGGCCCTCGAGCCGCGCCTCCATTCACCGCGCAGACCTTTCTGACTGACCAAAAGCGCGCGAACAGCGGCCTCGCACCGCCAATTTCCAACGATACATTATGCGATCCCAACAGAACGCAACAAAGGACCTGGTGCAGAACCCAACGCGTCCGGCACAAGCTATCTGGAGGGCTCCTGGCTCTCAGTCCGCCAAGGCGGAAGCCTCGCGCAACCACTCAATGAATAGCCGCCCACTTTGCTTTTTTGGCTTCCTCGTCGGAACAACAACGAAGTAAGCTGCTCTGGTGCGGATGGATGCATCGGTAAGCCGGACCAAACGATTTTGCCGGGTCAGGTCGCCGACCAGGCGGCTCCAACCGAGCGCGATACCTTGACCGTTCATCGCAGCATAAATGGCCTCGGTGTAAAAGCTGCATCGCAGACCCCGGGACCTCTTCGGCGCCTTCACGGAAAAAGCCGCTAGCCATTCATCCCAACCTGTCCATGTCGGGTCTTCAATATCGCTCGATATCAGCGGATGACCGACAAGATCTTGCGGGGTGGCGATTGGTCCGGCTGTGAGCAAATAGTCTGCGCTGCAAATCGGAAAAACCTCATCCTCGAACAAGAACTCCGCCTGACCGTCCGACCAAGTGCCGGTTCCGTAGCGGATCGCCAAGTCCACATCGCTGGCCCCGAAACTGGTCCGGCCATCCTGCGTGATAATGCGAAGTTTAATTTCAGGGTAGGCGCGCGAAAACGCGGCGATCCTTGGCAACAGCCAGAAATGCGAAAAGGAGATGGTGGCGGAGATCGCCAGTTCGTCTTCCGGTCCTTCCGCCCGCAGATCGGCGACCGTGTCCGCAATCAGATTGAATGCTTCGCCCGCCGCGGCTGACAGCAGCCTGCCCTTTTCCGTCAACTCGATCTTGCGGTGAAGGCGCCGAAACAGGGGGAAACCAAAATCCTCTTCGAGCAAGTGGATCTGCCGGCTGATGGCCGCCTGGGTTACACCGAGTTCCGTCGCAGCCCGTGTGAAGCTCGACAGTCGAGCCGCTGCCTCAAAGGCCGTCAGGGCGGTGAGCGGCGGTAGCTTCTTCCTCAGGTTCGCCATCTTTGATCCATTACATTTGGTAATGTCAACCGCGCATATTTATGCCGTTGAGCGGCTGCTTTGCCTGAGCGATCCTGCCCTTGGAACCCGTCGAGCTTCCGATCGGAACATAAGGTGGAATTATGCTGCAGACATTTGCTTCTCCCATATCGTCGCTGCTTGATGCAAGAGCGGAGGGACATTCGCTTCCGGCCGGTCTTTATACGCGAGAGGATGTCTTCGAGGCGGATCTGGAAGTCTTTTTCCGCCGGCACTGGATCTGCATCGGCCTTGAATGCGATGTACCGGAGCCGGGAGATGCAGCCGTTGTCGATATCGGCAAGACCAGCCTCATCCTGCTGCGCGACGACGACGCTGAGATCCGCGTCATGCACAACGTCTGCCGCCACCGCGGTGCACGACTGCTGGATCCGGGCAAGACGATCGTTTCAAAGCTCGTCTGTCCTTATCACACATGGACCTATGAACTGACCGGCGAGCTGAGCTATGCGCCCCACATGGGCAAGAGCTTCGACAAGGAATGCCGCAGCCTCAAGCCGGTGACCTTTAAGTCGATTGGCGGCCTCATCTATGTCTGCCTTTCGAGCGATCCGCCAGAAGACGTCGAGCGTCTCGTCGACGTCATGGTCGAACGTCTTGCCCCCTACGACATCGCCAACGCAAAGGTCGCGTATGAATCCGATGTCATCGAACACGGCAACTGGAAGCTCACCATAGAGAACAACCGTGAATGCTACCACTGCTCCGCCAACCATCCCGAGCTCTGCGTCTCTTTCGTCGATCTCGATTTCGGCTTCGATCCGGACGCTTTGAGCCCGGAAGACCGCGCCCAGGCGGAGGAGCATTTAGCGCTCTATGAAGAACGCACCAAGCGATGGGAGGCAGACGGCTACCCATCCGCCGCGGTCGAGCAGCTGGTCGACTGCACCACCAACTTCCGGACGCAACGGCTGATCATTTCCGGTGCCGGCGAATCCCAGACCCCCGATGCAACGGCCGCCTCGGCAAAGCTGCTTGGCACGATGTCACGTAAGGACCTCGGAGATATGCATCTCTGGGGCCACAACAGCTGGAACCACTTCATGGGCGATCATGCCGTCGTTTCGATCGTCATCCCGCTTTCCGCGGACAAGACACTGGTGCGCACCAAATGGCTCGTGCACAAGGATGCGGTCGAAGGCGTCGATTACGATCTTGAGAAGTTGACCAACGTCTGGATCGCCACGACCGATCAGGACGCGGAACTCGTCGCCCGCTCCCACGCCGGCGTCGAAGATCCCGCCTACGTACCGGGCCCCTACTCACCCTTCTCCGAAACAAACCTCGACAAGTTCGCGTCGTGGTACATCGACCGGATGCGCGCCCATGGATACTAAAAGCACCTTTTCTCCGGCCGAGCGTCTTGAGCTAGGCGACTTGTGGAGCCGCGACACGGATGAAGATCTGGTTTGCGTCGATGTCCATCAGGAAACGCACGACGTCAAGACCTTCACCTTCGCGTCCACGCAGGGCAAGCGCTTTGCCTTCGAAGCCGGTCAATACTTCCTGTTCGATCTCGATGTCGACGGCGAACCGGAAAGCCGTTGCTACAGCATCTCGTCGTCGCCGAAGCGCAGCAATGCGTTCTCAGTCACCGTCAAGCGTGTGGCCGGCGGCAAGATCTCAAATTGGTTTCACGACAACCTGACGGTGAATGCGAAGATCAAGGCGAACGGTCCCCTCGGTCAGTTCACGCGCCCGAACGCGAGGAAATATCTGTTTCTGTCCGCAGGATCAGGAATTACGCCTGTTATGGCGATGGTCCGGGAGCTTGCCGACACCTGCGAGCCTGCCGACGTCGTCTTCATGCACGCGGCGCGAACGCCGAAAGACCTGATCTTTCGCGATGAACTCGCCACGCTTGCCAATCGGGTGAAGGGCCTCCGGCTTCAGCTTCTGCCGGAACTCGTTTCCGGCGAGACCAATTGGCCCGGACTGACCGGCCGCATATCGGCGGCGTACATGAACCTTGCGGTTCCCGATATCGCCGAGCGCATCGTGATGTGTTGCGGCCCGGCGCCGTTCATGGCCGCAGCGCGTGCAATCTCTGCCGATCTCGGCGTTCCGCCGTCAAACTACATCGAGGAGAGCTTTGATGCGTGCGCGAACGACGACACTGAGGTTGTCGTTGTCGAACAGCCTGCCACCCGAACATTCGAGGTCGAGTTCTCCAAGCAGGCGCGAAAGATCGCCGTGGCGGGAGAGCAGACCGTGCTTTCCTGCGCAAAGAAAGCGGGCGTAATACTTCCCTCATCCTGTTCGAACGGTGTCTGCGGCACCTGCAAGTCCAAGCTCGTATCCGGTTCGGTCGAGATGAACCACAATGGTGGCATCAGGCAACGCGAGATCGACGCCGGGCTTTTCCTGCCCTGCTGTTCGAAGCCGCTGAGCGATCTCGTCATCGACCGCTAGGCACCGGTTGAGTGATCCCGACCCAGCCATCGCTGGGCCGGGATATTTCATGCCGGGAGGGCGCCGCTCTTCTTGGCAGCCCATGTGGCGATCACATCCATCAGGACCGGGTTGAGGCAGTCATAGGGTTCAAGTCCCAGTTCGCGTAGCCGACCGCGCACGCCATCCATCTTCGCTGGGTCGTAGCCGCTCTCGATGATCGAGGAGACGAAGGCGGCAAAGCCCGGTTTTGCCCAGCCGCTTTCCTGGAACCGCTCGGGGTGCAGGAAGGAAAGCCCCCTGAACGCATGATCGCGTTCGACCGGGCCGTACATGTGCACACCGCAGTCCTTGCAGGCATGGCGCTGGATCAGCGCTGCCGGGTCCACGACCGCGAGCTTGTCGCCGTTTTCGAGCACCTCGACATTGGCCGTCGGCGCGACGGCGACGACCGAGAAAACGGCGCCATCGGGCTTCCAGCACTTGGTGCAGCCGCAGGCATGGTTGTGGGCGATGTCACCCTTGACGCGGACCTTCACGGGGTTGCTCGCGCAGTTGCAGACGAGTGTGCCGCCGGAAAAGGCGGCGTCCGTCGCCTTGAACCCGCTGTCGAGAGATGGATGGATCGCAATGCTTGGCATGGGCTTCTCCTCCTTCTGGCCGGCGCACAATGCCCGGCTCGTCGTTCGCGCCGCCGGCTGGATCGCGCGGCGGCGCAAAAATGCTTTTGCAGTCTGGAAACGGTCCTCAACCCGTCCTCAGTATAACACCACGCTGCGAATGCTTTCGCCCGAATGCATCAGTTCGAAGCCCTTGTTGATGTCTTCGAGCGGCATCGTGTGGGTGATCATCGGATCGATCTCGATCTTGCCCTCCATGTACCAGTCGACGATTTTGGGCACGTCGGTGCGGCCGCGCGCGCCGCCAAAGGCGGTGCCCATCCAGGTGCGGCCGGTGACGAGCTGGAACGGCCGCGTGGAGATTTCCTGGCCGGCGCCGGCAACGCCGATGACGACCGACTTGCCCCAGCCGCGATGCGAGGCTTCGAGTGCCTGGCGCATCACCTTGGTGTTGCCGGTGCAGTCGAAGGTGTAGTCGGCGCCGCCGATCTGGTCGGCCCCGCGCTTGGTCATGTTGACGAGGTAGGGCACGATGTCGTCGCCGACTTCCTTCGGGTTGACGAAGTGGGTCATGCCGAAGCGCTCGCCCCAGGCCTTCTTGTCGTTGTTGAGGTCGACGCCGATGATCATGTCGGCGCCGGCAAGACGCAGGCCCTGGATGACGTTGAGGCCGATGCCGCCGAGACCGAAGACGATCGCGGTCGCGCCCATCTCCACCTGCGCGGTGTTGATGACGGCACCGATCCCGGTCGTGACCCCGCAGCCGATGTAGCAGATCTTGTCGAACGGCGCGTCCGGGTTGACCTTGGCAACCGCGATCTCCGGCAGCACCGTGTAATTGGCGAAGGTCGAGCAGCCCATATAGTGATGGATCTTGTCCTTGCCGATCGAAAAGCGCGAGGTTCCGTCCGGCATCAGGCCTTGCCCTTGCGTCGAGCGGATGGCGGTGCACAGATTGGTCTTGCGCGACAGACAGGACGGGCAGGAGCGGCACTCGGGCGTATAGAGCGGAATGACATGGTCGCCCTTCTTCACCGAGGTGACACCCGGGCCGACGTCGACGACGATGCCGGCACCCTCATGGCCGAGGATCGCCGGGAACAGGCCTTCCGGATCGGCGCCCGACAGCGTGAAGTCGTCGGTGTGGCAGATGCCGGTCGCCTTGACCTCGATCAGCACTTCGCCGGCCCGCGGGCCTTCGAGCTGAACCGTCATGACCTCGAGCGGCTTGCCTGCCTGAACGGCAACGGCGGCGCGTACATCCATCGTTTGATCCTCTTGTTGTTTGTGAATTGCGGGCTCGTCCGGGCGCGCAGCGCCCGGCCTCATAATGATCCCGATCGCGCCAAAACGCGTTAGAGCGCCTTCTCGACTTCCGGCAGGGCGTCGAAGAGATCGGCAACCAGGCCGTAGTCGGCGACCTGGAAGATCGGCGCCTCTTCGTCCTTGTTGATCGCGACGATGACCTTGCTGTCCTTCATGCCGGCCAGGTGCTGGATGGCACCGGAAATGCCGCAGGCGATGTAGAGATCGGGGGCGACGACCTTGCCGGTCTGGCCGACCTGCCAGTCGTTCGGGGCGTAACCGGCGTCGACGGCAGCGCGCGACGCGCCGACGGCAGCACCGAGCTTGTCGGCCACCGGCAGGATCACTTCCTGGAACTTCTCGG
>NZ_LAZS01000013.1 GCF_002007205.1 Ensifer adhaerens
TAGAGCGGAATGACATGGTCGCCCTTCTTCACCGAGGTGACACCCGGGCCGACGTCGACGACGATGCCGGCACCCTCATGGCCGAGGATCGCCGGGAACAGGCCTTCCGGATCGGCGCCCGACAGCGTGAAGTCGTCGGTGTGGCAGATGCCGGTCGCCTTGACCTCGATCAGCACTTCGCCGGCCCGCGGGCCTTCGAGCTGAACCGTCATGACCTCGAGCGGCTTGCCTGCCTGAACGGCAACGGCGGCGCGTACATCCATCGTTTGATCCTCTTGTTGTTTGTGAATTGCGGGCTCGTCCGGGCGCGCAGCGCCCGGCCTCATAATGATCCCGATCGCGCCAAAACGCGTTAGAGCGCCTTCTCGACTTCCGGCAGGGCGTCGAAGAGATCGGCAACCAGGCCGTAGTCGGCGACCTGGAAGATCGGCGCCTCTTCGTCCTTGTTGATCGCGACGATGACCTTGCTGTCCTTCATGCCGGCCAGGTGCTGGATGGCACCGGAAATGCCGCAGGCGATGTAGAGATCGGGGGCGACGACCTTGCCGGTCTGGCCGACCTGCCAGTCGTTCGGGGCGTAACCGGCGTCGACGGCAGCGCGCGACGCGCCGACGGCAGCACCGAGCTTGTCGGCCACCGGCAGGATCACTTCCTGGAACTTCTCGGACGAGCCGAGCGCGCGGCCGCCGGAGATGATGATCTTGGCAGAC
>NZ_LAZS01000014.1 GCF_002007205.1 Ensifer adhaerens
TTTTGGGGGTCTCATCAGCGGGCTTTCCGTGCGCAAATCACCCCCTTGGCCCTGCCAGATCAGATCTCTCCGCCATCAGGCAGAAATTACGTCCGCGACACGCGCCGCGGGCTCGCCACCTGCGGCGTCGATTCACGGGTGAAATACGACCGGTTCTCTCGCACGATTTGCATCAGGAACTCGCGCACCGCCCTCACCCGCGGCACCGCCACCAGATCCCGGTGGCAGACCATCCAGTAGGTACGCTTGAGTTCGATCTCTTCGGGAAGGACGATTTCGAGATCCGGCTCTTCCTGCGCCATGAAGTGCGGCAGCACGCAGAGACCGAGCCCCTGACGCACCGCCTTCAGCTGGGTGAGAATGCTCGAGCTCTGGAAATGCGCCCGCAGGCCCGGCTGCAACTCGCCGAGATAATCGAGACCGGGCGCAAAGATCATGTCTTCGATATACCCGACGAAACGATGGGCCGCGAGGTCGTTGCGACCGGTGATCGGCGAGTGCTTGGCCAGATAGCTGCGTGCACCGTAGACATGCAGCGTATAGGGGGTCAGCACCTCGGAGTGATAGGGCCCGGCCTTCGGCGCCGTCAGCGCCACCTGGATGTCCGCCTCCTTGCGCGACAGCGACATGATCTGCTGGATCGCCACCAGTTCCAGGGAAATGTTCGGATAGCTCGCCGCAAAGCTTGCCAGCCGGTCGGCCAGGAAGAAATTGCCGAAGCCTTCGAGCGTGCTCAGCCGCACCACGCCGCGCTGTGCTGTCAGCCCGTCATTGATGTCGAGCTGCAACTGTTCGGTCTCGCGCTCGATGCGCTCGGCCGTCTCGATAAAGCGCTGCCCCATGCTGGTCAGCACGTAGCCGCGCGGATTGCGCTCGAACAGCTTGACCTTGAGCGCGAACTCCAGCCGGTCGATCCGCCGCGAAACCGTGGCATGGCTGGTTCTCAGTCGCCGCGCCGCCGTCGACAATTGCCCGGTGCGGGCAACCGCCAGAAAGAACTGCAGATCGTCCCATGTGAAATTCGGATTCATTGCCACTCCCCATCTGTTCGAAAATGAACAGACCCTGTTTGCAATTTACGGTCGGGAGCGCTTGCATCCAAGCGGTTTTTTCCGGATTGTAATGGATAGAGCCGACATCTGAGGAGCATGTCTGGCCAAATATGAACAGAACGGAATGAACGACCCGGCATCGCCTCTGGCACGCCGGAACCCGCGCCTGTTTTCATGCGACATTTCGCTAGGTTCGCGTCTCTGGAGGAGAACATGATGACGAAGAAACTGATCGTAACATTGGCAGCGATGCTTGCCAGCAGCACCGCCGCTTTCGCCGATGCATCCGACGGCAAGGTCAAGATCGGCATCCTGAACGACCAGTCCGGCGTCTATGCCGACTTCGGCGGCAAGTCGTCCTACGAGGCGGCGCTGATGGCGGTCGAGGATTTCGGCGGCAAGGTGCTCGGCGTGCCGGTGGAAGTGATTACCGCCGACCACCAGAACAAGGCCGACATCGCCTCCAACATCGCTCGTCAATGGTACGATACCGAACAGGTCGACAGCATCATGGAACTTACCAGCTCTTCGGTCGGCCTTGCGGTGCAGGCGCTGTCGAAGGAAAAGAAGAAGATTACCATCAACACCGGCGCTGCCACCACCGAACTCACCGGCAAGCAGTGCTCGCCCTATGGGTTCCACTGGGCCTATGACACGCATGCGCTCGCCGTCGGCACTGGCGGCGCGCTGGTCAAGCAGGGCGGCGACAGCTGGTTCTTCCTGACCGCCGACTATGCCTTCGGCTATTCGCTCGAGGAAAACACCAGCAACTACGTCAAGGAGAACGGCGGTACGGTCGTCGGATCCGTCCGTCATCCGCTGGCAACCACGGACTTCTCCTCCTTCCTCCTGCAGGCGCAATCCTCCGGCGCCAAGGTGATCGGCCTTGCCAATGCCGGCCTCGACACCTCGAACGCCATCAAGCAGGCGGCCGAATTCGGCATCGTCCAGGGCGGCCAGCGCCTGGCGGCGCTGCTCTTCACGCTCGCCGAAGTCCACGGCCTCGGTCTTGAAGCAGCCCAAGGCCTGACGCTGACCGAAGGCTTCTACTGGAACCGCAACGAAGAGAGCGCCAAATTCGGCAAACGCTTCATGGAGCGCACCGGCAAGATGCCGAACATGGTGCATGCCGGCACCTACTCGGCCGTGCTTTCCTATCTGAAGGCGATCGAAAAGGCCGGCACCGACGATGCCGATGCCGTTGCCAAGGAACTGCGTGCGCTGCCGGTCAACGACGTCTTCGCCGAAAACGGCAAGGTCGCCGAGAATGGCCGCATGATCCACGACATGTATCTTCTGGAAGTGAAGAAGCCGGACGAAAGCAAGGAACCCTGGGATTACTTCAAGGTGCTCACCACCATTCCCGGCTCCGAAGCCTTCATCGATCCGGCCAAGAGCGGCTGCGACCTCGTGAAGTCCTGACGCGATGGGCGCACCGGTCAACGAACCGAATGGTGTGCCGCGGGTGGTTCTCTCCGCCCGCGGCCTGCGCCGTGACTTTGGTGGCTTCACCGCCGTCAACAACGTCAATCTCGACGTCCATCATGCCCGCGTGCATGCGCTGATCGGTCCGAACGGCGCCGGCAAGACGACGGTCTTCAACCTGTTGACCAAGTTTTTGCAGCCGACCGACGGCACGATCACGCTGCTTGGCGAGGACATCACCCGCACGCCACCCGACAAGGTGGCGCGCATGGGACTGGTGCGCTCGTTCCAGATCTCCGCCGTCTTTCCGCATCTGACCGTGCTCGACAATGTGCGCGTGGCGCTGCAGCGGCCGAACGGGCTTGCGACCCAGTTCTGGAAACCGATCTCGGCGCTCGACGGGCTCAACGCCAAGGCCGACCAGTTGATCCGTTCGGTCGGTCTCGACCGGGAGCGCAACGCCGTCGCCGCCGACCTTTCCTATGGCCGCAAGCGCGTGCTCGAAATCGCCACAACGCTGGCGCTCGACCCCAAGGTTCTGCTGCTCGACGAGCCGATGGCCGGCATGGGCCACGAGGATGTCGGCATGGTTGCCGAGATCATCCGCGAAGTTGCGCGCGAACGTGCCGTGCTGATGGTCGAACACAACCTCTCGGTCGTCTCGACGCTTTGCCACCATGTCACCGTGCTGCAGCGCGGCGAGATCCTGGCGGAGGGCGACTACGCCCAGGTGTCGGCCGACCCGCGCGTGCGCACGGCCTATATGGGCACCGAGGAGGCCTGAGATGAAACCACTTTTGAATGTTTCCGGCCTCAATGCCTGGTACGGCGAAAGCCATATCCTGCACGGCGTCGACCTTACGGTCGGCGAGGGCGAGATGGTGACGCTGCTTGGCCGCAACGGCGTCGGCAAGACGACGACGCTGCGCTCGATCATGGGCATCGTGCGCAGGCGCAAGGGCGAGATCAGTTTTGCCGACGCGGACCTGATGAAGGTACCGCTGCACCGCGTCGCCCATCACGGCCTCGGCTTCATTCCCGAGGAGCGCGGCATCTTCTCGACGCTGTCGGTGCATGAAAACCTGCTTTTGCCGCCGGCGGTCGCCAAGGGCGGCATGACGATCGACGAGATTTTCGAACTCTTCCCGAACCTCTACGAGCGCCGCAGCAGCCCCGGCACCAAGCTTTCCGGCGGCGAGCAGCAGATGCTGGCGATCGCCCGGATCCTGCGCACCGGGGTGCGCATGATGCTGCTCGACGAACCGACCGAGGGACTTGCCCCTGTTATCGTCCAGCGCATCGGCGACGTGCTGAAAACCCTGAAAGAGCGCGGCATGACCGTGCTCCTGGTCGAGCAGAACTTCCGCTTCGCCAGCAAGGTCGCCGACCGCTTCTATCTGATGGACCATGGCCAGATGGTCGGCGAGTTCCCGGTTTCGGAACTTTCCGCCCGCATGGACACGCTGCATGATGTGCTGGGGGTCTGAGCGATGAGTACGATTTTCGGAATTCCCATGGCGGCCTTTCTCGGGCAATTGCTGATCGGGCTGATCAACGGCTCGTTCTATGCGCTTCTGAGCCTCGGCCTTGCGATCATCTTCGGCCTGCTGCGGGTCATCAACTTCGCCCATGGCGCGCAATACATGCTCGGCGCCTTCTTCGCCTGGCTGCTCTTGTCCTATTTCGGCCTCGGCTACTGGCCGGCGCTGATCGTCGCACCCATTGCCGTCGGCCTCGTTGGCGCGGTGATCGAGCGCACCATGCTGAGAAGGCTCTATACGCTCGACCCGCTCTATGGCCTGCTCTTCACCTTCGGCCTGGCACTGACCATCGAGGGCACGTTCCGCTACCTCTACGGCGCCTCCGGCCAGCCCTATGCGACGCCGGCAGCGCTTGCCGGCGGTACCAATCTCGGCTTCATGTTCCTGCCCGTCTATCGCGGCTGGGTGATCGTCTTCTCGCTGATCGTCTGCATCGGCACCTGGCTGGTGATCGAAAAGACCAAGCTCGGCTCCTATCTGCGCGCGGCAACCGAAAACCCGGTGCTGGTGCAATCCTTCGGCATCAACGTGCCGTTCCTGTTGACGCTGACCTATGCGCTCGGAGCAGCATTGGCCGCGCTTGCGGGCGTGCTGGCGGCACCGATCTACCAGGTCTCGCCGCTGATGGGCTCCAACATCATCATCGTCGTCTTCGCCGTGGTGGTCGTCGGCGGCATGGGCTCGATCATGGGCGCGATCGTCACCGGCTACCTGCTCGGCGTCGCCGAGGGGCTGACCAAGGTCTTCTATCCGGAGGCCTCCAACATCGTGATCTTCGTGATCATGGCCATCGTTCTCCTGATACGGCCGGCAGGCCTCTTCGGCCGGGATGCTTGATATGACGCTGACACTCGACATCGAAAAACCGAAGGAAAAGAGCCCGGTCGTCGCACAGACCGTGTTCCTCGGGATTGGGCTGGCGCTGCTGATACTGGCGCCGCTGTTCTTCTACCCCGTCTTCCTGATGAAGCTCCTCTGCTTCGCGCTCTTTGCCTGCGCCTTCAACCTGCTGCTCGGCTATACCGGCCTCTTGTCCTTCGGCCATGCCGCCTTCTTCGGCGGGGCTGCCTACTTCACCGCCCATGCGGTCAAGGAATGGGGCCTGCCGCCGGAACTCGGCATCCTCGTCGGCGTCGCCGCTGCGGCGTTTCTCGGGCTGATCGTCGGCTATCTGGCGATCCGCCGGCAGGGCATCTATTTCGCGATGATCACGCTGGCGCTGGCGCAGATGTTCTATTTCTTCTGCCTGCAGGCGGAGTTCACCAAGGGCGAGGATGGTATCCAGTCCGTGCCGCGCGGCCACCTCTTCGGCTTCATCGATCTCAGCCAGTCGACGAACATGTATTACTTCGTGCTCGGCGTCTTCGTCATCGGTGTCGCCATTATCTGGCGCATCATCCACTCACCCTTCGGCATGATCCTGAAATCGATCCGCGAGAACGAGACGCGCGCCGTGTCGCTCGGTTACTCCGTGCGCAACTACAAGCTCGCGGCCTTCGTGATGTCGGCAGCGCTGACCGGGCTTGCCGGCGGCGTCAAGGCGCTGGTCTTCCAGTTTGCAACACTGACCGATGTCGGTTGGCAGATGTCGGGCGAGGTGATCCTGATGACACTGCTTGGCGGCATCGGCACTCTGATCGGCCCACTCTTCGGCGCCGGCCTGGTGGTGACCCTGCAAAACTATCTCGCGACATCGGAATTCCCGGTGACGATCATCACCGGCCTCGTCTTCATGGCCTGCGTGCTGGTCTTCCGCCGCGGCATCGTCGGCGAGTTCTATCATTCGCGGCTCGGCCGCAAGCTTGGATTTGAACACAGACAGTAGTGGCCCCTCCCCGCCCGCGGTCCGTGGGCGGGACGGAGCCATAGCCCGATCCGGACAAGCCAGGGATCGAGCCCCGAACATTGAGAGAGAACCATGGACACGTTCGACTACATCGTCGTCGGGGCGGGTAGCGCCGGCTGCGTGCTTGCCAACCGCCTTTCGGAAAAATCCAGCCATCGCGTGCTGCTGCTGGAGGCTGGCGGCCGCGACAATTACCACTGGATCCACATCCCGGTCGGCTACCTCTACTGCATCAACAATCCGCGCACCGACTGGTGTTTCACCACGGCTGCCGAAGAGGGTCTCAACGGCCGTTCGCTCGGTTACCCCCGCGGAAAGGTGCTCGGCGGCTGCTCATCGATCAACGGCATGATCTACATGCGCGGACAGGCGCGGGACTATGACCATTGGCGCCAGCTCGGCTGCGCCGGCTGGGGCTGGGACGACGTGTTGCCGCTCTTCAAGAAATCCGAGGACCACTATCGTGGCGCCAACGAAATGCACGGCGCCGGCGGCGAATGGCGGGTGGAAAAGGCGCGCGTACGCTGGGACGTGCTCGATGCCTTCCAGAAGGCGGCGAGCGAAGCCGGCATCCCCGAGACGCCGGATTTCAACCGCGGCAGCAACGAGGGCTCCGGTTACTTCGACGTCAACCAGCGCTCGGGCATCCGCTGGAACACGGCCAAGGCATTTCTGCGCCCGGCGCAGAAGCGCGGCAACCTCACGGTCTTGACCAAGGCGCATGTGCGCAAGCTGATCATCGAGGGCGACCGCATCGCGGGCGTCGAGTTCCAGCACGACGGCGTGGTCAAACGCGCCCGTGCTAACCGCGAGACCGTGCTTTCCGCCGGCGCGATCGGCTCGCCGCATATCCTCGAACTGTCGGGCATCGGCCGCGGCGACGTGCTTCAGACCAACGGCATCGAAGTCCGGCATGAACGCGCCGGCGTCGGCGAAAACCTGCAGGATCACCTGCAATTGCGCATGGCCTACAAGGTGACGGGCGTTCCGACGCTCAATGAAAAGGCCAATTCGCTCTTCGGCAAGGCGTCGATCGGGCTCGAATACCTGCTGAAACGCTCCGGGCCGATGGCGATGGCGCCGAGCCAGCTCGGTATCTTCACCCGCTCCGGTCCGGAAAAAGAAACGCCTGACCTGCAGTATCATGTGCAGCCGGTCTCGCTCGACAAGTTCGGCGAACCCGTTCATTCCTTCCCGGCGATCACCGCCAGCGTCTGCAATCTTCGCCCGGAAAGCCGGGGCTCGGTGCATCTGAAGGGTCCGGATTTTGCCGTCGCACCCGACATACGGCCGCGCTACCTGACAGCGGAAGCGGACCGCAACGTCGCCGTCAGCGCCATCCGACTGACCCGGCAGATCGTCAAGCAACCGTCCTTCGCCCGTTTCAGCCCGGTCGAATTCAAGCCCGGCCCATCCTATGAGAGCGAGGACGACCTGAAGCGTGCGGCCGGCGATATCGGCACGACGATCTTCCACCCTGTCGGTACCTGCCGCATGGGGGCCGATCCAGACAGTGTCGTCGACCCGGAACTGCGGTTGCGGGGGCTCAAGGGTCTGCGCATCGCTGACGCGTCGATCATGCCGACGATCACCTCGGGCAACACCAATTCGCCGACGATCATGATCGCCGAAAAGGCGGCGACGATGATCCTCGCGGCTAATCGGTAGGCTCCTCCGGCAACTGCGGGCAGCGTTCGGGCGCCAGGACTTGCACGACGCGGCTCCCCGCCGAAGGTGCTGATTCCATGTGGGATTCAGCCCGGATGCGGCCGCGGATAACGGTAAACTGGCCAAAAAGCGAGGCGAAAAGCTTAAATCTCAGGGCTTGAGCCCCTATATCAGGCCCTGATGGCTCGGATTTCGAGCCCAAGCAAGATTAGGGGTTGTGATGGCAATGCAGCGATTTGGGCGTTTTGGACGAACTCTGGCAATGATGGCGATCGGCATGGTCGTCGCGCTGACCGTTGTGGACGTCGCCGAAGCGCGGCGCTCGGGCGGCGGCTTCGGCAGCCGCGGCACCCGGACCTTCTCGCAGCCGCCGGTCACCCGTACGGCGCCTTCCAACGCGGCACCGATCGACCGCTCGATGACGCCGCGCCAGGACGCAGGCCCGACCACGACGAGCCCAGCAGCTGGTCAGACGCGCCCGAACGCCACCCAGCCGAACGCCCGTCCGGGCTTTTTCAGCGGCTTCGGCGGTTCGCTGCTCGGCGGCCTGATGGTCGGCGGTCTCATCGGCATGCTGATGGGCGGCGGTTTCGGCGGCGCTGCCGGCTTCCTCGGCCTGATCGTGCAGATGCTCTTGATCGGTGGCGTGATCATGCTCGCCATGCGCTTCTTTAACCGCAACCGCCAGCAGACGGCCTATGCCGGCCCGTCCGAGCGGTCGTCGGGCCAGTCGCCGTCGAACGGCATGCCGTCGTTCAAGATCCCGAGCATCGGCGGCGGTCAGGCAGGCGGCCAGGCAAATGCACGCCCCGCGGCAGCACCCCAGCCGGCTCCTGTCACCGACGGCCCGGCCGATGAAATCGGCGTTCAGCAGTCCGACCTCGAGCAGTTCGAAAAGATGCTGAAGGACGTGCAGGCCGCCTACGCTGCGGAAGACTATGGCACGCTGCGCCGTCTGACGACGCCGGAAGCGATGTCCTATCTCGCCGAAGAGCTCAGCGACAACGCCACGAGCGGCGTCAAGAACGATGTCCGCGACGTGCATCTCGTCCAGGGCGACGTGGCCGAAGCCTGGACCGAAAACGGGACCGAGTTTGCGACCGTCGCCATGCGCTATGAAAGCATCGACGTCATGCGCGACCGCACCAGCGGCAAGGTGATCAGCGGCGATCCGGACAACCTGACGGAAGCCGTCGAACTGTGGACTTTCGTGCGCAAGCCGGATGCCGAGTGGCAGGTTTCGGCGATCCAGGGCGTCAGCCACGACTGACGTGAAGGCGGAATGAAATGAACGAAAGGCCCGGTCGGCTCCGCCGCACCGGGCCTTTCGCTTTTCAGCGATCGCCAGCACCATGCCTTAGGGGACCAGAATCTGGCCGATCAGGTCTCTCAGCCAGCGATGGGCAGGATCGCCGTCGCGCCGACGGTGCCAGATCTGCCGGAACGCAAAGGGCGGAATGGCGAAGGGCGGCGGAAAGACCGTCAAAGGCCCGGCCCCGGCGTCCTGCGGCAGGATCCGGCGCGCAACCGTCAGGACCAGATCGGTTCCGAGCACGAGACCAGGCGCCGCGCTCCAATGGGGCAGCGCCAGCGCAATGCGGCGTTTGTGCCCCGCAGCGGCCAACGCCAGGTCGATCTCGTTGCCGGTATCGCCGCGCAGCGAAACGAGAATATGCGGCCGCTGCAGATAGGCTGGGAGATCCAACATCCTCTTGTCGCCAAGGCTCGCCGCATCCGCCAGGCAGGCAAAGTGCTCCTCGAAGAGCAAGGTCGTCCTCAGATCGTCGGCCAGCGTCGGGAAAACGCCGAGCGCCAGATCGATCTCGCCGTCGACCACCTGCGCCATCATCACTTCGCGGCTCGCCTGGCTGACGATGAGATTGACGTTCGGCGCCTGCCGGCGCAGCACGGTCATCAGTTGCGGCAGCAGCACAAGCGCAGCGTAATCGGACATCGCCAGCCGGAAGACGTGGGGCTCGCGCGCCGGATCGAACGGCTGAGACCCCATGAGCAGACGCATATGCGCGAGCGCTTCGGCAAGCTGCGGCGCGATCTCCAGCGCCCGCACCGTCGGCTCGAGCTGGCCGCCATGGCGAACCAGTAAGGGATCGTCGAACAGAGCGCGCAACCGCGCCAGCGCATGGCTGACGGCAGGCTGGCTCTTGTTCAGCCGGATGGCCGCGCGCGAGACGTGGCGTTCCGCCAGAAGCGCGTCGAGAACCACCAGCAAATTCAGATCGACAGCGCCGAGATTATTCATAGCGCGAATATAACACGTAAGAATTCAGAATTTCCATTCTTCATACTGATAGGAGACATTGGGACAATCAAGAAGGAAAAAACAATGCCCACGCTCTCCTCCCTCCTCATGCTTGCCGCGGCGATCTTCGCCGGCGCCGTCGTCCCCCTCCAGGCCGGCGCCAATGCCAACCTTGGCCGCCTCCTCGGCCATCCGCTCTGGGCGACGGTCGTCTCGCTCGGCGTCAGCCTCGTCCTCATCCTGCCGATGCTGATCGCCTTCCGGGCGCCGTTGCCTACCTTGGCTATGGCATTCAAGGGTCCGTGGTGGATCTGGATCGGCGGCGCCGCCGGCGTGATCTACATCACCGCGGCTCTCCTCCTTGCGCCGAAGCTCGGCGCGGCAAGCTTCATTGTCGCCGTCATTGCCGGCCAGATGGTCATTTCCATGTTGATCGATCACTACGGCCTGATGGGTTTCCCGCAAAAGCCGGTCAATGCGGCGCGGCTGACCGGCCTGTTCTTCATCGTCGGCGGCATGGTGATCACACAGATCGCCAATGTCACGCCGGCCCTGGCCAACGCAACGCGATAGCACAGAGCCCTACCCTGGCCGGCGGCAGCCACGACCAACGCGGCTGCCGCTTGTCACCTTGGAAGAGGCCATGGTAGATGGCTGACCATGTCGAACGAACCCCATTTGATGGCCTGATCTGCCCCGCAAGGCGGGGCTTGCACCTGTGAGCCCAGAACCGTCCGCCTGTTGAGCGGACCATTGCTGTTCGCGTCGATCCCATCTCACCTGCCCAAGCAGACTGACCCGGATCGATTGCGTGTCATCGGGCTCTCCCTATGAAAAATTCCCATCTCTGGGGTCATGCCGCCTTCCGGCGCATCAGCCTCGTTCTCGCCGTCGATTCCTTCTGCTCCTGGATGCTGGTCGCTGCGCTCCCGCTCGCCGTTGCAACCCGCTTCGGCGCCGGTGCGGAACTGGTCGGCAGTCTTGCGCTGCGACTCCTGCCGAGCCTCCTGCTCGCGCCATTCGTCGCCGCGCTGTTGCGGCGCAGTGGCCCCCGACTTCCCGTTCTGTGCGCCCTGTTGGCGACCGCCGTCGCCATTCCCGGCCTCGTGTTCGCACCGGACGCGATGACGTTGCAGATGATCGTTCTGGTCATCGGCATTGCGGACGCCGTGATCACGCCGGGTCTGTTGGCGTTGCGCGCCGGCGTCGTTCCAGACGGTCGCAACATGGAGGCCAACACCGCCTTCCAGGCCATCGACCGCCTCGCCAAGATTTTCGGCCCCCCGGCGGCGGGTCTCATGGCTGCCGCCACCTCGATCTCCGCAACGCTTCTCGCGCTTGCGCTCGCCCAGATCGGGGCAGTCCTCCTGCTGAGGCTTCAACCGGGCGACAAGCCGGCACAACAGCGGGCGGCGCCGCCCCACGCATCAGGATTCACAAAGGAGGCGATTGCGATCCTGCGCGAAAACCCGTTGCTTTGGGCTTTGCTGCTGCCTGCCTTCGGCTACATGGTCTCGCTCGGTGCGCTGCAACCGTTCCTGTTCTGGCTCAACCGCGATCAGTTCCATAGGGGTCCGGAGATGTGGACCTTGCTTCTGGCGGCGCAGGGTGCCGGCGCCCTGATTGGCGCGTTCGTCTCGCACCGGTTGGCCGGGGCCCTGACCAACACTGAGACCCTGCTTCGCGCCTATCTCGTCTCCAGCCTGCTCGAGGGCCTTTCGACCTTCGCGCTGATCTTTGCCCCCAACCAACTGGTCGCCAGCGGACTGCTGATCGTTGGTGGCATTCCGGAGATGGTCGCCTTCGCCACCTACTTCACCCTTGTGCAACGCTGCCTGTCTCTGGAGCGCCAGACGGTCCTTTACGCCCTCAGCTTGCCGCTCATGGACGTCTGCCTGATCGCCGGCATCGTGTCCGGAGCCTTGTATACGAGCAGCCTCATGACCCTCGGGCAGTTCTGGTTGTTTGCCAGCGCCTGCGCCGTGCTGCCGGTCCTGCCGTTCCTTAAGCGGCGAGCTGGCGACCGCTGAAGGCCGGCCGGTCCGAAAAAGATCAACGCCAGCCGTAACTTGCGGCTGGCGCGTTTCGTTTTGACTGGCCATAATTGCGCCGGGCTAAATAGGGGCATGGCATGCAGGATCGGCTGTTCATTGACGGCAAATGGGAAAAACCGCGGCGCGGCGGCACGCTCGACGTGATTGATCCGGCGACGGAGGAGATCATCCATCGCGCGCCGGCGGCAACCTACGAGGACGTGGACCGGGCCACAAAGGCCGCCCGCATCGCCTTTGATAGCGGTCCCTGGCCGAAACTGTCGGGCGCCGAGCGCGCTGCATATCTCCGGGCGATCGCCGCCAAGATCGAAGAGAAGCGCCACTCGCTGGCAAGGCTCGAAGTGGCCGATAACGGCAAGCCGTTGCCGGAGGCGCTCTGGGACATCGACGATGCCGCCGGCTGCTTCCGCTTTTATGCCGGCCTCGCCGAGGAACTGGACGAAAATCCGGAGGAGACGATTGCGGTCGGCGACAGCCGCTTCACTGCGCGCGCCGTGCGCGAGCCGCTCGGCGTCGTCGGCGCGATCACGCCCTGGAACTATCCGCTGCTGATGGTCTCCTGGAAGGTGGCGCCGGCGCTTGCCGCCGGCTGCACCATCGTGCTCAAGCCTTCGGAACTGACACCGCTGACGGCACTGGAGCTCGGCGTCATCGCCGAAGAGGTCGGGCTGCCGCCAGGCGTGCTCAACATCCTGACCGGCACCGGCCAGGATGCCGGCCAGCCGCTCACCGAACATCCGCTGGTCGACAAGCTCGCCTTCACCGGCTCGGTCGTCACCGGCCGCAAGGTGATGATGGCCGGCGCCCAGGACATCAAGAATGTCAGCCTCGAACTCGGCGGCAAGTCACCCTTCGTCGTCTTTGCCGACAGCGATATCGACAAGGCCGTCGAATGGATCATGTTCGGCATTTTCTGGAACCAGGGCCAGGTCTGCTCGGCGACCTCGCGCGTGCTGGTCGAGGAGAAGATCTACGAGACCGTCCTCAAACGCCTTTGCGAAGAGGCGGCGAAGATCACCATCGGCAATGGTCTGGAAGACGGCACCCTGCTCGGGCCGATCGTCTCGCGCGGCCAATACGACAAGATCATCAGCGCCATTGACCGTGCCCGTCAGGACGGCGCCACGGTCGCCGCCGGCGGCGGTCGCCCGGCCGGCCTCAACAGCGGTTACTTTCTCGAGCCGACGGTGCTGACCGACATGCGCGAAGACAGTTATGTCTGGCGCGAAGAGATCTTCGGCCCGGTCGTCTGCGTCAAGCCCTTCCGCGAGGAGGCCGACGCGATCCGCATGGCCAATGACAGCCGCTTCGGGCTGGCGGCAGCGGTTATGTCGGCCGACAGGGAACGCTGCGAACGCGTCGCCCGCGCGTTTCGCGCCGGTATCGTCTGGATCAATTGCTCGCAGCCGACCTTCACCGAGGCGCCCTGGGGCGGCTACAAGCAATCGGGCATCGGCCGAGAACTCGGGCGCTGGGGCCTTTCGAACTATCTGGAGACCAAACAGATCACCAGTTTCGATGCGGACGAACCCTGGGGCTGGTACCTGAAGGGATAGGCTGAAACTGCGAACGTCAAATTCCCTTCATGCGGCTGTGAAATAAGCCGACTAACGATAGCAGCACGCAAAGCTGCTGCGGGCAACTCAATCCGGAGGGTCAGATGATCAGGTCCAACGACGACACCGAAACGCAGGACTGGCTCGAAGCGGAACTGGCCGACACGATCGATGAGGATTACGAGCTCGAGCTTTCCGAGCCGGCGCTGTCGGAAGAGATCCGCAAGATCTACCGCAAGAGCCACCCACCTTCGATCCCGCGCATCGAGTACTTCCGCACGCTCTTGCGGCTGCAATCCGAGCTGATCAAGCTGCAGGACTGGGTGGTCTACCACAAGGAAAAGGTGGTGGTGATCTTCGAGGGCCGCGATTCCGCCGGCAAGGGCGGTGTCATCAAGCGCATCACCCAAAGGCTCAACCCCCGCGTCGTGCGCGTCGCCGCGCTGCCGGCGCCGTCCGACCGTGAAAAGACGCAATGGTATTTCCAGCGCTACGTGCCGCACCTGCCGGCCGGCGGCGAGATCGTGCTGTTCGACCGTTCCTGGTACAACCGCTCCGGCGTCGAGCGCGTCATGGGCTTTGCCACCGAGGACCAGGTCGACCAGTTCTTCAACGACGTGCCGGAATTCGAGCGCATGCTGGTTCGCTCCGGCATCCGGCTGGTGAAGTACTGGTTCTCGATCACCGACGAGGAGCAGCAGATGCGCTTCCTCGTGCGCATCCATGACCCCCTGAAGCAATGGAAGCTGTCTCCGATGGACCTGCAGTCGCGGGTGCGCTGGGAGGGCTATACCAAGGCCAAGGAAGAAACCTTCGCCCGCACGAACATTCCCGAAGCGCCCTGGCACATCGTCGAAGGCAACGACAAGAAACGCGCCCGTCTGAACTGTATCGACCACCTGTTGAGGCAGATCCCCTACGAGGACGTGCCGCACGAGGAAATCTCCCTGCCCGAGCGCGTCTTCAACCCGGACTATGAGCGCAAGGTGCTGCCGCCGGAGCTCTATGTGCCCTCGAAATACTGACGCGCAGGCAACTGCGCTCGTCGGCCGCAGTTGAAAGCGAGGCGGCATCCGCCCGCCTCGCTTGCAATATCCCCCCGAAAATCAGAGATTGCCGTGAAACGACAGTTTCATGGAATCGACATGAGCCCCAAAGAACGCTCCTTCCTCACGCGGGTCCGCCAAGTGTTGCCGGAGTTGCATCCGGCCGAACGGCGGCTTGGCGATTTCCTCTGCGATTTTCCCGGAGAGGTCGCGAGCTACTCCGCCCAGGAACTGGCGGCGCTGGCGCATGTGTCGAAGGCGACTGTCTCCCGTTTCATCCAGCGGCTCGGCTACGACAATTACGAGGAGGCGCGCAGGCACGCCCGCGCCGACAAGCAGACGGGCTCGCGGCTGTTTCTCGCGACCGCCACCGACAGCGGCGGCGAACAGTCGCTCACCTCACATGTGGCGCAGGGCGTGGCCAATATCGAAGCGACCTTTCTCGCCATTTCCGAAACCCAGGTGACGGCAGCGGCAACCGCCATTCTTGGCGCCCGCAAGGTCTGGGTCATCGGCTTTCGTGCCAGCCATTCCTTCGCCACCTATCTGCAATGGCAGATGACCCAGGTGGTCGAACACATCTCGGCCATTCCCGGCGGCGGCCAGACGCTCGGCGAACATCTGGTCAGCATCAACAGCGACGATGTCGTCATCCTCTTCGGCCTGCGCCGGCGCGTCTCGCTGATGGAACCGATCCTAGCACAGCTCGAAAAATCGGGCGCACAACTGCTCTACATCACCGACGAAGGCGTGCCCTTCCTCAACCAGGCCGAATGGCATTTCCGCTGCCAGACCTTGGCACCCGGCCCTCTCTTCAACCACGTCTCGGTCATGGCGCTCTGCCATCTGCTCACCACCCGTTGCATCGAAATCGCCGGTCCCGCCGGCCGAAATCGCCTGCGCGGCATCGAAGCGATCAACGACGCGCTCGAGGAATTGTGAGCGCCGATTGGGCATTTGCCTGAAACGGCAGAACATTTTTCAAGCACAAGAAATCTGAGTTTCAACCGCCCGTTCGAGTGCAATCTGTCGCCAAGCTTCTGACGGAAAACGAGAAACTATCGTTTCCCATCGAGTGGCATGAAATCTGCATTCCCTAGCCTGAGTTGCGAAGGGCCATTTCCTTTCGCAGCGCATCATAGAATCTTCTATGAAACTGAGGTTTCATAATGTAGATTTCATGAAACTGAGTTTTCACATTTTCACGTTGTTAAGCCATAAAGGGGAACGAACCATGGCAGCGGAAAATATGGTACCGTCCGGCAGGTCATCGCCGGTCATCAGACAGTTGGAATCAGCCTTCACCAAGATCGGCGTCACCGGCGCCCACAAGCAGATCCTCGCCCTCGTTCTCATCGGCTGCCTGTTCGACAGCTTCGAGCAGAACACCATCGGCGTCGCCGGCCCGATCCTGAAGGAACATTGGGGCCTCACCGGCACCGACATCGGCTTCCTCAACACCATCACCTTCGGCAGCGCAGCGATCGGCCGCCTGCTTTCCGGCATCCTCGGCGACCGTTACGGCCGACGCGTGATGCTGACCATCAACCTCCTGCTCTTCACCATCGGCTCGGCCGCCTGCGCCATGGCGCCGAATTTCGCGACGCTCTGCTTTGCCCGCGCCATCGTCGGCTTCGGCGTCGGCGGCGAAATCTCGACGGCCGTTACGATGCTGTCGGAATTCTGCTCGCCGAAATTCCGCGGCACGGCGGCCGGCCTCGTCAATGTCGGCGCCGGTGGCTTCGGCAACTTCCTGGCACCCGCCTTCGGCCTGATGATCTTCACCCTCTTCCCGGGTGAAAACAGCTGGCGCTGGCTCTTTGCCGCTCTCGCTTTGCCGGCCCTACTCGTCGTCTTCTACCGACGCTTCGTGCCGGAAACACCGCGTTTCCTCGCTTCGCAGGGCAAGATCGACGAAGCCAACAAGGTGCTCTCCATCCTTGCCTCCGGCTCGCTGCGCCCACGCAATCTCAAGGTCCAGGAATATCTGACCAAGGATCACCTGAAGGACGAGGAACCGGCCAAGAGCGACTGGAAGGAACTCTTCCGCGCGCCCTTCATCGGCCGCACCATCCCCGTCGCCATCGCCATCCTGATGAGCTACGGCGCCCAGCTTTCGGTGCTGACGCTGATGCCGATCATCTTCGTCTCCATGGGCTACACGCTGCAGGGCAGCCTGCTCTACAGCATGATCATCCAGAGCGGCAGCGTGCTTGGCGCCATCGCCGCCTCGATGTTCGGCTACTACTTCCCGCGCAAGAAAGTGCTGACGCTCGGCGCCGTCTTCGCCTGCCTTGCGGCCGTCTCGATCGCCTATCTCGGCACCAACATCTATCTGGTGCTGATGTTCGGCGCGATCTTCCAGTTCTTCGTGCTGCTGCTCAACACCTCGATCTGGATCTATGCACCGGAACTCTTCCCGACCCGCATCCGCGCCTTCGGCGTGGCGCTGATCCTCGCAACCGGCTCGGCCGCCGGCTCCTTCGTCCCCACCATTGCCGGCGCCCTCTTCGACGTCTACGGCATGGTCGGTGTCTTCGGGCTTGCCGCCGGCATGTATGCGGTCTTTGCCTTCTGCATCCAGCTCGGGCCCGAGACCTACGGCATGTCGATGGAAGACCTCACCCAGCCTGCCGATGCCGACCTCGCAAAGGCTGACACTTCTGAAATCAAAGTCGGCGCGGAACTGAGAACGTGAGCGCACATATCCTCCTGATCAACCCGAACAGCTCGCATGCCACCAGCGACATGATGGTCGCCATCGCACGCAAAGCTGCATCAGGACGCATGGCCGTGGCAGTCGCCACGGCCATGCGGAACCCGCCGATGATCGTCACGCCGGAACAGCTGGATGCATCCGCTGCCGAGGTCGTCGAGATCGGCGAAAGGCATGAGGCCGGATGCCTCGGCATCGTCGTCAGCGCCTTCGGAGATCCCGGCCTTGCCGCCCTGAAGCAGCGGCTCGATATTCCCGTCATCGGTATCTGCGAGGCCTCGATGATCGAGGCCTCGCGAGGCGGCCGCAAGTTCGGCGTCGCGACCACGACGCCCGAACTGATCCAGGCGATCGACGATCGCGCCCGCGATCTCGGCGTCTGGGAGCAATATACCGGCATCCGCTGCACATCGGGCGATCCGCTGGCGCTCTCCGCCCATCCCGAGCACCTGCTTTCGGCCCTCGCAGAGGCCGTCCGCCAATGCGTCGAACAGGACGGCGCCGAAGCCGTCATCATCGGCGGCGGCCCGCTCGGCCAGGCGGCCGAACAGCTCCAGCCGCTGTTTTCGACGCCGATCATCGCGCCGATCCCGAGCGCCATCGACCGCATGCTCGACCTGATGCGGGTCGCCGCCTGAGCGGCGCCCGCAAGCCCCTCTTCGCCCAAAAGGAGTATGGATCAAGCAACCGTAGAGCCTGTTTCCACCGGCCGCCCTGTGGTATTTTCGCTCTTCCTAAAGAGGCGAGACCAAAGCTGGGGCGGAGGTTGCGCGATGAAATCTCTCTCTGCTTCGCTGGCCGCGGTGGCGTTTCTTACCGGGCCGGCCATGGCCGGCCCCTTGCATGACGCGGCAAGGGACGGCGATACGGAACGCGTCAAGCAGCTGCTCGACCAGGGAACCGATGTTACCGAGCCCGATGCGGCCGGTGAGCCGGCGCTGCTGATTGCCGCGCTCAAGGGGCGCGCGGAGGTCGTCGCCCTCTTGATCGACCGCGGCAACGACATCGAGATCCGCAACAAGGGCGGCCTCACTGCGCTGCACGCCGCCGCCTATGGCGGCAATCTCGAGACCGTCAAATTGCTCGTCGCCAAGGGCGCCGACGTCAACGACGCCGCCAACTTCTACAAGATGTCGCCGCTGCACGCGGCAGCCGAAGAGGGCCATGCCGAGGTGGTCGCCTTCCTGCTTGCCAACAAGGCCGACATCGAAGCCAAGGAGCGCAACGGCTACACGCCGCTGACCCAAGCCGGCTGGCGATCCTATTGGCCAGCCGCCGAGCTTCTCCTGAAGGCTGGCGCCACCTGCCAGAAAGCCGAGCTTGTCGGCGAATGGCTCTATGGCGAATGCACGAAACGGCAATAGATCAGATCCGGAAACGGAGGAAACGGCATGTCTCGACACTCCATACGATTTGCAATCGCGACGACTGCGGCGCTCCTTGCGCCCGCCGTCCCGTCGCTGGCGGAAGAGCCCGTGAACACCGGCTATTTCGGCGACGTGGCGATCAAGGGTTACGACCCGGTCGCCTATTTCACCGAGAACAAGGCCCTCGAAGGATCGCCCGAATTCAGCTATCGCTGGCTCGGCGCCACTTGGCAGTTCGCCAGCGCCGAACACCGCGACCAGTTCATCAAGGAACCGACCCGCTATGCACCGCAATATGGCGGCTATTGCGCCGACGGTGTCTCCTTCGGCACGGTGACGACCAATATCGATCCGAAGGCCTGGCGCATCATCGAGGACAAGCTGTATCTCAGCTACGATCCGGGTGCCGCCGACGGTCTTGTGAAGAACCCGAACAAGGTGGTCGATTCGCGCAAGCACTGGTCCGAGGTCGAGCAGACGCTGCTGACCGAGAAGGCGAACATCAACTGGACGAAGCCTTCGCGCTGATTGGTCCGCCGGCTGGACGACCCCACTGCATGTTTCCTTTGATCGTCGCCGATTAAAGGACGAAAACATGCAGCAATTCAAAGTGCTACAGAGACCTTTGCGCGTCTGACAAGACGCGCGGCGCTGTATCGATCACTTCTCGATCGAGAAGAACTTCAGAGCCTGCGGCGTGACGTTGATGTAGTCCGCCGTGCGCTCGCCCTTGGCGGTGTTGCGATAGACGTAGCCGCAGACCATGCGGCCGAGGAAATACCCGTCATATTTCTCGCAAAGCTGGTTGCCCTTCACTTCGATCCGGCCGGTGATGTTGGTGTTGCTGGTGCGATAGGCGGTGTTGCCGTCCTTGTCGAAGAACTGCGCGAAGCCCGTGCCGTTCTTGTGCATGCCGACCCAGGTCTTGTCGGTGGTCAGTTGCTTGAGTTCGGCGGGACCGAGCCGGTCGCTGGCGGCGCCGACGAAGCCGAACGGCCATTCGGGGATGCCGGCGACGCGCAGACCGAAGAGGTGGCGATAGAGATCCTCCTCCCGCCAGTAGTCATAGAGATAACCGTAGTAGCTGAGGTTCGTGTCCGGGAAGAGCTTCAGCAGTTCTGACGCTTGCGCCGCCGCACTCTGCTGGTCGCCGCGCTGGGCATAGGCCGACGCCAGGTATTCGCGCACCGCTTCGGCCTTCGGCAAGGACGCGCCGGCCGCCTCGATCAGCGGGATCGCCTTCTCGAGGCGGCGCGCCGTGTAGTAGACGATGCCGGCCAGAAGCTGCAGGCTCGACGAGGGCGAAGGATCGAGCCTCAGCGCCCGCTCGATATCGTCGATCGCCTGCTCGTGTTCGCCGGTCTGGGCGAGCACCAGCGCCAGATTGGCCAGCGCCTCCGCGTCGTTCGGCTGCGCCGAGACGGCCCGAAGCGCCGATTCCTTTGCCTCCAAAGCGCGACCGTCGACGAGTTGCAGCAGCGCCAGCACCGTATGGGCGCGCGCATTGTTGGCGTCGAGCTTCAGCGCCTGGCCCGCCGCGTCATAGGCGATCTTGCGGGCGACGGCCGCCGACCAGAGGTAGTTGTAGTCGTTGCGCCAAACGTCGACCGCGACACGGGCGATGCCCGCATGCGCATCGGCGAAATCCGGATCGAGATCGATCGCGCGCTGATAATAGGCGAGCGTCTGGCGATAGGTGTCGACATCGCGCCAGATGAGACCCTGCTGCTCGGCGCGCATGTAATTGTCATAGGCCTCGAGGTTGTCGGTCGGAATGCGCGCCAGCTGATCGCGCTCGCCCTCGCTGAGCTTAACCTCCAGCGCGGCGATGATCTTGCCGATGACGTCGTCCTGAACCGCGAAGAGATCCGCATATTGCCGGTCGTAGCGTTCCGCCCAGAGCGAGAGCCCGCTCATTGCGTCGATGAGCTTGACGTTGATGCGCAGCCGTTGGTCTGCGCGCTGCAGCGTGCCCTCCAGCACGTAGTGCACACCCAGTTCCGCCGCAACATCCTGGATCTTGGCAGCGTTACCCTTGAGCGCAAACACCGAATGGCGGGCAATGACGAAAAGGCCTGATACCTTCGACAGCTCGGTGATGAGATCGTCGGTCAAGCCCTCGGCCAGATGGTCATGATCGCTGTCGCCGCTGACATTGATGAAGGGCAGGACGGCAACCGAAGGCTGGTCCGGCAACGGATAGGCGAAACGCTGCGCCGGCCCGTCCTGCCCGATCCACGTCCACGGCTGCCACCAGGCGACCGCAGCCGACAGCGCGATCGCGACGAGACCAACGACCGATCCCTTCACCCAGGCCGCATTGCGTCGAGGCTTCTCGACAACCGTCCTGCCGGCAGCCCCCGGATCGAGGAGCACCCGGTAAACCCGGATCGGCTCGGCAAGCCCCTTGACCGCCTGTTGACCGAGGGACGCAAATCCGATTTTCAGCTTGGAGCTGACCTGGTCATAAGCGGTACCGGAGATCGCAATGCCACCCGGCTCGGCAAGTCCCTGGACCCGATCGGCGATATTGACGCCGTCGCCATGGATGTCGTCCCCCTCGACGATGATGTCGCCGAGATTGATGCCGATGCGGAAGTCCAGCCTCTCGCCGTTTGGTGCCTTGTCGGCTTCCGCTTCCGCCTTGCGCCGCTGGATCTCGACCGCGCATTGGGTCGCGTCGACGACGCTGCGGAACTCGACCAGCAGGCCATCGCCCATCGTCTTCACCAGACGCCCGTGATGCTCGCGGAAAAGCGGTTCGAGGATGTTGCCGAGGTCCGACTGGAAACGAAGACGCGTCCCTTCCTCGTCCAGCCGGCTCAAGCGGCTGTAACCGACGACATCCGCGATCAGGACGGCAGCGAGGCGGCGCTCCATCGACGGGCTCTCAACGTGCGATGTACTCCAGCGGCAATGTTACCGCAGCTTGGCGGGCGGCGCCATCGGCGCGCATGGGCGAGACGCTTCGCCCGCACCGTAACCGTTACGTACTTGCAGGACCTCGCCGAAGTGCCACGATTGCCGGAGTCATCTGAAGGAGCCTGCCATGCTCAAAAGACGGTCGCTGCTGATGCTCGGCGCCCTTGCGCTACCCGCGCTCAGGGTGGCGAGGGCTGCCGATGCGAGCCTCTCCGCAGACGAGGCGCGGGCCATCGCCAAGGACGCCTATATCTACGGCTTCCCGCTGGTCGACAGCTACCGGGTGCAGTATTCCTACTTCGTCGATCGCGGCAATCCCGAGTACAAGAGCGGCTGGAATACGCTCAACAACACCGCCCGGGTCTATACCCCCGAGGACAAGGCGATCCAGACGCCGAATTCCGACACGCCCTATTCTTTCCTCGGCGCGGACCTGCGTGCCGAACCGCTGGTCCTGACCGTGCCGGCGGTCGAGAAGGAACGCTACTACTCGCTCCAGTTCATCGACATGTACACGTTCAATTTCGCCTATGTCGGCAGCCGCGCCACCGGCGGCGAAGCCGGCAGCTACCTGCTGGCCGGACCGGGCTGGAAAGGCGAGACCCCGCCGGGGATAAAGGCGGTGATCCGCTCGGAAACCGAATTCGCCTTCGTGCTTTATCGCACCCAGATGTTCAACCCCGCCGACATCGAGAACGTCAAGAAGATCCAGGCGGGCTACAAGGTCGAACCATTGTCGACCTTCCTCGGCCAGGCCGCCCCGGCGCCGGCGCCCGCGGTCGATTTCATCGCTCCGTTGAGCGCGGCCGACGAAAAAACCTCACCCGATTTCTACAAGGTTCTCAATTTCATCCTGCAATTTTGCCCGACGCACCCATCCGAAACGGCCTTGATGGAGCGTTTCGCCGATCTCAATATCGGCTCAGGCAAGACATTCGATATCAAGGCCTTCCCGTCAGACATCCAGAAGGCGGTCACCGATGGCATGGCAGATGCCTGGGCGGCGTTCAAGGAACACAAGGAAACCGAAATCGACACCGGCAAGGCTTCGAGCGCCGACGCGTTCGGCACGCGGGAGTTCCTGAAGAACGACTATATGCAGCGCATGTCCGGCGCGGTTCTCGGCATCTACGGCAACTCGAAGGACGAGGCGCTCTATCCCGTCTATTTCGTCGATGACCAGAAGAAACCGCTGACCGGGTCCGGCCACTACACCTTGCGCTTCGAACCCGGGCAACTGCCGCCGGTCAACGCCTTCTGGTCGCTGACCCTCTACGAGCTGCCGTCGAGCCTGCTCTACGCCAATCCGCTCAACCGCTATCTCATCAACTCGCCGATGCTGCCGAACCTGAAAAAGGACACCGATGGCGGCTTGACGCTCTACATCCAGAACGAAAACCCCGGCCCCGACAAGGAGGCCAACTGGTTGCCGGCACCAACCGGCCCGTTCTTCACGGCCATGCGGCTCTACTGGCCGAAGCCGGACGCATTGGACGGCAAATGGAAAGCGCCACCGATGCAGCGCGTCAACTGATCAACGAGGATTTGAATATGAAACACTATCGTTCGTTCCTCATTGCCAGTGCACTGGCGATGGCTGCCGCAACCCAGGCAAGCGCCGCCGACCCCGTGGCCGTCGGCGTCGACAACTTTGTCCGCGCCGAAAGCGACATGTATGCGGCGAGCATGGTCAAGGACGGCGCCTTCGGCAAGTTCCTGCATCGGCGCGAGCCCGCTTCGATCGACAACCAGACCGTCATTCGCCTCAACCGCGATACGCTCTACTCCTCGGCCGTCTTCGATCTCGATGCCGGCCCGGTCACGATTACCCTGCCCGACGCCGGGAAGCGCTTCATGTCGATGCAGGTGATCAACGAGGACCATTATGTGCCCGAAGTCGTCTACGGCGCCGGCGAAACGACGCTGACCAGGGAGAAGGTCGGCACGCGCTATGTCGTCGTCGGTATTCGCACGCTCGTCGACCCGTCCAGCCCGAAGGATATCGCTGAGGTTCATGCCCTGCAGGACGCGATCAAGGCCAGTCAGGAGAAGGAAGGCAAGTTTGAGATCCCGGCCTGGGATCCAGCTGGCCAGAAGAAGGTGCGCGAGGCACTGCTCGTACTCGGCTCCACGATGCCGGACTTTAAGGGGGCTTTCGGCACGAAAGAAGAGGTTGACCCGATCCGTCATCTGATCGGCACGGCGACCGGTTGGGGCGGCAACCCGGACAAGGACGCGACCTATCTCAACGTCACGCCCGCCAAGAACGACGGCAAGACGATCTACAAGCTCGACGTCAAGGACGTACCGGTCGATGCGTTCTGGTCGGTCAGCGTCTACGACGCGCAAGGGTTCTACGAAAAGAACGCCTACGACGCCTATGCGATCAACAACATCACCGCCAAGAAGGGCGACGATGGCAGCGTCTCGATCCAGTTCGGCGGCTGTGACGGCAAGATCGCCAATTGCCTGCCGGTGGTCGATGGCTGGAACTACACCGTGCGGCTCTACCGGCCACGCAAGGAGGTCCTCGACGGCACCTGGCACTTTCCCGAGCCGCAACCGGTGAACTAGGCTTGCCGCGTCGCGATCAAGCAGTGGAGGCCGCGTGCATGGAGTTCCGGGATGACGACCTTGCGGACTTCGCCGAGCATGGCGCGACGCCCCTGCCCGGGGCGACCGTGGAAGGCCATGTCGAGCACAATGGTGCGCGCATCTGGTACGCGACCTATGGATCCGGCAAGCCGGTGATCCTGCTGCATGGCGGCCTTGGCCACAGCGGCAACTGGGGTTTTCAGGTCCCGGCGCTGCTTGAAGCCGGCCACCGTGTCATCCTGATCGACAGCCGCGGTCACGGCCGCAGCACCCGCGATCAGAAGCCCTACACCTATGAGCTGATGGCCTCGGATGTGCTCGCCGTCATGGACAGGATGGATATTCAGAAGGCAGCCTTTGCCGGCTGGAGCGACGGCGCCTGCATTGCGCTCGTTCTTGCCTCACAGACGCCGGAACGGGTCAGCGGCGTCTTCTTCTTTGCCTGCAACATGGACCCAAGCGGAACCAAGGACATCGAGCCGAGCCCGGTGCTCGACCGTTGCTTCAGTCGTCATGCCGAAGACTACCGCGCGCTGTCGGCAACGCCTGACGATTTCAGCGCCTTCGTCGATGCCGTCAGCGCCATGCAGGGGACTGAGCCGAACTACACGGCCGAAGATCTCGGCAAGATCCGCGTGCCGGTTGTGATTGTTCAAAGCGAAAACGACGAGTTCATCAGGCACGAGCATGCCGACTATCTCGCCCACAGCATTCCCGGCGCCGCATTCATCCTTCTCGATGGCGTCAGCCACTTCGCCCCGCTGCAGCGGCCCGACCGCTTCAATGCCGCGCTCACGGCTTTCCTTGTCGCGCTCGACGACGAGCCCGAAGGAGACGCCCGACGACGGCAATGACGAGCCCTTGTCGGCTCGTCATCACGCCCTCCAGCGACGTTACTCCGCCGCTTCGGTCTCCGGCATCGGCACATAGTTGAGAATCGGCGACAGCCAACGCTCGACCTCGCGCACCGGCATGCGTTTGCGTGTCGCATAGTCCTCGACCTGATCGCGCTCGACCTTGGCGACGCCGAAGTAATAGGCTTCGGGATGGCCGATATAGAGGCCGGACACCGACGACCCCGGCCACATCGCGTAGCTCTCGGTCAGGCTGACGCCGATCGTTGCTTCTGCGTCGAGCAGCCGGAACAGCGTTGCCTTTTCCGTGTGATCGGGCTGGGCCGGATAGCCCGGCGCCGGGCGGATACCGGCATAGGGCTCGCCAATCAGCTCCACCGGCGTAAACGTCTCGTCTGCCGCATAACCCCAGAGTTCGGCGCGCACATATTCATGCATGCGCTCGGCAAAGGCCTCGGCGAAACGATCGGCAAGCGCCTTGACCAGGATCGACGAATAATCGTCATTGGCGCGCTCGAAGCGTTCGGCGATCGCCACTTCCTCGATCCCGGCGGTGACCACGAAACCGCCGACATAATCATTGGAGCCGCTATCGACAGGCGCGACGAAATCGGAAAGTGCCACGTTCGCACGGCCATCGCGCTTCGACAGCTGCTGACGCAGCGTGAACAAGGTCGCAAGCTCGGAGGCACGATCCTCGCCGGTAAAGAGTCGGATATCGTCGCCTACGGTGCCCGCCGGCCAGAAGCCGACGACGGCCTTCGGCGCGAACCACTTCTCCTCGATGATCTTTTTCAGCATCGCCTGCGCGTCATCGAACAGCTGGCGGGCAGCCGCACCTTGCGCCTCGTCGTCGAGGATCTTCGGGTAGACGCCTTTCAACTCCCAGGTCTGGAAGAACGGCGTCCAGTCGATGTAGCGAGCAAGCTCCGCCAGATCCCAGCTTTCGAACACGCGCGTGCCGATGAACGAGGGCGTCTTGGCCTGATAGTTTGACCAGTCAATCCGATGCTGATTGGCGCGCGCCTGCGACAGCGGCAGACGGCGCTTTTCCGCCTCGTTGCGCGCATGCGCGTCGGCAACCTTGCGGTACTCCGCCCGCACCGTCTCCATATAGCTGTCGCGGGCTTCCGGCGACAGCAGGCTCGAGACGACGCCGACGGCGCGGCTGGCATCGGTGACATAGACCGTCTGGCCGCGATCGTAGCGGGGATTGATCTTGACGGCGGTGTGTACGCGGCTGGTGGTGGCGCCGCCGATCAGCAGCGGCACGTCGAAGCCTTCGCGCTCAAGTTCGGAGGCGACATGCACCATTTCATCCAGTGAGGGGGTGATGAGGCCCGAGAGGCCGATGATGTCGACCTTCTGCTCGCGGGCCACTTCGAGGATCTTTGCCGACGGCACCATGACGCCGAGATCGATGATCTCGTAATTGTTGCAGGCAAGCACGACACCGACGATGTTCTTGCCGATGTCATGCACGTCGCCCTTGACCGTCGCCATCAGGATCTTGCCGGCGCTTTCGCGCGCCTCGCCGCCATTGGCAAGCTTCTCTGCCTCCATGTGCGGCAAAAGCACCGCGACCGCCTGCTTCATCACGCGTGCGGATTTCACCACCTGCGGCAGGAACATCTTGCCGGACCCGAAGAGATCGCCGACGACGTTCATGCCGGCCATCAGCGGACCTTCGATGACGTGCAGCGGCCGCGCGGCCTCAAGCCGTGCCTCCTCCGTATCAGCCTCGATGTATTCGGTGATGCCGTTGACGAGCGCGTGCTCAAGACGCTTCGCCACCGACCATTCGCGCCAGGAGAGATCCTTCTCACGGCCCTGCGCACCGCCCTGTCCACGATAGCGCTCAGCGATTTCGAGCATGCGTTCGGTCGAATCGGCGCGGCGGTTGAGCACCACGTCTTCGCAGGCCTCGCGCAGATCCGGATCGATCGCGTCATAGACGGCGAGCTGGCCGGCATTGACGATGCCCATGTCCATGCCCGCCTGGATGGCGTGGTAGAGGAACACCGCGTGCATCGCCTCGCGCACCGGCTCGTTGCCGCGGAACGAGAAGGAGAGGTTGGAGACGCCGCCCGACACATGCACATGCGGCAGGGTCCTGATGATCTCGCGCGTCGCCTCGATGAAGTCGACGCCGTAATTGTTGTGCTCCTCGATGCCCGTCGCCACCGCGAAGATGTTCGGGTCGAAGATGATGTCCTCGGGCGGGAAGCCGGCTTGTTCGGTCAAGAGCTTGTAGGCGCGGGTGCAGATCTCCAACTTGCGCGCCTGGGTGTCGGCCTGGCCCACCTCGTCGAAGGCCATGATGACGACGGCGGCACCATAGGCGCGGCAGAGTTTCGCATGGTGCAGGAAGGCCTCTTCGCCTTCCTTCATCGAGATGGAGTTGACCAGCGGCTTGCCCTGCACGCATTTCAGGCCAGCCTCGATCACCTCCCATTTCGACGAATCGATCATGACGGGAACGCGGGCGATATCGGGCTCGGAGGCGACGAGGTTCAGGAACTCGACCATCGCCTGCTTCGAATCGATCAGGCCCTCGTCCATGTTGATATCGATGATCTGAGCGCCGTTGGCCACCTGGTCGCGCGCAACATCGAGTGCTGCCGAATAGTCGCCGGCGGTGATCAGCTTGCGGAACTTCGCCGAGCCGGTGACGTTGGTGCGCTCGCCGACATTGACGAAGGGAATGTCGGAGGTGAGCGTGAACGGCTCCAGGCCGGAGAGCCGCATCAGCGGCTCGACCTTGGGGATCTCGCGCGGCGGATGCTTGGCAACAGCCTTGGCGATGGCGCTGATATGGGCCGGCGTCGAGCCGCAGCAGCCGCCGACGATGTTGAGGAGGCCGTCGCGGGCAAAGGCTTCGACCTGAGCCGCCATCTGTTCCGGCGTTTCGTCGTACTGACCGAACTCGTTCGGCAGGCCGGCATTGGGATAGGCGCAGACAAAGGTATCGGCAACGCCCGAGAGTTCGTCGATATGCGCACGCATGGCATTGGCGCCGAGCGCGCAGTTGAGCCCGATGGTGAAGGGCTCGGCGTGGCGCACCGAATGCCAGAAGGCCGTCGGCGTCTGACCGGAGAGCGTGCGGCCCGAGAGATCGGTGATCGTTCCGGAGATCATGACGGGCAGATCGACGCCCTTCTCCGCAAAGACTTCCTTGGTCGCGAAGATCGCCGCCTTGGCGTTCAACGTGTCGAAGATCGTCTCGATCAGGATGATGTCGGCGCCACCGTCGATCAGGCCGCGGATCTGTTCGGCATAGGCGACCCTGAGATCGTCGAAGGTGACGGCGCGATAGCCCGGGTTGTTGACGTCGGGCGAGATCGACGCCGTGCGGTTGGTCGGCCCGAGCGCGCCGGCGACGAAGCGGCGGCGGCCATCCGTGGCCTCGGCCCGCTTGGCGGCGCGGCGCGCCAGCCGGGCGCCGTCGCGGTTGAGCTCATAGACCATGTCCTCCATGCCGTAGTCGGCCTGGGCGATACGGGTCGAGGAGAAGGTGTTGGTTTCGAGGATATCGGCGCCGGCAATCGCATAGGCGTAGTGGATGTCCTCGATCGCCTTCGGCTGCGTCAGCGTCAGGAGATCGTTGTTGCCCTGCTGGTGACAGGCGCAGCCGCCGAATCGGTCGCCACGGAAATGCTGCTCGATGAAGCCGAGCTGCTGGATTTCCGTGCCCATCGCGCCATCCATGATCAGGATGCGCTCGCGCGCCGCTTGGGCGAGCGCCCGCTTGATCTCGGAGCCGTCCGGCTTGGAGGAAACGTCGCCGAAAAGGGCGTCGATGGCGGACATGGGAAATCTCCCGTTCTGAAAACGACAAACAATAAGTTGAGTCAATCACATAAAGATATCTTTATGTCAACATATGCAGCAATCACATTTGCCCTTCGGAGCAAAGAAAATGGCCCGCCGCGATTGCGACGGGCCACCAAGTGCATCCGGGTTCACAACGGCAAGCTTAGAGCCGCGCGAGGCAATCCTCGGTCTCAAAGATGGCGCAGAGAATATGGTAGAAGCTGCTCGCCGGCGCCGGCTCGTCGACGAAGCTGCCGTCGGCCTTCTGCTTGTCGCGCCAGAGACCCGCGACCGGCGTCTCCAGGAACGCCTGGAGTGCCGCCGCCGCCCGTGCGGCCGAAGCGAGATAGCGCTCGCGCTCTTCGCCATTGGTGAGGGCCGCGAAACGGACGGACGCTTTCAACCACTCGGTCTGCGGCCAGAGCCGGGCGATCGGGTCGGCCACCGAGAGATCGTCGAGCAGCGTCATGATCGCGACATCGCGGTTCGCGCAGATGCCGTGCGCCTCACCGATATCGAACAGCCGCCTTGCCTTCACGATCGCGTCGGCACAGCCGCGGCGCTCCGCCCAGCGCAGAAGCAGCCAGGCCCATTCGAAGAGGTGACCGGGCTCGACGATCCGGCCCTTGTCGCCGGCCATCGGCGCCCAGTCGTGATCGAAGAATTCACGCAGCACCCCGCTCTCGGCATCGATGAAATGATCCATCGCCAGATCCGCAATCTCGTCGGCGAGATTGGCCCATGCAACCTGATCGAAGCCCTCGACCGCTTCGCTCGCCAGGCACGCCTCGAAGAGATGCATGTGCGGATTGGAGCAGAGCGGCAGGCGTGGGGGATTGTCTTCCTCGAAGCCGGCAACCGGATGCTTGACATGCGCCTCGATCCGAGACCGAAGGTCGTTGCTGCGTTCGATCATCTCGGCCTGGCGTGCCGGCACGACCTCGGCGAGGTAGGCGAAGGCGAGCAGCGCGAAAGCCTGGTTGTAGAGGTCGAAGGACGGATCGAGCAGATTGCCGTCGGCATCTGCGAGCGCGCCATAAAAGCCGCTCGGCTGCTTGAAGACGCGATCGAAATAGGCAAGCCCGCCCTCGGCCGCACCCCGCCAGTCACCGGTCCAGCCGCGCCGGCCTGCCTCGGCAAAACAATAGACCTGCCGTGGCTGCACCCGCGCACGCCGATTGGCGTTGGTTGGCTCACCGGCCATGTCGATCGTCTCGACGAAGCCGCCTGAATGGTCAACACCCTTATCGCGCCAGAGCGGCAGGGCCTTATCGGCCAGCCATTGGGACAGGACGTGGGACCGGGAGAAAATTTCGTCTGCCAAAACTCAGTCCTCGAGCTTCAAAGCGTCGTGATCCTTGCCGAGCAAGGTCGAAAGCGCCTCGACCACCATGTTGTGGTCCTCGCGTTGCGGCAGGCCAGAAACGGTGACCGCCCCGATGCAGCCAGTGCCCTTGACGACGATCGGGAAGCTGCCGCCATGCGCCGCATAGTCGGCATCCGCAAGGCCGAGTTTGGCCTGCAGATTGGTCTGCGCCTTGGCGAGTTCGCGGCCGGTGGCGTAGCTGCTCTTGAACAGACGGAACACGGTGTTGCGCTTGCGGCGCACCCAGTTCGGATTGTCTGGCGTCGCTCCTTCGAGCGCCGCGTAGAACACCTGCATCGAAAAAAGGGTGATGTCGATGACGACACCGAGCTTGCGCTCCCCTGCCGTCTTGCGCAGCAGCGAGCCCAGTTCCCAGGCGGTATCGAGATCGAAGCGCTCGAACTGCAATTCCTGTTCCTGCCGCGCGATGCGGGCGAGGTCCTTGTCGATATTCATGGGGCTTTAGTCCTTCCAGAGCCAGGCCGCACCGCGCACGCCGGAGCTATCGCCGTGAAGGGCCTTGCGAATGGGCGTTTCGAACGTGTCGCCGAAGAGATAGTTGACCACCCGCGGCGGCACGTCCTCATAGATCTCGTCGACATTCGACATGCCGCCGCCGAGCACGTAGACGTCGGGGTCGACGATGTTGGTGAGCAGCGCGAGGCTGCGCGCCAGCCGGTCGACGAAGCGTTCGTAAACGCCTGTTGCCACCGGATCGCCTGCCCGCTTCGCCTCGATAATCTCGCGCCCGCGCCGCTCGACGCCCGTCGTGATGCGGTAATCGAGCTCGACGCCGGTGCCGCAGGCATACATGTCGAGGCAGCCGTGCTTGCCGCACCAGCACTTGTGGCCCGGATACTCGTCCTTCGTCATCCACGGCAGCGGATAGTGGCCGATCTCGGCGGCAACGCCCTGGTAGCCGGCATGCACCTTCTTGTCGATCGCAAGTCCGCCGCCATGTCCGGTGCCGACGATGACGCCGAACACCACATGCGCATTCTTGCCGGCACCGTCGACCGCCTCCGAAACCGCCAGGCAATTGGCGTCGTTGGCAAGCCGGACCGGGCGGCCAAGCGCCGCTTCGAGGTCACGCCCAAGGGGCTTGCCATTGATCAGCACCGCATTGGAATTGCGCACGATTCCGGTGCGCGGATTGGGACTGCCGGGAATGCCGATGCCGATCGAGCCCTTCTCGCCCGCCGTCTGTTCGGCAGCAGCAACGAGATCGAGAACCGCGCGGATGCAGTCGTCATAGCCGCTGGTCGGGGTCGAGACGCGATGCCGGGCGCGCGTTTCGCCATCGCGGCCGAGCGCGATGACTTCCATTTTCGTGCCGCCCCAATCTATTCCGATGAACATATGTGGATCAGGTCTCTGATGAAGGTCTCAAAGGGGAGCCCCGGCTTCCTCCGGCCGACGCTCGCATTGCTTAGCATTCGAAAGACCTGAAAGACCAGCCCCGTTTCACAATCGATTTAAATGCACATGCGATGGCGCCAACGCGCCGCCCCTATCAAGACAGCCGGGGTCGCCGCCGCCTGCATTTCCGCCGGCACACATGCAAAAACACTTGGCGAAGAGGCCTTGCTTTTGTATGGGTGCTATCCAAGTGGTCCCGTAGCTCAGCAGGATAGAGCACCAGATTCCTAATCTGGGGGTCCCGCGTTCGAATCGCGGCGGGATCACCATGAAAATCAAGCAATTAGAAACGCCGCATTCTTAAACGTTCCTGCAAACGTTCCCCGCTCGTGTTTGTCCACGCCCTTTGCGTCGCCGCGAACACGGGATTTCCAAGCAAATCATCCTTCGGGTTCACCCATGGTTCAGTCGCTCGTGACCTATATGGAAATGCTCAGACGTCCGGCGGGCGAAGCGTTTCCGCCGCCGGTCGCCCATGCGACGGTCGCATCCGAACGTCCGGATGTTGCCGCGTTTCTTTCGCTCTATCGCGCCGTCGGCGAACCGTTGCGCTGGGATCAGCGGTTGCGCATGCTACCAGCCGATCTCGGCAGCTTCCTAAACAGCTCCTCGACGAACCTCTACATCCTCCGGCTGGATGGCCGCGCAGTCGGGCTCTGCGAATTCGACCGTGCGGATACGCCCGATGTCGAACTCACCCATTTCGGCCTGATCCCGGACGTCTACGGCAAAAGACTGGGACCGTTTCTTCTCGACAATGCGTTGCGCGCCGTCTGGGACCGCGGAGTCAATCGCGTCTGGCTGCATACCGACGAGTGGGACCACCCCAAGGCGCAAGACGTTTATCGCCGCACCGGCTTCAGCATTTTCACGCAGAAGCTCGAAGAGATCGGACCCTGACGCCAGCCCTCACCGTAGCGCCTGCCACGCCGGCCCGCGCCACTCTTTAAGCGCCTGCAGGAAGACCTGGAGCCGCGATGGCAGGAACCGCCGGGTCGGATAGACCGCATGCACGAAGACGTCGGGCGCCGACCAACCGGGAAGCACCCGCACGAGCTTGCCGCTTGCAAGCAGGCTGTCGCAGAAGATCGGCGGAAGCCGGCCGATGCCGTGGCCGCGCTCGGTGATTGCGCTCGCCGATTGGATGTCGTGGACCGATATGGCACCGGTCACCTGAAGGCTGACCGCTTCGCTGCCGTTGACCAGATGCCATTCGGCTTCGTTGTTGCGGGCATTGACCAGGACACAGCGGTGCCCGCTGAGGTTTTCCGGCCGCAATGGCACGCCGTGCTTCTCGATGTATTCAGGGGCAGCCACCAGAAAGTGGGTACTCCTGCCGAGGCGCTGCGCGATAAGCGACGAATCACGCAATTCGCCGAACCGGACCGCGACGTCGATGTTCTCGGCAACGAGATCCATGAACATGTTGGTGACCAGCAGATCGACCTCGATGTCGGGATACTTCTTCAGGAATGCCGACAGGAAGTCGAAGAACGGCGGTTGCCCGAGCGTCACCGGAACCGTGATGCGCAACAGCCCCTCGGGCTTTCGCTGCGCCTCGCTCAGAACCCTTTCTGCGTCGTGAAGCTGCTTCAGCGGTTCGCTGCACTCGGCGTAGTAGGCGCGCCCCTGCGCCGTGAGGCTGAGCTTGCGCGTCGTGCGCTGGATGAGCGTGACGCCCAGCTTCTCCTCCAGAACCGTGATTTTGCGGCTGACGGTGGAAACCGGCATGCCGAGCGAACGTGCCGCCCGGCTGAAGCTTTCGAATTGGGCGACGGCGGCAAAGACCGCGATATCGTTCAGATCGACCATGCAGAGATATTTGCACTGCTGGAAAAGTAATTCCAGATATTTCCATCTAATCGCATAATACCACCGCGCTCATATTGATCTCAAACCAGTCCAGCCATGGAGAGATCAAATGACCAACAAGGTCGCCGTCATCACCGGTGCGTCACAAGGCATCGGCGCGGGCCTCACAAACGCCTTCCTTGCCGAGGGCTATAGCGTCGTCGCAACCTCGCGAAACGTCAGCCAGTCCAGGGAAATCACCGAATCGGACCGTCTGGCCCGCGTCGACGGCGATATCGCCGATCCTCATACGGCCAAACGCGTGGTCGAAGCCGCGATCGACCGGTTCGGCTCGATCGACGCGCTCGTCAACAATGCCGGGATCTTCTTCACCAAGCCCTTTGTCGACTACACCGCCGAAGACTACCGGCAGCTCAGCGCCACCAACATCGAGGGTTTCCTTCATATTACCCAGCTGGTCACGCGCCAAATGCTGGCGCAAAAGCGGGGCGGCAGTATCGTCAGCATCACGACGCCGCTGGCCGATCGGCCGATCGCAGGCATGAACGCCTCGGTCGCCATGCTGACAAAGGGCGGCATCAACGCGATCTCGAAGAACATCGCCATGGAGTACGCAAGGGACGGAATCCGCGTCAACGTCGTCGCCCCCGGTGTCGTCGACACGCCGCTCCATAAGGACAACCCGCGGGATTTCCTCAACACGCTCTCGCCGATGCACAGCATTTCCAGCGTCGACGAGATCGTGGACGCCGTCCTGTTCCTGACGAGAGCGCCGCGCATAACCGGGGAGGTGCTGAACGTCGACGGCGGCGCGCACCTGGGCAAATGGTAGGTCGAAACCCCACGCCTGCCATCGGCGCAGAACAGCGGCTGAAGGAACTGGGCATCACCCTGCCTCCGCCACCGACGCCCTTCGGCAACTATGTCGAAGGGGTCAGGATCGGCAGGCTGCTCTATCTGAGCGGCATGCTGCCGGTGATCGACGGCAAGCCGCAGGTCATCGGAAGGCTCGGCGCCGAGCTGGCAACCGACGAGGGACGCCGCGCCGCGGAGATCGCGACACTCAGCGCACTATCGGCGATCCGGGCGGCGCTCGGTTCGCTGGACAAGGTCACAGCGGTCGCCAAGCTCGGCGTCTATATCGCGACCGTTGGTGATTTCCGCGATCATCCGAAGGTCGCCGACGGGGCTTCAGATCTGCTCGCCAAGATCTTTGGACCCGAGCTTTTGTCCGGACGGATCGTCCTCGGCGTCGCCAGCATCTCGTTGGGACTGCCGGTCGAAATCGAGCTGCTGGTCGAAGTGACGGATTGAGAATATCGGCCGGCGGCAATCGCTGCCGGCAACCGATCAGGAAAAGGAAGATTCGTCATTTGCCCGTCACGAACGCAAGCTATTGAATAGTCACGCCTCCTCGATGACCACGGATGAACTGGCATCGGCGGAAGGTGATGAGGAAGGTCGGGTTTGCCCCGGCCTTTTTTGTTGGCTCCTTAGGATCGCCATCGCAGGGCTCCCACCAGCGGCAGCCATGCTTGACAGGACGTGCAGTCTGCCTGACGGTGCGCGCATGACGGGAGGACACCATGGGTAAGCTTCTGCAAATCATCGGCATCGTCATCATCCTGGCCGCTCTGGCCGCAGCGGTCACACTGCTCGCTGTCGATCCGGCCACGGCACAGTTTCGGGCGCTCGTCGTGCTCCCTTGGGTCTTGAGCGCGATTCTGATCGGCATTCTTCTGGCGGCGTTCGGCGCGATGCTGCGTCAGCTAAGCGCAATCCGCGCCGCCACCGAACAGCAGGCGGCCCTGTTCCAGGCCATCCTTGACCGCAGGGCGCCGACGACGGCGCAGTGAGCGCCGCAACGCCCGTCCGTCCACCGTGCCCCCGCGATCTCAATCATCCGGCCTGCACACACGCAGGCGATGGCCATCCGGGTCGAGCGCGACGAAGGTTCGGCCGAAGACGGCGGTCCGCAGCTCCTGCTCGATCATGATGCCATTGCCGCGCCATTCTTCGTAAAGGCGCTCGACCTCCGCATCGTCTTTGACCATGAAGGCGATTTCGGAGCGATGGCCGGTGCCGGAAGAGACAAAATCCCTGGCCTGCGTCGACCACAGACTGAAGGTCAGGCCGTTTTCGAGTTCGAAGGCGACGTAGCTCGGAAAGGATGCAACGGGCTCGCGCCCGAAGAGGTCGACGTAGAATTGTGCGCTTTTCGCCGGGTCATCGACATAAAGCAGAATGAGGTTGGGAAGCAGCATCGCCGGGTCTCCTATTCGACCCGACACTAGGCGAACCCGCTGTCAGCTTTTGTCAGCATCGAGCAGATAGCCAAAGGCCGCCGGCGCAACTGAGCCGGCGGCCTTTGGCTGGAAGGCGGCGCGTCAGAAGACGGCCAGGTATTTCAACAGAGAGATGATGCCGATGATGATGACGATGATCTGGACGATCTGCTTGGCACGCGCGTCGAGCGGAAGCCGCTGGACGAGATAGAGCACCAGCACGATGACGAGGAAGGTAATCAGAATTCCGATAAGCAGCCCCATGGATCACTCCCATTTTCACACAACAGCGCCGCGATGGCGTCGGAAATGTAACTAGGGGGCGAGGGCAAAAGTTCCAATCGAGGCGACAACTTGTGTAGCCGGCTCGCCATGTCGGCTCCCGAAGGGTCGGACTGTCTTGGCCAAATGCCCGCCTCAGGAGGCGGGCTTGCAGGCAACCCCCTTGTCCTCGTCGCCCTTGGTCGCGTCGAACAGCGTCGCCTCCTCTCCCTTCGTCCACCAGACATATTGCCCGCCGGCATATTTGGCGCCGGACGCGGCTATCACGTTTGAGGCGACGACGAACGTACCGTCGATGGTAAAAGTCACAAGCGAAACCGGGCCGGCATTGATGTATTCCGCATCGATGCGTTTGCCGCCGCAGTCGTAGCGGACCGATTGCCGGTCCACCGCGTCGGCGCCCGGAATGCGGATCGTCACGTCGGCGCCTTCAGACGCTGCCGCCATCGACGCCAGCTTCAGGGCTGTGCCGCCGCCCGCCTTGCCAAGCACGAGCTTCGATCCTTCCACCGACCAGGAAAGTTCGCTGCCGAGCGCCTTGAGGAACTTCTGCTCCTGGGTCATCACGGCCGGCACGCACATCTTGCGCGTCGAAGCGGCGGGCCCGAAGGTGATCCTGGAGCCTGAGAGGCTGAAGGTGCCGGTGAAATGGTTGCAGCCAGCCATGCCGCCATAGGTGCCGTCCTCGCGGATCTCCAGCGTCGACTGGAGATTGTCGATCACGCCACCCCCGCCGATGTCTTCGGCAAGCCAGGTGCCGACGAGTTGCTGCGGAACGTTCTCGGCCGCGACAGGCTGCATCGAGGCCATCTCGATCGCGACGCAGGCGCAGGAAACGGCGGTAATGATTTTCAGCATCGCGAACTCCTTCGGCCCCGACTCAAGGCACCCGATTCTTAGCCCGCCGACGAGGCGGATTGAAGACCGTGCCCTTGTTGCCGGCGGAATTCGCCTGTAGAGCCTAGCAAACAACATAAAACTCGGATCGATCTCGTGCAGATCACCCGCCCGGCGAAGGCTCAGCCGGGCGTTTCGTCCGGGAAGAAGAACATGGGTATTGGCATGGCATCCCGCGACGGTGCGAAGCGCCGACTGACGATCCTCGGCTCGACCGGCTCGATCGGTACCAACACGCTCGACGTCATCGAGCGCCTTGGTGGCCGCGAACGCTTCGACGTCGTCGCCGTCACCGGCAACGGCAACATTCCCCTGCTCGCCGAACAGGCCGTGAAGGCTGGAGCCGAACTCGCCGTCACCGCCAACGACAGCCACTACGAAAACCTGAAGGCAGCGCTCGCCGGCACCGGTATCGCCGTCGCCGCGGGCAAGAGCGGACTGATCGAAGCAGCCGAACGCAACGCGGACTGGGTGATGGCGGCGATCGTCGGCAATGCCGGCCTTGCACCGACGCTGGCCGCCGCCCGCCGCGGCGCTGACATTGCCCTTGCCAACAAGGAGTGCCTCGTTTCCGCCGGCAGCCTGTTCATCGACGCGGTGAAGAAGGGTGGCGGACGGCTGCTGCCTGTCGATAGCGAACACAACGCCATCTTCCAGGTACTGGAAGAGCATCAGCGCCACGCGGTCGAGCGCATCATCCTGACCGCCTCCGGCGGGCCGTTCCGCACCAAGTCGCTCGAAGAGATGCGCCATGTGACCGCGGATGTCGCCCGCGCCCATCCCAATTGGTCGATGGGCCTGAAGATCTCGATCGACAGCGCCTCGATGTTCAACAAGGCGCTGGAGATGATCGAGGCGAAGCACCTCTTCGCGCTCGAACCCGCGCAGGTCGAGGTGATCGTGCACCCGCAGTCAGTCATCCATTCGATGGTCGGTTACACCGACGGCTCGGTGCTGGCGCAGCTCGGTTGCCCGGACATGCGCACGGCGATTGGCTATGCGCTTTCCTATCCGAGCCGCTGCAGCCTGCCGATCGAACGGCTCGACTTCGCCAAGCTGTCCCGCCTCGATTTCGAAGCGCCGGACGAGGAGCGGTTCCCGGCGATCCGTCTGGCGCGCCGCGCCATGGTCGAAGGCGGCGTTCAGGGGGCCGTGCTCAACGGCGCCAAGGAAACGGCGCTCGACGCCTTCATCGCCGGCCGCACCGGCTTTCTCGCCATGGCCGAGATCGTCGAAAAGGTGATGGACAAGCTCGCCGACCTGCCGGCGGCTGAAGCGATGGACGACGTCTTTACCGCCGACGAAAAAGCCCGGCAACTGGCGGCCGGGCTGCTTCAGTAGTCAGGTTCTCTGAGCGCTTCACCCCATGCAAGGGAAGCGCCCCTCATCCGCCTGCCGGCACCTTCTCCCCGCAGACGGGGCGAAGGGACTTTGCCGCACCCGCTTCAATCACCGCTAACGTCCTGGATATCGGCTACCCAACATTGGAGCTAGACGGTATCTCGCCGTCCGACAGACATGTTTCAGCCGTCGTCCGCGTCCCCTCTCCCCGCATGCGCGGAGAGTTTAGGGTGAGGGGGGCAGCACCGTCGAAGGATAAGCCGAAGCTTACGCGACGGCGCGGGCCAGCGCGCAGCGCGACCACAGCGAATGCAGGGCGCCGACCAGATGGTCGATGTCGGCGTCCGAATGCAGCGGCGTCGGGGTGATGCGCAGGCGCTCGGTCTTCTTCGGCACCGTCGGATAGTTGATCGGCTGCACGTAGACGCCGAAATTGTCGAGCAGGAGATCCGAGATCCACTTGCACTTGGCGGCGTCGCCAACCATCACCGGCACGATATGACTCGGGTTCGGCATGTGCGGAATGCCGCGCTGGTCGAGCAGCGAACGCAGGCGACGCACACGCTCCTGATGGGCGAAGCGTTCGACCTGGCTTTCCTTCAGGTGACGGATCGAGGCGAGCGCGCCGGCGGCAAGCGTCGGCGGCAGCGCCGTCGTGAAGATGAAGCCGGAGGCAAACGAACGGATGAAATCGCAAAGTGCGGCAGAGCCGGTGATATAGCCGCCCATGACGCCGAAGGCCTTGCCGAGCGTGCCTTCGATGACCGTCAGCCGGTGCATCAGGCCTTCGCGCTCGGCAATGCCGCCACCGCGCGGGCCGTACATGCCGACGGCATGCACTTCGTCGAGATAGGTCATGGCGCCGTACTTGTCGGCGAGGTCGCAGAATTCCTTGATCGGCGCGATGTCGCCGTCCATGGAGTAGACGGACTCGAAAGCAATGAGCTTCGGCGCACGCGGATCGGCAGCGGCGAGCTTGGCTTCGAGGTCAGCGACCGAATTGTGCTTGAAGATGACGCGTTCGCACTTGGAGTGACGGATCCCCTCGATCATCGAAGCGTGATTCCCGGCGTCCGAGAAGACGATGACGCCAGGAATCTTCGAACAGAGCGTGCCGAGTGCGGCCCAGTTGGACACGTAGCCCGAGGTGAACAGCAGCGCCGATTCCTTGCCGTGCAAGTCCGCGAGCTCGCGCTCAAGCAGGACGTGGTAGTGGTTGGTACCGGAGATGTTGCGGGTGCCGCCGGCACCGGCGCCGCATTCGTCGATCGCGCGCTTCATCGCCTCGGTGACGATGGAATGCTGGCCCATGCCGAGATAGTCGTTCGAACACCAGACGGTGACTTCCTGAACGCCGTCAGCTGTATGGCGCGCCGCCTTCGGGAATTGGCCGCGATGGCGGGCGATGTCCGCGAAAACCCGGTAGCGGCCTTCCTGATGCAGCCCGTCCAGCTCGTTCTTAAAGAAATTCTCGAAATCCATCATCTTCTCCAGTGCCCGGCCGCTTTTTTCAATCAAAGCGACCTGGGGTCAACCTCGGAATGCCCGGCATGTGCCAACTGCGGCAAAAGGCCCTTCAACCCCTGCCCGCCCAGCGAATGCATCCGAGATGATCTAGCATTTTTGATCCTGAGCATCTTCGCTGCTTTCACTGAAACCATTTCAACCAGAACAGCCCTAGTTTTGAAACATTCCAAAGAAAGCCTTAGCGCATGTTCATCTCTTCAAGCTTGATCGAAGTCAAGCAAGGAAGAAAAAAGGACGGCCGAAGCCGCCCTTTTTCGCTGTTTGTATGGCGGCACTGGGCGGTCATGCCGCAGCCACGGCGCGCTTGGCCATGACCTTCACCAGATTGGCGCGATAGGCCGCGTCGGCGTGAATGTCGGAGAGCAGCTCCGAGGCATCGACGCTGATATGGGCGAGCGCATCCGGCGACCAGTTGGCGGAAAGCGCCGCCTCCATCTCCGCCTGGCGAAAGACGCCGTTTGATCCCGCACCGGTGACTGCGACCCGGACCTCGCCATTGTCCCCTTTGGCGACGAAGACGCCGGTCATCGCATAGCGCGAGGCCGGATTGGGGAATTTCTGGTAGGCGGCCTTGGCCGGCGCATCGAAGCGAACGGCAGTGATGATCTCGCTGTCCTCCAGCGCCGTTTCGAACAGGCCGGTGAAGAAATCGTCCGCGGCGATCTCGCGCCGGTTGGTCACGATCGTCGCGGCGAGCGCCAGCATCGCTGCCGGATAGTCGGCCGCCGGGTCGTTGTTGGCGATGGACCCGCCGATCGTGCCCATGTGGCGTACATGCGGATCGCCGATATGGCTGGCGAGATGGCAGATCGCCGGACAGACGGCCTTGAGTGCCGCCGACGAGGCCACCTCATAATGGGTCGTAGCCGCGCCGATCCGCACGGATCGACCATTGACCGTGATGCCCTGCATCTCGGAAATGTGCCTGAGGTCGATCAGGTCGCTCGGCGACGCCAGCCGCTGCTTCATGGTCGGGATGAGCGTCATGCCGCCGGAGACATATTTGCCTTCGCCGGCCGCTTCCATTCGGCTGACGGCGTCCTGAACCGAGGACGCCCGGTGATATTGTGTCTCGTACATGAGGGTGTCCTCCGATCAGTTGGCCGCGTTGATGGCCGCCCACACCTTGTGCGGTGTCGCCGGCATGGTCAGCGCATTGTTGCCGATGGCGTCGGTAATGGCGTTGATCAACGCCGGTGGCGAGCCGATGGCGCCCGCCTCGCCGCAGCCTTTGACCCCGAGCGGATTGCCCGGGCAGGGCGTGTTCGAGGTCGAGACCTGGAACGACGGCAGATCGTCGGCGCGCGGCATGGCGTAGTCCATGTAGCTTGCCGTCAGAAGCTGGCCCGAGGGGTCGTAGTGCACGCCTTCGAGCAGTGCCTGGCCGATGCCCTGGGCAATGCCGCCATGCACCTGCCCCTCGACGATCATCGGGTTGATGATATTGCCGAAGTCGTCGGCGGCAACGAACTGGATGATCTTGGTCCGGCCCGTCTCCGGGTCGACCTCCACCTCGCAGATGTAGCAGCCGGCCGGGAAGGTGAAGTTGGACGGATCGTAGAACGCCCCCTCCTTCAATCCTGGTTCCATGCCCGCGGGCAGGTTGTGCGCGGTGTAGGCCGCAAGCGCCATCTGGAACCAGGGCACCGCCTTGTCGGTGCCGGCGACCTTCAGTTCGCCGTTCTCGATGACGATGTCGCTCTCGTCCGCCTCCATCAGATGCGCAGCGATCTTCTTCGCCTTGGCCTCGACCTTGTCGAGCGCCTTGGCGACCGCCGACATGCCGACGGCGCCGGAGCGCGAGCCATAGGTGCCCATGCCCATCTGTACCTTGTCGGTATCGCCATGCACGATGTTGACGCTGTCGATCGGCACCCCGAAGCGGTCGGCGACGAGCTGGGCAAAGGTCGTCTCATGGCCCTGGCCGTGGCTGTGCGAGCCGGTCATCACCTCGATCGTGCCGACGGCATTGACGCGGACCTCGGCCGATTCCCACAGCCCGACGCCGGCGCCGAGCGAGCCGACGGCCGCCGATGGTGCAAGCCCGCAGGCCTCGATGTAGCAGCTCATGCCGATGCCGCGCTTCATGCCGCGGCGTTCGGCCTCCGCCTTGCGGACGGCAAAACCGTTCCAGTCGGACGCCTGCATCGCCGCGTTCAGCGACGCCTCGTAGTCGCCCGCGTCATAGTTCATGATGACAGGCGTCTGATGGGGGAAGGAACGGATGAAATTGGCCCGCCGAAGCTCGGCTGGCGAGACCCCGAGCTCGCGCGCTGCCGTTTCCATGGTCCGCTCGAGCAGATAGGTCGCCTCCGGCCGCCCGGCACCGCGATAGGCGTCGACCGGCGCGGTGTTGGTGTAGACGGTCCGCACATTGGCGTGAATCGCCGGAATATCGTACTGGCCGGAAAGCAGCGTCGCATAGAGATAGGTCGGCACGCAGGAAGAGAAGAGCGACATGTAGGCGCCGAGGTTGGCGATCGTGTCGACCTTGAGCCCGATGATGCGGTTGTTGGCGTCGAAGCCCATCTTCACCTTCGACACGTGGTCGCGGCCATGCGCATCGGTCAGGAACGCTTCGGTGCGATCCGACGTCCATTTGACCGGCACGCCGGTGCGCTTCGATGCCCAGAGACAGACGATTTCTTCCGGATAGATATAGATCTTCGAGCCGAAGCCGCCGCCGACATCAGGCGCAATCACCCGGAGCTTGTTTTCCGGTGCGACATTGTAGAAGGCGCTCATCACCAGCCGCGCCACATGCGGGTTCTGGCTGGTGGTGTAGCAGGTATAGTGATCGTCGCCGGCATCATAGATGCCGAGTGCGGCGCGCGGCTCCATCGCGTTGGGCGACAGCCGGTTGTTGTGGATCTCGACCTCCGTGACGTGGGTGGCCGCGGCCATCGCCTTGTCGGTCGCGGCTTCGTCGCCGATCTGCCAGTCGAAGATCAGATTACCGGGCGCTTCCGGATGAATTTGCGGCTGTCCCGCCTTGAGCGCCGTCGACGCGTCGATCACGACGGGAAGTTCCTGGTAATCGACGACGACGGCTTCCGCCGCATCGCGTGCTTCGGCAACGCTGTCGGCAACGACGATCGCCACGGCATCGCCGACATAGCGCACGGTCTCGTGCGCAAGCGGCCGCCAGGCGCCCATCTTCATCGGCGTTCCGTCCTTGGAGTGGATCATCCAGCCGCAGATCAAATTGCCGATGCCGTCGGCGAGCAACTGCTTGCCGTCGAGCACGCCGATCACGCCCGGCATGCCCCTGGCGGCCGTCGCATCTACCTTCAGGATCTTCGCATGCGCATGCGGACTGCGCACGAACACCGCATATTTCATGCCCGGCACGGACATGTCGTCCGTATAGCGGCCCTTGCCGGTCAGGAACCGCTTGTCCTCCTTGCGCGCCACGCGCGCGCCGATGCCTTCAACGCCCATTGCCTATCTCCTCCCGAGATATCCAGCGACAGTCTCTCGATGACATGCGTCAGGGGGCGAGATCCGCCCCCGATCTACCGCTATTCCGCAGCCACGCGGGCGCCGCCCATCTCGGCGGCGGCGGCAAGGATGGCTTTGACGACGTTGTGGTAACCGGTGCAGCGACAGATATTGCCTTCGAGCTCGGCGCGCACCGTCGCCTCGTCCAGTTGGCCCTGATGCCTTCGGATCATGTCGACGGCCGTCATCACCATGCCGGGCGTGCAGAAGCCGCATTGCAGGCCGTGATTGGCCTTGAAGGCCGCCTGCACCGGGTGCAGCTCGCCGTCGGCCGCCAGCCCCTCGATGGTGGTGATCGTGGAGCCTGCCGCCTGCGCGGCAAGGATGGAACAGCTCTTGACCGATTTACCGTCCATATGGATGACGCAGGCGCCGCACTGCGTGGTGTCGCAGCCGACATGGGTGCCGGTCAGTCCGAGATTTTCGCGTATGAATTGCACCAGCAATGTGCGGTCGTCGCAATGACCGCTCACCTGACGGCCATTGACCGTCATCGTTACCTTCGCCATTTCGCTCCTCCGGGGTCGGTCAATGCCAACACGAGCGCGGCCGGAATGTCGGGTGAGATGGTTCACGCGACTAGGGTACGCGCCAACTGATATCGATGCCCGTCGCCCACGGATCCGCTCCTCCGGATTTTGCAGGCTTGTTTGTATCATTTGTCTTTTTTTGGAATGCCGCAACCGTCCCCGCCCACCGGACGACAAAATTTTTCCATGCCGGTTGCATCTCGGGAACCGAGCCTTCATGTCCCGTTCAGGAACGATATCATTATCTTGCCGCCAGGAAGAAACCGCAGCGCTCCCGTAGACTTTCAATGGGGACCGCGTATTTTCCGAACTGCAAGTTCAGGTGGAGCGGGAAGTGCCCGGCTTCGCCATCATCCAAGGGACGGACTGAGCGATAGGCTTAAGATCCGTAGAGATCGGAGAGAACAACATGAAGAAAGCCATCGCACTCGTGCTGGTCGCCCTGTCGGTCGCAAGCTGCACCCAGACGGAAAAAGGCGCCGGCATCGGTGCCGTTTCCGGCGCGATCATCGGCGGCGCGGTTACCGGCGACGTCCGTGGCGCAGCGGTCGGTGCAGCCATCGGCGGTGTTTCCGGCGCGGTTATCGGCAACGTCACCGAACAGCCGGGCCAGTGCTACTACCGCGACCGCTACGGCCGCCGCTACATCGACTCCTGCCCGCGCTAAGGCGCAGCAAGGACGATCGTCCTCGGCGGAGCGCAAGCTCACCGACGGAGACGTTTCCCCCCTCATGGCGGATCGCCCTGAGGGGGTTTTTCGTTCAGAAGACAGCCACCACAAAAAAACGACGCACGCCTCGACGAATTGGCCGGGCGCGCTGAAACCGGGTGGCTCTTGCTCACGCAAATCCGTTTCGTGGCCTCGACCTAAATGATCGAGGCTCCCCCATGTCGAAACCGGAAAATATCCCCCTACCCCCTGCCTTCAAGCGGATCGGCTGGTCCAACCTGTTTGCGCAGTTTTCGGAGCAGATGGCGCTGGCCGCCGCTCCGCTCGCCGCCGTACTTCTGCTCGCCGCAGGACCTGCAGAAACCGGTTGGCTGCAGATGGCCCAGACGCTTCCCTTCCTCCTGCTCTCCATTCCCGCCGGTCTCATTGCCGACCGCGCATCCAGACGCAGGCTAATGGTCTCCTCGGAAATCCTGCGCGCATTGTCCCTGGTCGCCACCTTGCTCCTGATGGTCAGCGGCCTGCTGTCGCTGCCGCTCCTAGCCATCATGGGTTTCGTCGGCGCGATCGGCACGGTCTGCTACAATGTTGCCGCACCTGCCCTTATCCCGGCGATCGTTCCCCGTGCCCAGTTGGGCGACGCCAATCGCTGGATGGAGCTCGCCCGCAGTCTGGCCTATTCCGGCGGACCCGCGATCGGCGGCGCGATCGTCGCATGGACCGGCGCGTCTCTTGCCTATGTCGCCGCCACATGCCTGTCCCTTCTCTCCGTCGTCCTGCTTGCTGGCCTTGGCGACCACCAGCCGCCGACCAGCCCCAGGCGCAAGCTCCTTCAGGATCTGGTCGAAGGCGCCCGCTTCCTGGCCGGCCACGCGCTGCTCAGGCCCATTCTGGTGACCGCGATCGTCTTCAATACCGCCTGGTTCGTGCTGCAGGCGGTCTATGTCGCCTATGCCATTCAAACCCTCGGGCTGACGGCGACCGGCGTCGGCGTCACGCTCGGCATCTATGGCGCCGGCATGATGATCGGCGCCTTCGCAGCACCTGCCATTGCGCGCCGCATCCCCTTCGGCCTGATGATCGTCCTCGGTCCGCTCGGCGGGCTGACGGCGGCCACCGTGATGCTCGCGACCGTCTGGATCCCCTCAGGCGCCCTTGCCGGTTTGAGCTTCTTCCTGTTCGGCGCCGGCCCGGTGCTCTGGTCGATCGCCACGCTCACCCTGCGGCAGGCCGTCACCCCCAATGCGATGCTGGGGCGCGTATCGGCCTTCATCACCACAGCCACCTTCGGCGCCCGGCCGATCGGTGCAGCGCTCGGCGCCGTCGTCGCCACGCGCTTCGGCGCCGAGGCGTGCCTTGCCGTCGCAGCAGTCGGCTTCCTGATCCAGTTCCTCGTCATCATCGCTTCCGGCGTACCGCAATTGCGGGCGCTGCCCGAGGCGGCATAGCGGCTCGACGCCGGGCGAGGCCAGGCCTCCAACAAGGGCCCGGCGCCCGACTGTTGTCGGCACCGCAGAGCCGGTGGTTGTGCTGCGCTGACAACATTTCCGCGCTTTTTCGACGAAATCGGCACCGAATTTCGGCATCAGGGGTGGATGCAGCGGGTGGTCATCGTTAACAGATGGAAAACCTTAGGCATGCGATAGTGACCCAGCCGCATAAGCAGGCAGTTTGTATTGGGTCGCCTGAAGACGGGATGCGGAAGCGAATGTCCCCACCACGGTCGAGTATTGCGTACTGGAAGGCAGCGACTGCGTTTGCTGTTGCCTTTTCGTGCGCGCTTGGCCCGCTTTCCGTCGAAAAGGCCTATGCGTTCAAGCTCTTCGGCATGAAGTTTTTCGAGAGCGACGAGGAGGAGGCGCAGGTCATCGACCCGGTCAACTACACCCTCACCTTCGATGCCGGCACCGACGACAAGGAACTGAAGGAAGCGCTGGAGAACAGCTCTCAGCTCGTCCAGGGTCAGGAAAAGCCGGTCTCCGGCGATCTCGGCCTTGCGATCCGGGCGCGTGACGACCGCGACCGGCTGCTTGCCGCGCTCTACGAAAAGGCCCGCTACGGCGGCACCGTGGCGATCCGCGTCAACGGTGAGGATATCGACAGCCTGCCCCCGGATCCAGCTTTTCCCGATGGCAAGCCGATCCCGGTCACCGTCACCGTCTCACCGGGACCGGTGTTCAGCGTCGGCTCGGTACGGTTCGAGGGAGACGCGGCCGGCTTCAATCCTGCCGATTACGGGCTTCCCGCCGGCGCCCGCGCCGATTCGACCCTGATCATCAAGGCGGGCGAAAAGGTCGTGAACGATCTGCGCGAGCAGGGCCGGCCGCTGGCCAAGCTGACCGAACGCAGCGCCGTCGCCAACCACGCCAACTCGACCGTCGACATCGTCATCGGCGCCAACGGCGGGCCCGTGGCGCCCGTCGGTGAGGTCAGCGTCAATGGCACCAAGACTGTCGATCCCGGCTTCGTGCGCGACTATTCGCGGCTGAACGAAGGCCGACCCTATTCGCCCGAGGACATCCGCAAGGCATCCGAGCGCCTGCGCCAGCTCGGGGTCTTCTCGAGCGTCACGATCAAGGAAGCCAACACGCTTTCGCCGGATGGATCGCTGCCGATGAAGATCGAGGTGTCCGAAGGCAAGCACAAGTATTTCGGTTTCGGCGCCCAGGTTTCGACCACCGACGGCCTCGGCCTTTCGGGCTACTGGGGACACCGCAACCTCTTCGGGCGGGCCGAATCGCTGCGCATCGAAGGATCGGTCGACCGCATCGGCGAGACCAAGGAACTGGACAGGCTCGACTATTCGGTCGGCATCCTCTTTGCGAAACCGGGCGCCTTCGGCCCCGCCTCGACTTTTACCGCGAGCGTCAGGGCCAACATCCAGGACCCGGACGCCTACCGCGCCAAGATCCTGACGGCGGCGGCCGGCGCGACCTTCGAGCTTTCGCCGACCGACACTTTCTCCGGCGGCGGCGAGCTCAGCTGGGCCAATATCGACGACGCCTTCGGCTCGAATTCCTACCTGACGGCCGCCATTCCGCTCGAATATGTGCGCGACACCCGTGACGACAAGCTGAACGCAACGGACGGCTACCGTGCGATGATCAACGCCAAGCCGAGCTACGAGATCAAGGGACAGACCTTCTTCTCGTCCTTCGAAGCATCGGCATCAGGCTATCACGCGCTTGGCGACGAGAAGCGCTTCGTGCTTGCCGGCAAGATCGGCGCCGGCGTGCTCGTCGGCGGCAGCGGGCTTGAGGATATTCCGGCCAACCGTCGCTTCTATCTCGGCGGCGGCGGCTCGGTGCGCGGCTATTCCTACCAGGAAATCGGCCCGCGCAATTCCGACAACGAGGAGACCGGCGGGCGCTCCTATGTCAACGCCTCGCTCGAAGCCCGCATCGCGATCACCGACACGATCGGCGTCGTTCCCTTCATCGACGCGGGCACGGTTTCGGCGAAAACGACGCCCGATTTTTCCGACATCCGCGCCGGCGCCGGCATCGGCCTGCGCTACGCGACGCCTTTCGGCCCGATCCGTCTCGACTTCGCGGTTCCGCTCAACAAATATCCGGGCGGCACCAAGTACGGCATCTATGCCGGTATCGGGCAATCCTTCTGACGCGCGTCGTTTCTTCCGCAAGAACCGGCAAATTGCCGTCTTCGGTTGATAGTTTCCAGCCGCGGAGATTCCGCTGCAGCGCAACTTGCGTTATGGGTGAATGATGAATCAGGTCGTCCGCTTCCTTCGCGCGACGCTGCGCTTGCTTAGCGTGATCGCGGTCGTTGCCCTCCTTCTCCTCGCGTTCGTGGGCTTCACGACACCTGGCGCCCGGCTCGTTGCCTGGGCGATCGAGAAATATGCGGCAACCCCCGACCAGATCGTGCGGATCGCCGATCCGAGCGCACTGCTGACGGGCGAGTTTACGGCCGGAAGCATCACGCTGCTCGACGGTGAAGGTATTTATGCTGAGGTGCGCGAGCTCAAGCTCAACTGGTCGCCGGCAGCTCTCCTCTCTTTCCGCTTCGAGGCCGCAGCGCTCTCGGCCGGGACGGTGCGCGTCGAACGCCTGCCGATCCCCTCCACCGAGACCAAGGAAGTCCGCTCGACCTTTGCGCTTCCCGTGGATGTCAAGATCGACGCGATCGACCTCAAGGAAATCATCATCGGCAAGGCGATAGCCGGTGAGGACCAGTTCCTGACCGCCAGCGGCAAGATCGACGCGACCAACGAAAGCATCGCCCTTGGCCTCGCCGCCGCCCAGCGCGACCGGCCGGAGGCACGCGCGGTCGCCGATATCGTCTTCAATCCGGCGGGTAACGAGCTGAAGCTGGAAGCGACCGTGGACGAGCCCTCAAACGGCGTGTTGGCCAAGCTTCTTCGCCTGCCCAACGAACCCTCGGTCAACATCAAGCTGACCGGAGAAGGCCCTCTTTCCGACTGGGCCGGCAGCGTTACGGCCGCACTCGACGGCAGCGAGATCCTCAAGCTCGGCGGTCGCCACGTCCAGACGCCCGACGGAATGCATCGGCTGACCGTCGAAGGCGGCGGCGGGTTCGGCTCGCTGACGCCGCCGGCGCTGCGCCCGATGTTCCAGGGTGATACCAGGATCGACATTGCCGCCGCGTTCAACGACCAGGGTCTGGTTCAGGTCGACAAGGCGCATGTGACGACGGGCGCACTCTCCTTTGCAGCCTTCGGCACCTACGACAGCCAGGGCGAGAACAACCTCAAGGCCAGGCTCGCCGGTACCAAAGGCGCGATCGATTTCCGCTGGCCGCTGCAGAAGGGCGAAGCGCAGGCCAAGATCAATGCCGTCGACCTGTCGCTGGTCGGCGACGCGCAGGCCGCCATTCTCGACATCTCCGCAGACGTCGCCTCGGTGGCGCTGCCGGACGTGGCGCTCGGCGCGGTCAAGCTTTCGGCGCGCAGCGACAGCTTCAATCTCCAGGCGCAATCCGGCCCGGTGAAGACGGTGATCGAGGTGGGCGAGGCCGGCTTCACCGACGCCAACCTGGCCCGCCTGGTCCAGGCGCCGCTGAAGGTGGACGCGACCCTGTCTGTGACGAAGGCAAACATCGCCTTCAATCCAGTGACGATCGAAAGCCCCGGCGTCGGCGGCTCGCTCATCGGCGCCTTCTATCGCGACGAGAATACGATTTCCGCCGCCTTCAAGCTCTTTGCCGTTCCAGGTGCGCTGCCGCCGGCAGCCGCGGCGAAATTTGACGGCACGATCGCGCTCTCCGGTGAAGTGAAGAGGGCAATCGACGGCAGCGTTACCGTGGAGGGTCTCGACCTCAAGTCGAGCACGATCGAGGCAGCCGGCACCGTTGCGCTGGCCGAGAGCAACCTGACGGCCGATCTCAAGGGCACCCTGCCCGATCTCGGCAAGCTGCTTGCCGACGCCAAGGGCAAGGCGGACTTTACCGCCGCCGTGACCGGTCCGCTCGCCGAACTCGGCATCAAGGCCGAGCTGACCTCGAGCGGCGCGACACTGGCCGGCCGCACGCTCAGCGACCTCACGATCAAGGCCGACGCCAAGGCCAATCCGTCGAGCCCGCAGGCAAGCCTGACGGCAACCGGCGCGCTCGACGGCCAGGCAATCGACGTCAAGGCCGACGTCGTCTCCAAGGATGGCCGCACCGCAATTCCGGTGCTCGAGGCTCGGATCGGCGAGAACAAGCTGACCGGGGCGATCAATTTTACCCCGGACTTCAAGCCGGACGGCACGGTCACCTTCAACCTGCCCGATCTCGGCCTCTTGGCCGCCATGGCCGGGCAGAAGGCCTCCGGCGACCTTAACGGCTCGGCCGCCATCAAGACCCAAGACGGCATCACCTCCGTCGTGGTCAAGGCCGGCGGCAGCGGAATCAAGCGCGATGCGCTGACGATCTCCAAACCGACCGCCGACATCACCATCGCCGACCTTGCGGCCCTTGCCATCAAGGGCACCATCCGCGCCGAAATGGTGGCGCAGGGCGAAAACCGCGTTTCCGGATTGGCCGTCGATTTTGTGCAGCAGGCCGGCCGCACCGGCTTTGCCGTCGACGGCAAATATGACGGCGGTCCGCTGACGGTAAAGGGCGATCTTGCGAGCGCGAAAGGACGCACGGAAGTCCGCCTCGCATCCTTTGGCGCAACGCCGAAGGGCATCCCGCTCAAGCTGGCGCAGCCGACGGTGATCGCCATCGAGAACGGTATCGTCCGCCTGAACGGACTGACGATCCAGGCATCGAAGGGCACCGTCGCCGTCAACGGCACCGCCGGCGAAAAACTCAATCTCACCGCGAAGCTCAACGCGCTGCCCGCAGCACTCGTCAACGCCTTTGCGCCTGATCTCGGCGCCGAAGGTACGATCGCCGGTACCGTCAATGTCGGTGGTGCAGCATCCGCGCCTGTGGTCGCCTACGACCTCAAATGGTCGGGCGCCTCGCTCGCGGCAGCCCGCACGGCCGGCGTCGCCGCCTTCGACATCACGGCCAACGGCAGGTTCGCCAACAACAAGGTGACGCTCGACACGACGCTTTCGGGCGCCGGCGGCCTCTCCTTCAAGGGCGGCGGCACTGTCGATATCGGCGGCAACATGCCGATCGCGATGAAGTTCAACGGCAACGTTCCGTTTGCGCTCATCGCCAACCTGATGGCGGAAAAGGGTTTTACGCTCACCGGCCAGGCAAACGTCGATGTCGCGATTTCCGGCTCGGCCAAGGCGCCGCAGATCGCCGGCACGGTGACGACGTCGGGCGGCCGCCTCGTCGACGTGCGCCGCAATCTGGCGCTCAACAACCTGACCGCCAATGTCGCGCTCGACGGCAAGCAGGCGACGATCTCCAGGCTCTCGGCCGATCTCGCGACCGGCGGCTCGGTCGAGGCAGCAGGCACGGTCGGCACCGTTCCGGGCTCCGGCTTCCCGGCCAACCTGACGATCAAGCTGAACAATGCAACCTACGTCGACGGTACGCTGTTCAACGCCAACCTTGCCGGTGAATTGACGCTCACCGGTCCCTTGGTCTCAACGCCTACGCTCGGCGGCAAGGTGACGATCCGCAAGGCATCGATCACCATTCCGGAGAAGCTGCCGACCTCGTTGTCGGCGATCGACATCAAGCACAAGAACGCACCACCCAAGGTGCAGAAGATGGTCAAGGACCTACGCAAGGACGAGGTGCCGGCCGCCGGCGCCAGTGCCAGCGGCGTTATCGCCTTCGATCTTAGCGTCAACGCCCACCAGGTCTTCGTGCGTGGCCGCGGCATCGACGCGGAACTTGGCGGCGACCTGACGATCCGCGGCACCGCCGTGCAGCCGATCGTGTCCGGCGGCTTCGAGATGCGCCGCGGGCGCCTCGAAATTCTCGGCAAGCGCCTGACCTTCACCGACGGCAATATCGGCTTTGGCGGCGACCTGATCCCGACGCTCGACCTCAAGGCGACGTCCAGCGTCGGCGCGACCACGATCACCGTCTCGGTCGCGGGCCTCGCCAACAACCCGCAGATCGCCTTCTCCTCGTCGCCGGCGCTGCCGCAGGACGAGATCCTGGCACAGCTCATCTTCAACCGGTCGCTGTCGAACCTGTCGGCCTTCCAGATCGCCCAGCTGGCCTCCGCCGTCAGCCAGCTGGCCGGCGGCGGATCGACGTCGCTGCTCGACGGCCTGCGCAACAAGCTTGGCGTCGACGATCTCGACGTCACCACCGACGAGAACGGCGGCGCTTCGGTGCGCGCCGGCAAGTACCTCAACGACCGGACCTATATCGAGCTGCAGCAGGGTTCCGATTCCGCCTCCAGCAAGGCGGTCATCAATCTCGATGTCGGCAAAGGCGTGAAGCTCAAGGGCTCAGCCGCCGGAGACGGTTCGGCCGCGGGCGGCGTCTTCTTCGAGAAGGAATATTGAGGGTGCGGCGGGCGAGTATCGCCTGCCCGCTCAATGACCCGCGAACCGATCGCGATCCGCGGGTCCCGACGATGACCGTCCCGGCGGCCAGGTCCGCCGCGTTCCTTCGGATATGCACCTGGCGTTCTAAGCCCTGGATTTGGGCATGGCTCCAGCGCAAACCACTGCGCATCTTTTAGCGGCCTGCTTCAAGCCCAGCACTCTCGGAAACGAAGGAAGCCTCACGGCGCGGGCGCGTCTGCTCGTAATGGCGCCATGCGACGGCGTCAGGCGACAGGCCGGTCATCCCGGTCTCCCTGGCAAGCACGACGAGCTCGTCGATTGAGAGGGCATCGCCCCCCTCGATCTTCCGGAGAGCGGCATCGATCAACGACAGACCGTGGTCAACACGGTCGCGCAAGTCCGAGAACGCCGCTTGCTGGACGGCCAGCGTTTGCCCGAGCGCGGGCGCCGTTCCGGCAAGCATTTCGGTAATCCGCGTGAGGCTGAGGCCAAGGCGCCTCAGCGCCAGGATTTCCGTCAATCGCGCAATTTCGACGGCACCGTAGAGGCGCCACTTCTTCTCCGTCCGCCGCGGCGTTATCAGGCCGCGATCCTCATAGACCTTGAGGGCGCGGACGGTGAGGCCGAGACGGTTGGCGCATTCGGCCGCCGACAGCAGTTCATTGTGGTTCACGCCCATGAGCACCTTCTCGAAACACTTTCAAAAAGGTGACCTTGCGGTTGGGCGGAGCGGTCTTTGCTAAGTTTTGATGGAGATTTGGCGAAGACGTGCCGTGAAAGGCGATTTGTCGGCGCGCCCAGCCGCAACATGTGGGACCGGTCCGTGGAATTGCCACTTTGCCGAACCTACATCGGCATCGGCGCGCGGCCCCGCCCGTCATTGTTTCATTCTTTTTTCCGGTGGTTGCCTTGCCCTCTTCTTTTCCCCATCCCGAACTGCCCGACCAATTCCGCCCCCTCGTCGCCGGCTATCAATGGAACCGGGATCTGCTCGGGCAATCCGACTCGAGCATCTTTCTGTTGAAGGCGCCGGACCGTCCCATGCTGGTGCTCAAGCTCGAAGCGGCCGAACCGTTCAGCGAATTCGTCGACGAGGCCGCGCGGCTCGATTGGCTGGTGTCCGAGGGTGTGCCCTGTCCGCGAGTGGTCGCCCGGGCTTTCGGTGCGGAAGCGAACTGGCTGCTGCTGCAGGCCGTGGAGGGCACGGACCTCGCCTCCACGACACTGTCGCCCAAGGACCAGATCGTCATCCTTGCGGACGCGCTGAAGCGGCTGCATGCGCTGGACATCGCCAACTGCCCCTTCGATCACCGGATCGAAAAACGCATCTCCATCGCGAAAGCGCGCACCAAGGCCGGCGTGATCGACGAAAGCGACTTCGACGAAACGCGGCTCGGCCGCACGGCAGCGGATCTCTTTGCCGAACTGCAGGCGCGCATGCCCCGAACCGGCAAGCTCGTCGTCACCCATGGCGACGCCTGCCTGCCGAACATCATCGAGAAGAACGGCCGGTTTTCCGGTTTCATCGATTGCAGCCGGCTGGGCGTCGCCGACCCCTATCAGGACACAGCACTCGCCTGCCGCAGCATCGCCTACAATCTCGGTGAGGAATGGGTTCAGCCGTTTCTGACGCGCTACGGCATTGAGAAGGACGATGCGGAGAAACGCGACTTCTACTGCCTGCTCGACGAGTTCTTCTGATCGCCGGCGGCAGGCAGCGACCAAAGTGCATGCTCAGGCAGGCGAAAGGCCCGCAACGCCTCAGGCGGCGTTGCGGGCCTCGATGCTCAGATCGACGATATCGGCATCTTCGATGGCGTTGAACAACGCCCAGATATGGCCGAAGGGATCGATGAAGGCGCCGACGCGATCGCCGGTCGACAACGTCTCCGCCGGATTGCGCAGGCTTGCCCCGGCGCCGATTGCACGGCCGATGACGCGATCGACGTCGCGCACATGCAGCTCCAGAATGACCGCCGTCGTGCCGAGCGCATGCGGCGAGCGTGGCCCGCCGAGCTTGGGCTCGGCATCGCGCCGCGGGCTGGCCCCGGCAATCCGGAAGACCGATTCCCCGATTCTCAGATCCGCACTCGTCAGAATCCCGCTCGGCCATTCATGCCGCTGCAACAGTTCGGCACCGAGCGCCTCGCGATAGAAGGCGATGGCGCGATCCTCGTCGCCATGCCTGACGAACAGCTTCACACAGATCTGCCGATCGGCAAGCCTGCCGCCATTGGCAACCATGACATCCTCCATCTTGGGTGAGGCGGCCATCATAGCGGAATATGAGAACAAATCAAGAACAATTCGCAATCGAGGAGCGATTTCCTCCTCGGTTCGGATGCCATGAAACGCTTAGAATACGCCGGTCATCTTGCTGGTTTTCAACAGGATATTCGTTTCCGTGACGGTGATGCCGTCGATCAGGCGGATGCGCCGCAGCGTCTCGTCGAAGGAGACGAGATCGCGGTCCTGAAGCTCGGCGATAAAGTCCCAGCGGCCGTTGGTGCTGTGCAACGCCTTGACCTGCGGCAGGCCGCGCAACTGCTCCGCGACACGGTCGGCCATCTTGCCGTGCACCTCGATCATGACGACGGCGCGCACGCCGGAGGCCGGGATTTCCGCACCGGTGCGGATGGTGAAGGCAGCGATTGTACCATTGGCCACCAGCCTGTCGATGCGGGCGGCCACGGTCGCCCGTGACACACCGGTCATTTCCGATAGCGTCGAAACGGGAATGCGCGCATTCTGGCGCAGCGCGCTGATGAGCGCCTGGTCGAGATCATCCATTGCTTGTCACTTTGCAAAGTCAGACTTATCAATCTGTCGATTTTAGCTCGCTAATCGGCAGTTTTCCATCTTTTTGCTGACGCGCATTTTCGCCATAATCTGCGCGATCCCAAACCGGGAACCTATGGGAATATTTTAAGAAGGAATCGGGCGGACATGACGACCATCACGCTGATCGGCGCACCCATCGAGGAAGGCTCTGGACGACGCGGCGCGGCCATGGGTCCGACGGCCCTGCGCATCGCCGGCATCGACACGGTGCTGCGCGACCTCGGCCATACGGTTCACGACGAAGGCGACGTCAAGCCGCTTCCGGCACGCGATCTCGCCAACCACCCGGGCGCCAACAACCTGCAGATCGTCGCAGCCTTCGCGCGCGCACTGCATGATTCCGTGCACGACACCGTTCGCAAGGGCCACTTCCCGATCATCCTCGGCGGCGACCATGCGCTCTCCATGGGCAGCGTCTCCGGCATGGCGCGCTACGCCGCCGACGTCGGCCGGCCGCTCTTCGTGCTCTGGCTCGACGCACATGCCGATTTCAACTCGCCGTCGACCTCGCCCTCCGGCAACATGCACGGTATGCCGGTCGCCTATTTCTGCGGCCAGGCCGAGTTTGCCCCGATCCTGCCGTCCGACCGTCCGCTCGTCGATCCGAAGAAGGTCTTCCAGGTCGGCATCCGCTCGGTCGACGACCGCGAGCGCGAAGAGATCACCGAACATGGTGTGCGCGTCTACGACATGCGCGCCGTCGACGAACTCGGCATGGCCCATATCATGCGCCAGATCCTCGAAGAGGTTCGCACTGCCAACGGCCTGCTGCATGTCAGCCTCGACGTCGATTTCATGGATCCGGAACTGGCCCCCGGCGTTGGCACCACCGTTCCCGGCGGCGCCACCTTCCGCGAAGCGCACCTGATCATGGAAGTGCTGTGGGAAAGCGGGCTCGTTTCCTCGCTCGACGTCGTCGAACTCAACCCCTTCCTCGACGACCGCGGCAAGAGCGCGCGTATCCTGGTCGAACTGACGGCGAGCCTCTTCGGCCGCCGCGTGCTCGACCGGCCGACCCGCAGCGCCTGAGACCCTGCATAATTCCTTCAAACGAAATCGTTTCGAGGAATTATGCAGAAAATCAAAGTGCTACAGCGACCTTTGCGCGTCTGTCTAGACGCGCGGCGCCGTAGAAGAAACACCGGAGGACGATATATGAACACGACGGCAGCCCTGATCGAAACCGAATACCGGCTCGGCGCCCATAACTACAAGCCGCTCGACGTGGTGCTTTCGCGCGGCGAAGGCGTCTATGTCTGGGACATGGAGGGCAACCGCTACCTCGATTGCCTCTCGGCCTACTCCGCAGTCAATCAGGGCCATTGCCACCCGAAGATCTTCAAGGCGATGATGGAACAGGCGCAGAAGCTGACGCTGACCTCCCGCGCCTTCCGCAACGACCAGCTGGCGCATTTCTACGAGGAAATCGCCGCACTGACCGGCTCGCACAAAGTGCTGCCGATGAACTCGGGCGCGGAGGCTGTCGAGACTGCCGTCAAGGCGGTGCGCAAGTGGGGCTACGAGGTCAAGGGCGTCGCCGAGAACAAGGCCGAGATCATCGTCTGCTCCAACAACTTCCATGGCCGCACCATGGGCATCGTCGGCTTCTCGACCGATCCGGACGCCCGCACCGGCTTCGGCCCGTTCGCGCCCGGGTTCCGGGTCGTACCCTTCGGTGACATCGACGCCTTCCGTGCGGCGATCAACGAAAACACCGTCGCCTTCCTGGTCGAGCCGATCCAGGGCGAAGCCGGCGTCATCGTCCCGCCGGTCGGCTACTTCACGACCGTTCGCGAGCTCTGCACCAAACATGGCATCACGCTGATCCTCGACGAGATCCAGACCGGCCTTGGCCGCACCGGCAAGCTGCTTGCCGAAGAACACGAGGCGATCGAGGCCGACGTGACGCTGATCGGCAAGGCTCTATCAGGCGGCTTCTATCCGGTCTCGGCCGTGCTTTCGAATTCCGAAGTGCTCGGCGTGCTCAAGCCCGGCCAGCATGGCTCGACCTTCGGTGGCAACCCGCTCGCCTGCGCCATCGCCCGCGCGGCGCTGAAGGCGCTGACCGAGGAAGGCATGATCGAGAACTCGGCTAAGATGGGCGAGCGTTTCCAGAAGGGCCTCACCGACATCCGCTCCAACATCATCAAGGAAGTGCGCGGTCGCGGCCTGATGCTGGCGGTCGAACTGGTGCCGGAAGCCGGCGGCGCACGCAAGTATTGCGAAGCGCTGAAGCAGCTCGGCATCCTTGCCAAGGACACCCACGGCGACACGATCCGCATCGCGCCGCCGCTCGTCATCACCGCCGAGCAGGTGGATTGGGCGGTCGAACAGTTTGCTAAGGTTCTCGCCTCCGCCTGATTTATCGTTTCCGCCCCGGGTCACTCTCGGGGCGGATCCTTCGTAAGCATTTGCAAAAGCAAGTCTTAACGAATCCCGGCCTATAGTGCCTTCCCAAAGCGCAAAGCGGTTCCTCCGCGCATGATGCAGCTGCGCCCCGCCGGATGTGATCGGCGGATTGTAAAGATCTCTCCCGAACGGATCTTCGGCCGCGCCTCACGCGCCGGCAACCATGTGGAGAGATCTCGAGTTTGGCGGTGTCGCGCCCATAGGGCGTCGACCGGAAAGCTGGAAGGAACTTCGATGACAAGCACACTCAGGACGGCCGGGTTCGACGGCGAGACGCTGGAAATCATTGCGTTCCGCCTCCACGATCAGGAATTCTGCGTCAAGACGACGACGATCCGCGAAATCCGCGGCTGGGCGCCCTCGACGCCCATCCCGCATTCGCCGCCGGAAGTGATCGGCGTCATGAACCTGCGCGGCACGGTGATCCCGATCATCGACCTCGCCCACAAGCTCGGCATGAAATCGACGACCGCCAACGAGCGCAGCGCCATCGTCGTCGCCGAGGTGCACAACATGGTCATCGGCCTCGTCGTCGACCGCGTCTCCGACATTCTCACGGTCCAGGGCAGCCAGGTGCAGCCGGTGCCGGAAGTGACGGCCTCCTTCGACAAGAGCTTCGCCGAAGGCATCATCGCCAATGAGACCGGCATGATCTGCTTCCTCAATCTTGCGCGCATGTTCAAGGAGCGCGAAGTCGAAGAACTCGCGGCCTGACGCCAAGTACAAACGACCATTAAGGCCGCCCCACATGCGTGGGGCGGCTTTTTTATTGGTTAAAAGCCCACTTGCCGAGCAATAATTTGGAAAAACAGGAGTGACTAATTCAACTAAAATTGGGATCTATGAGTTTTTACAACTGAAATTTGATAGTTGCTATTTTAACACCCGCTTAATAATCCTACCACTAACCTAGATTGCATCAACACGGCGCCTTGGGCATGAAGCCCGGTAGTTCGAACTCCTTCACGAAGCACGAAAGCGCTGACCGGATTGGGCCAGCGCAGGACGACCAGACATTATTCGGGATGCCGGTATTTGTCCTAGTCCGGGAGTTGCGCCGCTCTGGCCCCGCAAGCCCTGTCAAATGAGGCACGAAGCCCCGGCTTGAGCCAATCAAACGAGATCAGAGGGTTATTATGTTCGCTCTCGGAAAAATTGCAGACGCGAACCAGATCATCGCCGCGCTTTCGAAGTCGCAGGCCATCATCCAGTTCGACCTGACCGGCAATATCCTCACCGCCAATGAGAACTTCTGCGCCGCAATCGGCTACAGCCTCCAGGAAATCGTCGGCCAGCATCACCGCATGTTCTGCTCCGCCGATTACGCCCAGACGCAGGAGTACCGCGACTTCTGGGCCCGGCTCGGCCGCGGCGAATTCGATGCCAATGCCTACAAGCGCGTTGCCAAGGGCGGCCGCGAAATCTGGATCCAGGCGAGCTACAACCCAGTCTTTCGCAACGGCAAGCCTTACAAGGTGGTCAAGTTCGCCAGTGACATTACCGCCGCCAAGGCAAGGGCGACGGAAGATGCCGGCAAGCTCGACGCGATCTCCCGCTCGCAGGCGATGATCGAGTTCACGCCATCGGGCGAGATCCTGACCGCGAACGAAAATTTCTGCGCGGCCCTCGGCTACAGCCTCCAGGAAATCCAGGGCAAGCATCACAGCATGTTCTGCGAACCGAACTACGCGCTCACTGCCGAATATGCCGACTTCTGGAAACGTCTGGCGGCCGGCGAATTCTTCTCCAACGAGTTCGTGCGCTACGGCAAGGGCGGCAAGGAGATCTGGATCCAGGCGGCCTATAACCCGATCCGCGATTTCAGCGGCAGGGTCTACAAGGTCGTCAAGTTCGCGACCGACGTCAGCGAGCGCATGAGCGCCATCAACAGCCTCGGTGCCGGCCTGAGGGCGCTCGCCGAGGGCGACCTGACGCGAAATCTCGACACGCCCTTCGTGCCGAGCATGGAAGCGGTGCGCATCGACTTCAACGGCGCGAGCGCCAAGCTGCGCGACGCGATGCGGACCGTCGGCGACAATGCCAGCGCGATCGCCTCCGGCGCCCGTGAAATCCGAGCCGCCGCCGACGACCTGTCGAAGCGCACGGAACAGCAGGCGGCCTCCGTGGAAGAGACCGCCGCAGCGCTCGACGAGATCACCACGACCGTATCGGACTCCAGCCGCCGCGCCGAGGAGGCCGGCGGCCTGGTCGCCAAGACCAAGACCGGCGCCGAACGCTCGGGCAAGGTGGTCAAGAGCGCCATCGACGCCATGGACCAGATCGAACAGTCGTCCCGCGAAATCTCCAACATCATCGGCGTCATCGACGACATCGCCTTCCAGACCAACCTCCTGGCGCTGAACGCCGGTGTCGAGGCGGCGCGGGCGGGCGAAGCGGGCAAGGGCTTCGCCGTCGTCGCCCAGGAAGTGCGCGAACTGGCGCAACGCTCCGCCAGTGCCGCCAAGGATATCAAGGCGCTGATCGGCACATCGACCGAACACGTCAAGAACGGCGTGTCGCTAGTCGGCCAGACCGGGGCGGCGCTCGAGGAAATCCTCGTCCAGGTCCAGGAAATCAACGCCAACGTCTCGGCGATCGTCGAAGCCGCACGGGAACAATCGACAGGCCTCAAGGAGATCAACCAGGCGGTCAACTCGATGGACCAGGCGACCCAGCAGAACGCCGCCATGGTCGAGGAAAGCACGGCCGCAAGCCACGCCATGGCCCGCGAGGCGGAAGCCCTGCACGAACTGCTCCGCCAGTTCCGCTACGGCGAACAGGCCCAGCTCATCGACGCGGGCCGCCACCTTGACGATCGCACGCCGCCGTCACGCCTGCACACGACCGCCCGCGCCATGCGCAGCGGCCAACGAACGAGCCTTGCCGCGGCACCGGCCACGGACGGCTGGCAGAATTTCTGAGCGCACATCCCTGCACCCCGCGCTCGGGAATGGGGAAGGCGGCGACCGGTAGCCGCCTTCCCTTAAATCTTTTCAGGGGAGTGCCGGCGCAAGAAAACGCGCTGCCGATGAGCGCGCGGAAGCTCTGGCTGATGAGGAAAGCAGACTAGGCCGCTTCCGGACGTTTGATTTTTGCGGCCGCCTCCAGCACCAGCGGCGTCAGCCCTTCGCCGCCCTTGTCGATATGCTCGAACAGTTTGCGCCGCATACGCGGCTCCCAGTATTTGTTGATATGGGCGGCGACGCCCTGCGCCGCCTCGCTCTCGGGCTGGCTCTTGAAGAAGGTGGCGATCTGGTTCGCCATATAGATCAGCTTGGCGTTGGTGTTGTCATGCGACATCGACGGCAGCTCCGGACTTGATGCGTTCGGCATGGGTGAAAATCTCGAATTCGTCGCCGCGCACCAGCGCGATCAGCGTCATGCCCGCGGCTTGCGCCGTGCGGATGGCAAGCGCCGTCGGCGCCGAAATGGCAATGATCACGGGGCTGCCGACGACAGCCGTCTTCTGCACCATTTCGACGGACACGCGGCTGGTGACGACGACGGCGCCGGCGCTTCCCCTGAAGCCGGCGCGCGCAGCGGCCCCCACCAGCTTGTCGAGCGCATTGTGACGGCCGACATCCTCGCGCACCGCGATCAGGCCGCGACCCGGCACGTAGAAGGCGGCGCCGTGCACGGCGCGCGTTTCGAAATGCAGCGGCTGCTGGCCGTTGAGCAGCGCCACGGCCGAGACCACGTCCTCTTCAGAAAGAGTCAGCTTCGAGCCGGAAACGTCCGGCGTCGGCCGTACCGCCTGCTCGATCGATTCGATGCCGCAGAGCCCACAGCCGACAGGGCCCGCCATGTGCCGCCGGCGCTGGCGCAGCATGTCGTTTTCTTCGTCCTGAAGCACGATCTGCAGGTCGATGCCGAGATTGCCTGCGATTGTTTCCGAGACGATCTCGACCGATTCGATCTGGTCGGGATCGGTGATGATGCCCTCGGTCAGGCTGAAGCCGACGGCAAAATCCTCGAGATCACCGGGCGTCGCCATCATCACCGCATGGGTCGAGCCGCCATAAGAAAACGCAACCGGCGTTTCCTCCGGCACCGCGCGCGAGCCGTCCCGAAGCGCGCCGTTGCGGCGAGCCGTCTCGGGGACGGTCTTTGATATCTTGAAGGTGGTCATCGCGCCGCTAGGCGTTGGGCGCCCCCTCGCTGTGTTGAGAGTGGCTCACCCCCCTCTGCCCTGCCGGGCATCTCCCCCACAAGGGGGGAGATCACGAGCGGGAACCGTCTGCGCTTATCACGTGCTCCAACATCGCGGAGATGATCTGGCGTCGAACGCAGGGCCAAACGAGACGCAAGCGGGCGAGCCCAGCGAATCTCCCCCCTTGTGGGGGAGATGGCCGGCAGGCCAGAGGGGGGTAAGCTCAAGGCACAAAACGCCATGGGACGTTACTCCGCCGCCTCCAGCTTGCCGGAAATCCGGCGCGACTGGCGGGCCTGCTCGTCATAGTCCACCTGCCAGTCCGACGGACCGTTGGACGGCATCACCTGCACCGCGGTCACCTTGTATTCCGGGCAGTTGGTCGCCCAGTCGGAAAAGTCTGTCGTGATGACGTTCGCCTGCGTCGTCGGGTGATGGAAGGTGGTGTAGACGACGCCCGGCGCGACGCGATCGGTGATCAGCGAGCGAAGCGTCGTTTCGCCGGCGCGGCTCGCAAGCCGGATCCAGTCGCCGTCGCGGATGCCGCGCTGCTCGGCGTCGTGCGGATGGATCTCCAGCCTGTCTTCCGCATGCCAGACGACGTTGTCAGTGCGCCGCGTCTGGGCGCCGACATTGTACTGGCTGAGGATGCGGCCGGTGGTCAGCAACAGCGGGAAGCGCGGGCCGGTCCGTTCGTCGGTCGCGACATATTCGGTGCGGATGAACTTGCCCTTGCCGCGCACGAAGCCGTCGACATGCATGATCGGCGAACCCTCGGGATGCTTCTCGTTGCAGGGCCACTGCACCGAGCCCATCTTGTCGAGATAGTCGTAGGACACGAGTGCGAAGCTCGGCGTCGTCGCGGCGATCTCGTCCATGATCTCGGAGGGGTGGCGGTAGTTCCAGTTGAGGCCCATGGCCTGGGCGAGTTTCTGCGTGACCTCCCAGTCGGCATAGCCGTTTTTCGGCGTCATCACCTTGCGCACCCGGTTGATGCGGCGCTCGGCATTGGTGAAGGTGCCGTCCTTTTCGAGGAACGTCGAGCCCGGCAGGAAGACATGGGCATAGTTCGCGGTCTCGTTGAGGAAGAGGTCGTGCACGACGACGCATTCCATCGCGGCGAGGCCGGCAGCCACGTGCTTGGTATCCGGGTCGGACTGCAGGATGTCCTCGCCCTGGATATAGAGGGCCTTGAAGGTGCCGTCGACAGCGGCATCGAGCATGTTGGGGATGCGCAGGCCCGGCTCGTTGGAGATTTCGACGCCCCAGAGCTTCTCGAAGGTTTCGCGCGTCGCGTCGTCGGAGATGTGGCGGTAGCCCGGCAGCTCGTGCGGGAACGAGCCCATGTCGCAGGAGCCCTGCACGTTGTTCTGGCCGCGCAACGGGTTCACGCCGACGCCCGGCCGGCCGATATTGCCGGTGACCATGGCGAGGTTGGCGATCGCCATGACGGTCGTCGATCCCTGGCTGTGCTCGGTAACTCCGAGGCCATAATAGATCGCGCCGTTGCCGCCGGTGGCATAGAGCCTTGCGGCACCACGCACCAGATCTGCCGGCACGCCGGTATAGGCTTCGGTCGCCTCCGGGCTGTGATAGGGCTCGGCGACGAAGCTCGCCCAGTCCTCGTATTCCGACCAGTCGCAGCGCTCGCGGATGAAGGCTTCGTTGGCGAGCCCTTCGGTAACGATCACATGCGCGATCGAAGTCAGGATCGCGACATTGGTGCCGGGCTGCAGCGGCAGGTGATAGGCGGCCTCCACATGCGGCGAGCGCACGATGTCGGTGCGGCGCGGATCGATGACGATGAGCTTGGCGCCCTCGCGCAGGCGCTTCTTCAACCGCGAACCGAAGACCGGATGGCCGTCGGTCGGGTTGGCGCCGATAATGACGGCGACATCGGTGAATTCGACGCTGTCGAAGTTCTGCGTGCCGGCAGACGTGCCGAAGGCCTGGCCGAGGCCGTAGCCGGTCGGCGAGTGGCAGACGCGGGCGCAGGTGTCGACATTGTTGTTGCCGAAGCCGGCGCGCACCAGCTTCTGCACCAGATAGGTCTCTTCGTTGGTGCAGCGCGACGAGGTGATGCCGCCGACGGAATCGCGGCCGTACTGATACTGGATCCGCCGGAATTCCGAGGCCACATGCGCATAGGCCTCCTCCCAGGTGACCTCGCGCCAGGGATCGGAGATCTTCTCGCGGACCATCGGGTTGAGGATGCGGTCCTTGTGGTTGGAATAGCCATAGGCAAAGCGGCCCTTGACGCAGGAATGGCCGCGGTTCGCCTGGCCGTCCTTCCACGGCACCATGCGCACCAGTTCCTCACCGCGCATCTCCGCCTTGAACGAGCAGCCGACGCCGCAATAGGCGCAGGTCGTCACTTCGGAATGTTCGGGCTGGCCGATCTCGATCACCGATTTTTCGATGAGCGTCGCCGTCGGGCAGGCCTGGACGCAGGCGCCGCAGGAGACGCATTCCGACGACATGAAGTCTTCCGCCATGCCGGCCGAAACGCGGCTGTCGAAACCGCGGCCGCCGATCGTCAGCGCGAAGGTGCCCTGCACTTCCTCGCAGGCGCGCACACAGCGCGAGCAGACGATGCATTTGGCCGGATCATAGGTGAAATAGGGATTGGACTCGTCCTTCGGCATCCACTTGGCGTTGATCCCGCCATTGTTGCGGGCCGTGACGTGGTTCTCGCCATCATAGCCGTAGCGCACGTCGCGCAAGCCCACGGCGCCGGCCATGTCCTGCAGCTCGCAATCGCCATTGGCAGCGCAGGTCAGACAGTCGAGCGGATGGTCGGAGATATAGAGCTCCATCACGCCGCGGCGCACGTCCTTCAGCCGTGGCGTCTGGGTCGAGACCTCGATGCCGGCGGCAACCGGCGTCGTGCAGGAGGCCGGCATGCCGGCGCGTCCCTTGATCTCGACGAGACAGAGCCGGCAGGAACCGAAAGCATCCATCATGTCGGAGGCGCAGAGCTTCGGCACCTCGATGCCGGCATCCATTGCCGCCCGCATGATCGAGGTGCCCTCAGGCACCGTGACCTCGCGCCCGTCGATCGTGAGCGTCACCAGCGTTTCGGACTTCGAAGCAGGAGTGCCGTAGTCGATTTCATGAATGAGAGACATGATCAGGCCTCCTGAGAAATTTCGTTCAAGGGGGCGAGGTCACCCCCCTCAGGCCTGCCGGCCATCTCCCCCACAAGGGGGGAGATCGATCCTTGGCTGGCCGCTCTTTCCAAAGGGATCGCTCGGGCAAGCGCATCAGACGCCTGAGCGTTCGAAGCGAGCCGCATGTATTCTCCCCCCTTGTGGGGGAGATGCCCGGCAGGGCAGAGGGGGGTGAATTCCGTCGCCACCATCATTCCGCAGCCTCCACCACCGGGACCGGCTTAAAATCGTCCGGGAAATGGGTCATGGCGCTCATGACGGGATAGGGCGTGAAGCCGCCCAGCGCGCAGAGCGAACCGAACTTCATCGTGTTGCAGAGATCGGCAAGCAGTTCGCGGTTCTTCTCCGGCTCGATGCCCGCCGCGATCTTGTCGGCAACTTCGACGCCGCGGGTCGAACCGATGCGGCAGGGCGTGCACTTGCCGCAGCTTTCGACCGCGCAGAATTCCATTGCGAAACGGGCCTGGTGCAGCATGTCGACGGTGTCGTCAAAGACGACGATGCCGGCGTGGCCGATGAGGCCGTCTCGCGCGGCGAACGCCTCATAGTCGAACGGCGTATCGAACAGGGCGCGCGGGAAATAGGCGCCGAGCGGACCGCCGACCTGAACGGCCTTGACCGGCCGGCCGCTCGCCGTGCCGCCGCCGATGTGGTCGATGATCTCGCCGAGCGCGAGGCCGAAGGCGGTTTCGTAGAGGCCGGCATGCTTGACGTTGCCGGCGATCTGGATCGGGATCGTGCCGCGCGACCGGCCCATGCCGAAGTCGCGATAGAAAGCGGCGCCCTTGTCCATGATGATGGGGACGGAGGCGAGCGAGATCACGTTGTTGATCACGGTCGGACAGTCGAACAGGCCCTTGTGCGCCGGCAGCGGCGGCTTGGCGCGAACGATGCCGCGCTTGCCTTCGAGGCTGTTCAGGAGCGCCGTTTCCTCGCCGCAGACATAGGCACCGGCACCCTCGCGCACCTCCATGTCGAACGCCCGACCGGAGCCGAGCACCGAAGGCCCGAGCACGCCGGCCTTGCGGGCGATCTCGATCGCTTCGGCCATCGCCGCGATCGCATGCGGATACTCGGAGCGGGTATAGATGAAGCCCTTGGTGGCGCCAGTCGCGATGCCGGCGATTGCCATGCCCTCGATCAGCACGAAGGGATCGCCCTCCATGATCATCCGGTCGGCAAAGGTGCCGCTGTCACCCTCGTCGGCGTTGCAGACGATGTACTTTCGCTCGCCCGCCGCTTCGAGAACCGTCTTCCACTTGATGCCGGTCGGGAACCCGGCGCCGCCGCGGCCGCGAAGGCCGCTTTCAGTCACCTGCGCGACGATCGCTTCCGGCGCCATGGCGATGGCATGGCGCAGGCCGGTTAGTCCGCCATGCGCCTGGTAGTCGTCGAGCGACAGCGGGTCGATGATGCCGCAGCGGGCAAAGGTCAGCCGCGTCTGCTGCTTGAGGAAGGGGATCTCCTCGGTCTTGCCGAGACAGAGCGCATGATCGCCACCCTCCAGCAGGCCGGCGTCAAGCAGCGAGGTGACATCGCGCGCCTTGACCGGGCCATAGGCGACACGGCCTTCGGCCGTTTCCACCTCGACCAGCGGCTCCAGCCAGTGCATGCCGCGCGAACCATTGCGCACGATCACGACGTCAAGGCCGCGTGCGCCAATGGCTTCGGCCATCGCCTTGGCGACCTTCTCGGCGCCGAGCGCAATCGCCGCCGCGTCGCGCGGGATATAGATCTTCACCGTCATCGCCGCGCCTCCTGAACGAGAGCCTCAAGCTCGGTGGCGTCGACCCGGGCATGCACCTCTCCGTCGAGCATGGCGGAGGGTGCGCAGGAACAGAGCCCGAGACAGTAGACCGGCTCGAGCGTCACCGCACCGTCCGGAGTCGTCTGGTGAAAATCGATGCCGAGCAGCCGCTTCGCGCGTTCGGCAAGCTGGTCGCCGCCCATCGACTGACAGGCTTCGGCGCGACAGAGCTTCAGCACATGGCGCCCGGCCGGATGCTCGCGGAAGTCATGGTAGAAGGTCATGACACCATAGACTTCGGCACGCGACAGGTTGAGTTCGCGCGCAATGACCGGCAGGCACTCCTGCGGCACGTAGCCGAATTCTTCCTGCAGTTCGTGCAGGATCGGCAGGAGTGGCCCTTCGAGCCCCTTCAGCGCCTCGACGATGGCAAGCGTGGTATCCGCGATATCGGCACGCGGCTGATGGATATTCAACGGGAGCCCTCCCGGCTCGTGGCTGGAATGGCAAGACCCAAAATGGGCGACCGGCCCAGCCGACATTTCACTTCTGGCAAGGGCCGTTCCTCGGCGGTCTCCGGCCATGATCAAAAAAGCTTCGCGCTTATGGCCCTGGGGGTCAATAAGGCTGTTCCGTCGATCGATAGAAAAAATCTATTGAACCTGATTTCGCTCGCCGAGAATGCGTGCCTCGTGCAGCAAAGCGGAGACGAGCGGCGTAAACGGCTCACGATGCGTCGCAACCAGGCCGACGGTGTGGCGGGCATCCGGATCGACGATCGGGATCATCCGGATATCTTCGTGAAAACCGAATGATTTCGCGACGTTGAATGGCATGATGCTCGCCCAGCGGCCGGTGCGAACATGCGAAAAAAGCACGATCATCGAGTTCGATTCGAGCGTCGGCTTGGCGACGGCGCCGGCCTCGGAAAAATGCTGGTTGATGATGCGGCGGTTCTGCATGTCAGCCGTCAATAGACAAAGCCGAACGTCGCTAACCTCTTTCCACGTCACGCTTTCCCGCTCCGAAAGCGGTGTTCCGGCCGCGGTCACCAGATGATAGCGCTCGACCTGGAGGGGAACGCTGGTCACCCGGCCGAGCGGCTCATTCTCCAGATAGGTCAACCCGGCATCGATCTCGAGGTTTTCCAGCAGCGCCAGGATCTGCACCGATGTCGTCGACAGCACCGAGAAGGTGACGTCAGGATGCTTTTCCTGGAACGGTGCGGTGATCATCGGCACCATGGCGAGCGTCGTCGGCACCGCAGCGAGCCGGATATGGCCGGAAAGCCCCTTGCGCGCCGCCCGCATCTCCTCGCGCATCGTGCGGGTATCGCCGACGATGCGGCGCGCCCATTCGAGCACGCGCTGCCCCTCCGGCGTCAGCCCCTGGAAGCGCGAACCGCGGCTGACGAGCATGACGCCGAGCTGGTCCTCGAGCTGGCGGATGGCAGCCGAGAGCGTCGGCTGCGTCACCCCGCATTCCTCCGCCGCGCGGCCGAAGTGCCGCTCGCGCGCGAGAACGAGGAACATTTCCAGCTTGTCGATCATGTCCGGCCTTCAGTTACCGTGGCTCTGCCCCTCACCCTAACCCTCTCCCCGCTTGCGGGGCGAGGGGACGCGGCGCTTCGCGAGCTCGCCCCTTCATGACGCCGAATGGAGTGGGGAACGCGAGCGGGTGCCGCAGCCTTCCTTCTCCCCGCAGGCGGGGAGAAGGTGCCGGCAGGCGGATGAGGGGCAAGCGCCGAAACAAACACATGTTCACGCGATCAGCTGCCCGCCATTCACCTCCAGCACCTGGCCAGTGATATAGCCGGACAGCGCATGCGAGGCGAGGAAGAGATAGGCCGGCGCACAATCTTCCGCCGTGCCGAGGCGGCCGAGCGGAATGGTCTTGCGGGTCGCCTCCAGTTTTTCCGGCGACGAATAACGCTCGTGAAACTCGGTGGTGATGGTGCCGGGCGAGACACAATTGACCCGGATACCCTCGGGCGCGAGCTCGCGCGCCAGTGCCTTGGAATAGGTGGCAACGAAGGCCTTGGTCGCCGAATAGATCGACGAGCCGGCGCTGCCGCCGGTAACCGCCGAGATCGACACGGTGTTGACGATGGCCGGATGCGTCCCCTTGCGCAGCAACGGCAGCATCGCCCGGGTCATCTCGACGACGGCGGTCTGGTTCAGCTGCACGACGGTCTGGTATTGCTCGTCGGTGAGTTCCGCCGCGGGAAAGCGACCGACCATGGTGCCGGCGTTGTTGATGAGGATATCGACGCTGTCGAACTGGCCTCTGATCACCTCGGCCAGCCCCTCGACACCACCGGGCGCCAGGAAGTCGGCCGTGACCACATGCGCCCGGCCTTCCGTTGCCGCCGTTTCGAGGAAATCGGGTAGATCGCCGATCGATCGCCCGGCATGAACGAGCACATGCGCGCCGCAATCCAGAAACTGCCGGGCGACCTCCAGCCCGATGCCGCGGCCGGCACCGGTGACGACAACAGTCATGCCCTTGAACAAGGCCGGATGAAACATGTCTTTTCCCTCTTCATTCCTCAAGCAAAGTCGCCTATCGGCGAAACGAATGCAACGCGCACCGATACCCTCGCCTCATTGCGAAAGCGATTTCATCACAAACGCCGATTCTGAAATTGCACGGCTTTCGTTTTTGCATATTATGAACCAAAACGAAAATGGGGAGGATGAAATGTATCTGACGGGTCGGCAGGCGGAGATCCTGGAGCTGGCAAAAAGCGAAGGACGGGTGCTGGTCGAGGAACTGGCGCAACGCTTTTCCGTCACGCCGCAAACGATCCGAAAGGACCTGAACGACCTCTGCGACGCCAAGGTTTTGAACCGCATCCACGGCGGCGCGATCTTTCCGAGCGGCAAGGAAAACGTCAAATACGATGCCCGCCGCCAGATCGCCGCACCGGAGAAACAGGCAATCGGCAAGGCGGCTGCCGAGCTCATCCCCGACAACGCCTCGCTGTTCATCAACATCGGTACCACCACCGAAGCGGTGGGCGAGGCCCTGCTCGACCACAAGGAACTGATGGTCATCACCAACAACATCAACGTCGCCAACCGCTTGCGCGTCTTCCCGTCGATCGAGGTGGTGATAACGGGCGGCGTCGTGCGTGGCTCGGATGGCGGCATCGTCGGTGAGGCCGCCGTCGACTTCATCAAGCAGTTCAAGGTCGACTTCGCGGTCATCGGCGCCTCGGCCATCGACCATGACGGCGCGCTTCTCGATTTCGACTTCCGCGAAGTGAAAGTCGCGCAGGCAATCATCGCCAATGCACGACATGTCATCCTGGTTTCCGACTCGACCAAGTTCGAAAGAACCGCGCCTGTTCGCATCGGCCATATCTCCCAGGTCCAGACCTTCATCACCGATCGCTGCACGCTCGAAAACGTCAGGAAAATCTGTGCCGAACAGGATGTTCGGCTGATCGAAACCGACGCCTGAGACAGGAGGTTTAGCTACCCCTAAAGATTCGGGGAGCATTCGTTTGACATTCGATATGTTTTCGTTTTAACTGATTTCACTTTCGCTGACGCATCAATTTGTGCATCGCGAAATGTGGAGGGGAAACAGCAGTGTCAGAGCAGGCAATCTACGACGTCTTCGTCATCGGCGGCGGCATCAACGGATGCGGCATCGCGCGCGACGCGGTCGGCCGTGGGTACTCGGTCGCCTTGGCCGAAATGAACGATTTCGCCTCCGGCACGTCCTCCGGCTCCACCAAGCTCATCCACGGCGGACTGCGCTATCTCGAGCATTACGAATTCCGCCTCGTGCGCGAAGCACTGATGGAGCGCGAAGTGCTCTGGGCCATGGCGCCGCACGTCATCTGGCCGATGCGCTTCGTGCTGCCCTTTCACAAGGGCGGCCTGCGCCCGGCCTGGCTCATTCGCCTCGGCCTTTTCCTTTACGACCATATCGGCGGCCGCAAGCTGCTGCCGGCAACGGCGACGCTGGACATGAACCGCGATCCCGCCGGCAAGCCGCTGAAGCGCCTGTTCAACAAGGCGTTCGAATATTCCGACGGCTGGGTCAACGATGCCCGCCTGGTTGTGCTCAATGCCCGTGACGCCGCCGATCGCGGCGCCGTCATCATGGCCCGCACTCGTGTCGTCTCGGCACGGCGTAACGGCGCCGTCTGGATCGTCGAGACCGAAAACCAGGAAAACGGCGAACGCAAGACGTTGCAGGCGCGCATGCTCATCAATGCCGCCGGCCCCTGGGTCGATGCGGTGCTCTCGGGTGCGCTCGGCAAGAACGACGTGCACAATGTCCGCCTCGTGCAGGGCAGCCATATCGTCGTGAAGAAGAAGTTCGACGACCCGCGCGCCTATTTCTTCCAGAATCCGGATGGCCGCATCATGTTCGCCATCCCTTACGAAGAAGACTTCACGCTGATCGGCACCACCGATCGCGACTACAAGGGCAATCCGGCCGATGTGCACATCAGCGATGCCGAGGTCGACTATCTCTGCAAGGCAGCAAGCGAATACTTCCTCGAGCCGGTGACAAAGGACGACATCGTCTGGACCTATTCGGCCGTGCGCCCGCTCTATGACGACGGCGCCAGCAAGGCGCAGGAAGCGACCCGCGACTACGTGCTGCGCGTCGAGGGCGACAAGGGTGCAGCCCCGCTTCTCAACGTCTTCGGCGGCAAGCTCACGACCTACCGCCGCCTTGGCGAATCCGCGCTTGAAAAGATCGGCGAGGCGATCGGCGTCAAAGGCTCGAAGTGGACGGCAGGGTCCAAGCTGCCTGGCGGCGATTTTCCGACCGAGGGCTACGCCAACGAAGTCGCGAGACTGCAGAAGCAATACCCCTTCCTGACGCCCAAGCATGCCCGTCGCCTCGTGCGCCTTTACGGCACCCGCGCCGCGGCCATTCTGGGTTCGGCAACGAACGAAGCCGCACTTGGCCGCCACTTCGGCGCGGATCTCTACGAGGCCGAGGTCAGGTGGCTGATCATGCAGGAATGGGCGCGGCACGCCGAGGACGTGCTGTGGCGGCGCACGAAACTGGGATTGAAGCTGACGCCCGGCGAGGCATCGGCACTGGAGGAATACATGCGAGGCGCGGCCAACGCAGCCGCCTGAAACGCTCGCATTCATGCGCATTTCCGACCAAACCGCGCAGCCGGTCTGCGTCAGGAAATGCGAAAGACGACAAGAGAGCGTTTCCGCGCTGGGGTGAGAACGCTCGGGACTGCCTTAGGGCTGGGTGGAGAATTCAATGCTTGAAATGAAGAAGATATCCAAGGTCGTGGGCGGGGAGACGCATATCTACCCGACCGACCTGGTGCTGGAGAGGGGGTCGCTCAACGTACTGCTCGGCCCGACCCTGTCCGGCAAGACGTCGCTGATGCGGCTGATGGCCGGTCTCGACAAGCCGGCCTCCGGCTCGCTGATCTTCGACGGCATCGACGTCACCGGCCAGCCGGTGCAGAAGCGCTCGGTCGCCATGGTCTACCAGCAGTTTATCAACTACCCGGCGATGACCGTTTACGAGAACATCGCCTCGCCGATGCGCATCAGCGGCGCCGACACCGCCACCATCGACCGCGAAGTGCGCAAGGCCGCCGAGCTCTTGAAGCTGACGCCCTATCTCGACCGCACGCCGTTGAGCCTTTCGGGCGGCCAGCAGCAGCGCACCGCACTTGCCCGCGCCATCGTCAAAAACGCCGATCTCGTGCTGCTCGACGAACCGCTCGCCAATCTCGACTACAAGCTGCGCGAGGAGCTGCGCGAGGAATTGCCGAAGATCTTCGCCGCCTCCGGCGCCATCTTCGTCTATGCGACGACCGAGCCTTCGGAAGCGCTGTTGCTCGGCGGCAATACCGCAGCCCTGAGCCAGGGCCGCATCACCCAGTTCGACAGGACGATCGACGTCTATCGCCGCCCGGTCGACCTGATCACGGCGCGGACCTTCGCCGATCCGCCGCTGAACTGCATCGAACTGGTCAAATCAGGCGCGACCTTCACGCTCGACGGCAAGCCGGTGCTGACGGTGCCTTCGCATCTGGCTGGCATTGGCGACGGTCCCTGCACCGTCGCCTTCCAGCCGCACCACATTTCGTTCGACCGCCCGCAGGGTAGCGCGGACGCCCTCACCGTGAAGACGGCGATCTCTGAGATCGCCGGATCCGAGAGCTTCATCCACGTGGGTTTCGCCAATGCACGCTGGGTCATGCTGGCGCCGGGCATTCACGACATCGAACCGGACGCAACCCTCGAGGTCTTCGTCGATACCCGCCATCTCATGGCCTTCGGGCCGGACGGACGCGCCATCGGCGGCGCGGCCTAAAGGAGGCGCTGGGAGGAAAACATGGCACGCATCAATCTGAACCATATCCGCCACGCCTATGGCGCCAAGCCGAAGTCCGAGAACGACTACGCGCTGAAGGAAGTGCATCACGAGTGGAACGACGGCGGCGCCTATGCGCTGCTCGGCCCCTCCGGCTGCGGCAAGACCACCTTGCTCAACATCATCTCGGGCCTGATCAACCCGTCCGAAGGGCAGATCCTCTTCGACGGCAAGGACGTGACGAACCTGTCGACCCAGGAACGCAACATCGCCCAAGTGTTCCAGTTCCCGGTGATCTACGACACGATGACCGTCTACGACAATCTGGCCTTCCCCTTGCGCAACCGGCATGTGCCGGAGGCCGAGGTCGACCGCCGCGTCAAGGAGACGATCGAGATGATCGGTCTCGGCGGCTGGGCGAAGAAGACCGCCCGGGGCCTCACCGCCGACCAGAAGCAGAAGATCTCGCTCGGCCGCGGCCTCGTGCGCAACGACGTCAGCGCCATCCTGTTCGACGAGCCGCTGACCGTCATCGATCCGGAAATGAAGTGGGTGCTGCGCTCGCAGATCAAGCGGCTGCACAAGCAGTTCGGCTTCACCATGGTCTACGTCACCCACGACCAGACCGAGGCGCTCACCTTCGCCGACAAGGTCGTCGTCATGTATGACGGCCAGATCGTGCAGATCGGCACCCCGGCCGAACTCTTCGAGCGCCCGCGCCACACCTTCGTCGGCTACTTCATCGGCTCGCCGGGCATGAACGTGCTGCCGGTCAAGCTTGACGGCAACACCGCGACCGTCGGCGGCGAACATGTGGCGCTGAACTTCCAGCCCACGGTCAAGCCCGGCGCCAAGACCGAACTCGGCATTCGCCCGGAATTCGTCTCGCTCGGCCGCGAAGGCATGCCGGTCGCAATCACCAAGGTCGAGGATATCGGCCGCCACAAGATCGTACGCGCCCGTTTCGCCGACCAGCCGATCTCGATCATCGTCGACGAGGACGGCGAGATCCCCGCCGAGCCGCGCGTCCGCTTCGACCCCAAAGCCATCAACATCTACGCCGATTCCTGGCGCGTCGGCGAGGAGGCCTGACCATGGAGAAAACCTGGAACAACAAGGCCTGGTTCATGGTGCTGCCGGTCCTGGTACTGGTCGCCTTCTCGGCCGTCATTCCGCTGATGACCGTCGTCAACTATTCGGTCCAGGACACCTTCGGCAACAACCAGTTCTTCTGGGCCGGCACCGACTGGTATGTTGAGGTGTTGTCGTCCGACCGCTTCTGGGATGCGCTCACCCGCAACCTGATCTTCTCGGCGATCATTCTGGCCATCGAGATCCCACTCGGCATCATCATCGCGCTCAACATGCCGAAGAAGGGTCTCGGCGTGCCGGTCTGCCTGGTCCTGATGGCGCTGCCGCTGCTCATTCCGTGGAACGTCGTCGGCACCATCTGGCAGGTCTTCGGCCGCGTCGATATCGGTCTGCTCGGCCGCACGCTCGAAGCGATGGGCATCAACTACAACTACGTGCAGAACCCGGTCGCTGCCTGGGTGACGCTGATCGTCATGGACGTCTGGCACTGGACGAGCCTCGTCGTGCTGCTCTGCTATGCCGGCCTCGTCTCGATCCCGGACGCCTACTACCAGGCCGCCAAGATCGACGGCGCCTCGCGCTGGTCGGTGTTCCGCTACATCCAGCTTCCGAAGATGAAGCGCGTGCTCCTGATCGCCTTCCTGCTGCGCTTCATGGATAGCTTCATGATCTACACCGAGCCCTTCGTCGTCACCGGCGGCGGCCCGGGCAACTCCACCACCTTCCTGTCCATCGACCTCGTCAAGACGGCCATCGGCCAGTTCGACCTCGGTCCGGCGGCAGCGCTATCGATCATCTACTTCCTCATCATCCTGCTGCTCTCGTGGATCTTCTACACCGTGATGACCACGAGCGACGCGCAGGGCTGACAAAGGCGGGAGGAGAACCAACATGCAAAAACAACCGCTTACCGAACGCCTCTCCTGGCTGGTGCCGACGATCTACATCGTCTTCCTGCTCCTGCCGATCTACTGGCTCGTCAACATGAGCTTCAAGGAGACGAGCGAGATCCTCAGCACCTTCTCGCTCTGGCCGGTCAATCCGACGCTCAGGAACTACGAGGTGATCTTCACCGATCCCTCCTGGTACAACGGCTACATCAACTCGATCATCTACGTGGTCATGAACACGGTGATCTCGGTCGCGGCAGCCTTGCCGGCAGCCTATGCCTTCTCGCGCTACCGCTTCCTCGGCGACAAGCACCTGTTCTTCTGGCTGCTCACCAACCGCATGGCGCCGCCGGCGGTCTTCGCGCTGCCCTTCTTCCAGCTCTATTCGGCCTTCGGCCTGATCGACACGCACATCGCCGTGGCGCTGGCGCACTGCCTGTTCAACGTGCCGCTCGCGGTCTGGATCCTGGAAGGCTTCATGTCGGGCGTGCCGAAGGAAATCGACGAAACCGCCTATATCGACGGTTACTCGTTCCCGCGCTTCTTCGTGAAGATCTTCATGCCGCTGATCGCGTCCGGCATCGGTGTCGCCGCCTTCTTCTGCTTCATGTTCTCCTGGGTCGAACTCTTGCTTGCCCGCACGCTGACGACCACGGACGCCAAGCCGATCGCCGCAACCATGACCCGTACCGTTTCCGCTTCCGGCCTCGACTGGGGTGTGCTGGCCGCCGCCGGCGTGCTCACCATCATCCCGGGCGCGCTGGTGATCTATTTCGTTCGCAACTACATCGCCAAGGGCTTTGCCCTGGGGAGGGTATGATGACCGCTCAACCCATTCGCAAGGCCCGCTGGCAGCTGCCTTTCGCCGCCGTTCTTCTCGTCTACGCCACCATAGCTGGCCTTCTCGTCAGCATGCTGCCGATCAAGGACGGGGCGCGCGACTGGTTCGCGCCGCTCATCGCCGGCGGCTGGATGGCCTGGTCGTTTCCGTCGGCCATGTTCTTCCTGACGATCTTCGCGCTGCTGTCGATGATGGCAGTCTGGGAATATGCCTCGCCCGGTGGCAACCCGCGCGTCGGCATCCTGCGCTTCGAGACGACACGGGGCGATCGCCTGTTCGTGTCGCTGCTCGGAAGCGCCTTCATTCACCTCGCATGGCTCGGCTTCGTCGGCGGGCAGAACCTGTGGTGGGCGCTCGCGCTCTCCCTGGTCTATGCCGTCGGCGTCTTCCGCTACGTCTGAGGCGAACGAACCGATTTGAGGGGCCGCTAAACCAGCGACCCCTCGAAAGCTAAAGAACCGCATTCGCAAACCTAAGGGAGGGAATTATGCGACGGCATCTTTTGACTACGACGGCAGCTATGCTGCTGGCTTTCACCGGCACCGCTTTTGCCGGCATGGACGAGGCTAAGACATTCCTCGACAGTGAGATCGGCGACATGTCCTCGCTCGACCGCGCGGCGCAGGAAGCCGAAATGCAGTGGTTCGTCGATGCGGCCAAGCCCTTTGCCGGCATGGAAATCAAGGTCGTTTCCGAAACGATCACCACGCATGAATACGAATCGAAGACGCTCGCCAAGGCGTTCTCCGACATCACCGGCATCAAGATCACCCACGACCTGATCGGCGAAGGCGACGTCGTCGAAAAGCTGCAGACGCAGATGCAGTCGGGCGAAAACGTCTATGACGCCTATATCAACGATAGCGACCTGATCGGCACCCATTGGCGCTACCAGCAGGCCCGCAGCCTGACCGACTTCATGGCCAATGAAGGCAAGGACGTCACCAACCCGAACCTCGACATCGACGACTTCATCGGCAAGTCCTTCACGACCGCGCCGGACGGCAAGCTCTACCAGCTTCCCGACCAGCAGTTCGCGAACCTCTATTGGTTCCGCTACGACTGGTTTAGCGACGAGAAGAACAAGGCGGACTTCAAGGCGAAGTACGGCTACGACCTCGGCGTTCCGGTCAATTGGTCCGCTTACGAAGATATCGCCGAGTTCTTCACCGGCCGCGAAGTCGATGGCAAGAAGGTCTATGGCCACATGGACTACGGCAAGAAGGACCCGTCGCTCGGCTGGCGCTTCACCGACGCCTGGCTGTCGATGGCCGGCAACGGCGACAAGGGCATCCCGAACGGCAAGCCGGTCGACGAGTGGGGCATCAAGGTCGACGAGAACTCGCGTCCGGTCGGCTCGTGCGTTGCCCGTGGCGGCGACACCAACGGCCCGGCTGCCGTCTACTCGATCCAGAAGTACCTGGACTGGATGAAGGCCTATGCACCGGCAGCCGCCCAGGGCATGACCTTCTCGGAATCCGGCCCGGTTCCGTCGCAGGGTGAAATCGCCCAGCAGATGTTCACCTACACGGCGTTCACCGCCGACTTCGTCAAGCCGGGCCTGCCCGTCGTCAACGAGGACGGCTCGCCGAAGTGGCGTTTTGCTCCGAGCCCGCACGGCGTCTACTGGAAGGACGGCATGAAGCTCGGTTACCAGGACGCCGGTTCCTGGACGCTTTTGAAGTCGACCCCTGACGACCGCGCCAAGGCCGCCTGGCTCTACGCGCAGTTCGTCACCTCGAAGACCGTCGACGTGAAGAAGAGCCATGTCGGCCTCACCTTCATCCGCCAGTCGACGCTCGACCACAAGAGCTTCACGGACCGCGCTCCGAAGCTCGGCGGTCTGATCGAGTTCTACCGTTCGCCGGCCCGCCTGCAGTGGTCGCCGACCGGCACGAACGTTCCTGACTATCCGAAGCTGGCTCAGCTTTGGTGGCAGGCGATCGGCGACGCATCCTCGGGTGCCAAGACCGCTCAGGAAGCCATGGACTCGCTGTGCGCCGAGCAGGAGAAGGTTCTCTCCCGTCTCGAGCGTTCGGGCGTCCAGGGCGACATCGGTCCGAAGCTCGCCGAAGAGCACGATCTCGAATTCTGGAACAAGGACGCCGTTTCCAAGGGCAACCTCGCTCCGCAGCTGAAGATCGAGAACGAGAAGGAAAAGCCGCAGACCGTCAACTACGACGATCTGGTCAAGAGCTGGCAGAAGTAACAAGGATGGCCGCCCGAACCGGGCGGCCTTTCTCTATCAGGAGATGCGGCACCGGGGTCGACAACGGCCCCGGTTTTTCGTTGCCTCGACTCAAGTCACCGAGGCGAGCGCGGAAAGCCCTGCCGTCCGAACCCCGCCACGACCAGGGCCGGAACCAGGATCGCCACCAGTACGACGGGAAGAGCGGCCGCGCCGACGCCGTCGAGCAACAGCCCACCCGCCAATCCGCCGCCGGCCATCGCCGCATTCCAACCGGTGACGATCATCGACTGCGCCGCATCGGCCTCCGCGCCGGCAGCCTTTGCAGAAGCGGTCTGAAACAATGTCGGCGCTCCACCGAAGGCGAGCCCCCAGCCAACGACGCCGAGATAGACCGCCGCCGGCTGCCCGCTGAAGACCGCAAGCAGCAGCGATGCCGCTGCAAACAGTGCCGTCGTCGCAAGCACCAGGAGGCGCAGGTGCCGGTCGACGAGTGCCCCGATGATGGGGATGACCGCCAGCGAGGCGACGCCGAACACAAGCAGCACCCGGTCGGCTTCCAGATCCAGGCCTGATGGCTTCAGATACGGCACGATGTAGGTGTAGAGGACGTTGTGGCCGAGAACGACGGCGAACATCACGATCAGCACCGGCCTGATCCCGGGCAGGCGCAACACCGATGAAAGTGGCAACCGCCGCCCGGTGCGCTGCCCCGGGAAGTCCGGCACCGCCAAAAGGATCCAGCCGACGAGCAGCACCGTGATGACACTGAGGAGGCCGAAGATCATGCGCCAGCCGGTCATGGCGCCAAGCATCGTTCCGGCGGGAATGCCGATCGACAGCGCCACCGGCGCGCCGAGCATGGCAATGGCGATCGCTCGTCCCTGCAACTGCGGCGCCACCAGGCGGCCGGCATAGCCGGCAGCAAGCGCCCAGAGCAGGCCGGCAAAGACTCCGGCAAGCAAGCGTGCCGCCATCGTCAGAGTGTAATCGTTTGACAGCGCGGTGATTGTGTTGACCACGGCAAAACCGGAGATGGCCGCGATCAGCAGCGGCCGCCGGCGCCAGGTGCGCGTCAGCGCCACGAGCGGGATGGCGGCTATGAGCGAACCGATCGCATAGATCGTCACCATCTGACCGGCAAGCGATGGCGAGACGCCGAGGTCGGTGCTGATCTGCGGTAGCAGGCCTGCCGGCAGCGCTTCCGTCAGGATGGTGATGAATCCGGCGGTCGCAAGCGCAAGCAGCGCCGAAAGCGGAAGCCTGGCCTCGGGAACGGCAGTGGACGCCGCGGCCTGCCCTGCGGCCGGAGACACATAGTTGGTGGATTGCATGGGACCTGTCTTTCAGGACGGCGCGCCGAGCGCACCCGGCTGGCGTTGGCGGGTTGGAGACTGGTGGGGGCGTTCGCCGCCGGCGCATGCGGGCGGCGAATCTCCTATGCCGACGCCGCAGACGCAGCGCGCTTGGGCAAGATCAGATCGTCGACGCGATAGGTGTGGAACTCATGGGTCGACACCGTCTGCAGCGCCCGGAATTTTTTCAGAAACACCGGGTCGCTGAAAAATTCCTCGACGTTTCCTTCGCCTGCTATCGCTTCGATGTTGACGACCGTCTTGCCGTCGGTGCTCTTGGAGAGATTGCTCCAGAGAAAGCCCTCCTTGCGCTCGGCCACATAGTTGACCACGTCCTGGATCAGGCGAAACGCCTCTTCCTGCTTGCCCTCGTGGGCGTGGATGACATTGACGATGAAGACGGTGGGTTCGGGATCGCTGCGGAAACCGGCCAGAAGTGCCTGCTGCATGTTTTCTCCTTCTTTCGCCGACGATGTTTGCGCGCGTCACAAGCGCGGTTTGTCGGGCAGGCGGACTATGGCGAGCTTCCAATCACAGAAAAATGCGCTACAGCTCCAAAGATATCGGACAGAAATATCCGCAATCCCGCATGACGGGCGAGGAGGACGAATGGATAGCCTTGGCGCACTCAACGCATTCGTGCAGGCGGCGGAGGCGCGCAGTTTTACCGAGGCCGCGACCCAGCTCGGCGTCTCCCCTTCCGCCGTCGGCAAGGCGATTGCCCGCCTTGAGGAACGCTTGAGCGTTCGCCTCTTTCATCGCAGCACGCGCAGCGTCACGCTGACGCCGGAAGGCACGCTGTTTCTCGAACGCTGCCGGCGGATTTTCTGCGAGGTCGAAGCGGCCGAGGCAGAGCTGGTGCAGAGCCAGGAGGCGCCGCGCGGCAAGCTGCGCGTCAGCCTGCCGATGGCCGGAATGCTGCTGATGCCGACGCTGACGGCCTTCATGCGTGCCTATCCGGAGGTCGAGATCGATCTCGACTTCTCCGACCGCATGGTCGACGTCATCGAGGAGGGTTTCGATGCGGTGATCCGCAGCGGCGATCTCGGCGATTCCCGTCTGATGACGCGCCAGATCGGCACCTTTCACCCCTATCTCGTCGCCTCGCCCGCCTATTTCGAGAAACATGGCACGCCCACGGCGCCGCGCGATCTCGAACAGCATCACTGCCTGCACCATCGCTTTCCCTCGACAGGCAAGCTGGAGCCCTGGCCCTTGATGGAGGACGGCTCAGCGGCAAGCGTCGATCTGCCGGTGACGGCCGTCTCGAATGCGCTGGAGCCGCTGATCCACATGGCCGAGGAAGGGCTCGGCATCGCCTGCCTTCCGGATTTCACCATCAGGCGGCAAATGCGCGAGGGAACGCTTGTGGCGGTTCTCGAAAACCAGCTGCGTCGCTGCGGCACCTACCGGATCCTGTGGCCGTCCAGCCGGCATCTCTCGCCGAAACTGCGGGTCTTCGTCGATTTCATGGCTGCCAATCTATTCCCGGCACATGGGGTGACGGGTTCGGGCGCGGGCTGACAGGGAACAAGACTCTACGATTTCACCATCGCGCGGCGCGCGGATTTCTCCCATCGGCGCTTGTCAAAGACTGCCCTGATCGCCTGCGTCGAGCCGTCATCCATGCGCACGCTCATATCCATGTAGAGATGCTCGTCGACAATCGTGATGCGGATGTCGAAGGGCTTGCCGCGATAGCGGCTAACGCCGTCCTCGTTCCAGCGGCCGATGCCCTCGGCGGTCGAACCGCCGCCGACGCGCCCGAGATGGGTCACGGCGAACCATCCGTCCCTGCCCGTCACCTTCAGGACGGGACCGTTCCGTCTGATCTCGACCCAGCAGCGCTCGCAATCATCGGTGCCGGAGGCCACCTGCCGCCATTGCCCGGGGAAACTGACGCCGTTCGCCCCGGCGACCGCCGGCCAGAGAACGACCAGCAGTACGAGAAGCACACGGCACCAGGAAGAAAGGGCCAAACTGCAAGATTTCATCGACATGATCCCAAACCAACCGCGCCGGAGCCTTCGCGCCGACGCGGTGAACCATCGTCGTTGCGCATTGCAGCAACGTTGCATCGTTACTAGGATCGGTCAGTCCGCCGGCGGGCCTTGACCTGTGCGACGGCGATTGTCCCGGTGGAAGCCGTTCGGCGACCATCTCCGAACTATCCCGCCCTGCTCTCCCCTCGACAATTTCCCCCGAAATCCGGAAAGTGTTTTCGCTCCAGCGACACTTGCGACATTCTGTCTCGACAACCGAAGATGGAGTTTCCCTGTTGGAGGACGGGGGAGCCGGACTGGTCGATGCAATGGGAGGAGGAACCATGAGCGACGTTTCCAGCATACACCCGGTGGACGAGAGGCTGCCCGTGGGCAGGCTTGCGACCCTCGGGTTACAGCATGTCCTTGTCATGTATGGCGGCGCCGTCGCAGTGCCCCTGATCGTCGGCCGCGCCTTGCAGCTCAGCCCCGAGGACGTCGCTTTCCTGATTTCCGCCGATCTCTTCGTTTGCGGCCTCGTCACCATCATCCAGTCACTCGGCCTCGGCCGCAGCATCGGCATCCGGCTCCCGGTCATGATGGGCGTCACTTTCGCGTCCGTCGGCCCGATGGTTTCGATGGCAGCCATGACGCCCGGTCAGGAAGGCGCGCGCATGATCTTCGGCGCCATCATCGGCGCCGGCCTCGTGGCGCTTCTGCTGGCGCCGGTCATGGGCCGGCTGCTCAGGTTCTTCCCGCCTGTCGTCACCGGCACGATCATCCTCGTCATCGGCGTGTCGCTGATGCGCGTCGGCGTGAACTGGATCTTCGGCAACCCCTTCGGCCCGACCGCGCCGAAACTCGTCGACCCGACCCATGCGGAATGGCTGGCGGGGCTCAAGAAAGCCGCAGCCGCCGGCGGCCCTGCGGTGCCGGATGGCCTGGTGCTCGGCGCCAGTGTCCCGAACCCGATCTATGCCGAGCCCAGCCACATTGCACTTGCCGGCTTCGTGCTCCTCTCCATTCTCGTGATCGCCCGCTTCGGCCGGGGATTGATCAGCAACATAGCGGTGCTGACCGGCGTCGTCGTCGGCTGCGTCGTTGCCGCCGCCCTCGGGATGATGCATTTCGACCGGGTGGCCGACGCCGGCTGGTTTGCCGTGGTCACGCCGCTGCGCTTCGGCATGCCAATCTTCGATCCGGTGCTGATCGCCACGATGTCGCTGGTCATGATCGTCGTCATGATCGAATCGACAGGCATGTTCCTGGCGCTCGGCGAAATCACCAATCGCGAAGTCTCGCGGCAGCAGTTGACGGCCGGCCTCAGGGTCGATGGCCTCGGCACCATGATCGGCGGCTTGTTCAACACCTTCCCCTATACGAGCTTCTCGCAGAATGTCGGCCTTGTCGGCGTCACCGGCGTCAAGAGCCGGTACGTCTGCGTGATGGGCGGCGTGATCATGATCGCGCTCGGCCTGATCCCGAAGATGGGCGCGCTGGTCGAGGCGGTGCCGACCTTCGTGCTCGGCGGCGCGGGCCTGGTGATGTTCGGCATGGTCGCGGCAACAGGTGTGCGCATCTTGTCGACGGTCGATTTCAAGTCGTCGCGCAACAACCTGTTCGTGGTCGCCGTCTCCATCGGCTTCGGCCTGATCCCGCTGATCGCGCCGAACTTCCTGATGTGGCTGCCGCATGCGATCCACCCGATCATCGAGTCCGGCATCGTGCTCGCCTCGATCTCGGCCGTCGTGCTCAACGCCTTCTTCAATGGCCTCAGCTTCGAAAGCACGGCCAGCGTCAACGCCGCCAAGCTCGCCGACAGCCATTGAGCCACCCGCAATCACGAAACCCCGGCTTCCCATGAAAGTCGGGGTTTCGCTTTTTCAGGTCCCGATACTTCGACCGCCAACGAAGCATCCGCCGTAAGCGTCACGCTAGAACGGTGGCACCAATGACGACGAAGGATGCGATCCCGATGGCCAAGACCAACCTTTCCCTCGAACTCTTGCTGCTTCTTGCGCTGGCGACGCTCTGGGGCGCGTCCTACACCTTCATCAAGATCGGCATCGAAACCATTCCGCCGGTCACGCTGATCGCAGCCCGCACCCTGATCGCCGGTACGCTTCTGCTTGCGGTCCTGCGCTGGCGCGGCCTCAGCCTGCCGCGTGACGGCGCAACCTGGCGGCGTTTCCTGTTCCAGGCCTGCCTCAACAGCGTCGTGCCCTTCACGCTGATTGCCTGGGCCGAGCAGACGATCGATGCCGGCATCGCCTCGATCCTCAATGCGACGACGCCGATCTTCGCCTTCCTGATGACAGCACTGATTACTCGCCACGAAGCGGTCACGGTGCGCAAGCTCGTCGGCGTCATCGCCGGCATGACCGGCATCAGCCTGATCATCGGCATGGAAGCCTTTGGCGGCCTGGGCGAACAGTTGCTGCCGCAGCTCGCCGTGGTGTTTGCCACCGTCTGCTACGCGGGTGCTGCCATCTTCGGCCGCAGCTTCAAGGGGCTGGACCCGATGATGCCTGCCGCCGGATCGCTGATCGCGGGCGCAGCCCTGCTGCTCCCGGTGAGCCTCGTCGTCGACAGGCCCTGGACGCTGGCGCCGTCGGCGGAGTCGTTGCTGGCGCTTGTCGGCCTTGCGGTCTTCTCGACGGCACTTGCCTTCGCCATCTACTTCCGGCTGATCCAGACGCTGGGTTCGGTCGGTGCCACGGCCCAGGCCTATCTGCGCGTTCCGATCGGCGTTGCCATCGGCGCGCTCTTCCTCGGCGAAAGACTGTCGGACACCGCCTGGATCGGCCTTGGCTGCGTCATCGTCGGCGTCGCGGCCATGACCATGCCGGCGCGGCGACGTGCGTCAGCCGCCGTCGAGCGCAGCTGACGCGCGTGCAGATGGGAAGCTTTGGATAAAGAAGGCAAGCGCGCCCGTTGCGGCTATCGTTGCAACGACCCGATTAGTCCTTGCGCTTGCGGCAGTAGAGTTCGAGCCGGTGGCGGACCAGATCATAGCCGAGCTCGGCGGCAATCTCCGCTTGCAGCTGCTCGATCTTGTCGGAGCGGAACTCGATCACGGCACCGGTATCGATGTCGATCAGGTGATCGTGGTGCGGCGCGTCGGCGGTCTCGAAACGGGCGGTGGCGCTTTCGAAGGCGTGGCGATGCACGACGCCCTGCTGTTCGAGCGCCGACAACGTCCTGTAGACGGTCGAAAGCGAGACGGTGGCGTCGATTTCCTTGGCGCGCCGGTGCAGCTCGCTCGCATCCGGGTGGTCTTCGGCGGTCGCGAGAATCTTCAGGATCGCAGAGCGCTGGCGCGTCACGCGCACGCCTCCGTCCCTCAAGACGCCTTCCAGTTCTTCGACACGATTCTTGTGCTGTTTCATGGTCGTACACTAGCCAAGGGCGTCCAGTTTGAAAATAGCTAGTTGCGAATGCTTCTCATTTGCATTGACTTATGCAAATCATTCGCCTACTCCTGTGAACATCAACATCTGGGAGTAGAGAATGATCGATCAGACGAGGCGCGCGATCCTGGCAGCAGCAGTTACCCTGGCAGCCATCGCGCTTTCGCCCAGCGCCGGCTTTGCGCAGGAAAAGTTCAAGGCAGTGACCACCTTCACGGTCATTGCCGACATGGCAAAGAACGTCGCGGGTGACGCTGCCATCGTCGAATCGATCACCAAGCCGGGTGCCGAGATCCACAACTACCAGCCGACACCGCGCGATATCCTGAAGGCGCATGACGCCAAGCTGATCCTCTGGAACGGCCTCAACCTCGAACTCTGGTTCGAAAAATTCTTCCAGAACCTCGACGACGTTCCAGGCGTCGTCGTTTCGACCGGTGTAGAACCCATGGGGATCGCCGAAGGGCCTTATACGGGCAAGCCCAACCCGCACGCCTGGATGTCGCCCTCGGCAGCACTCATCTATGTCGACAACATCCGCGACGCCTTCGTGAAGTACGACCCTGATAATGCCGAGACCTACAAGGCCAATGCCGCGGCTTACAAAAAGAAGATCGAGGCGACCATCGCGCCGATCCGCACCGAGATTGCCAAGATCCCCGAGGACAAGCGCTGGCTGGTTTCGAGCGAAGGCGCCTTCAGCTACCTCATCCGTGATTTCGGGATGAAGGAGCTCTATCTCTGGCCGATCAATGCCGACCAGCAGGGCACCCCGCAGCAGGTCCGCAAGGTGATCGACGCCGTCCGGGCCAACAATATTCCGGTGGTCTTCTCCGAAAGCACGATTTCTCCCGATCCGGCCGAGCAGGTGGCGCGCGAGACCGGTGCAAAATACGGCGGTGTGCTCTACGTTGATTCCCTGAGCGAAGCGGACGGTCCGGTTCCGACCTATATCGACCTGCTGCGCGTCACATCGGAAACCATCGCCAAGGGCCTTGCGCAATGAACCTTCAGGTGAAGACCCGCTCGGGCGCCGCTCCGGCCTCCGGCGAACAAGGAAACGGCATCCGCGTCACGGGTGCCACCGTCACCTACCGCAACGGGCTACGTGCCTTGCGCGATGCCACCTTCGAGATCCCGACCGGCACGATCACCGCGCTCGTTGGCGTCAACGGCAGCGGCAAGTCGACGCTCTTCAAGGCGATCATGGGCTTTGCCCGCCTGTCGCGCGGCGAGATCTCGATCCTCGGGCGCACGGTGCCGGAAGCGCTGAAGAAAAACCTCGTCGCCTATGTGCCGCAGGCAGAAGAAGTCGACTGGAACTTCCCGGTGCTCGTCGAGGACGTCGTCATGATGGGCCGCTATGGCCACATGAACATGCTGCGCATCCCGAAGAAGGCCGACCACGAGGCGGTCACGGCAGCCCTTGCCCGCGTTGGCATGAGCGACTACCGCAAGCGCCAGATCGGCGAACTCTCGGGTGGCCAGAAGAAGCGCGTGTTCCTGGCGCGCGCGCTTGCCCAGGACGGCAAGGTCATCCTGCTCGACGAACCCTTTACCGGTGTCGACGTCAAGACCGAGGACGCGATCATTCGGCTTTTGATCGGCCTTCGCGACGAGGGCCGGGTCATGCTGGTATCGACCCACAACCTTGGCAGCGTGCCTGAGTTCTGCGACCGCACCGTGCTTCTGAAGAACACGGTGCTTGCCTACGGCCCGACCGAAACCACCTTTACCCGCGAAAACCTCGAGCTCGCCTTCGGTGGCGTGCTCCGGCACTTCGTGCTCGGCGGCGACAGCCTGCACGACGACGCGGACCCGCGGCAGTTGGCCGTCATCACCGACGACGAGCGCCCGCTCGTCATGTATGGCGACAAGGACCGCATGGTGGCGCAACCGGCTAAACCCGAGACCAACGGGGAGCCGAACGGCAAATGATCGCCACTCTCTACGAACCCTTCACCTATGGCTACATGCTGAACGCCATGTGGGTGAGCGCGCTGGTCGGCGCCGTCTGCGCCTTTCTCTCGTCCTACCTGATGCTCAAGGGCTGGTCGCTGATCGGCGACGCGCTCTCGCACTCGATCGTGCCCGGCGTCGCCGGCGCCTACATGCTCGGACTACCCTTTTCGCTCGGCGCCTTCTTTTCCGGTGCGCTTGCCGCCGGCGCCATGCTGTTCCTCAACCAGCGCACGAGGCTCAAGGAAGACACGATCATCGGCCTGATCTTCACCTCCTTCTTCGGCCTCGGCCTCTTCATGGTCTCGTTGTCGCCGACATCGGTGAACATCCAGACGATCGTGCTCGGCAACATCCTGGCGATCACGCCGGCCGACACGCTGCAACTGGCGATCATCGGCGTCGTCTCGCTGGTCATCCTGACCGCCAAGTGGAAGGACCTGATGGTGACCTTCTTCGACGAAAGCCATGCGCGCTCGATCGGCATTCCGACGACCTTCCTGAAGGTGCTGTTCTTCACGCTGCTTTCGGCCTGCACCGTCGCAGCCCTTCAGACCGTCGGCGCCTTCCTCGTCATCGCCATGGTGGTGACGCCGGGCGCCACCGCCTACCTGCTGACGGACCGCTTCCCGCGGCTGATCCTGATCAGCGTCGCCATCGGCACACTGACGAGCTTCTTCGGCGCCTATTTCAGCTACTTCCTCGACGGCGCCACCGGCGGCATCATCATCGTGCTGCAGACGCTGATCTTCCTGACGGCCTTCGTCTTCGCCCCGAAACACGGGCTGCTTGCCGCGCGCCGGCGTGGCGCCGAGCCGGCGGATGCCAGCCGATGATCTCGCTCGACATGATGCTTGCCGTCTTCGAATTCGAGTTCATGCGCAACGCGCTCTTGATCTCGGTGCTTGTGGCGATCCCGACCGCGATGCTTTCCTGCTTCCTGGTGCTGAAGGGCTGGTCGCTGATGGGCGATGCGATCTCGCACGCCGTCTTTCCCGGCATCGTGATCTCCTACATCGTCGGCCTGCCGCTTGCCGTCGGCGCTTTTGCCGCCGGCATGTCCTGCGCGCTTCTGACCGGCTACCTCAAGGAGAACAGCCGCATCAAGCAGGATACGGTCATGGGGGTGGTGTTCTCCGGCATGTTCGGCTTCGGCCTGGTGCTCTACACCAAGATCCAGAGCGACGTGCACCTCGACCATATCCTCTTCGGCGACATGCTCGGCATCGGCTGGGGCGACATCGTCGAGACAGGCGTGATCGCGCTGGTCGCCGCCGGCATCCTCGCCGTCAAGTGGCGGGATTTCCTGCTGCACGCCTTCGATCCGGCCCAGGCGAAAGCGGTCGGCCTGCCGGTCAACTGGCTGCATTACGGGCTGCTGGCGATCCTGTCGCTGACGATCGTCGGCGCACTGAAGGCCGTGGGGCTTATCCTTGCCATCGCCATGCTGATCGCGCCCGGTGCCATCGCCTTCCTGATCACCCGGACCATGGGCTCCATGCTCATCGTCGCGGTTCTGGTCGCGATGACGGCGTCCTTCACCGGCGTCTATCTGTCCTTCTTCATCGACAGCGCGCCGGCGCCGACCATCGTGCTCCTGATGACCGCGATGTTCCTGATGGCCTTCGCCTGGTCGTCCTGGCGGACCTATCGCAACGAAGCGCGACGCACGGCGGTCGAATGAGAAAGAGGCTCCCCTTGCAGGGAGCCTCTTTCACTTGTTCTCAGTGGCTCGGATGGAGCGCGTCGTTGAGATACATGCAGGTCAGCATGGTAAAGATGTAAGCTTGGATCAGTGCCATCAGCAGTTCGAGCCCGGTCAACGCGACCGTCATCAGCAGGGGCATGACCGCCGCCAGGATCCCGAGCGCGCCGAAACCGCTAAGCCCCACGACGAAGCCCGCGAAAACCTTGAGCGTGATATGACCGGCGAGCATGACCGCGAACAGACGAACCGAGTGGCTGACCGGACGCGACAGGTAGGAGACGACCTCGATCGGGATGATGATCGGCGCCAGGATCAACGGCACGCCCGACGGCATGAACAGCCGCAGGAAGCCGAGGCCGTGCCGGTAGAGGCCGTAGAGCGTGACCGTCAGGAACACCAGCATCGCGAGCGCGAAGGTGACCGCGATGTGGCTCGTCACCGTGAAGGCATAGGGGAACATGCCGATCAGGTTGGCGGTGAGGATGAACATGAACAGCGAGAAGACCAGCGGAAAGAAACGCATGCCCTTCTCGCCGGCATTGTCGCGCAGTGTCTTCGCCGCAAACTCGTAGAGGATTTCGGCCGCCGACTGCGCCCTGTTCGGCACGAGGCCGCGGCTCCGCGTCGACAGGATGAGGAACAGGCTGGCAACCGCGATCGTCAGCACCATGTAGGCGGCCGAGTTGGTAAAGCTGATCTGGTGGCCGCCGACTTCGGCAATCGGAAACAGCGACTTGATCTCAAATTGTTCGATGGGTCCGGCCATCGTCAACCTCGTGCGTTGGTGACGAAACGTCGGCGGCGCGTGCAGGCGGCCACCAGCGCGTCAGTATGTTGGGAAAGCGATCGGCGGCCGAGATCGTTCCACGAAGCACTGGCTTCCGGCGGGGTGATCGGCTGCTCTACGGAGGAAAGGGTCACGCGGACGGGCCGCGGGCTTCGGGGCTGCATGATGCGATCGGCTCCATATCTCGTTCGAGATAATGGGGCCGTCCCCAGGCGAAACACCGACGCGGGTCGTCCCGCGTGCGCCTGACCTAGAGGCAATTTGCGCTGGGGTCAAGTCGGCGCCTGGCCGGGCGCAACCAGCCTCAGCCGTAGCGGCGATGATCCGCAAGCACCTCGTCGATCACCGCGCGCTGCTTCGCCTTTTCGCTGGCCGGCGCGCCGGTCATGCCGGCAAGAACGATCAGCGCCTTCCAGAGGGTCCAGCCGCGGCCCCGCGCCCAGGTGCCGCCGTCGAGAGCCATGCCGTCGCGGAAGACCTCGCGGCTTTCACCCTGGAAAAACGTCCAGGTGATCGCCAGATCGCAGGCCGGATCGCCGACGCCGGAAGTGCCGAAGTCGATGACGCCGCTCAGGCTGCCGTTCTTAACCAGCAGGTTACCCCAGGCGATATCACCGTGAAACCAGACGGGGGCGCCTGCGAACGGCGCGGCAAGCGCGGCCTCCCAGACCTCTCCTGCCGCCGTCGTATCGACGTCGCCCGCAAGCAGTTTCAGCGCCTGACGCGTCTGCTCATCGTAAAAGGCGGGTGGGCCGCCGCGGTGGAAGTTATGATCGCCGGGCAGTGGTCCACCGGTGGCATCCGCTTGCATCAGCGCACGCAGAAACCGCGTCAGCTCCCTCGCCATCTGCCTGACATCGTCGACCAGCTCGACTGCCAGGGTTTCCCCTGGAAGAAAGCGATAGACCGACCAGGGCCAGGGAAATCCTTCGCCCGGAACGCCCTTGCGGAGGGGCATCGGGATAGGCAGCGGCAGATGCGGTGCGAGCAGCGGCAGCCAGCGATGTTCCTTCTCCACCTGCAGAACGTAGCGCTCGGCGCTCGGCAACCGGACGGTCATCCGGTCGCCGAGACGAAACGTCCTGTTGTCCCAGCCGCCGGGCTCGATCGGCCGCACGTCGAGATCGGACCATTCGGGAAACTGCGCCGCGAGCAGCCGCCGCACGAGCGCAACGTCGATCGAAGGAGCTGCGGATGTCGGCTCTGTCATGGCGAACGTGCGTCCCGTTTCAATCTCTGTCGCCCAAACCTATGCATTCGCCCCCGGATTTCAACTTTTCAGTTCACGCCGGGCGCCTTTCACCGGCGCGTTGTGCCGTGATGCAGTCGCCGCGCCGTTATCGGCGGTTGCATATTGCCGCCGCGGCCGATTTCGAGGATGAAGAAGGCTTGGACATCTTGCTAGCCTGAGATCATGGAAACCCGGCAGACCGATCGCCCTTCGCTGGAGGCTCCGCAACTCATCGCCCGTCACCGGGCGGGCGAGGCGGCATGAGCACGACCAAGGGCAAGACGCCGGCCACAAAGCCCCGCCGCACGGGTCTGCGCTTTTTCCTCGTGGTGTTGCTGTTGATCGCCACGGCCATTCTCGCGACCGCCCTGCTCGCCAATGAACAGCGCAATCTCAGGAAGGTTCTGCTGGCCTTCGGCCTTCCGACGACCTTTCTCGAAAGGGCGAAACCTGCTGAGCAGGAGATTCCGAGGGCGGCAAGGCGCCAACCGCCGCGCATCGCCCTGCCCGCCTGGACCTTCCAGGATCTGCAGACACCCGAGCAGCAGTTCCTGCGTGTCATCCGCAGCGACCCCAAGGCACTTTGCGACGAATTGCGCGAAGCCGGCTTCCGCGAGCTTGAATGGAAATCGAGTGCCGGCGAGCGGGCCCAATGGGAATGCTCGTCGCTCGTTTCCTATCCGCGGCCGGGCGAGGACAAGCCGTCGTCGATCTTCATCTTCGTCAAGGGCAGCGGCGAGGAAGAGATCTCATCGTTCCGCGTCAAGCTCAACATCGAACGCCGGGAAGACAGCCAGGCCGTGACGACGGCGGCGGCACGCGCCGCGTCCGTGTTCCTTGACCACGTGCGCTGGGCGGACGGGGCCAGCGTCACGCTTCAGATCCAGGCTCTGAAGGAATTCGACCTCAAGCATTTCGGCAGCCGCATCCAGCTCAAGCGCGAATCCGACGAGGAGACGCAGCGCTACAATTTCCTCGCCAACCAGCCCGCCCGCGCCCGCCCGAAGAGCATTGCCGAACAATATTTCGACCGAAGCAAGTGGCTCGCCTATGGCGATGGCAGCCTGCGCAGTTTCGTTCGGGGACCGAGTGCCTGGAACGCTCCGGCGCAGGTGCCGGACGGAATGGGCAGCGGCAAGGAAGCATCCGTGCCTTCCGGCAACGCGCCCTGACGACCGCCTCCGCATATCACTTAAGCCGAAGGACGGCCTAAAGCGCGTCGCGATCTTTCAGATTTGCTCCTTGCGCTTTTGGTTTTTGATCCTTTGCAGGTCGTTGTCACAAAACCGCTACGCGCTTTTGCGCGACCTGCTTTAGCGGTCGATCCGGGTCGAGAGAATGATCGACGACAGCGTCCGGTCGACGCCGTCGATTTCGCCGATCCGATCGATCAGGAGATCGAGTTCACTGATTGAGGTCGCCGCGACCACGGCGATCAGGTCGAAGCTGCCGCTGACCGAATGCAGCGTCTGGATCTCTCGGATCGCGCTCAGCTCCGGCGTCACGCGGGGAAGCGCCCGCGGCGCAATGGTGATCAGCACATGCGCTTTCACCAGTCCCTTCTCGTAGCTCTCGGATAGCCGCACGCCATAGCCTGCAATGATGCCCTCGCGCTCCAGCCGCTCGATGCGAGCCTGCACCGTCGTGCGCGACAGGCCAAGCCTGCGCGCGATCGTCGCCGTCGGCATGCGGGCGTTTTCGCTTAAGATGGCGAGAAGCTCGCGATCCTTGTCCGTGATCTGCATTTCGTCGATCCGATTGGGCAATCTGCCGAGTTTCGATAGGCGATTTAGTCATATCACAGCTTCAAATCAACAGCCCCCGCGCCGACAATATGGGCAGAAACAGTTCTCATGCCCTGGGGGAAAGAATGAAGAATATCGTCGTCATCGGAGCAGGCAAGATCGGCTCCACCATCGCTCGCATGCTCGCCCACACCGGCGACTACAGCGTCTGCGTCGCCGACCGCAGCGCCGAGCAGCTGGAGCAGATCGAGAAGCATGCCGCGATCACGACGGCAACCGTCGACATCGGCGACAAGAAGGCGCTCGTCGCCCTTCTTACCGGCAAGTTCGCGGTCCTCAGCGCCGCTCCGTTCCACCTGACGGTGGCAATCGCCGAAGCCGCTGCTGAAGCCGGCATCCACTACCTCGACCTCACCGAAGACGTCGAATCCACCCGCCAGGTCAAGGCGATCGCCGCCAAGGCGAACACCGCCTTCATTCCGCAGTGCGGCCTCGCACCGGGCTTCATCTCGATCGTCGCCAACGACCTCGCCAGCCGCTTCCAGACGCTCGAAAGCGTGCGCATGCGCGTCGGCGCCCTGCCGCAGTACCCGTCGAACGCTCTGAACTACAACCTCACCTGGAGCACCGACGGCGTCATCAACGAGTACATCGAGCCCTGCGAGGCGATCGTTGAGAACAATCTGATCGAAGTTCCGGCCATGGAAGAGCGTGAAGAATTCTCGCTCGACGGCGTCACCTACGAAGCCTTCAACACGTCCGGCGGCCTCGGCACGCTCTGCGAAACGCTGAAGGGCAAGGTCCGTACGCTGAACTACAAGACGATCCGCTATCCGGGCCATGCCGCGATCATGAAGGCGCTGTTGAACGACCTCGGCCTGCGTCATCGCCGCGAAGTCCTCAAGGACATCTTCGAAAATTCGCTGCCGACCACCACCCAGGACGTCGTGGTGATCTTCGTCACCGTTTCGGGCTTCCGTGACGGTCGTCTGATCCAGGAAACCTACGCCAACAAGGTCTATAGCGGCGTCGTTGCCGGTCGCATGCAGAGCGGCATCCAGATCACCACGGCCGGCAGCATCTGCGCCGTGCTCGATCTGCTCGCCGAAGGCAAGATCGCCTCGAAGGGCTTCGTTCGCCAGGAAGACATCGGCCTCGACACCTTCCTCGCAAACCGCTTCGGTCACTACTACGCCCAGAAGGGCGAGAGCGAGCGCGTCGCCGGCTGAGCCAATCAGTCCTGATGCGCCGACTTCAATGCCCGGGTTCAGCCCGGGCATTTTTCGTTTGATGATATGACAGGGCAGGACGCGCTTCAGTTGCGGCCGAATTCGTCCTCGATGCGGACGGTGTCGTCGTCCCCGAGATAGGACCCGGTCTGCACCTCGATCAGCTCCAGCGGAATCTTGCCGGGATTGTGCAGCCGGTGCACCATGCCCAGCGGAATGAACACCGACTCGTTCTCGTGCAGGAGCCGCGTCTCTTCACCCATCGTGATCTCCGCCGTACCGCGCACGACGATCCAGTGCTCGGCGCGATGGTGATGCCTCTGCAAGGAGATCTTCTTGCCGGGCATCACGCGCAACCGCTTGACCGAGAAGCGCTCGCCGTCGGAAAGCGCTGCAACGGCGCCCCAGGGACGGTAGGAGGTCGGGTGCACTTCCGTCAGCGCCGCGGTTTGCGGCGAGCGGGCGAGAACCTTGACGATGTTGCCGACGCTCTGGCTGTCGTCCAGCCGCCCGACATAGACGGCGTCCTCCCCGGCGATGACGGCCACATCCTCAAGCCCCTGGACGGCCAGGTGAATGTCGCGCGACAGAACCAGCGAATTGCGGGTGTTCGATACCGTCGCCCTGTCCGTGACGACATTGCCGTCGGCATCCTTGCGGCCTGTCTTCCAGACCGCGTCCCAGCTTCCGAGATCGGACCACAGGAAGGAAGACGGAACGACGGCAGCGCGCTCGGTCTTTTCGAACACGGCGTAGTCGACCGAGATATCGGGCGCGGCCGCAAAGCTCTCCCCATGAAGGCGGGTGAAGTCCAAATCCTTGTAAGCGCTTTCCACGGCGCTCTGCGCGGCCTCCCACACCTGCGGCGTGAAACGCTTCAACTCGTCGAGAAAGGGCGTCACCGGCAGCATGAACAGACCGGAATTCCAGAGGTAGCGCCCGGAAGCGATCATCGCCGCGGCCTTGGCGCGATCCGGCTTCTCGACGAAGCGCGCCACCCGGTTCGTACCTTCGGCCAGTTCGTCGCCGCACTCGATGTAGCCGTAGCCGGTAGCCGGCTCGGTTGGCGTGATGCCGAACGTCACCAGCTCTCCCCGCACGGCGGCGGCATGCGCCCTTAGAATGCAATCCCGGTAGATGGCGCCGGCATCGATCTCGTGATCGGAGGCGAGCACCTGCATGATCGCCCCTTCGCCGTAGCGGCTAAGGACCGCAAACGCGGCAGCGGCGAGAGCCGGTGCGGTATTGCGCGCCACCGGCTCCAGCAGGATCTCACCGAGATGAGCCTGGAGCGCACGCGCCTGCTCGGCGACGATGAAGCGGAAGTCGCTGTTGGTGACGACGATGGCCGGCTCGTATCGCGCCGGGTCGCTCACCCGTTCGAGCGTCTGCTGGAACAGCGAGTGTTCGGAGAGGATCTGCAGGAACTGCTTCGGCGCAGCGGAGCGCGAGAGCGGCCACAGCCGGGTGCCTTTTCCACCGGCCATGATGACAGGAACAATCTTCGACGTCATGCCAGCGGTCTCTCTTCCTGGGCTGAACGATGCGGGCTCAATACAGTAGCCGTGACGAAGAATGGCCAAAACGGCCGGTCCGGCTGCTATTGGTTACAAGATCAGGCGAAACAGGCAACAAAAAACCCCGCTCGAAGGCGGGGCTTTCTCATTCGCTTCACCCTTCCGGGTGTCCCTTTCAGGCCGGGATCACGATCTCGCCGAGCTTCGTCAGTTCGGCGACGAACTGCTCCAGACGGGTCTTCTTCTCGTCGCCGGCTCCTTCCAGCTCGGCACGAACCGCGTCGATGCGGTTCTCGAGCACCGTGCGGTCGAGTTCATCGACATGGACGGCGGATTCGGCAAGCAGCGTGCAGCCGGTCGGCAGGATATCGGCGAAACCGCCGAACACCACGAAGCGCTCCGTCTTGCCATCGGCCGTCTTCACCGAGACCACGCCAGGCTTGATCGTCGTCATCGTCGGCGCGTGATTGGCCATCACGGTCATCTCGCCCTCGGTCGCCGGAATGACGACTTCCGTCACCTTTTCGGAGAGGAGCAGGCGCTCGGGGGAAACAAGCTCAAAGTTGAAATCGGCCATGACCATTCACTTCTTGTGGGCGCGCCACCCAAAAAGGCGGCTGTGCATGTCTTCCCTGCCATTATCGAAGGCAGGACGAAAGCCTCGGCGCCAGGGCGCCGAGGCTTAACAGTCAAATCAAGCGGCTTCTGCAGCCAGCTTCTTGGCCTTTTCCACCGCTTCTTCGATCGAGCCGACCATGTAGAAGGCAGCTTCCGGCAGGTGGTCGTACTCGCCGTTGACCAGGCCCTTGAAGCCCTTGATCGTGTCTTCGAGTGCGACGAGCTTGCCCGGCGAACCGGTGAAGACTTCGGCGACGAAGAACGGCTGCGACAGGAAGCGTTCGATCTTACGAGCGCGGGCAACGGCCAGCTTGTCTTCTTCAGACAGTTCGTCCATGCCGAGGATGGCGATGATGTCCTGGAGAGCCTTGTAGCGCTGCAGGGTCGTCTGGACCTTACGCGACACTTCGTAGTGCTCTTCGCCGACGATCATCGGGTCGAGCATGCGCGAGGTCGAGTCGAGCGGGTCAACGGCCGGGTAGATACCCTTTTCGGCGATCGAGCGCGACAGAACGGTCGTTGCGTCCAGGTGGGCGAACGAGGTTGCCGGCGCCGGGTCGGTCAAGTCGTCGGCCGGAACGTAGATGGCCTGAACCGAGGTGATCGAGCCCTTGGTCGTGGTGGTGATGCGTTCCTGCATCTGACCCATGTCGGTCGCCAGCGTCGGCTGGTAACCCACGGCCGAAGGAATACGGCCGAGCAGAGCCGACACTTCGGAACCTGCCTGGGTGAAGCGGAAGATGTTGTCGACGAAGAACAGAACGTCCTGGCCCTTGTCGCGGAAGTCTTCAGCGATCGTCAGACCGGTCAGAGCGACGCGAGCGCGGGCGCCCGGCGGTTCGTTCATCTGGCCGTAAACGAGCGCAGCCTTGGAGCCTTCGCCGCCGCCGTGCTTGTTAACGCCGGACTCGATCATTTCGTGGTAGAGGTCGTTGCCTTCGCGGGTACGTTCACCCACGCCTGCGAACACCGAGTAACCACCGTGCGCCTTGGCGACGTTGTTGATCAGTTCCATGATGAGAACGGTCTTGCCGACGCCTGCGCCGCCGAAGAGGCCGATCTTGCCGCCCTTTGCGTAAGGAGCGAGAAGGTCGACGACCTTGATGCCGGTGACGAGGATCTGCGCTTCCGTCGACTGCTCGACGTAGGACGGCGCTTCCTGGTGGATGGCGCGCCTGCCGGAGGTGACGAGCGGGCCCGCTTCGTCAACCGGCTCGCCGATGACGTTCATGATGCGGCCGAGCGTTTCGTCGCCGACCGGAACCGTGATCGGTGCGCCGGTGTCGGTGACCGACTGGCCGCGGACGAGACCTTCGGTCGAGTCCATGGCGATCGTGCGGACGGAGTTTTCGCCGAGGTGCTGCGCGACTTCGAGAACGAGGCGGTTACCGTTGTTGTCGGTCTCCAGCGCGTTCAGGATCTGCGGAAGCTGGCCTTCTTCGAACGCGACGTCGACGACGGCGCCGATGACCTGCGTTACGCGACCGACAGCGCCGGTTGCGGCAACAGCTGCGGTCTTGGCGGAAGCTGCCTTCCTCGGTGCAGCGGGCTTCTTCTCCGCTGCGGTTTCTTTCGGGGTAGCTGCCTTAGCCATAATCCTTACCCTCTTTCCGTAACCTTAGAGCGCTTCCGCGCCCGAGATGATTTCAATGAGTTCCTTGGTGATCTGAGCCTGGCGCTGACGGTTGTAGTTCAGCGTCAGCTTGTTGATCATGTCACCAGCATTGCGCGTCGCATTATCCATCGCGCTCATCTTCGCGCCCATTTCGCCGGCGACGTTCTCGAGCAGGGCCCGGAAGATCTGCACGGAAATGTTGCGCGGAATGAGATCGGTGAGGATCGCGCCCGCGTCCGGCTCATACTCGTAGACGGCCGAAGCATCCGATGCTTCCGCTGCGACCGGGCCGGCCGAAGCGGGGATCAGTTGCTGAGCCGTCGGAATCTGGGCGATAACGGACTTGAACTCAGAATAGAACAGCGTGCAGACATCGAACTCGCCCTTTTCAAAGAGCGCGATGACCTTGTGGCCAATCTGGTCGGCGTTTTCAAAGCCGATCTTCTTGACCTCACGCAGGTCGACACGATCGATGATCAGCGACGCGTATTCGCGGCGCAGAATATCGAAGCCCTTCTTGCCGACGCAGATGATCTTGACCGTCTTGCCGGCTGCAAGCAGCTTGCGAACGTGGTCGCGGGCGTGACGGGCGATCTGCGAGTTGAAGCCGCCGCAAAGGCCGCGTTCAGCCGTGCAGACGACCAGAAGGTGCGTATCGTCCTTGCCGGTTCCGGTCATCAGAGCAGGCGCGCTGTCGTCCGCGCCAACCGCCTGGGCGATATTGGCGAGAACGGCAGCCATGCGCTGCGAGTAAGGCCGGGCGGCCTCGGCCGCCTCCTGCGCACGCCGAAGCTTCGCCGCGGCGACCATTTTCATCGCCTTGGTGATCTTCTGCGTCGCCTTGACGGAGGCGATCCGGTTCTTCAGATCCTTAAGTGAAGGCATCCGTTATCCGTCCTAAATGAAATCCGCTCAGGCGAAAGACTTGGCGAAGCTGTCGATTGCAGCCTTCAGCTTGCCCTTGACGTCGTCGGAGATCGCCTTGTCCTTGCGGATGGTTTCCAGGATGTCCTTGCCTTCCGAACGCATGTACGAAAGCAGGCCCTGCTCGAACTTGCCGACCTGGTTGACCGGCAGCTTGTCGAGGTAACCGTTGACGCCTGCGAAGATGACAGCGACCTGCTCTTCCGTCTTCAGCGGCGAGAACTGCGGCTGCTTCAGGAGTTCGGTCAGGCGGGCACCGCGGTTCAGCAGGCGCTGCGTAGCGGCGTCGAGGTCCGAACCGAACTGAGCGAAGGCGGCCATTTCGCGATACTGGGCGAGTTCGCCCTTGATCGAGCCGGCAACCTGCTTCATCGCCTTGATCTGCGCGGCGGAACCGACGCGCGAAACCGACAGACCGACGTTAACGGCCGGACGGATGCCCTGGTAGAACAGGTCGGTTTCAAGGAAGATCTGGCCGTCGGTGATCGAGATCACGTTGGTCGGAATGAACGCCGAAACGTCGTTGCCCTGCGTTTCGATGACCGGCAGAGCCGTCAGCGAGCCAGCGCCCATGTCGTCGTTCAGCTTTGCAGCGCGCTCGAGCAGACGGGAGTGCAGGTAGAAAACGTCGCCCGGGTAAGCTTCGCGGCCCGGCGGGCGGCGCAGCAGCAGCGACATCTGACGGTAGGAAACGGCCTGCTTCGACAGGTCGTCGTAGCCGATGAGAGCGTGCTTGCCGTTGTCACGGAAGTATTCGCCCATCGCGCAACCGGCGAACGGTGCGAGATACTGCATCGGAGCCGGGTCGGAAGCCGTCGCAGCAACGATGATCGAGTACTGCAGAGCGCCACGCTCTTCCAGAACCTTCACGAACTGGGCAACCGTCGAACGCTTCTGGCCGATTGCGACGTAGACGCAATACAGCTTGTCACCTTCCGGACCATTGTCGTGAATGGCCTTCTGGTTGAGGATCGTGTCGAGGATGATCGCGGTCTTGCCGGTCTGGCGGTCGCCGATGACGAGCTCGCGCTGGCCGCGGCCGACCGGGATGAGGGCGTCGATGGCCTTGAGGCCGGTCGACATCGGCTCATGCACCGACTTGCGCGGAATGATGCCCGGAGCCTTGACGTCGACGCGCGAGCGCTGCTTGGCGTTGATCGGGCCCTTGCCGTCGATCGGGTTGCCGAGCGCGTCGACGACGCGGCCAAGCAGTTCCGGACCAACCGGGACGTCCACGATGGCGCCAGTCCGCTTGACGGTGTCGCCTTCCTTGATGTCACGGTCCGAACCGAAGATAACGACACCGACGTTGTCGGCTTCGAGGTTCAGCGCCATGCCACGAATTCCACCCGGGAATTCGACCATTTCGCCTGCCTGAACATTGTCGAGACCGTAGACGCGGGCAATACCGTCACCGACGGAAAGCACCTGACCGACTTCGGAGACTTCTGCTTCCTGGCCGAAATTTTTGATCTGATCTTTGAGAATTGCGGAAATTTCCGCGGCGCGGATATCCATCAGCCGACCTCTTTCAGTGCAAGCTTAAGGGTAGAGAGTTTGGTGCGAAGGGAAGTGTCAATCTGGCGGGACCCGACCTTGACGATCAGACCTCCAAGAATAGACGGGTCGACGGTGACGCTGACCGCCACGTCTTTGCCGGTGACGCCCTTGAGCGTCGCCTTCAATTCGTTTTGCTGCGCCGCTGTGAGCGCATGGGCCGACGTTACGTCGGCAGTGATTTCACCCCGGTGGCGCGCGGCGATCAGGCGAAACGCCTTGATCATGCCCGGCAGCGCGAAGAGGCGGCGATTGCGCGCAACAACCTTGAGGAAGTTACCGACGAGCCCGGAGATGCCAGCCTTTTCGGAAACTGCCGAAATGGCCTTGAACTGGTCGTCTGCAGAAAAGACGGGGCTTACGATCAGCCGCTTCAGGTCGTCGCTGCCGTCGATCAGAGCCTGGACGCGGTTAAGATCCGCACCCACTGCCTCGACGGAATTGGCGCCGAGCGCGAGCTCAAAAAGCGAGGACGCATATCTTTCTGCAACACCGGAAATAAGCTGGGATGTGTCTGCCACGGGCACAAGCTTCTCTCAATTTCATCCAAGAACCGTGCTGGCGGTGGGCCGTCAACTTAAGATCTTGAATTTGCTGCAATAATTTGCAGGATATCGAGGCCTGGCGACCCACTTCCCCCGCAATTCGCGGTTCGTCTAGCATAGGATGTTTGGACTCGCAACACGCGAAGGGCAGGAATGCGGCATAAGTCGGCCACCTTTGGCCGAATTTTGCCGTAAATCGGTTTCCGAGGATGTGAATCGCGAAAACGCGAGATCGGCGATCAGATCATGCCGAAGACATAGGCGAGCGGAAGGATGGCGAGTGCGGCCTGCACGAGGAGCGCCGTCCAGTTGTAGAGCGTTGCGCCGTTGTCGCTCATCATGGAGAGAATTCGACCGAAGGCGGCAAGCGCAAAGGCGGCACCGACAGCAAGATACACCATCGGCTGCGCCAGCAGGATGGCGGCAAGCCCGAGGCCGACATGCATGCCGCCCATGGTCGAGCGCGCCTCGGCAAAACCACCGCGCCGCCCCTCCGCAATGCCGATGCCGGCTGCGCGAAAGGTCAGCCGCGGGGCAAACAGCATGACGACGCCGATCAGCACCGCTGCCGCCGCCGCGCAGAAGGCGAGGAACTCGCCGGTTTCCGTCGGAATGTAGAACTCCATGCCTCGTCCCGCCGATGCGCCCGTTGTCACTCCGCCCCGTCTTCGGCCGAAGCGATGCGTCCCTGACCTCTAGCGCATGTCGCCCCGGTTGTGAATCGCCCGCGGGCTCTTCAATGCAACGATCACAGGAAACTTGAATTACAGGAAGCTTTGGGGATCGATGTCGAGCTGGACGCTGATCGAGCCGCGTTCCTTCGGGCCGGCAGCGATCATCGCCTTGACGAAGGCCTGCATGTCGCTGTTGCGCCGGCCATGCACCAGCAGCCGGAAGCGGTGCCTCCCGCGCACCAGTGCCAACGGGGCTTCTGCTGGGCCGAGGATCGAGATGCCGTCCGTGCGGGGCGCTGCCATGCGCAAACCCCGCGCGTGGCCCTCGGCATCCTGGCGCGTGTCGGCCGAAACGATCAGCGAGGCAAGGCGGCCGAAGGGCGGCAGCAGCGCCTTCTCGCGCTCGGCGATCTCGCGGTCGTAAAACGCATCCGCATCGCCGGAAACGATCGCCTGCATCACCGGATGCTGAGGCTGGTAGGTCTGCAGGAGGCCGAGGCTCTTGAGGCCCGTTCGCCCCGCACGCCCCGTTACTTGCGAGAGCAGCTGGAAGGTCCTCTCCGCCGCGCGCGGATCGCCATTGGCAAGGCCAAGGTCGGCATCGACGATGCCGACCAGCGTCATCAGCGGAAAATTGTGCCCCTTGGCGACGAGCTGCGTGCCGATGACGATGTCGGCCTCGCCGCGGGCAATGGCGTCGAGTTCCAGCCGCAGACGCTTGACGCCCATCAGGTCGGAAGACAGCACGATGGTGCGCGCCTCGGGGAAATGCCGTTCCACCTCCTCGGCGATGCGCTCGACCCCGGGACCGCAGGCAACGAGATGGTCCAGCGTGCCGCACTCGGGGCAAGCCTCCGGCGTGCGCTCGGAATAGCCGCAATGGTGGCACTGGATCTGCCCGCGGAAGCGATGTTCGACGAGCCAGCTGGAACAATCCGGGCACTGGAAGCGGTGACCGCAGACGCGGCAGAGCGTCAGGGGCGCGTAACCGCGTCGGTTGAGGAAGAGCAGCGCTTGTTCACCGCGCTCGACAGCCTTGCCGACCTGGTTCAAGAGCACCGGCGACAGAAAGCCGCCGCGTGCCGGCGGATGCTGGCGCATGTCGACCACGCCGAGCCGCGGCAGCGCCGCATCACCAAAACGGGTCGGCAGGTGGATCGGCTTGTAGCGGCCGACTTCGCCATTGACCCGGCTTTCGACCGACGGCGTCGCCGACACGAGCACGACGGGAAAGCCGGTGATACGGCCGCGCACGACGGCCATGTCGCGTGCATTGTAGAAGACCCGGTCTTCCTGCTTGTAGGCCGGATCATGTTCTTCATCGACGATGATCAGGCCCAGTTCCTCGAACGGCAGAAACAGCGCCGAGCGCGCACCGGCAACGACCCGCACCGTTCCCGTCGTCACCTGACGCCAGACCTTTTCGCGGGTGCGCGGCGCGAGGTCCGAGTGCCACTCGGCCGGTTTCGAGCCGAAGCGATCCTGAAAGCGCTCGAGAAAACTCGACGTCAGCGCGATTTCGGGAAGCAGGATCAGCACCTGCTTGCCGGCGCGCAGCGTCGCGGCGATCGCCTCGAAATAGACCTCGGTCTTGCCCGAGCCGGTGATGCCGTCGATCAGTGATACAGAAAAGCCGCCCGCTTCGACCGCCGCCAGCAGATCGGCTGCCGCATCCTTCTGCGGACCTTCGAGCCGGGGCGCGACAAAATCGGGATCGGGCAAGGCGACGACCGGCGGCGGTGCCATGAAGACAGTTTCAAACACACCCTGCTGCGTCAGCCCGTCGATCACGCTCGACGAGGTGCCCGCCGCATGCGCAAGCCCCGAGCGTGTCCAGGAGAAGCCGTCGCCGGCAGCGGCAATCACGCGCTCGCGCGCCGCCGTCATGCGCTCCGGCCGCATCTCGGTGAGGCGCAGCGCCTCGACCATAGGCTCCGGATCAAAGGCCGCGGGGGCGCGAAGCGCCATCCGCGCGACCAGCCCCGGTGGCGTGACCGTATAGGTCGACACCCAATCGAGAAAGGTACGCATGTCGCGCGTCAGCGGTGGGCAGTCGAATACCTTCTCGATCGATTTGAGTTTCTTGGCATCGACCGTCCCGTCATCCTCGCCATCCCAGACCACGCCGACGACGAGACGGGGCCCGAGCGGCACCTGCACGATCGAACCCGGCTCGACCGCCATCGTGTCGGGAACCGCATAGGAATAGGCTTTCGGTGCCGGCATGGGCACCAGGACCGGCACGACGCGACGGGCCGAAACAGGCCCGAGCAAATCGCCGAATAAATCGGTTGAATCGCGAGTCATTTTGCCGTGACCTTGCCACGTGTTTCGGTTAAAGAAAACTGCGCTGCGAACCGCAGCCTTGCAGGCCGCAGGGTTTGTCACGGTTCCACCAGAGTTTCAACGCGCGCGATCTCTGCCAACGGAATTCCTCCCCGGTAGATATGCGCCCGAACGGCAATCGTGCCCCAAGGGAGTGACCCCATGAAATTTTTCGTTGATACCGCCGACGTCAAGGAAATCCGCGAGCTGAACGATCTCGGCCTTCTCGATGGCGTCACCACCAACCCGTCGCTGATCCTGAAGTCGGGCCGCGACATCACGGAAGTCACCAAGGAAATCTGCGGCATCGTCGAGGGCCCGGTTTCGGCTGAAGTGACCGCGACCGAATATGCCGAGATGATGAAGGAAGCGGCCGTTCTCTCGAAGATCGCCGACAACATCTGCATCAAGCTGCCGCTGACGCTCGACGGCCTCAAGGCCTGCAAGGCACTGACCTCGGACGGTCACCAGACCAACGTAACGCTGTGCTTCTCGGCCAACCAGGCGCTGCTCGCCGCCAAGGCCGGCGCGACCTTCGTTTCGCCCTTCGTCGGCCGCCTCGACGACATCGCGTTTGACGGCATGGACCTGATCCGCGAAATTCGCCACATCTTCGACAACTACGGCTACGAGACCGAGATCCTCGCCGCCTCGATCCGCACGGTCAACCACGTCAAGGAAGCCGCCCTCATCGGCGCCGACGTCGTCACTGCACCGCCGGCAACCCTGAAGGCGCTGGTCAAGCACCCGCTGACCGACAAGGGCCTGGAACTGTTCCTGGCCGACTGGGCCAAGACCGGCCAGAAGATCGCCTGATACTTTCAGGAAAGTTCAGAAAGAGCCCGGCCACCGCGCCGGGCTTTTTTGTTGCCTACTCGTCATCGTCCATCAGCCCTGTCAGCCGCATGCCGTCGATCCAGGTGGCGCTGTCCTTGCGGATCACTCGCCGCGGACGAATGCCCGAGCGTTGACGCACTTCCTGCGCCAGCCGCTCCGAATGGGTGACGATCCAGATCTGGCTTTCGCGCGACGCGCTGGCGATCATGTCGGCAAGCGCCGGCAGCATGTCCGGGTGCAGGCTGGTCTCCGGCTCGTTGAGCGCGATGAAGCGGGGACGGCGGTAGGACAGCAACGCCGCCGCCAGCGCCAGGAAACGCATCTGCCCGTCGGAAAGCTCGCGCGGCGAAAACGGCCGGCTGGGAAAATCCGGAAAGACCAGCGAAAATTCGGCGAACTGGCCAGGTTCGGGAACATCGAGGTAAGCGCCGCCGAACGCATCGGCGATGGCCCGGTCGAGATCGACCGTGTCCTCGCGCGTGTGCCGGAGAGTGGCAAAAACCGCCGCCATGTTGACGCCTGTCTCATCCAGCATCGGGGCGGTGACGGCGAGACAAGGCAGCCGCAGGGGCGATTCGCGGTCGGTGCGGAAGCCGTGGAAGAACCGCCACTGATCGACGGCGCGGCGGAAGGTGCCGACCTCCGGATAGTGACCGGCATCACCGAGCAGCGAGATCGCCGTTTCTGATGTCAGCGCCTGCTCCGGATAGTCCTCCATCCGTCCGCGTTCGCCGCGCACGAAGATGCCGGGCCCGGAGCGCTTCATCATGGTCACCGGCCGGCGGCCGGTTTCGACCGTCAGCTCCTCTTCCTTGACCTGTGGCTCGTAGGCGAACCCGGCGGCAGGCGGAGGTGGGCGCAGTCCAGCCTCGATGCGGTAACGGAAGGTGATCGCGCGTTCTTCGTCCAGAAGCTCGGTTTCCAGCCGGATGCGCACCGGCTTGTCGGCGCGTCGGCGGCCGCTCCAGAGCGCCGAGGACATGCCGCCCTCCTCGGCAATCTCGCGCGCAAGCGTGCCGCGCGTTGCCGATTGCACCAGCTGAAGCGCGCGGTAGAGATTGGACTTGCCGACGCCGTTCTCACCGATGAACAGGTTGACCCCGGTCAGATCCATGCGGATCGACTTCAACGAACGGTAGTTTTCGGCGAACATGGATTGAAGCTGCATGGTGCAAGACCTAGCCGATCCGCCATCCGGCGTGAAGCCCGGCCGGGATGGCGCGGCATGTGCTAGAGCGCTGCTGCTACCTGCAGTTTGGGCTGGAACGCCGCGTCGGCATCGATCGCCAGATCGAAGACCGTGTGCCTTTCCAGCGCCTTCGTCACCTCGCCAGCCTCACCGTCCAGCGCCTCCGGCGGGATCAGATTGCCGATACGGAAGTCGAAGAGGTCGCCCTTCTTGTTCAGCAGCTCGTGGAACACGGTCATGTCGCGCAGCTCGGTCGACCACTTGGCGAACCAGTAGAACAGGCCGGAATTTCGGGCGCTCATATGCACAGGCAGGATCGGCAAGCCGTATTTGCGCGCAAAGCCCACCGCCGACGTCTTCCACGGCCGCTCGTTGAGGCAGCCATCCGCCCAATAGGCGATGCGGCCGGAGGGGAAGAGCACCGTCGCCTTGCCCTCGCCGATCGCCCGGTTGGTGACCTGCAGCGTCTCGCGCGCCTTCAGCTTGCTCTTGTGTTCCTCGCGCCATTCGACCGGAATGACCATTTCGACGAAACGCGGGTTGACGCGAATGGCATCGCGATTGGCGAAGAACATCATGTCCGGTCGCCGCGACTTCAGAAGGTCGAAGACGGCGATGCCGTCGGCAATACCGGTCGGGTGGTTGCTGACGAGCAGGAAGCCGCCCTTCTGCGGTATGCGCTCGGCCCGGTCGACGCGCACCTCCAGCGAGAGCAGCGAACTCAGATGCTCGAAGGCCTGGAAACCAGGCATGTTCCCGACCGCATCGGCGAACTCGTGCGCCTTGCGATAGTTCAGCAATGCATAGAGAAAAGGTCGCATCAACGGCCATAGCGGGCTCTTGACGATCCGCTGCCCGCGCTCTGCGATCAGGGTGTCGACGATGTGGCCGGGCTGCCCCTGGGAAACCAGGGCGATTACTTCAGCAAAATGCGCGATCCCGTTCACCGAATCCCGTCCCGCCATAGTCCGATCCGTTTGTTTGCGGCTGACCATCGCAATTCTATATGATCGAAGGATGACAAATTCCAAGGGTGCATTAGCAAAAACATAAGATGCGTCAGGGCATTGTCGCGGGCGGACCATCAATGGAAAGCGACAATGAACGAGCTTCTCGTCATCGGCCATCCGGAGCTACTCGCCGAGCGCCAGCGCTGGCTGGACGGGCTCATGCGGGAGCGCCGTCTCTCCGACAACACCGTCGAGGCCTATGAGCGCGACACGCGACAGTTCCTGACGTTTCTCACCGGCCATCTCGCCGGGCCGCCGCGGCTTTCCGATATCCGGACGCTGAGGCCGGCGGATCTGCGCGGCTTCCTTGCCCAGCGTCGCAAGGGCGGTGCCGGCGCGCGCACGCTCGGCCGCGGGCTCGCCGGGCTTCGCTCCTTCCTGCGCTACCTCGAACGCAACGGCCTTGCCAATGCGGCCGGTGCGGCTGCGGTGCGTTCGCCCAAGCAACCGAAATCGCTACCGAAGCCGCTCACAGACCGCGACGCGCTGAATGTGGTAACATCGGAGGCGCAGCTTGCCGAGGAACCCTGGATCGCCGCACGCAACGCAGCGGTGCTGACCCTGCTCTATGGCTGCGGCCTGCGCATTTCCGAAGCGCTCGGCCTCACGCCGTCGGAATTTGCCGGCGCGCCATCGTCGCTGCGCATCATCGGCAAGGGCGACAAGACCCGCATCGTGCCGCTGATCGAGGCCGCACGTCAGGCCGTCGCCACCTACCTCAAGCTCTGCCCCTATCATCCCACGGCAGACGAGCCATTGTTTCGCGGTGCGCGCGGCGCCAAGCTGCAGCCGGCGATCATCCAGCGCGAGATGCAGAAGCTGCGCGGCGCGCTCGGCCTGCCCGAGACCGCGACGCCGCACGCCTTGCGCCATTCCTTCGCCACCCATCTGCTTGCCGGCGGCGGCGATCTCAGGACCATTCAGGAACTGCTCGGCCATGCCAGCCTGTCGACCACCCAGGTCTATACCGGCGTCGATTCGGCCCGGCTTCTGGAGATCTACGACCGTGCCCATCCGCGCGCCTGATTTTCGGCGGAGAGGTGGATTAACCATGCCCGTTAAGGAAGCCGTGACCGGCCCGGGCCTAGGGTCGACCATTGACCATGCGACTGTCGAGGAAAACGATGACCGCCTTTGCGAGACCTGAGCGAAACCTGCCGCGACACCTGCTTGTGCGGCTCGCCGACGGCGCTCTCTGGCTGGTCGCCCTGCTGCATGTCCTGCTCGCCGCCTGCCTCGTCGTCGCTCTCGTCTTCGTTTCTAAGGCCGATGCCACGGAGGTCGAATGTGGTGGCGCGAATGTTCTGACCGCGCTTGCAAAATCCGACCCGACGAAACTGGCCGCGCTCGAAGCGGAAGCCGCTGCCGTCCCGAACAGCAAGGGCATCTTCTGGAAGATCGAGAAGGACGGTGTCCCGCCGTCCTGGCTGCTCGGCACGATGCACGTCACCGATCCGCGTGTGCTGGCCCTGCCGCTTGAGGCGCCCGCCGCCTTCGAGGCAGCCTCGACCGTCATCGTCGAATCGGACGAGATCATCGACGAGAAGAAGTCGGCCGCCGCGATCCTGATGCGACCCGATCTCACCATGCTTCCGGACAACAAAACGATCGCCGACTTCCTGAAGCCGGGCGAGCGCGAACAGCTCGAAGCGGGCCTCAAGGCACGCGGCATTCCGCTGACGCTGGTTTCCCGCATGAAGCCCTGGATGATCGCGAGCTTCGTCGCGCTTCCCGCCTGCGAAATGACCCGCAAGGCGGCGGGCGCCTCCTTCCTCGACAAGAAGATCGCCGAGGATGCCGTCAGTCAGGGCAAGACGCTGAAGGGCCTGGAAACGCTGGTCGAGCAACTCGCCGCCATGGACTCGCTGCCGACCGAGCTGCATCTGCGCGCGCTCATCGAGACGCTGGCGCTCGGCAAGACGATCGACGACGTCTTCGCGACGATGACCGATCTCTACCTCGCCGGCGACACCGGCATGATCATGCCGATGATGAAAGCCGTGTCGGACAAGAGTGCCGAGGATTTCGGCTATGCCGATTTCGAGCAGCGCATCATTGTCGATCGCAACAAGACCATGGCGACGCGCGCCGCGCCGATCCTGAAGGACGGCGGCGCCTTCATGGCCGTCGGCGCGCTGCACCTGCCCGGCAAGGAAGGCCTGCTCGAGCTGCTGCGCGCCCAGGGCTTCACAGTCACGCGCGCCAACTGACGAGACCGGCAGCCCGCGGGTGCCCTCCGGAACGCCGTCCCTTCTCAGCTTTGCGCACCTGCGCGCGAAACGACCTCGGACGCACTTGCGATGTCATCATCACCCTCAATCCGCGACAGGCGGCGATAGCCCCAGAACGCAGCGCCAAGGATCAAGGCACCGGCGGCCAGCGCGATGGTGAAGCCGGCAGACACGCCGAAGCGCGCGACCACGCCCCCTGACACCGCAGCACCCGCAGCAACCCCGATCCCGAGGCCGGTCGTCAGCCAGGTCAGTCCCTCCGTCAGTTTCGACGGCGGCACGGCGGTTTCGCCGATGCTCAAGGCAACGATCATCGTCGGCGCGAAGAATACGCCCGATATGAACATCATGACCGCCAGACTGCCGATGCCGCCGGCAAACAGCAGCGGCAAAGTGCTGGCGGCCGTCATGCCCGCACCGATCAGGAACAGCTTCGGCAGCGGCAGGCCGACCCTGACCGCGCCGAACGCCAGGCCGGCGATGCAGGAACCGAGCGCATAGAGCGAAAGCACCAGGCTTGCAGCCGCCGGTCGTCCCTCGGCTTCCGCAAAGGCGACGCTGACCACGTCGATCGTGCCGACGATGATGCCCATGCCGGCAAGCGCCACGATCAGCACGCGCAGCGTGGGGTAGCGAAGAACCGACCCCGGCGCGATCGTTTCTGCCGGTTTGACGGGCGGCTCGGTGCCCTTCTGCAACACGAAGGCGGTGACGCCGACGGCGAGGCAGAGGGCGGCCGCCAGCGGTCCGGCTTCGGGAAACAGGCCGACACTGAGGCCGACGGCGATCGGCGGTCCGACGATGAAGCAGATCTCGTCGAAGACCGATTCGAGCGAGAAGGCGGTCTTGAGTTCGGGGCGACCCCGATAGAGTTCTGTCCAGCGCGCCCGGGTCATCGCCGACATGCTCGGCGTGCACCCAGCAAGGATTGCAAAGACGAAAAGCGTCCAGTCCGGCGCCTGCCAATGGGTCGAGATGAGGAGCGCAGACGTGCCGAGAGCGCTGAGCGCGGCGGCAACCGGCAGGACGCGGCTTTGGCCGAACCGATCGACGAGCCGCGATACCTGTGGCGCCAGAAGCGCTGAGGCAAGCGTGAAGGCGGCAGCGACGCCGCCGGCAAGTCCGTAACTGCCGCGCGACTGGGCCAGCATGGTGATGATGCCAATGCCCATCATCGACAGCGGCAGGCGCGACACCAGTCCCGCCAGGGCAAAGCCGACCGTGCCTCTTGCGGCGAAGATCTGTGCATAGGGATTGGCCATGAAAACTCCTGTAATACATGCCTGAGCGTCGCGTCATTCGCATACGCCGCGTATGGGAGTGATATTGACATACGCTTCGCATGTCAATTAATATACGAAACGTATGCGGAAGGAATTGCAAATGACGAGGCGCGCGCGCAGCGACATGATTGCCGAAACGCGGGGCAAGCTGATTGCCGCCGCGAGGGATGCCTTCAGCCGCAACGGCTACGCCGAGACCTCCATGGACGATTTCACCGCGTCGGCCGGCCTCACGCGCGGCGCGCTCTACCATCATTTCGGCGACAAGAAGGGGCTGCTGCGTGCGGTCGTGGAGACCCTGGACGGCGAGATGGATGCACGGCTCGACGCCGCCTCCGAAACGCCGCACCCATGGGATGGTTTCGTGCGACGCTGCAGGCTCTATCTGGAGATGGCGCTCGAACCGGAGATCCGGCAGATCGTATTGAAGGATGCGCCGGCATTTCTCGGAGCAAGCGTGCTGGAGCCGAGCAGACGCCAATGCCTCGCTTCGCTTGCCGCCAAGCTCTCGGCGATGATGGCCGCGGGCATCGTGCGGCAAGCGGATGCCGAGACCTTGGCGCGGATGATCAATGGCGCGCTTGCCGATGCGGCGCTCTGGATTGCCGAGGCGGATGATCCTCAGCCGCGACTTGGCAAGGCGGTCGACAATCTGGACGTGCTGCTATCCGGGTTGAAAAACAGCGTGCGGACGGCGACGAGCAGTTAGAAACCCGGCCGGCCCACACCTTCAAGAAGCGTCGGCACGATCATCTTGTGAAACGGCATCACTGCCGCCAGGTAGATGCGCCCCAGCGTGTTGTGGCGGCGGATCAGCGTCGTGACGCCGACGATCTGGTTGACCGCGGATCCTGCCCTGACATCGACGACGATGCGAAAATCGAGATGTTTGTCGTCGAACCCCAGCACCACCTCGTCGTCGGTCCTCGACAGCACCGGGAACGCGCCCACCAACCCAAGACGCCCCGGCTTCGGCGCCGCGGACTTCAGGCCAATAAGCGAGACGGCGCGGTTGCGCAGACGCAGCAGGTCGCGGACCCAGCGGGGCGAACGGCCCAGCGACAGCTCCGCGGCTTGCGCAGCGGTCATTCCCTTGCCGTCGAGGGCGAGCTCGAAGCGATCCGCCCAGTCGGCATTTGGAAGATGCCGGTTCGGCAAGGACGCGGCCACGGCTCTCGGTTTCATGGTTCCTCCTGACGCATCATGCGTGATGAAGCATGATTGCGCCCCTTTCCCCTGCTGCACAGGCCGCCGCTTGTCGCAGCCCCCGGGCCAATCGTCACACCTGACGCCTCCCGCCAGCAAGACCACCCTTCCCTTCACGGCAGCAAGCCCGCATAACTCGGGTCAGACGCCGCAATCGCATCCACTGAGGAGATAAAGATGGAAACCAGCCATGACCCGCGCGAACTCGAAATGGTCGTGCTGATGACGCCGGACATGGCGAACTTCAGCGGCAAGGTCCACGGCGGCGCGCTGCTCAATCTTCTCGACCGCGTGGCGTTCTCCTGCGCCTCGCGCTACTCGCAGCAATATGCCGTGACGCTCTCGGTCGACCAGGTCACCTTCCGCCAGCCGATCCATGTCGGCGAGCTCGTCACCTTCCGCGCCGCTGTCAACAATGCCGGCCGCACCTCGATGGAAATCGGTATCCGGGTCGAGGCCGAGAACATCAGGAGCGGCGAGCGCCGCCACACCAATTCCTGCTACTTCACCATGGTTGCCGTCGATGCCGACGGCAGCCCGACCCCGGTTCCGGCCCTTGTCACCGACACAGCCGACCGCAAACGCCGGCAGCGCGCTGCCGAGGCACGGCGCAGCCTGAGGCGCGAGTTCGAGGAGCGTTTCCACGCCCTCAGGTCCGCTTCCGAGGAGTGATACGGTCGCTTGGCGACCAGAAATGCCGATGGCGGCAATGTCAGCGGACGCTGACGCCGCCGAGGTGGTAATGGCCACAATCGGCAGCCGGCGCGCAAGAAACGCGGCCGGGAACAGGGGGGCCGCTTGATCGCAGCCCCCTGCAGGATCCTTACATATGGATCGGCTTGAAGAAGGTCGAAAGTGCTGCTTCCTTGACCGCTTCCGACATGGTCGGGTGCGCGTGGCAGGTGCGGCCCAGGTCTTCCGAGGAACCGCCGAATTCCATCAGCACGGCGATCTCGTGGATCATCTCGCCGGCACCGAAGCCGACGATATGGCCGCCGAGCACCCGGTCCGTTTCCTTGTCGGCGAGGATCTTGACGAAACCGTCGGTGGCGAGCATGGCGCGCGCACGGCCGTTGGCGGTGAATGGGAACTTGCCGACCTTGTAGGCAACGCCCGCAGCCTTCAGCTCTTCCTCGGTCTTGCCGACGGAGGCGACTTCCGGCTGGGTGTAGACCACGCTCGGGATCACGTCGTAGTTCACGTGACCGGCCTGGCCGGCGAGGATTTCCGCAACGGCGACACCTTCGTCCTCGGCCTTGTGGGCGAGCATCGGGCCACGCACGACGTCGCCGATCGCGTAGATGCCGGCAACGCTCGTCTGGTAGTGATGATCGATCTCGACCCGGCCGCGCTGGTCCATGACGACGCCGGCCTTGTCCAGACCGAGGCCGTCGGTGTAGGGCCGGCGGCCAGTGGCGATCAGCACCACGTCGGCATCGAGCGTCTGGGCGTCACCGCCCTTGACCGGCTCGAAGGTCACCTTGGCACCCTTGCCGTCCTTGACCACACCGGTCACCTTGGCGCCGAGCTTGAAGTCCATGTTCTGCTTGGCGAGCATGCGCTGGAACTGCTTGGCGACTTCGCCGTCCATGCCGCCGAGGATCGTGTCGAGATATTCAACGACCGTCACCTTGGCGCCGAGGCGCGCCCAGACCGAGCCGAGCTCGAGGCCGATGACACCGCCGCCGACGACGATCATGTTGGCCGGAACCTTTTCGAGCGCGATGCCGCCCGTCGACGAGATGATCACCTTCTCGTCGATATCGACCTGAACGCCCGGGATGCCGGCGACGTCGGAGCCGGTGGCGATCACGATGTTCTTGGTTTCGAGGATCTGTTCCTCGCCCTTGTCGTTGGTGACGGAGACCTTGCCCTGGCCGAGCACCTTGCCGGTGCCCTGGATGCCGTCGATCTTGTTCTTCTTGAACAGGAACGAAACGCCGTCGACGTTGGCCTTAACCGTCGCGTCCTTGTGGGCCATCATCTTTTCGAGGTTCAGCTTCGGCGCCGCGACTTCGACGCCGAGCGCGTCAACACCGTGGGCGACCTGATGGAACACCTCGGAAGCATGCAGCAGCGCCTTCGACGGGATGCAGCCGATGTTGAGGCAGGTGCCGCCATAGGTGGCGCGCTTCTCGACGACGGCCACCTTCAGGCCGAGCTGAGCCGCCTTGATGGCGCAGACATAGCCGCCGGGGCCGCTGCCGATAACGATGAGATCATAAGCCATTAGTATATCCTTCCTTCAGGACGGTTACCGTCCGCCGCTGACATTGAGAATTGCCCCCGTCACATAAGTCGCCTTATCCGACAGGAGATAGAGAACCGCGTCAGCAACCTCCTCGGCAGAGCCGGGTCGCTGGACGGGAATGGTGTGGGCGAGATCGCGCGCCCGGTCCGGCAGGCCGCCGGAAGCGTGGATCTCGGTATCGATGATGCCGGGCCGGATCGCGTTGACGCGAATGCCTTCAGCAGCCACCTCGCGCGAAAGGCCCGTGGTGAAGGTATCGATCGCACCCTTCGAGGCGGCGTAGTCGACGTATTGCGCCGACGAACCGAGCACGGCAGCCATCGAGGAGATGTTGACGATGACGCCGCCCTTGCCGCCGTAGCGCGTCGACATGCGGCGAACGGCTTCTGCGGCACAACGGATGGAGCCGGTGATGTTGATGCGGAACATGCGCTCCAGCCGATCGACGGACATCTCGTCGACGCGGGCCGTCTGACCGACGATGCCCGCATTGTTGACGAGACCATCCAGCCGGCCGAAAGCCGTATCGACAGCCGCAAAAATCGCCTGGATATCCGCCTCGGAACCGACGTCGCCCTGAACCGCGATCGCTTCACCGCCAACCGACTTGATTGCATCGATAACCGCGTCGGCCGCGTCACGGTTCGTGGCAAAGTTGACCGCGACCCGCCAGCCGGCCTTTGCCGCGCCAAGGCAGATTGCTGCGCCGATGCCGCGGCTGCCGCCGGTTACAAGAAGGACGGGGCTCTCGCTCATGCGGCACATCCCTTGAGCGTAAAGGCGTCCCAGCTGTCGGCCTCCGCCTTGCCTTTGCCCCAGGCGGTCGAGGCCCGAAGCGACGGCCCGAAATCGGGCAGCAGCAATTGCTCGGCTGCCAGTTCGGTTTCGGCCGGGATCTCGCTGATTGCGCCGGCCTTGTCGAGCGCATAGACGACGCCCTGCCACACCGTGCAGGCGCGCAGTTCCTCGCCGGTCGCATCCCCTTCGGGGCAATTGTGCATGATCAGTCCGGTCGCCCGTTCCGGCTCGCCCGCCGGCATCACGACGCCATCGAGCAGCAGGCCGGGTTTCAGAACCGCCACCTTGAAGTGGTTGCTCGTTGCCGCGCTCGCCGAGCCGACCGGTTCGAAGCGCAGTTCATAGCCCCCGTCGCGGTCGCCATAGATCGCGTGCGACTGCTTGCAGTCGGCGGCGATCGCCGGCGCAGCAAAGGCGAGGCCGAACAGGACTGAAAGGAGACGACTGGAGAGCATGATCAGGCGGCCTTCTCCGTCGCGAGCTTGAGACCGAGCGCGATGAAGACCACACCGCTGGCGCGGTCGATCCACTTGCTGGCGCGGGTGAAGGCGGCGCGCATGCGCGGCGTCGTCATGAACAGGCTGACGCCGACGAACCAGAGGATCAGGCAGGAAGCCATGACGAGGCCATAGCCGAACTTGACGAGGATCGGCGTGTGTGCGCTGACGACGGTCGAGAAGATCGACAGGAAGAAGAACACCGGCTTGGGGTTCAGCGCATTGGCGGCGAAACCGAGGCCGAAGGCCTTGGCCGCCGACTGGCTCTTGACCGGCCCGTCGTTTTCCGTGTGGTCGACCTTGATCTCGGTCTGGCCGGCCCGAAGCGCCTTGACGCCGATATAGATCAGGTAAGCGACACCGCACCATTTGACGATGTTGAACAGGTAGATCGACTGCGAAATGATCAGCCCGAGGCCGAGGATCGTGTAGGTCACATGGAACATCAGCGACGTGCCGATGCCGAAGGACGTGATGATCGCCGGGCGACGGCCATGCACGATCGACTGGCGCATGACCATGGCGAGGTCGGCGCCGGGAGAGACGATGGCGAAGGCGAAGATCGCCATCAGCGATGCGAGTTCGAGGAAATACTGGCTCATGGGTTTGCGACCGGTGCGTTGAAGGCCCAGACGTGGCCGAAGGGATCCTTGATGCGCGCGTAGCGTGCGTGCCAGAAGGTATCCTGCGGCTCCAGAACTGTCGATGCCCCGGCGGCCATCGCCCTGTCATAGGCCGCGTCGACATCGGCAGGCTTCGCCAGATTGATGCTGATCGCAACGCCGGTGCCGCCGATCGTGTTCGGCGACAGCACGCTTCCGCCGAATTCGGGGAACTCGTCGTGCAGCATCACCTCGCCGCCGTAGATCGCCAGATTGGCGTGCATCACCCGTTTGCCGTCTTCGGCCATCGCGTGGAACGTGTTCACCGCGCCAAGAGCCTTCTCGTAGAAGGCGATGGCGGAAAGACCGTCCTTGACGCAGACATGCGCCTGGATCGGCGGAACGTCGGGTCCGAATGCCATGCCAGTCTCCTCTTGCCTTGTCGCCGGGATGCTATGCCATGAGCCGGACGACCATCAGCAGCAGCGCGATGATCGACACGAACCAGACGAGGGTACGCAGCACGGGAACGCCGGCCACGTAGAGAGTGGTGTAAACCACCCGTGCCAGAAGCCAGGTCACCGCCCCGATGGCGCCGAGACCGCCGGTCTTGCCGGTCACCGCGAGCGCGAGCGCAAGCGCGACGAAGGCAGGAAAGGTCTCCAGCATGTTGTGAAGCGAGTGCAGCAGACGACCGGACACCACGCTCTTGGGCGCCCGCTGCTCGTCGCGCGGGCCGAGCAGGTACTTGATCGTAAAATCGCCGGACAGGTCGAGCGACAGCGCCTGCACCAGGATATGCGCGATCAGGAACACCACGCTCCAGCCAAGCACCCAGATTTCAGTCGACGCTGCAGCGGCTTCCATCATCCCTCGCAATCGCAGGAGCGGTTCAGATCGGCATCATCGGCCCGGTTGGGCCAGTCTCTTCGGCCAACCCGCAAAGACAGTCTTCGCCGTGCGGGGTCGCTGACGGCGACCGGCGGAGGCACGAAAGGCGCCCCCGCCGTTTGCGAATATTAGAGATCGAGAACCAGGCGCTCCGGATCTTCCAGGCTTTCCTTGACGCGGACGAGGAAGGTCACGGCTTCCTTGCCATCGACGATGCGGTGATCGTAGGAAAGCGCAAGGTACATCATCGGACGGATAACGACCTGGCCGCCGATGGCGACCGGGCGGTCCTGGATCTTGTGCATGCCGAGGATGCCCGACTGCGGTGCGTTGAGGATCGGCGAGGACATCAGCGAGCCATAGACGCCGCCGTTGGAGATGGTGAAGGTGCCGCCCTGCATGTCGGCCATCGACAGCGCGCCGTCACGGGCTGCCTTGCCGAGACGGCCGATGTCCTTCTCGATCTCGGCGATCGACATCTGGTCGGCATCGCGAACGATCGGAACCACAAGACCCTTGTCGGTGCCGACGGCAACGCCGATGTGGCAGTAGTTCTTGTAGATGATGTCCGTGCCGTCGATCTCGGCGTTGACAGCAGGGATTTCCTTCAGCGCGTGGGTCACGGCCTTGGTGAAGAAGCCCATGAAGCCGAGCTTCACACCGTGCTTCTTCTCGAAGATGTCCTTGTACTTGTTGCGCAGCGACATGACAGCGCTCATGTCCACCTCGTTGTAGGTGGTGAGCATGGCGGCGGTGTTCTGCGCGTCCTTGAGGCGACGGGCAATCGTCTGGCGCAGACGGGTCATCTTGACGCGCTCTTCGCGAACGACGTCTTCGGCCGTCGACGGCGCACGGGCCTGGACCTTGGCCGGCTCGGAAGCGGCCGGCGTCGAGATGCCCTTGGCAACGGCTGCAAGCACATCACCCTTCAGCACCTGGCCACGCTTGCCGGAACCGTCGATCTGGTCGGCGGAAAGGTTGCTTTCGGCAAGCAGCTTGCCAGCCGACGGTGCCGGCGGCATCGACGAGGCGGCCGGAGCTGCAGCAGCAGCCGGGGCAGTCGGAGCGGCAGCGGCCGGCTCGGCCTTCTTTTCGGGGGCGGCAGCCGGAGCGGCCGCGGCAGCGCCGGCGGCACCGGCAGCGATCTGGCCAAGCAGTGCGCCGAGGCCGACGGTCTCGCCGGCCTGGGCGACGATTTCGGAGAGCGTGCCTGCGGCCGGAGCCGGGACTTCGATCGTCACCTTGTCGGTTTCGAGTTCGAGCAGGGGTTCATCGGCCTTGATGGCGTCGCCGACCTTCTTGAACCAGGTGCCGACGGTCGCTTCGCTGACGGATTCGCCAAGGGTGGGAACGCGGATTTCTGTTGCCATGATTTTTGTTCCGTTGATCAGATATCTGTTTCTGGTGGCTCAGAGCGTGGGGAGCGTCAGCCCCCCAGCGCGTCCTCGAGGAAGGCGGCAAGCTGCGCCAGGTGCTTCGACATCAGGCCCGTCGCCGGCGATGCGGCAGCCGGACGACCGGTGTAGCGCACGCGCTGATACTTGGCGTCGATATGGGCGAGAACCCATTCGAGGTACGGGTCGATGAACGACCAGGCGCCCATGTTCTTCGGCTCTTCCTGGCACCAGACCATCTCCGCGTTGCGGAAGCGGCTGAGCTCGTTGATGAGCGCCTTGGCCGGGAACGGATAGAGCTGTTCGACGCGCAGCAGGTAGATGTCGTCGATGCCGCGCTTTTCGCGCTCTTCGAGCAGGTCGTAGTAGACCTTGCCCGAGCAGAGCACGACGCGACGGATCTTCGAGTCCTTCTGCAGCTTGATCGGGCCGTCCTTGATCACCTCGGCATCGTCCCACAGCAGGCGGTGGAACGAGCTCTCGCCGGCCATTTCCGACAGGCTGGAGACCGCACGCTTGTGGCGCAGCAGCGACTTCGGCGTCATCAGCACGAGCGGCTTGCGGAAGTCGCGCTTCACCTGGCGGCGCAGGATGTGGAAGTAGTTCGCCGGCGTCGTGACGTTGGCGACCTGCATGTTGTCTTCGGCGCAGAGCTGCAGGAAGCGCTCGAGGCGGGCCGACGAGTGCTCCGGACCCTGGCCCTCATAGCCGTGCGGCAGCAGGCAGACGAGACCCGACATGCGCAGCCACTTGCGTTCGCCCGACGAGATGAACTGGTCGAAGACGACCTGCGCACCGTTGGCGAAGTCGCCGAACTGGGCTTCCCAGAGGGTCAGCGCGTTCGGACGGGCAAGCGAATAGCCGTATTCGAAGCCGAGCACCGCCTCTTCCGAGAGCATCGAGTTGATGACCTCGTAGCGCGCCTGGGTCGGCGACAGGTTCGCAAGCGGGATGTAGCGCTCTTCGCTCTGCTGATCGTAGAGCACCGAGTGGCGCTGCGAGAAGGTGCCGCGTTCGCAGTCCTGGCCCGACAGGCGGATCTTGGTGCCTTCCGTGACCAGCGTGCCGAAGGCGAGCGCTTCTGCCATGGCCCAGTCGACGCCCTCGCCGGTCTGGATCATCTGGGCGCGGTTTTCCATGAAACGCTGGATCGTGCGGTGGGCATTGAAGCCTGCCGGGATCTCGGAGATCTTGCGGCCGACTTCCTTCAGCTGCTTCATCGGCACCGAGGTCTTGCCGCGGCGCTGTTCGTCCTGGTTGTCGGCCGAGCGCAGGCCCGACCAGGCGCCGTCGAGCCAGTCGGCCTTGTTCGGCTTGTAGGACTGGCCGGCCTCGAACTCCTGCTCGAGGTGGGCGCGCCAGTCGGCCTTCATCTTCTCGACTTCGCCTTCGGAGATCAGTCCCTCGGCGATCAGGCGGTCCGAATAGAGCTGGACGACCGTCTTGTGGGCGCGGATGACCTTGTACATCTTCGGCTGGGTGAACGCCGGCTCGTCGCCTTCGTTGTGACCGAAGCGGCGGTAGCAGAACATGTCGATGACGACAGGCTTGTGGAACTTCATCCGGAATTCGGTGGCGATCTTGGCCGCGTAGACGACGCCTTCCGGATCGTCGCCGTTGACGTGGAAGATCGGCGCTTCGATCATCTTGGCGACGTCGGACGGATAGGGCGACGAGCGCGAGAAGGCCGGATTGGTGGTGAAGCCGATCTGGTTGTTGATGATGACGTGGACCGTGCCGGCGACGCGGTGGCCGCGCAGGCCGGAAAGGCCGAGGATTTCAGCAATCACGCCCTGGCCGGCGAACGCAGCGTCGCCGTGCAGCAGCAGCGGCATGACCTTGGAGCGTTCGCGCAAGGGAATGATGTCGCCTTCGAAGACGGTCGCCATCTGGTCCTGCTTGGCGCGCGCCTTGCCCATGACCACCGGGTTGACGATTTCGAGGTGCGAGGGGTTTGCCGTCAACGACAGGTGCACCTTGTTGCCGTCGAACTCGCGGTCGGAGGAAGCGCCGAGATGGTACTTCACGTCGCCCGAGCCTTCGACCTCGTCAGGCGCGTAGGAGCCGCCCTTGAACTCGTGGAAGATGGCGCGGTGCGGCTTGGCCATGACCTGGGACAGCACGTTCAGGCGGCCGCGGTGGGCCATGCCGAGAACGATTTCCTTCAGACCTTCCTGGCCGCCGCGCTTGATGATCTGCTCGAGCGCCGGGATCAGCGATTCACCGCCGTCGAGGCCGAAGCGCTTGGTGCCCTTGTACTTGACGTCGATGAACTGCTCGAAGCCTTCCGACTCGATCAGCTTCTGCAGGATCGCCTTCTTGCCCTCGGGCGTGAACTCGACACCCTTGTCCGGCCCTTCGATGCGTTCCTGGATCCAGGCTTTCTCTTCCGGGTTGGACATGTGCATGAATTCGACGCCGATCGTCGAACAATAGGTGCGCTCGAGGATTTCGACCATCTCGCGGATCGACGCGTATTCGAGGCCGAGCACGTTGTCGATGAAGATCTTGCGGTCGAGATCCTTGTCGTCGAAACCGTAGTTCGAGGGCGAAAGTTCGTTGTAGTCCTCGACCGGGGCGGCAAGGCCGAGCGGGTCGAGCTTGGCGTGCAGGTGGCCACGGGCGCGGTAGGCGCGGATCATCATGATGGCGCGCACGGAATCGCGCGTCGCCTGAAGGATGTCTGCGTCGCTGACAGCAGCGCCGGTGGCAGCAGCCGTTTCCTCGGCCTTTGCCTTGACCTTCTTCTCGATGACCTTCTCGACCGTGCCCCAGTCGCCATCAAGCGCGGAGACGAGTTCGCCATTGGCCGGGATCGGCCAGTTGTTCTTTTTCCAGGAGGCGCCCTTGGCTGCCTTCACGACGTCTTCGGGCCGGTCGGCGAGCGCCTTGAAGAAGGCCTGCCATTCGGCCGACACGGACGCGGGGTCCGCCTCGTAGCGTGCATGGAGCTGCTCGATATAGGCGGCATTGGCGCCGTCCAGAAACGAAGTGAGCTGGAATTGCTCGTTGGCCTCTTGCCTTGTCATGGTCTCACGCGGACTGTTCTTGTCCGCCTCCTGACTGAGTTGGGTTGCCGGGTATCCCGGTCGTTCATGTTCGTTCGGCGCGCTAGCGCCCTTTCCTACGGCGCCGCGCATCCTCGAGGACGCGCCGGGGTCACCGTGGCACTTGATTGCCGCGTATCCTGATCTTCCATCAGCCAAGGAAACACGCGGACTGCAGATTGACCGGGCCGGATCACTCCGGCCCGGTCAGAAGTCTTTAGGTCAGCCCTTGAGGACTTCGACCAGCGTCTTGCCGAGACGGGCCGGCGACGGCGACACGCGGATGCCTGCCTGCTCCATCGCGGCGATCTTGGATTCCGCATCGCCCTTGCCGCCGGAAACGACGGCGCCGGCGTGACCCATGGTGCGGCCCTTCGGTGCGGTACGGCCCGCGATGAAGCCGGCCATCGGCTTCTTGCGGCCCTTCTTGGCCTCGTCGATGAGGAACTGCGCCGCGTCCTCTTCGGCCGAGCCGCCGATTTCGCCGATCATGATGATCGAGGTCGTGGCTTCGTCCGCCAGGAACATCTCCAGCACGTCGATGAACTCGGTGCCCTTGACCGGGTCGCCGCCGATGCCGACAGCCGTCGTCTGGCCGAGGCCTTCGTTGGAGGTCTGGAACACGGCTTCATATGTCAGCGTGCCGGAGCGCGAGACGATGCCGACCGAACCCTTGCGGAAGATCGAGCCCGGCATGATGCCGATCTTGCATTCTTCCGGCGTGAGGATGCCGGGGCAGTTCGGGCCGAGCAGGCGCGACTTGGAGCGGTCGAGGCGAGCCTTGACGCGCACCATGTCGGCAACCGGGATGCCTTCGGTGATGCAGGTGATGAACGGGATTTCCGCATCGATCGCCTCGATGATCGCGTCCGCGGCACCTGCCGGCGGAACATAGATCACGGATGCGTCCGCACCGGTCTTTTCACGGCCTTCGGCAACCGATGCGAAGATCGGCAGGGTTTCGCCCTTGGAGCCGGTCCAGGTTTCGCCACCCTTCTTCGGGTGGATGCCGCCGACCATCTGCGTGCCGTAATAGGCGAGCGCCTGTTCGGTGTGGAAGGTGCCGGTCTTGCCGGTCAGGCCCTGAACGAGGACCTTGGTGTTCTTATTGACGAGAATCGACATGAGGTCTGGTCCTTCAGTTAGCCGTTGATCGCGGCGACGATCTTCTTGGCAGCGTCATCCAGATCGTCGGCGGCGGTGATCGCCAGGCCGGATTCGTTCAGGATCTTCTTGCCAAGCTCGACATTCGTGCCTTCGAGACGAACGACCAGCGGAACCTTGAGGCCGACTTCCTGCACGGCCGCAACGACGCCTTCAGCGATGACATCGCACTTCATGATGCCGCCGAAGATGTTGACGAGGATGCCCTCGACCTTCGGGTCGGCCGTGATGATCTTGAAGGCTGCCGCGACCTTCTCCTTGCCGGCGCCGCCGCCGACGTCGCAGAAGTTCGCCGGCTCCTTGCCGTAGAGCTTGATGATGTCCATCGTCGCCATGGCAAGACCGGCGCCGTTGACCATGCAGCCGATGTTGCCGTCGAGCGCGACATAGGCGAGGTCCCACTTGGAGGCTTCGATTTCCTTGGCGTCTTCTTCGGTTTCGTCGCGCAGTGCCTTGATGTCGTCGTGGCGGAACAGCGCGTTGCCGTCGAACGAAACCTTGGCGTCGAGAACGCGCATGCGGCCGTTCTTCATGACGATCAGCGGGTTGATCTCGAGCAGGCTCATGTCCTTCTCGACAAAGGCCTTGTAGAGGATCGGGAAGAGCTTCTCGGCGTCAGCCTTGGCTTCGCCTTCGAGCTTCAGGGCCGAGGTGAGCTTGGCAAGATCAGCGGCGGTGACGCCAGCTTCCGGGTTGATCGCGACGTTGACGATCTTTTCCGGCGTGTCGTGCGCAACAGCCTCGATGTCCATGCCGCCTTCCGTCGAAACGACGAAGGCAACCTGGCCGACCGAGCGGTCGACGAGCAGCGACAGATAGAGTTCGCGCTCGATGTCGGCGCCATCCTCGATGTAGAGGCGGTTCACCTGCTTGCCGGCCGGGCCGGTCTGGGCGGTGACGAGCGTATTGCCGAGCATGTCCTTGGCATGAGCCTTGGCTTCGTCGATCGAGAAGGCAAGGCGAACGCCGCCCTTGGCGTCGGCGGACAGTTCCTTGAACTTGCCCTTGCCGCGACCGCCGGCATGGATCTGGCTCTTGACCACGTAAAGCGGGCCCGGGAGCTGCTTTGCAGCGGCTTCGGCTTCGTCGGCGGAGAAGATCGCGACACCTTCCGCGACCGGTGCGCCATAGCTCTTCAGGAGAGCCTTGGCCTGATACTCATGAATGTTCATGGTGTTTTTCCTGTCTGGAGCATTGTGCGGGCAGGTGGGGCACCTACCCGCACCAATGCGGCAAAAACAAAGAGGCCGAGCGGAACTCAAGCGTCCGCCCGACGGGAGGCGATTACTGCTTCAGGCTCGGCGCAATGCCGATGCAGGCTTCGCAAAGACCGGCGACGGAAGCGACCGACTTGTCGAATGCTTCCTTCTCGGCCTTGTTGAGATCGATCTCGATGATGCGCTCGACACCACCGGCACCGATGACGGTCGGCACGCCGACATACATGTCCTTGACGCCGTACTGGCCGGTCAGGTGCGCAGCGCAGGGCAGAACGCGCTTCTTGTCCTTGAGGTAGGCTTCCGCCATCTCGATCGCCGAAGCGGCCGGCGCGTAGTAGGCCGAACCGGTCTTGAGCAGGCCGACGATTTCGGCGCCGCCGTCACGGGTGCGCTGGATGATTTCTTCGAGGCGCTCCTTCGTGACCCAGCCCATCTCGACGAGGTCGGTCAGCGGGATGCCGGCAACGGTCGAATAGCGGGCGAGCGGCACCATGGTGTCGCCGTGACCGCCGAGAACGAAGGCGGTGACGTCCTGGACCGAAACGTTGAACTCCTGGGAGAGGAACAGGCGGAAGCGCGCGCTGTCGAGAACGCCGGCCATGCCGACGACCTTGTTCTTCGGCAGGCCCGAGAACTTCTGCAGCGCCCACACCATGGCGTCGAGCGGGTTGGTGATGCAGATGACGAAGGCGTTCGGAGCGTACTTCTTGATGCCGGCGCCAACCTGTTCCATGACCTTGAGGTTGATGCCGAGAAGATCGTCGCGGCTCATGCCCGGCTTGCGGGCAACACCGGCGGTGACGATGCAGACGTCGGCGCCTTCGATGGCGGCATAGTCGCTGGCACCGGTCAGGTTCACGTCGAAGCCTTCGACCGGCGAGGACTGACCGATGTCGAGGCCCTTGCCCTGCGGGATGCCGTCGGCGATGTCGAAGAGGACGATGTCGCCCAGTTCCTTCAGGCCGGCGAGATGCGCCAGCGTGCCACCAATCATCCCTGAACCGATAAGTGCGATCTTGTTGCGAGCCATGAAAGTGCTTCCTTTGTGATCCCAAATCTGATCGAGGCCTGGAACGCGGCAAACGCCAAACCTTCGCCAGAAGCCATTAAACGGCAAACGTTAAAATATCAATCGATACTTTTGGGTGGAACAATTTCAATCGGTTAGATCATAAAACTCTTACGTAAACGTAAGAGTTTTCGCCACACCTGCGTCACGAAACAGCAACATTTGCGGGATGCGCAGCGGCATATTCCTCGCTTTGCATCTCGATCAGCCGAGAAACCGTGCGGTCGAACTCGAAGCCCTCCGTTCCCTTCTTCTGGGTCAAGAGATCCTGCGGCTCTGCCGCCGCCGAGGCGAACAGCCGGGCGCCGTTGTCGTAGAGCGTGTCGATAAGCAGGATGAACCGCTTGGTTTCGTTGCGCATATGGGGACCGAGATGCGGCACGTGGTCGACGAAGATCGTCGAGTAACGCTCGAGGATGGCCAGATAGTCCGCAGCCCCGAGCGGCTGCTGGCAAAGGTCGGCGAAGCCGAAACGGGCGCTCTTTCCCGAGGCGGCCGGCACCGGGATCTTGCGGCCCTTGCGCGGTACTTCTGCGGGAGCGGCCGGTGCGTTGCCGGTCTCGTGAGCCCAGGCCCGCGCCATCGCTGCATCCGCCTCAGGCCCAAGCGGCGACAGCCACACGGGACTGCCGTCCGTCTTCGTCAGCCGGTAGTCGGTGTCCGTATCCAGCGAGATGACCTCGACATTCGCCTTCAGCAGGGCGACGAAGGGCAGGAACAGGCCGCGGTTGAGGCCATCGCGGTAGAGATCGTCCGGCGCCACGTTCGAGGTTGCGACGAGCACGCAGCCCTTGGCGAACAGTTCGCCGAACAGGCGGCCGAGGATCATCGCGTCGGCAATGTCGGTCACGGAGAATTCATCGAAGCAAAGCAGCCGCGCTTCGCCGAAGAGTTCCGAGGCAACCGGCGGAATCGGATCGGCCTGCTTCGTCTCGCCATTCTTCAGCTTCTGGCGGTGCTTGTAGATGCGCTCATGCACATCGGCCATGAACTCGTGGAAATGCGCCCGGCGCTTGCGCTGGATCGGCACCGCGTCGAAGAACATGTCCATCAGCATGGTCTTGCCGCGCCCGACGCCACCATGAATGTAGAGACCCTTGACCGGCGGATGGTCCTTCTTGCGCGAGGCAAACAGCCAGCCGAGCGCATTGGTCTTGCGCGACGGGCGGCTGGCAAGCAGCTCGGCCGAGAGATGATCGAACCGCCGCGCGATCGTAAACTGCGCCGGGTCACGCTTGCGCTCGCCGCTCGTAACGAGCGCTTCGAGCTTGCGGTAAATGCTGTCGTCAGGATTGAGCACGTCTCACCCGAGATGGGACGGAAAACAAAAGCCCGGCACGAGACCGGGCTGGAGAAGCGTCAGCGGCTGAGGCTGACCGGTTGGCCGCCATTGGTCGAGCCGTCGAAACGGGCGTCGGCCGTCTTGTAGAGGCGGGCAATGGCATTGCCGCTGCGGTCCTTGAGGACCACCTGCTTGCCGGCCACTTCCCAAGAGCCCATGGTCGTCAGCTCGCCGGCGCAACCGCGGGTGCCGCCGCGCGAGCCGGAGCCGAGATTGGTGAGCGTCAGGAACATGTCGCAGGAGCTGCCGGCGCTGGAGACGCGCCAGTTGCCGACCATCGCTTCCTTGGTGACGTCAAGTCCGCCGCCCGCAGCTGCAGCGACCTGCGTGCCGGCCTGCTGGGCAGCATCGCCGGCGACCGCCGTGCCGCTCGCCGGTGCAGCCGGGAATTGTGAGGTGTTTCCGCTCGGCGCCGGAAGCTGGTTCGACGATACCGAAGGGACCGGTGCGGCCTGGATGGGAGCGGGAGAGGCGTCCTGGGAGCTGAAACCGCCCATCGACGTCCGTTGGCATCCGGTCAGCGCAAGCACAACCGCCAGCCCCGCCGCCGCATGAATTACCCGCATATCCCTACTCCTGTTCGTGTCCGCGAACCATGATGCAACGCGATAATATAGGCCGAAATACAGCAAATCCACCTGACAAATCAAGGGACGACGATTCCTTGCGACCTGTTGCAGGATTGAAACGTCCGGAGGACCGGATCGCGCGCCACGTCCTCGACCCGGTTCATCGCCGCGCTGCCGACGACCAGTCCCCTTCGTATCGCCACAATCACGAATTGTCCGCCACCCGACAAAAGCCTCGAACGGAAAACGGCGAGCCATGGCCCGCCGTCTCCTGAATTCTGCTTCCGACCTGATCGATCAGACGCGGCGCTCGACCAGCATCTTCTTGATCTCGCCGATCGCCTTGGCCGGGTTCAGGCCCTTCGGACAGGCCTGGGCGCAGTTCATGATCGTGTGGCAGCGATAGAGGCGGAAGGGATCCTCGAGGTTGTCGAGGCGCTCGCCGGTCGCTTCGTCGCGGCTGTCGATCAGCCAGCGATAGGCCTGCAAGAGCACGGCTGGGCCGAGGTAACGGTCGCCGTTCCACCAATAGCTCGGACAGGAGGTCGAGCAGCAGGCGCACAGGATGCACTCGTAGAGGCCGTCGAGCTTGAGGCGGTCCTCGTGGCTCTGCTTCCATTCCTTGGCCGGCGTCGGCGATACCGTCTTCAGCCAGGGCTCGATCGAGCGGTGCTGGGCGTAGAAGTTGGTGAGGTCGGGAACCAGGTCCTTGACGACCGGCATGTGCGGCAGCGGATAAACCTTCACCGTGCCCTTCACCTCGTCCATGCCCTTGGTGCAGGCAAGCGTGTTGGTGCCGTCGATGTTCATGGCGCAGGAGCCGCAGATGCCTTCGCGGCAGGAGCGGCGCAAGGTCAGCGTCGGGTCGATCTTGTTCTTGATGTAGAGCAGACCGTCGAGCACCATCGGACCGCAATCGTCGACATCGATGTAGAAGGTGTCGATGCGCGGATTGGCGCCGTCATCCGGGTTCCAGCGATAGATGCGGTATTCGCGAACGTTGGTCGCGCCGGCAGGCTTCGGCCAGACCTTGCCTTCCGTCATCTGCGAGTTCTTGGGGAGAGCGAGTTCAACCATGTGGCTTGTTCCTCAAGATCAGTAGACGCGGGCCTTCGGCTCGATCTTCTTGGGATCGATGCCGTCGGCGATCAGGTCGGTATGGACGGGGCGGTAGTCGAGCTTGACGTCGCCGGCCTCGTTGACCCAGGCGAGCGTGTGCTTGCGCCAGTTGACGTCGTCGCGGCCGCCGAGCGGGCCCTCGGTGAAGTCCTCGCGGGCGTGCGAGCCACGGCTCTCCTTGCGCGCTTCGGCGCCGTAGATCGTCGTGATGGCGTTGGCCATGAGGTTTTCGAGTTCCAGCGTCTCGACGAGGTCGGAGTTCCAGATCATCGAGCGGTCGGTGACCTTGATGTCGGGCATCTCTTTCCAGATCGCCGAAATGCGCTTGCAGCCCGATTCCAGCGATTCCTGGGTGCGGAACACGGCGGCGTCTTCCTGCATGGCACGCTGCATCTTTTCGCGCAGCACCGCCGTCGGCGTCGAGCCATTGGCGTTCCGCAGGCGGTCGAAGCGGTCCATGATGCGGTCGCAGGCGGCCTTGTTGAGTTCCGGCACCGCCTCGTTGCGGTCGATCACCTGGCCGGCGCGGATGGCGGCGGCGCGGCCGAAGACCACGAGGTCGATCAGCGAATTGGAGCCGAGACGGTTGGCGCCGTGCACCGAGGCGCAGCCGGCTTCGCCGACAGCCATCAGGCCGGGCGCGATGCGCTCCGGGTTCTGGGCATCGGCGTTCAGGACTTCACCCCAGTAGTTGGTCGGCACGCCGCCCATGTTGTAGTGAACCGTCGGCAGAACCGGGATCGGCTCGCGCGTCACGTCGACGCCGGCGAAGATCTTCGCCGATTCCGAGATACCCGGCAGGCGCTCGTGCAGAACCGCCGGATCCAGATGGTCGAGGTGCAGGAAGATGTGGTCCTTGTTCTTGCCGACGCCGCGGCCTTCGCGGATTTCCATCGTCATGCAGCGCGAGACGACGTCGCGCGAGGCAAGGTCCTTGGCGGACGGCGCATAGCGCTCCATGAAGCGCTCGCCTTCGGAGTTGACGAGATAGCCGCCTTCGCCGCGTGCGCCTTCGGTGATCAGGCAACCCGCGCCGTAGATGCCGGTCGGGTGAAACTGGACGAACTCCATGTCCTGCAGCGGCAGGCCGGCGCGTGCGATCATGCCGCCGCCGTCGCCGGTGCAGGTGTGCGCCGAGGTCGCCGAGAAATAGGCGCGGCCGTAGCCGCCCGTCGCCAGCACCACCATCTTGGCGGAGAAGCGATGGATCGTGCCGTCGTCGAGGTTCCAGGCGACGACGCCGGTGCAGCGGCCGTCGTCCGACATGATCAGGTCGAGCGCAAAATACTCGATGAAGAACTCGGCGTTGTTCTTGAGAGACTGGCCATAGAGCGTGTGCAGGATGGCGTGGCCGGTCCGGTCGGCGGCCGCACAGGTGCGCTGCACCGGCGGCCCTTCGCCGTAGTTCTGCATGTGGCCGCCGAAGGGCCGCTGGTAGATCTTGCCTTCGGCGTTGCGCGAGAACGGCACGCCATAGTGCTCGAGCTCATAGACCGCCTTCGGCGCTTCCATGGCGAGATACTGCATGGCGTCGACGTCGCCGAGCCAGTCGGAACCCTTGACGGTGTCGTAGAGGTGCCACTGCCAGCTGTCCGGCGTCATGTTCTGCAGCGAGGCGGCGATGCCGCCCTGGGCGGCAACCGTGTGCGAGCGCGTCGGGAAGACCTTGGTGATGCAGGCGGTCTTCAGCCCCTGCTCGGCCATGCCGAGGGTGGCACGCAGACCGGCACCGCCGGCGCCGACGACGACGACGTCGAAGGCGTGATCGACATATTGATAGGCCTTGCCGTTTGCAGCGGGTGAACTGTTCGATGCCATGGCGAAATTACCCTGCAAAAGCGATCTTCAGGATGGCGAAGAGACAGAGCCCGCCAACTGCGATCGTGAAAAATGTATTGAGCATGAGAAGGAGGATCTTCATGCCTTCGCCATGCACGTAGTCTTCGATGATCACCTGCATGCCAAGCCGCATGTGGATGAGACCCGAGAGCACGACGAGCGCCATGACGACCGCGACGAAGGGGTTCGCAAGTGCTGCAAGCACGTCCGCATAGGGGGCGCCGGCGTAGCGAACGAGGAAAATGACGAAGAAGATCAGCAGCGGAACGTTGGCGACGGCCGTCAGGCGCTGGCGCCAGAAATGGTCCGTGCCTTCCTTGGCCGAGCCAAGACCGCGAACCTTGCCGAGAGGAGTGCGCATATCCATGGGTGTCAGTCCTCTCAGTTAGCGGACGAGATAGCCGACCACCCAGATCAGCAGCGTCAGCGCCACCGAACCGATGATCGTCGCCTTGGCCATCCTGGTGGCGAAGTGCTTCTCGTAGCCGTAGCCAAGGTCCCACATGAAGTGGCGCAAGCCGCCGAGCATGTGGTGCACCAGCGCCCAGGTATAGCCGAACAGCACCAGCTTGCCGATCAGCGTGCCGAACAGCCAGCTGACCCAGTCGTAATAGGCAGCCCCCGACGCGGCGGCGATCAGCCACCAGGCAACGAGAATGGTCCCGAAGTAGAGCGCGCCGCCGGTGATGCGGTGCACAATGGACATGACCATCGTCGGGATCGGCTTATAGATTTGAAGATGCGGCGACAGCGGCCGGCTTCTTGTGACATCCGTCATCGGAACCTCACGGAAATGCCCGGATTCACGCCCAGAAAGTAGACGATTTTAGTCCGGTATCGCACCTGATTGTGCGCAATTCAGTCCTTCGGACCTTTAATCACCATAAAGCTTAACGACAAGTGTGTTTGCAGTGCAAAATCAATTTAATCGATTAGACGAAATGCGCCATTTTCCGGCCCGACGGAGACATGTTGGTCCGTTAACGATAGCCGCAGAAAACCAAGCGATTCCGTGACTTTCCGTCGAAATTGGCCCAGAGTGACCTTAACGATTTGTTAAGCGTCATCCGGAGGGCGGACAGAATGATTCTGTTCAGGGCAATCCATGCGACCAAAGTGCTAGCGCTTGCCGGCCTGGTCATCGCCACCAGCTTCATTCCGATGGAAGCCCGGGACCGGGGCGGGCCACCGGAGATGCAGACGCGGACACGCCATATCAGGCTGAACTCCGATCGCCCCTATCCACGCCACGAGTTCGATCGCCAGGGCCATCGCAACGACTGGAACCGCAATCGCGGATCGCGCCGTGACTGGGCGTCCAACGGCGGGCCGCCGGAACTCAAGACGCGTGTCCGGCACAATCGCCTGCCGCGCCCCTACCCCGGCCCCTATGCCGGACAGTGGGAGCATCGGGGCGGATGGGTCCGCGACCGGACCGGCCGGGACCACTGGACATCCGACGCCCGCAGGCATCATGGCCGCCCCGGCATCTATGACGTGCCGCCGCAGGCCGATACCCGCACCCGGCATGTTCGCCTGCCGCAATACCGGACATATCCCGAGCGTTGGGGCAATGGCGGCGGATGGATGCGCGATCGGTCCGGGCGCGAGATCTGGACATCGAGCGGCCGTGACTATCGCCCGAACTACTATGGCGGAGATGAGTATCCGGACATCATTCCAGGCATCGGCACCTATGTCGGTGGCATTTCAGCCTATGTCGATGTTGGCAACGGCATCTACTTCAGCCAGGAAGGCGATTACGGCTATGCGGATGAGGCAGACTTTGCGCCGCCGCCGGAAGCAAAACGCGCCAAGATCATCGACGTTACGCCACAAACGATGAACAGCGCCTGCACTTACGAACACGGCGTTTGCGTGATCCGGCGATAATCGCGGCAATGCAGCACAAATCAGTCCGTGGCGCCGGTGATCGCGGGGACCGTCGGCAGCACCAGCGCTGTCAATTGCGTGGGTCGGTCCCGAAGCGCCAGACGGTGGTGCGCTTGACCTCGCTGTCCTCCAGCGCCCGGGTGACGGGGACCTCGTAGGTGGCAAGCGCCGTCATCATCTCACGCGGGCAATAGGAGCGGCCGGGATCGCCGACGATCACCGTTGCACCGCTCGCTGCGCGCTCCGAAAACCACGGCTTCAACCGGTCGGCAAAAGCCTTGTCGTAGAAGACGTCCCCGGCGAGATAGACATCGACCTCAAGATCGCGGCCCGTCACGTCCTCGCCCGTATAGGCAAGCGTGACGCCGTTGATTGCGGCGTTGAGGCGGACCGCCGTTTCCGCCCAGGGATCGATGTCGGCGGCAAGCGCCGAAGCCGCTCCCGCCTTCATCGCCGCGATCGCCACGAGACCCGAACCGGAGGCGAAGTCGAGGACGCGCCGGCCGCGCACCGTCTCCGGATGGTCGAGGATGTAGCGGGCAAGCCCCTGCCCGCCGGCCCACGCAAAGGCCCAGAATGGCGGCGGCAGGCCGATCTCCTGCAATTCCTCCTCGGTCTTCAGCCAGAGATCATGCGCCTCGGTCGCCAGGTGGAGCCGGATCTCCGGCACGTGCGGCGGCGACATGACGTCGGTATTTTCGAGGATGAAGCTTTCCGGATCGGTCTTCACAAAACTCTCCGCGCCTGCCCAAAGGTCTCGGCCAGGCGGCAAATCAAGACTAGCGCGGCGGATTGTCGAGCCCGCCCATGCGGCAGACCTCGAGCCATTCGTCCTCGGTCACCGGCTGTACCGACAGGCGCATGGAGGTGACAAGCGACATCTTGGCGAGCTTCGGATTGTCCTTGATCTCCTTCAACGTCACCGGGCGCGGCATGTCGGCCACCGCACGGATGTCGACGCAGTCCCAGCGCGCGTCGCCTTCGGCGGTCGAATCCGGGTGCGAAAGCGCGCAGACCTCGGCGATCCCGACGATCTCAAGCCCCTCGTTCGAGTGGTAGAAGAAACCCTTGTCGCCGATCTGCATCGCCCGCATGTTGTTGCGCGCCTGATAGTTGCGCACGCCGGTCCATTCGGTGCCCTTGGCGCCTGCGTCCTTCTGCATCTGCCAGGACCACTTGAACGGTTCGGATTTGTAGAGCCAATGAGCCATTTTGGTCTCAAGCCTCCGGATTGTTGAAGACCCAGTTGAAGGCCTTGATCTCGACATTGGAAAAGAGCCCGGCCTTGGCATAGGGATCGGCTTCGGCGATCGCACGCGCCTCGTCGATCGTCTCGGCCTTGACGATCACCAGGCTGCCGGTCGGCTTGCCGTCGTCGCCGAGGAACGGGCCGGCCATTTTCAGAATGCCCTTGGCATTCAGATCATTGAGATAGGCCACGTGATCGGGGCGGGTATCGAGCCGAAGCTGCAGCGCGCCTGATTTGTCGGTGCAGTGAAGTGCGAAGAGCATGCTTCCTCCTTGAGTTTTCGTCTGGCGCGGGATGCGGGCGGAAACCGCCGCCCCGTTCATTCCTGGGTGATCGGGCGGGTCATCAACTGTTCGAGCGCGGTGCGGACATCGAGCTTGCCGTCGATGATCGCCGCCACCGCTTCGGTGATCGGCATTTCGACGCCAAGATCATGGGCGACGCGGGCGGCGACCGATGCCGCGAACGCGCCTTCGACCAACTCGCCCTTGCGTCCGCTGGCGCGACCATCCTTGCCGAGCGCGATGCCGAAACGCAGGTTGCGCGACTGGTGGCTGGTGGCCGTCAACACCAGATCGCCAAGGCCGGAGAGACCGCGCACCGTATCCGCCTCGCCGCCTTCCGCGGCAATGAAGCGCGACATTTCGGCAAGACCGCGCGAAATCAGAGCCGCACGGGCGCTGTCGCCAAGCCCCGCCCCCTCGACGATGCCGCAGGCGATCGCCAACACGTTCTTGAGCGCGCCGCCAAGCTGCACGCCGATGCGATCTTCAGACGGATAGAGGCGGAAGGTCGGGCCCGAGAGCACCTCGGCCAGCATCGTCGCCGTCTCAGCATCGGCCGCGGCGACCACCATCGCGGTCGGCAGGCCCTTGGCGATGTCGGCAGCGAAGCCCGGACCGGAGAGCACACCGATCGCATGGCCGGGCAGTTCCTCCGCCAGCACGTCGGTCAGGAGACGGCCGGTCGCCTGCTCCATGCCCTTGGCACAGGTGACGATCGTGGCGGCGGCATTGATATGAGGACCATACTGCCGCGCCGCATCCCTATGCGCCTGCGACGGCATGACGAAGAGCACGACCTCGGCATCGGCAAGAACCGAGACATCGGCCGTATGTTTCAGCGCCGGCGGCAGGTCGATGCCCGGCAGGGCATCCTCGTTGCGCCCGGTATCGCGGCAGGCTTCGGCAATCTCGGGACGACGGGCAAGCAGCGTCACGTCACTGCCTTCGGCCGAGGCGGCAACCGCGGCGAGCGCGGTGCCGAAGGCGCCAGCGCCAACCACGACGATTTTCGGCCCGATCTTGGAGGTGTCGTTCATTCTCTACCCGTATGCTCTCTTGTCACGCCTTGGCGCCGCGTTTGCCGGAACCGAGCAACGCCTGCGCCTGGGCATCGAGCGGCCAGCGCGAGCGCGGCGCCACATCCAGGCCGTCGGCCGCCATGCCCGCGGCCAGCCGTTCGGCGCCGGCCCAGGCGATCATCGCCGCGTTGTCGGTGCAGAGCGACAGGGGCGGCGCAATGAAGTCGAAACCGGATTGCGCGCAGAGCGTCTGCAACGTCGACCGCAGCACCTGGTTGGCGGCGACACCACCGGCAACCACCAGCGCGGGGCGCGCGACACTGCCATGCTCGGCCTTGAAGCGCTTCAGGCCGCGGCCAACGCGATCCTTGAGCGTGCGCGAGATCGCGCGCTGGAACGAGGCGCAGATATCGGCGATGTCCTGCTCCGTTACCGGTTCCAGCGACTGCGCCGCCTGGCGCACCGCCGTCTTCAGGCCGGAGAAAGAGAAATCGAGCCTGGCGTCGCCGACAAGCGGGCGCGGAAAATCGAAACGCTGCGGATCGCCGGCAAGTGCTGCCCGCTCGACCGCTGGGCCACCCGGATAGGGAAGGCCGAGCAGCTTTGCCGTCTTGTCGAAGGCCTCGCCGAGCGCATCGTCGATCGTCGTGCCCCAGCGTTCGTATTCGCCGACGCCCTTGACGAGGATCAACTGCGTGTGGCCGCCCGAAACGAGCAGCATCAGATAGGGAAAGGAGAGCCCGTCGGTCAGCCGCGCGGTCAGCGCATGGCCTTCGAGATGGTTGACGGCATAGAGCGGCTTGCCGGTTGCGCGCGCGATCGCCTTGCCGGTCATCAGCCCGACGATCAGGCCGCCGATCAGACCGGGACCACTTGTCGCAGCAATGGCATCGATGTCGGAAAGCGTGACGCCGGCGCGCAACAGCGCCTCCTCGATCAGCGTGTCGAGCGCCTCCACATGAGCGCGCGCCGCGATCTCCGGAACCACGCCGCCATAGGCGCTGTGCTCTTCCAGCTGGCTTAAGACCACGTCGCCGAGGATATGGCCCTTGCCGTCGGAATCGCGCAAAATGACGGAAGCGGCGGTTTCGTCGCAGCTTGTTTCTATGCCGAGGATGCGCAGGGGCGGAGACATCAGGAACTACTCAAAGATTGCGGTCGCACCGAAAGGTGGGTACACGGAACTCCGGTAACAATGGATAGCCTTTGATGCAAACAAAACCTTTCCGGATCGGCACGCGCGGCAGCCCGCTGGCGCTCGCTCAAGCCCATGAAACGCGCGATCGCCTCGCAGCGGCGCATGGTCTGGCGCCGGAAATGTTCGAGGTCGTCATCCTCTCGACCAAGGGCGACCGGATCACCGACCGCTCGCTCGCCGAGATCGGCGGCAAGGGCCTGTTCACCGAAGAGATCGAACAGCAATTGCTGTCGGGCGAACTCGATTTCGCCGTGCATTCGTCCAAGGACATGCCGACGAAACTGCCGGACGGCCTCTGTCTTTCCGCCTTCCTGCCGCGCGAGGACATTCGCGATGCCTTCATCGGCCGGACGGCAAAAAAACTGATGGAACTGCCTGAGGGCGTGACCGTCGGCTCGTCGTCGCTGCGCCGCCAGGCGCTGATCCGCCGGCTGCGTCCGGATATCAATGTCATCACCTATCGCGGCCAGGTGGAGACCCGGCTTCGAAAGCTCGCCGAAGGCCAGGTCGATGCGACGCTGCTTGCCTATGCCGGGCTGAAGCGGCTCGGCATGACCGACGTTCCGACCGAACTTCTCGACCCCCAGGATTTCCCGCCGGCCCCCGCGCAAGGGGCGATCTGCATCGAGAGCCGGATCGGAGACCGCCGCATCAACGACCTGCTCGCTGCGATCGACGATGCGCGCACCCACGAGGCTGTCGCCTGCGAGCGCGGATTCCTGGCGACGCTCGACGGCTCGTGCCGCACGCCGATCGCCGGTCTCGCCACCTCGGACGGCACCCATCTCAGCTTCTCCGGCATGATCCTGACGCCCGACGGCCAGACGCATCATCGTGTCACGATCGACGGCAGGGCCAGCGATGCCGAAGCGCTCGGGCAAAAGGCCGGCGAAGAGATCCGCGCCAAGGCCGGCCCCGGCTTCTTTGCAAGCTGGACCTGAGCCATGCGCGTGCTCGTCACCCGGCCGCTTCCCGCCGCCGAGGCGACCGCACGCCGGCTGGAGGCCGCCGGCCACCGGCCGATCCTGCTGCCATTGATGCAGGCGACCCATCTCACTGCCGCCGCCATTGCCGCGCTTGATCAGCCGCATGCGGCCATCGTTCTGACCAGTGCCGAGGCCGTCAGAGTGCTCGCCTCGTCCGGTGCAGGCCTGTCACAGCATCTGGCGACCCCGTGCTTCTGCGTCGGCGCCGCGACGGCACAGGCGGCAGCCGCGCTTGGGTTCACCGATCTGCGCATAGCGGCCGGAACCGGGGAATCCCTGGCCGAACTGATCGGCGCGACCCGCGACACGCTGCCGCCGCTTCCCCGCCTCTATCTGGCGGGAACGCCGCGCTCCGAAGGGCTGGAAAAAGGCCTGAGACATCAAGGCATCGCGCATCGAACGGTCGAATGCTACCGCATGGAGCCGATCGCCCATGCGCGCGCCGCGATCGAAGATCTGCGTCGGAGCGGCCGTCCCGAAACCGTGCTTTTATACTCGCGGGAGACCGCGCGACAGCTTGTTCGCCTCCTGGCCGAAGCCGGCATCGACGCCGCTTCCTTTTCGCCGCGCTACCTGTGCCTCAGCCCCGTGGTTGCGGAGGCGTTGCCAGGCGACGTCGTGGCGGAGACGGCCGCAAGGCCCGATGAAGACAGCCTTATCAGCCTTCTCTAACGTCGAATTCATCCAAAAACGGAACGGAGGGGCTTTCCCTCACCGTTCCGGCTGACTAGGTTTGAGGGAAGAGCCGACAGGCACCAACGGTAAGAGGTCACCATGGTATCGGAAAACCCGCCGCGCCGCTCGAAGTCCGAGAAGGAACCGCTGACGATCGACCTCGAAGCGGAAAAAACCGTTGCGGAACCGGCCGAGCCGGAAGCAACAGGCGATAAGGTGGCAGACACTGCGACCGAAAGCGCCACGAAAAACACCGAGGTGGATAATCCGGCAACGGACAGCAGCGATGACAGCGTCGCCGGGTCCCGCCTGGAGGAAGAAATCGAGGAGCAGCGCGCCGATGCGGCCGCCGACGCTGCCGCAGCCGTCTTTGACGAAGAGCCGCCGCACACGGCCCCCGAGCCGGAGCCGGCACCGCCACAAAAACCCGTATCCAGCTCCGGCGCGCTTGCAGCCGGCATCGTCGGCGGCCTCGTGACGCTGCTCGGCTTCGGCGGCCTGCAATATGCCGGTTTCATCCCCGGGCTCGGGCCGGACCGCGGCGTCGAGCAGAACATCTCCGGCGAGCTGCAGGCGCTCCGTGACCAGATCGCGGCCCTGCCTACGCCCGCAGCCGTCGTCGACAACACTGCGCTCGAAGGCCGTATCGCAGCACTCGAACAGTCTCCCTCGCAGCCGGTCGCCAACGGCGCACCGAGTGCCGAGGTCGAGACCCTGAAGGCGGAAATCGACAACCTCACCAAGGAGCTTGCCGGTCTGAAGACGGCGCTTGCCGACGCGCGCCAGGCGGCAACCGCCGAGAAAGCGGAACTCGCCAGCCGCATCGAGACCGCCGAGCAGAAGCTCAACGAGCCGGTCAACGACATCCAGATGGCCAAGGCCGTTGCCGTCACGGCGCTGAAGTCGGCGATCGATCGCGGCGGGCCTTTCCTCGCCGAACTCGACGCGCTGCGCAGCATCGCGCCGGACGAGCAGGCCGTCACGGCTCTGACCCAGGATGCCCAGATCGGGGTGCCGACCCGTACCGATCTGCGCCGCGAATTCCCCAAGACCGCCGACGCCATGCTCGACGCCCTCAACCAGCCCGATCCGAACGAAGGCATTTTCGACCGGCTGGTGTCGAGCGCCATGTCCGGCATCCGCGTGCGTCCCGTGGGCAGCGTCGAAGGTGAAACGCCGGAAGCCGTCATCGCCCGGATCGAGGACAAGCTGAACAACGGCGACCTCAAGGGCGCGGCTCTCGAATGGAATGGCCTGCCCGATGCCGCCAAACCGGCGGGCGAGGCTTTCAAGGCCAGGCTCGACCAGCGCTTGCGTGTCGAAGCCGCGATCGACCAGGCTGTCGCCGCGACGATGGCGAAGTCAGAGGGCTAAGGGAACCAGATATGATCCGCATTCTGATTTTCATCCTGATCGTGCTTGGTCTCGGCCTCGGCTTCGCCTGGCTCGCCGACCGCCCCGGTGAACTCTCTGTCGTCTGGCAGGGCCAGCTGATCGAGATGAGCCTGATGCGCGCCGCATCGCTGCTGATCTCGCTGATCGCCGCGGTGCTGATCGTCGTCTGGCTGCTGCGCACCATCTGGCTCTCGCCGCACACGGTCACCCGCTACTTCCGCGCCCGCAAGCGCGACCGCGGCTACCAGGCGCTTTCGACCGGCCTGATCGCCGCCGGCGCCGGCGACGCCAATCTTGCCCGCAAGATGACCGCCCGCACCCGTGGGCTGATCAGCGCCGACCAGGAACCGCTGATCCACCTGCTCGAAGCCCAGACCGCGCTGATCGAAGGAAAATACGATGACGCCCGCCGCAAGTTCGAGCTGATGGCCGACGATCCGGAGACGCGTGAACTCGGACTTCGCGGCCTCTATCTCGAAGCCAAGCGCCTCGGCGCCCACGAAGCCGCCCGGCAATATGCCGAGCGTGCCGCCGAAAAGGCGCCGCATCTTCCGTGGGCAGCCCTTGCGACGCTCGACAGCCAGAGCCAGGCGGGACAATGGGACGATGCGCTGCGTCTGCTCGACCAGAGCCGCGTCGCCCACGTGGTCGACCGCAAGGAAGCCGACCGCAAGAAGGCCGTGTTGTTGACCGCGCGCGCAATGACCAAGCTCGAGAGCGACGTGAAGGGCGCCCGGGACGATGCGCTTTCCGCGCTGAAGCTCGACGAGCATCTGGTGCCGGCGGCGCTGACGGCCGCCAAGGCGTTGTTTCGCGAAGACAACCTGCGCAAGGGCACCTCGATCCTCGAGAAGAACTGGAAGCAGGAACCGCATCCTGATGTGGCGCGGCTCTACGTGCGCGCCCGCGGCGGCGACACCGCCGTCGACCGGCTGAAACGGGCACGCAAACTCGAAGCCTTGAGGCCCAACAATGCCGTGGCGATGGCTGCCGTCGCCGAAGCCGCACTCGAAGCGCGTGAACTGCTTCTCGCCCGCACCAAAGCGGAGGCTGCTGCGAGACTCGATCCGACCGAGAGCATCTTCCTGCTGCTCGCCGACATCGAAGAGGCCGATACCGGCGACGAGGGCCGCATCCGTCACTGGATGGCACAGGCGCTGAAGAGCCCGCGCGATCCGGCCTGGACCGCCGATGGCGTGACGTCGCCGACCTGGCTGCCGGTCTCGCCGGTCAGCGGCCGGCTCGACGCATTCGAATGGAAAGCACCGCCGCATACGCTTTCGGCCACCGTCGACCACGACCAATCGAACGCCGACGAGGCAATCCGCAGCCTGCCGGCCGTGGTGGAGACGCATGTGCACGAGCCCACACCCGCGGGCCGCCGCAGCGAGGCGCCCGTCATCCTGGAGGCCGAGCGCGAGGAGCCGCCTCCGCAACCCCAGCCGATCAAGGTCACCGAGCGCAAGGCGCCTGAGCCGCTCGCCGACAAGCCCCCGGTCAACAAGGCGGAGAAGGAAGAGGTTGCGAACGGCGAGCATATGCCCGATCCCTTCTTCGGCCGGCCGCCGGATGACCCCGGCGTGCGCGATCCGGCCGGCAGCGAGAAGGCGCCGGAAAAGACGAGCTTTCGATTGTTCTGAGTTCTCAAGGGGCTGTGGCAAAATACATGTTTGAACGCTTACGGACGTTTCTCGATGGCCTGACCGGCCCGGCGAAGCGGATAGAGCACGGCGATCCGCGCGTGGCCGTCATCGCCCTCTGTTTCCAGGTGATGGAGGCCGATGGCCGGATTCTGGCGTCCGAGCGACGCAAGATGCGCTCGGTCATCAAAGAGCACTACAAACTAGACGACGCCTCGCTTGCCGCACTGATCGAGGCCGGCGAGACTGCCGAAAGCGAAGCGATCGACTTCTATCAGTTCACCGCCGAGCTCAAGCGCCACCTCTCCGAGGAGCAACGCATCGAACTTGTCGGTATGCTCTGGGATATCGTCTATGCCGACGGCGAGCGCAGCGAGATGGAAGATCACGTGATCTGGCGCATCGCCGATCTGCTTGCAGTTTCCGGTCGCGACCGGGTGCTGCAGCGCCAGGAGGCGGCGGCCCGAAGCGACAGGGTCGAGGAAGCCGAGCCACAACAGGAAAGCTGAAATGCCGATGCCCGACGACAGCGCCCGAAAGCCCGTCCTGATCATCCTGCATCAGGAGCGGTCGAGCGCCGGCCGCGTCGGCCAAATTCTCGAACAGAAGGGGTTCACGCTCGACATCCGTCGCCCGGCCCTTGGCGACATTCTTCCGGAGACGCTGGAACGGCATAGCGGCACGATCGTATTCGGCGGTCCGATGAGCGCCAACGACGAGGAAGAGTTCGTCCGCCGTGAGATCGACTGGCTGTCCGTGCCTCTCAAGGAAAACAAGCCCTATCTCGGCATCTGCCTCGGCGCGCAGATGCTGGCGCGCAACCTCGGCGGCTCCGTGGCACCACATCACGAGGGCATGACCGAAATCGGCTGGTACCCGCTGGTTCCGACCGAAGCAGGCAAGGCGCTGATGGACTGGCCGGCCATGGTCTATCATTTCCACCGCGAGGGCTTCGACCTGCCTTCCGGCGCCGAGCTGCTCGCAACCGGAGACACCTATCCGAACCAGGCCTTCCGCTACGGTGACAACGCCTGGGGCATCCAGTTCCACGGCGAACTCACCCGGGCCATGATGCACCGCTGGGTCGTCCACGGCGCCCACCGCTTCGAGCTGCCGGGCGCACAGATCGGCAAGGCCCATCTCGACGGCCGCATGCAGCACGACGGACCGCTGCGCACCTGGATGGAAAACTTCCTGGAATTGATCTTCCTGCGGAACGAGCGGCCGGGAGCAACGGCGGAAGGCGTGTAGCGCGTCTGGAGCCGCGCGCTTCTCACTTGTGGTGGTCAGGCACGTCGAGCGTGTCGATCTTGCGCAGTTGCGGGAAGCCGAGCGCCCAAAGCCCTGAGACCAGCAGCGTGCCCATGCCGCCGAAGACGACGGCAAAGACCGCGCCGAAGCCCGACGCCATCATGCCGGCGCGGAACTCGCCAAGCTCGTTCGACGCACCGACGAAGACCATGTTGACGGCATTGACCCGGCCGCGCAACTCGTCCGGCGTCCAGAGCGTGATCAGCGTCTCGCGCACATAGACCGAGATCATGTCGGCAGCGCCCATGATGACGAGGGCCACGATCGAGATCCAGGGCGTCGCCGAAAGGCCGAAGGCCACCGTGCCGAGGCCGAAGAGCGCCACGCCTGAGAACATGTAGAAACCGGCGCGATGGCGGATCGGATGCGCCGCCAGCCAGACGGCCATGCTGACGGCACCGATGCCGGGCGCAGCGCGCAAGAAACCGAGACCCCAGGGACCGAGATCGAGGATATCCCGGGCAAAGACCGGCATCAGCGCCACCGCGCCGCCGAGCAACACGGCAAAGAGATCGAGCGATATCGCGCCCAGAACCACCTTCTCGGCCTTGATGTAGCGGAAGCCGGCGGTGATCGTCTCCCAGCTCTGGGCAGAGGCCTGCGTGCGCGTCGCCGGCTTCGGAATGGCGAAGACCATCAGCGCGGAGGCAAGGAAGAAGCAGAGGCCGATGGCATAGGGAAACACGGCGCCAAGCGCATAGATGAGTCCGCCTGCAACCGGCCCGACGATCATCGCCGTCTGCCAGGAGGTGGAGTTCCAGGCGATCGCATTGGGCAGATCCTCAGGCGGCACGAGGTTCGGAGCCAGTGATTGCGACGCCGGCGCGAGAAAGGCGCGCTCGATGCCGAAGACGACGAGGATCGCATAGACCGGCCAGGGCGAGAACAGTCCGGTGACCGTCAGCATCAGCAGCGCCGCCGCGCAAAGCGTGCTGACGACCATGCAGATGCCCATGATCATGCGCCGGTTGTAGCGGTCGGCGGCAGCACCGGTAACGAGGATCAGCACCAGCGACGGCAGGAACTGGAAGAGACCGATCAGGCCGAGATCGAAGGGATCGCGCGTCAGATCATAGATCTGCCAGCCGACGGCGACAGAAATGATCTGGATCGCGAAATAGGCGAGGAAGCGCGAGAAGAAGTAGCGACGATAACCGACATGCCGAAAGGCGGCAAAACGATGCGAGGCATGAACGGCGGACATGCGGAAGTCGCTCCTGAAGCGGGTCGCACAAAACTGCGCGGCGGTTTTGCGATAACGACAAGTGAAACGTCAAAATTCAAGAGGCAGGCAGCGCATCTGAAGGATCGCGAAGCGCTTTCGTCGGCACCGATTGTCGAGCGGCCACACGTTAAACATGATCGCGCCCGATAAACCGGCGTACTTGCTCGTTTAGGTCTCAATGTCTACATGTCTGTCAATAACGATTTGGAGACCGGCATGCTTGCTGTTATCGGCACCTTGAACTTCATCATCAACATCGCGTGGTTTCTGGTCATCGCGTCGGCCATCTTTTCCTGGCTCTACGCGTTCAATGTCATCAACGTGAACAACCAGGCGATCAACATGATCGGCCGCTCGCTTTACCAGCTGACCGAGCCGCTCTACCGCCCGATCCGCCGGATCCTGCCCGACATGGGCGGCGTCGACCTTTCGCCGCTGGTCGTGCTTGTGATCCTCTATTTCATCCAGCTTTTCCTGAACACGACGATCGCGCCGGCCTTGCTGGGCTGACGATGGCCAGCCAGGTGCAGGGTGCGTAGCACGGCCTTCACCGGCCACGGCGACCATGTTCGCCTGACGGTGCGGCTGACGCCAAACGGCGGCCGCGATGCCATTGACGGACCGGAAACGGCAGCCGATGGCGAAGAATATCTGAAAGTGCGCGTCCGCGCCGTCCCGGAGAAAGGCAAGGCCAACCAGGCGCTGATTGCCTTTCTTGCCAAGACGCTCGGGCTCGCCAAGACCAGGCTCTCCCTCAACTCGGGCGAAACACAGCGCAAAAAAATCCTCCGGATCGAGGGCGACCCGGAGGATTTGATGAGGCGTCTTGCCGAACTGGCCGGCAGGTAAAGCTTACTTGGCGCCCTTGGCGCGCTCGACGGCTTCCTTGATCAGCTGGCGGGCGGTGGAAGCATCCTTCCAGCCAAAAATCTTCACCCACTTGCCGGGCTCCAGATCCTTGTAGTGCTCGAAGAAGTGCTCGATCTGCTTCAGCGTGATTTCCGGCAGGTCGGTGTATTCGTGAACCTTGTCGTAGCGCTGCGTCAGGTGGCCCGACGGAACGGCGATGATCTTCTCGTCCTGGCCGGAATTGTCTTCCATCATCATGACGCCGATCGGGCGCACATTGATGACGCAGCCCGGAACGAGCGGACGGGTGTTGCAGATCAGAACGTCGATCGGATCGCCATCGTCCGAAAGCGTGTGCGGCACGAAGCCGTAGTTCCCCGGATAATGCATCGGCGTGTAGAGGAAACGGTCGACGACGAGCGTGCCGGCTTCCTTGTCCATCTCGTACTTGATCGGATGGCCGCCGACGGGAACTTCAACGATCACGTTGACATCTTCTGGTGGATTCTTTCCGATGGAAATCGCGTCGATACGCATGGATCTACTCCAGGGTCGGTTTGAGAAGTTTGCCCGTCGGATAAAGGGAAACATGCCGCGATGCAACATAACTTTCGTTCGTAGCGCAGATTCAACCGGTCGTTTTGTGCTTGCCGGACGACCTCCTCAGGTCCCCCAAACGCGTTCGAGGGAGTTCACGATGAACGGAAGGGTTGCATGCCTCGCTGTGGTCCTGTTGCTGGCCGGACCGGCCACGGCCAATGAGAGCGTCTACACCGACATCGGGCGCGACAAGTGCAAGACGATCGCGGAAGAGGAGGGCATGTATGCGCTGATGACCTGCCCCGGTCACGCGGACTATCCTGTTCGGTTCAAGGAGGCCGACATCCGCCAGAGCGTCTCCTTCGGACACCTGAACCAGCGCTATGCCGACGATGCCTTTGAGAGTTTCATCCCGTTCAACCATGCCGGCACGACGGTGGAATGGCGGGTTGCCAAGGATGGCAAGGCCCTAGCGACGATCCTGCGCTGGTTCATCGAGAACACGGACGCCTCCGGCGCTTCGGTTCCTGCACTTCAGGGGCAGGTGCTCGTCATTTCCAAGGTGGCCGAGAAGGATGACGGCAAGGGCTGCGTCGCCGGCTATGTCGATGCGCTTGCCAATCCCGATCCGAATACGCTGGCCCGCAAGGTCGCCGACGCGGTGGCACCGACGTTCCGCTGCGGCGTCGACCAGCCAGCCTATCACGGCGCGCGCGGCGACAAGGCGGCCGAACCCAACAACCAACTGCCGGAATAAGTTTCCGATTTCAGAGTTTTGCCCGCAAGGTTAGGGCATCAGTTCCAGGCGAAGCCGACCTTCTTCAGGTGCCTGTCGCCGAAATCTTCCATGCCTTCGGCGATATCGGTGCCGCCGGCGCCCTGGAAGAACTGGTAGGCATGTTCGCTGTCTTCGAGGCACCAGACGACGAGGCCGCGGCAGCCGAGCGAGCGCAGCAAGCTCTTGGCTTCGCCGAAGAGAATGCGCCCGAGACCGATGCCCTGATACTCCGGCCGGAGATAGATCTCGTAGATCTCGCCTTCCTGCGGCAGCGCCTTGGCGCGGCTGAGGCCGAGCGTTGCATAACCGGCAATGGTGCCGGCGACGTCGACGACGAGCAGCGTTGCAGGACCGCGCGTCGCCTTGCGCCACCAGGTCTCGTCACGGCGATTGACCATCTGAACGAGCGGACGGTGGGGAATGAGACCGCCATAGGCCTGCAGCCAGGAAACGCGGTGCACATCGGCAATTGCCGACGCCTCCTGCGGCTCTCCCGGCCGAATCTCTATCGAAACAGTCTTCATGACTCGCGACTCTAAACACACACAAGGCGAACAGGAATCCCGCCCGGTTGCCGGCTCGCGTTAACCCACAGGCAACTTTAACGGCACCCAATGGAAGGTTAACGCCTTTTTAACTTTATCCGCAAGTCGCCCATCGGTGGCACACACAGCAAAAAACCCCGGATCGCTCCGGGGTTTTTAGAAAGTCTTGGGATCGCTTGAGGATCGATCAGGCGGCGCCGGCGGTGCGGGCCTTTTCGAAGCGCTTGCGGTCGTTCGGGTCGAGGTGCAGCTTGCGCAGACGGATCGACTTCGGCGTTACTTCGACCAGCTCGTCGTCCTGGATCCACGACAGAGCGCGCTCCAGCGTCATGCGGATCGGCGGCGTCAGGCGAACGGCTTCGTCCTTGCCGGCTGCGCGCATGTTGGTGAGCTTCTTGCCCTTGAGAACGTTCACTTCGAGATCGTTGTCGCGGGTGTGGATACCGATGATCATGCCGGCATAGACCTTCTCGCCGGCGTCGATGATCATCGGGCCGCGGTCTTCGAGGTTGAACATCGCGTAAGCCACCGATTCACCGGCGTCGTTCGACAGGAGAACGCCGTTGACGCGACCACCGATCTCGCCCTTGTAGGGCTGGTAGGCGTGGAACAGGCGGTTCATGATCGCCGTGCCGCGGGTGTCGGTCAGAAGTTCCGACTGGTAGCCGATGAGGCCGCGGGTCGGCGCGAAGAACACCAGACGGACGCGGTTGCCGCCCGACGGACGCAGCTCGACCATTTCGGCCTTGCGCTCCGACATCTTCTGCACGACGACGCCGGAATGCTCCTCGTCGACGTCGATGACCACTTCTTCGATCGGCTCCAGGAGCTGACCGTTGTCATCCTTGTGCATGACGACGCGCGGACGCGAGACGGCAAGTTCGAAGCCTTCACGGCGCATGGTTTCGATGAGAACCGCAAGCTGCAGTTCGCCGCGACCGGAGACGAAGAACGAATCCTTTTCGGAGGATTCCTCGATCTTCAGCGCAACGTTGCCTTCCGCTTCCTTGAACAGGCGGTCGCGGATGACGCGGCTCGTAACCTTGTCGCCTTCGGTGCCGGCAAGCGGCGAGTCATTGACGATGAAGGACATGGTGACGGTCGGCGGGTCGATCGGCTGCGCGGTCAGCGCTTCGGCAACCGACGGGTCGCAGAAGGTGTCGGCGACGGTGCCCTTGGTGAGACCGGCGATCGCGACGATGTCGCCCGCATGCGCTTCTTCGATCGGCTGACGCTCGATGCCGCGGAAAGCGAGGATCTTCGAGATGCGGCCATTTTCGAGCAGCTTGCCGTCCTGGCCCAGAACCTTGACGGCCTGGTTCGGCTTCAACGTACCCGAATGGACGCGGCCGGTGATGATGCGGCCGAGGAAGGGGTTGGCTTCGAGGATCGTGCCGATCATGCGGAACGGGCCGTCGGCAACCGTCGGCTCCGGCACATGCTTCAGGACGAGGTCGAGCAGCGGCGCCATGCCCTGGTCCTTCGGACCTTCCGGGTTGACGTTCATCCAGCCGTCGCGGCCCGAACCGTAGAGGATCGGGAAATCGAGCTGCTCGTCGGAAGCGTCGAGGTTGGCGAAGAGGTCGAAGACTTCGTTGATGACTTCTTCGTGGCGGCCGTCCGGGCGGTCGATCTTGTTGATCGCGACGATCGGCTTCAGGCCGACCTTCAGCGCCTTGCCGACGACGAACTTCGTCTGCGGCATCGGGCCTTCGGAAGCGTCGACGAGAACGATGGCACCGTCCACCATCGACAGGATGCGCTCGACTTCACCGCCGAAGTCGGCGTGGCCGGGGGTGTCGACGATGTTGATGCGCACGCCCTTCCACTCGACCGAAGTCGCCTTGGCGAGGATGGTGATGCCGCGTTCTTTTTCGATATCGTTGGAGTCCATGACGCGTTCGGCAACGCGCTGGTTTTCGCGGAACGAGCCCGACTGCTTCAGGAGCTCGTCAACAAGGGTCGTTTTCCCATGGTCGACGTGCGCGATAATCGCGATGTTACGAATGCTCATTTTTCGTCTCGGAAGGTTCAGGGCAAGCCCCGATGGGCCACGCCGCTTTTTCAATGGTCGCGCTCATACAGGTTTTTTTGCGATTGCGAAAGGGGGGCGCGCGCATGAGCGTCGTGGTCAAATGCCGGTAGGCCATGGGTTTGCACTCGCCGGGGGTCTCGCGAACAGGGTTTCGAAACCTGCCGGCCGGGGCGAGATTCGTCATGCAATCGCGGCCGGATCGAGCGTCACGCGCCACAGTTCCTGGTCCTGCCGATCCATCAATCGCACCGTCATCTGCTGGGTCTGACCGTTGATATCGACGATGCCGAAAAACTGCAGACCGGCCGATGGCGGCAGGTTCTGGTCGATGCCGCCGCCGGACGCCTTGATGAAGCGAACCTCGGGCCCGAAGGTCATGTCGAGCTCCTTCGGCCCATAGGTTCCGGAATGGAGCGGCCCCGACACGAACTCCCAGAACGGCGTGAACTCCTTGAAGGCGGCACGCGTGGGATCATAGTGATGGGCGGCGGTATAGTGGACGTCCGCGGTCAGCCAGACGAGGTTGTCGATGCCGTTGTCGCGAATGAAGCGCAAGAGGTCGGCAAACTCGCGTTCGCGCCCCGTGGGCGGACCGTTGTCGCCATTGGCGATCGCATCCGACCCGCGCCGGTTGGTGTAATCGTCCCAGACGACGAGCCCAACAGGCATGTCGCAGGCGATCACCTTCCAAACCGCGCGCGAGGCGGCAAGCTCGCGCTTCAGCCAGTCGACCTGCCGCCAGCCGAACAGCGCGCCGCCGCCATCCTCGCTTTGGTTGGCGCCACGATAGGATCTGAGATCGACGAAGAACACGTCGAGCAACGGGCCGTAGCCGACCTTGCGGAAGATGCGGCCGGGTTGCGTTGCCGGCATGCGGATCGGCGTCATCTCGTTGAACGCCCGCGCGGAGCGCTCGGCGTAGACGGCGACATCCTTTTCCGGATAACGCCCGTCGTCACGCAGGTCGGTCGAGGCCGACCAGTTGTTCAGAACCTCGTGGTCGTCCCATTGATAGAATGTGGGGCAGACGGCATTCAGCTGCCGGACATGGTCGTCGAGCAGATTGTATTTCCATTGCCCGCGATATTCCTCCAGCGTGCGCGCCACGTCGCGCTTCTCATGCGTCACCACCCGGTTCTTCCAGACGCCGCCATCGCGCAGCTTGATTTCGTCGGGGATCGGGTTGTCGGCATAGATCGTGTCACCGGAATGAATGAAGAAGTCCGGCTCGTGCTGCCGCATCGTCGAATAGGTCTTCATGCCGACATCATCGATGCCCCAGCCCTGTCCGGCCGTGTCGCCGGACCAGACGAAGCGGATCGAGCGCTTGCGTAAGGGGGCGGTGCGAAACCGGCCGGTGACCGGCTCCGAGACGCGGTTGACGTCGTAGAGATCCGTGGCGGTGAAGCGGTAGAAGATATCCTGGTCGGGCAGCAGACCGTCGAGTGAACACTTGACCGCACAATCCGTCTGCGGCGTCGCCGTCAGATCGGCAAGACGAAGAGGATTGGAGAAACTCTCGGTGGTCGAATACTCGACCGACACCCTCGACGGACGATCCACCCGCGTCCAGATCATGCCGGAGGACGTATCGACATCGCCGGACTGAACGCCATGAATGAATTCCGGCCGACCGTAGCCCCTTGCATAAAAGGGTGTCGCAAGACCGGATGAGGCCACGAAGCCCGCGGCACCGGCGGAAAAGAGGAAAGAACGCCTTGAAAGCGTCTTGAAGATATCGGCCAAACAGACCTCCGAATCGGCAGCGCGACCGCGCGTGCCGGACCTTTGGTCATCCGGGTGTCAGCGACGTAACAGGGCCATGAAACTATTTGAACGGTTTGGCGACAGTTCGATGAAGGTCGGGGCCAGCCCGACGACGATGGAGCGATGGCAATCGCCGCCAATGCTGCTATCAAAGGCGATGCGTGTTGGCCTCGGTGAATCCGGGCAACGACCCCGCCTCCTGCCGCCGATGGCGGCTCCCAATTCGACAGGTCATCATCCGTGTCTCACTCCGCCAACAGCCCCGCCCGCGATCGCCTGGAACAGATCCTGAGCCGGCTCAACGATCGCCGGCACGAAGAAAGAGCCTTCATGCGCGTCTATGCGGAAAGGGCTCGCAACGAAGCGGACGCTTCCGACCGCCGCCGCCAGGCGGGGGACGGCCTTGGGCCGCTCGACGGCAAGATCGTTTCGATCAAGGACCTCTTGGATGTCGCCGGAGAACCGACGCTTGCCGGCTCCATCATCCGCCGCGATGCGGCCCCAGCCCAAAAAGACGCGCACGTCGTTGAGCGGTTGCGTGCTGCAGGCGCCGTGATTATCGGCAAGACGCATATGACCGAGTTCGCCTTCACAGCGGTCGGCCTCAACCCGCACTATCCCGTACCCGGCAATGCCACCGACGAAACCCTGATCCCCGGCGGCTCGTCCTCGGGCGCCGGCGTTTCGGCGGCAGAAGGCACCTGCGACATCGCCATCGGTTCGGATACCGGCGGCTCCATCCGCATCCCCGCGGCGCTGAACGGCATCGTCGGCTTCAAGCCGACGGCGAGCCGCATCCCGCTCGATGGCGCCTTTCCGCTATCGCCTGTTCTCGATTCGCTCGGGCCGCTCGCCCGGACCGTTGCCGATTGTGCGGCAGCTGACGCCGTGATGGCCGGCGAGCAGCCAAGACCGCCCGTCGCCCGCCCGATCGCAGGCCTTCGTATCGGTATTCCCCGCGGCAAGCTGTTTGAAGACCTCTCCCCCGAGGTCGCCGACGCCTTTGCGGCAAGCCTCGACCGACTGGCCAAAGCGGGTGCCAAGATCGTCGACTGCACCATAGATGACTTGATCGGCAAACTCGGCGAAGCGACGCGGATCGGCTCGATCGCCGGCCTGGAAGCAAGCCGGATCCACGCCGACTGGCTGAGCGATGAGGCGGCCCCCGTCGACGACAGGGTCAAGCTCTCGCTTCGCCGCCGCCTTTTGGTGCCCGACGCGGCTGTCTCGGCCTTGCTGCAAACCCGGCGCGCGCTCGCCGCCGCCATGGACGAGCGGCTCTCGCCCTACGATCTCATCGCACTGCCGACGACGCCGATTGCCGCCGTGCCGATTGCGAGCGTCGATACCGACGCGGCGGAATACGACCGCGTGGAGGGTCTGCTGCTGCGCAACTGCCAGGTCGCCAACCAGTTCGACCTGAACGCCATTACCCTGCCGATGCCGGGCCTCGTGCGGCCGGCTGGATTGATGCTGGTCGGGCGAAACGGAACCGATGCCACCGTACTGGCGTCAGCCCTGTCGGCCGAGGCGCTGCTGCAGGAGAATTGAGCGGCAACTGATGGTCATCGAATGAGAGGAGACGCGCTCCGCTCAATGCATCGTTTCGCCGGAGATCTCATCGCTCAGGATGCGGAAAGCATCCTCAAGCGCGGCGACCAGAACGTCGGTCAGTTCGTCGCCGTCGTTGTTCGCGAGATAGATGGCAACCATCCTGTCGGATGGGTCGCGGTAATGCTCGATATCGTTCGACATATCATTGTCCTTCATTCGCCGTGTCACATCCCGGCCATTGAGGTGACGATAGGCGAAGGGACTTGCGTAAAGCTGGATGCATGATGCCGAGGAGGGCACTTTGCAACCAGCGTCGCGTTGTTCTCCATCGCTCCGTAAACAGATCGGCCTGCAAAGGATAGAGGATAGCGCCCTATTTCGCTCGCACCAGGCCCGCGACCACGCTAGAGCATGTCGCGCAAAAACGCGGAACGCGGCAGAGAATGGGCGAGATCACCTCGGCCCACGAGCACGCTTTCGTCGAAACGGCCAGGACGAACGACGCGGGAACGAGCATGTCGAAGAAAACCAAGCGCGACGAAACCGCTGACCTGCAGCGCCTCAAGCTCGAATTCCCCGATATCCATGCCGATCTCATGGCCGGCCGCGTCGCGTCGCTGCGCAAGGCGCTTGTCGCGGCTGGGCTCAAGGAAGAACGCACCCGCCTCGACAAGCTCAAGAATTCCTGGGCCAAGGCAAGCCCCACCGAGCGTGAGACTTTCCTCAAGTGGCTGAGCAGCAATGGCCCCGAGGATGGGGCCGCCCCACAAGCTCGAATCGATCCACCGTTGGCAACACCCCAGGCGCATGCGATTGCCAGCGGCCGCTACCTGCTTCCCGAAACGATCGCCGAAATCCGCGCCATCATGAACCGCCGCCGGATGCGGGCGAACGACATCATGGCCGAGATGGGTTTTGCCGGCGACGACCTGTCCCTGACCCGCGCCCTGTCCAAGGGCGCAAGCCTGCGGCTTTCGGTGATTGCCGCGCTGGAAACCTGGCTCCGCAACAACGCCGCGGATTGAACCCGCCGGACGGCAGCACCGGCGCCAGCAGAGAAACCGCCGAAGTAACACGAGACAAACAGGATCCCTGGCCTCGGGGCCGGGGATTCGACCATAAACGCAGACGCCGGGTCGGCCCGGCCCGCGGGTGACGGCAAGCGTCCTGCGCTGTCGTCGCGGCCGGCGAACCGGCTCACACGGGCAGACGGTACGCCCGCTTCCTTCCTGCCTCGGGTGCCAGGTCACGGATGGCGCGTGTTCAATGCGCCGCGTTCCGCCGTTTCCTCAAGTTGCCGAGAACTGGCCATTTACATCCACAAGTGCTAATGTTTTCGGGCCAAAGGTTCCAGGGGAACCCGCCTCGCGGCCGACAATCAGATAAACGCGAATTGCTTGCAGCCAATTGCCGCTCCGTCGGACGACCGCTCCATGAGCGCTGTCGAAGTCCGGCGACATCAACGTGGAGGAACAGCCAATGGCCAGCAATCTTGTTTCGTATATCGCGCAGATGCTTACTCCTGACATGATCGCACGCATCGCTTCGGCGCTCGGGCTCGACAGCAACAAGGTGCAGGGCGCCGTCAGCGCTGCCATTCCCGCGGTGCTGGCGGGACTGGCGGGTGTCGCGGCGCAACCGGGCGGCGCGCAGAAGATCGCCGACACCGCCAGTCAACAGGGCGGATCGCTCGACAGTCTCATCGGGATGCTTCAGGGAGGCGATCAGGCAACGCTTGCCCAGAACGGGTCACAGATCATTTCGTCAATCTTCGGGGCGACGGACGGCAGTGCGCTTGCGAACGCCATCGGCGTGGTCTCCGGCATGGACCAGCGGGCGAGCGGTTCGTTGCTGGCGACGCTTGCCCCCCTTGTGTTGGGTGGCCTTGCCCGACAGAGCGGCGGCGATCTCAGCGCCAATGGCATCGCCGGACTGCTCGCGAGCCAGAAGGACAACATCGCGGCCGCCCTTCCCTCCGGCGCAAGAGAACTGCTTGGCGGAACGGGCTTGCTCAGCGGGCTCGGCGCTTCGGCGCAGTCTGCCGCGGCCTCGGCAAGCCAAACCGCCCGCAGCGCCGCGACCGCGGCTTCTTCCGTCGGTGGAGCCGGTCAGCGCGCAACAGAGGCGGCGACACCCTCCGGGTCGCGCAGCTGGCTCTACTGGGTGATCGCCGTGCTCGCGCTTGCAGCCGTGCTCTTCTATCTGTTCGGCAGGCCGAGCGGAGAAGTCGCGCCACAGGCTGGCACGGCAGGGCAGAGCTTGACCGTCGGCGGGATCGACGTCGGCCAGCAGGTCAAGGACGGCGTGGCCAGCCTGCAGACGACGCTGACCGGTGTTACGGACGCAGCATCGGCCACTGCAGCCCTGCCGAAGCTGGAGGAAGTTTCGAGCGGGCTCGACAAGGTCAGCGGCGCCATCGGGCAGATGTCGGCCGAGCAAAAGGCCGCGCTTGCGGCGTTGGTGACCCCGCTGATGCCGACGCTCAACGGACTGTTCGACAAGGTTCTGGCCATTCCCGGCGTTTCGGAGATCCTGAAGCCCACCATCGACACGCTGAAGACCAAACTGGCGGCGTTCACTGCCTGATGTTGCGCGACACCGGGATCCGCCACGAGGTGGCTGCCGGTGGCAATTGTCATGACACGAAATCGAACGAAGGAAGACGGCCATGGCTGACAAATCGACATTTACCGCTGACGAATGGACGCTGCTCCTGGAGAGCGTGATGATGGCCGGCATTGCCGTCACCGCGGCGGAACCGAGCGGCCTCTGGGGCATGATGAAGGAAGGTATCGCCAATAGCAGCGCCCTTCTGCAGGCAAAGACCGATGCCGCAGCAAATCCGCTGGTCAAGGCGCTGGTCGCCGACTTCGAAACCTCGGAAGGCCGGACCGCCGCCCGCGACGGCCTGCAGACGAAACTGAAAGGTGCCAAGCCGGAGGACATGAAGGCGAGGTGCATCGAAACGCTGAAACAGGCCCGGACACTCGTCGAGACCAAGGCGCCGGGTGATGTCGCGGCCTTCAGCGCATGGCTCTACCAGATCAGCCAGAAGGTGGCGGAAGCTGCCAAGGAAGGCGGGTTCCTGGGCTTCGGCGGCGTCGCCGTCAGCGACGCGGAGAAAGCCACCTTGTCGGAAATTTCCGCGGCGCTGAATGTCACCTAGCGCAGCTGCGTTTCGCCGCGGAAACACGGAACGTGCCGTCAGCCCGGCCGCCGACGCCCTTGCCCGGGGGCGCAAGGGCGTCGATGTGTATCGTTCGGCGAGCAGCAATCGATGGCGGCAACGCCGCGACATCGCGAAGCCCGCCAGATGGAGCGAGGTCATCTATTGACGCGGCGCACGAACCGCGGGCAACGGACTGATATTGATCCATTGGTGCTTGCGGACACGCGCCCGAAGCCAAAAACAGAGATCGAGGCTGTTGGCGATTCGTATGCGGGACGCCGGAAGCCGAGCTGATGGAGCGTTCGTTAAGAAAGACGAACGCAGGAATCTTCCATGAGTCGCCCCAAATCGGGCTGCTTCGCATATTGTGTGGTGGTGAGATAGATTATGGCGGAGAGGGTGGCCGCCCATATAAAGGACAAGAACGTGCGGCGACATTCAGTCACGATTACATCGAGCCTTGGCTTCAGGTCTATTCGGAGAATTGGGAACTGCCGGTCGGCAAGAAAACTACGGTCGATCTCGTGACCGTCGGAGGCACTCTAGGGTTTGAACTGACTGCGGGCAGCGTCAACTATCTGACCGGCTCGATCGATCCGAAAGTTATCGGCGAGAAGAACAATTTCGCCCTCAATGTCGCGTTGGGCTACATGCTCGACTCACGTCGTGCAGGGATTAGCATGCGCGTCAAATTTGCTGGCAGCGAACCCGAGTGGTTTATCCCGCCGATGAGCCAGCTGGAAACCTATGAAGTTAAGTCTGCGCTCGACAAATGCATCGCCAGCCTTCGAAGCAAAGCGTCAGACTATTATTCACGCAGTGGTGGGAAGCTCGAACGTAAGACATCGCCATTCGATCAATCAGACGCCTCGGATACGACGCCGTCGACAGCCACCTTCGACGAAGACTCGGCGGCATCAGCTTCTCCTCCGGTGCAAGCGTGGACGGAATGGCGCTTCGAGAGTGTGGAGGAAGAGGAATCGAATATCTGTTTCGCCGAAACGGAGGCCGGTGACGCAAAGGTCGGCTTCATGGCTCGTCCCGGTGGAGACGTTGATGGTTAGTGGTCAAACAACCACGACGTGGACGGTCGACAACAAGGCACCTCATGTTCTCGATGGAGTTGAGGACGCCTATTTTGGCTGGCACAGCTTCGAAGAGGTGTCGGAGGCGCTTGTCGCTGATGTTGCTGTCGGCAATGAATTGAGGATCGCCAAGCTGGGTGAAAAACGCCTCCTCGTCCCACTACAGGGGGCGCAGCAGGCGCTCTTGTCTCTTGCCGAGTGTGTCAGCAAGCCAAAGCCCGCTTCCGACGCTGCGGGCCTACAAACCGACCCGCAACCGGCCAGCAAACGCGACAGATTGTGCCTGCTTGAGGTCAAGGGCGAGAAGGTTATTGACGGAGCGTGCACATGGGAACCCTACGGTACAAGTGGGCCCGCTTTTCAGATGAGCGCGAACGGCTACTTCGCCATCCTGATGTTGGAAGACGCCGACAACGCCATCGGTTACTGGAACGAGACCGCGAATTCCGTTCACGCTCACGCGGAGCTCGGAAAGCTCAGTAGGAGCGGCGATTGCTGGGCTAACAACGACGTACGTATGTGCTCTCGAAGATGAGTTTAAGTGGGGCGAACGGGCTCCATCTCGCAGCAATGCTTCCTCGCTTTCTGCCATCTCCGACGATCGCGATGAGCGAGTTTAGGCAACCATGTTCTTTGGCCGATTGGGAAGTTTGAAAAGCTCAGATTGAAGCGAGGTTACGGCGAAAGCAGAGGCGACAATCTCCGCTGGCCGAATCGTCGCAAGCGGTGGACAGCTACTGAATCACAGCACAAACCTAGGTCAAATAACCTTTGCGAAGCCGCCGTGCGTGGCTAGTCCGAAGATGCATCTGGCATCTTCCGGTTGCTGGGACTAAGATAACGGTAGTGGGGGGTATACAGCGCGTGATTACCCGACGCACATTTCTCGAGACTTCGCTTGCGGGGATGTTCTTGCCGATCCCGCTTGCCCAAAGCATGCAAGAAGAGAATCCGATTTCGCTCCTATGTGAGCCCGAGCCATCTATCTTTCATCAGCACGTAGTCCGCGAATTGAAAGCTTTGAGTGCTCGCCTTGGCGGGTCACTTTCCGTGACTTACATCCCGTCCTCGATTGAACCTCATGACCTTAAGGAATACATCAAAATCGTAGCTGGACCTAACCGACGGCCAGTGGTTTTGGCAGAGCAAGACCCACCTTGCTTTTGTTCTCTCGATCTACCTCGCCTGCGGATCGGCGGTGACATTGACAATATTATTGTCGCTGAGCAATTGGCGCCCGTAATTCGAGAATGGCAGGATTGTTCCTATCCACGTCATATAATTGCTTTGCATGATCTACACACTGTTTCATATCAGCTTGATGGCAACTACTCTTCAATTCAGCGGATGAGCCTGCCATTTGAGGAAAGTCCTGTTGGGCAGTTCAATTTTTTGTATTCCGAGCTGGCTCGCTGCAACAATCATTGCATCTCGGTTGTTTCCTTATCAAAGCACTGTAGTCGGATCGCGGCACGGGTTGCTGTTAGTCTAGATCGGGTCAAGACTATTGAGGTCGCAGGCATCGGATTTGCTCCAGACTTTGCATCCTTTGTCTTCCACGGAAAGTTGCGAAAGCTGTTCTATTGGGATGCAGAAGGAGTAGCCGGCAGGGCGTTTCGCGCAATTGCGGAGCACGAGCCGTTTGACGGCATCGATTTCTCCAGCGTGCCTTACAAGGTCTGTGAATTTCATGGACTATCATAGGGGGTCCCATTGCCTTCAGTCGTTCGGTCAGTCACGACACACGACGTCCCTTCTGGACTCAGCCGTCCTGGCGATAGAACAGGTCGGAATGCCGACATTCCCGGCACTCCGTCGTATTTTTCAGATGTCCTCCAAGGACAGCTAGTGGATGCTATCCACAATCGATTCTACATCGACATGTCGGGAATAGGCTCAACCTCCAGCGCCTTGGACCTCTCTAAAGTCATTCCGGAATTTGTAGTTGGCTTTTCTATGAATGAGAGGGACAGGCAAGCTGCTCAGGACGCGATGCGAATGGTTGACGCAGTCGCTCTAACAGCCGCTTTCTTCCTAGTGCCTATTGATGCGAAACATGGTCAGGAAATTGCTGCAAGGCTAGGCGCCTATACGGACGCCCTAAACCAGCTTGTCTTAGCCATATTAGCTAATGACTCTGACATTCCCCTACCCTATGCACGCGATTTCCTTCGAGACTCGTTCGAGAAAGAACGCAAAACAAGGGAAGAGCTGAGGGACGAAATCGGCCGATCCTATTACGACCGCGGGCTGACTCCACCGGCTATCTTGGACGGTCCTAGCTTCGAACATGATTATGACACTGAACCGCGAGGCCCGGACGAGCCCCCCGGAGACACGGGTGAGACATACCACGCTTAGAGGATAGCGGCTATGGCACTTGCAACACTGTTTCTCAAGCCCTCCTTGATGAAGGAATTTCCGAAGACGCTCGAAGAATTCGAGCATACAATTGGATTTCATATATCAAGTAAAATTTCCGAGATATCCAATGAAATTCCCCGTCATGATTATGTTCAGGTGGAATTTCTTCTTAGAGATTGCAGCAGAGTTTTGGAAAGATGCTTAGCATATAGGCGAGAATATTTGGATCTGGATGCGCGAGCGGTCGCCCGCGCGGCGGAGCTTAAATTGTTTCGACTGCAGCGACCTATCTTAGAAGCTATAGAAAGTCAGGGGGAAACCCAAGGCGTGTTTGAAGCTGAAAACAACGGGTACATTTCCGCCGAAACTGCCTTTCGTTCAGACGTCAGTGCGCTAGGAAAGGGCTTCGCGGAAGCTTACTCAGGCATGAAGGGAACACTTCAAGCTAGGCGCGGCTTGGAGGAAAGCCGTCTTCAGCTGATCAGTCAGAAGTGGCAAAACCTCGCCGCGCACGAGGATTCTATAGAGGCAAAATCCGCAACAACCGGACACTCTCTTAACTATGGAGACCGAGCACGGCGTGTAAGAGAGTTTCTTATTGACGACGTTACGGAAGCTTTTCTCAAGTCAAAGGCGGTCAATGCAGGACTCAAGTATCTGTTCGGTACTGAGGATTCGCTTCCGGCGCCTCATAGTCCGGACGGCTCTGTAAATGAAGACTATTTGGACGAGCTTGTTGACTGGTGCAGGCGATCGGTAAGGAATTTGGAAACGTTTACTGACCGGGATATCGACGTCCGATATATCGTTCCTGTAATCGGTCGCAGGCTTAGCGAGTCTAATGCCAAGCAGTTTGTAACGACCGTCACCGATGCGGCCTACAAGTCGGCCTTCGCTAGTAATTCAACTACAAACCTAGAAATAGATCTTACGAATTTCTTTCCGCCGCAGATAAAGAAGCTACGGCTACGTAGCGTGGGCATCAGTGTAGTGCGGGCAGATGATGATAAGCCTGCTGGGAGGGCTCTGAGATACAATGCAATTCTCTTTCCTCCTGAAATTCCTGACCCCTTCTCAGTACTGGGAGGGTCCATAGCCCGTGTGCCGGTGCTGCTTACCAGTATAACCACCGATGAATCGGTTGAGATGGCCGAAGGCACCAATACTAATAACATCAACCCGGCCGGTATCTGGCGTCTGGCGATAGGTACAACCGTCCTGACTCGTGGGACGAATTCGCCGTCCAAGAACGCAATGACACCATTAGACCTTCGCCTGCACCTCACGATTAGTTGCCAGCCCAGCGCGAGTTTGGCGGATTGGAAAGACGTAGCACTCCTCTAAGAGGACGTTAGGCGCGAGGAGTAACGGGTTCACTTCGGCCCCCTGCTGGGCCTAGATTGGCCGGCCGTTGCGTCCAGATGTCCTCTTTTGTGCGCGCCTAGTCGGCGGCAACAGGTCGATTCAAGCCGTCGATTTGAATCGTTGAACTGGATTACGCGGAAGTAACCATAGGGTATACCCCGACGTGACAGATCGCGATGTGACATCGCAATCGTAACATCTGGGTTGACGCCGCCTATTTGTGACAATGTAGCCTTTGGCCTAAACCTTGAGGTTACACATGGCCCGCATTGGTTACGCACGTGTTAGTACCACCGACCAGGATTTGCAGGTTCAGCTCGATCGGCTTCGATCGGAGGGCTGCGAAATCGTTCGATCGGAGAAGTTGTCTGGGGGAACGCGCGAAGGTCGCACTGAACTTGCGACGGTGATCGAATTCCTTCGGCAAGGCGACGAGCTGGTTGTTACGCGGCTGGACCGGCTCGGGCGTGACACCCGCGATGTCCTGAACATCGTTTATGAGTGCCAACAACGAGGCGCGTTCGTGACCGTGCTTGACCCTCACGTTTCTACCCGCGGAGAAATCGGCCACGTGGTGTTGACTGTGCTAGGGATGGTCGCACAGATGGAGCGGAGGTTCATCAAGGAACGTCAGCGCGAGGGTATTGCTCGCGCGAAGGCCGCACGTACGTATAAGGGGGGTAGTCCACGTTTGGACCACAATCTCATTCGCAAGCTACATGGAGAGGGCTTGGGGGCATCAGCTATCGCAAAACAGGCGGGATGTTCGCGAATGCAGGTGTATCGCGTATTGGCGAAGGCTGTGGCGGTCGCTACCTGACCTTACGGGCTGAGTGAAGGCAGTAACATTGACGGTCCGCGCCTGGGATCAAAACACAACAAGCTGCTTGCTTTATATTGTCTAGCCGCGAGGTCCTACGACAAGATCATTTTGTCGGCTATGAGCTGGAGACCAGTTTCAGCGCGCAGCGGTGCGCTGGTCACAAAGATGTTCATTCCTCCATTTTTGGCTATCTTCGGCCGGACGAACCTGTATCACTTAATCGCTAAAGTTGTTGGAATGGGTCAATGCCTAAACGCTCAAGCCATAAGGTCGGAAGTGAACTCTTTATCGTTGACAATAGTACCGATGATTGGAAGGTGGTTCGCTACCTGAGAGATTGGTGTGCGCTCTCCAAAAGATTCGATATCGCCACGGGCTACTTTGAAATCGGATCGCTTCTCGCGCTTGAAGGTGAATGGGCCAAGGTTGAAAAGATACGCGTGCTCATGGGCGACGAGGTGTCTCGCCGGACCAAGAAGGCTTTCGAAAGGGGGCTCGCTGAGATTAGTGCGAGGCTAGACGAGAGCCTTGACCGAGAAAAGAGCAAGAACCATTTTCTCAAGGGGGTAGATGCCGTTGCAGACGCAATCAGCGCCAAGCAGATTGAGTGTCGCGTCTACCGCAAGGACAAGTTTCATGCCAAAGCTTACATTACTCACGCCCATCTTGACGTAGTAGGCTCGTCTGCCCTCGTCGGCTCCTCGAATTTCACGCTTCCAGGTTTAACTCAGAACATTGAGCTCAACGTTCAGGTAACAGGTACTCCGGTAGCCGTGCTCCAGGAATGGTTTGAAGAGCACTGGGATGAAGCTGAAGATGTGACGCCCGAACTGCTCAACGTAGTTGAGAAGCATACCCGCGACTATCAGCCCTTCGAAGTCTATGCGCGATCTCTTCAGCAGTATTTCCTGGGCCATGAGGAAACGGCCGGTGAGTGGGAGAAGCGGAACTCTCGTATTTTTCCGATCTTGGCCAAGTACCAACGAGATGGATATGGGGGTCTGCTCAAGCGGGCGGAGAAATACGGGGGTGCCTTTCTTTGCGACGGCGTCGGTTTGGGTAAGACGTTCGTGGGCTTGATGCTGATCGAGCGTTTCGTAGTGCACGAGGGCAAAAATGTTGCCCTCTTCGTTCCGAAAGCAGCCAAAGAGGCGGTTTGGGAGCGCGAACTAAAAAAACGGCTCCCCCATCTTTTCAAAGGTTTCGCCAATCTGCGCATATACAGCCACACCGACCTGATGCGTTCCGCGATGCGGGAAGAACTCGACCAGATCGCTAAACAAGCAGACGTCATCATTGTCGACGAGGCGCATCATTTCCGGAATACTGGTATCCGTGGTTTGGATGTCGAAGAGCGCAAATCGCGCTATTGGCGCCTTTATGACATCGCTGAAGGAAAGCAGGTTTTTCTGCTAACCGCGACACCGATCAACAACCGTTTGACCGACTTCCAACATATGGTCGAACTCTTCTCTCGACATCGCGCGGATTATTTCGGCGGAGGAACTCTCGGTATCCACTCACTGCCTGGCTACATCCGGCAGCTTGAGAAACAGATCGAAGGTGAGATCTACGGCAAGAGCGATGACGAGCGTGTGGAGTTGATCGGGGCCGAAGTTTCTACGCGCCTTTATGCGGATCCACTAATTGACGCCTTGGTCGTCCAACGTAGTCGTAGCTACGTAAAGGAGAGCATGAAGCGTGAGGGGGACGGTGATGTCATGTTCCCGGAACCGCGCAAGCCCACGGTGGCCGAGTATTCTGTGCGGCAAACCTACGGAAAACTACTGGAGATGGTCGCAAACGCGTTCCACAAACGCGAGCCATTGTTCGTACTCGGGATTTACAACCCTTATGCTTATTACAAAGGTGATACCGAGGACGTTGCAACGGCCTTGGAGCGCGGACGCCTTAAGCAAGTGGTTGCTCTGATCAGGACTAGCTTCCTGAAGCGTTTCGAAAGCTCTGCGGAGGCTTTCAAGCAGTCTTGCTGGAGACTCTTGCAAAAGCTTCTTGCCTGGCTGGAGGTTCATTGCGAAACCGATCACGAAAAAGCGCAACTTGATCGATGGAAACGCAAACACGCGAAGCTGCTCGGTTACAAGCCGGACCGGGACCTCTTCGATGCTGATGTAGATGAGGACCTGATCCCGGCTGAACTTATCGAGGACATCGAAAAGGACAAGCTGGACCGGCGTGAGTTTAAGGTCGAGGAAATTATCACCGACAGCCTCGCCGACCTGGAGCAGCTTGCGGACTTCCTCTACGAGCTTGAAAAATTCAAACCGAGCCAAGATCTGAAACTCAAGAAACTGATCCAGCTTTTGACTAAGGATCCCGTGCTTTCGAAGCACAAGGTACTCATCTTCAGTGAGTTTGGAGACACGGCGAGATATCTCGCAGCCCACCTCAAGGAAGGCGGGATCGATGGTGTTGAACAGATCGACAGCGGCACAAAGGGCGACCGAACGAAGGTCATTCAACGCTTTGCCCCCTACTACAACGACAGCAGCAGCAAGGAACAAGGCGACCGGGAGATCAGAGTTCTAATCTCAACTGATGTCTTGTCAGAAGGCCTTAACCTTCAAGACGCGACCCGGCTGATCAATTATGACCTCCACTGGAATCCCGTCAGGTTGATGCAGCGCATTGGTCGTGTAGATCGTCGAATGAACCCCGAAGTAGAAGCCCGGATACTGAAGGACCATCCGGACCAGCAGGGACTGCGCGGAACTGTCGCCTACTGGAACTTCCTGCCTCCCGAAGATCTGGACGAGTTGCTACGCCTTTATGGCAAGGTAGCACACAAGACGCTTCGTATATCGAAAACGCTTGGCATCGAGGGCAGAAAGCTACTCCGTGAAGATGACGATTACGAAGATCTTCGGAACTTTAACGAACAGTATGAGGGCCAGCAAAGCCCAGATGAGCAGCTTCACCTGGAGTGGCAGGACCTGATCAAGGAGCATCCTGCCCTTGAGGAAATGCTAAACAGTTTCCCCAATGCGGTCTTCAGCGGGAAGCAGAACATCAAGCCCGGCACGCGCGCAGTCTTCTTTTGTTATGCACGTCCGGCACATGACAAGGCGGCGAGTGAGCGGTCGGGCGACGATGTTTGGACAGCCGAGGCCGGTGACGTGCAGTGGTATCTTTACGATGTCTCCAGCGGCAAGGTCTTCGAGGACGCGCCTCTGATGGCAGAATCGATCCGCTCCGATCCGTCGACCCCGCGCCGGGTCGAGATCGAACGCTTGCAGCTCTCCGATATTCGATCAGCAGTAGAGAAGCACATAACCAAGACTTTCTTGCGCAAGGTTCAGGCACCTCTCGGCGTCGGGCCTGTTCTGAAGGCGTGGATGGAACTGAACTAAGGGGCGACAATGGCGGGCATATCAGCGGCTGAACTTTCAAGGATCAACAGCTTTCCGAAGCTGGTCGATCTGCTTCGGGATCACCTCGAATGGCCTATCGAGGAAGACTATGGCTTTGAGGATGTGGTCTACGAGTATGAGGCCAATGAGCTTGGCCTTAAGCCTGAGGAGATCGCGAAGATCCGAGAGATTCATCAGTTGCGGCCGCTGGCGACCAGCCAGCCGTGGGGTATCTTCTTCATATCATTCGAGGACAAAGTTCTTTCCGTTACTGTTCTCCGTCGCATCCTAAAGAATTTGATCGTCAAGAAGCGGGCTGGTGCCCAGGCATCGGATCGGCAGGCCTGGGACAAAAACGATCTCATTTTTGCCGCCAATTTTGGGAGATCGGGCCACCGTGAGCTCGCCTTTGTGCACTTCTCTGATGGAGCACAGTCACGGGACCTACCTGTCATGCGGGTGTTGGGGTGGAACGCGAAGGACACCCAGCTTCACAATGACTATGTCGGACGTACCCTTACCGAAAAGCTTCGCTGGCCGGATGACCCTAGGGACCAAAAGAAATGGCGCGAGGACTGGGCTTCTGCGTTCGAGCTTCGCCTCAACGAGACCATTCGAACATCCAAGGAACTCGCTCTACGGTTGGCCGTATTGGCCACGGAGATCAGAGCGCGCGCCAACGAGCTGCTCGCAGCAGAAACAGACCGCGGCCCGATGCGGACCATGCTCGAAGCCTTTCGCAAGAATCTCATTCATGACCTGGACGAAGACGGCTTTGCCGACATGTTTGCGCAGACGATCGCCTACGGCATGTTGGCAGCACGCATTTCCCGTCCCACAGGGATCGTCGCTGACAATCTCGCCGATATGGTGCCTAAGACCAACCCATTCCTAAAGGAACTCTTTGCGAACTTTCTCGCGATCGGTGGTCATGACAAGCGGCAGAGCCTGGACTTCGATGAGCTCGGTGTCCGCGATGTCGTTGACATGTTGAACACGGCCAACATGGAAGCAGTTCTTCGCGACTTTGGCGATCGCAATCCAAAAGAAGATCCGGTCATTCACTTCTACGAACTATTCCTGAAGGAATACGACCCGGAGAAGCGCATGCAGCGCGGCGTCTTCTACACCCCGCGGCCTGTGGTGAATTTCATTGTCCGGGGGGTCGACGAAATCCTGCGGACTGAGTTCGGGCTCCCCCTAGGTCTCGCCGATACCAGTACTTGGGCGGAACTCGCGGCGCGGAACGAACGCGTCATAATCCCCGCGCATGTGAAGCCTGAAACTCCCTTCGTCCAGATTCTTGATCCGGCCACCGGCACCGGTACCTTTCTGGTAGAGGTAATCGACCTGATCCACAAGCGGATGGAAGAGCATTGGAAGGAGCAGCGCAAGTCGGCGGCTGAGATAAAGTCCGCCTGGGACGCTTATGTGCCCAGGCATCTATTGCCGCGGCTAACGGCCTTCGAGCTGATGATGGCGCCGTATACCATCGCGCATATGAAGATCGGGTTGAAACTGGCGGAGACAGGTTACACCTTCGGATCGGCAGAGCGCGCCCGTATCTACTTAACCAACGCTCTGGAACCGGCGCGCGATTTGGATATGGAGTTCATCTTCATGTCCGAGGCTCTGGCGCACGAAGCGCAGGCATCAAATGAAGCGAAAGCAAAAACGCCCTTCACCGTAGTCCTCGGTAACCCGCCCTACGCAGGGCATTCGAAGAACAACAACATACTTGAGATGGTTAGCCTTGTGCACGACTACAAGAAGGACTGGCCGGAGCTTCTGAAGCCTGGACAGGGTAAATGGCTGCAGGATGATTACGTTAAGTTCATTCGACTGGCTCAATACAAGCTCGATCGAACCGGATACGGAGTACTCGGCTATATCACAAGCCACTCCTTCTTGGATAACCCGACCTTCAAAGGGATGCGTACGAAACTGAAGGAGAGTTTTGGGCAAATCCGCGTTTTAGATCTCCACGGGAACGTCAAGAAAAAAGTGAAAGCGCCCGACGGCACGGCCGACGAGGGCGTCTTCGAAGGCGTCGCTCAGGGGGTCGCGATCACGGAAGCGATCAAGCTTCCAAGTTTCGAATCCTCAAGCCAACTCTGGCGCGACGATTTGTTCGGCTCAGAGACAGAGAAACTCGATTTTTTGGTCAACCCTTCCGCGCGGATTTCTGGGCAACAAAAATGCCCTATCGTTCTTCCCGAGTGCTTCTTTGAGACGATCGACTCGGACCTCAAGCTGGAATGGCAAGAGTTCGAAGGTCTGCCGCGAGTAATGGGTGAGAATGGCGACCCAGCGCCCGGCATCGTCACAACACACGACGAGTACGCCATTTCCTTTACCGAAAGTGAGCAAATCGAGAAGGTAGAATGGCTGATTGCAACCCCTGACGAAGAAACTGCGAGAGGACGGCTGCGTCTCTGCACGCAGAGCCAATGGAACTACAGCGTCGCGAAACGGACTCTTAGTCGTGTGGATTGGAAACGTAGTCTTGTATCGGTGGCATATAGACCCTTCGATCATCGAGTGACGGTATACAACAACCAAGTAGCAGTACATCTGCGCGACCGTGTGATGCGACATATGAGTGGCACAAAAAACATTGCTCTGTCGACTGTCAGGCAACTTGCTACTACCCCTTGGGAGCACGTGCTCGCATGTGACGCGATTCAAGACGACTGTTATGTGTCCAATCGCACAAAGGAGCGCGGCTATCTGTTCCCGCTTTGGCTCAAGCCCTCGGCGGGAGAGCCACACCGCCGCCCCAACATCGACCGCGCCTGGGCTCAGACTATAGGAAAGGACCTCGGCCTGAGTTACGAAGACGGCATCCCCCGCGGTGAACAGAAGAGCGTGGGCCAAGACTTGCAATGCACGAAGGATGAACAATGCGGCCTGCTCGACGCCACCTGGGAAGGCCGCGGCGATCTGCAAAAGTCCTTCGGCCCCCGCGACCTGTTCGACTACATGTATGCCGTCTTACACAGCCCCGGCTATCGCAGCCGTTATGCCGAATTCCTGAAATCCGACTTCCCACGCATCCCTACACCCAGGGCGCGAGCCACCTTTTCGGCCCTAGTGGGCTTCGGTCGCCAGCTCATCAGCCTTCACCTGCTAGGGTCTGATGATGCACCACTCTTGGATTCGCCCGACATCCGCTTCGCAGGCACTGGTGAGGCGCGGGTGGAAAAGGGCTATCCCGACTATAACAACGGTCGAGTGATGATCAGCGCTACACGATGGTTCGAAGACGTGCCGAAGGAAACATGGGAGTTCCGCGTTGGCGGCTATCAAGTCTGCGAAAAGTGGTTGAAGGACCGCGCAGGCAAGGGGGGCAAGAACCCCAGTCCCGGTCGCGTGTTAACCGGCGAGGACACTCTGCACTATCGCCGTATCGTTGTGGCCCTGACAGAGACCCGCCGTCTGATGGCAAAGATCGACACCGAGATTGATAAGCACGGCGGCTGGCCGGGTGCCTTTGTGACGGGACCCGGGAACGCCTGACCATGGATTCTTTCCAATTCGAGATTGTCAATGTGATTGCGACGAAGGCTACGCGAAAACAGCGCGTGACCTATCAACAGGTCGGTGAGGCGGTAGGATGGGGACACCCAACCGGACGTGGCTTGGGACCGCATCTTGAAGTCGTCCTGCGCTATCTTGCGGACCGGGGCCTCCCCCCACTGACGACGATTGTGGTCAAGAAAGGGCATCGTCATCCGGCAGAAGATGCGATGGTCTATATTCGGAGCGCACTCGGCGACATTGATATCGAGTCGGCACAGCAGGAAGTCTTCTCCTTTGACTGGAACGCGGTTCCGGAGCTGGCTCCTACAAAGGATAGGCTGCCAGATGATCGTGCTGTTTGGCTGACGTCGTTCTGGGGTTTCGATCCTGCGGGCTGGGGGTGCATTGGTTTCGCAGACGAGTGGCGGCGCAATGCATATTTGAGAAACTCCCAGCCTGGCGGACTGGTCGCAATTTACGTGACCAAGAACAAGGGCCCTGAGAACATGCGGGGCAAGGTGGTCGGTGTGTTGGAGATCTCGCATGAAGCCGGGCATGCGAAGAGTTTCATCTCTGGTGAGCATTGGGCAGCAAAGGAGCTAGATCCGGCGCAGAAGGGTAAATGGCTCTATGCGGTAAAGGCCACACGCGCCTGGCGGATTGTGCCTGAAGACTGGAAGCCGGTCGACGAGCTTTTCCCGCAGGCCTATGGAAGTACGAACGCGGAACTGATCGGCGCGAACGGCGTACCTATCCACGAGGAAGAAGCGGCTGCTCTTTATGAACTCGATGTATACGAAGTACCCGTCTACGGACAATCGGCGCCAGTTGACCCGACAATACAGACGCTGGAATCAGCACTCGCCCCAAGTCGTGCAGTAAGACCGCCGTCGAGCCCTTACTGGGTCGGCGAAACCGATGGTCCGAAACACCTCTACATCCTCAAACTGATGGGGGATATCGCGGCCTATCTGGGGCGGCCGGCGAAAGAGCTGGAAGAAAAGCACATCATCAAGGTTGGCTTCTCTAAAAGCCCTTATGCCCGACGGGACCAAATTCAGAGTGCTTATCCGAAGGGCGCATTCAATTGGGAGGTTTTTAAGCCAAATCCTCAGCCAGATGCCGCACCCTATGCAAACGCCGAAGTGGCGATAGCAGGAGAAGATGCGATGAAGAAAAGGCTTGTTGAAGAAAAGGCTGAAGTGCTTGGAGGCGAGTTTTTCCTCGCTGACGATTGGCTGATCTATAGCGCTTGGGCCGCAGGCAAGATGGCCGCGGAAAAAGCTCAAACAGCAGCCGAGGTTTCGGCGGCGGCGACAAGCTTTGACCAGTTCGGCGACGTGTTTCAGAAGGTCTTCGAGGTTTAAATGGCAAAGCGCAGCATAACTGATCGAGAGATAGGCTTGATCAAGGCGATGTTGGCGCGTGAAATGAAAAACAAGGACATACAGTTCTACTTCAATCGGCAAGATCGCGCCGTCAACTCGGGCCGTATCACGCAGATCCGGGATAAGAGCTATGGCCCCGAAGTTCCACAGGCTTCGGAGAATGACCTGAATCTATTTCTGTCGACTTTCAAGCCGGCGGCCATTGGGGCCATGGTCACTCATTCCTTCGTAGCATCTGAGCCGACCCCGGAGGAACGTGCTAGATCGCTATTCGAGATGCGTGGCCGGTCGGGCTGGTTCTTGAAGACGCATGAATCAGAAACTACCGAATGCAAGGAATCATTCTGCCTCAAGCCAGAGCATCGATTTGCAGATCCCCTGCGATCGATAGCAGGGCTCGCCAACAACAATGGCGGCTTTGTTTTCTTCGGTGTCAAGGAGCTTCCAGACGGCAGCTTGAACGTCGTCGGCCTCAATGACGAAACCTTTGCGCTCACCGACCCAGCCGATTTGAATAGAAGCCTAGCAGGCTCGTTGAACCCCGTTCCTGTATTCACGATGTTCAGTCTTGAGTTTGACGGGCGACGGGTGGGTGTCGTGCATGTCCAAAAACATGATCTACCACCGGTTATCGCAATCAAGAACGTCAACAACGAGTTCAGGGAAGGCGCGATCTATTATCGATACGTCGGCGAAACTCGGGCGATCAAACCAGGCGAGTTGCAGCAGATTATTACTTATCGCGAACAGCGCGCCATCTCCGAATTCTCTAACCGCATCTCGCGGGTAGCTATGGGAGCGGCGGCGACGCTTGATCTGGACACCGGCAAGGTGCAAGGCCGCGTCGGCAGCTTCATGATCGGCGAGGAACTGTTGCCCAAAATTCAGTTCATACGAGAGGGACAGTTCTCGGAAAGGGATGGTGCACCGGCGCTGAGACTGATCGGAGATGTCGAGACGACTTCAGAGCGAGCCCAGGTTGTCAGAGACAACATAACGCCTGACGCGACCATACGAAATTTTCTCACCAGTGTCGTGGTAAAGGAGCCGCGGCAATACTTGCTTCACTCGGCGCACTCGAATCGGGAATGGCAGCCCATCTGGTACTATGTTCATTTGGCTAGTCTGACTGTTGAAGGCGCGCTTGAGCTTATGCAGAGAGAGGAGGCGAGCCAGCCCAGCCACCGTGATGGTGTTATTGCACGCCTAACCGGAAAGCGAACAGCCTTTAACGTCAATCAAGGCAAGCCTAGGCATTTGGTCGCGGCGTTCGCCAAAGGTGAAATCGATGAACCTGCAGACGTCACAGACGCCCACAAATTTGCTCTCGCGGTGCAGGGTCTTCCTGAGGGTCAGGGGAATCTCGATTTGTTTCGGCAGATTCTATCGAAGTGCTATGGGCTTTCGAACGGTCAGACGACGCAGCAACGCAATCTCCGCAGTGCGGTGTTCAGGGCAGCTTGCCGGCTTGACGAGCTATTGTATCGATCCAAAGGTGAACAAAACATCTCCGCTACGGAACGGATCCAAGCCCTGAGTTAGGGCTGCCCACTTCACTGCAATCTAGTGCTGCGATAGCGAGTCACGAACCCTCCCATGCAGCAAGCGACCAGATCCGCTGAGCGCGTTCAAGCAGCTCGTTCTGCCGGGACGAAAGAATGTCCTTCGTCCAATGCTCGGCATCCAGGATCGGTTTAGTCGTGTCGAATGAAACCCGGTTGTTCCTTTCGGCGTAAACTTTCTTCTTGCGGTCAAAGGGGAAGTACTGCGCCTTGTAGTTCTTGATTCCGGCGAGCAGCGCGAGATTGCCTAGGCGGTGCAGCCAAAGGCGGTGTTCGTCGTCGCTGAAGCGCTCACGCCAGTACGCGTCCTTGAGCGCCTGGGGCAGAACATGCTCAATGGTGATCTGGCCGCTGAAATCCTTGGTGACGGACTCGTCTTGGTCGGCTTCTTCTAGGCGAAGCAAAACGGCATGTGCGAAGGGCTTGCCGTAAACTTCACCATTGAGCAACACCTTGAACTCTTCGTCATTGGCTTTCGCACGGAAAATGGCGCGGATATCATCGGCGCCTTTTCCGGCACGAACCGCAGTGATCAGCTGAAAATATGCAGTAAGGCGCGCGGTGAAAGCCAGGCGACGGATCCAGTTCTGATATGTGATGCGTTCTAGCAGGTCGACGAATTCGCTTTCCTTCATGCCTTCGACCGGCGCATTCAAGAACGCAAGGAGCGGTGGGATCCACTCCTCGAAGGCGGCGCGACGCAGCGAACGCACTGCTCTTCGAGCCGCAGTTGTCTCGAAATCATTGCGTAGAATGCGCAGGTAGTTACTGGCGGACGTGTTCAGCTGTTCAAGGAAGGAAAACGGCGTTGCCGCGGTCTCGATGAGCGGCTCGAACTCCTCATGAAGCGCCTTCCGAGCCTTGATTGCAACGATGGAGCTGCGATGGTGAGCAAGGAACTGATCGAGACGCTCGATCCCGATCTGCTCCTCGAGCTCAAGCCAGGCTTCGTCCAGCTCACTGCTCCGCGCGGCGTCCCCTCCCAGCCGGGCGAACAACATATTTTTGATTAGGTCGGCATTTGAAAGAGCCATCCCGCGTGCATTCAGTACGTTGAACAGCCGGTAGGCCGACTGCCAGGACGCCGTTGTCACGAAGACGACGTAAACGCGACTGAGAAGGAAGTTGGCGAATAATTTCAGCGTTTTCTGGTCGTGCCGAGCAATGAAGGCGTCGATTGATTCGAGGTTCTCGGTTATCCGTTGCTTAGGCGCGTCCTGCTCCTTGACTATTTCCTTACGAACGGCGTCAGGCACCGGCTGACCGGCAAGGACATACTTTCGGAAAAAACTCTGATCACGCTGCCGAAGCGTCAAACGAGGTGTCTCCTCCTCTCCCGTCAAAGCGTTTCGCGGCAGAACGCGCCTTCCGAGCTCCGACTTCGCCGGTTCGTCCACTGCATCACGTAACCGCGAGAAAATCAGATTCAGGGTTGTGAGGCGCTGCTGACCATCAACAACGTCGTACAGCTGCCCCTTAACGCGCTCTATGGTGATCAGCGAGCCGATAAAATACTCCTCATCTTTGGCCTCGTATGCTTCCCATACGTCGTCAAGGAGTTGCTCAACGTTTCCCTTCTCCCAGGAATAGGGCCGCTGATAGGCGGGAATCTCGTAGCAAATTTGCTCAGTCAAAATCTGGCTAATCGTGCGTTCCGCTGCTTCCATAATGACTCTCTATAATCGGGTGCGCCTGACGATGCAGACCCCTTATTCACAGCCTAAAAAACTGATGGTTGTAGCCCTAAAAAAGAACTAGCAGACATCGGGCCGTACGCAAGCCTCTGAGCACCGTCAAACGACTTTAAACGGAACATCTTCGCCGGCAGTCCGGTACGCATTTGTCTGCCGAAAAGTGTATTGGACCCTGATTGCCAGTCTTGACGAGGTGACAATGCCGCTGTTTACGAAACTTGAACACGAGTTGCTGCAGGCGCTGCTGGTTGCCGACGTTGATTTTGTTGTTGTAGGTGGCGGTGCCGTTGTCGCTCACGGACATCAGCGTGAGCGCGGAGATATCGACATCCTTGTGCGCCAAACTGATGAAAACCTCCGTCGACTCCGAGAGGTACAGCTCGATTGGATCGGCTTCAAGGACCACCAGATTGCCGAACTCAAGCAGCTGGGCGCCAAGATCCAGGACAAGCGTCGCGGCTTCGACCTTCTGACTGACTTTCACGGAATGGACTTGGAGGAGATTTTTGCAACAAAAGTCACTGTTGAGGTAGACGGGAGGCCTCTGCCATTCATGTCGAGGGGGCTGGTCATTGCGTCCAAGAAGGCAGCCGTGGAAAGCGGAAAACACGAACAGAAAGACTTAGACGATATCAAAGCGCTTTCTTGAGAAAGCGAGCGGAACTGGAGGCTACAGCCGTGCGACGAAGTAAGGGAACCAACCTCCACCCCATACCCGGCAAGCTTCACCTAATCTTTTGGATGGCCGCAGCGATACAGTTGAGACGAGTATTGGATAGCTGCCTGAAGGCGCCACCCGCCGGCCCCATTCCCTACAGCACGCCAACATCGCTACGGTGAACCCGATTAGTCACACAACCCTCAAGGAGGCTGCTGAACATATTTCCCCAATTCAACACAGGCCTGAGTAATCAAAGCATCACATGAATGTGGGGTAAAATGGGGGCTGTCCGCACGAATGAGCGAAAACGTTAGCGAATTCAAACGGTAATACGGGCAATTGGCGGAGAGGGTGGGATTCGAACCCACGGTACGGTTGCCCGTACGCCGCATTTCGAGTGCGGTGCTTTCGACCACTCAGCCACCTCTCCGCTTTGCTGGTCGGCGCTTGTTGAGCGCGGTCGGGTTCATAGCGGCAGATTCGGGTGCTGGCAAGGGCCTGTTTGAAGAATATGTAACGGCGCTGTTGCTTTCACCTTGACACGCCTGTGCAAATCCTTGTAATCCGCGCAATGAAGTGGTGTGGCCTGGCTTCACCGCATCGGGTGTGATTTGCGCCCTTTCACCGGTGGATATCCGAAAAGGAGATCCACTCAACTGTCGACTGACAAAAAGACAGCCTTGTCCTTTGGGCAGAGAGCTGGATCGAACATGAAAGGATAAAAAATGTTCGCAGTCATCAAGACCGGCGGTAAGCAGTACCGCGTGGCCGCCAACGACGTCCTCACCATCGAAAAGCTGGAAGGCGTTGCAGGCGACAAGATCGAATTCACCGAGATCCTGATGGTCGGCGTCGGCGCCGATGCAACCATCGGTGCTCCGTTTGTCGAAGGCGCCGTTGTCAGCGCTGAAGTTGTGGACCAGGGTCGCGCCAAGAAGGTCATCGCCTTCAAGAAGCGTCGCCGCCAGAACTCCAAGCGCTCGCGCGGTCACCGCCAGCACCAGACGACTGTCCGTATTCTGGACATCGCTGCTGCCGGTGGCAAGGCAAAGAAGGCTTCGAAGAAGTCTGAAGCTGCCGCTGAAGCCGCTGCAAACTGAGTTCAGGGATCTAAGGTTTAAAGGAGAACACCAATGGCACACAAAAAAGCTGGCGGTTCGTCGCGTAACGGTCGCGATTCTCAGTCCAAGCGCCTTGGCGTGAAGAAGTTCGGCGGCGAAAACGTCGTTGCGGGCAACATCATCGTGCGCCAGCGCGGCACGAAGTGGCATCCGGGCGCCAATGTCGGCCTCGGCAAGGACCACACGATTTTTGCGCTTACGGCTGGCAACGTTGACTACCGTACGAAGGCCAATGGCCGCGTGTACGTGTCTGTAATGCCGAAAGCCGAAGCAGCGGAATAAGCCGGTAGCGCTCTAAAACAGCCGGCGTCTCATCGACCCGGCTGACGCACCTGATGGTTCCAAGCCAGACTTCAAAGGGGAGATGGGGCAATACCCAATCTCCCCTTTTTCGTTTCTGGAGGAAACCATGCAAACCGAGTTGTTGAGGGAAGACCAATCCCGGTCTCCCGAGCAGAGGCTGAGGCCCCAACGGTCAAGGACCGATTGCCCGATATTGTTGTCACCCCGGCTCGTTCTGCGCGCCCCCCACGAAGACGATATCGACGCCCTTGCCCATCTTGCCAACAATGCCAATGTCGCGACCATGGTCTCGCGCATGCCGCACCCGTATACGACGGCTGACGCCGCCGACTTCGTGCGACGCGCGAAAGCCGGCACGATTGGCAAGTGCGTCTACGCGATTACCAAGGCGGACAATGGCGCATTTCTCGGTTGCTGCGGTATCGAGCCGCATCCCGACGGCAAGACGGCAGAGCTTGGCTACTGGCTGGGCGAACCCTACTGGAACCAGGGCTATGCCACCGAGGCCGCCCAGGTCCTGACCGACATGGCGTTCCGCACCCGCGACATCGACCAGATCGATGCGCGCTGCCGGGTCATGAACCTCGCTTCCCGCCGCGTCATCCAGAAGTGCGGCTTCCAGTTCCAGGGAAGCGGCATGGTCGGCAGCCTGGCGCTCGGCGGCTCGATCGCCGTCGAATGGTACCGGCTCGACCGAAAGACCTGGGTCTCCTTGAGAAGCTGGGGAGGCATGCGATGAACGCGCTCGCTTCCGAACGCCAGCGGACCGTCGCCCGCCCCGGCCCCGGGCCTTGCCCGGTCATCGAGACCCGGCGCCTCGTCCTGCGCCCGCACCGACGCGCCGACGCCGAGGCGATCGCCCAGTCGCTTGGTGATTTCCAGGTCGCCCGCATGCTTGCCCGCGTGCCGGCGCCCTACGATCAGCAGGACGCGCTCGACTGGCTGATGGCACAGACATCGGGACTGACGCCCGACTGGACCTTTGCCGTCACCACTGGCGACGACGTGCATATCGGTTGCGTCGGCATCGAACTCCGGCACGGCCAATGGCATTTGGGCTACTGGCTGAACCGGTTCTACTGGGGCAAGGGCTTTGCCTCCGAAGCGGCTTATGCGGCGGTCGAACGCTTCTTCCGCCGCATGCCCGAAACGACCCTGCATTCCGGCGTCTTTGCCGACAATCCGGGGTCGTTGAAGGTGCAGGAGAAGATCGGCTTCCAGATCACTGGCTGCACCCAGGTCTATGCGCTCGCCCGCAACGCCATGGTCGCCCATATCGAAACGCGGCTGACCGCCGCCGATCTGCGCCGACCGCACTGAAAGACAACCCCGCGAAGCTCGGCTTCGCGGGGTTTTTTCATGCGAGCGTGAAGCCGACGGGCAGGTGATCGGAGCCCTTGGCCTCATAGTCGGTCCAGGCGTCCGTCAGGCGCGACGCGAGGCCGGCACTCAGGAAACAATAGTCGAGATGCATGCGTCTTTCGGGGTTTTCGGGATGAATCCAGCTATAGCTTTCAGGCGTCAGCCGGCCGAGATGGGCAAGCGCGTCGACCGGGTTCTCAAGCCGCAGCGAGCGGCCGTAGAAGGCATCGCGCGAACCCACCATGGCGTTATATTCCGGGGTCTCCGGCTCCATGTTGAAATCGCCCATGACGACGAAATCTTCGGGATGCGGCGGCTCGGCAAGGCCGAAGTCGGCCGCCCCGGTGATCGCGCCGCCTTCGAGCGGATAACCGAGAAGCCGGTCCTTCAGGTAGCGGATCTGGGCGATGCGCTCGGCGGGAAGCACGTGGTCGAGATGCACGGAATAGACACGGAGCGGACCGCCGGGCGTTGCAATCAGCGCTTCGGTCGCGCCGCGCTGCAGGTTCATCGGGCTGATCGTGCGGGTGCGCGGCAAGGGGATCAGCCGCGTCGCAAGGATCGGCCAGCGCGACAGGATCATGTTGCCGAACTGGAAGCGGCGGCTGACGGCCCGGCCGTCCTCGATCGCCGAGCCGATGTCGATGTCGCAGGGCGCGTGGAAAGCAGAGAAATGACCCGGAAACAATTTCTCGAAGCGGGTGGCGAGATCGACATGACCGTTGCGATGAAAGCCGCGCGTCACTTCCTGCAACGCAATGATGTCGGCATCCCCGATCGAGGCGGCGATGCGCTCGGGATCGAAGCGGCCGTCGAGACCGATGCCGTATTGGATGTTGTAGCTGACGAACCGCACGATATTCTTTGACCTCCGAATAAACCGCCTATATCGATGGCGGCAAAATAAAGCGGGATGAGGAAAAGTGTATGCGGTTTTCCGCCCGCATCCCGCTCTCACCGTGAACTAAGACCGCGCACGTACACACAACAGATGGCAGCCCAATGAAATTTCTCGACGAAACGAAAGTCTATATCCGCTCCGGCGACGGTGGCGCAGGCGCCGTCTCGTTCCGGCGCGAGAAGTTCATCGAGTTCGGCGGACCGGACGGCGGCGATGGCGGCCGCGGCGGCGACGTCTGGGTGGAGGCGGTCAACGGCCTCAACACCCTGATCGACTTTCGCTACCAGCAGCATTTCAAGGCCAAGACCGGCCAGCACGGCATGGGCCGCAACCGCACCGGCGCCGGCGGCGGCGACGTGACGCTGAAGGTACCGGTCGGCACCCAGATCTTCGAGGAAGACAACGAGACGCTGATCGTCGACATGGTCGCGGAAGGCCAGCGCTACCGGCTAGCTGCCGGCGGCAATGGCGGCTTCGGCAACGCGCACTTCAGATCCTCGACCAACCAGGCGCCGAACTGGGCCAACCCCGGCCTCGAAGGCGACGAGAAGACACTCTGGCTGCGGCTGAAGCTGATCGCCGATGCCGGTCTCGTCGGTCTGCCGAATGCCGGCAAGTCGACCTTCCTCGCCGCCTGCACCCGCGCGCGCCCGAAGATCGCCAACTATCCCTTCACGACCCTGCACCCCAATCTCGGCGTCGCCACCGTCGACGGCAACGAATTCATCATCGCCGACATCCCGGGCCTGATCGAAGGCGCGCATGAAGGTGTGGGCATCGGCGACCGCTTCCTTGGCCATGTCGAGCGCACGCGCGTGCTGCTGCACCTGGTTTCGGCGCAGGAAGAGGATGTGGCCAAGGCTTACAAAACGGTCAGGTACGAGCTTGATGCCTATGGCGGCGGGCTGGAAGACAAGCCGCAGATCGTGGCGCTGTCGCAGATCGACGTGCTCGACGAGGACGAATTGAAAGTGAAAGCCAAGGCGCTGGCAAAGGCCTGCGGCGAACAGCCCCTGCTGCTCTCCGCTGCCGTCGGCAAGGGCATGACCGAAGCGCTCAGGGCGCTGCGCAGCGTCATCGTCGCCGCCAAGGCGGGCGAAGGCTTCGGCGAGGAGAACGCCTAATATGACCAAGACCCGCAAGCCGCTTCAAAAGTATCGCCGGGTCGTCATCAAGATCGGGTCGGCATTGCTGGTCGACCGCGCCACCGGGCTGAAGAAGGCCTGGCTCGACGCCATGTGCGCCGACATCGCCGGCCTCAAGGCCAAGGGCGTCGAAGTGCTGGTCGTCTCCTCGGGCGCGATCGCGCTCGGCCGTACCGTGCTCAATCTGCCCGCAGGCGCGTTGAAGCTGGAAGAAAGCCAGGCGGCCGCCGCCGTCGGCCAGATCGCGCTGGCGCGCGCCTGGTCCGAGAGCCTGTCCACCGATGCCATCGTCGCCGGTCAGGTGCTCTTGACCTTGGGGGATACGGAAGAGCGCCGCCGCTATCTCAATGCCCGCGCCACCATCAACCAGTTGCTGAAGCTCGGCGCGGTGCCGATCATCAACGAGAACGACACGGTCGCGACCACCGAAATCCGCTATGGCGACAACGATCGCCTCGCCGCCCGCGTCGCCACCATGGTCGGCGCCGACCTGCTGGTATTGCTCTCCGATATCGACGGGCTCTACACCGCTCCGCCGCACCTCGACCCGAATGCACGTTTCCTCGAAACGATCGCCGAGATCACGCCTGAGATAGAAGCCATGGCCGGTGGTGCTGCATCCGAGCTTTCGCGCGGCGGCATGCGCACGAAGATCGATGCCGGCAAGATCGCGACGACCGCCGGCTGCGCCATGATCATCGCGTCGGGCAAGCCCGACCATCCGCTGGCGGCGATCGAGGACGGCGCTCGCTCGTCCTGGTTCGCGCCGTCGGGTTCCCCAGTAACGGCGCGCAAGACCTGGATTGCCGGGCAGTTGCTGCCGGCCGGAACGCTCCGCGTCGATGCCGGCGCCGAGGAGGCGCTGCGCTCCGGCAAGAGTTTGCTGCCGGCAGGTGTGCGCGACGTCACCGGCAGCTTCAGCCGCGGCGACACGATCGCCATTCTCGGCACATCGGGCCGCGAGATCGCCCGTGGACTTGCCGGCTACGATGCCGACGAAGCCCGCCAGATCGCCGGCAAGAAGTCGGCCGAGATCGCCGCGATCCTCGGCTATGCCGGCCGCGCCGCCATGGTGCATCGCGACGATATGGTGATGACCGGAAAACGTGCTGAGGTAGAGGGCAGCCGGAAGGATGAGGTCCATGCTTGACGAGGTGAAGAACAAGGACGACGTCGAGAGCGTCATGCTGGAAATCGGCCGCCGGGCCAAGGCCGCCAGCCGACCGCTTGCAGTCGCCAGCGCCGAACGCAAGCACGCCGCCCTGATCGCCATGGCCGACACGATCGTCGCCCGCACGAACGATATCCTCGCCGCCAACGCGATCGACCTTGAAAACGCCCGCGAAAGCGGCGTCGCCGCATCCTTCATCGACCGCCTGACACTGACCGAAGGCCGCATCCATGACATGGCAAACGGCATCCGCGCGATCGCCGAGTTCAAGGATCCGGTCGGCGATATCATTGCCGAATGGGATCGGCCGAACGGCCTGCATATCGAGCGCGTGCGCACGCCGCTCGGCGTTATCGGCGTCATCTATGAAAGCCGGCCGAACGTGACGGCGGACGCCGGTGCCTTGTGCCTGAAAGCCGGCAATGCCGTCATCCTGCGCGGCGGCTCCGATAGCTTCCATTCTTCGGGCGCGATCCATGCCTGCCTCGTCGAGGGGCTGAAGGCCGCAGGTCTGCCGGAACATGCGATCCAGATGGTGCCGGTCGCCGATCGCGCCGCCGTCGGCGCCATGCTTTCGGGTCTCGCAGGCACGATCGACGTCATCGTTCCGCGCGGCGGCAAGAGCCTGGTCGCCCGCGTCCAGAACGAGGCGCGCGTTCCGGTCTTTGCCCATCTCGAAGGCCTCTGCCACATCTACGTCGACGCCTCGGCCGATCTCGCCATGGCGGAAAAGATCGTCGTCAACGCCAAGATGCGCCGCACCGGCATCTGCGGCGCTGCCGAAACGCTGCTGATCGACCGCAACGACGCCGACCGGCTCGTCAAGCCGCTACTGAAAGCCCTGCTGGCAGCCGGCTGCGAAGTGCGCGTGTCGGACGAACTCACGGGCGCGGTTGACGGCTTGAAGACGGCCACCGATGAGGACTGGGCGACGGAGTATCTCGACGCGATCATTTCGGTGAAGCTGGTCGACGGCATTTCCGGCGCCATCGAGCACATCGCCACCTGGTCGTCGGCCCACACGGAAGCCGTCATCGCCGAGGATCCGGCTGTGGTCGAGCGCTTCTTCTCGGAGATCGATTCCGCGATCCTCTTGCACAATGCTTCCACGCAGTTCGCCGATGGCGGCGAGTTCGGCATGGGCGGCGAGATCGGTATCGCGACGGGCAAGATGCATGCCCGCGGCCCGGTCGGGGTCGAGCAACTGACATCCTTCAAGTATCGGGTGCGCGGTGCTGGACAGGTCAGGCCCTGAGGTGATCGCGGGCAAGGTGAACGCCCGCTACCTGCGCATGCCGCATGTCGAGGCCGGCATGGTGGTGGGCCTCTTCGGCGGATCCTTCAATCCGCCGCATGAGGGCCATGTGCTGGTGGCCGATACCGCGATCCAGCGGCTCGGGCTCGACCAGCTCTGGTGGATGGTCACGCCCGGCAACCCGCTGAAGGATCACAACAACCTGGCCCCGCTCGCCGAGCGCATCGCCATGAGCGAGGAGATTGCGCGGAACCCGCGCATCAAGGTGACGGCCTTCGAAAAAGCCCTCGGCCAAAGCTTTACCGCCCGTACGCTGGAAATCGTCCAGGCACGAAACCGCGACATCCGTTTCGTCTGGATCATGGGCTCCGACAATCTGAAGAGCTTCCATCGCTGGCAGAGCTGGCAGAAGATCGCCCGCACCTTCCCGATTGCGGTGATCGATCGGCCGGGCTCGACGCTCGCCTATCTCTCCTCGCGCATGGCGAAAACCTTCGACTATGCCCGCATCGACGAGGACGACGCGCGGCGCCTCGCCTTCCACCAGGCTCCCGCCTGGACCTTCATCCATGGCCCGCGCTCATCGATGAGCTCGACGGCGCTCCGGGCCGCCGGCGGAGTATGATTTCCTGGGAATCAGTTCTGCTGTCTTGAAACCGCTACGGTTTGATGCCTACATTCATGGACGGTTCGATCTTTGTTCGAATCGAAAGTGCCTGTTCTGTTCATGTGGAAAGGAAAGACCCTGACAACAGCACACGCCAAGGGATATGCGGTCTCCGCATTCCCGCGCAGCACGGGATCGAGCGACGAAGCCGCTGTCCGTGCGCTTCAACTGGTCCTCGAGAGCCTAGAGGACTCGAAGGCAGAAGATATCGTCAGCATCAACATTGCCGGAAAATCGGCGCTGGGAGACTTCATGGTCGTTGTCTCCGGGCGATCGACACGGCATGTGATGGCCATTGCCGATCACCTGACGACCGACCTGAAAGACGGGGGCTTTGGCAATGCCCGTGTCGAAGGTCTGGAAGGCGGTGACTGGGTGCTGATCGACACCGGTGATGTGATCGTTCACATCTTCCGGCCGGAAATCCGGGAGTTCTACAACATCGAGAAGATGTGGGCGGCTCCCGAGATCGAGGACGGCACCTTGCATTGAGACCGACCGGGTCGCCGCGCAGCCGAATGCCGGACGAGCCGAGTTGCGGTCATGCATGAATGTGAAGGGCTGGCGCCGCCTTGGGCGGCGTTGTCAGCCGGATATTTGTTGCGACTGATCGTAACCTTCAGGCCCGTCAAACGGACAAGGCGCGCACCGACGCTGCAAGGCTCCATGGACGCGGCATAAGATTCTCCTTGAATCGATCCGATTTCAGGACTTAAGCAGTGCGCGTTGCAGCGCAAGCGAGGACGGACAAGGTCATGCGTATCGGACTTTTCGCAGTCGGCCGCCTGAAGGCGGGGCCGGAAAAGGATCTTGCGGCCCGTTATCTCGATCGCTTCTCCAAGGCCGGTCCGGCGATCGGTCTCGAGCTTTCCCGCGTCGCCGAAGTCAACGAAAGCCGCGCCTCGAATGCCGAGACGCGCAAGCGCGAGGAAGCCGTGCAGCTTGAAAAGGCGCTTGCCGAGGGCAGCCTGCTCGTGCTCCTGGACGAGCGTGGCAAGGCGCTCGACTCCGAAGGCTTTGCCTCGCTTCTCGGCAGCTTCCGCGACAGCGGCAAACGCGATCTGATGATCGCGATCGGTGGCGCCGACGGCCTAGATCCGAGCCTTCACGCCCGCGCCGATGCGGTGCTCAACCTTGGAAAGATGACCTGGCCGCACCAGCTGGTGCGCATCCTGATCGCCGAACAGCTCTACCGGGCAGTGACCATTCTCTCCGGCCACCCCTATCACCGCGTCTGACGCGACAGGATTTTTTTCGGAAGTGCCCCACCCGGTACACGCGGCGATAACGAGAATATGCTTGGTCGTGCGCGCCAAATCAGATTAGGTTTTTTCCTCATATTTTCGGATGGACGCACGCAACGGATGACGCCCCGAGGCAGGACCAGCGTTTTCGGCATGGGAAGGGACGACGCGGGGCGGCTTGCCCGTAAAGCGGCGGCGTTTGCGCTTGCACTTGCGCTTGGCCTGCCCGCTGCTGCGCAGGAAACTGCAGCTCCCGGCGCGACCGAAACCACCACCGGTCAGGAGCAGGGCCCGCCCGACCCGGCCGCCGACCTGACGCTGCGCCGCAACAGCACGCGCAGCGAACTGGATGCGCTCTCCAGAACGATCACGCTGTCGCAGGAGCGCGCCAATGCGCTGACCGAGACGATTGCCGAGATCGACAAGACCAACGAGACGCTGCGCGCCGCGATCGTCGAATCCGCGAAAAAGCGCCAGGATCTCGAGCAGCAGATCGTCGACGGCGAGAAGAAGCTCGGCGACCTCAGGACCAAGGAAGACACGGTCCGCCGGTCGCTGCGGTCACGCCGGGGCGTGCTTGCCGAGGTGCTGGCCGCCCTGCAGCGAATGGGGCGCAATCCACCGCCGGCGATCCTGGTCACGCCCGAGGATGCGCTTGGCTCCGTGCGCAGCGCCATCCTGCTTGGCGCCGTCGTGCCCGGCCTGCGCAAGGAAACCGAAAATCTCGTCGCCGACCTCAAGGCATTGGCCGATATCCGTGCCGGCATCGACCGCCAACGCGAGGACCTGACCGCGGCGATGACGGCCAATGTCGAGGAAGAGCGCCGCATGTCGATGCTGGTTGCCGAGAAGGAGAAGCTGCGCCAGGCGAGCGCCGGCGAACTTGCGGCAGAGCAGCGCAAGGCGCAAGAGCTTGCTTCACAGGCGACCAACCTCCAGGGTCTGATCGGCTCGCTGGAGGATCAGATCGCCTCCGTGCGCGACGCCGCCGAGGCTGCGCGCGCCCAGGAGGAGGAGCGACGGCGCATGAGCGAGGCCGAGCGCGAGGCGGCGCGGGAACTCGCCCGCAATGCGGCGCCCGACAAAAACCGCATTGCGCCCGCATATGTGTTTTCGGAGCTGAGGAACAAGCTTGCCTATCCGGCCGCCGGATCGCTGTTGCGTAAATTCGGCGATGCAGACGGCACGGGGCATTCCCTGCAAGGGATCATGTTGGAAACCAATCCCGGCGCGCTGGTGACTGCGCCGTCAGATGGCTGGATCGTCTATGCAGGCAATTTCCGCAGTTATGGGCAGATGATCATTCTCAACCCGGGCGATGGCTACCACGTCGTGCTTTCGGGGATGGAGAAGGTGAGCGTGCAGACTGGCCAGTTCGTCGTGGCGGGTGAGCCACTGGCGACGATGGGGGCAAAAAGAGTGGCGAGCGCTGCGGCCTTGGCGCTGGAAACGGACCGGCCGACGCTTTACATTGAATTCCGAAAAGACGGAAAACCGGTTGATTCCCGACCATGGTGGACCGCAGCAGAGGTTGGAAAGGCGCGAAATGATACGTAGGGCTTCACTTGTTCTGGTCGGGGCGCTGATGGGCGCGACCGCGATGGGCGTGGTTTATTCGGCTGTCGTTCCGGCCGTCGCTGCCAACACCTCGACCTATCGCGAACTGGCAATCTTCGGCGACGTGTTCGAACGCGTGCGGGCGCAATACGTAACGCCGCCGCAGGACGACAAGCTGATCGAGAACGCCATCAACGGCATGCTCTCCTCGCTCGACCCGCATTCGAGCTACATGAACTCGGCCGACGCGGAGGACATGCGCACTCAGACCCGTGGTGAGTTCGGCGGCCTCGGCATCGAAGTCACGATGGAAGACGATCTCGTCAAGGTGACGAGCCCGATCGACGACACGCCGGCTGCGCGCGCCGGTGTGCTTGCCGGCGACTTCATTTCCAAGATCGACGGCGCGGACGTTCGCGGCCTCAAGCTTGAAGACGCGGTCGAAAAGATGCGCGGCGCCGTCGGCACCCCGATCAAGCTGACGATCCTGCGCAAGGGCGCGGACAAGCCGATCGAGCTGACGATCGTTCGCGACGTCATCGCCGTTCGCGCCGTCAAGTTCCGCACCGAAGGTGACGTCGGCTACCTGCGCGTCATATCCTTCACTGAAAAGACCTATGACGACCTGAAGAAGGGCATCGAGAAGATCAAGGCGGAAGTGCCGGCCGACAAGCTCAAGGGCTACGTGCTCGACCTGCGCCTCAACCCGGGCGGTCTGCTCGACCAGGCGATCAACGTCTCCGACGCCTTCCTGGAGCGCGGCGAGGTCGTTTCGACCCGCGGCCGCAACCCGGACGAGACCCGCCGCTTCAACGCCACCCCGGGCGACCTGACCGATGGCAAGCCTGTCATCGTGCTCGTCAACGGCGGCTCGGCCTCCGCTTCGGAAATCGTCGCAGGCGCCCTGCAGGACCTGAAGCGCGCGACCGTGCTCGGCACGCGCTCCTTCGGCAAGGGTTCGGTCCAGACGATCATCCCGCTCGGCGAGGCCGGCGCGCTGCGCCTGACGACGGCGCTCTACTACACGCCGTCGGGCAAATCGATCCAGGGCACGGGTATTTCGCCGGACATCAAGGTCGAACAGCCGCTGCCGCCGGAACTGCTCGGCAAGGTCGAGGCTCAGGGCGAGTCCGATCTGCGTGGGCACATCCAGGGCCAGAGCGAGACCGACGAAGGTTCGGGCTCGGTCGCCTATGTGCCGCCGGAGACCAAGGACGACCTGCAGCTGAACTATGCACTCGACCTGCTGCGCGGCAAGAAGACCGATCCGACCTTCCCGGCGAGCCCCGAACAGGCACAGCTCAAGAAGTAAGCCTGGCAGACACGAAACGAAGCGCCGCAGGTCAGCCGAACCTGCGGCGCTTCGCGTTTGGCCCCATGGCTGTTCTGGCAGATGCACTGGTCAAGCCTTCGCCACTAAATTATAGGGTTGGAAGGCGCTGGCCATTGCCTGATTCTCCGGGCGCGGCCGGGCTCGCGAGGGGATAGGAAGCGGCGCGGAAAGCGTCCACTCACCACCCCGATTGGAAATGATGCAAGCCAGGAGTGATGCCGGTTCGGTTCATCCTGGATTTGCTTGGCGGCAACATCCCACAGCTCGACCGAGGCTCCGTTTGGGAACTGATCTCAATGCTCCGCTCGGCCAGAACCGGCGGGCCAAGCCAGCGTCGAAAGGCAATTCCCGGCGGTTGCTGGGGTTTTCTTTTGCCGCCCTTTGCATCGCTGCGGTGATTGGCCTTTCCGCCTGGAGCATTCTTTCGCCGGACGGATTGCGGCGGGATCCGGCATCGCCGGTCGCAACGGCCGACAAGGCGAAGCGCCCGGACGACAAGGCACCCAACGCGGCAAGCGGCCAGACGGGCGTCGGCTCCGGGACTATGACGCCGGGAACGGCCTACTCTGGCGCCGATGTCGAGCGCACGCTCACCGACGACGGCTCCACCGTCACGACGTTCTCGCCGCGCAGCCGCGATGGCAAGGGTCCAGCGCTCATCAATGTCGGTCCGATCCGCGGCCAGGATCCGCGTATGGCAGCGATGCCCAATGACGACCTGCTGGAAGACAGTGCCGCCGGGCGGCTACCCATCACCGGCCCCGACGGGCTGCGGCCGATGGATCAGTACGCCCGCCCCTGGTCCGGTGCGCGCGGCACGCGCATAGCGCTTGTCGTCGGCGGGCTCGGCCTCAGCCAGACCGGAACGCAGAAAGCGATCCGCGACCTGCCGGGCGAGGTGACGCTCGGCTTTGCCACGGCCGGAAACAGTCTGCAGCGCTGGATGCAGGAGGCTCGCCGCAGCGGCCACGAGATCCTGTTGCAGCTGCCGATGGAGCCGTTCGACTATCCGGCCAACGACCCCGGTCCCAATGCGCTGCGCGTCGGCCTCGGCGAAAAGAAGAACCTGGCGGAGCTGCACCGCAACCTTGCGGAGATCACCAACTATACCGGCGTCATGAATTATCTTGGTGGCCGCTTCCTGTCCGATGCCGATGCGCTGGAGCCCGTCATGCGCGATCTCGGCAAGCGCGGCCTCCTGTTCCTCGACGACGGCACCTCGGCACAGTCCCTTTCCGGCAAGCTTGCCGGCGCCTTCGACGTGCCGCACGGTTTTGCCGACCTGACGCTCGACACGGAGCTCAGCCGCAACGCGATCCTGAAGAAGCTCGATGAACTCGAACGCATCGCGCGCCGTAACGGCGCCGCCATTGGCGTCGCTTCCGCCTTCGACGAGAGCGTCGGCGCGATCGCCACCTGGATCGGCGAGGCACAGGGGCGCGGCATCGAAATCGTCGGCGTTTCCGCGCTCGTCAAGGATCCGCAACAGAACTAGCTTAAAGCCGTCCCGGCGGGACGAATTGACGAGTGGAAAGAAGAGGCAGCCGATGAGCAAGGACAAGAAACTGAAGGCGGATGACCTTCCCTATCGCCCCTGTGTCGGGGTGATGGTGCTGAACCGCGCGGGCCTCGTCTGGGCCGGCCACCGCATCGCCGTCGGCAACTCCGAATATGACGGCTCGCCGCAGCAATGGCAGATGCCGCAGGGCGGCATCGACAAGAACGAAGACCCATTGAAGGCGGCCTATCGCGAGCTTTACGAGGAAACCGGCATGAGCACGGTCTCACTGCTTGCGGAAGCCCCCGGCTGGATCAACTACGATCTGCCCGAACATCTGATCGGCATCGGCCTCAAGGGCAAGTATCGCGGCCAGACGCAGCGCTGGTATGCCTTCCGCTTCGAGGGCGAGGAAGACGAGATCGCCATCAACCCGCCGCCCGGCGGACATGAGCCAGAGTTCGATGCCTGGGAATGGAAGCCGATGCGCGACCTGCCCGAGCTGATCGTGCCGTTCAAGCGCAAGGTCTACGAGGAAGTGGTCGCGGCTTTCACGCATCTGGCACCGTGAACCGGACTGCCACGCTCCAGAAACGACAAAGGCCGGCGATATTGCCGGCCTTTGTCTTTGCAAGCTTTCGCCAAGCTCAGTCGGCTTCGGCCTCGTTGGCCGGTGCGGCATTGAGCTGGCCGTATTTCTCTTCGCCGATCTTGTCGAGCAGCTCGAGCTGGGTTTCGAGGAAGTCGATGTGGCCTTCCTCATCCGCGAGCAGTTCTTCGAAGAGCTTCATGGAGACATAGTCTCCGGCGGCGTGACAGATATCGCGGGATTTCTTGTAGGCCGTGCGGGCGTCGTATTCGCCGGCGAGATCGGCCTTCAGCACTTCCTTGACGTTCTGGCCGATGCGCAGCGGCGCAACCGTCTGCAGGTTGGGGTGACCTTCAAGGAAGATGATGCGGGCAACAAGCTTGTCCGCGTGCTGCATTTCCTCGATGGATTCGGCGCGCTCCTTCTTGGCGAGAAGCGTGTAACCCCAGTCTTCGAGGAGGCGGTAGTGCAGCCAGTACTGGTTGACGGCACCGAGTTCGAGATAGAGCGCTTCGTTAAGCTGCTCGATGACTTTTTTGTCGCCTTTCAAGATCCGCCCTCCGGTTGTCGTCGTGGAATTGTCTGAGGCGGGTCATGAAATCAAATATCTCTGCGTCCGTCGAGTCGCGGTGCGCGTGATATTGCTCGGTGGTGCGGATGATGATGTCGACGACATTGGGGAAACAGCCGCAGCAACGGCCGCGTTTTTCCATCGCGTGGTAGACTTTCGCCGGCACGATCAGCTGCCAACAGTCCTCGTCGAGGAGACCAATGATCGTGTCCTCGATCTCTTTTTCCGTGATGAAATTGCAGCTGCAAACCAGCATGTCGTCTCGCCTGTCGTACGCAACGCCCTGTATTAGCGCATAAAGCAAAACAGGATATTTAGTGTCAACAAAAAACTCCGTGAGCATAGGTTGCAGGCCGATTAGAACGACTCTAAACTTGACAAAAAACTTCGTCTTTTCATAATTTTAGAGAATGCTTGGCGACTTCTTCTGCAAACCCTGAATGGGTGATGTCGCACGCATCCTGCGACATTTTTACACACCAACGAAGGCGGCGCGGGAGGCCCCGCCCGTGAACCGGGGCCAGGGCTCCATGGAATTCTCCGGCGCACTTGGCGGCTCCTTTCACCAAACCGCCCTCACACCACTGAGAGGCCGTCACGCCGAAGCCGGGGACGGTCAATGGAAATTGCGCCCCTTCGGCATCACGTCGGCCACCTCGGCATTCGCCCGGTCCGGATTGCCGGGATTGCTGCCGGAACGGCGGGCCGGCGGCAGGAGCAGGTCGCCTTGCGCCCGCTTCTGTCGCGCGTCGCCGGTCGGCCTCAGTGCCTCGTCGGCGCGCTCGCTTGCGCCGAACCGCCGCGCTTCCTTGCGCAACAGCCCGAGCATCGGCGTGATGTCCTCGATGTGCTCGGCGACCACATGGATGACACTGCTTTCGCGCTGCAGCCGGCCGCGGATCTTGACCAGCCGCGCGCCCATGACCACTGGGCGATAGGCGGCAAACACCTTCGGCCAGACGATCGCATTGGCAACGCCGGTCTCGTCCTCGATGGTCATGAAGATGACGCCCTTGGCCGAGCCCGGACGCTGGCGGACGAGCACCAGCCCGGCGACGGTCACCCGTCGCCCGACCGGGGCGGTCGCAAGCATGCGGCTCTGTACGATCCCCTGTGCGGAAAGAGTGTCTCTGAGGAAGGAAACCGGATGCGCCTTCAGCGAGAAGGAGAGATAACGGTAGTCGTTGATCACCTGTTCTCCCGGCAGCATCTCCGGCAGGACCATCGCGGGCTCCGGCCGCAACTCCTCTCGCGCCGCGCCTTCGAAAAGCGGCAACCGTTCGGCAGCACTCTTTTCATCCAGCGCCTTCACCGCCCAGAGCGCCTTGCGCCTGTCGAGCCCGATCGAACGGAAGGCGTCCGCATCGGCAAGCCTTTCGAGGGCTGACCGGGAGAGGCCCGAGCGCAGCCAGAGATCGCGCACCGTTGCGTAACCGGCGCCGCGATTGGCAACGAGCTTCTTCTCGATCTCCTCTTGCTTCAGCCCCTTGATCGAGTTGAAGCCGAGCCGCATCGCCTTCGTCGTCCTGATCACGTCCTCCATCTCGCGATGGCGCGGCTCGATGGCCCTCTTGTCGAGCCCTCCTTCTTCAAGGTCCGCATCCCAGACCGAATGGTTGATGTCGACGGGCCGAACCCGAACCCCATGCTCGCGCGCATCACGCACCAGTTGCCCCGGCGCGTAAAAGCCCATCGGCTGCGAGTTCAACAACGCGGCGCAGAAGACGTCGGGATAATAGGTCTTGAGCCAGGAGGAGACATAGACGAGCAGCGCGAAGGACGCCGCATGGCTTTCGGGAAAACCATATTCGCCGAAGCCCTCGATCTGCTTGAAGCAGCGCTCGGCAAAATCGCGCGGATATTTGTTCCTGACCATGCCCTCGATCATCTTCTCGTGGAAGGTATGGATGGTGCCGGTCCGCTTGAAGGTCGCCATGGCTCGCCGCAACTGGTCAGCCTCACCAGGCGAGAAGCCTGCGGCAGTAATCGCGATCTGCATCGCCTGCTCCTGGAACAGGGGCACGCCCAGCGTTCGCTTCAGCACGGCCTCCAGTTCAGGACTTGGATATTCGATGGGGATTTTTTTATCCCGCTGCTCCCGCCGCTTCAAATAAGGATGCACCATGTTGCCCTGGATCGGCCCGGGCCGGACGATCGCCACCTCGATGACGAGATCATAGAAGATACGCGGTTTCAGCCGCGGCAGCATGCTCATCTGCGCCCGGCTCTCGATCTGGAAGACGCCGATCGTATCGGCACGGCAGATCATGTCGTAGACGTCCTTCTGGTCATCCTTGAAGAGCTGATGCAGCGTTTTCTGCTCGTTGTAATGCTGGTCGAGAAGCTTGAAGGCACGGGCGATGCAGGTGAGCATGCCGAGCGCCAGCACGTCGATCTTCAGGATCTTCAGCGTGTCGAGGTCGTCCTTGTCCCACTCGATCATGTAGCGGTCGGGCATCGCCGTGTTCATGATCGGCACCACCTCGTCGAGCCGGTCGCGGGTCATCACGAAGCCGCCGACATGCTGCGAGAGATGGCGCGGGAAGCTCATCAGCTCGGTGGCATAGTCGAGCACCTTCACCGTCGTCGGGTCCTTCGTATCGAGCCCGGCAGCCTGTGCCTCGCGCTCCGAGAGATCGGCGACCGACCAGCCCCAGACCGAACCGGCGAGCGCCGATTGCACGTCTTCTGAGAACCCGAAAGCCTTGGCGGTCTCGCGGCCGGCCGAGCGCGCCCGGTAGCTGATGACGGCGGCCGTCAGCCCCGCATGCTCCTTGCCATAGGTGCGGTAGATGTGCTGGATCACGTCTTCCCGCTTCTCATGCTCGAAATCGACGTCGATATCCGGCGGCTCGTCGCGCTCGGTCGAGAGGAAGCGATCGAAGAGCAGCGTGGTCTTAAGTGGATTTACCTCGGTGATGCCCAGGCAATAGCAGACGGTGGAATTGGCCGCCGACCCGCGGCCCTGGCACAGGATGTCGGCGCCGCGCGCGAACTGCATGATGTTGCGCACCGTCAGGAAGTAAGGTTCGTAGCGTTTCTCTGCGATCAGGCCGAGTTCGTATTCGATCTGCTTGGAAACTTGTTCGGAAATTCCCTCGGGATAACGCTCGCGCGCACCCTCCATGGTCAGTCGTCGTAGGGTCTGCGTTGGCGTTTCGCCCGGAACGCTTTCGTCCGGATACTGATATTCGAGATCCGACAGCGAGAACTTCAGACGCCCGAAGAAATGCCCGGTATTGGCGATCGCTTCCGGATAATCGCGGAAGATGCGCACCATTTCGGCGGGCGTCTTCAGATGCCGCTCGGCATTGGCATGCAGCCGATAGCCTGCGGTCGCGATCGTCACATGCTCACGGATGGCGGTGACGACATCGGCGAGCGGTCGTCGATCGGCGGCATGGAACAGGGGGCTGTTGGTGGCGACGAGCCTGATCGCCGCATGGCGGGCGATGGTCGCAAGCCCGGCAAAGGCAAGCTGGTCGAAGCCATCATAACGCGGCACCAGCGCCAGATAGAGCCGATCGGCGAAATGCGGTTTCAGCCGCTTGAGGAAGTCAGCAAGCAGAGTTGCCTCCGGCGCGCCGATGACGGGGCCTGGCAGCACGGCGAGAAGCAGATCCTCGCCCCATTCGATGAGATCGGTCTCGTAGAGCGTGCAGGTGCCCTTCTTGGCCCGCAGGTTTCCGGCACTCAGCATCCGGCAGAGATTGCCCCAGCCGCGGCGGTTCAAGGGATAGGCAAGCACATCGGGCAGGTCTTCGGCGAAGGAGAGCCGCGCGCCGGGCTGGAAGGCTGACTTCTCCACCTTGGCCTGCGCATGGGCGCGCACCACACCGGCGACCGTGTTGCGATCGGCGATGCCGAGACCGCCGATGCCGAGGCGGCTCGACGCAACCACCATCTCGCCCGGATGGGAAGCGCCTTCGAGGAAGGAGAAATTCGACCAGGCGCCGATCTCGAAATAGGAGACAGCGTCGCTCATGCGAAGACTCCATGCATGAACCAGCGTGGCGGAGCGCTCGCGCCATAATGGCCCTCACGAAACAGCCAGAACCGCCGGCCGCTATCGTCCTCCACCCGGAAATAATCGCGCTCCAGCGCCGGCTCGCCGTCGAGCCACCATTCGCCGGCGATCCGCTCCGGCCCTTCGGCCCGCGCGATACGGTGCAACGTGCGCCGCCAGCGAAAGCTTCTCGGTGGCCCCTCGGGCACCTCGGCGACCGCCTCCACCGGTTCCGGGCTCGGAAAGAGCCGCTGCGGCCGGGCGGCGGCAGCAAGCAGGGGCGCCGGGATGTTTTCCGCCCGCTCCTCAGCCTTGCCGATTAGCGCCAGATCTGTAAGCGGCCGGAAGGTCGCTGCCCGCTCGGGAACATGGCTTTCCGAGAGCGCCGGCACCATCAGGCTCTCCGCGCCGAACCGCGCCATGACCCGGTCGGCAAAGGCCGCAAGCGGCCGCTCGCGATCCGGCGTGCCGGAAAAATCCTCCTGCATCACCTCGTATTTTTCGCTCTTCGGCACCGAGAGCCTGAGGATTTCAAAGCCGAAGCCGGCATCAAGATCTTCGTGCACCGCCTGCAGGCGCTCACGGAAAAGACCGGCGACGCGCCGCGGATCGTTGAGCGGCGCCGATGTGCCGGCGGCAATGCGGAAGACCGCACCGTCGACACGGAAAAGCAGAAGTTCGAACAGGCGTCCGCCCTCGCCGCGCTTTTCCAGTTCCGGCTTCAGCCGCAGCGCCAGTTCTTCCGTCAGGCCCAAAACATCGTCTTCACCCTGGACCGGCTCGCCGAGACGGCGCTCTGCCGAAAGCGCGGCGACGGGCAGCCGCGGCGACAGCGGTTCGTCCTCGCGCCCGAGCGCCTGGTCGAGACGCAGAAGCAGGGTCGCGCCGAACCGGCGGGCAAGCGGCGCACGCGGCGCCTCGAGGAGGTCGCCGATCTGCTTGAGCCCGACCCGGCCAAGTGTTTCGATCGTCTCCCGCGGCAACCTGAGCGCCGCCATCGGCAGCGGCGCCAGCGCCCGCGCCGCCTCGTCCTCGGCGAGGATGTCGTCGGAACCGAAACGCGCCACCGCCCAGGAGAGCCCGGCGGACGAGGAGATCGCCGCCCGCGCCTCGACCCCCAGATGAAAGAGGCGGGCGAGCAGATCGTCGAGCAGCGCCTTTTCCCCGCCGAGAAGATGGGCGCAGCCGGTGATGTCGAGAAAGAGACCGCTGTCGCCGTCGAGCGCGACGAGTGGCGTATAGCGGCTGCACCAGTCCGCAAGCCCTGCAAGCAAAGCCCGGTCGGCGGCGGGATCAGCCGTCAGCACGTCGATCTCGGGACACATGGCCCGCGCCTCGGCGACACCCTGACCGATGTGAAACCCGCGCTTCTCGGCGTAACCGTCAAGCGCGACAAGACGCATCGCGCTCTTCACCTTGTCGGCGAAGACGACGGGCGGATGCTCAGGACGCCCGCGGGAAAGCCACGAGTTCCCCCAGCGCTTGCGGGCGACCCGATCGGCCGGAAGATGCGGAAAGGCGAGCGACAGAATGCGCTGGTTCTGGATCTGCCGCAGCAGCGGCTGGTAGGGGCTCGACGGGGTAAAGGCGGCGGTCATGGGGGTTCCACTCCAGCAGGAAACCGAGCGGCGCAGGAGCCCTGCTCTTCTCGGCAATGACGTTAAAGACGGGATGGCCGATGCTGCCGCGAAGCATCGATCCATCCGGTAGCGGACGCTCGCGCGCCGGCGCCGGCTCAACGAGGAAGCGGAAGAAGGCGCTGCTCGCCTCCTCGTGTCCGGACTGGCGCAAAAGCAGAAGGGGGACGTGGCCAGCGCGCGAGCGCACATGCAGGCGCCGGCTTTCGCTGAGCGCGAGAGCCGCAGGGTTGCCGCGAATTTCGAGGATGACGGCGCAGAAGCTCGGCACGGAAAGCGCGGCCTCGGCGATCCACAGCGCATCCTTCACCGTGCGCGGCAGGCTGAAGACGAGGCCGCGGACATCGAGCCCAAAGGCCTTGAGACCCAGCCCATAGGGCATGCCCGCCTCATTGGAAGCCATCGACTGGCTGATCCAGAGAACGGGAGCGGCCGGCTCACCCTTTTCCAGACGCGCCTTTTGGCAGAGCACGCTGAGTGCAGCGGCAAAGCCAGCGGCCGCACCGGCATCGCGCGTCTCGGCATTGCGGATTTCCGTCATGCCTTCGAGCGGCAGCCCGCCTTCGAGAAGATCGTCCAGATCCGGAACGCCGAGCGAAAGCGCCTTGCGGCCAGGCTCCTCTTCCTCGCGTTGACGGAAGCCGCCGGGATCGGCCGCCTTGGCGGCGCGCACGACGCCCGGAAGCCGACGGTTTTCGATCCTGGCGATCGTCTCTCGGAGCGAAAGCACCGTCTCCCGCTCCACGGCTCTGTCGGCCATGACGGTCAACTCCCATCAAATGTTCATGTTATGTTCTATTAGATTCCAGAGCTTCCCGAATGAGTCAACAACCAATTATAAGAATTTATTCCTGTCCCTGTGGCCAAGGAATTCAACACTCGAAAAACACTGGCAAAATCGCTATATGGAGGGCAACAAGGAGTGCCTATGGCCCGCATTGACCAGACCGATGATTGGCGGGAACGCCACGCACCGACGCTTACCACTTTCGAACAGCTCGCGCTGGAAGCCTACGGCCACCTGCCGCAGGAGTTCCGCCAGCTGACGACCGACCTCGTCATCGAGGTCGCCGACTTCCCGAGCGACGACGTTTTCGAGGACATGGCGTTGGAAACGCCCTTCGACCTGCTCGGCCTCTTCGAAGGCCGCGGCATCAGCGAACGCTTCACCATGGAAACCGGCCAGTTCCCGAACCGCATCACCCTCTATCGCCGCCCGATCATCGACTATTGGGCCGAGAACGAGGAGACGCTGGGCGATATCATCACCCACGTGCTGATCCACGAGATCGGCCACCATTTCGGCCTTTCCGACGACGACATGGAACGGATCGAGGCGAGCGTCGAGCACGTCGGCGGCTGATACTTCATTTGCCTCTCATCCGCGCGGTGAGGGTCGCCCCTCATCCGCCTGCCGGCACCTTCTCCCCGCAAGCGGGGCGAAGGGACATTGTCGCACCCGCTCGCCCCCCAACGGCACTCTGATTTCGCTCTGCGATCGATCGGTGCCCGGTGAAGACTGAACGATTGGGCACGTCCCCTCGCCCCGCCTGCGGGGAGAGGGTTAGTCCTCGGGTTAAACCCGAGGAGAGGGGCTAAACTTGCCCCTCCCGCTTACTGCTCCGACAGCTTGATGTCCGGCGTGTAGTCCTTGCCCTCGACCTCCTTGACCACCGCCTGGCCGCACTGCATGTGCTGCGTATCGGCATTAAAGGCATAGGTGGGCGAGCCGTGCAGGCTCCAGCCCTGGTTCAGGGCCGCCGTCACCTTGTGGCAGAAGGAGGCGTCGTCGGAGCCGGTCAGGAAGCGATAGAGTTTCAAGATCTTGTCTTTCGTTGTTCGATGAGGTCCGCCTTGGCGGCGAGTGTTACGGCCTGGTCGAGGTGCAGCCGCTCGACCATCCGCCCATTGAGATTGATGACGCCCTTGCCGGCGTTTTCCGGAAGAGCGAAGGCGGCGATGATCGCGCGCGCCTCGTCGACGGCGACCTGCTCGACGCCGAAGCGCTCGTTCGCCGGGCCGATCTGGGCCGGGTGGATCAGCATCTTGCCATCATAGCCCATGTCGCGGCCCTGCCGGCATTCCTCGTCGAAACCGGCACCATCGCGGAAATCGTTGAACACGGCGTCGATGACATCGAGCCCGCCGCCGCGCGCCGCAAGCAGGATCTGCATCAGCCAGGGGACGAGATAGGGTCGGCCGGGACGATCCGGCACGCCGGTCTCCTTGCGCAGGTCATTGAGGCCGACGACGAAACAATCGAGCCTGCCACTGAAGGTACGGCCGGCCTCGGCGATTGCCGGCGCGTTGATCACCCCGCGTGGCGTCTCGATCATTGCCCAGAGGCGCAGCGTCTCCGGCGCATCGTTCTCGTCGAGCCAGTCGGCCGCCGCCTGGATATCCGCCGGGCTTTCGACCTTCGGCAACAGGATGGCGTCGGGATTGGCCGCAAGCGCTGCAGCAAGATCGCCCTGACCATAGTCGGAGCCGATCGCATTGATCCTAATGACAATCTCGCAATCCGGCCGGCTTTCCGTCAGATACTGCACCAGCGCCGCACGCGCTTCCACCTTGCGCTCGGGCGCTACCGCATCCTCGAGATCGAAGATCGCGGCATCCGTCGCGAGTTCCGCGACCTTGGCAAGCGCGCGGGCATTGTCGGCCGGCACGCAAAGCACCGAGCGGCGCAGGCGTACAGGGTGATGTTCGCTCGATTTGTTCATGCTTCAGTTGTGCCCGCCTTTGCCGCGTTCCGCAAGACGAGGCGAACCGCCGCACCCCTTTCGAAAGCCCACCTCTTGCAAGTCAGGGCGCCAGCCCCCACATCGCCATCAGAAAGGTGACGATTATGCAAAGCATTCGCTCTGTTCTCTTTACGGCCGCAGCCCTGACCATCACGTTTGCGGCCTTCGTCTTGACCGCCTCGCTGGCGCTGGCATTGGCCGGCATCGCCGCCGTCGTCGTGATCGGCAGCGCCATTGCCACCAGGCTGAACCTCAAGCCAGCCCGCGCCACCGTGCGCCCGGCTGCTGCAGGCGCCGCCCACGGCCAGCGCGAGATGCGCATCTGGAACGACGGTCGCGGTACCATCATCGACCTCTGATCTTGCAGTCCTTGCAGATACGAGCGGGCCGACCTGTGATCGGCTCGCGCCTGGCGGCACCCATAAAACGGGCATCCAACGCCAGGCGGCAAATTTTTTCCATCCCCATGTCGGATCGGGCGCACCGGGCCCGTCCTTGAGGCAGGCCAGCAACGGCCCTGGCTCCTCAAACAGGATGGAGAAACCCGATGGATACCCAGACGCAGCAAACCGAAACGCAGCAGCCGGCACCGGTCCTGAACGGCCTCCTGCCCTATCTGCAGGTCGACGGCGCCGCCAAGGCGTCCGAATTCTACCAGCGCGCCTTCGGTGGCAAGGAAGTCAACCGGCACCCGCTCGACGAGCAGGGCCGGACGATGCACATCCACCTCTATGTCAACGGCAGCTCGCTGATGCTCGCCGATGCCTATCCGGAATACGGCCATCCGCTGGAAAAGCCACAGGCCTTCACCCTGACGCTCACCGTCGACGACATCGATGCCTGGTGGGACCGTGCGGTTGCCGCCGGCGCCGAAGTGGTGATGCCGATCGAGGTGATGTTCTGGGGCGACCGCTACGGCCAGCTTCGCGATCCCTTCGGCGTTCTCTGGGCCATGAACAGCCCGGTGAAGGCAAGCTAAGTCCCTGCAGACAATCGAAATCCGGACGAAGCTCTCGCCGGGCGGGCATTTTCACCCGCCCGGCGAAGCGTATTTGAACAGATTTTCCTTCATTTCGGCGCAAAACTCATCTAAACGCTAGCGCAACATTCTTCTGAAATCGAAGGCCTGAAGTTATGGAAAAATTCGTCAAGCTCACCGGTGTCGCCGCCCCCCTCCCCGTCGTCAACATCGACACGGACATGATCATTCCGAAGGACTACCTGAAGACGATCAAGCGCACCGGCCTTGGCAAGGGCCTCTTCGCCGAAGCCCGCTACAATGAAGACGGCTCGGTCAACCCGGACTTCGTGCTCAACAAGCCGGCCTACCAGAACGCCAGCATTCTCGTTGCCGGCGATAACTTCGGCTGCGGCTCCTCGCGCGAGCATGCTCCGTGGGCCCTGCTCGACTTCGGCATCCGCTGCGTGATCTCCACGTCCTTTGCCGACATCTTCTACAACAACTGTTTCAAGAACGGCATCCTGCCGATCGTCGTCAGCCAGGCTGACCTCGACAAGCTGATGGACGACGCCTCGCGCGGCTCCAACGCCATCCTCTCGGTCGACCTGGAATCCCAGGAAATCACCGGTCCGGACGGCGGCTCGGTCAAGTTCGAGGTCGATGCGTTCAAGCGTCATTGCCTGCTGAACGGCCTCGACGACATCGGCCTGACGCTCGAAAAGGCAACCGCGATCGACAGCTTCGAGAAGTCGGTCGGCGCCGCGCGCCCCTGGGCCTAAGGGTAAGGTATGGCGCGCAAGCTCATCTCCTCGGGCTCGCCCTTCGAAAAGACGGCAGGCTATTCGCGTGCCGTCGCGATGGGTGACTGGTGCTTCGTCTCCGGCACGACCGGCTACGACTACGCCACCATGACCATGCCCGAGACGGTGGAGGAGCAGGCGCGCAACTGCCTGAAGACGATCGAGGGCGCGCTGAAGGAGGCGGGCTTCTCGATGAAAGACGTGGTACGCAACCACTACTACGTCACCGATGCCAGCTTCGCCGACCGGGTGTTCCCGATCTTCGGCGAAGTCTTTGGCGAGATCCGCCCGGCCGCAACCATGATCGTCTGCGACCTGATCCGCCCGGAAATGCTGATCGAGATCGAAGTCACCGCGCTTCGCGGCTAACACCTTCGACTGCGCCTTCCCTCAAAACGATTCCGATTTAAGCCATTATGCGATAGTCCATAGGGCATGACTTCGCCTGACTTACGCTGAACCGGAAGACACCCAATGCAATTTCAAGGCACTGCCGACTATATCGCCGACAAGGATCTGATGATCGCCGTCAACGCCGCGATCCGGCTGGAGCGGCCGCTGTTGGTCAAGGGCGAACCCGGCACCGGCAAGACCGAGCTTGCCCGCCAGATTGCCGCCGCCCTCAACCTTGAGCTCATCGAATGGAGCGTCAAGTCGACCACCAAGGCGCAGCAGGGTCTGTACGAATATGACGCGGTCTCGCGCCTGCGCGACAGCCAGCTTGGCGATGAGCGCGTCAACGAGGTCCGGAACTATATCCGCAAGGGCAAGCTCTGGCAGGCCTTCGAGGCGGACCGCCGCGTCGTGCTTCTGATCGACGAGATCGACAAGGCCGACATCGAGTTTCCGAACGACCTGCTGCAGGAACTCGACCGCATGGAATTCCATGTCTACGAGACCGGCGAGATGATCGGCGCCCGTCATCGCCCGATCGTCATCATCACCTCCAACAACGAGAAGGAGCTGCCGGACGCGTTCCTGCGCCGCTGCTTCTTCCACTATATCCGTTTCCCCGACGCAGAGACGCTCGCCCGCATCGTCGAGGTGCATTATCCCGGCATCCGCAAGACGCTGCTTTCGGCCGCCCTCGCCGCCTTCTACGATATCCGCCAGGTGCCGGGGCTCAAGAAGAAGCCCTCCACATCCGAGGCGCTCGACTGGATCCGCCTGCTGGTCGCCGACGAAGTCGATCCGGCAGACCTCAGGGCCGATGCCAAGACCATGCTGCCGAAGCTGCACGGCGCGCTCCTGAAGAACGAGCAGGACGTGCACCTCTTCGAGCGCCTCGCCTTCATGGCGCGCCGCGACGGATGAAGCCGGACGCGCACAAGGTTCTGATCTACGCCACCTGGCAGGACCGTCTGCTGGTCTTCGACGAGCCGGATTTTCCCGAGATCGAGCTGCAAGTGCCGGGCGGCACGATGGAGCCAGGCGAAAGCCCGGAGACATCGGCGTTGCGCGAGTTTGTCGAGGAGACCGGACTGGCGCCGGCCCAGGCATTTGCCCATCTCATGACGCAGGACTACCGCTACATGAAGGACGACAAGACGATCTGTCATCGGCGTCACTATTTCCATGTCGCGCTTACCGGAGAGCAGCAGCAGACCTGGATACATCAGGAAATGACGCCCTTTGGCGGAGGTGACCCGATCCGCTTTCGTTTCTTCTGGCTCGGTATCGATGAGGCAAGAAACCGTCTCGGCTATGGCATGCAGGATGTTTTGAACTTGCTGCGTGTTCGCCCCTCCCCTCGGGTTCGCCCCGAGGACTAACCCTCTCCCCGCAGGCGGGGAGAGGGGACGTGCGCAACAGCCAAGGCATCGCCCAGAATGCTCCACCTGTTCAACCAAGAGATCGCGAGGATGGTCATTGTTGAAACGAGCCCTTGCCACACCCTTCCTTCTCCCCGCCTGCGGGGAGAAGGTCGCGGCAGCGGGATGAGGGGCCGTCCCGCACCCCCTGAATCGTTTTTCTTGACCCCCGTGTCCCACTCGCGCTATCAAATTCCCCGTGGTGATTTGGCCGGCCGGCTTGCAGCCACGTTAAACAAGTCGCTAAAGGGCCGAGGAAAGTTGGATTTCCGAGGACCGGTCGCGATCAATCGCCGCCGGTTTTTTTGTATTGATCGAGTGGAAGCCCATGCCCATCAAGATTCCCGATACGCTGCCCGCCTTCGAAACCCTCGCTAACGAGGGCGTGCGGGTGATGACCGAGACAGTGGCGATCCGTCAGGATATCCGCCCGCTCCAGATCGGGCTCCTGAACCTCATGCCGAACAAGATCAAGACCGAGATCCAGATGGCGCGCCTGATCGGCGCCTCGCCGCTGCAGGTCGAACTTTCGCTGGTGCGCATCGGCGCCCACCGGGCAAAGAATACCTCGGAAGACCATCTGCTTTCCTTCTACGAGACCTGGGAAGAGGTGAGCGCCCGCAAGTTCGATGGCTTCATCATAACAGGCGCCCCAGTCGAGACGCTGGAATATGAAGACGTCACCTATTGGAAAGAGCTGAAGCAGATCCTCGACTGGACGGAGACCAACGTGCATTCGACTCTCAATGTCTGCTGGGGCGCGATGGCGGCGATCTACCATTTTCATGACGTGCCGAAATATCCGCTGAAAGAGAAGGCCTTCGGCGTCTACCGCCACCAGAACCTCAATCGTTCCTCCGTCTATCTCAACGGCTTCTCAGACGATTTCGCCGTTCCCGTCTCGCGCTGGACCGAGGTCCGTCGCGCCGACATCGACAAGGTGCCCGGCCTCGAAATCCTGATGGAATCGAAGGAGATGGGCGTCTGCCTCGTGCATGAGAAGAAGGGCAACCGCCTCTACATGTTCAACCACGTGGAGTATGATTCGACCTCGCTGTCGGACGAGTATTTCCGGGATGTGGACGCGGGCGTGCCGATCAAGATGCCGCACGACTATTTCCCGCACAATGATTCGACCCTGCCGCCGCAGAACCGCTGGCGCAGCCATGCGCATCTCTTCTTCGGCAACTGGATCAACGAAATGTACCAGACGACGCCCTATGATCTCCAGGAGATCGGCACCGGAAAAAGCTGAGGTCAGATGTTCATTCCCTTCTTCCTCGAACTCAAGGCGGCGAAGGTCCCGGTGACGCTCCGGGAATTCCTGTCCTTGATCGAGGGGATGGAGGCGGGCATCGCGACCTTCGACGTCGAAGCCTTCTACTATCTGGCGCGCACGGCGCTGGTGAAGGACGAGCGCCATATCGACCGCTTCGACCGGGTGTTCCAGCATTGCTTTTCCGGCCTCGAAGCGGTCAATCCGATGGAGGCTGGCGAAGAGGCCGTCATCCCCGAGGATTGGCTGCGCAAGCTCGCGGAAAAACACCTGACCGAGGAAGAAAAGCGCCTGATCGAGGCGCTCGGTGGCTTCGACAAGCTGATGGAAACCCTGCGCCAACGGCTGCGCGAACAGCAGGGCCGCCACCAGGGTGGCTCGAAATGGATCGGCACCGCCGGCACCTCCCCCTTCGGCGCCTATGGCTATAATCCCGAGGGCGTCCGGATCGGGCAGGACCAGTCGCGCCATCGCCGCGCCGTCAAGGTCTGGGACCGGCGCGAATTTAGGGATTATGACGACATGGTCGAACTCGGCACCCGCAACATCAAGGTCGCACTGAAAAGGTTGCGGCGATGGGTCCGCCAGGGCGCCGCCGACGAACTCGATCTCAACGGCACGATCCGCGCCACCGCCGAACACGGCTATCTCGACGTGGTGACGCGTCCCGAGCGGCGCAATGCCGTGAAGCTTCTGATGTTCTTTGATGTCGGCGGTTCGATGGACGATCACATCCGCATCGTCGAGGAGCTGTTTTCAGCCGCCCGCGGCGAATTCCGCCACATGGAGCATTTCTACTTCCACAATTGCGTCTACGAGGGCCTGTGGAAGGACAATCGCCGCCGCCGCGCCGACATCACCCGCACGACCGAATTGCTGCGCACCTATGGTGGCGACTACCGCGCCATCTTCGTCGGCGACGCCTCGATGAGCCCTTACGAGATCAGCCATCCCGGTGGCTCGGTCGAGCATTGGAACGACGAGGCCGGCGCGCTCTGGCTGTCGCGCTTGACCGCGCATTTTCCGCGCTCGATCTGGATCAATCCCGTGCCGGAGCAGCATTGGGGCCATACCCAGTCGATCGGCATGGTGAAGAGCCTCTTCGAAGGACGCATGTTTCCTTTGACGCTCGCCGGCCTGCAGGACGCGACCAAACAACTATCGCGCTGATATGACCGGACAATCCTGAAGCGCATCGCGATCTCGAACATTCGCTCCGTGCGCTTTAAGTTATTGATTTGTCGCATGCCGTGATCGCAATACCACTGTGCAGTTTTGCGCGACAGGCTCCAGAGATTTCCGGTTGCCGCGCCCCTGGAAATGACGCAGGTTGCTGCGGTCGCATAACGGCATGTTTCCTGGATGCGAGCCATCCCAGGGAATGTGGCGCATTCTTAAAGTGTGCAGCGACCTTTGCGCGTCTGGGGAGACGCGCGGCGCTGTAGAGGGAGCAAGCGGTGAACATGCATCAGAACACGGAAATCTTCGGCCACCTGCCATCCGGCGAGCCGGTCCATCGTGTGGTGCTCTCCGGCGGCGGGCTCACCGCCCATGTGCTCACCTGGGGCTCGGTGATCCAGGACCTGCGCCTGGAGGGCCACGAGCCGCCGCTGGTGCTCGGCTTCAGCGATCTCGAAAGCTACCTTTCGCATTCGCCTTATCTCGGCGCGACGCCCGGCCGCTGCGCCAACCGCATCGGCAACGGACGCTTCACGCTCGATGGCGAGACCTATCAGCTTGAACTGAACGAGAAGGGCGTCACGCATCTGCACGGCGGCAGCGACAACATCGGTAAGCGCAACTGGACGATTATCCGCCAGACGCCCGATAGCGTCACGCTTGTCGTCACCGATCCCGACGGCCGCGCCGGTTATCCCGGCAATTGCAAGGTTACCTGCACCTACGCGCTGAAGCCCGGCGGCGTCTTGAGCGTCGTCTATGAGACCGAGACCGACCGGCCGACGCTCGCCAATGTCTGTCAGCACAGCTATTTCAATCTCGACGGCAGCGCCGACGCGCTCGGCCACGACATCATGATCGCCGCCGACCACTATCTGCCCACGAGCGATTTGCAGGTGCCGACGGGCGAGATCCTCTCGGTCGAGGGCACCGCCTTCGATCTCAGGGAAATGACGCCGCTTCGCCGCCAGACCGAAGGCGAACGCATCAGCTACGACCACAATTTCTGCCTTTCGGATCAGCCCATGGCGAAACATTCGGTGGCGCTTGCCCGCAGCATCAATTCCGGCGTCACGATGGAAGTGCTGACGACCGAGCCCGGCGTGCAGCTCTATACCGGCGCGAAGCTCAACATTCCCGTCCCGGGCCTCGAGGGCCGCCGCTACGGCGCCTTCGCCGGCTTCTGCCTGGAAACCCAGATCTGGCCGGATGCCATCAACCATTCAGGCTTCCCGAACGCGGTGCTGCGCCCCGGCGAGACGCGCCGGCAGGAAACGGACTATGTGTTCATGAAGAGCTGAGCGCGGAATGGTCTGAGGCACGGCCAACGCCCCGAGAGACGACGAAGTAACGCCGATGGTCCGGGTCCAGCGGTGCGAATGCGCGACTATGCACGCGCGGAATGCCTGTCGGCAGGTGCCGTTCATTCCGAAAACGATTGTGAAATGAAGTGGTTGGGAGAAATTGGAGCGGGTGAGGCGATTCGAACGCCCGACCCCAACCTTGGCAAGGTTGTGCTCTACCCCTGAGCTACACCCGCTCATCATCCAAGGCCCGGGGGTAGTCGGTGGACCGTGGCGTCGGCGCTGTCTTGCGGCGACGGGCGGTATATGGCCTAAGCGATTTTGGAATGCAACAGGGAAATGACGAGAAATCGAATATTTTTTGAGAGACCCCTCGCGAAGCCCGGAAATGCCGCGTTTTCGGCCGGCCTCGCCGCCTGTGAGATTGCGCGAAGACTGGCTTCTCCCCTAAAGCAGAAACGAAACGAATGCCTTGGGGATGAGAATCATGCGTGAATCACAGCCGAAAACCGCCGAAGACCTCTTCAATTTTCTCGACGGACTTGGGATCGAGCATAAGACCAAAAACCACGAGCCGGTGTTCACCGTCGCCGAATCGGTGGCGCTTCGCGACGAGATCCCCGGCGGCCATACGAAAAACCTGTTCGTGAAGGACAAGAAGGACAACTACTTCCTCTTGACCGTCGAGGAGCACGCGACGGTGGACCTGAAGACGGTGCACCAGGTGATCGGCGCGGCAAGCAAGGTGTCTTTCGGCAAACCGGAGAAGCTGATGGAATATCTGGGCGTCATTCCGGGTGCCGTGACCGCCTTCGGTGCGATCAACGACGCCGGCGGCAACGTCAAGATGATCCTGGACGAGGAGCTGATGAAGTTCGACATCGTCAATTGCCATCCGCTCTCCAATGACGCGACGACTTCGATCGCCTCGAAGGATCTGCTGCGCTTCATGGAAGCGACCGGACACGAACCGCTTGTCTTGAAAGTCACGGCCTGACATACGATCTTTGGCGCGAATGCAGTAAGCTGGACGACGAGCCGGCGAGGAGAGAAGAATGACGGGCAGCGACAATCCCTATGCAGGGTCTTTCGGCACTCAGATGACGGGTTCGGCCTCCTTTGGCCAGCCGGCGCCGGCGGCCGCGCCAAGTGGTGACCTGATCAAGGAAACCACCACCGCCAACTTCTCAAAGGACGTGCTCGATGCATCCCGTCAGCAGCCGGTCCTCGTCGATTTCTGGGCACCCTGGTGCGGCCCCTGCAAGCAGCTGACGCCGGTCATCGAAAAGGTGGTCACCGAGGCGGCCGGCCGCGTCAAGCTGGTCAAGATGAACATCGACGACCATCCCTCGATCGCCGGTCAGCTCGGCATCCAGTCGATCCCCGCCGTCATCGCCTTCGTCGGTGGGCGCCCGGTCGATGGCTTCATGGGCGCGGTTCCGGAAAGCCAGATCAAGCAGTTCATCGAAAAGATCGCCGGCCCCGCCGTCGACGACAGCAAGGCTGAGATCGAAGCTGTGCTGGCCGACGCCAAGGCGCTCGTCGATGCCGGCGATGCTCAGAACGCCGCCGGCCTCTACGGCGCGGTGCTGCAGGCCGATCCGGAAAACGTCGTGGCAATCGCCGGCATGGTCGACTGCATGATCGCGCTCGGCCAGCTTGCGGAGGCCCGCGAGGCGCTTTCCAGCCTGCCGGAAGACCTTGCCAAGGATGCCGGCGTTGCCGCGATCGGCAAGAAGCTCGACCAGATCGAGGAAGCCCGCAAGCTCGGCGACCCCAACGAGTTCGAACGCCGCCTGGCCGCAAATCCTGACGATCACGAGGCACGCGTGCTGCTTGCCAAGATCCGCAACGTCGAAGGCGATCGCACGGCTGCGGCCGATCACCTGCTGACGATCATGAAACGCGACCGGGCGTTCGATGACGACGGCGCGCGGCGCGAACTGCTCTCCTTCTTCGAGGTCTGGGGCCCGAAGGATCCGGCGACGATCGCTGCCCGGCGCAAGCTCTCGTCGATCCTGTTCTCCTGAACCATCAGGCATATTTTGGGTAAGGGGCGCAGTCTGCGCCCCTTTTCGTAAGTGGATCCGATCACGATCGATATTCACCCGTGAAGATCGGCATGCGCGTCCCTTGAGATTTTCAAGGAGCGCACCATCTCTTGATCTGGTTGACCACGCTCCTTGGTGGGGCAAAAGCGAATACCGGCAGGGTCTATCTGAAATGCACGTCGGAAATGCACGTTATCTCGGTCCGAAGGACTTGCCGGAGATCATTCCGGTGTTTCCGCTGACCGGTGCCTTGCTGCTTCCCGGCGCTCAGCTTCCGCTCAACATCTTCGAGCCGCGCTACCTCGCCATGCTCGACGACGCGCTCTCGGGCAACCGACTGATCGGCATCGTGCAGCCATCCTTCTGCGAAGGCCGCAACGACACCGCCACCGGCCCGATGCAGGCGCTCTGCGAGGTCGGCTGCATCGGCCGCATCACCTCCTTCGCCGAGACCGGCGACGGCCGCTACATCACCTCGCTCACAGGCGTCTGCCGCTACCGGCTGTTTTCGGAAGTCGGCGGCACCCGCGGCTACCGTCGCTTCCGCATCGGCCCCTTCGCAGCGGATCTCGAAAACCGCGACGACGAGACCCTCGTCGACCGGGCAGCGCTGCTTGCCGCCTTCAAGGCCTATCTCGAAGCCAACAAGCTGAAAGCCGACTGGGAAAGCGTCGAACGGGCGAGCAACCGCACCTTGGTCAATTCCATGGCGATGATGTCGCCCTATGGCCCGGCGGAAAAGCAGGCGCTGCTCGAAGCGCCTGATCTGAAGACCCGCGCCGAAACCCTGATCGCCATCACCGAGATCGTGCTTGCGCGTGACTTCGGCGATATGGACAGCATTCTGCAGTGAGCGACGGATAATGGACATCAACGCCAGCAAGGTCGATCCGAAACTGCTCGAACTGCTCGTCTGCCCGCTGACCAAGGGCCGTCTCAGCTACCACGCCGAGGCGGGCGAACTCGTCTCGGAAAAGGCGCGCCTCGCCTATCCGATCCGCGACGGCGTGCCGATCATGCTGGTTTCGGAAGCGCGCAAGATCGAGGATTGAGCTCTTCCTCGGCGGCGATTTCGAGCCACCCCCGCCCCTCATCCGGCCTGCCGGCCACCTTCTCCCCGCAAGCGGGGCGAAGGAAACGCGTGGCACCGGTCAAGTCTACGGCGGCCATTTCCCCACCCGCTCCCGACGGCCTAACCCACCTAATGAACGGCAGGTTGGCCACGTCCCCTCTCCCCGCCTGCGGGGAGAGGGTTAGGGTGAGGGGCGAATTTCTTGCGGGACGTGGTGGACCCTCAGATCGGCTGCCCCGACAACAGCCGCGGATCGGCGTCTCCGGCGATGCCGGCCGCCTGGCGAATGAAGAAACTCTTCAGCGACGGCAGCCGATCGACAATACCGAGGCCGAAATCCCGGGCGATCCTGACCGGCGTGATGTCGTTGGAAAACAGCCGGTTGAGCACATCCGTCGTCACCCCCATGCGGAAGGTGTCGAAACGTCGCCAGCTCTGGTAGCGCTCGAGCACGGCGAGCGAACCTATGTCGAGACCGAGGCGATCAGCCTCGACGATGGTTTCCGCCAAGGCTGCGACGTCCTTGAAGCCGAGATTGAGCCCTTGGCCCGAGATCGGGTGGATGCCGTGGGCGGCGTCGCCGGCAAGCGCGAAGCGCGGCTTGACGAAATCGCGCGCCAGCGTCAGGCCGAGCGGGAAGGCCCGCCTGCCGCCGACCACCTTCAGGTGCCCGAGCTTGTGGCCGAAGCGCCGCTCCAGTTCTTCCTCGAACAGGAAATCGTCGCCCTTGACCAGGCGTTCGGCGTCCTCCGTACGCTCGGTCCAGACCAGCGACGAACGGTTGTTCTTGAGCGGCAAGGTCGCAAACGGCCCGGCCGGCAGGAAATGCTCCTCCGCCGTGCCCTCGTGCGGCCGCTCGTGCTCGACCGTCGTGACGATGCCGGACTGGCCATAGTCGAATTCGACCGTCTTGATGCCGGCGGCATCGCGCAGCTTGGAACGAACGCCGTCACAGGCGACGAGCAGGCGCGCTTCCAGCTCTTCGCCGCCAGCAAGCGTGACGGCGACCGCGTGGTCGCCGCTCTTGAAGGACTCGACCATGGTCGACTGACGTGTGACGACGCCGAGTTCGCCGCAGGCACCTCGAAGGGCGCCGACCATCGCCGTGTTCGGCACCATATGGGCAAAGGGGCGATCCTCGCCGCCATCGCCGTCAAAGGTCAGGAACACCGGGCGCACCGGATCGGCTGCCTTCGAATCGGTGATCACCATACGGCGGATCGGCTCGGCCTCCGGCGCGATCTGATCCCAGACGCCGAGCACGTCGAGCATGCGCTCGGCGGCAGAGGCGACTGCGGAGGCGCGCTGATCCTTCTGCCAGGCGCCTTCCGGCGCGCCGTCGATCACCATGACATCGAGATGCGGCGCCGCTTTCTTCAGCGAAACCGCAAGCGAAAGGCCGACATAGCCGCCACCGGCAATCAGGACATCGAGCATCGGCTTTCTCCGTCGCACTTGAGCATCGTTTTATGTCTATATAGATCAATGCCATCGACGTTCCTACCATCGGAGACTGCCGAAATGTCGCGCCCCACCGAGACTGCCACGCCCATGGATGCGCTGCTCGCCATTCTCGATCTCGAAAAGCTCGAGGAAAATCTGTTCCGCGGACGCAGCCCGCAGGTCGGCTGGCAGCGGGTCTTCGGCGGCCAGGTGATCGGCCAGGCGCTGGTTGCCGCCCAGCGCACCGTCGATGCGGACCGCTACGTCCATTCGCTGCATGCCTATTTCATGCGGCCGGGCGACCCGTCGGTGCCGATCATCTACGAGGTCGACCGCATCCGCGACGGCACAAGCTTCGCCACCCGTCGCGTGGTCGCCATCCAGCACGGCAAGGCGATCTTCTCCATGTCGGCCTCGTTCCAGTACGACGAGGACGGCTTCGACCACCAGATCGAGATGCCTGATCTCGCCATGCCCGAGACGCTCCCGGGCGAGCAGGAGCTGAAGGAAAAGTTCCTCGTGCATGCACCCGAAGCGATCCGTCGTTACTGGGAGCGGCCACGGCCGATCGAGATTCGCCCGGCTTCGTTTCACCACTACTTCACCCGCGATGACGGCAAGCCGATCCAGGACGTCTGGGTCAAGGCGGTCGGCACGGTGCCGGACGAGCGCCACATCCAGGCGGCGATCCTTGCCTATCTCTCCGACATGACGCTGCTCGACACCTCGCTCTATGCGCACGGCACTTCGGTCTTCGACCGCAACCTGCAGGTCGCGAGCCTCGATCACGCCATGTGGTTCCACCGGCCCTGCAAGATGGACGACTGGCTGCTCTACACCCAGGACAGTCCGAGTGCACATGGTGCCCGCGGGATGACCAGAGGCAGCCTTTTTACGCGCTCCGGCGTGCTGATTGCCTCCGTTGCCCAGGAAGGGTTGATCCGGAAAAAGGCAACTGAATAGAAAACAAGCAGATTCTTCAATCTGCCTATTTTTTAATCTTCTAAATTGACGAATCTTTGATGCGCCGCAGCATTATTGCTGCGGCGTTCTTTTTTCTATTTTCTTTTCATAGACTTAGGACAAGCGTCAGAATCTGGCACGCCCCTTGAATGTCATAGTTCGGTTGCACGGCGCTTGGGGCGCTCCGCAGCAAGGAGAGACGGCCTCCGCCGGAGGCGAACAAGGATGAAACCAGATGAAAATTGTGATGGCCATTATCAAGCCGTTCAAGCTCGATGAGGTTCGCGAAGCCCTCACTGCTGTCGGCATCCAGGGCCTGACCGTGACCGAAGTCAAAGGCTACGGCCGCCAGAAGGGACATACCGAAATCTACCGCGGCACCGAATATGCCGTGAGCTTCCTGCCGAAACTGAAGGTCGAGATCGCCGTTGCCTCCGAGCTCGTCGACAAGGCCGTGGAAGCGATCGCCGCAGCCGCCAAGACCGGCCAGATCGGCGACGGCAAGATCTTCGTCTACGCCATTGACCATGCCGTTCGCATCCGCACCGGCGAAACCGATTCAGAAGCGTTGTAAATCACGCCGTTCAGGGAGCACTCCTCGATGTCATCACTTAAGCTTTCCGCCTCTCTTGGACGCCTCGGCGCTCTGACCACGGCCCTGCTTGCGCCGGCCGTTGCCTTCGCACAGGAAGCGGCGCCGGCCGCGGCCGCAGCCGCTCCGGTCCCGGACAAGGCCGATACCGCCTTCATGTTCATCTCGACGCTTCTCGTCTTCTTCATGCTGATCCCGGGCCTGGCCCTCTTCTACGGCGGCCTGGTGCGCGCCAAGAACATGCTGTCGGTGCTGATGCAGTGCACCGTCATCGGCGCAGCGATGATGATCGTCTGGGTCGTCTACGGCTATTCCTTCGCCTTCGGCGGCTCGACCAGCCCCTATTTCGGCGGCTTCGCCAAGATGTTCCTCGCCGGCGTCACCGGTGAGAGCACGTCGGCGACATTCTCCGAAGGCGTCGTCATTCCGGAATACATCTTCATGCTGTTCCAGATGACCTTTGCGGCCTTGACGCCGGCGCTGATCGTCGGCGCCTTCGCCGAACGCATCAAGTTCTCGGCCGCCGTGCTCTTCTCCATCCTCTGGGCCACCTTCGTCTACTTCCCGATCGCCCACATGGTCTGGGACGGCAATGGCCTGCTCTTTGGCATGGGCGCGCTCGACTTCGCCGGCGGCACCGTCGTTCACATCAATGCCGGCGTCGCAGGCCTGATCGGCGCGATCATGGTCGGCAAGCGCACCGGCTACGGCCGTGACATGATGGCGCCGCACTCGATGACGCTGACGCTGGTCGGCGCTGCCATGCTCTGGTTCGGCTGGTTCGGCTTCAATGCCGGCTCGAACCTCGAGGCCTCCGGTGGAGCGGTGCTTGCAACCGTCAACACCTTCCTCGCAACTGCCGCCGCAGTGCTCTCCTGGTCGGTGGTCGAAACCATCACCCGCGGCAAGGCCTCGATGCTGGGTGCCGCCTCGGGCATGATCGCCGGCCTCGTCGCCATCACGCCGGCTGCCGGCATTGCCGGCCCAATGGGCGCGATCGTCATGGGCGTGATTGTCTCGCCGCTTTGCTACTTCTTCGTCTCGGTCGTGAAGAACAAGTTCCACTATGACGACACGGCTGATGTCTTCGGCGTTCACGGCGTCGGCGGCTTCTTCGGTGCGCTTGCCACCGGCATCTTCGCCTCCTCGTCGCTCGGCGGCATCGGTTATGCCGACGGCGTCACCATGGGCGGCCAGTTCATGACGCAGCTCACCGCCGTCGCCATCACGATCGTCTGGTGCGGCGTCGTCTCGACGATTCTCTACAAGGTCGTGGACGCCGTCGTCGGCCTGCGCGTCTCCGTCGAAGCCGAGCGCGAAGGCCTCGACCTCTCGTCCCACGGCGAAGCCGCCTACCACAGCTAACGAAATCGCGGTGCCGGCAATCCGGCACCGTTTACAGTCCCGTCGCGATTCGCCCCACGCGGATCGCCCTTGGCCCGGATCGAAAGCTCCGGGCCTTTTTTTCATGCCGATCTCTCCGGCTGCGACTGCTATTTTAGCGCCAACTACGCATGGTTAATGTCGCATTAACCGTACTCCGCTTAGGTTGATTCCATGGCGCGCAATGCGCCTTAGAGATCGAGACGGGCAGCAGGCAACATGAGCAGAAGCAATCCGGCAGCGCTTGACAGCCGTTCCAACCGGTTCGTGCTAACCACCTTCGTTTGGCGACAGATCGCGTCGCTGGCGGGCTTTGCGCTGTTCGGCGCATTGGCGCTGGCGATTGCGGCACTGTCGACTTGGAACGTCGCCGATCCGAGCTTCTCCTATGCCACGTCGCAAGCACCGACCAACGTGCTCGGTTACACCGGTGCGGCCTTTGCCGACATCTTCATGCAGTTTTTCGGCCTTGCCAGCGTCGTCGCCCTCTTGCCCGCCGTCGCCTGGGCCCTGGTGCTGATCGGGGGCAAGCGTTTCGACAAGGTCTTCAAGCGCCTCGGCCTCTGGTTCGTCGGCTCGGTGCTTGCCGGCGCGGCGCTCAGCTGCGTTCCCGCCCCCATCACCTGGCCGCTGCCCAACGGCCTCGGCGGCGTCTTCGGCGACATGATTCTGCGCTTCCCGGCGCTCTTTACCGGCGCCTTCCCGACCGGCACGCTTGCGACCATTCTTGCCTGCATCTTCGCCGTGCCCGCCGCCTGGTGCCTGGTCTATAGCGCCGGCCTGATCGGCGTCAGCGACGAGGAAGACGAGGAAGAGATCGTCGAACCGACCCCGAGCAAGGCGCGCACGGTTCGCGACGAGCTCGACGAGGACGACAGCGAAGGGCCTTTCACGTTGCTGATGGGCTCCTTTGCCCACATGCGCTACACCATGCACGCACGCATGCGCCGCATCTTCGGCATGAGCGGCACCCGTCCATCGCCCAAGCGCCAGTATGACGAGCCCTATGATTTCAACAATGACGAATTCGGCACGCTGAACGAGCCGGCTCGGCCGAAGCCGATGGCCGCCGGCGACCGCATCGAACCCTCGCTCGACCGCTCCGAGCGCCGCATCCTCACCCCGCCGCCGATCATGGCCGACGACGAGGACGACGACCTGCCCTTCGATATCGACGAGCGTCGCCCCGCCGGCATCCTGCCTGACGACGATTACGACCCGGCAGCGGATTGGGCGCCGAAGGCAGCACCCCCGAAGCAGGGCTTGCCGAATGCCGGCTCGCGCGTCGCGACGCCTGCCCCTCGCCCGAAGTCGGGCCAGCGGGTCGAACGCGAAGCCCAGCGCTCCTTCGTCGACGACAACGACGGTGACTTCACCCTGCCGCCGATGCATTTTCTCGCCGAGCCGAAGAACGTCAGCCGCGACGCGTCGCTGTCGCCCGACGCGCTGGAACAGAACGCCCGCATGCTCGAAGGCGTTCTCGAGGACTTCGGCGTCAAGGGCGAGATCATCCATGTGCGCCCCGGCCCGGTCGTCACCCTCTACGAACTGGAACCGGCACCCGGCATCAAGTCCTCCCGCGTCATCGGCCTTGCCGATGACATCGCCCGCTCGATGAGCGCCATCGCTGCCCGCGTCGCTGTCGTACCCGGCCGCAACGCCATCGGCATCGAACTGCCCAACCAGCGGCGCGAGACCGTCTACCTGCGCGAACTCATCGGCTCGCGCGACTTCGAGACCTCCAAGGCCCGCCTTGCCATGGCGCTCGGCAAGACGATCGGTGGCGAGCCCGTGGTCGCCGATCTCGCCAAGATGCCGCATCTGCTCGTTGCCGGCACCACCGGCTCGGGCAAGTCGGTGGCGATCAACACCATGATCCTGTCGCTGCTCTATCGCCTGAGCCCCGACCAGTGCCGCCTGATCATGATCGATCCGAAGATGCTCGAACTTTCCGTCTATGACGGCATCCCGCACCTGCTTTCACCCGTCGTCACCGATCCGAAAAAGGCCGTCGTCGCGTTGAAATGGACCGTGCGCGAGATGGAAGAGCGCTACAAGAAAATGTCGAAGATCGGCGTGCGCAACATCGACGGCTTCAACAGCCGCGTCGAGCAGGCGCTTGCCAAGGGCGAGCAGATCACCCGCACCGTCCAGACCGGCTTCGATCGCCAGACCGGCGAAGCCATGTACGAAACCGAAGAATTCGATCTGGCGCCGATGCCCTATATCGTCGTCATCATCGACGAAATGGCCGACCTGATGATGGTCGCCGGCAAGGACATCGAAGGCGCCGTCCAGCGGCTGGCGCAGATGGCGCGCGCCGCCGGCATCCATGTCATCATGGCGACGCAGCGCCCGTCGGTCGACGTCATCACCGGCACGATCAAGGCCAACTTCCCGACCCGCATCTCGTTCCAGGTGACCTCGAAGATCGACAGCCGCACCATCCTTGGCGAGCAGGGCGCCGAGCAGCTGCTCGGCATGGGCGACATGCTCTATATGGCCGGTGGCGGCCGCATCCAGCGCGTCCACGGTCCCTTCGTTTCCGACAACGAGGTCGAGGAAGTCGTCGCCTACCTCAAGACCCAGGGCGTGCCGCAGTATCTCGACGCCATTACCGAAGCGGACGACGACGATGGCGAGGGCGGCGGCCCGGCCGGCACCTCCAACCTCGCGGACTCCGACGATCCTTACGACCAGGCGGTCGCGGTCGTCCTTCGCGACGGCAAGGCTTCCACCTCCTACGTTCAACGCCGCCTCGGCATCGGTTACAATCGTGCCGCATCGCTGATCGAGCGCATGGAGCAGGAGGGCATCATCGGCCCGGCGAACCATGCCGGGAAACGCGAGATCCTGGTGCCGACCGAGGAGTAAGTCGCCGGACGACAAGGAAATTCCGGCAGAGTCGCGTGAAGCGAATGCCTTGACAGAAGAGACGCCCGACGGACGCGGGCAGAGGTCCCGCACAAGGGGCCGAACTGGTAACGGTCATGTGAGAGCGCGAGCGAAAAAGCTCGAAAATGGCGCCTTGAAGGCGCCGCACTTGCGCTCCAGATGATTCGTAAATGAAGGAGACCGAGATGACAGAGACTAAGACTGGCGAGCGCAACCACCCGGTGATGTCGCGCCGCCTCTTCGTGTGCGGGCTTGCGGCACTCGCCGGCATCGGCGGCACCGGTCTCGACCTCAGCCAGGCCTTCGCCCAGGCCCCGAGCGCTGCCCAGAAGATCGCCGATCACTTCTCCTCGGTGAAGACCATGGCCGGCGAGTTCGTGCAGTTCGGCCCACGCGGCGAACAGACCGGCGGCAAGTTCTACATCCGACGCCCCGGCCGCATCCGCTTCAACTACGAGGCCCCCTCGCCGATGCGCGTCATTGCCGACGGCAAGTCCGTCGTCATCGGCAACATGAAGCTCAAGACCTGGGACATCTATCCGCTGTCGAAGACGCCGCTCAACCTCTTGCTCAGCGAGAGGATCGACCTGACCGGCAAGATGGTGCGCAACGTCAAGGAAGAGTCCGACCTCATCACCATCGTGCTTGGCGACCGCTCGATCTTCGGCGATTCGACGATTACCATGATGTTCGATCCGAAGACCTACGACCTGCGCCAGTGGACGATCACCGACGCGCAGAAGAAGGACACCTCGGTGATGATCTTCAACGTCAAGACCGGGATGGCGCTGGACGACAAGGTCTTCCAGATTCCCTACGACGAAGTCCGCAACAAGCGCGGCGGCTGAGCAATCTCAAGCGCCAGAGGCACCCCTGCGCGTCCATAGGACGCGCAGTTTTGCTGCGACCTTCCTCATGCATTCCTTGTCCCGGCGCGCCGGACCTGCTTAAAGCTCGGGTCAAACATCCATCCCGAGCCGGCCTTCCCTTCGCAAGCGTCCGGCCCCAGCCGATCAGGGAATGACGCATGGCCCTTTCCGTCGCCACTTGGAACATCAACTCCGTTCGCCTGCGCATGCCGCTGGTCGAACATCTCCTGAAGACCTGGCAGCCCGATATCCTCTGCCTGCAGGAAACCAAGTGCCCGAACGACCAGTTTCCCTCCAAGCCCTTGAAGGCGCTCGGCTACAACCACATCGAGATGCACGGCCAGAAGGGCTATCATGGCGTGGCGACGATCTCGCGCCTGCCGCTGCACGAGCTCAGCGATCGCCGCGACTATTGCGGCGTCGGCGATGCCCGCCACCTCTCCGTCGTCTTTGCGGCCGGCGGCAAGAAGATCCGGTTGCATAACTTCTACGTTCCGGCCGGCGGCGACGAGCCGGACCGCACCATCAACCCGAAATTTGGCCACAAACTCGATTTCGTCGAGGAAATGAAGTTGCTGCACGCGGAAGCCGAAGCCGGCATTTCCTCGATCCTCGTCGGCGACCTCAACATCGCGCCGCTGGAAGACGACGTCTGGTCGCACAAGCAGCTCTTAAAGATCGTCAGCCATACGCCGATCGAAACTGAGGGGCTGACCACGGTCATGAACGGCGGCAGATGGGTCGATCTGATGCGCCAGCACACGCCCTCCCCGACCAAGCTCTATACCTGGTGGAGCTACCGCGCGAAGGACTGGGAAGCCGCCGACCGTGGCCGCCGCCTCGACCATATCTGGTCCTCCGCCGACCTCGCACCGGCGCTGAAGCACGTCGACATCCTGCGCGAAGCGCGCGGCTGGGAACGCCCCTCCGACCACGTGCCGGTCATCGCCCATTTCGATATTTGATCTGAGGTGGCTGCCGCCTCAGGCGAAACGGCCGGCGAGCGCGCCGGCCCGGCGGATCATCGCCTGCAGGTTTTCGCGGATGCGCGCTTCGACGAGTTCCGCCACTTCCGGATACTCCTCCAGCATGCGGCGGAAGAGCGGCCGGTTGATGCGAATGACCTCGCTGTCCTCCTCGGCCGTCGCGGTGAACTTGCGCTCGACCATCGAGATCAGCGCCAGCTCCGACAGAAGCGCCCCGCGGCCGACCGTCGAGACCGCCATCTCGGAACCGTCGGCACCCGCCTTCGACAAGGCGAGGCTGCCGCTGGCGATCGCATAGGCGCAATCGGCCGGCGCCCCCTCGCGAAACAGTTCCTGCCCCTTGAAGATGCGGCGCCGTTCCGCGCCGAAAGCGATCAGCCTGAGCTTGTCCTCGCTGATATCGGCAAACAGCGGCACGTTGGACAGAAGCACGATATCGTCGTTGAGCGCCAAGCGGCTAACCTCCCACGGTCACGGCGGTGTCGCTCTTAGCGGACCGGTCGCGACCGATGCAAACAACTGCAAACGGAGAACGCGCGGGAAATGGTCGGCCACCTTGCGCACCCCGGCTACGGAACGATCTTGTAGCCGCCGTTCTCTGTCACCAAAATCTCGGCATTGGAAGGGTCCCGCTCGATTTTCTGGCGCAGCCGATAGACGTGGGTTTCGAGCGTGTGGGTGGTGACGCCGGAATTATAGCCCCAAACCTCTTCGAGCAGCACGTCGCGCGTCACCACTTTCTGGTCTGCACGATAGAGGTAACGGATGATAGCCGCTTCCTTTTCGGTCAGGCGGATCTTCTGGCCGTTTTCAAGCGTCAGCAGCTTCTGGCTGGGCTTGAACGTATAGGGGCCGACGCTGAAGGTCGCGTCCTCGCTCTGCTCGTGCTGGCGCAGCTGCGCGCGAATGCGCGCGAGCAGCACGGCAAAGCGGAACGGCTTGGTCACATAGTCGTTGGCGCCGGCCTCAAGCCCGAGGATCGTGTCGGAATCGGTATCGTGGCCGGTGAGCATGATGATCGGCGCCTTGAAGCCGCCCTTGCGCAGGAGCTTCACCGCTTCGCGGCCGTCCATGTCAGGCAGGCCGACATCCATGATCAACAGGTCCACCTGCTGGGCACGCGCCGTCTGGATACCCTTGCCGGCGGTCGCCTCCTGTATGAGGTCGAATTCCTCGTAGAGCGAGAGCTGCTCGACCAGGGTCTCGCGCAGGTCATTGTCGTCATCGACAAGAAGAATGGTACGGGTCGCCATGGGACAATTCCTGTTTGCTTCCGTTTTCAAACTAGCTCAAATGCCCGTGTTGGCAAGCGAGCCAGCATCGCTAAGTCGTTATACCTGCAACCGTGCTTATGGTGCCCCCCAAATCACGGGCAAAGCAAAAATCCGTGAGAATGATGCGCAAGAAAACGTCGGGAAGAAGACCAGCCAAGACCGTCATTACCGTGCGGGCCGCACCGCGCGACCGAAAGCGGGCACTTGTCTCCTTTGACGGTCGCGTGGAGCAGGCCGCCATCGGACGCAGCGGGATCACCAGCCTGAAACGCGAGGGCGACGGCGCAACACCGCGCGCGGCGATGAAGCTGGTCGGCGGCTATGTCAGGCGCGACCGGCTCCTCCTGCCGAAAACGCCGCTGCCGACACGCACGACGCACAAGGGCATGCTCTGGTGCGACGCGTCGGGCCACGCCCTCTACAACCGCCCGGTCGCAGCCCCGTTCAAGCCCAGCCATGAGGAGATGGTGCGCGACGATGCCCTTTACGACATCTGCCTCGTCATGGACTGGAACCTTCTCGCCCGGCGGCGAAACGCCGGCTCGGCGATCTTTTTCCACCTGATCCGCCCGGGCTACGAGCCGACGCAGGGCTGCGTCGCCGTCAGCCTGCCGGCCATGCGCCGGCTGATCCCGCATATGCGCCGCGGCACCGTCGTGAAGGTGCTTTGACCCCGGCTTCCGAATAGCTCAATCGAGCGAACGCGGCGTCACGAAACGCACGAGCCTGGCCCCGCCGGAATGAAGCGCGCGCCAACCCGCCGCTTCGAACTCAAGAACGGCAAGGGCGGCCGTCGGAAACTTGTCCGCCATGCGCATGCGCAAGTCCGCATCTCCGGAGCCGACGAGTTCATGCGCCAGGTCCTCCATGCCGGGATTGTGGCCGACGATCAGCAGCGTCCTGACAGCCGGATCGTTTGCGCGAAGCGCGCTGAGAATCTGGGAGGCGTCCACCTCGTAGATCGCGCGGGTGTTTTCGACCGCGATGCCGGACGGCAGCGCGGCCGCCGCCAAATTCCACGTCTCTTGCGCCCGCTTGGCCGTCGAGACGAGGGCGAGATCCGGTACGAGCTTGTGCCGCGCCATATAGTCCCCCATCAACGGCGCCGCCTTGCGGCCACGCTCGCCAAGTGGACGGTCGATATCGGCGACGCCGTCAGGCCAGGCTGACTTGGCATGGCGCAGCAGCATCAGACGGTAGCTTTGCACGGGCAGATCGTCGCTCATCAATCATCCTCCCTCATGCATTTCGGTGCTCAGGCTGACAGCTTAGCGCATTTCGCCAACCGGGGTGGAACGCCTGAGACGCAGGCAATAAAAAAGGCCGCCCCGAAGGGCGGCCATTGGCGCCGGAAAAGCTCAAATCCGGCTTATTTCCATTCGCGGATGTCGACGAAGTGACCCGCCACCGCAGCGGCCGCCGCCATTGCCGGCGAAACCAGGTGTGTGCGGCCCTTGAAGCCCTGACGGCCCTCGAAGTTGCGGTTCGAGGTGGAGGCGCAGCGCTCGCCCGGCTTCAGCCGGTCGTCGTTCATCGCCAGGCACATGGAGCAGCCCGGCTCGCGCCAGTCGAAGCCGGCTTCCTTGAAGATCTTGTCGAGGCCTTCGGCCTCGGCCTGTTCCTTCACGAGGCCGGAGCCCGGAACGATCATCGCCGAAACGGTCGAGGCGACCTTGCGGCCTTCGACCACCTGGGCGACGGCCCTAAGGTCCTCGATGCGGCCATTGGTGCAGGAGCCGATGAAGACGCGGTCGACAGCGATGTCGGTGATCTTCGTGCCCGGCTTCAGGCCCATATAGTCGAGCGCGCGCCACTTGGAGGTCCGCTTGTTCTCTTCCTGGATCTCATCCGGATTGGGAACGATGCCCTGAACCGAGATGACGTCTTCCGGCGACGAGCCCCAGGAAACGATCGGCGGCAGGTTGGCGGCGTCGAGCACGACGACGCGATCGTAATGCGCGCCCTCGTCCGTGTGCAGCGTCTTCCAGTAGTCGAGCGCCATGTCCCAGGCCGTGCCCTTAGGCGCGCGCGGCTTGTCCTTGATATAGGCGAACGTCGTTTCGTCAGGCGCGATCAGGCCGGCGCGGGCGCCCCCTTCGATCGTCATGTTGCAGATGGTCATGCGGCCTTCCATCGACAGCGAGCGGATCGCTTCGCCGGCAAACTCGATGACGTGGCCGGTGCCGCCGGCCGTGCCGATCTCGCCGATGATGGCGAGAATGATGTCCTTGGCGGTAACGCCCGGCGGCAGCTGGCCGTCGACGCGCACCAGCATGTTCTTCGCCTTCTTCTGGATCAGCGTCTGGGTCGCGAGCACGTGCTCGACCTCAGACGTGCCGATGCCGTGGGCCAGCGAGCCGAAAGCGCCGTGCGTCGAGGTGTGGCTGTCGCCGCAGACGATGGTCATGCCCGGCAGGGTGAAGCCCTGCTCGGGGCCAACGATGTGCACGATGCCCTGGCGCTTGTCATTCTCGGAATAATATTCGACGCCGAAGTCGGCAGCGTTCTTGGCGAGCGCCTCGACCTGGATGCGGCTTTCCTCGTTCTTGATGCCGAGGTGACGATCGGCCGAGGTCGGAACGTTATGGTCGACGACGGCGAGCGTCTTCTCCGGCGCGCGCACCTTGCGGCCGGCCATGCGCAGGCCCTCGAAGGCCTGCGGACTCGTCACTTCGTGAACGAGGTGACGGTCGATGTAGAGAAGACAGGTGCCATCTTCCTGTTCGTTGACCAGGTGGTCGTCCCAGATCTTGTCATAGAGGGTACGCGGTGCGCTCATGGCGGTATATCCATCGAGTTTTCAAAAAAGGTAGGAAAAGCCGGCGACAAGGCGGCCGGAAGCACTGATCGGGAGATCAGGCGAGGCGGCTTGTAAGTGCCCCGTGGACGCGCGCAAAGAAGCGTGCCGGCAGGCGCTTATGGTCCTGCAGCACGACGATTTTCTGCTCGCTACATCCGAATTTGGATTCCATGGCCGTGTTCATATCAATTTTCTGACAGGTCGGCAATTGCTGGAAACGGACTCAGCGTTGCTCCGCGCGCCTGAGCCGCCGCTCCAGCCCCCGCAATCCCAGCGACAGACCGATGGTCAGCACCAGATAGACATAGGCAACGATCGAATAGGTCTCGAAGAAGCGAAAGGAGCCGGAGGCATAGACCTTGCCCATCTGCGTGATGTCGGCAACGCCGAGCACCGAGACGAGCGAACTGTCCTTGACCATGGCGATAAAGTCGTTGCCGAGCGGCGGCAGGATCACGCGGATCGCCTGCGGAAAGATCACGAGACGAAAGCGCTGGTAGCGTGAAAGCCCGAGTGCCTTGGCGGCTTCAACCTGCCCCTTGTCGACCGAGAGGATGCCGGCCCGGAACACTTCGGCGATGAAGGCGGAATAGCCGATCATCAGCGCCAGGATCGCCCGCCACATCAAGGAGATGTCGCGCACGACGACCGGTTCCATCCAGCCGGCGCTGATCAACGGAGCCAGGATGAAATTGGCCGCGACGACGAGCCCCGGCGCGCCGACGAAGGCGATGTAGAAGAGCAGCACCAGGATCGGCACGCCGCGGATGACTTCCGTATAGAAGCGGGCGATCTGCCGAAGGGACGAATGCTCGGAGAGCGCCATCAGCGCGATGCCGAGGCCGAGCGTCGTCGCCAGCACGAAGCCCATAAGGGTCACGAAGACGGTGACGCCAAGGCCCTTGAAGACGACGGTGAAGACTTCCGAGAAGATGTCATTGCTGATGATCACGGCGGCGAGCGCCACAGCGATCACAAGAAGGGCGACCAACCACCAGGGATAGTCGCCCTTGCCGGACATGTCTGAAGATTGTGGAGCGGCCATAGCCTGCTATCAGCCGCCCATCTTGTATTCGAGGAACCACTTCTTATCGAGGGCGTCGAAGGTACCGTCTTCCTTCAGCGCCTTGATCGCGGCGTTGACCGGAGCAACGAGATCCGAGCCCTTCGGGAAGATGAAGCCGAAATCCTCGGTGCCGAGCGGCCCGCCGACGACCTTGAGCTTGCCTTCGGAGGAATCGACATAACCCTTGGCGGCGACGCTGTCGGTCAGCACCACGTCGACGTCACCGGCCTTCAATGCCTGGACGGTCGCGCCGAAAGTCTCGAACAGCTTGATGCGCGGGTTCTGCTCGTTGCCGTCGAGCATTTCGTAGACGGCGGTGTAGAACGGCGACGTGCCCGGCTGCGCGCCGACGAGGCCGTCGGCAAAGGCGCCGAAGCTCTTGCCGTCGTTGAAGCGGGCCTCGTCGCTGCGGACCAGCATAAACTGCTGCGAGCGCATGTAGGGATCCGAGAAGTCGACCTTTTCCTTGCGGTCGTCCTTGATGGTGATGCCGGTCATGCCGATCTGGTACTGGCCGTCATGCACCGCCTGGATCATCGCGTCCCAGCTGGTGTTCTGGTATTCGACCTTGAAATTCAACCGCTTGGCGATCTCGTTCATCGCGTCGTATTCCCAGCCCTTGGCTTCGCCGGACTTCGGATCTACGAACTGCAGCGGCGGGTAGGCGTTCTCCGTGACAACGACGACCGTCTTGCCGCCGAGGTCAGGCAGGTCGGCGGCCAGCGCCGGTGCAGAGAACGCAAAAGGTGCTGCAAGTGCGGCTGCGATGCCCGCAAGCACGTGGCGACGGATTGTCATTGGAGGAGCTCCCGAAAAGTGTGGCAGCGGAAAATGTCACAAATTCCGTCGAAAAGACAAGCGGATAGTACCAAAAAAGAAAGGCGGCCGAGGCCGCCTTTCCAACAATCCCTAGGGATTGAGATGTTATTCTGCTGCGGCTTCCGCAGCTGCCTTTGCTTCGGCGGCTTCGGCTGCTGCCTTCTCGGCGGCGAGCGCCTGAGCTGCTGCAACCTTTTCGGCCTCGATGCGTGCCTTTTCCTCGGCAATCGCCTGACGCTCGGCTTCGTTCAGCTTGCGGGCGCGCGTGCCGGTGTTCTCGACGATACGAGCCGACTTACCGCGACGATCGCGCAGGTAGTAGAGCTTGGCGCGACGGACCTTACCGCGGCGAACCACTTCGACGCTCTCGACGAGCGGAGAGTAAACCGGGAATACGCGCTCGACGCCTTCGCCGTAGGAGATCTTGCGAACGGTGAAGCTTTCGTTGATGCCGCCGCCCGAACGAGCGATGCAGACGCCTTCATAGGCCTGGACGCGGGTACGGTTGCCTTCGACAACGCGGACGTTGACGCGGAGCGTGTCGCCTGCGGAGAATTCCGGGAGCGTGCGCTTGGCGGCGATCTTGGCGGCCTGTTCGGCTTCCAGCTGCTGGATGATGTTCATCGGTCTAACCTTTCAAGTTCTTCTGAAACAGCCAGAGCGCTCTCGATGAACCTGTCGGGCCAGCCTTCAGGTGTTGCCGATACCGGCAGGAGCGGATTCGCCATTCTTTGTTTTGGTCGACGGGCATGGAACCCGAACCGGGGCGGCACATACACCAATCGGTCTGCCTTGTCATCCCCGGAAGCCATAATTTCTCGGCCTCGGCGCCAGGAAAGCCGATTTTATCAGAAAAAGCGCAAACACGGGCATGATGATTGTCCGGTGCAACGGACTTGCGGCCGGCACAACCACCGGCTATCCCGAGCATGAGGGGTCGGGGGAGACCATGCATATCTTCGAAATACTCATGCTGTTTGCGGCCGGTTTCCTGTCCGGCGTCGTCAATGCCATCGCCGGCGGCGGGACGTTCCTGACCTTCGGGGCGATGACGCTTGGCGGCCTCTCGCCGATCGTCGCCAATGCGACCTCGTCGATCATCCAGTTTCCGGGCTACGTCACCTCGGCGCTCGCCTATGCCAAGGAGATCCGTGCCGACAAGCGGTATGCGATCCTGCTCGGCGTGATCTCGGCGCTTGGCGGTCTGGCCGGTGCGCTGCTGCTCATCTCGCTCTCCAACGCCTCCTTCCGCGCGCTCGTCCCCTGGCTGCTGCTGGCGGCAACCGCGATCTTCGCCGCCGGACCGCTGCTGAAGCCCAAGGCGCGCGTCGACGAGCACGCCATCAATCCGGCCGGCATCGGCGCCCAGTTCGTCACATCGATCTATGGCGGCTTCTTCGGCGCCGGCATGGGCATCATGATGCTGGCCGTGCTGGGGCTGGCGACCGGCGGTGGCTACCACCGGCTGAATGCGCTGAAGAACTTCATCTCGATCGTCATTGCCGCGATCGCCATCGTCGTCTTTGCCGCCGGCGGCGTCGTTTCCTGGCTGCATGCGGCGATCATGGTGCCGGGAGCAGCGCTTGGCGGCTACTCCGGCGTCTGGGCAGCGCGACGCGTGCCGCAGGCGGTCATCCGGGCGCTCGTCGTCGCCGTCGGTCTGCTGCTTGCCGCCTACTACTTCTTCACCGGCTGATTAAGAAGATCGGGCCGGCGCTCCGCGGTCAGCCGCCGCGCCTCCGCCTCGCGCCATTTGGCGATGGCGCCGTGGTTGCCTGACGTCAGCACCGCCGGGATCTCGCGGCTTTCGAAGACCTGCGGACGGGTATAGTGCGGGTGCTCGAGCAGCCCGCCTTCAAAACTCTCATGCACGCCGGAAAGCGCGTTGCCCATGACACCCGGCAGGATCCGCACCACGGCATCGAGCAGAGTCAGGGCCGCAGGCTCGCCGCCGGAAAGAATGTAGTCGCCGATCGAAACCTCTTCGAGGCCGCGGGCATCGATCACCCGCTGGTCGACGCCTTCGAAACGTCCGCAGACGATGACGACACCGGGGCCATCGGCAAGTTCGCGCACCCGCTCCTGCGTCAGCGGACGGCCGCGCGGGCTCATCAGCAGCCGCGGACGACCGTCATCCGCGGAAACATGGTCGATCGCCCGGGCGAGCACGTCGGGTTTCAACACCATGCCGGCGCCGCCGCCGGCGGGCGTATCGTCGACGGTGCGGTGCTTGTCCTCGGCAAAATCGCGGATCTGCACCGCCTCGATCGCCCATTGGCCGCGCTCCAGCGCCTTGCCCGAAAGGGAGGCACCGAGATGACCCGGAAACATTTCAGGGTAGAGCGTCAGAACGGTCGCGCGAAACGTCATCGCCGCATCGCTCACTTGCGCTTTGCGGAAAACGGGCTGCCCGGGTCCTGGTCCTTGTCGTCGGCAAGACCGGCGGCCACCGGATCGACGAGAAGCCTGCCCGCTTCCAGGTCGATCTCCAGCACCGACCACTCGGTAAAGGGGATCAGCACCGGACGCCGGCCCGGACCCTTCAGCTCCAGGAGATCGCCAGCGCCAAAGTCGAAGACGCCGCTGACCTTGCCATAGCTGGTGCCATTGCCGTCGATCGCTTCGAGGCCCTCGAGATCGGCATAGAAGAACTCGTCCTCATCCAGATCGTCGTCCGGAAGATTGTCGCGCTCGACAAAGAGATCCAGGCCGTTGAGCGCCTCGGCGGCATTGCGGTCGTTGACGCCGCGGAAGCGGACGATGACGACATTCTTCGCCTCACGGATTTCGAGCACCTCGAAAACGCGGCCGTCGGGGCTGTGCAGATTGCCATAATCGCCGAGCGCGGTCGGATCGTCGGTGAAGGACTTGACCCTCACTTCGCCGCGCAGACCTTGCGCCGCGCCGATCGTCGCCATCAGAACCGGGTTTTCGAGTTTGCTCATCATCCGCATCCGTTTTCGGGATATCCCGGTGCACATAACGGAAAACGGGCGGCATGGAAATGCCACCCGTTTCCTTAAGTCACGGCCAGCCGGAGACGCGTCGGCAGAAGACCGCCGATCGCCCTCCGGACCGTTCGCAGGCTGTTATTCAGCAGCGGCAGCAGCGGCGTCTTCAGCCTTCTGCTTGGCTTCAGCAGCGCGTTCCTGAGCCTTCTTGCCCGGGACAGCCTTGGTCGGGTTGCTGCGAGCCGGACGCTTTGCGAGGCCAGCCTGGTCGAGGAAGCGCAGAACGCGGTCGGTCGGCTGGGCGCCCTGGGCGATCCAGTGGTTGACGCGCTCGGCGTCGAGTTCGACGCGCTTTTCGTCGTCCTTGCCGAGCATCGGGTTCCAGGAGCCGATCTTCTCGAGGAAGCGGCCGTCACGCGGGCTGCGGGCGTCGGCAACGACGATCTGGTAGTACGGACGCTTCTTGGAACCGCCACGGGCGAGACGAATTTTCAGTGCCATTTGAGTAACTCCTTGCAGGCTTTTTTGACCGCTTCGTTCAAGCGGAATGGTTTGTGCCGGCGTTGCCCGCGGAATGCGAGCGATCGGCGGCGATGGCTTCATGATGCCGGATGACTTCCTTGATGATGAAGTTCAGGAACTTCTCGGCGAAATCCGGATCCAGATTGGCATCCTTGGCCAGGCGGCGCAGGCGTTCGATCTGGTATTCTTCGCGCGCCGGGTCGGCCGGCGGCAGTTCGTGCTTGGCTTTGAGAACGCCGACTGCCTGAGTGCAGCGGAAGCGTTCGGCCAGCATGTGGACGAGCGCGGCATCGATGTTGTCGATCGACTGCCGGTAACCCGCCAATTCCTGTTTGATTTCGGGATCAATCATCTTTCAAACGATCCTCACTTCTTCTTCGGCAGGCCGGGAAGGCCGGGGAAACCGCCTCCGAGACCTGGAAGCTTGGCACCGCCGAGACCCGGAAGGCCGCCGCCGCCAAGGCCCGGCATGCCGCCGGGCTTGAGGCCGGCCGCTTCCGCCTGCTTCTGCAGGGCTTCGAGCTGCTTCGGGTCGAGCTTCGACAGATCGGGCATGCCGCCGCCACCGAGGCCGCCAAGGCCCATCTTGTTGGCAAGGCCGCCCATCATCTGCTTCATCATGCCGCCTTTGCCCTTGCCGCCCATCATCTTCATCATGTCCGCCATCTGGCGGTGCATCTTCAGAAGCTTGTTGATGTCGGCGGCATCGGTGCCGGAACCAGCGGCGATGCGCTTCTTGCGCGAATGCTTCAAGAGGTCCGGGTTGGCGCGCTCGGCCTTGGTCATCGATGAGATGATGGCGAGCTGGCGCTTGAAGAGGCTGTCGTCGAGGCCGGCAGCGGCCATCTTATCCTTCATGCCGGCCATGCCGGGCATCAAACCCATGATGCCACCCATGCCGCCCATCTTCTGCATCTGGCCAAGCTGGTCGGCGAGGTCGTTCAGATCGAACTTGCCCTTGGCCATCTTGGCGGCCATTGCGGCCGCCTTCTCGGCGTCGATGTTTTCGGCCGCCTTCTCGACGAGCGAGACGATGTCACCCATGCCGAGGATACGGTCGGCGACGCGGCGCGGATGGAACTCTTCGAGTTCGCCCATCTTTTCGCCGACGCCGATGAGCTTGATCGGCTTGCCGGTGACGGCACGCATCGACAGTGCCGCACCGCCGCGGCCGTCGCCGTCCATGCGGGTGAGCACGAGGCCGGTGATGCCGACGCGTTCGTCGAAGTTGCGGGCAAGATTGACAGCGTCCTGACCGGTCAGCGCATCGGCGACGAGCAGGATTTCATGCGGATTGGACTTCCGCTTGATCTCCGCCATCTCGATCATCAGCGGCTCGTCGATATGGGTGCGGCCGGCGGTGTCGAGAATGACGACGTCGTGGCCGCCAAGCTTGGCAGCCTGGACGGCGCGCGAAGCGATATCGGTCGGCGACTGGCCGGCAATAACAGGCAGCGTGTCGACGCCGGTCTGCACTCCGAGCTGGCGAAGCTGCTCCTGGGCTGCCGGACGACGCGTGTCGAGCGAAGCCATCAGGACCTTCTTCTTGTCCCTGGTCTTCATCCGGCTGGCGATCTTGCCGGTGGTGGTCGTCTTACCGGAGCCCTGCAGACCGACCATCATGATGACGACAGGTGCCGGCGCGTTGAGATCGATCGTCACGCCCTCGGAGCCGAGCATCTCGACGAGCTGGTCATGGACGATCTTGACGACCATCTGGCCGGGCTTGATCGACTTCAGGATCTCGGCGCCAACGGCCTTTTCACGAACCTTCTCGGTGAAGGCGCGCACGACGTCGAGCGCGACGTCGGCTTCGAGCAGCGCACGGCGAACCTCGCGGAGCGCAGCGGAAACATCGGCTTCCGACAATGCGCCGCGGCCGGTCAGTCCATTCAATATGGAACCAAGGCGGTCCTGGAGGCTCTCGAACATTCTCACTTCCTTCTGGTTTCCGGTGGCGATCAACTCGCCGGAAACGTGGGTTCCTTCGCCAGGAAAACAAGGCGCAAAGCCAAAAACCACCCGAGGGCGCGACGCGCTGTCGGATGTTGACCTCCGGGTTCTCTTTATACCTCTACGGGACCCGGTCGGTGGCTTCGAAGACTTGAGCTTGCGAAGGAATTGGGGCGGATAAACAGGAAAGCGCGGCAAAAGTCAAGGACGGCAGGGCGATGAGGCGCTTTCGGCTCAGGGCGCCTCGTCCGCGTCGGTCTCGTCCAGTTCGCCGGCCAACTGCTCGAAGGCCGCCGAGACCCGCGTCATGACCCGAAGCGTAGCGACCACCTCGGTCTGATTGATATCGCCGAGCAGGGCATGCAGCAACTCGACCTCGCGGCGATGGATTTCCTCGAACAGATCACGCCCAGCCGCGGTCGGCGCGCAAAGGTAGGCGCGACGGTGTTCCGGATTCGGCTGCCTTTCCAGCAAGCTCTTCTCCATCAGCCCGTTGACGACCCTGAGCACGAACTGCCGTTTCATCGACAGGCGCCGCGCCGCTTCCGGCACGGTCAGCGGCGTTTCGCAAAAAAGTTCAAGAACCGCCCGCTCCGCCACTGATATGCCGGCGCCATCGAGCATATGTTCTGCAGAACGCTGCATGTTGAGATGGATGGAGCGGACCAGCTTGAGGGTCTTGTAGAGGCGTTCCTGCGGATCGAATCGAACGAGCATGCAAACACGATAGCAATCCAGTTGCTGTCTTCAAGAATTTATTAAACCTTGACCTTTCAACCAGGGCGAACAGCGGGATGAAGACACGCAATCCCTATTACCAGGGGCCCGTCTCCGACCATTTCGACGGTGCCCGTTTCTTCAATCCCGGCGGCAAGCCGCCCAAGGGGACGGCAGATCTCCTGCGCTGGCAATTCGGCGGCGGCAAGGTGCGCTGGCCCCAGCACAATCCAAGCCCGTTCGCGCCCGTGAAGCCAGAGCTGAGTGTCGAAGGCGACCGCCTGCGCGTGACGATGGTCGGCCATGCAACGCTGCTCATCCAGGTGCATGGGCTCAACATTCTGACCGACCCCGTCTGGTCGCATCGCGTCAGCCCCTTTGCCTTTGCCGGCCCGCAGCGCCGCAACGCGCCCGGCATCGAACTCGACGACCTGCCGCCGATCGACATCGTGCTCGTCACCCACAACCACTACGACCACCTCGACGTCGAGACGCTGGCAGCCCTTCACGAGGAGCATGGGCCAAGGATCGTCACCCCGCTCGGCAACGACACGATCATCCGCCGCGCCGTTCCCGAAGCGGAGATAACGGCGGTCGACTGGAGCGACCGGCTGGACTGCGGCGACGACATCATTCTTCACGCGGAACCCTGCCACCACTGGTCGGCCCGCGGCTCGCGCGACCGGCGCATGGCGCTCTGGGCGGCTTTTGTCATCGAGACGCCGGCCGGCAAAATCTACCACGTTGGCGACACCGGCTTCCATGACGGCATCAACTATCGCGCGGCGCGGGAAAAGCACGGCGCCTTCCGGCTCGCCAACCTGCCGTTCGGCGCCTATGAGCCGCGCTGGTTCATGCAGGACCAGCATCAGAACCCTGAGGAAGCCGTGCGCGGCATGATCGACTGCGCCGCCGCCCATGTCGCCGGCCACCACTGGGGCACGTTCCGCCTGACCGACGAGGGGGTCGAGGAGCCACGGCAGGCGCTGGAACGGGCGCTTGACGCCGCCGGCATCGCCCGCAGCCGTTTTCGGCCGCTGCGCCCGGGCGAAGTCTTCGACGTTCCGGCCGCAGAGCCGGGCAGCACCGAGGGAGCCGAATGAACGCGGCACTGGTATTTTCCGGGCTTTTCCGCCATATACAGCCCGAATGAAGAATGGCGCGCTTGAGGCGGGCCGGTTTGGACAATCGCCACATGACCGACAACGTGCAATTTGCCAGGATGAACGGGCTTGGAAACAAGATCCTCGTCGTCGACATGCGCGGTCGGAAGGATCGGGTGACGCCGGCTGCCGCGATCGCGCTCAATGCCGACCCGGCAACCGCCTTCGACCAGATCATGGCGATCCACGACCCCAAGGCTGCCGGCACCGACGCCTGGATCGACATCGTCAATTGCGACGGCTCCATGGCCCAGGCCTGCGGCAACGGCACGCGCTGCGTCGTGCAGGCGCTGGCCACTGAGACCGGCAAGAAGGCCTTCACCTTCCAGACCATCGCCGGCATCCTCAACGCCAGGGAGCATGAAGACGGCACGATCTCGGTCGACATGGGTAAGCCGGTCTTTGCCTGGGACAGGATCCCGCTTGCCGAGGAATTTGCCGATACCAGCCGTGTCGAGCTGCAGATCGGACCGATCGACAATCCCGTCCTGCATTCGCCCTCGGCCATGTCGATGGGCAATCCGCATGCGGTCTTCTGGGTCGACAAGGATCCGATGTCCTTCGATCTCGACCGGTTCGGCCCGCTGCTTGAAAACCACCCGATGTTTCCCGAGCGCGCCAACATCACGCTGGCGCAGGTGCTTTCGCCCTCGTCGCTGCGCACCCGCACCTGGGAACGCGGCGCCGGGCTGACGCTTGCCTGCGGTTCGGCGGCTTGCGCGGCTGCCGTCAGCGCCGCCCGCACCGGCCGCACCGGCCGCAAGGTGACGATCGACGTCGCCTCCGCTCCGGCGCCTGCCAAGCTCACGATCGAATGGCTGGACAGCAACGATCATGTCGTGATGACCGGCCCGGCCGAATGGGAATGGTCCGGCACGCTGAATCCTGCGACCGGCACCTGGCAGCGCGACGAGGCCGAAGCGGGCGGAGCCCGGGCGCTTTGAGCGGCGTCGAGGTCATAACCTTCGGCTGCCGTCTCAATACCTACGAATCCGAAGTGATGAGGGCGGAAGCCGAAAAGGCGGGGCTGAACAACGCCATCCTCGTCAACACCTGCGCCGTCACCGGCGAGGCCGTGCGCCAGGCGCGCCAGGCGATCCGCCGTGCCCGGCGCGACAATCCGCATGCCCGCATCATCGTCACCGGCTGCGCCGCCCAGACCGAAAAAGAGACCTTTGCCGAAATGGCCGAGGTCGACGCCGTGCTCGGCAACGAGGAGAAGCTGAAGAGCGCCTCCTATCGTTCACTGCCGGATTTCGGCGTCTCGGCTGAAGAAAAGCTGCGGGTCAACGACATCATGAGCGTGCGCGCCACCGCGCCGCAGATGGTCAAGCACATCGATGGCCACGTGCGCGCCTTCATCCAGGTGCAGAACGGCTGCGACCACCGCTGCACCTTCTGCATCATCCCCTATGGCCGCGGCAATTCCCGATCCGTGCCGATGGGCGCCGTCGTCGACCAGGCGCGCAGGCTGGTTGAGAGTGGCTATTGCGAGATCGTCTTGACCGGCGTCGACGCGACCAGCTACGGCGCCGACTTGCCGGGAACGCCGACGCTCGGTTTGCTGGCGAAGACCCTTTTGAAGCAGGTGCCGGAAATCCGCCGCCTGCGGCTTTCCTCGATCGACGGCATCGAGGCCGACAGGCATCTCTTCGACCTGATCGCCGACGAGACGCGCTTCATGCCGCACCTGCACCTGTCGCTGCAGCATGGCGACGATTTGATCCTGAAACGCATGAAGCGCCGTCATTCGAGCGCCGACGCCCGCGCCTTTGCCGATCAGGTCCGGCGCTTGCGCCCCGATATCAGCCTCGGTGCCGATATGATCGCCGGTTTTCCGACCGAAACCGATGAGATGTTCGAGAATGCCGTAGGACTCGCCGAGGATTGCGGCATTGCCCATCTGCACGTCTTCCCCTACAGCCCCCGCCCTGGAACGCCGGCAGCACGCATGCCGCAGCTCGACCGGGCGCTCGTCAAGGATCGTGCCGCCCGCCTGCGCGCCGTCGGCGCGAGGCTCTACGCCCGCCATCTCGACCGCCTGGTCGGCAGCGAGCAGACGATCCTGGTCGAGAACAATGGGCTCGCCCACACCGAAAACTTCACGCTCGTCGATGCCGCCGGCCTCAAACCGCGCGCGCTTGTCCCGGTCTTGATCACCGGCCACAATGGCAAGCATCTGACGATGCAGGTAAAACAGATGGCTGCGGCCTGATTTATGCGGAATTCCTGAATGGCAATGGGTTTCATCAAGAGGATCTTCACCTTCGGCAAGGGCGCGGTGGAGGAAACGAAGCCGCAGGATGTGGCGCCCGAGGAGACGATCGTCTCTTCGCCCGAAGTTGAGGCGCAACCGGAGCCGAGTGCCAACGCGGTCGAACCGCCTGCCGCCGTTGCCGAGACAGCGATCGTCGAAGAGAGCCCTGAAGCCAGCTTCGAACCGCCTGTCGACATCGAGACCTTGCCGTTGTCCGACGACGATCCGGTGCTCGAAGCCGAGATCGAGACGGCCGGTGGGCCGGCTTCGGACGACGCCGCGGAACTGGCGCGTGACGAAGCCGTTGCCGCACCGATCGAGGCTGACGTAGCACCGGTCGAGGTTGAAATAGCGCCGGTCGAGGTTGAGGCCGCGATCCCCCCCTCTGTCCCTTCGGGACATCTCCCCCACAAGGGGGGAGAGCAGACGGAGACCGAGGCAACCGCTGAAGAAACACCATCTGTCGCCGAGGCTGCGACGCCTGTTGCTGACGAGGCGCCCGTAGATTCAAGTGAGATCATCGCCGCTTCCCACGAGGCCGAAATCGTCGAGAGAATCGAGGAAGCTGCTGACGATGCCGAACCCAAGGCAAGCGACGTCACGACAGCCGAAGCAAACAAGATCACGACGGGCGAAACGCTCGTACCTGACGCTGGGGGTGAGCCCAGCGTGATCTCCCCCCCTGTGGGGGAGATGCCCGGCAGGGCAGAGGGGGGTGAAGCCGCAGCCCTCCGCGAAAGCATGGAGACCGCAGAGGCCGATGCAGCGGAAGCCGCCACTGACGTCGCGCCGGCCGAGACAGCCGAGGCCGAGCCCACCGCAGCTCCCGCCCTCCCCAAGGGCTTCTCCGCCACCGAGCGCAAGCCCAAGGAAGAATCCGTCGCCGCGCCCAAGGAAAAGCTCAGCTGGTACCAGCGGCTGCGCCGCGGCCTTGCCCGTACCTCGTCGCAACTGACCGGCCAGATCGCCAGCCTGTTTACCAAGCGCAAGCTCGACGAAGCGACGCTGCAGGATCTCGAAGACCTGTTGATCCAGGCCGACCTCGGCGTCGAAACCGCGATGCGCATCACCGATACGCTCGCTTCGGAACGCTACGGCAAGGATGTCTCGGGCGAGGACGTGTCGCGCATCATGGCCGGCGAGATCACCAAGGTGCTTTCGCCCGTTGCCAAGCCGCTGGAGCTCGATCTCAGCCACAAGCCGCATGTGATCCTGGTGGTCGGCGTCAACGGCACCGGCAAGACGACGACGATCGGCAAGCTTGCAGCCAAGCTTTCCGGCGCGGGCCTGAAGGTCATGCTTGCCGCCGGCGACACCTTCCGGGCCGCCGCGATCGAGCAGCTGAAGATCTGGGCCGAGCGCACCAAGTCCGACATCGTCTCCTCCAAGCTCGGCGCCGATGCGGCAGGCCTTGCCTATGAGGCCTTCCAGCAGGCGCGCGAGAAGAAGGCCGACGTGCTGATCATCGACACGGCCGGCCGCCTGCAGAACAAGGCGGAACTGATGGCCGAACTTGAAAAGATCGTGCGCGTGCTCGGCAAGCTCGATCCTGACGCGCCGCATACCGTGCTGCAGACACTCGATGCCACCACCGGCCAGAACGCGCTGCAGCAGGTGGAAATCTTCCGCAACGTCGCCGGCGTCAGTGGCCTGATCATGACCAAGCTCGACGGCACGGCGCGCGGCGGCATCCTTGTCGCGATTTCCGCCAAGCACAAGCTGCCGGTCTATTTCATCGGCGTCGGCGAAGGCATCGATGATCTCGAACCGTTCGAGGCCAAGGATTTCGCCGAAGCGATCGCCGGCGTCGCCGCCTGACAGGACGTTCGGGCACGCGCACGTTTGCGCAGGCCCGTTGCCTTGATATGGTTTTGCCGCAAAGCTGGTGTTATGAGCAGCAGGTACATGCAGAAACAGGACCCCCAGATGTCGTCGATCGAGGCTACCAAGCCGCAGAAGGAAGTCAGCCCCTTGCTCAAGATGGTGCTGGAGCTTGGGCCGCTGATGGTCTTCTTCTTCGCCAATTCACGCGGCGAATGGCTGGCCGGCCACTTCCCGGCGCTTGCCGAACTCGGCGGCCCGATCTTCATCGCCACCGGCCTCTTCATGGCCGCGACCGCGATCGCGCTTGCCGTCTCCTGGATGCTCACCCGGACCCTGCCGATGATGCCGCTGATCTCGGGCATCGTCGTCTTCGTCTTCGGCGCGCTGACGCTCTGGCTGCAGAACGACACCTTCATCAAGATGAAGCCGACGATCGTCAACACGCTGTTCGGCGCGATCCTGCTCGGCGGACTTCTCTTCGGCAAGTCGCTGCTCGGCTACGTCTTTCACTCCGCCTTCAAGCTTGACGAGGACGGCTGGCGCAAGCTGACACTGCGCTGGGGCCTGTTCTTCCTGGTGCTTGCCGTCCTCAACGAAGTGGTCTGGCGCTCGTTCTCGACCGACTTCTGGGTCGCCTTCAAGGTCTGGGGCACGATGCCGATCACCATTCTCTTCACGCTCGCCCAGATGCCGCTGATCATGAAGCACTCGCTGGACCAGGAGAACGCCGAGTGAGCACGACGCTTGAGGAGAATGACAGCCGAAACCGTCACGCCCTCCTCTGGCTGATCGCCTGTTTGGCGGTCCTCGTTATCCAGATCGTCACCCAGCACCTGATGGGCCGCATCTGGATCTGCGACTGCGGCTACGTCAAACTCTTCGAACCCGTCGTCAAATCCAGCGGCAACTCGCAGCACATCGCCGACTGGTATACGCCGTCCCACATCATCCACGGCTTCCTGTTCTACGGCCTTGGCCACCTGCTTCTGCGCAAAAAGCCGCTGACGGCAAAGCTCTTCCTGGCCATGATCATCGAATCCGCCTGGGAGATCGCCGAGAACACGCCCATGGTGATCAACCGCTACCGCTCGGCGACGATCTCGCTCGACTATTTTGGCGACAGCATCCTGAACTCGACCATGGACACGCTGGCCATGGTCGCCGGTTTCCTGTTTGCCGCCCGCATGCCTGTCTGGCTGACGGTAACGATCGCCATCGTCTTCGAACTCTTCACCGGCTGGCTGATCCGCGACAATCTCACACTCAACGTGCTGATGCTGGTCTGGCCGCTCGACGCCGTCAGGGACTGGCAGGGCGCAATCTAGACGCGCCGCCTAAAAATTAAAATCTTCTAATTTAGTAATCGACTTTGTATACTTGGACCGTTCAAACCTTTGAGCGTGACCAAGTGGGGGCCATTATGCGCAGCGCCTTAGCTATGCCCGCAGTACTTTTCGCTCTTGTCATGGTGCCAGTATCCGCCGGAGCGGCCGATAAGACGCTTAACGAAGCGGATCTGACCACGCTTCTTGCCGGCGGCAAGACCCTCGGGCTTGGCGGCAAGGGCATGGGATATTCCGGGACAATCACTCTTACCGCGGATGGGAAGGGAGACGGCAGCGCCAAGACCGACGGCGGAACCGTGATCACGATCAACGGCACCTGGCGCATCAAGGGAGACAGGTTCTGCCGGACATGGAAGGACCTGGATGACGGCAAAGAGGTTTGCGAAACGTGGCGGCTGACATCGCCGAACCACGTGGACGTCTACAACGGCAAGAAGAAGATCGGCGCCAACTCCTGGTAAGGTCGGCGGAACGGCTCAGGAGGCGGGGGACGGTGCCGCCTTTTCGATCGCCGGCAACAGCCCGTTCTTGACGCTGTCCGCATCGAACGGTCCGACGCGCTTGTAGAGGATCGTGCCGTCAGCGCCCACGAGATAGGATTCCGGGATGCCGTAGACGCCCCAGTCGATCGCCGCCTTGCCGCGCGGATCGACGCCGATCGCCGAGAAGGGATTGCCGAGCTCTCCGAGGAACCTGAGCGCGTTTTCGTTCTGGTCCTTGTAGTTGATGCCGACGACGGTGAGCCGCGGATCCTTCGACAGTTCCAGGACGAAGGGATGTTCCTGACGGCAGGGCACGCACCAGGAGGCCCAGACGTTGACGAGCGTCAGCTTGCCCTTGATCGACCCATCGGTCAAAGCCGGCATCGGCTGGCCATCGCGGACAGCGCCTTCGAGCGCCGGCATGTCGAGCTTCGGCGCCTTGGTGCCGATCAGCGCGGACGGGATCTCGCTTACATCCTTGCCGGAATTGAGCTGGCTCCAGAAGATCGCGGCAAGCCCGGCGAAGATGATAAGCGGCAGCGCCGCCAGAACAAAACGCATAGGGCTTGACTTGCGCTCTTCGCTGCCGGGCGCAGGGGTGCTGCTCATCGTGTCTCTCCCGGTGCTTGCTCGGCGGAACGGCGGCGAATGCCCGAGGCTTCGAGTTCAGCGAGTTCGCGCCGACGGGCATGTCCGTCCAGGACGACCCAGGCAACGAGGCCGAGGACCGTCAGCGTCGCTATTCCATAGCTCGTGAAAACGTAGGCGGCGTGGCTCATCATTGCGCGCGGGCTCCCCGTCCGGCGGCACGGGCCGCGAGACGCCGGAGTGCTGTGACGCGCCGACGCAGGATTTCGTTGCGCATGGCGGCGATGTGCAGGGTGAAGAACAGCAGCGTGAAGGCGATCGCCATCACGATCAGCGGCCACAGGAACTCCGGATCGATCGTCGGCCCGTCGAGCCGCATGACGCTCGCCGGCTGGTGCAGCGTGTTCCACCATTCGACCGAGAACTTGATGATCGGGATATTGACGAAGCCGACGAGAACCAGAATGGCCGAAACCTTGGAGGATCGCGCCGGATCGTCGATCGCCCGGTTGAGCGCCATCAGCCCCAGATACATCAGAAACAGAACGAAGACCGAGGTCAGGCGTGCGTCCCAGACCCACCAGGTACCCCACATCGGCTTGCCCCAGAGCGAGCCGGTGACGAGTGCCAGGAAGGTGAAACAGGCGCCGATCGGGGCCGCCGCCCGCGAGGAGACGTCGGCGAGCGGATGCCGCCAGACGAGCGTGCCGAGGGCGGCCAGCGCCATCACCGAATAACACATCATCGACAGCCAGGCAGCGGGCACATGCACATACATGATGCGCACCGTCTCGCCCTGCTGGTAGTCGCCTTCCGTCGTGAAGGAAAGCCAGAGGCCGACGACGAAGAACAGCACGGTCAGGCCGGTAAGCCACGGCAGCAGACGGTCGGCCAGCGCCAGGAACCGCGTCGGGTTGGCGAGATCGCTGAATTTGCGGATGGCCAGGCTGTTTTCGCTCATGTTGGCTCTTTAGCGCTTAAGGCGCCCGCCTGCAATTGATCCGCGTCAATCGCCCGATCACGATCGAGTTGGGACGCGGATCACAAAGGCGATCGATCTGAACGGCTTAGCGCGAAATCCTTGGGAACACCGCAAACAGTTTCGCCATTTCCGCGGCGATTGCGTCAATCGGACGCGTGGCGAAGCGCTGCGGCTGCAGCGACCGGGCCGATGACGGCGAAGAACAGGGTGATCGCCGCGAGGATCATCACCGGCGGCAGGAACGGCGCCGGATCCTCGATAGCCGCATAGACCGCGCTGACGCCGAAGATCAGCACCGGAATTGCTAGCGGCAGCACCAGGATCGAAACCAGCAGCCCGCCGCGCGGCAGCGACACGGCAACGGCCGCCCCCACGGCGCCGATGAAGGTGACCGCAGGCGTGCCGATCAGAAGCGTCAGCATGGTGGCGCCGATCGCGATCTCGCTCATGTTCATGAAGAGACCGAGCAGTGGCGAAGCGATCACCAGCGGCAATCCCGTTGCCGCCCAATGGGCCGCGCATTTGACGAATACGGTGAAGAGCAGCGGCGTTTCCTGCATCAGCATCAGGTCGAGCGAGCCGTCGTCGCGCTCGGCCTGGAACAGCCGGTCGAGGCCGAGCAGCGAGGCGAGCAGCGCGCCGATCCACAGGATCGCCGGGCCGATCCGCGAAAGCAGGTTCAGATCCGGGCCGACGCCGAAGGGAATGACCGCAACGACCGTCATGAAGAAGAGCACGCCGATCATCGCGCCGCCGCCGGCGCGGATCGACAGTTTGAGATCGCGGAAGAAGAGCGCGATCATGCCGTTCGTCTCCTGACGCGGATCACGGTCGGGCTTCTACACGTCATGCCAGTGATCTCCTGCCAGGTGCTCGAACCCCTTCATGTGCAGTTCCTTCGTGCGATCGAGCCCGAGCGGCTGGTGCGTCGCCGCGATCACGATGCCGCCCTTGCCAAGGTGCGTCTTCACCAGCTCCGCAAACAGCCGGTCAGCACCGGCATCGAGTGCCGCGGTCGGCTCGTCGAGAATCCAGATCGGGCGATAGGCCACGAGAAGCTTGGCCATCGCCATGCGCCGCTGCTGCCCGGCCGAAAGGTAACCGAAGGGCAGATGGGCGATATCCGGCAGGCCGACCGCTTCGACGGCCTCGGTGAGCGTCGCGCCGCGACCACCGGGCGAATCACCCATGAAGCGGTGCCAGAAGGAAAGATTTTCCGCGACGGTCAGTTCGCGCTTCATCGCGTTGCGATGTCCGAGATAGTGGCTGAGCTCGGATGGATGGGCTATTTCCGGGGGGCCATTCTCAAGTTTCAGATGCCCGCTTTCGGGCCTCAACAACCCCGCCAGAACCCGGAGCAAAGTCGACTTGCCGGAGCCGTTCGGACCCGTCACGACAAGGGCTTCCGAGGCGTCGAGAACGAAGGAAATATCGTTAAAAATCAGGTCCTCACCGCGCTTTGCGCTCAACCCTTCAGCCATGAGGCGCATGAATTTTCAGCTTCCCTTCACTCTCTTCGTCGCAGGGCAAAAAAAAGTCCCGTTTCGACCTTCGTTGCTCTGGCACGTTTTGGAGAAATTATCTATAAGGCGGCCAACACGCCAGCGGTCGGCGTGAATTTCATCCTAGCGCCGAACATGGAATGAATTTCCACGTACGGACAGCGGAAATGGCCGCACCCGCATCCCAATTCGCGCTTCACAGGCGCTCGGGCGTTCGTACGTCAGTTTTTGGCGATCAGACGGAACGGGGTATTATCCAGTGTCCAAATCCCTAGACAGCTTCAATTGTCGCTCCACGCTCACCGTCAACGGTGTGGACTACGTCTACTACAGCCTGCCCAAGGCTGAAGCGAACGGTCTCGCCGGCGTTTCCAAGCTGCCCTATTCGATGAAGGTTCTGCTCGAGAACCTGCTGCGCAACGAAGACGGCCGCTCCGTCACCAAGAAGGACATCGAGAACGTTGCCGCCTGGCTCAACGACAAGGGCACGGCTGAAAACGAAATCGCCTACCGTCCGGCCCGCGTGCTGATGCAGGACTTCACCGGCGTTCCCGCCGTCGTCGACCTCGCCGCGATGCGCGACGCCATGGTCTCGCTCGGCGGCGACCCGGAAAAGATCAACCCGCTCGTTCCCGTCGACCTCGTCATCGACCACTCCGTCATCGTCGACGAATTCGGCACGCCGAACGCCTTTGCCCGCAACGTCGAGCTCGAATACGAGCGCAACGGCGAACGCTACCGCTTCCTGAAGTGGGGCCAGCAGGCGTTCAAGAACTTCCGCGTCGTTCCGCCCGGCACCGGCATCTGTCACCAGGTCAATCTGGAGTATCTGGGCCAGACGGTCTGGACCCGTGAAGAAGACGGCGAAATCACCGCCTACCCGGATACCTGCGTCGGCACCGACAGCCACACCACCATGATCAACGGTCTCGGCGTTCTCGGCTGGGGCGTCGGTGGTATCGAGGCAGAAGCCGCGATGCTCGGCCAGCCGGTCTCCATGCTCCTGCCTGAGGTCATCGGCTTCAAGCTGACCGGCAAGCTGAAGGAAGGCGTCACCGCGACCGACCTCGTGCTGATGGTCGTGCAGATGCTGCGCAAGAAGGGCGTGGTCTCGAAGTTCGTCGAATTCTTCGGCCCGGGCCTCGACAACATGACGCTCGCCGACCGTGCGACGATCGGCAACATGGGTCCGGAATACGGCGCCACCTGCGGCTTCTTCCCGGTCGACAGCGAAACCATCAACTACCTCACCATGTCCGGCCGCGAAGAGCAGCGCATCGCGCTGGTCGAAGCCTACTCCAAGGCGCAAGGCATGTGGCGCGACGGTGATGGTTCCGAGCTCGTCTTCACCGACACGCTCGAACTCGACCTCGGCGACGTCGTTCCGGCGATGGCTGGTCCGAAGCGTCCGGAAGGCCGCATCGCGCTCGAAAACATCGCATCCGGTTTCGCAACCGCACTCGAAGGCGACTACAAGAAGCCGGGCCAGCTCTCGAACCGCTACGCTGTCGAAGGCACCGATTTCGATCTCGGCCATGGTGACGTCGCGATCGCTGCGATCACCTCCTGCACCAACACCTCCAACCCGTCGGTGCTGATCGCGGCCGGTCTGCTTGCCCGCAACGCCGTTGCCAAGGGCCTGAAGTCCAAGCCGTGGGTCAAGACCTCGCTCGCACCGGGATCGCAGGTCGTCGGCGAATACCTCGCCAAGTCCGGCCTGCAGAAGGACCTTGACGCGCTCGGCTTCAACCTCGTCGGCTTCGGCTGCACGACCTGCATCGGCAACTCCGGCCCGTTGCCGGCGCCGATCTCGAAGACGATCAACGACAAGGGTCTGATTGCTGCCGGCGTTCTCTCTGGCAACCGTAACTTCGAAGGCCGCATCTCGCCGGACGTCCAGGCGAACTACCTCGCTTCGCCGCCGCTCGTCGTCGCCTATGCGCTCGCAGGCACGGTCCAGAAGGACCTGACCAACGAGCCGATCGGCGAGGACCAGGACGGCAAGCCCGTCTACCTCAAGGACATCTGGCCGACCTCCAAGGAAATCCAGGAGTTCATCTTCAAGTACGTCACCCGTGAACTCTACGCGACGAAGTACGCGGACGTCTTCAAGGGCGACGAAAACTGGCAGGCCGTTCAGGTTCCTCCGGGCCAGACCTACGCCTGGGACGACGGTTCGACCTATGTGCAGAACCCGCCCTACTTCGTCGGCATGGGCAAGTCCGGTTCGGGCATCTCCGACATCAAGGGCGCACGCGTCCTCGGTCTCTTCGGCGACAAGATCACCACCGACCACATTTCGCCGGCCGGTTCGATCAAGGCTGCTTCGCCGGCTGGCGCCTACCTCATCGGTCACGGCGTCGGCGTTGCCGACTTCAACCAGTACGGCACGCGCCGCGGCAACCATGAAGTGATGATGCGCGGCACGTTCGCCAACATCCGCATCCGCAACCACATGCTCGGCCCGAACGGCAAGGAAGGTGGCTACACCATCCACTATCCGTCGAAGGAAGAGATGTCGATCTACGACGCCGCCATGCAGTACAAGGAAGAGGGCGTTCCGCTCGTCATCTTCGCCGGTGTCGAATACGGCAACGGTTCGTCGCGCGACTGGGCTGCCAAGGGCACCAACCTGCTCGGCGTCAAGGCCGTGATCGCCCAGTCCTTCGAGCGTATCCACCGCTCGAACCTCGTCGGCATGGGCGTCATTCCCTTCGTCTTCGAGGAAGGCACCACCTGGGAATCGTTGGGCCTCAAGGGCGATGAGATCGTCACGATCGAAAACCTCGCCAACGTCCAGCCGCGCGAAAAGCGCGTTGCCAAGGTCACCTACGGCGACGGCAGCGTGAAGGATGTGCCGCTCGTCTGCCGTATCGATACGCTGGATGAAGTGACCTACGTCAACAACGGCGGCATCCTGCAGACGGTTCTGCGCGACCTCGCCGCTTAATCGCGCAAGCACATTCAAGGCTCTGGAGCCGGGACGCCGAAGGGCGCCCCGGCTCTTTTTTGAGGTGTCCCTGCCGGCGATCCGGCGCTCGATCGCGCTCACTTGCCACCTCACTCCAACGTGACTTCCCGTTGATGGAGCGCCGTCGTATGTAGTGAACTCCCCACAAGGAGTAGGCCGACGGCCGGTAACGAAGTGACGCCATGACATCCGCAGACCGTTCTTTCATTCGTCCTGTTGCACTGGCTTTCGGGCTGCTCGCAGCCGCCGGTGCCCCTGCCGGGGCGCAGGAGAAACAGGCGATCAAAGGCGTTGTCGAACTGTTCACGAGCCAGGGCTGTTCGTCCTGTCCGCCGGCGGATGCGGCGCTGAAGACGCTGGTCGACGAGGGTGATGTGGTGGCGCTCGCCTATCACGTCGACTACTGGAACTATCTCGGCTGGGCCGACACGCTGGCATCGAAGGAAAACACCGAACGGCAATATGCCTATGCGCGCATGCTCGGGCGCAACGGTGTCTACACGCCGCAGGCGATCCTGAACGGCCGCGACCATCTGAACGGCGGCAACCTGCAGGCCATCAAGACGCGGCTGGAAACGATGAAGGCGGAGGGCAAGGGGCTTGCCGTTCCCGTCGACGCCACGATCCTCGGCGAAGAAATCCAGATCTCCATCGGCAGCGGCATCGGCAAGGCCAATGTCGTCGTTGTCTATTTCGACCGCGCCAAGATCGTCAAGATGGAGAAGGGCGAGAACACCGGCAAGGAAATCCCCTATTGGCATGCCGTGCGCGACATCCAGACGATCGGCATGTGGGACGGCCGGCCCGCGACGTTCACGCTGCCGGCAACGGTGCTGACCGAGCGCCCGGGCAACAGTGGCTGCGCGATCCTGCTGCAATCGATGAAGGACAAGGAAACACCGGGCGCCATCATCGGTGCCGCGGCCGTGCTCGCCGGCCCTCAGGGCAAATTGTAAGGGCGGCGAAGCGCAAGGGGGTGGTTCGGCCCGGCAGCATCGAGGGGCTGGGGCTGAGGGTTCGAAGTTACCGGACCGAACCGGCCATGGCTGCGTTCGGTGAACTCCCGCAGCATGACGACCTGACCGGACATACGGTGGCAACGACTCTGTCCGTCAGCGCCCGCGAGTTTTGCGATCAATTGGGGCGCCGGTTTGACTGAAATGGGGCAGAGGTAAGAAATGACCTCACCGTCCCATGGCTTCCGGCTTGCTTTTCGGCTCGTGTCAGGCACACTGTTATCGTTCTGTCACAACAGAAGGCCGGATTGCCGATGACCGATGAGCCGGACTTGCCGGAAGGCGAGGCGCGACATCAGCGCCACACCACTTCGGATGTGGTTGTCGATTTTCACGAATACAGGAACGCCAAGGACCCTCTCCCCGTCACCTTTCATCGCCGCGAACTGGACCAGATCCTCTGGGTTTATGGTCGTATGGTCGGCGAAGGCGAGTGGCGGGATTACGCCATCGACCATCTGAAGGACCGCGCGGTCTTTTCGGTGTTCAAGCGCTCGGGCGAGATGCCGCTCTATCGGATCGAAAAAAATCCGAAGCTGGCGGCAAAACAAGGCGCTTTCAGCGTGCTCAACGTCCACGGCACCATTCTCAAGCGCGGCCACGAGCTCGCACAGGTGCTGAAGGTGTTCGACAAGGTGCTGAGGCTAGTGGAAACCTAGAGCATCCCGCCCTCAAGTGGAAGCACTTAAGGCAGAAAGATGCTCTAGAATCAAAGTGCTAGCGTCCTGTGCGTTCATATGAACGCACGGCGCTCTAGAATATCTCGCACAAAAGCACGCAGCGGCTATGCGACGACCATGCGTGAAAGCGCGTTGCATGAGGCCGTTTAAACGCAGCGCGTCTTAGAGCCTCCATGGCACCAAACACCCTTCGGAAGGCGCTGGTGCCGTAGTGCATCGACTCCAGGTGCAGGTCTTTTGTTCATCGCGCCGGCGAGACCGGCTTCCACGATTTTTCGTTCTGTGAAACGCTGACTTGCGGTACAGTGTCGCCTCGCTTCGGAGGGACGACGATGTCAAAGCGCCCTTCGACATGACCTTGCTGTCCATATGACACCATGAGATGTCGAGAGAGGGCGATGGCGAACGTATTGATCATTGGCGGTGCTGGATTTATCGGCTCGCATCTGGTGACTCGCTGTCTGGAGGAGGGGCACACCGTCCACGTGCTGACTCGGCCCGAAACTAACTTGCACCGTCTGGAGCAGGTACGTGCTGACATTCAGCTGCACATTTTGCACCTGGACGACCGCAAGGCACTTCAGCGCTGCTTTGAGACGGCCAGGCCCCACTACGTCTTTTACCTTGCCGCTGCAACGAGACGTAAGCCGGAACCCGGGCTCGGCGATGCCTTTAGCAGCGTCCAGGAGGATCTGCTCGGCCTCTTGTCCACGATAGCGGTAGCCGCTGAGGCGCGTGTACCCCCGATCGCTTTCGTGCGCGCTGGAACTTTGGCCGCCTATGGTGGAACTCCCATGCCGCATGTGGAAACACAGCGGGAAGTCCCGAAAACAACCTATGCCGCGGCCCTCGTCGCAGGCGTCCATTATGTCGAGGCGTTGCAGCCGCGATTGCCGTTCCCTATCGTGACTGCCCGGCTTTCCCTTGTCTTCGGGCCGAACCAGTCGGACGAGTTCCTCATCCCATCATTGATCCGGTGTTGCCTTGTTGGGGAGCACTCGATCGTCCGCCGACCGAACGAGCGACGGGACCTGTTGTTCGTGGATGATGCTGTGGAGGCGCTGTACCGTCTGTCCATGGTGCACCCACAAGGGGCATCAATCGTCAACATCGCCTCAGGCCATGCACCGACCATGCGGGAGGTCGCGAAGCTGATCGTTGCGGCAAGCGGCGCGGACCCGGCGCTGGTCGAGTTTCTTTCGACCGACACATCCGGTGACATCGATCTATGCCCGTCCCCAGCTTTGGCAGAGGAACTGTTTGGCTGGAAGGCACGCATCTCATTGAACCACGGCATCGCGCGAACCGTGGCCTGGTGGCGAGAGAATATGCGGCTTCCCGCCCATTCGACGACGGCTGTGCAAACGCCTTTTCGCAACAACGGCTCACCGCTTGGGCGGCCGTAAGCTTTTTGCCGGCCGTGCAATTCAAAAGAGCCGACAGCAATCAGACTCCGTACAGTGTGTCCGGATAAACACCCTCCGGCGGGTCGCTCGTTTGGCCCTCGCCGAGCGCGAGCTGCATGATTGCCGTGTCGAGCCATCGGCCATGCTTGAAGCCGGTCGCTTTCATCGTGCCCTGGTGTTCGAAGCCGAGCGCACGGTGCACGGCGATCGAGGCCGGATGGGCGCCACCGATCACTGCCACCATCTGGCGGAAGCCGAGCTCCGTGCAGCGACGGACGAGTTCGACCAGCAGCGCCTTGCCGGCACCCTTGCCGCGCGCCTCCGGCGCCAGGTAGATGGAATCCTCGACCAGGAAGCGATAGGCCGTGCGCGTGCGGAAGCCGGATGCGTAGGCATAACCGATGATCGTCCCATCCCTGTCCACAGCGACCATATAGGGGTAGCCGTTGGCGATGATCGTCTCGAACCGGGCCCGCATCTCCTTTTCGGACGGCGGATTGATCTCGTAGGTCGCGACACCGTTCAACACGGATTCGCGATAGATCTCGGTAATGACAGGAAGATCGGCCAGCGTGGCGTCGCGCAGGGTCAGGGACATGGCGGAAGACTTGATCCCAAGGTTTCGTCGTCCTCTCACTCCCACGGAGCCCGGACGCTTTCAAGCCGCTTCAGGAAACAAAAAAGGCGGCCGAAGCCGCCTTTTCCGTCTGCTGTTCAGCCTTAGTTGTTCCGGTTACCCATGAACTGGAGCAGGAACATGAACAGGTTGATGAAGTCGAGGTAGAGCGTCAGCGCGCCCATGATCGCCTTGCGGCCGGCAACGGTGCTGTCATCGGCTTCGTAGTACATTTCCTTGATCTTCTGCGTGTCGTAGGCGGTAAGGCCTGCGAAGATCAGCACGCCGATCACGTTGATCGCGAAGGCGAGCGCCGAAGAAGCCAGGAAGATGTTGACGATCGACGCGATGATGACGCCGAACAGACCCATGATCAGGAACGAGCCCATGCCGGACAGGCTCTTCTTCGTGGTGTAGCCGTAGAGCGACAGGGCGCCGAACGAGGCCGCGGTCACGAAGAACGTCTGCACGATGCTCTGGCCGGTGTAGATCACGAAGATGGACGACAGCGACAGGCCCATCAGCGCGGCATAGATCCAGAACGTCGTCTGCGCGGCAGATACGCTCATGCTATTGATGCGGAAGCTCATGAAGAACACGAGCGCCAGCGGCGCCAGCATCACCACCCACTTCAGCGGGCTCGTATAGATCGCAGCACCGAAGGCGGTCAGCTGGCCATCCGAAAACGCCATCTGGAACGCCAGATAGGCGGCGACGCCAGTGATCGCCAGACCGAGCGCCATCAGGTTGTAGACCTTCAGCATGTATGCGCGAAGGCCTTCGTCGATCATGGCACCCGCCTGAGCGCCGGCAGGCGACATTCGGGTTTGGTAGTTTCTCAGGTCAGCCATTGTTTCCTCATTCAAGCTCCGGTGGAAGTTACGGTGTCGGGCGGCGAGGTTCGCCCTGGAAGACTTGCTTCCACGCCCAGGCGCCGCTGCGGAGCTCCAGCATGCCTATCGACAAATATGAGGCCGAAACCCGTTGCATACAAGACCCGGCCCCTTTGGATTCGGTCGCATCGGGCCGATTCAGACCGGTGCAATAGGGATTTACGGTTAACTCGGTCCGGTCAAAGTTCGCGCAGGACCGGCGCCGCCTTCTGCCCGAGAATGCGCCAGGTGCCGGCAAGGCCGATGCCGACGGTCATCACCAGCGCCGCCAGAACCGTCACGATCGCGACGTCGGGCAGGAAGCTCGACGGCAGCGTCATGATGCGATTGACCACGAACCAGGCGGCGATACCGCCCGCAAACAGCGCAAAAACTGCGGTTGCAAGCCCGAGAATGGCATATTCGTAGCTGAACGCCTTGATCAGCGTCGCCCGCGTCGCGCCCAGCGTCTTCAACACCACGGCGTCGTGGACGCGCGCCCGGTTGCCCGCGGCAAGCGCACCGGCAAGCACCAGCACGGAGGCGACGAGCGCCACGGCCGCAGCCGCGCGGATCGCCGTTGCCAACTGCCCGAGCAGGCCGTTCACAATGTCGAGAGCATCCTTTACCCGCACGCTGGTAATCGTCGGATAGGCGTTGGTGACGGCCTTCAGGACGGCCGCTTCCTCTTCCGGCGTCGCGGAGGGATCGATCACGGTCGCCAGCCACGCGTGCGGTGCGCCGGCAAAGGTGTTCGGCGAAAACACCATGACGAAGTTGATCGACAGCGATTCCCATTCGACGTTGCGGAAATTGGCGATCTTGGCGGTGATGTTGCGGCCAAGCACGTTGACCGTCACCGTATCGCCGATCTTCAGGCCGAGTTCGCCGGCCTCCTCCGCCGAGAACGAGACCAGAGGCTCCCCACTATAGTCGGCCGGCCACCAGGCGCCCTCCGATAGCGTCGAGTTCTCCGGCTTGTTCTTGGCATAGGTAATGCCGCGGTCGCCGCGCAGCACCCATTGGCCCGCAGGCGGCACGTTGCGGCTGTTCACGTCCTCGCCGTTGAAGGCGATGATGCGCCCGCGCAGCATCGGCACCTCGATGACCTTGCCCTTGGGGATCGTCCGGTTGAGGACCCCGCGGAAGCCTTCGATCTCGTTGCTCTGGATATCGACGAAGAAGAAGTTCGGCGCCCGCTCCGCCATGTTGCCGGTGAGTTCGCGGCGCAGATTGCCGTCGATCAGCGCCAGCGTCACCAGCAGCGCGAGCCCGAGGCCGAGCGAAAGCACCACCGACGACGTCAGCGCACCTGGCCGATGAATATTGCCGATCGCCAGCCTGAGAGACGGCGAGTTGACCCGCGGGCTGCGGCGCGCGAGCCAGGCGATCGCGAGTGCAACCGCCCGGAGCACGATGAAGGCGAAGGCGATCGCGCCGAGGAAGACAAGCGAAATATAGCGGTCGTAGGCCGTAAAGATCGCCAGTCCGGCCAGCGCGGAAAGACACGCGACGGCGCCGAGCAGATAGGGCCAGGCCGGAAAGCCCGAGGGGTCGAAGCCCTGCTGGCGGAAGAGCGCTGTTGCCGGAATGGCGCGCGCCCGGCCGAGCGGCAGGATGGCGAAGGTCAAGGCCGCCAGCACGCCGAAAAGGGCGGCGAGCCCGAAGGCGCCCGGATAGAGATGGAAGGCGGTCGAAATCGGCAGCAGGTCGGCCAGGAACTGCGCCGCGACAAAGGGGATCAGTGCACCCAGCACGAGCCCGATGACGATGCCGATCAGGGCGATCATCAGGATCTGCACGAGATAGATCATCGCCACCAGCGCAGCCGGCGCACCCAGGCATTTGAACGTCGCGATCACGCTGCGCTTGGCATCGAGATAGGCCCGCACCGCATTGGCAACGCCGACGCCACCGACAATCAGCGCCGTCAGGCCGACAAGCGTCAGGAACTGCGAGAAGCGCGTGATGTTGGCCGTCAGCGCCGGTGCTGCATTGCCGCTGGTACGGATCGACCAGCCGGCGGCAGGAAAGCGCTTCTCCGCCTCGGCGCGCACGGCCGCGATCCGGGTCGGATCGGTAACTTTGACCTTGTAGCTGTGCTCGACCAGACTGCCGGTCTGCACCAGGCCGCTGGCGGCGAGCGCCTCGGCAGAAATCATCAACCGCGGCGCAAAGCCGAATCCGTCGGAAAGGGCATCCGGCTCGCGCGTGATGGTGCCGTTGATGCGTATCCGGGCGTTGCCGAGAAGGATTTCGTCTCCGACCTTAACGTCCAGGCGATCGAGCAGCAGGGGCGCTACGACGGCGCCGAACACGTCGCCGTCACGTGCGACGAGTTCGTGCAGCGGCCGGTCGGGTTCGCTTTCCAGCGTGCCATAGAGCGGATAGGCGGCGTCGACCGACTTCAGTTCCACCAGCGCCTGGTTGGAACCGTCGGGCAACCGCGCCATCGACCTGAGACCGGCAGAAACCGCAACGGTTCCAAGGCCATCGAGATAGGCGCGCTCTTCGGTCGTCGCGACGCGATTGTTAAGTTCGAAGCGGATATCGCCTGCGAGCAGTTCCTGCCCCTGCGAGGCGATCGTCGCGGTGATCGATTGCGACAGCGAGTTGACGCCGGCAATCGCCGCCGTTCCGAGCGCGATGCAGGCAAGGAAGATGTAGAAGCCCTTGAGCCCGCCGCGCATTTCGCGCAGCGCCAGCCGCAGGGCAAGCAGCGGTCGCAGCCGTAGCGGTGAAACGCCGGTCATGCGGAGGCCGCCTGCTGAACCGGCGCCACCGCTATCGGATCCGCCTCGCCGCCGGCGACAATCTCGCCCGAGCGCACCCGCACCTGCCGCGCGCAGCGGGCGGCAAGTGCGGCATCATGGGTCACGAGAACGAGTGTCATGCCGCGGTCACGCTGTTCGGCGAAAAGCAGGTCGGCAATCTGGCGCCCGGTTTCGGCATCGAGATTGCCGGTCGGCTCGTCGGCGATCAACAGCTTCGGTGACGGCGCCAGCGCCCGGGCGATCGCCACGCGCTGCTGCTCGCCGCCGGAGAGCTGGCCGGGATAGTGGCTGAGCCGTTCGCCGAGACCGACGGCGACGAGTTCCTTGCGGGCGATCTCGAAGGCGCCGGCGACATTCGCAAGTTCGAGCGGCACGGCGACGTTTTCGAGCGCCGTCATGTTGGGAATGAGATGGAAGGACTGGAAGACGATGCCGATGTTGCGCCCGCGAAAATCCGCCACCCGGTCCTCGTCGAGCCGGTGCAGCGGCGTGCCGTCGATGACGATCTCGCCGCGGTCCAGCCGCTCGAGCCCGGCAAGCACCATCAGCAGCGTCGACTTGCCCGAACCGGATGGGCCGACGATGCCGACGGATTCACCGGCATTGATCGTCAGGCTCATGCCTTTCAGCACATGCACCGAGGCGGCCGCCTCGCCCAGCGTCAGATCCGCGTTTTTGAGTTCGATGATGGTGCTGGCCAAGCGAAACAACCCTATATGAAACGAAGTGGGGAACAGAAACGGCATTCGGGATTTAGGAACAGGCCCATGGCATTAAAAGGATTTCAACGGGTTTTCTTGGCACTGATGATGACATTTGCGTTATCATGGACGGCACGTGCCGAGACGATCAGCCTCGTAGGGTTCGGCGACAGCCTGATGGCGGGTTATCAGCTCCCGCCGGAGGACGCCTTCCCGGCCCGACTCGAAAAGGCGCTGAAGGAAAAGGGCTTCGACGTGACGATCGCGAACGCCGGCGTTTCCGGCGACACGAGTTCCGGCGGTCTTGCCCGCATCGACTGGTCGGTGCCGGATGGCACCAAGGGCGTGATCCTCGAGCTTGGCGCCAATGACGCGCTGCGTGGAATCCCGCCTGAAGAGACCCGCAAGAACATCGAGGCGATGATCAACCGGCTGAAGGACCGTGGCATTGCGGTGCTTCTCGCCGGCATGATGGCGCCACCGAACATGGGCGCCGACTACGCCGCCCGCTTCAACCCGATCTATCCTGAGCTCGCCGAAAAATACGGGCTGGAACTCTATCCGTTCTTTCTCGACGGCGTGGTGACCGAGGCGAAACTCAAGCTCGAAGACGGCATGCATCCCAATGGCGACGGCGTTGGCGTCATGACCGAAAGAGCGCTGCCCGTCGTCGAGCGGTTCCTGGCAACGTTGAACAAGACGGAGTGATGGCATCGTCCACAGTTAAGAGAACGTTAATATTCTGAAGCGCCAAATACCAGTTGCGTGCAGATGCGATGCGTGATTCGCTAAGACATCTGCAAGAGATTCGGGGAGCTCGCCATGCCGAGACTATTCACCGCCCTCGAAATTCCGCGCAATGCTGCAATGAGTCTTTCATTGCTGCGCGGAGGTCTTCCCGGAGCTCGCTGGATCGATGTGGAGAACTACCACATCACCTTGCGCTTCATCGGTGACGTTGATTGGCGCACCGCCGACGAGATCATCGACAAGCTCGATCGCATCGAACGCCCCGAGTTCCAGCTGCAATTGACCGGCACCGGCGCCTTCGGCTCGAAGAAGCCGCATTCGGTCTGGGCCGGTGTCAGCAACCATCCGGAAATGTATGCGTTACAGGCCGAAATCGAGCGCATCTGCCAAAGGCTCGGACTGGGGCCGGACCCGCGCAAGTTCACTCCGCACGTGACGCTCGCCCGGCTGCGCTCGAGCCGCGTCGAGGACGTGGTCGACTACCTCTCGGGGCGCGGGAACTTCATGACCTCGCTCTTTTCGGTCTCCCGCTTCGTGCTGCTCTCGTCGCGCGATTCAGTCGGCGGCGGACCTTACCTGACGGAAGAGGTCTTCCCGCTTCACGAAGTGCGTTCCCCGAGCCTTTCGAGCAACGACGAACATCCGGCCTCGAGCATCTGGTAAAGCGCCTCGAAGGCTTCCGGCCCTTCGTAATAGGGATCCGGCACATCCCGGACGTTGCCTGACGCATAGTCCAGAAAGAGGTGCACCTTCGCCGCCGTGCCTTCAGATGCGAGCCTTTTCAGCGTGCGGACATTGTTCTCGTCCATGCCGAGAATAAGGTCGAAATCCCTGAAATCTGCCGCCGCCACCTGGCGGCCGCGCAAGCGCGAAATATCGATGCCGTGCCGTCGCGCCGCTTCTATCGACCGCCGGTCGGGCGGATCGCCGACATGCCAGGCGCCGGTGCCGGCCGAATCCACATCCAGCGCAGATGCCAATCCCTTTTGCTCAGCCAATGCGCGCAACACGCCCTCGGCCAGCGGCGACCGGCAGATGTTGCCGAGACAAACGAAAAGAACTCTGACCGGTTTCATGCTATTCAGTTTCGAAGGCTGGAGATAGCGGACGCTTATACGCGACAGCTCGGTCTGAGAACAGGCGGATGCGAGGGAGATAGACGATGGCAGCGGAGAAACTGGACGAAGCGACGATTGCCGACAACCTGCACAAGATGGAAGGCTGGGTGAGAGCCGAAGACGGCAACTCGATCTGGAAGGCGTTCCGCTTCAAGAACTTCGTCGAAGCTTTCGGCTTCATGACCGAATGCGCGATCGTCGCCGAAAAACTCAACCATCACCCGGAATGGTTCAACGTCTACAATCGCGTCGACGTGACGCTGACGACCCATGACGCCGGCGGGTTGACGGAATTCGATTTCAAGCTGGCGGCGCGAATGGACAAGGCGGCCGCCGGCCGCATGCCGGACCATTTGAAATAGGCCCCCCAATCCCCATATTGAAAGCGCTGCAACAGCGGAAGCGGGACGATGGACGACATCAAGATTGGTGAAATTCTCTTGCCTGGCGAAGAATCCGAGCAGGAGCGCCGGGAAAAGCGCGTGAAGCGCCGCTTCTGGCCGACCTTTCGCCGGGCTGCCCGCCAGATCCCCTTCAGCCGCGATGTGGTCGCGGCCTATTATTGCGCGATCGATCCGAAGACGCCGACGCGGACCCGCGGCATCCTGCTCGCGGCGCTGGCCTATTTTGTGCTGCCGATCGACATCCTCCCCGATGTGCTGGCGGTCGTCGGCTTCTCGGACGACGTCGCCGTTTTGACCGCGGCCTTTGCCGCCATCAGCGGGCAGATCAAGGAAACGCACTACACCAAGGCCGACGAAACGCTGGCCGACACGCCAGAGGGCTGACGCTGGAGACCGACCGTCCGGTTGTGGCGCCCCATTCCCGCCCGAAAGTCAAACTCTTGCCCAATTCTTTGTGACATAGATCTGCAAGTGACGCTGGTTGCGTGCTTTGGCGCGACTGACGCCATGCAATGGCTTGGGGCAGGAAACCTTCTGGAATGGGCATTCCGAGGCAACGCGCATCCTCAATCGATCCCGGTTCGGCCAAGACCCGAATCGGCGGTCGAAAGGTACTGTGCGATGGGGCAAACCGCCCCGTTTCGGGGCTAAAGCCGCGGTTTTCGGCCACCGTTGACGGTTTGGTAACCTGAATTAAGTCAAAACAAATCAAATCATGACTACGCGTCGCCCGTCTGACCTGTTTCGGGTGATCGAAAAGCAAGAAAAGCGGCAGGACCTCATGTTTGTAAGAAAGATCGCAACCGCAATCGCACTCGTTCTGGCGACCGCCAGCATGGCTGCCGCCCAGTCTCCGACGCGCATCCAGCAGTTCAATGCCTGGGGCGCCTATTCCTACAATGCCGGCGGCGGCAAGGTCTGCTACGTCCTTTCGGTTCCGAAGGAAAAGAGCCCGGCCGGCGTCGACCACGGCGACATCTTCTTCCTCGTATCCCAGCGCCCGGGCCAGAACATCAGCTACGAGCCGCAGGCAATGATGGGCTACGCGCTGCAGGAAAATTCCAAGGTCAACGTCGTCATCGACGGCCGCACCTTCGTGATGTTCACCAAGGGTAACTCCGCCTGGGTGGAAAACGCAGCCGAGGAGCCCGCGCTCGTCGCCGCGATGAAGAACGGCAAGGCCATGTCGGTCAACGCCAAGTCGCGCAAGGGCACGGCGACCTCCTACTCCTACTCGCTCTCGGGCATCTCCGCTGCACTAAAGCAGATCGAAGCCTGCAAGTAATCACGGGACCAAAAGTCACGCGTAGGGGCCGGCTGCAAAGCCGGCCTTTTGCGTTCGAGGAGACCTGCCTCGTGACTCCCGGCCAAAACAATGCTAAAGCGCGGCCCAACTTGAGAGCCTCCGCGCCCCGATTGGCCGCTTTCGATGGCTCGACCGATTTCAATTCGCGCATCAGGACGATTTCCGGACCCGCTCTCCGGACGGCCTCTCGCCGTATGACAGGACATCATGAGCATGGCAGCCACTGAAATTCTGAACCGGGTGGAGATCGCCAAGGCACCGCAGGTGCGTGTTGCACCGCAGGCCGAGAAGCCGTCGCTGATCGGCCTCCTGCGCGAGGACATGGCAAAGGCGCTCGTCGAAAAAGGCGTGCCGGAGCGCCAGGTCAAGATGCGCGTCAGCCAGCTCTGGCACTGGCTCTATGTGCGCGGCGTTTCCGACTTCGACCATATGACGAACGTGTCGAAGGACATGCGCGAAATGCTGAAAGAGCATTTCACCATTGCCCGGCCCGAAATCGTCGAAGAGCAGATCTCGGGCGACGGCACCCGCAAGTGGCTGCTGCGCTTTCCGGCACGCGGCGCCGGCCGCCCGGTCGAGATCGAAACCGTCTACATTCCCGAAGAAGGCCGCGGCACGCTCTGCATTTCGAGCCAGGTCGGCTGCACCCTCACCTGCTCCTTCTGTCACACCGGCACGCAGAAGCTGGTGCGCAACCTGACGGCCGAGGAAATCCTCGCACAGTTGCTGCTTGCCCGCGACCGGCTCGGCGACTTTCCGGAGCGTGACACGCCGCAGGGCGCGATCGTGCCGGCGGAAGGCCGCAAGATCACCAACATCGTCATGATGGGCATGGGCGAGCCGCTCTACAACTTCGAGCACGTGAAGACCGCCCTTTTGATCGCGTCCGACGGCGAGGGCCTGTCACTGTCCAAGCGCCGCATCACGCTGTCGACCTCCGGCATCGTGCCTGAGATCTATCGCACCGGCGAGGAAATCGGCGTCATGCTGGCGATCTCGCTGCATGCGGTGCGCGACGACCTGCGCGACATGCTGGTGCCGATCAACAAGAAGTACCCGCTGAAGGAGCTGATGGATGCCTGCCGCGCCTATCCGGGACTTTCCAACGCCCGCCGCATCACCTTCGAATATGTGATGCTGAAGGACGTCAACGACAGCCTCGAAGACGCCAAGCAACTGGTGAAGCTCCTGAAGGGCGTGCCGGCGAAGATCAACCTCATCCCCTTCAACCCCTGGCCCGGCACCAACTACCAGTGTTCGGACTGGGAGCACATCGAGAAGTTTGCCGACTTCATCAACCAGGCCGGCTATGCCTCGCCGATCCGCACCCCGCGCGGCCGCGACATTCTCGCCGCCTGCGGCCAGCTGAAGTCCGAATCCGAGCGCATGCGCAAGGTCGATCGCCTCGCCTTCGAGGCGATGATGATCGCCAATCACGGCGAGGACTGAGGCGCTCAGCCCTCGCGCAGCCGCGGTTCTTCGGTCCTGGCTCGACACCATCAATGAAGAACTTTGATGAGTGATGCAGTTCCTATCGATTGATTTCATTCTCCCGGTTTCCTAAGAAAGCGGGACATCAATAGGAGGACAACCCATGCGCTCACTTCTCATCGCCCTTGCCGCCACGGTGGCATTCACTCTCCCGGCCCGTGCCGATGAGGTGACCGTCGCCGTGACGGCGATCGTCGAGCATCCGGCGCTCGATGCCGCCCGCGACGGTGTGAAGGATGCGCTGGCAGCCGCCGGTTACAAGGAAGGCGAGAACCTCAAGTTCCTCTACGAGTCGGCCCAGGGCAACCCGGCAACGGCAGCCCAGATCGCCCGCCAGTTCGCAGGCGAAGCGCCTGATGTGATCGTGCCGATCTCGACGCCGTCGGCCCAGGCCGTCGTTTCCTCGACCCGCGACATCCCGGTCGTCTTCACCGCCGTTTCCGATCCGGTCGGCGCGCAGCTGGTCAAGGACATGGACAAGCCCGGCGGCAACGTCACCGGCCTCTCCGACATGTCGCCGGTTGCCGAGCACGTGGCGCTGATCAAGGAAATCCTGCCGAACGCCAAGTCGATCGGCTACCTCTACAACTCCGGTGAAGCCAACTCCGTTTCTCTGCTCGCGGTGCTGAAGACCGAAGCCGAAAAAGCCGGCCTGACCGTGGTCGAATCCGCAGCGACCAAGTCGGCTGAAGTTCAGGGTGCCGCCCGCGCTCTCGTCGGCCGCGCCGATGCGATCTACGTTCCGACCGACAACACGATCATTTCCGCGCTCGAAGGTGCCGTCGCCGTCGCCGAAGAAGCCAAGCTGCCGCTCTTCACCGCCGACACGGATTCCGTTGCCCGCGGCTCGCTCGCAGCCCTCGGCTTCAACTACTATGACGTCGGCAAGCAGACCGGCGACGTGGTCGTTCGCATCCTCAAGGGCGAAAACCCCGGCGACATTGCCGTGAAGGTCGCCGCCGGTTCCGACCTGGTGATCAACAAGAAGGCCGCCGAGAAGATGGGCGTCACCCTTCCGGAAAGTGTCGTTAAGCGCGCAACGCGCGTCGTTGAATAACGCTTTCGACCTTTTCAGGTTCAAGTTTGTTGCGTTTTGCCCGCCTCCGTTCCATACGGGGGCGGTTCGCTATGAGGCCCCGGATCCTTGCGATGCCGGGCCTTCCGAAGTTCTGAGCCGCACCTGCACCGTCACGGATGGCGCAATGTGCCAAGCGGGAGCGTCGCGCACATAAGGGACAACCAAGCGCGACAGGTAGAAAAGAGGGTCTGGGGTTGAGTCTAATCGCTTTCTGGGGAGCCGTGGAGCTGGGGCTGGTCTATGCCTTCGTCGCCGTCGGTGTCTTTCTTGCATTCCGGGTTCTCGATTTCCCCGATCTGACCGTCGACGGGTCGTTTCCGCTCGGAGCGGCCGTCACCGCGGTCCTGATCATCGCCGGCGTCAACCCGTGGCTTGCCGCCTGCGTGGCGATGGTCGCAGGCGCTGCGGCCGGCATCGTCACGGCGATGCTCAACGTACGCTTCAAGATCCTCAACCTGCTTGCGTCGATCCTGACGATGATTGCGCTGTTCTCGGTCAACCTGCGCGTCATGGGCAAGCCGAACGTCGCGCTGATCAACGCCGACACGATGCTGTCACCCTTCTACGGCCTCGGCCTTCGCGACTTCTACGTCCGGCCGCTGTTCATCGGCGTGCTCGTCGTCATCGCCGTCATCGTCGTCTGGCGTTTCCTTGAAAGCGATGCCGGCCTTGCGATGCGCGCCACCGGCGCCAATGCCCGCATGGCCCGCGCGCAAGGCGTCGACACCAACCGCCAGATCTATCTGGGCATGGCGATCTCCAACGCGCTGGTCGCCTTCGGTGGCGCGCTCTTTGCCCAGACCAACGGCTTTGCCGACGTCACCTCGGGCGTCGGCACCATCGTCGTCGGTCTTGCAGCCGTCATCATCGGCGAGACGCTGCTCGGCGCCCGCGGTATTCTGATCGCGCTGATCGGCTGCGTGCTCGGCTCGATCCTCTACCGCATCGCGATTCAGCTGGCGCTGTCGACTGACATGCTCGGGCTGCAGGCCTCCGACCTCAACTTCGTCACCGCGGCGCTCGTTACCTTCGCCCTCGTCCTTCCCCGTCTTCGTCGCGGAGGTGCGGCATGATCAGCGTCAACAACATCCAGGTCATCTTCGGCAAGGGTACGCCGCTGCAGAAGCAGGCGCTGAACGGCGTCGACCTGACGATCGAGCAGGGCTCCTTCGTCACCGTCATCGGCTCCAACGGCGCCGGCAAGTCGACGCTGCTCGGCGTGCTCGCCGGCGACGTGCTGCCGAGCGCCGGACAGGTGACGATCGGCAAGACCGATGTCACCCGCAAAGGGACTGCCGCACGCGCCGGCCTCGTCGCCCGCGTCTTCCAGGATCCGCTGACCGGGAGCTGCGGTGCGCTGTCGATCGAGGAGAACCTGGCGCTTGCCGCCAAGCGCGGCGAGGCGCGTGGCCTTGTTGCCGCGCTCGGTCCCAAGCGCCGCGAGCATTTCCGAGCGCGCATCGCCGAGCTCAATCTCGGGCTTGAAAACCGCATGGGCGATCGCATGGACCTGCTTTCGGGCGGCCAACGCCAGGCGGTCTCGCTGGTCATGGCGACGCTTGCCGGCTCCGAAGTGCTGCTGCTCGACGAGCACACGGCAGCACTCGACCCGGGCATGGCCGAGTTCGTGATGAACCTGACGCAGAAGATCGTCTCCGAGCGCAAGCTCACGACGATGATGGTGACACACTCGATGCGCCAGGCGCTCGACTACGGCCACCGCACCATCATGCTGCACGGCGGCGAGATCGTTCTCGACGTCGCCGGCGACAGCCGCAAGGAACTGCAGGTCGAGGACCTGATCGCCATGTTCCGCCGCATCCGCGGCCAGACGCTCGACGACGATGCGCTGCTGATCGGCTGATCGGCGCCTCCTACTTCGGCCTTCGAGGTTGCCCCTCATCTGCCTGCCGGCATCTTCTCCCCGTAGACACGGGGAGAAGAACGCATGCCGCACCGTGATCAGAACATATCTGCGGATCGCATAGCCAGCGATTGGCGGGTCACTACTGCGCTTCAGGGCCACTGCAACGGTGGCCATTGGGCGCCGACGATGAGGCGCTTGTTCTTCTCCCCGCCTGCGGGGAGAAGATGCCGGCAGGCAGATGAGGGGCGAAGCCTTCGGCCTACCGCGACGTCGTCATGAAAATCTTCACCGCAAACACCGAGAAGACCCCAGCGAAGCTGAAGTCGAGCGCCCGCATTACGCCCTTGTTGCGCTGCAGCCAGGAGGCAAGCCAATCGGCGGTGAAGACCACCAGCATGTTGACCGGCATGCCGATCGCAATGAAGAACAGGCCAAGGAACAGGAGCTTGCCGGTAACCGAAGGATCATCGGCGCTGACGAACTGCGGCAGGAAGGTCATGAAGAAGATGATGACCTTGGGGTTCAACAGGTTCACCCAGAAGCCCGCGGAGATGTTCGCAAGGGCCTTGCCTTCCGTCGCCTCGACCTTCTGGACGGAAATGCTCGAGCCGAAGCGGATTGCCTGCACTGCGAGCCAGAGCAGATAGGCGGCACCACCGGTCTTGAGGATCGTGAAGGCCGTGGGCGAGGCGGTGATCAGCGCCGAGATACCGAAGGCGACGAGCAGCGTATGGACCACAATGCCGAAGCTGGTGCCCAGCACGACAAAGAGTGCGGCCTTCTTGCCCTGCGCGAGCGCCCGGCTGATCGACAGCGTCATGTCCGGGCCGGGCGTAGCCGCCAGGAGCAGCGTCGCGGGCGCAAAGGTCAGGAGGGTTGGCAGGCTGGGGATGAAGTCCATCGTCGTTTCCTCGGCATAGGTTCATCTCCCCTAATCCCGCGCCCGCGCTTTTGCCAACGGATTCGCGACATCTGGCGTTCTAATGCTTGTATCCCAGCAGGTTCTGGCTAAAGTGCCGCAGATTTGCACGCGGCATCGCCGCCCTCCCCCAAGACCAGACGGACGGAAACCATGGCATCGCATAAAGACGTGAAAAAGGTCGTTCTCGCCTATTCGGGCGGTCTCGACACCTCGATCATCCTGAAGTGGCTGCAGACCGAACTCGGCGCGGAAGTCGTCACCTTCACCGCCGACCTCGGCCAGGGCGAAGAGCTCGAGCCGGCCCGCAAGAAGGCCGAGATGCTCGGCATCAAGGAGATCTACATCGAGGACGTCCGCGAGGAATTCGTCAAGGATTTCGTCTTCCCGATGTTCCGCGCTAATGCCGTCTATGAAGGCGTCTACCTGCTCGGCACTTCGATCGCCCGCCCGCTGATCTCCAAGCACCTGATCGACATCGCCAAGAAGACCGGCGCAGACGCGATCGCCCATGGCGCCACCGGCAAGGGCAACGACCAGGTTCGCTTCGAGCTTTCGGCCTATGCGCTGAACCCGGACATCAAGATCATCGCCCCGTGGCGCGACTGGTCATTCAAGAGCCGCACCGACCTGCTCGAATTTGCCGAAAAGCACCAGATCCCGGTTGCCAAGGACAAGAAGGGCGAAGCGCCGTTCTCCGTCGACGCCAACCTGCTGCACTCGTCCTCCGAGGGCAAGGTTCTCGAAGATCCGGCCCTCGAAGCCCCTGAGTACGTGCACATGCGCACGATTTCGCCGGAAGCCGCTCCCGACCAGGCGACCGTCATCAAGGTCGGCTTCGAGCGCGGTGACGCCGTTTCGATCAACGGCGTGCGCCTGTCGCCGGCAACCCTGCTTGCCAAGCTCAACGAATACGGCCGCGACAACGGCATCGGTCGCCTCGATCTCGTCGAGAACCGCTTCGTCGGCATGAAGTCGCGCGGCGTCTACGAAACCCCCGGCGGTACGATCCTGCTCTCCGCGCACCGTGCGATCGAGAGCATCACGCTCGACCGGGGCGCGGCCCACCTCAAGGACGAGCTGATGCCGCGCTACGCCGAGCTGATCTATTACGGCTTCTGGTTCTCGCCGGAGCGCGAGATGCTGCAGGCCGCGATCGACAAGAGCCAGGAGCATGTCGAAGGCGAAGTGACGCTGAAGCTCTACAAGGGCAATGTCATGGTCATCGGCCGCGAGAGCGACAAGTCGCTGTATTCCGACAAGCTGGTCACCTTCGAGGACGACCAGGGCGCCTATGATCAGAAGGACGCCGCCGGCTTCATCAAGCTCAACGCGCTGCGCCTGCGCACGCTGGCCGCGCGCAACCGCTAAGACGACGACAGCTTAAAAAGAAAGCCTCCGCGACCCGCTCGCGGAGGCTTTTTCGTATGCAGGGCCGAAGGGGTATCCATCCCTTTTCCGCGCGGCGTTCTACTCCGCCGCTTCCGATAGCGGATCCTTGACCGGCACGGCGAGCAGTTCCGAGCGAACGGTGCGGCGATACCAGACGTAGCTCACGATACAGACGAGCCCGAAGCATGGAATGATCGTGCCGAGCGCCAGCACCGGAACACCGGTCGCAGCGGCGATTGCGCCGCCGACCAGGCCTGCGCCCATCTGGACGAAACCCATCATCGCCGAGGCCGTGCCGGCGATCTCGGGAAACGGCGCCATCGCCGCGGTCATCATGTAGGGCATGACGAAGGCGATGCCGAAGGAATAGATGCCGATCGGCAGCATGACCGAGAGAAAGCTCGGCAAAATCAGGTGCATGCTATAGGCGAGCATCAGGCTGGCCGCGCCGATGAAGACGAGACCGACCGGCACGAGCGCCTGCGGCGTAAAACGGCGCAGCAGCAGCCGCACGGTCACAGCACCCGAAAAGAACAGGCCGGACTGCATCAGCATGCCGACGCCGAATTCGGTCGGCGTCAGTCCCACTTCGTTGATCAGCACGAAGGGCAGCATCGTCGCCCAGGCGTAGAGCGCACCGACGGCACCGGCAATGACGAGGGTGGACGAGATAAAGCGGCTGTCGCTGAGAAGCGAACGATAGGCTGCAAGGATCGGTTTCAGATGCCCTTTGGTCGGATCGGGCGTCGCGGTCTCCGCCATGAAGAAGTGCACGGTGAGGCAAGCCATGGCGGCAAAGCCGACCATCAGGAAAAAGATCGACTGCCAGCCGAAGAGCCCGAGCGCCAGGCCGCCGAGCGTCGGCGAAAAGGCCGGCCCCAACGCCAGCATCATGCCGATCATGTTCATGATGCGTGCGGCTTCGGTCCCGGTGAACTGGTCGCGCACGATCGCCCGCGCCACCGTCATGCCGACGGAAGCGCCAATGCCCTGAACAAGCCGGCCGGCGAGCAGCACTGCAACCGAAGGCGCAAAGGCCGCCATCAGGCTGCCGACGAGGTAGATCGCCATGAAGATCAGAGTCGCCCGGCGGCGACCGATCACGTCGGAGAGCGTACCGGAGACGAGCTGGGCAAAGGCGAAACCGGCAAAATAAAGCGACAGCGTCATCTTGATCGCCGCTTCGCTGGAGGAGAAGGCACGCACCAGTTCGGGCATCGCCGGCGTATAGAGCGCCATGGAAACGGGACCGAGCGCCACAAGGAACGCGCCGATGATGCTCGTGCGCCGCTCGCTCATGCGGCGCGTCATTGCGCGGCTCCGACCCGGACTTCGGCCTTCTCGGCTGTTGTTTCTTTTCCGGCTACGCACGGATCGAGATGACGCAGGTTGTCGCGCAGGATGCGCAGGTTGGAGCAGAGAAGCGCGCGCGCTTCCGCGTCGAGCCCTTCTGTATAGGCATTCATCATTTCGCGCAGCCCGGTCATCAGTTCGTTGAGCAGCGGACCGGCCTTTTCGGTGATCACCACGTTCTTGGCGCGGCGATCGGCCGGATCCTGAACGCGGGCGACGAGCCCGGTCGCTTCCAGCCGGTCGAGATAGGCCGACAGCGTCATCGGCTCGATGCCCATGCGCGTGGCGATTTCGGCCTGCTTGATGCCTTCGGTGAGCGCCACCTGGATCAGGGTGCGTGCCTCGCCGGGCGTGATGCCCAGATCCATGGCATTGACCTTGCGGTCGAAGGCCCCGCGCAATAGGCGCGAGACATCGGTCAGAAGCATTCCAATGGTTTCGGATTCAAGCTTGAAGGGCATCGCGATCGTTCACAAATGGTATAATAAGTTTTACTTATCATACCCTCTGCAAACGTTCAACGCGAGACGCCATCTTTCCTTTACCAGTTTAACGGTAAAACCTGCAAGGATTCAACGTATTACCGCGCATCCACGCGCGTAACCGTCGTGGTCGCGCCTCAGCCCTCGAGCTCCTCGCGCAGCATCTCGAGCTCCAGCCATTCCTCTTCCATGCGGGCGAGATCAGCACGCAGTTTCTCAAGTTCCTTGGCGAGTTTCGCAAAAGCATTTGGATCTTTTGTGAAAAGATCTGGGTCCGCCATCTTTTCTTCGCGCTTGGCCGCCTCGGCCTCCGCCTTGGCGATCTCCTTCGGCAGGTTTTCGAGCGCGAATTTCTGCTTGTAGGAAAGCTTGCCCTTGGCGGCCTTGGGCGCTTCGGCAGCGGGTGCGGCTGCGTCCGCCTTGGCTTTTTCCGCCTTCTCGGCCTTGCGCTTCTCTTCGATCGCGCCCTTGCGCTGCGCCATCATGTCGGTATAGCCGCCGGCATATTCGATCCAGCGTCCATCCGGCGCCTCCGGGTTCGCCGGCGCGATCGTCGAAGTGACGGTGCGGTCGAGGAAGTCGCGATCGTGGCTGACGAGGATAACCGTTCCGGCAAAGCCGGCGACAATCTCCTGCAGGAGGTCGAGTGTCTCGATGTCGAGGTCGTTGGTCGGCTCGTCGAGGATCAGAAGGTTCGTCGCCCGCGAAAGGATGCGCGCCAGCATCAGCCGCGCGCGCTCGCCGCCCGAGAGTTCACGGATCGGGGTGCGCGCCTGCTCCGGCTGGAACAGGAAGTCCTTCATGTAGCCGGTGACGTGGCGCTGCTCGCCATTGACGAGCAGGTTGTCGCCGCGCCCGTCGGTCAGGTAATGCGCCAGCGTGTCGTCGAGATTGAGGTCTTCGCGCTTCTGGTCGAGCGTCGCGATTTCGAGATTGGTGCCGAGCTTCACCGTGCCGGCGTCCGGCTCGATCTGCCCCGTCAGCATTTTCAACAGCGTCGTCTTGCCGGCGCCGTTCGGGCCGACGAGGCCGATGCGGTCGCCACGATGCACGCGGATCGAGAACGGCGCGACGATGGTGCGCTCGCCATAGGCCTTGGTGATCTTCTCAGCCTCGATCACCAGCTTGCCGGATTCCTTGGCGTCGGCGGCCGTCGCCTGCACGGTCCCCTGCGGCCCCTTGTGGCCGCGATAGGTCGCCCGCATGGTCTGCAACTCACCGAGGCGGCGCATGTTGCGCTTGCGTCGCGCGGTCACACCATAGCGCAGCCAGTGTTCCTCGCGCTCGATCGCCTTGCCGAGCTTGTGCTGCTCCAGTTCTTCCGCCTCCAGCACCTCGTCGCGCCAGGCCTCGAAATGGGCAAAACCGCGGTCGAGCCGGCGCGACTGGCCGCGGTCGAGCCAGACGGTCGCGGTCGATACCTTCTCCAGGAAGCGCCGGTCGTGCGAGATCAGCACCAGCGCCGAACGGCTGCGGGTGAGTTCGTCTTCGAGCCACTCGATCGTCGGCAGGTCGAGATGGTTGGTCGGTTCGTCAAGCAGGAGAATGTCCGGCTCCGGCGCCATGACGCGGGCAAGCGCGGCCCGGCGCGCCTCGCCGCCGGAAAGCCGCTTCGGGTCCTCTTCGCCGGTCAGGCCGAGATGCTGCAGCAGGTAGGCAACGCGATAGGGATCGTCGCTCGGGCCAAGGCCCGCCTCGGCATAGGCCTGAACCGTGTCGTAACCGTCGAAATCCGGCGCCTGATGCAGATAGCGGATGGTCGCCGAAGGATGACGGAAGACCTCGCCCGACTGCGCCTCGGCAAGCCCCGCGGCGATCTTCATCAGCGTCGACTTGCCCGAGCCGTTGCGGCCGACCAGGCAGATGCGGTCGCCCGGCTCCACCTGCAGGTTGGCCCCGGCCAGAAGGGGCGCGCCGCCGAAGGTGAGGAAGATGTCGTCGAGTTTCAGAATGGGAGGCGCCAAGGCTCAGGCTCCGGAAAGATCATAGGGGCGGGCGAGCACGATGGCGCGGCCGCTCTTGAGAGAGAAGCGAAGGGGACCCTCCGCAACGTTGGACACGGTTCGGGACGAGCCGAACGGCAAGGTGAAATCGTCGAGCGGATAGCGCGCATTGACGATCGAAAGACCGGTCAGCTCGGTCAACCCGAGCACCGAGAAGAGACAACCCTTGGGCAGGTCGAGATCAAGCGTACCGGCCAGCAGCGGATAGGCCTCTTCTTCGCCCGAGGTCATCAACACGGAAAGGCCGCGTTCGGCAAGGGCAACGGCCTGCAGCAGGTGCAGGAACGCATGGTCACTGCGGGTGCCGCCAAGCGCGCCTGCAAAGATGAGGTGGTCGGCGCCGCGCGACAAGGCGGCCTCGACCGCGATCTCGCCGTCGGTCGCCGCCTTTGCCGCCGGATAGGGTTCGCGCGGGACGGAGGCGTATTCCGAAAGAAGGGCCTCCTCGGTCGAGTCGAAATCACCGACCCACACATCCGGCACGATGCCGAGCAAACGGGCATGGCGCATGCCGCCATCAGCCGCGACAAAGCGACTTCCGGCCAGCTGGTGTGTCAGCCGGTCGGTCGACGAAAGGGCGCCGCCAAGCAGTATGGTGAAGGTCGATCGAGCCATGGCAAAGCCCATAGCGCAAAGGACCGCCGAAGGAAAACGAAGAAAACCGTCGGACGACCGGATCTCGAGATTTTGCGGAGACCGTCAGTGGCCTTCCGGCACCGGATCGGGAAAAAGCATGCCGGCATAAATGCCGGGGGTCGATTCCGGAATCTCGATGGCGGCGACCATCCGCTCGTAAAACTTCGCCGGCCCGACGCCGCCGATGACGGCATAGCCGTAGCCGGCCTCGCGCATCGCCCTAAGGCTCGCAAGCAGCAACGCCTCGCCGATACCCTGCCCGCGCATGCGCTCATCAACACCGGTCGGGCCGAAGAAGCCGAGCGCGGTGACGTCGTGGCAGGCAAAGCCAACGACCCTGTCGTCCTGCACCGCGATGTGCATTCGCGTCGGGGTCGAGGAGAAGGCAGCCTCCGCCTCGCCGGCCCAACCGGCGCCGAAGCTCTCTTCGATCCAGGAGACGACCAGGCGGCGCTCCGGCGCCATGGCGCGGCGGATGCTGATGCCTGCACCGAGCCGCGACTGCGGCTTGGCCGGCAGGGCATACAGTCGAACGAGCATATCGGGCATCGCGGCCTCCTCACGGTTGCTTGCCATGATGTCATAACGCAATTGCCGGTGAGCGGGAACGCCCGATGCGCGATGCGTCACAGACGCAAACATTGCTTGCCATGGAACCAACGCGGCGGTAAATCTCTTGCCGCTCTAACGGGGTGCCTCCCGACCGCATGGCGGCCGGAGGCTGAGAGGCGTCACAACGCCAACCCGCGGAACCTGATCCGGCTCATACCGGCGGAGGGATTAGACGCGATCGGATCGATACGCCCTTTTCCCATGCAACAACGAACTTTGGGAGAGAGGTGCTCGCCATGTCCAATTCATCGCAACTCAAATTGTTTAGCCGGCTAGCTCTTGCTACGGCCGCAAGCCTGGCTTTTGTCGGCGTTGCTTCCGCGGCCGACAAGACGCTGACCGTCTACACCTATGAAAGCTTCATCACCGAATGGGGTCCGGGCGCCAAGGTGGCGGAAGCCTTCGAGAAGACCTGCGAATGCAAGGTCAACTATGTCGGCGTCGCCGACGGCGTCGAGCTGCTGACCCGCCTGAAGCTCGAAGGCACGGCTTCCAAGGCCGATATCGTGCTTGGCCTCGACACCAACCTCGTCGCTGAAGCCAAGGCCACCGGTTTCTTCGCACCGCACGGCATCGAGGCAACCGGCCTTACGGTGCCCGGCAATTTTTCCGATGACACGTTCCTGCCCTACGACTACGGCCACTTCGCCGTCGTCTACGACACCGAGACGCTGAAGACGCCGCCGAAGAGCCTGAAGGAGCTGGTAGAAGGCGATCCGTCGCAGAAGATCGTCATCGAGGATCCGCGTACGTCGACGCCGGGCCTCGGCCTCCTGCTCTGGGTCAAGGCCGTCTATGGCGACGAGGCGGGTGCCGCCTGGACGAAACTGAAAGACCGCGTTCTGACCGTCACCCCCGGCTGGTCGGAAGCCTATGGCCTCTTCACCAAGGGCGAGGCGCCGATGGTGCTTTCCTACACCACCTCGCCCGCCTACCACATGGTCGCCGAAAACACCGAGCGTTACCAGGCGGCCGCCTTTTCCGAAGGGCACTACATCCAGATCGAAGTCGCCGGCATGACCAGGAACGCCAAGGAGCCGGAACTGGCAAAGCAGTTCCTCGCCTTCATGACCGGTCCGGACTTCCAGTCGATCATCCCGACGACGAACTGGATGATGCCGGTCGCAGCGACCACGGAGCCGCTGCCGGACGCCTTCAACAAGCTGGTCAAGCCGGAAAACACCTTCCTCCTGCCCTCGGAGGACGTGGCGAAGAACCGCAAGGCCTGGATCGACGAATGGCTCGCCGCCATGAGCAAGAACTGAGGCCGGATTGTTCGCACTGCGCGAAAACCGCATGACAGTGGTCGCCGGGGCAGCCTGCCTCGGCGCCTTCGTCCTTTTCGTCGGCCTTGCGATCGTCGCCTTGCTGAGCCAGACCGGCGGCGCGAGCGACGATGCGCTGTTCGACGCCTATATCTGGCGCGTCACCCGCTTCACGCTGCTGCAGGCGACCCTCTCGACGCTTCTGTCGGTGCTTTTCGCCATCCCCGTCGCCCGGGCGCTGGCGCGGCGGCCGCAATTCTTCGGTCGTATCTGGCTGTTGCGGTTGATGGCGCTGCCGCTCGGCCTGCCCGTGCTTGTCGGCGCGCTTGGCTTGATCGAGATCTGGGGGCGCCAGGGCTTCCTCAATTCCGGCCTGCGGTGGCTCGGTCTTGCCCAGCCGGTCAGCATCTACGGTCTGTTCGGCATCCTGCTCGCGCATGTCTTCTTCAACATGCCGCTTGCGGCGCGCCTGTTTTTGGCCGGGCTCGAGCGCATACCCGCCGAGTATTGGCGCAGTGCCGCCAATCTCGGCATGCCATCGCGCGCGCTCTTCCGCTTCATCGAATGGCCTGTCCTGCGCGGCCTCCTTCCGGGTGCCGCCGGCCTGGTCTTCATGCTCTGCGCCACCAGCTTTACCCTGGTGCTGACGCTTGGCGGCGGCCCCGCGGCCAGCACCATCGAGGTGGCGATCTACCAGGCGCTGCGCTTCGATTTCGATCCGCCGCGCGCCATCGCATTGTCGGCCCTGCAGATCACCATGACCGGCCTGCTGCTGCTCCTGCTCCGTCACCTGGCGACCGAGCCGGAAGAGGGCATGACCGGTGGTCACACAGTGCGTCGCTTCGACGGCATGTCAAGGATCTCGCGCGTCAGTGATGGCGCCTGGATCACCATTGCTTTTCTGTTTCTCGCCGCGCCGCTGGTCGCGGTTCTCATCTCCGGTCTCGAAGCCGATCTGTTGAAGCTCGCCCGCGATCCGGCAGTGCACCGGGCGCTGCTGACAAGTGCGGCAATCGCGCTCGCCTCGGCACTCGCCTCCGTCACCATGGCAGCCGTGATGATCCGGGCGGCGGCAACCGCCACCGCGCCGCGTCACACGACGTCGCTCGCCCGCGGCTTTGCCGGCGCCATCGCCGCCAGCACCTCGCTGATCCTGCTTGTGCCGCCGGTGGTGCTTGGCGCCGGCTGGTTCCTGCTCCTTCGCCCCTTTGGCGACGTCGCGCGCTTTGCGCCTGCCATCGTCGTTGCGATCAACGCGCTGATGGCGCTGCCCTTCGTCCATCGCATCCTCGCGCCTGCAATGGCGACCCACGCGGCCCGGTCCGGACGGCTGACGGCAAGCCTTGGCATCCGTGGATTTGATCGCCTGCGATGGATCGACTTTCCGGCACTCCGCAAGCCTCTGCTGATGGCACTTTCCTTCGCCATGGCGCTGTCGCTCGGCGACCTCGGCGCCGTCGCCCTCTTTGGCAGCCAAGACATGGTGACGCTGCCCTGGCTGCTCTATAGCCGCATGGGCAGCTACCGCACCGCCGACGCCGCCGGCCTCGCCCTTTTCCTCGGGCTTCTCTGCCTGATCTTCACCATCCTCGGCACGGCCGAAAACGGCCGCCGGCGGGAAGGCAAAGCATGACCCATCCCGCCCCTGCGATAGAATTGCGCGATGTCGAGGTCCGTTTCGAAACGGCCGCGCTCAACTTCGATTGCGCCATCGCCGCCGGCGGCATCGTCGCCGTTGCCGGCGCCTCCGGCTCCGGCAAATCGACGCTGCTGCACCTCATCGCCGGGTTCGAGGATCCCGATCGCGGCGAGATCCGCATCCTCGGCGAGAACGTCGCCGACCGGGCGCCGTCGGAACGACCGGTCTCGATGATCTTCCAGGACAACAATCTCTTTGCGCATCTCGACGTCGAAACCAACATCGGCCTCGGCATCGACCCGGCGCTTCGGCTGACCGCGCTCGACCGCCGGAGGATCGAAGAGGCGCTACGCCGCGTCGGGCTCGTAGGCTTCGGCAAACGGCTGCCGCCGACGCTTTCGGGCGGCGAGCGCCAACGGGTCGCGCTCGCCCGTGCGCTCGTGCGGAACCGGCCACTGCTGCTGCTTGATGAACCCTTCGCAGCGCTCGATCCCGGGATGCGCGCCGGCATGCGCACGCTCCTGCGTGAGCTGCACGCGGAGGAACGCAAGACGATCCTGATGATCACGCACCATCCCGAAGACGTGAAGGCATTGGCCGATAGCGTGCTTTTTCTCGACCGGGGGCGTATCATTGCAAACGACACCCTCGACCGCTTTCTGGAGCGGCGGGACAATGCGGCGATCGACCGCTTTCTCGGTAATGCTTGAGGCTACGGGCCGGATTCTCTGCGCCCTCGGCCGATTGCCACAATTTGACCGCGGCGCCATGCGACGCGCGAAATATCCGGCAGGGTGCGAATATTCGCGCATCCGTTGCCGTGATACCACGGGGCAACTATTTCTACCGGGACAAACTAGGCAGGTGGCGCTGAAATCAGATACAGCAAGACCAGGATCGAGAGGTCGCGGCAGAGCAACGCTGCCGGGCTGAAAAAGTAGGACTTTCAACGCTGTCGCTCCACTTTCCCGCAGGATACGGGCGGGGCGGCGGACGGGAAACGGGCTGAGGCATGGAGAGGCATACAGTCACACACGACCGGTTCCCGCCGAAGGGCGGACGGCTGCGTGGACGCGCCGTGGTTGCACTGCTTGCGACGACGCTTCTCTCCGCATGCCAATCCGTGATCGAACAGACCTACGAGCCGACCGTTTCGCCCTCGTCCAATCCGCAGATCGTCGAGGAAGTCCAGAAGAACGATCCGCGGGCGCAGATGGGCGCGCGCGAGCATCCGCGCATTGTTGCCAGCTACGGCGGCGAATACAAGGACGCCAAGACCGAGCGGCTGGTCGCGCGCATCACCGGCGCGCTGACGGCGGTCTCGGAGAACCCGCAGCAGTCCTACCGCATCACCATCCTGAACTCGCCGGCGATCAACGCCTTCGCGCTGCCCGGCGGCTATCTCTATGTCACCCGCGGCCTGCTGGCGCTTGCCAACGACGCCTCCGAGGTCGCGGCAGTGCTCTCGCACGAGATGGCCCACGTCACCGCCAACCACGGCATCGAGCGCCAGCAGCGCGAAGAAGCGGAAGTGATCGCCAGCCGGGTGGTCTCCGAAGTCCTGTCCTCCGATATCGCCGGCAAGCAGGCGCTCGCCCGCGGCAAGCTGAGGCTCGCGGCGTTTTCCCGCAACCAGGAACTCCAGGCCGACGTGATCGGCGTGCGCATGCTCGGCGAAGCCGGCTACGACCCTTATGCTGCGGCCCGCTTTCTCGATTCGATGGCCGCCTATAGCCGCTTCACGGCCGTCGATCCGGAATCCGACCAGAGCCTCGACTTCCTGTCGAGCCACCCGAACGCGCCGCAGCGCGTCGATCTCGCACGCCGGCATGCCCGCGCCTTCGGTCCGGAAGGCACCAGCGGCGACCGCGGCCGCGATTATTATCTCGCCGGCATCGACGGCCTGCTCTATGGCGACAGCCCGCAGGAAGGCTATGTGCGCGGCCAGACCTTCCTGCATGGCCAGCTCGGCATCCGCTTCGATGTGCCCGCCGGGTTCCAGATCGACAACAAGGCGGAAGCGGTGCTGGCGACCGGCGCCGGCGACATTGCCGTGCGCTTCGACGGCGTGGCCGACACGGGCGGCCGGAGCCTGACGGACTATATCGCCAGCGGTTGGGTTACGGGCCTGAAGCCGGACACGATCAGGCAGATCAGCGTCAACGGCCTGGAAGCCGCAACCGCCCGCGCCTCGGCCGACCGTTGGGACTTCGACGTGACGGTCATCCGGATCGATACGCGGATCTACCGCTTCCTGACCGCCGTGCCCAAGGGGTCGAACGCGCTCGAGCCGACCGCGAACGAGTTGCGCAGCTCGTTCCGCCGCATGACGCCTACGGAAACGCAATCGCTGAAGCCGCTGCGGATCCGGGTGGTCACGGTCAGGCCCGGCGACACGATCACCACATTGTCGGCCCGCATGATGGGCACGGACCGCAAGCTCGACCTTTTCCGGGTGATCAATGCGATGCAGGTCAGTTCGACGGTGAAGCCGGGCGACAGGGTGAAGATCGTTTCCGAATAGACTGGCGGCAAGCGCCGTTCAGGCGCTGTCGATTGCGCAAGCGGATGTGCCGCCCCTCCACCGGGCAGCCGCGTTGCTGGACGCCTGTGCGCGCCCCCTGAGGAACCCGCAGTCCCGGTCGTCATGACCACATCGACGAACGGGTTCGGCTGCCACATGGCGCAAATGGCAAGCCTACGAAGAAACCCCGGCGAGGCGGCAGGCGTTCAATGAATGCCCGCGGTCAGTGCCGGCGCTCTCGTCGCCAGGGCCGCCCGAAGCTTTTCCAGCGCCCGGGTTTCGATCTGCCGCACGCGCTCCTTGGAAATGCCGAGATCGAGGCCGAGCTCTTCGAGTGTCGCCCCCTCTTCGGTAAGCCGCCTTGCGCGGATGATGCGCATCTCGCGCTCCGTCAGCGCACCCAGCGCATCGCGGAGCCAGACGCGGGCCCGCTCGCCGTCGATCATGTCGCTCACCTGCTCGTCCGGTAACGGCGCGTCGCTGGCGAGGAAATCCAGCCTTTCGCCGCCGTCGGAATCGTTGCCCCCGACCGGCGCCTGCAGTGAGGTGTCGCTTCCGGAGAGCCGTGCATCCATCGTTTGCACGTCGGCGATGCTGACGCCGAGGGCGGCGGCGATCTCCTCATGCATAGCCTGCGATGTAAGCTGCCTGTCCCCCTGGGCGAGCCGGGCGCGAAGGCGCCGGAGGTTGAAGAACAGGGCCTTTTGCGCCGAACTCGTGCCGCCGCGAACGATCGACCAGTTGCGCAGCACATAGTCCTGCATCGACGCCCGGATCCACCAGGTGGCGTAGGTCGAGAAGCGAACCTCGCGGCTCGGCTCGAAACGGGCGGCCGCCTCCAGAAGGCCGATATGGCCTTCCTGCACGAGATCGCCCATCGGCAGTCCGAAATTGCGAAACTTTGCGGCCATTGAGATCACCAGGCGCATGTGCGACATGGCGATCTTGTTGCGGGCTTCCTGATCGTTGTCGTTTCGCCAAGCTTGCGCCAGCTTATGTTCCTCGTCGCGCTCGAGATAGGGCGCCTCCATGGCGATCTTGATCATCCGCCGGTCTGCAGTGAGAGTCTTCATCGATCACTCCGTGACTGGCGCCCGGGCGCCATTGCGTGTGAAGTCCAAAAGGCCGAACGGCTGAGGTGTCCGGCAGCAGGGGCGTCTCAGCACCGCGACGTCAAAACTTGAAGAAACGACGCGGCGCCCTAACTTCGACGTTACGAACCTGAACGGTGACGGAGCACAGAACCAAGATCGCCCGGCGCGAAAGCGGCGCATTTCTGCCGGCCAATATAAATGCGCCCAGACGGCAAAAGTTCCATGCGATCAAAGAAAAAGCCCGGCGCGATGGCCGGGCTTTTTGATAGTCTCAGTATGAGCGGACAGCTTATGCGGCTTCGTCCTGAGCGTCGTCTTCGTCGATTGCCTTGCCGCGCTTCGGACCCTTGCTGAGATTGGTCTCGACGAGGCGGACAGCTTCGGTTTCCGACATCTTGTTGACGGCAGCGATCTCGCGCGCCATGCGGTCGAGGGCAGCTTCATAGAGCTGGCGTTCGGAATAGGACTGTTCCGGCTGGTTTTCGGCGCGGTAGAGATCGCGCACGACTTCCGCGATGGAAATCAGGTCGCCGGAATTGATCTTGGCATCGTATTCCTGGGCGCGGCGCGACCACATGGTGCGCTTCACGCGGGCCTTGCCCTGCACAACCTTCAACGCGCGATCGACGAAATCGGTTTCGGACAGCTTACGCATGCCGATGCTGACGGCCTTGGCCACCGGCACTTTCAGGCGCATCTTGTCTTTCTCGAAATCGATGACAAAAAGCTCAAGCTTCATGCCGGCGACTTCCTGTTCTTCGATCGCCACAATCTGGCCAACGCCGTGGGCCGGATAGACGATCGATTCACCGGTCTTGAAGCCCTGGCGTGTCGAAGATTTTTTCTGCTGGGTCGTCATTCGTTTCAAAAACTCCCTGTTTCGCGCCGGCCATTCTGGCCGGGGCCGGGTCAGTGAGGCCCGGGATAGACGGGGATACCGCCGGGTGGGTACATCCTGGTCCTTCCAAGGAATGCAAACAGCCTCATGAAATGCGGTCACAACAGAGCAACGCCATGTTGCGTACTAGGGAGAACCGCGTTTTGGAGATCGTTTGCTTTCGTGATGGTTTTCGGGCGCGCAAAAACACCCTCTGTGGATCAGTAGAAGGAACCTATCACAAAAAAGTGCCGAAATCAATAATTTGCTGCATGGCAGCCATCAAGCCACCATTCTCGCAACTGCGAGCGCAGTGCGTGTTTTCCCCAAGTTTGGCGCTCGAGGTCGCTTTCGCTGCGTCAGCCCTGGCGAACGGTCGGAGCCGTTCCGCCTCAGTCGCCCTGACCGGGCTCCGTCGAGAAGAACTTCTCGTACTTGCCTTCGATGCCATCCATCTCCTTGGCTTCCGGCATCGGGTCGCGCTTGACCGTGATGTTCGGCCACTTGGAGGCGAAATCAGCGTTCAGTTTCAGCCACATATCAAGACCCGGCTCGGTATCCGGCTTGATCGCCTCGGCAGGACATTCCGGTTCGCAAACGCCACAGTCGATGCACTCGTCAGGATGGATGACGAGGAAATTCTCTCCCTCATAGAAGCAGTCCACGGGGCAGACTTCGACACAGTCCATATACTTGCAGCGAATGCAATTGTCGGTCACGACATACGTCATGAGGTACTCCAGCCAATGCTCACGTTTGATGGCAGACGGCAATCAATGGTGATGCTCGTCGTCTGCCGCATGCTAGGAATGTCCGGCGCGCATAGCTGCCGAAGCAAACCCGATGCACCCAACGTGGGTCTGTCAGGTAAAGGCTTTATGGACCCTTTGCAAGAATATTCAATGCGCGAAAAGGCGCAGCAAAGGCAGAGTTTTCTAAAGCGTGGCGCGCAAATGTGGAGAGCGGTTTTGCGGTAGGCCTAGCGAAAAAACAAAAGTCTGAGCGCAATGAGCGGATCCGGGAGATTGCGGCGCGCTTCAGTCCTCGCGCCGATCGAAATCGGATTTCAGCCGATCGGTTTCCCGTCGCTCCTTCTTCGTCGGCCGTCCCGCACCGCGGTCGCGCGTGGCGAGATCGTAGGCCGACAATTTCTCCTTCGGCTGCTCCGGCGTGAGATCGTCGTAAAGCAGCCGCGCTTCCTCGTAGGGACCGCGCCGCTCGCCCGGGCCAAGCACCCGCACGATCTGGTCGCGCCGGTCCAATGAAAGTGCAAGAACGTCACCTGTCTTCACCTGAAACGAAGACTGCGTCACGCGCTGGTCGTTGACCGCGACGCGACCATCCTCGATCGCCTTTTGCGCAAGCGACCGGGATTTGATCAGCCGCGTGAAAAACAGCCACTTGTCGAGACGCTGGCGCGATGCCGGGTTGGACGCTGGCTGTTTTTCCATGACCTGTCTTACTTCTTCATCTGCTCCTTGAGCGCAGCGAGCTTGGCGAAGGGCGAATCCGGATCGACCGGCTTTTCGCGACGCGGCGGACGCGCCTCGAACTTGCCCTGGCCAGGCTTGCCGCCGCGGTCGTGACGATCATGACGATCACCGCGTTCCTGGCGCGGCCCGCCTTCCGGCTTGCCACCGTCATGGCGCTTGCCGCGCGCCTGCTGCCCGCCCTTGCGACCGGCATCGCGACCTTCTTCACGACCCTGTCCCTGACCGTGCCCCTGGCGCTGGCCGCCGCGACGCTGGTCGCCCTGGTGACGGCCGCCGCCCTGGCGCTGGTTGTCCTGGCGGGTGCCCGGACGCCAGAGCAGAACGGGCTTGGCTTCGACCGGTTCGCCGTCCTCGGCTGCCGGCGGTTCGACCTGCTGTGCCTCGCTCGCCGCAACGACGACATCACCTTCGGCCTTCTCGGCCTCTGCAGCGGGCGCCTCGGCGGCTGCGCTTTCGGCTTCCGCCGCGCCGTCACCGGCATCGGCATCATCGACGACGGCGACCGGCTCGGAAGAGGCGGCAGCAACGGCTGCGGCGCCGTCCTGGCCGGCGAGGAAGGCCTGGGCCTCCTCGGCCTTCACGCTGTCGGCGCGATAGCCGAGACCCTTCAGGATCTCTTCCATATCGTCGGGTGTCGCACCAAGGATCGAGAGCATCGACGTCGTCGCGGTGAAGCGGCGGCCGTCATAGGCGCCTTCCGGGCGCGGCTGCGCGCCGGGCTTCCACTGCAACAGCGGCCGGATGAGATCAGCCAGGCGCTCGAGAATGTCGATGCGCACCGCCCGCTTTCCGAGGAAACGGAAGCCGGCGAGCTTGTAGAAGGTCCGCTCGAACGACGGATCGGTGACGACAGACGTGCGGCCGGCGGCGAGCATCGGGATGAGGTCGCCGTAGCCGGCCTTGTCCAGACCGTCGTTCTTCAGCGCCCAGAGAAGCGTGATGAGTTCGGCCGGAGCCGGCTTCAGGAGCGCCGGCAGGAAGATGTGGTAGGCGCCGAAGCGAACGCCGTATTTGCGGATCGAGGCGCGACCGTCCTGGTCGAGCGACTTGACGTCGTCCGCGACATCGCGGCGGAAGAGCACGCCCAGGTTCTCGACGAGCTGGAAGGCCAGACCCTTGGCGAGACCTTCGAGGTCCTCGGCGCGCGAGATATCGTCGAGCGGCTTCAGGACCGTGCCGATGTGATGGTTCACGAAACGCTCGATGCGCGCCAGAACATGCTCGCGGGCGTTCGCCTGCAGCTGTTCGTCGGCCAGCAGGATGACCCGCGGGCGCATGACGTGGTCGCTTGCCGCGAGACGGGCGACGGGGTCGCCGAGCCAACGCACGAGACCATCCGACGAAAGCGCCAGGTCGTTGTTTCCGGAAGCATGCAGACGTGCCGCCCGCGCTTCGAACTCGAGCGCCAGCGCCTTCTGCGCTGCACCCTGCACCGCCTTGGCATCCGGACCGTCGCCGCCGGTCGCCAGCGTAAACCGGAAACCGGTTAGTTGTCCTACGTGGTGGCCTTCGACGAAGACATCACCATTCACACTGATTTCAGCTTCCAGCATAGCATTCTCTCTCAGGCGCTTCATGAGCACAGATGTCCTGCGATCAACAAAGCGTTTCGTCAACCGTTCATGTAGTGCGTCGGATAATCGATCTTCAATTTCCCGCGTCTTTTCTTGCCAGTGTGTCGGATCGGCCAGCCATCCCGGCCGGTTCGACACATAAGTCCATGTCCTGATCTGCGCGATTCGCGCCGAAAGTGTGTCGATCTCACCATCCGTATGATCGGCGCGCCGAACCTGTTCGGCCATGAAATCTTCGTTTACCGTGCCGCGGCGAACGAGATCCGCATAGAGCGTCGAGATCAGATCGGCATGCTGTGCCGGCGTTATGCGCCGATAATCGGGCAAAGCACAGGCTTCCCACAGCTTTTCCACGCGCTCGGCATTGGTTGTGATGTCGATCACTTCCGGATAGCGGGTCAAATGCTCGAACGCTTGTTGGTCTACCGCAGGTAGCGCCCGGGCGAGGCCCGGAACCGTCGGCGCCGCATCGAGACTTTTCTTCAGCGCCGGGATCGAAGAATAGTCGAACGCCTTCGAACGCCACTGAAGTACTTTGACAGGATCGAACTGATGCGCCTCGATACGGTGGACAAGTTCGTTGTCGAAAGGGTCGACACGCCCCGTCACGCCAAAGGTGCCGTCGCGCAGATGGCGGCCGGCACGGCCGGCAATCTGCGCCAGTTCGGCCGGGTTCAGATTGCGGAACTGGTAGCCGTCGAACTTGCGGTCCTGCGCGAAGGCGACGTGGTCGACATCGAGATTGAGGCCCATGCCGATCGCGTCGGTCGCGACCAGGTACTCGACGTCGCCTTCCTGGTAGAGCGCCACCTGAGCATTGCGCGTACGCGGCGAAAGCGCGCCGAGGACGACGGCCGCCCCACCGCGCTGGCGGCGGATCAGTTCGGCGATCGCATAGACCTCGTCGGCCGAAAAGGCGACGATCGCCGAGCGGTGCGGCAGGCGGGTGATCTTCTTCGAACCGGCATAGAGCAGTTGCGACATGCGCGGCCGCTCGACGACGGTGATGCCGGGCAGGAGTTGCTCGAGGATCGGCCGCATCGTTCCCGCGCCAAGGAGCAGCGTCTCGCCGCGACCGCGCAGGTGCAGGATCCGGTCGGTGAAGATGTGCCCACGCTCGAGGTCGCCCGCAAGCTGCACCTCGTCGATCGCGACGAAGGACGCCGTCGTTTCACGCGGCATCGCCTCGACGGTGCAGACCGAATAGCGGGCGCGATGCGGGGTGATTTTCTCCTCGCCGGTGATCAGCGCGACGTTGTGATGACCGACCTTTTCGACGAGGCGCGTATAGACCTCGCGCGCAAGCAGCCGCAGCGGCAGGCCGATGACGCCGCTGTCGTGCGCAATCATGCGCTCGATCGCGTAGTGCGTCTTGCCGGTATTGGTGGGCCCGAGCACCGCAGTTACGCCGCGGCCGCTCAGGATCATGGGGTGAACGGACACGTCATCGATCCCGGGCATTCAGAAACTTCGGCAGCGTCTTTTCACGCTGGCGGCAAACACATGCCCACGCACCGAGCCAAACGCAAGGGGCGCCGACAACTAAAACTTCTCGACGGCGCGCCCTCGATCCCCTGCACCACCTGTTGTGGTTGGCGCAATCGGATTCGGAACAGCCATGGAACGAATCGGCGACGAATCGAAGACTCTTCACGATTCACTGTATGTTCACGACTACATATAGATTTCAACACCCAACGTTGCACCACATGCTGAATCCGCCAATGATTCTGCACAAAACGATCCGGGACCCGCATCGACAGCCCCGGTCTTGCCGGCGGAAAACCCCAAGGATTCGGAATCCAAGACTCTGGAATGCCTGGAAAATTTTGACGAATTTCGTGGGTGAATCGACCGGCGGAGAGAATGGGAATCGCATATTGCCGCCGCGACCAACGCGCGAACATCTGACAGCGACTCGTTGGCCGCGCATCATTCCGCATTTGTTCTCCACAAGATGTAGTGTCTACGCCCCTTCCCGACAACAGACTTTCAAGCACAACCCGGCAAGTTCGGCAGCGAGAAACGCGCGCACCTGCTCTATGCTCCGCATGAAAAACGGCGCCCCGAAGGACGCCGCTCAAAAGCGCTGGTGAGGGCAGGAGCTCAGACGAAAAACTGCCCGCCATTGGCCGAAATCGTCGAGCCGGTGATGAAGCCGGCGTCGTCGGAGGCAAGGAACACCACGCAGCGGGCGATTTCCTCCGGCTCGCCGAGGCGGCCGACCGGGATCTGCGGGATGATACGTTCGTTCAGCACCTTCTCCGGCACCGCCCGCACCATCTCCGTGCCGATATAGCCCGGGCAGATGGCGTTGACGGTGATGCCCTTGGCGGCCCCTTCCTGGGCGAGCGCCTTGGTGAAGCCGAGATCGCCGGCCTTGGCCGCCGAATAGTTGGCCTGGCCCATCTGCCCCTTCTGACCGTTGATCGACGAGATGTTGATGACGCGGCCAAAACCGCGGTCGCGCATGGCCGACCAGAGCGGATGCGTCATGTTGAAGAGACCGGTGAGGTTGGTGCCGATCACCTCGCCCCATTGTTCCGGCGTCATCTTGTGAAACATCGCATCGCGGGTAATGCCGGCATTGTTGACCAGCACCTCGACCGGGCCGAGATCGGCTTCGACCTTGGCAATACCGTCCGCACAGGCCTGGTAGCTGGAAACGTCCCACTTGTAGACCGGGATGCCGGTTTCCTGCTTGAAGGCCTGCGCCTTCTCGTCATTGCCGGCATAGTTGGCAGCCACCTTGTAGCCGGCATTCTTGAGTGCGATGGAAATTGCAGCGCCAATGCCGCGCGACCCACCCGTGACCAATGCTACCCTGCTCATGCACGCCTCCCACTTGATCAGTTCAGTTTTTCAAAGGCCTTCTTCATCAGCTTTTCGCCGATCTGCTGTCCGTATTGCCCCGCGGCCGCCTGGAACTGCGGCGTCGAGAGCGCAGGCAATCCCACCTCGCACTTCTCCAGCGCGAGAACCATCATCACTGTGCTGAGCTGCTCCAACGACGTCTCCAGCGCTCGGCTGTCGTCGTTCAGGGCCGCAACCATGACATCCTTGAAAACGACCTCTTCATCTAGGGTCGTATGTTCCAGCATGCACTGAACCAGCCGCGCCTCGTTAAGAGGCGCGGGATTGGCATGTGCGGAAACGATCGGCGAACCGGCCAGAAAGAGGGAAAACGGAACCCACCTGGCGCTGTTCATGCCGCCAAACCGATCAGAGCCGTTCGACGCACATGGCGACGCCCATGCCGCCGCCGATGCAGAGCGTTGCAAGCCCCTTGGAAACGCCGCGGCGCTTCATTTCGAAGAGCAGCGTGTTGAGCACGCGGGCGCCGGACGCGCCGATCGGATGGCCGATGGCGATGGCGCCGCCATTGACGTTGACGATCGACGGATCCCAGCCGAGATCCTTGTTGACGGCGCAGGCCTGGGCGGCGAAGGCCTCGTTGGCTTCGACCAGTTCGACGTCGCCGATCGCCCAGCCGGCTTTCGCCAGCGCCTTTCGCGAAGCCGGGATCGGGCCGGTGCCCATGACCTGCGGATCGACGCCGGCGGTTGCCCAGGACACGATGCGGGCGAGCGGCTGGATGCCGCGCTTGGAGGCCTGCGCCTCGGTCATCAGCAGCGTGGCGGCGGCGCCGTCATTGAGGCCGGAGGCATTGCCGGCCGTCACCGTGCCTTCCTTGTCGAAGGCGGGACGCAGCTTCGTCATCTGGTCGAGCGTTGCGCCATGACGGATGTATTCGTCCTGGTCGACGGTGACGTCGCCCTTGCGGCCCTTGACGATGAAGGGAATGATCTCGTCGGCAAAACGCCCGGCCTTCTGGGCGGCTTCGGCCTTGTTCTGCGAGGCGAGCGCAAACGCATCCTGCTCCTCGCGGCTGAGCTGCCACTGGCGGGCGACGTTTTCGGCGGTGATCCCCATATGGTAGCCGTAGAAGGCGTCGGTCAGGCCATCCTTGATCATCGTGTCGATCATCTTGAAATCGCCCATCTTCACGCCGCCGCGAAGATGCGAGCAATGCGGCGCCATCGACATCGATTCCATGCCGCCGGCAACAATGATCTCCGCATCACCGGTTGCAATCTGCTGCATGCCGAGGGCCACGGCGCGAAGACCCGAACCGCAAAGCTGGTTCATGCCCCAGGCGGTCTTTTCCTGAGGAACGCCGGCCTTCATGGCGGCCTGGCGCGCCGGGTTCTGGCCCTCGCCTGCCTGCAGCACCTGGCCGAGGATCACCTCGTCGATCTCACCGGCTTCGACGCCTGCGCGCTCGAGCACACCCTTGATGACGGCGGCGCCGAGCTCGTGCGCCGGCGTATTGCCGAAGGCGCCGTTGAAGGATCCGACCGCGGTGCGGGCGGCGCTGGCGATCACGATGGAGGGATTGCTCATGGGACGTTTCCTCAGTTTTTCGTGCCTAATGCCAGCAGACTGGCAAAGCGCGCGACGCAAGTCAAACGCCTTGATGCAGTGCCACAAAAGCGTCACCTGAGACACAACCGCAAGATTTCGCACTTGCGTCGCCGCAACGCACAAAGACATTGTCAGCGGCGCTCTTTTGCGGATACTCTGAAAAACGCAATAAAGACGGGATGATGGGGGAGAGGAGACCCTGATGGCGAAGCACGAAGGCCAGATCGTTATCAAAAAATATGCGAACCGGCGGCTCTACAACACCGGGACCAGCACCTATGTCACGCTCGACGACCTGGCTGTGATGGTGAAGAAGGGCGAGGACTTCATCGTCCAGGATGCCAAGTCCGGAGAGGACATCACCCATTCCGTGCTGACGCAGATCATCTTCGAGCAGGAGTCCAAGACCGGCAATACGCTGCTGCCGATCTCCTTCCTGCGCCAGTTGATCTCGTTCTACGGCGACCAGATGCAGATGGTGGTGCCGAGTTATCTCGAGCACTCGATGCAGGCTTTCACCGAGCAGCAGTCGCAGATGCGCGAGCAGATCAACAAGGCTTTCGGCGACACGCCGCTCGGCAAGAACCTGCAGGTTCCGCTGCAACTTGTCGAAGAGCAGGTGCGCCGCAACACCGAGATGTTCCATCAGGCGATGCAGATGTTCTCGCCCTTCATCACCGCCCCTCCGGTGAAGGAAACCAAGAAGGCCGAGGCCAAGGATATCGACGAACTCAAGGAGCAGCTGCGCGCGCTCCAGACCAAGCTCGACAATCTCGGCTGAACCAGGCCGCAGGCATCAGAGCGGGCGAAGTGCAAAGCTTCCGCCCGCGGCGCTCCGCTATGGAGTGCCGCCAATTCAGCAGCAGAGCGCCGGCCTCAAAGGCCGATCGATACGTCCCGGCCGGCCGAGCGCATCGACACGGCAAAGCCGGCGATGACGTCGATGAAGCTGATGGTCATCAGGATGAAGAAGAGCTGCGTGGCCGCCGGTGCGAGCAGCAGGAATTCGATCAGGAAGACGATGAACAGGATCATCGACAGCAGATGATCCATCAGCGTGCGACTGCTCGTCCGCGTCGCCTTCAAGAGTTCCACAAAAAGCAGCAGCAGGGCGCCGACGATCAGAAGGTCGCTGAAGCGCATCGTCCATGTCGCGCCAGACAGCATGGAGAGCGACACCATCTCGGCGTTCAGGCCGGCGAGGCCTCCGAACATTCCGATCATCGCGAGATTGTAGATTGCAAAAGGCAGGATCAGCAGCGGGATGGCAGCAAGCATCAGAACTCCTTGACCATATTCATGCGGCGTCGTCATGCACGGGCGCCAGCGATAGCACGGCGTCCAAGCAAGATCATGTCAGATGCAAAACAAAAGGGCCGGCAGAGCCAGCCCTTTGTAAATCGTCCGCGAATGGAAACGCTTATGCGTTTTCCTTCGGGGTCAGAACCTGGCGGCCGCGGTACATGCCGGTCTTCAGGTCGATGTGGTGCGGGCGACGCAGTTCGCCGGAGTTCTTGTCTTCGACGTAGGTCGGGGTCTTCAGAGCGTCAGCAGAACGGCGCATGCCACGCTTGGACGGGCTCGTTTTTCTTTTAGGTACAGCCATTTCATTCTCCACTTATCGGGCAAACACTGTTCAGCAGCCGAAATGGCCGTGTTAAACAGATGTCAATCACGGAAATTTGGCGCGCTTATACATGGCCAACTGCTGTTTGACCAGTCCCCAGTCGCAAATTTTCGACTCAGGCTCGGGGCACGCCGATTCAGATCTCGTCCTCGAGAACGATCCAGGGTTCTGCGCGGGCGGCTTCTTCCCATTTCCGGAAGGCGGGAAGCGCCTTGACGCGCTCCATGTAGCCGAGCGTCCCGGGATCCGCAACGAGATCATAGGCGTCAAAGCGGTTGACCACAGGCGCGTACATCGCATCGGCCGCGCTGAAGGCGCCAAACAGGAACGGGCCACCGGATTGGGCGAGTGCCTCCTTCCAGATCTGCTCGATGCGGGCGACGTCGGCGCGAACGGCGGCATCCGCCTCAAGGGCTCGCTTCTCCCGGCGGACGTTCATCGGACAGGCCCCACGCAGGGCACGGAACCCGGAAAGCATCTCCATCGAATAGCTGCGCGCCCTGGCACGAGCCAGGCGATCGGCGGGCCAGAGCCCGGCGTCGGGATAAAGCTCGGCAACATATTCGATGATCGCCAGCGATTCCCAGACGAGCATGTCGCCATGGCGCAGCAGCGGCACCTTTCCGGTCGGCGAGACCACGCGGATATCGGGATTGCCGGCGGCGAAATCGAACGGGATGACCACATCCTCGAAGTCGATGCCGGCCGCCGTCATCGCTATCCACGGCCGCATCGACCAGGACGAATAGTTCTTGTTGCCGACGTAAAGGGTAAGTCCGGTCATTTCCGTTCCTTGGTTTTAAGGTCTGTCCGAGAAAACGATCAGTTCCTCGAAGTGGTTCATGTCCTCGAACGAGCAGAAGGCCGGCGGATCGAGCTCGATTACCGGCGCCTGCTCCGAAAGAAAGGCAAGCTGCTCGTCCAACATCTCCTGCCAGCGCGGCAGCGCCGCATCGTCGAGCCAGTCGACGACATAGGCATAGGTGATGTGGAACGCGTAGTCGTCGTGGTCAGGGTGGCGGTAGCCGAAGGCGTCGGCGAAAGCTTCGCGCCAGGCCTTGAGGCAAGCACGATCGGCCGCGGTATCGCCTTCGAGCGCGAGACCGGTCGGAGTGATCTCGGTCACCCGCGCCCGGAACGGCTGCAGGGGCGCAAAGTGCCTGAGCCGCGCGCAGTAATGCTCGGTCATCGCGTCGATCGACGTGTCGAGGGGCATATCAGCCGGCCAGAAGGGCAGCCTGCGGCGATGTTCGATGATGCCCTGGAAGATGGTCATGTGCAGGCTGGAAGGATCGGTAAAGGCAAACTGCCCCGCCTCGGGCATCGCCATCAACCGGTCGCGGACCGCAAGCACGGCGGCCTCGGACGATGATCCCGCGGTAACGTGCGAAACGACCGTGTTGCCCGGTTCTAAAAGGAAACGGCCATCGGTGTTGTAGCGCGTTCCGAGATGTCTCGGCGGAGCATCGTTGGCGCTGCGGCCAAAGGCGAGGAGCGAAGGGGAAATCAAGGTCATGGAGCGATCGGGCCTTTTGCATGGAGAGAGGCCCAGATGGCAGAACTCTACTACGCGAACATGACATCGCCCGACGAGCGCATCCAATGAAAAGGTCTGATCCTAGTTATAAAGGCAGGTGATGTAACCGCCGGAACGGCTGGCGCGGCGTTCGATCAGGTTCGCCAGGCGCTTGAGCCCGCGGCCGGGTTTGCCGGCGTTGCGCTCCTTCGGATTGGGCAGGGACACCGCAAGCAGGGCTGCCTGACGGCGCGACAGCTTGGCGGCGGAAACTCCGAAATGATGGCGGGCGGCCGCCTCGATACCATAGATCCCGTCGCCCCATTCGGCGACGTTCAGGTAGATCTCCATCATCCGCCGCTTGCTCCAGGCGAAATCGGCGGCGACAGCCAGCGGCAGTTCCATGCCCTTGCGCAGGAAAGAACGGCCGTTCCAGAGATAGAGGTTCTTGACCGTCTGCATCGGAATGGTGCTGGCGCCGCGGGTCGATTCCCCCTCGAGCGCATCCTCGACGACGCCGCGCATCTGCCCCCAGTCGACACCGTCATGGGCGCAGAACTGGCCATCCTCCGACATCATCACCGATTGGACGAGCACCGGCGAGATGTTCTCGAAATCGACCCATTGGCGGTCGTAGCCGCGCAACAGCACGAGGTCGCGCAGCATCAGCGTCGAGACCGGGTGGATGAATTCGACGAGATAGAGAACGATCAGTGCGTAGGGAAGGACGAGAAAGCCCAGGACGGCCAGGATGATCTGGCGGCGTCGCGTGCGCAATGTCCGGCGAAGCGAAGACCAGCGACTGGAAGGCACTTCGCCCTCCTCGCGCGCTTCCGGAACGACGTTCGCGGCCTGACTGTTCACCTCGCTGTCCATCCGCTTCTCTTAGTGCATGCGCCGGCAGAGTTGAACGGGCTTTCTGGCAAAAGGCAAGGCGCGGAGAAGGCTGTCCCAGGGAAAGCACGCGGCTGCGACACGAATCCCCGTTGAAAGCCCTCTTCGCCCATGCCAAAGAGCGCGCATGAGCCAGGACACATCGCCCTTTACCCGCCGCCTCGCCAGCAATACCCGCGCCGTCGGAGCTCTGCTGGAGCGCCTGCTCGGCTTGACGACGGAGGCGGGCGAGATCGCCCGGCCGGCAAACCTGCTTGGCGCCATGCGGCACGGTGTGCTGAACGGCGGCAAGCGCCTGCGGCCCTTCCTGGTGATCGAATGCGCCGATCTACTCGGCGGCAACGGCGACGCTGCCTTGCGCGTCGGCGCAGCGCTCGAATGCGTGCATTGCTATTCGCTCGTTCACGACGACCTGCCGGCGATGGACGACGACGACATGCGCCGCGGCCAGCCGACCGTGCACAAGGCCTTCGACGAGGCAACGGCGATCCTCGCCGGCGACAGCCTGCTGACTTTCGCCTTCGACATCATCGCCGCACCGGAGACATCGCTTTCGGATGCGCAGAAGGTAGAACTGGTCCTGGCGCTTGGACGCGCCGCCGGTCACGGCGGCATGGCCGGCGGACAGGCGCTCGATCTTGCGGCCGAAAAGTCGCCGCCGGACGAGGCCGGGATCGTGACGCTGCAGGCGATGAAAACGGGTGCGCTCATCCGCTTTGCCTGCGAGGCCGGCGCCATCGTCGCCGGCGCTTCCGGGGACGAGCGCGCACGGCTTCGCGCCTTCGGCGAAAAGATCGGCCTTGCCTTCCAGCTCGCCGACGACCTGCTCGACCTTACCGCCGATGCCAAGACCATGGGCAAGGCGACCGGCAAGGACGCCGCCCGCGGCAAGGGCACGCTCGTCGCGCTGCATGGCCAAGCCTGGGCGGAGGAGCGACTGGAGCAATTGGTCGCGGAAGCCGAAGCGCTGCTTACGCCCTATGGCGAGCGCTCGGCCATACTCGTCGAAACTGCCCGCTTCATCGCCAACCGCAGGAGCTAGGTTCATGAGCAAGTACTGGTCGCCGATCGTCTCCAAGCTGAAGCCCTATGTACCGGGCGAACAGCCGCGCATCGCAAACCTGGTGAAGCTCAACACCAACGAATGCCCCTACGGCCCCTCCGAGAAGGTGTTGAACGCGATCCGCGCGGCGGCAAGCGACGACCTTAGGCTCTATCCCGACCCGCTGGCGCTGAAGCTTCGCCAGGCGATTGCCGCACGCCATGGCGTGACCGCCGAAGAAGTCTTCGTCGGCAACGGCTCCGACGAGGTGCTGGCACACATCTTCGCCGGCCTGCTCAAGCACGACGCGCCGCTGCTCTATCCGGATATTTCCTACAGCTTCTATTCGACCTACGCGCGGCTCTTCGAGATCGATACGGTCGAGATCCCGCTCAACGATCGCTTCGAGATCGATCTCGCCGACTACGACCGCCCCTCCGGCGCGATCATCCTGCCAAATCCCAACGCTCCGACCGGCATCGCTTTGCCGCTCGTCGCCATCGAACGCCTGGTCGCGAGCCATCCCGACCAGCCCGTCGTCATCGACGAGGCCTATGTCGATTTCGGCGGGCAGTCGGCGGCAGAACTCGTTTCGAAGTACGAGAACCTGCTGGTCGTCCAGACCTTCTCCAAGTCGCGTGCGCTTGCGGGCTTGCGCGTCGGCTTCGCCATCGGCCAACGCCCGCTGATCGAGGCGCTGGAACGGGTGAAGGACAGCTTCAATTCCTATCCGCTCGGCCGGCCGGCCCAGGCCGGCGCCGTCGCCGCAATCGAGGACGAGGCCTGGTTCGAGGAAACCCGCGCCAGGATCATCGCCTCGCGTCAACGGCTCACCGCCGATCTGGCCACGCGCGGCTTCGAGGTTCTGCCATCAGGGGCCAATTTCGTCTTTGCCCGCCATCCTGGCCATAGTGGCGAAACGCTGATGAAGGCGCTGCGCGAGCGCGCCGTGCTCGTGCGCCATTTCGCCAAGCCGCGCATCGGCGATTTCCTGCGCATCACCATCGGCACCGATGCCGAATGCGCGCGCCTGATCGAGGCGCTCGACGAGATCTTCTAAGTTGTCTCGGTGACATTTTCGCCGTTTCAAACAGGCGATGGACTGATCTAGCCTCCGGCAACCGAGCCGGAGCTTTTCTCGCATGTTCGACCTGACGCCCTATCTGCCGCAGCTACTCATTGCCTGGACCGCCTATCTGATCGCGACCGCATCGCCGGGACCGGCGATCCTGGCGATCATCACCACCTCGGTCAGTCAGGGACGAAAGGCGGGCCTGGCGCTTGCCCTCGGGGTGCTGACGGGAAGCTACACCTGGGCGATGCTGACGGCCTCCGGCCTCTCGGCGCTGATCCGCGCCTATGGCCACGCGATCATCGCCTTGAAGATCGCCGGCGCCTGCTATCTCTTCTGGCTCGCCTACAACGCGCTGCGCGCCGCCATGCGCAGCGACGAAAGCGCGATCGTGCCGACGGCTAAGGTGCAGACGACGCTGAAGCGGCTCTATCTCAAGGGGCTCGGCATCCACCTGACCAACCCCAAGGCGATCTTTTCCTGGATCATGCTGGTTTCGCTCGGCATGCCCGAGGGGGCGCCCGTCGGCGTTACCGCGACCTTCATCGGCGGCTGCATGGCGATAGGCCTGATGACCTTCTGCGGCTTTGCGATCGTCTTCTCGATGACGCCGGTGCACCGCGCCTATCTGAAGTCCAGGCGGCTGATCGAGAGCCTGATGGCCGGCTTCTTCGCCTTTGCCGGCTTCAAGCTGCTGACGTCGCGGCTTTAGATCCGACGACGCCCGACCTTACTCGGCCGCCGCCTGGCCGCGGCCGTAGCGCTTCTCGATATAGTCGGAAACCAGCGTCTCGAAGTCACCGGCGATGTTGGGTCCACGCAGCGTCATCGCCTTCTCGCCGTCGATGAAGACGGGGGCGGCCGGCATTTCGCCGGTGCCCGGAAGCGAGATGCCGATATCGGCATGCTTGCTTTCGCCGGGGCCGTTGACGATGCAGCCCATGACCGCGACCTTCAGGCCCTCGACGCCAGGATACTTCTCGCGCCAGACCGGCATGTTGCGGCGGATGTCGTCCTGGATCTTCTGGGCGAGTTCCTGGAACACGGTCGACGTCGTGCGCCCGCAGCCGGGACAGGCGGCAACGACGGGAATGAACTGGCGGAAGCCCATGACCTGCAGCAGTTCCTGCGCCACCTGGACCTCGCGGGTGCGGTCGCCGCCGGGCTCCGGTGTCAGCGAAATGCGGATCGTATCACCGATGCCCTGCTGCATCAGGATGCCGAGCGAGGCGGAGGATGCAACGATGCCCTTGGTGCCCATGCCGGCTTCGGTGAGGCCGAGATGCAGCGCATGGTCGGAGCGGGCCGACAGCATGGCATAGACGGCGATCAGGTCCTGAACGCCGGAAACCTTGGCCGAAAGGATGATGCGGTTGCGCGGCAGACCGATCTCTTCGGCGAGATCGGCCGAGAGTAGCGCCGACTGCACGATCGTCTCGCGCGTCACTTCCTGCGCGGTCAGCGGGAAGCCGTTCGCCTTGTTCTCGTCCATCAGCCGCGTCAGCAGTTCCTGGTCGAGCGAACCCCAGTTGACGCCGATGCGCACCGGCTTGTCGTAGCGGATCGCCATCTCGATGATCTCGGCGAACTGCTTGTCCTTCTTGTCCTTGAAGCCGACGTTGCCCGGATTGATCCGGTACTTCGCCAACGCCTCGGCGCAGGCCGGATGGTCGGTCAAGAGCTTGTGGCCGATATAGTGGAAGTCGCCGACGAGCGGCACGTCGAGACCGAGGCGCTCGAGCCGCTCGCGGATCTTCGGCACGGCAGCGGCACTTTCGTCGCGGTCGACGGTGATGCGCACCAGCTCCGAGCCGGCCTTGTGAAGGGCGGCCACCTGCGCCACGGTCCCATCGATATCGGCCGTGTCGGTGTTGGTCATCGACTGCACCACGACCGGCGCGCCGCCCCCGACGATGACGCCGCCGACATCGACGGCAACGGAGGCGCGGCGGGGCTGCGGATCGTAATCGAAGGCGGAAGACATGAAGGCCTCTTCGTGGGTCACTAAGCAGGGCGAGAATGCGGGCAAAACCCACATGGACTTCCTCATCTCACCCTGGCTATTTGCCCATCAGGTGGATGAGGAAAGCCTGATTGTCAACGGCGACATCATGCCCTGACGGCGATTTGATGGCGGCCTTAGGCGCGAGGGCCCCTCATCCCGCTGCCGCGACCTTCTCCCCGCCAGCGGGGAGAAGGAGAATGTCGCATCCTCGTAGCCCCGATCTATAGCGTGCGCCAAGCTTGGGAGGAGAGTTCGAAGCGCGCCGCGTGTTTCCTTCTCCCCGCCTGCGGGGAGAAGGTGGCCGGCAGGCCGGATGAGGGGCGCTTGTGGCCTGCGCAGAACACGCCCGTCCGTGGCTCAATAGATCACTAATGCCCCTTCGCGTGGTCCGCATGCACGGCATGATGCGACAGCAGCAGCACGACGATGAAGAGCACCGGCACCGAGGCGAAGATGATGGCAAAGCCGGTATGCTCGGCAACGAAACCGATCAGCGACGGGGCGAACAGCATGCCGGAATAGCCCATGAAGGTCGCGACCGAGAGGGCGATGCCCGGCTGCAGGCCCGGCATGTTGCCAGCCGCAGAGAAGGCGATCGGCACCATGTTGGAGATGCCGATGCCGGCGATCGCAAAGCCGAGGATGGCGACATAAGCATTCGGCGCCGTTCCCGCGATGATCATGCCGACGAGTGCCGTGACCGTGCAGATGCGGAGCGTCCGTTTGGCGCCGAAGCGGTCCCGCACGAAATCGCCGGCAAAACGCATGGTCGCCATGGTGGCGGAGAAGGCGGCAAAGCCGAAGCCGGAAAGCTCAACGGAGGCGCCGAGTTCGTTGCGCAGATAAAGCGCACCCCAGTCGAGCACCGTGCCTTCGGGCACCATCGAGAACAGCGCCATGATGCCGATCAGCCAGGGAAGCGGTGTCATCGGCAGGCGCAGCTTTTCCTTGGCGGCGCCCGGATGCGGCTTGTCGGCCAGGATCATCGGCCAAGCGGCGACGATCAATACCAGGCAGACCGCCGTGACGACGAGGACATGCGGCAGCACGCCGAAGCGGGCCATGAGGAAGCCGCCGATACCGGCACCGATCAGACCGCCGAGGCTCCAATAGGCATGGCAGGACGACATGATCGCCCGGCGCATCGATTTTTCGACCTCGACCGCATTGGCGTTCATCGCGACGTCCATCGCGCCGGCAAAACCGCCAAGCAGGAACATGGCGACGGCCGCCGTCCAGACATCAGGGACAAGCGTCAGGAGCAGAAGCAACGGCGACAGGATGATGGCGGTGACCTTGACCACCTTCTGCGAGCCCACACGGGCGATATAGCCGCCAGCAATCGGCATGAGCACCAGCGAGCCGATACCGAACATCAGGATCAACAGGCCGAGCACGCTTTCGCTGATGCCGAGCCGGTCCTTGAATTCGGGGATCTTCGGCGCCCAGCTGCCGATGACGAAGCCGTTCAATAGGAAGAGCAGCGAAACCGCCAGCCGGTTGCGGGTCATGTAGCCCTGGCGGACGGTCGCGGAAGGAGAACGTTGGTCCATGGTCTTGCCTCTGTGCCGGGTCGCCCGGCTCAAATTGTGATTTCGATCAGATTTCCATCGGGGTCGCGAACAACAGCCTCGTAGAAGCCGTCACCGGTCCATCGCGGTTTTGCGACCAGAATGCCCTCGGCCTCGGCGCGGGCCGCCATCGCCTCGACTGCCTGCTCGCTGCCGAGCGACAGCGCCACATGCGCAAGGCCGGTTCGCTCTTCGGCGGGATCGCCCGCCCCAACCCAGGGGCCTTCCATGATCTCGAATGCCGGCCCGTCGCCGAGTGTCAGGAACCGCGAACGAAAACCCGGACGCCGTCGGCTTTCATAGATCTCGCCGGCTTCGGCGCCGAAGAACGCCGACCAGAACTGGGCGATCGCCTCGAGGTCCCGGGTCCAGAGCGCCACATGCGTAATCGTCGTCATTCGGCCTCTCCCGCCATCAGGATCTGTGCCCCCGCTGCCTCGAAGGCCGCGCGGTGCTCTGCCGGCGCATCCGCCTCGAGCAGCAGCGTCGCCTTGTCATTGATATCGACGACCCCGTGCGCGGCCGCCGTACCAAGCTTGTCGCTGGTGACGGCGACAACAAGGCGCTGGCTGCGCAAGGCAATCAGCCGCTTGAATTCCGCGTCTTCGAAATAGATCGCCGTCAGGCCCGCGGTCGCGTCGGCGCCGCAGGTGCCGAGAAAACAGAGATCGGGCCGGAGCAGTTCGGCATCGCGCTGCGCCCGCGCGCTGATCGCCGCACCGACGGCGCGGTTGAGCGGGCCGCCGAGCAGGATCAGATCGACACCCGGCTTCTCCATGAGTGCCGTCGCGATCAGCGGCGTATTGGTAACGACGGTGACCTGCAGCTCCGGCTCGATCAGCTGGGCAATGGCGAGATTGGTCGAACCGGCATCGAGGAACACGGTCATATCAGGCTTGATCAGCCCGACCGCCGTGCGCGCCAGCGCCGCCTTGCGTTCCGGCGCCATCGCCACGCGCTCGCTCAAGGTACTGTGGGCCGCCGGGGCGACCGGAAGTGCGCCGCCATAGACGCGCTCGCACAGTCCCGCCGCCGCCATTTCCCTAAGATCGCGGCGGATCGTATCCTCGGAAACGCTCAGCTCAGCCGCAAGGTCGGCAGCCAGCACCCGGCCATTGGCCTTCAACCGCCCCTGGATCAGCGTCTTTCGCTCTCGAAGAAGGAGTTCGCCTGACATTTTTGATCAACCGTGCATAAACGTGCATGAATCGCTATAAATGTGCATATCAACTTTTGAAATCGTTTTCAAGTCGGCGCGGCGACCAAATCGGAGCAGGACGCGAATTCCGACAAACCGTGGCTTTTGCGCCCAACCGGTGCGATTTCGAGGAAAATTCTTCATCAAAACGCTCGGGAATTGGTGTTTTATACGCTCAGATCGCCGATTTTTTATGCGATTGTCCGCTCAATCCGGACGACGGGCCGGACCACAAAGAAGATGGAAAATCACGATGAAACTCCTCCCCACGCTGTTTGCCGCCGCCCTGATGCAGGTTGCCGCGCTGTCCTCCGCTCATGCCGGTGAGAACCTCAATGCGATCAAGTCGGCAGGCGTCCTGAAGATCGGCACCGAGGGCACCTACGCGCCCTTCACCTATCACGATGCCTCCGGCGCGCTCGTCGGCTTCGACGTCGAGATCGGCCAGGCGGTTGCGGAGAAGCTCGGCGTCAAGGCCGAGTTCCTCGAAGGCAAGTGGGACGGCCTGATCGCCGGCCTCGACGCCAACCGCTACGACACGGTCATCAACCAGGTCGGCATCACCGAGGAGCGCAAGAAGAAGTACGACTTCTCCAAGCCCTATATCGCGTCCAAGGCGGTGCTGATCGTCAAGTCCGACAATGAGGAGATCAAGGGCTTCGCCGATCTCAAGGGCAAGAATTCCGCCCAGTCGCTGACCAGCAACTTCGGCAAGCTCGCGACCGCGTCCGGCGCCGAACTCGTCGGCACCGACGGCTTCGACCAGTCGATCCAGCTCGTTCTTACCGGCCGCGCCGATGCGACCATCAACGACAGCCTCTCCTTCCTCGACTTCAAGAAGAAGAAGCCCGACGCGCCGGTGAAGATCGCCGCCGAACAGGCCGACGCCGACTTCTCCGGCATCATCATCCGCAAGGGCGAACCGGAACTGCTCGAAGCCATCAACAAGGCGCTCGTCGACATCAAGGCCGACGGCACCTACGACAAGATCTCGCAGAAGTACTTCGGCGCCGACGTCTCGAAGTAACTCCCGCAGCCGGCCGGTTTCTCCGCCGGCGGTTCTCGGCTATGAAAAGCGATCCGTTCCGGTCCCCGGGGCGGATCGCGCTTTTTGAAAGGCTCGCCCTTGACCACCTGGCTCCCATTGATGTTGGAATCCCTGCCGTCCCTGCTCTGGGCCGGCCTCACCTTTACCATCCCGCTGACGCTGCTTTCCTTCATCTTCGGCCTGATTCTCGGGCTCGTCACGGCCGTTGCCCGTCTGTTCGGGGCGGCACCGGTTGCCTTGATCGCGCGCTTTTACGTCTGGGTGATCCGCGGCACGCCGCTGCTCGTGCAGCTCTTCGTGATCTTCTACGGCCTGCCGAGCGCCGGCATCCTGCTCGACGCCTTCACGGCCGCCCTCATCGGCTTCTCGCTGAACGTCGGCGCCTATACGTCCGAGATCATTCGCGCCGTGATTTCTTCGGTCCCGCGCGGCCAATGGGAGGCCGCCTATTCGATCGGGATGAGCTGGAGCCAGGCCATGCGCCGCACCATCCTGCCGCAGGCGACCCGCGTCGCCGTACCGCCGCTGTCGAACACCTTCATCTCGCTGGTGAAGGATACGTCACTCGCCGCCGCCATCACCGTGCCCGAGATGTTCCAGACGGCGCAGCGCATCGTCGCCACCACCTACGAGCCGCTGATCCTCTATATCGAAGCGGCGCTGATCTATCTTGCCATGAGCTCCGTGCTCTCCGCCCTGCAGGTGCGGCTGGAGCGCCGTTTCGCCCGCTATGGCGGCTTCCTGGAGGCGCGCACGTGATCGAGCTTTCCCACATCGAAAAGCGCTTCGGCGACAATCTCGTGCTGAAGGATATTTCCGTTGCACTCGCCGAGGGCACCGTGACCGCACTGGTCGGCCCGTCCGGCGGCGGCAAGAGCACGCTCTTGCGCTGCATCAATCTCCTGGAGATCCCGACCTCCGGAGCGATCAAGCTCGGCGACGAAAAGCTCGAATTTTCCCCCGGCCGCAAGATCGGCTGGGCGGCGATCCAGCGCCTGCGCCGGCAGACCGGCATGGTGTTCCAGAACTTCCAGCTCTTCCCGCACCAGACAGCACTCGGCAATGTCATGGAAGGCCTCGTCACCGTGCTGAAATGGCCGGCGGACAGGGCGAAGACCCGGGCAATGGAACTGCTCGAAAAGGTCGGCATGGCGCACAAGGCCGACGCCTGGCCGGCGACGCTTTCGGGCGGCCAGCAGCAGCGGGTCGCGATCGCCCGTGCGCTTGCCCCCTCACCGCGCGTGCTTCTCTGCGACGAGCCCACCTCGGCGCTCGATCCGGAACTGGCCGAAGAAGTCGTCGAAGTCCTCAGCCGGCTTGCCCGCGAGGGCACAACCATGGTGATGGCGACGCATGATCTCCGGCTTGCCTCGCGCGTCGCCGACAAGGTGATCTTCCTCGACGGCGGCCTGATCGTCGAAAGCGGCGCGCCAAAGACGATCTTTTCGGCACCCGAGCGCGAGCGCACCAAGAAGTTCATCGCTTCGCTCAGTGCCCCGCACGACTACGAGATCTGAAGGGAAGTATTGGGAGGAGAAGCTGGCCTAGGCGCTAAGCAGCCGTCGTCTCGTCCGTCGCAAAACAAAAACGACCGGATTCGCATCCGGCCGTTTCTGTCTATCCGTGTGGCAAAAGCTTACGCGTCGAAGACGATCAGCAGGTCCTTGGCGTCGATCTGGTCACCGGCCCGCACCAGAACTTCGGCGACCGTGCCGTCCTTCTCGGCGTGCAGCGCCGTTTCCATCTTCATCGCCTCGATCGAAAGCAGCACGTCGCCGGCCTTGACCGACTGGCCGGCGGCAACGGCGACCGTCGAGATGACGCCCGGCATCGGTGCGCCGAGCTGGGCGGCATTGCCGCCTTCGGCCTTGCGGCGCACGGCGCTGGTCGCACTGCGGTTGCGGTCCGGTACCTTGATCAGGCGCGGCTGGCCATTGAGTTCGAAGAACACCTTGACCATGCCCTTCTCGTCGGGCTCGCTCTTGGCCTGGTGCAGGATGACCAGCGACTTGCCCCTCTCGATTTCCGGCTGCAGTTCCTCGCCCGGTCCAAGCCCATAGAAATAGGCCGGTGTCGGCAGCACGCTGACTGGACCATAGGTGTCGGCCGCGACCGCGTAATCGGTGAAGACCTTCGGGTACATCAGATAGGAGGCAAACTCGAAGTCGTCGACCTTGCGCTCGAGCTTGTCCTCGATCGCCTTGCGCTCCGCATCGAGATCGGCCGGCGGCAGCAGCGAGCCGGGAACGGCGGTGTAGGCCTTCTCGCCCTTCAGCGCCTTCTTCTGCAGCGCTTCCGGCCAGCCGCCCGGAGGCTGACCGAGATCGCCCTTCAGCATCGAGACGACCGAATCCGGGAAGGCGATATCCTTGGCCGGGTTCTCGACGTCGGCAACCGTCAGGTCTTGCGAAACCATCATCAGCGCCATGTCGCCGACCACCTTGGAGGACGGTGTCACCTTGACGATATCGCCGAACATCTGGTTGGCATCGGCATAGGCCTGGGCAACGCGGTGCCACTTGGTTTCCAGCCCGAGCGAACGGGCCTGTTCCTTGAGGTTGGTAAACTGACCGCCCGGCATTTCGTGCAGGTAGACTTCCGACGCCGGTCCCTTGAGGTCGCTTTCGAAGGCAGCGTACTGGTAACGCACTGCTTCCCAATAGAAGGAGATGCGGCGGATCCATTCGGGATCGAGGCCCGGATCACGCTCCGAGCCGCGCAGCGCCTCGACGATCGAGCCGAGGCAGGGCTGCGAGGTGTTGCCGGAGAGTGCGTCCATCGCCGCATCGACCACATCGACGCCGCTATCGACGGCGGCAAGCACGGTTGCAGCCGCAATGCCCGAAGTGTCGTGCGTGTGGAAATGGATCGGCAGATCCGTCGCTTCGCGCAGCGCCTTGAAGAGCACGCGCGCGGCGGCCGGCTTCAACAGGCCCGCCATGTCCTTGACGGCGATCATGTGCGCGCCGGCCTTTTCGAGCTCGGCCGCCAATGCCGTGTAGTACTTGAGATCGTACTTCGGGCGGGCCGAGTTCAGGATGTCGCCGGTGTAGCAGATTGCCGCCTCGCAGATGCGGTTCTCTTCAGCAACGGCCTCCATCGACACGCGCATGTTGTCGACCCAGTTGAGGCAGTCGAAGACGCGGAAGACGTCAATACCGCCCTTCGCCGCCTGGCGCACGAAGTACTTCACGACGTTGTCGGGGTAGTTCTTGTAGCCGACGCCGTTAGCGCCGCGCAAAAGCATCTGCAGCAGCAGGTTCGGCGCGTCCTCGCGAATGCGGGCGAGACGATCCCACGGGTCCTCGGTGAGGAAGCGCATGGAAACGTCGAAGGTCGCACCACCCCAGCATTCCAGCGAGAAAAGCTGCGGCAATGCGCGGGCATAGGTGCCGGCGACACGGGCGATGTCATGCGTGCGCATGCGGGTGGCAAGCAGCGACTGATGGCCGTCGCGCATGGTCGTGTCGGTGAGGAAGACCTGTTTTTCTGCGCGCACCCACTCGGCGAACTTCTTCGGGCCGAGCGCGTCGAGCTTCTGCTTGGTGCCGGCGGGGATGTCGCCCTGAATGAACGGCACGACCGGCTTTGCCGCATCCGCCGGTGGCTTCGGGCGGCCCTTTGCCTCCGGATGACCGTTGACGGTGACGTCGGCGAGGTAAGTCAGGAGCTTCGTTGCACGGTCCTGGCGCCTGACCTGCTGGAAGAGTTCCGGCGTCGTGTCGATGAAGCGGGTGGTGTAGGTGTTGTTTCGGAACTGCTCGTGGCCGATGATCGCCTCGAGGAAGGTGAGATTAGTCGCCACCCCGCGGATGCGGAATTCGCGCAGCGCCCGGTCCATGCGGCTGATCGCTTCTGCCGGCGTGCTGCCCGAAGCCGTGACCTTTACCAGCAGCGGGTCGTAATAGCGGGTGATGTAGGCACCGGTATAGGCCGTGCCGCCATCGAGCCGGATGCCGAAACCGGCCGCCGAGCGATAGCCGGTGATGCGGCCATAGTCGGGGATGAAGTTCTGTTCCGGATCTTCCGTGGTGATGCGGCACTGCAGCGCGTGGCCGTTGAGGCGGATGTCCGCCTGGTCAGGCACGCCCGATGCCGGCGTGCCGATCGCCTCGCCGTCGAGAATGTGGATCTGCGCCTTGACGATGTCGATGCCGGTCACCACTTCGGTGACGGTGTGCTCGACCTGGATGCGCGGGTTCACTTCGATGAAGTAGAACTTGCCGGTGTTGACATCCATCAGATACTCGACAGTGCCGGCGCCGATATAGTTGGTCGCCTTGGCGATCTTCAGCGAGTAGTTGGCCAGTTCCTGCCGCTGCGCATCGGAGAGGTAGGGCGCCGGCGCGCGCTCGACGACCTTCTGGTTGCGGCGCTGGATGGAGCAGTCGCGCTCGAACAGATGCACGACATTGCCGTGGGTATCGCCAAGGATCTGGCTTTCGACGTGGCGGGCGCGCTCGACCAACTTTTCGAGATAGACCTCGTCCTTGCCGAAGGCGGCCTTGGCCTCGCGCTTGGCTTCGGTGACCTCGCGGATCAGGTCCTTCGGGTCGCGAATGGCGCGCATGCCGCGACCGCCGCCGCCCCAGGAGGCCTTGAGCATGACCGGATAGCCGATCTCGGCGGCCAGGCGATGGATTTCCTTTTCGTCGTCCGGCAGCGGATCGGTGGCCGGCACGACCGGAACGCCGACGGAAATGGCGAGGTTGCGCGCCGCCACCTTGTTGCCGAGCTGGCGCATCGTTGCCGGCCGCGGACCGATGAAGATGATGCCGGCGGCATCACAGGCATCGACAAATTCAGGGCTTTCCGAAAGCAGACCGTAGCCCGGATGAATGGCGTCGGCGCCCGAGAGCTTGGCGACGCGGATCACTTCCTCGATCGACAGGTAGCTTTCGATCGGCCCGAGGTCACGGGCCAGATGCGGACCGCGGCCGATCTGGTAGCTTTCGTCCGCCTTGAAGCGGTGCAGCGCCAGTTTGTCCTCTTCCGCCCATATCGCGACCGTTTTCAGACCGAGTTCGTTTGCAGCGCGAAAAACGCGGATGGCAATTTCAGAACGGTTGGCAACAAGGATCTTCGAGATAGGCAAGTCGGTCTCCTCAATGACTTGATATTGCGGGAAATGCTGCACCCGCGAAATAAAGTATTAGCGAGTCACCGGGCAGAGCGCAATTTCAGATGCGACAGGAAACCGAATGCCTTTCGACTTTAGGAAATCAGGCCGAGACGGAAGGCGATCGCCACAACGTGGTGGCGGTTCTTGGCCTTCAGCTTTTCCTGAATTCCGTTCATGTACCAGTCGACCGTGTGGCTCGATATGTCGAGCACCTTGCCGATGTCGTTGGAGGTCATGCCGTCGGCCAGATAGTTGAGCGCTTCCATTTCGCGCCGCGTCATCTGCACCTCGACGCGCGAACCGAGTTCGGCCGAAACTTCCGGGTCGGTCAGGTCGAGCAGCTTCCAGAACAGCCGCTTGGCAATCGAATCGAACAGGCTGATCTCGACCGGGCTCAGATCGACGACGCGACCACCGACCGTCAGGTTGCCGAGCAGGCCGCGCCGGCCGTGCACCGGGAAGATATAGCCATCGTAGAGGCCATGGTTGCGCGCCTCGATCATCATGCTTTCCATGCGCTTGCGATGCGGATCGGAGCGAAAGGCAAAAAGCGTGTCGCGCCAGCGGAAACCGCGCTGGGCGTGGCCGAGGTAGCGGATGGTCGGATCGATCACAACGAACTTCTTGCGGATGTAGATCTGCGGCCAGCCCTCGGGCCAGCGACCGGCAAGCAGCAGCCTCAGCGGATTGTCATGCGGCTTGGGCTGGCGCACGACGCCGTAGAAGTCGAAGCCACAGCGATCGAGCAGGCGCTCGAACTCCGGGATGATTTCCTCGCGAGTCTTCATCTCCTCCAGAAGCGCGAGAAACTGTACGAGCAGCGTAATGTTCATGGATCACCTTCCAGGTCGATGCATATGGTCGCATTTCCGAATCCGGACATAAAGGCACCGTTCAGCGACCATTCATGTTGCACCCGCGATAATCCGTCATACCACGCCCGGTCTTATGCGAAATATGCAAGAAATCGGAGTTGGCACGACAGATAGCAGACTATGAATATTCTCGCCAAGCTCGCAGACGAGCGAAACGGGAAAACGAGTGGCTGTCCATGCGTCCGGCTACGGCTTCCCATTGCCGCCAAAGACCGTCTCAGCGCGGCCCCGAGGTTTTTGAGGCGCGAATGCTCTCATGCCCGCCACGGCAAACCTCGAGGACGCGGGTGCATCTGCCGCAAAAGATCCGCGGCGCGTCAAATCCGGTACCCGGAAGGGGTGAGACAGTGTCATTGTTCCAGGTGTATGCAAGAGCGCTCAGTTATCTTGCGGTCCACAAGTTCCGTGTCTCGGCGATCGTCCTCGCCAACGTCGTTCTGGCCGCCATCACGATCGCCGAGCCGATCCTGTTCGGGCGCATCATCGACGCCATCTCGTCAAAGGGCGAAGTCACGCCGATGCTGCTCATGTGGGCAGGCCTTGGCGTCTTCAACACCGTCGCCTTCGTGCTCGTCGCCCGCGAGGCGGACCGGTTGGCCCACGGCCGCCGCGCCACGCTTCTGACGGAAGCCTTCGGCCGTATCGTTTCCATGCCGCTCGCATGGCACAGCCAGCGCGGCACGTCCAACGCGCTGCACACGCTGCTGCGTGCCTGCGAAACCCTCTTCGGCCTCTGGCTCGAATTCATGCGCCAGCACCTGGCGACAGCTGTCGCGCTGATGCTGCTCATCCCGACCGCCTTTGCCATGGACGTGCGCCTGTCGCTGGTTCTCGTCGTGCTCGGCGCGGCCTATGTCATGATCAGCAAGGCGGTGATGAGCCGCACCAAGGAAGGCCAGGCTTCGGTCGAGAACCACTACCATACCGTCTTTTCCCACGTTTCCGACGCGATCAGCAACGTCTCGGTCGTACACAGCTACAACCGCATCGAGGCTGAAACCCGCGAGCTGAAGAAGTTCACCGAGCGGCTGATCTCGGCGCAGTTCCCGGTGCTCGACTGGTGGGCGCTCGCAAGTGCCCTGAACCGCGTTGCCTCGACCATCTCGATGATGGCGATCCTCGTGATCGGTACCGTTCTGGTGCAGCGCGGCGAGCTCGGCGTCGGCGAAGTCATCGCCTTCATCGGTTTTGCCAACCTGCTGATCGGCCGTCTCGACCAGATGAAGGCCTTCGTGACGCAGATCTTCGAAGCCCGCGCCAAGCTCGAGGACTTCTTCAACCTCGAAGACGCTGTCCGCGAACGCGACGAGCCGGCAGGCGCGACCGAACTGCCGCCGGCTGTCGGCGAAGTCGAGTTCCGCAATGTCTCCTTCGATTTTGCCAACACGAACCAGGGCGTGCACAACGTCTCGTTCACGGCCAAGGCCGGCCAGACGATCGCCATCGTCGGCCCGACCGGCGCCGGCAAGACGACGCTCGTCAACCTGCTGCAGCGCGTCCACGATCCGCGTGACGGCCAGATCCTGATCGACGGCAACGATATCTCGAAGGTGACGCGCAAGTCGCTGCGCCGTTCGATCGCCACCGTCTTCCAGGATGCGGGCCTGATGAACCGTTCGATCTCGGACAATATCCGGCTCGGCCGTGATGACGCGACGATCGAAGAAGTCATGGCTGCCGCCGAAGCGGCTGCAGCCTGCGACTTCATCGAGGGCCGCACGACCGGTTACGATACGGTCGTCGGCGAGCGCGGCAACCGCCTGTCGGGCGGCGAGCGCCAGCGTGTGGCGATCGCCCGCGCCATCCTCAAGAACGCGCCGATCCTGGTGCTCGACGAGGCGACCAGCGCGCTCGACGTCGAAACCGAGGCTCGCGTCAAGGATGCGATCGATGCGCTGCGCAAGAACCGCACCACCTTCATCATCGCCCACCGGCTGTCGACAGTGCGTGAGGCCGATCTGGTGATCTTCATGGATCAGGGCCGGGTCGTGGAGATGGGCGGCTTCAACGAGCTCAGCCAGAGCAACGGCCGCTTCGCTGCCCTCTTGCGCGCCAGCGGCATCCTGACGGACGAAGACGTCCGCATGAGCCACACGGCAGCATAGGCTGCGCGCTTGAAGCCAAGCCGCAGAAGATCAAGCCACCCGCCGTCAAACGCGGGTGGTTTTCTTTTGGTCACCCTGCAGGGGCGCACCGAGAAGGCTTGCCATTCTGGTGATTGCTGGTAGTCCGGAATTCCGGCTTCAATTCCAAGGGAATCACCAATGCCGGATATATCCACGATCACAGTTTTCGCCGCAGCAAGCCTCGTGCTCACCGCCACGCCCGGCCCTGACATGCTGCTCATCGCGTCTCGTAGCGTAAGCCAGGGACGCGCAGCCGGCTTCCTCACCTATGCCGGCATCGCAGCCGGCACCTATTGCCACGCACTGGCCGCCGCACTCGGCCTCTCGCAGCTCTTCGTCACCGTTCCGATCGCCTATGAGATCGTGCGCTGGGCCGGCTGCGCCTGTCTGCTTTACCTCGCCTGCAAGACCGTCCGCTCGCATGCATCGAGCGCGTCCCCGACATCGACACTCAAGCGGCTTTCGAGCCGGCGGGTTTTCGGCGAGGGGCTGATGACGAACCTGCTCAATCCGAAGATGGCACTCTTCGTGCTGGCGCTCTTTCCGCAGTTCGTGGACCCGAATGGCGGGTCGATGCTCCTGCAGATGCTTCTGCTCGCGACCATCCTGAACGGGATCGGCTTGCTCGTGAACGGCTCGGTCATCCTCGCCGGCAGCCATCTGCGCGCAAGGCTCTCCGGTTTCCGGCGTTTCCCAAAGCTGCCGCAATACCTTCTCGCCGGCGTGTTCACGGGGCTCGCCTGCCGCCTGGCGCTTGGCGCCAGAAACTAGACATCCGACAAAAGGCGGCGCTTCTACGCCGCCCTTAGCGGTTTGGCGGACGCGATACCGTGCAGCCATTCGAGATAATAGGCATAGGCGAAATGCAGGCCGATGCCGGCGAGCACGAAGAGGCTGCCGAAGATCGGGTTTCTCCCGGTGACGAACAAGAGCACCTGGCCGGACATCGCCAGGATCGTGCCGAAGATGAAGATCGGCAGCGAATGACGGCCGACGACAGCAAGCGGGTGATCGCTGTCGAGCTTGGCAAGGTTGCTGATCCGAGGCGTCACGGTGATGATGTAGCCAAGCGCCAGCACATGCAGCAGTCGCGGCAGAGACAAAAAGGTCTTGTCGAAGCCGGTGAGCACCGCCGGAAGACCGAAGGAGAGGTCGATGCTCCAGAAGGAAAAGAGCACCCAGACGGCGGAAACGGCAAGGTAACCACAGGACAGCACGATCAACCAGGGCCACCGCGGCACGGTTGCGCCGTTGCGCACATAGGTCATCATGACGACGCCGATGACGAACAGGAACTGCCAGGACCAGGGATTGAGAAACCAGTAGCCTTCGTCGAGGAAGTTCGACGGCACAAACTTGAAGATGCCCGCGGCGAGCCAAAGCGCGGCGGAGAGCAACAGCAGCAGTTTCTTGCTGACGTCATTCAGCCAGAGGATGCCCGGTAGCAGCAGGAACAGCGCCGCGTACATCGACAGGATGTTGTTGTAGCCGAGCTGATGTCCGAGCAGCACCATGGCGACGATGCCCTGCTCCGTCTGCTCCACCATCGGGCGGATGTTGATCTCGCCGATCAGGTCCTGCCGGCCGAAATAGATCGCGCCAGCCGCAAAGATCGCCAGCGTGACGATGCTGGTCATGATGTGGGCGACGTAGAGCGCCAGCGCCCGGCGCCAGATCTTCAGCGTCATGGCAAGCCGCCCGCGGGAGACGAACTTGCCGCCATAGGCGATCCCGACCGACAGGCCGGAGATCAACACGAAGGCTTCGGCGGAATCGGAAAAGCCGAAGTTCTTGTGCGTCAGGTATTCGAGATATTGTCCGGGAACGTGATTGACGAAGATGGTCAGAAGACACAGCGCCCTGAACACATCAAGGCGTGTGTCGCGCTCCCTCGGAACCAATCGGGCGGACATCGGCTCGACGCCACCCTGAAAAGTCTTTTGCAGCATGCGGTCCGTTTTCCAGGATTTGGCGCCCCTGCCCCATCCCTGTTGAAACGGGTACCGACGTCCCGCCTTTCGCGCGATGCCCGGCACCATGAAGGAGAGCGGGATGCCATCTGCAGGCGGTTTCCCGCCCTGCACCCCGCTCACGAGATCTAGGGCGCAACACTCGGCCGTCGAGGTCGCGCCGCCGGCACATCCGCAAAGAAAAACCGGCCTTGCCCTTGCGGGAACAAAGCCGGTTTCATCCTGTCTTCAACGCCGGCCGTTACAGCAAAATGCCTTCATGCGCGTTTTTTGTGACACTATTGTTGACGCTGACGATCGGCTCGCCACTTTTCTTGTCGCGCTCGACCGAAATCTTGTGCCGCGCGCCGTTGAGCGTCACTTCGGCCGAGTAGCCGTTCCAGGCTGCCGGCAGCACCGGGCGGATGACCAGCCTGTCGCCCTGCCTGCGAATGCCGAGGATGCCCTCGACGCCGACACGGTAGAGCCAGCCGGCAGATCCCGTATACCAGGTCCAGCCGCCGCGCCCCGCCAGATCGCCTTCGCCATAGATATCGGCGGCAACGACATAGGGCTCGACGCGGTAGTGCTCCGCCGCCTCGCGGCTTCCCGCATGGGAAACCGGGTTCAGCATGTTGAACACGCGCCAGGCCTCTTCGGCCCTGCCCTGCTCGGCAAAGGCCAGCGCCACCCAGGTGGCCGCATGGGTATACTGCCCGCCGTTCTCGCGCACTCCCGGCGGATAGGCCTTGATGTAGCCCGGATCCTGCGACGTGCGTTCGAGCGGCGGCGTGAACAGCCGCACGATGCGCTGGTCCGGATCGACGAGTTCGGCCATGACCGCATCCATCGCCTTCAGCGAGCGCTGCTCGTCGCCCTCGCCCGAAAGCACGCTCCAGGACTGGGCGATAGAATCGATCCGGCACTCCAGCGCCTCGCTCGTGCCAAGCGGCGTGCCGTCGTCGTAGTAGCCACGACGATAGTAGTCGCCATCCCATCCGGCGGTCGCAAGCGCCTTCTTGAGCGCATCGAGGTGCGCCTCCCAGCGGGTAACGCGCGCTTCATCCTTGCGCTCGCGAGCGTAAGGCAGGAAGCCGCGCAGCGTGCCGGCCAGGAACCAGCCGAGCCAGGTGCTCGTGCCCTTGCCTGCCTGGCCGACCCGGTTCATCCCGTCGTTCCAGTCACCACCGAGGAACAGCGGCAGGCCGTTGTCGCCGGTGCGCTTGATCGCGAGATCGAGCGCGCGGGCGCAATGCTCGTAGACATCGCCGATTTCCTCGGAGATCTCCGGCTTATAGAAGGCGTCGTGCTGGCCTTCTTCGAGCGCCGGCCCGGTAATGAAGGCAAGGCGCTCGGCAAGAAGATCCGTCGTACCGGTCACCGTGTTGTAGCGGGTCACAGCATGAGCGAGCCAGACGACGTCGTCCGAGATCATCGTGCGCACGCCGGCGCCCGTTCCGGGCAGCCACCAATGCTGCACGTCGCCTTCGACGAACTGGCGCGCCGCGCCGTTCAGGATCTGCGCGCGTGCCAGTTCCGGACGATGGATCAGGAACGCCAGCGTGTCCTGCAGCTGGTCGCGGAAACCAAAGGCGCCGCTCGCCTGGTAGAAGGCCGAGCGTGCCATGATGCGGCAACCGAGGCTCTGATAGGGCAGCCAGTTGTTGATCATGGCGTCAAAAGCCGGATCCGGCGTTTCCACTTTCACGATATCGGTGAAATCGCGCCAGAACGACTTCTGCGCCTCGAGCACCGTATCGAACGCGGTTTGGCGCAATTCGCCGACGACGGCGCGAAGCTGCTCCTCGTTGTCGGCATCGCCGAGAATGAAGGTGACCTGGCGCGCGGCGCCGGGCTCGATCGTCAGATCGGTCGCGACGACCGCGCAAGGGTCGCCGTCGACATCGACGGAGCCCGAGAGATCCGCCCCCGAAAGCACGGCCTGCGGCATCAGGATGCCACCGATCGCGCCCAGGAACTCCCGTCGGCTGGAAGTGTAGCCGGCCCCCTCGCCGCCATCCACGGTGAAGAAGGCGGAACGCCCGCCAAAGTCGATGCTGTACGGGTTGGTCGCGACCAGAGCCGCCGTCTCTTCGTCCCACTTCGAGAGAATGAAGGGAGCCGAGCGGGCGCGATTATTGCCAAGCACCCACTCGTTGTACCCGTAGAGCCTCAGCTGGCGCGCCGTCGCCCCGCGGTTGCGGATCGAAACGCGGACCAGCTTGGCCGGCAGGCTGCGATGGACCGTTTGGGTTGCCTCGATGTCGAGATCGTCCTGGCTGCTGCGGAAGGTCGAGTAACCGAGCCCGTGCGCCGTTTCGAAGACGACCGAACGGCGGCGCGAGAGCGCCGCATAGGGCGTCGACACCGTGCCGCTCGCCATGTCGCGGATGAAGATCGCCTCGCCCGGACGGTTGATGACCGTGTCGTTGGTCCAGGGTGTCAGCTGGTAGTCGCGCGAGTTGCGGCTCCAGGAATAGGCAGCACCTTCCGCCGAAATGTGGAAGCCGAAGCTGTCGTTGGAGATAACGTTGATCCAGGGCTGCGGCGTCGCTTCGCCGCCGCGCAGGCGCACGACATACTCCCGGCCGCCATCGGCAAAGCCGCCGAAGCCGTTCCAGAAGGAAAGACCGTCGCCCTTGATCTCCGCCGGATCGGCGTCCGCCGCCTCCTGCGGTGCCGCCAAGAGCGGCCCGACGAACTCGCTGCTCTTTTCGGAGCCCTTTACCGGCGCCGGCGAATAGAGCGAGTTGGCACGGGCGATCTGGTCGGAGATCGTGCCGTTGCGGGCGTGGAAGACCGCACGCGAGGCCGACAGCAGCGTCGACCACGTCTCGGCTTCCATCAGGTCGCGGCGGACCGAGAAGATGTGCTGGCGCGGGCCGTCCGAAAGGCCGCGCAGCCGCAGGTTCTCGCACATGGAATCGAGCGCGTGCTGCATGTCCTGGGCATAGGACGAGGCGCGCTCGTTGATGATCACGAGATCGGCGGTGATGCCGCGGGCACGGAGGTATTCCTGGGCGCGCAGCGCTTCACGGGCAATGCCGAGGTCACCGTCGTCGTTGATCCTGAGGCAGAAGATCGGGTAGTCGCCCGAAATCGCCAGCGGCCAGAGCTTCGACTGGGAATCGAGACCGGCCTGCACGGTCGCCGTATCGGCTCGCAGGTGCATGTCCGGATAGACGAGGTAACGGCCGAGCATCTGGAAGCTTGCGGCCTCCTGCGAGGTCACGCCGACATGGCGCATCTGCACCTGGCTGCGGGTCCAGGCGTGGATGAGCTCCTGGTTGAAGGTTTCCGGATGGCGGTAGCGGTCGATCGCACGATCGACCTCCTCGCGGCTCGGAGCGGCGATCGTCCAGAAGACGACGCTCACCTTCTTGCCGGCGGGCACGCGAACGACCCGGCGCAGCGACATGATCGGATCGAGCGTGTAACCGTCGGTGCCCGAAAGCACGGCATCCGTATCGAAGGCAGCGGCTTCCGCCAGCGTCCGGCCCGGGCCGATGAAGCGGCGACGGTCGGTCTCGGCTTCCGTGTGGCGATCGCTGCCGGCATTGTCGGTGACGAGATGCGCCACTTCCATGTCCGGATCGCCGGAGCTGCGCTTGTTGCGGCTGACGCGAATGACATCGCCGCGACGGCTGATTTCCGTGCGCACGAACATCTTCGAGAAGGCCGGATGGGCACTGTCGGCCTCATCGGTCGAAAGCACCGGCTCGGCATAGGAGGTCACTTCGATGAAGCGGTCCTGGGTGCCGGTGTTGAGCAGGATGACCCGGCGCCCTTCGGCGTCGTGCTCGGTGGCGACGATGCATTCCACCTCGCTGATGAGGTCGCCGACGGTCTTGACGAATTCCGCCTTGTCGTCGCCGAAGCGGGTCAGCACCTTTTCGCCGGCAGCACGCCGCGGCTCCGAAGTCGCCGACCACCAGTCACCGGTGGTCGTGTCGCGCAGGAAGATGAAGGTACCGGTGCGGTCTTCGACCGGATCCGGCTTCCAGCGGGTGACCGACTGGCCGTTCCAGCGCGCATAACCCGCGCCGTTCGCCGTCAGCATCACCGAATAGTGGCCGTTGGAGAGGAACACGGTCTCGCGATCCTGCGAAAGCGGGTTCTCGATGATGCGGACTTCCGGCCGCAACAGGTCGTCCTGGCCCTTGCCAACCGATTCCGGCTCGCGCTTGGCATTCATGATCGGGATGTCGCGCGGCGCCTTTTCCTGCAGCAACAGCTCGGCAGCCTCGATCACCGGATCGGCGTGGAACCACTCGCGCAGGCGGCCATTGAAGACGACGTTGGCGACAGCCGCGATCGACATGCCATGGTGGTGCGCATAGTAGTTGCGAACGACGGCGCACTTTTGCCCTTCAGGCACGCGCGTCGGCGTGAAGTCGACGGCGTCATGGTAGCCGTAGGCACCGAGCGCGCCGACCTCGCGAAGGCGTCCAAGATTAGCGAGCGCCGATTTCGGATCGTACATGCAGGCAAGGATCGAGGCGTAGGGCGCGATGACCGCGTTCTGGCCGAGGCCACGCTTGAGGCCGAGCGTCGGTACACCGAAGTTGGTGTACTGGTAGGTAAGCTCGTGGTCGCGCGCGTTGAAGGCGGCTTCCGAGATGCCCCAGGGCGTGCCGAGACGGCGGCCATGGTTGATCTGCTCCTTGACCACCAGATTGTTGGTCTGGTTGAGGATGCCGCCCTGCCGCTCCTGCATGACCAGCGGCGGCATCAGGTATTCGAACATCGAGCCGGACCAGGAGATCAGCGCGCCGCGCGCGCCGATCGGCACGATCGGCCGGCCGAGCTTGTACCAATGCTCGGTCGGAAGATCGCCCTTGGCGATGGCAAACAGGCTGGTGAGACGGGCTTCCGACGCCAGAAGGTCGTAGCAGGCCTCGTCGAGCTCGTTGGCGTTGACGCGGAAGCCGATCGACAGCAGGCGCCGCTCCGGACGGAACAGGAAGCCGAAATCCATCGAGAAGGCGATGTCGCGTGCCCGGTCCTTCATCACCAGCAGGCGCTGGCGCAGCGATTCGATTGCACCGAGATCGAAGACGCCATCGGCGATATGGGCTTCGCAGGTGGTGACGAGCGAGTTGGCCCACTTCGTCACTTCGCTGCTTTGCGGCGTGCGCACCTCATGGTCGAGATTGACCGTGAGCTTGTGCATGTCGCGGGCGAGCACCGCGAGGTTGATCACCCGGATGGACGCGAACTCGTGCTCGCGGATGACCGCCGCGAGCGCGTTCTGGAAGCCGACGATGCGCTCCTCGATCAGGCGGCGCAGCGGGCGCACCGTCTTGCGGTCGTCCGGCAGGTCGCGCAACACCTCCTGAAGGATCGCAACGACGTCGCCGATACCGGTGAGGCTGCCCTGAACATGCGCCGACGGCGCTTCCGCCCAGTCGCGACACATTGACGAGACGGCGATCAGATGACCGGCCAGATTGCCGCTGTCGACCGACGAAATGTAGCGCGGCTCCATCGTTTCGAGCGTATTCGTCCGGTACCAGTTGAACAGGTGGCCGCGATACTTCGGCATCCGGTCGATCGTGGCGATCGTCTGCTCCAGCCGGTTGATCGTCTCTTCGAAGCCGATCCAGCCGAAATCGCGCGCCGACATGACCGAGAGCAGGTAGACGCCGATATTGGTCGGCGACGTCCGCTCGGCGAGAACCGGCTGCGGCGTTTCCTGGAAGTTGTCCGGCGGCAGGAAGTGCTGCTCGGCGGTGACGAAGGTCTCGAAGTAGCGCCAGGTGCGGCGCGCGATCAGCCGCATTTCGTCGATCGCCTCGTCGGAGACGACGAGCTGGTCTTCGGTTTCAGCCGACTGGCTGACGAACCAGGCGACGGCAGGCGACAGCGCCCAGAGCAGCGCGAAGGGAATGCCGATGAACGGCAGGCCGGTGTCGGAGATCGCCGCAAGTGCAAGCGAGATCGCCGACAGCGCCGGCGCGATCCACATGGCGCGGTAATAGTCACCGATGGTGCCGTGGCCAGCACTCTGCACCTGCGCGGCCGTGCGCCATTCCAGCATCAGCTTGCCGCTGACGAAGGTGCGGTAGAGCGAACGCACGATCGCGTCGCCCATCATCGCCGCATTATGGGCGATGAAGACGATACGCAGCGCCACCTGCGCGTTGGCGGCGCGGACCTCGGTCAAGACCGCATGCAGGTGCGCTCGGGCAACGATGTCGTTGCGGCGCGGCAGCAGGCCATTGATCAGCGACAGGGTCGGCGCCACGAACAGGCTGAAGATCAGCACGATCTGCCAGATCAGCGCTTCGGTCGGCTCCATGTAGTACCAGCCCATGACCGAGGCCACGAGCCAGGCGAGCGGGATCAGCGATCGCCGCAGGTTGTCGTACATCTTCCAGCGCCCGAGCATCGACAGCCCGTTCGAGAAGTTGAAAATGTAAGGCAGAAGCTGCCAGTCGCCGCGCGCCCAGCGATGCTGGCGCGACATCTCGACCTCGTAGCGGGTCGGGAAATCCTCGACGAGCTCGACGTCGGTCACCAGCGCGCAGCGCACATAGGAGCCTTCGAGCAGGTCGTGGCTGAGAACGGCGTTTTCCTGGATGCGTCCCTTCAGCGCCGCCTCGAAGGCGTCGACATGGTAGAGGCCCTTGCCGGTGAAGCTGCCTTCGCCGGCAATGTCCTGGTAGACGTCGGAGACCGTGAAGACGTAAGGGTCGATGCCACGGTTGGAGGAGAAGATGCGCTGGAAGGCGGAGGCTTCGCTGCCTGTCGTCAGCGACGGCGTCACGCGCGGCTGCAAAAGGCTGTAGCCGGCGATCACGTTCTGCGTCTTCGGATCGACGACCGGACGGTTGATCGGATGGTACATCTTGCCGACGAGCTTCGTCACCGCATCGCGCATCAGGCGCGTGTCGGAATCGAGCGTCATCACGTATTGCACGTTATCCGGCACCGTATTGGCGCCCTGCAGGAACGAGGTGTCGCGGTCGCCGCGAAGCAGCATGTTCAGCTCGTGCAGCTTGCCACGCTTGCGCTCCCAGCCCATCCAAACGCCTTCCTGCTCGTTATAGAGGCGGCGGCGGTGCAGCAGATAGAAACGCGTCTTGCCGTCATAGGCGTAGCGCGCCGAAAGCTGCGCGATCTCGCGCTTGGCGTAGTCGAGCACGTCGGCGTCGGCGCTCGATTCCTCGTCCTTGCTGTCGGCCCAGTCGCTGACCAGTGCAAAGTAGATTTCGCCGCGCGGGTTGGCGAGATAGTGAACCTCGAGATTGCGCACGAGTTCGTCGACGTGATCGCGCTTGGAGATCAGGCACGGCACCGCGACAAGGGTGCGGGCGTCCTCGGGTATCCCGTCGAGGAATTCGTATCCGACCAGCCGGGACGGTTTGACGAACAGCGTCACCAGCGTGTTGAACAGGCCCATCGCGCCTTCCGAGGCCGGCAGCGCGAAGAGAAGCAGCATGATCAGCTTCGCGCCACTCGGGATCGCCATCGGGCTGACGAACGAGTAGACGGCGATCATCGCCAGGATGGTCAGGAGAATGTTCGGCCCGGCGATCGCAAACCAATCGAGCCTGCGGCTGAGGCGGATGATGGTCTGCAGCACCGACGGTCGATAGCTGATCTTCTTTTCCAGAAGCTTGCGTTGCTTGCCGACGAGGAACGAGCCGACATTCGGCTGCTGCAGCGGCGCTTCCGTCTCGGCCGCGACTTCCGCCTCGCGCACCATCTGGATGGCGATCTGGGTCACTTCGAATTCGCTGTGGCCCGAACGGCGCGCCAGCTTTTCGATCGTGTCGCGGTACTTATTGCGCGAACCGAAATCGAGCGCGGCGTAATCGGAGCCTTCGCGAAGTGCAGCGTCGATCTTGCTGACGCTTTCGAACCAGACGGCCCAATCGGTGTCGTCAATCTCGCGCAGGCTACGGATGATGTTGCTCATCGTCGCATTGCCCGACGACAGGCGGTTCTGCTCGGCGACCAGCGCGCTTTCGACGTCGCTGCCGCGCTTTTCAAGCTGTTCCTCGATCCAGCCGATGACGGCACCCGAGGTCTGCGATCCGTCGCGCATGCGGTAGAGCAGTTGCGCCACGAAGGTGTTGTCGGCCGCCAGCGCTTCCGACTCCACAAGCAGCGTGCGCGACTTTTCCGGATCGCTGAGACGGATGATCTGGTCGGCGACGTCGTTTGCCTTGCGCCGCATGCCGCGCGAGCGTTCGACGCGGATGGCGATCCGTCTGAGGTTCTCGATCAGCACGAAGCGCAGGATCGACGGCAGCGCCCAGAGTTCGCCGATCTTGAAGGTGTCGTGCTTCTGGAAGCCCTCGACCATCGCCGTAATGCTTTCGCGCGTCACCGTGCTGTGGGTATGGGCGGCATAGAGCCAGGCGAGCGCCATGGTGCGCGGGATCACCGTGCCCGAAACCGAAAGCGTCGGGAGCTGGCGATAGAACCGGCGCGGGAAATCGCGCCGCACTTCCTGGATCGCCTCTTCGACGACGTGATGGTTGTCGAGCAGCCATTCGGCGGCCGGCGTGATCGTTGCGCCGGCCTCGACGTCAGCGGCCGTCGCCCGGTAGACGCGCAGGATTTCGTTCTCGTTTTCGCGATGCCGCGGCCGGAACTCGAACGGGAAGAACCCTGGCAGCGAGGAAACACCCTTCGATGCGAGATCCTCGCCGCATTGCCGGAGGTCCTCCATCGAGAAGAAGGTGGCGCGGATCGAATCGTTGTAATCGATCTGCTTCGCTTCCGGTTCGCGCGGAGAGGTGGGCGGCGTAGTTTGGAGCTGCATGGGTACGGGTTCTGAATCCAACCGGGGTTGATCGGTCCGGCCCTCGTCGGGGTGCCGGGTTGGCTGCGGTCCTGAGAATTCAGGCTGAGCCGGCGCATTGCTAGACACGGTCATGTGTCCTCCCATCCACCGTCATTTCCCGAAAAACCGGGACCTGGCGGTAACAGGCACCGCCCTCGACTGGGCATCGGAGATCGCAAAGCCGGCGGCGCATTGATTTTCAAGGCCGCGGTGATGCATGAAAATGGCATTTTTTAGCCGTGGTGCCAACAGCTTGCAAGGATTGCTCATACAAGATCGGACGATTTGCGCACAGCCGAAACAGGCCGGAACCGGCCGCTGTGTGCGCCCCCTATGGCACTTCGATACAGCTCTTTCAAATGCCCTCTTTCAAGCTTCATCGCGGGTGGCAGACGAGGCGAAACGTGATGGGGCGAGGAAGGTTCCCACGAATTTTCGACAAAAGCACCGACAGGTCAGCCCACCTGCTCGGTGATCCACTCGCGAAACGCCAGGCTGATCGGGTTTTCGAGCTTACCCTCGGGCACGGCGAGGTAATAGCTGTTTTCCGTCTGCATTGGCCGGTCGAGCACGATCCGCAGCGTTCCGGCGGCAATTTCCTGCTCGATCAGATAGCGGGGCAGCAGCGCAAAGCCGAGCCCGGCAGTCGCCGCCTCGATCACCATGGAGAACTGGTCGAAACGGTTGCCGCGATAGGCACCGCGCCCGTCCATGTCGTTGGCCTCGAACCATTGGGCCCAGAGCTTTGGCCTTGTGGCGAGATGCAGCATCGGCCCCGTGACGATATCTTCCGGGGATGCAACCGGATGCGTTGCCAGCATCGCGGGGCTTGCGGCCGGCACGATGATCTCGCTGCAGAGATAGCTGCAGGTGGCGCGTGCCCAGACCGGCTGGCCGTAATGGATGGCGAGATCGAAATTCTGCTCCTCGAAATCGAAGGGCGCGGAACGCGAGGCGATGTTAATCACCGTATCCGGATGACGCTTCAGGAAATCGGGCAGGCGCGGCACCAGCCAGCGGCTGCCGAAGGTCGGCAGCGAGGCGATCGACAGCGTCGAGTCCGCCCGGGCCGACGCCATCGCCCGCACCATCAGTTCCTCGGTCTGGTTGAGCAGGCGGCGAACCTCCGGCAGGAACTTCTGGCCGGCATCCGACAGGATCACCCGCTGGCGCACACGCTCGAACAGGAGCACGCCGAGCTGGTTTTCGAGATCCTTGATCTGACGGCTGACGGCGCTCTGCGTGAGGCTCAGCTCGGCTGCGGCCTGCGTGAAACTGCCATGTCGCGCCGCGCATTCGAACGCCTGCAGCGTCGTCACGTCGGGAACCAGTCTGCGGCTCAACTTCATTCCGCCCTCGCATCAACATAGTCAGAAGCAACGCGATCAATGGCCAGTTCGATCGGATATGATCCGAAATGAGAATGACCTTGTCCTTCACCCATAGCGCGAGGCGAGCCCCAGTGAAAGAGAATAGTTTCGTATCCGCCGACGACATCCGCTCGGCCTTTTCCGCAGCCATGTCGGTCATGTACCGCGAAGAGGTGCCGGCCTACGGCACGCTGATGGAGCTGGTCGCCAAGGTCAACGACGATACGCTCGCCGCCGACCCCAAGCTGAAGGAGCGCCTCGACGCGACGGATTCGCTCGACCGCATCTCCGAGGAGCGCCACGGCGCGATCCGGCTCGGTACCCCTGCCGAACTCGCTATGATGCGCCGCGTCTTCGCCGTCATGGGCATGTACCCGGTCGGCTACTATGATCTCTCGACCGCTGGCGTTCCCGTGCATTCGACCGCCTTCCGCCCTGTCGGCGACGCCGCGTTGAAGCGTAATCCGTTCCGCGTCTTCACCTCGCTGCTCCGTCTCGACCTCATCGCCGATGAAGCGCTGCGTGCCGAAGCCGAAGTTATTCTGGCCGCACGCCAGATCTTCACCGCCGGCGCGGTCGAACTCGCGGAAAAGGCAGAGCGCGACGGCGGCCTCGACAAGGCGGATGCAGAGCGCTTCGTCTCGGAAGTGCTCGAAACATTCCGTTGGCACGACAAGGCCAATGTCAGCCCCGACATGTATAAGCGCCTGCATGACGCCCATCGCCTGATCGCCGACGTCGTCTCCTTCAAGGGCCCGCACATCAACCACCTGACGCCGCGCACGCTCGATATCGACAAGGTACAGGCGCTGATGCCGGAATACGACATCGCGCCGAAGGCCGTCGTCGAGGGCCCGCCGACCCGCAAGTGCCCGATCCTGTTGCGCCAGACCTCGTTCAAGGCGCTGGAAGAGCCGGTTTCGTTCAAGGATGCCGACGGCGCCTGGAAGGAAGGTTCCCACACCGCCCGCTTCGGCGAGATCGAGCAGCGCGGCATCGCGCTGACGCCCAAGGGCCGCGCGCTCTATGACGACCTGCTCGACGCCTCGCGCAAGATCGTCCGGCCAGCCGCTGACGGCTCCAACGCGCGCGAATACGAGGCGGCGCTGGCCAAGGCTTTCGAGCCTTTCCCGGACAGCTGGGCAGGCATCCGCGAAGCCGGGCTCGGCTACTTCAGCTATTCGCTGACGGATAAGGGCCGCAAGGCCGGCGTCTCCGCGGCACGCGACATCGAAGCCCTCATCGCCGACGGCCTCGTCCAGTTCGACGCAATCGTCTATGAAGACTTCCTGCCGGTCAGTGCCGCGGGTATCTTCCAGTCGAACCTCGGCGACGGCGCGCAGCAAGACTTCGTCGCGAGCCCGAATCAGAAGCGCTTCGAGGCCGATCTCGGCGCCACCGTGCTCAACGAGTTCGACCACTATGCCGGCATCGAGCAGGCTTCGATCGAAAGCTGCATCCGAGCCTTGACCGGCGCCATCGCTGCGGAATGATACTGGCCTGATGATCGACAAACTGCACATCGACGCGCTCGCCGGCATCCTTGGAGACAAGGGTGTCGTCACGCGTCCGGAAGACCTGGAAGCCTACGAGACCGGCGCGCGCTACGATCGCGGCCGGACCTCGCTCGTGCTGCGGCCGGCGACGACCGAAGAGGTTTCCGCCGTTGTGGCCTATTGCGTCACGAGCGGCATCGCGCTGATCCCGCAGTCCGGCAATACGGGCCTCGTCTCCGGCTCTACCCCGGACCCGTCGGGCGATGAAGCCGTGCTCAGCCTCGACCGGCTGGCGAAACGCTTCGAGCTCGACCTCGACAACCGCTCGGTGCGGCTCGACGCCGGCTTCCGGCTGTCCGATCTCAACCGGAAGCTGGAAGAGCACGGCCTGTTCTTCCCGATCGATCTCGGCGCCGACCCGCGCATCGGCGGCATGATCGCCACCAATACCGGCGGATCGCGCTTCCTGAAATACGGCGACGTGCGCCGCAACACGCTCGGCCTCAAGGTCGTGCTGGCGGACGCGGACGGCACCGTGCTCGACCTGCAATGCGACCTGCGTAAGAACAACACCGGCGTCGACTGGAAACAGATCTTCGTCGGCACCTCGGGCGCCTTCGGCATCGTCACCGAATGCGTGTTGAACCTCGAGCGCTTGCCGCAGCAGACGGCAACGGCACTGCTGGTTCCTGCCAGCGGCGCTCACGTGCTACCGCTGCTTCGCGCCATGGAAGAGCGCCTCGGCGCCTATCTCTCGGCTTTCGAGGGCATGTCGAAGAATGCCGTCACGGCGGCCTTCGCCCATGTGCCGTCACTGAAGAACCCGTTCCAGGCTGGCCAAGTCCCCGACTACGTCATCCTCGCCGAGATCAGCCGCACCTGGGCCCCGCGCGAAGGCGAACAGTCGCTCGACGCCGTGCTGGAATCAGCACTCGCCGAGATCTGGGAGATGGAAGAGGCGCCGCTCGCCGACGCTTTCGTCGGCCCGCCGCACGAAATCTGGGCGTTGCGCCACGCGCTGTCCGAGGGCGTCAAGCACCTCGGCAAGCTGATCGCCTTCGACGTCTCCTTCCGCAGAGGTGACATCATGGCCTTCTGCGACCATATGAAGGCCGAAATGCCCTCGAAGTTCCCGGATGTGACCGTCTGCGATTTCGGCCATATCGGCGACGGCGGCGTGCACTTCAACCTCGTCGTGCCGAAGGACAGCGACCTTCTCAAGGACGAGACTTTCGAGCCGCGGCTGCGCGAATGGGTTTTCGCCGTCGCCGTCGAGGAGTATCACGGCAGCTTCAGCGCGGAACATGCGATCGGCCGCCGCAATCAGGCCTATTACGACCTTTATACGCCAGACAAACTCAAGGATATGGCCGCGGGCCTGAAGACGCTGACCTCGCCGGCAAAGCTCGGCAGCGTGCGTTTCGGATAGGCCAGAGCGGGAATGATGTGTGCGGTTTTCCGCCCGCATGCCGCTCCAACGAATGATCTAAACCAATAAAACGGGAGTCAGACCATGAACATCGCAACCAAGAAAGTCGACGTGACCAAGGAAGCCGCAGCGCTTCTCGAAAAGATGGGCGTCGCCAAGGAACTCTATACCGGCGGCGACATGCCGTCCTTCAGCCCGGTCACCGGCGAAAAGATCGGCAACCTCAAGACGGTTTCTGCCGCTGAAGCCGCCGCCAAGATCGAACAGGCCCATGAAGCCTTCAAGGCCTGGCGCCTCGTTCCGGCCCCGAAGCGCGGCGAACTGATCCGCCTGCTCGGCGAAGAACTGCGCGCCTTCAAGGCTGACCTCGGCCGCCTGGTTTCGATCGAAGCCGGCAAGATCACCTCCGAAGGCCTCGGCGAAGTCCAGGAAATGATCGACATCTGCGATTTCGCCGTCGGTCTCTCCCGCCAGCTCTACGGTCTGACGATCGCCACCGAGCGTCCCGGCCACCGCATGATGGAAACCTGGCACCCGCTCGGCGTCGTCGGCGTCATCTCGGCCTTCAACTTCCCGGTCGCCGTCTGGTCGTGGAATGCGGCGCTCGCCATCGTCTGCGGCAACTCCGTCGTCTGGAAGCCGTCTGAAAAGACCCCGCTCACCGCGCTTGCCTCGCAGGCGATCTTCGAGCGTGCGCTCGCCCGCTTCGGCGATGCCCCGGCAGGCCTGTCGCAGGTGCTGATCGGCGACCGCACCGTCGGTGAAGTTCTCGTCGACAACCCGAAAGTTCCGCTCGTTTCGGCCACCGGCTCGACCCGCATGGGCCGCGACGTCGGCCCGCGCCTCGCCAAGCGCTTTGCCCGCGCCATCCTCGAACTCGGCGGCAACAATGCCGGCATCGTCTGCCCGTCGGCCGATCTCGACATGGCTCTGCGCGCCATCGCCTTCGGCGCCATGGGCACCGCCGGCCAGCGTTGCACCACCATGCGCCGCCTGTTCGTGCATGAAAGCGTCTACGACCAGCTCGTTCCGCGCCTGAAGAAGGCCTACGGTTCGGTCTCTGTCGGTAACCCGCTCGAAACCACCGCCCTCGTCGGCCCGCTTGTCGACAAGGCTGCCTTCGACGGCATGCAGAAGGCAATCGCTGAAGCCAAGTCGCATGGCGGCAGCGTCACTGGCGGCGAGCGCGTCGAGCTCGGCTATGACAACGGCTACTACGCCAAGCCCGCTCTCGTCGAAATGCCCAAGCAGGCCGGACCGGTTCTCGAAGAAACCTTCGCGCCGATCCTCTACGTCATGAAGTACAGCGACTTCGACGCCGTCGTTGCCGACCACAATGCGGTCGCAGCCGGCCTGTCGTCCTCGATCTTCACCCGCGACATGCAGGAATCCGAACGCTTCCTCGCCGTCGACGGCTCGGATTGCGGCATCGCCAACGTCAACATCGGCACCTCGGGCGCTGAAATCGGCGGCGCCTTTGGTGGCGAAAAGGAAACCGGCGGCGGCCGCGAATCCGGCTCGGACTCGTGGAAGGCCTATATGCGCCGCGCCACCAACACGGTGAACTATTCGAAGGCTCTGCCGCTGGCGCAGGGCGTGTCGTTCGACATCGAATAATTGGCACCAGGTAGGCATCGACCATGACCATCAACCCAACGGTCAAGGAGGCGGGCTTTGAGCCCGCCTCGCGGATCTCCTCGATCGGAGTGTCCGAAATCCTGAAGATCGGCGCCCGCGCGCAAGCCATGAAGCGCGAAGGCAAGCCGGTGATCATCCTCGGCGCCGGCGAGCCGGACTTCGACACGCCCGATTATGTCAAGGACGCCGCCTGCGAAGCGATCAAGCGCGGCGACACCAAGTACACCGCCCTCGATGGCACGCCGGAGCTGAAGAAGGCAATCCGCGAAAAATTCCAGCGTGAAAACGGCCTCGCCTACGAGCAGGACGAGATCACGGTGGCGACCGGCGCCAAGCAGATCCTGTTCAACGCCATGATGGCGTCGATCAATCCTGGCGACGAGGTGGTCATCCCGACGCCCTACTGGACCTCCTATTCGGATATCGTCCAGATCTGCGAAGGCAAGCCGGTTCTGATCCCCTGCGACGCCTCCTCCGGCTTCCGGCTGACCGCCGACAAGCTCGAAGCGGCGATCACACCGAAGACGCGCTGGGTGCTCTTGAACTCGCCGTCGAACCCGTCGGGTGCGGCCTATAGTGCGAGCGACTACCGCCCGCTGCTCGACGTGCTCCTGAAGCATCCGCATGTGTGGCTGCTGGTCGACGACATGTACGAGCACATCGTCTATGACGGCTTCCGCTTTGTCACCCCGGCCCAACTCGAGCCCCGGCTCAAGGACCGGACGCTGACCGTGAACGGCGTCTCCAAGGCCTATGCCATGACCGGCTGGCGCATCGGCTATGCCGGCGGTCCGCGCGACCTGATCAAGGCGATGGCCGTCGTCCAGAGCCAGGCGACCTCCTGCCCCTCCTCCGTCAGCCAGGCCGCTTCGGTTGCCGCGCTGACTGGTCCGCAGGAGTTCCTGAAGGAACGGACCGCCAGCTTCCAACGCCGCCGCGACCTCGTCGTCAACGGCCTCAACGCCATCGACGGTCTCGACTGCCGCGTTCCGGAAGGTGCCTTCTACACCTTCTCCGGCTGCGCCGGCATGCTCGGCAAGGTCACGTCCTCGGGCAAGACGATCGAGACGGATACGGACTTCTGCGCCTACCTGCTCGATGATGCCCATGTGGCCGTCGTTCCGGGCTCGGCCTTCGGTCTGTCGCCCTTCTTCCGCATCTCCTATGCGACCTCGGAAGCGGAACTGAAGGAAGCGCTCAAGCGCATCGCCGACGCCTGCGCGCGGCTTTCGTAGTCGGGTAGTTTGGCCCCTCGGGCCTCGGAGATCTGCCCCTCACCCTAGCCCTCTCCCCGCCTGCGGGGAGAGGGGACGGTCGAGATCGCCGCACCTCCCCTTTTCATCTCCATCGACGAACTCTTTGGTTGGCGTCGCTTCGCAATGAGAAGCTCCGCATCCCCACGGTCCTAAGACGGATCGAGCGCAAGCAGCATGTCCCTTCGCCCCGCTTGCGGGGAGAAGGTCGCGGCAGCGGGATGAGGGGCAGCCCCGAACGCCCCCCTCAAAATGTCGGAGGCGTACAGGCGCTGATAACCTCACAGGGCACTGGCCCGACGCAACGAAACCGGTGCGGCCGCCGGCTTTCGAAATAATAGGCATCGCCAGGCCCCAGAATCCGCCGCTCGTCATCGACGGTGACCTCGATGCGGCCCGAAAGCACGATGCCCCCCTCCTCGCCATCATGCACCAGTGGCACCTTCCCGGTATCGGCGCCCGGCTGATAGACCTCCTTCAGGATCTGCAGGCTGCGGCCAAAGAGGTTTTCGCCGATCTGGCGGTAGGAAATCGGTCCCTTGCCGATCTCGACCAGCTCCTCCGCCGCGTAGAACGCCTTGCGCGGTCGTTCCGGTTCGAAGGAGAAGAACTCCGCAAGCCCGATCGGGATCCCGTCGAGAATACGCTTCAGCGCGCCGACGGATGGATTGGAGGCATTCGATTCGATCAGCGAGATCGTCGAATTGGTCACGCCGGCGCGTTTGGCCAGTTCGCGCTGCGACAGATTGTGCATGAGTCTCAGATGGCGAAGCCGGTTTCCGATATCGACGCTCACGGGTGCACGATTCCCTGTTCAGGTTGTTCGAAATAGCGCAAACACGTTGCCTCTGAACAATAAATTTCAATGGCTTAACTGACAGCAGAAAAGGACTTGTTTGGCAAATCAAATCATGGCGTCAATCGCCGACCTTGAGGAGGATGCCATGAACCAGCACACCAAACCCAACGCCCCCGTTCTCGACAGCTATTGGATGCCGTTTACCGCCAACCGGCAGTTCAAGCAGGCTCCGCGCCTGCTCGCGTCCGCCGAAGGGATGCATTACACCAGCACCGATGGCCGCACGATCCTCGACGGCACTGCCGGGCTCTGGTGCGTCAACGCTGGCCATGGCCGCCGCCAGATCGCCGCCGCCGTCGAGCGCCAGCTTTCGACCATGGACTTCGCCCCCTCCTTCCAGATGGGCCATCCGATCGCCTTCGACTTCGCCGAACGCCTGGCCGAGATTGCGCCCGGCCTGGAAGGACAGAAGCTCGACCGCGTCTTCTTCACCGGCTCCGGCTCGGAATCGGTCGACACTGCCCTGAAGATGGCGATCGCCTATCAGCGTGCGATCGGCCAGGGCACCCGCACGCGCCTGATCGGCCGCGAGCGTGGCTATCACGGCGTCGGCTTCGGCGGCATTTCGGTCGGCGGCATTCTCAACAACCGCCGCGTCTTCCCGCAACTTCCTGGCTCGGACCACCTGCGCCACACGCATGACCCCGCGAAGAACGCCTTCGTCAAGGGCCAGCCGGAACACGGCGCCGAGCTTGCCGACGATCTTGAGCGGCTGGTGGCGCTGCATGGCGCCGAAACCATCGCCGCCTGCATCGTCGAACCCGTCGCCGGCTCGACCGGCGTGCTGATCCCGCCGAAGGGTTATCTCGAACGCCTGCGCGCGATCTGCGACAAGCACGGCATTCTCCTGATCTTCGACGAAGTCATCACCGGCTTCGGCCGCCTCGGCGCCGCCTTCGCCACCGACTTCTTCGGTGTAATCCCGGATATGGTGACGGCGGCCAAGGGTCTCACCAACGGCGCGATCCCGATGGGCGCGGTCTTTGCCAGCCGCAAGGTGCACGATGCGCTGATGCATGGGCCCGAAAACGCGATCGAGCTCTTCCACGGCTACACCTATTCCGGCCACCCGGCCGCCTGTGCCGCCGGTATCGCCACGCTCGACATCTACCGTGACGAGGGCCTGATGACCCGCGCCGTCGAGCTGCAGGACGCCTGGCACGACGCCATGCACTCGCTGAAGGGCCTGCCCAACGTCATCGACATCCGCACCATCGGGCTCATCGCCGGCATCGAGTTGCAATCGCGCGACGGCGCCATCGGCGCCCGTGCCTACGACGTCTTCATCGATTGCTTCGAAAAGGGCCTGCTGATCCGCGTCACCGGCGACATCATCGCCTTCTCGCCGCCACTGATCGCCGAAGAAAAGCACTTCGGCGAGATCGTCTCGATCCTCGGCGATGCGCTGAAGCGCGCCAAGTAAGTCCAGGCAAGTCAAAACAGCGCCGCCGCCGAAGATCTCGGCGGCGGCGTTTGCATTTCGAGTGCAAGGTCGAATCCGGCTAACGTTTCAGCGAGCGAGCCCCGCTTAACGAATGAGAAGCGCCCGGAAATCATTGACATTGGTTCCGGTCGGTCCAGGCGCGAAGAGATCGCCGCTTGCCGCAAACGCCGACCAGGCGTCATGGCGGGCGAGATGGAGCCGCGGGTCGATGCCCGCCGCGCGCATGCGGGCAATGCTCTGTCCATCCGCAAAGGCGCCGGCATTGTCTTCAGAACCGTCGATGCCGTCCGTGTCAGCCGCGAGCGCATCAATCCCCGAGACACCGTCGATATCGAGCGCCAGTGACAACAGGAACTCACTGTTGCGCCCACCCTTGCCGTAGTCCTTGCCGGATATCGTCACCGTCGTCTCACCGCCGGAAAGCAGGACCACCGGCTTGTCGAAAGGACGGTTCCTCAGCGCCACTTCGCAGGCAAGTGCTGCATGCATGCGGCCGATATCACGCGCTTCACCCTCTATCGCGTCGGAAAGGATGTGCGCCTCGATGCCGAGTTCCCCGGCCTTGGCCGCGGCCGCTTCGAGCGAGACGGCAGCCGACGCGATCACGTGACATTCGTGCGCGGCGAACCTTGCGTCATCCGGATCGGGCGCCGCGGCCGTCTCCGACCGCAGATGCGCTATCACTCCTCCCGGTAGTTCCATGCGGTAGCGGGCAATGATCTCAAGCGTCTCCTCTGTCGTGCTGCTGTCGGGAACGGTCGGCCCCGACGCGACGAAGGCCGGGTTGTCGCCGGGAACGTCGGAGACGACTAGGCTGACGACGCGCGCCGGGAAGGCCGCCGCGGCGAGCCGGCCGCCCTTGATCCGTGACACGTGTTTTCGCACGACGTTCATCGCCGAGATCGGTGCGCCCGAGGCGAGCAACGCCTTGTTGACGGCAATCTCGTCGGCAAGCGTCAGACCCGCGGGCGGCGCCGGCAGCAACGCCGAACCGCCGCCGGAGATCAAGGCGATGGCGAGGTCATCCGCGGTCAGCCCCTCGACTGCCTTCAGCAATGCGTCCGAAGCGGCAAGCCCGGCTTCGTCCGGCACCGGATGGGCGGATTGCAGCACGGTGATCGTGTCGCACCGCTCCACCGGCCCATGCCGCGCCACCACCGTGCCACTGAAAGGGTGCGGCCAGAGCTTCTCGAAGGCAGCCGCCATCTGGCTTGCCGCCTTGCCGGCGCCGACGACCACCGTCCGCCCTTTCGGTGGCTCAGGCAGATGCGCCTTAATCGCCTCATAGGGATCGGCGGCGCGAACGGCCGCCTCGAAGAGCTCTGTCAGGAAGGGACGCGCTTCGATCATCGCTGCCACTCAACCGGCAATTTCGATGTCGTAGACGAGAATGCCGGCGACACCGCCCTCAGCGGCCCCGACGATCTTGGCACCGGTCTTGCGATGCTCCTCGTCCTCAAGATAGGCATCGCGCGCCACCGCGTCAGTGAAATCGACGATGAAGCCTTCGGCAAAGCCCTTGTCCATGCCCACTTCCGGGCTGACATTGGCGCCGATATGGGCGGCAAGGAATCCCGGTAGCCGGGCCTTCAGCGCGGCAATCTCCCCGAAGATCACCGCCTTCTCCTCGCTGGAGATTTCGGCGCGGAAGCGGATGAAGACGCAATGGCGGATCATGGGGACCTCAACGGATATCGGCGCGGGCGCGCGGGCGGCTGTCGTTGCGTTCGTGGGCGAAGATCGCCGGCGGCAGGGGCTGGCGCTCGCGGATGATGTCGGCGCCCTTCTCGCCCATCATGATCGTCGGCCCATTGGTGTTGCAAGAGGGAACGCGCGGCATCACCGAGCTGTCGCAGACGCGCAGGCCTTCGAGCCCGCGCACTTTCAGGTCGAGACCGACGACGGCCATCGCGTCCGTGCCCATCTTGCAGGTGCCGACGGGGTGATGATCGGTCTTGGCATTGGCGCAGCCATAGTCGAAGAACTGCTCGTCGCTGGCGACCGAATTGCCCGGCAGACGCTCCGCAAGCACGAAGGGCTTGAGTGCCGCCTGCTGCATGATTTCGCGGGCGATCTTCAAGCCCTCGATCGACATCTTGCGATCATGCGGGTCCTCCCAATAGTTGGGGTCGATCAGGGGCGCTGCCGCCGGATCGGATGAGGATAGCCGCACCGTGCCGCGCGAGCGCGGGTGCAGATAGGCGGAGTTGAGCGTTACGCCGGCATTCTTCAGCTTTTCGACGCCCGCCTCGATGCCGGAGCCGAGACCCAGATGGAACTGGATATCGGGCGAACGGGCGTTCGGATCGGCATACCAGAAGCCGCCGGTCTCAAACAGCGAGGACGCGACCGGGCCGGAGCGGAACAGCACGTATTGCAGCCCAGCCCATAGCGTACGATGGAGTTTTGCGACACCGTCATAGGTGTGGTCGCCGGTGCATTCGGAGATGACGAAGAGATCAAGGTGATCCTGCAGGTTGCCGCCGACACCCGGCAGGTCGTGTTTCACCGAAACACCGACCGACTTTAGGTGGTCCGCCGGGCCGATGCCGGATTGCAAGAGCAGCTTCGGCGATCCGATGGCGCCGGAGGAAACGAGCACTTCGCGCTCCGCCCGGATGATTTCGCTGCCCTTGGCCGTGACGACTTCCACGCCGACAGCGCGCGTGCCCTCGAGCACGATCCGCGCGACGCGCGCGCCGGTGCGGACTGTAAGATTGCGGCGGTCCTTGATCGGCGAGAGGTAGGCAAGCGACGCGCTGGAGCGGCGGCGGTTGCGCTGGGTGAGCTGGTAGAAGCCGACGCCCGCCTGCTGGCGGCCGTTGAAATCGTGGTTGTAGGGAATGCCGAGTTCCTGGCCGGCGCGGATATAGGCATCGCAGATCGGCAGCGCCGAGACCGGCATCGAGACGCCGAGCGGACCGCCATAGGCATGGTAGTCGTCGGCAAAGCGCTGGTTGTCTTCGGCGCGCTTGAAGTAGGGAAGCACGCTGCGATAGTCCCAGCCGCTGCAGCCGTCCTCAGAGGCCCAGAGATCGTAGTCGGCGGCGTTGCCGCGCGTATAGAGCTGGGCGTTGATCGAGGAGCCGCCGCCGATCACCTTGGCCTGGGTATAGCGCAGCACCCTGCCCTTCATGTGCTTCTGCGGCACGGTCTCCCAGCCCCAGCTGGCAACGCCCTTGGTCATCTTGGCAAAGCCTGCCGGCATATGAAAAAGCGGATTCCAGTCGCCGCCGCCGGCCTCCAGCAGCAGCACGCGCACCGCCGGATCCTCGGAGAGCCGGTTGGCAAGAACGCAGCCGGCCGGGCCGGCGCCGGTGATGATGTAGTCGTAGCTCATTCCCTGTTTTCCTCCGCCGCCGTCATTTGGAACGTTCCAAATTTTCGACGTAAAAATGTCAAACCCGCTCGCTGACGAGCCTTTCTGCGTCCTGTCTGTGTCTAGAGTCGGCCGATCGAAAGCCCGCCATCCGCCTGGATGACCGAACCCGTGGCAAAGCCGAATTTGCCGCCGGCAAGCCCGGCCGCGATGTTGCCGATATCCTCGGGCTCGCCCCAGCGCCGCATCGGCACCAGCCCGCCACTGATCAGCGAGTCATATTTTCCCGAAACGCCGGCCGTCATGTCGGAGCGGATGATGCCCGGCCGGATCTCGAACACGGAGATGCCTGAACTGGCAAGCCGCAGCGCCAGCCCCTGGCTGAAGGCGGCAAGCCCGGCCTTGGTCATGCAATAGTCGAGGCGCTCCGGCGACGTCATCGTCGCCGACACCGAGGTGATGTTGATGATCGAGCGTGGCGTCACGTCGGCCGGGTCAGTCAGCATCGACACCAGCACGGCCTGGGTGAAAAACACCGTGCCCCGCAGGTTGGTGGCGACGATCGTGTCGAAATTTTCCGGCAGCAGATCGAGGAAATCGCCCCGGACGGCCGAAGCGATACCGGCATTGTTGACGAGGCAGCGGATCGGCCCGAGCTCGGCGCGGACCCGCTCGACGGTCGCCGCATGCCCGCCGACATCGGCAAGGTTTGCCTCGATGTAGATCGCCCGGCCGTGCTCGCCGGAAAGTTCGGACAGCGTCTGGGCGGTTGTCGCGTCGGCCGCGCCGAGCCCGGTGATCGCGATATCGAAGCCTTCGCGGGCGAGCGAGCGGGCAACACCAAGGCCGATGCCACGGCGGCCGCCGGTGACGATGGCGACGGGGCGCGTCGATGACGTCATGATCGGAACTCCCTGGTGACGATATGGTCGGCGACCCTGAGCGCCTGGGCGGCAACGGTCAGCGCCGGATTGACGGCGGCAGAGGTCGGCAGGCAGGCGGCGTCGACGACGAAGAGGTTCGGGTGATCGAAGGCGCGGCAATAGACGTCGAGCGGCGCGTCCTTCGGGTCCGTGCCCATGCGCACCGTGCCGCACTGATGCGACGGCGTGCGCTTGTCGAAGGCCTGGGATAGCACGATCGGATAGCCGGCGGCCTTGAAATGCGCGCGCATCTTCGCTTCGAGCCCGGAAAGCGCCTCCATGTTGGAGCGCCGCCACTGCATGATGATGCCCTTGCCGTCGACCATGATGCGGCTTTCCGGGTTCGGCAGGTCCTCCGTCATCATGTACCAGTCGATCGCATGACCGGCCATGAGATCGAAGGCGAAGCGTGGCGCCCAGACCGGGGCATTGGCCTTGAGGATGTCGGCGTTGATCTTGCCGAGCAATTGCACATTGCCGAGCGGCAGGCCATTCCTGCCGCCGGTCAGGTAATAGTCGTTCAGCATCAGGGTCTTCTGGTAGACGCTGTCGTTGCGCTTGAACGGACTGATCGCCAGCATGGCGCTGCAATTGTGGTTCATGAAGTTGCGACCGACCTGGTCGGACGCGTTGGCCAACCCCTTTCCGTCGCCGGAGCGCAAGAGGATCGCGGCCGAGTTGATCGCGCCTGCCGACAGGATCACCAGCTTCGGCGACAGTTTCTTCTTCTCGCCCCTGTGGGTGTAGTGGATCGCTTCGATCCGACCGCCTGGACCGGCCTCCAGCGTGTCGACATGGGCCGAGGTGATCAGCTCGACGTTGGGGTCCTTCAGCGCGGCGGCAAGCGACGCCGTCTCGGCATCCTTCTTTCCCGTTCCGGTGTTCGGAAATCCATCCCAGGGCGTGCGCCCGCCGGCAAGCCAAGTGTCGATATCGACGCCGAGTGGCAAGGTTGCCGGATGCAGCCCCTGTGCTTTCAGTTCGGCGCGGGCACGGGCGATGGCCGGCTCGTCCGGCACCGGGCCAAGAGGGTAGGACGAACTGTGGAACGGCTCCGTCGGGTCGTCGCCCAGTTCACCGCGTACCTCGAACAGTTGCTCGGCCTTGCCGTACCACGGCTCCAACTCCTCGTAAGCGAAGGGCCAGGCCGGCGAAATGCCGCCGAGATGCTGCATCTCGGTGAAATCCTCGGCCCGGTAGCGCAGCAACACCGCACCGAAGAGCTTGGAGTTGCCACCGACGAAGTAGAAGTTTCCCGGATTGAACTCGGTACCATCAGGCTCGCGCCACATCTCCCTCGGCCGGAAATGGCCCTTGACGAAGATGGAACTGTAGCTGCGCGCCTCCGGCGTGTCGGGCAGGCGCTCGCCACGCTCGAGGATGGTGATGCGGGCGCCTGAGCCGGCAAGCCCCGCAGCAACGGTGGAGCCGCCGATCCCCGACCCGATGATGACGATGTCCGGCTGCTCCTGCATTGTTCGTTACGCGATCCGCTGCTGGCTCTGCGGGTCGAAGAACACCGCCTTGTCGAGATTGAACGCAAGCCGCGAGGTCTGGCCGGCCGCAATGCGGGCGTCGGCCCTGAGCCGGGCAACGATCTCCTTGCCGCCGAGACGGGTTACAGCAAAGGTGTCGGAACCGGCAGGTTCGACCACTTCGATCAGGCATTCGCCCTCGGCGACCATCTTGGCATTGCGGTCGGCGCCGTCGGGGTCGGTCAGCGCTTCCGGACGGATGCCGAAGACGACATCCTTGCCGGCATAGGCCGAGAGCGCGCCATTGGCCTGCGGTACCGCAAGCTTCAGCGGCTCGGAATTCGGACGCGCCAGTGAGACGGCGATGTCGGAGCCGCTCTTTTCGATGCGCGCGGTCAGAAGGTTCATCGCCGGCGAGCCCATGAAGTCGGCGACGAACATGTTGGCCGGGTTGTTGTAGATCTCGGCCGGCGTGCCGAACTGCTGCAGCACGCCGTCCTTCAAAACGGCGATCTTGGTCGCGAGCGTCATCGCCTCGATCTGGTCGTGGGTGACGTAGACGATCGTCGTCTTCATGCGGTTGTGCAGCCGCTTGATTTCGGTGCGCATGTCGACGCGCAGCTTGGCATCAAGGTTGGAGAGCGGCTCGTCGAACAGGAAGACCTGCGGGTTGCGCACCAGTGCGCGGCCCATGGCGACGCGCTGGCGCTGGCCGCCCGAGAGCTGGCTCGGCTTGCGGTCGAGCAGATGGCCGATCTGCAGCATGTCCGCCACCTGCTTGATCGCCTTCTCGCGCTCGTCCTTCGGAACGCCGCGGATCTCCATGCCGAAGGCGATGTTTCCGGCGACCGTCATGTTCGGATAGAGCGCGTAGGACTGGAACACCATGGCGATGTCGCGCTTCGACGGATGCAGGTCCGCGACCGAGCGGCCGTTGATGGCGATCTCGCCCGAGGTGATCGGCTCAAGCCCGGCGATGGTGTTGAGCAACGTCGACTTGCCGCAACCGGACGGGCCGACGAGCACGAGGAAGCCGCCCTTTTCGATCTCCAGGTTGATGTCCTTGAGGATCTCGAGCGAGCCATAGGATTTGCGCAGGTTGCTGATTTTCAAGAAAGACATGAGCTTATCCTTTCACGGCGCCCGACATCAGGCCGCGAACGAAGTAGCGGCCGGACACGATGTAGACGATGAGCGTTGGCAGGGCGGCGAGGATCGCGCCCGCGAAGTGAACGTTGTATTCCTTGACCCCGGTCGAGGACGAAACGAGGTTGTTGAGCGCGACCGTCATCGGCGTCGAATAGGGGCCCGAGAAGGACGCGCCGAACAGGAAGTCGTTCCAGATGTTGGTGAACTGCCAGATGACCGATACGACGATGATCGGACCGGACGACGGCAACAGGATGCGCCAGAAGATCTGGAAGAAACTCGCGCCGTCGATCTGCGCCGCGCGCACCAGCTCGGTCGGGAACGCTTCATAGTAGTTGCGGAAGTAGAGCGTCGTGAAGCCGATGCCGTAGATCACATGGACGAAGATCAGGCCCCAGATCGAACCGGCAAGCCCGAGGATGCCAAGGATGCGCGCCATCGGGATCAGCACGATCTGGAACGGGATGAAGCAGGACAGAAGCAGCATGCCGAAGAAGATGTTGGCACCCGGGAAGCGCCACTTCGTCAACACGTAGCCATTGAGCGCGCCGATGATCGTCGAGATCGCCACGGCCGGCACGACCATCAGGATCGAGTTGATGAAGAAGGGTTTCAGGCCGGTCGGTTGCACGCCGATCTGCGCCGTCGACCAGGCCTGCAGCCAGGGCTCGATCGTAAAGGTTTGCGGCAGGTTGAGCATGCCGCCCTGGCGGATCTCGTCGAGCGGCTTCACCGAGTTCACAAGCATGACGTAGAGCGGCAGCAGCGAATAGAGCGCGAAGAGGATCAGCGCGGTATAGATCAACGCACGGGTGAGGCGGTTGTGCGAGATGATGTTGTCTGGGCTCGGAGCGCTCATCAGCGTTTTGCTCCCCGGATTTCGGAATAGAGATACGGAACGATGATCGAGAAGATCATCACCAGCATGATGATCGCCGAAGACGCGCCGATGCCCATCTGGTTGCGGGTAAACGTGTAGGAATACATGAAGGTCGCCGGCAGTTCGGTCGCCTGGCCCGGACCGCCTCCCGTCAAGGCGATGATCAGGTCGTAGGCCTTGATGGCGAGATGCGCGAGCACGACGAAGGCCGAGAGGAACACTGGCCGCATTAAAGGAATGATGATCCGGCGATAGATCGTCGACGTCTTGGCGCCGTCGATCTGTGCTGCCTTGATGATCTCGTTGTCGACCCCGCGAAGGCCCGCGAGGAACATCGCCATGATGAAGCCGGTCGATTGCCAGACGGCCGCGATGACGACGCAGTAGATCGCGTAGTTGCGGTCCTTGATCCAGTTGAAGGAGAAGCTCTCCCAGCCCCAGAGATGCATGGTGTTCTCAAGCCCGATACCGGGATCGAGAAACCACTTCCAGGCCGTGCCGGTGACGATGAAGGAAAGCGCCATCGGATAGAGATAGATCGGCCGCAGGAAGCCTTCGGCGCGGATCTTCTGGTCGAGCAGGATCGCAAGCCCGAGGCCAAGCACCGAGCAGATGGCGATGTAGAGCGCTGCGAAGATCGCCAGGTTGCTCACCGCCCGCCACCAATGCGGCAGCGCCCACAGCTTCACATAGTTGCTGAAACCGACGAAATTGTAGGACGGCAGCATCTTGCTGTCCGTCACCGACAGAAAGCCGGTATAGGCAATGAAACCATAGACAAAGATCAGGACGATAAGGAAGCTCGGGGCAAGCACCAGCTTCGGTATCAGGTCCTGCAGGCGACTGCGGCTATCCATGAACGTTCACCACTTCTGGCGCGGCCGTCGGGAAGTCCCTGATATCGGCATCCGCGCGAGGTTCTGGGTATCGAAGCGCCCTTCCCCGCGTCCTATTGGCCACGGCGGTACGACGACGCTTGCATGTCGGAATGGGTGTCCGGGGCGCGCCTCTGCGCCCCGGAACGAGCCCGTTACTTCGCGGCCTCGACCGCAGTGACCAGTTCCTTGACGGCCTGTTCGGACGTCAGTTCGCCGTTGAACTCACGCGTCACGACGTCGTAGATCGCGTTCTTGACGGCAGCCGGGTTGGCATGGCCGTGGGCCATCGAACCGAAGAGCTTGCCGCTGCTGTTGGCTTCGGCGAGGTCCTTGATGCCCTTCTTGCCGCAATCGTCGAAGGCTGTGTCCGGAACGTCGGTGCGGGCCGGAACCGAACCCTTGACGACGTTGAACGCCGACTGGAAGGTCGGGCTTTCGATGGCCGACGCCATGGCGAGCTGGGCCGGAACCTTGTCGTCGGCAACCTTGAACATCGCGAACTGGTCGGAGTTGAAGGTGACAGAACCTTGCGTGCCCGGGAAGCGCATGCAGACGAAGTCGGTGCCCGGCACCTTCTTGGCCTTCAGGAATTCGCCCTTCGCCCAGTCGCCCATGAACTGCAGGCCGGCCTTGTTCTCGATGACCATGGCGGAAGCGAGGTTCCAGTCACGGCCCGAGAAGTTGTCGTCGACATAGGAACGCAGCTTCGTCATGCGATCGAAGGCCTCTTTCATCTTGTCGCCGCCGAGCGCTGCCGGGTCGAGGTCGATGAAGGCCTGCTTGTAGAAGTCGGTGCCGAGCGAAAGCACGACGGCGTCGAAGATCGTCGCATCCTGCCAGGGCTGGCCGCCATGGGCGACCGGGGTGATCCCCTGAGCCTTGAAGTTGTCGAGCAACGCGATCAGCTCGTCCCAGTTGGTCGGCTCCTTGCCGCCAGCCTTGTCGAGTGCGGCCTTGTTGATCCAGACCCAGTTGGTCGAATGCACGTTGACCGGCGCTGCAATCCAGTGACCGTCATACTTCGAGAACTGCTGCAGGGCGGTCGGGACCACCTTGTCCCAACCTTCCTTGGCAGCGGTCTCGTCGAGGTTGCCGAGCGCGCCTTCCTTGGCCCAGTCGAGAATGTCGAAGCCGAGCATCTGTACCGCGGTCGGGGCGTTGCCCGCGGTCACGCGCGCGCGCAGAACGGTCATGGCTTCCGTACCGCCACCACCGGCAACCGGCATGTCGGTCCAGGAAATACCCTTGCTTTCCAGATCCTTCTTCAGAACGTCGAGTGCGGCGGCTTCGCCACCGGATGTCCACCAGTGCAGAACTTCCACATTCTCTGCTGCCCGCACGGCGGTGGCCGCCATCATCAGCGCCACAACGGCCGTCGTCGTCATCAACTTGCGCATCGTTTTCCTCCCGTTTGCAAGTTAACGAGGCGGAACCTCCTCCACCCCGGAATTCGCGCCGCTTCAGCCAGCGGCTGGCCATTTAAAACGTTATAAATTCAGCAAGTCAAGCATTCCGCCATTTTGTATTTTAGCACCTTCGGAACCGTTTGAATTTACTGAATTATATAGCACACATTAGCTATTGCAGCGCAGCAAACTATGCCGCGATGCGAGATTTAAAACGTTTGCATGATTCGATTGCTTAAGCGTTCCGGCCACGTTACAAAACCCGCTCTTGCCCGCTCTCAGGATAACTAGCATTGGCCGATCCCTCCAAGCCCGCCCACCCCGAAGACAGCGGTGTCACCGCCAAACGCGGCAAGCCGACCCTTCGCACGATCGCGGAAATCACCGGCCTTGCGGTCACCACCGTCTCGCGCGCGCTCTCCGAGGCGCCGCAAATCTCCATCGAGACGCGCAAACGGGTGCGCGAGGTCGCCGATGAGATCGGCTACTCGCCCGACCGCGCCGCCCAGCGCCTGAAAACCGGCCGCACAAACGTCATCGGCGTGCTGCTCGACCCGCACGAGGAAATCCTCGGCTACGGCACGTCGATCATGAGCGGCATCGCCAAGGCGCTGCAGGGCACCGCCTACCACCTGATCGTCATGCCGAACTTCTTGAACTCGACCAATGTCGAGGCGGTCAACTACATCACCCGCAACGGCATGGCTGACGGCCTGATCTTCTCGCGCACGGAGCCGCTCGATCCGCGCGTCCGGCTGCTTTCCGATCTCGGCTTTCCCTTCGTCACCCATGGGCGAACGGAGCTTTCGACCCCGCACGCCTATGTCGATTACGACAACTTCACCTTTTCCTACCAGGCGACGAAGCGCCTGATCGCCAAGGGCAGGCGCAAGCCGGCGCTGATCAGCGGTCCCGCAGGCTTTACCTTCGCCGGCCATCTCCAGCACGGCTTCATGACCGCGGTGCGCGAAGCCGGCTGCGCCTACGAAATCCTCTCCGGCATCGATCTCGACAGTCCGGCCGGCGCCATCCGCGACAGGGTCCGCCAGCGCTACGCCGAGCCCGATCCGCCGGACAGTTTCATGTGCGGCGGCGAGGTCTGCGCGCTCGCGACCATCACCGGCATGAGCGATTGCGGGCTGACGCTCGGCCGAGAATACGACATCATCGCCAAGCAGACCTCGCATCTCCTGAGTGCCATCCAGCCGCAGGTCGAGACCATCTACGAGGACCTGACGGCGACCGGCGAGGACATGGGCCGGGTGCTGCTGCAGAAGATCGGCGGCGAAAGCGACGTCAGCAAGCTGCAACTGCTGCTCTGTCCGCAGATTCCATCGAGTTTCGGCACGCCCGGCTGAGCAGGCGGAACGCAGCGGCAAGGCGGCACCGTACGGTGCTGCCTCCTGCCCCAATGTTCCCCCCTTCGTCCGCATGTCCTTTCCTCCTTCGATCCAGCCTTAGCGCGGCATCCACCAGCCGGTGCGCGGCCCCATATGCATGTTGAGCGTCTTGGTCTCGGTGTAGTCCTCGACCGAATGCCGGCCGAGCTCGCGGCCGAGGCCGGACTGGCGGTAGCCGCCGAAGGGCAGCTCCGGCGCGCCGTCCATGAAGGTGTTCATCCAGATCGTGCCGGCGCGCACACGGCGGCCGATCGTCAGGCAGGTATCGAAGCCGCGGCTCCAGACGCCGGCCGAAAGTCCGTAGTCGATCGCATTGGCGATGCGGATCGCCTCTTCCGTCGTCTCGAACGTCAGAACCGAAAGAACCGGGCCGAACACTTCCTCACGCGCCACCGCCATGTCCGGTCGCACCGAGGAAAGAATGGTCGGCGCCATGAACTGGCCCATGCCGAGATCGAGCGCCGTGCCGCCATGGGCGACCGCCGCGCCATCCCTGGAGGCGGCAGAAACATAGCCGGCAATCTTTTCCAGGTGCTGCGGCGTGATGATCGCGCCGACCTGGGTTTCCGGATCGAGCGGATCGCCGACCTTCACCTTGGCCGAGAGTTCGGCGATGCGGCGCGTGACCTCGTCGGCGATGTCGCGGTGCAGGATCAGCCGCGAGCCGGCATTGCAGCATTCGCCGGCATTGAAATAGGCGCCGAAGACAGCGGCATCGATGAATTCGTCGAGATTGGCGTCGGGGAAGACGATCTGCGGGTTCTTGCCGCCAAGTTCCAGCGAAACCTTCTTCAGGGTCTGCGCCGCGTTTGCCATGGTCAGGCGGCCGACGCCGGTCGAGCCGGTGAAGGACACCATGTCGACATCCGGATGCGTGGTCATCGGCGCGCCGACTTCCGGCCCGGTGCCGGTTATGATGTTGACGACCCCTGCGGGAACGCCGGCCGCTTCAAGAATTTCACCAAGCAGCAGGGTGGAAGCCGATGTCAGTTCCGACGGCTTGACGACCGTGGTGCAGCCGGCGGCGAGCGCGAAGGGCAGCTTCTGGCTGACGATCAGGAACGGGAAATTCCAGGGCGTGATGATCGAGACGACGCCGATCGCCTCGCGCAGCACGACGCCGAGCGTGCCGTCGCCGAGCGTGTTGTAGCTTTCGCCGTGCAGGTCACGCGCCAGTGCCGCGGCGTACCGCCAGATATCGGCGGCACCGCCGAGTTCGCCCTTGGCCTGGCTGATCGGCTTGCCGGATTCGATCGCATCGAGATAGGCCAGTTCGTCGGCGCGCTCGGCGATGATGTCGGCGGCGCGGAGCAGCACCAGCGAACGCTGCGACGCGGTCATGCGCGGCCAGGAACCCTCGTCGAAGGCGCGGCGGGCGGCGGCAATCGCCTTTTCGGCGTCGGCCTTGGTGCCGGCCTGATAGCGGCTGACGACGACGCCATGGCCCGGCGCCACACGCTCGATCGTGCGCCCTTCGGCGCTGTCGACCCATTTGCCGTCGATCAGCATCTGAAAGGCGCGGACCTTGTGGCCTTCGATCGGCTTGGGTTTCACGAGCACGGTCATTACCATTCTCCCTTGAATTGGGCTTCACGCTTCTGCGAGAACGCGGCGACGCCTTCCTTGAGGTCGCCGGTCTTGGCGACGAGGATCGAACCGAGCGCTTCGACTGCCGCGCCGTTGTCCTCGCCATTCGCCGAAGCAAGCATCAGTTTCGAAATCTCGAGCGCCGCAGGGCCGCGCTTGGCAACGCGCGCCGCATAGTCGCGGGCAGCGACAAACACCGTTCCGGTCTCAACAACGGCATCGACCAGGCCCTCACGCAAAGCAGCCTCGGCGGTGAACATCTCGCCGCCGAGCACCATGCGCCGGACGATCTGCGCACCGAAGCGGGAAACCAGCCGCTGCGTGCCAGACCAACCGGGCACCATGCCGAGGCTCGTCTCCGGCAGGCCGATCTTGGTATGGGCCTCGGCCAGGCGGATATCTGCGGCGGCCGCTAGCTCCAGCCCGCCGCCGAGCGCATGACCGTTGAGCGCTGCAATGACGGGCATGCGCAGCGTCGCCAGCCGCTCGAACACCCGATGGCCGAAACGCACCCAGTCATGCCCGAAGGCAGGCGCATCCATTCCGCCCCAGGCCTTGATGTCGCCGCCGGCGGAGAAAGCCTTGCCTTCGCCGGTCAGGATGACGACGCGGATATTGCGGTCGGCCTCGACCGTATCGCAGGCGGACGCCAGCGCCTTCAGCATGTCGATGTCGAAGGCGTTGAGCTTCTCAGGACGGGCAACCGTCATGGTCGCGATCGGTCCATCGACGTCGATGCGAATACGCCCCTCAGCCACGGTCGCCTCCTTGAAGCCGGCGCGCCGGCTTCTTCGGCAGCTCGAGCCCGATCAACGCTTCTTGGAACAGCGCGGCATCCATGGTCTTCAGTCTGTCGGAAACGAGCAACGGAAACTCGGATTGATCGAGGATATGGGCCTGCAGATCGACGCCCGGCGCGATCTCGGTGAGCATCACGCCCTGAGGCGTCAGCTTCATCACGCAGCGCTCGGTCACATAGGTGATGTCCTGGCCCTGCTCGATGCCGCGACGGCCGGAGAAGGTGACGTGCTCGACCTCGTTGACCAGCTTCTTCAGCTTGCCTTCCTTCTCGATCACCAGCTTGCCGTCGGCGATCGAAAGCTTGGCACCGGCATTGAACATGCCGGAGAAGACGATCTTCTTGGCCCGCGCGGTAATGTCGACGAAGCCGCCGGCACCGGCCGTCACATGCGGACGGAAGGAGAGTTTCGAGACGTTGACCGAGCCGTGGCGGTCGATCTCGAGGAACGAGAGCAGCGAGGCATCGAAGCCGGCGCCCTGGAAATAGGTGAACTGATAGGGTGACGGCATGAAGGCATCGGCATTGGAGGCGCAGCCGAAGGCAAAGTCCAGGAGCGGTACGCCGCCGACAGCGCCCTGCTCGATCACCCATGTAACTGCGCCGTGCAGGCCTTCTTCAAGTAGGATGCGCGGGACGTTGGCCGAAATGCCGAAACCGAGATTGACGGCGCTGCCGGCCTGAAGCTCCTGCGCCACGCGGCGGGCAATCACCTTCTGGATGTTGAATTCCGGCACGCGGAAACTGTCCAGCGGCCGGAAGATCTCGCCCGAGATGGCGGGATCGTAGAGCGTCTGGGTCGTCTGCTTCTGGTCGGGATCGACGATGACATAGTCGACCAGCACACCGGGCACCCGCACGTCGTGGGGCTTCAGCGAGCCTTCCTTGGTGATGCGCTTGACCTGGGCAATGACGATGCCGCCATTGTTGCGGGCGGCGAGCGCCTGATCGAGACCGCCGAGATAGGCGCCCTCGTGTTCATAGGTGAGGTTGCCACGCTCGTCCGCCGTCGTCGCGCGGATGATCGCCACCTCAGGCGTGATTGCCTTGAAATAGAGCCAGTCTTCGCCCTCGAACGAAACCTTCTTCACGACCGGCTCTGCCGCAGCCAAAGCGTTCATCGCGCAGCCTTCGCGCGACGGGTCGACGAAGGTGTCGAGACCGACCTTGGTCATCACGCCCGGCCGCTTGGCCGCCGCCTCGCGGTGCATGTCGAAGAGGATGCCGGAGGGGACGTTGTAGGCAGCTACTTCGTTGGCACCGATCATCTGCCAGATCAGCGGCGGTTCCGCGCTCGACGGGCCGGAGGGATAGGAGCCGCCGATGATTTTCTTCAAGAGGCCCTTCCTGGCGATGTAGTCGACGCCCTTGATGCCGCTCATGTCGCCTGCGGCGATCGGGTGCAACGTCGTGAGATCGCGCGGATGGCCGGTCGTCTCGAAGCGTTCTCCGATCGCCTTCAGCATCAGATCCGGGCAGCCGAGCCCGCTGGATGACGAGACCGAAACCACCGCGCCATCCGGGATCAGGGCAGCCGCTTCGGCCGGCGAGATATGCTTGTTCATCGACATGAGTTCAAAGTCCCGTTTCGATCGCTACCGCCTGGCCGGTGGCCGCCGCCTTGACGACGGCAAGCCCGGTGGCCAGCGACCAGACGCCATCCTCGCCGGTCGCCGAAGGACGGCCCTCGCCTCGGACGGCGGCGTGGAAGGCGGAAAGAGCGGTTTCGTAGAGATTGCGATGGTCGAGCGTCAGCTCGGTCTCACCATCGGCATTGCGCAGTGTCACCGTGCCGGTCGGCTTCTGGGTCATGACGTTGCGGCCGATCAGCGAGCCTTCGGTGCCATGCACTTCAAGGCCGGTCTCGGCGAATTTGGTGGTGAAGGCATCGTGGAACTGCGCGATTACGCCGGAGCGGAAGTGAATGACCCCCATGACGCCGTCCTCCAGCCCTTCCTTGCCCATGCCGGCGCTGTGGCTGATTGCGACGGCTTCCATCGGATCGTCGTTGAGCACGAAGCGCAGCGTATCGGCATCATGCACGGTGATGTCGAGGATGACGCCGCCACCGGCATCCGGTCGTTCCAGCCGCCAGCCCTGCAGATGCGGCGGTAGATAGACGGCATGGAAGACGCGCGCGGCGATCGGTCGGCCGATCTTGCCTTCGGCGATCGCCTCGCGCATGGCACGGTGGCTGGCGGCATTGCGCAGATGATGGTTGGTGGCGAGCACGACGCCGGCCTCACACGCCTTCAGCACCATTTCGCAGCCATCATTGAGGTTCATCGCCAGAGGCTTTTCGCAGAGCACGTGCTTGCCGGCCGCGATCGCCGCCAGCGTCTGCTCGCGATGGAGTTCGTTGGTGGTCGAGATATAGACCGCCTCGACATCGGGATCGCCGACCAGTTCCGCGACCGACGTCACGGATTTCGGAATGCCGTTCTCTTCGGCATAGGCAGCACCGCGCTCGGCATTGGTGCTCATGACGGAGACGACGTCCCCACCGGCGGCGCGGATCGCGCCGATCACCCATTCACGCGCAATCGTGCTTGCGCCGATCAGACCCCATCGCGTCATGCCAGTGCCTCCCTTTTTCTTTCCACCTGAGCGCCGCAACTCTGGCGAACGACGAGACGGACCGAGCTGACGATCGCTTCCGGCTCCGCCTTGCCGGCCTTGATCTGCTTCAAGAGCAGTTCGGCGGCCCGTTGGCCCATGCCTTGCGGATCGACGGACACCGTCGTCAGCGCCGGCACCGCCGTCTTCGCCTCGATCACGTCGTCGAAGCCGATGACGGCAAAATCGGCGCCTGGCTCCAGCCGCCGGGCCCGGAGACCATCGCAGACGCCGAAGGCGACCGCATCATTGAAGCAGAGTGCTGCGGTCGGCCGATCGGCGAGCATCATCGCCTGCTCCACCGCCGTCACGCCGCCGGCGCGCGACGGTGCCGAACCGATGATCAGCGCTTCCGACACCGGCATGCCGGCCTCGACGAGGGCACCACGGTAGCCGCGCATGCGCGCCTCGAAGACGGCGGTATCGGGAAAACCGCCAAGGAAGGCGATGCGCTGGTGCCCTCGCTCGATCAGATGCCGGACGGCGGCCATGGCGCCGGCATGGTTGTCGGATGTCAGCGACGAAACCTGGGCGCCGGCGATATCGCGGACGACCAGCACGACAGGAATTCCGCTTTCGACCAGCGGCGCAAGATCGGCCGCTTCCGTGCCGCGCGCCGGAGAGACGATCAGACCGGAAACGCCGTGCTCGCGCATCGACGCCACCACTTCGCGCTGACGCTCGATCTTCTCACCGGTATTGGCGAGAAACTGCACGAAGCCTGCCGACTGCACGACCGCATCGACGCCGACTGCGAGCTCGGCAAAGAAGCTGTTGGTGAGATCATTGACGACGATGCCGATGATCTTGGACTTCGACTGGCGAAGGTTGGCGGCACCGCGGTTATAGACATAGCCGAGATCGCGGATGGCGGCGTTCACCTTGGCGCGCGTCGCCTCGTTGACGAGCGAGCTGCTTTGGAGAACGAGCGACACGGTCGACTTCGAGACGCCGGCGGCGCGCGCAATGTCGATGACCGTTACCCGTTCCTTGACCACAGCATCCTCCCGAATTCTCTTCGTCATTTTTCTCTTTCATAATTGGAACGTTCCAATTTCGTCAAGAGATCGCTGATCACTTTTTTCATCTCCAGCCGGCGCTGAGTGCAAGCGCCCGGTATTCAAGCGGGAGCGTGATCTGCGCGATATCCTGATCAACTTGCTGAAATACAACAATTATATATAGAGATCCTGCCCTCCTGCAGAAGCGTCGCCTCTCCCGAAAAACATTGCCGCTTGCCATTTGGAACGATCCAAAGTATTCCAAGACAAACGTCCGCGGAGGAGACCGACCCCCATGACAAGCCTGACGCTGCCGCGCCAAGACGGCTCGCTTGAACAGTATCGTCTGACCGGAACACCGATCGAACGGCCCAGGACGCCGCCGACCTTCAACCGCATCGCCTATGCGGCCGCCCATGTGGTCTCCGATCCGCTTCGCGATCTCGATCCCTGGGGAAACCCGGCGATCGACTGGGAGGCGACGATGGCGTTTCGCCGTCATCTCTGGAGTCTCGGCTTCAAGATCGCCGAAGCGATGGATACGGCACAGCGCGGCATGGGCCTTGCCTGGCCGGGTGCGCAGGAGCTGATCCGCCGATCGCTCAAGGATGCGCGGCAAGTGCCGGGCGCCGATTTTGCCTGCGGCGCCGGCACCGACCATCTGGCGCCGGCCGATACGCGGTCGCTGAACGACGTGATCGCCGCCTACGAGGAGCAGGTGGGCTTCGTCGAAGGCGAGGGGGGCAGGGCGATCATGATGGCGAGCCGGGCCCTTGCCCGCGTCGCCCGTTCCGCCGACGACTATCGCCTTGTCTATGGGCGCATCCTCGGCCAGGTCAGGCAAAAAGTCGTGCTGCACTGGCTCGGCGACATGTTCGACCCGCAGCTTCGGGGGTATTGGGGGTCGGAGAATTTCGAGCAGGCGCTCGACACCGTGCTCTCGATCATCGAAGCCAACCGCGACAAGGTCGAAGGCATCAAAATCTCGCTGCTCGACAATGCCAAGGAAGTCGCGCTGCGCAATCGCCTGCCCGAAGGCGTGTTCTGCTTTACCGGCGACGACTTCAACTATGCGGAACTGATCGAAGGCGACGGCACGAAATACAGCCACGCCCTGCTCGGCATCTTCGATGCGGTGGCACCCTCGGCCTCCAAGGCGCTGGCAGCGCTCGCCAAGGCTGATCTTTCCACCTTCCGCGGCGTCATCGAGCCGACAGTCCCCTTGTCGCGCAAGATCTTCGAGGCACCGACGCAGTACTACAAGGCCGGCGTCGTCTTCCTCGCCTGGTTGAACGGCCACCAGCGCCACTTCACAATGCCCGCGGGCATGCAGTCCGCCCGCGGCGTGCTGCATTACTCCGACATCTTCCGCCTCGCCGACCGCGCCAATGTGCTCGACCGGCCGGAACTGGCGACCGAGCGAATGAAAAGCCTGTTATCGACCTTCGGTGTGGAGCAGGGGACCTGAGATAAGCGAACGGCGCCCAAGAGGCGCCGTCCATATTTTGATCCGAAGCGGTTAGCGGCAGATCCGTCGGTCAGAATGTCGCCGTCAGGCTCAACCAGAAGCGGCGACCTTCCCCGACCGCGTTGAAGTCGGTCTGCTCGACTTCCTTGTCGAAGAGATTGTAGACGGCAGCATTCAGCGTCAGCCCCTCGCCGACATCGTATTTCGTGCCGATATCGACGGTCGTATAGGCGTCGTACTTGCGGCCCTGCTTGCCGTTGATGGTCACCGGCTTGCCGTTGGTGCCGATGCGCGGGCCGGCGGCGATCTCCTCGCCGTGGTAGTTGACCGAGGCCCAGGCTTCGAGCCCTTCCACCGGTGTGTACCAGTCGGCCCTCAGGTTCGCCATGTGCTCCGGCGTGCGCGCCAGGGGGAAGCCGGCGAAGTCTCCGGTCTGCTGTTCAGACTGAGTGTAAGTGTAGCTGGCGCGAAGCGTCAGGTCCGGGGTCGCATTCCACGTCGCCGTCAGTTCCACACCCTGGATGATCGCGTCGTCGATATTGTAGTTGTACCAGAGACGATAGTTCGGATCCTCGCTCCAGCGCACCGGATTGCCGGCGGCGTCCATCACCGGCATGTTGGAGATCTTGTCCCTGAAATCCGTGTAGAAATAGGTGCCGCCGAGGATGACGTCGCCGTTGTCCCAGACGGCGCCGATTTCATAACTCGTGCTCGATTCGGCCTTCAGGTTCGGATCCGCGATGATGACGCCGCAGGTGCCGGTCGGTCCATAGGTGCAGCCGCCGCCGCCTGTCGTATAGGCATAGCCGGGCGCGATACTGCGGATATCGGGCGCGCGAAAACCGGTGGAAACGCCGCCCTTCACCGTCAGCATGTCGGTTGCGTTCCAGACGCCGTAGATGCGCGGGCTCAGGTGATAGCCATACTCCTCGTGGTGATCGAGACGCAGGCCGGTGGTCAGCGCGAAGTCATCGACCATGCGCCACTCGTCCTCGGCAAACAGCGCCCATTGCGTCGCCGAGAAGGTCTCGTTTATCCCCGTGCGTCGGCCCGGGTTCTGGTCGGACAGCCGCGCCTCGAAATATTGCCCGCCGGTCACCAGCGTGTGGCTGCCGCCGAGTTCGAACGGTGTGGTGAACTTGCCGTCGATGACGGTGTTGCGCACTTGAGGTGCGCGCGGCTGCTTGATGAAACGGCCATCCGCCTGGCTGTAATTGTAGTTCCGACGCTCCGCCCATTCCTGCAGGATGGAGAAGTCCGAGGTCGTCGGGCCCCAGCGTCCGGTGTGCGAGAACGACCAATGATCGCGATCGTTTTCATTGTAGGTGCTGACGGCGCGCGGCCCCGGTGCAATCGTGTTTCCGACATTGGCGTCGCGCTTCAGCCGCGCCGTACCGCCCTCAAGGAAGAAATCGTGATCCTCGTTCGGCGTGTAGGAAAGCCGCGCCGTCAAATCGTGCTCCTTCGAGCCTGTTATGCCGGAAAGAAACTTGTCCTCGCCGCGCTTGAGGCCCCGGCCCCAGATCTGCACGCCGAGCGTATCTTTCAGGATCGGGCCGCTGGTGTAGAACGACATTTGGCCCGAATTACCGAAGCGGCTGTGCTGCTGCATCGTGCCGTCGGTCGTGACCGAGCCGGTCCAGGTATCGGCAACCTTGCGGGTGATGATGTTGATGACCCCGCCCATGGCATCGGAACCGTAGAGCGACGACATCGGCCCACGGACGATCTCGATACGCTCGATGGCGGCGGCCGGCGGAATGAAGCTCTGCTCGAAACCGGAGTTGCCATTGGTGCGCGCGTCACGCGTGCTCTGGCGCTTTCCGTCGACAAGAATCAGTGTGTAGGAGCCGGGCAGGCCGCGGATGAAGATATCGCGCTCGTTGGCAACACCGGTCACCGCCACCCCTTGCGCGTCGCGCAGCGCATCGGTCAGATCGCGAAACGACCGCTTCTGCAGGTCTTCGCCCGATATCACCGTAATGCTCGCCGGCGCCTCCTTGGCGTTCTGCTCGAAGCCAGTCGCCGTGACCACGATCTGCTCGAGCTCGGTCGCCTTCTCCTTCACCTTTTCCTTGGCCTTCTGTGCCAAGGCTTCCGCCGGCATCGTCAGCGCCGTGCCGGCAAGGCAGGCGCAGACGAAATGACGTGACCATCCGGCCGAGCCGCGGCGGCCCGGTTGACCGGTACCTAGCTGCCGACCATCGGTTTCCCTCGCAAGCCCCATCCGCTTCATCATCTTCGCCCCACATATATCTTGAGTAATGAACTCCACTTAGTTATTGGCGGATGAGGCGGTCAACGGCGCTGTTTTAGAACCGTTCCAATTACGAAACGGCGCAAAACAGCGCCCGTGAATATGCCGGATGAGACAGAAAGGCGGGACGGAACGATGGCGGAAGAACGAACGGGCGAAGCAGCGGGCAAGCCGGTCTCGAACGAACGTCAGACGGACCTGAGCAAGCTGCGCCTGCTCGTGGCGCTCGACGCGCTGTTGCGCGAAAACAGCGTCAGCCGCGCGGCCGCGAGCGTCGGACTTCAGCCCTCGGCGATGAGCCGCTTGCTCGGCCAATTGCGTGAAGACTATGCCGATCCCTTGTTCCTGCGCACCGGCCATGGTTTGCGCCCGACCCCGCTTGCCGAGTCGCTGCGCCTGCGCGTGCGCGCTCTTGCCGCAGAGACCGAAGCGCTGCTTGGCGTCCACGCAGGCGGCGGCCCATCAACGCCACGGCAAATGGGCCACGCAGGCTGGGGAGGGCAGGCGCTCACCGATGCACCGCCGCTCGCCGTTCGTCCGAGCCGCCTGCTCGAAGGCGAGCCGGCACCGGAGCAATTCGCTGCAAAGCTTGCCGAAATCGGCGACGATGCCGCACCCGAGCGGCGGCTTGCCCGTTGCATCGCCACTGTCGGCACCGGCGCCGGCCGCAGCCGCCCTTTGAGCGAAGACGAGGCCGAGGATGCGCTGGCGATCATGCTTGCCGGCGAGGCCGATCCCGTGCAGATCGGCGCGCTGATGACAGTGCTGCATTATCGCGGACCGACCGCGGTGGAAGTGGCCGGTTTCGTGCGCGCCATGCGCCGGCATGTCGGCGCGATCGAACCGGCAAGCGGCATCGCCGATCTCGACTGGCCCTGCTACCTCTCGCCGAAACTGAAGACCGCGCCCTGGTTCCTGCATTCAGCACGGCTTGTCGCCGAAGCCGGCCATCGCGTCGTGCTCCATGGGAACTACGGCGAGGCCAGCGAGGACAGACACAAGCTTGAGATCGCCGCTTCCACAGCCGGCATCCCGATCTGCACGTCGATCGCGGCGGCGAAGGCAGCGCTTGGATCGGGAGGCATCGCCTATCTGCCGCTGTCGGCGTATGCGCCGCAGATCTATCGTTTGCTGGGGCTCTATCGACTGATGGAGATGCGCATGCCGTTGAATACCGCCATCCATCTCATCAATCCGATGGGCGGGCGGACAAGCCTGCTCGGCGTCGCCAATCCCTCGAGCCGCACGCTCAGCCGCGACATCGCCATGCTGCTTGGCACGAAGGAACTGACGATCCTCGGCAACACGAGGGACCACGCCGAGTTCACGCCCTACCGCCAGACGCCGCTTTTCCGCCTTGCCGGCGGCGAAGCCTCCGATCTCATCGTCGCCGCAAAGACGGCGCCGCCGACCGAGCCTCGCACGGGTCTGAGCAGCCGCGAATACTGGCAGGCGGTCTGGACCGGTGCTGCCCGCGACGAACGCGCCGAAACAATTATCATCACGACAGCGGCTGCCGCTCTCCTCAGCCTGCGCAATCACGACGATTTCGAGGCGGCTTGCGAGACCGCGCGGGCGCTCTGGAGTAACCGGTCACGCCGGATGGCGTGACCGGGGATTGGTGCGGCTCAGGCGGCAAGGCCCTTTTTCGCCAGCATCGCGTCAGGGCTCGGCAGCTTGCCACGGAAGGCCTTGTAGGCATCCTCCGGATCGATCGAACCGCCGACCGAGTAGATGTTGTCCTTGAGCCGCGCGGCCATGGCCGCATCGAAGGCGTTCCCGGTTTCTTCGAAGGCGGCGAAGGCATCGGCGTCGAGCACTTCCGACCACATATAGGAATAGTAGCCGGCCGAGTAACCGTCGCCCGAAAAGACGTGCAGGAAATGCGGGCTGCGGTGACGCATGACGATGGATTTCGGCATGCCGATCTCATCGAGCTTCTTCGCCTCCAGCGCCATCGGCTCCGCCGTCACCTCGGCCGTGTGGTAGGCCATGTCGACCAGGGCGGAGGAGGTGAACTCGACGGTGGTAAAACCGGAATTGAAGGTCCGAGCCGCAAGCACCTTGTCGAGCAGCGCCTCAGGCATCGGTTCGCCGGTCTGGTAGTGCACGGCATAGCGCTTGAGTATCTCCGGCACCGTCAGCCAATGCTCGTAGAGCTGCGACGGCAATTCGACGAAGTCACGCGACACACCCGTGCCGGATACCGAAGGATAGGTGACGTTGGATAGCATGCCATGCAATGCATGCCCGAACTCGTGGAAGAGCGTACGGGCATCATCGAGCGACAGCAGTGCCGGCTTGCCCTCGGCCGGCTTGGCAAAATTGCAGACGTTGTAGATGATCGGCAGTTCGCCCTCGGTACCGTTCTTCAGCTTGAGCTTGTGCTGCGACTGGAAGGCGCTCATCCAGGCGCCGGAGCGCTTCGACGGCCTGGCGAAATAGTCGCCGAGGAAAAGCGCCACCAGCTTTCCGGATGCATCCTTGATCTCGAAGACACGCACGTCGGGATGATAGGCGGCGATTCCCTTCTTTTCCGTCGCGGTGATGCCGAACAGACGCTTGGCAACATCGAAGCAGGCCTCGATGATCTTTTCGAGCTGCAGGTAGGGCTTGAGTTCGCCTTCGGAGAAACTGAACTTCTCGGCCCGGAGCTTTTCGGCATAGTGGCGCCAATCCCAGGGCATGACGTCGTGATTGCGGCCTTCCCCAGCGACAAGCCGCGCAAGCTCGGCCTCCTCCTCGCGAGCACGGGCGACTGCCTTTTCCCAGACCTGCATCAAAAGGCCGTTCACGGCATCAGGCGTCTTGGCCATGGTTTCGTCGAGCTTCAGCGACGCGAAGTTTTCATAGCCGAGCAGCTTTGCCTTTTCGGCACGCAGCGTCAGCATCTCGGCGATCAGTGTCCGATTGTCGGTCTCGCCGCCGTTTTCGCCACGGGCAATCCAGGCACGGAACGCCTGTTCACGAAGTTCGCGGTTGTCGGAGAAGGTGAGGAACGGCTCGATGATCGAGCGCGACAGGGTGACCGCGAATTTTCCCTTCTGGCCGCGGTCTTCGGCGACCGCCGCCATGGCGTCGCGCAGGAAGTCCGGCAAGCCGGCGAGCTGTTCCTCGCTGTCGAGGAACAGAACCCAGCTCTTCTCATCGGCAAGCACATTCTGGCCGAACTTCGCGCCGAGGCCGGCGAGCTTCTCGTTGATCGCTGCCAGCCGCTCCTGCTCGGGCTTTGCGAGCTTGGCTCCGGACTTGACGAAACCCTTCCAGTGCCGTTCGAGCACCCGCGTCGCTTCGAGATCGAGGCCAAGGGCCTGGCGTCCTTCCCACAGCGTATCGATGCGCTTGAACAGCGCCGCATTCATGCCGATTTTCGAATAGTGCCGCGACATCTTCGGCGCGATCTCCCGCTCCAGCGCCTGGATCGTCTCGTTGGTGTCGGCGCCGGCCTTGTTCCAGAAGATCGAAGACACGCGCGAAAGTGCGTCGCCGGCGATCTCGAGCGCAACGATGGTGTTGTCGAAGGTCGGCGCCGCGGGATTATCGGCAATCGCATCGATCTCCGCCTCATGCTCCCGAAACGCCGCGTCGAATGCCGGGGCAAAATCCTCGTCCTTCACCAGGTCGAACCGCGGGAGGCCCTCGTGGCCTGTCCACGAGGTGAGCGCGGGATTGAGCGGGGTGCTGGTGGTCATCAGAAATCCTTTCGCATGCGGTCCGACGCGGGGCCGGGGAGGGACGCCGCTGACCGATGGCTCAGGAAGCGGCGAAAATGAAGGTGGTTGCCGACAGGGAGAGCGTCAAGACTTGCGCAAACCGAGAAGTCCGGGAGCAGCATGCCAGACCGCCTGAACGGCAAAGCCGATGAACAGGAGACCGGAGAGCCGGACGATCGCCAGTTCGTGGCGTCGGTAGAAGCGACGCACCACGGACGTGCCGATGATGACGATCAGGATCAGGTCGGCAACGAGGAAGCCGATGAGCGAGACGCCGAGCAGCGCCGGCAGGGCGTCGAATTCAAGGGCATTGGCCGAGCTGGCAAGCAACGCCGTGAAGGTTGCGAGCGCCACCGGATAGCCCTTGGGATTGGTGAGCCCGAAGATCAGTCCGCGCCTCAAAGGACGCTCGACGGTCACGAGCGCGCGATTCTCGCCAGCGGGGCGTGCCCGCAGCGCCGTCCAGCCGATCCAGCCAAGATAGGCACCACAGAAGAGGCCGAGAATATCGAAGATCGTCGTGCCGACCGAACGCGCACCGACGATCGCGACCAGCGCCAGGGTCGACCAGAGTACGTCACCGGCGAGATGCCCGCCCATGAACAGAGCACCTGCCTTGCGGCCCTGACCGGCGCCGATGCCGAGCAGCGCGAGGAACGCCGGCCCGGGAATAAGGACATAGGAGAGAGCGGCGAGAAAGGCTCCGATCAGCAGCGTCTCGGACATGGCGGGTTCCCGGTTGTGTTGCCCGCATTCGATCCGGAGGCACCGATTCAGTCAAGAGGAAAGCTAAGCCAGCTATAGGACGACGCGCGTGACCGCTTGCCGCGCTGCCTGCCGGAAAATGTCAAGTTCCTGGTCGTGGCGCGGATATGTGCGGCAACTGCGTGGACGAAATTGTACATGTTCTTCTCCTCGAAGGGTCGATGGCCGGGCAGGTGCGCGGGCTTTGGAACAACATGGCACTCCCTCGCTGGAGCAGCTGTTCCGTGGGGAACGTTCCGCTCACGACCCGCGCACAAATCTTTCGTTTCGCCGATTTCCCTCGATACGAAGTTGCGCTAGAACGCGGCCGAGTTTTCCCCGCGAGAAGGACTATCCATGACTGTGCGCAACCTCTTCCTTCTGCCCGGCGACGGCATCGGTCCGGAAGCCATGGCGGAAGTCCGCAAGATCATCGCCTACATGAACGCCGAGCTTTCTGCCGGCTTCGTGACCGACGAGGGTCTGGTCGGCGGTTCGGCCTATGACGCCCATGGCCAGGCGATTTCGGAAGAGGACATGGCAAAGGCGCTCGCCGCCGACGCGGTGCTGTTCGGCGCCGTCGGCGGTCCGAAGTGGGATGCGGTGCCCTATGAGGTGCGCCCCGAAGCCGGCCTTTTGCGCCTGCGCAAGGATCTCGAACTTTTCGCCAACCTGCGCCCGGCGATCTGCTACCCGGCGCTGGCCGCCGCTTCGTCGCTCAAGCCCGAACTGGTGGAAGGTCTCGACATCCTGATTGTGCGTGAGCTCACCGGTGGCGTCTATTTCGGTGAACCGAAGGAGATCATCGATCTCGGCAACGGCCAGAAGCGCGGCATCGACACCCAGGTTTACGACACCTACGAGATCGAGCGCATCTCAGGCGTCGCCTTCGAGCTCGCCCGCACCCGTCAGAACCGCGTCTGCTCGATGGAAAAGCGCAACGTCATGAAGTCGGGCGTGCTCTGGAACCAGGTGGTGACCGAGACGCACAAGGCGAAGTATGCCGACGTCCAGCTCGAGCACATGCTGGCCGACGCCGGCGGCATGCAGCTGGTGCGCCAGCCCAAGCAGTTCGACGTCATCGTCACCGACAACCTGTTCGGCGACATGCTGTCGGACGTGGCGGCGATGCTCACCGGTTCGCTCGGCATGCTGCCCTCGGCCTCTCTCGGTGCGCCGGACGGCGTCACCGGCAAGCGCAAGGCGCTCTACGAGCCGGTGCATGGCTCGGCGCCGGATATTGCCGGCAAGGGCATTGCCAACCCGATCGCCATGATCGCTTCTTTCGCCATGTGCCTGCGTTACTCCTTCAACCTCGTCAAGGAAGCCGACAACCTGGAGAAGGCGATCGCCAACGTGCTCGACCAGGGCATCCGCACCGGCGACATCATGGCCGACGGCGCCAGGAAGGTCGGCACCACCGAAATGGGCGACGCCATCCTCGCCGAATTCAAGGCGCTGTCGGCGTAAGCGACAATCGCCACCTGAAGGCGTCACGCCGACGCCGACAGGCACCCTCAAAGACAAACACCTCCGGAGCGCATCCGGAGGTGTTTTGCGTTTCACGGCCTTGAATTTGACAAAAGAACCGACACATCGGGAGAAGAACGGCCAGGGCCATTTGGCGCGGCAACTGGCAAAAACAAGCGATGCCGCGCGACTGGCAAGTGAGCGCGGCAGAACGGGAGTTACATGAACCGACCACTCGCGGCCACCGGATGGATCATGCTGACGACAGCCGTGCTCGTCTTCGCGCTCGTCCCGCTCGATCCGTTTCTGTCGCAGCGCGCGCAGGGCCTGCCGGACAGCATCGTCAAATTCAATGAACGGATCACCGATTTCGGCACCTTTGGCTGGATGATCTATCTCTCCGGCGCCGTTCTTGCGGCAGCCTTCGTGCTGCGCCGGGCGGCAAGCCAGGGCCCCCTTCAGAACAAGGCACGCACCGCCCGCAATCTCGCCGCCTATTTCCTCTTGACGATCGGCACGGCCAGCGCGCTGGTGCATATGCTGAAGTTGCTGATCGGGCGGGCACGGCCGGAACTCTTTGCCGAGCTCGGCGCCTACAGCCTGACACCGTTCGCCGCCAGTGATCTCTACGAGAGCTTTCCGTCCGGTCACTCGACCGCGGCCGGCGCCTTCTTCGGCGTCTTCGCCATGCTGTTGCCGAAGCTGAGGCCGCTCTTTCTGGTCCTGGCGCTGACGATCGGCGTTTCTCGCGTCATCGTCGGCGCCCATTATCCGAGCGACGTCGCCGCCGGCCTGCTGCTCGGCCTATGGACATCCGTGATGATGGCCTTTGTCTTCGCCAAATACGGCCGCCTGTTTCGTCTCGGCCCGGGTGGGTGGCCGCTTGCCGGACGCAGCGAGCCGACCCAATAAAAAAGCCGGCGCGGAAGGCCGCGCCGGAGTCAGGAGAGCCGTGATAGCTCGGGGAAGATTGGGGTGCTCCCGGATCTCTCCGGGAGCACAAGGCTTAATCCATCGCGTGGATGTCGCGATCCTTCGTTTCCGGAAGGAACAGCATGCCGATGACCAGCGTGATGCCGGCAAAGACGATCGGGTACCAGAGACCATAGTAGATATCGCCCTGGGCCGCGCTCATCGCGAAGGCCGTTGCCGGAAGCAGACCGCCGAACCAGCCGTTGCCGATATGGTAGGGCAGCGACATGCCGGTGTAGCGGATGCGGGTCGGGAAGAGTTCGACCAGCAGGGCTGCGATCGGGCCATAGACCATCGTCACGTAGATGACGAGCACGGTGAGAACCGCAATGATCGTCGTCCAGTTGACGTTGGCCGGGTCCGCGACCATCGCGTAGGTACCACCGCCGGCAATCGTGTAGACGGCCATTTCCGTGGCGGCGCCAACTTCATCCTTCGTCAGCAGCTTGTCGGCGATCAGCTTTTCGGCCGGAACCGTGGCCTTTTCGCCACCGCGGACAGCGGCCGCGTCGAGCGACAGTTCCGGGTTGGCGGCAACGAAGCCGTCGAGCTTGGATTCCGGAACCTTGGCGGCACCACGGACCAGCGGGTAGCCGGCAGTGTGGAGCGCCATGTTGGTCTGCTTTTCGAAGGCGGCATTGGCAGCCTTGGCACCATCGCCTGCAGCGACGGCGTCGTAGCTGTTGATCGTGGTGTCGCCGACCTTCACCGTCGCCGGCGTACCGGCAGCAGCCGTCGTCACGACGTCATAGGGAACCGAGTTCTTGGTGAGGAACGCGGTTGCGATGTCGCACGAGGTCGTGAACTTCGCCGTGCCCGTCGGGTTGAACTGGAACTTGCAGTCGCCGGGAGCCGCGGTCACCGTTGCGCGAACGGTCGCCTGGGCTTGAGCGAGTGCCGGGTTGCCGGCCCACGTCAACGCCTTGAAAAGCGGGAAGTAGGTCAGCATCGCAAGCAGCAGGCCGGCCATGATGATCGGCTTGCGGCCGATCTTGTCGGAGAGCCAGCCGAAGAGCACGAAGAAGCCCGTGCCGAGAATGAGCGAGGCGGCGACCATGATGTTGGCCGACTGCGCATCCACCTTGAGCACGCCGGTCAGGAAGAACAGCGCGTAGAACTGGCCGGAATACCAGACGACCGCCTGGCCGACGACGGCGCCGAACAGGGCCAGAAGCGCGATCTTGGCGTTCTTCCACTGGCCGAAGGCTTCCGACAGCGGCGCCTTGGAGGTCTTGCCCTCTTCCTTCATCTTCTTGAAGGCCGGCGACTCGTTCATCTTCAGGCGGATCCAGACGGAAATGCCGAGCAGCACGCAGGAGAGCAGGAACGGAATGCGCCAGCCCCAGGCGGCAAAGGCTTCCTTGCCGAGCGCGAACTGCACGAGCAGGATGACCACGAGCGACAGGAACAGGCCGAGCGTTGCCGTCGTCTGGATCCATGAGGTGAAGTAGCCGCGGCGCCCGTTCGGCGCGTGTTCGGCCACGTAGGTTGCGGCACCGCCATATTCACCGCCGAGCGCCAGGCCCTGCAGCATGCGCAGCACGATGAGCAGGATCGGCGCAGCGATGCCGATCGAGGCTGCACCCGGCAGGATGCCGACCAGGAAGGTCGAAAGACCCATGATCAGGATGGTGACAAGGAAGGTGTACTTGCGGCCGACGAGGTCGCCCAGGCGACCGAAGACCAGCGCGCCGAACGGTCGAACCAGGAAGCCCGCGGCAAAGGCCAGAAGCGCGAAGATGTTTCGCGTCGTTTCCGGATAGGAGCTGAAGAAGGTCGCGCCGATGTAGACGGCGAGCGAACCGTAGAGATAGAAATCGTACCATTCGAAGACGGTACCGAGCGACGAGGCGAAGATGACCTTCTTCTCCTCGCCGGTCATCGGACGCGTTTTTGCGTCGTCCGCTGTCGCGACATTTGCCATTTTGTTTATCCTCCACTCCAAAACAGCCTGTTGGAGCGCCCATTGGCTGGTCCGGCATTCCTCCCGAGAATGGCCGGACGTGGTGCGCCTGATAAGAGGATGTCAGAAAAGGACCGCTGCAGGCAGAGATGCTTTCGACTTATGACTTTCGTCTAATGCGGCGATCGATCGCGGGCAGGACAGGGAGCGTGCCGGCGCGCGGCAATGTCTTGACTCTTCCCCAAAACCGCGTAAGAGCAGCGACGAACGAGGAAATCACCACCATGCGACCGATCGGTCCAGCCATCGCTGCTTTGATCCTGCCGGCTCTTGCCGCGGGGCAGGATGTCGATTTTTCGTTCGCTTGCAAAACAACGGCCAAAACGACGACGAAAACCGTCTGACGTCTCTGGCCCTCCGCTCTCTCCCCGGTTTGGCCGGGGACAGGAACCCTCGCGGCAGGTCGCGCGGTTTCCCCCTCACCCGACGAGGAGAGACAAAAAAGAGAGCTTAGATCATGGGTTTCAAGATTGCAGTCGCAGGCGCCACCGGCAATGTCGGCCGGGAGATGCTGAACATCCTTTCCGAACGCGGCTTTCCCGCGGATGAAGTGGTCGCCCTTGCTTCCGCCCGCTCCCAGGGCACGGAAGTTTCCTTTGGCGACAAGACCCTCAAGGTCAAGAACCTCGAAAACTACGATTTCTCCGACACCGATATCTGCCTGATGTCGGCCGGCGGCGCGGTATCGCTCAAGTATTCGCCGAAGATCGGTCAGCAGGGCTGCGTCGTCATCGACAACTCTTCGGCCTGGCGCTACGACGCGGAAGTGCCGCTGATCGTGCCGGAAGTGAACCCGGACGCGATCGCGCAGTTCACCAAGAAGAACATCATCGCCAACCCGAATTGCTCGACGGCTCAGCTCGTCGTCGCCCTGAAGCCGCTGCACGACCACGCCAAGATCAAGCGCGTCGTCGTCTCGACCTACCAGTCGGTTTCCGGCGCCGGCAAGGACGGCATGGACGAACTGTTCAACCAGACCCGCGCGGTCTTCGTCGCCGATCCGATCGAATCGAAGAAGTTCACCAAGCGCATCGCCTTCAACGTCATCCCGCACATCGACGTGTTCATGGAAGACGGCTACACCAAGGAAGAGTGGAAGGTTCTGGCCGAGACCAAGAAGATGCTCGACCCGAAGATCAAGGTGACCTGCACCGCCGTGCGCGTTCCCGTCTTCATCGGCCACTCGGAATCGGTCAACATCGAGTTCGAGAACGAGATCACCGCTGACGAGGCGCGCGACATCCTGCGCGAGGCGCCGGGCTGCCTGGTCGTCGACAAGCACGAGAACGGCGGCTACGTCACCCCTTACGAATGCGCCGGCGAAGATGCGACCTACATCTCCCGCATCCGCGAGGACGCGACCGTCGAGAACGGCCTCAACCTGTGGGTCGTCTCCGACAACCTGCGCAAGGGTGCCGCTCTGAACGCGATCCAGATTGCCGAGCTACTGGTCAACCGTGGCCTCATCAAGCCGCGCAAGCAGGCCGCCTGAAAACGGCAGTTGAACAATTCACCCCCGCCAGGCTCTTCCGGGTCTGGCGGGTTTCCTGTTTCGCGAAGGGCCGATTGTTTCCGGATTCACGTGAAACCACGATAAAGTTACCTGCCGCTTGCGGTAGGTGACACGGCCGGCGAAGGCTGGCATTTTTAAGAGCAACGAGATTCGGGCTATGACGGGGTATTTCATGCACAGGGCGAAGTGCGCAGCAGTGGGGCTTGTTGCCCTGATTTCGACTGCAGTTTTTCCGGCGGTGGCATCGGCCGCCCAATGCGGCAATGACGGAAGCGGCTTTGAAGCCTGGGTGCAGAACTTCAAGCAACAGGCCTCCGGCAACGGTATCAGCCCTGCTGTCCTCGACCGGGCGCTGTCGAACGTCTCCTACAACAAGGCGACGATCCGCGCCGACCGCGGCCAGAAGAGCTTCAAGCTGTCGCTCGACCAGTTCATGCAGAAGCGCGGCGGCCAGGTGATCATTTCCCGCGGCAAGAAGATGAAGCAGCAGAACGCCGCACTCTTTGCCAGCATCGAGCGCCGCTTCGGCGTGCCGGCCGGCCCGCTGATCGCCATCTGGGGCATGGAGACCGGTTTCGGCGGCTTCATGGGCAAGGAGCACACGCTTTCGGCCGTTTCGACGCTCGCTTATGACTGCCGTCGCTCGGACTACTTTACCAACCAGCTCTATGCGGCCCTGCAGCTCGTACAGCGCGGCGACCTGAGCCCGGATGCGCGCGGCGCGGCGCACGGCGAGATCGGCCAGACCCAGTTCCTGCCGGCCAACGTGCTGAAATACGGCGTCGACGGCGACGGCAACGGCCATGTCGACATGGTTCGCTCCAAGGCCGACGCGCTGGCGTCCACCGCCAACTTCCTGCGCGGCCATGGCTGGCAGCCGGGCGCCGGCTATCAGCAGGGCCAGGCGAACTTCGGCGCGATCCAGGGCTGGAACGCCGCATCCGTCTACCAGCAGGCGATCGCCATCATCGGCGCCGAGATCGACGGTCTCTGATCCAAACACGATCCGCGCATCTCCCTGACGCGCGAGACTTCGCAAACTATAAAGCCCGGTTCTCAGGAACCGGGCTTTTTGCTGGCTACATGCCCGGCCGGGAGAAGTCGCCGGTCGTGGGATCCATGACCCAGAGTTCGCCGGTCGAGATGTCGAACCAGGCGCCGTGCAGCTGCAGCTTGCCCTTGGCCTCAAGAATCTGAACGCAGGGGAAGGTGCGCAGATTGGCAAGCGAGTTGCGGATCGAAACGCGCTCGAGCGCACGCTGGCGCTCCGCCTGGGTCATGACGTCGTTGCTCTGGATCTGTTCGGCCGCCGGCTTCAGAAGGTGCATCCAGCGCCCGATGAAATCGCCCGGCGACAGGGGCTCGGCATCCGGATCGAGCGCCGCCTTGATACCGCCACAGCGGCCATGGCCCATGACGACGATATCGCTGACGCGCAGCGACTGAACGGCGAACTCCAGGGCCGCCGAAGTGGAGTGGTAATGACCATCCGGCTCGTAGGGCGGCATGAGATTGGCAACGTTGCGCACGACGAAGAGTTCGCCCGGGCCGCTGTCGAAGATCGTTTCCGGCGCAGCGCGCGAGTCGCAACAGGCAATCACCATCGTCTTCGGCTTTTGACCGGTTTCCGCCAGCGCCTTGTAGCGTTTCTGCTGCTCGCTGAAGCGACCGTTCATGAAGTTGTGGTAGCCGTTCAGAAGATAGTCCGGAAAACGCTGCTGCTGCTTGTCCATCGATTGCTCCGCTCGTGCTTCAGGGCGGCATGGCCGGCTTTCGCCCACCTGCGCCTCCGTCATGAAAATGATCGCGATCTAAAATTCAATCCACGATGCCATAGGGGTGGCGGTCCGTGAACAGCTTCTTCACTTGCGCCGCATCTGATTCGGATGAACCAGCCGGCGCATCTGCACCATCGCCATTGGCGTCGATAGGCTCGATGCGTCCTGCTCGATGGTCAATTCATCCGCGCCGCGCTTGACGCTCCGCGCGATGATCTCAAATACGCTCGCCGTCGCCATCTGCAAGGCGCGTTCCTCTGAAAGTCCTTCAAGGATCCGGGCGAGAAACACCGCCGCCAACAGGTCGCCCGTGCCGTTCGGCGGGTTTTCGACCAGCCTATGTTCGGCGAGCAATGCGTAGTTTCCCGAGAGAAAAAGATTACCGGTCCCGCCGCTCATCATCGGCACGGCAGACGTTACCAGCACGCGGGACGGGCCGAGGCCGAGGGCAGCGTCAAGGATCGCCGTATTCGTTTCCAGCGTCGCGCCCGAGAGCCAGGCAAGCTCGTAGCGGTTCGGCGTCGCGAGATTTGCAAGTGGCAGCAACTGGTCGCGAATGGCAAAGGCCGTGGCTTCCGGAACATAGAGGCCGCCGGCGTCTCCGATCACGGGATCGCAGGCGTAGATCAGTTTCGGGTTGCGCTCCTTGAGCGCCGTCACCAGTCGGGCCACGCCTTCGGCCTGACCAGTCGAGCCGAGATAGCCGGAAAGCACCGCACGCACCTCGCCAACCCAGGGTGCTGCAATGAGATCATCGATCACCGAACCGAAGTCCTGGTCGGAAATGGCGACCCGCGTCGAGCGCCCATGGCCGGGGTGCCAGGGGAGTATGACGGTCGGAAGCGCCCAGACCGGATGCCCCAATGTCTCCAGCGCGAAGACCACGGCCCGGTTGCCGACCTTGCCGCGCACGACATGGCTCGAGATGACGATGACGGCGCCGGGCAGGGAAGGCATTTCGGGCATCGACCAGTCCAATCCTACGATCTTAAAACTCTGTTCACCCGACTGTCACTGCCCTGTCAACAGGCGATGGCAGATCGGCTCCGTGGAAGCCTCTGGCGTTTTCGTGCTTTTTCTTCGATTTTCGAGCAATTTTCGCGAAATTACCTTCGATTTAAATGGATTTAAGCTGTTTTCACGTGAAATTCTCCGATTTTGGGCTCGATTTTGCCGAAATCGGCGTAAAAAGCGGTCGCCATTAGCCATGGTTCTGATAGGGTTTGGCCTATCATGAATGGGAGAGACTTCATGGGCGTGAAATACAATCCGAAGCGGGACAGACACATCGACGCAGCGAAGGCGGCCGCCATCAAACTGGGCGTCGAGGCGCTTGCGCCGGAAATCCTCTTCGGTGGGGCCAGCAACGATGACCTCGATCTTTATTCGGCGGACATGCTGGCGCTGACGGCCGCCCATGCCTATCAGGAACTCGCCCGCTGGGATGGCGGCAAGCCGCAGGTTTCCGTCGAAACCGTCGCCGGCGTAGCACCTGGCGGCACCGAGGTGTCGATCATCGCGGTCACCGAACGCAACATGCCGTTCCTCTATGATTCGGTCATGGGGGAAATAACGAGCACCCACCGCGACATTCATCTTGCGATCCACCCGATCCTGGTCAAGGAACCGGGCAAGCCGGCAAAGCTCTTCGATCCCGAAGAGGAAAGCGATCCGTCGCACCGCGTCAGCCATATCCAGATCCACCTGACGAAGCTGGCCCCCGTCGAGGCCGAACAGCTCAGCAACCGCATTCGCGACGTGCTGGAGCAGGTGCACCAGGCCGTGCACGACTGGCCAGCGATGACCGCGCTGCTCGATCATGCGATGCAGGAGCTGGAGGCCTATAACGCCTCGCGCAAGAAGAGCGACCGCGACGAGGCGCTCGCCTTCCTCCGCTGGCTGCGCGACAACAACTTCACCTTCCTCGGCATGCGCGAATACACCTATTCCGGCAAGGGCGGAAAGGCGATGGTCGAGCGCGGCAAGGGCAGAGGCCTCGGCATGCTCTCCAATCCCGATGTGCGCGTGCTGCGCCAGGGCAAGGACGCGGTGCTGACCACGCCGGAAATTCTCGCCTTCCTCGAAAGCCCGGATTTCCTGATCGTCACCAAGGCCAACGTCAAATCGGTCGTCCATCGCCGCGCCTACATGGACTATATCGGCGTCAAGCGTTTCGACGCCGATGGCAACGTCGCCGGCGAACTGCGCATCGTCGGCCTGTTCACCTCCTCGGCCTATACCCGCCAGGCGGCCGAGATCCCGCTTTTGCGCCACAAGATCGAGAAGATCGTCGATCACTTCGGCTACGATCCGCAGAGCCATTCCGGCAAGATGCTGGACAACACGCTGGAATCCTATCCGCGCGACGATCTCTTCCAGATCGACGTCGGCCTGCTTGCCGCCTTCTGCGAACAGATCAACGAGCTCGGCGATCGGCCGCGCATCCGCGTGCTGCCGCGCATCGACCATTTCGACCGCTTCGTCTCGGTCATCGTCTTCGTGCCGCGCGAACAGTACGATTCGGATGTGCGCGAGAAGATCGGCGATTACCTGAAGACGGTCTATGACGGCCGCGTCTCCGCCTACTACCCGGCCTTCCCGGAGGGCGGCCTTGCCCGCGTCCACTTCATCATCGGCCGCTCCGCCGGCAAGACGCCGCGCATTCCGCAGGCCAAGCTCGAAGAAGCGGTTCGCGGCATCGTCACCCGCTGGATCGACCGGTTCGACCTGCTCGCCCGCAAGGACGGCATCGAACTCGACGTCGACAACGCCTACCAGTCGTTCTTCACGCCGGCGGAAGCCTATGCAGACCTCTCGGATATCGCCGCCTGCAAGGGCCCGGATCCGATCCGGATCTCGTTCTACAACTATCCGCGCGCCGTCACCCGCCCGGATACGGCGGAACTCAAGATCTTCCATGCCGGCGAGCCCGTGTCGCTGTCGCGCCGCGTGCCGCTGCTCGAAAACCTCGGCTTCCGGGTGATCAGCGAACAGACCTACGACATCGGCGTCAACGCTCACGGCGAAGAGCAGCGCAAGGTCGTGTTGCACGACATGGAGCTGATCCACCGTGACGGCCACGCGCTGAACCTCGACAAGAGCGGTCAGGCTCTTGAGGAAGCCTTCCTCGCTGCCTGGAACGGCACCATCGAGGACGACAACTTCAATCGGCTGATCCTGCTTGCGGGCCTCAATGCCCGCGAAGTGACGGTGCTGCGCGCCTATGCCCGCTATCTGCGCCAGGCCGGGATCACCTATTCTCAAGGCTATATCGCCGACACGCTGAACAAGTATCCGGCGATTGCCGCCGATATCTTCAAGCTCTTCGTGACCCGCATGGATCCGAAGCTCGAGGAAAAGCCGCGCGCCAAGAAGTGCAACGCCCTGCTTTCGGCGATCGAGGACGCGCTGTCAGCCGTTCCGAGCCTCGACGAAGACCGGATTCTCCGCCGCTACGTCAACGCGATCGAAGCGACGCTCCGGACCAACTACTTCCAGCATGACGCCGACGGCAAGCCGCGCGCGGTCCTCGCCTTCAAGCTCGACCCGAAGGCACTCGACGGCCTGCCGGAACCGCACCCGTTCCGCGAAATCTTCGTCTACGGCACCGAGGTCGAAGGCGTGCACCTGCGCTTCGGCAAGGTCGCCCGCGGCGGCCTGCGCTGGTCGGACCGCGCCCAGGACTACCGCACGGAAGTGCTCGGCCTCGTGAAGGCCCAGCAGGTGAAGAACGCCGTTATCGTGCCCGTGGGCGCCAAGGGCGGTTTCTATCCGAAGCTGCTTCCGGTGGGCGGCACCCGCGACGAAGTGTTCAAGGCCGGCACCGAGGCCTACAAGACCTTCATTCGCACGCTGCTGTCGGTCACTGACAACATCGTCGGCCAGGACGTCGTGCCGCCGGCCGACACGCTGCGCCACGACGGCGACGATCCCTACTTCGTCGTTGCCGCCGACAAGGGCACTGCGACCTTCTCCGACACGGCCAACGGCCTGGCGCAGGAAGCGGGCTTCTGGCTCGACGACGCGTTCGCTTCGGGCGGTTCCGCCGGCTATGACCATAAGAAGATGGGCATCACCGCCCGCGGCGCCTGGGAGACCGTCAAGCGCCACTTCCGCGAGATGGACATCGACATCCAGACGACGCCCTTCACGGTTGCCGGCGTCGGCGACATGTCCGGCGACGTCTTCGGCAACGGCATGCTGCTCTCGGAAAAGATCCGCCTGATTGCGGCCTTTGACCACCGCGACATCATCATCGACCCGAATCCGGATATCGATGCCTCCTTCGCCGAGCGCAAGCGCATGTTCGACCTGCCGCGCTCGAGTTGGCAGGACTATGACCGCAAGACGCTTTCCGCGGGCGCGATGATCATCTCGCGCGCCGAAAAGTCGGTGACGCTGACGCCTGAGGCGATGGCCGCGATCGGCCTCGACAAGGCGAAGGCGACGCCCTTCGAGATCATGAATGCGATCCTGAAGAGCCAGGTCGACCTGCTCTGGTTCGGCGGTATCGGCACCTATGTGCGCGGCAGCAACGAGACGGATGCGGAAGTGGGCGACCGCGCCAACGACGCCATCCGCGTCGCGGCCGAAGAAGTTCGCGCCCGCGTCATCGGTGAAGGCGCCAACCTCGGCGTCACCCAGAAGGGCCGCATCGGCTTCGGCCTCAACGGCGGCCGCTGCAACTCGGATGCCATCGACAACTCGGCCGGCGTCAACTCCTCCGACGTCGAGGTCAACATCAAGATCGCGCTTGCGTCCGCCATGCGCGACGGCCGCCTGACGCGGCCGAAGCGCAACACGCTGCTGGCCTCGATGACCGAGGAAGTCGGCCATCTGGTGCTGCGCAACAACTACGAGCAATCGCTGGCGATCTCGCTGACCGCCATGCAGGGCCTCGGCAACCGCACGACGCTTGGCCGGCTCATGACCCGGCTCGAGGCCGACGGCCATCTCAACCGCAAGGTCGAGACTCTGCCGACCGACCAGGCGATGACCGAGCGCTACCAGGCGGGCAAACCCTTGACCCGCGCCGAGATCGGCGTGCTCGTCTCCTACTCCAAGCTCGTTCTCTTCGATGAGCTGATTGCGAGCGAACTGCCCGACGATCCGTACTTCACGGCAACGCTCGAGCGTTACTTCCCGGGCAAGATGCGCAAGTCCTATGCCGGCGACATCCACGGTCACCGCCTGCGCCGCGAAATCATCGCGACGATCCTCGCCAACGAGGTCATCAATCGCGGTGGCCCGGCCTTCGTCTCGACCCTGACGGATGCCACCGGCTTCCTGTCGGCCGACGTCGTCAAGGCCGCGGTTCTGGCGCTCGACGGCTTCGACCTGCCGCGGATCTATGACGAGATCGACGCGCTCGACAACAAGATCGGCGGCGGCCTGCAAAACGTCCTCTACCAGGAGGTCGGCCGCATCTTCACGCTCGTCACCGAGCGGGCGCTGCGCACCCATGCGGCGACCGGCTCGGTCTCCGAGGCCGTTTCGCGCCTCGGTGACGGCCTGCAGAAGCTGCGTGCGACCATGCGCACCGCAGTCTCCGGCGAGAGCGCCGAAGAAGCCCGGCTGAAGACAGCAGCCTTCGTCGAGGGTGGCGTCCCGGCCAAGCTCGCCGAGGAGATTTCGGAACTGGCGCTGATGACGCTGGTACCCGAGATCATGCAGATTGCCTCCGAAACCGGCGAGACGTTGAGCCGCACGGCGCAGGGTTACTTCGCCGTCACCGATACGCTCCGCATCAACCGGTTGCTAGCTGCGTCCGATCGCGTTCCGGCAACCGAGCAGTTCGAGGCGATGGCTCTGTCGCGCGCCGTATCCGATATCGCCGCCGCACGGCGGGATATCACCGCGGCAGCCCTGCGCGAGCAGAAGAAGGAGCGCAATCCGGTTGCCGCCTGGGAAGAAAGCGAACGCGTTCGTGTCGCCCAGGCGACCGGCCAGCTGCGGCTCCTGACCGAGAAGGGTGAAACCACGCTCGCCAAGATCACCGTTGCTGCGGGGCTGCTCAACGACCTCGCGCGCGGAAGGGCGAAGTAACAGGACGAAAAAAGATGCGGGCATTTTTCGCCCGCATCCGGTTCCAGACCTTTCGGAATCGGTTCAATTGAAGATAGGCTGCGCCGCGCGTTCGAGGGGACGCGCGGCGCAGTCGTTTCGGGAGGGGACCTTGCAGATTTCGGCCGAAAAGACTGAGGACCAACCGCGCGCGTCACGCGCGGGCATAGCCGGCTGGATGCTGTTCGACTGGGCGGCGCAACCCTTCTTCACGGTCATCACCACCTTCATCTTCGGTCCCTATTTCGTCTCTAGGCTGACCGAGGATCACGCGCTCGGCCAGGCGATGTGGGGCTATACGCTCACCGTTTCCGGCATCATCATCGCGGTCCTCTCTCCCGTGCTCGGCTCGATCGCCGACGCGACCGGGCCGCGAAAACCCTGGATCGCCTTCTTCGCGGTCATCAAGATCGTATCGCTGGCTATGCTCTGGTTTGCTGCCCCCGGCTCGCCGATCCTCTATCCCGCGATCTTCATGATCCTGGCGACGGTCGCAGCGGAGTTCTCGATCGTCTTCAACGATTCGATGATGCCCCGCCTTGTGCCGGAGAAGGACGTGGGGCGCATTTCCAACATCGCCTGGGGCCTCGGTTACCTCGGCGGCATGCTCGTGCTGATCGCCGTCGTGGCGCTGCTGGCCGGCAGTCCCGAAGACGGAAAGACGGCGGCCGGCATCGACCCGCTATTCGGTCTCGATCCGGCAACGGGAGAGGATGCGCGCATCACCGGACCGATCTCCGCCATTTGGTACCTCGTCTTCATCCTGCCGATGTTCCTGTTCACCCCGGATGCGGCCAAGGCGACCATGTCCCTCGGCAAGGCCACCACAACGGGCCTCAGGGAGCTCAAGGGCACGCTCGTCGAACTGAAGCAGCGGTCCGGCATCCTGCGCTTCCTGATCGCGCGTATGGTCTTCCAGGATGGTGTCAACGGGCTCTTGGCTCTCGGCGGCACCTTCGCCGCCGCCATGTTTGGCTGGAGGACGCTGGAGCTCGGCATATACGGCATCATCCTCAACGTCGTCGCGATCGGCGGCTGCCTCTGCGCAAGCTGGCTCGATGCCCATCTTGGCTCCAAGAGGATCGTCACCGCCAGCCTGATCTGCCTGATCCTGGCGACGATCGGTATCGTCTCGACAGGGCCGGGCTTCACGCTTTTCGGCCTCATGCCGCTGTCAACGGAGGATTCCGGCGCCCTGTTCGGCACGGCTGCCGAAAAGGCCTATATCCTCTATGGCCTCCTGGTCGGCATCGCCTTCGGCCCGGTGCAGGCCTCGTCGCGCTCCTATCTCGCCCGCAGCGTTAGCCTGGACGAAGCCGGGCGCTACTTCGGCCTCTATGCGCTGTCCGGCCGTGCCACTTCGTTCCTCGCCCCCGCATCGGTCGCCACGATCACCCTTGCCACGGGCTCGGCGAGGATCGGCATGATGGCGCTCATCGCCTTTCTGGTGATCGGCCTGCTGATCCTGTTGCGCACGCCCTATCCGGCAGACGACGGCCGCAAAAAAGCCGCCGCATCCTTCGGACGCGACGGCTTCTGACTGTCCGTGCCTAATCCGGGACAGGCGCCTGAGCCAGCCCCGAACGATATCAGTGCCGGAAGTGGCGCATGCCGGTGAAGACCATGGCGACACCATGTTCGTCGGCAGCGGCAATCACTTCTTCATCGCGCATCGAGCCCCCTGGCTGGATGACGGCGGTGGCGCCGGCGGCGATCGCCGAGAGCAGACCATCGGCAAACGGCAGGAAGGCTTCGGAGGCAACAGCGGATCCCTTGGTGAGCGGCGTTGCGAGACCCAGCGCCTTCGCCGCTTCTTCGGCCTTGATCGCCGCGATGCGGGCGGAATCGACGCGGCTCATCTGGCCGGCGCCGATGCCGGCCGTCTGGCCGTCCTTGGCGTAGACGATCGCATTCGACTTCACGTGCTTGGCCACCTTGAAGGCGAACTTCATGTCTTCGAGTTCCTGGGCCGTCGGCGCACGCTTGGTGACGACCTTAAGCTCGAGGTCCTCGACCATGCCGTTGTCGCGCGTCTGCACCAGCAGGCCGCCCGAGACGGTCTTGGCCGCAAGGCCCGGGATGCGCGGATCCGGCAGGCCGCCGGTCGCAAGCAGGCGCAGGTTCGGCTTGCGGGCGATTACGGCCTTGGCCGCGTCGCTGACCGAGGGAGCAATGATCACTTCGGTAAAGAGCTTGACGATCTCTTCGGCCGTTTCCGCATCGAGCTCCTGGTTGAGCGCAATGATGCCGCCGAAGGCCGAGGTGGAATCGCAGGCGAGCGCCCGGCGATAGGCTTCGGCAAGCGTCGGTGCAGTCGCAACGCCGCAGGGGTTGGCATGCTTGATGATCGCGACCGCCGGTGCCTTCTCAGGCAGGAACTCGCCGACGAGCTCGAAAGCGGCATCCGTGTCGTTGATGTTGTTGTAGGAAAGCTGCTTGCCCTGAAGCAGGGTGGCGGTGGCGACGCCCGGACGGTTCTCGCCCGTCAGATAGAATCCGGCCTTCTGATGCGGGTTTTCGCCGTAGCGCATTTCTTCCTTCAAGACGCCGCCGATCACCCGGTGACGCGGCATCGGGGTGTCGAGCGCTTCGGCAAACCAGTTGGAGATGGCTGCGTCGTAGGCCGCGGTGCGGGCATAGGCCTTGGCGGCCATCTTCTGGCGGAAGGCATAGGTCGTCTTGCCCGAGGCAAGCTCTTCGAGCAGCACCGGATAGTCGGCCGGGTCGGTGACGATCGTCACATAGGCATGGTTCTTGGCCGAGGCGCGGATCATGGCCGGGCCGCCGATGTCGATGTTTTCGACCGTCGTCGGGTAATCGCCGCCCTGCGCGCGGACTTCCTCGAAGGGATAGAGATTGATGATCGCGAGATCGATGGCGGTGATGCCATGCGTCGACATGGCGGCAACGTGATCGGCATCGTCGCGGATCGCCAGCAGGCCGCCGTGAACGCTCGGATGCAGCGTCTTGACGCGGCCGTCCATGACCTCGGGGAAGCCGGTCAGTTCGGAAACGTCGCTCACCGGAAGGCCGGCCTCCGAGAGTGCCTTGTGCGTGCCGCCGGTCGAAACGAGCCTGATGCCCTTTTCGTGAAGGGCGCGCGCGAGCTCGACGACACCCGTCTTGTCGGAGACGGAGAGGAGGGCGGTGCGGACCGTAACCTCGTTCGGGGCGGGGATTTTCTTGGAGGCGACAGCCACAACCATGCTCCTTTGGCGGCGCCGGACGCCCCGGGAGGAAGCTCCGGCGGTTGAGATGGCTGCCCGTTAGCATAGCTTGCCGGGCGAAGGAACCTCGCCGGCCCCGAAGATCGCGATGATTTTGGATCGGATCGATCCAAAGTCATCGATGATCGCTCCAGATACGCGAGCGGAAAACGCCAGGCGCTTTTACAAGCAGCTCAGTTCGCGCGCGAAAACGTCCACTGGATCTCCGGCTGGCGCCCGATCGCAAAGGTCACGGTCAGCTGCGACGAGGCCCGGATACCGGAAGGATCGGCGAAAAAGATGTCCTCCTCGACGGCGAGTTCGCCGTCCTGGCAGGCAAACAGCCAGATCTCGCCGTCCGGCGCGGTCAGAAAGATTTCGCGCGCACTGTTCTGGCGAATGGCGACCGCCGGGTGAATGTGGAAACGCGCGACGGCGACCGCCGTATCGCTTTCCTCCGGGTCGCTGCCGTCGGCGCGCGACAGCCGGTCGCGACCGCGGATCATGCGGCCACCATTCAGGACACCGATGCCACGCTCGTGCATCAGGCCAAAGGCCGCAAGATAGCCGTCGTGGCTGGCCGTCACCGACTCAAGCCCACCCGGCTCGTCCTTGCGGTTCGCCGTCACCTCCCTGACGCCCGACGTCATGATCGGCCCGAGAAAACGCGATTGGGAGAAACGCGATGACGACGTGTCATTGACGGTCACGGTCGAATGCGCAGCCGTCAACCGCGCCATCTGGCGGAACCGCTCCCCGGCAAACTTCGGCGCGCCCGAATTGACGACGAAGCGTGTCTTGCCCGAGGACATTTCGAAGGACAGGCAGCCGGCATGGGCGCTGCGCGACAGGTCGACGGAAAGCGGCCGGCCGGTATCCATGATGACGACGGTGTTTTCCATCGCCAGGCGTTCGTAGTGCGCGTGCGGCAGCGAGCGGAAAGGTTCGCCGGCCGTCTCGTCGTAGCGCAGCACCGACGCCAGCTCATGCGCCAAAACCGAGGTGGCGCCGTTGAACAGCGCAAGCTCTCCGCCCTGGTGACGGAAAAAGCGCAGGGCCGGGTACATCCGGTCGATGCAGGGAATGAGACGCGACGGCACGTCATGTCCGAGATTGACGTAGGTCTGGCGAAGCGGCAGCAGGTCGAGCAGCAGCTCTAGGCCGGCGCGCGGACTGCGTGAGAAGTGGCTGCCGTCGGGCAGGATCTGACGGTCGAGTTCGAGATCGAGGTGGCGCGATGCCTTGCGGATGGCGCTGGGCGATGCCGGCATGGAAACCGACGCCATGGCGAGCGCCAGCCGCACCCTGAGCCTCTGCTCGCCGTCGCGCACCGTATCGGCGATATGCCTGAGATAGCGCACCTGCAGCGCCAGGCTCTTCAGGAACCGGCGATAGAAGCCATGCTCCGCATTGCGCAGCACCACCGGCGAATGGGACAACCAGGCGATGATGCGCTGCGCCATGATATCCGCATCCCAGGCAATACCGCCGAGTTCGCGCCCATGGGTGCCGATCCAGTCGTCGACGATCTGCCGCAGCCGGACGAAGCCGGCATCCTCGCGGATCGCCCTGAGGTGCCGCAGCCAGCCGAACGAATGCAGCCGGGCGGCAAATTCGCGCGACGGCAGATCGATCTCGAACGGCGACTCGCCCTCCGTGTCGAGCACGCGGCCGGCAAGCGGGAAACGTCCGGCGAGAATTTCTTCGGCGACAAAGGGGTCGACGGCTCGGAGGTCCGTCGGCGCAACGATCAGGCGATTGGGGGTGGAGCCGGTGAAGCGCAGAGTGGAGACGCGCCCGATCGACAGGCGACGCGACACACGGCGCCAGCCTTCACGCATGTACAGGTAGGAAAGCCTTCGCCTGCCGGAAAACAACATCAACGCCGCCGGTTACCTCATTTCTGGCACGATCACTCACGTCATCGGAGCGGGCCAGGACTTCGCGCCAGCGCCCGCATGGTGACGCGAAGACCATTAAACTTTTATCAATCCTGCCATCTTTGATAGGCTTCCCGGTCGAAAGCGTCAAATGACGCGGCAAAACAGGGCCTTGAGGCCCTGTTCCGGCAGCTGAGAACCGGTGGCGGCTGCTATTTGCGGCGAATCACCGCTGCGTAGAAACCATCGAGCCCGCTCGCGAAGGGCGCATCGAGCGGTAGCATGGCCGGCGTGGTCCGCATTTCGCCGACCGGTGTGATCGCGCCCTCGAGCCCTGGCCAATCGGCAGCCGAAATCGGCACGCGCTCGTAGCTATCCCCGGAACCGATGACCCGGGCCACGACCTCTTCGCCTTCGCGCGGGTCGAGCGAACAGTTGGAGAAGACGACCGTGCCGCCGGGCTTGACCACCGTCAGCGCATGACGCAGCAGCCTTTCCTGCAGGTCGGCGAGCTTTTCGATGTCCTCCGGTCCCTTGGTCCACAACACGTCGGGATGGCGTCGGGTCGTTCCGGTCGAGGAGCAGGGGGCGTCAAGCAGGGCGGCATCGAACAGCGTCTCCGGCTGGAAGTCCGCCATGTTGACTTCCCTGGTCTCTGCCTCGAGCCCCAGCCGCTTGAGATTGCCCTTCAGCCGGCGCAACCGGCTGCCGGACTGGTCGAGCGCGGTCACTTCGGCGCCGGCGAGGATGAGTTGCGCCGTTTTGCCGCCCGGTGCGGCACAGAGATCGACGGTCCGCTTGCCCTTGAGGTCGCCAAACAACCGCGCCGGGATCGATGCGGCCGCATCCTGAACCCACCAGGCACCATCGTCGAATCCGGCTAAGGAAGGGATGGAGCCGGAGAATGCGCCGAGCCGCACAGATCCGGTCGGTAGGACAGTGCCACCAAGTCGCTCGGCCCAAACCGCCGGCTCGGACTTGACGGAGAGATCGATTGCCGCCGGCGTCAGCTGCGCCTCAACGATCTGCTCGGCTGTTGCCGCACCATAATGGCTAACCAGGCGCTTGAAGAACCATTCCGGCATCGCCGGGATATGCCGGGTGCTTTCGAGGATGGCTTCCTTCTCCCGCGACAGCCGCCGCAGCACCGCATTCACGAGATTGGCAAAACGACGGTTGCGCGGATCGTTCTGCGCCTGTTCGACGGCGAGATCGACGGCGGAATGATCCGGCACGTCGAGATAGAGGATCTGTGCCGCTGCCACGGCAAGCACATGTTCCAGCGCCCGCGCACCGTCCGGCAAGGGCGTCTGCAGCAGAGAATTGATCGCAGCCTGCACGCGCGGAAGATGGCGAAGGGCAGAATTGAGAATTGCCCGAACCAGGGCGCGGTCTGCCTCATTGAGCTCGCGATAGGCCGGATTGCCGTGCTCGCTGTCGAGCATGCCATCGAGCGACGTCTTGCGGTCGATGACAGCCGCCAGAATTTTTGCGGCGGCCTGACGTGCTCTCAGGCCAGCCTTTTCCGGACCACGGGGTGCCGGGCCGGGCTTCTTCGGTTTTGCTGCGGCACCATTTCGGTGTGATCGTTTCGGGCGTGAATCGTTGTTGTTTTCTGCGGACATCAGGACCAGGGACCTTTGGGCGGTTCGGAACCACCGCGACCCCAACCGGTAGAGGGCACAGAGCGCGATTTGCGCACGGGATTATCAGCACGAACCGGCGGCGTCGAGGCCGAAGACATGTCCTGGGCCATCTGCTGCAGGGCAGCGATGCGGTTTTCAGTGTTGGGATGGGTCGAAAACAGATTGTCCATGCGCTCGCCGGAGAGCGGATTGATGATGAACATATGGGCCGTTGCCGGATTGCGCTCGGCATCGTCATTGTGAATCTGGTGCGCCGCGCCGGCGATCTTTTGCAGCGCCGAAGCCAGCGCCAGGGGCTTGCCGCAAATCTCGGCGCCGCGACGGTCGGCCGAGTATTCGCGCGTCCGGCTGATCGCCATCTGCACCAGCATCGCCGCCATCGGCGCCACGATCATCGCCACCAGCGTGCCGATGAAGCCGAGCGGATTGTTGTTTTCACGGTTGCCGCTGAAGAAGAAGGCGAAGTTGCCGAGCATCGAGATCGCGCCGGCAAGCGTTGCCGTCAGCGTCATCGTCAGTGTATCGCGGTTCTGCACGTGGGCGAGCTCATGCGCCATCACACCGGCGACCTCGTCATAGTTGAGAGTGTGAAGCAGCCCGGTTGACGCGGCGACCGCGGCATTCTCCGGATTGCGGCCGGTGGCAAATGCGTTCGGCTGCGGGCTGTCGATCACATAGACGCGCGGCATCGGCAGGCCGGCATTGCGGGCAAGATCACGCACGATGCCGTAATATTCCGGGGCACTGCGCTCGTCGACCTCCTGCGCGCGATACATGCGCAGCACCATCTTGTCCGAATTCCAGTAGGAGAAGAAGTTCATGCCCGCGGCCATGACGAAGGCGATCATCATGCCGCCGCGTCCGCCGATGGCAAAGCCCACCGCCATGAACAGGGCGGTCATGACTGCGAGCAGCATGGCGGTACGGACAAGGTTCATCGGGAGGCTCCGGGTCGTCAACGTTTCACGTGAATCAGGGTTCCCGTTCGGGGAACGACATCCTATATGATGGGTGCAAACACCCAATTCTTCAATATTGATGCTCGAATCCGGATACCGTTCAGATGCAGAACGACAATGACAACGCCACTGACCGCCCCAAAAAACCGCTGCCGCCCGCCGCGTTGCGGGCACTGAAGGAAGCGGAAGAGCGGCGTCAGGCGGAGATCAAGAAGGAGCTGCCGCCGGAGATCGGCGGGCGCGGCGGCGAAGATCCGGCCCGCTACGGCGATTGGGAGATCAAGGGTCGCGCGATCGACTTCTAAGCTCGGGTTGGTCGCAAGCGCGATCTGAATCCGGCTCACGAAATTGTCGGGGCGCGGAAACAGGCGCCGCATGGACGGCACCGAAATTCTTACATTTCAGTCGCAAGAGGAGAACCGCCGCGCATCCAATGCACGGCGGCTTTCAAGGGTCAGGCCTTGTTCTGGCGGTTGGCGATGAGATCGTCGACGACAGCCGGATCGGCGAGCGTCGAGGTATCGCCGAGCGCGCCGAAATCGTCCTCGGCGATCTTGCGCAGGATGCGGCGCATGATCTTGCCCGATCGGGTCTTCGGCAGGCCCGGTGCGAACTGGATCTTGTCCGGCGTCGCGATCGGACCGATTTCCGAACGGACGTGCTTCACCAGGGCCGCGCGCAGTTCGTCATTGCCGATTTCACCAGCCATCAGCGAGACATAGCAGTAGATACCCTGGCCCTTGATCGGGTGCGGATAGCCGACAACGGCCGCTTCCGAGACCAGGTGATGCGACACGAGCGCCGATTCCACTTCGGCGGTGCCGAGACGGTGGCCGGAAACGTTGAGCACGTCGTCGACGCGGCCGGTGATCCAGTAGTAGCCGTCCTCATCGCGGCGGCAACCGTCACCGGTGAAGTACTTGCCCTTGTAGGTGGCAAAATAGGTCTGGCCGAAACGCGCATGGTCTCCGTAGATCGTGCGCATCTGGCCCGGCCAGCTGTCGACGATGCAGAGGTTGCCGTCGGCGGCACCCTCAAGCACGTTGCCTTCATTGTCGACGAGCTGCGGCTGGACGCCGAAGAACGGCCGCGTTGCCGAGCCGGGTTTCAGGTCGGTCGCGCCCGGCAGCGGGGTGATCAGGATGCCGCCGGTCTCCGTCTGCCACCAGGTATCGACGATCGGCGATCTCTGCTCGCCGACGACGTTGTAGTACCACTCCCAGGCTTCCGGGTTGATCGGCTCGCCGACCGAACCGAGCAGGCGCAGCGACGAACGAGACGCGCGCTTGACGAAGTCGTCACCGGCACCCATCAGCGAGCGGATCGCCGTCGGCGCCGTGTAGAAGACGTTGACCTTGTGCTTGTCGACGACTTCCCAGAAACGCCCGGCATCCGGGAAATTCGGCACGCCTTCGAACATCACGGTCGTCGCCGCATTCGCAAGCGGACCGTAGACGATATAGGAGTGGCCGGTGACCCAGCCCACATCCGCCGTGCACCAGTAGACTTCGCCGTCGCGGTAGTCGAAGACATATTCGTGCGTCATCGACGCATAGACGAGGTAACCGCCGGTCGTGTGCAGCACGCCCTTCGGCTTGCCGGTCGAGCCCGACGTATAGAGGATGAACAGCGGATCTTCCGCCTTCATCTTCGCCGGCTCGCAATGCGGCTTCACCGTCGCGATTTCCTGGTGGTACCAGAGGTCACGGCCCGGTGCCCAGGCGGTCTTGCCGCCGGTGCGGCGCACGACCAGAACCTTGTTGACGATGACGTGCTGCTTGGCGGCGATGTCGATCGCCGTATCGGTGTTTTCCTTGAGCGGGACCGGCTTGCCGCCGCGCACGCCCTCGTCGCAGGTGATGACGAAGGTGGACTCACAGTCGACGATACGGCCGGCAAGTGCGTCCGGCGAGAAGCCGCCGAAGACGACCGAATGGATGGCGCCGATGCGGGCGCAGGCGAGCATCGCATAGGATGCTTCCGGGATCATCGGCATGTAGATGGTGACGCGATCGCCCTTCTTGACGCCGTGCTTCTTCAGGACGTTGGCAAGACGACAAACCTGCTCGTATAGCTGGTTGTAGGTGATCTTCTTGTCGATATAGGGGTTGTCGCCTTCCCAGATGATCGCGGTCTTCTCACCATGCGTCTTCAGGTGGCGGTCGATACAGTTGTAGGAGACGTTGGTGAGACCGTCCTCATACCACTTGATCGAGACCTTGCCCTTGAAGGAGGTGTTCTTGACCTTGGTATAGGGCTTGAACCAATCGATCCGCTTGCCGTGTTTGCCCCAGAACTTCGCCGGGTCCGAAACGCTCTCCTCGTACCACTTCAGGTAAGTGGCGTTATCAAGCAGCGTCCGGCTCTTGGCAGACTTCAACACCGGATAGATCTTGGCGGACATATTTTCCTCCCTACGCATTCCTAGTGCGGTTCACCCCTCCTAGGGCTCCCCCGTTTCGCGGACATTCATAGCAGGTCAAATGCCCGCCGCAATTAGACAAAAGGACATTTGGAACTGAAGAATTGCAATTTAGCGACAACGACGGTATAGAGGCCCACATTTCCCGGAAATCAGTGGTAGACTCCACGGCCCGCGACACCGGCGCGGCGGACAAAAGGACTATATCCATGGCTCAGCAACTGCTTATGCCCAAGGCGACCGCCGTCTGGCTGGTTGACAATACCGCGCTGTCCTTCGACCAGATCGCGCAGTTCTGCAAGCTGCACCCGCTCGAAGTAAAGGCGATCGCCGACGGTGAATCCGCGCAGGGCATCAAGGGCCTCGACCCGATTGCGACCGGCCAGCTTTCGCGCGACGAAATCGCCCGCGCCGAAGGCAACCCCAACCACAAGCTGAAGCTGTCCGAGCCGAAGGTTCGCGTACCCGACAGCAAGCGCAAGGGCCCGCGCTACACCCCGGTTTCCAAGCGCCAGGATCGCCCGAACGCCATTCTGTGGCTGGTGCGCAACCATCCGGAACTCAAGGACGCGCAGATTTCGCGCCTCGTCGGCACCACAAAGTCGACGATCGAGCAGATCCGCGAGCGCACTCACTGGAACTCCGCCAACCTGACGCCGATGGATCCGGTGACCCTCGGCCTCTGCTCGCAGATCGACCTCGATCTCGAAGTCGAACGCGCCTCCAAGGGCCGCCCGCTGCCGACCGCCGCCGAACTCGGCGCGACACTGGAAGCGGCGCAGGAAACCGAAAAGCTCGGTTTCAGCTACGAGCGCGAGGAAGAGAAGGAAATCGACGCCGATGCCGTCTTCGCCAAGCTCAAGTCGCTGAAGTCGGATCGCAAGGACGAGGACGAAGACGATCAGTACTGATCGCCGTTCAGCCCGATGAAAAAAGCCCGGATCGTCGATCCGGGCTTTTTTGTTGGCCGGTTCTTAGTAGGCCGAACCGGATGGATCTTTGAGGTTGTGGCGCTCGGTCCCCCGTGAGGGGCGGATTGAAGATGCTGACGAGGATCAGATCCTCATCCTTGCCACCGCGCAGATAATGCTTGTCGTGCTGGTCGAGAACGTAGATGTCGCCCTTGTTGATCGGGAAGACCTTGCCCTGCATATCCTCGACCTCGCCGTGGCCGGCGATGCAGTAACAGGCCTCGAGGTGGTTGCGGTACTCAAGCAGCGATACCGTTCCGGCGCGCACCACGGTGTGGCAGACGGTAAAGCCCATGCCATCCCTTTCCGTGAGCAGGCGGTGGCTGGTGCCGCTACCCCATTCGACGAAATGATCGGTGGCTTCGATATCCTGCAGGCTGCGCACGAACATGGGCTTCTCCATCTATAAGAAATTCTAATGTTTCTGGATGGGCTTCTCGCCCTGTCCTGCAACGGCGTCAGTATTCGTTGACATCAATTGCCAATCAAACGACGATTGCTCAGCGAATAGGCGAGGAAAACTTACACATGATGTTGCCACCGCTCGGCATGCTGCGCGCCTTTGAAGCGGCGGCGCGTCAGGCGAGTTTCTCGCGCGCCGCGGACGAGCTGCACGTGACGCATGCGGCCGTCAGCCATCAGATCCGGTTGCTGGAGGAATGGTTCGGTAGGCCGCTTTTCGTGCGGGAGAAGCGCGGCGTGAGGCTGGCGCCAGAGGCGGAGAGCCTGGCCGCGTTGCTGACATCGGCCTTCGAGCGCATCGCCGCGGAAACGGAATTGCTGCGGCTGAATGCCAAGGCGCAGATGAGCGTCGCCTGTATTCCCTCGATCGCCACCCGTTGGCTGATACCGGCACTCGGCGATTTTCTCGGCAGCCACCCCGAGGTGGACGTCAAGGTCGTCTACGCGATGGCCGAACAGCGATTGCGCGAGACCGGCTGCGATATCCTGATCACGCTCGGCGCCGACCGAACCGACGGGATCCGGTCGGATCCGCTGTTCTCACGCATCAATCGACCCGTTGCCAGCCCGCGCTACCTTGAACGGAAAGGCGAACTGAACAGTGCGCAGGCGATCGCCTCCGCCGATCTGCTGCACGACGAGACGGTGTCACGCTGGCGCGATTGGTTCGCAACGGCAGGGGTGACAGCGGGACAAGCCATGCGAGGGCCTATCTTCCAGGACTTCAATCTGCTCGCTACGGCCGTCATTGCCGGCCACGGCGTCGCCCTTTGCCCGGTCGAGGTCTTCCGCCGCGAAATCGAGAGCGGAGACCTGAGGGTCCTGTCCGATATCGCCACCCTCGAAGAGGAAAACTACTTCCTCATTACCAAGTCGACGCGCTCCAAGGCGGTATCGGCCTTCAGCGATTGGTTCGTGTCCGTCATCAAACGCTGATTTACAGCAGTATCGTGAGCCGGCTCACAAAATCTGCTACGTCCCGATACCTCGCCCATGCAGCGCCAGTGTAATCTCGTCAAGGATGACCGGATCATCGATCGTCGCTGGCATTTTCCAGGGCTGGCGATCGGCGATCTTCTGGATCGTGGCCCGCAGGATTTTGCCGGACCGCGTCTTCGGCAGCCGCTTGACGCAGATGGCCAGGCGGAAGGCGGCAACAGGTCCGATGCGTTCGCGCACGAGGCTGATGACCTCGCGTTCGATCTCCGACGTTTCACGGGAAACATTGGAGTTGATGACGAGGAAGCCGGCCGGAACCTGACCCTTCAGTTCGTCGGCGATGCCGATGACAGCACATTCGGCAACATCGGGATGGCTGGCACAGACCTCCTCCATTGCACCGGTCGACAGCCGATGGCCGGCCACGTTGATGATGTCGTCCGTCCGCGCCATGATGAAGATGTAACCGTCCTCGTCGAGATAGCCGGCGTCCGCCGTCTTGTAGTAGCCGGGAAACTCCTCGAGATAGGCCGCGCGGAACCGATGGTCAGCATTCCAAAGCGTCGGCAGGCAGCCGGGCGGCAGCGGCAGCTTTACCACCACATTGCCGAGCGTACCGGCGCCAACCGGATGCCCGGCATCGTCGAGAATCTGCACGTCGTATCCCGGAAGCGGAACGGCCGGCGAACCGTATTTCACCGGCAGGAGCCCGAGCCCCATCGGATTTCCCGCGACAGGCCATCCGGTTTCCGTCTGCCACCAGTGATCGATGACGGGCACGCCGAGCGCCCTTTCGGCCCATTGGATCGTGTTGGGGTCCGCCCTTTCCCCGGCAAGGAACAGCGCGCGGAACTTCGACAGGTCGTATCGGCTGACGTGAGCGGCCTCCGGATCCTCCTTGCGGATCGCCCTGAGGGCTGTCGGCGCGGTAAACATCACCACGACGCCGTGCTCTGCAATGATGCGCCAATAGGTGCCGGGATCGGGCGTGCCGACGGGTTTGCCTTCGAACAGGATCGAGGTGCTGCCGTTGAGGAGCGGGCCGTAGACGATATAGGAGTGGCCGACGACCCAGCCGATATCGGACGCCGCCCAGAACACTTCGCCCGGCTGCACGCCGAAGAAATTCTCCATGGACCATTTGAGCGCAACCATATGGCCGCCATTGTCACGCACCACGCCCTTGGGCTGGCCGGTCGTGCCGGACGTATAGAGCACGTAGAGCGGATCGGTGGACGCGACCGGCGTGCATCCGACCTCTTCGCCCGCCTGCTTCGCCGCCGCCAGCGCCGCAGCGAAATCGATGTCGCGTCCCGCCGTCATGGCGGCTTCCGCCATCTCGCGTTGGAAGACGAGGCAATGGGCCGGCTTGTGTGTGGCGATTTCGAGCGCCGCATCGAGCAGCGGCTTGTAGGCGACGGCCCTGCCGGGTTCGATGCCGCAGCTTGCCGAAACGATGAGCTTGGCCTGGCAGTCGTCGATGCGCACGGCCAGTTCGTTGGCGGCAAAACCGCCGAACACCACGGAATGCACCGCGCCGATGCGCGCGGCCGCCAGCATGGCGACGGCTGCCTGCGGGATCATCGGCATATAGATGATGATACGGTCGCCCTTGCCGACACCAAGCTTGCGATAAACGGCAGCCAGTGCCGCCACATCGGCAAGCAGCGACGCATAGGAGATGCGCTCGACCCGCCCGGTGACCGGGCTGTCGTAGATGAAGGCGATCTGCTCGCCACGACCGGCCGCCACGTGGCGATCCAGGCAATTGTAGCAGGTATTGGTGATGCCTTCGGCGAACCAGTGCCCATAGATGCCGGCGTCCGCATCAAAGACGCGTGCCGGTCTTTCAAACCAGTCGATTGCATTGGCTGCATTTGACCAGAAGCTCTGCGGGTCCGCTTTCCAGCCCCCGTACACGTCGGCATAGCGGCTCGCCATGTCCGTTCCTCCCTGCATATGTTGCCGGACAAGTCCGGCCTCCTCGTGCACAAGGATAGGCTAATGAGAGATGAGGGGAACCCCGACGAAAGCGGTATGTGACGAACGGACCTCAGCGCGCGCCGAAAATGGCCGAACCGACGCGAACGCTGGTGGCGCCGAACTGGACGGCAGTCTCGAAGTCACCGGACATGCCCATCGAAAGCTTCTCAAGCTTGCAGAGGGCCGCAAGCTTGGCGAGCAGCGCAAAATGCGGACCGGGATTTTCCTCGAGCGGCGGAATGCACATCAGCCCCTCGATCGAAAGACCCAGTTCGTTGCGGCAAAGGTCGACGAAGGCGACCGTCTCCTCCGGCGGGATGCCGGCCTTTTGCGGCTCCAGCCCGGTATTGACCTGAACGTAGAGTTTCGGGGTCCGGCCCTGCTTCTGCATTTCCGCGGCAAGCGCGCGGGCGATCTTCTCGCGATCGACCGTTTCAATGACGTCAAACAAGGCCACGGCCTCGGCCGCCTTGTTCGACTGCAGCGGACCGATCAGATGCAGTTCGAGGCCGGACGTCTCCGCCTTCAACTCCGGCCACTTGCCCTGCGCTTCCTGGACGCGGTTTTCGCCGAAGACCCGCTGGCCCGCCGCGATCACCGGTCGGATGGCATCCGCATCGAAGGTCTTGGAGACCGCGACCAGCGTGACGGAGCCCTTGGCACGACGGGCGGACTTCTCCGCCGCCTGAATCCGGCTCACGACATCCTGCAACCGCTCTTGAACTTCCATGGACCTGCTCTCCGACACGGGATTTCCAAACCACTGACCGAGCGGCTTAGGCAAAGTTGAGCCGATTGCCAAGGCCGCCGCCGCACGGACTGGCTCAAATCCGCCAAAGTGTCGCGGCAAACCCTTCAAAAACTTGACCGTCAGGCGGTTTCGTGGTGAAGGTCACCCCAACTATCATGAGGCGCGCCCTATGCGCCACAGAACTTCCGGAACATCGAAAAGACATGTCTAGCGAACGATACAATCCGCGTGATGCCGAGCCCCGTTGGCAGCAGGAATGGGAAAAGAACGAGGTCTTCCAGACCGAGAACGATGATCCGCGCGAAAAGTACTACGTGCTCGAGATGTTCCCGTATCCGTCGGGCCGCATTCACATGGGCCACGTGCGCAACTACACCATGGGCGACGTGGTGGCGCGCTACAAGCGCGCCCGCGGCTTCAACGTATTGCATCCGATGGGTTGGGACGCCTTTGGCATGCCGGCCGAAAACGCCGCCATGGAGCGTGGCGTGCACCCGGCCAGCTGGACCTACCAGAACATCGCCTCGATGAAGGCGCAGCTGAAGGTCATGGGCCTGTCGCTCGACTGGAACCGCGAATTCGCCACCTGCGACCCGGCCTATTACCAGCGCCAGCAGCACCTGTTCCTGGATTTCCTGGAGAAGGGCCTCGTCTATCGCAAGCAGTCGAAGGTCAACTGGGATCCGGTCGACAACACCGTGCTCGCCAACGAGCAGGTGATCGACGGCCGCGGCTGGCGCTCGGGCGCGCTGGTCGAACAGCGCGAACTGACACAATGGTTCTTCCGCATCACCGACTTCAGCCAGGAACTGCTCGACGCGCTGGACACGCTGGATCAGTGGCCCGAGAAGGTTCGCCTGATGCAGAAGAACTGGATCGGCCGCTCGGAAGGTCTGTCGCTGCGTTGGGAACTGGTCGACGGTACCGCCGGTGACGCGACGGAACTCACCGTCTACACCACCCGCCCGGACACGCTCTTCGGCGCCTCGTTCCTCGCGATCGCCGCCGACCACCCGCTGGCAAGACAGGTGGCAGCGACCAATCCGGAGGTCGATGCCTTCTGCGAGGAGTGCCGCCGCGCCGGCACCTCGCTCGCCGCGCTCGAAACGGCTGAAAAGAAGGGCATCGACACCGGCATCCGGGCCAAGCACCCGCTCGATCCGAGCTGGGAGCTGCCGGTCTATGTCGCAAACTTCGTGCTGATGGACTACGGCACGGGCGCCATCTTCGGCTGCCCCTCCGGCGACCAGCGCGACCTCGACTTCGCCCGCAAATACGATCTGCCGGTCGTACCTGTCGTCATGCCGAAGGACGGCGATGCCGCGACCTTTGCGATCGGTGACGAGGCCTATATCGGCGACGGCGTGATGATCAATTCGCGCTTCCTCGACGGCCTGTCGACCGAAGAGGCTTTCGAGACCGTTGCCTCCAGGCTCGAGAAGGAAACGCTCGCTGGCGCGCCGCGTGCCGAGCGCAAGGTCAACTTCCGCCTGCGCGACTGGGGCATCTCGCGCCAGCGCTATTGGGGCTGCCCGATCCCGGTCATCCATTGCGAGGACTGCGGCGTCGTGCCGGTTCCGAAGGCAGACCTGCCGGTCGTGCTGCCGCCTGATGTCACCTTCGACAAGCCTGGCAATCCGCTCGACCGTCATCCGACCTGGCGCCATGTCGCCTGCCCGCATTGCGGCAAGGACGCCCGCCGCGAGACGGACACGATGGACACCTTCGTCGATTCGTCCTGGTACTTCACGCGCTTCACCGCGCCGTGGGAAGATAATCCGACCGATCCCAAGGTTGCCAACCACTGGCTGCCGGTTGACCAGTATATCGGCGGCATCGAGCACGCGATCCTGCACCTGCTCTACTCGCGCTTCTTCACCCGCGCGATGAAGGAAACCGGCCACGTCGCCGTCGACGAACCGTTCAAGGGACTGTTCACCCAGGGCATGGTCGTGCACGAGACCTATAGCCGCGGCGATGGCGCGCAGCGCGAATGGGTAACTCCGGCCGAGATCCGCATCGAGGAGATCGACGGGCGCCGCCGCGCGACGCTGATCGAGACCGGTGAGGACATCACCATCGGCTCGATCGAGAAGATGTCGAAGTCGAAGAAGAACGTTGTCGATCCGGATGACATCATCGCCTCCTACGGCGCCGATACCGCCCGCTTCTTCGTGCTCTCCGACTCACCTCCGGATCGAGACGTGATCTGGTCGGAAGCGGGTGTTGAAGGATCGCATCGCTTCGTGCAGCGCGTCTGGCGTCTGATCGGTGAAGCGGCCGAAAAGCTGCGCGGGATCGAAGCCGCACCGGCACTCGAGGGCGAGGCCCTCTCGGTGTCTCAGGCGGCGCACAAGACGCTGCGCGCGGTCGAGGCGGATTATGACAAGCTCGCCTTCAACAAGGCCGTGGCGCGCATCTATGAGCTCGTGAACACGCTTGCCGCACCGCTGACCCAGGTTGCCGCCGGCAAGGCCGACGCAGCACTGGCGAGTGCTGTCAAGGACGCCACGGTGATCGTGATCAACCTGATTGCACCGATGATGCCCCACCTCGCCGAGGAATGCTGGCGCGAAATCGGCGGCGAGGGGCTGATCGCGGAACGCGGCTGGCCGACGTTCAACCCTGCCTTGGTCGTCGAGAACGAAATCACCCTGCCGGTGCAGATCAACGGCAAGAAGCGCGCCGATTTGACAATCGCCCGCGATGCGGATCAGAGTGCGATCGAAAGCGCCGTCCTGGCGCTCGATGCCGTCAAGTCCGCACTCAACGGCAGCAGCCCCAAGAAAATCATCGTCGTGCCCCAGAGGATCGTCAATGTCGTTGTCTGATAGAGCTGGTTTCCGTATCCGGTCGATTCCGGTTCTGGCTGGCGTGCTCATGTTGACCGCGCTCGCCGGCTGCCAGGTCAGGCCGCTCTATTCCGATCCCGTCGGCACCTCGACCGCACTTGCGGCGATCGAGATTTCCGAAGCCGACGATCGTGTCGAGCAGGAAGTGCGCAACGCCCTGATCTTCCTGGCTGCAGGCGGCCAGGGCGAGCCCGTGAACCCGCAATACCACCTGGCGCTCAACGTTACGCACCGGTCGATGGGCGTGCTCTACGACCAGGCCAAGGACCGGGCGGGCGCCGGCCGTATCGTCGTCAAGGCGGACTATAACCTAACGAAGATCGGTACGGGCGAGACCATCAAGTCCGGCAACCGTACCGCGGTCGCGCTCGTCGACTTCCCGGTCCAGGAATTTGCCAAGGTGCGGGCCGTTCGCGATGGTGAAAACCGCGCGGCCAAGGAACTGGCCGAACTGATCCGGGCCGACATCGCCGCGGCTCTCAGCCGCTAACCGGTGCCGACATGAGCGAGGTCAAGTCGCACGAGTTCGACTCCTTTCTCCAGAAGTCCGCCGGGGTCTACCGGCTTTTCATCCTCTACGGGCCCGATCGCGGGCTCGTCTCCGAGCGCGCCTCTGCGATCGCGGCGCGTTGCGGCGTGCCGCTCGACGATCCCTTTTCCCTCTTGAAACTCGACGTCAGCGAGCTGACCCAATCGCCCGGGCGCCTGCTCGACGAGGTAAACTCGATCGGCCTCTTCGGCGGAGAAAAGCTCGTCTGGGTCCGTGGCGCGGCCAACGAAAAGCCCTTGGTCGATGCGCTGCAGATCCTTTCCTCCGAGCCACCGACTGGAAGCTATGTGATCGTCGAGGCCGGCGACCTGAAAAAGGGCGCGGCGCTTCGCAAGGTCGGTGAAAGCGCCCGGTCGGTCGCCTGCATCGCCTGCTACAGCGATGATGCTCGCAGCCTGCAGGCGCTGATAGACAAGGAACTTGGCGACGAGAAGCTCGGCATCAGCCCGGCGGCGCGGCAGCGGCTGCTCGAGGCGCTCGGCGGCGACCGTCTGGCCTCACGAAACGAGCTGCGCAAACTTGCGCTTTATTGCCGAGGCAAGTCGACGGTGGACGAAGGCGACGTTCTCGATATCGTCGGCGATGCCAGCGCGATCTCCGTCGACGATGCGGTCGATGCCGTGCTGAAGGGCGACCTTGATGGGCTGCTGCACGCCATGCAGAAGATCACCACCTCCAAGACGCCGGCCTTTCTGGTGCTGCAGGCGTGCCTGCGACAGTTTCAGCAGCTTGATGTGATGCGGGCGGAGATGGATTTAAGCCGTCAGCAGGCCAGCCAGGTGATCGCAACGCTCGGACGCGGCCTGCACTTTCGCCGCAAGCCGATCGTCGAGGCAGCCCTGAAACATTGGTCGAGCCCGGCTATCCGCCGTGAACTCAACCGACTGCAGACGACCATCTTTCAGAGCCGCAGCCGCGCGAGCCTGGAAGAGAGCCTGGTGCTGCAGAACCTGATGGCGATCGCAGTGCAATCGGCCCGCCGCTGAGCTGTCTCTCGCGGCTCGTTCCCGTGTTTGCAGCCTAACGTTCGGTCCCGCGACGGGTCTTCGGCGTGCTTGCCGGAGGTCGTTTGGCTGCTTCAATCACCGGCCGAAGCTCAACGAACCGCCGGAAAACATCATTATATCAAACAATTAGGCGCGCCGCTCCACAGGGGCGGCGCGCCATCAATACGTGAATGTGAAATTTCAGGGGCGTTTTATCGCCGTTCGAGCAACCGGCAGATTTCTTCGAGCTGATCGAGCGTCTTGTAAGCGATGCGCAGATGGCCGCCGGACGCCTTGTGGTTCACGGTCACCTCAAGCCCCAGGCTATCGGACAGCGTGCGCTCGAGCGCCAGCGTATCGGCATCCTTCTCGTCGCGGCGGGCGGTCTTGCCGTAGTTGGGATCGTTCTGCGCGCGAATATCGTTCTGCGCGATGCGCTCGGCGTCACGCACCGAGAGACCCTTGGCAATGATCGTCCGGGCGAGGGTGGCCGGATCCGATGTCGGAATGAGCGCGCGCGCATGTCCAGCCGAAAGCGCACCTTCCGACAACATGTCGCGAACCGGCTCCGGCAGTTTGAGCAGGCGCAGGCTGTTGGCCACGTGGCTTCGGCTCTTGCCGATGATTTCGCCGAGATCGTTCTGCGTATAGCCGTGCTCGGCAATCAGTTGCTCGTAGCCGAGCGCTTCATCGAGCGGATTGAGGTCGGAACGCTGGACGTTTTCAACGATGGCGATTTCAAGCGCCGTGCGATCGTCGACGTCGCGAATGATGACCGGGATTTCGGTGAATCCGGCCAGCTGCGCTGCCCGCCAGCGACGCTCACCGGCGATGATCTCGTAGCGATCGACCCCGATCGTCCGCGCGACGACGGGTTGGACGATGCCATGCTGCCGGATCGAATTGGCGAGATCCTGCAGTTCTGCCTCGTCGAATTGCCGACGCGGGTTACGCGGGTTGCGCGATACGAACTCGATCGGCACTCGTCGATCCGGATTGACCGGGGCAGGGGCGGCCGCGCCGGTCTGCAACGGTTGATCCATCTCGCCGATCAACGCGGCCAGTCCGCGCCCGAGCCGTCTCTTCGAGCTATCGTCGTTCATATCGTCACCCGAGTTAAATTACGCTACCGAAATGATTATGCCGCCTTGCGCTGGCGCTCGCGTTGAATGACTTCGGAGGCCAGTTGCAGATAGGCCTGGCTGCCGGCGCACTTCAGATCGTACAGAATGGCCGGCTTGCCATAGGACGGCGCTTCCGAGACGCGAACATTACGCGGGATCAAGGTGTGGTAAACCTTATCGCCGAGATGCGTCCGTACGTCGCTAACAACCTGCTGTGCGAGGTTGTTGCGGGAATCGAACATCGTCAGCACGATGCCCTGGATATCCAGACTCGGATTCACGGTCCGGCGAATCTGATCCACGGTCTCCAACAACTGGCTCAAGCCTTCGAGCGCAAAGAACTCGCACTGCAGCGGCACGAGCACGGAATGCGCCGCAGCCATCGCGTTCATCGTCAGCAAATTGAACGACGGCGGGCAATCGACGAGCACGTAGGAATACTCCATCGCCGCGGGGCTGACCAAGGCCTTGCGCAAACGGAAGACGCGATCCGGTTCCTGCGAAATTTCCATCTCGACACCGAGAAGGTCCATGGTCGATGGAATGATCGAGAGGTTCGGAACGGCTGTCTGCTGAGCGATCTCACCGATCCCGTGCGACCCCATCATCAGCTCGTAGGATGACAGGTTACGATCGCGGCGCTGGATGCCCAGGCCGGTGCTGGCGTTGCCCTGCGGGTCCAGATCAACGATCAGAACGTGTTCGCCGATGGCCGCCAATGCGGTTGCCAGATTGATGGCGGTCGTGGTTTTGCCGACGCCGCCTTTCTGATTTGCGATTGTGATGATCCGGTTTTTGCCACCAAACATGTTTCCGCTCGCGATCACTGGGCCCTGCGCGCCAGATTTGCGATCTCGAGCACGACAGAATCCGGCTCGACCACGCTTGGATGTTTTACCAGATCAAACTGATAGCGGCCAACGGCTTTGTCGATTTCGCGCTGGTAATCCCGCCCTTTATGGAAGTAGGCGACCGCTTTCTGCTCCTTCGCCGTCATCCACGGCGCAGAATAGTCGAGCAGCAGGGTCAAATCCGCGAGCGCGCGCGCCGAAACAGCGTCCGCGCGGGGAATCAATGCACCTGCTTCTTCGATTCGAACCGGGTGAACCGAGCCGCGCGCGCCGGTTTCTGCCAATGCGACACGCAAGAATGCAGCCTTCTTATTGTTGCTTTCGACAAGATGGACCCAACCGTCGCCAAACTCGGCGAGATAGATCGCCGTGATGACACCTGGAAAGCCGCCACCGCTGCCGAGATCGACCCAGGTCTTCGGGCCTGGCGACAACTTCGCGAGCTGCAAGCTATCGACAATGTGCCGACGCCAAAGATCTTCGATCGTGGACGGCGCAACAAGATTGATCGACTTCGCCCACTTCTGGAAGAGCTTGGCAAAATGCTCGAGCCGTTCATTCGTTTCACGTGAAACACGCAGTCCGTTCAACACATCGATTGGACTCGCCTTCATTGTACGCCGGCCTTTTCTTCACGTTCTACGGATCGGTTCTGTCGCTTCAACCACGCAAGGATCAGCGACGCGGCTGCCGGTGTCATACCGTCAACCTTCATCGCCTGGGCCAGATTGCGCGGCGCCTGCTGTTTCAGCTTCTGCTTCAACTCATTGGAAAGACCCGAGAGCGCATCAAAATCGAAGCCGTCGGGGATGACCAGGTTTTCCTCGCGCTGAATGCCGGCAATATCCGCTGCCTGACGATCCATATAGACCGCATAGACCGCGTCGATCTCAAGCGCCTCAACGACGCGCGGACCAATCGACGACAGCTCGGGCCAGAGTGGCTCTAAGCCGGCAATCGACTGATCGGGATAGGACAGGATCTCGAAAGCAGTGCGCCGTTGGCCATCCTGGTTGAGCTTGAGGCCATGACGGTTTCCTTCGGCCGGCGTTACCGACAGGCTCTTCAGCAGAGCGCGGCCTTCGTCGAAACGCGCACGCCAATCGGCAAAACGATCGCGGCGAGCATCCGAGATGCAACCGAGTTCCATCGCAAGCGGAGTCAGGCGCGCATCGGCATTGTCGGCCCGGAGCGACAATCGATACTCCGCGCGGGAGGTAAACATGCGATAGGGCTCGGTGATGCCCCGCGACGTCAGGTCGTCGATCATGACACCGATATAGGACTGCGTTCGGCTGAACACGATTTCGGGACGGTTGGTCGCGACCAAGGCAGCATTCAGGCCGGCAACAAGACCTTGCGCTCCCGCTTCTTCATAGCCAGTCGTGCCGTTGATTTGCCCAGCCAGAAAAAGCCCCGGCATCTTCCTGACGGCAAGGGTCGCATTCAGTTCGCGCGGATCGACGTGATCGTATTCGATAGCGTAGCCTGGCTGCAGGATCGCGACATTCTCCAATCCGGGGATCGTCTTGATGAAGGCTTCCTGGATGTCGGCCGGCAGCGACGTCGAAATGCCGTTCGGGTAGATCGTGTCGTCATCAAGCCCTTCCGGTTCCAGGAAGATCTGGTGACCATCACGTTCGCCAAAGCGTACGATCTTGTCTTCGATCGATGGACAATAGCGCGGCCCAACACCCTCGATCTGCCCGGAGTACATCGCCGACTTGCCGATATTATCGGCAATGATCTTATGTGTCGCTTCCGTCGTCCGCGTCACGCCGCAGTCGATCTGCCGGTTGAGGATGCGGTCGGTCATGAACGAGAAGGGCGCCGGATCCTCGTCCGGGCCTTGGCGGCCGACACGCGCCCAGTCGATGGTGCGACCATCCAGTCGGGCGGGCGTTCCGGTCTTCAGGCGGCCGAGCCGTAAGCCAAACCGCAGCAAGGTTCCGGAGAGCCCCACGGACGGTTCTTCGCCGACACGTCCGGCCGGAATTTTCTGGTCGCCGATGTGAATGAGGCCCTTCAAGAACGTGCCCGTCGTCAAAACGACGGACTTGGCTTGAAAGCTCCGGCCGTCCTTCATGACGACACCGTTGATTCGGCCCTGTTCTTCCAACAGGTCGAAGGCATCGCCCTCGATAACCGTCAAATTCTCGATGGCAGCGATCTCCCGCTGCATGGCTTCGCGATAGAGGCGGCGGTCGGCTTGCGTACGCGGACCGCGCACTGCTGGGCCCTTGCGGCGGTTGAGCAAACGAAACTGAATGCCGCCGGCATCGGCGACGCGTCCCATCAGGCCGTCCATCGCGTCGATCTCACGGACCAGGTGTCCCTTGCCCAAGCCGCCGATCGCCGGATTGCAGGACATAACGCCGATCGTCGATGCCTTGTGCGTGATCAACGCGGTGTTGGCGCCCAAACGCGCAGCCGCCGCGGCGGCCTCGCAGCCGGCATGGCCACCGCCAATGACGATTACGTCAAATTGCATCATTGCCTCTTCTCCGGGGTTGACCCCGGCACGAATCGTTTCACGTGAAACACAACGAAGGACTCGCACACGTTGTATTCACCGCGGTCTATAAGTTATTTCCCGATACAGAATTCAGAAAATATCACATCGAGAAGGTTCTCGACATCCACGCGGCCGGTTATCCGTCCAATTGCGTCGCCAGCAAGGCGCAGCAGTTCCGCGCGGATATCCAAGCCCAGGTCCTGCCTTGCCATACTGTCCGCGATGGCCCGCTGCGCCTGCCGCAAGCTATCCACATGACGCCGCCGCGAAGGCAGCGACAAGGAGGTGCGCCCGCTGAGATCCGGCAAGTGCGCCGCGATCGCGTCCAGCAGTCGCTCCATGCCTTCGCCGGTTTTCGTCGAAACCAACACATCGGCGGAACCTTTGCGCCAGTCTTTGCCGCGATCGAGCTTCGTTCCCACGCGCAAGACCGGAGTCTTCGCGGATGCGAAGTCCGAGATGACCTCAAATCCGTCCGGAGTGTCGGCCAGCAGCAGAACGAGATCCGCTCGCTCGATAATTTCTCGTGCGCGACGAATACCTTCCTGTTCGACCTTCTCGTTGGTTTCCCGCAGGCCGGCCGTATCGTAGAGCTTCACGGAGAATCCGGCTAAGGAAAGATCGACGGAAAGGACATCGCGGGTCGTACCGGCGATTTCGGTGACGATCGCAATGTCGCGTTGCGCCAGCGCATTGAGCAAGCTCGACTTGCCGGCATTCGGCTCACCGGCGATGACGATCTTCAGCCCATCTCGGATGATCTCCGCGATCGGCGCATCGGCGATATGTGCTGCGATCTCCTGGGATAGCAGAGACATGTCCTGCCAGATACGCTCGCTGACCGACCCCGGGACATCGTCTTCGTCGGCAAAGTCGAGCTCGGCCTCGATCATCGCCCGCGCATGGGTCAAGCGCTTCGCCCAGCCGGCATAGACTTTTGATTGTCCGCCGCCGGAATGTTCGACCGCAAGACGGCGCTGCATTTCAGTCTCGGCGACGATCAGGTCGGCAAGGCCCTCGACCTCGACCAGATCGAGCTTGCCGTTCTGGAAGGCACGTCGCGAAAATTCACCCGCTTCCGCATGGCGCAGGCCGTCCAGCCTGGAGAGCTCCCCGAGCAAGGCGTTCACCGCGGCACGGCCGCCATGGATCTGGAACTCGGCGCAATCTTCTCCCGTGAAGGAGGCCGGGCCGCGAAAATAAAGAACAAGGCCGCTATCGATCACGTCACCGTTACGAGACCGAATCGATCTCAATGCCGCAGTCCGTGGTGCCGGCACGCCACCACACAACGTCTGGAGTACTGCCTCTGTATGCCCGCCGCTGATACGCACGACTGCGACGCCGGCGGGCAAGGCGCCGCTGGAAAGCGCATAGATCGTGTGCGTCGCTGTCATGGGCTCACCTGAAAGGACCGCGGGCGCGCTGGAGGCCTCGATGGTCGAAACAATGGGCATCGTCGAAGTTCCCGACCGGATCGTTCCGTTTCGCGGAGCACGCTCACGCGGAGCGGAACAGTATCTCAAAGGGTCGGCGTGCTTATGCCGAAAGAATGCCGAAAATTCAAGGCCTCGCTGCATCCCCATAGTTCCCGACGACCGCGTGTTTCACGTGAATCAGCAGAAGCGGTGTGGCGCTGATCGCGGACGTAGTCGGAGATTGTTGCGAAACCGAATCGAAGTCAGGAATGAATCCGGCTAAGGTTTGGAAACGAAAAAACCGGTCGACGCGTCGTCGACCGGTTCTGGAACTTTGCAGATGAACGCGACTTACGTGTTCATCGAGTCGAAGAAATCGCCATTGTTCTTCGTCTGCTTCAGCTTGTCGATGAGGAACTCGATCGCGTCGGTCGTGCCCATCGGCGCAAGAATACGGCGCAGCACGAAGATCTTCTGCAGATCCTGGCGCGGAACGAGCAGGTCTTCCTTACGCGTACCGGACTTGAGAATGTCCATCGCCGGGAAGATGCGCTTGTCAGCGACCTTGCGGTCAAGCACGATTTCCGAGTTACCGGTACCCTTGAATTCTTCGAAGATGACTTCGTCCATGCGGCTGCCGGTATCGATGAGCGCCGTCGCGATGATCGTCAGCGAGCCGCCCTCTTCGATGTTACGGGCGGCACCGAAGAAACGCTTCGGACGCTGCAGCGCGTTAGCGTCGACACCACCGGTCAAGACCTTGCCCGACGACGGAACAACGGTGTTGTAGGCGCGGCCGAGGCGGGTGATCGAGTCGAGCAGGATGACGACGTCGCGACCGTGCTCCACGAGGCGCTTGGCCTTTTCGATCACCATTTCAGCGACCTGCACGTGGCGCGTCGCCGGTTCGTCGAAGGTCGAGGATACGACTTCGCCCTTCACCGAACGCTGCATGTCCGTCACTTCTTCCGGACGTTCGTCGATTAGAAGAACGATCAGGTAACATTCCGGATGATTGGCGGTGATCGAATGGGCGATGTTCTGCAGGAGAACGGTCTTACCGGTGCGCGGCGGCGCGACGATCAGGCCGCGCTGGCCCTTGCCGAGCGGCGCCACCAGGTCGATGACGCGGGCAGAAAGATCTTTCGACGTCGGGACGTCGAGTTCCATCTTGAAGCGCTCGTTCGGGTAGAGCGGCGTCAGGTTGTCGAAGTGAACCTTGTGACGGATCTTTTCCGGATCGTCGAAGTTGATGGTGTTGACCTTGAGGAGGGCGAAGTATCGCTCGCCTTCCTTCGGTCCGCGGATCGGGCCCTCGACCGTGTCGCCGGTCTTCAGCGAGAAGCGGCGGATCTGGGAAGGCGAGATGTAGATGTCATCCGGGCCCGGGAGGTAGTTTGCATTCGCCGAGCGGAGAAAGCCGAAGCCGTCCTGCAGCACTTCAACGACGCCTTCACCGATAATCTCGATATCCTGAGCTGCGAGCATCTTGAGGATCGCGAACATCAGCTCCTGCTTGCGCATCGTGCTGGCATTCTCCACCTCGAGCTCCTCGGCGAAGGCGAGCAGATCGGTCGGCGTCTTGTTCTTGAGTTCTTGTAGCTTCATTTCAGCCATGAAGGATCCATGTTTGGTATGGGTAGTGGGGAGATGGCGAGTATTCGTTGGGGAGCTGCGGCTGGAAGGGGCAGGCTCTTGTCTTTGTCACAAGCCATGAAGAGGAGATGGCAGAAAATAGCGATTCACGTGAAACCCCGCAAGGGGCTGTCGAAAATTAGAAACGACTATCGCAAGCCGCAAATCGATTAAATTCAAAATGGCTTCACAACGACCATGATGACGATGAGGATCATCAAGAGCGTAGGGGCCTCGTTCATCAACCGCCAGTAACGCGCGTCGTGCTTGTTTTCGTCGCGCTGGAAGGCGCGCACGGCGCGGCCGAAGCGCATGTGGACGCCCGTCAGCAGCACCACGAAGAAAAGCTTGGCATGCAGCCAGCCGCCCTGGAAGCCATAGACGCTCCACGCGAGGTAGAGCCCCAGCACCCAGGAGATCATCATTGCCGGGTTCATGATGACCTTCAGGAGCCGCAGCTCCATCATCTTGAAGGTCTCCGACTGTGGGGAGCCGGGTTCCGCATCCGTGTGGTAGATGAAGAGCCGCGGCATGTAGAGCAGCGCCGCCATCCACGACATCACCGCGATGACGTGCAGCGCCTTGATCCAGAGATAGAAATCGTCCGGCCGCCAGACGAACAGACCGGCAAGCAGTGCCGCGAAAGCGCCGATCGCGATCGCCGCTCTCAACTCCGCCCTGTTGCCTGGCGCCTGATCCGTCTGCTTTTCAGCCATCAGCGCGCTCCGCGAACACGGGCGACGAGCGCGGACACATGTTCCGGATCGGCCTGCGGCGTGATGCCATGCCCGAGATTGAAGATCAGCGGTCCATGGCCGAGTGCGTCAAGGATACGGTCGATGCCTTGTTCCAGCGCCAGTCCGCCGGCGACGACCCGCATCGGATCGAGATTGCCCTGCAACGGTCCTTCCTTCTGCAGATCCTTTGCGAAGGACAGGGGAACGGTCCAGTCGAGGCCGATGGCGTCGGCACCCGTCGCCTGCCGGTATCCGTTCAAGAGCTGCCCTGCGCCCTTGGCAAAGGCGATGATCTTCGCCTGCGGCCGCTGCGCCCGAACGGAGGCAATGATCCGCTGCACCGGCTTGACGGCGTAGCGGGCGAATTCTTCCTCGCCGAGAACGCCCGCCCAGGAATCGAAGATCTGCACCGCATCGGCGCCGGCATCGATCTGCCGCACGAGATAGTCGGCCGACACATCCGCCAGGAACGAGAGCAGATGGTCGAAGACTTCAGGATTGCGATAGGCGAAGAGACGGGCAGGGGCCTGGTCCGGCGTCCCCTGTCCGGCGATCATATAGGTCGCAACCGTCCAGGGCGCCCCACAGAAGCCGAGCAGCGTTGTTTCGAGGGGCAGTTCGGAACGCAAACGCGACACCGTCTCAAAGACGGGCTGGAGGTGCTCAGCGATGCCCTCAGGCTTCAGCCTGCGGATACCGTCGACGTCGATCGGATCCATTCGCGGCCCATGACCTTCCTCAAAGCGCACATTGCGTTTCAGCGCATCGGGAATGACCAGGATGTCGGAGAAGAGAATGGCAGCGTCAAAGGCGTAGCGCCGGATCGGCTGCAGCGTCACCTCGACGGCGAGATCGGGTGTGTAACAGAGATCGAGGAAGCTCCCGGCCTCGGCGCGCGTTGCCCTGTACTCCGGCAGATAACGGCCTGCCTGGCGCATGAGCCAGACCGGAGGAGGTGATACCGTCTTCCCTGCCAAAACTTCCAGAACCTTTCTGCGCGTTTCGGTCACGGATCGTCTCTCCCAATTTAAAATCAAAGATATTTAGAAGGTTTCTATTTCTTAGAGTCGGTGGGTATCAAGGATTAAAACAACCCACCGACTTGTCCACGATCGCAGATCACAGGTCCATCTGAGAGGACAATGAGATCGATCTCTGGAAAAACTCCGTGGTCAATCAAGAAAAGGCTTTCTGAATCAGATCCTTAGTTCGCGTCCGGTTTTTGGTGGGCCTGTGGAGAAGCAGTTGATACGCGTGACACTTTGTCGTCTCCGCGAGTCTTTTCCACATTTGCCGCGGATGACTTTCCGCGACAGCGCCAATTGTGAATAACTCGGCGGTTTTCCACTTGCCTGGGTCTGCGCCCCGTCGTTAGCTGTCATTCATCCCGGCTTATCAACAGCAGCAGGAGAATTGCGTGGAGAACAAGAAAAACTACTTCCACCTTCACCTGATTTCGGACTCAACGGGCGAGACTCTGATCGCCGCTGGCCGCGCCGCAGCCGCCCAATTTCAGAGCTCGCATGCGCTCGAGCACGTCTATCCGCTGATCCGCAACCGCAAGCAGCTGCTGCAGGTGCTCGACGCGATCGACGGCGCACCGGGCATCGTGCTCTATACGATCGTCGATCGAGACCTTGCCGATATCATCGATCGCCGTTGCCGCGAGATGGGCGTGCCTTGTGTCTCGGTGCTCGATCCGATCATCGACCTTTTCCAGTCCTATCTGGGATCGCCGTCGCGGCGGCGCTCGGGTGCCCAGCACGTGATGGATGCGGAGTATTTCGCCCGCATCGACGCGCTCAATTTCACCATGGACCATGACGACGGACAGTTGCCCGCCGATTTCGACGAGGCGGATGTCGTTCTCGTCGGCATCAGCAGGACGTCGAAGACCCCGACCAGCATCTATCTCGCCAATCGCGGCATCAAGACCGCCAACATCCCGATTGTCCCGGGCGTGCCGCTCCCCGAACGACTGATGGAGGCGACAAAGCCGCTCGTCGTCGGGCTGATCGCCACGGCTGACCGAATCTCGCAGGTGCGTCAGCACCGGGTGCTTGGAACGACGCAAGGGTTTCACGGCGATCAGTACACGGACAAGGCTTCGATCACCGAAGAGCTAAAGTATGCCCGCTCGCTTTGCGCGCGTAACAACTGGCCGGTCATCGACGTCACACGCCGTTCGATCGAGGAAACCGCGGCGGCCATCGTTGCCCTGCGTCCGCGTCTGCGTTAGACCGATTCGAACAATACGGGAACCTGCGTGATGAATGCTTCGCTCGTCCTGGCCTCGGCAAGCCCGTTTCGCCGTGCGCTTCTGGAAAATGCCGGCCTCGCTTTTGAGGCGAAGGCAGCCAAAATTGATGAACGTGCGCTGGAAAAGCCGCTCGAAGACGCCGGTGCTGCACCTGAAACCGTGGCCCTGGCGCTGGCGGAAGCAAAGGCGCGCGATGTTGGCAGGCATTTCGCCGGCGCGCTGGTGATCGGCTCGGATCAGACCATGTCTTTGGACACAAGGGTCTATCACAAACCGAAGGATATGGCAGAGGCGGCTCAGCACCTTCTGTCGCTCTCAGGCCGAACCCACCGTTTAAACAGTGCGATTGTGCTCCTGCGTGGTGACGAGGTCGTCTGGCGGCATGTTTCTTCCGCCCACATGACCGTGCGACCGCTAACGACCGAGTTCGTCGCGCGCCACTTGCAGCGTGTAGGCGAAAAGGCTCTATCGAGCGTCGGGGCCTACCAGCTGGAAGGCGAGGGCATTCAACTCTTCGAAAAGATCGAGGGTGACTATTTCACCATCCTCGGCCTTCCGATGCTGCCGCTGCTGGCCAAACTTCGTGAACTGGGAACGATCGATGCGTGATTCACGTGAAACATTTGTTAACCACGCCTTTGTCACCGGCTATCCGATCAAGCATTCCCGTTCGCCGCTGATCCATGGCTATTGGCTGAAACAGCTCGGTCTGCCCGGCAGCTACCGCGCCCATGAGGTCAAGCCGGAAGACTTCGCCACCTTCATTTCCAGTCTCAAGGATGGCACCTCCGGCTTCCGCGGCGGCAATGTCACGATCCCTCACAAGGAAGCGGCCTGTCGCTTGGCCGATCGGCCGGACGACCTCAGCCAGGAACTCGGCGCTGCCAATACTCTGTGGGTTCAGGACGGAAAGGTGCACGCCACCAACACCGACGGCCGCGGCTTTGTTGCCAATCTCGACGAACGGACGGCCGGTTGGGACAGAACCTCGACCGCCGTCATTCTCGGCGCCGGCGGTGCCAGCCGCGCGATCATCCAGGCGGTTCGCGACCGCGGCATCAAGACGATCCATGTCGTCAATCGAACTGTCGAGCGCGCGAAGGAAGTCGCTGACCGGTTCGGCCCGGCGGTCGAAGCTCATCCGATGGGCGCGCTCAAGGAGGTGATGACCGGTGCAGGCCTGTTTATTAACACCACCTCGCTCGGCATGGACGGTAGCGAAGCACCGGCGATCGACTTCTCAGTCATGGCTTCCAGCGCCGTCGTTACGGACATTGTCTATGTTCCGCTGAAGACGCCGATCCTGGCGCAGGCAGAAGCGCAAGGTTTTGCGATCGTCGACGGCTTGGGCATGCTGCTGCATCAGGCGGTACCCGGCTTCGAGCTCTGGTTCGGCTGTCGGCCGACGGTGGATGCCGATCTTCGACAACGCATCATCGACGACATGGACGGGCACTGATGATTATCCTCGGACTCACCGGATCGATCGCCATGGGCAAGTCGACGACCGCCCAGATGTTTCGCGACTTCGGCGTGGCGGTGAACGACGCCGACGAGGTCGTGCATCAGCTCTATGGCGGCGAGGCGGTGGCGCCGGTCGAGGCGGCCTTTCCCGGAAGCACGAGAGATGGAAAGGTCGATCGCACGGAACTCTCGCGCCAGCTGATGCAGGCGCCGGAGCGATTGCGTGAACTTGAGGCGATCGTCCATCCGCTGGTGCGCGGCAAGGAGCAGGAGTTCCTCACGGAAAACCGTGCCGCCAACGCGCCGTTTGTGGTCCTCGACATTCCTCTCCTGTTTGAAACGGGCGCGGAAAAGCGGGTCGACCGCGTCGTCGTCGTGTCCTGTTCGGCCGAACTGCAGCGAGAGCGCGCGTTGAAACGCCCTGGGATGACCGAGGAAAAACTCGCGATGATCCTTGCGCGGCAGGTGCCGGACAGCGAAAAGCGTAAACGCGCCGACTTCATCATCGATACCAGCGACAGTTTCGACGTCACCCGGGCCCAAGTGAAGGCCGTCGTCGACGAACTCGCAGCCAGCAACGGAGACGCGGATGCGTGAGATCATCTTCGATACGGAAACGACGGGCCTCGACAATCGCGAGGACCGGGTGATCGAAATCGGCGGCGTCGAGCTTGAGAACCAGTTTCCGACCGGTCGCACGCTGCATATCTTCATCAATCCCGGCAGCCGCAAGGTTCATCCGGATGCGCTCGCCATCCACGGGATTACCGATGACTTCCTGAAGGACAAGCCCCCCTTTGCCGAGGTGGTCGAAGATATCCTCGGGTTCTTCGGCGATGCGCGTTGGGTCGCGCACAACGCCACCTTCGACATGGGTTTCATCAACGCCGAGTTCGCGCGTCTGGGCATGCCGCCGATCGCCATTGATCGGGTGACGGACACCTTGGCGCTCGCCCGCCGCAAAAACCCGATGGGGCCGAACTCGCTCGATGCGCTTTGCCGTCGCTACGGCATCGACAATTCGCACCGTGCCAAGCACGGGGCGCTTCTCGACTCCGAACTGCTGGCGGAAGTCTACATCGAGATGATCGGCGGCCGTCAGGCGGCGCTCGGCCTTGTGCACGGCAAATCGACCGACCAGGCAATCGAACTCGACGACGCGCCAATCCTTATCGGCCAGCGGCCGCGCCCCTTGCCGAACCGGCTCTCGGAGGCGGATCTGGCTGCCCATGCGGCGTTGATCGCAAAGATCGGCGCCAAGGCGATCTGGGCAAAATACGAACCCCAGGAATAAGGCAGATACGAAAAAGCCCGGCGCATTGGCCGGGCTTTTCGTTTCAGCGATCTGAAATTCGATCAGTTTGCGGTTTCGTTCGAAACCTGTGCGCGGACCTTTTCTTCGGCCATGCGCTGGGCGAACATCTGCGCGAAATCGATCGGGTCGATCATCAGCGGCGGGAAGCCGCCATTGCGGGTCGCGTCGGCAACGATCTGACGGGCGAACGGGAACAGCAGGCGCGGGCACTCGATGAAGAGCAGCGGCAGCATGTGCTCCTGCGGGAAGCCGGCAACGCGGAATACGCCGCCATAGGCGAGCTCGACGTTGAAGAGAACGCGGTCGCCATCCTTTGCTTCTGCGTTCAGCGAGAGGACGACGTCGAAGTCGTTCTCTGCGAGCGGATTGGCATTGACGTTGACGTTGATATTGATCGACGGCGCCTTGTCACGGGCCTGCAGCGAACGCGGCGCGCCCGGGTTTTCGAAGGAGAGGTCCTTGATATACTGGGCGAGGATGTTCAGCGTCGGGCTCTGCTGCGCGCTGCCGTTGCCGTTGGATGCGGTATCAGTCGTCATAAGGGTTCCTCGACAAAAATAGGTGAGGCCATCTAGCATTTCGGCCTAGGGCTTACAACCCTGCGGGCCCGGCGCTTTCCAGCCGGCGCGCGGGCTTCCGCTCCAGCGCGGACAGCGGCAAGCATGCTCCGGAATGTGGGCGAGAGAGTGCCGTTCGCGCATTCTCCCATCGATGCATCGAGTTAAGGCCGGCGGCGGTCGCCGACCTGCGGCGGATCCTCGTCGTCGGTCCGCGAGAATTCGCCCTCTTCGAGATCGATGACCCGCGGCGAGGGACGCGGTTCGCGCGACTGTGTCCAGCCCGCACCGGATGCCGCGGTCACGATTGTCATTCTCTTGCGCAGGAAACCGGCAACTGCATTGCGCACAAAAGGCAGAAACAGCAGGAGGCCGATGACATCGCTGACGAAGCCCGGCACCACGAGCAGGATGGCCGCGACAAACAGCAATGCGCCGCCAAGCACCTCCCGGCCCGGGTCGCTGCCGTTGCGGGTGGCGTCCTGCATCCGGCGAATGACGGTAAATCCCTGGACTCTCAGCAGGATAACGCCGACAACTGCGCTTAGCAGTACCAGCAGCAGCGTCATCAGGAGGCCGATCTCTCGACCGACGACGACGAAACCGGCGATCTCGGCGAGCGGAAGCCCAAGAATGGCAAGGGGGATAAGAAATGAACGCATTGATGCTGCCCGAAAATGAAGCTTGGTGTCACATCCCCGTCTAAGGGTGCGACATCGCCATTTGAATGATCTATTCTTGCGGACTATATGGAATAACCACGAGAAATTCTAACAGCGGTTCCGGGTGGAAATGGGCTCTTTCGACTTCATCACGTTTTTTTTCCTGATCGCCGCGGTGGTCATCTTCCTGCAACTGCGCAGCGTCTTGGGCCGCCGGACCGGGAACGAGCGGCCGCCGTTCGATCCCTATTCGCCGCGCGACATGAGCCAGGGGCCGGATAACGGCGACAAGGGCAAGGTCGTGCAGTTGCCGCGCCGCGAGACTGCGGACGAAGAGGCGAACCGTTACGAAACGATCGATGCCTTCGCCAAGACTGGAACGACGCTGAACACCCAGCTGCGGGCGCTGAGCGATGCGGATCAGGGTTTCGATCCCAAGGAATTCGTCAACGGCGCCAAGATGGCCTACGAGATGATCGTCATGGCCTTTGCGGACGGCGACCGCAAGACGCTGAAGAATCTGCTGTCCCGCGAGGTCTACGAAGGCTTCGACGCGGCGATCACCGATCGCGAGCGCAAGGGTGAAGTGGTGAAGTCCACCTTCGTCGGTATCGACAAGGCCGACATCATTCACGCCGAAGTGAAGGACAGCGAAGAAAACATCACCGTCCGCATCGTCAGCCAGCTGATTTCCGCGACCTATGACAAGCAGGGCGGTCTGATCGACGGCGACGCTGAGTCGGTTGCGGAGGTCAACGATCTCTGGACTTTCGCGCGCGACATTCGTTCGCGGGATCCGAACTGGAAGCTGATCGCCACCGAATCCGAAAACTGAGCGGACGCGGTACCGATGTCCTATCGACTTGAGCCAGCCCGTTTCTCCGAGCTTCCGGGCTGGCAGAATGATGATCCGACCGCGGTGATCGAGGCGATGCGCCGCTGTCATCAGCATGTCTCGACGGTCAAACCCTATCGCACGGGTTCTCTCGGGATTTCGGTCGACGATCTTTCGCCGGCCTTTTCCGCCTCTGAGCAGCAAGGCGGTAGCGGCGAGAACGCAAGGGCGTTCTTCGAAGAACATTTCGTCCCCTTCCGGATCGTCACTGAAACGGGCTCCGGTTTTGTCACCGCCTTCTATGAGCCTGAGATCGATGTTCGCGCCGAAGCGGACGCGATCTACCGTTACCCGCTGTACCGCCGTCCGGATGAGCTGGTGGATATCACCGATGCAAATCGGCCCGATGGCATGGATCCCTATTTCGCCTTCGGACTTTCCGAGGGTGGTCGGGTCCGTGAGTATCCGGACAGGCAAGCGATCGAGCAGGGCTATCTTGCCGGCCGTGGCCTGGAGATCGCCTATGCGAAGTCCAAGGTCGAGGTCTTCTTCGTTCATGTGCAAGGTGCGGCCCGGCTCCGGTTTCCGGACGGCGCCCGTCGGCGCGTCACCTATGCCGCCAAGACCGGGCACTATTTCTCAGCCGTCGGCAAATTGCTGATCGAGCGTGGCAAGATCGACGCCGCCACCGTCTCGATGATGAGCATTCGCGACTGGCTGGAAGCGCATCCCGATGAGGTCGATGAGGTTCTCTGGCACAACCGGTCGTTTATCTTCTTCCGCGAGGCAGACGTCGAGGACGAGCGGCTGGGGCCGATTGCCGCCGCCAAGGTCTCGCTAGAACCGGACCGGTCGTTGGCGGTGGATCGTCTGATCCACACCTTCGGCGTTCCCTTTTTTATCGCGAGCGAGAGCCTGACGCGCCTCGATGATGGAAAGCCCTTCCAGCGCCTGATGCTGGCGCTCGATACGGGCTCGGCAATCGTCGGCCCGGCGCGCGGCGATATCTTCACCGGGTCCGGTTTCGAGGCCGGCGAAAGGGCCGGAGCGGTTCGCAACGCGGCCGACTTCTACGTCTTCGTTCCCAAGGCGGCCGCGGCCCGTTACGGCCATGGCTAAGGACAAGAAGCTCTCGGCCGAGGATCGCATTCTCTGGGGCAAGGTTGCCCGTTCGGCGAGACCGATGCCGGGTCGGCTCGCCGACCTGATGGACATTCTGGCTGAGGACGATCAGCCAAAGCCTCCGGAAGAGGCGAAGGGCAAGCAGCAGCGGCAACAACCGTCAACGGCCCCCGAGCAGCCCGGCATAGCGCTGACGAAGAAGCCCGGCGAAAAAGTGCATCATCCATTGGAACGCCCGGTCAAGCGCAAGCTGGCCAAGGGGCATCTGGTGCTCGAGGGGAGGATCGACCTTCACGGCATGATCCAGAGCGAAGCGCACGGTCTTCTTCTGCAGTTTCTGTTGAGGGCGCACGAGCGGGGGCTGCGGCATGTGCTCGTCATTACCGGCAAGGGCACCTCGTTCGGCAGCGACGGCGCGTTGAAGCGAGCCGTGCCGCTCTGGTTCTCGCTTCCCGAATTCCGGCCGCTGATCTCGTCCTATGAGCCCGCCGCTCGTAATCATGGCGGCGACGGCGCACTCTATGTTCGCCTGGCACGGGTGAGAGGTAGCGCGCTATGACGCCTTTTGGCCAGGCTCTGCGCGAACTCAGGCGCCGCAAGGGCGTGTCGCAGAAGGAGATGGCAAAGGCGATCGGCGTTTCTGCCGCCTATCTGTCCGCGCTCGAGCACGGAAAGCGCGGCGCGCCGAGCTTCGATTTCCTCCAGCGCGTCACCGGTTACTTCAACGTCATCTGGGACGAGGCGGAGGATCTGTTCCGCATTGCCAACGTCTCCTCGCCAAAAACGGTGCTCGACACGTCGGGTCTGACGCCGGAGCACACGGCGTTTGCAAACCGATTGAGCGAACAAATTCGCGCTTTGTCTCCGGAGACGATCCGCAAGCTGCAAGATGTTTTGGAAAAAGCCACATTTCCTGATAATGACAGGGGATGAACGCTTGTTTCCGGCCGCCGCCCGGCGGACCGGGATTTGGAACCCTGGACAAATTTTCTATAGTCCACGAGGCGTCCGAGACGTGATTCGCAACGAATCACCATGTCCGAAGAACCTGGAAAGACCCGTAGCCGAATGACCGACAATCCTGAGACCGAAACCGGCGCCAGCGCCGAATATGGTGCCGACTCCATCAAGGTGCTGAAGGGCCTGGATGCCGTGCGCAAGCGGCCGGGCATGTATATCGGCGACACCGACGACGGTTCCGGCCTGCACCACATGGTGTACGAGGTCGTGGACAACGCGATCGACGAGGCGCTTGCCGGCCACGCCGACATCGTCACGGTGACGCTCAATCCCGACGGGTCCGTAACCGTGACCGACAACGGTCGCGGCATCCCGACAGACATCCACAAGGAAGAGGGCGTCTCGGCGGCCGAGGTCATCATGACCCAGCTGCACGCCGGCGGTAAGTTCGACCAAAACTCCTACAAGGTTTCGGGCGGCCTCCACGGAGTTGGCGTGTCGGTGGTCAATGCGCTTTCGGTTTCGCTCAAGCTGAAGATCCGGCGCGCAGGGAAGATCCACGAGATGAGCTTCACCCACGGTGTCGCTGACGGCTCTCTCGCCGTTACCGGCGACGCCGGCGATGCGACCGGGACCGAGGTGACGTTCCTGCCGAGCAGCGAGACCTTCACCAAGACCGAGTTCGACTACAACACGCTCGAGCACCGCTTGCGCGAACTCGCGTTCCTGAACTCAGGCGTTCATATCATCCTCACCGACAAGCGCCATTCGGACATCCGCCAGGACGAGATGATGTACGAGGGCGGTCTTGAGGCCTACGTCGCCTATCTCGACCGCGCGAAGAAGCCGCTGGTGCACAAGCCGGTATCGATCCGCGGCGAGAAGGACGGCATCACCGTCGAAGTGGCGATGTGGTGGAACGACAGCTATCACGAAAACGTGCTCTGCTTCACGAACAACATCCCGCAGCGCGACGGCGGCACGCATATGGCGGGCTTCCGCGGCGCGCTGACCCGGCAGGTCACGTCCTATGCCGATACGTCCGGCATCACGAAAAGAGAAAAGGTCACGCTCCAGGGTGAAGACTGCCGCGAAGGCCTGACGGCCGTGCTCTCGGTCAAGGTTCCCGATCCGAAGTTCTCGTCGCAGACCAAGGACAAGCTGGTGTCGTCGGAAGTGCGACCGGTGGTCGAAAGCCTCGTTAACGAGGCGCTCAGCACGTGGTTCGAGGAGCATCCGACCGAAGCGAAGATCCTGGTTGGCAAGGTTGTCGAAGCGGCTGCTGCCCGCGAAGCCGCCCGCAAGGCGCGCGAACTGACCCGCCGCAAGGGCGCGCTCGACATTTCCTCGCTGCCCGGCAAGCTGGCGGACTGCTCTGAACGTGACCCGGCCAAATCCGAAGTCTTCCTGGTGGAAGGTGACTCGGCGGGTGGTTCGGCCAAGCAGGGCCGGTCGCGCGAAAACCAGGCGATCCTGCCGCTACGCGGCAAGATCCTCAACGTCGAGCGTGCGCGCTTCGACAAGATGCTGTCGAGCCAGGAAATCGGTACGCTGATCACCGCGCTCGGCACGTCGATCGGCAAGGACGAGTTCAACGCCGACAAGCTGCGCTACCACAAGATCATCATCATGACGGACGCCGATGTCGACGGCGCCCATATCCGCACCCTGCTGCTCACCTTCTTCTTCCGCCAGATGCCGGAACTGATCGAGCGCGGCCATATCTATATCGCCCAGCCGCCGCTCTATAAGGTAACGCGCGGTAAGTCGGCGCAATATCTCAAGAACGAGCAGGCGCTCGAAGATTACCTGATCACGATGGGTCTCGAGGAAGCGACGCTGCAGCTCGAATCGGGCGAAGTCCGCGCCGGCCAGGACCTGCGTGAGGTGATCACCGACGCGCTGCGCTTGCGTAACCTCATGAACGGGCTTCACTCGCGCTACAACCGGGCGATCGTCGAGCAGGCGGCCATCGCCGGCGCGCTGAACGTCGAGCTCAACGGGCAGCGCGACGAGTACGAAAAGACCGCCGCCGAAATTGCCCGTCGTCTCGACGTGATCGCCGAGGAAACCGAGCGCGGCTGGACTGGTACTGTTACCACCGAAGGCGGGCTGCGGTTCGAACGCATGGTTCGCGGCGTCAAGGAAGTTGCAGTACTCGACATGGCGCTGATCGGTTCGTCCGATGCCCGCTACATCGACCAACTGGCGTCAAAGCTGAAAGAGATCTACTCGGCACCGCCGGTATTGCGTCGCCGTGACGGCGCGCAGGAGGTCAGCGGCCCGCGTGCGCTTCTCGACGCGATCTTCGCCGCCGGCCGCAAGGGCCTGTCGATGCAGCGCTACAAGGGTCTGGGCGAAATGAACGCCGAACAGCTCTGGGAAACGACGCTCGATCCGAACGTCCGCTCGCTGCTGCAGGTCCGGGTTACCGACGCCACCGATGCCGACGGCCTGTTCTCGCGTCTGATGGGTGACGAGGTCGAGCCGCGTCGCGATTTCATTCAGGAAAATGCGCTGAGCGTCGCCAACCTCGACATCTGATCGAGGCTTTGCAGAGAAAAGAAAAATCCCGGCCCTGAGCCGGGATTTTTGTTGGGAGCCGGGATTTTTATTGGTGCTTCATTCGCCCTTGAACTGGCCCTCGAAGGCGAATTCGCTGACCGGTTTGCGCTGGCTCGGGATTTCGCGTGCGCGCAGATCGTCCGGCAGCGTCGCGGGATCGGCGAGCCGGCCGATCGCAATGGCGGCCTCGACCCGATGGTGTTCGGGAACGTTCAGGGCATGCATCGCCTTGTCGCGATCGATGCCCGCCATGCCATGGGTGTGCCAACCGGCAAGTGAAGCCTGCAGGGCAAGGCTATACCAGGCAGCGCCCGTGTCGAAGGCGTGGGTATAGGCGTGCCGCATCTCGCCGTTTTGCGCCTGGTTATGCGTCCTTGAAATCACGATCAGAAGTGCTGCGGCATTCTTCGCCCAGCGCTGATTTCCCTCGTCGAGCGTATCGAGCAGCACCGGAAAATGTTCCGTGCCGCGACGGGCATAGACGAACCGCCAGGGCTGGCGATTGCTGGCGGAGGGCGCCCAGCGGGCGGCTTCGAGGAAGGAAAGCAGCGTCTTTTCCTCGATCTCCTCATCGGTGAAGGCGCGAGGCGACCAGCGCTCGATGAACATGGCATCAATGGGATGGTCGGCTTTTCTGTTGTCGGTCGCCGTCATGCACAGGCCTCTTCTAATGGTATCGCAAAATCTCCGGAATCCTTTGGGCCGGATCGGCGGCCGCCGCATGCCCATGGTCCGATTCGTTTCGAACGCTACATGAGGACCGATGTCGATGAAACGGGGTGGGGCCACGGAAACGTGAGCGCCTCTGCCGAGGCCAGACAAACGAAAGTTCAGAAACGGCCGCTTGGGTCATTGCTGTTTCCAAGAAAAAAGTTGTATAAGTTCTGTAGATTTCGAGAGAGGACGGATCATGTCGTTTAAAGACCCATCACTGTTTCGCCAGGCAGCCCTCGTCGGAGGCGAGTGGATCGAGGCGGACGCGGCAAACGCGATCGAGGTGAACAACCCTGCGACGGGTGAGATCATCGGCCGGGTGCCGAAGCTTGGCGCCAAGGAAACCAAGGCCGCGATCGAGGCAGCGCGCGTCGCCCAGAAGGGCTGGGCAGCGCGCACGGCCAAGGACCGCGCCGGTGTGCTTCGCAAGTGGTTCGAGCTGATGATCGAGAACAAGGAGGATCTCGGCCGCATCCTGACGCTGGAGCAAGGCAAGCCGCTGGCCGAAGCGACCGGCGAAATCGTCTATGGTGCGAGCTTCGTCGAGTGGTTCGCCGAAGAGGCGCGCCGCATCTACGGCGACCTGATCCCCGGCCATCAGCCCGACAAGCGCATCCTTGTGATGAAGCAGCCGATCGGCGTCGTCGCGGCGATCACGCCCTGGAACTTCCCGAATGCGATGATCACCCGCAAGGCCGGCCCGGCCTTCGCGGCCGGCTGCGCCATGGTTCTGAAGCCGGCGGCCCAGACGCCGTTCTCGGCAATCGCCATCGCCATTCTGGCCGAACGCGCCGGCCTGCCGAAGGGTCTCTTCAGCGTCATCACCGGTTCCGCCCGCGAGATCGGTGCCGAGATGACCTCGAACCCCGTCGTGCGCAAGCTCACCTTCACCGGCTCGACCGAGGTGGGTGCCGAGCTCTATCGCCAGAGCGCTGCCACCATCAAGAAGCTCGGGCTGGAGCTGGGCGGCAATGCGCCGTTCATCGTCTTCGACGATGCCGACCTCGATGCCGCGGTCGAAGGCGCGTTGATCGCCAAGTTCCGCAACAATGGCCAGACCTGTGTCTGCGCCAACCGCATCTATGTGCAGGACAAGGTCTATGACGCCTTCTCCGACAAGCTCGCCAAGGCGGTCGCCAAGCTGAAGATCGGCAATGGCCTCGACGAAGGCGTCATCCTCGGGCCGCTGATCGACAAGGCGGCGCTGGAGAAGGTGGAAGAGCATATCGCCGATGCGACGTCGAAGGGCGCGCGTGTCATCCAGGGCGGCAAGCGGCATACGCTCGGCGGCACCTTCTACGAGGCGACGGTTCTCGCCGATGTTACCCAGGCGATGGCGGTCGCGCGCGAAGAAACCTTCGGGCCGGTGGCGCCGCTCTTCCGCTTCACCGACGAGGCGGACGTGGTCGAGCAGGCAAACGACACCGAATTCGGCCTTGCCTCCTATTTCTACGCCAAGGACCTCGCCCGGGTGTTCCGTGTCGCCGAAGCGCTGGAATACGGCATGGTCGGCGTCAATACCGGCCTGATCTCCACGGCGGAAGCACCGTTCGGCGGCGTCAAGCTTTCCGGTCTCGGCCGCGAGGGCTCTCGCTACGGCATCGAGGAGTTCACCGAGATCAAATATGTCTGCCTTGGCGGCGTTGCCTGAAACAGGCGGAATTCCAGACTAGACCAAACCGGCCATTGCTTTGGCCGGTTTTCTTTTGCCGGCAAGTCGGTAGTCTTCGCGGTCGAATCTATTGATGGCGTGAGGTTTGCCCCCCGCGATCCATTTCCCCGCATGTGGGAGAGGGAATTTTCGGTCGGCGCGGCATCGTCCTTCTCCCCATTTTGCGGGGAGAAGGTTCCGGCAGGCGGATGAGGGGCGAGACCGTGGTTAAGGAGAATAGGCATGCCGGCACCGAAGAATCCCTTTAAAGCGGCTATCCGCGAAAACCGCTTCCAGCTTGGGCTCTGGGTGGCGCTTGCCAGTCCCTATGCGGCCGAAGTGGTGTCCGGCAGCGGCTATGACTGGCTGCTGATCGACGGCGAACACGCGCCGAACGACATTCCTTTGCTGTCGGCGCAGTTTCGCGCCGTCTCGGCATCGGCCAGCCACCCGATGGTTCGGCTGCCAGTCGGCGATACCGTGCTGATCAAGCAGATCCTCGATACCGGCGTGCAGACCCTCTTGATCCCGATGGTCGAGAGCCTGGCGCAGGCGCAGCAGCTGGTGCGCGCCACCCGCTATCCGCCGCATGGTATTCGCGGCGTCGGCGCCGCCCTCGGTAGGGCTTCTCAGTTCGGCCGTATCGGCGATTATCTGCAGACCGCCGGCGACGAAATCTGCCTGATCCTGCAGATCGAAAGCCGGGCGGGTCTCGCCGCGATCGATGAGATTGCAGCACTCGATGGCGTCGACGGCCTGTTCATCGGCCCCTCCGATCTCGCGGCCGACATGGGCTATCTCGGAAAGCCGGGCCACCCGGAGGTGCGTGCGGCGATCGCCGACGCATTCGAGCGCATCAAGAAAGCCGGCAAGGCGCGCGGCATCATGACGCTCGATCTCGAGCAGGCGCGCGACTATCGCGAGATGGGCTCTGATTTCATGGCGATTGGCACGGATGTTACCTCGCTCGTGCGTGCGACGACGGCGCTGAGGCAGGAATTTCTCGGCGAGACTGCTGCGGCTCCGAAAAAACAGGAATCCGGCTACTGATCGCAGATCGCCGTGAGCTCGGGCATCGCCACGTTCGGGCTCCAGCGCCGGAAATCGCCGATGCGACGCTCGATTTTTTCGCGGTGGTGGTTGGCGATATCGCCTAGGCGGTGGTCGAGGAATGGGTTTCTGAAGCGCTCCAGCGTCGCGGCCACATAGTCTACCGCTTCAGTTTCCAGGCCTTTCGCAGCGAAGGCCGGGATCACCTCCGACCGATAGATGCGGTCGAGGCGCGCTGAGAGGTCGGCATCGGCCAGGATTTCCCGAACGGTCTCGTTCGCATCGCGGCCCGCCTTGAGCCAGAGTTCGGCCAGCACCGTGTGACCGAGATTGAGGATGTGAAGCTTTAGTTTCTCGTAAGGCGCCAGCTCATCAACCAGTTTCACGCAGGGATGGATGCACGGCAGCCGCAAGCCGGGCTGATTTTCGATCGCCCAGAGCGCATAGGGTTCGGCAATCGCACCGGCAGGTTCCAGCGGCTCGGAGACGATGCGGTCGACGAGCGTGTTTGCCCAGACGACACTCTTGTTCAGCCAGTCGGCAAAGGCGCTGTCTTTTACCCGTTCTGCCGCGAGCCCCAGCATCACCGCCTTCAGCACATCGCCATTGCGCGACACAAGCTCGCAGGGAAGGATCGTCAGGGGACGCCCGCCGGCGTCGAAGCGTGCCTGCAGCAGCAGGAGCAGCTTGCCCGGAAAAGAACGGGGAATGTCCGTTATCCGATCGTCGTTGCCGACTTGGTAGCCCGTGTCACCGGTGTTGGAGATCAGGACCTCGGCCTCCTCGGCAACAATCTCACGGACGGCGCTCCAGCTTTCGGCGGTCAAAAGTGCCCGCGCCACGCTGGTCACCCGCTGGATTGTGTCGATCCGCTCTCCGCCTTGGATGCCCCGGACGATAACGGGAAAGCCATCGGGGCGGGCAAGCGCCGCCAGGCGTCCGGACCGTTCGCTCGACCCTGTCGTTTGCACGATCGTGATCGGTCCTAAAGCCTCTCCTTTTGTCAGCGCCTCACTGACGAAGAGATCGGCATGCGCCTGCAGAAAGCGGCTCGTTCCGAATTGCACGATCGGCGTCGGCATGTATTGGCTCCGATAGCTGGCTATGGAATGGATTGAAGTAAAGTTTCGCGCGCGGACTGGAGATGTCGCCGGCATGCCTGTTCGGCCTTTCCCGGGTCGTGAGAGCGCAGCGCCTCGATATAGGCGAGATGCTCCTCCAGCGCGCGGGCGTTACGCTCACGGGCATTCGTCTTGTTCCACTGGTAGTGATAGTGGAAGACGATCGCGATGATGTCGTAGAAATCGACGATGAAGCGGTTGCTGGACGCCTTGTGCACCAGCAGGTGGAACTTCTCGTCGAGTTCGGAGAATTCCCGGTAGCGGCTGTCGATATCAGCCAGAATCTCCCGGTGCAGCGCTTCGATTTGGGTCAACTCGGCCCAGGCCGAGTGGTCGTCGGGCAGCGACACGAAGCGCGCGGCCGAGCGCAGCTCGAACATCTCGCGCACTTCCGTCAGCTCGAGAGCGAATTCCCGGGTGAAGCCTTTGAGGATCCAGTGGCTGTTCGGCCGCTTCTCGATCAGGCCGAAGCGGCTGAAGCGGATGAGAAACTCGCGCACGCTGGTGGTGCCGGTGCCGATCTCGCGGGCAAGTTCCAGTTCGTTGATCTGCATGCCCGGTTCGGCGCCGCCGGCGAGAATCCGGCGCATGAAGCTGCGCTCGATGATCTCGGCGAGCGAATCCGTCTCTTCCGTCGGAAAATAATCGTCGGGCCGGGGCTGGCGCAGCACGCTCTTCTTGCGTTTGTCCCAGGCGATCAGCTGCAGCTCCTCGAAGCGGCTGAGGATTGCCCGCACCGTCGTTCGGCTGACGCCGAGCATCTGGCCGAGCTCCGGCTCGGAGGGCAGCGAAGATGTGTCCGCCAGCAGTTTCAGGCAGCGGTTATAGGCATCCTTGAAGACGGTGTTCTGTTTTGCCATGGGCGACGTCCGGCCGATCGAGAAATCTGTGCGTTTATCAGCGACGCTCCTCTATCGCGGCGATCCGGTTTTGTCTGCGTCTGTCGTCGACATCTGTTCCTCCCGTTTGCCCGGTCGTCAGCTCGGCGGTCTCACCGACGCTTTCCGCTATAATACCCATTGACGGAAATCTGTCTATTGTAGATAAAAGACAGATGCCCGTAACGAACAAGGAGAAGATCGGTGTCTGCGCCGTCCACCATCCTGCTTTCACCGGAGGACAACGTCGTCGTGGCGACCCTGGCGATCGCCGCCGGTGAGGCTTTGCCAAATGGCGCCCGCGCGGCGGCGAAGGTGGATGCGGGACACAAGATCGCGATCCGCGCGATCCACGCCGGCGAACCGGTGGTCAAATACGCCCAGGCAATCGGCCGCGCGACCGTGGATATCGCGCCGGGCGACCACGTGCATTCCCATAATCTTGCTTTTGATCGGGACCGGCTCGCGATCGGCCCGCAAGGAACGCCGCAGGCGGCAAGCGCCGCTGACAGGGCGCGCACCTTCATGGGCTATCGCCGTGGCGACGGGCGTGCGGCGACGCGAAACTACATCGGCATCGTCGCCAGCGTGAATTGTTCCACCACCGTCTGTCGCGCCATTGCCGAGGAGGCGAACCGGCGCATCCTGCCGAAATACGAAGGCATCGATGGCTTCGTGCCGATCGTGCACGACCAGGGTTGTGGCATGTCGTCGACCGGCGACGGCATGGCCAGCCTGCACCGCACGCTCGCCGGCTACGCCCGCCACGTCAATTTCGGTGGCGTGCTGATGGTGGGGCTCGGCTGCGAGGTCAACCAGTTGACGCTTTACGGCCAGAGCGGCGCCGGCGCCGAGAAACGCCATTTCAACATTCAGGAGGCCGGCGGCTCGCGTCGCTCCGTGGAAAAGGCACTCGGCATTCTCGAGGAAATCGCGGCCGAGGTCGGAAGAGAGCGCCGTATCCCCATTCCGGTCAGCGAGATCATCGTTGGCCTGCAATGCGGAGGATCGGACGGGCTTTCGGGCATCACCGCCAATCCGGCGCTGGGTGCTGCCGTCGATATCCTTGCCGCGGTCGGCGGCACGGCGATCCTCTCGGAGACCTCGGAGATCTATGGTGCCGAGCACCTACTGCGCAGTCGGGCGGTCAATGAAGCGGTGGCGGTGAAGCTCGATGGCCTGATTTCCTGGTGGGAGGACTATGTGGCGCTGCATGGCGCCTCGCTCGACAACAATCCTTCGCCGGGCAACAAACGCGGTGGCCTGACGACCATTCTCGAAAAATCGCTCGGTGCCGTCGCCAAGGGTGGCCGCTCGCCACTGACTGCCGTCTATCGTTACGCCGAGCGCATCACCGAGCACGGGCTCGTCTTCATGGATACGCCCGGCTACGACCCGGTATCGGCCACTGGCCAGGTTGCCGGCGGCGCCAACGTGATTGCTTTTACCACCGGCCGCGGCAGCTGTTTCGGCTGTCGGCCCGCGCCGTCGATCAAGCTCACCAGCAACACGGCGCTGTTCAGGGCGATGGAAGAGGACATGGATATCGATTGCGGCGTGATTGCTTCGGGGGAGGCGACGATTGCCGGGCTCGGTCGCGAGATCTTCGACCTGATCGTCGAGACCGCCTCTGGCCGCAAGACCAAGAGCGAGATCTTTGGTTACGGCGATAATGAGTTCGTGCCCTGGCATCTGGGCGCAACGCTCTAAATACGCAACGACTGGCATCCTTGGAGGAGGAGACGGGGAATGCAGACGAGACGGATCGGTCGAACCGAGCTATCGGTAACCGAGTTTAGCTTTGGCGCCGCCGGCCTTGGCGGGCTCTATCGCGAGTGTACCCATGACGCGGCCATCGCGACGCTGGAGGCGGCCTGGCAGTCGGGCATGCGCTACTTCGACGTGGCCCCCTATTACGGCCTCGGCCTGGCCGAGCGTCGCGTCGGCGACTTCCTGCGCGAGAAACCGCGTGATCAGTTCGTGCTCTCCACCAAGGTCGGCCGTCTCCTGCATCCGGTGCCGGAAGACAGGGTGCCGGACTATTCCTATGTGAAGCCGCTCAATTTCGACGTCACCTACGACTATAGCTATGACGGCATCATGCGTTCCGTCGAGTTCAGCTACGCCCGGCTGGGGCTCAACCGCATCGATATCCTCTATGTGCACGATATCGGCGTCTACACACACGGTGCCGCGCGCAATGCAGCCTACCTGCGGCAATTGCTGGAGGGCGGTCTCAAGGCGCTGGAGGATCTGAAATCCTCTGGAACGATCGCCGCCTATGGTCTCGGCGTCAACGAAGTGCCGGTCTGTCTCGACGTCCTGCGTCGAGCCGATCTCGATTGCATCCTGCTGGCCGGTCGCTACACGCTGCTTGATCGATCCGCCGTCGCCGAGTTGTTGCCGCTTTGCGAGAAAAAGGGGACCTCTCTTGTCGTTGGCGGTGTCTTCAATTCGGGCATCCTGGCGACGGGACCGATCGAAGGCGCGCATTTCGACTACATGCCGGCAACGGAGGATATCCGGCAAAAGGTCGGCGCCATGGACGCGGTCGCCCGCGGCATGAACGTGCCGCTTGCCGCACCCGCCATGCAGTTTCCACTCGCCAGTCCGCAGGTCGCCTCGGTGCTGCTCGGCACGGCCAAGCCGCAGAGCCTGGTGCGTAATATGGCGCTCGTCGATCGACGGTTTTCCGCCGCCGACTTTGCCGCCTTCGAGCCGTTTACGCTTGTCGCGCCGGAGCTCGGCGACGAGCCGGTTCGGGTTTAACGGACGGCACTAAAGCGCCGTCTGAAATGCTGTTCCGGCAGCTTGCCAAGCCGGCATTGTCGTATTAGCATTCCAATATGTTTTTTATCGATAAAAGGTCGATAAGCTGGCACCTGCGATCGATCTCCAAGAAGTGGAACACGGTGCACTAAGAGGAGAAACCTGGGATGAGCATTCTGAAAAGCAGCCTTACCCGTCGCGCCTTCACAGCCTTGGCGAGTGCCGCGATGATTGCCGGCATGTCGCCGGTCGCGTCCTTCGCGCAGGACGTGACGATCCCGATCATCGTCAAGGATACGACGTCTTTCTACTGGCAGATCGTGCTGGCCGGCGCCCGCGCCGCGGGTAAGGATCTCGGCGTCAACGTGCCGGAACTCGGCGCCCAGGCCGAATCCGATATCAATGGCCAGATCAGCATTCTCGAAAACGCGGTCGCCGGCGCACCGGCTGCCGTCGTCATTTCGCCGACGGAGTTCAAGGCGCTCGGCAAGCCGATCGACGAGGCCGCCAAGGCCGTTCCGATCATCGGTATCGATTCCGCAGCCGACTCCAAGGCCTTCTCGTCGTTTCTGACGACCGACAACGTCCAGGGCGGGCGCATTGCTGCCGACGGGCTCGCCGCAGCGGTGAAGGAAATGACCGGCAAGGAAGAGGGCGAAATCGCCATCATCACCAACCTTCCAGGCGTCGGTTCGCTCGACCAGCGCCGCGAAGGCTTCCTCGATCAGATCAAGACCAAGTATCCGGGCTTCAAGGTCGTCGCTGATAAATATGCCGATGGTCAGGCGACCACCGGCCTCAACATGATGACCGACCTGATCACCGCCAACCCCAATCTGGTTGGCGTCTTCGCGTCCAACCTGATCATGGCGCAGGGCGTCGGCCAGGCGATCGCCGAAAACAAGCTCGGCGACAAGATCAAGGTGATCGGTTTCGACAGCGACGACAAGACGGTCGGCTTCCTCAAGGAAGGCGTTCTGGCGGCCCTCGTCGTTCAGGATCCCTATCGCATGGGTTATGATGGCATAAAGACGGCGCTCGCCGTCTCCAAGAAGGAGAAGGTTGAGGCGAATGTCGATACCGGTGCCAACCTGGTGACCAAGGCCAACATGGCGGACCCGAAGATCGACGCTCTCTTGAACCCGAAGATCAAGTGACGACGGCGCGGCGGGCCTTCGGCCTGCCGCACCGCGCTTGCGGCCGGAGCGAGGACCGGCCGCAAGCGATCTCTGCCATGGGAGGAATGCGCAGATGACCGAGTTGCAAGAGGCACGCGACATCAGGACCGAAGGGCTGCATGTGGCGACACGTCACCCGGTTCCGAAAGGCGAGCCTATCCTGGAGCTGCGCGCCCTGCAGAAGAAGTATGGCGCCGTCGAAGCCTTGAAGCCGGCGTCGCTGACCTTTCTTTCCGGTGAGATTCACGCGATCGTCGGCGAGAACGGTGCCGGCAAGTCGACGCTGATCAAGCTCTTGACCGGCGTCATCAAGCGCACGTCCGGCGAAGTCTTCTGGTGCGGCAAGCCGGTGCAGCTGGGCACGCCGCAGGAGGCGATCGAGCGCGGCATCAATGCCGTGCATCAGGAAGTGGTGCTCTGCGCCCATCTGACGGTGGCAGCCAACATGTTTCTCGGCGACGAGATCAACCGCAACGGCCTGATGCGCAAGCGCGCCATGACCGATGCGGCACAAAGCGTGCTGGATGATCTCGGCTTCAACCTGCCGGCCGGCGCCGTGCTCGGCAGCCTGACCATCGGCCAGCAGCAGCTTGTTGCCACGGCGCGCGCCGCCATGCGCGGCACACAGTTTCTGATCTTCGACGAGCCGACCGCCTATCTCACCCGCCAGGAATCGGCGCAGCTCTTCCGGCTGATCAGAAGGCTGCAGGCCGAAGGCGTGACCATCGTCTATATCAGCCATCGCATGGAGGAAGTCTTCGAGCTTGCCGACCGTGTCTCGGTGCTGCGCGACGGCACCCATGTGGGCACCCGCAGGATCGGGGAGACGAACGAGGCCGAGCTGATCGCCCTGATGATCAACCGCACCATCGAGCAGATCTACCACAAGGAGCATTTTCCGCCCGGCGAGGTTATCGTCGAGACGCGCAACTTGAGCGGTCCCGGCTTTCAGGATGTGTCTCTGACCGTGCGCGCCGGCGAGATCGTCGGCTTGTATGGGCTGATCGGAGCGGGGCGCAGCGAGTTCGCGCTCGGTCTCTACGGCCGGCACCGACCAACATCAGGCGAGGTCTATTGGCAGGGGCGCAAGGTGGAGATCGCCAGCGAGCGCATCGCCATGGATCTCGGCATCGCGCTGGCGCCGGAAAGCCGGCGTGACCAAGGCCTCTGCCTCAACCTGCCGATCGGCCTCAACATCAATCTGCCGGTTTTCAACCGGCTGTCGCGCGGCCTGACGATCAACGGCCAGCAGGAGCGGGAGAACGCCGACCGGCAGATCCGCGATCTGAAGATCAAGACGCCGTCGCGGCGCGTCCTGGTGTCCGCCATGTCGGGCGGCAACCAGCAGAAGATCGTCATCGGCAAGTGGTTGAGCCATGGCGCTAAGCTCTTCATTTTCGATGAACCGACCGTCGGCGTCGACGTGGGCACCAAGGCGGAAATCTACCGCCTGTTCGCGCGGCTTCTGGAGAAGGGGGCAGGCATCGTTCTGATCTCCTCCTACCTGCCCGAGGTCTACGAACTCGCCGACCGGCTGCATGTGTTCCGAGGCGGCCGGCTCGTTGCCAGCCATGACTATCGCGCCGCCAGCCATGAGGAAGTGCTGACGCAGGCGATCGGCGTTTGATCATAGAGAGCGGGATGAGGAAAAAGTGTGAGCGGTTGTCCGCCCGCATCCCGCTCCAGGAAATCCAAAGGATGCAGGGAGGAAGGCGATGAGTGCGGAAACGGTGGAAAGCGGCGCGAGCGCGGCACCACGCAAGGGCGTGAGTATTCTGTTCGGCCTCACCCTTCTTGGGCTGCTTCTGTTCCTCTGGTTGCTCCTGGGGCTTGCCACCAACAGCTTCTGGACGCCAAACAATATCAGCAACCTTTTGCGTCAGGGCGCGATGACGGCGATCCTCGCAGTCGGCCAGACCTTCGTCATCATTACCGCCGGCATCGATCTGTCGGTCGGCGCCGTAGTCGGCTTTACCAGCGTCATCGTCGCCTGGCTGTTGGCCGCCGGCGTGCCGCTCTGGATCGCCATCATCCTCACGCTCGCCTTCGGCGTGCTGATCGGCGCCTTCCATGCCTTCGGCATCGTGCGCATGGGGCTACCGCCCTTCATCATCACGCTGGCGACCCTCACGTCGTTGCGCGGCATCGGTCTCCTGATCACCAATGGCTCGACCATTTCGATCACCAATGAAGCCTTCACCAATTTTTCGCGGGCGGATTTCCTCGGCGTGCCCAGCCTGTTCTGGATGGTGATCGTGGTGGCGATTCCGGCCTATGTCTTCCTGCATCTGAGCCGTTTCGGCCGCTATCTCTTCGCCGTCGGCTCCAACAGTGAGGCCGCACGCCTTTCCGGCGTCAACGTCCACCGCACGATCTATCTCGCCTACATCCTGTCGTCGACCTGCGCCGCCTTCGTCGGCCTGCTGCTTGCCTCGCGCATCGGCATCGGCAATGCCACCCAGGCCGAAGGCTGGGAACTGCAGGCGATCGCCTCGTCGGTCATCGGCGGCACCAGCCTCTTCGGTGCCGTCGGCTCGGTGCACGGGCCGCTGCTCGGCGCCTTCATCCTCGCGACGATCAACAACGGCGCCAATCTGCTGAACGTGAACTCGTTCTGGCAGCGCATCATCACCGGCGCGCTGATCATCGTCATCGTCTATTTCGACCAATTGCGTCGCCGCAGCGCCCGCTAGACGCCGCCGTATTAGAGAGAATTGCCATGAAAGCCGTGCTCTGCCTCGAACCCGGCCGCCTGGAGGTCGTTGACCGCCCGCGGGCCGAAAACGTGCCTGACGGCTGGGTGCGCCTTGCCGTCAGCCATGTCGGCATCTGCGGCACCGACTACCATATCTTCGCCGGCAAACATCCGTTCCTCGAATATCCGAGGGTGATGGGTCACGAGATCTCGGCAACGGTGATTGCCGGCGGGCGAGGGACGACGATGGCGCCCGGAACGCCTGTTGTGGTCAATCCCTATCTCTCCTGCGGCAACTGTGTTGCCTGCCGGAAGGGCAAGCCCAACTGCTGCACTGCCATCGAGGTTCTCGGCGTTCATACCGATGGCGCGTTCTGCGAGGAGATCGTCGTGCCGGAGGGTAACCTTTATCCGGCGCAGGGCCTGTCGGCGGAGGCAGCCGCCACCGTCGAGTTCCTGGCAATCGGCGCCCACGCGGTACGCCGGGCATCGGCGGATGCCGGTTCGCGGGCGCTGGTCATCGGCGCAGGCCCGATCGGCCTCGGGACGGCGATCTTCTCGCGCATCGCCGGCCATGACGTGGTGCTCGCCGACACCAGCGCCGAGCGGCTGGACTTTGCCGCCCGCAAGCTCGGCTTTGCCAAGGGCATCGTCGTGGATGCTGATGCGGCGGCGCGCGTTGCCGCGGCGACGGACGGCGACGGCTTCGATGTCGTTTTCGACGCCACGGGGCATGGTGGCTCGATGCAGGCCGCCTTCGCCCATGTCGCCCATGGCGGCACGCTGGTCTTCGTCAGCGTCGTCAAGGACGAGATACGTTTCTCCGATCCGGAGTTCCACAAGCGTGAAATGACCCTGATCGGCAGCCGCAACGCGACCCGCCAGGATTTCGACCATGTCGTGACATCGATCGCGTCCGGCCTCGTGCCGGTCGAGGCGCTGATCACCCACCGCACCACGCTGGACGGCACGGTTGCCGATCTGCCGCGATGGGCGGAGGAAAAGACGGGTCTGGTGAAGGCAATCGTGAAGGTGGTCGCAGCTTGAGTGGTGCCGGCCTTGCTGCAGCGCCATAGACGTCACGCCCCGCATTTGGTCTTCGGAGCCGCGATTTCTTTTCTAAAATGGGCGTTATCGCCTCTCAACGCACGAAAATAGCGGAAAACCGCCAGTTTCAGACAAGCTCGTTTGCAAATCGTCAGGAATCCAGATTCATTCTGGCTCAAGGCCTTGTATCGAGGTGAGACGGGTATATTTGTTGCAGTGCACAAGAAACATGGTAGTCTGGCAACGATTGCGGACACCAAGACAAACAATCGCAAGCTTGCGTCCGACCGGGAGCGGCGTTGTCGTTGATTGAACCCAAGGGGTACGCTTCCCATGTTCTACCAGCTCTATGAACTGAACCACGCAATGATGGCGCCGTGGCGCACGGCTGCCGATGCCATGCGGCTCGCGTTCAGCAATCCGATGAACCCCGTCTCGCATACCTATTTCGGTCGCGCTGCTGCCGCCGGGCTTGAAGTGTTCGAGCGCTCCACCCGCCGCTATGGCAAGCCGGAGTTCGGACTTCCTGCAACCGAGGTCGATGGTACGTCCGTCTCCGTCTACGAGCGTATCGTCTGGCGCGCGCCCTTCTGCAATCTCATCCATTTCGAGCGCGCCCTGCCCAAGGAGCGTGCCGCCGATCCGAAGGTTCTGATCGTCGCGCCGATGTCCGGCCACTATGCGACGCTGTTGCGCGGCACCGTGGAAGCCCTGCTGCCGCATTCCGACATCTACATCACCGACTGGATCGACGCCCGCGTGGTGCCGCTCAGCGAAGGCACCTTCGACCTCGATGATTACATCGATTACGTCATCCAGATGCTGCATCACCTCGGCCCGAACACGCATGTGATCGGTGTCTGTCAGCCGGCAGTGCCGGTACTCGCCGCCGTTGCCCTGATGGAAGCGGCGGACGACCCGCTGTCGCCGGCGACGATGACGCTGATGGGCGGACCGATCGATACCCGCATCAATCCGACCGGCGTCAACCAGCTGGCCGAACAGCGGCCGATCGAATGGTTCCGCGACAACGTCATCATGCCGGTGCCGTGGCCACAGCCGGGCTTCATGCGCATGGTCTATCCAGGCTTTCTCCAGCTTTCAGGCTTCATGTCGATGAACCTCGACCGGCACCTGATCGCCCACAAGGAGTTCTTCGCCCATCTGGTGAAGAACGACGGCGACGCGGCCGAAAAGCACCGCGACTTCTACGACGAGTATCTGGCGGTCATGGACCTCACCGCCGAATTCTACCTGCAGACCGTGCAGGTGGTGTTCATGCAGCACGCGCTGCCGAAGGGCGAGATGATGCACCGCGGCAAGCGCGTCGATACGACCGCGATCAGGAAGGTGGCGCTGCTGACCGTCGAAGGCGAGAACGACGACATCTCCGGCGTCGGCCAGACCAAGGCGGCGCAGACGATCTGCACCAACATCCCGGATCACATGCGCATGCACTACATGCAGCCGGATGTCGGTCACTACGGCGTTTTCAACGGCTCGCGTTTCCGCCGCGAAATCGCCCCGCGCATCGTTGCTTTCCACCGCGAGCATTCGCGGCACGTGAAGCCGGTAAAGCAGCTGATCAAGGGCGGCAAATCGGCCTGATCTTGCGTTCGACGCCGTTTTGACCGCGTAGAGTCAAGGGTTTGTCCGATTCCGGAGGAGGGCGTCTTGCAGAGACAATGGCGCCTTCCCACATCGTTTTCATCGGGCCGCATGGGTGGCCCGGATGATTGCGAGGAATCCTGAAGATGAACCAATCTGCAATGATCCGTCCGGATTGGACGCCCGCGACCATCGCCCTGATGGTGCTTGGCTTCGTGGTCTTCTGGCCGCTCGGCCTGGCCATGCTCGCCTACATCCTGTTTGGCGAAAAGCTCAAGACGTTCAAGAAAGACGCAAACGATACGGTGGATGGCATGTGCTCTCACTTCAAGCGCAATGGTCGCCGTTCCAACTGGACGCATAACCGCACCGGCAACGTCGCCTTCGACGACTGGCGCGAAGCCGAACTCGTGCGCCTCGACGAGGAACGCCGCAAGCTCGACGAAATGCGCGAAGAGTTCGACACCTATGTGCGCGAGCTTCGCCGTGCCAAGGACCAGGAAGAGTTCGACCGCTTCATGCGCGACCGCAAGAACGGCGGCTCCGGTCCGATCGTCGAAGCCCAGTAATCTTACGAAAATGCCTCCGGCGTTTCACATGAAACGCCGGATTATCTTTTTCGCGCCTCGCGACGCTGTAGGCGAAAGCCCAGCGAATCGGTTAGAAAGCCTGCATGTTCCCTTCCTTCAAGCGGCGCATTCAACCAGCACCACCCGCCACCACGCGGCAGATCGATGTTGCCGGCAAATCCCTGCCGCTGACGATCAAGCAGAACGCGCGCGCAACGCGCATGACGCTGCGCATCGAGCCGGGCGGCCGGGCCTTGAAGATGACGATCCCCCAAGGTCTGCCGGAGCGCGAGGTCAGCGCCTTTCTCAGCCGCCATCAGGGCTGGCTGATGACCAAGCTTGCCCGCTTCTCCGGCGAAAGCCAGATCGAGGAGGGCGGCTCCATCCTTATCCGCGGCGTCGCCCATCGCATCGAGCGCACCGGCAAGATCCGAGGACTGACAGAAGCTGTCGTCATCGATGACGAACCAGTCCTGCGGGTCAGTGGCGGGGAAGAGCATTTGAACCGGCGTATCGTCGATTTCCTGAAGAAGGAAGCCCGTCAGGATCTCGACCGCCTCGTTGCGATCTACACCGGCCGGATCGGCCGGCGCGCAAAGTCGCTGTCGCTGAAGGACACGCGCAGCCGCTGGGGATCCTGCTCCGCCGACGGGGCGCTGAGCTTCTCATGGCGCATCGTCATGGCGCCGCCGAAGGTTATCGCCTATCTCGCCGCCCACGAGGTGGCGCATTTGCAGGAAATGAACCATGGCCCGGGTTTCTGGGCGCTCTGCGCAAGGCTGTGCCCGGATACGGAGGATGCCAAGCGCTGGCTCCGCCGCAACGGCACGATGCTTCACGCGATCGACTTCGATTGAACCAGGCGGAACCGGCGTTCAGGGCGCGTCATGCGCGGTAGCGCAGCGCTTCGCGGATCTTCTCGTCGGTCTTGTATTGGCTGAGCGCATAGACCGACCAGATTGCCGCCGGAACCCAGCCGATCAGCGTCAGTTGCAGGATCAGGCAGATGAGGCCGGCAAAGGGACGGCCAATGGTAAAAAACTGCAGCCAGGGCAGGATAAGCGCGAGCAACAGGCGCATCAGTCTCTCCGTTGTGGTAAAATGCATATGGTAAAAGCGTGCCTGCCGCGCAAGGGCGCCGCCCGTCGAATGACGGGTGCAGAGGGCGCTGACCGACCGCTTGAGCGTCGGTTTTTGGCTCGACTCGCGCAACATTTCATGCAAGGTCGCTTCTCATGAAAACCCAAGTGAAGATATGCGGGCTGAAGACCGCGGAAGCGGCCGAGCGTGCCGTCGCGCTCGGCGCATCCCATGTCGGCTTCATCTTTTTCCCGAAGAGCCCCAGGAACATCGAGCCCGACGATGCCGGCCGCATCGCCGAGAGGATTCGCGGCCAGGCGAAGGTCGTCGCCGTCACTGTCAATGCCGACAACGACGAACTCGACGAGATCGTCTCTGCTCTCAATCCGGATATCCTGCAGCTTCATGGCAGCGAGGATGCGGAGCGGCTGCTGACGGTCAAGGCGATGTACGGCCTGCCGGTCATGAAGGCGTTTTCGGTGCGCGAAGCATCGGACCTTGAAAGGATCGACGCCTACATCGGCATCGCCGATCGCTTCCTCTTCGACGCCAAGCCGCCGGCGGGATCGGATTTGCCCGGTGGCAACGGCGTTTCCTTTGACTGGAAGCTGCTCGATGCGCTTGACGGAAGCGTCGATTACATGCTTTCCGGTGGTCTTAACGCCGACAACATCGGCGAGGCCATGGCGCAGACCCACGCTCGCGCCATCGATATCTCCTCCGGCGTCGAGAGCGCGCCGGGCGTCAAGGATCTGAAGCTCATGGAATCGTTTTTCAATGCCGTTCGCCAGGCGGAGGCGGGCATGCCACGGTCAGGGAGCAGGACGTGAATCAGGCGCCAAAGTTGAATTCCTTCCGGGGTGGCCCGGATGAAGACGGTCGCTTCGGCATTTTTGGCGGCCGTTTCGTGGCCGAGACCCTGATGCCGCTGATCCTCGATCTCCAGAACGAGTGGGACAACGCGAAGAACGATCCGGCCTTCAAGGCGGAACTGGAACACCTCGGTGCCCATTACATCGGCCGGCCGAGCCCGCTTTATTTCGCCGAACGGCTGACGGCCGAACTCGGCGGTGCCAAGATCTATTTCAAGCGTGAAGAGCTGAACCATACGGGCTCGCACAAGATCAACAATTGCATCGGCCAGATCCTGCTTGCCAAGCGCATGGGCAAGACGCGCATCATTGCCGAAACCGGTGCCGGCCAGCACGGCGTCGCCTCGGCGACGGTTGCCGCCCGCTTCGGCCTGCCCTGTGTCGTCTACATGGGCGCGACCGATGTCGAGCGCCAGGCGCCGAACGTCTTCCGTATGAAGCTGCTGGGCGCCGAGGTAAAGCCGGTGACCGCCGGCAGCGGCACGCTCAAGGACGCGATGAACGAGGCCCTGCGCGACTGGGTCACCAATGTCGACAACACCTATTACCTGATCGGTACGGCCGCCGGCCCGCATCCCTATCCGGAAATGGTCCGCGATTTCCAGGCGGTCATCGGCCAGGAAGCCAAGGAACAGATGCTGGCTGCCGAAGGCCGGCTGCCGGATCTCGTCGTTGCCGCCGTCGGCGGCGGTTCCAATGCGATCGGCATCTTCCATCCCTTCCTCGATGACGAGAGCGTCAAGATCGTCGGCGTCGAAGCCGGCGGCAAGGGCATCGAGGGTGACGAGCATTGCGCCTCGATCACTGCCGGTTCGCCCGGCGTGCTGCATGGCAACCGCACCTATCTGCTGCAGGACGGCGACGGCCAGATCAAGGAAGGCCATTCGATTTCGGCTGGCCTCGACTATCCCGGCATCGGCCCGGAGCACGCCTGGCTGAACGATGTGGGCCGCGTCGAATACGTACCGATCATGGACCATGAGGCGCTCGAAGCGTTCCAGATGCTGACCCGACTTGAGGGCATTATTCCGGCGCTCGAACCGTCGCACGCGCTTGCCGAAGTCATCAAGCGCGCGCCAAAAATGGGCAAGGACGAGATCATCCTGATGAACCTCTCCGGCCGCGGCGACAAGGACATCTTCACCGTCGGCAAGTTACTGGGAATGGGGCTGTAAGATCATGACCGCACGCATGGACAAGCGATTTGCCGATGTGGCGGCCGACGGACGTCCGGTCCTCGTCACCTATTTCATGGGCGGCGATCCGGATTTCGAGACGTCGGTGTCGATCATGAAGGCGCTGCCGAAGGCTGGCGCCGATGTTATCGAGCTCGGCATGCCCTTTTCGGATCCGATGGCCGACGGTCCGGCGATCCAGCTTGCCGGCCAGCGCTCGCTGAAGGGCGGCCAGACGCTCGCAAAGACGCTCGAGATCGCGCGCCGCTTCCGCGAGGGCGACCAGCACACGCCGATCGTGCTGATGGGCTACTATAATCCGATCTATATCTACGGCGTCGATCGCTTCCTGACGGATGCGCTGGCGGTCGGCATCGACGGTCTGATCGTCGTCGATCTGCCGCCGGAGATGGACGACGAGCTCTGCATCCCGGCGCTGGAAAAGGGCATCAACTTCATTCGCCTGGCGACGCCGACCACGGACGACCGCCGCCTGCCGAAGGTGCTCGAAAACACCTCCGGTTTCGTCTATTACGTGTCGATGAACGGCATCACCGGCTCGGCGCTGCCCGACCCGTCGCTGATCGGCGGTGCCGTCGCGCGTATCAAGGCGCATACCTCTCTGCCGGTTTGCGTCGGTTTCGGCGTCAAGACGGCGGAACATGCAAGGGCCATCGGAGCATCTGCCGATGGTGTGGTCGTCGGTACGGCGATCGTCAACCAGATCGCGTCGAGCCTGACCGAAGAGGGCAAGGCGACCGATGCGACGGTTCCGGGTGTCGAAGCGCTGGTGAGAGGGCTCTCGGCAGGCGTGCGGTCCGCACGTCTCGCAGCAGCCGAATAATTGCCTATATTAGCGCGCACAACCCGAAGGAAATCTTCAGGAGTTACTAAGTGAACTGGATCACAAACTACGTTCGGCCGAAGATCAACTCGATGCTGGGCCGCCGGGAAGTTCCGGAAAATCTCTGGATCAAGTGCCCGGAAACCGGCGAGATGGTGTTCCACCGCGATCTCGAAGAAAACAAGTGGGTCATCCCGCAGTCCGGCTTCCACATGAAGATGCCGGCCAAGGCGCGGTTGAAGGACCTGTTCGACGGCGGCATCTATGAAGCGTTTCCGCAGCCGAAGGTGGCGCAGGACCCGCTGAAGTTCCGCGATTCCAAGAAATATGTCGACCGTCTGCGCGACAGCCGCACCAAGACCGAACTCGAAGACACGATCGTCGCCGGCCTCGGCCGCGTCCAGGGCGTCAAGCTCGTCGGCGTCGTGCACGAGTTCAACTTCATCGGCGGCTCGCTCGGCATGGCTGCCGGTGAGGCGATCATCAAGGCCTTCGAAAGGGCGATCGCCGAGAAGTGCCCGCTGGTCATCTTCCCGGCATCGGGCGGCGCCCGCATGCAGGAAGGCATCCTGTCGCTGATGCAACTGCCGCGCACCACGGTTGCGGTCAACATGCTGAAGGAAGCCGGCCTTCCCTACATCGTCGTTCTGACCAACCCGACCACCGGTGGCGTCACCGCATCCTATGCGATGCTCGGCGACGTCCACATGGCTGAGCCGGGCGCCGAGATCGGCTTTGCCGGCAAGCGCGTGATCGAGCAGACGCTGCGCGAGAAGCTGCCGGAAGGTTTCCAGACGTCGGAATACCTGCTGGAGCACGGCATGGTCGACATGGTGGTCAAGCGCCATGATCTGCCGTCGACGCTCGCCCGGGTCCTGAAGATCCTGATGAAGAAGCCGGCGGAAGCCTCGAAGCTCAATGGCGGCACGCAGCCGGCAGCCTTGCCGGTGGCCGCCAGCGCTTGAAAAAGCGCTGGGCTGGTCGGACCGCGTAGAACAAAATGATGCATCTCCGCGATTTCTTGTGAGCGGGGATGCCGAACTCTAGGCGCTGCAGCGATCTTTTGGGCGGTCGACAAGGTGCGCGGCGCTGTAGCAAACGGGCTTGTCAGGGCGGGGTTAAGAGATGGCAGCGGTGGAAGCCAGCGAAGCGGGCTACGAGATCGAAAAACTTCTCGCCCTTCACCCCAAGGGCTTCGACCTGTCGCTGGACAGGATCACCCGGCTTCTGGCAGCCCTCGGCAATCCGCAGGACCGCTTGCCGCCGGTGATCCATGTCGCCGGCACCAACGGCAAGGGCTCGGCGACCGCGTTTTCGCGGGCTATCCTCGAAGCAGCCGGCCTCAGCGTTCACGTTCACACCTCGCCGCATCTCGTCAATTGGCACGAGCGCTATCGTCTGGGCGTCAAGGGCGGCAAGGGCAAGCTTGTTAGCGATCCGGTCCTTGCCGATGCCGTGCGGCGTGTCGCCGAAGCCAATGGCGGCGAGAAGATCACCGTCTTCGAGATCCTGACCGCCGTCACATTCCTGCTTTTTGCCGAGCACCCGGCGGATGTGGCGATCATCGAGGTTGGTCTCGGCGGCCGCTTCGACGCGACCAACGTCATTTCCCGCCCGGCCGTCTCGGTCGTCATGCCGATCTCGCTCGACCATCAGGCCTATCTCGGCGATCGGGTGGAACTGATTGCGGCCGAAAAGGCTGGGATCATGAAGCGCGGCTGCCCCGTGGTGATCGGCCAGCAGGAGGAAGAGGCCGCCCGCGACGTGCTGGTCTCGACCGCCGAGCGCCTCGGCTGCCCGATGTTTGTCTATGGCCAGGATTTCATGGCGCATGAGGAGTTCGGTCGCCTCGTCTATCAGGACGAGGGCGGGCTCGCCGACCTGCCGCTGCCGAAGCTGCCGGGACGTCACCAATATGCCAATGCCGCAGCGGCCATCCGCGCCGTGCGAGCCGCCGGTTTTGATGTTTCCGAGGCGGCGATCGAGCGCGGTCTCGCGGGCGTCGAATGGCCCGGACGCCTGCAGCGCCTGACTGGCGGCAAGCTCACGCATTACGGTCCTGATGGTGCGGAGATCTGGGTCGACGGCGGCCACAATCCCGGCGCAGGCCAAGTGATCGCCGAGGCGATGGCGACCTTCGAAGAGCGCGAATCGCGGCCCTTGTTCCTGATCATCGGCATGATCAACACGAAGGAGCCCGTCGGCTACTTCCGCGCCTTCCTCGATCTCGCCGAGCAGGTCTTCACCGTTCCGATCCGCGGTTCCGACGCCGGACTTGATCCCGTGGCGCTTGCCAGTGATGCCGCTTCGGTCGGTTTCGAGGCCTCCGCGGTCTCGTCCGTTGCCGAGGCGCTGACGGTCATCGCCAATCTGGTCGACGAAGACCCGGCACCACCGCGCATCCTGATCGGCGGCTCGCTCTATCTGGTGGGCGACGTTCTCGCCGACAACGGCACGCCACCGAAGTGATCGCGGCTCGTCGAGCCGGAACCTCAAAAAGAAGCCAAGAAAAAAGCCCGGCATGCCGGGCTTTCAACGTATTTCAGCGGTGAGCCCGCCTTAAGCGACGGCGGTGGAAATCCACGAGGAAAGGGCCGTCTTCGGGGCGGCGCCAACCTTGATGTCGGCCACTTCGCCGGCCTTGAACATGGCGAGCGTCGGGATCGAGCGAACGCCGTACTGGGCGGCCAGTTCCGGATTTTCGTCGATGTTGAGCTTGACGACCTTGACCTTGCCGGCGAGTTCGTTCGAGATTTCCTCGAGGCTCGGCGCGATCATCTTGCACGGGCCGCACCATTCAGCCCAGAAATCGACAACCACCGGCTCGGCGGAGTTCAGCACTTCCTGCTGAAAATTGGACGTATCGACCTTTACAGTAGCCATAGGCTGCTCCTTGCGTTCGGAATGGCAGTATCCAGATGTTGTGTCTCATGTGAGAAGGCACCGCTGGATTTTCAATATCGGGTATCTCACTTTGTCGCGAGGTCTTCAAGGCTCCTGTCGAGCGCCTGATCGGGAACGACGTGGATTGCCGGTCCTTCCGTGAAGATCAGCACGCATCGAAACGCATGCGCCGGATAAAGCGGCCGCAAAAGCGCGCGGTAGATCGCAAGCTGCGCCGTGTAGGCGAAGGGAATGTCGCCGGGCGATGCCGGCACCTGCCGGTTGGTCTTGAAGTCCGCAATCGTCACGACACCGTCGCCGACGGCCAGCCGATCGATCCGGCCCGAAACCGCGTGCTCGCGCCTGCCGAGCGTCAGGGTGCCCATGACCGAAACCTCGGCCCGGCTGCTCGGCGAGAAAAGCGCACCAAGATCCGGGTGGTCGAGCACGTTTTCGACGCCGGCGATCAGTGCCGCGCGCTGCTCGGGGGGCCAACTGGGGACGGACCGCTCCAGGTAACGTTCGGCCGCGGCTCGGCGATCGTCGCTGGCCATCGCAGGCAGAACCTGAAGCAGGCGATGCAGGATGGCGCCGCGCAGCAGCGACAGGTTCGCCGGTGCTTCTTCGGAGAAGAGCGCCGAGCCGACGAGCGCATCGCCGTCGTCCTCGTCAACCGCAATGCCGACGCCGGAAGGGCTGAGCGGACGCGGCAACCGCTTTTGCGGCGGCAGCGGCGTGGAAAGCGCCTTGGGCAGCGTGGTCGCCGGGCGACCCATATCCGCCAAGGGCGCATCGCCGGAGGGAAGGTCGCGCTCAAGCTGTTTTTCGCGCCAGGCATGGCCGGACCATTCGTCGCCGCCGGCGTGAAAACTGGTGGGATGACCGCGGCCGTTTTCGTCTCCGGCTAGGCTCGCCTGAACCATCGCATGCCATGTATCTGCGACGGCCCGCTGGCCGCGGTAGCCGCAGACGATCAGGCGGTCGGCGGCGCGGGTCATGCCGACATAGAGCAGGCGGCGGTACTCTTCCTCGGCCAGCGTCTTCAGCCGCTCGCCATCGGCGGTGACGAGCGAGTTCGACTCCGCGCCCGGCGCGCGCCATACCGGCAGCGGCAGAACGCTGCCGTCCCTCTGGGCGAGTTCGAGGAAGCGGAGCGAAGGCACATGCTGGTTGCTGAACGCTGCCCCACCGCCATCGACGAGGAAGACGACCGGCGCCTCGAGGCCCTTGGCTGCGTGCACCGTCATGATCCGGACTTCGTCGCGTTCCTTGTCCTGCTCGCGCTTGACGGTCGGCGCTTCCATTTCCAGCGTCGAGACGAAGGCCTGCAGGCCGGGCAGGCCGCTTCTTTCCTGGTCGAGCGCGAAGGTCAGGAACTCGTCGAGAATGTCGCTGACCTCGCTGCCGAGCCGCGCGAGGAAAGCGGCCCGGCCGCCATGGACGCCAAGAACGCGGGCATAGAAATCATGCGGCGCAAGCTGGCTCGCGAGCGCCATGTAGGATTTCAGCATTCGCGCCGCCTGGTGAAACAGGATGCCGTCATCGGCTTCATGCAGCAGCCGCTGCCAGAGGCTTTCGCCTTCGCTGCGCCGGGCGGCAAGTTCGAACAGGGCGTCCTCGCCGAGGTTGAACAGCGGGCTTTTCATAAGCGCCGCCAGCGACAGGTCGTCCTGCGGCAGCAGGACGAACCGCCCGAGCGCCAGCAGGTCCTGGACGGCAATGTGCTTGGTGAGCACCAATCGGTCGGCGCCGGCAACAGGGATGTTGTTGCGGCGCTTGAGCGCCCTCGTCAGCGCGTTGACGAAGGCATCGCGCTTGCGGACCAGCACGATGATATCGCCCGGGCGCATCGGCCGGCGAGCGCCCTTCTCGACGATCGTCTCCTTGCCGATCCAGCTCTCCAGTGTGGCTGCGATGCGGCGGGCGAGGATGTTGACCGGCGCGCTCTCCGGCGTCGCGTCGAAGGCGGCGGTCCACTCGTCGTCCGTATCCACCGGTTCGGCGGCAATCACGTCCCAGATGTCGACGGCGCCGGGATGGCCGATGCGGTTCGAAGCGTGCACGACCGCCTCGTTGCGCGCGCTCAAGCCCCGCGCATGCGCCGGATCGGCAAAGACGGCGTCAACGGCGGAAAGCACGTCGACGGTCGAGCGGAAGGAGAGTTGCAGGCGGATGGGTTCGAAAGCCTTGCCGCCGTCGCGCACGCGTCGTTCGGTTTGCTGGCTCTCGTGCGAGAACCGTTCCGGCCGTGCGCCCTGGAAGGAATAGATCGACTGCTTCTCGTCGCCGACGGCAAACATCGTGCGGTTGGCGCCGCGGGCGCTTTCGCCGGAGAAGAAGTCGGCGGCCAGCGCCTGGATGATCGTCCACTGCGCCGGGCTGGTGTCCTGGGCCTCGTCGACGAGGATATGGTCGATGCCCTTGTCCAGCTTGTAGTGGACCCAGGCGCTGACGTCGCCGCGGGCAAAGAGCGCCGCCGTGCGGTTGATCAGGTCCTCGAAATCGAGCTGGCTGCGGCGCCGCTTGAGTTCCTCGTAATCGGCATTCAGCCGCTCGGCCAGCGTCAGCGCCGCCAGCGTCGCCTCGAACATCCGGAGAATGCTGATGTGGTCGATGCAGGCGACGACATGGCGGTAGGCCTCGTCCACGGGGTCAATGAGATCGGGTGCGGCCTGCTGCATCGCCTTGTTGAGGAAGGCGGATTGCGCCCGCGGCTTGCCGGTGCCGGTGAAGAACAGATGACGCAGGCCGTCATAGCGCGCACTGAGGTCCGTCATCTTCGAAACGGTTCTCAGCCCTTCCGCAAAGTCGAGCACCTTCGTACCGCCGACGCTGGTGGCGAGCGAGAAATAGCGTTCGAGTGCCGCACCGTTCAGTCCCGCCAAGGGCCAGATCGCCGCCATGGCACGGTCGACGCTTTCCTCCGGCGAAACCTTCAGCGCTCGGCGCAACTCGGCCTCGGTGCCGCCGAGCCCATCGGCATGTTCGAGAAAGGCCTGGATCGCGGTTCGGTTTTGGACGATCGCGGCCAGCAGTTTTTCGAGGCCCGTGTCGTCGGCGATGTCGAGCACAGTGGCAAAGGCATGGGCAAGGGCCGGATCGTCCTTGGCGGCGGTCGCGGTCAGCAGCAGCCGTCGCGCATCGGCAAGCAGAACCGCAGCCGCGCGATCGTCGAGAACGGAGAAATGTCCGGCGACATTGGCCTCCAGTGGAAACTGGTGCAGCAGCGCCTCGCAAAAGGCATGGATGGTCTGGATCTTGAGGCCGCCGGGCGTCTCCAGCGCGCGGGCGAACAGGCGCCGCGCCTCCTGCAGCTTCAAGAGCCCGGGCCGCTCACCCTCGATCGCCTCGATCCGCTTTTCGAGCGTCGCGTCGTCGAGCGTGACCCATTCGGCCAACCGCTCGAAGACACGGTTCGACATTTCGGAGGCCGCCGCCTTGGTATAGGTGAGGCAGAGGATCGCCGAGGGGCGGCAGCCGGCAAGCAGCAAGCGGATGACCCGCTGGGTCAGCACATGCGTCTTGCCGGAGCCGGCATTGGCCGACACCCAGGCGGAACGGGCAGGGTCCGAGGCCAGCGACTGCCGGCGCGAGGTCCAGTCGAGCCAGCCTTGTGGCGTCGCCTGTTCGGGGCCGAGGCTGTCATCCCTCATCGCCATCCTCCTCCTCGCTATCGGCCGTCGACCATTCGGCTACACGCGCCAGATGGTCGTATTCGCCGCCATAATCGCGCTCTTTCTGAACAATCACACGCGAGGCAAAGCCATGCTTGCCGGAAAGAAGCGCACTCAGCAGCTTCCTGAGTTCGGCAAGCGACTCGTCCGCAAGCTGGTCCGCGGATTTCGTCTCCTTCGACTTGCTGCCTTCGTTGTTGACGGCTTCCGACTTGAACCGCGCGCCCGGCTTCAGCCTGACATAGAGCAGCGACTGTGGGTGGCTGGGCGGCACGTCCTTGAAAGCGCCGGCCTTGAGTGCCGCGGCTTCCAGCGCGAGCTGCGGGTCGAGCAGCACGCGGGCTTCCTTGACCGATGGGCTGGAGCCGGTCTTGTAATCGATGATCTCGACACTGCCGTCGGTCAGCGTATCGAGCCGGTCGGCAATGCCGGTCAGCCGCATGTCGGCGACGCCGAGCTCCATCGATGCCGGAGCTTCCGTGCGCGATCGGCGGAGGAAGCGGGCGCGGTCCCGCTCCCACTTGATGAAGGCCATTCCGACGGCGGCAAACCGCGGCCGCCAGATCGTGTCGATATGGGTGGGCAGTCGCGCCTCGTCGAAAGCGTCGTTCAAAAGCCGGTTCATGACCTCTTCGGCCGCGGGCGACATCAGATCGACGCCGGCGCGCACGAAACGTTCGACGATCTGGTGGTAGAGCGTGCCCCGCTCGGCCGGACCGGGATCGCTGTTGAACGGCAGCAGCGGGTGCAGCCGAAGGATGCGTCGCGCATAGATCGCGTAGGGGTCGCGACGCAGCCGCGAGACTTCGCTGAAAGAGTATTTGCGCGGCTGCAGGTCTGCCGAAGGCTTGGGCGCGGGGCGCTCCGCAAGCGGCTGGCGGCCACCGTCGTCCAGCATCCGGGCCCAGGTGAGATAGTCGGCGCCATTGGCGTGGAGCGTCTGCGTCAGCCGTTCGCCGCCGAGTGCCAGCAGACGCTGTAGCCAGCGCGAGGCGACGGTGGGTGCTGCGCCCTGGCGCATCGAGCGGGTGAAGATCAGCCGCCGCGTACCGCAGGCCATCTGGAAGTCGTGGGCAAGCTGGCCGATGCGCCGCTCCGGCGGTTCGAGGCCGATCCCTGTCTTCATGGTGCGCGACAGGAACGGATCATTGGCAGTCTGGCCCGGCCAGTTGCCCTCATTCAGGCCCCCGAGGACCACCAGATCCATGCTCTGCAGGCGCGATTCCAGTGCACCGAAGATGAACACCCGCGGATGGCGCATGGAGCGCGGCTTGACCGCAGCACTTGCCGACAGCGCCTCGACGACGTCGCACCATTGCGGCCCGTCCGCGGTCATCTGGCCATCGGTTTCGATAATACCGCGCAGGAGAGTCGCGAGCGTATCGGCGGCCTCGCCGGACCAGAGCCCGCCGAGATCGCCACGCTCGTCGGCTGAGGCCGCTTCCAGGGCTTCCCCGGTGCGCGTCGCCCAGTCGGCGAAGGTGAATTCCTCCGAGAACACGCGGCTGCCGTCCCTGCTGCGCGTGAGCGCGGAGGCGAGCGGCGCGACCGCGAGGCTGATCTTCGTCGCCACGTCGCGGGCGGCCAGAAGCTCGTTTTCGCCGATGCCGATGCGCCATTCCGGTGGGTGGCGGTCGGCCTTGTGCCGGGTGATCGCCGCGTCGAGCAAGGGGGCGAGGGCGAGCAGATCGACGGTCGCGGTGCTGCCGCGCAGCGCCATGCGTTCCAGCGCGTCGGCACCGTCGCGCATCCTGTCCCGGGAAAGGCCGAAGCGCGCCAGTGGATGCTTGAGCAGCGCGACGAAAGGCACGGGATCGCCGGGGCGCAGGCATGCTTCCAACAGCAGGCGCAGCAGGCTGCCCTGTGGCGTCGCGGTGAGGGGCGTGCCGGCGGAATCGTCGGCCTCTATGCCGAAGCGAGCAAGCTCGGCGCCGACCCGCCGTGCGAGATTTCGGTCCGGCGTGATCAGTGCCGCCTGGCTCTCGTCGCTGCCTTCGAGCGCCAGCCGCAATGCAACGGCGATCGCGGCCGCTTCCTCGCGCTCGTTGGCGGTTTCGATCAGCGCTGCATCCTGGAAGGCTTGCTGCAGCAAGGCCGGCTCGAGCTCGCTGCGCATCTCGGTCCAGGCATTCGTCGCCTTGGCCGGGAGCAGCGCATGAGACAGGATCTCGGCACGGACGTCGAGATCGGCCTCGGCGCCGGCCAGGGCAGTCACGTCCGGCCGCAGAACGGCCATGCGCTTCAGCAGCCTGTAGAAGCCGTATTGCGGGTGGCTGCGGCTTGCCGGGTCCGGCCTGCCGTCAAGAGCGGCATCGGCGACGATCATGTCCCATTCGGCATCGCTCATCGTCTGGTCGAGGCCGGGCAGCACGATCGTGCCGTTGGCAAGCTTCTGCACCGCGGCAATCAGCGCGGCGGTCGCGGGAATGGAGCCGGTCGAACCGGCAATGATGATCGGGCCTTCGATCTTGCCGCCGGCAATGCGCTGCGTCTCGGCTTGCAGGATGGCGTTGCGGTGGCGCGCGGGCGAGGATTGTTTCAATTCCTCTAGCCGTTCCGGCCAGTAGCTGCGGGCGATCTTCAGGAATTCGAGCGTTAGCTGCCACCAGAGTGCGTGCTCGCCGGCATCGAGCTTGTCGAGCTTGTCCCAGTTGAGCTCTTCCGTCTCCATCGCATCGATGAGGTCGGCAAGGTTGCGCGCGAGCCAGATCGCATCGGCGGGGCTCGCCGGCGCGATCAACGGGCTCTCCGCATGAATGTCGAGCACCACCTTCGGCAACCGGTTGCGCCAGGCGAGGATCAGCCGGCCAAGCTCGATCAGGCGGGCGGTGCCGGGAAGAGGCGGGGCCAGATCGAGGATCGCCGGCACCTCGGCATCGAAGAAGCCGCTGTCGTCGTCGGTCTCGCCGAGCGCCTTGATGGTGGGCAGGATGGTGGAGCGGCCGCCGAGCAGATCGACGAATTCGGACCTGAGCACACGGGCCGAGCGCCGCGTCGGTACGAAGATCGTCACGCCCGCAAGCGGCAGGGGATCGGCCGGATCGTAGCGGAAGTCCGGCGTCAGGCTACCGTCGCAAAGCCTTTCGGCGAGCGTCTTCAGGAACGGGAGGCCAGGCGGAATCGTGAAGACGTTGGACCGGCGGCCGCGCACGCTCATCCCTCCGGCCGGTGGCGACGGATCGCCGCCTCCGCTTCGCCGATCGCTTCGGGCGTGCCGACCGTCATCCAATGGCCGTCGAGCAGCAGGCCGTAGAGACGGCCCTTTTCGGCGGCGCGATCGAAATAGATATTGAGATTGAAGGCCTCGTGGGGCGCGTCGGCGAAGAGGCGCGAGTGAAGCGCAATCGCACCGGCATAGACCACCGGGTTCGGCAGACCTTCGGTGTAGCGGGTAAGGCTGCCGTCATCACCCAGCGAGAAATCCCGCTTGCCGTTGTGGCCGGTCGTATCCTCGTCGCGCACGCACAAGAGCAGCATGTCCATGCGCTCCGCATCGAAGGCTGCTGCCAGGCGCGTCAGGTTGCTGGGCTCGCCCTTGGGCTCGCCGACCCAGAACAGGTCGGCATTCATCACCAGGGCCGGGCCTTCCGGCAGAAGTTTCAATCCCTTGGCCAGGCCGCCGCCGGAATTCATCAGCGCGTCGCGCTCGTCCGAAATCAGGATTTCCGGAGCGCTGCGTCGGCTGAGATGGCCTTCCATCTGGTCGGCGAAGTGGTGCACGTTGACCACGGCCTTGCTGACGCCCGCCTCCACCAGGAGATCCAGAACATAGTCGATCATCGGCTTGCCGGCGATTTCGACGAGCGGCTTCGGCATGGTGTTGGTGATCGGACGAAGACGGGTCCCGAGGCCCGCGGCGAGCACCATCGCATTGCTGATCGACATTGATTCTCTGTCAGTTCGCTGATTCGGAAACAAGGATTCCGGTCTTCTTACACCAGTCGTGCAAGGGTTTCAGCGATTCATGTGAAAGCGCCGCCTGAAGATAGGCGAAAGTGCGCGGCATGTGCTTCATGTAGCCCGGCTTGCCGTCGCGCTGCATCAGTCGCACCCAGATGCCGACGAGCTTGCAGTTGCGCTGCGCCGACATCACGTGCCAGTCGCGCAGGAACGTTGCCTCGTCGAAGTCGGCGCTTTGGCGCCGCTCGGCGAGGTAGGTCTCCATCATCCTGCTTGCGAGCGAAGGGGCGATGGTGACACGCGCATCCTGCACCAATGACGCGACGTCATAGGCGGTCGGGCCGATCATAGCATCCTGGAAATCGATGAGGCCGATACGGTCCAACCCTTCGCGTTCCCCACGCCAGATGATGTTCGGCGAATGGAAATCGCGCAGCAACAGGTTTGTTTCCGAGCTCTCGAGGAGATCGATCAGGCCATCCCAGATTTCGCTGTATTCGCGCTTCTCGTCGTCGCTTGCCGGCGCGCCGCGTTTCCACGGCAGGTACCAGTCGGTCAGGAGCCGAGTTTCGATCTTCATCGCCGTCCGGTCGAAATCCGCAATGCGGTGAATGACCGCCTTGTCGACACTGATATCGCGCTGTGCCTGCTCCGCGTGGAGGCGGGCGAGCAGCCGTGCGCTCTCGATGTAGCGCTCGTCGATCGGCTGTCCGTCCGCATCGAGAACGCCGTCCGAGCCCAGGTCCTCGATCAGCAGGATGCCCTGGTCGAGGTCGCGGGCGTAAATCGCCGGTGCCGCAAAGCCACGAGCGACGAGCAGCTGGTCGATGGCGACGAACGGAACGACGTCCTCGGCGATATGCGCCAGCTGCTGATAGTACTTCCCGTCCTCAAGGATCGGCCCCGGCTTGTGCCGCGGCGAATCCATCAGAATCCGGCTAACGGAGCCATCCGCCGGGTAAATGCGCTCATAGGCGCGGATCGAGGCGTCGCCGCTCAGGTGCCGGCGCCGCGCTTTCGAATGCCCGTTCCGGTCGAGAAAGTTGCGGATCGAAAGCGTGCGGGCAATGCGTTGCAGCGTGTCGTGAGGGGCGGAAATTTCGACGCGCCGCCCGTCGTTGTCATGGCTGATCGCGAGCGTGATGCGACTTGAGGGGAGCGCGTCGTCCGCGCGCTCGGGCCATTCAACCAGACAGATGCCCTGCGACAGCGCTTCATCGAAGCCGAGTTCGTCGAGCTCGCTGGAATCGGCCAGTCGGTAGAGGTCGAAATGCGCGACGGGTATGCGCAGGTCATAGCTCTGGACCAACGTGAATGTCGGGCTCGGCACCTCCAGTCCGTCGTCGTCGGCGACAGCCCTGAGAAAGGCGCGTGCGAGCGTCGATTTGCCGGCGCCGAGATCGCCCGAGAGGGCGACGCAGTCGCCGGGCTTCAGGGCCAGTGCCAGGTCTTCGCCAAGCTCGATCGTTGCCGCTTCGTCCGCGAGGAGGCGCTCGATCGCCGGCATTATTCGGCCGCTACGATCGTCGGGACCTCGGCCGAAGGGATGCGGCAGGTCACTTCCGTGCCTTCGCCTTCCTTGCTGCGGATCGAGACCGTGCCGTTATGCAGGCTGACGAAGCTCTCGACGATCGAAAGCCCGAGGCCCGCGCCGCCGCGCTGGCCGTGGCTTTCGAAGCGGTTGAACACGGTGTCGAGCACGTCCTGTGGAATGCCGGGGCCGCTGTCCAAAACCGAGAAGATGAAGTCGCTGCCCTCGCGGCGGCACGTCAGTTCGATGACGCTGCCATCGGGTGCGAAGTTCGCGGCATTGGTCAAGAGTTTGACGAAAATCTGCTTCAGTCGCTGCTGATCGGCGATCATCCGACCGAGATTGTCGGGGGCGGCGATCCGGAGCGTCACGCCGCTTTCGATCAGCCGGTCGGCCATCTGATGGGCGATGTCGTCAAGGAAGTCGGTGAGGCTGATGTCGGCCATGTCGAGCTGGACGATGCCGGCATCGACGGTTGCGAGATCAAGAATGTCGTTGACGATCGTGAGCAGCAGCGACGAGGACGTGGCGATGTGATCGACATATTCGGCCTGCCGCTCGTTGAGATCGCCGAAGGCGGGCGTCTTCAGGAGATCGGCAAAACCGATGATGTTGGTGAGCGGCGAACGCAGCTCGTAGGAAACGTGGTGGACGAAGTCGTTCTTCAGCGCATCGGCCTTGCGCAGCGCCTCGTTCTTTTCGGTGAGCGCGCGCTCGACCCGGACGCTGTCGGTGATGTTGACGAAGGTCAGCATCGTCTGGGCGTTCGGCAGCGGAATGACCGCGTAGTCGAGGATCAGCCCGGTCCTGAGTTCGAGGATGCCGCGGCTGGAGGGGCGTTCGTCGTCGAAGCTGGTGATGATGTGGGTGAACCGCTTCCAGCCGTCGGCCTGGTCGTAGGACATCAGGCAGGCCTGCTCGATCGCCTTGATATGCGTGCCGGGCTTGGCTTCCGCCTCGCTGATGCCCCAAATCGCGCGAAACGCCGGGTTCGACAGGCGAATGCGGCCGTCCGGGCCGAACACGGCGACGCCCTCGGCGAGATGATCGATGGTTTCGCCCTGGACCTGGACGAGGGTGTTGTAGCGCGTTTCGAGGTCGACCTTCTCGGTCAGGTTCTCGAACACCCAGGTAACGCCGCCCTGCGGGCGGGCGGTGGCAAAGACGCGCAGCGTCTGACCGTTCGGCAGGTGCCAGAGATCGCTCTGCGTATCGAGCGCCTGGTAGACCGACAGCGCGTTCGCCTTCCACTGTTTCCAGTTGAGCTGTTCCGGCAGCTGGCCGCCGGCGCGCAGCCGGTCGAGCACTTCGCCGTTGTCCGGCTTGCGCTCGAGGAAGCCGATGTCGAGGTTCCACAGGCGCTGGAAAGCCTGGTTATAGAACTGCAGGCGCTGGTTGCCATCGAAGATCGCGACGGGCGTCGCCAGATGGTCGAGCGTTTCCGCATGGCTCTTGAGCGTGCGGTTGAGCTCTTCGCGTACGGCCTCGATCCCCGACACATCGACCGCGATACCGGCCGAACCCGCGGCGCTGCGGGCGTCGACGACGTCGAAGAAGGTACGGTTGCCGCGCACGACGGTCGAGACCTTGTCGCGGAAAGGCGTATCGAAGGTCGAGACCGACCGGATCTTTTCACGCGCGACGGTCGCGAGCAGCTCGCGCCGTTCTGAGATGGCGGTCGCGACATTGGGCGCCTCGACGGCGTCGGCATAGGCTTCGTTGACCCAGACGAGCGCCCCGTCGGTGCCGCGCTGCCAGACGGGCAGGTCGATCGCGTCGAGAAGCGTATGGAAGGAGCGAAGCGCGGTATTGAGCCGATCGTGCTCGAGCTTCAGCTCGGCGAGTTCGGCGCGCATGTTGTTGAGCGCGATGAAGCGCACGAAGGCGCGTCCGCCGGAAACGCGTCCCTGGGCTTCCAGCACTTCGTTGCGCTGCGTCTCGATGACCAGATCGAAGCTGCGGGCCTGGGTGCGCAGCGCCTCGATCGATTTTTCCAGCTCGCCTGCGGACTGCGCCTTGACCCAGCGGCCGAAGGCCAGGAAGTCGCGGTCGTCGGAAGGTGCGCCGGTTTCGGCCGGCAGCTGGCCGAGCAGTTCGGCGCGTTCAAGCAGCCCATCCCAGATGACGATCCGGCGATTCTTGTCGGCGACCAGCGCCTGGTAGCGCGAGAGACGCTGGTTGGCGTCGGAAAGGTCGGACCTGAGCTCGCGGTTTTCCGCCTCGATGTTGCCGCGCTGACGGATCAGCCAGATCGCCGAAATCATCGCCGCGGAAATGACGCCGATCAGCACGGAGAAGGTGACGACCTCCGACGAGCCGAAGATGCCGGCCTTTTGCGGGGCAACCTGGGCAAGCGCGTCCGTGGCGGTGAAAAGGGCGGTGCCGGCCAAGAGGCGGCGCAGGAATTTCGGACCCTTGCGGCGGATGGCCGGAAAATCTGTCTGGTCTCTGTTCATGGCGCTGCCATCCCCGTCTGTCCGAAGGGTGCTGCCGGCCTTGCTGCGCCTTGCACAGTTCCACCGGGGCCCTGTTCAAGGGTCCGCGTCAGTTCCGTTTGCATCCCCGGTCTGTCTCCGTCTGTTTGCCGCTTATTCGACAAGACATCCCATCCGCGATGCCCAAGGTCCGCACCGGCATCACGAATCAATGGGTTAGAGCATACTTCCTAGTCGAATCGTCGGGAAGGGAGAGGCCCAAAAAAGCGGCCGCGCTCTCTTGTCAAGAACGCGGCCACAAGATGTTGTGGATTGCCCGGGTAAGGATTAGTACCGGTAGTGCTCGGCCTTGAACGGACCCTGCGTCTTCACGCCGATGTAGTCGGCCTGCTCTTCGGAAAGTTCCGAGAGCTTGGCGCCGAGCTTCTTCAGGTGCAGGCGAGCGACCTTCTCGTCGAGTGCCTTCGGCAGAACGTAGACTTCGTTCTTGTAGTTCTCACCCTTGGTGAAGAGCTCGATCTGGGCCAGCACTTGGTTGGAGAACGAGGCCGACATGACGAAGGACGGGTGGCCGGTGGCGTTGCCGAGGTTGAGCAGGCGACCTTCCGAGAGCAGGATCATGCGGTTGCCCTTCGGGAACTCGATCATGTCGACCTGCGGCTTGATGTTCGTCCACTTCAGGTTACGCAGCGCCGAGACCTGGATCTCGTTGTCGAAATGGCCGATGTTGCCGACGATCGCCATGTCCTTCATCTCGCGCATGTGGTCCATGCGGATGACATCCTTGTTGCCGGTCGTCGTGATGAAGATGTCGGCCGACGAGACGACGTCTTCGAGCTGAACGACTTCGAAGCCGTCCATGGCGGCCTGGAGTGCGCAGATCGGGTCGACTTCGGTGACCTTGACGCGGGCGCCGGCGCCCGAGAGCGAGGCAGCCGAACCCTTGCCGACGTCGCCGTAACCGCAGACGACGGCGACCTTGCCGGCCATCATCACGTCGGTGCCGCGGCGGATACCGTCGACCAGCGATTCCTTGCAGCCGTACTTGTTGTCGAACTTCGACTTGGTGACCGAGTCGTTGACGTTGATCGCCGGGAACGGCAGCAGGCCCTTGGCCTGGAGCTGGTACAGGCGGTTGACGCCGGTCGTGGTTTCTTCGGTCACGCCCTTGATGGCGTCACGCTGCTTGGTGAAGAATCCCGGCGAAGCGGCAAGGCGCTTCTTGATCTGCGCGAAGAGGATCTCTTCTTCTTCCGAACCCGGGTTGGTGAGCACGTTCTCGCCGGCTTCGGCGCGGGCGCCGAGCAGGATGTACATGGTGGCGTCGCCACCGTCGTCGAGGATCATGTTCGAGACGCCGCCATCGGCCCACTGGAAGATCTTGTCCGTGTAGGTCCAGTATTCTTCGAGCGTTTCACCCTTGACGGCGAAGACCGGAACGCCGCTGGCGGCGATCGCGGAGGCCGCGTGGTCCTGGGTCGAGAAGATGTTGCAGGATGCCCAGCGCACGTCGGCGCCGAGCGCAACCAGCGTCTCGATGAGGACGGCGGTCTGGATGGTCATGTGCAGCGAGCCGGTGATGCGCGCGCCCTTCAGCGGCTTCGAAGCGCCGAACTCTTCGCGGCAGGCCATCAGGCCCGGCATTTCCGTTTCGGCGATCGCAATTTCCTTGCGCCCGAAATCGGCAAGTCCGATGTCGGCGACGATGTAGTCCTGAGTGGTGGTCATGGAGTTCTCCGGGCTGATCTCTTCAAGCCGCGCGGCTTTGGCCAACTTCGCGGCGCGATTATGCCTCCCACGTCTATACGACGCGGTGAGAGTGCGACCGATCTATCAGGATTCCAGGTGGAGAGCAACCTCGATATAAAGAAGTCTTTATATCTTTATATTGCCGTCAGATTTCTTCGCCGAACTTGTCGGCGACCAGTGCGTCGAGCGCGTTCAGCGCCTCTTCGGCCTGCGCGCCGCTGGCGGTCACGCAAACGCTGCAGCCGGTGCTGGCGGCCAGCATCATCAGCCCCATGATCGAGGTTCCGCCGACGGTCATGCCGTCCTTCGAGACGGTGATCTCGGCGTCGTAGGCTTCGACCGTCTGCACGAACTTCGCCGACGCCCGCGCATGCAGGCCCCGCTTGTTGATGATCAGCAGTTCGCGCGTCAGCGACATGTCGGGGCGATGGTCCATTATTTTCCACTCAGGACGCGGCTGGCGACGTTGATGTACTTCCGCCCGGCTTCCGAGGCCTCGACCAGTGCCTTGTCCATGTCGCTTTCGCCGCGCACGCCGGCAAGCTTGATCAGCATCGGCAGGTTGACGCCGGCGATCACTTCGACCGAGCCGCTGCGCATCACCGAGATGGCGAGGTTGGAGGGCGTCCCGCCGAACATGTCGGTCAGGATGATGACGCCGTTGCCTTCGTCGACATTGGTGACCGCGTCGAGGATATCCTGCCGACGCTGGTCCATGTCGTCCTCGGGGCCGATGCAGACGGTCTCTATAGCTTTTTGCGGACCGACAACATGCTCAAGCGCATGTCGAAATTCCTCAGCCAGCTTGCCATGGGTGACAAGCACAAGTCCGATCATGGGTATCTTCGCTCCAACTGCACACGCAATTCACTGATGGCCAGATATCGCAATGCAGCAATTTCGTCCACCTGTTGGGGAGGGCATCTTGGCAAGGAAAAGGCGAAGTGCAAGCCAAAAATGCCGAAAATCCGGTCGCGCTGACGGTAAAGCGGGCTAGAAACCTATTTTTTCGGCGATGAGCGCCTGCAAAATATTGAGAACCTGCACGCTCTCTTCAACGGGAACGCGAACAATCGGCAATGCTCGCCCGAGTGGCAGGGGCAATGTCTCGTCTTCCGGCGGTAGCCGCGGGTCGAAAGGGGCGGCGACCGGCAGCATGGCCCAGTCCATCACTGCGGCAGGCACGGTTTCGATCGTGCCGATGCCGGCCCCGCGGATTTCGATGAGACCGTGAATGGACGGCGGGCAGCGGGCCACGATCCTGTCGCGCTCGAGCGAAAGATCCACCCGGTCGTCGGCGACGAGTGCTGCGAAGTGCCCGGCCTGCCGGGCAGCCGTGATGCATGCAAGCGCCAGCCTGGATTTACCGGTGCCGGACGGGCCGGTGATCAGGAAGCCGCGCGTCCCGAGCACGATCGCAGTGCCGTGGACATTGGCTCGGGCCGCCGTCACGCGTGCGGCTCGGCGGGAAGGGACAGGATGAAGCGGGCGCCGGTGATGCGGCCATCCGGTGCGGCGATGTTCTCGGCCTTGAGCGTGCCGCCGTGCGCTTCGGCGATCTGCCTGGAGATCGACAGGCCGAGGCCGGAGTTCTGGCCGAAATCCTCGCCTTCCGGGCGGTCGGTATAGAAGCGCTCGAAAATGCGGTCGATGTCTTCGGCCTGAATGCCGGGACCGTTGTCCTCGATATAGACGAGGCAGCGCGAGCGCGAGCGTGTAAGGCGCACGACGATCCGCCCGCCGTCCTCGGGAACGAAGGATCGGGCGTTTTCGATCAGGTTGGTAATGATCTGGCCGATGCGCAGGTCATAGCCGCTGACGGCGAAGCGCGCCTTGGGACTGTCCTTGCGGTCGATGACAAAATCGAGCAGCACCGACTTCTTCTTGCTGCGCACCTGGCGCGAGATGTCGACGAGGTCGCCGAGCAGCTTTTCGAGGTCGATGATCTTGGCGTCGCTGCGGGCAAGCTCCGCATCGAGCCGCGAGGCGTCCGAGATGTCGCTGATCAGGCGGTCGAGGCGGCGCACGTCATGCTGGATCACGTCCATCAGACGCTTCTTCGATTCGTCGGTCCGCGCCAGCGGCAGCGTCTCGACGGCACTGCGCAGCGAGGTGAGGGGGTTCTTCAGTTCGTGGCTGACGTCGGCGGCAAAGTTTTCGATCGCGGCGATACGGTCGTAGAGCGCGGTCGTCATCTCGCGCAGCGCGACCGAGAGGTTGCCGATCTCGTCCTGACGCGAGGAGAAATCGGGAATTTCCTCGCGCTCCTTGGCGCCGCCGCGGCGCACGCGCACGGCGGCCGCCGCCAGCCGCCGCAGCGGATTGGCGATCGTCGACGACAGAAGCAGCGACAGGATGATGTTGACGAGGGCGGCGACGCCGAAGACCCGGATGATGGCGAGGCGCTCGGCCTGGACGATCTTGTCGATGTCGCCGGCCTGTGTCGAAAGCAGGAGCACGCCGAGCACGGCGCGGAAGCGCTGGACGGGCACCGCCACCGAAACGATGAGTTCGCCCTTCTCGGTGACGCGCTCGACATAGCCGCGCACGCCCGTCAGCGCGTTGGTGACTTCAGGATAGATTGCGCCGTTGCCACCCGGCGGCTCCTTGTAGAGCGGCAGGTTGCCCGGCTGCAGCAGCTTGTTCAGCCAGCTGTTGAGCTTCTCGCCGATGCCCGACGATTCCGGCTCGATCGGCGGCAGGTCGAAGCGCAGCACCTGGCCGCCGCTATAAAGATGGCGCGAATCGAGCAGCAGGTCGGCATCCGCGTCGAACAGGCGGGCACGGGTGCGCGTCGGCGAGATCAGGCGCCTCAGAACCGGGGCGACGCGCTCCTGGATGATCGGAAAATCGAGATCCTCGTCGCTCGGCAGCGGCGTGATGCTCTGGCCGGCCTGCAGTTCCAGCAGCTTTTCGGGATCGATGGTGATCGAGTTGGTGTCGACAGAGGCCGACGCCGAAATCGCGCCGGCAATGATTTCGCCCTGGGTCAAAAGGCTTTCGACGCGGGCGTCGATCAGTCCCTCGCGGAACTGGTTGAGGTACATGATGCCGCCGACCAGAACGACGAGCGCCACCAGGTTGAAGAAGACGATGCGGCGGGTGAGGCTCGAAAAGACGGCATTGCCGAAGAGACGACGAATGAGCGTGAAGGGATGCGCCCAGCGGCGCTGGCCCTTCTGTGCCTGGGCACGCCCGTCAGTATCTTCGATGTCGCCCTGCAAGACTTCTACCAAATGTCCCGCTCCCGCGCGGACTGTCCTTCATAATCGTTCGATAACGGCGGCGCTGCCGGCCGGTTGCGCCGCCTTCCATGGTTTTGATCCAAAAACGGCGGAGATCGTGTCGGGCCTCAGACGAAGCCATCACCATCGCGCCGCTTCAAATGCGCCACTCTGGGCGCGATGGCAAGCCCCGTGGCTCAGGCGGATTCCCGGAAACGATAACCGACACCGTAAAGCGTCTCGATCATGTCGAAGTCGTTGTCGACCATCTTGAACTTCTTGCGCAGCCGCTTGATGTGGCTGTCGATGGTGCGGTCGTCGACATAGACCTGCTCGTCATAGGCCGCGTCCATCAGCGCGTCGCGGCTTTTAACCACGCCCGGGCGCTGCGCCAGCGAATGAAGGATCAGGAATTCCGTCACCGTCAGCGTCACCGGCTCGTTCTTCCAGGTGCAGGTGTGGCGCTCCTGGTCCATGACCAACTGGCCGCGCTCGAGCGAGCGCGACGGTGCGTCGGAAGCCTTCGTGGTGTTTGTCGTGCTGGCGGCCGCGGCCTCGCGGTTTGCGGCGCGGCGCAGGATCGCCTTGACGCGCTCTACCAGCAGGCGCTGCGAAAACGGCTTGGTGATGAAGTCGTCGGCCCCCATCTTCAGGCCGAAGAGTTCGTCGATCTCTTCATCCTTGGAGGTGAGGAAGATGACCGGCAGATCGGACTTCTGCCTCAGGCGACGCAGCAATTCCATGCCGTCCATGCGCGGCATCTTGATGTCGAAGATCGCAAGCTGCGGCGGCCGGGCAAGCAGGCCTTCGAGCGCGGAAGCGCCATCGGTATAGGTCTCGACCTTGTAGCCCTCCGCCTCCAGGGCGATGGATACGGACGTCAGAATATTCCGGTCATCATCGACAAGCGCGATGGTCTGCATCGTGTTCAACTCCGTCTTTTGAGGTGCCGGTCCGTCCCCGAAAACTCCGGCATTCGCGAGTCACGGGTGCGTTAGTGAGTATAAAGGTGGAACAAATTGTGGCGAAGACCAAAAACCGTCTTTCTTAACGGTAGGATAAGTCCTCTCAGACCGGTGTTCGACAGACCGATTTCAACCGATTAAAAAAACGATAATTTTCTTTAAATCGATTAATATACTGAAATCATTATTCTTTTTTTGACGCCGCCTTGTTTTTGAGCGAGCATGCAAGTAAGGTCCGGCGAAATTCAACGCCAATGGCCAAACACGAAGGAAGCTTGACCATGGAGCAACTCGGCACTCGCAATCTCGCGAACGGCTTGGAAAAACTCGGCTTTACCGACCTCGAAACGGTTCGGTACAACCTCGAAGCCGCAGAGCTTTATGAGGAAGCTCTTCGCCGCGGCGAGGCCGAGCTGACGGCGCATGGCGCGCTCGTCGCCCGCACCGGCCAGCACACCGGCCGGTCACCGAAGGACAAGTTCGTCGTTCGCGATGAAAACACCGACGACCAGATCTGGTGGGACAACAACAAGCCAATGTCGCCGGAGCATTTTGCCCTGCTGCGCAAGGACATGCTCGAACATGCCAAGGGCATGTCGCTCTATGTCCAGGACCTCGTCGGCGGCGCCGATGCCGACAACGCACTGCCGACCCGTGTCGTCACCGAATATGCCTGGCATTCGCTGTTCATTCGCAATCTCCTGATCCGTCCGGCCCGCGAAGCGCTCGGCTCGTTCCTGCCGAAGCTGACGATCATCGACCTGCCGAGCTTCAAGGCCGATCCGGAGCGTTACGGCTGCCGCACCGAGACGGTCATCGCCTGCGACTTCACCAATGGCCTGATCCTCATCGGCGGCACCTCCTATGCCGGCGAAATGAAGAAGTCGGTCTTCACCGTCCTCAACTACCTGCTGCCGAAGAAGGGCGTCATGCCGATGCACTGCTCGGCAAATGTCGGCCCGGCCGGTGATACCGCGATCTTCTTCGGCCTTTCGGGCACCGGCAAGACGACGCTTTCGGCCGACCCGACCCGCACGCTGATCGGCGATGACGAGCACGGCTGGGGCGAACAGGGCGTCTTCAACTTCGAAGGCGGCTGCTATGCCAAGGCGATCCGCCTGTCGGAAGCGGCCGAGCCGGAAATCTACGCCACGACCCGCCGCTTCGGTACCGTCATGGAAAACGTCGTGCTCGACGAGCGCCGCGTTCCTGATTTCGACGATGGCTCGCTGACGGAAAACACCCGCTGCGCCTACCCGCTCGACTTCATCCCGAACGCCAGCGCCACCGGCACGGCACCGCAGCCGCGCACCATCATCATGCTGACGGCAGACGCCTTCGGCGTGATGCCGCCAATTGCCAAGCTGACGCCGGAACAGGCGATGTACCACTTCCTCTCCGGCTACACGGCCAAGGTCGCCGGTACGGAAAAGGGCGTCACCGAGCCGGAAGCCACGTTCTCGACCTGCTTCGGCGCCCCGTTCATGCCGCGTCATCCGTCGGAATACGGCAACCTGTTGAAGGACCTGATCGCCAAGAACGGCGTTACCTGCTGGCTGGTCAACACCGGCTGGACCGGCGGCGCCTACGGCACCGGCAGCCGCATGCCGATCAAGGTGACGCGCGCTCTGCTCGCAGCCGCACTTGACGGCTCGCTCAACGCTGCCGAACTGCGCACCGACGCCAACTTCGGCTTTGCCGTTCCGGTCTCTGTCCCGGGCGTCGACGACGGCATCCTCGACCCGCGCTCGACCTGGGCCGATGGTGCAGCCTATGACGCACAGGCCCGCCGCCTGGTCGACATGTTCATCGCGAACTTCGCCAAGTTCGAGAGCCATGTGGACGGCAGCGTTCGCGACGCGGCTCCCGGCACAAAGATCGCCGCCGAATAAACATTGTCGGCTATGATTCACGTGAAACCCGGTCCTCGTGGCCGGGTTTTTCGCTTTTGCGCTTGCTGTATGTCGCCTTGAATCCTCTTCGATCTAAGGGGAGCCAAAGTGCTACGGCGACCTTTGCGCGTCTGATGAGACGCGCGGCGCCGCAGTGTTTTCAACGGGTTCGCTCTGTGCCATAGATCGGGCCGAGGTGAACCATGGCCAGCGACCCGCTCTACATAAACGACAATATCGTCCTTGCCGGCTGGGAGCTGACGGAGCAATTCGTGCTGGCCGGTGGCCCGGGCGGGCAGAACGTCAACAAGGTGTCGACCGCCGTTCAGCTCTTTTTCAACGTCCAGGCGTCTCCGGCGCTTTCCGACCGTATCAAGGCCAATGCCCTGAAGATCGCCGGCAAGCGCGCCTCGAAAGAGGGCGTGCTGATGATCGAGGCGAGCCGCTTTCGCAGCCAGGAGCGCAACCGCGAGGATGCGCGCGAGCGCTTGAAGGAGCTGATCCTCAAGGCTGCCGAACCCCCGCCGCCGCCGCGCAAGAAGACCAAGCCGACGCGCGGCTCCGTCGAGCGGCGTCTCAAGGAGAAGTCCGGGCGCGGGGAGATCAAGAAGCTCCGGGGCCGGCCTGGAGGCGATTGATTCTTTTTGCCGCTCCCTTGCCTTTTGGCGGGCAGCGCCCTCTCTTATCGAGCAGTGTTTTCGCAAAAGGAGATATTCATGGGTCTTTTCAGCTTTATCAAGAACGCCGGCAAGAAGCTTGGCATCGGCGGCGATGACGATGCTCCGGATGCCGAAAGCGTTCAGAAGGAACTTGCATCCCACGATCTCGGCACCAAGGACGTGCAGGTCGAAGTGGCCGGTGACAAGGTCGTGCTGAAGGGTGTCGTGAAGGACCAGAGCGTCTTCGAAAAGGCCGTCGTCGCCGTCGGCAACACGCTCGGCGTGTCCGCGGTCGAGGCCTCCGAACTCAAGGTCGCCGATGCCGGCGCAGCACCTGCTCCGGCAAAGGAGCCCGTCTTCTATACGGTCAAGAAGGGCGATAACCTCTGGAAGATTGCCGAGGCGCAGTACGGCAAGGGCAAGGGCGCCAAGCACACGGTGATCTTCGAAGCCAACAAGCCGATGCTGACCCATCCGGACAAGATCTATCCCGGCCAGGTTCTGCGCATTCCGGAGCTGGATGCGGCCTGAGCGTGTCCTTCGGGCGTTCTCTCGTCGTTGCCGCGCTGGCGAGCCTCTGGCTTGCCGGCGTTTCTGTGGCGCAGCCTTTCCGTGAACCCGCCAAGGGCAGTACGGAGCGTTCCGCCATCCTCGACGCGATCCGTCCGGCGGTCGAGGCGGAGATGCGCGGACCCGTCGAATTCGTCGTCACCACCATGCGTGCCGCACCCACCTGGGCCTTCACGCAAGTCGAGCCGCAACGGCCGGGTGGCGGATCGATCGACCTATCTCAAACCGGGTTGCGCGACGAGGCAGACATGATGGATGGTCTGACGGTGTTCGCACTCGTCAGCTTCCAGAATGGCCGCTGGAACCTGGTCGATCACGTCGTTGGGCCGACCGATGTCGCCTATGCCGGCTGGCCGCTTCGCTACGGCGTGCCGGCGGCACTTCTCGGCCTGGAACAATAAGGACTGCTTCTCATGCAGGTGCTCCCGAAAGGGGTCAGACATATTCCGGGCTATCTCGATCGCGCCCGGCAGGAGCAATTGGTCGAGGCCATCCGCCTTGTCGTTGCCGAGGCACCGCTCTTCGTGCCGGAAATGCCGAAGACCGGCAAGCCGATGTCGGTGCGCATGACCAATTGCGGTTCGCTCGGCTGGGTCACGGATCGCGATCGCGGCTATCGTTACCAGGCTCAGCATCCGCTGACCGGCCGGCCCTGGCCACCCATGCCGGATGTGCTGATCGACATCTGGAATGCGGTTTCCGCCAGCCAAAAGGCGCCGGAAGCCTGTCTCGTGAACTTCTATTCCGAGGAAGCCCGCATGGGCCTGCACCAGGACCGCGACGAACGCGACCTCGAAACGGCCGTCGTGTCGATCTCGCTCGGCGACAGCTGCCTGTTTCGTGTCGGCGGCAACACGCGCGGCGGCCAGACCATGTCCTTCCGGCTGGAAAGCGGCGATATCGTCGTGCTCGGCGGGGAAGGGCGGCTCGCATTCCATGGCGTCGACCGCATCTATCCGAGCACGTCGACGCTGCTGAAGAATGGCGGCCGGGTCAATCTGACACTCCGCCGCGTCAATCCCTGAGATGCACCGAAAGCTCAGAGCTTCCTGAGCGCCACCTTTTCCGTCAGATGGTTCGGGCCCTTTTGCAGGATCAGGTCGGCGCGCGGGCGCGTCGGCAGGATGTTCTGGTGCAGGTTCTTCAGGTTGATGTTGTGCCAAAGGCCTTCGGCAATGGCCCGGGCCGCATCCTCGCTGATCGTCGCGTAGCGGTGGAAATAGGATTCCGGGTTCTTGAAGGCGGTTTCGCGCAGCCGCATGAAGCGATTGACGTACCAGCTGTGGATCAGGCTTTCCTCGGCATCGATATAGATCGAGAAGTCGAAGAAATCCGAGACCATCGGCACGATCTTGCCGTCGGCCGGCAGGTTGCGCGACTGCAGCACGTTGATGCCTTCGAAGATCAGGATATCCGGCCGGTCGATGACCGTGTACTGGTCGGGCAGCACGTCATAGGTCAGGTGCGAGTAGCTCGGCGCCTTGACGTTCGGCTGGCCGGCCTTGATCGCCGACAGGAAGCGCAGGAGCGCGCCGACGTCGTAGCTCTCCGGAAAGCCCTTGCGATCCATCATGTTTTCGCGCTGGAGCACGGCGTTCGGATAGAGAAAACCGTCTGTTGTCACCAGGTCGACCTTCGGGCTCGACGGCCAGCGCGCCAGGAGCTGCGCCAGGATACGGGCCGTCGTCGACTTGCCGACGGCGACCGATCCGGCAATGCCGATGACGAAGGGGGTCTTCGTCTCGGACATGCTGAGGAAGCGCTTGCGCTGCTCGAAGAGCATCTGCGACGATTCCACATGGGTCGAAAGCAAGCGCGACAGCGACAGGTAGATCTGCCGGACCTCACCGAGATCGACTGGGTCGTTCAGCGAGCGCAGCCGCTGCACTTCGTCGGCCGTCAGCGTCAATGGTGTATCGGCGCGGAAGCGCGACCATTCCTCGGCGGTGAAGAAGTGATAGGGCGAATAGTCCCGCTTCTGGAGGTTGTCGGGAAGGTCGGCTGCTTCGATGTCTTTCGCCGCGATCGTCATGGGGTCTGCCGATTTGCCTTTTCCTGCAGGCCGGATTGGTTGGTCCGCCGCTGAAGTTCGTCGAGCACATCCTGCAACGGGACGTCGGCGATCTTCAATACGACCATCAGATGATAGATGAGATCGGCGCTTTCGGCGACGAGATTCGCGCGGTCGTTGCTGATGGCCGCGATCACCGTCTCGACCGCCTCTTCCCCGAGTTTCTTGGCCGCCTTCGGCTGGCCGCCCGCGACCAGCTTTGCCGTCCAGGATTGGTCCGGTGCCGCCTGCGCGCGTGTCGCGACGATGGCCTCGAGATCGGAAAGTGTGAAATCAGCCATGGGAGATCCTGGAGCTCAGTCGAGGCGCATGGCGATGCCATGCTCGGCCATATAGCGCTTGGTTTCGCCAATGCTATAGGTGCCGAAGTGGAAGATGGAGGCGGCAAGCACGGCGGTCGCGTGACCGTCCTTGATGCCGGCGACCATGTGGTCGAGTGTGCCGACGCCACCCGACGCGATGACGGGCGCGCGGACCGCGTCGGCGACGGCGCGGGTAAGCGCGATGTCGTAGCCGCTCTTGGTGCCGTCACGGTCCATCGAGGTCAAAAGGATCTCGCCGGCGCCAAGGTCGACGACACGGCGGGCAAAATCGATCGCGTCGATGCCGGTCGGCTGGCGTCCGCCATGGGTGAAGATCTCCCAGCGATCCGCTTCGCCATCCGTCGAGACCTTCTTGGCGTCGATCGCGACGACGATGCACTGGTTGCCGAACTTGTCGGCCGCTTCAGCGACGAATTCCGGGTTTTTCACCGCGGCCGTATTGATCGACACCTTGTCGGCGCCGGCCAGGAGCAGCTTGCGGATATCCGAGACCTGGCGCACGCCACCGCCGACGGTCAGCGGCATGAAGCATTGTTCGGCGGTGCGGGCGATAACGTCGAAGATCGTCTCGCGATTGTCCGAGGAAGCGGTGATGTCGAGGAAGCAGAGTTCGTCGGCGCCGGCAGCGTCATAGGCGCGGGCCGCTTCTACCGGGTCACCGGCGTCGATCAGGTCGACGAAGTTGACGCCCTTGACGACACGGCCGTCCTTGACGTCGAGGCAGGGGATAACGCGGGCTTTAAGCGTCATGGGTCAAGCCTTTCTCGCAGCGCGGATCAGGTCCAGCGCCTCCTGCGGGTCGATGCGGCCGTCATAGAGCGCGCGGCCGGAGATGGCGCCTTCGAGCTTGCGTGCGTCCGGCTCGACCATGCGGCGGATATCGTCCATCGAGGCGAGACCGCCCGATGCGATGACAGGAATGGAAACCGCATCCGCGAGTTCCAGGGTCGAGGGCCAGTTGATGCCCGTCAGGATGCCGTCGCGGTCGATGTCGGTGTAGATGATCGCCGAAACGCCGGCGCCTTCGAACTTCTTCGCAAGCTCGATCACGCCGAGTTCGGAAGCCTCGGCCCAGCCTTCGACGGCAACCTTGCCGCCCTTGGCGTCGATGCCGACGGCGACCTTGCCGGGGAATTGGCGGCAGGCCTCGATCACGAGCGCCGGATCACGGACGGCGATCGTGCCGAGGATGACGCGGGCAAGCCCGCGCGACAGCCAGTTCTCGATGTGCTCGAGCGTGCGGATGCCGCCGCCGAGCTGCACCGGGTTCTTGGTCGCGTTGAGGATGGCATCGACAGCCGCGCCGTTGACCGTCTCGCCGGCAAAGGCGCCGTTCAAGTCAACGACGTGCAGCCACTCGAAGCCCTGGTCTTCAAAGGCACGGGCCTGGGCCGCCGGGTCGGGGTTGTAAACCGTCGCCTGGTCCATGTCGCCAAGCTTCAGGCGCACGCATTGCCCGTCCTTCAGGTCGATAGCGGGAAAAAGGATCATGGGTCTGTCCAATCGAGAAAGGCGGAGGCTCAGGGCTTCCAGCGCAGGAAATTCGAGATGAGGGCAAGGCCGAGCGCCTGGCTCTTTTCCGGGTGGAACTGCGAGCCCGCCTTGTTGCCGTTGGCGACGAAGGCCGTGACCGGTCCGCCATAGTCCGCCTCGGCAACGATGTCGTCGGCATTCTCGGCCGCCAGGTGGTACGAGTGCACAAAATAGGCATGCAGGCCGCCTTCGCCAACCTGGATGCCGTCAAACAGCGGGTGGGCGCGCTTGAGCGTCAGCGTGTTCCAGCCGATCTGCGGGATCTTCAGCGTGGTGTCGGCAGGCGTCATCTCGACGACATCGCCGGGGATCCAGCCAAAACCATGGGTGATGGTCTTCTCCAGCCCGCGCGACGACATCAGCTGCATGCCGACGCAGATGCCGAGGAAGGGTCGCCCAGCCTGTTCGACCGCCTCGGTCAACGCTTGCTCCATGCCGTCGACGGCAGCAAGGCCGCGGCGGCAATCGGCATAGGCGCCGACTCCCGGAAGCACGATGCGGTCGGCGCTCGCCACCCGTTCCGGCTTGTCGGTAAGGTCGATCTCGGCTGCAATGCCGGCTTCGCGGGCGGCCCGTTCGAAGGCCTTGGTGGCCGAGCGCAGATTGCCCGAGCCGTAATCGATAATGGCGACGCGCATCAGCGTTCTCCGTAGGAATCAAAAAGGCCGAGGCCGGGGCCGCCACTTGAGGGCTTGCGCACGGTCCAGTCGGCCGGGGAGGGGGCGGCGGGCTTGGTCTCATTCGAAGCCAGGCTCGTGAAATAGATCTCTTCGGCCGCTTCGAGATTGGGCGCCGGAACGATGGAACGCAGCGTCCAGTCGCGGGCCGTCAGGCTGCGTGCCACCAGAACAGGCCCTTCGAGCGCCACCACCAGCCGAAGCGCGAGCTGCGCCAAGAGAGATGGCAAGAAGCCGCTTTCGTGGTTCGACAGGAATATTAACGAGATCTGCAGAACAGCAACTGCGATTCCGATTGCCCATTGACGCTTGGCGAGAAGCCAGAGCGCCGGGAAAAGGAAGGCCCACCAGGAAAAGCCGTCGGCGACGAAGCGCGCGCGCTCGTCGTTAGCGCGTGCACCCGGCGGGGTGAGGATCATGTAAGAAGCCATGAGTCAAAGCCAGTGACTGGCCGCTTAGGCAAGGGTCCCCTTGGTCGAGGGAACGCGGCCGGCCTGGCGCGGGTCGATTTCAGTTGCGGTGCGGAGCACGCGGGCGACGGACTTGAAGCAGGTCTCGGCGATATGATGGTTGTTGGCGCCGTAGATGTTCTGGATATGCAGCGTGATCCCGGCATGCTGGGCAAGCGCCTGGAAGAATTCGCGCACGAGTTCCGTGTCGAAGGTGCCGATTTTCGGCGACGTGAAGATCACGTTCCAGACGAGGAACGGCCGGCCGGAAACGTCGACTGCCGCACGCGTCATCGTCTCGTCCATTGCGAGGTCGAGCGAGGCATAGCGGGTGATGCCGCGCCGGTCGCCGAGCGCCTTGGCGAGGGCCTGGCCGATGGCAATGCCGGTATCCTCGACGGTATGATGATCGTCGACATGCAGGTCGCCGTCGGTCTTGATCTCCATGTCGATGAGCGAATGGCGGGCGAGCTGGTCCAGCATATGGTCGAAGAAGCCGACGCCGGTCGAAATCTTCGAGACGCCGGTGCCGTCGATATTGACCGATACGGACACCGCGGTTTCGTTGGTCTTGCGCGAAACCTCTGCAGTGCGGCTGGACGTGGCTTCTGCCATCGGGCTCTCCTCAAGTGGCTGACGCGGCTCCTTATCAGGCAAAAGCTGAAATATCCAGAACTTGAGCGGTCGATTCGAATCATCCGGCGACGGGCGCCGAACGAAGATTGCGCCCGCAGCCTGTTGCCATTTGCAAACCTGTCTGCCGTACTTACATAGGCCTCAAGCAACCAGGCTCGTGTCACGAGCCGCAATGCCCCGCGTATCAGGGGCCTACGGGTAACTTCATGAGCGAACACAATCCCTACGGAACGATGCATGCGACGACCATCATCACGGTACGCAAGGATGGCAAGGTGGTGATGGCCGGCGACGGCCAGGTGAGCCTCGGCCAGACCGTGATGAAGAGCAATGCGCGCAAGGTGCGGCGCCTCGCCAAGGGCGACGTGATCGCCGGCTTTGCCGGCGCGACGGCTGACGCCTTCACGCTGCTCGAAAGGCTCGAGGCCAAGCTTGAGCAATATCCCGACCAGCTGATGCGGGCAGCCGTCGAGCTTGCCAAGGACTGGCGCACCAACAAATATCTGCGCAATCTCGAAGCGATGATGCTGGTCGCCGACAAGTCGATCACGCTGGCGATCACCGGCAATGGCGACGTTCTCGAACCCGAGCACGGCACCATCGCCATCGGATCGGGCGGCAACTATGCCTTCGCCGCAGCCCGCGCCCTGATGGACAGCGACAAATCGGCCGAGGACATCGCCCGCCGGGCGCTGCAGATCGCCGGCGACATCTGCGTCTATACCAACCACAATATCGTCGTGGAGACACTGGATGCCCAATGAGCCCGCGCATGTCAGCTTCGTGCCGGTGGTCGATGACGATCTGCCGTTGCTGCATGCCTGGCTGAGTGAACCGCATGTGCGGCAATGGTGGGGCGACCCGGACAAGGAAGTGGTGCTGATCCGCGAAGGCTGCGCGTCAGGAGAAGTGGAAGGTTTCATCTTCCACGTGGCCGGCGAGCCGGCGGGCTACATCCAGTCCTGGGTGCCGGCCCAGTACCCGGACGACGAGCCCTGGGCGAAGGACATGCCGGCCGATGTGCCCGGTATCGACATCTTCATCGGCCCGGCGGAACTGACGGGTAGGGGCGTTGCATCGCTGGCGGTCAGGGCCTTTGCCGAGCGGCTCTTTGCCGCCGGCGCGCCCCGCGTCGTGATCGACCCCGATGCCGGCAACCGAAGGGCTGTCAGCGCCTACGCCAAGGCCGGCTTCGTACCCTATGCAGAATGGATTGATGCATCCGGCCGCACGCTCCTGATGGAGCTGACGCGGACCGAGTTTGAGAGGACTACATGAGTACGTTTTCACCCAGAGAGATCGTGTCGGAGCTCGACCGTTTCATCATCGGCCAGAAGGACGCCAAGCGCGCCGTGGCGATCGCGCTCCGCAACCGCTGGCGCCGCCAGCAGCTCGGCGACGAGCTGCGCGACGAGGTGATGCCGAAGAACATCCTGATGATCGGGCCGACCGGCGTCGGCAAGACCGAAATTTCCAGGCGGCTGGCCAAGCTCGCCGGCGCGCCCTTCGTCAAGGTCGAGGCGACCAAGTTCACCGAGGTCGGCTATGTCGGCCGCGATGTCGAGCAGATCATCCGTGACCTCGTCGAGGTCGGCATCGGTCTCGTGCGCGAAAAACGCCGCGCCGAAGTCAAGGCGAAGGCGCACCAGAACGCCGAGGAGCGCGTGCTCGATGCTCTGGTCGGCGCCACCGCATCGCCGGCAACGCGCGACAGTTTCCGCAAGAAGCTGCGGGCCAACGAGCTCGACGACAAGGAAATCGAGATCGACATCGCCGAGACCGGTGCGCCGGGCGGGTTCGAAATTCCGGGCATGCCGGGCGCCAATATCGGCGTGCTGAACCTTTCGGAAATGTTCGGCAAGGCGATGGGCGGCCGCACCAAGAAGGTCAAGACCACGGTCAAGGCTTCCTACGGCATGCTGATCGACGACGAGTCCGACAAGCTGCTCGACAACGAGCAGATCCAGCGCGAGGCCATGAAGGCAGTCGAGGACGACGGCATCGTCTTCCTCGACGAGATCGACAAGATCGCTTCGCGGGAAGGCGGCATGGGGGCGGGCGTATCGCGCGAAGGCGTGCAGCGGGACTTGCTTCCGCTCGTCGAAGGTACGACGGTTGCCACCAAGTATGGGCCGGTCAAGACCGACCACATCCTGTTCATCGCGTCCGGCGCCTTCCATGTGTCCAAGCCCTCGGATCTCCTGCCGGAGTTGCAGGGCCGCCTGCCGATCCGCGTCGAGCTTCGGGCACTCACCAAGGAAGACTTCCGCCGCATCCTGACGGAAACCGAGGCCAGCCTCATCCGCCAGTACAAGGCGCTCCTGGATACCGAAGAGGTCAAGCTCGATTTCACCGACGACGCGATCGATGCGCTCGCCGATGTCGCGGTGCAGTTGAATGCCACGGTCGAGAACATCGGCGCCCGCCGGCTGCAGACGGTGATGGAGCGCGTGCTGGACGAGATCTCGTTCAACGCCCCGGACCGCGCCGGTCAGGAAGTGACGATCGATGCCGAATATGTGCGCAAGCACGTCGGCGATCTCGCCGCCAACACCGATCTGTCGCGCTACATCCTGTGACATTTCGGTCGTGGGGGCGTGCAAACGCCCGCAACCCTGAATACGCAGGCCGCCTGTCTCTCGACAGGCGGCCGCATTTTTTCTAACACGGACCCGGATACCGATCGTGGTCCGGGCATTTTTCCGACATGATCTTGGCGTAGGAGCGCCCGCCGACGGAGGCAGCCTCCACCAGTCACAGGAAGAAGAGATCGTGCGTTTTACCGCCTGCATGCTCGCTATCGCCACGTTTTGCCTGACCGCAAGCCAGACATTCGCCGCGACCGACGTCCCGCCGGGCAACCGCAACGTCGAGCAACCGGCGATCCCTGGCGCATCCGTGCGCCGCACCAAGGCCGGCCGCACCTCCTTTGACGCCAAGTTCGAGAAGGTCCGCGATCTGCTCGCGACCGACAAGCAGCTGATCAGCAAGATCAAGTCCGTGTCGCGCGCCTATGGCATCGCGCCCATCCACATGGTCGGCGCCATCGTCGGCGAGCATACCTACAATGTCGACGCCTACGACCGGCTGCAGTCCTACTACGTCAAGGCGGCTGCCTATGCCGGCAACAGTTTCCAGTTCGGCCATGACGGCGAGACGGTTGCCGAGTTCGTGGCGCGTCCGCAGTTTTCCGAGTGTGGCGCCAAGAAGGGCGCCTATGCGCTCTGGAGCTGCCGCGAGCGCGTCTGGGACAATGACTTCCGCGGCAAGTCCGTCGGCGGCAAATCCTTCCCGAACAACCGGTTCAGCGCCGTGTTCTTCCAGCCGTTCTTTGCCGGCCAGACCTTCGGGCTCGGCCAGATCAACCCGCTGACGGCGCTGATGCTGACGGATATCGTCGCGAAGACGTCGGGCTACGATCGCCTGGACGAGAACAACGCTGCCGGCGTCTATGAGGCGATCATGGATCCGGATGTCTCGCTCGCTTACATGGCCGCCTCGATCCGCCACTCGATCGACGCCTACAAGTCGATCGCCGGCGTCGATATCTCCACCAACCCGGGCGTCACCGCAACGCTCTACAATGTCGGCAATCCGGATGGCCGTGCCGCAGCACTTGCGGCGAAAATCCAGGGTGGACAGGCGCAATGGCCGGAGGAAAACTATTACGGCTGGCTCGTCAACGACAAGCTTTCGGAGCTTGAAAGCCTGCTGTGATTCACGTGAAGCACTTTCCTTGATTGCGCCGTAAAAACCTGAAATCCTGGCACAATCGAGAAAAGGCGATCACCATGGACATGCGTCCGGAGCCCTTCGAGCCGCCGGCTCCCATTCCTCGCGTTGGCATTCCTTCCTACCTGAAGATCATCAGGACCGTCCTGCGCAATCCGCTCGAGCTCTGGGGCGAGCCGTCCTATACGTTGCCCTGGATCGAGACGAAGTTCGTCACCCAGCGCACGCTGATCGTCAACGATCCCGGCCTCATCCGACATATCCTCGTCGACAATGTCGCCAACTACGAAATGTCGAAGGTGCGTCGGCTGATCCTGCGGCCGATTCTGCGCGACGGGCTGCTGACGGCGGAGGGCGAGGTCTGGAAGCGCTCGCGCAGGGCCATGGCGCCGGTGTTCACGCCGCGCCACGCCAAGGGCTTTGCCGGGCAGATGCTGCGCAGTTCGGAAGCGTTCGTCGAGCGTTATGTCGAAGCCAAGAAAGCTCCGTTCACGACCAACCTCGCCAACGACATGACGGAACTGACCTTCGACATCCTCGCCGAAACGCTGTTCTCAGGCGAAGTCGCCGTCGAGCGGGATGGGTTCGTGCAGAGCGTCGAGGAGTTGCTGCACCGCATGGGGCGCGTCGATCCGATGGATATCCTGCTCGCGCCGGAATGGATTCCGCGCCCGACGCGCATCGGCGGCCGGAAGGTGATGAACCGCTTCCGCTCGATCGTGTCGGAGACCATGGCGCTTCGCCGCCGCAAGATGGTGGAGGACCCCGAGGGCACGCCGCAGGACTTTCTGACCCTGCTTCTGGAGATCGAGGGCAGCCAGGGTCTTTCGACCGCCGAGATCGAAGACAATATCCTGACCTTCATCGGCGCCGGGCACGAAACGACCGCCCGTGCACTCGCCTGGACGCTCTACTGCGTCGCCAACACGCCGGCCTATCGCGAGATCATGGAAGCCGAGATCGATGCGGCGATTGCAAGCGGTGCCGAGCCGGTCGAATGGCTCGGCCTGATGCCGCATGTGCTCGCCGCCTTCGAGGAGGCGATGCGGCTCTATCCGCCGGCGCCGTCGATCAACCGCGCCGCGATCGAGGAAGACGAATGGACCTCGCCGTCAGGCAAGCGCGTGCGCATCCCCAAGGGCATCGCCGTGCTGATCATGCCCTGGACGCTGCATCGCCATGTGCTCTATTGGGACAAGCCGCGCGCCTTCATGCCCGAGCGCTTCCTGCCGGAAAACCGCGAGAAGTTGCACCGCTACCAGTATTTGCCCTTCGGCGCCGGCCCGCGCGTCTGCATCGGCGCGACTTTTGCCCTGCAGGAAGCGGTGATCGCGCTGGCGGTGATGATGCACCGCTACCGCTTCGATATGACAGCGGAAACCAATCCCTGGCCGGTGCAGCGGCTCACTACTCAACCGCGGGGCGGCTTGCCGATGAGGGTTTCGGCTCGCTGAAGGTCTTGCCGGGAATCGGTGACTGAACGGAACGCACTGGAGAATCCGCCGGCTTCGGCTGCTGCAGCATTTTCGACGGCTTCTTGATCGTCTTGATCTGCGCGCAGGTGGCGTCGCCGACATTGTCGCAGGGCTTGTAAACCACGATCTCGCTGCCGGCGCCATCGTCCCAGACGGCCTGGATCGTCAGGGTTTGCGCGGTTTTCGCGGGCAGGGAGATATAGACGTACTCGGCCGTTTCGTCGCCCGGCAGGTTGAAGGGCAGCTGCGGATTGCACTTCGCCAGCGGAAATCGCTGGTCGAGCGCGTCGGAATTGATCGAGTAGCGGATTTCCGATAGCCGGCAATGCATCGTCTGCAATGCGGTGAAATAGATCAGCTGCCGGTCGTCATAGTCGCGAAACTGGATCCATCCAGTCTGCTTGTTGGCGTCGAGCATCGCCTTGTAGATGGCGACCTCGGGGAGTTGCGGCTTGTATTCCTCTTCATCTGCATCCTGTGCGCGGGACCAACCCGCCGAAAGGCAGAGGATGCCCGCCGATAGCAGCGAGGCGAGAAGCAGCGGACGGCGGCGTTCGAGCATGCGATGGACCCCTGCCATTGTCACCGGTGTCGCTGAACTCATCGTCGATGTCTGCGACACGATGGTTTTCTCCTGAAATATGTCATATCACCGCATCGATCCCCATTGAACCCGGGGCCCTTAGCCCCGCGCGAATTCCGGACTGCGCGAATTGACCTCCCATTTTCTTCTCGGCATCGACACCGGCGGCACTTACACCGACGCCGTTCTCTTCTCGGAAACCAAAGGTGTCGTCGCCAAGGCCAAGGCGCTGACCACCCGCCACGACCTCGCGGTCGGCATTTCCGGTGCGGTCGAGGCCGTGCTCGATCAGGCGAAGGTGCCGCTATCGGCGATCAGCATGGTGTCGCTGTCGACGACCCTTGCCACCAACGCCCTGGTCGAGGGGCAGGGAGGGCGTGCCGGTCTGGTCATGATCGGCTTCGGGCCGGATGACCTGAAGCGCGACGGATTGCTCGAAGCGCTCGGTTCCGATCCGGTGCTCTTCTTACCCGGCGGTCACAATGTGCATGGCGGCGAAACCCCGCTCGACATGAGCGAACTCGACGCCGCCCTGCCGGTGCTTGCCGGACAGGTTTCCTCCTTCGCCATTGCCGGCTACTTCGCCGTGCGCAATCCGGATCATGAAAAGCGGGTGCGCGACCGCATCCGCGAAGTCTCGCACCTACCGGTCACCTGCAGCCACGAGCTGTCCTCGAAGCTCGGCGGACCGCGCCGCGCCTTGACGACGCTGCTGAATGCCCGGCTGGTGTCGATGATCGACCGGCTGATCGGCTCCTGCGAAGGTTTCCTGAAGGCGCGCGGCATCGACGTGCCCATGATGGTAGTGCGCGGTGACGGTGCGCTGATTTCGGCCGAGGAGGCGCGGCTGCGCCCGATCGAGACGATCCTCTCCGGTCCGGCAGCAAGCCTCGTCGGTGCCCGGCATCTGACCGGTCTCGACAATGCCGTGGTTTCGGATATCGGCGGCACCACCACCGACGTGGCCGTGCTTGATGGCGGTCGGCCGCGTCTCGATGCCGAAGGCGCCGTGGTCGGCGGCTTCCGCACCATGGTCGAAGCGGTGGCGATGCGCACCTATGGACTCGGCGGCGATTCGGAGGTGCGCATCAACGATCGCGGCCTCAAGGCCAAGCTCGATCTCGGTCCGCGCCGACTGATGCCGCTGAGCCTCGCGGCTGCGCTGCATGGCGATGCCGTCATCTCGGCGTTGGAAAAGCAGATGCGCGCGCAGCACCGCGGGCGCCACGACGGCCGCCTTGCCGTGCGCACCGGCCTGCCGGACCATCTGGCAAGCGGGCTGCAGCCGCAGGAACAGGCGCTCTACGAGCGCATCGGCAGCGTGCCCATTGCGCTCGAAACGCTGCTTGTCTCGACGCCGCAGAAAGCGACACTCGACCGGCTGGTGGCGCGTGGGCTCGTGCATATCTGCGGCCTGACGCCATCCGATGCCATGCATGTGCTCGGCCGGCAGTCGCAATGGAATCTGGAAGCGGCTGAGCTTGGCATCGAGCTTGCAGCGCGTACCCGCGACGGCTCTGGCCAGTCGATAGCCGCATCGCCGGAAGTCATGGCCGAGATGATCGTCGACCGGCTGACGCGGCAATCCTGCGAAGTCATCCTGCAGGCCTGTCTCGGCGAGGATGGCGCGGGTGCGATCGATCCCGCCGTATCGCAGGCTGTCGATCGCGCGCTCAACCGCACCCCGGGCATCGTCCGCTTCTCGCTCGCGCTCGACCGTCCGCTCGTCGGCCTCGGTGCTTCGGCGCCGGTCTATTACCCGGCTATAGCCGAGATGCTCGGAACCGATATCGCCATTCCGGAGGAGGCCGGTGTCGCCAATGCCGTCGGCGCGGTCGTCGGCCAGGTCAGCGCCACGGTCACGGTTTTCGTGACCATGCCGGAGGAGGGCATCTTCGTCGTCAACGGTGCCGGGGCCAGCGAACGCGTTCTCGACCAGGAGGAGGCCTTCGACGCCGCGCGCCGGCGGGCGGAAACGGTCGCGCTGGAGACAGCCCGCACCAATGGTGCCGATGATCCTGCCTCGCTGTTGCGCGAGGAGATCGACGCGCCGGAGGTCGAGGGCAGCCGCAAGCTGATCGAGGCCCGGTTTATCGCCTCGGCAAGCGGTCGTCCGCGCATCGCTCACGATTGATCTTTTCCATTTCGGAAACAATTCTTCGCATCCTTGCAGAATTGACAGGGAATGAATTGGTGAGAAACTGCGGCCGTTTCGCGCGCACATTGCGCATGGGCTGGTCCGCGATCGGTTTCAGGCGCAGGATCAACATGTTGGGGCGTTCATCGGATCTGTCCGGATCGGTGGCGCTCCTTAAGTCTATTTCAAGGAGTTGGCAGATGGACCGCATTGAGAAGTTTGGGTTGAAGATTGATGCGGGACTCCATCGCTTCCTGGTGCAAGAGGCGATGCCGGGCACCGGCGTCGAGGCGGAGCACTTCTTCGCCGAGCTTTCCGCTCTCGTCCACGACCTGGCGCCGAAGAACCGGGCATTGCTTGCCAAGCGCGACGAGCTGCAGGCCAAGCTCGACGCCTGGTACAAGCAGAATGGCGCACCGGTCGACATCGAGACGTACCAGACCTTCCTGCGCGACATCGGCTACCTGCTGCCGGAAGGCGGCGAATTCAGCGTTTCGACCGCCAATGTCGATCCTGAGATCGCAACGATCGCCGGTCCGCAGCTCGTCGTGCCCGTCATGAATGCGCGCTACGCCTTGAACGCCGCCAATGCGCGTTGGGGCTCGCTCTACGATGCGCTCTATGGCACGGATGCGATTTCCGAGACGGACGGCGCGGAAAAGGGCCGCGGCTACAATCCCAAGCGCGGCGCCAAGGTCATCGCCTGGGCGCGTGACTTCCTCGACGCCAGCGCACCGCTGGCGAAGGGACGCTGGGCCGACGTTACGTCCCTGAAGGTTGCTGGCAGTGCGCTGGCGATCGGTCTCAAGGATGGTTCGAGCACCGCACTGCGCAACGCTGCCCAGTTCGTGGGCTACAGTGGTTCCGAAGGAGCACGCGCGGAAATCGTTCTGCGGCACAACAATCTGCATGCGATCGTCGTTCTCGACACCTCGACGCCGATCGGCAAGGAAGATCCGGCCGGTATCGCCGACGTCATACTCGAATCGGCAATCACCACGATCATGGACTGCGAGGATTCGGTCGCCGCCGTCGACGCCGAGGACAAGGTCGTCGTCTACCGCAACTGGCTCGGCCTGATGAAGGGTGACCTCGAAGAAGAGGTCGCCAAGGGCGGCAAGACCTTCACCCGCCGCCTCAATGCCGACCGCACCTACCAGGCGGCTGCCGGCGGCACGCTGTCCCTTCCCGGTCGCTCGCTTATGCTGGTGCGCAATGTCGGCCACCTCATGACGAATCCGGCTATCCTTGATCGCGACGGCAAGGAAGTCCCTGAGGGCATCATGGACGCCATGGTCACGGCGCTGATCGCCCTGCACGATATCGGTCAGGGTGGGCGCCGCATGAACTCCCGCGAGGGCTCCATGTATGTCGTCAAGCCGAAGATGCACGGGCCGGAAGAAGTCGCCTTTGCCTGCGAGATCTTCGCGCGCGTCGAAAAGGCGCTCGGCATGGCCGCTAACACCATGAAGATGGGCATCATGGACGAGGAGCGCCGCACCACGGTCAGCCTCAAGGAATGCATCCGCGCTGCCCGCGAGCGCGTCGTCTTCATCAACACCGGCTTCCTCGATCGCACCGGCGACGAAATGCACACGTCCATGGAAGCCGGCCCGATGATCCGCAAGGGCGACATGAAGCAGGCCGCCTGGATCGGTGCCTACGAAAACTGGAACGTCGATATCGGCCTTGAATGCGGCCTGTCCGGCCATGCCCAGATCGGCAAGGGCATGTGGGCGATGCCCGATCTGATGGCGGCGATGCTCGAGCAGAAGATCGCTCACCCGAAGGCCGGCGCCAACACCGCCTGGGTTCCGTCGCCGACGGCCGCCACGCTGCACGCCACCCACTACCACCGCGTCAACGTCGCCGACGTTCAGGCAAGCCTGAAGAGCCGGCCGCGCGCCAAGCTCTCCGATATCCTGTCGGTACCGGTCGCGGTCCGTCCCAACTGGACGCCGGAGGAAATCCAGCGCGAACTCAACAACAACGCGCAAGGCATCCTCGGCTACGTCGTGCGCTGGGTCGACCAGGGCGTCGGCTGCTCGAAGGTTCCCGACATCAACAATGTCGGCCTGATGGAAGACCGCGCGACGCTGCGCATCTCCGCGCAGCACATGGCCAACTGGCTGCACCACGGCGTCGTCACCGAGGCCCAGGTCGTCGATACGATGAAGCGCATGGCCGCGGTCGTCGACGGTCAGAACGCCGATGATCCGCTTTATGTCGCGATGGCCGGCAACTTCGACGGTTCGATCGCCTTCCAGGCCGCCGTCGAGCTCGTCCTCAAGGGTCGTGAGCAGCCGAACGGCTACACCGAGCCGGTCCTGCATCGCCGTCGACTGGAGCTGAAGGCACGCAACGCCGCCTGATTCGAGCTGGCGTTTAATTGTCAAGAAGGGCCGTGCGTTTGCGTGAACGCACGGCCCTTCTTTTTGAGCCTTTCGCCTGGTTCGCTGCCTGGGGAACCGTCTCCGCTGCCGTACTCTAGAACTCGGCCCATCCGTCCGTAGCGAGCGCGGCATTGCCTTGCGTCGCGTAGGCCGCAGGTCGCCGGTTCATTTGGGCGACGGGGCGCCCATGGTCACGCGTCGTTGGGCCGCCCGCCGGCGCAGGTGTCCTCGATCCGCTTTTCGCCTGCGTCTCGCCGGCAAGAATGAAGCGGCCGATGAGGTCGCGAAGATTTGTGCCTTCCTGCGCCAGCGTGGCGGAGGCGGCGTTGGCTTCCTCGACCATCGCCGCGTTCCTCTGCGTCACCTGGTCCATCTGGTTGACCGCCGTGTTGACCTCACTCAGGCCCACGGACTGTTCCCGGGCGGAGGTGGCAATCGCCGCCATGTGTTCGTTGATGGTGATCACATGCGCCTCGATCGTCTGCAGCGCCTCGCCGGTGTCGCGCACCAGGTGCACGCCGTTCTCGACCTCCTGGCTCGATGTACGGATGAGATCCTTGATTTCTTTTGCCGCTTTCGCCGAGCGCTGGGCGAGTTCGCGCACCTCCTGGGCGACGACGGCGAAGCCCTTGCCCGCTTCGCCGGCCCGCGCCGCTTCGACGCCGGCATTCAGCGCCAGCAGGTTCGTCTGGAAGGCGATCTCGTCGATGACGCCGATGATGCTGGAAATCTGGCTGGAGGATTCCTCGATTCGACGCATGGCTTCCACCGCGTTGGCGACGACGACGGCGGACTGGGCCGCGCTGGTCTTCGCCTCGCCGGCGACGTCGCGTGCCTCCTCCGTCCGTCTTGAGGAATTGCTGACATTGGCGGTGATCTGATCGAGCGCTGCCGCCGTTTCCTCAAGGGACGCGGCCTGCTGCTCGGTGCGCTTCGACAGGTCGTCGGCGCTCTGGCTGATCTCGCGCGTGCCCATGCCGATGTTTTGGGCGCTGTCGGCAACGGCGAGAAGCGCATCGTTCAACTGCGCGGCCGCTTTGTTGAGGTCGTGCCGCAATTGTTCGAACTCGGCGGCGAACGGCTCATGTAGCTGAACGGCGAGATCGCCCTTGGCCAGCCTCTGCAGGCCGCCGGCAAGTCCGGCAGTCGCCTGTGTCAGCTTTTCCTGCGCCGCCTGCTCCGCCGCCTTCTGGACGCCGACACGTTCGGCCTCGCCGTTGCGGCGGTTCTCCTCGGCCTCCGCCTGCAGCCGAAGATTCGAGCGCGCCGCCTCGCGGAAGGATTGAATGGCGTGGGCCATTTCGGCGATCTCGTCCTTGCCGCGCACCGGCTCGTCGGCATCTTCGACGTGGCCGTCGATCAGCCGGCGCATGGCGGCGATCTGGCGGGCGAGCGGTCCGACGACGCCGCGCAGCACCACAAGGAAGGTGCCGGCAGCAAGCGCCACGACGAGAACGATGATCCCAATGTTGAGTGTCTGTACGGTTTCGAACTCGTGATGCTTTGCCTCGAAGGCCGTACCGGAAAGTTCGACCTGCAGGTCCGAAATCTCGGAGATCGTTGCCGTCAGCGGATCGATCGTCGCGTAGAGCTTGTCGCGCACGAAGGCATCAAGAGCCTTCTGGTCCTTGGCCGAGAGGATCTCAGTGAGTGCCATGATCGAATCCATCGCAACGACCATCTGCCTTCGTGCATTGTCGACGAGTTTCCGCTCCTCGTCAGTCATCGAGGTCGCCGCATAGGCGTCCCAGTTTGACTTGATCGTTTCCCGTGCGGCATTGACCGAGGCAAGCCCGCTCTCCATCGATTCGTTACCATTGCGCACCTTGTGGGCAGCATCGACGATCGAGACCGCAAAGGCGTCGGAAGTCGCCTTCAGGTTCTTCAGCGGCACAATGCGATCGGCGTAGACCGCGTCCATCATGTCGCTGGTTTCCGACAGCGTGCTCTGGCTGTGAAAAGCGATGCCGATAGCGATGGATGATAGAAGCGCGATTGCGCCGATAAGCTTGGTCTTGATCAGCATGCCAGTCCCTCCCGAGCGAATTTCGTGGGCACACTGTTTCGATTATTTAGATAACGCTTACTTAATAAGCGACTGAATTTAAGTCGAAATTGAACTTTTCGGAGCGGACAGGGACAAATTCCGCGACCCTGATTTGAGCGCGAATCAACAGGGCAACTTTGCGTCGATGGTGTGCTTGGTTGCAGCTTTCGCTCGGAAGTTGGGTGACGTTGAGCGCGAACGTAAAAAGCCGCCGACAGGGTCGGCGGCTTCGTCAGTGTCGATCTGATTCGATTACTGCTGGACGACGACGCGGGCGTTCTTGCCGGGGCGAACGCGGGAATAGAGGTCGATGATGTCCTGGTTCATCAGGCGGATACAGCCGGACGAAGCGGCCGTGCCGATCGACGACCATTCCGGCGTGCCGTGCAGGCGGAACAGCGTGTCCTTGCCTTGGTCGTTGAAGAGGTAAAGAGCGCGCGCGCCGAGCGGGTTCTTGAGGCCGGGGCCCATGCCTTCTTCGACATATTTGGCGACTTCCGGCTTGCGCTCCGCCATTTCCTTCGGCGGGTGCCACATCGGCCATTCCTGCTTCCAGGCGACATAGGCTTCGCCTTCCCATGCAAAGCCGGCCTTGCCGACGCCGATGCCGTAACGAACGGCCTTGCCGCCCGGCAGCACGTAGTAGAGGAAGCGGTTCGGCGTGTTGACGATGATGGTCCCGGGGCGCTCGCTGGTGGCGTAGTCGACGATCTGGCGATGGAAGCGGGTATCGACCTTGTTGATCGGAATGGCCGGCAGCGCGTAGCCGTGATCCTCAACTGCGCCATAATCGCCGTTGAAAATCTGATTCGTAGCGACCGTTTGCGCTACGGGCGCGGGTTCGTTCGCAGCCGTTTCGGGTTTGGACGACGTCGTCGAGCAGCCGGCAACGGCGAGTGTCGCCGCGAGGCTGCACAAGAGGAAGGCATTGCGGAAGCGCATGGGAGTCTCTTAAAAAAGAAGCGAAGTAAAACTGGGTCGCCGCGACCAACAGTGACTACGGTTATTTTCGATTAGTTTGTGCTATGCAAGGGATTGCGCGGCCACAATTTGGCTGAAAAGTGCAAATTCCATGACCCTTGTTTTTTTGCAACAAAATGACCGTGCCAAAGGGACATCGGACGCATGACCATCCTCTCCATCCATGGCGACAACCCGCTGATCGACGGCCGACAGTCAAATCGCGCCATGATGGTGCGCCGCGGCGTGCAGCGGCTTTTCGCCGAACTGCGCCATTCGGTCCTGCCGGAATTGACGCTTGCGAGCGGAAGACGCGCCGATCTGATCTCGTTGTCGGTGAAGGGCGAGATCTGGATCGTCGAAATCAAGACCTCGATCGAGGACTTTCGCGTCGACCGCAAATGGCCGGACTACCGCCAGCATTGCGACCGGCTGTTCTTCGCAACGCATGCCGGCGTGCCGCTCGATATCTTCCCGGAGGAGTGCGGCCTGCTGCTGTCCGATGGCTATGAGGGCCACATCGTGCGCGAAGCACCCGAACACAAGTTGCCGCCGGCGACGCGCAAGTCGGTGCTGCAGCTCTTTGCCCGCACCGCGGCGCAGCGGTTGATGCTCGCGGAATGGGCCGCCGAGCGCAACGGCGAACTCGGTGATTCGCTTGGCGATATTCTCTCCGGTGGCCGCGACTGATCCTGGAGCACGTAACGACCGGGGCAGCGGCAGCGGTACTCCGCCTGAAGCTGCTCCGGTCGCGAAACGGGTCGCTTACTTTGGCGCGCGCTTGGCGAGGATGCGCTGAAGCGTACGGCGATGCATGTTGAGCCGGCGCGCCGTTTCCGAGACGTTGCGCTCGCACATCTCGTAGACCCGCTGAATATGTTCCCAGCGCACGCGATCGGCCGACATCGGGTTTTCCGGCGGTTCGACCCTTTCGCCCTGGCGCTGGACGAGTGCCGCGAAGATGTCGTCGGCATCGGCGGGCTTGGCGAGATAGTCGACTGCGCCGAGCTTCACCGCGTTCACGGCGGTGGCGATGTTGCCGTAGCCGGTCAGCATGATCATGCGCGTGTCGTCACGCCGCCCGCGGATTGCCTCGATCACGTCGAGGCCGCTGCCGTCGCCGAGCCTGAGGTCGATGACCGCATATTTCGGAGGGTTGCCCTTGGCCTTGGCGATGCCCTCTGCCACCGATTCGGCGATGTCGACCGAAAAGCCGCGGGCTTCCATGGCGCGGGCGAGCCGCCTCACGAAAGGGGCGTCGTCATCGACGAGCAACAGGGTGCGGTCCGGCCCGATCAGTTCGGCGTCCTGTGCGGGGGTGCTGGGCGAAGCTGTCGTTTTATCGGTCATTCTCGCAATCCTTGAGCGAAAACAGTGCGCTTTCGCCGAGATTATAGGTTTCTTCTGCCGTCGTTCAATAAACTGCGAAAAGTCATTTCGCCAGTTTCGTATCCATCAGGGCGCGCGGCCATTCGACGCTGACCCGGGCGCCCGGCCTGTCCGGCCCGCCGTTCTCGAAACGCAGGCGCGCGCCCGAGCGTTCGAGCAGCGTCTTGGCAATGAAGAGCCCGAGCCCGAGGCCGCCGGCGCTGTCATCCTTCTGCCGGCGCGTCACATAGGGTTCGCCGATCCTCTGCAGGATGTCGGGCGCAAAACCGTCGCCATCGTCCTCGATCGTCACCCGGACCCGATCCGCCGTGTGCTCGACCGTGACGGTCACCTGCTTCTTGGCGTAGTCGACGGCGTTTTCCAGGAGGTTGCCGAGCCCGTAGAGAATGCCGGCATTGCGGTTGCCGACGGGTTCGCTGGCGCGGTCGCCCTTCTCGACGAGGTTGATATGGATGCCGAACTCGCGGTGTGGCGCCATCACCTCTTCGATCAGCGACGACAGCGGCAAAAGCCGCATGTGCTCCTCGCTCTCGGACGATAGCGTCGTCAGCCGCTTCAGGATATCGCGGCAACGTTCGCTCTGGCTGCGCAGGAGGTGCACGTCCTCGCCGAAGCGCGGGTCGTCGCCGAGTTCGCGTTCCATCTCCTTGGCGACGACGCTGATCGTCGCAAGCGGCGTGCCGAGCTCGTGGGCTGCGGCAGCCGCAAGCCCATCGAGCTGCGACAGGTGCTTTTCCCGCTGAAGCACGAGTTCGGTCGCCGTCAGCGCTTCCGACAGCTCGCTCGCTTCCAGGGACACGCGGTAGGTATAGAAGGCGGCAAAGGCCGTCATCGAGACGATCGCGAACCAGATGCCGGCGGTCAGCACCCGCGGCATCAGCAGCACCGTGCCCGGATACCAGGGCAGGGGAAAGGGCGAGAAGGCAAGCGCGGTGATCGCGATCACCGCGAAGCCGGCGAGGATGATGCTGTGCGATTTCGGCTGCGACGCCGAAGAGATGATGACGGGAACGCAGAGAAGCGGCGCGAAGGGATTGTTCAGTCCGCCGGTGATGAACAGCAGCCCGGTGATCTGCGCGAGATCGAGGCCGAGAAGCGCGAAGGCCGCCGGCGGCTGCAGCCGGTGCGTCGGCGGGTAGCGCAGCGTCACATAGGCGTTAACGAGCGCGAGGCTCGCTATCAGCACCAGGCAGGAAATCAGCGGCAGCGGAAACTGCAGCCAGAAGGCCGTGATGAGGACGGCGATCGACTGGCCGCCGACGGCCAGCCAGCGCAGCCGCACCAGCGTCTGCAGGCGCAGGCTGCGGTTGCTGGTCTGGTCGTTGTTGTGTTCGAGCGCAACAGTGGTCATTCTTGCCGGCATTCCTGTCATCGGTGCTTTCGTTTCATGTACCACGCGGCTTTGCCCGTGTCGTCGGTGCCGCATTGGCGGGATCCTCGGGCCAGGGGTGCTTGGGATAGCGCCCGCGCATGTCGGCGCGCACGTCGCGCCAGGAGCCGGCCCAGAAGCCGGGCAGGTCGCGCGTCGTCTGGATCGGGCGGTGCCCCGGCGAGATCAGCTCGAGCAGCAGCGGCAGCCGGCCGTCGCCGATCGCCGGATGGGTCTTGAGACCGAACAATTCCTGCACGCGGATAGAGAGCAGCGGCTCGTCGCCATCATAATGGATCGGGTGCCGTTGTCCGGTCGGCGCCTCGAAATGCGTCGGCGCGAGCTTGGCAAGTTCCCGCTGCCGGTCATACGGGATGAGGGAGAGCAACCCTTCGGACAGGTTGGATGCCTTCACGTCGGCAATGGCGGTGACGCCATGCTGGAAGGGCACGAACCAGTTGTCGAGGCGGTCCAGCAGCGCCTCGTCGGAGACATCCGGCCAGGGCTCGCCGATCAAGCGGTTGAGGAAACCGATGCGGTCGCGCATCTGCATGGCTTCCTTGGAAAACGGCAGGACGGCAAGACCGAGCTGGCGCACGCCGTCGGCGAGTGCCCGGGCAGCGGCTTCGCCGGTTGGTCTGGCAAGGGGCGCCTCCTCGAAGATGATGGCGCCGAGCCGCGTCACGCGACGCGCCCGTACTTGCCGGCTGGCCTTGTCGAAGAAGCTCTGGTCCTCGCGGGTGATCGCCTCGGGCATATGGTCTTCGACTTCGGCGCGCGTCAGCTCGGCCGCCGCCAGCACGCGCTGGCCGCCGGCGCGGCCGGTGAGGTCGGCGATGACGAGCATGGAAGCCGCCGCAAGCCGCTCCGTCTCCGGTATCTCCGCGCCGCGCCCGTTTGCCATCACGAACCGCCCGCGTCCGCCACGCTGAAGCGCGATACGGTCGGGGAAGGCATGCATCAGCAGCGCCCCCGGCTGGATCGGTTCGTTCGATCTCGGCGCGCCCTTCAATTCGGTCGCCATGCGCCGCGCCAGATTGCGCGAAGCCTCGGCGCGGTCGCCACGCTCCTGGCGGAAGCGGCGCAGCCGGTCTTCGAGGTCGATGCTGTTGCCGCCCAGGCCCTGTTCGGTGAGCAGGACGGCCAGGAGACACGCGGCTTCCGCCTGGCCTTCCTCGGCCGCGGCAACCGCCATTGCCGCGAGCCGCGGCGGCAAGGCCAGGTCGCGGATCTTGCGGCCGTTCGGCGTCAGCCCGCCGGCCTCGTCCAACGCGCCAAGCGTCGCCAGCAATCGCCGCGCCTCGGCGAGTGTCGTTTCCGGTGGCGGGTCGATGAAGGCAAGGGTGGTGGGATCGCTGACGCCCCAATGGGCGCAATCGAGCAGCAGCCCCGAGAGGTCGCTCGCAAGGATCTGCGGTGGCGTGAAGGCGGCAAGCGCTGCGTTCTGGCCGCTGTGCCAGAGGCGGATCGCGATGCCGGGCTCGGTTCGCCCCGCGCGGCCGGCGCGCTGGTCGGCAGACGCGCGCGAAACCCGGACCGTTTCCAGCCGGGTAATCCCGGTCGCCGCCTCGAACACCGGAAGGCGCTGCAGGCCGCTGTCGATGACGATGCGCACGCCGTCGATGGTGATCGAGGTCTCGGCGATCGAGGTGGCAAGCACGATCTTGCGGGTGCCTCCTGGTGCTGGCCGGATCGCCGCATCCTGCTCCTTCTGGGTCAGGTTGCCGTAGAGTGGCACGATCGCGGTTCCCGCATCGAAGCGGTCCTGGAGCCTTGCGGCGACGCGGGTGATTTCGGACTGGCCGGGCAGGAAGGCGAGGATGGAGCCTTCTTCCATACGATGCGCTTCGGAAATCGTGCGCACCATCGTGTCCTCGACGCTTTCGCCGCCGCGGTCCTGGTAGCGGATGTCGATCGGGTAGCTGCGCCCCAGGCTTTCGATGACGGGCGCACCGCCGAGCAGGCCTACGACCCTGTCGACATCGAGCGTCGCCGACATGACGACGATCTTCAGGTCGTCGCGCAGCGCCGCCTGCACGTCGAGCGCCAGTGCAAGACCGAAATCCGCGTCGAGCGAGCGCTCGTGGAATTCGTCGAACAGCACGGCCGCGACGCCCTTGACCTCGGGGTCGTCGAGGATCATGCGGGCAAACACCCCCTCGGTCACGACTTCGATCCGCGTTTTGCCGGAGATCCGGTTGTCGAGGCGCATGCGGTAGCCGACGGTTTCGCCGACCTTTTCGCCGAGGAGCTCCGCCATGCGGCCCGCTGCGGCCCTTGCCGCAAGCCGCCGGGGCTCAAGAAGAATGATCTTGCCGCCCTGCGCCCAGGCCTGGTCGAGCAGGAAGAGCGGAACGAGCGTCGTCTTGCCGGCGCCGGGTGGGGCGGAAAGCACCACGGCGGGGCCTGCGCTCAGTGCATGTGCCAGTGCAGGCAGCACCTCGCGAACCGGAAGCGCAGGAAGCTGTGTCGTCACGTCTGGATCTCCGCCCCTATAATAGGGATGATGGCGCTGCGGGCCGCTGGCGCATCCGCCGGCTCGTGCACCACAAGTTTGTTGATCTGCCCCGCCGCCTGGCTCGCCACGTCGAGCGGGGTGAACATCTCGCAAGTACGGCAACAGCCCGCCCAAGGGCAAGGCGTGGCGCCGGCCAAGCGGGTTGGCGTGGCGTTTCCCTATGAGACGATCAACATCTGACGATCGAAAGGCCCGTGCCGACTATATGTAGGGAAGGTCGCTCTGAGGCGCATTTTGACCGCTTGAAGTGGCCATCAGGATTTTGACCGCCTGGTCAAAGATTCGCGCTGCGGATTCGCAGGTTTTCCGGTGCTCTAAGT
>NZ_LAZS01000015.1:2500-5897 GCF_002007205.1 Ensifer adhaerens
GGCTGTTGATTTGGCACCCCTTCGAGCGCAAGCGAGAAGGATGGGTTTGCCAAATCCAACTAAGGATGAGCATTGGCAATGAGAACGATCAAGTGTCAAAAGGGCATTTGGTGGATGCCTTGGCATGCACAGGCGATGAAGGACGTGATACGCTGCGATAAGCCGTGGGGAGCTGCGAATAAGCTTTGATCCATGGATCTCCGAATGGGGGAACCCACCTTAAATGCTTGGAAAATTTAAGTCGTGCTTTGGTACGGCTTAGGTTTCCAAGCATTGTTTAAAGGTATCTTATCCTGAATACATAGGGGTAAGAAGCGAACGCAGGGAACTGAAACATCTAAGTACCTGCAGGAAAGGACATCAACCGAGACTCCGCAAGTAGTGGCGAGCGAACGCGGACCAGGCCAGTGGCAATGAGGAATAAAGTGGAACGACATGGAAAGGTCGGCCGTAGAGGGTGATAGCCCCTTACACGTAGAACACTCATTGTCCTTGAGTAAGGCGGGACACGTGAAATCCTGTCTGAACATGGGGAGACCACTCTCCAAGCCTAAGTACTCGTGCATGACCGATAGCGAACAAGTACCGTGAGGGAAAGGTGAAAAGCACCCCGACAAGGGGAGTGAAATAGAACCTGAAACCGGATGCCTACAAACAGTTGGAGCCCGCAAGGGTGACAGCGTACCTTTTGTATAATGGGTCAACGACTTAGTGTGACGAGCAAGCTTAAGCCGATAGGTGAAGGCGCAGCGAAAGCGAGTCTGAACAGGGCGTTCAGTTCGTCGCATTAGACCCGAAACCGAGTGATCTAGCCATGAGCAGGTTGAAGGTTGGGTAACACCAACTGGAGGACCGAACCCGCATCTGTTGCAATAGATTGGGATGACTTGTGGTTAGGGGTGAAAGGCCAATCAAACTCGGAAATAGCTGGTTCTCCGCGAAATCTATTTAGGTAGAGCGTCGACCGAATACCCTCGGGGGTAGAGCACTGGATGGGCTATGGGGACTCACCGTCTTACTGATCCTAACCAAACTCCGAATACCGAGGAGTACTAGTCGGCAGACACACGGCGGGTGCTAACGTCCGTCGTGAAAAGGGCAACAACCCTGACCTCCAGCTAAGGTCCCCAAGTCATGGCTAAGTGGGAAAGGATGTGAGGATCCCAAAACAACCAGGATGTTGGCTTAGAAGCAGCCATCATTTAAAGAAAGCGTAACAGCTCACTGGTCTAAATAAGGGTCTTTGCGCCGAAAATGTAACGGGGCTAAAGCCATGCACCGAAGCTGAGGATACGTCGCAAGACGTGTGGTAGCGGAGCGTTCCGTAAGCCTGTGAAGGGATACCCGTGAGGGGTCCTGGAGGTATCGGAAGTGCGAATGTTGACATGAGTAACGATAAAGAGGGTGAGAGACCCTCTCGCCGAAAGACCAAGGGTTCCTGCTTAAAGTTAATCTGAGCAGGGTTAGCCGGCCCCTAAGACGAGGCGGACACGCGTAGTCGATGGGAACCACGTTAATATTCGTGGGCCTGGTGGTAGTGACGGATCGCTTAACTTGTTCACACTTATTGGATTGTGTGGGCGGGGACGCGGTTCCAGGAAATAGCTCCACCGTATAGACCGTACCCGAAACCGACACAGGTGGTCAGGTAGAGTATACCAAGGCGCTTGAGAGAACTATGCTGAAGGAACTCGGCAAATTGCACGCGTAACTTCGGAAGAAGCGTGACCCCACTGGACGCAAGTCTGTTGGGGTGGCACAGACCAGGGGGTAGCGACTGTTTATCAAAAACACAGGGCTCTGCGAAGTCGCAAGACGACGTATAGGGTCTGACGCCTGCCCGGTGCTGGAAGGTTAAGAGGAGGGGTGCAAGCTCTGAATCGAAGCCCCAGTAAACGGCGGCCGTAACTATAACGGTCCTAAGGTAGCGAAATTCCTTGTCGGGTAAGTTCCGACCTGCACGAATGGCGTAACGACTTCCCCGCTGTCTCCAGCATAGACTCAGTGAAATTGAATTCCCCGTGAAGATGCGGGGTTCCTGCGGTCAGACGGAAAGACCCCGTGCACCTTTACTATAGCTTTACACTGGCATTCGTGTCGGCATGTGTAGGATAGGTGGTAGGCTTTGAAGCAGGGACGCCAGTTCTTGTGGAGCCATCCTTGAAATACCACCCTTATCGTCATGGATGTCTAACCGCGGTCCGTTATCCGGATCCGGGACAGTGTATGGTGGGTAGTTTGACTGGGGCGGTCGCCTCCGAAAGAGTAACGGAGGCGCGCGATGGTGGGCTCAGACCGGTCGGAAATCGGTCGTCGAGTGCAATGGCATAAGCCCGCCTGACTGCGAGACTGACAAGTCGAGCAGAGACGAAAGTCGGTCATAGTGATCCGGTGGTCCCGCGTGGAAGGGCCATCGCTCAACGGATAAAAGGTACGCCGGGGATAACAGGCTGATGACCCCCAAGAGTCCATATCGACGGGGTTGTTTGGCACCTCGATGTCGGCTCATCGCATCCTGGGGCTGGAGCAGGTCCCAAGGGTTTGGCTGTTCGCCAATTAAAGCGGTACGTGAGCTGGGTTCAGAACGTCGTGAGACAGTTCGGTCCCTATCTGCCGTGGGTGTAGGAATATTGACAGGATCTGTCCCTAGTACGAGAGGACCGGGATGGACATATCTCTGGTGGACCTGTTGTCCTGCCAAGGGCATAGCAGGGTAGCTATATATGGAATGGATAACCGCTGAAGGCATCTAAGCGGGAAACCAACCTGAAAACGAGTATTCCCTTGAGAACCGTGGAAGACGACCACGTTGATAGGCTGGGTGTGGAAGTGCGGCAACGCATGAAGCTTACCAGTACTAATCGTTCGATTGGCTTGATCGTTCCCATTGCTCATGCTCATCACATGATGAGCGACGTGTTCAAAACAAAACGAGGTGGCATCACCACCTCACCAGCTTCTCATCCGGTTTGCGCTCAGCTAGGCGCAAATCTTGCGCTTTGCCGACCTGGTGGTTCTGGCGGGGTGGCTGCACCCGTTCCCATTCCGAACACGGCCGTGAAACGCCCCAGCGCCGATGGTACTTCGTCTTAAGACGCGGGAGAGTAGGTCGCTGCCAGGTCTGCAAAACGCAAGATAAACAATCCGGAAATCAAACGATCATCTTCTCTTCGACTTCGGCCCAGCCGAACACGGGCCGCCTCTAAGCGGCCCTTTTGTTTTGCTAGGCTGAAAATAGACAAGATCAGACAAACAACGGGATTTTGCCTCCGGCAAAACCCGGATAAAGCGGATAAATCCCACAGGGATTTACCGCGATGGCGCGGGGTGGAGCAGCCCGGTAGCTCGTCAGGCTCATAACCTGAAGGCCGCAGGTTCAAATCCTGCCCCCGCAACC
>NZ_LAZS01000016.1 GCF_002007205.1 Ensifer adhaerens
TGGCGATTTCGCCAGCCGAGTGTTTTGCCTGGATTTGGATTGTCGCTCGGGATCACGCTGAGCTGGCTGGTTCTGATCGTTTTGATCCCGCTGTCGGGTCTGGTGTTTCGGGCCAGCGGGCTCGGCTGGTCGGAGTTCTTCGCGCTGGCGCTCGATCCACGCACCCTCAATGCCCTGAAGATCTCCTTTGGCACGGCCTTCGTCGCCGCCGTCATCAACCTGATCTTCGGTGTCATCCTCGCCTGGGTGCTGGTGCGCTACCGGTTTCCCGGCAAGCGGGTGATCGACGCCATGGTCGACCTGCCGTTTGCGCTGCCGACCGCGGTCGCCGGCATTGCCCTCACGACGCTTTATGCCGGCAACGGCTGGATCGGCCAGTTTCTCGAGCCGCTCGGGCTCAAGGTCGCCTTCACCCCGGCCGGCATCGTCATCGCCCTGATCTTCGTCGGCCTGCCCTTCGTCGTCAGGACGGTGCAGCCGATCATGGAGGAGATCGACAAGGAGGTCGAGGAGGCCGCGGCCACCCTTGGCGCCAGCCGCTTCCAGACGATCAGCCGGGTGCTTCTGCCGGGGCTCTTGCCGGCGGGCTTGACCGGCTTTGCGCTCGCCTTTGCCCGTGGCGTCGGCGAATACGGCTCGGTGATCTTCATCGCCGGCAACCTGCCTTACGTCTCCGAGATCGCGCCGCTGCTGATCGTCATCCGGCTCGAAGAGTTCAACTATGCGGCTGCCACCGCCATTGCCGCTGTCATGCTGGCGATCTCCTTTGCCATGCTGCTGCTCATCAACTCGATCCAGGCCTGGAGCCGGCGGAGATATGTCTATGTCGCATGACCTGACCGCCGCTTCAGCACCCAGTCCCGGTCTCAGTCCGGCTTCCGGCCCTCGCGCCGCCCTGCCGGAACTGGCCGCCGCCACCTCGGAAAGCCGCTTTGCCCGGCTGACGCTGACGATCACCGCGCTTACCTTCGTCGCGCTGTTCCTGCTCCTGCCACTCGCCGCCGTCTTTACCGAGGCGCTGCGCAAGGGCGTCGGCGAGTTCGTTTTGGCGCTCGGGGACGCCGAGACTTTTTCCGCCATTCGCCTGACGCTGATCGTCGCCGCCATCGCCGTGCCGCTCAACCTCGTCTTCGGCGTTGCCGCCGCCTGGGCGATCGCCAAGTTCGAGTTCAAGGGCAAGGCCTTCCTGACGACGCTGATCGACCTGCCGTTCTCGGTCTCGCCGGTCATCTCCGGCCTCGTCTTCGTGCTTCTGTTCGGTTCGCACAGTGTCCTCGGGCCCTTTTTGCAGAGCCACGGCATCCAGATCCTCTTTGCCGTGCCCGGCCTGGTGCTCGCCACCGTCTTCGTCACCTTCCCCTTCGTCGCCCGCGAGCTGATCCCGCTGATGCAGGAACAGGGATCGAGCGACGAGGAGGCGGCCTTGTCTCTCGGGGCATCGGGCTGGCAGACCTTCTGGCATGTGACGCTGCCGAACATCAAATGGGGGCTGCTTTACGGGGTTCTGCTCTGCAACGCCCGCGCCATGGGCGAGTTCGGCGCCGTCTCGGTGGTCTCCGGCCATATCCGCGGCGAGACCAACACCATGCCGTTGCAGGTGGAAATCCTCTATAATGAATACAACTTCGTCGCCGCTTTCGCGGTGGCGGCGTTGCTGGCGCTGCTGGCGCTGATCACCCTGATTTTGAAGACGGCGCTGGAGATCCGCTACAGCGCCGAGATCGCCGCCAGCCGCAGGCATTGAAAGGTCAAACGCAATGGACGTGCGCGTTCACAACATCCGCAAGGAATTCGGCCGCTTCCCGGCGCTCGACGACGTCTCGCTCGACATCCGCTCCGGCGAGCTGATCGCGCTGCTCGGCCCCTCCGGTTCCGGCAAGACGACGCTCTTACGCCTCGTCGCCGGGCTGGAAAGCCCGACCGAAGGCACGATCTTCTTCGGCGACGAGGATGCCTCGCAAAAGACCGTGCAGCAGCGCAACATCGGCTTCGTCTTCCAGCACTATGCCCTGTTCCGCCACATGACCGTGCTCGACAACGTCGCCTTCGGCCTGAAGGTGCGCCCGTCCAACCGCAGACCGCCGTCGGCCGAGATCCGCAGCCGCGCGCTTGACCTTCTCGACCTGGTGCAGCTCTCCGGTCTCGACAAGCGCTATCCGGCGCAGCTGTCGGGCGGCCAGCGCCAGCGCGTCGCGCTCGCCCGCGCCATGGCGGTGGAACCGAACGTGCTTTTGCTCGACGAGCCCTTCGGCGCGCTCGACGCCCAGGTCCGGAAAGAACTGCGCAAGTGGCTGAGGGACATCCACGACCGCACCGGCCACACCACGATCTTCGTCACCCACGACCAGGACGAGGCGCTGGAGCTGGCCGATCGCGTCGTCGTCATGAGCAAGGGCGTGATCGAACAGGTCGGCACCCCCGACGAGATCTACGACCATCCGGTCTCGCCCTTCGTCTACGGCTTCATCGGCCAGTCGAACTGCCTGTCGGTCACGCTGTCGAACGGCGAGATCTGGTTCGAGGACCGGCCGATCGGCTTGCGCGCGCCAGCCGAGCCCGACGGCCCGGCGCAACTCTACTTCCGCCCGCACGACATCGAGCTGATCGACGGCTGCGGCGGCTGTCTCGCCGGCCTCGTCGTCGCCAGCCGCCGCGTTGCCGGCACCCGCCATCTCGAACTCGACCTCGGCCGCAACCATCCGCATGTCGAGATCGAGCTCTCGCCCGAGCGCGCCGCCGCCGGCGACCACAGCCGCATCGCCTTCCGGCCGACAAAGTGGAAACTCTTCAGGGAGGGGCAGGCGGAGACGAAGC
>NZ_LAZS01000017.1 GCF_002007205.1 Ensifer adhaerens
CTGCATCTTGGCGATGGTCGCGTCGCGCAGAACCCGCAACGACCGGGCGAGATCGCCGATTTCGTCCTTGCGCTCGGCTTCCGACAGGTCGACGTCGGTCTCGCCGGCAGCAATCTGGCCGGTGACACCAATGACATTGGCGACGCGCTTGCGGAAGCGGGTTGCGAGTGTCCAGCCGACGATGATCATGATGGCGGCGGCAACGGCGATGACGGCAATCGAGATCATCGCAAGGTGTGACAGGCCGGCAAAAACCGTCGCCTCCGGAACGGACACCACGACGTACCAGACGGTGTCCGGCAGCAGATTGACGGGCACCGCGACGGCGAGATGCCCGGCGCCATCGGTATGCTTCAGCGCGAAAGCCCGGCCGGTATGGCTCAAGAGGTCGCCCCAGCCCTCGCCCTGCAGCGGCGTGTCCTTCAGCACCTTGCCGAGCACCTTTGCGTCCGGGTGGCTGATGATGCTGCCATCCTTGCTGAGCAATGAGACGAAACCGGTGCCGAAGGGTTTCAGCTTGGCGAGTTCGGTCGAGAGTTCGCCGAGCGCCATGTCGACGCCGACCACACCGATGAAGGCGCCGTCCTTCTTGAGCGGCACCATGATCGAGGTCATCAGCACGTCCTTGCCGTTGATCGGGTAGACATAGGGCTCGGTGACCATATCGAGACCGGTCTTCTTCGGGATCTGGTAGTAGTCGCCGGGACCCGGCTTGTCGTAGTCGGCCAGCGCCTCGTGGATCACCTTGTCGCCGGAGCGGGCGATGTAGGGAACGAAGCGGCCGGTCGCATCATGGCCGGGCTTGCCGACGAACTCTGCATCCTTGCCATCAAAGGCGTTCGGCTCCCAGCCGGTGCTCATGCCGACGGCAAGCGGGTTATCGACGATCCAGCGCTTCATCAGGGTTTCGATTTCGGCGCGCGACGGCTCGCCCGTGCCCTTCACCGCATAGAGGGCGGAGCGGATGTTGTTTGCGAGCGTCTTTCCTTCGGCGAACTTCGTCTCGACGCTGCGCGCGCTTGCCGAGGCCGCATTGGTCATCTCGGCGATGCTGCGCTCACGCAGTTGCTGGTAGGAGAGCCAGAAGACGACGGCGGCGGTGACCATGGAGGTCAGAAGGCCGGTCATAACGATGGCGAACATGTTTCTTGCCGTTGCAGTCTTTAGGATCACCGTATGTCTCCCCTCGCGCCTCCGCCGTTGCGGTCGTGCGCGGCCAAATCATCGATTGCGTGGCGGGCACGCTGAGCATTGGGACAGGTGTCTGGAACACATCGCGATGATGAATGCCTGGAGGCGACGTGCGGGGCGAAGTCATTTCGCGGCGATGAAACGGTATGCGCGACCGCTTTATCAAAGCTTAAGAAACAAGAGGATGAATCGCGATCCTGCAGTGAAAAGCGAGAATCCTGATGCAGTGCGCAAAGAAAAGGCCCGGTCGCCCGGGCCTTTTGCTTGTCGAATGGCGGCGAAGGCTAGGCTGCCCGGCGGCGGTGGTTGGTCGCTGCCGCGTAAACGCCTTGCGTATCGCCGAGGTTGAACTGGGCGAGCAGCGCGTTGAGCGAGGCGGCCTCCGAAGCAAGCCCATGGCTTGCAGCGGTCTGCTCCTCGACCATCGCCGCGTTCTGCTGCGTGCCCTGGTCCATGGTGTTGACTGCCGTGTTGATCTCCTGGAGACCGGTCGACTGTTCGCGCGTCGCCGTCACGATCGCGCTCACATGCTTGTTGATCTCCTGGA
>NZ_LAZS01000018.1 GCF_002007205.1 Ensifer adhaerens
GGTGCTCGAAAAGGGCGCCGAGGTCGGCGCGCATATCCTGTCGGGCGCGGTCGTCGACCCGATCGGCATCGACCGGCTGCTGCCGGGCTGGCGCGACGAGGCCGACCATCCGTTCAAGACGGAGGTGACGGACGACCACTTCCTGTTCTTAGGCCCGGCCGGCTCGATCCGCCTGCCGAACTTCCTGATGCCGCCGCTGATGAACAATCACGGCAACTACATCGTCTCGCTCGGCAACGTCTGTCGCTGGCTGGCGACAAAGGCGGAAGAACTCGGCGTTGAGATCTATCCGGGTTTTGCCGCGACCGAAGTGCTCTACAACGACGAGGGTGCGGTCATCGGCGTTGCCACCGGCGACATGGGCATCGAGAGGAACGGCGAGCCGGGACCGAACTTCGCCCGCGGCATGGCGCTCTTGGGCAAATACACGTTGATCGGCGAGGGCGTGCGCGGTTCGCTCGCCAAGCAGCTGATCGCCAAGTTCGATCTCTCCAGGGACAGCGACGTTCAGAAGTTCGGCATTGGTCTCAAGGAGCTCTGGCAGGTGAAGCCGGAAAACCATCGTCCGGGTCTGGTGCAGCACTCGTTCGGCTGGCCGCTCGGCATGAAGACCGGTGGCGGTTCGTTCCTCTACCACCTCGAAGACAACATGGTTGCCGTCGGCTTCGTCGTGCACCTCAACTACAAGAACCCCTATCTCTTCCCGTTCGAGGAGTTCCAGCGCTTCAAGACACATCCGGCGATCCGCGGCACGTTTGAGGGTGGCAAGCGGCTCTCCTACGGCGCGCGTGCGATCACCGAGGGCGGTTACCAGTCGGTGCCGAAGCTGTCGTTCCCCGGCGGCGCGCTGATCGGCTGTTCGGCCGGTCTCGTCAACGTGCCGCGCATCAAGGGCAGCCACAATGCGGTGCTGTCAGGCATTCTTGCCGCCGAGAAGCTGGCGGCAGCAATCGCCTCCGGCCGCGCCAATGACGAGCCGATCGAGATCGAACGCGGCTGGCGCGACAGCGCCATCGGCCAGGACCTGAAGCGGGTGAGAAACGTCAAGCCGCTGTGGTCGAAGTTCGGCACGGCAATCGGCGTCGCGCTCGGCGGTCTCGACATGTGGACCAACCAGCTGTTCGGCTTCTCGTTCTTCGGCACGCTGAAGCACGGCAAGACCGATGCGCAAAGCCTTGAGCCCGCCGCCCAACACCAGAAGATCGACTATCCGAAGCCCGATGGCGTCCTGACCTTCGACCGGCTGTCCTCGGTGTTCCTGTCGAACACCAACCACGAGGAAGACCAGCCGGTGCATCTGCAGGTCAAGGACATGGAGCTGCAGCAGCGTTCCGAGCACGACATCTATGCCGGCCCGTCGACGCGCTACTGTCCGGCCGGCGTCTACGAGTGGGTGGAGAAGGACGGCAAGCCGGTCTTCGTCATCAACGCGCAGAACTGCGTGCACTGCAAGACCTGCGACATCAAGGACCCGAACCAGAACATCAACTGGGTGCCGCCACAAGGCGGCGAAGGCCCGGTCTACCCGAACATGTGAATTCGGGAGGCGGGCCGCACGGACCTCCGT
>NZ_LAZS01000019.1 GCF_002007205.1 Ensifer adhaerens
CCAGAGAACTTCGTCGCCAGCTCCGCATAGTTGTTCAGCGGCCCGTCGATCGGCTGGACGATCATGTGGCCGTTGATGCCGAGAATGCGGGAAATCAGCTCGGTACGGAAACCGTTCATGACGGCCATGACGATGATCAGCGTCGCCACGCCGAGCATGATGCCGATGAACGAGAAGCCGGCGATGACAGAGATGAAGGCTTCCTTGCGTCTTGAGCGCAGGTAACGCCAGGCCACCATGCGCTCGAAGGCGGAAAAAGGACGGCTGGAGGACTTTTCAGGCTGCGCTGCGGCCTGCACCTGATTTTCAGTCACGGCGGTCATCCTGCCTTCCCTCGCCTTAGACCATCACGCCATCTCGACGACCTTGCCGTCTTCAATCGTCACGCGGCGGTCCATCAGTCCGGCCAGTTCATGATTGTGCGTAGCGATCAGGGCCGCAAGGCCCGACTGGCGCGCAAGCGCCTCCAGCGCCTCAAAGACGTAGCCGGCGGTTTCCGGGTCGAGATTGCCGGTTGGCTCGTCAGCAAGAAGGACGAGCGGCGCATTGGCAACCGCGCGCGCGATCGCGACGCGCTGCTGCTCACCGCCGGAAAGCTCCGCCGGGCGATGTTCGGCGCGATGGCCGATGCGCATATAATCGAGCAGCGCCTTCGCCCGTTCCGCGGCTTCCTTCTTTGGCAGCCCCCCGATCAACTGCGGCATCATGATGTTTTCAAGCGCCGAGAACTCAGGCAACAGATGGTGAAACTGGTAGACGAAGCCGATCTCGTTGCGGCGGATTGCGGTCCGCCGATCGTCGTTGAGCCCGCCGCAGGAGACGCCGTTGACCAGCACTTCGCCGGCATCCGGCCGCTCCAAGAGGCCCGCGACATGTAGGAGCGTCGATTTTCCGGTTCCCGAGGGCGCAACCAATGCCACGGTCTCGCCGCTTCTCAGCGTGAAATCCGCTCCCTTGAGAATGGAAAGGAACGTTTCGCCTTCGCCATAGTGTCGCTCGACGCCGGAAAGCTGCAGTGCCACGCGCGCATTCATTTCAGTGATGTCCTTGTCATTCGTAACGCAGGGCCTGCACCGGATCGAGGCGCGAGGCGCGCCAGGCCGGGAAGATCGTGGCGAGGAAGGAAAGGGTGAGCGCCATGACGACGACGAGCGCGGTCTCGTCGGCGTTCATGTCGGCCGGAAGCTGGCTGAGGAAGTAGAGCTCCGGGCTGAAGAGCGTCGTTCCCGAAATCCAGGAGAAGAACTGCCGGATGGATTCGATGTTGAGGCAGACGACGACGCCGAGCGCGACGCCGGCGACCGTTCCCGCCACGCCGATGGCAGCACCGGTCATGAAGAAGATGCGCATCACCGAGCCCGAGGTCGCGCCCATCGTCCGCAGGATCGCGATATCGCTGCCCTTGTCCTTCACCAGCATGATCAGGCCGGAGATGATGTTGAGCGCCGCGACCAGCACGATCAGCGTCAGGATCATGAACATCACGTTGCGCTCCACCTGGAGTGC
>NZ_LAZS01000002.1 GCF_002007205.1 Ensifer adhaerens
AACGCCCTTGATGATCTTGGCGACGGCGAGCGGCTCGACCTGGTCTTCGGTCTCGATCAGGATGGCGCGGTCGGCGCCCATGGCAAGCGCCGTGCGCAGCGTCTCTTCGGCCTTGGCCGGACCGACGGACACGACGACGACTTCGTCCGCCTTGCCGGCTTCCTTCAGCCGCAGCGCTTCTTCGACCGAGATTTCGTCGAACGGGTTCATCGACATCTTCACGTTGGCAAGCTCGACGCCCGAACCGTCTGCCTTCACGCGGATCTTGACGTTGTAGTCAACGACCCGCTTCACCGTCACAAGTATTTTCATGGATTCTTCCCTCCAAGAGCTTTCGCAGGAAAATGCGCCTTAACGGAGCCGCCTGATTGTCGGTTGGCGACATCGATACGCGTTTTTTCTCCAATTACAATCGCTGTGCATGGCGCTAAATCGGTATAATCCCGAGAATTGGAATTACGTTTACGTACACGTAAGAATGAGCGATGGCAAGTGGCTTGGGGGCTAACGCACCGCTGTCCCGGATGGGTCGGGTGCATCTCGGGCAAGCCATTGAAATAGCGGTAGATCCGCGTCGGGGCCTCGCCTTCGCGGCTGCCAGGATCAGGTCTGGCGTCCCCAGGGGATGGGCGGTCTTGTCGCATCCGACGGCGGCTGCTGGCCCGCGGTGACCGGCTCCGCCTTGTGCTCGACGGCGCGCGGGGTGACGATCGTGCGGTCGAACAGCGGCACATCGCGGCGTCGCAAAATGACCACCAGAACCAGACCCGCGAGGATGCCGCCGACATGGGCGCTCCAGGAAACGCCGCTGCCGGGATCGACGACCAACATGAAGAACTGCTGGCCGATCCAGAAGGCGAGCGGAATGGCGGCAGGCAGCGGCAGCGGAATGCGGAAAAAGACCAGAACCCAGACGCGCACCTTCGGATGCAGCAGGAAATAGGCCGCAACGACGCCTGAGATCGCCCCGGACGCGCCGATCAGCGGGGCTTCGGAGGCCGGGTCGAGAAGCCCGTGCGCCAGCGCCCCGGCGGCGGCGCACAGAAGATAGAAGACGAGGTAGCGGAAGTGTCCGAGCGCATCCTCGACATTGTCGCCGAACACCCAGAGGAACAGCATGTTCATGGCGAGATGCATGAAGTCGCCATGCAGGAAGGAATAGGTAACGAAGGTGAAGCCGTCGGGGACGACGACGAGCGAGGGATCGAGCTGGGCGTAATCGAAGATGAGCGCGGGGATGTAGCCGAAGCCGAGCAGCGCGGCGTTGGCGAATTCTTCAGACGCGATCGGACCGGTGATCAGCCAGACGGCGATGTTGATGACGATCAGGCTGATCGTGACGTACTGGACCTTGATGTGCTTGAGGGTGTTCGTATCGTGAAGCGGAATGAACATGCGGTCTCCGGAAGCACAAGTTGTGGCCCATTCCTCCCGCCGAATCTGGATCGGGCGACGATGCGGAAGCCGACGTTATCTGTTTTTTCCGGGAATCCAAAGGACGTCGGCTTGACCTTTGTCATTTGCAAAGCGGGCCGCGACGAACAGGAAATCCGACAGACGGTTGATATAGGCGATCGCGTCTTTGCTGACGATCTCGCCTTCGATCTGGGCAAGGGCCACCAGCTGGCGTTCCGCACGGCGTGCGACCGTGCGGGAGACGTGGAGGGCTGCGGAGGCGGGGCTCCCGGCCGGAAGCACGAAGGAGCGCAAGGGATCAAGTTCGGTATTCAGCCGGTCGATTTCGGTTTCAAGCCAGGTCACCTGTGCTGCCACGATCCTGAGCGGCTCGTATTGCGGCGTCTCGCCGGTGTCGGGCGTGGCGAGGTCTGCGCCGAGATCGAAGAGGTCGTTCTGGATACGCATCAGCGCGCCGTCGAGATCGGTGCTGTTGGCGGTGTGCTGCCGCGCCAGGCCGACGAAGGCATTGGTTTCGTCCACCGCGCCATAGGCATCGACCCGGAGATCGCTCTTTAGCCGGCGCGGCCCGGCGACGAGCCCGGTGGTGCCGTTGTCACCCGTCCGGGTATAGATCTTGTTGAGCTTCACCATCTGTCGTCATCGTCCTCTAGAGCAATTCCACGAAGGATTTCCGTCAGGAATTGCGCCTTAGGTCGGGCGGCCGCCGCCGGTGATCCAAAGGGTCACCATGATCAGCACGATCGCGATTGCCTGCAACAGCACGCGTGCCTGCATCAGCTTGTTTGAGGTGTTGCCGCTGCCACCCTTCGCCATGTTCACGAGGCCGCGGATCAGGACGATCACGACCAGGCCCATGACGAACAGGGTCAGGCCGGTAAAGAAGCTGGACATCGAACTCTTCCTTGCAATTCTGCTTCAGCCAAGTCGGCCGATGATGCGATAAAACAATGCCGCCGGCAGGAGCTTCTTCAGAAGCGCGCCCTGTTTGGCGGGCCTTGTTACAATATAGTGCGGTTTCGGTTTCTTTGCTCTCAGCGCGTGCTTCAAAACCGCGTAAACCGCATCAGGCCCGAGCTTGCCGGCCGCCGGTTTGCTTTCACCCTTCAGGCGGCGCATCTGCCGTTCGTATTCGGCGCGATGCACCGAATTCTTGAGGTCGATGAAGCGCTCGATATAGGCGATGGCGTTGGTGGTGAACTTGGATGTGATCGGCCCCGGCTCGATCAGGCTCACCTCGATGCCGCTGCCGGCCAGCTCCATCTTGAGGGTGAGAGACAGGCCCTCGATCGCAAACTTGGAGGCGTTGTAGGCGCCGCGCCAGCGGTAGGGCACGATGCCGAGAATGGAGGAGCACTGCACGATGCGGCCGCTGCCCCGGGCGCGCATGGCCGGAATCACCCGCCGCGTCAGGTCGTGCCAGCCGATCACGTTGGTCTCGAGCTGGAGCCTCAGCGCCTCGGTCGGCAGATCCTCGACCGCACCCGCCTGGCCATAGGCGCCGTTGTTGAACAGCGCGTCGATGCGCCCGCCGGAAAGCGCCAGCACCGTATCGGCCAGTGCAGCGATGGTTTCCGGCTTCGTATAGTCCATCAGGAAGGTCTCGATGCCTTCCGCTTCAAGGGCTTGGCGGTCCTCTTCCCGTCGTACCGTGGCAAAGACCCGCCAGCCGTCGGCGTGCAGCGCGCGGGCGCAATAGGCACCGATCCCGGACGAGCATCCGGTGACAATGATTGTGGGGCGATCCGTCATCCGGTCGAATCCTGTAGAAATCCTGCCTCGGTTTCCCATATTCATCGGCGGGATACAATTGAATTGCGCAAGCCGGAACCCGCCAGCGTTGTCGCCGTCGGGGTCATGCGAAGCCAAGGAAACGGCGCCGAGACGGACGTACTGATAGTGCGGTCCCGGCGCCTCGTAGGATTGGAATGGAATGCCAGCATTTATACGCATCACCTGGAAAGTCGTTTTCGATGCGCTCTGGCATTTCAGCCTCGACGACGGTTGGGCGATGGCAAGTCACGTGGCGCTCTCGTCGCTCTTGGCCGTCTTTCCCTTCCTGATCTTCGGCACGGCGCTCGGCAGTTTTCTCGGCGCCGATCAGTTCGCCGAAACGGCCGTACACCTGATCTTCGATGCCTGGCCGGAATCGATCGCCAAGCCCGTCGCCGACGAAATCGTGCGGGTGCTGACGATCCCGCGCGGTGGGCTATTGACCATTTCCGTTCTCGCCGCAGCCTATTTTGCCTCCAACGGCGTGGAGGCGCTGCGCGTCTCGCTGAACCGCGCCTATCGCGTTACCGAGAGCCGCTACTGGTACGCCACCCGGCTTGCGAGCCTTGGCTTCGTGCTTGCCGGCGTGCTGATCCTTGCGGCGCTCAGCATCCTCCTGGTCGCAGTGCCGCTCGCGGTGCGTTACGCCGGGGAATGGTGGCCATGGCTCGGCGGGGTGCTTGCGACCGTCGACAACTGGAGCTTGCCGCTTGCGCTCGTCATGCTGACCGGCGGTCTGCTGGTGTCACATCTCTGGCTGCCCGACGGCCACCGCAAGGTGGTCGACGTGCTCCCCGGTATCGTGCTCACGCTCGTCTGCTGGACGATCGGCGCCTATGCCTTTGCCTCCTACCTCACGACCTTCGCCACCTATGTCTCGACCTATGCGGGCCTGGCGTCGATCATGATCGTGCTCGTTTTCCTCTATATGATCGCGGCAATCTTCATCATCGGCGCCGAGATCAATGCGGCGATCCTCAAGTACCGGGTCAAGCGCATGGTGCGGCGCAGCTTCCAGCTCCGCAACGGTGGCGAAGCGGCGAGCGAAGAGCAGGACCTAGCCGATTAGCACCCGGATCTCCTCCGGCGTGCGACCGGCGGCGCGGAAGGCTGCGATGCCAGTATCCTGATTGCTCTTCGAGAGCTTGCGGCCATCCGGGCCGAGCACCAGCCGATGATGGTGATAGAGCGGCTCCGGCAGGCCGAGAAGCTGCTGCAGCAGTCGGTGAACGGCGGTCGCCTGATAGAGATCGCGGCCGCGCACCACATGGGTGATGCCCTGCAGCGCGTCGTCGACGACGACGGAGAGGTGGTAGCTCGAAGGCGCATCGGAGCGCGACAGGATGATGTCGCCCCAGGCAGCGGGATTGGCGATGATGGTGCCCGTTTCGCCTTCAGGACCATGGCCGTTCTCGGCCCAGGTCAGACGGTCTTTTCCCAAAAGCGCGACGGCCTTCTCCATGTCGAGCCGCCAGGCGTAAGCCTTGCCGCTCGCGACGAGAGCCGCGCGCTCGATTTGGAGCAATTCGCGCTCGCGGCCCGGATAGAGCGGGCTGCCATCCGGATCGCGCGGCCAGATCCGCCCGCCGGCTTCCGCATCTGTCACCGCCGCCTTGATCTCGCCGCGGGTCATGGCCGAGGGGTAGACGATGCCGAGCGCGTCCAGCCGGTGAAGCGCCGACGCATAGGCGTCGAGATGCTCCGACTGGCGGCGTACCGGGCGCTCCCAGTCGAGGCGCAGCCAGGCAAGGTCTTCGAAGATCGCCGCCTCGAATTCGGGCCGGCAGCGGGTCTGGTCGATATCCTCGATGCGCAGCAGGAAACGCCCGTTCGCGGCCTTCGCCATGTCGTGGTTCAGCAGCGCGGAAAGCGCGTGGCCGAGATGGAGCAGCCCGTTCGGGCTGGGGGCAAAGCGGAAAACGGGTGGCGTGTCAGGCATGCTTTCCCTTTGCCATGGAAGGGGTATAAAAATCATCCGCTTTGTGGAGGCGTCATGCGGATCATCCGGACACATGAGGACATCGAGGCCGGGCTTTCCGGCCTGGTGATGCTCGATGCGCGCCTCGGGCACGTGGTTGCAAGGGCCGGCCCGGTGCCGCTGCGGCGCACCGATCCCGGCTATCGCGGCCTTGCCAGCATCATCGTTTCGCAAATGGTCTCGAAGGCGAGCGCTGCGGCGATCTGGCGGCGCATGGAGGAGAGGCTCGGCGAGGTCACAGCGGCGGGTGTCAATTCGCTGAGCGACGAGGATTGCCGGGTGATCGGGCTGTCGCGGGCGAAGGCCGAGGCGCTCAGGCGCGTGGCCGAGGTGGTCGTCGGCGGGGAAATCGATCTCGACGCGATCTGCAATGTCGAGGCGTCGGAGGCGATCCGCGAGCTGACGGCGATCAAGGGGGTGGGGCGCTGGACGGCAGAGGTCTACCTGCTCTTCTGCGCCGGTCACCCGGATGTCTTTCCCTCCGGCGATGTCGCGCTTCAGAACGCCATCGGGCACGGACTGGGTCTCGAATTGCGCCCGACGGCGCGGGAAATTGATTCGCTCGCGGCCTCCTGGTCGCCCTGGCGCAGCGTCGCCGCGCGTCTCTTCTGGGCCTATTATTCACAGGAAATGCGCCGTGATGCTGTTCCTGTGACACCTTGAAGGAAAAAGCGAATCCAGCGCACGCATTTTTGTTTCCGGCTTCACAATCCTGTTGCAACGGGCCTAATATAGAAGGTGCAGATGCCGAATCGATCAGGAGAATACGCTTGACGATTGCAGTCTCACCACAGGCCTTGCCGGCGCTCGTCTTGAACGCTGACTATAGACCGCTGAGTTACTACCCCTTGTCGCTTTGGTCCTGGCAGGACGCGATCAAGGCTGTCTTCCTTGACCGCGTAAACATCCTTGCCGAGTACGAACATTCGGTGTCGTCTCCGAGCTTCTCGATGCGGCTTCCGAGCGTTGTATGCCTCAAGAGCTACGTGCAGCCCTCACGCCACCCGGCCTTCACCCGGTTCAACGTGTTCCTGCGCGATAAATTCGAATGCCAGTATTGCGGTTCGCCCGACGATCTTACCTTCGATCACGTGGTGCCCCGCGCTCACGGCGGCCAGACGACCTGGGACAATGTCGTCGCAGCCTGCTCGCCCTGCAATCTGCGCAAGGGCAGCAAGCTGCCGAAGCAGGCCGGCATGTTCCCGCACCAGAGGCCCTACCAGCCGACGGTTCAGGACCTGCACAACAACGGCCGGCTCTTCCCGCCGAACCATCTGCATGAAAGCTGGATGGACTATCTCTACTGGGACGTCGAACTGCAGCCCTGACGCTGTTCGTGCCTACTTGCCGGATCGAGCCCAGTGCGGGGTCGGGACAGGTGTGTGCCGTGTTTGGCCGTTACCTGTCGCCGCGTCATGACGCCCTGAGTGTCATGGATTGATGCGAAATCAGCGTGCCTTGGCAGCGCCGCGCAGGGCGATTGCTGCGAGCACGAGGCTGGCAATCACGTTCCATCCGGCAAAGGACAGGCCGAGCACCCGCAGTGCCGCCTCCGTGCAGGACGGGCCGTGCTTGGAATCGAGATCGCCGAGCAGGTCGCCGACATTGGACGAAACGCCTTGAGCGGTCGTCGCACAGGTCGACGGCCCTTCCCAGAAGCCCCATTCGGCGCCCGAATGATAGACGCCCATGCCGGCGCCGACGAGCATCAGGATGCCGACGATCAGGAGCAGGGTGCGGGTCGTCCATGCTGGCAGTTTGAACGCGCTTGTGGCGATTGCCAGAACACCGACCGGGATGCCCCAGTAGTATGGATCCCGCTGCAACAGGCAGAGTGCGCAGGGGATATAGCCGCCGATATGTTCGAAGCCGAGCGCCCCGCCGACGGTCGCCGCCATGCCAAGCGTGACGACAATGGCGATGAAGAGGTGTTGGCGGGATTGGGTGGCGGCGTCGATCATCTATACCTCGCGGGCGGCAGCTCGAAACCGAGGGATGCCGCAGTCCAAACTGGATGGCGCCTTCTTAGGCAGGATCGGTCACACTGTAAATCGTGGCGGCTGCGACGGGTCCGCACGCTTTCGTGATTGTTGGTCGTGCATCCTGAAAATGATGGTTGACCGCGGCGAAATCCTCAGTGTAAACCCGAGCCGCTGATATCGCACTTCCCTGAGCCCCATTGGCGGAATTGGTAGACGCGCTCGACTCAAAATCGAGTTCCGAAAGGAGTGCTGGTTCGACCCCGGCATGGGGCACCACCTATCCTAGACAGCTATTGTTTTTGTTGTTCTTTTTCGCTGTTTTTGCCCACATTTTCGCACCCCGGAACAATCTCGCTGCTTACAATTCCTCACTGGGTCCAGTGGAAGCGCCCGCTAAACAGAACAAGAAGAAGCCTAGGCGGCCAACCGGTGCGAGTGCAGACGTGCCGGCGCAGTTGTTTAAGGTTTTCACGGAAACTGGACGACGGCGCGATTGGAGCGCTGTTTCAGCGTCGTGTGGAACTGATAGGCGCATGTAATTCCGGTTCAGGGTTTCGAAAAATCATCGGACATACCGTCCGAATGGAAGCGCAAGTCTGCGGCTGCGGATCAAAGTGGAGGGGTCAATGCCTCATCATCGAACTTCCGGATTTCAACTAGTCCTAGTCCGGACTTAAGCTTGACTCCCCACGGCCCAATTCGCATTTTTACAATTCGTCCATCGTCATGCGTAATCCAAAAATCCACTTTAGAGACCTGCGGCACCTCATGACGGATAGCTGAATAGTGCTTTGCTGCGAGACCCAGGTGACTCTCATCACCCTCAAATACACAGTCAGTTATTTTCGGGCCAGATTGGTCCGCTGGAACCCACTTTGTCTGTGGGTACCGGATCCATTGCTTTCGCGTTGAATCTTTCAGATAATTAGTACCTGACTGGGTTCGCAAATCGGCAGTAAACACTAAAGATCCATCGTCCTGCTCGGCATAAACCGTCACGCTCGACCGGGTAGCGTTCATGGTTGCCGCGTATGCTAAGTTGACGATTTCACAAGATTGGCCTTGGCCATTGTCACTGTTAGCTTCCGCCGGTTGAACTGCGCTAATGACGACCAATGTCGCTCCCGCCAATCCCATCAAAAGTTCAGAGATGCACTTCATGAATCGCCCCTATCTTGACGGCCTCACCATGTAGTCAGATGAGTCTGATGCAAAGCTAGAATGAAGTGCAATTTGAGCGCTGTTCTGCCACTTCACTCCAGATGGTTCATTTCCTTTCTAGGTGGGACAGCCGATTTGTCGCAGTGACATCCGAGCATGTATCAATAAAACAGAATGACCTTTCTGTTTTGGGTCCGCGATGCTCGAGTTGATTTTCCCGTACTACCTCTGGATCAAGGCGGCGCATGTCGCTTCGGTTGTCCTGTGGCTCGGTGGGCAATGCCTGCTTGTCGTTCTGCTATCGAGCCAACGGCAGATGCTTGCCGAGAACGGTGATGCCGCATTCTTGAGCGTCGTGGTGCAACGTGGGCTGCGCCAGGTGGTCAATCCCGCGATGCTTGCGACCCTCCTCGTCGGTGCGACGCTGTTTTTCCTGCGGGGGGCGGAAACGCTTGGGGAGCCCTGGTTTCAGGTCAAGCTTGTCTGCGTGTTGGCGATGACGGCGTTGCATGGCGCGATCTCCGGGACTGCCGCTTCGCTGCGTCGTGGCAATGGCAAGGTTTCGGCGTTTCGCGTCCGCTGCCTGCAGGTATCCAGCTTTGCGCTGACCATAGCCATCATTTTCCCAGCCATCATCAAGTGAGGCCGCATATGTCCGAACTGCAATCCCGCCCTCCGCTCTCGCGCCTGCTGCGCATCGCCGCGATCGCTGAGGGAACGACGCTGCTATTGCTCGTATTCGTTGGCGTGCCCCTGAAGCACGGCTTCGGCATTCCAGAAATCACCCGCTTTCTCGGCCCTTTGCACGGCGTTGCCTTCCTCACCTACATCTGGGCCGTGATCAATGAACTGTCCCTGCGCGATCAGCCACGCGGCTGGACTGCAAAGGCGGTGCTGTTCAGCTTCGTGCCGGGCGGGACTTTCTGGTTCTTCCGGCGTTCGATCGCATCGGCGAGGTAGGCGCTATGGGGTACGACAAGGGACTTCGTACCCGAGACGAGATCCTCGAAGCCGCCGGCCGGCTCGTCTTCGTCCGTGGGTATGCGGCATCCTCCTTCTCGGAGATCACGGCCGCACTCGGCATATCGCTTGGCAAGCTCACACACCATTTTCCGAGCAAGGCGGCGCTGTTCGAGGCTCTGTTTGCGCAGGCGGTGGCGCATTTTCGCGATGAAACACTGCCAATTTTCGAGGACCCGTATCTTTCGCCGTTGCAGCGCATCGAGCGGGTGCTCTTCCGGATCGAGACGTTCTACGCGACACAGGGAGAGATCATCGGCTGCCCGGTCGGGCAGACGATGGCTGATCCGGTGACGACAACCCCCGCGATGCGCGAACTGGCGGCAGGCGTGCTGGCGGACACCGAACGGCTGATGGCATCGAACCTCGTTCAAACGGGATGGTCGCCGCAGCAGGCGGCGTCACGAGCGGCGATCGTGACGGCGGCATGGCAGGGGGCGGTCCTGCTCGCCCGCGGTGGCAGCGGGATCGGCGGCTTCCGCCGGATACTCGGTCATGTCCGGATGCTCATCAGCGAAACACCGCAGGGCTGAACGCGGCAAATGCTTGACGGCGCTTGCGACGATGCAAGGAAAACGCGACTGCGCAGTGTTGTCGTGCCGGTTATTGAATAGCGGCCCGCGAAGGTGTTAGGTGCGCTGCAGCAAGAAAACTGTCATGGCAGCGTCATGTTACCGAGAATAGAGACCTACGACGAACTCTACCGCGCCTTCCGCTGGCAGATCCCGGAGAAGTTCAACATCGGCGTTGCCGTCAGCGACGACTGGGCGGCGCGGGACCCGGAGCGCGTCTGTCTTCAGCATTTCAATCCCGATGGCGCACATCAGGCGCTCACCTACGGCGAATTCGCCCTGAAGTCCTCGGCCTTCGCAAAGGGGCTTCTCGGGAAGGGCATTGTTCCCGGCGAGCGCGTCGCCATCCTGTTGCCGCAGGGGTTCGAGACGGCGATCGCCCATGCGGCGATCTACAAGCATGGCGCGATCGCGCTGCCGCTGGCGTTGCTCTTCGGCGTCGAGGCGCTCGAATACCGGCTGCGCGATGCCGGCGTCTCGGCGATCGTGACCAACGGCTTCGGCTATGAGCGCATCGCGGCCATTCGTGATCTGTTGCCGGACCTGCGCCTGGTGGTGCTGGCAGAGGACCAGCCGCAGCCGGGAACGATCGCGTTTTCGACGTTGGCATCCGGCGATCCCTCCGGCTTCGTGCCGGCCGATACCGGCCCTGACGATCCGGCGCTGATGATCTATACGTCCGGCACCACCGGACCGCCCAAGGGGGCGCTGCACGGGCACCGGGTGCTGCTCGGCCATCTGCCGGGCTTCGAGTTCCACCATCACTTCCTGCCGCAGCCGGGCGACCGGATGTGGACGCCGGCGGACTGGGCCTGGGCGGGCGGGCTGCTCAATGCATTGTTGCCGTCGCTGCTGCACGGCGTGCCCGTCGTGTCGTCGCCGGCGCAGAAGTTCGATCCGCATACGGCTTTCCGCATCCTGGAAGAGATGGACGTGCGCAACGCCTTCATTCCGCCGACGGCGCTCAGGCTGATGAAGGCAGTCGAGAACCCGCGCGAGCGCTATCGGCTTAATCTGAGAACCATCGGCTCGGCTGGCGAGTCCCTCGGCCGCGAGACCTATGAATGGGCAAAGGCGGCGCTCGGTCTCGAGGTCAGCGAGTTCTACGGCCAGACCGAGTGCAACATCGTCATTTCGTCAGCCGCCGATCTCGGCGTCGTCAAGCCGGGGTCGATGGGCAAGGCCGCACCCGGCCACCGGGTGGCGATCATCGACGGCGAAGGCCGCGAACTGCCGGCCGGCAGCGTCGGGCAGGTGGCGGTGAAGCGACCGGATCCGGTGATGTTCCTCGGCTACTGGGGCAATGAGGCGGCGACCGAGAAGAAGTTCATCGGCGACTGGATGACGACCGGCGACCAGGGGGTGATGGACGAGGAGGGTTATTTCACCTTCTTCGGCCGTGACGACGACGTCATCACCTCGTCGGGCTACCGCATCGGGCCCGGCGAGATCGAGGATTGTCTTGCCGGCCATCCGGACGTGCAGCTTGCCGCGGCCGTCGGCAAGCCCGATCCGGTCAGGACCGAGATCGTCAAGGCCTATGTCGTGCTGCGCCCCGGCGTCACCGGTGACGACCGTGTCGCGGCGTCCATTCGCGAATGGGTGAAGACCCGGCTGTCCATGCACGAATATCCGCGCGAGATCGCGTTCGTCGACAGCCTGCCGCTGACGACCTCGGGCAAGGTTATCCGCCGGTTCCTGCGCGAGCAGGCGGCGGCGGAAGCGCGCGGCGAGCACACCGGAGAGGCCGTATCGTAAAGCAGCGGTGCCGGGCTAGCGCCCGGCCAGCGCCTTGATCTTGTCGCGCAGGATCCGCGCCATGTTGCGGGTGTTGCGGTAAAGGTGGAGCTGGGCTGCCACCTGGCGCACTTCGCGGTCGCGGGTCTGTTGCAGGCCGATGACCAGCGTTCCCATCTCCTCGCGCTCCTGCCAGAACCGGCTCATGATCGGGTGGTCGGGCACGGCGCAGGAATCGGAGCGGGCGATGTTGGCGTCATCGAGGTGCCATTCCGTCAGCTCAGCCAGAAGCAGCTTGCCCGGAGAGTACTTGGCGTAGCGCTCGTCGTAGGCGGTCTTCCAGGTATAGGCCTCGCCCGACATCAGGAAGACGACCATCGAGGCGATCGCCTTGCCATCGAGATCGAGCGTGTGGATACGCACGCTGTCGCCGTCGGCGAGATTGGTGATCGCCTCGCGTGCGAAGGCCGCCCGGAAACGGTCGAGCACCATGGCGCTGCGCGCCTTGCCCTTCCAGCCGGAGGCTTCGAGCGCCAGGAACTCTTCCATGCGCAGGCGGACTTCGGCGGGCTGGCGGGCAACGGAATAGACGAGCTCACCCTGTTTTTCGAGATTGTTCCACTGCCGCCGCAGCTCGCGGAAATGCGCCGGGCTGATGGCGTCGCGCAAGTAGGTCGGTCCGTCGAGCAGGCTTTCGAGCATCGGCCGGCTGAAGGTGTCGGTCACCGTCAGCGGCAGGTTGCGGCCGATGGCGACGGCGCGGGTGAGGCGGGCGACCTTTCCGTTCAAGCGCATGTCAGGCAGTACCAGGATCGATGGCAGCCCGGTTGCCGGCGCGGTAAAGGCTTCGAACAGGTTGTCGATCGTCTCGGCCGCATCCTCGGCGTCGAGCAGCGGCACGCCAAGCGGGCCGAACGGGTTCGACCAGGCGCGGATGATCGGCGCGCCGATCGAGAAGCCGGGCTTTTCGATCGAGAACGGCATCAGGAAGCGCAGACGGCTGCGGCGCTCGTCGTTGTCGCGCATGATCGCAAGCCGGATGACGCGCTCTTCGAGGCGCGGCATGGCCGGGGCAAGGAAGCGGCCGGTGAAGAAGACGTTCGGCTCGAGCGCCCGGTTCGACAGGAAGTCGAGCTCGCGCTGCAACTCGTAGCCGGCCTTGGCCGGATAGATGGCGAGGTGACGACCGGGGCGGCCGACCTCGATCATATGCTCGGCGATGGGGCCGCTCTCGCCACCCTGTTCCAGGCCGCCCAGAACCCGTGCGGCCCGGCTGTTTGCATCGCTCGGAAGATTGGTATTGCCGATCATGGATGGACAGCCCCGTTGTTATCATTGCTGGCCCGTGCGCTTGCGAAGGCAAAGAGCGCGAAGCCGAAGGTACGCCGGACGGCGATGTGCAGCAGCATCGCCTCTACGAACATAGCGCCAGCGGTTGCAAAAGCAGCACCGTTCAGTCCGAAAAGAGGGATGAGGCTGAGGTTGAGTGCGATGTTGACCACCAGCGCGCCGGCGTAGAGGACCACGCACAGCGTCTGTTGGCCGGCCATCGTCAGCAGCGTTTCGGCCGGGCCGACGAAAGCCTTGGCGAGGATGCCCGCAAAAAGCACCATCATCAGCGGCTGCCCGGTGACGAACGCCGGCCCGAAGAGTGAAAGCAGGAAGGGTCCCGCGAGAAGCACCAGCGCGCCGAGCAGCAGTGACGGCCAGAAGGCCCAGCGGGCGCTCTCGATCGCGATGCCGGGGATCTGGCCGGGATCGCGCGCCATGGCATTGGAGACGCGCGGACCCGCGGCTGCCTTGACCGCAAACATGACGAAATGCACAAGCGCCATGGTCTTGGCGGCGGCGAAATAGATCGCGACGTCGTCCGGCTCGAGATAGAGGCCGACGATCACCACATCGGAATTGGTCAGGAGAAAACCGAAGCCATCGACCAGGAAGACGGGGACCGAGACCTTGAGCCAGCGGCGAAGCTCGATGCGCCGCGGCCCCGGCACATAGCGCGAGCGAAGACGGTAGGTCAGCACCAGGAACTGCCCGACGGTGGTGACATAGGCGGCCGCCATGGCTGCGATCATGGCGGTTTGCGCCGTGTGGGGCGCCCCTGCGGTGACCGCGAGAACCATGAAGACGAGGACGAGCACCGGCCGGATGATGAAGGTGGGGCTCAGAGCGGAGAGCGCCCAGCCATGGGCTCTGGCCGTACCGTCCATGACATCGCCAAGCGAGATCATCGGCAGGGTGAAGAGCCCGAGATAGAGTGGGACGAGGTAATAGGCCTCGATGTGGGTTCCAAAGAGCCAGAGACAGGCGAGGCCGAGGATCGCGACCGTGGTGGCGGAAGAAAGGGCGAAGACACGCACTGTTGTTGTCACGCCGCGGATTTCGTCCATGGCCGCCGACGCCTGGTACTCCGGCAGGAAGCGGATCACGACGGAGTGAAATCCGACGCAGGAGAGGCTGCCGAACAGGATGACCAGGACCCAGACGAAGACGAAGATGCCGTATTCGAACTCGCCCATCAGCCGCGCAAGGATGATCTGCGACAGAAAGGCGATGGCGGCGCTGACGATGCGAACCGAAAAGGCGACAAGCGCCATGCGGCGCGCGGCATTCTTCGCGTCAGTGCCGGTCAGGATGGAGAGGAGCTCGCTGATTATTGCGGACAGGCGGTGTCTCAGTGCCGACGGCAGCATTCGTCCGGCCGTTTGACATACCGCCATGAACACGAGAACACCCTGAGATTACGCAATACAGGGTCTCAGTACTGCCAGAACAGCGTTAACAAAGGGTGCAGCGCGGTTGTAAGGAACGGGGACAACCATGCCGATTGAGGACAGTCGCACCAGGCTTCCGATCACCGTCAACATTGGTTGACGCCATCAGGATCGTCAACTAAGGTTGACGCATGGTTGACCTGCACGACATTACCGTTCCGACCGACCCCGACGAAGCGCTTGCTGCTGTCGTCGCCTTGCGAAGGCTGGCCGACAGCATCGAGCGCCAGGCCGTGCGATCAGCGCTGCGCCAAGGCTGGTCGTGGGCGAGGATCGCTCAAGCCCTCGGGATCACCAAGCAGGCCGCTCACAAGCGGCTATCGGACGTGGCCGCAGACAACGGTTCCAGATAAGGGGATTGCGATGTTCGACGGAATGAAATCGAAGCTCAATGACATCAGCACCATCAAACTGCTTTGCGAGCGGGCCGAAGCCCACGCTTTGCTGGACCAGCAGCGGGAACCCGGTGCCGAACATTTCCTGCTGGCCGCACTTGACCTGCCTGACGGGACAGCGCGGCTCGCTTTTGAGCAGGTGGGTGTCGAGCCTGGCGCCGTGAGGGCAGCGATCGAGCGGCAATATACCGATGCTCTTCGCTCGATCGGCCTGAACGCAAATATGCCGGCCGACACGCCGGTGTCGACAAAGCCTGGCGTCTATCAGGCCGCTCCCTCGGGCCGCGAAGTCATGGAGGAACTGGCGGCAACCCGGAAGCATCACAGCCCGCTGCTCGGCGCGCATGTCGTTGGAATTGTCGCGGGCATGTCGCATGGCGTGGCGGCGCGGGCGCTCCGCATTTTGGGCGTCGATTGCAGTGCCCTGAAAACGGCAGCCGATGCGATAGCCGGCGTTGGTCGCTTGCAAGCGTTCGACCGTTAAGCGCTTTTTTCTAAAAGCAAAAATGCCGCCGAAGAGGCGGCATTCTCTATTTGGGGAAGGGCGCGCAGGCGACAGCGTGCGTGCCCGGATCTTGCTTCCTATGCCTCGTAGATGCCGTGGCAGTGCTTGTACTTCTTGCCCGAACCGCAGGGGCAGGGTTCGTTGCGCGAAACCTTGCCCCAGGACAACGGGTTGGTTGCGTCGCGCTGGACCGGGGGGGCGGCCAGAAGCGTTCCGCCGCCGAAATCGTCCTCGCCGGTCAGCGGATCGATATGGTGGCCATGCATGGCCGGCGGGACCGGCTGCGGCGCTTCGGCTGCTTCGCGCACCAGTTCGACGCGCATGAGTTGTGCGGTCACGGCCTGGCGCAGGTTGCCGAGCAGGGCCTGGAACAGCTCGAAGGCTTCGGACTTGTATTCCTGCAGCGGATCGCGCTGGGCGTAGCCGCGGAAGCCGATGACTGAGCGCAGATGGTCGAGGTTGACGATGTGCTCGCGCCAGAGATGGTCGAGCGTCTGCAGCACGACCGAGCGTTCCACATACTGCATGATCTCCGGACCGAAGCGCTCGGCGCGGTCGGCAGCTTCCTTATCGGCAGCGGTCATGACGCGCTCGAGAATGTCGGCCTCGTCGATGCCTTCCTCGGCAGCCCATTCGGTGACGGGCAGGTCGAGATTGAGGTACTGCTGCACGTCGGCCTTGAGGCCGGCGACATCCCACTGCTCGGCATAGGCCTTCTCGGGAATGCGCTTGCTGACCATCTCCTCGACGACTTCGGTGCGCATGTCGGTCACGGTTTCGGTGACGCTTTCGGCATCCATCAACTCGATGCGCTGCTCGAAGATCACCTTGCGCTGGTCGTTGAGAACGTCGTCGTACTTCAGAAGGTTCTTGCGGATATCGAAGTTGCGGGCTTCGACCTTCTTCTGGGCGCGTTCAAGAGCCTTGTTGATCCACGGATGGATGATCGACTCGCCTTCCTTGAGGCCCAGCTTCTGCAGCATGCCGTCCATGCGATCGGAGCCGAAGATGCGCATCAGGTCGTCCTGGAGCGACAGGTAGAACTTGGAGCGACCCGGGTCGCCCTGACGGCCGGAACGGCCGCGAAGCTGGTTGTCGATGCGACGGCTTTCGTGGCGTTCGGTGGCCAGAACGTAAAGGCCGCCGGCGGCAAGCGCCTGTTCCTTGAGCTTCTGCACTTCGGCGCGGATCGCCTCGATGCGCTGGTCGCGCTCGGGGCCCGGCTCGATTTCCGAGAGCTCCTGCTGGATGCGCATGTCGATGTTGCCGCCGAGCTGGATGTCGGTACCACGGCCGGCCATGTTGGTGGCAATCGTCACGGCGCCGGGCACGCCGGCCTGGGCGACGATGAAGGCTTCCTGCTCGTGGTAGCGGGCGTTCAGAACCTGGAAGTTGGCAAAGCCGGACTTCTTCAGGAGATCGGCCAGCTGCTCGGACTTTTCGATCGACGTCGTGCCGACCAGCATCGGCTGGCCGCGCTCGTGCGCCGACTTGATCTCGTCGATGATGGCCTTGAGCTTCTCGCCCTGCGTCCGATAGACCTCGTCGTCCTCGTCGATACGCTTGATCGGCAGGTTGGTCGGAACCTCGATGACTTCCAGGCCGTAGATGTTGCCGAATTCTTCCGCTTCGGTGGAAGCCGTGCCGGTCATGCCGCCGAGCTTGGAATACATGCGGAAGTAGTTCTGGAAGGTGATCGAGGCGAGCGTCTGGTTCTCGGGCTGGATCTGCACCTTTTCCTTGGCTTCGAGCGCCTGGTGCTGGCCTTCGGAATAACGGCGGCCCGGCATCATGCGGCCGGTAAACTCGTCGATGATGACGATCTCGCCGTTACGGACGATGTAGTCCTTGTCGCGCTGGAACAGCTTGTGGGCCTTGAGCGCGTTGTTGACGTGGTGGACGATCGCGACGTTTTCGATGTCGTAGAGCGATTCACCCTTCAGGAGGCCCGCTTCACGCAGCAGGTTTTCGAGCTTTTCCGTGCCGTCTTCCGAGAAGTTGGCGGAGCGCTGCTTCTCGTCGATTTCGTAATCTTCGGGCGCCAGCAGCGGAATGAACTCGTTGATCGTGTTGTAGAGATCGGAGCGGTCGTCGAGCGGGCCAGAGATAATCAGCGGCGTGCGCGCTTCGTCGACCAGGATCGAGTCCACTTCGTCGACGATGGCGAAGAAGTGGCCGCGCTGGACCATCTGTCCGCGCTCGTACTTCATGTTGTCGCGCAGATAATCGAAGCCGAGCTCGTTGTTGGTGGCATAGGTAATATCGCAGGCGTAGGCGTCGCGGCGCTGCTCGTCGGTCAGACCGTGGACGATGACGCCGGTCGTCATGCCGAGGAAGCTGTAGATGCGGCCCATGGTGCCGGCGTCGCGCTGGGCGAGGTAGTCGTTGACAGTAACGACGTGCACACCCTTGCCGGCAAGCGCGTTCAGGTAGACGGGAAGCGTCGCGACGAGGGTCTTGCCTTCGCCGGTCTTCATTTCGGCAATCGCGCGCTCATGCAGGATCATGCCGCCGATGAGCTGAACGTCGAACGGACGCAGGCCGAGCACGCGGCGGGCGGCTTCGCGGGCCACCGCAAAGGCCGGAACCAGGAGGTCGTCGAGCGTCTTGCCCTCTTCCAGTTGCTTGCGGAATTCGAGGGTCTTGGCGGCGAGTGCCTCATCCGACAAAGCCTTCATGTCGGCTTCAAGAGCGTTGATGGCATCCACCCGGGCCTTGTAGCCACGCACACGGCGATCGTTGGAGGAGCCGAACAACTTGCGGGCTAGGCCGCCGAGACTGACCATATGAATGGTCCTTTCTTTTTTGTTGCCTTGGGTCTCATGGCCGCGCCGCCAAAACCGCGCAATGCCGTGAAACGCCCGGAAACTGTTCTGGACGCGAGGTTGCGTGACAGATAAGAGGGGGGTCGAATTATGTCAACGCACTTGCGCTGCCGGACGGCTACAGAACTGCCACATTCTGGTGGTGTGCAGCCGCTACAAGCTGCAGGCAATTGCGCCGAAGGCCAATGTGAAAGGTTAGTGAGCATGACCAAGTTGAAGACCCTGGCCGCCGCGGCACTGGTTGCGGCGATGGCCGTACATGGTGGCGCGCGGGCGGAAGACGCCGATCCGGTGGTCGCCAAGGTTGGCGGCGAGGAAGTGCGCCAGTCCGAGCTCAATCTCGCTCTGGGTGGTCTCGACCCGCAGCTGCAGCAGATGCCGGAAGAACAGAAGCGCGCTGCGGCGCTTTCGGCGATCATCGACGTCAAGCTCCTGTCTGCGACGGCCGAAAAGGAAGGCCTGCAGGATGACGCCACCTTCAAGCAGCGCGTCGCGTACCTCACCGAGCGCGAACTGCACAACGCCTACTTCAAGAAGCATGTCGTCGACGCCATCACCAAGGACGAGGTGAAGGCCCGCTACGACAAGGAAATCGCCGCCATTCCGGTTCAGGAAGAAGTGAAGGCACGCCATATCCTGGTCAAGACGGAAGACGAAGCCAAGGAAATCATCAAGGAACTCGACGCCGGCAAGAGCTTCGTCGAACTTGCGAAGGCCAAGTCCACCGATCCGAACAAGAACGACGGCGGCGACCTCGGCTACTTCACCAAGGGCCGCATGGTGCCGGAGTTCGAAACGGCCGTCTTCACGCTTGAGAAGGGCGCCTATACCAAGACCCCGGTGAAGACGCAGTTCGGCTTCCACGTCATTCTGGTCGAGGACAAGCGTCCGCAGGCCCCGCCGCCGCTGGAGCAGGTCGAGCAGCAGGTTCGTCAGCTCGTCATGCGCGACAAGTATGTCGAGCTGCTTTCCACCGCCAAGAAGGATGCGGGCGTCGAGATTTCCGACCCGGCGCTGAAGAAGGCCTATGACGAGGCCAACAAGGCGCAGGAAGCGCAGGAAACCAAGTAATTCGATGGGCAGGCCCTGCCGCCGATAGGGCCCGCCGTCACCGCGTTTTGTCGATGCCCGGCGGTGAAAACCGTTCGGGCATTTGTCGCAAGATAGATCCGGAGCGGTTTCGGTCGTAGACCCTCCGGATCTTTGTTCTTACGCATTTCCAGAAGGCCGCCAGGCTTTTCCTGGAAATGCTTTGGCTCCAACACGTCACAGCAGGTTTCCCATGTCCGGCTCCGTTTCTCCGCTCGCTCCGAAAACCTTTGCCGAAATGCCCTCCGTGCGCGGTGTCCGCATGGCGACCGCAGCCGCCGGCATCAAGTACAAGAACCGTACCGACGTGCTGATGATGGTGTTCGACCGGCCGGCGACCGTGGCCGGTGTCTTCACCCGCTCCAAGTGCCCTTCGGCTCCGGTCGATTTCTGCCGCAAGAATCTTGCGGGCGGTGTGGCGCGCGCCGTCGTCGTCAATTCCGGCAACGCCAATGCCTTTACCGGCAAGAAGGGCCGCGAAGCCACGGAACTGACGGCGAAGTCGGCGGCAAAGGCGGTCGGCTGCGCGGAGAGCGAAGTGTTCCTGGCATCGACCGGCGTCATCGGCGAGCCGCTGGATGCGACCAAGTTTGCCGGCGTGCTCGACGATCTGGCCGCCACCGGCAAGGAGGACTTCTGGTTCGAAGCCGCCAAGGCGATCATGACGACGGATACCTATCCGAAGGTTGCGACGCGCAGTGCCGAAATCGGTGGCGTCAAGGTGACGATCAACGGCATCGCCAAGGGTGCCGGCATGATCGCGCCCGACATGGCGACGATGCTCTCCTTCGTGGTCACCGATGCCGACATCGCGCCGGCAGCACTGCAGGCCCTGCTTTCGGCGGGCGTCGGCCCGACCTTCAATTCCGTCACGGTCGACAGCGACACGTCGACGTCCGATACGCTGATGCTCTTTGCGACGGGGGCGGCGTCGGCCGACGGCCAGCCGGCAATCTCCGACGCGGCCGACCCGCGTCTTGATGCCTTCCGCGCCGCCTTGAACGACCTGCTGCGCGATCTCGCGCTCCAGGTGGTGCGTGACGGCGAAGGCGCACGCAAGATGGTCGAAGTGACGGTCGAGGGCGCCGAAAACGACACGGCCGCCAAGCGCATTGCGCTTTCGATCGCCAATTCGCCGCTGGTCAAGACCGCCGTTGCGGGCGAGGACGCCAATTGGGGCCGGGTGGTCATGGCCGTCGGCAAGTCCGGAGAGATGGCCGAACGCGACCGGCTGGCGATCTGGTTCGGCGATGTGCGCGTGGCCGTCGATGGCGAGCGTGATCCGACCTATTCGGAAGCGGCTGCCACCGCCGTGATGAAGGAAGAGGACATCACGGTTCGCGTCGAAATCGGCCTCGGCTCGGGTCGCGCCACCGTCTATACCTGCGACTTGACGAAGGAATATGTCGAAATCAACGGCGATTACCGGAGCTGAGGCGCTGGTCGGACGATGGTGAGCGGCCTGGCATGCCGGGCTGCCCAGAGGGTGCAAGATGACATCGAGTGATATTCGGCCCGCGACGGGCAACGTTAAGGCCGAAGCTGGGGAAGTGGCAATGTTGGATCTTCCGAACGTGCGCCGTCTCGAGGCCGTGGGTTTCCGTGCCTGGCCGGCAGCGTCCGTGCAATATGACGGCAGCTGGCTGATCCGGCTCAATGCGGGCCACGATTCCAAGCGGCTGAATTCCGTCAATCCGCTTGATCCGTCCGACTATCGCGACATCCCGATCCGGCTGGAAAAGGCTGCCCGGCGCTTCGCCGATTACGGTCGGCCGCTGACCGTGCGCCAGACCCCGCTGACGCCGCCGCAGCTTATTGCCCACATGGATGCCGAGGGCTGGACGGCCTTCAGCCGCAGCCTGGTCATGACCGTCGATCTTGTCGAGCGCGAGTTTGGCGATGGCATCGACCACTTGCCGATCAAGGATGTCGGCCGTTTCGTCGACGCCTGCATCGGCATCGCGAAGAGCGATCCGAAGCGCAAGGCGGCACTGGCCGAGATCATCAACGCGATCAAGCCGGAGAGCGGCCTCTTCCTGTTCGAGGATGCGGAAATGGGCCCGACCGCCGTGGCGCTCGTCGTCCAGGACAACGATCTTGCCGGCATCATGCAGTTCGCCGTGGACAAGCGGGTCCGTGGCCGGGGCGTCGGCAAGGCCATGCTCGACGTCTGCCTGCGCTGGGCGCGCCTGCGCGGCGCGAAGAAGGCCTGGCTGCAGGTGGAGGCGGACAACAGCGCGGCGCTGGCGCTTTATCGTGGCGCCGGGTTCAGCGAAGTCTACAACTACATTTACCGAACGCCGGGAGCTTGAGGCCATGGACGCCAACGGAAAGAAGATCGTGCTTGTCGCGGCTTGCGCGCTTGTCGATTCCGATGGCCGCATCCTGCTCGCGCAGCGGCCGGAAGGAAAGTCGCTGGCCGGCCTCTGGGAGTTTCCGGGCGGCAAGGTCGAAGCCGGCGAGACGCCGGAGGAAACCCTGATCCGCGAGCTCGAGGAAGAACTGGGCATCCGCACCAAGGTCGCATGCCTGGCGCCGCTCACCTTCGCCAGCCACACCTATGATGATTTCCATCTGCTGATGCCGCTCTATGTCTGCCGCCGCTACGAAGGGGTGGCGATCGGGCGAGAGGGCCAGGCGATCAAATGGGTGCGGCCAAAGGCCCTGCGCGACTATCCGATGCCGCCGGCCGATGAGCCGCTCATCCCGTTTCTCATGGATTTGCTCTGAACCTACCCGAATTCTGATTGATTATTAATCGATCGTTTATCTCCCTCGCGCAAAGATAGCTTCAATTCAGTTTCGGTACGTAACGTTGGCAAACGGCGTACCGATTTCAGGCAGTGCGGTTGAACCAAGCTTGGGAAGGACGCTTGCGTTCGCCGTATTTTGTGCGTTTGTGAGGCTGGGATGGTGGACGACGATTTCTGGAGCACGGTTCAGGAAAAGGACCTGATGAAAAATCAGTCCCGCCGGACAGGTGTGCTCAATCTGTCGCTGTTGTTCGGAACGGCAGTGATCGCGCTGACGCTTATCCTGACGCCTATGCTGTCGTCCAAGACCGACAAGCGCATCATGGCCAACACGCCCGTCGATTACGACAACATTTCCACCGGCTCCATCCCTTCGAATGGCACCACCAAGCGCTATACGGTTCGGCGCAGCGTCCTTCAGGAAATGCCCGGAGCGGTTTGCATCATCGATGCCGACGGCCGCAAGAGCGGCTGCTGAGACGAACGCCTTTGGCCCGCTCGGTTCCGGCTTGCGTTTCAGATTGAACAAAAATCAGGCTGGGGACGCATGGAAACGCTTAGACGCTTGTTTCGCGGTACGGACGGCGGCATCGCCATCGAGTATGCGCTGATCGCCGCCATCGTCTCTCTCAGCCTGATCCTCGGAGCCGAGCGGATAGGCAATGCCCTTACCTCTATATACGATTCGCTCGCGGCAGTGTTTCCGAGCGCATAAGCGGAACGCCCAGGATCGAGCGTGAGCGCCGCCGTTAAAGCGGCTGCTCCTTCGTGCCAAGTGCTGCCGAAAGCCGCTGCTTGGCGGAACCCGGCTTCAACGGCTTCTGCTGGCTCTCGTGCGGCGCCCAGCCGGACAGATAGATGATCGAGAACGTTGCGCGAATGCGGCCGTCCGGATCGGAGAAACGTTCTGCATAGATTTCCGCAGCCCTGAGGAAAAAGCGCCGGGAAACGGGCGATCGGCTGCGCGCCGAAAGCGGGCTGGTCATGCCCATGGCACGCAGGTCGCGGATCAGGGCGAACAGCGAATCGTAGCGCACCGTGTAGGTTTCCGTGTCGGTGACCGGCAGCGCGAATCCGGCTCGCTGCAGGAGCGCGCCGACATCCCGGACGTCGGCGAAGGGAATGACGCGCGGACTGGCGCCGCCGGTCAGTTCGGCTTCCGCAGCCAGCAGTGCCTCGCGCAGTTCCTGCAGCGTGCCGCTGCCGGGAATGGCGGCTAGGAACAGCCCATCGGGCTTCAGCGCCCGCTGCACCTGGATGAAGGCGCCCGGCGTATCGTTGGTCAGGTGCAGGGAAAGCGGCGAGACGATCAGATTGAGGCTATCGGGTTCAGCCGGAACTTCCTCGAGCGAGGCGATCGTCACCGGCGCCTCGGCCGAGCCGAAGCGGACATCGGTCTCGACCCGCTCGATGGCGTCGATCTTGCCGGTCGCCATCAGATGGCGGGCGGTTTGACCGGTGTAGCCGTGCAATTCCATAGCGCGGTCAAAGTGCCGCTCCACGACGCCGACACGCTCGGCAAGTTCCTCGGCAACGATGTCGAGAAGGAAGCCGGCTTTCGGATCTGCGTTTCTAAGCGCCCTTGCCCGGTGCGCCTCGACGAGGCTCTGGTCAAAGATTTTTTCCACGATAGTCTCTCCGCGCGATGGGCAGCAAAGAGACCTTCGGAGGCACAAAGTCAACCGCATGGCATGGGAGAGGTTGCGTATTCCTGAGGCGTGGCGAGAAGGCATGCTGAGACGGCTCGGCCTGGGGCTTGTCGATCTCGTTTTTCCACCCGCCTGTTGCGGCTGTGGCCGGCTGGTCGGCGACCATCGCGCAGTCTGTGCCGCCTGTTGGGCGACGCTGCCGCTGATCGAGCGTCCCTATTGCGACATTCTCGGCACGCCGTTTGCAGTCGATCATGGCGCCGGGTCGGTGTCGCCGGAAGCGATCGCCAACCCGCCGGCCTTCGATCGCTTGAGGTCGGTGGCGATCCACGAAGGCGTGGCGCGCGATCTGGTCCATGGGCTGAAGTATCGCGACCGCACCGATCTCGCGCCGATGATGGCGGCCTGGATGATCCGGGCGAGCGACGGCGCCGTCGCTTCTGCCGACGCGATCATTCCGGTGCCGCTGCATGCCTTTAGGCTCTGGCGGCGGCGGTTCAATCAGTCGGCGGAGCTGGCGCGGGCCATTGCGCAGCTTTCCGGCCGACCCTATCAGCCCGATGTCCTGAAGCGCATCCGGCGCACGAGCCCGCAGGTTCGCCTCGGGCTTCGCGCCCGCGAAGACAATGTGCGCGGTGCTTTTGCCGTCTCGGAAAGCGGCAGGGCGGGTCTCAGCGGGAAAAGCGTGGTTCTCGTCGACGATGTATACACGACCGGTGCAACCGTTGCCGCAGCGACCCGTGCGCTGAAGCGGGCGGGGGCTGGACCGATCACGGTTTTGACCTTTGCAAGAGCCGTATCCGGTCTTATATGACAATCAGATGTCCGGCACGGTCGCCGGCAAAGGAGCGGTTCAGGATCATGGCTTCGGTGGTCATTTATACGCGTCAGTTCTGCGGCTATTGCTCGGCCGCGAAGAAACTCCTGGAAACCAAGGGTGTTTCCTTTCTCGAGCACGATGCCACCTATGATCCGAAGGTCCGGCAGGTGATGATCGAGAAGTCGCACGGCGGCTCGACGTTCCCGCAGATCTTCATCAACGACATCCATGTCGGTGGCTGCGACGACCTGCACGCGCTGGAACGCGCCGGCAAACTCGACGCGATGCTGGCTGCCTGAGGCACCGCACCCCTGCATGAGGCGACGCCCCTTTTTATCAGCGGTGCGCGCTTAAGAGTTGGACGAGATGACTTTCAAGGCCGCAGCCATTCAGATGTGTTCCGGCGTCGATCCGCGCAAGAATGCGGAGACGATGGTGCGGCTTGCGCGTGAAGCGGCAGCCCAGGGCGCGACCTATATCCAGACGCCGGAAATGACCGGAGCGCTCCAGCGGGACCGTGCGGCTCTGCGCGCGGTCCTGAAAGACGAGGCCAACGATCTCATCGCTGCGGCGGCAGCGCAGCTTGCCGGCGAACTCGGCGTCTATCTCCATGTCGGCTCGACGCCGATTGCGCTTCCCGACGGCAAGATCGCCAATCGTGGCCTGCTGTTTGGACCGGACGGCGGCAAGATCTGCGATTACGACAAGATCCATATGTTCGACGTCGATCTCGACAACGGCGAGAGCTGGCGGGAAAGTGCGGCCTACCAGCCCGGTAGCATCGCGCGCCTGGCCGAACTCGACTTCGGCAAGCTCGGCTTTTCCATCTGCTACGACGTGCGCTTTCCGGAGCTTTTCCGGCAGCAGGCCGTTGCCGGCGCCGAGATCATGTCGGTGCCTGCCGCCTTCACCCGGCAGACGGGCGAGGCGCATTGGGAAATCCTGCTGCGCGCCCGCGCGATCGAAAACGGCCTCTTCGTCATTGCTGCCGCGCAAGGTGGCAGACATGAAGACGGACGCGAGACCTTCGGCCACTCGATGATCATCGATCCCTGGGGTCGTGTGCTCGCTTCTGCCGGCCCCGCCGGCGAGGCGATCGTGCTTGCCGACATCGACGTTGCCGCCGTGCACGCGGCGCGCGCCAAGATACCGAACCTGAAAAACGCCCGCAGTTTCGTGCTCGATGAAGTGGCGCCGACCGGGAAGGGAGGCGTTGTCGCTTGATCCGCTACACCCTTTCTTGCGACAACGGCCATTCCTTCGAGGGCTGGTTTTCGTCGAGTGACGATTTCGACCGTCAGGTCGAACGCAAGCTGGTGGCCTGTCCGAGCTGCAATTCCACCATCGTCGCCAAGCAACTGATGGCGCCCTCGGTCGCGACCGCGCGCAAGAAGGAGGCGACGCGGGCGGTGATCATGGACCAGGCGCAGAAGGAAACGATCTCCAAGATCCGCGAGCTGGTGAAATCCGTGCGCGAGAACGCCGAGGATGTCGGCGAGCGCTTTCCGGAGGAGGCGCGCAAGATCCATTATGGCGAAGCGGAAGAACGCGGGTTGATCGGCAAGGCGACGGCGGAAGAGGCGGTAGCACTGCTCGAAGAAGGGATCGCGGTCGCGCCGCTGCCGATCTTGCCCGACGAGGTCAACTGACGCGGCGAACTTTCCCGTCTGTGCGTCTAAACTTTAGTTCCTGCCCTTTAAAAACAATGCCTTGGCTCCCATCTCGCAGCTTTGCAATGGGAGTTTTCCAGCCAATGGCATTGTCCGATGTTCACATTTCCACCGATCGCCTCGTTATCCGGCCCTTCGCGCCTGGCGATTTTGCGGCATTCTTTGCCTATCATCGCCTGCCGGAGGTCTACCGTTATCTCTATCAGGACCCGCTCGACGAAACGGCAGCGCGGATAAAATTCGCCAAGGCTTCGGCGCCAAAGCTCGTTGACGATGGGGACGTCGCGGTGTTTGCCGTCGAGCGCAGCGAGGATGGCGCACTGATCGGCGAAGTCCTGCTGAAGCTCGCAAGCAGTGCGGCGGAGCAGGCGGAGACCGGCTACATCTTCAATCCCGACTTTGCCGGCAAGGGCTACGCTACGGAAGCGATGCGGGCGTTGCTGGATCTCGGCTTTTCGACGCTGAAGTTTCACCGGATCTTTGCCCGGCTCGACGCCCTCAACACAGGGTCGGTCGGCGTCGTCGAGCGTCTCGGCATGCGCCGCGAAGCGCATCTGGTCGAGAACGACCGGTTCAACGATGTCTGGGGCGACGAATACGTCTATGCACTGCTGAAGCGCGAATGGCAGGAGCGTCGGCAGGCCGGCTGAGCCCGCCGACAGCTCTTACAGCGGCCGCTTGGCGACGATCATGTAGTTGACGTCCATATCCTTCGACAGGTTCCACTGGTTGGCGAGCGGATTGAAGAAGACCCCGGTCCGCTCGGTGACTTCAAGGCCGTTGGCCACCAGCGGCTTTTCGAGCTCCTCCGGACGCACCAGCTTTTCGTACTGGTGCGTGCCGCGCGGCAGCCAGCGCAGCACGTTCTCGGCTGCGAAGATGGCAAGCGCCGCCGCCTTCATCGTGCGGTTGATGGTGGCGACGAACATCAGGCCGCCGGGGCGCACCATATGGGCGCAGGTGGTCATGAAGAAGTCGACATCGGCGACGTGCTCGACCACTTCCATGTTGAGCACGATGTCGAAGCTCTCGCCGGCTTCGGCAAGCGCTTCGGCGGTCACGGCGCGGTAATCGACGGCAACACCGCTTCCAGCCGCATGCGTCTTGGCAATGCCGATGTTCTTTTCCGAAGCGTCGGCGCCGAGGACATCGGCGCCCATGCGCGCCATCGGCTCCGACAGCAAACCGCCGCCGCAGCCGATATCGAGCAGCCGCAGACCCTTGAGCGGCTGCGGGCCTTTCGGGTCGCGGCCGAAATGTTCGGCCACCTTGTCGCGGATATAGGCAAGGCGAACGGGATTGAACTTGTGCAGCGGCCGGAACTTGCCGGTCGGGTCCCACCACTCCGCAGCCATGGCGGAAAACCGGTCCACCTCGCTCTGGTCGATCGTCGTGCGTGCGGTCTCGCTCATGTCGCCGTCTCCTTGCATCGTCCCTACAGCGCCGCGCGTCTTTCAGACGCGCTAAGGACGCTGTAACACTTTAAACTGCTGCATGATTTTATCCTTAAATCGATCCCGATTTAGGGAAGTATGCAGCAGTGAAGTCGGACGATCGGGCAGGGAAGTCAAGAGCCGGCGATGGGCCAGATGGGCGCAGGCCAAGCGGAAGTGTTTCTAGCCTGCGTCTGCCGCCGGCTCGTAGTGCAGGATGACCACGCCCGATTTCAGCGGACGTGTGTGGGTCAGCTTCAGTTTCGTCCGCTGCGGGCCGGGTTTGAACAGAGGCACGCCATCGCCAAGCAGCACAGGGTTGATGCCGAGGCGATACTCGTCGACGAGACCTTTCTCGATCAATCCTGCCGCGAAGTCGGCACTGCCGAAGATGAAGATCGTACCGCCCTCTAGCTTCTTCAGTCGTTCGACTTCCTTGACGGCGTCGCCGGTCACGAGCGTCGTCCTTGCCCAATCGGCGGAGGTCAGCGTGCGCGAGAAGACGAATTTCTCGACGCCGTTCATGAAGGTCGCGATGTCGCCTTCGGCGGATGGCCAGTAGGCCGCCATCATTTCATAGGTCACGCGGCCGAAGAGCAAAGTGCCCGTTCCGAGCTGCGTTTCGCCGATATAGGCGGCGAGCTCGTCCTCGAAAACGAACCAGCCGATGTCGTGACCGGGGGCCTCGAAGAAGCCGTCGACACTGACCATGTCCCACATGATGACCTTGCGCATTGTCTCTCTCCCGTTGCGGCCTTTCCTGGGGGAAGATTGACAAAACTGATTCTATTTTGCAAGTGGTTTAGTTAGTGCATCAGATGGACTCGCGCCGTCGCTCGTCGCCATGCTAGTTTCTCGGGATACGGGTGGAAGGGGGATTCAGATGTCGCTGGACAGGATCGGCTGGGCGGTCGACATCGTCGCGCCACAGGCTTCGGAGCGCCTGCTCGAAATCGGCTGCGGTCATGGCGTTGCGGTGACCAAGGTTTGCGATCGGCTCGTCGACGGGGAGATTGTCGCCATCGATCGTTCGGCTGCGATGATCGCAGCGGCTGCGCACCGAAATGCCGAATATGTTGCTGCGGGCCGGGCGACCTTGCGGGTCGCTGAGCTTCGGTCGTTCGACCCGGGTCAGCGACAGTTCGACAAAGTGTTTGCGATCCGTGTCGGCGTCTTCACGCGCGGCGATCCCAAGCGGGAGTTTGCAGCGCTGGCGCGGCTTTTGAAACCGGATGGACGCGTTTTTCTCTTTCACGATGAGCCATCGACCCATGCGGACGAGGTCGCAGCGAAACTCGATGCCGCCGCCCTTCGGCATCAGTGGATTGTCGAGGCGCAGCTCGCCCACGCCTTCGACGGTGGCGAGATTGCCTGCGTCGTTGCCCGGCCGCCTTCCTCGCCATGATCGTGATTTGTGACGCCCGCCTTTTGCGGACGTCACTGGCGCGATCGGGTCCGCCTGCGCGACCGTCAGCCGACGTCGCTCGCTGCCGCCGAGGCGAAGAAGTCTTCGGGATCCTCGACTTCGATGAGGCGACGCTTCTCGATCAGCCAGAAGCGGTCGCCGACATTACGCACGAAGCTGCGGTCGTGGGAAACCAGGAGGCAGCTCGTCTCGTTTCTCAACAACTCCGCTTCGAGCGCCTCCTGGCCCTCGATATCAAGATGGTTGGTCGGTTCGTCGAGCAGATAGAAGTTAGGCTCCCTGAGGCGCAGAACCAGCATGGCAAGGCGTGCCTTTTGGCCGCCCGAGAGCCGGCCGATCGCCTTTTCCTGCATGTCGATGCCGACGCCGACACCCACAAGCAGGCTGCGGGCACGCTGGTCGCCGAGCGAGAAGCGGCGGGAGAGTGCTGCAAGCGGCGTCTCGTCGTCCGCCAGTCCGGCAAGCGCCTGGTCGCTGTAGCCGAGCACAAGCGAGGGCGTCGCTTTCAAGGTTTCCGGTGCGCGGGAGGGCTCCTCGATCGCCGCACGGATCAGGTTGACGAGCCGGGTCTTGCCCGCGCCGTTTTCGCCGAGCAGGACGATGCGGTCGCCCTGGCAGATCCAGCGCTTGCCGGTGCGGAAGAGCGGAGTGCCATCGGGCGTTTCGACCTGGACGTCGTCGAGCGTCACCAGGATCTTGGCGTGGGTGCCGCGATTGGCGAGCCGGATCGCGCCGGCGGAGCGTTCCTGATGGGCCGGCTTTGCCGCATCCTCCAACCGTTCCGCCCGCTGCTTCAACTGCTTCGTCTTTACCGTCAGCAGGTCGCTGCCGGAATTGATGCCGATATTGTTGAGCTTGGCGGCCTGGCGACGCAGCTGCTGCGCCACCTTCATGTCGCGCTGGTAACGCCGCTCCTCGGACGCGTCCACTTCATCGAGAGCGGCGCGCGCCCGCGAATAGGGAAGCGCGAAGATCGGCGATTGCTCTGGCCTCAGGAACAGCGTGCGGTTGGTGGTTGCGTCCAGGAAGGCGCGGTCGTGGCTGGCAACCAGCACCGGGACGTCGCGCGGCAAGGCGTTCAGCCAGGTTTCGAGACGGGCAATCTTGGCGAGGTCGAGATGGTTGGTCGGCTCGTCGAGCAGCAGCGCATCCGGCTCGCTGACCCAGACGCGGGCAAGCAGCATGAGCCGTTGCCAGCCGCCGCTCAAGTCCGAGACGGCACGGTGGCGCAGAACCTCCGGTACGTCGAGCTGGTCGAGCACGATATCGACGCGCCAGCTCTCGTTCTCCGCCTGGTCGGCCGGGAGCGCCGAAAGGACGGCGCCGTGGAAGGAGAGGGGCAAAAGGCGAGCCGGCACGTTCTGCTCGACGTGACCGACGGTCAGGCCGCGCGAACGGGTGATCTCGCCTGCGGTCGGATCGAAGCTTCCGGCGATCGATCTCAGCAGGGTCGACTTGCCCCGCCCGTTGGCGGCGACGATGCCGACCCGGTCACCGGCGGCGACGGAGAGGTTGAGATTGGAGAAAAGCGGTGCGCTCAGGCTGACGCCGAGGTTTCGGATATTGATCAAGGCCATGGTCGTTCTCTGGACTGCGCGAGCGACGATGAGGCATCCGGGGCGGCATGCTTAGGCCGTGGTTGGCGGATGGTTGGACTCGAAACAGCAACACGCTGTCAACGGGCCACGTCGGCTCGGTATTGGAAAACAATGCAGACGTTCAAACCGGTAGTACGGTTGCGCACTGCATCACTCTGGGCAGACCAGGGATAGGATCGCGACTTTCGCGAAAGGATATCTGATCAGCCCTGCAAACGCATCTGCAGGGCTTGGACGGGGCCACGCTGGCGGTGGTGCCGGAAGTATGTAATCACGCGCAGCCCCCCTTTCTCGAACTCAAGTTGCGCCTGCACGTTTAACATCGGTGCCGGTAATTTTCAACGCGGCATTGCAGGGTCCTTCGGCACGGATATTTCCATCCTGTGGCGCCTTCGGTAATATTGATGCGGACGGTGGCTGCCGGGCGTGCGGCAGGGGTTCCGAATCTATGCCCGCTTGCCATTGCGTGCGGCCCCCTGATCCGCTAAGAGACGCCGCGACTTTCCGCTCCCCGAAGCGGTGACTGCCGATGTCCGAGAAGTCTCCCAAGCTTTTTGACCGTCGGGCGCCGGCGGGGGCTTTCCTGTCACGCGCGCGTCGCGCGCGCAAATTGGGTACCGGTAGAGGCACATGGCACGCATCGTGATGAAATTCGGCGGAACCTCCGTCGCTGATTTGGAACGCATCCACAATGTCGCACGCCATGTGAAACGCGAGGTCGATGCCGGCCACGAAGTCGCCGTCGTCGTATCCGCCATGTCCGGCAAGACCAACGAACTGGTCGGTTGGGTGCAGAACATGCCCAAGGCGACCGGTGCCAACTCGCCCTTCTACGACGCGCGCGAATACGACGCGATCGTCGCTTCCGGCGAGCAGGTGACCTCCGGCCTGCTGGCAATCGCGCTGCAGTCGATGGGCATCAATGCCCGCTCCTGGCAGGGCTGGCAGATCCCGATCCGCACCGACAACGCCCATGGCGCCGCCCGCATTCTCGACATCGACGGTGCCGAACTCGTCCGCCGCATGGGTGAGGGCCAGGTCGCCGTGATCGCCGGCTTCCAGGGCCTTGGGCCTGACAATCGCGTCGCCACGCTCGGCCGCGGCGGTTCCGACACCTCGGCTGTGGCGATCGCCGCGGGGGTCAAGGCCGATCGCTGCGATATCTATACCGACGTCGATGGCGTCTATACGACCGACCCGCGCATCGAGCCGAAGGCGCGGCGGCTGAAGAAAATCGCGTTCGAGGAAATGCTGGAAATGGCATCGCTCGGCGCCAAGGTGCTGCAGGTGCGCTCGGTCGAGCTCGCCATGGTGCACAAGGTCCGCACCTTCGTGCGTTCGTCTTTCGAAGATCCCGATGCGCCGGGCATGGGTGACCTTCTCAATCCGCCCGGTACGCTGATTTGTGATGAGGATGAGATCGTGGAACAGGAAGTCGTAACCGGCATTGCCTATGCCAAGGATGAAGCCCAGATTTCGCTGCGCCGTCTCGCCGACCGGCCGGGCGTTTCCGCCGCGATTTTCGGCCCGCTCGCCGAAGCCCATATCAACGTCGACATGATCGTTCAGAACATCTCCGAAGACGGCTCGAAGACCGACATGACCTTCACGGTTCCGTCGGGCGACGTCGACAAGGCGCTGAAGGTGCTCGGCGACAACAAGGAAAAGATCGGCTACGACGTCGTTCAGTCCGAAGCCGGCCTCGTCAAGGTTTCGGTCATCGGCATCGGCATGCGCAGCCACGCCGGCGTTGCCGCTTCCGCCTTCCGTGCGCTTGCCGACAAGGGCATCAACATCAAGGCGATCACCACCTCCGAGATCAAGATTTCGATTCTGATCGATGGACCCTATGCGGAATTGGCGGTTCGCACTTTGCATTCCGCCTACGGTCTCGATAAGAGTTAATCGACAGACGACCGATTTGGGATTCGCGGCAGGGTTGGCCGCGTATCCCCTTGCCGCCGTCCCCTCTATTTCGGGAGACCCCACGCGATGAGAGACCTTTCCGCAGGTCCGCGCGTTCTCCTCAAGCGGTTGCGCGAGTTGATGGCGGAACCGCTGGAGCCGCAGGAGCGCCTTGACCGTATCGTGCGCCAGATCGCGCAGAACATGGTCGCGGAAGTGTGTTCGGTCTACGTGCTGCGCTCCGACGGCGTGCTCGAACTCTATGCGACCGAAGGTCTGAACAAGGCCGCCGTTCACCTGGCGCAATTGAAGATGGGGCAGGGCCTCGTCGGTACGATCGCCGCCTCGGCGCGTCCGCTCAACCTTTCCGACGCCCAGTCGCACCCGGCCTTTACCTATCTGCCGGAAACCGGCGAAGAAATTTACCACTCCTTCCTCGGCGTGCCGATCCTGCGCACTGGCCGCGCGCTCGGCGTTCTCGTCGTCCAGAACAAGGCGATGCGCAACTATCGCGAGGACGAGGTCGAGGCGCTTGAGACCACCGCCATGGTGCTCGCCGAAATGGTGGCGACAGGCGAGTTGAAGAAGATCACCAAGCCGGGTCTCGAACTCGACCTCTCCCGCCCTGTCTCGATCGAAGGCAACAGCTACGGCGAAGGCATCGGCCTCGGCTATGTCGTGCTGCACGAACCGAGGATCGTCGTCACCAATCTTCTCAATGAGGATACCGACCAGGAGCTGCAGCGGCTTGCCGAAGCGCTGGGGTCGCTGCGTATCTCGATCGACGACATGCTGTCGCGGCGCGAAGTGTCGATGGAGGGCGAGCACCGGGCGGTGCTCGAGACCTATCGCATGTTCGCGCATGACCGCGGCTGGGTGCGCAAGCTCGAAGAGGCGATCCGCAACGGCCTGACGGCCGAAGCGGCGGTCGAACGGGTGCAGAGCGAAACCAAGGCGCGCATGATCCGACTGACGGATCCGTACCTGCGCGAGCGCATGCATGATTTCGACGATCTCGCCAACCGCCTGCTGCGCCAGCTCTCGGGCTATGGCGCCAAGCTTTCGGCGAGCGACTTCCCGACGGACGCCGTGATCGTCGCGCGTGCCATGGGTGCTGCCGAACTGCTCGACTATCCGCGCGAAAACGTGCGCGGCCTCGTGCTCGAAGAGGGCGCCGTCACCAGCCATGTGGTGATCGTCGCCCGTGCCATGGGCATTCCTGTTATCGGCCAGGCGACCGGTGCGGTGGCGCTCGCCGAAAACCGCGACGCGATCATCATTGATGGCGACGACGCCAAGGTCCATCTGCGTCCGCTCGGCGACCTGCAGCGGGCATATGAAGAGAAGGTCCGCTTCCGGGCCCGGCGCCAGGCACAGTTCCGGGCGCTGAAGGACGTCGATCCGCTGACCCGGGACGGCAAGCGCATCACGCTGCAGATGAATGCCGGCCTGTTGGTCGACCTGCCGCACCTGAACGAGGCGGGTGCCGAAGGCATCGGCCTCTTCCGCACCGAGCTCCAGTTCATGATCGCCTCGACGATGCCGAAGGCGGAGGAACAGGAAGCGTTTTACCGCAACGTCTTGAAGCAGACCGGCGGCAAGCCGGTGACCTTCCGCACGCTCGACATCGGCGGCGACAAGGTGGTTCCCTATTTCCGAGCCGCGGAGGAGGAAAACCCGGCGCTCGGCTGGCGCGCCATCCGGCTGTCGCTTGATCGCCCGGGTCTGTTGCGCACCCAGCTTCGCGCGATGCTTCGGGCTGCGGCCGGCGCCGAGCTCAAGCTGATGCTGCCGATGGTGACCGAAGTCTCGGAACTCAGGATCGCGCGCGACCTGCTGCAGAAGGAAATCGAGCGGCAGTCGAAGCTCGGCGAACAGTTGCCGCGCAAGCTGCAGTTCGGCGCCATGCTCGAAGTGCCGGCGCTGCTTTGGCAGCTCGACGAGCTGATGACCGAGGTGGACTTCGTCTCGGTCGGTTCGAACGACCTCTTCCAGTTCGCCATGGCGGTCGATCGCGGCAATGCCCGCGTCTCAGACCGCTTCGACGTGCTCGGGCGGCCGTTCCTCAGGATCCTGCGCGACATCGTGCGGGCCGGCGACAAGCACGACACGCCGGTGACGCTCTGCGGCGAGATGGCGAGCAAGCCGCTTTCGGCCATGGCATTGCTGGGCCTTGGCTTCCGTTCGGTGTCCATGTCGCCGACGGCTGTGGGGCCGATCAAGGCGATGCTCTTGGCGCTCGACGCGACCAAGCTTGCGGATCTGCTCGACGCGGCGCTGGACGATACGCGCGACCAGACGCCCATTCGCCAGATGCTGGTGGATTTCGCCGCGGAAAACGGCATTCCGGTTTAGATTGAATTGACGCGTCGCGACCCTCGTCCGGACCTGGTCCGGGCGAGGGAGACGCATTTGGAGTGAGACTTGGCAAAGCTTCCCGTTGAAAAGATGCGCGAACTGGAACGTCGGTTCGGTGAGATCGAGGCGCGCATGTCGGCTGGCCCGGCCGCAGACGTGTACGTGAAGCTCGCTTCGGAATATTCCGAACTGCAGCCGGTCGTGACCAAGATCCGCGCCTACGAGAAGGCAACGGCGGAGCTTGCCGACATCACCGCCATGCTCGCCGACAAGTCGACCGACCGGGACATGCGCGACCTCGCCGAAATGGAGAAGCCCGAGGTGGAGGCGACGATCGAGGGCCTCGAACAGGAGATCCAGATCCTGCTCCTACCGAAGGACGCCGCCGACGAGAAAAGCGCGATCCTCGAAATCCGCGCCGGTACCGGTGGCTCCGAAGCCGCGCTTTTTGCCGGTGACCTCTTCCGCATGTACGAACGCTATGCGGCCGGAAAGGGCTGGCGCGTCGAAGTTCTTTCGGCAAGCGACGGCGAAGCGGGCGGTTTCAAGGAAATCATCGCGACCGTTTCCGGGCGCGGGGTGTTCTCGCGGCTGAAGTTCGAATCCGGCGTGCACCGGGTGCAGCGCGTGCCGGAGACCGAGGCGAGTGGCCGCATTCATACGTCAGCGGCAACCGTCGCCGTGCTGCCGGAGGCCGAGGACATCGACATCGAGATCCGGCCCGAGGACATCCGCATCGACACGATGCGCTCGTCGGGCGCCGGCGGCCAGCACGTCAACACGACGGACTCGGCCGTGCGCATCACGCACCTGCCGACAGGGCTCGTCGTCACCAGTTCGGAAAAGTCGCAGCACCAGAACCGGGCAAAGGCGATGCAGGTCCTGCGCTCGCGCCTCTACGACATGGAGCGCCAGCGCGCCGACAGCGAGCGCTCGGCCGACCGCAAGAGCCAGGTGGGATCGGGCGACCGCTCCGAGCGCATCCGCACCTACAATTTCCCGCAGGGGCGCCTTACTGACCACCGCATCAACCTGACGCTCTACAAGCTCGACCGGATGATGATGGGCGAGATCGACGAGGTCGTCGATGCCCTGCTTGCCGACTACCAGGCAAGCCAGTTGGCGCAGCTCGGCGAACAGCGGGGCTAAGAGATGGCCGAGACGCTCGCTAGCCTCGTTGCCGAAAGCCGCGACCGCCTGCAGGCGGGCGGCATCGAGCATGCGGCGCTCGAGGTCCGGCATCTGATCTCGGGGCTGCTGGATCTTTCGCTGAGCGCGGTCGTGTCGCGGGGCAGGGATCCGGTTTCGGACGAGGATGCCGCGCGGATCCGGGCAGCCGTTGCGCGGCGGCTGGCGCGCGAACCGGTCTATCGCATCCTCGGTGAACGCGAGTTTTTCGGCCTGCCGCTGAAGCTGTCGAAGGAAACGCTGGAGCCGCGCCCGGACACCGAGACCCTGGTCGATCGGATGATCCCCTATCTGCGGGAGGTGGTCGGCCGAAAGGGAAGCTGCGAGATCATCGATCTCGGCACCGGCACGGGTGCCATATGTCTCGCCCTTCTGTCTCAGGTTCTTGAAGCGCGGGGCACGGCTACCGATATATCCCGGGACGCGCTGGCAACGGCGACGGCAAATGCCGCTGCTCTTGGGCTTGCGGATCGCTTTCGGCCCCTTCTCAGCAACTGGTACGAAAAGGTGGACGGCCGCTACGACGTCATCGTCTCAAATCCGCCGTATATCCGGTCCAGTGTTGTCGAAGAGCTTGAGCCGGAGGTGAGACTTCACGACCCGGCCGCAGCGCTTGATGGCGGAGTAGACGGGCTGGAGGCCTATCGCGCCATCGCTTCTCAAGCTGGTCATCATCTTGAGACAAACGGCGTGATAGGCTTGGAAATCGGTTTCGACCAGAAAGAGGCGGTGACGGCGTTGTTTTACGCCGAAAGATTCCGTCTGCGTGAAGAGGCGAAGGATCTCGGCGGCAATGACCGCGTCCTGATCTTCGAACGCGACACAAACCGTTGAAAAAATGCTGCACTGGCGCATCTTCTTTCTTGCAGAGGCAAAGAAAGGGCTTGGAATCCCAGAGGAAGCGGGCTAGTTTGCCCGCGCACTGGGCAGAAGGTCATGGACCTAAGATTCGTTCCGGTATGACCTGGCCACGGGGATTGCTCTCAAGAAAGAGTTGCTAGGGTTCAACACGTGCCTTGTGCGGGTACCTGTGAATTTGACGTCAGTCGGCGCCGAAGCCGCCATTGTGCGAGCGCAACGGTGCGTGCTCTGTCGGGCGGATCCGGCCGGAAGACGAAACCACATGATCATCATTATCAAGAGAATTCGGGTGAATGTACTATGAGGCCAGGACAGCAAAACAAGCGCGGCCGCGGGCGGAATAACAACAACAACAACAATAACAACAATGGAAACAACAACAATCACAACCGCAAGGGCTCGAATCCGCTGACGCGGACCTATGACAGCTCCGGTCCGGATGTGAAGATTCGCGGTACTGCCCAGCACATCGCCGAGAAGTACTCTGCACTTGCGCGCGATGCCCAGAGCTCCGGCGACCGGGTCATGGCCGAAAACTACCTGCAGCACGCCGAACACTACAACCGCATCATTGCTGCCGCGCAGGCGCAGATGCAGGATCGGTTCCAGCGGGACGATCGCCAGGATTTCCGCGGCCACGACGCCGCCGACCAGGATCAGGACGATCTGGATCAGGGCTACGCCGACGACATGCCGACCCCGGTTGCCGCCGCTGCTGCGACCGCTGCTCCCGAGCCGCAGCCTGTCGTCATCGACGGCACGGGCCCGCAGCCGGTGATCGAAGGCACGCCGGCCGAAGTCGCGATGGAAGAAGAAGCACCGGCCGCCTCCGGTCGCGCCGCTTCGCGCCGCCGCAACACGCCGCGTCCGCGCCGTCCGCGCCGCAGCGCGGAAGGTGCTGGCGACGAGGCTCAGCCATCGGGCGACGACGCATCGGAAGCACCGGCTCTTGCCGCTTCCGAGTAAGCGAAATCACAATTGACCCGTTTCATGCGGGCATCAAAAACCCGGCCCCTGTGGCCGGGTTTTTCTTTGTCCGATCGCCGTTGATCCGCCCTTGCAGCGCCGCGCGTCTTATCAGGCGCGCAAAGGTCGCTGTAGACTTCTGATTTTCTGCATGTTTTGGCCCGTTGATCGGCTACGATTAAAGAAAACATGCAGTAGCGCGGTCAGCTTTTGGCACTGTCGATGATGAGCGCAGTAAGGTTGCTGCTGGCCGCCGTCTCGTTCGTCCGACCGCGGATCAGTTCACGGCCGATTGCCTCGGCTGCGCCGGCGATGCCGGTGCAGCGCAGTCGCAGATCGTCTTCAGGAACGTCCGAGAAAGGGGAGAGCGCTTCCTTGATCATGGCGACGTAGTCGTCGGCCTGCTGTTGCTGTGTGGCGATCATGTCCGCATTGCCGCGCAGTGCGCCGGAGATTGCCTGCCATTCCTCCCCGCTTTCGACCGCACAGTCGATGTAGACCGAGCTAATGATGCCAGCGATCGCATCGAGCTGCTTCGAGGCGCCGCTTAGCGCGCCCCTCAGCTTTTCCGTGTGACGGTCCTCGATTTCCTGGGAGAGCGCGATCAGCAACCCTTCGCGCGTGCCGAAATGCTCGTAGGCGATCGGCTTGCTGACGCCGGCGCGTTCGGCGAGATGGCCGAGCGTCAGGGCGTCGGCGCCACATTCGCGCAGGATCTCCTTGGCCGCATCGAGCAACTGGGCGCGCCGCTCGGGCTTCGCAAGCTTTCGGCCTTTCGTCGGGCTCATCGATCGCAATCCTCTTTCCGCGTCGGCTCATGCCTCTTGAAAGTAGTGTTCGGCATCTTATTTACCAATAGTAAGTTACTAATGGTAGGTTCGGTAGATGCCGAACACCTCTCGTTTAGGAGATAGGAAGATGTCGAGCAAGTTTCTGCCCGTTTTGATTGTCGGCGGTTCCGGTGTCGTCGGGTCGCAGGCCGCAAGGATCATTCGTCGTCTGCACCCGACGTTGCCGATCGCGATCGGTGGCCGCGATCTTGGCAGGGCCGAAGCGGTCGCACGTGAGGTTGGCGGCGCGGTCGGGGTCAGCGTCGACCTCAGTCGCCCGGATCTCGGCCTTGGCGATGCGCCCAGCTTCAGCGCCGTCGTCATCTTCCTGAAAGACGAAAAGCTGAGTTCGATGCGTTACGCCCAGCGCCACGGCATTCCCTATATCAGCCTATCGAGCGGCACCTTCGAGGTCGGTCCGGAGATGGCGCAGTATATCCACGCGCCGGACAGTGCGCCGATCCTGCTCGCCAGCCACTGGCTCGCCGGCGCCGCCATCTTCCCAATCCTCGACTTTGCGAAAGCCTATGAGGCGATCGACACGATCCGCATCGGCGTCTTGCTCGACGAAGAGGACATGGGTGGGCCGGCAGCACTTGCGGATTACAACCGCATCACCGGCCTTGCGCCGGCGGCACTGACGGTCAGGGATGGCAGGTTTCACTGGGCGGGCGGCGAGGATTCCAAGGCGCGTTACGTCAGTGTCGACGGCGTCGAACTCGATGCGGCCGCGTATTCGCCCTTCGACGTCATGGCGCTCTCGGCGCGCACCAACGCCAGCGATATCCGGCTGGATCTAGCCTATAGCGTGTCCGCGAGCAGGCGGCGTGGCGAGCCGTTCTCGACGGAGATCGCCATCGATATCAAAGGCCGCGACAAACACGGCGAACTGGTCGACCGTCGCTATGAGATCGTGCACCCTCAGGGCCAGGCCCCACTGACGGCGCTTGGCGTCGCCCTTGCGGTCGAGCGCATGCTCGGCCTTGAAGGAGGGGCCGCCCCGACGCCGGGCCTCTATCTGCCGGAGGTCCTGATCGAGCCGGCCTACTATGTGCAGCGGATGAAGGAATTCGGCGCGTCCTTCGCCGAGCGAACGCCCGCGGCATAGACGATCCCGCGGCCGCGTTACCCTTTCGGTGCGCGGCCGCCTCGCGGTTGCAGATTTCCGTCTCAGGAGCGTCGGGAGGCTCTTTAATTTCCAAAATCGCTGCCCCATATTCGCTTCGGACGCGTTGATCCGACGCAAAGCGGGGATCGCGCCACACTGACAGGCTTGCCGAATGCGGGAGCCTGATCCTGAAACACCGACGGGTGCCATGATGGGCCTGCCGGGCTATGGAGGTAGAGTATGAACATCGAAAAATATTCCGAGCGCGTGCGCGGTTTTCTGCAGTCGGCGCAGACCTATGCGCTGGCGCAAGGACACCAGCAGTTCACGCCGGAGCATGTGCTGAAGGTACTGCTCGATGACGACCAAGGCATGGCCGCCTCGCTGATCGAGCGGGCCGGTGGTGATGCCCGCGAAGCGCGCGCCGGCAATGACGCAGCGCTTGCAAAGCTTCCCAAGGTTTCCGGCGGCAACGGTTCCGTCTATCTGTCGCAGCCGCTTGCGCGGGTGTTTTCGAGCGCCGAAGACGCAGCCAAGAAGGCCGGCGACAGCTTCGTCACCGTCGAGCGCCTGTTGCTGGCGCTGGCGATCGAAAGCTCGGCTGCCACGGCTGCCGTGCTGAAGAAGGCCGGCGTGACGCCGACCAAGCTCAATCAGGTGATCAACGACATCCGCAAGGGCCGCACCGCCGACAGCGCCAATGCCGAACAGGGTTTCGACAGCCTGAAGAAATACGCGCGCGACCTGACGGCCGATGCGCGCGAGGGCAAGCTCGACCCGGTGATCGGCCGCGACGACGAGATCCGCCGCACCATCCAGGTGCTGTCACGCCGTACCAAGAACAATCCTGTTTTGATCGGTGAGCCCGGCGTCGGCAAGACCGCGATCGCCGAAGGTCTGGCGCTGCGCATCGTCAATGGCGACGTGCCGGAAAGCCTCAAGGACAAGCGGCTGATGGCGCTCGATCTGGGCGCGCTGATCGCCGGTGCGAAGTTCCGCGGCGAGTTCGAGGAGCGGCTGAAAGCCGTGCTCAACGAGGTGCAGGCCGAAAACGGCGAGATCATCCTGTTCATCGACGAGATGCACACGCTGGTCGGGGCCGGCAAGGCCGATGGCGCCATGGACGCCTCCAACTTGCTGAAGCCGGCGCTTGCGCGCGGCGAGCTGCATTGCGTCGGCGCGACCACGCTCGACGAATACCGCAAGCATGTCGAAAAGGACGCGGCCCTTGCCCGCCGGTTCCAGCCGGTCATGGTCGAGGAGCCGACGGTCGAAGACACGATCTCCATCCTGCGCGGTCTGAAGGAGAAGTACGAGCAGCACCACAAGGTCCGCATTTCGGACTCGGCACTGGTCGCCGCCGCGACCCTTTCGAACCGCTACATCACCGACCGGTTCCTGCCGGACAAGGCGATCGACCTGATGGACGAAGCGGCTTCGCGGCTGCGCATGCAGGTGGATTCGAAACCCGAGGAGCTCGATGAACTCGATCGACGCATCATTCAGCTGAAGATCGAGCGCGAGGCGCTGAAGAAGGAAACGGACGTCTCGTCGAAGGATCGGCTGGAAAAGCTCGAGTTCGACCTTGCATCCCTTGAAGAGCAGGCGTCGGCGCTGACGGCTCGCTGGCAGGCGGAGAAGCAAAAGCTCGGACGTGCCGCCGACCTCAAGAAGCAGCTCGACGAAGCCCGCAACGAACTGGCGATCGTCCAGCGCAAGGGTGAGTTCCAGCGCGCCGGCGAATTGACCTACGGGGTCATTCCGAAGCTCGAAAAGGAGCTCTCGGATGCCGAAAGCCAGGAAAACGCCAACGCCAACCCGATGGTGCAGGAGGTCGTGACCCCCGACAACATCGCGCACGTGGTTTCGCGCTGGACCGGCATTCCGGTTGACAAGATGCTGGAAGGCGAACGCGACAAGCTGCTGCGGATGGAAGACGAGCTTGCGAAGTGGGTGGTCGGACAGGGCGACGCCGTGCAGGCGGTATCCCGTGCCGTCCGGCGTTCGCGCGCCGGCCTTCAGGATCCGAACCGGCCGATCGGCTCGTTCATCTTCTTGGGCCCGACCGGCGTCGGCAAGACGGAGCTTACCAAGGCGCTGGCCCGCTTCCTCTTCGACGACGAGACCGCGCTGATGCGTGTCGACATGTCGGAATACATGGAGAAGCACTCCGTTGCCCGGCTGATCGGCGCGCCTCCCGGCTATGTCGGTTACGAGGAAGGCGGTGCGCTGACCGAGTCCGTCCGCCGGCGGCCCTACCAGGTCGTGCTGTTTGACGAGATCGAGAAGGCGCATCCGGATGTCTTCAACGTGCTCCTGCAGGTGCTCGACGACGGCCGCCTGACCGATGGTCAGGGCCGCACCGTCGACTTCAAGAACACGATGATCATCATGACCTCGAACCTTGGGGCCGAATATCTGATCGGCCTCGGCGAGAACGAGGACAGCGATGCGGTTCGCGACCAGGTGATGGAGGTTGTCAAGTCTGCCTTCCGGCCCGAGTTCCTGAACCGCGTGGACGAGATCATCCTGTTCCACCGGCTGCGCCGCTCGGAGATGGGCGCGATCGTCGACATCCAGCTCGAAAGGCTGCGCAAGCTGCTTGCCGAGCGCAAGATCACGCTGGAACTCGAGGACGATGCCCGCGCATTCCTGGCCGACAAGGGCTACGACCCGGCCTATGGCGCGCGTCCGCTGAAGCGGGCGATCCAGAAGTACGTTCAGGATCCGCTTGCCGAGAAGATCCTGCAGGGCGAGTTCCCGGATGGGGCGACCGTCAAGGTGCTCTCGGGCTCCGATCGCCTCAACTTCAAGCGCGGGGCGGCGCCGGACAAGGAAGCCGCCTAAGTCGGGAATAGCACAAATCAAGAGGCCGCCCTTCGGGGCGGCCTTTCTGTTTGTGCAGATTTTCGAGAAGGGGAGGGGAGCGCTTAATTGCTCGCGACTTCTGCGCCGGTGCCGTCCTTGTCGAGCAGTTCGTCGATGCGGTCGCGTTCCTTCTCGAACTTCGCCAGCGCGTCGCCGGAAAGCGACTTGCCGCCGGGCAGGCGGATGCGCAAGGGGTCGACCTTGTTGCCGTTGACGATCAGCTCGTAGTGCAGGTGCGGTCCGGTCGAAAGGCCCGTCGTGCCGACCCAACCGATCACCTGGCCTTGGACGACCTTGTTGCCGACCTTGACGTTCTTGGCGATGGCGCTCTGGTGGTTGTAGGAGGATACGTAGCCGTTGGCATGGCGGATCAACGTCTGATTGCCATAGCCGCCGGAGTCCCAGCCGGCCTTTTCCACGACGCCGCCGCCGGCGGCGATGATCGGCGTGCCGCGAGGGGCAGCCCAGTCGACGCCGGTGTGCATGCGCGAGAAACCGAGGATCGGGTGGCGGCGCATGCCGAAGCCCGAGCGGAAGTGGCCGTTCGGTACGGGGTTGCGCAACAGGAACTGGCGGATGCTTTTGCCGTCCTGGTCGAAATAGTCGATCGTGTTGTCGCTCGGATCCTGGAACCGGTAAAACGCGGTAACGGCATCGCCGAACTTGGCACGAACATAGAGCAACTCGGAATCTTCCGTCGCCATGCCGCGTTCGTCGGTCACGGAGAAGAAGGCTTCCAGCGAATCCGTCGGTTTCAACTGGGCCTGGAAATCGACATTGCTGGCGAGCAGCTTGACGACGAGGCCGACCATGTCGGCGCTCATGCCATAGGAAAGTGCAGCCCGGTAGATACCGTCATAGACCCGCGGCAGATCGTGGCTGCTGGTCATGACCGGCGCGCCGTTGTCGTCGAAGGCGGTGGCAACCGCGTCGAGCCTCGGTGGCTCGGCGCCGGGCACGAAACGGCCCTTGTCGTCGACCGCCATCGTCAGCACATGCCGGTTGCGCGAATAGATCGTGGCCCGCACGATGCGTGCGTCCTGTCCCTTTTGCGTCTCGCCGTTCTGAATGATGCCGATGCGCAGGACATCGCCTTCGGAAAGTTCGCTGGCGCCGAGCGCCTGGCCGAGGTAGCTGGCGGCGTCCTCGGCCTGAGCCTTGGTATAGCCGGCACTGCTCATGACGACCGCGATGTCGGTCTGGCGCCGCACCGGAATGATGTCGTCGGCGTATTCGGTGGTTTCCTCGTCGATCGTCTCGTAAGCGGCGTCGCTCTTGTTCTGCTCGACGATGCGGGCGGTCAGGCCCTGGAGAAGGTCGAGCCCGTCGTTCTCCGAGGCGAAGCGCTGCGGATCGACATAATAGAGCGAGGCGACCTGGGTGCTGCCCTCCGTCAGGACGGAGCCGTTGGTGCGGACGTTTTCCTCGACCTCATCGAGCGACATCGAACTGTCGAAGGTGGGGCCGCCGCGCAGCGGGAAGTCGACGGTTTTCAGCGCCACCTCGGAATCGACATTCGAGCCGTAAAGCGTGCCGGTTCGCGAGACGGGGGACTCTTCGTCGGCCTCTTCGGTCGAGAAGATCGCCAGAGGATCGAAGTCCGGATAGCTTTCCGAGGCCTGATGATTGGCGGCCAGCGCCATCTTGACGTGAACGAAGGGCTGCTTGCGCACCACTTCCTTCTCGCCGTCATGGGTCATTGTCGAGACTTCCATGACCGTCTTGTCGGCCGGCTTGGCGACGAGCTTCGGCGACAGAATGCGACCGCCGCGAACGGCGACCGCTTGCTCGTCGCCGTTTGCGCCCGCATCGAGTGCGGCGTAGGCTTCGGCCGGGATTGCGAGTTGCTGGCGTCCGTCAAGCGCTGCAAAGAGCGCGACACCCATCAAGAGGCTCGAGGTGATCCCTGTAAGGAAGGTGCCCGATAGCCAGCGCAAAGAGATCTCGCGCCTGTCGGGCGCGCGGCGGCCATGCGCAAGGATCGGTGGCTGATCGCCAAGCGACCTGGCCATGTTCTTGTCGGTGATCATGCCGAACTGAGTGTCCCCGATTTCTCTAACCGTATTCTTGCCTGCGATACGTTGCGCGAAGATGTGCATCTTTCAGGCAACGGAGTCAAATCACGGGGGAGGGGGCGAAGTATAAGATTATACCCGCCTGGGCACGCTCTCCCGCGCGAGGACACTCGCGAAGCATCGTTCGCTTTCGCTTAGATCGGCCGATTGTGAAAAAGTGAGGGCCAAAATGTGTCTCCACAGGTCCAGGAGAGGGGGCAAAACTTTTTTGGGGGCGCAAAGCCCTGGGTTTCCGGGCTTTGTCAGAAAACTGTCATTTTTTTTCCAAATTGGCTGTTGACGTGTCGGATGTGTGGGGTCTATAAGCCCGATCACTGACGAGGGCGGCGGCGCTGCTGGCGACGACGACCTTCGCTCTAGAGTTTCCTGGGTTGGCTGAGGCTGATTTGAGGGGTCCGGGACGAGAGTTCTGGGCTTTGTGGAAACGGTTTGACGGACGGTGAGTTCGTCGGTTTTTTGACAATTGAATATAGAGAAAGAGAAACGTGGGCGGCGGAGCTCGTGAGGAACTCTAAGGAGTTCTTTCAGAAAGAGACTTTGGCGGTCACGTTTTAACAAGAGACAACACCAGTTTTCTCGGTTCGGATTTAGGTCCGGGTCGATTGAAAATGGGTGTGAGTTCTCGTCGATTCAGAACG
>NZ_LAZS01000020.1 GCF_002007205.1 Ensifer adhaerens
GATTACTCGACGATCGAGGCAACGATGCCTGCGCCGACGGTACGGCCGCCTTCGCGGATCGCGAAGCGCAGCTTTTCTTCCATCGCGATCGGAACGATCAGCTCGACGGCAACGGTGACGTTGTCGCCCGGCATGACCATTTCCGTGCCTTCCGGCAGCGTCACGATGCCCGTCACGTCCGTCGTGCGGAAGTAGAACTGCGGACGGTAGTTGGTGAAGAACGGCGTATGACGGCCGCCTTCTTCCTTCGTCAGGATGTAGGCTTCAGCCATGAACTTCTTGTGCGGCTTGACCGAACCCGGCTTGCACAGGATCTGGCCACGCTCGACGCCGTCACGGTTAACACCACGGATCAGCGCGCCGATGTTGTCGCCGGCCTGGCCCTGGTCGAGCAGCTTGCGGAACATTTCAACGCCCGTAACCGTCGTCTTCGACGTGTCGCGGATGCCGACGATTTCAACTTCTTCGCCGACCTTGACGATGCCGCGCTCAACGCGACCGGTCACAACCGTACCACGGCCCGAGATCGAGAACACGTCTTCGATCGGCATCAGGAACGGCTGGTCGATCGGACGCTCCGGCGTCGGGATGTAGGCGTCAACAGCTGCCATCAGCTCGCGGATCGCGTCTTCGCCGATCTTCTTGTCCGAATCTTCAAGAGCAGCAAGCGCCGAGCCCTTGATGATCGGAATGTCGTCGCCCGGGAATTCGTAGGACGACAGAAGTTCGCGAACTTCCAGCTCGACGAGCTCGAGAAGCTCGGCGTCGTCAACCTGGTCGACCTTGTTGAGGAACACGACGATTGCCGGAACGCCAACCTGGCGGGCGAGCAGGATGTGCTCGCGGGTCTGCGGCATCGGGCCGTCAGCAGCCGAGCAAACCAGGATCGCGCCGTCCATCTGCGCTGCACCGGTGATCATGTTCTTGACGTAGTCGGCGTGGCCGGGGCAGTCGACGTGAGCGTAGTGACGGTTCGGCGTCTCGTACTCAACGTGGGCCGTCGAAATGGTGATACCACGGGCCTTTTCTTCCGGAGCGGCGTCGATCTGGTCATACGCCTTGAACTCGCCGAAGTACTTCGTGATCGCTGCGGTCAGCGACGTCTTGCCATGGTCAACGTGGCCAATCGTGCCAATGTTAACGTGCGGCTTGTTGCGCTCAAATTTGCTCTTTGCCAT
>NZ_LAZS01000021.1 GCF_002007205.1 Ensifer adhaerens
GCCGACGCCGAACAGCCGGGCCTGATCATCGTCGGCAAGCAGGCGATCGATGATGACAGCAACCAGACCGGCCAGATGCTGTCGGCGCTGCTCGGCTGGGCGCAAGGGACCTTTGCCTCCAAGGTCGAGATCGGTGACGGCAAGGCGACCGTGACCCGCGAAGTCGACGGCGGTCTGCAGACGATCGACATCAAGCTGCCGGCGGTGGTCACCACCGACCTGCGCCTGAACGAGCCGCGCTACGCGTCGCTTCCGAACATCATGAAGGCGAAGAAGAAGCCGCTCGACAAGAAGTCGCCGGCCGATTTCGGCGTCGACACGTCGGCCCGCCTCAAGGTGCTGAAGACCGAGGAGCCGTCGGGCCGCAAGGCCGGCATCAAGGTCAAGTCGGTCGCCGAGCTCGTCGAAAAGCTCAAGACCGAAGCCGGCGTGCTTTAAGTTCAGGGAAAGGGAGAACAAAACGATGGCCATTCTTCTTCTGGCTGACCACGACAGCAACCACCTTTCCGACCAGACCGCCAAGGCTCTGAGCGCGGCCGCCAAGATCGCCAGTGGGACTGGAGCCGATGTGCACATCCTCGTCGCCGGTGCCGGCGCCAAGGCGGCCGCCGAACAGGCCGCCAAGCTTGCAGGGGTCTCCAAGGTGCTCGTTGCCGACGACGCCTCGCTTGCCAACAACCTCGCCGAGCCGCTGGCGGCCCTCATCGTCTCGCTCGCCGGCAACTACGACACGATCGTCGGGGCCGCGACCTCGGTCGGCAAGAACGTCATGCCGCGCGTCGCAGCCCTGCTCGACGTCAGCCAGGTTTCGGAAATCATCGAAGTTGTCTCTGCCGACACCTTCAAGCGCCCGATCTATGCCGGCAACGCCATCCAGACCGTGCAGACGACCGAAGCCAAGCGCGTCATCACCGTGCGCACCGCTTCCTTCGCCTCCGCCGCCGAAGGCGGTTCGGCCGCGGTTGAAAGCGTTTCGGCTGCCGCCAACCCGGGTGTTTCCTCGTTCGTCGCCGACGCGCTGTCGTCGTCCGACCGTCCGGAACTGAC
>NZ_LAZS01000022.1 GCF_002007205.1 Ensifer adhaerens
CGATCGCCGCCTTCGAAGAGGTCGGCCGCGAGCTTGGCGTGATCTGAGGGAGACGGCGAGTTGCCCCTCACCCTAACCCTCTCCCCGCAGGCGGGGAGAGGGGACGTGCCCGGCGGATGCTCGGAGATGGGCGCAAGGGTGCGGCATATACCTTCTCCCCGCAGGCGGGGAGAAGGTGGCGGCAGCCGGATGAGGGGCATGCCCAAGCGGGCGAGATGATTTTGGAGACAGTCAGATGACGAACATGATGAAGGCGCTGGTGAAATCGAAGCCGGAAGTTGGCCTGTGGATGGAGCGGGTGCCGGTGCCGGAGATCGGTCCGAACGACGTTTTGATCAAGGTGAAGAAGTCGGCGATTTGCGGCACCGACGTGCACATCTGGAACTGGGACCAGTGGGCGCAAAAAACCATTCCGGTGCCGATGGTGGTCGGCCATGAGTTCATGGGTGAGATCGCCGAGGTCGGCTCGGCGGTCACCAAGTACCATGTCGGCGAACGCGTCTCGGGCGAGGGGCATATCGTCTGCGGCAAGTGCCGCAACTGCCGGGCCGGCCGCGGCCATCTCTGCCGCAACACGCTCGGCGTCGGCGTCAACCGGCCGGGCTCGTTCGGTGAATTCGTTTGCCTGCCGGAATATAACGTCGTGCCGATCCCGGCCGATGTGCCCGACGAGATCGCGGCGATCTTTGATCCGTTCGGCAACGCCGTGCACACCGCGCTTTCCTTCGATCTCGTCGGCGAGGACGTGCTCGTGACCGGCGCCGGTCCGATCGGCATCATGGGGGCGCTGGTCGCCAAGCGCTCTGGCGCGCGCAAGGTGGTGATCACCGACATCAACCCGACGCGCCTCGCGCTCGCCAAGAGCGTCGGCATCGACCACGTCGTCGACGCCTCGAAGGAGAACCTGACCGACGTGATGAAGGCGATCGGCATGACCGAGGGCTTCGACGTCGGGCTGGAAATGTCGGGAGCGGCCCCCGCCTTCCGCGACATGATCGACAAGATGAACAATGGCGGCAAGATCGCCATCCTCGGCAT
>NZ_LAZS01000003.1 GCF_002007205.1 Ensifer adhaerens
CACGTTGGTCGCGCGCGCATCCCCCACATCGCCACCGCAGCAGTAAGTTGCTCCGCAGACGCCGGCTTAAAATTAGACCGTGTTGGCCGGCGCCGCTGCCCCTGGGAGAAGGAGCGGCGGGCGTGCGACTTGCGCCGTCGCGCGGTGTTACCCGTTTATTAACATATACAATCGATAGTTGCTTTCATCCTTGATTCCCGCAATAGCATGAGGCTGTTCGCACCAATTCGGCAGGCAGGTGCAGAAAGCGCAGCCATTGCCGCGGAGACAACACGGGTGACCACGATATCGCCGACGTCAAACGTTGCCCTGGAGATCCTCAGGCGGACCGCTGAGCCTGAGGAAAAAGCGGGGTCCACCGACAGCGCGAGCGGCATCCTCCAGGTCGCGAACGGCGTTTCCGCCGAGCCTGGCAAGGCGACCAAGCAAGCGCTCGGTGCGGTCAGCACCAGCATGCTGGAGCACACGGCAAGGTCCGACGCCTTTATCGGCCAGGCGCTGGAAATGGTGAATTCCGATCGCTTCAAAGCCAGCGATCCCAATGTCAGGGCGACGCTGAAGGAAATCCTCACCCAGCAGGGCGAGATTTTCGCGGGCCGGGTCGAAGCGGAACTGCTAAACGATCCCGATCTCAAGCATGAAGAGGCCATTGCTCTCGCGCTGACAGCGACGGTGCGCGGCAACCGCAGCCGTTTTGCCGAAACCGAGATCGTGCTCGGCTATGATCTGAAAATCGCGGCCGACCAGCTGCATTATGTTGCCGATGCCGAGGGCCATAGCTCCGGCCAGTCCCTGGCGGACGCCGCGAGCGAAGCGCGCATCGGTCTCGACATCGCACGCGGGGCGCGGATCAACGCGAAGGGCGATGCCGCGCTGGCGGAGGCCCTCAAGGCGGAGGCGGAGGCCGAGAAAATCTACAAGCGCACGCAACAGTCATTGAACGATTGGAACAGTTTCTGGACGAAGAAATTCGGCTGGGCGGACGGGCCGGTGACCGCGCGATAGAGCAACGCCGTTCGACGGTCAGATGAGGCGCGAGTGACGGGTCGCGGGGTACACCGTGTTTCCGTTTCCTCCAGGAAACGCGCCCCAACGGCCCGTTTCGGCGCGGTGCGTCCGCCACCCAACAACGCCCGCATTCCGCAGAGAAATCGCTCCGGGGCAGCTCCCACCGGCCAGGACATCCCGGCTGCGCGAGGATGCGCCTAAACGCGTCGCCATGCTTCGGTTCTGCCCTTGCGTTCTGAGCTTTCGGTTTGTCGCAGCCGCGACCGCAAGGTCGTCGTGGAATTTTCAGCGGCATGGCCCAGCTTTCCGCTCCTAGCCTTCTGCGCGGGCATTTTTCCCGGAAGGGCTGTGGCTTGCGGAGCCTTTGGGGTCGCGGTCGGTAAGCCACGCCCGTGTCTCGTCGAGGATCTCGGCCGACAGATCGGGATCGTCGGTCATCCTTGCCAGGATGAGCGCACCGATCATCGCGGCGGAACTGCCGATCGCGGCGCGGCGCCTCTGTTCGTCATCCGAGCCCGGCGCGATCTTGCCGAAGCGGACGAACTGGCGCTTGAGGACGCCGGTCATTTCCGACCGTGCAGCTCCCGGTTGGCGGCTCACGTCCGACGCCAGGGCTGCAAGCGGGCAGCCGTGGCCATAATCGTCGCGATGTTCCGGCGAAAGATAACGTCGCGCGACGGATGACAGGTCCACGGACAGAGGCTCGGTCTCTCCCTGCAGAGCGGCGAGCGTCTGTGCGATCAGATCCTCCTTGGAGGTGAAGTAGCCGTAAAAGCCACCATGGGTGAGGCCCGCCGCCTTCATGACATCGGTGACGGTAACGGACTCGAAGCCGCGTTCCCTAAACAGCCGGCCGGCCGCCTCCAGAATTGTCCGTTTGTTCTCTTCGACCTGCTTCCGGCTCACGCGCATCATCGTCTCCTGAAATTTCGATTGACATTATACATGATATCCATCATATATCCAAATACATGACGATCATCATTAATAATCTGAAGGAGCACGATCGATGAGCAGGAAGCCTAAAGTCCTTGTAACCGGTGCCTCTACCGGTATTGGTGCCGTCTATGCGGAGCGATTTGCGCATCGCGGCCATGATCTCGTTCTGGTCGCACGCAACACGGAGCGGCTCGACACTCTCGCCGCGCGCCTCAGGAACGAAACCGGCGTTGCCGTGGATGTCGTGCCGGCCGATCTGACGGACGGGCAGGACCTCGCCAAGGTCGAACAGCGCCTGCGCGAAGACCGGAGCATCGGGGTGCTGGTCAACAATGCTGGCACGTCTATCCCCCGCGGCTTTCTTCAGCAGCAGAACGAGGACATCTCGAAGCTGATCGCGCTCAACATCACGGCTGTGACCAGGCTTGCACATGCGGCGGCGCCGGGTTTTGCTGAGAGAGGCGAGGGGGCGATCATCAACATCGCGTCGGTCGTCGGGCTTGCGCCTGAGATGGGTGCAACCGTCTATGGGGCGACCAAGGCCTTCGTGCTGTTCCTCTCGCAGGGACTGAATGTCGAGCTCGCGGACAGGGGCGTCTATGTGCAGGCGGTTCTGCCCGCGGCGACGCGCACCGAAATCTGGGACCATGCCGGCGTCGATGTCGACACGCTTGCCGGCGTCATGGAGGTCGGCGATCTGGTCGATGCGGCGCTGGTCGGCTACGACCGGCGCGAGCTCGTGACGATCCCGCCGCTGCCGGATGCCGACCAGTGGAACGCGCTCGATGCGGCACGTCTGGCAATGCTGCCCAATTTTTCGCAGTCGCTGCCGGCGGAGCGCTATCGCTCGGCGGCCTGAGCCGTCCGCGCGCGGGAGCGGGCGATCGGCGTCCGCTCCGAAATCACGCGCTCACGGGAAGCCCGATGCTTGGACATTTGTCCGCTCGAGTTCCGTCAGCCGCATCGTCGATCAGCGACCGCGCCTAAACATTTGCCAAGCGTGGTCGGGCTGCTAGAGATTGAGGATCAAAGATTCGCAATGCCGGCCGCTCCCGTCCGCGTGCGAAGATCCTCCCTCGAAACGACGTTGATGGTGCGAACCGATGAAAAGATTCAATCTGGGACCAACCGACCTTTCCGTTTCCTCTGCCGTGCTCGGGATGATGCGGATTGCCGATCTCAGCGATGGCGCCATAGCCCGGCTTTACGGCAAGGCGAGGGACGTGGGCATCAATGTCTTCGACCATGCGGATATCTATGGCGGCGAGCTGAACGCCTGCGAGCGCCGCTTCGGCGATGCGCTACGGCTGAAGCCTGCCGAGCGCGAACAGATCGTCGTGCAGAGTAAATGCGGGATCCGGCGCGGCTATTTCGATTTTTCCAGGGAGCACATCCTGCAGTCGGTCGAGCGGTCGCTGGCGGCGCTGAAGACCGACTATCTCGATCTTCTCTTGCTGCATCGTCCGGATGCGCTGGTGGAACCGGAGGAGGTGGCACAGGCCTTCGACAAGTTGCAGGCGGCGGGCAAGGTACGTAATTTCGGCGTCTCGAACCACACCCCGCGGCAGATCGATCTCCTGAAGACGGCGGTGCGCCAGCCGCTGGTCGCCAACCAGATCCAGCTCAGCATCGCCCATGCCCCCTCCGTCGCCTTCGGCATTGCCGCCAACATGGCAGGCCTCGAGCAATCGATCGACCGCGACGGGGAAGTGGTCGTCTATTCGCGCATCAACCGCATGACGCTGCAGGCCTGGTCGCCGTTCCAGCAGGGTTTCTTCGGCGGTGTCTTCGTCGGCGACGAGACGAATTTCCCGGAGCTCAACCGGGTGCTGGACGAACTCGCGGGCAAGTACGGGGTATCGGCTTCCGCGATCGCCTATGCCTGGATCGCCCGCCATCCGGCCAACATTCAGGTGGTGCTTGGAACGACAAGTCCCGAGCGTTTGGCCGATATCGCGCCGGGCGCCGACATCACGCTGTCGCGCGAGGATTGGTATCGTCTCTTCACGGCGGCAGGACACGTTCTGCCCTGACCGCACGCGCTTGATGTTCCAATCAGAAGAAAGGCCCGCTCGGATCCGAGCGGGCCTTTCGTTTTTGAACGTCGTGCGCCGGCTGATCAGGTGCGCGGCTTCAGGTTCTCGGGGTCGTAGAGCGGCTTGTAGCCGATACCGACGACTTCGACCGGATAGGTTTCGGCGAAGTACTCGACGTTGAGCTTGCGGCCGACCTGGCAATGGGACCATGGCAAGTAGGCAAGCGCGATGTTCTTGCCGATCGTCGGGCCAAAGGCGATCGACGTGGTGTAGGAGCGGCGGCCGAGTTCGTCGACCAGAACCTTGCCGGTTTCCGGATCGATGACCGGCAGGGTGCCGACCGGATAGCGCTTGACGCCATTCCTGTCGGTGTTCTCGGTCAGCACCAGCGTGCAGAGCATGGCCGGCTGGTGCTCACGCGCCTTGTACTCGAGGTGCTTGGCCCTACCGCGGAAGTCGACGTCCTTGACCTTCGGGCGGGCAAGATCCGCCTCGATCAGGTTGTACTGGGTGAGAAGATCGGCGTTCTGCAGGCGCAGGCTCTTTTCCATGCGGCGCGAGTTCGCATAGGTTTCGACGCCGAAGGCCATGACGCCGGTCGAGCGCAGAGCGTCCCAGACGGCGAGACCGTCCTCGTACTTCATGTGCAGTTCCCAGCCCTGCTCGCCGACATAGGAGATGCGGAAGGCGGTGACCTTTTTGCCGGCGACCTCGATCGGCTTGATCGCGGCGAAGGCGAAGTTCTCGATGTCGAGACCCGAGGGATCGGCAACCACCTTCTTGAGCGTCTCACGGGCGTTGGGACCCCAGATGCCGATCGTGATGAACTTTTCCGAGACGTCGGTGATGGTGACGTCGAGGCCGCGGTCCTCGGCGACACGACGCATATATTGGAAGTCGCGCGGACCGGCGTCGGCGCCGTTGACGAGGCGGCAGCGGTCGGCCATGCGGAAGACGGTGAAGTCGGCCCGCACCATGCCCTCGTCGTCGAGGAAGTGGGTGTAGATGCCCTTGCCGATGTTGCCGTCACCGCCGATCTTGGCAGCGCAGAGCCACTCGAGAAGCTCGACATGGTCAGGGCCTTCGATGTCGACCATGTGGAAATGCGAGAGGTTGACGATGCCGCAATCCTCGCTCATGGCCAGATGCTCGGCGTTGGAGACGCGCCAGAAATGGCGGCTGTCCCACTCGTTCTCGCGCACCGGAACGCGGTCGCCGTACTTCTCCAGCAAGTGCTCGTTGGCGGCGTAGCCGTGGGCGCGCTCCCAGCCGCCGAGTTCCATGAAATAGCCGCCGAGTTCCTTCTCGCGTTCGTAGAAGGGCGAGCGCTTGACGTTGCGGCCCGTCGCATAGGGCTCGCGCGTGTGCACGGCCGGGTAATAGATCTTCTGCGCCGCCTCGAAGCAGCGGCCCTCGATGAATTTTTCCTCGAGCTGGTGCGGATAGAAGCGGGAATAGTCGATCGAGGCGTGGTCGATTTCGGTGCGCCCGTCCGTCATCCAGTCGGCGATCAACTTGCCGTAGCCGGGGCCGTCCTTCACCCAGATGGCCACACAGTACCAGAGGCCGCGCACCTTCTGGCTCTCGCCGCAGGAGGGGCCGCCGGCGGCCGAGACCTGCAAGAGGCCGTTGAAGGAATGGCCTTCATTGTAGCCGAGCTCGCCGAGGATCGGTGTCAGTTCCATGGCGCGCTCGAGCGGCTCGATGATCTGCTCCATGTCGAGGTCGCGCTGCGAGGGCGACAGGCGCGCCTCGTGCTTTTCGAGAATGTTGCGCGGATGGCAGAGGCGCGGATTCGTGGTCTCGTAATAGCCCCACTCGATCTGGCCGCCCTCGGTGGTCTTCGGGTCGCCGGTGTCGCGCATGTAGGCCGAGTTGCCCTGGTCACGCAAAAGCGGGAAGCCGATCTCCTTGCCGGTGCCTTCGAATTCGTTGTACGGGCCGAAGAAGGTGAGCGGATGGTCGACCGGCATGACCGGCAGGTCCTCTCCGACCATTTCGGCGATGAGGCGGCCCCAGATGCCGGCGCAGACGATGACATGATCGGCCATGATCGTGCCGCGATGGGTGACGACACCCTTGATGCGGCCGTTCTCGACGATCAGCGACTTCGCCGGCGTGTTGCCGAAGACCTGCAGCTTGCCGGATTTTTCGGCCGCATCGACGAGCTTGCCGGCAACCGTCTGCGACCGCGGGATGACGAGGCCGGCATCCGGGTCGAACATGCCGCCCATGACCTGATCTTCCTCGATCAGCGGAAACATCTTCTTGATTTCGGCCGGCGAAACATAGTGGGCGCGGGTGCCGAAGGCCTTGGCGGAGGAGAGCTTGCGCTTGATCTCTTCCATCCAGACGTCGTCGCCGGTGCGCGCAACTTCCAGGCCGCCGATGCGGGCGTAGTGGCCCATCTTCTCGAAGAAATCGATGGAGTACTGCGTCGTCCAAACCGAGAGGTAATCGTGGCTGGTGGTGTAGCAGAAGTCGGAGGCGTGCGCCGTCGAGCCGATATCGGTCGGGACACCCGACTTGTCGATGCCGACGATATCGTCCCAGCCGCGCTCGATCAGGTGATGCGCGATCGAGGCGCCCACGATGCCACCCAGCCCGATGATTACGACCTTCGCCTTTTGCGGAAACTCTGCCATTGATTGCGACCCTAGTTGGATTGGAAGCCGGATTTTAAGGCGTGATACATCACGACTAGAGCCTGTCTACGACATAATCATCAAACTGCACGACCAGAGCCGGGCAATCTTTTGGTCGCGCAACGAGAGCTATCGAGACGGTCATGCCACTGATTTCGTGAGAAAAAGCCCAAAGGATGTTCGATGCGACTTCCTTTAGCATAGGCAGCACGCGGCCGTATCGGAATGCGTCATCGCGTCGGGAAAGAATGTCCGACCTTAGGCTTTGTCCAAGGACGACAGTCAGCGGGTATGTCGCATGTCTTGGGCACCACGTCCTAAGGTGCGGCGCCGAAGAAGGTCAGGCGACTGAAGAGCACGTAGTTTGATTCCGAGACCATCAGGGCAACGAACACCAGCACCAGGAGCGGCGGCAACAGGATCGCGTAGATCAGCGCCAACCGCTCCCAGGCCATGTGCATGAAGATCGCGACGATGAGCCCTGCCTTCAGCATCATGAAGATCAGGATCAGCGACCATCTGAGATAGCCCTGCAGCCCGACGTAATCGACGAGGTATGAGAAGGTGCTGAGCACGAAAAGCAGGATCCAGACGGCCAGGTAGAGGCCAATCGGGTGCTGCTGGTGCGTTTGTGCCGGTGCTTGTGTTTGGGCTTGCGGTGCTGCGTGGGTGTGTACCGTCGTTTCTGTCATGGCCATGCCTCACCACAGATAGAAGAATGCGAAGATGAAGACCCAGACGAGGTCGACGAAATGCCAGTAGAGGCCGGTGATTTCGACGATCTCGTATTGTCCTTTGCGGCTCGTGAAGAAGCCGGCTTTGCCGGTGTCGAAGTCGCCGCGCCAGACCTTGCGGGCGATGATCAGCAGGAAGATGACGCCGATCGTGACGTGAGTGCCGTGGAAGCCGGTGATCATGAAGAAGGTCGAGCCGAATTGGGGAGCACCCCAGGGGTTGCCCCAGGGCCGCACGCCCTCGCTGATCAGTTTGGTCCATTCGAAGGCCTGCATGCCGACGAAGGTGGCGCCGAACAGGGCGGTTATCAGCATGAGAAGCGCGGTTTTCCGGCGGTCGTGGCGATAGCCGTAATTGACAGCCATCGCCATCGTGCCGCTGGAGGTGATCAGCACGAAGGTCATGATCGCGATCAGGATCAGCGGCACGTCCGAGCCGCCAATATGCAGCGCGAAGACTTCACTTGGATTGGGCCACGGCACAGCGGTCGACATGCGCGCCGACATATAGGCGATGAGGAAGCAGCCGAAGACGAAGGTGTCGCTCAAGAGGAAGATCCACATCATCGCCTTGCCCCAGGAGACGTTCTTGAACGTCCGCTGGTCGGAGGCCCAGTCGGAGGCGAAACCGGCAAGGCCCGCGGGGCGGTGGAGCGGCTCTCTGACAGGCGAATGTGTCTCGGCGGACATGCCTTGGCTCCTTCAAGTCAAGAGGGACCGGCAGAGCTCGACGAAGTCGTTGGCCCAGCCGGAAAAGAGCGCGAAAAGCACCAGCCATACGGCCAGCATGAAGTGCCAGTAGGTGGCGCAGAGCGTGATCGACAGCACGGCCTTTTCGCCCATCGGGCCGGCGCGCGTTTTCACGATCACCCGCGTGAGCGCGATGAGCCCACCGAGGATGTGCAGGCCATGCATGCCGGAGATCATGTAGAAGAAACTGTTGGCCGGATTGTCGGCGAGGACAAAACCGGCGTCCGTAAGCTCGCGCCAGGCGAAGACCTGGCCGGCGAGGAAGGCGAGACCGGTTGCAAGGGCGGCGATCAGCGCCGTGCGGCTTGCCTCGTCACGGTGCTGGTCGGCCGTTGCCCGCGCCGCATGGAGAAGCAGGCTGCCGAGAGCGAGAATGGCGGTGTTAAGCCACAGGATCTTCGGCATTGGCGTCGACCACCAGTCGGTGGAGGCCATGCGCATGAAATAGGCGCTGATGAAGAGCGAAAAGAGCGCGGCGACGACGGCCAGAAAGACGCCAAGACCGATTTTCGCGGGCGCCATGGGAGGCCGGTCGTGTGGGCGGAGGTCGTGGGCGTGGCCGACCTCCAGCCACGGTTTCGAGAACAGCCGCTGTCGGCTGAGCCACCAGCCGGCGATCGCGAAAATCACCGCCAGGAAGGCGAGCGTGACGTTCATGAGGCCCCCTCCGGCGCATGGCTCGTTGCGCCCGGCTGGTTCTGCGGAATGAAGTCTTCCGCCGCTCCGGGCACGCTGTAGTCATAGGGCCAGCGATAGACGACCGGCAGTTCCTTCCAGTTGCCGTGGCGCGGCGGCGTCTCCGGCGTCTGCCATTCGAGCGTCGTTGCCCGCCAGGGGTTGCCGCCGGCCTCGCGGCCGTGGCGGATGCTCCAGATGAGATTGAAGAGGAAGACGATCTGGGCGGCGCCGACGATCAGCGCCATGATGGTGATGAACTCGTTGAGCGTATGGGCGGAAGCCGGCACGAAGGCGGTCTCGCCCATCTCATAGTAGCGGCGCGGCATGCCGATCAGCCCGAGATAGTGCATCGGGAAGAAGATCAGATAGGCACCGACGAAGGTGACCCAGAAATGGAGCTGCCCCATCGCCTCGTTGAGCATACGGCCGGTGATCTTCGGATACCAATGGTAGATCGCGCCGAAGATGACGAGGATCGGCGCGACGCCCATGACCATGTGGAAATGGGCGACGACGAACATCGTGTCGGAGAGCGGCACGTCGACGACGACATTGCCGAGGAAGAGGCCCGTCAGCCCGCCATTGACGAAGGTGACGATGAAGGCGAGCGCAAACAGCATCGGCAGCGACAGGTGGATGTCGCCGCGCCAGAGGGTCAGCACCCAGTTATAGACCTTGATCGCCGTCGGCACGGCGATGATCAGCGTCGTCGTGGCGAAGAAGAAGCCGAAATAGGGGTTCATGCCGCTGACATACATGTGGTGCGCCCAGACAATGAAGGAGAGCGCGCCGATGATGACGATCGCCCAGACCATCATGCGGTAGCCGAAGATGTTCTTGCGGGCGTGGGTGCTGATCAGATCCGACACGATGCCGAAGGCGGGCAGTGCGACGATATAGACCTCCGGATGACCGAAGAACCAGAAGAGGTGCTGGAACAGGATCGGGCTGCCGCCACCATGCTGCAACTGTTCGCCCATCTCGACGATCGCCGGCATGAAGAAGCTGGTGCCGAGTATACGGTCGAACAGCATCATGACGCAGGCGACGAAGAGGGCGGGGAAGGCGAGCAGTGCCATCACTGTGGCCGTGAAGATCCCCCAGACGGTAAGCGGCATGCGCATCAGCGTCATGCCGCGCGTGCGGCCCTGCAGCACGGTGACGACATAGTTGAGCCCACCCATGGTGAAGCCGATGACGAAGAGAATGAGTGACGACAGCATCAGCACGATGCCCCAGTCATTGCCTCCCGGCGTGCCCGACATCACCGCCTGTGGTGGATAGAGCGTCCAGCCGGCGCCGGTCGGCCCGCCGGGGGCAAAGAAGCTTGCGACCAGCACCAGCACGGCAAGCAGGTAGAGCCAGTAGCTCAGCATGTTGGCATAGGGGAAGACCATGTCGCGCGCGCCGAGCATCAGCGGGATCAGGTAGTTGCCAAAGCCGCCGAGGAACAGCGCGGTCAGGAGATAGATCACCATGATCATGCCGTGCATGGTGATGAACTGGTAGTAGCGCTCGGCATCGATGAAGGCGAAGGCGCCGGGAAAGCCGAGCTGCAGCCGCATCAGCCAGGAGAGGACGAGCGCGACCATGCCGATCGCGATCGCGGTCGAGGCATATTGCACGGCGATGATCTTGGCATCCTGGCTGAAGACATAGCGCGTCCACCAGCTATGCGGATGATAAAGCTCCACGTCCTCCACTTCCGCGGGGCCAATCTGTTCGCCCGTGCCATGCCGGATATCGACCATCTGCGAGAACCTCCCAACACCGGATCATCTCGATCCAACGCTTGAAACACGCAATTCCGGACGTCGAACGATGGAATTGCTTTCGCTCACGAGCGGGATGCAGGCGGAAAACCGCGCACACTTACCTTATCCCGCTTTGGCCGTCGGGGCGCCTCCTATTGCGCCGGGGCGGCATTTCCTGCCTGCGCCGTTTCCTTCGTTCCTGCCTTCGCCTGCAATTGCTGGAACGTCGTCTGTTGCGAAAGCCAGGTCTGGTAGTCGGCCGCATTGTCGACGATGACCGTGCCGCGCATCTGCGGATGGCCGGTGCCGCAGAGTTCGGCGCAAAGCACCTCGAACGTGCCGGTGCGCGTCGGCGTCAGCCAGAAATAGGTGACCATGCCCGGCACCATGTCCATCTTGGCGCGGAATTCCGGCACGTAGAAATCATGCAGCACGTCGACCGAGCGTAGCAGCATCTTCACCGGCTTGCCGACCTCCAGGTGCAGCTCGCCGCCTTCGATGACGACGTCGTCGAGGGCTGCCGCGTCGTTGCGGTTGAGACCGAGCGAGTTTTCCGGGGTGATGTCGCGGGTCTCGGAGGTTCCGAGCTTGCCGTCGGCGCCGGGCAGCCGGAAACTCCACAACCATTGCTGGCCGACGACTTCCACTTCCGCTGCACCGTCAGGCACGGTGACGAACTGATGCCAGACGAAAAGACCGGGGGTCAGCATGGCCGCGACGCCGAGCGTGGTGCCACCCGCGAGCCACCCCTCGAGCTTCCTGTTTTCCGGTTCATAGGCCGCCCGGTTTCCCGGGCGATGGCGAAAACGAAGGACGCAATAGGCCATGAAAAGCACGACGGCGACGAAGACGACGCCGGTAATCCAGAAGGTAATGATCAGCGTATTGTCTATGTAATTCCAGTTGGACGCGATCGGCGTCCACCACCAAGGGCTCAACAGATGGAACAACACCGACCCGACGGCCACCAAAACCAGAACAACTACCACGGCCATTTCTGTCCCTCCTCGCCGCTGGCGGCTGTGGGCATGAATACGCAATCCGTAGAGCCTGCTGCATGTTCGCTTTAATCGCAGCCGATCAAAGAAAAACATGCAGGAATTCAAAGTTCTACAGCGACCTTTGCGCGTCCGATAAGACGCGCGGCGCTGTACCTGCAATTATTGCACGAACGTCGAATAGTCGCAATTCGCCGCCTCCGTGCGGGCGACGGTTGCCTTTAGTCTTCGCAGGCTACTGCGAATACTGCTTCAGATAGGCGATAAGATCAGAGATCTGCGTGTCGTCCTTCAACCCCGCAAAGGCCATCTTGGTGCCCTTGATCTTGGTCCGGGGATTTTGAAGGTAATCGCGTAGATGGGCCTCGTCCCAGACGAGGCCAGCCTTGCCGGCATTGATCATCGCCGGGGAGTAGCTGAAGTCGGCATGGGTGCCGGCCGTTCGCCCGAACAGATGGTTGAGCGACGGCCCAACCTTGTTGGTATCGCTGTCAGCCACGTGGCAGACGGCGCATTTCTTGAAGACGGTGGCTCCGGCTGCGGCATCGCCCTCTTGCGCGAGGGTCGCGAGCGGACAGAGCATCGTTGTCGAAAAGGCAAGGGCAACAACAAGTTCTCGCATGACACTTCCTCAAAATCGCCGGGCGCAGGCAAGGAAGGCTATCGTCAATCTGTCGTTTTGGCGGTGCTTGCTTCTCTTAATTTGGCGCCACGGGCGGTTGATACTTGCGACACCGAAACGGTACGCCTCGTCCTCAGGAAGTCAACCGCCGCGGCCGGCAGGTCGCCGGCCGCGCCTAAATTTTCACCAGAGATGGTGACGGCGATCAGACGCGATTGCCGTCGGCGTTGAAGAAATGCAGGCGCTCGACCGGCAGGCGCACCGGAAGCGTGCCCGACGCGTTCAGGAACTTTCGGTCGTTGGTAAAGGCCTTGAAGCCGGCGCGGCCGAAGGAAAGATGCAGGATGATGCCGAAACCCGTCGGCTCGACCAGGTCGACATTGGCGTTCAGCGCATCCGGACCATCGACGCCGATCTCGACATGCTCCGGGCGGATGCCGAGCGTCGCCTTGGCGCCGCCGACCAGGGCGGGATGCGGCTCAGCCGGGATGGTGACGCCGCCTTCCGTCTCGAAGCGCGGGGCGGTGCCGTTCAGGTAGGTGCCCTCGAAGAAATTCATGCCGGGCGAGCCGATGAAGCCGGCAACGAAGAGATTGGCGGGGCGGTCGTAGAGATCGAGCGGGCTGCCGACCTGCTGCACGAAGCCGCCGTTCATGGCAACGATCCGGTCGGCGAGCGTCATCGCCTCGATCTGGTCGTGGGTGACGTAGATCGAGGTGGCGCCGAGGTCCTTGTGCAGCTTCTTGATTTCGGCGCGCATCTGTTCGCGCAGGCGCGCGTCGAGGTTCGACAGCGGCTCGTCGAAGAGAAAGGCTTTCGGCTCGCGCACAATGGCGCGGCCCATGGCGACGCGCTGGCGCTGACCGCCGGAGAGCGCACGCGGCCGGCGCTCCAGCAGCGGGTCGAGGCCGAGCTTGGCGGCAGCACTTGAGACGACGCTTGCGATCTTCTCCTTCGCGGTTTTGCGGAGCCTCAGGCTGTAGCTCATGTTCTTGGCGACCGACATGTGCGGATAGAGCGCGTAGGACTGGAACACCATGGCGATGTCGCGGTCCTTCGGTGCCAGTTCGTTGACGCGTTTTCCGGCAATGCGGATCTCGCCCGAGGTGACGCTTTCAAGCCCGGCGATCATGCGCAGAAGCGTGGACTTGCCGCAGCCGGAGGGGCCGACGAGCACGACGAATTCGCCGTCGCCGATCTTCAGGTCGACATCGTGCAGGACCGGGTGGATGCCGTAGGATTTCTGGATATTGGCGATATCGATGGAAGCCATGAGAACAATCCTCAGCCTTTGACCGCGCCGGCCGTGAGGCCCTGGACGAGATAACGTTGAATGAGCAGGAAGAAGAGGCAGGCGGGGATGAGCGCGAGCACGCCGGCGGCCATCATCTGCCCGAAGTCGACGGAGAACTTCGACACGAAGGACAGAAGCCCGACGGGGAAGGTCGCCTGGTCGTTGCCGGAGATCAGCATCAGCGAAAAAAGAAGCTCGCTCCAGGCGGCGGTGAAGACGAAGCCGAGGGTGGCGGCAATGCCGGGCAGCGTCAGCGGCAGGATGATCTGGCGGAAGGCGACGAATTGGGTCGCGCCGTCGATCATCGCAGCTTCCTCCAGATCCTTCGGAATGCCGTCGAAGAAGGACTGCATCAGGAAGGTGGCAAACGGCACGTTGAAGGCGGTGTAGACGATGACGAGGCCGGTCAGGCTGTTGGTCAGGCCGAGCGGCGACAGGATCTTGAAGATCGGCGCCACCAGCATCACCAGCGGAAACATCTGCGTCAGAAGCATCAGCGCCACCAGCCAGTACTTGCCGCGGAAATTGAAGCGCGACAGCGCATAGCCCGAGAGCGAGGCAAGGACAGTGACGATGACGGCGGTCGAGCCGGAAACGATCAGGCTGTTCTTGAAGAACACCGGAAAGGCGCTGTGGCGCAGCACGAAATCGAAATGCTCCAGGCTGGCGCGCGACGGCCACATTCGAATGCCTTCGGAATAGAGCAGGTCGTTCGGAGTGACTGCGACCTTCAGCAGCCAGTAGAGCGGGAAGAGCGCAAAGGCGATATAGGCGAGAATGGCCAGCCGGTGTGCGATCGTGAGGAGAAGAGGTTTGGCGCGCATCGGTCTCAATCCTTGCTCAAGAGCCATTGCCGCAGGATGACGATCAGCATCGAATAGGCGAGCAGCAGTGCCAGAAGCACGAGCGCGATCGCCGAGGCGTAGCCGAAATCCAGCCGCTTGAAGGCCTGGGTGAAGATGTAGCTGGCGACGATCTGGGTGCGATCGGCCGGCCCGCCGTTGGTCATGACGATGATCAGGTCGGCGAAGTTCGAGATCCAGACGGTGCGCAACAGGATGGTGATGGCAATGGTCGGCGCGAGGAAAGGCAGCGTGATCGAGAGAAAGCGCTGAACCGGACCGGCGCCGTCGATGCTGGCGGCCTCGTAGAGGTCGCGGGGGATCGCCTGAAGGGCGGCAAGCAGGGTGATGGCGAAGAAGGGAATGCCCCACCAGACATTGGCGACGATCGGTCCCCACATGGCAAGCTGCGGGTCGGAGAGGATGTTGTGTGGCTCGCTCATGATGCCGAGGCCGAAGAGCCAATGCGGCAGAGGGCCGACGACCGGATTGAACAGCCAGGCCCAGTTGAGGCCGGCAAGGAAACTCGGCACCGCCCACGGAAGAAAAACGAGCGCCTGGGCGAGGCCGCGGCCGTAGAACGGCTTGTCGAGCAGCAGCGCGAGGATCAGGCCGAAGACGAACTGGAAGAACACCGATGCGCCCGTCCACCAGAGGGTATTGCGAAGCGCCCGGTAGAAGGCCTGATCCTCGGAGAGCGCCCGGAAATGATCAAGCCCGATATAGGCACCGGAAAACGGGTTCAGGAGCTGGATATCGCGGAAGGCATAGGAAACGCCAAGCACCAGCGGCACCAGCATCACCGTGACGATCAGGATCAGGGCCGGCGCGCTATAGAGATAGGGTGCGGCGGCATCGGCGATGCGCTTCTTCAGCGGCGTCCTGCTTTTAGGCAGGCCGCTTTGTCGGGCGACGTAGGTCATCGATCGAAATATCCCCTGTGCGGTCGCCGGTTTCTTCGACGTACCTCGTTTTCGTATGCAAGAGCGGAGTACGGGCGGAGACCGCGCACGCGTCATTCCGCTTGAGATCATGAGGGCCGATGGCGGCGAACCGCCACCGGCCAAAGGCTTACTTCTTGCTGGCGAGGAACTTCTGCTGCGCCTTGGTCAGGTAGTCGGCCCACTGGTCGGCGAGTTGCTGCGGCGTGATATCGCCGAGCAGGGCTTCCTGGGTCGTCTTGATGGCGAGCGAATCCTTGAAGAAGGCGAATTCCTCGAGGTAGGTCGGCATGACCGTCAACACGACGTCCTTGTCGGCGAGTTCGTCGAACCAGCCCTTGAACTGAGCGCTGGCATAGAAGGGATCCTTCTCGGCGGACTTGTGTACCGGAAGCGCCCCCGTACGCTTGTTCCACTCGATGTTGCCTTCCGGCCCTTCGAGCGTCTCGATCAGCTTCCAGGAGAGGTCCTTGTTCTGGCTTGCCGACAGCATCGACCAGCCGGCAAAGCCGATGGTGGTAAACGCCTTTCCGCTCGGGCCCTTCGGCATGGTGGTGACGCCGAAGTCTTCCGACTTCATGCGTTCGGCAATGGCGATCAGCGCGTCCGGATCCTGGTCGAGGAAGGCGCAGGTGCCGCTGTAGAAGCCGGCGACGATTTCGTTGAAGCCCCAGTTGACGCTGTCCTTCGGCGCCAGGCCCTTTTTGTAGAGGTCGATCACCCAGGTCAGACCCTTGACCCAGCCTTCGCTGTTCATGGTCGAGGTGCCGTCCTCGTTGAAGAAGGTGTTGCTGCCGGCCATGGTCGCGCCGAACATTACCCAGCCGTTGAGTCCACCAGGTCCGCCGCGCAGGCAGTAGCCGGATTTGCCCGGAAGCTTGGAGACGGCTTCGGACGCCTTGACGAAGTCGTCCATGGTCTTCGGCGGCTCGTTGATGCCGGCTTCCGACAAGAGCTTCTTGTTGTAGAACATGGCGCGCAGGTAGAAGCCGTAGGGCAGCATATAGGCGGTGTCGTTGACGTCGCGGCCGAGTTCGAGCGCGCGCTCGGTGAGGCCACCGGTGTGTTCCCATTTGGCGAGGTAGGGTTCGAGGCTTTCGAGCATGCCGTTGTTGGCATAGAGCGACAGCCAGGTGTCGGGCATTTCCATCACGTCAGGCAACTCGCCGGCCGAGACCATGGTGGCGAACTTCTGGAAGGCTTCGCCCCAGGGCAGCGAGATGATCTCGACCGTCGTGCCGGGGTTGGCAGCTTCGAACTTGGCGACGATCGACTTCAGCGTCTCGGTGCGCTCAGGGCTGGTGATGACCTCGACCAGCTTCAGCTTGGTATCGGCCAGTGCGCTTCCAGCCATCAGGGTGGCAAGAAGCGCGGCAGTGATCAGTTTCTTCATTTCTGTTCCCTCTTTTCTTCGTTGGTTTTGGTTCAAAGTGGGTAGAGCGGGATCTCAATCCCGCTCCTGTCAGCCAATCGAAGCGACGGCGAGCGCCGCTTCGAGATCGCTCCAGAGGGCCTCCGTTCCCTCCAGGCCGACATGGAGCCGTACCGACCGCGGCGAGATGCCGAAGGCGGCCGCGGAATTGGGCCGGGCTTTCTGCGACAGCACGACTTCGCCCGGCACGATGAGGCTTTCATGTCCGCCCCAGGAGACGCCGAGCTTGAAGAGTTCGAGATGATCGGCGAAGCGCCTGACGTCGACGCCCTCGCGGAAGATGAAGGAGAAGAGGCCCGACGTGCCGGAGAGCCCGGGCGGCAGCGTGTTGCCGAGCCCGGGGTGGCAGACTTTTTCGACCAGCGGGTGGGCCTGCAACCGGCGTGCGACTTCAAGCGCCGAACGCTCGTGCGACTTCATGCGGATCGGCAGCGTGCGCAGGCCGCGGATCAGCAGCCAGGCATCGAAGGGCGAAAGCTTGCCGCCGAGATAGGGGTAGGCCTCCGAGCGGATGCGGCCGATCAGTTCCTTGGAACCGGTGACGACGCCGGCGACGACGTCCGAGTGGCCGCCGAGATACTTCGAAGCCGAATGAATGACGAGGTCGACGCCGAGCGCGATCGGCTGCTGGAAGATCGGGCTTGCCCAGCTGTTGTCGATCGCGGTGATGATGCCCTGGTCTTTGGCAAGCCGCGCAAGGGAGGCGACGTCGTGGGTGTCCATCACCCAGCTCGTCGGGCTTTCCATGTAGAAGAGCTTGGCTCCGGGCAGCGCTTTCGCGACCGCTTCCTCGTCGCGGCCGTCGACATAGGTCACCTCGATCTTCATGCGCTTCAGATGCGTGCCGAAGAGGCGGAAGGCGTCGGGATAGACATGGTTGACGGCAACGATCCGGTCGCCCGGCTCGACAAAAGAAAGCACGGTCGACGAGATCGCCGACATGCCGCTGGCAAAGCCGATCGCATCCTCGCCGCCTTCCAGCTTCGCCAGCATCTCCTCGAACATGCGCACGGTCGGGTTGAGGCCGCGAGTATAGATCGGCCGCACGCGCTCGCCTTTGTAGGAGGCGACCATGTCGTCATAGTCTTTGAAGGTGAAGAGCGAGGTCTGCACGATCGGCGGCACGACGGCATCGAAGGCGTGGCCTTCGTCATGCGCGACGATCAGCGAGGCGTGGTCGAACGGATCGAGGCCGTTGGTCATTTGGACATTTCCTTGATGTCTTCCTCGACGATCGCGAGGATTTTCAGCGTTTCTTCGCGCGCGGTGTCAGGGTCCTGAGCGGCGATCGCGTTGAAGAGAGTGCGGTGGAACGGGAAGGAACGACGGGCGAAATCCGTGCGATCGAAAGGATGGTCCCAGAAGCGTTCGAAGGCCTCGCGCATCTGTTCGAGCAACTGCCGGAACAGGGGATTATGGGTGGCATCGTAGATCGCCAGGTGAAAGGCGAGGTCCTCCGGACCCGATGTGCCCTTGGCGATGTGCACGCGCTCCATCTCGTTGAGCTTGATTTCGATGACCTCGAGGTCTTCGTCGGTGCGCCGGCGGGCGGCGACCATGTTGGCCTCGACCTCGATGCCGCGGCGCACTTCGAGCGTCATCAACAGCACGTCGCGCAGGTGCGCAGTGTCGAGGGTGAGCGGCATATGGACGGTCGCGCCCGAGATCGTGCGCAAGAGATAGGTGCCGCTGCCCTTGCGCGCTTCGACCACGCCGAGCGCCTGGAAGTGGCGGATGACCTCGCGGATGGTGGAGCGCCCGACGGCAAGCGCTGTCATCAGTTCGCGTTCTGCCGGCAGACGGTCGCCGGGTTTCAGGCCTGAATGCTGGACGTAGTCGGCGAGCGCGGCAATGACCTGCTGCGCCCGGTCGGCGGGCGGCAATGGCAGAAGCGCTGCTCTGGCTTGTTCAGTCATTCAGCCTCCCCCTCGGCGCCAAATTGGTCTGACATCTGATCAATATGATCAAGGCAAAGGAGGTGGTCAAGCGAGAACTTATAAAGCCCCGCGTCGGTTGACCTCTCCGTGGGCAGGCGTAGACAGGGAGGCAAGGAGCTTGAAGATGTTGAAATCAGGAACTGTGTTTGCCGTCGCCATGGTCGGCGCGTTCTTTGCTTTGGTGGCGGTCGTGGGCGACGCGGAAGCGCAGATGCGCACTCGAAAGGGCGAGTACTATGAGGGGATCCAGCGCAAGCCCTATGGCTACTACTGGATCTGGCCGCCGGTCGAACAGCGGGAGCCGGGATACAGGCAACGTCCCGGCAAGGATGGTCCGGCCGGCAACATGACGACGAAACCCCGCAAGCGGCCGACCCAATAAGCTTGCTGTGCTGCCAAGCGAACCGGCCAAAGAGTTGCGGCGCCCGAGGGCGCCGCAACATTCATCAGACCTGGGTTGATCAGGCCTTGGCGACGTGAACGTCGCGGGAAAGCGACGAGAGAACCTCCGGCCCGTTTTCACGCAGGATGACGATGTCTTCGAGGCGGATGCCGAAGCGGCCGGGAAGATAGATGCCGGGCTCGATCGAGAAGACCATGCCTTCTTCCAGCACGGTTTCAGACGTCGCGGTGATGTAAGGCGGCTCGTGGCCGTCGATGCCCATGCCATGGCCGGTGCGGTGGACGAAGTACTCGCCATAACCGGCATCCGAGATCACCTTGCGGGCGGCAGCGTCGACATCCTTGGCAAGCACGCCGGGACGGGCGGCTTTCAGCGCCGCTTGCACGGCCCTTTCGACGATGGTGTGGATCTGGCCGTAACCTTCGGGCGCGCGGCCGACGACCGCCATGCGGGTAATGTCGCTCGGGAAGCCCTGCTTGCGGCCGCCGATATCGATGACGACGGCATCGCCTTCCTCGATCACCCGCTCGCTCGCCGAATGATGCGGGAAGGCGCCGTTGCCGCCGGCGCCGACGATCCAGAAGGCCGGTGCCGCATCTTCGGACGCGAAGTGCCCGCGGATCTCGGCGGCCAGTTCCTTCTCGGTCATGCCGGGGCGGATCTTCGCAAACGCTGCCTGCATGGCGCGGTCGGCGATACCGGCGTTCATCTTCAGAAGCGTGTATTCGCTTTTGTCCTTGCGCATGCGGAGCGCGCCGAGCGTCGCCGGGGTGAACTCGCGCGCGGTATCGGCGGGCAGCGCATCGATCAAGAGCAGCGCGAAATCGGCGCGCATGGTTTCGTCGAGAACGACGCGGCCGGGGGCTTCAGCACCGACATCGGCAAGGGCGGAAGCCAGCGCTTCGGTCGGGCCAGCGTCATCCGCCCAATTGCGGAAAGCGATGTCAGTGTGCTCGCGCGTGCCTTCGGCGTTGAGCGCCGGCATCAGAAAGGCTTCCTTTTCAGTGCCGATCAAAAGCAGGCAGGGGCGTTCGTCCGGATGTGGATGATAGCCGATCAGCCAATCCATGTGCGATCCCGGCGCCAGCGCGACGAGGCCGACACAGCTTTCGGCCATCTTGCGGCGGAGCGCTGCAAAACGGCTGTTGGTGAGTTCCGACATGATGTTTCCAGTTCTGGTTTGAGGAATGAAATGCGCTCACCGCTGGCGCACAGAGATGTGTGCGCTCATCGGCAGACGATTGGGTGGCCGAAGGGGCCGGCAGGAAGCAGTGTTTACGGGGAATGCTTGGGACCGGCGCAGGTGCTGCCCCGGGACGTCGCTCTTTGGCTCTTCAAGCGGACTCCTCCCCCTCGAATGCACAAGCACAGGGCCGGGAGGCTGATCTTTTCCCCGTCGCTATGCGTCTGTATTTGCACGACTTTGGTGCCGCGTCGTAGCGTTGTCAATACGGAATTTTAGTCACACTAAAATTTATGGCGCCGACGATTGCTCAAGCGGCCAGCCGTAGAAGGCGTGCGACAGCCTGCTGGTCGAAGCCACCGATGCCTTCGCGGATATCGGCGGCGATCGCGTCGGCAACGGCACCCTCGTCCCGGCGCCTCAGCGCGTCGATCGCCTCGCGATGCCGGTCGACCACATAGAGCTCGGTAACGTGTTCCATGGCGATGCCGAGGATGGGGCCGAGCTGCAGCCAGACGCTCTCGATCAGCGGCATGGCGACTGGATCGGGGTTGGCGGTGTAGATCATGCGGTGGAACGCCTGGTTGGCAATTAGCGCCGCCACTTTGTCACCCCCACGGATCTCCGTCTCGATGCTGTCGTCGATCGCCGCGATCTTCTCGATCTGGCGCTCGGAAAGATGGGTGATGGCCCGGCGGGCGGCATGGCTTTCGAGCGCGATGCGCAGCGAGATCAGTTCCTCGAAACGGGCGGGCGTGATGTGCGGCACGACGATGCGGCGGTTTTCGAGGAATTGCAGCGCGCCGATGGAGGTGAGCTGGCGCAGTGCCTCGCGCACCGGCGTCGGGCTGCTTTCCAGTGCTTCGGCGAGCCCGCGGATGGTGACGGAGGTGCCGGGGCGGAAGGCGCCGACCATGATCGCCTGGCGCAGCCGGTTGAAGGCGTAGTCATGCGTGGTCATGCCGTCGGGTCGCGCAAGTGGCGGTAAGACGAGGGGTTTCAAGAGCGCAAGTCCTTCTGCCAGATCATCGCGGAAGAGGGCGCGCGCGGAATCCGCATACACTTTCCTTCGTCCCGCTCTAGGTCAAACGTCTGATAGCATTGCTCACGCTTGACTCCAATTCCTGAATTATGTCAACTTTCTGAAAATGTGATCACAAAAAGAGATTTGCGATATGTCGCTCGACGCGGAAGATCCCAGCGCATTCAAGGCATGGCTCGAGCAGAACGGGCCGATCGAAAGCATCCAGGCTGTCGTCTGCGACCTCAACGGTATCATGCGGGGCAAACGCGTGCCGGTGGAACAGGCGGGCAAGGTGCTCGGCGGCGGCATCCGCATGCCGCTCTCGATCGTCGGCGTCGACGTCTGGGGCGAGGACATCATCAACAGCGAGCAGGTGTTTGCGAGCGGCGACCGCGACGGCATCTGCGGCGTCACCGGCCGCGGCGCGCTGCCGGTCAACTGGACTTCGCGGCCGAGTGCCCTGGTGCCGCTCTGGCTGCAGCTCGAGGACGGCAAGCCGTTTCTGGCCGATCCGCGCCAGGCACTGGCGGCGGTCGTGCGCGAATACCAGGAGCTCGGTCTTCGTCCCGTCGTCGCGACCGAGCTGGAGTTCTATCTGATCGATCCTGAGCCCGACAGCGCGGTGCCGCCGATCTCGCCCTATACCGGCAAGCGGCTCGATTCCGACGCGATCCTCTCCATCGACGAGCTCGACGATTTCGGCGAGTTCTTCTCCGACGTCTACAAGGAATGCGCCCGGCAGAACGTGCCGGCCGATGCGGCGATCGCCGAGAACGGCATCGGCCAGTTCGAGATCAATCTGCTCCACACCGACGATCCCTTGAAGGCGGCCGACGATGCCATCTTCTTCAAGCGCATCGTCAAGGGTGTGGCCCGCAAACACGGGCTCGCGGCAACCTTCATGGCCAAGCCCTACGGCACCCGTTCGGGCAATGGCCTGCATATCCATTTCAGCCTGCTCGACGGGGAGGGCAACAACGTCTTCAACGATGGCAGCGACGAAGGCTCGTCGATCCTCAAGAACGCTGTTGCCGGCCTGTTGCGTGGCATGGCGGAGACGACGCTGCTGTTTGCGCCGCATTTCAATTCGTATCGCCGGCTGCGGCCGGATACGCATGCGCCGACGGCTGTGTGCTGGGGCTACGAGAACCGCACCTCGGCGATCCGCATCCCCGGCGGCAATCCCGCCGCGCGCCGCATCGAGCATCGCGTTGCCGGTGCGGATGCCAATCCCTATCTGGTCATCGCCGCGATCCTCGGTGCCGCCTTGGTCGGCATCCGCAACAAGTGGAAGCCGCCGGCGCCGGTTTCGGGTCGGGCCTATGCAGCGGAGAAACTGCCCAAAATTCCCTCGGAATGGGGGCAGGCGGTCGATAGCTTCGAGGCAGGACCGATTGCCGCCGAAATCTTCGATCCCGTGCTGCGCTCGATGCTGATCGCCTGCAAACGCCAGGAGATCGCGGGCTTTGCCGAGCAGGTCACGGACTACGAATTCAGCGCCTATCTGGAAATCGTCTGATGCTTACCAAACAGAAATCCTATGCCGGTGACGGCCGCTATCCGACCAGCTACTACGCCGCTTCGCGCAACATCATCCGCACGCCCGTCCGGCTTCAGGGCCGGGTCGAAACTGATGTCTGCGTCGTCGGTGCCGGCTATTCCGGCCTGTCGACGGCGATCCACCTGGCCGAAAAAGGCTACAAGGTCGTCGTTATCGAGGGCGCGCAGGTCGGTTGGGGTGCCTCGGGCCGCAATGGTGGCCAGGTCGTCAACGGCCTCAACGCCAGCCTGTCGACGATCCAGCGCCGTTATGGCGACGATGCCGCGCGCTTCATCGGCGGGCTGGTGCAGGAGGGCGGCAAGATCATCCGCCGGCTCGTCAGCCAATATCAGATCGACTGTGACCTGAAGCCCGGCAACATCTATGCCGCCTATACGCCGGCGCATATGAAGGAACTGGAGGCCAAGCAGGCGCTCTGGCGCAAATATGGCATGGATGATCACCAGCTTCTCGACCGCGAGGCGCTCGCCAAGCTCGTCAGATCGGATGCCTATTGCGGCGGCATGCTCGATACGACTGGCGGCCACATGCATCCGCTCAATCTCGTGCTCGGCGAGGCGCGCGCCTTCGAAAGCATAGGCGGCACGATCTACGAACAGTCGCCGGTGACGCGGGTCGATCACGAGGCGGCGCGGCCAACCGTCTACACTGAGAGCGGCGAGGTTTCCGCGCGCATCGTCGTGCTCTGCGGCAATGCCTATCTCGGCGACGCGGTGCCGAAGCTCGTCTCGCGGGTCATGCCGGTCTCGACGCAGATGATCACGACGGCACCGCTCGGCGAGGAATTGGCCCATTCCCTGATCCCGAGCGACATGTGCGTCGAGGACGTGCGCTACATTCTCGATTACTTCCGGCTCTCGGCCGACAAGCGCATGATCTTCGGCGGCGGCACCGTCTATGGCGGAACAGACCCGGCCGACGTCGTTGCCAAGCTGAAGCCCAATCTCGAAAAGGTGTTCCCGGAGCTGAAAGGCGTGAAGATCGACTATGCCTGGAGCGGCAACTTCGCTCTCTCCTTCACCCGCGTGCCGCAGATGGGGCGCATCGGCAGTAATACCTATTTCGCCCACGGCTACAGTGGGCATGGTGTGACGGGGTCGCATCTCTTCGGACGCACGCTCGCCGAGGCGATCGATGGCGACAGCACCCGCTACGACGTCTTCGAAAGGCTGCCCTGGTATCCGTTCCCGGGCGGGCGCATGTTCCGGGCGCAATATTCGACGATCGGTTCCTGGTGGTACCAGTTCAAGGATGCTGTCGGGCTGTAGGCCGGACGCACAGCATCGCAGTCGCAGGGAACCCGTGCGGGGCGAGCGGCGTTTTGGCGACGATCGAGATATCGTCGCGCTGCCCGATGCGCTAGTATCGGGCTTGACGTCGGCCCGCCCGGTTACGGGCGGGTCTGCAGATTTGCTGGCACTGGGACCGATTGCGGTCCCTACGACGGATACCAAGGGGGCGCCGCGCTTTTGGCGGGGCAGGGCAGGCGGGAAGGATTGCTTCCCGTCGAACTTGGAGGTCTGAGATGTTCGTGCGCTTTGGCTATGAAATCGGCATTCGCTGTCCACAACCAACACCGATGATGACCTACCTTTCCGTGGTGAAGGAACGACGGCCGGGGCTTCGCCGCGAGCATGGGCCATTGCCATCTCCCTTGGTGACGATGGAAGAGATTACCGACCCGCACGGCAATGGCTGCCTGCGGATGACCGTGCCTGAGGGAGACTTCAAGCTCACCTACGACGCGGTCATCGAAGACGATGGCAGGCTCGATGCCTCCGATCCGCTGGCTGATGCGGTGCCGGTGGAAACCCTGCCGCCGGCAACGCTGCCCTATCTGGCGGCCAGCCGCTATTGCGAGACGGACCGGCTGGGCGCGCTCGCCTGGCGGCTCTTCGGCGACGTGCCGGCCGGCTGGGACCGGGTGCAGGCGATATGCGACTATGTGCATGAGCGGCTGGTCTTCAGCTACGGCTATGCCCAGGCAATGCGCACGGCGCTCGAGACGCACGAGGATCGCGTCGGCGTCAGCCGCGACTACGCCCATCTGGCGATCACCTTCTGTCGCTGCATGAACATGCCGGCGCGCTATGTGAACGGGTACATGGCCGACATACCGGAAAGCGAAAATCCGGCGCCGATGGATTTCAACGCCTGGTTCGAGGTCTTCCTCGGCGACCGCTGGCATACGTTCGACGCCAAGAACAACCAGCGGCGAGCCGGGCGGATAGCGGTCGCCCGTGGCCGCGATGCAGCCGACATTCCGCTGATCCAGACCTTCGGCAAGCACGAACTGACAGCCTTTACCGTCTGGACCTGCGTCGAGGCTGACAGCGCACTCAAGGGTTCTCACCGCGCCTCCGATGTCTCGCTCCTGACCCCGTGGTTCAGCGAGACCTGGTCGAAACACCTGCAGGACCGCGACCGCAATCGGCATTGACGACGACGTCCCGCCGAACCGATTTTTTACGACATACGCATTTAGCGAAAAATAATATCTATAAACTCAATCGAGAATATAGGAGAACAGAGGAAAGCGGGTTACGGTCCGCGAACGAGAAACGGAGAGACGCGATGAACGCTTCGAGACCGATGATCCAGACCCGGTACGCGCTTTATGCATCTGCACCTCAGCGCCGGTCGCTCGTCCATCTGGTCCCGCATGCGATTGCCATCGTTGCGGCCTTTTCCTTTGTGAGCGCCGTCGTCTTTGGCGCCTTCTGACCTCTCGATATCAGCCGTGGCGCGACAGATGCTCGTGCACGGCCATCCATTCCCCTGACACCGTCCGCTTGAAAACGATCGTCTCGCGCTCGTCCGCCATTGCCCGCGAGCCGTTGAATTCCAGGTCAGTCTCGACACGGTGGGTAAAGACCGCGACATCGCCCACCGTCTGAACATGCCGTTCACTCGACCGGCAGGCGCGTACGCGAAAGCCATCCCGCTCCTCCCAAAGCGACCATTCCGCCTCGTATTCCGCCCGGCTTTTCAGTGGCCGGTCGAGCGTGTGGAAGATGAAGGTGGCATCGGGTGAAAAGGCCGAGAAATAGGCGGCACGGTCGTGCCGGGCAAAAGCATCGACAAGGCGGTCGGCAGCGGCGAGCACCGCCTGTTCGAGATCTGACATCAGGTTCCCTTGGTGTGTTCGTGGAGGGTACGTTTCGTGACCGTCAGCGCGCTGCGATCAGCGTCGCCAGCGGCCGGTTCTGGCGTGAAACCCGCGCCTTCAGATCGTCAAGCGTCATCGGCTCGCGCTTGGCGAACTCGGTGAACATCGTGTTGAGATTGTTGAAGAACATCTCGCCGACCGCCTCGGCATCGATGTCGATCGCGACGACGCCCTTGCCCTTCAGCTTGAGGATCAGGGTCGAGACCTGCTCGCAGAGCCGGCCGTCAAGTTCGGTATAGCGTTTGCTGAACGGGCTTTCCGGCTGCTGGATGGCGATCGCCATGGCGGTGCGCCACATCTCCTTGCTCAGATAATAGAGCGAGTGGTCGTAATAGACGCCGATCAAGGCATCGAGCGCGCCCATGACCGAAGCGGGCGGGGTTTCGACGATCGCCCGTCCCGCGGCAAGCACTTCCTCGACTTCCATCGAGACGGTCGCAAGCAGGATATCGCCCTTGTTTTCATAGTAGTTGTAGAAGGTTCCGACCGAGATCTCGGCGCGCTCGGCAATGTCCTCGATGCGCGCGCTGTCATAGCCGACGTCGCGAAAGAGCGCGGCGGCGGCATCGAGAATACGCCGGTTCCGATCGGCCTTTTGCCGTGCGCGCAGTCCCGTCATCTGATGTTTCCCCGAATTATGAATTGGTTCAAAATTGAGATTGACTTAAAAAATGAATTCATTCAATCTTTTTTTGAAGACGCCGAAACGAGCGTCAAAACAAGAGGGCAACAGCATGATGCAGTCAGTTCGTGACGGTGCGCGCCTGCGCCGTTTTTTCTCCTCCACGGCCGCAATCGCGATCGCCGCGCTTTCCACAGTCGCAGCGCCCGCACCCGCTTTCGCCCAGGAAGAGCTCAATGCGCTCGTCTGGTGCGACCACACCGATCCTGCGCTTCTGGAACCCTTCGAGAAGGCCAATGACGTGAAGGTCAACGTCAAGGTCTATGAGGGCACCGGGGCAGGGCTGTCGATCCTCGATCAGTCGCAGCCGGGCGACTGGGACGTGCTCGTCATCGACGGCGTCGATGTGCACCGGGCCATCGATCTCGACCTGCTCGCCGAAATGCCGGCCGATGCGCTGCCGACGGCAGACATCTTCCCGGAAGTGCGCATGGAGGCGAACAACACCAAGGACGGCAAGACCTACGCCGTCACCGAGAAGTTCGGCTACAACACGATTTCCTACGACAAAACCAAGGTCGACCCGAAGGACATGCAGGACCTGTCGGTCATCTGGTCGGACAAGTACAAGGGCCGCATCGCGCTCTATGACTACTATCTGCCGATGATCGGCCTCGTCGGGCTTGGTCTCGGCAAGAAGACCTCCGAGCTCACCGAAGCCGACATGCCGGCGATCAAGGAAAAGCTCGCGGCGATGCGGGCCGTGTCGAAGCAGGTGAGCGACGTCGTCTCCTCGCAAACGGCACTTGCGACCGGCGAAGTCGACATCCTCGTCGGCGGCGGCGAGTGGATCACCGCGGTTCTCTCGGCCGACAAGCCGAGCCTCGACTGGACCATTCCCGAGCAGGGTGCCGTGCGCTGGGCTCAGTCGATCGGCGTCATGAAGGATTCGACCAAGCAGGATCTGGCGCTGAAGTTCGTCCAGTACATCTTAAGCCCCGAGGGCCAGGCGCGGCTTGCGACCTCGTCCTGCTACTGGGCGATGCCGGCCAATGCCAAGGCGGGCGAGCACATGAACGACCAGCAGAAGACGGCACTGCGCTTCAACGAGCAGGCCGAATACCTGAAGAAGACGCAGCTCTATCCGATCCCGTCGGCCGAACTCGACCAGCAGTTCCAGGACGCCTGGACGGAAATGCTGCAGCAGTAACGACGAGGGCGGGCGCGGCTAGCGCTGCGCCCGCCTGACCTTCGTTGTGGGCCGCTGCGGCGGCGCAAGGGCAAACCATGCCCGCAAACCTTGAGCCCGGGATAGCCATGGCAGACGCCGGAACCTTGACATCCGCGACAGCGCTTGAAGATGCGGACCGGCGCAAGGCCTGGGGCTTCGTCGCCCCGGCGCTGCTCTGGACCATCGCCTTCTTCGTCGTGCCCTTCGCCTTCATGGGGGCGATGAGCCTCTGGAAGCGGGAAGGGCGGGATCTCGTCCGCGTCTGGAACCTCGACAACTACGCGCGCTTCTTTTCCGAAAACGCGCTGTTCCAGGGGCTCGTCAACTCGCTGGAAATCACCGTCATCGTCACCGTGATCTCGGTGCTGCTCGCCTATCCGCTTGCCTGGATCATCGCCGAGCGGGTGCCGAAGCGGCTCCAGCGCATGGCGCTGATCCTGGCGATCCTGCCGTTCTGGACCTCCTACGTGGTGCGCTCCTATTCCTGGCTGCTGGTGCTGTCGAAGAACGGCGTGATCAACCAGCTGTTCATGAACGTCGGCCTGATCTCGGAGCCATTGCAGCTTGCCAGTACCCGCACGGCGACGGTGATCGGCTTCGTGCACTTCTTCGTCATGCTCCTGACGCTGACGATCTATTCCAACCTGATCCAGCTTTCTCCGAACTACCGCCGCGCGGCCGCCGATCTCGGCGCCAATGCCTTCCAGACCTTCTGGCACGTGGTGCTGCCGCTGACGCTGCCCGGCATCATGACCGGCGCGTTCCTCACCTTCGTGCTCTGCATCGGCGACTATGTCACGCCGCAGATCCTTGGCGGCAACAACGAGCTGGTTCTGCCGCAGATCATCATGCTGCAGCTCGGCCGCCGGGCGGATTTCCCGATGGCGGCGGCGCTGTCGATCGTGCTGATGCTGGCCGTCACCGTCGCCTATCTCGCCTGCGCCCGCTGGCTGAAGATCGAGAGGGCCTGACCATGCTGCGCCAGATCTCCGCAAGCGTTCTCTCCTGGACCTATCTCGTCTTCGTCTACGCCTTCATCTTCCTGCCGGTTGCCGTGCTGGTGCTCTTCTCGTTTCAGGATGGCCGCCTTCCGGTTCCGCCGTTCAACGGTTTTTCGCTGCAATGGTACGAGGCGGTCTTCGCCGACCGCAAGCTGATGGCGGCACTCGGCAACTCGATGGTCGTGGCACTCATCTCCTCGGTCATCTCGGTGCTGCTCGGGTTCCTCGCGGCCTATGCGCTGGCGCGCTACAAGCTGCCGGGCTCGGCGTTGCAGCGCGGCCTGCTGATCGCGCCGATGACGGTCAGCTACCTGATCATCGCGCTCGGTCTCCTGTCGCTGATGAATGCGCTGCATATCCCGCTGTCGCTGTTGACCGTCTGCATCGGTCATGTGGTGATCAACCTGCCGCTCTGCTTTGCCATCATCTATGCCTCGATGGGCGATCATCACATCAACATCGAGCGGGCGGCGCGCGACCTTGGCGCCAACGACTTCAAGGTGATGGCTCTGGTGACGGCGCCGATGCTGATGCCGTCGATCCTCGCTGCCTTCTTCCTCTCCGTCACCTTCAGCTGGGACGAGTTCATCATCGCCTTCCTGCTGTCCCGCTTCGACGTGACGCTGCCTGTCGAGATCTGGAGCATGCTGCGCTCCGGCCTCAACCCCAAGACCAATGCCATCGGCTCGCTGGTGTTCCTCGCCTCCGTCGCCGTACTCCTCTTCCTCGAGCTTTCCCTGTTCGGAAGGACGAAAAAACAATGACCGCTTCCGTCACCATCGAAAACGTCAGCAAGATCTTCGGCGCCTTCACGGCACTGGATAACGTGTCGCTGGATATCCGGGCCGGCGAGTTCATCGTGCTGCTCGGGCCGTCCGGCTGCGGCAAGACCACGCTTTTGTCGATCCTTGGCGGCTTTCAGTCGCCCAGCGCCGGCCGGGTGACGATCGCCGGGCAGGACATGACCTATGTGGCGCCGGCCAAGCGCCCGACGACGACGATGTTCCAGGACTATGCGCTGTTCCCGCATATGCGCCTCGTCGACAATGTCGGCTTTGGGCTCAGAATGCGCGGCCTTGCCAAGGCCGAGCGCGACGAAAAGGCGCTTGGTTTCCTCGATCTCGTCGGGCTGAAGGCATCGGCCGGCAAAAGGCCGCATGAGCTTTCAGGCGGCCAGCGCCAGCGTGTAGCACTCGCCCGCGCGCTGGCCGTCGATCCGGACGTGCTTCTGCTCGACGAACCGCTCGGCGCGCTCGATCTCAAGCTCCGGCGCCAGATGCAGGATGAGCTGAAGGCCATCCAGAAGCGGGTCGGCACGACCTTCGTGCACGTCACCCACGACCAGGAGGAGGCGATGGCCATCGCCGACCGCATCGTGGTGATGAACCAGGGCCGGATCGAGGATTTCGGCCCCCCGTCGGAGATTTACATGCGGCCGCGCTCGCTGTTTTCGGCGGGCTTCATGGGCGAGGTCAACTTCGTCTCCGGTCGCGTCGCGGCGACAGATGCAAACTCCGCTCGCGTCGAGACGGCACTCGGCAGCCTCGCGCTGCCGGCCGGCAATTTCACCGCATCCTCGCCGAAGGCGGGCGACCGCATCACGCTCACCATTCGGCCGGAGCACTTCCGTGCCGACGACCGGGCGGAAGGACCGACCGTGGCGCTCGGCGAGGCACGTGTCGCCGGCAGCGCCTTCTTCGGCACGCATTATCGCTGCCATCTGCAGCCCTGCGCCACGGACAGCCGTGCGCTGGTGGCGCATCTGCCGCAATCGGCAAGCGTGCGCGAAGGCGAGATCGTGCCACTTGCCGTGCGCGCAGCCGACGTCGTAGCCTTGCCCGCCACAGGCGGATAAGCGTAGCACCATGCAGAGAATTGCTCCCAAGGACTGGTATCGCGTCAGGCGGCTCGACGACGACGTCACCGCGATTGACGAGCCCTATATCCAGGAATTCTACCGCTGCAACATCTGGCACGTGCGTGGTCGCGATCGTGACATGCTGGTCGATAGCGGCATGGGTGTGGTGTCGCTTCGGCAATGGGTGCCGCTCGTCACCGAGCGGGCCTTGGACGCCGTCGCCAGCCATACGCATTTCGACCATATCGGCTGCCATCATGAGTTCGACTGCCGCTGCGTGCACGTTGCCGAGGCGGAACTTCTCGCCCATCCGACGCGCAAGAACACGCTGGCCGATCCTTATGTTGCCGACGAGATCTTCGATGCGCTGCCACCGGAGCCGTATCTCTCCACCACCTATGCGGTAAAGGCGGCGCCGGCGACGCGGCTGTTGGAAGACGGCGACCATATCGATCTCGGCGACCGGGTGTTCGAGGTGATCCACACGCCGGGCCATTCGCCGGGCGGCATCGCGCTCTTCGAGGCGAAGACCGGCATCCTGTTCTCCGGCGACATTCTCTATGACGGGCCGCTGATCGAGGACACCTACCATTCCAATGCCGACGACTATCTGGCGTCGATGGAACGGCTGCTGAAGATACCCGCACGTATCGTTCACGGCGGACATTTTCCGAGCTTTTCGGGCGAGCGTTATCGCACGCTGATCCGCAACTGGCTCGCGGAAAAACAAAAGACAAACTGACGGGAAGGAGGAGCGAATGCTCGACAAACGCAAGTTCTACATCAACGGCGCCTGGGTGGATCCCATCGTTGCCAACGACCTCGAAGTCCTCAACCCGGCGACGGAAAAGCCGGTTGCCGTGATCTCGATGGGCACGGCCGCGGACATCGACCGCGCCGTGGCCGCCGCCAAGAAGGCCTTTGCCACCTATAGCCAGACCAGCGTCGAGGAACGCCTGGCGCTGCTCGAAAAGCTGCTCGCCGTCTACAAGCGTCGCTATGACGAGATGGTCGACACCATCACCATGGAACTCGGCGCGCCGAAGACCATGACCCGCGAACAGCAGGCCGATGTCGGCGTCGGTCACCTGCAGGGCTTCATCGATGCGCTGAAGCGGCTGAAGAGCCGCGACCGGCTGCCGAACGGTGACGTCATCCTGCGCGAGCCGATCGGTGTCTGCGGCCTGATCACGCCGTGGAACTGGCCGATCAACCAGATCGCGCTGAAAGTGGTGCCGGCGCTTGCGACCGGCTCGACCTGCATCCTGAAGCCGAGCGAATTCACGCCGCTCAACGCCATGCTCTATGCCGAGATGATCGATGAGGCGGGCTTCCCGGCCGGCGTCTTCAACCTCGTCAATGGCGATGGCATCAACGCCGGTGCTGCTCTTTCGAAGCACCGCGACATCGACATGATGTCGTTTACCGGCTCGACCCGGGCCGGCATTGCCGTCAGCAAGGATGCGGCCGAGACGGTCAAGCGCGTGACGCTGGAACTCGGCGGCAAGTCGCCGAACATCGTCTTTGCCGATGCCGATCTCGAAGACCGCGTCACCGGCAGCGTGCTCGAATGCTTCAACAATTCCGGCCAGTCCTGCGACGCGCCGACCCGCATGCTGGTCGAGCGTAGCGTTTACGACCAGGTGGTCGAGATCGCCAAGCGCGTCGGCCGTGAAGCAAAGGTGGGTGACCCCACGCAGGAAGGCGGCCATATCGGGCCGCTCGTCAGCCACATCCAGTTCGGCCGCGTGCAGGCGCTGATCGAGGCAGGCATTGCCGAAGGTGCGCGGCTGCTCGTCGGCGGTGCCGGCAAGCCCGAGGGCTTCGAGACCGGTTACTTCGTCAAGCCGACGATCTTTGCCGACGTCAACAACGACATGCGCATCGCCCGTGAGGAGGTCTTCGGACCGGTGCTCGCGATCATCCCCTTCGATACCGAGGAGGAAGCGATCGCTGTTGCCAACGACACCAACTACGGTCTTGCCGCCTACGTACAGACGGGTGACCCGAAACGTGCGGAGCGTGTTGCCGCGCGCCTGCGCGCCGGCATGGTGCATATCAATGGCGGACCGCACCGCTACGGCAGCCCGTTCGGCGGCTACAAGCAGTCGGGCAACGGTCGTGAAGGTGGCATGTTCGGCCTTGAGGACTTCCTCGAAGTGAAGACCGTTCACGTTCCCGACGCTGCCTGACAACTGAGTTATCGCGTCGGTCAGACGGAGAAATCGGCGGCCGCCCTGTTTGTGCAGGGCGGCCGCTATTGTTCGGGTGGGCGATTTATTGCGACTGTCGCCGATGTCGGTCTTCTGTTAGCTGCCTTGTCGAGGGCGCGACGATCGCCCGCCAGCAGAATAGCGACATTGCCGTGACCCCAGCACCCGCCACCGGTTCCTCCCACAATCGCCTTGCCATGGCCGCACTTCTGATCGGCGGCGCTGCGATCGGCGGCTCGCCGATCTTCGTGCGGCTGTCGGAGGTGGGGCCGATGGCGACCGCCTTCTGGCGCGTGGCGCTGGCCTTGATCCCGCTTCTCGCCTGGACCTGGTTCCGCCCCGAGGGCGCCGGCGGGCGGCGACCGGAAAAGCTCTCGGAATATGCGCTTCTGATCCTGCCCGGCGTGTTCCTGGCGATCGATCTTGCCGCCTGGCATTATGCGCTGACCAAAACATCGGTTGCCAACGCCACGCTGCTGGCAAACCTCGCTCCTGTGTTCGTGACGCTTGCCAGCTGGCTGCTTTTCCGCGCCCGCATCAGCGTCATCTTTGCCATTGGGCTCGTGACGGCGGTCGTTGGCGTCATCACCCTCAAGGGAGGGCCGATGGCGCTTGGTGACGGCAATTTGCTGGGCGACGGCGTCGCCGTTGTCGCCGCGATGTTCTATGCCGGATACATCCTGGCGATCGGCCGGCTGCGCAGCCTGTTCAGCACCATCAGGATCATGGTCTGGAGTACGGCCTCGGCTGCCATCTGCATGCTGCCGATCGTGCTCTTGTCGGAGCCGACGCTGTTGCCGCCGACCGCCTTCGGCTGGGCGATGCTGTTCGGTCTTGCCTTCGTCAGCCATGCCGGCGGGCAGGTGGCGATCACCTATGCGCTTGCCTATCTGCCGCCCGCTTTTTCCTCGTTGACGCTGCTCTTGCAGCCGGTGGTGGCGGCAATCCTCGCCTGGATCGTGCTTGCCGAGCCCGTCGGCCTGATGCAGGCGATCGGCGGCGCGATCGTACTTGTCGGCATCCTGATCGCGCGGCGCGGGTAACGCCGCGCGCTTGGGCCGATGTGATCAGAGGCCCGGTGGCGTAAAGTTTGCCAGGCGCTCCTCGAGCTTGCGGATCGTATCGGCGTCGGCGTTTGCAAAGGCAAAGCGCAGGTAGTTCTCCTGGCCCTCGCCGAAATAGTCGCCCGGCAGGCAGACGACGCCGGCAAGCTTTGCCAGCTTCTCGGCGATGAACTGCGAGTCGATGTCGGGGAAGGGGTGGCGGACATAGGCGAAATAGGCGCCGACCGCCTGCAGCTTCCACTTCGGCAGGCGGCTCATCACATCGCGCAGCGCATCGGCGCGTGCGGCAATCTCGGCGCGGTTGGCCTGGCGCCACTCGACAAGCGCCGGGATGGCCTTGGCAACGGCGGCCTGGGCCGAACGCGGCGCGCAGATCTGCAAATTGTCCATGATCTTCGTCACCTGTTCGATGACCTTGGGGCCGGCGGTGATCGCGCCGAGGCGATGGCCGGGAATGCAGAAGGATTTGGAGAAGCTGTAGAGGCCAATGAAGCTGTCCTGCCAGCCTTCGCTCGCCAGAAGCCCATGCGGCGCGACCGATGCATCGGGCAGGAAGTCGCGATAGGTTTCGTCAAGGATCAGCCAGACGCCCTTGGCACGGCAGACCTCGTGAATACGGGAGAGCAGCTCCGGCGGATAGACGGCGCCGGTCGGGTTGTTGGGCGAGACGAGCGCGAGCGCGCGGATGCCGGGATGAAGTGCTGCGGCGATCGCATCGACCTCGGGCAGGAAGCCGGCGCCGGCGTCACAGGGCACGAGCTCGACGTTGATGCCGAGCATCGACAGCGTCGTTTCCTGGTTGAAGTAGTAGGGGTTGGTCATCAGGATCGTATCATCAGCACCGGCAATCGCCATTGCCGCGCAGATGAAGGCCTGGTTGCAGCCCGAGGTGATGTGAATGTTGTCGGCGGTGACCGCAGCACCATAGAGCCCGGCGACGTGGCCGGCATAGGCGTCGCGCAGTTCCGCTTCACCCTCGATCGCGCCGTAACCGGTATAGGCGGTGGAGGCAGCGGCTTCGCCGAGCCATGCCAACATGTCCGGGTGGGCGGGATAGCCGGGCACCGCCTGCGACAGGTCGATCAGCGGACCACGGGAGCCGTCGTAGGATTTCGCCCAGGCCAGCACCGAAGGCACGGGCGGCGGCGAGAGCTTTTCGACGAGCGGGTTGAAATGCGGCATGGCGGGTGTTCCTGCGTTAGATAGTTTCAAGCGGGATGCGGGCGGAAAACCGTATACACTTTTCCTCATCCCGCTTCAGGCCTTGGCTTTACGTTTCTGCGGACGATCGGTCCGGCGGTCACGACTTGGCGCCGAGACCGGCTGAAAGCCGTTCTTGTCCGATTTACGATCTGTCGGTTCGGATTTCGAGGTGCGGCTGCGAATAATCGTGCGCGCCGAGGTCTGCAGTTCCGGCATCGGGTCGCTTTCGAGTGTCGCGAACATCCAGTCGATGAAGATGCGCACGATCGGTGCGGCCAAAACCTCGTTGCGGCAGGCGACGAAGAAGGCGTCGTTGGCAGGCACCGTCAGGTCGAAGGGGGCGATCAATTCGCCGCGAGCGATCAGGCTGCCGGCGGTAATGGTGTCGCCGAGCGCCACGCCCTGGTTGTGCAGCGCCGCTTCGGTCGAAAGCCGCGCGTCGCTCATGAAATGCTGCCGCCCGCGCTGCACGTCGCTGGCATCGGCTGCGGCCAGCCATGTGTTCCATTCGCGGCCGTCGTCACCGTGCAGCATCACGTGGTCGCGCAGGTCGCGCACTGAGCGCAAGGGCCGCATGTTGAGCAGCGTCGGGCTCACCACCGGGAAGAGTTCGAGCCGGCTCCAGAGCTTGGCCCAGGCGCCCGACCAGTTGCCGTCGCCATAGATCAGGCAGACGTCGACATCGGGCGAATGCAGATAGGCCTCGTCATTGGAGGCGATCAGCGTCAGGCGCACGTCCGGATAGTGCTCCGTGAAGAGATGCAGCCGCGGGATCAGCCAGAAGGAAAGCAGCGCCGGGACGCAGGTGATGCGGAGTTCGCCGCTCGTCGTCGGCCGCGTCATCGCCGCGGTCGCCGCGGCGATCTCGGCAAAGGCGTGGGTGACGGCCGGCAGCAGCAACGCGCCTTGCGGCGTCAGCTTCAGCCGCTTGCCGCCGCGTTCGAACAGGGCAGCCTTCACCGAGAGTTCAAGTGCGCGGATCTGGTGGCTGATCGCTCCGTGGGTGACGTTGAGTTCACGCGCGGCTGCCGAAACGGAGCCCCGCCGCGCTGTCGCTTCGAAGGCACGCAAGGGGTTGAGAGGAGGCAGGCGGCTGGACAAATCGAGACGTTCCGGCGGTTGCTGTCATGTGAATTTTTCTCACACGAAACGCTATAACAATGTCAATTGATTTTCTAGGGGAATTGCCGCCTAATATTCATCAACAAAGGCGAAAACGCCTGGGGAACATGAACGCGCCGGACGAGCCGGCCCCTTCCACGGACAGTTATCTGTGGCGCCCTTGCGCGCATGCCTCAGGCTATGGAAGACGGAGGATTGAATCGATGGCCTGGAACGACAACAAGCTTGCCGAACTGAAGGCGAAATACGGCGAAAGCCATGGCGGCGAGCTGTTCGATCCGACTTTCCGCAAGGTCGCCGACAAGATCTTCAACAAGAGCGGCACGCGTCTCGCGCCCTATTCCGGTATCCCGACCTTCCTGACGGCGCCGCACATGCCCGTCGATGCCGAAAACCCGGATTTCGGCAATCTGCAGGTGGCGATCGTCGGCATTCCCATGGATCTCGGCGTCACCAACCGCCCGGGCTCGCGCTTCGGACCGCGGGCGCTGCGCTCGATCGAACGCATCGGCCCCTACAACCACGTGCTCGGCTGCACGCCGGTACAGGAGCTGCGGGTTGCCGATATCGGCGACGTGCCGTTCCAGAGCCGCTACCGGTTGGAACTCAGCCATGAGGACATCGAGAAGCGCATCAACCAGATCGTCGATGCCGGCGTGCTGCCGCTGTCGGTCGGCGGCGACCACTCGATCACCCACCCGATCCTCAAAGCGATCGGCAAGAAGCGCCCGGTCGGTATGATCCACATCGACGCGCATTGCGACACCGGCGGCGCCTACGACCTCACCAAGTTCCACCATGGCGGCCCGTTCCGCAACGCGGTGCTCGACGGTGTGCTCGACCCGACCCGTGTGGTGCAGATCGGCATTCGCGGCTCGGCCGAATATCTCTGGGAGTTCTCCTACGAGTCCGGCATGACCGTCATCCACGCCGAGGAAGTGACCGGCCTCGGCATTCCCGCGATCATCGAGAAAGCGAAGAAGATCGTCGGCGACGGCCCGACCTATCTGTCCTTCGACATCGACAGCCTCGATCCGTCCTTCGCACCGGGTACCGGCACGCCTGAGGTCGGCGGTCTGACGACCCGCGAAGTGCTGGAATTGATCCGCGGCCTCAAGGGCATCAACCTCGTCGGCGGCGACGTCGTCGAAGTGGCGCCGCAATATGACTCGACCACCAATACGGCCCATGCGGGTGCGCAGGTGCTGTTCGAGATCCTGAGCCTCATGGTCTTCAGCCCGGCGATCAGGGGCAAGTCCGCCTGACGCAAGGCAACAGGTTCGTCGGCTGCCGGACCGGAAACGGCGGCCGACCACCAGACTGCACAATCACAAAGCTTCCGGGTAGGGGAATTCCAATGACGATCCATTCGAAACTGAAGACAGCCTTTGCCGCCGCCCTGATGCTGGGGGCTGCCGCCGGCGTCGCCAAGGCCGACGCGCTCGCCGACATCAAGTCCGCCGGCCAGATCAATGTCGGCATCTTCTCCGACTTCCCGCCGTTCTCCTCGGCCAGCGCCGATATGAGCATCAAGGGTTATGACGTCGACGTGGCCCAGCAGATCGCCGACAATCTCGGCGTCAAGCTCAACCTCGTCAGCGTCACCGGCCAGAACCGCATTCCCTATCTCAACGACAAGCGCGTCGACATCCTGATGAGCGTCGGCTTTTCCAAGGAGCGTGCGGAAGTCATCGACTTCGCCGCTGCCTACGCGCCTTACTACATCGCCGTCATCGGCCCGGCGGAACTGAAGGTCGCCGGCAAGGAAGACCTTGCGGAGAAGACCATCGCGGTCAACCGCGGCACGCTCGAAGACACCTCGCTCACCGAGGCGGCACCGGCCAATGCCGACATCCAGCGCTTCGACAACTACAATGCTGTCATCCAGGCCTTCATCTCCGGCCAGACCCAGCTGATGGTCGTCGGCAACGACGTTGGCGCCCAGGTGCTCTCCCGCCAGGAGGCGCTGAAGCCGGAGCAGAAGTTCCAGCTTCTGACGTCGCCGTCGCATATCGGCCTCAACAAGAACGAAGAGGGGCTGAAGGCGGCGGTCAACGACGTGGTCGCCAAGATGCTCGCCGACGGCAAGTTGAACGCGAGTTCGGAAGCATGGCTGAAGACCCCGCTCAACCCCGAGAACCTCAAGGACTAAGAGAGCTTGATGGAGGCGGGGAGCGATACTCCCTGCTTCTCTCTTGAGGAAGGTTGCGACGATGGGTTACGGCCTCAGCTTCGGTTGGCTCAAGGACGCCGCGGGCGCGATTGCCCATGGCGCGGCCATGACCGTGTTCCTGATTGCCTGCACGACGGTGCTCGGCATCCTGATCAGCATTCTCTTCGCCGCCGCCCGCCGCAGCCGCTATGGCGTCTTGCGCAAGGCGGTGGCCGTCTATGTCGAAGTCATCAGGAACACACCGTTCCTGGTGCAGCTGTTCTTCATCTTCTTCGGGCTGCCGAGCCTCGGGATAAGGCTCGATCCGATCGTTGCCGCAATCCTGGCGATGACGCTGAACATGGCGGCCTATACGACCGAGATTGTCGGGGCCGGGCTCGATGCGGTGCCGAAGGGTCAGAGCGAAGCGGCGTTCGCGCTCGGGCTCAAGCCCCGGCAGGTCTTCGTCAAGATCATCCTGCCGCAGGCGCTGAAGGTGATCTTTCCGGCGCTCACCAGCCAGGTGATCATCATGATGCTGGAATCGGCGGTCGTATCGCAGATCGCGGTGCGCGAACTCGCCCATGAGGCCGACCTTCTGCAGGCGCGGACCTTCCGCTCGTTCGAAACCTATTTCGTCGTCACCTTGATCTATCTCGGCCTGTCGATGGCGGTCCGGCGGCTGTTCGTCGCCGGCGGGCGCCGCGTGCTTGGAGCGGGCGTGTCATGATCGAATTCACCTTCTGGGACATTCTGCGCAACCTGATCTTCGCCAGCCGATGGACCGTGCTCCTGTCGGCTGTCGCCTTTGCCGGCGGTGCAGCGGTCGGGCTTGCCATCCTCGCCGCGCGCATCTCCGAACGCCGGTCGCTGCGCCGCTTCGGTTCCGGCTATATCGCGCTTTTCCAGGGCACACCGCTGCTGATGCAGTTGTTCCTGATGTTCTTCGGCCTGCCGATGCTCGGCTTTCGCATCGAGCCGTGGACGGCGGCAGCCCTCGGATTGACCTTCTACGCCAGCGCCTATCTCGCCGAGATCTGGCGCGGCGGGGTGGAAGCGCTGCCGCGTGGGCAATGGGACGCGGGGGCGAGCCTTGGGCTTCACCGCCTGCAGGAACTGCGGCTCGTCATCCTGCCGCAGGCCTTCGCCATCACCCGGCCGGCCGCCGTCGGCTTCCTCGTGCAGTTGATCAAGAGCACGGCGCTGACCTCGATCATCGGCTTCGAGGAGCTTCTCAGAACCGCGAATGCGATCAATAATGCAACCTTCGAACCTTTCACGGTCTATGGGCTGGTCGCGGTGATCTTCTTCCTGCTGTGTTACCCGCTGACGCAATATTCGCGCATGCTGGAGCGCAAAACAGCCGCGCACTGAGACTGAAAATGTGCAAGAAATCAAACAGAACAGGGAACAAGGCGGATCACCGCCGAAACAAAGGAGAACGAGAATGATCACCACTTCCATCAAGCGGCGCACGCTGCTCGGTGCCGGTCTCGCCGGCGCCTCCATGCTGGCGATGCCGTCGATCCTGCGCGCGCAGGACAAGTCGCTGAAGGTCGGCGTCTACGGCGGCTACTTCAAGGATTCGTTCGACAAGAACATCTTCCCGGAATTCACCAAGGCGACCGGCATTGCCGTCGAGTCGATCGCGGAACCGACCGGTGAAGCCTGGCTCGTCCAGCTCGAACAGGCCGCCCGCGCCGGCCAGGCGCCGGCCGACGTCTCGATGATGTCGCAGGTGGCCATGCTGAAGGGCCAGTCGACCGATCTCTGGACGCCGCTCGACACCGCCAAGATCAAGAACGCCTCGAACCTGCTTGACCGCTTCGTCAACAAGTATCCTGACGGTCGCATCGCCGGTATCGGCGCGGTTTCCTGGTACATCACGCTGGTGACCAACACCGATGTCTACAAGGAAGCGCCGACCTCCTGGACCGCCTTCTGGGATCCGGCGAACGCCGACAAGCTCGGCCTTCTGGCGCTCGTCTCCAACTCGTTCCTGCTCGAAGTGACGGCCAAGACGTTCTTCGGAGGCACCAATGCGCTCGACACCGAAGAAGGCCTCTTGAAGGCGTTCGACAAGCTGGCCGAAGTCAAGCCGAACGTCCGGCTCTGGTACCGCGACGAGGCTCAGTTCGAACAGTCGCTGAAGTCGGGCGAAATCCCGATGGGCCAGTACTATCACGACGTGACGGGACTTGCCGCGGCCGATGGCCATCCTGTGCGTTCCACCTTCCCGAAGGAAGGCGGCATTCAGGATTCCGGTTGCTGGGCACTGTCGCGTGCCTCGCAGAAGTCGGAGGAAGCGCATATCTTCATCGACTACATGTGCCAGCCCTCGATCCAGGCGACGCTGTCGCGCAAGGTCGGAACGTCGCCGACCGTCAAGCGCGAGGTTACGGATCTGACCGACAAGGAATTCGCAGCCGTCTCGTCCGACATCGAGCCGATCGTTCCGCGCTACGATCTCTACCAGACCAAGTCGGATTGGCTGAACCAGAAGTGGACCGAGCTGATCGTCGGCTGATCCGGCCAGCTCCCCGGCCTCCGGGGAGAGCCACAAATCTAACGACGGGGAGGGGCTTTTGCCGCTCCCCGCCCGAAACCCTCCCATGAGGCGGAGGGGACCATCCTCGCGGAGACACAATGTCCGGACTTGCCCTTCAAAACGTCGTCAAGGAATTCGGAGCCTTCAGGGCCGTCAACAATGTCGACCTGACGGTGCCGCACGGCACCTTCGTCTGCATGCTCGGACCATCCGGCTGCGGCAAGACCACGCTGCTTCGGATGATCGCCGGTCTCGACCTGCCGACCGGCGGTGCGATCCGGCTCGACGGCGAGGACATTACCCGGCTTCCGACGCACAAGCGCAATCTCGGCATGGTGTTCCAGTCGCTGGCGCTGTTTCCGCACCTGACTGTCGGCGAGAACATCGCCTATCCCCTGCGCATCCGCGGTGCGGCAAAAGAAGACCAGAAAAAGCGCGTCGACGAGCTTCTCGCGATGATCCATCTTTCCGGCTATGCCGACCGGCCGGTCGCCAAGCTCTCGGGGGGCCAGCGCCAGCGCGTGGCGATCGCGCGCGCGCTGTCGATCTCGCCGAAACTGTTCCTGCTCGACGAGCCGCTGTCGGCGCTCGACGCCAAGCTGCGCGAGGCGATGCAGGTGGAACTGCGCCAGCTTCAGCAGAAGCTCGGCATCACCACCATCGTCGTCACCCACGACCAGCGCGAAGCGATGACCATGGCCGACACCGTCGTCGTCATGAGCGGCGGCGAGATCCGCCAGGCCGCTTCGCCGATCGAAATCTATCGCCGCCCGGCCGACAGTTTCGTCGCCGACTTCATCGGCCAGACAAACCTGCTTGAGGTTCAGGCTGACAGCGCCGGCCGCGCCGAGGTTCTGGGGCAGGCGATACCCGGTCTCGCCCTGCCGGCGGGCGCCAACAAGGGCACGCTCTCGGTGCGTCCCGAGGACGTGCATCTGACCGCGCCCGGCGCCGGTGCGCTGACGGGCAAGGTCACTTTCGTCCGCGATCTCGGCGGCACGATCGAAACCTTCGTCGATATCGCCGGCCACCAGATCGTCGCCGTCTCAACGCCGCGCGCCCGCCCGGATGTCACCGTTGGCCAGGAGGTCGGTATTGCGCTCACTCCTGATGTCTGCGTGGTGCTGAAGAAATGAGACGCGAACCGCCCCAGAGCCTTGGCGACTACCTGCCGCTCCTCTTTCCCGCAGCGATGCTGACGATCTTCTTCGTCGTGCCCTTCGGCACGATGATCGCCGTCAGCTTCTTCCAGCGCCAGCAGGGCGGCTTCTATACGCCGGCCTTCGTCTTCGACAATTACGCCCGCTTCCTATCGGTCTTCTTCGGCGGCGTGCTCGGCTTCTCGCTGATGCTCGCCATCATCGTTGCCATCTGCTGCGTCGTGCTCGCCTTGCCCTTCACCTATATGCTGACGCGCATGGCGCGGAAGGTACAGGTCGTGTGGCTGGTGGCGCTCCTGTCGATCCTGTCGCTCTCGGAAGTCATCATCGGCTTTGCCTGGTCGACGCTGTTTTCGCGCACGGCAGGGATCACCAACATCCTCGTTGCGCTCGGCATCATGGAGCAGGCCAAGGCCTTGACGCCGAGCTTCGGCGCGGTCTTGACCGGCATGGTCTATCAGGCCTTCCCCTATACGGTGCTGGTGCTTTTCCCGGCGCTCGTGCGCCTCGATCCGACGCTGACGGAAGCGGCCCGCACACTCGGCGCCTCGCCGCTTCGCGCCTTCTTCACCGTCGTCGTGCCGGCGCTGCGCAACACGATTACCGCGACCCTGATCATGGTCTTCATCTTCGCGCTCGGCTCCTATCTGCTGCCGCAGCTTCTCGGCCGGCCGCAACACTGGACGCTCTCGGTGCTGATCACCGACCAGGCGATCTACCAGTCGAACATGCCGTTTGCCGCCGCCATGGCCGTGTTCCTCGTGCTCGTCACGCTCGGCCTCGTAGCGCTCACCGTGATTGCCGGACGCAAGGGAGAAGCGGCATGACCTCGATGTTCCGCAAGGTCTATTTCTTCCTGATCGGCCTGTTCCTGTCCTTGCCGCTGATCGTCGTCGCCGGCGTTTCGGTCAACCAGAAACAGACGCTCGCCTTTCCGCCACAGGGCTTTTCGCTCTCCTGGTATGGCGAGATCTTCCTCAATCCGGAATGGCGCAACGCCCTTTTCGCCTCGGTGACGCTGGCCGTGCTTTCGGCGGCGCTTGCCGTCGCCATCGCCCTGCCGCTCTCCTGGTTCCTGTGGCGGCGCATTGCTCCCTGGGCCAACATCTTCCAGCTTCTCGGTGTCGCGCCGTTTACGCTGCCGCCGGTCATCACCGCGCTCGGCATGCTCACCTTCTGGGCGACCGTCGGCTTCTATGGCCAGCCGTGGACGGCCGTCGTCAGCCACGCGATCTTCTTCGTGACGCTGCCGCTGGTGACACTGTCGCTCGGCTTCACCTCGATCGACCGTTCTCTGGTCGAGGCCGCCTCGACCATGGGGGCCGACGAGCGCACGATCTTCCGCACTGTCGTGCTGCCGCTGATCCTGCCTTACATCGTGTCGGGCTATGCCTTCGCCTTCGTGCTGTCGCTCAACGAATACATCGTTGCCTACATGACCGTCGGCTTCACGATGGAAACGCTGCCGATCAAGATCTTCAACGCGCTGCGCTACGGCTATACGCCGACCATGGCTTCGGTGACGGTGCTCTTCGTTACGACCGCCGCGGTCATCTTCAGCCTCGTCGCCCGCTTCGGCGACCTGCCGAAGCTGCTCGGCGCTATGTCATCGGATGGAAAATGATGAAGCTCGCCGCCCTCCAGATGCAATCGGCGGCGGGTGACGTCGTCGCCAATCTCGACCGCATCGCCCGTGCCGCGGCGGAAGCTGCAGGACAAGGAGCGACGCTGCTCTTGACGCCCGAGCTCGGCGTCACCGGCTACGGCGCCGGGGAAGCCTTAACGGCGCTCGCCGAAGCGCCGGACGGCGCGATCGTTCAGCGCCTCAAGGCGATTTCCGCTGAGACCGGCATCGCGCTCATCGCCGGCTTTGCCGAGCGCGACGGCAACGACGTCTATAACAGCGCCGTCTATGTCGATGGCGATACGGCGCCGGTCGTCTATCGCAAGTCGCATCTCTACGGCGACTATGAGCGTTCGATCTTCAAGGCGCCGGAGCCTTCGACCCGGCTCTTCCAGCATCGCGGCGTCACCTGCGGCATGCTGATCTGTTACGATGTCGAGTTTCCGGAAAACGTCCGACGGCTGGCCCTGGCAGGCGCGGAAGCCGTGCTGGTGCCGACGGCATTGCCGGCGGGCTGGTCCGGCTCCTTCATCGCCGAGCACATGATCCAGACGCGCGCCTTCGAGAACCAGGTATTCGTCGCCTATATCAACCATTGTGGTTCAGACCCGCTGTTTTCCTTTGCCGGGCTGTCGCGCATTGCAGCACCCGACGGGCAGGTGCTTGGCAAGGCGGGACCGGGGCAGGAAGCCGTGCTTCTCGTCGACATCGACCCCAAGGCCTATGCGATCTCCCGCCTTGAAAACACCTATCTCGGTGATCTGAATAGGCGTTGAGCCTCTGCCGATCGACCACGCCGCATTGGTCGCGGCCGCTTTGAGAACGGTGCGGGTTCAGGAACAGGTTCGCCTGGCGATTGTTCATTCGGTGAGAACGTTCCGTTCCTTATTGATCCACTGTCGGAAACGATAGGCCATCCCATATTGGGCTCAACAGCAATGCCAACGCATTGGAGGCAATCATGAGCTTGCAACTGACTGGGATCCACCACCTCACGGCAATCACCGCAAACGCGCCGGAGAACCTGCGCTTCTACACCGAAGTGCTCGGGCTTCGGCTGGTCAAAAAGACCGTCAACCAGGACGACACCACCGCCTACCATCTCTTCTATGCCGACGGGCGCGCCACGCCCGGCACGGACTTGACCTTCTTCGACTGGCCGGTCGGGCCGGAAGGGCGCGGCACGCACAGCATTTCGCGCACGGGCCTGAGGGTCGGCAGCGCCGAAACCGTTCGCTGGTGGAAGGACCGCTTCGACGAACTCAAGGTCACGAGTGGAGAGGTCACCGAGATCGATGGCCGCACCTCGCTTGATTTCGAGGATGCCGAAGGCCAACGTTTCCGGCTGGTCGACGACGGCGGGCTTGCGCCCTCGCACCCCTGGGAAAAGAGCCCGGTGCCGGCCGAGCGCCAGATCAAGGGCCTCGGACCGATCACCATCAGCGTGCCTGACGTCACGAACACCGAACTCGTCCTGACGCATGTGATGAACATGAGCAAGGCCCGCACCTATCCGTCGCCGGACGGCGAGGGGGAAGTCAACGTCTTCACCATGGGCGAGGGCGGTCCTGCGGCCGAACTGCACGTGGCCGTCCAACCGGGATTGCCGATCGCGCGTCAGGGCGCCGGTGCCGTGCACCACGTCGCCTTCCGGGCGCCTGATAATGCGGCGCTGACGGAGTGGACGGAACGGCTCAACGGCTTCCGTTTGCCGTCGAGCGGCGAGGTCGAGCGCTACTATTTCCGTTCGCTCTACTTCCGCGAACCGAATGGCGTTCTCTTCGAGATCGCGACCGATGGTCCCGGTTTCGCGGTCGACGAACCGATGGAAACGCTTGGCGAGAGCCTGTCGCTGCCGCCGTTCCTGGAGCCAAAGCGGGCCCAGATCGAGGCCCGGCTGAAGCCGCTCGTCTAACAGTCTGGTCGGAAGCAAAAGCCGGGGTTCGTCCCCGGCTTTTTTGTCTCTATCCCCCTGATCCCGTTGGACATCGGTTTGCCGCGGACCCATCATGACTGTGTTGCGTTATCTATAGCTGCCGCATCCCGCCTCGCCCATCGAGGCGTGCGCGCGGGGACCTGGAATATTAAGGAGCAGATCTTATGACGAAAATCCTCGGCATTTCCGGGAGCCTGCGCAAGGCGTCGTTCAACACCGGCCTGATGCGGGCGGCCGCGGAAAATCTGCCCGACGGCGTCGAATTCGACACCGCGACGCTGCACGGCGTTCCGCTCTATGACGGCGACGTCGAGAAGGAGAGTGGCATCCCCGACGCCGTGACGGCGCTGAAGCAAAAGGTGATGGCCGCCGATGGCGTCATCCTGTTCACGCCGGAATATAACAATTCCATCCCCGGCGTATTCAAGAACGCGATCGATTGGCTAAGCCGGCCGCCCTCCGATATCGCCAAGGTGTTTCGCGGTCGGCCTTTTGCGCTTGCCGGCGCTTCACCCGGCAACTTTGGCACGATCCTCAGCCAGAACGGCTGGCTGCCGGTCATGCGTACGCTCGGCGCCGAGCTCTGGTCGGGCAAGCGGCTGATGCTGCCCAAGGCGGACACGCTTTTCGATGTAGCGGGGACGCTGACGGATACGGACGCCCGCGACCGGTTGGCGGCCTTCGTCAAGGCGTTTGCGGATTATGCAGGGGCGGCAAAGAACGTTTGAGGCGAGGGCGGCGTAAGGGCCGCATTGCGCAGAGTGGCCGTGGGGGGACGCTCGGGTCAAGCCCGAGCATGACGGAGAGAGGAGGCGGCTGTTTCGATCCTCAGGGATGCGAAGCCGCCGGCCCCTTAGGGGCCTTTTTCCACCAGCCACTGCTGAATGGCCGCGATATCCGGCGCGCCGATCTCGTGGCCCATATCGAGCTCGACAGCCGTCAGATCCATACCCGTGCGTGACAGCTCCGCCTGCAGTCGTGGTGAGAATTCGCCATAGCTGTCGTGTTTGCCCGTCAACAGCAGCACCTTGGTGCCCGAGAGCTCCGGCGGTGGAACGTCATCGAGGACCAGTATCGAGCGCATCAGCACGACGTTGCGGATGAGCCCTGGATGCAGCAGCATCAGGGCCACCAGAAGGTTGGCGCCGTTGGAGTAGCCGATGAAGACGGTCTTATCGAGATCCATGCGATAGCCGTCGCGGGCACCCTCGACGAACGCAGCAAAGGCCTCGGCTTCCGACCGCACGTCCTTCTGGTCGAAGGTCGTCGGTGAATAGCGCCGGAACCAGCGCGGCGTTCCCTCCTCGTTCGACCGGCCGCGAATGCCGACAAGCGTCGCCTGCCTGTCGACCTGATGGGCGAGGTGGAGAAGCTGCGTTTCGTTGGCGCCGCTTCCGTGCAAGAGCATGAAGGTGCGGTCATCCAGTACGTCAGGGTGATAGAAGCGGTGCACGAAGGGCAGGTCGCGCTCGGTCAGCCGCGGTTCTCCCGGCAGGGCGAACTGCGGCATGGCCAGCAGCATTTCTTCGCGTGCGGCGCTGAAATGCGCCGGCACGAAGAGTTCTGTGCCGAGCGTTTCCTTCGGTTCGTCCACCATGAAGCCGGGCTTGTCGCTGGCCAGTTCGTAGAGCGACCCACCGGGTTCGCGGACGTAGAGCGAATAGAAGTATTTGCGGTCATGCGCATTGATCGCGCCCGCGCCATCCCGTTGCAGGTCCTCGTGCACCCGTTCCACGGCGGCCCGCTCGGACGCGCGGAAGGCGATGTGATCGATCGTTCCGGTTCCGGGCGCAGACGTCCAGAAGCCGCTCGCATTGCGCACGTCGATGGTGTCGCCGGAGTCGGAGGTGAGCCGGCGGATCGCGTCGGTCGCGCCGGTTTCCGTATAGCCGAAATGGGACGTCAGGAAGCGAACGGATTCCTCCGGCTTTTCGGTAAGGATCGTGGCGCCGCGCAGGCGACGGATCGCGTCTTGCTCGGGGATATCGCGCGTGCTCCATGGGGCCGCACCCGAAACCGCCTCGGTGCCGACGAGCTTGACGATGACGCCGTCCGGATCCTTGAGCCGCAGCACCGGCTCGCCGAACTCCTGCGCCGGCCCTGATGTCGCGATGTTGAACTGCAGCGCGCGGGTCAGCCAGAAGCCGATGCTCTCCGGCCGGATCCCGAAGGCGATCTCGCTCGGCTGGCCGTGACCCACCCGGCCGCGGCCGCCGTCCTCCCACATCAGGAAGGTGACGAGCGATCCGGGCGAACCCTCGGCGTCGCCGTAGAAGAGGTGCAACTGGTTGGCGTCCTCATAGCCGCCCGTGCGCTTGACGAGGCGCAAGCCAAGAAAGCCGACATAGAAGTCGACGTTGGCCTGGACCTTCCGGGCAATCAGGGTGATGTGATGGATGCCGCTCGTCATTCTTAGTCCCTCATTATCGTCGTCCCACAAAACACGATGTGTCCGGCCAGCACCAGAAGGGTCGCCGAGAACGCAGTGTCAACGTAGGAGGATCAATCGCCATCCTTGTCGAGGAATGCCTTGAAGGCATCCGCATATTTCGGATGCCAGCGAGACAGCGGCGGCCGGTTCTCGACGATGTCGCCGGCGGCCCAGAGGATACGCCGTTCGTCGGTGGCACGGGGCACGTCGTTATCCGGGCAGAGAATGTAGAAGTCGCCGCGCGCCAGGCTTTCCATCATGAAGCCGACCGTCTGTTCCGACGTCCAGGCGCCGGCGGGCTTTTCCGTGCGGCCACCGGCCGTCAGCCCGGTGTAGACGAAACCGGGGATCAGCAGGTGCGCGTGGACCTGGCTTCCGGCGGTGTTGCGCAGCTCGTGCTCCAGCGCCTCGGTAAAGACCTTCACGCCCGCCTTGGAGACGTTGTAGGCCGGGTCGCCGGGCGGCGTGGTGATGCCCTGTTTGGAGCCGGTATTGATGATGATGGCCGGTTTGCCGTGGGCGATCATCCGGGATGCAAAGACGCGCGAACCGTTGATGACGCCCCAGAGATTGACTCCGAGCGTCGCCTCCCAGGCGGCCAAGGGGCCTGATATCGCGCTGCCGGGCTGGATGCCGGCATTGTTCATGAGCACATGCACGTCGCCGAACCGCTCGCGCGCGCCCCGTTCAAGTGCTTCGAGGTCTTCGAGGCGGGAGACATCCGTGGGGATTGCCGTGACGTGCTTGCCGCTGCCGGGCGAGGCGGCTGCGACCTCGGCGGCTGCCTTTTCCAGCTTCTCGCCTGCGAGGTCGGCGAGCACGACGTGCATGCCGAGCGAGGCGAAGTGGCGTGCCGCAGCAAAACCGATGCCGGAGGCAGCACCTGTGACGACGGCGAGATTGTTCGGGGCGAAGGCAGGGTGCGACATGACGAAACTCCTGTAGCGGGATCGCGTGCAAGAGATAGGGCGCATGGCGCCGGCTGTCCATTGTTGCAGCAGTGATAGCGTCAATGAAAAACCTAGCGTTTTCAAGACTGTCCCTTGTCGCTTGGGGCGTCGGCGCTAGTTGCAGTTGTTGAACGGCTGGATGCATGCCGCGGATGGAACGATGAACGAAACGACGACCCGCAACGAAAAGCGCACCCCGTGCGAAAACTGTCCCTTGCGAAAGCTCGACCATTTTCGCGCTTTCACCAACGAGGAACTGGCCTTCGTTTCGCAGTTCAAGACCGGCGAACTTGCGGTCGATGGCGGTGCGACCATTCTCGTCGAGGGCTCGCACAGCGCCCACCTCTTCACAGTGCTTTCCGGCTGGGGCTTTCGCTACAAGATGCTCGACGATGGCCGCCGCCAGATCCTCAATTATGTGATGCCCGGCGATCTGATCGGGCTGCAGGGTAGCCTGATGGGCGAAATGCAGCACTCGATCGAAGCGCTGTCGCCGGTCACCCTCTGCGTTTTCGAACGCGGCAAACTCAACCGCCTGTTCGCCAACTATCCCGACCTTGCCTATGATCTGACCTGGATCGCGGCGCGCGAGGAGCGCATTCTGGACGAAAATCTTCTGAGCATCGGCCGCCGATCCGCGCTGGAACGGGCCGCCTATCTCATCGCCTTCCTCTACCAGAGGGCGGAGGTGCTCGACCTCTTCAACAACAGCCGCGTCGCCATTCCGATCAGCCAGCAGCACGTGGCCGACACGCTGGGCCTTTCGATCGTTCACACCAACAAGACGCTGAAGAAGCTTTCCGAACGGGGCCTGATCCGCTGGGCGGAGAAGGGCTGCAATGTCCGAGACATCGACGGACTGCTCGCGATCTCAGGCTGGGAAGGGCTTCGCGAACCCAAGCGGCCGTTCATCTGACGTGCCCTGTCGAAGCCGATCGATGCGGCGCCGCGGCCGCATCGATTTCAAGGTGCGGGGAGATCAGGCGGCAACGATCGCCCGCAGCATCCACAGGGCCTTTTCATGGAAGTCGAGCCGTTCCGTTAGCATGTCCGTGGTGACGAGGTCACCATTGTCGTCTGCCTTGATGCCGGCGTCGCGCATGCGTCGGGCCGCTGCTTCATGGTCAGCGATCAGGTCGGCCACCATCTCGGCCGCCGTCGTGTGGTTGACCGAGGCGGCGCTGGGGGCGAAGGTTTTTGCTTCGGCGAGCTTCGCCGGCGCGAGGTGGCCAAGCGCGCGGATGCGCTCGGCAATGATGTCGGTCGCCTTGAACAGCGCGTTATAGTGCTCTTCGGTCAGTTCGTGCAGCGGCTTGAACAGGGGGCCGACGACGTTCCAGTGGTAGATGTGGCTCTTGATCACCAGCTTGTAGGTGTCGGCGAGGATATCGGAAAGCGCGGTGGCCATCTGCTGGCGATAGGTTTTCGTCAGGCCGATGTCGAATTCTTCGTCCCTGACCTTGGGCTTCAGCACGGCGGCAGTCTGTTTCATTCTTCTGCTCCAGTTCTGTCTCGGGAATGTCGAGCGGATGCGGCCGGGGCCACGCCGCATGAGTTGAACGCCGCGACGAAACGGTTGTTCCCGATCCCATCGTGACGCGCACATGTCTTTTTTAAATGCCAGGCAGGCCATTGGAGCCTAAGCTCAGCCGTTCCGTTGCCTCAGCGGAGATTCCGGGACTCTGGACGGCATTCCGCCTGGAAATGCGCCTACAGCGACGATGACTGCCGTCGCTGTGCGTGAAAAATGGAGTGCATTGACATGGCCGAGCTTCCTCCGTCCGTCCGGACGGTCCTCGTTCTCGAGGACAACTTCATCATCGCCATGGACGTCGAGGAAATCCTCGCTTCTCTCGGAATATTGCACGTTACGATCGCCGGAAATGCGAACCAGGCATTGGAACTCCTAGCGCTCCAGGCCTTCGATTTCGCGATCCTTGACGTCAATCTCGGCGATCACACGAGCTTCGTCGTCGCCGATGCCTTGATTGCCCGCGGCATGCCGTTCGGCTTTACCAGCGGCTACGGCGATCCCGAGCATTTCCCGACTTATCTCAGGCACGTTCCGCGGATCGACAAGCCCTTCAACGAGAAAACGATCGGCCAGTTGATCGCTGCAGGATCCGAGCCGAGAGACGCTTAGGCACCCGCGCGTCCCGCGCGAAGCGACGCGTTCATGGCTTGCCGCGCGAGACGAACCAGGGATTGGCGAAGTCGCTGTCGTCTTTCTGGTTGCGCTTGCCGTAGGTCAGCGGCGTGCCGTCCATCGTCAGCGTTTCGCCGCCCGCGGCCCTGAGGATCGCGTCGCCTGCGGCAGTATCCCATTCCATCGTCCGGCTGAAGCGCGGATAGACGTCGGCCACGCCCTCGGCGAGCAGGCAGAATTTCAAGGACGAGCCGACCGTCCGGTAATCGGCGATGCCGTGTTTTTCGAGGTAGTCGATCGTCTCGGCGCTGTTGTGCCAGCGGCTGGCGAGCCCCACCATGCGATCCCCGCAGCTGCGGCAGCCGATGATCGTTTCTTCGGTCAGGCGAAAGCTGCCATCAATAACCGACTTTACCGCCTTGCCATGGTGTGCCGCATAGAGAATGCCAAGCGCCGGGGCGTAGACGACGCCCGCGACGGGCGCGCCGTTTTCGATCAGCGCGATGTTGACGGTGAAGTCGTCGTTGCGGCTGATGAATTCCTTGGTGCCGTCGAGCGGATCGACAAGGAAAAACGACTTGCCTGAAATCTCCGGCACGAAGCCGGCGGACACCGCCTCTTCGGCGACCACGGGGATGTCCGGGAAGGCGGAGGCGAGGTCCGCCAGGATGATGCGTTCGGCCGTCGTATCGGCATCGGTGACCGGTGAACAGTCGGGCTTGTGGGTGACCTCCGGCCCGGCATTGTAGATGTCGAGAATGGCCCGACCCGCCGCTATTGCCGATTGTTGCAGTATCTCCAGCATTCGCCCTGTCTTTCGGTACGTCATCAGGCCCATAGCATATTGAGTGGAAGAATATAGCCATGCTTTTGACATGGCGGGCGGCTCTTACGCTTGGCCGCAGGTCATCTGCCGAGCCGGGTGTCTCAAGGTTTTTTGCACCTGCGACAGGCTTGCGTCTTTGCTTCCGCCCTTCGGCTGTGCAAATGTGCCGCCGCAACTCACCTGGATGCCTTCATGCGTTATTCCGCATTCTCGATCGTCAGGAACGCCCTTTCCGGAAACCTGAACTGGAAGCCGCAATGGCGCCAACCGCAACCGAAATCCCACTATGACGTGATCATCATCGGCGGCGGCGGCCATGGGCTTGCGACCGCCTATTATCTCGCCAAGGAATTCGGCGTGAAGAATGTCGCGGTGCTGGAGAAGGGTTATCTCGGTTCCGGCAATGTCGGCCGCAACACGACGATCGTGCGCTCCAATTACATGCTGCCCGGCAACGAGCCTTTCTACGAGTTTTCGATGAAGCTTTGGGAAGGGCTGGAGCAGGATCTCAACTACAATGTAATGCTGTCGCAGCGCGGCGTCATCATGCTCTACCACAGCGACGCCCAGCGCGACGCCTATGTTCGTCGCGGCAACGCCATGTGGATGGAAGGTGTGGCGGCCGAGCTGATCGAGCGCGAGCAGTTGAAGAAGATGATCCCCTTCCTCAACTACGACCACGCCCGCTATCCGATCCTCGGGGGCCTGTTGCAGCGCCGCGCCGGCACGGCGCGGCACGACGCCGTCGCTTGGGGTTATGCCCGCGGCGCCGACCGGCACGGCGTCGACATCATCGAACATTGCGAAGTAACCGGCATTCGCCGCGAAAACGGCATCGTCACCGGCGTCGAAACGACGAAGGGCTTCATCGGCTGCGGCAAGCTGGCGCTGGCGGCGGCCGGCAATTCCTCGCGCGTCGGTGAAATGGCCGATCTGAAGCTGCCGCTCGAAAGCCATGTGCTGCAGGCTTTCGTCACCGAAGGGCTGAAGCCCTGCATCGACCATGTGATCGTCTATGGCGGCGGCCATTTCTATATCTCGCAATCGGACAAGGGCGGCCTCGTCTTCGGTGCCGAGATCGACGGTTACTCGTCCTATGCCCAGCGCGGCAATCTCGCGACCGCCGAGCACGTGATGGAGGAGGGGGTGACGATGATCCCGGGTCTCGCGCGCGTGCGGGTGCTTCGGGCCTGGGGCGGCGTCATGGACATGAGCATGGACGGCTCGCCGATCATCGACCGCACCTCGATCGACAATCTCTATCTGAACTGCGGTTGGTGCTATGGCGGCTTCAAGGCGACGCCGGCGTCCGGTTACTGTTTCGCCCACCTGATCGCCAGGAACGACACCCATCCGGTGGCGCGCGCCTTGAGGCTCGACCGCTTCGCCCGCGGCTATGCCGTCGACGAGGCCGGTGCCGGGCCGCAGCCCAACCTTCACTGACACTGCGCGGCCGCTCGCCGGCCCGCATGGAATGAACAGGAAGCCGACCCGCGGCTTCAGGACACGGAAGACCATGGCAAGCCTGATCACCTGCCCGCATTGCGGACTGCGACCGAAGGAAGAATTCGCGATCCGCGGCGACGCTTCGCGCGGACGCCCCGAACCGATGGATTCGGACGAGGCCTGGCACGACTATGTCTATGTGCGCGCCAACCCGCGCGGCCGCACCCTGGAACATTGGCATCATGTTGCCGGCTGTCGCCGTTTCCTCGTGGTCGAGCGTGATACGGCCACACACGAGGTCTATTCCGTCGTCGATGCGGCCGAGTTTGCGCGGAGGGCCGCGCAATGACGGGCTATCGTCTTTCCTCCGGCGGCCTCGTCGATCGCAGCAAGACGCTGAGCTTCACCTTCGATGGGCGGCCGTTGCGCGGCTTTGCCGGAGATACACTGGCTTCGGCGCTGCTTGCCAACGACCAGCTGCTCATCGGGCGCAGCTTCAAGTACCATCGGCCGCGCGGCATCGTCAGCGCCGGGCCTTCCGAGCCGAACGCGCTCGTCACCATCGGTTCCGATGCGCGCACCGACCCGAATACCAAGGCGACCGTGACGGAACTCTATGGCGGGTTGACCGCCAAAAGCCAGAACCGCTGGCCGTCGCTCGGCTTCGACGTCGGCGCCGTCAACGGCATGCTGTCGCCCTTCCTCGGCGCCGGCTTCTACTACAAGACCTTCATGTGGCCGAAGCAGTTCTGGGAGCGGGTCTACGAACCCTTCATCCGCCGCGCCGCCGGCCTCGGCCGCGCAGTGCTGGAACGTGATCCGGAGACCTATGAGAAGTCCTGGGCCTTCTGTGATTTGCTCGTCGTCGGTGCCGGTCCCGCCGGCCTGATGGCGGCGCTGACCGCCGGCCGCGCCGGCCTTCGGGTCATCGTCGCCGACGAGGATTTCCGGCTCGGCGGCTCCCTGCTTGCGACCGGCGAGACCGTCGACGGCGCGCCGGCATCGGTCTTTGCCGACCGCACCGTCGCCGAACTGCAAGCGCTGCCCAACGTCACTCTGCTTTCGCGCACCACGGTCTTCGGCTGGTATGACGACAACGTCTTCGGTGCGGTTGAACGCGTGCAGAAACACATCGCTGAACCGTCTTCGAAGCTCGTGAGCGAGCGTGTCTGGCGCATCGTTGCCAAGCGCGCGCTGATGGCAACCGGTGCCGAGGAACGCCCGCTGGTGTTCGGCGGCAATGATAGGCCCGGCGTGATGATGGCGGGAGCCATGACCACCTATGCCGAGCGCTATGGTGTGGCCGCCGGCAAGCAGATCACGATCTTTACCAGCGGCAGCGCCGGTTACCGCACGGCGCGGGCCCTTGCGTCCAAGGGCGTCGCCATCGCGGCGATCGTCGACGCCCGAGCGGAATCCGCCGATCAGGCGCCTGATGGCATCCGGGTCATCCGCTCGGCTTCCGTCGTCGACACCAAGGGCCGGCAGCGCCTCAAGGGCATCGTCGTCGAACGCTCCGGCTTCGAGGAACTGATCGTCTGCGATGCGCTGGGGATGTCCGGTGGCTTTAGCCCGGTGGTGCATCTTGCCTGCCAGCGCGGCGCAAGACCGGTCTGGTCGGAGGAATTGAAGGCCTTCGTCGCACCCGATGTCGGTGGCGGCCTGCGTGCCGTCGGCGCTGCAAACGGTGTCTACACGCTCTCGAGCTGCCTGTCCGATGGTGCGGAGAAGGCCGCAGCGATTGCGGCCGACCTCGGTTTCAGAGCCAGCTCGGCCGCAGCACCGGTCGTCGATGGCGAAGAGGCCACGTCCTTTTCAGCGCTCTGGTATGTGCCCGGCGCCAAGTCGAAGGCTTTTGTCGATTTCCAGAACGACGTGCATGCAAAGGACCTCGGTCTCGCACTGCGCGAAGGCTTCGGCCATGTGGAGCACGCCAAGCGCTACACCACCAGTGGCATGGCGACCGACCAGGGCAAGCTTTCCAACATCAACGCCGTCGGCATTCTCGCCGGTATGCGCGGCGTCAGTCCGGCCGACGTCGGTACCACGACGTTCAGGCCGTTCTACACGCCGGTCTCCTTCGGTGCGCTTGCCGGTGCGGCCCGCGACGAGCATGCGGCGCCGGCGCGAAAGTCGCCGCTGCATGGCTGGGCGATGAAAAACGGCGCGACCTTCATCGAGGCGGGGCTCTGGCATCGCTCCGCCTGGTTCCCGCGCGCCGGCGAAAAGACCTGGCGCGACAGCGTCGATCGCGAAGTACTGAACGTGCGGGCCAATGTCGGCCTCTGTGACGTCTCGACGCTCGGCAAGATCGAGGTTTTCGGCCCGGATGCGGCGGAGTTTCTAAACCGGCTCTATTGCAACCCGGTCCTGAAGTTGCCTGTCGGCAAGGCGCGCTATGGGCTGATGTTGCGTGAGGATGGGGTCGTCTTCGACGACGGCACGGTGAGCCGGTTCGACGAGGAGCATTTCTTCGTGACCACGACGACGGCGATGGCGGGCCCGGTCATGGCGCATATGGAATATTGCGCCCAGACGCTCTGGCCGGACCTCGAAGTCCGTTTCACCTCGTCGACCGACCAATGGGCGCAGATGGCGATCGCCGGTCCGAAGGCGCGGGCGGTGCTGCAGCAGATTGTCGACGGCGACATTTCCGACGACGCTTTCCCGTTCCTTTCGGTCCGAAAGATTGCTCTGAAAAGCGGCGTGTCAGCGCGGCTCTTCCGCATCTCCTTCTCCGGGGAACTGGCCTTCGAGCTGGCCGTGCCGGCAGGCTATGGCGAGGCGGTCGCGGACCAGATCATGGAGGCCGGTCGCCCGCATGATATCTGCGCCTATGGCGTCGAGGCGCTGAATGTCCTGCGGCTCGAAAAGGGGCTGCTGACGCATGCCGAATTCGACGGACGCGTGACGCCCGATGATGCCGGCCTCGGCCGCATGCTCTCGATGCAGAAGACCGACTTCATCGGCAAGCGCCTGTCGACTCGCTACGGCCTGACGGCCGCCGACCGTATGCAGCTCGTCGGGTTGAAACCGGTCGATGCCGACAAGGACATGCGCGCCGGCGCCCATCTCCTGAAGGAGGGAACGAAGCCCTCGACACTGAACGATCAGGGCTGGGTGAGTTCGGCCGGCTTCTCGCCGGTCCTTGGGCATGCGATCGCGCTCGCCTTCCTGAGATCCGGGCGCGAGCGATACGGCGAGAAAGTCATCGTCTTCGATAAGCTGCGCGATCAGGAGATCGTCGCGGAAGTCTGCGACCCGGTTTTCGTCGATCCGCAAAATGCAAAGCTGAAGGCCTGAGGAGGCGGTGATGGTTCGAGACTACAACAACCGCCATGCGCTGGAACAGAAACTGCGCTCGGCACCGACGCCCTCAGCCGCCGATCATCTGATGGTCGGTCATTGGCGCACGATGGCGACGGTGCTTGCCCGAACCGGGCAGGCGGAGGCGGTGCGACAGGCGATTGCCTCGGTGCCTGAGCTCTCGCTGCGTTTCTCCGGTCCCGGAGAATGGCTCGTCGTCTCCGAGGTGGAGGCGCCGAGCGGGCTCGTGCGTCGCCTCGGAGAGCTCTGCGACGGGCGTGCCCATGTCGTCGACCAGAGCGACGGGCGCGTCGTCTTCCGCTTGGCCGGCCCGAACGTGCGCAGCATCCTCGCCAAGGGCATTGGCCTCGATCTTCATCCCGCTGCCTTCACGATTGGCGGCAGTGCCAATGCGCTCTGCGGCCACATCCCGGTCAATCTCGCCCGGACGGACGAGGACACGTTTGAGCTGATCGTGCCGCGCAGCTACGCCGAATCGCTCTTCGATGACCTGACGAAGATGGGGCGTGCCTTCGATCTCACCGCCGCCTTCTCGGACTGAAACAGCCCTTTCGAAGGGCCGAAATCAAATGCGGCATGAAATGCCGCAAACGGGTCGCCCGTTCGCCAGCAAACGGCGGAAATGGACAAGCGTCCTTCGCAGCCGTGGCTTTATCGGCGCCGTCTTTCTGACTAGGCTTTGATCATTCGCCACTTGCGCTTCTGCCCGGAAGGCAAGCGGTTGCCGTGCCTGGATCTCTTCCTGACAATTTGGCCATGCCTCCGGCAGGAGCATGGAAAGACGGAGTGTACGCATGAAAAGCCATGCCAAGGTCGTCGTCATCGGCGGTGGTGTCGTCGGTTGTTCGGTGCTTTATCACCTGACGAAATTCGGCTGGACCGATGCCGTGCTGCTCGAACGATCGGAACTCACTTCCGGCTCCACCTGGCACGCGGCCGGCGGCATGCACACGATCAACGGTGACCCGAACGTCGCCAAGCTGCAGAAATATACGGTCGAGCTCTACAAGGAGATCGAGGCGTATTCCGGCCAGGATGTCGGCCTGCACATGACCTCCGGCATGATGCTCGCCGCCACCAAGGAACGTTTCGACTGGATGAAGTCGATCCTTGCCAAGGGCCGCTATATGGGGCTCGAAGCCGAGCTTTTGACGCCCATGGAAGCGCACGACCTGATGCCGCTGCTCGATCCCGACCAATTCGTCGGCGCGGTGTTCGATCCGGTCGAGGGGCATCTCGATCCCTATGGCACGACGCATGCCTATGCCAAATCGGCGAAGAAGAACGGTGCCGAGATCTATCTGCACACCAAGGTCGAGGATCTGGTGCAGCGGGAAGACGGTTCCTGGCGAGTGATCACCAACCGGGGAGAGATCGTTGCCGAGCATGTGGTCAATGCCGCTGGTCTTTGGGCGCGGGAGGTGGGGCGAATGGTGGGCCTCGAGCTGCCTGTGCTCGCCATGGAGCACATGTACCTCATCACCGAGGACATGCCCGAGGTCATCGAATTTAATCGGACGCGCGGCAAGGAACTGATGCACTGCGTCGATTTCGACGGAGAGATTTATCTTCGCCAGGAGCGCAACGGCATGCTGATGGGCACCTACGAGAAGGCCTGCCGCCCGTGGTCGCCGATCTCCACGCCCTGGGACTTCGGCCATGAACTGCTGGCCGAAGACATCGACCGCATCTCGCCGGAACTCGAGGTTGGCTTCCGGCATTTCCCGGCCTTCAACAAGGCCGGGATCAAGAAGATCATCAACGGCCCCTTCACCTTCTCGCCGGACGGCAACCCGCTGGTCGGCCCGGTGCGGGGCCTCAGGAACTTCTGGTCGGCCTGTGCGGTCATGGCCGGCTTCAGCCAGGGCGGCGGTGTCGGCCTGGCGCTTGCCAACTGGATGATTTACGGCGACCCCGGCTTCGACGTCTTTGCCATGGACGTTTCCCGCTACGGCGATTTCGCCACACTTGCCTATACCAATGCCAAGGTGCGCGAAAACTATTCGCGCCGCTTCTCGATCCGCTATCCGAACGAGGAATTGCCGGGCGCGCGGCCGCTGCTGACGACGCCGATCTACGACCGGCTGAAGGCTGCGGGCGCCTTCTTCGGCGCGTCCTACGGGCTCGAAGCGCCGCTGTGGTTTGCACCCGAAGGCGTCAAGGACGCCTTCTCCTGGCGGCGTTCGACCGATTTCGAGACGGTGGGCGCCGAGGCGCGGGCGGTGCGCGAGGGCGTCGGCCTGATGGAGACATCGGGCTTTGCCAAATATGCGATCACCGGCAAGGGCGCCGAAGCCTGGCTCGACCGGCTGCTTGCCTGCCGCATCCCGCAGGCAGGGCGCATGACGCTGGCGCCGATGCTGAAGGATGACGGCAAGCTGATCGGCGACTTCACGCTGGCAAAGCTCGGGGAAGGGGATTTCCTGCTGATCGGCTCGGGCATCGCCGAGGACTACCACATGCGCTGGTTCGAGGCGCATCTGCCCGCGGACGGCTCGGTGACGCTGAAGGCGTTGAAGCTGGAGCTGGCCGGCCTGTCGATCGCCGGGCCGAAGGCGCGCGATGTGCTCGCGAGCCTCACCCATCTCGACGTCTCCGACGCCGTCTTCCCCTTCATGGACATCCGCCGCATGGATCTCGGCATGGCGCCGGCCATCGTCGGCCGCGTCAGCTATACCGGCGATCTCGGCTACGAGATCTGGATGAAGCCCGAGTATCAGCGCTATCTCTTCGAACTCCTGATGGAGAAGGGGGCGGCGTCCGGGATTCGTCTGTTCGGTCTCCGGGCGCTGAACGCGCTGCGCGTCGAGAAATCCTTCGGCAGCTGGGCGCGCGAGTATCGTCCGCTCTATGGCCCGGTCGAGGCCGGGCTTGGCCGTTTCGTTGCGACCGGCAAGAACGCGGATTTCATCGGCAAGGCGGCAGCCGTGAAAGAGAAGGCGGACGGCGGCGCGTTGCGTCTCAGGACCTTCCTGCTCGAGGCCAGGGACGCGGATGTCATCGGCGACGAACCGATCTATCTCGATGGCGTCGTGCGCGGCTGGGTGACATCGGGCGGCTATGCGCATGCAAGCGGCGTTTCGGTTGCCATGGGTTATGTGCCGAAGGAGATTGCCGACCGCAGCGATGGCTGGTCGATCGAACTCTTGGGCGAGATCCTGCCGGCACGTCTTCAGCCGCATCCGCTGTTCGATTCGAACGGTCAGCGCATGCGCGCCTGAGCGTTCGGGCAGGCATGCGGACGAGGGCGGGGCAGGAAGCCTGAGAATACCGAAGGCTTTTACGACTAAAGTTGATGATTTCACGGGCGAAAGCTGCGAAAAATTTGATTCTTCTGGCTGTAAAAGCGTCAAATCGATTTTATCGAGGAAGTTTTTGACGAAGTCGCGTTTTTTAGCTTTCCTTTTCGTTTGAAAGAGGTATGGAATCGAGCAAACACAGCGCTCAACAATGAGCTCAAAAAACAAGAGACCGGACCGTTATGGATCTGGTCCAGGGGAAGATTGATGGAGTATTTCGTCCAGCAGCTCGTCAACGGGCTGACTCTTGGGTCTATTTATGGTATGATCGCAATTGGTTATACCATGGTCTACGGCATCATTGGCATGATCAACTTCGCCCACGGCGATATCTTCATGCTCGGCGGCTTTGCTGCTTTGATTGTCTTTCTGCTTCTCACAACATTCATCGGTGGCGTCCCGGTTGTACTCGCTCTTCTGCTGATGATGGTCGTCGGCATGCTGACGGCGGGGCTCTGGAACTGGACGATCGAGAAGGTGGCCTACCGGCCGCTGCGCGGTTCGTTCCGGCTTGCGCCGCTGATCACGGCGATCGGCATGTCGATCGCGCTGTCGAACTTCATCCAGGTGACGCAGGGTCCGCGCAACAAGCCGATCCCGCCGCTCGTCTCCTCGGTCTATGAGGTCTTCGGCATCACCATTTCGCTGAAGCAGATCATCATCATCGTCATCACGGCGATCCTGCTTTCGATCTTCTGGTATATCGTCAACAAGACGCCGCTCGGCCGCGCCCAGCGTGCGACCGAACAGGACCGCAAGATGGCAGCCCTGCTTGGCGTCGACGTCGACCGCACCATCTCGGTGACCTTCATCATGGGTGCGGCACTCGCTGCCGTCGCCGGCACGATGTACCTGATGTATTACGGCGTCGTCGTCTTCACCGACGGTTTTGTCCCTGGCGTAAAGGCGTTCACCGCGGCCGTTCTCGGCGGCATCGGATCGCTGCCAGGCGCCGTTCTCGGCGGACTGCTGATCGGACTCATCGAGTCCCTCTGGTCGGCCTATTTCACCATCGACTACAAGGACGTCGCGACCTTCTCCATTCTCGCCATCGTCCTGATCTTCAAGCCGTCTGGCATTCTCGGACGACCGGAAGTCGAGAAGGTATAATTCCATGGCAAATATTGCTTCTACGACTGCAAGCGCCGGCACTGACGTGACGGCGCGGGCCCTGCGCGAGGCTGTCTTCGCGGGCCTGATTTCCCTCGGTCTCTTCGTGCTGTTCGTCGGTCTCAAGTCCGACCAGAACATCCGCAACGAACTGATCCTCAATCAACGCTGGGGGCTGCTGGCGATCTTCGTGATCGTTGCCGCTGTCGGTCGGTTCCTGATGGTTGCCTATGTCCAGCCGGCGCTTGCCCGGCGCAAGGCCGCCAAGGCGGAAGCCGAGGACGTGGCGAAGGAGGAGGGCTTCGTCAGCCGCAACTTCTCGAAGCTGGCAATTGCGTTCCTGCTCGTTTATCCGCCGATCATCGTCGCGGTCTTCGGCGTGCAGGGCTCGCTGAAGTGGGTCGACAATTTCGGTATCCAGATCCTGATCTACGTGATGCTGGCATGGGGGCTGAACATCGTCGTCGGTCTTGCGGGCCTGCTGGACCTCGGCTACGTCGCCTTCTATGCGGTCGGCGCCTACTCCTACGCTCTGCTGTCGACCTATTTCGGCCTGTCGTTCTGGATTCTGCTGCCGGTTGCCGGCATCCTTGCCGCCTTCTGGGGCATGATCCTCGGTTTCCCGGTGCTCAGACTGCGCGGTGACTATCTGGCGATCGTGACGCTCGCCTTCGGCGAAATCATACGCCTCGTGCTGATCAACTGGACCGAAGTGACCAAGGGGACGTTCGGTGTTTCCGGCATCGCCAAGGCAACGCTGTTCGGCATCAAGTTCGATGCCTCGAAGGATGGTTTCGCAGCGCTGATGGGCCTGCCGATGTCGTCGGCCTACTACAAGATCTTCCTGTTCTACCTGATCCTGGCTCTCTGCCTGCTGACCGCCTACGTGACCATCCGGCTTCGCCGCATGCCGATCGGCCGCGCTTGGGAAGCGCTGCGCGAAGACGAGATCGCCTGCCGCTCGCTCGGCATCAACACGGTCACCACCAAGCTCACTGCCTTCGCGACAGGCGCGATGTTCGGCGGTATCGCCGGCTCGTTCTTCGCGGTGCGCCAGGGCTTTGTGTCGCCTGAATCCTTCGTCTTCCTGGAATCGGCGGTCATTCTGGCCATCGTCGTTCTCGGTGGCATGGGCTCGCTCACCGGTATCGCAGTCGCCGCGGTGGTGATGATCGGCGGTACCGAAATCCTGCGTGAGCTTTCCTTCCTGAAGATGGTGTTCGGACCGGACTTCACCCCTGAACTCTACCGCATGCTGATCTTTGGCCTGGCCATGGTCGTCGTCATGGTCTGGAAGCCGCGCGGCTTCGTCGGATCACGAGAACCGACCGCCTTCCTGCACGAACGCAAGGCCGTCTCCGGCAGCTTCACCAAGGAAGGGCACGGCTGATGGCCCGCGAGACAACGACAATGACAAAAGACCCCATTCTCAAGGTTGAGCACCTGTCGATGCGCTTCGGCGGTCTCATGGCCATCAACGACTTCTCCTTCGAAGCCTATCGCGGCGACATCACCGCGCTGATCGGCCCGAACGGAGCGGGCAAGACCACGGTGTTCAACTGCATCACCGGCTTCTACAAGCCGACGATGGGCATGATCACGATGAAGCAGAAGGCCGGCAAGGAATACCTGCTGGAGCGTCTGCCGGACTTCGAGATCACCAAACATGCCAAGGTGGCGCGCACATTCCAGAACATCCGGATGTTCTCCGGCCTGACGGTGCTCGAAAACCTGCTCGTTGCGCAGCACAACAAGCTGATGCAGGCGTCGGGTTACACCTTCCTCGGCCTTCTCGGCTTCCCGGCCTACCGCCAGGCGTCGCGCGAGGCGATCGACCTTGCCAAGCATTGGCTTGAAAAGGCGTCGCTGATCGACCGTGCGGACGATCCGGCCGGTGATCTCTCCTACGGCGCGCAGCGTCGTCTCGAGATTGCGCGTGCCATGTGCACGGGCCCTGAGCTTCTTTGCCTGGACGAGCCGGCCGCCGGTCTCAACCCGCGTGAATCGCTGGCGCTCAACGAATTGCTGCGGGGTATCCGCGTCGATACCGGCACGTCGATCCTTTTGATCGAACACGACATGTCCGTGGTCATGGAGATCTCCGATCACGTGGTCGTCCTGGAATATGGACAGAAGATTTCCGACGGCACACCGGATTTCGTGAAGAACGATCCGAAGGTCATTGCGGCCTATCTGGGTGTCGAGGACGAAGAGGTTGAAGCGGTGATCGAACAAATCGAGGAAATCGAAGGCGGGCAGGGGGGCACCAACTGATGACGGCGCCGCTTCTCCAAGTCAAAGCCGTCGAAACCTATTACGGCAATATCCGCGCACTGAGCGGGGTCGATGTCGAAGTTCACCGCGGTGAGATCGTCTGCCTGATCGGCGCCAACGGCGCGGGCAAGTCGACGCTGATGATGACCATCTGCGGCAGCCCGCAGGCGCGCACCGGTTCGGTCTACTTCGAGGGCCAGGACATCACGCGCATGCCGACGCATGAGATCGCACGACTGCGTATCGCCCAGTCGCCTGAGGGACGGCGCATCTTCCCGCGCATGACGGTGTTCGAGAACCTGCAGATGGGCGCGAGCCTCGACAACCTGAAGCACTTCGACCAGGACGTGGAAAAGGTGTTCACCCTTTTCCCGCGCCTGAAGGAGCGCCAGGCGCAGCGCGGCGGCACGCTTTCGGGCGGCGAGCAGCAGATGCTGTCGATCGGCCGTGCGCTGATGGCCCGGCCGAAGCTTCTGCTTCTCGACGAGCCGTCGCTCGGTCTCGCGCCGCTGATCGTCAAGGGCATCTTCGAGGCGATCAAGAAACTCAACAAGGAGGAGGGCCTGACTGTCTTCCTCGTCGAGCAGAACGCCTTCGGCGCGCTCAAGCTTTCGGACCGCGGCTATGTGATGGTCAACGGACGGGTGACGATGAGCGGCAGCGGCAGGGATCTGCTCGCCAATCCGGAAGTGCGCGCGGCCTATCTCGAAGGCGGCCGTCATTGATCGGCCGCACCTGGAGCAAGTGACATGCAGGGAATTCTCTACGAAGAAGCGTCGATCTGGCAGTTTCTTTTCATAAGCTGCGTGCTTGGCGGCTGGACCGCCTGGCGCACGGGCAAGAGCGTGGCCGAAAGCTGGGAAGGCATGCCACGCCTGTTGCTCTATGTGGCGTTGCTGGGACTGGGCATCCGTTTCGTGCACCACGCCCTCTTCGAAGGCACCATGTTCAGCCTGCAATACTATATCGTGGACACGATCGTGCTTTTGTTGTTTGCTACCGCAGGTTTCCGGTACTACCGGACCAAGCAAATGACCAATATCTACTATTGGCTCTATGAGAAGGCTTCGCCTTTCTCCTGGAAAGCCAAATAAAGGGAACAGCGCGCGCCGGTCCGCCGCGGCCGGTGCGAAAGAAACACCGGCGCAACTATGGTGGGCATTGCGCAGGTTGGTAACGAGACCCGCTCGGATAATTGGGAGTAACAAGATGAAAAAGTCTCTTCTGTCGGCGGTCGCGCTGACGGCTATGGTTGCCTTCAGCGGCAGCGCCTGGGCTGATATTCTCGTTGGTGTCGCCGGCCCGCTGACTGGCCCGAACGCCGCCTTCGGCGCACAGCTCCAGAAAGGTGCAGAGCAGGCCGCTGCCGACATCAACGCGGCTGGCGGTATCAATGGGGAACAGATCAAAGTTGTGCTCGGCGACGACGTTTCGGACGCCAAGCAGGGCGTTTCGGTCGCCAACAAGTTCGTCGCTGATGGCGTGAAGTTCGTTGTCGGTCACTTCAACTCGGGCGTGTCCATCCCGGCTTCGGAAGTCTATGCCGAAAACGGCATCCTGCAGATCACGCCGGCCTCCACCAACCCGCAGTTCACCGAGCGCGGTCTCTGGAACACCTTCCGCACCTGCGGCCGTGACGACCAGCAGGGCGCAGTTGCCGGCGCCTTCCTCGCCGCCAACCACAAGGACGCGAAGATCGCCGTCATTCACGACAAGACCCCTTATGGTCAGGGCCTTGCCGACGAAACCAAGAAGTCGATGAACGAAGCCGGCCTCAATGAAGCCCTCTATGAAGGCATCAACACCGGCGACAAGGACTTCTCGGCTCTCATCGCCAAGATGAAGGAAGCCGGCGTCTCGATCGTCTACTACGGCGGTCTGCACACCGAAGCTGGCCTGATCATGCGCCAGATGAAGGACCAGGGCCTCAAGGCAACCCTGATGTCGGGCGACGGTATCGTTTCGAACGAACTGGCCTCGATCGCCGGCGACGCCGTTGACGGCACGCTGATGACCTTTGCTCCGGATCCGCGCAAGAACCCGGCTGCCAAGGAACTCGTCGAGAAGTTCCGTGCCGCCGGCTTCGAACCGGAAGCCTACACGCTCTACGCTTACGCCGCTCTCCAGGTCATCGCTGAAGCCGCGAAGGCTTCCGGCGGCAACGACCCGCAGGCAGTTGCTGAAGCCGTCAAGGCAAAGGGTCCGTTCAAGACCGCGATCGGCGACCTCGGTTATGACGAAAAGGGCGACATCACCCGCCCGGACTACGTCATGTACACCTGGAAGAAGGGCGAAGACGGCAAGTACAGCTACTTCCAGAACGAGTAGTTCTGATTTCGGACCTTGGGTCCGATCTGTTGGGCCCGGCGAGCGATCGCCGGGCTTTTCTTTTGCGGGGCGTTTGCGCGCTGCCTACAGCGCCGCGCGTCTTATCAGACGCGCAAAGGTCGCTGTAACACTTTGATCTGCTACATGTCTTTTCCTTAAATCGAGGACCATTTAAGGAGACATGCAGTCGCTATTTCAGCAAGGTGTCCCTGAGCGACGAGACTTCGGCGCGCAGTCGCTCGATATCGTCGGGGCCGAGCTTTGTCGCTTCGCCAAGGCTGCGGGGCACATCGATCGCCTTCTGGCGCAGCGCCTTTCCCATCTCCGTCAATTGCACCCGTACCTGCCGCTCGTCCGTCTTGTCGCGCACGCGGGCGATGTAGCCGGCCGCTTCCAGGCGCTTCAGCATCGGCGTGAGCGTGCTCGATTCCAGGAAGAGCCGCTCGCCGAGGCTGCCGACCGTCTGGTCGTCCTTCTCCCAGAGAAGCACCATCACCAGATATTGCGGGTAGGTGAGGTCGAGTTCCTCCAGCAACGGCTTGTAGATGCGCGTGAGGGCGTGGTTTGCCGAATAGACCGCGAAGCAGAGGAAACTGTCGAGCCTCAGCATCGCATCGTCGTCGTTGGGATTGGTGTCCGTCATCGCCTTCTCCTGTCACGCCCTAAAATAAATCGTTCGCGATATAATCGCAAGGCATTGACACTTGTGCAGCCGCGGTTTAAATGTTTGTGCACGATCTAATCGCTAACGATACAAATCATATAAATCGCGCACGATTTAATCGCTAGATATTTAAAAGCAACGCGGCATCGCCGCAGGGAAGAAGGAGCGTTTCCATGAGCAAGGCAATCAGCAAGACCGAGGCCCACAGCATCTCTCGCCGCGACGTCCTCTCGGTCGCCCTTGGCGCGGCGGCAACGGCGGCTGCCGTCTCTGCCGTCCATACGCCGGCCAAGGCCGCCGACACATCCGCAGCAAGTAACAACGCGACAAGCGCAGGTTCGCAAGGCGCTGGTATCTCCGGCAGCCGCATCATCACCCGCGATGGCGTCGAGATCTATTACAAGGACTGGGGGCCGAAGGATGGCCCGGTCGTCGTGCTCAGCCACGGCTGGCCGCTGTCGTCGGACAGCTGGGAAGCGCAGGCCTTCCATCTCGCCAATAACGGCTTCCGCGTCGTCACCCATGACCGCCGCGGCCATGGCCGCTCGTCGCAGCCCTGGGACGGCAACGACATGGACCACTATGCCGACGATCTCGCCGATCTGATCAACGCGCTCGATCTGAGGGACATCTTCCTGGCCGGCTTTTCGACCGGCGGCGGCGAGATCAGCCGCTATATCGGTCGCCACGGCACCAGCCGGATCGCCAAGGCCGGTTTGATCTCGGCCGTGCCGCCGCTGATGGTCAAGACCGACAAGAACCCCGGCGGACTGCCGAAGGAGGTGTTCGACGGCCTGCAGGCGGCCAGCCTCAAGGATCGCTCGAAACTCTACCGCGACATCGCGTCCGGCCCGTTCTTCGGCTTCAACCGCCCGGGTGCGGTCGCGTCTCAAGGCATGATCGACAGCTTCTGGCTGCAGGGCATGATGGGCGGTCACAAGAACACCTATGACTCGATCGTCGCCTTCTCGCAGACCGACTTTACCGAGGACCTGAAGAAGTTCGACGTGCCGACCTTGATCATCCATGGCGACGACGACCAGATCGTGCCGATCGATGCGGCGGCGAGAGCCTCGAAGACGCTGGTGCCGCATGCGGAGCTCAAGGTCTATGCCGGTGCGCCGCACGGCATCACCGACACCCACAAGGATCAGCTCAACGCCGACCTGCTCGCCTTCGCCAAGGCGTGACGCGTCTGACGTCATGACAAAAGGAGGCGCCCGCACCGACGCCTCTTTTTTGCTTTTGTGATAGCTGTTTCGCCTGCCGGGATGGCTGTCGCGCCGCGCCGTTTCGTGCACTATCCTTCGGCGATTCTGATCCGGAGGCAGGCATGAACTCGAAACCCCGCATACTCGTCACCCGTCGTTGGCCGGCGGCGGTGGAGCAGGTGCTTGCCGAGCGCTTCGACGTCACCTTGAACGAGCGCGACGTGCCGATGACGGCTGAAGCGCTGGCCGATGCGCTGCGGACCTACGACGCCGTTCTCCCGACCGTTTCCGACCGGCTTCCGGCCGAACTCTTCGCGGGGGGCGGTATCCGGGCGAAGATCCTCGGCAATTACGGCGTCGGCTACAATCACATCGACGTCGCGGCCGCCAGGGCCGGAAACATCGTCGTCACCAATACGCCGGGTGTTTTGACCGACTGCACCGCTGATATCGCCATGACGCTGCTGCTTGCGATCGCGCGTCGGGCAGGCGAGGGCGAGCGGCAGGTGCGCGCCGGTGTATGGAGTGGATGGCGTCCGACCCACATGATCGGCGGCAAGGTCACCGGCAAGACGCTCGGTATCATCGGCTTCGGCCGTATCGGCAAGGCGATGGCCAGGCGCTGTCACTTCGGCTTCGACATGGAGGTCGTCTTCTACAACCGGTCACGCATCGACCCGGCGGAAGCGAGCCGTTACGGCGCCCGCCAGCTCGACACCGTCGAGGATGTGCTGGAGGTCGCGGACTTCGTGTCGCTGCATTGCCCGGGTGGCGGCGAGAACCGGAACCTGATCAACGCCGAGCGCCTGGCCCTGATGAAGAAAGGCGCCTATCTCGTCAACACGGCGCGGGGTGACGTCATCGATGAGCCGGCGCTGATTGACGCGCTCGAAAGCGGCGTCATTCGCGGCGCCGGCCTTGACGTCTTCGAGGCGGAGCCTGACGTGCCGGAACGTCTGCGCACGCTCGAAAACGTCGTGTTGCTCCCGCATTTGGGCAGCGCCACCGAGGAGACGCGCGTCGCCATGGGCATGAAGGTGGTCGACAATGTCACCGCCTTCTTCGATGGTCGCGAACCGCCGGATCGCGTCGCGTAGGAGACTGCCTGTTTTCTGCCCAGCGCCTGCATGGAAATGCAGCAGATTGACGATTTTCTTTGCAAAACAATAACTTGACTTGTCGTGCCGCGATGCGGACGATAGCGCGAAGACAAGGCGGCGGGCCCGGCGGGCGCTGCGCCGGGGATTGAGGGACACCGCGCGGCGGTCGGGTATGAACAAGGCAGCAAGGATCGCCCCGCAGAGGGCCTGGGGGAAGGGACGGCTGGTCGCCAAGGCGGCGCTCGGCCAGAGCCGCATTGCCGAGCTCTATCAGGAAGGTTGTGCCAAGATCAGGCTGCCGAAGACCTTCGACGCGTCCATGGAGGCGGTGCTCATCAATTCCTCCGGTGGCCTCACCGGCGGCGACCGCATGGTCTGGGAAGTGGCGGCAGGGGCCGGAACCGATGTGACCGTGACGACGCAGGCCTGCGAGAAGATCTACAAGGCGAGCGCCGATACGGTCGAAGTGGCGACCCATATCGAGGTTGCCTCCGGCGCGCGCGTCGACTGGCTGCCGCAGGAGACGATCCTGTTCGACCGGGCCGCGCTGTCGCGCTCGCTGGAGGTGGAACTTGCCACCGACGCGACGTTTCTCGCGGTGGAGGCCGTTCTGCTCGGTCGCAAGGCGATGGGCGAGGCGGTGCAAACCGGGCTCTTCCGCGATCGCTGGCGGATCCGTGTCGATGGCAGGCTGCTGCATGCGGAGAGCCTGGCGCTATCAGGAGAAGTCGCCAGCCTTGGCCAGCGCAGAGCGGTGCTTGATGGCGCGGCTGCCTTTGCCACGCTGCTCTACGTCGGTCCGGACTGCGAACTTCATCTGCCACGTCTTCGATCGCTCGTTGAGGGCGAGGCCGGCGTCGGCATCAGCCATTTTCAGGTCGATGGTCGCGACAAGCTGGTGGCCCGTTTCGTCGCGCCGGATGGGTTCGCGCTCAGAAAAATCCTCATCCCCATTATTTCGCACTTGCGCAAGCAGAAGACAGTGCCGAAAGTCTGGGTTCTCTAGGCCATTTCATATTTTTATTGAAACTGTGAAATGATCTAACACATTGAAACTATGTAAATCCTGACGGAAAACCGCTTCGCAGATTTCCAGGGAATTTGCTTCTCGAACAACCGGTGGCGACGCATGAACCTTACCCCGCGCGAAAAGGACAAACTGCTGATTTCCATGGCGGCGATGGTTGCCCGCCGGCGCCTGGAGCGCGGCGTGAAACTCAACCATCCCGAGGCGATCGCGCTGATCACCGACTTCGTCGTGGAAGGTGCGCGCGACGGACGCTCGGTTGCCGAACTGATGGAGGCGGGTGCGCAGGTGCTGACGCGCGATCAGGTGATGGAGGGCATCCCCGAGATGATCCACGACATCCAGGTCGAGGCGACGTTTCCTGACGGCACCAAGCTTGTCACCGTGCACGAGCCGATCCGCTAGGCGGCGAGACGACGATGTGGCTTGCGGGCGTGGCCCCGGGCTTTAACCAAGGAAGCAAGCGTGCGGGCCTCCCAGGCGGCTTGAGGAGAGGATCATGATCCCAGGAGAAATCATCGCGGCTGCCGGAGAGATCGAGCTCAACGCCGGCCTCGAAACGACGACGATCGAGGTTGCCAATACCGGCGATCGCCCGATCCAGGTCGGCAGCCACTACCATTTCGCCGAAACCAATGCGGGACTGCAGTTCGACCGCAACGCCGCCTATGGTCGGAGACTCGACGTTCCGGCCGGCACCGCCGTGCGTTTCGAGCCGGGGCAGACGCGTCAGGTGACGCTGATCCCGCTTTCCGGCAAGCGCGAGGTCTATGGCTTCCGCCAGCAGGTGATGGGCAAGCTATGAGGGGGCTGCCGGGTCTCGGGCTGCTTCTTGTTCTTGCTGCGCCAGCCTTCGCCGAGGATGCGCCGGCTGTTGATTGCGCAAGCGCGACGGCGCAACCGGACCTGAACGCCTGCGCCTATCGCGAATATGAAGCGGCGGACGTGGAATTGAATGCCGTCTACAAGCGGGCGATGACGGCGGCGCAGAATGTCGACAAGGAGCTCGAGGGCGCCGAGATCGGTGCGGTCGAGGCGCTGAAGAAGGCGCAGCGCGGCTGGGTCGCCTATCGCGACGGACAGTGCGAGCTGGCCGGCTTCCAGGCCCGAGGAGGCCAGGCGGAATCGATGCTGGTTTCGGGCTGCCTTGCCGAGCTGACGCAGAAGCGCACGGCCGAGCTTAACGAATTTCTCGAAAATCGAGGGAACTGACCAGTGCAGGGTCGCCGCACCATCATGATCGTGGGCAATGGCGAAGTGCCCGAAGGTTTTGGCGCGACGATCGATGCCGCCGATCTCGTCGTGCGCTTCAACGATTGCCGCTCCGTCGGTTCCGGGGGGCAAAGGACCGATATCGTCGCCGTCTGCAATACCGGGCGCCCGGGGCTTGCCATGCTTGGCGGCGGCCGCTGGAAGACCAATGCCGCCGTGCGCCAGGCGCGGGAGATCTGGTGCGTTCGCTCCGGCGCGAAGTTTGCCGCGATGCGCGCTCGGCTTGCGGAAACGCATCCGGACCTCGACGATTTCTGCGACGATTACACTGTCGGGTTCGAGAGCTTCGCCCGTTCGACCAAGCGCGGCTTTCGCGTCGTTCCCGTCGATGTGCACGACCAGGTGGAGCAGGATCTCGCTGGCTTCTCGCCGGACCCTTACGTCGTTCCGTCGAGCGGGATGATCGTGATTGCCGATATTCTCGCACATCTGGCGACACCCGAGGATGACGTCGTTCTTGCCGGCTTCGGCCACATCGGCTGGCAGTGGCATCCCTTTGCCGCCGAGCGCCGCCATGTCGATGCGCTGGTGGCGAGCGGCCGCCTTCGCCGCCTCCATCCCATTTCTTTTTCGTCCCAAGGAGCCTGAACCATGCCCTACAAGATGTCGCGCGCGGCCTATGCCAACATGTTCGGCCCGACGGTCGGCGACAAGGTGCGGCTTGCGGACACCGAGCTTTTCATCGAGGTGGAGAAGGACTTCACCACCTATGGAGAGGAGGTGAAGTTCGGCGGCGGCAAGGTCATTCGCGACGGCATGGGGCAAAGCCAGCTGACGCGCGCCGAGGGTGCCGTCGACACCGTCATCACCAATGCGCTGATCGTCGATCACTGGGGCATCGTGAAAGCGGATATCGGCCTCAAGGACGGGCGCATCGCCGGCATCGGCAAGGCCGGCAATCCGGACATGCAGCCGGGCGTGACCGTCATCGTCGGTCCCGGTACCGAGGTGATCGCGGGTGAGGGCAAGATCATCACCGCCGGTGGCATGGATAGCCACATCCATTACATCTGCCCACAGCAGATCGAGGAGGCCCTCGTCAGCGGGATCACCTGCATGCTGGGGGGCGGCGCCGGGCCCGGGCATGGCACGCTTGCCACCACCTGTACCTCGGGCCCCTGGCATCTTGCCCGCATGATCGAGGCGGCTGATGGACTGCCAATGAATATCGCCTTTGCCGGCAAGGGCAACGCTTCGCGCCCGGCCGCGCTGGTCGAGATGGTACTGGCTGGTGCCACCTCGCTAAAGCTGCACGAGGACTGGGGCTCGACGCCGGCGGCGATCGATTGCTGCCTTGGCGTTGCCGACGAATACGACGTGCAGGTGATGATCCACACCGACACGCTGAACGAGAGCGGTTTTGTCGAAGATACGATGGCGGCGATCAAGGGCCGCACGATCCATGCCTTTCACACGGAAGGCGCCGGCGGCGGCCACGCACCCGATATCATCGAGATCTGCGGCCAGCCGAATGTCATTCCGTCCTCGACCAACCCGACGCGTCCCTACACGAAGAATACGCTGGCCGAGCATCTCGACATGCTGATGGTCTGCCATCACCTGTCGCCGTCGATCCCCGAGGACATCGCCTTTGCCGAAAGCCGTATCCGCAAGGAGACGATTGCGGCCGAGGATATCCTTCACGACATCGGCGCCTTCTCGATCATCTCGTCTGACAGCCAGGCGATGGGCCGCGTCGGCGAGGTGGCGATCCGCACCTGGCAGACCGCCGACAAGATGAAGCGCCAGCGCGGGTCGCTGCCGCAGGAAACCGGTGACAACGACAATTTCCGGGTGAAGCGCTACATCGCCAAATACACGATCAACCCGGCGATCGCCCACGGTCTCAGCCATGAGATCGGCTCCATCGAGGTCGGCAAGCGCGCCGATCTCGTCATCTGGAATCCGGCCTTCTTCGGCGTGAAGCCGGATTTCGTGCTGCTCGGAGGCTCTATCGCGATTGCACCGATGGGCGACCCGAACGCCTCCATCCCGACGCCGCAGCCGGTGCATTACCGACCGATGTTTGCAGCCTATGGCAAGAACCGCACGAACTCCTCGGTCACCTTCGTGTCGCAGGCTTCGCTCGATGCAGGCCTTGCGGCCAAGCTCGGCGTTGCCAAGCAACTGGTCGCTGTCCGGAACACCCGCGGCGGCATCGGCAAGGCCTCGATGATCCACAACAGCCTGATGCCGCATATCGAGGTCGATCCGGAGACCTATGAAGTGCGCGCTGACGGCGAGCTTCTGACCTGCGAGCCGGCGACGATCGTGCCGATGGCGCAGCGCTACTTCCTGTTCTAAAGCAGAGGCAGAGGATGAAGCGTGGCCTGAAATGGGCTTTCTTCGGCTTGCTGGCGGCCGTGCTTGCCGTCGTTCTCGGAACCCTGCTGCCGCGGCCGCTGCTGCCGGCTTCGGCCTCTGCCGCGGGAGCAGGGGGCACGCGCATCCTTTTGCTTTCCGGCCCGATCCACACGGACATCGCCGTACCCTTGACCGACGAGACGCGAACGCGATTCGGCTTTGTCGAAGCGGCCGGCGTGCCGCTTGCGCATCCGCAAGCAGAATGGCTGATCTTCGGCTGGGGCGGGCGGTCCTTCTATCTGGAAACGCCAACCTGGTCTGAGTTGAAGCCTGGACCCGTCTTCAAGGCGCTGACCCTCGACAGTTCGGTGATGCATGTGGATATCGCCGGGCGCATCGTTGAGCCGCAAGCCTCCGTCGCCGGCTTCGAACTGGATGCCGTCGGCTACGAGCGGCTGCTCGGCTTCATTGCCGAGAGTTTTTCCCGAGAGGCCGGAGCCGTCGTTCCGATCGAGGGTTTTTCCTACAACGGCAACGACCGCTTCTTCGAGGCCAGAGGCAGCTTCAACGCGCTCTTCGGCTGCAACACATGGACGGCGCGGGCGCTGCGCGAAGCGGGCTTGCGGACAGGACTGTGGAACCCCTTGCCGCCGAGCCTTAGTCTATCCCTGCGCATCCACAATTGAGGCTTTTGATTGCCAATCGGCAGCCATGCGAACACCGCATGGCTGCCATGCTCGCATGTGAATCGAGCCCTTTCGTGCTGCGTTGCAACGTAATATCCGATAGAAGGCGACTGATCTTTTTCTCGGTCGCTGGCAAAGCCTCCCATCGCCTTCTGACCGAGAGCCGCACTGAAGGAGATGACGATGCTTGGCAGAAAAGTACCCGCTGTAACGTTCCGCACCCGCGTTCGCGATGAGGCCGTTGGCGGCTCGAACCCGTTCCGCTGGGAGGACGTGTCCTCCGACGCTTACTTCGCCGGCAAGCGCGTCGTGCTGTTTTCGCTGCCGGGCGCTTTCACGCCGACCTGCTCGACCTTCCAACTGCCCGACTTCGAAAAGCTGACGGCCGATTTCCGCGCCGAAGGCATTGACGAGATCTACTGCATCTCGGTCAACGATGCGTTCGTCATGAACGCCTGGGGCAAGTCCCAGAGCCTCGAAAACGTCAAGCTGATCCCGGATGGTTCGGGCGAGTTCACCCGCAAGATGGGCATGCTCGTCGCCAAGGACAATCTCGGCTTCGGCATGCGCTCCTGGCGCTACGCCGCCGTCGTCAACAACGGCGTCGTCGAGCAGTGGTTCGAGGAAGAAGGCTATTCCGACAACTGCGACAGCGATCCCTATGGCGTTTCCTCGCCGCAGAACATTCTGGAGACGCTGAAGTCCCAGAAGCTCGCCGCCTGATGGCAAGGACATATCGTTCCTGATTGGAGAGAGCCCGAAGATCGGATCCGGTCTTCGGGCTTTTTCTTGCGCGGCGCGGCCGCAGCGAGCGCCTGAAAAGCCGTGCTATCGACTGGCGCCAAGGCTTTTTCTTGCTAAAGTAGCCGACAGAAAAGATATCGAGGGTTCAATGGTTTACATTATCGCCTACCTGACCGCGCATAAGGGCAAGGGGGATGAAGTGGTGTCGCTCGCAGCACCTCTGATCGAGGCCACCCGGCGCGAGGCTGGCTGCATCACCTATGACCTCTACCGCAAGCCGGCCGAACCCGATGCGCTGGTGTTTGTCGAGACCTGGAAGGACAAGGCGGCCGTCGACGCGCATTTCGAGGAACCGCATCTGAAGGCCTTCCAGGCGGCCATGGCTGACCTGCTCGTCGAGGCGCGCATCGAGCTCGTGACGCCGGAAAAGGTCGAGGTTCTCTGACGATGCCCTATCGTTCGACAGAGGTTCTCTCGCCGGGACCGGCCGACATGGCGCCGCTTCACAGCGTGGCTTTGACGCACGATGCGCGGCATCTGCGCCGCAAGCTGCTGCATCTCGAAAACGACGATGTGGTGATGCTGGATCTCAAGGAAGCGGTGATGCTCGCCGATGGCGACCTGCTGGTGCTGGAAGGCGGCGGCCATATCCGGATCGTCGCAGCACCGGAGGCGCTCTACGAGATCCGTCCGCGCGACCGCCTGCATCTCATCGAACTTGCCTGGCATCTCGGCAATCGTCACCTGCCGGCGCAGATCGAAGAGAACCGCATCCTGATTACCCGCGATCCCGTCATCCGCCAGATGCTCGAAGGCCTTCGGGCGGGCGTGACTGAGGTAACCGAGCCTTTCCACCCGTTGCGCGGCGCCTACCATTCGGGCGGTCACAACCATGACCACAGCCATCACCACCATGGCTGAGCGGGTCGACACGCAGGCGCTGCTTCGCCTCGTGACATGGATGTCGCCGGCCTTTCCGGTCGGCGCGTTTTCCTATTCCAGTGGGCTCGAACAGGCCGTCCACGACCGCCTGGTCACGGATGCCGGCGAACTCCGCGACTGGCTGGAAACGGTTATCTGTCTGGGATCCGGCTGGAACGATGCCTTGCTTCTTGCCGAGAGCTATCGCGCCGTGAACGATCCTGTTCGGCTGGCGGCAGCCGCAGAGCTTGCCGAAGCCTTGGCGGGAAGCCGCGAGCGGCATATGGAGACGATGCTGCAGGGCCAGGCGTTTCTCGCAGCTGCGCGGTCCTGGCCGCATCCGGTTCTTGTTGGGCTGCCGGAGAGTGTTGTCTATCCGGTCGCCGTTGGCGCCGTCGCAGGCGCCCATGAAACGGGCCTGGAGCCGGCGCTCGCCGCCTATCTGAACGCCTCCGTCTCGAACGCCGTTTCGGTGGCGATCCGCTGCGGCGTCACCGGTCAGCGCGACGGCGTCGGCATTCTCGCGGCGCTCGAGCCGATCATCGCGGCGACGGCCGGCGAGGCCGCCAACGCCTCGCTCGACGATCTCGGCTCGGCCACAATCATCGCGGATGTTTCGGCGCTGAGGCACGAAACCCTCAATTCGCGGCTTTTCCGCTCGTAATCATGGAACTGCGCAGGTCCGGGCGGAAAGCTGCTTCACACTTTCCCTGGAATTGTTTCCACCTTGAAAGGATATCCAGATGGCATCGAAGAACGGTCCCCTTCGCATCGGCATCGGCGGGCCGGTGGGCTCGGGCAAGACGGCGCTGACCGACAAGCTCTGCAAGGCGATGCGGGAGAAATACTCCGTCGCCGTCGTCACGAACGACATCTACACCAAGGAAGATGCCGAGGCGCTGGTGCGCATGCAGGCGCTTCCGTCCGACCGCATCGTCGGGGTGGAGACCGGTGGCTGCCCGCATACGGCGATCCGCGAGGACGCCACGATCAATCTGCAGGCGATTGCCGACCTTAACCGGCGCATTCCCGATCTCGACGTCGTCTTCATCGAATCCGGCGGCGACAATCTCGCGGCGACCTTTTCGCCTGACCTCGCTGACCTGACAATCTATGTCATCTCGGTCTGCCAGGGGGAGGAGATTCCGCGCAAGGGCGGGCCGGGGATCACGAAGTCCGATCTTCTGGTCATCAACAAGAAGGATCTCGCCCCTTACGTCGGGGCCGATCTCGACGTCATGCAGCGGGACGCAACGCGCATGCGCGCGGAAAAGCCTTTCGTCTTCACCGACATGAAGCGCGGCGACGGCATCAACCGGATCGTCGATTTCCTGACGTTGCACGGCGGGCTCTGAGGCAGGCCTCGCCTCGCTTCTGACGCCTGAACTTCGGTCAGAAGCGCTCCAGCGCCTGCCGATCATGGATCTCGATAATGCGCCCCTTGACGGTGACGCCGGAGCGGCGAAGGGCCGAGAAGGCGCGCGACAAAGCCTCCGGCGCGAGGCCGAGCTTGCCCGCCAGCACATTCTTCTGGAAGGGCAAGCGGAAGGAAAAGTTGGTGATCCCGTCTGGGCAATTGCCGAGAATGTAGCTCGCGACCCGTTGCGGTGCGGTGAGCAACCGGTCTTCGGCCAGGCAATCCTCCGCCATCTGTGCGTGCCGGCACAAAAGCTGCATCAGCGCGTCGGCGATCTCGGGCGTCTGCTCGGCAAGCTTGCGCAGCTTGCGGCTGTCGATCCGGGCAAGCATCGTCGTTTCGATTGCTTGCGCATTGGCGGTGGCGCGGTTGCCGAGGAACATGGCACTTTCGCGGAAAAGTTCACTCTTCGGGAAGACGGCGATATCCGCCTCGCGCCCATCCTTGCCCAGCCGGTAAAGACGCACCAGACCGGAGAGGACGAAGAAGACATGGTCCAGCGCTTCGCCTTGGGCAAAGAGCACGTCGTGCTCCTCGTGAGTCGAAACCACGACGTCATCGAGAATGGCGCTCGACGCCGCCGCGGGCAGCTGTTCGAAGAAGCCGGAGCCAAGCAGCACTGCCCTGTCGTTCGAGTTCAATCGCAACGTCTTCATCGTACCCGTCCTGAGTAAATTCTGCGTCAGGGTAGTGAGGCTTTGCGGATCGTGGTTTGACCTCGATCAAATAAGAACAACAAAAAGCCCGCGCTTGCGGGGCGCGGGCTCGCTTTAGAATTGTGGCAGCTCCGGGCGGAGAACCGCTACGGCGACTGGCCTATTCGGCGGCGAGCGCCGGGTGGTTGATGACCTTGCCGCCGGATCGCCCCTTGGTCTGGTCGGTCTCCAGCGTCTTGAGCCGGTCTTCCAGGTCTTCGATCGTCTTGCCCTGTTCTTGCACGAGACCCGTCAGGGCTTCGCGGTCGAGCGGCAGGTTTTCCTCGTCCTTCTGGCCGACGAAGCGTCCGAAGACCCAGGCGAGCAGTCGCGACAGGTCGTCCATGATCAGGAAGAAGGATGGCACGACAACGAGACTGAGCACCGTCGAGACGATGATGCCGCCGATCACGGCGATCGCCATCGGTGCACGGAACGAGCCGCCTTCGCCGACGCCGAGCGCCGACGGCAGCATGCCCGCGGACATGGCGATCGACGTCATGATGATCGGTCGGGCGCGCTTGCGGCCCGCTTCGATCATCGCCAGCGTCCGGTCCATCCCGTGATGCATCATCTCGATACCGAAATCGACCAGCAGAATGGCGTTCTTGGTGACGATGCCCATCAGCATCAGAATGCCGATCAGCACCGGCATCGACAGGGAGTTCTGCGTCAGGATCAGGCCCGCAGCAACGCCGCCCATTGCGAGCGGCAGCGAGAACAGGATGGTGAAGGGCTGGATCACGTCCTTGAAGAGCAGGATCAGCACCACGAGCACCAGCATCAGGCCGAGCAGCATCGCATTGACGAAGCTCTCCTGCATCTCCTCCTCAACCTCGGCGTCGCCGCTCTTGAGGAGCTGAACCGTGGACGGCATCTTGGCCTCGTCCGCAATCTGCAGGAAGCGTGCGGAGGCCGTGTTCAGCGCCACGCCGATCGGCAGGTCGGCACCGAGCGCAACGACGCGGTTGCGGTCGTAACGTTTGATCGAGCTTGGGCCTTCGGAATAGTTGATGTCAGCCACGCTGGAGAGCGGCACCGTCATGCCCGAGGAGGTCTGGATCTTCAGATTGCGGATCGCCGCGATGTCCGTGCGGAAGTCACGGTTGATCTGGACGCGGATCGGGATCAGCCGGCCATCGAGCGCGATCTTGGTCAATGCCGCATCGATATCACCGATGGTGGCGACGCGGATGACCTCCGAAATCTGCGCTGTCGTGATGCCGAGGCGCGACATCTGCTCGTCACGCGGACGGATCTGCAGCTCGGGGCGGGGAAGTGCGCCATCCGGGCTGACATTGGCCAGCAACGGATCGCTGCGCAGTTTTCCTTCCAGAATGCCGACGGCCTTGTCGAGATCGGCCTCGTTGTTGGAGAGCAGATTGAACGACAGTTCCCGCTCGCCACGGTCGTTGAGCTTGATCACCCGGACATCCGGCAGATCGCGCACGCGGGCAAAGATCTCCTTCTCGATCTGCGACTGCGGAATGATGCGGCCCGATGGCGGCAATTTCGGCAAATATTGGCCGACGATCGGCAATCTGCCGAAGACGTCGTTGACGACCTTGTTGAGAAGCGAATGGTCGCGCTTTTCGAGCAGCACCGTCACGGTGGCTCGGCGCAGTTCCAGGTCGCCCTTCGGTGAGGCACCGCCAAGCACGAACACGCTTTCGACGCCGTCCAGGTCCTTGACCCTTTCGTAGATCTGAGCGGTCGTCCGGTCGGTGTCTTCCAGCATCGCGTCTGGCGCCAGCTCTACGGACAGGCTGACACGCGACGCGTCGTCCGGAGGCAGGAACCCGCCAGGCACGAACATGAACAGAGCGACCATGGAGGCCACGGTCACGCCGATCGCGATGAGCACCGTCAGGTAGCGCATGTACCAGCGTTTCGTGGTCGCATGAACCAGACGCGTGTACTTGCGCATCAGGTAGCCGTCTTCGGCATGATGGCCATCGGCCTTCGAAGGCCGCATCAGATAAGCGGCCATGACAGGCGTTATCAGGCGTGCAACGAGCAGCGAGAAGAAGACGGATACTGCGACGGTCAAGCCAAACTGGATGAAGTACTGGCCGACAATCCCCGGCATGAACGACACCGGGATGAAGACCGCGATGATCGTGAAGGTGGTTGCGATAACCGCGAGGCCGATTTCATCGGCCGCTTCGATCGAGGCGCGATAGGGCGATTTGCCCATATGAATATGCCGCTCGATATTCTCGATCTCGACGATTGCATCGTCGACGAGAATGCCGGTTGCGAGCGTCAGTGCGAGGAAGCTGACGAGATTGAGCGAAAAGCCGAGCAGTTCCATGACCCAGAAGGTCGGGATCGCCGACAAGGGCAGGGCGACGGCGCAAATCAGCGTGGCGCGCCAATTGCGCAGGAACAGCATGACGACGATGACGGCAAGCAGCGCGCCTTCCATCAGCGTGTGCAGCGCTGCCTCGTAATTGCCGTAGGTGAAGTAGACGGAATCGTCCACCATCTCGATGGTGACGTCGGGGTTGGAAGCGCGGATCTTTTCGAGCGACTTGGCGACAGTCTCGGCGACGCTGACTTCCGAGGCGCCCTTGGCGCGGAAGACCGCGAAGGTTACGCCGGGGGTGCCATTGAAGCGTGAGAAGGAGCGCGGCTCCTCATAGGTGTCGGTGACGGTGCCGAGTTCGGAAAGGCGAACGAAACGGCCGCTCGGCACCGAGATCATCGTATTGGCGAGCTGATCGACGTTTCGGGCATCGCCGAGGGTGCGGATCGCCTGCTCGCTGCCGCCGACCTGGCCGCGGCCGGAGCCGAGGTCCATGTTCATGCGGCGAAGCTGGCCATTGACGTCGGCGGCGGTGATGCCGAGCGAATTCAGCTTGTCTTCGTTGAGTTCCACGCGGACTTCGCGATCGGCGCCGCCGTAGCGGTCGACGCGCCCGATCCCGCTCTTGCCCTGGATTTCTCGCTTGATGACGTCGTCGACGAACCAGGAAAGCTCTTCCAGCGACATGCCGGGCGCCGAGACCGAGAAGGTCTGGATCGCCTGGCCTTCGACATCGACCTTGGAGACGATAGGTTCTTCGATCGAGGTCGGCAGGTCGCTGCGGATGCGGTCGATCGCGTCCTTGACGTCCTGCACCGCCTGGGTCGTCGGCACTTCCATGCGGAAGATCACGGCCGTGGTCGAGGTACCGTCATTGATCGTCGACTGGATATGATCGACGCCGGTGACGCTGGCGACGGCGTCCTCGATTTCCTTCGTGACCTGCGTTTCAAGCTCTGCCGGCGAGGCGCCGCTTTGCGTCACGTTGATCGAGACGATCGGCACGTCGATGTTGGGGAAACGGGTGATCGGCAACGACACGAAGGACTGGTAGCCCAGCACCATCAGGACGAAGAAGCCGAGGATCGGCGCGATCGGATTGCGTATGGACCAGGCTGAGAAGTTCATGGTCACGGTTCCTGTCAGTTGGTCGCTGGTTCAGCGGACTTGACGGGGTTGATGCGGTCGCCGTCGCGGACATAGGCGCCGGCCCTCGCCACCACGTCCTCGCCGGCCTTCACGCCTTCGAGGACTTCGATGAACTTGCCGTCGGAGATCCCGGTCCTTACCGGCAGGATGCGGATGACGCCGTTCTCGACCTTGCGGACGATCGTGCGGCCGTTCTCATTGGTAACGGCCGTTTGCGGCAGCACCACCGTCTGCTTCTGTTCGGCGGTGATGAGCGCGCTTGCATACATGCCGGCCCGTGCCTTCTCGGTATCGTCGAGGCTGATGAAGACGGTGCCGAGGCGGCTGACGGGGTCGACCGTCGGCGCGATCAGGCGGATCTTGCCCTCGACCTTGGTGTTGCCGCCGGCGAGCGTCACGATGGCCGGCTGGCCGACTGCGAGCTTGATGATATCGGCTTCGGCGACGTCGGCCTTCATCTCGATCGCGCCATCGCGGATCATGGCGAAGAGCGGCTCGCTGTTGCCGGTGGCGATCGCGCCGACCTTGGCGTTCTTGGCGGAGATCACGCCGGCGACCGGCGCCTTGACCTCGGTACGGGCGAGGCGAAGGTCGATGTCGTCGATCTGCGCTTCGGCGACCTTGATGTCGGCCCTGGCGACGGCGACTGCCTGCTCCGCGGAGAGGACACGGGCCTGCATCGCGATCGCGAGTGCCCGGACACGATCGGCCTCGGCCGTCGAAACGGTGCCGTTCTTGGAGAGTTCGGCGGCACGGTCGCTGACGCGCTTGGCCTCGTCCGCGTTCGCCCTGGTTTCGCTGAGCTGTGCGTTCAATTGCGCCAGCCCGGCCTCCGCCTTGGCAAGCGAGGCTTCGAGCTCGCTCTTTTGCAGGCGAAGCGCGTCGTCGTTGAGGACCACGAGCACGCTGCCGGCTTCGACCTTGTCGCCGACATCGACATTGAGCGTGCGGATGGAGAGGCCGTCGACCATGGGGGCGACATAGACCTGCTCGACGGCCTGGATGGTGCCGGTCGCAACCACCCGGTCGCTGATCGACTGGTCGACCGCCGTGGTCACGATGATGGAGGGCAGGCTTGGCGCCGGCGTCGGTTGCGCCGCTTCCTCCGCCCGGGCGAAGGAAAGCGAACCAAGGGCCACCGCAGCGCACACGCTGAGAACAGGCAATACTTTTTGAGCCATCGGCTTCACAGTCCCGGCAATGGAAACAATATCGAGCGGATCACCGCTCCACGCAGGATCCACGGGCAATCAGGCGATTTTATCGCGCCGACATCGCGCCCCGGCGATTGCACGGGGACAGAAGACTGCGCTTCTCCTCACTTCGCGCTCCGCGTGCACGGTATCAGACCGTAGACGCGGGCGGAACTGGGACCGGTTACCGCAGGCAGTGCGCTGGAAAAAGGGCGTCCTCCACCATGCCTGCCTCCAACAAACATCGTCGCCTATGTAATCTCGGCCTTGGACGCTTACAAGAGCGCACGAAGCAATGGTGCCTCAATATTCAGTTCGTTCTGTGGTTATGGTTGCGATCTTGACACGATCTTGACAATGGCAAGCAAAGGTAGCGCCGTTGTTCGCCGGATTACCACCCCCACGCCCGGTACCCGGCAGCAGCTTGGCGGATGCGAACGACCGCTAAGAGAACGGAAGAGGGCCGCACGAACTGAGCCGTGCGACCCTCTTTTTTTGCTTTGTGGGACGCGGCTCCTACTTCAGAGCGGCGTCGGTGATCTCATGTGTAAAGGCGCCGGACGGCTCCTTGGAAATCACGGGATCGGAACCGCCCGAAAGCAGCGACTGCACCGTGCGCTTGTAGTCGGCCTCGTCGAGCGAACCATTGGAACCGGCAGTGAGCTTGGCCACTTCGCCCATCATGCGCTTCTGGTGCTTCTCCGTCTGGGCGCCGGTGGAGTCGTTTTCAAGCACGATGTCGGCTGCTTCGTCCGGATTGGCCTCGGCGTATTTCCACCCCTTCATCGAGGCGCGCACGAACTTGACCATCTTCTCCTTGAAGGCCGCATCCTTGAGCTTGTCCTCAAGCACATAGAGGCCGTCTTCCAGCGTCGCCACGCCCTGGTCCTCATACTTGAAGGTCACCAGGTCGTCCGGCTTGATGCCGGCGTCGATCACCTGCCAGTACTCGTTGTAGGTCATGGTGGAAATGCAGGCGGCCTGCTTCTGGATCAGCGGATCGACGTTGAAGCCCTGCTTGAGAACCGTCACGCCGTTCGGCCCGCCGTCGGTCGGGATCTTCAGGTGCGACATCCAGGAGAGGAACGGATATTCGTTGCCGAAGAACCAGACGCCGAGGGTCTGGCCCTTGAACTTGTCAGGGCTGGTGACACCGGTTTCCTTCAGGCAGGTCAGCATCATGCCGGATTTCTTGAAGGGCTGTGCGATGTTGACCAGGGCGACACCCTTTTCGCGGGTGGCGAGGGCAGAGGGCATCCAGTCGACGATGACATCGGCGCCGCCGCCGGCGATCACCTGCGCCGGCGCAATATCCGGGCCGCCGGGCTTGATGTCGACGTCAAGGCCTTCCTCCTCGTAGAAGCCCTTGTCCTTGGCGACGTAGTAGCCGGCAAACTGCGCCTGCGTGACCCATTTCAGCTGCAGCGTCACCTTTTCGGCCGCTTCAGCCTGGAACGCTGCGAGCGAAAAGACGCCTGCGGCGAGAAGCGATGCAAGTCTTTTGTTCATGTCAGTTCCCTCTTGTTTTTACTTCATTTTATTTAAGTTCTTCAAGCAGGCTCAGGCGCGCCCTCCGCGAATGGAAGGATGCCAGAAGGTGACGGCGCGCTCGATGAGCGCCACCACCCCGTAGAAGGCGGAGCCTGCAACCGCCGCGACGGCGATCTCGGCCCAGACCATGTCGACATTCATGCGTCCCACTTCCGTGGAGATCCGGAACCCCATGCCGACGATGGGGGTCCCGAAGAATTCGGCCACGATGGCGCCGATCAGCGCCAGCGTCGAATTGATCTTCAGCGCAGTGAAGATGAACGGCCAGGCGGCCGGCAGCCGCAGCTTGACCAGCGTCTGCCACCAGGAGGCCGCATAGGTGCGCATCAGGTCGCGCTCCATGTGGCTGGCGGCGGCAAGGCCGGCAACCGTGTTCACCAGCATCGGGAAGAAGGTCATGATGACGACGACGGCGACCTTCGACTGCCAGTCGAAGCCGAACCACATGACCATGATTGGGGCTACGCCGATGACGGGGAGAGCCGAGACGAAGTTGCCGAGCGGCAGCAGGCCCCTCTGCAGGAAGGGCGAGCGGTCGATCAGGATCGCGACGGCGAAGCCGAGGCCGCAGCCGAGCGCATAGCCGGTCAACACCGCCTTCAGGAAGGTCTGGCGGAAATCGGCGCCAAGCGTCGGCAGCGAGTTGATCAGCTTTTGCCAGATCATCGACGGTGCCGGCAGCAGCACGGAGGGGACCTGGAAGCCGCGAACGATGCCTTCCCAGAGAACCAGGATGGTGATGCCGAAGATCACCGGTACGGCGAAGCGCGCGGCGCTGCTTGCGGCCGCGCTCCGGAAGTTCTGGCGCACCAGCCATTCGTTGAAGGCCCAGGCGGCGAGCCAGAAGATGATCGCGGCGGCAAGGACGGGCAGGTTCATGGCTTGGCTCCCATGCGCTTCAGGACGGCAGTGTGGGCAAAGCCGACGATCATGACGAGGACGGCGGCAAGGGCCGCCGCCATGAACAGGGCCGCCCAGATCTGCACCGTCTGGCCGTAGTAGGAGCCGGCGAGCAGCCGGGCCCCGAGTCCGGCGACCGCACCGGTCGGCAGTTCGCCGACGATGGCACCGACCAGCGAGATGGCGACGGCAACCTTCAGCGAAGTGAAGAGATAGGGCATCGACGACGGCCAGCGCAGTTTCCAGAAGGTCTGCGATGGAGAGGCGTTGTAAGTGTGCATCAGGTCGAGCTGGATCGTTTCCGGGCTGCGCAGCCCCTTCACCATGCCGACGACGACCGGGAAGAAGGAGAGATAGGTCGAGATCAGCGCTTTCGGCAAAAGGCCGGAGATGCCGATCGCGTTCAAGACGACAATGATCATCGGCGCAATCGCGAGGATCGGGATCGTCTGGCTGGCGATGACCCAAGGCATCAGCGAGCGGTCCATGGCGCGGTTGTGCACGATACCGACCGCCAGGAGGATGCCGAGTGCCGCGCCGATGCCGAAGCCGAGCAGGGTTGCCGAGAGCGTGATCCAGGCGTGGTAGACGAGGCTGCGCTTGGAGGTGATTGCCTTGTTGAAGGTGGTGTCCCAGATCTCGGCGATCACCTGGTGCGGTGCCGGCAGTACGGGACGTTCCTGCGCCATGGTGTTGCGCACGATCTCATTGAAGCTGATCTCGGTGCCGGCGCGCGCCGCCGTATCGCGCTCGAAGGGCGCATTCAGGAAGACAACCGCGGCATACCATATGGCGATCAGCAAGAGGACGATGGTGCCGACCGGCAGCAGCTTTTCCCTGAAGAAGCTTGGTTCCTGCATCGTCACGCCTTTCCGCTTGCGGGGAACAACATCAGGCCCATGGCGACGATGCCGAGAAGGACACCGGCGGCCTGTGTCAGGCTCATCCGCTCGCCGAAGACCGCAAAGGCAATGACGTTGACGAGCACGAGCTGCACGATCGCCGAAAGCGAGATCGCCAGGCCGAGGCCGCCCTCGCGCATCAGCTTCACCATGATGATATTGCCGATCACGTAGAGCCCGAGGGCAAGGAAAAGCATGCCGAGGTGATTGTTCGAGACATAGGCGCGCGACGCGGTCGCGCCGCCAAGGAAGATCGTTGTTGCCAAGAGCATCCAGAGGCCAAAGGCGAGGTTCATGCCCGCATCTCCCTGGCTTGCCAGCGATAGAGGATATCCGGCAGTTGCTCTTCATTGTCGCCGTCGGTCCGTCGCACCGCCTCGAAACCCTGGTGCTCGTAGAAGCGCCGGGCATCGCGGTTGTGCTCGAACGTCCAGAGACTCAATTCGTCCGGTGAAATCGTCTTGGCGATATCGATCAGCCGGGCGCCAATGCCGGCGCCACGATGTCGTTCGTCGATGTAGAGCGCGGTGACGTAGTTGTCGTTCGAGAGCGAAAGGAAGCCTGCGATATCGCCATCCTCCTCTGCCAGGAGCACGGTGCGTTCGGCAAAGACGGTTTCGGTATAGTAACGCTCGACGTCGTCATGGTCGTGCACCCGGGGCATCCATGGTGTCGCGTCGATCCAGCGGTTGAGGATGCCGGCGCAGGCAGCCATGTCGGTCCGTTCGGCCCGGCGGATCGCGACGCTATTCGTCATAGCTGTGCCCCGCGCGAAGACCCTCGCGGACGCGATGGGCGATTTCCAGGAATTCCGGCGTTTCGCGAATGCCGAGCGGGCGCTCGCGCGGCAGCGGCGATTCGATAACGTCGGTCACCCGGCCTGGGCGCGGGCTCATCACGACGATCTTGGTGGAGAGGTAGACAGCCTCCGGGATCGAATGGGTGACGAAACAGATCGTCTTGTTGGTGCGGGCCCAGAGCTTCAGGAGCTGTTCGTTCAGGTGGTCGCGGACGATCTCGTCGAGTGCGCCGAAGGGCTCGTCCATCAAAAGCAGGTCGGCATCGAAGGCGAGCGCCCGGGCGATCGAGGCGCGCTGCTGCATGCCGCCCGAAAGCTGCCAGGGATACTTCTTGCCGAAGCCGGTGAGGTTGACGAGGTCGAGGGTGCGCTCGATGCGCGCCTTCTTCTCTTCCTTCGAATAGCCCATGATCTCCAGCGGCAGGGCGATGTTGTTCTCGATCGTGCGCCAGGGATAGAGCGCCGGCGCCTGGAAGACATAACCATAGGCGCGCTCTCTGCGTGCCTCCTCCGGCGTCATGCCGTTGACATTGATCTTGCCGGAGGTCGCCTTTTCGAGATCGGCGATCACCCTCAGAAATGTCGTCTTGCCGCAGCCGGACGGGCCGATGAAGGAAACGAAGTCACCCTTGGCGACATCAAGATTGACACCGGTCAGGGCATGGACCGGCCCATCGGCGGTTTCGAAGGTCAGGCAGAGGTCCCGGGCCGAAACCACGGATGCGGTATTGGACGTCATCGGCAAATACTCATTCTGGCTGGTCTGTGTCAGACTGCTATCCGGACCGGCAACATGCAATCGCGGATTTGCGTGCGGCGCCGCTTTTTGCTGGTTTTTCAAGGAATTCTGGAGAACGTTCATGTCTCGATCATCCAATCCGGGCTGTCGCGTGGTTCGTCCCGCCGGCGTCATGTCCGGCCAGCAGGGGCTCAACTATTTCGAGGGCATTGCGGCCGAGACCGTCGGGGCGACGGGGCTCTGTATGCATATCGTCACGATCCCGCCCGGTGCGCGCGCCAAGGCGCATCTGCACGAGAGCCACGAGACGGCGATCTACGTGCTTTCGGGCGAAGCCTGGACCTGGTTTGGGGAGAAGCTTCAGGAGCACGTCGTCGCGCGCGTCGGCGACATGGTCTACATTCCCGCGGGCATGCCGCACCTCCCGGAAAACCGGTCGAGCGAGCCCTGTTCGGCCGTCATCGCCCGCACGGATCCGAAGCAGCGGGAAAGCGTCGTGCTTCTGCCCGAGCTCGATGCGCTCGTGCCCGACTGACGGCTCCCAAGCCGAAGCGCCCCGCCGATGCGGCAGGGCATGTCCGGTGGGACAGAGCGGCGCGAAGAAGTGCAAGCCGCGAAGCATGAGGCCTCAGACGCCCGTGGCTGGAATGCCGCTGCGCTGGACGGCGCGGGGGGCGGTGACTTCCTTCCAGGTCGAAAGCGCCGAGCTGACCGCCGGGAAGGGATCGCGGCGAACGAATTCGCCGTGGCCTTCGCGGGTCTTGATCGTGCTTTCCTCGATAGCGACGACGCCACGGGTCAGCGTAAAGCGTGGCAGGCCTTTCACTTCCTTGCCCTCGAAGACGTTGTAATCGATGGCCGACTGCTGGCTCTTGGCGGAAATCGTCTTGGTGCGCTTCGGATCCCAGACGACGAGGTCGGCATCGGCGCCGACGAGGATCGCGCCCTTCTTCGGGTAGATGTTGAGGATCTTGGCGATGTTGGTCGAGGTCACCGCCACGAACTCGTTCATGGTGATGCGGCCGGTGTTGACGCCATGGGTCCAGAGCATCGGCATGCGGTCTTCGAGGCCACCGGTGCCGTTCGGGATCTTGGTGAAGTCGCCGACGCCGAAGCGCTTCTGCTCGCTCGTAAAGGCGCAATGGTCGGTCGCTACCACCTGCAGCGAACCCGAGGCGAGGCCGGCCCAGAGTGAATCTTGATGCAGCTTGTCGCGGAAGGGCGGCGACATCACGCGGCGGGCTGCATGGTCCCAGTCCTTGTTGAAATATTCGGTTTCATCCAGCGTAAGGTGCTGGATCAGCGGCTCGCCGAAGACGCGCATGCCCTTGGAGCGGGCGCGGCGGATCGCTTCGTGCGCCTGCTCACAGGAGGTGTGCACGATGTAGACCGGGCATCCGGCCATGTCGGCGATCATGATCGCGCGGTTGGTCGCTTCGCCCTCGACTTCGGCCGGACGCGAATAGGCGTGCGCCTCCGGCCCATTGTTGCCATCGGCGAGCAGCTTTGCCTGCAGCTGGGCGACGACGTCGCCGTTTTCGGCGTGCACCAAGGGCAGCGCACCTAGTGCTGCGCAGCGCTGGAAGGACGAGAACATCTCGTCGTCATCCACCATCAGGGCGCCCTTATAGGCCATGAAGTGCTTGAAGGTGTTGATGCCCTTGTCCTTGACGATGGTCTCCATCTCGTTGAAGACCTGCTCGCTCCACCAGGTGATCGCCATGTGGAAGGAATAGTCGCAGTTGGCGCGGGTGGACTTGTTGTCCCACATCGTGAGCGCTTCGAGCAGCGACTGGTTGGGCGAGGGCAGTGCAAAGTCGACCACCATGGTCGTGCCGCCGGCAAGGGCTGCCCGCGTGCCGCTTTCGAAGTCGTCCGAGGAATAGGTGCCCATGAAGGGCATTTCGAGATGGGTATGCGGGTCGATGCCGCCGGGCATGATGTAACAGCCGCTCGCATCGAGCGTTTCGTCGCCCGACAGGTTCGGGCCGATCTCGACGATCTTTCCGCCCTCGATCTTGACGTCCGCCTTGTAGGTCAGGTCGGCCGTGACGATGGTTCCACCCTTGATGACAGTGCTCATGATTGTTCCTCGCGATTGCGCTTCCGGCGGCCAGGCAACCGCCACGAAAAAGGGCGGAACTTTCGTCCCGCCCGCAAACTCATTCGACGATTTCGGCCGTTTCGACCACGGCGTGGAAGAGGACGTCGGCGCCGGCGCTGGCCCACTCCCTGGAGATGTCCTCCGCCTCGTTGTGGCTGAGGCCACCGACGCAGGGGCACATGATCATCGTCGTCGGCGCCACCTTGGCGGCCCAGCAGGCATCATGCCCGGCGCCCGAGATGAGGTTCATGTGGCTGTAGCCGAGATGCTCGGCGGCGTTACGCACGGCGCTGACGAGCTTTGGATCGAAGGTGACCGGCTCGAAATGGCCGATCGCCTCGATGGAACAGCCGACGCCAAGCGCGTCAGTGATCTTCGGTGCCTCGGCCTCGATCTTTGCCCGCATGCGGTCGAGCTTGGCCTTGTCCGGCGAGCGGATGTCGACGGTGAAGACCACCTTGCCCGGCAGCACGTTGCGGGAATTGGGCGAGAAGAACACCTGGCCGACGCCGCCGACGGCGCCCGGCTGGTTTTCCATCGCGACGCCCTGGACCATTTCCAGAATGCGGGCCATGGCAAGGCCGGCGTTAACGCGCATGTTCATCGGGGTCGAGCCCGTATGGGCTTCGCGGCCGGTCAGCGTGAACTCCAGCCACCACAGGCCCTGACAGTGGGTGACGACGCCGATGTCCTTGCCCTCGGCTTCGAGGATCGGGCCCTGCTCGATATGGTACTCGAAATAGGCGTGCATCTTGCGGGCGCCGACTTCCTCGTCGCCGACCCAGCCGATGCGTTTCAGTTCGTCGCCAAAGGTCTTTCCTTCGGGATCCTTGCGGCCATAGGCGAAATCCTGACTGTGCACGCCGGCAAAGACGCCCGATGCGAGCATGGCCGGCGCGAAGCGCGCGCCTTCCTCGTTGGTCCAGTTGGTGACCACGATCGGATGTTTGGTCTTGATGCCGAGGTCGTTCATCGAGCGTACGACCTCGAGGCCCGAGAGCACACCGAGCACGCCGTCATACTTGCCGCCGGTCGGCTGGGTATCGAGATGCGAGCCGATATAGACGGGCAGCGCATCCGGGTCGGTGCCGGGCCTTGTGAAGAACATATTGCCCATGGTGTCGACGCCCATGGTGAGGCCGGCCTTTTCGCACCAGGACTGGAACAGCCGGCGCCCTTCGGCGTCCTCGTCGGTCAGCGTCTGGCGGTTGTTGCCGCCCGCGACACCAGGGCCGATCTTGGCCATTTCCATAAGTGAATCCCACAGGCGGTCGGCATTGACGCGCATGTTCTCGCCAGGTGCAGCCACGGCGGTCTCCTCATCTTTTCAGGGCTTTGCCTTGATCGGCGCGCCCTCATGTTCCCGTGGTCAAATCCAGGCTTGGTTTTTTCTGGTGCCCTTCGATCAGCCGTTGCCTTTGGCGGTGAACTGGCTGATAATTTGACCGGTTGGTAAACATTACAACTTCCGTTGCGGCACTCAAGCCGGAAAAACAAAAAAACGAAGTTGTTGCCCAATAAGATGGCGGGGCCGGAAATTGGGCAGCCGGTTCCTGCGCGACGAGCTGCGCAGGCATGGCCAGGGGGACATATGGTATTACCGAGAGCGGCCAGGACCCAGAGGCGGACCCGCATACAAGGGGAGAAGGAAGAGCGCATTCTCGAGGCCGCGCTCGAAGTCTTCTCCGCCAACGGTTTCCGCGGCTCGACGGTCGATCAGATCGCCGAAGTGGCGGGCATGTCGAAACCCAATTTGCTCTATTATTTCCGCACCAAGGAAGCGATGCACCGGGCGCTGATCGACCGGGTGCTCGACACCTGGCTCGACCCCTTGCGAGAATTCAACGCCGAGGGGAACCCGGTCGCCGAAATCCGCAGCTATATTCGGCGCAAGCTGGAAATGGCCCGTGACTATCCGCGCGAAAGCCGGCTCTTCGCCAACGAGGTGCTGCAGGGCGCGCCGCATATCGAGGACGAGCTCAAGGGGCCCTTGAAGTCGCTGGTCGACGAGAAGGCCGAGGTAATCCGGGCCTGGGCCAAGGCCGGCAAGATCGCCAAATGCGATCCCTATCACCTGATCTTCGCGATCTGGTCCACCACCCAGCACTACGCCGACTTCGACGTGCAGGTCCGCGCCGTGCTCGGCCAGGGAAACGCCGGGGACGGGCGCTTTGAGGATGCGGCACGCTTCCTGGAACGGCTCTTCGTCGACGGACTGCAGGTGAGCGAGCAGCCGGCGGCTTGAGCCGCCTTTCAATCTGGCAGCAGCGCCATCAACAGCAGGCCGCAGGCCGTGGTCAGCGCGCCGGCAAGCACCGGCAGGCTGGTCCAGCCATGACCGAGCAGACCTTCGAGCAGGATGATGAAGCTCGGCGTCAGATAGCCGTAGCCGAGCACTTTCGATGCGGGTAGCCGCATCGAGGCGTATTGCAGGAGCAGGAAGGTGATGGCCGTGGTCACAACGGCCAGATAGAGGACGGCGAGCCAGACGACCGGTGGCAGGCTGGCGAAATCGGCGGTGACGAGACCGGCCGCGCCCGGTACCAGCAGCCAGGGCACGGTGAAGACAGCCACCCAGAAGCCGAAGGCGAATGGACTTTCCTCTCGGCCGAACTTGCGGATCAGCGGCACATAGACCGCGTGGCAGACGACGCCGACGAAGAAGATCAATTCGCCCTGGCCGACGTCGAAGGCAAGGATCGCGCCGACATCGGCGCGAAAGATCACCCAGACGGCGCCAAGGGCAGCGATGATGAGCCCGGCGAGCACGCCCGGGCGCGTATGCTGACCGAGCAACAAAAACGCGAAGCCGGCGCTCAAGAGCGGCATCAGCGTGAAGACCGCGCCTGTTGAAACAGGGCTGGTGAACTCCAGCGCCTTGAACATCGTCAGCATGTAGACGGCGATCAACCCGCCGAGGATCACGAAGCGCCACGCTTGCTTGGGAAAGCGAAAGGGAACGCGCGCATAGCCGAAGGTGAGCAGGCCAAGGACGACGACGGTCAACAGATAGCGCCAGAGCGTCAGCGGCCCGGCGCCCATATGTTGGGTGGCAAGGCCGCCGAAGGAAAAGGAGCCGGCGATCAGGACGGCGAAGGTCATCATCGCCAGATGCGCCTTCAGCTTCTCGGCGCCCTTCGCATGAACCTGGTGCGCGGTTTTCGGGGAGACGTCCTGTTTCATGCGGGCTTCCGGATTGGATCGGCGGCGAGGGCGGGAAGGATCTCCACTACTAGATCATTTCAGCGCTTCATTGAAACCGTGAAAAGATCCAAAGCCTTGAAGGTATGCAACTTCGGGCGTGGAAACTGTTTCACGCTTTCAAGGGGTTGCACTACGCGTTCGACAGTGCCGGTTGCAAGGCTTCGGAGATACCGGCTGCATCCCCGACGATCCAGGTTTCGAGCGTCGCCTGCCGGCCGCGCAGGCCGATGTCCAGCCGCTCGTGCCCTTCGATCACCAGGCCCGCGCGGTTTACGAGCTCGGCCGAGACGGCGAGCTGCACGTCGTGCTCCTTGGCGAGACCCTCCAGGCGGCTCGCCGTGTTGATGGTATCGCCGACGGCCGTCAGCGATGTCGCCTGGCCGTAGCCGATCTCACCGATGATCGCCGGGCCTGCGTGCAGCCCCATGGCGATGCGCAGGGGCTCGTCGAGTTCGCCGCGGAAGGTCTGGTTCAGCGTCTCGATCCCCTTGGATATCCTGACGGCGGCGGCGAGCGACTGCCGGCAGGCCTCGGTGTAGGTGCACTTCAGACCGAAGATCGCAAGCGCGCCGTCGCCGATGAACTTGTCGATGACGCCACCGGAATCCTCGACCGCCTCGCCCACCATTTCGAAGTAACGATTGAGCAGGAACACCGTATCGAAAGGCAACTTGTGTTCGGCAATGCTGGTGAAATCGCGCAGGTCGCAAAAGAGCACGGCGATCCGCCGTTCACGGCCTTCGCCGCCCTCACGCCCGATCTGCTTCTTGATGCCGAGGCTGTCGCTGTCGAGGATTGGCACGACGGTGACGTTGTGGACGGGTCGGAACTGGCAGGCGAGGCGGACATTGTCGGGCGCGCCGATACGGGTCAGCGTCGCAAGCTCGGCATCCTCAGGAGGCGGCTGGTCTTCCAGCCCCTGGATGATGCGCACGCGACAGGTCGAGCATCGGCCGCGGCCGCCGCAGACCGAGACATGCGCGATCCCGGCGGCGCGGCTTGCTTCCAGCACGCTGAAGCCGAGATTGACGGTGGCGACCCGGCCGTCGGGATAGCGCACGCGAATGCGTCCGCCCTTCGGCATCGCCCGCAACAGGAACGTGCCGGCGATCAGGCCGGCGAAGCCGAAATAGAGGCCGAGACGGATATCCTCGAGAAGCGTGAGATCGGCGGCCGGCTTGCTGTAGGCCCGGTCGCCGTAGCCGCCATGTTCGGCGTAACCGTCCTCGATCGAGCGGGCGCCGCTGACGAAGCCGAGCAGCGCGAAGATCGGCACGAGGATCGCGACCGTGTAGAGCAGGATTTCGTAGCGCGGGAACCAGGCGCGGCCGCGCATCCAGAACCAGGCGCCGAGGCAGCCGTGGCCCCAGACGAGCAGCAGGGCGAGCGATTGTCTCGTGGCATTTACGGAGTTCGACCAGAGCATGCGGAGCATGTCCGGATAATCCGCGTCGACCCCGGTGAGAAGTGGCTCGACCCGGGCGGCGGTCACGTGGCCAATCAGCAGGAAGGGCAGGCTGAGGCCGAAGACGATCTTCAGCGCCTCGCGCGCCGGCATTCTGAGCGTTTGCCGGCGGTAGATGCTTTCGAGCGCCATGGCGAAATGCAGCAGCAGAGCGCCGTAGAGCAACACGGTGCCGGGCAGGCTATGCCAGATGAGATTGAAGCCCTTGCGGGCGGCTTCCATCGCTTCGATGGAGATCAGGCCGAGCGAGTGGTTGAAGAAATGGGCCAGGACGAACGTACCGAGTATAGCCCCGGAAACGAGGTGGATCCGCTTGCGTCGGTTGGCCGAAATGATCGTCAAGCAAAAGGTCCAGCTCTGCCGGAGCGTCGCCCGGCTGCAGTGTCAAAACCGTCGGAGATCGCGTTTCGGTCCTGATCGAACGTGCGACGCCCTCCGTATGAGTTCTTCCTTATTATCCAGATCACGCGAGCCGACAACTTACCATTTTTACACAATCTGTTTCGTTTTCGTGTCCTGTTCGTTATCGGCGGGGAGCGCTATTGAGCGTGGTTCGGCTGCGGGCTCGATCGCGTTGTCCCGCCCTTCGAACGCCCGACCGCCGCCACTTCATTCCATCATCGCCGGCAAGCGCGCGGCAAGCGTATCGATGAGCAGGCGCAGCTTCGACGGCATGTACTGGGTTTTCGGCCAGACGACATAGGTGCCGTAGGATAGTGCCGGCACATCGGCGAGGATCCGCACCAACGAAGCCGAGGCGATGCGGTCGCCAACGAGCCAGCATGGCAGCCAGGCGATGCCGAAGCCGTCGACCGCCGCGTCGGCGATTGACGTCAGGTCGTCGAGCCGCAGCCGCGCCGGTGGCGTGACGGTCCGCACCTGTCCGGCCTTGGCCGGAAAGGACCAGGCGAGCGGCTGGCCGCTGCGGCGATAGAGGATCGCCTGATGGGACATCAGGTCGTCGATCGTTTCCGGCGTGCCGTTTGCTTCGAGATAGGCGGGCGAGGCGCAGACGATCATGCGCTGGTCGGCGATCTTGCGCGTCATCAGGTCCGGTTCGCTGCGCAGCGGACCGGTACGGATGGCAAGGTCGAAGCCGTCCTCGACGAGATCGACGTTGCGATCGCTGAAATTGAGATCGAATTCCAGGCGCGGGTGCAAGCGCAGCAGTTCCGACAAGAGCGGCATGACGCATTGGCGGCCGAAATGCACCGGCATCGAGAGGCGTAGCCTCCCCTCTATCTCCTGCTTTCCCGATTCCAGCAGGGCCTCGCCGGCGCGGATTTCGGCGAGTGCCCGCTGGCAGTTTTCGTAGAAGAGCTGGCCCTCGTCGGTCAGGCTCTGGGTGCGGGTGGTGCGATGAAAGAGGCGAACGCCCAGCCGCTGCTCCAGCTTGGCAATGGTCTTGCCCACCGCGGAGCGCGACAGGTTGAGCCTTTCGGCGGCCGCCGAAAAACCACCGGCATCAGCCGCTTCCACGAATACCGAGACACCGTTGAGATAGCTCACGCTTGTATCCTTCAGGGAACCAATGTGGCGAAATCATATCGCAACTGGAGAGATAATTTCAACGCTATGGTTTCTTCATCAGATCCAACCGATGAAAGGGAAGACCATGGCAAGGCTGATGAAGGAATGGACGATCGATCGGTTTGGCGCCGCCAACCTAAAGCTCACCGAGCGGCGCGTTCCGGAGGCCGGCCCGGGCGAGGTGCTTGTGCGCACGACCGCCCTGTCGCTCAATTTCCGCGACAAGCTGGTCTTGGAAAATGGGATGGGCATGCCGCTTTCCTTTCCCTTCGTGCCGGGTTCCGACATGGCGGGCGTGGTCGAAGCGGTCGGCCGCGGGGTGACCCGTTTTCAGCCGGGCGACCGGGTCATTTCCGTCTTCGATCCCACCTGGATCGACGGCCAGAAGCCGGGTACGGGCCGTCAACCCACGTTCTTCGCGCTCGGTGGTCTCAATCCGGGTGTCGCTTCGGAGTATGTCGCCTTTCCGGAGGACTGGTTCGTGAAGGCACCTGAGAGCCTCGACGATGGTGAGGCGAGCACGTTGCCCTGCGCCGGGGTGACGGCCTGGTTTGCGTTGGTCGAGAAGGGGCACCCGAAGCCTGGCGACCGGGTCGTCGTTCAAGGGACCGGCGGCGTTTCGCTGTTTGGGTTGCAGATCGCCAAGGCGCACGGCGCCGAAGTGATCGTGACGTCAAGCGGTCAGGACAAGCTCGAACGGGTGCGCGCCCTTGGCGCCGATCACGGTATCAACCGCCTGTCGGAAGATTGGGCGGAGCGGGTTCTCGAGATCACCGGCGATCACGGCGCCGACCACATCCTGGAACTCGCCGGCGGCGCCAATCTCGGCAAATCGCTACAGGCGGTGGCCGTGCAGGGGCGGATCTCGGTCATCGGCGTGCTCGAAGGCGGCGAGGTCTCCGCTCCGGCACCGTTCGTCCTGTTGAAGTCGCCGGTTATCCAGGGCATCGGCGTCGGCCATCGCCGGGCGCTGGAAGACCTCGTCGGCGCCATCGACCGGACCGGGATCAAGCCGGTCATCGATGCCCGTTACCGGTTCTCGGAGCTGCGTGAGGCGCTGGCGCATCTCGACCGCGGTCCGTTCGGCAAGGTGGTTGTCGAGTTCTAGGATCGAAAAACAACGCCGCCGGATTGATGGTCCGGCGGCGTTTTCATTGGTTCCGGCGATCGCGGAGCGCGCTGTGCTCCGGTCTCGCTTACTCCGCGGCCTGGCGGGCCATCGGGTTGTTCGGATGCGTCGTCCAGTTGGCATAGTTCGGATCGACCGGCTTGCCGGTGCGCTGGTCGAGCGTGCCGGCCGGCAGTTCTTCCATGGTGATGCAGTTTTCGACGGGACAGACGTTGACGCAGAGATTGCAGCCAACGCACTCGTCTTCCATCACCTCGAAGTGGCGCACGCCGTTGACGAACTGGGTGATCGCCTGGTGCGAGGTGTCCTCGCAGGCGATGTGACAGCGACCGCACTTGATGCAGGCATCCTGGTCGATCTTGGCCTTGGCGATGTAGTTGAGGTTCAGGTACTGCCAGTCGGTGACATTCGGCACCGCGCGCCCGGTGATGTCGTCGAGATTGCGGTGGCCCTTGGCGTCCATCCAGTCGGAAAGACCTGAAATCATCTCCTGGACGATCTTGAAGCCGTAGGTCATCGCCGCGGTGCAGACCTGGACGTTGCCGGCGCCAAGCGCCAGGAACTCGGCCGCGTCGCGCCAGGTGGTGATGCCGCCTATGCCGGAGATCGGCAGGCCGTAGGTTTCCGGATCGCGGGCGATCTCGGCGACCATGTTCAGCGCAATCGGTTTCACCGCCGGGCCGCAATAGCCGCCATGGGTGCCCTTGCCGCCGACTGCCGGGTTGGGGGCGAAGTTGTCGAGATCGACGGACACGATCGAGTTGATCGTGTTGATCAGCGACACGGCGTCGGTGCCGCCGGCCTTGGCGGCGCGGGCGGGCTTGCGGATGTCGGTGATATTCGGCGTCAACTTGGTGATAACGGGCATGCGCGTGTACTGCTTGCACCAGCGCACGACCATCTCGATGTATTCCGGCACCTGGCCGACTGCAGCACCCATGCCACGTTCGGACATGCCGTGCGGACAGCCGAAGTTGAGTTCGATGCCGTCGGCGCCGGTTTCCTCGACGAGCGGCAGGATCGCCTTCCACGCCTCTTCCTCGCAGGGCACCATGATCGAAGCGATCAGGGCGCGATCCGGCCAGTTCATCTTCACCTGCTTCATTTCGCGCAGGTTCACATAGAGGTCGCGGTCGGTGATGAGCTCGATATTGTTGAGACCGAGCAGCCGGCGGTCAGCACCCCAGATCGCGCCGTAACGCGGTCCGTTGACGTTGACGACCGGCGGGCCTTCCTCACCCAGCGTCTTCCAGACGACGCCGCCCCAGCCCGCCTTGAAGGCGCGCTCGACGTTGTAGGCCTTGTCCGTCGGCGGGGCGGATGCCAGCCAGAACGGGTTCGGGGATTTGATGCCGACGAAATTATTGCGAAGATCAGCCATTGGTTCCTCCTCCCGATCTTAAGCCACGGCAGTCGCGCGCGGCGCGGCCGCGGCGAAGACCCGGTTGATCGATTCAGCCGCGTCGCGGCCCATGGCGACGGCCGAGACGGTGAGGTCTTCGCCGCCGAGCACGCAGTCGCCACCGGCCCAGACGTTGTCGATCGACGTACGCCCTTCGGCGTCCGCAACGATCCGGCCGCCTTCGAGCTGCAGTGCGCCGAGGCCGGCGCCGAGGAAGCTCTGGCCGATCGCCTTGAAGATCTGGTCGGCGGCAATGATACCGGTTTCCCCGGTTGCCGTCAGCTTTCCTTCTTCGAGCGTGGTGTATTCGAGCTCGATGCCGGCGACCTTGCCGTCCTTCTCGGCAATGCGCTTCGGCTGCAGCCAGTGGCGGATGGTGACGCCCTTGGATGCGGCCAGATCCTGCTCGAACTCGGAGGCGTTCATGTGTTCCTTGCCTCGGCGATAGCAGATCGTCACCTCTTCGGCGCCGAGCAGCTTTGCCTGCACCGCCGCGTCGATTGCCGTCATGCCGCCGCCGAGAACGACGACGCGACGACCGACCGGGATATCGGCCTTAGTTTTCGACTGGCGAAGGGCTGCGATGAAGTCGACGGCGTCATCGACGCCCGCGGCATTTTCGCCTTCGAGGCGGAGCGCATTGACGCCGGCCAGGCCGAGGCCGAGGAAGACGGCGTCATATTGTTCCGAAAGGTCGGCAAGGGTGAAATCGCGGCCGAGAGCCTGGCCGTTCCTGACTTCGATGCCGCCGATCGACAGCACGTAGTCGACTTCTTTCTGGGCAAAGTCGTCGACCGACTTGTAGGCGGCGATGCCGTATTCGTTGAGGCCACCGGATTTCGGGCGGGCGTCGTAGACCACCACGTCGTGGCCCTTGACGGCCAGGCGGTGGGCGGCTGCAAGGCCGGCCGGGCCGGCGCCGACGACGGCAACCTTGCGGCCGGAAGTCTCCGCGCGGGTATAGAACTGCTTGTTCTCGCGCATCGCCACGTCGGTCGCGTAGCGCTGCAGGCGGCCGATCTCGACCGGGCGCTCCTCGGCGGTGTTGCGAACGCAGGCCTGTTCGCAGAGCGTTTCGGTGGGACAGACGCGGGCGCACATGCCGCCCAGGATGTTCTGATCGAAAATCGTCTTTGCCGATCCGATCGGGTTGCCCGTCGATATCTGCCGAATGAACAGCGGGATATCGATGGAGGTGGGACAGGCCGCCATGCACGGCGCGTCATGACAGAAGTAACAGCGGTCGGAAGCGACGAGGGCCTCGTGCTTGTCGAGCGGCGGATGCAGGTCGGCGAAGTTGCTCTCGTACTCCCCGAGCGGCAGGCGGCCGCCGAGGATCCCAGATTGTGTCGTTCCCATTTTTGGCTCCCAATGTTTTCTCAGGATGATGGAACGGTAACACGCTTTATTTTTTTATCAAACGGTAAAAGTTTTGCGTGGTGGCGACCGAAAAGCCTTGCGATCCGGGGCTTTGCAGAAGACCTGCCAAGCCCTTGTTCTTGACCGATGTTTGACAGGGCGAGGCAATAGTGGCAGCAGATCAGAGCGGGGTGAGGAAAAGTGTGCGCGGTTTTCCGTCCGCACCCCGCTCTGCTTATGAGGATCGATCACGATACTTTTGGATCGACAGGATCCAAAAGTATCGTGATCGGGGGGAATGGAGAACAGGCATGGCACGCAGGGGCGAGGCGAACAACAGGCTTGACGATGCTGCCCGGGCGGGCTGGCTATACTATGTCGCCGGCCGCACACAGGACGAAATCGCCACCGTCATGGGAATCTCGCGCCAGTCGGCGCAGCGGCTGGTTTCTCTCGCCATGTCCGAGCGGCTGATCAAGGTCCGGCTCGACCATCCGATTGCAGCGTGCCTGGAGGCCGCGGCAGGTCTTCGCGACAGATACGGGCTGAAACATGTGGAGGTGGTGCCGAGCGATCCGGGCTCGACCTCGACGACGGTCGGCATCGCCGAGGCTGGCGCCGCCGAGATCGAGCGCTGGCTAAAGTCGCCCGAGCCGCAAGTGCTGGCGATCGGCACCGGCCGCACGCTGAAGGCGGCGGTCGACCAGTTGCCGACGATGGAATGTCCGCAGCACCGTATCGTGTCGCTCACCGGAAATATCGGCCTCGACGGCTCGGCCGCCTATTACAACGTTATCTTCAGCATGGCCGATGCGGTGAAGGCCCGGCATTTTCCGATGCCGCTGCCGGTGCTTGCCGCCTCTGCCGAGGAGCGCGAGGTGCTGCACAGCCAGAGCCTGGTGCAGGTGGCGCTGAAGCTCGGTGCCGAAGCCAACGTCGCCTTCGTCGGTGTCGGCGAACTCGGGCCCGACGCGCCGCTCTGCCAGGACGGGTTCCTGGCGCAGGACGAAATGGCCGACCTGACCAGAGCCGGGGCCGCCGGTGAGATCTGCGGCTGGATGTTCGATCACGACGGCGCGCTGCTATCAGGCAGCTTCAACGAACGGGTCGCATCGGTGCCTCTTCCTTCGCGGGACAAGGCGTCGGTGATTGGTCTCGCCAAGGGGCGGCGCAAATACGAAGCGCTGAGGGCGGCGGTAAAGGGTGGTATCATCAACGGCCTCATCACCGATGAGGCGACTGCGAGCCATCTGCTCAACGCATGATCGTTATACGAAACGTTTGAAAAGGCCGGCCGATGTGCCGGCCTTTCGCACGTGCGTAAAGAAAAAATCAGCAATTAAAACAATCTTCTAATGTTCCTGTGTGCGGCGCAGCAACGATTGCGCATTGACATTTTGTCACAGGAAGTGAGTAATTGCTCATGAGCAAGGCAAATGCTCAATTTCTTCTGGGAGGAAGTCGATGAACTTGAGAACTTTCCTGCTGGGCACGTGCTCGGCAGTCGCACTGTCGGGTCTGGCCCAAGCAGAAACCCTGACGATTGCGACCGTGAACAATGGCGACATGATCCGGATGCAGAAGCTGACGGAGGACTTCACGTCCAAGAATCCGGACATTCAGCTTGAGTGGGTAACACTTGAGGAAAACGTGCTGCGCCAGCGCGTGACGACCGACATCGCCACCAAGGGCGGCCAGTACGACATCATGACGATCGGCACCTATGAAGTGCCGATCTGGGCAAAGCAGGGCTGGCTCTTGCCGCTCGACAATCTCGGCGCCGACTACGATGTCGACGACCTGCTGCCGGCGATCCGCTCCGGTCTCACCATCGACGGCAAGCTTTATGCAGCGCCCTTCTATGGCGAGAGCTCGATGGTGATGTACCGCAAGGATCTGTTCGAGAAGGCGGGGCTCACCATGCCCGACGCACCGACCTGGGACTTCATCGCCGACGCAGCGCGCAAGATCACCGACAAGAACGCCGAAATCTACGGCATATGCCTGCGCGGCAAGGCCGGTTGGGGCGAGAACATGGCCTTCCTGACGGCGACCGCGAACGCCTTTGGCGCGCGCTGGTTCGACGAGAACTGGAAGCCGCAGTTCGACCAGCCGGAATGGAAGAACGCGCTCGACTTCTACGTCAAGCTGATGAACGACGCCGGACCGCCCGGCGCATCCTCGAACGGCTTCAACGAAAACCTGTCGCTGTTCCAGACCGGCAAGTGCGGGATGTGGATCGATGCGACCGTGGCCGCTTCCTTCGTCACCAACCCGAAGGAATCGACCGTTGCCGACAAGGTCGGCTTCGCGCTGGCGCCGGACACCGGCCTTGGCAAGCGCGGCAACTGGCTCTGGGCCTGGAACCTCGCGATCCCCGCCGGCTCGCAGAAGGTCGCCTCGGCCGAGAAGTTCATCTCCTGGGCAACGGGCAAGGACTATCTGAAGCTGGTGGCCGACAAGGAAGGCTGGGCGAACGTTCCTCCGGGTACGCGCACCTCGCTCTATGCCAACCCCGAGTACCAGAAGGCAGCACCGTTTGCGAAGATGACGCTCGACTCGATCAATGCGGCCGACCCGAAGAACCCGGCGGTCAAGCCGGTTCCTTATGTCGGCGTGCAGTTCGTGGCGATCCCGGAATTCCAGGGTCTTGGCACTGCGGTCGGTCAGCAGTTCTCGGCAGCGCTCGCAGGTCAGATGAGCGTCGACGATGCGCTTGCCAGCGCCCAGCAACTCACCGAGCGTGAGATGACCAAGGCTGGCTACATCAAATGAGGCTCCCAAGGGCCCGGGGTGCTGGCCGCAAATGGCCGGCGCCCCGGTAATTCTCCTCCGGGCCGCTCTCCTGGAGGACGTTCCGCGGCGCGCGCGGTGACCCCGTGCGCGCCCGGTCCGAGCTTTCGAACACGCGTTGAATTCCATCATTTGGGGGACGCCATGGCGACCTTGCACACACGCTCCGCCGCGCGGCTGATGATCGCGCCTTCGGTGCTTCTGCTTCTGGCCTGGATGATCGTTCCCCTGGCCATGACGATCTACTTCTCGTTCCTGCGCTACAATCTTCTGATGCCGGGAATGGAAGAGTTCGCCGGTTTCTCGAACTACAGCTACTTCCTGACCGATCCCGCCTTCTTCCAGGCGATCTTCAACACGCTGGCGATCGTGCTCGGCGTGCTGTTCATCACCGTCGTCGGCGGCATCGCACTGGCGCTGCTGCTCGACCAGCCGATGTTCGGGCAGGGGATCGTGCGCATCCTTGTCATCGCACCCTTCCTGATCATGCCGACCGTGGCAGCACTCGTCTGGAAGAACATGTTCATGAACCCGGTCAACGGGCTCTTTGCCTGGATCGCCAAGCTCTTCGGGCTGCAGCCCTTCGACTTCCTCGCCAATGCGCCCCTGATGTCGGTGATCCTGATCGTCGCCTGGCAATGGCTGCCTTTTGCGACGCTGATCCTTTTGACGGCGCTGCAGTCGCTCGACGAGGAGCAGAAGGAAGCAGCCCAGATGGACGGCGCCGGCGCCTGGAGCCGCTTCATCTATCTGGTGCTGCCGCATCTTTCCCGCGCGATCACCGTCGTCATCCTTATCCAGACGATCTTCCTGCTCTCGGTCTTTGCCGAAATCCTGGTCACCACCAATGGCGGCCCGGGCACGCAGAGCACCAACCTGACCTTCCTCGTCTATGCGCAGGCTCTGCTGCAGTTCGACGTGGGCGGTGCTTCGGCCGGCGGGATCATCGCGGTCATCCTCGCCAATATCGTCGCATTCTTCCTGATGCGCATGATCGGCAAGACGCTGGAGGCTTGAGAACCATGGCACGCAACGTCTCCACCCAAAGAAAGATCGTCGTCACCGTCGTCGCCTGGACGATCGGCATTCTGATCTTCTTCCCGATCCTCTGGACGTTCCTGACGAGCTTCAAGACCGAGGCCGAGGCGATCGCTTCGCCGCCGTCCTTGTTCTTCTTCGACTGGACGACGGAGAACTATCACGAGGTGCAGAGCCGATCGAACTACTTCCTGCACTTCATGAACTCGGTCGTCGTCTCCTTCGGCTCGACGCTGATCGGGCTCATCATCGCCATCCCGTCCGCCTGGGCGATGGCGTTCTCGCCGACCAAACGCACCAAGGACGTGCTGATGTGGATGCTCTCCACCAAGATGATGCCGTCGGTCGGCGTGCTGGTGCCGATGTATCTGCTGTTCCGCAACACCGGCCTGCTCGACACCCGCACCGGCCTCGTGATCGTGCTGACGCTGATCAACCTGCCGATCATCATCTGGATGCTCTACACCTACTTCAAGGAGATCCCCGGCGAGATCCTGGAGGCGGCGCGCATGGACGGCGCCTCGCTCTCCAAGGAGATCATCTATGTGCTGACGCCGATGGCGATCCCCGGCATCGCCTCGACGCTGCTCTTGAACATCATCCTCGCCTGGAACGAGGCGTTCTGGACGCTCAACCTCAGCGCCGCAAAAGCGGCACCGCTGACGGCTTTCATCGCCTCCTATTCGAGCCCCGAAGGCCTGTTCTACGCCAAGCTCTCGGCCGCCTCGACCATGGCGATCGCCCCCATCCTCATACTCGGCTGGTTCTCGCAGAAGCAGCTCGTGCGCGGCCTCACCTTCGGCGCGGTCAAATAAGGGATACGACAATGGGAAGCATTACACTCAGCAAGGTTTCGAAGGTCTTCGGCGCCCATGCCGTCATCCCCTCGATCGACCTCGACATCAACAATGGGGAGTTCGTCGTCTTCGTCGGACCGTCCGGCTGCGGAAAGTCGACGCTGCTCCGGCTGATCGCGGGGCTTGAGGATGTCAGCGACGGCGAGATCGTCATCGACGGCAAGAACGCCACCGAACTGCCGCCGGCGCAGCGCGGCCTGTCGATGGTGTTCCAGTCCTACGCGCTCTACCCGCATATGAGCGTGCGCTCGAACATCGGCTTTCCGTTGAAGATGGCGAACGAGGACAAGGCGGTCATCGACAAGAAAGTGGCGGATGCAGCACGCGTGCTGAACCTGACCGACTATCTCGACCGCAAGCCGCGTCAGCTCTCCGGTGGCCAGCGCCAGCGCGTCGCCATCGGCCGCGCGATCGTTCGGCAGCCGAAGGCGTTCCTGTTCGACGAGCCGCTCTCCAACCTCGACGCGGCGCTGCGCGTCAACATGCGGCTGGAGATCAGCCAACTGCATCAGGACCTGAAGACGACGATGGTCTACGTCACCCACGACCAGGTGGAGGCCATGACCATGGCCGACAAGATCGTGGTGCTCAATCGCGGCCGTATCGAGCAGGTCGGCTCGCCGCTCGATCTCTATCACAAGCCGGACAATCTCTTCGTCGCCGGTTTCATCGGTTCACCGCGCATGAATTTCGTTTCCGGTGCGCCGGCCGCCGCCTACCAGGCGCACACGATGGGCATCCGTCCCGAGCATCTGGTGCTTTCGAAGGAAAACGGCACCTGGGCCGGCACGGTAGGGGTTGCCGAGCACCTTGGCTCGGACACGTTCCTGCACGTCAATGTCGACAATATCGGAACAATGACGGCGCGCGTCAGCGGTGATTTCGCTGTCACCCATGGCGACCGGGTGTTCCTGACGCCCGATCCGCAGCGCGTTCACAGGTTCGACGACAAGGGGCTGGCAGTTCGATGAAAAGGCTTGAAGGAAAGAGCGCGCTGATCACCGGGTCTGCGCGGGGGATCGGTCGTGCTTTCGCAGAAGCCTACATCCGCGAAGGCGCCACGGTCGCGATCGCCGACATCGATATCGAGCGAGCGCGCGAGACGGCATC
>NZ_LAZS01000004.1 GCF_002007205.1 Ensifer adhaerens
GCTGGCGCCTATGCGGTCGAGATGGATGTGACGCAACAGGCTTCGATCGACGAGGCGATTGCAGCTGTCGTCCGGCAAGCGGGCGGGCTCGATATCCTCGTCAACAATGCCGCGCTCTTTGACCTCGCGCCGATCGTCGAAATCAGCCGTGCGAGCTATGACCGGCTGTTTCAGATCAACGTTTCCGGAACGCTGTTCACCATGCAGGCCGCAGCCAGGCAGATGATCGATCAGGGCAGGGGCGGCAAGATCATCAACATGGCAAGCCAGGCGGGGCGCCGCGGCGAGGCGCTGGTTGCGGTCTATTGCGCCACCAAGGCGGCGGTCATCAGCCTGACCCAGTCGGCAGGCCTCGGCCTCATCAAGCACGGCATCAACGTCAACGCGATCGCGCCCGGCGTGGTCGACGGCGAGCACTGGGACGGTGTCGACGCGCTGTTTGCCAAATACGAGAACCGTCCGCGCGGCGAAAAGAAGAAGCTCGTCGGCGCCGAAGTGCCGTTCGGCCGCATGGGAACCGCCGAGGACCTGACGGGCATGGCGATCTTCCTTGCCTCCTCGGAGAGCGACTACGTCGTTTCGCAGACCTACAACGTCGACGGCGGCAACTGGATGAGCTGAGCCGGCGCCGGCCGGTGAAGCCTCGAAAGGACAAGGGATCATGACGACCAAACTCTCACTTGCCGCCCTCGACACGATCAAGGCCAGAGCCGGCGTGCCTGCCTACGACCGGTCGCAACTGACGGCGGGCATCGTGCATTTCGGCGTCGGCAACTTCCATCGGGCGCACCAGGCCGTCTATCTCGACGATCTCTTCAACGCCGGCCATGACCGCGACTGGGCCATCATCGGTGCCGGCGTGCTTCCCTCCGACGCGACGATGCGCGCCAAGCTCGCGGCGCAGGATTTCCTGACGACCGTCGTCGAGCAGGACAACAACCGCACCGGCGCTCATATCACCGGCGCGATGATCGACTATCTGGAGCCCGGTGACGTCGCCGCGATCGTCGGCAAGCTCGCCGATCCGGCGATCCGCATCGTGTCGCTGACGATTACTGAAGGGGGCTACTTCATCGATCCGGCCTCGGGCGTGTTCAATCCGACCCATCCTGATATCGTCGCCGATGCGCAGGATCCTGCAGCGCCGAAGACGGTGTTCGGCCTGATCGTCGCCGGCCTCAAGGCGCGCCGCGACAAGAACATGCCGCCGTTCACGGTGATGTCCTGCGACAACATTCCGGGCAATGGCGAGGTTACCCACGCGGCGGTTTCGGGGCTTGCCCGCCTCCATGAGCCCGCCTTTGCCGACTGGATCGACGCCAATGTCGCTTTCCCGAACGGCATGGTCGACCGGATCACGCCGGCAACCGGCGCGCGCGAGATCGGCATCGTCGCCGACGACTACGGCATCGAGGATGCCTGGCCGGTGTTCTGCGAGGAATTCAAGCAGTGGGTGCTCGAGGATCATTTTCCGCTCGGCCGGCCGGCGCTGGAAAAGGTCGGCGTTCAGTTCGTGCCCGACGTTGCACCCTATGAGCACATGAAGATCCGCATCCTCAATGGCGGCCACGCGGCGATCGCTTACCCTGCCGCATTACTCGACATTCATTTCGTGCACGAGGCGATGGAGGAGCCGCTGATCCGCGCCTTTCTCGCCAAGCTCGAACATGACGAGATCATCCCGGTCATCCCGCCGGTTCCGAACACCAATCTCGGCGACTATTACAGGCTGATCGAGACCCGCTTCTCCAACCCGAAGATCGGCGACACCATTCCGCGGCTCGCCCAGGACGGCTCGAACCGGCAGCCCAAGTTCATCCTGCCGTCCACCGCCGACCGGCTCGCACGCGGCGAGGACGTCGTCGGCCTGTCGCTCGTCTCGGCGCTGTGGTGCCGTTACTTCGCCGGTACGTCGGACAGCGGCAGGACGATCGCCTTCAACGACCAAAGCGCGGACCGGCTGAACAAGGCGGCCCTTGCCGCCAAGGACGATCCGATGGCCTTTCTGGCGCTCGGCGATATCTTCGGCGACGTCGCGCGCTCCGACCTCTTCCGCCGGCGCTTCGCTCATGCATTGAAAACCCTCTGGGAAAAGGGTACGCGCGCTACGCTCCAGCTTTATCTGGACGGCAAGCTTACCGCATAATTGCTTGGATCGGATTCGATGCGAGGACGAATTATGCGCCAATTCAAAGCGTTACGGTGGCCTTGGCGCAACGCGCGTCGCTGTAAGGGGTAGGGTGTTATGGCGGATGCGGCGTCCGGGCTGGTGATCTTCGACTGCGACGGCGTGCTCGTCGATAGCGAACCGATTTCGCTGGAGGTGCTGGTGGACGTGCTTTCGGCCGCCGGCGTCTCGATGACCACCGAGGAGGCGACCGAACGCTTTCTCGGGCGCAGCCTGAAAAGCATGTCGGCGACCCTGCATGATGAATACGGGCTTGCGACCGACGACGCCTTCCTCGAAGGCATGCGCCTCCGCCTCTATCAGCGCTTTCGCACCGAACTCCAGCCGATCGCCGGCATACGGGGAGCGGTCGAGGGCCTGAAGGGCGCCTGCTGTGTCGCCTCTTCGAGCCAGCCCGAACGCATCCGCCTGTCGCTGACCGTCACGGGGCTCATCGATCTCTTCGAGCCAAACATCTTCTCCGCCACGATGGTGAAGCATGGCAAGCCGGCACCGGATCTCTTTCTCCACGCGAGCCGCCAGATGGGCTTCGAACCTCACGAGTGCATCGTGGTCGAAGACAGTCCGGCGGGCATCGAAGCGGCGAAGGCCGCGGGCATGCGGGTCTTTGCCTTTGCCGGCGGCAGCCATGCGCGCACCGACAAGCACCGGCAAAGTCTCGCCGCTCTCAGTCCCGACGTGCTGTTTGACGACATGGGCGAATTGTTACAGTTTGTCGGCCGATAGCAGGGACGAAAAGAGAGCGGGATGAGGAACATGTGCGCGGTTTTCCGCCCGTATTCCGCTCTCCTTCAGGACAATCGGTTGCGGTTGTGATTGGGTCGAATGGACCCTAAATCATCGTGATCTTGGGGGCGGAGACTTTCTTTGATGCGTGAATTCGTCGTTGCGGTCGATGTCGGTACCGGCAGTGCGCGCGCCGGTATTTTTGACGGCAAGGGCAGGCTGCTGGCGCGTGCCGACCTGCCGATCGCCATGAACCGTCCGGAAGAAAACCACGCCGAGCACGATTCCGAAGATATCTGGCGCGCCGTCTGCGGCGCGGTCAAGGCGGCAAAGGACAAGGCCGGGATCGCCGCGGAAAACGTTGCGGCGATCGGGTTCGATGCCACCTGCTCGCTGGTGGTGCGCGACCGCGAGGGCAAGCCGCTCTCGGTCAACCGCAAGGGTGAGGCGCGCTGGGACACGATCGTCTGGCTCGACCACCGGGCGCTCGCCGAGGCGGATTTCGCGACGTCGACCGGCCATCCGGTGCTCGATTTTTCCGGACGCGTGATGTCGCCGGAAATGGAAATGCCGAAGCTCATGTGGCTGAAGCGCAACCTGCCTGAGCAATGGCAGAAGGCAGGTTTCTTCTTCGATCTCGCCGACTATCTTTCCTGGCGGGCAACCGGCAGTGCTGCACGCTCGCGCTGCACGCTGACGGCCAAATGGAATTATCTCGCGCATGAGAAGCGCGGCTGGCAGCCCGACTATCTCGAAAAGATCGGCCTTGAGGATCTCATCGAGCGCGGCGGGCTGCCGGAAGAGACCCTGCCGATCGGAGGCTCGGTCGGCCGTCTGAGCGCTGCGGCTGCAGCCGAACTCGGGCTTGACGAGGCCTGCCAGGTGGCGCCCGGCCTGATCGACGCCTATGCCGGCGCGCTCGGCGTCGTCGGTGGGTTCATCGGCAAGCCGGAGAAACTCGAAAAGCAGCTGGCGCTGATTGCTGGTACGTCGAGCTGCATCGTCGCCTTCTCCAAGGACATGAAGCCGGGCTTCGGCATGTGGGGCCCCTATTACGAGGCGGTCCTTCCCGGTGCCTGGCTGATCGAGGGCGGGCAGTCGGCAACCGGCGCCCTGCTCGACCATATCGTCAGGCTGCATGGCGGCGGCCTGGAGCCAACGGCTGAAACCCATGGCCGGATCATTGCGCGGGTGCAGGAACTGCGCGCCGAACAGGGGGTGGCCTTTGCCGACCGGCTGCATGTGCTGCCCGATTTCCATGGCAACCGTTCGCCGCTCGCCGATCCCCATGGCCTCGGCGTCATCAGCGGCCTGCCGCTCGATTCCTCCTTCGACGCGCTCTGCCGGCTCTATTGGCGCACCTGCGTCGCGATTGCGCTCGGCATCCGCCATATCCTGGAGATGATGCGGGAGGTCGGCTATCAGCTCGACACGCTGCACGTCACCGGCGGCCATGTGCGCAACGCGCTGCTGATGGAACTCTATTGCGACGTCACCGGCTGCCGTGTCGTTGCGCCGGACGCGTCCGATGCGGTGCTGCTCGGAACTGCGATGGCGGCGGCGGTTGCAGGCGGCATGCATCCGGATCTTGCCGCAGCCGGTGCCGAAATGGCATCGGATGGGCACGAACGCTTGCCGAACACGGCGGTTCGCGACGCCTATGATCGCGATTACCGCCGCTTCCTGGCGCTCTATCGCCACCGCGACGAACTCGACAAGATGGTGTGACGACTGCCGAAAAGGTTGTTGCGGGCCATGGAACCTTTTGCCGTGTCGCGCATTCTGCCTCTGACCGGACGGTGGCGCGCATAGCCCCCAATGCCGCGCCGGAGGCAGACCGCCGGCCTACAACTCACACTCCCCGAGTGAGTTGCACATACCAGCCAGTGCCTTCCCTCGGCACTGGCTGTTGTGTTTCTGGGCTAAGCTTTCAGGTGTGATCCGGAGAGATGGCTGTGGGTAGCCTGCCGACTGCAAACGGCGTCGGGTCGGCGCAGACGCGCGGGACCTCGTTTTTCGGAATGACCTAGCCCCGGCATCTATCTGACCTAGCCCCGGCATCTATCTTTTGCTCAGGGCCTGAAACGACCGGCAGCGGCGAACGCCCTTTCTGACGCGCGCCGCTGCCGGACTTCAAATGACTGCAGGTCCTGTCCTTCGACTGGTTACCGCAAAGGAGACATGCAGTCGCTCTCAGGCCGCCGCCTTGGTGGATTCGTTGAAGAACAGGGCCTGGCTGATCAGTGCCTTGACCATGTCCGGGTTGAACGGTTTGGTGACCAGGAAGGTCGGTTCCGGCCGTTCGCCGGTCAAGAGCCGTTCCGGGAAGGCGGTGATGAAGATCACCGGAATGGCGCTCGTCTTCAGGATGTCGTTGACCGCGTCGATGCCGGAACTGCCGTCGGCAAGCTGGATATCGGCGAGCACCATGCTCGGCCGCGTCTTCTTGTAGAGCGCGATCGCTTCGTCACGCGTACGGGCGATGCCGGTAACGCGATGGCCGAGGCTTTCGACCATCTGTTCGATGTCGATGGCGATCAGCGGCTCGTCCTCGATGATCATGATATCGGTCGCGACCTGGCGCGAGATTTCCTGCGAAGCGCGGTCCAGGAGGCCGCCGACCTTGTCGGTGCTGAGATCGAGAACTTCGGCCGCTTCCTCCGGCCGGAACCCTTCGACCGAGACCAGCAGGAAAGCCTGGCGGGCAAGGGGAGAGACGGTGGCGAGGTTGATCGACGCGCGCTGCTCCCAGGCAAAGGGAGAAACCGGTTCCGGGACGAGCACGGACGAAGAGCCGAAGAGCGAGGTGAACAGGCGGAACAGACCAACGCGATCATTGCTTGCTTCGGGGAAAATCGACGTGTCGGCGATCAGCGCTTCGAGAACGGCGGCCACATAGGCGTCGCCTGATGTCTGCGAGCCGGTCAGTGCGCGCGAGTAGCGGCGCAGATACGGCAGGAGCGGTGCGATCCGCGTGGACAATGTCATAGAGGAACTCCCTCGAAAATCGTTTTACGGTGACGTTGCGAGAACGCTCGTCGTAAAAAAAGGTTCCGCGAGGGAACATTTCAATTTTCAGCGGCGTTATGGCGGCTATGGACAGTTTTGGCGATGATGGACAGTTGAAGGCGACAGATTGAAAATGAAACATAAAACAGGGGCAGGGCGGAACTCCGGCACGACCTTAGATCCGAATGCGCAAATTGCAGCGAAGCTGAAGGCGCTCTATCAGTCCGTGCAGGAAGAGGCGATACCCGCGCGTTTTCTCGATCTTCTGGAAAAACTCGACGCGGCCGAGCAGCAATCGGCGCTGCAGGGCAGGGAGTAAGTACCGGAATGTCATCCGAAAAGAATGATTTCAAGCGTGAGATGCTGGCCGCGTTGCCGAGCCTTCGCGCCTTCGCCATGTCGCTGATCGGCCGTCACGACCGTGCCGACGACCTGGTTCAGGACACGATCATGAAGGCCTGGGCGAAGCAGGACCACTTCGAGCTGGGCACCAACATGAAGGCCTGGCTCTTCACCATCCTGCGCAACGAACTCTACAGCCAGATGCGCAAACGCGGGCGCGAGGTGCAGGACAGTGACGGACATTTCACCGAGTCCCTGGCCCATCACCCCGAGCAATACGGCTCGCTGGACCTGCAGGATTTCCGCAAGGCGCTGGAGATGCTGCCGCCCGACCAGCGGGAAGCGATCATCCTCGTCGGCGCCTCCGGTTTTTCCTACGAGGAAGCGGCAACGATCTGCGGCTGCGCGCTCGGAACGATCAAGAGCCGCGTCAACCGCGCGCGCCAGCGCTTGCAGGACATTCTTCAGGTGAAGGGCGAAAACGACTACGGCCCGGACGAGACGTCGGCCCCGATCACGTCGCGCGCCTTTGTTTCCTGAGGAAACTTTCGACCGGGCACCGTTGCAAAAGCAGCGGCGTCCTGCTTTCACTGACGGCTTGACCCCGAGAGGGGACCGGCGGCTGGTGGTGGCATGACGATTTTGGGTCGATACGCCCAGAACCGAGCGAGATGCGGGGGCAGCCCGCAAGGGGTGCCCCGGCCCGCTCAGATGGGAATTGAGACCGAATGCGCATGAGGACAGAAACGACAGACCCGCCCGTGACGAGGCTGCTCGACGCGCCCGAGCGCCTGAGCGTCTTGCACGCGACCGTGCCCGATATGGCGGTGCCGGACCGGGACTTCGACGGAATCGTTGAAATCGCTGCCGGCCTCTTCGATGCGCCGATTGCGCTGGTGACGCTGATTGACCGTGAATGGCAATGGTTCAAGGCGGCCGTTGGAACCACGGAGACCCGGGCTTCATCGGAGGAATCCTTCTGCGTGCAGGTGGCGGGCGAGGCCGATGCCGCTCTCGTCGTGCTCGACGCATCGGCTGATCCGCGGTTCATGCGGCGCCCACGGGTCGTGGGGCCGCCGTTCCTGCGCTTTTATGCCGGAGCGCCGATCGTGCTCGATGGGCAGGCCGTCGGAACGGTCTGCGTTCTCGATGACAAGCCGCGCGCCGACGTGCCCCAGGCGCTGATGGACCAACTGGCCCGGCTTGCCGGGCTTGCTGCTTCCCTCTTCAAGATCAAGGACGAGGCGCGCCGGCGCGCGCTGAAAGAGGCGGCGCTTTCGCGCGAGGAGCAGCGCCACGCCATGGCGCTCGAAGCGGCGAACATCGGCAGCTGGCTGTGGGATATCCGCTCGGGAGCAATTGCGGGCAACAGCGCGATGAAACGCATGTTTGGGTTGCCGGCCGACAGTTTCGTCGGCGCGCGCGAGATTTTCGGTGCGATCCATCTCGACGACCGCGGCGCGACCTTTGCCAAGCTGCGCCAGGCGATGAAGGCCGACGAGGAATACGACGGCATGTTCCGTGTCGGCGATACCGGCCGTTGGCTGCTTGGGCGCGGACGCGTGCACGACCGCGACGCCAAGGGCAATCCGTTGACGTTCATCGGTGTCACGATCGATGTCACCGACCAGCAGGCTTCGGTGCAGCGTACGCGCCTGTTGCTGAAGGAGCTCAACCATCGGGTCAAGAACACGCTCGCGATGCTGCAATCGCTGGCCCGCCAGACTTTGCGCCAGACGAGCGATCCGGCCGAGTTCATGACCGCCTTTGCCGGGCGATTGCAGGCGATCTCCGAAGCGCATGGCCTGCTTTCGGATCACGAATGGGGTACCATCCGGCTCGCCGACCTGATCGCCAAGCAGTTGCTGCCGCATGTCAACTGCTATGCCGAGCAGATCGAGATCCACAAGGACGAGATCTCGCTCGGTCCCGACCAAGCGGTCGGCCTCGGTCTGGTGCTGCACGAGCTTGCGACCAATGCCGTCAAATACGGGTCGCTGTCGGTGCCGAAGGGGAAGGTGGTGCTGACGGCGCGCAACGTGGTCGAGGACGGCGACGACGTTCTCCATCTCACCTGGACCGAAGTCGGCGGACCGCCAGTGCGCGAGCCGAAGCGGCGCGGCTTCGGCTCGATCCTGATCGAGCGCAGCCTCGACAAGGTGCTCGGCAGCTCGGTCAAGGTGGAGTATCTGCCTGCCGGCGTCACCGCGCTCATCCGCCTGCCGCTTTAGGGCGCAAGCGCGCAAGGCTCTCCGGCCAGGCACCGACGTCCCCCAGCGGGAAGGGCGGCAACCGGTTGGGAGGTCCTTGCTTAATTGTCAGTCGTCGCGTCGGCGCTTGCGCCGCTTGCCGGTTCCGACGAGTGCCCCGATCGCAAGTGCCGTGGCCACAGCGAGCAGCGGCTGTTTGCGCAAGATGCCCGCCGCGGCAAGCAGAGTCAGGTTGGTTTGCATCTGTCTGCGGCGGCGACGCTCTTCGGCCAGGCGGCGGTCGCGACCTTGCAGCATGGACATGATGCCGAACAGCACCAGCGCGGTCACGAAAAACGCGATCGCGATCGCGGCGGCGGCCGCGACTGGACCGTAAAGTGCGCTGAGATACAGGAATGTGGCTGCGAGGCCGAAGACATAGGTCGTGGCAAGCAGCAATCCTATGATGCCCCATAAGATCGCGTTGCGTTTCACGCGCGCGGCTGTGGCGCCGATGTCGGCGGTCATGAGTGCGGTCAGGGCTGCCGTCAATGGTCCCATTCATTTCCCCCGATCGTCAGTACGGACAGGCGGGGCGGGTACCGCCCATCCGCTTCAACGGCCCACATGATGTTCAGCGACGAAGAAGTGCCGCGACGGCGAGGCCAATTAGGGCGGCAGCGCCGAGTGTCGCAAACGGGTGCTCGCGCACGGCCTGGCGGACCTGCTTCTCCGTTCCGGAGTAGCGGCCGCGAAGTTCGGCAAGCAGTTCTTCGCCGCTCGCCAGAAGTTCGCTGACGCTCGCTTCGGCCTGCTCGCGGGCGTCATGAGCCTTGCTGCGCGCCTGCTTCGACGCGGCCGATCCGCGGTCGGCTAGCAAGGCAACCAGCGTCGCGACGTCGTCGCGAAGCTCGCTCAGTTGTTCCTCGACGGAGATATCGGCAAGCTTGCCGTTTTTTGTCGAACGCGAGCTCGAACCGGAGAAGAGGCCTGATGCCATGACGAATACTCCCTTTCACACATGCGCCGGCCGCGAACGGTCGGCGCTTCCTGATCAAACCGGCGCACAACTGTAGGCCTGCGCCGGCGCTTTGGGAGAACAACGCGCAAGTGCGGAAATTGTTTCGATAGATCTTGGTGTTGCGCCTCGGAAGGATCAAAAGGTGAAGGCGAACCGGCGGTGCCCGGTCCGCGTGGCCTCATCGTCAGAGCGACGCCGTCTGCGGCAGCACGAATGGCACAGGCGCGGCCGGGGCGACGCCCACGCGCATGCGGCAGCCGAAGACCGCCTCCATCGTCTCGTCCGTCAGGACCTCGGCAGGCGCGCCGCTGGCGCGGACCTTGCCGGCCTTCATCATCACCATATGGTCGGCAAACATGGCGGTCAGATTGAGGTCGTGCATGACGGCGACGACGCCGCCGCCGCGTTCGCAGAAGCTGCGTGCGAGCTGCATGATCCCAAGTTGGTGGCGGATGTCGAGGCTGGAGACGGGCTCGTCGAGCAGAAGATAACGCGGCTCGCCGTCGATGATGGGGTCAGAGATCTGGCAAAGCACGCGGGCAAGCTGCACGCGCTGCTGCTCGCCACCGGACAGTTCCTGGTAGAAACGGCCGGCGAAGCCGCCGAGATCGACCGCTTCGAGCGCCTCCGCTGCGATCCGGTCGTGCAGGGCTGCATCGGCGTTTGCGCCTGCGGCAAGGCCGAGCCGTACCACCTCGCGCACGGTGAACGGGAAAGAGATGACGGTCGATTGCGGCAGCACGCCGCGCATCGACGCAAGTTCCCAGGGCTTCAGGCCGCGCAAGTCGCGGCCGTTGATGCGAATCGTCCCGCCCGATGGCTGAAGCTCTCCGGAAATGGCCTTCAGCGTCGTGGTCTTGCCGCAGCCGTTCGGCCCGACGATCGCCGTCAGCGCGCCGGGCCGGGCCTCGAGCGAAATCCCGTGAAGGACCGGTCGCCCGCCGAGGCGGACGGAGAGATTGGAAACGTTGATCATGGCTTCGTTCACAGTCCCATGTTCGAACGGCCGCGCAGCAGGATCCAGAGGAAGAATGGTGCGCCGATAAAGGCGGTGACGATGCCTATCGGCAGCTCCGCCGGGGAAACGATGGTGCGGGCGATCATGTCGGCAAGGATCAACAACGTGCCGCCGAGCAGGGCCGAGGCCGGCAGCAGGTAGCGGTGATCGGGGCCGATGACGAGGCGCAGCAGATGCGGAACGACGATGCCGACAAAGCCGATGCCGCCGCTGACGGCAACGGACGCGCCGGTCGCCGCCGCGACGCTGACGATGGCGACGTTCTTCAGCCGCTGCACGGGGATGCCCATATGGAAGGCCGCCGCCTCGCCAAGCGTTATCGCGTTCAGGCCGCGGGCAAGGAACGGCGTGACGGCGAGCGAAAGCAGGATGATCGGCGCCGACGCCAGGATCTTCGTCCAGTTGGCGCCGGCGAGCGACCCGAGGCCCCAGAAGGTGAGGTCGCGCAGTTGTTTGTCGTCGGCCATGAACACGAGCACGCCGGTGACGGCGCCGGTCAGCGCCCCGAGCGCAATGCCCGCCAGAAGCAGGGTGGCAATCGATGTCTGCCCGCCGCGCGTGGCGATGCGGTAGAGCAAAAGCGTCGTGACGAGGCCGCCGAAGAAGGCGGCCACCGGCAGCGCATAGAAACCAAGCAGGGCAAACAGCGGCCCGAAGGCGGCGGTTCCAAGCACGATCAGCAGGACCGCGCCGAGGCTTGCGCCCGAGGAGACGCCGACGAGGCCAGGATCGGCCAACGGGTTGCGGAAAAGCCCCTGCATGACGACGCCGGAAACCGCGAGCGATGCGCCGACAAGCATGCCGAGCACGGCGCGGGGCAGGCGGATATCGAGAATGATGATGCGGTCGCGGATGCTCAGGGCCTGGTCCGCCTCGCCGATCAGCCAGCGCCAGACATTGGCCAGCGATGCGTCTGCCGCGCCGGTCATGATCGAGCCGACGAAAGTGGCGATGGCAACCGCCGTCAAGGCGGCGACGACGAGCCGCGCCAACCGCGCGCGGTTGCCGGCACGCCATTCGCTGCGGATGTCGGCGGCCAATCCGGTCAGGCGCATGCCGCGGCCCAATGCCTCACTGCGAGGCATTGGCCTTCTTCCCGTAGATGGCCGCATTCAGTTCACGAATGGCGCTTGCCGTGCGCGGGCCGAAGCCGAGCAGGTGCAGGCCGTCCATGCGGACGAGCACCTTGTCCTTGGCGGCGGGCGTAAGGCTCAGCGCCGGCAGGGTGAAAAGTTCGTCCGCCTTGGCGGAATGCTCGCCGCCGCGATCCATCATCAGAACGACGTCGGGCTTGGCTTCGATGATTGCTTCGTCGGTCAGCGCCTTGTAGCCGGGGAAGTTGCCGACCGCGTTCACTGCGCCGGAAAGTTCGATGATGCCGTTGGCCGCCGTGCCCAGGCCGGAGGCCATGACCTTGCCGCCCTGGGTGCTGAGGATGAAGAGGACGCGCTTGCGCTCGGCTACCGGGCGCGCCGCACCCTCGGCGACAGCCGCATCGAGATCGGCCTCGACGCTCTTAGCGAGCGTTTCGGCCTTGTCCTTGACACCGAGAAAGGCGCCAACGGCACGGATCTTGGCGGGAATGCCGGCCTTGTCAAAGGTCTCGGGCACGCTGGTGAAAGCGATATCGGCCTCCTTCAGCACGGCCAGCGCCTCCGGCGGGCCGCTGCCTTCGACGGCGACGATGGCGCTCGGGTTGACGGCGATGATGCCTTCCGGCGCCAATTGACGCATGTAGCCGACATCCGGAAGCGTCTTTGCCGCTTCCGGATAGGTGCTGGTGGAATCACGCCCGACGAGGCGACCTTCCTCGCCAAGCGCATAGATGATCTCGGTCACGGCGCCGCCAACCGAAACGACGCGCGAGACGTCGGCCTTCTTCGTGTCCTCAGCCATTGCCGGACGGATGAGGGAGGGGGCACCGGGTGCCACCGCCGGCAGCAGGAAGGGGGCCGAAAGGGCGAAGGCGGCGAGCGCCAGTCCTGAGCGGCGAAGGCGACGGGAATCGAGACGGTTGATCATCTGCGTGTCCTATCCTTTGTCTCAGGCGGCGACGGTCGTATCGAGGCGCGGCAGGCCCTCGGCGATCGAACGCCATTCCGGACGTTCCGCAAGGCCCTCTTTGCGCTTGCCGAAGAACTGTATGATCATTTCGCCCTTGGCGTCGAGCGCTTCGATCGAGGTGACATGGCCGTCGGCTGTCGGCTTGCGCACGGCCCAGAGCTCGGCGATGTGGTCGGTGCGCAGGTGCAGGTGGAAGGTCGGATCCATGATGTTCAGCCAGGGTCCCATCGTCGCGATCTTGGCGATCGGGCCGGAGTGGATCTGGATCATGCCACGGTTGCCGACGAAGCACATGATCGGCAGTTCGACTTCGGCGCTTGCCTGCATCATCGCCTCGATGCTCTGCGGGTCGAGCTGCCAGGCGAAATCTTCGCCGATGTTGCTCAGCGCCTGGCGGCGGCCGATCTTCAGCTTGCGCAGCATGCCGTGGAACTGGTGGGTGTCCGTCATCTTCGTCCAGCGGTCGCGCAGGTCGGCGACGTCGACGACGGTTTCCGGCTTGTCGTCGGTCGGCTGAACGCTGGCGTCGGCGACAAATTCCTGCGTCTGCTCGTCAAGGCGGAAATCCGCGACGATCTTTTCATAAGCCTCGTCGTTCGATGCGGCGCGCATGTGCACCTTGTGCACGGCGTTGCCCCACTTGTCGAAGAACTGCAGGCTCTTGCGGACTTCGCCCTTGTCGTCCGTCTTCGTCACGGCGAAGGCGTGGGCCCAGGCGCTCGGGAAAACGCGAAGGTCGATCTGCTCGCCGAGCACGATGCTCGCCATCTCGCCGGTGGTGATCTTCTCGTAGACGCCGATCTTCTCGTGCACCGCGCTTTCGTTGCGGGTCAGCGCCATCACTTCACCCAGCTCTTCGACCCGCGACAGGAAGCGGTTGGCGTCGGCATCGATGCGCACGGCGCTCAGCCCACATTCGGCAGCGACGAGCGCGGCTTCGGAAACGCCGAGCTGGGCTGCGATGTCGCGCTCGCGCATCTTCGGGTTTTCGGCGCGGTAGGCGCGGATTTCGGAAGGAGTGGGGCGGAGGCTCTCAGTCATTTTCATCTGCCTATTTGTTCAGGATCAGCTTGCCTTGGCGGGTGATCTTCATGCGGTAGATCGCGCCGTCGTGGGAAATGAGGATCTCGTTTTCGGTGCCGAAGAGCTCGCGACTTTCGATGATCCGTTGCGCCCGCCCTGCCGGCATCGGCGGCTCGGATGGGCGTACGAGATTGTTGTCGTTGGTCACTGCGCCTGGCCGTTTCGAGAGGGGCAGGCCGCGCTGTTTTTCCAGCATTTCCTGCCGTGCAATTCGTTTACTATCTTGACTTCATTACTCATATTTATTTATGGACGCAATACCGGACTTACAAACTCAAGTTAGTTGCCACCGGCTTGTGGACAAGGGCGTGCGGACGGCGCTCGGTGGTGTGCTCGATCCTTTGGAGTGGTGTCGTTATGAAGTTTTCCAGCCTTCCGATTGTTTCCGTTGCTCTTGCGGCTCTCGTCGCCGCAACCGCTGCCAAGGCGCAGGAGACCGCAACGGTCGGAGGCCTGACGATCGAGCTCAACGAGGTGGCGCCTTCGCAGAAGGGCTGCAAGCTGACCTTCGTCGCCGGCAACGAATTCGCGCAGTCGCTGAGCAAGGTTTCCTTCGAGTTCGTGATCTTCGACCAGAGGGGCCTGGTCGAGCGCATGGCCGTGCTCGATTTCCGCGATCTTCCCGCCGGCAAGACCAAGGTTCGCCAGTTCGATCTTCCAGGCACCAATTGCGATGCGGTCAAGAGCCTGCTGATCAACGATGCGCCGGCCTGTGTCGGCGACGGCGTTCAGCCGGGCGCGTGCATGAGCGGGATCAAGACCGGCTCGAAGTCGGCGGTCGAACTCAAGGGCTGAGCGGGATTGGGGCTGGGCGCGTCCGGCAATCCGAGCATGAGGTTTGCGTCGCCCTGGTGCGACGAAGGTAAGGCTGCAATGAAGCGTATCGTCATCTGGACCGGGGCCGCGGTCTTCTCGCTTGCAACGCACGGCGTCGTGCTCGCCACCCTGTTTGGCGGCAACCCGCCCGAGACACAGCTGGATCTGATCCAGGGCGGCGAAAGCGTCGAGGTGGCGCTTCTCGGCGACGCTTTCGAGGAAACGCTTCAGTCGGGCGCGGTGTCCGATGTCGTCGAGCCCACGGAAGAGCTGCCCGAGGAAGTTCAGCCTGCCGAGATCCAGCCGGTCGAGGACGTTGCCCCGACGCAGGAGATCGCTGCAGAGGAGCCTCACGACCTGACGGCGACGGAAGCGGACGTCATTCTGCCGGCTGAGCAAATGCCGACCCTGCAGGTCGCCGAAGCGGTGGTGACGGCGAGCGTTGCACCGGTCGAGACTGTTGTGCCGGAAGAAAAGCCCGAGGAGCCGAAGAAGGAAAAGGTCGAAAAGCCGGAGCCGAAGAAGGAGCCGGTGAAAAAGAAGAAAGTGACCCGCAAGAAGGCCGGCGACCAGGGCGAGCAGGCGCAGAACCAGGTCAAGGGCAAGCAGGACGGCCAGGAGAACGGCAATTCCTCCGCCGCGAATGGCAACAGCCGCGCGTCCGAGGTCGGGAACGCCGACATGGAGAACTATGGCGGCAAGATCCGCAAGAGGATCACGCGCCGGTTCAAGGTTCCGGCCGCCGCAAGACGCGACGGTGTATCCGGCACGGCGACCGTCCGCTTCACCCTGACGTCGGACGGAAACCTGACGCGGGTCAGCGTCGCGGGCAGTTCCGGCTCGCCGGCGATCGACGAGGCAGCCGTCGATGCGGTTCGCCGCGCTGCCCCATTCCCGGAGTTTCCGGCTGGAGCGCCAAGCTCCAAATCCTTCATCGTGCCGATGGTTGCGACCGTTCGCTGACATTCGTCCACGCGGACCAGCGTCTCGCAGAAGTTGCAAGAAAAAATATGAATAGAAAACTCATGTTTATACTTTACTCTGATTATCAAGTTTAATAGGTTGCCCCATCACGCAGCCAAAGGGTGTGTGTCGAGAGGATGTCCCGATGCGACCGGCTGCTTCATGGCCCTTGTCGCACGACCAGACGGAGAAGATTGCATGCGCGGCAAGCGTCACCAGAATGCGGCGAAGAACGGCAAGGGTCGCTCGGCTTCGGAACCGGCCGAGGCCCGCCAGGAGGCCGGCAAGGCGACGCTCGAAGGGCGCAGCTTCCTTTATGTCGGTGGCCGCGATTGCCAGGTGGCGCACTTGCGCGAAATCGCCAGCTCCTTCGGCGCCGAGCTGCTGCACCACGATGGCGGCCTGCGTGAGGCGGTTTCGCGTATCGACCGGGTGCTGCCGTCCGTCGACTGTGTCTTCTGCCCGATCGACTGCATCAGCCATGACGCATGTCTTCGCGTGAAGACCGGCTGCAAGAAGTGGGGCAAGGCCTTCGTGCCGCTGCGCAACGGCTCGAAGTCGAGCCTGGAGCGCGCGCTTCAGGACCTGACCACCAGCCGCAACGAGCGGTAATCCTCTGAAAGACAAGACGAGAGTTTGCAATGAACGAAGAACGTCCTGACCTCGCCATGATGATCGGTCTGCACAAGCTGGCGGCACAGCAGGGCGACGGCCTCGTGCCCGAGCTCTACGAGATCCTGACGCGACGGGCGCGCATGCTGGACGACAATGCCAATGTCGCCGAGTTCCCCGCCTGGCAAGCCCGCCCGCCGGTTCGCGATCCGCTCGGCCTTGCAGAGCCGAAGGAAGGAACTATCCTCGCCTTTCCGCGGGCCGCGAACGACGCCGCCCGAAAAAAAGAAAGCGCATAGGAGTTCCAGATGTTTGTTGCCATGAACCGTTTCCGCATCGCCATCGGCCATGAAGAGGCTTTCGAGGCCGTTTGGAAGGGGCGCGATTCCAGTCTTTCCGAAATGCCCGGCTTCGTTTCCTTCCACCTGTTGCGCGGCGACAGCGTGCCGGAGGAAGGCTACACGCTCTTCGTTTCGAACTCGATCTGGAAGGACAAGGATTCGTTTTCGGCCTGGACGAAGTCGGAGAACTTTCGCGCGGCGCACCGGAACGCCGGCGACAACAAGGCGATGTATCTCGGCCCGCCGAAATTCGAAGGTTTTTCCGCCGTCGTGGGCGCCTGATCCGGCAGCCTCGCGCGGCGGAGGCCGCACAATAGTTTGATTTTACATGTCATTCACCTCCCGATGGGTCATCCGGGAGGTGATTGTTTTTCAGGCTGTCTTTCGCGGCAGGAAGGCGCCGAGCGAAACGGCGAGCCAGCCCGCCATGATGGTCGTGCCGCCGAGCGGCGCGGACATCGGGAACAGGCCGTGGCCTGTCACATGGCGCATAGCGAGATCGGCCGAGAAGATCGCCGTGCCGGCCGCGATCAAGAGGGCAGCGATGGCTGCCGTGCGAAAGTGCGGCCAGGCTGCATAGAGCGCCACCAATGCCGGCGCATGGGCGAGGCACATGGCGGAAATGCCGGCGAGCAGGCGCGGGTCGTCGCCGTGCGAAGCGGCGGCTGCGCTGACGACGCCGGTCAGGCCCATCAATCCGGCAACAAAAAGCGTCGTTGCGCGAAATCCGCTGTGCGACATGGTCATTCCTTGTTCTGCATATGAAGGGCGAGACGGGTGATCGGGTCGAGAATGATCTGCCGGAGCTTGGGATGGTCGATCGTTTCCTCAAGCGCGCGGGTAAAGCAAAGCAGCCACTCGTCCCGTTCCTCGGGCCCGATCTCGGCGACGAAATGGCGGCGCAGCATCGGGTGGCCGCGCTTTTCGACGTAGATGGGCGGTCCGCCGAGCCAGCCGGTCAGGTACTCGTAGAATTTCTCTTCGCTTCCGGACAGGTCGGGCGGATGCACCGCGCGGCAGCGCGCCGCTTCCGGCAACGTGTCCATCAGCTCGTAGAAACGGCGCGTCAGCGCGCGAACCGTCGGATCGCCGCCGATGGCTTGGTAGAGGGTCGTGGTTTCCTGTTCCGCCATGTTCGCGTCCTTCGTTCCATCGGTCCTAGCGCGCGGCGGCGGGGCGAACAACGATTTTCAGAATGCGGATTTGCGGCGTTTCATCGCGCTTCTCTTGACAAACCGTCCAGACGGTATCTTTATAGTGCCATGACCGAAGCTCATCGCCGCAAGAAACAGCCGGAACAGGTGCGCCAGCAATTGCTGGAGGTCGCCGCACGCCTTTCGCACGAGCAGGGGGTGGCCGGCATCACGCTCGATGCCGTGTCGCAGGCGGCCGGCGTCAGCAAGGGCGGGCTGCTGCATCATTTTCCGAACAAGCTCGCGCTGCTCGACGGGCTGTTCGACGACCTGGTGACGCGGTTCGACCACGCGATCGAGGCGGCGATGGCGCGCGATCCGGTGGCAAAGGGGCGCTTTACGCGCGCCTATATCGACGTCTGCTTCGCGCTCGATCCGGCGACCGACGTGCCGGGCTGGCGCATGCTGACGATCGCGCTCATTGCCGAGCCGCATCTGAAGAGCCGCTGGCGCGACTGGGTCGGCCGGCGATCGGCGGAGTTTGCGGAGACGGACGGTTCGACCGGTTGCGTGCTCGCGCGTTTTGCCTGCGACGGGGTGTGGCTCGCGGATCTGATGCAGAGCCACGACCTCGATGCCGAGGCGCGCGCCGGTCTCGTTGACAATCTCAAGGCGCTTTCGGCGCAATAGATCACTTCATCGTTTCATCGAAACACTGAACTGATCTAAGTCTTTGAAATCACGCAGGTCCGGACGGAAAACCGCTTTGCACTTTTCCTGGAACTGCTCTGGTCCGGAATGGAGTCCCCCATGAACCCCGCCATGCTCTATACCGTCCTGGTTGCGGCAATCGTATTCGAAGTGCTCGGCACCTCGGCGATGCAGGCAGCGCAGCATTTCACCCGCCTGGGGCCGACGGTGCTGATGGTGGTCTGCTACGCGATCGCCTTCTTCTTCCTGTCCTATACGCTGCGCTTCATCCCGGTCGGCATCGCCTATGCGGTCTGGAGCGGGCTCGGCATCGTCCTGATCTCGCTCGTCGGCTACTTCGCCTTCGGGCAGAAGCTCGACCTGGCCGCCATCCTGGGGCTGGGCCTGATCATTGCCGGCGTGGTGGTCCTCAACCTGTTTTCGAAGTCGACCTTCCACTGAGACGGGCAAGCGCTCCGTCACGCGTCCTGCGGCGGCGTCGTCGATTCGCGCAGGATCAGTTCCACCGGCCATAATTCGTGGATCTCGCTGGTCGGCCTGCCTGCCAGAAGCTGCAGCAAGAGATCTGCCGAGCGCGCGCCGGCGGCTCGAATGGACGAGCGCGTCGCTGAGAGGGACGGCACCATGTTCTCAGCGGTCAGGTAAGGGAACACGTCGTCATGGGCGATGACTGAGACCTCGCGGCCAATCTCCAGCCCCATCGAACGCGCTGCCCGGTAGATACCGAGTGCCGTCATCATCGAGCCGGCGACGAAGGCGGTCGGGCGCGGGGTCTGTTCGAGGAAGGAGCGCGCGAAGCGAAAACCGAGCTCGTCGGTGAAATTGCCGTGGGCAACCAGTCGCGGATCGAAGGGGATGCCGCGCGCCTCCAGTGCGTCGCGATAACCCTTGTCGCGGTGGAGCGAGAAGGTCCGGCCCTGCCGGCCGTTGATCATGGCGATGCGGCGATGGCCAAGGTCAAGCAAATGAGACGTCGCCCGACGGATCGCGCCTTCGTTGTCGATATCGAGCCATGCGTGCGGTACGTCGGTTTCCGACCGCCCATGCACAAGGAAAGGCATGCCGAGCCGGTGCAGCAGGGCGATGCGCTCGTCGTTTGGTGTTGCCGAGTGCACGATTATGGCATCGACGCGACCGCTGTCGGCAAGCCGGCTGTAAAGCTGAATTTCGCTCTCGGGATCCTTCTCGTCCAAGGGGCTGACAAGGATGTCGATGTCATCGTCGCTGAGCCTTTCGGCCAGGCCGCCCATGAATTCGGAAAAGTGGAACTCGCCGGTTCGTCCCATGACGACGCCGATGGCGCCGGCGCGCCCGGTGGCAAGCCTGACGGCATTGATGTTCGGGCGATAACCGAGACGCGCCGCCTCTTCCGCGACGCGCTTGCGCGTCTTTTCGCTGACCTCCGGATAGCCGCTCAGCGCCCGGCTGACGGTGGTCGGCGAAAGGCCCAGCTGTTGTGCGAACTCCCTCAGTTTCATTCGGTATGCGTTTCCTCAAGCCCTGGCCCGTCCCAGAAATATACACCTTCGCTGCCGGTAACAATCGGTTTGTCGGTGGCTTCCAGCGTCTCAGGTCGCCGCAAGATTTTACCAAACCGTTTTAAATTTGTGCGGTTCCCCTTTGATTTTATGGGGTTCTGCCAGATGAAGGTGTAGATCCCCATGGTTCGTTATTTCATTGAAATAATGAAGGTATTTCGAGTAATTCACGGTCAGGCGACTTTTTCTGACGTATGGATTGACAGTTTTTCAGTCTTCTGCCAACTTTTTTCGATCCAAACCGCTTTCGAATTTGCCGAGGAGCTTTCGTGCGGTGGAGGGGGAACAGGAGGAGTCGACCCAATGGCAACCATGCTCAATGCCCTGACTTTTTGTGCAGCAATCGTTGCAGCCGGAACGGCCAGCGCCGCCGAGCTTTCGCTCGCTGCCAACACCACCGGCAAGAACATCAACTTCATTCGCGAGCAGCTCGACATCTTCGAAAAGGAGACAGGTCACAAGGTGAGCCTGGTCACCATGCCGTCATCCAGCAGCGAGCAATTCAGCCAGTACCGGCTGTGGCTTGCGGCCGGAAACAAGGATGTCGATGTCTACCAGACTGATGTCATCTGGGCGCCGCAGCTTGCCGACCAGTTCGTCGATCTGACGGATGCGGCCAAGGATGTTGTCGGACAACACTTCCCCTCGATCATCGCCTCACAGACCGTCAATGGGCACCTGGTGGCGCTCCCGATCTTCACCGACGCGCCGGCGCTCTTCTATCGCAAGGATTTGCTGGACAAGTACGACAAGACGCCGCCGAAGACCTGGGACGAACTGGCTGATATCGCCAAGGAGATCCAGGAGAAGGAACGGGCCGCCGGTCAAAGTGATCTCTGGGGTTACGTCTTCCAGGGCAACGCCTATGAAGGGCTGACGTGCAATGCGCTTGAATGGATCAAGTCGTCGGGCGGCGGCCAGATCGTCGAGCCCGACGGCACGATCTCGATCAACAACGAGAAGGCGGCTGCCGCCATCGATCGCATCAAGGGCTGGATCGGCACGATCTCACCGCAGGGCGTGCTTGCCTACCAGGAAGAAGAATCGCGCGGCGTCTGGCAGACCGGCAATTCCGTCTTCATGCGCAACTGGCCCTATGCCTATGCGCTCGGCAATGGCGACGACAGCGCAGTCAAGGGCAAGTTTGCCGTGGCGCCGCTGCCGACGGCCACCGATGGCGACCAGCCGTCCTCGGCGCTCGGCGGCTGGAACCTTGCCGTTTCCAAGTATTCCGACGAGCAGGAAGCGGCAATCGCGCTCGTCAAGTTTCTCGCCTCGCCGGACGTGCAGAAAGAGCGTGCGCTTCAGCTCTCCCAGCTTCCGACGATCGCCGCGCTCTACGACGATGCGGAAGTCGCAAAGGCCCAACCGTTCATGCCGGCCTGGAAGCCGATCTTCGAAAGCGCCGTTCCGCGCCCGTCGGCCGTCACCAAGGTCAAATACAACGAAGTCTCCGCGAAGTTCTGGGGTGCGGTTCACAACTCGCTTTCCGGCAACGGCACGGCAGCGGAAAACCTCGAGCTGCTCGAAATCGAACTCACCGAGATGAAGGGCGACAACTGGTGATCCTCCCGGGGGCGAGGGGAGTGCTTGTCAAGCCTCCCTTCGCTCCACCGAGCACCGCCATTCCTCTCCGATCAACCGCTCGGCCGTGTGCCGAATGGCAAGGGTGAGTATAGACATGACCGACCTTTCCCTCGCAGATCCGCCTTCCGCCCTCGGGCAGCAGGCGCGGATCCGCTCCGACCTCAACGCCGAGCGTGTCCGCTCCGCCTGGATCTTTCTCGCACCGACGCTGCTGGTGCTGGCACTCGTCGCCGGCTGGCCGCTGCTGCGCACCGTCTATTTCAGCTTCACCAATGCGTCGCTGACCAACCTCGAAGGCGCCGAGTTCGTCGGCTTCAAGAACTACTTTACCTGGATCACGCTGAAGAGCGGGCGCACGGTCTATAACGGCCTGCTTGCCGATCCGGCATGGTGGAATGCGGTCTGGAACACGCTCAAGTTTTCGGCCCTTTCCGTCACCATCGAGACGGTGCTCGGTCTCGTCGTCGCGCTGGTGCTCAACGCCCATTTTCCGGGCCGCGGGCTGGTGCGCGCCGCGATCCTCATCCCCTGGGCGATCCCGACCATCGTTTCGGCCAAGATGTGGGCCTGGATGCTCAACGACCAGTTCGGCATTTTGAACGACCTTCTGCTCGGCCTCGGTCTGATCACCCACAAGATCGCCTGGACGGCCAATCCGGAGACGGCGATGATCGCGGTCTTGATCGTCGACGTCTGGAAGACGACGCCATTCATGGCGCTGCTCATCCTCGCCGGGCTGCAGATGGTGCCGTCGGATATCTATGAGGCGGCCAAGATCGATGGCGTGCATCCGCTGAAAGTCTTCTGGCGGCTGACGCTGCCCTTGATCCGCCCGGCGCTGATGGTCGCGGTGATCTTCCGCATGCTCGACGCGCTGCGCATCTTCGATCTCATCTATGTGCTGACACCCAACAACGCCCAGACCAAGACCATGTCGGTGCTGGCGCGCGAGAACCTGTTCGATTTCGACAAGTTTGCCTATGGGGCTGCAGCCTCGACGATGCTGTTCCTGATCATCGCGGCGATCACTGTCGCCTACATGTGGTTCGGCCGGGTCAATCTTGAGGGAGATCGCTGATGGTTGCCACCCTTGCCAAGCGCTCGGCGTTCTATGCCCTCGTCGCTGCGATCATCCTCATGGCCGTCTTCCCGTTCTACTACGCGGTACTGACGAGCTTCAAATCCGGAACCGCACTCTTCCGGGTCGATTACTGGCCGACCGAGATCTCCTTTGACAACTACGCCGGCATCGTCACGAGCAGCGGCTTCCTGCGCAATCTTGCCAACTCGCTGATGGTTGCGACCATTGTCGTCGCCGTGTCGCTGCTGCTTGCGGTCACCGCGGCTTATGCGCTGGCGCGGGTGCGCTTTCGCGGTCGCGGACTTCTGCTTCTGACAATCCTGTCGGTGTCGATGTTTCCGCAGATCGCCGTGCTTGCGGGTCTGTTCGAGTTGATCCGCGCGGTCGGGATCTTCAACACGCCGCTCGCGCTGATCTTCTCCTACATGATCTTCACGCTGCCGTTCACGGTGTGGGTGCTCACCACCTTCATGCGCGACCTGCCGGTCGAGATCGAGGAAGCGGCGATCGTCGACGGCGCCACGCCCTGGGTCATCATTACCCGAGTGTTCATGCCGCTGATGTGGCCGGCATTGGTGACAACCGGGCTGCTCGCCTTCATCGCCGCCTGGAACGAGTTCCTGTTCGCGCTGACCTTCACCTCGTCCGACAGCCAGCGCACGGTGCCGGTCGCGATCGCGCTTCTTTCGGGCAACAGCGAGTACGAGATCCCGTGGGGCAACATCATGGCCGCATCGATCATCGTCACCGTGCCGCTCGTGATCCTCGTCCTGATCTTTCAGCGACGGATCATCTCCGGGCTCACCGCCGGCGGCGTCAAAGGATAAGGGGATAAATCATGGCAGAACTTCAATTGCGCAACATCCGCAAGTCCTTCGGCGCCTTCGAGGTGATCAAGGGCGTCAGCATGGATATCCGGGCCGGCGAATTCATGGTTTTTGTCGGACCGTCGGGCTGCGGCAAGTCCACGCTCCTTCGCCTGATCGCCGGGCTGGAGGAGATCACGTCGGGCACGCTGTCCTTCGACGGGCAGGTGGTCAACCAGCTGACGCCGTCGAAGCGCGGCATCGCGATGGTGTTCCAGTCCTATGCGCTCTACCCGCACATGACGGTGTTCGAGAACATGTCCTTCGGCATGCAGCTTGCGGGAAAGGACAAGGAGCAGTGCAGGAAGAGGGTGGAGGCCGCAGCCGAGATGCTGCAGCTCACGCCCTATCTCCAGCGCCTGCCGCGGCAGCTTTCGGGCGGCCAGCGCCAGCGCGTGGCGATCGGCCGGGCAATCGTGCGCGATCCGAAGGTCTTTCTCTTCGACGAGCCGCTCTCCAATCTCGACGCGGCGCTGCGCGTTGCGACCCGCATCGAGATCGCCAAGCTGCATCGCAGCATGCACAAGACGACGATGATCTATGTCACCCACGACCAGGTCGAGGCGATGACACTGGCTGATCGCATTTGCGTGCTACGGGATGGTGTGGTCGAACAGATCGGCACGCCGCTGGAGCTTTATGAGAACCCGAATTCGGTCTTCGTCGCAGGGTTCATCGGTTCGCCGAAGATGAACCTCCTATCCGGCGCGCTCGCTGCGCCCTACGATGCCCATACGATCGGCATCAGGGCTGAGCATCTGGAGATCCGGGTGGGCGACGGCAGGTGGTCGGGAGCGGTGGTGCATTCCGAAATGCTCGGTTCCGACAGCTACATCTATCTCGATATCGGCGTCGGCGAACCGGTCATTGTCCGGGAGGGCGGCACGTCGCTTCACCGGCCGGGTGAGACAGTGCAGATCTCACCGGTCGGCGACAACATCCACCGCTTCGATGCGTCGGGGCAGGCGCTTGGCCGCGCCCCGATGAGAGGGGCAGCCTGACCGGCTATATCCCCCAATCGAACGGTTTCTAGCTCCTGGGTCGCCAATGCGTGGCGGCCCATACATCGTAAGACGGCATGCCCGAGACGGGCGAACACCCAAGGAGAATGAACGTGCCTATCAGAACAGTTGTTTGGGGCGAGAATATCCACGAGCAGACCAACGAGATCGTCCGCAGCATCTATCCGAACGGGATGCACAATACGATCGCGGCGGCGCTGAACACCGAAGGCGGCATCGAGGCGACGACGGCGACGTTGCAGGAACCGGAGCATGGCCTCAGCGTCGAGCGTCTTGCCAACACCGATGTGCTTTTGTGGTGGGGCCACAAGGACCATGGTGCCGTCAGCGACGAGATCGTCGAGCGGGTCGCCAAGCGCGTTTGGGAAGGCATGGGCCTGATCGTGCTGCATTCCGGTCACTTCTCCAAGATCTTCAAGCGCCTGATGGGAACGCCCTGCGCGCTGAAATGGCGCGAGGCCGGCGAACGCGAACGCGTTTGGGCGATCAACCCGCGCCATCCGATCGCCGAGGGTATCGACGAAAACTTCGTGCTTGAGAACGAGGAGATGTATGGCGAGCAGTTTTCGGTGCCGGAGCCGCTCGAAACCGTGTTCATCTCGTGGTTTGCCGGCGGCGAAGTGTTCCGCTCGGGCCTCACCTGGCGCCGCGGCGCGGGTAACATCTTCTACTTCCGTCCGGGCCACGAGACCTACCCGACCTATCACGACGCCAATGTGCAGAAGGTGCTGCGCAATTCGGTGAAGTGGGCCTACAACGCCGACAACCGCTACACGGCGATCCACGACGCGCCGAACGTGCCGGTCGAAAAGGCGCTGGAGCCGATCGTCGAGCGCGGCCCACGGCTGCACCAGGCCGGCGAAGCAGGATACAGGTGAGCACCATGCGTCTTCTTGTAGTTGGAACCGGTGGCATGGCAAACAGCCATGCCCAGGCCTTTGCCAAGATCGAAGGCGTCGAAATGGTCGGCGCCGTCGATGTCGACCCGAAGCGCGCAGAGGCCTTTGCCGACAAGCACGGGATTGCCAAGACCTTCACCTCGCTCGACGAGGCGATCGCCTGGGGCAAGTTCGATGCGGCGACGAACGTGACGCCGGACAAGGCGCACTACCCGACGACGCTGGCGCTGATTGCCGCCGGCAAGCATGTGCTGTGCGAGAAGCCACTTGCCGAGAACTACGCCAAGGCGGCTGAGATGGCCGACGCCGCCGAGCGTTCCGACCTTGTGACCATGGTCAACCTCACCTACCGCAATGTCGCGCCGCTGCAGAAGGCACGCGCGATGGTGCTTGCCGGCGAGGTTGGCAAGCTGCGTCATCTCGAGGCGTCCTATCTGCAGAGCTGGCTCGTTTCCAAGGCCTGGGGCGACTGGGCAACGGAATCGCAATGGCTGTGGCGGCTCTCGACCAAGCACGGCTCGAACGGCGTGCTTGGCGATGTAGGCATCCACATCCTCGACTTTGCGGGCTATGGCGCGGGCACCGACGCCGCCCGGATCTTCGCGCGGCTGAAAACCTTCGACAAGGCGCCTGATAACCGCATCGGCGAGTATGATCTCGACGCCAATGACAGCTTCGTCATGACGGCGGAGTTCGGCAATGGCGCCATGGGCGTCGTGCATGCCAGCCGCTGGGCGACCGGGCATCTCAATGAGCTCCGGCTGAGGCTACACGGCGACAAGGGTGCGCTAGAAGTGGTGCACACGCCGGATGGATCGACGCTGCGCGCCTGCCTCGGGGCGGACGTCGAAACCGCGACCTGGCGCGATGTCGATGCCGGCACCGTTGCGACGAACTATGAGCGCTTCGTGGCGGCCGTCCGTAAGGGCAAGACCGAGGAGCCGGGCTTCCGTCACGCCGCGAACCTGCAGAAGGTGCTCGACCTCGCCATGGAGACGGAAGCCGAGCGGCGCGAGCTGCCCGTCTAAAGGGTCCTTTGTGCGTTCGTATGAACGCACGGCGCTCTAACGAGAGTGACGGTCGGGGGAGGTGCTTTTCGCGGCTCCCCCACTTTGCGGCGGTGTCCAAGGGGTCACTGCCGAGCCGACCGTGTTTTCCATCGATTGACCCAGACGGCGCACCTGCGCGTCGTAATTCTTGCGGGTGTTGGGGTCGAAGATCATGATCGGCGTCGATACCGCAAGGCTGGCTGCACTGCCGACCGTCTGCGTGGCGCCGAGCGTGACAGCGCCCAGGCGCTCGCCGAGCCCGACATCGGAATCGGTCACGGTCTGGCCGGCAATCAGCCGGTTGCCGAGCAGGCGCACGACTTCGGGGCTTTCGGCGAACTTGCCGTGGTTGAGCTTGTCGCCGCCCTTCAGCGCGGTCAGATCGATGACGCTGATGCCGGCCTGCTCCAGTTGCGTGCGATACGGTTCGGCGGTCGGATCGATCTGGCCGAGGCGGTCGACGTTGCCGGAAATGCGCCTGGACAAGGTCAGCGCCCGGTCGTCGCGCGACACGAACAGCGTGAACTTTGGCCGCTTGTCGCCCATGGCCCGGATCTGCTGGCCGAAGACGTCGACGTCGAGATCGGGCGATGCCAGGATGACGTCGGTGATCTTGGGCGCGATGCGTTTATCGCGGATCGCCATCTGACGTAGCGCCTCGACCGTCAGCCACGAGCCCATGGAGTGGGCCATGACGGTGATTTCGCCGACCGCGGGATTGCTCGATGCGCGCCTGAGCAGTTCCTCCAGCGCGTCGCGCGAATAGTTGGTGCTTTCCTTGTCGTAGTTATAGTCGAAGATGCTGGCGCGCGAGGGCCAGGTGAAGATAACAGGGGCGACGTCCGTGCCGCTGTCATGCACGATTTGGGCAAAACGGTAGACGGCGTCCTCGTAGCGGTTGTTGAAGCCGTGCACGAAGATCAGCACGCGGCGGGTCTTCGGCATGTTGCCCTTCAGCCAGCTCTGGACGTCGTTGCCCTCATTGAGCGGCGTGACGCTGACGGTCGAGAAATCACGCTCCGGATTGGCTGGAAGCTTCTTCGGCCACTGCACCTGGCCGACTGCGCGGTTCTTCTCGGGCGGGATGGAAACGACGATCTCCGTCAGGGAAAGCTGTTCCGACCGTTCGCCGCTGAAAAGCACGCCCGGTTCTGCTGCGGGGGCGCGCGTGGTCGCGACCATCAGGTCAACCTGGGAGGCGTCGCCTGTGGTGCCCGACGGGACGAGCACGCCCACAGGACGGCCGGCGCAGGCGACGAGTGCGACGGCGAGGACGAAAGTCGCCGCGATATGGATCCAGTATCCCTTCGAGCCCGCGAGAGAAGACGAACGCAGCAAGCAACCCCCAATGCCGCCTCATGCGGCGCGACAGCCCGAACATTCGGGCCGGCCACTCCATGCATGAGAAAGCCAGGATTTTCACCCCTCGACCGGCCTCGGGCGCCTATCGGCGCTGCGTTTGCCGTCGAGCATGCGGCAATCATGCAACATTTCGCTACAGGCAGGGCTGGGTAAAACCCCCTGATATTCATTGAAAAGGCTTTGGGCTTTCACTAGCATCGCGTCGACTTTCCCTTGGACGCGACCCGAACGGCCCGTCCGATCTCCCTGAAATGATGAAGGAAATTCAGGAATGCAGGCGGTTTTCGATGGCCATAACGACGTGCTTCTGCGTCTGTGGCAGAACGCCCGTAAGGGCCAGGATCCGGTGCGCGAGTTCGTCGACGGCATCGGTGAGGGCCATATCGATGCGCCGCGCGCCAAGGCGGGCGGTCTCGTCGGCGGCCTTTCGGCGATCTACGTGCCCTCGGGTGATCTGGTCCTGCAGCCGCCGGACGAGAACGGCCACTACGAAACACCGCTTTCGGCGCCGCTCGAGCACCTGCCGTCGCTTGCTGTCGCCATGGAGCTCGCCGACATCGCCGTCCGGCTCGACCGGGCAGGGGCGTGGAAACTCTGCCGCTCGACCGCCGAGATCCGCCGCGCCGTGGAGAAGGGCGTCTTTGCGTCCGTGCTGCACATGGAGGGCTGCGAGGCGATCGGTGCCGATCTTTCGGCGCTTGAAACCTTCCATGCCGCGGGCCTGCGCTCGCTCGGACCTGTCTGGAGCCGGCACAATGTCTTCGGCCATGGCGTGCCGTTTTCCTATCCGATGTCTCCGGACACGGCGCCCGGACTGACGGACGCGGGCTTCGAGCTCGTGCGTGCCTGCAACCGCCTGGGCATCCTGATCGACCTTGCGCACATCACCGAGAAAGGCTTCTGGGACGTCGCAAAGACGACCGACCAGCCGCTGGTCGCCAGCCACTCGAACGCGCATGCGCTGACGCCGGTCGCCCGCAATCTGACCGACAGGCAGCTCGATGCCGTCAGGGAAAGCAAGGGTCTCGTCGGGCTCAACTATGCGACGACGATGCTGCGCGCCGATGGCCAGGAGAATGCCGCAACGCCGCTTTCCGACATGGTTCGCCATGTCGATTATCTCGTCGAGCGCATGGGCATCGGCTGCGTCGCGCTCGGATCGGACTTCGACGGGGCGACGATCCCCGAGGAGATTGCTGATGCGGCCGGCAGCCAGGCGCTCGTTGCGGCGCTCAGGGGCGCCGGATATGGTGACGCCGAACTGGCAAAGATATGCCGGGAGAACTGGTGGAGAGTTCTGGGGCAGGCTTGGCACGAGGCCGCCTGAACCATGAAGAAGAGCCCGTAAGGGCACAAACGAGGGAACTGCAAAATGATGCACAAGCTCAACGGACGTCTGCGTCTTCTGACCGCTTCGGCGGCGCTGGCCATGGTCATGGCCACGACTGCACCGGCCTTTGCCGAGACGCCGAAGGATACGCTGGTCGAGGCTTTCGCGATCGACGATGTCATCACCATGGATCCGGGCGAAGCCTTCGAGCTGACCGCGGCCGAAATCACCGGCAACACCTACAGCATGCTGGTGCGCCTCGACATCAACGACACGACCAAGGTTGTCGGCGATCTCGCCGAGAGCTGGACCGTGTCCGACGACGGCCTGACCTATACGTTCAAGCTGAAGCCCGACCTGAAGTTCGCCTCGGGCAATCCGGTGACCGCCGAGGACGTGGCCTGGTCGTTCGAACGCGCCGTGAAGCTCGACAAGAGCCCGGCCTTCATCCTCACCCAGTTCGGCCTTACCGGCGACAACGTGACGGAAAAGGCCAAGGCTGCGGACGCACAGACCTTCGTCTTCACCGTCGACCAGCCCTATGCCCCGAGCTTCGTCTTGAACTGCCTGACGGCGACCGTGGGTGCCGTCCTCGACAAGAAGCTCGTGCTCGAAAACGTCAAGCCGGTCACGCCGACGGACGAGTACAAGTACGACAACGACTTCGGCAATGAATGGCTGAAGACCGGTTATGCCGGCTCCGGCCCGTTCAAGCTGCGCGAATGGCGCGCCAACGAAGTCATCGTGCTGGAGCGCAACGACAACTTCTACGGCGAACAGGCCAAGCTCGCCCGCGTCATCTATCGCCACATGAAGGAAAGCTCGGGCCAGCGCCTGGCGCTTGAAGCCGGCGATATCGATGTCGCCCGCAATCTGGAGCCGGGTGATTACGACGCCGTCTCGAAGAATGCCGACCTCGCCACGACGAACGCGCCGAAGGGCACGGTCTACTACATCAGCCTCAACCAGAAGAACGCCAACCTTGCCAAGCCCGAAGTGCGCGAAGCGTTCAAGTATCTGGTCGACTATGATGCCATCGGTTCGACCCTCATCAAGGGCATCGGCGAGGTCCACCAGAGCTTCCTGCCGAAGGGTGTTCTGGGTGCTCTCGACGAGAACCCCTACAAGCTCGACGTCGCCAAGGCGAAGGAACTGCTGGCCAAGGCCGGCCTCGCCGACGGCTTCACCGTGACCATGGACGTTCGCAACGGCCAGCCGGTCACCGGCATTGCCGAATCCTTCCAGCAGACGCTCGGCCAGGCCGGCGTGAAGCTCGAAATCATTCCGGGCGACGGCAAGCAGACGCTGACGAAGTACCGTGCGCGCAACCACGACATGTATATCGGTCAGTGGGGCATGGATTATTTCGATCCGAACTCCAACGCGGAAACCTTCACCAGCAACCCTGACAATTCCGACGAAGGCAAGAACAAGACCCTTGCCTGGCGCAATGCCTGGGACGTTCCGGAGCTGACGAAGAAGACCAAGGACGCACTGCTCGAGCGCGACAGCGCCAAGCGTGCGGAGACCTACAAGGAACTGCAGAAGACGGTGCTTGGCGAAAGCCCGTTCGTCATCATCTTCCAGCAGACCGAAGTCGCCGGCTATCGCGGCAACGTCAAGGGCCTGAAGCTTGGTCCGAGCTTCGACACCAACTTCGTCGCCGGCATCACCAAAGAGTAAGCCGTCTCGAAGGAATAAACCGAAAGGATCGTTCCCTTGAGCATGAGCGCAACAGGGACAGTGGACGGGCGCAAACGCGCCCGTCCCGGTAAGATCGTGGCAGCGGTGCTGCGCTTTCTTGTCGTTGTCGTCACCACCTATCTCGGCCTTCTGGCCGTTACCTTCTTCATCGGCCGGGTGATCCCGATCGACCCGGTTCTGGCCGTTCTCGGCGACCGGGCGCCCACGCACGTCGTCGAAAGGACGCGCGAGGCGATGGGGCTGAACCTGCCCCTCTACCAACAGTTCTTCATCTATGTCCGCCAGGCGCTGACCGGTGACTTCGGCGTCTCGGTGCTGACCACCAATCCCGTCATGACCGACATCCGCCGCGTCTTCCCGGCGACCATGGAGCTCGCAACGCTCGGCACGCTGATCGGCGCCTTGTTCGGCGTGCCGCTCGGCGTGCTTGCCGCGGTCAAGCGCGGCAGCATCGCCGACCAGATCGTGCGCGTGATCGGCCTCGTCGGCTATTCCGTGCCGATCTTCTGGCTGGCGCTCCTGTCGCTGCTCGTCTTCTACGCGCGGCTGAAGTGGGTCGCCTATCCCGGCCGTATCGACATCGTGTTCGAATATACGTTCACGCCGATCACCGGCTTTTACCTGTTCGATGCGCTGTGGCAGAGGCAATGGGATGTGCTTTGGGACGTGTTCCGCCACATCATCCTGCCGGCCTCGCTGCTCGGTTATTTCTCGCTCGCCTATATCAGCCGGATGACGCGCAGCTTCATGCTCAACGAGTTGCAGCAGGAGTATATCGTCGCGGCGCGCGCCAAGGGCCTGTCCGAGACCCGGATCATCTGGGGCCATGCGCTGCGGAACGCGGCCGTGCCGCTGGTGACCGTGATTGCGCTCTCCTATGCGGGCCTGCTCGAGGGCTCGGTCTTGACGGAAACCGTCTTCGCCTGGCCGGGTCTTGGTCTTTACATCACCAACTCGCTGCAGAATGCCGACATGAACGCCGTGCTTGGTGGCACCATCATTATCGGTTCGGTCTTCATCGGCATCAATCTCCTGTCCGATCTTCTCTACCGGACGCTCGACCCGAGGACGCGCCAGCGATGAGTACCGTTACCCAGACACGTCCGATGACGCGCCGCGAGTGGCTCTTGTCCGACCGACCGCAGTCACGCACCCAGGCCCGCCTCGGTCGCGCCTACATGACCTGGCAGCGCTTTGCCGCCAACAAGCTCGCCGTTCTCGGCTTGCTCATCCTGCTGGCGCTGGTCTTCGTTGCCGCTTTCGCCGACTTCCTGGCGCCGCATTCGCCTTATATCGGTGATCTCGCCAATGCGCGGCTGATGGCGCCGGGAACCCCCGGCTATCTGCTCGGCACCGACGATCTTGGTCGCGACATCCTTTCGCGGCTGATCCACGGCTCGCGGCTGACGCTCGCCGTCGTGCTGTTGGTCGCGGTCATCGCCGCACCTGTCGGGCTCATCGTCGGCGCTGTCGCCGGCTATGCCGGCGGCTGGGTCGATGCGGTGCTGATGCGCATCACTGATATCTTCCTCGCCTTCCCGAAGCTGGTTCTGGCGCTCGCCTTCGTCGCCGCTCTTGGACCGGGCATCGAGAACGCCGTTATCGCGATTGCCATTACGTCGTGGCCGCCCTACGCGCGCATCGCCCGCGCCGAGACGCTGACGGTGCGTAATTCCGATTACATCGCCGCCGTGCAGCTCATGGGCGCGTCGCCGATCCGCATCGTTTTCCGTCACGTCATGCCGATGTGCATGTCCTCGCTGATCGTGCGCGTCACGCTCGACATGGCCGGCATCATCCTGACGGCCGCGGGCTTGGGCTTCCTCGGGCTTGGCGCACAGCCGCCGCTGCCGGAATGGGGCGCAATGATCGCGTCTGGCCGTCGCTTCATCCTCGATCAATGGTGGGTGGCAACCATGCCCGGCATCGCGATCCTGATCGTCAGCCTCGGCTTCAACCTGCTCGGCGACGGCCTGCGCGATGCGCTCGATCCGCGGGAGAGCGGCCAATGAGCGCGCTTCTGACGGTAGAAGACCTCAAGGTCTCGTTCCCGACCCGCACCGGACTCGTCGAGGCCGTGCGCGGCGTCTCCTTCACGCTCGGCCGCGAACGCCTCGGCATCGTCGGCGAAAGCGGCTCCGGCAAGTCGCAGACCGGCCGGGCGATCATGGGGCTGACGCCTGGTCATGCGCAGGTGACGGCAAAGCAGTTGAACTTCGATGGCATCGACCTGCTTTCGGCATCTCCGAAGGTCCGCCGGGATCTCCGGGGCAAGCGCATCGCCATGATCCTGCAGGACCCGAAGTATTCGCTGAACCCGGTCATGAGCATCGGCCGGCAGATCGTCGAGACGCTGCGGCAGCATGAGAACGTCAGCCGCGGCGAAGCCCGGGAAAGGGCGCTCGACATGCTCGCTGCCGTCCAGATTCGCGATCCGAAGCGCGTCTACGATCTCTATCCGCACGAAGTTTCGGGCGGCATGGGGCAGCGCGCGATGATCGCGATGATGCTGGTTGCCGGACCGGAACTCTTGATCGCCGACGAGCCGACCTCGGCGCTCGACGTGACGGTACAGCTCGAAGTGCTTGGCATCCTCGACAAGCTCGTCGCCGATCGAGGCATGGGTCTGGTCTTCGTGTCGCACGATCTGCGGCTCGTGTCGTCCTTCTGTGACCGCGTGATCGTCATGTATGCCGGCCGGATCGTCGAGGAACTGGCGGCGTCCGAGCTTGCCAATGCCAAGCATCCCTATACCCAAGGTTTGCTGAACTGCATGCCGGCGATCGGATCCGATCGTCATCCCCTGCCGGTTCTCGACCGCAAGCCGGAGTGGGCCCAATGACCTCAGCCGTTTCCGTTTCGAACCTTTCCGTCACCTATGACGCGTTCAAGGCGCTGAACGACGTCAGCGTCGAGATCGCGCCGGGCGAATCCTTCGGGCTCGTCGGCGAGTCCGGGTCGGGCAAGTCGACCTTGCTTAGGGCGATTGCTGGCCTCGCGCCCGTCACGGGTGGCACCATTCGCGTGCACGATCGCGTTCTCCAGGGCGCCAAGCGCGACAAGGCCTTCTATCGCGCCGTGCAGATGGTCTTCCAGGATCCTTACGGCTCGCTGCACCCACGCCAGACCATCGACCGGCAATTGCTGGAACCGTTGGCCATCCATGGCGTGGCCGATGGCGAGCGGCGCATTCTGAAAGCGCTCGATGAGGTCGGCCTCGGGTCGGGCTTCCGCTTCCGTTATCCGCACCAGCTTTCGGGCGGTCAACGGCAGCGCGTCGCGATCGCGCGCGCTCTGATTCTCGAACCATCGATCCTGCTTCTCGACGAGCCAACCTCGGCGCTCGACGCCTCGGTGCAGGCCGAAGTGTTGAACCTCCTGGAACAGGTCCGGCGCGACCATAAGTTGACCTTCATCATGGTCAGCCACGATCTCGGCGTTGTCACCCATATGTGCGATCGGTTGGCGGTGATGCAGGGCGGACGCGTCGTCGAGCGCCTGTCCTCGGCGGACCTCGTCGCCGGGCGTATCGGTGAGGATTACACGCGCAGCCTCATGGTCGCGAGCAAGGGCTTTCAGCGCAAGGACGCTGCCGTGACTGCGTGACGGTACCGATACAAGCGGGGCCGTCGTCCCGCTTGTATCGCTTCGTTTCGAAGCATCCGGGCTAGGCCCGGCCGCTTACGCGCTTTGCCGCCAGACCGAGGTCGAGTCGGTGATCACCTTCTGGATGCGCCGCTGCTCGCGCCATTCCCGGCCCATATCCTTGATGACCGGCTGCGCCTCGGGCGAGAAGATGTAGTTGCGACGGCTGGCGACATAGGCCTCCATTGCCGGGTTGACGCCCGAATAGAACTGCTTTTCCGGATCGCGCGAGAGGTCCATCAGACCGGCACAATGCCGCGCGAAATCACCGCGAAGGACGGACGGCGACGTCGTGAATTTCGGGAACGTGCGAAACAGCGGGACCTTGATCCCGAAGAGATACGCGTATTCGTTGCGCCGATGGAAATGGCCCTTGCGGCGGATGTCCCAATTCTGGTCCGCCGTGTGGAACGATACCTGGCTTATCGCCGGATCGGCGAAGGGCGCCAGGAGTTCCTCGCCCATGTCCCTCAGCGAGATCCAGTCGTCCTCCAGGTGGAAGACGTAGTCGGCGCTGGTGGCAGACCAGAGTTTCGCGACGGCTGCGCAGAAGCCCGGGCTTTCGGGCTGGAACACGGTACCGTCGGGGAAATGGTTGCGGAATATCTCGACGCAGGCGCGATGATCCTCCTCAGACCCGAAAATCGGATCGAGATTGAGATAGGCGCCGCGCAGGTCGAGCCTGGAAAAGATTTTGTCCCGGAAGCTCGCAAGCGTCTGCGCAAGCAGGTCCGGACGCCGGGTGGCGACGAGGCATAGGTCAATAGTGGACATAGCACCTCCTTGGGTGCATTTTTTTCAACCGTCAATACCCACGCCACCCCCGACGTTCACTTAAATCGTGCCGAATTTACGGCAAAGTCACCGAATTTACGGCAAAGCGACCTAAGGCGATCAATAAAGTCGATTTCAGGCGGTTCAACGCGGTCCGGTTGAAGAATTGTCCACACTTCCCGGCGTCGAAGATCAGAAGACGCTCAGCTTCGGAATGGCGACGACGAAGCGGCCGCCCCAGTCGCGGATCGCCTCGTTATCGGCGACGATTTCGGTCTTCAGGTTCCAGGGCAGAATAACGAGATAATCGGGCTTTGCATCCTCGATGACCGCCGGCGCGTGCACCGGAATATGTGTGCCCGGCAGGAGCTTGCCCTGCTTCAGGTCGTTGCGATCGACCGCGAAGGCGATTTCGCTGGGCGACAGGCCGCAGACATTGAGGAATGTGTTGCCTTTTGCTGCGGCGCCATAGGCGGCTACGGTTTTTCCCTCGGCCTTGGCGTTTGCCAGGAAGTTCTGAAAATCCTTGCAGACGGCGGCGATGCGGTCGTCGAATGCCTTGTAGGTTTCCATGCGCATCAACCCGGCAAGCGCCTCTGTCGCCCTGAGCCTCTCGAGCTCCAGCGTGGTCTCGCGCACGCCGGATCTCAGCTGAGCGTAGACGCGCAAGGAGCCGCCATGGGTTGGCAGTTCCTCGACGTCGAAGACCTTGAGGCCGGAGCTTTCGAAGATCCGTTCGACCGCCGCCAGCGACAGATAGGAATAGTGCTCGTGGTAGATCGTGTCGAATTGCACGCCTTCCATGAGGCGCAGCAGATGAGGGAACTCGAACGTCGCAACGCCATCGGGCTTCAGCAGGATGGCGAAGCCGCCGACGAAGTCGGCGATATCGGGCACATGGGCGAGCACGTTGTTGGCCGCCGTGAGATCGGCGCGAATGCCGCGCTTGACGAGTTCGGTTGCCGTCTCCCGTCCGAAGAAGGCGACCTCGGTCGGAACCTTCCGCTCCTCGGCGAGCCTTGCCGCGTTGGCGGCCGGTTCGATCCCGAGCGCCGGGATGCCCTTGGCGACGAAATACTGCAGCAGATAGCCGTCGTTCGAGGCGATCTCGACGACCTGCGAATTGTCATCGAGCGCGAAGCGCTCGGTCATGCTCTCGGCATAGCGGCGTGCGTGTTCGAGCCAGCTTGTCGAGAAGGAAGAGAGGTAGGCGTAGCCGTCGGTGAAGATTTCGTCGGCCGGCACGTTTTCCGTCGTCTGCACCAGCAAGCACTCGGAGCAGACCATCGCCTTCAGCGGAAACGATCGCTCGCGGGCGATGGCTTCCTTCGTCGGTTCGAGAAAGGAATTGGACCAGGGCGTGGAGCCCAGGTCGGCAACGACGGTCTTGAGCGGTGTCGAGCAGAAACGGCAGTTGTGGGACATCGAAGTCGTTAGCCTCTCATGAATGCGTCGATTTGGCTGAGTGTCAGATCACGGGCGAGGGCGCCGCGGCGCCAGCCGTCATACCAGCGCGCGGTCCAGGCGATCGCCTCGTCCTGCGATAGACGGGTTGCCCATGACAACGTCCGTCCGGCAAGTGCCGGATCGAGGCCGAGCGTCTTCATTTCATGCGGCTGGTCCTCGGATGACGCGTCACGCCATTGCGTGGGCAAGCCCATTGCGGTCTGGATGGCGGCGGCAACGTCCCGAACCGGGATCTGTCGCTCGTCGGGAGCCGGGCCGAAATTCAGCGCCGCCACATCGGTCTTTCCGCCATGAAGCGCCTCGGCATAGACGAAGTAGCCGTTGAGGCAGTCGAGCACGTGCTGCCAGGGCCGCGTCGCCATCGGACTGCGGATGTCCAGCGTCTCGCCCGAAAGGGCGGCGCGGACGATATCGGGAACCAGCCGGTCGGTGGAAAAGTCCCCGCCGCCGAGCACGTTGCCGCCGCGGGCGGTGGCCACCCTTATGCCGCGTTCACGCAGATAGGAATCCCGCCAGGTCGAGACGACGAGCTCGCTGGCAGCCTTCGAACCGGAATAGGGATCGTGGCCGCCAAGCACGGCGTCTTCCGGAAAATGCCGGCCGCTTTCGTCGTTGCGGTAGACCTTGTCAGTGGTGACGACGAGAATGGCCTTGAGGGCAGGGGCCGCGCGCGCCGCTTCCAGCAGGCGAACCGTACCCATGACGTTGACGTCGAAGGTTTCGACCGGCGTCCGGTAGCTCTCCCGAACCAGGGGCTGGGCCGCCATGTGAAGGACGATTTCCGGGTCGCAAGCGCGGACGGCGGATGCGAGCGTCTCGCCGTCGCGGATGTCGGCGAAATGTTCGTTCGTGGCCGTTTCAGATCCGAGCAGTGCGTGCAGCGAGGGGGCGGTCGCCGGCGACAGGCCGTAGCCGGTCACCTCGGCGCCCATCTGCGTGAGCCACAGGCGGGCCCAGCTTCCCTTGAAGCCGGAGTGACCCGTCAGCATCACCCGTTTTCCGGCCCAGAAGGACGGGTCTGCAAGCCTGCTCATGCCCAGACTTTCCAGGGGGCCGTTCCGCTTTGCCACAGCTCTTCAAGCTGGTTCTTGTCGCGCAGCGTATCCATCGGCCGCCAGAAGCCCGCATGCTCGAAGGCCATCAGCTGGCCTTCGGCGGCGAGACCCTCCAGAGGTTCCGCTTCGAACGGCGTGTGATCGCCTTCGATGCGATCGAGCACCGAACGGTTGAGAACGAAGAAGCCGCCATTGATGTGGCCGTTGTCGCCGGCCGGCTTCTCGATGAAGCTTCTGACCCGTCCGTCGCTGACGGCAAGCGCGCCATAGCGGCCAGGCGGGACCACGCTGGTGACCGTCGCCTGGCGGCCATGATGGCGGTGGAAGTCGGTCAGCGCCTTGATGTCGATGTCGGCAACGCCGTCACCATAGGTGAGGCAGAACGTATCGCCGAGATGGTCGGCCACGCGCTTCAGGCGTCCGCCGGTCATGGAGTCCGTTCCCGTGTCTACCAGTGTCACGCGCCAGGGCTCGGCCTTGTTCGAATGAAACAGGGTTTCGCCCGTCGCCATGCAATAGGTGACGTCGGAAGAATGCAGGACGTAGTTGGCGAAATATTCCTTGATCATGTAGCCGCGGTAGCCAAGGCAGATGACGAAGTCCGAGAAGCCGTAGTGGCTGTAGATCTTCATGATGTGCCACAGGATCGGCCGGCCGCCGATTTCGATCATCGGTTTCGGCCGGAGGTGGCTCTCCTCCGAGATGCGCGTGCCGTAACCACCTGCGAGAATGACGATTTTCATGCGGCGCCCCGTATTTGCGCCTGCCCTCGGCACGGCGCATTGCAAGGTTCTAATATCCTGGTGACCTTGCGCGGAGGTGGTCTCCCATCAGTGCTTGCCGTCAGGCTGCCAGGCAGCCGCGCAGGACCTCTACCACGCGGCCGATCTCGTCGGACGTCATGTCGTGATAGCTCGGCAGGTTGATTGCCCGGCCGGGCAGGTCGTAGGCATTGGTGTTGGCCGGCATCTCTTCGAAAGGCGGCAGCGAGCTCAGCGGCCAGAAGAAGACGCGGGCGTCGATGTTCTCGACCGCAAAGGCGTCCTGGAGTGTCTCCCGGGTCACGCCGGTTTCCGGCGCGAAGACGACCGTCGGCATCCAGAAGCCGTTCTTCGTTCCCTCCGGCTCCGGGTTCAACGCGATCGCGTTGACGCCGGCAAGTTGGTCCCGATAGGCATAAAAGATCGCGCGCTTGCGATCGACCAGCTCGCCGACGCGTTCGATCTGCGCCAGACCGACCGCAGCCTGCAGGTTCGACATCTTGTACTTGAAGCCGATTTCGTCCGGCCAGAACTGCTTTTTCTGCCCGCGCGCCCGGCCGTGATTGGAGAGCGTCAGCACCTTCTCGTAAAGCTTCAGGTCGCTGGTGACGAACATGCCGCCTTCGCCCGTGGTCACCGTCTTGGTGCCGTGGAAGGAAAAGGCGCCAAAGGCGCCGAGCGATCCGGCCCTGCGTCCGCGCCACTCCGAGCCGAGCGCTTCGGCGGCGTCCTCGACGACAGGGATGCCGTGCCGCGCGCCGATTTCCAGCAGCCGGTCCATGTCGCAGAGATTGCCATAGATATGGACGGCGACGATCGCCCTGGTCCTTGGGGTGATTGCCGCTTCCGCCTTCTCCGGGTCGATGCACCAGCTGTCGGCAAGCACGTCGACGAATACCGGCTTTGCCCCGAGGTGAACGATCGGCGCGGCAGACGCCGTCCAGTTGGTGTCCGCAAGGATTACTTCGTCGCCGGGTCCGACGCCGAGTGCGGCAAGGCCCATGTGCAGCGCGCCGGTGCAGCTCGATGTCGAGATCGCGTGGGTCGAACCGAGATGCGCGGCAAAGGTCGCCTCGAAGCGGTTGATGTAGTCGTAGCAGCGCTCGCCCCAGCCATTGGCCGCCGCATCGGTGGCGTAGGCCACCTCGCGGTCGGTGATTGAGGGCTTGGTGTAGAGGATGCGGGGTTTCATGGAGGAGGGCCGTTCGATCAAAACTGTGACGTTCTTTGAAGTCTGAATGCCGGGCGGGATGTCGGACGTGTCCGTCCCGCCCCGGCTCCTGCGATCTCTTCCCGTCAGAGCCAGACGTGGTCGAGCCCAGCGCGCTGCAGCCAGGGTTGCGCGGCGATGGCAGCGCGGGCTTTCAGCGGATTGAGGCCGATGAACAGCGCCTCGGCGTCCTCGGGCAGTTCCTCGGGCGGAAGGACCGGGATGCCGAAATGCATGGCGCCCTTCATGTTTTCGTTGCGGTCGAGGAACGCCACGACGTCGACGGCCTGGCCGATCCGGCAATAGATCCAGCTACCGTAGAACCCAGCGCCGTAAATCGCGACCTTGCGCTTGGAGTAGCGTTCCACTCCACCCTCAAGCGTTGCCGACGCCCGTTCCCAGAAGGCGCAGATGTCGCGAGCTTCGGTGGCCGCGTCGCTGGCGGATTTTGAGGAGACGGCCGTTTTCGCCGGCTCCCCAACACGCTTCGCCACGACGAAGAATGCGCCGGGGAAAGACGTCTTGTCGATGACCTGCAACTGCAAGCCGGCGCTTGCAAGCGCATGCGCAATTGACGCGTCGCTGAAATGGTTGAGGTGGTCGACCACCGCCATGTCGCCGGGGTTGCCGGCTACATCAGGGATCGAGAACAGGAACGTGCCGTCCGGACGCAGAAGCTCTCGCACGGCGCGCATGAACCCGACCGGGTCTTCCACATGTTCGATCACGAAGTGGCTCATGACGGCGTCGAACGTCCCACGCCAGGTCGCGGGAGCCGAATAGACCGCTTGCGCCTGCTCCGGCACCCACCCTTGCCAGGCCGGCGCATAATCGGAGCTGACGTCGAAGACATGAGGGCGCAGGTCGCTGCGGGCGACGGTCATCTTTCGCAGCGTATCGGCCTTGGCCGCGCCGTAGTCGAGGATCGACGCGCCCTCCGGCAAGTCGAGCAACTGCAGCGCCAGCGCTGCCTGGTGGTCGGTGCGGTAGGTGATCGCACCATCGGCCGCGACCGAGAATATCTGGTCATGGTTCTCGCTGCTGAGCGAGATTCGGTAGCCGGTGTCGTAGAAGGCCTGAACATCGGGAACGTCGTCGCTCTGGGCATGTCCGCAGGCCCCGCAAACGAAGACACGCGTCGGCACGTCGAGCAAAGTCATGATAGACGTCAGCGACGGCGCCGGCACCTCGTAGGTCGGAGCCGCGATATGTTCGTTGCAAACCCGGCAGGCGGTCATGCCGGTTCTCCCTGCGGTGCGACCAGTTCGGGCAGAACGTCGGCAAACTTTACGCCGGCGGCAAACGAGCCCTTCCAGCCGATGCGAATGCCGACCGGTTCGGCGTAATTGAAGTAGCGGAACTGGATGCTCCAGCGCGGTGTCTGCGAGACGTTGTGGCCGGACTGGTGCAGGGTCAGGAAATCCATCAGGATCAGGTCGCCGGGCTTGCTCAGCGGGGCAACGTGCTTGTAGCGGGCCAGGCGCTCCTCGCCCTTGTGGAGATGCAGTGCATAGGCACCGGTCTTTCCAGCGCCGGCGTCGTCCTCATAGACCGGAACGAACCCTTCAGCCTGCGAGCCTTCGGCAATCTGGACGGGACCCATGTCTGCGGTGACCGGCAGCAAGGGCGTCCAGAAGACGACGCCGTCGACGCTGCGCAGTTGCGAGGGAAATTCCTGGTGCCACTGCGCGCGGAACTTCTCTTCGCCGGGATTGTCGATGCGGATGCCGTAACCGCCGGCGGCAAGCCCCGGGAGGCTCTCAGGGCGAAGCGCCCTGAAGACATCGTCATTGGCGGAGGAGCTGACGAGCCGCATGAAGGCGGGGATCTGTTTCACCGCGTCATAGACCTCGCCGCCCCAGGAACGATTGACGGCAATCAGCTTGCGATAGGCGATCGTCATCGCCTCGTGTGCCGTGCCGGTCGGCGCATCGACCCCATACTTCTTGCAAAGGAGCTCGAGGATCTGACGGATGCCTTCCTGGATCGGCGCGACCTGCGACTGAACGTCGTAGAAGCCGGGGACGACGTGATAACCCTTGGTTTCGAATTCCTGGCGCGCGCTCTCGGAAATGATGGTGCCGTTCTTCATGATACGCTTGCTTCCTCCTTCAGGAATTCCCGCCACGAAATGGTCTTCGGTATCAAATACTTGCGCGCATCGGGACCGGTGCGCGCAATGAGGTCCAGGACGGAAACATAGGGCGTGAAGGTTTCGCGGGGCTGGGGCCACGGCGTGCAGCTGTAATTCATATACTCGACGTGGACGCCGCTGGCTTCGAATGCCTGGTGATCGAGGTACTTGGCCGCGCCATGCCCGGTCAGGTAGCGCGTTCCTCCCGCTTGCAGCACCAGATCGAGGACCCGCTGCCACGACGTTCCCTCCACCGCCATGTCACTGGAGCGCTGGACGAGGCGTTCAATGCCGATGCCCATGTAGCGGGCAGGGGCCTCGATGCTGGCGATGAGCAGGTCGCAGAGGCATTCTGCGGCATAGACTTCGTCGAATATCGCCAGTGCATCGTCGATATAGGGCGCTCCGCCAAGCGATTGGCGCAGCAGCGAACGATGGCTGGCGCGCCAATTGTCGGCGGTGCCGGAGAGGTCCCGGATCTTCTGGAAGCTTCCCTTGCCGGCAAGCGGTACCGTCATCCAGCTTCGGTCCTCGCCGCCCAGGAGCTGGATGCGGTTGGTAAAGCTACCCTTCGAGAACTGTGCATCGTCAAGATAGATATAGCCGTCGGCCAGCATCAGCTGCTCGAAGAAACCGGGCCAGGGAAAGAGCATCGGCTGGGAAATGACGACGGCTGTCATAGGTCAGGCTCGGCGGCGGCCAAGACCGCAGTTCCTAGCTGCGCACGCACTTCAGATAACCTCCGGGAGAGCTCGAAAGCACGAGCTTGCCGTTGAGCACGCGGTCGGTTTCGAAGCGGTCCGTCTCTCCCAGGTAGGTGTTGAGTGCGGCGTAGGGCTCGTCGCCGGGGTGCCAGATCTTCGAGCGCTTCGTTGGCGTCTGCGATACATCGCCGAAACCGAGCAGGGTATCCGCGACGACAATGTACTGGCCCTCGGTCACCAGAGGCCCGTAGGTGCGCAGTTCGTCCAGCACGTGGTCGCGGCTGTGGTCGCTGTCGAGCACGACCATCACAGAAGCGCCCTCAGGGATTTCCGCCTTTACCTTGGCAAGCGTTTCGGCCGTGGTCGACGGTCCCTCGATCAAGCTGATGCGCGAAGACATCGGATGCTTCTCGATCGAGTCGCGGTTGTGGGCGCGGATGTCGATGTCGACGCCGATGACGTTGCCCTTGCCAATGAGCTGCAGCATCGCAGCCATGAAGATCACGGAGCCGCCGCGGGCGACGCCGGTCTCGATGATGATGTCGGGCTTGGTGTTCCAGATGACTTCCTGGGTCGCCATCACGTCGGCGGGCATCTGGATGATCGGTACGCCCATGAAGGACCAGAGATAGGAATAGTCGTATTTGTCGAGCGCCACCACGGTGTCGTGCGCTTGCTGGAATGCGGCCTGATCCTTGCCGAGCGCGAGCGCCATTTCGGTCTTGTGGGCTTCGAATGCGAGACGATCGTCTGCTACTGTCATGGCTGCCTGACATCCTATCTGAATGCAATCTACGGATGCGCCTTCGACCGCGAACAGCGATCTCTGGCGCTTTGACCGATTCGTAACGCTTTCCTGTGAACGCTTTCATGTCGGCAATTGCAAATACGGTCAAGGCCGGTTTCTTAAGGGCGAAAAGACGGGTAGATCTTGGTTCTGGCGGAAGGTTTCATGTCGCGATTCGAACGAATTTCTACATCCATAGCGGGTCTCACGGTTGTCGAACGGCAACGCAGGGGCGACGACCGCGGCTTCTTCTCGCGGTTCTTCTGCCGTGAGGCGCTGGCCGATTTCGGTGGCGGCGGCACGATCGCGCAGATCAACCATACGCTGACGCAGGCGGCCGGCACGATCCGCGGGCTGCATTTCCAGCGTGCGCCGCACGACGAGGCGAAATTCGTTTCGTGCCTTTCCGGCGCCGTCTTCGACGTGGCCGTCGACCTCAGGCCCGGTTCACCGACTTATCTGCACTGGCACGGAGAGGTGTTGAGCGCGGAAAACGGGCGCTCGATGATGATCCCCGGCGGTTTCGCACACGGCTTTCAGACGCTCGAAGACGATTGCGAACTGATCTACCTGCACGACAAGCCCTATGCGCCCGAGGCCGAGGGCGGTCTCAATCCCCTCGATCCGAGGCTGGCAATCGTCTGGCCGCTGCCGGTGGCGCAGATGTCGGCGCGCGATCAGGCCCTGCCGGTGCTCGCCACCGCAAGCTGACCGCCGCCGTCCGTCGTTGACTTCGCGGCGGATGGGAGGACAATGGTGTTTCCGCGCCACCACGAGAGAAGGGGTGTCGACGATGACGATCGCCAGAAAACTTCAGGATTATATCGATGGTGCGGGGGTCGCTTACGACACCGTTGACCATCACCGCACTGCGACCACCAGCCAAACCGCACGAGCAGCCCATGTACCCGGCAGCCGGCTGGCAAAGTCCGTGGTCGTCCACCATGAGATGGGTTACGTGCTCGCCGTCGTTCCCAGTACCCACCGGGTCGAGCTCTCGACGCTGCAGGACGTGATGGACCGCCGCCTCGGCCTCGCCTCGGAAGAAGAGGTCTGCAATCTCTTTGCCGATTGCGATATCGGCGCCGTGCCGCCGGTCGGCTCGGCCTATGACCTGCCGGTATTGCTCGACGAAAGCCTCGGCGACGTGAGTGACGTCTATTTCGAGGGCGGCGACCACAGGACGCTCGTGCACATGAGCGGAGCGAACTTTCGTAATCTGATGCAGGGCGCGCAGATTGCCCGCTTCAGCCATCCGGCGTGAGGGCCGCTCAGAACGATCCGTTCCTGCCGGCCTCGCCGTCGGCAGGCGGTTGCGTGTGCCATTCGCTTGAAGCGGCAGGTAGCGACCAACCGCCGGTGGAGAATAGGCGCGTTGGAATCTGGTCTGCCGGGCTTGTCAACGCGTGCACTTGGCGGCACCATCGCTCTCCACGGACACCTTGTCTAAACCGGGTTGGGGGATCGATGGTGCGCATATGCTCTGCGAATATGTCCAAGTCTCTGGCGGTACTGCTGGTTGCGACCAGCACTCAGGTCTTCGGTTCTGCGGCGCTTGCCGAAGGCGTCCTGTTTGATCAATTTCCGTTTGCGGTCGCCTGCGAATACAAGGGCACCCAGCACGCCTTCTATATCTCGAAGGTGACGGCGGACGGCACCGCAACCTACATCGCCTCCGACAACTTCGCCGGCACGATCACGCTGCACGGCGAGGCCAAGGCGGTTGGTTCCGACGCCGGGGGAAGCTGCCTCGGAAAAACGCTCGCTGAACTGCGGGCATCAGGACAGGCGCGCGATATCAAGTAGTTCGCCCTTATGTCCGGCCTCAATGGACTTGCACCGAACTATCGTTCGTGGCGAGAATAGCCAAGCTATTGTCGGGACACGGTAAAATGCCGCGGGCCACCAACAAGGCGTGATGATTGTAAAGCGCCTTCGCTGTGACGGCTGCGATGGCAAAGCCGCGCTCAATCCTGAAGTCTACGAAAGAAGGCTACTTTCCTGAAGCTCCATGAAAGAACTGCTGCTTGAGAATTTTCTGTTGTAGCAGATAAAAAATCTGATTTACTGCGATCTCGCTTATTGGCTTTCGGGGGATATTGCCGATGGAGTTGACCCGCAGGAATGTTATGCTTGGTGGTCTGGCGTTGCTGGGCGCCGACGCGGTTCAGAACCCGGCCTTCGCAAAAGCGACATCCTATTTTTCCGGTCCTGCGGTCGATAACGGCGTGACTTACCGGAGCACCAACTTCGCCAACATCGACAGGAAATGGCAGCGCCAGGTCGTCAAATACTTCAGCAGCGAGCCGATCGGCACTGTCGTCGTCGATACCAGGCACCATTTCCTCTACCTGATCATGGAGAACAAGACCGCTATCCGCTACGGCGTCGGTGTCGGGCGTGACGGTTTCAAGTGGTATGGCCGCGCCACGATCGACCGCAAATCGCTCTGGCCGCGCTGGACGCCGCCGCCGGAAATGCGCGAGCGCCACCCGGAACTGCCGGAATTTGTCGAGGGGGGGTCGCCGAAAAACCCGCTCGGTCCTCGCGCGATGTATCTGCTGCGTGACGGCGTCGATACCGGCTACCGCTTCCATGGCACGCTGGAGCCGGGCAGCATCGGCAAGGACGCCTCGAGTGGCTGCATCCGCATGTTCAACGAAGATGCGATCGATCTCTATCAGCGCTGCCCGATCGGCACTGCCGTGCAGGTCCTGCCGCACATAGCCGACAAGGCCCCCGAGGTCAGCCAAGCAACCCCGATCGCAACTCCGGTCGCAACTCCGGTCGAATGAGGAAAATCACCCTGATGCCTGCTATGCCCGGACTGACCAGGCTGCTCTCCGCCGCGGCCATTCTTCTGACGTTGACCGCTTGCAATACCACCGAGATCGCCGCGGTCGAGGAACCGAGCGTGGTGCCGATGACCGGCAAGACCGACGACCCGGCGCCCGGATTCGAGACCGTGTCGACCGGCAGCGAGGAAGATTTCATCCTCAATGTCGGCCGCCGGACCTATTTCAACCAGGATTCCTCCACGCTCGACAGCGTCGCCAAGGCGACGCTCGACAAGCAGGCGATCTGGCTCAACAGCAATCCGCGCTGGCTGGTCAAGCTGCAGGGCTTCTCCGACGACAGCGGTTCGGCTTCCAAGATGGCGACGCTCTCGCAACAGCGTGCCGATGCGGCGATGGCCTATCTTGCTTCCAAGGGGGTGAACCCCAATCGCATGTGGGCCAAGGGCTACGGCAACGACCGTGAAGTCCGCGACTGCACCGAGCGCTCCTGCAAGGTGCAGAACCGCCGCGTGGTCTCCAATCTGAGGACCGAACGCGACGCGATCTGATCGCGGGGCCGCGGGAACATGCCTGCGGTTCTCGTGCGCAGTTCGGCAGGGAACATGCGGGGGACTTCTGCTGTCTTTTGATGACGCGCGTCGCCCGTGGGTATTCGTCTCGTTCTGGTGATGGGTCAACGCACGCGCCGTGCTGCCCCAAGCCGGAAACGCAATGGTCTTCAGCAACTGCATCAACTGGTTAGAGCGTGCGGCCCGGGCCTTCTCAAGGCCGGGGGTGATCTGGTATTTCCGGCCCGACAATCGTTGCTGCCCGCTTCCTTTGCTCGCATTCCAATGAGGGACAAGCAGCAATTCGAACTGCGACAGGCGGGCGATGGGACCTTGAACGGAGCGCAAGACATGAAACTCGCCATCCTTGTATCGTCCGGCGGAGCCGCGTTTGAGCAGGTGGCCCGCATTGTGCGACACGACGGGATCGATTTTACGGTGATTACCGACAGGCCGTGTGGGGCGGAAGCGGTCGCGAGCCGTGTCGATGCAAATCACATCCGGATAGAAGAGAGAGACAGAAGGCTCTTTTCCGCCAAGGTGGCGGCATCCCTTGGAGACCTACGTATCGACAATCTCCTGTTGTTCTTTGATCGTCTTGTTTCAAAAGAACTTTTCGATCACGTTGACACGTTCAACATCCATCCGGCGGCATTGCCGGCATTCAAGGGGTTGAGGGGCGTGGAGGACGCGTACCAAGCGAAAGTTCGCTTGCTCGGCTGTTCGCTCCACCGCGTCGATCAGAGCATGGATGGTGGCGAGTTGGTGTCACAGATCGCCTGCGGGGTCGATCCGCAGTGGTCGCTTTCGCGGTGGCAGAAGCGAGCCTATCTCATGAAGGTCTATTGCGGCCTCGTCTGGGTGAGCCAAGCGCTCCGCATCGAGATCCCTCGCACGCCGGTCAATGCGTCACACGGACTTCCCGAAAAATGGATGGCGTCCTTCAGGGAATTGCAGGCCCTTGAGGGCGAAACGGTCGTCTAGGAAATATCGGCAATGTGCAGTGATGTGGGTTCGCAGGAGCGGGCCGTTGCCGAGCCAGGTTCCTACGGCATCGGCGCCGTACCTCTGATGGTCGTCATAACCGCGGCCATCCAAGTCTGGCATTCAATCTTTGAGCTGGTAGCTTGCCGCGAATGATTGGGACAGCGTTCGCGCCAATCCATAGGCGGCCTTCTGCGCCGGGTGAACTGACGGACCCGGATCGATGGAATGAAGGGCTTATAGATGGCGCACCCGACAGGAATGCAATATGCGTTCCGAATCAATGAGTTACAGCTACTAACCTGTTCAAAACGTCTCGTTGAAACTCAATGCGTTTTTCCGATTTCTCCTAACCTCGGAGAGATCTCGCCAAATGGAAAAGCCGCCGCGATTGCAGTCGCGAACGGCTTCGGTATTTCCACACAAAATGTTTATAGCGGTTCCAGCGCCTCGGCTCAAGAGGTGCACGTATGAACATTGCGCAGACTGTCTTTGATGCCATGGGCGGCAAGCGCTTCGCCGACATGGACATCGGCGGTAATTCGTGCCGCATTCCCGGTCCCGGTCATGGCAAGGATGACCGTAGCTTGTCCGTCAAGAACGACGCCGGCAACCCCGACGGCTTTGTCGTCAACTCGTTTGCCGACGACGACGCTGCAGCGTGCCGCGATCACGTGCGCCGCCTTGCTGGCTTGCCGGAATGGAAGCCGACGCCTCGCGCCGATCGGCCGACCGATCCGCAGTTCGTCTATCGTGACGAGCACGGCCAGCCCTATCTGCGCGTGACGAAAGTGCACAAGGGCAGCGGCAAGAGCTTCTACCAGCACAGTTGGAACGGTCGCGAATGGGTGAAGGGCGCGCAGAATCGCCGGATCCCGTATCACCTTCCCGCAGTCATCGCGGCCGATACGGTCTACGTCTGCGAAGGCGAGAAAGACGCCGACAACCTGATGGATCTCGGCCAGGATATTGTCGCAACGACTGCACCGGAGGGCGCCGGCAAGTGGCGTTCGGAGCTTAACCATTGGTTCGACGGCAAGCACATAATCATCCTCGCTGATAATGACGAGCCCGGACGAAAGCATGCCGATCAGGTCGAGCGGGAACTGACTGGCGTTGCTGCCAGCATCAAGCAAGTGCATTTCCCGATGCTGCCGGATAAGGGCGACGTTTCGGACTGGCTCGACACCGGCAAGACGAAGGCCGACTTGCTGGCCTACATCGATGCACAGGCGACACCGGAACCGGCACAGCGCGAACGCTTCACCCTCGATTGGTTCCACGAGATCGAAGACTCCATGCCGAAGGAGACATTCATCAAGGGCGTCTTCGGCGTGAACGAGTTCACCATGCTCTCGGGCAAACCAGGATCAGGCAAGTCAGTGATCACGACCGACATGGCTTGCCACGTCGCTGCCGGGATGGACTGGCACGGCCGCAAGGTGAAACAGGGCCTCGTGGTCTACATCGCTGCAGAGCGCAAGGATCTGACCAAGCGCCGAATGCTGGCTTTCCGTAAGCGGCACGGCATCAAGGGCGCTATTCCGCTGCTCGTTATGGGCGGCCGCATGGACCTGACCACCGGGCTGAAAGACGCTGAAGACATCGCGGCCACAATCAAGCGAGCCGAGGAAGATTGCGGCATGTCGTGTGTCTGGATCATCGTGGACACCCTGACCCGCACCTTTGGCCCTGCCGACCAGAACCAATCTAAGGACATGACGCGGTTCATTCAGTCCTGCGACACGATCCGCGAATCCGTCACCGGCTCGCACGTCACCGTCATTCATCACACCGGCTGGGCTGGCGATCGAGGCAAGGGCGCGATCGATCTGGACGGCGCGGTTGATGCTTCCTTCCTCGTTAAGAAAGAGGCTGGCGGCTATCTGCTGGAATGTGACGGCACCAACGACGGCGACGAAGGCGTTATCACGCATTTCCGCATGGAAGGCGTGCAGGTAGGCATTGACGAGGATGGCCAGCCGACGATGGCCCCTGTCGTTATCCCGACGGATGGCAAGACTGCCGGCGAGAAGCTGGTGGCAAGCGTGAAGGGCCACGCTGCGGCCGTTCTGGAAGCGCTGGAAGGCGTCTGCCACGAGGAAGGCATGGCAACCGATGAAGAGTGGCGCAAGGCCTATTATGCGAAGGCAGAGGCAGGAACCAAGCCGCACACACTCAAGACGCGATACCTGCGAGCGAAGGAACAGCTTATCGCAAGCGGCACAGTCACAGAAGCACACGGCACGTTCCGACCGTCACAAGCCGTCACATGTGACGCCGATGTGACGTGTGACGATATCGATTTGGGCATCAACATACCGTCACGTCACGTCACACACTCTTTAGAGTGTGACGATGTGACGGGTAATGTGCCGGGAAAAGAAGAAGAATGTGACGATGTGACGGTTTCAGTCCAGAACCCCTATCAACAGATGAAAGATGGAGGTGAGTTCACTCCACCTGTCTTCCTTCGTGGAGATGCAGCATGAGCAAGTGGCCGTACTCCACAGCAACCTGGCAGCGTTTGCGCGCTGCCAAGCTCTCCGCTTCGCCTCTCTGCGAAGCATGTATCCGCAGGGAGGTGGTCGAGCCTGCCAGCGTCGTTGACCACATCATTGCTATAGCCAAGGGCGGTGATCCTTTCCCGCCGCTCTCTGGCCTCATGGCCATGTGCGAGCCATGCCACAACGCGAAGACGAACGCGAAGGACCACCCGAACGCATCGGGCTTCCGTCGCGCTCTGAAGGGCTTTGACGTCGACGGCAACCCCATCGACGGCGAAGGATGGGAGCCAGGGGCCTTCGACAGACGAGGATCGACGGCCGCTGTACCGGCGTGGGAGACGAACAAAGACTTAGTTTTGAAATTGCCTAACCGGGAGGCCGAACGATGGGTCTAAGGGGACCAGGCGCAAAGCCCAAAAAGGGGCGGAAAGCGGCCAACGATAACCGTCGTGACGAGCTTCCGTGGCAGGCTGAAGGCCTCGATCGGCTGGAGCGTGTCGTCGCATTCATGGAAGATATGCCGGTCACGCAGGGCAAGCTCGCCGGCACTAAGATGAAGCTACGCCCTTGGCAGGTCGAGCAATTCCTAGAGCCGATCTTCGCGGAAGATGACGAGGGCAAGCGGCGTGTCCGCACGGCTGCGCTATCGATGGGCCGCAAGAACGGGAAGACCGGCATCTCTGCCGCGCTGGCCCTTTGCTTCCTCGTGGGACCAGAAGCCGAAGACCGTGGCGAGGTCTATTTTTGCGCGATGGATAAAGCCCAGGCGGCGAAGGCGTGGGCCGAATGCAAGGCGATGCTGGAACAGCATGCAGAGCTTTCGGAGCGCGTGAACATCATCCGTTTCAGCAAGGAAATCGAGGTGCTGGAGGGGCAGGGCAAGGGCTCGGTCCTGAAGGCGCTTTCCGCCGATGCTGATAGCAAGCTCGGCCTCTCGCCCTCGTTCGTGCTCTGCGACGAAATCGGCTACTGGCCGAAGCGTGATCTATTCGACGCGATGGACTCCGCACTGGGTGCACGTGACGAGCCGCTGATCGTTGCTATCTCGACGCAAGCCAAGGACGACACGCATTTCTTCTCTGAGATGATCGACTACGGTCTCAAGATCAAGGACGGCGAAGTCGAGGACGAATCCTTTCACCTGGCGATGTTTGCGGCCAGCATGGATGATGATCCTTGGGATCCAGCAACGTGGGCGAAGGCCAATCCGGCGCTCGGTGACTTCCTGTCTCTGGAGCAGGTCGAGCGCATGGCCATGCAGGCGCAGCGCATACCGTCGAAGGAAGCCGACTTCCGGAATAAGGTGCTGAACCAGCGGATTGACGGCACAGTGCGGTTCATCGCGGCAAGGGAGTGGAATGACTGCAACTTGGCGCCGATCGACGACAAGGAGCTCGAAGGTCGCGAATGCTTCGGGGCTTTGGACTTATCCGCTGCCCGCGACCTTACGTGCTTCCTGCTTGTGTTCCCGGAAGGGGATGGTCGCTACACGGTCCTGCCGCGGTTCTTCCTTCCTGAGTTCGATATCGACGGCAAGTCGGACGCGGATCGTATTCCCTACAACGTATGGGCAAGGCAGGCAGACGCCAGGCTGACCCTGTTACCGGGGAAAGTGATCGATCCCCTCCTCGTGGCGGAATACATCGCCGACGAGGCGGCGCGGTTCGATATCAAGGCTATCGCCTATGATAGGTGGCGCATCGAGGATCTGAAGCGCGAGCTGGAGAAGCTGTCTGTCGAGTTGCCCCTTGTGCCGTTCGGGCAGGGGTACAAGGACATGTCGCCAGCGGTGGACGTTCTGGAGGTCGCAGTCGCGCAGCAGAAGCTCAATCACGCGGGCAACGTGTTGATGCGGATGTGCGCGGCGAATGCTGTCGTAACGAAAGATCCGGCCGGCGCCCGCAAGCTTGACAAGTCTAAGGCGAGTGGGCGCATTGATGGTATCGTTAGCCTTGCAATGGCGCTGAAGACTGCGCAGGGCCACGAGGAAGAAAGCCTGCCAGGCTGCATGCTCGCAATGCTGGCGGCATAGGAAGGGAGAGCGGAATGAACCAGAACGAACTACTGACCCGGCTCAAATACAGACGTTTCGCCGTAATTTCTGAGATGCTGAAACGTGAGGAGACTGACGAGTTGATTGCCAAGCTGAGCGCCATTCAGGGCGCAATCGCTGCGGTCGAAGCTCGCGCGGCGGAGAGCCCGGATCCAGCAGAGTCGCCTTGGAATGATCCAAGCTACAGGCTCAACCGCTGATCTGTAACATCAAAGCAACACCCTGCCGTCATCATCTGGCGGCAGGGCAACTTTTTCCCGCCAAAAGTGCCATTTTCCGGCTTCTCGGCGGGTGTATATATAGAGGGGTATCACATAGCGTCACATTGAGTGAGGGCTACCACCTTGACGGGAGCCCGAAACTATGGAAATTACAAGATGCGGGTTTCACCAGTTCGCAGCGCCTCACCAGCGCACGCATACCACCACACTGAGGAGACGAAGATGGCAACGGTTTTAACCGGCCGACTTCGCTCGGCCATTTTGTGGAGTGATGGTAATGCAGCAGAAAGAAACAGCACCGCAATCCTTCCATCCAGGCCAGTGCGTTAATCACGTGTCGGGCGGCATGCCGTCGATCGTCATTGACCGCGGGACAACAGCCAATGGGCGCGAGCACTACCGGCTTAGGGACATCAAGCCCACCGGGCCTAGCCGAGAGCGATGGTTCCTGGGTGACTACCTCAAGGCCACAATCGTAGGCAGCGAAGAATGCCGGGACTGCCCGATGCGCTGGTTATGCTTCTCATGAAGCGAGCCGTCATCCTCGAAATCAAGCAACTGGCCGCTGAAGCTGGCGCGATTGATTGGATGCTTGTCCGCGAGGGCAAGCATCTCGTCATAGACTTCACGTTCACTGATCGCACTATTCGCCAAGTAGTTGCCGCTACACCGTCGGGGCCTTCTGGTCGCCGTAACGAGGCTGCATGGCTTAGGCGACAAGCCAGGGCGAAAGTTTTTTCGCATACCACATCTTGACGCTCGCTGGCGTTTCCCGGTTATTAGACTATATATAGATCTGCGGAACGGTGTCGCTCACATTTTTTTGGAAAAGTCAAGCACTTTCCATAAAAAAGACAAGATCGTTTGCTAGGATTCCAAAATAAGCCGAACCGCGATTCGGCAATGGGTAGGCCGCCGGCAAAGACCGGCACGGGGAACGCGCTAAAGCGCATGATGAGGGAAAGCGCCGAATTGGCCGCTACCGAACGGGGGAATACAATCTGAAAGTTTTAGCCTGGCGCGTTTTCGCAGCCGGGCTTTTCGTGTTTCCGCAGCAAATGCGGGAAACCCGTAGGTCGACCTACGGAAATAACGGGGAAGGCGCACGCCTAGGAAACGAAGCCGACCCCATTCTCAACTGTCCAAGGAGACAACATGACTATTGCTCACATGCAAGAACAGCGCGCCGCGAAACTCGCAGAACTGAAGGCCGTTGTCAACAATCCCGAGGCCTTCGACAAGATCGAGGCCGAAGTGCGTAAGCTTGATCAGGACATCAAGCGCTCTGCCAGCCTCGCGGAGCTCGAACGTCAGTCCGAGGCGCAGCCGGATCACGTGCAGGAGCGTGAGCTTCGCTCTTACTCCGTTGCCAAGGCGCTGACCGAGTCTCTCAACGGGAAGCTGACCGGCGTCGAAGCCGAAATGCACGCGGAGCTTTCCAAGGGGCGCGAGTCTCGCGGTGTGATGATCCCAACGGCTATGCTGCTGGAAACCCGCGACCAGACGGTAGGCACGCCTTCCGCCGGCGGCTACACCGTGGCAACGCAGCTCGGTGGTCTGATCGATCGCCTTCGTCCGACCCTCGCGGTTCAGGGCATGGGCGCCACGGTCCTCTCTGGCCTCACCGGAAATCTGGACCTGCCGCGGCTTCTCACTGGTCCGACCGCATATTGGGTGGCCGAGGACGGCAACACGACCGAATCGGCTTCCACGTTCGATAAGGTCAGCATGTCGCCGAAGACCGTCTCTGGCGAAATGCAGATTTCCCGTCGCCTCATGCTGCAGAATGCTGTGGCCCTTGAGTCAGTCCTTCGTGCGGATCTCGGCTTCGTGCTCGCCCAGGCGCTCGACAAGGCCGCTATCGCCGGCACTGGCGCTTCCAATCAGCCGACTGGCATCCTCACGGCCATCACCGAGAACGCCACCGCGGCCACCGCGATGAGCGATATCGCTGCCGACCTGATCTCTGCACTTGAGATCGACGACGTGATGAACACCGGCGCCTTCCTGACCAATGCGACGGTCATGGGCACTGCTCGGAAAATCAAGGAAGGCGGCACCAATCGGCCGATTCCGGTTTCCGAGACGTTCCACCAGAAGCCGGTTACCGTCTCGAACAACGTTCCCGCGGTCCTGACGGAAAACCCGATCATCTACGGCGCATGGAACAACCTGATTATCGGCTACTGGTCTGGCGTCGACATTCTGCTGAACCCCTACCATTCTGATGTTGCTTCGAAGGGTGGCGTGAAACTGCATGCCTTCTTGGATGCAGATATCGCGATCCGCCACGCGGAAGCCTTCGCCTGGAAGGCCATCTAATGACGGCCGTCAGCCTCGCTGAAGCCAAGGCTCATCTCCGCATCACCTTTGCTGCGGACGACGCCTACATCACCGGCATCATTGAGGCGGCGGAAGGCTACGTGCAGACCATTGGGGTGAGCTTCGGCTCACCCCTTCAGCCTGCCGTGCGTCACGCTGTCTTGCTGATCGTTTCCCATTTCTACAGCAACCGCGAAGCCGTCACCGCGGCCGGCATTGCTGCCATGCCTTTCGGTGTCAACGCACTGCTGCAGCCTTACAGGGAGCAGAATCTATGACGATTGAAACTCGCATCGCGACCGAAGTTCGCGCAGAAGGCCGCAAGCTGACTGGCTATGCTGCTACGTTCGGCAACGAAACGCGGATCCTCGATTTTAGCGAGACGATCGCGCCTGGCGCGTTCTCCGCTTCTCTTCGGTCTAATCCTGACATTCTCGCCCTCGTGGATCACGATTCCGGAAAAGTGTTGGCGCGGACCAAGAGCGGCTCGTTGAAGCTCTGGGAAGACGCCAAGGGCTTGGCCTACGAAATCGCTTTGCCTGAAACCAGCCTCGGCCGCGATATCCTCGCTCTTGCCACGAGGGGCGATGTGGGCGGGGTCTCGTTTGGCTTCACCGTTCCGGATGGAGGCGACACCTGGCAGGGCGATAAGCGCACGCTCCGCAACGTCGTTCTGCACGAGATTTCCATCGTGCAGAGCTTCCCGGCGTATTCGGGGACCAGTGTGCAGGCTCGGTCTCGCCAGCAGCGCACGGAAGCTGACCGGCGCATTGCGCTTCTGGAGCTGGAGGGCAGCCGATGATTTGGCCCTTCAATCGCAAGACTGAAACACGCATCGCCTCATCGGACCCGTATCTCGGCGAATTCCTCGGCGCTCGCTGGACGGCTCGAGCAGACGTCGAGAAGGCGAGCGGCCATGCTGTCGCGCATCGCTGCATTGCGGCTATCTCCGAGTCGTTGGCTGGCGTTCCGCTCAAGCTGTACCGCAAGACCGAGGACGGCGGCCGTGAAGCGGCAACGGATCATCCTCTGTATGAGGTGTTGCAGACGCAGACCTCCGCGACCCTGACCGCTTTCGAGGCGCGCGAATGGCTCGTCTCCAGCATCCTGACCTATGGCAACGCATACGCCAAGATCGATCGCAACGGCCGCGGCCAGGTTACCGCCCTCCATCCCCTCGTGGCTGGAACGGTAGCTGTCGAGGTGCTGAAGTCCGGACGCCTGCGCTACAAGGTGGCGAGGGCTGACGGCGCCGTCGACGTGATCCTGCAAGACGAGATGTTGCACTTGCGTTACCGCACCCGCGACGGCGTGCTCGGCATGTCGCCTCTGCAAATCGCTTCTGCAACCGTCGCTCTTGCCCTCGCTCAGCAAGACCAGGCAGGTGCTGCGGCTGAGAATGCTTTCCGGCCCGCCGGCGCATTGGTATTTCCGGACAAGCTGGCTGCAGGCTCTGGTGCCGGATCCAAGGAAAGCGTGGTTGCCAAGTTTAAGGAACGGTTCATTGGCGCCATGAAGGCTAACGAGGTGATGATCCTCGACTCCGGAGCGAAGTTCGAGACCTTCAGCTTTAACAGCAAGGACTCGGAATTCCTCGAAAGCCGGAAGCTGAGCAACCTCGATATCTGCCGCGTGTTCGGTGTTCCGCCTTCGGTCGCCGGCATCCTGGATGATAGCAACTATGCCTCGAACGTCGAGGAGTCGCGTGCGCTCGTGACGCGATGCCTTGCTCCTATGGCCAAGCGGATCGAGCAGGCAATGAACGTTGCCCTACTGACGCCGGAGAGCCGCAAGACGTTCTTTCTGGAGCACGACCTCGCCGGCCTCCTCCGCGGAGATCTAACCACCCGCTATGCGGCGTATCGCGTTGGCCGCGAGGGCGGATGGCTGAGCTCGAATGAGATCCGTGCGTTCGAGAACATGAGCAAGATCGAGGGCGGCGACTCCTATGTCGAGCCCCTGAATTATGGCTTGCTCGGCGCGAACGACAACCGCGGTAAGATCGATGAGGCCGCGGCATGAGCGGCGCCCTCAAGAAGTTCGAAGACCGCATGTGGGCCTTGATCGGCGTAGGTGACCAGGGTCCAGGCTGGCGCTGGCACATCACCGAAGACCGGCATCCGCAGTTGCACCGCATGTATGCTCGCCTCGTGGCTGCCAACGACAATCAGGTGGCAGCATGACCGGCGCGGGCGATCTCCGCGAAGTCATCGACATGCAGGCGCGGGAAATCGGAGACGACGGCTACGGTAACCCCGTTGTCGGAGACTGGGCCACGGTCTGGTCTGCGCCGGCTCGCGTCCAAATCTTGCGAGGCTCAGAAACGGTCATGGCTGGCCGTCTCACCGGCAAGCAGACCGTAGCATTGACCATGAGGTGGCAACCTGAGTTTGCCACCGTCGACACCACCTGGCGCGCCGTCAACAGCCGCACAGGCGAAGAGATGAACATCAGAAGCATTGAAGCCGACGAGCGCAAGGCGTTCGTGAACGTGCTTTGCGAAAAAGGAGTTGCGACATGAAATTTGAGATTCGCGGTATGAAGTTCTTCCTTGCAGACAACGGCAGGGCACCATTCATGAAGCTCGCCCTCGCCAGCATCTACATTCCAGATCTGGAGGCCCACATCCAAGATGTTGTGCTCACGTGGTCGAGCTCTAAGGGATGGATCGCACAGGCGCCATACACCAAGCGCGGCGAGCCGCCGATGGTCCAGTGGAACCATCGCGGCGCCTTCTCGATCGACCTGGCCCGCAAGATGAAGCAGATGTACCTCGCGATGGGCGGCAAGAATCCGGAAGCTTCGGCCGCCATTGCATCGGCCAAGGCTGGCGAGATCGAGTATCGCACCTTCCCGGCAACGTTCACCATCCACGAGGCGGCAAACGACAACAACATGTCTGGCGTTCTGCGCACGCTCGGTGTCGAGCAAGAGGAGGCCGAACGTGCCTGCGACTGACTTCGTCCCTCGTGGCCTTCGCCGCGCCGACGCTGCCCGCTACATCGGGATCAGCCCGACGCTGTTCGACGTGAAGCGGAAGGAGGGAGCAATCCCTCCGCCGCGCGACCTGTTCGGTGTGATGATCTGGGACCGCCACGATCTGGATTCACTTTTCGCCAAGCCAACCTATACTGCGGCCAACGACAACGCTTCCAACTATTGGGATAAGGTGTGCGGCTTCGAAAACCCAAGTACGTGAACGTCTATCAGGACCGTCACGACAAGACTCGCATCTACTACAGAGAGCCGGGAAAGCCGCAGGTGGCTTTGCCTGGCCCTTTGTATTCCGAAGAGTTCTGGATCGCGTACCACAAGGCCAAGGCGGCTGAACCGGTATCGGCAGGGAAGCCGCCGGCTGCCGGATCGATGGGCGCAGCGATACAGGGCTACTACAAGTCGGCTGAGTTCGCGCAATTGGCGGACTCTAGCAAGCAGGTCTATCGGCGCATCCTTGACGCCTTCGCCAAGGAGCATGGTCATGCACCGATCGCGGGGCTTCAGACCAAGCACATCAACGTGCTGATCGACGCGAAAGCCGAAACACCGGCCGCTGCGAACATCCTGCGGAAGCGGCTATCCTCGGTTTTCGAGTACGCCAAGTCGGTGGACCTGATCCAGGTGAACCCGGCAAAGGAAGCTAAGCGGATCAGGATTAAGTCCAAGGGCTACCGTTCATGGACAGAAGCGGACATCGCCGCCTATCGTGCGAAGTGGGGCGAAGGCACTCCGGAGCGCATTGCAATGGAAGTCCTGCTGCACACCGGCCTTCGCAGGTCCGATGCGGTTCGCCTCGGCTGGGATCACATCGTTGATGACGCCTTCGTAATCAGCACCAAAAAGTCACAGGAGATCGTCGAGCTATCGATCCCGCTCCATACTGGCCTGGCATTTATCTTCGACCTGCCACGAGGCCGAGAGACCTTCATTTCGACGGTCTACGGCAAGGCGCGGTCGGAGAAGGCGTTCACGAACTGGATTCGCGAGGCCGCACATGAGGCCGGCCTGCCGTCGAATTCTTCGCCTCACGGCCTTCGCAAGGCGGCCTGCCGGCGTCTAGCGGAATCCGGATGCACTGCCCTTGAGATCATGTCGATCACAGGTCACCGCGACATCAAGGAAATCGAGAGGTACACCAAAGCCGCGGAAATGAAGCGATTGAGCCGTGCCGCTATGGCGAAATCAGAGCAATCGTTTATCATCAAATTGCCTAACCCAACAGATGGGTTAGTGGAATCCTAGTCTTAAAGCCTTGATTTCATGAAAGGAAATCTAGAAATGGCGCACCCGACAGGATTCGAACCTGTGACCTTTGGAATCGGAATCCAACACTCTATCCAGCTGAGCTACGGGTGCATCCGTTGGCGGCAAGGCCGCCGAAGCAGGCTGTGAGCGGTTCTTAGCCTAGCTTGCGCGCCGCTTCAATGGTCAATCGCAAGAGATTGTGATAGAAACAGCGATCCTGTTCTGCGTTGTGGTTGCGGCGCATCGCTTCGGGCAGGCGGCGTGCCGGATGGCCCCACGCATGCTCCCCAGAAGCCTAACCCGCTTGGCGTAGCTAGAATTGCTCAGGCGAACGTTCTTGCGACGAAGGGTGTCGCATTATAAGTTTCATACTCAAGATAGTGCTAAAATAAATATATGCCCAATGCTCCAGTAACTGTATCAGGCGAGGGGGCAGGTTTTGGCTATTCGGAACCTTACGACCGGCGAACCGGCGATGGAGAGGCTGCGCTCCGATCCCGCAATGATGCTGCTTGGCGCACTGGCAGCCGTGCTTTTCGTGCTGAATACCTGGAACGGAATCGGCATCCTTCCGGATTCGACGCGCTATATGCAGATCGTCAGCACGCCTTACGATGCGCCGCTCTATCCGTGGCTTCTGGGGGCTGGCGGCGCTTTCGGGCTTGACCTTGAGCATGCCGCCCTCGGCATCGCCTTCCTGCTCTATCTGCTCAACACCTTTCTCATTCTGTCGCTGTTCAGGATAGCGCTGCCCCGGCAGCCGTTCTTTTCGATCGTCGGAACGCTGATCATCATCATCAACCCGACATTCCTCTGGGTGAGCACGATCGCGATGTCGGAGGCGCTGTTCCTGGCGTTGACGTTCCTCGCCATCCGCTTCTTCCTGGCCTATATGCGCGGGCAGGGGCGAGGTTCGCTGGCTGCCGCGTCGGCCTGCGTGGGGTTTGCGATGCTGGCCCGTTTCGTGGCCCCGCCGATCGGAGCGGCTTTTGCTTTTATCGCGGTCTTCTGCAACACGGCCCGCTCGCTTCGTCAGCGGCTCGTCGACGTTGCCCTGTTGTTTGCCATCAGCGCCGGCATTTTCCTCAGCTGGGTTATCGTCAGCAAGATCCTTGTCGGTCGCGCAGTCGGCCGCGCGCTCTGGTTTTACGGCAATGCCGACGCCGCGCGCTGGCTCGATGGCCTGTCGTTGCTGGCAAGTTTCCTTCTCCCCAGCCAGGTGCCACAGGTCATCCGCATGACGATGCTGCTACTGGCGCTTGCGTTCGCTGTGGCGGTGGTCGTTCGGACGCTGAGGCGGAACTGGCTTGTCCCTCGGCCAGACGACCGGGACCTGGTCGTGCTGACCTTCGGCCTGTTCGGGTTCTTCTACCTGCAGTTCGTCGTGCTATCCGTGCTGGTGGAGGCGAACCTGCAACTCAACGCCCGCTATTCGCTTCCCTTCTACATCAGCCTCGTGTTCGTGCTGATCATCGCTGCCGGGGATTACTGCAGCCGGGCGGCCGTCACGCCGGCTGCGCGCCGTTCGGTCGCGCTCATCCCGCTTTGCCTCCTCGCCTTCCACGGGCTACGCAGCGCCGACCAGACGGCTGAAGCCTACCGTGAAGGCGTAGGTTTCCAGAGCGTCACCTGGAAGAGGTCACCGATCGTCAACGCCGTGCGGGCACTGCCGCCAGATGCCGTCATCTTTACCAATGCCTGCGATCCGCTCAACTTTCTCACGGGCCGGTGGACGGACTGGATCCCCTCCCACAATGAACGGCGCACGGGACTTGAAAGCGAGGCCGGCCCGCTCAAGCTGCAGATGGAGCGGTTCCGCAAGGATATGGCGCGCAAAGACGCCTACGTCGTCTTCGTCGATGCGATAGACTGGCGGTTTTACCTGGTCACGGAGGACGAACTCGTCAAACGCGCCAAGCTCAGGCTCGTGCGCTCGGAAAAGGACGGCCGCATCTACCAGGCGGAGACGATCAGCTTGCCATAGGGCACCGGGACCAAGGAGGGTGACATGCCCGCAAACCAGGAGGATACGACCAGCATCGAGGCGCTAGGGCCTCAGCCGCAGGGGCGCGCGGGCGACTACCTTTCGCTTGCCCGGTTCGACCACATTACCAAACACGTCTTCATTCTCCCGGGGCTGATCCTCGCCTGCGCTCTCACCACACCGGATTTCGCCACGCTGGCCATCAATATTCCGGTTGGCCTTTTGAGCGCGGTGTGCATCGCATCGGCCAACTACGTCATCAACGAGTGGCTGGATCGCGAGCGGGATGCGGCGCATCCGACCAAGTCGAAGCGCCGCGCCGTCGTCGTCGAAATGCAGCCGCGCATCGTCTATGGCGAATATCTGGCGCTTGCCGCCATCGGGCTGCTGCTCGCATCGGTGATCGGCAAGCTGTTCTTCGCCACGTCGCTGCTCTTCCTGCTATCCGGCATCATCTACAACGTCGAGCCGATCCGGGCGAAGGACAAGCCCTATCTCGATGTGCTGACGGAGTGCCTCAACAACCCGATCCGCTTCCTTCTCGGCTGGGCGATCGTGGACCAGGTGACCTTGCCGCCCATAAGCGTGCTTGCGGCCTACTGGATGGCCGGCGCCTTCCTGATGGCGGCCAAGCGGCTCGGCGAGTACCGCGACATAGCCTCCCACGCGGGCGTCGCCGTCCTGAAGAGATATCGCCGGTCGTTCGAATACTACACGGAGGAAAGCCTCACGGTTTCCTGCTTCGTCTACGCGATGATGACGGCCTTCCTGCTCGGCGTCTTCCTGGTGAAATACCGGGTGGAATACATCCTCGTCTTTCCGTTCATCAGCGGGCTTTTTGCCGTCTATCTGTGGCTCGCCACGCGCCCCGGATCGGTGGTGCAACGGCCAGAGAGGCTGTTTCATTCGCGCCGGCTCGACGTCATGCTCACCTTGACCGTCGTCGTCTTTCTGTTCGCGAGCTTCGTCAACGTGCCGACGCTGGACTTCATGGCCGCCTCGTTCCTCGTACCGATATCGTCGCTGCGATGACCGGTGCGACGCTGCCAAACGGACCCTTGCAAAATGGACCCGTGCATTGGGATCGGGTGCGCCTCGTGGTGTTCGATCTCGACGGCACGCTCTACGACCAGCGGCGGGTTCGGGCCCGGATGCTGCTTCGGCTACTTGCGGATGCAGCCCGCACGCGCAGCCTCGCCACCCTTTACATCCTGCGGGCCTTTCGCGATTGCCGGGAACAGCTTGGCGACGCGCTGGCGACGGACGTGGCCGAACGGCAATACGAACTGACCGCCGAGCGCTGCGGGCATTCGCCGGAAACCGTTAAAAAAACAGTCGAGGAATGGATCGAGCGCCGTCCGCTCGATCTCCTTCCAGGTTGCCGGTGCCGCGGTGTCGAGCGGGTGTTTGCCGGGCTTGTCACACAGGGAAAGACGCTCGCCGTTCTGTCCGACTATCCGGCGTCGGAGAAACTGAAAGCGCTTGGCCTTAGCGCCGATATCGTCGTCTCCTCCATGGATCCCGAAGTCGGTGTCCTGAAGCCCCATCCCGCCGGTCTCGCGCATGTGCTCGATCGTGCGCAGGTTCCGGCGGAGCAGGCGATCATGATCGGCGACCGGGTGGAGCGTGACTGGGCGGTGGCGCAGAGCCACGGCATGCAGGCCCTGATCCGCAGCGCCAGGCCGATAGCGGGCGTCGATACGTTCCGCAGCTATGAGGACGAAATCTTCCGCCCGGTGACCAATCAGCCGGGGTGGACCGGTGCGCCGGTCTCGGTCCGATCGGTCACGATATCATCTTGAGCAGCCAGAGCGCGCCCTGCTTGATCGGGGTGCGGTGCGGGCTTTTCGCAGCGACGGCAGCCGCGACCTTCGCGCTTTGCCGATACCAGTCGTAGCTCTCCTGCAGCATGGCTTCGTTCGAGTATTTCGGGCGCCATCCCATGGCGAGCAGCGGCTCGACGTCGAAGTAGCATTCCTTGTGGTAGGTCAGGTAGTGCCAGGGAACCAGCGGCGAGATCCGCAGCCAATGCAGCGCCCGGAGCGTGTTGATGGTGGCGGCGGTCGGCAGGCTTTTGACTTTCGATGTGCTGCCGGCGTAGCGGATCAGCGCCTCCAGGTCATGGCGCAGCGTGCCGAAGCGATCCGTTCCGACATTGTAGGTGCCGCTCCTGCCGGCATTCAGCGCCAGCATGTAGAAATCCATGAGATCGTGGGCATGGACGAACTGGAACTTGATGTTGCCGGGCCCGATGACATAGACGGCGCGGTTTTCACTGATCCATTCGAAGAGGATCTGGAAGATGCCGAGCCGGCCGCCCCCCAGCGTCGCGCGCGGTCGGATGGTGATCAGGGTCATATCGGCAGCGGCGCAGATTGCCTCTGCTACTTCTTCGCCGGCGCGCTTGGATTTGCCGTAGGGCTCCACGGGACGAAGCGGGGTCGTGGCCGTGATCGGGCCCGAAGGCGGGATGCCATAGGCGGCGGTCGAGCTGACATGGATCAGCGACCGGACGCCCGCCTTGGCCGCCTCCTCGCAGACGATGCGTGTTCCCTCGACATTGACGTTCCAGTAATCGCGGCCGGCATCCGTCTGCGCCACCAGCGCCGCATTGTGGTGCACGACGTCGACGTCGCGCATCGCGGCGCGCACACCGTCGCGATCGAGCACGGAGCAGTTGACGAACTCGATGTTCGCCGGCCGGGAGCGATCCTCCCAGAGGTCGAGCACACGCACCTCGTCGCCCTGTTCGCGTAGCCGTCGCGCCGCGAGGTTGCCGATGAAACCCGATCCGCCGGTGATGAGATGCCGCATATGTCCCTCCAGCCCCTTTGTCGGGGATTTTTCGATCAGATCGCTCGATCCTCGAGCGCGCGTGTGATGTTGCGATGCGCGACGGCCATCACCGTGCCTTGCGGATTGACGACCGTCGGGCCGCAGAGAAGCGAAGCATCGGCAAGGTAGAGGTTGCTGGCGCCATGTACGCGGCCAAAGGAGTTCGCCGCGCATTTTTCGGTATCCTCGCCCATCGGGCAGGAGGAGAAGAGGTGAAGCGCCGTGGCGTTCGCCTGCTTGGGGGGGAGCGTTTCGGGAAGCCTGGCGATGTCGGCCAGCGATTTCAACACCGGGTAGCCTGGAATGCTCGGATAGACCGCGAGCGCGCCGGCGGCAAAGAGAACTTCCGCAAGGCGGGCGAGGCCGACGGCAAGTTCCTTCAGGTCCGACGGATGAAGCCCGACACGCACCAACGGATCGCGGAAGCCCGGGAGCGATCTCACCTTGCCCGATCCGCCGGTGCTCTGCACATAGTAGATCGCCATGCGCCGCCAGTCCCGGTCGACCGCATCGATCATCTCGGGATGGGCCGCCATGGCGAGCGCCAGTGCCGGCCGCTTGCTCATCGAACAGCCCATGCTGAAACGCGGGTCGAATTCCTTGATCTGGTGGACGGGCTCGAGCTCGCCGGGCGTGTTGAGTTCGTCGGGGAAGAGCGCCACCACTTTCAGCATCGGATGGAAGCGCAGGCTGTCGCCGACATGGCGCGTGATTCCGGACCGCCTGAGCAGCCACGGGGTCTGAACCGCGCCGCCGGCGATAAAGACCGTCCTTGCTCTGAGCTCGATCTGGCGCACGCCCGTCGGACCCTTGCTGCGCGCATGGACTGTCCATTGTCCGTTCGAATGGGTGAGCCTGGTGGCGCAGGTATCGGCCATCAACAGGCCGCCGGCGTCCAGGAAGCGCGGCACGAAGGTTGCCGACATGGATTGCTTCCGGCCGGGGGCGCCGCCGCCGGAGGCCGTGGCCGCGTAGGCATAGAGGCGCGGCACTTCGAGGGACGACCAGCCGAGCCGCCGTGCACCCTCATCGAGCCGCGTCGACAGCTGCGGTGCCGGGCCGGGCAGGTATTCGACCCGCGCCACCGCCTCGCAGGCGTCGAAATGCGGGACGAGGTCCTCAAGCATCAGCGCGTCGACCCGGTAGTCCCGGCTCCAACCGTCGAGCACCGACTGCGACGTACGATGGTAGAGGCCCCGGTTGATCTCGCTGCCGCCGCCGACGCAGCACCCCTCGACATAGGCGATCTTCGTGCTGCCGAAGCCGATGTTCACGCCGGCGTTGCGGTATTTCTGCAGTATTTCCTCGCGTGAGAAATGCGGCGCAGACTCTAGCGCCAGGTCAGGGCCTTCCTCGATCATCAGCACGGATTTGCCCGCTTCCGCGCATCGGGTGGCGGTCACCGCACCGCCAGGGCCGGAGCCGATCACGATGATGTCGGGGGCAAGCCTCTCAGGGGCTGGCCGGTGCTCCGGTTGTAGATTCATGCCGATAGTCCTGGCCGTAAAGGTCTGAGTAAATACAGAATAATGCCAATGACATGTGGAACTCGACGAAGCGCCGGCGGAATTCGAGGCGGGATTGCCGCCATTTGTCGAGTTCGGTCAGCCGGTTGTCGAGCGAAAGCTGATGAAAGAATTTGCCGCTGCGCAGCAGAGGCCAGGCATCGAAGAGAAGAACGAGGATATGAAAGGGCGGACGCAAATAGTCCGGCATCTGGCGGTGTACGCGCAGGAGAAACTCTGCGGCATTGACACCCAATAGGGGCCGGCTGTCGTCGGCCGAGCGTCGTTCATGGGCAATGGTTTCGCCGAGCGCCAGTATGGCCTGTTCAAACAGCTGCGACATGACCCGAGCCCACTATCAAACCAGCTCCGCTGGGGAGCCCGACGCTGTCGTGATGAATGAGACTGCCTGCTCTTTACGAGAAGTATTTTTATCTGGCTTTATAAGCAAAAGCTACAAAAACCTTGTTTCGGCAGGAGAGGGCGCGGGAGCCGCGGCCTTCGCGGCAGTGTCAGGACGAGAGAGGCATGCGATGAAGCGACTTCGCGACATGAGCTTTTTTCGCTACTTCGCCTTCGGCAGCCTGGCGGCGAGCCTGCAGGTAGCGACGCTTGCGCTGCTCGTGGAGGTGGGCGGCTTGAGCGGCATCCTCGCGTCCACCATCGCCTTCTATCTGGCCGTCGTCGTCAACTATTTCCTGCAGCGGCGCTATACGTTCCGTTCGCGCGAGCCGCACCGGCTGGCGTTGCCGAAGTTCGTGGCGGTGTCGACGCTCGGGGCAGGGATAAACGCGCTTGCCTTCAGCCTGCTTGCGGGGGTCGTGCACTACGTGGTCGCCCAGTGCCTGTCGCTGCTGCTCGTCTTTTCGGTAAACTATGCCGTGAGCCGGGCGCTGATCTTCCGCAGCCCACGGGCAGGGGAGGGGCCGGTGACGCAACCGGCGGGACCGGCAAGGCGGGCGGAAACAGGCAAATAGCAATGCCGCACCCCGTGGGATGCGGCATCGTTGTGTTGACCGGCTTGCCCGATGAATTCGAGCGCGTCGTTCACGCCACCTGCATGGCGCCGGGGCCGGGGATCGCCTTGGGCGGTACCTTGCCCATGATGATCATGCCGAGCACCTCATCCTTGGTGACGTCCTCGGTGCGGGCCTGGCCTACGACCTGGCCGTTCTTCATCACCGAGACGCGGTCGGCAAGGTCGAAGACGTCGTGGATGTCGTGGCTGATCAGGAAGATGCCGATGCCCTCGCGCTTCAGCTGCTTGATGAGGTCGCCGACCTGGGCGGTCTCCTGCGGCCCGAGGGCTGCCGTCGGCTCGTCCATGATCAGGATGCGGGCATCGAACAGGATCGCGCGTGCGATCGCCACCGACTGCCGCTGGCCGCCGGAAAGCGCCTTCACCGGCTCCTTGAAGCGCTGGAAGTTGGGGTTGAGGCGTCCCATGACCTCGCGGGCTTTCGCCTCCATCGCCACGTCGTCGAGCGTGCCCCAGGGGGTCCGGAGCTCGCGGCCGAGGTAGAGATTGGCGGCGGCATCGACATTGTCGGCGACGGCGAGCGTCTGGTAGATCGTCTCGATGCCGTATTTCTTGGCGTCGCGCGGGTTGTTGATGTCGGCGGGCTCGCCGTTGATCAGGATCTCGCCGGCATCGCGCTTGTAGGCGCCGGAGAGGATCTTGATCAGCGTCGACTTGCCGGCGCCGTTGTGGCCGAGCAGGGCCACGACCTCACCCGGGTAGAGATCGACGGAGGCGTTGTCGACCGCGTGGATGCCGCCGAAGGAGATGGAAATGTTCTTCATTTCCACAAGCGGAGTGCGTTGGTCTTTCATGGATCGTACCCCTTACTTGGCGCGGGCGCGGTAGATGGTGTCGAGCAAGACGGCAACGACGAGAACCACGCCGACGACGATGCGCTGGAACGGACTGTCGATCCCCAAGAGCACCATGCCCGACTGTAGTGATTGCATGACGAGCGCGCCGATCATGGCGCCGGCAATCGTGCCGACGCCGCCGGCAAGCGAGGTGCCGCCGATGACGGCCGCAGCGATCGTGTAGAGCTCGTCGAGTTCGCCCTGCGCATTGGTCGCCGCATTGAGGCGGGCGGTCGAGATCGCCGCGGCGATGGCGCAGAGAATGCCCATCAGCGTGAAGATCTTGACGGTGACCCAACGCGTCTTGATGCCGGCAAGCTCGGCTGCTTCCGGGTTGCCGCCGAGCGCGAAGACATAGCGGCCGAAGCGCAGACGCGTGGCGATGAAGGTCATCGCGATGCCGACGACGATCGCGACCAGCACCGGAATGGCGATGCCGTGCGAGATCTGCAGTCCGCCGTCAGGCCAGGCGATGCCGTTGGCGTCGGCGTATTTGCGGGCGATGTTGGTCGGCCAATAGTAGCTGTTGGCAACAGCGATTGCGCCGAGAACCAGGACGCAGCCGAGGATCGCCAGGAAATACTCCGCCCAGATCGGGCGCAGCGGGAAGCGGAAGCGCTTGCGCTGCTTGCGCGAATTGAGGATGGCGGCGACGATGGCGATGCAGGCGAGGATGCCGACGATCCAGCTTGCGGTTGCGCCGATCGAGCCTTCGGTGCCGCCGCCCATGAGGCGGAAGGTGGCGTTCATCGGCGCGACCGTCTGGCCGCTGGTGACGAACCAGGTGGCGCCGCGCCAAACGAGCAGGCCGCCGAGCGTGACGATGAAGGCGGGCACGTTGAGGAAGGCGACGATGGAACCCTGCAGCGCGCCGATGGCGGCGCCCACGGCAATGCCGGTTGCGAGCGTGATGATCCAGATCGCCGGATGTTCGAGGCCGAGATATTGCGGCAGGAATTTCGCCTGCATGACGCCCATGACCATGCCGCAGAAACCGAGCACGGAGCCGACGGAAAGGTCGATGTTGCGGGTGACGATGATCAGCACCATGCCGGTCGCCATCACGGCGACGGAAGAGGTCTGGACCGTCAGGTTCCACAGGTTGCGCGGCGTCAGGAACAGGCCGCCGGTCATGATCTGAAAGCCAACCCAGATGATGACGAGCGCGCCGACCATGCCGAGCAGTCGGGTGTCGATTTCGGTGGCGCGGAAGAAGCGCTTTATCGGGTTCTCGTCCGCTGTACGGGCGCGGTTTGTCTGTGCGCCCTTTGTGTTGCCTTGTGTGATGTCGGCCATGGACGTGCCTTCCCCCACTTATGTTGTTGATGTCATCGCGTCCGTGGCACCAAGAGCCGAGATCGACGCGACAGGTCCGGAGCGACGGCAGAAAGCGAGCGGTTCCCTGATCTGCGCCGGTCGCGGTAGCGGCATTGTCCGCCGCGCCCGCACCTTGCGCAAGCGCCGCAACGGGTTGCGTTGCGGCGCTCTTTTCAGTCAGCGCTCAATTCTGCTGGTGCGGCTTACTTGCAGGCCGCGACGTCGCCCTTGACGCCCTGGCAGGCTTCCGCCTTGGAGATCCAGCCCGCGTCGATGACGACGTTCAGGTTGTCCTTGGTGATCGGCAGCGGTGCGAGGAAGACCGACTGCATGGCCACGCCCTTCGGTCCGCCGTTGAAGGTCGTGACGCCAGCGACTTCTTCCATCTTCTTGCCGCCGGCAAGTTCGACGGCCACTTCGGCTGCGCGCTTGCCGAGCTCACGTGAGTCCTTCCAGACCGAGACGGTCTGCGTGCCGAGGGCGACGCGGTTCAGTGCCGCCTTGTCGGCATCCTGGCCCGAAACCGGGACGGAGCCGGCGAGGCCCTGCGCGTCCAGCGCCGCGACCGCGCCGCCGGCGGTGCCGTCGTTGGAGGCGACGACCGCATCGACCTTGTTGTCATTGGCGGTCAGGAACTGCTCCATGTTCTTCTGGGCGTTCTCCGGCTTCCAGCCGTCGGTATAGGCTTCGCCGACATTCTTGATCTTGCCGGCGTCGACGGCTTCCTTCAGCACTTCCATCTGTCCGGAGAAGAGGAAGTCGGCGTTCGGGTCGGCGGACGAGCCCTTGATGAAGACGTAGTTGCCTTCCGGCTTCAGCTTGAACACTTCGCGGGCCTGCATGCGGCCGACTTCCTTGTTGTCGAAGGTGATGTAGAAGGCGGCCGGGTTTTCGATCAGGCGGTCGTAGCCGACGACCGGAATGCCTTCGGCAGTGGCCTTCTCGATCGCCGGGCCGATGGCGTCGCTGTCCTGGGCAAGGACGATCAGCGCATTGGCGCCCTGGGCGATCAGCGATTCGATGTCGGTCAGTTGCTTGGCTGGCGACGACTGGGCGTCAGCGGAGATGTACTTGTCGCCGGAGGCTTCGAGTGCGGCCTTCATGGCGGCTTCGTCGGTTTTCCAGCGCTCTTCCTGGAAGTTCGACCAGGATACGCCGACGACCAGGTCCTTTGCCTGGGCAACGGAATGCAGGGAAACGATGACGGCAACGCCTGCCATCAGCTTCAAAACGGATTTCATTTCATCCTCCCGAGTGACGGCCGGCCGAGCGTGCGAACCTCCCGCACAATCCTCCGCCAGCCTTGGAACGCTGTCGTAGATCGCGCCGCTCCATTGTGCGGAATTATTTTCTCGACAGTCGAGAAAATGAATGTCATGGATTTCTAAAGCTGTCAACACGGCCGGAAACGCGATGGTTGCTGCGTCAACAGAGGCCTTGATCAACCGTCGCGCCCGTCGTTTCTCGACTGTCGAGAAAATCGATGCCACAAGGCTGTCGACAAGGCGTCCGGCGCCTTGTCTTGCCGTTCAACAGATGCTTTGGGAGGGGCATGTGTTCGAAGGATCCGCCACTGACAGGGACGTCTCATGCTGACCAAGTCCAGCACTGAGCTCGTGCGTCAGCAAAACAGCGCGCTGGTCCTTGCGGCGCTCAGGCGCGCCGGCAATCTCTCACACACGGAAATCTCTGCCGAGACGGGGCTTGCCTCCGCGACGGTTTCGGCGATCACGGCGGAACTGGAAAAGGCAGGCGCGCTCGCCAAGGCCGAACAGCATGTACAGGGCGGTCGAGGGCGGCCGCGCGTTCTTTTTACGCCGCGCCGGGACCATGGCCATCTGATCGTCGTCCGAATCTCGTCCGACGTCGTGCAATATTCGCTGGTCGACTATGGCGGCACGCTTCTCGACCGGTTCGACGAGGCGCGGAATCACGACGAGCGGGGCACGGCCCCTTTCGCCCGTGCCTTCGTCGACGCGCTCGAGCGGCTGTTGCAGCGGTCGCGACTGGAGCGGGACCGGGTGCTCGCCGTTTCGATCAGCAGCAAGGGCCTGGTCGACGGCACCTCTGCGCGGCTTTTGTGGTCGCCGGTGTTCGGTCGGGAGGAACTGGACTTCGCTGCGCTGCTTGCGCCGCAATGGCGCGTGAAAGTCATGCTCAGCAATGAAACATTGCTTGTCGCGCAGGCGCTCGCCACGCAGGCCGAGCGCAAGCCGGAGAGCGGGTTCAGGGCGCTTGCGGCGATCTCGCTCGGTCACAGCATCGGCCTGGGTGTCGCGCGCAAGAGCCAGAGCGGCGAGATGGACGTCAGCGCCCCGAACTTCGGCCACATGCTGCACACGCCTTCGGCGGGCCTTTGCCGCTGCGGCGCCTATGGCTGCATCGAGGCGGCGGCCGGCTTCTATGGCATTTTGCGCGCCGCCTTCGAAGTGCCGGCGGATACGATCCCCGCCAAGTTCGTTCCGGTGGCGGAGCTTGATAAGATCGCCGCCAGCGCGCGGCAGGGCCACCGCATGGCGGGCTATGCCTTTCGCCAGGCCGGCATCGCGCTCGGCAACGGCATCTCGCGCATGTTGAGCCTTTACGAGCGCATGCCTGTCCATGTCACCGGCCCGGGCATCCGGTACTTCGATCTGATGCTGCCCGGGATCGAGGAGGGGCTTGCCCAATCGATGCAGGTTCGTCTTCAGGGGCCGCCGGAAATCGCGATCGTTGCCGACGAACAGCGTCTGGTTTTCGAGGGGCACCTGGCGCGGGCTCTCGGCGTTATCGACGGCGATATCGCCAGCGTCGGCGCATCCGCGGTGCCGGGGTGAGGTGAATTTTCGGCGCAACCATTTTTGGGGTTGTGCCGAAGGCGAACAGTTCGGCTAATGCAATTTACAGTTATTTAGCGACTCCTTGTCAAGGTGACCCTGACGCGGGAGACGATTATGTTTTCAGTGATTGCATGCATACGCGACGATCATGACTGGCGCCTCATCCTGGGTGCCGCGATCGTCTGCCTGGCAGGCAGCGTCGCCACGATGCTGCTCCTGTTGCGGGCGCAGCGAAGCGAAGGCGGCCAGCGCGGTCTGTGGATCGCGGCCAGCGGGTTTGCCTGCGGGATCGGCGTCTGGTCCACCCATTTCATCGCCATGCTGGCCTATGACGGCGGCGTTCCGGTTGCCTATGGCGCGTGGGGCACGGTCCTGTCGGTGGCCGTGGCGATCGCAGCGTCCTGGATGGCCTTTGCGATCGGTCTTGGCGGGCGCTCGCATCTCTCGATGACCTGCGGTGGCCTGCTGCTCGGCGCCGGCATTGCGGCGATGCACTTTACCGGCATGCGGGCAATCGAGATCCAGGGACATATTGCCTACGATCCCCAATCCACCGTCTCCGCCGTACTCGCCGGGACGGTGCTGGCCGGTGCCGCGCTCTACGCCTTTCAGCTCTTGCGCGGCGTGCGGCGCCTGGTCGTCGCGTCGCTCCTGCTGGTCGTCGGCATCTGCGCGCTGCACTTCATCTCGATGAGCGGCATCACGCTGGTGCCCGAGGCCAATGTCGCCGTTGCCGATACCATCCATCCCGCCTGGCTTGCAGGAGGCGTCATTGCCGCTTCGACCACATTGATCGTGCTCGCCTTCGGCGCGCTCTTCCTCGACCGGCATCTGACAGATCTGCGCGGACTCGCCAATGCATCGCTCGAAGGTATGGCGATCGTCTTCGACGGCGTAATCGTGGACGCCAACGAACGCTTCGCGGGCCTGACAGGTCGCAAGCTTTCGGAGCTTTCCGGACGGCACCCGGCAGACATCTTCGTCTTCGGCGAGGAGGGGTTGGACGCCCACAGACACGGCGACGGTCCGGGCGAAATCGACCTCTTGAACGCAGAAGGGCGCACCATTCCCGTGGAGTTCATGTGCCGGACGATCGAGTATCGCGGCCGGGAATGTGACGTGATCTTCGTGCGTGACCTGCGGGCGCGTAAGGAAGCCGAGCGCACGATCGAACATCTCGCCCATCATGACGCGCTGACGAACCTGCCGAACCGCGCCTTCTTCGACCGCAGGCTGGGCCAGACGCTGGCGGCGGGTGCTGCGAGAAACGAGGAACTGGCGATCCTCTGCCTCGACCTCGACCGCTTCAAGGCGGTCAACGATATCTTCGGCCATGGCGAGGGCGACCGCATCCTGATGAAGGTCGCCGATATCCTGCGCGCAGCCGTCGGCGAGCAGGATACGATCGCCCGGCTCGGCGGCGACGAGTTCGCGATCATCCAGGTGGGCGGCAGGGAGCCGGAGGCGGCGCGGCAGTTGACGGACCGGATCCTGGCGCTGTTTGCTGCCGAGATGGACACCAATCGTGATCCGACCGCCGTCGGCGTCAGTATCGGGGCTGCGATCTTTCCGGCAGACGGGCAGACGGCGGATCAGTTGCGCAACAATGCCGACACGGCGCTCTACCGCGCCAAGCAGAGCGGCAAGGGCATCGCCTGCTTTTTCGACCGGGAGATGGACGAGGCGGTACGCACCCGCCGCCAGATCGAAAACGACCTGCGCCATGCGGTGCTCCGCCGACAATTCTTCCTCGAATACCAGCCACTGGTCGAAGTCCAGAGCGACCGGATCATCGGCTACGAAGCGCTGCTGCGCTGGGAGCATCCGCAGCGCGGGTTGATCGGCCCGGATGTCTTTATCCCGATTGCCGAGGAGAGTGGCTCGATCATCCAGATCGGCGAATGGGTGCTGGAGCAGGCCTGCACGGAAGCGGCGAAGTGGAACGAGCCCCTGCCGATTTCCGTCAACATTTCGCCGGTCCAGTTCCTTTTGCCCAACCTCTTCGACCAGGTTGCGAACATCCTGCGCCGCACCGGACTTAATCCCTGGCGGCTCGAACTTGAGATCACCGAGGCGGCGCTGATGCACAATCGCGAGGACGTGCTGGCAGTGCTGGTGCGGCTACGGGTCCTTGGTGTGCGGATCGTCATGGACGATTTCGGCACCGGCCATTCGTCGCTGAGCAACCTTCAGACGTTCCCCTTCGACAAGCTGAAGATCGACTGCAGCTTCACCGCGGCGCTGGAAAAGGATCCTTCGGCGCAGGCGATCGTCCGGGCGATCATCGCGCTTGGCCACAGCCTTAGGCTCGCGGTCGTGACCGAGGGCGTCGAAACCGAACGGCAAAGACAGATCCTCGCGGAGGAGGGCTGCCTGCAGATTCAGGGCTTTCTCTCCGGTCGGCCGGGTGCCGCGCCCAGCACCGGCCAGGAAACCGCGCGCCGGGAGAAGGTGCCGGCGCGCGCCGACGGTTGAAACGGCCGCGGCCGGGCAGTGCGGATACGAAAAAGGCCGGGCATATGGCGCCCGGCCTTTCTCCTTGATCGGTCGTCGGTCGAAGGCTCAGGCGACGCTGATCTGGCGCTTTTCGACGACGGACTTTACAGCCGCATCGGCAAGCGCGAGAGCCGCGAGACCATCCTTGCCGGACGGCGTGATTTCCGCACCCTTTTCGATCGCGGCGATGAAGCTCTCGATCTCGTTGGCATAGGCTTCGGTATAGCGGGTCATGAAGAAATCGTGCAGCGGCGGGCGGGTGTAGCCGTCGCCATTGGCGATCTCGATCGAGACCGGGCGCTGGTTCTCGGCGGAAGCCACGCCCTTCGAGCCGTGGACTTCGATGCGCTGGTCGTAGCCGTAGGTGGCGCGACGGGAGTTGGAGATGATCGCCTGCTTGCCGGACGCCGTCTGCAGGATGACCGAAACGCTGTCGTAGTCGCCGGCTTCGCCGATCGCCTTGTCGACGAGAACGGCAGCGGTTGCCGTCACCGAGACCGGCTCTTCGCCAAGCAGGAAACGGGCCATGTCGAAGTCATGGATGGTCATGTCGCGGAAGATGCCGCCCGAACGCTTGATATAGTCGACCGGCGGGGCGCCCGGATCGCGCGAGGTGATCGTCACCATTTCGACATCGCCGATCTTGCCGGCGTCGATCGCCTTCTTCACGGCCATGAAATGCGGGTCGAAGCGGCGGTTGAAGCCGACCATCAGCTTGGCCTTGGTCTCGCTCACGACCTTGAGGCAGGCCTTCACGCGCTCGGCGTCGAGATCGACGGGCTTCTCGCAGAAGATCGCCTTGCCGGCGCGGGCGAAGCGTTCGATCAGGTCGGCATGGGTATCGGTCGGCGTGCAGATGACGACGGCGTCGATGTCCTTCGCCGCTTCGATCGCTTCGATGGTGCGGACCTCGCAGCCATACTGCTTGGCGATGGCATCGGCGGCGGCGGGGAAGGCATCGGCGACGGCAACAAGCACAGCGTCGGGATTGCCGCTGACGGCTTTCGCATGAACCTTGCCGATGCGGCCGGCGCCCAGAAGACCAAATCTGACTGTCATCTCTGTTTCTCTCGAATTCCGGTTCGCGACCGGGAAGGGGCGTGATGATAAGCGCTCATCGCGCAAAGGCGCCGCGGAACGCTGCTTCCGCGAATGGTTTGGAGAATTGCCACGAAAGACCGCGCGTTGGAACGCTGCGCTCAGCACCTCTCCCATGATACCTCCGTTTCTACTCGGCCGCTTCTTATTTGGAATGAAGTCGCCGATGTAGATTATTTCGGAATTTTTATTCCATTTTCATTGCGTCCGTCAAGGGGAGTCGGAGGCCATGGCCTTGCCGTCCGCGACGAATTTCCCCTAAATGGGACGCACGCGACAAGGCCACCAGAGGACAGAATGCTCAAATTCATCGATCCGGACCATCCCTTCTACCGCCCACTGTGGATCCGTCTGCTGATCGTGGGCTTCTGCGGCGTCTGGACAGTGGTCGAATTCCTGGGCGAGCAAACGATGTGGGGGATGATTTTCCTCGCGGTCACCGCCTATGCCTCGGCGGCTCTCTTGGTTTTCTACAAGCCGAGCGAGAAGGGCGTCGAGAAAGCTGGGGACGAGGGGCAAGGCAAGGGCGACGGGAGCGACGCTGGCTGAGGTTCACGGCGCCGGGGTGATGGCGCGCATCTGCTTTGCGGCTTCGTCAATCAGCATGTTGGCGAGTTTCATGCGCACGGTGGCGTTGGCGCGAAACGCGGCCGGCAGACGGTCCGGATGGTTCAGGGCCGCGAAGGCCCGGCGCTTTGCCGCAAGCGTCATTTGTGTTTCGCTGTCGACAAGGGCCAGTTCCTCGGCCACGTCGGCGAGGCTCGTACGGTTGAGATAGTCGGGCATGACCGGCGGCGGAGGTGGCTCCACGAAGGCTGCATCGAGATAGGCGCGCTCGACCGTGCCGAAAGAAGCCAGGCCGATGCTTTCGGCGGCAAAGGCGCTGTCGAACGCCGGGGGATAGGGCGCGGCGACGGGCATCGCTTTGGCAGGTGCCGGTTCTTCGATTTCGTCTTCCGATTTCAGCCGCTCAAGCACCGACTGAAAGACTGACATTCCAAACATGATGCCTCCAACGGAGGCGCACCATGGCAGACGGAGATTATCCCGGGCTGATCAGAATGATCGTGCCGGGCTGATCAGATTGATCATGCCGGGCAGATCGTGCCGCGCTGATCACGCGCGCCCCTGTTTCAGGATCAGGTCGTAGAGCAGCTTGGCGCTCGGCGGCAGCGCGCGGCCTTCGGCAGTGATCAGCCCATAGGGCTTGATGCGGATTGGAATCTCGGTCTTCAGGATGCGGATTTCGCCCGCCGGCGTACCGTTGCCGGCAATCAGGTTGGCGACGTCGAGCGCGACCGGCGCGATCGCATTGGTGTTGCGCACGATCGATAGCGTCAGGATGATCGAAGAGGTGTTGATCACGGTTGCCGGCAGTCTCACGCCGGCCGCCACGAAACTGTCCTCGACCGCGCGCCGCAGAAGCGTGCCCGGCGGCTGGAACACCCAGTCGTAGGACGGCAAGTCCTCGGCCACGACCAAGGGTTTGTCGAGCAGGGGATGGCCGTCGCGCACGATCAGGCAGACCTCCTCATAGCCGATCTCCACCATGTTGAAGAGCCGCGGCGGCTGGTCGTCGGGGATGCGCCCGATGATGAAGTCGTGCCTTGCTGCGAGCAATTCCCTTGCCAGCACGTTGCTGTTTTCGATCTGGACGTTGATCTCGATGCCGGGATAGGCGGTCATCACCTGGCGGATGGCGGGCACTGCGAGATTGAGTGCCGGGCCGGTGACCGAGCCGAGCGAGACCGAACCGCCGCTGCCGGTCTTCAACTCGTTGATCTCGCGGGATGCCTCGCGAAGCTCGAGGAAAATGGTACGGGCTCGTCGCGCCAGCGCCTCGCCGTAGGGCGTCAGCTCGACGCCGCGGGCGATACGCTCGCAGACCGGTGCCTTCAGCATCGTCTCGATTTCCGACAGCATGCGCGAAGCAGCCGGCTGCGAAATGCCGAGGGCCTCGGCGGCGGCGCTGATGCGGCGGTGATCGTCGATCGCGAGAATCAGCTTGAGGTGACTGATCTTCAGGCCGGAGCGGAACAGGGCTGAATCGAAAAGCCCTCCGGCCGTACCGGCGGTGCTTGGCTTCTGGTCGCGCATTATCCAACCCCATTGGTTTTCAAGGATTTTCAAAAATCACACTGTTTGCACGTGCTATATCATTTTTGATATGCATTCAAAGCCATATTGTATTTGACAGTTATATGTTTTGATTCCAGTTTTTGCTCATGTGCCAGCGCATGTAGGAGCATGCGAGGCGGGGAGGCCTCTCCTTCACCTTGATCCGTGGCCGGAGACGACAATCTCGGTCGGCGGATTGCTGCGCATAGACGGAAAGGCTCTCGCCTGCCGGCTTCAACTTTTTTGGGAGAGAACTGATGAAATTGATGACTTCGCTTCTCGCAGCCGCCGCGATTTCGATCGCGTCCTTTGCTGCACCGGTATTTGCGCAGGACAAGGGCACGGTCGGCATTTCCATGCCGACGAAGACATCGACCCGCTGGATTTCCGACGGCGAGACCATGGAGAAGCTGTTCAAGGAAGCCGGCTACACGCCGGACCTGCAGTTTGCTGACGACGACATCCCGAACCAGCTCGCCCAGATCGAGAACATGGTGACCAAGGGTGCCAAGGTTCTCGTCATCGGCGCCATCGACGGCACGACGCTCTCCGACATCCTGCAGAAGGCCCACGACGCCGGCGTCAAGGTCATCGCCTATGACCGCCTGATCCGCGACTCTGGCAATGTCGACTACTACGCCACCTTCGACAACTTCCAGGTCGGCGTGCAGCAGGCAACCTCGCTGGTCCAGGGCCTCAAGCTCGACGGCGCAACCGAACCCAAGAACATCGAACTGTTCGGCGGTTCGCCTGACGACAACAACGCCTTCTTCTTCTACGACGGCGCAATGTCGGTCCTGCAGCCGCTGATCGACAGCGGCAAGATCGTCGTCAAGTCCGGCCAGAAGGGCATGGACCAGGTCGGTACGCTGCGTTGGGACGGTGCTGTTGCCCAGGCCCGCATGGAAAACCTGCTGTCGTCGAACTACACCGACGCCAAGGTCGATGGCGTGCTGTCGCCCTATGACGGTCTTTCGATCGGCATCATCTCCGCGCTGAAGGGCGTCGGCTACGGCTCGGGTGACATGGCAATGCCGGTCGTCACCGGTCAGGACGCAGAGCTGCCGTCGGTCAAGTCGATCCTCGCCGGCGAACAGTACTCGTCGATCTTCAAGGACACGCGCGAACTCGCCAAGGTAACGGTCGGCATGGTCAACGCGATCATGGAAGGCAAGGAGCCGGAGGTGAACGACACCAAGACCTATGAAAATGGCGTCAAGGTTGTTCCGTCCTACCTGCTGAAGCCGGTTGCCGTCGACAAGTCCAACGTCAAGGACGTGCTCGTCAGCTCGGGCTACTACACCGAAGATCAGATCAACAACTGAGCTTTTTGAACGGGAAGGGGCCTGTGCAACCGCGCGGGCCCTTTTATCCAGATGACGGAGCCGGTACTCTCTTGCAGACTGCCGCTGGAATGACTGAACATGGACAATATCATTCTTGAAATGCGGGGCATCACCAAGACGTTTCCGGGCGTCAAGGCGCTGGACAATGTCAGCTTCAAGGTCCGCGAAGGCGAAATCCACGCGCTCGTCGGCGAAAACGGCGCCGGCAAGTCGACGCTGATGAAGGTGCTGAGCGGCGTCTATCCCGCCGGCACCTATGACGGCGAGATCCACTATGACGGCGAAGCGCGTCGCTTCTCGACGATCTCCGACAGCGAAGACCTGGGCATCATCATCATCCACCAGGAACTGGCGCTGGTGCCGCTGCTCTCGATCGCCGAAAACATCTTTCTCGGAAACGAGATCGCCACCAACGGCGTGATACAGTGGCCGCAGACCTTCGCCCGCACGCAGGAACTCCTGAAGAAGGTGGGCCTGAGCGAAAGCCCGGCAACGCTGATCACCGACATCGGCGTCGGCAAGCAGCAACTGGTCGAGATCGCCAAGGCGCTTTCCAAGAAAGTGCGCCTCCTGATCCTCGACGAGCCGACGGCCTCGCTGAACGAGACCGACTCCGACGCGCTTTTGAAGCTGCTGATGGAGTTCCGCACCCAGGGCATGACCTCGATCATCATCTCGCACAAGCTGAACGAGATCCGCAAGGTCGCCGACCAGATCACCATCCTGCGCGACGGCGGCACGGTCGAGACGCTCGACTGTCACAGCGAAGACATCGGCGAAGACCGGATCATCAAGGGCATGGTCGGCCGGGCCATGGAAGACCGTTATCCGCCGCGCGAGCCAAAGATTGGCGAGACGCTGCTTGAAGTGAAGAACTGGAATGTCTTCCACCAGCACCACCGCGACCGGCAGTTCCTGCACGATGTCAATTTCACCGTGCGCGCCGGCGAGGTCGTCGGTATCGCCGGACTGATGGGGGCAGGGCGCACCGAAACGGCGATGAGCCTCTTCGGCAAATCCTGGGGCCACAAGATCACCGGCGACGTGACGATGCGCGGCAAGCCGGTCGATGTCAGCACCATTCCGCGGGCGATCGATGCCGGCCTTGCCTACGTCACCGAAGACCGCAAGCAGCTCGGCCTCGTGTTGATCAACAACATCAAGGAGAACACGACGCTCTCCAACCTGAAGGCGGTCGCGGCCAACGGCGTCATCGACGACCGCAAGGAGGCGAGGGTCGCCTCCGACTACCGTTCGAAGCTGCGCATCCGTTCGCACTCGATCTATCAGGAAACGGTCAACCTTTCGGGCGGCAACCAGCAGAAGGTTGTGCTGTCCAAGTGGCTGTTCACCAATCCGGACGTTCTCATCCTCGACGAACCGACACGCGGCATCGATATCGGCGCGAAGTATGAGATCTACTCCATCATCAACCAGCTTGCCGCCGAGGGTAAAGGCATTCTGATGATATCATCGGAAATGCCGGAGCTGCTTGGAACCTGCGATCGCATCTACGTCATGAGCGAGGGCCGCATCGTCGCCGAGCTTTCGAAGGCGGAAGCGAGCCAGGAATCCATCATGCGTGCCATCATGCGTTCAGGGGAGAAACACTAATGGTCGCCGACACGAGCACCCAAAACAACAAGCCCTCGATCGGGGATTATCTCAAGAACAACATCCGCGAATACGGCCTGCTCGTCGCGCTCGTGGTGATCATGTTGTTCTTCCAGTTCGTCACCAACGGCGTTCTGTTCAGACCGGTCAACATCACCAACCTGGTGCTGCAGAATTCCTTCATCGTGATCATGGCGCTCGGCATGCTCCTGATCATCGTCGCCGGCCATATCGACCTTTCGGTCGGCTCGATCGTCGCCTTCATCGGTGCGATCTCGGCGATCATGCTGGTCAAATGGGGGCTGCCGGCCATTATCGTCATCCCCGCCTGTCTGATCGTCGGCGGCATCATGGGGGCAGCCCAAGGCTACTGGGTCGCCTACCAGAAGATCCCGTCCTTCATCGTGACGCTGGCCGGCATGCTGGTCTTCCGCGGGCTCACCTATGTGGTGCTCGGCGGCCGTCCGATCGGCCCGTTCCCGAAGGAGTTCCAGCTGCTGTCGACGGGCTTCGTTCCGGACTTCCTCTATTTCCTCAACCCGGCGCCCGAGACCATCCAGAACATGGTGGCGCTCGTCGCGGTCATCGCGCTCGTCGGCTACGCGATCTATGCGGGGATTCGCGACCGCAAGATCAACGAGCAGCACGGCACCGAGAACGAGCCCTTCGTGTTCTTCGCGGTGCAGATGGCGGTCATTGCCGCCGTGGCGCTGTTCATCGGCTTCCAGCTTGCGACCTATCGCGGCCTTCCGAACGTGCTGATTGCCATGGCCGTGCTGATCGCGCTCTACACCTTCGTCACCACCCGCTCGACGATCGGCCGTCGCATCTATGCGATGGGCGGCAACGTCAAGGCGACCAAGCTTTCGGGCATCAACACCGAACGGCTGACCTTCTACACCTTCGTCAACATGGGCGTTCTTGCCGCCCTTGCCGGCATGATCATCACCGCCCGCCTCAATTCGGCAACGCCGAAGGCCGGCGTCGGGTTCGAGCTCGATGTGATCGCGGCCTGCTTCATCGGCGGCGCCTCGGCGTCCGGCGGCGTCGGTAAGATCATCGGAGCTGTCATCGGCGCCTTCATCATGGGCGTCATGAACAACGGCATGTCGATCATGGGCATCGGCATCGATTACCAGCAGCTGATCAAGGGCCTCGTGTTGCTCGCTGCCGTGTTCTTCGATGTCTACAACAAGAACAAGGGTTGAGCGGAAAGCCATAAGACCCGGAGCGAACCAGTAACATTCACCGGCAGCCACGGTTGCCAGGATCGGCGGATTGACCCGCCGGAATTGGGTGGCGAAAGCCACCCACGGGGACGCTTTTGCCTTGAAGAGGCGAACACAGCGACCCAAGACGATAGGAAGGATAGCATCGTGCTGATTTCGCAGATCAGGAACGAAGACGGATCGATAACGGTTGCGGTGCGGCAGCCGGGCGAAACCGCGCATGCGGTGAAGGGTGCAGCGAGCGTCTATGCGCTGGCGATGGAAGCGGCCGATGCCGGGCGCAGCCTGAAGCAGACGATCGAGGCCAAGGGGCTCGGCGCGGCCGTCGACCTCGACAAGGCCTATGCGGAGGGACGTTTCCTGCCGCCGATCACCCATCCGGATCCGGCGCACCTGCACCTGACGGGCACGGGGCTCACCCATCTTGGCTCGGCCGCTACCCGCGACGCCATGCACAAGAAGGCGAGCGAGGCGGCCGAGGAAACCCTGACGGACTCGATGAAGATGTTCCGCATGGGCCTCGAAGGCGGCAAGCCGAAAGCCGGGGAGACCGGCGTTCAACCGGAATGGTTCTACAAGGGCAACGGTACCAGCGCGGTAGCCCCCGGCGCTGCACTCGTTTCGCCCGCCTTTGCCGAGGATGGCGGTGAGGAGCCGGAAATGGCCGGCATCTACGTGATTTCCGACAAGGGCGTGCCGTTCCGGATCGGTTTTGCGGTTGCCAACGAATTCTCCGACCACAAGACCGAGCGGGTCAACTATCTCTGGCTCGCGCATTCGAAGCTGCGCCAGGCGAGCTTCGGTCCGGAGATCCGCATCGGTGTCGCACCGGAGGACATTCGCGGCATGTCGCGTATCCTGCGTGGTGGCAAGGTGCTGTGGGAAAAGCCGTTCCTGTCGGGCGAAGCCAACATGTCGCACAGCTTCGCCAATCTCGAGCATCACCATTTCAAGTATGGCTTGTTCCGCCAGCCGGGCGACATCCACGTGCACATGTTCGGCACGGCGACGCTGTCCTTCGGTGATGGCATCCGCACCGAGGAAGGCGACGTGTTCGAGATCGAGGCCGATGGTTTCGGCCTGCCACTGCGCAATACGCTCGCGATCGCTGCCGACGAGCCGGTGGCCATTCAGCAGCTCTGATCGCAGCGCCGGCGCGTGACGCCGGATAGGCGCGAAATTGAAGGAGGCCTGAGGCCATGACATTGCACCAGAACCTGATTGCCGGCGAATGGGTCGGCGGTGACGGAGTCGCGAACATCAACCCGTCCGACACCAACGACGTGGTCGGCGAATATGCCCGTGCGTCTGCCGACGATGCGCGTCTGGCGATCGCCGCAGCCAAGGCGGCGTTTCCGGCCTGGTCGCGCTCGGGCATCCTCGAGCGCCACGCGATCCTGAGGAAGACCGCCGACGAGATCCTTGCGCGCAAGGACGAACTCGGCAAGCTCTTGTCGCGCGAGGAAGGCAAGACGCTCGCCGAAGGCATCGGCGAGACGGTGCGCGCCGGCCAGATCTTCGACTTCTTTGCCGGCGAGTGCCTGCGACTGGCCGGCGAAGTGCTGCCGTCGGCGCGGCCCAATATCGGCGTCGAGATCACCCGCGAGCCGGTCGGCGTCGTCGGCATCATCACGCCCTGGAACTTCCCGATCGCCATTCCCGCCTGGAAGATCGCGCCGGCGCTTTGTTACGGCAACACCGTCGTCTTCAAACCGGCCGAGCTGGTGCCCGGCAGTTCCTGGGCCATCGTCGACATTCTCCATCGGGCCGGCCTGCCGAAGGGCGTCTTGAACCTGGTGATGGGCAAAGGCTCGGTCGTTGGCCAGGCGATGCTCGACAGCCCCGACATCCACGCCATCACCTTCACCGGCTCGACCGGCACGGGCAAACGCGTCGCGCTCGCCTCGGTCGAACACAATCGCAAATACCAGCTGGAGATGGGCGGCAAGAACCCGTTCGTCGTGCTCGACGACGCGGACCTTAATGTTGCGGTCGAGGCGGCGGTCAACTCCGCCTTCTTCTCCACCGGCCAGCGCTGCACCGCCTCCTCGCGCTTGATCGTCACCGAGGGCATTCACGACCGGTTCGTCGCCGCGATGGGCGAACGGATGAAGGGGCTTGTCATCGACGATGCCTTGAAGGCCGGCACCCAGATCGGCCCGGTGGTCGACCAGAGCCAACTCAACCAGGACACCGACTATATCGCCATCGGCAGCCAGGAGGGCGCCAAGCTCGCCTTCGGCGGCGCGCTTCTGAAGCGCGACACGCCCGGCTTCTACCTGCAGCCGGCGCTGTTCACCGAAGCGACGAACGCCATGCGCATCAGCCGGGAAGAGATCTTCGGGCCGGTCGCATCGGTCATCCGCGTCAAGGACTACGATGAGGCGCTCAGCGTCGCCAACGACACGCCGTTCGGCCTGTCGTCGGGCATCGCCACCACCAGCCTCAAGCACGCGACCCATTTCAAGCGCAATGCCGAGGCCGGCATGGTGATGGTCAACCTGCCGACAGCGGGCGTCGACTTCCACGTGCCCTTCGGCGGCCGCAAGGGCTCGTCGCACGGCTCGCGCGAACAGGGTCGTTACGCCGCCGAGTTCTACACAACCGTCAAGACGGCCTACACGCTCGCCTGAAGCGCGCCGTCATCGGCCCCGCGTGAATGCGCGGGGCGCATAAGGAAGGAAAAGATGAAGAAGAAAGCTGAATGGCCGCGCAAGCTGCGTTCGCAGGATTGGTTCGGCGGCACCGGCAAGAATGCCATCATGCATCGCTCCTGGATGAAGAACCAGGGCCTGCCCGCCGACACCTTCGACGGTCGACCGATCATCGGCATCTGTAACACCTGGTCGGAACTGACGCCCTGCAACGCGCATCTGCGCGATCTTGCCGAGCGCGTGAAGCGCGGCGTCTACGAGGCCGGTGGCTTCCCGGTCGAGTTCCCGGTGTTCTCCGTCGGCGAAAGCACGCTTCGACCGACGGCGATGATGTTCCGCAATCTCGCGGCGATGGACGTCGAAGAGGCGATCCGCGGCAATCCGGTCGATGGCGTCGTGCTGCTCGGCGGTTGCGACAAGACCACGCCGAGCCTCTTGATGGGGGCTGCGAGCGTCGATGTCCCCGTCATTCTCGTTTCAGGCGGCCCGATGCTGAACGGCAAGTGGCGCGGCAAGGATGTCGGCTCCGGAACAGCGATCTGGCAGTTCTCCGAAATGGTGAAGTCCGGCGAGATGTCGCTCGCCGAATTCATGGATGCAGAGCAGGGCATGGCCCGCTCGGCCGGAAGCTGCATGACCATGGGCACGGCATCGACCATGGCGTCGATGGCCGAAGCGCTCGGCATGACCCTGCCCGGCAATGCGGCGATCCCCGCGGTCGACGCCCGCCGCCGGGTGATCTCCCAGCTCTCCGGCCGCCGCATCGTCGACATGGTGAAGGAAGATCTGAAGCCGTCGGACATCCTGACGAAGCAGGCTTTTGAAAATGCCATCCGCGTCAATGGCGCCGTCGGCGGCTCGACCAATGCGGTGCTGCATCTGCTGGCGCTTGCCGGCCGGGCCGGCGTTGATCTCAGCCTCGACGACTGGGATCGCCTCGGCCGCGACGTGCCGACGATCGTCAACCTGCAGCCGTCGGGCAAGTACCTGATGGAGGAGTTCTACTATGCCGGCGGCCTTCCGGTCGTGATCAAGGCCGTGGGCGAAATGGGGCTGCTGCACAAGGAAGCCTTGACCGTCACCGGCGATACGATCTGGAACGACGTCAAGGACGTGGTCAACTACAACGACGACGTCATCGTGCCGCGTGACAAGGCGCTGACGAAATCCGGCGGTATTGCCGTCCTGCGCGGCAATCTCGCGCCGAAGGGCTGCGTGCTGAAGCCTTCCGCCGCCTCGCCGCACCTGATGCAGCACAAGGGCCGCGCCGTCGTGTTCGAGAGCATCGAGGACTACCACGCCCGCATCAATCGCGATGATCTCGATATCGACGAGACCTGCGTGATGGTGCTGAAGTACTGCGGCCCCAAGGGGTACCCCGGCATGGCCGAAGTCGGCAACATGGGTCTGCCGCCGAAGGTCTTGAAGAAGGGCATCACCGACATGATCCGCATCTCCGATGCGCGCATGTCCGGCACGGCCTACGGCACGGTCATCCTGCACACAGCGCCGGAAGCGGCCGATGGCGGCCCGCTGGCACTGGTTCAAAACGGCGACATGATCGCCGTCGACGTGCCGGCCCGCACCATCCATCTCGATGTCTCCGACGAGGAACTGGCCCGTCGTCGCGCCGCCTGGGTGTCACCGGTGAAGCCGCTTTCCGGCGGTTATGCCGGGCTTTACGTCAAGAGCGTGATGCAGGCCGATACGGGGGCCGATCTCGACTTCCTCGTCGGTCCGCGCGGCGCGGAGATCCCGATGAACCGCGACAGCCACTGACGCTGTCGGCGCAAGAGCGGACAGTTCGCTCTTGTCTTTGGCGCTCAACACAGCTTGGGTCATATCAGACGCGCAAAGGCCGCCGTCGCACCGTAATTGCGGTGCGACGGCCCCAGGTGCCAGCGTCGAGGAGGCCGCTGCGAGCTGAGCAGGCTTGGCGCACCCGCAAGCATCGTCGCGGGACGGGACCTGTAACTTTTACGCTGACACTGACCCGCGACCGTCTTCATCGCTGCAATCAGCCCTAGTCGGCGGGCCTGTTCATCTTCCCTTACCTCTGGGTAACCACTTACCGCGCGGTGCGTATTGGCGTCGCAGCGTCGACGTCATAGTTTTCCCCCCGCGACGTTGTATGTCTGCAGGTGGGCGGCCGCGGCAGTGCTCCATTGATCGGAGACGATCGAAGGAAAAATGCAGCAGCCGAACAGCCGTCAGCTATTCTGCGGCGAGAAGGAGCATGCGCCTCGGCTTGGTCGTCGGAGCGTGTCGGAACCCATGATCTACAGGAGCGAAGAAGCGTGCCGTTAACAGATCTTATCGATTCGTATTGCGCTGCCTGGTCGTCGGAGGACGCCGAGCAGAGGCGGGCGTTGCTGGTGCCGATCTGGGCGGATGGCGCAACGTATACTGACCCGACGGTTCATGCCGCCGGTGCAGAAGAACTGCTCGCGCACATCGCAGGCATTCAGGCCGGGCACCCGGGCGCGCGTATTACTCGGACAAGCGACGTGGATGTTCATCATGGGATCGCACGCTTCGCCTGGCGATTTGTGATGCCCGACGGATCATCTTTCCCCGAGGGTCTGGACATCGCATTCCTCGATCCTAACGCGACGCGCATTACGCGCATCATCGGCTTTTTCGGGCCATTGGCCAGCCTTACAGCGTCGCGCGCCTCATCAGACGTCCTTTGATCGGCTAAGAGCCTCAGAGCGATCACCGCACCACTTTCGGTGCGGCGATCCTGTTTGGGTGCCAAGGCCATCGTTTCGAAACGACACGCCTTCGGCCGCAGCTTCGCCTTGTGTTATCCACACCGGGCAAAACCCTCCCTTTTCGGCTGATCCGCTGCAACCGGCAGTAACCCTGCGACGTATCCCCTTTGTCGGGGCCATTCCGACCCTGACCTTGTTAGGAGGACGATCATGCGGAGGAATGTATTTGCGTTGTCGCTCGGTCTTCTTGCGACGGTGGCGCTGTCTCAGCCGGCATTTTCACAGAGCGCGAACGGTCTCGGCGTCGGCGTGTCCGTCGGTGGCCCGAGCGGGCTGAACGCCAATGTGGGCCTCGGTGGGTCGAACGGCCTTAAGGCCGATGTCGACGCATCGCTCGGCGGCGCAAACGGCGTCAATGCCAACGCAAACGCCTCGGTCGGCGGTTCGCAAGGCGTCAACGCCGATGTGCAGGCGAGCGCCCGCGGCGCCAATGGCATCAACGCGGATGCCGATGTCGGCCTTGGCGGCGGAAAAGGGCTCAACACTTCGGTCAATGCCGCGGTCGGTGGACGGAATGGCCTGAGTGCTGGTCTCAAGGCCAATGCAGGCGGCGGCAACGCCGTCGGGCTTGGGCTCGGCGTGGGAGTTGGAACGGGATCCGGCGGCGGGAGCTCCGGGGGTGGCGGCAGCGTTGGCGGTGGAACCGGAGGCGGTTCGGGAGGCTCGGTTTCACCGGGCGCTTCGATGGCCGCGTTCAATGCACTGCCCGCCGGCGAGCGGGTCAAGCTGATCAAACGCTGTCGCGATGTCGTTGGCGGCGGTTATGACAGCGGGCTGGTCTCGCTCTGCCGCATCCTGCAGGCGAGCGTCTCGCGGTAGTCGCAACACCCCGCAGCTTCGACGGGGCGTCGTCGCCGCCCCGTCTCCGACCCTACTGACTCTGATTTTGGCTCTGGCCCCGGGACTGGCTCTGACTCTGGCTTTGCTGCTGCTGTTCGACGGTCACCGACACCTTCAGCGTTTCCTTCGCCTCGCCGTGGATCAACCCGGAGATGGGGGCGGCGTCGCGGTAGCAGAGGCCGGAGGCGATGCGGACATAGCGGTCATCCGGGCAGATCTTGTTGGCGGCGTCGAAGCCGACCCAGCCGAGGCCGTTGAGGTGCACTTCGGCCCAGGCGTGGCTTGCCGTCTGTTCAGGGTGCCCCTCCATCATCAGATAACCCGAAATATAGCGCGCCGGCAGGTCGAGCGAGCGGGCCGCCGCGATCAGGATATGGGCATGGTCCTGGCAGACGCCGCTGCCGCTTTCGAGCGCATCCTCGGCGGTGGTTTCCGCATGCGTCTCGCCGGGTCTGTATGCCACGGCCTCGTGGATCGTCTCCATCAGTGCGTGCATGCGGGCAAGGTCGGTGTCGCCCTCGGCGGATTTCGAGAGGTCGCGGATGAGCTTGCCGGCCTTGGTGAGCGGCGTCTCGCGGGCATAGAGCCATAGCGGCACATAGGACTGGTGCGGCCCGAAGACGCCGGCTCGGTCCTCGGTGTGGACCTCGCCCATCGCCGTGATGCGGATCGCGTCGCGGTCGCCATCGACACTGACGAGGTGGACCCGGTTGCCGAAGTGGTCGTCGTAGCTCACCTCGATCGCAGCGCCGTCGACAAGGGTCTCCCAGCCGAGCACCGTCTGCCCGACCTGGGTCAGCGGCGTCAGCCGCAGGCGCTGCAGTGCGTATTGCACGGGCTCGTCGTAATGATACTCGGTCGTGTGGCTGATCTTCAGGTGCATGCCATCCTCCCGATGCTAGAACGCTTCCGGACGAAACGGAGTTGGGAAAGCGCTCTATCTCCTTGTTTTTACGCAATTCCGGACGCGAAACCGCGTTACACTTTCGCTGGAACTGCTCTAGTAGAACCGGTAGCCGTCGGAGATTTCCTGTCCCAGACGGTTGTTGTGGCTGATGAACTCTTCGAGATACTCGTGCAGCCCCTGATCCATGATGTCCTTGATCGACTGGCTGCGCAGCGACGCGAGCGTGCGCTCCGCAGTGTCGTGGGCGGCGTGCCGCTCTCCATATTCCCGTTCGAGGTAGCCGAGATTGCTGGCGATCTTTTCGTAGCAGTAGCCGAGCGAGCGCGGCATGCGGCCGTTGGATATCAGGAAATCGGCGATGTTGGCGGGGCGAAGCTCGGCGTCATAGACCCAGCCATAGGCCCGGTGCGCCGAGACCGAGCGCAGGATCGATTCCCACTGCACGTTGTCCATCGATGAGCCTACGGCGGCGACCGCCGGCAGCAGCACGTAGTATTTGACGTCGAGGATGCGGGCGGTGTTGTCTGCACGCTCGATGAAGGTGCCGATGCGCGAAAAATTGAAGATCTCGTTGCGTAGCATGGTGCCGTGGAAGGCACCGCGGATAAGACCGGCGCGGCGCTTGATCATGTCGATGATCTCCGGCATGTCGGTCGGGCGCGCCTTCTTGGAGAGCATCGCCTTCATTTCGAGATAGCACTCGTTGGTCGCTTCCCATGTCTCGCGCGTCAGTGCCGTGCGCACCATGCGGGCGTTGTGGCGGCCCGCCTCGATGCAGGACATGACGCTCGAGGGATTGGCCCGGTCGCGCAAAAGGAAGTCGATCGCGTCAATGCTCGTCAGCGTCTCGTGTACCTCGTCATAGAGTTCACGCACGCCGGCGCTTTGCAGTACGCCATCCCAATCGTCTTCGCTGGCTTCGCTGCGGGTCAGCGACATGCGCAGGCCGGCATCGATCAGCCGGGCGCTGTTTTCGGCGCGTTCGATATAGCGGAACATCCAGTAGAGGCCGTTTGCGGTTCTTCCCAGCATCTCTCAGTCCTCCAGCACCCAGGTGTCCTTGGTCCCGCCACCCTGGCTGGAGTTTACGACGAGCGAACCGGCCTTGAGCGCCACGCGCGTCAGGCCGCCGGGGATGATCTGGACCTTGTCGGAGACGAGGACATAGGGGCGAAGGTCGACGTGCCGGGGCGCGATGCCCTTGTTGACGAGGATCGGCACGGTGGAAAGCGATAGCGTCGGCTGGGCGATGTAATTGGCCGGACGGCTCTTCAGCTTCTCGGCAAAGACGGCGCGTTCCTTGCGGCTCGCCGTCGGCCCGACCAGCATGCCGTAGCCGCCGGAGCCGTGCACTTCCTTGACCACCAGCTCTTCCAGGTGTTCGAGCACGTATTTGAGGCTCTGCGGCTCCGAACAGCGCCAGGTCGGCACGTTTTCGAGCAGCGGCTTGCGGCCGGTATAGAACTCGACGATCTCGGGCATGTAGGAATAGATCGCCTTGTCGTCGGAAATGCCGGTGCCGGGGGCGTTGGCGATGGTGATGTTGCCGGCGCGGTAGACATCCATGATGCCGGGGATGCCGAGGGCGGAATCCGGGCGGAAGGTGAGCGGATCGAGGAAATCGTCGTCGACGCGGCGGTAGAGCACGTCGATCGCCTCGTAGCCACGGGTCGTGCGCATCTTCACCTTGCCGTCGATGACGCGCAGGTCCGAGCCCTCGACGAGCTCGACGCCCATCTGGTCGGCCAAGAAGGCGTGCTCGTAGTAGGCGGAGTTGTAGATGCCGGGCGTCAAAACCGCCACGCGCGGCTTGCCGCTGCAGCCGGCAGGCGCAAGCGACGCCAGGCTCTGGCGCAGAAGATAGGGATAGTTCTCGACCGGGCGCACGCGGTTCTGATGGAAGAGTTCCGGGAACATCTGCATCATGGTTTCGCGGTTTTCCAGCATGTAGCTGACACCGGACGGGGTGCGCGCATTGTCTTCCAGCACATAGAACTGGTCTTCGCCCGTCCTGACGATGTCGGTGCCGACAATGTGGGTATAGACGCCGCCCGGCGGCCGGAAGCCGATCATCTGCGGCAGGAAGGCTTCGTTCTTCTCGATCAGTTCGCGTGGGATGCGGCCGGCGCGGATGATCTCCTGCTTGTGGTAGATGTCGTCGAGAAAGGCGTTGAGTGCGATGACCCGTTGTTCGATGCCTTGCGCGAGCTTGCGCCATTCGCGGCCGGAAATGATGCGGGGGATGAGGTCGAAGGGGATGAGCTTTTCGGATGAGTCTGCGTGTCCGTAGACTGCGAAGGTGATGCCGGTTTTGCGGAATATGTTCTCGGCTTCCTTGGATTTCGCTATGAGCCGATTTTTGTCCTGGCTGGCATACCAATCATGATAGGTCGAATATGGCTGGCGCGGACTGCTGTCCGCATTCATCATTTCGTCAAATGCCAAAGGCGTGGTCCCCTTATTTTTGACCATTTGAGTACAACGTTGGTTGCAATGCAAGAAGCGTGCTCAGTCGCCGGAAAAGAAAGTTGGCATGGGTTCAGGCGCCGATTCGCGGGGAAAACTGCCCAACAACAGGGCAGTGGGTCCCGGCCGCCGAAAGGCATGGTTGCCCGTGCGGCTACAAAATGTGCGCATGCGCTAAAATTGGGCGCGGCGGCTTGGTTCTAACCGAGGCCGAAGCAGGCGATCGCGAGTGCCGACAGGACGCAAAGCACCAGCAGCGACAGCATGGCGGCAGCACTCGCGCGCGGCCCGGAATTGGCAAGGGCTCGAATGTCGACCTCGAGGCCGAGGGCAGCCATGGCAACGACCGTCAGCCAGGTGGAGACCTTCACCGCGCCGGTCGCGACCGTGTCGGGGATCGCGCCGCTGTTGCGGGCAATCGCGACCGCGAGAAAACCGAGAATGAACCAGGGAACGAAATGGAGGATCGTGGCGAGACGTGACGTCCGTTCGCCCGTTGCGCATTCCGGCTCGGCATCGCGGCCGCCGATCAGCGAGAAGCAGAAGACGACGGGGCCGAGCATCAGCACGCGCACGAGCTTGACCAAGGTTCCGACCTGGACCGAGAGCGGGCTGAAAGGGCTGGCTGCCGCCAGCACCTGCGGCACGGCATAGACAGTCAGGCCGGCAAAGACGCCGTAGCCCTGTGGCGTCATGCCGAGCCAGCCGCCGACAAAGGGCAGAGACAGGACGACGGCGATGCCGAGAATGGCGGTAAAGGAGATGGCGGCGGCGACCTCTTCGCCACGGGCGCCGATCGCGGGCGCCACGGCGGCGATGGCGGAATTGCCGCAGATGGCATTGCCGCAGGCGATCAGCGTTGCCAGCCGCTTCGGCAGCCCAAGCAGGCGCGCGATCACGTAGCCGGTTGAAATCGATAAGAGCACCATGGCGACGATGGTGACGAGCAGGGTCGGCCCGCTTGCGGCGATGGCATCGAAGCTCAGCATCGCCCCGATCAGGACGATCGCGGTTTCGAGCAGGTACTTCGCGGAGAAATGAATGCCGGCGAGGAAACGGGCGCCGGGCGTCCAGATCGTGCGGACGACGGCGCCGAGCAGAATGGCAAGAACGAGTGCCTCCAGCCATGCCCGACCCGTCCAGCGCCATTCGATCCATTCAAGGCCGATGGCGGCAAGCGCGACGAAAAGGCAGAGGAAGAGGCCCGGGAGAATGCACGTCAGGCGGGAGGCGGCGGAGGAAAAAGCGGAACGAAAGGTGCGATGCAATCTGGACATGGCGTGCAACCTACGCCGATCCATGAATCAGTCTAACGGATTATTCTTGTCATTCTGATCGATTTTTGAGATTGATCTGCCATGACACTCGATCAGCTAAGAATCTTCGTCGCGGTCGCCGAGCGGCTGCACATGACCAAGGCCGCCGAGGCGATGAACGTCACACAGTCGGCGGCAAGTGCTGCGATCGCGGCACTCGAAACCCAGCACGACGTCAGGTTGTTCGATCGCGTCGGCCGCGGCCTGACGCTGACCGATGCCGGCAAGATCTTCCTGCCAGAGGCAAAGGCGGTGCTCGCGCGGGCGCTCGCCGCCACCGCCTGCCTGCGCGACCTCTCCGGGCTTCGCCGCGGCGAACTGTCGATTGCCGCCAGCCAGACGGTCGCGAGCTATTGGCTGCCGGCGCGGCTTGCCCGTTTCACCCATGACTACCCTCAGGTCGACGTGAAGCTGACGGTGCGCAACACGGCCGTCGTCGCCGAGGCGGTGGAAGAGGGCACGGCGCAGCTCGGCTTCGTCGAGGGGCGCGTGGATGGCGCCAAGCTCGACCATCGCCGCGTCGCCGTCGATCGCATCGCCGTCTATGCCGCGCCCTTGCACGCGTTCGTTGGGGCTGCCGTCAATCTGGAAATGCTGCTTTCTGCGCGCTGGGTGCTGCGCGAGGAAGGCTCCGGCACGCGGGCAATGTTCCTGCAATCGATGATTGATCATGGAGCAGACGTCGATCGGCTCAGGATCGAGCTTGATCTGCCCTCGAACGAGGCGGTGCTGACGGCGGTCGAAAGCGGTCCTTTCGTCACGGCTGTTTCCCGGCTCGCAGCTCAACCTTTCGTCGATAGCGGCCGGCTGGTGGAGTTGCCCTTCGAACTGGCCGAGCGCAGCTTCGAGCTTTTGACCCATCGCGAAAGGCAGTTCAGCCACGCGGCCCGCGCCTTCGTGGAACTCCTTTGAGGTGAATTCCGTTGTGCTCCTGTGGTCACACGCGGGAGAACCGAGCGGGATCATGGGCTTAAAGAGGTGATCATGGTGTTCGAAATCGTCGAAAGGCCGGCTGAGCGCATTGCCGGCGCCTTCTGGGGCGGAACGTTCGGCGAAGCGGCCGATGGCGCCGTGCGCCGGCTGATTGCCGATATGCAGGCGCATCACCAGCACCGTCATCCAGGCGACCATGCAACCCTTGTCGGCATCTCCTGGAACGACCGGCCTGACGGCTTCCGCTATCTGGTCGGTTATGTCGCCGACAGGGCGGAGGCGACCGTTCACCCTGGATATGTCGACCTGCCGGCCATGCGCTTCGTCACGGCCCTGCATCATCCTGATAGCGGCGACGTCTTTGCCCATTACCAGAAAATGTTCGACTGGATCGCGGCCGAAGGCCATGCGGTCGATACCGCCCACATGCACTACCGCGAGGAGTACGAGCCGGGCTTCGTGTCGCTGTCGCTTTCCTCGCTCAGGCTGATGGTTCCGATCGGCTGATGATTGCCATCAGAAAAATTGCTTTGACCATCAACAAGGCCGCGGATACTTGCATGAGTGCTTAAATCGCAGGGATTTGAGCGCGAAATCAGCGGTAGATCAAGGCGTTGCAGCGGCCCGGCGCACATCGGCGAGGGCGGTATGTTGCTTCCCGGCTGCCGCGCCATCCCGATAGGCCCACCATGCTTGCCCGCCTGGCTCCCGCCATCTTCGTTCTGCTCTGGTCGACCGGCTGGGTCGTGGCGAAATATGCCGCCGTCTATGCCGACCCGCTGACCTTCCTGGTGTTGCGCTACACGCTGGCGATCGTGCTCTTCATCCTCTTCTGCATCGTGACCGGCGCGAAGTGGCCAAAGTCCTGGACAATGGCCGGCCGTGCCGTGGTCTCGGGCATGTTCCTGCACGGGCTCTATCTCGGGGCCGTCTGGTGGGCGATCGGCGAGGGCGTGCCGGCGGGCATTTCCGGCATCATCGCCGGCCTGCAGCCGCTGATGACGGCGGTTGCGGCTGCCTTCGTCATCGACGAGCGGCTGAGCGTGCAGCAGAAGCTCGGGCTGGTGCTCGGTTTCTTCGGCATTGCGCTTGCCGTCCTGCCGAAGGTGCTGGCGATCGACACGGGTGCGTCGCCGATCCACATCCTGCCTGTCGTCATCAACGTGCTCGGCATGGCGGCAGTGACCTATGGCACGCTCTACCAGAAGCGACATCTGCAGAGCGGCGACATCCGCACCACCGCGGCGCTTCAATATCTCGGCGCGCTGATCGTGACGATCCCGCTGGCGCTGATGCTGGAAGACCTGCACGTCACCTGGAACCTGCAGGTCGTGCTGGCGCTCGCCTGGTCGGTCCTGGGGCTTTCGATGGGGGCGATCGCGCTGCTGCTCTATCTCATCCGCCGCGGACAGGTTTCGCGCGCGGCGTCGCTGATCTATCTCGTGCCGCCGCTTGCGGCGGTGCAGGCATGGGTCTTCTTCGGCGAAGCGCTGACCTTGCCGATGATCATCGGTACGGTGATCGCGGTTGCCGGCGTCTATCTCACCAATCGCAGGCAGCCGGCATAAAGCATGCCGCGCAAAAGTGTGCGGCGGTTTTGCGATAACGACATGCAAACAACCACAAACTAAAACGGCGGGCCGAAGCGACCCGCTGTTCCTATTTCAGAGTGCTACGATGCCCTTGCGCGCCTCATCGACGCGCAGCGCCTCGGTCAGCCCTGGTGGCCGCGATTGCCGCCGTTGCCGCGGCGCTGACCCTGGCCACCTTCGCGACGCTCGCCACCACCACGGTTTTCGTTGCGGCCGCCATGGTTGCGGTCACGACGGTCGCCCTGCTTCTGGCCGGGACGTCCGTGGTGCTTCTTGCCTTCGTGGTTGCGGTTGCCTTCGCCACGGCCGTCGGTCTGCGGATGGCCGTGATCGCGGCGCTCCTGGCGCTGCGGGCGGCGCTCGTCGCGCAAAAGGTCGTCACCGGTGAAGCCGCTGGTCGCTGCAACCGGCTCGCCGGCCGGGCGCTCGCGGCGCGGAGGGCGGCCGCCATTGTGGTGCTGGCCGCCGCCATTGCCCTTGCGGTGGCCGGCGCCGTTGTTGCCACGGCCGCCGCGGCCCTTGGCCGGACGGGCCTGGTCGGCAGGTGCCTCGCCGCTGGCAACGGCAATGTTGATGCCCATCAGCTTCTCGATGTCGCGCAGCAGGCGGATTTCGTCCGGGGCGCAGAAGGCGATCGCGATGCCGTCGCGGCCGGCGCGCGCGGTACGGCCGATGCGGTGAACATAGGCATCGGGCACTTCCGGCAGGTCGTAGTTGTAGACGTGGGTGACGCCGGGGATGTCAATGCCGCGAGCGGCGACGTCGGTTGCGACGAGCACGCGGATCTCGCCGTCACGGAAGGCCTTGAGCGCGCGCTCGCGCTGGCCCTGGCTCTTGTTGCCGTGGATCGATGCGGTCTTGAAGCCGACGTGGTCGAGATGCTTCATCAGCTTCTCGGCGCCGTGCTTGGTGCGGCTGAAGATCAGCGACAGGCCGTCCGGGTTTTCGGTCAGCGTCTTCTTGAGGATGGTCGTCTTCAGGTCCTTGCCGGGAACGAAGTGAACATACTGTTCGACCTTGTCGGCAGCCTTGCCCGGAGGCGTCACTTCGACCTTGACCGGGTTGGTCAGGTACTCGCCGGCGAGCTCTGCGATCTGCTTCGGCATGGTGGCCGAGAAGAGCAGCGTCTGGCGATTCTTCGGCACGAGCTTGGAGATCTTGCGCAGGTCGTGGATGAAGCCGAGGTCGAGCATCTGGTCGGCTTCGTCAAGCACGAGGTAGCGCCCTTGCGTCAGCGTGACGGCCTTGCGGTTGACGAGGTCGAGCAGGCGGCCGGGGGTGGCGACGAGAATGTCGACACCGCGGGCAAGCTGCTCGGTCTGCTTGTTGATCGAAACGCCGCCGACGACGACGCCGACCTTGATCGGCGACTTCTTGATGAACAGCTTGAGGTTTGCGGCGATCTGGTTGACCAGTTCGCGGGTCGGGGCGAGCACCAGCGCGCGGATGTTGCGCGGATCGGGGCGCTTGCCTTCGGCAACGAGCTTTTCGATCATCGGCAGGCCGAAGGCGGCGGTCTTGCCGGTGCCGGTCTGGGCGAGACCGATGAGATCGTTGCCCTTCAGCACCAGCGGAATGGCCTGCGCCTGGATCGGGGTCGGTTTTTCGAAGCCGTTGGCGGACAGGGTCTCAAGGATCTGCTGGGAGAGGCCGAGATCTTTAAAGGTGGACAAATGCATATACCTTTTGGGGGCGCCAAACGCATTCGCCGGAACCGCGTTGTTGCTGTTCCGGTGTCGTTCGGCGTCAAGAACCCCGCGTGAATTGGGAACTTGTGGGTTAAAGAAAGTCGTCAAGCGCCTGTGCTGTACCGCCTATCGCGGTGATATGTGCGCTATACCTTCTTCACGGCTTTCAGTGCTTGCCGAGGGCGCGCTCACGCGGCGGCCGGAAGGTGACGCTGGGCACCATGTCGTTGTTTTCGGCGAAAAAGTCAAGGTGCATCTTTTCGCAGGTGCGAAATGAGATCTACTCCAGCGCGAGATCGAAGGCGGCTTCGGCCGCTTCCTGGCCGTTGACCAGGATGACGATGCGATGCGCGCCCGGGTAATAGCGACGGGTGGTAATGGGCCGGATCGCGTGGCGTTTCTCGATCTCGATCGAACCGCCGGGCACGAGCGTCGCCGATGTCCACTTGAACACCTTCGGCGAGGTCGCACCGTTGGCCTTTCGATGGTGCACGGCGTAGTCGATCATCACCTTTTGGGTCGTCTTGGCGTCATGGCTGACGGCCAGACGCAGCCCGAGGCTTTCGCCAAGCACGATTTCCGAACGGTCCAGCGAAAGCTTGGCTTCGATGCCGGCCGGAGGAGCGAAACCGAAATTGCCGAGTGCGTCCGGATGCCCCTGCTTCAAGAGCGTGCGCGATGCGTGGCGCAGAAGCTGGCGCCGTTCGGGCGATGCGTCACGGATGTGTTCGGCGACGAAAGCGGCCACCAGATCCGGGTGGTCCTTGGCGATGTCGTTGAGGCTGTTGGCGACCGAGCGGCGCACATAGTCCTCGGGGTCGTCGAGAAGGGCGGTCAGGATCGGCAGGATCGGCTGCGGATCGCGGATGAGTTTGGGCAGCCGCATCGCCCAGGGTAGGCGCGGACGCGTGCCTTCACTCGCCAACCGCCGGACGTGGTGGTTGGTGTCGGCGTCCCAGGTCCGGATCGTCGCCAGCGCGCGGTCCTGGTCGTGGTCGATGAAGATGCGGATACCGAACTCGGCGGTGAAGTGGGGCGTGAGTGCGCGCAGCAGCGACAGTGACAGATCGAAATCGTCAAGACCGCGCAGGGCGACATACTGGCTGAGCGGCAGCAACGACCAGCCGCTGAGACCGGGCGCATCATCGCGAGGCAGGCAGGCGGCAAGAATGGCTGCCGCCTCCGGAAATGCTTGCGGCAGTGTTTCGACCAGCGAATCGCGGATCTGCAGCGAACGCTGCATCAGTTCCAACGCCTCCAGGCCATCGCCCGCAAGCGTCAGGAACGCCCTGCGATCGAAGCCGTCTGCGTTGCGGGCGAGTGCATCGGCGATGGCGGTGACGACGCCGGGGTGCAGCAGGTTCTTCAGTGGCTCGGCCATCGCTCAGGCAGTCCTTTGTCGTCTTGTTCCGGGCCGTTCAGATCTTCTGGCCGCCGCTGAAATGTTGCACCAGCATTACCGCGCTGATCGTCGCTGCGTAAGGTGCGAACTCCGGATCGATCCGGACGCGCTCGCCGGCCGACCGGGCAGCCTCCAGCGTCTCCCATTCGACGAGGTCGGCAAACATGCCCGAGGTTTCGCAGGAATCCACCGCACGCCAGGAGACGAAGCCGGGATAGCGGGAAACGGCCTGCATCGCCCGCTGGCGCGTGGCTGTCGCCGCCGGCCTGTCGGTGACGATGCAGACGGCAAGTTCAAGGATGTGATCGCTGGTCATGCTGATGCTCCGTGTGAGTTGCCGCTTGATTTAACACAGGGCAACTGACAGCCTTATGGCCATTATCGACGGCGCGGTTCTTGTGGACCCACGAGGCGCGCGGTAGCCCTTTGATACTTGCCCTTTGACACGTGAAAGACGGCTTGCCGCAGGGAGGCCAGACATGAGACCCGCCGACCGGCTGTTTCGCATCATCCAGCTCCTGCGCGCGAGCGGCCGGGTGATGACGGCGCGCGAGATCGCCGAGAAGATGGAGGTCGCCCAGCGCACCATCTATCGGGACATGGAGCACCTGATCGCCTCGGGTGCGCCGATCGATGGCGAGCGCGGCGTCGGCTATCTCCTGCGCGGCGCCTTTGATGCGCCGCCGCTCGCCTTCACCTTCGAGCAGTTGGAAGCGCTCGCCTTCGGGGCCCGCGCCGTGCAGATGCTGGGTGACGGCAGGCTTGCCCAGGCGGCGCGTGAGGCGATGGAGAAGATCGCCCATGGCCTGCCGCCCGAACACCGCCAGCGGCTGACGGCCGTACCGCTTCGCGCCTTCCGCTCTTCGCTGCAACCGGAACCGCCGGTGTTGCTCGGCGAGATCCGCCACGCGATTACCGAGCGGCGCAAGCTTCGCCTGGAATATGACAGCCTCAAGGACGAGCATTCCGAGCGCACGATCTGGCCGCTGGGCTTGAGCGTCTTCGGCCATTTCTGGCTGCTGACGGGCTGGTGCGAGCTGAGATCGGATTTCCGCGATTTCCGCGTCGACCGCATTGCCGCGCTCCATGTCGAGCGCGAACGCTACGAGCCGACGCCGGAGCGCAGCTTCGAGGCCTATCTCGCGCGGATGTGACGACCGTTTCAGGTGCAAATAAAACGTGTCGGAAGGCTCCGGCATCGGAACCGAACCGGGCTTCATGCGTTTCTTTTAAAGGGCCTCTTCGGCCCGCCACGATCCACAGCTTTCACTGGGAGATAATCGTGCAAAACCGGACTTGGATACTGGCCGCGGACGGCAACACCGCGCGCATCGTCAAGGGCGTCAACCTGTTGAAGGACGAGCGCCAGCGGCCGGACGAGGAAACATTTCACACCGAACCGAAGCGCGTTCAGGACATCATGGCCGACAAGCCCGGCCGGTCGCATTCGTCCGTCGGGCATGGCCGCTCCGCGATGGAATACAAGAGCGACCCCGTTCGCGAGGAACAGCAGCGCTTTGTCGCCGACGTGGCCGAAAGGCTGGACACCTACGCGGTCAACCACGCCTTCGACAGCCTGGTGATCTGCGCGGCACCGCGCACTCTCGGCGATCTCCGCAAGCAGCTTTCCGCCCATGTCCGGGAGCGAACCGTCGCCGAGATCGACCGCAATTGTGTCGCCGCAACCACCGAGCAACTGATTGCAACGGCGCGGGCTGCGGTTTTTCCTGCCTGATGCGCGAAGGCGCGACGCGGTGAAGCCTTTACGACAGCGTGCGCGTCCCGTCAGAAGTCCGTCGGGACGCCGCCTTCTGCCTTGCGCCTGGCAACGAAAGCGTCGAGTTCCTCTTCGATCGCCGGATCGAGGGGCGGGCGCTCGTATTCGTTGAGCTTCTGCTTGAAGATCCGGTTGGCGTGATCGTAGGTCGTTGGCCGACCGGCCTCGGTCCAGGTCTCGAAGTTGCGCCAGTCGGAGAGAATCGGCGAATAGAAGGCGGTCTCGTAGCGCTGCAGCGTGTGCAGCGTGCCGAAGTAATGGCCGCCGGGTCCGACGTCGCGCACGGCATCGAGGCCAAGCGCATCCTCGCTGACATCGAGCGGGGTCAGATATTCCGCCACCATCTGCAGCATGTCGACGTCGAGGATGAACTTCTCGAAGGAAGCCGTAAGCCCCCCTTCGGTCCAGCCGGCGGCATGCATGATGAAGTTGCCGCCGCCTTGCGTCAGCGCCCAGAGCGACATGGCGGACTCGTAAGCCGCTTGAGCGTCCAGCGTGTTGGCGGCGTTGGTGTTCGAGGTGCGGTAGGGGATGTTGTAGCGGCGCGCGAGCTGGCCGCCGGCAACCACCGCCTTCATGTATTCCGGCGTGCCGAAAGCGGGCGCGCCGGTCTTCATGTCGACGTTCGAGGTGAAGCCGCCGTACATGACAGGCGCGCCGAGCCGGATCATCTGGGTAAACGCTATGCCGCAGAGCGCTTCGGCATTCTGCTGCACCAGCGCACCGGCGATCGTCACCGGCGCCATGGCACCGGCAAGCGTAAAGGGCGTGACCACCACCACCTGGTTGCGCGAGGACATCTCGATGATGCCCTGCAGCATCGGCCCGTCGAGCCGCAACGGCGAGGAGGTGTTGATGATGGTGAAGAGCGATGGCTCGCGCTCCATCTGCTCCATCGAGATGCCGCGGCCGATGCGCGCGATCTCGATGCCGTCGGTGTTGCGCTGCTTACCCAGCGAATAGACGTGGAACACCTTGTCGGTGAGCTTCACCATGTCGGAGAGGCAGTCGAGGTGGCGCACCGAGGCATGGATGTCGACCGGCTCCACCGGATAGCCGCCGGTCGTGTGGACGATGTCGTAGGACTGCGCAAGCTTCACCAGCTTGCGGAAGTCTTCCTGGTTGCCGGTGCGGCGGCCGCCGTCCCGGTCTGCGACGAACGGTGCACTGGCGATCTGGGCGAAGACGAGATTGTTGCCGCCGATGGCGACATTGCGGGCGGGGTTGCGGGCATACATCGTGAAGGAAGTGGGAACAGACGCAATCATGTCCATGATCAGCCCGCGATCGAAACGCACCCGGTCGGTGCCCGGCGTCACGTCGGCGCCGGCCGCCTTCATCCGCTCGCGCGCCTCCGGCAGGATGATGTCCATGCCGATCTCTTCGAGGATCGTCAGCGATGCCTCATGCACCGCTTCAAGCGCATCGTCCGAAAGGACCGTGGACTTCGCCAGGGTATTGACAAGATTGAGATATTTCCCACTGGGGGATTTACGGACACGCTCGGCGCTGCGCCCGCCCGGGCGGCGGCGACGTTCCAGCGGCGTCGAGGCTGCGTCGCCGGTTGCTGCATCGGGAAACTGATCGTCGTTCATGAAAGACCCACCGTGTTGCCGATGGGGAGTGTGTCGCAGATTCGAGGCGGTGATGGCCCGCCATTTGCGACAGTTCAGTTCTCTTATGGAGTAAATCGCTCCAGCTGACGCATTATTGCAGTCCGATGGCGCAACCGTTCAAGACACGCTGCATTTGTGGCGCCTAGGCTCGGTCGCCCCGCAGCATCTCCCGCTTGCCGGCAAAACCCTTGCGCTTTTCGACGACGAACCCGGCCCCCTGGAGGTTGCGGCGGACGAAGCCGGCGGCCGCGTAGGTCGCGAAGCTGCCGCCGGGCACGGTCTTTTCGAAGACCAGCCGCATCAGTTCTTCCGACCACATGTCGGGATTGCGTGACGGCGCGAAGCCGTCGAGATACCAGGCGTCGAAGGGGTCTTCGGCGCGGGCGACGCCTTCGAGCGCTGTGCCGCAGACGACGGTGAGGTTGACGCCATCGCCGAAGTCGATCTCGACGTTACCATCGGGCTCGGCAGGCCAGCGGGAGACCAGGGTCTGGCGTTCCGTGTCGATCTCCGGCCAATGGCTAAGCGCGCGGGAAATCTCTTCGGCCGCCATCGGGAAACGTTCGAAGGACACGAACTGCAGCCGGTCGCCGGCCGCCGCGGTCACTTTCCACTGGCGCCAGGTTTCGCAGAAATTGAGACCGGTGCCGAAGCCGAGTTCGCCGATGCGGAAGGTGCCTGAACCGACCCAGCGATCGGGCAGGCCGTTGCCGGACAGGAAGACGTGACCGCACTCCAGCCGCCCGTCCGTGCGGCAATAAAAGTGATCGCCAAACTCCCGGGAATAGGGCATATCGCCCTCGTGCCAATCAAGGTTCTGGTGCGCCGGGGGCTCGATCGGGTCTGCGGTTCCTGTCATGGCCAAGGCGATAATCCGCCGGCCGGAGAAGGTCAATCGATGAGCGAGCTTTTGGTCGTCGGCGGCGGCATCATGGGGCTGTGGGCGGCACTCTGCGCCACGCGCAGGGGCATGGCGGTGCGGCTCGTCGAGCGACAGGCCATCGGCGCCGGTGCAAGCGGCGGCCTTCTGGGTGCGCTCATGCCGCATATGCCGGACCGCTGGAACGACAAGAAGCAGTTCCAGTTCGACGCTCTGGTGACGATCGAGGAAGAGGTCGCGGCACTCGAGGCGCAGACGGGCCAGTCGACCGGCTATCGGCGGACCGGCCGCTTGATCCCGCTTCCCAAGCCTCACCTGCGCGATATCGCCCACCGACATGAGCAGGATGCACGAAGCCATTGGCACGCAGCCGACAGGCAGTTCCACTGGCACGTGAAGGACCAGGGGCCTCAGGGCTGGCCGGGCGCCGAGGCGGCAGCGCACGGCATGGTCTTCGACACGCTCGCCGCACGGGTTTCGCCGCGCCGCATGCTGGCAGCGCTTCGCGCCGCGCTCCTGCACGCACCGAACGCTCATGTGGACGAGGGCAGAGGCGTGCGCAGGATCGAGCCGGAACATGGCCGGGCCGAGCTCGATGATGGCACCCGGATCGATTTCGAACATTGCATCATCGCGGCCGGTGTCGGCAGCTTCCAACTGATTGACGAAGTGTCGATGTCGCTGACGGAAACGAGCGGCATGGCGGTCAAGGGCCAGGCGGCGCTGCTGCAGGCGGAGATCGATCCGGCGCTTCCGGTGATCTTTGCCGACGGTGTCTACATCATCGCGCATGACGACGGCCATGTGGCGGTCGGGAGCACCAGCGAGAACAGTTTCGCCGATCCCCTGTCCACGGACGGGCAGCTCGACGACCTGCTTCGGCGCGCCGTGGCGCTCGCGCCGCGCCTGGCGGGCGCCGAGGTGGTGGAGCGATGGGCGGGCTTGCGCCCGAAATCGACGGGGCGCGAGCCGATGGCCGGCCGGCATCCGGACCATCGGAACGTGTCGGTTCTGACCGGCGGCTTCAAGGTGAGCTTCGGTATCGCCCACCGGCTGGCGCGTTTCGTCGTCGACGAGATCGCCGGCCTGCCGACGCTCGATATTCCCGTTTCTTTCTTATGCCGGAATCACATAGCGGCACTTCGCGAGAAACGTCCTTAGCGCCGGAGACGCGAAAGGCCCCGCCGGCGGCAGGGCCCGAAAGATCGAAGATCAGGCATCACATCCAGTAGGGCGGCACGCCGTAATAGTCGTAGACGCGGCGGCCGTTTTCCGCGTTCCAGTCGTATTCTTCGGTGCCGTGATATTTCGGCGCGTTTTCCACCTGATCGCGAGTCACATCAGTGCGATAGCCGCCGAGCCTCTCATCATAGGTCAGCTTTGCCCAGGGCAGCGGATAGTGGTCTTCGCCCATCCCGAGAAAACCGCCGAAGCCGAGCACGGCATAGGCGACGCGACCGCTGCGCTTCTCGATGATCACGCGCTCGATCGAGCCTATGTGCTTTTCATCCGGGCCGTAGACCTTGGTACCTTCGACCTTGTCGCTCGCGATCAGGTCGTGGGTCTCCTTGATCCGGGCGTCCTGAAGGTTTGCATTGTGATAACTCACACGTCTTCTCCATCCTTGTTTTCGTGCCTTTGGGGAACGGGTGGTGGTCCGGATGGTTCCGAAAAATGAACGGGGCGCCGCGAACGGCCGTGCCGCTCATCCCCGGCCGACTTCGTCAATCTGTCACGCAAATCACCTAAGACGCGGACCAACAGACAAGTCGGGATGAGGGCGGAAAACCGTATGCTCTTGCTCATCCCGCGCTGACGGATACCCGGAGCCAGTCGATGCGCTATGCCATTTGTTTCACGCCGCCGATGGCCGACCCGCTTTCCGCAGTCGCTGCAAGCTGGCTGGGGCGCAATGTCTATTCCGGCGAACCTGCCGAGCTGCCGTCCGTCGCCGGCTTGAGCGCCGCAGACGTTGCCTATCACACCGCGGTTCCGCGGCGCTTCGGCTTTCATGCGGTGATGATGTCGCCGTTCCGCCTGCATTCCGACATGACGGAATCGAAGCTTCTGAAGGCGCTGATGCATTTTGCCGGCGCTCAGACTCCGTTCGAAATCGACCGCCTGGAGGTCGCTCGCGTCGGCCGGTGCTTCGGGCTGATGCCGCAGGTGCCGAGCACGGCCATGCATCTGCTGGCGGCCAATGTCGTCCAGGAGTTCGACGCCTACCGCGCACCACTCAGCGAAGACGAGATCGAGCGCTCCGATCCGGACAGGCTCACAGCGCCGCAGTTCTCCAACCTGCATCGTTGGGGCCATCCGCATGTGATGGACGAATACCGTTTCCACATGATGCTGACCGGTCCGCTTGCGCCCGACGCGATGCGCCAGGTCGAGGCGCCGCTTCGCGACCTGTTCGAGCCCTGCCTTTCAAAACCGCTTTCGATCGGCAGCCTTGCGCTCTTTGTCGAGCAGGAGACGGGCGCGCCCATGCGGGTTCATTCGCAGCACCCGCTCGGCAAGATCTCGACGAACACGCGCGCCGAACGGGCTAAGCGCGCCGCCGCCGATCCGTCGCTGGCGCCGCAAGGTGCGGCCCGGCCGTTGCCGCTGATCGTCGCGGCGCTGATGGCGCAGCGCTAGCCGGAAGAACTATCTGCCAAACAACAGCGAACGTGGGTAGGGCAGTGCCAGGGGTGGCATGTCAGCGTCCGAGAAATACCGAAGCGATTTCGTTTCTCCATCCAGGATCGGCTTCTGAGCGCCAACAATCCGGCATCGGAACAGGGTGACGACGTACTCGACCTGGTCGCCGTTTGGATAGGTATAGCGAAATTCCTTGCCGCCAAAGACCCCGAGTATCCGGTCAATCAGGACCGGGAAGCCCGTTTCCTCCATGACTTCGCGCATGATCGCCTCCTCGGGTGGTTCGCCCAGCTCGATGGCGCCGGCCGGCAAACTCCAGCCTTCGCCGCTCGCCTTTTCCTGCAACAATATCTGCCCTTCGGCGTTGTGTATGACGGCAGCGACCCCTGGGCAAAGCAGGAGGTCTGTCCCGACCTTTTCGCGGAGATTTTGGATGTAGGTTTTCATCGCTTTACGCAGGTTGGCTGAGGTCATCCGGCACCTAAGATCGTTCCGCAACGGATCTCAACTGCGATCTCGACCGATTGCTCCACGCATGACGGAAAGGAGCGGCGCTTTTCGGGTAGAATTCGGTATCGACAATCCGGTCGGCGGTGATACCGTCCGGAAAAAACCGAAGGATGATTTGATGTCTGAGACCAGCTATCCGCGCGACCTCGTTGGCTACGGCCGCAATCCGCCGAAGGCGAATTGGCCGGGTGACGCGCGTATCGCCGTGCAATTCGTGCTGAACTACGAAGAGGGCGGGGAGAGCTGCATTCTCGATGGTGACCCGGCTTCCGAGTGCCTGCTTTCGGAGATCGTCGGCGCGCAACCCTGGGCCGGCCAGCGCAACCTCAACATGGAATCGATCTACGAATACGGCGCCCGCTCCGGTTTCTGGCGGCTGTGGCGCATGTTTACCAGCCGCAACGTGCCGCTGACCGTCTATGGTGTGACGCAGGCCATGGCGCGCAATCCGGAGGCGGTTGCCGCCATGAAGGAAGCCGGCTGGGAAATCGCCAGCCACGGTCTGCGCTGGCTGGAATACAAGGACGTGCCTGAGGAGGTCGAGCGCGCGCATATCCGCGAGGTCGTCCGCCTGCACACCGAACTCACCGGCGAGCGGCCGCTCGGCATCTACCAGGGCAAGCCCTCGGCCAATACGCTGAAGCTCGTTCTGGAAGAGGGTGGCTTCCTCTATTCCTGCGACAGCTATGCGGACGAACTGCCCTACTGGGTGCCGGGTCTTTCGGCCGACAAGCCGCACCTGATCATTCCCTATACGCTCGATGCCAACGACATGCGGTTCGCGACGCCGCAGGGCTTCAACAGCGGCGACCAGTTCTTCAGCTACCTCAAGGACACATTCGACGTGCTCTACGAGGAAGGCCGCCAGGGCGATGCCAAGATGATGAACATCGGCCTGCACTGCCGTCTCGTCGGCCGCCCGGGCCGCGCTGCCGCGCTCGCGCGCTTTATCGATTACGTCATGTCGCACGACAAGGTCTGGGTGCCCCGGCGCATCGACATCGCCAACCATTGGTACCAGCACCACAAGCCGGAAGGGGCGCTCTGATGACCGACCGTGATGCCTTCGTTGCCCGTTTCGGTGGCGTGTTCGAGCACTCGCCATGGGTTGCCGAACGCGCCTACGACCGCGCCGCGGCGACGGGGCTGACGGCGGGCACGGTGCATTCGGCGCTCTGCCAGGCTTTTGGCACGGCGCTGCCGCGCGAGAAGATGCAGGTGCTTCGTGCCCATCCCGATCTTGCCGGCAAGCTGGCAATCGCCGGCAAGCTCACGGCGGATTCAACGGCGGAGCAGGCTTCGGCCGGCCTCGACCGGTTGACGCCGGAAGAACACCAGCGCTTCACCGCGCTCAACGACGCCTACACCAAGAAATTCGGCTTCCCCTTCATCATCGCGGTGAAGGGGCTCACCAAGGGGCAAATTCTTGCCGTCTTCGAAAGCCGCATTGACAATTCGCCTGAAGAGGAATTTGAAACCGCTTGCGCGCAGGTCGAGAAAATCGCCCGCCTGCGCCTGCAGTCGATGATTCCTGGAGACGAAAATGCCTGACAAAACCGTTCGATGCCTGTCCCCGCTCATGAGGCGGGCCGTCGAACTGGACCGGACATTTACGAATGCTGTGGAAACCCGCGAGGTCCACGCCTGATGTCGCGCGCACTTACGATCGAACCGCTGACGCGCGAGGCCTTTGCCCCCTTCGGCACCATCATCGAAGCCGATCCGGCGACGATGAGGTACATCAACGGCGGCAACACGGAACGTTTCCACGGGCTGGCGCGGGCCGATGTCGTCGGTGACGGCGCCAATGTCATCATCAACATCTTTCGCGGCCAGCCGCGCGCGTTCCCCTATGCCGTCACGATGATGGAACGCCACCCGCTCGGTAGCCAAAGCTTCTCGCCGCTCGACGACCGCCCCTGGCTCGTCGTCGTCGCCGAAGACGAAGATGGGCGGCCAGGCACGCCACGGGTGTTTCAGGCCAATGGCCGTCAGGGCGTCAACTACGGCCGCAATGTCTGGCATCATCCGCTGATGTCGGTCGGCGCCGTCAGCGATTTCCTCATCGTCGACCGCGAAGGACCGGGCAACAATCTCGAAGAATTCTTCTATGACGAGCCCTTCGTCATAGAGAGCGCCATCTAGCAGGACGTGCGCGCGGCTTCTGACAGCACCCCGCGCCAATGTGTGAGAAGAGCAAGCGATGAGCAGCACCGGCCGCCTGACGACCCACGTACTCGACACCGCTCTCGGCAAACCGGCCGAGGGCCTGCGCATCGATCTCTTTTGGCTCGAAGGCGAGGAGCGGCAACTGATCCGCACCGTCCATACCAACAGCGACGGCCGTGTCGACGGGCCGATGGTCGAAGGCATCGGTTTCATGGCCGGGAACTACGAACTGGTCTTCTACGCCGGCGACTATCTGCGCCGGTCAGGTGTTACGCTGCCGGAGCCGGCCTTCCTCGACCGCATCCCCTTGCGCTTCGGCATCGCCGATCCGGCGAGCCACTACCACGTGCCGCTCTTGCTTTCGCCCTATGGGTATTCGACCTATCGGGGAAGCTGAGGCTTGAAGGTCTTGCGCTCGCTTCGCGTTTTGTCGGAAGGGCCACTCCAAGCTCCCTCATCCTCGCCCTTGTGGCGGGGGTCCAGCGACCCGACGTCTGCCGGGTCAAAAGACCTTTCAACTTAAGGACTTGGGCTGGTCCCGCAGTTCCAATGGAACTGCTAGCGATTCCTGTGACACAGGAATGAGGGCGGGAGTGGCTGATGCCGTGGACTAATCCGCCAGAATGCTACGATCCACATCGTTGATGTTGCGCTTGCCGCAGAGCGCCATGGTGATGTCCATCTCCTTGCGGATGATTTCCAGCGCCTTGGTCACGCCCTCCTTGCCCATGGCGCCGAGGCCGTAGAGGAAGGGGCGGCCGATATAAGTGCCCTTGGCGCCCATGGCGACGGCCTTCAGCACGTCCTGGCCGGAGCGGATGCCGCCATCGACATGCACCTCGATCTGGTGCCCGACGGCATCGACGATGCGCGGCAGCATGCTGATGGAGGAATGGGCGCCGTCGAGCTGGCGGCCGCCATGGTTGGAAACGATGATCGCGTCGGCGCCGGTCGCCGCCGCCATCTTCGCGTCCTCAGGGTCCAGAATGCCCTTGAGGATCAGCGGACCGCCCCAGCGCTCCTTGATCCATTCGACATCCTTCCAGGAAAGCTGCGGGTCGAACTGTTCCGCCGTCCAGGCGCCGAGCGAGGACAGGTCGGTGACGCTTTTCGCGTGGCCGACGATGTTGCGGAAGGTGCGACGCTTGGTGCCGAGCATCTTCATGCACCAGCCGGGTCGCGTCGCCATCTGCCAGAGATGCTTCGGCGTCATCTTCGGCGGTGCCGAGAGGCCGTTTCGCAGGTCCTTGTGGCGCTGGCCGAGGATCTGCAGATCGAGCGTCAAGACCAGCGCCGAGCATTTCGCCGCCTTGGCGCGGTCGATCAGGTTCAGCACGAATTCGCGCTCGCGCATGACGTAGAGCTGGAACCAGAATGGCTTTGTCGTGACCGAGGCGACGTCCTCGATCGAGCAGATGCTCATGGTCGAGAGCGTGAAGGGCACGCCGAAGGCTTCGGCTGCCTGGGCTGCCAGCATCTCGCCGTCGGCATGCTGCATGCCGGTGAGGCCGGTCGGAGCGAGCGCCACCGGCATCGACACCTTCTGGCCGATCATCGTCGTTTCCAGCGAACGGTCGGTCATGTCGACCAGCACCCGCTGGCGCAGCTTCACCTTGGCGAAATCCTCCTCGTTGGCGCGATAGGTGCCTTCGGTCCAGGCGCCGCTGTCGGCATAGTCGAAGAAGAGCTTCGGCACCCGGCGCTTGGCAAGAGCCTTGAGGTCGCTGATTTCGAGGATTTGCGTCATGGAAACGGCCTTCGTCCAACGGAGATTGAACGAGCCATTACCATGTTTGCCAGAGGCTTGTTAATAGCCAGAACGCGAAGAGGTCAATTTTCTTGACCTCTTCGCGTTTGTTCGATCATGCGCCGGCAAGTGCCGATTTCGCCGGCTTACCGGCGACATAGGTTTCGACGATCGCGCGGTCGTCACCCATGGTCTGGAGCAGGAAGAGCTCGTCCGCCAGAGAGTTGACCACTTCGGCCCGAAGCGCCATCGCAGGCGTCGCCGCCATGTCGAGTACGATAAAGTCGGCGTCGGTGCCTGCTTCAAGCGTCCCGATCTTGTCGACGAGGGACAGCGCCTCGGCATTGCCGCGGGTCATCATGAAGAAACTGTCGAAGGGGTTCAGCCGCTCGCCCTGCAACTGCAGGATCTTGTAGGCCTCGTCGAGCGTCTTCAGCATGGAATAGCTCGTACCGCCGCCGATATCGGAGGCGACCGAGGTGCGCACCGGCTTGTCGCGGCGGCTGAGCGCGCGAAGCGGGAAGAGGCCGGAACCGAGGAAGAGGTTGGAGGTCGGGCAAAAGACGGCCACGGAGCCCGTCTCGCTCATCGCATCCGCCTCGCGCTCGGACAGGTGGATGCAGTGGCCGAACAGGCTTTTCGGACCAAGCAGGCCGTAGCGGGCGTAGACGTCGGTATAGTCCTTGGCCTCCGGATAGAGCTCGCAGGTGAAGGCGATCTCGTCGCGGTTTTCCGAAAGATGGGTCTGCACGTGCAGGTCGGGAAACTCGTGCACCAGCGACTTGGCGACGTCCATCTGTTCGGGCGTCGAAGTGATGGCGAAGCGCGGGGTGATGGCGACATGGTTGCGGCCCTTGCCGTGCCATTCGCGGATCACCGCGCGGGTTTCGTCGTAGCCCATTTGCGGCGTGTCGAGCAGGCCTTGCGGAGCGTTGCGGTCCATCATCACCTTGCCGGCGACCATGCGCATTTCGCGGCGCAGCGCCTCGGCGAAGAACGCGTCGGCGGATGCCTTGTGAACCGAGCAGTAGGCAGTCGCCGTCGTCGTTCCATGGCGCACCATCTCGTCGAAGAAGCGGCTGGCGATACGCTCTGCGTGGGCCGTCTCGACGAAGCGGCACTCCTCCGGGAAGGTATAGGTGTTCAGCCATTCGAGCAGATTGGCGGCATAGGAGGCCATCACCTGCATCTGCGGGAAATGCAGGTGCGTGTCGATGAAGCCGGGAACGATCAAATGCGGGTGGTGGTCAATTTCCGCCGCGTCCTCAGGAGCACCGGCCTTGACCGTGGCGTAGTTCCCGCTCGCGACGATCTGGCCACCCTCGACCAAAAGTGCTCCGTCGCTCTCGTAGCTGTAGGCGGCGCTGTCGTCTATCGACGTTGGCGCGCGATGAAAGCTCAAGAGCCGGCCGCGGATGAGGGTGGTCGTCATTGTGTCTTGCCTTCCTCGACGGCGCTTTCGAACCAGGCTGTCAGCAACTGGCGTTCGTCCGTCGTCATGTCTGTCACGTTGCCGGGCGGCATCGCGTGGCTGCGCCCGGCCTGGATATAGATTTCGCGGGCATGGGCGGCAATCTCCGCGTCGCTTTCGAGCACCACGCCGTTCGGTGCCCGGGTGATGCCCTCATAGACCGGTTCGGCCGCATGGCACATGGAACAGCGGGTCGAGACCGTATCCTTGACGGCGGGGAAGTGGGCGTTCTGAGCGAAGCGCGTGAAGACAGGCGCCACCTCGGCCTTCTCGCCACCGGTCAGCACCTTCGGCACGGTCGAGAGCCAAATGATCAGGATGAAGATCAGCGCGGTGACCAGCCAGGTCCAGGTCGGCCTGCCCTTGCGGGCGTGGGTGGTGTTGAACCAGTGGCGGATGGTGACGCCCATCAGGAAGACGAGTGCGGCGATGATCCAGTTGAATGCCGTGGCAAATGCCAGCGGATAGTGGTTCGACAGCATGAAGAAGATGACGGGCAGCGTCAGGTAGTTGTTGTGCAACGAGCGCTGCTTGGCCTGGGCGCCGAGCTTCGGATCCGGCGTGCGGCCGGCAATCAGGTCGGCGACGACGATCTTCTGGTTGGGGATGATGATGAAGAAGACATTGGCCGACATGATCGTCGCGGTGAAGGCGCCGAGATGCAGGAAGGCCGCGCGGCCGGTAAAGACCTGAGTGTAGCCCCAGGCCATGGCGACCAGCGCCACGTAGAGCAGCGCCATCAGCCCCCAGGTGTTCTTGCCGATCGGCGATTTGCACAGCAGGTCGTAGAACAGCCAGCCAATGCCGAGCGAGGCGAGCGAGATCAGGATCGCTGATGTCGCGGAGATGTCGAGCACATGGCGGTCGATCAGGAAGAGATCGGCGCCGCCGTAGTAGACGATACAGAGCATGGCGAAGCCCGAGAGCCACGTCACGTAGGATTCCCATTTGAACCAGGTGAGGTGCTCGGGCATCGAGGCCGGCGCCACCAGGTACTTCTGGATGTGGTAGAAGCCGCCGCCATGCACCTGCCATTCCTCGCCATAGGCGCCGACAGGCAGGTGATCGCGCTTCACCAGGCCAAGGTCAAGCGCGATGAAATAGAAGGATGAGCCGATCCAGGCGATGGCGGTAATCACGTGCAGCCATCGCACGGCAAAGGCCAGCCATTCCCAGGCGATGGCGAACTCGTACATTCAGAACCCCTTTTGTCTCCGTTGCCTCACTTTGCGCATAAACCGCAGAGGGGAAAAGGGGCTTCGGCGCTCCTCAAGCGCTATTTGCCTGCAGGAAGCTCGGCGGGCAAAGCTCGCCGAGGATCCAGTCGCGGAAGATCCGGATTTTCGGCGTGTTGCGACGGGCATGCGGATAGGCGAGCCAGTAGTCGCAGCCGTCGCTGCAGCGGAGATCAAAGGGCTGGTAGAGCCGGCCAAGCGCCACGTCGTCGGGATAGAACTCCGGCGTCAGGATCGCAACGCCCTGGCCGGCGATCGCCGCACGCGCCTCGAACGTCTGAGCGCCGAGCCGGCTGTGCGGCCGGCCCTCGAGATCGGGATCCTTGACGCCGGCGGCCTTGAACCACATCGGCCACCAGGGATCGCCCGCGTCGATGATGCGAAGCTTCAGCAGATCGCGCGGTTCGTGCACGCCGCCGATCGTGGCTGCCAGCGCGGGGCTCAGCATCGGACTGAATTCGACGCGCATCAGCGGATGCGTGTCGAGGCCGGGCCAGACGCCGCCGCCCGAGCGGATGGCGAGATCGGCGGGCTCGCGGCTGAAGTCGGTGAGCGAGTCGCTCGTCGTCAAGCGCACGGCGATGTTCGGGTGGGCGAGCTGGAAGCTGCCGATGTTGCGGGCGAGCCATTGCGAGGCGAAGGTCGGCGTCGAACTGATCAGGAGCGCACTGTCGATATCGCCGCGGGCGTTGGAAACGGCCTCCTGCAGCATCTCGAAGGCTTCGGTAACGCGCGGCGCCATGCGCTGGCCAACGTCGGTCAGCGAGATCTGGCGTGGGCGGCGCAGGAACAGCGGCTCGCCGACATTCTCCTCGATCAACTTGATCTGGTAGCTGACGGCCGTCTGGGTCATGCCCAGCTCTTCGCCGGCCTTGGTGAAGCTGCCGAGCCTTGCGACGGCTTCGAAGACCCGGAGCGCATTCAGCGGAAACTGCTTCGACATCTTCATGGATAAGTTCTCTTGATGCATGCAGACGGATGTTCGATTGGATTTCAATCCTCCTTCACGGCATCCTGCAAGTCAACTTCCCAAGACGAAACAGGTGCTGAAATGACTTGCGACACTTACGAACATACTGAAAGAAAACCATTTCTTTCGTTCGAGCCGGTCATCCGGCTCACGGCTGCCCTGTTCGGCGGCCTCGTTGCCGCCAAGCCGACGCTCGACGTCAACGCGCTCCCCGACCATATCAAGAGAGACATGGGTTTCATGGATGGTCGCGGCGCCTACGAAGACGACGAAGCGGCGATGGTCGCCTCTCGGCGCCTTTTCAGTGTCGATGAAATGCCGCGATTCTGACGTTGGCTACGATGGCCGTCCGTTGTTGCGAAGACGCTCGACGGCCATCAGCACACGCTCCGGTGTTGCCGGGGCATCAAGCCGCGGGCACTCGCGGTAATCGGCCACACTGGCGACTGCCATGGACAAAGCTTCCAGCACCGAGATCGGCAGCATGAAGGGTGGCTCTCCCACCGCCTTGGAGCGGCCGATGGTCTTCTCGGCATTGGCGGACCACTCCGCGAGCTTGACGTTGAAGATCTTCGGCCGGTCGGAGGCGAGCGGGATCTTGTAAGTGGAGGGGGCGTGGGTGCGAAGCCGACCCTTGTCGTCCCACCAGAGTTCTTCCGTCGTCAGCCAGCCCATGCCTTGCACGAAGCCGCCCTCGATCTGGCCGATGTCGATCGCCGGATTGAGCGAACGGCCGACATCGTGCAGCACGTCGACGCGATCGACCATGTATTCGCCAGTCAGCGTGTCGATCGAAACCTCCGAAACCGCTGCGCCATAGGCGAAGTAATAGAAGGGCGTGCCGCGGCCGCTGGCGCGATCCCAGTGGATCTTGGGCGTCTTGTAGTAGCCGGCCGCCGAAAGCTGGATGCGGCCCATATAGGCCTGCTTGATGAATTCGGGGAAGGGCACGAGCTCTTCGCCGATCTTCACATGGTTGGGCACGAAGCTGACATGGTCAGGCGTCGTCTGCCAGCGCTCGCAGGCGAAGGCGACCAGCCGTTCCTTGATCTGGCGTGCAGCGTCGTGAGCCGCCATGCCGTTCAGGTCAGAGCCCGAGGAGGCGGCGGTCGCCGACGTGTTCGGCACCTTGCCGGTCGTCGTCGCAGTGATGCGGACCCGATCGAGATCGACCTGGAAACTGTCGGCGATCACCTGCGCCACCTTGATGTAGAGACCCTGGCCCATCTCCGTTCCGCCGTGGTTCAGGTGGATGGAGCCGTCCTGGTAGATATGCACAAGCGCGCCCGCCTGGTTGAAGGCGGTCATGGTGAAGGAGATGCCGAACTTCACCGGCGTCAGCGCGATGCCCTTGCGGATGACGCGGCTTTCCCGATTGAACGCGAGGATCATCTGACGGCGCGTCTGATAGTCGGCGCTTTCTTCCAGCTCCGCGACGATCTGCGCGATAATGTTGTCTTCGACCTGCTGATGGTAGGGCGTGACATCGCGGCCGGAGCCCTTGTCGCCATAGAAATTCAGCTTGCGGATTTCGAGCGGATCCTTGCCGAGCTGGTAGGCGATCTCCTCGATGATGCGCTCGCCGCCGACCATGCCTTGCGGGCCGCCGAAACCGCGATAGGCGGTGTTCGAAACGGTGTTGGTCTTCAGCGGCTGCGAGGTGAGCTTCACATGCGGGTAGAAGTAGGAGCTGTCCGCATGAAATAGCGCCCGGTCGGTGACCGGGCCCGACAGGTCCGACGAGTAGCCGCAGCGCGCCGCATAGTTGGCGTGCACTGCTTGGATCCGGCCTTCGTCGTCATAGCCGACGTCGTAGTCGACGAGGAAATCGTGGCGCTTGCCGGTCGCGGTCATGTCCTCGTCGCGGTCAGGGCGGAACTTGACGGCGCGGTTGAGCCTCTTTGCCGCCACGGCGGCAAGCGCTGCGAACTGGTTGCCCTGCGTTTCCTTGCCGCCGAAGCCGCCGCCCATGCGGCGCACGTTCACCGTCACCGCGTTCGAGGGCACGCCGAGTACGTGCGAGACCATGTGCTGGATCTCGCTCGGGTGCTGGGTCGAAGACCAGACGGTGACCTCGTCGTCTTCGCCGGGAATGGCAAGGGCAATATGGCCCTCAAGATAGAAATGCTCCTGGCCGCCGATGCGCATGCTGCCCTTCAGGCGGCGCGGCGCCTTTTCCAGCTCGGCTTCAGCGTCGCCGCGCTGCAGGGTGAGCGGCTGGGTGACCAACTGCCCGCCATGGGCGACGGCATCGAGAATGTCGGTGAAATGCGGCAGGTCACGATAGGTGATCTGCGCCAACCGCGTCGCCCGGCGGGCGATGTCACGGGTTTCGGCGATCACGGCGAAGGCCGGCTGGCCATGAAACTGCACGACGCCATCGGCGAGCACCGGTTCGTCGTGCAGGTGGCTGGGGCTGATGTCGTTGGAATGCGGCATGTCCTTGGCGGTTAACACCAGGACGACACCCGGCATGGCGGCAACGGCCGACAGGTCCATGGCCGTGATTTCCGCGTGCGCCCGGTCGGTCATGCCAAGCGCGCCATGCAGCGTGCCTGCGGGTTCGGGCATGTCGTCGATATAGTCGGCGGTGCCGGAGACGTGCTTGTGGGCGCTGTCGTGACGCTGGGAGACATGCATCTCGCCACGGATCGCCTTGCGTTCCTCGAAGGTGGATTTGTCCATCTTATTGGTTCCTTCCGAAGAAAATGCCCCTCATCCGCGCGGGGAGGGAAGCGAAACGCCCCTCATCCGCCTGCCGGCACCTTCTCCCCGCCATGCGAGGAGAAGGAGACTCGTGGCAACCGCTTGTGACAGACTGACCGTTCCAGGCCGTTGAGTTGCTGGACAGCGGATCCTGATTGGCAAGGCGGGCGATGTCCACTTTCCCTCTCCCCGCCTGCGGGGAGAGGGTTAGGGTGAGGGGCAGATCTCGCCCATCGAACTGGCGATCGATGCTCATACCGTCTCCTCGAAACGCCGCAGCTGCGCAATCTCGCCGCCGCTTTCCAGGAAGAAGCGCATCAGCAGGTTTTTCGCAGTCAGCATGCGATAGTCGCTGGTGGCGCGCCAGTCGGTAAGCGGCTGGTAATCGGTCTCGAAGGCTACCTGCGCTGCGCGAACCGTGTCCTCGCTCCAGGGTTTGCCGATCAGCGCCGCCTCGACGTTCGTTGCGCGTTTCGGTGTCGCTGCCATGCCGCCGAAAGCGATGCGGGCGGACCGGACCACGCCATTGTCCACCGACAGGCGGAAGGCTCCGAGCAGGGCGGAGATATCCTCGTCGCGGCGCTTGGATATCTTATAGGCGGCAAAGAGATCATCGGCCGGAAGCCGCGGCACGAAGATGCTCTCGACGAATTCGCCCGGCTTACGATCCTGCTTGCCATAGGCGATGAAGAAGTCTTCGAGCGGCAGCGTCCGGCGGCCGTCCCTCGAGCGCAGCGTCACGGTCGCGCCAAGAACGATCAGCGGCGGCGGGCTGTCGCCGATCGGCGAGCCGTTGGCGATGTTGCCACCGATCGTGCCCATGTTGCGCACCTGCTCGCCGCCGATGCGGTCGATCAGCGGGCCGAAGCCGGGAAAGGTTCGGCTCAGCGCGGCAAAGGCCATGGTGTAGCTGACGCCGGCGCCGATCGTCAGGCCCGCCTCGCTCTCCTCGATCTGCTGCAGCTCGGAGATGCCGTTGATGAAGATGACAGGGTTGATCGGGCGCATCTGCTTGGTCACCCAGAGGCCGACATCGGTGGAGCCGGCAACGACTGTTGCGCCGGGATTGTCGGAAAGCGCCGCCGCCAGGCTGTCGCCATCGGCCGGCACGATCAGACAGTTTTCGCCCTGTCGAACGGTGATGGTCTCGGTCGGCGCCAGCGCCTTCAGCCGAGCTGTGATGGCTTCCCGTTCTCTCGCGATCGGATCGAAGATGTCGGAGGGCCGCGCCTCGGCCGCCGCTTCGGCGGCGCGCACGATCGGCTCGTAGCCGGTGCAGCGACAGAGATTGCCCTGCAGTGCCTTCTCGATGTCGGCCCGGCTGGGATTTTCGTTCGAAAGCCAGAGGCCATAAAGCGACATGACGAAACCCGGCGTGCAGAAGCCGCATTGCGAACCGTGGAAGTCGACCATCGCCTGCTGTACCGGATGCAGTGCCCCATCCTGGGCAAGATGTTCGACCGTGACGACATGGGTCGCCTGCAGCGAGCCGAGAAAACGGATGCAGGCATTGATGCTTTCATAGACGAGCCGGTCGCCGACAAGCCTTCCGACGAGCACGGTGCAGGCGCCGCAGTCACCCTCGGCACAGCCCTCCTTGGTGCCGGTCAGCCGCCGTTCCAGCCTCAGATAGTCGAGCAGGGTGGTGGTCGGCGCGACGTCAGAAAGCGTGATCTCGCGATTGTTGAGGACAAAACTGATTGATCCGGTCGGCTGGGGCATGCCACTCAATCCCTGCTGCTGCATATTCCCTGAAATCACTTTGATCTTAGGTGGTTATGCAGAAAAGCAAAGGGCCGAGAAGACTTTTGCACGCCATGCGGGCAGCGCCTCGGTCAGCAGGTCCGCGCTGCCGTCCTCATGGCGGATGTCGGGCGTTACTGCGCCGTCCAGCCGCCATCCATCGACACGTGCGTGCCGGTGATTTGTGCCGCATCGTCGCCTGCGAGATAGACCGCGAGCGCTGCGACCTGTTCGACCGTGATGAACTTCTTGGTCGGCTGGCCCTTCAGCATCACGTCGTTGATCACCTGCTGCTCGGTGATGCCACGGGTGCGCGCCTGGTCGGGGATCTGCTTTTCGACGAGCGGCGTCAGCACGTAGCCCGGGCAGATCGAATTCGCGGTGATGCCGTCTTCGGCAACTTCGAGCGCGACGGTCTTCGTGAGCCCGAGGACGCCATGCTTGGCCGCCACATAGGCCGCCTTGAAGGGTGAGGCGACGAGGCCGTGGGCGGAGGCGATGTTGATGATGCGGCCCCAGCCCTTGGCCTTCATGCCGGGGATGGCGGCACGGATCGTATGGAAGGAGGAGGAGAGGTTGATCGCGATGATGCGGTCCCACTGCTCGATCGGGAAATCCTCGACCTTCTCGACATATTGGATGCCGGCATTGTTGACGAGGATATCGACGCTGCCGAAGCGCGTCGTTGCCGTCGCGATCAGGTCCGCGATCTCGGCCGGCTTCGTCATGTCGGCGCCGTGGTAGAGAACCGTGCCGCTCGTCAGCGCGCTGACGGCGTCCGTCGCTTGTTTGATTTCGTCCGCGCTGCCGAAGCCGTTCAGAACGATGTTGGCGCCGCCCTTGGCGAAAGCCTTGGCGATCGCAAGCCCGATGCCGCTCGTCGAACCGGTGATGACCGCTGTTTTCGTCATTGCTGCTCTCTCCCTTCGTGGCGTCGCGGAATGCCTTTTGTTGCGGCGCAACAGCGCCAGCCTACGCGGAAAACGCCGGCGCTGACAATTGTGTTTTTGGGTTCGCGACCGCACAGTCGCCATGGGAACGACGGAGCCGATTGCTTGCGTTTTGTTTTCGTTTGACATTCGTTTTGCCATCGTATTGAAGTTTTCGAAATGAGATCCCGCCCGAGAGGTCGGGTGTACAAACATGCGTGTGGCCGGGGAGGGGCATATGGGCGGATACATTCTCGCGATCGATCAGGGTACGACCTCGAGCCGGGCGATCGTCTTCGATGGGCAGCAGCAGATTGCCGGCGCCAGCCAGAAGGAATTCAAGCAGTATTTCCCGAAATCCGGCTGGGTCGAGCACGATCCTGAGGAGATCTGGCAGACCGTGCTTTCGACGGTCGAAGAGGCGATCGACAAGGCCGGCATCAAGGCCGGCGACCTCTCGGGCATCGGCATCACCAACCAGCGCGAGACCGTCGTCGTCTGGGATCGCGAGACCGGCAATCCCATGCACAATGCGATTGTCTGGCAGGACCGTCGCACCGCTTCCTATTGCGACGGGCTAAAGAAGCAGGGGCTGGAAAAGACCTTCACCAAGAAGACCGGCCTGCTGCTCGATCCCTATTTCTCCGGCACCAAGCTCAACTGGCTGCTCTCCAATGTCGACCGGGCGCAGGCGCGCGCCGCCAAGGGCGAACTCTGCTTCGGCACCATCGACACCTTCCTCATCTGGCGGCTGACCGGCGGCAAGTCCTTCGTCACCGACGCGACCAACGCCTCGCGCACGCTCATCTACAACATCGCCGAAAATGCCTGGGACGATGAACTCCTGAAGATCCTGAAAGTGCCGCGCGCCATGCTGCCAGAGGTCAAGGATTGCGCCGCCGATTTCGGCGTCACCGACCCGGAACTCTTTGGTGCGGCGATCCCGATCCTCGGCGTCGCCGGCGACCAGCAGGCGGCGACGATCGGCCAGGCCTGCTTCAAGCCGGGCATGCTGAAATCCACCTACGGCACCGGCTGTTTCGCGCTGCTCAACACGGGCAAGGACATGGTGCGCTCGAAGAACCGGCTGCTCACCACCATCGCTTACCGGCTCAATGGCGAGACGACCTATGCGCTCGAAGGCTCGATCTTCGTTGCCGGTGCCGCCGTGCAATGGCTGCGCGACGGGCTGAAGGTGATCAAGGCCGCTCCCGATACCGGCACGCTCGCCGAAAGCGCCGACCCGACGCAGGAGGTCTATCTGGTGCCGGCCTTCACCGGGCTTGGCGCGCCGCATTGGGATCCCGATGCGCGCGGTGCGATCTTCGGCATGACCCGCAACACCGGTCCGGCGGAGTTTGCCCGCGCAGCGCTCGAAGCCGTCTGCTACCAGACGCGCGACCTGCTTGAGGCGATGCACAAGGACTGGCGCAACAACGGCAAGGAAACGGTGCTGCGCGTCGACGGCGGCATGGTCGCCTCCGACTGGACGATGCAGCGGCTTTCCGACCTGCTCGACGCGCCGGTCGACCGGCCTGTGATCCTCGAGACGACGGCGCTCGGCGTTGCCTGGCTTGCCGGCAGCCGCGCCGGCGTCTGGCCGAAGCAGGAAGATTTTGCCAAGTCCTGGGCACGCGACCGCCGCTTCGAACCCACCATGGACGAAAAGACGCGCAAGGCCAAGTTCAAGGGCTGGCGCAATGCGGTCAAAAGGACGCTGAGCTAGGAAGCCGGACGAAGCCGCGGGTCTCGCGGTCTCGTCCAGTTCTCCCGACCGCAATCTGCCTTCTGCGCCGACGGGCAGCCGCGAACCGGGCCGCCGTCAGTCGATGACCGCGACCGCTTCCACCTCGAACAGCATGCCGTCGACGGCCAGTTTGGGCACGGGAACCAATGTCTGCGCCGGCAGCGCCGTGCCGAACATCTCCTTGACGCTGCTGGTCAGGACTTCGAGCTTGGACATGTCGTGGTCGACCACGAAAATGGTGAGCTTGGCGACCTGGCCCGGCTTTGCCCCGAGCCCGTCGAGCGCTGCGCCCAGATTGGCATAGGCCTGCTTGACCTGAACCGCAAAATCAGGAGAGAGGCCGCCCGTGCTGTCCTGGCCGCCCTGTCCGGAAATGTAGGCCAGCCGGGCCTGCGCAGGCACGATCACCGCCGTGCTGTAGCCATGCGGGGTCGGGTCGTAGAGGTTTTTCGGGTTGACGATCGTCAGCTTGGCGGCCTGCTCATTCGCCGTCGTCGCCGTGGGAACTCCCGTGGTCATGATGATTAGTCCTCCGATCATGAGATGCCTGATTGCCTGTGACATGATGTTCGCTTGCCTCCGAGACCTGGGTGCGATGCGGGTGCGTAGCCAGCAGCTTTGACTTTCCCGCCGTCGCTCTTACAATTGACTCGTACGGTGTACGATTGAATGACATCGTACACCGTACGAGTCAATTGCTGAGGATCGACATCCGTCTCGTTGTCGGCATAAATCGACGCTCCAATCAGTAGGGAAGACGCATGGCAGCGAAAGGTAACGGTGGGCAGGGCAAGCGCCCTCAACGGATAGAGGCAGCAGCCCAGGCCGGACGGAAGCCGGGCGGCGAGCCGTCCCTGTCTCTGGAGCGCATCGTGGCGACCGCGGTCGAACTGCTCGACGCCGAGGGTGTCGAGGGATTGAAGATGCGCCGTCTCGCCGACCGTCTCGGCGCGGGGGTCATGAGCCTCTATTGGCATGTCGGCAACAAGGAGGAGGTCTTCGATCTGGCGCTCGATACGGTGTTTGCCTATCGCGGCCCGCCGCCGACCGGCGAGCCCGGGGACTGGCGCCGCGACGTGGTTCACATGCTCGAAGATTGGCGCGCAATCATGCTGCGCCATCCCTGGTCGGCGTCGCTGTTGCCGCGCCGGGCGCTCGGCGCGAACATCCTCGGCCGCCTGGAAACCATGAGCGAAGCGCTGTCGAGAGCCGGCGTTGCCGACGCGGACATGAATGTCGCGATCTGGTCGCTCTGGAACTACGTGCTCGGAGCCACCGTCACCCGGGCGAGCTTCGCGCTCTCTGACGCCGACCAGGCTGCCGGACAGCAGCGCCTCTCGGTGCTCGGCGAACGCTATCCGACGATCGAGCGCACGCGCCTGCTCCTGGACAGCGATTGGGATGGCACGTTCAGGAAGGGCCTCGACGTTCTGCTTGACGGTCTTTCGAGAGGGTGAGGCTTCATTCGTGCGCGTCCGGGAAACACAGTGTTTCCCGGACGCGCATTTGCTGCTCATCTGTACGCCAACTATCTGTTGTGCAAACAGAAAAAGGACAGACCTCATGGAACTCGGGCTTTACACGTTTGCGGATGTCGATCCGAACGCGGATGACAAGGGCAGGGAGGGCCAGCGTCGCCTCAAGAACCTCCTCGAAGAAATCGAGCTTGCCGATCAGGTCGGCCTCGACGTCTTCGGGCTCGGGGAACACCACCGTCCGGACTACGCGGCCTCGGCGCCGGCGGTCATCCTCGCGGCCGCAGCGGCAACAACGAAGAACATCCGGCTGTCGAGCGCCGTCACGGTGTTGAGCTCGGACGATCCCGTTCGCGTCTTCCAGCAATTCTCCACCCTGGATCTGATCTCCAACGGCCGCGCCGAGATCATGGCCGGTCGCGGTTCCTTCATTGAATCCTTCCCGCTCTTCGGCCAGTCGCTCGACGATTACGACCAGCTCTTTGCCGAGAAGCTCGATCTCTTGATGGCGCTGCGCGAAAGCGAGAAGGTCTCCTGGGCGGGCGAGATGCGGCCGGCGATCCACGATCGTGGCGTCTATCCGCGGCCGCTTCAGGAAATGCTGCCGCTGTGGATCGCCGTCGGCGGCACGCCGCAATCGGTGGCGCGCGCCGGAGCACTCGGCCTGCCGATGGCGCTTGCCATCATCGGTGGCGAGCCCCGCCGGTTCGCGCCGCTCTTCGACCTCTACCGCGAGGCCGCGCGGCGCGCCGGCCAGGATCCGGCAAGGCTGAAAACCAGCATCAACGTGCACGGCTTCATCGCCGACACGACGGATCTTGCCGCCGACCAGTTCTACGGTCCGCAGGCGGAGGTGATGAACCGCATCGGCCGCGAGCGCGGCTGGGGGCCGACCAACCGGGCGCATTTCGACCAGGCGCGCAGCCCGGCCGGCAATCTCTTCCTCGGCGATCCGGAAACGGTCGCTGAGAAGATTGTCGAGAACTGGAAGCTGTTCCGCAACGATCGCTTCCTCTTGCAGATGGCGATCGGGCCGATGCCGCACGACCAGATCATGCGCGGCATCGAGCTCTACGGCACCAAGGTGGCGCCGCTGGTGCGCAAGGCGCTGGCGGAAGAAACGGCAGCGGCGCAGGCCGCTGTCTGACCGTTCGATATCCGGGGCAGTACCTGCCCCGGATATCCCGCTCGGCGCTGGCATAACGCCTGGCGACACGCTACATGTGAGCGCGAAAGCGAGACACGGATGACCCTCAACAACGAAGAAGACCTGCTGCGGCTGAAGGAAATCGGCCGCATCTGCGCCAATGCATTGCAGGTAATGGGCGAGGCGCTGGAACCCGGCATCACCACGGCGGAGCTCGATGCGATCGGCCGCAAGGTGCTGGAAGAGGCGGGCGCACGCTCGGCACCCGAGCTTTGCTACAATTTCCCCGGCGCCACCTGCATCAGCGTCAATGAAGAAATCGCCCACGGCATTCCCGGCGGCCGCGTGATCAAGGCCGGCGATCTGGTCAACATCGATGTCTCGGCTGAAAAGGACGGCATCTTCGCCGACACCGGCGCCTCGTTCCCGGTGCCGCCGGTCACAGCCGCGATCGACCGGCTCTGCCGCGATGGCAAGCGGGCGATGTGGGTCGGCCTCAAGCAGGTGCGTCCTGATCAGCCGCTGGCGGCCATCGGCAACGCGATCGGCGATTTCGCCCGCAAGAACCGTTATTCTCTGGTCACCAATCTCGCCAGCCACGGCATCGGCCGATCGCTGCATGAAGAGCCGACCGAAATCGCCACCTGGCCCGACCCGCGCGAGCGCCGCCGCATGACCGACGGCATGGTCTTCACCGTCGAGCCCTTCCTGTCGATGGGCGCGCAATGGGCCGAAGGCGGCAACGACGACTGGACGCTCTACAGCGATCCGCGTGCGCCGACGGTGCAGTACGAGCACACCGTCGTGGTCACGCGCGGCGGGCCGCTGGTGGTGACGCTGCCGGGCTGAAGCAGGGATACGGCGGCGGCCTGCAGCCTCCGTCGTCCTGCAGACGATTTTTTGCTCCATCGCTGCTGTGCATGATCTGCCGCCGTGATGTGGCGTATCTCACCTTTCCGGCGATTGGTCTAAGCCATTGAAATCGGCGATCGTTTGATTTCTTCAATAGGATCTTCAAATATAGTCATTTGTGGTCTGCCGTGTTGCAGCGCAATAAAGGGGCATGACCACGCTCGACAGACCGCTGCAGACCAATATCGCCGCCACAGCAACCGCTGGCGCCATCGCCATGGCCGTCGCAATGGGGTTTGGGCGTTTCTCCTACACGCCCATCCTGCCGGCGATGATGGCGGATCTCGGCCTGTCGCCCGGCGACGCCGGTCTCATCGCCTCGGCCAATTTCGTCGGCTATCTGGCCGGTGCGATCCTCGCCGCCTATGGCTGGGCCCATGGGCACGAGCGGCGTATCGGTCTCTTGGCGCTCGCCGCCACAACGGTGCTCCTGGCGGCCATGGTGCTGTCGTCGTCCGTTATCGTGCTCGCGCTCATCCGCTTTCTGGCCGGACTTGCCAGTGCCTTTGCGATGATCTTCATCTCCGGCATCGTGCTCGGCCATGGCCTGCTTGCGCGGTCGGAACTTGTACCGGCCGTGCATTTCGGCGGCGTCGGCCTCGGCATCGCGTTTTCATCGCTCGCAGTCTGGGCGAACCCGCTTGCGGGGCACGCGGGCCTGACGACATCCATGGGCGACTGGTTCACCGGCGCGCTGGTCGGGCTGATCGGAACCATTGTCGTCGCTGCTCTGTTGCCCGACGTTCCCTCGTCAGGTTCAGGTCCGGTGCGCGAAAAGCCGCTGCGCTGGACGCGGCCGCTGACGGTGGTAACGTTCACCTACGCGCTCTTCGGTTTCGGCTACGTCATCACCGCCACCTTCCTCGTCACCATGGCGCGTGATCCGAGCGGCGGCCACAGCATCGAGTTTCTCGCCTGGCTGCTGACGGGGCTTGCCGCAGCGCTCTCCGTCTATCTCTGGCGCTTTGCCGTGCCACGCTTCGGCCTTGCCGGTGTCTATGCGATCGGCCTTCTGGTCGAGGCGGTCGGGCTGGTGCTGACGGTCAGCCTGCCCTTGCCCTATGCGCCGCTTGCCGGCGGCCTGATGCTCGGCGCCACCTTCATGATGATCACTGCCTATGGCCTGCAGATCGGCCGGAAGCTCGCGCCGGAGAGCCCGCGCAAGGCGCTGGCCCTGATGACCGCCGCCTTCGGCATCGGCCAGATCGTCGGGCCGCTGGTCGCCGGCTGGCTTGCGGAGCGCACGGGCAGCTTCGCCGCGCCAACCCTGATTGCGGCCGCCGTGCTTTTCCTGTGCGGCGGCGTCATTGTCGCCGATCTCAAGCGGATTTCCGCGGCATTGAGGGCCTGAGCGCCGGCGAAAAGCGCCGTCAGGCACCGGCGCTCGGCTGGATGAAATAACAGTAACGTTTACATTACCCGATTGTTGGCGACGGCGCTTTGCCCTAGTTTTGGCGCTTCGAGAGGCGAGTTGTTCGTCTCCTCCGAAACGAGAGTGCCGCACTTGTTCCTATCCTTCTTCCCGAAGCCGAAGCTCTTCTTCATTTCCTTTGTCGTCTGGTCGCTGGTTGCCGTTGCCGTCTGGTATGGCGGGGGCGAACAGTTGGGCGCCGTATTCGGAATGCCGCCTTTGCCGTCTGACGCGCCGCCGATTACCGGCATTTCGGCGTTCTGGTCGCCCGCCTTCCTCTGGTTCTATCTCTACTTCGGGCTGGTGGTCGGGATATTCGCCGCATTCTGGTATGTCTATTCGCCACACCCCTGGCAGAACTGGTCGATCCTCGGATCGGCTCTCATTCTCTTCGTCACCTATTTTCAAGTGCAGGTCAGCGTTGCGATCAACAATTGGTACGGGCCGTTCTGGGATCTGATCCAGGCGATCGTCTCGAAGACGAAGGTCGTAACAGCGGCCGAATTCTACGCGGAAATCGGCGTCTTTCTCGGCATTGCCATGGTTGCTGTCGCCGTCGCGGTCATAACTCGCTTCTTCGTCAGCCACTACATCTTCCGTTGGCGCACGGCGATGAACGAATACTACATGGCCCACTGGGGAAAGCTGCGCCATATCGAAGGTGCCTCGCAGCGCGTGCAGGAAGATACGATGCGTTTTTCGACGACCGTGGAGGGTCTCGGCGTCAGCCTGATCGACAGCGTGATGACACTGATTGCGTTTACGCCAGTCTTGATCCGCCTTGAGGCGCATGTCAGCGAGCTGCCGATCGTCGGGGTGGTCCCCTATCCACTCGTCACGGCTGCTGTGCTCTGGTCTCTGTTCGGTACCGTGTTCCTGGCGCTCGTCGGTATCAAGCTGCCGGGTCTGGAGTTCCGCAACCAGCGGGTGGAAGCGGCCTACCGCAAGGAGTTGGTCTATGGTGAGGATCACGCCGATCGTGCCCAGCCGCCGACGGTAGCCGACCTCTTTCAAAATGTTCGCCGGAACTATTTTCGGCTCTACTTCCACTACCTGTACTTCAACATTGCCCGCATTTTCTATTTGCAGATCAACGGGATCTTTTCGCTTCTGATCTTGGCTCCCTCCATTATCGCCGGAAAGATCACGCTCGGCGCATTGAACCAGATCTCGGGCGCCTTCGGACAGGTCACGTCCTCGTTCCAGTACCTGGTTTCCTCGTGGCCGACGATCGTCGAGCTATTGTCGATCTACAAGCGTCTGCGCGCCTTCGAGGCGACGATCGACAACGAGCCACTTCCCGAAATCGACAAGAAGTTCGTCGAGGTCGGTGGCGAAGAGGAACTGGCCTGAGCTTTTCCGAACGTGTAGCAATCAGAAGGCGGTGCGACCCGCCTTCTTTTTTGCCTGCTCGATCAGCGGCAGCGCCTGGGCGTAGCTGACGCAGGCGACGTCCGCCTTGCCGCAGACTTCGCTCAACAGGCGGTCAAGCGCGCGCCAATAGGCGCCGCCGTTCATTTCGACGAAGTGGAAGCCGAGCTGCAGGGGGATGCGGTCGCCCGTATATTCGCGGTCGAAGGCTTTCCTGTAGGCCTCGTAGGTGCGCTCCTCGAAGCGGGCGCTGTCCTTCTTGTTCTCGACGCCCATCGAGTGGCGGACGAAGAGATTGTAGTCCATGCCGATGACGGGGCGCTGCGACGGCCCCTCGGGGATCAAAGGCAGGCCGAAGCGGGGCATCCCGTCCTTCGTGGTCGGCCAGCCCGGGCCCTTGGTCACCAGGCTTGCGTCGTAGGTGAAGTTGTCCGCCTTCAGCGCCGGCAGCAGGCCGTCGCTCAAGGACAGATAGGGCGCGCGAAAGCCCTTGATCTCGGTTGCCGCGAATTCGGCCCAGCCTGCCGGCTCGGCTTCGGGCTTGTCCGTCTTCTTCCAGGCGTCCTTGAGCGCCGTGTTGAAGGTCGAGAACTCGCTTTGCCAGTCGGCCTTGCTCCAGCCCTTGCCGTCGAAGTGGCCACAGGCGTGGCTGGCGATGTCGTGACCGTCGAGATGGGCCTGCCAGATATGGCCGGCGCGGGCTGCGATCTCTTCGCGGCTCTGCGCGAAACCGACATTCGAGCGGCCCGCTTTCTGGCCCGGCGGCTTATAGAGCGCCTTGCCGTCCGCTCTCGTCATCAGGAAGGTGCAGGAGAGGAAGTAGGTGAAATACGCACCCGTGCGCTTGCCCATCGCCAGGCTCTTCTCCCAAAGCGCGTTGTCATGGGCGCCGTCAAACGAGACGATGACGAGTTGCTTGTCGCCGGCGGGAACGGTGGCAGGCGACGCCGGCTCGGCCTTGGCAAGAGCGGGGAGAAGGGCGAGCGAGAGGGCAAGCGGGATACGGATCATGATCAACTGCAATGTTTTTGATTTGTCGCAAATGGTTCGAAAATGCGGCAATCCTTTGATCGGTCTGGAAAAAATGCGCCATCAAGGCTACTCCATAGCGACGGGGGCAGAATCGGCCCCAAGAACCGATGGCACTGAAAATCAACGCGCTGCAGCGGTCTGCTCCCGTCTTCCTTTGACGCGCGGCGCTGAGCTTGCCCGATACTCGAACAAAGCGGTGGCCCCATGGCGATACTCGTTCTCGGCATCATCATCTTTCTTGGAATGCACCTGATCCGCGTGGTCGCGCCCGGTTTTCGCGCCGGCATCATCGAGAGCCGCGGCAAGGGCACCTGGATGGGGATCTATGCGATCCTCAGCCTCATCGGCCTCTGTCTGATCATCTATGGCTTCGGCCAGGCCCGCAGCGAAACGGGCATGCTCTACGATCCGCCGGTGTTCCTGCGCCATATCGCGCTGCTCCTGATGCTTTTCGCCTTCATATTCCTTGCAGCCGGCTTCCTCCCGGCCGGGCGCATCGCCGTTGCGGTCAAGCATCCGCAGGTGCTGTCGATCAAGATCTGGGCGTTGTCACACCTCCTGGCGAACGGCGAGACATCCTCCGTCCTGCTGTTCGGTTCGTTTCTCGCCTGGGCGGTGATCCTGCGCATCTCGCTGAAACGCCGCGAGCGGGCCGGAGAGCGCGTGCTGCCGGTGTTCAAGTCGGCCTCCAACGACGTGCTCGCCATCGTCATCGGCCTTGCCGCCTACGGGCTCTTCGTCTGGAAGCTGCACGAATGGTTGATCGGCGTTGCACCGGTCGTTATGGGCTAGCGCAATATCCAGCCAAAGGGCGCAGCGGTGTTGCGTCCGGAATTGCAGTAACAGAAAATTTAGAGCGACGGAGGTGGCTTCGTGTCGACCGTAGGCGCTCTAAATCACGTCGGCCCCCTTACAAGCGCCGCAAAATCGGGTAGAAGGCGCAAAATCCATGAGAGTGCGGCGGGTGCGGCAAGGACCCTTCGTGCGTGCTCGAACAGTTTGAGAGCGTCCGTTCCGCCGATCGGCATCAGATCATCGGCGTGACGGGCCAGTGTGCAGGCAAGGCCGGGGCAATAGATGGCGAACCAAGACGACAGCTTTATCCGCGAGGTCAATGAGGAACTGCGTTCCGACCAGATGAAGAGCATCTGGACCCGCTTCGGCGGGGTCATCGTGGCGATCGCCGTGCTCATCGTTCTCGGCACGATCGGCAAGGTCGGCTTCGACTATTGGCAGGACGGCGCGTCCTCGAAGTCGGGCGATGCGTTCCTGCAGGCGCTCAACCTCGCCAAGGAAAACAAGCCGGACGAGGCGCTGGCTGCGTTGAACGGCCTCGAAAAGGACGGCTACGGCGCCTATCCGGTGCTTGCGCGCCTGCGTGCAGCCACGCTCCAGGCCCAGAAGGGTGAGGCGGGCGCGGCCGTCAAGGCCTTTTCCGATATCGGCAAGGATGCCGGCGTTCCCGAAGCCATCCGCGACGCGGCTCGCCTGCGCGCCGCCTATCTGCTGGTCGACGCCGGCAGCTACGAGCAGGTCTCGGCCGAAGTCGAACAGCTGACGACGCCGCAGAACAACATGCGCCATTCGGCGCGTGAAGCCCTTGGCCTTGCGGCCTACAAGGCCGGCGACTATGCCAAGGCGAAAACCTGGTTCCAGCAGATCGTCGACGACGCACAGAGCCCGCGCAACGTCACCGGTCGCGCCCAGATGCTGCTCGACGTGATCGCCGCCAGCGGCAAGGCGTAAGTTTTTGCCTGTCCTCTCGGGGAGGGCACAGGGTGCAAGACCCTTTCGAATCAGCGCATGATCCCAAAATCGGTCTCGATCTTGGGGTTGTGCGCTAAAGCATTTAAAGCAGTTCCAGCAAAAGTGCGTAAGCGGTTTTGCGCCCGGAACTGCGGCAGACAAGACAAGCAGTTCCAGCAAAAGTGCGTAGCGGTTTTGCGCCCGGGAACTGCGTAAGACAGACAAACAGTTCCAGCAATAGTGCGTAAGCGGTTTTGCGTTCGGGGCTGTGACAATCAGACGGAGCATTCCTCAGGGGACAAGCTCCCGTGCCGCCTGGATGCGGCAATGAACGAAAATATGAGCGCGGCCCATAAGATTGGCTGCCGCGCCCCAAGCGGAAACGGATAGATCCATGAGCTTCACCGTCGCCATCGTCGGGCGTCCCAATGTCGGCAAGTCCACCTTGTTCAACCGTCTGGTCGGCAAGAAGCTGGCGCTCGTCGACGATACGCCGGGAGTTACCCGTGACCGTCGGCCGGGTGACGCCAAGCTGATTGACCTGCGCTTCCGCATCATCGATACCGCCGGTCTCGAGCAGTCGGCTCCCGACACGCTGCAGGGGCGCATGTGGGCGCAGACCGAGGCCGCGATCGACGAAGCCGATCTTTCGCTGTTCCTGGTTGACGCCAAGGGCGGACTGACGCCGGCAGACGAGACGCTTGCCGAAATGCTGCGCCGCCGCGGCAAGCCGGTGGTGCTGGTCGCCAACAAGTCGGAGGCGCGCGGTTCCGACGGTGGCTTCTACGATGCCTTCACGCTCGGCCTTGGCGAGCCGTGCCCGATCTCGGCCGAACACGGCCAGGGCATGCTCGATCTGCGCGACGCGATCGTCGCTGCGATCGGCGAAGAACGGGCCTACCCGCCGGAAGACGACGTGGCCGAAACCGATATCGATCTGCGCCCCACGTTCAAGGACGACGGTGAAGACGAAGAGGTGGAGACCGCTTATGACGAGACCAAGCCGCTGCGCGTGGCGATCGTCGGCCGACCGAACGCCGGCAAGTCGACGCTGATCAACCGCTTCCTTGGCGAAGACCGGCTTTTGACCGGTCCGGAAGCCGGCATCACCCGCGATTCCATCTCGGTCGAATGGGACTGGCGCGGCCGTACCATCAAGATGTTCGACACGGCCGGCATGCGACGCAAGGCGAAGGTGCAGGAGAAGCTTGAAAAGCTCTCGGTCGCCGATGCGCTGCGCGCTATCCGCTTTGCCGAAACGGTCGTAATCGTCTTCGACGCGACCATTCCCTTCGAGAAGCAGGACCTGCAGATCGTCGACCTCGTCCTGCGTGAGGGCAGGGCGGCCGTGCTCGCCTTCAACAAGTGGGATCTGGTCGAGGACTGGCAGGCGGTGCTTGCCGATCTTCGCGAAAAGACCGAGCGGCTGCTGCCGCAGGCGCGCGGCATCCGCGCCGTGCCGATCTCCGGCCACACCGGCTATGGTCTCGACCGGCTGATGCAGGCGATCATCGAGACCGACAAGACCTGGAACCGCCGCATCTCGACCGCGCGGCTCAATCGCTGGCTGGAATCGCAGACGATCCAGCATCCGCCACCGGCCGTTTCCGGCCGCCGCCTGAAATTGAAGTACATGACGCAGGTTAAGGCCCGCCCGCCGGGCTTCATGATCTCGTGCACCCGCCCCGACGCGCTGCCGGAATCCTACATCCGCTACCTGATCAATGGCCTGCGCAACGATTTCGACCTGCCGGGCGTGCCGATCCGCATGCACTTCCGTTCGGGCGACAACCCGTACGAGTCCAAGGCGAAGAAGCGCCGCTAAAGAGGGAGCGGAAAACCAAACAGGCTTTCCGTCTGCATCCTTCCTAAAGTTCCTGAAAAGTGACCCCGCCGCTCACGCGGCAGGCAGCTTCTCCCGCGCCACGAGCGCGCCGTGATGGCCGATGACGCCGGCGGCGACGCTTGCCGCAAAGGCGGCGGCCTGGGCCGGCTTGTCGCCTGCCACCAAGCGGGAGACGAAGGCGCCGTTGAAGCTGTCGCCGGCGCTGGTCGTATCGACCACGCGCTCGACCGGGGTTGCCGGCACATGCTCAACCGGGGCATCGCCAAAGGCGAGCGTCACGCCCTTCTCGCCATCCTTGACGACGACGTTGGCGGCGCCGAGGCTCTTGTAACGGGCAATCGTCGCGTCGATCGAAGCATCGCCGAAATGGGTGATTTCGTCGTCGAAGCTCGGCATCACCAGGGTGGCGGCACGGGCGCCGTCGGTCAGCGTGCGGCGCATGCGCTCGGCATCGTCCCAGAGCCGCGGGCGAATGTTCGGGTCGAAGACGACCAGCTTGCCGGCAGCCTTCGCGCGGCGCAGTTCCGACAGCAGCGTTTCCACCGCATCGGGGGCAAGGATCGCCAGCGTGATGCCCGAGAAGAGGATGAGATCGGAGCTTTCGATCGCGCCTCTGAGGTGCTCGGCGTCGTCGGCAAGCAGCTTGGCGGCCGAGTGCGAGCGCCAATAGGAGAAGCTGCGCTCGCCGTCCTTCAGGTGGATCATGTAGAGGCCGGCGGAACGGTTCTCGATGCGGCGCACGGCTGACGTGTCGATCTGCTTTTCCGCCATGAAGGCCAGCATCTCGTCGGAGACCGTGTCGGTGCCGACGGCGGAGCAATAGGCGACGGTCCAGTCCGAGGGCATGAAGAGCCGTGCATAATAGGCGGCGTTGAAGGTATCACCGGCATAGCCTTTGCGCAGCAGCCCGCCTTCCGCCTGCATGAGCTCGACCATGCACTCCCCGATCGCAAGCATCTTTCCGGCCAACGACTTTTCTCCTCACAAGATTTCGCCTGAGACGGGATAAGGGTCTCGATCGTTCTGGGCAAGAGATAGTTTCCGGCCGATTTGGCGGCGACCTGCGCGTGGCGGCGAACGGCGTTTACTCCGACGCCGGGCAACGCTACACCTTTGCGCGACAGACCGTCTTCAGGAGGCTTACATGGCGTCTCGGCAGGTATCGCGTGACGATTGGTGGCGCGGCGCGGTGATCTATCAGATCTATCCGCGCTCCTTCCAGGATACCGACGACGACGGCATCGGCGACCTCAAGGGCGTCACCCGCAGGCTGTCGCACATCGCCTCGCTCGGCGTCGATGCGATCTGGCTGTCGCCGTTCTTCACCTCGCCGCAGGCCGACATGGGCTACGACGTCTCGGACTACTGCGACGTCGATCCGATGTTCGGCACGCTCGCCGATTTCGACGAGATGCTGGCGGAAGCCCATCGCTTGGGCCTGAAGGTGATCATCGACCAGGTGATCTCCCACACCTCCGACCGGCATCCCTGGTTCGTCGAGAGCCGTTCGAGCCGAACGAGCGGGAAGGCGGACTGGTATGTCTGGGCCGATCCGAAGCCGGACGGCACAGCGCCCAACAACTGGCTGTCGATCTTCGGCGGGCCCGCCTGGGAATGGGACGGGGTGCGCAAGCAGTACTACATGCACAACTTCTTAGGCTCGCAGCCGGACCTCAACTTTCACAATCCCGAAGTTCAGGACGCAGTGCTCGATGCTGCCCGCTTCTGGCTCGACCGCGGGGTCGACGGCTTCCGTCTCGACACGGTCAACTTCTACTTCCACGACAACCACCTGCGGGACAACCCGCCGCTCGTGCCGGATCCGGATGCGACCAGCAACGATGCGCCCGACGTGAACCCCTACGGCATGCAGGACCATCTCCACGACAAGAGCCAGCCGGAAAACATCGCCTTCCTCGCGCGGTTCCGGGCGTTGCTTGATCGCTACGAAGGCCGCATGACCGTCGGCGAGGTGGGCGACGGCGCCCGCTCGCTGAAGACCGTGGCCGCCTATACCAGCGGCGGCGACAAGCTCAACATGTGTTACACCTTCGACCTCTTAGGCCCGGATTTCACCGCGACCCATATCCGCCGCTGCGTCGAGAATTTTCAGAAGGCGGTGACCGACGGCTGGGTCTGCTGGGCCTTTTCCAACCACGACGTGACCCGCCATGTCAGCCGCTTTGCCCGCAACGAAGCGGAGCGGGAGAAGGTGGCGCGGCTGGCGATCACGCTGCTTTCGAGCCTGCGCGGCTCGATCTGCCTCTATCAAGGCGAGGAACTGGGACTGCCGGAAGCCGAGCTTGCCTTCGAAGACCTGCGCGATCCCTATGGCATCCGCTTCTGGCCGTCCTACAAGGGCCGCGACGGTTGCCGCACGCCGATGGTTTGGGAGCAAGCGGCGGCGAATGCCGGCTTCTCACGGGGCAAGCCGTGGCTGCCGGTGCCCGAGGGGCATCGGCGTCTGTCGCTCGACGCGCAGCAAACCCGCGACACGGTGCTCGATCACTATCGCGCGACACTCGCCTTCCGCCGATCGCAGCCCGCGCTCAGCGATGGCGCGATGCGTTTCCTCGACACGAACAGCGATCTCCTGGCCTTCGTTCGCGAAAGGGATGGCGAGCGGCTGCTTTTCGTCTTCAACCTGACCCGCGAGCCCCAGGAGTTCCTGGCGCCCCCGACGATCACGCCCCTGGATTTGCCCGGATATCCGGCGCGGCTGGAAGCCGGTAGCATCAAGGTCGCCGGATTGTCGGCCTTCTCAGGGAAATTCTGATGCGCGTTTTGTTGATGGATGGCGAAACCATCGGCCGCTGGGTCGAGATGCGCCTGGCGCTCTGGCCGGAGACGCCGGAAGCGGAGCATCGCGCCGAAGTCGAATCCAGTCTTGCGGAGGGCGACCGCTACGCCTCGTTCCTTTGCGAGGACGAAGCCGGCGTCGCTGCCGGTTTCGCGGAAGCGTCGATCCGCCACGATTACGTCAACGGCTGCGAGACCTCGCCCGTTGGCTTCCTCGAAGGTATTTACGTCTTGCCCGCCTACCGCCGCCGCGGCGTGGCGCGCGCCCTGATCACCGCGGTCGAACGCTGGGCCACAAGCCAGGGCTGTCAGGAGCTTGCCTCCGACACGGCGACCGACAATCTCAGGAGCCAGAGCCTGCACATGGCGCTCGGCTTCGAGGAGACGGAGCGCGTCGTCTATTTCCGCAAGGAACTGGCGCCCGCCGTGGCCGACAACTGAGCGCCGCCGCCAATCACCCGATCAGCATGAATTTGTCGACATCGACCAGCCCGCGATCCGAAATCTTCAGATGCGGGATGACCGGCAGCGGCAGGAAGGCGAGCTGCAGGAAGGGTTCCTCCAGCGTTGCGCCGAGCGCGAAGGCGGCGTGGCGCAGGTGGTGCAGCGTGTCGCGCACGCTCTCATAGGGCTCCAGGCTCATCAGGCCTGCGACCGGAAGCGCGATCTCGCCGGTCACCTGGCCGTCTTCGACGACGACGAAGCCGCCCTTGATTTCGCCGAGCCGGTTGGCGGCGATCGCCATGTCCTCGTCGTTGACGCCGACGACGCAGATGTTGTGGCTGTCATGGCCGACGGTCGAGGCGATCGCGCCCTTCTTCAGCCCAAACCCCTGCACGAAGCCATTGGCATGGTTGCCGTTGACGCCGTGGCGCTCGATGACGGCGACCTTGATGATGTCGCGGCCGAGATCGACGCCGGTCTGGTTGCCGACGGCGGGCAGCCGGTAGCGGCGGTGCTCGGTGATGATCTTGCCGGGCAGAACGCCGATGACCGAGGTGTCGCCGTCTGCGACCGAAATGCCGAAGGCGCTGGCATGGACTTGGCCGGCCTTGACGCTGTCGAGCCCAACGGGCGCGACCGGATTGCGGGTGGCAAAGAGCGCGTCCGTGACGCGTCGGCCACCGGAGAACACCGTTTCGGCCTTGCAGTTTTCCAGGCTGTCGATGATGACGAGATCGGCGCGCCAGCCGGGCGCGACCAGGCCGCGGTCGCGCAGCCCGAAGGCGCGGGCGGCCGAGATCGAGGCGGCGCGATAGATCGCCAGCGGCTCGACGCCGGCGGATATCGCCGTGCGGATCATATGGTCGAGGTGACCCTGTTCGGCGATGTCGAGCGGATTGCGATCATCGGTGCAGAGCGCCAGATGCGGCGACAGCCGTTCGGTGATGATGGGCATCAGCGCATGCAGGTCCTTGGAGACCGAGCCCTCACGCACCAGGATGTGCATGCCCTTGCGGATCTTCTCCATGGCTTCTTCGGCTGAGGTGCATTCATGGTCGGTGCGGATGCCGGCTGAGAGATAGCCGTTCAGGTCCTTGCCCGACAGCAGCGGCGCGTGGCCGTCGATGTGGGCACCCTGGAAGGCCTCGAGCTTGGCGAGGCAGATCGGGTCCTTGTGGACGACGCCGGGGAAATTCATGAACTCGGCAAGGCCGATCACCTTCGGATGATGGCGGAAGGGCAGGAGACGTTCGATCGGCAAGTCGGCGCCCGACGTTTCCAGATGCGTCGCCGGCACGCAGGAGGAGAGCTGGACGCGGATGTCCATGATCGTCTCGAGCGCGGAATCGAGGAAATACTCGATGCCCTCTGTGCCGAGCACGTTGGCGATCTCGTGCGGGTCGCAGACGACGGTGGTGATGCCGAGCGGCAGGACGCAGCGGTCGAACTCGTGCGGGGTGACGAGCGAGGATTCGATGTGCAGATGCGTGTCGATGAAGCCGGGGACGACGATGCGGCCGGAAATGTCGATTTCCTCGCGCCCCTTATAGTTGCCGAAGGTGCCGACGATGCGGTCGCCCGAGATCGCGATGTCGGAGGCGACGAGTTCGCCGGTGACGAGGTCGAAGAACCGTCCGCCCTTCAAGACGATGTCGGCCGGCTCGCGTCCGACGCCCTGATCGATATAGCGTTCCAGCGCTTCGGACATGAGGCAACTCCATTTCTTATACGCGCCCCGAATGCTCTCTCGGCGGGACGACGCTTGGTTTCATTGTTGCAGATAAGAGTAACCCTCTCCCCGTTGCCGGGGAAAGGGTTCTGATGGCCAGGATGAGGCTGGCTTAGATATTGCTGTTGAGAACGGCGCGAAGCTTGCCGAAGAGCTCGTCGATCTCGGCCTTGCTGATGATCAGCGGCGGCGACAGCGCGATGATGTCGCCGGTGGTGCGGATCAACAGGCCGCTCTCATAGGCCTTGAGGAAGGCGGAGAAGGCGCGCTTCGTCGGCTCGCCTGCGATCGGCTGCAGTTCAATCGCGCCGATCAGGCCGAGATTGCGAATGTCGATGACGTGCGGGCAGTCCCTCAGCGAGTGCAGGCCCTCTTCCCAATAGGGGGCGAGCTCGGCGGCGCGGGTCAAGAGGCTCTCTTCCTTGTAGGTGTCGAGCGTGCCGAGTGCTGCGGCGGATGCGATCGGGTTGCCGGAATAGGTGTAGCCGTGGAAGAACTCGATCATGTGCTCCGGGCCGTTCATGAAGGCATCATGGATCTCTGAGGTGACGAAGACGGCGCCCATCGGAATGACGCCGTTGGTGAGCCCCTTGGCCGTGGTGATGATGTCGGGCTTCACGTCGAAATACTGGGCGGCAAATGGCGTGCCGAGGCGGCCGAAACCGGTGATGACTTCATCGAAGATCAACAGGATGCCGTGCTTGGTGCAGATCTCGCGCAGCTTCTGCAGGTAGCCCTTCGGCGGGATCAGCACGCCGGTGGAGCCGGCCACGGGCTCGACGATCACGGCCGCGATGGTCGAGGCGTCGTGCAGCGTGACGATGCGCTCGAGTTCGGTGGCGATATCGCCGCCATGCTCCGGCTCGCCGCGGGTGAAGCCGTTCTGGGCCGGCAAGTGGGTGTGCGGCATATGGTCGACGCCGGTGAGCAACGTGCCGAACATCTTGCGGTTGGAGACAATGCCGCCGACCGAAATGCCGCCAAAATTGACGCCGTGATAGCCGCGCTCGCGACCAATCAGGCGGAACCGGGAGCCGTCGCCCTTGGCGCGGTGATAGGCGAGCGCAACTTTAAGCGCCGTATCTACCGATTCCGAGCCAGAGTTGGTGTAGAGAACGTGGTTCATGCCCTCGGGCGCGATGTCGACCAGGCGGTTCGCCAGTTCGAAGGCCTTGGGATGGCCGAGCTGGAAGGCCGGCGCATAGTCGAGCTCGCCCGCCTGCTCGCGGATCGCCTCGGTGATCTTCGGGCGGCAATGACCGGCGTTGACGCACCACAGACCCGCCGTGCCGTCCAGCACCGTGCGACCGTCATGGGTCGTGTAGTGCATGTCCTTGGCGCCGACGAAGAGGCGTGGCTCCTTCTTGAACTGCCGGTTCGCGGTGAACGGCATCCAGAAGGCGCGCAGGTCGTTCGGCGTGTTGAGGCGGTTCGACATTCCAGTTCTCCTCGGTCTCTTGTGTCACGTGGGCGTTGTTGCCGCCCATATTTTTACCCTTTGGTCAAACTATCAGGGCACCGGTGCGCGTCAAGCCTCGCGCCGGTCAACCAGGCAGGTCGCGAGGGGTCTTGGCGACAGCGAAATTTCGCCGCGCCGCCGGATCTTTTCTCAAGCTTAACTTGTTTGCGGCAACGCTCTGCTGCCATGGCTTGTCGGCTCCGTGGCGCCTTTTGAATGACCGGCGAGTTCGGAGTTGGAAACGTGTCGAGGTTCGGGATAGCACACGCGGCGATTGCCGTGCTCTTCGTGCCGGGCCTGGCAAAGGGCGCCGAGCTGATCGCTGACGGCCAGTTTGACAAGAAACAGGATACGTTCTGGGCGAGCGACGGGATGACGCTTGTGCGGGAGAGCCGCCAGCTTTGCGTCGAGGTTGAGCGAGGCGGGGAAGCCTGGGACCAACTCATAGGCACCAACGGACTGAGGCTCGAGCCCGGTCGCATCTATCGTCTGTCGATGAAGGTGGTCGCTGAGCCGGCGCGCAGCGTCCAGGCAAGGGTGCAGCGGGCCGCCGATCCCTGGACCACGGTGGACGAGTTTACGATCAAAGGCACGCCGGAGGGCAGCCTGTTTTCGGCGGAATTCGCGGGGCAGGAACCGGATGAGGCGCAGCTCGTGTTTCCACTCGGCGGCGGTGAGAGCGGACGCCTTTGCCTCGACGACGTATCGCTGGTGGCGACCGGGGCTTCGTCGCCGGCGGCGCGGCGGGCGGCCGAAGGGCCGGCCATTCGCGTCAACCAGCTCGGCTACCTGACGGATGGCCCGAAGCGCGCGACGTTCGTCGCCGACGCGAAACGACCGATCGACTTTCAACTGTTGGATTCCGCGGACAAGATCGTCGGCAAGGGCAAGACGCAGCCCCACGGTTACGATCCGACGGCCGGGGTCGAGACGCAGGTTGCGGACTTCTCGGCGTTCAAGACGCCGGGCGACGGCTATCGACTGGTGTCGGGCGACTGGGCGAGCGACCGCTTTTCGATCGGTGACGATCTCTATGCGCGGCTGCGGGTCGATGCGCTGTCCTGGTTCTATCCGCAGAGAAGCGGGATCGAGATAAAGGCGGCAATCGCCGGCAAGGCCTATGCCCGGCCGGCCGGCCATGTCGGCGTCGCGCCGAACCAGGGCGACAAGGCAGTTCCCTGCCTCGGTGGCGCGCTGGCCGATGCGCTCTATGGCGGGTGGTCCTGTTCCTATCAACTTGATGTGACGGGTGGCTGGTACGATGCCGGCGACCACGGAAAATATGCGGTCACCGGAGCGCTGGCGGCCGCCCAGCTGCTTGCCGCCTATGAACGCGGCCTGACCTTCGCCCCCAAGTCGGCGGTGACGCGAGACGGACTGTCGCATATTCCCGAAAACGGCAATGGACTCCCGGACATTCTGGACGAGGCGCGCTGGGAGCTGGAGTTCCTGCTGCGGATGATGGTCCCCGACGGAGAGCCGCTCGCCGGCATGGTGCACCACAAGATCCACGATACGGCCTGGACCGCGCCGCCGATGCTGCCGGGAGACGACCCGCAGCCGCGTGCGCTTTACCGTCCTTCGACCGCGGCGACGCTCGATGTCGCGGCGGTCGCAGCCCAGGGCGCGCGGCTTTTTGCCGAGCACAATCCGACATTTTCCGCACGGCTGCTTTCGGCGGCGCGCAAGGCGTGGGTGGCGGCGAATGCCAATCCGGCGCTCCTTGCCCCCAAGTCCGATGGGTTCGGCGGCGGCGGCGACTACGACGACGACAGCATTTCCGACGAGCTCTTATGGGCGGCGAGCGAGCTCTACCTGACGACCGGCAACGACGAATATCTCAAGGCCCTGCGCGCCTCGCCGCTCTGGGAGGCGGATGTCCTCTCTCCCGGCGGCGCTTTTCACTGGCGCGACGTTGCCGGTTTCGCGCGGTTGCAACTCGCCCTTTATGGCAAGGCTCTGCCAGTGGCGGACCGCGAAACGGTCCGCCAATCGGTGCTCTCGACCGCGCAACACCTCTTGTCGCTGCAACAGGCTGAACCCTTTGGCATCGTCTACTCGCCCGCAAACAGGCGCTACGACTGGGGATCGAACCAGTTGATGCTGCAGAATCTGGTGGTGCTGTCGGCCGCCTTCGATCTCTCGGGTGAGAGGGCCTTTCTCGACGGCGCGCGCGAGGGCATGGACTATATTCTCGGACGCAATGCGATGGGTCTTTCCTATGTCACCGGCTATGGCAGCCGCTCGCCGCAGAATCAGCACAGCCGCTGGTATGCCCGTCAGCGCGATGCAAGCCTGCCAACCCCGCCCGTCGGCTCGCTTGCCGGCGGTCCGAACTCGACCTTTGTCGACGACATCGCCAGGGAGCAGTTGCGCGGCTGCGCGCCGCAGACCTGCTATGTCGACGACATCGAAGCCTATGGGTCCAATGAAATCGCCATCAACTGGAATGCGCCGCTCGTTTACGTCGCGTCGTTCCTGGCCGATGCGCGCTAGGAGACGGGAAGCGTGACCGGGATTGCCTTTGTCGGAACCGGCTTTGTCGCCGATTACTACATGACGACGCTTGCCAACCATCCGGAGCTGCGGCTTGTCGGCGTCTGGGACCGCGATGCGGAGCGCCTCGATGCCTTCGCGCGCTACTGGACGGTTTCGGCCTATGCGTCGCTGGACGCCGTGCTTGCCGATCCCGCAGTGTCGATCGTCGTCAATCTGACCACACCGGAGAGTCACTATACCGTAAATTGCGTGGCACTTTCGGCTGGAAAGCACGTCTATTGCGAAAAGCCCCTGGCGATGACGGTGGATCAGGCGGGCGAACTCGTCGAGCTGGCAAAGGTCAGGGGGCTGGTGCTTGCGGGCGCGCCGGCCAATGGCCTTAGCGACGCGCAGGCGCTTTGTGCTCGTCTGCTCGCGGACGGCGTCATCGGCACGCCGCGGCTCGTCTATGCCGAGATGGAAGACGGCCCGGTGTTCAGGGCCAACTGGCGCGCCTGGCGCAGCCGCTCTGGCGCTCGCTGGCCGGGCGTGCATGAGTTCGAGGTCGGCTGCACGCTCGAACATGCGGGTTACGCAGCAAGCTGGCTTGTCTCGCTCTTCGGCCCGGTCGCCGAAGTCAGTGCCGTCTCGGCGCTGACCTTTCCGGACAAGGGGCCGGGAACCGAGACGCTGGCGCTCGGGCCCGATTTTTCCGTGGGCTGCCTGACGTTCCGCTCCGGCGTGACGGCGCGGGTCACCTGTGGGCTTGCGGCGCCGCGCGATCGCTCGCTGACCATCATCGGCGACAAGGGCATGATCTCCGTTCGCGATCTCTGGGACAATCGTTCGCCGATCCACGTGGAATCGTTCGGGGCGAAACGGCCGCTCCTCCACCGCGGGCTCGACTGGCTGGAATGGAAACTCGGCCGCAAGCTACCGGTGCGGCTCTATCCCGGAACGAAGATGCGCTATCCGACGGCGCCATCGGCAACGGCGCTTCCGGCTTTTCCGTCGCAGATCGATTTCGTGCGCGGCATTGCGGTCCAGGCGCAGGCGATCAAACGCGGCGAGACACCGTTTTTCTCCGGAGCGACGGCACGACATCTGACGGAGATCGTGCTGGCGCTCAACAGCGGCTGGCGGGACTACCGTCCGCTCGATCTCTGAAACAAACGCGGGAGCACGCCGGGGGGCGCTCGCCGTCTCGTTTCGGGCAAGCGTTACGCCGCCGCCGGCGCCTTTGCGCGGATCGTCTCGATGATCTCCAGGGCCTGGACGCTCGCCGACAGCGGCATCAACGGATGGTCGCGGCGGCCGTCAAGAATGGCCGCACTCGCCGCCTCGATCTCGAATTGCAGGCCGCTGCCGGGAAAGCCATGGTCGTGACGGGCAAGGCCGGGCAGGGGGACATGCCGGGCCAGCCGGTAAGCCGTCTTTCCATTCGATGCGAGCAGATTGCGCGCCGGCCCGCCGGTGGAAACGAACAGCCGGCTCGCCTTCAGGAACGGTGCGTCGATGGCAAGCGTGCCGCGCTCGCCCTCGATGATGAAGCGATTGTGCCCATCTCGGTCGAAGCCGCAGCCGAGCTGAGCGTCAAAGCCGTCATAGGCCAGCCTGATCTTGGCCGAACTGTCGACACCGGTCGGCGCGCTTTTCCACGCGCCGTCGACGGACCGCGGCTGCCCGAAGAGATTGAGGCAAAGCGCGATCGGATAGATGCCGAGGTCCAGCAGCGATCCGCCGCCAAGCGCGGGATCGAAGAAACGGCTGCCGGCGTCGAACGGCTTTTCATAGGCGAGTTCGGCTCGGACATGGCGGATCGCGCCGAGCGTGCCGGCAATCAGCAGCGCGCGAACCCCTGATATCGCCGGGAGGAAACAGGTCCACAGCGCTTCCATGGCAAAGGCGCCACTAGCGGCAGCGGCATTCGCCAGTGCGCGCGCATCGGCCGATGTCGTCGTCAGCGGCTTCTCGACCAGCACTGCCTTGCCGGCGGATAGGACGCGTTCGGCGTGTTCCCGGTGCAGCGCATTGGGCGAAGCGATGTAGATCGCGTCGATATCGCCGGCGTCGGCCAGTGCCTGGATGCCTTGATAGCTGCGGATCCCGCCGAAGCGCGCTGCGAAGGTGCCGGCGGTATCGGCGCTGCGAGACGAAACGGCGACAAGCTCCGCATTGGTCGCGAAGCGAAGGTCGGCGGCAAAACTGTCTGCAATCGTGCCGGTTCCGGCAATGCCCCAGCGGACCTTGTCACGCATATCCCGATGTCCGCTTTCCGGCTGATCCTGTCGCGGCGCATGGTGCCCCGGAAGTCTCAAGGCCCGGTAAATGCCGGCACCTTTCGCGTGCAAACTGGGAAGACTATCCGCCAAAGAATAAGCCCCGCGCGATTTCTCGTGTGGGGCTGTTCGAACGGGTCCGCAAAACGGACCGAATATCAGGCCGATTTGCGGACCGGAGTCTTTTCTGCGGTGGCGTTCTGATCGTCACCGTAGATCTGGTTGAGCGTGCCTAGAATCCGCATGACCGCGTCGGATGAGCTCGAATAGTAAATCGTCTGCGCGTCGCGACGGGTGCTGACGAGATTCTGGGCACGGAGCTTGGAAAGATGCTGGGAGAGAGCCGACTGGCTCAGCCCAACCTTGTTGGCCAATGCGCCGACTGCCATCTCTTCCTTGACAAGGGAATCGAGGATGAGGAGGCGCTTAGGATTTGCCATGGCCGAGAGGAAACCGGCTGCTACCTCGGCTTCATCGTGTTTTTCAGGCGAAAGTGGCTGCATTGCGTGCTCCATGCGAAAATTACATCACACGTAGTTATGGTTGACGAAGCAAGATAATTAGTCGTGATGCATAAAAGGGCAACCACCTACTGCAAGAAATGGGGGTAGCTCTCCAGCGATTAACCGTTAAGTTCACGCAAAATTGCCCGTAAATTGGAACTATCGTCGATAGGTGTCGGGAACTCAAGGCGTTTTAGCTGATCGCCATCTGCAAGGTCGAGCCCCGCAGCGTCGATACCCACGACTTTCCAGTTGCCTTCCGGTGCCTTGCAGAGCTTCACCGCATAGCGCTGAACTGCGTCAGAATGATCCGTATTCATGTGATCGATCGCGTTCGCCTCCATCGCGGCGAGCGAGGCGATGGCAGGCGTGTCGATCAGAAGGTCTTCGGCAGTCAAAACATAGGCGCGGCCGAAGCCGCCGTTGAGACTGGCACGGAGCGGCGACAGTCGGAAGAAGCCGAAATCGGGAAAATCGACATAGAGTTTCGACTTGGGGTGGCGGCGAACGAATCGCTCGCGAATGCGGATATGTGCTTCGCTGTCGCGCGCAACCTGTTCGGCGGTGCACTGTACCGTCAGGCGGGGATGGGCGAGCGGGTCGCCCTTGCCGGGCTCGCCGGTCAGAAGCGAGGCGCGGTTGTCGGCGGTGAGCGCCTGGGTGTGCGTCGACAGCTTCGAGATCAGGATCACAGGCACTCCGTCGACGTCCATGCCGACGAGCACGCGGCTGACGAAGGGAAAGCCGCCGCTCTCCGGCTCGATCGCGGCAAGTGAGGCGCTGCGCGCGCCGCGCAGAAGCGTGCGGGCCAGCGTGCGGGCTTCGTCATCGGTGTCTCGCAAAACGTTCGGCTTGTCGCTCATGCTCTTTCCCTTCCTGCCATGCGGTCGCGGCCAGGACGCAAAAAGCCCGGAACGACGCTCCGGGCTTTTATTGGCTTGTTGAGCGGCCTCGTCAACTTTTGTTGCGATGGCGCGTCAATCCTTGCACGATATCCTGGGCATCGATGGTGCCGACGACCGAACCGTTGTCGACGACCCCGATGCTGCCCGGCTGGCGCGACATGGCGTCGAGAATGTCGACGAGCGGTGTCGTCGGTTTCGCCGTTGCGGTTACACCGGCAACCGTCACCCCGCGCTGGACCCCGGTCTGCATCACGTCCTTGGCCGTCAGCATCGTGATCGGGTTCATGTGTTGGACGAAATCCGCGACATACTGGTTGGCCGGATTCTTGACGATATCCTGCGGCGTGCCGCACTGGATGATGCGTCCGCCTTCCATGATGGCGATGCGGTTGCCGATGCGGAAGGCCTCATCGAGATCGTGGCTGACGAAGATGATCGTCTTCTTCAGCCGCCGCTGGAACTCCAGCAGTTCGTCCTGCAGGCGGGTGCGGATCAGGGGGTCGAGTGCGGAGAACGGCTCGTCCATCAGAAGGATCGGCGCGCCGGTCGCAAAGGCGCGGGCGAGGCCCACGCGCTGCTGCATGCCGCCGGAGAGCTCATTGACCTTGCGTCCGGCCCATTTCGTCAGGTTGACGAGTTCGAGCTGTTCGCCGACCCGCGCCTTGCGCTCGGCATCCGGCATGCCGGCAAGCTCGAGCCCGAAGCCGACATTGTCGGCGACGGTGCGCCAGGGAAGCAGTGCGAACTGCTGGAACACCATCGAGACCGTGTGCATGCGGAAGTCGCGCAGCGACTTCGCATTGGTTCGGTAGGGGTTGAGCGCACCGTTTGTTGTCTTCACTTCAACGTCGCCGCGCACGACAGGCGCAAGCCCGTTTACGGCGCGAAGCAGGGTCGACTTGCCGGAGCCCGACAGCCCCATCAGCACCAGGATCTCGCCCTCGGTGATTTCGAGCGACGCGCCGGCGACGCCGAGCACGAGGCCGGTTTCGGCACCGATCTCGTCTCGGGTCTTGCCTTGGTCGACCATCTGCAGCGCGACTTGCGGGTTGTTGCCGAAGATGATGTCGACGTTCTTGAATACGACGGCGTTGGTCATGCGCCCTCTCCTTCGTCGGACGCACGGAAAAGGCGGTCGAGGATGATCGCCAGGATGACGATGCAAAGGCCGGCTTCAAAGCCCTTGGCGATGTTGACCGTGTTCAAGGCTCTCACGACCGGAACGCCCAGGCCGCTGGCCCCGACGAGCGCGGCGATGACCACCATCGACAGCGACAGCATGATCGTCTGGGTGAGGCCGGCCATGATCTGCGGCATGGCAAAGGGCAGCTCCACCTTGCGCAGCACCTGGCCGGGCGTCGCGCCGAAGGCCTGGGCGGCTTCCACCAGCGACGGCGGGGTGGAGATGATGCCGAGGCGCGTCAGCCGGATCGGCGCGGGGATGGCGAAGATCACCGTGGCGATCAGGCCCGGAACCATGCCGAGACCGAAGAGGATCAGCGCCGGAATCAGATAGACGAAGGTCGGGATCGTCTGCATCAGGTCGAGGATCGGCCGCATGACGGCATAGACCCAGGGGCGACGGGCGGCGGCGATGCCGAGCGGCACGCCGACGGCCATGCTGACCGCGGTCGCGGCGAGTACAAGGGCCAGCGTTTCTGTCGTTTCCTTCCAGTAGCCCTGGTTGATGATCAGAAGCAGGCCAAGGCCGGTGAACAGCGTTATGCCGATCGAGCGGCGGAACCACCAGGCGAGCCCGGTGATGACGGCGACGACGATCAGCGGGTGCGGGGCATAAAGGACCCAGAGCAGCGAGTCGGCGACGGCCTGGAGGAATCGGGCGAGCTGGTCGAAGAAGAAATCGAAATTCGTCGTCAGCCAGTCGACGAACGCCTTGGCCCAGCCCCCGATGGGGATGCGGTTGTCGGTCAGATATTCCACGAAGGTAAATCCGTCTCGTCAGGTCAAAAGGAGCGCATGACGCGGTGAAAAAAGGCGGGGTCTTTCCCCGCCTTGATGCCGATCAGAGGCCGATCGCGGCCTTGACCGCGGCGAGGCCATCGCCGCCGTCCTTGGCGGTGACACCGGCAAGCCAGGGATCGATGGCAGTCGGGTTGGCCTTCAGCCATTCCTCGGCAGCCTTGTCCGGCTCCTGCCCGTCGTTCAGGATCTTGCCCATGATCTCGTTTTCCATCTGGAGCGAGAATTTCAGGTTGGTCAGCAGCTTGCCGACGTTCGGGCATTCGGTGGTGTAGCCGGCGCGCACATTGGTGAAGACTTCCGCGCCGCCGTAGTTGGCGCCGAAGATGTCGTCGCCGCCCGCAAGATAGGTCAGCTTGAAGTTGGCGTTCATCGGATGCGGTTCCCAGCCGAGGAAGACGACCGGCGCGCCATCCTTTTCGGCGCGGGCGACCTGCGCCAGCATGCCCTGCTCGGAGGATTCGACCACTTCGAAGCCCTTGAGGCCGAAGGTGTCCTTGTCGACCATGTCGATGATCAGGCGGTTGCCGTCATTGCCCGGCTCGATGCCGTAGATCTTGCCGTCGAGTTCGGTCTTCTTGGCCGCGATGTCCTTGAAGTCCTTGATGCCGAGCTCGGCGCCCTTGGCGTTGGTCGCCAGCGTATACTTGGCGCCGACCAGGTTCGGCCCGAAGGATTCGACCGACTTGTCGTCGAGGAAGGGACGCACATCGTTTTCCTGGGTCGGCATCCAGTTGCCGAGGAAGACGTCGATGTCCTTGTTCTTGAGCGAGGTGTAGGTGACCGGAACCGAGAGAACCTTGATGTCGGTCTGGTAGCCGAGGCCCTTGAGGACGGTCGAGATCGTCGCGGTGGTTGCAGTGATGTCCGTCCATCCGACGTCGGAGAAGCGGACGGTGCCACAGCTTTCCGGCTCGGCAGCTGCAGCCTGCCCGGCCGACATGGCAAGCAGCGAAACGGCGCCCGCCAGCATCAGTTTGAGAGAGAGTCCTTTTTTCATCGTTGTCGTTCCCCTGCCTCTATTATTGTTTTAGCCAAACACCATTGGATAGCGAATTCAAGCGCTTTGATGTCGAAGGAAGTGTATTGCGTCAATATGCTGGCGGGGTGCACGATGCGACGCTGAATGTCGCATTGTCCACGAAATGGTCTAGTCCGGCGAAAATCTGTGGGTGCCGCAAACGCGCTCTGGCCTTCGCGGCCAAGCCTCGTCATTACCCGGAAAACGCAAAAACCGGACGCGGTGACGATGGCCAAACTCTATTTCAGCTATGCGACGATGAATGCGGGCAAGAGCACGATGCTCCTGCAGGCCTCCTACAACTACCAGGAGCGCGGCATGCGCGTTGTGATGCTGATCGCAGCGCATGACGACCGGGCAGGGGTCGGCCGCATCTCCTCGCGCATCGGCCTTGGCGCGGATGCCATTCCGTTTCATGGCGACGACGATCTCTACGCACTGATCGACAAGCTGCATGCCGACGGCGCCGGCGAGATCGCCTGCGTCTTTGTCGACGAGGCGCAGTTCCTAAACGAGGGGCAGGTCTGGCAGCTTGCGCGCGTCGCCGACCGGATCGGCATTCCGGTGATGGCCTATGGCCTGCGAACGGATTTTCAGGGCAAGCTGTTCCCGGGCTCCATGGCGTTGCTCGCTCTTGCCGACGAATTGCGCGAAGTGCGCACGATCTGCCATTGCGGCCGCAAGGCGACGATGGTCGTGCGCCTCGACGGACAGGGTAATGTCGTTCGCGAGGGCGCCCAGGTCGAGGTCGGCGGCAACGAGAAATATGTTTCCTATTGCCGGCGCCACTGGGACGACCTGATGCGCTGCGAGTGAGTGCGGCGTTGTGGCGGCTTGAAAGGGAAGCGCTCGCAATGCCATCCTGCGCCGGTAACACACGCCAGGGACCTTCCATGCCACGCCTCGTCACTAGCCTTCTCCTCTCGCTCTGTCTTGGCGCTGCTGTCGCTCATGCCGGGGGTGACGCGGCGGCGGGGGCTGCCGTTTTCCGCAAGTGCGCCGCCTGCCACACGGCGAGCGAGCCGACAAACCGCGTCGGTCCGAGCCTAATGGGCGTTGTCGGGCGGGCTGCCGCATCGGTCGCGGATTACAACTATTCCGCGGCGATGAAGGCCTTTGGGGCAGAGGGCCATGTCTGGGACGAGGCGACGCTGAGCGAATATCTGTTGAGCCCCAAGGCAATGGTCGGTGCCACCAAGATGGCTTTTGCCGGTCTCAAGAAGCCACAGGACATCGCTGACGTGATTGCCTACCTGAAGGCGCCGCCGGCGGCCAAATAGATAATGCCTTCGATATCTCAAGCACTTCGCTGTGGTGGCTCATCAAAAAGCTGCGGGGAAAGGCTTGTTCTCTTCCGATAAACACCCTTTATATAACTGCAATCGAAGGCTGAATAATTCAGCCGGGGTGGCGGGTATCGCCACGGTGGACCGAGGGGCAGGACATGGCGACTCTTCAGAATTTTGACGCGGAGATCGAGAAGACGAAGGGCGTGGTCGAACAGATGCGCGGCAAGCTCGAACAATCCGGCGTCGTGCTGGAGCAGTTCGCCAAAGCCGAGACCAAGCTCGGCGACGTCAATTTCGACATCGAAAACGCCCGGATCCAGGACGTCATCAACCAGCAGAAGGTGATGGAGGCCAACATCGCCGACCTGATCATCGGGCTCGAGGATGCGACCAATGTCTTCGGCTCCGAATTCGAGAGCATGAAGAACTATACGGGGTACGAGAAGTTCATCGGCATCTTCTCCAAGCAGAAGATGCAGCGCATGCGCACCGACCGCGTGCGCAACATGTCGCTTGCCGGCAACCTGCAGGAATTGCTTTCGAAATCCGACATGATCGTCGGCATTCTCAAGGAGCAGAAGTCGGTCCTCGACCAGCGCTACAAGACCTCGGAACAGAGCCTGATCCAGGTGATCGAGCGCCGCAAGGGCACGATGGCGAACCTCGAAGCGGTGCAGAAGCGGATCGAGGAACTGAATCCGCTCCTGCTCGACATCGAGAACCGCATCGCCGCGTCGACCGAGCAGAAGGTTCGCACCGAGCTCGAAGGCGAGCGTTCGGCCCTTGCCACCGAGTACAACGAGAAGCAGGCCAAGGAGCAGGAGCTGCTTGCCGAAAGCCAGACGCTCGAGCGCTATACCTCGATGTTCCAGACCTTCGTCGATTCGCTCAACAACCAGATCGCCGCGCAGAACACGCTGATCAACAAGCTGACAATCGATACCGAGCAGCGCATCGTGCTCTACAAGGCGCTGGAAGATTCGTTGAAGACGGCGGCCCAGCAGGATGTCGCCCACAAGATCAACACGCTCGGCAGCCAGGTCGACACCGCGGCCGAAGAGACGATGGCCGGCATTGGTGCCGCCGCGCAGCGCCACATCGGCGATCTCCTCGAAATGCATGAAAAGAACATGCTTTCGACGCAGGATATCCAGCGCCGCAAGAAGCTCGCCGACGACGCCTTTGCCCGCCGCTTCCAGTCGGTGATGGATAAACACAACACTGCCAACTACGTGAAGCAGTGAACGGCCAGCGCATGGTCCGCACCGAGTTGACCGGCCGGCAGGCGCCACGGGGATTTTTATGAAGGTCGCGGCTTCATCCGCTGTCGCACAGTATTTCGCGTCGATCCATGCGGCGCTGGCCGGGCTCGAACTCTTTCTCGGCGACCGCAACTCGCCGCTCTATCGCAACACCGTCGTCGGCGAGGTGATCGTTCCCTATCTTGGCCGGCTGAAGGCCTCGATCGACTGCTGGGAGAACCGGATCGGCTTTGTCGATCAGTTCCGCATTTCGCGGGCGGAAAGCGGCTTTCCCGTATTCCAGAACGTGCTGGAGCTGGAGAACGACCGGCAGACGGCGAGCAAGCGCCTGGCCGACATTCCCCCGGCCGATGCGCTGCGCGACGAGATGGTCGATTTCATCCTTCGTCAGAAGGCCTTCCCCGAGGCGCTGCAGACGCGCATGGCCGAGCGGCTTTATCTGGAGCAGATCGGCAAGGGCGAGATCTTCTCGCCCTTCATCCTGCCGGAGACCATCCGCGTTGCGGTCAATTCCAAGACGATGCGGCCCTATTACGTGGTGAGCTGGGGCGCCTTCGACGGCGCCAACACCCTGCCGATGGTCTACATGGCGACGATCGAGGATTCCTCGGAAAAGATCGTCGACATGCTGGTGACCGCTGATGGCAAGCTCAACCCTGAGGTCGAGATCCCGTTGCCGGTCGGGGGACTGCTCAATCCGGATCTCGCCAGCCGTTTCGACGATTTCGTCTCGAAGAACAGCAGCTATTCGCTGACGCCGGTGACGATCGCCACCAATCTCGACAAGGATTTTGACGAGCTGCATCCGAAGCAGTTGCGCCGCATCGTGCTCGGGCCGTTCTATTCGGCCGGGATAACTGAGAACAATGCGCGCATCAACGATATCCTCTCGAAGGTACGCAAGACCGAGAATGCCTGGCTTCTGACCTGGACGGTGCAGGAGGTCTTCTCGAAATCGGAGCGGCCGGCCAAGCGCGGTTTCTGGTCGACGACGCCGGCGCAGGAGGAATTCCACATCGATACCGCCAATCTGGAGGCGACGCGCATGGGGGTTTCCTCCTACGAGAAGCACGCGCTGGTGCCGCACGACGCCTATCAGGCGCTCTATGCCGCCGGTGAGGCGGAACAGGTGTTCGGCGATTACAAGGTCCACGTCATTTCCGGCAACCAGGTCGTCAGCGAGGTTTGACCATGACACTCAATACGGGGCTGACGACGCTGCACGAGGACGAGATCGCCAAGCACCAGGCGGTGGCGCAGGGGCTGGTGACCAAACTCATCATTCTGGAGCGCGATGATCCAGCCGCCGGCACGACGCTTGCCGGCACCGGGCGCCGCTTCGTGTCCACGGTTTCGACCGGCGGCCAGCGGCGCACGCGCGAAGTCGAGTTGACCAAGACGGTTCAGGCTGTGCGCCAGGGCGACCCGATGCTGTCGCCGGCCCAGCATGCGCTGCTCTATCGCACGCGCCGCGGTATCCAGGTGGCGCTCGCCGTCGCCGATGTCTTCGCGCGCCAGACGAACCTTGAGCAGTTGCAGGCAAAAAATGCGACTTCGCCGCTCGGTGGAGAAGAGGCGAACCAGTTCAAGGCGCTGCTTTCGGCGTCGGCCTATGTCGCCGCTTTCACCCTTGCTGCCTATCTCGGCTCGACGCTTGCAGGTGAGGGCGAGCCGGTCGACGATGCTGTCGAGCCCGACTTTCTGTTCGACACGCCGCAGGACGCGCTGAAGAGCCTGATTTCGGCGCTCGATCGCGGTCTTGCCGGGGCCCCCGATGATCTGGCGCTGACCGCCCGGGCGCGGGCCTTCTCGCGGGTGGCGATCGAAGGGCTGATTGCCCGCAAGGGCCGCTTCACCGGGCTGCAGAGCTTCGAGAATGTTCACATCCGGCTCGACCAGGACGATTTCACGCTCAACGGCTTCGACGTTGCTCCCGGCCAGAAGCGCAAGCCTCTGGTGATGACCTTCAAGAAGCCCGAGGAGATCATCGGCAACCACATCGCCAAGTATCAGGCGCTGAAGCTTGCCAAGATGCTGATGGCCTATGACTTCGACCGGCAGATGAACCCATTCGTCGAGCTTGGCGGCTTTCTCTTCACCTTCATCGGCGACGGCATGCCAGGCACCGGCAAGACCATCCTGATCCAGATGCTCGCCGGCATGCTCAACGATTATTGCGAGATCGCCGGCTACGCCTTCCACTACGAGAATTTCGGCGTCGACCAGATCTCATCCTACCAGGGCAAGTCCGGCCAGAACTGCAAGGAGTTCGTCAACAACGTCATCAATCCGCGGGCGATCGGCTTCGGCACGATCGACGATGTCGACCAGGTGGCGGCGAAGCGCTCCGACGATCGTGCGTCTGCCGGCCAGCACGAGGTGACGGCGGTCTTGATGGAGAGCTTTGCCGGCGCCTCGACGGTCGTTCGCGGCAACTGCACCTTCGGCATGTTTTCCAATTACCCTGAAAATGTCGACGACGCGCTGCGCCAGCGCGCCGGTGCCCGCTGGCTGGTCGACGGACCGCAGACCGAGGACGACTATATCGACATCTTCGCGCTGCTCGTCGGGAAGAACCACAAGATCCCGCTCGGCGAGCACCAGCTGTTCGAGGGGCAGGAGATCAAGCGCGCGGTCGCCCAGTCCTATGCCGAGCATGCGCGACCGAAGGAGGAGGGCCTTGTTGCCGTCTGGGAGCGCTACGAGAAGAAAAAGGGTGCGATCGCCTCGCTCGCCGATGTCGGCGCCTATCTGCACATGATCAAGGAGGCCGAGCCGCGCTTCACCGGCCGGGCGATCAAGAACATCACCGACGCGATCAAGCTGAGAGCAATGGACGTGGAACTGCCGGATGACTGGTTCAAGGATGCCGGCTCGTTCATGCACAAGGGCTACGACGAGAAGAAGGCGATGATCGAAGCACTGCGCGGCCCGATCACCATCGACATGGTGCTGCAGGAGATCAACCGCTACGCCGACAGCGAGTTCCGCTACACCGACAAGTCGGACGATGCCGCCGTCACCGACATCATCCGCCGCGAGCGCCAGCGCGAAAAGGCAATCCGGGAGATCGAGGCGATGAAGCGCGACGGCCGGTGGCAGGGGTGATGGTGTCCGGCGTCTGGGTCGTGCCCGATTCCGGGAGTTGGCTTTGGGGCACGTCCCCTCTCCCCGCTCGCGGGGAGAGGGTTAGGGTGAGGGGCAGACCTTGAGAGGCGCGAATACAAAAGAGACCGAACGCGCCCGGCTCCTCAGGCGCTCTGACAACGAGACCGAAGCCGTCTTGTGGTCGGAGCTGAGAGGACGTCGCCTCAACGATTACAAGTTCGTGCGGCAGTTCCCGATAGGTCGCTATTTTGCCGATTTCGCCTGCCGGGATCACCATCTCGTTGTCGAAGTCGACGGCAGTCAGCACGCGGATAGAAGTAGCGATTCAATTCGCGATATGTACATGGTGGCCAACGGATGGAGTGTCGTTCGCTTCTGGAACACACATGTTCTGAAAGAGTGCGGGACGGTTCTTGAGACGATTGTCGCAATCCTGGAAAAGCGGCTGACGGACGAAGTGAGGGCAACGGATTTGACGTTCATTCCAGCGGGCGGAAGACATGATTGAGCCATGGCGAGTTGCCCCTCACCCTAGCCCTCTCCCCGCAGGCGGGGAGAGGGGACGTGGCGTACGCGACATCTGTGCTACAGGGGATGTCGTATGAAACGCCTGCTCGAAGCGGAATTGATTTATGGACGGCTGCTCGATATTTCCGAGCCGCACCTGATCGCGCGCTACAACAAGGCACTCGAAGGTTTCGGGCTGCGACCTACGGCGCTGACGCAATTCAGCATCGACATGACGGGTTTTTCGCCCGAGATTGCCGAGGAAATAGGCGATCGCGACTATCTCGATCCAAACCGGGTCAACCGCCGTTTCATCATCATGACGCCGGAGCAGGCGGAACTGCCGTGCGTGCATACGAGCTTCTCCAACACCGCGGCGCTGATGCACGAATTCTTCAACGCCAACAGCCGGGCGATCAACGCCATCACGATCAAGGATGCGCTCTACGGCGAGATCGAGGATTCGGTCTCGATCGTCGACGACATCGACGACCTGCTCTCTATCAATGAAGTGCGCTTCCGGGTGCTGTCGGCCGAAGACATGCTCGGCAAGGCGGCCGAGCTGCGCGGGCTGGTTGACCGGCTGAAGAAAGTCCCCACGGCCTGGGCCGATGACGAGATGCTTACCCGCATGGTGGAACTCGCCAAGCTCACCGGCGATATCCGCCAGAACGCGCTGGTGCCGGATCAGCTCGTCTTCCGCCACGAAGCCTTCTGGGCCAATCATTTCGGCGGCGTCTACGTCTTCCTCGACGACAAGACGACGACGGTCATCTGCGATCCCTCGGTTCCAGGCTTTCGCCGGTCGCGGCCCTGGCAGGTGAGCTACGTCGCCATCAGCGACCACGCCCGGATCTACGATTTCCTCGCTTCGACCAAGCGGCTGCAATTGCCGCAGGCATCCTGGGTCGAGGAGTCAGGGCTTTACCAGCATCGCGCCGACATGGTGGTGCGAGGGCTGATCAACGAGAACGATCCGACGGCCGATCTTGCGAATGCCGACCGCATCTGGCTGCAGACCTGGATGCATCGCAACGCCGCGGCTGTCGCCAAGGACGGCGCCTATCCGTTCCTGCAGGAGATGATCCGCACGGTCACGGCGACCGGCACGATCAAGATGCAGGACGTGGCGCCGGCCAACCGCTTCATGCTGGTGCGCGCAGCACCCGCCCATCCGGACCAGTGGCTGGTCAACCGGCTGATATCCCAGCTCGTGCCCCGTGATTTCGTCTCGCGCTTCGTCTTCGACAAGCAGGGCTTCTATGACGCCTACGAGCGATATAGCGAAAGCTTCAAGGCCTATGTTGTGGCGACGCTGACCGGCACATATCTGAAAGACAAGGCGGCCTTCCGCCACAAGCTTTACGGCCTCAGAGAGGAATAGGACATGTTCGACCCGATCGTTGCGTTTTTCCAGCGTGTCTTTACCGCGATCGGTCGCGGCATCGGGCTCGTCGTTGCCTGGTTGCTCTGGCCGTTCATTGCGGTCGGCAACTGGTACCGGCAGCGCAGCTGGATCATCAAGGGGCCGATCGGTATCGTCCTCTTGGGTCTGATCTTCTTCTACGGCTACTTCATCTGGCAGACCCAGGCCTGGACGAACTTCAACGAAGACTATGTCGACCGCTATAACCTGGCCGAGCGGAAAGTGCCCGCCGGCTCGCCGATGAGCGGTCCTGGCGCTCCGTCGACGGGTCAGGCGACGACCGGCGGCGCCAGCAACCTTGCGGGCGTGGCGGCGCAGCCGCAGGAATCGACACCGGAGGCGCTCGCCGCCGTGCAACTGCCGGCCGGCACCGTCTGCCAGACCTCGGCGATCGTCGACGTCACCGCCGATCTCATCGACTTCAACGTCAACGAGAACGCCTGGATCTCGTCGATGCTGCTCTACAAGCTCGGCTTCTTCGGGCTCGATTGGGACGACACGCCCTGGCTCGACAACAAGGCGTCATTCCAGCGCGGCATCAATCAGGCGATCCGCCGGACGTCGGTGGAACTGGTCGATTCGCTCGGTCGCGTGCGCGGCACTTCGGGCATCAACAATGCGCTGCAGAGCGCGCGCGGCAATCTCCAGTTCGACGAGGAGACCTGGTACTTCGGCCTGAACCCGTTCGGTCCGAAGACCCCGACGCCGAGCTTCTACCGTGCGGCGATGAGGGACCTCCGGTCCTTCAACGCCTCGCTCAGCAAGTGCGAGGCGATCTTCGACGGCCGTTCCGACAACCTGGTCGAATTCCTCGACCGCGTCGCCAACGACCTCGGCAACACTTCGGCGATCCTGCGCGAGCGCTCGGAAAACCACAATGGCGGCTGGTTCGACACGCGCGCCGACGACCGCTTCTGGTTCGCCTATGGCCAGCTCTACGGTTATTACGGCATTCTCTCGGCGGCCGGTGCCGACTTCGACAACGTTGTTGCCCAACGCGGCCTGCTTCCGATCTGGACGGAAACGATCAAGCAGCTGCGCGCCGCACTCCGCATCCAGCCGTGGATCATCTCCAACGGCGAGGAAGCGGGCTGGATCATGCCGACGCATCTGGCGACGATGGGCTTCTATACGCTGCGCGTGCGCTCCAACATCGTCGAGATGCGCGACATCCTCGCCCGATAAACGGGACCGGGCGGACGGCTGCGGCGAAGTTCCGACGGCCGTCCTTGCATCATCACCAGAACGCGCCTCCAATGGCGCGAACAAGAAGCGATCCCGGGGAGGGGAGATGCCATGGCGGAGGTGAAGTCGGATATCGAGATTGCGCGCGCGGCGAGGAAAAAGCCGATTCTGGAGATCGGCGCTGCGCTCGGCATACCGCCGGAGGATCTGCTGCCCTACGGCCATGACAAGGCGAAGATCAGCGCCGATTTCATCGCCCGCCAGCGCGGGAAGAAGAACGGCCATCTGATCCTGGTGACGGCGATCAACCCGACGCCGGCAGGCGAAGGCAAGACGACAACGACCGTGGGCCTCGGCGATGGGCTGAACCGCATCGGCAAGAAGGCGATCATCTGCATCCGCGAGGCGTCCCTCGGGCCCTGCTTCGGCGTCAAGGGCGGTGCTGCCGGCGGCGGTTATGCGCAGGTGGTGCCGATGGAGGACATGAACCTCCACTTCACCGGCGATTTCCACGCGATCACCTCGGCCCACAATCTGCTGGCGGCCCTGCTGGACAACCACATCTACTGGGGCAACGAGCAGAACATCGACGTCCGTCGTATTTCGTGGCGGCGGGTGATGGACATGAACGACCGGGCGCTGCGCAGCATCGTCGGCTCGCTCGGCGGCGTCGCCAACGGCTATCCGCGCGAGACGGGCTTCGACATCACCGTCGCCTCCGAGGTCATGGCGATCCTCTGCCTGTCGACGGACCTGAAAGACCTGGAAAAGCGCCTCGGCAACATCATCATCGGCTATCGCCGCGACAAGAGCCCGGTGTTTGCGCGCGACATCAAGGCCGATGGCGCCATGACCGTGCTGCTCAAGGACGCGATGCAGCCGAACCTGGTGCAGACGCTCGAGAACAATCCCGCCTTCGTCCATGGCGGCCCGTTCGCCAACATCGCCCATGGCTGCAATTCGGTGATCGCAACGACGACGGCGCTGAAGCTCGCCGACTATGTGGTGACGGAAGCCGGTTTCGGCGCCGATCTCGGGGCGGAAAAGTTCTTCGACATCAAGTGCCGCAAGGCGGGGCTGAAGCCCGATGCAGCGGTGCTTGTCGCGACCGTGCGCGCGATCAAGATGAATGGCGGTGTCAAGAAGGACGACCTCGGCCGCGAGAACCTGGAGGCCCTGCGCAAGGGCTGCGCCAACCTTGGGCGGCATGTGCAGAACGTCAAGAAGTTCGGCGTACCCGTCATCGTCGCGATCAACCACTTCACCTCCGACACCGAGGCAGAAGTGCAGGCGATCAAGGACTATGTGGCGACGCTCGGCGCCGAGGCGGTGCTGTGCCGTCACTGGGCCGAGGGATCAGCCGGTATCGAGGAACTGGCGCGCAAGGTGGCAGCCTTGGCCGAAGGCGGGCACTCGCAGTTCTCGCCGCTTTATCCCGACGACATGTCGCTCTTCCACAAGATCGAGACGATCGCCAAGGACATCTACCACGCAAGCGAGGTGATCGCCGACAAGTCGGTGCGCGACCAGTTGCGCAACTGGGAGGATCAGGGCTACGGCCACCTGCCGATCTGCATGGCGAAGACCCAATATTCCTTCTCGACCGATCCGAACCTGCGCGGCGCTCCGAGCGGCCATGCGGTGCCGATCCGCGAGGTCAGGCTTGCCGCCGGCGCCGGCTTCATCGTCGTCATCACCGGCGAGATCATGACCATGCCCGGACTTCCCAAGGTGCCCTCGTCGGAAAAGATCTTCCTGAACGAGCAGGGCTATATCGAAGGGCTGTTCTAGAGCATCCTGCCTTCAAGTGGAATCGTTTGCGGGCGGAAAGATGCTCTAGAATCAAATCGCTAGACCGTCCTGCTTGACTGAAAAACGACGCCGCGCATCCGGGTGGATGCGCGGCGTCGTTGTGTCCGGGTTCTTCCGCGGCGGAGATCAGGCGGTGAGGCTGAGGTAGTCCGCCTTGCCGATCGGGACGCCCTTGTGGCGCAGGATGTCGTAGACGGTGGTCAGGTGGAAATAGAAGTTCGGCAGCACGAATTTCTGCAGGTATTCCTCGCCCGTGAGCGTCACCTTCAGCGTCGGGAAATTGAGCACGACTTCGCGACTGTCGCTGTCGTCGAGATCATCAGGGCCGACCGTTTCGAGGAAGGCGAGGGTCTTGGCGATGCGCTGGCGCAACTCGTCAATCGTCTTTTCCTCGTCCGGAAAACGGGGCACCTCCAGCGACGTCAGGCGGCCGACCAGACCCTTGCTCGTGTCGCTGACGCGCTGCACCTGGCCGGCAAGCGTCAGCATATCGGGCGCCAGCCGGGCATTGACGAGATCGTCGGTGGAGATGCCGTTGTCGCGCGCGTAAGCCTCTGCCTTGTCGAGCAGTTTGGTAAGGACACCAAGGCCGCGGACGAGTGCGGGAATGGAGAGTTGGTACATCGTCAATGCCATGACAGATTTCCTTGAGACTGGGCGCAAAACGGGTGGATCTTCCTCGCGTATTTGGGACACCGGGTGCGGTCCTGCAAGGCGGCCGAACCGGTATCTTTGCTTTCAGGGAAGCACCGGTTGGATCGAAGCGTGTGGCGACTATGGTCAGGGCAACCGGTCTCGTGCATTGATCTCCCGCAGATGAACGCATCAGGGATGCCGCGATGACGCCAGAGGAACTCCAGGCCTATCTTCATGCCCACATTCCACTGTCGGCGGCGATGCAGGTCCAGGTCGACATGGTGTCGGACGAACATGTGCGGCTCTCGGCTCCCCTAGGGCCCAATATCAACCATCGCGAGACGGTCTTCGGCGGCAGCGCCTCGGCGCTTGCGATCCTCTCGGCCTGGTCGCTCCTGCACGTGCGGCTCAGCAAAAGCGGCGTGGCGGCGCGTCTGGTGATCCAGAGCAATCGCATGGACTATCTGAAGCCGGTCGCCGGTACCTTTGCTGCGCGCTCGTCGCTGGCGGATGCCGGGCAATGGCCGGGCTTCCTCCGCCTGCTCGAACGGCGGGGCAGGGCGCGGGCGGTGGTCGTTGCCGATCTCCTTGACGGCGAAGCTGTGGCCGGTCGCTTCGAGGGTGAGTTTGTTGCCCTTGGCCATGACAAAGGCTGATCAGCGGTCGAGCGAGGACGCCTTCCTAGCGGCAGTAGCGATAGTCGTTGCGGCGCTCGATGACATCGAGATGCAGATGGGTCTCGTGCGCGGCGTCGCTGCCGGGGTCGAGCACGGTCTTGAAGTAGAGGCAGGCTGACGCGGTTACCGCACGCTGGAAGGCCCCGTCCATCGTACCGTCCTCGTCACGTGGCTGGATGGCGATCGTCGTGCCGTTGCTCAATGTGAAGGAGGCGATGTCGACGGCGTTGCCGTGGGCATGCTCGGAAATCTTGCCCGTCGCCCCATTGTTGCGCAGCCGACAGACATAGGTCGAGGCCTGGTTCAACGTCTTGATCTTAACTGACTTGTCGAAGGCGACCTCGGCGGCCGGCTGCGCGGTTTCCTTCGTCCAGCGCGCCAAGGCCAACGCCGTCTCGCACCGCATCAGGCCTTTGGGCGCGAGCGTGACGCCGGCGAGAATGTTCGTGACCTCCAGCGGCTTGTCGATGCCGCAGCCCTTGCCCTCGTCGATGCGCTTGGCTTCGACAAAGGTTGCTCCGATCGCTTTCAGGTCGGTCAGGCACTTGGCGTAGGCGGCAGCATTCTCCGCCTCGACCGGCGGATAGATGATCGGCGCTGGCTTCTCTTCCTCCTTCTTCTCGTCGGCACGCTGGTCCTTTTCGTCCACGACCGGCTTTTGATCCTTTGCCGGTTGTTCATCCCCTTCCGTCGGTTTCGGCTGCGGCACGGGTTGTTCGCCATCCGCCGGCACCTTTTTCTGATCGCCCTTGCTGTCGTCGGCCGGGGCCGCCGGTTTCTCCTCGGGTGTCGGAACGGCCTCCTTCGTCCCCATCTCGGTCGGCGGCTTCTTTAGCGGGATCGGGCCGGATTTCGGCAGGCTGGCGCCGGTGAGGACCAGCAGAGACAAGAGGATCAAGGGAAAAGAGCGACGCATCCGGTTCCTTTCACGCTGCCCCGCAGCGGGGCCTGGAGGGGAGGGAACGCACGGACTCGGATCTGGTTTCATCCGCCCGTCAGGAAACCGTTGCAGTTTAGCAACGCCTGGAATTGGCGCGACCCCACAAATTGTGGGGATGATCTTTGTTAGTTGACAAAGAAACTCATGTTTTTTATTGCGGCATAAATGAGGCGGCGACATGTCGCAGCGCCCTCGACACTGCGCCCAGCCAGCCCCTTGAGTTTGCCGCTCAACAGCAAGCCCGGCCCCCGAAACTCAAAGGATTGGTCTATGCTCACCCGGCATCGTCGCCTGGCTCTCTTGGCTTGCGCCGCAGTCACTTTCGTACCCCCTATCTCCGAGGCCCTTGCCCAGAGCGCCAAGCCGGCGACGACGGCAGAGGCCGGCGCCGACACCACGGTGCTTCAGAAGATCGTGGCCAAGGGAAATCGGGTGACGACGGCGCCGAAGGGCAGCATCGCCGATACGCCGCTCGCCAGCGAGATCGATGAAAAGACGCTCGAAGCAAAGCAGGTGACCGACCTTGACGACCTCGGCCGCAGCGTCGATGCCGGCATCAATTCGTCGAAGAAGGACTCGGGCATCAACATCCGCGGCCTTTCCGGTCCGCGCATCGTGACGACGATCGACGGCGTTCCGATCCCGTTTATTTCGAACAGCGCACGTACGCAGACCGCGACGACAAACGCGAACGGCGGCGGCGATACTTTCGATTTCAATTCGCTTTCCGCGATCGATATCGTGCGCGGCGCGGATTCGAGCCGCGGCGGTTCGGGCATGCTGGGCGGCGCCGTCGTGCTGCGCACGCTTGAGCCGGAAGACCTGATTTCCGACGGCAAGGATTGGGGCGCCCTGTTCCGGACCATCTATGACAGCGAGGACGACAGCATTTCCGGCTCGGCCGCCGTTGCCAAGCAGTTCGGCGATACCTCGGTGCTCTTCCAGGGCAGCTACCGCAAGGGACATGAACGAGAAAACGAAGGCACGGTCGGCGGCACCGGCCCGACCCGCACGGAAGCCAATCCGCTCGACTTCGACCAGAGCAACCTGCTCTTCAAGCTTCGCCACGAGCTCGAAGGCGGCCACCGCATCGGTCTAACCGCCGAAAGCTTCCGCCGTGATGCCGACGCCGACCTGTTGACGGACCAGGGGGCGCCGCGCAGCTACAAGATCGGTGATTATCGAGGCTTCGAAGATCGCTCGCGCAAGCGCGTTTCGCTCGACTATGATTTCGAGGCCCTTTCCTCCGACGATCTCTTCAGCTTTGCGCGCGCCACGCTTTACTGGCAGGAACTGGAGCGGTCTTCCGGTGCGAACGGTCGCACGCGTTTCGACGTGCCCTATGGCCGCGACAACTCGATCAACAACGAGAGCTTCGGCTTCAGCGGCAGCGCCGGCAAGGATTTCGAGGCTGGCGGGTTCGACCACTCCGTGCTGTTCAGGCTCGACGTCCAGCGTTCGGACTGGAACCAGTACACCTGGGCACTTTGCCCGACGCCGACGACATGCCCGGTCAACAACAACCAGTCGGAAATCCCGACCGTCAAGAGCACGACGATTGGGGCGGTTCTGGAAGACCGTATCTCGATGGGTGACAGCGCCTTTGCGCTGACGCCTGGCGTGCGCTTCGACTGGTTCGACTATCAGCCTGAGGCCAATGCCGGTTTCCAGGCCAACCCGACGGAGCCGCGCTTCGGCGAGCCGCGGGATCGGGACGGCGCCCGCCTGTCGCCCAAGCTGCTTGCGACCTACGACATCAACCCTGATGTCGAGCTGTTCGCACAATGGTCGATGGCCTATCGCGCCCCGACGGTCGACGAACTCTACAGCCGCTTCTACAACCGGGCCCAGGGCTACGCCCAGCTCGGCAATCCGGACCTGAAGCCCGAAACGGCAAACGGCTTCGAGGTCGGCGCCAATTTCGATACGGGTGACCTGACCGGTCGCTTTGCCGCCTTCCACAACGTCTACGACAACTTCATCGAGACGACGACGACCATAAACCCGGTAACCCGGTTCATGGAGATCCGCTACAACAACGTGCAGAAGGCGCGCATCTCCGGCATCGAACTGAGCGCGCTCAAGACCTTCGACAATGGTTTCAACGTCCATGGTTCGATCGCCTATGCCTATGGCAAGAACGAGGATACCGACAAGCGTCTGCGTTCGGTTGCGCCGTTCAAGGCGATCCTTGGTGCGGGCTACAGCCAGGAAACCTTCGGCCTCGACCTCTCCACCACGATTTCGGCCGCCATGCCGGACGATGGTGCTGCGAACACGTTCGATGCACCCGGCTACGGTATCGTCGACCTGACGGGCTGGTGGACGCCGGAGGAATTCAAGGGCCTGCGCGTCCAGGCCGGTGTCTACAACATCTTCGACAAAAAGTACTTCGACGCGCTCGCGCTCCGCGACACCAATGTGGGGTCCGCGAGCAACCAGCCGCGCGATTACTATTCGGAACCAGGCCGCACCTTCAAGATCTCGCTCACGCAGCGCTTCTAAGGTCGGTCAGATTGTCTTGGCGGGCGGCTCTTCGGGGCCGCCTGTTTTTTTGACGCAACCGTGATGATCCGCGCCGCTTTCCCGCTTGCGCGCGGCACGAACCCACGCTAACACTTTCGCCCATGGAAAACGCACGCAACATTTCGATCTGGTGGTGGGCTCGCTGAAGCGGCCTTGACCAGTCATGCGTGATTGAGAGATGAAGCCGCCCGGAGATTTCGAGGCGGCTTTTTTTATCTTCAGGCCGCTCAAGGACCGGGCTTTTACGGAGCGATGTGAATGGCAACGGTAATTCTCGAGGACGGCTCGGAGAGCTATACCACAAAGGGCGGCATCACGGTGACGCGCCGGCGGCGGGAAGCGTCCTACGGCCAGGCGATCGCGAGCTATGTGGACAAGCTCGACGAACGCCGCGGCGCAGTGTTTTCCTCCAACTACGAATATCCCGGCCGCTACACCCGCTGGGACACCGCCGTGGTCGATCCGCCGCTCGGCATTTCCTCGTTCGGGCGATCGCTCTGGATCGAGGCCTATAACGGTCGCGGCGAGGTGCTGCTCGCAATTATCGCTGAACACCTTCAGTCCGTAACCGACATCACCCTCGGCGCATCGACCAGCCGCCGCCTCGATCTGACGATCAACGCGCCCGACCGCGTCTTCACCGAGGAAGAGCGCTCGAAGATGCCGACGGTCTTCAGCGTGCTGCGCGCCGTCACCAACCTCTTCCATTCCGCCGAGGACGCGAGCCTCGGTCTTTACGGCGCCTTCGGCTACGACCTCGCCTTCCAGTTCGATGCGATCGAGCTGAAGCTGAAGCGTCCGGACGACCAGCGCGACATGGTGCTGTTCCTGCCGGACGAAATCCTCGTCGTCGACCACTATGCCGCCAAGGCCTGGATCGACCGCTACGATTTCGCCAAGGACGGCAAGACGACCGAGGGCAAGGCGGAGGATATCGCGAGCGAACCCTTCAAGACGGTCGACAGCATTCCGCCGCATGGCGACCACCGTCCCGGCGAATATGCCGAGCTCGTCGTCAAGGCGAAGGAGAGCTTCCGCCGCGGCGATCTCTTCGAAGTCGTGCCCGGCCAGAAGTTCTTCGAGCGCTGCGAGAGCAAGCCGTCGGAGATTTCCAACCGGCTGAAGGCGATCAATCCGTCGCCCTATTCCTTCTTCATCAATCTTGGAAACCAGGAATATCTCGTCGGCGCTTCGCCGGAAATGTTCGTGCGCGTCTCCGGCCGCCGCATCGAGACCTGCCCGATCTCGGGCACGATCAAGCGTGGCGACGATCCGATCGCCGACAGCGAGCAGATCCTGAAACTGCTCAACTCGAAGAAGGACGAATCCGAACTGACGATGTGCTCGGACGTCGACCGCAACGACAAGAGCCGCGTCTGCGTGCCGGGCTCCGTCAAGGTCATCGGCCGCCGCCAGATCGAGATGTATTCGCGGCTGATCCACACGGTCGACCACATCGAGGGGCGCCTGCGCGACGACATGGATGCCTTCGACGGCTTCCTCAGCCATGCCTGGGCGGTGACCGTCACCGGCGCGCCGAAACTCTGGGCCATGCGCTTCATCGAAAGCCACGAGAAGAGCCCGCGCGCATGGTATGGTGGCGCGATCGGCATGGTTGGCTTCAACGGCGACATGAACACGGGCCTGACGCTGCGCACGATCCGCATCAAGGACGGTATCGCCGAGGTCAGGGCAGGAGCGACGCTGCTCTATGATTCAAACCCGGAAGAAGAAGAAGCCGAAACCGAACTGAAGGCCTCCGCCATGATCGCAGCCATCCGCGATGCGAAATCCGCCAATAGCGCCAAGGCGAGCCGCGACGTGGCCGCGGTTGGTGCCGGCGTCAACATCCTGCTGGTCGATCACGAGGACAGCTTCGTCCATACGCTAGCGAACTATTTCCGCCAGACCGGAGCAACCGTCACGACGGTGCGTTCGCCGGTTGCCGAAGAGATCTTCGATCGGGTGAAGCCGGATCTCGTCGTGCTTTCGCCCGGACCGGGCAGCCCGAGGGACTTCGACTGCAAGGCGACGATCAAGAAGGCGCGGGCGCGCGATCTGCCGATCTTCGGCGTCTGCCTAGGGCTTCAGGCGCTTGCCGAAGCCTATGGCGGCGACCTTCGCCAGCTGGCGATCCCGATGCATGGCAAGCCCTCGCGCATCCGCGTGCTGGAACCGGGCATCGTCTTCTCCGGCCTCGGCAAGGAAGTGACGGTCGGCCGCTACCACTCGATCTTCGCCGATCCGTCGAGCCTGCCGAACGGCTTCATGATCACCGCCGAAAGCGAAGACGGCACGATTATGGGCATCGAGCACACGACGGAGCCGGTGGCTGCCGTGCAGTTCCATCCGGAATCGATCATGACGCTCGGTGGCGACGCCGGCATGCGGATGATCGAGAACGTCGTGGCGCATCTGGCCAAGCGCGCCAAGATCAAGGCCGCCTGACACCACCAGATAAACGGATGCGGCGCTTCGGCGCCGCTTCCGGTCGCGCGGCCATTTGCTGGAGGTCCCATGACGGGAAAGGACGGCCTGGCAGACGATACACCTTTGAGCGGAGGCGGCCGCACAGCCGTCAGCCGCAGGGGCGCCGTCGTGCTTCGGGAAACCGGGCCGTGGGCGCCTTCGGTGCACGCGCTTCTCCGGCATTTCGAGGTCGCCGGCTTTGATGGCGCGCCTCGTGTCGTCGGTTCCGGCTTCGATGAAGCTGGGCGTGAAATGCTCACTTATGTCGAAGGCGACATCCTCGCTCCAGCACCCTGGTCGGATGAGGCGATTGCGGAACTCGGGCGGCTGATGCGTGAGATGCATGATGCTGCCGCATCCTTCCAGTTTCCGCAGGAAGCGCGCTGGCGTCCCTGGTTCGGACGCGCCGTAGGAACGTCCGATATCGTCGGCCACTGCGATGCGGCCCCCTGGAACATCGTCTCGCGCGACGGGCTTCCTGTTGCGCTGATCGACTGGGAAGCGGCCGGCCCCGTCGACCGCCTGACCGAGCTTGCCATGGTCGCCTGGAACAATGCCCAGCTCTACGACGACGGCGTCGCCGCGATGAACGGTCTCTCGGACGCCACTTCCAGGATCCGGCAGGTGCGTCTCTTTGCCGATGGCTATGGGCTCGCCGCAGCCGACCGACATCGGCTTGCGGACCGCATCATCCTGTTTGCCGCCGAGAGCGCTGCCAACGAGGCTTTTGAGCTCGACATCCGCCCGGAGAGCGAACTTGTGCCGCGGGTCTGGGGAATCGCCTGGCAGGCGCGCAGCGTTGCCTGGCTTTTACGCAACCGGGCGATGCTCGCCGCTGTTCTTTCCTGATTTACCGCATCTCGATGGCTGGTGCGCGCTCGCAGCGATCGGCAAACAGCCGTTCGCTCAGGAAATCGACGAAGACGCGGACCTTCGGTGACAGGTGCCGGTTGGACGGCCAGAGCATGTGGAACTGGCCGGGGGCGTCGAGATGGGCGTCGAGCACGGTGCGCAACCGGCCATCGCTGAGTGGCTGGCGCGCGAGGAAGTCCGGCAGGCAGCCGATGCCGAGGCCGCTCAGAACCGCGCCGCTCAGCGCCTCCATGTTGTTGCAGTTGAGAACGGTCCTGATCTGCGGTTCGGGCCCGCCTTCCGGCATGGCGATCGGCCATTCCTGCAGCTTGCGACTGTTGGGAAAACGGAAGCGGACCGCGTGGTGCCCGTCGAGATCGCGCGGGCATTTCGGCGTGCCGTATCTGTCTAGATAGGCGGGGGCGGCACAGAGCAGGAGCTGGAACGGCCTGAGTGCCCGGGTCATCAGCCGAGAATCCGGCAACACCCCGCTGCGGATCGCGACATCCACTTCCTCGTCGATCAGGTCGACGATGCGGTCGTTGAAGTCGAGGTCGAGTTCGACTTCGGGATAGCGCCGCACGAACTCCGGCAGCACCGGCAACAGCAGATGATAGCTGACGATCGGCACGCTGACGCGCAGCCTTCCACGCGGCATGGCCACGGCTTGCGCCAATGAAGCCTCGGCATCGTCGAGATCGTCAAGGATACGGCGGCAGCGCTCGTGAAAAAGACGGCCTTCCTCGGTCAACCTTATGCTGCGGGTCGAGCGCTGCAGCAGGCGGACGCCGAGTTCTCTTTCGAGAGTGGTCACGGCCTTGCCGACGGCCGAGGCCGAAAGGCCGAGCACACGACCGGCCGCGACGAAACTGCCGAGGTCGGCGGTGCGGACGAAGGCGGTCAAGCCGCTCAAGCGATCCATGGCAGCTCCATTCGAGCGTTCTATTCCGGTATAGGTGGAGTTGAGGCCTGCTTATCAGCCAATTATGTCGAAGTTATCCTGGCTCGGTCAATCGATATCAACACCTGACCCCGTGAGCGCGAGCCTCTCCGAAGGCTTGCGGTGGCATCTCTTTTTCTCGAACGAACGGATACGAGGCATGAAAGAAAAGATCAAAGACGAGCGCGGCCGCTGGTTCGTGCTCGCTTCTGTTTGCCTGGCGGCGGCCGCGATGCCGCTCACCTTCACCGGCCCGGCAGTGGCGCTGCCGGCGATCAGCCGCAGCCTCGGCGCCGATCCCATGGCCCTCAACTGGGTCACCAATGCCTTCATGCTAACCTTCGGCAGTTCGCTGATGGCCGCCGGCGCGCTTGCCGACAGATTTGGTCGCAAGCGCGTCTTCCTCGGCGGTCTCCTGGCTTTCCTTCTGTTTTCGGGTGGTCTGGCATTTGCCGGCGACATCGTCTGGTTCGATGCCTTGCGCGCGCTTCAGGGCGTCGGCGCTGCTGCCGCCTTTTCCGGTGGCATGGCTTCGCTGGCGCAGGAGTTTGAAGGAAACGAGCGGCTGCGCGCCTTCAGCCTCGTCGGTGCCAGTTTCGGAGTCGGCCTTGCCTTCGGACCGACTGCGTCGGGCCTGATGGTCGAGGCCTTCGGCTGGCCGGCGATCTTCGCGCTTGTCGTCGTCTTTGCGGCTCTTTCTCTGGTGCTCGGAGCGATCTTCCTGCACGAGACGCGCGATCCGGATGCCGCCGGCCTTGACTGGAAGGGCGCGGCAAGCTTCACGGCGGCGCTAACTGCGCTCACCTTCGGTATCCTGCAGGCGCCGGAAAGCGGCTGGAGCAATCCGCTTGTTGTCGCGATGTTCGCGGCCTCGGGAGTGTTCTCTTTGGCCTTCTGGCGGATCGAGCGCTCGGTTGCGCGGCCGATGCTGGACTTGACGCTCTTTCGCTATCCACGCTTCGTCGGCGTGCAATTGCTGGCGGCAGCGCCGGCCTATGGCTTTGTCGTGCTCTTGATCCTGCTTCCGGTGCGTTTCATCGGCGTCGAGGGCATGAGTGCTGTCGACGGCGGGCGCATGATGATCGCCATGTCCGCACCGCTCCTGGTCGTGCCGATCGCGGCCGGCCTTTTGACCCGGTGGTTTACGCCGGCGGCGATCTGCGGGGCAGGATTGCTGCTCTCGGCTGTCGGTCTCTTTTGGCTGAGCCGGTTTCCAGCCGGATCCGATCCCGTGGGGCTGCTTGCGCCCCTGCTGCTGATCGGCCTTGGCATCAGCCTGCCCTGGGGGCTGATGGATGGGCTTGCCGTCAGCGTCGTGCCGAAGGAACGCGCCGGTATGGCGACGGGGATCTTCAGCACCACCCGCGTCGCGGGCGAGGGCGTGGCATTGGCAATCGTGACCGCGGTGCTTTCGGCGCTCACCGCCTCGAACCTCGACGCATCTGTCGGTGGAGATGCCGCCGCCATGGCACAGCGGATCGTGACCGGTAATCTGGCCGAGGCGTCGCTTCTTTCGCCAGACTTACCGCAAGCCGCGCTGCTCAAAGCCTATGGCGATGCGTTCGGTGGCCTGCTGCTGATCTTGACCGCGATAACGGTGCTGACGGCAATCGTCGTCTTTCTGTTTGTCGGGCGGGGCGGAGAGGCTGTCGAATACCGGGAGGCGGATGCCGGGCCGACGGCCCTCGAGGCGGCGCCACTCGGCGAGGCCGGGATGACACGAAGCAACCTTTGACAAGCGGCGTCTGTTGCCGCATATGCTTCTGCCAACAGACCGCCTGCGCGAAATTCGCGCGGGCGGTTTTGCGTTTCAATGGGCTTGCGTTTGCAACTCGTTTGCATCTGCATAGGGAATGATCAAGATGTCCGGATCCGAAAACAGAACCGTCCTGCGGCTTGCCTTCTGGGGCATTCCGCTGTCTCTGGCCGTGCTGGGGCTGAAGCTTCTTGCCTGGTGGCTCACCGGCTCGGTCGCGCTTCTGTCCGATGGTCTCGAATCCACGGTCAACGTGATCGCCGCAGTTATCGCCTATGTGATGATCGGCTATGCTTCGAAACCGGCGGATGCCGGCCATCCCTTCGGTCACCACAAGGCGGAGTATTTTTCCGCCGTCATCGAGGGCGTGCTGATCGTCGTCGCCGCTCTTTTGATCGTCTGGGAGGCAGTGCCGGCCATGATGGCGCCTGTCGTGATGGAGGCACCGGCGCTCGGGCTGGCGATCAATTTTGTAGCTGGCGTCATCAATGCCATCTGGGCCTATGTGCTGATTACAGCCGGCCGCAAGCATCGCTCGCCGGCGCTGAGCGCCGATGGCCACCATATCCTGTCGGATGTCGTCACCTCGATCGGCGTTCTGGTCGGCCTCGTGCTGGCGATTGCCACCGGCTACGCGATCCTCGACCCATTGCTTGCCGTGATCGTTGCCTGCAACATTCTCTACCAGGGCTGGATGGTGATATCGCGCTCGATCGACGGGCTGATGGACCGGGCTGTGCCGGCCGAAGAGGAAGAGGCGATCAAGCAGGCGATCGCCGCCAATGCCGCGGGTTCGCTCGGCGTGCACGATCTGAAAACCCGCCAGGCCGGTCCGGTCATCTTTGTGGATTTCCACATGGTCGTGCCGGAGGCGATGCCGGTCGGCGACGCGCATGACATCTGCGACCGGGTCGAGGATGCGATCCGCGTCGTGCATCCGGGCGCAAAGATCGCGATCCATGTGGAGCCCGAAGGCGAGAAGGCGCACGGCGTGCGGGTCAAGACGACGTCAGTGCGCCACTGATCAATGGTCGATGGCGCTTCAACCGTGACAAGGTTTCCTTCTTGAGCCAGTTCTGATTTAAGGGCCGCAAACGGAGCGGGCCGGCGAGGGCATAAGCCACGAGCGAACGGGCCAACACGCAGATGGACTGACGGAGCAAGACGAAAATGAGCAAGACCGACGTATCCGGCCTTTCGCAACTGGGCGCGAAAGTCGACCTGCCGCAGAGCCCGGAAGACGCGGTGCTGGAGCGGGTGCCGAGCGGCAACAGGGGCAAGGACTATCTGGTGCGCTTCACCGCGCCGGAATTCACTTCGCTCTGCCCGATGACGGGGCAGCCGGATTTCGCCCATATCGTCATCGACTATGTGCCGGACGAGTGGCTGGTGGAATCCAAATCGCTGAAGCTGTTCCTGCATTCCTTCCGCAACCACGGCGCCTTCCACGAGGACTGCACGATCGAGATCGCCCAGCGTCTGGTGTCGCTGCTGTCGCCGCGCTGGCTTCGGATCGGCGCCTATTGGTATCCGCGCGGCGGCATCCCGATCGACGTCTTCTGGCAGACCGGCAAGCCGCCCGAGGGCCTGTGGCTTCCCGACCAAGGCGTGCCGACCTATCGCGGTCGCGGCTGAAGCTTGAGATCGCGCGCTACGGCCTGAGTGACGGGCGCTTGAGCCAGGCGTCGACGATGCGCGCGGCAACCTGATCGGTCGGGTCGCGCGTGTCCACTTCGAGGTCGTATGCGCAGTAGTCATGCGTCTTGAGATGAAAGCGCGCTTCGCCGGGCGTGCGGTCTCCACGCTCGCGCTCGCGACGCTCGAGCTCTTCGACAGGCGCATGAACGCCAATCCAGAAAATGTCCAGGTGCGCTGTCCGTTGCCTGATATCGTCGGACCAGCTTTGCTCCTCGACGATATGCTCGACGATCAGATCGTTTCCGGCTTCGGCAAAAGCCGCGATCGAGCGATGAAATCCGTCGAAGAACCGGTTGCGTTCACCGCGCATCCCATGGTGCATGCCACGCTTGAGAACCCGAAAGCCTGCGTCGGCGATCTGATCTGACGCGTAGTAGCAAAAGGGCTCCGGGAGGATTTCCCGGAGCGCCTTTGCCAGCGTGGATTTTCCGGCACTCGACGTGCCGTTCAGAAAAATGATGCGTCCGTGCTGTTCCATCCGGTGCCGCAAGCCGCCAATCTCAGGCGAAGATTAGGGCTGCGCCGGCCAGAGCCGTCAGGCCGCCGAGGATGCGGGCAAGCAGGCCGCCGCCCGAGAGGCGCTGGAGCGCGATGCCAAGGCCGATGCCGGCCACGTGAAGCGCCGCGGTGGCAAGGATGAAGCCGATCGAGAAGGCAAGCGCGCCGGCGCTGCCGAGTTCACCGCCATGGGCATGGCCATGGAAGAGGGCGAAGATACCGACGATGGCCGCGGACGCTGCCGTGTCGAGACGCACGGCCATGGCGACGAGCAGACCAAGGGCTACGACCGAGGCGAGGATCGCCGGCTCGACGAAGGGCAGGCCGACACCGGCGACAGCCAGAGCAAAGCCTGCCGCCATCATCGCGACGAAGGCCGCCGGCACGATCCACAGCGCCCGGCCGCCGATCTGCGCCGCCCAGAGGCCGACGGCGACCATGACGAGGATATGGTCAAGCCCGAAGAGCGGATGCGAGAAGCCGGCGGCAAACGAGCCGTGTTCTTCCGGGCTGAGATGGGCGAAGGCGGGTGCGGCCGAAGCGATCAACGCTGTGGCGGCGATCAGGATGCGTCTGTTCATGCGTGTCCCCATGGATCGGCGGGACCTGGGAGGCTGGCCCCGTTCTTGAGTGTTTGACGCCGACGATCTTATTGGCCTTCGTATCCCTGTCTATACGGCATTTGGCGGTAGGTGTTTTTACCATAAGCGCATCTGCGCATTGCCGCTTTGTCGGCTCTTCGGTTTGTTGCATTGTCTTCGCGGTCGAGTCGCATTATCTGACTTTGACTGAAGACTTCATGAGACGCCGGAGAAATACGGATGTACGACAACGACGACGAGGACGACAAGAAGACCGAATTGCCGCTCGGCAAGGAAACGGAGGCGAACCTTTTCAAGTCGCGTTCGATTTTCATCTACGGTTCGATCAACCAGGAACTGGCGCAGAAGGTCTGCTCGCAGCTCGTGGCGCTTGCCGCAGCCAGCGACGAAGACATCCGCATCTTCGTCAATTCGCCGGGCGGCCATGTCGAATCGGGCGACAGCATCCACGACATGATCAAGTTCGTGAAGCCGAAGGTCTGGACCATCGGCACCGGCTGGGTCGCGTCTGCCGGCGCGCTGATCTATGTCGGCGCCCCGAAGGAGCGTCGCATCTGCCTGCCGAACACCCGCTTCCTGCTTCACCAACCGTCCGGCGGCACCCGCGGCATGGCTTCGGACATCGAGATCCAGGCGCGCGAAATCATCAAGATGAACGACCGCCTGAACAAGATCTTCGCCGATGCGACCGGCCAGCCGGTGGAGAAGATCGCCAAGGACACGGACCGCGACTACTGGCTTTCGGCTGATGAAGCCAAGGCGTACGGCCTGGTTTCGCGCATCGTCTCCTCGGCTGCGGACATCTGAGTTCGCAGGCAAGACCAAGATTAAAAGGGCATCGGCATCGCGCCGGTGCCCTTTTCTTTTGCAGTGACCCGGCCCGTCGAGCGGCTTGCTCCTCTCCGGCAAGGCGTGTATAGGCTTTGAGCATGACCAAGGCTGACGCATATCGGATCGCCTCGATCCCCGCCGGACACGATGACAATCGTGCGCCGTCGCGCGCCTTCGCATCGCTTCTTCTTCTCGGCCTTACTCGCGGTTGCCGGGTTCGCTGAGGAGCGCCCGGCGGCCGAAAAGCCACGCCGGCGGATGCTCCTCGACCCCATCAAGAGTTTTAGGATAAAGGCGCGTTCGACGCGGCATTAGCCATCGCAATCCGGTCCCCGATCGGCTATGGCAAGGCGGCCAGGACGCTCAGTGATGAAGAGAAGCTGCAATGATCCAGAAATCGCATCCCGTTAAGATTGGCATGCCGGAAGCGGCCGTGAAGTATCAGGCCTATCCGCAGATCGCGCTCACCGACCGCACCTGGCCGTCGAAGACGATCACCAAGGCGCCGATCTGGTGCTCAGTCGACCTGCGTGACGGCAATCAGTCGCTGATCGACCCGATGGGCCACGATCGCAAGGCCCGCATGTTCCAGCTGTTGCTCGACATGGGCTTCAAGGAAATCGAGATCGGCTTCCCCTCGGCCTCGCAGACCGACTTCGACTTTGCCCGCTGGTGCATCGAGGAGGGCAATGTTGCCAAGGACGTATCCTTGCAGGTGCTGGTACAGTGCCGGCCGGAACTGATCACGCGCACCTTCGAAGCATTGGAAGGCGCCCACCAGCCGATCGTGCATTTCTACAATTCGACCAGTGAATTGCAGCGCCGCGTGGTGTTTGCGAAGGATGTGCGCGGCATCAAGCAGATCGCGACAGACGCCGCCAAGATGATCACCGACATGGCGGCCAAGGCCGGCGGCGGCTACCGCTTCGAGTATTCGCCGGAGAGCTTCACCGGCACCGAGCTCGAAGTGGCGCTGGAGATCTGCAACGCGGTCACCGAGATCGTCAAGCCGACACCGGACAACAAGCTGATCCTCAACCTGCCCTCGACCGTCGAGATGGCGACCCCGAACATCTATGCCGACCAGATCGAGTGGATGTGCCGCAACCTCGACAACCGCGAGAACCTGATCATCTCGCTGCACCCGCACAACGACCGCGGCACCGGCATCGCTGCCACCGAGCTCGGCCTGATGGCCGGCGCCGACCGCGTCGAAGGTACGCTGTTCGGCAATGGTGAGCGCACCGGCAACGTCGACGTCGTGACCTTGGCGCTGAACATGTTCACGCAAGGGGTCGACCCGCAGCTCGATTGCTCCGACATCGAGCGGATCAAGGAAGTCTACGAATATTCCAACCAGATGGTGATCCCCGAGCGCCACCCCTACGTTGGCGAACTGGTCTACACGGCGTTCTCCGGCTCGCACCAGGATGCGATCAACAAGGGCATGAAGGCGATCAAGACCGCCAACAAGCCGCTCTGGGAAGTGCCCTATCTGCCGATCGATCCGCGCGACGTCGGCCGCTCCTACGAGGCGATCATCCGCATTAACTCGCAGTCGGGCAAGGGCGGCATCGCCTATATCCTGCAGGAAGACTACGGCATCAACCTGCCGCGCAATCTGCAGGTCGAGTTCCGCGAGGAGATCCAGCGCATCACCGACGAGGAAGGCAAGGAGCTTCCCTCCAAGCGCATCTACGAACGTTTCATCGAGCGTTATGTCGAGCAGCCCGGCGCGCGCATCAAGTTCGTCGACCACCACACCTATCCGGTGGGCGAACACAAGGGCGTGCGCGTGGTTGCTGCCGAAATCACCGACAATGGCGAGGTCAAGCGCATCGAAGGCAAGGGCACCGGCCCGATCGACGGCTTCATCAATGCGCTGTCGATCTATCTCGGCATCGACCTCTCGGTTGCCGACTATTCCGAGCATTCGCTGCAGCACGGCTCGAACGCGGCGGCGATCGCCTATGTCGAGATGGAGCATCCTGACGGCAAGCTGTTCGGCGCCGGCATCAATACCAACATCGTTGCCGCCTCGCTCGAAGCGATCGTTTCGGCGGCAAACCGCGTGCTCGAGATGAAGCGCGGCTGATACGCTTCAGCGTGACGAAACAAGGCCGCGTCGGGAAACCCGGCGCGGCCTTTTCGTTTCAGGGGTAGGGGACTTCCGTCGGCCTCAGATCGTCGCGGCGACCGTCTCGGCGATGTCCTGCATGCCGACATGGGATGACGGGCCGACGAGCACGAAGGAGGCGCCGCCTCGCTGCCAGGAGACCATGCCGAGATCGTCGCGGATGCTCTCGTCAAACTGCTCGGATTGCGGGCCCGTCGTATTCTTGAGGAAACAGATCGCGAAGATTTCGCCTTCGGCGCCGCGATAAACCAGCTGCGCCACGGGTTTGCCGTTGGCGACGAGCAGGCGGGCGCCTTCGAAGGTCAGACCCTTGCCGGAGAGTTGCGGGACCTTGAAGGGAACGCCGACGCTTGCGGCAAGCCAGGTCTCGATCTTCGAGCCTTCGGAGGCCGGGACCTCGACCAGATGTTCCTTCTGCCGCGAATAGATACGGTGGTAGTCGGCGATGTCGTCGAGCCAGCCACGCGCCGCGGCGACTTCGGCCGGCTCCGCCACATTGTTCGCCGTTCCGATGATGAAGCCGGCGCCGGTGCCGAGCAGCACCAGGGCCACCGACGCAGCAAGCATGCGCGGCCAAGCCCGCGCGTGCCTGACGGTCGCTGTCGTCGTCGCGATCCGCTCGGTTTTCGGGTTGGTCCCGGGGCCCTGCTTGATTTGCCGGACCAGAGCGAGCGGCACGGGATCGTGCAGGAAATCCTCGAACGCCGTATCGCCGAAGCTGCTGCCGGCCTTCAGTCTCTCGAACAGCGCTTTTGCGTCCTCGTCGCGGGCGAGAAGCGCGTCGAGTTCGCTTCGTTCAGCCTCGCCGATCTCGCCGTCGATATAGGCGGAGAGGCGTACTTCGAGCGCTTGACCCCTTGTCTGTTGCAACGGTCAGGCCCTCCTTTCGGTATTCTCTGAGATCATGGCCGCGAGCCTCAGGCGCGCGGTCGAGAGCCTGCTCATGACGGTGCCGATCGGAATGCCGAGGATATCGGCGGTCTCGCGATAGCTATGGCCTTCGACGTTGACCAGCAGGAACACGCTCGCGAGCCCTTCGGGCATCGACAGGATCATCTTCTGCAGCTGGTTGGCGTAGACGGCCTTTTCCGCCGACGGCTCGATGCTGAGATCGTCATGTCCGAGCGCATCGACCGTGCCGCTGCCGGTGCGCACCTTGCGCTTGCGGATTTCGTCGACCCAGAGATTGCGCGTCATCGCGTAGACCCAGCTTTCCAGCCGGCCCTCTCCATTCCAGAGGTGGCTGCGGGTGATCGCGCGCTCGCAGGCTTCCTGGACGAGGTCGTCGGCATCAGTGGCATTGCGCGTCAGTGTCATCGCGAAACGGCGCAATTTGGGCAGCAGGCTGACCAAGTCGCGTCTGAAGTCCTTCGTTTCTGCCGCTGGACGCATTTCTCTTCCAATGAAACGTGCCGGATCATGCATTTATTCGCCGTGCGGGGCACGAGCGGATGATATGAAACATTTGCTCCTTAGTCTGCAAGGGAAGTCCCGGAACGGGAAGCAAATTCTGCTGCTTCATGGCGCCTTTTCCCAAAAAGCTTTCGCTTGCCGGAGGCCGTTAATCGCGGGCCTCGTTACCGTTAACTGCGCCTGTGTCCGGAGATCGCGCCAAAGTTCGGCCCGAATCTGGTCGGACCTCATGCACAACTGCAGGTCGATGTCGGGGACACGCCAATGAACGGACAGCATTGCAATGGCATGAGTATCGTCAGGTTTGTCGGCAGACATTGCGGCAGACGGCGCATCCGGGGAGGTGCTGCCGTCATTCGCAGGGCCGCCCTGGTCCCTTTGTTTGCGGGGCTTGCCGCCTGCCAGAGCGCCGAAGTCATCGAAACGGGGTCGCTTTCCTCCTACAAGGATTTCGTTGCCAGTGACGGCCTGGTGACCAAGACGAAGTATCGGGTCGACACCGCTTCGCTGAAGACCGTCAAGACGGTGCACGTGATACCGACGACCTTTGCGGCCAACGCCAAACTCGACAAACTCGGGGACCCGCAGAAGAAGCTGGTGGCAACGGCGATTGACCGGCAGCTGTGCGAGGCGCTGAGCGCGAACTACGATATCGTGCCGGTGTCGAAGCCGGCAGACATGGCCGTCCGTTCGGTGGTCAGCAACGTCAAGGCGACGAATGCCGTCGTTGCCGGAGTGTCGACCGTCACCTCGGCCGTTGCTCCCGTTCCCGTGCCGCGCATTCCGATCGGTCTCGGCAGCCTTGCGATGGAGGCCGAAGCCTTCGATCCAAAGGGCAAGCAGATTGCGGGCCTGACATGGGCGAGGGGCGCCAACATCCTCACCAACGGTTCCCGCGCGTCGACGGCGGCCGACGCCTTCGAACTGTCAGGGGATTTCGCCGACGATTTCAGTGCGCTCCTGGAAAAATCGGGTGACCCGATGAAGTCCGATTTCGAGCTGCCGTCGATGAAGAACGTCAAGAACAGCGTTGCCTACGCGGTCACCGGCAAACCCACCGATCCGGATTGCGCCGTTTTCGGCAAGGGCTCCGGGCTCGGCGGCATCGCCGGCGGCGCGCTCGGCCTGCCGCCGGAATGGTCGGAGAAGAAGAACGAGACCAAGCCGATTGCGGGCGGCGCGACGGGAAGCGAGGCGAAGGGAAGTGTGGCCAAGGGAAGCGCGCCCCAGGAAAGCGGGCCGAAGGGAAGCGCGGCAAAGAAGACCTAGCGTCCCGGCGCGCCTCCGTGGCACATCGGATCGAGGCGGCGCCTGGCGCCGCCCGTCGATTTCATCGCCCGGTCAGTACTGGCGGATGCCGCCAAGTGACTGCAGCAGGGCGCGGTATGCCCAGGTGTTTTCGCCGCCGCGGTCGCGGATCTCGACGAGCTGCACGCGGGCTTCCTCGATGTGGCCCTGTTCGATCAGCGCCTGGCCCATGTAGGAGCGGGCAAGGATGTAGTTCTCGTCGGCCTGGAGCGCGCGCTTGTAGTACTGCATGCCGAGTTCCATGCGCCCGGCCTTGCGGTTTGAATAGCCGAGATAGTTGAGCACCCGGGCGCTTCTCTGGTCCTTGACGGCGCCGAGCACCTTGATCGAATTCTCATATTGGCCGGCATAGGCGAGTTCACGCGCCGCCTGGAACAGGATGTCGTCGCTGAGATCGCTCTTCTTGGCATTGACGCAGGCATTCTTCTTGGCGTCCCAGACCTTGCCGTCGGTGCATTCGCTGGTCGTCTTGGTTTTCTTCGGCGGTTCGCTCGTATCCTCGCCCGCCGCCATTGCCGCGTGCGCCATGAAGCTGGTTGCCCCGGCGGCAAACAGGGCGAAAACGACGCTCTTGTGGTTCATCATGCCATCTCCCATTCCTGGCGCATGACCCGCGCCGGTTCAAACGACTGTGAGTTCTGCATTTGCGCAGGGAGGCGGGAGCCCGCCGGCCGGCACGCCGCGCGACGCACGCCGGAGGAGGGCGCGCTGCCATGCGGCGGCAGACCGGGGTATGACGCACCAGGGCCGGGGTTTATTCGCCGGGCGATGAATTTTCTGCTGAGGCGAGCCTGCGGGCTAGAAGCGCGTCGTTTCGGCGAGCGACACCGTGGTGGCATCGTCGTTCAGCGCATAGCGCTCGCGCGTCAGGTGCCAGTTTCCGGCTTCGCCGGCCACGGTGAACAGGTTGTAGGCGGCCGGCGGCTTATGCCCGCCGGGTCCTTGCGATGCCGAGGCGATGCCGACCACCGGGACTGGGGTATGTTGGCCCTTCAGCCAGTAGACGGTGTTGAGGTGGGTGTGGCCGTGGATCACGAGTTCCGCACCGCCGGACGAAATCGTCGCGGCAAAGCGGCGGATGCCGATCATGCGCTTGTGCATCGAGGTCGCGCCACGGATCGGTGGGTGGTGGATCATGACGATGCGGAAGAGGCCGGCCTCGCCGGCCTGGCGCAGCAGGTTGACGGTGGCGCGGGCCTGGCGCTGGCCGAAGTAGCCGCTCGCCGCAAAGGGCGGCGTCGCAACGGCGGTCGAGCAGCCGATCAAAGCCACCGGGCCGCGCACCCGCATATAGGGGAAGCAGTGGTGGCGATCATGCCAGTGCGCAGGCGCATCGTCGCCGCGCATATAGGGATACCAGGCGCGGGTGGTCTTCTCGTAGGCGCCCGGCACATAGGCGTCGTGGTTGCCTGGAACGATCGAGATGTTCTGCGGCTTGCCGGCATCCTCCAGCCACTCGGTCACCGCCTTGATCTCGAGCGAGGAGGCGAGATTGACGAGATCGCCCGTCATTGCCAGATGGTCCGGGTCCTTTTTCTCGATGTCGGCCAACAGGGTGTCGAGCGTCCCGGTAAAGAGATGGCGACTGCGGTTGCGGTGCCAGTTGACGAAGCCGGTGATGCGCTTGGAGGCGAGTTCCCTGAGGGATAGCTCGGGCAGGGGCCCGAGGTGGACATCGGAAATATGGGCGAGTTTGAACATCGACCCCGTCTAGCGCATATTCCGGCCGAGGGGAATCAGGTCGCCCGATGAATCGCGCGCGGCCGGGACGAGGAAGGAAAAAACGCCTGGAACAGGATCGGCCACCGGAGATGCGGCGCTGGTATCTCCGGCTTCTGATGCGGCTTGCGCATGGCTATTACGCGCTGTCGCGCGGCATGACGATGGGTGTGCGGGCGGCCTGTTTCGATGGAAAGGGCCGCGTCTTCCTCGTGCGTCACTCCTATCTGCGGGGCTGGCATCTGCCGGGCGGCGGCCTCGACCGCGACGAAGCCTCGAGCGACGGGTTGCTACGGGAGTTGCGCGAGGAAGGGAACCTGGAAGTATCGCAGCCGCCGGTGCTCATCCAGGTCTACTATAACAGGCGCACGAGCCGGCGCGACCATGTCGTCTTCTACCGTTGCGATGGCGTCAGCCAGAGTGCGCCGAAGACACCGGACCTGGAGATCGCCGCAAGCGGCTTCTTCGCACTCGACGCGCTGCCGGATGGCACCACGCCGGCAACCCGCCGCCGCCTTGCGGAACTTGCCGGCAGCGCAGCAATCGATCGCTACTGGTAGCGATCGATTGCTCGTTTCAGTGCAGTCTTACAGCGCCTCGCGGCCGTGCGGGGCGGTGAGGTCGAGCACCGGGCCCACCGGCACGACGCCGGTCGGGTTGATGGTCGTGTGGCTGCGGTAGTAGTGCTCCTTGATGTGGCGCATGTCGACCGTCTGGGCCACGCCCGGCACCTGATAGAGCTCCCGGAGATAGCCTTGAAGGTTCGGATAGTCGGCGATCCGGCGGATGTTGCACTTGAAGTGGCCGACATAGACGGGGTCGAAGCGCACCAGCGTCGTGAACAGCCGCCAGTCGGCCTCGGTGAGGCGGCTGCCGGTCAGGTAACGGTTTGAGCCGAGACGCTCTTCCAGCTTGTCGAGGCGGGCAAAGAGTGCGGTGACGCTTTCCTCATAGGCGGCCTGCGTGGTGGCGAAGCCTGCCTTGTAGACGCCGTTGTTGACGTCGTTGTAGACGTCGGTGTTCATCGCGTCGATCTCGCCGCGCAGCTCTTCCGGGTAGAAATCGAGCGTCGAGCCGGTGAGGTGATCGAAGGCGGAATTGAACATCCGGATGATCTCTGAGGATTCGTTCGAGACGATGGTGTTCTGCTTCTTGTCCCAGAGAACCGGCACGGTCACGCGGCCGGAATAGTTGGCGTCGGCGCGGGTATAGACCTGCCAAAGCGCCTTCGATCCGAAGAGATGGTCGCCGGTGCCGATGCCTCCGTCCTTGAACTCCCAACCTTGGGCGAGCATCAGCGGATCGACGACCGAGACCGAGATCAGGTCCTCGAGCTTCTTCAGCTTGCGGAAGATCAGTGTGCGGTGCGCCCAGGGGCAGGCGAGCGAAACATAGAGATGGTAGCGCCCGGCCTCGGCCTTGAAGCCGGCGTCGCCGCTCGGGCCGGCCGATCCGTCCGCCGTTATCCAGTTGCGGAACTGCGAGGCGCTGCGCTTGAAATGGCCGTTCGTTGCAACCGTGTCGTACCAGACGTCCTGCCAGACGCCATCCACCAACCTGCCCATCGGACAAACTCCTTCGTGATCGTTGCGCCCATAGATAGCGCTTTCAGCGGCATTCGATAGATAGCGAATTCGGAACAGTGCGTTTTAGGCTTTGACAGAGGGCAAATTTCTGCTATCGGCGATTTCACAACTTTTTTCGTGTCTGGAAGAATCCACACAGATGATGTTCTCGGGAAACCTGCGACGACGCTGATGCTGCCAACGCCCCATTCGGGCGAAGCCATCCCTATGTCTGTTCGCATGCCTGGTTTCTCGATCTCATGAAAAAGCACGATCTCGTCTATCTGACCGAAGACGCGTCCCACGACGCAGCCATCGAAATCATCAACGAAGAAGCTTTCGGCCCCGGCCGGTTCGCGCGGGCCGCTGCGCGGATTCGTGAGCAGGGGCCGCATGACCGGTCGCTATCCTTCATCTGCGCCGACAATGGCGAGACGATCGCATCGGTCCGGATGACGGCGGTCATGGCCGGTTCGGTCAAGGGCCACCTGCTCGGACCGCTCGCTGTCAGGCCGTCGCACAAGAACATGGGCATTGGCCGGGAGCTTGTGCGCATCGCCGTCGAGGCGGCGCGGCGGAAGGGTTCGCAAGCCGTGATCCTCGTCGGCGATCCGCCCTATTATCAGCCGCTCGGCTTCGAGAAGGTGCGTTACGCGGCACTCGAGTTCCCGGGACCGGTCGACCCGGCGCGCGTGCTCGTCGTGCCGATGGCCGAGGGCGTGCATGCCGCACTTTCCGGCGTCATCGGCTGGCGGGATGATGCGGCGCCATGCGATGTGCCGCTCGACCTGCCGCTTGCCGTCTGACGCCGAGCGTTATCGCGCGACGAGCGACTTCTTCAGAAACACCCGGCTTCGGCCAACAGGGAAATCCGGCAGTTCACCGAAGGCCGCATAGCCCTGACGCTCGTAGGCGCGCAGGGCCTGCGGGTTGAAGGTGTCGATCCAGGCGCTGTGGCAGCCGCGATTGCGCGCTTCGTCCTCGGCCGCCTGGAGCAATTTGCCGGCAAGCCCCTGTCCGCGAAGATCTTCCGGTAACCACAGCCATTGCACGAATAGCCAGCCCCAGCCGGTGTAGCCGTTCAGGCCGCCGCGGGCTCCCTGTGCCTCGGGGCCGCCGACAAGGACGGCGAGGGGGCGCCGCTCCGACGGGCCGACGTCGGCGGCGTTGAAGGCGGCAAGACCGTTGCCGATTGTCTCAAGTGTATCGGGTGGCGGGCTGTCGGTGACGACGAACATCGGGACTATTTTTCGGCGCGGCGGATGCTGAAGACGTCGAGGCGATCCTCGCCGACATCCGTCTCGTCGAGCCGCCAGCCGAGGCGCTCGTAGAAGGCGCGTTTGCCCGAAAGGGCGCAAAGATGCACGGCTTCGGCGCCGGTATCGAGCGCTGCGTGTGCCGCCTTCAGCACGATGTCGCCGCCAATGCCCGCCCCGCGGAACGGCGGATCGACCCAGACGGCTGCCACCCAAGGCGTGAGATCTGGCCGCTCCTCCAGGTCGGAGGCAATCACCGAGGCGGTGCCGACGAAACGGTCGCCGGCATGCGCCACCAGGCACAGCTGTTCGGCATCGTCGGCAAGGCTCTCTTGAAGCAGATCGGCAATGTGCTGCAGCGGGAAGCCATTCGGCTCCCACCAGGCGCGCCAGATGCGGTCGGCCACGGCATCGAAAAAGTGCGGTGCGTCGCGAAGGTCGCTAACGGCAATGGGGTGGTCGCTCATCGTCCCTCGCGATACCAGCTTGCAGAAATCAGCAGCAGAAGTGCTGCAAGGCCAAGGAAACCCGTGAACAGCGGCACAGAATTGACGCCCTTCAGCACGGTTTCGTCGGTCATGCGGATCGAGAGCCGCTGGTCGTCGGCCGAGCGGATCGAGCCCCGGACCGGCAGCACCGTCGGCAGATCGAGCGGCCCTTCGGCGCTTGCGAGGCGCCGCACGATGCCCTTGGTCTTCTCCGCCCAGGGACGCAGCTTGTCCTCGGTCGAGATCGCCGCCTTGAATTCCGGGGCGTTCGGATCGCCGACATGGGCAAGCGCGGTCAGTTCGCCGTTCGACATCTCGAAGAGCCCGGTTTCGGTCGTGGCGACCTCGGCGGAATAGAGGCCCGGCTGGCGTTCCGTCAGCTTGACGTCCTGCTTCTGCCCGGAGGGAGAGACCAGCGTCACCAGGCCCGGATCCCCGTCGATCGTCTGGCGGGTGATTTCGAGCGTCCGGCCGCGGGCGCGCGCCGTCAGCGCCTCTTCTTCGAGCGAAGGCTCCTGCATCAGCCAATGGGCGGTGCGGCGATAGAGCGATACGTGCGGGCCGCCGCTTTCGAAGCCACGAGCCCAGAGCCAGCCCTGGTCGGAGAGCAGCATGGCGACGCGGCCCTTGCCGACACGGTTGAGCACCAGCAGCGGCTTGCCGTCAGCCGCTTCCATGACCGTATGGCCCTGCGGCCTGTCGACGTCGACCGTGCGGAACCAGCGGCCCCAGTGCGGCGGCTCGCTGTCGGAGCCTTCGAGCCCGCGGGTCACCGGATGCTTCTTTCCTTCCTCCGAAAGGCGGGGAAAGAAGGCCTTTTCGTTCATGACGCCGGTGGGTGCTGCCGGCAGCACGGCCGAGAGCGGGGTCGCGGCGATCGAATCGTCGCCGGCATGTTCGGGCCCGGCTGCGATCAGCAGCGCGCCGCCGTTCTCCACATATTGCGCGATGTTGTCGTAGTAGAGGATCGGCAACAGACCGCGATGCTGGTAGCGGTCGAGGATGATCAGGTCGAACTCGTTGATCTTGTCGACGAAGAGTTCGCGCGTCGGGAAGGCGATCAGCGACAGTTCGTTGATCGGCGTGCCGTCCTGTTTTTCCTGCGGGCGCAGAATGGTGAAGTGCACGAGGTCGACGGCCGCGTCGGACTTCAGCAGATTGCGCCAGGCGCGTTCGCCGGCATGCGGCTCGCCGGAGACCAAGAGCACGCGCAGGTTCTCGCGGATGCCGTCGAGCACGTGGACCGCGCGGTTGTTGGCTGTCGTCACTTCGCCGGGAACGGCATCGACGGCGAATTCGAGCACGTTGTTGCCGCCGCGCGGAACGTTGAACGTGAAGGGAATGTCGGTGCCGGGCTCGGCCCGTTCGCGGGCGATCTCGTTGCCGTTGAGACGGATCGTGACTTCGGCACTGCCGCCGGGGGCCGCACCATCGTCGACGACGCGGAACGAGAGCTTCTGCTCCTCGCCGACGATGCCGAAGCGCGGCGGGTTGATCAGCTCCACACGCCGGTCGAACTCATCGGGCTTGCCGGTGATCAGCCCGTGAACGGGCGCATCGAAGCCGAGCGCACGGCCGACATCGGGCACGTCGTGGATCTGACCGTCGGTGACGAAGATGGCGCCGCCGATGCGCGCCGGCGGAACGTCCGAGAGCGAGGAGGCAAGCGCTGAGAAGAGATTGGTCGACGGCGAGACGCTTGCCGGATCGGTCTTTGCCTCGATGATGCGGGGTTCGATCAGAGGAATCGCCGCCAGTCTCTCCTTCAGGCCTTCGACGGCGCGGTCGGTCTGCGCAGTGCGGTCGCCGTTCTGCTGGCTCTGGCTGCGGTCGACGACAACGGCGACGATCGTCGAAAGCGGATCCCGCAATTCCACGAAGATGGAGGGATTGGCGATCGCCAGTCCGAGCGCCGCAAGAGCGGCCAGGCGCAGCCACGCGCCGCGTACCTTCTGCCAAAGGCCATAGGCGATGAACAGCGCCGCGATTGCGAGCAGCGGGACGAAATAGATCCACGGAAGCAGTGGGGCAAAGCCATAGGTCATCGATCGGCCCTCACTGTCCAAGCCTTTGCAGGAGATCCGGCACGTGAACCTGATCGGCCTTGTAGTTGCCCGTCAGCATATACATCATGATGTTGACGCCGGCGCGGTAGGCATATTCGCGCTGCATCTCGTCCGGCGGCACCGTCGGCAGGAGCGGCGCGCCGTTGACGTCGACGGCCCATGCACCGGCAAAATCGTTGCCGGTGATCATGATCGGCGTCACGCCGTCGCCGCCGCGCACCGGGCGGTTGCCCCGGTCCTCATCGCCATTGGGGGCTGCCTCCACCCAGAGCTGGCTCTCCGCGTAGCGTCCGGGGAAGTTCGAAAGCAGGTAGAAGGCTTTGGTGAGCACGTGGTCCGACGGCACCGGCTCCAAGGGCGGAATGTCGAGCCCGCTCAGCATCGCCTGCAGGCGCTGCACGTTGGGGCTGTCGCCGGCGGCAGAAGGCGTCAGCGAGGAGAACTGGTCGCGCGTGTCGAAGAGTACCGTTCCGCCGTTGCGCATATAGGCGTCGATCCGGCTCATGACCCGGCTGCTCGGCATCGGAGCGGTGGCCGAAACCGGCCAGTAGATGATCGGATAGAACGCCAGTTCGTCCTGTTCGAGGTCGATGCCGACGGGCGCGCCCGGTTCGAGCGCCGTCCGGTAGGTCAGATAGTTGCTGAGGCCGATAAGGCCCTGCTCGGAGAGCCGGTCGACCTCCTGCTCGCCTGTCATGACATAGGCGAGATGGGTGGTGTCCAGCCGCTGCAGCGTCTGCTCGTCGCTCGGCTGGCTGTCCTGCGCATAGGCGGTCGCCGGGGCGAGCGCGGCCACAAGGCCCAGCGTCGCAAGACCGACGGTCGCAACCAGGGCCGCGGCGGCAGCGCCACGGCTTGCGCGGCGGCGCAGGCCGGCAAGACCACCGGCCATGTAGAGCACGATCAGCGTGTCGAGGGCGAAGAGCGCCAGCGCCAGCCCGAAGAGATAGGGCCGGATCGAGAAGGGCCGGGCGCCCTCCAGTCCTTCGGCCCGCGCCCCGACGAGATTGCCTGCTATCGGAGTGAGCTGGCCGCCGTCGGGCAGAAGATTGTTGGCGACGAAACCCTCCTCCGAGCCGTAAAGGCCGGGCGGCGTGTCGGCGGAAACTTTCGGGGCCACCCCGGGCACGACTTCGAGCGGTCGGGCGCTGCCGGTGTCACCGGTCAGTTCGCCGCGGGCATTCACGAGGCGGTAGGGGGGCAGCGTCTGCGCCTTGCTCGGCTGATCGCCGGCAACGCCGCCGGCGCGCGAAAGCTGGATCGAGCGGCGCAGCATGTCGACGAAAGAGCCCGAGATCGGCAGGTTCGACCAGTTCGGATCGGCGCTCACATGGAAGAGCACGATGCGGCCGCGGCCGCGCTCGGCGGTCGTGACCAGCGGCGTGCCGTCGGCAAGATTGGCCCAGGTCCGCTCCGTGAGGTCGGGCGTCGGTTGCGCCAGCACCTGGCGCTTCACCAGCACGTCACGCGGGCGTTCCAGGCCGGCAAAGGGGCTGGTGGACGGGTAGTCGGCGAGCGGCTGCGGTTCCGACCAGGAAAGCGCGCCGTCGAGCGTACGCTCGCCCTGCCTGAGCACGACCGGAACGAGCGGATCGTCAGCGGGGGCGCCGGCGAGCCTCGGGCCGGCGAAGCGGACGAGCATGCCGCCGTTTTCCAGCCAGCGCGTGACCAGCGGGTAGCTTTCGTCCGGCAGGCGGCCGACGTCGGCCATGACGAGGATCGACGGGTTTTGCGCCAGAAGCTCCGCGATCGCCTTGCCGATCGCCTCCTCGCGGGGCTCGATCAGGTCGGCATGCGGCTCCAGCGCGCGCTTGATGTAGTAGAGCGGCGAAAGCAGCGGCTGCGACTGATGAACCTCGCCGCTGAGCAGGGCCACCCGGCGGCGGCGGTTGCCGTCGTCGAGCAGGTGCACGCCGCCGGCGGTCGCCTGGCCTTCGATCGTCAGGCGGGCGAAGTCGTTGCGCAGTTCAAAAGGCGCCTTCAGCAAGGCATCCGCGCTGGTCGCGCCCGTCGCGAAGCGAAGCTCGCCCTCGGCGATCGCCGTGCCGCGAATGTCACGGGCAAGCACGTAATAGGCGCGCGGCTCGCCGAGCGGCAGGCGCGAGGCGGTGACCCGCATTCCGTCGCTTTCGTTGGTCGCTGCGGTCAGCGCGATGGCGCTTTCCGCATTGCCTTCGACGCGGCGGACATTCGTCGCGCCAAGTTCTGCGATCTTCTGCATCGTCCCGCCATCCGAAGCCTCGATGCCGTCACTGAAGAAGGCGAGGGTGCCGGGCGGAGAGCCGGCGAGTGCAGCCTTCATGGCAGCGAGCGCCAGCCCGCGTTCCGCCGGCAGCGGTTGCGGCTGGGCGGCCGCCAGACGGTCGCGCGCCGTGGCAGCGGAAGCGGGCGTCGCGTCATGCTGGCGGTCGGTGGTAAAGACGATCGAAATGGGAAGCTCCTTGGCTTCCGCATCGTCGATCAGCGCATTGGCCGCTTCGACCCGCTGGTTCCAGTCGCTGACGGTCGCCCAGCTGTTGTCGATGACGAGCGCGAGCGGTCCGGCTGACGAAAGCGTGTTCTGTCGTGGGTTGATCACGGGATCGGCGATGGCGAGGATCAGCGCGGCGGCCATCAGCATGCGCAAGAGCGTCAGCCACCAGGGGCTTTGCGCCGGGGTCTCCTCGCGCTTCATCACCGAGGCGAGGATGCGCAGCGGCGGGAAGACTTCGGCCGCGGGCCTCGGCGGCGTCATGCGCAACAGCCACCAGATGACCGGCAGGGCGACCAGGGCGGCCAGAATGGCCGGATTGGTGAAGAGGAAGGCCAGGCCGCTCATAGCTGGCCCCCGTGGGTTGCCCGTCCCGGCATGCCCGAGAGATAGGTATGCACGGCGACGAGCGCCTCGGAGGCGGGCCGGTCGGTCCTGTGCGGGGTGAAGGTCCAGCCGAGATGGCGGAGTGTCACGCCGAGCGTGTCGCGGCGGCCGACATAGGCGCGCTGATAGTCTTCACGCAACACTTCGGCGCGGCCGGCGGTCAGCTTCTCGCCGGTCTCCGGGTCTGTGAACTCGGTCCGGCCGGAATAGGGAAACACCTCCTCGGCCGGGTCGGCGATCTCGACCACATGGCCGCGCAGGCCGCGTCTGGCCAGCGGGCCGAGACGCTCCATGATCTTGTCCGCCGGATCGAGAAAGTCGCCGATCAGCACGAGGTCGCTGGCGCTGCGGATCATCCCGGTCTCGGGAAGGCCCTCGGCGAGCGGGCTCAGCATGATCGCGGTCGCCAGCCGTTCGGCGGCATTGCGGGCCGAGATCGGTTCCATGATACCGGGGCAGCCGATCCGCTCGCCGGAGCGCGCGAGAATTTCGGCAAGCGCCAGCATCAGCACCAGCGCGCGGCTTTCCTTGGAGACCGTGCCGAGCTTCGATTTGTACATCATCGACGGCGAAAGATCGGCCCACAGCCAGATGGTGTGGGCGGCCTCCCATTCGCGGTCGCGGACATAGGTATGGTCGTCGCGGGCCGAGCGGCGCCAGTCGATGCGCGACATGCTCTCGCCGTCCGAATAGGGCCGGAACTGCCAGAAGTTCTCGCCGATGCCGCGCTTGCGCCGGCCATGCCAGCCGGAGATCACCGTGTTGGCGATCCGCCGCGCTTCGACCAGGCAATCGGGAACGAGCATGGCGCGCTGCTGCGCTCGTGAAAGCACTTCACTGGCGGGAGTACGCGAGACTATGTGCCCGACCGTGGCCATGCGTCAGCCTCTGGCCTGCTTCACCAGATCGGCGACGACGTCACGCACGGTCATGCCTTCGGCACGGGCGGCGAAGGTCAAAGCCATGCGGTGCTGAAGCACGGGTTCGGCAAGCGCCAGGATGTCGTCGATCGACGGCGCCAGGCGGCCGTCGTAGAGCGCGCGGGCGCGGGCGCAGAGCATCAGCGCCTGGCCGGCGCGGGGACCCGGGCCCCAGGCGACGTTCTTGTCGGTCGCGGCATTGCCATTGCCCGGACGGGCGGAGCGTACCAGCGACAGGATCGCGTCGACCACCTTTTCGCCGACCGGCATCTGCCGGATGAGGGCCTGGATCTGCTGCAGCCGCGCGGCATCGATCACCGGATGGGCGGTCGCTTCGCCGACGCCTGTCGTTTCGAGCAGGATCTGCCGTTCGGCGGCAATGTCCGGATAGCCGACGTCGACCTGCATCAGGAAGCGGTCGAGCTGCGCCTCGGGCAGGGGATAGGTGCCTTCCTGCTCCAGCGGGTTCTGGGTCGCAAGCACATGGAAGGGTGCCGGCAGGTCCTTGCGCGCGCCGGCAACCGTGATGTGGTACTCCTGCATCGCCTGCAGAAGGGCCGACTGCGTGCGCGGCGATGCGCGGTTGATTTCGTCGGCCATCAGCAATTGCGTGAAGATCGGGCCGGGAATGAAGCGGAACGAGCGATGGCCGGCCGCGTCCTGGTCCATGACTTCAGAGCCGAGGATGTCCGACGGCATCAGGTCGGGTGTGAACTGCACGCGGCTGGAATCAAGCCCAAGCACGGTGCCGAGCGTGGCGACGAGCTTCGTCTTGGCAAGGCCGGGAACGCCGACGAGAAGTGCATGGCCTCCGGAGAGGACCGCAAGCAGGGTCTGCTCGACCACGCTTTCCTGGCCGAAGATGACCTTGCCGACTTCCGCACGCACCCGGGCGATTTCGCCCAGCGCACTTTCGGCCGCAGCGACAATCGCCTTCTCGTCGATCGCGTCAGCCGCGCCCTTCATCACACTCATGGTCATACTCCCCGGTCGCCCGTTGTTAAACCGAATCGCCCCTACAGCGCCGCGCGTCCTTATAGGGCGCGCCAGGCTCGCTGTAACATTTTGGCCCGCCGCATGATGTTTGTCCTCAGATCGATCCCGATTTAAGGAATCATGCGGTGGCTGGGATTTCAGTCGCCAAAATCCAATTTAGACCCTGCCGGACGGCTGACAAGTCGGCGCCGACGCACTATCTCGTGAGATATCAAAGGTCTCGATCTGAAAATCGGGACCAAACGGGACGGAACAATGGCAGAAGCCGAAATTCAGCAAACCGGCGACGCGGCGGGACTGGCGGCCCTGATTGCGCGCGCCGCCGGGCAGACCGGCGAAAAAGCGCGCGGCCTGCCACCGGTAGACCGCTGGAATCCGCCGTTCTGCGGCGATATCGACATGGAGATCCGCGCCGACGGCACCTGGTTCTACCTGGGTACGCCGATCGGCCGGCAGCCGCTGGTCCGGCTGTTTTCCACCGTCCTGCGCAAAGACGAGGACGGGCGCACCTATCTCGTCACGCCTGTGGAAAAGGTCGGCATCCGCATCGTCGATGCGCCCTTCGTCGCCGTCGAGATGAGCGTGACCCAGGGAGACACGGGGCAGATCCTGACCTTCCGCACCAATGTCGGCGACGTGGTCGAAGCCGGGCCGGAGCATCCGCTGCGTTTCGTCATTCATGGCGAGAACCGCGAGCTGAAGCCTTATTTGCATGTGCGCGGACGGCTGGAAGCCCTGGTGTCGCGGCCTGTGATGTACGATATCGTCGAACTCGGCGAGACGGTGGCGATCGACGGCACCGAGATGTTCTGCGTGCGCTCGGGCGGCGCCATCTTCCCGATCATGCCGGCGGCCGAGCTGGAAGCGCTCTCCCGATGAATGCGCATCCCTTTTCCGCCGACGAGTTTCGCCGCCGGGCGCTGACCCAGATGGGCGGCCCGATCGAGACCTCTTGGCGAGAGCACGGCGACTTCCTGCTCAATCCGGGCATCGTGCCCTATCTGGAGACGCTGAAGCTCAAGGATGCCGCAGTCTTGGTCCCGGTCGTCGACGACGGCGACGATGCGACGGTGATCCTGACGCAACGCACGACCAGTCTGCGCAAGCATTCCGGCCAGGTCGCCTTTCCGGGCGGTGCCGTGGACCCCGAAGACCGCTCGGTCGAGGTGGCGGCGCTGCGCGAGGCGCAGGAGGAGATCGGCCTTGATCCGCGCTTCGTCGAAACCATCGGTCGGCTGCCGCACTACATGGCCATGTCCGGTTTCCGCATCACTCCGGTGCTTGCGGTGGTCAAACCCGGTTTCGAACTCGTGCCCAATCCGGAAGAGGTCGAAAGCGTCTTCGAGGTGCCGCTGTCCTTCCTGATGGATCCCGGCAATCACGACCGCGGCAGCGGCCATTGGCAGGGCGAGGAACGGCATTTCTACCGGATGCCCTATGGCGGCCGCAACATCTGGGGTATCACCGCCGGGATTCTGCGCATGCTTTATGAAAGGCTCTATGCATGACTTCGGTTGCTGGCGAAGGCTGGTTTTCGACGCCCTCCCTGCGTCGCGTCTTTGATGTGCTCAATGTCGAAGGCGGCGAGGTCCGGGTCGTCGGTGGAGCGGTACGCAACAGCCTGATGGGCTTGCCGGCCGGCGATATCGACATGGCGACGACCTGGCGCCCCGACCAAGTCGCCGAGCGGGCGAAGGCGGCGGGCATCAAGGTGGTGCCGACCGGCATCGACCACGGCACGGTGACGCTCGTCATCGACGGTACGCCCTATGAGGTGACGACGCTGCGCCGCGACGTTGCGACGGACGGGCGCCGCGCCGAAGTCGCCTTCGGTAGCGACTGGAAGGCCGACGCCGAGCGGCGGGACTTCACCATCAACGCGCTCTATGCCAACGATCGCGGCGAGGTCTTCGACGATGTCGGCGGTCTCGCCGACATCGAGACCCGCACGCTGCGCTTCATTGGCGATGCCTCCGAACGGGTCGCCGAGGACTATCTGCGCATCCTGCGCTTCTTCCGCTTTTTCGCCCATTACGGCCGCGGCCGGCCGGATGCAGACGGCTTGCGCGCCTGCGCCCGTGCGCGCTCCAAGCTATCGACGCTCTCGGCCGAGCGGGTCTGGGCGGAAACGAAGAAGCTGCTTTCGGCCGAGGATCCCGGCCGCGCGCTTCTCTGGATGCGGCAGGCTGGCGTGCTCACCGAAATCCTGCCGGAAACGGAAAAATGGGGTATCGACGCGATACCGGATGTCGTTGCCGCCGAACGGGCTTTCGGATGGAAAGCAGATCCGCTTCTGCGGCTCTGCGCGATCGTGCCGCCGGACGAGGAGCGGCTTGAAGCGATGGCGGAGCGTCTGCGCCTGTCGAAGGCGGAAGCCGCCTATTTCAGCCGCTGGGCCAAGGCGCCGGCGGTGCCAGCGACCACCGTCGACACCGCTTTCGACCGTCTGCTCTATCGTCATGGCGTGGAAGGGATTGTCGTAGGACTGCGGCTGGCGCTCGCAACGGCGCGGCGAAAATCGGAAGGCGATCCGACGCTTTTGCCCGAGACCGCCTCGCTGCGCCGCCTGCTGGCGCGTGCCGAGGCCTTCAAGCGGCCAAGCTTTCCTTTGAACGGCGGCGATGTGTTGAAGGCCGGCGTACCGGCCGGCCCGCGGGTGGGCGAGATCCTCGGCGAACTCGAAAATCTCTGGATCGAGCGCAACTTCAATCTCGACCGGGCAAACCTTATCGCCCGGCTCGAAGCCATAGTGCAGCCGTCCTGACTGGACGGCTCAGGCCGCTTTGGCCGGACGGCTTACGCCGCCTTGAGGACGGCTAAGCCGCCTTGGATTCGTCGGTGATCCGGGCCTTGATGTTGTCGATCATGTTTTCGCGGATGACGGTTTCGCCGTGCGTTTCACGCATGTGCTCGACGGCGCGGCGCACGATTTCGGCATCGTTGTCGGCGCGGGTGTGCCACTCGCAACCCGGGACGAGTGAACCGCATTCAAACAGGCGCATGGCTGCTTCCTTCCCTGTGTAAGTTTGATGCGAGAGCGCGGCGCGCCGGTCGGGCGACCGCACGATCAGAGTAGCATCAACCCCCCGGGCGGCCAATTGTTCCCGCCGAACGCGCGACAAGAAACCGTTATAGACAAGCGCGCCGATGGTGTTATGGGTTTGCGGAAACAAGAGACGCAAAGGCCCTTTTGCCCATGACCTCCACCGTTCAATCGGAACTGATCTCCGCCATCCGGAACATTCCTGATTATCCGAAGCCGGGCGTGATGTTTCGCGATATCACCACGCTGCTCGGCAACCCGCGCGCATTCCGCCGTGCGATCGACGAGCTGGTGCATCCCTATGCCGGCACCAAGATCGACAAGATCGCCGGCATCGAGGCGCGCGGCTTCATTCTCGGTGGCGCGATCGCGCACCAGCTTTCCTCGGGCTTCGTGCCGATCCGCAAGAAGGGCAAGCTGCCGCACGACACCGTGCGCATCGCCTACAGCCTGGAATATGGCGTCGACGAAATGGAAATGCACAAGGATGCGATCCGGCCGGGTGAAAAGGTGATCCTGGTCGACGACCTGATCGCAACCGGCGGCACGGCGGAAGCGGCCACCAAGCTTCTGAAGCAGATGGGCGCCGAGATCGTTGCCGCCTGTTTCGTTATCGATCTTCCCGAACTCGGCGGGCGCAAGAAGCTCGAAGCGCTCGGCGTCAATGTCCGCACGCTGATCGAGTTCGAAGGCCACTGATCGGCCCCGGCGGGATGGGTGCGGGCGGCCGCGCCCTTCCTTCGGCCTACATGCGGTTGATCGTCCGCAGCATCAATTGCACCTCGCGCTGCGCTGCCGGCGACAGTGTCTCCACTTCGGTAAGCCAGAATTTTTCGGCTTCCGGAGGCTCTTCCTCCCAGCTTCTGACCGATGTTTCGTTATCGTCGATGACGACGCGGCGGTGACCGCCAAGACGCAGATATTCGTCCGCCAGTTCGCGGGCGTGGGTTCTTTCCATAGCCGCTCCTCCGCTACCAATGGTCGCTTGCCTGGAAGCCGCTTCGGCGCGGCCGAGGTGCGCAACCTATCGCCCCATAGTCTACACCCGGCGGAAGGCGATTTTAAGAAATGATGGGTCTTGGACGGTTCGTCCGGTCAGACGAACTCGATGACCTTGCTTTCGAAGCGGATCACCTGTTCGCCATGCTGGTTCTCGCCTTCGCACAGGATCGTGTTGATCCGCCAGCCGGGCTTGGAGGCAAGGGTGCGGCTTTCAAGAAACGTGACGAAGTAGGTGACCGTGTCGTCGGCATAGACCGGCTTCAGCCATTTGAGGTCGCGAAAGCCGGGCGAGGGGCCGAGGTTCGGTGCCTTCAGGCCTTCGGCGGCAAGCCGCCGTTGCTCGTTCTTCCAGAACTTGACGAAGCACTGCATCCACCCGGCGCAGGTGTGCCAGCCCGAGGCGCAGAGGCCGCCAAAGAGAGAATGCCGCGCTTTTTCTGCGTCGAGGTGAAAGGGTTGCGGGTCGAAATCGGTGGCGAAGCGGATGATGTCGTCGGCCGTAAACGTCAGACTGCCGATCAGGGTCCGGCTCTTTGCTGCGTAGAATTCTTCCATGGTCATCATCAGGCTTTGCCCTTGTCGCGGCAACGAAAGAGAACCGAGCATTCGGAAACTGCCACGGGTTCGCCAGCCTGGTTATTGATTTCGTTGCGGAATTTCACGATGCCCAGATCGGGTTTCGATATCGAGCGGCGCGCTTCGACGACGAGGCTGAAACCGGAGAGCACATCGCCAGCGATGACGGGCCTTCGCCAGTCCATGAAATCGATTCCGGGCGAGCCCTGAGACGTGGAATTGCCCATAAAGGCGTCGAGCATCATGCGCATGCCGATGGCGCTGGTGTGCCAGCCGGAGGCCGCAAGACCGCCAAGAATGCTGTGTTTTCCTGCTTCCTCGTCGAGATGCATCGGCTGCTGGTCGAATTCGCTCGCAAAGGCGATCATGCCAGCCGGCTTCATCTCGACAGGCGTATAATCGAAGCGCCGTCCTGGCGAAAAATCCTCGAAATACAGCATGCTTGTCCTGTCCCGTCTGATTTGCTGTCGACTACCTACTGCAAAATGTTGCGGAGCGGAATCGATTTGAGCGGTCTTGCCAAGGAGCGGGAGACTTCGTTTTTCCAGGTTGCGCATGCCGGGCGTTCGTGCAACCTCCTGCATGCTGCGGCATGCCGCCAAAGCTGATCGAGGACCATTCGTGACCGAACTGAACAGAGCGCTCGCAGGCGCTGCCGAAAAAGGGATCATCTCCGCGCATCAGCTGCGGGATCTCGAAGTCTATCTTGCCGATCGTGGCTTCCGCTTCGCCCCCGCGGCGCCGGATGCCGCCGCGGACAGGGCCGACGCAGCACTCGACGCCCTGGCGGCCGAAGACAGCGAGCAACCGCGCTTTGTCAGAGGCTTTCACGATATCCTGATCACCATCGGCATCGTGGTCGCGCTCATCGGTCTCTGGGGCCTGACCGGTCCGCTCGCAACTCTGCCGGCCATTCTCGTGCTTGCGGAAATTCTCGTGCGGCGTCAGCGTCTGGCGCTGCCATCGGTGGCGCTGACGCTCGCGCTCGTCCATTGGGTCGCAATGACGTCGATGTGGCTCGTGGACGATCATGCGGAGACCTTGCGTCCCCTCGGCTTCATGCTCGGCTATGTTTCCGCTTTTCCAATCCCGCTCGGACTGTTCTACCTGCGTTATCGCGTCCCGCTGGCGCTTGCCGGTTTTATTGTGTCGATCGCGCTGGTCGGCGTCGTTGCGGTGTTGTTGGGCCTCGACAAGGGCCTGGGCATCGACCTTGCCAGCGGCGATCGTTTCATGGTCCTTCCGCTCACCATGCTCGTCGGGGCACTGGCCGTTTTTTCGATCGCTATGCGCTACGACGTTTCGGACCCGCAGCGGCTCACCACACGTTCGGACATTGCCTTCTGGCTGCACCTCGCAGCCGCGCCAGCTCTGCTCTATTCGCTGATGGGGCTGGTGTTCCTGGCCAATGGCGGTGCAACATGGTGGGACGGACAGGCAAGCTTCAATCAGGCCGCTTCCGCCATTGTGATCGTCGCCCTGTTCATGCTGGTCGGGCTCGTCATCGACCGCCGCGCCTTCGTCACATCGGGGCTGTTGTCGCTGGGCGGCGCGATCTGGACCGTGCTGAGCAAGACCAATGCATCGCTCGACAGCTACGTCTTCATCGCCCTGGCGGTTGTTGGGGTGACCGTCTTGTTCATCGGCATCTTCTGGCAGCGGCTGCGCCGCATGGTCATCGACCTCTTGCCGGAAACGATAACGGCGCGGTTGCATGCCGCGCCGTAGTATCAAGTTCTGATGCGCTTTGATCCCGCGCCTTGCGTGCGGGATCAGGCCGAAAGGCCTTACGTGTTGAAGCGGAAATGGATGACGTCGCCGTCCTGGACGACGTATTCCTTGCCTTCGTCGCGCGCCTTGCCGGCTTCCTTAGCGCCCACTTCGCCGCCAAGCGCGATGTAGTCTTCATAGGCAATGGTGTTGGCGCGGATGAAGCCGCGCTCGAAGTCGGTGTGGATGACGCCGGCAGCCTGCGGCGCCTTGGTGCCGCGCTGGATCGTCCAGGCACGGGTTTCCTTGGGGCCGACGGTGAAATAGGTGATGAGGTCGAGCAGCTTGTAGCCGGCGCGGATCAGACGGTCGAGACCGGCTTCTTCGAGGCCGAGCGCGCTCAGGAACTCCTTGGATTCGTCTTCCGGCAGCTGGGCCACTTCCGACTCGATAGCAGCGGAGATCACGACGGACTCAGCGCCCTGGGCTTTCGCCATTTCGGCGACAGCACGAGTATGCTCGTTGCCGTCGACGGCATCGCTTTCCGCGACGTTGCAGACGTAGAGAACCGGATGGGCGGTCAGGAGGTTGAGGCCCTGGAGGATGCGCAGCTCTTCGGCGTCGAGCTTAGCCAGCAGGGTGCGGACCGGCTTGCCGTCCTGCAGGAGCTTCAGCGAGGCTTCCATGATCGGAAGCTGGGCCACGGACTCCTTGTCCTTGCCGACGGCGCGCTTGCGGGTCTGCTCGGTGCGGCGCTCCAGGCTCTCGAGGTCGGCGAGCATCAGCTCGGTCTCGATCGTCTCGGCATCGGCGACCGGGTTGATGCGGCCTTCGACGTGGGTGATGTCGTCATCCTCGAAGCAGCGCAGCACGTGAACGACGGCGTCCACTTCGCGGATGTTGGCGAGGAACTGATTGCCGAGGCCTTCGCCTTTCGACGCGCCGCGCACGAGGCCGGCGATATCGACGAAGGAGATGCGCGTCGGGATGATTTCCTTCGACTTCGCGATGTCGGCAAGCTTGCGCATTCGCGGGTCCGGCACCGCCACTTCGCCGGTGTTCGGCTCGATGGTGCAGAAGGGATAGTTGGCCGCTTGCGCCGCTGCCGTCTTGGTGAGCGCGTTGAAGAGTGTGGACTTGCCGACGTTCGGCAGTCCGACAATACCGCATTTGAAGCCCATGGGGTCTCGTCCGTATCTTAAAAATTCCGTTGGCGTGGCTATGCGGGAAGGGCGCTTCCCGGTCAAGGGCGGACACCCCGTTCACGGTAAATAAGGGGCTTTGGCCGTTGAACGCATGGTGCAAGAGCCGCATATGCCGCTCCAAACGCCGCCTGCCTGCTGCTACGGCGTCAGTTCGAGGAGCCTCCCATTGATCGATCAGACGTTCTTGTTCCCGCGCCTGCCGGTGGCCGTCGTCGATATCGGCGATACGCTCGAGGCGCTGTTGATCCGCTCGATGCTGGAGAGCCTTGGCGCCGTCGTCACGCTGCATCTGCCGGGAACGCCCGGGGACTTTCTCACCCTGATCGGTGCCGGCGACGGCGTGCACAAGCATCTCGTCATCTGCGGTCACGGCGATGAAAACGGTTTCGTCTTCGGCGACTACATCGAGGAGATCGACACCTCGATGCTGGTCGAGGGCAGCCTGCCACCTTCGGTGGTCGCCGGGCATGCCAGGCTCGACGGCAAGATCGTTCTCAGCACGTGCTGCGAGACCGGCGGCGAGGCGTATGGCGATGCCTTCGTTCGGAAGGGAGGTGCTGCGCTCTATGTTGCACCCGATGGCTCGCCAGAAGGGGCGGATGCCCCCCTGTTCGTGCATTGCTTCTTTCATGCGCTGTTCGCGCGCAAGCAGACGCCCGAGGCTGCGCTGGAACGGGCGCGCTCCTATGACGAGGCGGCGTCGATGTTCGCCGGCCATCGGCAGGCGCGTTGAGCGTCGCCGGCGTCGTTCAATCTGCTTTTGCTTGATCGGCACCACTGCCCGTAGGATAGTGCCGCTACAGCGCCCATCCTTCGATACGCCAAGGCCGCTGCAACGCTCAAGCTTTCCTGCATTCTGTCATCAACGGGGTGGTTCCGATGAGTGACAACGAGGTTGCCAAAAAAGTCAAAGTAAAGGTCAAGCCGAAGCTAGAACGGCCGAAGCTTTACAGGGTCATGCTGCTCAACGACGACTACACGCCGCGCGACTTCGTCGTCGGCGTGCTCAAGGCCGTGTTCCACATGAGCGAGGAGGCGGGCTACCGCGTGATGATGACGGCCCACAAGATGGGTACCTGCGTGGTGGTCGTCTGTGCCCGCGACATCGCCGAAACCAAGGCGAAGGAAGCGACCGATCTGGCCAAGGAAGCGGGCTTCCCGCTGCTCTTCACCACCGAGCCGGAGGAATAGCGGCCGGCGCGGAGAATCTCCGGCACGGCGCTCTATGCCTTCCTGTGCAGGCGAAGCGGCTTGCTCGCCTCCCGCTCGATCGTGCCCTTGGCTTCGAGATCGAGTTGGGCGGCCTTCAGCCACCATCCGGCTTTTGCGCCTTCGGGAAAGAGGTCCTGCGGCAGGAGCGGCAGCAGGCGTTCCTTGGCCTCGGCGACGGTCAGGCCCGGTGCCGCGGCAGGCAGCACGGCAAGCAGCGCCTTGCGCATGGCCTCGTACTTCACCCGGTCGACGCGGTAGACGTGGCCGGGGGAGGTGAAATTCTCGATCTCGATCTTCTCAGCCGGGGATGCCATTGGCCTCGCCTTTCACATAGTCGATCTTCGGCGCCTTGAACCCCATGGCCGCCCAGGCAGTCAGCAATCGCCACATGAAACGGCCCGAATGGGTCTTGTAGCTCGGCAGCGTGTCGGCGAACTCGACGCCTGCCTTGCGATCCCTCGTCATCGTCCGCATTTCGAGCGGCGGCTGTTCATCGGGGGCGAAACGCTGATTGTAGACGCTCAGCCAGTGCCCGCCCTTGAATTCCAGGAACATGGCGGCGTTGCAGCAACTGGCGATCACCCTGCGCGTCGGTGCTTCGCGCGTCAACCGATGTTCGCGCAGGAGGTCGCTGCCCCGGATGCAGCGGATCCTGTCCTTGCGGTAGAGCGCAAACCGCGTCGAGCCGTCGGGCTCCAGCACCGGGGATGCCTCCGGCAGGGCCTCGAAGCGCTCGCCGGCGGTGCGGCAACTGGTGCAGTAACAGGCGGCGCCGACGATCGGCGCGCCGACGGCTTCAAAGGCAACCAGCCCGCAGCGGCAGGCGGCGATGCGATTTCTTGCTTGTGGTTTGGCCATGGCCCTCTCCGAAACTCATTTCGCTAACTAGACTGTACCGTCTAGTTTGATTTGTCAATCCGACTGGCCTATCCTGCATCGCAAGTGATTTGGTTCAGGCAGGGGACGGCAGCTTTGAGCAACGGCGCCAAGACGCGCATGGAGCGCACCCGCAAGGCAATCGTGACGGCGGCAAGCGATCTCTTCCTCAAGCATGGCTTTCTCGGCACCAACATGGATGAGATCGCGGCGACTGCTGACGTGTCGAAGCAGACGGTCTATTCCCATTTCCAGAACAAGGAGGCGCTGTTTCTGGAAGTCGTGCGCAGCATGACGGGAGGCGCAGGCGACGAATTCCAGGAGCAGGTTGCCGATCCCGATGGCGACGAGCCGATCGAGGAGTTCCTGCTCGACTATGCCACGCAACTGCTTTCGATCGTCATGACGCCGCGGCTGATGCAGGTTCGGCGTCTTGTGATTGCTGAGGTCGAGCGTTTTCCGCAGCTCGGCGAGGCGCTGCATGAGCGCGGGCCGATGCGCTCGATCCGGCGGCTTGCGGTCGCCTTCCAGCGCTATGGCGAGAAGGGGGATATCCGGGTGAAGGACGCCGAGGTCGCCGGCGGCTTCTTCAACTGGCTGGTCATGGGCGGGCCGGTCAATGACGCCATGCTGCTCGGCCACAGCGCGATTCCCACGCCGAAGGTCCTGCGAGCCCACGCGGCGGAGGCGGTGCGGATCTTTCTCGCCGCCCATCGCAGCGATGGTCCCGCCTGACATCTGGCGTCCACTCGTACGACCCATCGGCCGCGGCCGATGGTGGATCCGTCAGATGCGCCGGCGCCCGCCTTCACTGCACGTGCGAGTTCCACCATTTGAGCACACGCATCGCCTTGAGCGTCACCCACCGCGACGGGGCGTCGATCCCGTCGTCGACGTCGAACCACACCCGTCCGGCAGGGCGCCAGTCGAGTGGCCAGGTACCGTTTTCCAGGCGTCGGGAGCAAAGATGTTCGATCGCTTCGCGAAGGCGAGGATCGGGTGCCGTGCCTGCCAGGAGCGCCGAGGCACGAAAGTAATCGAGCGCGCGCAGGATGTCGTAGTGCCAGCGGCTCGGGTGGCAAAGGCACAGGAAGCGCCTGTCTGCGGGATCGCCTGTGCTCAGCCGGCGAAAGAGGTGGCGCGTGAGCAGGTAGTCCTCGCCAGCCCGGCGCGCCGCCCTGGACCGTGGCGTGCCGCCGGTTGCCCGTTCGAACTCCAGCAATCCTTCGAGCACGTTAATCGTGGTGGCGAAGGAGGAACGGAGCGAACCGTTTGCCCGCTCGCAGTTCCAGCCGCCATCGGCCTGGACTTCGCCGATGAGCCTTTCGACGATGGCTGAAACGTCGACGCCGAAATAGGCGCCGTCGGCGACGGTGCGGCCGTTGATGCACTCCTCGACTTCGCCATGCCAATAGGGTTGGCCGCCTTCATCCCAACGCGAGTTGGCGCCGATCAGTTCGACGGTTCGCCGGGCGCGGTCGGACGATGGATCAAGACCGAACTCCCTCAGTTGCGAGAGCGAGAAGCAGGTTGCCGTCCAGGGCTGGCCGTTCTCGGACCACTCTTGCGGGTCGAAGCCGGCGGGTATGAAGGCGCCGCCCGCCCATTGACCGTCTGCGTCCTGCTGCGAAAGAAGTTGAGCGCCCCAGCCCTCCGTCTCCACCTTGGCGCGCTCCGCGCTCCATTCGGGCTCGGGCGCATCGAGCAGATCGCGCATCACCTGCCAGCGGATCGACGGATCCGAGGCGAGAAGCCATTCGATCGCGGACTTGGCGTCTATCATGGGGGCCTCTGCGCTCTTTGGACCAGTTGGTCACAATCTAGCGCTGTCCCGACGAAGGGAAACCGGCAACTAGGTTTCTTGCAGAAGGATCCCCGCCGGCCGACGCGACCGCGGAAAATCTGGGGTCAGTCGCCCTTCGAGCCGAACATCTTCTTCAGCATGTCGGCCATCGGGCCCGTCGCCGGCAGCTTTTTTGGCTGGGCCGAATTGCGCGCCTGGTGGATGTGCGATTGCGCGCCCTGCTTCTTCGGGCCCTCGGGCTTCTCCGCCTCCGGCTTGCCGCCGGTCGCGAGCGCGATCTTGTTTAAGAGCTGGGAATCCTCACCGCGCACCAGCATGTCGGCATTGTCGGCGATGGCGTCGAGCAGCGGCACGAGCCAGGCCTGGTCGGCCTTGGCGAAATCGCCAAGCACATGGGCATGCACGAGGTCTTTCACGCCGGGATGGCCGATGCCGAGCCGCATGCGGCGGTAATCCTTGCCGCAATGGGCATCGATCGACTTGATGCCGTTATGGCCGCCATGGCCGCCGCCGACCTTGATGCGCGCCTTGGCGGCCGGCAGATCCAGTTCGTCATAGATGACGGTGATGTCCTTCGGCTGCAGCTTGTAGAAGCGCATGGCCTCACCGACGGCTTCGCCGGACAGGTTCATGAAGGTCTGCGGCTTCATCAACAGGACGCGTTCGCCGGCGATCTCGCCCTCGGCGATCTCGGCCTTGAATTTCTTCGACCAGGAGGCAAAGCCGTGGCGGCGATGAATGACGTCGACGGCCATGAAGCCGATATTGTGCCGGTTGGCGGCGTATTTCGAACCTGGATTGCCAAGCCCTGCGATGATCAACATGGTGCTACGCATTCATGATTTCGGGGTGGTGCAATCCAAAAACATCGCGCACCCTCGAAGTCAACGCCTATTTCTCCGCCTGCAGGCTGGCATTGGGCTTGAGCCCGTACTGCCTGAAGATCACGTCCTGCGTGCCGTTGCCGATCAGCCGGTCGAGTTCGTACCGCATGGCGGCCACGACATCGCGCGGAAAATCGCGGTGGCAGGCGATGCCGTAGAGCTTGCCTTCCAGCACCAGCGCCGCTTCCACCGGCTTTCCCTCGGCGCGCATGCTCTCGAAGGTCTTCTCGGACGTCATCAGGAGATCGACCCGGCCGGCCATCAGCTTCTTCAAGCTGGAGTCGAGGCTGGCGGCGTAGTCGATCTTGGGGAAATTGTGCTCCTTGAGGTAGGAGGCCGAAAAATCCTCGCGCTGAGTGCCGATGGTATATTGGTGTGCGTCTCCGAGGGACGCCGGCGCAATCGCGGATCCAGCCTGCCGGACCATGACCATGTGGTCGACCAGCAGGGGTTCGACCCATTGGAATTTTCCGTCGCGCTCGGCATCGTGACCGGTGGTGAAAACACAATAGGCGGGATCGGTTTCAGCCAGCATGAAGGCCCGCGCCCAGGGCAGAACCTCGATCGTGTAGGGCAGTTTCAGGCGCTCCATGATCAGCTTGACCTGGTCGACGGCGGCACCGCTCGGGCCGGCCTCGGTCGAAAAGTTGTAAGGCGGGTACTCCTCGGTGACGAACTTGATCGTCTGAGCCTCGGCCGTCGTTGCGAGACCGAGGAAAAATGCTGCGATCAGCGCCTTCACACCTTTTCCTCCTCTTCTGCGTCCGTCTTGCGACGGCTCGTTCCTGCTGTCTTCGGCCCGTGCGTGCCTTCCGGCCCTGAATTTCTCCCAATCCGGGAACCGGTGAGGGAACTCATGCCCGCATGTTCGGCACAGCAGACGCCTTTGCCTCGGAGTCGCTTTCGAGCATGGTCAGCATCCGGTCGACCGGCATCGGCCGGCTGAACAGGTAGCCCTGGCCGCAATCGACGCCGAGCTTGCGCAGGAGCTGCCACTGTTCCTTCGTCTCGATGCCTTCGGCGACGACCGTGCAGCCCATCTGGTGGGAGATCGTGCGGATGCCCTTGATCAGCATGCGGCTCTTGCGCCGGATGTCGGCGGTGCCGGAACTCAGCGACCGGGTGAAGGACTGGTCGACCTTGACGATATCGACCGGGAAACGGTTGAGGTAGCTCAGCGACGAATAGCCGGTGCCGAAATCGTCGAGCGCGATGCGGCAGCCGAATTCGTTGAGCTGCTTCAGCACGGCATGCACTTCCGGATTGTCGAGCATCAGCACGGCTTCAGTGATCTCGACGACGATCCGGCTGGGCGAAATATGGTGCTTCAGGAGCAGGGCGGCGAGCTTGTGCGGCAGGGTCAGCTCGAACTGCAGCGGCGAGAAGTTGACGGCGAGATAGGTGTTCTGGGTACCGTCGAGTTCGGAGATCGCGGCCAGATGGCGGATCGCCTTTTCCAGGATGCGGTCGCCGATGCGCGCGATCGTGCCGGTTTCCTCGGCAATGCCGATAATCTTGCCGGGCGGCATCAGGCCCTTTTCCGGGTGGTTGAGGCGCATCAGCGCCTCGAAGCCGGCGATCTGCCCGTCGGCGAGGCTGACGATCGGCTGCAGCCAGGCTTCAAAATGATCGTCCCTCAAGCCGGCCTCGATGCACTGTTCGATCTCGTGGCGCTCACGCGAGGCGTCGAGCATGCCGGCGTCGAACACCAGCAGGCCATTCTTGCCGTCGTGCTTGCGCGCATACATCGCCATGTCTGCCTTGAGCAGCAGATCGGAGGCGTTTTCGGCATGGGTCGGGTAGACGGCGATGCCGACGCTGGCGCTGACGAAAAGCTCGTTGCCGGCGATTGCCATCGGTTCGCGCAGCGCCGTGACGATGCGGTCGCCGACCTCCGCCGCCAGATCTGCGGCGTTCGGATCGGAAAGCAGGATGGCGAATTCGTCGCCGCCAAGCCGGGCCATGATGTCGCCGGGGGGGAGGGCCGCCTGGATGAGCTCGACCGTTTGGCGCAGCACTTCGTCGCCGGCGGCATGGCCGAAATTGTCATTGATCCACTTGAAGCGGTCGAGATCGATGAACAGGCAGCCGAGCTGCATGCCACATTGGTCGGCCTCGGTGATCGCCTCGTCGAGCGCGGCCTCGAAGCCCTGCCGGTTGAGGAGCCCGGTCAGGTGATCGGTGATCGCCTGGGTGTGGTTGCGGCTTTCCGCCTGCTTCAGCGCGGTGACGTCGGTCATGACGGACAGCGACAGCGTGCTCTCGCTGGTCGCCTTCGTCTCCAGGATCAGCACGGTCATCGCCTCGCCGTCCGCCTTGCGGAAGGGCACGGTCACTTCACGGATCGCATGATCGGCAACGGCGATCGTCTTGGCGTGGCTCAGATAGGTTTCATGCCAGTGCGGATCGACGAAATCGATGAAGTCGCGCCCGATCACGTCGTCGCGGCCGTAGCCGGTCGCAAGCAGCCAATAGTCGCTGACGGCGAGCAGGCGTCCGTCGACATCCAGCGAAAACAGCATGGCCGGCGTCAGGTTATAGATGTCGGTGACGCGCTCGTGGGCATTCTTCAGTTCGGTCTCTTCGCGCTCGAGACGGTCCTGCATCTCGTTGAAGTTGGCGGCGAGCGCGCCCATCTCGTCGTCGGAAGTCCAGTCGACGCGGTGGCGCGAGCCGAGCCTGCGCGTCGCCTCGATCGCCGCGGTCAGGCGCATCAGCGGGCGCATCACCGTAAAGCGATTGCCGACGAGCGCCGCGGCAAAGACGATCGCGACGGCAAAGAGCAGGATGGCGAGGATCGCCAGTTCGTCCTTGCTGAACTGTGACAGCAGACCCGGCGTCGGAACCCGGACCTCGATGCGTCCGATCTCCTTCAGTCCGTCCACGGACTGATAGGAAATGGGCAGGATGAGGATCCGATCCTTGTCGCTCGACAGCGCGCCGCCCAGCGGCATTTGCGCGAGGATCGAGCCGGACTGGTCGCGGACGGTGACGGAGAGGATGTCGGTGCCGTTGATCAGCGAGCGGGCGATGTGCTTGATGCCGTCGCTGTCGAAGTCCCAGATCGGCTTGCCGAGCGCCTCGGCGCTCGCCGCCATCAGGAGCTCGATGTTGTGCAGGCGCTCGCGTGCGATGCGATCGCTGGAAATGCTGAGAAAGAGCGCCAGCAGCGGGGCAATGAAAACAAGCATCGCGCCGCAGACAATCGCAATAAACCGGTTCTCCACGGAGTGCATCATCGCATGCACGCCTCAGACGCTGCTACCACCCATCTCATATCAGGATTCTCTTCAGACAGACCCCAGTTTCCCCGTCAGAAGAACATCATCAAAATCTTAAATGTTGCTGAAATCGCTACATGATAATTCGTGGGGCGCGGCGTGATGCGGCCGGGCGACGGCAGGCTGCGGCGAACGCAAAAAGCCCGCCCCAAACGAATGAGACGGGCTCTCGATGAAGTGCAGCGGACCGGCTGTCGCCGGTCAACCAGAGGCCAATCAGGCTTCTGCTTCGCCTTCGGCTTCTTCCTTCACACCACCGGCCGGAGCAACGATCGTTGCAACGGTGAAGTCGCGGTCGGTGATAACCGGGGTCGCGCCCTTCGGCAGCTTGATGTTGGAGATGTGAATGGCGTCGCCGACCTTGAGGCCGGAGAGGTCAACGGTCAGGAATTCCGGAATGTCGTTGGCCGAAACGTTGAGTTCGACGTCGTGACGAACGATGTTGAGAACGCCGCCAGCCTTGAGGCCCGGGGACTTCTCTTCGTTTTCGAAGTGAACCGGAACTGCAACGGTAACCTGGCTGTCCTTGGAGACGCGCAGGAAGTCGACATGCATGGTGAAGTCACGGACCGGATCCAGCTGGTAGTCCTTCGGCAGGACGCGGATCTTTTCGCCGTTGACGTCGATGGTTGCGACGGTGGTCATGAAACCGCCGGCGTGGATCTTCATCGTCACTTCCTTGGTGGAGAGCGCGATGGAAAGGGGGGCCTGCTTGTCACCGTAGATGACAGCCGGGATAAGACCGTTGCGACGAAGTTCACGGGAGGACCCCTTACCAACCCGTTCGCGCGTCTCGGCCTTGAGCTCGTAGGATGCGTGGCTCATGGATAGACCTTTCTAATGTCTAATGCTGGAGAGTTCATCCGCCATGCGGAAGAACCGAAGCCGCAAGGACTTCATCCGCGTTGCCTCCAAGGGTGTCTACGCGGACGGGCGGTCCATAGACGAGATCCCCCGCAAATGCAAGCTTTGCCGCGGTTTCAGCTCTTTTTGGCGGTGAAGCGCGCAAGCGCCAGCATCAACCCGCCGGCAATCAGCCCCCAGAAGGCGCCGGAAACGCCGCCGAAGCTGACGCCGGAGGCCGTCACGAGAAAGGTGATGGCGGCCGCCTCGCGGGTCTTTGCCTCGGTAAAGGCGGCCATGGCGGAGCTTGCGAAGGCGCCGACGAGCGCAAGGCCGGCCACCGCCTCGATGAGGATCGAAGGTGCAAGGCTGACGAAGGTGGTGACGACGCCGGCAAGCAGGCCGAAGAGAATGTAGAAGGCGCCGGCATTGATCGCCGACCAGTAGCGCCGGTTGCGATCGGGATGAGAATCGCTGCCGGCGCACATGGCGGCGGTGATCGCGGCGAGGTTGACCGCATGGCCGCCGAAGGGGGCGCTGAGCATCGAAAAGACGCCTGTTGTCGCAAACAGCGGTCCGGGTTCCGGGTGATAGTCGTTGACCTTCAGCACCGCGATGCCGGGAATGTTCTGCGAGGCCATGGTGACGATGAAGAGCGGCAGGGCGATGCTGATCATGGCCGCGACGTTGAATTGCGGCGCCACGAATTCCACGGTCGGCAGCAGCGCCGAGGACAGCGCGGAGAAGGCGCCGGCCGGGATCTCGACGCCGAAGGCGATGACGAGCACGAAGGCGATCAGTGCGGCGGGCACCGCGTAGAGTTTGTTGATGCTGCCGACGAGCGCCCAGGCAATGAGGATCGGCAGGCCGAAAAGCGGATTGAAGGCGATCACCTTCACCGGCGCGAAACAGAGGCTGAGCAGCACGCCGGCAAGCATCGCGTTGGCAAGCGGCGCCGGGATGGACGAGACCAGCCGGCCGAGCGGTTTCCAGAGGCCGGCAATGACGACGAGCAGGCCGCAGACGAGAAAGGCGCCGACTGCGGCGTTGAAGCCACCTTCGACGACACCGGCGCTCGCAAGCAATGCAGCGCCCGGCGTCGACCAGGCGATGCTGACCGGCAGTCGCGTGACGGCGCTGATGACGATGGCGCAGAGGCCCATCGAGATCGACAGCGCCATCAGCCCGGAGGCGGCCTGGGCTTCGCTGGCGCCGACGCCGGTCAGGCCGTGAAGCACCACGGCGAAGGAACTGGCAAACCCGACGAAGGCGATCAAGAGACCCATGAACAGGCTCTGGAGCGAAAAGTCACGAAGCATGGCGGCAACCGGCTGTTGTGGGGTTGAGTCGCGGCAATTGGATCCTTTCGCGTAGCACATTCGGGCGCGCTGTCGATATCGGCGGCGTGATCCACCGATCAAACTCGTTGACGGGTGCCGGCCCTCGAACCTTCGTCTGGCTGGACCTCGACGGAAAACGACGACTATAGTGACGCCACTTCGATGCGGCTGCTTGGGAGATCGGCTGTATCGTCTTTCCGCCGGACGACGCTTTCAGGGAGGAAGCCGATGGCTGCCGTCAGGGAACATTCGGACTATGTCTACCAGGTCGCGCATCAGCCGTCGGCGGCTGCGAGCTCGCCGATCGCCGCGTCGTGGCGCCGCTGCATGACGCTGCATGGCCTGGCGCCCGAAGAGGGGCGCCAGCCGCTCAGGCTGTCCGGTGCAGAGTTCGAGCTTGCCCGGCAAAGGTCGGCCGAGTTGATCCTGGAGGCGGGCGGTGAGCTCGATCGGCTGTTTGCGACCGTCGGCCGCGCCGGCTGCTGCCTGCTTCTGACCGACGACAAGGGCGTGGCGCTGGAGCGACGTGGCGCCGTCGGCGACGATGCCGATTTTCGCGATGTCGGGCTCTGGTCGGGGACGGTGTGGAGCGAGGCGAGCGTCGGCACCAACGGCATCGGCACGGCGATTGCCGACGAGCGCGCCGTCGTCATCCAGCGCGACCAGCATTTTCTCAGCAGCAATATCGGTTTGAGCTGCACCACCGCGCCGATCCGCGATCATCTCGGCCGGTTGGCCGCGGCCATTGACATCTCCACCTGCCGTGCGGATGCCTCCGAGATGACGATGTCGCTCTTGTCGCAGGCGGTGCGCGACGCGGCCGCGCGCATCGAGGCCGGCCTCTTCCGCCGCGCCTTTGCCGGCGCGCGCATCGTGCTGGTGCCGGTCGATCGCGCCGGGCCCGCGCTACTCGCTGTCGACCGCGACGATCTCGTGCTCGGCGCCACGCGTGCGGCTCGGCAATGGCTCGATCTCGACGACAAACGCATCGCCGCCGGCGTTCCGGCCTCCGATCTCTTGAGGGAGGATACGTCGGGTGACGCCGCCGAGCTTCCCGATGCGGAACGCGCGGCCCTTCGCCGGGTGCTTTCGCGCGCCAACGGCAATGTCTCCATGGCCGCCGAACTGCTCGGCATCAGCCGCGCCACGCTTTATCGCAAGATGAAGCGGCTCTCGGTGAATTGATCGTCATCACGAAGGGTTGCCCCTCATCCTAACCTTCTCCCCGCGGGCGGGGAGAAGGGACGTGCCCTTTAGCGGTCGCCGTGCTTGCGTTGGCGACGTGCTTGGGACATGGGGAGCGCGCCGCTTGCCCCTTCTCCCCGCCCGCGGGGAGAAGGTCGCGGCAGCGGGATGAGGGGCGGGCGCGGACACTCGGTTCACCCCTTGCTGCATTGCAGCACGTTCGATGGAACCAAGCTGTCTCAATTCTGAAACAGATCGCGTCGCGGGCGATCGCGCCTCCCTATCGAAGACAACCGATCCGCTCCACGCTCCTCCTCACAGCTCCATTGCTGGGTCTCAGGGAGGAATGACCAATGTTGCATCAGAAGATCGTCGAAAGCCCGTTCAAGCAGAAATACGGCAACTTCATCGGTGGCGAATGGCGCGAGCCGGTGGCCGGGCGCTATTTCGACAATACGACGCCTGTCACCGGCGGCGTGCTTTGCCAGGTGGCGCGCTCGGATGCGGCCGATATCGAGCTGGCGCTCGATGCCGCCCATGCGGTGCGCGAGAAGTGGGGCCGGACGTCCGCCGCCGAGCGCTCCAACATCCTGATGAAGATCGCCGGCCGCATGGAAGACAATCTCGAACTGCTGGCGCGGGCCGAGACCTTCGACAACGGCAAGCCGATCCGCGAGACCATGGCCGCCGACATTCCGCTTGCCATCGACCATTTCCGCTACTTCGCCGCCTGCATCCGCGCCCAGGAAGGTTCGATCGGCGAGATCGACCATGACACGGTCGCCTATCATTTCCACGAGCCGCTCGGGGTCGTCGGTCAGATCATCCCCTGGAACTTCCCGATCCTGATGGCCGCTTGGAAGCTGGCGCCGGCACTTGCCGCCGGCAACTGCGTCGTGCTGAAGCCGGCCGAGCAGACGCCGGCGTCGATCCTCGTCTGGGCGGAACTGATCGGCGATCTCCTTCCGGCCGGCGTGCTCAACATCGTCAATGGTTTCGGTCTCGAAGCCGGCAAGCCGCTCGCCACCAGCCCGCGCATCGCCAAGATCGCCTTTACCGGCGAGACGACGACCGGGCGGCTGATCATGCAATATGCCAGCCAGAACCTTATTCCGGTGACGCTGGAGCTCGGCGGCAAGTCGCCGAACATCTTCTTCGCCGATGTGCTCGCCGAAGACGACGACTACTTCGACAAGGCGCTCGAAGGCTTTGCCATGTTCGCGCTGAACCAGGGTGAGGTTTGCACCTGCCCGAGCCGCGCACTGGTGCAGGAGAGCATCTATGACCGCTTCATGGAACGGGCGGTAAAACGCGTCGAGGCGATCCGCCAGGGCAATCCGCTCGACAGCGCCACGATGATCGGCGCGCAGGCGTCGAGCGAACAGCTCGAAAAGATCCTCTCCTACATCGATATCGGCAAGCAGGAAGGCGCCGAAGTGCTGACCGGCGGCGGCCGCAACGTGCTCGAAGGCGAGTTGTCGGAAGGCTTCTACGTCAAGCCGACCGTTTTCCGCGGGCACAACAAGATGCGCGTGTTCCAGGAGGAAATCTTCGGGCCTGTCGTCTCGGTCACCACCTTCAAGACCGAGGCCGAGGCGCTGGAGATCGCCAACGACACGCTCTATGGCCTCGGCGCCGGTGTCTGGAGCCGCGACGCCAACCGCTGCTACCGCTTCGGTCGCGAGATCCAGGCCGGTCGCGTCTGGACCAATTGCTATCACGCCTATCCGGCCCATGCGGCCTTCGGCGGCTACAAGCAGTCCGGCATCGGCCGCGAGACGCACAAGATGATGCTCGATCACTACCAGCAGACCAAGAACATGCTGGTGAGCTACAGCCCCAAGGCGCTCGGCTTCTTCTGATCGGATCTGCCTTCCCCGCCGCCTGGGGAAGGCGACAGGAGCGGGAGGGAGGGTATTCTCCTCCTTTCCCTCTCGCTCGATCAACGGCTGAGGCGTGCTCTCCACCCGCGCCTCAGCCGGCCAGTGCCAGACGACGCCCATCGGGAACAGAGGTTTGCCATGTCCGCCGAAACGACGGGAGTGACCGGGATCAACGAAGCGCGTGTGCTTGCAACCGAAGCTGCGCTCGCCTTCATCGCCGAAATTAGGCGCGACCATCCGGATATCCTGTTTCACCAGTCCGGCGGCTGTTGCGACGGCTCGTCGCCCATGTGCTACCCGGCGGACGACTACATCGTCGGCGACAATGACGTGAAGCTCGGTGAGATCGGCGGGGTGCCCGTCTATATCAGCGCCAGCCAGTTCGAAGTGTGGAAGCACACGCAGCTGATCATCGACGTGGTGCCGGGCAGGGGCGGGATGTTCTCGCTCGACAATGGACGCGAGAAACGCTTCCTGACGCGATCCCGGCTCTTTGGCGGCGAGGCCTGCGCCGTGGTTTTCCGCGGACGGTAAGCCGCGGACGTTCCCGCATGACTTTTGCTGCCAGGTCCAGAAAGGCCCGCAATTTCGGCTGGGTCTGAGCCCTGGCCGGGAAATAGATGAACCTGCTGCTGACGCCGGCGGAGATCTCGGCGCTCGATGCGGAAACGGTGCCTGTGCCTGTCTATCCCAACTGGTTCATCGACAATCTCGTCGACCAGCCGCTGGCCCAGGCGCTCGGGAAGTAGCCGCTTGCCGCAACGAAAAACGCCGGCGCATTGGCGCCGGCGTCTTCACAAATTCGCGTGCTCGCAACGACCTCAGTCGAAGAGGCTCGATACCGATTCTTCCTGGCTGGTGCGGCTGATGGCTTCGCCGAGCAGGCCCGCGGTCGAGATGACGCGGATGTTGTGGGCGGACTGGACGGCGGTCGTCGGCTGGATCGAGTCGGTGATGACCAGTTCCTTCAGCATCGACGAGGTAACGCGGGCAACCGCGCCGCCGGAGAGAACGCCATGGGTGATGTAGGCGGTGACGCTGGTCGCGCCGTTCTTCAGGAGCGCTTCGGCCGCGTTGCAGAGCGTGCCGCCGGAATCGACGATGTCGTCGATCAGCAGGCAGTCCTTGCCCTTGACGTCGCCGATGACGTTCATGACTTCGGATTCACCCGGACGGTCGCGACGCTTGTCGACGATCGCCAGCAGACAGTCGAGACGCTTGGCGAGCGCACGGGCGCGTACCACGCCGCCGACGTCGGGCGAAACGACCATGACGTTCTTGAGATCGTAGTTTTCCTTGACGTCGCGGGCCAGGATCGGGATCGCATAGAGGTTGTCGGTCGGGATATCGAAGAAGCCCTGGATCTGCCCGGCATGAAGATCGAGGGTCAACACGCGGTCGGCGCCGGCTTCGGTGATCAGGTTGGAGACCAGCTTGGCGGAGATCGGCGTGCGCGGACCGGGTTTGCGATCCTGGCGGGCATAGCCGAAATAGGGAAGCACGGCGGTGATGCGGCGAGCGGAGGAGCGGCGCACCGCGTCGATCATGATGAGTAGTTCCATCAGGTGATCGTTGGTGGGAAACGAGGTCGACTGGATGATGAAGACATCCTCGCCGCGTACGTTTTCGCCGATCTCGACGAAGATTTCCTGATCGGCGAAACGGCGTACCGTCGCTTTGCCGAGAGGCAGGTTGAGATAGTTGCAGATCGCTTCGGCCAGGAGCCGGTTCGAATTACCTGCGAAAACCTTCATTGACGGACCGCCTTGAGCTGGCGCGGTCACCGTCCGGTACTTTTCCGGCAGCGGTGTGTTCCGCGCAGATTCCGAGAGCCATTCCAATCGCGGTCATTCTTTGCGGATGGCCGCCGTTCAGAGCTGATCGGCCGCTTTTTAGCGAGACTGAACTTGAATGCAAGGGGAATGCTGCGCCGCGAAGGCCAATATCCTAAAAACTTTGTGTCAACCGGCCTGAGATTGCCGCCATTCGAGATAGGCGTCGATGGTTTTCGTCGCGATTCCCTGCATGGTTGTGGCGGGCACGCCGCTCCACAAATCCGTGCCGCCGCCCGGAACAGAGTCCTGTCCCTGGATGCGGTGGAGCCGGTTGCCGCTGCCGTCGAGCACGTCCCAGACATAGACGACCGTCGTCTTGTCGCCGTCCTTCAGCGCCGAGAAGTAGCCTTTAAGGATATGTTCGCTGCTGGCGTCGGCCGAGCCTTTGATCGTCAGGCCGCGGGCGCGGGCGTCCGCCCCGAGCTGCTTGGAGAGCGGGGTGACGGCCTGGACCGGTGCGCCGATGATCGGCAGGAAACGGATCGTGCCGCTGGCCGCAGCACTCGCCTTCGGCAATGCGGCGACGTTTGGCTGGCTCTGGATCTCTTCGGCCGCGGCCGCAGTCTTCTGGACCGGTGTGTGCTGAACTGGTGCCTGTTCGACCGGAGCTTGCTCGACCGGTGCCTGGCGGCTCTCGATCGTGCTCTGGGCCGGCGCCGAGCCGGCGGCAAGCCGGCTTGCCTGCCCCTCGAAGGTGCCGGCCGGATCCGTATAGGTCGCGTCGCCGGTGGCATAGGCCATCGGCGTGTTCGAACCGACGGGCTCAGGAGAATAGGCGGTGGTCTGGTTGACGGGTTCGCGGCTCACCGGAACGGTATCAGCCGACATGGCGTCGAGGTCGGATTGCGTCACCGGCGGCGAGCGGAAGGTTCCCGCGCCGACGTCAACCTGTGGCGTCAGCATCTCGGTGCTGTTGCAGCCGGCGAGCGCAATGGCGAGGCCAAGGGCTACGATGGGCGTGGTGAGCTTTCGCATGTTCAAACCGTCCGTTTTCTTCGCGGCAGTTTCCTGAAACGTCTCCTGTCGTCTGCCAGTACGAAAGCAAGTCTAGGCGGATTTCCCTAAGCAGAAATGAAGTCGAGCCCATAGCGCGACAGCGCGCGCGGCGTGTCCGTCGTGGTCAGGTAGGTCTGGCCGAGCGTCATGGCGGTTCCGCTGTCGGAATCCATGATGATCATGTGCACGAACAGCGACATGTTCGGCTCGATCTCCTGGGGATTGCCGAGGTGGAACATCTGCTGCTCCATCCAAGAGGGCGAGAAGCGGGCGCCGAGCGAGTAGCCGCAGGCGTTCAGGCGATGCCGGGCAAGGCCGCGCTCGTCCATGATCCTGGCATGGACGTCGAAGACGGTGCCGAAGGTGTTGCCGGGGCGAAGCACCATCTCGATCGCCTGGATGGTTTCGCGGCAGGCGCTGTAGAGTTCGCGATGGCGGTTGGTCGGCTCGCCTATGACGACGGTGCGCATCATCGCCGCATGATAGTGCGCGCTGACGCCCGCCCATTCCAGCGTAAGCTGGTCCTGGCTGTCGAGCAGGCGGCGCCCCGCCTTGTAGCGGCAGAGCAGCGCATCGGCGCCGGAGCCGATGATGAATTCGTTGGCCGGATAGTCGCCGCCGCCGGCAAGGATGGTGCCCTGCATTGCGGCCAGAATGTCGGCCTCGTTGCCGCCGGGGCGAATGAGCGGCAGGGCGGCATCAAGCGCGTCGTCCGCAAGGCTCGCGGCCTTTTCGACATGGGCGATTTCGGCGTCGCTCTTGATCAGACGCAAGCGGCCGACGAGGTGCGAGGCGTCGATCAGCTCGCCAAAGGTCTGCAGTTGCCGGTCGATCAGCCGCGCGGCGCGGCCGGTCATGCCGTGGGTGTCGTATTCGATACCGATGCGGCAACCGAGCAGGTCGAGTTCGCTCAAGAGGTTCTTGAGGTCCATGGTCGGGTCGGCATTGGCCCGGTCGACCCAGATCTCGATGCGCTCGATGTTGGACGTGTGACGGGCCTGGCGCAGGTCGGCCGAGCGCGTCAGAAGCACCATCGAACCGTCCTTCTTGACCACCAGCGTCTGGAAGAAGCAGTAGCCGAAGGTGTCGTAGCCGGTCAGCCAGTACATGCTCTCCTGGGCAAAGAGCAGCAGCGCGTCCAGCTTCTCCTCGCGCATCTTCTCCGTCAGCCGCTCGAGACGGCTTGCATATTCTTCCTGGGCAAAATGAAGCGCCATGTCAGGTCCCTCGTATGCAAATGGCGGAAATCTGTCGGCCGTAGTCCGGTTCCTGCCTGTGGGTCGTGCGCCGATAGGAGAAGAAGCGCTCCTCGTCGGCATAGGTGCAGATGTCGAGATTCTCGGCGGCAACGCCCGCATCGACCAGCCGTTTGATCGTCAGCCCCGGCAGGTCGAACATGGCATGGCCGTCGCGCTCCGAAGCCCGGAAGAACGAGGCGTAACTTTCGTTCGCCGCGACGAAGCGCTCTACGAACTCGGAGCCGACCTCATAGTTCCGGCGGCTGATCGACGGACCGAGGCAGGCGACGATGCGCTCGCGCCGGGCGCCGAGCGTGACCATCTTGTCGATGGTGCTTTCGAGCACGCCGCCGAGCGCGCCCTTCCAGCCGGCATGCGCAGCGCCGATGACTTTGGCTTCGGCATCGGCAAAGAGAATGGGGCCGCAATCGGCCGAGAGCACGCCAAGCACGATGCCTGATGTCGCAGTCACCAGCGCGTCGGCCTCGGGGCGGCTGCCGTCATAGGTTTCGTCGACGATGACAGCGTCGGGGGAGTGGACCTGGTGCACCGTCGCCAGGCGCTCGGGCGCGGCGCCGAACCAGCGGGCGACGCGGGCGCGATTCTCATTGACATGGGCACGTTCGTCCTTGGAGCCAAGCCCGACATTGAGGCCGCTATAGAGCCCTTCGGAGACGCCGCCCTTTCGGGTGAAATAACCATGGGCGATTGCCGGCCCGGCCTTCTCGCTGAACAGCGAGCTTTGCACGGGAGAAAGCACGGCGTCATGCTGCATCGGTATATTTGCCTTTACTTTATCAGGAAAATCAATGGGTTTGGGGGCGCGCTCCGGCCCGGCGACTGGCTCTTGATTTGCCGGCGCGATGTTGACCCGCGACGGCAGGGCTGTCAATTCCCGAACGGCAGGGGTCGGCGGCCTTGCGATTTCGAGGGGCAGTCATCGCTCGGGCACCGCCGGTACGCATTGACGACATCGCCTTCCTTCGACACCGACATCTGCGCGAGGCCGGCGGAAAACAAGAGCTCGGGCATGGCGCCTTACCCCCCGGCTTTTAAGCGAAGCTGCCTGCAATCTTTGCGTGGGGGGCCGCACAAGAGTATTATCTAATATAGAAGAAATGCTTGTGCTTTCGGGAGGAGCAGATGAAGCGAAGAAACCACTGCGAGGGGCAGCCGTCGCGTCGCAAATTCCTGGGTGGGGCGGCAATGGCCGGGGTTGCAATGGTCGCTGCGCCGAGCGTTGTCAGGGCGCAGGGGCCGGTCAGCATGCGTTGGCAAAGTACCTGGCCCGCCAAGGACATCTTTCACGAGTTCGCGCTCGATTTCGCCAAGAAGGTCAATGATATGACCGGCGGCGATCTGAAGATAGAAGTGCTGCCCGCTGGTGCCGTGGTGCCGGCCTTCGGCCTGCTCGACGCCGTATCGCAAGGAACGCTGGACGGCGGCCATGGCGTCCTCGTCTACCATTACGGCAAGCAGGCGGCGCTGGCGCTATGGGGCTCCGGCCCGGGCTTCGCCATGGACGCCAACATGCTGCTCGCCTGGCACAAATACGGGGGCGGAAAGGAGCTGCTCGCAAAGCTCTATGAATCCATTGGCGCCAACGTGGTCTCGTTCCCCTATGGGCCGATGCCGACGCAGCCGCTCGGGTGGTTCAAGAAGCCAATCGCAAAGCCTGAGGATCTCGAGGGCCTGAAGTTCCGCACCGTGGGCATCTCGATCGATGTCTTCACCGGGCTCGGGGCGGCGGTCAACGCGCTGCCGGGTGGCGAAATCGTTGCGGCGCTCGATCGCGGCCTGCTCGACGCGGCCGAGTTCAACAACGCCTCGTCCGACCGGGTGCTCGGTTTCCCGGATGTATCGAAGATCTGCATGCTGCAGAGCTACCATCAGAATGGCGAGCAGTTCGAAGTGATGTTCAACAAGCCGAAGTACGACGGTCTGCCTGATCAGATGAAAGCAATTATCAGCAACGCCGTCGAGGCGGCGTCTCAGGATATGGCCTGGAAGGCGATCGATCGCTATTCGACGGACTACCGGGAGATGCAGACCACCGACAAGGTCAAGTTCTACAAGACCCCGGAGGCAATTCTCAAGAAGCAGTTGGAGGTCTACGACGAGGTGGTGAAGAAGAAGGCAGCGGAAAATCCGCTGTTCAAGGAAGTGCTCCAGTCCCAGCTCGCTTTTGCCGAGCGGGCCACGCGCTGGGAACAGGACACCGTCGTCAGCCGGCGGCTGGTGTTCGACCATTACTTCGGACAGGAGGGCGTGGCGAAGGACTTCTGACGCACGGTCGCTTCGCTTCAATCAGACGGGATGCCGGCGGATGACGCCTGATCCCATTTCGCACATCGGAGACACTCGAAGGATCACAGTATTCAATAAATCGAAGCGTTACAGCGGGCTCTGTGCGTTCTAAAGCGCGCCGTTGTAGCGCCCTCTTGCAGCCGGGGGCATGCGTGAACATTCAGCATTTTCTGCTCAGGGTCGATGCGACCAGCGTGTGGATCGGCAAAGCCGCAGCCTGGCTGATTATCGGGCTGATGACGATGGTCTGCGTCGAGGTCGTCAAACGCTACATCCTGAACATGCCGACGGCCTGGATCTTCGATGCCAGCAACATGTTCTACGGCACGCTGTTCATGCTCGCCGGCGCATACGCCCTGGCGCAGAATGCCCATGTGCGCGGCGACTTCCTCTACAGCTCCATGAGACCGCGCACGCAGGCCGCCCTCGACCTGGTCCTCTACGTCCTCTTTTTCCTGCCCGGCGTCGCTGCGCTCGTCTACGCCGGCTACGACTATGCGGCGCTGTCCTGGCGGATCGGTGAGCATTCGACCGTCACGGCGGAAGGGCCGCCCATCTACTATTTCAAGAGCGTCATTCCGGTCGCGGGCGGCCTCGTCCTGCTTCAGGGACTGGCCGAGATTACGCGCTGCATCGTTTGCCTGCGGACCGGCGAATGGCCACGTCGGCTCAAGGATGTGGAGGAACTCGACGTCGTTGCCGAGCAACTCGAGCATAGCGAGCACGTGGACACGGAAACGCGCGAGGCGGCGATCGAGCGTGCGCAGGAGATCGACAGGGCGGCGCGGCAGCGCGGCATGGGGGGAGACGGCGAGACGTGAGCGATCCACTCCTCGGACTGACGATGCTGATGCTCATCGTGGTGGTCATCATGATGGGGTTTCCGACGGCGTTTACGCTCATGGGGCTTGGCATGCTCTTCGGCTTCTGCGCCTTCTACAATCCCGCCGAGCACTGGATCGACAATCGCGTCTTCGACCTGATGGTGCAGCGCACCTACGGGGCGATGACCAATGACGTTCTGATCTCGATCCCTTTGTTCGTGCTCATGGGCTACGTGATGGAGCGAGGGGCGCTGGTCGACAAGATGTTCTACAGCATCCAGCTCGCTTTCAAGCGGGTGCCTGCGTCGCTCGCCGTCGCTAGTCTCATTGTCTGCACGTTCTGGGGCATCGCCAGTGGTCTCGTCGGTGCGGTGGTCGTGCTGATGGGGGTGATTGCGTTCAACCCGATGTTGCGCGCCGGCTATGACGTGAAGCTTGCCTCCGGTGTGATCACGGCGGGCGGTACCCTCGGCATCCTGATCCCGCCCTCGGTGATGATTATCGTCTATGCGGCAGTCGCGGGACAATCTGTGGTGAAACTCTACGCCGCTGCCATGTTCCCCGGGTTTTTCCTCGCGCTGCTCTACCTCGCCTATATTCTCGGCTGGGCGCTGATCAGCCCGAAGATCGCCCCGCCGTTGCCTGCGGAACAGACCAGGGTGCCGGTCAGAGCGTGGATGCGGGGGCTGCAAGCGGCGTACTCGCGCAGCAATATGCTCGCAGGGCTCTCCCGCGCACTGGTCTCACCGGCAAGGGCGCTGGCTCTCGAAACCGAGGAGGGGTCGCTCACCTATTGGGCCCTCGTCAAGAACTTCTGCGCTGCCTTGGTCCCGCTCGCGCTGACGACTTTCACGATGGCGCTCGTGTGGTGGTATGTCGTCATCCATCCGCAGGCATCGGCGGAGGCTGAGGCGCCGGAAGGGCTGGAACAGCTCGGGGCACCGGCAGCGGATGCCGCACCGGCCGCGATCAACGGGCCGGCGACAAGCTTCTACGTGTCCTTCTGGTTGATTGCCACGGTCGCTGCGGTGGTGCTTGTCCGTTACTACCGCAACATGAGTGCGGAGCGGCTGCAGGTGGTGAAGCTCTTGATCTCCTCCGTCATGCCGCTCGCCATCCTCACCATAGTCGTGCTCGGTGTAATTCTCTTCGGGATCACCACGGCGACCGAGTCTGCGGCCGTCGGTGCGGCGGGGGCTTTCCTGCTCGCATTCCAGGCCCGGACGCTCAACTGGAAGCGCACCAAGGAAGCGGTGTTTCTGACGGCGAAGACCACGGCCATGGTGTGCTGGCTCTTCGTGGGCTCGGCTTTGTTTTCCGCCGTTTTCGCCATCCTTGGCGGCCAGGCGCTGATCGAGCAATGGGTGCTGTCACTCGATCTGACGCCGGTGCAGTTCATGATCCTCTCGCAGGCGATCATCTTCCTGCTCGGCTGGCCGCTCGAGTGGACCGAGATCATCATCATCTTCGTGCCGATTTTTCTGCCGCTGCTCAAGCACTTCGACATCGATCCGGTGATCTGGGGCGTTCTCGTCTTCGTCAACCTGCAGGCGGCATTTCTGTCGCCGCCAGTCGCGATGTCAGCCTTCTATCTGAAGGGTGTCTCGCCGCCGCATGTGACGATCAACCAGATTTTCGCCGGCATGATGCCCTATATGCTGATCGTCGTGCTTTGCATGGTCATCATGTATCTGTGGCCCGGGATGACCCTCTGGCTCCCGAACTATCTTTACGGCTGAACCGTGCGCTATGGCATGTATCCTTAGATCGTTGCCGATTTAAGGATAAGAATAAGCAGCAACTCAAAGTGCTACAGCGACCGTTGCGCGTCCGATAAGACGCGCGGCGCTGTAGCTGTGCCATCAGGGCTTCGGTTTGCGGAACGGCGACAGCGGCACCGGCGGGCTGCTGACGGCCAGAACCTTGAAGAGTTCGCCCATCTTTCCGACGCCTGCACCGGCAAGCCTTTCGACATCCTGGCGAATGCTTTCCTGCGTCAGTGCGTCCTTGTCGCGACCGAGCGCCGCAGCGCGGTCCAGCAAGCCCAATCCCACCAGGAAGTCGCCCTGGTGGGCAAGGCCGTTGATCTGCAGGTTGTCGGTCTTGGCGCGGCGGGCAAGCTGCTCGAAGTCGACGTGGCTGGTGAGATCGGCGCGGCCCGGATTGGCGAGCGGCGGATCATACTCATGGTCGCGGATTGCTTGCAGCGTGTCGCCGTAGCCGGTGGCCAGATGGCCGTAGTCGATGATGACGGCCGTGCCGCCGCTGATCTTCAGCCGTTCGCAAAGGGCCGACATGACGGCGTCGCGGGCGGGCGCAATCTCGAAAATGGTGCCCGCGGCGATGCTTTGGGCCGGCGTCGGCAGAAGCTCGGGATCGATGCCGGCAACACCTGCGGCAAAGGTTAGTTCGTCGTCGGCATCGAGGCCGACCATGCGCTCGCGAAAGCCTTGCGCCGTGCGCACGAACTGCCGGATCGGGATGGCGTCGAAGAGCTCGTTGGCGGCAAGCAGCATGAAGCCTTCGGGCAAGGTCTCGAAGCTCGTGTGCCATTCCACCTTGTTGCCATGGGCGGCAAGCGTCTCGGACTGGACCTTGCGCAGCCGGTCGCTGGTTTCGACCAGATGCACGCTCGCTGTGGCGTAGAGTTCAGGTGCGACGCGGCGCACGACGCGCAGCATGTCGGCCATCATCGTGCCGCGTCCGGGGCCGATTTCGGCGATCACGGCACCTTCAGGCGTGCCGTGCTGCTGCCAGGCATGGACGAGGAAGATGCCGATCATCTCGCCAAAGAGCTGGCTGATTTCCGGCGCCGTGGTGAAATCGCCCTCTTTGCCGAAGGGTTCGTGCACGCGATAGTAGCCGTGCTCCGGATCCGCCAGGCAAAGCGAGAAATAATCGGTGACGCTGATCGGCCCGTGGGCCTTGATCAGCGCCTTGATCTTGTCCGCAAGTGGTGTCGTCATGCTTTCGTCCATTCACCGAGGCGCGGCTCACAAAGCCGCGCGCCCTTGCCTTATCCGCTCTCAGGCGGCTGCGCGCCGCCCCCGGGCAATCGCCCAGAGGCCGGCGAGCGCCATCGGCAGCGACAAAAGCATGCCCATGGTCAGCCAGCCACCGGCAAGATAGCCGATCTGCGCGTCCGGTTCGCGGAAGAATTCGACGAAAATACGGCTCAGCGCGTAGCCGAGCACGAAGATGCCGGTGACAAGTCCCGGCGATTTCAGCGCCTTTCGACGGTAGATGAACCAGGCGAGCACCGCGAGCAGCACGAGACCTTCGAGGGCTGCTTCATAAAGCTGGCTCGGGTGGCGGGCGAAGGGGCCGCCCGTCGGGAAGACGATCGCCCAGGGCATGGTCGACAGTCGACCCCAGAGCTCGCCGTTGATGAAGTTGGCGATACGGCCGAAGAACAGGCCGATCGGCACGACGGCCGCGACGACATCGAACAGGCTCCAGAGCGCGATCCTGTTCTTGCGCGCAAACAGGATCATCGCGAGCGTGGTGCCGAGGAAGCCGCCGTGGAACGACATGCCGCCGTTCCAGATTTCAAGCGCGCGGATCGGATTGGCGAGCACGGAGCCGAGATCATAAAAGAGGATGTAGCCGATGCGTCCGCCAAGCACGATGCCGCCGGCTGCCCACAGCAGGAAATCGTCAAGCTGCTGCAGGGTGATCGCCGGCTTGTCGTCGCGCCAGAGCGCGGCGTTCATCGCCAGGCGCCGGGCGTAGAACCAGCCGATCAGGATGCCCGCCACATAGGCGAGCCCGTACCAGTGGATGGCAAGCGGGCCGATCTGAACGATGACGGGATCGATTTCGGGGAAGGGGAGGATGGCGAGGCGGGTCGCTAGTGTTTCCAATTTATTGTTCTCGTGCCGGGCCGGTTGTTTCGGCGGAACATGGCGAGCGAATTCACCCCGGTCAAGGGCGCCATTGCGCGCCCCGGACACAGGGTCGTGAAGGGGGACGTTATGGGGTGCGTGATTTTTCTTGCATCGAGCCGCCGCTGACCCTACCTGAAACCCATGGACCGCATCGCTCTTTCAGAGGCGATGGCTGAAATGGAGATCGCGACGATGAGCACAGGCACCAACCGCATGCTGGATGACTTTGCCAAGCTGATGACCGATGCCGCAGGCGCCGCTCAAGGGGTGCGCCGCGAGGTTGAAACGGCTTTCCGGGCGCAGGCGGAGCGGGCGCTGAATTCGCTCGACGTCGTCAAGCGTGAAGAGTTCGAAATGGTCAAGGAAATGGCCATCAAGGCGCGTGAGGAAAACGATGCGCTTCTGGCCCGTATCGAGGCTCTCGAAGCGCGTCTCGTCGATGAGGGCAAGTAACGCGATTCCCTTGAAATAACGGCATTTCAGCGTTTTTACTTCGCCCGCGGATCTCGTCTGCGGGCGTTTTGCTGTCGTCAGGCAGCACGCGTCTGTAACGGCGCGATGGGTGGTTAATAAAAGCTGAAAAGTTTTCCACCTGTGGACACTGCCAAAAAACCCTTATGGCAGAGTCAGTTAAGCTCAACCGCTTCATTCATATGACAACGTGGGCGCGATTGTTCACGGCTATTTTTGGGCCGAGGGGCTGGCAGCCTGACTCCGCCATTATACACTGATTTTAAATGATGATTCGAAACGAACCACGTAAGCTCCGGGCAGGGTAAGTCAGCCAGGATGGATGTGAGTTCAGCAATCATAGTGTGTTTGTAATCGGTGTTGGGTTTGCAGCGTTGCGTCGTGTGACCGTGATGACGCATGCCTGCGCCACACCTATACAGGGTGATGCATGAGCCTTTTGGAAATGGAAGTCGAGCGCCAATCCAACCCGGTCGATATGATCGAGTTCGTGGCTGCCAATAACGACTGGTCGTTCGAACGATCCGGCGAAGACGAAATCGCCATGACGGTCGAAGGCAAGTGGGCGGACTACCACGTTTCCTTCTCCTGGATGGAGGAATTCGAGGCGCTGCACCTTGCCTGTGCCTTCGACATCAAGGTTCCGGAAAGCCGGGTCAACGAAGTCATCCGCCTGCTCTCCCATATCAACGGGCAGGTGCTGATGGGCCACTTCGACCTGTGGCGCCAGGAGGAAGTGGTGATCTTCCGCCAGTCGCTGCTGCTTGCCGGCGGTGCCGAGCCCACCAACCAGCAGGTCGAGGTTCTGCTTTCCAGCGCACTTGACGCTTGCGAATCCTATTATCAGGCGTTTCAATTCGTCGTCTGGTCCGGCATGGACGCGCAGCGCGCCGTCGATGCCGTGCTGTTCGAAACGGTTGGAGAAGCCTGATCATGACGAATGCCGCTTCCGGGCCCATCGTGCTCGTCGGCGCCGGCAATATGGGCGGCGCCATGCTTTCCGGCTGGCTGAAGAGCGGTGTGAAGGGCGCCGACGTTCTCGTCGTCGATCCCGGCCCGCCGCCGGCCATGGCACAACTCATCGCCGACAACGGCGTCACACACGCGACCTCGGCGCCGTCGGGCGTGCAGGCCGGCGTGATCTTCCTTGCGGTCAAGCCGCAGGTGATGGAGGCGGTGCTGCCGCCGCTGACGTCGCTCGTCGGTCCTGACACGGTCATCGTTTCGGTCGCGGCCGGCAAGACGCTCGCCTTCATCGAAACCCATCTTGGCGCGGCCGCAACCGTACGCGCCATGCCGAACACGCCGGCGATGATCGGCCGTGGCGTCACCGGTGCCTTTGCCAATGCCCGCGTCAGCGATCAGCAGCGCGCCCAGGTTCACGATCTCTTGAAGGTCAGCGGCCCGGTCGAATGGGTCCGCACCGAAGCCGAGATCGATGCCGTCACTGCCGTTTCGGGTAGCGGTCCGGCCTATGTCTTCTACCTTGTCGAGTGCATGGCGGAGGCGGGCCGCAAGGCTGGCCTTGAGGCGGACCTTGCCATGCGGCTCGCGCGGGAAACCGTCGCGGGGGCCGGCGAACTGTTGCACCAGTCCCCCGACGAAGCCGCGCGCTTGCGCCAGAACGTGACCTCGCCCGGCGGCACCACCGCTGCGGCCCTGTCCGTGCTGATGGCCGACGACGGCATGCAGCCGTTGTTCGACAAGGCGATCGCCGCCGCGCGCACACGGGCGGAAGAACTGGCAGGCTGAGCCTGCAAAGCCACCGGTGCGTGATGGCGCCGGTGCGGCCATGATTTATGGTGTTGGCGTGGGGGAGGCGCCTGCGCACGCGTCACGCTCACCGCGCGGTTGCCGGTTGAACAGAAGCCTTGAGATTGCCCTCGCTGTCCGGCGACACGTGTCGCGGATCGCGGCATCGCGCTGACGCCGCGCCCAGGAATGAAGCTGGTAACTCATCGGCACGTCATCGTTCCGTCGCTTGCCCATTTCCGTCACCCTTCGGCGTTGCCATCTGAGTTCCGGCTCAGAGTACAACCTATCGCCGAACGCGATAATCCATGATAATTTCCGTTCATCTGTGACGGTATGGAATAGATGCAATGGATCGACAGGAAGCCATGGCGGTGTTTCTCGCCGTCGTCGAGGAGGGGGACTTCTCGGCGGCGGCGCGGCGGCTGCGCATGACGCCATCGGCGGTCAGCAAGATCGTCGGCCGGCTGGAGGCGCGCCTTGGCGTGCGCCTGCTGCAGCGCACGACGCGCAGTATCAGCCTGACGAGCGAAGGCAGCGCCTATGCGGAATCCACCCGCCGCATCCTCGGCGACATCGAGGACGCGGAGATTGCGATCCAGCCGGACGCCGTGCCACGCGGGCGGCTGCGGGTGAGCCTGCCCAGTGCCTTCGGTCATCGCCTGATCGTGCCGATGCTGCCTGGTTTCATCGAGCGGTTTCCGCAGATCGATCTGGAACTCGATTTCAGCGACGCCATCGTCGACCTCTTGAACGGCGACGCCGATGTCGCGATACGGGTCGCGGCGCAAAGCGATAGCACGCTGGTGACACGGCGCCTGGCATCGAACCGCCGCGTCATCTGTGCGGCGCCTGCCTATCTCGAACGGCACGGCGCTCCGCAAACCCCTGATGACCTGCAACGGCATGTCTGCCTGGCTATCACCGCGCGCGGCCGCCTGAACGTGTGGGAGTTTGAGGATGGCGACGGCCGGCGTGCGATCCGTGTGCGGGGTTCCGTCGAGGCCAACAGCACCGAAGCGCTCAGGCGGCTTGCGCTTGCGGGCATCGGGATCGTGCGGCTCTCGGAAATTCTGGTGGGCGAAGATATCAGGGCGGGCTGGCTGGTACCGCTTCTGACCGACTGCAACTATGCCGAGGCGGAACCGATCACGGTTGTCTATCCGCACCGGCGCTTCCTGCCGCCGCGGGTGCGGGTCTTCGTCGACTTTCTTGCCGAGCAGTTCTCCCGTCGCTCGTGGGAAGAGGCCAGATTTCGCGGGGAGCCCGCGGAGGCCGGCGCGCTTCCGGAATCTCGTCCGATGCTTTAAGTCCGGCGGCGGAGAACTTTTGATGCAAAGGGCTTGTAATGGCGGAAACGATTGAATTTGCTGATTTTGAGCGCGTAGACATTCGTGTGGGGACCGTCGTCGAGGCCGAGCCTTTTCCGGAAGCGCGCAAGCCGGCCTTCAAGCTGAAAATCGATTTCGGGCCTGAGATCGGCATAAAAAGGTCATCAGCTCAAATCACGGTGCATTATCGTCCGGAGGATCTCGTCGGGCGGCAGGTGCTGGGCGTGGTCAATTTTCCGCCGCGCCAGATCGGGCCTGTGCGCTCCGAAGTGCTGACGCTGGGCTTTGCAGACGAGGCCGGTGCGATCGTGCTGGCTGCCACCGAACGGCCGGTCCCCAACGGCAAGAAGCTGATGTGATCTGATGACCATTGCAATCGAAGCGATCCCCGAGCGCGTCAAGGTGTCCTGCCTTTGGCGCGCCGCCGATGCGGCGCGCGACTGCATGTTTCCTTTAATCGTCGCCGATTAAAGGGCGAAAACATGCAGGAATTATAAGTTCTACAGCGACCTTTGCGCGTCTGATAAGACGCGCGGCGCTGTAGTGCGCAAGCCATGTGCTGTCCCTGCTCGATTCGGAACTGCCGGATACCAACGTGCCTGTCATTGCCGAGGCGAGCCACCGGGTTGTGCGCATGCGCGACCAGGAAAACCCGACCGCCCGGCAGCATTTCCCGGATCTGGTGCTCGAGGTGTTCGAGGCGATGCGGCCTGCGGCGGAGCATGCGGAGAGCCGCATTCTCGTGCATTGCCACGCCGGCGTCAGCCGCTCGACGGCCTTTGCCTATGGTCTGATTGCGCATCAGCTCGGCGCGGGGCGAGAGGACGAGGCTTTCCGGGCGCTGCTGACAATAACGCGCAAGCCCTGGCCGAACCGCCGCATCGATGCCTGGCACCGTTTCAACGAGTGGCGCGGCCTGACCTCGATCTACCAGCGCTAACGGGGCTCAGTTCTCCGACAGCAGCGTCTCGGCATACCGCTTGAGCGAGCGGTTGTAGCGGGGAAGGTGGCGCGACAGGCTGCCGAGCGTGAGTGCTGCCGCCTGTTGCGCCTGGCCGGTATCGACGAGGCAGAGCGCCAGGAAGGCGACGACCGCATCGTCGAGTTCGTCCGATGGCTTGTCCCGCTCGGCGGTGAGCAGGGCGACGCCTTCTTCGGCGCGGCCGAGATTGCGCAGGGTGCTCGCGAGCTGGATCGTGGCGCGCCGGCGGCGAATTCCCTGAAGGCCGCTTTCCAGCGCTTGCCGGTAGAGCAGCTCTGCCTTTGCTTCATTGCCGGTCGAATCCTGCGCCGAGGCTCTCTCGAACAGCCCGACGGCATGTCCGACCGGCAGTTCGCCGGCAAGCGCCTCGATGCGGGCGATGAAGGTTTCGGTATCCGTCGCGTCGAAGGTTGCCCAGAGTTCGGCCACCCATCGTTCCCAATCAGCCCAATCGATGGCGTCTGTCATGGCCCACTCTCCTCAGCCCCCGTGCGCCGCGAGCAGTGGCCGGTCCGGGCGGGAACGTCAAGCCGGTACGCGCACCGTTGCCCTCAAGCCCCCGAGCGGGCTGTCGCCAAGCGTGACGTTGCCGCCGTGGCTGCGGGCGATGTCGCGGGCGATCGCCAGCCCAAGGCCGGTGCCGGAGCTGTCGAGGTTGCGGGCCTCGTCGAGGCGGAAGAACGGCTTGAACACATCTTCGCGCGAACGTTCGGGAATGCCCGGACCGTCATCGTCGACGGTGATCGTCAGCCACTTGGCACTGTGGCGCGCATCGATCTTGACGGTGTTGGCGTAGCGGTAGGCGTTGGAGGCGATATTGGCGACGAGACGGGTGAAGGCGTTCGGGCGCACGCGAACCTCGTCCTCGCCCTCGATGGAGGTGGTGAGCGTCTTGCCGCGCAGCTCCGCTTCCGTCGCAAGCCGGGCCATGAGGTCGCTGAGCTTGAGCTGGCCGACATCCTCCTCCGCCTCGCTACGGGCAAAGGCCAGATAGCCTTCCAGCATGTTCTGCATGTCCTCGACGTCCTGGTTCAGGCCTTCGAGGTCGGGGTTGTTGCCGGCGAGCGCCAGTTGCAGCTTGAATCGGGTGAGGATGGTTCGAAGGTCGTGGCTGACGCCGGTCAGCATTGCGGTGCGCTGCTCGATCTGGCGCTCGATGCGCTCGCGCATCTGGATGAAGGCGAGGCCGGCGCGGCGGATTTCGTCGGCGCCACGGGGTGCGAAGTCGTCGATCTTCTGGCCCTTGCCGAAGCTTTCGGCCGCCTTGGTCAGGGCCAGGATCGGGCGGATCTGGCCACGCAGGAACAGGACCGCGATCGTGAGCAGCACCAGCGATGCAGCGACCATCCAGACGAGGAAGATGTGGGTGTTCGATGCATAGGCCTGGTTGCGCCGTGCATAGACGCGCAGGATGCGGCCATCATCGAGCTTGATGCGGATCTCGACGAGCTTGGAGTTGCCGACCGTATCGATCCAGAAGGGGCGGCGGACCTGGTTGGAAATCTCTTCGCCGAGGATCTGGTCGAGGATTTCGAAGAAGGGGCTGGGGCGCGGCGGCGGCAGTTCTCCGGGCGGATCCACGGAGATGCTGAGATCGAGCTGTTCGCGGGCGATGCGAATGATCTCGGAGATGTCACGGTCGGCGGGGAAAGTGTCGATGAGATCGACGATCGCCGCGATGTCGCCGGTGACAGCGGCCGACAGGCGCTGCGTCACCAGCTGCCAGTGGCGCTCCATGAAGATGAAGGCGACAACCGACTGCAGGAGCACCATGGGAATGATGACGATCAGCAGCGAGCGGGCATAAAGCCCCATGGGCAGGCGACGGCGCAGCCAGCGGGTGAAACGCCTCCAGGCGTTGTCGTTCGCCCCTGTCGTTCCTTGTTCTATGCCGTCAAAGCTTGCCATGGTTTGCCGTGCTCATCGGAAGGCTGCCACTTCAGTCCACGCTCAGCCGGTAGCCGATGCCGCGCACCGTCTGCAGCCAGACGGGGTTGGACGGGTCATCCTCGATCTTGCGGCGCAGGCGATTGATCTGCACGTCGATCGTGCGCTCACCGACTTCGGCATCGTCGCCGATCAGTTCGTGGCGCGGGATCGTTTCACCGGCGCGCTGTGAGAAGAGTGTCATGATTTCCTGCTCGCGGTCCGTCAGGCGGATGTGATCGGCGCCCCGCCTGAGCTCCTTGCGCACCACCGAGAAGGTATAGGGGCCGAAGATGACCTGGTCGACCTTGGGGGCCTGGGTCGGCTGGTTGCGGCGCAGGATATTGTTGATGCGAAGCACCAGTTCGCGCGGGTCGAAGGGTTTTGACAGATAGTCGTCGGCGCCGGCCTCGAGGCCCTCGATGCGCGAGTTCGATTCCGCCAGCGCCGTCAGCATCAGGATCGGCACGGTCTTGATCTGCCTGAGGCTTTGGGTGAGCGAGATGCCGCTTTCGCCGGGCATCATCACATCGACGATCAAAAGGTCGAAGTCGAGGCCGACGAGCTTGCGGCGGGCTTCGTCCGCATCAGACGCGGTCGTCACACGAAAGCCCTGTTCGACCAGGTAGCGGTTGAGCAGATCGCGGATGCGCCGGTCGTCGTCGACGACCAGAAGGTGAGCCGCATCGTCCGAGACAGTCGCTTTTGTCGTCATTCCACGCTTCCCAAGTTGCAGGCCAGACCCGCGCTAAGGCGGGTCTCAGTCTGCGGCGTTGTTCTTCATACCGGCAAGAAAGCGCTTGACCGTTTCGCGCGCGCCCGGACCGGTTCTTGCCAATGCATCGGCTATGCGGCGGGACTGTGGCTCGGCAAGCGCACGCGCCAGCGCCTGGCCTTCCTCCGTCGTATAGAGCATGCGCTGGCGCCGGTCTTCAGGGCCGGTTTCCTGGCGGATATAGCCGGAATCGATCAGTTGCTTCAGCACCCGGGCCAGGCTCTGTTTGGTGATCTTCAGCGTATCCAGGAGATCGGCGACCGTCATGCCGGGTTCCCGGTCGACAAAGTGCACGACGCGGTGGTGCGCCCGCCCGAAGCCGCTCTTTTCAAGGATCGCGTCCGGGTCGGAGGTGAAGTCGCGATAGGCGAAGAAGAGCAGCTCGATGATCTCGAAATCGATCGTATCGTCATCGGCGGCGGCATCGCTCAGATACCGGGTGTTCTCTTTGGATTGGCCGGCCACGCGGTCATTTCCTTTCAGCCTGATTGCAACTTGCGAAACTTTCGAAAAAATATGTCAGCTTTGTTGACATATTTTTACCATAGCATTAGCGTCCATGCTCGGTAAGCGAGACATTTGGCATTGGCAACATCTGGAAAGGATATGCCGTGCCGTTCCGATCGCAAATCCAAAATCACGAAATTGAATTTTCCCTCAATCAGTTTGCCGATAGACTGAAAGCAGGACGATAATCAACTAAGAATGGCGCGCATGCGCCGGAGGATGACACCATGGCAGCGGTTCCTTTTGATCAGTTGGACGGACAGATCTGGTTCAACGGCGAGTTCGTCGCGTGGAAGGATGCCAAGATTCACGTGCTGACCCACGGCCTGCACTATGCCAGCGCGGTCTTTGAGGGCGAGCGCGCCTATGGCGGGCGCATTTTCAAGCTGAACGAGCACAACCAGCGCCTTCATCAGTCCGCCGAGATCCTCGGCTTCAAGATTCCCTATTCGGTGGAAGAACTGGATGCCGCCAGCGTCGAGCTGCTGAAACGGCAGGGCTTCTCCGAGGCCTATGTGCGGCCGATCGCGTGGCGCGGCAGCGAGAGCATGGGCGTTTCGGCGCAGAACAACCGCATCAATGTCGCCATCGCCATCTGGCAGTGGGGCAGCTACTTCAACCCGGCCGAGAAGCTCAAGGGCATCCGGCTCGACATAGCCGAATATCGCCGCCCCGATCCGCAGACGGCGCCGTCGAAGTCCAAGGCCGCCGGCCTCTACATGATCTGCACCATCTCCAAGCACGCGGCCGAGGCCAAGGGCTATGCGGATGCGATGATGCTCGATTATCGCGGCCGCGTGGCGGAAGCCACCGGCGCCAACATCTTCTTCGTCAAGGACGGCGTCATCCACACACCGGTGCCGGATTGCTTCCTCGACGGCATTACCCGCCGCACGGTGATCGAGCTTGCCAAGCGCCGCGGCTATGAGGTGGTTGAGCGGACGATCATGCCGGAGGAACTGTCCGGGTTCACCGAGTGCTTCCTGACCGGCTCTGCCGCCGAAGTGACGCCGGTTTCCGAAATCGGTCCTTACCGCTTCACGCCGGCGACGATCTCAGAAACGCTGATGAACGACTACATGAAGGAAGTCTACCCGGTTGCTGCGGCGGCCGAGTAACGGCATCCACAACTGTCTCGAATGCAGAAAAGGCGGCCATCGGCCGCCTTTCGTCTTGCTACGGATTTGATCGCGGAGTTAGGCGGTCTTCCCCAAGAACTGCCCGACGATGCCGCTCAACACGCCGCCGCCGACAAGGCCGCCGATGGCTTGCATGGCAAGTCCGGTCGCGGCTGCTTCGCCGCCGAGCATCTGGATGAGGAACCCGCCGCCCAGGCCCCCGATTGCGCCGACGATGGTCCGTGCGACGACACCGAATGCCTGCTGCTTCAATAGTGCGCTGGCCGCGTTGCCGCCGGCCGCCCCCGCGATCAATTGGGTAATGATAGGCATTAATGCTTCCATTGATCCCTCCGTGTCGTGGCTCGTCGTGGACGGGCCACTAAAAGCCGATGATCCGGCATCAATAGGTTGAAGCCTATTCTGGACTATTGTCAATTTGAGCTAAAAACCGCCCCGGCGCCTGCTTCCTAACCAATTGAAATGGCTCGATTTTAGGCGCAGGCCGCCTCTTACAGGCAAAGCGCGAAATGACGCGGGCGCTGCGAGCGGCTGGAGGCATCGCTTGCAACTGTTGATTCGTACCGTCGGGAGGACGAGGGAGGGTAAGGCAGTCGCATCAGTGCACTCCGGCAACCGAATGGCTGCCGGAGGTATCGGCTGTTAGCGGTAGACGTAGACGATGCGTCGCGTTGCCGGCTCGACCAGAACGGGCTGGCCGTTGATGCTGACATAGTCGTAGCTGTAGTCGGGCACGCGCTGAACGGTCACGGTCTGCGGCAGTTCGGCGCCGACGACGACTTCGCCATCGAGATAGATGGTCTCGCCGGGGTTGGAGGTAATGTAGGTCCGTACATTGTCCGGCGGCACGATCGGGTCGATCTGTTCGACCGGGCCGATCAATTCGTCGCCGCTGCTGACGATGACGGGGTCATTGGGCTGCGCTTCGTAGGTGACGGCGGGAATGGCCAGGTCGCTGCGGCGTTCCTGGACCACGACGGCCGAACCGCCAAGATCCGTCGTCAGATACTGGGCGTAGACCCAGCCGCGCACGCCGCCGACGTCGATGCGGCACCACTTGCTGCCTTCGATGCAGCCGTCGATGATCGCGGTGCTGCCGCGGGCTGCAAGGCCGACCGTCGGATATTGAGGGCCCGGACCCGTACGGATGTTGAGGTCCGTCACCGTGGTCGCGGTCATGGCTGCAAAGGCGGACGGCGTACCGATCGCCAACACCAAACCCGCGGCCGCAGCGGCTCGCAACAGGGGGCGGGTAAGCTTCACCATTGTGTTTCTCCTTATATTGACGAGGGCCAAACGCCGGCAAGCGCACGGATGTTCCCCCGGGAACGTCACGAAATATGACGCTGTGACATTCTCCAGCCGTTGCCGAGGGCAGGACACGCCAGGAGAACAGGCAACGGGAGAGGGGACAAAAATGCAGAATGCTCAGCCGGATCAGCACAATGCCGCCGCGCGCGGTCTCAAACCGGTCGTGCGGATCGTCGTTGCCGCGGAGATTGCGATTTCAGCGCTTTTGATGACCACCGTGCAGTGGCCGGCGCCGCAGCTGCCTTCGCCGCAAATAGCCTCGCTTCGCTGATTGGCTCTGTCACCGCCGCCAATTGCCGCTATAGGAAGATCACGAGAACCTAAAGCGCGTTGCGATCTTCCAGATTCGCTTCCTACGCTTTAGGTTCCTGATTTATCGCATGTCGTTATCGCAATACCGCTCCCACACTTTTGCGCGACATGCTCTAGAGAGGCAGACGCGCATGTTACAGGCGGGCATCATCCCGGTTACCCATTTCGAGCAGAACTGCACCGTGCTGTTCGACAGCGAGACCAAGGAAGGCGTGATCGTCGATCCCGGTGGCGATGTCGATCTCATCCTGCAGACCATCCGCGAAAACGGCATCACGCTGAAGGCGATCTGGATCACCCATGGCCATATTGACCATGCCGGCGGCGCCAAGGAACTGAAGGACGCGCTCGGGCTCGATATCATCGGCCCGCACAAGGACGACCTGCCGCTGCTCGAAAGGCTCGAAAACCAGGCCGAGCGCTTCGGCCTGGCGATGAAGGTCCAGAACGTCGTTCCCGATCGCTGGCTCGAAGAAGGCGACACCGTCTCCTTCGGCGACCACGTCTTCGAGGTCCTGCATTGCCCGGGCCATGCGCCCGGCCACGTCGTCTACTTCAATCGGGTACAGAATTTCGCCCATGTCGGCGACGTCCTGTTCCACGGCTCGATCGGCCGCACCGACCTGCCGGGCGGCAATCACCAGCAACTGCTCGATTCGATCCGCGACAAGATCCTGCCGCTCGGCGACAGCGTCGGCTTCATCTGCGGCCACGGCCCGGGCGGCCAGATCGGCGAGGAGCGCCGCACCAATCCCTATCTGCGTGGTCTCACCCCGCCGGAGCAGGTCGCACCGACAGCCCGGAATGAAAAAACGCAAGGCTCGTGAGAGCCTTGCGTTTTCTTTGATTTCTTGGCTGCAGGCCTGATCAGCCGGCGGTGCAGAAGTAGCTGCGACCGTCGTAGCCGCGGAAGGTGCCGCTATCCGGGTTGAACGAGCGGTAACGCTGCGAGCAGTAACGGTACCAGGACGGGGTCCAAGGCTCGAGCGAGCGGTAGCCGCCGCCGTAGCTGTCGACGACAACCGGGCGTGCCTGGTAGACCGGGCGAGGGCGATAGACCGGACGCGGTTCGTAGTAGTCGTATTCCGGTTCCGGATCGATGTAGACGCGCTCGTTGTAACCGCCATTGTAGCGCGGCTGCGAGGCGATCGCGCCGCCGATCAGGGCGCCGGCAACGAGACCCGCTGCGCCTGCTGCCCATGCATCGTCGTTGTTGTGGTGATGCCGGCCGCCTGCCTCGGCGGCGCCAAAGGTCGGGATGACCATAGCGGCTGCGGCGATCGAGAGAACGGCGGCTTTGATGAACTTGTTCATTTGGCTTCAATCCTTCGCATGGACCGGATCAACCCGGACTTCATGATGGGAGGAAGGTTAACGGCGCCAAACTGAACGGAGCCTGAACAAGGAGACCGGCACATTCCGCCGGATCGAAAACAAAAAAAACCCGGCAAATATGCCGGGCTTCAACTTGGAATCTGTCAGCAGACTGCGGCGTTAGCCGGCGATCTGCAGGTTGACCGCCTTCGGGCCCTTGCCGCGGCGATCCGGTTCGGTGTCGAAGCTTACCTTCTGGTTTTCCGTCAGACCGGTCAGGCCGGAGGCCTGGACTGCGGAAATGTGTACGAAGATATCTGCACCACCGTTGTCAGGCTTGATGAAACCAAAGCCCTTGTCGGTGTTGAAGAATTTTACAGTGCCAGTTTCGGCCATGCGTCAGGTCCTTTTCTCTCCACCCGTTTGACGGACGGGCAGCATTGCAGTTTTGCCCAAATGGGCGTTGGCAGGCAGTTCTCGACGTTTGAGGAAAGGGTCCTGGTTACCGCAGCCAGCCATTGGAAGGGTCACATCACCATGCTCCCCATCGGTCTGGCCGCCCGGAGTTTTTGCGTCTCCGGCCCGCTTTTATTTCAAGATCTTCCCGTGTTCGCAGATTGCCCGAACGGAAGTAAGATTGATGGGTTTATTTTGAATTGGCAAGCAAAACTTTTCGGGATTGGTATTGCGTCTTGTCATTGCTCAAAAATCGGTCATTTGCGGCTTTGCGGGGCGCCGCGCAAAATATATCGCAAGCTGTTGAAATCACAGCTTTTTGAAAACAATTGCTGCAAAATTGAGTGGTTTTCGCCGATTTCCCGTGTGTCGCTCGTAAAGCAGGCCAAAAGCTTATGATGCGTGCCGTCGGCAACTCCCTGATATGTTTGAGGCTTCTCACGTCGGCTGTTTCTTACGTGGAATTCTTGCAGAAAATCTATAGCTATCGGCGCGGGCCGAAAACGTCGGGCAAAGCCATGCCTTCGTCGCGAAGCAACGGGTCTGTTGCCCCGAGCAATAGCAAGTAAAGCTGCAGTCCAGCGTCTTGGCGGCGGGTGCTTATAGTTTCTTGAGGTGCCCTCAGGCAGGGGCCACGGCGCGGCGGCCTTTGGTCAATTCCGGCACGATTTCGACCGTCAGCATGGCGGCAAAGATGATGGCGCAGCCGGCATAACCGATCGGGGTGATGACTTCGCCAAGCAGGAGGACGCCGAAGAGGGCGGCAAAGAGCGCTTCGCTCGACAGGAAGATCGCGGCCTGCGGCGCCGTCGTGTAGCGCTGCCCGACGACCTGAAGAATGAAGGCCAGACCGCTCGAAAAGATGCCGGCATAGAGGATCTCGAAGAGCGCGCCCTCGATGGCGGCGAAGCTCAGCGGCTCTGTCGTGACGGCAAGGACGGATCCAAGCACGGCGCAGACGGCAAACTGCGTCATCGACAACAGCATCGGCCGGCCGCTGCTCGGCGCGAACAGGCCGATGAGCAGCATCTGCACCGCCCAGAACAGGGCGCAGACAACCGTTAGGTAGTCGCCACCCGTCAGCGCCGACAGGGTGCCGCCGCTCAACAGGAAAATGCCGAACAGCGCCATCAGCGCGCCCGGCCAGATGATCCAATGCGGCTTGCGGCGCAGGAAGACGACCATCAGCACGGGGACGAAGACGACGTAAAGGCCGGTCAGAAAACCGGAATTGGTGACGCTGGTGTCGAGCAGGCCGTATTGCTGCGTGACCGCACCGGCAAAGAGCGCCAGGCCGATGAAGATGAAGTTGCGGACTGTCGCCAGCTTGAGCGGCTCGGCCGCGCGTTTCGTTTCGATGATGGCCAAGGGCATGGCGACCAGTGTCGCGATCGCAAAGCGCAGCGCGATGAACCAGAGCGGGCTGATCGCATCCATCGCCGTCGACTGTGCAACGAAGCCGGCGCCCCAGATGGCGCCTGAAATCAAAAGCAGCAGATTGGCCTGAATGCGCGGCATGTCGTTCTCTCCTCGGACAGGCGCGTCTAGCAGTTGCGTTTTCGCCGGGCAAGGCTCATCGTCGCCAAGTTTGGGCGGAGTTGGTTGCGATGAAAACGGTCGGCGATGCGGCGCTGGGAGAGGGCGGCGAGGAGGGGGCTCAGCTCCTATCACCCATCGGAGATCGGCGACCATGAGCGATGCCGGCTATTCCGGCACGCCGCTCGGGCGCAAGCTGGGACTGAAGGACGGGCAGCAGGCCCTGCTTCTCGGGATTCCATCCGGGCTCGATGCGATCAGCGGGTTCACCGGCTATCGGGCTTGCGAGACGGCGATCGGCACGGTGGCCACGCGCGACGTCGACTATGCGCATATCTTCGAAACGGAGCGATCGGCATTGGAGCAGCTTGCGCCGAAGCTGGCTGCGAGGCTGAAGCCGGACGGCATGCTGTGGGTCTCCTGGCCGAAGAAGGCGTCGAAGCGGACGACGACGCTGACGGAGGACGTTTTGCGCGAGATTTTCCTGCCGCTGGGGCTCGTCGACGTGAAGGTTTGCGCTGTCGATGCCGTCTGGTCCGGGCTGAAGTTCATGTTTCGGCGTGAGGTTCGCGACCGGCTTTCGTGAGCGTCGGTGGCAGGCGTCGCCTATTGCGTCGCCGCCCTGGAGACCCTGAGCACGGCGCCGTCTTCCTCGTCCGTCACCATCAGCAGGGCGCCGTCGGGCGCCACGACCACGTCGCGGATGCGGCCGAACTCACCGTCGAACAGCCGCTCCTCGGAGCCGATGGCACCGCTGTCGTCGCGCTCGAGCCGCGCCAGCAACTGGTACTTCAGTGCCGCCACCAGAAGGTCGCCGTCCCATTCGGGAAACATCCTGCCGCGATAGATGGCAAGCGCGCCGGGCGCGATCGAGGGATCCCAATAGAAGAGCGGCTGGTCGAGGCCTTCTTTCGCTGTGCCTTCGCCGATCTCGGCGCCGGAATAGTCCTTGCCGTAGGTGATGACGGGCCAGCCGTAATTGTGGCCGGCCTTCGGATTGTTGATCTCGTCGCCACCGCGCGCGCCGTGCTCGACCGTCAGAAGCGTGCCGTCCTTCGGATCGAAGGCGATGCCTTGAGGATTGCGGTGGCCTTTCGACCAGATCTCCGGCAGACCGCCGGTGCCGCCGCGATAGGGGTTGGATCCGGGAATGCTGCCGTCGGCATTGATGTGTAGGATGGCGCCGGCATGATCGCGCGGATCCTGGGCCCGCTCGCCTTGGCCGCGGTCGCCGATGCCGAAGAACAGGCTGCCATCGGGGGCGATGGCGATGCGCGAGCCGAAATGCTGGCCCTTGCCGGTGAACTTGCTCATCCGGAAGAGTTCCTTGACGTCGGTGAGGCCAGTTGCGTCGGCGGCGAGCTTCGCCCTTACGACGGCGGTGCCGTAGCCGCCTTTGCCGTTGGCAGCCATCGTCAGGTAGAGCGTTCTGTTCTCTGCAAAACCGGGATCGAGCGCGATGTCGAGCAGGCCGCCCTGGCCGCGTTCGGCAACTTTGGGCACGCCGGTCAGCGGCTTCGAGACCTTGCCGTCGCGCACGATCCGGATCCGTCCCGGGCGCTCGCTGACGATCAGGCCGCCATCGGGAAGGGCCTCGACGGACCAGGGGTGTTCAAGGCCGGTCGCGAGCGTCTCGACGCGCAGGGTGCCGTGCTCGCTCGGGAATTCGCGGGCTTCCTGTGCCCCGGCGCCCGAAGGGGCAAGCGCTGCCAGAGCGACGGAGATCGCCAGGATGGCGACCTTGACCGACCGTTTGTCCGCTCGTCCCGATGTTCCAGGGCCCGCTTGCCGCATTCCGTTTCTCCCGCGCCGACTCGTCCAGCAGGCAAGCTGGGGCGATCGGCGGAGCGGTTCAAGTCACTTCCGATCAAAAGCGGTTTATTTCGAGATCGAGCTTGTCGTCAGCGGCACCGGGCGCTGTTCGCCGATGAGCTCGGCATCGACGATGTAGCGCATCGGACCCTGCTCGATCGCGTCGAAGGGCCAGCAGGTGGCGAGCGCCAGGTGGTGGCCGGTGGCGGACGCATTGATGCCGCTTTCGTCCCAGCGGGCAACGCGGCTTTCGCCAGCCCGAAACAGGAAGCGGCGGCCGTCCTTGCGCGTCAGTACCAGCAGGTCGCCGGGGTTGACGTCCTTCAGCCAGCGGAAATGCGTGTCGCGGTGGGCGGCAATGACCGAGGTGCCCTCGTCGCCGGGCAGTGGCGTCGTCGTCAGCCAGGCGGGCCCGAAGGCAAGCGCTTCGCCGCTTGCGCCTTCGAGCACGACCGCCGAGCGGTTGATCCGTGGCGCGGAGATTTCTGCGGCTGTCTGAAAATCGGCCCAGGGCCAGGGCTTGCCATCCGGGCTGCCGTGCAGCTGTGCTTCGAAGGTGCGTTTCAACAGCACCTGCGAGACCTCGGCCTTCGCCTTGATGTAGAAGCCCTTGCCGACCAAAAGCAGACCGGCAAGGGCAATGAGGGCGATGAGCGCGAGCACGACCGTTTCGGCCGCCGAGAGGCGGGCGAGAAAGCCCGGGCGTGGCTCGGACTGTTCCTTCTCAGCGGCCACGGTGGCGTACTCCCGAAAGCACGACGGCGGCGATCGGTGCGCGCCAGAAGACGAAGGTCGTGCCGGCCAAGAGGGCAAAGGCGAGCAGCATCAGGCCGATCAGGATCTGCTTGTCGGCTTCCGTTGCCGTCTGCGGCAGAGACACCTGGTTGTTGGCTTCGGCGATCAGACCAGCGGCCCGCGCCGTCGGTGCCGCCAGCATGCGATCGGCCGTGACCATCGCAAGCTTGGTCCGGCTTTCGAGCGCGGCGTCGCGTTCGTCGACTTTACCGGGGACAGTCTCGACAGGGGCTTCGCCGAAGACCTTACCGAAATCCCAGCCGGCCGGAAGGTTGAGCGGCAGTTTCGTCTCGCTCAGGTTCTCGCCTGCGGGGCGCGAGGGCGTCGCATCGACGGCGACGAGGCTGGTGACGCGGGAGACGAGATGGTGAGCGAGCGCCACCGTCTCGATCCGCTTGTCGAGCGTGTCCGGGTCGGCAATCGTCGATGCGCTCGCTTCGAGGTCGTCGATCTTGCGGCGCGCCCAGAGCTTGGCAATGCCTTGACCGGTCGAAGCCTTGGCGATGTCCATCTCGACCCGCCAGGGCTGGTCGCCGGCCTTGCCGAGGATCTGCAGCTTGCCTTGCGGCTGCGTGCCATCGAGTTCGGCCGTCAGCACGACAGGTTCACCGCGATAGAGGTCGGGCATCGGGTTCGGCGTGAGGTCGCCGGCGGAAGCCCCCTCGAAGCTTGCGGAGATATCGGTCATTGCGGGGCTCTCGAGCTTGGTGAAAAGCTCGCCCATGCGCGCGGCGACCTCGCTCTCCGAACCGATCAGCGTGAAGGTGCCGCGGCCATATTCGGCCGCCTTGGTCATGAAGTGGCTGTTGGGTGCCGAGCCGATGCCGACGGTGAAGACGCGGGCGTCGCCACGGTTCTTCTGGATCTCGTCGAAAAGCTGCGTCTCGTTGCCGATCGCGCCATCGGTCAGGAAGACCACCTGGCGAAGCGCGCCGGCCTGAACCGGCCCTTGCGTGCGAAGTGCTGCTTCCAGCGCCGGCAGCATTTCCGTTCCGCCATCGGCCGTCAGCCCGCGAACATAGGCGATCGCATCCTCCCGTTTGTCCGGCATCGCCTCGACGAGCTCAGGGAAGTGCACAGACATGGTGTCGTCGAAGCGGATGACGTTGAAGCGGTCCTCGGGCTTCAGCCTGGAGATCGCGAGCGCAAGGCTCTCCTTGGCCTGCTCCATCGAAGGGCCGGCCATGGAGCCGGAATTGTCGATGACGAAGACGACCTCGCGCTTGACGGGCTTGGTATCGGCTGCGCTTGCGGCAACTGGTGGCGTGACGAAGGAGAGCAGATAGGTCTTGCCGCCGACCGTCTCCCGGAAAAGCCCGGCATAGGGGCTCTTGCCCTCGATCGCCTGCCAGGTGAGCTCGAAGTCGCGGTCGGCCGGCACGCTGTCGCCTTTCAGCGTCACCCGACGGCTGAGATCGTCGAGACTGGCGATATCGACCCCGTGGTAGCCGGATTTCACCTCGCCGAGCGGGAAGCCTGCCTTGAGGTTCACCGTCAGCGTGACGGGATTGATCCTGGCGTTCTCTTTGGGGTCGAGAACCGGCGCTTCGATCTTCTCGCGATCGGGAACCGGATCGCTGACGGCATAACCGGTGCGGCTGTCGAGATCGACGGTCTGAACGATCGGCTGCGGGTTGTAGCGGGGTGCCACCACCATGGGGAAACGCAGCGAATAGAGGCCGTTCGATTGGCGGACTGCGCTCTGGTATTCGATCTGTATAACGATCGTCTCGCCGGGGCCGATATTGGCGACCTGGTTCGTGAAGATGTTCGGGCGCTGCTGTTCGAGCAGGGCCGCCTTCTTGCCCTCGGCCTTCGCCTGTTCGTAGATTTCCTTGGCGGCCTGGCGCGGCTTCACCTGGCCTTCGATGAAGCGGTCGCCGATCTGCATCTTCAGCGTGTCGACGGCCGAATCCTCGGGCAGGGGAAAGACATAGGTGCCTTCGACCCAGCCCTTGCTCGGGTTCTCGAAGCGCTGGGTGACGCGGGTGCGCATGATCGGACCGTTGACGTCGATCTGGACGTCGGTTGCGAGCCTCAGCGCCTCGACGAAAAAGCCCGGTTCCTTCGACGGGAAGAGCAGGGCGCCGGTGCCGATGTCGTTGGGGCGAACGTATCCCGCCATCTGCTGAGGCTTGGCGCTGGTCGTTTCTGCTTTCGCCTGGGTCATCAGGCCGATGAACATCAGGATGCAGGCGGCAAGGGCCGCGAGCGCGAGGTACATGCCCCAGCGCGCCTCGCTCTGCCGTGTCTTCATTGAAGCGATTTCGTCGTCGAGAAACATTGCATAACCCCCGTAATGCGAATGTGTTCGGATGATCGAAGGAGAAGCCCGGAAACCGGCTGTTGCTGGACGGAATTGCGGCGGTCCGCGACAGTTGTGATGGCTAAATTATGGCATTTGAAAAATTGCGGGATTGCGCTGATTTTTTTGAATAAATCGAGATCACCAACCGTTTCTGGCTGACATGAATCGTGGCCGTTCAAGGGGCTGCGGCAGCGTCGCTCGCGGGGTGCCGGACGCGCTCGGCAGGCTCGTGCGAATATCTCCGGATGATCGATAGCGCTGATCGTACTCATGAAACTTTGTCATGGTGACGCGTTTTTCCCGCATTTGCGGCGTTTTTGCCTATCCGGCGCTTGCAAGACCGGGCGTCTTTCGACATAGACCTAACCGCTATGGAGCCTGCCTTTTCGTTCCGTAGCGATCACCTCGTCTCGAAACGATCAGGACCTTCACCCATGGCCTTCCTTGCCGATGCCCTTTCCCGTGTAAAGCCTTCCGCCACCATCGCCGTTTCGCAGAAAGCCCGTGAGCTGAAAGCGAAAGGCCGCGATGTCATCGGCCTTGGCGCCGGGGAGCCGGACTTTGATACGCCCGACAATATCAAGAAGGCCGCCATCGACGCGATCAATCGCGGCGAGACGAAGTACACGCCGGTCTCCGGCATTCCGGAACTGCGCGAAGCGATCGCCAAGAAGTTCAAGCGCGAGAACAACCTCGACTACACCGCCGCCCAGACGATCGTCGGCACCGGCGGAAAGCAGATTCTTTTCAACGCCTTCATGGCGACCTTGAACGCTGGCGATGAAGTCGTCATCCCGGCACCCTACTGGGTCTCCTACCCGGAAATGGTGGCGCTTTGCGGCGGCACGCCGGTCACGGTCTCGACCAAGCAGGAAAACAACTTCAAGCTCAAGGCCGAAGATCTGGACAAGGCGATCACGCCGAAGACCAAGTGGTTCATCTTCAACTCGCCGTCCAACCCGTCGGGTGCCGCCTACAGCCATGCCGAGCTCAAGGCGCTGACCGATGTGCTGATGAAGCACCCGCATGTCTGGATCCTCACCGACGACATGTACGAGCACCTGACCTATGGCGACTTCAAGTTCGCGACCCCGGTCGAAGTCGAGCCCGGCCTCTATGACCGCACGCTGACGATGAACGGCGTCTCCAAGGCCTATGCCATGACCGGCTGGCGCATCGGCTACGCCGCCGGCCCGCTTCAGCTGATCAAGGCCATGGACATGATCCAGGGCCAGCAGACCTCGGGTGCCACGTCGATCGCGCAGTGGGCGGCCGTCGAGGCGCTGAACGGCACGCAGGACTTCATTCCCGAAAACAAGAAGATCTTCGAAGGCCGTCGCGATCTCGTGGTGTCGATGCTGAACCAGGCCAAGGGCATCTCGTGCCCGACGCCGGAAGGCGCCTTCTACGTCTATCCGTCCTGCGCCGGCCTGATCGGCAAGACCGCGCCGTCGGGCAAGGTCATCGAGACGGACGAAGACTTCGTGTCGGAACTGCTGGAATCCGAAGGCGTCGCCGTCGTCCACGGTTCGGCCTTCGGCCTCGGCCCGAACTTCCGCATCTCCTATGCGACCTCGGAAGCCCAGCTCGAGGAAGCCTGCCGCCGCATCCAGCGCTTCTGCGCCGCCTGCAAATAAGCGCGGGCGACCGTCTTTCAAAAAAGAACCCGCCGGCAACGGCGGGTTTTTTCGTTCGCAAAGCGATTCAACCGTTGGCTATACTGATTCAAGTCAGCCGGCTAAAGCCTTGAAATCAGGTTTCATTCTCAGGCGCCGGGAACCTCATCGTCGCCAACGATGCCACCCTCGCTTTCGAGGATGGACAGGCGACGGGCCTCCGAACGGGTGAACTTCAGCCGCACGCCGATGCCGCGTTCGCCCTCCGGCAGAAACACCGCGCCGGCATTTTCGAGCGCATGCTTGAGCGACAGGATGACCGCATCGCCGGGTTTCTCCAGCTTGCGTTCGAACCTGAGGATCGTGTCCTCGTCGATGCCGGAAAAGCTTGAAAGCATTTCGCGCGAAATTTCGATCAGCGCCCGGGCGGCGCGGCACTGTGGACCTGTAATCATCGTCACCTCCAGTTGCGGTGAGGATGCGCGAAGGGTGGCCGAGGGTCAACAACAAGCAGATGGCCCGCGGCGTTTCGACCGCGGGCCATCTGCTTGTTGTTTGCTTGCGGCGCATTGGAGAGCATCATCGGCGCGCACTTGGCCGGAGGCCTCGTCGCTGCCAAAACCGGCGGCGAGGCGCTTTTTTGCCAGCCTTTCGATCGGCTCCATGAAGGCCGGATCGATGCCCAGGCTGCGGCTTGCGGCAACGATGTTGGTGATCGCCACCGATTGCATCGAGAGGTTCGACATCACGTCGCGGCTGTGGTCGCCGCTGTCGATCCGTTCGGCATAATCAGGCAGCGCCGTCATCATCGCGGCAAGCCAGGGCTCGACCAGCGGCAGGAACTGCTTCGCGGTGAAGCCGACGCTGCCGGCGAGCGCCGTTGCGTGCAGATAGCCGCCGAAGAGACCGTACATCGCCGACAGCAAGGCGAGGTCGCTGACCGCGGCGAGAACAGGATCCTCGCCGAGATAGTGGCTTTGGCCGAAGGCAGCGAGCTGTTCCCCGGCATCCCCGAATGCAGCGCGATCGCCGCTATAGAGAACGAAGGCGTGCGGCGTGCCGATCATCGGCGGCGTCGCCATGATGCCGCCGTCGAGATAGCGCGCGCCATATCCAGCAAGCCTGGCGGCGATCGCCCGGACTTCGTGCGGACGACCATTGGTGAGATTGACGACTGTCTTGCCGGCAATCGCGGTGCCAACATCTGCCAGCGTCGTTTCGACGGCGGCGTAGTCAGTGAGGCACAGGATGAGGACATCGCTGGCCGCAATGGCCTCGGCGACCGTTGCTGCCCGGCGAGCGCCGCGGGCAACCAGCGCATCGGCCCGCGCGGACGTACGGTTCCAGACGGTGGCGGTATCGCCCGCGTCGATGAGGGTTTTGGCAAGCGCCGTGCCCATGGCGCCGAGGCCGATGATGGAGATGGATTTGGACATCGTGTTTCTCCGCTCGTGGTTCCCCGCTCAGGCCCGCTTCAGGCCGCCGGCGACAATTGCTGGCCGAGGCCACCGTCGACGGTGAGGCGGGCGCCGGTGGTGAAGGTGGCATCGAAGGCGAGGAACAGCACGGCGCGGGCGACTTCGTCCGCCGTGCCGTTGCGGCCCATCGGCGTGATCGCATCGCCGAGCGCCTTGAACTCGGCACGTTCCGCATCGGTGACGCCCGCCACGCCCTTGGTCGGCGTATCGATGAAGCCGGGGCTGACCGAGTTGACCCTTATACCGCGCGGCAGAAGCTCGGCGGCAAAGACGGAGGCAAACGAGATCAGTGCCGCCTTGCTGCCGCTATAGACCGCCATTCCCGGATGGCCGCCGACATCGGCAACCGACGAGGTAAAGACGATCGAGCCGCCGTCGCGGATCAGCGGCGCCAGCCGCTGAACGGTGAAGAAGGCGCCCTTGGTGTTGATGGTGAACTGGCGATCGTAGGAGGCTTCCGTCACCTGGTCGAAGGGCTCGAGCAGCGATGTGCCGGCGTTGACGTGCAGGAGATCGATCGAACCCAGCTTCTGCCCGACCGTCGCCCCGAGGACAGCGATCTCGCCGAGATCGGCGATATCTGACTTTACCGCATGAACGCGGTCGCCGAAGCGCTGCTGGATCCGGGCGAGGTTCTCTTCGTTGTTTCCGGTCAAAAGCACCTCGGCGCCGCCGTCGACCAGCCTCTCGACCGTCGCCAGACCCATGCCATGCGTGCCGCCGATGACGACGGCTTTCTTGTCTTTATAGATACCCATTGTCTCTTCCTTCGATATCAGGCTTCGATGGAGAAGAGATAATTTCATGGACGATGTTGCGTAAGGCGGGCAAACGTGGATGTATCGTTCACGCTTGTAGACATTGGAGGCCGCGATGCGCAATCTCAACGACTTCATCGTCTTTGCCCATGTGGTCGATCACAAAGGCTTCGCGCCGGCGGCGCGGGCGCTGAACGTGCCGAAATCGACGCTGAGCAAGCGCGTGGCCGAGCTGGAAAAGACGCTTGGTGTCCGGCTGATCAACCGAACGTCGCGTCGCTTCACCGTGACGGAGATCGGCGAGGATTTCTACCGGCATGCCTCGGCGATGTTGATAGAGGCGGAGGCGGCCGAAGCCATCGTCAAGGGACGCCTTGCCGAACCGAGCGGCACGGTCAGGATCACCGCCTCGGTGCCGACGGCGCAGATGATGTTGGCGGGGCTGCTGCCGCCGCTGGCGCAGACCTATCCCAAGATGCGGGTGATGCTGCACGCGACGGACCGTTTCGTCGATGTGGTGCAGGAGGGCTTCGACATTGCGGTGCGCGATCACTTCGCACCGTTGCCCGATTCCGGCATGGTGCAGCGGCGGGTGGCAAACGATGCCATCCTGCTCGTGGCTGCACCCGCCTACCTGGAAAATCGCGGGCACCCGCGCGAACCGAGCGACCTTTCGCGCCACGACGGGCTGCTGGCCTCCCTGACATCGGAGGGATGGACGATGCGCAACGACGCGGGCGTGGTCGTCAGAGTGCGTCCCATGCCGCGGTTCCTCGCAGACGAATCCAACGTGTTGCTCGAGGCCGCCATCTCCGGCCTTGGCATCACCGCGTTGCCGAGAAAGATCTGTCGGGCGGCAATCGAGGCCGGAAGTCTTGTGCGTGTGCTTGCTGGTTGGGAGGCGGGCAGCGTGACGACGACGCTGTTGATGCCGCATCGGCGCGGGCAACTGCCGTCGGTTCGCGCCGTCGTCGACTTCATCGTCACGCATCTGCCAGGAGAGTGAGGCTGGGCGGCAGCGAAGGCGTGTATGCTCAAAAAGAAAAGGCCCGCTCGGAGCGGGCCTTGGAAGCTTGTCTCGGTCGGTCGGGCGCTCAACGCTCCGCGAGTGCCGGTTCGCCTTTCTTCTCGCGCACGAGGTTCATGAAGCGGCGGAAGAGATAGTGGCTGTCCTGCGGGCCGGGGGAGGCTTCCGGGTGGTGCTGCACCGAGAAGACCGGCTTGCCGTCGACGCGCAGGCCGCAATTGGTGCCGTCGAAGAGCGAAATGTGAGTCTCTTCAACGCCTTCCGGCAGCGACTTCGAATCAACCGCGAAGCCGTGGTTCATCGAGACGATCTCGACCTTGCCCGTGGTGTGATCCTTGACCGGGTGGTTGGCGCCGTGGTGGCCCTGGTGCATCTTCTCGGTCTTGCCGCCGAGCGCCAGCGCCAGCATCTGATGGCCGAGGCAGATGCCGAAGACCGGGATGTCGGTCTTCAAGAGATCCTGGATGACCGGCACGGCATATTCGCCGGTTGCCGCCGGGTCGCCCGGGCCGTTCGACAGGAAGATGCCGTCGGGCTTCTGAGCCAGTACCTGATCGGCGCTGGTCGAGGCCGGCATGACCGTGACGCGGGCGTTGAGGCCGGCGAAGAGGCGCAGGATGTTGCGCTTCACGCCATAGTCGAGCGCCACGATGTGGTAGGCGGCATCGGTTTCGCCGAGCGTCGAATAGCCTTCGTCCCAGACCCAGGGCTTCTCGTCCCAGCGCGACGACTGGCCGGAGGTCGCGACCTTGGCGAGGTCGAGGCCTTCAAGCCCGCTCCAGGCCTTGGCTTCGGCCTTCAGCGTGTCGATGTCGAAGACACCAGAGGGATCGTGGGCGATGACGGCGTTCGGCATGCCGTGTTCGCGGATCCAGGCGGTGAGTGCCCGGGTGTCGATGCCGCAGAGGCCGATGATGCCGCGGGCCTTAAGCCAGGCATCGAGGTGCTTGGCGGCGCGGTAGTTCGACGGCTCGGTGATGTCGGCCTTGAAGATGACACCGACCGCGCCGTGGCGGGCTGCCGGCGTCAGGTCTTCGATGTCCTCGTCATTGGCGCCGATGTTGCCGATGTGCGGGAAGGTGAAGGTAACGATCTGGCCGAGATAGGAGGGGTCCGTCAGGATTTCCTGGTAGCCGGTGAGCGCGGTGTTGAAGCAGACTTCCGCCTGCACCTTGCCGGTCGCGCCGATGCCCTTGCCCTCGATCACGGTGCCGTCGGCCAGAACGAGCAGTGCGGTTGGTTTTTCAGTGGTCCATGCGGGTGTCGCGGTCATCGTTCCTATCCCGTTGCGGCGCGAAGCGCGGGGCTTGAAAGCCCGGCGGTTGATCGCCATTTCTGTGCTCAGGCATGGACGCGCGGAAACCCCGCGGAAAAGTGCTCTCATGCCGATGTTGTGCAGGTGCGGGAAAATACCCAAAGCGCTTAGCCGGGTCAACCGGCCGCTGTGAATTGTCGGGAAATAAAGTTCCTTATAATTCAATCAGTTGCGTATTCCGTTTGATTGCGCCTGTCACAGTGGTTTAAGACGACGACAACAATAATGGTTTCGAGCCGGTTCCGGGCAGAGCACCGCGGGCCGGTTTCGACATGGAGTATGGACATGCGCGACCTGTTCGCTAACGCACTGAAGGAAGCCCTCAAAGCCAAGGACGCACGGCGTACCTCGACCGTGCGGCTGATCCAGGCGGCGATCAAGGATCGGGATATTGCCAATCGGGGCCTCGGCAAGGACCCGGTCAGCGATGACGACATCCTGCAGATCCTCGCCAAGATGATCAAGCAGCGCGAAGAATCGGCTCGTATCTACGACGACGCCGGCCGGCCGGAGCTTGCCGCGCAGGAGCGTGAGGAAATCGTCATCATCAACCAGTTCCTGCCGGCCCAGCTTCCGGAAGCAAAGGTGAAGGAACTCTGCGCCTCGGTCATCGCCGAAACCGGCGCACATGGCCTGCGTGATATGGGCAAGTGCATGAACGTGCTCAAGGAGCGCTATCCCGGCCAGATGGACTTCGCCAAGGCCTCCGGCGTGGTGAAGGAACTGCTCAAGTAGTTTCGCTCAAGTCAGTGCTGGCGCCCGTTGCGATACGACGGGCGTCGCCACCTCGGCTTTCGCCGGAAACGTCGCTTCGAATGCGCGATCGATCAGCGCGAACTTCTCCGCCTGATAGTCCCAGTATTCGCGGATGAAGGCTTTCGACAGCCAGACCGCGCCGCGTCCGGGCGTCCGCTCCCACCCCATATTGCCCAAGAGGGCCGCCTTGTCGAAGATCCGCTTGAGGTGGGTCTTGGAGATGATGAAGCGTTCGCTGAGGTCGCCGGGTGAAATCGGGCCGATGGCGAAACGCTCCGCCTCGGGATCGAAGGCGCCGATGCGCGAGAACAGATCGTCCATCACCACGCCGCCGGAATTGACCCAGGTGAAAAGGTCGAAGGTCGGGCCCGGGCGACGGACGGTATCGTTGCCGACCAGCGCATGGGCGACGGCGGCCTGCAACCGGCCGAATTGGTCCTGCGCCTCGTCCAGCCGCGCCAGCCGCGACTGGCCATCGAAGGCGTCGAGGATGGCGAGATGGGATTGCATCCACTTCCAGACATAGTCGAGTGCCGCCTCCGTGGGTTCGAGCGGCCGGCTGCGCTTGTCGGGTTGCACCGAGATGTAACGGGCGAAGCGGTAGGCGACCATTTCCTGCACGAAGGAAGCTGCGGTGTTGCGGCTGGCGATCTCATGCATGACGGCATAGTTGATGAAGCGGCCGCTATAGAGGCCGCTCGACGGGTCATCCGGATCGCGGTCGTGATAGAGGGCAAGCCCGGATTGGGCCATCAGCCAGCGCTGCTGCGAGGCAAAGATCGATGCGAGCCGCGGATTTGCCGCATACATCTCCACCATGCCGCGCGCGTAGCTCAGCACCGCGGTGAAGAAGGCCGGACTGGAAGCGAGCACTTTGACGGAAATGGCCATGGCAAGTGATCCAATTCGAGACGGCGAATTGATGCTTTTCGGTCAGGGGGTGTCAAGCGCTACTTTTGGTCTTTAGAAAACATTCATACTCAACTGAAAATTGAACGATGGGGTTGCGCTTCCCGTTTCGCTCCTGTGAATAGCGTGCACGCAGGATCACGGTTGTGGCGTCCGCCCGCCATGCCGCCTATATGGAGGATCGACCAGAGGTATCCATGCGCTTTTCACAGTCCTTTCTCGACGAGATACGCGACCGCGTTCCGATTTCGGACGTGATTGCCAAGCGCGTTTCCTGGGACCGGCGCAAGACCAATGTTTCGCGCGGCGACTATTGGGCCTGCTGCCCCTTTCACGGCGAGAAGTCGCCGAGCTTTCACTGCGAGGACCGCAAGGGCCGCTACCATTGCTTCGGCTGCGGCGTTTCCGGCGACCACTTCCGCTTTCTCACCGATCTCGAAGGCCTGAGCTTTCCGGAAGCGGTGCAGCAGATCGCCGACATGGCGGGCGTTGCCATGCCGCAGCCGGATCCCCAGGCCGAGCGCCGGGAGAAGGAGCGCACAAGCCTGCTCGACGTGATGGAGCTGGCGACGGCGTTTTTCGAGGATCAGCTCCAGACGGCCAATGGCGCCAAGGCGCGTGCTTATCTGCGCGAGCGCGGGCTGACGGGGCGCACGATCGAGACCTTTCGCCTGGGCTTTGCGCCCGACAGCCGCAACGCGCTCAAGGAACATCTCGCGGGCAAGGGCGTCGCCAAGGAGCAGATCGAGGCCTGCGGCCTCGTCGTGCACGGGCCGGAGCTGCCCGTTTCCTATGACCGCTTCCGTGACCGCATCATGTTCCCGATCCTGTCGTCGCGCGAAAAGGTCATAGCGTTTGGCGGCCGCGCCATGTCGCCGGATGCGCCGGCCAAATACCTGAACTCGAACGAGACCGAGCTCTTCCACAAGGGCAACGTGCTTTACAACTTCGCCCGCGCCCGCCGTGCGGCGCAGGGAGGCGCCCGCGACGCCGGCGGGGACGACGCCAGCGGAACGATCATCGCCGTCGAAGGCTACATGGACGTGATCGCGCTGCACCAGGCGGGCGTCGAGAATGCCGTTGCGCCGCTCGGCACGGCGCTCACCGAAAACCAGCTCGACCTGCTCTGGAAGATGACGTCGCAGCCGGTGCTCTGCTTCGACGGCGACGGTGCGGGCATTCGCGCCGCCAACCGCGGCGTCGACCTTGCCCTGCCGCATCTGAAACCAGGCCGCTCGGTCCGCTTCGCCATGCTTCCCGACGGCAAGGACCCGGACGATCTCGTGCGCCAGGAAGGGCGCGCGCCCTTCGACAAGGTGCTCGCCAATGCGCGCTCGCTGGCCGAGATGGTCTGGCAGCGCGAAGTCCAGGGCGGGGCGTTCGACACGCCGGAAAAGCGTGCCGAGCTCGAAGCGCGGCTGAAGCAGGTGACATCGGTCATCGCCGATGAAAGCGTGCGACGCCATTACGGCCAGGACATGCGCGACCGGCTGCACGCCTTCCTGCAGTCGTCAGGGGCAGGGCGGGGCGAGCGGCGTCCCTTCGAGCGTGGCGGCCGGCAGGGCGGTGGCGGTGGGCCGCGCGGCGCCGGCGGACCACGGGGGCCGAATGCGAGCGGACCGACCGCAATCTCCGATCGGCTGGCGCGTTCGACGCTGGTCAGCGGACAGCAGGTGGCCCCGCTTCTGCGCGAGAGCGTGCTGGCGCTCACCATCGTCAACCACCCGCAATTGCTGTTCGACGAATATGACGAGATCTCGACGATCGAGTTTGATCATCGCGAGCTGCAGCGCTGCTGGGCGGCGGTCTTGAACGCGGCTGCAGCGCAGGGGCCACGCCTGAACCGCGACGATCTGCTCGAACAGTTGCAGGCCGAGGGCTTCGGCGCGCTGATTAGCGCGATCGACCAGCAGATCCGCTATGCGCGGCTGTGGACCGCGACGACGGCAGCCGCACCCGAAGACGCTCGCGAAGGTTATCTGCAGGCGCTGGCGCTGCACCAGCGCTCAAAGGCGCTGCACTGGCAGGTGCGCGAACTCGAGCGCGAACTGGCCTATGCGACCGAGGAGGGCGACCTCGAAGCGGTGCCGCAGCTCTTGCGCACGCTTCAGGAAGTGCAGCACGAGGTGACCCGGCTTGAAAACCAGGAGGCGATCATCGAGGGCTTCGGTGTGCTTTCGGGCCGCGTGAAGGGGCCGGCAGCGCGCTAATTCGCCGATTTTCCAGCCGGCGCGGCGAAAGCTGGCCTGTTCTTGACGGGGTCTCGACTATTCGCGCCAATGCTCAGCCACCCACGGCGATGGGCGAATGTAGTGCCTGAGGTAGGTAAAAGGATTCTTCTCGTAGCGGTTGGGTGCAAACAGCCCGAGAATGTGGCCGAGCGGGGTGGAGACCTTGTCCTTCTTGCCGAACCGCCCCTCGATCGCATGCTGCGGCAGGATGTTGCGCGGGAACAACACGACGCGCGCGTCCTTCGGTAGCCGCGGCGCCAGGAAGTAGTTGAGCGGGAACGGCCGGCGGCAGTCCTGCCGGAAATGCAGCACCCAGCGGCGGGGGAAGAGCTTGGCCCCGCCCGGCGCATTGCGCGTGACGAAGCGCTGCTCGAAACGGTATTCGTCAGCAATCCCTTGCGGGTCGGAGCGGAATTTCTCCTGCAACGGCACCAGCTTGCCGACCGGGAAGCGAAACAGCGAGGTCTGGCCGAGGCGTTCGAACGGTGTCGTCTGGTTGCGGGCGAGGATGACGTCGTCAGGCTCTCCTTCCTCGAAGAAACCATCGAGCGAACCGACGATCACCAGGTCGAGGTCCAGGAACACGACGGGGCCCTTGAGATTGCCGAGCTTCGGCCCCCAGAGCCGCGATTTCTGCCAGATGCCGGGCGTGTTCTTGGGCATCTCGCCGATGTCCAGCGGCGGCAAATCCTCGCAGAGAATTTCCGATCGCAAGCCTTCGCGATTGTCGGTGAAGCAGGTAAAGGTGAAGGGCGGGGTGATGTTGCGCGCTACCATGGCATAGAGCCGGTTGATGAACGGTGCGCCGTATTTCGTACCCCAGTTGATGCAGATGACCTGCTTGACGCCGCCGCTCGCCGCCAGAATATTTGCCATAGTTACGTCCCGATTTCTGCGCGTCACTAAAGTACCGATGCGTTGTCAAGGTCAAGCTGTCAAAGGGGCAATCCCCGAAGAAGCGCCTGCGCGCCCTTCGGGAAAACAGCTCTTGTCTCTTCAGTTGCGGCAAGGGCTATGGCATTGCCTGCGCTTCTTGCGATGATGACAAGAGTGATTCCCGAAGGAGATGTGATGGAGTTCGTCGAAAGGGCGACGCCCTCAAGAAGCGCTGCCAGCAAGCTTTTCGACGAAGCCGGCCAGGCGCCGCTTGACGTGCTGAAGCGCGTCTACGGCTATTCCGCCTTTCGCGGCAAGCAGCAGGCGGTGGTCGAACACGTGACCGCCGGCGGCGATGCGGTCGTCCTGTTTCCAACCGGCGCCGGCAAGTCGCTCTGCTTCCAGATTCCGGCGCTCTGCCGGCCCGGATTGGGCGTCGTCGTCTCGCCGCTGATCGCGCTGATGCGCGATCAGGTGGAGGCGTTGAAACAGCTTGGCGTCAATGCGGCTGCTCTCAACTCGTCGCTGACGCGCGAGGAGGCGATTGCGGTCAGGCGGCAGATCCACGACGGCACGCTCGACCTTCTCTACGTGACGCCGGAGCGGACCGTGACGGACGGTTTCGCCGATCTTCTCGGCAATGCGCAGATCGCGCTCTTTGCCATCGACGAGGCCCACTGCGTTTCGCAATGGGGCCATGATTTCCGTCCGGAATACCGGGCGCTTGGGCTGCTTGCCGAGCGCTATCCCGGCGTGCCGCGTATCGCGCTCACCGCCACTGCCGATCCGCACACCCGCGACGATATCGTCGAGCGGCTTGCGCTCAGCGATGCCGAGGTCTTCACCACCAGCTTCGACCGCCCGAACATCGCCTATGAAATCGTCGAGCGCGACCAGCCGCGCCAGCAATTGCTGCGCTTTCTCTCACGCTTCAAAGGCGCCTCCGGCATCGTCTATTGCCTGTCGCGCGCCAAGGTCGAGGACACCGCCGAGTGGCTGAACGCGCAAGGCATCCGCGCTTTGCCCTATCACGCCGGCATGGACCGGGCGCTCAGAGACAAGCACCAGGACGCCTTCCTGAAAGAGGAAAGCCTGTGTCTCGTGGCGACCGTCGCCTTCGGCATGGGCATCGACAAGCCGGATGTGCGCTATGTCGCCCATCTCGACCTGCCTGGATCGGTCGAGGCCTACTACCAGGAAACCGGCCGCGCCGGCCGCGACGGCCAGCCGTCGGAGGTCTGGATGGCCTATGGCATGGCCGACGTCCTGCAGCGTCGCCGGATGATCGACGAGGGCGGGGCGGCGGATGACATCAAGCGCATCGAGCGCGGCAAGCTCAACGCGCTGCTCGCGATCTGCGAGACCGCCGGCTGCCGCCGCCAGGCGATCCTTGCCCATTTCGGCGAGGCTCATCCCGGCCGCTGCGGCCATTGCGACACCTGCCTGAAGCCGGTCGAGACCTGGGACGGAACGGAAGCCGCGATCAAGGCGCTGGCGGCCGTCTACCGCACCGGCGAACGCTTCGGCACCGGCCATGTGGTCGATGTGCTGATGGGAACGGTCAACGAGAAGACCGAGCGTTTCGGCCATGTCGACATGCCGGTCTTCGGCGCCGGCAAGGACCTGCCGGCCCGCACCTGGCAATCGGTCTTCCGGCAATTGCTGGCGGCGGGCCTGATCAGCGTCGACCACGCGGCCTTCGGTGCCATGAAGCTCGAACCGGAGGCCCGCGCCGTCTTCAAGCGCGAGCGCCAGGTCTTTTTCCGCAAGGACCGCCCGACCTCGGGCAAGGCGGCGCGCGGTGCAAAATCCGGTTCGCAGCGCGAGCGCGCCGATCTGGCGGGTTCGGATCTCGAACTCTTCGAACTCCTGCGCGCCGAGCGCTTCTCGATCGCCAAGGATCTGAACGTCCCGCCCTATGTGGTCTTCCCCGACGCGACGCTGATCGCGCTCGCCAAGGAACGCCCGCGCGACTTCGAAGAACTGCTCGACATTCCCGGCATCGGCGAAAGCAAGCGCGAGCGCTACGGCGAGGCTTTTTTGGCGGTCATCGACGGGTATCTCGACGGGTGAGGGGCGATGGGCCCTCGCGTCTCCGTCGTTGGAAAATGTCTGTGACGAGGCGCTTGGCGACATAATATGTCCGGCCCGGCGCAGCATCGTGAAATGCCCTGTCGTTTTTACGCTGGACCCTGCAGAGCGCCGGATTTTGCTGCAAGTCAAAAGCCGTCATGATACTCGTCAGGCACGCGATGTTTTCTTGAAGCGAGAGCGCCATGACTTCAGCCTTCCTCACCCATCTCCGTTCAGAACTCGATGGCCTGAAGACATCAGGGCTCTACAAGTCCGAGCGTGTGATCACCTCGAAGCAGGCGGGCGAAATCGAGGTCGCCTCGGGCGAGCGGGTACTCAACTTCTGCGCCAACAACTATCTCGGCCTGGCCGATAACGAGGAACTGGCCGAGGCCGGCAAACAGGCGCTCGACCGCTACGGCTACGGCATGGCCTCGGTGCGCTTCATCTGCGGCACGCAGGAGGAGCACAAGCAGCTCGAAGCACGCATTTCGTCCTTCCTCGGCCTGGAAGACACGATCCTCTATTCCTCCTGTTTCGACGCCAATGGCGGCCTGTTCGAAACGCTGCTCGGCGAAGAGGATGCGATCATCTCCGACGCGCTCAACCACGCCTCGATCATCGACGGCGTGCGGCTGTCGAAGGCCAGGCGCTTCCGCTATGCCAACAACGACATGGCGGCGCTGGAAGAGGAGCTGAAGAAGGCCGAAGGCAGCCGCTTCAAGCTGATCGCCACCGACGGCGTGTTCTCGATGGACGGCATCATCGCCAATCTCAAAGGGGTCTGCGACCTTGCCGACAAGTATGGCGCCATGGTCATGGTCGACGACAGCCATGCGGTCGGTTTCGTCGGCAAAAACGGCCGCGGCTCGGCCGAACATTGCGGCGTCGAGGGCCGCATCGACATCATCACCGGCACGCTCGGCAAGGCGCTCGGCGGTGCCTCGGGCGGTTATACCTCGGCCAAGGCCGAGGTCGTCGAATGGCTGCGCCAGCGCTCGCGCCCCTATCTGTTCTCCAACACGCTGGCGCCGGTGATTGCGGCGGCGTCGCTGAAAGTCTTCGACCTGATCGAGAACGGCGATGCGCTACGTCAGCGGCTCTATGCCAATGCGAGCCTCTTCCGCACCGAGATGACCAAGCTCGGCTTTACGCTTGCCGGCGAGGGCCATCCGATCATTCCGGTGATGCTCGGCGACGCCGCACTCGCCCAGGAGATGGCGGCACGCATGCTGAAGAAGGGCGTCTATGTCATCGGCTTCTCCTTCCCGGTGGTGCCGAAGGGGCAGGCGCGCATCCGCACGCAGATGTCGGCGGCCCACAGCGAGACCGACGTGCGCCGCGCGATCGCCGCCTTCGAAGAGGTCGG
>NZ_LAZS01000005.1 GCF_002007205.1 Ensifer adhaerens
CGCGCCGGCCGGCTTCGAGATCGACTGGAACAAGGTGATCTTCAAGATGCTCAACCTCAAGGGCATCTACGGCCGCGAGATGTTCGAGACCTGGTACAAGATGATCGCCTTCGTGCAGGGCGGCCTCGACCTTGCCCCCGTCATCACCCACCGCATCACGATCGACGAATTCCGCGACGGCTTCGAGGCGATGCGCTCCGGCAATTCCGGCAAGGTCGTCATGGACTGGTGAGGTCGCAAGGGCCGCCGCGCGGGCGATCCGCGGCGGCTCAGTTGTCGAGGCCGAACTGGATCTCGATCTCGTGGTAGCGGGCGCCTTGGCCCGCCCAGCGGTGGTAGATCTCGCGGCTCTCGCCGGAGAAATTGTGCCTGGACATCTCGATCTTTGCGACCAGCGGCGCGTAGCCCTGGGTAAAGAGGCTGCGCATCGGCCCCTGGTGAAGAGCGGATGCGACCATGATCGGCTCCAGCTCGATCAGTTCGAGCGCGCCGCGATAGTCCTCGCCGCCCGTGACCGGGCGGCAGATGCGCCAGTCGAACGGCGTCTTGGCGTTTTTCGGCAGGTCGTTCGCGATGAAGATCCAGGGACCTGCGGGCATCATGCCGGCACGTTCCATCTCCGCCTCGATGACAGGCGCCAGTACGGCGCTCTCCGTCTTGACGTCTGGGATGGTGAGCCGCCGCGCGATCGATAACACCCGCATGGCGTCGGTTTCCTTGATGAGCATTCGAACCTCCATTTTGGGGCGAAGGTCGTGCGCGATCAGGTGAAGCGCAAGCAAAAAGCCGGAATAATCTTGCAAATTCGCATCGATAAACGGCTTCATCGGGAATTGTTTTGCGTGCACTTGCGCGCCCGGTGATTGCGCTTGTTTGAAGGCGGTGGCGCTCTATGTTCGCCGCCTAGCGAGGCGAAATGGCCGGGGCCCGGGAAGAAGAGGAGACACATGCATGCGTTATGAGGGAAGCTGTCACTGCGGCAAGATCGCCTTCGAGGTGGAAGGGGAGTTTGCCGAGGCGATCGACTGCAATTGTTCGCTTTGCCGCCGTCGCGGCGGGCTGCTCGCCTTCGTCGCCAGAGACAAGCTGACGCTCACAACGCCGGAAACCGACCTCTCGACCTATGTCTTCAACAAGCATGTGATCCAGCATCGGTTCTGCGACACCTGCGGCATCGCGCCGTTCGGCGAGGGGGACGGGCCGCATGGGAAGATGGCGGCGATCAACCTGCGCTGCCTGCCGGAGTTCGATATCGAGGCGGTGAAGGTCGTCAAATATGACGGCCGTTCAGTTTAGGACCGGGCGCGAAAATCCAATCCTGGTTGCGGGTGCAGATGTGGCACAACGAGACCTTGCCGATTAAATTGCCGCCCCCTTGTCTTTTGGCGGGCAGCGCCTACATCTTCAGCGGAAGCTGATAAACCCCAAAAAGCGACAGGAACGGTGATTTTTACCGAATCATCCGGTTTTTCAGCGGAAATGCTTGACGGGATCGAAAATTCTGGGAATCACCATTTCCGAATAAGAAATGGCGAAATGACACGGCGGTTAGGGAATCATGCCAGAGACGTTTCAGTGGCAGGACTGTCGGAGCTTGCCCGCTTTGCCACGAGCACACTCGTGGTTAAACAGGAATTAAACATCATCCCGTTACGTCAGGGGAAATGATTCGGTGGCGGGTGCGCGGCGCGCCCGGACCTTCGAGCGGCATTGGCACCGGGCTCACGCCGGTTGCGACAAGGAAAGCGACGAACTAAATGGCAACCAAAGTCAAAGAAAACGAAGAAGCTGACGTAGAACGCGAAGGCGCTCCGGACGGCCCGCTTCTCGATCTTTCCGATGACGCTGTCAAGAAGATGATCAAGGCCGCCAAGAAGCGCGGCTACGTGACGATGGACGAGCTCAACTCCGTCCTTCCGTCCGAGGAAGTCACCTCCGAACAGATCGAAGACACGATGGCGATGCTGTCCGACATGGGCATCAACGTGATCGAGGACGAGGAAGCCGAAGAAGCTGCCGGTGGCAGCGACGACGAGGCCAGCGACGATGACGGCGAAAGCGAGGGCGGCGAACTGGCCCCTTCCAGCGGTACTTCGCTTGCGACCAGCAAGAAGAAGGAACCGACCGATCGCACCGACGACCCGGTTCGCATGTACCTGCGCGAAATGGGTTCGGTCGAGCTTCTGTCGCGCGAAGGCGAAATCGCCATTGCCAAGCGCATCGAGGCTGGCCGCGAGACGATGATCGCCGGTCTCTGTGAGAGCCCGCTGACCTTCCAGGCGCTGATCATCTGGCGCGACGAACTGAACGAAGGCCAGACGCTTTTGCGCGAGATCATCGATCTCGAAACCACTTATTCCGGTCCTGAGGCCAAGGCTGCGCCGCAGTTCCAGAGCCCGGAAAAGATCGAGGCTGACCGCAAGGCTGCCGAGGAAAAGGAAAAGACCCGCAAGGTTCGCTCGCCTGCCAACGACGACGACATCACCAATGTCGGCGGCGATGTCATGCCGGCCGAGGAAGAAGAGGAAGACGACGACGAGTCGAACCTCTCGCTCGCCGCCATGGAAGCGGAACTGCGCCCGCAGGTCATGGAAACCCTCGACATCATTGCCGAGACCTACAAGAAGCTGCGCAAGCTGCAGGACCAGCAGGTGGAAGCCCGCCTCGCTGCCACCGGCACGCTGTCGCCGGCCCAGGAGCGCCGCTACAAGGAGCTCAAGGACGAGCTGATCAAGGCGGTCAAGTCGCTGTCGCTGAACCAGAACCGCGTCGACAGCCTGGTCGAGCAGCTCTACGACATTTCCAAGCGCCTGATGCAGAACGAAGGCCGCCTGCTGCGCCTTGCAGAAAGCTACGGCGTCAAGCGCGACTCGTTCCTGGAACAGTATTCGGGTGCCGAACTCGACCCGAACTGGATGAAGTCGATCAGCAACCTGGCCGGCAAGGGCTGGAAGGAATTCGCCAAGAGCGAAAACCAGACGATCCGCGACATCCGCCAGGAGATCCAGAATCTGGCCACCGAAACCGGCATCTCGATTGCCGAGTTCCGCCGCATCGTCTCCATGGTGCAGAAGGGCGAGCGCGAAGCGCGTATCGCCAAGAAGGAAATGGTCGAAGCGAACCTGCGCCTCGTCATCTCCATCGCCAAGAAGTACACCAACCGCGGCCTGCAGTTCCTCGATCTCATCCAGGAAGGCAACATCGGCCTGATGAAGGCGGTCGACAAGTTCGAGTACCGCCGCGGCTACAAGTTCTCGACCTACGCCACATGGTGGATCCGTCAGGCGATCACCCGGTCGATCGCCGACCAGGCCCGCACGATCCGCATTCCGGTGCACATGATCGAAACGATCAACAAGATCGTCCGTACCTCGCGCCAGATGCTGCATGAGATCGGCCGCGAGCCGACGCCGGAGGAACTGGCCGAAAAGCTCGCCATGCCACTCGAAAAGGTGCGCAAGGTCCTCAAGATTGCCAAGGAGCCGATCTCGCTCGAAACGCCTGTCGGTGACGAAGAAGATTCGCACCTCGGCGATTTCATCGAGGACAAGAACGCGCTGCTGCCGATCGATGCCGCCATCCAGGCGAACCTGCGCGAGACGACCACCCGCGTTCTCGCTTCGCTCACGCCGCGCGAAGAGCGCGTGCTGCGCATGCGCTTCGGCATCGGCATGAACACCGACCACACGCTCGAAGAGGTCGGCCAGCAGTTCTCGGTTACCCGCGAACGTATCCGCCAGATCGAGGCGAAGGCGCTCCGCAAGCTCAAGCATCCGAGCCGCTCCAGGAAGCTCAGAAGCTTCCTCGACAGCTAAAGTCGGGTACATGCAAAGATCGAAAAGCCGGGCCATGCGCCCGGCTTTTTCGTTTCCGCCTCACCCATGCGATTTATTGTGGGTGCTTTCGCCGGGGAGTATAGTCGCGCTTTCGCAGCAATCTGGGGCACCCCGTCTGAGACGCGGGAGCAATCGCACCGCGGGCGTGAAGCGTGCCCCCGTGGAGGTGTCAGATGACCACGTATGTCATGCTCCTCAACTGGACCGAGCAGGGCGTCAAGAATGTGCGCGATTCCCCGAAGCGGCTCGACCTCGCAAGGAACGTGCTCGGCGAGATGGGCGGCTCCTTCAAGCATTTCTTCCTGACCATGGGCGACTACGACATGGTCGCCATCGTCGAGGCGCCTGACGATGCGGTGGCCGCCCGCTTTGCGCTCACCCTCGGCATGGCCGGCAATGTGCGCTCGACGACGATGAAAGCCTTTCCCGAGGCCGCCTATCGCGAACTGATCGCATCGCTTGGATGAGCAGCCGGCGTTGCGGCCGTGATGGAAATCGCGGCTGCAACGCCCGATAAAGGTCCCGGCTCAGGGCGCGCCGTTTCCCGAGAGGATACGGGCGGCGCTGCGCATGGCGTTGCGAAAGGCGTCGTCGAAGCTGACGCCGCTCAGCCGCCAGCGGTAGCGCCTGCCGCCTGCGTCCATCTGCCATTTGGCGATCCAGCCGCGGGCGGCATCGGACCAGACGAGCGTGCCCAGGAGCGGCACGTCGCCGCCCGTCCGTGCCGCTGGGCGGAAGAGCTGCGCGGGGTCTGCCTCAGGCAGGGTGTCGAGGGCGACTTTTCGGCCCGTCACAGTGGTCGTATCCGGCAGGACGGCCGAGAGTGCCAGCGGCTGTGCCGCGGCCTGCAGCGAGTCCGCCATATAGGGGCTTTCAGAGCCGTCGCGTGTCAGCACGAAGCGGCGCTTCTGGTCCTTGACCGCCAGCCATACGGCGATCGCCGGGCGAGGGGAGAGCCATGGCTTGCGGCCGAGTTCTGCGAGAAGCGGGTCCAGCGTTGCTGGCTGGTACCGGCAGGTGAGGTCATGCGGGCGGTCGTGCGTGCCCTGTTCGTCATGGATCGGGATGCCTTCGAGGCGATCGCGATAGGAGAAGGTCGAGACGAAGCTGCCGGCCTTGGCCTCCGCTGCAGCAAACCGGGGCGCCTCTGTGATCGTCGGATCGCCGGATAGTTTGACGAGCACTTCACGCAGGCATTCGCGAAAACCGATCGCACGATTGGCCTCACCCGTGCCGGTGACGATCGCGTCACTGCGATAAAGCGTGTTGATGTCTGCCGCCCCGGCGTTGCTGCCGGCGTGGCAGAGAAGCGCCGCTATGAGCGCCGTGACCGTCGCTCTTTTCCGGATCAGTTTGCCGGCGGCAGGACGCAACTGAGATCGCCCTCCTCGCAGCTCAGATAGGTCTTGAAGTCGGCGACGCGCTTCTGTGTGCGATCGTCGCGGCATTCAAGCGTGATCATCGGCTGGGCGGAGCCGCCGGCAACGCCCGAGCTTGCGAAATCGCATTCGGCATCGCGATAGGCGATCCAGGCCCTCTGCGCCGCGACGAGCAGCTTCGTCTTGTCGGCATCGTCCTTCAGGCGTCCCTGGATTTGCTTGTAGAGCGCGTTGAGCTCGGCGTCGGAGGCCTTCAGTGCCTTGTCGGCGCAGGCATTCATCGTCGCCTGGTCGCTGGCATCGGCGCATTCGTCGGCGCGCGCAGCAGCAGTCGTGGCAAGCAATCCCGCGATCAACACCAGGGCACGAAGGCGCATCAAGGTTCTCCTTTGCGCCACAGAGGCTTGGGCGCGGTTGTGGATTTGTCCGATCGTAAGACCTTCGGCCACGGAAATTCAATGGCCTGGCACGGGAGGCGGATCGTTCTCTTTTGAATCAAAAGAGATCCTTAACGTTTACGTTTTATCAATCTCTGGAGCGCCGCGGTCCCGACGGGCGGCATGCGGTGCTTGAGCATATTTTCCCGAGGCATTGCCTTGCGTGCAAGCGACGTGCCGCGGGAAGCAAGAGGTTCAGCGATGCGTTGCGTGTTTGTCGTCGTCCTCCTGTTTTTGGCCGGCTGCGGAACGGTGCCGAGAGACACCCGGAATGCCTGCGCGGTTTTCGAGCAGCGAGATGGCCTTTTCAACAATTGGCGCCGGGAAGCCTATGGCGCCCAGCGCGAGTACGGCGTGCCCGTGCCGATCCTGATGGCAACGATCTACACCGAATCCGGTTTCCGCCATAATGCCCGGCCGCCGCGCACAAAGCTCTTCGGCTTCATCCCCTGGACGCGCGTTTCGACCGCCTATGGCTATTCCCAGGCACTCGACGGCACCTGGGGGCGCTATCAGAGCGAGACCGGTCGCTGGGCGGCGCGGCGTTCGAATTTCGGCGACGCGATCCGCTTCATCGCCTGGTATCACCGCGAAAGCGCCCAAAAGAACGGTATCGCCTTGAATGACGCCTACAGGCTCTACATCGCCTACTACCATGGCCACGCCGGCTATGCCCGCGGCAATTGGAGCGACACGGCGAGGAACGGCGCCAAGCGCGCGGCCGGCATGGCCTCGGTCTACAGCAAGCAGCTCAGGGGCTGCGGCAGCTGATGCCGACGCGCGGCTGGCGTCGAGCGGCCGTCTTCTCCGCTTAGCCAGCGGCCGCGCGGTCGAGTTCCGCGATGTCGATCTTGATCATGCCCATCATCGCCTGCTGGGCGCGGCCTGCACGCGCCGGATCGGGATCGCCGAGATGGCGCATCAGGGCGTCCGGAATGATCTGCCAGGCGAGCCCGTACCTGTCCTTCAGCCAGCCGCAATGCTGCGGCGTGCCGCCGTCTAAAAGCCTGTCCCAGAAGTAGTCGACTTCCGCCTGGTCGGCGCAGCGCACGAAAAACGACACCGCCTCGCTGAACTTGAAATGCGGGCCGCCGTTAAGCCCCATAAAGTGTTGCCCTTCGAGCTCGAAGGAGGCGGTGAAGGCCTTGCCGTCCGGCCCCTTCTTGACGTCGGTGATGCGGCTGTTGCGGAAAATGGAGGTGTAGAAAGAGATGGCGTCCTCCAGTTGATCGTCGAACCAGAGAAAGGGCGTGATCTTCTGCATGGGTGTCTCCTTGGTGGCTGGTACCGCCCAAGGACGAACGGTCCACCATCGAGCCGACAGGCATCGGGCGTTCCCGACAAAAAATTTCGCGCCGGGTGTCGGAACCTTTCCTCGTCGCGCGTCCTATGCTCGTCGAACGAACAGAGGAGACGAAGTCGATGACCTATGTGGATGGCTTTATCGTTGCCGTGCCGAAGGCGAATATCGAGGCCTACAAGGCGATGGCGAAGGCGGCGGGCGATGTGTGGATGGAACATGGCGCGCTCTCCTACAATGAATGCCTGGCAGACGACGTGCCCTATGGCGAAGTGACGTCCTTCCCCCGCTCGGTGCAGGCCAAGGACGAGGAAACGGTGGTCTTCTCCTGGATCTCCTACAAGTCGCGCGCTGATCGCGATCAGATCGTTGCCAAGGTCATGGCCGATCCGCGGCTGCAGGGCGACGCCTGGAAGGAAGTCTTCGACGGCAAGCGCATGATCTATGGCGGCTTCGAGACGTTCCTGGAGATGTAGCAAAGCACTCTCCGCCGTTTGCGGCAGGTGCCTTGGACCGGGAACGGTCCGAGGATAAAAGCGTTGGGCACATCAACGGGTCGTGCCGCCCTCGCGGCGATGCGACCGCCTGCCGGAGGCCTTCATGCCGCAAGCGCGAATCACCATCGCCACCCATGGCCAGGGGCTCTACGAATTCACCGACGAGGCGGCGGCCTTCGTGCGCGCAAACGCGGACGGCGAGGGGCTGCTCACCGTCTTCGTGCGGCATACCTCCTGTTCGCTTCTCATCCAGGAAAATGCCGACCCGGACGTGAAGCGCGACCTCGACGCGTTCTTCCGCCGCCTCGTGCCGCCATCGACCGATCCGTCGATGCGCTGGATCGTGCATACCCAGGAGGGCCCCGACGACATGCCGGCGCATATCAAGGCAGCGCTGACGCCGGTCTCGCTCGGCATTCCCGTCAGCGGTGGCCGCATGCTCACCGGCACCTGGCAGGGGCTCTATCTGTTCGAGCATCGCGACCGGCCGCATCGGCGCGAGATTGTCCTCCACCTTTCCGCCTGATTGGCCGGCTCCGGCGATTGAACGGCGGCGCAAGGGTTCTAGATAAAGGGCGAGAGCAAGGGCTTGAGAGCCGGCCTTAAATGCCGGGGAGGAGCAGGGATGACCGATGCACAGACGATTGCCAGCGGCTTCATCGAGGCGCTGAACCAGCGCGATTTCGAGGCGCTGGCGCGGCTCGTCCACGAGGATGTCGAGCTTGATTCGCTCACCGGCCAGCGCATGGTCGGCGTCGGTCCGTTCCGCGCCTGGATGATGAACTATCTGCGCCGCTTCGACGAGCAGTTCGGCGACGTCGTGCTGATGCGCGATGCCTTCGGCCAGCGCGTGGCCGCCGATCTGACGGCGCGAGGCACCTATCGCGAGACGATGGAGGGCTTTGCCCCTGCAACGGGCCAGAGCTATTCCATCCCGAGCGTGATCGTCTTCGAGATCGAAGAGGGCTCGATCACCCGCCTCAGCCATTATCGCAATCTTCGTGTCTTCGAGCGCGCGCTTGCCGGCTAAGGGCGGTGGGGCAGAACGCATCGACGCTGCGGAACCGCTTCCTTTGGCCTGTTCGTCGCCGCCCTCCGGTCGAGTGACCAGGTGTTGACCCGGAAAAGTGGCCGCCGATCTTCCTGTTGGCGCGAACTGGCAGAGCCGTGATTCGATGCGCGTTTTCGATCAGGCAATGCTCCATCAGAGTGCCGCCGAAGCGCATAAGTCCTTCCTGAATATTGTTTATAAGCAACGTCTTATCGTCCGCGATCTTGCAACGATGACGCTTTGCGGTTGCGGCGAACCGTCTCGTCGCAACGGGCCGGGGATCACGTTCCCGCAACCTGAACCTCCCATGAACATCGAGTTCCGCTGTCGTTCAGCTAAGGGGACCTATCCTCTGATCAATCGCTTGGGACGGTGATTGCCCCTCGAACCCTTCAAGCCTGGAGAGATCTTATGAAGAACCGCCTTTTTAACGCCGCTGCCGCCGCCGTCATCGGACTGACCGGCCTGCTCGGTGCCGCCTCCACCGCTTCGGCTGAATCGATCGAATTCGGCTTCGGCCCGCGCGGCGGCGTCGACGTCCAGTATCGCGACTACGACGGCGGCTATGGTGACGAGCGCGACTGGGGTCGCGGCCGTGACCGCCACTGGGACCGTGACCGCCGCGGCCGTTGCGCGCCCTGGATGGCCGTCGACAAGGCCCGCGATCGTGGCCTCCGCCGCGCCTATGTCGCCGACGTCTCGTCGCGCCGCGTCGTCGTCGAAGGCCGTCGCCACGGCCAACGCCAGACGATCGTATTTGCAAACGCCCGCGGCTGCCCGACGATCGGCCGCTGGTAAGACCCTGCAATCTTCCCGCCTCGTCTCCCCCGGCCGGCGGAAGAATGGCCCCTCATGCCAAGGCATGGGGGGCTTTTTTGTTGGCGCGGCAGCCACCAAGGGGTGCCGGTTGCGCGAGGCCCTGGCCGGGACGCGTAAACGAAGCGAAGTGGATCAGGCCGACAGCGCTGTCCACAGGTGCGAATCATCCTCTCGTGCGATCTTCGTGCCGGGCACCTGTCGCCGGCGTTCGCGCAGTTGCCAAACCGACGGCAAGGCTCCGGTGGTTCGCCCTCTATCATCGCCAGACGAACGAACGCACGGCGCGCTTCCATCGCGGACATCTCCCGCCTGGGCATCGGCGGATCTTCTTCAGACCAGATCCAGTCCATGTGTCAGCCATCGCCCGGAACACCTGCCAAGCATCTCGCTCGATTGAACACTCGGGACCAACGAACCATGCGGTGGGCTGAATGCCTGCTTCAGCGGCAAAGATGACGAGGAAAGTGGGCGAGGGCGGCGCCAGGCAGAGATCGCGGAGCGGTCGCGGGCGATGCCGCAGGGCGAGGGGCGGCAGCAAATCGCGCGCAGGAAGCGATGTCAAAGCAGGTGCGGGCAAGCTTAAGTCTGGAGATCGGGCGGCGTTCAGCGCAGGGATCGGCATCGGTCGCGTGCATCGCGATTGCCGTCGCCCAAAAGAAAAGCCCCCGGCACCGATCCTCGGCACCAGGGGCATTCGACTATCGAACGCCCGCGCTTGGCTGCGGGCGTTGCCGACAAGCCTTACTGCTTGATTTCGAAGGTCACGTTGACCGTCACGTTGTAGCTGTTTTCGCCGGTTGCGACCGGAACGGCGTCGGCGGCATATTCCTTGGCCATGCCGGCGCGCATCATCGGGATCGGCTCGGGGCGGAAGCCCTGCTCGGTGATGTTGACGATCTTGCCGACTGCGACGCCGGCCGCGTCTGCCAGCACCTTGGCCTTCTCGACGGCGTCGGCAACGGCCGCCTTGCGCGCCTCGGTGATCACGGCTTCCGGCTTGTCGTTGGTGAACTGCACGCCGCCGCCCTGGTTGACGCCGAGCGTGACCGACTTGTCGATGACTTCGCCGAGCTTGGCAAGGTCACGCACGCGAACGCTGACGCCGTTCGTCACCTGGTAGCCGATCAGCTCCGGCGCGCGGTTGCTGCCGTCGGTGTTGGTCGGATAGCTATACTGCGGGTTGAGCATGAAGCCGCTCGTCTGCAGGTCGCGATCGGCAATGCCGCTGTCCTTCAGCGACTTCAGAACTTCGGCCATGGTCTTGTTGTTGGCGTCCAGCGCTTCCCGCGCGGTCTTGGCGTCCTTGACGACGCTCAGTTGCAGGACCGCCATGTCCGGCGCGGTCGTCGCGCGGCCTTCGCCGGCAACGACGATGGTTGCCTTGTCCTTGTCCGTCTCCTGCGCCTGAGCGGCAGCGATGCCGGCAAAAGCTGCGGCGAAGGCGGCGATCGAAAGCGTGCGGGCAGTGCGTGTGGAAATCATGGTTGATGTCTCTCCGGTTGTTCCGTCCCTGCGTCTTCTTGGCTGCCGATTGTGTGAGCATTGCGGCAATGGCTTGTCCGCAAAAAGGTTTTCGGCTAGAGCCAACACACACGCGAACTGCCATTGGTTCGCGCCGCTGGATCGCTACGCTGCCACGCCTTCTAAAGAAGCGCAAAGGCTGCCGTAGCGCTTAAAGTTGCTGCCCCGTTCTTATCCTTGGATCGTTACGATTTGAGGACAGGGCGGATCCAGAGTGGGCCTGTAGCTCAATGGTTAGAGCCGGCGGCTCATAACCGCTTGGTTGGGGGTTCGAGTCCCTCCGGGCCCACCAATCCCCTCTGAGCATTGAATTTGCTAGGTTTTCTGGCTGTTTTTGTCCCACATTTGATATGCACGCCGGTATGGGACACTTTCCAGCGGTTTTGTTGCTACGCGATATAGCGTAAGATGTGTTCCTCCAACGTCGGACAATCCCAAACCCTTCCTCGTAGTTCCTGCTACGATGTCCGATCAGGCAGCAATGGAGAATTTCGATGGCTGGTCTGGGCGCGGACATGGTGCGAATGGTACGTCGCAACAAGCTGGTTGGTTTCTGGGCAGCGGAGAAACTGGCCCTTGCCGGCGAAAATGCCAAGATCTACTCGGATGATCTTGCGATGGCGGCGCTGGACGTCGAACGCAGCAACATTCTTGCGATAATTCGAAGAGACTTTGACGCGGCAGGAGTGATCCAATCCGATGAGGACATTCTGGCGGTCATGAACGTCTGCTTGCTGAAGGCGGGAAAACCAACAAAGGGGTCAGACGGCAGCGATGCAGCGCTGCTGCACATTGCCCGTAACCTCATGCAAGGGTCGTGAACGGCAGCACACCGAGGCCCGACGTCGACAAGCGAAGTTTGAGCCGGCCAATGCGCCACGTGAACAGGGTATAGAGCAAAATGCGGCGGCGTTCCAAGCGGGACGTACGATAGCCGATACCGGGATCAGAGCTTTCTCTGGCCCCGCGCCGTGATTTGTCGATCCATCAAGATGCGTGGCACAATTAGCCGCAAGGATCGCCGGCGTGGGACAATCTCCATAAAACGCATAACGACTTCAGGCACGAGATTTTTGTCCCACATTTTTCTAAATACCTGAATTGATGGTATTTTCGGAATTCCTTCGGGCCCACCACTCAAAAAATCCAGCTTGTCACGTGCTCGTCCGAAGTGGTCAGGCTGCGCGGCTTTACCGCCGTCTTGCGCGGGCGCCTGTTCCAGGGCGGCCACCGCAACGGCGTCCCATTGGGAGAGAATGTGCTCGGCGTCGTAGCGCCGGACGTTGGCTTCAGCGTTCGTGGCGAGGCGGGCGTGCTGCGACGCGTCACCCATAAGGTTGGAGAGCGCGTCGGCCAGTCACCTGGAACTGAAGTTCATTACATTGTAGGCTTGGCCTCTTCATGGGAGGTTGAGCAATGGCAAATGCCACTGGCCGACCGACGGCACCATTGATGAGCATACGGTTGGCGGCGGCGCTTTCTTAAAAATCGGCTCGATGGCCTGCTCGACGAAGTTCGCCCCGGGCGGCCCTCACGGTCATCTCATCCCAAAGCAATGATGCTGTCCGTGCGAACGCGCTGTAACCGGCTTCAAACGGATGGCCGTCTCTTTCAGGATAAAAGCGCTGCCCGGCAAGGGTCGCATGCTGCAGGGCATCGGCGGTTGCGACAAGCGCGCTGCGATATGGCAAACCGAGCTCCTCTGCGGTTTCGCGGATTTTGTCCTCAAGCGCAACCTGACGTTCAACGCTGAGGACAAATTCCGGCGCGGCTGACGCCAGCCGGTCATGGCGACGCAGGCATTCGAAGATCACGCGCTCTTTCGACGGAATGAGCAGAATGCCCACCCGCCCAGGCCGCTGCTGTGCCCAATCGGCCGCAAACCGCTGGAAGTCGCCGAACATTGCTGCGGTTTCGGGCGACGCCAGATCTGCCATGCGGCCGTGGTCGTCGACATAGCGCTTCAGGACGGAAGGGCATCCGTCCGGAAATGTATAGTATTCGGATGTTTCGCCATCGCCCGGTTTGAACAGTCGGGCGTAAAGGCTCTTCAGTCGTTCCCCTATCTCATGGTGATAGGCACTCAGGATCGCGACATTCTCGACAAGCGTCGTCTTGAGGCTCGCGGATTGCGCCTTGGCACACTGCGAATAACCTCCCGGGTCACCGAACAGGGCCTGCAGATGAAGCCGCTTCTGCTCTGAGAGCCAGAAGTCGGAACGTGCGTTCATGATATCACAGGCGGAAAAGACGACCGCGAAGTCGTTGGCAGGGAAAACGGCGACAATGTTGCCTTTCGCGCCCGCGGCCAGGGCATCGTGCACGATGGCGTGATAAGTGTAGATGCCGTAGCTTCCAACACCGAAGTTGGACGTGCGCTCGCCCGTCGCCGCCGCGAAAGCCGCCGGCCAGGAATGCGCGCTATCAACGTTGTTGCCATAGGTCATCGAATCGCCGATCGCCGCGACCTGAAAGTCATGACCTGCTCCAGGCGGATTCCGGAAGCCGTCCTTGTCTACGTCGCCCAGTGCCGGATCGAGGCGATAGCCATATTTCTCGTCGATGCTCCGGTGCGTCCGTGTGCCGATCGGAAACGGCGTAAACATGCGCAGCATTGCTTCCCCGGCACCGAGCGCCACGGTGAGCGAGATCAACAGCAGCATCATATTTTTCAGCATGTCGCCTCCCTCTCATACCCGATGCGAAATCGACCCGGCATAGTTGCCGGCCGCAGCCGCGCAGTCCCCCGCATGCCTGCCGCGCGGCGGTCCGAGCGATCCCGTCACGTTCTGCGCCGGCTTCGCGCGAATGTCGGAAAGGTCGACGAGACGAAAGTCAGCCGGAAAAATTCTCCACGACAACTTAAGGAAGCGATAAACGTTTACTGTGCAAGAAATGCGAATTAGGTCGCCACCAAAAGTACAAGCACATGTATATGCGTAATCAGTAATATTAAACTTCTATCATGCGTTTGGCCGTGCCGCCATTAGCCCGGATGGAGGATGAACCGCGCGAGCCGTCTTCGGTCAGACAAGAGCAAGGTTCGGGCTCGCGCTTACCTGCCCCGAGCGATCAACGCCAGGATCACGTCCAGAACGACATTGGCGCCAGCGGCAACGTCGACGGACGCCAGGCATTTCCACCCGATCAGCCAGGCCAAGCGCGTCGCGCTGGGCTTCGAGCGGCTGTCTTGCTTCGCCGTCACCCCAGATGACGAGCTTCCATTCGGGATGGGTTGCGGCGACCTTCGCGAAGGCGGCGCGCAGCTTGCCGGCCCTCTCAGCGGGCACGTCCATCCGCTCGATGGAAACGCGTGGATCGAGCTTGTAGTAGCGCTCCGTGGCCGGTGCTTCGAGCGTGATCACCGTGATACCGTAGCCGAGGCGGGCCCAGTGACTGGCGACATGTTCGGTGCTGCCGGCACCGAGCGCCGGAACAATGATGGTTATGCGCGCGCCGGCGATGCCGGCCGCTCCGGCGATGTCGGTACCCGTGCCCTGATCCAATTTGGATTGCCCCTCGCTCTCCCCGATTTTATTATTAACAACTCCTTAAATTCGCGCAACGGGACTTTCGCAGCGTGGTAAACGGGCGACCGGAAAAAAGCGACCGAGGCCCGTCAGCGTGGTTCGTCGTCGATGCCCCGCAAGAGAAGGTCAGAGGCAGACCACAGCCCCTGGAATGGCAACCGGGCACAAGGGCGTAGGTTTCTGCGGTGCGTGGAGGCTCGGAACCAGGCGGCCGAAGGGCCGCACAAAAAAATGCCCGCAGAACGCGGGCAGTTTTGGAGTGGGCGCATACGCTCAAACATGTTGCGCCTTTCTCCAAGGTGGCTGGCAGAGGTCAAGGATCTGTAAATGCGGGATAGCTAAAAATAGGGAATGGGGCGGTTCTTCGCCCCGGTGACCTGCCGCGCGCGAGGATTTGCCGGTGAAGCGGTGGCTGGAGGCAGATTTTTTGTCCGCGGGCCTCCGGCGCTGGGTCGGCCGGGTGTTGCCACCGGGCGTGGTAGGGCGCGAAGCGGTCAAGGCGGGTTGCGATTGCCGATGCGGTACAGCCCAGCTCAACCAAGCCGTTGTTTTTCCTGGATGGGGTTGCCCTCGGCCGCGCCGGTGATGCGCGCTTGCCCTCGGCAAGGCGTGGGGCTCGTCGGTGCAGGGCGGAAGCCGCCGGTACAACCATGGCGGAAACCTTAAGAAAGGAAATGTTAATTTAAGCGATGAATAATGAAAAAGGGGGTTGAAGATCGCCGCCATTTCGCCCTAAGGAAGCCCCGGGCGGCTGGACCGCTATTCGAAAGGACGTTTATGCGATCAAAAACCGCATGTGCCGGCGCAAGCCGCACCGCCGTTTCGGGTTTCAAGTTTCTCGTACCGACAACATCTGTTCTGGGCCTCTTGCTTCTGTCTGCCGGCTGTTCGTCGACGGTCGTCAGCGAAACGCCGCTGTTTGCCTCGGGCCATTCCAGTGCCTATGCGAGCCCTTCGATCAAGGTCCGCAAAGAAGAGAAACAGCTGAAGATCGCCGAAGCGGACGAGGATATCGTCGAGCCGGCGCCGGCGCGCAGGCGTACGACCGCCTATCTCGGCCGCGCGCCCTATATCTGCTCGCCGAGCGGTTTCGGGCGCACGTCGCGCTGCTTCCTGAGAGCGTCGCTGTAGCGGCCGCAGTCTTCGGGAACGAGGCGCATCCGGTCGGGTGCCCCTGACCTTTTCGGCGGTGACTTTCTGACCGCCGGGTTTCAGTGGAACTGGCGCGTTGCAGGGCCGGCGGGGGTTACGGCCGCGTCCGTGCCGATCACCGTCTCCAGCGCGCAGCAAGACAGGTCTGGTTTTATGCGGTGCCACACGTGGCCCGCCGGAGAATTTCGTTGTCCATTGCAGTCTTGAGATCGGTCCTTGGCGCGGGCGCGCTGGCGCTTCTGGCGATCGCCGGAGCGACGCCGGCGGGCGCGCAGGACCCCGTCAACGGCATCGACCGGACGTTGACGACCGCCGCCATCGCGCCGGCGGCAAGGGAGACGAAAGCGCGCACGGTCGAAATCGGCGTCTATGATCCGCATGATGCCGTCGCCGACAGCGACGCGCTGACGCTCGAGCATGTCTTCGTCTACTGGCAAAAGCCGGACCGGGCGCTGTTGAAGCGGAAGTTCGCGATAGCGCAGCGGCAGGGGCGGGCGCTGATGCTCTCGGTCGAACCCTATACCCACGCCGCCGACTGGCGCGCCGGCGGCAACCGGCTGTTCGCCGATATCGGCAAGGGCCGCTTCGACCGCGAAATCGCCGAGATCTGCACCCGCGCCGCCGGCTTCGGCGGGCGGGTTTACATCCGCTGGGGCCATGAGATGGAGGAACCCGGCGAGCGCTATCCCTGGGCACGCCGCGACAGCGAAGGCTACAAGACGGCGTTCCGCTATTTCGTGGCCAAGTGCCGGGAGCTGGCGCCGGACGCCCGCTACGTCTGGTCGCCGAAGGGCCACCGCAATCTCGCTGCCTACTATCCGGGTGACGATGTCGTCGATGCGATCGGCATTCCCGTCTGGGGTCTGCAGAAGATGGATGTCGATTACTGGGGGCGCGGACGCCGTTTCGTCGAGGCGCTCAAGGAAAAGTACCAGCGCGTTTCGCGTTACGGCAAGCCCGTGATCGTCGCCGAACTCGGCGTCTCCGGTTCGGCTGATTACAAGCGCGCCTGGTATGCCGAAATCCTCGACCAGCAGACCTATCGCCAGGCCTTCCCGCTTCTGACAACCGTCGTGTTCTTCAACGACAAGGAACCGTACAAGTGGCCGCTCGGTTACGGCGCGCCGGACTGGCGGCTCGATCGGGAGGCGCTGAAGGCGCTCGCCGGCCGGGAACCGAAGGAAGCGGCTGAACTCGCCGACTGATTGCCGTGCGTGGCATGAAATCCTGCTGATCGCAGCAGAGGCACTTTCCGGTGGGGCGATGCGCCGATCGTCCTTCGGCGCATCGTGAAAGCTTCAAATTCGCGGAACTCTTGATGTCCCGGATCAGGCCAGCAACAGGCCCGATTCGCGTGCCGCGGCAGCAAAGCAGCGGCTGGCCCGGTCCGTACTCGTCAATCCGTCCAGCGCATCCAGGCAACGCCTGAGAGCCGCGCGATACTCCCGTCCGCGCCGGCCCGGCCACTGCCTGAGCAGTTCAACGGCTTCGAAGACCGTTCTGACTACGGTCTGCCGTCTGGCCGATAGCTTGAGGGGGATGGGGGTGGGGAAAAGCTTCTCGCTCATTGCATTCCTCTTTGGCAGTCTTTTCGGGCAGTCTTTTCGAGCGAAGGGCGAACGCCGGAGGGCGGCAATGGTTCCGCTCGGGCGGTGGATTTTTTACCGCAGCGGGCGAAGCGGCTCCTGCACGGGCCCTGCGATGACATGCCTAGGGTTGCGCATACGTCGCTGAGCGTCTAAAGATTGCGTTAAGAGGTTGCAACCTAAGATGGCGCATTGAGCCCGGAACATGACGTCCAGGCTGTTTGCCGGCCTTAAGCGGATCGTACGCCCGAGGTCAGGCCAAGAGGCTGAAATGACGTCTATTTCTTCCTTTGGAAGTTCCGTGGCTTTGACCATCCTGCGCGGATCGAACCACAACACGTCTGCCAATCCGATGTCTGCCGCGCATGAGATCCTCGACAGCCTGATCAAGCGCGGCGTCGATCCGATTCGGATGAAAGAAGGCGAAGTCGTGCGGGCCGCCAATGGCAATGGCCAGGTGATCGTCGGCGGCGCCTTCAGCGACATTGACGGAACCAGCGGTGATGACCTGATCCAGGGCGGTCTGCAGAGCTCGGTAAACGGCGGCGCCGGCAACGACAATGTCTTCACCCTTGGTCTGGGCTCAGTCGATGGCGGCGCCGGCGATGACGAAATCTACGTGCTCGATCGGTCGCAGGCGTTTGGCGGCGATGGCAATGACAAAATCACGGGGCATGGTTCGATCGTCGATGGCGGTGCCGGCGACGACTGGATCCAGATCATGAGTGGCCGCTATGTGGCAGGGGTCGTCGATGGCGGTGCCGGAAATGACCGGATCAGCGCCATAGGCTCGGGCAACGTTGTGCAAGGCGGCTCGGGCGAGGACACAATTTCGCTGATCGGATGGACCCCCCAGGAGGGCTCGCCGACGCCGACCAATACGGTGAAATTTGCGATCGGCGACGGCAAGGACAGCATCAGGGCACTGGCGACCGATGTCACCATCGAGCTTGGCGAGGGAATAACCGCCGAAAACACGGAGGTTACCTTCACCGACAACAAGGCGATCATCCGCTTCAAGAACTCGCAAACCGACGAGATCACGGTGCAACTTTCAGAGGGCAATTCACTGGTGCTCGCCTTTGCCGATGGTCGCAGAAGCGAAACATTGCAGGTGAAGCCCGCCGAGATTATCGAGATTCGTCCGACGGGCGGCCCGGCGGCGGTCGTCGCCGCCTACCAGGAGCACTGAGGCGCAGGCGGCTTAAAGTTCCAGTGCCGCCTTGAGGTCGGTCGACTTGTGGGTGCGCAGGTCGAGGTCGGCTTCGATGTGGTCGATATGGTGCACCATCAATCGCGCGGCCGTATCGACGTCGCCGCGCTCGATCGCGTTGACGATCTCGTCGTGTTCGCTGTGGCCGCAACTCGAAACGGTCGATTGTCCGTAAAGCGCGATCACCAGCGACGAGCGAGCGACGAGTTCGTCCATGAAACGGCGCAGGATCGTATTGCCGGAGAGATCGGCAAGCGCCAGGTGGAAATCGCCCGACGCCTTGATCTCGGCGCGGCGGGCGGGTTGCCCGCGCTGTTCGGTCAGTTGCCGCTCGGCGGCCAGCATGCGGCGGAGCTCGGCAAGCTCGGCCGTGCCGATCCTGGTCGCTGCAGCCCGCACGACGCCGGGCTCGATCAGCCGCCGGGTGGCAAAAATCTGGCGTGCCTCGTCGATCGAGGGGTGGGCGACGAAGGCGCCGCGGTTCTTCTCGACATTGACGAGGCCCTCGTAGGACAGCGCCTGCAGGGCGGCGCGCACCAGCGTGCGGCTGACATTGAAGAGTTCACCGACGTCGCTTTCCGAAAGCTTGGTGCCGGGCGCAAGTCGCCGCTCGACGATCGCATCGCGCAGCGTATCGCGGATATGCTGGCTGCCCGTGTCGGTGGTCGGGTCGGTGGCCAAGTCGGCCGGATGGGGCGTGGTGGTCAGGGACATGAATCGATCCGCGAAGCAACGCGCCATCTTATCGTCGGACGATGCGAAGGGAAACGACAATCTGACGCGCAAAGGTTGCGCGGCATCGTCTGGTAGAGACACGCCTACTTGTCGAGTTCCGGATAGACGCGGTCGAGGAAACCCGGCCGAAGTTTCTCGCCGATCAGGCAATCGGGTGCCGGGAAGGCATCGACGTAGCGCACGGTCGGTGGCGGCGGCAGGCCGCTGACCTCAAGCACCAGTTTCTGGCGGATCGCGATGGAAAAATCTTCGGGTTCGTGCACCGGCAGCACGAAGGAGCCGGGGCCGCCGATGACGCATTCGGCATAATACTGGTCGAGCGGACCGGTCGAGACCGACGGGCGGATGAGGATGGCAAGCCCGTTGATGGTGATGCCGCGTGCGATCGCCGTCTCGCGGGCCGGAAGCACCGGCGGGCCGATATTGTTGGGGCCGTCACCGGAGACATCGATCACCCGGCGCATGCCCGAAAACGCATTGGAATCGATCAGCGCCGTGCCATAGGTGATGGCGTTGGAAATCGAGGTGCCGCGGCGCGTGCCAACCGGTCGCGCCTCGATCAGCTTGGCAAAGGCATCGGCATCGGCGGCATTGTCGATGACCGTCCAGGCGACAACGGAGGACTCGTTCACTGTTCCCGCCCATTCGAAATAGCCGATGGCGATCTTGCCCAACTGGCCGCTTTCGACGGCATCAAGGAAGTCGCGATGTCGGAGTGCCTCGACATAGCCGGCCCGCTGGATGCGGGCCTCGTCGAGATCCATCGAGCCGGACATGTCGACTGCCAGGATCAGTTCGACGTCGACATCTGTCGGCATGGCGGTCGATGGGCTCGGGCCACCACTCAATGAAAGGAGTAACGCCAACACGCTCAACATCGCTTCAACCAGTCATTGCGCGCGGTCAGATTAGAAGAATGTAACACAAGATTGGCTTTCGGCGACCGTTTGGGTGTAGTTGGCCTTCAACAAAGAGTGATTTTACTGACGCCCGCGTGCGACCGGATGCATGTCCAGGAAAGGCAGGATGCTAGAGCCGACGGAAAATACCGAGCGATTTCAGATCGATAGATTGCAGCGGGCGGCGTTCGGATACTTTCTCGAACATTCGGATCCGGCCACCGGACTGATCGCCGATACCGCACTACCGGGTGCGCCGGCGAGCATCGCCGCGACCGGTTTCGGCCTTTCCTGCTATCCCGTCGGCGTCGAGCGCGGCTGGCTCACGCGCAGCGATGCGGCCCGGCGGGTGCTGGCGGTGTTGCGCTTCCTTGATCGAAGCCCGCAGTCCCGCCACCCGCAGGCGACGGGCTATCGCGGTTTTTACTATCACTTTCTCGATCTGCAGACCGGCGAGCGCGCCTGGAAAAGCGAGCTTTCGACCGTCGATACGGCGCTGCTGATCGCCGGCTGTCTGACCGCTTCTGCCTACTTCTCCGGCAGAGATGCAGACGAATGCGAGATCCGCGCGCTTGCCCATCGGCTCTATGCGCGGGTCGACTGGCACTGGGCGCTCAATCGCGGCGACACGCTGACGATGGGCTGGCGGCCGCCGGGGCGCTTTTTGAAACATCGCTGGCGGGGCTACAGCGAAGCGCTACTGCTTTACGTGCTGGCGCTCGGCGCACCCGAACATGCGATCGAACCGGAGCATTACGCGGCCTTTGCCGAGGGCCATGACTGGATCCCGGTTGAGGGCCAAAACCATCTTCATGCGGCGCCGCTCTTCATCCACCTCTTCCCGCAGGCCTGGCTCGATCTGCGCGGGCTTTCCGATCGGCCGATGCGGGAGCGGGGGACGGATTATTTCGAGAATACCAGACGCGCCATCGCCTTGCAGCGGGATCACGCGTGCAAAAATCCCGGTCGTTTCGCCGGATATGGCGAGCACCTGTGGGGCCTCAGCGCCTGCCATGCGCCGCGCGGCCGGCTGCGGCTTGCGGATGGGCGCCAGCAGCGGCTTTTCGGCTATGTGAACCGCGGCGCACCCTACGGCCTTGATGACGGCACGCTCGTGCCCTGGGCGCCGCTTGCCTGCCTGCCGTTCGAGCCGGAAGCGGCGCAGGCGGCGCTGGCGCATATGGCGGAGCGCTATCCGGGACTTTTGAGCGAAGGGCGTCTTCCCGGCGGCTTCAACCCGAGCCTTGACGGCGGTGGACCTGAGGGCTGGATCGATGCGCGGGTCGTCGGTCTTGACCAGGGCCTCGTTGTCATGATGATCGAGAACTGGCGAAGCGGCCTTACCTGGGCGCTGATGCGCAGCATGCCGGCGATCCGCCTCGGCCTTGAACGGGCGGGCTTCGACGGTGGCTGGCTGCAGGAGGGGGAAGGCGCGTGCGGGTATCCGCCCGCATCCAGCACCTGAGGATGAGAATGGGCGACGGAGACGGCATGCGCTTGAACGACCACCGGCCGACCACGGAGATTGCGGCGGCGTTTCCGCCGCAGGCGCTGGCCGTCGCCGACCATCTGCGTACCCAGTTTCCCGAGGCTGCCGTCTCGCTCGGGCCGGCGGCCAGTGATTTCAGCCCGCCGGGCGACTTCTGGGCTGCGGGCAGCGCTGGCCTTGAGGCGGGGCTCGCCTATCAGGATTTTTTCGGCGCCCGCATGACCGACCGGATCCGGGCGGCACATCTGATCGCCTTCTATAGCCGCCAGTTGAGCGTGGTCCTCGGCGCGTTCCATCTCGGCGCGGGGCTCAGGACTGAGGTCGCCGGCATTCGTTTCGAGGACTGGACACGCCTTCACCGTGGCGTGGAAGTCGCGGCCAAGCGCTATCATTTTCGTCTGCAGCCGGTGGCGGTGGAGCGCCGGGGCGGCGGCGGCGCCAGCGCCCTCGAACAGGCTTTCATCGCCCATCTGGCGCCGGTGATTGCGGTCCTGAAGAAGCGGGCCGGACTTTTCTCCGGAGCGCAGTGGCGGCTGGCGGCGGATTCGTTGGCCGGCGCGTTCCTGGAAATCGGCCGCGCGATCGACGACGAGGCGCGCGGCATGGCCGAGGCGCTGGCGATCGTCAAGCGGCCGGGGTCGCGGCTCTATTCCGACGAGCTTTGTTACGAGGAGATCGTTGCAATCGATCCTCAAGGCGGCGAACAACTGTCGCGCCAGTACCGCATACGCTGCGGCTGCTGTCTCTATTTCCGAACCGAGGGCGGCAGCTTCTGCGATACTTGCGTGCTGCTGGAGCCGGAAGATCGCCGCGCGCGGCTGGCGGCGCATCTCATGCAAAACGGCGGGACCTGAACCCCGCCGTCGCTTTGCTGACTATCTGTGATCAGTGATCACTGTGCCTTGACGAAGCGCTCGTTGATGAAGCCGGAGACGACGCCGAGCACGATCCAGAAGGCAAGCGTGGTGGCGAGTGCGGCAACCGCAAATTCGGCGCCAAGGACGGCCGGAACGTTGCTGGTGATATCGAGCGGCTGCGGCGCGCCATAGACATGGGGGGCTGCGATCAGCACGAGGCCTGCAACCTTGGAGACGATCTCCTCACGCAGCACGACGAGGTAGAGACCGACGGCCGAAAGCGCCACGGTCACCAGCCACCAGGTCTGGCGGTCGCCGAGTTCGGCAGCCGGGAAGCCCGGCAGTTCCGGCGGCAGGCCGATTGCCGGCAGCATATGCACTGCCAGCCAGCCGCAGGCGCCCCAGAGCGCGCCGTTCCGGAGCGTGATCGGATAGCCGATCACCAGGCTGACGCCGGCCAAGAGCAGGCCGAAGCCGGAGCCGGTGACCAGATTGGCCATCAGCGTGCCGGAGAAGCGGCTCATGCCGAACATGATGCCGCCTTCCTCGTGCTCGCCCTCATGGGCATAGGCCGGCGTGATCGGCGACAGGGCGTCGAGCAGAGCGCCGAGCGGCGAGACGGCTTTGAGCGACGAATGCTGGTCGTGACTTTCCGCGGCCGGCTGTGCAGCACCCGGCTGGGCGGCGGGCTGTTCGGTTGGTGCCGGAGCCTCGCCTTCGAATTCTTCCGCATGCAGGATCAGCGGCGTAACCCTGAGTTCCTGGGCGCCGGTCATGAAGACACCGGCAATCAATCCAGCCACGATCGCGGCCAGAAGCGTTCTGACAATCATCTTGAAATCCCTCGATAACGACAAAAGCCACGCGCTGCGGCGTGGTCCTTGCGCCTTCCCATTTTCCCTGTCCTGCGGATGGCACCCATGCGCCGGAAAAACCGGATTGCACGCGCGCCGACATCCGGCTCGGGCCGGATGCGTTCAGGTCCGCAGATATTTCGATGCGGAACGTGGTTCACGTTCCGAACATCGGTCAGTGGCAGGGGAAGCCGTAGGAGTGGCGGGTGTCGTGCGCCGTGTCGTGCAGCACCGCCGAGTTGGCAAGGCCGGCGCCGAAGACGAGGAATGCGCCGATGAAGAGCGCGATGACGCCAGCGGTCAGACGATCGCTGAGGGAGAGCGGGGTGCTCGAAATGGTAGACGTAGCCATGACAACCTCCGTGATGGCATCGGGAAATTCCCGGTTGGGCCCTATGCCCGCATCGAGTGGCAGGTTTCCTGGCTCACGGCGTTGGGCTCGATGCCCTCGATCTGCCTCGCCTTCCCAGTTCGGCCGCCCTCTCGCGGTCTTGCCAGTGGCTTCTTCCGGATCGCTCCGGAACGGCGGATCGACGTCGCTCTACAGTCGCGGGGTCGGCCGTGATTTGAATGCCCAGAGTGGGTCCATCCGTCACGTTCCCGTTTACTCCCGAAACACGTTCGCGTCCCGGGAACCAATCGATCCCAGATGATTAGGATCGTGTCATGGAGTTGTCAATTGAGCCTGCGCCTCCGCGCGGCCCATCCGCGACAAAATCCTTGATGGTCATGCGTTTATAGGCCTCGACGATCTGGTCGCCCTCGGCCCGGTCGACCGAGACCGCGAGCCGCATGGTGCAGTCGCCGAGATGCATGATCAGGAAGGCGGCGCTGTCGATCTCCTCGCGCGGCGTGTCGGGCACAAGTCGAGCCCAGACATCGGCGAGAAGCTTTCCGCCGGCGCGGCTTTGCGCAAGGTCGATCTCGCGCAGCGCCTTGTCGGCCTGCATCGCCGACCAGATGTCGCGCATGACCGGTTCGGCCAGGAACATGTCGTAGTAGATGTCGAACAGCAGCGAGAAAGCGGCGCGCAGCTCGGCGATCGACGTGACCTTGGCCAGTTCAGCCGCGATGCACTCGTTGCAGACCGCATTGTAGCGTTCGGCGAGCGTGCGCACGATCGCCGCCTTGTCGGGGAAGTACTGATACAGCGAGCCGATCGAAATCCCAGCCTTTTCAGCAACTTCGCTCATGCGCATGGCGTCGCTGCCCTTCTCCTGGATGAGCGCCGTCGCGCAGGCGAGGATCTGCTCGACGCGCTCGCGGCTGCGCTTCTGGCTCGGCGTCCGGCGCAGCGCGGTCTCGTCGTCGGTGGGAAGAGTGGCGGGACTTGCAGATGGAATCATGAGGGGTGCTCACATTTTAACTTGACTCCTAAAATACGAGGATTTATCACATTTGCAAATGTGAGCGATGCTCATGTTTATTGATGGAACCTCAGGAGGAAACGATGTCTCAGAAAGTCACACTGGTTTTGGGTGGTACCGGCAAGACGGGGCGGCGGGTGGCCGAGCGCCTTCAGGAGCGGGGTGTTGCGGTGCGCATCGGCGCCCGCTCGGCATCGCCTTCCTTCGACTGGACGGACGAGACGACCTGGGCGCCGGTGCTCGAAAATGTCGATCGCATCTACGTCTGCTATCAGCCCGATCTGGCGGTGCCGGGTTCCGTCGAGGTCATCCGCAAGTTCTCGAGCCTTGCCGTTGGCGCCGGCATCAAGCGGCTGGTGCTTCTGTCGGGGCGCGGCGAGGACGAGGCGGAAGCGGCCGAGCGCGAATTGCAGGCCTCGGGCGCCGACTGGACGATCATTCGGGGCAGCTGGTTCTTCGAGAATTTCGACGAAGGTTTCCTGGCCGAGGGTGTCACGAGCGGTTCGGTCTTCCTGCCCGTGGACGAGGTCACCGAGCCGTTCGTCAGCTGTGACGACATTGCCGAGGTTGCGGTTGAAGCTCTCCTCGACGACCGCCATGTCGGCAAGGTCTATTCGCTGACCGGCCCGCGGCTGATGACCTTTGCCGAGGCCGTAGCCGAGATCGCCGCGGCGGCCAACCGCCCGATCTCCTACCAGGCCGTCCCGGTTGCCGACTTTGCGGCGCAACTCAAGGCGGACGGTGTGCCGGATGACTATGTCGAACTCATCCGCTATCTCTTCACCTCGGTGCTCGACGGACGCAACTCAAGTCTGACGTCCGATGTTGAGCGCGTGCTTGGGCGGCCTCCGCGCGACTTTGCGGACTACGCCCGGGGAACCGCTGCGTCAGGTGTCTGGAGTATTGCCGCATGATCCCGCTGATCCCCGCTTTGGCGTTTGCCGCCGCGATCGGTTCCGGCCTGATGGCCGGGCTGTTCTTCATCTTCTCGGTCTGCATCATGCAGGCCCTGTCGCGGCTGCCGCCTGAGCAGGGGATCGCCGCGATGAACGCCATCAATGTCGTCATCCAGAACCCGATCTTCCTCAGCGCCTTCATGGGCACGGCGCTGCTCGGCCTGGCGCTGATCGTCGTCGCCTTCGTCTCGGGCGGCGAGGGCCGGTGGTGGCTTGCCGCTGGCGGCATCGCCTATGTCGTCGGCGTCCTCCTGGTGACGATTATCTTCAACGTGCCGATGAACGATGCACTGGCCGCGGCAGCCCCCGGGCAGGCCGCAACCGACCTCTGGCAGCAACGTTATCTGACCGACTGGGTCTGGTGGAACCACGTGCGCACCTTCGCATCGATCGGTGCGCTGGCACTCTTCATTCTCGGCTTTGCCCGCACCTGACGAAAGGCGCCGGCAAGTTGATCCTTGCCGGCGCCTTCATGCGTCTCAAGCTTTTTAGCCTATCCGGCAGTCAAGGCTTCGGAATCCGCGCGTCATATTGCGCTTCAAGGTTGGTAAACTTGCTCCAGAAGGCCGCCGGCTTTTCGCCTTCGAGCAGAGCGCGCAAAATATCGAGGTGCACATGCCAGCCGGCAGAGAAGCTGGTCATGATGGCACGGTCGGCGATGCGTTTATGGGTGACGACGAGCAGGACCTTGTCGCCGCGGGGGCTGAGCTCGAAGCGGACCTCCGATGGCGTGCCGGTTTCCTCGTTCCAGGTATAGGCAAGCAGATGTGGCGGTTCCCAGGCGAGCACGTGACCGTAATTGCGCACCTCGCCGGCGTGCTCGGCGTATTTCTGTGGTGGTCGATCATCGTCCGTCGTCAGTTCCGAATGGCGGAAGACGTGCTCGACCTCGGCCCCTTCCTTCGATCCGATCGTTCCGGACGCCATCCAGAGCCGGCGCTTGCTTTCCTCCGTCAGATAGGACCAGACCCGCTCGATCGGGCCGGGAAGCAGGCGCTCGATGCGTACCGCATCCGGTGCGGTGACGCGGCCATAGTCGGCGCTGGCAAAGGCTGTCGCATGAGTTGTCATGGCTTTTCCTCCGGATCAGTTTGGATAGTGGCGTCTTCGGCGAGAAGCAGCGCCTCGAGTGCGTCGATGCGCGTGCGCCAGAAGGCTTCGTAGTGGCGCATCCACTCCATGCCCGCATGCATCGGCGCAGCATCGAGCCGGCACACATGCGTGCGACCTTTTACTTCGCGGCGCACCAGACCTGCTCCTTCCAGCACCTTGATGTGCTTCGATGCCGCGGCCAGCGAGATCGAGAACGGCGCCGCAAGCTCGCCGACCAGCCTTTCGCCTTGCGAAAGGTTCTGGAGCATGGCGCGGCGCGTCGGATCCGAAAGCGCGTGGAACACGGCATCGAGATGTGTGTTCTGATATTCAACCATGTTGTTGAATATCGTCTCGATCGACCTAATTGTCAACCGTTCGGTTGAATTTAAAAGTATCGCGAAAGGAGACCAGGCCCCGGTGGGTCGTCGTGGATGCGCCGTCCCTTCCAGGCGGCAAGCGCATCGGCAAGATCGTCGGTCGGCACCATCTGGGCAAACTGTTCGCTTTCGACCAGCAGCCCCTCTGATATCGACATGTTGAGGCCGCGGGTGACGGCGGTGATGATGGCGCGGACCGCAAGCGGGGAGTAGGCCATGATGCGTCTGGCGAGGTCGCCGGCGGCGGGAATCAAGTCTTCGTGGGGAACGACGTCGTTGACGAGGCCCATTTCCCTTGCGCGATCGGCCAAGAAATCCTCGCCCGTCAGAAGCAGTTCGAGTGCGCGCTTGCGGCCGGCAAGCCGCGGCAGGCGCTGGGTGCCGCCGAAGGTCGGCGGCATGCCGAGCTTGATCTCGGGCCTGGCAAAGCGCGCCCTGTCGCTGGCAATCGCCAGATGCACCGCCTCGATGATCTCGCAGCCGCCGCCATAGGCAATCCCGTTGACAGCGGCGATGACGGGCTTCGGAAAGGCTTCGAGCCGCGCCGTCAGGCCCTGGCCGCGACGGACGAAATCGCGCACGGCCGGGTTTACGCCCTCGGCCACGCTTTCCGAGAACTCGTGGATATCGCCGCCGGCGGAAAAGGCGCGTGTCCCCGCACCGGTGATGATCACCGCGCCGACGGCGTTGTTCACTTCGATCTGGTCGAGAAGGCTCATGAGCCGATCGATTAGCTCGTAGTTCAGCGCGTTGAGTTTCTCTGGGCGGTTGAGAGTGAGGAGGGCGATGCCCTCGGAAATCTGCATCAGCACGGTGTTCGACATGGTTGCTCTCCGGCAGGTGTTGACGGGGAGAGGCTAGGTGAGGGAAGATGCCATGTATATTCACTAGTCGGTATACATGAGAGATGGCGAAAGCAGAGAAATCGACCCGGGAACTGATCGTCGCAGCGGCGGAAAAGCTGTTTTATGCCGAGGGCATCCGCGCAGTCAGCGTCGATGCGGTGGCGGAAGCCGCGGGCGTGACAAAACGCACGCTCTACTATCATTTCGACAGCAAGGACGAGCTGATCGCCGCCTATCTCGAAGGCCGCGACCAGCCCAATCTGAAACTCTTCCGCAAGTGGTTCGACGCGGGCGACGGGGACACTGCCGACAAGATCGAGGCGATCTTCGTCAACCTGGCGCGGGCGGCGCGCCATCCGAAATGGAAGGGCTGTGGCTTCCTGCGCACCTCCGCCGAGCTTGCCAACATGCCCGGTCATCCGGCGATCCGCATCGGTGCCGCCCACAAGAAGAAGTTCGAGGCCTGGATTGCCGAGACCTTTACCGAAGCCGGTGTCGCCGAGCCGGCCATGCTGGCAAAGCAGATCCTGCTGCTGCTCGACGGCAGTTTCGCGGTCGTGCTGCTGCACCGGGATCCAAGCTACATGGAGGTGGCGGGCAGGGCTGCGGCGACGCTTGTGCGGGTGGCGCTTGCCGGCGCCAACGGAAAGGGGACATCCTGACGCGCTGCAACTTCCGCTTCAAACGGCTGCCATCGGCAGGCAGTATAGGATGCAGTGCCAGGAGCCGAACAACCATTGAGCGCCGGTGTGGCCGCGTTGCGGCTCACCGGAGGAGGAAATCCATGACAGTCAAGCGTATCGTCTCAAACCTCTACGCCCCGGACCCGCCAGTGGCGCGCGCCTTCTACGGCGACCTGCTGGAACTCGACGTGGTGATGGATCACGGCTGGATCCTGACCTTTGCCGCCGAGGGCAAGGCCGCGATGCCACAGGTGAGCATCGCCAGCGAGGGCGGCAACGATACGCCGGTGCCGGTGCTTTCGATCGAGGTGGACGATGTCGACCGGGCCTATCAGCGAGCCAAGGCCGCCGGTGTCGAGATCGTCTACGACATCACCAACGAACCCTGGGGCGTGCGCCGTTTCTACATGCGCGACCCGTTCGGCAATATCGTCAACATTCTGGCGCATTGAGCAATTCCAGGAAAAGTGCGCAGCGGTTTTCCGTCCGGAATGCGCCACCTCAAGCTGAGCAATTCCAGGAAAAGTGCGAAGCGGTTCTCCGTCCGGAATGCGCCACTTCAAGCTAAGCAATTCCAGGAAAGGTGCGCAGCGGTTTTCCGTCCGGAATTGCGTCCTTGCAAACTCGCGAAGGATGCCGCCGGCTGGACCGGCGGCCTCTTGCATCAGGCGAGCGACAGCGCGTTTGAAAGATCGGCCACGAGGTCGTCGGGATGCTCGATACCGATCGACAGGCGGATGGTCGATTCCAGCACGCCGATGCGGTGGCGCACCTCGATCGGTACGCCGGAATGGGTCATCGCCGCCGGGTGGCTGGCGAGCGATTCCGTGCCGCCGAGGCTGACGGCGAGCTTGAAGATCTGCAGCGCATTGAGGAAGCGGAAGGCCGCCTCCTGGCCGCCCGCGATGTCGAAGGAGAAGGTCGAGCCGGCGCCGGTGCACTGCGCCTTGAAGGTGCGGCCGACCGGCGTGTCCTCGCCGTGGAAGGGCAGGTAGTGGATACGCTCGACCTTCGGGTGGTCGCGCAGGAATTCGGCGACGATGCGGGCATTGTCGTCGGCCTTCTGCATGCGCACCGCCAGCGTTTCGAGCGAACGGCCGAGCATCCAGCAGGAATGCGGATCGAGCTGCGTGCCGATCGCACCGCGTAGCGCCTTTACCTGCTTCATCACCGCCTTGGAGCCGAGCGCGGCGCCGGCGATCAGGTCGGAGTGACCACCGACATATTTGGTCAGCGAATAGAGCGAGATGTCGGCGCCGTTTTCGATCGGCCGCTGGAAGACCGGCCCAAGCAGCGTGTTGTCACAGGCAACGATCGGCGTGTGTCCCTGTTTCCTGCCGATCGCATCGGCAACGCGGCGGATCATGGCGACGTCGACGAGGCTGTTGGTCGGGTTCGCCGGCGTCTCGATCAGGATCACCGAGACCCGGCCCTTGGCCATCGCCTCTTCTGCGGCGGCGCTGACGGCCGCTTCGTTGACGCCATCGGCAAAGCCGACGGCGGCGACGCCGAGATTGAGGAAGGTGCGGGCAAGCAGCGTCTCGGTGCCGCCATAGAGCGGCTGGCTGTGCAGCACCGCATCACCCGGCTTGACGAAGGCAAGCAGCGTCGTGGCGATGGCCGACATGCCGGAGGAAAACAGCGCGCAGCTTTCCGTGCGCTCATAGACGGCGAGGCGGTCCTCGACGATCTCGCTGTTCGGGTGGTTGAAGCGCGAATAGACGAGGCCGGCGCCGACACCTGCCGGCGGTTCCTTCCGGCCGGAAACGAAATCGAAGAAGTCGCGGCCCTCTTCGGCGGAGCGGAAGACGAAGGTGGAGGTCAGGAAGACTGGTGGTTTGACCGCGCCCTCCGACAGTTCCGGATCGTAGCCATAGTTCAGCATCTGTGTTTCGGGATGCAGCTTGTGGTTTCCGATATGGGTTTTGGAGGGATGCGGTGCGGTCATGGCTTGTCTCCTCAAGCGAAGCGGACTCGGACTGACAGGCAAATTATATCAGATGCTTGGACCGATCCTTGCTATTTCCCGCCGGATCGCCTTGAGTTGCGCAAAGATTTGGCTGGATTGAAAAGATATGGCGCAGAAAATTGCCGACGAGACGGATCGCAGAATTTTGAAGGAACTGGTGGCCGACGCGCGCCTCACCAACAACGAACTTGCCGAGCGGGTGGGGCTGTCGGCCTCTCCCTGTCTGCGCCGGCTGCGGCGGCTGGAGGAGACCGGCGTCATCCGCGGCTACACGGCGCTGGTCGACCCCTCGATCGACGGCTGGACGATGACGGCGATTGCGACCGTCACGCTCAGCCGCCAGCACGAAGACGAGATCGTGATGTTCGAGGAGGCGGTGCGCGGCTGGGACGAGGTGCTCGAATGCCACCTCGTGACCGGCTCGCGCGACTATGTGCTGAAGGTCATGAGCGCCGGGCTCGAACAGTACGAGCGCTTCATCAAGGAAAAGATCGCGCGGCTCAAATGCGTCGCCTCGATCGAGACGAGCTTCGTCATGAACACCATCAAGGAGCGGCGGGTCTAGTGACAAGCCTTCCATAAACCTCTGACGCCGTTCGATAATCTTCGATCCGGCTTTGAAACCATCAAGGATGCCCTAGATTCAAGGGATGAGGGCGTCCCCAAACGCTCGGTCGGACGCCTCGATCTCTCGGAGAGAGACGATGGATTTCGCACAGGCGTCCGACGCCGCCGTCTCCTGGTTGCGGACGGCCCTTTTGAACGAGTGGACCTATTATCAGCTCGCCATCATCGTTGCCGGCTACCTGGTCTGCGGCGCGCTGGCGAAGCGCATAGAGCCGCGGGTCGAGGCCCGCGCCCGCCTGATCAAGGGCAATCCGGATCTCTTGCGGGTCATCATCGCCTTCATGCGGCGGCTGCGCTGGCTCTTTCTGATCGTCTGGCTCTGGATCGCCGATGGCATGATCCTGCGCTTTGGCTGGCCGTCCTATCGCTGGCTGGTGGCACCGGCGCTGACGCTGACGGCTGCGTGGTTCGTCATCTCGGTGCTCACGCGCATCATCCGCAACCAGATGCTGGCACGGGTCACCGCCGTCACCGGCTGGATCTATTTTGCACTCTATGCCGTCGGGCTCGATCGGGTGATCCTGACGACACTCGATGGCGTTGCCGTCAATCTTGGCGCGGCTCGCCTGTCGCTGCTGCTCGTCCTGAAGGCGATCGTGCTTTCGTCGGCGCTGATCTGGCTTGCCGTTTTGATCGGCAACGTCTCGTCGCACTGGATCCAGCGATCAGCCGATCTGACACCCTCCTTCAAGGTGCTGATCAGCAAGCTGGTCAAGATCGCGCTGATCGGCTTTGCCGGCGCAATCGCGCTTTCGGCAACCGGCATCGACCTGACGGCGCTCACGGTCTTTTCGGGCGCAGTCGGCGTCGGTATTGGTTTCGGCTTGCAGAAAGTGGTCTCCAACTTCATCTCCGGCATCATCATCCTGCTCGACAAGTCGATCAAGCCGGGCGACACGATCACGCTCGGCGATACCTTCGGCTCCGTGCGCGACCTGCGCTCCCGCTTCGTCTCGGTGATAACGAGGGACGGCAAGGAATACCTCATCCCGAACGAGGATTTCATTTCGCAGCAGGTGGTCAACTGGTCGTTCTCCAGCGACTTCGTCCGCATCGAGGTCGATTTCGGAACCTCCTACGACAGCGATCCGCACGAGGTTGCGCGCATCGCCATCGCGACCGCCACGTCGCTTCCGCGAGTGGCGAGCAGCTACGCAGAGCCGGTCTGCTGGATGACGGGATTCGGCGCTTCTTCGCTCGATTTCAAGCTGCGGTTCTGGATCTCCGATCCGGGCAACGGGCTGACCAACATTCGCGGCCAGGTCCTGATGGCGTTGTGGGATGCGTTCAAGGCGGCGGGTATCTCGATCCCGTTCCCGCACCGCGAAATCATCATGAAGACGCCGGTCGAGGTCACCCGGGTTTAGAGGCCGAAGTGCACGTCGACCGGTTCGCGTCAGGGTGTCCTGCGGTTGTGGCGATTGACTGGACACGCCGGGGAAGCGACATTGCCGCCGTCGGAACAGCCCGCAGTCGTTCCGGTGACCGTACCAGCATCAGTGGGGACCCGACGCCATGGACCATCTTCAACAGACGCCGCTGTCGAGGTTGCCGGTGCCGCGTTTTCTCTCTGGCCTGCTGGCATCGTTTTCGACCACGGGGCTTATCGTCGGCGTCTTCTTCTTTGCCATGTCGCTGACGCCGAGCCTCATCCCGCGGCCCTATGTGGTGCAGGCGGTGATTTCGGGCCTGTCGCTTTCCGCCGGCTATGCGATCGGCGTGCTGTTGCGCTGGCTTTGGTCGCTGCTCGATCTGCCGGAGATCCGCGGACGTACAGGCCTCACGGTCAAGGTGCTGGCGGCGCTCGGCTGCACCGCGGTTGCGCTCGCCTTCCTCTGGCGCACCGCCTACTGGCAGAACACGGTGCGGCAGATCATGGGGCTCGACCCGGTCGAAAGCGCCGAGCCGTTCAAACTCGGGCTGATTGCGGCGCTTGTGTTTGTCGCCATCGTGCTCATTTCGCGCCTGTTCCGCTTGACCTTCCGCTTTCTCACCCGGCGCTTCGAGCATGTGCTGACACGGCCGCTGGCGAAGGTCGCAGCCGTCGTTGCCGCCGTTGCGCTGTTCTGGTCCGCCGTTGACGGCGTCATCTTCCGCTTCGCGCTGCATGCGGCCGACAGCTCGTTCCAGCGGCTCGACGCCTTGATCGATCCGGATGTCGCGCCGCCGACCGATCCGTTGAAGACCGGCAGCAGCGCGTCGCTGATGACCTGGGACGAACTCGGTCGCCAGGGCCGCCAGTTCATCGCCTCCGGGCCGCCGGCGAAGGATATCGGCGGCTTCTTCGGGACTGAGGCAAAGGAGCCCTTGCGTGTCTATGCCGGGCTCAATTCGGCCGACACCGCCAAGGACCGGGCAAAGCTGGCGCTGGAAGAGCTGAAGCGCGTCGGTGGTTTCGAGCGCACGAATCTTCTGATCGTGGTGCCGACCGGCACCGGCTGGATCGATCCGCCGGGCCTCGATTCGCTCGAATATCTGTTGAAGGGCGATGTCGCGAGCGTCGCGGTGCAGTATTCCTACCTCACCAGTTGGCTGTCGCTGCTGGTCGAGCCCGAATATGGCGCCGAGACGGCCGATGCGCTGTTTGATGCCGTCTACGGCTACTGGACGACGCTGCCGAAGGACAGGCGGCCGAGGCTCTATCTCTACGGCCTCAGTCTCGGCTCGATGAACTCGCAAGGCTCTGTCGATCCCTTCGATATCATCAGCGATCCCTTCCAGGGTGCGCTCTGGGTCGGCTCGCCGTTCCCGACCAGGACCTGGCTGCAGATCACCGGCAACCGCAATCCGGGCTCGCCCGAATGGCGGCCGCTTTATCGCGACGGCTCGGTGATCCGCTTCACCAACCAGGAAAATGCGCTCAAGATTCCGGGGGCGACGTGGGGCAATGTGCGCATCGTCTATCTGCAATATGCCAGCGACCCGATCACCTTCTTCGATCCCTATTCCTTCTACCGGGAGCCGGACTGGATGAAGGCGCCGCGCGGGGCCGACGTCTCGCCGGCGCTCCGCTGGTTCCCGGTTGTCACCATGTTCCAGTTGCTCGCCGACATGGCGCTCGCGACGACCTCGCCGATCGGCTACGGCCATGTCTATGCACCGGAGCACTATATTGACGCCTGGATGCAGGTGGTGGCGCCGCCCGGGGTGACCGAGGCGGATGCGGAGCGGCTGAAGGCGCTGCTCAAGGGCCGCTACTAGTTAGATGGCCGCGGGTGATGGTGTAACGTTCAGCCTCCCTTTGGAACTGGGAAGGCAGGAAACCTCTTCCGTATTCAGTACCTAAAGAATGGAATTGTTGCTGCGAACAGAAGGAAAATTGCCAGACACGTGAGGCCACCAACCATTCGGCGAGCCTTTGCAGTCTTCCAGTCACCGAAGAACGTAACGAGATTCACATAGAGGCTCAAGCCACTAGTGCATGCTACTACCAGACCGAAAACGGCCCATGGTACGGATCCGTTGTCCCTGATGGCCAGAGCGATAGTATCGAAACCGAGAACGATCCCGCCCAAAGTTGCGAATCCTGCGACCACATCGATAACGGTCCGCGGAATAAGAATATCATTCATTTTCAACCCCAACGTGATTTCTTTCGCCGGGTTGATATTGCCCATTCGCTAGCAAAGTCTTCAGAAGTTCGGTTAAGCAAATACTAGGGACCCGATTCCCATAGAAATGCTTCTTCATACTTTTCCTGGAATTGCTTTAAGCCTCAGGGGGCATCGGAAGCGTCGAAAGCAACGCCCCCATGGCAGCAATGATCTTGCGGTGCTGGTGCGCATGGCGGGTGCGAAGACTGGTTGCGGCATAGACGGTTTGCGGGATTACCGGCGCATCCAGTACGCGCTGCGCAGATCCTAGCGCCGATAGCCGCTCCGCCGTTGCCGCGGTCACATAGGCGGCACCGCCGAGCACCGCGAGCAGCCGGGTGATCGCCATGTTCTGGCCGGCCGAGAGAAGGGCCGCCGAGAGATGCGGCAAAGCCAGCCGGTGGGCGCGGTCGAAGGTCGGCGAATAGCTCGAGCGGATATAGCTCTCCGAGCGCACTTCGGCCAGTTCACGAACCTCGGTACTGACCAGCACGTAATGCAGATCGCCGATCCGTTCATAATAGAGATCGGGCAGATAATGGGGCGTGTAGAGGATCGCGAGATCGAGGTCGCCGGCGCCGAGATCGCGGTTCATCTGGTTGGAGTAATCGGCCTCCATGTAAACCTCGGTTGAAGGCAAGTCCTGCCGGATCGCCGCCATCCATTCGCCGGCGAAAGCCTCTGCCAGATCATGCTGGACGCCAAGCCGCATCGAGCGCTCCAGCGCACCAGCGCTTGTGACCGCACGCGTCGCCTCATGCCATTGGTTCTGCAGCGCTTTTGCGTAATCGAGGAAGCGCAGGCCAGCGGCCGTCGGCACCGTGCCGCCCTTGTTGCGGGTGAAGAGCTTGCGGTTGAACTGTGCTTCCAGCGCCTTCACCCGGTGCGAGACGGTCGACTGTGTGATGTTCAGCCGCTCGGCGGTGCGGTTGAAGGAGCGGCTTTCCATCAGGTCGAGAAAGGTTTCGATCAGCTCCACCTGCATGCCGTGCTCTCCCGCTACGATCGCTCCAATCTAATCGAATTCATCGATCAATAAAGCCTGTTTCCGTCGCTTGATGACGCCCTGCTTCCCCGGCAAGAATTCCGCCAAAACGAGGGAACAGTTGATGTCGAATTTGCCGTCTCACGCACGCGTGGTGATCATCGGTGGGGGAGCGATCGGCGCTTCCTCGCTCTACCATCTTGCCAAGGCGGGCTGGACCGATTGCGTGCTTCTGGAAAAGAACGAGCTGACGGCGGGCTCGACCTGGCATGCGGCCGGCAACGTGCCGACCTTTTCGTCCTCCTGGTCGATCATGAACATGCAGCGCTATTCGGCGTCTCTCTATCGCGATCTCGGGGCGCTCGTGGACTACCCGATGAACTACCACGTCACCGGCTCGATCCGGCTCGGCCATTCGAAGGAGCGGCTGCAGGAATTCAAGCGCGTGGTCGGCATGGGGCGCTACCAGGGCATGGATCTCGATATCCTGTCGCCCGACGAGATGCGCGCCCGCTATCCCTTCCTCGAAACCCACGAACTGACCGGCGCGCTCTATGATCCCTATGACGGCGACATCGACCCGGCGCAGCTGACCCAGGCGCTGGCCAAGGGCGCGCGCGACATGGGCGCCAAGGTCATCCGCTTCTGTCCGGTCACGGGCGCGCGCCGCGAAAACGATGAATGGGTGATTTCGACGCCGCAGGGCGAGATCCGCTGCGAATATGTGGTCAATGCCGCCGGCTACTACGCCCGCGAGGTCGGCAAGATGTTCGGCCGCGACGTGCCGATGATGGTGATGAGCCATCAGTACATCCTGTTTGACGAGATCCCGGAGCTTGCCGCCTGGTCGAAGGAGGCCGGCCACAAGCTGCCGCTGCTTCGTGACGTCGACAGCTCCTACTATCTCCGCCAGGAAAAGAACGGCATGAACCTCGGGCCGTACGAGCGCAACTGCCGCGCCCATTGGGTAACGCCTGACGATCCGATGCCGGAAGACTTTTCGTTCCAGCTCTTCCCCGACGATCTCGACCGGCTGGAATGGTACCTGAACGATGCGGTGGAGCGGGTGCCGATCCTGGGCACCGCCGGGCTGTCGCGCATCATCAACGGCCCGATCCCCTATGCGCCTGACGGCAACCCGCTGATCGGCCCGATGCCGGGCGTGCCGAATGCCTTCGAGGCCTGCGTCTTCACCTTCGGCATCTGCCAGGCGGGTGGTGCCGGCAAGGTGCTCGCCGAATGGATCACCGAGGGCCAGACCGAGTGGGACATGTGGTCCTGCGACCCGCGCCGCTACACCGACTATACCGACCAGGACTATTGCATCGCCAAGGGCATGGAGATCTACGGCCACGAATATGCGATGCATTTTTCGAAGCACTACTGGCCGGCCGGCCGCGACAGGAAGCTGTCGCCGATCCATGACCGGATCGCGGCCCTCGGCGCGCAGTTCAAGCCCTATAACGGGTGGGAGCGCGCCATGTGGTACGCCAAGCCGGGCGACGACACTTCTGAAGAAGCAACCCAAACCTGGGGCCGCGAGGGGCCATGGGCGAAGCGCATCGAGGAGGAATGCATCGCCGTTCGCGATGCCGCCGGCATCCTCGACCTGCCGGGCTTCTCGCGCTTCCGGGTGAAAGGCGAGGGGGCGACGCAGTGGCTGTCCGGACTCATCACCGGGCGCGTGCCGAAGCCCGGCCGCATCGGCCTTGCCTATTTTTCCGACGACAAGGGCCGCATCGTCACCGAGATGTCGGTGATGATGATCGACGAGGACTTCTTCTTCCTGATCACAGCTGCGACGGCGCAGTGGCACGATTTCGAATGGCTGACGAAGCACCGCCCGGCTAATGCCGCCTTCACCATCGACGACGTGACCAGGTCCTTCTCCTGCCAGATCCTGACGGGGCCGAGGTCGCGCGCGATCCTTGCCGACGTCAGCGAGGCCGACCTAACCAAGGGCTGGCTGACGCACCAGACGACACAAATCGCCGGACGCTATTGCCAGCTCGTGCGCGTCTCCTTTGCCGGTGAACTCGGCTGGGAAATCCACACCAAGGTGGAGGATACCGCCACGATCTTCGACGCCGTCTGGGCGGCCGGAGAGAAGCATGGGCTGAAACCCTTCGGCATGGAGGCGCTCGACAGCCTGCGCATCGAGAAGGGCTATCGCGCCTGGAAGGGCGATCTTTCGACCGACTACACCATCCTGCAGGGTGGGCTCGAACGTTTCGTCGACTGGAGCAAGCCGGCCTTCAAGGGCAAGGCGGCGCTGGAACGGGAGAAACAGCAGGGCGTTTCCAAGCGCTTCGTCACCCTGACGGTCGCCGCCGACGGCTGCGACGCGCCCTACATGTCGACGCTCTGGTCGGGCGGAGAGGTGGTCGGCGAAACCACCTCGGGCAATTGGGGCCACCGCGTCGGCAGGTCGATCGCGCTCGGCATGCTCAGGGCCGATCTCGCGGTGCCCGGAAAGGAAATCGAGGTCGAGATCTTCGGCGACCGCTTCAAGGCGACCGTCGAGGCGGACCAGCCGCTCTGGGATCCCTCCAATGAAAGACTGCGCGCATGACGAAGCCCATTCCCTCGAAAGCCCGTGCGGTCATCATCGGCGGCGGCGTCTCCGGCTGTTCGGTCGCCTATCACCTCGCCAAGCTCGGCTGGACCGACGTGGTGCTACTCGAACGCAAGCAGCTGACCTCCGGTACCACCTGGCATGCGGCGGGCCTGATCGGCCAGCTCCGCGCCTCGCAGAACATGACGCGGCTCGCGAAATATTCGGCCGACCTCTACGTCAAGCTCGAAGCTGAAACCGGTATTTCCACCGGCATGCGCCAGAACGGCTCGATCACGGTGGCGCTGACGGAGGAGCGCAAGGAGGAAATCTATCGCCAGGCCTCGCTGGCGCGCGCCTTCAATGTCGACGTCCGCGAGATCACGCCGGATGAAGTGAAGGCGATGTATCCGCACCTCAACACCGCGGATGTGAAGGCGGCCGTGCACCTGCCGCTCGACGGCCAGTGCGATCCGGCCAACATCGCCATGGCGCTTGCCAAGGGCGCGCGCCAGAACGGCGCAACGATCATCGAAGGCGTCAAGGTCACGTCTGTGCTGAAGAAGGACGGCCGGGTGACCGGCGTCACCTGCGAGCAGAACGGCGAGACCTACACGATCGAGACCGACCATGTCGTCAACTGCGCCGGCATGTGGGGCAGGGAGTTTGCGCGGCAATCGGGCGTTACCGTGCCGTTGCACGCCTGCGAGCATTTCTACATCGTCACCGAGGCGATCCCGGAGCTGAAGCGCCTGCCGGTGCTGCGCGTGCCGGACGAATGCACCTATTACAAGGAAGATGCCGGCAAGATGCTGATCGGCGCCTTCGAGCTCAAGGCCAAGCCCTGGGGCATGGACGGCATCCGCGAGGATTTCTGCTTCGACCAGCTGCCGGACGATTTCGACCACTTCGCGCCCATTCTTGAAATGGCGGTCAACCGCATGCCGATGCTGGAGACGGCCGGCATTCATACCTTCTTCAACGGCCCCGAAAGCTTCACCCCCGACGACCGCTACTATCTCGGCGAGGCGCCGGAGGTGAAGGGCTACTGGGTGGCGGCCGGCTACAACTCGATCGGCATCGTTTCGTCAGGCGGCGCCGGCATGGCGCTGGCTGAGTGGATGAACGATGGCGAGCCGCCCTTCGATCTCTGGGAGGTGGATATCCGCCGGGCGCAGCCGTTCCAGAAGAACCGCGCCTATCTCAAGGATCGCGTCTCGGAAACGCTCGGGCTGCTCTATGCCGACCACTTCCCCTACCGCCAGATGGCGACCGCCCGCGGCGTCCGCCGCTCGCCACTGCACGAACACCTGAAGGCGCGCGGCGCCGTTTTCGGCGAAGTCGCCGGCTGGGAGCGTGCCAACTGGTTTGCGAACGAAGGCCAGGAGCGCGAGTACCGCTATTCCTGGAAAAGGCAGAACTGGTTCGAAAACCAGAGGGACGAGCATCTGGCGGTCCGCAACGGCGTCGGCCTGTTCGACATGACCTCCTTCGGCAAGATCCGGGTCGAGGGGCGCGATGCGCTTTCCTTTCTGCAGCGGCTCTGCGCCAACGAGATGAATGTCGAGCCCGGCCGCATCGTCTACACCCAGATGCTCAACGCCCGCGGCGGCATCGAGAGCGACCTGACGGTGACGCGGCTTTCGGAAACCGCCTTCCTGCTGGTGGTGCCCGGCGCCACGCTGCAGCGCGACCTTGCCTGGCTGCGCAAGCATCTGACGGACGAGTTCGTCGTCATCACCGATGTCGGCGCCGGCGAAAGCGTGCTCTGCGTCATGGGGCCGAAGGCGCGCGAGCTCATGCAGAAGGTGAGCCCGAACGATTTCTCCAATGCCGCCCATCCCTTCGGCACGGCGCGCGAGATCGAGGTCGGCATGGGCCTCGCCCGCGCTCACCGGGTCACCTATGTCGGCGAGCTCGGCTGGGAGCTCTATGTCCCGACCGACCAGACGGCGCATGTGTTCGAGGCATTGGAAGAAGCTGGCGAAGGGCTGGGCCTCAAGCTCTGCGGCATTCACACGCTCGACAGCTGCCGCATCGAAAAGGCCTTCCGCCATTTCGGCCACGACATCACCGACGAGGATCATGTGCTCGAAGCCGGGCTCGGCTTTGCGGTCAAGGCCGACAAGGGCGATTTCATCGGCCGCGAGGCGGTGCTTGCCAAGCACAATCGCGGACTGTCGCGCCGGCTGGTGCAGTTCCGCCTCACCGATCCCGAGCCGCTGCTCTTCCACAACGAGGCGATCGTGCGCGACGGCAAGATCGTCGGCACGATCACCTCGGGCAATTACGGCCACCACCTCGGCGGCGCCATTGGCCTCGGCTACGTGCCCTCGGAAGGCGAGAGCGCCGACGACGTGCTCGGATCAAGCTTCGAGATCGAGATCGCCGGAACGCGGGTGAAGGCGGAGGCGTCGTTGAAGCCGATGTACGACCCACGGGCGGAACGGGTGCGGATGTAGAACGAGAGTTCGCGGCTGCCCCTCATCCGGCCTGCCGGCCACCTTCTCCCCGCTTGCGGGGAGAAGGAGACGCGTGGCGGGCCTCGAGCCCAAAGCTGGATGAGGTGGCGTCCGGATGAAAGGCCAATGCTCTTCCTGCTGAGCGGTGGAGAGGGGAACGAGCGGAAGCAGCATGTCCCTTCTCCCCGTCAAGACGGGGAGAAGGTGCCGGCAGGCGGATGAGGGGCAACCCCTACCGCACGGAATAGGGGCGAGCCGCCCCATTGGGAGATGATGATGGCTGACGATTGCGCAGTTGCGGCTTCGAGACGGTCCGGCGGGCGGGCGGCGCGGGTGGCGCTGCGCGCAGCACCCTTGGCCGAAAACATCCGGCCGGTGCGCCCCGGTCTTTCCGGCGGCCAGTATAAGCCGCTGAGCGATGCCAATGTGAAGCGGATCCACGAGGCAGCACTCGATGCGCTGGAACAGATCGGTCTTGCCAACGCGCCGAAGTCCGGCGTCGAGATCATGACCGGTGCGGGGGCAATCCTCGGCGATGACGGCCGCATCCGTTTTCCCCGCGCGCTGGTCGAGGACATGCTTTCGATCGCCGCGCGCGACATCACGCTTTACGCCCGCGATCCGAAGCAGGATCTCGAGCTGAGCGGCACGCGGGTCTACTACGGCACGGCCGGTGCCGCCGTGCATGTCGTCGACGTCGAAAAGCGCGAGTATCGCGAGTCCACCGCCAAGGACCTCCTGAACGCCGCACAGCTCGTGCATCACCTCGACAACGTGCATTTCTTCCAGCGCGCCATGGTCTGCCGCGATGTCGCCGACAATTTCCTGATGGACATAAACACGCTCTACGCCTGCTGCGCCGGCACGACGAAACACGTCGGCACCAGCTTCTCCGATCCCGCGCACGTCGACGGCTGCTTCGATCTCATCCACATGATCGCCGGCGGCGAGGACAAGTGGCGGGCGCGGCCCTTCGTCTCCAACTCGAACTGCTTCGTCGTGCCGCCGATGAAGTTTGCCGAGGAAAGCTGCATCACCATGGAGAAGTGCATCCGCGCCGGGATGCCGATCCTTTTGCTCTCGGCCGGCCAGGCGGGCGCAACAGCGCCGGCACCACTCGCAACGGCGATCGTGCAGGCGGTCGCCGAATGCCTGGCGGGCGTCGTCTATGTCAACGCCATGGCGCCGGGCCACCCCGCTGTCTTCGGCACATGGCCCTTCGTTTCAGATCTGCGCACAGGCGCAATGTCCGGCGGTTCCGGCGAACAGGCGCTTTTGACGGCCGGCTGCGCGCAGATGCACCAGTTCTATCGGCTGCCGGGTGGGGCGGCAGCGGGTATCGCCGATGCCAAACTTCCGGATATGCAGGCCGGATGGGAGCAGGCGATCTCCAACGTCATGGCAGGTCTCTCGGGCCTCAACATGGTCTACGAGGCCGTCGGCATGCATGCCTCGCTGCTCGGCTTCTGCCTGGAATCGCTGGTGCTTGGCGACGATCTGCTCGGCCAGGTGCAGCGCTGCATCCGCGGCATCGACGTGACCGAGGACTCCGTCTCGCTCGAAACCATGCGCTCGGTCTGCCTCGAGGGTCCCGGCCACTATCTCGGCCATCCGCAGACGCTGGGGCTGATGCAGACGGAATACATCTACCCGGCGGTCGCCGACCGCACGAGCCCGAAGGAGTGGGTCGAGATCGGTCGCCCGGACCTGGTGGCCAAGGCGATCGAGAAGAAGAACCGGATTCTGGCCGAGGCGGCGCCATCGGTGATCGCGCCGGAGATCGATCGGGCGATTAGGGAGAAATTCCAGATCTTTTGCTGAGTTTGGTGCTCCGTCCCGGTTGCGGGGCGGGGGCCAAGGGCGGCCGGATCCGGCCGCTTCGTCCTCTACGGGTTGTGACGACAAGCGTCGGGTTGAGGTGTCACCAACCCTGCGAGCGATGGCGCTTGCATTGCCGACGGAGACGCGGGTGCTTGAAGCTGCCCCTTGTTCGCGTGGTGAGGGGAGCGCCCCTCATCCGGCCTGCCGGCCACCTTCTCCCCGTTCTGACGGGGAGAAGGAGACGCGAGGCCAGCCCCGAGCGTCAAGCGGCGAGGTGAGAGGAGGTGACGCTTTGTGCCATCGCTCTTCAGGAGAGCAGGCGAGGAGGGGGACGCGCGCATCGATGCCGGCGCCGACCAAAGGGCGGATGCTCTGGCGCAAACGGCTGCTTTCCCCTCTCCCCGCGCGCGGGGAGAGGGTCAGTCCTCGGGTTTAACCCGAGGAGAGGGGCGGATCTCGCTCCCACGGCAAGAGGGGACGCCACCCGATGCCCGACGAAAACTGAAAACACGCGCGCCGGAACGCGGTCCTTCCGGTCCTATTGTTGGAGTTCAGCCCCATGTTCGCATCGGAGCTCAAGAATACTGCTACCACCGGCGACCGCATCGACCAGCTGGTTGCCGCCCATCGCCCCGGCCATGGGCTCGCTCGCGCCTTCTATCTCGACTCGGAAATCTATGAACGCGATCTCGAGCGGGTCTTTCGCCGTCACTGGCACTGCGTGGCGCATGAGAGCGCGATCCCGAACGCCAATGATTTCGAGGTATTTCGCATGGCTTCCGAGCAGGTGATCGTCACCCGCACGGCCAGCGGCGAGATCCACGCGATGCTCAATGTCTGCCGCCATCGCGGTGCCGAGGTCTGCACCAAGGACAAGGGCAATGCCCGCGCCTTCGTCTGCCCCTATCACGCCTGGACCTATGGCAATGACGGGGCGCTCAAGGCAGCAAGGCTGATGCCGAAGGATTTCAGGCGCGAGGATCACGGGCTGAAGAAGCTCAATGTGCGCGTCGCCGAAGGGCTGATCTTCATTTCCTTTGCCGCCGAGCCGCTCGATTTTTCCGAGGTCGAGCACCTGCTGCACGCGACCTGCGGCCAGTATGGCTGGGGCTCGGCGAAAATCGCCCATCGGCAATCCTACCCGGTCGATGCCAACTGGAAGCTCGCGGTCGAGAACTATGTCGAGTGCTACCACTGCGGCCCGGCGCATCCGGAGTATTCGCAGACCCATGCGCTGGAACAGCCGCTGCACATGATCGAGGAGCTGAACGCCCGGATGGAGGCGCGGACCTGCGAACTCGGCATCGCGGTCGGCTCCGGCAACCGTTGGCAGACGTCCGAGGGGGGCAAGGAGGCGGTGCACGCCTTCCGCTACCCGCTCTATGACGGCGCCAAGACCGGCAGCAAGGATGGCCAGGCACTGAGTACGCTGATGGGACGGTTCAGCGACTTCGACGGCGGCGTCACCTCCATCCATCTCGGCGGCACCACCTTTCTCGTCTGCTACCCCGACCACGGCATGATCTATCGCTTCATTCCGAAGACGGCCGAGACTTCGGAGATGGAGCTGATCTGGCTGGTCGATGGCAAGGCCGAGGAGGGGCGAGACTACGATCTCGACCGGTTGACGTGGCTGTGGAAGGTGACGACCGAGGAGGACAAGGCAATTATCGAGCACACGTCGCGCGGCGTGCGCTCGCACTATTTCGTGCCGGGCCCGATCGCGCCGATGGAGCATAACGAGCTGCGCTACATCCACTGGTATCTCGACGAGATCAGCCGGACTTGACCCGTTTCCGATGCGACGGACGCGCCGGACCTGGTCGCGTCAGTCCCGCCGGTCGAAATGCGTCCTCAGCGCCACATGCGTCTGAACTGTGGCGACGCCGGGGATGATCGAGATCTGGCGGCGGATCGTATCAAGGTCGCCGTTGGAGGCGCATTCGACCAGCACCATCAGGTCGGTGGCGCCGGCGAGCGACCAGCAGGTGACGATCGGCGACATGGCCGAGAGATGCGGCACGATATGATCGCAGTTCTTGCCGGGCTGGAAGGTGATCGCAATCAGCGACTTGACCGTCGGGCTCTCATCTTCGACACCCAGACGAATGGTGTAGCCGGCAATCACGCCTTTCGTTTCCAGCCGTCGCAGCCGGTCGTGGGCCGCGCTGCGCGAAAGCCCGCTATGGCGGGCAAGCGCCACCAGGCTCTGGCGCGAATCCTGCCTGAGCGCCGCCAGCAGCAGGCGGTCTTTTTCATCCATTTCCGTCAAAGTGCATCCTTTCTGTCGCGAATTCCGGACGTTCGTCCGGTCAGGCGTCATCATGTCCAGTGAAACCGGACGATAGGCGAGCTAGCGTCTTTTCGCAACGAAGGAGCTGTTCCATGACGAAACTGATTATCCCCGACAATGCCGTGCTGCTGCCGATCGACATGCAGCAGGCCTTTGACAGCGCGCCGTGGCCGCGCCGCTGGAATGATGCCGTTGACCGGAACGGCCTTGCGCTCCTTGCCGCCTGGCGGGCGAGTGGGCGGCCGGTCATCCACGTGCGCCACGACAGCGTGGAGGATGGCTCGACGCTTGCGCTCGGGTCGCCCGGCAACGCGTTCCGGCCCGGCTTCGGACCTGAAGGCACCGAGCCTCTTGTCACCAAGGGCGTCAACGCCGCCTTCATCGGCACCGATCTCGACCTGCGCCTGCGCCGCCTCGGCGTCGATACGGTCGTCGCCTTCGGCATTTCGACGGATATGTGCGTGTCGACTTCGGTCAGGGTGGGGGCCAATCTCGGCTACCGCATGATCCTGGTGGAAGACGCCTGCGACTGCTTCGATCAGGCGGACGGAGAGGGCGGCGTGATTTCGGCGCGCGATATCCACCGCGCCCATGTGGCGACCCTGCGGGCGGAATTTGCCGAGGTGACGACGACGGCGGCGCTCGTCGAGGCGCTGCGGCGTCCGGCGGCGGCTTGACGGTCGGGCGCGGGAGCGCTATCGCCCTGGCATTTCCGATCCCGCGCCGCCGCTCACCGGCTGCCGCCGCGGACTTCCTGTACTTCCGTCGTCCATTTCGGCGCCGTCAGGCTTTCGCCCTCGCGGTTGGGGAAGGTAAGGAAGGTTTCGAACGAACGGCTCTGGCCCGCCGGCACGCGGGCGAGGATGAGCGCGGTGTCGTTGCCGATCGTCTCGCAATTGCCGTCAGGGCAGTTTTCCAGCGTGACCGCGAGGCGGAAATACTCAAGCAGCAGCGGCCCCTTGTTCGTCACCGTGCCACGCAGGCGGAAGCTTCTCTCCGGCTGGCTCTGCTCGAAGGTGAGGCCCTCGAGGACGACATCGGCGGCGGTGAGGCCGGCGGGCTGCGTCGTCTCAACAGGTTCGGGTGCTGCGGGCTTGCGGCCGTCGCGGTCGGCAAACCAGATGATGAAGGCGACGAGCAGGCCGAGGGCCACGGCAACCGAGAGGATCGGTTCGGCCCATTGACGAAAGCGGCTGAACCGTGCTGCCAGGTACACGACCAAAAGGCCCAACGGTAACGCGACCAGCCACAGCATCAAGATCCTCCTCACCCCGCATCATTCCTTGAATCGGATCCGACGCAAGAGAGAAATCATGCAGCCGATCAAGGCGTTACAGCACCCGCGTTCCCTCCGGACTGCCGCGCTGCGCCGCCTAGGCTTTTATATAGGGTGGGTGGCGGCTGGCAACACGCCGGGCCGCCTGGCGAGAGGATGCACCCTGACGAATTGGTGATCGCGCGTGAAGCGCCGAGCATGCATGCGCACACACGGGCGCAGCGCATCGCATTCGGTGCGCGTGGTTCCGATTGAAATGAAGGCGCTAGAGCATCCTGCCTTCAAGTGGAATCACTTGCGGGCGGAAAGATGCTCTAGAATCAAAGTGCTAGAGCGTCCTTTGTGCGTTCGTATGAACGCACGGCGCTCTAGTTGGCCGGCGTCAGATCCACCCAGTAGGTGCCCTCGAAGGGAACCGCGGCGAAACGGGTGTTGATCTCGGCAAGGGTCTTCTTCGGGTCGAGGTCGCCGAAGAGGTCTGGTCGAATCCAGGTGGCAAACACCTCCGCGGCGACGATGTTGAGCGGCACGGCGTTGAAGAAGTTCCACAATCCGTGCACGCGCTTTTCCTGGATGGCGCGCACGCTGGCAAGAGCCGGAGCCGTGACGGTCTCACCCAGCGTCTGCCGGGCCCGGTCCTCGTCGACGCCGGGGCCGATCGACAGCGTGCCGTATTTGCCGCCGGGCGACGAGGTGGCGATGTAGATATCCGGATTGGCGGCCATAACCGCCTCGGCACTGATCTTGCCGCCAAGCGGGGGCAATGCGGCGCCTTCGATCATGTTGCGGGCACCAGCGACACCAAGGAATTCACCGAGGCCGGAGAGGCCATAGGCCCAACAGCAACGGTCAGCCTGGGGGAAGGCTTCCATCAGCACCAGCGGACGCGGTTCAGGCTTTGCGGCGATGCGATCGCGGATCCGCTTGAGCTTGTCTTCGTAAAAGCGGGCGAAGGCTTCTGCCTGCTCGTCCCTGTCGAGGAGCTTGCCGAGCAGGCGCATCATTTGCGGCGTGCTTGCGAGCGCATTGTTGTTGAAGTCGACGACGACGACAGGAACATCGATGCTTGTCAGGTATTCGATCGCGCGCTTGCCCTGTTCCGTATCAGCCTGCCAGTTGGCGAGGATCGCGAGATCCGCGTTCAGCGACAAGAGCGGTTCGAAGGAGAGACCGGCGCCGGTTCCGTCGTCGATCAGCGGCACGTCGGCCAATGCTGGAAATTTCTGACGGAAGCTCTCGTAGAGTTCCGGATTGTCGTCCTTCATGTCGCCGGACCAGCCCGAGAGCAGGCTGACGGGGTCCGGATGGATCAGCGACAGGGCAACGAGGTTGAAGCCGGTGCCGAGCAGGATTGCCTTGGGCTTTGCCGGTATCGTCACGGCGCGACCGAGCGCGTCGGTAACCGTCATCGGCCATTGACCTTCGGCGCGGGCAGCGGTGCCGAACGCAAAGGCGAAACAGAGAACGAGCACGAGCCGCAGGGCGGCCGGGAAGATGTGAAACAAACCTGTTGGTTCCTTTGAGCTATTGGTTCCGCTGGCTGGGAAGAGCACAGAGGCTGCCGCAGCTGGGCACCCCTGGCAACAGATAGCGCAGGCAGCAGATCTTGCGACGGCAGACGCGGGCGCCGTCTTCCTCTTCGTGGCGAAGGCAGTCGAAGAAGGGGTTTGGCGTGCCGTCCGGCAGGGACTTGCTGCCGATCAGCGCGTCGGCCTGGGCGTTCAGCGGCTCGATGCCGGAGGCGCGCAGCGCGTAGTCGATATAGACGAGCGCGTTGTTCCAGGCGAGCTTCGGGGCGATGCCGCCAACGGACTTGAGGTGGCCGACGACCTCGCGCAGGTGCCCCTGCATCAGGGGGCCAAGCGTGGCGAACACGTCGCGATCGTCGGCCTGCTGCCAGTCGCCCGATGTGGCGACGCCGAAGGTTCGGGGCAGGCCATCCTCGGCGAGCGCCACCTTCATCTGATCGAAGGCGACGGGCAGCACCTGATGGTCGAGCACGCGGGCGACGAGATAGGGGATGGTGAGGCTCGAAAAATAATAGAGCGACCACATGGAGGCGACGGCGCGCCGGTCGCTGGCGCCGGATTTCTCCGTGTAGATATCGAGCGCCCGGTCGAAGGCGCCGGAGGCAAAGAAGTCCGGCAACGCCATGCCGTCGGAAAGCTCGTCCGAGAGCACCATCTTCTCGTTGCACCAGGCATGGGTGCCGGCAAAGGCCGCCGACAGCGCCTTGGGGCCGCCGGTTGCGACGACCGGTTCGGACACGGTCGTCATGACGTCACCCGTGCGCGGGTGAGCCCGATCGGAACTACAGCCGTTAAAGAACGCCGTCCTGCAAGCATGCGATACCTTCTGAGCGCGGTCAGAAACTCATAAGGTGATCGTGTTACTCATGATTTCTCGCTGCGCAAGTCATTTATGAGTTTTGCATTCATGATTTGCAGGTAAAAGACGATGGCCGCAAGCGGAAGCTTGCGGCCATCGAAGCGTCGAAACCGCGCTGCGCGCTGTCTACTGCATGCCTCAGCCGTGGTTGATCATGATGTGGCGAACGGCCGTGTAATCCTCGAGCGCGTAGACCGACATGTCCTTGCCGTAGCCCGACTGCTTGACGCCGCCATGCGGCATCTCGTTGGTCAGCATGAAGTGGGTGTTGATCCAGGTGCAGCCGTATTGCAGGCGCGAGGCTGCCTTCATCGCCCTGGAGATATCCTTGGTCCAGACGGAGGAGGCAAGGCCATAGTCGCTGTCGTTGGCCCAGGCGATGGCGTCGTCCTTGCCGGTGAAGCGGGTGACGGAGACGACGGGGCCGAAGACTTCGCGGCGCACGATCTCGTCTTCCTGGGTCGCGCCGGCCACAACCGTCGGCTGGAAGAAGAAGCCGTCGGTGCTGCCGGCGCTGCCGCCGGTGGTGATCTCGATGTGCTTCTGGTCGGCGGCGCGCTCGACGAAGCTTGCGACCCGGTCGCGCTGGCGCCGCGAGATCAGCGGGCCGATCTCGTTTTCGGTGTCGTCGGCGAGGTTGTAGCGGATGGTCGAGACGGCCGAGGTGAGGTCGGCGACCAGCTTCTCGTAAATGCCGGCCTCGGCATAGATGCGGCAGGCGGCGGTGCAGTCCTGGCCGGCATTGTAGTAGCCGAAGGTGCGGATGCCGTTGACGACGGCTTCAAGGTCGGCGTCGTCATAGACGATGACCGGAGCCTTGCCGCCGAGTTCGAGATGGGTGCGCTTGACGGTCTTGGCGGCCGCCGCCAGCACCTTCTTGCCGGTGGCGATGTCGCCTGTGATCGACACCATCGAGATCTTCGGATGGTTGATCAGCGCGTTGCCGACGGTTTCGCCGCGGCCGGAAACGACATTGACGACGCCTTCGGGAAGGATGTCGGCGAGCACGCGGGCAAGCTTCAGCGCCGTGAGCGGCGTCTGTTCGGACGGCTTGAAGACGACGGTGTTGCCGCCGGCGATCGCCGGCGCCAGCTTCCAGGCCATCATCATCAGCGGGTAGTTCCATGGCGCGATCGAGCCGACGATGCCGATCGGGTCGCGGCGGATCATCGAGGTGTGGCCGGGCAGGTACTCGCCGGCCGTCGGCGCATGCAGGTTGCGCACCGCACCCGCAAAGAACCGCCAGCAGTCGACGATCGCAGGCAACTCGTCGTTCTTCACCGCGTTGATCGGCTTGCCGCAGTTCAGCGCCTCAAGGGCGGCAAAACTGTCGGCATCCTTCTCGATCGCGTCGGCGATTTTCAGGAGATAGTTGGAGCGCTCGGCGGGTGTGGTCTGCGACCAGGTGGTGAAGGCCTGTTCGGCGGCGTCGACGGCGGCCTCGACCTGGGCATGCGAGGCTTCCGGCAGGTCGACGATCTTGCCGCCCGTCCGCGGGTTCAGGATGTGTTCGTCGGCCTCGGTGCCGGCCTCGAAGCGCGATCCGATCAGCAGTTGGGTGTCCATGTCTGTTCTCCCTTGAAAGTCGAGTTATTTGCCGGCGCCGGCGATCTGGTCGCCGTCGCGGGTGAGGTAGTAGGCGCCGAGGATCGGCAGGAAGGTGACGAGCACCACGACCATGGCGACAACGTTGGTGACGGGGCGTTGGCGCGGGCGGATCAGCTCTTCGAGCATCCAGATCGGCAGCGTCGATTGCTGCCCGGCGGTAAAGGTGGTGACGATCACCTCGTCGAAGGACAGCGCGAAGGCGAGCATGCCGCCGGCCAGCAGTGCCGTGCCGATGTTCGGAAGGATGATGTAGCGGAAGGTCTGGAAGCCGTCGGCGCCGAGGTCCATCGAGGCCTCGATCAGCGAGCCGGAGATCCGCCGGAAGCGGGCGACCGCATTGTTGTAGACGACGACGATGCAAAAGGTCGCGTGGCCGAGCACGATGGTCCAGAACGAGAAGGGGATGTCGGCCATCGAGAAGGCGGAGCGCAGCGCAATGCCGGTGATGATGCCGGGCAACGCGATCGGCAGGATGACGAGCAGCGAGATCGTCTCGCGGCCGAAGAAGCGCGTCTGGCTGACCGCGGCGGCGCAAAGCGTGCCGAGCACCAGCGCAACCGCGGTTGCGATCGAGGCGACCTTGACCGAAAGCGTCAGCGCCGCCCAGACGTCGGGCCGGTTCCAGGCAACGGCGAACCACTGCGTCGTCAGCCCCGGCGGCGGGAACTGGTAGCTCTTTTCCTCGGTCGTAAAGGCGTAGAGGAAGATCAACAGGATCGGCAGGTGCAGGAAGGCGAGGCCGACGCCGGCCGCGATCTTCAGGCCCATCGGCGTGCGGTTCAAGCGATCAGAGCGCATCGAAGGCCCCCATGCGTTTGGCCATGAACAGGTAGGCACCCATGATGACGATCGGCACCACGGTGAAGGCGGCGGCGAGCGGGATGTTGCCGGCCGTGCCCTGCTGGGCGTAGACCGCCTGGCCGATGAAGAGGCGGGACGAGCCGACGATCTGCGGGATAATGTAATCGCCGAGCGTCAGCGAGAAGGTGAAGATCGAGCCGGCGACGATGCCGGGCAGCGCCAGCGGAAAAAGCACGTAGCGGAAGGTCTGGGCCGGCGTGCCGCCGAGATCGGAGGACGCCTCGATCAGGTTGCCCTGCACGCGCTCGAGCGCTGCCTGGATCGGCAGGATCATGAAGGGCAGCCAGACATAGACGAAGACGATGAAGGTGCCGGTATAGCTGACCGAGAGCGAGTTGCCGCCGACGACGGGCAGCGCCAGCCAGGCGTCGAGCAGCCACATCAGATGCAGCTTTTCGAAGAACCAGGTGAGGATGCCTTCCTTGGCAAGGATCAGCTTCCAGGCGTAGATCTTGACCAGATAGCTCGACCAGAGCGGCAGCATGACGCCGAGATAGAAGAGCACCTTCCATTTTCCCTGCGCATAGCGCGCCGCATAATAGGCGATCGGGAAGGCGATGACGGCCGAGGCGAGCGTGACGGTTGCCGCCATCAGCACGGTGCGCAGGATGATGTCGAGATTGGTTTCGCTGAGGAGCTGGCGATAGGTCGAAAGCGTGAACTCGTAGTTGATCAGGCCCGAGAAATCGTCGATCGAGAAGAAGCTCTGCAGCAGAAGCGCAAAGAGCGAGCCCAGATAGACGACGCCGAGCCAGATGAGCGGCGGCGCGAGCATGATCATCAGAAGCAGATGCGGGTGCTTCCAGAAGAAGTCCGACAGGCGGCCGGCAGGTCCGCGGCGTTCGGCCACGACGAGGGGTTCGGCAAAGGCGGTCATGCGTCCTCCATCGGGTGCAGCTCGTGTGCGGCGAAGCTGATGGTGACGGGGCTGCCGAGCGCCGGCACGGCAAGGGCCGCGGGGCTGGCGACCGCGACGCGAGCGCCATCGACGTCGACGACGACGCGGTTGACGGCGCCGAGGAAGCTATGGGCCGCGACGGTGCCGGAGAGGCTGAGCGCGCCATCTACCGGCTGGGCGATGGCGATCGCCTCCGGACGCAGGCTGGCAAACGGCGCCGTCAGCCCGAGCCGCTGGCAGAGCTTTTGCGGCAGTACGTTGGACGAGCCGACGAAATCAGCAACAAACCGCGTCTTCGGCTGCTTGTAGACGTCTTCCGGGCGGCCGAGCTGCTGGATGCGACCATCGTTGAAGACGGCGATGCGGTCGGCCATCGACAGGGCCTCGCCCTGGTCGTGGGTGACGAAGACGAAGGTGATGCCGAGCGATTTCTGCAGGCTCTTCAGCTCCTCTTGCATCTGCTCGCGCAGCTTCAGGTCAAGCGCGCCGAGCGGTTCGTCGAGGAGCAGCACCTTGGGCTTATTGACGAGTGCGCGGGCAAGCGCCACGCGCTGGCGCTGGCCGCCGGAGAGCTGGCCGGGCCGGCGGGTGCCATAACCCGGCAGCTTGACCATGGCGAGCGCGTCTTCGGCCGCCTTGCGGCGCTCCTCGCGACCGACGCCCTTGACCATCAGCCCGTAGGCGACGTTGTCGAGGATCGAGAGATGCGGGAAGAGGGCGTAGTCCTGGAAGACGGTGTTGACGCTGCGGCGATAGGGCGGCACGCCCTCGGCGGTTTCACCGAAGATCTCGATATGGCCGCCGGTTGGCTGCTCGAAACCGGCCATCAGGCGCAGGCAGGTGGTCTTGCCGGAGCCGGAGGGGCCGAGCATGGCGAAGAACTCGCCCTCGGCAATCTCGAGGTTCACGCCATCGACGGCGCGCACGGCGCCGAAGTGGCGGGAAACATTGTCGAAGAGAACGGCGGTGGTCATTGAACTGCTCCGGAAATTTGGCCCCTCATCCCGCGGTGAGGGAAGGGCCCCTCATCCGCCCTGCCGGGCACCTTCTCCCCGCATGCGGGGCGAAGGAGACGTGCGGCGAGCGTCTTGCCTCAAATGCCTGGCGACAGCTTTGCCGGAGGCGTTCCCTCTCCCCGCGTGCGGGGAGAGGGCCAGGGTGAGGGGCAAATGCTTGCGATATGTCGCGACGGCTCAGCGGCCGCCGATCACGCCGATGTAGTCGGAGACCCAGCGGTGATAGGGCACGCATTCGCCCTGGCTTTCGCACTTCGTTACCGGCGTCTTCCAGAACTTGACCTTGTCGAAGTCCTCGTAGCCGTTGGTCTTGCAGCCTTCGTCGGTCAAGAGCGCATTGCCCTTGCAGGCAGCACCGACCGACGGGTTGGCGCCGAACCAGGCGGAGACGTCACCCTGCACCTTCGGCGACAGCGAGTGCTCCATCCACATATAGGCGCAGTTCGGATGGGCGCTGTCGGCATGCAGCATGGTGGTATCCGCCCATCCCGTCACGCCTTCTTCCGGAATGGTCGAGGCGATCGGCAGCTTTTCGGCTTCCATCAGGTTGACCTGGAACGGCCAGGAGCCGGAGGCGACGACACCTTCGTTCTTGAAGTCGTCGATCTGGATCATCGCGTCATGCCAATAGCGGCCGACCAGCTTGCGCTGGCCGCGCAGCAGTTCGAGTGCTGCCTTGTACTGGTCTTCGTTGAGTTCGTAGGGATTCTTGATGCCGAGCTCGGGCTTGTGGGCCATCAGATAGTTGGCGGCGTCGGCCACATGGATCGGGCCGTCATAGGCCTGGACGCGGCCCTTGTTGGACTTGCCGTCCGGCAGGTTCATCTCCTCGAAGACGACGTTCCAGCTCTTCGGCGCTTCGCCTTTGAAAGCCTCGCTATTGTACATCAGCACGTTCGGGCCCCAGACGTAAGGCGTGCCGTAGTGCACACCGTTGACCGTGTACCAGGGCGCGTTCTGCATGCGCTCGTCGATGGTCTTCCAGCTCGGGATGAGGTCGGTGTTGATTGGCTGGACGCGCTTGCCGGCAACCAGGCGCAGCGACGCGTCACCCGAAGCGGTGACGAGGTCGAAGCCGCCTTCGTTCATCAGCGCCACCATTTCGTCCGAGGTGGCGGCGGTCTTCACCGAGACCTTGCAGCCCGTCTGCTTTTCGAAATCGGTAACCCAGTCATATTCCTTGGCGGTCTCGCCACGCTCGATGTAGCCGGCCCAGGCGACGATGGAGAGTTCGCCTTCGCCCTTGCCGAGTTCCTTCAGCGGCTCCTGCGCGAAGGCCGGGGCGACAAGGCCCAGCGACAGGGTCAATGCCGTGCAGGATTTGAGCATCTGCTTCATCTGAATTCTCCCAGTTTTGAGCCGCGTTTTGCGGCTTCGTTCCCAGAATGAAGCGTGCCTTGGTTTCACCGTATTCGCAAATTCATTAAACAGAATGTCGCTTTCGGTTTTTCCGATATCGATCGTTCGAAAGCACGCCAAAGCTGTGGTTGTCGGCCTGAAAAATCGAATGAAAGCCGTGAATTAGCGCGGTCTGGCGCTTCGAAGCGCCTCGGCGATGCCGACGAAATCGCGTGCCGATTGTGGCAGGCCGGAGCCCTTGCGCCAGACCATGCCGACCTGCACCACGGGCAGCGCGCCCGAGACGTCACGGCTTTCGATGCGGTCGCCTTCAAGCGACCAGGGGCGGTAGACAAGATCGGGCAGAAGCGCGATTCCCGCACCGGTCGCGACCAGGCTGCGCACCGCCTCGACCGAGCGGGTGCGGAAGGCCACATGCGGGCGGGCGCCGAGTGCGGACAAAAGCTTGCCGGTATTCTCCTCGATTTCATCGACCGTCAGCATGATCAGCGGCTCCTTGGCGATATCGCTGACGGAGATGATGTCGGCGCTGACCAAGGGATGGCCGATCGGCAGCCACAGGCGGTAGGGCGAGGTTTCGAGGATTTCCGCCTGCAGCGCCATGCGGTCGCGCAGGTTGGAGATGACCATGACGGCGACGTCGAGTTCGCCGCCGATCAGCAGATGTTCGAGATAGGATCCGTTGTCCTCGATGGCGCTGACCTCGACGCCGGGGCAGGCGCGGCGATAGCGGGCGAGCAGGTCGGAAAGCACGTAGCCGGCGACCAGCGAAGTGACGCCGAGATTGAGCTTGCCGCCTGTCTCCTCGCGGCTGTCCGAAAAACTGCGTCTCGCGTCGGAGACGTTGGCGAGGATTTTCGTCGCATGGCGCAGGAACTGGTGGCCGTTATGGGTGATCGACAGGCCGCGCGGATGGCGGTCGAAGAGCTCGACGCCGAGATCGCCTTCAAGCTCCTTGATCGCCTCGGTGATCGAGGATTGCGAGATCGACAAGTTCTGCGCCGCACGGGTGATCGATCCCTGTTCGGCGACGGCGACGAAATACTGCAACTGTCTGAACGTGAAGGCCATGGCGCGAGTTAATAGGTGCGGGGCGGGGCTGGCAAGCGGGGTGAAGTGCTTCCGCATCGGCCGGTGATTATTTCCGGTCATGTCGGTTTTCGGACAGGGAGCCGGGAAGCCGGTGCTAAGCTGGCGCGAAAGCGGGATGGGAGGGAAGAGGATCATGGATCAGGTGACCAAGCGGCCGATGCCGACGGAGGAGGGGATCCTTGCCTTTCACCGCCGCTGCGAGGACTTCTATCCTGCCGATGCGGTCGATGCGTCGATCGAACAGCAGCGCAAATGGTATGACGCGCTCTGCGCCGAATTCGATGCGCCGAGCCCGGCAGGGCTGACGCGAGAGGATACGCTTGTCGACGGCTGTATTCCGATCCGGCGCTACCGGCCGGCTAAGGTCTCGACCGAAATCCGCATCTACTACATCCACGGCGGCGGCTTCGTCGTCGGCTCTCTCGACAGCCATGACGCGATCTGTGCCGAGCTTGCGGATTTCGCCCAGGCCGAGCTGGTCTCGGTCGATTATCGCCTGGCGCCGGAGCACGTCTGGCCGGCGGCCTTCGACGACAGCTATGCCGTGCTTCAGGAATTGTTGTCCGATGGTCGCCCGGTCATCGTTGCCGGCGACAGCGCCGGCGGCAATCTCACGGCGGGCATCATCTTGAAGGCGCGAGCCGAAGGCATCACCGGCATCGTCGGCCAGGTGCTGATCTATCCCGGCCTCGGCGGCGATCTCGTCTCGGGGTCTTATGCCGACATGGCCGAGGCTCCGGGGCTGACGACGGCCGATGTCGGCTACTATCGTGACATCCTCAAGGCGCCGATGGGTAATCCCTTCGCCGCACCGCTTGCCGAAACGGATCTCACGGGCCTGCCGCCGAGCTACATCACCGGCGCCTTCTTCGATCCCTTGCGCGACGATGCCCGTACCTATGCAGCCCGCCTTGCCGCCGCCGGCGTCAACGTCACCTTCCGCGAGGAACCACAGATGATCCATGCCTGGCTCAGGGCGCGGCATATGAGCGAGGGCGCGCGCGAAGGCTTTCGGCGGCTGGCGGAGGGTGTGGCCGTTCTCGTCGGGACACGCTGAAGCGCTGTCGGGCACGCCGCCCATTCAAAGCGGGGAGGCGGTCCTTTTGTGCTAGCTCTTCGCCTTGAACACCAGCACCGGGTTTGCGCGGAAGCTCTGCGGGAAAAGCGCCCGGAGGTTCTCGATCTTCGGCAGGTCGTTATAGACGATGTAGGGGTGCGTCGGGTTTCGCGTCAGGAAATCCTGGTGGTAGTCCTCGGCCGCGTAGAAGCCTTTGAAGGGCGAGACCTGTGTAACGATCTTTGAGGGAAAGGCACCGGATTTTCCGAGTTCGGCGATATAGGTATCGGCGATCTTCTTCTGCTCGTCCGTGACGGCGAAAAGAGCTGAGCGATACTGCGTGCCGTGATCTGGCCCCTGGTAGTTGAGCTGCGTCGGGTTGTGGGCGACGGAGAAGAAGACCTGCAGGAGCTGGCCATAGCTCACCTCGCGTGGGTCGAAGGTCACTTCGACGGATTCCGCATGACCGGTTTTGCCGCCGCTCACCGTTTCGTAATCGGCGGTCGCAGCAGTGCCGCCGGAGTAACCCGAGACGGCCTTCTTCACGCCCTTGAGATGCTGGAAGACGCCCTGCACGCCCCAGAAACAGCCGCCGGCAAAGACGGCGATTTCCGTCGATGCGGATGACTTCTCGTCGAGCGAGGGCGGCGGGATGACGACGGCCGGTTCCTCAGCGGCGACGATCGGCGCCGACGCCAGCAGCGCGATCAGGGCCGCGGCCATTCTCGTGAGGGGTCTGTCAGAACTCTGTGCCGACTTGCTGCGCGCCATCGCGTCCTCCCATCGCCCGGCTCCGACGCCGGGCGTTCGATGACCTCATGTTTTCATGGGAATGGCAACGGTCAAATCGCGATCGCGTGCTTCACGCCAACGTGACGATCCGCTACCACTTTCCAAGGAGAAGCATTCGAAACGGGGGAATGACATGGCCGGAGAAACGGATCTCGCAAAGCTCCTGGCGGCGATGAACCCGGTGCTGTTTCCGCAGACCTATGTCTATTGCACCGTCGCCTATCGCGATGCCGCGCGCTATCAGGCACTGGAGGCGCTCGCCACCTATCGCGAGGACGAGGGGCTGACGCTGGTCGTTACCCGCGCGGCCGCCGACGAGGCGGGGCTCGCCTACGGGCCGCTGCTTCGCCGTATCACGCTCAACGTGCATTCGGCGCTCGAAGCCGTGGGCCTGACAGCGGCCGTTTCGGCCGCGCTGACCCGCGAGGGCATCAGCGCCAATGTGATCGCCGCCTACTACCACGACCACATCTTCGTGCCGGAAGCGGACGCCGAGCGCGCGCTTGACGCTCTGCGGGCGCTGACCGTCGCCTGACTGGCCGCGCGCTTACATGAAGCGCGTATCGGCGGGCGGGTTGAAATGATCGTCGTCGCGGCCGTTTTCGTAGATGATCGGCGCCTCGGCGAATTCGGCATCGCTGACGCTATCGAGGCAGGCGACGTTGACCGCGAAGAAATGGCCGATGAAATCCTTGTGGTAGCCGCGCGAAAAGGGCCGGACGCCGCAGCGGCTGCAGAAATAGTGATCGACGTCGCCGACGATCCAGCTCGAATTGTCGGCCCGGTAGCTCGTGAGCTTCTCCTTGCCGGCGGTGATCTCGAACTCCTCGCGCAGCGCGAAGGCCTTCTGCATGCGCGTCTTGGCGCAGAAGGAACAGTTGCAGCGGCGGATGCCCTCGGCAAGGTCGAGTTGGCATTCGAAGGTGACGGCCTGGCAATGGCAGCTGCCGCGATAGAGCTTCTTCATCAGTTCCTCCCTGAAGTTTGACAGGTTTCACCGTTCGCCGGCCGGAGGGCCGGCGTCGATGAGCTGTGCCGCTGACGGCTTTCGTTCCGGCGCCTCGCGCCGCTTGCTCATCTCACGTGACGCGGTTCGGACGGGAAATCGCGGCGCGCGCGTTGCCCTATCCGACCGTTCCGGTCGTTGCCGGGCGATCGGCAATGACCGGGTCCGTGCCCTCGCCATCATCCTTCGCCTTGCGCAGAAGCAAATAGGCGATGAGGGCCGTCACCAGCGACAGGAGCACGCAGATCGACGCCGTGAAGGTGAAGGACTGGGTGAAGACATCGCGGGCGGCGGTCAGCAGCCGCTCGGCCTCCGCCGGGGGCAGGTCGGCGGCGACCGCAACCGCACCGCCGAGCGTCTGGCGCGCCACCGCGATCTGTTCTTCCGGCAGGCCGCTGACAGCCAGTTGGTCCATGCGGCCGCGATAGGCCGAGGTCAAAAGGCTGCCGAGCACGGCGATGCCGAGCGCGCCGCCGAACTCGAAGCTGGTCTCCGAAATCGCCGAGGCGGCACCGGCGCGTTCCGGCGGCGCCGAGCCGACGATCATGTCGGTCGTCAAGGTGCCGACCGGGGCAAAGCCGAGGCAGAGCACGACGAGGCCGGTCGTGACGAGGAGGGGACTGCTCGACGTGCCGACCTGGGTGCAGATGGCAAAGCCGATCGCCGTCAGCACGAAGCCCGCGGCAATCAGGTTGGAGGCGGCAAACCGAGTGGCGAGCATCGGCACCGTCATCGAGGCGACGACCATGGCGACACCCGTCGGCACCGACCAGAGGCCGGCGACGAAGGGCGAGAGCCCGAGCACCAGCTGCAGGTACTGCGCCACGAACAGGAAGGCGCCGAAGCCGACGAAGAGGCCGAGGATGTTGACGCCAAGGGCGGCGCTGAAGGCGGGCGTCTTGAACAGCGACAGGTCGATCAGCGGATCGGCGAGGCGAAGCTGGCGCCGCGCAAACAGGATCGCGACGACGATGCCGAGCAGGATGAAGAACACCGCAATCGTATCGGATCCCGCCTCGGCGATGTGCTTCATGCCGTAGATCACCGAAAGTACAGCGACGAGCGACTGGGCGGCGCTGATGAGGTCGATCCGTCCGGCCTCGGGGTCGCGGAATTCCGGCAGGAGGATCGGGCCGAGGATGAGAATCAACACCATGACCGGCACCGCCAGCAGGAAGACCGAGCCCCACCAGAACTGCGAGAGCATGAGGCCGCCAACCACGGGGCCGATGGCGCCGCCGGCCGAGAAGCTGGCGATCCAGACGCCGATCGCGAAGGTGCGCTGGCGATCGTCGAGGAACATGTTGCGGATGAGCGAGAGCGTGGACGGCGCAAGCGTGGCTGCGGCCACGCCAAGCACGGCGCGCGCGATGATCAGCGTTTCGGCATTCCAGGCAAAGGCGGCGAAGATCGATGCAAGGCCGAAGGCGATCGAGCCGATCATCAGCAGACGACGGCGGCCGATGCGGTCGCCGAGCGTGCCCATGGTGATCAAGGAGCCCGCGACCATGAAGCCGTAGACGTCGATGATCCAGAGAAGCTGGGAGGCCGAGGGCTTGAGTTGTTCGGCCAGTTGCGGAACCGCAAGGTTCAGCACGGTCAGGTCCATGGAATAGAGCATGCAGGGCAGCGCCAGCACGGCGAGCCCGATCCATTCGCGCCGGGTCGCCTTCGGACCGGGCGCATTTTCGGTTTCAAGGTTTGCGATCTCAGACATGGTCGACATAATCCCTGAGCCGCTCGAGGCACTCGCCCCAGCCTTCCTGGTGCGAGTCGCGCTCTTCGGCGGTCTCGAATGGTGTTTGCTGGAAGGTGAGCCGCGTCCTGCCGCCGATATCGGCGAGGGAAACGGTGATCAGCGTGTCGGCGCCGGGCTCACCCTCTTCGTCCCAGGCGAAGGTGAAGACCAGTTTCTCCGGTTCGCGCACCTCGCGATACAGGCCGCTCATCCAATAGTCCTGGCCCTCGGGCGAACGGATGCAGGCGCGCCAGGCGCCGCCCGGACGAAAGTCCATGCTGACCGAATGCGGCGTGAAATCCCGCGGCCCCCACCAGCGCAGCAGATGCTCCGGTGTCGACCAGACCTTGAAGACCAGGCTCACCGGCGCGTCGAAGTCGCGGACGATTTCCAGGCTGATATCCTTGCGCGTCGCGTTTGCGGTTGCCGCTTGCATCAATGCCTCCTCCTCCGGGCGCCCCGATGCGCCCAGTCTTTAACCTTAGAGTTATTTAACTTATCGGTTAATATCTGCGCGCAACGGAGCTTGTCAAGGCACGCAGAGGCCTCGACCTGATTTTTGTCAGGTCTGGAGAGGGACGGGAAAGAAGGCGCGCGGCCCGCCTAGCTGGCCGGGGCCATCGAGCAGCGCGCCTTGAGGCGGGAAAGCACCCGGCCGAAGGCTGCCGGATCCTCGAGGCTGCGGGCGAGGATCAACGCGCCCTGGATGCCGCCGACGATTTCCTCGGCAAGGGCGCTGCATTCTGCCGCCGGGGCGCCTGCGCGTTCGAGCGTCGCGGCGAGTTCCGTGCGCCAATCGGTGAAGTAGCCGTTGAGCTCGCGGGCGAAGCGGTCATGGGCGCCGCTTGCGGCAATCACGCCCATGAGGCAAAGCCTGCGGCCCTGGCGAAAGTAGCTGTCCACGCTGGCAAACATCGCTTCGATAGCTTCTACCGGGTCTTCGCCTTCGCGCAGCGCGTCGAAAATATGGGCGCGGAACCAGGCAGAGATGTCGGCAAGCACCGCCTCTGCCATCTCCTCCTTTCCGCCGGGGAAGAAGTGGTAGAGGCTGCCTTTGCCAAGGCCGGTTTTTTCTGTGATCAGGCTGAGGCTGGTGCCGTCATAGCCATGTTCGCGGAAGGTTTCCGCGAGCGTTGCGATGACGTCCTTTCGCTCAGTGACAATGCGGCTCATGCGGGCTTCCTCACCAGCGGATACTCCACCCTGGCAAAACGGTGAAAGAGGGCACCGACAGCGACGAGGATCAGCGAGCCGGTCAGCACCGGGAAGAGCAGGAACTCGAAGCCGGGATCGGCCGAGAAGACGACGAGCGGATTGGCGCCTGCCGGCGGATGGGTGATGCGCAGCGCCGCCATCAGCGCGATCGCCGCGCCAACGGCAATGGCGACCGCCCACCATTCGTTGGGAAAGAGCGCGCGCAGGATCAGGCCGACGAGGGTGGCGACGACATGGCCGCCGACGACATTGGCCGGTTGCGACAGCGGGCTTGATGCGACCGAGAAGATCAGCACGCAGCTGGCGCCAAAGGGGGCCATCAGCATGGGATGGCCAACGAGGTTGGTCAGCGCGCCGACGGCGGCGATGGCGACAACACCACCTATGCCGGCGATCAGGCCGCGATTGATATGGACGGGAGGCTGGTGACGCGAGAAGAAGTGGCGCATTTGTGTACCAATCGGTAAAGTGTTTACCGATTGGTACAGCGCGTTTACGCGAAAGTCAAGCGAAGGGCGCCGGGCGGAGAGGACGTTGCCAATCCGCCCGGCCGTACCGAGGCTATGCCCTACATGAAGTCGCGAGGGATGCGCCTTTCGAAGTGCTTCTCGAAGATCCGCGTTTCGCCTTCATAGGCGACGACTTCGGCCTCGGTGACCCACTCGGCTGCGGTGCAGCGCAACGTTGCGGTCGAGACCGTGCGCACCGACCAGCCTTCGCGCCGGGCGATGCAGGTCCAGGTCGAGGTGCCGATCATCGACAGTGGATCGTCGGGCGCGATCGACCAGGTTTCGTCGCGGATGTCCTGGGTGGCAAGGCCGGTGTCGGGGTGTTCCGAAAGGCCGGTATCCTCATAGATCCGGTAGTGGGTCATGCCGTGGGTCAGGTCGCGCTCGACGGTGCGGCTGGTGTTGCCGCGCGCCAGTTCGCGGTACTTCGGCAGGGGATCCGGGTTTTCCGGCTCGGGTACGACGATCTCCCGATGGGCGCCGAGCAGCGGAAGTGCAAGCGACAGGCTCGCCGTATCGATCGAAAGGCCGGGATCGGTCGGCTGAGGCAGGATCAGCGGCCAGTAGGCGGTCGACAGCGACACGCGGATGCGGTTGCCCGCGCGGAAGCGGTAGCCGCAGGCGTCGAGCGTAAGCGTGATCCGCGTCCTGCGGCCGGGTTCCATCGCCCGAGGGCTGGCATTGCCGTCGCGGTGCGAAAGGTTGAGTACGCCGAAGGCGACGCGGGTCGCCGTGCCATCCGGATGCACGTCGACGAGGCGGACGGCAAGATTGGCGTTTGCCGCCTGGCAGGTGACGTCAACCGTCAGCGTCGGCTGGCCGAGATAGTCGGCAGCAGCCAGCAGCGGCGCCGTCTCAAACGTAAGCGAACCGACATCATCGATGCGCTGGTCGCCGGCCATTTCGGCATCGGGCTTCAGCGTGAAATACTCGCCGGATGCGGTGCCGGTATCGAGCGGCGATTTCAGATAGATCTCGCCGATGCCAGTGCCACCGGCCGACGGCGTCAGCCTGTTGTCATGCGAAACGCCGAAGAGCTGCATTTCCGGCGTTGCCCAGGCGTCCTTCGCCACCCAGCGGCCGGGATCGCTGTCACGTCTCAGCGACGGGCGCGGACCGTCGAGGATGTAGGCGCGGACCTGCGGCCCTTTCTCGGCGCCGTTTTCGTCGTCGCGCAGCCAGCGGTTCCACCAGCGGATCGCCTCGCCATGAAAATCGGCGCGGGGCTTGGGGAAGGCGAAATGCGGATACTTGTGCACCCAGGGGCCGATCAGCGCCTTGGCCTTGTTGCCAAGGCCCTCGACCGCCTTCAAGGGCGTGTTGCGGTAGCCGTCGGCCCAGCCGGCAATGACCAGGGCCGGGATCTCGACCTTGTCGAAATCTTCTGAGATCGAGCCGTGCTGCCAGAAGGCGTCGCGGCGCTGGTGCTCCAGCCACTCCTCCATGAAGTAGGGTTCGTTCTCCAGCCGCTCCATCCACATCGCCTTCCAGCGGTCGCCGACGATATCGGGATCGGGTGAGCGCGACTGGTAGGCAAGCATCGTCGCTGCCCAGGAAAGCTGGGCGGAGAGGTGGCAGCCGTTCTTGTAGTGGATGTCGTCGTTGTAGCGGTCGACGGTGGACGCGATGGAGATGACGGCTTTGAGCGCTGGCGGCTTCAGGGCCGCGACCTGCAGGCAGTTGAAGCCGCCCCAGGAGATGCCCATCATCCCGACCTTGCCATTCGACCAGGGCTGGGCGGCGATCCATTCGATGATCTCGCAGCCGTCGGAAAGCTCACGCGGCGTATATTCGCCGTCGATCACGCCCTCGCTTTCGCCGGAACCGCGGATGTCGACGCGCACACCGGCAATGCCGGCGGCGGCAAAGACCGGATAGGTGGATTCGTCACGCAGGCTGGTGCCGCCCTGCTTGCGGTAGGGCAGATATTCGAGCACGGCCGGGACCGGCTCGCTATTGGCGCCATCCGGCATCCAGATGCGGGCGGCAAGCACGGTGCCGTCCTTCAGCCGGATCCATTCGTTTTCGATGACTGTGAATTCGCGTTCTGACATGTGGTTCTAACGATCTCTTTGTTTTCTCGGGAAGTGCCGGACGCGAACCTGCGTCCGGCTTTCGTCGCAATCGCTTAGCTGTCGAACCAGACGCGGCTGCCGACGTAGCCGTTCGAGAGGTCGTTGCCGATGTCGTCGACGAAGCCCTTGAGCGATGCCGAGGCGGCGTTCACGTAGTCGTTGAAAACCGGCAGGATCAGGCCGCCTTCGTCGCGCACCGTCAATGCCATGGTGTGGTACATCTCCTTGCGCTTTGCATCGTCGAGCTCGGAGCGGGCCTGAAGCAGCAGCTTGTCGAAATCCTCGCGCTTGAAGCGCGTGTCGTTCCATTCGGCGGTCGAGAGATAGGAGGTCGAGTAGCGCGAATCCTGCGTCGGCCGGCCGCCCCAATAGGAGGCACAGAAGGGCTGCACGTTCCAGACATTGGTCCAGTAGCCGTCTTCCGGCTCGCGGCGCACTTCGATCTCGATGCCCGCCTTCCTGGCGCTTTCCTGGAAGAGCACCGCGGCGTCGGCAGCACCCGGGAAGGCGGCGTCGGAGGTGCGCAGCAGGATCGGCCGGTCGTGGCCGGACTTCTTGAAGTGGAAGGCGGCCTTATCGGGATCATAGGCCCGCTGCTCGATGCCTTCCGGAGCGAGCGCGTAGTTGCCGTTGACCGGATAGTCGTTGCCGAGCGTGCCGAAGCCGCCGAGCACCCGGTCGAGGATCGCCTGGCGATCGACCGCATATTTCAGCGCCAGCCTCAGATCGTTGTTGTCGAAGGGTGCGGTGTCGCAATGCATCAGGAAGCTATAGAAGCCCTTGCCGGCGGTTCTCAGGATTTCGACGCGCGGCGCCCGCTTCAGAAGCGGCACGGTCTTCGGGTCGATGTTGTTGATGAAATGGACCTGACCGGAGGAAAGGGCTGCGATGCGCGCCGTCGTGTCGTTCATCACGATGATCTCGACACTGTCGACGAAGCCGCGGTCGGAGCGCCAGTCATCGGCGTTCTTCTCGAAGGTGGCGCGCAGGCCCGCCTCGTAGCTTGCAAGCTTGTAAGGACCGGTGCCGATGGGCGAGGCCGGATTGTCGACGCCGCCCTTCGGCTGGATGATCAGGTGATAGTCGGTCAGAAGCAGCGGCAGGTCGGCATTGCCCTCGGTCAAGGTCAGCACCAGGCTGCCTGCCTTTTCCTCGATCGTCTTGATCGAGCGCATCAGCCCGAGCGCGCCGGACTTGGAGCCTTCGTCCGCGTGGCGCTTCAGTGTCGCGACGACGTCGGCAATCGTCAGCTTGCTGCCGTCATGGAAGCTGACGTCGCTGCGGATCTTGAAGGTCCACTCAGACGCGTCGGCCGAAGGGGTCCAGGATTCGGCAAGGGCCGGCAGCGGCGCGCCGGTCTTCGGGTCGGATTCGACCAGCGTGTCGCCCCAGAGATGGCCGATGACGAAGGAGACGGAACCGCTATAGGCGGCCGGATCGAGCGAGTCCGTGGTGGCGCCGCCCTTGAGACCGAGCTTCAGATGGCCGCCGCGCTTCGGTTCCTGAGCCCTTGCGTCGGTGGCGGCGAGCGTGCCGCCGAAACCGGCCGCAAGGCCCAATGCTGCGGTGCCGGCCAGGAAGCCGCGCCGGCTGAGGCCGGCCGAGGCCATGCCTGCCGGAACGAGGAGGCCGTCGGGGCGCTTCGTAAATTCGGTCATCTCAAGGTTCCCTTTGGAGTGATGCTTGTTAAGGAAAACCTAGCGCTTGCCGGCCAGCGCACAATTTCGCGACTTGACGCTTCTTTACGCTCTTTTACGCTGTTTGAGCGCTTCGATCGGACAGAGCCAGTGGCGCGTTGAATGAGGGCCGGAAAGCACCGTGCAGGACATCGAAAACTTTGCCGCCAATCTTCGTTTCGCCTGTGCGACGCGACGCTCGATCTCGCAGATCTGCCGCGAGATCGGCATCAACCGCCAGCAGTTCAACCGCTATATCGGCGGCGAGGCGCGGCCTTCGCCGCACAACGTGGCGCGCATCGCCCGCTTCTTCGGGCTGCAGGCGCAGGATTTCTCGCTGCCGGCAAAGCAGTTCGAAATGCGCATGACCCGCCCGGACCACGATCGGTCGGATGCCGGCCTGTTGCTCGAAGGCTTTCCCGGTGACATCGCCGGCCTCAGGCGGCACATCGGCTACTACCAGACCTATCACGTGTCGCCCTCCTGGCCGGGCCTCGTGGTCTGCTCCTGCGCAAGGATCTACGAGGAAGCAGGCTCGGTCCGGGTCAAGTCGATCGAGCGCATCCGCGATCCCGCAAACGAGATCCAGCAGTTCTCGAAATATGTCGGCCTTGTCACCTTCTGGCGAAACCGCATCTTCATCGCCGAGCGCAGCATCGGGCGCGAGCCGATGCTGGCGCAGACGATCCTGTTGCCGTTCGAAGTGCACCAGCGGGTTTATCTGCGCGGCACCACCATGGGTGTCTCCTGGCGCAAGGAAAACCTGCCCTACGCGTCGCGGATGATCTGGCGCTCGCTTGGGGGGCAACCGGATCTCCGGCAGATGCTGTCGCGCTGCGGCGTACTTTCCTTCGGCTCGCGGAATTTGCCGCAGACGGTGCGAGCCTTCCTCGATACGCCCGATGCAGAACTTTTGACCGTGCCGACCGAATATTGAGCCGGCGCGGCCATGTGATAGGTTTCGCCGAAACGGAACGATGAAGGAGGGATCATGAAATCTGTTGTGGCCGCCATCGCCTGCGTTTGCATGGCCTTGCCGTTGTCAGCGGCAATGGCCGAGGAGGCGCGCGCACCGATCCCGACCTGCGCGCTTTCGGGTGCTTCCAGCGTAATGATCGGCGGCCAGCCGGCGCTGAGATTGTCCGACGTCGCCAATTGCCCGCCGGAACTCTACGAGGTGGTGCCGAGCATCATGGTCGAAGGCCAGCCGGTGGTGCATTTTCGCGCCGGCAGCGGCAAAAAGGGCGATTGCTCCGCCAAGGGCGAGGCGACGGTGACCTTCGAAGGCGAGGCGGCGCAGAGGGTCGGCGACGTCGATTGCCGGCAGAAATGACGGTTTTCCAGCCCTCTCTAGAAGATCCTTCTGCGCCACGCGACTTCACATGTCCATTCCGACTGAACGAGCCGGAGGGCCCACTGGCTTTCGCCAAAGCAGCCGCCCCGGCTCCGCCTCAGGGCGTCAGTTCATGTACTTGGCAAGATACGACAGCACCTTCTCGGGGTGGCGGCCGAACCAGTTGTAGCCGTCCTCGAAGCGCTTGGTCGTACCCTCGATCCAGTAGAGTTCCTTGTCGGTGCTGGCCAGGGCGTCAAACGTGCTCTGCGCGTCGCTCGGATTGTTGATCACGGCATCGTCGAGCACCTGCCACATCAGGACCGGCAGCTTGACGTTCGGAGCCCACAATCTGCCCGACATGTCAGCGGCGGCAAAACCGCCCAGCTTGAGAAGCTCCAGGTCGATCAGTTCCTGGTACTGCGCGATGCCTTGGTAGCCCGAGAGCTTGGCGAAGACCGACGTCATGTTGGGAACCAGCGGGCTGAGCAGGCACTTGACGTTCTCGAACAGTTCGGGGCGCCTGGTGATCGCCGCATATTGCGAAACCCCACCCAGGCACTGACTGAACAGGGCAACGTCCATCTTGCTCAGGCGCGGATGGGCATCGACGAACTTCTTCACGCCGACGCAGTCGCGCCATTCCCATTGGCCGACGCCGCAGACCCCGCCGTTGGCAGCGCCACTCTGCCCGTGATTGCGGAAGTCGTAGGTCAGGACGTTGTAGCCCGCATCGGTCAGGTGCTTGTACTGAATGACGAAGTCGATCTCGACCGGTTCGATGAAGTTGCTCCACGGCTCGCCCATATGGCCTGGATAGCCGGCGCGGCACATCGGGAGAGCGTGGTTGAAGATCACGAGTTTGTTGCTCTCTCCACCCTTGGCCGGGATGTACCAGGCTTCGAGAGGCGTGCCGTCGTCCGACGGGATGGACAGGTCGTACCATCCTTCCATGCCGTACTCGTCGGGGTTCTTGAAGATGAAGCTGCGCGGCATCTTGACCATGCCGGCCAGCGCCTTGACCTTGGCGTGATCTTCCGGGGAGATGGTTTTTTCCTGCTCCCGAGCCTTCTGCATTCTTTCCTTGGAAATTCCGGTCATAACAACACTCCTTTGTCTGCCCGAAGATGCCGCACCTCGACCGTATCGGCGTGCCGAGACGTGATGTCGGCGGGTATGGGCTGATTTTAGCGGGGAAATGGGTCGGATAAACCACTTGGACATGACATCAGTGTTAAGTGATAACTGACAATATGTCCCTTGATCCCTCTCTGCTTCCCGCCATGGCGTGGTTCGTTCACGTGGCCCGCCGCCGCAGCTTCACCAAGGCCGCCACGGAAATGGAAGTGACGCGCGCGACTGTGTCGCAGCACCTGAAGTCGCTGGAGCGGCACCTGAACGTGCGGCTGCTGCACCGTACGACGCGCGACATGTCTCTGACCGAGGAAGGCCAGCGTCTGTTCGATGTGCTGCAGCCCGCATTTGCCGCGATCGAAGCCGCTGTCACGGACCTCGGAGAAAGCGGCGCGGAGCCATCGGGCACGATCCGGCTATCCGTCTCGCGCGTCGCCGCCCGATCGCTGATCGAGCCGCATATGGCGGAGTTTCTGGCACGCTATCCGAAGCTGCGGCTGGAACTGGTGACCGACGACGGCTTCTCCAACATCGTGGCCGAAGGGCTCGACGCCGGCATTCGCTTGGGTGAAAGTCTCGACGAGCACGTGGTTGCGGTGCCCATCACGCCGCCGCTGGAGATGGCGATCGTCGGCTCGCCCGCGTATTTCGAACACCACGGTGTTCCCGAGACGCCCCAGGAGCTGAAGCACCACAACTGCCTGTCCTATCGCTTCACCTCGAGCGGCATCATCGATCGCTGGACCTTCCTCACACCTGACGCAGAGGCGCGCGCGGTGGTCTACGAACCCCAGGGCAACGCCATCTTCAACGACGACGACAGCATGTTGCGTGCGGCACTACAGGGCGTCGGACTGGTGCAGCATCTCGACTTGTGCATACGTCCGTATTTGGAGGACGGCACGTTGGTGCGTGTCCTTCTCCCGTGGGTTCATCCCCGCCCCGCCTTCTTTCTTTACGTGCCATCGCGCGCCCAGATGCCCGCCAAGACCCGTGCGCTCATGGACTTTCTTGTCGAGCAGCGCAAAAAGCTGGCACGAAAGGTGGCTCCATAGCGTTTGCTTGGGCTTCATGCCGTCGAAGCGGGGTCGGGGAAACCAAGCCTCGCCAACCGGGCACCCTCCCGAACGGCTGAAAGCGCCGGCGGATTGGAGATAGGATAGCCGGCAATGAAGCCGTCGACCGTGAACGACGGGAACTGGGTTCGCAGCCGCGACACGACCTCTGCCGCCTCATCCATCTCGCCAAGGTACGCGTGCGCCATCGCCTGGAACATCAGTGTGTTGGGCGATTCCTGCGAACTCTTTTCAAGCGCGGACAGGCACTCGCGATAGCGCCCGACGACGAAGAGAACGCGCGCGAACATGCCATAGTACCAGGGCGGGCCGAGCGGGTTGAGCGAGAGGGCGCGCTCGATGAAGGGAACCCCATCGGCGGGATCGCCGACGATCAGGGCCTTGGCTCCCGCGAGCAGCGCCAGCGTATCGGCGTTGTTCCTGCCATAGTCGAGCGCCCGGGCGTGGGCCTCGGCGGCACCCGCCAGATCACCGATGCAGGCTTTGAAATCGCCGATACAGGTATGGCCGGCCGGATCCGTCGGATCGAGCCGCAGCGCCTCCTCGGCGGCGCTGCGCCAGTTCTTTCTTGCGCTTTCGAGGTCGTCGCCGAAGCCGTTCGCCGCCTGGATGGAGTGGGCATAGGCAAGTTCGGTCCAGGCGCGCGCCCGCCCCGGATCGAGCTCGATCGAGCGCGTCAGCAATTGCATGGCGGCGGCGTTGCCATCCGGGCTGAAGCGATTGTGCTGTTCGACGCCCAGCAGGAAGTAGTCATAAGCTTGCAGGCTGCCCGGCGGCTTTTGCCGGCTCGCCTTGCGGCCGATGGCGGCCAGCGTGCCGAAGCAGCCGGCGAGCACGTTGATGACGCTTTCGGTGAGGCTGTCCTGCAGCGTCAGCACGTCCTCCATCGTGCGCTCGTAGCGCTCGCTCCAGAGCGTCATGCCGGTGCGCGTATCGGAAAGCTGGATCGTCAGGCGGACCCGCCGGTCGTCCGCGCGCAGCTGCCCGGTGATGGCATAGGTGGCGCCGACCGCCTGGACATGGTCCTCGAAGCTTTCCGGCCGGTTGCCGAGCAGCTTCATCGTATGGAAAGCGATCACCGGGATGTCGGCGAAGCGCGCGAGGTCGACGCAGATATCGGACGACAGGCCATCGGCAAAGCGGCGCCAGCGTTCCTCCGGGTTGAGGCTTTCAATGGGAAAGACCGCGAGCGTTGGCGAGGCCGGCTCGGCCACCCGCGACGGTGCTGCGGCTTCGCTTGCCGTTCTGCCGGCCACCATCTGCGCGACCCAGGAGGCGAGCTCGATCTTGTTGCGAACACCGAGCTTGCCGTAGATCGTCGCAAGATGCGTGCGCACGGTCGACGGCGCGATAAACAGCGCCTTTCCGATTTGGCGATAGGTCAGGCCGGCGGCAAAACGCTCGGCCACGGCGCGCTCGCGGTCTGACAAGGCTTCGGTGACGACCTGTGGTGTCGGGATACGGTTCATGGCTGCTTCCTGCCATCTGACCGGGCCGTTTTCAATGGCGACATACGGCAAGGTGCCACAGCGCCCCTTGCGCGTCCAACGGCGCGCGCGGTGCTTCCGGCAAAATACTACAAATGCAGGAGAGGAAAACACAGCAACTGCGCGATGTGGAACGCGTGCCACGTGCCTAGAGTTCCGACAGTGTTTCAACGCCCTGACGGGCAAGAAGAGGTGGGAACGGCGATGAGCAGCCTGCTTTCCGGAATGTCCGAATTCTATCACGCCGTCCGGCTGGATCTGCGCCAACCGGCCAAACATCTCGCCGACAGCCTCGGCCGCCACGATCCTTTCCGGATCCTTTTCATATGGGATGATCGCATTCGTGTCCGCGAACAACTGCAGTTGATGGCTGATCAATATCCGGAGCGGCTGAGGGATATCGGACTGACCCGCGCGCAGGTTCGCGCGGAGACTAACAAGGCCTTCTGGCAACGCTGACGTTGCGAAGGAAGATGGGAGACGGCGGCGCGCGATCGTGCCGCCGTCTCGTTTTTCAGTTGCCGGCGCTTTCCATCCGGCGTGTCTTCAGCACCCGCTCCAGCCAGCCGATTTCCATCTCCGGAACCGACTTCAGAAGCAGGTCCGTGTAGTCGTCGAAGGGCGGCGACAGCACCTTCGACTTCGGCCCGAAGCGCACGAGGCGGCCTCGATGCATGACCGCGACGCTGTCGGCGATCGCCCGGACGATGGCGATGTCGTGGGTGATAAAGACATAGGAAACAGCGGTTTCCTCCTGAAGCTTCAAAAGCAGATTCAGGATGCCTTCGGCCACGAGGGGATCAAGTGCGGAGGTCGGCTCGTCGCAGAGGATCAGCTCCGGTTTGGCTGCGAGCGCCCTTGCGATCGCCACGCGCTGCTTCTGGCCGCCCGAAAGTTCGGCCGGATAACGATCGAGGAAACGCGTTCCCATTTCGATCTGGTCGAGCAGCTCGTTGACCCGCTCCGTCTTCTTCTGGCCGTGCAGGCCGAAGTAGAAGGAGAGCGGACGGCCGACGATTTCGCGCACCGTCTGGCGCGGGTTCATCGCCGTGTCCGCCATCTGGTAGATCATCTGGATGCGGCGGAGCTCGTCGTTGCTGCGGCCCTTGAGGGCCGGCGGCAGCTCCTTGCCCTCAAAGGTGATGCGGCCTTCGCTCGGCGGCAGAAGGCCGGTGATGACGCGGGCAAGCGTCGACTTGCCCGAGCCGCTTTCGCCGACGATCGCCAGAGTCTGGCCCTTCGGCAGATGCATCGAGACATCGTGCAGCACCTTGAAGCCGTTGGCATAGCCGGCGCTGATGTGCTCGATCTTCAGCTGCGCGCCGGTCTGGTCGGCCGCCTCGTCGCGCTTGGTCTGGCGGACGCTGACGAGTGCGCGGGTGTAATCCTCCCGCGGCGCCTCGATGATCTGCTTCGTCGAGCCGTATTCCACCGTCTTGCCATGGCGCAGCACCATGATGTCGTCGGAGATCTGGGCGACGACCGCGAGATCGTGGGTGATGTAGAGCGCCGCCGTGTGCGTCTCCTCGATCGCATGCTTGATTGCGGCAAGCACGTCGATCTGGGTCGTCACGTCGAGCGCGGTCGTCGGCTCGTCGAAGACGATCAGTTCCGGGTTGGGGCAGAGCGCCATGGCGGTCATGGCGCGCTGCAACTGGCCGCCGGAGACCTGGTGCGGATAGCGCTCGCCAAAGGTTTCCGGATTGGGCAGGCCGAGCACGCGGAAGAGATAGAGCGCCCGCTTCTTAGCCTCCTCGCGGCTCATGATGCCGTGGCGGAGCGACGCCTCGATCACCTGGTCTCCGAGCCGGTGCGCCGGGTTGAAGGCGGCGGCGGCCGATTGCGCGACGTAGCAGACGCGGGCACCGCGGATCGAGCGGATGCCGTTCTTGTCGAGCGTCAGGATGTCCTTGCCGTCGAGCAGGACCTCACCGCCGGTGATGCGCACGCCGCCGCGGCCGTAAGCGAGCGCCGAAAGGCCGATGGTCGACTTGCCGGCGCCGGACTCGCCGATGAGGCCGAGCACCTTGCCTTTTTGCACCGTGAACGAGACGCCCTCGACGAGGGTGACGACCTTGGGCGGTTCGCCCGGCGGGTAGCTCGTCGCTTCGATCTTCAGGTTCTTGACGGAGAGCATCTCAGGCATCGCCGCGTCCTCCCTTGAGGCTGGAGGTTCGTTTCATCAGCCAGTCGACGACGAGGTTGACGCAGATCGCGAGCGTGGCGATCGCCGCACCCGGGACGAGCGCTGCCGAGATACCGAAGATGATGCCGTCCTTGTTGTCCTTGACCATGCCGCCCCAGTCGGCTGCCGGCGGCTGGATGCCGAGGCCGAGGAAGGAGAGGGTGGAAAGAAACAGGATCGAGAAGGCGAAGCGCAGGCCGAATTCGGCCAAGAGCGGCGACAGCGTGTTCGGCAGGATCTCGCGGAAGATGATCCAGAGCGAACCTTCGCCGCGCAGCCTTGCCGCTTCGACGAACTCCATGACCGCGACATCAAGGGCGACGGCGCGGCCGATGCGGAAGACGCGGGTACTATCGAGCACCGCCATCACGAGGATCAGGATCCACAGATGCTGCGGCAGCACGGCGAGAACGACGAGGGCGAAGATCAGTGTCGGGATCGCCATCATCAGGTCGTTGAAGCGGGAGAAGAGCTGGTCGGTGAAACCGCCGACGACGGCGGCGGTGAAGCTCAGGAGCATGCCCAGCGAGAACGAAAGCACGGTTGCCGCCAGCGCCACGAAGATGGTGGTGCGGGCGCCATAGATCAGACGCGAGAGCAGGTCGCGGCCGAGATTGTCGGTGCCGAGCAGGAAGTCGCCACCGGGCGGAAGCCAGACGTCGCCGACGACGTCGCGTTCGCCGAAGGGAGCAATCATGGGCGCGAAGAGCGCGCAGAAGATCGCGATCGCAATGCCGGCGATGCCGATCCAGGCGCTGAAGGGGATGGATCTCAGGTTCATCGCGGATGCCTCAGTCTGGGGTTGGCGATGATTGCCAGAATGTCGGCCGCCATGTTCAGGAAGATGTAGAAGGCGGCAAAGATCAGGCCGCAGGCCTGAACGACCGGCATGTCGCGCACGGTCACCGCATCCACCATGTATTGCCCCATGCCCGGATAGACGAAGACCACTTCGACCACGACGACGCCGACGACGAGATAGGCAAGATTGAGCGCAATGACGTTGATGACGGGCGCCACGGCGTTGGGAGCGGCATGGCGCGCGATGATGCGGAACATGCTGAGCCCCTTCAGCTCCGCCGTCTCGACATAGGCCGACGACATGACGTTGAGGATGGCAGCCCGGGTCATGCGCATCATATGGGCGAGCACGACGAGGACGAGGGTCGCGACCGGAAGGGCGATCGCCGAGAGCCGTTCGGTGAGGGTCATGCTGTCATAGACGGTCGCGGGGAAGGTCGCGACGCCGTATTGGACGGCAAAGAACATGATCAGGAGATAGCCGACGAAGAATTCGGGCAGCGAGATCGCCGCGAGCGAGACGACGTTGATGATCTTGTCCGGCAGCCTATTGCGGAACTGCACTGCCAGCATGCCGAGACCGACGGCGAGCGGCACGGAGACGAGGGCCGCGAAGAAGGCGAGGAACAGCGAATTGCCGAGGCGCTTGCTGATCTGTTCGCCAACCGAGTTCTTGCTCGCCCAGGAGGTGCCGAAGTCGCCCTGAACGGCGCCGCCGAGCCAGGAGAGGTAACGTTCGCTCCAGGGCTTGTCGAGGCCGAGATCCTTGCGGATGTTTTCGACCGCCTGCGGCGTTGCCGACTGACCGAGATAGGTGGTGGCGAAATCGCCGGGGAGTGCTTCGATGCCGCCAGATATCATCAGCGATACGGCAAAGAGCAGCCCGACGCTCAAGCCCAGGCGCTGCAGGATCAGCGCCACGAGCGGGCGACGGAAGGTGAAGCGGCGCCAGAATGTGCCGTCAATATCGCCGTTCGAGGGGTTGGCGGTGCCAGGGTTGGGTTTTGCTGGTACTCCGGAAAGTTCGGCAGGGCGCGGATGGGTTCCATCCGCGCTCCCGTCCGTCGGAACCGGACCAGTGAGCGGTCCGCTTTCCATCATCATGCGTCCAGCCATACCCGAGTTGCGACATAACCGTTCGACATGTCGTTGCCGATATCGTGCACGTAGCCCTTCACCTGCTTGGTGGAGGCGTTCACGAAGTCGTTGAACATCGGCAGGATCAGGCCGCCTTCGTCACGCACCATCATGGCCATGGTGCGGTACATGTCCTTGCGCTTGGCCTCGTCGAGTTCGGCGCGGGCCTCGAGCAGGATCTTGTCGAAGTCCTTGCGCAGGAAGCGGGTGTCGTTCCAGTCCGCGCCGGAGTGGTAAGCCGTCGAGTACATCTGGTCCTGGGTCGGGCGGCCGCCCCAGTAGGAGGTGGAGAAGGGCTGGACGTTCCAGACATTGGTCCAGTAGCCGTCGCCCGGCTCGCGCTTGACCTCGATCTCGATGCCGGCCTTCTTGGCACTTTCCTGGTAGAGCACGGCCGCGTCGACAGCACCCGGGAAGGCGACGTCGGAGGTGCGCAAGAGCACCGGACCGCTGTGGCCCGACTTCTTGTAGTGGAAGGCGGCCTTGTCCGGATCATAGGCGCGCTGCTCGATGCCCCCGGGGAAGAGGGCGTAGGTTTCGTTGATCGGGAAGTCGTTGCCGACCTTGCCGTAGCCGCCGAGGATGCGCTGGACCATGGTCTCGCGGTCCATCGCGTATTTCAGCGCCATGCGCAGGTCGTTGTTGTCGAAGGGCGCGGTGTTGCAATGCATGATGAACACGTAGTGGCCGCGGCCGGACGTGTTCAGGATCTCGACCGTCGGCGCCTTCTTCAGAAGGTTGACCGTCTTCGGGTCGACTCGGTTGATGTAGTGCACCTGGCCGGAGGAAAGGGCCGCGATGCGGGCCGTCGCATCGTTCATGGCGATCAGTTCGACCGAATCCACGTAGCCGCGATCCGTGCGCCAGTCGTCGGCATTCTTCTCGAAGGTGGCGCGGACGCCGGCCTCGAAGCTCGTGACCTTGAAGGGGCCGGTGCCGATCATTGCGTCGGGCGCGTCGATGCCGCCGCCCGGCTGGATGATCAGGTGGTAGTCGGTGAGAAGCAGCGGCAGGTCGGCATTGCCTTCCGTCAGCGTGAGCACCAGCTTGTCGCCGTCGGCCTTGATCTCCTTGATCGACTTCATCACGCCGAGCGCGCCGGATTCCGACTTCTCGTCGGTGTGGCGCTGCAGGGTCTTGATGACGTCGTCGAGCGTCAGCTCCTTGCCGTCATGGAACTTCACGCCCTTGCGGATGGTAAAGGTCCAGGTCGATGCGTCGGCTGACGGCTCCCAGGATTCGGCCAATGCCGGCACCGGCGAGCCTGTCGTCGGATGGCTTTCGACCAGCATGTCGCCCCAGTTGCGGCCGACGACGAACATGAATTGCGAGAGCGCCTTGGCCGGATCCTTCGAGTCGGTTGCCGCCGCACCTTCGAGACCCAGTTTCAGGTGACCGCCGCGCTTGGGCTCCTGCGCTGCAGCGCTGGTGGCAAACAAAGTGCCGGCCGTCGAGGCGAGAATGCCGGCAGCCGCCGCGCGGCCCAAAAACTCGCGCCGGTTCATCTTGCCGAGCATGACCTGTCGTGTGAGGTAATCCTTGTAATCGCTCATTCCCCTGTTCCCTTTTCTCGTCGGCATTCGCCGTTCGTTGTGGTTGGTAGAGATTGTATCGATGGCTTCGGACCGGCCCAAAGCGGCCGCTTCTTGTTCTTCCGGGTTCTTGTTTCTCCTTCCTTCGGACCGGGCGTCTTCTTTCAGATCGATAAGCGTAATCGCTGGAACTCTTGTTGTAACGCCCTAAATTACAATTTATTTCCATAAGCTTGGCTTATGGATGCGCGTTTGATGGCGCGCGGTTTCGCCCGCGCGTCTCGTCACGTTCCGGTGCCGGTCGTCCGGCTCTGTTACCTGCGCCGCCAAGGCTTGGCCGGCGCTGTTCAAGCGGGATGCGGGGGAAAACCGCCCACACCTTTCATCCCGCTCAGCGGCCCTTCCAGACGGGGTCGCGCTTCTCGGCGAAGGCGCGCACGCCTTCCAGCTGGTCTTCGCTCGAATAGAGGATGTCGACGCTCTTGAACTGCCGCTTGGTGATCTTGTTCATCGTCGTCTGGAAGGTCTCGCCCTCGGCGGCGCGGACCACTTCCTTGATCGAGGCGTAGACCAGGGGCGGGCCGCTTTCGAGCAGGCGGGCGAGTTCCCAGGCGCGTTCCATAAGTTTGTTCGCCGGCAGGATCTCGTTGGCGAAACCCCAGCGGTGGGCCTCGACCGCATCGAGCCAGCGGCCGGTCAGAAGCATGTCCATGGCGATGTGGTAGGGGATGCGTTTCGGCAGTTTGATCGAGGCGGCGTCGGCGACGGTGCCGGAGCGGATCTCGGGCAGGGCGAAGGTCGCATGCTCGGCGGCAAGGATCAGGTCGGTCGAGAGCGCGATTTCGAGGCCGCCGCCACAGCAGATGCCGTTGATCGCCGCAATGATCGGCTTGTTGAGGTCGCGCAGTTCCTGCATGCCGCCGAAACCGCCGACGCCATAGTCGCCGTCGACTGCGTCACCCGCAGCGGCTGCTTTCAGGTCCCACCCCGGACAAAAGAACTTTTCGCCGGCGCCGGTTACGATCGCGACGCGCAACGTGTCGTCGTCGCGGAAATCTCGGAAGATCTCGCCCATGACCCGGCTGGTCGCCAGATCGATCGCATTGGCCTTCGGCCGGTCGATGGTGACTTCGAGGATGCCGCCTTCGCGGCGGGTGCGGATCGGTCCGGTCATATCAGTCATTTCCTCCGGCGGATCAGGGCGTCGGCGGCAACGGCACCCTGGCCGTTCGGCAACACCATCAATGGATTGATATCCAGTTCTTCGAGTTTCGAAGCGTTTGCAACGACATAGGATGCCGCTGCGGCGACAGCCTCGGTCAATGCTGCATAATCGGCGGTTGGCGCGCCACGATAGCCGTCCAGCAGCTTGCGGATCTTCAGTCCGCCGATCGCCTCACGGATTGCTTCTGATGTCGTCGGCAGCGTCAGGATGGCGGAATCGTCGAGCAGTTCCACCAGGATGCCGCCAGCGCCGATGGTCAGAACAGGTCCGGCGACCGGGTCGCGCATGGCACCGATGATGAGTTCGGCGACGGGCTTGCCCACCATCTTCTCGACGAGGTAGCCCGAGGCAACCGCGGCCATGGCCTTTGCCGCGGCATGGACCTCGTCGCGGCTCGCAAGGTTGAGCTTCACCGCGCCGGCTTCCGTCTTGTGGGCGACGCCGAGACCCTTGAGCACCACGGGGAAACCGAGTGCTTCGGCCGCATTTGCGGCTTCTTCGGCGGTCGTGGCTGTCCTTCCTTCGGGCACCTTCAGGCCTGACGTGGCAAGCTCCAGCTTGGCCTCATGTTCGCTGAGCGTGATCGCGTCACCGGCATCACCAACGACTTCCAGCAGACGGGGCGGGGCCGGCTTTGCCCAGGCGGCACCGATGTCGGCGGCGGTCTCGATGGCGTCCAGCGCCTCCTCGATGCCGAAGAAGGGCACGACGCCGGCCTTCATCAGGAAGAGGGCGGTGGCTTCGGGCATGTTCTCGCCAAGGCTGGCGACGATGCCGGCGCGGGCGCCGGTCGCCCGTGCCGCGTCGATCACCGCATGACAGGTGGTCTCCCAGTCGGCCGGATCGCAGCGGTCGAGCCGCGGGAAGTCGAGCACGAGCAGATTGATCGCATAACCGCCCTTCATCATGGCGGCAAAGGCGGTCGTCTGCTTCTCGCGATTGCCCCAGACGAAGGTGTGGTAGTCGAGCGGGTTGGCGATCGTAACCATCTCGCCGAGCGCGTCCTTGAGCGGCTTCTTCTGCTCGTCGCGCAAGGGGCGGTAGTTCACCCGGTAACGCTCGCCGGCATCCGCCATCAGCGAGGCCTCGCCGCCGGAGCAGCTCATCGAGGAGATGTCGCGGCTCGCGAGCGGGCCTGCGACATGCAGGAGCTTCAGCGTTTCCAAGAGTGCCGGCAGGGTGTCGACGCGGCCGATGCCGAGACGGGCAAGAAGGGCGGAGGAGACGCGGTCGTTGCCGGCAAGCGATGCGGTGTGCGACACGGTCGCCAGCTGGGCTGCTTCCGACTTGCCGACCTTGAGCGTGACGACCGGTTTGCCGAGTTCTCGGGCGCGGGTGGCCAGCCGTTCGAGTGCTGCCACGCTGTCGAAGCCTTCGATATGCAGGCCGACGGCGGTGACGCGCGGATCCTCGAGCACGGCGCAGGCGATGTCGGACAAGCCCGTCTGCGCCTGGTTGCCGGCGGTCATGACATAGGCGAGCGGCAGGCCGCGCGTCTGCATCGAGATGTTGCAGGCGATGTTGGAGGACTGCGTCAGGATCGCGACGCCCTTTTCGATGCGCAGCATGCCGTGCTGGTCCGGCCAGAGCAGGGCGCCGTCGAGCATGTTGATGAAGCCGTAGCAATTCGGCCCGACAATCGGCATGTCGCCGGCAGCCGCCACCAGCGCCTCCTGCATGTCGTTGCCGTCGTCAAGCTCGCTCGCCGCCTCGCGAAAGCCCGAGGCGTAGCAGACGGCGCCGCCGGCGCCGCGGGCGGCAAGATCGCGGATGATGTCGATCGTCAGTTGCCGGTTGACGCCGACGAAGGAGGCATCCGGCGCACGCGGCAGTTCCGCCACGGAGCGGTAGCATTTGCGGCCGAGGATCTCCGCCTCGCGCGGGTGCACCGGCCAGATCTCGCCGGTAAAACCCATCTTGTCGCATTGTTCGATCACGCGCCGGGCTTCCTTGCCGCCGAAGACGGCGATGGTGCGCGGGCGGATCAGGCGGTCGAGGGGGCGGGTCATGCGGCGCCTCCCGCGAAGGCGATGCGGGTTTGCGGGGCCGCGGATACCCCCCTCTGCCCTGCCGGGCATCTCCCCCACAAGGGGGGAGATTGGATGGGGCGCTGTGGTCGCCAAGCATTGGTCGTCGAGGAAGCAGACATTTTCAAGCGGCGGATGGTGGACGAGATGCCGAAGCGCACCGGGTTGCGATGGTGGCGGCCCCGGACGCCGCTGCTATCTGCGGGATGGTTGGGATCGCCGGCGGTGGTTGCTCCGTCGTCGCGCTTCCGATCTGCCGGGACGCGACGATCGAGGGAAACCGGCGTGGGTGCATCTGGCCGATCTCCCCCCTTGTGGGGGAGATGCCCGGCAGGGCAGAGGGGGGTAACTCGCTCAAAACGACCCATCCCGTCACGCCCCCAGCGGCCGAAGCAAGTCGCGGCTGATGATGTGGCGCTGGATTTCAGAGGTGCCGTCCCAGATGCGCTCGACGCGGGCGTCGCGCCAGAAGCGGGCGAGGGGCAGGTCGTCCATCAGGCCCATGCCGCCGAAGATCTGGATCGCCTCGTCGGTGACGCGGGCGAGCATCTCGGTGGCAAAAACCTTGGCCGAGGCGATCTCGCGGTTCGACGGCAGGCCGTTGTCTAGCCGCCAGGCGGCCGACAGCGTCAGCAGGTCGGCGGCGTCGATGTCGGTGATCATGTCGGCGAGCTTGAAGGAGACGCCCTGGTTGGCGCCGATCGGCTTGCCGAACTGCTTGCGATCGGCAGCATAGTTCAGCGCATAGTCGAAGGCGCGGCGCGCCCGGCCGACAGAGGTCGCGGCCACCGTCAGGCGGGTGGCGTAGAGCCAGTCATTGGCGACGTCGAAGCCCTTGTGCACTTCGCCGAGGATCTGGGAGGAGGGCAGGCGGCAATCGTCGAAGGTCAGGATGCAGTTGTTGTAGCCGCGGTGCGAGACCGAGTTGTAGCCCTTGCGGATCTCGAAGCCCGGCGTGCCGCGGTCGACGAGGAAGCAGGTGATCTTCTTCTTGGGCCCGCGCGGCGTGTCTTCCTCGCCGGTCGCGATGAAGACGATGACGAAATCGGCGATGTCTGCATGGCTGATGAAGTGCTTGGTGCCGTTGACGATCCAGTCGTCGCCGTCCTTGCGGGCAAAGCATTTCATGCCGCGGACGTCCGAGCCGGCATCCGGCTCGGTCATCGCGAGCGCGTCGAACTTGTCGCCCTTGACCGCCGGGATCAGATACTTTTCGCGCTGCTCGGCATTGCAGCCCATCAGGATGCCCGAGGGGCGACCGAAGAAGACGGTGAGGCCCATGGAGCCGCGGCCAAGTTCGCGCTCGACCAGCGTGAAGGACGTGTGATCGAGGCCGGCGCCGCCCACTTCCTCAGGGAAATTGCAGCCAAAGAAGCCGATCTCCTTGCATTTGCGGGCGATCTCCTGGCCGAGCTCGCGCGGCACCACACCGGTGCGCTCGACCTCGTCCTCATGCGGATAGATTTCGGTTTCGACGAAGCTCCGGACCGTATCGACGATCATCTGCTGTTCTTCGGTCAGTGCGAAATTCATTGTTCTCCCTCGCTTTTCTGTCTGCCTGCCTGGTGGCCGATCTCCCCATCGACCATTGGCGTGCTTGTCTTGCCCCTCACCCTAGCCCTCTCCCCGCAGGCGGGGAGAGGGGACGCCTCTCATGCAGCGCAACGCTGCGGCCCTAAAACCGCTGCGACCTTTGGAGGAACGAGCGGTCACCGCTTGTCCCTTCTCCCCGCTTGCGGGGAGAAGGTTGCGGCAGCGGGATGAGGGGCCTTCGCCCGACATTGCCCGCTTTGGCGCAGTCAACGCTTCTGGCCGACGAAGCGTCCGGCACCATCCGGCGTCGGCAGCTGTGCATGCGCTTGCGTGATCGCGCGGAGCTTGCTCAGCACCGCCTCGGGTGCCGCCACCGCCTTGCCGGCCTTGCTATCGACATGCAGCATCATCTGTTCGGCGGTCGCCACGGCCTCGTTGGTGGCCGCGTTGTAGATCGTCGAGAAGATGTGCAGGCGCTTTTCGTCCGACGACAGGATCTGGCATGTCGAATAGAGCGCCTCGCCGAGCTTGGCTTCGCCGAGGTTCCGGATATGGGTCTCGACCGTATAGTAGCTGTGGCCGTCGCGGACATAGTCGAGGTCGACGCCGATCAGACGCAGCACGCCGTCGGAGGTGTCGCCGAAGACCTGGAGATAGCGGTGCTCGGTCATGTGGCCGTTATAGTCCACCCAGGCGGCGCTGACCTTGGTGTCGAGGATGCGCAGCGGCTTGACGTCGCCGAGGTTCGCTTCCGGCTTCTTCGCGTTGGCCCAGAGCTTGGCCTCGAAATCGGCAAGCAGCTTGCCCGCACCCCAGCCTTCGCCGCCATTACCGGATTTCAGTGCATGCATGATGCCGACGAGATTTTCGTCGCGGATGCGCTCGAGCTCGCGGATCGAGCGACCGGCGGCCTGCGCGTCCGATTGGGCGCCGATCTTTTCGACCAACGCATCGTCGAGGTCGACGACGTCGGTGAACTTCGTCCAGGGCCATTTGAGACACGGGCCGAACTGGGCGAGGAAGTGGCGCATGCCGGCCTCGCCGCCGGCGATGCGATAGGTCTCGAACAGGCCCATCTGCGCCCAGCGCATGCCGAAGGAGTAGCGCATGACGTTGTCGAGCGTTTCGGTATCGCAGATGTCGTCCTGGATTAGCCACAGCGCCTCGCGCCAGAGCGCTTCGAGCAGCCGGTCGCCGACGAAGGCCTCGATCTCCTTGGCGATGACGACGCCCTTCATGCCGATCTGCTCGACGCCCAACATGGCGCGCTCGATCGTCGCCTTCGACGTCTTCTTGCCGCCGACGAGTTCGACCAGCGGCAGCAGGTAGACGGGGTTATAGGGATGCGCCACGAACATGCGCTCGGGGTGGTGCATCTCGGACTGCAGGTCGGAGGGAAGAAGGCCCGAGGTGGAGGAGCCGATCAGCGCATCGGGGCGCGCTGCCGCATCGATCTTGGTGATGACGCCGCGCTTCAGCTCCAGCCGTTCCGGCACGCTTTCCTGAATCCAGTCAGCACCTTCGACCGCTTCCTCGATGCTCTTGCAGAAGGTGAGTTTGCCCTTCGGCGGCAGCGGCGCCATGGTCAGCATGGCATAGGCGCGCTCGGCATTGGCCATGACTTCGCCGATGATGCGTTCGGCTTCCGGATGCGGGTCGAAGATCTTCACGTCGATGCCGGCGAGCGCGAAGCGCGCCACCCAGGCGCCGCCGATGACGCCGCCACCGACACAGGCTGCTTTTTTGATTTCGGTCATTCCTCACCTCGACTTCTAAAATTGCAAAACTGCCCCTCACCCTAACCCTCTCCCCGCAGGCGGGGAGAGGGGGCTGAGCGCCTTCGGCTTGCTGCCTTCTCCCCGTCTTGCGGGGAGAAGGTGCCGGCAGGCGGATGAGGGGCGATTCCCCTCACCGTGAGGATAAGGGGCGCTCCCCTCGATCACTTCAGCGCTTCGTCAGCTTCAGTTTCTCGCGGACCTCTTTCGGTCCGATGATCTTGGCGCCCATGCCCTCGATGACGCCGACGGCTTTCTCGACGAGCTGGCCGTTGGTCGCAAGCTGGCCCTTGCCGATGTAGAGGTTGTCTTCGAGACCGACGCGAACGTTGCCGCCGGCAAGGATGGCTGCCGCCGGATAGGCGAGCGCGTTGCGGCCGATGGAGAAGGCCGAGAAGGTCCAGTTGGCGGGCACGTTGTTGACCATGGCCATGAAGGTGTTGAGGTCGTCAGGCGCGCCCCACGGAATGCCCATGCAGAGCTGGATCAAGACCGGGTCTTCGATCAGCCCTTCCTCGACCAGCTGCTTGGCGAACCAGAGGTGGCCGGTGTCGAAGGCCTCGATCTCGGGGCGAACGCCGAGCGCGGTCATCTGCCGGGCCATTTCCCGCAGCATAGACGGCGTGTTGGTCATGACGTAGTCGCCGAGCGAGAAGTTCATGGTGCCGCAGTCGAGCGTGCAGATCTCGGGCAGGCACTCTGCCACATGGGCGACGCGCTCGGTGGCGCCAGCCATGTCGGTGCCCTTCTCGTTGAGCGGAAGCGGACTTTCGACATTGCCGAAGATGAGGTCACCGCCCATGCCGGCGGTCAGGTTCAGTACGATGTCGATATCGGCCGAGCGGATGCGATCGGTCACTTCCCTGTAGAGATCGAGCCTGCGGGCCGGCGCGCCGGTCTCCGGATCACGAACGTGGCAATGGACGACGGCAGCGCCGGCCTTGGCCGCCTCGACCGCCGCTTCGGCGATCTGCTTCGGCGTGATCGGAACGTGGCTGGACTTTGAAACGGTGTCTCCCGAGCCGGTGACGGCACAGGTGATGAATACCTCGCGGTTCATGCTGAGCGGCATTGCTGTCTCCCTTTTATTGCGCTCATTACGAGCCAAGAAAGGTCTCTCTGCTTTTCATTATCGGCTTCATCTTATACATTATCGGCGACAAGGCGGAGAAGTTTGGACATGGATCAGAACGTTTCGCAGGTGCAGCACGTCGATATCCTGGTCCTGCCGGAAACCAATCTGATCCTCGTCGCCTCCGTCATCGAGCCGATGCGCGCGGCCAACCGCATCGCCGGGCGCCCGCTCTACGACTGGACGATCTTCAGCCCTGATGGCGCGCCGATCGAAACGAAGAGCGGCATCCCCATTCCGGTCTCAGGCGCCTTCCGGCCGCAGCGCGAGACGTCGCCGCTTTTCATCCTCTCGAGCTACAACTGGCGGCGCAGCGCCACTTCGCAATTGAAGATGATGCTGTCCCAGACCGCCCGGCACCGCGAGATGATGGCGGGCATCGAATCCGGCTCCTGGCTGCTGGCCGAAACCAGCCTGCTCGACACGTCCAAGGCCACCACACATTGGGAGGATTTCGAGGATTTCACCGCCACCTACCCGCAGGTGACGATGGTGCGCGAGCGCTTCGTCATCGACGGCAAGCGCATCACGACAGGCGGCTCGCTGCCGACGCTCGACCTGATGCTGGAGCTCATTCGCCGGGCGCATGGCTATTCGCTGGCGCTCGAAGTGTCGCGCCTGTTCATCTACGAGCAGGAGCGGACCCGCGGCGACCTCCTGCAAATGCCGGCGATCGGCAACATGCGCATCCTCGATCCGCGCGTGGGTGCTGCTGTCAAGCTGATGGAGGAAACGGTGGAGTTGCCGCTGACGCTGGCAAGGCTTGCTCGCCGCATCGGCGTCAGCACCCGGCATCTTCAGGACCTCTTTCGCGACACGATGGGGGTTGCACCGCATGAGCACTACCTGGCGCTCCGTCTCAATGCGGCGCGGCGCAAGGTGATCGAGACGCGGATGGAATTTGCCGACATCGCCGCAATCTCCGGCTTCAACTCGTCATCCTCCTTCTCCCGCAGCTACCGGGCGCACTATCGCGAAAGCCCGAGCGAGACCAGGCGACGGCTGAAGCTGAAGGGTTGAATGCGCGCTTCAAGTGGTGAATCAGATGGTGATTCACAGAGTCGTTTCAGACGGTTGGGGGCGGATGATCAGGAACTGATTCCGATGCCGGTGCGCAAGATACGGAGCTTGTTGCTTTGGCCTGTGTCCCTTCCTCCGTCATTCCTGTGCTTGTCACAGGAATCCAGTCGAGGCGCGTCGGCGCGTCGAAAAGGCTCTTTTCAGCCCAAGGACTTGGGCTGGCTAGATTCCTGTGACAAGCACAGGAATGAGGGTAAGGGAGGAGTCTCACTCACGAAATTTTTTGCCGTGGCCTGAATGACCCGACAAAGCGTCAAATCGGTGCGCTCATCTTCATCATCGCAATCATCAGTTCGCCGATCTCCCCGGCAAAGGCGCCGCGCGGCCAGACGAGGGTGAGCGATTGCCGGTAGGCTGGGCCGAGCCGGATCATCGCCGGCGGGAAGTGCACGCGAGCGAGCGAAGAGTGCGGCAGCACCGAGAGATAGCCGTGCTGGCAAACGAGGTTGATGATCACGGGGATGGAATCGACCTCGACGAGGGTGATGCGCCGCCGTTCGGTCTCGCTCAGCGTGTCGTCGAGGAAGCGCGCGGCTTCGCGCCGAAGCCCGCTCCTGACGCTCGGCACCGCGATCGGGCAGGCGGCAAGCAGCCGCGGCAGGTCGCCGCCGTGTTCGGAAAGGGCGGATGCCGGGCCGGCGAGCACCAGCGGCGTTTGCGACACCAGCCGGCCGTCACAATCCAAGGGGATCTCGGCGACATCGAGCAGGGCGGCATCGAAGCGGCGGCTGCGGAGACCGGCGAGCAGTTCGTCGGCAGTGGTGCTGGAGATGAACAGCGGCTGGCGCGGGCGGGTGCGGTGCCAGTTCGCCGTCAGGGTCGCGAGCATACGGGCGATTTCGCTTTCCGGGCCGAGCGGCATGACCGCGCCGAGCCGCCAGGTGGCGACGTCGCGGCGAAAGCGATCGGCGGAGGCGTGGGTCAGCCGCGCCCAGATATCGAGCAGGGCCTCGGTCAGCGGGATGACCCGTTCGGCGGTTGGCGTGCAAAGGATGCCGCCATGCGAGCGCTCGAACAGACGGCAGCCAAGGTGACGTTCGAGGTCCGCCATCTGCCGTGTCAGTTGCGGCTGGCCGAGACCGAGCGCCTTGGCCGTGGCGCGGATGCTGCCGGCGCGGGCGATGCGGACGAAGCGGTCGAGCGCGACGAGACCGATCGACGGTACGGGGGCCGTCGCCTCCTGTCCGACCTCTTCGAGAATGGCGGTGATCTTCATGGTCGCCTGCTGCACGTCGACGGCGCGCGCACGCGCTTCGAGCGTCACCACCAGCGCCGTTTCTTCCCGACGGAAGAGCGGCATGGAAATCGCCTGTTCGAAGCGCTTGACCGCGGCGCTGACACTCGACGGCGCTCGGCCGCAAAGGGTTGCGGCGCGACGAACGCCACCTTCGCGAAGCACCGCATCGACCAAGGCGATCGTTGCCATATCCATTCCCATGACTCCGGACGCGGCACCATCACCCCGCGCGTTCTGAAATCCGCATCACCCGTTCCGGATTTGGGATATAGCACGGATGCGCGATAAGCGCATAGCATGCATGGAGCATCCCGGCATTTTCGAGCGTCGGTTGCGAGACATCAGAGCATCCGCGCACCGTTTCGAAACCGAAGCGCGCTCGGCGCGGAAGGGTATCTATCGGCATGCTGCACCAGGTCAAAACCACCGTTCTCTGCGGGAAACCGCTGGATTTCGCGACGCTCGAGGATATCGGGGCGGGCAGGGTCCGACCGGTGGCGGACGAGGGCGGCATCGAGCGGGTGGCCGCCGCCCACAAGGTGGTTGCCGATCGTGTCGCGATGGGGCTTCCCGTCTACGGCTCCAACACCGGCGTCGGCTCGATGAAGGACCGGCTGTGGACCGCGGACGATCTTGCCGAGTTCAACAATGCGCTGGTCAGAGCCCATCATTTCGGCACCGGCGAATTCTTCGCGCCGGCGATCGTGCGCATGGCGATCGCCATCCGCGTCAACACTGCGATGCGTGGCCACACAGGCTGCAGCCCGGAGCTGATCCGGGCGTTTCTGGCGCTCAGCGAACACGACATCATTCCGGCGGTGCGCCGCCACGGCTCGATGGGCTGCGCCGATATCGGCCTGATGGGGCAGATCGCCTCGGTGCTGACAGGCGTCGGCGAGGCCTATTATCAGGGACGCCTCGTTTCGGCCGAGACGGCGCTCGCGGAGGCGGGGCTGAAGCCCTTCGTCATGCAGCCGCGCGACGCGCTGGCGGCGCTCAGCGTCAACGCCATTTCCTTCGCGGCGGCGGTCAACGTGCTGCGCGAGGCGGCGTCCGCCATTCGGGTGTTGCTCGTCACCGGCGTCATGTCTTCTTTGGCGCTTGGCGCCTCGGCCGATCCCTGGCGGGTGGCGGCGACACTCTCGACCCGCGGCGAGGCGCTGGTCGGCTCCTGGCTCTATGGCCAATCCGGTGTTGCCGACTGGCCGGTGCCGACGGCGATTCATGATCCGCTCAGCCTGCGCATGACCGCCCAGGTCTTTGGCGCTGTCGTCGATACGCTGCTGGTCGCCGCCGGGCGGCTGGTGGAGCAGACCTATCTCTCCGACGACAATCCTGTTGTGATCGGTGGGCAGGTGCATTCCTCCGGCGCGTCGCTGCCATTGACGACGACGCTTTACATCGAGGCGGCGCAGATCGCCTTTTCCCATGCGGCGCGCAACGTCTTGAACCGCTGCATCCTTCTCTCCAACGGCGGACGCCGCAATCTCTCGGTCAACCTGGTGGCGCCGGGGGAAGTCGCGACCGGGCTCGGGCCGCTGATGAAGCTCGCCGTCGAACTCTACATGCGCGTGCAGTCGCTCGCCGTTCCGCTCTCGGCCCAGTCGATCGTGGTCGCCGGCGGGCTCGAAGAGGAGGCGACCTTCCTGCCGCTGATCGTCGAGCGCATGGAAACGCAGGTGCGGGATCTCCGCCAGCTTGCCGCCATCGAGGCGATGCTGTCGGCCCAGGCGATCGATCTCGTCGGCGACCAGCCGGAAGGGGTCGTCAAGCGCGCCTATGACCAGACGCGCTCGGTGAGCGCCATGTATCTCAAGGATCGGCCGCTCTCGAAGGAGATCGAGGCGCTGCAGGATGCGTTCACCTGCCACGACCTGTTGCGCTCCTTCGTCGCTTCAGCGCCGATGCCGGAGTTCGACGACTTCTTTGCGCTCGGTAAATAATTCTGGGCAAGTGAGCCAAACCTGACACCCCAGGGAGAACAGCATGTCCGATTTCGATCTCGTTCTGAAAGGCACCGTCGTTCTCCCGCACCGGATCGTCGAAGGCGGCCATGTTGCCGTTCGCGACGGCAAGGTGGTGCATGTCGGCCAGGGTGCGGTACCGGCGGCGCGCGATCGGCACGATCTCGGCGATGCGCTGATCCTGCCGGGTGCCGTCGATGCACAGGTGCATTCGCTGTCGCAGAAGAACCAGGAGGATTTCATCTGGTCGACGCGCTCGGCGGCGGCCGGCGGGGTCACCACCATCGTCGACATGCCCTATGACGAGGGCAATCTCGTCTGCTCTGCCGAAGCCCTTCGCCGCAAGATCGACCATGCGGGACCGCAGGCGCGCGTCGACTTCGCGCTCTATGGCACCGTGGACCCGGAGGAGGGACCGGCGCGTATCGGCGAGATGGTGGAGGCGGGTGTCGCCGCCTTCAAGTTCTCGACCTTCGGCACCGATCCAAAGCGCTTTCCCCGCATTCCGGCAGCGCTTCTCGAAGACTGCTTCCGCGCCATCGCGCCAACCGGGTTGGCCGCCGGCGTGCACAACGAGGACGACGAGGCGGTGCGCGCGGCGATCGACAAGGTCAAGGCGGCTGGCATTGCCGACTACCGCGCCCATGGGCTGTCGCGTCCGCCGCTCACCGAACTGCTTGCCACCAACCAGATCTACGAGACGGGTGCCGCCACCGGCTGCCCGGCGCATGTGGTGCACTGCTCGCTCGGGCGCGGCTATGAGATTGCCGCCGCCTATCGCGCCCAGGGATACAAAGCGACGATCGAGTGCTGCATCCACTACCTGACGCTCGACGAAGAAAACGATGTTCGCCGTCTCGGCGGCAAGGCCAAGATCAACCCGCCGATCCGCCCGCGCGCCGAGGTGGAAAAGCTCTGGCGGCATGTGGCGGACGGTACGGTGACGATGGTTTCGACCGATCACGTGAGCTGGTCGGAGGACCGCAAGACCAATCCGGATATGCTCGCCAATTCTTCGGGCGTGCCGGGGCTCGAAGTCATGGTGCCGCTCTTCGTCAAGGGCGCGTTGGAACGCGGCATCCCGCTGACGCGGGCGGCGGAGCTGATGACGCTGAACCCGGCCCGGCATTTCCGCCTGGATCACCAGAAGGGTGCGCTCGAAGCCGGCAAGGACGCCGATATCATCGTCATGACGCCCGAGCCCTATGTCTATGACGCGTCGGCAAGCGGTCACAACGTCGTCGGCTGGTCGCCCTATAACGGCATCCGGCTGCCCTGGCGTGTGTCGGCGACCTATCTGCGCGGCAGGCTCGCCTTCGATGGTCGTCAGGTTTTGGCCGAGCCCGGCGCCGGACAGTTTGTCCGGCCGCTTGCGACCTTGGTACTGCAGAGCGGTTTTCCGCCCGCATCCCGGGTCGAGATCTAGGAAGCGTGATGAGCAAAAGTGCCCACAACAAGGTTCCCGCCAACCTGCCGGTCAATGCCAGCCGTATCGCAGGAATCGTCAACGGTCTCGCGGGGATCACCGAACCGGACCGGCCCTATACGCGCCGCGCCTTCACGCCGCTGTTCCTCGAAGGCCGGGCCTTTCTCGACCGGCGTTTTCGCGCGGCAGGGCTCGAAACCCGGATCGATGCCGCCGGCAACCTGATCGGCCGGCGCAAGGGGAAAAAATCGGCGCTCGGCACCATCCTGCTCGGCTCCCATTCCGACACGGTGCCGGATGGCGGCCGCTTCGATGGCATCGCCGGCGTGGCGGCGGCGCTTGAAGTGGCGCGCGCGCTTTCCGACAACGGCATCGACCTCGACCACGATCTGGAGATCGTTGATTTCCTGGCCGAGGAAGTGTCGATCTTCGGCGTTTCCTGCGTCGGCAGCCGCGGCATGGCCGGTGTTCTGCCCGATGGGTGGCTCAGCCGCACGCAAGGGGATCTGAGCCTCAGGCAGGGTATCGTCGAGGTGGGCGGTGACCCCTCCAGGCTTTCCGGCTCGAAACGCTCCGACATCAAGGCCTTCCTCGAACTGCACATTGAACAGGGGCCCATACTGGAGACTGGGCGGCTCGATGTCGGGGTGGTTACCGCCATCTCGGGCATCACCCGCATCGAGATCATCGTCGAGGGCCAGGCGGACCATGCCGGTACGACTCCGATGGGGCATCGGCGCGATGCGCTGGTTGCCGCCTCGCATCTGGTGCTGGAGATCGAGCGGCTGGCGACAGAATTTTCTCACGGCGACGGGCACTTCACCGCGACCGTCGGCGAGTTTTCGATCGAGCCGAATGCGGCCAATGTGGTGCCGTCGAGGGTGCGGCTGCTGATCGATGCGCGTGCCGAGCTGCGTCCGCAAATGGAGCGGTTCCTGGCAACGCTTGGCTCCCTTTGCCAGGGTGTCGCCGAGGCATCTGATGTGACGATCGCGCCTGCCAATGTAATCTCGGACAACCACCCGACGCCGGGCGATCCGCTCCTGCTTTCAACGCTCGAAGAAAGCTGTGACGCGATCGGCGCCAAGCACCGGCGCATGGCCTCCGGTGCCGGCCACGACACCGCCTGGATGGGACGCATCACCCGCTCGGCGATGATCTTCATTCCCTGCCTCGGAGGGCGCTCGCATGCGCCGGAGGAGTGGGCAGAAAACGACGATATCGCGCTCGGCGCGGCCGTTCTCTTCGATGCGGTGAAGCGGCTCGACAAGAAATTGCAGGAGAAGGTGTGAGATGGGCCGGATACTGAAGGAAAAGGACGTCGAGGCAGCGGTCAAGGGCGGTTCCGTCTATGCCGCCGGGGGCGGCGGATGGGCCGATCACGGCCGCATGCTGGGATACGCTGCGGTCTCGATCGGCAAGCCGGAGCTCGTCTCGATCGATGAGCTCGATGCCAACGACTGGGTGGCGACGGCGGCCGCGATCGGCGCGCCGGCATCGACCACGCCCTGGGAGATGCGCGGCGTCGACTACGTCAAGGCGGTGCAACTGCTGCAGGAGGCGCTCGGCGAGAAACTTTCGGGGCTGATCATCGGCCAGAACGGCAAGTCCTCGACGCTGAACGGCTGGCTGCCCTCGGCGATCCTCGGCACCAAGGTGGTCGACGCGGTCGGCGACATCCGCGCGCACCCGACCGGCGACATGGGCTCGATCGGCCTTGCCGGCTCGCCCGAGCCGATGATCCAGACGGCGGTCGGCGGAAACCGCGAGGAGAACCGCTACATCGAGCTGGTGGTGCGCGGCGCCACGGCCAAGGTCTCGCCGGTCTTGCGGACCGCCTCCGACATGTCCGGCGGCTTCATTGCCTCCTGCCGCAATCCGGTCAGGGCATCTTACGTGAAAGCCAATGCGGCGCTGGGCGGCATCTCGCTGGCGCTGGCGCTCGGCGAGGCGATCATCGCGGCGGAAGCGAAGGGCGGCAGCGCGATCATCGACGCGATCGTCAAGACGACCAATGGCGCGATCCTCGCCGAGGGCACGATCACCGACAAATCGGTCGTCTATACCAAGGAAGCATTCGACATCGGCACGGTGACGCTGGGGAAGGGCGCTGACTCAACGGTATTGCACGTGATGAACGAATACATGGCGGTTGACTCTGGGGAAGGCACGCGGCTTGCGACCTTCCCCGACGTCATCACCACGCTGTCGCCGGAGGGCGAGCCTTTGAGTGTCGGGCAGCTGCAGGTGGGCATGAGGATCTTCGTGCTGCATGTGCCGAAGACGGTGATACCGCTTTCGTCCAGCGTGCTCGACCCGACGGTCTATCCGTCGGTCGAAAAGGCGATGGGCATCGAGCTTGCCCGCTACGCGCTTTCCGGCCGGAACTGACGGGAGAGGACGATGGCGCGCGATGCCGGACTGGAAGAGCTGATCCGCGAAGAACTCGGCGATCGCGCCGGGCTTTCGGAAAAGGCGATGTTCGGCGGCTGGGCCTATCTGCTGCACGGCAACCTGCTGCTCGGTGCGCGCGAGGGATCGCTGCTGGTCCGGCTCGGCAAGGGCAATGACGGCTGGGCGCTGGCTCTGCCCGATATCGAGCTGATGGTGATGAACGGGCGGGCGATGCACGGCTGGGTGCGGGCAGGGGCGGATGCCTATGGCGATGATGCCTTGCGCAAGCGGCTGCTCGCTGGCGCGATTGCCTTTGTCGAGACGCTGCCGCCGAAGTGAGAATTGGTGGCTCGGCGATGGGCTGCGAAGTTTGGCCCTCACGCTTGAGTTTGGTGGTTTGCCCCTCACCCTAACCCTCTCCCCGCTTGCGGGGAGAGGGGACGAGATTGGCGGTCAGCCGCAGAGCATGTGGCAAGCGCTGAGCCATTCTCTCGCCCGACGCGGGACGAGGAAATGCCACGGTGGTTGGGCCGGCGCGGCAAGCACAACGCATCCCCTCTCCCCGCCTGCGGGGAGAGGGCTAGGGTGAGGGGCCTTTGCCACCCGTCGCCACAAACGTGAGGGCGGCGACCTCCCGCCGCCGTGAATGATTGGGGCAACCACCCCGCCAACACAACAACAAGGAACGAGACGATGCCCAAGGCCAATCCCCGTCATCCTGGTTTCCCCATTCCCGGCGGGCCGGAGCTGCGTGCCAGGGGCTGGCGGCAGGAGGCGCTGCTGCGGCTCTTGGAAAACGTGCTTTCGGTCGGCGAGGATCCGGACAATCTCGTCGTCTATGCAGCCCTCGGCAAGGCGGCGCGCAACTGGCCGGCGCATCGCGCCATCGTCAAGACGCTGATCGAGATGGACGAGGACCAGACGCTGCTCATCCAGTCCGGCAAGCCGGTGGGGCTCTTGAAGACCCATGCCAAGGCGCCGCTCGTCATCATGGCCAATTGCAACATCGTCGGGCAATGGGCGAAGGCTGAGGTGTTCTACGAGCTGCAGCGCAAGGGGCTGATCTGCTGGGGCGGGCTGACGGCCGGCGCCTGGCAATATATCGGCAGCCAGGGGGTGATCCAGGGCACCTACGAGATCTTCATGCGCATCGCCGAACGCCGTTTCGGCGGCGATCTCTCCGGCCGTTTCGTGCTGACGGCGGGGCTCGGCGGCATGGGCGGCGCGCAGCCGCTTGCCGGCCGCATGGCGGGGGCTGCCATTCTCTGTGTCGACATCGACGCGGAGCGGGCGAAGAAGCGCCGGGAGATCGGCTATCTGCAGGAGATCGCGCCCGACCTCGATGCGGCACTGGCGATGATCGACGCGGCGGTCAAGGAGAAGCGGGCGCTCTCCGTCGGCCTCGTCGGCAACGCGGCGGAAATCTATCCGGAAATCGCACGGCGCGGCATCGTGCCCCATGTGGTCACCGACCAGACCTCGGCCCATGATCTTGTCTACGGCTATGTGCCGAAGGGCATGAGCCTCGACCAGGTGAAGTCGCTGCGCGACGACGGCCAGGGCCAGTTGATGGCGGCAAGCCGCGCCTCGATCGTCGAGCACGTCAAGGCGATGCTCGACTTCCAGGCGAAGGGCGCGGAAGTCTTCGACAACGGCAACCTGATCCGCACCCAGGCGCGCGAGGGCGGCGTCACCAATGCCTTCGACATCCCGATCTTCACCGAAGCCTATCTGCGCCCGCTCTTTGCCCGCGCCATCGGTCCGTTCCGCTGGATGGCGCTTTCCGGTGAAGAGAGCGACATCGCCCGCATCGACGACCTGCTGCTCGACATATTTCCGCACAACAGGATCGTCACCAACTGGATCAGGCTCGCGCGTCAGCATATTCCCTTGGAAGGCCTGCCGGCGCGCATCGCCTGGCTCGGGCACGGGGAGCGCACGGCCTTGGCGCGGCGCGTCAACGAACTGGTGGCGACAGGAGAGCTCAAGGGGCCGGTTGCTTTTTCGCGCGACCATCTCGACGCCGGCGCCATGGCGCATCCAAATATCATGACCGAGCGGATGAAGGACGGGTCGGACGCGATCGCCGACTGGCCGCTTCTCGACGCCATGCTGCTCTGCTCGTCGATGGCCGATCTCGTCGTCGTCCATTCCGGCGGTGGCGGCTATGCCGGCTACATGACAAGCTGCGGCGTCACGGTCGTTGCCGATGGCACGGTCGAGGCCGACGAACGGCTCGACCACGCGCTCACCAACGATACGTCTCTCGGTGTGATCCGCTATGCCGATGCCGGCTATGAAGATAGTTTTGAGGAGATTGCCGCCAAGGGCATCGGGCATGTGAAGGTCTAGGGCTGGTGCCTGTGGGCCTTGGCGTGCGGGGCGTGTAGCAGCGTGTAGCAGCGTTGCCCCATTCACAGACCTCATTCCTGTGCTTGTCACAGGAATCCAGCAGCGCCGCGTCGGCGGCGCCAGGAACCCGTTACCGTAGCAGAAGAGTTCATTCACGGCGCGGACGCGCCGTGGCTGGATTTCTGTGACGAGCATAGACATGAGGGAGGGTAACGCTCCGCCTTTTCGGGCGAACTCTCAGATCGGGGCGCGGATGGTCCGTTTCACGCAACGCAGCGGAACAGACAGCTCTCGCAGACGATCCGGCAGCCGTTCCTCTCGCATAGCCCTTGACGAACTCGCTTCGGATGCGCGTGGTTTGGTGCGTGGCCCGCCGCGCGCTAATATGCCGCCTTTGCTGGCTGGAGGCGATCATGACGTCGAGCTTCAATGTGCAGAGTGCGGATGGCTATGACCAGTTGATGGGCCGGTGGAGCCGGCAGCTGGCGCCGCTGTTCATCGATTTTGCGGGTATTGCCGACGGCGAGCGGGTGCTCGACGTCGGCTGCGGGACGGGCAGCCTGACATTTGCGCTGCCGCGTGCGGCTAACCTCAGCGAGATTACCGCGATCGATTTTTCACCTGTCTTCGTCGCGGCGACGATCAAGGCTAACAGCGACCCCAGGATCAAGGTCCAGCAGGCCGATGCCTGTGCGCTGCCCTTTGCCGATGCGTCCTTTGATCGGGCGCTGGCGATGCTGGTGCTGCATTTCGTGCCGGAGGCGGGAAAGGCCGTTGCCGAAATGCGGCGGGTCACCAGGCCGGGTGGGGTGGTTGCCGCCGTCGTCTGGGATCATTACGGCGGCATGCCGGGCATGCGCATGGTGCTCGATGTGGCAACCATGCTCGACGTCAATGCCGAGCAGGTGCGCAGCCGCTACTGTTTCCAGCCGATGATGCGGCCGGGCGAGATGATACAGAGCTTTGCGGCGCATGGCCTCGTGGATATCGTGCAAACGTCGTTGATGATCCGCATGGACTATCAGTCGTTCGAGGATTTCTGGCAGCCGATCGCGGCGGGCGAGGGACCGCTCGGCAAATATGTGGGCTCACTGGACGCGGGATTGCGGGCCAAGCTCGATGCGGCGGTCAAGGCCGCCTACCAGGCGGGCCAATCGGATGGCCCGCGGTCGTTTGCGGCGGTGGCTTGGGCTTGTCGGGGCGTCGTTCCCGGGGTGTGATAGGGCAATCGTTCGTCACTGCGGTGCGGTCGCCTTATCGGAGCTTTCGATTAGCAGAGGGACCGCGGCCTCTCTGCTTTGCAAAGAGAGCGAGGTGCGAGCCGCAGCGCAGAACCCGTCGAGGTCGCGCTTTATCTCTTCGTGGGCCTTTTCCATAGAGTCGCCAAATGCGCGATGAAACTCAGGCGCAACCCCAGTCGCGCGCACGTATCCGTTCGCAAACTGTTCATTGGCAGCCAAACCTGGGCAGGCAGCAGCAGCGACCGCTGCCGTTCCCAGATATGACAAGAACTGGTCTTCGGGAAGTTTCCTGCGTGGGTAGTCTATGTCCCGAGCAAGTACACTGGTGGCGCTGCTGGCAGCGATCACAAGCGAGAGGCACAGTATCTTCATGTCAGACCCTTGTTGTTACGGGGAGGTCGCTGCGCGTATGTGCACCGCCTTCTGTGCAACCTGATCGATAGTGCCGATATCGCTTTCAATCAATCGCAAGAATGCCCAGCGCGCTCGTCATCAACTTCCCAAAGTCTGGCAATCACACCACCGTCTCGCCGCCATCCACCACCAGGATCTGGCCGGTCATGTAGGAGGAGCGGTCGGAGACGAGGAAGAGGATCGACTCGGCGATCTCGTCGACGCTGGCCCAGCGGCCGAGCGGCACTTTTTCGCGGATATAGGATTCGATTGCGCCGCGGCCGCCCATCTGGGCGATGAAGGGTTCGTTGAAGGGGGTGTCGACCCAGCCGGGGCAAAGCGCGTTGACGCGGATGCCGTGGCGGGCGTAGTCGCCGGCCATCTGCTTGGTCATGGCGATGACCGCGTGTTTGGTGGTCGTATAGGCGATCATCTCGCGGTCGTAGAGCACGCCCGAGGATGAGGAGGTGTTGAGGATGACGCCGCGGCCGGCGGCGCGCATCGACGGCATGACCAGCCGCGCTGCCATGAAATGGGCGCGGACATTGAGGTTCCAGGAGCGGTCGAAGCCGGCGACCTCGACCTCTTCCAGGTCCCCCGCGACCTGGGCACCGGCATGATTGTGCAGGATGTCGATGCGGCCGTGGCGATAGAGGATATCGGCGACGCCATCGGAGAGAGCCGCGTCATCCGTGACGTCGATTGCGAGCGCCTCAGCGCTGCCGCCCTTTTCGGCGATCGCCTCGACGGCGGTTGCAGCTGCCGCAAGGCTGCGGTCGACGACGACGACGTGGGCGCCCTCGCGCGCCATGATGGCCGCACCCGCCTGACCGATCCCGGAGCCCGCTCCGGTCACGATCGCGACCCGGTCTTTCAGGATCATGGTTTCACTCCCCGGATTTCGTTTTCTTTTCCCGCATCAGGATGCGGGCGGTCAGGATCAGAAGCAGCGAGGCGACGAGCACCAGCGTCGCGATCGCGTTGATCTCGGGCGTCACGCCGCGGCGGATCGAGGCGAAGACGTAGATCGGCAGCGTGGTCTTCGAGCCCGCGACGAAGAAGGCGATGATGAAATCGTCGAAGGAGAAGGTGAAGGCCAGAAGAAAGCCGGCAAGGATCGACGGCAGGATTTGCGGCAACACGATCAGCCGGAAGGTGGTGAGCGGCGTTGCGTAGAGATCGCTCGAGGCCTCGACGATATCGCGGCCGAGGCTGGCGATGCGGGCCTTCACGATCATCGTCACCAGCGCCATCGAGAACAGGCCGTGAGCGGCGATGATCGAGCCGTAGCCAAGGCCGAGCTGCGGCGGCTGGTCGCCAGGCCAGATCGTTGCCAGCGCCGGGTTGACGAAGGAGAAGACGGCAACGAGCGCGACCAGCGTCGCGATGCCGATGACGACGCCGGGCACGACGATTGCGGCTGCAAACAGCGCATCGAAGATCGCCCGGTTGCGCGGCGCCATCCGCTCCATGCCAAGGGCTGCCATGGTGCCGAAGATTGCGGCGAGCGTGGCGCTGGTAAAGGCGATCAGCAGGCTGTTCTGCAGCGCCGAAACCAGGAAGGTATTTCCAAGCGCCTTGCCGTACCAGGCGGTCGAAAACCCGGTGAACTCGCTCGCATTGCGTCCCGCATTGAAGGAGAACAGGACGACCAGCGCGATCGGGGCGTAGAGGAAGAGATAGACGGAGGAGATGAAGGCGCGCATCAGACGAGATCCACCTGTCTTGTGCCGGCGACGCGGAAGGCGATGCGCATCGCCACCATCAGGATCACCACGACGACGGCAACCAGCGTGACGGCGATCGCCGAGCCGAAGGGCCAGTTTCGCGATTGCAGGAAGAGATCGACCAGCGCATTGCCGATGAAGAAGACCTTGCCGCCGCCCAAGAGCTGTGGGATCAGATATTCGCCGAGCAGCAGGATCGTCACCAGCGCCACGCCGGTCATGACACCGGGCAAGGAGAGCGGCAGGGTGACGCCGAAGAAGGTCGAGACCGGCTTGGCGCCGAGATCGGCGGAGGCTTCGAGCAGGCGGCGGTCGAGTTTTTCAAGGCTGACATAGATCGGCATGATCATCAGCGGCAGGTAGCCGTAGACGATGCCGAGAAGCACGGCGCCCGGCGTGTTCAGCATCCTGACGTCCTCGATGCCGATCATCGAGAGCAGATTGGGGATCCCGCGCGAGCCAAGAATGTACATCCAGGCATAGGTGCGCACGAGCAGGCTCGTCCAGAAGGGCACGACGACGAGCGACACGAGGATCAGCCGGTAGCGCGGGTTCGCCTTGACCGCCAGATAATAGGCGACCGGATAGGCGATCATCAGGCAGGCGAACGCGCCGACCGGCGCGAGGATCAGCGTGTTCCAGAAAGCCGCCGCACGCGTCGGCAGGTTGGCGAACTGGGCAAAGGTGAAGGCCGCCTGATAGCCGCCTTCCGGTGCGCGTTCGCCGAAGGCGAAGACCAGCATGGCGATGAAGGGCAGCACGAGGAAGATCATCAGCCAGGCGGCAGCCGGCGCCACCAGCGCCGCCGTCACCAGGTTTCTCTTCGTGTTCGTCGCCGCGGTCATGTGGTTATCCGTTTGAGTGTCACTTGTATTTCGGTTTTCCCTCAGGGCGGCGAGGGAGCCCGTCATCCGCGCGGTGAGGTGAGCTCCCCATCCGCACGCTAAGGGAAGCCCCTCATCCGGCCTGCCGGCCACCTTCTCCCCGCTTGCGGGGCGAAGGGGACTTGTGGCGCCCGCTCGGTCCCTCTCTTCCGGCAGAAGCGAGGGGCAGGGAGCCTGCCGTTTGTCCCTTCTCCCCGTCAGAACGGGGAGAAGGTGCCGGCAGGCGGATGAGGGGCCATGCCCAGACCGCGCGGGTCACCGCGTGGGGCAGTCACATGCCAGATCAAGCCGACTTGAAGCGCGCCATCAGCTCGGCGCGGCCGGGGTCGGTGAGCGTCACGGCGGCGCCGAATTCGAGCGGCGTCAGCGCGGCTTCGTCCGGATAGACGATCTTGTTTCCGGTCACGTCGACCGGAAGCAGCCTCATGACGCGGCTGTCGGTCGTCGGCGCGCCGTTGGCAATGTGCTCCTTCATGGCGTTTTCCGGCGCCATCAGATAGTTGAGCAGGGCGTAGCCGGCGGCCTTGTTGGCGGCACTCTTCGGGATCGCGTAGAAGTCCGACCAGATCTCGCCACCATCCTTGCCGAGCACGAACTGGATTTCCGGCATGTCGCGGTTGAGCTGGGCGCCGTCATTGGTCCAGCACATGGTCATCCAGGCATCGGTCGCGCGCATCGACGGCTGGTAGTCGCTGTTGATGGCGTAGAGATGCGGCTTCACCTTGATCAGCAGTTCCTCGGCCTTGGCGAGTTCGTCCGGCTTGATCGAGTTGAAGGAGTAGCCGAGCGAGACCAGCGCGTTGCCGATGGTGGTGAGCTGGTAGTCGTGCACCATGGCGCGGCCGTCGCCCTCGGTCATGGCGATCTCGAAGAATTCCTTCCAGCTTGTCACCGGCTTCTTGATCTTCGCCGAGTTGACCGCGATGCCGGTCGTGCCCCAGTTCTTCGGCACGGCATAGGTCTTGCCGTCGACGATGCCCTCGTTGGTGAAGCGGGCCGTCTCGGTCGCGGCGTCGTAGTTCGGCAGCTTGGACATATCGAGCTCGTCGATGAGGCCGAGCTTCACATAGGTCGAGATCGTGTAGTTGGTGGGAACGAAGAGATCCCAGCCGGTGCCGCCCGCCTGGAGTTTCGCCAGCATCTCTTCGTTGGAGCCGAAGACATTGACCTCGACGGCGACGCCGGTTGCGGCCTGGAAGGCCTCGAAGGTCGCCGGATCATGGTAGTTCGGCCAGGTGGCGATCGACATCTGCGTGCCGAGGTCGCCGGCAAAGGCGGTGGAATTGAAGAGGCCGGGCTGGCGCGCGAGCACGGCGGTCGCAAGACCGAGGCCGGTGACGCCGAGGAAGTGGCGGCGGGTGACCGAGCCGCGCTTCAGGCGCATCAGTTCGTCGGAGAGCTGATCGGCTGTGATAGGGGCATTTTCTCTGTACCATTTGCTCATGACGCTGTTCCCTTTATCGTTTGACGTTCATGCGTAGGCGGCAGAACCGGCTTGATAAGGCCGGGAGATTTCAGGCTGGAAAGATGTGCAGCGCGTTCGGATCGAAGGCGAGGCCGACCTTTTCGCCAGGCTCGACCAGCTCGCTGTCGCCGAGCGTGCGGCGGTCGGCCGTCACGAGGAAGTCGCCGAGACCGTCGACCGCGACGGAATATTCGACCGCTGACCCCAGGAAGATCCGGTGGGTGACGGTGCCGGCCAATGTCTCGGCGGTCGCCGCGCCGTTGCGCGTCAGGCGGATCGCCTCGGGCCGGAGTGCCACCATGGCCGCCCCACGTGTGCCGTTGACCGCGGGGGCGGCAAAACGCGTGCCGTTGGCGAGCTCGATCGAGGCGTTGCCGTCGACGGTCGCCGAGATGCGGTTGGTCTTGCCGACGAAATCGGCGACGAAGAGGCTTGCAGGCCGGTCGTAGATTTCCTGCGGCGGGCCGACCTGGACGATGCGGCCGGCATTCATGACGCAGACGAAATCGCTCATCGACAGCGCTTCCTCCTGGTCGTGGGTAACGAGCACGAAGGTGATGCCGAGTTCGCGCTGCAGCGTCTGCAGCTCGATCTGCATGGCGGTGCGCAGCTTCTTGTCGAGGGCTGCCAAGGGTTCGTCGAGCAGAAGCACCTTCGGCTTGTTGACGATGGCGCGGGCGAGCGCCACGCGCTGCTGCTGGCCGCCGGACATTTCGTGGATGCGGCGTTTGCCGAAGCTGCCGAGCCGCACCATTTCCAGTGCCTCCTGGGCGCGGCGGGAAATCTCCGATCCGGCGATGCGCGGCCGCATCTGCCTCAGGCCGTAGGAGACGTTGGCCTCGACATCGAGATGGGGGAACAGCGCATAGTGCTGGAACACCATATTGACCGGGCGGCGGTAGGCCGCAACGCCGTTCATCGGCTCGCCGCTGATGAACACCGTGCCCTCGCTCGGCTGCTCGAAGCCGCCGATCATGCGCAGACACGTGGTCTTGCCGCAACCCGATGGCCCGAGAAGCGCCATGAAGGCGCCGCGCGGCACCTGAAGATTGATGTCGGAAACGGCCGTCACGGCGCCATAACGTTTGGCGACCGAACGGAACTCGATGTCGTTCGTCGAAGCGGATGTCACGTCTGTTCCCTGCGGTTGTTATCGGATGTCGCCAGGAATCTCCCGCCCTGGCGCTCCACCGTCATTGACACGCAGCCTAGTCACCGCGTGCCCTGCCGGTATATACCCCGAGAGAGGTATTTCAACGCAGATTGCTCTGTGTGAGGAGTATACCCTTGAAGCTGTTGGTATCGGCCGGGGGAGCGGATTGAGCGTCGATCTCGAAGGATTTTTTCAGGTCATGGCGCCGCTGGTGGCGGGTGCTCCGCTTGAGGACGAGGCGGTCGGCACTGCCTATCGCCAGCTTATGTCGACGCTGATGACCTTCGACTACGTGGTCGTCTTTGCCTATCGCGGCAAGGAGCGGCCGATCGACCTCTACAGCACCTTCAACGCCAAGGATCATGTGCTCTTCGTCAGCCTCTATCAGGCGGGTCCGTACCTGCTCGACCCCTTCTATCACGCGGCGATAAAGGGCGAGCCCGGCGTCTGGCGGATGCGGGAGCTTGCGCCGGACCGGTTCTTTTCCTCGGAATATTACCGCACCTACTACGTGCAGACCGGGCTTGCGGAGGAGGTTGGCTTCTTCGTGCCGGTCGACGGGCAGATCACCGTGGTTCTGTCGCTGATGCGACGGGAGGCGACCGGCACGTTCAGTGCTGCCGAGTTTGCGCTGTTGAAGAAGGTCGAGCCGCTGGTCGCCGCGCTGGTGCGGCACCACTGGGCGGGGCTTGCTCGCCGGTTTGACGCGGCCCTCGCGAAAACCGGGCGCAGCAGGCGCAAGGCGACGCACCCGCCCGCTGACGGCGTCTGGCAGCACCTCAATCTGACGGACCGGGAATCCTCGATCATCGAACTGGTGTTGCAGGGCCATTCGTCAGAATCGATCGGCCTCAGGCTCGGCATCTCCACCGGTACCGTCAAGGTCCACCGCCGCAACGTCTATCGTAAGCTCGGCATTTCCTCGCAGACGCAGCTCCTGTCGCTCTATCTGAGAAACCTCGGGCAATAATCGCTCGATCCATGCACCGCTAACAGTCGGTTCGATCGTCCGCCTGCGCTGCCCTTTTCCGCTTTCAACAAGCCTACGCCGTCTGGCGCCCGCCGGCGGCTGCTGCCTTTGCGTGCGACCGTCGCGGCTGCTCAACCGTCTCTTCACAAACGTGATCGCTCATTTGCCAAACGCTATTGACAAAATTTTCACGTCATGAAATTTCTTTCATCAGCGGATAAAAATATCACGTGGTGCAAAAAATATCATGCACCGCAACAAGAGCCGGGTGGAGACGATGACGATTGGCGGGACGGGCATTCGTGACGACGAGACCAGCATGGCGACGCGGGCGGCCTGGCTGCACTATGCCGGCGGTCTGACCCAGGCGGAGGTCGCCAAGCGCCTCGGCCTTACCTCGCTCAAGGCCCACCGGCTGATCATGAAGGCCAACCAGGAAGGGCTGGTGAAGGTCTATATCGACGGCGAAGTCTCCGAATGCGTGGAGCTCGAGCAGACGCTTTCGGGGCGCTATGGCCTCGACTATTGCGAGGTCGTGCCGGACTTCGATTCCGACGATCTGCCGCTAAAGGCGCTCGGCATATCCGGCGCACAGTTTTTGAAGCGCGAGATCGAACGCGGCGAAACGGCACTGGTCGGCGTCGGTCACGGCCGCACGCTTGCGGCCTGCGTCGAATATCTTCCGCGCATGACGAGCGGCAACACCCGCTTCGTCTCGCTGCTCGGTGGGCTCACCCGGAAGTTTTCGGCCAACCCGCATGACGTGATCCACCGGCTTGCCGAACGGACCGGCGCGGAGGCCTATGTCATGCCGGTGCCGTTCTTCGCCAACACGGTCGAGGACCGCGATGTGCTCTTCAGTCAGCGCGGCGTGCGCGAGGTCTTCGATCTCGCCAAGACCGCCGATCTCTTGATGGTCGGCATCGGTACCGCCGTGCGCGAGGCGTCGCTGGTTTCAACCGGCATGATCGAGACCAGCGAGATCGAGGACATCCAGAAGGGTGGCGCGATGGGCGAACTGCTCGGCCACTTCTTCGACAGAGACGGCCGGCCGATCGAGACCACGCTTTCCGACCGCACGTTTACGCTGAGCCGCGAGGACCTGAAGAACCGCCGCACGGTCGCGGTTGCCGGTGGCAAGATCAAGGTTTCGGCCATCCGGGCGGTGCTGGCAAGCGGGCATTTGAGCGGGCTCATCACCGACGAGCGGACGGCACGGGCGCTTGCGGCCGACGGCGCATGAGGCGCTGACACATCAGGACCATGAGGGCAGGGAGGATCTGCCCGCGGTCCTAAAGGGAGGAATACCGGTGGGGTAGCCGGCAGTCGCAATCATACCCGCAACGGAGGAGAAGACGGATGTACGAGAAGGAGAAGGACCTCATCAGCGCATTCCTGCGTGGGGAGGTGGACCGCCGCGGCATGCTCAAGGGATTGGGCGCTGCAGGCCTGACCGTCGGCACTGCCGGCACATTGTTCAACATGATGTCGACGCAAACGCTTGCCGCCGATTTCGACTGGAAGGCGCATTCCGGCAAGAAGCTGAAGCTGCTTCTGAACAAGCATCCTTACGCCGATGCGATGATCGCCAACCTGCAGACCTTCAAGGATCTGACCGGCATCGACGTCACCTATGACGTCTTCCCGGAAGACGTCTATTTCGACAAGGTGACGGCGGCGCTGTCGTCGGGCTCGGCCGAATACGACGCCTTCATGACCGGCGCCTACATGACCTGGACCTATGGTCCGGCCGGCTGGATCACCGACCTCAAGGAATGGATCAACGATCCGGCGAAGACCAACCCGCAATATGCCTGGGACGACTTTCTGCCGGGCGTGAAGAATTCCTGCGCCTGGAACGGCCAGCCGGGCGGGGCGCTCGGCTCCGACGACGCCAAGCAATGGTGCATTCCGTGGGGCTACGAACAGAACAATCTCTCGTTCAACCAGGCGATGTTCGACAAGGCGGGCGTTGCCGTTCCGAAGAACATCGACGAGCTTTCAGCGGCTGCCGCCAAGCTCACCAAGGATGTCGGTGGTGGCGTCTACGGCATCGGCGTGCGCGGCTCGCGCTCCTGGGCGACGATCCATCCGGGCTTCCTCTCGGGCTACGCCAACTTCGGCCAGAAGGACCTGAACGTCGGAGCCGACGGCAAGCTTTCGGCGGCGATGAACACCGCCGAATCCAAGGCTTTCCACGCCAAGTGGGTATCGATGATCCAGGAAAGCGGCCCGAAGGACTGGTCGACCTATACCTGGTACCAGGTCGGCACCGATCTCGGCGCCGGCGCCTCCGCCATGATCTACGACGCCGACATCCTCGGCTATTTCATGAACGGCGGCGACAACAAGATGGCCGGCAAGCTCGCCTATGCGCCGTTTGCGGCCAACCCGGCAGCGTCCGCCCCGACGCCGAACATCTGGATCTGGTCGCTCGCCATGTCCAATTTTTCCAAGGACAAGGACGCGACCTGGTACTTCCTGCAATGGGCGACAGGTCTCGAGCACGCGATCTTCGGCGCGACGAAGATGGACTTCGTCAACCCGGTCCGTGCTTCGGTCTGGAAGGACGAAATCTTCCGCGAACGGCTGAACAAGAGCTACCCCGGTTATGTGGAGATGCACGACGTTTCGGCGCCGGGCGCCAAGATCCACTTCACCGCGCAGCCGCTGTTCTTCGACGTGACCACCGAATGGGCGTCGACGCTGCAGAAGATGGTCGCCAAGCAGGTGCCGGTCGATGAAGGTCTCGACCAGCTTGCAGAAAGCATCAACCGCCAGCTCCAAGAGGCGGGTCTCGGCTGATAGGCCTCCCAAGCGATCCCCGGCGCTTGCGAGTGCCGGGGATCCCGAGATGCCGGTAGAGCCGGCCCATGGTGATCCGTTTGAGATCGCGCCGAAATCAATCTGAGATGCCGAGGGACTGGCGCGGCGCCTGAAAGGCTCCCGCGTGCCGCGTGCTCTTTAAGACTTCAGGAACGGAGCTCGACATGGCTTCAACAGAAACCCTCCGCAGACCGGTCTCCGGTTTCAGGATCAGCAGGAAGATGCTTCCCTATGTGCTGAGCCTGCCGGCATTGCTCGTCTGCATCGGCATCCTCATCCCGTTCTTCACGGCGGTCATCTATTCCTTCCAGCGCTACCGGCTGAGCCAGCCCTGGGCGCGCCAGTTCAACTGGGGCGAAAACTATCTCAACTTCATCACCGACCCGGCCTTCTGGAACACGCTAAAAGTGTCGCTGCTCTATGCCGGCCTCACGGTGACGCTGGAACTGCTGCTCGGCCTCGGCATTGCGCTCTTGTTGCAGCGGCGCTCGACGGTCAACAACTTCATCTCGATCATGCTGCTCTTGCCGCTGATGATCGCGCCGGCGCTTGCCGCCTTGATGTGGAAGCTGATGACCAATCCGAGCTTCGGGATCCTCAGCTATCTCGCAAGCCTGATCGGGCTGCATGACTTCCGCTGGGCGTCCTCGCCGGATACGGCGCTTTTGACCGTCGTGCTCGTCGATATCTGGGTCTATACGCCCTTCATCATGATCCTGCTGCTTGCCGGGCTGCGCTCACTGCCGACCCAGCCTTTCGAGGCCGCAGCCCTTGACGGCGTGCCGCGCAGCTTCGTCTTCTTCCGCATCACGCTTCCGATGCTCACACCCTATATCCTGACGGCGACGCTCTTCCGGCTGCTGGACAGCATCCAGCAGTTCGACATCATCTACGCGATGACGCAAGGCGGCCCCGGCAACACGCTGACGGTGTTCCAGGTCGAGGCCTATCTCAACTTCTTCCAGTCGACCAATGTCGGCCGTTCGGCAGCGCTTCTGATCATCCTGTGGGCGATCACCTACACGCTGTCCAATGTCTTCATCAAGAACTGGCTGCGGCTGCGCGAACGCGCTCGCGGCGAAGCTTAAGGGAGGGATCGATGGACACCATGTCTCCGCTCGAACGGGTTCTGCGCGGTCTTGCCCTCACGCTCGTCGTCGTCTTCTTCATGTTCCCGATCTTCTGGATCTTCCTGATGTCGTTCCAGACGAACGAGACGATCCTGGCGATCCCGCCGTCGATCGTGTTCTCACCGACGCTCTCGAATTACGCGGCGCTGATCACCGGCAAGCTGCAGACCGCCGCCGGAACGCTCGACATCGCCTTCATGCGCAACCTTGGAAACTCGATCTTCCTGTCGGTCGCCTCGGTTGCGGTAGCGCTGGTGCTCGGCGTGCCCGCCGCCTACGCCTTCGCCCGCCACAAGTTCAAGGGATCGGAAGACATCGCGTTCACGCTTTTGTCCTTCCGCTTCGCGCCGCCGCTCTTGGTGCTGCTGCCGCTGACCCAGTATTTCCAGTGGCTCGGCCTTTCCAACACTTACTTCGGGCTGATCTGGGTCTACCAGCTCATCTGCCTGCCGCTGATCCTCTGGATCGTGCGCGGCTACTTCGAGGATATCTCGGCCGATGTCGAATATGCCTATCGCATCGCCGGTCATTCCTGGTTTGCGACCTTCCGCAAGATCGCGCTGCCGCTGGCCGGACCTGGTATTGCCGCTGCCGGCCTGCTCGCCTTCATCTTCGCCTGGAACAACTTCGTCTTCGCACTGGTGCTGGCGTCCGCTGACAAGCAGCCGGTGACAGTGGGGGCGCTTGCCTTCGTCACCTCCTCGGGCATCCAATACGGGCAGATCGCGGCGGCCATCGTGCTCTCGGTCACGCCGACGCTCGCACTAGCACTCTACGCCCAGCGCTACCTCGTCGAAGGCCTGTCGCTCGGCGCGGTGAAAGGGTAATTCATGACCACGCTGCAACTGAGGAATATCGTCAAGCGCTACAAGAGCCAGACTGTGCTCGACGACCTGACGCTCGACGTCGCAGATGGCGAGCGGCTGGTGCTCTTCGGCCCCTCCGGCGCCGGCAAGACCGTGCTGCTTCGGCTGGTGGCCGGTGTCATCGAACCGGACGAGGGCAGGGTGCTGATCGGCGGCGAAGACATGACCGATGTCGATGCCGAGCACCGCGGTGTCGGCATGGCCTTCCAGAACTTCGCGCTGTTTCCGCATATGAGCGCCTTCGACAACATCGCCAGCCCGCTGACGGCGACGAAGTCGTCGAAGGAGAAGATTGCCGCCGGCGTGCAGAAGGTCGCCAAGCTCCTGAAGATCGACCATGTGCTGACGCATCACCCGAAGGCGCTTTCGAATGGCCAGAAGCAGAGAACGGCGCTTGCCCGCGCGCTCGTCGGCTCGCCGCCGCTGCTTCTGCTCGACGATCCCTTGCGCAACGTCGACGCGAAGCTCCGCTTCGAGATGCGGCTGGAACTGCCGCGGCTCTTGGCGGCGCAGGGCGCCACCGTCGTCTACGTCACCCAGGATTACAAGGAAGCGATGGCGCTCGGCGACCGGATCGCCGTCATGGCCGCCGGCCGTATTCGCCAGATCGGCACGCCGCAAGAGATCTACAACGCGCCCGCCGATATCGAGATCGGGCGGCTCTTCGGTGACCCCACCATCAACCTGCTCGATGTCACGCCGCAGCGCGGCGGCGGGGACGTTTTCGTCGAGCTGTCCAACGTTCGCGTGCGGCTTGCCGACTACGGCGCCGATGTTGTCGGCAGTCCGTGCGTGCTCGGGCTGAGGCCGGAGGCGATCAGCTTCGTCGATGCTGCGGCACCCGGTGCGATCCCTGTCACGGTCGAGGCGGAAACGCCGCTCAACGAAAAGACCGTGACGCTGGCACTGACCGCCCGCGGCCGCGAAATCCTGGTATCGCGCCCCGCCGGTACGCCTGGTCCGACCGCGGGACCTGCCCATATTGCCGTCAATGGCATGCAGGCCTTTCTCTTCGACAAGACGAGCGGCGCTCTTCTGCCGCGCGCCGACCTTGCAGCCAAGCGCAATGGAGAAGCGGCATGACCGACACCGCTCTTTTGATCAAGGACGTCGACAAGTTCTACGGTCCCGTCGACTACGGCGTGCATGCCGTGAAGAAGCTGAACATGGATGTGCGCAAAGGCGAGATCATCGCGCTGCTCGGCTCGTCGGGCTGCGGCAAGACCTCGACGCTGCGCATGATCGCCGGCTTCGAGGCGGTTTCGCGCGGGACAATCTCGCTTGTTGGCAAAGAGGTTCAGACCCTGCCGCCGGTGCGCCGCAACGTCGCCATGGCGTTTGAGGGCTATTCGCTCTACCCGCCGCTGACGGTGCGCGAAAACATCGCCTTTGCGCTGAAGGCCTCGAAGCTCTCGCAGGGTGTCGTCGACGAGAAGGTCGCTGGCATCGCCAAGCTGCTTGAGATCGAGGACATTCTCGGCCGTTACCCAAGCTCGATTTCCGGCGGCCAGCAGCAGCGCGCCTCGCTTGGCCGGGCGTTGATCCGCGATGCCAACCTGCACCTGCTCGACGAGCCGATGGGGCAGCTCGAGCCGCAGCTTCGGGCACTGCTTCGCGGCCGCATCAAGCATTTCATCAAGGAGCGTGGGCTGACGGCAATCCTCGTCACCCACGACCAGACGGAGGCGAATGCGCTTGCCGACCGGATCGCCGTTATGGAAGGCGGCGTGCTGCAGCAGTTCGACACGCCGCAGAAGATCAAGGAGCGGCCGGCCAATCTGTTCACCGGCACCTTCGTCGGCGAGCCGCCGATGAACGTCTTCGAGGCCAGCGTCACCGGCTCGGAAAGCCGGATGGCCTTCGGCCTCAAGGATGGCGTGCGGCTCGAATATGCGGCTTCGGATTTCTCGCATGCGGTGCGCGACGAACTCATCAGACGGCAGAAGGTGGTGCTCGGCATCCGGCCCTATTCGGTGCGCCGCAGTGCCGATGGCGTCACCGGCCGCGTTGCGGTCAACCAGTGGCTCGGCGACCAGACCCATATCGCCGCGGATTTCGCCGGCGGCACGATGGTGCTCGTCGAGCATGACCGCACGGAGCTCGATGTCGGCCAGCCGATCGGCATTCACCTCGACCCGTCGAGCCTGCATGTCTTCGACGGCGAGAGCGGCCGGGCGATCAGCCATGGACAGGAGCTTGCCTGATGCGGGACATCCTCATCGGCATCGATGCGGGAACGTCGGTCATCAAGTCGGTGGCCTTCGATCTCGCAGGCCGGCAGCTCGCCTCGGCGGCGCTGCCGAACGCCTATGAGGCCGTCGGCCGCGCCGGCAGCGTGCAGGATCTCGACCGCACCTGGGCCGATGCGGCAACGACGCTGAAGCAGCTCTCGGACAAGATAGAAAATCTCGCCGGCCGCGTTGCCGCAATCGCGGTGACCGGGCAGGGCGACGGTACCTGGATGATCGACAAGGCCGGCGCGCCGGTCGGCAAGGGCTGGCTCTGGCTCGATGCGCGCGCCGGCGAGACCGTCGAGCGGCTGCGTGGTGACAGCGGCGATGTCGCCCGCTTCGAAAGCACCGGTTCGGGCCTTGCCGCCTGTCAGCAGGGGCCGCAGTTGCGCTGGATGAGCGACCATGCGCCCGAGATGCTCTCGGGCGTCGCCACCACGTTCCATTGCAAGGACTGGCTCTATTTCAAGCTGACGGGAAAGCGGGCGACCGATCCGTCCGAGGCGAATTTCAGCTTCGGCAATTTTCGCACCCGCAGCTACAACGACGACGTCATTGCTTTCCTCGGTCTTGAAAAGCTCAAGCACGTGCTGCCGGAGATCGTCGATGGTGCGGTGACCCATCATCAGCTCTCGGCGGAGGCCGCCGGCATCACCGGCCTTACCGAGGGCACGCCTATCGTGCTCGGTTACGTCGATGTCGTCTGCACCGCGCTCGGCGCCGGGCTCTACGATCCGGGCACCGATACCGGCTGCTCGATCATCGGCTCGACCGGCATGCATATGCGGCTTGCCAACGGCGCCGACGATGTGCGGCTCAACCGGGACTTGACCGGCTACACCATGTGCATGCCGATCCCGGGCGCCTACGCGCAGATGCAGTCGAACATGGCGGCGACGCTCAATATCGACTGGATCCTGTCGCTGGCCTCAGGCCTCTTGAAGGGCATGGGGGTCGAGAAATCCAAGAGCGAGTTGCTCGCTTTTGTCGACGGCTGGCTGGCCGACGCCCGGGACACATCGCTGATCTTCCAACCCTATATCTCGGAAGCCGGCGAGCGCGGACCGTTCGTCGATGCCACGGCGCGCGCCTCCTTCGTCGGGCTCTCGGTCACCCATGGCTTTCCGGACATGGTGAAGGCGGTCTTCGACGGCCTCGCCATGGCCGCGCGCGATTGTTACGCCGAAATGGGGCCGCTTCCCGGTCGCGTCCGGCTGACGGGCGGTGCCGCCCGCAGCGCATCGCTCCGCCGCATCCTCGGTGCTGCCCTTGGCGCCAGCGTCCAGACGAGCGAGCGGGAAGAGGCAGGGGCTGCCGGTGCTGCGATGATCGCCGCCGTCTCGCTCGGCATCTATCCCTCGATGGCCGATTGCCTCGGCGACTGGGTCACCCCTTACCAAAGGCCGGCGGAGGTGCCCGACCCGGCGCTTGCCCGCCGCTTCGACGAACTTTTCCCCGCCTACCAGCAGTCGCGCGCAGCGCTCAGACCCGTCTGGCACGCACTCTCCCAATGTGCCGCCACGGAAGACCAACAGGAAAGACCGAAATGAAGAAGATAGCGATCATCGGCGACCGGTTCATGCTGCCGGACGTTTTCCGCGACAAGATCGTCGAGGCGACCGGCAACGGCCATGACATTCGCACGCTCGAACTGCCCTGGCCGGATGTGCCGATGGAGCACGGCTATGCCGTCGAGGGCATGGACGGTCTCAAGGAATATCTCGGCAAGCCCGAGGACATTATCGACTTCATCGGTGACGCCGAAATCCTGGTGACGCAACTGGCGCCGCTGTCGCGCGGAATGCTTGAGGCGTTGCCCGGATTGAGGCTCGTCGCCGTCTCGCGCGGGGGGCCCGTCAACATCGACATGGGCGCCGCAAGGGATGCCGGGGTGCGCGTCGTCAACACGCCCGGCCGCAACGCCAACGCCGTCGCCGAATTCACGCTCGGCGCCATTCTCGCGGAGACGCGACTGATCCGCACCGGTCATGAGGCGTTGCGCAAGGGTGAATGGCGCGGCGACCTCTACCGCGCCGATCGCACCGGCCGCGAGCTCTGCGAAATGACCGTCGGCGTCATCGGCTACGGCAATATCGGCACCAAGGTCGTGCGTCTGCTGCGCGCCTTCGGCACCAAGGTGCTCGTACATGATCCCTATGTGCAGCTGTCCGCCGACGATCTCAACGCCGGCGTCGAGCAGGTCTCGCTGGACGCGCTGCTTTCCCGTTCCGACGTCGTGACCTTGCATCCGCGCGTGACCGAGGAGACGCGCAACATGATGAACGCCGAGACCTTTGCGAAGATGAAGTCCGGCGCGATCTTCGTGAACACGGCGCGCGGACCGCTCTGCGACTACGACGCGCTCTACGACAACCTAGTGAGCGGCCATCTTGCAGCGGCGATGCTCGAAACCTTCGCCGTCGAGCCGGTGCCGGAGGACTGGCCGCTTCTGCAGCTTCCGAACGTGACGCTGACGCCGCACATCGCCGGCGCTTCGGTGCGCACCGTCACCTTCGCTGCCGAAATGGCGGCCGAGGAAGTGCGTCGCTACATCGCCGGTCTGCCGCCGGTCAATCCGTGCTGACGACAGGAGTGACGACGTTGGTTTCCGATACCGGAATATACGATCTGTTCGTCGTCGGCGGCGGCGTCAACGGCGCGGGCATTGCGCGCGACGCCGCAGGGCGCGGGCTCTCGGTCCTCCTGTGCGAGAAGGACGATCTGGCGCAAGGGACGAGCTCGCGCTCCGGCAAGCTGGTGCATGGCGGCCTGCGCTATCTCGAATACTACGAGTTCCGGCTGGTGCGCGAGGCGCTGATCGAACGCGAAGTTCTGCTTTCCTCCGCGCCGCACATCATCTGGCCGATGCGCTTCGTGCTGCCGCACAACCCTCAGGACCGGCCGGCCTGGCTCGTGCGTCTCGGCCTCTTCCTCTACGACCATCTCGGCGGGCGCAAGCGTTTGCCGGGCACCCGCAGCCTCGATCTTGCGACAGCACCCGAGGGTGCGCCGATCAAGCGCGAGTATCGCAAGGCCTTCGAATATTCCGACTGTTGGGTGGACGACGCGCGTCTTGTCGTTCTGAACGCGCTCGACGCCCGCGCCCGTGGCGCCCGGGTGCTGACGCGAACCGCCTGCAGCGCGATCCGCCGGCGCGATGGGCTCTGGCATATCGAGATGACCGACACGCGCAGCGGCGTGAAGACCGAGGCAAGGGCGCGGTGCGTCGTCAACACCGCCGGTCCCTGGGTCAACGACGTCATCGGCCGGATCGGGGGCTTGAACTCCACCCGCAGCGTGCGCCTCGTCAAGGGCAGCCACATCGTCGTGCCGAAATTCTGGGAGGGGCGGCAGGCCTATCTGGTGCAGAACCCGGACAAGCGGGTGATCTTCATCAACCCCTACCAGAACGACCTGGCGCTGATTGGCACGACGGATATTCCCTATGAGGGGCGGCCGGAGGACGTGGCCGCCGACGGCAACGAGATCGCCTATCTCTTGAAGTCGGTGAACCGCTACTTCAAGCAGCAGCTCACTTCTGACGATATCGTCTACAGCTTCTCCGGCGTGCGCCCGCTCTATGACGACAATGCCGAAAATCCTTCGGCCGTCACCCGTGACTATATCTTCGAGGTCGACGCGGCCGATGGGCAGCCGCCTTTGCTTTCGGTCTTCGGCGGCAAGATCACCACCTTCCGCAAGCTCTCGGAACATGCGCTGGAGCGGTTGAAGCCGTTCTTCCCCAAGATGGGGCCGGCCTGGACGGCGAGGGCGCACCTGCCCGGCGGCGACATGGCTGAGGCCGATTTCGATCTGTTCCTGGGTGAGCTCAAGGCGCGTTATCGCTGGTTGCCCTCGGATCTCGCCAAGCATTATGCGCGGCTCTACGGCACGCGCACGCATGGGCTGCTTGCCGGCGCCACATCGCTCGACGATCTCGGTCCGGCCTTCGGCCCGCATTTGCACGAGCGCGAGGCGCGCTTCCTCATCGAAAACGAATGGGCGCTGACGGCGGACGACATTCTCGACCGTCGCACCAAGCATGGCCTGCACATGACGCCGGCCGAACGGCAGGCTTTCACCCATTGGCTGGAACGCCAGCAGCAAGCGGCCTGAAGGAGAGCGGATGCGAAGTCTGGAATTCGAAGCGCTTCTCGATCTCTCGGCCCGCGTCGGGGCGGATCCGCTGCTGGTGCAAGGTGCGGGCGGCAATACCTCGATCAAGGAGGGCGGCACGCTCTGGATCAAGGCCTCGGGCCTGTGGCTGGCGCATGCCCGCCAGCGCGATGTCATGGTGCCGGTGGCGCTCGAGCCCTTGCTTGAGGCGCTGGAAGCGAACGACCCTGCGACCGAAAAAACCCAGGATTTCGTCATTGCCGAGCGCAATCCCTCGGGCCTGCGCCCCTCGATCGAAACGACGGTGCATGCGCTGATGCCGCAGAAGGTGGTGGTGCATGTGCACTGCGTCGAGACGATCGCGACGGCGGTGCAGACCAATGGTGCGGCGATCGCTGCCGAGCGGCTTGCCGGCTACCCCCATGTCTTCGTGCCCTATGCCCGGCCGGGCTTGCCGCTTGCCAAGGCGATTGCCGAGCGGGTGCAGGACAACACGTCGGTTCTGGTGCTCGGCAATCACGGCCTGGTCGTCGCTGCCGAAAACGTCGTCGATGCGGCGATCCTGCTGACGGACATCACCCGCCGCCTGACCGTCGCGCGGCGGCAGGCGCCGCCGGCCGATGTGGCGGCGCTCTCTCGGCTTGCCGTCGACAGCGATTACCGGCTGCCGGAGGATGCCGGCCTGCATGCGGTTGCGGCCGATCTCGACAGCTGCCGCCTTGCCCCCGGTGGCAGTCTCTATCCCGATCATGTCATCTTCCTCGGCAAGGGCGTTGTGGTCGCCGCGCCCGGCGAGACCGCGCTTTCGATCGAGACGAAGCGGCGTGCGACCGGCGACAGCCTGCCGCCGCTCATACTCTTTCCTGGCAAGGGCGTGCTGGTGCAGAAGGAGATTTCCGCCGGCGCCTTCGCCATGGCCCGGTGCCTTGCCGACGTGATGGCCCGCATCCCGACGGATGCGCGGCTGCGCTACCTGACGGACGCCGAAAACGCCGAGCTTCTCGGCTGGGATGCGGAAAAGTATCGCCAGCAACTCAACCGGGCAGGGCAGGTGCTCCAATGAGCAGCCGGTCAGACAAACTCGTTGTCGGCATCGACATCGGCACCTCGGGCGCTCGGGCGGTCGCCATGGCTTCCGATGGCAGCGTCGTCGCATCCGGTGCGGCGAAGCTTTCGGCCTTTTCCGATGACCATCGCGATCCCGTCGGCTGGTGGAAGGCTGTGCAGGCGGCCCTCGAGGAAACGCTCGGCCGCGCCGACCGGCAGAAGGTCGCAGCGCTTGCGATCGACGGCACGTCGGGCACGATGCTGCCGGTCGATGAGAGTGGCGCGCCGCTGGCGGTGCCGATGATGTACAACGATCCGGTTGGCGACCGCGCTCTTCTCGATGCGATCGCAGCCCATGCGCCGCGGGAGAGTGCTGCCCATGGCGCCACGTCCGGCCTTGCCAAACTTCTTGCCTTCCAGTCGCTGCCGGGCTTGTTCCGAGTGATCCATCAGGCCGACTGGCTGGCCGGGCATTTCACCGGGCTTTACGACGTCTCCGACGAAAACAACGCGCTGAAAACCGGCTACGACCCGGTGGAGCGCCGCTGGCCCGATTGGATCGAGAGCACCGGTGCCCGCGTCGACCTCTTGCCCGATGCGCTGCCGGCCGGCGCGCCGGTGGCGACGATCAGCCCCTTGGCCGCCGAAGCTTTCGGTCTTTCAGGCGAAGTGGTGGTCGTTGCCGGCACCACGGACGGATGCGCATCGTTTCTTGCCACCGGCGCCGACCAGCCGGGCGACGGCGTCAGCGCGCTCGGCACGACGCTGACGGTGAAGATGCTCTCCGACCGCCCGCTGTTTGCGCCGGAATATGGGCTCTATAGTCACCGGATCGGCGAGATGTGGCTGGCGGGCGGTGCCTCCAATACGGGCGGGGTGGTGCTGGCGGAACATTTCTCGCCGGAGCGGATCGCGACCCTTTCGTCCGAGATCGATCCGGCCGTCGACACCGGGCTCGATTATTATCCGCTGGTGAAACCCGGTGAGCGTTTTCCCATCGCCGATCCGGATTTCCCGCCGCGCATGACCCCGCGGCCGGTCGATGACGCGACCTTCCTCAAGGCAATCTTCGAGGGCATCGCCGGCGTCGAGAGCCTCGCCTATCAGCGGCTGACGTCGCTTGGCGGGCCGGGGCTCCGATCGCTTCGCAGTGTCGGCGGCGGTGCCAAGAACGCGGCCTGGAGCGCTATCCGGGCGCGCAAGCTCGGCGTGCCGTTTCTGCCCGTTCTGTCCGAGGAGGCGGCGGCCGGCACGGCACGGCTGGCGCTGGCTGGTGCCAGAAAGGCTGGTGTGCTGTGACATTTGCTCAAACGAGTGCGATCGAGGGACTTGGCGAGATTGCCGATCGCTACGACGCCTTCCTGATCGATCAGTTCGGCGTGCTGCGCGATGGCTGCGGTCCCTATCCGGGGGCGGCCGAAACGCTCATGCGGCTGAAGGATGCGGGAAAGCGCGTCATCATTCTCTCCAATTCCGGAAAGCGCTCGGCGGAAAACGACCGTCGCCTCGTCGATCTCGGATTCGTCGCTGGAAGCTGGGACTGGTTTTTGACCTCGGGCGAAGTCGCCTGGCAGATCCTCAAGTGCGAAGGCGAGGCTGCTGCCGGCAAGCGGCGCAAGTGCCTGTTCATCAGCCGCGACGGTGACCTCTCGCCGCTGACGGGGCTCGATCTCGAACGCACGGAGAGCGGGGTGGATGCCGACTTCGTGCTGCTGGCCGCGAGCGAGGGTGACGTTCATCCGCTCTCCCACTACGAAGCGTTGCTGGCGCCGGCGGCCGCGCGCGGCGTTCCCTGCCTCTGCACCAATCCGGACAAGGTGATGCTGACGAAGACGGGGACCGCGTTCGGTGCCGGCCGCATCGCCGAACTTTACGAGGAACTGGGCGGCACCGTCCGGTGGATCGGCAAACCTTTTTCCGACATCTATGCTGCGGCCCTCGAATTCCTCGGGCATCCCGATCCGGCACGGGTGTGCGCGATCGGCGACAGCATCGAGCACGATATCGCCGGTGCAGCAAGCGCCGGGCTTCATTCCGTGCTGGTGACGACCGGGATACTGGAGCGCGCCTCGGACGCGGAGCGCCGCAAGCTCTTTGCCGAACACGGCGCCAACCCCGATTTCATCCTTCCGAAATTTCTCTGGTAGCCGGGAGTAAGGTCGTGGCCTTCACGCTGTCGCTCAACACCAATCCGCTGGTCAACCGCTTCGCCGAGCCTGACGACCTGATCGACACGATCGCCGAGAAGATCCGCATCGGCTACGTCCAGCTAACCCACGAGTTCGTCAATCCCGGCTGGCCGGCGGCAACGATCGCCAAGACCGTCAGGCAGTTTCGTCGGGCGCTCGACCGTACCGGCGTGAAGATCACCTCGGGCATGACCGGCCCCTATGGTCGGCTCAACCATTTCGGCCATCCAGACCCGGATGTCAGGCGCTACTATGTCGACTGGTTCAAGACCTTCGCCGATATCTCCGCCGAGCTTGGCGCCTCGGGCATGGGCACGCAGTTCGCGATCTTCACGCTCAGGGACTATGACGACCCGGTGCGGCGCGAGGAGATGATGCGGATCGCCATCGACTGCTGGCGCGAAGTGGCCGAGCACGGCAAGGCGGCCGGGCTCTCCTATGTCTTCTGGGAGCCGATGTCGGTCGGCCGTGAGTTCGGCCACACGATCGAGGAATGCCGGGCGCTCGACCGGCGGCTCGCCGAAGCACATTTGCCGATCCCAATGAAAATGATGGTCGACATCGACCATGGCGACGTCACCTCCGACAACCCGGACGACATCGACCCCTATGCCTGGGCGGCGGCGTTCCCTGAGCGCTCGCCGATCATCCACATCAAGCAATCCTCGATGAACAAGGGCGGTCATTGGCCGTTCACCGCCGCCTACAACCGCGATGGCCGCATCACGCCGGAGAAGCTGATCGGCGCGGTCAAGGCCGGCGGTGGAACCGACAACGAGATCTGCCTGGAGCTTTCCTTCCGCGAACGCGAGCCGACGGACCACAACGTCGTCGAGATGATCCGGGAGTCGGTCGAATTCTGGGAGCCGCATATCGATACGGGCTTCAATCGCACAAAAAAATCACACTGAAAGATAACAAAATCACGTAGGATAAATTGAAATATCACAAATAAGTGTTATCTTCTCACGGTGAGCGCGGCCGAGGCTGCGTGAAATCGGGGCCGAGACGATGAAGCCGGAAGACAGGCGACAGGCGATCATGGATGTGCTGATGGAGGCCGGAACGGCGTCCGTCGAAGACCTGTCGCTGCGCTTCGGCGTCAGCAAGATGACGGTGCATCGCGATCTCGACGATCTCGAACAGGCGGGTCTGCTGCGCAAGGTGCATGGCGGCGCCTCGATCCAGTCCAGCCCGCAATTCGAAAGCGACTTTCGCTATCGCGAGAAGATCGCGATCTCCGAAAAGCGGCGGATCGCCGAACATGCCGCCTCGCTGATCGAGCCAGGACAGAGCATCCTCATCGACGACAGTTCGACGACCGGCGCGATCGCCGACTGCATCCGCGACATTCGTCCGCTGACGGTCATCACCAACAATCTCGGCGTGATTACCAGCCTTTCGGGTGCTGCCGGCATCAACGTCATCGCGCTCGGCGGGCAATACAGCAAGAAGTTCAACGGCTTCTTCGGCATCGTCACCGACGAGGCGCTGCGGTCGCTGCGCGTCGACATCGCCTTTCTCTCGAGTTCGGCGATCGAGGGCACCACCGCTTTCCACCAGGACCAGGAGGTGGTGCAGGCCAAGCGCCTGATGGTGAAGGCGGCCAAGCGCAAGTACCTCTTGGTGGATCACGACAAATTCGGGCGCTCGGCGCTCCATTTCCTGACCGGGCTCGATGCCTTCGACGCGGTGCTGACCGGCGCCGAAGTGGCTGCGGAACATGCAGCGCCGCTCGAAGAGGCGGGCATCCGGCTGGTCAGGGTCGACAATTCCAAGGAGAAAGCATGAAAAAGTCAGGCCTTTGGGTCGGCACCAGCTGGAAGATGAACAAGACGCTCGCCGAGGCGATGGTCTTTGCCGATGGTCTTGCGGCCGCCGACGCGACGCGCGACGAGCGCATCCAGCGCTTCGTCATTCCGCCGTTCACCGCGGTGCGAGAGGTCAAGGCGCGGCTTGCTGCGACGAGCGTCAAGGTCGGCGCCCAGAACATGCATTGGGACGATGCCGGCGCCTGGACCGGCGAGGTGTCGCCACTGATGCTTAGGGATTGCAATCTCGACGTGGTCGAGCTCGGCCACAGCGAGCGGCGCGAACATTTCGGCGAGACGGATCGCACCGTCGGCCTGAAGACGGCAGCTGCCGTGCGCCATGGCCTGGTGCCGCTGATCTGCATCGGCGAGACGCTTTCCGAGCGCGAGGCGGGCGAGGCGGACGAGGTGCTGAAGCGCCAGGTCGAGGGCGCGCTTAAGCTTCTCGAAGGCGAGGCGAAGGCGGCGACGATCCTGCTTGCCTACGAGCCGGTCTGGGCGATCGGCGTCAACGGCATTCCGGCGACGGCTGATTATGCCGATGAGCGCCACAAGCGCATCGCCGAGGTTGCCGAAGCCGCGCTCGGCCGGCGCGTGCCGGTGCTCTACGGCGGCAGCGTCAATCCCGGCAATTGCGAAGAACTGATTACTGAGGCGCATATCGACGGCCTCTTCATCGGCCGCTCCGCCTGGGACGTCACTGGTTATCTCGACATTCTGCAGCGTGTCGCAAGGGCGATCTGAGCCTCCGCGCGCCGCAGTTCATAAGAACGGAAAGGAACAATCATGAAGATTGCAATCGGGGCGGACAGCGCCGGCAAGCCCCTGCTGGATGTCATCGCGGCCCATCTCGGCGGCCGGAGCGACGTGGAGGTCGTGGACCTCAGCCAGTCCGGCTTCTATGCGGACCTCGCGCAGAACCTGGCGCAGCAGGTCGTCGAGGGCAAGCACGACCGCGGCATCCTGTTCTGCGGCACCGGCATCGGTGTGTGCATCTCTGCCAACAAGGTGCCGGGCATTCGCGCGGCGCTGACGCACGACACCTATTCGGCCGAGCGTGCGGCGAAGTCGAACAACGCCCAGATCATCACCATGGGCGCCCGTGTCATCGGCCCTGAACTGGCGAAGTCGATCGTCGACACCTGGCTCGCATCCGAGTTCGACCCGAACGGCTCTTCGGCCGGCAATGTCGAGGCGATCAATCGCCTGGATGCCGCCAGAGCCTGATGAGGAAAAGTGTGGGCGGTTTTCCGCCCGCATCTGTTCCCGACGTCAAGGCCCGACCCAATCTCGCGATGCCGTTGATCCTCCCTCAGGCATCGTGACGACACGCCCGGCAGCGATGCCGGGCGTTTTCGTGTCCGGGCTTCCCCTTCGCCTTGACGAGGCTTCTGCAAATATTTGAATATTCTTGCGGATCGTCAAATGAAGGACGTCGCCGCATGAGCGAAATGACCTCGACCGAGCCGCATCGAAGCGCGCACCATCATGTGGCGCGCATGAGCGGCCGCGACACGCATGAACATCACAGGACGGCGACGACGCTCGAACTCTTGTTCGACCTGACCTTCGTCATCGCCTTCAGCCTGGCCGCTTCGCAGCTTGCCCATTTCCTGGCGGAGGGGCACACCTTTTCCGGCCTGTTCGGCTTTGCGCTTGCGACTTTCTCGATCTGCTGGGCCTGGATCAATTTCAGCTGGTTCGCCTCCGCCTACGACACGGACGACTGGATTTTCCGCATCGTCACCATGGTGCAGATGGTCGGCGTGCTGATCCTTGCGATCGGCCTGCCGCCGATGTTCGAGTCGATCGACAAGGGCGAACGTCTCGACAATGGCATCATGGTGCTCGGCTACGTCGTCATGCGGGTGGCGATGCTCTTCCAATGGCTGCGTGCCAGCCGGCAGGACCCGGCACGACGGGATGCCTCCATGGCCTATGTGAAGGCAATCAGCGTCGCCCAGCTCGGCTGGGTCGTACTGATCTTCTTCGATTTCTCGCTGCTGGTGACCTTCGTCATGGTCGTGGGGCTGACGGCGATCGAGATGCTCGGCCCCTATGTCGCCGAGATGCGCTATGGCGGAACGCCCTGGCATGCCCATCACATCGCCGAGCGCTACGGGCTGCTCGCCATCATCGCGCTCGGGGAAGGGGTGGTCGGCACGGTCGCCTCGATCTCCGCCGTGGTCGAAGGGCAGGGCTGGAACCTCGATGTCGCGCTCGTCTGCCTGGCGGGCACCGGGCTCACCTTCGGCATGTGGTGGATCTACTTCCTGCTGCCGAGCGCCGAGATCCTGCACCGGCACCGTGAAAAGCGGTCCTTCGTCTGGGGCTATGGCCACATGCCGATCTTCGCCTCGATCGTCGCCACCGGGGCCGGGCTGCATGTGGCAGCCTATTACATCGAGCACAAGGCGCATATCGGCTCGGTCGCAACCGTGCTGACGGTCGCGGTTCCCGTGGGGTTCTACATCGGGCTGCTCTACGCGATGTATGCCTATCTCATGCAGCAGGTGGACCGCCTGCATCTCTGGTTGCTTGCTGCCGCTGTGCTGGTTTTGGCCGCTTCCGTCGCTGCGGCGATCGCCGGGCTCGGCATGGCCAAGTGCCTGATCATCCTGACGCTGGCGCCCGTCGTCGTCATCGTCGGCTACGAGGTGGCGGGACACCGGCACCGCGTGGCGGCGCTGGAGCGCAGCCTGCACAAGGGTGAAGGAGTGCATTGATTTTGCGAGTCGAAACAGCGGCTTGTGCGCCCAAGTTGGCGAGCCGATTCAGGCCGTTCACAGGTTGATTCAGGAAACGGTGGCGGGTGTGGCAGCCCCTCACCCTAGCCCTCTCCCCGCAAGCGGGGAGAGGGGACGAGGTCTACCGCCTGCCTCGATGGCTCTGGTCGCGTAGGTTCGAAAACCAAGGGCAATTGGGCGGCAAGGGTGCGGCTTGCGTCCTTCTCCCCGCGCGCGGGGAGAAGGTGGCGGCAGCCGGATGAGGGGCAAGCCCTCACCGGGCGGATGAGGGGTAGCCGCGACGAAGAGACATTGGGCGGGCCGCCCGGGGATCAGGCGTTGACGAGCGCCAGCTTGGCGCGGGCGTCGAGGATCTGGGCGCAGGCGTTGGCCGCTTCCGTGCCCTTCGCGACGAAGTGATCGCGGAAGAAGGCGATCAGCGGTTCGCTTTCCTGGAAATTGTGCGGCGTCAGCACCGCCGAAAGCACCGGTACATTGGTGTCGAGCTGCACGCGCATCATGGCGTCGAGCACGGTGCCGGCGACGAAGTCGTGGCGGTAGATGCCGCCGTCGACGACGAAGGCGGTGCCGAGGATCGCGGCATAACGGCCGGTCTTTACCAGCGTCTGCGCATGCAGCGGGATTTCGAGCGCGCCCGGCACGTCGAAGATCTCGACGTCGGCGGCCGAACCGCCGAGCTTCGTCCACTGTGCGACGAAAGCATCGACGCAGCGGTCGACGATATCGGCATGCCAGCGGGCACGGACGATCGCGATCTTGGCGGTTGGGTGGGAAAGAAGGGTCATGGTCTCAAGCCTTTCAGGGTTTGGCGTTTTCCAATGATCCCGTCGGGCGAACATGCATGCGCGCGAGGTCCCGTCGCGGGGACCCACGTTCCTGCTTGCTCTCTTCCATCCGGACTGTGACCGTCGGCTCCGGAATCTGACCGGATCTGCTGACCCCCAAGGGTGAAACCCTGAGGCGCTCGCGGGCTTCGGCCTTTCGGCCGCTACCGCCGGTGGGGAATTACACCCCGCCCTGAGAACAACGCGACTATATAGCGCGACCGCGCGCGGTCAAACGCACGGTGCGACGAAAATGCCGGAAATCACGACAGATTTTTCCAGTGTTTGGAGCCATCGGAAGAAATCGTTCCGATGGCTTCCAATCCGCTTACTCGCGGATGACCAAGAGGTCCTTGGCGGCAAAGCGCAGCGTGACATTGTCGCCGGAGACCGGCGGGGCCACGCCCGGATTGTTGAACATGTCGAAGGAGATGACGTCGCCGCCGACGCGAAGGCGGGTGCGGATGACCGAGCCGAGGAAGCTCGTCGAGACGACTTCGCCGGCCAGCGCCGTATCGCCCTTGGCGCCCTCGGCAATCGAGCCTGCCTCCGGGCGCAGCGCCAGCGAAATGCTGTCGCCGCCCTTCATGCCGGCAATCGGATCCTTCAATGCGATCTGCTGGTTGCCGATCGTGACAGCACCTGCTGCCGGATCCGCGACCTTGCCCTCGATGATGCTGAGCGTGCCGACGAAGGACGCGACGAAGCGCGTCGACGGCGTATTGTAGATCTCGAAGGGGGTGCCGATCTGGTCGGCGCGGCCGGCGTTCATGACGACGATGCGGTCGGAGATCGACAGCGCCTCTTCCTGGTCGTGGGTAACGAAGACCGTGGTGATGCCGAGCTGCTGCTGGATCTGCCGGATTTCCTCGCGCAGCGACACGCGGATCTTCGCGTCGAGCGCCGAAAGCGGCTCGTCGAGCAGCAGCACCTGCGGCTTGACCGCAATGGCGCGGGCAAGCGCAACGCGCTGCTGCTGGCCGCCGGAGAGCTGGTAGGGGAAGCGGTCCGCCAGGTGCTCAAGCTTGATCAGCCCGAGCATCTGCTTCACCCTCGCGTCGGTCTCCGACTTGTCTGTGCCCGCGACCTTGAGGCCGAAGGCGACGTTGTCATGCACGTTCATGTTGGGAAACAGCGCATAGGCCTGGAACACCATGCCGATGTTGCGCTGGTTGGGCTTGAGCGAATTCTGGTCGCGGCCGTTGATGACGATCTTGCCGCTGGTAGGGCTTTCGAAGCCGGCGATCATGCGCAGGACCGTGGTCTTGCCGCAGCCCGATGGCCCGAGGAACGAGACGAACTCGCCCTTTTCGATGTCCATGTTGAAATCGTGCACGACGTGAACCGGGCCGAAGGACTTCTTGATGCTGGTGAGTGACAGGAAACTCATGGGTGCGGTCCTCAGGCCTTAGGAGGCGCGCTTTTCTGGAAGCGCGAGACGAGCTGGATGAGGCCGAGGCAGCCCCAGGTGATGCCGAATGCGATGACGGCGAGTGCTGCCGGCTCATAGGCGCGGTTGGCGCCCAAGAGCTGCATGTACGGGCCGAAGGCCGGGCGGTTGAGCAGGGCCGCCATGGTGAACTCGCCGATGACGATGGCAAAGGTCAGGAAGGCGCCCGAGAGCACCGCGACCAGCACGTTCGGCAGGATGATCTTGGCAAGGATCGTCGCCCAGCCGGCGCCGAGGCTCTGGGCGGCTTCGGTCAGCGTGGCGACGTCGATGGTGCGAAGCCCGGTATCGACGGCGCGGTACATGTAGGGAAGCGCGAGCGTCGCATAGCCGAACATCAGGAGGATGTTGGTGCCGGTCAGCGAGCCCGTCAGCGGCAGCCAGCTCGAGGTGTTGTAGAGCCGGATATAGCCGAAGACGATGACGATCGCCGGGATGACCAGCGGCAAGAGCGTGATGAACTCGATCACGGGGCGCAGCCGCGGCAGCTTGAGCCGGACCCAATAGGCTGTCGGTACGACGAGCAGCACGCCGAAGAGAATGGTGAACAGTGCCTGCATCACCGAATAGGTGAAGGTCTCCTGGAAGCGCGGATCGGCGAAGACCTTCTGGTAGGCGTCGAAGGAATATTCGCCGCGGCGCATCTTGAGCGAGAAGTTGGTCATGCCGATGAGCGGCAGGGTGAAATAGAGGAGGCCGAAAACGAGGGCTCCCCAGGCCCAGATCTTCTTCATTTCAGCCACCTTTCGCTGCGGCTGCGCAGCCAGATGTAGATCGCGTTGGCGATGCCGGTGACGACGATCATGCCGAAGGCGAGCGCGTAACCGAGGTGCGGATTGCCGAGCACGTCGCCGCGGATCTGGGCAAAGAGCAGGATCGGCACGATCGACAGCGACGAGCCGGTGAGCGCGATCGCCGTCGCAACGGCGCCGAAGGCATTGGCGAAAAGCAGCGCCAGCGTGCCGAGCAGCGACGGAAGCAGGATCGGGAAGGCGACCATGCGCCAGTATTGCAGGCCGGTGGCGCCGAGGATTTCGGCTGCCTCGCGCCATTCGCGCTTCAGACCGTCGAGCGCCGGCGTGATGATCAGGATCATCAGCGGGATCTGGAAGAACAGATAGGTGATCGTCAGCCCCCAGAAGGAGAGCAGGTTGAAGCCGAGCATCCTCAGATCAAAGCCGAAATTCGAGCGCAGGAAGACGGTGACGATGCCCACCGGGCCGAGCGTTGCCAGGAAGGCGAAGGCAAGCGGCACGCCGGCAAAGTTGGAGGCGACGCCGGAGAAAGTCAGGAGCGGGCCGCGGATCCCTTTCGGCAGGCCGCCGAAGACGATGGCGGACGCCATGGCAAAGCCGATCAGGCAGCCGAGAAGGGCCGAGGCGATGCTGATCTTGATCGAGATCCAGTAGGCCGCAAGGATCGACGGCGTGAACAGGCCGCGGATGTTTTCGAGCGTGAAGCTGCCATCCGGCGTCTGAAATGCGCCGACCACGATCTTCATCGTCGGCAGAAGCAGGAACAGCGTCACGAAGGCGGCGAAGGGAAGAATGCCCAGCCAGTGAAGCGGTAGGCGACGCGCCGGAGGGCTGGCGTCGGGTTTAGCAGATGACATTCCGTTCGCGCCCCTGAAGCCGCGTTGTCGACGCGGGCGTTATCGATTGTTGCAAGCAGAAGCGGGACGAAGAGGAAGCAGCGCATGGCTCCCAGATCTCGCTCCAAAGACTTGAATTTCTTACGAATAACCTATGCGCCCCGACCGGAAAACCGGTCGGGGCGACAGGACTGTGGAAAGGCTTACTGGACGTTCGCGCCGACGACGGAGTCCCAGCCGCCGGTGACGGCAGCCTTGTTGGCTTCGACTTCTTCGTTCGTCGGGAAGTAGGCCTTTTCGTAGGCGGCTGCCGGCGGCAGGGCGTCGATCAGGTCCTGCGGAACCTTGCCGGCCTTGACCATGGCGTTGAAGCGTACCGGGTGGCAGAAGCCCTTGAGCCAGCCGAGCTGACCTTCATCCGAATAGAGGTGCTCCATCCACAGCTTGGCAGCGTTCGGGTGCGGCGCATAGGCCGAGATGCCCTGAACGTAGACGCCGGCGAGAACTTCGCCTGCCGGAACGACGACTTCGGTCGGCGGGTTGCCGTTGAGCGTCTTTGCCCAGCCGAGGGCGTTGTAGTCCCAGGCAACGACGATCGGGGTCGAGCCCTGCGCGAGCGTGCCGGACTTGCCGATAACCGGAACGAAGTTGCCGGCCTTGTTGAGCTCCGCGAAGTAGCCGAGGCCCGCTTCACCGGCTTCCTTGCCGGCCTTTGCACCCTTGGCGAGGCCAGCGGCGAGAACGCCGAGGATCGCCTGGTTCGAGGCGCGCGGGTCACCGGCAAGGGCGACCTGTCCGGCATATTCCGGCTTCAGGAGGTCCTCCCAGCTCTTCGGCGCGTTCTGGACGAGGTCCTTGTTCACCAGGAACGACATCACGCCGTAATAGTCGCCGTACCAGAAGCCTTCCGGGTCCTTCAGGTTGTCCGGGATCTCGTCCCAGGTCGAAACCTTGTAGGGCTGTAGCAGGCCTTCGGCCTTCATGGACGGGCCGAAGGAGAGGCCGACGTCGACGACGTCAGGAGCCTGCGGGCCCTTGTTGTCCTTGTTCGCCTTGACGGCTTCGACTTCGTCGGCCGAGCCGGCATCCGGGTTCAGTTCGTTGACCTGGATTTCCGGATACTTGGCCTTGAAGGCGGCGATGACGTCGCCATAGCCGCACCAGTCATGGGGCAGGGCGACGGTCGTCAGCATGCCTTCCTTCTTCGCGGCTTCGATGAGTTCGGCGCTCGGTTCGGCAGCGGCGATTGCCGTCGTTGCCAGGAAAATGGCGGTGGAGAGCGAAAGCAGGCGTTGGGTTTTTGAAATCACTGGAGTTCTCCTTATGGGTTTAGTCAAATTCGTGGGGTTTCAGTCGATTTCGGCGAAGCTGTTAAAGAGATGCGATGAAAGTAATGTGACAGGGGTTTATCCGTTCGCGCCGCTTATGTCGTTGTAAGAACATTTCTTTTTTGGGTTCGGCGGGCCACTGTCGCACAACTGCATGAAATCCTGTGAACGTGTCGGCGAATTCTCCTAGACCGGTTTGCGAAAGATGCGAGTGGAATCGAAAAGGCCTTCGAGCGTCTTCATCCGATCCCGGGTTTCGTCCCAGTTCGAACTCTGCACAGCCTCGATCAGCGCCTCGACCAGGAACAGGATCACCACCGAACTGTCCCAGGCCGACGGCACCTCGATCTGCGAACGGAACACGCGTGAGGCGGACTTGGCGACCGGCGAGGTCCAGCGGTCGGTAAACAGCACGATCTCGACGCCGCGCTCGCGGGCGGATTTGGCAAGCGTCACCATCTCCTGCTCGTAGCGGCGAATGTCGAAGAGAATCAGCACGTCGCCCTGGCGCATGTCGAGCACGTAGTGCGGCCACGCGCTGGCATTGGTGGCGATTTCGGTAACGCCTGGCCGAATGACCTGGAGGTGGGTGAAGAGATAGTCGGCGAGCGAGCGGGTAATGCGGCCGCCAAGCAGATAGACGCTGCGCTTGCGGTCGGCGATGAGGGCGGCCGCCTCGTCGAAGTCCTGCGGCTCGATCTGGGTCAGCGTCTCGCGCAGGTTGCTGGTGATCGCATCGGCAAAACGGTTGAGCGTATGGGTGCCCGGCGCGTTGGCGGCCCAGCGGTCGTGCTTGGTGATCGGGTTGGAGATCGTCGCTTCCAGCTCTTGGTGCAGGCGCGCCTGGAAATCCGGGAAACCGCGGAAACCGAGTTTCTGCACCATGCGGGCGACGGTCGGGGTCGAAACGCCGGCGTTCTCGGCGACCGTGGTGATCGAGCCGAGTCCCGAAACGGGATAATTGTCGAGAAGTGTCTCCGCCAGTTGCTTCTCTGCGCGGGTCAGCGCGGTGAAGTGGGCAGTGATCACGTCCGACACCGTGGTGGATGTCGCCTTGCTGCTCAAATTGTCTCCCCTGAACCGATCTAGAGCCGGTTTGTGACAGATTAAACATCGCTGTCACAATTGGAGTCAATCGCAATTTTGAAGAGATCGTTTCAGATTTTGATTGACACTCATCATTCTCTGAAGAATTCTTTTCATTAACGAACGTCTAACGGGGCAAGAGGGGATGCCGGTGTTGACGCGACTTTTGACCGAAGCAGATGGCGATCCCGTTGCGATCGAGAACGCCGTAGGGAAGGGCGATATCGTGCTCGTCTGCGAGCATGCCTCACGCCGGGTACCGGAACGACTGGGTACGCTCGGCCTTACCGAACAGGCGCTTGAGAGCCATATCGCCTGGGATCCGGGCGCGCTTGCCGTTGCCAGGCTCCTTGCCGCCAAGCTCGATGGCACACTGATCTACCAGCGCTTCTCCCGCCTTGCCTACGACTGCAACCGTCCGCCGGAAGCGGATGCGGCAATGCCCGCCGTCAGCGAGGTCTATGAGATCCCGGGAAACCGGACGATGTCGTCCGACGAGCGCCAGGCGCGGGTCGACGAGATCTACCGGCCGTTCCATGATGCGGTCGCCCGCTTCGTTTCCGAGCGCAAGGCCGCAGGCCGCCCGCCGGTTCTGGTGACGATGCACAGTTTCACGCCCGTCTATTTCGGCAAGCCGCGCGCCGTCGAAGTCGGCGTGCTGCACGATGCGGACAGCCGGCTTGCCGACCATATGCTCGCGACCGCCACCAAGGGACAGGTTGCCTACGATATCCGTCGCAACGAGCCCTATGGGCCGGCCGACGGCGTTACTCATAGCCTGATCGAATATGGCGTCCACAACGGACTGCCGAATGTGATGATCGAGATCCGCAACGATCTCATTCGCAATGACATCGGCCAAAGGGTCATGGCCGATTACCTGGAAGGGCTGCTGCGCAAAGGCGCTGCGGCTGTTTCAGCACAATAAAAGACCCTGGGGAGCGGCGTTGCCGCGGTCCTGTTCCGGCCAGCCGGGGCAGGTGGTTGATGGGACCCTGCCGCAATGGGGCGGTGTGGTCTGAAGAAATCAGGGGAAGAAAAATGTCGGACTACAGTGATTCAGACAAAAAGCAGGACATGAGCGTCCTGCACTCGATGGGCTATGCCCAGGAGCTCGAGCGGCGCATGAGCCAGTTCTCGAACTTCGCGGTGTCGTTCTCGATCATCTGCATTCTTTCGGGCGGCATCAACTCGCTCGCCCAGGCCACTGCCGGCGCAGGGGGCGCCGCGATCGGCATCGGTTGGCCGCTTGGCTGCTTCATCTCCCTGGTTTTCGCCGTCGCCATGGCACAGATCAGCTCGGCCTATCCGACGGCGGGTGGCCTCTATCACTGGGGTTCGATCCTCGGCAACCGCTTCACCGGCTGGCTGACAGCCTGGTTCAACCTGCTCGGTCTCGTCACCGTTCTCGGCGCGATCAACGTCGGCACCTACTACTTCTTCATGGGCTCGTTCGGCACGCCGTATTTCGGCCTTGCGGATACGACGCTGACGCGGATCATCTTCCTCGCGATCATCACCGGCGGCCAGGCGCTCGTGAACCATATGGGCATCGGGCTGACCGCCAGGCTCACGGACTTTTCCGGTTACCTGATCTTCGCGACGTCGATCCTGCTCGCACTCGTCTGCCTGGTCGCAGCCGACAGCTACGACTTTGCGCGGCTCTTCACCTTCTCCAACTATTCCGGTGAAGCCGGCGGCAATGTGTGGCCGCAGACCTCGGGCACCTGGGTCTTCCTGCTCGGCCTGCTCCTGCCGATCTACACCATCACCGGCTACGACGCCTCGGCGCATACCTCGGAAGAAACGGTGAAAGCCGCCCATTCCGTGCCGCGCGGCATGGTTTCGTCGGTGCTCTGGTCGGCTCTCTTCGGCTACATCATGCTGTGCTCGTTCGTGCTGATGATCCCGAACATGGACGAAGCCGCCAAGCAGGGCTGGAACGTGTTCTTCTGGTCGATGGATGCGCAGGTGCACCCCATCATCAAGGACATTCTCTATCTCGCTATCCTCGTCAGCCAGTGGCTGTGCGGCCTGGCGACGGTGACCTCGGTGTCGCGCATGATCTTCGCGTTTTCGCGTGACGGCGGCCTGCCGGCCTCCAAGGCGCTCGCCAAGGTCAGCCCGACCTACCGCACGCCGGTTGCCGCGATCTGGGTGGGCTCGATCCTCTCGGTGCTGTTCGTCTGGGGCTCGTCGCTGGTTTCGATCGGCGAGACGCCGGTCTACACCATCGTCGTGTCGTGCACCGTCATCTTCCTGTTCTTCTCCTTCGCGATCCCGATCACGCTCGGCCTCTTCGCCTGGGGAACCTCGAAGTGGGACAAGATGGGTCCGTGGAACCTCGGCGAGAGCATGTTCAAGCTCTTCGCCGTGCTCTCGATCGTCGCCATGGTGCTGATCTTCATCCTCGGCGTGCAGCCGCCGAACGACTGGGCGCTCTACATCACCGTGGGCTTCCTGGTGCTGACCGGCGCTGTCTGGTTCGGCTTCGAGAGCCGCCGCTTCCGCGGCCCGCCGATCGGTGACGAAGTGGCACGCCGCCAGGCAGAAATCGCCGCTGCAGAAAAGGCCGTCGGCCAGATCTGATCAACGACAAAAAGGCGGGAGCGCGACCGCGACTTCCGCCTTTTCTTTTGCCGGAGCTTTACCGGTTACCTGAACGGATCACGTTCACGCGGCCCAGAAAAATCGTGACCCAAGGGAACGGCCGCGTGACCAAACATGGGATGGATGTTGATGAGCTATACGTTTGATGAGTTGAAGGAAGACGTCGCCGCCGGTCGCATCGACACGGTTCTCGCCTGCCAGGTGGACATGCAGGGCCGGCTGATGGGCAAGCGCTTCCATGCGCAGTTCTTCGTCGATGGTGCCTGGAAGGAAACGCATAGCTGCAATTACCTGCTTGCGACCGACATGGAGATGGAGACCGTGCCCGGCTACAAGGCGACGAGCTGGGAGAAGGGCTACGGCGACTATACGATGAAGCCCGACCTTTCGACGCTTCGTCGCATTCCCTGGCTGGAAGGCACCGCACTCGTGCTCTGCGACATGCTCGACCACCACACCCATGAAGAAGTGCCGCATTCGCCGCGCGCGATCCTGAAGAAGCAGGTGGCGCGGCTCGAGAAGATGGGCCTGAAGGCCTACATGGCGAGCGAGCTCGAATTCTTCCTGTTCGACCAGTCCTATGACGATGCCCGCCAGTCCGGCTATCGCGACCTGCAACTCGTCAGCGGCTACAACGAGGACTACCACATCTTCCAGACCACCAAGGAAGAGGATGTGATGCGGGCGATCCGCAACGGCCTGCAGGGCGCCGACATTCCGGTCGAGAATTCGAAGGGCGAGGCGTCGGCCGGCCAGGAAGAGATCAACGTGCGTTATGCTGACGCGCTGACGATGGCCGACCGGCATGCGATCATCAAGAACGGCTGCAAGGAAATCGCCTGGTCGCGCGGCAAGGCCATCACCTTCCTCGCCAAGTGGAACTATGCGGCCGCCGGTTCGTCGTCCCATATCCACCAGTCGCTCTGGAGCGCCGACGGCAAGTCGTCGAAGTTCTACGACGAGAGCGGCAAATACGGCATGTCCGAGATGATGCGCCACTATGTGGCCGGGCTGCTCAACCACGCGAGCGAGATCACCTATTTCCTGGCGCCCTACATCAACTCCTACAAGCGTTTCATGGCCGGAACCTTCGCACCGACCAAGGCTGTCTGGAGCAAGGACAACCGAACCGCCGGCTATCGTCTTTGTGGCGAAGACACCAAGGCGATCCGCATCGAGTGCCGCGTCGGCGGCTCCGATCTCAATCCCTATCTCGCTTTCGCCGCTTTGATCGCCGCCGGCATTTCCGGTATCGAGAACAAGATGGAGCTGGAAGCGCCTTTTGTCGGCGACGCCTATGGCGGCAAGGATGTGCGCGAGATCCCGCGCACGCTGCGCGATGCCACGGCGGCGCTCAGCGAATCGAAGATGCTGCGCGAAGCGTTTGGCGACGAGGTCATCGAGCACTATGCACGGGCCGGGCGCTGGGAGCAGGAAGAATACGACCGCCGCGTCACCGACTGGGAGGTCGCGCGCGGCTTCGAACGGGCCTGACCGGCACATATTCACTCACAAAGGTGGCCGTTCCTGACCGGAGCGGCCATCGCATCATTCGCAATGAAAGCAGGAAGACGATCATGAGCATGATCAAGTGCATTTCGCCCGTGAACGGCGAGGTCTATGCAGAACGCCCGGCGATGCCGCTGGACATGGCAAAGCAGGTGGTTTCCCGCGCCCGCCAGGCACAGAAGGCCTGGGCGCGTCGTCCGCTCGACGAGCGCGTCAATCTGGTTCTGGCCGGTGTCGCCCGTCTCAACGAGATGGTCGACGAAGTGGTGCCGGAGCTTGCCTGGCAGATGGGCCGGCCGGTGCGCTACGGCGGCGAGTTCAAGGGCTTCAACGAGCGCTCGAACTATGTCGCGACGATCGCTGCCGATGCGCTGAAACCGCTGGTGATCGAGGAAAGCGACCGCTTCGAACGCCGCATCGCGCGCGAGCCGCATGGCGTCGTCTTCGTCGTGGCGCCGTGGAACTATCCCTATATGACCGCGATCAACACGGTCGCACCGGCGCTGATGGCCGGCAACACGGTGATCATCAAGCATGCGAGCCAGACGATCCTCGTCGGCGAGCGCATGGTGCGCGCCTTCGTCGAGGCCGGCGTTCCCGCCGACGTCTTCCAGAACATCTTCCTCGACCACGAAACGACGGCCGCGCTGATTGCGGCCAAGAGCTTCGACTTCGTCAACTTCACCGGTTCGGTCGAAGGCGGGCGCTCCATCGAGCGGGCTGCCGCCGGCACCTTCACCGGGCTTGGCCTCGAACTCGGCGGCAAGGATCCGGGCTACGTCATGGAAGACGCGGACCTCGATGCAGCCGTCGATACGCTGATGGATGGCGCCACCTACAATTCCGGTCAGTGCTGCTGCGGCATCGAGCGCATCTACGTGCATGAAAAGCTCTATGACGCCTTCGTCGAAAAATCGGTCGCCTGGGTCTCCAACTACAAGCTCGGCAACCCGCTCGATCCGGAAACGACGCTCGGCCCGATGGCCAACAAGCGCTTTGCCGCGACCGTGCGCGAGCAGATCGCCGATGCCGTTTCCAAGGGCGCCAAGGCGCTGGTCGATCCGAAGCTGTTCCCTGCCGACGACAGCGGCGCCTATCTCGCGCCGCAGATCCTTACCAATGTCGACCACTCCATGGCCTTCATGCGGGAAGAAACCTTTGGTCCTGCCGTCGGCATCATGAAGGTGAAGAGCGACAGCCAGGCGATCGAGCTGATGAACGACAGCCAGTATGGCCTGACAGCGTCGCTGTGGACCAAGGATGCCGAACGCGCCGCGCGCATCGGCGCCGACATCGAGACAGGCACCGTGTTCATGAACCGCGCCGACTATCTCGATCCGGCGCTTTGCTGGACCGGCGTCAAGGAAACCGGCCGTGGCGGCTCGCTCTCGGTCATCGGCTTCCAGAACCTTACCCGTCCGAAATCCTACCATCTGAAGAAAGTCACCGCATGACCATCACCGCCAACTGGAGCTATCCGACGTCCATCAAGTTCGGTGCCGGCCGGATCAAGGAGCTTGCCGACCATTGCAAGGCGGTCGGCATGAAGAAGCCGCTGCTGATTACCGATCGGGGCCTCGCGCCGATGGCGATTACGCAAAATGCGCTCGATATCCTCGAGGTCGCCGGCCTCGGCCGCGCGATCTTTGCCGACGTCGATCCGAACCCGAACGACATCAATCTCGCCGCCGGCGTGAAGGCGTTCAAGGATGGAGGCCATGACGGCGTCGTCGCCTTCGGCGGCGGCTCTGGCCTCGACCTCGGCAAGTGCGTGGCCTTCATGGCCGGGCAGACGCGGCCTGTCTGGGACTTCGAGGACATCGGCGACTGGTGGACCCGCGCGAGCGTCGAGGGCATTGCCCCGATCGTCGCCGTGCCAACGACTGCCGGCACCGGCTCGGAAGTCGGCCGCGCCAGCGTCATCACCAATTCGGCCAGCCACGTGAAGAAGGTGATCTTCCACCCGAAGTTCCTGCCGGCAGTCACGATCTGCGACCCGGAACTGACGGTCGGCATGCCGAAGGTAATCACCGCAGGCACCGGCATGGACGCCTTTGCGCATTGCCTGGAAGCCTATTCCTCGCCCTTCTACCACCCGATGTCTGCCGGTATCGCGCTCGAAGGCATGCGTCTGGTGAAGGAATACCTGCCGCGCGCCTACAAGGACGGCACCGATATCGAGGCCCGGGCCAACATGATGAGTGCTGCCGCCATGGGCGCCGTCGCCTTCCAGAAGGGCCTTGGCGCAATCCACTCGCTGTCGCATCCTGTTGGAGCGATCTACAACACCCACCACGGCATGACCAATGCCGTGGTGATGCCGCCGGTGCTGCGCTTCAACCGCCCGGCGATCGAGGAGAAGATCGTGCGCGCGGCCGCCTATCTCGGCATACCAGGCGGCTTCGACGGCTTCTACGACTACGTGCTGAAGCTGCGCGAGGAACTGGGCGTGCCGGACAAGCTGTCGGCGCTCGGCGTTGGCACGGACCGGATCGATGAAATGTCGGAAATGGCGATCGTCGACCCGACCGCCGGCGGCAACCCGGTCGAGCTGACGCTCGACGCGGCCAGGAAGCTCTTCCGCGAGTGCATCTGAGCGATTTCCGACGCCTTTGCCATCTGGGTGAAGGCGTCGGCCCTTGGTTTAGGTAATCCGAAATTACGACTTGCCATTGCAGGCGATCTGTCACCTAATTGTCGTCTAACTGTCACGTTTCGGGCTCGCGGAGCGTTTTCTTTACGCTTTGTTTACCGCGGTCTGGAACGCTTGCATTAGAGTGTGCGTATGTATCGGCCCCGCGAAAAGCCGGGCCCGCGTTGAGTTAGGGTCGACCGATGGCGATTGTTTCCCTCGCGAATGCGAAGGGGGGAGCCGGCAAGACAACGGCAGCCTTGCTGCTTGCCTGCGAATTCGCACGGCGCGGTGACCGCGTTGCGGTGCTTGATTGCGATCCTCTCGCCTGCATGACCGACTGGTTTCGCCACGGCCGCCATGACGGCAATCTTTTCGTGTTCTCGGGCATAACGACCACCACGCTGAGTGATCATCTGAGAAGGCTGCGCGGCCAGGTCGAGCATGTGGTCATCGACCTGTCCGGGGCTGCCGATGTGCTCGTGGCGCTGGCGATCGGTCTTTCCGACCTGACGCTGATCCCGGTGCAGGGCTGCGCCATGGATGCGCGTGGCGCCATCCAGGTTCTGGACCTGATCCGCCATATCGAGAACAATGCGCGCGCCGACATCAATCACGCGGTGCTGCTGACCCGCGTCAACCCGATCGTAACGACGCGCGCCATGCGCAGCGTCAAGCTGTCGCTCGCAGAGAGCCGGATCCGGCTCGTCGAGACCCCGCTCGTGGAGCGCACCGCGTTTCGTGAACTATTCGAACAGGGCGACACGCTTTATTCGCTCGATGCTGCGCGTGTCAGCAACCTGGCGAGGGCGCAGGCCAATGCCCGCGCATTGGCAGACGATGTGCTTCGATTGCTCAATCCGCCGGGCGAGGCGGCGCGACACGGGCCGTTTTCGTCCATGTGCTACCGCACGCGGCGGACAGCGGACCCGGCTGTCGTGCGCGCCTGAAATCGTTGCTCTATCGGGTCTTCTGGCGCCGCCGTGATGCGGCTCCCGGCGATGCTGCAGGGTTCGACTGTCAGGATTGACGTGCCCGCGTTACCATTTCGTTAACCATCTTCTGTAAGGTTTCGTTAAGAAGCGAACCACCGGCTGCGGCCGTCCGGTTCGCGCCGAACATGCAGAGAATGGGGAATATCATGGCGGTCATCACTTTCGCCAATGCAAAGGGTGGCGCGGGCAAGACGACCGCGGCGCTGATCCTGTCGACGGAGCTGGCGAGGCAGGGGCACCGGGTGGTCGTCCTCGATGCCGATCCGCAGCGCTGGATCACCAGCTGGGCCGAAGCGTCCGGCCACATCGCCAATCTCACCGTCATTTCGCACATCACGCCCGGCTCGCTCGAATGTCATATCCGCGAGGCGAAGGACGAGGCGGATTACATCGTCATCGATCTCGCGGGTGCCAAGGACCAGATCGTAGCACTTGCGCTTGCCATCTCCGACCACGTGCTTATCCCGGTCCAGGGCTGTGCCATGGATGCGAAGGGTGCCGCGCAGATTCTTGAACTGATCCGGCATATCCAGGATCGTTCGGGCCACCGCATCAACCATTCGGTCGTGCTCACCCGCGTCAATTCGCTCGTCACCACGCGCGCGCTGCAGACGATCAAGGCGATGCTCGCCGAGCGTGGCGTCTCGGTGCTCGACACGCCGATCGTCGAGCGTGCGGCCTATCGCGAGATCTTCGATCTTGGCGGCACGCTGCAGACGATGGATCCGAACCGCGTCAGCAACCTCGACAAGGCGCGCGAGAACGCAAACGCCCTCGCCAACGAAGTGCTGGCGCTGATGCCGGTCAAGACGCGCCGCTCCTGGGCTGCGCGCATGCCGTCCTGGGCCTCGCGCAACGCCGCCTGATCCCTCAACCCCAACCGTTTATTGCGTATCAACCGGAATTGATGTTCGTCAGTTCCGGTTGAGTTGTATCTCAGGCCTCGCGAAATAGCTGTCGCGCGTAAGGCTTCCTTTACCCTGCGCTTCTATCTGTGGCCTTGGATACAGCTTGCCCCTGCGGTCGACGCATTGGGGGTAACCGGCCGCCATGATTGCGGCGATGATCTCAGACGCTTCAGTGCCTTCGATCCTGTCTCCATGATCCAGAAATGAGCATGCAGGGAAGTTCGCGCATGAAAACGGAACACGCCGCTGCCGGTACGCAAGACGTTGCCGGTCGTCTGAATTTCATGGCCCTCGATGACGCCGCCAGAACCAGCCTCAAGGCGCTGAAGCCGATCCTGGAAAAGGAACTTAAACCCGCGCTCGACAAGTTCTATGTCAAGGTCAAGACGACGCCCGAGACCAAGCGCTTCTTCTCCTCCGACGCTCATATCGACCGCGCCAAGGGCGCGCAGGTTGGCCACTGGGCCAACATCGTCGACGCCAATTTCAACGAGGACTACAGCGCCAAGGTGCGCACCATCGGCCTGGTGCATGCGCGCATCGGTCTGGAGCCGCGGTGGTATATCGGCGGCTATGCGCTGATCGCCGAGCATCTGATTACCGAGATCGTCCAGGCGCACTGGCCGAAGGCCGGCCTGTTCTCGCGCAGGGGTACCTCGGCCGAGGACATGGCGGCGATGCTGTCGAGCCTGATCAAGGGCGTCTTCCTCGACATGGACCTGTCGATCTCCGTCTACATGGACGCCTCCGACGTGACCAAGCAGCGCGCCGTGCAGGAGGAAGTGCTGGCCGCCGAACGCGCGCTGATCAGCAAGACCTTTGGGGCGGCGCTGAAGAAGATCGCCGACGGCGACCTGACGGCGCGCATCGGCGCGGATCTGCCCGCCGCCTATCAGGAGCTTGGCGAGAACTTCAATCATGCGATCGGCGAGCTTTCGCGCGCGATCGGCGGCATCGAGGCGGGCGCCAGCCAGATCCACACGAGCGCCAAGGAGATCGCTGCTGCGGCCGATGATCTGGCCCGGCGCACGGAACGGCAGGCGGCGAACCTCGAAGAAACGGCGGCCGCCGTCGAGCAGGTGACGCGCACCGTCAAGCAGACGGCCGAAGGCGCCAACCAGGCGAATTCGACGGTGATTGCCGCCCGCGCCAATGCCGAACAGAGCGGCGAAATCGTCAGCCACGCAATCGAGGTGATGCAGGAGATCCAGACCTCGTCTGCGAGCATCGCCCGCATCGTCGACGTCATCGACGAGATCGCCTTCCAGACCAACCTTCTGGCGCTCAACGCCGGCATCGAGGCGGCGCGCGCCGGCGAGGCGGGCAGGGGCTTTGCGGTCGTCGCCTCCGAGGTCCGGGCGCTGGCGCAGCGCTGCGCCGAAGCGGCCAAGGACATCCAGGGCCTGATCGCCAAGTCGCGCGGCCAGGTTGACGACGGTGTCAACTCGGTCAACCAGGTGGCGCAGTCGCTGCAGCAGATCGTGGCGCAGGTCGTCGAGGTCAGCTCCGTGTTCGGCGCCATCCGCGCCAGCACCGCTGAACAGGCAACCGGCCTGCAGGAGGTCAACACCGCCATCACCCAGATGGACCAGATCACCCAGCAGAACGCCGCGATGGTCGAACAGGCCAATGCCGCAAGCCAGGCGCTGACCGGAGAGGCCGAACACATCGCCACGCGTCTGCGCGCCTTCCGGACGTCGGGGCAGGTGCAGGTGAGCATCGGATCTGGTTATCGCGCGGCGGCGTAATCGCGCCTTCTGTTCGAGAGATGACGCCTCGGGTCAGCGATGATCCGGGGCGCTTTTAGTTTGCTGGCCGCGTTCACCTCGAGGCGAGGGACTTCCTGCGGGGAGCCGATCGATGATGGCTTTTGCTCCTTGCCCGGATAGACTTAAGATGTCCGCGCGTTCTGCTTCGCCCGGACACCTAAAGTGCCAAACACGCCACCCGTTGAACTGACGACAAGCCGCCTTCTCCTGCGTGCTGCCCGCTCTGAACACGCAGCGTCCGTGTTTGCGGAATACACAGGCAACAGCGTGGCAGCACGATTTTTGCCGCGTGGCGCCCATCCCACACAAACCAGCACCGAGGCGGTCATCCATGTGTGGGGAGAAAACAACTGGACGGATGGCGACCGATTTATCTGGAGCATCATCGACCGCAGCGACCAGCGGCCGATAGGCCTCTTCCTGATGTTTCTGGATGGGGACGGCGCGGAAATTCATTATGGCATCGGTCCGGCCTATTGGGGACAGGGGCTGGCGACGGAAGCTGGTCTGGCGGTCATGCACTGGGTCAAACAGCAGTCACGCCTATCCGAGGTTCATACCGTATGCGTGGCAGCACATGAGGCCAGCTGCCGCGTTCTCGAAAAGATTGGCCTTGTGCGTGGCCAGTTTCTGCCTGGCGCCTTGTTGCTGAAGGCGACCGGCGAGAGGGTCGACGGTTGGTCATACCGCTGGAGACGCTCCGCGTGAGGGCAAAGGGAGTGCCAACTCGCCGAAGTCGTTTCGCGGAGCGCACATCTGGCTTGAAAGGCAAGATTGCAACTGAGCGGACGGGTTCGCGCTGCGGCGTGAACGCGCCTTCTGATCGAGACGACGCCTCTGGTCAGGGATGATCCGGGGCGTTTCTGCTTACTCGGGCTGGCAGACGAGCAAGTTAAGCAGGAACGTAGACAAGCCGCACCACGTCCTCGCCGATCCGATCATGTGCGATCAGGCGCAGCGGTGGTCGGGGGCCGGCGAAGTAGGGGTTGCCGCGACCCAGCACGACCGGGTGCAGGTAGATCCGGTACTCGTCGATCAAGCCGAGTTCGGTGAGGCTGTGTGCCAGAACGGGGCCAGCCACTTCGATCTCGCCGTCGTGCTCGGCCTTCAGCTTGCGCACTGCGTCGCCGAGATCACGATCGACGAGCCGCGCATTGGGTCCGACGGATGTCAAGGAGCGCGAAACGACCCATTTCGGCTGCTTCCGCCACGCCGTCGCGAAGGCGCGTCTGTCCGCATCCCATTCCGAATGCTCGTCGTCCCAGTAGCGCATGATCTCGTAAATACGGCGACCGTACAGGCTGCCCGCCTGCTGTTCGGCCTCCTTGATGAAGTGGCGGAAGAGCGTGGGGCTTGGCGCAAACTCCATGTGATCGACGTAGCCGTCCAGCGACTGGTTCATTCCGAACACGAGCTTAGCCATGGCCAGTTCCTTGTCTCGAATGGCCCGTTCGCACGGGGGGGCTTGCGAGGTGCAAGCGGTTCAGGCTAAGTCGACTGATCTTAAATCACAAGCGGTTTTTGGGCTTCGACATCGACGTCACGACCGTGCGCGGACCTTCAACGGTCGCCATGGCCGGCAGAAGAGGGCTGGCTGCGCTACTGCGACTGTCGGCCTTCTGCGCTTCGTGACGGCCTTTTCCTGGTGCTGGTCGTACCAGTTGTCTGGGAACGCGATGTCCCACATCAGGTGGCGCAGGTCCCCGGTGTCGATGTCCTCAGGAGGTCGACACCGCGATCACCCAGATGGCCAGATCACCAACAGAACGCCGCGATGGTCGAACAGGCCAATGCCGCCAGCCAGGCGCTGGCCGGCAAGGAAGAGCGCATCGCCTTGCGGCTTTAGGGCCTTCCGCACATCGGGACAGGTGCAGGTGAGTGCGGGCTCGGATTACCGCGCAGCGGCGCGAGATCGCACTGTAGTTTTAGAGATGACGCCTCGGGTCAGAGATGACGGTGCGAGGCTTCCTGCGCTGAGTGCGGACATTTACTGTCGAGATCTTCGGCGGATTGTTCGAAAGACCAGCCAACTGCTCAAAATGGCGACCACTAGGCTCGCGGGTGCTGCGCCGGCCACCGCCCAAATGACGTCTTCCGCGTCACGGCATTTCACTGCCTCTGGACAGCCGCGAAATGCGGAGTCGCTCCAAGCAGCAAGCCCTAAGAAGCTCAATATGACAGTCAGAATGTTGGAACCAATGGCGCTCGCGCTCGCGATGATCACGGTGCCCATCCTTTCGACCCCCGACAATGCCCCCACGTACCGCCTCAATCTCAGAAATTCTTCTCGTGCCTTCGGACCGCTCGGCCTGCGCCTTCATCCGCCCCTTGTTATGAAGCATCACCGACTGGTCTAAAAGAGTCGCGGCGTGTTCTTGCCACATGAAACGGATGGTGACGCACTGAATCGGTTCGATGTGAGCGGTGCAGCTCGGCGCGCTCAAAACCGCCGGTCGATGAAGTGCTTGGCCTGGGCGCCTGCGTGGTAGAAGGCCGACTTCACATTGCGCCAGGTGTCCGGCGTTACGGGGGTCTCGGCAAGCGGGATCGCCGAGGTTTCGCCGGTGACGTGGTTGGCAAGTGCGCGGCCGAAGACGGTGCCCGGTGCGATGCCGCGGCCGTTGTAGCCGCTGACGGAGACGACGTTGGGGGCGAGCGTGTGCATGGCCGGCAGGTTGTTGGTGGTCATGCCGATGCGGCCGTCCCACCAGTATTCGAAGCGGAAATCACTGAGGAAGGGGAATAGCTTGCGCAGCGAGCGGGCAGCAAAGGCGCGGTGCGTGCCTTCGGCCAACGCGTCGAGCCTTCCGATCGAGCCGAAGATCAGCCGGTTCTGCTGATCCATGCGGAAGGACGTCATGACGAGGCCGGTGTCCCAGGTGCCCTGGCGCTCCGGCAGGATGCGGGCGGCAACGGCGTCCGGCAGCGGATTGGTGGCGAACTGGAAGTAGGGCAGGATCGTCAGTTCCTGCGTATGCGCCTGCCAGGGGCTCTCGGCAAAGAGGCCGCCATAGGCATTGGTGGCAAGGATCACATGTCTTGCGCGCACCACGCCATTGCCCGCCTTCAGCACCCAGCTGTCGCCCTGGCGTTCGGCGCCTGTCAGCGGCGTGTCGGTATAGATCTCCGCACCGGCGTCAAGGGCAGCGCGGGCAAGCCCGCGGGCATAGGCGAGCGGCTGGATGGTGCCGGCGCGGCGATCGAGCAGGGCGCCCGAAAATCCTTCGGCGCCGGTCAGTGCGTGTGCCCGCTCGGCCGAGAGTGCCTCGACCGGGGCGCCGCGCTTTTGCCACTGCGCTTCGCGGTCCCTGATTTCGGTAACGCCTTCGCTGCCGACGGCCATGTGCAGCGTGCCGTTGCGCACCGCCTCACAAGGCATCCCGTGTTTTGCGACCAGCGCATAGACCATCGACGGGCCATCGCCGAGTTCGGTCAGCAGCCGGTTTCCGGCATCGGGGCCGAGCGTCGAGATCAGGTCGTCGGGCTTCACCCACATGCCGGCGTTGACGAGGCCGACATTGCGGCCGGAGCCGCCAAAGCCGATCATCCTGGCCTCGATGACCGTTGCCTTCACACCCTTTTCGGCGAGGTGAAGCGCTGCCGAGAGACCGGTGAAGCCGCCGCCGATGATCGCGACATCGGTCGTCAGGTCGCGGGCAAGCGGCCGGGTCTCAGGGGCGGCCGGTGCCGTCGCATGCCAGAGGTTGGGCAGGGTGCGCTCCGTCGCCATTCAGGCCATCCTTCAAGTGCGGCCGCGTGCCGGCCATTGTCGCCAAGATATCCGGTGATAGCCGATTGTCCGGAAAATTCTCATGACAATGTTTCATGAAGTCATGATGGAAGGCGGGCATGGAAAGGAGCGGCGCGGGCGCACGAAAAAAGAACCGCAGCTGGGTCGTCGGCAGCTGCGGTCTTTGCAAATGGATAGGTCTGAAAAGGTTTTGCCGAACGACGGGCGCCGGCGCAAAGACATTTAACATCGGGTGCCCGTCGTGGATGGTCGATCAGGCACCCCCATCATCTATGCTGCAGGCGCGAAGTCACTCACCCAATTGGGGGAAATCGCGCAAAAAATGCCAAAAAAACAACGTTTCGGTTAACAGGCGAGGCGGGCCCGATTAGTCGACGAACTCGACCGTGACGCCGGTGCTCACCATCTTGGCGAGCTCGGTCGCGTCCCAGTTGGTCAGGCGCACGCAGCCATGGCTCTGGGTCTTGCCGATCTTCGACGGTTCGGGCGTGCCGTGGATGCCGTAGGTGGGCTTCGAAAGCGCGATCCAGACGGTGCCGACAGGACCGTTCGGGCCGGGCTGCAGCGTCAGGATCTTGTCGTTGTTGCCCTGCTTGAAGTTGATCTTCGGGTTGTAGGTGTAGCCCGGATTGAGCGCGATGCGCTCGACGTTGACGGTGCCTGACGGAGACGGCGTGTCGGACGAGCCGATCGTTGCCGGATAGGCGGCAATCAGCTTGCCGGCGTCGTCATAGGCAAGCACCTGCTTGCGCGCCTTGTCGGCGAGGATGCGGGCGACCTTGCCGGTCTTGTTGGCGCCGGGGTTGATGACCTTGATGATCGTGCCAGGGATGGTGAAGTCGACACCCGGGTTCAGCTCGCGGAGATACGCTTCGTCCATGTGGAACTTCTCGCCGAGCATTTCCGTCGTCGAGGTGAAGGACATGTGCGGCAGCATCGCCTTGTGCGCATAATCCTCGGGGATCGAGGCGACATAGGGGCCGGCGGCGTCGGCAGCCGTGATCGTGTAGCTGGTGATCGGCATGCCACCGCTCATGCGCAACCGCTCGAGAATGTCCTCGGTGTTGTTGGGGTCGAGCGTTTCGCCGGTCGCCTGCTGCCAGGCTTCGATCGCCTTGGTGACGTTCGAGCCCATCTTGCCGTCGATGACGCCGGGCGAGAAGCCCTCGCGGTCGAGGAAGACCTGCAGCGCTGTGATTTCGGCGCGCGACTTCGACTTGACCGAGATCGCCGGCGGCATCGACTGGCGCATCGGGTTGCCGTCGTTCGGATCGATGGAGGCTTCTTGTGTGCCGTCGATCAGGCCCGGCAGGCTGTTCGGCAGTTCGTTGCCGTCGGCCGACGGCGGAACGACGTCGCGGTAGTCGGGAATGGAGCCGGTGACGTCGCCGGGCTCGGAATAGCCATAGCCGCGCTCTGTGTCGCGGGAGCGCCGGTTCGAATAGATGTCGACATCGCCCTGGCGGCGGTAGCCGCCATAGTCGGCCTGACGGTTGCCACCGTAGTCGCGTTGATGGCCGCGATTGTTGGGCACCACGGTTGCGACCACATTGCCCCAGCTGTCGATCAGAAGCGTGCGGCCGCGGCTGTCGCGCATGGTCTGCACTTCGTCGGAGCGGGGCACATAGTCCAGGATTTCGCCATCGGGCGTGACCAGCATGACATCGTCGCCATAGCGATTGTAGCCGCGATAGTCCTGTGCGAAGGCAGCCGTCAAATCCACGGCAAGAAAGCCGGCTGCGGCGAGGAGCGAGAGGCCTGTGCGGGTCGCTGACGTCACGAGAGAACCTGTTTTCATTGTAGTGAATGTGGCGCGGTACATTTCGAATTCGACGTTAATGTGAAAAAAATGAATTCATCATGAACAAGCAGTTAAATTCTATCTAGGCGGTGCATTCCCGGGCTTCAACCGCTGAATTGCGTCTCTCCTCAGTTATCATGTCTTTGTGATTGCAGTGATTCTGCGGCCGATTTGAGGAAGAAGACATGCTGAAAACGCTCGAAGAACCTCAGGACGCCCGAGAGAATCATGTGCTGTTCGACCGGCTCTCGGCGCTCGATATCGCCGCCTTCGTCGTCGACGCGATCGACCTGTCGCCGGGTGCTGCAATTCCGTCGGATGGCGATCCCAGGATCGACCGGGCGCTCGCCGGTTTTCTCTTCACCTGTGGCCCCGAGCATATTCGTCATCCGGAACCGATCGAGGGCGGGGCGGACGGCGCGCGCTATCCGCTGCATGGGTCGCTTGCCGGGACCGCCGTCAGCCACACGGAGATGGCAGGCGACGGGGTCGAGTGCACGGCGACGATCGAGGTTGCGCTTGCGGGGGGCGGGCAGGCGCGGGTCGAGCGGCGCTGGCGGATCGATGCCGCGCGACGCGAAGTGGTGCTCGAGGACCGCGTCGTCAATTCAGGGACATCCGCCTTTCCGCCCATGATGATGTATCACCTCAATGTCGGCGGTCGGTTGCTCGGGCCCGGCACCCGCATCGTCAGCGCGTCGCTTGCGGGTGGGGTGAGCGCCTGGCGCTTCGGCGAGGGCGAGAGCGCGCATTTCTGCCTGCCGGCGGCCATTGGTGCCGACGGCTGGTCGGAGGTCACGCTTGCGGACCTTGCCGGTCTCGGCGGACGAAGTCTGAAGGTGCGGTTCCGAGCCGATACGCTGCCCTTCCTGCAGATGTGGCGCTGCCAGCGCGGCGAGGCCGACGTGATCAGCATCGAGCCGGTCTCGCACCGCATTGCCAAGCGACCGGAGCTGGCGGCGGCGGGAGAGCTTGTGCCGCTTTCACCGGGTGAGGCGCAGAGTTATGCCATCGCCTTCTCGGTCGTCTGATCCTGCACCTTGACGATGCGGCTTTTGAATTGACGGGAGATGAGGCTGCGCCTACATCAGAGGCCGAGAAATTTGCCTCAAGGAAGACGACCATGGACATCCGCCAGATCAACGACGAATATTCGGTCACCGGCCAGATCACGGTCGAGGATCTCGACCAGATCAAGGCACTCGGCTTCAAGTCCATCGTCTGCCACCGCCCGGATTTCGAGGCGCCGGACCAGCCGACCTTTGATTCGATTGCCGCGCGCGCCGAAGAACTCGGCATCGAAACCAAGCACATCCCCGTCGGCCCGATGGGCGTGACGGCAGACGCAGTGACCAGCATGGTCGACGCGCTCGACGAGTTCCAGCGGCCGATGCTCGGCTACTGCCGCTCCGGCGCCCGCTCGACCGCCGTCTACCAGCAGACCCAGCATATCCGCGGCTGAGCCCTAAAGCGAATCCAAGCCCTCGCGCTCGGCCGTATCGTTCCATCTGACCGTGGAGGACCGGCATGACCGAAGCGCATCTCATTTCGCGCGAGCAATGGGCGGATGAGCCCGACGCGTGGAAGGGTGAATTCGAAGGCGGCGCCTTTGGCGCAGGCCTCTCGGTGATCTTCGTTTCCACCGACGAGATCGGCTACGGGCCGAAACTGCACCGCCATCCCTATCCCGAAACCTTCATCGTGCGCGTCGGCCGCGCCCGCTTCACCGTCGGCGATCGCACCATCGATGCCGAGGCCGGCCAGATCGTCGTGGCGCCGGCCAATGTGCCGCACAAGTTCGAGAATCTCGGACCCGGCCGGCTGGAGACGATCGACCTGCATGAGGCCGGCGCGTTTTCGACCGAGTGGCTGGAAGGCTGATGCAAGCTCTGCGGTACAGGGATTTTGCTCGCCTTGGAGCATTGTTGCTCGTGGCACCGATCGTGAGCGTCGCCATCGGTCACAACGCGCCGGCCCGAGCGTTCAGCAAGCCGCCGGCGAACGGGCGGCTCGACTATCAACTTGGCGGCGCCTACACACCGGCGGCCGATGTGGCTATCGTCGTTCGCGACCGTTTGGAAGAGCCCGCGGCGGGCAAATACAACATCTGCTATGTAAATGCCTTCCAGACCCAACCTGGCGATGCCGTGTGGTGGCGCAAGAACCATCCCGATCTCCTGGTCAAGAAGGATGGAAAGTATGTGGTCGACCCGAATTGGCCGGACGAACACATCCTGGACATATCCACGACCGCGAAGCGTGCGGCTCTCATGGATGTCGTTGGGCCGTGGATCGACAAATGCGCTTCGGACGGGTTCAAGGCGATAGAGCCTGACAATCTCGACTCCTGGGTGCGGTCGAAGGGCGTGCTCACTCCGGCCGCAAACCTTGCGTTCGCTGAGCTGCTTGTTCAACGGGCGCACAAAGCCGATCTCGCCATCGGCCAGAAGAATGCCGCCGAATTGGCAGAGATCGGCGCTGCGCAAATCGGATTCGATTTTGCGATCGCCGAGGAATGCCAGGTGTGGTCCGAATGCCAGGTCTATTCCAAGGCCTATGGCAACCAGGTCTATGAGATCGAGTACGGTGACAACGATAGGGACCCCATCGGCAATGCGGTCGATCCGGTGAGTTATTTCAACACTGCATGCCAGGCGCAGGGCACGAGGATTTCGGTCATCTATCGCGACAGGGATGTCGTTCCAGCAGGCACATCGGGATACGTCTACAGGGCGTGCTAGAGCAATTCGAGGAAAATTGCGAAACGGCTTTCCGTCTGGGGCGACCGCTGTTTTCCACGGCGGTCGCAATCGCTGTCACACTGGAGGCGATTAGCCGGCCCTGATCTCGCTTAGCGTGCGCGTCGGCGTGATCGCCTCCGGGTCGAGCTTGATCTCGATGATCGCCGGCTTGCCGCTGGCGCGCGCCCTGAGGAAGGCATCGGCGAACTCCTCCGTCTTCTCGACCGTCTCGCCGTGGCCGCCATAGGCGCGGGCAAGGGCTGCGAAGTCCGGATTGGTGAGGTCGGTGGCGCTGACGCGGCCGGGATAATCACGCTCCTGGTGCATGCGGATCGTGCCGTAGATGCCGTTGTTGACGACGACGGTAATGATCGGCAGGCGGTAGCGCGCGGCGGTGGCGAATTCCTGACCGTGCATCAGGAAACAGCCGTCACCGGCAAAGCAGATGACCTCGCGATCCGGATGTAGCTGCTTGGCGGCAACGGCTGCCGGCAGGCCGTAGCCCATGGAGCCTGAAGCCGGGGCAGCTTGCGTGGCAAAGCGGCGGAAGCGGTGGAAGCGATGCACCCAGGTGGCGTAGTTGCCGGCACCGTTGGTGAAGATCGTATCCTCCGGCACGCTCGCTTCGATCCAGTTCATGATCGGGCCCATCTGCACGGCACCCGGGCCGGTTTCGGGCGGGGTCGACCATTTGAGATAGGCGGCGTGCATGGTCTCCGTGCGCGCAGACCAGGCCGGCTCGCCCGAAGGCGCAAGGCCTTCGAGGGCGGCGACGAAGTCGCTCGGGCTGGCCGCGATCGCCAGTTCCGGCCGGTAGACGCGGCCAAGCTCGGAACTATCAGGGTGCACATGTACCAGTGTCTGGCGCGGGTAGGGGCTGTCCATCAGCGTGTAGCCGGACGACGGCATTTCGGAGAAACGGCCGCCGAGAAGCAGGACGAGATCCGCCTCCTTGATCTCTTTTGCCAGAGCGGGGTTGATGCCGATGCCGACATCGCCGGCGTACATCGGGTGCAGGTGATCAAACAGCATCTGGCGACGGAAGGAGCAGCCGACCGGCAGCTTCCAGCGTTCGGCGAAGCGCTGGAATTCAGCAACGCTTTCCGCTGTCCAGCGAGTGCCGCCGAGGACGGCGATCGGGCGCTTGGCGTTGCTCAGCATCTCTTCGAGCCGCTTGATCTGCGCCGGGCCCGGATGGCCTTCGACCGGCTGGTAGGGTTTTGCCGCGGGCGCCTCGGCGCTGCGGGTCAGCATGTCCTCGGGCAGGGTGAGCACCACCGGGCCGGGCCGCCCGGAGGTGGCGACGGCAAAGGCGCGGGTGACGAATTCCGGGATGCGGGCGGGATCGTCGATCTCGCCCACCCACTTGGCGACTTCGGTGAAGGCGCGGCGGTATTCGATCTCCTGGAAGGCTTCGCGCTCGCGTGCATCGCTCTGCACCTGGCCGATGAAGAGGATCATCGGGATCGAATCCTGCCTTGCGACATGGAGACCGGCCGAAGCGTTGGTGGCACCCGGACCGCGGGTCACCATGCAGATGCCGGGCTCGCCGGTGAGGCGCCCCCAGGCGTCGGCCATCATCGCCGCACCGCCTTCCTGGCGGCAGACGAGTACGTCGATGTCGGTGTCGTAGAGCGCGTCGAGCACGGCCAGGTAGCTTTCTCCCGGCACGCAGGCGATGCGCTTCACCCCGTTGGCGACGAGCGCGTCGACGATGAGCTGACCTCCAGTTTTCATAGTATCTCCTCCCAATGGTCTTTCTTTTGTTATCAGATGGCTTTTGTCATCAGATGGCTGGCGACACCGGAGCGACGCTGGTGTCCTTGTGAACGCGGCGCTCGCGCCAGATGATGTAGAGGCCGGAGCCGATGATGATGGCGATGCCGAGCCATTTGAGTGCGTCCGGCAGGTCGCCGAAAACGAGCCAGCCGAAGATCGTCGCCGAGACGATTTCGAGATATTGCAGCGGCGCCAGCACCGAGGCCGGGGCGGCGCGATAGGCATAGACGCCGAGCACGCCGGATATGGTGGCGGTGACGCCGACGCCGAGCAGGTAGTACCAGGTATAGCCCTGCGGCCAGACCGGATCGAAGATGCCGGAACCGGTACCTTCGCCGAAATAGAGCAGCACGAGGCAGAAGAGTCCGCCCCAGATGCCGGCATGAAACTGCATCGACCAGGGATCTTCGTTCTGCGCCACCATGCGGGTGACGAGCAGGAAAACGGCAAGGCCGAAGGCGGCGACGACGGGCAGAAGCGCAATCCAGCCGACCTCCTGCATGCTTGGCTGGATCACGAGCAGCGCGCCGAAGAAGCCGACGCCGCAGGCGGTGTAGCGCCGCCAGCCGATCGTCTCCTTCAAAAAGATGCTGCCGAGGATCGTCAGGATGATCGGCTCGACGAAGAAGATCGCGATCGCATCGGCAACCTCCATCACCTTCAGCGTGGTGATGAAGGAAAGCATCGTTACGACCAGGAGCCCGCCGCGCAGCGCGTGCAGCCCGGTCTTCTTCCAGGTGAGATCGAACAGGCTGCCGCGGAAGAGCACGATCGGCAGGATGAAAACGACCTGCAGCAGGAAGCGCACGGCGGTGATTTCGGCAGACGGGACGGTCGCGATCGCGAGCTTGGCGAAGATGTCGATCAGCGGCGACAGGAGCACCGAGATCACCATCAGCGTCAGCCCGAAGGAGATGCGGTTATGGTCCGTGGCGATCTTTTGAAGGGAGATGTCGGCCATGATATTTCCGGTCAGCGCCGCCCTGCGACGGCCGCCACGCACCAGGCGGCGAAATCTGCCGTTGCCTGTTCCCGGCCGAGTTCGTTCAGCGTCTCGTGGCGCATGCCGTCATAGACGGTGACGGTGACGTCGCTCAGGCCGGCTGCCTTCATCTTCGTGCCGAGCCAGCGGATGGCATTGCCCATCTCGGTCGAAGGGTCTGCGCTGCCGCCGACGAGATGGATGGGCAGGTCTTTCCGCAACCGCGCCAGCCGGTCGGGCCGGGCGCCGGTAAAGGACAGGCGGAAGAGATCGAGCCAGAGCGAGACGGTGGCGTCGAAGCCGCAGAGCGGGTCGGCCGCGTATTTTGCGACCTCCGTATCGTCGCGCGACAGCCAGTCGAGATCGGTCTTGCGGTCCTTGATTGCGCCGCCCCACATGCCGAAAGTGAGCTTGGTCAATAGCGGGCTTGGCACATCCGAGCCCTTGAGCGCCTTTTCGATCTTCAGGATCAGTTGCCCGCCGCGGCCGGCTAGACCGGGACGGAAATTGGAGTTCCAGACCGCGAGCGCATCATAAAGACCGGGATCGGCCTCGGCAGCGTTGAGCGCGATCAGCCCGCCCATGGAATGGCCGAAAAGGATGACCGGAAGCCCCGGATTGCTGGTGGTCGCGATCTCGCGCACGGCGCGAATATCGGCAAAGACCTTGTCGAGGCCGTCTCGGTTCGAGAACATGCCGAGCGGCGCGTCGGACGCGCGCGTTGCGCCATGGCCGCGATGGTCGTGGGCATAGACGTGGAAGCCGTGCGCGGCCATCGTCTCGGCAAAGCGGGCGTATCGGCCGGAATGCTCGGCAAGGCCATGGCTGACGAGAAGAATGCCGCGGACATCGGCGGTCGCCGGGAAATGGCGCCAGCTCAAGCTGGCACCGGTCGGGCTCTGATGCGTCTTCACCTGCCCGAACACGTTTTCCCCCGGCAACAACGACAGACCACTCGATATCAAATCGATTTGCAAGGCAAAGGCAATCGCCGCTTGTTGCTCGTTGCGCATGAGGTCACAAGCGAATGTGCGCTCGTCTTAATTAAGAGTTGCAATTTTCCCGTTATGGGCGATATTTGTTCCCGTTTTGTTTTCGTGGGAGGATATCATGATCAGTTTCTGTAAAGCGATATCAGGTTCTGTGGCGGGCGTCCTGGCAGCGCTGGCGCTGTTGCTTGCGCCCGGCGCCTTTGCTGCCGGTGAAGACGCGTCCGAGGGGGCTGCGCCTGCAAGCGCTGCGAGCCGCACGGAGCATGTGCTGGCGGTCAGCTGGCAGCCCGGCTTCTGCGAGACACGGCCTCAGCGCAAGGAATGCGAAAGCCAGACGGCGGAGCGCTTCGACGCCACCAACCTCTCGCTGCATGGCCTGTGGCCGCTGCGCAAGAGTTATTGCGGGGTCGCGGCCGAGGTGCGTGCGACGGATCGCAAGGGCAACTGGCTGGAGCTGCCGAAGCTTGCCATGGCCGACGACACGGCGGCGCGGTTGCTCATCGCCATGCCCGGCGTACAATCCGGCCTCGACCGGCACCAGTGGCTGAGGAGCGGCACCTGCCAGAACGGTTCGGTGGACGACTATTTCTCGGTGCAGCTGCGCATGCTCGAAGAGCTCAACCGCTCGGCGGTCGGAGCACTTTTCCGCCAGCGTGTCGGCGCGGAACTCGACGAGGCGGCGATCAAGCAGGCCTTCGACCAGAGTTTTGGCGCTGGAGCCGGCGACCGGGTGCGCATGCGCTGCCAGACCGTCCAAGGCCGCAGCATCATCACCGGGCTGACGATCGGGCTCACTGGCGACGTCATGAAGGCATCGAGCCTCGGGCCGCTGATCCAGGCCGCAGGGACGACGGAGTTCAAGTGCGCCAAGGGGATCGCCGATACCGCCGGTCGCGGGTAGGGCGTTTCGCCCGGTCGGCCATCTCAGGAGGTATCACAGCGCGGGCTTCTCCGCGCTGGATTGCGGTGCCTCCCGGGAGAGCGTGCCGGGCGTGCCGATGGGGATGGTCGTTTTGGGATAGGGCGGGGGCGGATGCCTTTGATCATTGCCCCCTTCCTATAATTCGCCTACATAGCGGGCAAATTTCCTTATCCCTGCGGAGCATTCCCTCATGGCACGTCAGTTCATCTATCATATGGCCGGACTTAATAAGTCCTACGGCGCGAAGAAGGTTCTCGAGAACGTTCATCTGTCGTTCTACCCGGACGCCAAGATCGGCATCCTCGGCCCGAACGGCGCCGGTAAGTCGACGGTTCTGCGCATCATGGCGGGCCTCGACAAGGAATTCACCGGCGAGGCCTGGGTGGCAGAAGGTGCGACCGTCGGCTACCTGCCGCAGGAGCCGCAGCTCGATCCGACCAAGACGGTGCTCGAAAACGCCATGGAAGGCGTCGCCAAGAAGAAGGCGATCGTCGACCGCTACAACGAACTGATGATGAACTACTCCGACGAGACGGCGGAAGAGGGCGCCAAGCTCCAGGACATCATCGACAGCCAGAACCTCTGGGATCTCGAAAGCCAGGTGGAAATGGCCATGGAAGCGCTGCGCTGCCCGCCGGGCGACGCGGAAGTGACCAATCTGTCGGGCGGTGAAAAGCGCCGTGTCGCGCTCTGCAAGCTGCTGCTCTCGCAGCCGGACCTGCTGCTGCTCGACGAACCGACCAACCACCTCGACGCCGAGACGATCGCCTGGCTCGAAAAGCACCTGCGCGAATATCCGGGCGCCGTGCTGATGATCACCCACGACCGCTACTTCCTCGACAACGTCACCGGCTGGATCCTCGAGCTCGACCGCGGCCGCAGCATCCCCTACGAGGGCAACTACTCGGCCTACCTTGTCGCCAAGGCCAAGCGCATGCAGCAGGAAGGTCGCGAAGAGGCGTCCCGCCAGAAGGCGATTGCCCGCGAACAGGAATGGATCGCATCGAGCCCCAAGGCCCGCCAGGCGAAGTCCAAGGCCCGTATCCGCTCCTATGACGAGCTCGTCAACGCGGCGGAAAACCAGCGTCCGGGCGACGCACAGATCATCATCCCGGTCGGCGAACGTCTCGGCCAGGTGGTCATCGAGATGGAAGGCGTCACCAAGGGTTACGGCGATCGCCTCTTGATCGACGGTCTGTCGCTGAAGCTGCCGCCGGGCGGCATCGTCGGTATCATCGGCCCGAACGGCGCCGGTAAGACGACGCTCTTCCGCATGATCACCGGCCAGGAACAGCCCGACGGCGGTTCGATCCGCATCGGCGACACCGTGCATCTCGGCTATGTCGACCAGAGCCGCGACGCGCTCGACGGCAACAAGACCGTCTGGGAAGAAATCTCCGGCGGCGCCGAAGTCATCAAGCTCGGCAAGCACGAGATGAACTCGCGCGCCTATTGCTCGACCTTCAACTTCAAGGGCGGCGACCAGCAGCAGAAGGTCGGCAACCTCTCGGGTGGTCAGCGCAACCGCGTTCACCTTGCCAAGATGCTGAAGGCCGGCGGCAACGTTCTGCTTCTCGACGAACCGACCAACGACCTCGACACCGAGACGCTGGGGGCGCTGGAAGTGGCGCTCGAAAACTTCGCAGGCTGCGCCGTCATCATCAGCCACGACCGCATGTTCCTCGACCGCCTGGCAACGCATATCCTGGCTTTTGAAGGTGACAGCCAGGTCGAATGGTTCGAAGGGAACTTCGAGGACTACGAGAAGGACAAGATCCGCCGCCTCGGCCCGGACTCGGTCAACCCGAAGCGCGTCACCTACAAGCGCCTGACGCGCTAACCTTGAGCCGGTGCCGCTGTTGTCGCGGCGCCTTTGGCTTGCCGACGCCTGTGGAAGCAGCGGCGGTGCAGGTATCCACGAAACGGGCGAAGCGCAGGCTTCGCCCGTTTTTCATGAGCCGTCCGGTCCGCAAGGGGGTGCGAGCCTTTGCCTCCGCTTGCGCGGCAGGCGCTGTTTGCCGCCGGACACGGTGCGCCCGCCGAGCTTGAAGCACGCTCCAGAGGTCGTCGCGGCAAACCGGTCTGACGCCACCGTTCGTTCGCTCGGCGACGAGAACGGGGCGCTGGTGGTCCGTCGGCCTCTGCTGCGACAGGGAAGCCGCACGGGACGAGGCGTATCCGGGCGGGACGACAATGGAAGAAGGGATGTCGATGAAGAGGGCGTCCCTTCGCGGGTGTATCCGCTTCCGCGCAGTTGCGTGGACGCCAACGGGGCGGCGACGTGGGGCCGATTGAAAGGCCGCAGCGGCCTCCCGATGCGCTGCCGGAGGTATCGGTGGCGGTCCATGGCGCCAGTGCACAAGCATCTGTTCCGCCAGCGTCATTGTTTGGCCTCTCCGCGCAAATCCGCTTGCGTCACCACCGCAAATCACATAAACATATCTTTATGTGTTGATGGGGATCGCAATGGCTGCTCTCGGAGAACTGGGACTGGATGCGCTGGTGGACGTGCTGAAGGCGGCGGGTGAGCCGACCCGCATGCGTCTCGTCGCCCTTCTCGCCGCCGGCGATCTCACCGTCACCGATCTTACCGAAATTCTCGGCCAATCGCAGCCACGCATTTCCAGGCACCTGAAGCTGCTGGCGGAGGTCGAGCTGATCGACCGCTACCAGGAAGGCGCCTGGGCCTATTTCCGCCTCAGGCAGGACGGTGCCCGGGTCGGACTCGTGCGCGCGATGCTGGCGTCAGCGTCTGCCGACGATGCGGTGCTTGCGCGCGACGCAGCAAGGCTCACTACCTTGAAGAAGGCGCGGTCGGAGAAGGCCCAGGCCTATTTCAGCCGCAATGCGGCCGGCTGGGACGAGCTTCGCCGACTGCATGTCAGCGAACGCGACGTCGAGGCGAAGCTGCGCGAGATGGTCGGCGACGAGCCGGTCGAAAGCCTGCTCGATCTCGGCACCGGCACGGGTCGCATCCTGCAGCTCTTCGAAGGGCTTTATCGCCGCGGCATCGGCGTCGACGCCAGCCGCGACATGCTCGCGGTCGCGCGCTCCAACCTCGATCGCGCCGGCATCACCAAGGCCTCGATCCGCCATGGCGACATCTTCAACCTGCCGCTTGACGGCCAGGCCTTCGACCTCGTCACCATCCATCAGGTGCTGCATTTCCTCGACGAGCCGGAAGCGGCGATCGCGGAGGCCGCGCGCATGCTGATGCCGGGCGGGCGGCTGGTCATCATCGACTTCGCACCGCACGGGCTTGAGCATCTGCGTGACGAACACGCCCATGCCCGCCTCGGCTTCTCGCATCAGGCGATGGCCGACTGGCTGGCGAAGGCAGGCCTCGTGCTCGAAAAGACCACGGATCTTTCGCCTGAGGGGGCGGACGATGGAAAACTGACGGTAACGATCTGGCTCGCGCGTGATCGGCGGGCCGTGAACGAGAATGAAACGCCGCGGCCGCGTGTCCAGGCGGGGGGAGTTTGATTATGACGGCACAGACGCTTTACCCGGCCGAACGCGGCAATCTCCGGCTCTCCTTCGAATATTTCCCGCCCAAGACCGACGAGATGGAAGCACAGCTCTTCCAGACGGCGGAAGACCTCTCGGTTTTCGGCCCGGCCTTCATCACCGTCACCTATGGCGCCGGTGGCTCGACCAAGGCGCGATCGTTGACGACGGTCAGGCGGTTGATCGCGGAAAGCGGCTTTGCAGACACCGCCGCGCACCTGACCTGCGTCGGCGCGCCGAAGGCGGAGGTCGATGCGGTCATCGACGAATATCTCAGCTTCGGCGTCCGCCACTTCGTGGCGCTGCGCGGCGACCCGCAGGGCGGCATCGGCAGCACCTATCAGCCGCATCCCGAGGGCTATGCGAGCAGCACCGACCTCGTGCAGGCGATCCGCGCGCGCGGCGACGATATCGAGATCTCGGTTTCGTCCTACCCGGAAATGCACCCGGAGAGCCCCGACGTTGCGGCCGATATCGACATGCTGAAGCGCAAGGTCGACGCCGGCGCAACCCGCGCGCTGACCCAGTTCTTCTTCGACAACAACGATTTCGAGCGTTACCTCGAACGGGTGCGCCGCGCCGGCGTCAATATCCCGATCGTGCCGGGCATCCTGCCGATCAACAATCTGGCGCAGGTGCAGAAGTTCGCCGGCCTTTGCGGCGCCAGCGTACCGGAGGCGATCGTCACCCGGCTGGCGCATCTCGAAGATCGACCGGAGGAGCGCTTCAAGGAGGCGACCCACATCGCTGCCGAGCAGATCGTCGATCTCGCCCGGCGCGGAGTGCGCGATTTCCATATCTATACGATGAACCGTTCGCCGCTGGTGACCGCCGTTCTGGATCTCGTCGGTTTCGAGCGGGTCGAGGCGGAGGCGGCGGGCGCGATCGCTCCGGCGCCGCGGATGGTGGCGGCGGGCGCCGCCGCCTGACCTTCGCTCGCACCTCTGCAACGCGCGGGCTCGCTCTGCCAAAGCGAACTGCGGATGGCGGCGATAGCGCTGCGCGTTCTGTCGGGCCTTAGAGGTCGCAGTGGCGTTTTTTAGCTACGTGCCTGTCGGGGTAGATCGGCTGCGGTCGCAGCAGACATGCCGACCGCCGCAGCATTCGCCAAAAAGGAAAGCGCCCGAAGATCAATCTTCAGGCGCTTTCTCGTTTGTCGCAGCGTCTAGACCCTGTGCTCTCTTGGCGGTCTAACTGGCTTGGTGCTGCAAAATGGTTTCCCGGAAATTTAAGTCCCTATTCGGTTTGGACTCTCAGCGGCCGCACTTCAAATGAAGAGCATCGTGGCCACGAATACGAACGCTGCACTGATCATGAGGACATTCAGCGAATGTGTAAGGCCCATGGATGACCCTCCCTGCGTTGACGCGTTAAAACATAGGGCGAAATCACGACACGTTAAAGGGAAACTTGTGCTGCAGTGCGAAATGCGTGAGTTCGCGCTGCCTTATTCACAGGTCTATAGTTCTGATTTTATTTAAGTTTCCAGGCCGCCACATTTTTTTCACAATCGCTTCGGGAAGGTTAATATAAACGTCTGTAACCGTGCGTGAGTGGCCCGGAAAGGGACGCAAATCGGTCATCGATTCCTTGCAAAACCGTGTCTTTTCCACGCGTGCAAAGCGCCCTGCCGGACCCGGATCGCGGCATGTTCTCGTTCCTTGATCGGCCGGAATCGAAGGGGACCTGCCGTTGTCAGGCGGGCCGCTTGCGCCGCAGGATCCGTCCGTCGAGCACCGCCAGGCCAAGGGCGATCAGCACCATGCCGGCGAAATCGGCCGCCTGCAGCGTCTCGCCGAGAAAGAGGTAGCCGAGCAGGATCGCGCTTGGCGGCACCAGCAGGGTGACCAGCGAGGCGTTGGTGGCGCCGGCCTCGCGCATGATGCGGAAATAGAGAATGTAGGCGTAGGCGGTGGAGACGAGTGCCAGGCCGAGGATCGACAGGATCACCTCCATCGGCGGCATCGGCAGGAGCCAGGGCGTGTCGATCAAGGCAGCCCCGGGCAGCGCAATCAGCGTCGAAGCCGTCAGTTGCCCAGCGGCCGTCACCGCTGGCGCCAGATCGCGGAAGCGCTTGCCGTAGGTGGCGGCAAAGCCATAGCTGATGGCGGCAAGCACCGGCAGGACGAGCGCCCAGAGCGGTATGGTACTTGACGTGCCGAAGAGGCCTGCGACCGCGCTTGGCCCGATCAGGACGACGGTGCCGGCAAGCCCGAGCAGGCAGCCGGCGATCTTGGCGGAACTCAGCTTCTCGTCCTCGGTCGCCATATTGGCGATGATCACCGTCCACACAGGTGTCGTGGCGTTGAGGATCGCGGCCAGCCCGGCGCCGACCTCGGTCTGGCCGAGAAAGATGAAGGCATGCGGGATGACGTTGTTGATCAGCCCCATCAGCGCGAATTCACGCCAGCGACGGGCAAGAACCTCATACATGCCGAAGCGGCCGCGGATATAGATGTGCAGCGCCAGCGCCGCTAGCCCCAAGCGCAGGAATACCAGCGTGAACGGCGGCACATGCGCGACGGCGACGCGGGCGAAGAAGAACGACCCGCCCCAGATCAGACCGAGCAGGGCCAGAAGCGCCCAGGTGCTGACGTTCATCTGGTGGCCATCGACGGTGGTTCGCGCATTCATGGGGATGCCTGTCCGTGCTGATTGGATGCTTGCGGTCAGTTTCTTCCCGGCGGCGCGCGGACGGCATGGCGCAAGGGCCGCGTCTGCCGCTCCCGGATCGGTTGTGCTCTGACAGCAGAGTCATAACCCGGCATGCGCACTGGGGCCACCCGGTTCTTGCGGCGATCGTGCTGGCGGTGGGACGCATGACAGGGGGCGAACCGGCTCGCCGTCGGTAGCGATGATCCGATCGGCCGATGCGGCATGAAAAAACCCCGGAGATCGATCCGATCTCCGGGGTCGTCATCTTGAAACGGCCGCTCCCACTCAGAGCGCGTTCAGGAGGTCCAGCGTCGCCCAGCCGTCGGCCGGGCGGCCAAGGCGAAGCTGTTCCTTCTGCAGTGCAGCGCGGGTGCCGGAGCCGAGAATGCCGTCGATCTTGCCGACATCGTGGCCGAGCGTCTGCAGCTTCGTCTGCAGCGCCTTCATGCCGGTATCGTCGAGGCCCGGTTCCGGATTGCCGCCCTCATAGGTGGGCGCGCCACCGAGACGGGTCGCGAAATAGGCGGCCGAGGTCGTGTAGATGAACGACTGGTTCCACTCGAGATAGACGTTGAAGTTCGGATAGGTGAGGAAGGCGACGCCCTTGCGGCCCTGCGGCAGCACCAGCGAGGCTTCGAGATTGCTATTGGCAGTGTTGCCGTCGCGCGGCTTGACGCCGAGCGCAAACCAGTCGGCCGCCTTCATGCCCGGCTGCAGGCCGGTCTTTTCCCAGGGCAGTTCGGCGGGAACGCTGACTTCCTGGATCCAGGGCTGGCCGGCCTTGAAGCCGAGGCTCTGGATGAACTTGCCGGCCGTCAGGATCGCGTCGGGCGAGCTCTTCTTCAGATTGACGTGGCCGTCGCCGTCGCCATCGACGCCGTAGGCGATGATGTCTTCCGGCAGCATCTGCACCTGGCCGATCTCGCCGGCCCAGGCGCCGGTCGTCGTTGCCGGGTCGAGGTCGCCATGCTGAACCATCTCGATCGCTGCGATCAGCTGCGGGCGGAACATCTCCGGACGACGGCAGTCATGCGACAGGGTCACCAGCGCATCGCGCGTGTTGAAGTCGCCCTGCACGGCGCCGAAGTCGGTCTCCATCGCCCAGAAGGCGGTGATGACGGGCGCCGGAACGCCGAATTCCTTCTCGGCGCGGGCAAAGACGTCGGCATATTCCTTCATCTTCTGCTGGCCGATATCGAGGCGCGATTTGCTGACAGTGCGCTTGGAGAACTCGGTGAAGGTCTGCTTGAAGACGCCCTGGGTACGGTCGCGGCTGAGCACCTTCTCGTTGATGGCAGCACCCGCAAGTGCGCGGTCGGCAACGTCGGCCGGAACGCCCTTGGCGACCGCCTCTGCTTTCACGCCCTGCAGGAAGGCGCCGAGGTCGCCGCCGCAGGCGACAGCCGGGGCTTCTGCCTTGGTGCTGGTCGGTGCTGCGGCCTGGGCGGACGCGGCGGAGGCGATCAGCCCCAGAAATGCGACGGAGGTGAGGGCGCGCCTGGTGGTGCTGTTCATCATAAATTCCTTTCTTTGCCGTGGGGCGCGACGCACCACCACGGGCAGCCAATTGCTGGATGCGAAATCTGCCGTTGCTCTTTCAGAGCATTATGACCGAAAGAAGAAAATGGTTTTTTCTGCCGTGTCTATCGGCAGCAATGTCAGTTGTGCTTCGGCTGCGAGACCGCCGCGACCCAGTTCTTCCAGTTTTTCGCCGAGCCGGCGAAGACATTGATGTCGGTGGCGCCGTCGATGCCGGGAATGACCCCGGTGCTGGTATATTGCCAGAACGCCCAGCGGCGCTCGACATAGATCTCACCCGGATGCTTGGCGACCGAGCGCACCCAGAAGTGATGTTCCTTGAACTGGTCGACGAGATTGTCGCGGTGGAAGTCGACCGAGGTGTAGATGATCGGCCGCTTGCCGTAATGGGCTTCGAGCCGGTCCATGAAGCGCTTCATCTCGACGCGCACTTCGTCGGGCGTCGGGCGATGGCGGCAGGTCTTCGATTCGCCGTTCCATTCGACGTCGAGAACCGGCGGCAGGTAGACGGCGCTCTTCGGCACGTTGGCGATGAACCAGTCGGCCTGGGCGTCGGCGGTCGAGCAGAAGTAATAGAAGTGATAGGGCGCATAAGGGATGCCGGCGGCCCGTGCCTTCTGCCAGTATTCGGGAAAGCGGGTATCGACCCGATCCTTGCCTTCCGTCGCCTTGATGAAGGCGAAGGAGACGCCCGACTTCTTCACCTTCATCCAGTCGATATCGCCATTCCATTTCGAAACGTCGATGCCGTGGATGTTGTGGTGCTGCGGGGTCCGGTCGCCGAAGTTCTGCGGGTCCGTATCGTGGAAGCGCGGCGGGATCGATGCCGTCTGCATCAGGTCATAGTCGGTCGACGAGCAGCCGGAAAGAAGGGTGGCAAGCGGCAAGAGAGCCAGGAGAAGCCGGCGCATGATTTTCCTGTCTAGAGACGATCGATGATCCTGCCTCACACGATGGCTTCCTGTCGGTGATTTCCCCAGTGAGGCGTGAACCCCATTTTCACCATATCATCGTAAAAATTGGGTTAGCTCAAGCGGGAATTGCGGGCCACGCCCCAGTGCGAAAGCGCCGAAACCAGGCGCTTTCGGCGCTCGCTGGACTGGCTGATCCCATGTGGGATGCAAAACTTGCGCGAATGGCTTGCCGTCTTAAGCGGCGATCGCCACGGCCGGGCGGTGATAGACGGCGAGCCAGGCATAGCCGCGGCCGATGGCGCGCCGCTCGAGATCGGCGCCGTTTTCCCTGGCCTTTTCGCGCAGCACATCGAACAGGCGCTCACGCGGCGTCACGTGGAAGCGGTTGAGCCACCCGTGCAGCGCCCGGCGGAAGCTCGTCGGCAGGCGCTCCTGCTGACCGAAGTCGGCAATGTGCAGCGAGCCGCCCGGATTGAGTGCCGCAATCGCCGCATCGATCGCCTTCTGCCAATCGGGGATCATCGACAGCGAGTAGGAGATGACGATGTGGTCGAAGCCCTGCTCGCCGAAGGTCGCCGGGTCGAAATCGGTAGCATCGGCGACGTGAAGCGTGGCGCGCTTCTTGCCGCCGCGGTTGAGCTTCGCATCGGCCGACGTCAGCATTTCCTGGGATATGTCGAGCCCGAACAGGCGCGCCGACGGAAAGCAGCGCCCGATCAGCGCCAGATTGCGACCGGTGCCGCAACCGACCTCGAGCACCGAGGCGCCAGAGGCCGGGTTCATGTCGCGGATCAGCGTGTCGCGGCCGAACAGATAGTACTTCCGCGTCAGATCGTAGAAGTGCCGCTGATAGCGGTACATATGGTCCATGCGCCGCGCGTGGGAGATCCCGGCCTGTTGCACGTCTCAGCCCTTCTTGCGGTAGATGTGGAAGCCGCCATAGATGGCGGAGCGATCGTCGGCGCCGAGCTTCAACGAGGTCTCGGCATCGTAATGCCACTGATCGAGCAGCGCCGGGGAGACACGGCCCGGCAGGATGCTGTCTTCGGCGGCGGTCCGGAAGATCACGACTGCGCCTTCATCTGCCGTGCGGGTGATTTCCGTCCAGAGGTCGTTCAGCTGCTGGTCGGTCATCCAGTCCTGCGCGTCGAGCAGGATGTAGCGATCGACGGAGCCCGCGGACTTGCCGGCCAGAAGCTCGGTGAAGCTTGCGTGGTGCACCTCGACGCGCTCGGCATTGTTGCGGATCGCCTCATAGGCCCGGGCATCGAGATAGGGCGGCAGGTCGCCTTCATGCGGCAGCGGGTAACGCCGGCCGAAGGCCTGCCAGGCGAAGTAGTTTTCGCGCAGCGGGAAATGACAGGTGAGCTTTTCGAGGCGATGGCGCAGCACGGCGGCGAGCGATTTTTCTGCGCTCAGGCTTGCAAGCTCGTCGAACTGCTGCGGCGGGATGCCGAGACCGAAGAGCGAGCTCTTGCGTCCGGTGATCCAGCGGATCACGGGACGATCGAAGAGAGGCGCCAGGCGCTCGTCGAAGAACTGCCGCTGCTCGCGCATGGAGCGCGCCTGAACGAAGTCTTCCGGGTTGACACCGTGCAGGCGGGCAAGCAGGTGGCTTGCAGCGATGAAGCGGCCGAGCAGACCGGTGCGGTAGATGTTGCGGTTAAAGACGCCGATGCGCCGGCGGCCGGTCATGTCGCGGCCGTTCCAGTAGCTGCGCGTGGCCGTATCAAGCTTCGGCGCGAGGAAGAGATCGAAGGCCTGGACGTTGGTGGCCGTCCCTTGCGTCGCCAGGAAGCGGGCGACGTCCTTGTGGCTCGGCAGATGGCGGAAAGCGGCGAGCTTCAGGCGGTTGAGCGCAATGTGATGCGGGTTGAGGTCGACGACATCAATTTTCTGCGGGCCGGCCGACAGATAGGTCAGCATGTTGCAGCCGCCGGAGCCGATGGTGACGATCCGGCTTTCCGGGGTCAGTTGCATCGCCTCCATGTCGACGATCGGATCTTCCCAGATCTGCGGATAGACGAGGCCCGAAAAGAGCAGGCCGAACAGACGTTCCGAGAAGCCTGCGAGGGAGAGGGTCTTATGCTGGAGCAGGGCGTTTTTCAGCTTCGGGTTTTTTCTGCCAAAGCCAACGTCGGAAGCGATTTCATTCATCTCAGACGGTCATCCAGTTGAAACTTAGCCGCTTCTAAATTGACTCGGCTACACTTTGATGACGGGCTTTCCCACAGGGCCGGGACGGCCTCCGGATCGCAAAACTACAATTTTTCACCCATAAGAATTCATTAAACCCTGACGTGCTAGCACCGCCTTACATACGGGGGGCGTCGACATGATGTTAAGTACGTTTCTGCCGAAGCCCGAGCAGCGATTTGCGGCTGCCGGCGCGGCATTGGGGGCTCTGGTTTCGGCGGCGTGGCTTGCCGGTGGAACCGCTCTTCCCGGCCAGATGGCGCCGCATTGGGACGTTCCCGCGGTGCTGGCGGCCGGCGCCATGCCCTTTGTCCTCGGCGGCTCCTTCTATCGCTGGCGCTACTCGCGCCGGCTCGAGCTGGAGTTGCGCGCAGCGCGGCGCGCCGAGCGCCGCCTGCGCAACGAGGTCCACCGCGACAAGCTGACGGGGCTCGCAAACCGCGCAGCGCTCGAGGCCGATATCAGCCAGGCGCTTTGCGCGGAAGGTGCCGCATTTGCCCGCAATGCATTGCTTCTTCTCGACCTCGACCGTTTCAAGGTGATCAACGATACGCTGGGGCACGACGCCGGCGACCGGTTGCTGGCTCTGTTCGGCGCCCGTCTCAGGCGTGCCTTTGCCGGCGAGGCGACCGTCTACCGGCTGGGCGGCGACGAGTTCGTGGTTGCGGCGGCGCGTGCGCCGTCTCAGGCCGATGCCGAAATGCTCGCAACGCGGGTGGAGAAGCTCTTCGAAGCGCCGTTCGATCTTGGCGAAACGCGCATCGCTTCCGGCTGCAGCATCGGCATCGCCTTCATCGAGCGGTCGGACAAGTCGACATCCGACGTCTTGAAGCGGGCGGATCTCGCGCTCTACGAGGCCAAGGCGGTCAGCGGCAACAGCCATGCCTTCCATTCGGAAACCCTGAGCCATGCCGTGCGGCAGCGGGCGGAAGCCGAGCGCGATCTTACGCGCGGTTTCGCGGAGGAAGAGTTCTTTCTCGTGTTCCTGCCGATCCTCGGCATCGAAAGCGGTTCCATCAGCGGATTCCAGGCGCTGCTGCGCTGGCGGCACCCGCAGCTCGGCGTCATCGGCGCGGAAATGTTCGAGCCGCCGGAGCAGAGCGCGATCACGCTGTCGCTTGGCGCCTGGGCGCTTCAGACGGCCTGCCGGCAGGCGGCGGGCTGGTCCGCGTCGAAGGGGCTGACGGTCGCTCCCTTCGTCTCGCAACTGCGCGACCGCGACTTCGTCGCGCAGGTGGAGCGGTGCCTATCTGACGCCGGTCTTTCGCCAGAACGCCTGACGATCGAGGTCGCCGAGGGCGTCTCGACCGACGATCTTGCCCTTGTCACGGAAAACCTGCGCGGGCTGCGCGCACTTGGCGTTCGCGTCGCCCTTGGCGGCGGTTCTGCCTCGTCGCTGCCCTTGAGCCAGATCTCCGACGTACGGCCCGACCAGGTGACCGTCGATCTCGCCGCCGTGCGGGCTGCGCACGGAAGCGAGCGCAGCGTGGCGCTGCTTGCCTGCCTGATCAAGACCGGACAGGTGCTGCGGCTTTCGATCGCCGTCAGCGGCGTCGAAAAGGAAAGCGAGGCGGATTGCGCCCGGGCCTGCGGTGCTGTCGAGATCCGGGGCCCCTGGGTTTCGCCTGTTATGGCTGACGTGTCGGTGCTCGTCGGCGATGGCGAAACGGGAGAGACTTACCGCTCCGCCCGGGCCTGAGGGAGCCTTGCGTCACTGCCGCGGAAGCATTGCACTTTTTCGCCCCTACGCGCGCCCTTCTAAAATGAAAAGTTGAGCTGGCCGGGGCTTTCCCTTCCGGCAAAATGCTGGTTCTCTTTGCGCCTGAGGCCGGAGGACCGCATGGGACGCTTTTTGAAGATATCGGGTGCCGTGCTGGCGCTGGTCGTTGCTGCCCTGTTCGGCTGGCTTGCGCTGGCGCCGCCGGAACTGCTGAAGGTCGGCGACGGCTATGCGGCGAAAATCGTCTGCTCCAACGTGTTCATCGCCGGCCGCGACGCCGAGGCGGTGCTCGCGGACGACGTGCAGGCGCCGGGGCATCCCTTGCTCAAGCTCGTGCGCGTCGGCGTCGACAGCGAGAAGCAGACGGTGACGGCGCGCATCCTCGGATTTGCCGCGCCCGGTTATGCGGCCTATCGTCCGGGCGCCGGCTGCGCCAGCCTGCCGGACGGCGATGCCGCCGGCCTTTTACCGATCGAGACAAAAACCGCCGCGGCCGCGCCCTTGCCGGATGCGGCCTGGCCCGAAGGCGAGGGGGCTGCGATCGATCCGGCCCTGCAGAAGCTTGTCGAGGATGCGGACCTCGCCGGGCCCGGCATGCGGGCGATCGCCGTGATCCGCGACGGCCGGCTGGTGGCGGAAACCTACGGCCAGGGTTTCGATCGTTCGACGCCGCTGCTCGGCTGGTCGATGACGAAGTCGGTAACGGCGGCGCTGATCGGCCTTCGGATCGCCGAAGGGCGGATGGAGGTTTCGCGCGCCGACCTCTTGCCGGAATGGGCCGGGGACGAGCGGGCGGCGATCACGCTTGCCGACCTGATGGGGATGCAGAGCGGGCTCGCATTTAACGAGAATTATGGCGACGTCACCGACGTGACGCGCATGCTCTATCTGGAAAAGGACATGGCGGGTTTTGCAGCCACCCGGACGCTTGGTGCAAGTCCCGGCAAGAACTTCAGCTATTCGAGCGGCACCAGCACGCTCCTGTCGCGGATCTGGATGCGCACGTTCGACGATCCAGCGGCAGCGCTTGCCTTTCCCTATGACGCGCTGTTTGCGCCGCTTGGCATGACGAGCGCCGTTCTGGAGACGGACGAGAGCGGTACCTTCGTCGGCTCGTCCTATATGTATGCGACGACGCAGGACTGGGCGCGTTTCGCCCAGTTCCTGCTGCAGGACGGTGTCTGGAAGGGAAGGGCGATGCTGCCGAAGGACTACGTCGCCTTCATGCGCACGCCGACCAAGGCATCGGGCGGAAGATACGGCCAGGGCCAGGTGTGGCTCGAGGAAAACGGCATGCGGGCAGGAACGGGCAGTTTCCCGGCGGATGCCTTCTGGATGCTCGGCCATGACGGCCAGGCGATCATGCTCGTGCCTTCGCTGAAGCTTGCGGTCGTGCGGCTGGGGCTGACGCCTTCGCGGCTCGGCTATGACGTGCAGAAGCTCAACGCCAAAATAATAGAGGCGCTCGATTGAGCGCCCCGTGAGGAAATTCCAGAGCCGGTGAGAAGCGGTTTCGCTTCGGGCAAGCCGGGTGGCCGGCTTATTTCATGCCGAGCTCTTCGAGCAGGCCCTTGCGCTTGGCGTGATAGTAATAGCCGCTCGCATAGAGCTTGACCGCGCCGTCGTGCTGGTTGTCGGCCACCATCCACGCGCCGTGCAGGTACTTCGTCGCATATTTGAGGTTGGTTTCGGCGTCGAACAGGCCCTCCGCCGGACCGTCATAGCCGAGACCCTTGGCGGTGTTGTAGCGGATCTGCATCAGGCCGTAATTGCCCTTGCTGTAGGCGCGCGGGTTGTAGTTGCTCTCGCGCTTGACGACGCGGTGCACCAGTTCCACCGGAATGCCGTTGAGATCGGCATAATACTTGATCATCTTGTCGAGGTCGGGACGCGAGCTCGTCGGCGTCTTGGTGAACTTCATCGAATCCGGAATGACGTTGGCGACGGCCGCGACCGTCGAGCCGATGACGCCGGTCTTCGGGCGCTCGGTCGGCACGATCATGCGATTGGCGACCAGCGTTTCGAGGCCGACGGGCTCGCCGGTGTCGAAGTCCGATTCCATCGCGGCTGCGACAGCGAGGGTCGAGACCGGCAGGTCCTGGACGCGGGCCGTTTTGGTCGCCGCCGGCGAGTTGGCAGCGGATGCCACCTGAGTTGTGTCAGCGGGCGAGGGGGCTTCAGCTGCGGCAATCGCAGCGCTGGCGCCGGTCTGCGTCGTCGGGGCAACCATGGCAAGGGCCATGGTGTCGCCGGGCTTGGCCGCGGGAACCGCGACCAGTGCGGGGGCGGCTGCGGCGCCCTGTGCCAGATCGGTCGCGACCGGATAGGTTGTAGCCATGCCGGCCGTCGTTGCGGCCGTCTGTGCCGAAAGTGCGGCACTCGTCGCGGTGGCCACACCATCCGGTGTCGGCAGCGCGTAGGCTGTCATCTCGGTGCCGGGCTTTGCGAGGGGCGTGACCGTCTGCACGGCCGTAAGGTCTGCGAGCGACGTGTGCTCTACCGTTGAGCATCCCGAGACGATGGTCGCCGACAGTATAGCTGCCATGCCAAACGTCTGTTTGGAAAGGGAAATACGGTAATTCGCCATTCTGTCACTTTCGTGCTTCCGGGCCCCGTAGCCCCTACAAATCAGCGGTTGCCAGCCGCCAAGCGTGAATCTCCATTAACCTATGCGACTGGCGGCGGCAAGCACGGGGGCGAATTTCAGGCCGAGGCACGCTTCATCGTCGCCGTCAGAAGCCCTGCGCCAACCAGCATGGAGCCGCCGGCGCGGTTGACGATCCGCCGCACATTCGGCTTGGAAATCGTGCTGCGGGCGGCGGTCGCAAGTGCTGCATAGAGGCTGGCATTGAGGATTGCGAGCGTCAGGAAGGTGAGCTCGAAAATCGCCATCTGGGCAAAGAGCGGCTGCCTGAGATCGAGAAATTGCGGCAGGAAGGCGACGAAGAAGACGATGCTCTTCGGGTTCAAGGCCGTGACCGCATAGGTATGGAAGAAGATGCGCAGCGGACGCTCGCCGGAGGCCGCCTCCACCGCATCGCCGCCCGCTGCCACCGGCGCGCGCCAGAGCTTGATGCCGAGCCAGACGAGATAGGCAGCGCCCACCCATTTGAGAACCGTGAAGATCGCGGCGGAGGTCGCAAGCAGCGCGCCGAGGCCGAGCATGGACGCGGTCATGGCGGTGAAATCGCCGAGCGCCACGCCGGCAACCGTCGCGCCCGCGGTCTTGCGGCCATGGCCGAGCGCATAGGAAATGACGAGGAGAATGGTGGGGCCGGGGATGGCGAGCAGCACGGCCGAGGCTGCGGCAAAGGCAAACCAATGTTCAAAGGACACGAAAAGGCTCCGCGCTAAGGTGACTATCGGCAATCAATTTGCCGAGGGAGCCACCGAAACGCGGAGCCGTCAATCGTCGATCATGCACTTTTTGCGGGCAGCGCTGACGGCCCGCTGAAACCTGCTGTGGTCAGCGCGGACTTCAGTGCTTCTGAGCCTTCCACTTCTGGCCGATGACGTCCATGACTTCGCCGAACCACTTGGTCGAGGTGTCGAACTGCTTGCCGCCCTTGATGCGCGGGAACTCGATCGTGCGCAGCTTGCCGGCCTGGTCCTCGTCGTGGCCCGTCACGCCCGAGACCTTGTTGAGCGCGCTTTCGACGGCGAGGTCGACCATGCTCTGAATGAGGCGCAGGTCGTCGCCATTGGCCGGGGCCGAGCGGGCGTAGTAGCCGGACTTCTGCACCATCGAGCGCTCGGCGCCGAGAAGGGCTGCGAACTGCTTGGAGAACCAGTTGCCGACATTGATGGTGTCGATCTTCACGTGGCCGAAGGCATCGCGCTTGACGGTCTCGCCGGCGGCTTCCCGTTCGGCGACGATCGCGTCGAGGCAGGCACCTTCACTGACGAACAGCGTGACGAAGCCGGTGCGGTCCATGACCTGGCGCAGGCGATCGGCTTCGCCCTGCAGGTCGAACTTCATCTCCGGCAGGTAAAGGCCGTCGATGTTCTTCATCTGCCGGTTCATCATGAAGCCGTCGACGAATTCCTTGTCGTCGGTCATCTGGATATAGGAGCGGGCGGTGGCCGCAGTCAGCCAGCCGCAGTGGCGGCCCATGACTTCATGCACGACGAGCGTGCGGGGTGCCGCACTCTGTTCGTTGCTGACATTGTCGAAGAAGCGGGCGCCGTATTCGGCGGCCGTCCAGGCGCCGAGCGTCTGGCGGATCGGCACCACGTCATTGTCGACAGTCTTCGGCAGGCCGACCACGGTCAGGTCGTAGCCATTGGCGCCGAGATAGGCGGCAAGGTCGGCCGCCGTCGTGTTGGTGTCGTCGCCGCCGATGGTGTGGAGGATCGAGATGCCGTCCTTGGCAAGGCGCTCGGCCGCCACGCGAAGCGGGTTCTCGCCTTCCTTGACGAGGCCGCGCTTGACGCAGTCGGCGGCGTTGGTGAGCTTGACGCGGCTGTTGCCGATCGGCGAGCCGCCATGGCGGTGCAGGATATGGGCCTTTTCGCGCATGTCGCGGGTGATTTCGATGCGGTCTCCGAGGAGCACGCCCTGGTAGCCCGAGCGATAGGCAACCAGCTCATATTCGGGTGCTATGTCCGTGTAGCGCTCGATCAGTCCTCCAACAGCCGATGACAGACAGGGTGCGAGCCCGCCGGCCGTCAGCATTGCGACTTTTTTCTTGGCCATGTTTCCTCCTCGGGACTTTGGCATGCGATGGGTGGGCCTCCATAACCCAAATCAGATGGAAATTAAATGACGGGTCTGTTTGACGACGGTGTAAAAATGCCGCCGCCGGATCGGTGAAGGAACCTCGGGGCAGCGGCAAACGCCTTTGAGATTGCGCCCGGCTGTCGAACCGCCACCGGCGTTCGCCGCCCGCTGTTGCGTCGTATTGGATGCCACTGGCCCGTGGCCTCCTGTGCCAGTGCCCGCCCCGCCACCGGCGTTCGCCGCCAGCTGCGTGTCAGCATTTCTTCCTCCAAGGCGCTCGTCGCGCCTTTCATGAATCGCTTCGCTGCATTTTGATGTGAAGCGGAACAAAGCGGCAAAATTTCCGTCAGGACGACCGCAAGCCACCCGCGAAAGGCCGGGATCGGCGCTTCAACGCGTCAGTTTCAGTCGCCGCCACCGGATGCGACCGGGCGCCGGCCCGCCCTCCGGGCCGGGAGCATCGCCCTTTCGGGTGAGGTGCTGTTCCCAAGGGAACAGCATTCCGCCCGTTGGCTGTCGCAAGTTTCAAATCGATGGATTGACAATAGTGAGGTGCCATCACAAATTCGGCATCCTCGTGGTTTGAGCCGTGCCACCGCTTGCAATTTGCCACCACATTAGTCCATGCTATAAGCTGGAGAGACAGGGATTCTCGCATGTCGTTTTGGGACAGCCTCCTCAGAATCGTTACCGCCACCGGCAATGCACTGGCCGGCGTGGTCGAGGCTGTGCGCACTCTGTTTGAGGGCGACCCGGAGACACGGCGCAAGGTTGCCTTCTCCGTGGCGATGATCGCACTTTCGGCCAAGATGGCCAAGGCAGACGGCATCGTCAGCGAGGCCGAGGTCGCCGCCTTTCGCGATATCTTCCAGTTTCCGCCCGACCAGGCGCCGAATGTCGCACGTCTCTATAACCTCGCGCGCCAGGACGTCGCCGGCTACGAGGCCTATGCCGAGAAGATGGCGTCGCTGTGTTCATCCTGCGAGCACAACTGCCCGATCCTCGAGGATATCGTCGACGGCCTGTTCCACATCGCCAAGTCCGACGGGGCCGTGCATGAGCGGGAACTCGCCTTCCTGATGCGGGTCGCCGACATCTTCGGCATGGACGAGGCGCATTTCGAACGGATCATGGCCCGTCATGTGCATGGCGACGGTCGCGACCCCTATCAGGTGCTCGGCGTTTCGCGTAAGGATGATTTCTCCGACATCCGCAGGCGCTACCGTGTGCTGGTTTCCGAAAACCATCCCGACATGCTGGTCGCGCGCGGCGTACCGCAAGAATTCCACGCGATCGCCAATGATCGCATGGCGGCACTGAACGCCGCCTATGAGGCGATCGAGAAAGAACGCCGAGCTGCATGACTTCGAAGTACTGCGACTATCCGGGGGCCCGCTTCATGCCGTCGCCCAATTTCGGCGACCGCGTCGGTGAGCGCGCCCCGGATATGATCGTGCTGCACTATACCGGCATGCCGACGGGCGCTTCGGCGCTCGAATGGCTGTGCCGGGAAGAGAGCCAGGTTTCCAGCCATTATTTCGTGCACGAGGACGGACGCGTCGACCAGCTGGTGCCGGAGGCGCGCCGCGCCTGGCATGCGGGCAAGAGCTTCTGGAAGGGCGAAACCGACATCAATTCCTGCTCGATCGGCATCGAGATTGCCAATCCGGGCCACCCCGGCGGACTACCGGATTTTCCGGCAAAGCAGATCGAAGCGGTCGTCGAATTGTGTCGGGACTGTGGCCAGCGCTGGTCGATCGCCCCTGAACGGGTGCTTGCGCACAGCGATATCGCTCCCATTCGCAAGGTCGACCCGGGAGAAAAATTTCCCTGGCACGTGCTTCACCGCGAAGGGGTCGGACACTGGGTGGAGCCGGCTTCGATCGGCGGCGGGCGCTTCTTTCAGCGCGGCGACCGCGGCCAGCCGGTCGAGGCCATCCAGTCGATGTTGTCGCTCTATGGTTACGGCCTTGATGTGACTGGTGATTTCTGCGAAAAAACCGAGGGCGCGGTCGCCGCGTTCCAAAGGCATTTCCGGCAACAGAGGGTGGACGGCATCGCCGACATCTCAACCCTCGATACGCTGCACCGCCTGCTTTCCGGACTGCCGCAGTTCATCGCCTGAGGCGGAAGATTATTTCGCCTCTATCCGGGTTCCCGGGACGTTCTTTGCGCATTTTTTTAGCTTTGCCACATGTTTACCATGATGCGCCGTTCATTTCCCGATCATTGGAACTGCAGGAGCATCGGGGCGCAAGGCTCACTTCCTGTGAATGAAACGATCGGGAAGTGATGCTCGAAGCGGGGTGCGCTTCGCTCCATTCCCCAGACCGGAGAATTCAAACTACATGAGAATTTCGTCTGTTGCTGCGGCGGCGGCATGCCTTGGCATGTTCTTCGCCGGGATGGGTACGTCGTATGCGGGGAACGTCGACAAGACCATCAAGACCTCATCCATCCCGACCGTCACCCGGACCACAGGCTTTCCGAAACCGGAACTCCCGCAGAACGTCAAGTACACAGCGCTCATCAAGAGCTACGCCAAGCAGTACGGCGTTCCGGTCGATCTGGCGCACGCGGTCGTCAAGGTCGAGAGCAACTTCAATGCCAAGGCACGCGGCAGCGCCGGCGAAATCGGCCTGATGCAGATCAAGCCCGCAACGGCGCGCATGATGGGTTATTCCGGTTCCTCCAAGGGTCTCTACGATCCGGAAACCAACATCAAGTTCGGCATGATGTATCTCGCCAAGGCGCACGATCTGTCCGGCGGTACCACCTGCGGCACCATCCTCAAATACAATGCCGGCCATGGCGCCAAGCGCATGAACCCGGTTTCCAAGCGCTACTGCGGCAAGGTCCAGGACATCATCGACTGAGCGGTCTGATGTCTGGCGCAGGCGAGGCTTCGCCCGCGCCGCAAAAGCTTCGTCCGCCTGCGGCCCTTGTGGCCGGGGCGGGTGCTCGAGTCGGACAGGTCTCGCGTTCCGGCACTTGCAGGAAAACGGCGCATCCGGCGCGCCGCGGTTGATTTCTTCTGCCGTCACGGTGTCATGTCGGCTTCGGCGTGCTATCTCCGCTGAGCAATTCGGACGGGAGAGGGGCATGTCGGAAAGCTTCGATTTCATTGTCGTCGGCAAGGGCATGATGGGGGCTGCCGCCGCCCGCCACCTGGCCTTGTCAGGCGCGAGCGTCGCGCTTGTCGGTCCGGATGAGCCGACCGACCGGGCCAGCCATTCCGGCGTCTTTTCCAGCCACTACGACAATGCCCGCATCACCCGCACAATCGACGGCGATCCCGTCTGGGCGCGGCTCGCCCGGCGCTCGATAGAACGCTACGGCGAGATCGAGCGCGAAAGCGGCATCCCGTTCTATCACGAGGTCGGTTGCCTGATGGCGGGACCGGCGCCGGGCTCGAGCTACGACTATATCGAGCGGGTGGAAAAAGCGTGCGATGCGCTCGGCGTCGAGGCGCCGCTCTTCGACGGCGAGGCGCTGTCGCGGCGTTTTCCCTGGTTCCGCTTTCCCGAGGGAACTGCAGGCGTGCATGAGCGTTTCGGGGCCGGCTACGTCAATCCGCGCGCGCTCGTTGCGGCGCAGGTGATTTGCGCCGAAAGGGCAGGCGCCAGGATCGTGCGCGAGGAGGTCCGCTCCATCTCGAAGGTTGCAGGCGGCGTGGTCGTCACCACGCTCAACGGCGATCGACTGGCAGCGCCGCGGGTTGTCGTCGCCGCCGGTGGTTTTTCGCTGTCCGATACGCTGCTGCCGCGGCCGATCGATTTGACCGTGAAGGCGCGTACGGTGTTTTTCGCCGAAGTCGCGGAAGGCGATCTGCGCGGTTTCGAGGGCATGCCCTCGCTGATCGGGGCGGCGCCGGAGCAGGAGAAGAGCTATTACCTCCTGCCGCCCGTCGCCTATGCGGACGGCAAGACCTACATCAAGATCGGCGGCGATCCGACGGACAGGGTCCTCGACGACGAACCGGCGATACGGCACTGGTTCCGTGGGCCGGGCGGCGCCGCCGCAGCCGAGCATCTGCGCGGGCTGCTTGCCGAAGTGATGCCCGACTTCCAGCCCGTCTCCACCCACTATTCACCCTGCGTCACCGCGTTTACCCGGCACGGGCTGCCCTATATCGGCTTTGCCGAGGGCGACCGCATCGCCATTGTCACCGGCGGCAACGGCCAGGCGGCCAAGAGCTCCGACGAGATCGGCCGGCTCGGTGCCGTGCTGGTGCTCAATGGCCGGATCGACGAACCTGAATACGACGCGGATTTCTCCGTCGCCTTTCGCTAGGCGAGAGCGCCATCCATTCCACTTCGGTCGATCTGCTCTGTTGGCGGCCGAAAACGCGCTGCGGTTTTTTCTGGCGCGCGGCGGGGGCTTGGGTTAAGGAGCGCCTGCCAGTTGGCCGGGCAGCCGCGCTCCGCAAGTGCCGAAAGGCCGCGGGGGGAGGAAAGTCCGGGCTCCACGGAAGTACGGTGCCGGATAACGTCCGGCGAGGGTGACCTCAGGGAAAGTGCCACAGAAAGCAAACCGCTCCGCTTGCGGAGTAAGGGTGAAAGGGTGGGGTAAGAGCCCACCGCGGACATGGCGACATGGACGGCACGGCAAACCCCACCGGGAGCAAGACCGAATAGGGATGACGCGGGCGCGCAAGCGCCCAGCCTGTTTCCGGGCCAGTCATCCGGGTGGGTTGCAAGAGGCTGCGTGCAAGCGCAGTCCCAGATGAATGGCTGCCACGTTCCGTTGCCCTCGGGTGACGGGGCCATACAGAACCCGGCTTACAGGCCAACTGGCGATTTTTCCTCCTTCTCCGACGGTGCAGACATGAGCTGCGGGTCCGATCCAATGCGGCAGTGGGTGGATTGCCCAGGGGAATGCCGTCGTCTGCTCGCGGCCGGAACTGCGCCCGGATCCCTGTAATTGTCTGTTTGCTTCGTCCTGATTTTGGCCCCGTGCGCCGCTGCGGCGCCAGCTGCAGACGCGGCCGTTTTCTTCGTCGGACGGTTTGTTCCGCCCCCTGGGCGGTGCGCAGGTTCCTTATTTCCGCGCTTTTTCTCACATTCTGATTTTTCAACGATTTGAAGCTGTTCCGCCGTCGCATTCGCGGACAGTGGGGGTCTCTTCGTAACCCTTCGTTAAACTTAACAACCTATCAATATTTGATCAGCCCGACGGCTGTTTACGATCCAATCCCATTGACGCCCATATGGTCCCATGATATCCCATAATGGCACTGCGCAGGGGCTGCTTCGCGGCCCGACATCGCAAGATTCCAGTGCCTTCCGGCTTCGGAGGGCGGTCGGGCATTCCACTGTCCGGCGGGCGTGTCTTGTGTGCGGGGTGACGTGTTCTCGCGGGTCGATGATCGTGGCCCGTCAGTCTTGGGCGGCCGTTTCGCGTTATGAACCGCTTCTTGTCACATGCCACCAATCGGATCGATGCGAAGGGGCGGGTCTCTGTTCCCTCGGCGTTTCGCTCCGTGCTGTCGGATGGGGGCGTTCGGGAGCTATACTGTTTTCAGGATTTCGTCTTTCCGGCGATCAGCGTCGGCGGGCCGGAGCTCCTGGATCGGTTCGAGAGGCAGATGGCGGCCGAGGATCCTTTTTCCCCGGAGGCCAACGAGATGTCGCTGCTGGTTCACGGCGGTGGGGTCTTCGTGAAGCTCGATCCGGAAGGCCGGTTGATGATGACGGATTTTATCCGCGACTTCACCGGGATCTCGACCGACGTGATGTTCGTCGGGCGGGGCGATTATTTTCAGCTCTGGGAGCCGCAGGCCTTTCAAAAGGCGCAGGCGGTGGCCCGGGAAGGGCGCAAGTCACGGGGGTTGCGTCCAGACTAGAATGGAGAGAGGGAATGGTGACGGATCAAGGCGGAGGTATTCCTGAAGCCGAAGGCGGACCGGTTCGTCACATTCCCGTTCTCTTGCCGGAAGTTCTGGCGGCGCTCGAGCCCGCGCGCGGCAAGGTCATCCTCGACGGCACGTTCGGTGCCGGTGGCTACAGTTCCGCAATCCTGAAAGCCGGTGCCGATGTGATCGCGCTCGATCGTGATCCGACGGCAATTGCCGCCGGGCAGGCGCAGGTCGCCGAGTGGGGCGGCCGGCTGAAGCTCATTCATTCGCAGTTTTCCGATCTTGCTGCCCATGCGCCCGAAGGCGGTCTCGACGGTGTCGTGCTCGACATCGGCGTTTCCTCCATGCAGATCGACGAGGCCGAGCGGGGCTTCTCTTTCCAGAAGAAGGGGCCGCTCGACATGCGCATGTCGGCGTCGGGTGTTTCGGCCGCCGATGTCGTCAATCGCGCCAAGGTCTCCGATCTCATCCGCATCTTCGGCTTTCTCGGCGAAGAAAAGCAGGCGGGCCGCATCGCCCGTGCGATCGAGAAGCGCCGGGCCGAGCAGCCCTTTGAAACGACCCGCGATCTCGCCGGCCTGATCGAAGTGGTGACGCCGCGCAAGGCGAAGGACAAGATCCATCCCGCCACCCGCGTCTTCCAGGCGCTGCGCGTCTTCGTCAACGACGAACTCGGCGAACTCGCCCAGGCGCTGTTTGCCGCCGAGCAGGCGCTGAAGCCCGGCGGCCGTCTCGTCGTCGTCTCCTTCCATTCGCTCGAAGACCGCATCGTCAAAGCCTTCTTCCAGGACCGCTCCGGCAAGGCCGCCGGCTCGCGCCATCTGCCGATGGTCTCTGCGCGCGCGGCAACCTTCACGCCAGTTGGCAAGCCTATGGTGGCGGCCAGCGAGGAAGAAGCGTCCCTCAATCCGCGCGCCCGCTCCGCCAAGCTGCGCGCCGGCATCCGCACGCAAGCCGCGTCGCCGGGAAACGATCTGTCCATTTTCAATCTGCCGGAACTGGCAAGCCTTGCACGGCTGGGGGGCTGACAAGACATGCTTCGAACGTTCGATATCGTTCTGATCGTCGTCATGACGGCCGCCGCGACCGTCACCTACACGATCAAGCACCGCGCCGAAAACAAGCTTGAGGAAGTCCGCAAGCTCGATGTCGCGATCAAGCTCGAAGAGGACACGATCGACTTGCTTCGGGCCGACTGGGCACTTCTGACCCAGCCAAACCGGCTGGAGCGCCTCGTCGGCGCCTTCGGAGTCGATCTGCAGCTCGTGCCGACCCCTTCGACGCAGATCGCCCAGCCGCAGGAACTGCCGATGCTGAAGGCGGACCTGCCTGTGGCGGAGGACAAGTCGGCAAAGGACGGCGTTGCCGCCATCATCGAAAAGACCGATAACATCGCAACTGGCTCGGTGGCGCGCTGATGTCGTTTCTCTCCCGCATCATGGTGTTGAAAAGCAAGGCGCATTTCTCGGCGGGCGGCAACAACCGGCCGGCCGAAAGCGGCGTCAAGGTCACCTTCCAGGGGACGCGGAAGAAGACCACGAACCAGGCGAAAAATCGCGTCGCCATCGTGATTGCCAGCTTCGGCATCGTCTATGCCATCATCGGCGGTCGCCTGGTGCAATATGGCATGGCGGCACCCGAAACGGTTTCCAGCATCGGTCGCGCCGACAACCTGATGGCGTCGCGCCCCGACATTCTCGACCGCAACGGCGAGATTCTTGCGACCGACATCCGCACGGTCTCGCTCTATGCCGAACCGCACAAGATCGTCGATGCCGACGAGGCTGTCGAGCGGCTGTCGACGGTGCTGCCCGACATCAACGCCCGCGAAATCTACAACAAGCTGAAGTCGAAATCGCGCTTCCAGTGGCTGCGCCGTCAGCTGACGCCGAAGCAACAGTCGGAGATTCTGGCGCTCGGCATTCCCGGCGTCGGCTTCCGCCCGGAAAAGCGCCGCTTCTATCCGGGCGGCCACACCGCCGCGCACATCGTCGGCCACGTCAATATCGACAACCGCGGCGTTGCCGGCATGGAGCGCTATATCGACAGCCAGGGGCTCGCCGACCTTGCCGCGATCGGCATGACCAGCGACGCCAAGCTCGAGCCGGTCAAGCTTTCGATCGACGTGCGCGTGCAGAACATCGTGCGCGACGTTATCGACTCCGGCATGAAGAACTACCAGGCGCTCGCCGCCGGCGCCGTCGTGCTCGACGTCAACACCGGCGAAGTGCTGGCGATGGCGTCGGTGCCCGACTACGACCCGAACAAGCCGGCCGAGGGCGCGGAAGAGGGCTGGATGAACCGCATGTCGAACGGCACGTTCGAAATGGGCTCCACCTTCAAGACCTTCACCATCGCCATGGGGCTCGATTCCGGCAAGGTGACGCTCAACGACAGTTTCGACGCTTCAGCGCCGATCCGCATCGGCGGCTTCACCATCAAGGACTTCCACGGCAAGCGCCGCGTGCTGACCGTACCGGAAATCTTCCAGTATTCGTCGAACATCGGCACCGCCAAGATCGCCGACCTCGTCGGCATTCCCGGCCACAAGGAGTTCCTGACGCGCCTCGGCCTGCTTTCGAAGCTGCCGACGGAACTGCCGGAAGTGAAATCCCCGACGCAGCCGCGCGAATGGAAGAAGATCAACTCGGTCACCATCTCCTTCGGCCACGGCGTCTCGACGACGCCGCTGCAGACGGCGGTTGCGGGTGCTGCACTCGTCAACGGCGGCAAGCTGATCGAGCCGACCTTCCTGCCGCGCACCGAGGAGCAGGCCAACGCAGTCGCCACGCCGGTGGTCAAGAAGAGCACCAGCGACGACATGCGCTTCCTGCTTCGCTGGAACGGCATTGCCGGCTCCGGCAAACGCGCGCTGGTTCCGGGCTTCAACGTCGGCGGCAAGACCGGCACGGCCGACAAGGTGGTCAACGGCCGCTATGCCAGCGACCAGAACTTCAACGCCTTCCTCGCGGCCTTCCCGATCGACAACCCGAAATACATCGTGCTGACCTTCATCGACGCGCCGAAGACGGGCGAGGGTGGCGGGCGCACCGCAGGCTCGAACGCCGCTCCCATGGTTCGCGACATCATCAGCCGCTCCGCGCCGCTGCTCGGTGTCGAACCAAAGTTTGGAGAAGACGGTTCTGCCTTGCTTGTGTCTTATTAGACATGAAATGAGAAAGCGGACGATTCGCGATTCTTGCGGATCGAAATCGATGCGAGACGTGCGTTCATGAAGATCAAAGACCTGGCGGGATCGAACTTCCCGGAACTTTCGGCGCAACTGAGCGGCGCTGCCGCCGAAATCGACGTTGCCGGACTGACAGCCGATAGCCGGCAGGTTCAGCCAGGGGATCTCTTCGTCGCCGTTTCCGGCAGCAAGGCCAATGGCAACGCCTATGTCGCCGACGCGCTGAAGCGCGGCGCGGTCGCCGTCGTCACCGAAACGGGATCAGATGTGGACGCCTCGGCCGCGCCGGTCCTGAAGCTTTCCGAACCCCGCGCCTTTCTCGCACGCGCTGCCGCGGCCTTCTATGGCCACCAGCCCGAAACCATGGTTGCCGTCACGGGCACCGCCGGCAAGACCTCGGTCGCCTCGTTCACCCGCCAGATCTGGGCGCATTCCGGTTTCGCTGCCGCGATGATCGGCACGACCGGCGTCGTTGCCCCCGGGCGCAACGATTATGGCTCGCTGACGACGCCCGATCCGGTGTCGTTGCACAAGTTGCTCGCTGAACTCACTGACGCCGGCGTGACCCATGCGGCGATGGAGGCCTCCAGCCACGGCCTCGACCAGAGCCGGCTTGACGGCGTGCGCCTGTCGGCTGCCGCCTTCACCAATCTCGGCCGGGACCACATGGACTACCACCCGACGGTCGAGCACTACATGGCCTCCAAGATGCGGCTGTTCGATGCGCTCCTGCCGAAGGGCGCGCCGGCGGTGATCTTTGCCGACGACCAGTGGTCGGAGCAGGCGATCGCCGCTGCCCGCAAGGCGAAACTCGACGTGCGCACCGTCGGCCGCAAGGGCGACTACATCTCGCTGAAGCGGGTCGAGCACTTCCGCCACAAGCAGTCGGCCGAAGTGCATGTCGGCGACGACATCTTCGAAATCCACATTCCGCTCGCCGGCGATTTCCAGGTGGCGAATGCGCTGGTCGCGGCGGGGCTTGCGATGTCGACCGGCATCAGCGCCAAGGCTGCCTTCTCGGCGCTTGAAAAGCTGCAGGGCGCCTCCGGTCGCCTCGAACTGGTCGGCCAGACCAGGGACGGCGCGCTCGCCTATGTCGATTACGCCCACAAGCCGGATGCGCTCGAAAACGTGCTCGCCTCGGTGCGCCCGTTTACGACCGGCCGGGTCGTCGTGGTCTTCGGCTGCGGCGGCGACCGCGACAAGGGCAAGCGCCCGATCATGGGCGAGATCGCCACCCGGCTCGCCGACGTGACGATCGTGACCGACGACAATCCGCGCTCGGAAGTGCCCGAGGTGATCCGCGCCGAGATCATGACCGCTGCCAAGGGCGCGATCGAGATCGGCGACCGCGCCCAGGCGATCCGCACGGCCGTCGGCATGCTGAAGACCGGCGATACGCTGATCGTCGCCGGCAAGGGGCACGAGGAGGGGCAGACCATCGGCTCCGTGACGCTGCCCTTCTCGGATCATGCGGAGGTCCGCAAGGCATTGGGAGGCTTGTGATTTGAACTGGCTCTGGACAAGCAGCGATCTCCTGGCCGCCATGAATGGCCGGCCGGTCGGCAATCTGCCTGAAGGCATCTCGGGGATCTCCATCGACAGCCGCTCGATCGGCAAGGGCGAAGCCTTCTTCGCGATCAAGGGTGATCGCGTCGACGGCCACGACTATGCCGGTATCGCGCTCGCCAACGGTGCGGCGGTGCTCGTCGTCAGCGAAGGCAAGCTGCCGGCGCTCGGGCGGCTGAATGCGCCGATGATCGTCGTTGACGACGTGCTCGAAGCGATGATCCGGCTGGGCTGCGCGGCGCGCGACCGCAGTGCCGCCAAGATTATCGCCGTCACCGGTTCGGTCGGCAAGACGACCACCAAGGAGATGCTGCGCCATGTGCTCAAGCCGCAAGGTCGCGTGCACGCGTCGGTCGCCTCCTTCAACAATCACTGGGGCGTGCCGCTGACGCTGGCGCGCATGCCCGAGGCCACCGACTTCGGCATCTTCGAGATCGGCATGAACCATCCGGGCGAGATCCGGCCGCTGACCGCCATGGTGCGGCCGCATGTGGCCATCGTCACCAGCATCGCCGCCGCCCATCTCGGCAATTTCGAGAGCCTCGACCAGATCGCCGAGGCGAAGGCCGAGATCTTCGAAGGCGTCGTCAATGGCGGTCACGCGCTGATCATTCACGACAGCCCGCAATATAAGCTGCTCGAAGATGCGGCAGCCGCGGCCGGCGTCAGCCATATCCATTCCTTCGGCGCCAATCCGAAAGCGGAATTCCGTCTGGTCGAGTTCAGTGCCGGTGCGGAAGGTTCGATCCTCTGGGCCGGCATCGGCGGCCGCACGCTGGAAGTCGCGATCGGCGCGCCTGGCCGTCACATCGCCGAAAACGCCGTTGCGGTTCTGGCTGCCGTCAAACTTGCCGGTGGCGACCTCGACTATGCGGCCGCGGCGCTCGCGACCATGCAGGCCGAAACCGGCCGGGGTCGGCGCCACACGCTTTCAATCGGTGGCGGCACGCTGAAGCTGATCGACGAGAGCTACAACGCCAATCCGAGCTCGATGCGGGCGGCGATCGCGCTGCTGCGCGACAGCGAGCCGCCGGTCGGCGGCCGCCGCGTCGCCGTGCTCGGCGACATGCTGGAGATGGGCGAACACGCCGCCGAGGTGCATGCGGGATTGGCCCGTCCGCTCGTCGAAGCCGGTATCGCCGATGTCTGGCTCGCCGGGCCGCTGATGGCGCACCTGCGCGACGCGCTTCCGCCCGAGGTCTCGGTGATCTATCGCGAGAGCGTCGAGGACCTGAAGTCTTACGCGCTGGCCGCGGTCGCGCCGGGCGATGTCGTCATGATCAAGTCGTCCAAGGGGACCGGCTGCGCCAAGATCGTGCAGGCGCTGATCGAGACTTATCCGGCAGCCGATGCCGAAGCGGCCGGGGGATTGCCGGCGACGGACTAGGCCGGCATCACCGCCCATGACGGCTGCGGTGGATACAGTCTGGAGTTAGGTGGGCGCGCCCTAACGCTTTCACATGTTAGCGCGTATCGTTTTTCAGATGATTCTGTTCAACGGCGTTCGAATATTAAACCTTTGGGGAAAGGTCCCTTATGCTCATTTGGCTCGTGGAACTGGCGGACCACTTTCAGTTTTTCAATCTTTTTCGCTACATCACGTTCCGCACCGGTGCGGCGCTCTTCACCTCGGCCATGATCGTCTTCCTGTTCGGGCCGGCGATGATCGCCTCGTTGCGCATCCGTCAGGGCAAGGGGCAGCCGATCCGCGCCGACGGGCCGCAGACGCATTTCAAGAAGGCCGGCACGCCGACCATGGGCGGCCTGATGATTCTCGCCGGCATCGTCGTTTCGTCGCTGCTCTGGGCCGATCTGTCGAGCGTCTACGTGGTCTCGACGCTGCTCGTCACCCTCGGCTTCGGCGCCATTGGCTTCTACGATGATTACCTCAAGGTTACGAAGCAGTCGGACAAGGGCTTTTCCGGCAAGGCGCGCCTCGGCATCGAATTCGTGATCGCGGCGATTGCCGTGTTCTTCATGATGCAGGCCTCGCTTTCGGGCGGTGCGGCCGGCTCCACCTTCGGCTCCTCGGTCACTTTCCCCTTCTTCAAGGATCTCGTTCTCAACCTTGGCTACTTCTTCGTGCTGTTCGGCGGCTTCGTCATCGTCGGCGCCGGCAATGCCGTGAACCTGACGGACGGTCTCGATGGTCTCGCGATCGTGCCGGTGATGATTGCGGCAGCAGCCTTCGGCCTGATTGCCTATCTCGCCGGTAACGCTGTCTTCGCCAACTACCTGCAGATCCATTTCGTGCCCGGCACGGGCGAGCTTGCGGTCATCCTCGGCGCCGTCATCGGCGCCGGCCTCGGCTTCCTCTGGTTCAACGCGCCGCCGGCCGCCATCTTCATGGGCGACACCGGTTCGCTGGCGCTCGGCGGCCTGATCGGCACCGTTGCCGTCGCCGTCAAGCACGAGATCGTCATGATCATCATCGGCGGCCTCTTCGTCATGGAAACGCTGTCGGTGATCATCCAGGTCTTCTGGTTCAAGCGCACCGGACGCCGCGTCTTCCTGATGGCGCCGATCCACCACCATTTCGAAAAGAAGGGCTGGACCGAAAGCCAGGTCGTGATCCGCTTCTGGATCATCGCCGTCATCCTGGCGATGGTCGGCCTCTCCACCCTCAAGCTGCGGTGAGCGGACGATGATCCCGGTCACCTCCTTCAAGGGCAGGAAAGTCGCTCTCTTCGGTCTCGGCGGCTCGGGGCTTGCGACCGCTGAGGCGCTCGTCGCCGGCGGCGCCGAAGTCACCGCCTGGGACGACAATCCAGACAGCGTCGCCAAGGCTGCGGCCGCGGGCGTGCCGACGGCGGACCTGCGCACGGTCGAGTGGTCCGGCTTTGCCGCCTTCGTGCTTTCGCCGGGCGTGCCGCTCACCCATCCGAAGCCGCACTGGACTGTCGATCTGGCCCACGCGGCCGGTGTCGAGATCATCGGCGACGTCGAGCTCTTCGTGCGCGAGCGCCGGGCGCATGCGCCCGATTGCCCGTTCATTGCGATCACCGGCACCAACGGCAAATCGACGACGACGGCGCTGATCGCGCATATCCTCAGAGAAAGCGGCCGCGACACCCAGCTCGGCGGCAATATCGGCACGGCGGTGCTGACGCTTGATCCTCCGAAGGCCGGGCGCTTCTACGTGGTCGAGTGCTCGTCGTACCAGATCGATCTGGCGCCGACGCTGAACCCGACCGCCGGTATCCTGCTCAATCTCACGCCCGATCATCTCGATCGCCACGGCACCATGCAGCATTACGCCGACATCAAGGAGCGGCTGGTCGCCGGTAGCGACACGGCGATCGTCGGTGTCGATGACAGTTTCTCGGCGCTGATCGCCGACCGTGTCGAGCGCGCCGGCACCAAGACCGTGCGGATTTCGCGCCGCCATGTGCTGGCAAGCGGCCTCTATGCCGAAGGTTCGCGTATCCTTCGGGCCGAAGGCGGTTCCTCCAGCCTGTTCGTCGATCTCGACGGCATCCAGACGCTGCGCGGCGGTCACAATGCCCAGAACGCGGCGGCTGCGATTGCTGCCTGCCTTGCGGTTGGCGTCAGCGCGGCGGAGATCCACGCGGGCCTGAAGAGCTTCCCCGGTCTCAAGCATCGCATGCAGCCGGTCGGCCGCAAGGGTTCGGTGGTCTTCGTCAACGACAGCAAGGCGACCAATGCGGATGCGGCGGCACCCGCGCTTTCGAGCTATGACCGCATCTACTGGATCGCCGGCGGCCTGCCGAAGGAAGGGGGCATCACCACGCTTGCACCTTTCTTCCCGAAGATCGCCAAGGCCTACCTCATCGGTGAGGCGGCGCCTGCCTTTGCGGCGACGCTCGGTGATGCCGTGCCCTTCGAGATTTCGGGCACGCTGGAGCAGGCGGTGGCGCATGCGGCGGCGGATGCCGGCGGGGACGAGACAGGCGGTTCGGCGGTGATGCTCTCACCGGCTTGCGCAAGCTTCGACCAGTATAAGAACTTCGAGGTACGCGGTGATGCCTTCGTCGGTCATGTGCGCGCGATCGAAGGCGTGACGATGCTGATTTGATCCCTCGACCGGCGCCAATGCGCGCCGGTCGACGCGGAAGCTGGTGCGGGATTTCGGACGTGGGCGCGATGGGCGCCGGAGAAGGGGACTGACAAGATGGTAAGCCGAGCCGAACGTGGCCCCGTGGCCGACTGGTTCTGGACGATCGACAGGTTCTTTCTGGCGACCTTCATCCTGTTGATGGGCGTCGGCTTCATGCTGTCCTTTGCCGCAAGCCCCGCCGTCGCCGAGCGCATCGGCCTCGACAGTTTTCACTTCGTCAGGCGCCACGCCCTCTTTCTCCTGCCGTCGCTGGTGGTGATGGTCGGCATTTCCTTCCTCTCGCCGCGACAGGTGAGGCGCGCCGCGATCCTGCTTCTCGCCGGTTCGCTCGGGATGATGGTGCTGGTGCTCTTCGTCGGTGAAGAGGTGAAGGGTTCGATGCGCTGGCTTTCCATCGCAGGCATTTCGATCCAGCCGTCGGAATTCATGAAGCCGGCCTTCGTCGTCGTTTGCGCCTGGCTGTTTTCCGAACATGCCCGGCAGCCGGAAATCCCCGGCAATCTCTTTGCCATCCTGCTTTTCGGCATCGTCGGGGCGCTTCTCGTCGCCCAGCCCGACCTTGGCCAGACGATTCTGACGACCGCCGTGTGGGGCGGCATGTTCTTCATGGCCGGCATGCCCTGGCTCTGGATCATCCTGCTCGGCGGTGCGGCACTCGGCGGTTTCTTCGTCGCCTATACGATGCTGCCGCACGTGGCCGCCCGTATCGACAAGTTCCTGACCGGCGAAGGCGACACCTTCCAGATGGATACCGCCCGCGAGGCGATCATCCGCGGTGACTGGTTCGGCCGGGGGCCTGGCGAAGGCATCGTCAAGCGCATCATCCCGGACAGCCATACCGACTTCGTGTTTTCCGTTGCGGCCGAGGAATTCGGCATCGTCTTCTGCATGGTCATCGTCATGATCTTCGCCTTCCTGGTGATGCGCGGCCTCAATCATGCCTTTCGCGAACGCAACGACTTCAACCGGTTCGCCGTTGCCGGCCTGGTGCTCCAGATCGGTATCCAGTCGATGATCAACATCGGCGTGAACCTCGAACTGCTTCCGGCCAAGGGCATGACCCTGCCGCTGATCTCCTATGGTGGCTCGTCCATGGTGGCGATCTGCGTCACTGCCGGCTTCATCCTGGCCTTGACCCGTCACCGCCCGGAGAAGCGCGCCGTGGAGCGCAGCCTGTTTCGGTCCGGCATTGGCGTGCCGGCGGAGTAAAATATGACCAAAGGCATCATCCTGCTTGCCGCCGGCGGTACCGGCGGCCATCTCTTTCCGGCAGAAGCGCTGGCGCACGAACTGAAGGCCATGGGCTATTCGGTGCATCTCGTCACCGACAGCCGCGCCGAGCGCTATGCCGGCAAGTTCCCGGCCGACGAAGTGCACGTCGTGCCCTCGGCGACGATCGGTTCGAAGAACCCGGTGAGCGTCGTCAAATCGCTCTGGACGCTGTGGATCGGCATGCGCGCGGCGCGCAAGCTGATCGCGCGGCTGAAGCCCAAGGCCGTCGTCGGCTTCGGCGGCTACCCGACCGTGCCGCCGCTCTTGGCGGCTACCGGCATGGGCGTGCCCTCGATCATCCACGAGCAGAATGCGGTCATGGGCCGCGCCAACAAGGCGCTCGCCTCGCGCGTCAAGGCGATTGCCGGCGGCTTCCTGCCGGAAGGCACCGGTGCCTTTGCCGCCAAGACCGTGACGACGGGCAATCCGGTTCGCCCGGCGGTGCTTGCCGCCGCCAACGTGCCCTATGCTTCGGCTGTCGGCGACGCGCCGTTCCATCTCGTCGTCTTCGGGGGCAGCCAGGGCGCGCAGTATTTCTCCAAGGCGGTCCCCCAGGCGATCTGCCGCCTCGACGACGAGGTTCGCCAGCGCTTCAAGGTGACGCAGCAGGCGCGGCCGGAAGACAAGGACGGCGTGATCGCCACCTATGACAAGCTCGGCGTTCCGGCCGAGGTCTCGCCCTTCTTCACCGACATGGCCGAGCGCATCGCCGGCGCCCAACTCGTCATCTGCCGCTCCGGCGCTTCGACCGTATCGGAGCTCGCGGTCATCGGCCGACCGGCGATCCTCGTTCCCTATCCCTATGCGCTCGACCACGACCAGGCGGCCAATGCCGCAGCGCTCGCCGCCAAGGGCGGTGCGCGGGTGATCGCGCAATCGGAGCTGACGGCTGACCGTCTGGCCGGCATCCTCAATGATGCGATCGGCAAGCCGCAATCGCTCGCCGAGATGGCGGCAAATGCCCGGGAAACCGGCAAGCCTGACGCAGCAAGCTTGCTTGCATCCCTCGTAGAGGCTATTGCCAGCGGTTTGACAGTCGAGAAATTCAGGGAAACACGCTCATGAAAATGCCGAAAACCATCGGGCTGGTCCATTTTATCGGTATCGGCGGCATCGGCATGAGCGGCATTGCCGAGGTGCTGCATAATCTCGGCCACAAGGTGCAGGGCTCCGATCAGTCGGACAGCGCCAATGTGCAGCGTCTGCGCGCCAAGGGCATCGAGGTCTTCGTCGGCCACAAGGCGGAAAATCTCGGCGAGGCCGAGGTGATCGTCGTTTCGACCGCGATCAAGAAGGACAATCCGGAACTGATCGCCGCGCGTGAAAAGTTCCTGCCGGTGGTGCGCCGCGCCGAGATGCTCGCCGAACTCATGCGCTTCCGCAACGCGATTGCCATCGGCGGCACGCACGGCAAGACGACGACCACTTCGATGGTGGCGGCGCTGCTGGAAGCCGGCAACCTCGATCCGACCGTCATCAATGGCGGCATCATCAATGCCTACGGCACCAACGCCCGCATGGGCGAGGGCGAGTGGATGGTGGTGGAGGCCGACGAGTCCGACGGTACCTTCCTGAAGCTGCCGGCCGACGTCGCCGTCGTCACCAATATCGACCCCGAACATCTCGACCACTACGGCAATTTCGATGCGGTGCGCGCCGCCTTCCGCCAGTTCGTCGAGAACGTGCCCTTCTATGGCTTCGGCGTGCTCTGCCTAGACCATCCGGAAGTGCAGGCCATGGTCGGCAAGATCGAGGACCGCAAGGTCGTGACCTATGGCGAGAACCCGCAGGCCGACGTACGCTTCCATAACATCCGCATGGACGGCGCCACCTCCGTCTTCGACATCGAGATCCGTCGTCGCCGCACCGGCCAGGTGATCCCTATGAAGGATCTGCGCCTGCCGATGCCCGGCCGCCACAACGTCTCGAATGCGACTGCGGCCATCGCGGTTGCCCAGCGCCTGGGCGTCAGCCCGGAGGCGATCGCCAAGGGGCTTGCCTCCTTCGGTGGCGTCAAGCGTCGCTTCACCCTTACCGGGGAGTGGAACGGCGTGCGCGTCTATGACGACTACGGCCACCATCCGGTCGAGATCAAAGCGGTGCTGCGTGCTGCGCGCGAGGCTTGCCAGGGCCGAATCATCGCCGTGCACCAGCCGCACCGCTACTCGCGCCTTTCGAGCCTGTTCGAAGATTTCTCCGCGTGCTTCAACGACGCCGACACGATCCTGATCGCGCCCGTCTACGCAGCCGGCGAAGACCTCATTCCGGGCGCAACGGCCGAGGAACTGGTGGATCGCATCAAGGCTGGCGGCCACCGTGACGCGCGCTATGTCTCCGGTCCGGAGGCAATCGCGCCGGTCGTCAGCAAGATTGCACAGCCCGGCGATTTTGTGGTTCTCTTGGGGGCTGGCAGCATCACCTACTGGGCGGCAGCCCTGCCTAAGGAACTCGCGGATATTTCAGGAAATTGAGCATGAAACAGGTCAACGGTCAGAAACTACTGGAATCACTCGGAAGTGGTGTCAGCGCTGTGCGCGGCCGCATCACGCCGGATGCACCGATGGATCGCGTCACCTGGTTCCGCGCCGGCGGTCTTGCCGAGCTGATGTTCCAGCCGCACGACACGGATGATCTCATCACCTTCCTGAAGCTGGTGCCGGCTGAAGTGCCGCTCATGGTTGTCGGCGTCGGCTCGAACCTGCTCGTGCGCGACGGCGGCATTCCCGGCGTCGTCATCCGGCTGTCGGCCAAGGGTTTTGGCGATCTGGAGCTGGTCGGCGAAAACCGCATCAAGGCCGGCGCCATCTGCCCGGACAAGAACATCGCGGCCATGGCGCTCGATCACGGCATCGGCGGCTTCTACTTCTACTACGGCATTCCGGGTTCGCTCGGCGGCGCGCTGCGCATGAACGCCGGCGCCAATGGTGCCGAGACCCGCGAGCGGGTCGTCGAGGTCCATGCGGTCGACCGCCAGGGCAACCAGCACGTTCTGTCGAATGCCGACATGGGCTATGCCTATCGTCATTCGGCGGCGGCGAAGGACCTGATCTTCACCCATGCGGTGTTTGAAGGCTACGCCGAGGACAAGAACAAGATCCGCACCGACATGGACGCGGTTCGCCAGCATCGCGAAACCGTGCAGCCGATCCGCGAGAAGACCGGCGGCTCGACCTTCAAGAACCCGGAGGGCCATTCGGCCTGGAAGCTGATCGACGAGGCCGGCTGCCGCGGCATGATGATCGGCAGCGCCCAGATGTCGCCGCTGCACTGCAATTTCATGATCAACACCGGCCAGGCAACCGGCTACGAGCTGGAATATCTCGGCGAAACCGTGCGCCAGCGCGTGCTTGAACACTCCGGCGTCCGGCTCGAATGGGAGATCAAGCGCATCGGCACCTTCATGCCGGGCTACGAGATCAAGGAATTCCTCGGCCGCGGCATCGCGTAAGGCTGAGTTGCGAGACGTGATCAGAAAGGCCGCGGCGGAAGCGCCGTGGCCTTTTGCTTTGGGGCGATTGCGTCCCTCATCCTCCGTCATGCTCGGGCTTGACCCGAGCAACCATGCTCCACATGGGTTTGCCTTGGGAATGGACCCTCGGGTCGAGCCCGAGGATGACGGTGGAAGGGGCGGGGCGATCAAAGAAAACGTCCTTCACCTTGCCAAACAAAAAGGGCCGCAGCGCTGCCGCTGCGGCCCTTCTTCGTTGTGATCGGCCGCACCAGGCGCGGCCCGTCGTCTGATCAGGCCGAGACCTCGTCTTCCGTCGACAGCACCAGGCAGATGAGCGTGATGGCGGCGGCGGCGAGCAGGTAGTAGCCGACGTAATCCAGGCTGTAGTTGGTGGCGAGCCAGGTGGCGATGTAGGGCGCCAGCGACGCGCCGAAGATGCCGGCGAGGTTGAAGGTCATCGAGGCGCCGGTGTAGCGCACCGAGGTCGGAAAGGGTGCCGCGAGCGCTGCACCGATCGGGCCGTAGGTGAGGCCCATGAGGCCGAGGCCGATGATCGAGAACAGGAAGGCGCCACCGATGCCGCCGGCAAGAAGCGGCGCCATGAACAGGCCAAAGACGCCGATGCCGATGGTGGTGACGATCAGGATCAGCCGGCGGCCATAGCGGTCCGAGAGGATGCCGGCAACCGGGATCATCAGGCCGAAGAAGACGACGCCGGTCATCTGCACGACGAGGAACTGCTCACGCGAGTAGCCGAGCTTGGCCGTGCCCCAGGAGAGCGAGAACACCGTCATCAGGTAGAACAGCACGAAAGTGGCGAGGGCCACGAAGGTGCCGAGCACCAGGCTGCGCTTGTGGAAGCGGAAGATCTCGGCAATCGGCACCTGCACGCGCTCGTGTTTGTCGACCGCCTTCTGGAACTCCGGCGTCTCGGTGATCTTCAGGCGGACATAAAGCCCGACGGCGACGAGCAGGATGCTGGCGATGAACGGCACGCGCCAGCCCCAGGCGAGGAACGCTTCGTTGCTCATGACTTCGCCGAGGATGAGGAAGGTGCCGGCCGACAAAATGAAGCCGATCGGCGCGCCGAGCTGCGGGAACATGGCGTACCAGCTGCGCTTGCCCTCAGGCGCGTTTTCGGTGGCGAGCAGCACTGCGCCGCCCCATTCGCCGCCGAGGCCAAGGCCCTGGCCGAAACGGCAAAGCGCGAGCAGCAGCGGGGCGGCGACGCCGATGGTCGCATAGGTCGGCAGAAGACCGATGACGACGGTGGAGATGCCCATGGTCATCAGCGCTGCGACCAGCGTCGCCTTGCGGCCGACCTTGTCGCCGAAATGGCCGAAGATCACGGCGCCGAAGGGGCGGGCGAAAAAAGCGATCGAGAAGGTCGCGAAGGATTGCAGCATTGCCGAGGTCGGGTCCGAGCCCGGGAAGAACAGGTGCGGGAACACCAGCACCGCGGCGGTGGCGTAAACGTAGAAGTCGAAGAATTCGATGGTCGTGCCGACGAGGCTTGCGAACAGGACCCGGGCAGGGGAGTTCACTGCCGCGTGCTTTGACGCATTGTCCTTCGGCGACAGGGAGGTTGTCGCGTCTGTCATTATCATTGTTCCTATGGATTGTAAGACCGTCTTGGGAGGCGGGTGCGGGCGTCTTAACGCAAGTTTCGGCATGACGAAACCCTGATATCGTAAGAAGTGCGAACGATATCGGCGTCATGCGCAGCATTATTCTGTCGGCGCTCCACCCTGGGGCAGCGGCGCGGGACGGCCTTTTCGCTTGCGCCTCAACTGCTTTGCCGTAGGCAGATTTTCACGTTTTGCGGGAGCGGCGCGTGTCTGGACAACCTGGATTGACGGGAATCAAATTGTGGCGAACTCTCTGCAACCGAAGCGATCGGCTTCGTTTTTCAGGAGCGAATGCATGTTCAAAAGGCTTTCAGCGGAATTTCTCGGTACATTCTGGCTCGTTTTCGGTGGTTGCGGCAGCGCCGTGCTGGCGGCTGGCCTGCCTGAGGTCGGTATTGGCTATCTCGGCGTCTCCTTTGCTTTCGGTCTGACCGTGCTCACCATGGCCTATGCCGTCGGCGGCATTTCTGGTGGGCATTTCAATCCGGCGGTCTCGGTGGGGCTGCTGGTTGCCGGCAAGTTCCCGGCGCACAAACTGGTCGGCTATGTCATCGCCCAGGTGCTGGGTGCCATCGCCGCGGCGGCGGTACTCTATCTGATTGCCAGCGGGAAGGCCGATTTCCAGCTCGGTGGTTTTGCCGCCAACGGTTACGGCGAGCATTCGCCGGGCGGCTACTCGCTGACCGCGGCACTGGTTGCCGAGGTGGTGCTGACCGCCTTCTTCCTGTTCATCATTCTCGGCTCCACCCATGGTCGCGTGCCCGCCGGCTTCGCGCCGATCGCCATCGGCCTAGCGCTGACCCTGATCCATCTGGTCTCGATCCCGGTGACGAACACGTCGGTCAATCCAGCCCGTTCGACGGGGCAGGCGCTCTTCGTCGGCGACTGGGCGCTTTCGCAATTGTGGCTGTTCTGGGTGGCGCCGATCGTCGGCGCGGCGATTGCCGGAATCGTCTGGAAGATCGTCGGCGACGACGACTGATCCAGGTTCGGATGCCGTCCCGCATGGACCCGCCGCCCTGGATGCGGCGGGTTTTTTCATTTTTTCTTCTGTTTATGCATTAGATTCAAGACTGCTGCGCAACCCTTTGATCTCTCGCTAAAATGCCTTGTTCCACATGCGCTTGTGCCCGCAAGCGGCGTTTCATTTCCTGACCGGGGTTAACGAAAGTAAACGGTTCGTTAACCTTAATGACGTTCTAGTGACCCAATGGCACAGGTGACTCGCGAGGGCGGGAGCCAGCCAGACGCAAGGAAACCTTGCGATAGTGGCGTATTGTCTGGGGGTTTGAATGAACGGCAAGCATGTGGCTGTCCTGATGGGCGGATTTTCTTCGGAGCGACCGGTTAGCCTGTCGTCCGGGGCTGCCTGTGCGGATGCCCTTGAAGCTGCCGGCTATCGCGTCACCCGGATCGACGTCGATCGCAACGTTGCCGAGACGCTGGCCGCGCTGCGTCCCGACGTCGCCTTCAATGCCCTTCACGGGCCGTTCGGCGAGGACGGCACGATCCAGGGCATCCTCGAATATCTTGAGATCCCCTACACCCATTCCGGCGTGCTTGCTTCGGCGCTCGCCATGGACAAGGCGCAGGCCAAGCATGTTGCTGCCGCCTCGGGTATTCCGGTCGCGGATGCCCAGGTCATGGATCGCCATGCCTTCGGTCCGAAGCATCCGATGAAGCCGCCCTACGTCGTCAAGCCAGTTTCCGAAGGCTCCAGCTTCGGTGTCGTCATCGTCAAGGAAGATCAGTCGCATCCGCCGCAGGTGGTGACCTCGAGCGAATGGCGTTACGGCGACCGAATCATGGTGGAGCGCTATGTCGCTGGCCGCGAACTGACCTGTGGTGTCATGGGCGACACGGCGCTTGGCGTCACGGAAATCATCCCGCAGGGCCACGCCTTCTACGATTATGATTCCAAATACGTAAAAGGTGGTTCGCGCCACGTCATTCCGGCACAGATTTCACCAAATATTTACCAAAAAATACAAACACTCGCTCTGAAGGCGCATCAGGCAATCGGTTGCCGGGGCGTCAGCCGATCCGACTTTCGTTTCGATGACAGTTCCTCCGCAGGGGGCGAGCTGATCTGGCTGGAGATCAATACCCAGCCCGGCATGACTCCGACCTCCCTGGTGCCCGAGATGGCCGCGCATGCCGGCTACAGCTTCGGTGAGTTTTTGAGTTGGATGGTGGAGGACGCGTCGTGTTTGCGTTGAGGGGCAAAAGGGGCAAGAGGGTTCGTCACCTCGATGGCGCCGCTGCCGTCGATGTGGACGGTGCGCGCGTGTTGCCGCGTCCGCTTCGTCGCGTCGTACGCTTCTTCGTCAGCCTCGGCGCCGGCCGCGTTCGCTTTCCAGCCTATACGGGCGCGATCTCGGCGCTCGCCTTCTTCGCGGCGACCGGTTTCTACGGCATGTCGCTCGGCGGCCATACGCAGAACTTCGCGCAAGCCTCGACCACGGCCGCTGGCTTTGCGATCGAGGACGTCAAGGTCTCGGGCAACGACCAGACTTCGGAGATCGATATCCTCCAGCAGCTCGGCCTCGACGGCACGACGTCGCTGGTGGCGCTCGATATCGCCGAGGCGCGCAAGCTGATTGCGGAAATGCCCTGGGTTCAGGGCGTGACCGTCCGCAAGGTCTATCCCGGTACGATCGAAGTCAGCCTAACCGAACGCAAGGCCTTCGGGATCTGGCAGCACGGCTCGGACCTTTCTCTGATCGAGCGCAGCGGCAGCGTGATCGCGCCCTTGCGCGACAACAAGTTCGCCGCGCTGCCGCTCTTCGTCGGCCGTGATGCCGAAACGGCTGCTGCCGATTTCTACGACGAGTTCTCCCGCTGGCCGGAGATCCGCTCGCGGGTAAAGGCCTTCGTCCGTGTGGCCGGTCGCCGCTGGGACCTGCGCCTCGACAACGGCATCGTCGTCAAGCTGCCGGAGCACGACGTCGCTCGGGCGATGAAGGTGCTCTCCGACATGGAAAGCCAGCACCAGCTCCTCGAGCGCGATATCGCTGCCGTGGATCTGAGGCTCGAAGACAGAACCACAGTTCAGTTGACGCCGGACGCAGTGACCCGGCGCGAAGTTGCCTTGAAGGCGAGGGACAAGATGCTGAAGGCGCAGGAGACCGAAAAGAAGAAAGAAGGCCGCATATGAGTCTGTTCGGTTCCTCCAGCTTTGGCCTGCCGCGCCTGAAGCCGCTTTCCTCGAAGCGGTCTCATGTCGTCTCGGTGCTGGATATCGGTTCGACCAAGGTGGTCTGCATGATCGGCCGGCTGACGCCGCGCGCCGAAAGCCAGATCCTGCCCAACCGTACGCATAGCGTCGAAATCATCGGCATCGGCCACCAGAAGTCCCGCGGCGTCAAGAACGGCGTCGTCGCCGACCTCGATGCGGTCGAAAGCGTCGTCAGGCTCGCGGTCGATGCGGCCGAGCGCATGGCCGGCCTCACCATCGACAGCCTGATCGTCAACGTTTCGGCCGGCCGGCTGCAGAGCGACGTCTATACCGCGACGATCGATCTCGGCGGCCAGGAAGTCGACGCCAACGATCTGCGCAAGGTTCTCGCCGCTGCCGGCCAGCAGTCGCTGCGCTCAGACCGCGCCATCCTGCACTCGCTGCCGACGGGCTTCTCGCTCGACGGCGAACGCGGCATCCGCGATCCGCTCGCCATGTACGGCGACGTTCTCGGCGTCGACATGCATGTGCTGACGGCCGAACGGGCAGCGCTCAAGAACCTCGAACTCTGCGTCAACCGCGCCCACCTCTCGGTCGAGGGCATGGTTGCGACCCCCTATGCCAGCGGTCTTGCTGCGCTCGTCGACGACGAGGTCGAACTCGGCTGTGCGGCGATCGACATGGGTGGCGGCACGACGACGATCTCGGTCTTTGCCGAAGGCAAGCTGGTTCACGCAGACGCTGTCAGCCTCGGCGGCCATCACGTGACGACGGATCTGGCGCGCGGTCTTTCGACCCGCATCGAGGATGCCGAACGGCTGAAGGTCGTGCACGGCTCGGCTCTGCCCAACAGCGCCGACGAGCGTGACATCGTTTCGGTTCCGCCGATCGGCGAGGACGACCGCGATCAGCCGACGCATGTGCCGCGCGCACTTGTGTCGCGCATCGTGCGCGCCCGCATCGAAGAGACGCTGGAACTTATCCGCGATCGCATCCAGCGCTCGGGCTTCAGCCCGATCGTCGGCAAGCGCATCGTTCTGACGGGCGGCGCCAGCCAGCTGACTGGCCTGCCGGAAGCGGCGCGCCGCATCCTCGCCCGCAATGTTCGCATCGGCCGTCCGCTCGGAGTTTCCGGGCTGCCGGCGGCTGCCAAGGGCCCGGCCTTCTCCACGGCGGTCGGCCTGATGATCTATCCGCAGGTCGCCGACCTCGAGACCCATGCCTCCCACGGCGGCATGTTCTCGGCGCTCGGCGCCGGCAATGGCCGCATCGCCCGCATGGGCCAGTGGCTGAAAGAGAGCTTTTGAGTAGCGTGTCCGGCTCCGACAGGGACGGGGCCGGGTGAAGACAAACTTTGAAAGATTTGGCCGGCTCGGCAAGGCGGCCAGAAAACAGAAGGAACGGGACTATGACTATCAACTTGCAGAAGCCGGATATCACGGAGCTGAAGCCCCGCATCACCGTCTTTGGCGTGGGTGGCGGCGGCGGCAATGCCGTCAACAACATGATCACCGCAGGCCTCCAGGGCGTCGATTTCGTCGTCGCCAACACGGATGCCCAGGCGCTGACCATGACCAAGGCCGAGCGCATCATCCAGATGGGTGTTGCCGTCACCGAAGGTCTCGGCGCCGGTTCGCAGCCGGAAGTCGGCCGCGCGGCCGCCGAAGAGTGCATCGATGAGATCATCGATCACCTGAACGGCACCCACATGTGCTTCGTCACCGCCGGCATGGGCGGCGGCACCGGCACCGGTGCAGCGCCGATCGTCGCGCAGGCCGCCCGCAACAAGGGCATCCTGACCGTCGGCGTCGTCACCAAGCCGTTCCATTTCGAAGGCGCGCGCCGCATGCGGCTCGCCGACCAGGGCATCGCCGAACTGCAGAAGTCGGTCGACACCCTGATCGTCATCCCCAACCAGAACCTCTTCCGTATTGCCAACGACCGCACGACCTTTGCGGACGCGTTTGCGATGGCCGACCAGGTTCTCTATTCGGGCGTTGCCTGCATCACCGACCTCATGGTCAAGGAAGGCCTCATCAACCTCGACTTCGCCGACGTCCGTTCGGTGATGCGCGAGATGGGCCGCGCCATGATGGGCACCGGCGAAGCTTCGGGCGAAGGCCGCGCACTGGCCGCAGCCGAAGCCGCAATCGCCAACCCGCTGCTCGACGAAACGTCGATGAAGGGCGCCCAGGGCCTGCTGATCTCGATCACAGGCGGCCGTGACCTGACGCTGTTCGAACTCGACGAAGCTGCAACCCGTATTCGCGAAGAAGTCGACCCGGATGCCAACATCATCCTCGGCGCGACCTTCGACGAAGATCTCGAAGGCCTCATCCGCGTCTCGGTCGTCGCCACCGGCATCGACCGCACGGCCGCGGAGGTGGCGGGCCGTTCCGCCGACTTTCGTCCGGTAGCAGCAAAGCCGGTCGTCCGTCCGTCCGCCGCCATTCCGGCCCAGCAGCCGCAGCCGGTTGCCCAGCACCAGCCGGCCCCGGTTCACCAGCCGGTGATGCAGCAGCCGATTGCCCAGCCGGTCCAGCAGCCGATGCAGCCGCAGGCAACTGCCGATCATATCGCGGCTGCCATCCGCGAAGCCGAAATGGAGCGTGAGCTCGACATCGCTACTCGCGCTGCCCAGGTACAGGCCCAGGCTCCGGCTCACGTTCAGCCGGCGCATGAGGAAAACTTTCGCCCCCAGAGCAAGCTTTTCGCCGGTGCAGCACCGGTAGAGGCCGCTCCGGTCATGCGCCAGCCGCAGCCGCAGATGCAGCCGGTTCAGCCGCAGCCGCAGCCGGTGATGCGCCAGGAGCCCGTCGCTCCGGTCATGCGCCAGCAGCCGGAACAGGTTCGCATGCCGAAGGTCGAAGACTTTCCGCCTGTCGTAAAGGCCGAGATGGACCGCCGCGCACAGCCGGCAGCGCCGATCGCCGAAGAGCGCGGCCCGATGGGCCTCTTGAACCGCATCACCAGCTCGCTTGGCCTGCGTGACCGCGAACAGACCCCGGCGGCCGCCGACATGACGGCTTCCGCCCCGACCGCTGCCTCGCAGCAGCGCCGGCCGCTCTCGCCGGAAGCGAGCCTCTATGCGCCGCGTCGCGGCCAGCTTGACGATCACGGTCGCGCTTCGCCGCAGGCAGCGCGCCCGCAAGAAGATGATCAGCTCGAAATCCCGGCGTTCCTGCGCCGTCAATCGAACTGATTAGAAGGCCCGTTCCTTCACCTTGCCGAATGCCCGGGCGACTGCCCGGGCATTTTTGCATTTTCTTCATCATTTCAGTTATTTGATTCCATGTCGCCGACCGTCGCAAATGCGTAACAAAGCGAAACGAACAGTGATTTGGAATGGTGCCTCCAAACTCTTATTTTCAGACTCGGAATTGGGGACGCATGCGATTCGATCAAGCGCTGTCTGTTCGAAACGCAGAGGATCGACCTTTGTGTCGAGACTCTCGGGCGCCTTGCTTGCGCCCTTGATAACGCTGCGTCGCCAGCATGCGTCGCCAGCAGGTTTTGGCCATCGGCCACAGGTATTGAAAGTGACGAGAATGGGAATCGAATTGCTCGGGTTTCAGACGACGATTGCAAGCCCGATAACGCTCAAGGGAATTGGTGTTCACTCCGGTGCTGAAGTGTCCATCACCTTCCATCCGGCCGAAGCCGATGCGGGCATCGTTTTCCAGCGCGTTCTCTCCAACGGCCGGATCAGCGAATACAAGGCGGTTTCCTCGCAGGTCGGCAACACCGATCTCTGCACCGTTCTCGGCATGTCGCCGGCCACCTCGATCGCCACGATCGAACATGTGATGGCTGCGATCTACGCGCTCGGCCTCGACAACCTCACGGTCGAGGTGCACGGCGCCGAAATGCCGATCATGGACGGCAGCTCCGAACCCTTCATCGACGCGATCGAGCATGTTGGCGTGCTCGCCCTTGCGGTCAAGCGCCGCTATATCCGCATCGTCAAGCCGGTGCGCATCGAATCGGGCGCCTCCTGGTCGGAGTTCACGCCCTATGACGGTATGCGCTTCGAGGTCGAGATCGATTTCGATTGCCCGCTGATCGGCCGCCAGGCCTGGAAGGGCGACATGACGCCTTCGGTCTTCAAGCGCGAACTGTCGCGTGCCCGCACCTTCGGCTTCATGCGCGACGTCGAACGCCTCTGGGCGGCCGGCTTTGCGCTCGGCTCGTCGCTCGAAAACTCCGTCGTCATTTCCGACGACAACACGGTGATCAACGTCGAGGGTTTGCGCTACACCGACGAATTCGTGCGCCACAAGACGCTCGATGCGGTTGGCGACCTGTCGCTCGCCGGCGCGCCGTTCCTCGGCTGCTACCGTTCCTATCGCGGTGGCCACAAGATGAACGCCAACGCGCTGAAGGCACTGCTCAGCGATCCGACGGCCTACGAAGTCGTCGAAACTGCGACCCCGCGCCAGCGCACCCGCGCGCGCGATATGGTTGCAGTGGCAGCTCCGGGCTTCGCGCCCTGGTCCGCATAACAAGAAAAGTCATCATCTCCTCCAGTCGCCGGCCGAAAGGCCGGCATTTTCATGATAGAGCTGCCACAAATTTGCATGAATCACCGATCATGACGTTGCGGTCTCAAGGTAACTTGCTCTAAAAGCGCATGTCTGGCGGGGTCGCCCGCAGAGTGGAACGGGAATATCCGATGGTTCTTGCAGTTTCTGTGGATTTGAAAAAGTCAGCGCGCATCGCCGCCGTCATTGTCGCGGCCGTTGCCGGCAGCGCCCTGATTACCGCCTGCCAGAACGATCCCGATATCGACATCACCAAGCTGACGGCCGAGACCGATCCGCCGGAAGTGCTCTACAACCAGGGCCTTGCCAACCTCAATGCCGGCAAGACGACGGAAGCGGCGCGCAAGTTCGAAGCGCTCGATCGCCAGCATCCGTTCTCGGAATATGCCCGCAAGGCGCTGGTCATGAACGCCTTCGTTTCCTACCGCAACGGTCAATACCAGGAGGCGATCAACGCCACCGGCCGCTACCTCAATCTCTATCCGCAGTCGGAAGACGCGGCCTACGCGCAGTACATCCAGGGGCTTGCCTATACCAAGCAGATCCCGGCGGTGACGCAGGACCAGAAGCCGGCGTTCAAGGCGATCGAGGCCATGCAGGCGGTCGTCGACCGCTACCCGGAATCCGAATATGTCGACGACGCCAAGTCGAAGATCCGCTTTGCCCGCGACCAGCTGGCCGGCAAGGAAATGCAGGTCGGCCGCTACTATCTGGAGCGCAAGGAATACCTTGCCGCCGTGTCGCGTTTCCGCGTCGTCATCGAGCAATATCCGAACACCAACCAGGTAGAAGAAGCTCTGGCGCGGCTGACCGAGGCCTATTTCGCGATGGGCGTGACCCAGGAGGCGCAGACCGCTGCCGCCGTTCTCGGCCACAATTATCCGGACAGCCAGTGGTACGCCGATTCGTTCAAGCTGCTGCAGTCGAGTGGCCTCGAGCCACGCGAAAGCGGCAACTCCTGGATCTCGCGTGCCGCCAAGAAACTCGTCGGCGCCTGATATTTATCGGCGCCCTTCAAGGAAGATATGACCCCGGATGCTGGCCCAGCTCTCGATCCGCGATATCGTCCTGATTGAACGGCTTGATCTCAATTTCGACGCCGGGCTCTCGGTGCTGACCGGTGAAACCGGGGCCGGCAAGTCCATCCTTCTCGACAGTCTGTCGCTCGCCCTTGGCGGGCGCGGGGACGGTTCGCTCGTCCGCCACGGCTCCGACAAGGGGCAGGTGACGGCGGTCTTCGACGTGCCCATGGGTCATTCGGCCCGGCTGATGCTCAGGGAAAACGGCATCGACGACGACGGCGACCTGATCTTCCGCCGCGTGCAGTCGGCCGACGGCCGCACCAAGGCCTATGTCAACGACCAGCCGATCAGCGTCCAGCTGATGCGCCAGCTCGGCCAGACGCTCGTCGAAATCCACGGACAACACGACGACCGCGCGCTCGTCGATATCGACGCGCACCGCACGCTTCTCGACGCCTTTGGCGGCACCGCCGACGAGGCGGCGCATGTGAGCGAACTCTATCGCGCCTGGAAGGATGCCGAGCGCGGCCTGAAGAAGCACCGCGAGCGGGTCGAGGCGGCTGCGCGCGAGGCGGACTATCTGCGCTCTTCGGTCGAGGAACTGGAGAAGCTGAGCCCCCGCGACGGTGAAGAGGACGAGCTTGCCGAGAACCGGGCGCGGATGATGAAGGCCGAGCGCATCGCCGGCGACATCAATGAGGCCTCGGAATTCCTGAACGGCAACGCCTCGCCGGTTCCGCTGATTGCCTCGCTGGTGCGCCGTCTCGAGCGCAAGAGCCAGGAAGCGCCGGGCCTGCTCGAAGAAACGGTCGAACTGCTCGACGGTGCGCTCAACCAGCTTTCGGATGCGCAGATGTCGGTGGAACGGGCGCTGCGCAATACCGAATTCGATCCGAAGGAACTGGAGCGGGTGGAGGAGCGGTTGTTCGCACTGCGCGCCGCCAGCCGCAAATATTCGGTTCCGGTGACGGAACTGCCGGCGCTCGCCGTTCGCATGATATCCGATCTTGCCGATCTCGACGCCGGCGAGGAAAAGCTGAAGCAGCTCGATGCGCAGGTCGGCGCGGCGCGGGTGGCGTTCGACGCTTCGGCACGCTCGTTGTCGGAAAAGCGTCGCCATACGGCGACCGCCCTTTCCGACGCTGTCATGGCCGAACTGCCGGCGCTAAAGCTCGAGCGTGCGCGCTTCATGGTCGAGGTGCAAAGCGATCCGTCCCAGCCGACGGTCGACGGTATCGACCTTGTCGAGTTCCACGTCCAGACCAACCCCGGCACGCGGCCAGGGCCGATCATGAAGGTGGCTTCGGGCGGCGAACTCTCGCGCTTTCTCCTGGCGCTGAAGGTGGCGCTGGCCGATCGCGGCTCGGCGCCGACCCTCGTCTTCGACGAAATCGACACCGGTGTCGGCGGTGCGGTGGCCGATGCCATCGGCCAGCGGCTGAAGCGGCTTTCCGGCACGGTGCAGGTGCTCTCCGTCACCCACGCGCCGCAGGTTGCCGCGCGGGCCGCCACGCATCTCTTGATCTCCAAGGGGCCTTCGGCCGAAAAGGCCGAGATGATTTCCACCCGTGTCGCCCGCATGGACGACAAGGCGCGCACCGAGGAAATCGCCCGCATGCTTGCCGGCGCCTCGATCACCGAAGAGGCGAGGGCGGCTGCCGCTCGCCTGCTCTCCGGCAACGGCTAGATCGTCCTGCCGCCAACATTGGCGGCTGAAGGATGCGATGTCTTCAAGTGTTCATCCGACCCCACGGCCTTCGGCTTCCTAAGCCTTTTGGTTGAATTGTTGCGCCGCTGCACCCGTGTTCTATTTCCTCTGCGGTTGGGGCACTTCGGGCATGTGGGAGAAACTTCAGCATAGACTGGAGATCCGGTTTGCGCAGATGCGTGCGCATCCGGAACTGATCCTGCTCATCGCGCTCGCCTATGCCGGCCTCATCCTGACGATAAGGGAAGCGAACCAGGAACTGGGCGGCTTCGGGGTGTTCGCGTGCGTTGCGATCGCCGTGATTGCAGCATCTCTTGTCGCAAGGCTACGACACGCCTGGCAGTTCATGCCGGAGGAGGAGGCCGCTCCTCAGCCGCCGAACGCGGACGAAGCCACGCCGCTGGCGCTTGTGGCGCCCTGTGCGCAAGGGGACCGTTCCTATCTTGTCCGCGTCCCGGCGCCGACGGCGGTCGCCTATGAGGTCGTCCGCAAGGCACAGGATGTGTTTCGCAGCGGCGCGATCGATCCCGAAGAGGATATGAGAGCGTTCCATTCCGACCCCTACAGCCTGATCTGCCTGCAGGACCCCGACGGCAACATCTTCGGCTTCATCGACTACTACGCCTTCGAGAAGAACCACTTCAAACTGTTCCTGCAGGGGCATTATGCCTTCGACAATCTGCTGGCGAGCGGACTGCTTGCCCATCCGCAGGCGCGAAAGGCGAAGGTCGTCTATCTCGCGACCATCCTCAATCTCAGCTTTCTCCTCGATTCCATGCGTGCCGAGCGCCGCCGGCAGAACGGCATTCTCGTCTGGGCGACGGTTTCGGCGATCCTCGAACACCACAGGTTCCCGCCCGATGGCATCGACATCTACAGTATCGGCTGGGACAAGGGCGGTGCTGCGATCCTGAAGATGTTCGGCCTGCAGCCGGTAAGCCGGGTGATGCGCGGCCAGGCGGAAGGAAAATGGATCTACTGCAGGCGTGGCGTCCACAGGCGGGACCTGGAGGCCATCCGCGCCCGCTACCAGAAGCGCTACGAACGCTTGTGCGAGCTGGATGTCAGGCCGCTTGCCGGCCTCACGCCTGATATCGCCAATGCCACGGGCGCGTGAGCCGACGACGCCGGACGGTCTTTTCTTTCCCAGCGGTTGCTCTACAAAACGGTACCGAATCCGGAGTTGTCGCGTATGTCCCAAGAATTGAAACCCGTCGAGAATCTCAACGAAACGGAAGCGGCCGAAGAGCTTGCCTTTCTCGCCGCCGAACTGGCGCGCCACGACGCGCTTTATCATGGCCAGGACGCGCCGGAGATCTCGGACGCGGACTATGACGCGCTGAAGCGGCGCAACGACGCGATCGAGCAGCACTTTCCGGCACTCGTCCGCGAGGACAGCCCGTCGAAGAAGGTCGGGGCAGCACCGTCCGTCACCTTCCAGCCGGTCGTGCACGCCCGGCCGATGCTGTCGCTGGACAACACGTTTTCCGACGAGGATGCGCGGGACTTCGTCGCTTCGATCTATCGTTTCCTCGGGCAGCTGCCTGATAATTCGATCGCCTTTACCGCCGAGCCTAAGATCGACGGGCTCTCCATGTCGCTGCGCTACGAAAACCGCCGGCTGGTGACGGCGGCAACGCGCGGCGACGGCACGACCGGCGAGAACGTCACCGCCAATATCCGCACCATCGGCATGATCCCGCAGACGCTGCCTTCCGGCGCCCCTGACATCGTCGAGGTGCGCGGCGAAATCTACATGGCGAAGTCGGACTTTGCAGCACTCAACGCGGAGATGGCGGCGCAGGGCAAGCCGCTCTACGTCAACCCGCGCAACACCGCTTCCGGGTCGCTGCGCCAGCTCGACGCCAAGGTGACGGCCAGCCGCAAGCTGCGCTTCTTCGCCTATGCCTGGGGTGAAATGTCGGAGATGCCTGCCGATACCCAGATGGGCATGGTCGAGGTGTTCAAGAGCTGGGGCTTCCCGGTCAACCCGCTGATGCAACGGCTCCCCTCGGCCGATGCGCTGCTCGAGCACTACCACCACATCGAGCGCGAGCGGCCGGACCTCGACTACGATATCGACGGTGTCGTCTACAAGGTCGACCGGCTCGACCTGCAGGCGCGCCTCGGCTTCCGCTCGCGCTCGCCGCGCTGGGCGACGGCGCACAAGTTCCCGGCCGAGCAGGCCTTCACCCGGCTGACGGCGATCGACATCCAGGTGGGCCGCACCGGCGCGCTGACGCCGGTGGCAAGGCTCGAGCCGATCACCGTCGGCGGCGTCGTCGTCACCAATGCGACGCTGCACAACGAGGACTACATCAAGGGCCTCGGCAATTCGGGCGAGCCGATCCGCGAGGGCCGCGACATCCGCCTCGGCGACATGGTGATCGTGCAGCGCGCCGGCGACGTCATCCCGCAGATCGTCGATGTTGTCATGGACGAGCGCAAGGAAGGCTCCGAGCCCTATCGTTTCCCGACCACATGCCCGGTCTGCGGCAGCCATGCGGTGCGCGACATCAACGAGAAGACCGGCAAGGTGGATGCGGTGCGCCGCTGCACCGGCGGCTTCGTCTGCCGGGCGCAGGCGGTCGAGCACCTGAAGCACTTCGTCTCGCGCAATGCCTATGACATCGAGGGACTCGGCTCGAAGCAGATCGAGTTCTTCTTCGAAAGCGAAGACCCGACGCTCTCGATCCGCACGGCGCCCGATATCTTCACGCTGGAAAAGCGCCAGGAGGCGTCGCTTACCAAGCTCGAAAACATCGACGGTTTCGGCCGCGTCAGCGTGCGCAAGCTTTATGAGGCGATCAACACGCGCCGCTCGATAGCACTGCACCGCTTCATCTACGCACTCGGCATCCGCCATGTCGGCGAAACGACGGCGAAGCTGTTGGCGCGCTCCTATGGCAATTACGCGCATTTCGGCGAGGCGATGAGCGAGGCTTCGACGTTTACCGGCGACGCCTGGAACGAGCTCAACAGCATCGACGGCATCGGCGAGGTCGTCGCCCGCGCCATCGTCGAATTCTACAAGGAGCCGCGCAATCTGGAAGTGGTCACCCGGCTGCTGTCCGAGGTGACGCCGGAGGCGGCGGAAGCGCCGGTTGCGAGCAACAGCCCGGTCGCCGGCAAGACCGTCGTCTTCACCGGTTCGCTCGAAAAGATGACCCGTGACGAAGCCAAGGCCAAGGCTGAAAGCCTCGGGGCAAAGGTGGCGGGTTCCGTGTCGAAGAAGACGGATATCGTCGTTGCCGGTCCCGGCGCCGGATCGAAGCTCGACAAGGCCCGCGAGCTGGGCGTTGAGACCATGGACGAGGACGAGTGGCTGGCGCTGATCGGCGGGTGATCCCCGCCGATCGGGCGTGATCAGCCTGCGTGGTTACGCCTGCCGGCTATCGTAATCTTCGGACGCGGCTTTCAGAGCGGCGATATCGTCGGCGCAGATGAAGGGGCGCAGTTCGTCGAACTTTGCCCGTTCCCAACGGTAGATGCCGAGCGCAAGCAGCGTCTCGACGTCGGCCGCGGGGAAACGCTGGCGCACGGGGCGGGCAGGGTTCCCCGCAACGATGGTGTAGGGTGCAACGTCCTTCGTCACGATGGCGCCCGACGCGACGACGGCGCCTTCACCAAGAGTGACACCCGGCATGATCATGGCGCGCATGCCTATCCAGGCGCCGTCGCCGATAATGGTGTCGCCCTTGCCGACATAGGCTTCGCCGATCACGTCGACGAAGGGATAGAGGCTCACCCAATCGGTGCGATGGGTGTGGTTGCCGCCCATGAGGATCACCGCCTCGGCGCCGATCGCGACATAGTCGCCGATCCGCAACTGGTCGATCGGCCATTGCGGCTCCCAGGCCTTGAGGCTGTAGTCGTCGCCATAGAGGTAGCGAACTACACTGTCCTCGAAGGAACCGGTCCAGGCGTTGCTGTAGTAGCTGTTGGTGCCACGCACGTGAATGTTCGGGTTGCGCACGGTCTCGTGCAAGAGCTCGACCTTGGACCAGTGCTTGGCTTCGACCTTCGTGGACATGGGATACCTCATTCCTGCATGCTTGCGAGCGAAGCTGTGCCTCGCGCGCCATTCGTCTGCGCTCCCCACTATCGGGTTTTCTGGACGCTTTCTTCTCAAATCGGGGCCAGTCGCATGCTTCGGCCGGCACTGCGATCATTCGATCACACAAAAACGCCCGCCGCTTTCGGCGGCGGGCGCTGGGCTGGTGGCGTTGTCTTGGAAAATCAGCCCTGCTGCTGGGCTGCTTCCTGGTCCATCCACATGAATTCCCAGACGTGACCGTCGAGGTCCTGGAAGGAGATGCCGTACATGAATCCGTAGTCGAGCGCCGGCTTCCACGGCTTGGCGCCGGCGGCGAGCGCCTTGGCGAGCATGTCGTCGACTTCGGCGCGGCTGGAAGCGGAAAGGGCGGTGATGACTTCTGTGCCCTTCCTGGCGTCGCTGATTTCGCCGGTGATGAAGTCGCGGAACTTCGGCTCGGTCAGAAGCATGACGAAAATATTGTCCGAGATCACCGTGCAGGCGGCGGTCTCATCGGAGAACTGCTCGTTGAAGGTGAAGCCGAGGGCGGCGAAGAACGCGCGCGACGCCTTGAGATCCTTGACCGGCAGGTTTACGAAAATCATGCGCATGAAATGCTCCTTGGAATGGATTTTGTGTTTTACGGATCTGATCACTTCGTAGTTTCGACGAAACCGCGGAGCGATCCAACTCTTTGATTGGCGCAACTCCCGACGGAAAACCGCGTCGCACTTTTCCTGGAGTTGCCCTAAGGACGAATGCCGGTCGACGATCCCGACAGCGGCTCAAAGATTTTTTTTTTGAGCCTGGGAGATGTGGGGTGCATGCAAAGGTTTTCAACAGCAATTTCTGGTCGCGCCGAGAAGCCGGTCTGTCGCGATTACCCCCGATACCGCAACGCCTCCACCAGCACCGCAAAAGCCGGCGAAGACTGGCGGCGGCTGGGGTAGTAGAGATGGTAGCCGGGGAACGGATCGCACCAGTCTTCAAGTACCCGGATCAGCCGACCCTCGGCGATGTGGGTAAGCACCGATTCTTCGGGCGCGAAGGCGAGGCCGAAGCCGGCGAGGCAGGCGGTCAGCCGGTGGGCGAGCCGGCTGAAGACCAGTTGTCCGTCGACCCGGACCTTCAGCTCGCGGCCGTCCTTTTCGAACTCCCAGGCATAGATGCCGCCATAGGTGGGTAGCCTCAGGTTGATGCAGCGGTGCTGGGTCAGGTCCTGCGGGACGACGGGCTTCGGGTGTTTCTCGAAATATGCGGGCGCGCCGACCACGGCCATGCGCATGTCCGGACCGATGCGCACGGCGATCATGTCCTTGGCCACCTGTTCGCCGAGGCGAACGCCGGCGTCATAGCGCTCGGCCACGATGTCAGTGAGGCCATAGTCGATTGTTATCTCGACCTTGATTTCGGGATAGTCGGGAAGGAGCTTTTCGAGCTTCGGCCAGAGCACGGTTTCGGCCGCGTGCTCGGCGGTGGTGAAACGCACCGTGCCTGCCGGCTTGTCCCGGATGTCGCTGAGCGCTGTCAGTTCCGTTTCCAGTTGCTCCAGATGCGGGACGAGGGTGGCAAGCAGCCGTTCGCCGGCTTCCGTCGGCGAGACGCTGCGAGTGGTGCGGGTAAGCAAGCGCACGCCAAGCCGTGCCTCAAGCGCCCGCATCGCGTGGCTGAGCGCTGATTGGGAAACGCCGAGTTGAGCCGCGGCTCGCGTGAAGCTGCGCTCGCGCGCCACAGCCGAGAAGGCGATGAGGTCGTTGATGTTTTCGCGCAGCATTCATGAACACCTCTCATAGGTCCATGCCGTTTATACCATCTAATCGCTGGCGCCAGCCACGACTAAATTGTGCAGAGCAGCAAGACAGCCGGCGGATCGCCCGGGTCTGCCAAGGAGAAGACGTCATGGACATCAGGAGAAGCGGTTCGCAACCCTCGGCCAAGGGGCCGGAAGACTGGTTTAGCGGCACGGTTCGCATCGACCCGCTGTTTCCGGTGCGCGAACCGGCGCGCGCTGCCGGCAATACCGTCACTTTCGAGCCCGGCGCCCGCACGGCCTGGCACACGCATCCGCTCGGACAGGTGCTAATCGTCGTTTCCGGACTTGGCCGCGTCCAACGGGCGGGTGGGCCGGTCGAAATCATCCGGCCGGGCGACGTCATCTGGTTCGAGCCGGGCGAAAAACACTGGCACGGGGCCGCGCCGACGACCGCCATGACCCATATCGCCATCCAGGAGTCCCTCGACGGCAAGGCGGTCGACTGGATGGCGAAGGTGACCGACACCGAATACGGCGCGGAGGCGAAGTAGCCTGCCAGACTTGCCGCTCGAAGTCCTTCGACTTCGCGGCCTGATCAAGGAGAATGACAATGCAGAAACGCAAACTTGGAAAGAGTAATCTCGAAGTCTCGGCTATCGGCTTCGGCTGCATGGGCCTCAGCTACGGCTATGGCCCGGCAACGGAGCGCACGGACGCGATCAAGCTCATCCGCACGGCGCATGAGCTCGGCGTGACCTTCTTCGACAGCGCCGAGGCCTATACGGGCAACGAGGACCTGGTCGGCGAGGCGCTGGCGCCGATCCGCGATGAAGTGGTGATCGCCACCAAGTTCGGCTTCCTCAACGGCGATGTCACTCAGGGTTTGGACAGCCGGCCGGAGCGTATTCGGCAGGTGGCCGAAACGGCGCTGAAGCGGCTGCGGACGGATCGGATCGATCTCTTCTACCAGCACCGCGTCGATCCGAACGTGCCGATCGAGGATGTCGCCGGCGCGGTGAAGGACCTGATCGCCGCGGGCAAGGTCGGCCATTTCGGGATGTCGGAGGCGGGCGCCGCCTCGATCCGCCGCGCACATGCGGTGCAGCCGGTCACGGCGCTGCAGAGCGAGTATTCGCTCTGGTGGCGCGAGCCGGAGACCGAGATCCTGCCGCTGCTCGAGGAGCTCGGCATCGGCTTCGTGCCCTTCAGCCCGCTCGGCAAGGGGTTCCTGACGGGCGCGATCAACGAGAACACGACCTTCGACAAAAGCGATTTCCGCATGATCGTGCCGCGGTTCTCGCCCGAGGCGCGGCGCGCCAACCAGGCGTTGGTCGATCTGCTCGGCGCCATTGCCGAGGCCAAGGGTGTGACCAAGGCGCAGATCGCGCTTTCGTGGCTCCTGGCGCAGAAGCCGTGGATCGTGCCGATCCCCGGCACGACGAAGCGGCACCGGCTGGAAGAAAATCTGGGGGCGGCCGGTGTCACGCTCACGGCCGCGGAGCTTGGCGAGATCCAGACGGCGCTCTCCGCCGTCGAGGTGCGGGGTGCCCGCTATCCGCAGCATCTGCAGCAGCGGGTCGGGAAGTAGGCGGCGAGGCGCGCAAGTGATCGGCGTCGCTTGCTGAAGGGGGCATCGCGCTCTCGGCGTAAGTCGCGGAGAGAATTCGGCCTTGAAATCCTCCCTCATTCCTGTGCTTGTCACAGGAATCCAGAAGCCCAAGTCCTTGGGCTAGTCGTCCTTTGACCCGACGGACGTCGGGTCGCTGGATCACCGCCACGAGGGCGAGGATGAGGGGAGAGTGAGGCGCCTTTCGCGCCCCATGAGGACTTTGGATAACTCCGAAGTTACTTCGAGTGCAGCCAACTATTTCACAGTGCAGACCCCATTGGCCCCGCCCTTGCCGGTGTAGGAGACGCTGGACGTTCCATCGGGATTGATGCTGAGAGAGATGGTGACGCCGGCGCCCTTGGCCTCGTAATAGTTCTCGTTGAACACCTTCAGCTTGGCTTCCTTGCCGTTGATGTAGATCGGGCCGCCCTCATCGGCGTGAACATCGATCTTGCCGGGGCAGGTGGCGTTGACGAGCGGGATCTTGGCTTCGGCCGCACCGGCCAAGGCAAGCGTCGGAAGAAGAATGCCGAGAAGGCGCAGGCAGGGTTTCATCTCGCTCTCCAGCGTGGGTTGCAGGTGGCATCGATGGCCAACCGTGACAGGCTGCCGGTGGAAGTCAAGCGCGGCTGAGCGTCACGAAGCTGTCATCAATCCGATTGTTTTTTTGCGCTGCACAAGATAGAGGATTGCAGCCGAATTTTATGCAAATGCCTTTTCGCGGAGCAGGTCGCGGCCATCTCCGAAGGTAGCGCGCCAGCACCCCAAAGGTCAGGGCGCCGGCGCGGATTGGAGGGTCCGGAGATGAAGACGTTCACCACCATCGCCGAGCTGCGTGCAGCGCTTGCCGAGCATAGACGCGCCGCCAAGACGGTCGGCTTCGTGCCGACCATGGGCTACCTGCATGTCGGCCATATGGAGTTGATGCGCCGGGCCCGCGAGGAAAACGACATCGTCGTTGCCAGCATCTTCGTCAATCCGCTGCAGTTCGGCGCCAACGAGGATCTTTCCAAATATCCGCGCGATCTCGCCCGCGACCAGGCGATGCTCGAAGAGGGCAATGTCGACTATCTCTTTGCCCCCGGTGTTGCCGACATGTATCCGCGACCGATGGAAACGGTGGTCGACGTGCCGACGCTTGGCAGCGAGCTCGAGGGCTCCGTGCGCCCCGGTCATTTCGCCGGCGTTGCCACCGTCGTCACCAAGCTCTTCAACATCGTCCAGCCGGACCGCGCCTATTTCGGCGAGAAGGATTTCCAGCAGTTACAGATCATCCGCCGCATGGTCGACGATCTCGCCCAGCCGGTCACTGTCATCGGCGTACCGACGGTGCGCGAGGCCGACGGGCTCGCCTGTTCGTCGCGCAATGTCTACCTGACGGCAGACGAGCGCCGCGCCGCGGCGATCGTGCCGAAGGCGCTGGATGAAGCGGCGCGTTTTGTCGCCTCCGGCGTCAGCGACGTGACGACGCTTGAAAAGGCCGTCACCGAATTTCTTTCGAGCGAGCCGCTGGCCAGGCCCGAAGTCGTGGCCGTACGCGATCCGGAGACGCTGGAGACGATCGAGACGATCGGCGACCGGCCGGTGCTGCTGCTTCTCTTCGTCCGCTTCGGCACGACGAAGCTGCTCGACAACCGCGTGATCGCCCCGAAATCCGCGTCATTCAAAAAGGTTGCCTGACATGAGCGTGCAGTCCCAGAAGCGCCGGCTCAGCCCCGCCAATATCGAAGCGCTGAAGGGCGAGCGCCCGATCGTCAGCCTGACGGCCTATACGACGCCGATCGCAAGGCTGCTCGATCCGCATGTGGATTTCCTGCTGGTCGGCGATTCCGTCGGCATGGTGCTCTACGGTCTTGATACGACCGTCGGGGTGACGCTCGAAATGATGATCGCCCACGGCCAGGCGGTCATGCGCGGCTCGCAGCAGGCCTGCGTGGTCATCGACATGCCCTTCGGTTCCTACCAGGAATCGAAGGAGCAGGCGTACCGCAGTGCGGCGCGTATCCTGAAGGAAACCGGCTGCAGCGCGGTGAAGCTCGAAGGCGGGGCGGAAATGGCCGAGACGGTCGAGTTCCTCGTCAACCGCGGTATCCCGGTGCTCGGCCATGTCGGCCTGATGCCGCAGCTCGTCAACACGACAGGCGGCTACCGGTCGGTCGGCCGCAACGACAAGGAAGTGGCAAAGATCCGCCGCGACGCCAAGGCGATCGACGATGCCGGTGCTTTTGGCATCGTGATCGAGGGCACGGTCGAGCCGGTCGCCCGCGAGATCACGGCCGAGTTGCGCTCGCCGACCATCGGCATCGGCGCATCGCCCGCCTGTGACGGCCAGATCCTCGTCTCTGACGACATGCTCGGTCTCTTCAACGACTTCAAGCCGCGCTTCGTCAAGCACTTCGCCGAGCTTGCCCCGGCAATCTCCAAGGCAGCCGAGGACTATGCGGCCGAGGTGAAGGCGCGGACCTTCCCGGGTATCGAGCACACGTTCCAGGTCAAGAAATAAGACGCGGTTGCGCCCAAGGCATCCAAGATCTTGATATTCTGCGCACCGGTTTCTTGATCGGTGCGCATTTTGTTCAAGCCTTGTTCGGGCAAGGCATCATAAAATTCAATCAATGTATCAGCGCATTTGAATTGTTGCCGGGGGCGCAAGCGCCTATCAGTCCGGCACCGGCCGCACGGCGCACTCGTTCGTCTCGGCCGGCGGAGGTTTCCATGACAAAAGACGATTTCTGGGAAGGGGTCCGTGGCGGCTTTCCCATCATGCTGGCGGCATCGCCCTTCGGCGCGCTGTTCGGGGCGCTTGCGGTCGACAACGGCTTTACCATTGCCGATGCGGTGTTCATGAGCGCGACCGTCTATGCCGGTGCCAGCCAGATGGTCGGCATCGAGCTTTTCGGCAACAACGTCCAGCCCTGGCTGGTGGTGCTTTCGGTCTTTGCCGTCAACTTCCGCCACGTGCTCTATTCGGCCTCGATCGCCAAATATGTCCGGCACTTCACCTTCGGTCAGAAGTTCCTCGCGTTCTTCCTTCTGGTCGACCCGCAATATGCCGAGACCGAGAAGCGCGGCGAGCGCGGCCTGCCGATCAGCTTTTCCTGGTATCTCGGCTTCGGGTTGATCATCTACATACCCTGGATCATCAACACGCTCATCGGCGCGATCTTCGGCCAGATGATCGGCGACCCGAAGGCGATCGGCCTCGACGTGCTGCTACCCGTCTACTTCATGGGGCTGGTCATGGGCTTCCGCAAGCGTGACCGGTTCCTGCCGATCGTCGCGGTCTCGGGTCTCGCCTCGGTTGCCGGCATGCACTTCGTCGGTTCGCCCTGGCATGTGAGCATCGGCGCGCTTGCCGGCATCGTGCTTGCCGCGTGCCTGCCGCCGAGCAATCAGGCGCCCGCACCCGCCGCCGTCGAGAAGGAGGCGTGAGCATGGATCCGCAACACCTCAACCTCATCTACCTGATCATCGCGGCCGCGGTCGCGACCTTCCTGACGCGCGTCGGCGGCTATATCCTGATCACCCAGATGAAAGAGATCCCGCCGCGGCTTGAGGCGGCGCTCAACGCCGTTCCCGCAGCCGTTCTGACGACGCTGGTGGCCCCGGCCTTCGTCTACGGCGGGCTCGACGTGACGATCGCCATGTTCGTCGCCTTTGCCATCGCGCTCGGGCTGAACCTCTCGACCCTGCGCATGCTCGTCATCGGCTGGGTGGTGGTCATGGTGATCCGGCATCTGGCGATGTAGGACGCCCGTCCGCGGCGGTGTGCGAAGCCGTGGACGGATCCGTTGCGCCCGTTTCGATTGGCGGCGCGCGCATCCTGGACTATGATCTCTGCCGTTGCCGGAGAGGCAGGACATACCCCGTCAGGTGGCGTGCGACGTCACCGCATGAAGCCTCCCGGCGGTGGAGGAGCGACCATGTTGACCAGGATCTCTATTGCCCTTTTGCTGGCGCTCGCGCCGGCAACGGCCTTTGCCAATCAATGCCCGACCATGATGAAGGCGATCGATGCGGCCATGCAGACCGCTTCCCTGTCCGATGCCGACATGGCCAAGGTCAAGGAATTGCGCACCAAGGGTGAGGCACAGCACCAGGCTGGCGATCACGCCGGTTCGGAGGCCTCGCTTGGCGAAGCGAAGAAGCTTCTGGGCATCTGAACGAGAGGCCGGGATTCCGGAGACCAAGGTCTGGCCGGAGAGGGCGCAGCACGCAATCGGCTGCGCGACGCCTCGTTGTGTGGGCTCCCGCGACAGCAGGAGCCCAGCAGAGAGCCTGACTCAGCGTGAAAGCGCTTCCGTTGCGGCCTTCAGCCAGTCGCGGGTCTCGTCGCTCGCAAGCAGCGGCATCAGCTTTTCGCGCGTCTCGGCGTGATAGGCGTTGAGCCAGCCGAGTTCCTCGTCGGTCAGAAGCGCCGGCAGCACCAGGCGGCGGTCGATCGGGCAGAAGGTGATCGTGTCGAAGCCGAGCATCGGCAGGTCGCCGCCGTCAACCGTCGTCGCCGGCTGCACCACGATGAGGTTTTCGATGCGGATGCCGAAGGCGCCGGGGCGATAGTAGCCGGGCTCGTTGGAAAGAATCATGCCGGGCAGAAGCTCCTGGGTGGAAAGCCGGGCGATGCGCTGCGGGCCTTCATGCACCGAGAGATAGGAGCCGACGCCATGGCCGGTGCCGTGGGCATAGTCGGCGCCCGCCTTCCAAAGCGCAATGCGGGCGAGCGGATCGAGGTCGACGCCGCGCGAGCCCTTGGGAAAACGCGCCAGGCTGATCGCGATCATGCCTTTCAATACCAGGGTGAAGAAGCGCTTCTGCTCCTCGGGAACGGCGCCGATGGCGACCGTGCGGGTGATGTCGGTGGTGCCGTTGATATACTGCGCGCCGGAATCGATCAGGAACATCGTGCCCGCTTCGATCGCCTGATCGGTGGCGGTGGTGACGCGGTAGTGCATGATTGCCGCATGGGCGCCGGCGCCGGAGATCGTGTCGAAGGAGATGTCCTTCAGCGGGTTCTGCATGCGCTCGCCGACGGTGGCGCGGGCGGCTTCGAGCTGGTTGGTGGCGCCGATCTCGGTGACCGTGCCCGGCTGCTGGCTGTCGAGCCAGGCAAGGAACTCGACCATGGCGGCACCATCTTGCAGATGGGCGCGGGTCGAACCTTCGATCTCGGCCTTGTTCTTCTGGGCGCGCGGCAGGCGGGCCGGGTCGACCGCTTCGACGATCTTGCCGCCCTTGGAGCGGATCAGCTCGGAAATGGCGAAGGAGGCGAGATCGGGATCGATCATGACGGAGGCGCCGGCGGTGCCGAGAGCCCGCAGACGGTCGTCGAAGGTCGAGGGTGAGACGATGTCGGCGATCTGGGTGAGGTAGGCCTCCTGCTCGATCCCGGTCTTGCGCTTGTCGAGGAAGAGCTCGGTGTGGCCGTCGGCATGGATGATAGCGCGCGCCAGCGGATGCGGTGTGTGCGGTACGTCGGACCCGCGGATGTTGAAGGTCCAGGCGACGGAGGAGGGGTCGGTCAGCACGACGGCCGAAGCGCCCGCCTTGTCGAGGCCGGAAGCGATCGTCGCGATCTTGTCCTTGGCAAGCGTGCCCGCATGTTCGATCGGCTGGATCGTGACCTTGCCGAGCGGGGCGGCCGGGCGGTTGCTCCAAATCCTGTCGAGCGGATTGTGATCGAGGAAGACGAGCGCGCCGCCGAGCGTGGCGAGCGCCTTTTCCAGCCGTCGCACTTCGGCGCCGGTATGAACCCAGGGATCGATGCCGAGCTTGAAGCCCTTGGGCCCATGGTTTTCCAACCAGAGATGCGGCGGCTCGCCGATGAGGTCGCCGCCGGTAAAGACGCTGCCATCCACCTGTTCCTTGAGCTGCGTGACGTAACGTCCGTCGACGAAGACGACGGCTTCACGCCGCGTGATCAGCGCAACGCCGGCCGAGCCGGTAAAGCCCGTCAGCCACGACAGGCGCTCGGACGAGGCGGGCACGTATTCGCCCTGGAACTCGTCGGCGCGCGGCACGAGAAAGCCGTCGATGCCAAGGGCCGCGAAGGACGCGCGCAGGGCTTCGGTGCGCTCCTTGCCGAACTGCGGCGTGGAGGTGACTTCAAAAGACTGAAACATGAGGGAATTCCGGTACATTGAGCGGCAGACCGCGGGAAAGATGTGGCGCCATGTTAGCGGAAATGGCCCGTGGCGGGAAAGAGGCGATATCCTGTAAGAGGCGGCCCGCCCACGGTTCTCGCAATGCCTCAGGTTGCAAGCCGAGAGGAGGGCAATTGCTCACTTGCCATACATATGCGCTCAGTGCATGGCACCCATGCTCAGAAAACTCTTTCTCTATCGGAATAATAGTTTATAAGCCGCCTCAACGAACACGGACGAACATCCGGTGGTTCAAAAAGCTGCGGTTCCGAGAATAGTTGGTCACTCTGTTCTCCTCCTCCCTCAAGGGTGGTCAGCTTCGGAACGGTAGACGCCCGCTCGAGCACTCCTCCTCCTCAGGCTCGCGGGCATGGTTGGTCACAAGCCAACCAGCAGGCGATGCCTCCGGCATCGCCTAAGTTTCGAAAGGCCGCCCGTCATGATGGACGAGGCGGCCTTTTCGTTTTTCCTCCGCAACTAGGTAGAACCGCGGGTTCTACATTGTTCGTCGTGCTTCTGATCGTTAAATGGATGCCGCGCTGCTTTTTGAGGAGAATGGCAAAAGATGCGTTCAGAGTCCGCCACTGAAGACAAAGCAGTCAAACTCCTTCAAGGCGTCGACAGCCTAAGGCGCGTTTGGATCGTCCAGCGCGACGATGGGGTGTATGTTCTCAAGCCTGAGGAATGGTATCAAAACGTAATCGATGGGGAACTCGTCGCAGAAGGGTGGAAGCCGATTTATGGTGAGTACGGCCTCTTTGGAGGTGCAGACTTGGCCGAGCGCGACGCGCTGGTCAGGTTTGTTTGGCTGATGGAAACCCAAGATCCTGCCCTGTGACAGCCCTTAATGCTCGCAATTCCCAGATGGTCGTTGCTGCCTGGTGCGCGTTTATATGTCGACCCAAGCCCCTCACCCTAACCTCTCCCCGCAGGCGGGGCGAGGGGACGTGCCCGAAGCCCGGCACACCCCCGAGGGACGCGGGTCGCATAGCCTGGCGACAAGCCGGCGGTTGTGATTGGGCAAGAGAGCGCCGCAGGTCCCTTCGCCCCGCTTGCGGGGAGAAGGTGGCGGCAGCCGGATGAGGGGGCTTTTACCTCAGCAATGAATAGAATGCATCTGGCCGGGCGGCACGCGTCTGTGGCGGTCGCCCAGTCGCGCCTCACTTCTCCAGATGAATCGTCACCCAGCCGTTGCGCCAGATGGTGCGCACGTGGCGCAGGTGCTGGCCGTTGTAGTGAGCAAGCACCTTCCAGCGCTGTTCGGCAAGAATGCCCGAGAGAATGACCGAGCCGCCGGGGGCGAGGTTGGCGACGAGCTGCGGCGCCATCTTCATCAAGGGGCGGGCGAGAATGTTGGCGATGATGAGGTCGAACGGCCCGTTGCTGCTGAAGGCGGTCGAGTGGAAGCCGGGTGCAGTGGCAAAGGTCATGCCGGTGACGACGCCGTTCACCCGGGCGTTTTCCTCCGCGACGCGGGTGGCGATCGGGTCGATGTCGGTGGCGAGCACCGGCACGTGCATCAGCTTCCAGGCGGCGATCGCCAGCACGCCGCTGCCGGTGCCAAGGTCGAGCACGTTCTTCACGGTGCGGGTGCGCGCGACCGAGGCGAGCACTTCGAGACAGCCGGCAGTGGTGCCGTGGTGGCCGGTGCCGAAGGCCTGGCCGGCATCGATCTCGATTGCGATCTCGCCGGTCTTCACCTTATCGCGGTCATGCGAGCCGTGGACGACGAAGCGGCCGGCGCGAACCGGCGCGAGGCCTTCGAGCGACTTGGCGATCCAGTCGATATCGGGCAGCACTTCGCGCTCGATCGGAAGATGGCCGAAGTCTTGCGTGAGCGCTTCGGCGAGGCGTTCGTTCACACCCTCCTCGTCGACCGCCATCATGTAGATCGAGGCTTCCCAGATGTCGCGCTTCTCGTCGACTTCCGTTGTGCCGATCGCAAAGTCCTCTTCGCCGAAGACCTCGCTCATGCGGTCGAGCACGGCTTCCGCCTGCTTTTCGGTGGTGGTGACGAAAAGTCTGATCTCGCTCAAGGGTCCGTCCTTCGGCTGGGAAATCCGCCGCCCGCATCAAACCGTGGAAGGGTGCGCCAAGCGTCGGCAATCGTGTGCTGTGCGCTATCACGATTGCCCCACAAAGGCAAAGCGCCGGACGGGGCCGGCGCTTGCATCTTCGCGGTCACGATTAAAGGGCTCAGCCCTTGGTGAGGTTTTCCAGTTTCTTGACCGCGGTCTCCGGGTTCTCCTCATAGGCGATCGTGCCGGAGAACTTGCCATTCGCGTCCAGCAGGAAGACCGACGCGGTGTGGTCCATGGTGTACTCGCCGTCCGGCTTGGCGGCGTCGACCGGAACCTTCTTGGCGTAGACGCGGAAGCCCTTGACCATCTCCATGACCTTGTCGGCCGGGCCGGAAATGCCGGTGATGCGCTTGGAGACGTTGGAGACGTACTGACCGAGGATTTCGGGCGTGTCGCGCTCGGGGTCGACGGTGATGAAATAGGCTTGCAGCTTGTTGCCTTCGGGGTCGACCTTTTCCAGCCAGCCGTTCAGCTCGAACAGCGTCGTCGGGCAGACCTCGGGGCAATGGGTGAAGCCGAAGAAGAGCGCGGTCGGCTTGCCGGTGAAGGCCTTCTCGGTGATTTCCTTGCCGTCCTGGGCGACCAGCGTGAAGGGAACGCCGAAGGGGCCGGAGGCGGCCTGCTCTTTCGACTGCGTCATTTCATAGCTCAGCCAGCCCAGGATACCCGCCATGACGACGACGGCGGTCCAGAGGACGATGCGGATGGTTTTCATGCGTGCTACCGATTTGTTGGGGCCGAGGACGGCCGTGTCCGGTTGATCGGCCCTTGATACCGCCTTCACCGAGGCCGCGCAAATGGGACAATTGCCGCAGGTTGTGGGCGGGCCGAGATCAGAGGCTGCCCCTCATCCCGCTGCCGCGACCTTCTCCCCGTCATGACGGGGAGAAGGAGCCGTGTGGCGATCTCCCGCTCCGACAATGAGTCCCCGGTGCCCCAACCCCGCCGCAGGAGAACCGCACGGTGACGTCTCGCTCGCTCTCGTCCCCTCTCCCCGCAAGCGGGGAGAGGGTTAGGGTGAGGGGCAAAACTTGGAAGCGTGGTCGCGCTAAAAGCACCAGGAAAGGCCGGACTGGGCGAGGGCGAGGAACATCTCGGCGCCGTTTTCCATCCAGCCGCGGAAGGCGAGCAGGAGGACGATGGCGATCGCGGCCGCAAGGGTGGCGGCGAGTGGCAGGCGGATCGAGCGCTGGGTCTTCGTGTTCATGGGCGCAATCATAACATCTCGCGCGGGAAGGGGAAGCCGGCCCGAGCGTCGCGCACTTATGGCGGGTGAGCCCGACGCCGGACAAGGGTGAAAAACCAGGGGCTGCCGCCCTGATCGATTGTGCCGTTGATCGCCGGGAAAACCGGTGCTTGCGATAAATATGCGCGATCTCGAAAATAAGGCGCTTTCCCTGGGGATCGGCGGGGCGCCTTAGCGAATGTTTAAGGTCTGTTTGACAGTGTTTTTCCAGCGCGGGGGAGCGTTTGGCTCCGACATGACATGAGGTCATCCGGTTTGATCGAGCCCGGTTTTCCGCATCGATCCTAACGGAGGATCCGGCCCGCGCCGGGTCCGTGAGCATGGACTGTCTATGACTGCCTCGTCTTCCCCATTGAAGCGCAATCTTTCCGTAAGCCAGCGGCTGGCAACCCTTGCCGGTGCGGCCTTCGTCGGTTTTGGCTCCGTGCTCGGGGTCGGCTGGTACGAGGGCGGACGCGCGAACGACACCCTCAAGGGGGCGATCACCGCGCAGAACGGCCTGACCACGGTCGAAGAGATCCGGCTCGCGACCACCAATCTCGTGCTCAATGCGATGGACAGCATCATCGACCGCGAGGAGGGGGCGATCCAGCCGGCGCGCGCCGCCAGCATCGCTGAGATCCTGCAATTGCTCGAGACGAAATCGACCGATATCAAGGCGCTCGCCGGCCTCATCGGTCGCAGCGATGCGCTTTCGACCTTTGACGCCGACGTGGCGGAACTGCGCCAGGCGATCGGCACCGACCTGAAGACGCTGATCGAAGGCAAGGCTTCGGCCGACGACTTCGGCAAGATCGACGATGCGATCGACGGCGCCGGCGAACGGGTCGCCGCAGCACTTGCCAGCCTCTCCGACGCGGCAACCACGCTGGTCCGGACGCGCGTCGCCGAGGCGCGCGCGGTCTCCGACCAGGCGTTCCAGATTCAACTCGCCTCCGGCCTTCTTGCCATGGCCACGCTTCTCTATCTGCTCTGGTTCCACGGTAGCACCCTCAGGCGCGGCATTCTCGCCTTGCGCGACGGCATGCAGCGGATCCAGAAAGGCGAACTTTCGACCAAGCTGGAAGCGCTCGACCGCGGCGACGAGATCGGCGCCATGGCGCGCTCCGTCGACCTCTTCCGCCTGTCGGCGATCGAGAAGCAATCGCTCGAGCAGAGTGCTGCCCACAGCCGCCGCGAGATCGAGAAGGAACGCGAACAGCAGCAGCAGGAGCGCGAGGAGGCGGTGCGCCGCATCCAGACGGCGATCGACAATCTCGGCCGCGCCCTGACGCAGCTTGCCGAGGGTGACCTTGCCGTTGCGATCGATCGGCCCTTCGACGGCAATCTCGACCAGCTCCGGCAGAACTTCAACCAGACGGTCGAGCGGCTGCGCGTGGTGCTTTCGAGCGTCAAGGACAACGCACTCTCCATTGAATCGAACGGGCGGCAGATGCGCACGGCGGCCGACGATCTGGCCCGCCGCACCGAGCGGCAGGCGGCTTCGCTGGAGCAGACCTCGGCGGCGCTGGACGAGATTACCGTTACGGTCCGCACCGCGACCCAGCGCGCCGAAGAGGCAAGCCAGATGGTCGACCAGACCCGCAACAATGCCGAGGAGTCCGGCCGCATCGTCGGCGAGGCGATTGCCGCCATGGCGCGCATCGAGGGTGCCTCGAACGAAATCGGCAAGATCATCAACGTCATCGACGAAATCGCCTTCCAGACCAATCTTCTGGCGCTGAACGCCGGCGTCGAGGCCGCGCGGGCGGGCGAGGCGGGCAAGGGCTTTGCGGTGGTGGCGCAGGAGGTGCGCGAACTGGCGCAGCGTGCCGCAGGTGCTGCCAAGGACATCAAGGCGCTCGTCAGCCGGTCAGGCAACGAGGTCGGCACCGGCGTCAAGCTGGTGCGGGCGACCGGCGACGCGCTGGGGCGGATCGGTACCGATGTCGCTCGGATCAATGAACTCATGACATCGATCGTGATGGCGGCGCGCGAGCAGTCGACGGGCCTCAGCGAGATCAGCACTGCCGTCGGCCAGCTCGACCAGATGACGCAGCAGAACGCCGCGATGGTCGAGCAGACCAACGCGTCGAGCCACACGCTGGCGCAGGACGCCGAACGCCTGACGGACCTCGTCGGCCAGTTCCGCGAAGGGCACACGATGCAGCGCGCCATGCCGACGGCGGGGCCGGCCCCTGTGACGCCAGCGGCAAGGACCGCTGCGCCGGTGCAGACGAAAAAACCTTCGGTTTCAGCCGTTCAGCGGCCGGTCGCCAAGGGCACCAGCGAAGCGGTGCCGCTGCGCAAGATCGGCGCTGCCAAAATGGCCTCGTTTCCAACTCCATCTCCCGCCAAGGCCCTGATGGGCAAGCTTGCGGGCGCATTCGGCAACAAACCGGGCTCGGTGCCGTCGACGACGGCCTCCGGTGAAAACTGGGAAGAATTCTGACCATGAGCAACGCAATCAAGCAGTCCGGCGCCTATCTCGAAATCGTATCGTTCCATCTCGGCGACCAGGAATTCTGCATCGACATCATGGCGATCCGCGAAATCCGCGGCTGGGCGCCGGTGACGCCGATGCCGCACACGCCGCCCTACGTGCTCGGCCTCATCAACCTGCGCGGCGCGGTGATCCCGGTCATCGACATGGCGGCCCGCCTCGGCATGAAGATGACCGAGCCGTCCGAGCGTTCGGCGATCATCGTCACCGACATCGCCGGCAAGCTCGTCGGCCTCCTGGTCGAGCAGGTCTCGGACATGATGACGATCAAGAGCGAGGCGCTGCAGCCGGCGCCGGAGATCATTCCGGAAGCGCAGCGCGCCTTCTGCCGCGGCATCGTCGCGCTCGAAAAGACCATGGTCTGCTTCCTCAACCTCGATACGGTCATTGCCGACGAACTGGCCCAGGCGGCCTGACGCAAATTCGTTCCTTGCTCGAGAAAGCTCCGGCGCACCCGCGCCGGGGCTTTCTTCCGTTTCGCCTGTAAGGCTTTTCATTCCTGCACGTTTTTGTCCTTAAATCGGGTGCGATTAAAGGAAACATGCAGTAGCGCGCGCCTGCGCACGTACTGGAACGATACGGTCAAGTTAAACTTCCGCAATGAACTTCACGCTTGGGCGATGCCATTGTGACAAAACGTCAAGTGGCTGGGCGGGTTACTTGTACTACTTTACCGGTGTTGCCGGGTGCCCGAACGGAGGCCGGGTGCCTGGTATTACTGCATGTTTCCTATCATCGTAGCCGATCAAAGGACAAAAACATGCAGAAGTTCAAAGCTCTACAGCGACCTTTGCGCGTCTGATCAGACGCGCGGCGCTGTAGCAACAGGAGTTGAACCTATGACAATCTCTCCCAGGAAACTCATTGCCGCGCTCTCCGTTACGATGGTCATGGCGTCGCCGGCCTTGGCCGACAGCTACTACCAGGGCATAGACGTCAACAATCCACCGGGAACGCAGAACACGCGCAAGGCGATGACGCCGATGACGCGGCCGTCCGCAACCGTTGACAGGATGTCGACGGGCAGCATCAACAGAACGTCCACACCGACTCCGGTCTACCGCGATCGCAGCCCCTATGGTGGATACCAGGGTGGTGACGGCGACTATTATCAGGGCATCGTCCCGCCGACGTCCTATTAGAACGATCAAGAGCGGAGTGGCTCCTCCCAGCCTTCCAACACACACCGCTCTGACGCGGTTTCTTGAGGCGCCCGTAAAGGGGACGGGCGCTTCAGCCGTGCGGCGGCCAGAAGACCGCAAGCGAGCGATCGATTATTGCGGCTTGCCGTTCTGCCAGGTGACGGTCTGCCCATAGAGCGGAATGGTGGTGATCGACATCTTGGCCGAGCCATCCGTCAATTCGCGCGAATGGGCGAGATAGATCAGCGTATCGTTCTTGCGGTCATAGATCCTGGTGACCAGGAGGTCTTTCCAGACCAGCGACAGTCCGGCGCGAAAGACTTCTTCCCCGTCCTTCGAAAGCTCGATATCGCCGATTTCGATCGGGCCGGTCTGCCGGCAGGCGATCGAATTGTTGGACGGATCCTCGAACCAGTTGCCGTTCTTCAGCCTGTCGATGACGCTGCGGTCGAAATAGGTGACATGGCAGGTCACGCCCTTGATCTTCGGGTCGCTGACGGCATCGATCATGATGTCGTTGCCGAGCCAGTCGACGCCGACTTCGCCGACCGTTTCGGCGCGGGCGGGCAGGGCGGCAGCGGCGAGCGTGGCAAGGCCGGCGAAAAAGAACGCACGAAGCGAACGCGACATGGAAATCCTCCTGCAGCGCCTGACGTTTCACGCAAGGTCGCCGTAGCATCTTGAATTGCCGCATGTTTTGCCAGGACGGCCCCAGAGAACATGCGGCCGGGCAGCGAGCTTCACATAGGTTGGGGAAATCGCTTTACAAGGCGCGGCCGGCTCACCCGGTGCCGCGAAGAAGCTGCGGCTCGAGATGGCGGGCTTCGGCTGCCCGCATTTGAGCGGCGGCGGCGGCAAGCGCCCGCGCGCTGGCCTCGGGCTGAAAGCGGCCGGCAATGGTGCAGCGGTCGCGGCCGTCGGCTTTCGCGTCGTAGAGCGCCATATCCGCGCGGATCATGATATCGCTGATCGTATCGCCGGGCTCGGCTTCGGCGAGACCGATGCTCACCGTCAGCCGGATCGGGCGGTCCAAGCGGCCGATCGGCGTATCGCGCACCGTGCGGCCGATCTCCTCGGCCACCGCAAAGGCGGCATCCTCCGAGTGATTGGGCAGGACGATGCCGAACTCCTCGCCGCCGATGCGGCCAAGCGTGCCGCGGCTGCCAAGACAGCTGGCGACGGTGCCGGCGAAATGGCCGAGCGCGGTATCGCCGACCGCGTGGCCATAGCGGTCGTTGATCTGCTTGAAATAGTCGAGGTCCAGCAGCAGGAAGGTGACGGGTCGCTGGCGCGCGAAGCTCACCGCCAGAGCGCGCTGCCCGAGGTCGAGCAGGGCGCGGCGCGACAGGGCGCCCGTCAGCTCGTCGCGGGCAATCGCGCTCTTGAGATCGGTGATCACCCGGTTCTGGATCATCAGGATCACGCCCAGGAAGAGCACGGGCAGGTAGAAGTACCTCAGGACGACGCAGGCGAAGTCCCAGCTGGCCGCCGCAAGCGAGGTCTCGGGCGAACCGTGGGCGATCGGCGAGAAGACCGTGACCGCGATCAGGGCCGAGCAGCCGATGGCGGCGCAGGCGATGACGCAGAGGCGCTCGATCGGCCCCGGTGCTGCGCGCCGATGCTGCGAACAGACGGCGATGATCAGTACGAAGGCGGCAGCGATGCCGACGGCGGAGAGAGCGTGCAATGTCGCACGATGGGGGCCGAAGGCGGCAATCAGCAGCACCACGGCGGAAACCGAGGCGGCGGCGACCAGCGGTGTCGACATCGGCCTGATGACACCGAGCGCACGGTGAAAGCCCGAGAGCACGAACAGACAGGCGCCCGCAAGCACGACGATGCCGAACAGCGACAGCGGCCGGAGCGCCGGGATCTCCGACAGCATCAGCAGGAAGGTCGCCGCGGCCGCCACCGCGCAGGCCGCGGCAAAATCCGTGCCTCCCTCGACCATCGAGGCCCGCAGGGAAATCAGCACAGGGAGCATCGCCAGAAGGGCAATGATCGATATGGCAGGGAGAAAGCTCATTTCGAAACGGCCTGTCGTGCTAAAATCAACAAAGGCGGCTTGCGTCTCAGCCAGATATACGACGCCAATTGGTAGCGATAGCGCCTTAACGAAACCCGGTGAAATCCGTTGCAATTTTAGCGATTGGCTGGGATTGGCGCGGTTGTTCACAGCGGCGCCGGATCAACCGTTGGATGGTGCGCCGGCAGGCGAAGCGGCGTGCATGAAACGTGCCTCGGGTAAGGCCCTTCGGGCGGCGCCGATCCGGCCCCGCAGGCCCGGCACTTGGAGCGTTTTTTAGGCCCGATGCTCACGCAGGAGGGCAAAACCGGGAGAGGCTGCATGTTCACGGCAACGTGGCTCTTCGAGGACCGGGCAGATGCCGGACGCCAGCTGGCGCACGCGGTCGAAGGCGAGAGCCTCGACGATCCGCTCGTCATGGCGCTGCCACGCGGCGGCGTGCCGGTCGCCTATGAGATCGCCGTCCATATCGGGGCGCCGCTCGAAATCCTGATCGTGCGCAAGATCGGCGCGCCGGGGCATTCCGAGTTCGGTCTTGGCGCGCTGGTCGACGGCGAGGAGCCCGAACTCGTGCTCAACCGTCAGGCGATGCGGCTGGTCCGCCCGGCGAAAGGCTATCTGGAGGCCGAGACGGAGCGCCAGCGCGCCGAGATCCTGCGGCGCCGAACGCTCTATTTTGGCGACCGCGCGCCGGCCTCGCCGCGGGATCGTGACGTGATCCTCGTCGACGACGGCATCGCCACCGGCGGCACCGTGCGGGCGGCGATCAAGGCGCTAAAGCGGATGGGGGCGGGCCGTCTCGTGCTCGCCGTCCCGGTGGCGCCGAAAAGTGAACTCGCCGACCTGCGCAGCCAGGTCGATCGCCTCATCTGCCTTGCCACCCCCTTCGCCTTCCGCGCCGTCGGACTGTACTACCGCAACTTCGAGCAGACGGCGGACGAGGAGGTGTTGGCGCTGATGGAGAAGGCTCGGCGGGATAACGGGGCCTGATGCGGTTGCAGGGCAGAGTGACCGATGGTTGCTCCGAACGCCGAAACTTGTCCGAATAGTTGCGTGAAGCGCTCCGGCCATATTGCAACCGCGGGCATCACGCGCCACATTCCGGCGCGAGACGTCGGCGGAGCGGGTGCCGGAGGAGGCGCCGCAGAGGAGAGGCTATGGCCACGAAGCTGGAAATCGGAAGGACGCTCGAGGATTTCTGTCGTCCGGACCGCATGGCGCTTGTTGTCTATGACATGCAGGTGGGGATCACCAGCCAGGTCAAGAACGGTGCGGAGGTCCTTTCGCAGGTGCTGAAGGTATTGGAAGCCGCGCGGGCCGGCGGGTTCCCGGTGATCTTTCTGCGGCATCTGTCGATGCCGAAGCCGCTGATGGGCGCCTTCCAGCTACGCCAGGCAATGGCCTGGCAGCGGACCGACGATCCGGAGGCTGTGCACCCCTGGTTCCTGCGCGGCACGCCGGGCTTCGAGCTGGTGCCGGAACTTGCGCCCCGCGACGACGAGGCGATCCTCGACAAGATCACGTTTTCCGCTTTCGAGGGCACCCCGCTTGCCATGATCCTGCGCGATCTCGGGCTTACCTCCTTTGCCATCTGCGGCATCGCCACGGAAATCGGCATCGACCCGACCGTGCGCCATGCGACCGATCTTGGCCTGGTGCCTGTCGTCGTGCGCGACGCCTGCGGGGCAGGCCACCACGAGGCCGGCGAGCGCGCGATGGAAAACATTGCCTTCATGGGTGATGCGATCATGACCGATGTTCAGGCAATCACCACGGCGATGGCCAGAGGCTGAGGGCACCCCGCGCTTCGGTGCGCAGCGATGCTGACGGGCCGAGCGAGCGCTGCCTCTCTAGAGCATGCCGCGCAAGAATGTGCAGCGATCTTGCGATAACGACATGCGCCAAATCAATAACTTCAAGCGCACGGAGCGAATCTGAAAGATCGCGACACACTTTAAACGCGCCTTGTCATTCTCCAGGTCTCGGTCTCGCCGAAGCCTTTGATGTTGGCGCGTTCTCCAGCCTCGAAACTGTATTTTTCTTCGAGCACCGCCTTGATTTGACCTGTCGTGATGATGCATCCGGCCTGGCCGATCGCCTCGAGCCGCGCTGCAAGGTTCACGGGCGCGCCCCAGATGTCATAGGCATAGCGGGTGCGGCCGAGCACGCCCGCCGTCACCGCCCCCGACGCCATGCCGATCCGCAGCTCAAGGGCAACGCCATGCGCCCTGCCGACATGGCCGGCGATTTCAAAGGCGGTGAAGCCAAAGCTTGCGGCGGCTTCGACCCCGTTCGGATGGGCGCTTGGAACCCCTGCCGCCGCCAGATAGGCATCGCCGATGGTCTTGATCTTTTCCACGCCGAAACGGGCCGATGCCGCATCAAGCGCCGAGAAGAAGGCATCGAGCAGCTGAACCGTGCGTTCCGGGCCGATCTCGTTGGAGAGCCTGACGAACTGGACGATATCGATGAGCAGCACGGTTGCCGTGTCGAACTTCTTGACCGTCGCGGCATGGTCGTCGCTGTGCAGTTTTTCGACGATTTCCGCCGGCATGATCGACAGCATGAGATTGCTCAGCCGCATCTGGGCTTCACGCGCGAGCGACAGGGCATAGTGCATTGTGGCGAACATCAGAAGCGTGACGGTGAGCATGGTCGAGGTGTTGATCAGGAGCAGGAAGCTCTCGTCCTGGTAGACGCCGGCCTGAGGTTCCGGATAGGCGGCAATGCCGACGACGATGGTGGCGGCGGAGGCAAGGCCCAGGCCGGCGACCAGCCGCCAATGCTCAAGCCCGAGGATCGCGAAGGCGACAGGCGTGACGCCGAGCAGATTGAACAAGACGCCGGACCGTCCGCCGATATGGGCGCTGATGATCGAGAGCGCCACGGCGCAGATGGCGAACTCCCAAAGGGCCGACGCGATCTTGCCAAACCGGTGCAAGAGCGGTGTCATGGTGGCGGCTGCCGCCAGCAGCACATTGCAGATCACCAGCTTCTGGAGGCTCGGCTCCTGGTAAAGCGCGTAGAGGATGGCAAAGCCGGTCGAGGAAACGGCAATGACGGCTGCCGCCAGGTTTGCCACCATGATCCCTTGCCGGTCGGCCTCTCGCGTCTGCGTCAGGCCCAGTTCCGCCAGCCAGCGTGTCGTGCTTGTCCAAGACATCTCATCGCCCGCCCTCGGTCGTTGAACATCCCGTCATTTTAGGTGGGTGTAATATTCGCAATTATCGGGGGAAAAGTCAGTCGCAAAGATGCGCCTTGCGCGCAAATCCCGGATGCTGTCGGGTAGACGCCATTCGCCCCGAACGAGCAGGAACCGATATGACCGACGCCCTTTTGATCCGCCCGATAGCCAGGACCGACTACGAGCAGTGGCTGCCGCTCTGGGACGGCTACAACGCCTTCTACGGCCGCTCCGGCGAAACCGCGCTCGATCCTCAGATCACCGCCATGACCTGGTCTCGTTTCTTCGACGCCTACGAGCCGGTGCATGCGCTGGTGGCCGAAAATGAGGGGCGGCTAATCGGGCTCACGCACTATCTCTTCCACCGCAGCACGACGATGATCCAGCCGAACTGCTACCTGCAGGACCTCTTCACCAATGCCGAAGCGCGCGGCAAGGGTGTCGGGCGGGCGTTGATCGAGGGCGTCTACGAGGCGGCACGGGCCGTCGGCGCGCCGCGCGTCTACTGGATGACCCACGAGACCAACGAGACGGCGATGGCGCTCTACGACAAGGTGGCGGAGAAGTCGGGGTTTCTGGTGTACCGGAAGGTGGTTTGACGCCGTTCACGGCCTGGGTCGTGGTCCCGGTGATTGCTCGCGGAGCCCTGCGTGTCGTGGCGCACGAGAGCGGCCCGGGCGGCGTCTTCAATTTGTGGCAAGGCGTTCGAACGGCTCAGGTCTTCGGGCCGTATCGCCGGTGATAACGCGATAGCGTGTCCTGATGGCGGTCACGTCCCACGGCAAGCGTGTTTGAATGAAGGGACAGCGACCTCGGCGTGGAGTTCAAGCCTGTGCGCGATGTCTTCCTTCGTATCTTCGGCGGCAGCGCCATTGCGGCATCCGCCGTGAACCACAGGGTCAGCCACCCGATCCGTCGACCGCTGGTGACCGTGATGGAGGTGATCGCTGACCAGGGAATCCTGTCATCCGAAATTCGCCGGTCGATCAGTCCTTCAGGCGAAAGAGTGACGAGACTGCCATGGAGGCTGACCGCCTGCCACAGAAGCGCCAGCGTGCACCAAACCGAGAACGCGCTCCAGGCGATACCGACCATCAGCGAAAAGCGCTCGTCGGCGTGGAACCAATGGCGGGTGAGCAACATGCAAGACGCCGCCATGGCGCCAAAAGCGATTATCTGTGCGACGAGCTTCGGCCAGGATTTGCCGATCTTGGTCGTGCCAGATGTGTCGACTGTGTAGGCCGGGTCCACATATTCCAACCAGGCAGGCCGCATCGTCGCTCAGGGCCCCGTTCCGAACAACGACTCGCCTCACGCCTTCTCGACAAAGCCATCGAGCACGCGCTTCTGGCCGGCGCGGTCGAAGTCGATGGTGAGCTTGTTGCCTTCGATGGCGGCGATGTTGCCGTTGCCGAACTTCATGTGGAAGACGCGGTCGCCGACCACGAAGCGCGAGGGCTCCGTCGCCGTCGATTTTGCCACCAGTTCGCCATCGATGGTGCGGCCGCGCGGGCCGCTTTCGCCGTAGCCGATGCGCTCGACCGCGTGGCCGGAGCGGGTGCCCCAGTTGTCGCGGGTGGCGTCGGAGCGGTGCTGCTGGGCGCGCTTCCAGCCGGGCGTCGAGTAGTTGTTCTGGAAGGGGTCAGCCTTGTCGAAGCGCGACTGGCCGTAGCCGCCGCGACCATAGCCGCCATAGGACTGCTCGTTCTCGGCCACGTCCACATGGGCGAGCGGCAACTCCTCGAGGAAGCGTGACGGCATGGTCGACTGCCAGAGGCCGTGGATGCGGCGATTGGAGACGAACCAGATGTGGCAGCGATGCTTGGCGCGGGTGATGCCGACATAGGCAAGGCGGCGCTCTTCCTCGAGACCGGAGCGGCCGCCCTCGTCGAGGGCGCGCTGGTGCGGGAACAGGCCTTCCTCCCAGCCGGGCAGGAAGACGGTGTCGAACTCCAGGCCCTTGGCCGAGTGCAGCGTCATGATCGACACGGCGTCGAGGTTCTCGTTCTGCTCGACATCCATGACCAGCGCCACGTGTTCGAGGAAGCCGCGTAGGCTCTCGAAGGCTTCCATCGAGCGGATGAGTTCCTTCAGGTTTTCCAGCCGTCCGGGGGCCTCGGCCGACTTGTCGGCCTTCCACATGTCGGTGTAGCCGCTTTCCTCAAGGATCTGCTCGGCAAGTTCGGTGTGAACCGTGGTCTCAAGCAGGGTCTGCCAGCGACGGAAATCGGTGACGACGTCGAACAGCGCCTTGCGCGCCTTCGGCTTCAGCTCGTCGGTCTCGATGATTTCTGAGGCGGCAGCCAGCATCGGGATATCGCGGGCGCGGGCATAGTCGTGCAGCGTGCGCACGGTGGTATCGCCAAGGCCGCGCTTCGGCGTGTTGACGATGCGCTCGAAGGCGAGATCGTCGGCCGGCTGGCAGACCAGGCGGAAATAGGCCATGGCATCGCGGATTTCGAGGCGCTCGTAGAAGCGCGGGCCGCCGATGACGCGGTAGTTGAGGCCAAGCGTGACAAAGCGGTCTTCGAACTCGCGCATCTGGAACGAGGCGCGCACCAGGATCGCCATGTCGTTCAGATTGTGTTTCTGGCGCTGGAGTTGCTCGATCTCCTCGCCGACGGCGCGGGCTTCCTCCTCGGAATCCCAGGCGGCATGCACCTGCACCTTCTCGTCATCCGGATCGGTGCGGTCGGTAAAGAGCGTCTTGCCGAGGCGGCCTTCGTTGTGGGCGATCAGGTGCCCGGCAGCCCCGAGGATATGCTCGGTCGAGCGGTAGTTGCGCTCAAGCTTGATCACCTTGGCGCCCGGGAAATCCTTCTCGAAGCGCAGGATGTTGTCGACTTCGGCGCCGCGCCAGCCATAGATCGACTGGTCGTCGTCGCCCACGCAGCAGACGTTCTGCGGCACGCCCTTCGGCCGCTGGGCGAGCAGCCGCAGCCACATATACTGCGCCGTGTTGGTGTCCTGGTACTCATCGACGAGGATGTAGCGGAACTTGTCGTGATAGTCCTTCAGCACGTCCGCATGCATGCGGAAGATGCGGATCGGGTGCAGCAACAGGTCGCCGAAGTCGCAGGCGTTGAGCGTCAGGAGCCGGTTCTGGTAGGCGGCGTAGAGTTCGCGGCCCTTGCCGTTGGCAAAGGCGCGGGCGTCCCCCTCGGGGATCTGCGCGGGGTCGAGGCCCTTGTTCTTCCAGCCGTCGATCATGCCGGCAAACTGCTTGGCCGGCCAGCGCTTGTCGTCGATGCCTTCGGCCTGGATCAGCTGCTTGATCAGCCGCACCACGTCGTCGGTGTCGAGAATGGTGAAATCGGAACGCAGGCCCACGAGTTCGGCATGGCGGCGAAGCAGCTTGACGCCGATCGAGTGGAAGGTGCCGAGCCAGGGCATGCCTTCGACCGCATGGCCGACGAGCACGCCGATGCGTTCCTTCATCTCGCGCGCCGCCTTGTTGGTGAAGGTCACCGCCAGGATCTGCGAGGGGAAGGCGCGATTGGTCGAAAGGATATGGGCGATGCGGGTAGTCAACACCCGGGTCTTGCCGGTGCCGGCGCCGGCAAGAACGAGCACGGGGCCATCGAGGGTTTCGACCGCTTCCGACTGTTCGGGGTTGAGGCCGGAGAGATAGTCCGGGCGCGGCTGGGCGCGATCGCGCGCGGCCATGGCGCGTGCGGCGATGCCGCCGGCTGCTGGAACACCGCCGGGGGCGGGCTGCTGCTTGCGCGGCGCCGGCTCCTCGTCGAAGAAGGGAATATCGTCGAAACCACTCATCATGCGGCTCAATGTAGTGATTCGGTGTGGAAAGGCCAGAAAGGATGTTCTTCTTTTATTCCGTTTTCTGCGCCACCGACACCAAGCCTGTGGAAAGACAGGCGATTTCGAGACCGCTTATTCTTGGGGCTGTTTGGTTTGTCGCATGTCGTCGTCGCAAAACCGCTGCACAGTTTTGGGCGACATGCTTTATCCGGATGTCTTGTCGAAAACGGGATCGACAGGCACCTGCAACGCGGTCGCAAGCTGGTTGGTGCGGGCGGCAAGCGAGATCACGCGCATGAGGTCGGCGTGCTCGGCATCCGTCATGCCCTTCGCCTTTGCCGCCGCCGTATGGGAATGGGCGCAGTAGCCGCAGCCATTGGTGACCGAGACGGCGATGTAGAGCATTTCCTTGACCAGCGGATCGAGCGCCGATGGTGTCGCCATCACCGCTTTCACGTCGCGCCAGGTCTGTTCCAGGAGCTCGGGGTCGAAGGCGAGCCAGAGCCACATATTGTTGATGAAATCGGATTTGCGGGTGGCGCGGATGTCGTCGAACACGGCTTTGACGCGCGGATCGGCTTCCGGGTCCTTGGGTGGGGTAACTGTGCTCATGGGTTTCCTGGCGTGGGGGTTTAAACGTGACGTCGCGGCATGAAGGGGCCGGCGGCCTTGGCGCCGCCGGGGCGCTGGGCGGGATCAGGCAAGCGCGAAGACACGCGCCGGGCCGCCGGTGCCGCCGCGGTGCTTCGGCGCACCAAGAATGAGCGTCGCGCCTTTGACCGGCAGCTTGTCGAGATTGGCGGCGGCCTCCAGCCCCCAGCGACCCTCGGGCAGCCAGGCATAATGCGTGGCGAAATCGGGCGAGGGGCCATGGTCGAGCGACAGCGTATCGACGGCGATGCCGGCCGCCTTGCTCTCTTCGATGAGATATTTCGCTGCCTCGACGTGGAAGCCGGGGAAATGCAGCTTGCCGCCGCCATCGGCATTGCGGAACTTGTCCGTGCCCATATGGGCTCCCCAGCCGGAAAGCATGGCGACGCAGGCGTTTTCCGGGATCGCGCCATTGGCCGCGACCCAGGCCTTGAGATCGTCGGGCGTCACCTGCGCATCGGCATCGTTCTCGGCTTTCGCGCGGATGTCGACGATCACGAGCGGCACGACGAGCTTTTCCACCGGCAGTTCGGCAACCGAGAGACCGTCGGCCGAGAAGTGCAGGGGCGCATCGACATGGGTGCCGGTGTGTTCGTTCACCCGGAGCTCGAACATGTTGAACTTGTCCTTGGCGTAGTTGAACTTCTCCTCGCGGAAGAACTGCTGCTGGCCGAAGAAGGTCGGAAAGTCCTCATGCAGCTCGTGCGTCAGGTCGGTGACGCTGTTATGTCCTTGGGCGAGAGCGGGTGGGGCAGCACCGACGCTTGCCGCGGCCAGACCCGCGGTTCCAACCGCTGCCGCCTTGAAGAAGCTTCGGCGCGAGAGCATGCGCTCTTTCACCGTTTGCATGACGCAGGCATCGCACATCGATTTTTCTCCCCCAAGAGGCCTGAAGGTCAGGCGCAAAGCCGGCCGAAACACGCTGCCGGCGGTTGCAGGATAGCGGAGTGCCGGCGGCTGTAAATGGAAATTGTCTAGTGAATTTCTGGACAAAGCCGCGATGCATCGCGCGAAGTGCCGGTGCGTCATCATCCCGCCAACAATTTCGCTTTTATTACAATTGCGTAATGATGGCATTCGGTCATTGCCCCGACGCGCGCGAACAGGGATACTTCGCGCTAACGGAACGAACCGCCGGCCGCGCCGCGCTGGGGCGTGTTTATGCTTTATCTGGAGACTTGAATGCGGGTTTGGAAACAGCTTGCGGTGAGCGCCGCTGTGCTTCTCGTGGGCGCAACCGTCTGGGTGCGGTTCGTGCCCGGCGCCGGTGAAACGCTTGCCGCCATCGGCGTATCGCACCCGCTGATCGATGCCTTGTCGAAGCCCGGCGCCGGCGGCGGCGAGGGCGGTGAACGCGGCAATGGCCGCGGCCAGGGCGGCAACAATGCCATTCTCGTCATGGTCCGGCCTTCGGGCACGTCTGTTGTCAACGACCGGCTGAACGCCATCGGCAACGGCGAGGCGATCCACTCCGTCACCGTCACGCCGGCGGCAACCGGCAATCTCACCGAAATTCTCGTCCGCTCCGGCGAGAAGGTGGCTCAGGGCCAGGTGATCGCCAAGCTCGACAGCGACGACCAGAAGATCGCCGCCGACCAGGCGCGGCTCAACCGCGACAGCGCGCGGGAGAAGGTGGAGCGCTACCGCAACCTCAGCACGGCGCGGGCGGTAACGGCCGTCGAAGTGCGCGATGCGGAAATCGCGATGCAGACGGCGGAACTGGCGCTGAAGACGGCCGAGCTCGATCTCAAGCGCCGCGACATCGTCGCGCCTTCGAAGGGCGTCGTCGGCATCATCACCGTCAATGTCGGCGATTACGTCACGACGACGACGCCGATTGCCGTCGTCGACGACCGCTCGGAGATCCTCGTCGACTTCTGGGTGCCGGAGCGCTTCGCCAACAAGATCACCGTCGGCCAGCCGGTCACGGCCTTCGCGATCGCCCAGCCGGGCAGCCAGCTCGACGGCGCGATCCACGCGATCGACAACCGTCTCGACCAGGCGAGCCGGACGCTGCGCGTGCGCGCACGGCTGGAGAATCCCGAGGACCTGTTGAGGGCAGGCATGTCCTTCTCCGTCACCGTGGCGTTTGACGGCGACACCTATCCGACGGTCGATCCGCTGGCGATCCAGTGGAGCTCCGAGGGCTCCTATATCTGGCGCGTCTCGGGCGACAAGAGCGAGAAGGTGCCGGTGAAGATCATCCAGCGCAATCCGGACAAGGTGCTGGTCGATGCAGGACTTTCGGAAGGCGACGAGATCGTCACCGAAGGCGTGCAGCGCCTGCGCGACGGCGGCGACGTGCGCATTGCCGGCCGCGAGCGCAAGCAGGACACCGCCCAGAAGGTCGCGGAGGAAACCAAGTGAGCGGCGGCGACAGTCACGGTAGCGGCCACGGACCTGACCACGGGAGCGGTGGCGGCCACATGTCGGCCCGCGAGCGCGGCAAGACCGGCTTTACCGCACTCTTCATCCGCCGGCCGATCTTCGCGCTGGTCGTCAACACGCTGATCGTCGTTGCCGGCCTTGCCGCCTGGAACGGCATCGAGATCCGCGAGTTGCCGCAGGTCGACCAGCCGGTCATTTCGGTGACGACGACGCTCGACGGGGCTGCGCCCGAGACCATGGACCGCGAGGTGACCTCGGTGGTCGAAGGTGCCGTCTCGCGCGTGCAGGGTATTCGCGACATCTCGTCCACGTCCAACTTCGGCCGCAGCCGGGTGACGCTGCAGTTTTCCGACACCACCGATATCGGCCAGGCCGCCAACGATATCCGCGACGCACTCGGCCGGGTGCGCAACCAACTGCCCGAAGATGTCGACGAGCCGAGCATCGTCAAGGCCGACGCCGACAGCCAGCCGATCATGCGGCTGGCGCTCACCTCCGACACCATGTCGATGGAAGACATGACGCTGCTCGTCGAAAACGAGATCAGCGACCGGCTGGCGGCGGTGGAAGGGGTTGCCGACGTTGCCGTCTATGGCGACCAGGAAAAGATCTTCCGCATCGACCTCGACCAGGCGAAGCTCGCCGGACGCGGGGTGACGGTGGCGAACCTCCGCACGGCGCTCGCCAATGCCTCCTATGACGTTCCCGCCGGTAAGCTGACGAGCGCCAGCCAGGACATCTCGGTGCGCGCCACGGCCGACCTGCAGACGCCGGAGCAGTTCGAAAACCTGATCCTCGTCAATAATGTGCGCCTGCGCGACGTGGCGACCGTGACGCTCGGCCCGGATACCGGCACGACGGCGCTGCGCTCCAACGGCCGCCAGGGCATCGGGCTTGGCATCGTCCGCCAGGCGCAGTCCAACACGGTCGATATCTCCGAGGGCGTGCGCAAGGTCGTCGATACGATCCAGACGCAGATCCTGCCCGAGGGCACGCAGCTTCGGATCACCAGCGACGATGCCGTCTTCATCAACGGCGCCATCCACGAGGTGGAAATCGCGCTGATCGTTGCCGTCTTCATCGTGACGCTGGTCATCTACCTGTTCCTGCTCGACTGGCGGGCGACGCTGATCCCGACGATCTCGATGCCGATCGCGCTGATCGGCACGGTGGCGGCGATCTATCTCGCCGGCTTTTCGATCAACATCCTGACGCTGCTGGCGATCGTGCTTGCGACCGGGCTGGTGGTCGACGACGCAATCGTGGTGCTCGAAAACATCGTGCGCCGGCGCGCCGAGGGGCTGGGTCCGCGGGCAGCGGCCGTGCACGGCACGCTCGAAGTGTTCTTCGCGGTGCTGGCGACGACCGCCACGCTTGCCGCCGTCTTCGTGCCGCTCTCGTTTCTTCCGGGCCAGACCGGCGGTCTCTTCCGCGAATTTGGCTTCGTGCTTGCCTTCTCGATCCTGCTTTCGTCCTTCGTGTCGCTGACGCTCTGCCCGATGCTCGCCTCGCGCATGCTAACGAAGGAGACGCATACGGTGCCGGGGCCGATGGCGCGCTTTGGCGCGCGGGCGGCCGGTTTCTACCGGGTGACGCTCAGAGCCTGCCTCAACTCGCCGCTGATCGTCTTCGTCGTCGCGGGCTTCGTCACCGCCATGGGGGCTGCCGGCTTCCTGACGCTGAAATCGGAGCTGACGCCGAGCGAGGACCGGTCGCAGGTGATGATGCGCATCAACGCGCCGCAAGGCGTGTCGCTCGAATACGCCCAGGCCCAGATGCGCCGCATCGAGGACGGCTTGCAGCCGCTGGTCAAATCCGGCGAGATCGACAATATCTTCTCGATCTCGGGGCAGGGCGGCTCGGTCAACAGCGGCTTCATGGTGCTGACGTTGGCCTCCTGGGAAAAACGTGACCGCAGCCAGCAGGAGATCGTCGCAGACATCAACAGGATGACGGGGCGGATTCCGTCGGTCCGGGTCTTCGCGATACAGCCGAACAGCTTGGGCATTCGCGGCGCCGGCAGCGGCCTGCAGGTGGCGCTCGTCGGCAACGACTACAACAAGCTCGGCGATGCGGCGGCAAAGCTGGTGCGCCAGATGGAAGACACCGGCCGCTTCGAGAACGTCCGCCTCAACTATGAGGCCAACCAGGCGCAGCTTTCGATCACCATCGACCGCGAGCGTGCCTCCGACATGGGCGTCGATATCGGCGGCCTGGCCTGGGCGCTGCAGGCGATGCTCGATGGCAACAGCGTCGTCGACGTCTATGTCGACGGCGAATCCTATCCGGTGAAGCTGTTGTCCTCGACCAACCCGGTCAACGACCCGACCGACCTGCAGAACATCTTCCTCAAGGCCGGCGACGGCAAGATCGTGCCGATGTCGACGATCGCCAGCGTCGAGGAGATGGCGGTGGCGCCGCAGCTCTCGCGGGAATCGCAGCTTCGCGCCGTGTCGCTGTCGGCCGGCCTCAAGTCTGACCTCGCGCTCGGCGAGGCGTTGACCATGGTCGAGCAGATGGCCGAGCCGCTGTTGCCGCCCGGCTCGCGCATCATGCCGCTTGCCGAGGCAGCAACCCTCAACGAAAACGCCAACGGCCTGTTCGTCACCTTCGGCTTTGCCCTCGTCATCATCTTCCTGGTGCTGGCGGCGCAGTTCGAGAGCTTCGTCAGCGGCTTCATCATCATGTCGACGGTGCCGCTGGGGCTTGCCTGCGCGGTCTTTGCGATGATCATGACCGGCAATACGCTCAACATCTACAGCCAGATCGGCCTCGTGATGCTCGTCGGCATCATGGCGAAGAACGGCATCCTGATCGTCGAATTCGCCAACCAGCTGCGCGATCGCGGCCAGGACGTGCGCTCGGCAATCGAAAACGCCGCCAACATCCGCCTGCGTCCGGTCATGATGACGATGATCGCCACCATCGTCGGCGCCGTGCCGCTGGTGCTTGCAAGCGGCGCGGGTGCGGAGGCGCGCATCGCGCTCGGCTGGGTGCTGGTCGGCGGTCTTGGCCTCGCGGTGATCGTCACGCTGTACCTGACACCGGTCGCCTATCTGGTGATCGCGCGCTTCACCAAGCCGCATGCGGACGAGGAGCGCAAGCTGCACGAGGAAATGGATGCAGCGGCGGCGCTGGAGACTCGCTGAGCCGGAGCGGGCTATCCCCTTCTATGTTTCGAGCGCGGCGGCAATGAGATAAATCGTTGCCGCCAATCCGCCGAGTGCGCTGCGCCCGGCATGAAGCCTGCCCCAATATTTGAGCAGGTCGCGGCTGGCGTCGCCGGCTTCCTCCGGCCGGACCGCCTCGAGCTGGCGATTGACCGGCATGACGAAGAGCAGCGTGTAGGGCCAGTTCAGGATAATGATCGCGGCGCCCAGTCCCCACAGTACATGGCCGGTCTGTCCCCAGGCGCCGGCGCCGAGCAGGCCCGAGACGAGCGCAAGCGTCGCCTGCATCTCGAAGCCGCGACGATAGGATGGAAGCCACTGTACGAGAGCTGCACGATCATCAAGGTGCAGCCTTGCCGGCTGCTCGGCCCAGGTGATGTAGATGGCGGCGCCGAAGAAGATCGACGCGGTGAGCAAAGCAGCGAGACCGATCATTTGCCTCTCCTTCCTTCACGCCACCATCATAGTCCAAGGCCGGCGAAACGGCAGGTGTTTTCTGGTGCCTCGCTCTCATACGTAGCAGTGCTTCCGGTCCGCAGGGCCGAAGGGCGGGGCTGGCGAGCGCCCGGATGCGAAGGGCGAAAGATTGCCGGGGCCAGCACGAGGCCGGATCTTGGCGGCGTTCGACGCATGGAGTGGGCTTCCCGCGTCAGTGAAACTGATTCCGATTTATGCGTCAGTGCCTTGAAATGGAATGGTTTTTCGATCCTGACGGTGTCAGTGCCGGCGTTGCGCCAGGCCCGCGACGATCGTTGCGAGCCCCTGTTCGAACGTGGCGTCCGGGCCGGCCCGGTCAAGCTCCGCCATTGCCGCGGCAAGCAGCGGCGCGTCGTGCATGACTGCCGGTTTGGTCCCGGTCCCGTCGTCCGCCGCTTCTTCGGCCGTCTGCTGCTCCAGCACCGAGCCGACGACGAAGTGGCTGACCAGGAGAAGCGCCGAGGCAGCGTCGCCCGCCGCAAACCCGGCTCCGTGCAAGAGCGTCATCTGCGCTTCCACCGCGGTCATCTGTGATGCGCTCGGCCTTGTGCCGGCGTGGATGCGGGCGCCGTCGCGATAGGCAAGCAGGCTTCTGCGGAAGCTGTGGGCGTTTTCGGCAAGGAAAACGCGCCAGTCCTCGCCCGGTTGCGGCACGGCGCGATCGTGGTTTTCCGCCATCATCGCTTCGGCGAGGGCGGCGATCAGCGCCTGCTTGTTCCTGAAATGCCAGTAGAGCGCCGGCTGCTGCACGCCGAGCCGCTCTGCCAGCCGCCGGGTCGTCAGCCCATCCAGTCCCACCTCGTTGAGCAATGTCAGGGCGGTGCGCACCACCGTGTCTCTTTGCAGCTTCGTCATCTCTCGCTCCATCCGTCGCTTGACAATTTATCATCGATAAGTTTCCTGTGCATTAATTTATCAATGATAAGGAATGGAAAGACATGACGCATCAGGAAGCGAGCGCTGCGACCCGGGGCGATGCCGGCCCAGGGGCCGATGCAGACGCAGAGGTACGGGCAGGCGAAGGAGGACGGGCAAGGGCAGGGCGCAAGGCGCTCGCGGCGCTGTTTGCGGCGGTGGCGCTCGATGCGTTCGGCATCGGCCTCGTCATGCCGGTTCTGCCCGGCCTCCTGCGCAACCTTGCCCATGCCGACGATGTCGCCGGGCACTACGGCGTCCTGGTCTCGCTCTACGCGGTGATGCAGTTCGCCTTCGCTCCCGTGCTCGGCCTCCTTTCCGATAGTTATGGCCGACGGCCGGTGCTGCTCGTTTCGCTCGCCGGTGCGGCGATCGACTATGCGGTGATGGCGAGCGCGCCGACGCTGACGATCCTCTATCTCGGCCGCATGATCGCCGGCATTACCGGGGCGACCGGCGCGGTCGCCGGTGCGGCCATTGCCGACACGACCGAGGGGGAGGCGCGGGCGCGGCACTTCGGCACGCTCGGCGCCTGCTTCGGTATCGGCATGATCGCCGGGCCGGTCGTCGGTGGAGCGCTCGGTTCTTTCGGGCCGCATGTGCCCTTCGCGGCTGCGGCTGTTCTGAACGGTCTCGGATTTCTCATGGCCTTGCTGTTCCTGCCGGAAAGCCGGCGGCCGATCGTGGCGGGCGAAGCGGCAAGTACGCTTGATCCGCTTGTCGGATCATTCGCAGGGCCGCTGGCAGGGCTGCGCCGGACCTTCGGTGTTCCACTCCTGAAGCCGCTTCTGGCCGTATTCTTCATCGTGCAGCTCGTCGGTCAGGTGCCGGCGGTGCTCTGGGTCATCTTCGGCGAGCGCCGTTTCGGCTGGGATGCGACGGCGACCGGGTTTTCGCTTGCCGCTTTCGGCCTGCTGCATGCGCTGGCGCAAGGGGTGGTCGCCGGGCCGGCCGCGAGCCGCCTTGGCGAAAAGCGGGCGCTGCAGCTCGGCATCGTGCTCGACAGTCTCGGCTACGGGCTGCTGGCGCTTGCCACGGAGAGCTGGATGGTATTGCCGATCATGCTGCTGCTTGCCGGCGGCGGCATCGGCACGCCCGCTTTGCAGGCGCTTTTGTCGCGCGCCGTAGACGAGGCGGGCCAGGGCCGGCTGCAGGGCGCGCTTGCCAGCCTTGCCAGCCTGGCATCGATCATCGGCCCGCTGCTTTTCGTCGGCCTCTATTCGTGGACGCTCGTCTCCTGGGACGGCTGGGTGTGGATTGCCGGCATCGCGCTCTATCTCCTCTGCGTGCCCGTGTTGAGGCGCCTGCCGGGGTGAAAGCCGGCTGTTTTCCACGCTGTCCTACAGTCTTGTGACACTCCGGTCTCACGTCAGGCGTTTTCCTGCGCTAGGGTGGTTCCAAAGCGCGCAATCGTCTGGACAAAGTGATTCCGATTTGCACAGTAGCGCCTTGAAATGACTGCGCTTCCCGGGCATTTCCTCGGGGTAGGTCGCAGATGCGAGAGGAAGGGCGTTCTCCGTGGCGTTGAAGGCAATCAGGGCTGGCGTGAAAAATGAGGCTGGCATAACGACGGCGAAGGCGGACCTTTCCGCCCGCTTCGGCGACCGGTTCCAGACTGGCGAGGCGATCCGCGCCCAGCATGCCCACACCACCACCTATATCCCGGCGCAGCTTCCCGATGGCGTGGTGTTTGCCGAAAGTGCCGAAGAGGTTCGCGAGATCGTCGCGATTGCCGCCCGCCACAAGGTGCCACTCATTCCCTTCGGTACCGGTTCCTCGCTCGAGGGCCATATCAACGCCCCCAATGGCGGCATCTCGGTCGATCTCGCCCGCATGAACAAGGTGCTCGAGGTCAATGCCGAGGACCTCGACTGCCGCGTCGAGCCGGGCATTACCCGCGAAGAGCTCAACACCTATCTGCGCGATACCGGCCTGTTCTTTCCGATCGACCCCGGCGCCAACGCCTCGATCGGCGGCATGGCCTCGACAAGGGCCTCGGGAACCAATGCGGTGCGCTACGGCACGATGAAGGACAACGTGCTGGCGCTGACGGTGGTGACAGCAGACGGGCGCGAGATCCGCACGGCGCACCGGGCGCGCAAGTCGTCGGCCGGCTACGATCTGACGCGGCTCTTCGTCGGCGCCGAAGGCACGCTCGGCATCATCACCTCGATCACGCTCCGGCTGCAGGGCATTCCCGAGGTCATTTCCGGCGGCGTCTGCCCGTTCCCGACGATCGAAGACGCCTGCAACGCGGTGATCCTCACCATCCAGTCGGGCATTCCGGTTGCGCGCATCGAGCTTCTCGATGCGCTGCAGATGAAGGCCTGCAACGCCTATTCGGGCCTCACCTATGCCGAGACGCCGACGCTCTTCGTCGAGTTTCACGGCAACCCCGAGAGCGTCGAGCTGCAGGCACGCCAGTTCGGCGAGATCGCCGCGGAGCTCGGCGCCAGTGATTTCCTCTGGACCACCAATCCGGAGGAGCGAGCACGGCTCTGGAAGGCGCGCCACAATGCCTATTGGGCGCAAAAGAGCCTGATCCCTGGGGCTGCTATCCTGTCGACCGACGTCTGCGTGCCGATCTCGCGGCTCGCCGAATGCGTGGTTGCGACCCAGGAGGACAGCGCCGCCCACGGGCTGACGGCACCGATCGTCGGCCACGCGGGGGACGGCAACTTCCACGTCGGTCTGCTGTTTGACGACAAGGACCCGGCCGACGTGGCGCGCGCGGAAGCCTTCGTCGATCGTCTCAATGCGCGGGCGCTTGCGATGGATGGCACCTGCACCGGTGAACACGGCATCGGCCAGGGCAAGATGCCGTTTCTCGAGGCGGAACTCGGCGACGCGCTGGACCTGATGCGCCAGGTGAAGCGCTCGCTCGATCCGGACAACATCTTCAACCCCGGCAAGATCTTCGCCTGAGGCGAATGGCCGGCCGCGACCGCATTATTGAGGCGATGCGCCGGCGGCAAAGTGTGATACTGCATAGTTCCTAAAGTCGGAATCGACACCAAGCGAATTATGCGGCAGATCAAACGCTACGGCGCCTTGGAAGGCGCCGGCGGGTGCCAGGTCCTGGCGCTCAAATCGACCTGCGGCACGAGGATGTGCCGATGAACGGAATGGGAATATAGGCACGGTGCTTTCGCGAATTCTGCTTGGCTTCGGTGGACTTGTGGTCGTTGCGCTCTTTGCTGCGCTGATCGCCCCGTGGTTCATTGACTGGACGGATTTCCGCAAGGAATTCGAACGCGAGGCAAGCCGCATCATGGGCAAGCCCGTCGTCGTGCATGGCAGCGTCGATGCGCGGTTGATCCCGTTTCCGACGGTGACGCTCAACGACGTGCGCGTCGGTGCGGCCGAGGACGGCGAACCGCTGATCCAGGTGGCGCAATTCTCGATGAGTGCCGAGCTTGCGCCGTTCCTGAGCGGCGAAGCGCTGATCTTCGACATGAAGCTCGACCGTCCGCGGGCCAAGGTGCGCCTGTTGCCCGACGGTACGCTCGATTGGGCGAGGGGCCGCCGGGCGTCGATCCCGGCCAAGACCGTCGTGCTTGAAAACGTCGAGATCACCAATGGCCAGATCGAGTTCGTCGACGAGCAGACCGGCCGCACCCGGCGCGTCAGCGACCTTGCCGCTGATGTTTCGGCCCGTTCGCTTGCCGGGCCCTGGAAGGTCGAAGGGCGCGCGGCACTCGATGGCGAGGCCGGCAGCTTCTCTTTCACCAGCAACGAGGTCGATCAGGCGGGCGCGCTCAGCCTCAAGGCGCGGGTGACGCCGGACAAGCGCCCCTTCGGCGTCGAGACCGACGGTTCGCTGCGTATCGTCGATTTCAGGCCGGTCTATAGCGGCCGCTTCACGCTGACGGAAAACCGGCCGCAGGGCGAAGCGAAGGACGCAGACCAGAAAGCGCCGCTGCGTATCAACGGCGACTTCCAGTTGACTAACGAGAGCATCCGTGTTCCGGAATATCGGTTCGAAATCGGCCCTTCGGACGATCCCTATGTCGTCACCGGCGAGGCGACGCTCGATACCGGCAAGGACCAGAAGTTCCTGCTGATCGCCGACGGCCAGCAGATCGACGTCAGCCGCATCGGCCCGAGCCGCAACAACAAGACCGGCCGCGACCCGGCGATCTCGATGCGCCAGCGGCTCGAGGCGATGCTGACGATCGTCGCCGACATTCCCATCCCGCAGGTGCCCGGCCGCGCCAGCCTGAAGCTGCCGGCGATCGTCGTCGGCGACACGACCGTGCGCGACGTGCGCATCGACGTGCAGCCTGATGGCGCCGGCTGGGTGATCGACAATGTCGTGGCGCTTCTGCCGGGGCGCACGCAGCTCGAAGCCAAGGGGCGGCTGAACCTGAAAGGGCAGCGCAGCTTCCGCGGCGACCTTTTGCTCGCCTCCAACCAGCCTTCCGGCCTTGCCAACTGGCTGGCCGGCTCGGTCGATCCGGCGATCCGCAAGCTGAAGACGGCCGGCTTTTCGGCCAGGGTGAACCTCACCGACACGCTGCAGCAGTTCGAGAACCTGGAAGTGGCCGCCGACGAGGCGAGCCTCAAGGGGCGGCTCGAGCGGCAATCCTTCGCCGACCAGCAACCGAACCTCTCGCTGCAGCTCAAGGGCAACCGCATCGACTTCGAGGCGTTGCAGGCGCTGACCGGACTGGTGGCAGGCGACGCTTCCACCGAAACGCTGCTGCAGCATGCCATTGCCGCCGATCTTTCGGCCGACGAGTTTTCCGCCTTCGGCGAGCAGGCGCAGGACGTGCAGGCGGTTCTGACCCTGAAGAACGGGCAGCTTCAGGCCGAGCGCGTGGCGATCGGCGCGCTTGCCGGCGCCCAGCTCGCCTTTTCCGGCCGGGCCAGCGGCGATCTGGAAAAGCCCGTCGTCTCGGCCAAGATGAAGCTTGCCGCCAAGAACCTGACGCCGTTCCTGGAAATGATCGGCCGCCACGCGGTCAATCATCCGGCGCTTAGGCAGCTGATCAAGGCCGGTCCCTATTACAGCGACACCGCCTTTGACGTGACGCTGACTGCGGGCAACAAGGAAGGCAATGCGCCGGCGACCTTCGGCATCTTCGGTACCGCCAACGGCACGAAGATCGCCGCCAGCTACCAGGCGCCCGACATGGTACAGGCGCTGACCGGCAAGGCGATGCTGCTCGAAGCGACGCTCGAAAATCCCGAGACGCGCCTGCTTCTTGGCCAGGCGGGCTTCGATCCCCTGCCTTTCGATGCGGATGCCAACGGCATTCTCTCGATCAAGCTGCAAAGCACCGACGGCCCGACGGCGAACGGCACGGTGACCTTTACCACCGAGAAGACGTCGCTTGCCGCCAAGGGCAGCGTCGATCTTTCCCGCGATCATTTCCTCGAAGGTCAGGCGAAGCTGACGCTGCAGACCCAGGACCTCGAGCCCTACCTCCTGCTTCAGGGCGTGGCGCTGCCGCAAATGGGCAGCGGCCTGCCGCTGACGATCTCGGCCGACGTCGCCGCAACGCCGGAAACGATCGCGCTGACGGCCGTCGAAGGCAAGGCCGACCACAACGGCTTTACCGGCAATCTGACGATCGACCGCAAGGCGCCGGGGGCGGCGAGCGGTCAGCTCACGCTCGATACGCTTGACCTGGCATGGCTCGGCGAGGGCATCCTCGGCCCGATCGAGGATACGAATGGCGCCTTTTCGAAGGGCCCCTTGGCGCAGCCGGCCTGGACCGGCCTCAATGTGGCGCTCGACGTGCAGGCGGGAAAATTCTGGCCGGGCGTCTACGGCGCGGTCACGAGCTTTGCCGGCAAGATGGAATGGAAGGGCGACGAGATTTCGTTGAGCGACGCGACCGGCGACTGGCTGGGCGGCAAGCTCGCCGGGCGAGTGCAGGTCGGCAACGCCAACGGATCCGGCTTCTTGCGTTCGCGCCTGGACGTCAAGGCCGGCGACATTGCGCAGGCGGGATGGACCCATGCAGGCACGCCCGTGGCGACCGGGACCTTCGACCTTTCGGTTGCGCTTGAGGCATCGGGCGCGACGCCCGAGGCGATGGCGCATTCGGCAAGCGGTTCGGGCACGGCGACGTTCAACGGCATGACGCTTGCGGGCATCAACAGCGCGGCCCTGCCGCAATTGATCGCAGCGGCCGACGCGCTGAAGACGCAGATCTCGGCGGACGCGATCAGAAGTGCCGCAGAGGCGACCGTATTCTCCGGCCAATCGCTGGTCGGCGTCGTCAAGGCGCCCTTCAGCATCGCCGGCGGGGTGCTTAGAGCGCAGAACGTGACGGCCGGCGACGGTAGCGCCGCGATGACTGGCGAGGCTTCGCTCGATCTTGCGGCGGGCCGTATCGACGCCGGCATCGACCTGACCTTCCGGCCGGGCGACCAGGCGCTTGCGGGCGCCGAGCCGCGCGTGCGCATCGGTTATGCCGGCCTGCTGGACGCGCCGGGCGTCGATCTCGACGTTGCCGATCTGGCGAATTTCCTGTCGCTACGCGCATTCGAGCGTGAGCGCCGGCGCGTCGAGATCCTGCAGGCGAACGTGCTGGAGAAGCAGCGGCTGCGGCGCGAACTTGCGCTCTACAAGGCGCGAGCGGAGGCACGGGAACTGGAGCGCAAACGGGCCGTTGCCGAGGAACGCCGGCGCGCAGCCGGCGCGGCCGAGGCCGCCCGCGTCAAGGCGGAAGCAGACGCACGGGCCGAGGCGGAGCGACAGGCGGAAGCTGCGCGCCGGGCGGCCGAGGCAGCGCGCGGCCAGGGCCCGTCGATCCCGCCGGTCGGGCCGGATGGCACGACCGGCGGGGGCACCGGCGGTGTCCCCGGACAGAGGCTCAACTTCGACGTTCTGCCCGACGTCACGGTGCAATAGCCGGGCGATCACCCTGCACCACGGCAGCTCCGGCCTTCCGGTATCCGGATAGCGCTGCCCCTTGCCCATGCGAGCGCACTAGCACTTTGCTTCTAGGCCATCTTTCCGCCTCAGCGATTTCACTTGGAAGCGCGATGCGCTAGCCATGCCCTCTTCCTCGATGGCGACGCCTTCAATCTGCGACGATGCCCGCAGCGGGCGGGCGTCAGTCCGACGCCTCGGGATCGTGGCGAACAAGCGGGATCGGCAGAGTTTTAACGAATTCTGAAGCACATCTTCCACCATTGATGGCTAAATTAGCAATTTGCGTTGCATGGGGCAGGGGGTGCGGCTTGCGGGCCGCGTCGTCATTCGGCGCATGGGTACGATGACGTTGATCGCTCCGGAACGTCCCGAGCGGCGGCGTCGCCGTCTGCTGAGGGGGCAATGATCAGAGATGCGCTACCATATGAAGGAGACGGCCGCTCGCATCCTTGGGGACGAGAACGGCAACTTTACCGTCCTGACCGCGCTGATGGCGGTGCCGCTGCTGGGCGCCGCTTCGATCGCCATCAACCTGGCGCGTATGAACCTGGAGGCCGCCAAGATGCAGGCGGCGCTCGATGCCGCTGCCTTTTCCGCGGTCAAATCCTACGGCGAGGGTGAGACCGAAGCCGGCGCCAAGGATCTGGCCAACACCGTCTTCCTTGCGAATTTCGGTCAGCCGGAGAGCGTCGATCAGATCGACCCGGAGAGCGGCGCATCGGTGGCGGCCGCGCCGATCCACATCGCCTTTGGCGAAGCCGGCGTCGAGACCACGGCGACCGCGGCCTACGCGCTGACATACAATCCGCTCTTCTTCGGGCTGCAGCCCTATACGATCGATCGGGAAAGCGTCGCCGCGCGCATGCCCGGGCGGGAGGCCTGCATCCTCGCCCTGCATCCCACGGCCAGCCGTGCCTTCGAGGTCAGCGGTGCGGCGAGTGTCGACACATCAGGCTGCACGATCACATCCAATTCGACCGACGCGCAATCGATCTATCTCAGCGGCTCGGCCACGCTCAAGGCAGAGTGTCTCTATGCCGCCGGCAAGGTGTCGGCGACGCTCGCCAATCTCCAGCTTGCCTGCGGCAGGGCTGTGGAGGAGGTGGCGCCGATTGCCGACCCATTCCGGTTCAAGAAGATGCCGACCACGGCAGGCTGGGTGAGCCTTGCCGGATGCGGACAGAATTTCGTCGGCGGCGGTGGCGGCAACGGCGATTGCAACGGCACCGGCAAGACGCCGAGCAACGCGCCCGACAACTACCGTGTCGAGCTGAAGCCCGGCACCTATGGCGCCCTCGAAATCAAGGGCAAGGTACTTTTGAGGCCCGGCAGCTATATCATCGACGGCGGTAATCTGAAGTTCACCAGCCAGTCGGTGGTAACGGCGGAAGGGGTCACCTTCTTCCTCATGAACGGCGCCCAGCTCGACATTCACGGTGGGGCGACCTTTCACGTCAGCGCGCCGACAACAGGCGACTGGGCGGGCTTCTCGATCGTCGCCGGCCGCAACAACACGGCGACGGCCACCATCAACGGCAACAGCGTTTCGTCTCTTACCGGCATCATCTACATGCCGGCGTCACGCGAGATCCAGTATGCCGGCAACGGATCGACCGGCGGCGAGTGCGTGCGGATCGTCGCCCAGGAGATCACCATGATCGGTAACAGCAGCTTCAAGCTGGATTGCAAGGCGGTGCTGGCCAACACCACCATCAACAATCCCGGCGCAATCCGTCTGGTTCGATAAGCAAGTGTCTTGCCATCAGGAGGGTCGGCGGCGGCGCGATGGCCGGCTTGCCCAATTCTGCGGCTTGCCTTCAGAAGCGGATGGAAAGACCGAGGATCGGGCCCTGCTGCACCACGTCGAAGATGAAGCCGTCATTGTCGTAGTCGACGCCAAGGGCACGATAGCCGGCAATCGCCGAGATCGCGTCGTTGAAACGGTAGCCGAGGCCAAGGCCGACGTCCCAGTCGATGTCGGCGCCGCCGCCGCCGACGAGGCCCCAGCCGGTCAGGTAGATTTCCGGCGTGAAGAAGTAGTTGCCGCGCACACCCACCATGCCATCGACCCAGGTCTTGCTGTCATCGCGGCTGACACCGTCGAGCGGGCCGCCCTGAAAGGATATGGTGGTATCGACCGACCAGATCTTGGCGCCGGCGACGACATCGAGATGCGATTGCTGGTCCTCGAACACCGTGTAGCCGACGCCGATGAGGCCAGCGAAGGTCTCGGATTCGATGTCGACCGTATCGGTGAAGATGCCACGCGCCTCTCCATCGCCGGAGAGCTTCGTGTAGATGAGGTCGCCAAAGATGCTGAAGCGGTCCTTTCGCGCCTCCAGGGTTGCCATGGCGGCGAAGTCGAGGTTGCTCCAGATGTCGCTGAAGCTGGAGTCGATGTGGACGGTCGGAAGCCCGAGCTGCGCGGTGTCTCCGGACAGACCCGCCATCCAGAAATAGGGCGCGAAGGAAAATTGCCAGCCGCTCTCGGTTTCTTCTACGGGCGCCGCGGGGGCCATCAGCGGCGTGATATCGGCCGCATGAACAGGCAGCAAGGGAACCAGGCTCAGGCAGGCCGCAAGGCCCAGTCGCGTAGAGATACTCATTAACGCCTCCCGCTTGTGCAGGTCCCAGGAACGCGATGCGCGCGTTTCCGTTCGGTCCTGCTTACTCTCAGAGCTGTGCGTGTGGACGGCAGAAGCCGTCGCCTCCAACACAGATCTTTATATAAGGAATGTCGAAAACAACCGATTTCGACGGTTAGCGGGATCCGCGGCAGCCGAAACGGCTGCTGCTGTTGCACGCGCCACACAGTCACGCGTTCTTTAGGCTGCATCTGGCCGCGATCGCAGGTGCCGCGGCGGGATCAGCGCGGCTCGGAAGCGGGGGCAGATATCTTCGATTTGAGCCATTCGAGCACGTGGACGCGCAGCGCCGAGGAGAGGTTGCTGTCGGGCGTGCGCCGGTCGTCGATCTCGGCGATAAGCTGCGCGAGAGGCATCGCCCGCGCCTCGGCGATCGCCTTCAGCTCCTGCCAGAAGGCGTCTTCGAGCGAGAAGCTGGTGCGGTGGCCGTGGAGCGTCGCGGAGTGCTTACGGATCATCGCCCGGCCTTACAGAATGATTCAAGCAATTGGCGTTTCGATTCCGGAAGCTGCCGCAAGTCCTTGCTCCGGAATCGCTTTTGGCCGGCTCAGTCGTTGCCGGCGTCGCCTTCGTCTGCGGCAGGGCGCTCGATGCGCCCCTGGTCGAGGCGGCCTTCCGCCTTGTCGTTCAGCGCTTTCGTCAGGGACTTCTCGGCCTTGGTGCGGCCGAAGGAAATGCGGTTCTGCTCGGCCTGCTTATCCTTTTCCGTGCGCTCGCGGCGCTTGCGGAACTGGCGCAGATTGACGACGTCGCCGGTCATCAGCCGAAGCTCCTCGGATCAGTTCTTCTTGCGGAAGGAATCGAGCGAGACGACGGAGCCGCCGCCATTCTTCGGCTCGGCGGGCTTGTCGTCCTTGGCCGAGGTCTCGGCATTTTCTTCCGGAACGGGATAGGCGGTGATCTCCGCCGATTCCTGTTCTTCCTCCTCGCCGGCCGCCACGTCGAACTCCAGTTCGAAATTGACCGACGGGTCGTAGAAGCCGCGAATGGCGTTGAACGGAATCACCAGGCGCTCGGGCGTGTCGGAGAAGGAGAGGCCGATTTCGAAGCCGATTTCGGTGACCTTCAGTTCCCAGAACTGGTGCTGGACGACGATCGTCATCTGTTCGGGATACTTCGCCTTCAGGTGCTGCGAAATGCGCACGCCGGGCGCGCCGGTCAGAAAGGTGATGAAGAAATGGTGCTCGCCCGGCAGGTGACCCGTCGTTGCGACTTCCGTCAGAACCTTGCGGATGACGCTGCGTAGCGCGTCCTGTGCCAGAATGTCGTAGCGGATATGGTCCTGGCCCATGAGCGTCCCGTCTTTCCTCGAACTCAATCTACTGTCTGCTGCCGGCACGACGTCTTGCCGTCGGCTTTTCATTGCCCGTCTGAAGCAGACGAGTCAATTATTCAAGCATCTATAGACCATTTCGAAGCGGGGGAGAAGGTGAAGGCTTCTGTTGCCAGGTGCCTTCGGACCCCGCCTTACGGTGCTACCCGGAAGGACTTGATTTGAAGTGTCGCACCGCGATTAAGCAGCGAGACGTGCTTCAGCATAGTTGTCGTTTGCAACTATAAGTTTAGCCCGATAACGGTGGTACAATGCCGAGCAAAAAGTCGATCTTTACGCCCTTGTCGATCCTATTTCGCCCCCATCAAAAGCCGATCTGAGCAGATCGGTTTTTGGTGGAGGCGCCGGGTACCGCCCCCGGGTCCAATGGGTTTATTTCATCGCCCGTTTATTGCCATAGCCGCCCGAAGACGGCAGGTTTCATATAGGTCTTTCCGGGCCTCAAGAAAAGGGGGATGTGTCGGATATATGACTTTCTCCCGGGCTGCCCGGCGCCGAACTGCCTTGACTTGCCCGGCATCCATGAAAAACTCCCGCTGCTGCCACGCGGCCGGCATTCTCCGGCCGCAGTTTCGAAAAGCAAAGCAAGCTGGAGGCCTCATGACGGACTACCTCGCAGACGTGCAGAAATACGACAGCGGCGCCGACGAAGCGATCGTGAACAAGATCGTGCGCCACCTCGGCATTGCGCTACGCAACAAGGATTCCTCGCTCGTTTCGGCGTCGGATCCGAAGGAGCTCGAGCGGGTCAAGGAAAAATGGTGCGAGAAGAAGCTCGGCATCAGCGGCGCGGACGCGGACAAGGCGATCGACGCCACCGTCAAGGCGATGTCGGCCGACCGGTCGAAATCGCGCGTTACCTTCTACTATCTGGTGGCGAAGAACCTCGGCAAGCTGCAGACCTTGTAAGTTCCCGCCGAATTACCCGGGATAATCCGCCCTTGGTCATTGGTTCGCCGCCGGCTTCGTCCTAAATTCGAGGAAAGTACGAATCGGCGGCGCCAGACCATGCAGCAATATCTCGACCTTCTCGACCATGTGATGACCAACGGAACCGACCGGGGCGACCGGACGGGTACGGGCACGCGCTCGGTCTTCGGCCACCAGATGCGCTTCGACCTCTCCGAAGGCTTTCCGGTGCTGACGACCAAGAAGCTGCACCTGCGCTCGATCATCCATGAACTGCTCTGGTTCCTGAAGGGCGACACCAATATCCGCTACCTCAAGGAAAACGGCGTCACGATCTGGGACGAATGGGCTGACGAGAACGGCGACCTCGGCCCGGTCTACGGCTACCAGTGGCGCTCCTGGCCGGCACCCGACGGACGGCACATCGACCAGATCGCCGGCCTCGTCGAGAGCCTGAAGACCAACCCGAATTCGCGCCGTCACATCGTTTCGGCCTGGAACCCGGCGCTGGTCGACGAGATGGCCCTGCCGCCCTGCCATTGCCTGTTCCAGTTCTACGTCTCCGACGGCAAGCTCTCCTGCCAGCTTTACCAGCGCTCGGCGGACATTTTCCTCGGCGTACCCTTCAATATCGCCTCCTACGCGCTGCTGACGATGATGGTGGCGCAGGTGACGGGATTGAAGCCCGGCGATTTCGTCCACACGCTCGGCGACGCGCATATCTACCACAACCACTTCGAGCAGGCCCGGCTGCAGCTCACCCGCACGCCGAAGGCGCTGCCGAAGATGGAAATCAATCCTGAGGTGAAGGATCTGTTTTCCTTCAGCTTCGAAGACTTTACGCTCGTCGGCTACGAAGCCGATTCAACCATCAAGGCGCCGATCGCCGTCTAGGTCGATGCCAGAGCAGGCGCCAAATTGGGCGGCGGACCCTTGGCGGCATCGTTGGCGGTGCTGCAGCCAGCGTCGCGCTCACCGCCACTTGTCGGTCGAGGCGAGCGGTGCGGCGGCTTCTTTAACTTCTGCGAACCAAGCCGTTCCGCCACACTTTCACACGTTTGATGCTCCCATCTTGGTTTCGCTTGATGGAGTGAGCATGCACATGTGGAAAATGGTTGCGCTGAATGTCTCGGATGATGTGCAGCGTTCCTCCGAAGGGCGCCACAATGTCGATGAACCACAGGTTCTCGCCAGAGGTCCATCGATCCGGAGGCGGATTTCGTCCGTGACAAAGGAGTGCCTCGTGGCATTCGTTATCCACCAGTGCCCAGGTTAGGAACGCAAGAGGCTTGCCGTTCTCGTCGAAGTAGATCTTGTATTGCTCGGCAAGCAAAGCTGGGACCAAATTATCCCCGACCTCGGATAAGCTCCAGTTGCGATAGTCAGACGACATGCCTATCGCCACCATCATACCCAGAACTTCAAACGTGGATACTGGCCGCTCCTCTTGCGGCATGGTCGCCATATGTCCCTCGCACCTTATCGGTCGTACGTTTCACGCGGCCTGACGGTCTATGCGCGAAGCGCAGTCTTCGTCTCTGTTGCGCACTCGTAAAGCGAGCATTGCATCCTTGACATAACACTATAGCGCTTGCAATAAAATGGTTGAGATCGTCAATGCAGGCACCCTCAAAGATTGTGTCGGCGGCATCTCCATAAGGCAACCACGTTCATAAGGAGACTTCTTATGGGTAGCAGAGGTGGTGGAAGCGGAAGCAGTTCCTTCGGCAGGGGCGTCGGTAAGGGCGCCGGCGAAGTCGATATTCTCGATAAGATGATGAAGAACAATTACCACGTGCCTTGGGAGCAAACCTTGTTCGGCCGCATGCAGGCCTTTGCGCGGAAGGGCTCCAATGATCGCACGCTAACGAGGGGCGAGGCCGACTATCCGTTCCGAGGTGGCTTCTATACTGGGACACGACAAGACCGTGAATTTGACCACGGTCGCCGGTAGTTCAGTTCGCTGGCGGGGGCTCAAGTGCGCCTCCGCCGGTGGCTCCCCTCAAAGACGGGCGTCCTGAAAATGCTTGGCAGCTTCTTGGTCATCCTCTTGTGGGCCGTGCTCGAAGAAATCGTGAAACTGACGGGCGTGCGTCTTGCCGAAGGAACGAAGTTCAGTGCCGCGTCACTGGTATGGTTTTTCGTCGCCGAAGCAGCAATAAAGACGTTTTGGCTCACGGAAGGCTTCGAGTTTTCCAGCGAGCAGGCCCTGACAGTTTATTCCGGGGCGGCTTTTCTGTCGGTCGCGTCGAGCATAATACATCTCTACACCAGCATCTTCTACAAGCTCACGAATAGTGTTGGATATGCATTGGGCGTTTGTACGCTGCTGCACACCGCGTTCAACTTCTACGCGGCACACGGGATCAAGAGCGTCCTGGTGGATCCATCATATAACCAAGCCCTTGCTACAGCCTGGATCATGTCGACTGTCTTCGGCGTAGTTATTGTAATCGCGCTTAAGGTTGAGCGGAAGTTTCTGCCAGCTTGAGTCATGCCCTTGAAACGAGTGGAGGCTGCGTTGTTTGACCTCTCGTCAAGACCCGTTCCGCTCTCCTGGTTCACGCAATCGACTGCCAAGTACACCCCCTTGATAGGGGAGTTGATGGTGGTCGCCATTGTCTTGCGCCTGTTGGGATTGGTTGAGCCGTTTGTATTTCAGACGATAATCGACCGGGTCTTGCCCTTCCAACGCGAGGCAACGCTCACCTTGATCGTGGTTGTTCTGGTGTCGACCACGTTTTTCTCTGCCATCTTGGGCGCACTTGCGGCCTACCTTGGCAATCATATGGCAAATCGGCTGATTTCAGAGTTGGCACGACGGGTTTTCCGTCACGTTCTAAATCTTCCACTTCAAGTTCTGCAAAGGTGGCCAGCGGGTGAGACGCTCGCGCGCATCGGTGAGACAGATACGGTGCGGGGATTCCTGACGGGAACGATATCAAGCGCCATTCTCGATGTGCTTTTCGCCACGATTTACGTCAGTGCACTCCTCGCGATCAGCCCGTTTCTAACAGCGATCGTTTTCATCGCCTTGCCCTTGCAATTGCTGGCGTTCGGTTTGATCGGCCCCTTCTTGCGTCGCCGAATGCACGAGGCATTCCTCGCAGAGTCACGCCATCAATCCCGTCTCGTGGAAGCTTTCGGAAGCATGGCAACGGTGAAGGCGCTCGCTTGCGAAGAACGGTATGTCGGACGATTTCACGAAACCCTCGGAGAGAGTATCTCAGCCGGATTTCGCGTTACCAAGCTGGATATCGTCAACGGTTTCATCGGTCAGATTTTGGGCAGTGTCCCGGGAACCTTGATACTCTTTCTTGGGGCGCAACTGGTGTTTCGTAATGAAATTACCTTGGGCGAACTGGTGGCGTTCCACTTGCTAGCCGGGCACGTTTTCGGACCTATCATGTCATTGGCATCGATCTGGGAGAAGTGGCAGGGTCTGAAGATCGCGCGCCTGCGCCTTGGAGATTTTCTGAATGCCAGCACCGAAACGGACGTGCAGAGACCAGAGCTGCCGACCGTAATTCGCCCTACTTTGGAACTGCGGAACGTATCGTTCGGCTATGTCCCCGAGCAGCCGATTATTCACAATATGACTGTTCAAATCCGCCCGGACATCCCCACGGTGATCATCGGCGATTCAGGTTGTGGCAAGTCAACGCTTGCGAAGCTCATGTGTGGGCTCTACTCCCCAGACAAGGGCCACGTCGAGGCAAACGGTTTCAAACTGGCCGATCACGATCCCCAAAGCGTGCGCCGCGCAATCGCATATCTTCCGCAAGAACCGGTGCTCTTCTCGGGATCAATCATCGATAATCTGCTCCTCGCTAAACCAGATGCGACCGAGGCGGAGATCGCTATGGCTCTTGCGGACAGCGCGGCCGATCAAGTGATCAAGCAGCTACCCTTGGGTATTGACGCGCAGGTCGGTGAGCATGGTAGCCATCTGTCAGGAGGCCAGAGACAGCGGATTGCGCTGGCGCGGGCGCTTCTGGCGGCCCCGCGTGCACTTATTCTGGACGAGCCGACGAGTGCCCTCGATGCGGTAGCTGCTGCACGTGTCGCCGAGACGCTGAGAGGGATTGCGCGAGAGCTGACACTCGTGGTTATCACCCACAAACCGGACCTCCTCGGCGAAGACGTCAATGTCATCGACCTTAACGGTACCTGGCGCGACGAAAGGTACTCGCAGGTGCTGTCGGCATGAACGACCGCTCCAAAGATCCTGGACATTCCCTCTCGCCGACGATCCGCATCACGACGTGGCTGATGGTGCTCATGTTCACCGCGATTGCGATCGGCAGCTATGCGGCAAAGGTGGAAATCGTTGCGCGCGGACAGGGGAAGGTAATCCCGTCCGGCCGCGTTCAAGTGGTTCAACCTTTGGCGGACGGGAAGATCGCTGAAATCCTGGTGTCCGAGGGGCGGGCGGTCAAAGCGGGCGACCCTTTGGTAAAGATGGATACAGCCGTAGCCGAGAGCGACATCAAACGAATTGAGGCCAGCATCGAACGTCGACAACAGGACGTGGCCGTCGCGACGGCGATCGTTGCACCGCTCACCGAAACCGATCCGGCGAACGCCGATTTCGTGGAAGCCGGACAGAAAGTGTTCCTGCAGACAGCAATAGGTAACGGGCAGCGAAGCGCCGATGCTGAAGCTTTGGTGAGATCCATCCTCTCCGCGCTGCGTGATCAGGTGTTGCAGGTCGACGCGCAGATAGTCCGCGTGAGGCGAGGGCGAGAGGCACAATCAGCTCGGTTAGACAAAGTCCGTTCGGACAAAGAGATCGTAGCCTCGAGGTTTTCCGCTGCCGACGTTCTCCGTCAACGGGGCACGATCAGCGAGTTCGACTATCTCAGTCGCTTGCGCGAGTTAAAGGCGCTGGAGGGCGAAGCCTTGGTTGCCCAGCGTGTGCTTGATGAACTCGAGGCGGAAGGCACCGTTCTGTCCAGGCAACGCGCGAGCCTGATATCATCGACGCATTCAACCTACAGAAAACAAAAGAGTGAAGCTGAGATTGCGCTTCAAAGCTTGGCGGCGGAGCACAGGGCTGCGCTCAACTACCTGCAAAGCCTGTCGCTCGAAGCGCCTGCGAGCGGCCGTATCGAGCAACTGTCAGTGTTCACGGTGGGTGGCTTCGTCGAAGCGGGATCAACTCTCATGTCGGTGGTTCCCGCTGGGAAAGACATCGAGATCGAGGCCTTTTTCGACAACCGAGATGTCGGCTTCCTGGAGGCGAGCCAGAGGGCCTTCGTCAAGTTTGACGCCTTTCCGGCGGAGCGCTTCGGCATCGTACGCGGCCATGTCATCAGTGTTGGTGCTGACGCACGCGAGGCCTCAGGAAAATGGGTCTATGCAGTGCGGCTGAAGCTCGAGCAAGAGGGCATCCGTGTCCCCGGGCGCGTCATGAATTTCTCTCCGGGCATGACTGCGACAATCGACGTGATAACTGGTGAGCGACGGCTTATCAGCTACTTCTTCGAACCGGTGGTCAAGGCCATTCAAGACAGCTTCGGAGAAAGGTGAGGCGTCATCCTTTTGCTTTGCCGCCCATCACGTGTGCCCTTATCGTGCACGTGTGCCGCCACAAAATGCTGCGGATGTCCGGACGACATGTTTTCTTTCCGCTTCGAAGACTTTAGCATCGTTGGCTACGAAGCTGATTCAACCATCAGACGCCGATCGCAGTCTGACATATCCTGTTGTTGCGGGCGGCCGGTCCGCATTTCTGACCTTCGTATCCTGACGCGGTACCGCGTTGGCTCAAAGGCCGGACGCGGCAGCTGCTTCCGTCGCTCCAGTCATGAGCCGACGTTCAACGAAAGGGGCGAGCCGGGGAGGGCGGCCTTCGAGGAGGTGTTGATGCTCACATTGATCCACGCGCCGCTTTCCCGCTCGTCGCGCATCGTCTGGCTGCTCGAGGAACTGGGCGCCGAGTACGAGATCCGCTACGTCTCGATCCGCCGCTGGGATGGCTCGGGTGAGCCTGACGACAACAATCCGCATCCGCACAAGCAGGTGCCGGCGCTCGTGCACAACGGCGCGGTGATCTGGGAGTCGGCTGCGGTCGTGCAGTATCTCACCGACCTCTATCCCGACTGCAGCCTCGGGCGGCCGCCGGGGCACAAGGAGCGCGGCGCCTATCTTTCCTGGCTTGCCTATTATGCTGGGGTGATCGAGCCGACGGCACTCGCCCACATCTCGGGCGCCACGATCAACAATCCGGCGCAGGCGCGGCTCTACAGCGAGATGTGCGCCCATGTGATCGACGTGCTCACCCGCCGGACCTATCTGCTCGGCGAAACGATGAATGCGGCCGACCTGCTGCTTGCAAGCGCGCTGCAGTGGATGCGCAAGATCCTGCCGGAGAGCACGGTGGTCGATCGTTACATTCGCGTGGTGACCGACCGGGCGGCCTATGACCGGGCGCGCGAAATCGACAGCAAACCGCAAGGTTTCCATGACTGAAAAAGGGTTCCATGACTGAGACGAAGACCAACCATCCGAAGATATCGATCGTCGTTGCCGTTGCCGTCAACGGCGTCATCGGCCGTGACGGCGATCTGCCCTGGCGGCTTTCGACCGACCTCAAGCGCTTCAAGGCGCTGACGATCGGCAAGCCCGTGATCATGGGGCGCAAGACCTGGGCCTCGCTCGGGCGGCCGCTGCCCGGCCGCTTGAACATCGTCATCACCCGCAACGCGGATTTTGCAGCCGAAGGTGCAAGCGTCGTGCCGTCGCTCGCTGCAGCGATCGCGCTTGCGACCGCTGGGGCCGAGGCGGCGGGCGCGGACGAGATCTGCGTGATCGGCGGCGGCGAGATCTATCGCCAGTCGATCGCGCTCGCCGATATCCTGCATGTGACCGAGGTGCAGGCGACGGTGGATGGCGATACGCGCTTCCCCGATATCGATCCCGAGCGCTTCGAGAAGGTGTTCGAGGAAGACCTGCCACAGGGCGAGAAGGACAGCCACGCCATGCATTTCGTCACCTACAAGCGGCGTGCGACAGCCTGACGCGGCGGATCGTCAACTATTTTGAACCATTTACGGTGAACTCGGGCCTATCGCGTTGAAAGCGGTGCGGGGGATACCTATAACGGTTTCACATGATGAACGACCGTGCGGTGGCGCGGCAGTTCTGCGTGGGAAGCATTCAACAGAGAGGTTTTGATGCCCTGGAGCAATCAGAATGGCGGCGGCGGCCCATGGGGCGGCGGCGGCGGTGGCAATCAGGGGGGGCCCTGGGGCCAGGGGCCGAACCGGCCGCGCGGCGGCGGCAAGGGCGGCCCACCGGATCTGGAAGAGATCATTCGCCGTGGCCAGGACCAGCTTAAGAACGTCGTTCCCGGCGGTTTCAACGGCGGCGTCGTCGCTATCGTCGGCCTGCTGATCGTTGGCTTCGTGCTGATCAACTCGATCTACACGGTGCAGCCGGACGAGCGTGGTGTCGAAATGCGCTTCGGCAAGCCGAAGGATGAAATTTCGATGCCGGGCCTGCACTATCACTTCTGGCCGCTCGAAACCGTCGAGATCGTCAAGGTGACGGAGCAGCAGCAGAATATCGGCGGCCGCTCCAGCGGTCAGTCGAATTCCGGCCTGATGCTCTCCGGCGACCAGAACATCGTCAACGTCCAGTTCTCGGTTCTCTATTCGGTCACCGACCCGAAGGCTTATCTCTTCAACGTCGAGAACCCGTCCGACACGCTGCAGCAGGTTGCCGAAAGCGCGATGCGCGAAGTCGTCGGTCGCCGTCCCGCGCAGGACATCTTCCGTGACAATCGTCAGGCGATCGCTGCCGACGTGAAGAGCACGATCCAGGCAACGATGGACACCTACGGTACCGGCGTTTCCGTCAACACCGTCGCGATCGAGGACGCCGCACCGCCGCGCGAAGTGGCCGATGCGTTCGACGAAGTGCAGCGCGCCGAACAGGACGAGGACCGCTTCGTCGAAGAAGCCAACCAGTATGCCAACCAGGTGCTCGGCAAGGCACGCGGTCAGGGCGCGCAGATCCGCGAAGAGGCGGCCGCCTACAAGGACCGCGTCGTCAAGGAAGCGCAGGGTGAGGCACAGCGCTTCGTCTCCGTCTATGACGAATACTCCAAGGCGCCTGACGTCACCCGCAAGCGTCTCTATCTCGAAACCATGCAAGGCGTTCTCGGCAAGTCGAAGAAGGTCATCATCGACGAGAAGAACGGGCAGGGCGTTCTGCCATATCTGCCGCTGAATGAAATCGGCCGTCCGACGACGTCGGGTGCCGCAGCAGTTTCGGGAGCAGGCCAGTGATCAACAATCGTACTTCCGTTATCCTGATCCTGCTCGCCGTCGTCTTCGTCGGCATCTATTCCTCGGTCTTCGTCGTCAACGAGCGCCAGCAGGCCATCGTCGTGCGCTTCGGTCAGATCAAGGACGTCAAGACCCAGCCGGGCCTCTACTTCAAGCTGCCCTTCGCCTTCATGGATGCCGACCGCGTCCAGTACGTCGAAGATCAGGCGCTGCGCTTCGACCTCGACAACATCCGCGTCCAGGTCTCGGGCGGCAAGTTCTATGAAGTCGATGCCTTCGTCGTCTACAAGATCTCCGATCCCCGCCGCTTCCGTGAAACGGTATCGGGCGACCGCGACTCCGCGGAATCGCGCCTCAGGACCCGTCTCGACGCGTCGCTGCGTCGCGTCTACGGTCTTCGTGGCTTCGAGGCAGCGCTCTCCGACGAGCGTGCGTCGATGATGCGCGAAGTGCGCGCCGACCTCAAAACCGATGCCGAGTCGCTTGGTCTCAACATCGAGGACGTCCGCATCCGCCGTACCGACCTGACGCAGGAAGTCTCGCAGCAGACCTACGATCGCATGAAGGCCGAGCGTCTGGCGGAAGCGGAACTGATCCGCGCCCGCGGTAACGAAGAGGGCCAGCGCCGCCGTGCGATTGCCGACCGTCAGGTCGTCGAGATCGTCGCCGACGCCCAGCGCGATTCGGAAATCCTGCGCGGTGAAGGCGAAGCCGAGCGGACGAAGACCTTTGCCGACGCCTTTGCGCGCGATCCGAAGTTCTTCGAATTCTATCGTTCGATGACGGCCTATACCCAGTCGATCGGTAGCCCGGACACGACGCTCGTGCTGTCGCCGCATTCGGAATTCTTCCGTTACTTCAATAACTCGGAAGGCACCGCGCCGGCCGCAGCACCTCAAGCAGCGACCGGAAACTAGGGCGGGCGATGTCAGACTTTCTGACAGGATTTGCTTTCTTCCTGATCATCGAGGGGCTGGTGTACGCACTGGCCCCTTTGGTTTTGGTGGAAATGGCGAAGCGTTTGCCGTATGTCCCCGAACATCAGCTTCGACTGGCGGGGCTCGTTTCAGTGGCTGCCGGAGTCGGACTTGTATGGTTGCTTCGAGGATAATGCGAAATGCCACGTAAACTGCTGATCCGCCTGGTCGATGCCGAATACGCCATCACCCGCCTCAATATCGGCTCCAGCATACCGGAATGGTTGCCGGGGCCGGGTTTCTGGACCGTGTCGAGCTCGCGCGAAGAAATGACGCTCGTCTGCCGCGCCGCCCGCGTACCTTCCAGCGTCCAGAGCTCGCTCGGCTGGCGCTGCTTCCGCATCGAGCAGCACTTTGCCTTTGACGTGCCCGGCGTGCTTGCCTCGGTGCTTCAGCCGCTTTCGGACGCCGGCGTCGGTATCTTTGCCAATTCGACCTTCAGCACCGACTACGTCTTCGTCGCCGGCTCCGACCTCGACAAGGCGGTGCGCGCGTTGAAAGACCATGGCCACGAACTGACGACCTGACACGTCGCGTCCTCCGACGCATGTACAGCCCCGCAACTTCCGACCTTTCGCGGACGTCCGTGCAAGGATCAGGAAATCGTGTTTGGACGCTTCCGAATTCCGCCTTATCCTGCAGACAAGATCAGGTGTCGCGGGACCGGCGAATAGTGTCGAGGGTCGCGCCGCTCACGCGCTGCCACGGTTTCGGCCGAGGCGAAAGTGTGCGAAATCAAAGTGCTATGGCGCAGGTGGTCATAGGCAGGAGAGGTGGCCCAGAAGCGGTTGCCCGCTGAACAGCCAGAGGAGCTTAAGCGAATTGTCCACGCGAACGAAATCCCGAGCTCTCTCGCTTGGCACCACCCTGAGCGTCCTGGCGCTCGCAGGCGCGCTCTCCTTCAGCGGCACGGCGCTTGCCCAGAACACGGCGATCCTTCCGCCGTCCAATGGCCCGGCCTCCGTTGCCGATCTTGCCGCAGGCCTGCTTGACGCCGTCGTCAACATCGCGACCTCGCAGAAGGTCAAGAACGACGACGACGCGCCGGCGCCGCAGGTGCCGGAGGGCTCGCCCTACCAGCCCTATTTCGACGAGTTCTTCAAGGGCCAGCGCGACCAGGGCAACCGTCAGCGCACGGTCGAATCGCTTGGCTCCGGCTTCGTCATCGACCCGACCGGATTCATCGTCACCAACAACCACGTGATCGAGGGCGCCGACGACATCGAGATCAACTTCGCCAACGGCAGCAAGCTGAAGGCCAAACTCGTCGGCAAGGATACGAAGACCGATCTCGCGCTGTTGAAGGTCGAGCCGAAGGCGCCGCTGAAGGCCGTGCCTTTCGGCGATTCCCGCAAGATGCGCATCGGTGACTGGGTGATGGCGATCGGCAACCCGTTCGGCCTTGGTGGCTCGGTCTCCGTCGGCATCATCTCGGCGCGTGGCCGAAACATCAACGCCGGCCCCTATGACAACTTCATCCAGACGGACGCGGCGATCAACCGCGGCAATTCGGGCGGGCCGCTGTTCAACATGGCTGGCGAAGTCATCGGCATCAACACGGCGATCATCTCGCCGACGGGCGGCTCGATCGGCATCGGTTTCTCGGTGCCGACGGAGCTTGCCGCCAATGTCGTGCTGCAGCTCAAGGACTTCGGCGAGACCCGGCGCGGCTGGCTCGGCGTGCGGGTCCAGCCGGTGACTGACGATATCGCCGAAAGCCTGAAGATGGACGCGCCGCGCGGCGCGCTCGTCTCCGGCATCATCGAGGGCGGGCCGATCACGAACGGCGAGATCAAGGCCGGCGACGTCATCGTTAAATTCGACGGTCGCGATGTCAGCGAGATGCGCGACCTGCAACGCGTCGTCGCCGAAACCGCCGTGGGCAAGGCGGTCGACGTCGTCGTTTTCCGCGACGGCAAGGAACAGACGGTCAAGGTGACGCTCGGGCGTCTCGAGGATGGCCAGCTTGCAAGCGCGCCGGCAGCGACCGGCGAAGACCAGCCGAAGGCAGACAAGCCGGAGGCAGCACCGCTGCCTGCGACCGACGTCGTGCTCGGCATGAAGCTTTCGTCGCTGAACGAGGAGGCGCGCAAGAAGTACGGCATCGCCGAAGGCGTGGATGGCGTCGTGATCACCGAGGTCGCACCGAACTCGGTGGCGGCGGAACGGCGGGTGGAGCCCGGTGACGTCATCGTCGAGGTCAGTCAGGAGGCGATGGGCACGCCCGACGACGTGGCCGACCGGGTCGAGGAGCTGAAATCCAGCGGCCGGCACAACGCGCAACTGTTGCTGGCCAACAAGACCGGCGAACTGCGCTTCGTCACGGTCAGGGTGGACTAGGGTAAATTGCGCCTTTCCCCGACCTTGCGTCGCGGCCTCGGATCTGTGCCGCGACGTTGCCTTCGCCTGAAGGCTATTGCCTGAGTCTTTTCAAGGAGATCGCCTGCCGGGCTGACGCGCTGAGTCCGCTTCTTCAGTTTTTGATTCAAGACCCTAGTCCCTCGGTGTCCGACAGGGACCAGCCCCTCATCCCCCTGCCGCGACCTTCTCCCCGCCAAGCGGGGAGAAGGGGCGTTGCCGCTGCCGCTCGCGATACTGCCGCCGCCTATCACCTTTTTCGCCGAGCGGATTTCAGGACGAAAGTTGAGCCGTGGCGCGCGTTCCCTCTCCCCGCCTGCGGGCAGAAGGTTAGGGTGAGGGGCAAATCCTGGGAGACACTTAGGGGCCGCACGCACCGGAATTGGCATCAACTCTCATGGCTCGGGCAGGCCGCCGCGCGCGGGTGCGTCCCGTGCGCCCGCTGGAAGGTCGCCAACCGCAGCGCTTCGAACAGGATTTCGATGATCGCAAGCATGGTCGCACCTCCTTTCTGACCACCATTTCATCGCACTTGCGGGCATCGCTCAAACGAGTTTACAGTCGCCTTCGAATAACTTGAGGTTATGCATGAAGCGCGGCCGGTTGCCCCTGACAGCGTTGCGGAGTTTCGAGGCGGCGGGACGGCTGGAGAGCTTCACGCTGGCTGCATCGGAGCTTTTCGTCTCGCAGGCCGCCATCAGCCGGCAAGTGCGCGAACTCGAGGAACTGATCGGTCGGCCGCTGTTTGAACGGCTCCACCGCGGCGTGCGGCTGACGGCCGATGGCGAGGCGCTGCTCGGCACGCTGACCGCGGCCTTCGACATGGTCGGCGAAAGCCTTGATGCGCTCTCGGGGCGGCGGTTTTCGCAGACGCTGAAGGTCAGCGCCGAACCCTCGTTCGCCGGCTGCTGGCTGGTGCCGCATCTGCAGGAATTTCAGGAGGCGCATCCGGAAATCGACCTGGTGATCGACGCCGATCCGCGGCTTTCCGAGTTTCGCAGCGGCGAAGCCGACATCGCCATTCGCCACAGCCTGACGGCCGAACGCTGGCCGCGGGTCGAAGCGCGCCCTTTGGCGCGGGTGGAAATGATCCCGGTAATCGCGCCAGCTCTTGCCAGGGCCGGCCGGCCGCTTGATCGGCCGGAGGACCTGTTGCAGCACGCGCTTCTGCACGAGGACAACCGCGCGCTCTGGGAGCAATGGTTCGCGGCTGCGGGTGCTGCGCCGGTCAAGCTTGAACGCGGCGCCATCTTCGCCGATGGCGCGATGGTGCTGCAGGCGACGCTTCGAGGCAATGGTGTCGGCCTGCTCGACCGTGATCATGCGCTCGACGATCTCGCAGCCGGAAGGCTGATCCGGCCCTTCGACGTTTCGGTGCCCTATGGGGCGTTCTTTCTCGTGGCTCGACGTTTCGAGACGCTTTCCGATGCGGCGCAGGCGTTCGTCGCCTGGATCGAGCGGAGCTATCCGGGCTGCGCGCGATAGGTCCGGCAGGACAGTGAGGGGCAATCCCGTCTACTTCGCCCGCCGCGCCCGCCATTCCTCGGCTGTGATGGCGTAAAGCACATGCCGCATCAGCGCCGGGTGATCGGCGGGAACGCGGGGATGGTCGAAGTCGCGGCTGGCGTCACGGCGCATGCCGATCCGCTTCATCACCGCGGTCGAGCGGGCATTGGCCGCGACGGCGAAGGAGACGACCTCGCTCAGGCCCTTTTCCTCAAAGCCGTAGCGCAGGAGGTCGGAGGCCGCTTCGGTCACGTAGCCTTTTCCCCAATAGGGCGTCGAAAGCCGCCAGCCGATTTCGACGGTGCCGTTTGGCAGGTGTGGCTCCAGATCGGTGAGCGCGAGGCCGCAAAAACCGATCGGCCGGTCGTCGGCCTTGAGTGCCACGGCGAAGAAGCCGAAGCCGGTCTCGGCGATGCCCTTGCCGACGCGATCGAACAGCGCGTCTGATTCCGCGCGGCTGCGGCGGAAGGGAAAGAATTCCATCACCTTGGGATCGCTGTTGATCGTAAAGAAGAGGTCGCGGTCGCTCTCCTTCCAGGCGCGGATGCGCAGCCGCTCGGTCTCGGAGATGATCATCCGGCGAAATCCGTCTTGCGATAGCCCTGCAGATAGAGAAGGGCGGTCAGGTCGCCGTGGTCGATGCGGACCTTCGCCTGTTCGGCAACCACGGGCTTGGCATGCAGCGCCACGCCGGTGCCGGCAAGTTGGATCATGCCGAGATCGTTGGCGCCATCGCCGACGGCAAGGGCCTCGTCCGTCGAGATGCCGAGGCGGCCGGCGATATCGATGAGCGCATCGACCTTGGCCTGCTTGCCGAGGATCGGGCTGGCGACCTCGCCGGTGAGGATGCCTGCGTCGGCGATCAGCGTGTTGGCGCGGTTCTCGTCAAAGCCGAGCATGTCGGCAATCGGGCCGGTAAAGACGGTGAAGCCGCCGGAGACGAGCGCGGCATAGTGCCCCTTGCTCTTCATCGTCGCGATCAGCTGCTTGCCGCCCGGCGTCAGCGTGATGCGCTTGGAAATTACCTCGTCGACGACGCTGAGCGGCAGGCCTTTCAGCAGCGCGACGCGTTCGGTCAGCGCCGGCTCGAAGGCGATTTCGCCGTTCATGGCGCGCGCGGTGATATCAGCCACCTTGTCTTTCAGGCCGACTTCGGCGGCGAGTTCGTCGATGCATTCCTGGCCGATCATGGTCGAGTCCATGTCGGCGATGAGCAGCCTCTTGCGGCGGCTCTCGGCGTCCTGCACGGCGACGTCGACGGGCGCGTTTGCGATGACGCCGCGCAGCAGCGCTTCGGCCGCATCCGGATCGGTGCCATCGGCGAGCGCGATGTCGCAGGCGATGCCGTCGGCGAGCCAGTAGAGGCCGGATGCCTTGACGGCATCAGCGGCGGCTTCTGCCAGTGCTGGCGTCAGAACAGGATTTGACGGATTGGCGATAAGCGTGGCAACGAGAGCCATGGACAACAACCTTGATACCGAGAGCGACGCGATCCTGATAACCGGGCCGACCGCCAGCGGCAAGTCTGCGCTTGCCGTCGAACTGGCGCGCCGGCATGGCGGCGTGGTCGTCAATGCCGACAGCATGCAGGTCTACGACACGTTGCGGCTGCTGACGGCACGGCCGGACGAGGCCGACATGGGCGGCATCGAGCACTGTCTTTACGGCCATGTGCCGGCGGCATCCGCCTATTCCACCGGTGCCTGGGCGCGTGAAGCGCAGGCGCTGGTCGTGCGGCTCAAGGACGAGGGACGCTTGCCGGTTTTTGTCGGCGGCACGGGGCTCTATTTCAAGGCGTTGACCGGCGGTCTCTCCGATATGCCCGAGATTCCGGCCGCGATCCGCGAAAGGCTGCGCGAGCGGTTGAAGACGGAGGGGCCGGAAGGCCTTCACCGGGACCTTTTGGCCAAAGATCCGGAAACGGCGGCGACGCTGAAGCCGGGCGACGGCCAGCGGATCGTGCGCGCGCTCGAAGTGACGGAGGCGACCGGCAAGCCGATCCGCTTCTTCCAGAAGCAGACGGGGCCGATCATCGTCAACCCGGACCGGGCGGCGAAGTATGTGGTGCTGCCGGAGCGCAAGCTCCTGCACGACCGCATCAATCGCCGCTTCGAGCTGATGCTCTCACGCGGCGCGATCGACGAGGTCAAGGCGCTGCTTGCGCTCGACCTTTCGTCGGAAATGCCCGTGATGAAGGCGATCGGCGTCAGCCAGATCGCAGCACTATTGAGGGGTGAGCTCGACGAGGCCGAAGTGGTCGAGATGGGCGCGGCCGCCACGCGGCAATATGCCAAGCGCCAGATGACCTGGTTCCGCAACCAGCTTGATGAAAGCTGGCGACGCATCGAGAACGCGGGCGAAGTGCTCTGAAACACAGAGTGACGCCAGCGGTCGATCAGTCCGCCAAATTCAGTTGCCAGGACACGCCGAAGCGGTCGTTGACCCAGCTGAAGCGCTGGCTGAAGCCGTAATTATCGAGCGGCATCAGCACCGCCCCGCCTTCGGCGAGCATGCCCGAGAGCGTGATGATCTCGTCCTCGCTCTGGCATTCGACGAAGAAGGAAAAGGACGGAGTGAAGTCGAAGGCGTGCCGGACCGGGCTGTCGATGCACTTGACGCGCTGAGCGCCGAGCCGGAAAAGCGCCACCTTGACGCTGCCTTCGGGGCCTTGCTCGTCCGGGCCATAGCGCTCGACGTCGAGCACTTCGGCATTGGGGAAGAGCGAGACGTAGAACGCCATGGCGTCGTCGGCAACACCGTTCTGGAACATCAGGAAGGGGGTGATGCTTGCGACCATGGCGTGCTCCCGTCTTCGTCGGTCGTTTGACAGCCTTTGGAGCGATACACCCCCGGGATGTCGCGACGACAACGGGCGGCTTGCCCGATTGTTCCCTTTCCCGCGCCCCCATCCGCCGCAGTCAGGTGAGGAGCGGCCACAGCATCAGGGCGATGCCGATGATGCTGGCCGCGAAGAGAACCGAGCGCAGCACCGGGATGCCGATCGCATAGGCGAGCCAGAAGGCAAACCGCGCCGAAAGCCACAGAATGGCGCCGATCTCCGTCGTCGCGTCGCCTCTGCCGGTGATTTCGACCGCAAGCAGCGCGGACGCGGCGAAGGGAAACGTCTCGAGAAAATTTGCCTGCGCGCGTTTCAGCCGTCCGACCAGGGGCGTTGGCGGCGGCACGGCCGCTTCGCGCGAAGAGAGTGACCAGGCCAGTCCGTTCTGGCGGGTCTGGAGCTGCGCCGCGACGAAAACCTGGACGATGCCAAAGATGCAGCCGAGCGAAAGAACGGTCATCTCCACGCTCATGGCTGCGCTCCGAAGGCCGTGTCGCAGCTGACTTCTCCGGATGCCTGTGCCGTTGCAGCCATCGTGGCTTCCTCCCGCAATGTTTCGCTGGTGGGACGCTAACTCTTTGGTATGATATCGTAAATACGGACAAATAGGATAGTACGGAGGGCCGCCGACATGACGGAGCAAGCCGTGGAAACCGGGCGCGGCGTCGGCCCGAAAGTGTCCAGCCTGACCGGTCTCGACATGAGCCATATCCGGCTTTGCCCCGCCATCGCCTTCACCCGGATCGTCGGCGGGCGCTACAAGCTTCATATCCTCTGCGTGCTGGAAGGCGGCACCCACCGCTATGGCGAAATTGGACGCTCGCTGCTTCGCGGCGGGCTTGGAAAGCCGATCACCCCGCGCATTCTGAGCCGTGAACTGCGGGAGTTGGAGGAACGGGGCCTGATCAGTCGCCGGGACTATCCGGTGGTGCCGCGCAAGGTGGAGTACAGCCTGACCGAGAAGGGGCGGGCGCTGATGCCGATCCTTGCCGAGATCGTCCGCTGGGGCGCAACCGGGGCGCACGAGGAGATCCTGGGGATCTGACCTTTAGTCGACCGGGCTGAAACGATGCTTCGCTTCCGAGATCGTCGCGCTCACAGCTTCACGGCCGAGAAGAAGAGGAACCTCGGCTTGGTCGTCAGGCTTTTATGCGCCTCCGGAAAGAGCGTGCGGGCACGCGGATCGGGCTCGGGCTCGCTTACCGTCTCGATCGCAAATCCCGCCGATTTGAGCGCATCGAACATGGCGTGCAGCGGGCGATGCCAGAAGCGCATCTCGATGGTCTTGCCGCCGCGCTCCCAGGTATCGTCAAAGCTGTAGGTCTCGAAGTAGTTGTCGTGACCGGAGAGCTGGTGATCCATGAACGGGTGATGGGTGGAAAGCACCAGTCGGCCGCCGCTGGGCAATATACGGTTGAACTCGCAAAGCGCCGGCGACCAGTCCTCCAGATAGTGCATGACCAGCGATGCCAGGATCAGGTCGAAGGCGCCATCGTCGAACGGCAGTGGCGCGTCGAGGTCGGCTACCAGCAATCGCGCACGCCCTTTAAGGCGCTGCCGGGCGATTTCGAGAAGGCCGGCGCTCTTGTCGATACCGGTCAGCGTGGCGCCGCGCTCGATCAGGGCCGCCGCGTGCGCGCCACCGCCGCAACCGGCGTCCAGCACCCGAAGCCCGGCGACGTCGCCGACGAGGGCAAGCGCGGCCGGCCGCTCGTAGAAGGCGTTCCAGGCGTTGTTTTCGTTGTCGGCGTCATAGGCTGCCGCAAAGGCGTCGTAGTCGTTCTCAGGCAAGGTCTTTTCTCCGCGGCCACCCGAAGGCGTGCGCTCGAAATGCTTGAAATATCTCTCTTATCGATCCGCGGCGCCGTGGCGCAACAGTGACCGTGCCGCTGCCGGCGTGGCGGGCGTCAGGGCTTGCGGATGATGCTGCCGAGCGGCCGCTTCAACAGGCTTTCGCGCAACGACCCTTGGCGCGGCCGCTCGCCGGGCGCCGGGTCAGCCGGCGGCGGGCGGCGTTGGGCCTGATCGGTCGCCGACGGCTCGTTCAAAAGCTGCTGGCGGATCTGGTTGAAGCGTTCCAGTTCCGGATTGACCGGGGCAGCGGCGCGCGGGAGCATGTCCGGCCGATAGGGCTCGATCTCGGGCTGCGGCTCGCTGAAGCCCTGTTCCGGCTCGCTTTCTGCCGCGGCGCCAAGTTCCGTCTCCCAGCGCTGCGCCTCGGTGCTCTGCGCTGCCATGTAGCTCTGCTGGAAGCTCGAGATATCCGGCCCGTTGATGGCGCGCATGCGGCTGACGATCGCGCGCAGATCGACGGTCGGCGGGTGGTCCTCGTCGATCCGGTCGATGATCCCGTGGGCGCGCGGCAGGCGCTCCTCGGCGATGCGGGAAAAACGCATGCGCATCGGTACGGAGACGGCTTCGCCGAAGGCGATCGCCTCGCCGTTGCCGATCGAGGAAATGAAGCTGGTGGTCGATGTCGAGGAGTTCGGAATAGCCGAGCGAATGATGTCCTGGTCGCGGTCGTTGGCAAGCCGCATGGCAAAGACCGTCGAGCACTGCGACAGGATCGTCGGGTCGAGTTCGCCGGGGCGCTGGGTGATGATGCCGAGCGAGACGCCGTATTTGCGGCCTTCCTTGGCGATGCGGGCGATCGCCTGGCGCGTCGGCAGGAAGCCGAGCGAAGGATCGGCGGGCACATAGCGGTGCGCCTCCTCGCAGACGACGAGCATATGGATGCCGCCATTGCTCCACAGCCCGATTTCGAAGGCCATGCGGCAGAGCACCGAGGCGACGGAGTTGACGACTTCCGAGGGGATGCCGGCGAGCTGGAAGGTGGCGATCGGCCGGCCATCGCCGGGGATACGGAACACCCGGGCGATCGTATCCTGGATGGTGTCGGTGATCGTGTTCGAGGAGAACATGAAATGATAGCGCGGATCGTTGATCGCCGAGGCGATCTTGACCTTGAGCGAACGCAGATGCGGCTTGTCGTTGCGGCCCTCGAGCCGGCCGATGCGCTCGTCGATCAGCGCCAGGAGGTCGGCGATGCGGTAGGGCACCGGCGTGTCGGCCGTGATCGAGCTCTTTTCCGTCTGGCGCCGGACGACGCCGTCGCCGCCGCCGCCGCGAAAGGCCTTCTTCGCCTCGGGGATGATGTCGCGCAGCATGTCGAGTTCGTCCGGCGGGGCCGGGCGGCCGCGGAAGATCACCTCGGCGAATTCTTCCAGCCGGAAGAACCAGAAGGGCAGGTCGAGCGTGTCGGTGTCGATGACGACGGCAAGGTCGGGAAAGGCGGCGGCGAATTCGTTGTGGGGATCGAGGATCAGCACGCGCAGCTTGGGATCGGCTGATATCGCCTTGTTGAGCAGCAGCGTCACGGCGGTCGACTTGCCGACGCCGGTCGTGCCGACGATGGCGAAATGCTTGGCGAGCATCGACGGCACGTGGATGGTCGCATCCAGGCTCTCGTCCTGGGTCAGCTTGCCGATGATGCAGCTGTCGCTACGGCCGGAATCGTAGATGCGCGCAAGGTCGGCGGTGCGGATGCGGTGGGCGATGGCGCCGAGATAGGGGTACTGGCTGATGCCGGCAGAAAACTCTTCGCGCCCCTCCGGTCCCATGTGGACCTCGCCCATCAGTTCGACCTCGATGCGGAAGATGTTGTTGGCCTCTTCGCCCCATTCGCTGGAGGCGGTCTGCATCGAATAGACCAGCGCAACCACGCGGTTCCTGCCGACGGAGATGGAGATCAGCCGGCCGACGGACCAGAGTTCGGTGAGCGACGTCTCGCCGCTCTCGGCGATGGCGGCAATGGTGGCACGCGCGCCGTTGCAGGCGACCACGCGCCCGAGGAAGCGGTTGCCAGGCTTCAGGCCGTCACGGCGATCCTGCTCTCCGGCACGGATCGAGGAATGAAGTTCATTGTTCAGCAACGCGAGAAACCCCGGCAATACGGCCCCTTATCTTAGCCCCGCGAGATTTAATAAGTGGTTTCGCGTCGTTGCCGCAGCGAAGCAACGGCAACCGAGCCGGCGCTCCACTCTGCACGTCATCGTCAGCCGTTGACCGCGAGGCTTGCGCTTTCATGGGCGGCGCCCGCGACAAACGACCGGAACAGCGCGTGCCCTTCCGGCCAGTCGCCCAATCCACTCCTGCCGTTGATATGACCAAGGGCACCGACCTCGACCAAGCTGCTTCCCCATTGTGCGGCCCGCATCTGAGCGTAGCCGACACTGCCAAAGGGGTCGTTGGAGCTTGCCACGACAAGCGAGGGGAAACGGAAGCGTTCCGCCGGAACCGCGGCAAACCCGGCAGCCTCGGCCGGGAAGGCCGGGGATGCGGGGTCGGGAACCGCAACGAGGAAGGCGCCGGCGACGGGCAGCACGGACGCCTTCTGCCAATGGGCGACGAGCAGGCAGGCAAGGCTGTGGGCGACAAGGAGCGGCGGTTCGCCGGCTGAGGCAATGGCGCTGTCGAGCGCTACGACCCAGTCTTGAAGGTTCGGCCGATCCCAGTCGCTGGGTTGGAAGCGGCGGATGCCTGGGTCCAGGCGCTCCCAATGGGTCTGCCAATGTGTCTCGCCGGAGCCGCCGATGCCCGGCAGGATGATGATATCGTTCATGTCGCCCTCTCATCTTCAACATACGGAAAGACTGCCACCTTCCCTTGGCCATCTGAATGCGCAATTATCGGAAAGTGCGGCCGTTTGCCGATGGATTAAAGGTGAAACATGGGGCTTGACCGTTCTGTCCTCGACCCGACCGATATCGCGATCATCGAGGTATTGCAGGAAGACGGACGCATCGCGATCTCGGAGCTCGGGCGGCGTATCGGTCTGTCGCAGCCGGCGACCTCGGAGCGGGTCAAGCGGCTGGAGGAGCGCGGCATCATTTCCGGTTATGGCGCACGCATCGATGCGGCGCGCCTCGGGCTTGGCATGATGGCGGTGATCCGCCTGAAGACGACGCACGAACATATCCGTGCCTGCCTCAAGCAGTTTTCCGAGATGCCGCAGGTGATCGAGGTGCTGCGGCTGACCGGCGAGGACTGTTTCCTTCTCAAGGTGCTGGTGCCGACGCCGGGCGAGCTTGAAACGATCGTCGACACGATCGCGCGCTATGGCGCCGTGACGACGTCGCTTGTCTTGAGCGGCGAGCCGGAAAAGCCGATCGGGCGGGCGCTGATCCAGCGGGTCTGAGACTGGGCGCCGGGCACGCTCCGACTTGATTAAAGTCAATGCAGAACGCGAGAGGACGCGGGATAATTCAACCATAGGCCAGGCACGTCCGTTCGGGTGACCGTCAGGGGCGTTGCCGGCCACGGACGCTCGAAGGGCGAGCGGGAAGCGGGCGAGGGGAAACCATGAGCAATGCCATTGCCACTATCATCCGCACGCCCATTCTCTGGCTGTTGATCTTCGTGCCCATTGCGATCGCCGGCGAGCACATCTGGCCGGACGCCCATACGCTGCTCTTCCTGCTGTCGGTGGCGGCGATCGTGCCCTTGGCGGCACTTTTGAGCCAGGCGACGGAGGCGGTTGCGGCGCGCACCGGCGATACGGTGGGCGCGCTGCTCAACGCGACGCTTGGCAACCTGACCGAGTTGGTTATCGCCCTGATGGCGCTCGCCGCCGGCCAATATCTGCTGGTCAAGGCATCGATCGCCGGCGCGATCGTCACCAACACGCTGTTCATGCTCGGGGGTTCGTTTCTGCTCGGGGGGCTCAAGTTTCACCTGCAGGAGTTCAACCGGGTGAATGCGCGCTTTCTGGCGAGCCTCCTGTTCATGGCGACGATCGCCGTGCTCGTGCCTTCGCTGATCGGTGCTGCCGACGGCCAGCCGCAGACGGCTTTCACCCAACAATTGAGCGCCGGCCTCTCCGTCCTTCTCATCATCACCTATGGGCTCTGGATGCTGTTTTCGCTGAAGACCCATCGCGAGCTGTTCGTCTCGGCAACGTCCGAGCATGGCGGCGATGAACCGCACTGGCCGCTGGCGACGGGCATCGTCGTGCTGCTGGTGGTGACCGTTCTGGTGGCGCTCGTCAGCGAAGTTTTCGTCGGCTCGGTGCAGGTGGCGGCCGAAGAGCTGGGCATGACGCCGGCCTTCGTCGGCTTCGTCGTCGTCGCGCTCGTGGGCGCTGCCGCCGAGATGGCGACAGCCTTTTCCGCCGCACGCAAGGATCGGCTGGACCTGAGCGTCGGCATTGCGCTCGGCAGCGCCGTGCAGATCGCGCTTTTCGTCGCGCCGCTCCTGGTGCTTTTGAGCTACGTGCTCGGGCCGCAGCCGATGGACCTGCAGTTCTGGCCGGGGGCGATCGTGATGATGCTGGTCGCGACCATGGCCGCGACGCTGCTTTCCAACGGCGGCCGCTCCGCCTGGTACATGGGCGTTCTGGCGCTGACCGTCTATGTGATCTTCGCCATGACGCTGTTTCTGCTGCCGCCGCAGGTGCAGCCCTGAGGCACGGCCGAAGCTGACCGGCGATGTCAGCGCCGCCGGCCGCGATCAGGCTTCGGGCGCGGCCTTGCTGATGTCTCTCATCCGTCTCGTCGCGGAGCTGAAGGGCGGGTCTATTTCGGGGCGTTCATATCGAACACGACCCAGCGGAAGAACAGGTAGATCGCGCCGAAACTGAGGAGGAGGGGGGTGAGCATCGGAAGGTCAAGCATATCATTGCCTTTGTTCTTGGAGCTGCTTCATGCAGCCATGCTAATCTTCCACGGCAAGTGTTAATGCGCGGTGCACGAGAGGTCGTCGACCTCTAAAATCCTTCTGGCTTCGATGCCACTTGACCTCAATATTAGTTGAGGTCCTACAAACCCCTCCATGATGACCTGCCAGGGTCTCATTGCCCGAGGCTCGAATCCACCCCGGGAGCCAGCGACATGGAGGACACATGACCGAGCAATTGCTGTTTCGAAACCTGATGAAGATCACTCCCGGCCACCTCGACGAATTCCGGGAGGCTGTGAAGCGCGCGATTGCCTTCGTCGAAGCGCATGCACCGCAACTGATGGTGCAGACTTTCATCGACGAGAAGGACATGCGGGCGGTGAGCATCCAGCTCTATCGCAACTCGGAGGACGTGCTCCGTCACTGGCAGATGTCGGATGCGCACATCAACGACGTCTCGGCCCATTGCACGGTGGAACGGCTGGAGGTCTACGGCGCGCCAAGCGTGGCGGTGGCTGCGGGCGTCGCGCCTTTCATCGCGGATGGACGCGGCTTCATCATGCCGCCGCTCACCGGGTTCTCGCGGTTCTAATGAAAGACCGGTCGACGCGCCGGAGGTCCGACGCGTCGATCTCGGCCGGCTATGTTCGCCCCAGATGCGCCTGCAGAAACTCGATGAAGCGCTGGGTCTTGGCTGGCAGCAGCCGGGTTTCAGTGATCGCGTGAACCGAGACGGACGGACCCTGCCAGCCGGGCAGCACGCGTCTCAACCGGCCCTCGGCGACGTCGTTTGCGACGATGCGTTCGGCAAGCAGGGCGATGCCCTGACCGTTTACGGCAAGCGCGCCCATCATCCCGACATTGTTGACCGTGAAGCGACCGCCGACGGAGACCTCGATCTTCTCCTGGCCGTTGTCGAGCGTCCAGTCCGTGGCCCTTGGCATGCAGATGCAATCACGAGCCGCCAGATCGGCCGGGTCTTGCGGCTCGCCGAAGGCTTCCAGGTACGCCGGGGAAGCGTAGAGATAGCGCGCATGGCGCCCGAGCAGCCGCGCTATCAGGCGCGAATCCTGTAGCTCCCCGGCGCGGATCACGACGTCGAAGGGCTCCGTCACCAGGTCGACGCGGCGCGGCGTCAGGTCGAAATCGAAGGTGATACCCGGATAGAGCCGGGCGAATTCAGCGATCAGCGGCGTCAAATAGAGGGTCGCGAAATCGACCGGCATCGACACGCGCAGAAGGCCGCTCGGCTGCTCCAGCATCGCGCCAAGCTGCTCGTGCGCCAGGCGTGCTTCGTCGACGATGCGTTTGCTGCGCTCGAAATAGAGTTGGCCCGCTTCGGTCAGCTCGATCCTGCGCGTGGTGCGGTGAAGCAGCCTCAGCCCGATCGCCTTCTCCAATTCGCTGATGCGCCGCGAAAGCGTGGAGTTGGGCATGCCGACGATGTCAGCGGCTTTGCGAAAGCTTTTGGCTTTTGCCACTTCGACGAACAGCGCCATGTCGTTCAGATGCATTGCATTGCTCCATCAATGGAATAGTAAATTCAACGAGGCTATATTTATCCCGAAGACGGAATAGTGGACAAGGGCTCAAACGAAGGACAAGCCTCAAAGGAGAGCCTGATGAGCCTGCAGTTCACCCCCGTACGGATTGGCCGCCATACGCTTGCCAACCGGCTGGTCATGGCGCCCATGACCCGCAGCCGTGCGGAACCCGATGGCACACCCGGCGCGCTCGCCGCCGAATATTATGCCCAGCGCGCCAGCGTCGGCCTGATCGTGACCGAAGGCACCCAGCCTTCGGATGACGGCCAGGGCTATCTCACCACGCCCGGCATCTACACCGATGCGCATGTCGCCGGCTGGAAGAAGATCACCACGGCCGTGCACGAGCGGGGCGGGCGCATCTTCATCCAGCTCATGCATGCCGGACGCATGTCGCATCCCGACAACACGCCGCACCATCGCCAGGGCGTCGCGCCGTCGGCGATCGCGCCGGGGGGCGGCATGTTCACGGCCACGGGCATGCAGGACATCCCGGCGCCGCGGGCGCTAACGACAGACGAAGTGCGCCGGACCGTCGCCGACTTCCGCCATGCGGCCCGCCGCGCGATCGAGGCCGGTGCCGATGGCGTCGAGATCCATGGCGCGAACGCCTATCTGGTCCACCAGTTTCTGGCGCCGAGCGCCAACACCCGGACCGACGAATATGGCGGCTCGATCGAGAACCGCGCGCGTTTCGCGATCGAGGTGGCGGCGGCCATCGCCGAGGAGATCGGCGCCGACCGCACGGCGGTCCGCCTTTCTCCGGGCCTTGCGATGTGGGGCATCGATGAGGGCGCCGAAGGGCCGGATCTCTATCGTTATCTGGTCGGCGAACTCGACAAACTGGGCCTTGCCTATCTGCACATCATGCATGCGGGCGGCGAGCCCTTGCTCGCCTCGCTCCGCAAGCTCTGGACGCAGCCCCTGGTCCTGAACAGGCCCGGCCGCGGTCGAGACGAGATCGGTTCCGATCTCGCATCGGGGCTCGCCGATCTGGAAGCCTATGGCCAGATGGTGCTTGCCAACCCGGACTTTATCGATCGGCTGAAGTCCGATGCGCCGATGAACGAAGCCGACCGCATGACCTATTTCGGCGGCACCGGGAAGGGCTATATCGACTATCCGGCGCTTGCCGTGTCGGCCTAGAGTGGTTCCGCTTCAAGGAGAAAGCTTGAAGCGGAAAGACACGGCAGAGGCGATCGGCCCCGCTATGGGCCGATCCCTGTTTTCTTCAAGGCACCCTGCCGGAAATGGCCCGCTGCCGCGATGCCTGCCACAGTACCAGCATCGCGACGACGAGCAGCAGCGCTTCGGCGGTCGGCGTGGCGAACCAGATCCCCGGTTCGCCGAAGGTCGACGCGTAAAGTGCGACCAGCGGCATGGTGAAGAGATAGGGCTTGGAAAGCCCCAGGATCGCCGCCCGGCCGCCATCGCCGATCGCCTGAAAGTAGCTGCCGAGCATGATCAGCGGTCCTGAGAAGACATACAGCGCGACCATCACCGGCATGATGCGCGCAACGGTAGCGATGACCGCGTGGCTGTCGACGAAGGCTGCGCCGATCGGCCGGGCAAATCCGACGAGCAGCACTTCGACCACGAGGCAATAGAGGAGTGCGACGAGGACGCCGAGCCGCAGCATCCTTTCTGCCCGGTCCGTGAGGCCGGCGCCGACGCTGTTGCCGACGATCGCCTGCATCGCCTGGCTCAAGCCGAGCAGGGGCAGCAGGGCGAAGGTCATGATGCGGGTGACGATGCCATAGGCTGCGACGGTGGTGTCGTAGCCTTCGGCGGCCGTCTGCTGCAGTGCTGCCATGATCGTCACCGAAACCAGCGCCATGCCGATGAAGCCGAGGCTTTGCGGGCTGCCGAGCGCGACCATGCGGCTCCATCCGGTCAGCGGGTTGTGCCGGAGGAGGGCGGAAAGCCGGAGCTCCGTGCGTCCGAACAGGCGGAAGAGGGCGATGAGGCCAAGCGCCAGAACCTGGGCGAGGACCGTGGCCGTGGCGGAGCCCGCAACGCCCATGCCCAGGAGCGCGATCAGCACATAGTTGAGGGCGAGGTTCGCGATCGAGACCAGCAGGCTGAGGCCGGCCATCAGCCCGGCGCGCCCTTCGCAGCGAAGCGCATCCGATTGCACGGCGAGCAGGAACTGGATGGGCGCGCAGAAGACGATGATCGCGATGTAGCCATGGGCCATGCCGGCCAGCGGCCCCGGACCGTTGGCAAGCGTCAGCACCAGTCGCTCGCCGAATGCCATGAACAGGACGATCAGCGCCGCGGCGATCATGAGCGCCAGCATATGGGCGCCGGCGAAGACGCCGCGAGCTTCGGCAAAACGGCCGGCGCCGAGATGGCGGGCAAGCACGCTCGCCATGCCGCTGACGACGAGGGTCGAAAGCGCCACCGTGAGGATGAAGAACGGGAACACCGTGGTCACGGCGCCGACCGCATCGGCACCGACATAGAGGCCGAGCATGACCGCGTCGACCACTGTCAGCAGCCCGTTCATGCTCATCACGAAGATGATCGGCAGCGCCGTGCCGGCGAAGACTGCGCCAAGCGGCGCGGTCAAAAAGCTATTCTGCCTGGAAGTGTCCCTGGACATCCAACGCTCCTGGTCTTCGCATTTCGATTGGGAAGAGGAGGGGCTCGCATTGCCTGCCACACGAAATGCGATCGGGGCGAGAGGGTGTCGTCAGAAGTCAGATTTCACCGGGACGAAAACGTCTGCGAGCGGCTGGGATCTGAAGCCCGCAATCGACGTAGCGCCAAGCCGCATCGCCGTCAAGCCAGGGCCTCCCGAGGCTTCGACGGCCTTTGCGCGTCCGTAGACGCGCCGCGCCGCGCGGTCATCGTTGCGCGGCTTTCTCGGCCGGTCAGAGGAGCGAGTGCGTCGGATTGCGCAACAATGTTCCGCGCGGAAGCCCGATCGTGTAACTAAAAGCCGTTGACGCCTGGAACATTTGTGGTTATCAACTCGGCCCATGAAAAATTTTGCGGTTATTCTTGTGGTGGGACGGCGCATGGGCAGGATGGTGTAACCATCCGGCGGTAGCCACCCATGCGCTGAACGAGGCTCCTGACGGGGCCTTTTTTTATGCCTTCAAACAAGCTAAGCACCCAACTGGGAAAAGGGACGGAAGCAGGTCAATGAGCGGTACAGAAAACCAGATGACGGGCGCGGAGATCGTTCTCCAGGCACTGAGAGACAACGGCGTCGAGCATATCTTCGGCTATCCGGGCGGCGCCGTGCTTCCGATCTATGACGAAATCCACCAGCAGGACGACATCCAGCACATCCTCGTTCGCCATGAGCAGGGCGCCGGCCACATGGCCGAAGGTTATGCCCGCTCCACCGGCAAGGTCGGCGTCATGCTGGTCACGTCAGGCCCCGGCGCCACCAACGCGGTGACGCCGCTGCAGGACGCGCTGATGGATTCCATCCCGCTCGTCTGCATCTCCGGCCAGGTTCCGACCTCGCTGATCGGCTCCGACGCCTTCCAGGAATGCGACACCGTCGGCATCACCCGGCCGTGCACCAAGCACAACTGGCTGGTCAAGGACGTCAACGACCTCGCCCGCATCATCCATGAGGCCTTCCGCGTCGCCCAGTCCGGCCGCCCGGGCCCGGTTGTCGTCGATATCCCGAAGGACGTCCAGTTTGCGACCGGCACCTACACGCCGCCCTCGGCCGTCCCGACCCAGAAGAGCTACCAGCCGAAGAAGCAGGGCGATCTGAAGAAGATCGAGGAAGCGGTCGAACTGATGCGCAACGCGCGCCAGCCGATCATCTATTCCGGCGGCGGCGTCATCAATTCCGGCCCGGAAGCCTCGCACCTCCTGCGCGAGCTGGTCGAACTGACGGGTTTCCCGATCACCTCGACGCTGATGGGCCTCGGCGCCTATCCGGCCTCCGGCAAGGCCTGGCTCGGCATGCTCGGCATGCACGGCACCTACGAGGCCAACATGGCGATGCATGACTGCGACGTCATGGTCTGCATCGGCGCGCGCTTCGACGACCGCATCACCGGCCGCCTCAACGCGTTTTCGCCGAATTCCAAGAAGATCCACATCGACATCGACCCGTCGTCGATCAACAAGAACGTTCGCGTCGACGTGCCGATCCTCGGCGATGTCGGCACGGTTCTCGAAGACATGGTCCGCCTGTGGCGCGCGGCTTCGAAGTCGGCCGACAAGGCGCGGCTTGCCGACTGGTGGGAGATGATCACCAAGTGGCGCGCCCGCAATTCGCTCGCCTATACGCCGAACGACGACGTCATCATGCCGCAATATGCGATCCAGCGGCTCTATGAGCTCAGCAAGGACCGCGACACCTACATCACGACAGAAGTCGGCCAGCACCAGATGTGGGCAGCCCAGTTCTTCGGCTTCGAGCAGCCGAACCGCTGGATGACCTCGGGCGGCCTCGGCACGATGGGCTACGGCTTCCCGGCGGCGATCGGCGCGCAGGTCGCGCATCCGGACAGCCTCGTCATCGACATCGCCGGTGACGCCTCGATCCAGATGTGCATCCAGGAAATGTCCTGCGCGGTCCAGTACGGCCTGCCGGTCAAGATCTTCATCCTCAACAACCAGTACATGGGCATGGTGCGGCAATGGCAGCAGCTGCTCCACGGCAACCGCCTGTCGCACTCCTACACGGAAGCCATGCCTGACTTCGTCAAGCTGGCCGAAGCCTATGGCGGTGTCGGTATCCGCTGCGACAAGCCGAGCGAGCTCGACGCCGCGATCCGCAAGATGATCGACACGCCGGCGCCTGTCATCTTCGACTGCCGCGTTGCCAACCTTGCCAATTGCTTCCCGATGATCCCGTCGGGCAAGGCCCACAACGAGATGCTGTTGCCCGACGAAGCCACGGACGAAGCGGTCGCCAATGCGATCGACGCCAAGGGCCGTCAGCTCGTCTGAGACAGGTAGAGGAACCAATCGACATGAACGCACACCTTCAACCGACCGGCTCCGCCTACTTCATCGCCAAGGAGACCGAGCTCGCCGAAACCCACACGCTTTCGGTCCTCGTCGACAACGAGCCGGGCGTCCTTGCCCGCGTCATCGGCCTGTTCTCCGGCCGCGGCTACAACATCGAAAGCCTCACGGTTTCGGAAACGGAACACGAGGCGCACCTGTCGCGCATCACCATCGTCACGCGCGGCACGCCGCACGTGCTCGACCAGATCAAGAACCAGCTCGAGCGGCTGGTTCCGGTCCACCGCGTCGTCGACCTGACGGTGCGCGCCGGCACGCTCGGCCACGACCGGCCGATCGAGCGCGAACTGGCGCTCGTCAAGGTGCACGGCTCGGGCGACCACCGGGTCGAGGCGCTGCGCCTTGCCGATGCCTTCCGCGCCTCGGTCATCGACGCCAACATCGACCACTTCGTCTTCGAGATTACCGGAAAGCCGTCGAAGATCGAGCAGTTCATCGCCATCATGAAGCCGCTCGGCCTCATCGAGGTCTGCCGCACCGGCATCGCGGCCATGAACCGCGGCCCGCAGGGCATGTGAATTTTCAAGAGGGGCGGCCCACAGGGCCGCCCCTCACGCTTTGTGCCGGCTTTCGCGCTTACGTCGCGAGGGGCTGCGATTCACCGTGATTGCCCTTCACACCACAGGCTGGGAATGCCCCTCACCCTAACCCTCTCCCCGCAGGCGGGGAGAGGGGACAGTGTCGCGGGTGCTGCACCTTTCTCGACTTCAAGAACACGTGCTGCAGGGGCACTCCGGTGATTTGTGCCCGGCGGTCGCCACGTGTTTCCTTCTCCCCGCCTGCGGGGAGAAGGTGGCCGGCAGGCCGGATGAGGGGCAGGCGCAGTTGTCACTTGTACCTCGCGGGGAAGCTGCCCCTCACCCTGGCCCTCTCCCCGCAGGCGGGGAGAGGGGACAGTGTCGCGGGTGCCGCACCCTTCTCGGCTCCAAGAACACGTGCTGCAGGGCACCCTGGTGATCTGTGCCCGGCGGTCGCCGCGTGTTTCCTTCTCCCCGCAGGCGGGGAGAAGGTGGCCGGCAGGCCGGATGAGGGGCAGCCTGGGCGCGCCACAGAAACCTTTCAGGCGCTCCGGATGAGGGGCGGGCGAAGCGCCATTGAAATCGACCCGGCGCCACGCACTCGGTTGACTCGGTCGGCATTTCTCGCCGACTAATCGCGGCAGAATTTCCGAAGATACCAGGTGCCGAATGAGCGCGACGATGATGCAGGCATTCGTTCTGACACGATACGGCGGCCCCGACGCTGCCGAACTGCGCGACATGCCACGTCCGCGACCGGCGCGTGGCGAGGTTCTCGTCCGGGTGCATGCCGCCGGTCTCAACCCCGTCGACTACAAGACACGCGAAGGCATGCTGAAGGTCGTCCAGCGCTATCCGCTGCCGGCCGTCATGGGCAACGAAGTGGCCGGCGTCGTCGAGGCGCTCGGCGACGGCGTCACCTCCTTCAAGCCGGGAGACCGGGTGTTCGCCCGCATGCCCAAGGGTGCCATGGGCGGTCTTGCTGAATATGCCGTCGTGCCCGAACAATTCCTGGCGAAGATGCCCGTATCGATCGACTTCAACACCGCAGCCGGCGTGCCGCTCGCCGGCCTCACCGCCTTGCAGGCGCTGCGCGACGAGCTCCATGTGAGCCAAGGCAGCAGGGTCTTCATACCCGGCGGTGCCGGCGGCGTCGGCACCTTCGCCATCCAGATCGCGAAATGGCTGGGCGCCGAGGTCACGACCACGGCATCGCCCCGCGGCCGCGCGCTTGTCGAGGCGCTCGGAGCGGACGTGATCATCGACTACACGAATGAGCGGTTCGAAGAGCATCTGCGCAACATGGACGGCGCCTTCGATCTGCTCGGCGGCGAAACGCTTCTGAAGTCCTTCGGTGTCGTCAAGCGCGGCGGCAAGGTGGTTTCGATCGCCGGCATGCCGGAGCCCGAAACCGCGCGCAAGGATCTCGGCCGTGGCCTGTTCCTGATAACGCTTTTCTGGCTGGCATCCTACCGGATCCGCGCCGTCGCCCGGAAGCACGGCGTCAAATACCGCTACCTCTTCATGCATCCTGATGGTGCCGAGCTTGCCGAACTTGCCGGCCTCATCGATGCCGGGACGATCCGGCCGGTGATCGACCGGGTTTTTCCGCTCAAGGATGTCGCCGAAGCCTTCGCCTATCTGGAATCCGGCCGTGCCAAGGGCAAGGTGGTGGTGGAGATTGCGGGCGCCTCCGGCTGATCGAAGCTTGCTCCGTTTCCACCGTGACGAGCGCGAAAGCGCTTGTGGTCCCGCGTGTTGGTTCCCGCGGACCGGGCGTGCCCCCTCACGAATCGTGTTTACCTGCCCCTCACCCTAACCCTCTCCCCGCAGGCGGGGAGAGGGGACGAGGTTGCCGCTGATATCGCCTCCATAGTTCCAGCAGTAGCCGGCCTTCAGGTAGCCGGCCGTCAACGGCGTATGTTGGAGCGGGTGGGCGCGACAGATTTCCTTCTCCCCGCGAGCGGGGAGAAGGTGGCCGGCAGGCCGGATGAGGGGCTTCCCTACCGACCGGATGAGGGGCTTCCGTCACGGGGCGGATGAGGGGCCTCCCTCACCGGGCGGATGAGGGGCCGGTTTGGAGAGAAGCGCGAACCCTCAAATCATCTCCAGCGAGCGCTTGCGGTTCGGTGGCGGGAAGGCGCGGTCGAGATCGGCGACATCTGCCGCCGTCAGGTGGATATCCATCGCGTCGCGGTTTTCGCGCAGGCGGTCTGCCGAGCCGGTCTTCGGGATCGAGATGACGCCGGGCTGAGTTTTGAGAAAGGCGAGAGCGATCTGCGATGGCGTTGCCTGGTGCGCCTTGGCGATGTGGATGAGATCCGGGTGGCGCAGCAGCCGGCCCTCGTCGAGCGGCGAATAGGCCATGATGGCGATGCCTTGGCTCTGGCACCAGGGCAAAAGGTCGAACTCGATGCCGCGGCGCGAGAGGTTGTAGAGCACCTGATTGACGGCAACGTTCTTTCCGTCCGGCACGCCAAGCAGTTCCTCCATGTCGTCGACGTCGAAGTTGGACACGCCCCAGGCGCCGATCTTGCCTGATTTCTTCAGCGCCTCGAAGGCGGCGACTGTTTCCGCCAGCGGATAGCCGCCGCGCCAGTGCAGAAGGTAGAGATCGATATGATCGACGCCGAGATGTTTCAGGCTGCGTTCGCAGGCGGCCTCGGTGCCGAGCCGGCTGGCGTTCGAGGGCAGCACCTTGCTGACGATGAAGGCCTCGTCCCGCCGCCCGCGCACCGCATCGCCGACCACCCGCTCCGACGCGCCGTTGCCGTACATCTCGGCGGTGTCGATCAGGGTCATGCCGAGATCGAGGCCGAGCTGCAGGCTCTTCACTTCATCGGCCTTCTGGGTTCCACTGTCGCCCATGCGCCAGGTGCCCTGGCCGAGAACGGGGATCAAGCGGCCGTCAGGCAGGGTGGTCGTCGGTATCGGATCATGCATGGCATTCCTCGTGCCCTAGGATTTCTCGCTTTGCTCCATGCCAATCTAGTGCATGCACCGGCACTTTCGACAGCCATGTCAGCGCAAACTGTCTCAGCAATTGGAATGCTATTTCTTGAGAGCGCTACAGGAAGTTGTCACCATGACAACTTCGCGGCTGGAACTCGCGAATAGGTCAATTATGCTGACCCAATTGACCGGGAGGAAACCATGCAGGCCGATACGCTGCTGGCGCTGTTTTTGTTCGCATTCACCACCTCGATCACGCCGGGGCCGAACAACATGATGCTGTTCGCGTCGGGCGTGAACTTCGGTTTCGTGCGCACCATTCCGCATATGCTGGGCATCGGCGCCGGCTTCTTCCTGCTGCTCATCGCCGTCGGTTTCGGCCTCGGTGCGCTGCTGCATTCCGTGCCGGTCGTCTACACGGCGCTGAAGTTCGCAGGCGGTGCCTATCTCATCTGGATCGCCTGGAAGATCGGCACCTCGCGTTCGCTGTCCGAAGGCAAGGCCAGCGCACAGCCGATGACCTTCATCGGGGCTGCCGCCTTCCAATGGGTCAATCCCAAGGCGTGGGTCATGGCGGTTTCGGCCATGGCGACCTATACCAGCAGCGACAGCTACCTGATGAGCGTTTTCGTCGTCGGCCTCGTCTTCGCGCTCGTCAATGTGCCGAGCGTTTCCACCTGGGCGGGTTTCGGCTCGGCGCTCAGGCAATGGCTGTCGGAACCGTCGCGGCTCAAATGGTTCAACATCACGATGGCGGTTCTGCTCGTCGTGAGCCTCTGGCCGATGCTAAAATAGCGAAGCCGAAGCGCGGCGACGGCCCCGTTCCTGCCAGAGCGAATCTGCAGTAGAAATGACATCGATTTCCCGGCGGAGGAGCCAGGCAATGTCCGAACACCATCACGATCACCACCATCACGATCATCACGATCACGACCATCACCACGACAACCATTTCACCGACATGGAAGCGCGGGTGAAGGCGCTGGAGACGGTGCTGACGGAGAAGGGGCTGATCGATCCGGCGGCGATCGATGCCATCGTCGAGACCTATGAGACGAAGATCGGTCCGCGCAACGGCGCGCGCGTGGTGGCAAAGGCCTGGGCGGACCCCGAATTCGCCGAATGGCTGAAGCGCGATGCGACGGAGGCGATCGCCTCGCTGGGCTATACCGGACGGCAGGGCGAGCATATGCGCGCCGTGTTCAACACGCCCGACACCCATAACCTCGTCGTCTGCACGCTCTGTTCCTGCTATCCTTGGTCGGTGCTCGGGTTGCCGCCGGTCTGGTACAAGGCGCCGCCCTATCGCTCGCGCGCCGTCATCGATCCGCGCGGCGTGCTCAAGGAGTTCGGCCTGACCTTGCCGGAGACGACGCGCATCCGGGTCTGGGATTCGACCGCGGAACTGCGCTACCTGGTGATCCCCGAGCGCCCGGCCGCGACGGAAGGGTTCAGCGAGGAAGAGCTTGCCGAACTGGTGACGCGCGACTCCATGATCGGCACCGGGATTGCACTCTCCGCGGAGGCGCTTCGATGAACGGTCCGCACGATCTCGGCGGTGCCCATGGCCTCGGCCCGGTGGCGCCGGAAAAGGACGAGCCCTATTTCCATGCGGAATGGGAAAAGCGGGCGCTCGGCGTCACGCTCTCCTGCGGCGCCTTCGGCGCCTGGACGATCGACGAAAGTCGGCACGCGCGCGAAAGCCTGCCGCCGGCGACCTATCTCTCGGCCAGCTATTACGAGATCTGGACGCGGGCGCTGGAAACACTCCTGAAGCGCCACGGCTTCGTGACCCAGGCCGAACTCGATGGCGGCCATAGGCTGGAGCAGGGTGCGGCGCCGAAGCGGGTGCTGAAGGCCGACATGGTGGCGGGCGTGCTTGCCAAGGGCGGCCCCTGCGACCGACCGGTGGAGGCAGCCCCACGCTTTGCCGCAGGCGACCGAGTGAAGACGAAGAACTTCAATCCCGAGACCCATACGCGCCTGCCGCGCTATGCCCGCGCCAAGCTCGGGCGGGTGGAAGCGGTGCAGGGCTCCTTCGTCTTTCCTGACGACAACGCCCATGGCCGCGGCGAGAATCCGCAATGGCTCTATACCGTCGTCTTCGACGGGCCCGAGATCTGGGGCGAAGGCGCCGATCCGACGCTGACAGTCTCGATCGATGCCTGGGAGAGCTATCTTGAATACGTGTAAGGTGACGTCACCGCTGATTGCTTCGGCGGAGCTGCCGAAGTCGCCGGAGGGCGATCCGGTTTTTGCCGAGCCCTGGCAGGCGAACGCCTTCGCCATGACCGTGCGGCTGCACGAAAGGGGCGTGTTCTCCTGGCCCGAATGGGCCGAGGCACTTTCGGCCGAACTCTACAAGCCCGGCCGCAAGGCTGATGCCAGCGACTATTACGACTGCTGGGTGGCCGCGCTCTCGCGCCTCGTCACCGAACTTTCGATCGCCTCCGGCGGCGAGCTCGAAGATCTGACACGGAGCTGGCAGCGCGCGGCGGAGGCGACGCCGCATGGGCAACCGATCGTGATCGAAAACGATCCGTTGAGGTAGCCGGCGTGAGCCTCGAGCGGCGTCGCGAAACGAAGTCACCTCGCTGACAGCGGACTTCCGGTTGCCGCCTCGTTCATAGACAGTTCAGGCTGGATGGCGGACGGTAGGCAACGGAAGGAGAGAACGATGCGCATGAAGCTCGTCCTGTTTGCTGTTGCGGCGATGACGGCCAGTGAGGCTCAGGCCGGCAGCCAATCGTCAAACAGCAGTTCGAACAGTTCGTCGAACAATGGTGTGGTCCGCGAGCGGATCGTTGAGACCTATTGTGAAGATGGCTATTGCGAGCGCTATGTCCGCCACCGGGTGTACCGCGATGATTGGCGGCGTCGCGACACCGACGCGTGGCCCGGCCGTCGTGACGACGACGACGATGATGATGACGATGATTGATCGCAGAGGCCTCCGACGGCAGACCGCGCAAAGCGAGGCCTCTGCGGCCTGTTTCTTCTGTCTGGCTCGTGAACCGGCTTACTGTCAGAACATTGCGTCTGGTCCTGCCATCGCCAGCCCTGGATTGAGGTGGGGTCAGGGGGCGTAATAGGCTGCCTGGTCCAGATCGGAGAGAAGATCCGGGCCAGCCGGGCTCCACCCGAGCAGGGCGCGTGTACGGGCGCTGGACACGGCCATGCTGCCGCCCGCCATGTTTGCAAACCAACCGAAATGCCCCCGAGGACGGGCCTCGGCGGACAGGCCGAAGTGTCGACCCACCATTTCCGCAATCTGCCTGAACGGCACCGCTTCGTCCGCCACGGCGTGATAGACGCTCTCGGTCATGCCGCTTTCAAGCGCAAGGCGATAGACCCGTGCTGCATCACCACGGTAGACGCCTGACCAGCAATTGGCGCCGTCGTCGAGATACGCCGAGACACCGGTCTCACGCGCCAGGCGCGCGATGATGGCGACGAAGCCGTAATCGCCCAGGCCATGCACGGAAGGGGCAAGCCGGACAGTCGATGCATGAATGCCGCGTTCGGCAAGGGCGCGGGCGGCCATTTCGGATTTGCGTGGCACGACCGGATTTGGGACGTCGGCTTCGGTCGCACCTGGCGGCAGCCCTGCGAGACCGGAGGTTACCAATAGCGGCCGATCCGATCCGGCGAGAACCTCGCCCAGAAGCGCGATGACGCGCTGATCCTCGGCTGCACTTTCCATGAAGCTGGAAAAATCCTGGTCGAGGGGGCCATGGACGAAGTCGTGCCCGAATGCCGTGTGGATGACGGCATCGGCTTGCCCTGAAGCCCGCTGCAGGATGGCCGCGTCCCCAAGGCCACCTTCGACGACCGCAGCCCCGGTTGCGGCGAGGGTTGCGGCCTTTTCCCTGGAGCGTGCAAGGCCGGAAACCCTGTGCCCTGCCTCGATCAGGTCCTTGACCACGGCCGATCCGACCCAGCCGGTCGCGCCCGTTACGAATACGTGCATTGATGTTCTCCTTGATGTGGCAGCCGTGAGCGGGCCACGCGTCGTCAGGCAATGAAAACGATGGTGCCGATCAGGCGAGGCGCATCGTCACTTCGATGTCGTCGGCAAACGGGGTCGACAGGAAGTTGCCGGGGCCTGAGCGGATGTAGTCGAGATATTCGGGGCAACTGTCGGCGTCGTCGGCGATGATCAGGGCGCCCGGACGCAAGCGTGGCTCGATCAGCTTGAAGACGTCGAGGTAGATCGGTTTAGCCCCGTCGAGCAGCACCAGGTCGATCGCGTCAGGAAGATCGGCGAAGGTCGTCAGCGCGTCGCCTTGCCGGATCTCGACGAGATCGTCGAGGCCGGCCGCGGCGAGGTTCTGTCTTGCCCGTGCCACCTTCGACGGTTCGAATTCGCTGGTGATCAGTTGACCGCCGCCGTTGTCGCGCAGGGCGGCGGCGAGAAAGAGCGTCGAAATGCCAAAGGACGTTCCGAACTCGACGATCCGGCGGGCGCGGCCCGCGCGGGCGAGCATGTAGAGGAGGTTGCCGGTCTCACGCGAAACCGGAAGCCACAGATCCTTCAAGAGCCCGTAGAGCTGTAGATATTCGGTCTTGCCGTGCAGCAATCGTTCGCGTTCGCTTGCGGGCAGTTGCGCGACTGCGGGGCTGGTTGCGGCATCGGCCTCGTCGAACAGGCGGTCGAGAAGGCCCTTGAGAGGCTGGCTGGTAAGGGTGGTCATCGGACGTTCCTTCGTTTTCGATGGGCTTGCGTTCCCGAAGGAAAATACGAATAATTCGTCGCATTCGCTAATCGCATTGCAGGCAACCTCGATGGTAAGCAGACCAAGCACCTGTATTTCTTCAAGAAAAGCGCCCAAGCAGGCGCGCTCGAACGAGCTGGTGAAGGCCATTCTCCAGGCGGCTGTTCAGGTTTTGGAGGAGGAGGGCGCGCAGCGATTTACCACCGCCCGCGTCGCGGAGCGGGCGGGTGTCAGCGTCGGCTCGCTGTACCAGTATTTTCCCAACAAGGGAGCGATCCTGTTTCGGCTGCAAAGCGACGAATGGCGGCAGACGTCGGGGCTGCTGGCGACGATCCTCAGCGACAGGTCGCGGTCACCGCTCGATCGGCTCCGGTCCCTGGTTCACGCCTTCCTGCGGTCGGAATGCGAGGAAGCGGCCGTTCGGGTCGCCCTGGGCGACGCGGCACCCCTTTATCGCGATGCGCCTGAGGCGCGAGAGGCCAAGGAGGCCAACGATCCGCTCATCGATCGGTTCATGATCGAGCTTCTTCCGACGGCGCCCGCCGACATCAGGGAGCTTGCCGGCGACCTGATCATGACGACGATGACCACGGTGGGGAAGGATTTTTCAGGAGTGGCGCGCAGTGATGCGGAGATCGAGGCCTATGCGGATGCGATGGCCGACATGTTCTCGGCCTATCTCGTGGCGAAGGGCGCCGGCACCTGATGCATCCCGACAATTGTGAGCGTCCCGGCGATTTTGAGCGCAGGGCGTCTCGGGTCACGCAGGGTGAGGCGAATGTGCGAGCTCGACTGTAACTCTCTGAAATACCTTGCCAAAAAAGCCTGATCGGCGTTGGCCGGGTTACCCCTCAGCTCTTCGTCGCCTCGCTCTTTTCGAACTGCCGGTAGCATTCATCCGCGACCTGCTGCAGCAGATCGCGCGGCACCTCGCCGGTGACGGCGTAGCCGATGGGGCCGTCGATCCAGTAGAAGGTTTCGACGCCGTCGGTGCTGTCGATGCGGAAGCTGGTTTCGCGGTTGTCGTCGTTGCGGCCGAGAAGCACCGTCAGCCGTCGGCCGGTGCCATCCTCATACATGAACATCGCGCCGGCCCTGCCATTGACCGGCAGCAGTCGGCCGCCGACCAGCGAGAAGCCGAGCGAGGAGAGATCAGGGATCGAGAGCGGATGATCGAGGCGCTTGCCAAGCCAGGTGGCGAGATGGGTCTGGTCGTCGGCGCCGACCTCGACGGCATGGCGCACTTCGCTGGCATAGACCAGGAAGGCCGATTGCGCCTGGCGCGGCAGGCTGTCGGCAGCGGCGATCGGCTGGATCTCGCGATCGGTAGGGAGCAGGGTGGGCGCGTAGAGGCCGGTGAGCCCGCCGGCAACAAAGAGCGCCAGCCCGGCGGCAACGGCGCGCGCGATGCCGGCGAAGGATCGGGCGTCCTTGGCGGGGTTCTGTTGCGGGCGTTCGCTGCCGTTAGCCAAAAGCAGCGCCCGGTCACCGGCGTCGCTGCGGGCATAGCCTGCAAAGTGCGCGCGCAACTCGACCGCCTGCGCCCGCCACTGCCGGACCTCTTCGGCCTGCGCGGGGTTCTGCTCGAGCCATTGCTCGATCCGCAGCCGCTCGCGCGGACCAAGGGCGCCATCGACATAGGCGTGCAGGTCGTCTTCGGAGACGGTGTTGTGGCCTTCCGTCATTTCGGTCTCCGCATGCTGATCACGTTGTCGTCCTTCATGGCTTCTGCAAGCTGGCGCCGCGCGCGCGACAGGCGCGACATCACGGTGCCGATCGGGATGGCCATCATCTCGGCCACGTCCTGGTAGCGGTAACCTTCGATCACCACGAGCATCAGCACCGAGCGGTTCTCCGTGGAAAGCCCGTTCAGCGCCCGTTCGAGCCGCGACCGCTCCAGCGGGTCGCTCTCGTGGTCCTCGGCCTGCAGGCCCAGATCCTCGTCCAGCGCCACCTGCGGATGCATCGTTACATAGCGGTGCCGGTTGCGGCCAAGATTGGTCATGATGGTAAAGGCCCAGGCGCGCAGGTTGACGCCGCGCCACTGCGCGCGGCGCGAAAGCACCTTCTCGACGCAATCCTGCAACAGGTCTTCGCCATCCGGATCCGAGCGCACCAGGCAGCGGGCATAGCGCCTCAGTGCCGGCACCAGTGCCAGCACATCCTCCTCGAACCGGTCGGATGCGGGGTGTTCCCCCGCACCCTCGCCGTCGCCATTACGGCTTTGCGACATCCCATTCGCCCTTCACGCCGTCGCCGGTAATGTCACCCATTTTCTTGTCCTTGACGAAGAAATAGAGCGGCATGCCGTCCTTGGCCCACTGTTTGCTGCCGTCCTTGCGCTCGACGATCGTGTAGGCGCCGTCGGCCTTGGCGCTCGCTTCGGCCATGAACGGCGGCCAGTTCTTGGCGCAATTGTCATAGCAACTGGACACGCCGCCATGGTCGTCCTTGTAGGTGTAGAGCGTCATGCCGTTTTCTCCGGCCAGTACCTTGCCCTTGGCCGAGTCCACTTCCTTGACCGGCGGCGCGGCAAAGGCCGTGGCGCCTGTGGCAAGCAGCATGGCGATCGTCAGTCCAAACGTTCTCATGGCAATTGTCCTTCCTCAAGATGGTTTTCCTGTCCGGAAGCGGGCGAATGCCTCCTCGTCCCGTTTCCGCGAGAGCCGCATGATGCAGATCCGCCCGTAAGACACGGCACGGACAGGATTTATTCCCGGAAAACTGGTGCGCGTGCAGCGCATGTCGGTTGCTTTCCGGCGTATCGCGAGCGACTGACGTTCTCGCGTGGCGAGATTGCCCCGTGCAGGCGAGCGCGGGCCTGGAATCGGCGGCAACGGCATGCCGGCGGCCGGCAGCGCCCAGGGTAACCGTGATCTTTACCGGCAGGTTTTACGCGCCGGCGCTGGCTCCATCGTCAGCCGCCCAGATCGCGTCAAAGCGGCGCACGTCGTCGAAGCCTGTCTCGATGCGCTCCACAACGGCCGCGTCGTCGGTCGTGACTTCGTAGAAGGTGCTGTCTATCGCGCGAATGGTGACCCAGGTTCGATGCGGGGCAGACGGCAGGAAGCCGGAAAACTCTCCCCAGATGACCTGGAGCGTATCTTGAGCGGCGGCATGGAGTGCGCCGCCGTCGACCGGCTCGCCGGCTTGCGCCATTTGATCGAGGATATCGCCGCCTGGGCCGGTGGCGTCGAACCACCGGTAACCTGCACCAACGGCCAGGACACGCCAGGAAGCCGAAAGCGAATGCGGAGCAAGGACCTGCAGAAAATCGCGCAGATCGAAAGGGAGTGCTTCTCCTGGTGGGCCATAAATTCTGAGCGTCGTCATAAACGTCCCTCCCGGAAGTGCCGGCGCCTCTCGAAGAATTTTCCTTTCAGGGTCCGCAAGGTTCTCAAGCCCGGTCGGCGACGAAGCGGGCGAGCGCCGGGCCGATCATGGTGATGATCAGCAGCCGGGCGGTCTGCAGCGCCATGACGAAGGAGAGGTCGACATTGCTCGAGGCGGCAATGACCGCGATCGAATCGAGCCCGCCGGGGCTGGTAGCGAGATAGGCCGTCAGCGGATCGATGCCGACGACCCTGATCAGGAGCAGCGCGAGCAGGCCGGAAAACGAGATCAAGACGACGATCGAGATGATCGTCGGCACCAGGGCGCGGCGCGCATGGATGAGGATCTGGCGGGTGAAGCCAAGGCCGATGTTCCAGCCGAGAGCCGCAAAACAGATCGCCAGCAGCCATTGTGGCAGCGCGGTGGTCATGACGCCCGAGACATTGAGCACGGCGCCGAGAAGGAAGGGCAGCAGGAAGGCGCCGGCAGGCACCCGCAGGAAGCGGCCGGCGAGCGCTGCGCCAAGCCCGACGGCGATGGTCTCGAGGAAAAGCAGGCCGTCGATCGGTGCGAACCAGTGGGTCGTCTGCTCGGCCTCAGTGCCGGTGACCCACATATGCGCAACCACGGTCGCGGTGCTGGCGACGAAGATCACGCGCAGATACTGCATGAAGGCGACGAGGCGGGCATCGGCGCCATAGGCGTCGGCCATCAAGAGCATGGTCGAGGCGGCGCCTGCCGACGAGCCCCAGATGGCCGTCGTGCCCGGCAGGATGCGCATGCGGGTAATCACCCAGCCGCAGAGCGTGCTGACGGCGATGACCGAGAGGATGACGGCGAGAAACAGCGGCCAGTTGCCGGAGAAGGTCACGAGCATTCCCGGCGTCATGGCGCCGGCGATCATCATCGCCAGAATGAACTGCACGCAGAAGAACAGCTGCCGCGGCAGGCGGATCGTGCCGCCGTTCATGCCGACGAGCACTGCAGCGAGCATCGGCCCCATGAGCAGCCCGGCGGGAAGGCCGATGAATTCGAAGAAGGAAGCAAGGACGATGGAGATCGCCAAAAGCAGGCTCCATTGCAGCCAGGGCGTGAGCCGTCCGATGCCGACCTTGTCCGGAGTGGGCGGCGCAGCTGGCTTGTCGGTTGTCACGGGCACTCTCCGGCATGACCCGGAAAGGCGGGAACGGCCATCGGGGCCGGCCTTGACGGGCTTTAAGCGATGGTCTTCGCCAGCAGAAGCGCGGGCGCCATCACGTCACGCTCGTTAGCAACAATGCGGCGTTGCATTCAAGGGGCAGAGCAAGAAAGTGCCACAGGATCGACAGCCCGGAAAGCGCGCGCCGTCAAGGAAGGGGACGGAATGAGAAAAAAACGTGAACAAATACCGTCGGGCGAAAGCCGCTTCGGCAGGGACGGTCAACAGGCGCTGCATTGATTCTACGGGATAATTTCGTGCGCAGCGCCGTCGCTGCGACGCTGGCGGCTCCGCAGCCTCTTGCCCGGGCGCAATTCCGGGCTTGCGTGTGCCGCCCGAATCCTGACACTCAGCCTCATGCAATTCGCACCGCAACAGGACGAGGCCCTGAAGGCCGTTTCGCAATGGCTGAAAGAGGGCCGCTCGCCGCTCTTCAGGCTGTTCGGCTATGCCGGTACCGGCAAGACGACGCTTGCCCGGCATTTCGCCGAGCATGTCGACGGCGACGTGCTGTTTGCCGCCTTCACCGGCAAGGCCGCGCAGGTGCTGCGCTCCAAGGGTGCGAGCAACGCCAAGACCATCCATTCGCTGATCTACCGGCCACGCGGCGAGGAGGAGGTTTCCGACGAGGAAACCGGCAAGACCTCGATCGCGCCGATGTTTTCGATCAACCGCCAGAGCCCGGTCGCGAAAGCTGCCCTCATCATCGTCGACGAATGCTCGATGGTGGACGAGGCGCTCGGCAAGGACCTGATGAGCTTCGGTACCCCGATCCTGGTGCTCGGCGATCCCGGCCAGCTGCCGCCGGTGTCTGGCGGCGGCTACTTCACCAATCAGGAGCCGGACTACCTGCTGACGGACATTCACCGCCAGGCGCGCGACAATCCGATCATTCAGCTCGCCATGCAGGTGCGTGAGGGCAAGGAAATCATGCATGGCGACTATGGCACCACACATGTGATCGGGCGGGGCCAGGTCAACCAGGAACTGGTGCTCGAAGCCGACCAGGTGCTGGTCGGCACCAACAAGACGCGGCGGCGCTACAACCAGCGTCTGCGCGAGTTGAAAGGCTTCACCAGCGAGTATCCGCAATCGGGCGACAAGCTCGTCTGCCTTAGGAACGACCCGGCCAAGGGCCTGCTCAACGGCTCGCTGTGGCAGGTGATGAGTTCTTCGAAGGAAACCGTGAAGCCGGGCATCAACCTGATGATCCGGCCTGAAGACGACGATATGGATCGCGGTGCCGCCAAGATCAAGCTGTTGAAGACGGCCTTCGAGGATGTCGAGGGCGAGATCCCATGGACGACGCGCAAGCGCTACGACGAGTTCGACTACGGCTATGCGCTGACGGTGCACAAGGCGCAGGGCTCGCAGTGGAACAATGTCGTGCTGTTCGACGAGAGCTGGGCCTTCCGCGACACGCGCGAGCGCTGGCTCTATACCGCCATTACGCGGGCTGCGGAGCGGCTGACCATCGTTCGCTGACGGCGAGGAAACTTACTGTCGGGGAGGGGATATTGTCGATCAACCGGATCATCCTCTACGCCCATGACGTGGAAGCGACTGTTCGTTTTTATGAAACGCATTTCGGCTTTCAGGCATTGCGTGAGGCCGGTGACCGGATCGTCGAGTTGGTCCCGGCAGATGGCGGCGCCAGCCTGATGATCCATCCGGCATCGAAGGGACAGAAGCGCGGCCAGTCGCTGGTCAAGCTCGTGTTCGATATGCGCGATGTTGGCGCGTTTTGTGAGCTGAGTGCTGCACAAGGGCTGGTGTTCGGAGCCATCCACCAGGCCGCCGGCTACCAGTTCGCCAACGCCAAGGATCCGTCAGGCAACCCGATCTCGGTTTCGAGCCGTGCTTTCCGCAAGGTGTGACTGCTGGCGACGTGGCCCATGGCGCGTGCCGGCTTTGCCATGAAACGGCGGGTGCAGACACAGCGTTACCGCTTGGTCGCCATCCACAGCACATGGCGGGCGCCGCCGCGCTTGCCGTTGGCGCGCACCTTGACCTCGTCGGTGGCAAAACCCACCTCTCGCAGGCGCCTCGTAAAGGCGCTGTCGGGCGCCGACGACCAGACGGAAAGCACGCCTCCGGGTCGAAGTGCGCCTTGCGCGGCGCGAAGTCCGGGATGGCTGTAGAGGCCGTCGTTGGAGGGGCGGGTCAGGCCATCCGGACCGTTGTCGACATCGAGCAGGATCGTGTCATAGGCGGCCTTCTTCGAGCGGATCAGCGCGCCGACATCGCCGACATGGATCTCGACGCGCGGATCGTCGAGCGTGCCCTTGTGCAGATCGGCCATCGGCCCGCGCGCCCAGTCGACGACGGCCGGTACAAGCTCGGCTACCACCACCCGGGCATCGTCGGGAAGCACGGCAAGGGCTGCCCTGAGCGTAAAGCCCATGCCAAGACCGCCGATCAGCATGCTGATGTTTTTTCGGCCGGCGATGCGTTCGTGGGCGAGGGTCGCCAAGGCCTCTTCCGAGCCGCTCAGCCGGCTGTTCATCAGCTCGGTCGAGCCGAGCATGATCGAGAATTCCTGGCCGCGCTGCTTCAGGCGCAATTCATCGCCGTCGCCGGGAATGGTTGCGCGGTCCAGTTCTATCCAGGGAAGCATCGGGGCATCTCATCCGTGTTGTTCAGGCGTCCTCGTAACACGCACCTGGTGATGACGACACCGCAATGTCGACCGTTCAAGAGAATTGTGCCGAGCGGACCTGCCGAATGTTCGGCGCTCCTTACGGGGGGGCGGCCTGCGAGAGAACGTCTCGACGCGAGGCGCAGCGCCTTACTATCCGCGTAACGCGCGAGAATGCGGGCCAGGATGAGATCGGTGACGGCAGTCTGGTGCCGTGTCCTCGCTATTCCGCCGAGATCATGCCCGACAGCACGGCCTTGGCGATCGCTTGGAAGCGGTTGTTGGCGCCGAATTTGCGGATGATGCCGGCTTCGAGCGTGAGGGCCGCCGCGACGTCCATGTCCATCAACCCGGCGATGCGCGCCGCCGGATAGCCATCGGCCATGAAGGTCAGGCATTCGCTTTCGATCGGCGAGAGGTGGACATGGCCTTCCGCGTCGGTGGCTTCGCCTCCGTCGGTGGTTTCGAGCAGTTCGGAGATGCGCTGCATCTGCCGGCGCAGGTTTGCCTGCTGTGCCGCGAGTTCGCGGCGCCTTGCGAGCAGCGCGTCGCGAAACAGCCGGTCGGCGTCGGCCTGTTCCTCCGTGCCCGCAAGCCCGGTCAACAGTTCCAGGATGGCCGAGATTGGCATGTCGATCTCGCGGCAGGCGTTGATGACGGCCATGCGGCGGATGTGGTCTTCGTTATAGACCCGCATCGGCCCCATGCGCGCGGCGGTGAGCAACCCCTTTTCCTCGTAGAAATGCAGCGTTCGGTGGGTGACGCCGAAGGCGTCGGCCATGTCGGCGATCGCAAGCGGGGTGGTGGGGTCGTGGTGGGGAAGCGGCAAGTCGGGCAGGAAGCCGACGCGATCGGGCGCGGCCAGCACGCCCTCGAATTTCCAGTGGTCTCGCGGCATGTCGATTGTCCCCGGTCTACAGCCTGCGCGTCTGTCGGCGCGCTGTTTCTGCCTGTTTCCTGAATCGAGACCGACCCAGGGGTGCGCGCAATCCGCGTCCGGAAGCGGTGGCGATCGCCGGGTCTCAAAGGTGCGGACGGATCCGCGCGGTGAGGCACTCGTTGATCGACAACGACAATACCTGCTGCTCGGTTGGGGCACCCCGCGCGCAAGGCGCGGCTTACTCAGGACAAGGATGCTTGCCTGACGAGCAACCAGGCACCCATTCCCAACGCATGCGTGCACCGTATACGCGAATCGCTAATATGACCAGTCCCTACAGCGCCGCGCGTCTTATCAGACGCGCAAAGGTCGCTGTAGAACTTTGAATTCCTGCATGTTTTTGTCCTTCAATCGGCTACGCTCAAAGGAAGCTTGCAGTAGCATGGCAGACGCGTGTGGCGGACTGGGGTGCGTAGCCGTTTCATGCGGGCCGGCTCCTGCCGGCCCCGCCGGGCATGCTCAGTGCCCGATCACCTTGAGCGGGCTGTTGGCGCTCAGGATGAACAGCGGTTCGTCGCCGCGCAGCGGCGAGAGTTTCTGCTGGCAGCTCCAGGCGGTTTCGAAGGTGTCGCGGGTGAGGTGCTTGCGATAGCGCTGGGTGGCGGCCATGCAGCCCATCAGCGGGCTTTCGATCTGCTCTTCGCGCGCGTGCTCGTAGATCTCGCCATCGAGCGAGAACAGTTCGGCGGCGAGCGACATGCTCTCGAAAAGCAGGTCCGGTTCGGTCTCGAGCCGCTTCCAGGTAATGAAGTCCTGGCGCATCGGCACGTTCTCGCCGTCATGGGAAAGCGTGACGCGAATGCCCTGGGCCGGCGCGTCGTACCAGGTCACCTGGACGGTGAAGGAGAGCGCGGAGTTGCGCGAGACGGGGCGGCCGGTATCGCCGTCGGTGGCGCGCGCCAGCGTCTTGTGGCGCTGGGCGGCGAGCCGAAGTGCTGTGGCAAAGGCTTTCGCATCGCTGTTTTCGGCGCCGATGATCTTCACGCTCACCGAGGGCAGCACCCGTTCGGTCGCGTGGCGGGCGTTGAAGAGCTTGGCCTGGGCGTCGAGGTCCAGCGTCATTTCCTGCGAAGGCATCGGCGCAAAGAGCAGGAGCGGCAGGACGCTCAAGACGGACAGCGGCGAGGAAAACGGTGCCGGCGGCCAGGCGGGGCGATGTCCGGCAAAGCGCCGCTTGGCCGGCTTCGGCTGGCGAGCGGCGGGGACGGCCTCCGCTTCCATTTCCGTCCGTAGGTGACGGTATTCCGGAACATAGGTTCCCTTGGGAATCGCGATGCGCCATTCTTCGTCGGCGCCGTCGCCCTCGTAGAACGCCTTCAGGAGCTTGCGCAGCTTGCCGGCATGCACGCGCACCAGCGGGTCGCTGTCGGCGTTGAAGGCCTGCGGCCGGTCGAAGACGTCGATGGCGATCGAGTAACCCTTGAGCTGAGGGCCTTCGCCGATCATCTCCTTTTCGACGACATAGGCGAGGAACGCCCGCAAGCGCTCGGAGCGCGCGAAAGCCTTGCTTTCGAGGATGCGACGGAGCGTCCGCCGTATCGTCTCATCGCAGGGTCTTTCGACCGTCGTCATCGGTGTTTGCTCCAGGGTCATGGGATCTAAAATCTAAGAAGGCGATCGCGGCGCGGGCCAGGGCCATTCGATCTGATTCGGAAACTTAAGGCCAAAAATGGTGGTTGTCAGGGGTATTAGACGCCAAATTTGAGTTTTTTCTGAAATAAACGTAAAAATTGCGTCCGTTGCCCCTTGAGAGATCTGAGCGGCGACCGTTCGCGCTGCCGCGGATGGTCTCAGGGGCGAAATTTCGCCCTTTCTGCTTGAGCTTTCCTGCATATTAGAAGGATCGATTGTCAAGATTCGATCAAGACAAGACGGGCAAACGCCCCGCGTTCAATCGTCGCGGCTGCCGGCGCGGTACTCCTTGGAATTGCTTCATAATCTCGATCTCAAACCGTTTCTGCTTTCCGTAAATATGCAGTAGAACATTGCATCCACATTGCCCGCATCCGGGCCGTGACCGGCCCCGCCTCTGGAAAGTTCAGACATGCCTGCAAAACTGTCCGTGAATCTGAATGCCGTCGCAATGCTTCGCAACCGGCGCGATCTTCCCTGGCCCTCCGTTACCGCGCTCGGGCGCATCGCTCTGGAAGCAGGCGCCGCCGGCCTGACGGTGCATCCGCGGCCCGACCAGCGCCATGTCCGTTTTTCCGACCTGCAGCCGATCCGCGACCTGATCGACGGCGCTTTCCCGGAGACGGAATTCAACATGGAGGGCTACCCGAACGAGGAATTCCTCGGTCTCGTCGAAGCGCACCGGCCGGAACAGGTGACGCTGGTGCCCGACGATCCGGCGCAGGCGACCTCCGACCACGGCTGGGACTTCCGCAAGAACCACAATCTGCTCGGCCATGTCGTCGGGCGGCTGAAGAAGAAGGGTTTCCGCGTCTCGCTGTTTGCCGATGGCGACGAGGACATGGAGGCGTTGCGCATCGCCAGGGAAACGGGCGCCGACCGCATCGAGCTTTACACCGGCCCCTATGGCGGCTGCTATGACGACCCTGACAAGGCCGAGAAGATCGCCGGCGAACTCGGCCGCACGGCGGCGATGGCGGCCGAGCTCGGTCTCGACGTCAATGCCGGCCACGACCTGACGGTCGCCAACCTGCCGCTCTTGGCCAGGCATATTCCGAACCTTGCCGAGGTTTCGATCGGCCACGGTCTGACCGCCGATGCGCTGGAATACGGCATGGCCGAAACTGTGCGCCGCTTCCGCCGCGCCTGCGGCCAGGACGTCTGAGACGGTCTCCTTCATGAAGGAGCTCTTCGTCGTCACCCACACGCAGTCCGTCCATCATGTCGAGGGCAGGGTGGGCGGCTGGTACGATACGGGCCTGACGGCGCGTGGTCGAGGGGACGCGGAGGCGACCGCCGAACGGCTGGCAGCCTTGGTCGGCGACCGCGACGTGGAGATCTTCAGCTCGGATCTTTTGCGCGCCGCTGAAACGGCCGCGGCGATCGGCAATCGTCTTGTGCGCCCCGTGACGCCAAGCGCCGCGCTTCGGGAGATCAGCTACGGCGAGGCCGGTGGCAAGCCGCAGGCCTGGCTCGACGCGCGCTACGTGCCGGCGCCTGATGACGACAGGCTCGATCACCCCTGTGGCATCGAAGGCGCCGAAACCCGCCGCGACGTGGCGCTCAGGGTCTTTCCCTTCGTCGAGGCGATCGTTGCCAGGCAATGCCGGACGCAGATCATCGTCACCCACGGCTTCACGCTGACGCTGGTGATCGCCGCCTGGATGAAGGTTCCGGTCGAGGCCAGTGGTTTCCTGAGCTTTCCGGCGAAATCCGGAAGCATCACCCATCTGCGCCAGGACGATTTCTTCCGGAACCGGGCCGTCGTCAGCCTGGCGGATGCCTCGCATCTGCGGCATGACGCCGAAAACGGTGCTGCCGTTTCAAATCATTGATTAAAAATAGTATTCTCAAGGGCTGGCAGGGGTGGTTTGCGGCTGGCCGATCTGGGCGAGGAGCAGCAGGAGCGGACAGAACGATCGAGGAGGTCGAGGTGACATCACTGACAACGGGCAATGCAAGACAGTATGGCAACAGCCAGAACCTAGCAGCACGAGCGCGTCTTGCATCCGAGTACACCGTATCTGATCGCCCGTGGTTCCCATGGATCGCAAGCCATCTTCCGTTGAAGGCCGGCGACAAGATCGTGGATGTCGGTTGCGGTCCGGCATGGTTTTGGGAGGCGGTGACGGACGCCGTCCCTCGCAATCTCGATCTCACCCTGACCGATCTATCTCAAGGCATGGTCGATGAAGCCATGAAACGCTGCGCGTCGTTGCCGTTCCAATCGGTGAATGGCAGCGTGGCGGATGCGGCGGCGTTGCCGTTCGAGGATGAGCGTTTTGACGGCGTTGTCGCTATGCACATGCTCTATCACTTGGCCGATCCGGCGATGGCGGTCGCCGATATGTTTCGCATCCTGAAGCCTGGAGGTTTCCTCGCGATCACCACCAACGGCACGAACAATATGCGCCGCCTCTACGAGTTGACGACGACGTTCGGCGGCACACCGTATGATCCGGCCGCCGCCGCCTTCGGGTTCACGCACGCCGAGACGCTGCTTCAGGAGCGGTTTGGCAATGTCAGGTGCTACCTCCATCCCGCCCATATGGTCGTGACCGATCCGAACGACGTGTACCTGGCCCTGACCTCCTTTCCGCCGGGAGACCAAGCCGGCGACGATCAGCTTTCTGCCTTCAAGGAAGCGATCCGCTCTGCCTTCGCCGAAGGCGGCGGCGTATTGAACGTAGAGAAGGAAAGCGGTTTGTTTCTTGCCGTTAAAGACTAGAGCGCCGTGCGTTCATACGAACGCGCAAAGGACGCTCTAGCACTTTGATTCTAGAGCATCTTTCCGCCCGTAAATGAATCCACTCGAAGGCAGGATGCTCTAGTCCTGCAATCCGATGCTCGGGTGGTCGGCGCGGTAGCTTTTCACGCCCGTCCTGGCAGGAAATCGCTCAAAAATTTGCGGACGAATCTTTCGATCGCCGCACGCATCTTGCGGCAAGACTGCTATAGGTTGAGCCTCAGTTCTCCCATATGTGCGGCCAATGACATCTCCCACCAGTTTTCGCGAGCGCATCGTTCTTTACGCGCTTTTGACCTCGCTCACCTCTATCAGCATCGACGCGCTGCTGCCGGGGCTGCGCCAGATCGGCGTCGATCTCGGCGTCGCGCCGCCGCTTTCCACCCAGCACATCATTTCGCTGTTCATCTTCGGCATGGCCTTTGGGGAACTGCTGCTCGGGCCGCTCTCCGATGCGATGGGGCGGAAGCGGGCGCTGGTGCTTGGCCTTTGCGTCTATGCGCTCGGCACCGTCATTGCGATGGTGGCCGGCTCGCTCGAGATGGTCATCCTCGGCCGTTTCCTGCAGGGGGTCGGCGTCTCCGGGCCGAAGATTGCGACCAGGGCGATGATCCGCGACCAGTTCGAGGGCGACGCCATGGCCCGCGTCATGTCGTTCATGTTCACGCTGTTCATCCTGGTGCCGATGCTGGCGCCGAGCCTGGCGCAGGGCATCATCGCGATCGGCGGCTGGCGCAGCGTCTTTGCGGTCTATCTCGCAGCAGCCGGTCTTCTCGGCGTGTGGTTGGTCATGCGGCAGCCGGAAACGTTGACGGCCGACAAACGCATTGCCTTTCGCCCGCGGCTTCTGCTTGCGAACGGCCGGCGCATCCTGTCGAACGGCCGTGTGACGCTGCTGATCGTCGCGACCGGGCTCGTCTTCGGGGCGCAGCTTCTCTACCTGAGTACGGCGGCCGATCTCTTCTTCGACGCCTACGGGATCGGTCAGACCTTCCCGCTCTATTTTGCGTTGCTCGCGACCGGCATCGGCCTTGCCTCGTTTCTCAATGCAAAGCTCGTGCAACGCTTTGGCGCGGAGGCGATGGCGCGCCATGGCTTCATCGGCCTTGCCGTGGCAGGGCTCGCAATGCTCGCGGCATCAAGCCTCTGGGACGGGCGGCCACCGCTCAGCGTGCTGCTGGCGCTCGGCTTCGCCGCCTTCTTTGCGATCGGGGTGCTGTTCGGCAACCTCAACGCCATGGCCATGCGCTCGCTCGGGCAGGTGGCGGGGCTCGGCGCGTCGCTGATCGCTTCGGGCTCGAGCCTGATCGCGACGCTCTTTGCGATCGGTGTTGGCGCCTTTTATGACGGCACGACGCTCAACCTCTCGGCTGGATTCTTTCTCGCCGGCATCAGCGCACTGGTTCTCTCGCAGATCGCGGCGCGGGCGGATGCCGCGCCGGTGGAGGCTGTACGGTAGGCGGGGCGAAATCCGGGCGGACCGTGCGGCAGGCGCGGCCCTGCGCACGGTCCGTCCAGACACCCCTGGGAAACAAGCCCCAGGAAAGCCGTCCCGAATTTTCGCGACGGCATGTCAAAAGCGCGTCGGTCCTTCGGATTTCTTCGGTGTCCTTTACGTTATCGATCTGTCGCAATCGCAACACTGCTGCGTGCTTTTGCGCGACATGCTCTAGCCGTTGTAGACGACCGAGATCTTGTTTCCGGATGGGTCGCGCATGTAGGCGGAGTACCAGTCGGGCCCATAATGCGGACGCGGCCCGGGCGCCCCGTCGTCCGCCCCGCCAGTGGCCATGGCCGCCTGGTAGAAAGCATCCACCTCAGCGGGCGACTTGGCCATGAAGCCGACCATGGAGCCATTTCCGGCGGTCGCCGGCTCACCGTCGAAAGGCTTGCAGACCCACAGCACGAAGCCCTTGCCGCTTCCGCCTTCGGAATAGGCGCGCCAGTCCGGAAAATCGACGTGCTTGCTCCATCCGATGGTCGCGAGGATTGCGTCATAGAAGGCATTCGAGCGGGCGCAGTCCAACGCACCCACGGTCACATAAGCGCTCATGATGTCCCCTTTCTCCGGTGGTGAAGGTGGAGGAATGCATAGCGCATAAACGTGAACATAACAAGAACAAACGCCGCGACGGCGACGGACAAGATCCTGCTGCAGGGCGGAAGACGCCGTCAGTCTCTCCTTCGTCAAAGTCCAAGAGCCCGGCACGAACGGCCGGACCCCTGCGATTTCAAGCGAGCCGATCAGCCGGCAAGAGCCGCCTTGCTCGCGTCGAGGAACGCTGCGAGCTTTGCCGGGGATTGGCCCGTCAGCGTTGAAAGGTCGTCCGTCACCATGCCGATATGGCCCTTTCGGGTGTTGGCGTCGAAGGAGACGACGATCGGAACCAGAAAGTCGGGCAGGCCGGCGCTCTTGAGGCCGCCGGCGAGCGCCTCGTCAGAGATGTGCACGACCTCGAGCGGCTTGCCGGTCGCTGCGGCAACGAGGGCGGCGATCTCGTCCGTGTTGCGCAGCTCGCCGCCGGTCAGCGTATAGGTATGGCTCTCGCTCACGGAGGCGGCGAGTGCGGCGGCTGCGGCCTTGGCGGCATCGGCGCGGGCGATGTGGGCGAGGCGGCCTTCGCCGGAGGAGGAATACCAGTGGCCGGTCTCAAGCGCATGCGGCAGCGCCATGAACAGGTTTTCCATGTACCAGCCGTTGCGCAGGATCGTATAGGGAATGCCGGTCGCCTTGATGGCGTTTTCGGTGCCGAGATGATCGGGCGCGAAGGGGATGACCGAGGTCTCTGGGCTCGGCATCGAGGTATAGAGGATGTGCTTGGCGCCAGCCTTCTTGGCAGCGGCGACGGCGGCGAGATGCTGCTTCAGCCGCTTGCCGGGCTGGTCCAGCGCATCGGTCGAGATGATCAGGAGGCGGTCGGCGCCGGCAAAGGCCGCGTCGAGCGAGGCCGGGTCGTCGAAATCGGCAATGCGGGTCTGAACGCCCTTGGCGGTGTAATCGGCGAGCTTGGCGATGTCGCGGCTGGTGGCGATGATGCGGGCCGGTGCGACGCCGGATGCCAGCAGTTGATCGAGCACGAGCTTGCCGAGCTTTCCGGTTGCGCCGGTGACGAGCAATGTATCGGACATGTCTTTTCCTTTTCCTCGTTTGGCCGAGTTGGCGCGCGCAGGCCCCGTCGGCTCCTCATCCCGTCGCCTGGGAGACGCGTCGGGACATGCTCTCTTTTTGAGACTTGCTCTTATCTCGTAATCGCAGTACCGCTGTAAAGGAGGCAGTTTTTTCTCTCGTGGTTACAGGAAGGGTACCGCCTATGAACAAGCTGACAGGCGAGGTGAAGGGCAAGCGCGTGGCGATCGTCTGCGGCGTGCCGATGGACATGGAAAACTGCCCGGTGCGCGACGTCATGGACAATATCGGCGGCAAGTGGAACTCGCTGATGATCCTGTCCTTGGCCGACGGCCCCTTGCGCTTCTCGCAGCTCCGACGGCTGATCCCCGACATCTCCCAGCGCATGTTGACCCAGACGCTGCGGGACCTGCAGCGCGACGGCTACATCCACCGCACCGTCTACCCGACGCAGCCGCCGAGCGTCGAATATGCGCTGACCGATCTCGGCCGCTCGCTGCTCGGCCTGCTCAAGCATTTCGTCGACTGGTCGGTGGAAAACCACGGCGCGATCCGCGCGGCGCGCGCGGTCTATGACGCGGAGTGTTAGGGCGTCCATCCGGCAGTGGTGAGCCGCCAGTTCGTTCGCGCTGTGGCGCGCCTTCCTCTTTCGTTTCCGTCGATCGTGAGCGGGGGTTGCCCCTCACCCTAACCCTCTCCCCGCAGGCGGGGAGAGGGGACTTGCCCCGCTCGGAGCGTTGGCGAACGGAGCCACCGTCAGGGGAAGCGAAGGCGCGCCGATCCTTGCCACGGGGACACAACTGGCGGGAGTGAGGATGAGACGAGCGGGTGCCACGCGTCTCCTTCGCCCCGCCTGCGGGGAGAAGGTGGCCGGCAGGCCGGATGAGGGGCAGTCGTTCCTGCGCGACAATCGGATCACGTTGCGTCAAGCGTCACGCGCGACGTCGTGTCCCGGTGTTGCGACCTTGCCCTAGCACCTTGATTTTCCCTATAGTTTCGCCAATCACCTGCGTCACCTCGGGGAACCATGAAGACACTCCATATCGGCATAGCGGGCGCCGGCCCGGCGGGGCTGGCCGCGGCGCTGATGCTGTCGCGGCGCGGCCACCGGGTGGAGCTGCTGGAGCGCTTCGACGTGGCCTCACCGGTCGGCTCCGGCCTGATGCTGCAGCCGACGGGACTGACCGTCCTGAATACGCTCGGCCTGCTGCAGCCGATGCTTTCCCTCGGCAGTCGGATCGATCGGCTCTATGGCGCCGATGCCAGGTCCGGGCGCACCGTGCTCGACGTGCGCTACGACGCGCTCACCGGCGGGCGCTTCGGACTGGCGGTGCAGCGCGCCGCACTCTTCAACACGCTGCATGACGCCGTGGTTGCGGCCGGGCTGCCGGTCAAGACCGGCGTCACGCTGACCGAGGTTCGCATGGCAGGCGGCAAGGCCGTGCTGCTGGATGCGCAAGGGCATGAGGCGGGCGCCTATGACCTGGTGGTCGATGCGAGCGGCGCACGCTCGGCGCTCGCTGCCGGTTCGACCGCCGCGCCCAAGGTGCGCGAGCTTGCCTATGGCGCCTTCTGGGCGACGCTCGGCAGCGACGGCCTCAATCATGATCCGCACGCTTTGGTGCAGCGCTACGACCGGGCGAAGGTGATGATCGGCATCCTGCCGGCGGGCCGCGCGCGGATGGGCGAGCGCGACCGCGTCGCCTTCTTCTGGAGTTTACGGGTGGCGGATGCGGACGTGATACGGCAGGCCGGGCTCGACCGCTGGAAGGCGCGCATTCTCGGCTACTGGCCGGATTGTGCGCCGTTGCTCGATCAGATCTCAGACTGGGAGCAACTGACGCTGGCGCGTTATGCGCACCGCACGATGCGCCCGCCGGTCTCCGGCCGCATCGCCTTTGTCGGCGACAGCGCCCATTCGACGAGCCCGCAGCTCGGGCAGGGGGCGAACATGGCGCTGCTCGATGTCGCGGCACTTTCGCATGCGCTCGACACGCATGGCGATCTCGATGCCGCACTTGCCGCCTATGCCACGGCGCGCCGCAACCACGTCGCGTTGTTCCAGCTGCTGTCGCTTCTCTTTACGCCCTTCTACCAGTCGGACTCGACGGCTCTCGCCTGGCTTCGCGACCGGCTGGTCGCGACGGTCGCGCGCACCCCGCCGATGCAGGCGCTGCTTGCCTCGATCGTCTCGGGCACGCTGGTCGACCCGTTCAAGCCGGCAGGACTTGCCGAATGCGACTGGCAGGCGATGGGTGTCGGCTCGGACGAGCACGGCCAAGCGGCCGCCCCGGCGATTTCCGCCTGAGGCCGCAGCGAATCCTGTATCAAGGCGGTCCGGATGGCGGATGGAGGATTTTGATGACGGACGGCGTGGCGGCCATTCTCGTGCATGTGGCCGATACGCAGGCGGGTCTTGCCTGGTATCAGCGCGCATTCCCTGGCGTTGAACGCCGGTTTCTTGCCGCCTTTGATTTTGCCTATCTGCGGATCGGCGCCATCGATCTCGAAATCGTCCAGGCCGACGAGAAGGTGGCGAGCGGTGCTGCCGGTTCCGTCGTCTACTGGGCGGTCGCGGACCTCGATCGGGCGCTCGCCCATTTCGAGGCGCTCGGCGCGGTTCTCTATCGCGGGCCGATGGCGATCCAGGAGGGGCTGTGGATGTGCCAGGTGCGCGACCCCTGGGGCAATTGTATCGGCCTTCGTGGGCCGCGTCCGGGAAAGGGTGGCATCGACCACGAGACGGAGCTCTGAATGGCGACACGGGTGGAAATCGTTGCCTATGATCCCAACTGGCCGCAGCGTTACCGGGAGATCGCGCAGGATCTCAGGCGCATCCTGGATGCGCTGGTCATCGCCGTCGATCATATCGGCAGCACGGCCGTTCCCGGCATGGCGGCAAAGGCCGTCATCGACATCGATGTCACCTTGAGGGGGCTGCCCGACATTGCGGCTGCCAGCGCCTTGCTCGTTGCGGCCGGCTACCAGGCGCGCGGCAACCGGTACGACGACGATGTCTGGGCCTTTATGCTGCAGGGGGTCGAGCCGAAGCGGCGCGTCTATCTCTGCCCGCCGGACAACGAGACCCATCGACGGCGTCTTGTCTTCCGCGACCATCTGCGCGGCCATGCGGACACCGCCTTGGCCTACGCGGCGCTGAAGGCACGCCTCGCCGAGGCCTATCGATATGACGGCGATCGCTACACCGCTGAGAAGACGCGCTTCATCAACGCGATCGTCGACCGCGAAGACCGGATGACAGGAGATCGGTCCGCTATGGTGCAAACAACAGTCACTTGCGAGATCCGCTACCGGCTGAAACCGGGCCGCCTGGCGGAATTCGAGGCCTATGCGCAAACCTGGATGACGCTGATCGAGCGGCACGGCGGGACGCATCACGGCTATTTCGTGCCGCGCGAAAAACCTGAGGGCGTTGGCGCCAGTTTTCCGGGGGTGGGCGAAGACGGAGCCGGCGACATCGCCGTCGCGCTGTTCACCTTTCCGGACGAGCCGGCGTATCTGCGCTATCGCAGCGATGTGGCCGCGGATCCCGATGGGATGGCAGCGAACGCGCTTTACGCCGACGATCCGCCGTTCGTGAGCTACGAGCGCATCTTTCTGCGACCGCTTGCGCGCAACCCTTAAATCATCCTCGGGCTTGACCCGAATGAGTCATCCTCGGGCTTGACCCGAGGATCCATGCCCAGGCCTACGAAAGCTCGAACCGTCTCTATCAACTCGATCTTGCGCTGCGGGTAGCGGCGCTTGGCAGACTTCTTGCGTGAAGCACGCCGCCGCCTCGTGGTTGGGGTGAACAAATCAAGCCATATCCGTGAGGGAACTCGTTCATCGATCCTCGGGTCAAGCCCGAGGATGACGCGCTCCGGGGTGTTGCGGCTTCTACATTGGACCAGCATGCTCGGGCACCTGGCGACGAAGGAGGACGGGCCAAAGCCGACGGGTGGACTTTGCAGTCCCCTCATATGTGATCCCAAGGCCTGAGCGCCGCGCTCAAGCCGCCCGCGCCATTTCCATGCCGGCGAGCGCGAACGCGACGGCAGCTTCCGCGTGGATCGCGGTGGAATCGAAGCCCGGCAGCGGCAGGGCTCTTGGGTCGAGGGTGAGGCAGATCTCGGTGCAGCCGAGGATGACGGCGTCCGCGCCTTCCGCTTCGGCCTTGTCGATCAATTCGATCAGGGCCCGGCGGGAGGAGCGCAGCACCTTGCCGGCGCAAAGCTCGTCGAAGATGACATCGTGCACGAGGGTGCGGCCGTCCGCATCCGGCACGATAATGTCGATGCCGTGGCTTCTCATGCGCTCGGCATAAAAGCCGTGCTCCATGGTGTAGCGGGTGGCAAGCAGCAGCGGCCGGCGGCTGCCGGCGGCCTTCAGGCGCGCTGCCGTCTCGTCGATGATGTTGAGGAGGGGGATGTCGATCGCTGCCTGAACCTGATCGGCGATCAGGTGCATGGTGTTGGTGCAGATCAGCACGCAGTCCGCGCCCGCCGCTTCAAGACCGCGGGCGACATCGGCAAGCCGCTTGGCGGCGTCCTCCCAGCGACCGGCCTTCTGCAGGTCGACGATCGATTGGAAGTCGACGGAGTGCAGCAGCACCTCGGCCGAATGCAGGCCGCCCAGGTGCTCGCGAACGGCCTCGTTGACCATGCGATAGTAGACCGCCGAGCTTTCGAAGCTCATACCGCCGATAAGACCGATCTTGCGCATAACCATTCCTCTCTGTCCGCTGGCGCCGCCGTCCGTCGCGACCGCCGTTTGATGAGAAGAACTATGCCTCAGGGGCGGCGGCAATGGTTCGCTTTGATGGGAGCCAAAGCAATCATTTGCGCGAACAATTTGCGCATGTGCTGATGAATGTGCAATTATGAGGCGTTTGATTTTCAGATCATGGGAGGAATCGGCGTGCTCGACGATAGGGACAGGAAGCTTTTGGCGCTGCTGCAGCAGGATGCAAGTGTGGCCGTCGGCGAACTGGCGGAGCGGGTGAACCTGTCGCTGTCGGCCTGTTCGCGCCGCATCCAGCGGCTGGAGGAGGCGGGCTATATCGCCAGGCGCATCGTCGTGCTCGATCGCGAGCGCATGGGCGTGCCGACCACCGTTTTTGCGCTGATCAAGACGGCGCACCACTCGGACGAATGGATCGAAACCTTCCGCCGGGCGATCAGCGATATCCCCGAAATCGTCGAGGCCCATCGTCTGACCGGAAATCATGACTATATCGTCAAGGTCGTGCTGCCGCGTGTCGAGCATTACGACGTGGTCTACAAGCAGATCGTGCGCAAGGTCGAGCTCTTCGATGTCTCCGCCTCGATCTCGATGGAAATCCTGAAGAGCGGCACGGCGGTGCCGGTCGATTATGCGGTGTGAGGCGAAATGACGAATGATGCAGTGAGCAAGACGTTAGGCCATGACCTTGCCGATGCGCTGGTGGTTGTCGATGTGCAGCGGGCCTTCATTTCCGGGCCCGAAGCCGTGCCCGGCCATGTCGACCTGCAACGGGCCGTTGGTCTGCTTTTGGAGAATGCCCGCGCGGCCGGCGTGCCGGTGATCTTCCTGCAGAACGATGGGCCCGAGGGCGCCGTCGACGAACCGGAGACCGATGGCTGGCAGCTGTTCTTTCCTGCCAAGGCAGGCGAGGTGGTCGTTCGCAAACGGAAGGACGACGGCTTCGACGGCACCGATCTCGAAGACCAGCTTCGGGCGCGCAAGGTCGAGACGATCGCGATCTGCGGCATGCTTTCGGAAATGTGCCTGGCGGCGACGGCGCGCACGGCGATGGCGAAGGATTTCACCGTGATCCTCGCCAACGACGCGCACGCGACCTACGACGTGCCGCCCGGTCCCGGTCGCTCGCCGATGGTACCGGCGCGCCTTGCCGCGCGCGCGGCCGAATGGTCGCTCGGCGACGAAGTGGTGCTGGTCGATGCGGCCGAGGGGATTCCATTTGCCGCATCGGCATGATCGAGCGCTGGTGCTTACTCCATGAAGGTGAGGCGCGCGGGCGGCTTGCCCCGCCGCGCCCGACTATTTTCGCCGCTTGCGCTTGCGGCGTGCCTGGTCGTCGTCGTTGGGCTCCCGTGCGGGCCCTTCCTCAAACGCGCCGTACAGTCTTTGCAGCTGGAAGCGCAGCTTCCTCGTCTTGCGCTTTTCCAGCTGCTCATTGATCGTCGTGAGAGCGTCATAGGCTATTGTGCTTGCCGCCCCGGTCGCGGCCGCTGCAAGCGGGTTTTCGCTGAAGGTTGCCACGCCCGAGGCAGCGGCGATGCCGATGACAACCTTGGTGAGCGTCGACTTGAACACGCTCCCAAGGTTGCTGCTTTTCGACAGATAGGTGTCGAGGTCGGCGTTCCATGCCAAGCGAGTGTCGCGCATCTCGGCTGCGAACTCGTCCGCCTGAGCGGATGATGTCACCGCTCGCGATCGCCTGGCGGCCATCGCAATGCAGGCTCGCCAGCGCGCAAAGATCTCGTCCTCGTCCCGTATCGCCATCAGATCGCGCAGGTCGATGGCGTCGGGATTTGGCACATGGTTTGCGATCAGCCTTGCTTCCACCGCGTGATCGTCGAAGTCGGCATTGTGATAGGTTGCAAGCTGATCCTTCAGGATCTCGAAGGCAACCTTGCCGTTGGACAGATCCAGCGCCGGTATCAGGTTGGGCCCGAGCTGCCTGAGGATCAGCTCATCGAGCATGAGCTCGACATATCGCAGCTGTGTGTGATTGCCGGCGACTTCCCGATAGTGCTTCCGGTAAAGCTTCTCGACGCGCTTGGGGCGGTACACGTGATTGATCGCATTGGATAAAATGGCATCTTCGGTGTTTCGGAAGCCATCCTCCTTGTCGAAGGCGCACTCGCTATGAAGGTACGGATAGGTATGGAGGTATAGCTGATACAGGTCGCCATGATTGCAGACCGGAACGACGATCCCCAGGCGGATCAGCGGCGCGATCTGAGCGTAAAACTCGGCCCAGTATTGGATGCGCTCATAGTGGATCAGATAGTCAAATTGTTTGCGTCTCTTCTCGTTGTCGGCGTGGAAAACCGGGAGGTTGTCGAGATCGACGTCCCATGTGTCCATCGCCATTCGATAGACTTCCGGTTCTTCCTCTCCGGATGCTACGGGCGCGTATCCATGGCCAAATCTCAGCTGCGAGATTGGTTCTTCCAGGTAGATCTTTTCATAGAAGAGCAGGCATTTCTTGATCCTGGCTATCAGCGATTCCCGTGTGCGGCTCAAGGTGTTGAGGTAGACGCCGTTTGCCTCAAAATCGATATGTGGGACGTGAATGTTCTTTCGAAAGGGCGTGAATTTGTTCCGGATCCATTTGTAGCCGCCGACCCATGCATAGAGGCTCTCGACGGCATAATAGACCTCGGCCCACTCAGCTCTAGAGAGCGCGCCAAGGGCTCGAGGCGTCCAGTCCGACGATGGAAGGCCGATCGCGCGCTCGAGAACATCGATAATGGTCATGTCCGAGACCGTGTCCGGATCATACGGAGCTATCTTGATCGCCATCTTCCCAGCCGGTTGGATGCGTGCCCAGCTGTTAGTTAGCCATCAAAAATGCGGCGTCTCAAGCTCGACTAGAAGTTCTGGCGTCAATGGGCGCCTGCGATCGCGCTGTTCTTGACTTTTTGCAAGGGTGACATGAGGTGGTTGCGCTTGTCCTTGGCCGTCACAACCCCAATGTTGTGGCACGTCCAACGGAAGGCCGGTCGCAAAGCCGACTGGAAAGAACATGCAGGACAGGCATCACGTGGTCGTTGTCGGCGGCGGGTTCGGCGGATTGCAGCTCGTCAAGCGGCTTGCCGGCGCGCCGGTCAGGATCACTCTCATCGACCGGCGCAACCATCATCTCTTCCAGCCCTTGCTCTACCAGGTCGCAACGACGCTGATCGCGACGTCGGAGATCGCCTGGCCGATCCGCAGCCTCTGGCGCGACCGGCCGGAGGTTACGACGCTGCTTGGCGAGGTGAGCGATGTCGACGAGGCCGGAAAGGCCGTGTTGCTCAGGGACGGCCAGCGGATCGGCTACGACACGCTGGTGCTGGCGACCGGGGCGACGCATGCCTATTTCGGCCATGACGAATGGGAACCCTTCGCCCCCGGCCTGAAGACGCTGGAAGACGCGACGACGATCCGCCGCCGGGTTCTGCTCGCCTTCGAGCGGGCGGAGCTGGAAGAGGATCCCGATGTCCGTGATGCGCTTCTGACATTCACCATCATCGGTGCCGGCCCGACCGGGGTCGAGCTTGCCGGCATCATCGCCGAGATGGCGCACAGCACGCTTCCCGAAGAGTTCCGCCGTATCGACACGCGCAAGGCGCGGGTGATCCTGGTCGAGGCCGGCCCGCGTATCCTCGCCGCGTTCAGCGAAGATCTTTCGACCTATGCGGTCAAGGAGCTGCAGCGGCTCGGCGTCGAGGTGCGCACCGGCACGCCGGTGACATCCTGCACCGAAGAGGGGGTGATGATCGGCGACGAGTTCGTCGGCAGCCGCACGCTCGTCTGGGCAGCCGGTGTGCAGGCATCGCCTGCCGCCCGCTGGCTGGATATCCCGGCCGACCGCGCCGGCCGGGCGATCGTCGGGACCGATCTCACGGCTCCCGGCCATCCCGATGTCTTCGTCATCGGCGATACCGCTTCGGTCACCTATGACGGCGGCAAGCCGGTGCCGGGCATTGCGCCCGCCGCCAAGCAGCAGGGCGTCTATGTGGCCGACGTCATCCGCGCGCGGCTTTCAGGCGGCAAACCGCCTGGAGATTTTCGCTATCGCCACCAGGGCAGTCTCGCCACCATCGGTAGGCGCGCCGCGATCATCGATTTCGGCCGCTTCAAGCTCAAGGGCGCACTTGCCTGGTGGATCTGGGGCATCGCCCACATCTACTTCCTGATCGGCACCCGCAGCCGCTTCGCCGTCGCCTGGAGCTGGTTCTGGACCTATCTGAGCGGACAGCACAGTGCCCGGCTGATCACCCAGAAGGAGACGCTGAAGGAGAAGGGGTGAGCGGGGCAAAGCTGGCCCGGAACCTTCCCCAGAGTGGTGTTTGGTCTTGACCCGGCATGCTCCGATGAGCTTGGGGCATGCTGCTCAGTCTTCGGCAGCGCGATCTAACGCTCCCTCGACTATTCCATTGGCAGGGTCCTGCGCGCTCTTCGCTTCCCAGTACGACGCCTGTTCCCGATCCTGTGGCACACCCACGCCTTCGCGGTAGTGATGCGCAAGAGACAGTTGCGCGACCGAGAACCCACCTTCTGCGGCCTTCTTCAGCCAGTGAACCGCCGCTTGGGTATCTCGCTCAACGCCTCGGCCGGTTTCATACAGTTGGGAAACGGCATACTGCGCGCTCAGGTCGCCTTGATCAGCTGCACGTTTGAACCAGTGAAACGCCTGAGAGTCGTCCTTCGGCACGCCCCGGCCATAAGCGTATAGCGATCCGATCATGCTCTGCGCCGCAGCATTGCCACGCTCTGCCTCCGGCAGGGACTGGCGATATGCTTCTTGATAATCCGCACGCATGAACGCTTCTTGCGCGTCTTTCATTTCGGCAGCCGCAAAGCCGCTAGAAAGGTTCAACCCGATGGACAGCGTCACGACTATGAGTGGTGCTCTGATCGCTATCTTCCTGAAGTTTCGCATTCGCTTATCATGCCTATGTTGAACAGTTGCAACCAAATCGGTGTGAGAGATTCGTTTCATCTCTAAGATGGGGCGGTGGCCACAGCGCCGGCAGTTGGCAGCGCCTACTTCTCAACCTTCATGATCAGGATCATCGGCCGGTCGACTTCTTCGGCCAGTGCCGGTATCTCCGCGATCTGCTCTTGCGTCGGCCGCCACTCCTCGACGTGGCGGATGGCAAAGCCCGTTGCGATCAGTGTGTTGAGCGTGGTGCCGATCGTGCGGTGGTGCTTGATGACGCCTTTCGCCAGCCAGTCCGTCGTGCGCGGTCCCTCCTCGGAATAGTGGTCGACCGGCCAGGTGCGCTCGCCATTCTCGATGCGCCAGCCGGGATCGTGCGAGGCCATGTAGATCGGGTGCTCGATGGTGAAGACGAAATGGGCGCCGGGTACCAGCGCCTTGTGGATGGTGGCCACCAGCCGGCCAAAATCCTCGACATAGTGGAAGGCGAGCGAGCTGTAGGCGAAGTCGAAACTCTCTTCGGGCAGCTCCAGCTGGTCGAGATCGGCGATCTTGTGTTCGATCGCCGCATCCGACGTGTCGGCCCTGGCGCGGGCGATCATCTTTTCGGAGAGGTCGAGCCCGAGCACCTGGGCAGCGCCAGCCTCGCGAGCATGGCGCGAAAACCAGCCATAGCCACAGCCGAGATCGACGACGCTCTTTCCTGAAAGATCCGGCAAAAGCGCGCGAATCGCCGGCCATTCCGCGGCGCCTGCAAGACCATGAACCGAGCGCCCGAGCTGGCTGTAACCTTCGAAGAATTCCGGTTGGTCGTATACGTTCTGGGCCATGGGCGGTCTCCTTCTGGCGGTCATGCGTGGGCAGGCTCCTGCCGCGCCGGGCGACGCGGGTGCCTGCGCGCGTTAGGGCGAGCGGTCATGCGATGCCGTTACCGCGGGAACAGCATGTGCCTTTCGATCCTGCTCGAAACCGGCGGCACTTCAAGGTGCCGGCGAGCCGATTTGATAGGGCGCCCGGTGGTGCAAGGTCAAGTTGTGGCTAGACGTACAAGCTTCTATTTCGTTTTTCTTGAGGGGTGCTAATGTTCGATTCTCGTGGTCCAGTCCGATTTGCGGAGGCGTAATGTCCGAAGCCATCCATCCTGCTGCCATTCACCATCTTCCGGGGTTTATCACGGCCCCGGGCCAGTCCGATTGGCTGCTCAATGCCGTCGCTGTCTTCCTCATTGTCGCGATCTTCGCGCTCGGCACGCTCTATCTCCGGCTTCACTCGCTGCCGGAGGTCATGGCGCACAAGACCAACAAGATCCAGCTCGAACTGGTCGCGGTCCTGGCGCTCCTGTCGCTGCTCACCCACAACAACATCCTGTGGGGGGCTGCCCTGCTTCTGGCACTGATCGACCTTCCCGATTTCTCCTCGCCGCTATCGTCGATCGCCGGCTCGCTGGAGCGGATTGCCGGCAAGGTGGACCAGCCGACCGTACCGGAGGCAGGGGACGTGGAGGCCGAGCCGGTAGCAAGCCAGCCACAGCCGCACGCGTTGCCCGGCCACGGCCACGCATCGCCCGCTCAGCCGTCGATCGAAGGGAAGGCATAAACCATGTTCGAGTTCATCCTTTGCTCGATGCTGACCATCCTGCCCGACTATCTCTTCCGCCGTTACGGCCAGGGAAAGCGGATCGGGCGCGAGATTACCATCTATTCGGTCTGGTTCGAACTGCGCTGGGGCATCACCGCCTGCATCGTGCTGACGATCTCGCTGATCACGCTGATCTTCTACTTCCATCCGTCGACGAAGAACGTGACCGCGGCCTTCCGGACCGTCGCCGTGCTGCCGGAGACCAATGGTCGTGTCACGGAGATTTACGCCACGCGCTTTGAGAAGGTGAAGGCCGGCCAGCCGCTGTTCAAGCTCGACAGCTCGGAGGAGGAAGCCGCCGCCGAGGTCGCCCGCCGCCAGATCGCCGAAGTTGACGCCGAGTTGACTGTCGCGCGCACCGAGCTCGTTGCCGCCGATGGCGTGATCGTCCAGGCGCAGGCGGCTGTCCAGCAGGCGCAGGACGAATACGACACCCAGGTCGAGCTCAACAGGCTCAATCCCAATGTCGTCGCCCGCCGCGAGATCGAACGCCGCCAGGTGGCGCTCGAAGGACGCAAGGGCGCGCTGACGGCGGCTCAGTCCAACAAGCAGACGCTGGAGACCAAGCTTTCGTCGCTGCTGCCGTCGCAGAAGGCCAGCGCCGAAGCGGCGCTGAAGCAGGCGGAGGTCGATATATCGAAGACCACCGTCCTCGCCGGCGTGTCCGGCACGCTGCAGCAGTTCACGCTTCGGGTCGGCGAAATCGTCAACCCGCTGTTGAGGCCGGCGGGCGTGCTCGTGCCGGAAGACGCGGGCCGCGCGCGGCTGGTGGCCGGCTTCGGGCAGATCGAGGCCCAGGTGATGAAGCCCGGCATGATCGGCGAGGCGACCTGCGTCGGCAAGCCGTTCACCATCATTCCGCTCGTCGTCACCGAGGTTCAGGAGGTGATTGCTTCCGGCCAGGTGCGCGCCAGCGACCAGTTGATCGACGTAACGCAGATCTCGCAGCCGGGCACGCTGACGGTGGTCATGGAGCCGCTTTATCCCGGCGTGCTCGACGACGTCCCGCCGGGCAGCAGCTGCATCGCCAACGCCTATACCAGCAACCACGACCAACTGGACGAACCCGGGATCAGCACGCTGCAATGGGCCTATCTGCACGGCGTCGATGCGGTCGGCCTCGTGCATGCGGCGATCCTGCGCATCCAGGCGCTGATGCTGCCGGTGCAGACGCTGGTGCTCGGCGGACACTGAATCAAAACACATCCGGCCGGGGTTCTGCATCCCGGCCGGCGCGCCTATCGCGCGCAGATCTTCCCCTTGAGGTGGGCCACGGCTTCCTTCAGCCTCGTCCGATCGGCCCGCAAACGCTCAGCCCTGTCCTTGCCGACCGGCCCGATCCTCCAGCGCTAAAGCCCGTGCGGGCATCCTGACGGTTGAAGCGCGCGCATGTGCCGACGAATTGCGATGCGCGGCAGCGCATCTTCGCTCAGGCTGCGCAACTGCACCGGCCCGTCGTAGGCAGGGAATGGGGTGTCCAAAAATGATTGAGCCCCCGTTGTGACGGAGGCTCAAGCGCGCAATCAAATTAATAAAGCAACTGCACCGCAATATAAACGCAAGCATGCATACTCTTCCGGGGATTGCATACTTCCGTGGCGCAATCGCAAGTACAGTGTGGCAAAAGCGTGGCCTGAAAGCAATGGATTTTAAGGGGATTTTAATAGTCAATTTGGGTTACGGGAAAATCCCCAGCTTTTTCACCCAATCGGGTCAGGATTTTCCTGACGGTAGCCCGCAGGGACAAGTCAGACGCCGGACGCTTCCTTCCCGTCGTCCTCTGTTTGGATCAGCAGCGTCCAGGGTTCCCAGATCGCGTCCAGTATCGCGCCCTGGCGCCCGTAGAAGCGCTTTGCAGCTTCATTGCTCGCAAGCACCGACCACTCGATGCGCGGCGTGCCGATCGCTGCGGCGTGGCGTTTCAAGGCTTCGATGAGCGCCGCGCCGGCGCCGAGGGAACGCGCTGTTTCATCGACGAAAAGTTCCTTCAGCACCAGCGTCGGCTTCAGGTCGTAGGTCCAGGGAATGACGTAATGCACGGCAATGCCGACGACGCGGCCGCCGAGGTCTGCGACCAGCACGCCGAAGCGCGGGTTGTCGCCAAGCCCGTGCTCGATCAGGTCCATCTCGGTCACGCGGAACTTGTCGATATAGCCTTCGAACACTGCGAGATTACGCATCAGCCGCAGCACGTCGGCGACGTCACGCTGCGCAAAGGGTCTGACGGTCAGGGGTGATACGGGCATGTCGATAACTCGTGCAAAGGGGTTAGCGGGCCGGCATGACTACGACAGGCCGGAAAGAGGGCGGCCGAACCGCATCATCTGCCTCAATCGCGATCGATTTCAGGGCGAAATCAAACGCGATCAAAAATGCTGCAGTGCCGCGCGCTCCGCAAGGCGCGCGGCACTGCAAAAGGGGCTTCGCGCCTGCTCAAGCGGCGAGCAGCGCCTGTGCCTCGCCGGGGGCCGCGCCGGTGGCAAAAGCGAGGCCTTCGTCCTCCCAGCCGGTGATGCCGCCGATCATGAGCTTTACCGGCCGGCCGAGGCGGGCGAGCTTGAGTGCCGCCTGGTCGGCACCGTTGCAATGCGGGCCGGCGCAGTAGACGACGAACAGGGTGTCTGCGGCCCACTCGGCCACGCGCTCGGCGCTGATCTGGCGGTGGGGCAGGTGGATCGCGCCCGGCACGTGGCGGCGGGCATAGGCGGCATCCGAGCCGACCACGTGCAGGAGCACGAAATCCTGGTCGCCGCTCTTCAGCGCCTGGGCGACGTCGGCGCAATCGGTCTCGACGCTGAGGCGTCCGGCGAAGTGGGCAATAGCGACTTCGGGGGACGCGGCGGGGGTGTCGGTGACGTAGCTCATCGGGGCTCTCCTCGGGTTCGTGCGGTTGACGAGGAGATGTGTAGCAACGTTTCGAAAGCGCTGGCAGTTGGCAGTTTTGCCATATATGCTCAAGATCATGCCAAAGTCGTTTTCCGCCGCCCAGCCGCTCCTGAACCCGCTCGTCGTGGCGCTTGCCTATGACGGACTCTGCACCTTCGAGTTCGGAGTCGCCGTCGAGATGTTCGGCCTGCCGCGGCCGGAAATGGGCGAGGGCTGGTATCGTTTCGCCGTCGCCTCGGTCGATCCCGGCGAACTCAGGGCGACCGGCGGCGTTCGCTTTGTCGCCGACGGCGGCATCGAGCTTTTAGGCCAAGCCGGGACGATCATCGTGCCCGGCTGGCGCGGCGCCGATCAGCCCGTGCCGGAGCCGGTCTGTGAGCCGCTGCGGCAGGCCCACGCCCGCGGCGCGCGCGTTCTTTCCATCTGTTCCGGCGTCTTCGTGCTGGCGGCTGCAGGGCTGCTTTCCGGCCGGCGGGCGACGACCCACTGGCGCTATACGGACAAGCTGAAAGTGCTTTATCCAGACATCGAGGTGGTGCCGGACGTGCTCTATGTCGATGGCGGCCAGGTTCTGACCTCGGCTGGCAGTGCCGCCGGCATCGACCTCTGCCTGCATCTGATCCGCCGCGATTTCGGCAGCGAGGCGGCCAACCGCGTGGCCCGCCGCCTCGTCGTGCCGCCGCATCGCGACGGCGGCCAGGCGCAGTTTATCGAGCGAGCCGTGCCTGATGTGCACGAGAGCGCGAGGCTCGGGCCGCTGCTTGACCGCATGCGCGCGCGGCTGGGCGAGGACTTCTCGATCGCGGCACTTTCAAAGGCCGCCGGCATGAGCGAGCGCACCTTCCTGCGCCGCTTCGAGGCGGCGACCGGCACGACGCCGGCGCGTTGGCTGCTTGGGGAAAGGCTTTCGCGCGCCCGGCAATTGCTGGAGGAAACCGCACTTGGCATGGAGCAGGTGGCGGAAGCCTCGGGCTTCGGCTCGACCCAGACGCTGCGCCACCATTTCCGCCAGCAGCTTTCGACGACGCCCGCCGCCTACCGCGCCGCCTTCGGGCGGATGGCGGGTCCGGCACTGGCCGCAGCGGCCGCGGCGGAGTAACGCCGCGGCGCGCTTCCATCCGTTAGGCTTCAAGCTTCCGACAGGGCCGGCTCGCCGCCGTCCTTGCGGAAGAAGGAGCGGAAGAACACGGCGTCGGGCGCGGAGGCGACAACCCGGGCGACGATGGCCGTGGCGATGATGGCAAAGACGAGCCGGCCGAAGAAGACGCTGGTGAAATCCGCGCCGAGTGCGACGACCACCAGCGTGTCCTCGATGAGGCTGTGGCCGAAACCCATGAAGACGCAGGCGAGGAATACCTGGCGCGGCTCGACCTTGGCCTCGCGCGCCTCGCGGATCAGCAGTGCGCCGCCATAGGAGATGCCGAGCAACACGCCGACGGCGGCAAAGGGCACGGTCTCGGTCTTGACGCCGGCAAGCCGAAAGAGCGGCGCCATGCCCCGGTTGAGCCAGCCGAGAATGCCGACGAGCTTTAGGATCTCGATCAGCCAGCTCAGCGCGAGCAGCACGACGAGCATGGTGGCAAGCGTCTTCAGCGTGCTGAGCGCAAAGCCGGTCCAGGTGGCGGTTTCGTTCGCCGGTATCCAGCTGGGCGCAAGCGGCGTCGAAAGCCATCCGGTCAGCGCAAAGACCTGGTGCAAAAGCGCTGCGAAGATCAGGCCGCCACCGATCCGGATCGCAGCGGTGGCGAGAAAGCTCGGGCCTGCCTTCTGGATGATGCGCTGCTCGATCGGGATCGCATGCGCCACCAGCATCAGCGCCGAAAAGACCGTCATGTCGGCGGTCGTCAGCTCCGAGACCGGCACCAGCGCAAAGACGACGACGACCGCCCCCCAGATGCCGACGAGCAGGCCGGTCAGCCAGGCAAAGGCAAGCTCGGGCGGCAAGCCGACGATCGTCATCAGCGGCTCGAAGGCCGGGGCGACGGCGCGGATGACGCCAAGCTCCTGCAGCACATGGGTGGCGATGGTGACGGGAACGATGATGCGCACGAGATCCCAGTAGACTTCGAGGGTCGCGAGCGTCTTGCGGTAAAGGATGATCAGAACGGCCATGGTTGGTCTCTCCTTGAATTGGTTGTCCAAGGACTAGCGCGAGGCCGTTCGCAGTTGTGGTCAAAATATGCACTTCTGTGCAATAAAATTGCATGGCGGCGAAACGGGGACGAACATGGACAAGATCGACAGCAAGCTCTTGAGGCTCCTGCAGCAGGATGCGTCGCGCACCAATCCCGAGCTCGCGGCCGAAGTCGGCCTTTCGCCGTCGAGCTGCCTGCGTCGCATCCGGCGGCTGCATGAAGCGGGAGTGATCGACCGGATCGTTGCCATCCTCAATCCGGCCAAGGCCGGCCGGACCATGAAGGCGATCATCACCGTCGAGCTCGAGCGCCACGGCGAACAATATATCCGCCGCTTCCTCGACATGGCGACCAGGGAGCCGGCGGTGATCCAGGCCTATAGCGTCAGCGGCGAGACCGACGCCATTTTGATGCTGCGGCTGAAGGACATGGACGAGCTCGACGCGCTCACCGAACGGCTTTTCCGCGAGGAGACCAATGTCGCGCGCTACTACACCGCCTTCGTGATCCGCACGGGCAAGGAGACGACGGAGATCCCGGTGGGGTAGGCACTAGCCGTGTGGCCGGCCGTGAATGCGTGGGACAGACGAACGTGGTCATTCACCGCGCGCTTGCGCGACGTCGTCTCGTTGCAGTTTCGTGGCTAGCGTCCAAGCCTTTGTCAGCATTTCGCGGAGCGCATCGTTCTCCGTCGTCAGCATCGTGCCGTCACGTTGAAGAACCAAATCATTGAGCGAGCCCATGCCGGCGAACATCGCAAGGAAGCGGTGCAATCCCCAGGCGTCAGACTTTTCCACCGCAACGCGACACCGGCCGACCATGCCCGCCCAGCCCGTTTCGTCGTGCTTTGCCAAATGGTCCTCAACGTTGCGCAGGAGATCGGCAAGGTCGGCGATTTCGGGATGCAGTTGCATCCTGTGATCTTATGGTCCGGTGTGGTGCAACACAAGCGAGCGAAAGCTCGTGTCGGTTGGCAGGCCCGGCTGCTGGAGTGATTGGTTGAGCTTGCGCCGGGGCAAACCTACCCGGCGCAAGCGGTGACTGTCGGCCCAATCACTTCACCGCAGCATTGCCGCCGTCGGCAAAGAGGGCTGCGCCCGAGACGAAGCTTGCCATCGGGCTGGAGAGGAAGAGGGCGGCCTGGGCGATCTCTTCCGGCTGGGCGATGCGCTTCATCGCGTGAAGGCCGGCCGCCCATTCCTTGTTCTCCTTGCTGCCGGCTGCCGGCGTGTCGACGCCGCCCGGCAGAAGCGCATTGGCGCGGATGCCCTTTGCGCCATAGTCGGCGGTGATGCCCTTGACGAGGCCCATCAGCCCGGCCTTGGGGGCGCCATAGGCCGCCATGCCGGGAATGCCGACGCTGGTGCCGACGAAGGTCGAGGTGAAGACCAGTGCGCCGCCGCCACGGGAAAGCATGGCCGGGATCTGGTGGCGGGCGCCGAGGAACGCGGAGGTGAGGTTGGTGGCAAGCGATTGCTGCCATTCCGCGAGCGTGATTTCGGCGACCGGCTTCATGACGTTGACCGCGCCGGCATTGTTGACGGCGATATCGAGGCCGCCGAAATGCTTGAGCGCCGCTTCCACCAGCCGGATATGGGTTTCTTCCGCGGTGACGTCGCCGCCAACCGCGATCGCTTCGCCGCCGTCCTCGCGGATCGCCTCGACGACGGCGTCGAGCTGCTCTTCGCCGCGGGCGTTGGCGACGATCTTCGCACCCTCGGCGGCAAAGAGCCTGGCGACCGCGCGGCCTATGCCGGAGGAGGCGCCGGTGACGATCACGATCTTGTCTTGCAGCATAGTCATGGACTTTTTCCTTCTCTTGATTGAGGCGCCCTGACTACTGCCGGCGCGGGGCAGCGCCCACCCGATTTCCGATCGGTGATTGTGACGGCGCAGATTCTCAATCGTCCCGGTGGCATAGTCCGGGCCGACAACGAGGGCAGGGAAGAAGGGATGATGAAGACCTATGGCGGCAGCCGCCATTGCGGTGCGGATCGAGACGGACCTCGACTTCAGCGCCGGCACGGAGAAATGCAACTGCACGGCCTGCGTGAAGATGCGGCTCTGGTCGGTGGTGGCGAAGCCCGACGCCTTCCGGCTGATCGCCGGGAGGCGGCACTGACCGACTATCGCGGCCGCAACCCGGCCGCCCAGTCTTCGTCATCCGTGCACACGACGTCGAGGCGTTCGCCGGAGTGGTCAGACGTTATGGTGCAGATGCTGCCGGCGTCCGGGCCATGGTCGATGCAGCCAACCAGAAACCCGAGATCGCCAGAGTGCAGATCGCGCATGCATGCGGCACCTGCCAGCTTCTAGTCGCTTAGTCTTTATCCGACGCAGTTGACATATCGCGCAAGACTGCCTCAGCCGCGACTTCGGCATTGCGTCTTGAGCCCGAGATGGTTCCGGATTTTATGAGCTGCTTGCCATCAAGCAGTAGCTGCCAGTTCCACGTGTTCAGGCCGCGTCCCTGAATGCGGAGTTTCAATCTATCGGGATCGTACTTCGTCACTGCTTGCTCCTTTGACTGCACTTTGACTGCACTTTGACTGATCAATGGCCAAACCAAAACTAAACGATGAGGTCAAGACTACATCGTGCAGGCTCTGGCATGCTTCGACAGCCCGCCCGTCGTCGCTGCGGCGTCTTTAGCGGCCCTGCGTCCGGCCCTCGGGCGTATCTAGTCCAGTCGCCGTTGTCTTCAGCGCGGCGAGCGTTTCGCGCAGCGCCCTGTCGAGCCGCTTGTCGCTTCGAAGCACCAGGGCGAAGCGGCGGAAGAGCGTTGGGGTGACGGGTCGCACCACCAGGCGTTCCCGGTCCCCGGGGCGAAGGGCGATTTCCGGAACGAGGGCGGCGCCAAGGCCGACGGCGACCATCTCCTTGATCGCGTCGACGCTGCCGAGCGCCATCACCGGCTTGACGGTCGTGCCTGTGGTGGCCAGCCATTCGTCGGTGATCCTTCGCGTGTTGGCGCCTGGCTCGTAGAGGATCAGCGGCCGTTCAGCCAGGATCGCGGGCGTGACGGCATCGGGCAGGGCGGTCCCGAGCGGCGCAATCGCCACGAAGCGCTCGTCGAAGAGCGGCGTGATTTCGAAGATGCGGCCGGAGACGGGCAGGCTGACGAGGCCGATGTCGATGAGGTTCTCGTCCACCGCGCGCACAATGTCGGCGCTGTTGCCTGTCGTCACCGTGATGTCGAGGTCGGGAAAGCGGCGCTTGAGGTCGGCCAGGAGCGGCGGCAGCAGGAAGGCGCAAGGCGTGGCGCCGGTGCCGATGCGCACGCGACCGAGAACGCCCCTGGCATGGCGCGCAACAGCCTCGATCGCCCGGCTGGTTGCGGCTTCGATGCTGCCGGCATGGGCAAGCAGTTCCTCGCCGGCGGCACTCGGCCTTGCCGTGCGGCCGACCCGTTCGACGAGGCGCACGCCGAGCTGTTTTTCCAGCGCCCGCACCTGCAGGCTGATCGCCGGCTGCGTCAGCCCCAGGCGCTCGGCAGCGGCCGAGAAACTGCCGAGTTCGGCGACCAGCGTAAAGGTTTTGAGATAGTCGAGATCGAGCGCGCCCATGCCAAAGTTTCTCTTATGCTTGGAATAGGAATGCTAAGCTTCTTTTAGGAATTGTCGAGGCGCAGACTGTGTCCATGGTTAAACGAAACATGGATGTTCGACATGATCCGGGAACTCGGTCTCTATCTCGTCGCCTCGCCGCGCTCGCGGTACTGGCAGTTGCAGCAGCTGCGCGAACTCGATGCGGAGCACCTGGCCGATATCGGCGTGACCTCCGGAGAGGCTGCGCTTGGAAGGCGCAGGGCCGCGCCGCTTCCGGCGCGCGAGGACAGGGCCGCCGTACGGCATGCCGAAGCCGCGCGGGCAGGGGCGATGTGACGTTGTCGGTTCGGGCGCCCGCCGGCTACAGGTCCCAGCTCTCGATCGTCAGGCCCGGCCAAAGGGCGCGCCAGCGATCGACCTTGCGCTCGTATATCTCGCGCGTGATCTGGCTTTTGTTGGGGCGCACCACGAGCGACAGGAGGTCGGCAAGGCCGAAAGGCGCGCAGATCTCGAGCCCGCAGATTTCTGGCCCGTCGCGGGACGGGCGTATGCCGATGGCGGTTGCCGTCGTCGGGAAAGTCGCGATCGCCGCCGGCGTCGAGACATAGGGGCTGATCGGACTGCCGAACTTCTCTTCGTACCAGAGGTGGACGCGCGCCTCGTTCTTGACGTCGATCCGCACGGGCAGGTCCACGAGCAGGCTTTTGATCCGGGCTGCGTGCCGGGCTTCCGTCTCTTCGGAGAGGTCCTCGCCGTCGAAATAGACGATGTCGATGTCGCCGATGCCATGCGTCGGCGGCATTGCGAACGCATGGTTCCAGACGCTCTGCGTGATTGCGCCGGCCGCAAGCCAGGCATCTGGCAGAGCCACCTCGTTCCAATGATCGAGGACCGGAGAAAGAAGCGGGCTTTTCCGGATGATCGCTTGCAATTCCATGTGCTGGTAGCGGGTCAAATGACACCTTCGAAGCCTTGGGAGTTCGGGGCGGGCGACTGGGTGGCCATGTCACGCCTTGGATAACGAGAAGCCGTCAAGGTTGACGTCGTCCGGTGTCCGCACGGCGCCACCTGAGATCCACAGGGGCTCTCCAAAACACTCGATCCGCCCGCCCGAAACGACGATGCCGTCGCCATCGTTGCAGGCAAGGATCGGCCGCGAGGTCGACAGGCTGTAGCGCAGCAGTGCGGGCAGGTAGCTTTCGTCGTCGCCGAGATGCGGGAAGAATTCGAACGGCGTGAGGTCGAGTGCCGCGCCGTCTGTGATGTCCTCGGGCCGTTCACCGATGAAGAGCGCGTCGGTCGCGATCGTCGGGGCCATGAGAATGGCACCGGCGCTGACGCCGATGAGGACACCGCCGGAGAGCGCAAAATCGCGCAGCGGCGCGCGCATGCCGCTGCGCTTCAGCCGTTCGAGAAAGCCGCCGGTGTGGCCGCCCGAGAGGTGGATGGCGTCCGAGGCGAAGAGGGCGGCGACCGCTTCTTCAGGATGCGGTTCGTCGAGATCGAAGAACAGGCCGAGGTCGAGGCCGTAACGACCATAATAGGACCGGGCAGCGAGGAAGAAGCTGCGGTCCGGCTCCGGGCCGGAGGCCACATAGGCGATGCGGTTTCCGCCGCCGCGTGCCCTCAGCATCTCCGCGAGCCTCTGATCGATCGCCGAGCAGTCGGGGACAAGCTGGTCACTGTAGAGGATTAGGTTGAGCATTACGCTTTTTTGCCTTCGAGGATCGTTCGCAGGCTGACGGCCTCAGCTTGACGAAGGATGCTGCTTCACGCGGGCGGCATAGCGCCAGACGCCAAGCCAGCCATAATAGGCAAGTGCCAAGGAGGCGGCATAGAGTGCCGCCATGGCGGCCAGTTCACTCCACGCAGAGTTGGCGACGCCGAGGGACAGGTCCATCCAGGCCGCGCCGACGAGATAGAGAGCGGTCCAGAAGGTCAGGATTTTTGCGAAAGGTGGCCAGAAGGCCGTTGGCAGAAGGTCTTTGTCAAAGGCGTAGCAGACGATGCCGATGGATGCCGGCACCGATATGACCAGGCTGATCAGGTCCATTACGTTGATTTCGCCTGGGGCCTGTTCGGAAACAATGAGCGCGAACCAAATGAAGGCGGCTATGGTCAGCCCGCATGTCAGAACAGCAAAGATCTTCCACATCGGCAATCATATCTCCTGGCAGCAGAGTGCCAAACTGGGTGGGTGCACCTCGTCGACGCTAGAGCATCCTGCCTTCAAGTGGAATCACTTGCGGGCGGAAAGATGCCCCATGAATGAACCCAAGGCGAACTATGCGGTGGCCTTCATCCGGCGGCCGTAACGCCAGACGCCGAGCCAGCTGAAATAATTGACGAGGAGAGACAGAGAAAGCCAGAGCAGGGTGACGAGATCATCGCCCCCTTCGTACTGAGCGGCAAACCGCACCACGCTGATGACCGACAGGGCGCCGAGCAGGATGCCGAGAAACCAGCTATACGGCCGCCAGAGCCCGAAGGGCGGGACGTGCAGGTTGAAGGCATAGGCAACAAGGCCGATCGCCGTTGCCAGCGCCATGACCAGGCTGACGCTGCCGAGGATCTTGATCCCGTATGCCATCTCGTCCCACAAGCCCAGGAGCAGCGTCGCGCCTATGACCAGGCCGAAAGCAAGGCTGAGCACGTAGAAAATTGCGAATGCCTTCCACATCGCGAATCATCCTGTATCTGCGCTGGTGCCAGCTTGGGTGGTGAAGAGCGCCTTGTCTATCGTTCTACGGGCGAGATGGTCGCAAGGCCTTACACCCGGCCTGCATGCCGCCGGCTGTCGCATTCGTTCCCCGGAGTGCGTGGCGTGCCGGCGTTCCACCCTTAGCCAGTGGGGGCCGGCTGCTGCTCTGTTCGGCGGCCATAACGCCAGACGCCGAGCCAGGCGAAATAGTTGAGAAGAAGCAGGAGCAGCAGGCCGAAGACGGCTGACACCAAGCCTTCGTCTCCGGGTTTCGGGCTGGTGATGAGCATGGCGACGTCCCAGGCCTTGTCCAGCGACGTGTAGAGACACCAGCCTGCAAGAGCCCAGCTGAATGGCCGCCAAAATGACGAGGGCGGGACTCTCAGGTCGAAGGCGTAGGCAAAGACGCCTATCATGGCCGCAAATTCCACGGCCAGGCCCGCATAGAACAGGGCTCGGTCGGCGGAAGACAGCTGCACCGCGATTTCAGGGGACAGCGTGACGAAAGCCAATGACAGCCCGAAAATGAAAATCAGCCCGTAGAGAACGGCAAACGCCTTCCACATCGCGAATCGTCCCCCAAGCGTGCAGTGCCTGCCATCTTGGGTCGTGTCGCGACACTTGTCTACCGTCTGGCGGGCAGGAGCGTCGCTCTTGCCTAGTCCGCGCTCAGCGCCACCGCCGGCTGCAGTCGCGAGGCGTTGCGGGCGGGGAGGAAGCCGAAGATGAGGCCGGTCAGGAAGGCGCAGGCAAAGGCGAGCGCGACGGGGCCGATGGTGAAGGAGACCGGCATGCCGAACTGACCGGCGAGCGCCCCGGTGCCGAGCCCGAGCGCGACGCCGAGCGTGCCGCCGATCGCCGAGACGACCAGCGCCTCGATGATGAACTGCAGCAGGATGTCGCGCTGGCGGGCGCCGGTCGCCATGCGTACGCCGATCTCGCGGGTGCGCTCGCTGACCGAAACCAGCATGATGTTCATGACGCCGATGCCGCCGACCAAGAGCGAGATCGCGGCGACCGAGGCGAGGAACAGTTTCAGCGTGTTCGAGGTCTCGGTGAAGGCCTCGCGCACGGACGACATGTTGGTGATCTGCGTGTCCTGGCGCTTGTGGCGCTGGTCGAGCAGCGACTGGATCGTCTGCTGGGTGATGTCGATCGCCGAGCCGTCCTTCACCTGGACGGTGATGGTGCGGATGTTGCGCTGGCCGAAGAGGCGGATGCTGCCGGTCGAAAGCGGCACCAGCACCACGTCGTCCTGGTCGTTGCCGAAGGAGGTGGCGCCCATCTCCGCCATCACGCCGATCACCTGGAAGGGGATCTTGTTGACGAGCACATATTGGCCGATCGGATTGTTGCCGTCGGGAAAGAGGGTCTTCACCACCGTCTGGCCGAGCACGGCCACCGGTGCGTAGGTGTCCATGTCGTTCTGGTTGATGAACTCGCCCTTGGCCATCTTCCAGGATTTTGCCGTGGTGAACTGCGGCACGGTGCCGTTGGCGGTCGTCTGATAATCGACATTGCCGCGGCGAAGCGTGACGGAGCTGGTCATCTCCGGCACGGCGAAGGCGACATTCGGCACTTCGAGGATCGCGTCGGCGTCCGCAGGCACCAGCGTCACGTTGCTGCCGCCGGCGCTGCCGCGGAAATTCGCCATGCTCGGGCGTACCACCAAGAGGTCGGAGCCCATGGAGGAGATGCGGCTCAAGACCGAATCCTGCGCGCCCGTGCCGATCGCCAGCATGGCGACGACCGAACCGACGCCGATGACGATGCCGAGCAGGGTCAGGATCGTGCGGAACAGATTGGCCTTCAGCGCCCGGAACGCCATCTTCATCGCTTCGGTGACATCGGCGATCGCGGCCGAGCCTTCGCTGACATGGCGGGCGAGGGCGGCTGCCCCCTCGGCATTCACACGGGTTTTCTTGGCACGGTCGGCGACGATGCGGCCGTCATGGATCTCGATCAGCCGGTCGGCCTGTTCGGCGACCTCGCGCGAGTGGGTGATGACGATGACCGTGTGACCCTGCTGGTTCATGTCGCGGAGCAGCGCCATCACGTCCGAGCCGCTCTGGCTGTCAAGCGCGCCGGTCGGCTCGTCGGCAAGGATCACCCGGCCGCCGTTCATCAGCGCGCGGGCAATGGAGACGCGTTGCTGCTGGCCGCCAGACAACTGGCCCGGCCGGTGGTCGAGGCGCTCGCCGAGCTTCAGCGCTTCCAACAGCGCCTCGGCGCGGTCGTGGCGGTCGCGGGCCGACATGCCGGCATAGACGGCCGGCACCTCGACATTTTCCTTGGCGCTTGCTGTCGGGATGAGGTTGTAGCTCTGGAAGACGAAGCCGAAGGTGCGGCGGCGCAGCGCCGCGAGCTCGTCGCTGTCGAGGGTAGCGACGCTCTCGCCGTCGATCAGGTAGTCGCCGCCGGTCGGCTGGTCGAGGCAGCCGAGAATGTTCATCAGCGTCGACTTGCCGGAACCCGACTGGCCGACGATCGCCACGAATTCGCCCGCCTCGATATCGAGCGACAGGCCATGCAGCACCTCGACGGCGAGATCGCCGTTGAAATAGGTCTTGCTGACGTGCCTGAGCGAGAGAAGCGGGGTCATGGCCGACATCAGAACATCGGCGGCATGCGCATGCCGCGCTGGTTTCGGTTGTCGCGGGCGGTGCCGCCGCCTGTGGATCCGGTGCTGACGACCACCTTCTCGCCCTCTTCGAGGCCACTCTTGATTTCGGCGCTGACGCGGTTGCGAATGCCGACCTCGACGTCGCGGGTTTCGAGCGCGCCGGAGGCGGTAACGACGGTCACCTGCGCCTTGCCGCCTTCGCCACGTTGGCCGTTTCTCTGGCCGTCACGCCGGCCGTCGCCCTGGCCGGCGGCATCGCCGCTGCCCTTGTCCGGATGGCTCAAGGCGCCGCTCGGCACGATCAGCACATCCTTGGCGGCAGCCTGCACGAAGAACACCTGGGCGCTCATCGACATCATCAGTTCGCCCTCGGGATTGGGCACGTCGAAGAGTGCGTAATAGAGCACGACGTTGTTGGTCGTGTCGGGCATCGGCTGGATCTGCCGGAGCTTGCCGGCGAAGCGTTTTCCGGGCTGGCCGAGCAGGGTGAAATAGGCGTCCATGCCGATCTTCAGCCGGGTGACATCGGCTTCCGACACCTGCGCCTTGACGGTCATGGTCGAGAGGTCGGCGATGGTGACGATGGTCGGCGTCGTCTGGTTGGCGTTCAGCGTCTGGCCGGCCTTGGCCGGGTTGGCGACGATGGTGCCGGAGATCGGCGCGTAGATCTTGGTGTAGCCGAGATCGACCTTGTCGCCGGCAAGCGTCGCCTGCTGCTTGCGGATCTGCGCCTCGATGGCGTTGACGTCGGCTTCGGCGGCTGCGAGGTCGGCGATCGCCTGGTCGAGCGTCGATTGCGCCACGCTCCTGGTTTCGACGAGATTGCGCTGGCGGTCGATATTGGCCTGCTTCAGCACGAGCTGGGCCTTCTTGGAAATCAGCTGGGCCCGGAGGTTAGCAAGCTCCGCCTGGTCGATCTCGATGCGGTTTTCGATGGTGGCCGGGTCGATTTCGGCGACGAGTTCATTCTGGGTGACCTTGTCGCCGATCGTCACATGCAGCGCCTTCAGCTGGCCGGAGACCTGGGCGCCGGCATCGACGGAATTGACGGCATCGAGCGTGCCGACGGCGGTGACGCTGTTTTCGATGTCGCCGCGGGTCACCACCTCGGTCACCATTGCGGTCGAGGCCGGGTTCTCTCCATAGCGCGTCCAGCCGTAATAGCCGGCGCCGGCGACGGCGAGGATGACGGGCAGCCACAGCCAGGCTCGCGAGCGGCGCCTGCGCTTCACCGTCTTCACCGCACCGGGAATGAAGGTGATATTGGGCGCCGCATCGTCTCGGGGCGTGGTGTCGGCTCGCGCCGTCTTGGCTGTCTTGTTCATCGCTTGCGCCTAACCGGCATCGCCGATGCCAAAATGGATAGGTTCAAAAATAGAAGCGAATGGACCCGGCGAAAAGCATTGAGATCATTATATTTTCGTAATGTGACGAGGGCAGCGCCCCTGCGGCACCTGGCCGGTGCCTGCCGATGCGGGGAAAGGACCCGCTAACCCCTGATGCCCGCGACCGTCAGAAAGGTGCCGATTACCGCCAGTCCGTTCTGCATGCCGTGGCCGATGATGGCGCACCAGGTGCTTTGGCGACGGAGCGTGATCCAGGCGAGCAGCAGGCTCGTCGGCAGGATGGCCGGCAGCACGTGGAACCAGAACCAGTGAAAGGCCGTCCAATGAAGGCCGTTCAGCACCCAGGCATAGGTGCGGCCGAAACGGATGGCGGTGGTCATCGCAAGTGGCAGCGGACCGCAGGATGCGTTGAACGCATGGGTCGAAACGCACGTCCTTAAGGAGCAGTAGAACGGGTCCCCATCGACGGGCTCGGCAAATGGGAGGCGCGCCCGCAAGTCACGGGCGCGCGTCGTTCCTTGTCTTCGGTCGAGACCTCGCGTCAGCTCCGCGCTGCGGTGAGTACGGCGACATCGACGACCGCGCCGTGGTGGTCGGCAAGGCCGGCAAGTTCGGCCTCGTGCAGCGCGCGGGCGGCAATCGTGCCTGATGCTGACGGCAGGTCGCGGGTGGTGCAGGCATCGGCCGCTATCGTGATGCCGTAGCCGAGATCCTTGGCGGCGCGGGCGGTCGACGAGACGCAATTGTGGGTCATGAAGCCGGCGAAGATCACCGGTGTGCCGGCCGGGCCGACGGCTTCGGCAAGGTTGGTGTCCGAGAAGCCATTGGGCCGGGTCTTTTCGACGATCGTTTCGCCCGCAATCGGCGCCAGAGCGTCGACGATCGCGCCGCGATGTGCCGTCCGGTCGAACATGCCGCCGGCGGCCCCCTTGTGGGCGACGTGGATGATCTTCGCGCCGGTTTTGCGGGCCGCGGCCAGCAGTTGCCGCGCCTTTTCGATCGCCGCTTCCGGTTCGGCGAGACGCAAGGGACCAGCCAGATACTCGTTCTGATAATCGATCAGGACCAGCGTCGCTTCGCCAAGCGGCGGCGGGGCGAGCGTAACGCCGGCAAGTGTGAAGAGGGTTGCGGCGGGTGCGGAAGCGGTGCGGACGGGGGTGTCGAGATGGGTTGCGGAAGGCGGGTCGGTGGGGGCCAACCCTCGCCAGGCGGTGGGTTTCTGGTCATTGCCTGGGCTGGCGTCGTCGAAGCGGTCTGTCTATGGGGTTGATCCTATCGACTGCATCGACGCAGAGTGATCCGAGATTTTCGGAGGACAATCTGCATGAATGCAGGATGGGCGGATCTCGAACTGCTGGATCATCTGGTGCGCGGCGCGACGCTCAGCCAGGCGGCGCGCACGCTCGGCGTCGACCAGACGACGGTTTCCCGCCGGCTTGCGGCGCTGGAGCGGCGGGTAGGAGCGGCGCTGTTCGACCGCATCGACGGTCGGCTGACGCCGACGCCGGTGCTCATCCCTGTCGTCGATCGGCTGCGCACGATATCCGAGGAGGCGTCGCTGTCGCTTGCGACGCTGTTGCGAACCACGGCGGAGCTTAAAGGGCAGGTCCGGGTGACCAGCATCGGCTTCGTCCTGAGCGCGATCCTTGCGCCGGCGCTTTCCCGCCTCGAACAGCGGCACCCGGGCCTGACGCTCGATCTCGTCGCCGACAACCAGATGCTCAGCATCGAGCGGCGCGAGGCCGATATCGCCATCCGCATGGCGCGCACCGGCGAGGACAGCGTGCGGGTGAAGAGCCTCGGCACGCTGCGCTTCCGCCTGTTCCGGCCGAAGGGGCAGGGGTTGAGACCTTCCCCCATCGTCCGCTACGGCCCGGCTCTTGCCCATGTGCCGGAGATGCAGGTGCTCGACCGGCTGCGGCCGGATGCGCGCGTGGCGCTGACGGCCGACAAGCTGGAGATCCTGATGGAGGCAGCGCTTGCGCTCGGCGCCGAGCTGATGCTGCCTGACGTCTCGGGCTTGCGCGATCCGCGCTTCGAGGCGGTGGACGAGCCGGAGACGGCAGCCGAGCGCCCGGTCTACCTGATGATGCATCCGGAGCGGGCGCGCGTGCCGAGCGTGGCGGCGGTGGCCGCGTTCATCGAGGAGACGATGCGAGGGTGGAAGTAGCTCGGAGTGTTCGGGAATAGGCGGTGGCGTGCAAGTTTCGCCCCTCAGCCGGGCCTGTTCCCCGCTGGCGGGGAGAGAGGGTGTGGGCGACGGCTGGGCTTCCAGGTGGAGAGTTGCCGGCGGACGCGTCGGTGCCGAACGGAGCCTTCCTCGCGCACCGTTTCTACCTCATCCTCCCGGCTTCTCTGGCGATGACATGGGGGGCGGACCTCAGCACGGTGACCTGGACCGGCTCCCTGGCCCTTGCCCTTGTCGTGGTCTCGGTGGTCGGTGTGCTTGCGCCACTCTACCTCCTGCAAATCGGCATCGGCCGCTGCGATCCCTACACGGTGATGGTGACGATGGCAGCTCTGCCCTGTTCTGACGTTCCTGATCGAAGGCTTCTCGCCGCTCTACAGCCGGTCGTGGCCGACGGCGGCGGGACTGGCAGTCGTGACCGCCTTCCTGCTGATCGACGTGACCGCCAAGCGTTCCTGATCGCAGCGCCACCCGCTTTGCCCAGGCGGATGAGGGCTTCCCTCACCGCGCGGATGAGGGGGATTCCCTCACCGTGCGGATGAGGTCATTGAACCCCAGGCAGCCGAAAGCGCGCTTATCAAAGCGCCGAGGCCAGCAATCCGACAGGCCGCATGTGTGCTCACCAAGTTCCGGCGAGAGCGGCAACGGCGAGAAGCACGCCGGTCAGGATGTTCGCCAGAAACAGGCGATAGCTGATCTCGGGGCGATCGAGGTCGAAGCGCCAGGCTTGCCATGCGAGATGGGCGGCTATCGCCACCATGCCGATGGCATAGAGGTTCGACATCCCGAGCATCCAGCCGCCAACGGACCAGGCGGCCACGGTCAGACCGTAGAACAGGGCGATCAGGGCCTTGCCGTGTGCGCCGAACAGGATTGCGGTCGATTTCAGACCGAGGCGCTGGTCGTCGCGCACATCGACATAGGCATAGGCCGTGTCATAGCCGATCTGCCACGCGACGGCGCCTGCCCACATCAGTACGGCGCCGATGGGAACATGTCCGGCAACCTGCGTCCACGCCATCAGCATGCCCCAGTTGAAGGCAGCGCCCAGAACCGCCTGCGGCCAATGGGTGAAGCGCTTGCAGAAGGGGTAAACGAGGACGAGCGGCACGACGCAGACGGCCAGAAGGCGGGTATCGGGGGTCAGAAAGACAAGGAGCGAAGCGGCCAGCGCAAATTGCACGATCAGGAAGAGTATCGCCCGCGGCAGGCCAATCTCCCCATTGGCGAGGGGACGGAACCGCGTTCGCTCGACATGCCCGTCGAACTTGCGGTCGGCAATGTCGTTGATGGTGGAGCCGGCACTGCGCATGAGCAACGCGCCGAGCGTGAACACCAGAAGATCGCGAAGCCCGGGAAGGCCATGTGCGGCCTGAAAAAGGGCTGCCCAACAGGGAAAGAGCGTCAGCCAGATGCCAACCGGCCGATCCAGCCGCGCAAGACGGGTATAGGGCCGCATCGCCTGCGGCAATCGCCGGTCCACCCAGTCGCCCCTGTGAATGTCTGTCAGATCGGGGCGGCTCGCTGCGGTCATGTGGCGGACAATCCAAAGACGCGGCCAGCTCCTGTCGCTGCCGCAAGACGGCGGCACTATAGGGGCGAGTGCGGCGGCAGGTAAGGCGGAAACTGTCGCACCCGGTCGAAGGGCAAGCCGCCACAATTTGGGCCGCCTGGAGCCTATGGCGCTCGTTCTCCGCAGTCCCGCCGAAATTTCGCCGGTGCAGATGAGCGTTGATAACCACAGGACGGTTCGCTCCTCTACCTTGCCGTGTAGCTTCGCTTTCGGCACTTTCGCGAAGCATTCGCTGTCGGCCGACCGAAACCTACGAGATTATAGAGATGGCTTCGATTTTACGACCAAACGATAGAGCCGCTTCTGCGAGGCTCATGAACCTATCGGCGCTCAAACTGGCTGCGCTGCTTGCCCTGCTTTCGCTCGTTGTCTGCCTTCGCCCGGCGGGGGCGATGCAGCCATGCCCTCCAAACGGTCAACTGCTTTCGAACGCCAAGATTGTGGTCGAGGCGCGTGTTAGGTCGTTTTCAATCGGAGACTCGGGCTTTTTGGTGGAGGAGGGCGTTCCGACGAGGATGGTGCGCGCGGAATTGGAGATTAAGAGGGTCATCAAAGGCAAGTTTCCGAAAAAGGAGGCAATCCTTTATGGCGGCGTGTTTCCCCCCGGGCCGATCAGGGAACTGGTTCTCATGGCGGCCACATTCGGATTGGGCGAGGAAGACACCTTCGAGGTGGAGCTATCGCGCCAGGAACTGGGGCCGGGAGTGGAATACTTTTCGTTAGGCAGTTGTATTTATACGAAATTTCCAGAATTGGTGACCGAACTTACTCGTACCGAACCGTGAGGGTTCGTTTTCGATGACCGCAGGTGGCGCAGAGTTGCCAGAGCGCGCGGGAGGATGAGTTGCAGGACCGTCATCCCCAGGCGACGTAAACAAACCGGGCGAGAACAAGTGCGCCGCCTGCGCCGACAATCCCCCAGAACCACGCAGCGATCGCGTCTCTTTCGCGCCGGAAACGCTTTACCGGGTTGATGCAGGCGGCGATGAAGAAAACCACGACAACAAGAATGTATGCCTTTTGATGCGGCGGCACCGTCGACCTCTCTCCAGTCTGCTTCTTCAGCTTATGGCGCTCGTCTTTCTCCGCCACCGCCGAAATTTTGCCGCTTCTTGAGAATCGTCTTGACGCCAAGGGGACGCTTCACTAGAAGAATGCGAACCGTACCGTACGGTACTGATCGGGAGCGAGGCAACGTGCAGATGGCTGTGGCGATGAGGGAGGCGAATGCCGGGGAGGGGCTGACGGAACGTCAGGGCGCCGTTCTCGAGCAGGCATTGCGGCTTCTCGTCGACGGCGGCGAAAAGGCGCTGACGACCGCCGGCATCGCGCGCGCGGCCAATTGCTCCAAGGAAAGCCTCTACAAGTGGTTCGGCGATCGCGACGGCCTGATTTCGGCGATGATCGGCTTCCAGGCGAGCAAGGTGCGCACGCAGGACGTCGCCGCCCGGGCGCTCGATGCCGAGAGCCTGAAGCGCCATCTGATCGTGTTTGCCAAGGATCTGCTCGAGGTTCTCGCCGGTGACGTCTCGCTGGCGCTCAATCGTCTGGCGATCGGCCAGGCGAGCCGCGACGGCTCCAAGCTCGGCCACATGCTGCAGGAGCGCGGGCGCCGGCAGATCGGCCGCCGGGCCGCGGCGCTGCTGGAAGCCGGCCGCAAGGCGGGACTGTTGACGTTCGACGATGCCGACGAGGCCTATGGTGCGCTCTACGGGCTCATCGTCTCCGACTGGCATCTGAAGATGCTGCTCGGCGAAGAGGCCGGCGAGATGAAAAAGGGTTTTGGCCGCAAGGCGGAGCAGGCGGTCTCAGCCTTCCTTTCGCTTTACGGCACGAAAAGGTAACGGCGGGGGAAACCCCGCTTAAACGACTGACAAACAACGGGAAGGACCACAACAATGCGCGTCTATTACGATCGTGATGCCGATATCAACCTGATCAAGTCGAAGAAGGTCGCCATCGTCGGCTACGGCAGCCAGGGCCGCGCCCATGCGCTGAACCTCAAGGATTCCGGCGCCAAGGAAATCCGCATCGCGCTGAAGCCGGGTTCGGCAACGGCTGCCAAGGTCGAGGCCGACGGTCTCCAGGTTCTTTCGGTTGCCGAAGCTGCCAAGTGGGCCGACCTCATCATGATGGCGACCCCGGACGAACTGCAGGCCGAAATCTACAAGGCCGACATCGCCGGCAACATCCGTGACGGCGCTGCGATCGCCTTTGCCCACGGCCTCAACGTTCACTTCGGCCTCATCGAGCCGAAGGCTTCGCTCGACGTCGTCATGATCGCGCCGAAGGGCCCGGGCCACACGGTTCGCGGCGAATACCAGAAGGGCGGCGGCGTTCCCTGCCTCGTTGCCGTTCACCAGGACGCCTCGGGCAACGCTCTTGACCTCGCGCTCTCCTACGCCTGCGGCGTTGGCGGCGGCCGTTCGGGCATCATCGAAACCAACTTCAAGGAAGAGTGCGAAACCGACCTCTTCGGCGAACAGGTCGTTCTGTGCGGCGGTCTCGTCGAGCTCATCCGCGCCGGCTTCGAAACGCTGGTCGAAGGCGGCTACGCTCCGGAAATGGCCTATTTCGAGTGCCTGCACGAAGTGAAGCTGATCGTCGACCTGATCTATGAAGGCGGCATCGCCAACATGAACTACTCGATCTCCAACACCGCCGAGTGGGGCGAATACGTCACCGGTCCGCGCATCATCACCGAAGAAACCAAGGCCGAGATGAAGCGCGTCCTCAAGGACATCCAGACCGGCAAGTTCACCTCGGAATGGATGCAGGAATACAAGTCGGGTGCGGCCCGCTTCAAGGGCATCCGCCGCGTCAACGACGCCCACCAGATCGAAGAAGTCGGTGCGAAGCTGCGCGGCATGATGCCCTGGATCGGCAAGAACAAGCTGGTCGACAAGGCGAAGAACTAAGCCTTACTGCATAATTCCTTAATCGGAATCGATTTGAGGATAAAATTATGCAGCAAGTCCAACGCGTTACAGCGTCCTTTGCGCGTCATTTCCGACGCGCGGCGCTGTCGCGAATGGTTGAATGAAGAAAGCCGGGGCGCACGCTCCGGCTTTTTTCGTTTGGCGGAGCAAGGGCCCCTCGCAGTTGATCGCCTGCTGGGAGCTGCCGACCATGACGATCCTCGGCCCATCGACCCTACGTCTGTTCATGTGCAAGGCGCGCGCACATGGCGCCGGTTCGTCCTGCGGCGGCGTGCAAATCGGCATAGATCAATTAGGAATGGTGAATATTCGTGAGTGCTGATATGTTGGCGGAGTGATCTTGGTACATCCTTGGGGGCAGGGCAGATGGCACGCGTACCGATCAGGGAATACGCGGCAAATCGCAGTGAGGGCGAGGTCAGGGCGCTTATTTCCAAGTACAAACTGGACGTCCAGCCGAGCACGGCGGGCGAAACGGTTGCGGCCGATACGCTTGATCAATTGTTCACCGTAGAAGGCGAGTTGAGGCAACTTGGCACGCTGCGTTCGGAGCTGAGCGCGACCCGTGCCGAGCTGAACGAGGTCAAGCCATCCATGTGGCATGTGAAGGCGGCGACCATGACAGCCGCCATATCCGCGCTTGCCGCCTGCGTCGCGACTGGATTGACTGTGTGGTCGGCGAGAGTTGCGAGCGATCAACTGTCCAGCTCGATAGCCGCCACCGATGCGAAGAACCGGTATGAGGTTCAGATTCTGGTGGCAAACAAGCTTACAGAAACCGCGTCGGCGCCCGCAGACGAGGTGACAAACAGATTGTTTGATTTCAACAGTGCGTTCGTGATCGCCAACGACCTGCATGAGGACGGTGGTTTTGTGAGGGGATGGCAAGAGTTCATCGACAGATATTGCGGACCGTTGAAGGACAAGAATTTTTATAAAGCCGACGACGACCCGCTCGCGGACACACGAAGCATTTGTGAGAGAAACACCCAATAATCGCGCCCAGCTTCTTAAGGGGAGGGGAATCATGAGCAGCCTTAGCTCCGGAAGAGCGTGGTCGCTGTGCTGCGTCACGTTTTTGTTCTGTATGACCTTTTCCTCGTTGCCGGATCCTCGTTTTGCCTTCGCGCAGGAGGCCACCAAGGAGGAGACGGCAAAGGACCAGTTCGACACCATCGGGTCCAAACGCGAAAAATTCCAAGTGGAACGGGGAAAGGTCGACGAAGGAAACGAGATCGGGAAAGCGTCAGGCGGTCTTGCTGAAGGCAATTGTGAGGTCGGCAAAGCCCTGGTGGCGATCGTCCAGGGCGGAAATGAAGAGCTGCTTCGCGCGATGAAATCAGCGGCTTCCAGCTACAAAACCGCCATCGACGCGCTCACATTGCTGACGACAAACAAGCGCTTTTCGAAGAAGATCAGTGAAAAAAACCTCAAGTGGCTGATCCAAACGCAGTTGTTTACTGATCCGCGCACGCAGAACGATCTTCTCGAGCAGCTGCTGGCGCTCACAATAGAGGCGAAGAAGGCAGCGGACCGCATCGCGGCCGGCCAGGGAACCGACGCTGACCTGTCGTCCCTGATCGATGCCTCATCCAGGATCCCCCGCATGCTGATGGCATTTATCGACGTTGTCGTTACGTCTTGAGATTGCCGCCAACGACCTGGTCGACGGCCTCCGCGATGGCGGCCAAAATGTTCAAAACTCCTGCCAGGCCTGCAGCCGTTCGGCCGTCGTCGTCGCGCCGCCGCAGACGATCATCAGGACGCGCTCGAAGCGCGCCAGCCGGTCGGCGTGGGCATAGGCGACCGCAAGCGCAGCCCCGCATGCGGGTTCGACCAGCACGCGGTGGTCGTCGAGAAAGCGGATGCAGGCCTGGGCGGCATCCGCGTCGCTGACGACGATGCTTTCGACCGGGCGCGTCTGGCTGAGCTCGAAGGCGTGCGTGCTCACCTGCCTTGCGCCGAGCGAGGTGGCGATGCCGCTGACGGCGGGAAGCGCCACCAGTTGCCGCGCATCGACGGAAGCGGCGAGCGATGCGGTTCCTTCCGTCTCGACGGCAAGGATCGGCACGTCGCCAAGGCCGTTGCGTTTCAGCCCTTCGGCAACGCCGGCAAAGAGGCCGCCGCCGCCGACCGACAGCACCACTGCATCGAAGGCGAGGCCTGCGTTCGCAACCTCGTCGATCATGGTCGCGTGACCTGTCCACAGCAGCGGGTCGTCGAAGGGGTGGATGAAGGCGGATTCGGCATCGAGCGAGGCGAGCGCCTGAGCGTTGGCCTCATCCCAGGCCGCACCGTGCACGATGACCTCTGCCCCTTCCTGGCGGATGAGGGTCTTTGCCCTTTCCGTCGTCGTTTCCGGAACGTAGACCGAAACCGGGATCGAGAGCTTTCGCCCGGCATAGGCGACGGCCATGCCGGCATTGCCGCCGGAGGAGGAGACGAAGCGCCGCTTGCAGGCGCGCGCATGGTGTTCGCAGGCCGCGCCCACGCCGCGGATCTTGAACGACCCGGGCGGCTGCAGCGCCTCCATCTTCAGCCAGACGGGGAGCCCCGCGGCAAGGCCAAGCGGAAGGGATTGAATGAGCGGCGTTTCGAGATGAAGTGGCATGGGATGTTCCGTTGCGTGCGCGATGCCGATGGATGCCCGGCTGATGTGACCGAGCCTCAGGGCGAATCGTGAGGCAATTTGCCCCCGATCGCCACCTCGGCGCAACTCGGGAGAAGCGTCTCGCCGCGTTGGCCAGGTGTCATGTCACGGAACAGGATGGATTTGCGGCGGCCGTCACCACAGGAGGCCGCTCAGCGTCATGAGCGCGACGAAGAGCAGGGAGAGGACGAGCGACGCCTTGATCGCTGCCAGGGTATAGTCGTATCGGCGAAGTCTGCGTGTGACCGTGTGGAACATGGGTTCCTCCAATCGTCAAAGAGTTGCGGTTCACTGCCGTTCGTTCAAACGGGTGCGGTGCGGGTAAATCGGCAGCGGCGAGGGTAGCAGCCCGGCCAACGACGTTGCCTTGGGCCCAGAAGGGCGGCTCGTCTTCGCGCGATCTCGCGCATGCACTGCTGTCGATAATGGAGGAAATTGGCGGGTCGAGAGCCCCACACACCGCGATAAGCCAAGTCGGCCAATGTCGATCGTCAAACCATGCGCCTCAAAAGCATCCAGCACAAGGGAAGATCCCTTCGCGGTAACCTTCGACGTTCCCGTATGCAGGCCTCATCCGGATTTCACGCCCCTTGCGGCAAGCGGTGCCGGGCTCTGCGGCGGCATTGCCTCCGGCCAGGGGAGGCGTCGGGCGCCGGTGTAGCGGGTAACGACGCTGTGCCGTTGCGGCGCGCCGCCATCGTTCTCCCACTGTTCGAGATTTGCGGTTTCGATCTGCCGCGGCGTACGCAGCCCAGCCCGGCTCTGCAATTCGCAAAGCAGGGCGTCGGCCGTGGTAACGCCCGCCTGGAACCTCTTGACCAGAAAGACGGCGGCAAGACGAAGACTGTCCTGATCGTCGCGATCGACGCGCTGATGAAAGCCCGCGCGTCGCAACACGCCGTCGAGCATTGCAAGGTCCGAGGGAGCCAATGGATGCCGCTCTGCTGATGACATGAGGCTCCTCCTGTTGACGGAGATGTCGTTTGCGCCGCGCATTCGTTCGAACGCGCAAGGAGCGCTTCGGAAATTCTACTCCTGAAGCGTCTTGCCGTCTCCCTCCGCCAAGCCGCTTGGAGCGGGGGATGGCCTCAATCTTGCGCGACGCGTCTTACCGGCGTCGCGGCGTGCGCGTCCAGCGTCGGCCTCAGTCACGGCCGGCGCGCGATTTCCGGGTCGGCTTGCTTGCGGGCGTCTCCGCCGCCGGTTCGGCGGCGGCGCGTTCCAGGCGTTGCGCCTTGAGCTTTTCGGTCTTCTTGTCGCGGGCGATTTTCTCGGCGGCAACGATCGCTCGTGCCGTGTGATCGGTTGCGGCCGCCTTGTCGCTCGCGGAGGTCTTGGCCGGTTTGAATGCGGCGTTGGCGTTTGGCGTCATGACCTGTCTCCTAAGATGGACCGATGCTTGCCGCCCCTAAGGCTTAGCGCGGCCGCGCTGCCTTCTTGGGGGCCGGCAGCAGGCCTTCGCGCTGAAGCTTCTTGCGCGTCAGCTTGCGTTGGCGCCGGACCGCTTCGGCCTTTTCGCGCACGCGCTTTTCCGAGGGCTTCTCGTAGCTGCTGCGTGCCTTGAACTCACGAAACAGGCCCTCGCGTTGCATCTTCTTCTTCAAGACGCGCAAAGCCTGATCGATATTGTTGTCTCTAACCAGTACCTGCAAAACATGTTCTCCTGTTGTCGGTCGCAGCACGCGTCTGGCGCTTGCCGCTATCTGCCGGGTTTGGTGCTCAATTTCTTGAGCCAGGGGCCGGTGATCGTCGCCTGAGAGGCGCCCTGTGTGGTGGTCTCGGCGTGTTCAATGTCGGTCGCAAGGACCGAGCGCTCGAATGTCTCGCCGTCGACCCGTACGCGGTAACGAGGCTCGCCGCGATCTTCTGTGGGCAAAAGGCCGACGATGGTGCCGAAGGGGCTGTTCAGGGCCGACTGCGCGGCGCTTGCCCTCAGCTTGACCCTGTCGCCGATCTCGCAGGCCGTGCGGCTCATGACACACTCCTATGTCGAGACGTGAAGGGTCCAGAGACGCAAAAAGGCCGGGTTATTCCCCCGACCTCTTCCCGTCATTCAAGCCTCCCCTGCCAGTACATCCGTGGTCAGAGAAGGCGAATGACAAATTATTCGGCTCTGAGATTGTCAGCCGAGCTCTTGCCCGTCTTGCGGTCGCTGACAACGTCGAAGGTCACTTTCTGACCATCGGCGAGCGAGCGCAGGCCAGCGCGTTCTACGGCGGAGATATGAACAAACACATCGGTGCTGCCGTCATCCGGTTGAATAAAGCCGAAGCCCTTGGTGCTGTTGAACCACTTTACAGTGCCCGAAGCCATGACGATTTCCTTTCAATCGTGGAGTTTGCCGGAAAATATTTCTCCGGCGGTGATCGATATTTGAGAGGAGATCTGGCCGCGCAAAAGCGCTGCGTCAAAGGTCACAAGCAATATTCGATGAGTTGATATATAGACGATACTTTTTGAAACTCAATGAAAATATCCAATTATCTATTTTCCCGTCCTTGTATAAGCCTTGTCAAAGGCCTGAAAATGCGGGTTTTTCGTGCCACTATTTTTCTTTCTATTGAACCCTCGGTCCCGGCCGATGGAGACTGAATATGGCGCATGGGTCAGCCGACAGCGCGACCGCTTTGGCGGCCGTGCATCGCGTGATTGCTGTCGGGAGAAGTCTGGCTTGGCTTTCCGCATCGGGCCCTGCAGCGCCGGGCGTCTGATCAGACGGGCAAAGGTCGCTGTGGAACTCTGAAATCCTGCATGTCTTTGTCCTTTAATCGGCTACGGGCAAAGGAAACACGCCGGACAGCGGTAGCAGGGGAGGTCAGGCGGCGGCACGCTTCATCTTGTCGCGCACCGCCTCCGCTTTTTCAGGTGAAGGTCTGCGGCGAGACCTGCAGTGCGGCGGCGATGCGCTGCAGCTTGGCGGGATCGGTATCGGCGCCGAGCTCGATCTTGGATATTTCAATTTCCGTCAGGCCAGTCGTGACCGACAGATCGTCAACCGAATAGCCGGCAGTTTCACGCGAACGCTTGATTGCGGCTCCGACTTTGACGCGGGACAGAGATGCGCCGGGAGCCTTGGTTAGGTCTTTCTTAAAGGACATGAAATGTCTCCTTCGTTGGTCCACCGGCAAAGAACGCTGCCGGTTGAAGGGGGCCCAAAACTGAAATGCGACTCAGGGCAGGTGAGTGCGAACCTAGGGCGTCGCTAATATAAGCGAGAAGTCCGCGGGCGCAAGTTTGCGGCCGAATTTTTATAAAATTCTTATTTATATCAAGTGCTTACCCTGTGATTTACGGATTCTGGACCGTCCGTTTCCTGGCAATTGGAGGCTTACTGCTGGCTCGCGCATCGCTGACTGATCCGGCGCGAAAACGACGCAGAAATTCACGCCAGGCGGGCCTCGATCAGGAACGGTCCGCGCCGCGAAAGTGCTGCGGAAAAGAGCGCGGCGAACGCCTCGCAGGAGGTGGCGACTGCGGCTTCGACGCCAAAGCCGCGGGCGAGCGAAACCCAGTCGAGGGTCGGGTTGTCGAGGTTCAGCATCTGCCGCGCGTTGGCGCCGATCTCCTCGACGCCGACATTGCGCATCTCCGCATGCAGGATGGCATAGGTGCGGTTGGAGAAGATGACGGTGACGACATCGAGATTTTCGCGCGCCTGGGTCCACAACCCTTGAATGTTGTACATGGCGCAGCCGTCGGCCTCGAGGCAGATCACCTTGCGGTCGGGGCAGGCGATCGCAACCCCTATTGCGAGCGGAATGCCTTCGCCGATGGCGCCGCCGGTCTGCATGATGAAGTCGTGCGGCGCCGAGAAGGCCGAAAGCGCGAAGAAGCGGCGGGCCGAGGTGGCCGCCTCGTCGCAGACGATCGCATCCTCCGGGACCTTATGGGCGACGATGACGGCGATCGCGTCTTCCGTCAGCGTGCCCGAGGGCTCGCCTTCGTCGGTGGCGATGCCGGCTGCGGGAAGCGGATGGGTCGGGCTGATGCCGAGTTCGTCGCGCAGCGCTTCGAGCGATGCCCTGAGGTCTTCACCGTGGCTGGCGAGCGTGACCACCGTGCAGCCTTCCGGCACCAGGCGCCCGGGCTTTCCCGGATAGGCGAAGAAGGCCACCGGTTCCGGTGCGCCGACGAGGATCAGAACCTTGACGTCGCGGAGCGTTTCGAGCGCCATGTCGATCGGATAGGGAATGCGCCGCGGCGCCACCCGCCCTCGGCCGCGCTGGGTGTGGGCGACAAGCACCTCGTTGAAAAGCTCGACGTTGCAGGCCGAAGCGATCCGACCGGCAATGGCGAGGCTCTCGGCCTGGGCCGCAGTCCCGCTGAGAACCATGGCGACACCTGCAGGATTCGCACGGATGAGGCGGGCCACCTCGCGCACGGTCTCAGGGCTTGCGGGCAGGGGCGCTTCGACGAGGGCCTTCTGCGGCGGCGCGTCGAGTGAAACGGCGCCCCAGGACGCGTCCGCCGGCAGGATCATGGTGGCGACGCCCGGGGGCGTCAGCGAGGCGCAATAGGCGGCGGCCGCCGTCGGACCGACCTCGGCGGCGCCCTTCACGCGTCCGACCCAGTTCGACATCGGGCCTGCCAGTCCCTCGATATCGCTGGTGAGCGGCGCATCGAGTGCCAGGTGATGGGAGGCGTGGTCGCCGACGATATTGAGGACAGGCGTGCGCGCCCTGCGCGCATTGTGCAGGTTAGCAAGCCCGTTTGCGAGGCCGGGGCCGGTGTGCAGCAGGGTGGCGGCGGGACGGCCGGTCATGCGCGCATAGCCGTCGGCAGCACCGGTGACGACACCTTCGGCGAGGCCGAGGATACAGCGCATCTCAGGCTTGCGGTCGAGGGCGGCGACAAAGTGCATTTCCGATGTGCCGGGATTGGCGAAGCAGACGTCGACCCCATTTACAAGCAGCGTGTCGACAAGCACGTCCGCGCCCGTGGTCAGAATTCGTTGGCCGCCTTCTCCCATGCGCGTATCCCCCGATGGCCCTTCGGGCATGATAGCTGCAACTTCTGCCGCTGCAACGGGGGCATGGCCAAGCGTCCAGTGCCGCCCCGTCGGCGAGGCACGCGCCGCTTCAGCGCCGCGGCATCAGGTGCGCTGCAGGGCGAGATGGGCGCCAAGCCCGATCAGCACCGTGCCGCCGGCGCGCTGCATCAGGCGCTGCGCCCTGCCGGAGCGGCGCATCCTGTTAACGACGGCGCCGGCGAGGAACACGCAGACGATGTCGGCCGAGGAGAACATCAGGTTGGCGAAGGCGCCGAGCAGCAGGAACTGCACCCAGATCGGGAAGGCGGCAGACGCATCGGTGAACTGCGGCAGGAAAGCGACGAAGAAGATCGCGGTCTTCGGGTTCAATACCTCGACAGTGATGCTCTCGAAGAAGGCGCGGCGCGCCGATTTCGCCTCGACCAGGGGCTGGCCGCCATCGCCGCTCGCCTTGGCGCGCATCAGCGTGAAGCCGAGCCAGACGAGGTAGCCGGCCCCTGCAAGCTTCACCGCCAGATAGAGCGTCGGCACCGCATGAAACAGGATCGAAAGGCCGGCAGCCGCGGCAATGACGTGCACGTAACAGCCGAGATGGATGCCGAGCGAGGCCATCAGTCCGGCAACGCGGCCGCGCGCCATGGTCTGCGCGGCGGCATAAAGCATGGCCGGGCCCGGGATATAGGCGAAGATCGCTGTCGTGACGAAGAAGGTGAGGAGAATGTCGAGCGATGGCATGCGGTTATACCTCGTCTGCTGCTGTGCGGCCTCTTGCGGAGCCCTTTGTAAGGGCTTGCGCGGGAAAGTTGAAGAAAAATCGCAACGCCGCCAGCCGTCAGGCGGACGGCAGGGGCACGGCGGGACGTTCGTCGGGCGTCAGGCCGGTATCTCCTCGGCGACGCGACGATCCTCCGGGCGGGCGCTGGTCGCGAGCCCGGCCGAGACGCCGGCGCGGTCCTCGGTGCTACGGTTCTGGCTGAGCTTGCGCTTGCCGTCGAGGCGGTCGATCGGCAGGCGGATGCCGATGATGCCGCGAAGCTGCGCCTTGACGAAAGCGGCCGGCGCATCGCTCACCTGCCAGGGCTCAGTGCGCGCCGCCTCGTGGCGATTGGTCAGCCGCGTGACGACCTCGAGCAGTCGCTCCTCGTCGGTGAAGAACTCGGCCGCGCCATAGGCGTGCACGGCGACATAGTTCCAGGTCGGCACGACCTTTCCGTGCTCGCGCTTGGAGGCGTACCAGGACGGCGTGACATAGGCGTCCGCTCCCATGAAGGTTGCGAGTGCGGCGCCGATTGCCGGTGTCGTGCCTTGCGGATTGGCGCGGGCGAGGTGGCCGTAGAGCGTGCCATGAGAGCCTTCGTCGCGATCGAGCAGCAGCGGCAGCGGGGTGGCGAGCAGGCCATCGGCGGTGGTGGTGACGAAGGTCGAGAGCGATGCGGCCTCGATGATCGCGTGCAGCACGCTCAGCGTTTCTTCCTTGAAGGCGGGCGGTGTGTACATGATTTCGCTCCTTGTGCCTGTCCCGTCATAAAGGCAAACTGGACGGACAAGAATATCCAGTTTCCGCATAAATTCGTGGGCCAGTTTGTGACGATGAAGGACGAGGCGACGGTCGGGACCACCCGCCGGATCTATGCGGCGCTGAAGGCGCAGATCCTCGACGGCACCTATGGCGCGGAGGCGCTGCTGCCATCGACGCGGGCGCTCGCCGCCGAGCTTGGCGTTTCGCGCACGACCGTGACGGCCGCCTATGAGCAGCTTCTGTCCGAGGGGTATCTGGAAAGCCGGCAGGGCGCGCGGTCGCGGGTGGCGCGGCTTGCGGATCGGCAGGGCAGCGCTTCGTCGGCCGCCTCCGGGCGTCCGGCAAGCCAGGGGCATCGGGAGGAAGGGAGGGCCGCGGACGTGCGCCTGTCGCGCCTTGGCGCTGCCCTTCGCGACGGGCCTGTCTGGGTGCCGCCCACCTCTGCCGCTGTCATTGCCGATTTTCGCTACGGCGATCTGTCGGCCACGGATTTTCCCGAGCAAGCGTGGCGGCAGGCGGTCAACACCGCGCTCCGCCGCCGAAGGCCGCGGCTTGCCTATGAGCATCCCGCCGGCTGCTCCAGCCTGCGCGCGGCCTTGCAGGCCTATCTCTGGCGGGCGCGGGGGCTCCGCTGCGAACCGGACCAGATTGTCGTCGTCAACGGCTCGCAGCAGGGGCTGGATCTGGCGGCGCGCGTGCTTGTCGATCCCGGCGACCGCGTGGCGATGGAGGATCCGGGCTATGTCATGGCGCGCCGGGTTTTCGCCGCTGCCGGCGCCGAGGTGGTCCCCGTTGCCGTCGACGCGGAGGGGCTGAGGACCGATGTTCTCGAAAGGGTGGAGGACGCCCGGCTCGCCTATGTCACGCCGTCGCATCAATTTCCGCTCGGCAGCGTGCTTGCGGCGCGGCGGCGGCAGGAGCTTCTTGCCTGGTCCCGGCGGACCGGCGCCTATGTGCTCGAAGACGATTACGACGGCGAGTATCGCTACGACATCCGGCCGATCCCGCCGCTCCAGACCATGGCGCAAGCGGAAAACGTGCTTTATCTCGGTACGATCTCCAAGAGCCTGTCGCCGATGCTCCGGCTCGGCTATCTCGTCGTGCCGCCGCCGCTTTTTCCGGCCTTCGCCGCCGCCAAGCAACTGATCGACCGCCATTCACCCGTTCTCGAACAGGAGGCGCTGGCGGTGATGATCGCAGGCGGGGCCTATGAGCGGCACATCCGCAAAAGTCGTCGCAACAACGGCCGCCGGCGCGAGGCACTGCTGACGGCGCTCAAGGCCGAACTCGGCGACGCGGTGACCATATCCGGCGCCGATGCCGGCCTGCATGTGGTCGTCTGGTTCGAACGGCTGCAGAAGACCGAGGAAAGCGCCCTGATCGCAAGGGCAAGGGCGGTTGGCATCGGGCTTTATCCGGTCTCGCCGCTCTATGCCGAAACCGACGCCGGCCACCGGCCGGATCGGGCCGGTATCGTCATGGGCTACGCGAGCCTCGATGAGGCGGAGATTTTGAGGGGCGTGGCAGCGCTTGCAGAAGTGCTGCGGAGCTGGGGCGACCGCGCCGACGATCGGGTGACGCGGGTATAGGCCGCTTCACCGGAGCCCGTGGCGGTTCGGCTTCCACCTCCGCGCGTTACCGTTACCCGCTTGCACGCTGGCTACGTCCATTCATAGTGCGCCCATTCCGCGTTGGCCCGGGCGACCGTCATGAGATCTCTTCGCATCCATCCCCACCTGCACGACGTTTTCGGTGAAGAGCAGCCGCTCGTCTATCTCGCGGCCATTCTCCTGTTCGGTGTCGGCGTTGCCGCCGTGTTCGCCATGTCGGCGGGGCCGTTGCTTGCCGAGCTTGCCTGGTGGCGGGCGGCGCTGGCGCTTGTCCTCGTGCTCGACATCGCCGCCGGCTGCGTCGCCAATTTTACGCCGTCGACCAATGATTTCTACGCCGCCCGGCCGCGCAACCGCCGGGTCTTCATCGCCATCCATTTTCACATCGTTCTCGTCGCGCTGCTTGTCGGCACCGGGATCGCCGCCGCGGTCGCCGTCTGGGCCTATACGATCGTCGCGGCCGCGGTCGTCAACGGACTGGCAGGGCGAAGCGCGCAGACCTTCGCCGGCGGGCTGCTGCTTGCCATAGGCCTGACCGGCCTGCCGCTTCTGCCCGGTCTGACGCCGGCGATGGTGGCGGTGTCCGGGCTCTTCATGCTCAAGGTGCTCTTCAGCTTCGCCGTCGACCACTATCGGGCTGGCGGGTCCAAGAATGGGCACGCGTCCAAAAATGGGGGACGCGGCTGACCTCCTTGCCTTGCATGGCGGTCTTTACTAGCCTCCGAAAGGGCAGGCTCAGGGAGAGACTCGATGGAAGTTTCAGCGGCAGACGAGGCATTGCGCATTCCGACATTCGACGACGTGCAACTGGCCCGAAACCGCATCGCCGGGGTCGCGCATCGGACGCCGGTCCTGACTTCGCGCACGGCCGATGCCGCCACCGGCGCGCGGCTGTTCTTCAAGGCGGAAAACTTCCAGCGCGGCGGCGCCTTCAAGTTCCGCGGCGCCTATAACGCCGTCGCCGCCCTGAAGGAAAAGGGATCACGGCAGGGCGTCGTCGCTTTTTCCTCCGGCAACCATGCCCAGGCGATCGCCTATGCTGCGCGCCTGCAGGGTGTTGCCGCGACGATCGTGATGCCGAGCGACGCGCCCGAGATGAAGGTGGCGGCAACGCGCGGTTATGGCGCCGACGTCGTGTTCTACGACCGCTACAAGGAGGATCGCTCGGCGATCAGCGCGAAGCTGGCGGCCGAGCGCGGCGCCGTCCTGATCCCGCCCTTCGACCATGCGGATGTGATCGCGGGCCAGGGGACGGCGGTTCTCGAACTGATCGAGGAAGTGGGCGAACTCGACCTGATCGTTACGCCGCTCGGCGGCGGCGGGCTGCTTGCCGGCACGGCGCTCAGCGCCAGGGAACGATCGCCCGGCGCGACCGTCGTCGGCGTCGAGCCGGAGGCCGGCAATGACGGCCAGCAGTCGCTGCGCCAGGGCAGGATCGTCGAGATCGCCATTCCGAAGTCGATTGCCGACGGCGCGCTGACCCCCAGTATCGGCGCCCACAATTTTCCGATCATCCAGCGCACGGTCGCCGAAATCGTCACGGTCAGCGACGCACAGCTGGTCGAGACCATGCGGTTCTTCGGCGAGCGCATGAAGATCGTCGTGGAGCCGACCGGCTGCCTCGCCGCTGCCGCCGTGCTCGAAGGGGTGCTTGCCTGCGCCGGCAAGCGCGTCGGCATCGTCTTGAGCGGCGGCAATGTCGATCTGGCGACCTACGGGGCGCTGCTGCGCTAGAGACCCCCGAGTTGAGGCGTCCGCCAGCCAACCCTGCGGTGTCCGGCGCGAGCCGTCGCCGTTCGCCGTCTTTCCGGTTGCCTTAAACGGCAAAAGTGGCAAACTGTGCGTCGCGCCAATTGCGACGGGCATCCGGACGGGCTTGCAACGGTTACTGTAACAATTTGATTTTCCAAGGTATATTTCCTGCTTCCATCCTCTGGGCGGAGCGTGGGACATGGACGAAACCAGAGACTTACAGCGGCCTTTTCAACGCCCCGGCGGACACGCCGCGTTGCCAAAAATCTAAGCGCTGCCACCGCGCCGGATGGGTGTGGTGCATACACAACTGGAGGGTATCGTGACGCTTGCAATCAATGACCTCGCACCGGACTTCGAGGTCGGGACGACCGACGGAACGATCCGGTTTCACGACTGGATCGGCGACTCATGGGCGGTGCTGTTTTCGCACCCGAAGGATTTTACGCCCGTCTGCACCACCGAACTCGGCTACATGGCGCGCATCAAGCCGGAATTCGACCGGCGCGGCGTCAAGATCATCGGTCTCTCCGTCGATCCGCTCGACCGCCATGCCGGCTGGGCGGCCGATATCGAAGAGACGCAGGGCCATGCGCCGAACTTCCCGATGATCGCCGACGTCGACTACACCGTCTCGAAGCTCTACGGCATGCTGCCGGCGCCGGTTTCCGGCGATCCGACCCAGCGCACGCCCGCCGACAACCAGACGGTGCGCAACGTCTTCGTCGTCGGCCCGGACAAGAAGATCAAGCTGATCCTCATCTATCCGATGACGACCGGCCGCAACTTCGACGAGGTGCTGCGCGTCATCGACTCGCTGCAACTGACGGCCAAGCACAAGGTGGCGACGCCGGTGAACTGGCAGCAGGGCGAAGACGTGATCATCGCCGGCTCCGTCACGGACGAGGATGCCCGCAAGGTCTATCCGGAGGGCTGGCGCGCGCCGAAGCCCTATATCCGCATCGTGCCGCAGCCGAAGGGCTGAGGCATCGCATTGGCAAAGCGGCATCGGCGCGGCGAGGGCAGTGGTCCCTCATCCGCGCGGTGAGGGCGGGAGCCCCTCATCCGCCTGCCGGCACCTTCTCCCCGCAGGCGGGGAGAAGGGAGCACGTGGCGCCCGCTCGGCACTTTGCCTTCTCCGATGTTTGGAGGCTGCAGCTTGGGCGGTCGCAATGCAAAAACTGGTTCTCTCCTTAGCAGGAGAGGGAAGCTCGAGAGCGCGGCAGCGTCCCTTCGCCCCGCGAGCGGGGAGAAGGTGCCGGCAGGCGGATGAGGGGCACCGCGCGGATGAGGGGCGAGGCCCACCGTTTGCCATGGCCTCTCGATTGGACGCCGCGTTATCCTTTGCAAGGGAGCCGCCGATGATCTTCCGTCAACTGTTCGACAGCGTGTCCGGCACCTACACCTACCTGATCGCCAGCCGCCAGGGCGGCGAGGCGCTGATCATCGATCCGGTGCTGGAAAAGGTCGAGCGCTACCTGCAGCTCGTGCGCGAACTCGATCTTCGCTTGGTCAAGGCGGTCGATACGCATCTGCATGCCGATCACATCACCGGCCTCGGGGCGCTGCGCGACCAGACCCATTGCATCACCGTGATGGGCGAACAGACGGCGGCCGATGTCGTTTCCATGCGGGTGGCGGAGGGCGACCGGGTGGCGATCGAGGGCCTGAGCCTCGATGTGCTCTATACGCCCGGCCATACGGACGATTCCTATTCGTTCCTGATGGCCGGCGACCTCGGCCGGCGGGTCTTTACCGGCGACACGCTGCTCATCCGCGGCACCGGCCGCACCGATTTCCAGAACGGCGACCCGCGCCAGCAGTATGACTCGATCTTCAACAAGCTCTTGAAGCTGCCGGACGAGACGTTCGTCTATCCGGCGCATGACTACAAGGGCGACACCGTCTCGACCATCGGCGAGGAGAAGCGCTTCAATCCGCGTCTCAGGGTCAAATCCGTCGACGAATATGTCGACCTGATGAACAACCTCAACCTGCCGAACCCGAAGATGATGGATGTGGCGGTGCCGGCAAACATTCATGTCGGCCTGCACCAGGACGAGATCGCCCGGCGCGGCTGGGCGCTCTCGGCGACGGAAGCGCTGGCGCTCTGCGGCCATGCCAGGATCGCGCTGGTCGATCTGCGCGAAAAGGCCGAGCGGGAGAAACACGGGCTCATTCCCGGCTCGCTGCATGCGCCCTATCCGGAGCTTCAGAGCAATATCTCCGCCGGCGGCATGCTGCACGAGCTGGCGGAAGCGACGGGAAAACGCATCGTCTTCTACTGCGCCTATGGTGAGCGTTCGGCGATGGCGGTGGAGGCCGCGCAGGCCGCCGGGATCGCCAGCGCCTGCCATATCGAGGGCGGCTTTGCCGCCTGGAAAATGGCGGACGGGCCGGTCGCGCATTGATGCGGGCGCGTTGATGCCGACGCATTGACGTCCGGCCCGGGCGCGCCATCTCATATCGGAGCGTTCCGGCTCATGGGTCATGCGCCAAGGGGCACGGGACAGAAGTCATGGGGGCAGAAGTCAGTCATGCATAAGTTCTCCGTCAGCGTAGCCAAGGAATTCGAGGCCGATAGCGCCGAGGAGGCCGCACTCCTGATGTACCAGTTCCTGACCCGCGAGGCGGCGCCGCTCGATTACGCCGTCACCGACGATGCGAAGAACGCGACCCGCCTGACGCTCGACCGGGGGAAGGCCGACGAATTCGCCAGCGTCGACCATACGGCAGATCCGGGCAACTGGTAGCGCCCGCTGGCAGCGATGGCTGTTGGCAACTGTCACGAGTTCAACTTTTCAGGGAAGAAATCCTCGATCCTTCGCGTCCGGATTCAAGGCGAAGGGCGCGTTTGCGCTTCGGGCGGAGACGTGCAGGCGGTCTATAAGCCCTGGTACCTGAACTTCCTGCTGCACTGGACATTTGCGCTCGAACTTTTGATCTGGCTCGTGGCGGGCTATCTGGGGCGGGCTATCTGGGGCTAAGGGATTTCAGGACGCCGGGCGCAATCGGGCAGGGGCTGCCTGAGCGCAAAAGCCCAACAATCATAGGGGTTCGACCGCCTTCGAAAACGATCGCTTAAGGAATTTATCATACGAATAGCTACAATTCGCATGTATCCCTTTTCGATTTGTTAGCTATAGGTCCCGCTCCCATGACTGGCCTGCCGTCTCTTTTTGCCTCCGATGCCAAAGCCATGCTCGATGCGATCAACCGGTCGCAGGCGATTATCGAGTTCGATCTTTCCGGCACGATCCTGACAGCCAACGAGAATTTCTGCCGTGCGATGGGCTACGAACTCAGCGAGATCGTCGGCCGCCATCACCGCATGTTCGTGCAGCCGGGGGAGGCGGAATCGAGCGCCTATGCCGATTTCTGGGCGCGCCTTGCCCGCGGCGAATATGACAGCCAGCAGTACCGCCGCATCGGCAAGGGTGGGCGCGAGATCTGGATCGAGGCCTCCTACAATCCGGTGTTCCGCGGCCGCAAGCCCTACAAGGTGGTGAAGTTCGCAACCGACATCACCGCGACGAAGGCAAAGAGCACCGACGACCAGGGCAAGATCGATGCGCTGTCGCGTGCCCAGGCGATCATCGAATTTACGCCTTCGGGCGAGATCATCACCGCCAACGAGAACTTCCTTTCGGCGATGGGCTATGCGCTCAACGAGATCGTCGGGCGGCATCATTCCATCTTCTGCGAGCCGGATCACGTCCGCTCGCCCGACTATGCCGCCTTCTGGCGTGATCTTTCGGCCGGACGCTTCGTTACCGACCAGTTCAAGCGCATCGGCAAGGGCGGCAAGCCGGTCTTCATCCAGGCCTCCTACAATCCGATCCTCGACGATGCCGGCCGGGTGTCGAAGGTGGTGAAATTCGCGGTCGACGTTTCCGATCGCGTATCTGCGGTCACGGAGATCGGCGCCGGGCTCGGCCGCCTTGCCGAGTGCAATATCCGCATGACGCTGGACGAACCGTTCGTTGGCGAACTCGAAACGCTTCGGCGCGACTTCAACACCTCGATCGGCATGTTCCAGGAAACGCTGTCGGCCGTGCTCAGCCAGACCCGTGACCTGAACGCCAACAGCCACGAGATGAAGGATGCGGCCGAGCATCTCGCCGATCGCACGCGCCAGCAGGCGGTGGCGCTGGAGGAGACCTCGGCGGCGCTGGAAGAGGTCACGGTCACGGTGCGCACCTCGACGGAAAATACCCAGCAGACCCGTTCGCTCGTGCAGAACGCGCGGCAGTCGGCGCACAGCTCTTCCGGTGTCGTGCGCGATGCCGTGACGGCGATGCAGCGCATCAAGGCTGCGTCCGAGGAGATCAGCCAGATCATCGGCGTGATCGACGAGATCGCCTTCCAGACCAACCTGCTTGCGCTCAACGCCGGCGTCGAGGCGGCACGCGCGGGCGAGGCCGGCAAGGGCTTTGCCGTCGTCGCCTCGGAGGTGCGCGAGCTTGCCCAGCGCTCGGCCAAGGCCGCCAAGGAGATCAAGGCGCTGATCCACAACTCCGTGGCCGAGGTCGCCGAAGGCGTGCGGCTCGTGGGCGATACCGGCAGCGCCTTGAAGGAGATCGAGAACTACGTCGAAGCGATCGACACGCGGATCGAGGCGATTGCGACGGCCGCGACCGAGCAGACGGCCGGCCTTGGCGAAATCAACGCCGCGGTCAATGACATCGACGCCATGACGCAGAAGAATGCCAGCATGGTGGAGCGCACCGCCGATGTCAGCGTCCGGCTCGCCGAGGGGGCGCAGCGGCTGACGGAACTCGTCAACCGCTTTCAGCTCAACCGCCGCACTGAACGGCGCGAGCCGGGCACGGCGGCGGCAAGAGGCGGCATCGGCGACCGCCGCCGCGCCAGCGACGCACAGGCCGCCTGAGGCGACAGACAAGGCGGGACGTGCGGGGCGCGCGATCGTGCCCTCCACCGGCGGAAGGCGGGCCGGGGGTGCGGCCCGCCTCATCTTTTTCAAGGCGACCTTCGTGCGCGCGAGCGCCGCACGTCGCAAGGAATTCCGACCGCATCATCCCTACGGTTTCGCGTGGCATGGCCGCGTGACCGACGACCGACGGGCGCGTCCGTGCAACGTGTGGTATCGCTGATACGTTGACGAAGCCCACGGTTCTATGCATCCTGCCGGCCAACACACGAAGATGCCGGATACGGCACGGGGAAGAGCAGGGCCCGTTGGCCCAAGGCATTGATAAGCTTCGCATTCGCAAACGGCGCCCACGCGTCTCGCCAGGTCGCCATGGCTTTCTGAAGAGCTGCACGGTCTCGCGATCAAGGGAAACCTGCAGAGTTGCGGCGCGCTTGGCGTCGCTAAAGCACGACATACGCATTCACGACGTCATTCGCATCGATTGCTCGAGGCCGGAGGGGATTGTGAAGGAAAAGTCGAGGTTTCTGCCAGCCATGCTGGCTGCCATGCTGGCCGCATCCGTGGCGCTGCCTGCCACTGCCGCCGATCTGGTGATCGCCATGCCGAACTGGCCGTCGGGCCAGGCGACGGCCAATATCCTGAAAGTGGGCATCGCCAAGAAGTTCGGGCTCGATGCCGAGGTCAAGGAGCTCGGCACGCTCAATGCCTTCGTCGGTTTCGAGGCGGGCACGGTCGATATCCAGCCGGAAGTCTGGCGGCCGAACTTCGAGGACGTCGTGCGCAAATACGTCACCGAAAAGAAGGTCGGCCAGCTGACCGAACGCAGCGTGCCGGCCTGGCAGGGGCTTTGCGCCACGCCGGAAGCGGCCAAGACGATCAAGTCGGCCGCCGACCTCAGCGATCCCGAAAAGACGAAGGTTCTCGACACCGACGGTGACGGCAAGGGCGAGATGTGGATCGGCGCCGCCACCTGGCTTTCGACCGGCATCGAGCGGGCGCGGGCAGCCGGCTACGGCTATGACAAGACACTGACGCTGTTCGAGGCGGAAGAGGAGGTGGCGATGGCGGCAGTCGATGCGGCGGTCGCGACCGAGCGGCCGATGGTATTCTACTGCTACGCGCCGCATCACGTGTTCGAGCTGCACCCGATCGCACGGCTCGAAGAGCCGCCGCACGATGCCGCCACGTGGAAGATCGTGCCGCCGAACGATCCGCTTTGGGTTTCGAAATCCAGCGCCTCGACGGCCTGGGAGGCGGGGCATTTCCAGATCGCCTATGCCACCGCCTTCGGCAAGAAACACCCTGATGTCGCGAAGTTCCTGGAGAAGGTGGATTTCTCGCCGGAGGAAGTGACGAAGATGAGCTACGCGCTGGAGGTCGAGCGGCAGGCGCCGGCCGACTACGCGAAGAAATGGGCCGAAGACAATGCGGCGCGCATCGACGGGTGGGCCAAGCCATGACCGGAACCTCTGACGACAATCGCCTTGCCGGCAAGGGCCGGCCCCTGTGGACGCGGCGCAGGCTCGGCATCGCCGCCCTTGCCGCCGCCCTTACCTTCGGGCCGCTCGCCGCATGGGCGCAGACGCAGATCTATGACGCCCGCACCAAGAAATGGGTGAACTACGACAAGAAGAAAGCGCGGCAGTATTTCGCCCGCAACAATCAGCCGCCGGAAGCCTTCCGCCGCCAGGTGGTGCCGTTCCGCACGGCGGAAAAGCCGGGCACGATCATCATCGACGGCAACCAGCACTTCCTCTACCTCGTGCAGCCCGGTGGCCAGGCGATCCGCTACGGCATCGGCGTCGGCCGCGAAGGCTTCGGCTGGGCCGGCATCGTGCGCGTCGGGCGCACGGCCGAGTGGCCGACCTGGACGCCGCCCGCCGAAATGGTGGCGCGCGACCCGAACGCGGCGAAATGGGCTGCCGGCATGCCCGGCGGGCCGGACAACCCGCTCGGTGCCCGCGCGCTCTATCTCTATGAGGGCGACCAGGACACGATCTACCGCATTCACGGCACGGTCGAGCCCTGGACCATCGGCCTCGACGTCTCCTCCGGCTGCATCCGCATGAACAACGACGACGTCATCGACCTGCATTCGCGCATCGAGATCGGCGCCAAGGTGATCGTGCTGATGCAGGGCGCGGCGCTCTACAAGGGCGTGTGAGACAGCAGAGGCAAGGCGGGCAGCCCGCGAGGGCGGCGCGTCGGCGCAGGCACCTTGCGGGCGCCAGGAAAGAACCGATCGGCAGGGGACACGCGTGGCCGATCGCGCGACGGAACAGGGACAGAAGATCCGAGGGGAGGATACGTGGTGAACGAGGGGATATCGCGCATGAAGGGCCTTGTTCTGGCGCTTGCGGCACTGGCCGCAGTGAGCGGATGCCAGTCGCAGCCCAAGCCCGAGGACATGGCCCGCACCAGCCTGCAGACGGCGCCGGCCGACCTGCAGCTTCTGTGCGCCCATGCCGCCGCCGGTGCTGCCCAGGTCGACAGTTCCAAGGTGCTGCCAACCAGTTCACGGGCGCTTGACGCTGCCAACTACAGCGTCGATCTCGACGCCGCCGGCCGCAAGTTCACCTGCATCGTGGATACGGCCGGCAGCGTGAAATCGGTGACGCCGGCCGGTTGAAATTCTTAAACGAAATCACGCGCGACGGCGCTGCGCTCCATGGACGGGCGCCGTTTAGATTACGCGAAGGTTGTGGCGCATCGGTGCAGGGTACACTCGGCCGGCAGACCGGCGGCAACGGCAATCGCCGCACTGCTCATCAGCATCTCGCGCCGCGTCAGGTTCTTGCCTCGATAAGCGCCAGCGGGTTCGCCGCCGCTTGTGTTTGCATGGGCGTTACTCGCTTGCAGTTCAGGCATGCGCACCCCCTGGAAAAACCATCCGGCCGGTCGGCGGATATTTATTCGATAATTCTAATATCTGCACCTTGCGGTAGCGCCGTCAAATTAACTTTGTCGTGTTGACGGGGGCGGAACGCCCAATGGCGGGGCGGCCTATCGCCGGCTGTACTGCGCGAAAATCCACGCATCGTCGCCGATGATTTTGCACAGAATTGTCGTTGTGCAGTGCAAATTAATATTATTGCATTGCAAATAACGGCCTGCCCGGTTGTTCCGGGGAAATAGTATATTTCCCGATTTCCCTTCCAAGTTCAGGGAATCTGTGCTCTCATAGGTTTAGTTGGAAGGAGGAAATGCCATGCTCTCATTCTTCGAGCATTTTGCACTTTTCGACGCCCTGATCGTTGCGGCGATCTGCACGCTTCTGATTTTGAGTTACTTCAGCCGCGAGGCCTGAGGCGGCGCAAGGGTTGCGGGATCCTTTCCGATCGCAAGGATCGGCTGCCTGCGCCTGGGCGCGACACGCTTCAACCGGCATGGATTGCGGTCACGTGCAGCCAGCGCGTCGGCTCGCCGTCATAGCCACCGCCATCGGCCTCGCTGATCTCGACGTTTGACCAGCCCGCCTTTTCGAAGCAGTCGCGCAGCCACGCCGCTGATGGATAGTTGAAGTAGCGGCCGAAGCGGTCGTGGCCCTCCGAACTTCCGGCCTTGAAGCTCGCCTGAACGAAACCGCCTGGCCTCAGCGCCTGGCGAATGCGGGTGAGCACATCGGCCAGTTCCGCCCGTGGGACATGCAGAAGCGAGGCCTCGGCCCAGATGCCGTCGAAACGCGCCTGCCAGTCGATTTCCTGGAACCTGACGACTTCCACCTTGCGGCCGACCCGCGCTTCCGCCTCGCGCGCCAGTTCCGCCGAGCCGTCGCAAGCGGTGACGTCGAGCCCATGCTCCAGAAGGATGAGGCTGTCATGGCCGCCGCCGCAGCCGAGATCAAGCACGGCGGCGCCCGGGGGCAACCGGTCGATGAAGGCGGCGAGGCGCTCGGTCGGCGGCTTGCGTTCACGCCCGGCATAGGTGGCGGCGTTGTCGCGATAAAAGGCGAGCGTCTCGTCGTGTGGATTTGGCATGAATGCTCCTCGGTGGCCGGTGCTGGGCGCGGCGCGGGCGGGAGAGGCAAGTGCGCTACCGCGTGTCTCCTCCAATCGTGGCCGAGCAAAGGAAAAACATGCAGGAATTCATAGTGCTACAGCTTTTTTTGCGCGGCTGACAAGGCGCGCGGCGCTGCAGGCAGGGGCCGGGGCAGGCGGCTCCGCATCGGTTACGTCTCCCCGCCGATCAGCGGCAGTGCGCGCAGCATGTTGCGAATGGCGATCGCGTCCCAGGGCAGGTGTTCGGTGATGCCGAGCCCGACGACTTCGGCTTCCGCGGCAACGTCATTCAACAGGCGCACGACCTCGGCGATCGTCATGCGGCCCTGCGGGATGCCGGCGAAAGCGCCGGGTGCTGCGTCCGGCCGCGAGAAATAGAGCGAGCGAAGCCCGGCGGGATCGATGACATCGAGGTCGAAGTGAATGGCGACGTGCCGTGCGCCGGTCGAACGCAGCCAGTCGATGACCGGCTTGCTGGTTTCGATGAGTTCGGACGGCGTCGCGAGATTGAGCCCCAGGCGGTCGACGGTGGCGCGCTCGGCCGGCGACATGTCGTAGAGGCCGGCATACATCACCCTTTCCGGCCTGATCGGCCTTGCCACCCGCCCGGTAAAATCCGCGTCGCCTTCGCCCATCAGTTGGGCGAGAACCATGGTATGCGCATGGGTGCTCTCACCCGGTGTCCTGATATCCGGATGGGCGTCGACCCAGAGCACCGCAAGATCGCCCTCATAGCGCTCGTTCAGATAGGCAAAGGGGGCAAGATCGACGGCGCAGTCGCCGCCGAGAACGACGACGCTGTCGGGCGCTTCCTCCTTCAGGATCGCTTGCGCCGCGTCGAGCTGGCGCAGAAGGGCGCTGCGGGCGACGATGCCGTCTTCGAGGGGAAGTGCCGTGCCGTCCGGTTCCGGCACCTCGACGGTTGCGACCGGCCCGGATGCGGCCGGCGCCAGAAAGGCGAGCAGTTGCGCGCCGAAGTGATAGGCTTCCAGCGTTCCGCCCTGCCATTGCGGGATCTGCAGACGCAGCGTTTTTCCGCTCACCGTTCCCTCCTGCCGACGTTCTCCTGCCGAGTTTGGCGACAGACTAGACGAAGATGACGACCGGCGGAGAAAAATATCGCGGGCTGCCAGAGAGCGGGCTGATCGACAGGCCGGACGCTTCCGGATAAGGGTGTTAAATCTGACCTGAACCGGAATCTCCGATGGCCGAACTCCCCGTCCTGCTGACCTTCGTTGCGGCTCTCTTCGTTCTCGAAATCACCCCCGGTCCGGACATGATGCTGGTTCTCGCCCGCGGGATCGGCCAGGGGCGCCGGGTGGCGCTGCTGACCGTCGTCGGCATGGTGTTTTTCGCAGGCCTGGTGCAGGTGGGCCTGCTGGTTCTCGGCGTCGCCTCGCTGCTGAGGGCCTATCCCGCCGGGCTGATGCTGCTGCAATGGGTGGGGGCGGCCTATATGCTCTATCTCGGCGCGCGCATGGTCTGGTCGAGCTTCGGCGCCGGTGCCGCGAAGAAGGGGCTGGCGGCGACCAAGGTTTCCGACTGGCGCGCGGTTCGCGAGGGAACGATCAACAGCCTGACGAACCCGAAGTCGCTGCTCTTCATGTTCGCCTTCCTGCCGCAGTTCGTCGACCCGGCTGCCGGCCCCGTGTGGCTGCAACTTGCCGTGCTCGGCACCGTGCAGAAGCTTGCCGGCATCCTCTCGCTCGGTTCGGTAGCGCTCGCCTCAGGCACGGTCGGGCAGGCGCTCTACCGATTTCCGCGGCTGCTCGCCTGGCAGCAGCGCTTCACCGGCGCCATCATGCTTGCGCTCGGTTTCCGGCTCCTGTTCTCAGGTCACGCGAGCGCGCCGGCGGTCAGGCCATAAAGCGCTCCTCGCCCCGCCAATGGCGAGGACCGCGCATTGCCTGCCCAACGGGCAGAGCGTGCGCGGCTAAGGGCCGGGCTCTGCCTCGTCGTGTTGTGGCCGGGTTAACGTCTTACTTGGAGGCCTGGGTGGCGCCCAGCACGTAGCCTCCGTCCCAGTGCCAGATCTGCTTGTCGTCGACCGTGACCTTCACGATCGCCTGGAAACCGGAAAGCGTGCCGCTGCCGGCATGGAAGGCACAGGTTCCAAGCGGCGGGCTGGCCGTGTCGTAGACGACGCAGTATCCGACGGCCGAGTCGCCGTTGCCGACGGCAATGACCGCGGTGCTGCTGGAGAACAGCGGATTGGCGACCACAGGCCCATAATAGAGGATCTTGGTGCCAGCCGGGATCGCCTCGAGGTTCGATTCCGTGATGGTGCAGAAGCTCGGCGTTTCGCCGGTGAACTGGCTGCACTCCTTGGCTATCTTGAGGGGTTGCGTTGCGGGTGCTGCGGGTGCCGCAAACGCCGATGATGCCAGCGCCAGGGTGGCGCCAGCCGACAGGATAAACAGTCTGCTCATGGCCTAGTCCCTCCGGTCGAATTGACGGCCGAATATTACTCCTCGCCCCAACTGCCCGCAATTTGCCCCTTTGGATCATAGGCGGGCTGAGGGATCCCATGGGAGCCAACCGATCCTGCAAGCACCGCTTTGCGAAATGGAAGGGCGGCGGGGACAGCGTGGAAGTGCTGCGGCCGGTCTGTTCTAGAGCATCCTGCCTTCAAGTGGAATCACTTGCGGGCGGGAAGATGCTCTAGAATCAAAGTGCTAGAGCGTCCTTTGTGCGTTCGTATGAACGCACGGCGCTCTAAAACCCGCGCATGGTGCGATGTCAGGCCGACCGCGCACTCCCGTCGGCGCCAATGAAACGCCGTCCCGCAGGTGCTGCCCTGCGAGACGGAAGCGGCAAGGGGCATCATGCCTATTGCTTGCCGCCGGTCGAAAGCTTGTCCATGACCTCGTCGAGGTTGAAGCTCGCCGGCTTCTGGCGGATCGGGAACTCCTCAAAGCTCTTGAGCCATTGCGCGACGATCGCCTGCGAGGGAACGACGACGAAGGCCCGGTCGAAGAACCACTTTTCATATTCGATCGATTCATCGCCGCGCTCGAACGGGTCGGCGCGCAGGTTGAAGAGTTTCGGCGCGCGCAGCGTCGTGAAGGCGTCGCGCCAGACGCCGATGCCGGTGCTTTCCTGCGCCTTGAACACGACCTTCCAATCCTGGAAGCGCACCGCGACCAGCTCGCCATCGTCGTTCCAGTAGAGGAACTCGCGGCGTGGCGCGTCCTTCACCTCGCCGCGGAAGAAGGGCATGAGATTGTAGCCGTCGAGATGCACCTTGAAGGTCTTGGTGCCCGCCTGATACCCGGCCTTGCACTTGGCGACGATGTCGGGCTCGCCAGCTGCCGCGCAGAAGGTCGGGATCAGGTCGTAGTGCGAGAACATGTCGTTGTAGACGGTGTTCGGCTTGATGACGCCCGGCCAGCGGATGCAGGTCGGTACCCGATAGCCGCCTTCCCAGTTGGTGGCCTTTTCGCCGCGGAACGGTGTGTTGCCGCCATCCGGCCAGGTCATCACCTCGGCGCCGTTGTCGGTGGTGTAGATGACGATGGTGTTTTCGACGAGGCCGAGATCGTCGAGCTTCTTCAGGAGATCGCCGACCATGCCGTCATGTTCCACCATGCCGTCGGCATAGACGCCCTTGCCGGTCTTTCCCTCCGATTCCGCCTTCAGGTGGGTGTTGACGTGCATGCGGGTGGAGTTGAAGTAGCAGAACCAGGGCTTCTGGGCGTTGTGCTGGCGGTCGATGAAATCGAGCGCTGCCGCGAGGAACTCGCCATCGACCGTTTCCATGCGCTTCTTCGAAAGCGGGCCGGTGTCTTCCACGCGGCCGTCGGCATAGGAATGGATGACGCCGCGTGGGCCGAAGCGTTTGCGGAACTCCGGGCTCTTCGGATAGTCGGGGTTTTCCGGCTCCTCCTCGGCATTGAGGTGGTAGAGGTTACCGAAGAACTCGTCGAAGCCGTGCGCGGTCGGCAGGAATTCGTCCTTGTCGCCGAGGTGGTTCTTGCCGAACTGGCCGGTGGCGTAGCCCTGCGCCTTCAGGAATTCGGCAACGGTCGGATCTTCCGCCTGCAGGCCGAGATCGGCACCGGGCAGGCCCACCTTGGTCAGGCCGGTGCGGATCGGCGACTGGCCGGTGATGAAGGCGGCGCGTCCGGCGGTGCAGCTCTGCTCGCCGTACCAGTCGGTAAAGAGCGCCCCCTCGTTGCCGATGCGGTCGATGTTCGGCGTGCGATAGCCCATCATGCCGCGGTGATAGATGCTCGGATTGAACCAGCCGATATCGTCGCCCATGATCATCAGGATGTTCGGCTTGCCGCCGGCGCCTGAGGCCGGTGCCGTCGATTGCTGCGCGCGGACCGCAGGGGCGGAAACGGCAAGCGCTGCGGCGGCGAGCGCACTGCCGCCGAGCAGCAGGTCGCGGCGGCTGACGCTCAAATGCGCTTCGTTTTGAGGATCTGTCTGTTCGGGATCGCATACCGGATGCTTGCTCATGGCACGTCGCTCCATATCGCCAGAGGGTTCGAGACCTTTGTGCCGCTTGGTTCGTGCGATCGGGATCGTGGCCGAGGGCAATCCATGCGGCACATGAAAGTGCTACAGCAGCCGGTCGCGTCCGCGTCGACGTGCGGCGCTGTCATGAAAGACAATCGGTGGACGCGCGACTGTGCGCCCGCTTGTGGCAGGCGGCAAGGATGTAACAGTTACGCGAATGGCTTGCTTTGCCGGATGGCGCGTGGCATTCGGCTCGGATTGACGTAACGTCAGGTCCTGGACGCAACGTGTGAGGAGCTCGAAAAGCCCGAAAAACGCACGGAATTAGGTCAATAATATTGACATAAATTAGCCGCCGTGGTCCTGTCGCTTCACCGTCAGGAGCATCCCGTTTTCAAGTGTGATCGCTTGAAGCGGAAAGATGCTCTAGAACGAAAATACCAGAGCGTCCTTTGTGCGTTCATCTGAACGCACGGCGCTCTTCAATGAAGCGGGAGGAAGCGGAGAACCGCTTTCCGCATATAATCTCTGAGGAAACACCCCATGCTGGATTGGGAACATATCTTCGCGACGCGCTCGAGCCGGATGCGCGCCTCGGAAATCCGCGAACTCTTGAAGCTGCTCGATCGCCCCGACATCATCTCCTTTGCCGGCGGCATTCCTGATCCTGCGCTGTTCCCGGATGCGGAATTCAAGGACGCCTATGCGGAAATCTTCTCCGGTCCGGCGGTCAGCGCCGCGCTGCAGTATTCGGTGAGCGAAGGCTACAAGCCGCTGCGCGAATGGCTCGCCAAGGAGATGGAAAAAATCGGCATCCCGGCCGGCGCCGACAACATCTTCATCACATCCGGTTCGCAGCAGGGCCTCGATTATATCGGCAAGCTGTTCCTGTCGCCGAACGATACCGCACTTGTCACCTGGCCGACCTATCTCGGCGCGCTGCAGGCGTTCAACGCCTATGAGCCGACCTATGACCAGCTGAACCCCAACGGCAACCGCACTCCGGAAGCCTATCGCCAGGCGGCAACCGAAGCCGGCGGCCGCGTCAAGTTCGCCTATCTGTCGGCCGATTTCGCCAACCCGACCGGCGAGACCGTCGACCGGGCCGGGCGCGAACGCGTGCTGGCGCTGGCGGAAGAGCTCGATATTGCCGTCATCGAAGATGCGGCCTACCAATCGCTGCGCTACGACGGCGAGCCGGTGCCGCCGATCCTGGCGCTCGAAATCGCCAAGAAGGGCGACATCAACAACACCCGCACCATCTATTGCGGCTCGTTCTCGAAGACGCTCGCGCCCGGCCTTCGCGTCGGCTGGGTCTGCGCCTCGGAAAAGGTGATCCGCAAGCTCGTGCTCTTGAAGCAGGCGGCCGATCTGCATTCCTCGACCATCAACCAGATGGCGATCTGCACCGTTGCCGAGCGCGGCTTCGATGAGCAGGTGGCGAAGATCCACCGGGTCTACAAGCAGCGCCGCAACGCCATGCTCGCAGCGCTTGAAAAATATATGCCCGCAGGCGTGTCCTGGACGAAGCCGGAAGGCGGCATGTTCGTCTGGGTGACGCTGCCGAAGGGCATGGATGGTGCTGCACTGCTGGCAAAATCGATCGAGACCGCCAAGGTCGCCTTCGTTCCCGGCCGCGCCTTCTTTGCCGATGGCTCGGGCGAAAACACGTTGCGCGTCTCCTTCTCCTGCGCCAACGACCAGATGATCGACGAGGGCATCCGCCGGCTCGGCGACCTCGTGCGCGGCGAAGCGGCAGCGCTGGCAGCGTAAGGCTTCGTCAGACCTTCCTCATTTCGGGAAACGCGCTCGCTCCGGCGGGCGCGTTTTTCTTTTGGCTGGTAAAACCTTCGTGTTTTAGTCAAGATGACGCATTGATCGAAGCGGGGCCTTCCGATAGTTAGAACGTGACATGACCGGGGCACTCCCGGCCACGTAAGCGTTAACGTCACTCAACGCGTATGATCGAACGGCCAGAAGCGGCTTCGATCTGCGCGACTGTGTCCTGCGGATCGAGCTTTCAAGGCCCTCCAAAGGATGCAAATGGACAATTCTCCCAACTATTCCCATCTCCCGACGCCGCGCATCGAGCGTGTTCGCCACGAGCTGAAGCGCCGCTCGCTCGTCGTTTCCGGCATCGAACGGGTGACGCCGGGCATGCTCCGGATCACGCTTTCCGGCGAGGATCTCACCGACTTCGTCAGCCTCGGGGCGGACGACCACATCAAGATCTTCGTGCCCGGCGCCGACGGTGCCGTCGAGCACCGGGACTATACGCCACGGCGCTACGACACCGACGCCCGCATGCTGGCGCTCGATTTCGCGTTGCACGAGGCAGGCCCCGTGACCGCTTGGGCGATGAAGGCCTCCGTGGGGGACAAGCTCGAGATCGGCGGGCCGCGCGGTTCGGCGGTCGTGTCTGGAGATTTCACGCGATGGCTGCTGATCGGCGACGAGACGGCGCTGCCGGCGATCGGGCGGCGGATCGAGGAAACGCCGGCGGGGCATCAGATCACCGCGATCGCCGTCGTCACCGGGCCGGACGAGCGGCAGGCCTTCCGCAGTGAAGCGGCGCTCACCACCCGTTGGGCCTATCGCCCGCTTGAGAAAGCGAACGACCCTTCGGCGTTGCTGTCGCGTGTGCGCGAAGTTCCGCTCGAACCCGGCACCTTCGTCTGGATCGCGGCCGAAGCGGCGGTGACGCGGGCGATCCGCACCCATTTCGTCGAGGAGCGCGGCCTGCCGCTCACCTGGCTGAAGGCTTCCGGTTACTGGGTGAAGGGCAAGGCCGACAGCACCGAGAAGTTCGAGTAGGAACGGGAAGGGGCCGGTCGCCGGGGTAATCCTCGCGACCGGCCCGTGTCCGTCTGCCGATACGCTTCAGCCGCGCCGGTTGAGCAACTGTGCAAGCAGGGTCAGGACGGCGAAGGCGAGGATGACGAAGACGCCGGGATAGAGCATTGAAAGCGTCGTGCCGGGCATGATCGTGGCGGTGACGACCGCAAGGCCGCAGGCGCCGCCCACCTGTAGCGAACTGTTGAGCAGGCCGGCGGCAAGCCCCTGTTCCTCGTCCGCCACGCCATTGGTGCCGGTGACCATCAGGGCGGAGATGCTGAGCGCAAAGCCGATGCCCCAGAGCAGGGCGGCCGGCAGCAGCACCGTCCACAGGTCGGGCGTCGGGCCGATCCGCAGCATCAGGAGATAGCAGGGCACGAAGGCGACAAGGCCGACCATCAGCACACGGTTGACGCCGAAACGGTTCATCAGCGCACCGAGCTTCGGCCCGAGGATGACGACCATGAGGCCGGCCGGAAGCAGGACGAGCGCCATGTGCAGCGGCGTCCAGCCGTTGAGGTTCTGCAGGTAGAGCGCGATGAGGAACTGGAAGCCCATGGCACCGCCATAGAGCAGGGCGGCGCTGACATTGGCGGCCACCAGGCTTCTGTTGCGGAAGATGCCGAGCCGGATCAGCGGCTCTTTCACACGGCGCTCGATCGCCACGAAAGCGACGAGGAAGAGGGCCGAGAGCGCAAAACCGCCGATCGTGCGCAGCGACATCCAGCCGACATCAGCGGTCGAGGCGATGGTGAAGACGAAGAGCAGCGTGCCGGCGACGAGGGTGACGGCACCGGCGATATCGGGCCTGAGGCGTTCCGTGCGCGGCGGGTCCTTCGGCAGGAAACGCAGCGCGGCGATCATCAGGAGCACGGCGATCGGCGCCGGCAACACGAAGATGTAGCGCCAGTCGAGCGCCGCAAGCAGGCCGCCGACGATGAGGCCGGAGGAGTAGCCCGAGGCCTCGAAGAGGTTGAAGATGCCGAAGGCCTTGTTGCGGTGCGGGCCTTCGGGGAAGGTGGTGGTGAGCAGCGACATGGCGGCCGGCCCGGTAAAGCCCGCCGTCATGCCCTTGATGAAGCGCGAGACGATCAGAAGCACGGGATCGTTGGTGACCATGCCGAACAGCGAGACGACGGCAAAGACGCCGAGACCGGCCACAAGCACGCGCCTGCGGCCGAAAAGATCCGCACAACGTCCGCCGAGGAGCAGGAAGCCGCCGAAGGCGAGGATATAGGCGCTGACCAGCCATTGCGCGGTGGCGGCGCTGATGCCGAATTCCGCCTGGATTTCGGGGATCGCCACGGCGATCATCGACATGTCGAGGCCATCGAGCAGGATCACCCCGCTGAAGATGAAGAGCGCCACCCAAAGGCGCGGCGGCCATCTCAGCGCATCGCCACGGTCGATCGACGGGGCACCAACGGTGCGCTCGTCGCTCGGGGTCAAGCCAACTGACATCTATGTTCACTCCATGGATTGGGGGCATCGCCACGCGGATTTCCGCGGTTGCGATGACCCGGATCATCAATGGCTCGATCATTCCCGATTGATCGATCTTTGAAAAACAAGTACTTCTCGATGGATCATTAAACTGGGCTTGAAGATCCATGAGCCGAACACTGCCAGGAACGCGTGCGCTGCGGACATTCGAGGCCGCCGGCCGCCACCTCAATTTCACCCGCGCCGCTGACGAGGTGGGGCTGACGCCGGCGGCGGTGAGCTACCAGATCAAGGAAATCGAGGACCAACTCGGCCTCGTGCTGTTTGCGCGCAGCAGCCGCAGCATCCAGCTGACGCCGGCGGGCGCCGTCGTGTTCGAGGCAACGGTCCAGGCGCTGGAGGCGCTTCAGGGTGCCGTCGGCCGCGCCCGCAGGATGGCGCGCGGCGCCCGGGAGCTGCGCGTGTCCTTGACCCCGCGTTTTGCCACCAACTGGCTCCTGCCGCGGCTGTCGCAGTTTCGCGCCGCCCATCCGGCGATCGAGCTGACATTCGACATCAACGACGAGGTGAGGGATCTCGATACCGACGATGTCGATCTTGCCATTCGCTTCGGCTCGGGCCGGTATCCTCAACTGAGCGCGGAGCGCCTGTTCGAAGCGGTGATCGCGCCGGTGTGCAGCCCGAAGCTGATATCGGCCGGCGGCGAGCCCAAGAGCCCGCATGCGCTGTTCCATCACACGCTCTGCCATGTCGAGTGCTACACCGAAGGCATGCTCTGGCCGAACTGGCGCATGTGGATGGCGGCTGCCGGCATCGACGATTTCGACGACAGCCGCTGCGTCGCCTTTACCGACACGAGCCATGTGGTGGAGGCGGTGATCAACGGCGGCGCGGTCGGGCTCGTCGACCTCGCGATGATCAAGAACGAACTGGCGGAGGGGCGGCTGGTGCGGCTGTTCGACATCGGCGTCAGCCTTGGCGGCGACTATGCCTATCACCTGGTCTATCCCGAAAGCGCAAGCCAGGACCCGCGGATCCTCGCCTTTCGCGACTGGATGCTGGCAGAGGTCGGCCGGGCGAAGACGGAACCGGTTGCCGACTCGGCCGACTGACGCCGCCACGACGGGCCGTCGGCTCGGGGCCGCGGAACAAAACCGGGAAAACCGGGCTTGGCGCCTGCCGCTGCGATTGCCTTGCCTGGCAGAGTCGGATCAAGTCTGCCCGTCGATGCGCCGTTCCTACATCGGGTTCGCGCCGGGAGATGGAACGGAATTGGACCTGGAAGACGAGACCGAGCAAAGGGACCAGCCGACGCCGCGCATGTATGCCTGGGCGCGCAATTCGGCCGCCTATCGGCTCGGGCGGCAGATGCTGACGGAAAAGCAGCTCTTCGACGCCATTTCGCGCAAGGCGCGCGAGAAGTTCGAGGATATCGGCGTCGCCCAGGTGGAACTGCTGGCGGCTGCCGCCGTGACCTTTGCCTATGACAATGGCGCGCTCAACGATCAGGCCTATGCCGAGATCAAGACCCGCTCGGCCATGCGCGGCGGCAAGTCGAAGCGGGCGATCGCGCAGAAACTGTCGGAGAAGGGCGTCGCCAGGGACGCCGTCGCTGCAGCCGTCGCCGAAGCCGACGATCTCTTTGCGGCCGTCGTGCTGGCGCGAAAGCGTGCTTTCGGCCCGTTCCGCAAGGCGGATCTCGACGAGAAGCGAACGACGAAGGAGCTTTCCGCCTTCGCAAGGGGTGGATTCAGCTTCGAACTCGGCAAGCGCATCTTTGCGATGTCGCGCGAGGAGGCCGAGGATATCCTGATGGCGGGCCGCTCTCTCTGACGGCCTTCCAGCTTTCCCGCCGCGAAACGGCACGACCGGAAGGCGCTGCGGTCGCCTTCACGGCCCGAACCTTCTACCGCTCCGGCATCAGGACCTGCCTTGGAATAGACATATGAATGAGTCATTCATTTAATATGACTTCGTCTCGTTTCATCAATCTGGTTGCGGCCCTCGGGACGGCTCTTGCCGACGCTCAAGGCCGCGCCTGCGAAAGCACCGGCGTTCTCCAGAGCGACGCCGCGGCGCTGATTACGGTCGGCTATCACCCGGGAATGTCCGTCGGTGCGCTGGCGCCGATCATCGGATTTACCCAGTCGGCCGCCGTGCGCTCGGTCGGGCGGCTGGTGAGCCAAGGGCTCATCGAGCGCGGACGCGCCAGGGACAAGCGTCAGGTCGAGCTTACGCTGACGCCGGCGGGTGCGTCGCTGCGCGAGAAAATTCTTGCCGCCCGTCAGCGCGCCGTCGAGACGGCGACGGCGGCGCTCGACCCCTGGCAGCAGGTCGATCTCGAGCCGATGGTCGAACGCATGCTCGCAGCACTCACGCGGGACCGGGAGAGTGCCGACCATATCTGCCGGCTTTGCGACGAGACCGTCTGCACGCCGGACACCTGCCCGGTCGAGCGCGTCGCGGTGCTTCAGGAGGCGAAGTCATGACCGGGCAGGCGGAGACAGCGGCAGTCGGCAGGCCGATCGCGCTTGGCGCCGCGGTCACCGCCATGGTGCTTTCCGCTGCCTGCTGGGGCTTTGCCACCGTCATGTCCAAGGGCGCCCTTTCGGCCTTCCCGCCGCCGGTGCTGGTCTGCCTGCAGCTCGGCGCCAGCGTCGCCTTTCTCTGGAGCGCGGTCGGCATCACCGGGCAGGGGATCCGCTTTGACCGCGCCACGCGGCTGGCGGGCTTGAGCGGCGTGCTCGAACCGGGGCTCGCCTATGTGTTCGGCACCTTCGGCCTGTTGTTGACGACGGCCGGCAATGCCTCGCTGATCGCGACGACCGAACCGCTGCTGATCGCAGTGCTCGCCTGGCTGCTGTTTCGCGAAAAGGTGAGGCCTGCGACCGTCGCGGCGATCCTTGCGGCGATGGCGGGTGTCGCCATGGTGACGGGCGCGCACGGCGCCGGCAGCGGCCAGAGCCCGCTCGGCGACGTCCTCGTCATCCTCGGCACGCTGTTTGCGGCGCTCTACGTGGTCGCGAGCAGCCGGCTCGTCGCCAAGATCGAGCCGCTGGCGCTGGCGGCGCTGCAGCAAACGGTCGGGCTGGTCTTTGCCGTGGCCTTCCTGCTCGCCTGGTCGCCGGAAGCGATCGCGGCGGATCTTGGCAAGGCGGATGCGGGCATGCTGGCGCTGGCGCTTGTCTCGGGCATCGTGCAATACGCGCTTGCCTTCTGGCTCTATCTGGTCGGGCTCAAGCGCCTGGCGGCAAGCACGGCCGCCCTGTTCCTGACGCTGACGCCGGTTTTCGGCATCGGCGGGGCAGCACTGTTCCTCGGCGAAGAGGTGACGCCGTGGCAGGCGGCGGGTACGCTGATCATCCTTGCCTCGGTTGCGGTCGCCTCTCAGGCGGCGCGGAAGTGACGCGGGTGTCGGCGGGGGGACAAGCGTCGATGGCGTGACGGCGGCCGGGATTAGCCCCGCTTCAGCGCCGGATCGTCGAGTGCCGGATTGTAGAAGAGCGAGAGCGTCAGGCTGCGGGCGATGCGTTCGGCCGTTGCCATGAACCAGGCCTTGGCCTCTCCGTTCGGGGCGATGTCGTCGAGCGTCGTCGAAAACAGCGCCAGCCATTTCGGGAAGAGATCGGGCGTCATGTTGGCGACGCCGACATGGGCCTGCACCGGCTTCCCGCCATAGCTGCCGTTGCGAAAGGCGACGGCCGACCAGAAGCTCTTCATCTTGTCCATGTGCTCCGGCCAGCGGCCTGAAAGCCTCGCGTCGAAGACGGGGCCGAGCTCGGGATGGGCAAGCACGCGGGCATAGAACGTATCGACCAGCCGGCCGATGAAGGCGTCGTCGATGCCGATCGCCTTCATCTCCGCTTCCGCCCGTTCGCGGATCGCGGCGACATGAGCGGCGCGGCCCTGCAGGTCGTTGTCGTCCATCTCAATGCCCTTCTCTCTGGCGCCCTTGGCCGTGGCGCTTGCCTTTGGCGCCCTGCATATAGGCACGTGGCGATGCTGCGCCAAAGGCCGAAGGCCCGGTTGCGGCAATCTGTCAGGGCCGCAGCCGGACCGGCTCGGCGAATTTTCTACCCCGCCTGGCAACCGATTGTCCGTAACGCACAAGGCGGAAACGGTTGCAGACCGGCTCATCGTAACTGTTACGTACTTGGACAGGTCCCCTCTGAGCGGCATCATCCACACGGTCCTAATTGAGCAGTGCGTTTCCGATCGCCTTAACAGGGAGAGTACGATGAGCATGCGTGATGACAGCAAGGCCACCTCCGCGATGGCCGAGAATGGGGTAACGGACGTCAGCCGCCGTGACCTCCTCCTCAGCGGAACGATTTTCGCGGCCGCGTCGCTGGTGGCATCCGGCGCTTCGGTGAGCCCGGCCAAGGCCCAGCAATCCACCTCCTCGAGCGGCAAGCCGCCGAACATTCTCGTGATCTTCGGCGACGACATCGGCATTCCGCAGATCAGCGCCTATACGATGGGGCTGATGGGCTATCGCACGCCCAACATCGACCGGATCGCAGCCGAAGGCGCGATCTTCACCGACAGCTACGGCCAGAACAGCTGCACGGCGGGCCGCGCCTCCTTTATCCTCGGGCAGGAGCCGTTCCGCACGGGGCTTCTCACCATCGGCATGCCCGGCGACCCGCATGGCATCCAGGACTGGATGCCGACCATCGCCGACGTGTTGAAGACCAAGGGTTATTCGACCGGCCAGTTCGGCAAGAACCACCTCGGCGACCGCGACGAGCACCTGCCGACCGCGCACGGCTTCGACGAATTCTTCGGCAACCTCTATCACTTGAATGCCGAGGAAGAGCCGGAGGGCTATTTCTATCCGAAGGATCCGGAGTTCAAGAAGAAGTTCGGCCCGCGCGGCGTCATCAAGTCGAGCGCCGACGGCAAGATCGAGGATACCGGCGCGCTCAACACCAAGCGAATGGAAACGATCGACGAGGAATTCCTGACGGCGGCCAAGGATTACATCGACCGGCAGGTGAAGGCCGACAAGCCGTTCTTCTGCTGGTTCAACTCGACGCGCATGCATGTCTTCACACACCTGAAGCCGGACTCGCTCGGCAAGACCGGCAAGGGCATCCATGCCGACGGCATGGTGGAGCATGACGGCCACGTCGGCCAGCTCCTGAAACAGCTCGACGATCTCGGCATCGCCGAGAACACCATCGTGCTCTACACCACTGACAACGGTGCCGAACTGGCGCTGTGGCCGGATGGCGCGCAGACGATGTTCCACGGCGAAAAAGGCACCACCTGGGAGGGCGGCTTCCGCATTCCGATGATGGTGCGCTGGCCGGGCGTGGTGAAGCCGGGCTCGCAGATCAACGACCCGGTGACGCTGATGGACTGGCTGCCGACCTTTGCGACCGCCGCCGGCATCGCCGACGTCAAGGAAGAGATGAAGAAGGGCTTCAAGGGCACGTCGAAGACCTTCAAGGTGCATCTCGACGGCTACGATCTGACGGGGCTGTTGAAGGGCGAGGCGAAGGAGCCGCCGCGTGACTCGGTCTACTACTTCGACCAGGGCGGCAACCTCAACGCTATCCGCTGGAACGACTGGAAGCTGAGCTTCGCCCAGGCGAGCCACGGCAACATCGCGACGGCCACCCGTGAGGTGCCGAGCTGGGCCGTCATCGCCAACCTGCGCATGGACCCTTATGAGCGCGGCATGGAGGATGGCGGCGGAGCGATCGAGTTCCTGGCGCGCAACATGTGGCTGCTGGTGCCGATCCAGGGCAAGATCAAGGAGTTCTTCCAGGACTTCAACGATTATCCGTACCAGGCCGGCAGCACGCTGAATGCCAGCGGCATCAACTACGGTTGGCTGGCGCAGCAGGCCGCGATGAAGCGGCTCGGCGAACTGGAAAGTCTGGCTCCGCGATAAAAGCTGAAAGCCCCGCCGCCGGCCGATCGCTGGCGGCGGGACGCAAGGTACCGGCGGCCTGCAAAAGGCCGCCACCTCTTGCCGCAGGTGAAGGTCCGGGCGGCATCCCCTTGAGGCATCCCTTGCGTTCGGTCGCAAAAAGGAGCGTATGATGTGCCTGCGGAGTCTGCGTGCCCTTGCCGTACACACGGCGATCCTGGCGGCGTTGCCGACGGTGGCGCCGGCGCAATCGGTGATGACCCAGGCCGTGCGCACGAGCGAGGCTCAGGAGCCGGCGCTGGCGCATGCCGACCAACAGTCCGCGGCGCAACAGAAGCTCGATACGCTTTATGCCAGGCTGGGCAAGAGGCCGAACATCGTCTGGCTCGTGGTCGACGACATGGGCTATGGCGATCCCGGCGCCTATGGTGGTGGAGCGGCGATCGGCGCTGCGACACCCAACATGGACAGGTTGGCGCGCGAGGGCCTGAGGCTCACCTCTGCCTATTCGCAACCCACCTGCACGCCGACACGCTCGGCGATCCTGACAGGCCGGCTGCCTGTTCGCACCGGCCTTACGCGGCCCATTCTTGCCGGCGACAAGATCACCAGGAACCCCTGGGCCGACGAGACTTCACTGCCGACGCTGCTTGGCGGGGCAGGGTACAAGACCGTGCTCTCGGGCAAATGGCATGTGGGCGAAAGCGAAGGCATGCGGCCGCACGAGGTCGGGTTTGACGAGTTCTACGGCTTCTACGAGGCCGAGAAGGAAATCACCCAGGCCGTGGACAAGCGGCGTTACCCCGATCTGGTGCTCAACCCCGAGCGGCTGGCGATGCTGAAGAAGACCGGGTCGGGCACGGCGCTGGTGCAGGCGGCAAAGGGCGGGCCGGTCAAGCAAGTCGAGCAGATCGACAGCATCGAGAAGATGGCCGAAGGCGACCGGATGCTCAAGGAATTCACGGTGAAGAAGATCAAGGAGCTTGCGTCGGGAACGGCGCCGTTCTTCCTCGAGCACTGCTTCATGAAGGTGCACGCCGACAATTTCGCCTCCAAGGCCTTCGAAGGCAAGAGCGGCAGCAAGTACCCCTACAAGGACGATGTGGTGGAGGTGGATGCCTATATTGGCGAGATCGTCGACGCGCTCGATCAGGCCGGCGTGCTCGACAACACCTTCATCTTCGTCACCTCCGACAACGGCCCGCAGCTCGATAGCTGGCCTGACAGCGGCTACACGCCGTTTCGCGGCGCCAAGGGATCGGCCTGGGAGGGCGGCATCCGCATCCCGGCGATCGCCTACTGGAAGGGCATGATCAAGCCCGGCCGCGAAAGCGACGAACTCTTCGACCTGATGGACCTCTTCAACACGTCGCTGAGCCTTGCCGGCATCAGGGACAAGGTGCCGACCGACCGTTACATCGACGGCATCGACCAGACCTCGTTCCTGCTTGCCGACGACGGCCGCTCCAACCGCGAGAAGGTCTTCGTCTGGAACGAAGGCGACCTGATGGCCTTGCGCATGTACGAGTACAAGATCCACTTCAAGATCGTGGAAACCAAGGCGCAGTGGCTGAACATCGACATGACGACGGTCAGCGACGTCGGCCTCGCGCCGTGGCTGTTCAACCTCTACATCGATCCGAAGGAAGAATACCCGGTCGGCCACCGCATGAATGCCTTTCTCGCATCGATGGTTGCCGAGGCGAAGGCACATGCGGCGACCTTCCAGAAATATCCGCCGAAGAACATCGGGCTCGGCAAGTGAGCGATCTGACGGGACAGGGGAGTTTTGATGGATTTTCTCGTTTCGCTCGCTGAAGTCAGCATCCTAGCCTTTGCGTTCGTTCTCCTGGTCGGCCAGCTCGCCGCGCACGAAATCGGTTATCGTTTCGGTGTGCGCAGCAAGGAGAGGGCCGGCGGCCAGACGGAGAATGTCGGCATCGTCGTTGCCGGCATGCTGGGGCTGCTCGCCTTCGTGCTGGCGCTCACCCTTTCCTTTTCGACCACGCGCTTCACCGAGCGCCGGCAGGGCACACTGGCCGAAGCCAACGCCATCGGCACCGCCTGGCTGCGTGCCAAGGCGATTGGCACGCCGGAAGCGCTCGATATCGCCAAGCTGCTGGAAGATTACACCAAGGCGCGCGAGGACTTCGTGCGCGCCGGCCGCAACAGCGATGCGCTCGCCAAGGCCAATGACGACACGTCTGCCCTGCAGCAGCAGATCTGGCAGCGCGTGACGACGATCGTCCAGCAGGACCCGGACCCCGTCTCGGCATCGCTGATGTCGGCGGTCAACGAGACCTTCGACGCGAGCACGGCCGAACGCTACGCGCTCGGCATTCGCCTGCCATGGCAGATCTTCTGGCTGCTCATCGGCGTCATGGTGTTGAGCATGGGCGCGCTCGGCTACCAGTTCGGCCTCAAGGGCCGGCCGGTGCGCTTGCTGATCGTGCTGCTGACGCTCGTCTGGACGGCGATCATCGTCAACATCCTTGACCTCGCTTCAGCCAGGGTCGGCAACTTCCGCACGGACACGTCGGTCTATCAGTGGACGCGGCAGGGATTTTCAGGCGCCGCACCGCCGCAGTGACCGTAGGCCCGTTCCGGCCGGACGGCGCGCCGTTGCCCGTCCGCTGCACAGCAGAGAATGCCGGACATTGAAGCAAATCGATGCGACGAAGAGAAAGGGTATGCGCCATGAGTTTTCGAGTACCCAGTCGATACGCAGCCTTGTTCGCCACGCTGGCGGTTTCTTTCCCGTTTGCAGTGCAAGCGGCTGATACCGTTGCGGCGAGCGCTTCCGGGCAGGTGGTCTTGCCTTATGCCGAACACAAGTTCCAAGGCAATGTCGGCACGACCTACAAGGATTCCGATCCCGCACTGTTTCCGGCGCCGATCAAGGCTCCGGATGGCGCGCCGAATGTCCTGCTGATCTTGTTGGACGATGTCGGCTTCGGCCAATTCTCGGTCACGGGCGGCGGTGTTCCCGCGCCGCATATGGAGGGGCTCGCCAAAGACGGCGTGCTCTTCACGCGTTTTCATACGACTGCGCTCTGCTCGCCTTCGCGCGCCGCGCTGTTGACCGGCCGCAATCACCAGGTCGCCGGCACGGGCGTCATTACCGAGCTCGCCACCGGCTATGACGGCTATACGGGCGTCATCCCCAAGGACACCGCCACCGTCGGCGAGATCCTGCGCCAGAACGGCTACGTCACGTCCTGGATCGGCAAGAATCACAATACGCCGATCTATGAAACGAGCCCGATGGGCCCCTTCGATCATTGGCCGAACGGGCTTGGGTTCGATTTCTTCTATGGCTTCATGGCGGGTGATACCAACCAGTTGAGACCCTATCTCTACCAGAACCAGACGGCACTCGGGACGCCGACGGGGGCCGACTACTACCTGAGCGTCGATCTCGCCGACCACGCCATCGGCTGGCTTGATACCGTGGAAGCCGTGCAGCCCGACAAGCCATGGTTCATGTATTTCGCGCCGGCGGCAACGCACGCCCCGCATCAGGCGCCGAAGAACCTCATCGACAAATTCAAGGGCCAGTTCGACATGGGCTGGGACGCCTACCGGCAACAGACGTTCGAGCGGCAGAAGGAAAAGGGCATCGTTCCACAAGATGCGGTGCTGACCGAGCGTCCCGCCAGCCTGCCGGCCTGGGACACGCTGAACGACAGCCAGAAACGTCTCTACACGCGCATGATGGAAGTCTTTGCGGCCTATGGCTATCAGGTCGACGAGGAGGTCGGACGGGTTCTCGACTACGTGGCGAAACTTCCCGACGCCGACAATACGATGATCATCTACATCGTCGGCGACAACGGAGCCTCGGCGGAGGGCGGCTTCGACGGAACGTTGAACGAGAACGCGTTCTTCAACGCCTATCTGATGACCTACGACCAGATGCTGCCTCGCATCGACGAGATCGGCACGGAAATGCACTTCAACCACTTCCCGGCCGGTTGGGCGCACGCGATGGACACGCCGTTCCAATGGACGAAGCAGGTCGCGAGCCATCTCGGCGGCGTGCGAAATCCGATGATCGTCAAATGGCCGGCGAAAATCCATAACAAGGGCCAGACGCGGACCCAGTTCACCCACGTGATCGACGTTGCGCCGACGATCCTTGCTGCCGCCGGGGTTGCCGAGCCGCGCAGCGTCAACGGCACGCCGCAAACGCCGATCCAGGGCAGAAGCTTCCTGCCGGTTCTCGACGATGGCAACGCCAAGGAGTTCCGCACCAGCCAGTACTTCGAGCTCTTTGCAAACCGGGGCATGTACAAGGACGGCTGGTGGGCGGCGTCGCTTGCCTTCGAGCCCTGGCAGCCGGAACGCGGCGAGTTCGATCCGATGACGGCCAAATGGGAACTCTACAACCTTGACGAGGACTTCACCCAGTCCAAGAACGTCGCAGCAGAGCACCCCGACAAGCTCGCGGAATTGACCGCTCTCTGGTGGGCGCAGGCATCGATCAACAAGGCGCTGCCGCTGGACTGGCGCGGTGCCGAGCGCTTCAGCGCCGAAATGACCGGCAAGCCAAATCTCGCCGCCGGCCGGACGAAATACGTCTATCCCGTCGCTCTGGCCGGGTTGCCGGAGGCCTCGGCACCGGACCTCAAGAACAAGTCCTTCTCCGTGACCGCCAAGGCCAATATCGGCAACAAGGCCAATGGCGTGATCTTCACGCAAGGCGGCAACACAGGCGGCTGGGCCTTCTATCTCAAGGAAGGAAAGCTTCTGGCGGTGCACAACTTCCTTGACCTCGAACGTTACTCCATCGGCAGCGAGGCACCGATCGCGGCCGGCGAGCGGGAACTGAAGATGGACTTTGCCTATGAAGGGGGCAAGGACTTCGGCAAAGGCGGCACGGTAACGCTCACGGTCGACGGCAGGGAAGTGGGCAAGGGCCACATCGAGAAAACGACACCCTTCAAGTACTCGCTGTCTGAGAACCAGGACATCGGCAGTGATACAGGGACACCGGTGACCTACGATTATGCCACGCCCTTTGCCTTCGACGGCAAGCTGGAAGCGGTGACGGTCGAGGTCAAGTAGAAGGCCGCCCCGCAATCCGGCATTGCGAGACGCGGTGAGCGTCGCGCCCGTCGCCTCTGGCAGAACGCCCCGTGTTCTACAGCCCCCTCAAGCCGATCGTGACTTGAGGGTCCGGGACAGCATCGGCCGCTCAGGCGGCCGCGCCGAGCTCCGCGAGGTGGCCGGCGAAATCGGTGCCTTTGCCGCCGGCATTGATCGTGTCGAAATATTCGTGCCAGCCCGATTGGGCGATGCCGGAAACAAGCGCCTCGAGCGCCGTCGCATCCGGGCAGCGCCAGACCGCGAAGAAGGTCTGCGATGCCGCATGCAGCTTCGACTGGTCGACCTTGCCGAAGGTGATGAGCTCGACGCCGAGCGCCGACAGCGCCGGCATGGCGGAACCGATCGCGGTGAAGAACTGCTGGCGGCCCTGCCGGGAGAGGGCGAGCCACGCCGGCTTGGCGCTGTAAAGTTCGGTCAGGTAGTGAGGCATGGTCTGCTTTCGTGTCAGTGTCTTTGGATCATTCATTGTTTCATCGAAACACTGAAGTGACCGAAGTCTTTGAAATTATGCAATTCTGGACGGAAAACCGTTTCACACGCTTCCTGGAATTGCTCTGGTCTGTTGCGCACACCGGGCGATGAACCGTTTCATGCTGCTGGAATTTCTAAGTCAACACTTTGCCCTGCCGCTGTTGTGGATAGAGATCCCGGCGGCCGGCTGAAGCGGCGCGCCTGCAACGCTGCGTCTTGGTACGAGAGGATGTCGACAAAGGCCGGCCCTGAGGCCGGCCCTGATGCGCACGGCGTGACTTCGGACCTACTTCCCGATCATGCGCTCCTGCATCTCCTCGCCGATGAAGCAATTGTAGCCCTGTGTGACCTGCGCGCGGTGCACCATGGCGGGGGACAGGCGGCTTATCTCCAGGCCGGAGATCTCGGTGACCAGCTTGCGCAGAATGGCGCTCGCAAACGCGCCGCTATCCGTCACCTTCACCAGAAAGGCGCCGTCGCCACCGATCACGCATTCGCGGTAATAGGCGTCGAGATCGGGGATCGCGGCGGAGTCGAAGGCCACATGCGTCTTCAGCATGATCGGGAGGCCGTCGATCGTGATGCCGCGGGCGACGGTGGAGTTGCGGGCGACGGGAGCGGGGACGCCGGAATTGTTGGGACCGTCGCCTGAGATATCGATGACGCGGCGGCTGCCCGCAAAGGGGCTGTAGTCGAACAGCCGTCGGGTGAAGGCCAGCGTGTTGGAGATCGAGGTGAAGGCGATCCGCCGGATCGGCTGTCGCCGCAGCAACTCGGAATATTGCGCCGCCGTGCTGCGACCGTCGATCAGGGTCCAGGGCGTGACCTGCACTGCCGAGCCGCCCCATTCGACATAGGTGACGGCGATGCGGCCGAAGGGGCCGTTCTCGATCGCCTCGATCAGTGCGGGCTGAAGAAAGGCCGCGACATAACCCTGCCGCTGCAGCCGCTGCTCGTCGAGTTCCATGGAATAGGAGACGTCGACGGCGAGCACCAGTTCGAGATCGACGCTCAGCGGCTCGGCGGAGGTGTTTCCGCCAAGCAGGCAGGCGCAGGCGAGAAGGGCCGATCCGAGCTTCATCGCAGCCGATACCGAACGCAAGCGGGGCATTCATGCTACGCCCAAACGGGCTTTGTGCAATGAGGCGCGTCGGCCGCCGCCTCAGCGGTTGAGCTTTTCGAGAAGCGGCTCCAAGGCGTCGATCAGCGGTTCGGGCGAAACCGGATCGCCGCCCGCCGACCAGACGTCTTGAAACTCGGCGATTTCGAGCCCGACGACCTCGTTCTTCGCTAGAGCCACGCAGGCTGCACGCAGGTCATCGAGCGACAGCCCGTCGTCATGCCGGTAGTCGGTCGGGACAATACCGGGGTTCAGCACGTCGCAATCAAGGTGGATATAGACCGGTCTGCCGGCGACGGCTTCGGCGAGCCTTTGCGGCAGGTCGGGGCCGGGGCGGATATGCGGAATGCCCTTCGCCGCGATGAGCTCGGCCTCGAACGGGTCGAGGTCGCGCTGGCCGACCAGCACGACATTGCCGATGGAGAGCCCGTCGCCAAGACCGGACTGCCAGAGGCCGCAGGGCCCCGACAGCGCCAGTCCGCCGAGGTAGCCGGTGCTGCTGACCTCGGGCGTGTTCAGGTCGCCATGGGCATCGAACCAGACGACGACCACGTCTTTGTGGTGCCTGGCGACGGCAGGCAGCGTTGCCAGCGAAACTGCGCAGCGGCTCGTTGCTGCCAGCGAAACCGATCCCGCGGCGTAAACCGTCTCGAATCGATCTTGCATGCGCTTGAGCGTCGGCATCGCCGCTTCGAGCTCGACCGTCCAGTGGCCGTTCAGCGCCGGCTCCGGGTCTCCGATCACCACGGCTTCGAGGCCGAGTTTTCGGGCGAGGCCGGAGGCAACCGACTTCGCGCCGGGAATCCCAAGGTCGTTATGGTCGCCGGCGCGACCCTGAAAGCAGGTGAGGGCAATTGGCATCGATGGTAACTCCCGCTCGCGTTCGGACCGAACGAAGCACAGAGGCCGTCGATCTGGCAAGGCCGGAAGCCGAACGGCGCAAAGCGGTCGCGTCCGTTCGGTCGCTCCGTCCCGCCGCCGAGGGCCGGCCTTGCGCTGGCCTTCTATCCGAACACCAGCGAGCGGTGCAGTTGCGCGCCGGCCCAGGCGCCGTCGCCGACCGCGAGCGAGACCGAGTGGGGAACGCGGCCGACGTCGCCGCAGGCATAGGCGCCGGGGATGGTTGTTTCCTTCGCAGGCGTCGCCCGGATCTGCAGCCCCATCGGCGTCTCCTCGATCTCGCAGCCGAAGCGTTCGGCGATGTCGCTTGCGGGCGTCGTGCGGGTGGCGACGAAAATGCCGGAGAAGGGCAGGCGGCGGCCATCCGTCAGCACCACGTCGGCATGGCCTTCGAGCCTTGCTACCGGGGTTTCGTCGATGGTTACGCCGCGCCTGACGAGATCGGCACGGCCTTCGGCGTCGAGAGTGATGGCGCCGTTGGCGAAGAAGGTGACCTTGCCCCATTCGGGAATGAGCTGCGCCTGGTGGATCGACATGGGGCTTGCGGCGATGACGGCGATCTCGCCCTGGTTCAGCTCGTAGCCGTGGCAATAGGGGCAATGGAAGGCGCTCTTGCCCCAGCGTTCGGTGAGCCCCTCGATCGCGGGCAGGCCGTCCTTGACGCCGGTTGCAAAGAGCAGGCGCCGGCCTTCGAGGGAGGCGCCGTCGGCGGTCGTGACGACGAAGGCATCCTGCTTGCCGCTGGCCTTTTCGGCGCGACCGTCGATCCAGGTGAGCGTGGGGTACCTGGAGAGCTGCGCCCGCGCGGTTGCAGCAATCTCGCCGGGATCGATGCCGTCCTGGCCTAGGAAGCCGTGGGAGTGGCTGGCGAAACGGTTGCGGCGAATGCCCTCGTCGATGATAGCCACGCGCCGGCGGGCACGCAGAAGCTGGAGGGCGGCGGCCATGCCGGCATAGCTGCCGCCGATGATGATGACGTCCTGTTGCATGGGTCTTCCTTTCGGTTGGGCGCAGGTGAGCCCACCGGTCTCTTGAACCAGTGTCTCGACCCGGGCTTTGGGCAATAGGGTTCCGGCCGGAAACCGCTTATGCGGTCCCGGTGTAATCGGATGTGTCGGGATCGATCACGTCAGGACGGATCGATCGGCTGCTGTCAGTGCGATCGGAGCCGGTGCCGCCGGGCAAAGTCCTCGGCGAGGTCGGCAAGCGTTACGTGGGCGAAGCGGTCGAGCAGCAGCGCCTCGGCCTCCGCAAAGGCGGTATCGAGCGCGGCGTTGACCGCCTGCTCGACCAGGCATTCCGGCATTTCCTGCTTGTTACCGATGGCAAAGATCGCGGGTTCGCCGAGCGTCTCGTGTAATTGCCTGAGCGTCACGGTCTTGAGGTCGGCGGTGATCGCCCAGCCGCCCGCATGGCCGCGGGCGGAGGAAACGATGCCGGCATCCCTGAGGTAGCCCATGGTGCGGCGGACGACGACCGGATTGGTGTGCATGCAGAGCGCAAGCTCGTCCGAAGTCAAAGGTTCGTCGCGCTCGGCCATGTGCAGGAGCGCGTGCAGGACGGAAGAAAGGCGACTGTCTTTTTTCATGTAACTTCAATTATTACGAATCGAGGCGTGATGCAAGAGCTGCAACCTCCGGCCTCTCCTGAAAGTGCCTATCGACACGGGCTGGTACTTGCCTGACGAAGGGTCACTCCAGTTGTCATGGCGTTTGGCTAAGATCGCTGGTACGCCCAGCATCGCTTTGCGGCTGGGACCTTCGGCCCATCGGAGGGTGGTGATGTGAAGGCCGTCGTTATCGTTTCATGGCTGAAATCTGCGACAACCTCAGTTGCTACCACTTCACAACATTCTCGATCTTCGTCGTTGAAAGCTGCGTCTACCAGAAATTCGAGGACGATATTGTCGCCGCTCCAGCCACAGGTTACGGCCGTTATCGTCGGCGAGACTGTTTCCGGCAATGCGCGTTGCACACTGAGGATCAGTCTTTTCGCGATCTGGTGCTGGCATCAGAACCTCTGGTCCCCTGCTGACTTAGTGCCTAAGGCGCCAGATGGATCGCGCCATAGGGGTTGTACTTGAACTCGTCCTCCTCATAGCCGTCGACGGGCAGCAATTGGGCGCCGCGGTGCTTAAGCACCGTCTCGACGCCGTCGCTGAAGACCTCGTCGGCAACGGCGTCGATCAACGCGCTCAAGGCCAGTTCGTCGTCGGAGAGGGTTTTCGGCGCGTAGACTTCGGGTATCCCGACCAGATGGAAGCCGATGCTGTAGAGATGTTCGTCGGTGCCGATCGGCCGCTTGGCAAAGGCGAGGCGGCATGGGCGGGCAAGCGCAGCGCCTGCTTGGCCTTCCGCGTCGCGGGCAAGCTCTCTCCATCTGGCGACGCCGTGCGCGACGCCGGCGCTCTCGCCCTTGGCGGCGACGATGCCGTTTTCCAGCACGTGCGCGACCAGCCGAAGCGCTGTGGCCGAGGTCTTGACTGCATCTTCTTTCGTCATCGGCGGGCCGAGCACATAGATGACCGAGCGATGGTCGCTGACGGCCTCCTCGTCCGCTTCGGCCCAGGCACCCTTCAGGACGCGATCCCGGCAGACCTCGAAGGACATCGGCATGCGGTCGTCCGGGGCGTCCTCGGAAAAGGTGTCGTCGATCTCGAAGCCTGGCGCGCGACTCTCGATCGCCGACTGGATCATCTCGCAAAGGTCGGAGAAGGGGCGTTCTCCGCCGAGCAGGCAGAGCACGTGACGTGGTTTGACTTCGGAAAAGCTCATGGCCGCTGTCCCCCGGTGGTTTGGGCGAAGCTGTCGCAGACACCACCACAAGATGCAAGTGGTCAGTGGATGGCTTTCCTAAACGTGCGTCGGGCTTTGCCCCCGGGCCGGCTGCCGTGCCCTCGCGACGATGACGATGCCGATCAGCGAGACGACGAGGCCGACGGCCATGGCCCAGGAGAGGGGTTCGCCGAACATGATAAAGGCCCAGATCATCGTCACCGGGGGGCTGAGATAGAGGATCGCAGTGACGCGGGCGGGCGAGGACTTTTTCAGCGCCAGATAATAGAGGCTCCAGGCGCCGAAAGTGGCGACGAAGACCAGCCAGAGAATGCCGCCAACGAAGCCGGGATCGAGGACCGGCAGCACGCTGCCTTCGTGCCAGGCAAAGAGCGCGAAGATCGCCGACGCCGACAGGCACTGGATTGAGAGGCTTTGATGCACCGGCATGGCGCCCGCCGGGCTGCGCTTCTGCAGGAGGGTGGCCAGCGCCAGCGACAGGGTGCCGAGAACCGGCAGGCCATAGGCCCAGAGCGGAACGTTGCCGACGTCGAGCGACCAGCCAGACGCGATCAAGACACCGGTCAGCCCGATGAAGGAGCCGAGCCACTGGCGGGCGGTCAAGGCCTGGCCGAGGACCGGCCAGGAGAGGATGGCGACGGCGAGCGGCAGCATGTCGGTGATAAGCGCCACAAGCCCGGTTGGCACGCCATAGGAGATCGCCAGCGCAAAGCCCGCGAGATAGCCGGACATGGCAAGTGCGCCGAAGAGCATCTGCGGCACGGCGTCCTGCAACCGGATCTTTGGCCCGATCGTCAGGGCGAAGGGCAGCAGGATGAGACCGGAGACGAGGCTGCGCCAGAAGAGGATCAGGAAGAGCGGCGCGTGGTCGATGGCGAAGCGGATGCCGACGAAGCCGGCGCTCCAGCAGATCACAAGTGCTGCCTCGAGCAGGATCAGGATGACGACGGCCCACATCCGGTTTGGCCGGCGGGAAGGCAGCGCAGCGACGTCGCTCATATCGAGGGTTCCGGCTCTAGCGGCTGGGGAGGGCCGCGTCGATGGCGGCGGCGGATCGCGGGCGTTCGGCGCGGCGGCGCCGGCCCGGCATCGGCATGGTGAGGATGAACAGCGAGCCGACGATCAGCCCGATGCCCGCCCAGCCCTCGGCCGGCAGGCGCTCGCCGACGATGACGACGGCAAGCACGGCGGCAATCACCGGTTCGAGCAGCGACAGCGTGGTCGCCATGGTGGCCGACACGCGCGCGAGGCCATAGGCGAAGAGCACGTAAGCGACCAGCACCGGCACCAGCGCCATGTAGATACCGACGGCGACATTGGTCCACGACGCTAAAAGCGGCGCGCCGGTGAAGGCGAGCACCGGCAACAGCAGAGTGCCGCCGACACCGAAGATCGAGCCCATGGCGGCACGCGGCGGAATGTCCGCCTGCATCAGCCGGCGCGCCACCCAGGAATAGAGCGCATAGAGCAGGCCGGAGACGAGGCCGAGCAGGATGCCGTAGAGGACGGCCGTCGCGTCGGCTGGACCGGCGCTGCCGTGGCTTTCGGAGAGGACCAGAAGCACGGCGCCGGCGAGGCCCGCGGCAGCACCGAGCAGCCAGCGTGTCGTGAGCTTCTGACCGTCGAAGAAACGCTCGATCAGCGAGGCGGCGAGCGGCGCCGAGCCGATGGAGATGACGGTGCCGATGGCGACGCCGGCGAGATGCATGGACGAGTAGAAGGCGAGCGGATAGATCGCGACCGACAGCGAGCCGAGGATCAGCATCGGCCATTGCGCGGCGATCCTTGCCCGATTCCTGGCGATCGAGTGCAGCGCCGTCAGCGCCAAGAGCAGGCCGCCGAAGCCCATGGCGACGGCGCCGATGCCGAGCGGGCTGACCCCTGAAGCAAAGGTGGCGGTGGTGCCGGTGGTGCCCCAGAGGGCCGAGGCGGTAAGCACGCAGGCAAAGCCGACGAGAGAGGCGGAATTGCGGGAGGTCATAGCTGGTCCATGATCGAGATGGCGATCCTGCGCGCGGTCTTCAGCCGGGCATCGTGTCCGTCGAGGCCGGCGCGCGACATCGCGCCCTCGAGCAGGAAGGAGAGGTGTTCGGCGGTCTCGTCGATGGCGGCACCCGCGTCGGGCTTCATCTCGGCGAGATATTGCTTGAACAGCGTTTCGACCTCGTCCTTCTGCGAGGCAACGATGTCGCGGGCGGGATCGCCAACGGAAAGCTCGGCGGCGGCATTCAAAAGACCGCAGCCGCGAAAACCCCAGGAATAAGCCATTTCGGCGTGGTCGACATAGCTGTCGAAGATCGCCAGTACACGGTCTCGCGGCGTTGCCGCATGGGCCAGCCGCTCGCGGTAAAGCTCCTGCCATTCCCGGTGGCGGGCCTCGATATAGGCGTTCACCAGATCGGTCTTGGACGAGAAGTTGTTGTAGAGGCTCATCTTGGCGACACCCGCATGCGCGGTGATCGCATCGATGCCCGTCGCGCCGACCCCGTCCCGATAGAACAGTTCGGCTGCCGCCTTCAGCAGGCGCTCGCGCGCCGGTGCTTTCTCGCCCATCGCTTTCTCCAAACTACTAGGTAGACCGATCTACCTATTTTGATGTGATGTCAAGGGAGGCGTCGCTTTCTGGAGGAGGGATGAGCGCGCGCTGACGCGCCGGCGGATCGCCGTGGTCGCTGTTTTCGGCTGTAACGGTAACGTACTTCCGCGCGTCACATGCAACGGGTCTACTGCTCGGCATGCATTCGCACTAAAGTTTCGCATGGGCGGCCCGCACTGGAGTGTGCGAGGGCAGCGGCGATCGAGAGATTTCAAGGCCGCCGGCCGCGGCGTATGAGGGAGATTCGGCATGCTGCGATTTGTACTCACAGGTCTGGTGCTTCTGGCCGGCGCGAGCAACGTCCCGGCGCAGGATACGTTGCCGACAGACCTCCGGGACCGCGCGATCGGGCGCCGGGCGACGGAGGCGGTCATCTGGGGCATGCCGGCGGTCAATGCCGACCTGATGCTGCAGACGATGCTTTCGACGACCAAGGCCAAGGTCAACGAAGTCGTCTACTGGTCTCGCCCGGTCAACTGGAAGAACCAGACGCTGACGCCGAACCCGGATTCGATCTACTTCATGTCGTTCTGGAACGTGAAGGACGGGCCCATCGTCATCGAGATCCCGCCGGCCGAAGGCGGATCGATCGCCGGTAACATCGTCAACGCCTGGCAGATGCCGCTCGAAGACGCCGGCCCGCATGGCGCCGACGAGGGCAAGGGCGGCAAGTATCTGATCCTGCCGCCGGACTACATGGGCGAAGTGCCTGAGGGCTTCATTCCGCTGCGCTCCGATACGTTTACCGGCTTCGCGCTGCTGCGCTCGAATTTGAAGAGCCATGCCGACGCCGAGGTCGAAAAGTCGGTCGCCTACGGCAAGCGGATCAAGATCTACCCGATGCCCGTGACCGAGAATACGCCGGCGACGGTCTTCACCGACGCCTATGACGTGCTGTTCGACAGCACCATCCGCTTCGATGCCAGCTTCTTCGACAATCTCAACCGGGTCGTCCAGACCGAGCCGTGGCTCGAGCGCGATCGGGTGATGATCGACCAGTTGAAGACGCTCGGCATCGAGAAGGGCAAGCCCTACCAGCCAAGTGCCGAAACCAAGGCGCTGCTCGACAAGGCGGCGGCCGAAGCCAAGGCGGAGCTTTCGGCGCGCTATGACGCCGGCTTCCCTGTCATCAACGAGGGCATTCGCTGGTTCCCGGCGGCTGTGGCCGAGATGGTGAAGGTTGCCTCGGAAGCCTATTCCGATCCGGGTCTCTATCCGGTCGATGCCCGAGGCGTCACCTATACGCTCGGATTCACCGGCATCAAGCGGCTGGGCACGGCGCAATATTACCTGATGGCCAACAAGGACAAGGACGGCAACGCCTTCGATGGCAGCGCCAATTATCGCCTCGTCGTGCCGAAGGATGCGCCTGTCGAGCAATACTGGTCGGTGACCGTCTACGACCGCGAGACCCATGCGCTGGTCCGCAACATGGAGAAAGCCAGCGTCGCCTCGATCGGCGAGGGGGTGAAGAAGAATGCCGACGGGTCGGTGGACGTCTATTTCGGCGCCAAGGCGCCTGAGGGCAAGGCGGCAAATTGGGTGCCCGTCGATCCCGCGCGCAAGTTCGAGCTGCTTTTCCGGCTCTATGGGCCGGAAAAGCCGCTCTTCGACAAGGCATGGAAACTGCCCGATGTCGAGAAGATGCCGTGACAATCCGAGGGGCGGCGGGGCTGGCCGCCTTTGACCCCAACGCGGGGGGCGGCCCGGATCGTCTTTCTGGCCATAGCCGTGCTGCCCAGTCGCGGTTTGTCATGAGCCGTTTCGCTTGCAACTTCCGCCCACATTTTTTCCACGATCCGCAATCATGAATATCCCTGTCTCGCGACTCAAAGGGCCACTCAGGGGGAGCATTCAATGATTTCAGTTCGTGCCGCGGGTCTCATCGTCGCTCCGGTTTTCTTGATGCTGATGGCGCCGGAAGCGTCCGCCTGCACATGTGAGGGCAGAGTACTTGGAAAGCCGGAAAAGACCTCTGCCGAGAAATTCTCCGAGGCAGATCTCGTCGTGAAAGGGCGAATGAAGACGGTGACCTATGGCGTCGAATTCGCAAATCCCGACGAGCCCGATCAGCCGTTTCGCATGACGCGCGGCGACATCGATATCAAGGCGGTTCTGAAAGGCACGTTCGAAGGAAAGACCATTGAGGTCTATACCGGAGCGGGCAATGGTGATTGCGGCCGGTTGCCCGAGTTCATCGGGCAAGCGGTCTATTACAACCACGAAAAATTCGGTGAGTTCGAGCTTGGGCTGATCAGGAGTGAAGTCGACGGGAAGACGTTCTACATGACGTCGATCTGCGACTACGCCAAGGGGCCGGAGGACGAGGAGGCTCAGCCGTAGGCCTCGCCCTCGGCAGCGCATGCGATTGTTGCCGTCTGTTTTTCCGCAAATCGGATAGTATATGCACGGAGTTGCATGCAGCGGGGAGCGGCATCATGTGCGGGCGCGTCTATCTGAAGACCAATCTGGAGGGCCTGCTGCGGGCCTTCGGCTTTGCGGAGCGTGGCGGCGTCGAGACGATCGCCAACCAGTTTCCGCGCTATAACGGCGCGCCGACGCTGATCTATCCGATCATCATCCGCGACGTGATCCGCGATCCCGATCTCTTCGGCCCGGTGTTCGTCTCGGCGCGCTGGGGGCTGATCCCGAGCTGGACGAAAGACCCGAAGGCGGGCAGGCCGCTCGTCAACGTGCGCTCCGACACGATCGCTAGCAAGTTCCGCTCGTCCTACCAGCGGCGGCGCTGCCTGGTGCCGATCGACGGCTTCTTCGAATGGAAGGACATTCACGGCACCGGCAAAGACAAGCAGCCCTATGCAATCGCGATGAAGACGGGCGAGCCCTTCTGCCTTGCCGGCATCTGGGAGAGCTGGCGCAACCCGGACACCGACGAGGACATCCGCACCTTTGCGATCGTCACCACCGACGCCAACGCCATGATGGCCGATATCCACGACCGCATGCCCGTCATCCTCCACCCCGAGGACTACGAGCGCTGGCTTTCGCCGGAGCCCGAGGCCGCTGATCTGATGCAGCCGTTTCCGCCTGAACTGATGACCATGTGGAAGATCGGCAGCAAGGTCGGCTCGCCGAAGAACGATACGCCGGATATTCTCGATCCGGTCGACTGACGGCGACACGACATCGCGCAGAGGATCTTAAGCGGCGGGAGAAGTCGGAACCACTCCGTCTTGGCAGGTTCGCAGATCGTTCTCGTTCCCTTTCACCAGGATATTTTTGCGCGCACCTTCATGGCCCCGTCTTTCTTTTTGCATCGCTGGCCGGAGGGTCAAAACCTACAGCGCCGGAAAATGTTCCGCGATGGGACTTCAGTCCTACACCCCCCGCGCAAAGGTCCTAAGCCCGTGGCTCGGAGATCTGGCGACGCTAGATTCCATCTCAGCCTGTGGCCAACTCTCTTTCGCGCCATGGACTGACAGCGACACCGGGGCAGCCTGTCCGTCCCTTCGGTTCGCCCTGGTGTCGTTGCCTGCCGGAGGAATGCAGAATGTACGAACACGACCGCTACAGCCAGCCAGAGCGAAAGTTCTCTACCGGACTTCCCATCGGTGTGATGCTGTTGGCGATGGTTGCCATCGGCGCCTATCTCTTCGTGGGCAGCGCGCTCTCGAGCGCCCCTCAACAATCCGTCGCCATTGTCCTTCCGACACCGGTCGCACCGTCGAAATAGGCTTGGGCCTGAAGCGAGGGGGAGCAGCCATGAGATTAATGCACCTGGGTCGAGCCCGTCTGGGGATGGCTTTACCCCGCTATCGCCCTCAGTTGCGCCAGGCCAGAGACCCGTCTCTGCTCGATCTTTTCGAGGCTTACGCGCTCGCCGCGTCAACGCTCGACGAACTTCTCCAAGAATATCCGGCCCGCATCGAGCTTGTTACCGAATATAGACAGGTCTGCGCCGACCTGCAGGCAGAGGTCGTCGTCCTGCTCACGCTGACGGATGAGCGACTGTTTCCGTGACCGCTCGACGTTCAAGCAGATCCCATTGGCCGCCACGCAGAAATCTCCTGAAAAACCACGCGACATGAGCCCAAGGAACCCGTCCGAAAACGAGCGTTCTTCAGGCCTCATAAGCGACCCAGGATGCTCGACCTAGGACTTTGGTCCCACAGGCGACGGTAAAGGTCCCACGCCTGGCGTCCGACCGGAACCAATCTTGTCACTCACGCTTGGTTTGCATGAAGCTAATTTAGCGAGGTCAACATGAACGCGATACGTGAACTTCTGACAAGCACCAGTCTGGCCGTGGTGGCGGCAGGCTTTTTATCAATAACCGTCCCGGCACAGGGACAGATCATCGAGCGCTCCGCTTTCCCGGGTGAGTGCAGTCCCCGTGGAGTGGCAAACAGGATGCAGGAAGCCGCAGAAGAACAGTGTGAGCCGTTGTCGGCCGCGGTGACTAGCGTAATCGTCCCGACAATGTCGAACGGCAATACGGGGCAAACCGGCACGGATACGGGCGGTAACAGCAACCCTGGTGTTCCTTTCAGCACCGGTGGCGGCGATCCCGGCACGGGCGGTGGTGATCCCGGTCCCGGCAGTGGCGGCGATCCCGGCACGGGCGGTGGTGACCCCGGTCCCGGCAGTGGCGGCGATCCCGGCACGGGCGGTGGTGATCCCGGTCCCGGCAGTGGCGGCGACCCCGGCACTGGCGGTGGTGATCCCGGTCACGGCGGTGGCGGCGATCCGGGGACTGGCGGTGGTGATCCCGGTCCCGGCGGTGGCGGCGATCCCGGCACGGGCGGTGGTGATCCGGGCAACGGCGGTGGCGGCGACCCCGGCACTGGCAGCGGTGATCCGGGCCACAGCAGTGGCGACGGCTCCGGTCCCGCAGGCGATTGACCAGATTAATCGTGTCCAGCGGATTCCGAGACAGGCAGAGTTTGCCCGCCGGTGATCCCAGGCGCGCGCTCCCAGCGTCATGGCCTCAGCGGAGGGCCAGGCATGACTGAAGGTACGCAACGCCAGATGCACGCCAGCGAAATCCCGGCCTTCGTCGCCGATGTCATCGAAACAGGATGCGAGATCTGCGCTGTCGGCCACGACAGCTATGTGATTGGCGAGGTCGAGGAACAGGCTCACGCGAAGAAGAAACTCGACCGGATAGGAGAGAAGTACGGCAACCGCGACGCTCTGAGGCTGCAGATCGTCGCCTATCTCTGGTCGATCGGACGGTTCGTTGATGTCGGCGGGCTTGGGACCAGGCATTGACACCGGCATGCCCATCAGGGAGTGTCTTTTCCTTAAGACCACAATCGAGCATTGTCCTGGGTCGAGTGGAGGAAGCTCATGTCTTACGATTGGGAAGGCGCCCGTCGTCAACGGTACAGGCACGCGCGGCTCTGGCTTTTTATCGCCGTTGCAGCCTGGCTGATCGCCGTCGCGTCAACGCCATGATGGGAACGGGTGAGAAACGAGGGACCAAAGCTTGAGAAGCATAACGTTACGAAAGATTGCCGTCATCGCCTGCGTTCTGATTGCCGGCCTGTCTCTGGCAAGCTGCGCGCGGAACTCCTGCCGGGATTGGCCGGGAACCTGCATCATCCAGTGATGAGGTGCTATCGCGAGAGCCTGAAGTCGCTGCTCTGACGAAACCGTTTCCGCCTGAGTTTACGACCGTGTGGAAGACCGGCAGCAAGGCTGGCTCGCCGAAGAATGACTGTCCTGATCGTCTCGATCCGGTGGAGTGAGGGGAGAGCGTCTTGCTGCAAAACGAAGGCCCGGGTTGTATGCCGCATCTTATCGTGGCCGGCCTCGCCGTGTTGTTGATCTGGGAAATTTATTGGTTCATCAGGGCATTGCTTTTCTACAAAGGCAATGGGTGGGACCTCACCGTCGATTTCGGGCCTAAGATGTATAAAGGTGACTGGGCTTCTCCTGAGTTTGAGATGTCGCCCAGGGAAAAATTAGTGAGTGGATATCCCTACTGGATACTCCTCTACGCCTGCTTGCTGGCCGTCTTCTCGATCGCATTGTTCCGAGGCTGATCCGGCCGGTTTACCGGCTGCGATGCGCTCGGTTGTGCTTGCGCGCGCAACTCGCTAAAGCTGCCGCATACAACGTCTGCCCCCGAAGGCTCCTTGAGACAGGATTGCGCTGATGAAGCTGGTGACCGGTAACTCAAACCGCGCCCTTGCCGAAGCCATTGCCGACTACCTGAAACTTCCGCTGGCGGACTGCACGGTCAAGCGCTTCGCCGACCAGGAAATCAACGTTCAACTTCATGAGAATGTCCGCGGCGAGGACGTCTATATTCTTCAGTCGACGAGCACGCCGGCCGACGGCAACCTGATGGAGCTCCTGATCCTGACCGATACGCTGCGCCGTTCGTCCGCGCGCCGGATCACCGCCGTCATTCCCTATTTCGGCTATGCCCGTCAGGACCGGCGCGCCACCGGCCGCACGCCGATCTCGGCCAAACTGGTCGCCAACATGATCGCCGGTGCGGGTGTGCATCGCGTCATGACGCTCGATCTGCACACGGATCAAATCCAGGGTTTTTTCGATATCCCGACCGATAATCTCTATTCGGCGCCGGTGATGGCCCGCGACATCAAGGAGCGCTACGACATCGGCAATCTCATGGTCGTTTCACCCGATGTGGGCGGTGTCGCGCGGGCGCGCGCCATTGCCAAGCGCATCGGTACCGATCTTGCGATCGTCGACAAGCGGCGTCCCCGCCCAGGCGTGTCGGAAGTGATGAACGTCATTGGCGATGTATCCGGGAAAAGCTGTCTGCTGATCGACGACATCGTCGATAGCGGCGGGACGCTGATCAATGCGGCGGACGCGCTGTTGAAGGCGGGTGCCAGGGAGGTCTCGGCCTATATCACCCATGGGGTTCTCTCCGAAGGTGCCTGCGAACGCATCGGCGCCAGCAAGTTCAAGGAATTGGTCGTGACCGATTCCATTTGCGAGACACAGGCGCAACGGCAGGCCGCGAATATCCGGCGCATCACCATCGCGCCATTGCTCGGCGAAGCGCTTGCCCGCACGGCGAGAGATGAGAGCGTTTCAAGTCTTTTCAACTGAGGGGGCTTGAGGGCGGGCTCTGCCGCCGACAGGATCGCGACGAAAGTCTGCGCGTCCCCGGCTGCATCGCGTCGATGGGCGGCAAGTGGAGGGACGTCACGGCAGCGGTTTCAGAAGCATCACGATCGCATCGCCTGCTCCAGCGCTCCGAGCAATGTTTGAGCGTCCACTGGCTTGCCGACATTGACCGCCCCCGCCAGAACCTCTCCGCCTATGCGCTCCGGCTTTTCATAGGCGCTGGAAAGCACGAAGGGCACGTTCTTGTCCCGCAGTGCCTCGGCCACAGGCGTCACGGCGCCATCCTTCAGGGTAACGTCCAGAATGGCCACGGCCGGCACGGAGTTGCGCAACAGCAGCAGGGCCTGGCTCACGGTCGCTGCGGGGCCTAAGACAAGCCAGCCGTGCCTTTGGAGCAGCAGCTCGAGGTCCATGGCGATCAGGAACTCGTCCTCGACGAGAAGCACGGTCTTGGGCATGAAACCAGTCTCGGCTTTCAGAGACCGGTCACAAAGGTGTGACGATCTCAATTGCCAAACCCTTTGGTGCGTAGTTCAGTTCCACGCGCCCGCCCATTTCGCCTTTTACGGAGAATTCGATAAGCCTGGTGCCGAAGCCCGTCGTCGTCGGCGGTGTGACCGGCGGGCCGCCGCTTTCCTGCCAGATCAGCCGCAGATGCTTTTTGCTTGCCCTCTCGATCGTCCACCGGATGGTGATTTTTCCGGTAGAGGTCGACAGTGCGCCGTACTTCACCGCATTGGTCGCGAGTTCGTGCAGGATCAGGCTCAGCGACAAGGCCCGGCTCGGCGTCAGCGATACCGGCTTGCTCGGTTCAATCACGATGGTCGCGCCTTCCGAGTAGGGTTTCAGCGTCTGTTCGAGCAATTCCTTGAGGTCAGCCTTTTGATCTTGCGTGTAGGCCACGTCGTGGGCGCGCACCAGCGCACCAAACCGGCCGAGGAATGCGTCGCGGTACTCTTCGCCGGAGCGTCCGTCGACCGAGGTCTGGCGCGCAAGCGCCTGGACGAGGGCGAACAGGTTCTTCATGCGGTGCCGCATCTCGCCGAGAAGCAGGTCCTTTTCGACCTCCAGCCTGCGCCGGTCGGTGGCGTCGACGATCGAGAGAAGCAAGGATCGGCTGTTGTTTTCAGGGTGAAACAGCCGATGCGCGCTGAGCAGCATGGTTCTCACCCCGATGCTCGGGAACGCGTGCTCGACCTCATAGTCGACCACCGCCGTGCTCTTCGGGATCACTTCCTCGAGCAGGCGGCGCAGTTCGGGAATGTCCCATTGCCCGTTGCCGAGGTCGTAGATGTGTTGGCCGATCGTCTCGTCGCGCTCGACCTTGAAGGTCGAAAAGAAGGCGCGGCTGGCCGTCCGGACGCGCAGGTTCTGATCCAGCAACAGCAGGGGATAGGGAACCGTATCGACGATGCCCTGCGCCTCGATGTATCCGTTCCGCCGCAAGCGGTAAAGGTCTTCCAGATTCATCACCATGCCCCACGCGCTGAATCCGCCAAGCGATAGTGTCACAAATAAACGCCGGGACGAATGACCTTGTTCCCCGGGGAGAAAGGCGGACTGCAGCGTCGCTGTGGGTGCAGCGTTGGAGTTCGGCGATGCCCGATCCGGGGTAAGCGAGCATGGCGAGCGCGCCCAACGGTCTACTTCGGCGGCGCACCCCGGGGCGGTGCTGCGGCGTCCGGCCGCCGTTACAGATCCCGCGCGAAGATCTGGCCGGTGAGGTCCTTGCCGAAGCTGTGGTGTTGCTCTTCCTCGATCAGCGCGAAGCCGGCCTTTTCGTAGATGTGACGGGCGGCGTCGAGGCCGGCATTGGTCCAGAGGATCATGCGCGTATAGCCCTGAAGGCGGGCGTGGCGCATGCATTCCTCCACCAGCCGACGGCCGATGCCGAGGCCGCGGGCGCTGGGCTCGACATAGAGCAGGCGCAGTTTTGCCGTCGTCTCGTCATGGCGGACGAGGAACACCGAGCCGACGACCTTGCCGTCCTTTTCGGCGATCCAGCAGCGGTCGGATTTCGGGTCGTAGTCGCGCATGTACTTGACGACGATCTCGGCGACCAGCGCCTCGAACTCGGTGCTCCAGCCATATTCCTGCGCATAGAGCGCGCCCTGGCGGTGGATGACCCAGCCCATGTCGCCCGGCTGCGGATCGCGCAGGATAAAGCCCGGCACCCGCTCTTCCTGAAGCAGGCTCTCGATCTCGCCCATCGCGGCCACCAGTTGCCGCTGTTCCGGCACGGTGAGCTTTTCGAGCATGGCGACGACTTCGCCTTGCGACGCGTCCTCGAGCGGCTGGACGGTCGTGCGACCGGCATTCGTCAGTTCGAGCTGCGCGACCCGACCGTCGGCGGGCGAGCGGGTCTTTTCGACCAGCCCCTTCTTCTCGAAGCCGGTGATGACCCGGCTCAGGTAACCGGCGTCGAGGCCGAGTTCGCGGCAGAGATCGGTTGCCGTCAGCGCCGGCCGGTGCGCCAGTTCATAGAGAATGCGCACCTCCGTCAGCGAAAACGCGCTGGCAAGCAGGTGCTCGTGAAGCAGGCCGATCAGGCGGGTGTAAAAGCGGTTGAAGCGCCGCACCGTCAAGGCGCGGTCTTCGATTTGCTGCGGAGACATGGGTGATGCCCTTATAAAATTGCCTTAGTCACGTAATTAGTTGCCTAAGGCAAATAATGTCAAGTTGTTCCAGAAGGGCTCAGGCACGCATTTTTCACCTCACTGACGCAGCGTGACGTTGCACGTTGACGCCGCCGGGCGGTTCGATACGTTGAGCTAACGTTGCGTGAAGCGCTGCAAGGCGAGGGCGGCTCCGACCGCCCGCTGCCGGCAGTGCCAAAAGCTCTATGAAGGCGTGCCTTGATCTATCTTCTTCGCCACGGCGAGACCGTGTGGAACACGCTCGGCCGCTTCCAGGGACAGAAGGACTCACCGCTGACCCAGCGCGGCATCGAGCAGGCGGATCTCGTTGCCGCTCTCCTCTCGGCGGAAATCGCCGCCGAGGCGCCAGCCTTCGAAATGCATGTCAGCCCGCTTGGCCGAACCTGCGAAACGGCCAATCGCGTACAGCGGGTCCTGCCGCTTGCGCGTCGCGAGGACGCGCGCCTGATGGAGGTTTCGGTCGGCTCCTGGGACGGGATGACGATGTTCGAGATCGACAACGAGTTTCCGGGCAGGCTCGACGGTTCTGACGCTTTCGACTGGTATTTCCGCTCGCCGGATGGAGAGAGTTTCGATGCCGCCTGCGCCCGGGCACAAAGCTTTATCGCCGATATCCGGCGGCCGACCGTCGCGATTTCCCACGGGCTGTTCGGCCGGTTGCTGCGCGGCGTTTATGCCGGTCTCTCGCAGCGGGAAATGCTGGAGCTGCCGGTTCTGCAAGACGGCTTCTACCGCCTCCTCGAAGGCGAATTCCATCTCGTAGAGGGTGCTGCGGCGGGCGTTCGCGCCTACTGCATGTCTCCTTAAATCGTCCTCGATTGAAAGAAAAAGACCTGCAACCAGATCAAGTGTTACAGCGACCTTTGCGCGATTGATAAGACGCGCGGCGCCTTAGTCACGGTCGACGGCCGGGCACGGGCATCGTTTTTGAAGGCATCTCTAATTTAGATGGCCGATCGCGCCTGCGTGCGATAGTATTTGTCCGGTAACCTCCTTGGTCCGGACCTCCGTTGAGGCCGCCTTTCCCAAGAGTAGGCAGACCCATGGAGCAGAGATTAGCCGCAGTGCTGGCGGCCGATATGGCCGGTTACTCCAGGCTGATGGAGGCCGACGAAGCGGGAACGCTTGCGCGGCTTCGAACCCACCGCATCGAGCTCATCGACCCGGCGATCGCCAAGAACAAGGGCCGGCTGATCAAGACCACCGGCGACGGCATGCTGGTGGAATTCCAGAGCGTGACCGATGCGGTCAAATGCGCCGTCGAGATCCAGCAACGCATGAGAAGGCGCAATTCCGATGTGCCGGAGGACCGGCGGATCGAATTCCGCATCGGCATCAATCTCGGCGACATCATCTTCGAGGACGACGACATCTTCGGCGATGGCGTCAACATCGCCGCGCGCGCCGAGCAACTGGCCGAGGTCGGCGGCATCTGCGTGACCGCGGCGGTAGCGACGCAGGTGGCCGACCGGCTGGAACTGCCGATCGACGATCTCGGCGAGAAGACACTGAAGAACATCAGCCGCCCGGTGCGCCTCTACCGCATCGGGCTCGAAAGCGTCGAGCTGCCGGCCTCGTCGGCCAAGGCCGAGGCGGCGACGGGCGTCTGCAAGCCGACGATCGTCGTTTTGCCCTTCGACAATATGAGCGGCGATCCGGACCAGGAGTTTTTCGCCGACGGGCTGACGGAGGACATCATCACCGAGCTTTCGCGGCGGCACGAGCTCTTCGTCATCTCGCGCAATTCGAGCTTCGTCTACAAGAACCATTCGGTGAACGTGCGCGAGGTGGCCGCCAGCCTCGGGGCGCAATATCTGGTGGAAGGCAGCGTGCGCAAGATCGGCGAGCGGGTGCGCGTCACGGTCCAGCTCATCGATGCCGCCAACGACGCCCATATCTGGGCCGACAAATACGACCGGCAGCTCGACGACATCTTCGCCATCCAGGACGAGGTGACGGCGGCGATCGCGGCGACCGTGCCGGGGCGGCTGGAGGCGGCGCAGCGCGACCAGCTCTCGCGCACCAAGCCCGCCAACATGGCGGCCTATGAATGTGCGCTGGCGGCCAAGGTGCTGCATCACCGCAGCAGCCCAGCCGATAACGCCGAGGCACAGGCGCTGATCGACCGGGCCGTTTCGCTCGACCCCGGCTATGCCCACGCCCATGCCTGGCGCGCCTGCATTCTCGGGCAATCCTGGGTCTATGGCTGGTGCGCCGACAAGGAGGCGACCTGGGCGGAGGTCAATGCCGAGCTCGAACGGGCGCTTTCGCTCGACGACAACGACGCCGACGTTCACCGGATCCTGGCCGCCGTCAACGTCAACACCAACGAACTGACGACGGCGCGCTATCACCAGGAGCGGGCGCTGTTCCTCAACCCCAACTACGACCTGGTGGTGGTGCAGCAGGGCGAGCTTCTGACCTGGCTCGGCCGGCCGGAGGAGGGGGCGGAGTGGATCCTGAAGGCGATGCGGCTGAACCCGCACCACCCGGAGCGCTTCTGGAGCCATCTCGGCAAGGCGCATTTCGCTGCCCGCCGATATGGCGAAGCGATCGAGGCCTTCATGCATCTCTCGGCCATGGACGAGACCCAGCACGCCTTCGTCGCCGCCTGCCACGGCTGGCTTGGCGACGGGGTCGCGGCGGGCGCGCACATGGACAAGGTGCGGGCGCTCAACCCGGCATTCGAGATCGAGACGTTTCTGTCGACGCTGCACTATGCGCAGGAGAGCGACACGCAGCACCTGCGCGACGGGCTGGCGAAGGCGGGGGCCGGATAAGGACCGGCCCGCATCCTTCGGGTCGGCACGTTGATGCAAGAATAGAATCAGAGGCCAGGAGGATTGTGTTTCTGCCCCTGACAACGCAATTGCGGGGCCTTCTACGCCTTCGGGAGAGGTGGCTATGGAAGCAGTTCGCGCAGAGCGGCGGCTGGTGGCAATTCTCGCCCTCGACATCGTCGGTTACTCGCGACTGATGGAAGCCGACGAGGCGCGGACACTCGCCGCCATCAAGGCGTGGCGCGCAGACATCTTCGATCCCCTTCGGGAAGACTATCACGGGCGCATCGTCAAACTCATGGGCGACGGTGCGATCGTGGAGTTTGGCTCCGTCGTCGATGCCGTCGCCTGTGCCGTCGCGGCGCAAAAAGTGGTTGCCGCGCGCCAGGCGGATGTACCGCCCGAACACCGGTTGCAACTGCGCATGGGCATCAATCTCGGCGATGTCGTCGTCGATGGCGACGACCTGCTCGGCGATGGCGTCAATGTCGCGGCCCGCCTCGAGCAGATGTGCGAGCCGGGAGGGCTGTTCCTGTCCGGCACCGCTTTCGATCATTTGCAGGGCAAGTTCGAATTGCCGCTGGAATTCATCGGCGAACACCATCTGAAGAATATCCAGCGGCCGGTGCGCGTCTACCGGGTACCGTTCAAGGGACACGCCGGGCCTCGGCGCCTGTACCTCAAGCATCTTCGCGGCTGGGGAATTGCCGCTGGCTTTGCCTCCCTCGTCCTGGCGGTCTTTGCCGCAACATGGCTGGTGCAGAGGCGCGAGAGCGCCGACGCGGCGTCCGTTGCGCGGATGGCGTTGCCGCTGCCCCAGACACCGTCGATCGCGGTCCTGCCCTTCGAAAATCTCAGCTCCGATGCGGCGCAGACCTACTTCGCCGACGGAATGACCGACGACCTGATCACCGAACTCTCGCAGCTCTCGGGCATCTTCGTGATCGCGCGCAACTCAACCTTTGCCTACAAGGGCAAGCCCACCAAGGCGCAGCAGGTGGCCGAGGAACTGGGCGTCCACTACATCCTCGAGGGCAGCGTGCGCCGCGAGGGAAATCAGGTGCGGGTCAATGCGCAGCTGATCGACGCGATCGACGGGCACCATCTCTGGGCTGAGCGCTACGACGGCGAAATGAGCGGCGTGTTCGGGCTGCAGGACAGGGTGATCGGACAGATCGTCTCGACGCTTTCCGTAAAACTGACGAGTGCCGAGAAGAGCGTAGCGGCGGTGCCGGAAACGACGAACCCGCAGGCCTACGACACCTTGCTGCGCGGCTGGGAGCATCTGCGCCGGGACACCGAGGCCGAAACGGTTGCGGCTTCCACCTTCTTCCAGAAGGCGATCGTGCTCGATCCCGACTATAGCCGTGCCTACGCGTCGCTGGCGGCGGCAAACTGGCGGGCGAGCGTGCTCTCCTTCGACTATTCCCGCAGGGAAGCCGCGTCCAGGAACCTCGCCAGAAACCTGGCAAAAGCGATGGAGAGGCCGGCACCGCTTGCCTATGCCGTCTCGGCGCAGGTGCTTGCGCAGCAGGGGCGCTATGACGAAGCGTTTGCTGCCATCGGCCGGGCGGTAAAGCTGGCGCCGAACGATCCCGACAACCATGTCGGCATGGCGCGCATTCTCAACGCGAAGGGACGCGCGGCCGAGGCCGAACAGGAGGTGCGCCAGGCGATGCGGTTCGATCCCCATCCTTCGCGGGCAACGCTGCGCATGCTGGCCGTGTCGCTCTTTTCCCAGGGAAAGTACGAGGAAGCCGCCGACACCTATGAACGCGTGATCGAAGGGAAGGCCGCACTTCTGGCGGACTACGCCACTCTGATCGCAAGCTACGGACATCTCGGGCGCACGGGCAGTATTGCGGCGCTGGTCGACCGGTACAACAGGTTGTCCCTGTCGTTCCTGGGCGATCCGCTCACCGTCCAGGAAAGCGCCTATGAATGGTATGGCAGCGCCTTCAGCTACCACAGGCCCTATATTGCGCGCCTGCAGGAAGGGTTGCGCAAGGCCGGATTGCCCGAGGGGGCCGGCACGGACCTGGCGATTGCCGACTATGCGAAACTCATGACGCTGACGAAGGGCGAACTGAGCGTCGACCGAACGATAAAAGTCGATGTGGCGGAGGCAAGGGCGCTGCTTGCGCGCGGCGTCACCTTCATCGATGTGCGGGCGCCGCCCAACTATGACAACGGCCATATCCCGAAGGCCGCCAACCTGTCGCTCGTCACCGGCCTGTCGAGGGAAAGCCTCGCCAAAGTGGCGGGAAAGGAGGACGAGGTCGCCTTTTATTGTCACGGCAGGAACTGCACCTATGCCGCCTATGCGTCGGCCAAGGCGGTCGCCTGGGGCTACATGCGCGTCTACTATTTTGCCGGCGGATTTCAGGACTGGGACGACGAGGGCTATCCGCTCGTGATCGAGGTCCGGAAGTAGCCTGGTCCGTGACCTGAACCGTAAAGTCCGAGGAGTTGTGCCAGGTATTGAGTTAGAGATCCAAGGTTTCTCAGGATAAGTCGGACCGTTTCTGCGCCCTTTTCTTCATCCGAAATGCCTTCCGGAACAAGCTTTAGCTCCTTGGCTAGCAACTTCGTCAGTTCGGGAAGGTCTGCCTTTTGGGAGACCTGAATCCCGCGCTTCGACAATCGTCTGCAGGAACCTAACTATTTGATTCTGTGGCATCTTCCTGCCTTCAAGTCATTCGCCTTGAAGGCAGGAAGTTCCAGGCCTCAGGCCTCGTGGCAGACCGCCTCGATGTTGTGGCCGTCCGGATCGAAAACGAAGGCGGCGTAGTAGTTGGCGTGGTAGCGCGGGCGCAGGCCGGGGGCGCCGTTGTCCTTGCCGCCTGCCGCAAGTGCTGCGTGGTAGAAGGCGTCGACCTGCTCGCGCGTTTTGGCCATGAAGGCCAGGTGAAGATGCGCCGGCTTCTCATCCGTCTGGTAGAGGCACAGCGACGACTTGTCGTCCGTGCTCATCTCGACGCCGTGCGCACCATGATCGACCACGGAGACGCCGAGCGGTTCGAGCGCCTTCAGGTAGAAGTCGAGGCTTGCCGCATAATCGCGGACACCGAATTTGACGTGGTCGAACATGAACTCTCCTATGCGTTCCTGAGGAAGCAGCCGTCCCATGGCCGCATCGCGGCCCCTTCCGGCAAATACCCTGATGGTCCGTCATAGGCAACAACGGCGGCGGCGCCCCGCAAGTCTCCGGCAGGGTGCGCCGCCATGTCATCGGGAGCCGTCCAAGGGGCAGGCGCCTCGCGCCGCTCGCGGCCTTGAGCTTAAGCGGTGCAGACCTCGCGCACGCAGGCCCTTAGCCAGCGATGCGCCGGATCGGCGTCGAGGCGGGGGTGCCAGAGCAGCGAGATGGTGATTTCGGGCAAAGCGACGGGCAGGGGGAAGGTGACGAGGTTTTCGCGCAGGCTTCCGGTATAGCGCTCGGGGACGCTGGCGATGAGGTCCGTGGCGCGAGCAAGCGCAAGGGCCTCAGAGAAGCTGCCGACGGCAGCGGCGATCTCGCGGCTGAGGGTAAGGGCGGAAAGGGCGGCATCGATCGGGCCGGTGTCGTTGCCGCGTCGCGAGACGTGGATGTGGCGGGCGCTGGCGTAGCGGGTGGGCGTGATCTCGCCTGATGTCAGCGGGTGGCCGGGGCGGATGACGCCGACGAAACGGTCGCGGAAAAGCGCCTGGGCGCGAAGCTCCGGGCCGGTCGTCTCGCTGATCACGCCGGTTTCGAGGTCGACCGTTCCTTCCCGCAAGGGGCTGCTTTCCCGGTCGAGCTTCTGCACGAAGCGCAGGCGCACGCCGGGCGCTTCGCTTCCGACGCGGGCAATCAGGGCGGCGCCGAAATTTTCGACAAACCCCTCGCGGTTCCTGAGCGTGAAGGTGCGGGCGAGCGTCTTCAGGTCGAGGTTTTCGGCCGGGCGGAGGCAGGCCTCGGCCGCCTCGACGAGCGGGCCGATGCGGCTGCGCAGTTCCAGTGCCCTGGGGGTAGGTACAAGCCCGCGGCCGGCGCGCACCAGCAGCGGATCGCCGGTCGCCTCACGCAGCCTTGCGAGCGCCCGGCTCATGGCCGAGGGGCTGAGCCGCAGGCGCCGGGCGGCGCGGGCGACGCTTCCTTCAAAAAGCAGCACATCGAGGGTCACGAGCAGGTTGAGGTCCGGTCTGGTCATGTCCCTTCATAACACGGCTCGCCGGTAATGTGGCGTCAAACGCACGAATGAAGTGCAAATGCTGCGTCTTCCGCCATATCAGGCGCCGGGCTAGCTTTTCGGGAAACTGAATTGGAGGATTTTCCTGTGATCCCAATATCTTTCGCGCCCGTCGCCGCTGGCGCGCTTCCCTTATCGCTGACGCTCCGACACCGCCTGGTCTTTGGGCTGCCCGGCCGGAAAGAGCCCGAGATGCGGCGGCCCGCTTTTACGGCAGGTACGGTCTCGACGGCATGGCGAATTGAAACCGCGTCCCGCGGAACCGTGGGCAAGGAGGACGGCCGATGACTGAGACAAGCTGCGATCCCGGCAGTTCGCCGGCCAAGTCCGCCGTCTCCACCGGCTGGGTGCTGGCAAGCCTGTCGCTTTCCATGCTGCTCTCCTCGCTCGGCACCAGCAGCGCCAATGTCGCGCTGCCGGCGCTCACTGGCGCCTTCGGCGTCTCGTTCCAGGCGGTGCAATGGGTGGTGCTTGCCTATCTGCTGTCGATCACCACGCTGATCGTCAGCGTCGGGCGGCTCGGCGATATCGTCGGCCGGCGGCGGCTGCTTCTGGCCGGCATTGCGCTTTTTACCGCTGCCTCGGTTGTTTGCGGCCTGACGCCGGACTTTGCGCTGCTGATTGCGGCGCGGGCGATGCAGGGCATCGGTGCTGCGATCATGATGGCGCTGACCATGGCCTTTGTCGGTGAGGCGGTGGCCAAGGAGCGGACCGGCAGCGCCATGGGGCTCATCGGCACGATGTCGGCCATCGGCACCGCGCTCGGGCCGTCGCTCGGCGGCGCGCTGGTCGCCGGCCCCGGCTGGCGGGCGATCTTTCTCGTCAACGTGCCGCTCGGGCTTGCGGCGTTTCTTCTCGCCCGCCGGCATCTGCCGAGAGACCGGGACCTCGAGGGCAGGGCGCGCCCGCGCTTCGACGTTCCCGGAACGCTGCTGCTCGCGCTTTCGCTCGGCGCCTATGCGCTGGCGATGACATCAGGGCGCGGCAGTTTCGGCTTGCTCAATGGCGGGCTGCTCCTGGCTGCCGCCTTAGGCTTGGGACTGTTCCTGCTGGTCGAGGCAAAGGTAGCCTCGCCGCTGATCCGGCCGGCGATGTTTCGCGATCCGGGCTTAAGCCTCGGGATTTCGACCAATGCGCTGGTCTCGACGGTGATGATGGCGACGCTGGTGGTCGGGCCGTTTTACCTGTCGCGCGGGCTCGGGCTCGATGCTGCACGGGTGGGGCTCGTCCTGTCGGTCGGTCCCGTCATCTCCGCCTTCGGTGGCGTGGTTGCCGGCCGCATCGTCGATCGCCTGGGGGCGGCGTCCGTCGTGGTGGTCGGTCTTGCGGCAATGGTCGCGGGCTCAGCGGCGCTCGTGCTGCTGCCAGGGCCCCTCGGCGTCGCCGGCTATGTCGCGGCGATCGCGCTGCTGACGCCCGGCTACCAGCTCTTCCAGGCGGCCAACAATACCGCCGTCATGGCGGATGTGGGTGCCGACCGGCGCGGCGTCGTCTCCGGCCTGCTCAACCTCTCGCGCAACCTCGGCCTCGTGACCGGCGCGTCTGTCATGGGCGCGGTCTTCGCCTCGGCCGTGGCGGCAGGCGATATCGCCGGGGCGGCGCCTGAGGCGGTGGCCTGGGGCATGCAGGTGACCTTCACGGTGGCCGGACTTTTGACGGTGATGGCGCTTGCGATCGCGATTGGGAGCAGGGCGCTCGGCAAGCGGATCATCCGGAGCGAAGAGGCATCGGCGTAGCGGAGGGGGCCGTCTTGGGGCGATGGTGATCGGGCGACCCGAGCGAGACGACCGGCCGGCTTTCAGCGGTCGGCATCCGGCCGGCTGCACCAAGCCTCGGAGGTGAGGCTGTAGCTCTGGTGCAGGATCTCTTCGCCCCTTGAACGGGAGTCCTTTCGCATCGAAAGCTGCGGGCGAAAGTCGAGCTTGAGCAGCACCTTGCCGGATGCGAGATTGTCGGCCGCGTGGCCTGTTCGAAGCGTCGAGAGCCGGACCTGACAGAATGCGAAGTCGACAACGGCCTCGGCTGCCTCGAAGGCATAGCCCTGTCCCCAGCTCGGCTTTTCCAGCCAGTAGCCGAGCTCGCCTTCGTCGCCGTCGATCTCGTCGAGATCGACCAGACCGATCATGCGGCCGGCGCGCTCGACGGCAAATCGGAAGGCCGTGCCCGCCAGCCACTCGCGCGGATGCTCGCTGAACCAGCCGGTCATGTCGTCGAGATCGGGCGGGAACTGCGCCATGCGCAGCATGCGCGTCACATCCCAATCGGACTGGATCTCGAAGGCGCGGCTCGCATCCGCGGGCGTTGTCGGGCGCAGCACGAGGCGATCCGTGCGGAGGCGCACGGATCGGGAGAGGCCGGATTTCATCGCTGGCGATTTGCTCGTCGATTTGGTGGTCATAGGCCTTTGACCGTGCGTAGCCGAAAACACTGGCGGCGAGCTTAGCGTGGCGGCGGCCGCCGACAACAGCAGACAAGTGCCGGTGTTTCGAACCTTGGATGCAAGCGGCGCTTAGGCGGCCTGTATGCCTTCCAGCCTGGCGCGAAGCGATTCGAAATCCGGCACGAACCAGATGGATGTGCCCTTGTTGGTCTCGCGCACGAAATCGGTCAGCGCCTTGCTGGCTTCGAGCCTGGCACCGATATCGCCGACGATGGCGAGCCGCATGTGGTAGTTGACGAATTTCTGGAACACTTCGCCGGCGACGCGGGTCGAAAGATCGAGAAAATCGGGACCGAGCCGTTCCACCGGGATCGCCACGACCGTCGCCTCATGCCCCCAGGCGTCGCCGAGAAAATCATTGGCGTCGCCCGGCCTCGCGAGGAGAGGGCCATTATCAGCGCATTGCAGCACGCGCGCGGTTCCGATTTCGATCAGCTGTGTCATGCGCCAACAAGTAGGCTGCAAAGCCCAGGGTTGCAAGAGCGGTCACCTCGGGTTCTGCCGTCGGGGCAGGTTACGTTCAATACCGGCACGTTCGTTCCTGTATTCGCGTGATCTGCCTGGATCGGCCGACCGGGCGTCAGGCGATGTATTTTAAGAAATATATCGACACTCGCAAAAGCTGATTGGCGTCCGCAAGTTACGCCGCAACGAAGCTTGAGAATTTCTCGGAATTCGGGTGCCGGTTTCCTGTCAATTTGACACAGATCAATGACCCCATCGGTTCGGCATCTACTCTGGGGCACGGTGAAGATCTGTCATCGGCCGGTCATGGGATTGATTTTTATTTCCGGTGGCGCATCTTACCTTGGATTGTGTTGGGGGACGCAGGAATGTCGGAAGTCGTTCAGGCACAGCCGATCGAAAAGCCGCCGCGCTCGCGGCGCGCGGAGCTTATTACCTTCTTCGTGCTCGCCTTCGGCATCTGGCCGATCGTCGCCGTCGGCGTGGTCGGCGGCTATGGCTTCCTCGTGTGGATGCTGCAGATCATCTTCGGCCCGCCGGGCCCGCCCGGGCATTGAGGTCGAGCCATGAAGGTGGAACCTCTCTCACGCCGTGAACTCTTTACCGGCCGCGCTGCTGCAAAGCCCGTCCGCATCCGCCCGCCGGGTGTTTTGGAATTGAGCCTTGCCGCCTGCACCGGTTGCGGCGCCTGCGCCGAGCGATGTCCCACCGGCATAATCCGTCTTGAGGGCGGCCATCCCTTCGTCGACTTTTCGGGCGGCGAATGCACCTTCTGTGGTGCCTGCGAGGAAGCCTGTCCCGAGCCCGTGTTCGAGGCGAAGGACGTGCGGCGTTTTCCGCATGTCGCCGCCATCGCCGATACCTGCCTGGCGCGCCGCTACGTCGCCTGCCAGTCCTGCGGCGAAAGCTGTCCCGAGCAGGCGATCCGCTTTCGCCCCCGCATCGGCGGTCCGTTCCTGCCTGAGATCAACGAAGCCAGATGCACCGGCTGCGGCGCCTGCCTCAGTGGCTGCCCGGTGAGCGCGATTGCGGTGAAGGCATTGGAAGCGGAGGTGGCGCATGTCTGAGGCCGCAGCGACGAGGGCGGGCACGCCCTATCACATATCGAGCGCCGTGGTCGCCACGATGCCGCAGGCCACCGAGGCCGTGCTGGCGACGCTCGCGGACATGGAAAACGTCGAAATCCACGGCCATGGCGGCGGCAAGATCGTCATCGTCATCGAAGGCAAAAGCACGGGCGCGCTCGGCGAACGCCTGACGCAGATCTCGCTGCTCGACGGCGTGATCTCGGCCAACATGGTTTTCGAGCATGTGGAAATGGAAGAAGAAAGGCAGGAGCCATGAGCGGAGAACTGACGCGGCGTGACATTCTGAAGGCCCATGCGGCCGGCATCGCCGCCGCCACGGCTGGCATTGCGCTGCCTGCCGCCGCACAGCCGGTGCCGGGCGGCGTCAACGCGCTGGAGATTAAATGGTCCAAGGCCCCCTGCCGCTTCTGCGGCACGGGCTGCGGCGTGATGGTCGGCGTGAAGGAGGGCCAGGTGGTCGCCACCCATGGCGACATGCAGGCGGAGGTCAATCGCGGCCTCAACTGCATCAAGGGCTATTTCCTCTCCAAGATCATGTACGGCAACGACCGGCTGACGACGCCGCTCTTAAGGAAGCGCGGCGGCACTTATGCCAAGGACGGCGAGTTCGAACCCGTCAGCTGGGACGAGGCCTTCAACGTGATGGCCGAGCAGGCCAAGAAGGTCCTGAAGGAGAAGGGGCCGACGGCGGTCGGTATGTTCGGCTCCGGCCAATGGACGATCTTCGAGGGCTATGCGGCGACGAAGCTGATGCGGGCGGGCTTCCGCTCCAACAACCTCGACCCCAATGCCCGCCACTGCATGGCGTCGGCGGCCGTCGCCTTCATGCGAACCTTCGGCATGGACGAGCCGATGGGCTGCTACGACGATTTCGAGAACGCCGACGCCTTCGTGCTCTGGGGTTCGAACATGGCGGAGATGCACCCGATCCTCTGGACCCGCGTCGCCGACCGGCGTCTCGGCCAGCCGCATGTGCGCGTCGCGGTGCTTTCGACCTTCACCCATCGCAGCATGGACCTGGCCGACATTCCGATCGTCTTCAAGCCGGGCACCGACCTCGTCATCCTCAACTACATCGCCAACCACATCATCCAGACTGGCCGCGTCAACGAGGACTTCGTCAACAAGCACACGAAGTTTGCCCGCGGGGTCACCGATATCGGCTACGGGCTCAGGCCCGACAATCCGGTCGAGGTCAATGCCGCCAATTCCAAGGACCCGGGCAAGACCGAGCCCATGGATTTTGCGGCGTTCAAGGAGTTCGTTTCCGAATACACGCTGGAAAAGACCGTCGAGATGACCGGCGTCGAGCCGGAGTTCCTGAAGCAGCTTGCCGAGCTCTATGCGGATCCGAGCCGCAAGGTCATGTCGCTCTGGACCATGGGCTTCAACCAGCATGTGCGCGGTGTGTGGGCCAACCAGATGGTCTATAACCTGCATCTCCTGACCGGCAAGATCTCCGAACCGGGCAACAGCCCGTTCTCGCTGACCGGCCAACCGTCGGCCTGCGGCACCGCGCGCGAAGTCGGCACCTTTGCCCATCGCCTGCCGGCCGATATGGTGGTGACCAATCCCGAGCATCGCAAGCATGCCGAGGAGATCTGGCGCATCCCGCACGGCATCATCCCGGAAAAGCCCGGCTACCACGCCGTGCAGCAGGACCGGATGCTGAAGGACGGGAAGCTCAATTTCTACTGGGTGCAGGTCAACAACAACGTCCAGGCGGGGCCAAACACCGCCAACGAGACCTGGCAGGGCTATCGAAACCCGGACAATTTCATCGTCGTGTCGGACGCCTATCCGACGATTACCGCGATGAGCGCCGATCTCATCCTGCCCGCCGCCATGTGGGTGGAGAAGGAGGGGGCTTACGGCAATGCCGAGCGGCGCACCCATGTCTGGCACCAGCTCGTCCAGGCCCCGGGCGAGGCGCGCTCGGATCTCTGGCAGATGGTGGAGTTCTCCAAGCGCTTCATAACCGACGAGGTGTGGTCGAAGGAGATCCTCGACGCCAGCCCCGAATATCGCGGCAAGACGCTGTTCGATGTCCTGTTCAAGAACGGCGAGGTCGACCGCTTTCCGATCACCGACGTCAGCGCCGAGTATGACAACAACGAGGCCAAGGACTTCGGCTTCTACATCCAGAAGGGCCTGTTCGAGGAATATGCGGAATTCGGCCGCGGCCACGGCCACGACCTCGCGCCCTATGACACCTATCATGAGGTGCGCGGCCTGCGCTGGCCTGTCGTCAACGGGCAGGAAACGCGCTGGCGCTATCGCGAGGGCTTCGATCCTTACGTGAAGGCAGGCGAGGGCGTGAAGTTCTACGGCAACAAGGACGGCAAGGCGATCATCCTTGCCGTGCCCTACGAGCCGCCGGCCGAATCCCCGGACGAGGAATACGATACCTGGCTGGTGACCGGCCGCGTGCTCGAACACTGGCACTCGGGCTCGATGACCATGCGGGTGCCGGAACTCTACAAGGCCTTCCCGGGGGCGCGCGTGTTCATGAATGCCGAGGATGCCCGCAAGCGCGGCATCAACCAGGGCATGGAAGTGCGCATCGTCTCGCGGCGCGGCGAAATCCGCTCGCGCGTCGACATCCGCGGCCGCAACCGCATGCCGCCCGGTGTCATCTTCGTTCCCTGGTTCGACGCCAGCCAGCTGATCAACAAGGTTACCCTCGACGCCACCGATCCCATCTCCAAACAGACGGATTTCAAAAAATGCGCGGTCAAGATCGTTCCCGTCACCCTCTAGGGTGGTCACGGCTAACCGAGGCCGGTTCGAAACGGCCTTTCTGGATAGCCCTTGCGGCTGCTCTGATGGTCTTCGTCACCACGGCGGCTGTCGCGCAAGTGGCCGAAAGGCTGGTGCCCCAGCTTGAAGGACCAACGCCGCAGATGGCGACGGAGGCGGCAGCGCCGCTGCCGAAATGGGTGGTCGACGACAAGCGCAAGATGCGCGCCTATCCCGACCAGCCGCCGGTGATCCCGCATTCGATCGAGGGCTACGAGCTCTCGGTCAACGCCAACCGGTGCCTCTCCTGCCACAAGCGCGAGTTCACGCAGGATTCCGGCGCGCCGATGATCAGCGTCACCCACTACATGACGCGCGACGGGCAGATGATCGCCGACGTTTCGCCCAGGCGCTATTTCTGCACCGCGTGCCACGTGCCGCAGGCCGATACCAGCCCGCTGGTGCCGAGCAATTTCAAGGACATGAGCGAGTTGGGCTTCAAGCCGGCCGGAAGCGAGTGACGACATGATCGCATGGATCAGGAAAATCATCCTCTGGGCCTGGGGCATCATGAAGACGCCGGCGGGCACACTGGGTCTCGGCTTCCTCACGCTCGGCGGCTTCATCGGCGGCGTCATGTTCTGGGGCGCGTTCAACACGGCGCTGGAGATCACCAACACCGAGAAGTTCTGCACCTCCTGTCACGAGATGCACGACAACGTCTACCAGGAGTTGACGCGCACCATCCACTTCTCCAACCGCTCGGGCGTGCGCGCCAGCTGCCCGGACTGCCACGTGCCGCACGAATGGACCGACAAGATCGCCCGCAAGATGCAGGCCTCGAAGGAGGTCTGGGGCAAGATCTTCGGCACCATCAACACCAGGTCGAAATTCCTCGAAAAGCGGCTGGAACTGGCGCAGCACGAATGGGCACGCATGAAGGCCAATGACAGCCTGGAATGCCGCAACTGCCACTCCTCCGTCGCCATGGACCTGCAGAAGCAGACGCAGCGCGCCGCCGAAATCCACACCCGCTATCTGCTGTCGGGCAAGGCGACCTGCATCGACTGCCACAAGGGCATCGCGCACGAGCTGCCCAACATGGAAGGCATCGACCCCGGCTGGAAGATGCCGCCGGAACTGGAAGGCAAGAAGATGGCCAACCAGACGCCGATCGACGACCTCCGGCAGGCGATGGCGGACCTGCATATGCAGGCGCAATAGCCAAAGGTTCCGTCGGCAGACAAAGGCGATGACAGGGGGCCATGCCGGTACGGCGTGGCCCTCTTTTTTACGGTCCTGGGCAGCGTGAGGCCAACAGAGCCTCCCGCTTGCCAACGGCCAGGCAAGCGATGGGTTCTGCTGGCGCCAACATTGCCTCCCTCATTCCTGTGCTTGTCACAGGAATCCAGCCGCGTCGCGTCCGCGGCGCGAGGAACTTTTCCCGCCAAGCCGGAAGGTAACGTGCCAAGACAGTACTTCCCGCCGCGCCAACGCACCGCTGCTGGATCTCTGTGACGAGCACAGAGAAGAGGGTGGGTGGGGCTGGCCTCGTGCCAAGCCGCCAGATGAGGGGAGTGAGTTGGGGTGGCTTGAGCCGACGGCGCACATTCGGATCTGGGCGATGGTCTCGTCGAGCAGCGCTTTTCTCTCTTCATTTCCCCGCGCCAATCTTTTTTCGGAGAATATTCGCCACCGCTGTCGGCACCGCCATTTGCCGTTCGTCATTTAGCCAGGGAGGCAATCTGGCTTCCTCCACCGGAGCGGGATAGGAAAAAAATCCGCGCGGGTCTTTCGCCCGCAATCTGCTCTACCTATCTGGGTTTCACCACGCTGGCACCCCAGAGGTCACGAGGACCGGGACTGGCGTGACAGAGGAGAATGGACAATGCGCGTAGTGGTTTTTGTAAAGGCGACCGAGGACAGCGAAGCCGGCAACATGCCGTCGACCGAGCTTCTGGAAGCCATGGGCAAGTACAACGAGGAACTGGTCAATGCCGGCATCATGCAGGCGGGCGAGGGCTTGCATCCGTCCTCGCGCGGCGCCCGCGTCGCCTTCGACGGCGCCAATCGCATGGTGATCGACGGTCCGTTTGCCGAGACCAAGGAATTGGTCGCCGGCTTCTGGATCTGGACGGTCAAGGACGTGGACGAGGCGATCGCCTGGGTGAAGCGCTGCCCGAACCCGATGCCGGGCCCGAGCGAAATCGAAATCCGCCCGGTCTTCGAGATGGAGGATTTCGGCGACGCTGTGACCCCGGAGATCGCCGCGCAGGAAGAGCGGCTTCGCGAGAAGATCGCCAAGCAGTAAGGACTTTTCCGTGAGCTCAAAGGGTGGGCTTGCCCTCCCCGGGTTTAGCCCGAGGAACCCTGTTGCCCCTCACCCTAACCCTCTCCCCGCAGGCGGGGAGAGGGGACGAGCCCGGTTCACGGCTTTTCGAACGTGGCGACAGTCAGGGTGAAGCGGGGTTTCGTCGGGTGCAAACCAAATTGGCCCGGAAGTGAGGCTGTGGCGCTTGTCGTTGAGGCGAGCGGGTGCCACGCGTTCCCTTCTCCCCGCGCGCGGGGAGAAGGTGGCCGGCAGGCCGGATGAGGGGCAAGCCCTCACCGGGGGATGAGGGGCAAGCCCTCACCGGGGGATGAGGGGCGAGCCCTCGCTGGGGGGATGAGAGGCAAGCCCTCGCCGGGCGGATGAGAAGGCAGCCGCAAGTGTCGGGCGGTGAGCGCGAGGAAACAGCCCGCGTGCCGGATGAGCGGCGGCCAGCGCGTCCGAAACGCCGTTGCCGATCCGCTCTGCCGGCTTCCCATAGAGATTGCATTAACCATGATTGTTTACGGTTGCTCCGGGGCTTTAACCGGAGTGGGGCAATGGTCAGGACGAGCAGTTTCGTCATTTTTCTCTTTTCAAGCGTCGGGATGGCAGTCGCCGCGGACATCGACGGTCCGCTGGTGGGGACGCAGGACGCCTATGAAGTGCCGGTGGAGCAGGCATCCGGCGGTATCGCCGGCTACATCGAAGGTTCCTATGGCGCGGCCGTGGACTCGCCCGGCGATATCGATGCGGATGCATGGGACCTGCGTGGCGCGGTGAACTTCGACGCCGGCGCCGGCATGAACCTGCAGGTCGATCTCGGCTATACGCGCGCTTCCTACGAGGATCTCGATGCCGACAGCTATGACGGCGCGCTGCATGGCTACTACCGCAACGATCTCTTTGCGGCCGGCGTCTTTGCGCAAGGCGCACGCCTCGATCCGGGCATCGGCGTCGACCTCAACGATTACATGGGCGGCGTCGAAGTGGCCTATTTCCTCGATACCTGGACGTTGCACGGCGCGCTCGGCTATGGCCAGGCGGTCGTGGAAGACTTCGAGGACATCGACGCCAACCATTACATGGGTTCGCTCGGCGCCCGCATCTACGCGACCGACAACCTGCGCTTCGACGTGGACGGCTCGCTCCATCGCATCACCGAGGACGACATCGACTACGATCTGCGCAGCCTGAAGCTGACGGCCAACTACCGGCTGGAGACCGTGCCCGTCACGCTCTTTGCCGGCTACAAATACACCAACGAAGAGCTTTCGGGCCTGAGCGCATCGGTCTCCGGCGACACGAGCACCATCTTCGGCGGCCTGCGCTTCTCTTACGGTTCCACGACGCTCAAGGAAGAAGAGCGCCTCGGTCCGGTCTGGTCGAGCAACCGCCTCTCTTTCTGACCGGTTTCCTTCGTCGGATGAACTTGCGCTGCCCCGGTATCCGGGGCAGTTGCGCGTCTGGATGATCGACATGGATCCGAGTGAGGCTGAGGGATGCCTGCCGGTCGCGCGGGGTCGAGCGTGTGGGAGGTCGGCCACCGACCTCAACGTTAAGTGCAGAAAATACAATGTCTGGTAGCGTAATTTAGCATGTGCTAACCTCCCTTGCGTCGAGAAAAACGGGGGAGGCAAACATGGATTTGACACGTCGTGCCGTCGCTTTGGGAAGTGCCGGCCTGCTGGCAACAGCTTCATTTTCCTTTGCAAATGCTCTGGAATCGCCGCTTTTGGATCCGGTCGAGGCTGCGGATGAATTCTGGCTGGCAGTCGAGGCCTATATCTACGGTTACCCGCTGGTGACGACCGAAATCACCCGCCGCGTCATCACCAACGTGGAAAAGGCGGAAGGCAGCAAGGGGCCGATGGGCCACATCATCAAGCTGCGCCAGTATCCGGAAGCGTCCTTCAAGGACGTGACCGCGCCGAACGCCGATACGCTCTACACCACCGCCTTCGTCGACGTGGGCAAAGAGCCCTGGGTGCTGTCGATCCCCGACATGAAGGATCGGTTCTTCCTGTTTCCGATGCTCGACGGCTGGACGACGGTGTTCCAGGTGCCGGGCAAGCGCACGACCGGCGGCGGCGCACAGGCCTATGCGATCACCGGGCCGGGCTGGCAGGGCAGCCTTCCGGACGGCGTGACCGAGTACAAGTCGTCAACCGGCATCGTCTGGATCCTCGGCCGCATCTATTGCGAGGGCACGCCGGAGGACTATGCGGCGGTGCATGCGCTGCAGGATGAATGCAAGCTCTGTCCGCTCAGCGCCTATGGCAAGGACTGGACGCCGCCTCCGGGCAAGGTCGACCCGGCGACCGACATGAAGACGGCGGTGCGCGAGCAGGTCAACCGCATGGATGCGGTCGAGTATTTCACGCTGCTCTGCGAACTGATGAAGACCAACCCACCGACGGCCGCCGATGCGGAGGCGATTGCCAAGTTCGCCGCGATCGGCATCGTGCCGGGCAAGGATTTCGACAAGAGCAAACTGGATGCCGCCTTCGTCTCGCGCATCCCCGCAATGGCGTTCCACCGCATCATGCTGCATTTCAAATTCAGCGACGGCGATGTGCAGGACATCAACGGCTGGGGCTTCACCACCAAGACAGGTATCTACGGCACCAACTATCTGCAGCGCGCACTGATTACGGCGATCGGGCTTGGCGCCAATCGCCCGCAGGACGCGATCTATCCGACCTCGCTCAAATCGAAGGACGGCCTTCTGGCGCGCGCCTATCACGGGTCGAACAAATACGTCGTCACCTTCCCGAAGGGGCAATTGCCGCCGGTGCGCGGGTTCTGGTCGATCACCATGTACGACGACAAGTATTTCTTCGTCGACAATCCCCTCAATCGCTATTCGATCAGCGCCCGGGTGGGCCTGAAAACCAATGCGGACGGATCGACGGATATCCACATCCAGAATGAATCGCCCGGAAAGGACAAGGAGGCCAACTGGCTGCCGGCGCCCAAGGGCAAGTTCATCCTGATGATGCGGCTCTATTGGCCCGACGACAGCCCGCCGTCCATCCTCGACGGCTCGTGGGTTATCCCAGTGGTCAAGAAGGTGGGGTAAGAGGCAGGGCTCGACGGTGCCTGGAGGCGGCGTGTTCTGACGTTTGCCTCCAGGCGCAGCTCTGCTGTTGCCGTGACCGGCCGGGCGGTGGTGCGCCTGTGCGCATTCTTGCCATTGCTAAGGCAGGCCAACTGTCGGAAACTCGGGCCACGCCCTTGGGTCAAACCCTTGGGGCCTTGTCAGTCGGAGCAGGTCGCAGACCATGGCAGCAACCTCTTCCATCGAGCCTCACTCTGGCGGCGATGCCCGCATCTGCCGGGGTTGCTGGGACCAGATGCATGTGCCGATCCCGATCCGCGGGCCGCTGGCGCTGCCGTTTCGGGCCTTCGGCATTACCCGCAGCAAGATGAACCCGAACATCTGCACGATCTGCGAGCGCTCCTTCCGCTACGTGAAGAAGCAGAGTCACGTTGCGGCAAGCGCGACCATCCTCTTTGCCGATATCCGCGGCTTCACCCATCTTTCCGAGCGGATCGAGCGGGTGAGACTGAGCGAGATCGTCAGCCTGTTTCAGGATCGCTGCGCGCAGGCCATCTGGGCGCATGACGGCATCGTCAACAAGCAGATGGGCGACGGGCTGATGGCGATCTTCAACTTTCCGATCGTCCGGAAAGATCATGCCGAAGCGGCGATCCGGGCAGCACTCGACATCCAGCGCCACTGCGCCGAAGCGCTCGGCCGCCTGGATCTCGGTGGCCCGGGCGAACGGCCGCTGGGCGTGGGCGTCGGCATCCATTCGGGCGAGGTCGAGATCGGCGAGTTCTCGAGCTTCCGCAGCGATTTCACCGCGATCGGCGGCACGGTGAACCTGGCGTCAAGGCTCGAATCCCAGGCCGAGGCCGGCGAGATCCTCGTTTCGCCCGAGACGGCGGCTCAAGCCGGTACATTGGCGGCGGAGGCGGCGGCGCGGATGTTGACACTGAAAGGCATCGACCAGCCGGTCGAAGCGCGCGTGATCGTCAAGCGCGACTGACGCTCAATCGACCCGCCTGACGTCGGTGGCGATCCCTCACCATCCGCATTCCAGGGCATAGGGTATTTCGGTTGCGCTACAGGATCGGCGCAACGTTCGGCGAGTGCACCGGTCACCCACTCACAGGGCGCCTTCGTCGGTCAGCGATGTCACTTCGGCGACTTTGCCGCCGGAGGCGAGGCAGCGCCACCGGGCGCGCTCGGGCCCGACCCCGATGATGACTTGCGTGTTGGCCTGCGACATCTCGGAGCTCAGCGTTGCGGTGTCAGGATTGTTGGTCTGTTTGGCGACGGCCTGTTCGCAGGCGCGCTCGTCGGTCGGGTTTCCGCCGCGAAGCGCCGCTGCGGTCGCCTCTGACGTCGAGGGACGTGGAGGCGACGGCGAGGATGACTGGGAACAGGCCGACAGGCTGAGCAGGGCTGCGAGTGACGCGATCGTGCAGGTCAGACGTTGCATGGATGGCCCCTCTTTCTCGGGTGACTACAAGCCGGTCGGTACGCGGTTGCCGCAATCTTCCATGAAATGCGGAGATGATCCAGTACACCGGCTGATGGCGGCATACCGGAGGGTTCGGAATCGGCTCTATGGTGGGGCGCCCAATGCGCGTCGCGATCTTTCAGGTTCGCTCTCAGCGCCTTAAGTCATCGTTTCGTCGCATACCGGAACCGCAAGACCGCCGCATGGTCTTGCGCGACATGCTCTAAAACCAGAGATCGCGCACGCACTTTCCGTCGGATGGCAGGTCTTCAAAGGTGTCGAAGCCGTCGAAGTGATTGACGGGCAGGTCGGCCACCAACTCCGGTGCCGTGTGCCGCAAGTTGACGGCGATGCGCCGGCGGCCCTTGTCGTCGATCTGCAGGCTGCGCCAGGCGAGAACACCGGCGCAGGTCGGGCAGAAGCGGATCTCTAGCGTGGGTTCGGCCTCGTCGGCGCGGGTGTAGAACGCGGTCTTGCCGGCGAGCGTGATGCGTTCGCCTTCGTAATCATAGGCCCAGAGCGCCCCGTGTCGCCGGCACATCGTGCAGTTGCAGACGACGATCCTGCCGGGATCGCCCTCAAGTGTCCAGCTTGCGCCGCCGCAATGGCATGAGCCCTTGAGCATGTGTCGAAATCCTCCGATGGGTGTGGGAACACGATAGTGCACAAGCTGATTGCAACCAATAAGGACCCGGCTAGAACCAGAGATCGCGCACGCAGCGGCCGTCCGCTGGCAGGTCCTCGAAGGTGGCCAAGCCATCGAAGTGATCGATCGGGAGATTGGCGACCCGGTCCAGCGCCGCGAGCCTGAGATTGACGGCGATGCGCCGGCGCAGGTGGGGCAGAACAGGATCTCGAGCGTCGGATTCCCTTCGTCGGCGCGGCTATAGGCGGTGAGCTCGCCGCTGACCGCGATGCGTTCGCCTTCGTAACCATAGGCCCAGAGCGTGCCGTAGCGGTGGCAGAGCGTGCAGTTGCAGGCGGTGATCGAACCGGGGTCGCCCTTAAGTGTCCACTTACCGTTGCCGCAATGGCATGAGCCGTCGAGCATGTGCCACTTCCCCCGTTGATGCACAGGTAAGGATAGTGCGTCGATCGGCCGATGTCCGCAATCGGCGCCTGACGTCAATGTTGCTCGGGCTTGGGCCCCATGATCGCGTCGATGAACGGGGCCTTCAAGGCCAGGTACTCGCCGATCCCATGCTGGTTCGTAGCCTCAAGGTACAACTTCAGTTCCTGATAGCGGGCACGCAGGGTCGGGTCCTCCCGCAGCAGGTCGCGAAAGCGCAGCATTCTGGCAATCTGCCAATGTCCCGACGAACAGACATGAACCTTGTGGGCTCGAACCCCGTTGATGTCGCGCCGATAGAAATGGTGGTCCCTGGAGAGGTCCTTGCCACGAACATATCCAAGCAATGTCATGCGTTGATCCACGTCGACCGTGTCTTTATGCTTGGCCACCTCGACCAGAAGATCGATTTCGGGCTTGGCCGCCAGACCGGGTACGGCCGTGCTTCCGACATGATGGATGACGACCAGTGCATCTGAAAATACGGCCCGAATGCGCCGCTGCTCAAGGAGGAACAGGTCGGGCCATTGCGGATCATAGGCTGAAATCTGGCTAGTCAGGGGCAGGGTGGCCTCCTTCGGATCCTTAAACGGGGGGGCATGGTAGCACGCGAGGTGAAGACATGGACCTCCCCCCGCCTGAGCGGAAGAAGGCTGCTTGCCTGGACCTCTTATCGGCTAATTGCGGTCGAGCCGCATGACCTTTTCCTCGCCCAGCACCATGCCGGTCTCGCGGAAGCCGAAGCGGTGGTACAGCGCATGGGCGCGGGTGTTTTCGGGATAGACGCCGAGATAGATGTCGCCACATTCGGGGATCTTGGCCATGTGTTCGATGAGGGCGGCAAGCGCCTTGGCGCCGTAGCCCTTGCCCTGGTGGCGGGCATCGATCATCAGCCGGTAGATCCAGTGGTTGCCGTCGTCCGGATCGAGCGCATACATGGCAAAGCCGACCGGCTCGCCTTCGGCGATAACGGCAAAACCGACGCATTCGGGACGTTCGGCCAGTTCTTCGAGGGATTCCTCGTTGCTGGCGATGAAGTCCATCTGGTTTTCGTGGACGTCGAGCTTTCGGATGACATCGGCATCGACGGTATCGACGGGCAAAAGTGTAATCGTCATTCGTTCCTCATGGTCGACGCTGTGCTGAACGGCGGCGCCTGCGGCATCCCGTCTGCGGTCGCCTTCTCCCCGCGGGGCGAGCGGGGAGAAGGGACCTTGCAGCGCTCTCGGCGTCCGCATCCTGCGCTCTTGCGCGCGGTACCCTCTGCGGGGCGGGCAGGGGAACCGGATGGTAAGCGGAGCCGGGCCGCTGCCGTTCCCTCTCCCGATCAGCGAGCGAGGGCGTTGGGGGCAAACAATGGTGGCGCGGGGACGGCGTCCAGCCTGGCAAAACGTCAATAGAAATTTGATCTAGAAGTTGTTTCAGTTTCGGCCGCACCGGCTCGGCCACTCTAGGCGCCGAAATCCGGAAAGCGAGCCCTTCTCTGACGGGCGCATTGCCGCAACATTGCGGCGGCAAGAAAGGAGCGTTATTCGCGCCGGCCGCTCAGGTCTCTTCCACGATCCGCGGCTCGGGCGTGCCCGACCATTCCAGGGTGATGGTGCGGCCCTGGCGGATGTTCTGGATGACCGAGGGGCGGAAGACGGCGAGGCATTCGCCTTCCGGGTCGCGGGCGGAGGGATAGATCAGGCCGTTGCCACCCTCAGCCAGAATGGTGGCGGCAAGCGCCTGGCCGGCCGGATAGGCGATCTCGGTATCGGGGGAGAGATAGGCCGCTCCCTTCTCGCCGCGCACATCATGGAAGCGGCAGGTGAAGCCGGCGACCAGCTCGCGGTAGCGGCCGATGTCGTGGAAACTGCCGGCTTCGCGAAGCGCCCGGGTGCGGTGATAGACGATTTCCGCCTGGCAGGTCTTAAGGGCGCGCGGACCGAAGGCGCAGTACCAGGCGCCGCGTTCCTCGCCGTTGAAGCGGTTGCCGGGCGGGCGGGCATGGCAGAAGGCGGCATTGATCAGCGACCAGCCATAGCCGTAGGATTCGTTCAGGAGTTCGGCCGGGTCGACGCCGGCGGGCAGCGCCAGCGGGCTCAGCCGCGCCGAGGTCATCGCCTCCAGCCGGTTGAGGATCCCGATCTCGTCGTCATCGTCGGCAAGCGGCCTGACGGCGGGCTCGTCGATATAGGCGGTCGAGATCAGCCGGACGGTTGCCGGCTCGTTGAAGTCGATTTCGGGCAGCGCGTTCATAGGCCGCCGCGCAACCCGTCGAGATAGCGCCTGACCTTCAGCATCACGGGAATGCCGCCCTCGATCATCAGCTCGACCGGCGAGCGGCCATAAAACAGCGGACCGGTGTTGACCGCCTTCGGCCATTGATAGGTGAGCGGGCCGTTGAAGAACAGACGCAGCCCCTTGAAGATGCCGACGATCAGGCTCGCGCGCATCTTCTTGTCCTGGTCGAGCCTACCCTTGAAGTCCCCTGCCTTCATGCGGTTCCAGGTGGCGATCGGCACGTCGAAGAGCTGGGCGGCCTCCTTGTTGGTGAGGTTCCAGAGGTCGCAGGCTTTCACGACGGCTTTGACGATGACCGCTTCCTCGTGCCGGGCGACGTCCCGGTCGGGAGCGAGAGCCGATTGCGCGCTGACCATGTTTATCTCCTATGGGGCGATGTACCGTATCATATGATATAAATTGACCGCGATTGCGCGGAAGTCAAGGGCTGAGCTGACTGCCGGCTTGGGATGTTCGCCCGCTGCGTGTCGTAGCCCTCACCCTAACCCTCTCCCCGCCAAGCGCGGAGAGGGGACGCGGACGGCGGCGGCGCCACCAGTCCGCGGCTGCTCTCGCAAACCCAATCGTAGACGAGGTTTCCACGGGCCGGGCGGGTGCCGCGCGTCTCCTTCTCCCCGTCGTGACGGGGAGAAGGTTCCGGCAGGGGGATGAGGGGTAGCGCGTCTGCTGCAAAGCCATCGTCAAAACCTGTGGCTGCTTGGATCGCCCTTCGACTAACGTGGAGCGCAGAGGTCGCCAGGCGCCTTGCGTCGCCGAGGTTGCGCGCCATCGCGACCTGCCATCACGTCAATTCGATTTTACACGCTTGAAGGTCGCCGATAGGCTTTCCGCTACTTTTTGATGGGAGAGAGAGCCATGAAGCGCGCAGTTGCAGCATTCGCATTCGCCTTGGCCTGTTCCGGCACGGCCTATGCGCAGGACACCAGCATGAGCTTCTTCGTCACCAGCGTTAACCCCGGAAAAGGTGGCGACCTCGGCGGCCTCGCGGGGGCGGACGCCTATTGCGATACGCTCGCCAAGGCGGCGGGATCGACGGGCAAGAGCTGGAAGGCCTATCTGTCCACCGATGCGGAGAACGCCAAGGACAGGATCGGCGCAGGCCCCTGGTACAACGCCAAGGGCGAGAAGATCGCCGATGATGCCGCATCGCTCCACAGCGACAAGAACAACCTGACCAAGCAGACGGCGCTCAACGAAAAGGGCGAAGTGATCAACGGGCGCGGCGACACGCCGAACCGCCACGACATCCTGACGGGCTCAAAGGCCGACGGAACGGCGGCGACCGACACCTGCGGCAACTGGACGATGGGGGCTGCCGACGGCGCGGCGATCGTCGGCCACAGCGACCGGACCGGACTGAACGATTCCGCCGAGGCCAAATCCTGGAACTCGTCGCACGCGACGCGCGGCGGCTGCACGGTCGAGGCCTTCAAGGGCACCGGCGGCGAGGGGCTGTTCTATTGTTTCGCTGCTAACTAGGTCCGTTGACAAAGTAGTTTTCGGCCCGTGGTCGCGCGGTCGGCGAGCTACGACTACTTTTCTGCGTCCCCCAGGAAAGGATCGATGCCGATTTGGTGGAGCCTTTTACGCGCTTCCACAGAGGCCTGCCTGATGTCGGGATTTTCTTCTACCGCTCTCCCATACCAATATTTTGCGGCATGCAGGTCGCCAAGGTTCTCATAGCACTCCCCCAGTCGCTCTCCGAGATATCCGGCATCCAGCGACTGGTCGCCATCTGCCATGAAAAGATAAATCTTGATGGCGTCCGCTGCATTCCCGCTTGCGATCAGTTCTTTTGCTCGGCGCTCTAAATGATTGAAGTCATACACGACTTTGTCTCCAGCAACGCAACTTGGTGCGGTTTTCCTAGAAAGCAGTGTTGAAACATGCCCGAGCCGGTTTGCGAAGCCACTCTGTCAACACGGCCTGGGGCGCTTTCAGCTTATCGTACCGCGCAAGGGATACGCCTTGGTTTCATCCCGACGGCCCGGACACTCGGCCCGGGTCGCAGGTCCGTTCCCACGTGCGTCAGATATGAGGCCCGAGCAGCGACAGGTCGGCCTCGCCGAGCCGGTCCTTGGCGGTCCAGAGCTGGTGCCAGTAGGGGTAGATCACCGGCGGCAGGCTGATGGCGTCGAGCAGTTCCTTCTCCTCGTCGGACAACTTCAGGTTTGCGGCAGCAAGATTGTCGCCGAACTGCGCCTCGGTGCGCCCGCCGATGATGACTGAGGTCACGCCCTTGCGGCCGATCAGCCAGGCGAGCGCAACCTGAGCCGGCGACACGCCGCGTTCGCCCGCTATTGCCACCAGCATGTCGACGATCTTCCACAGCCGCTCCTCGTCGCGGATCGGCGGTTCCTTCCAGCCGGCAAGCTGGCGGGTGCCTTCAGGCGTCTCGCCGCGCCGGTGCTTTCCGGACAGAAGCCCGCCTGAAAGCGGGCTCCAGACGAGCACGCCGAGCCCCTGGTCGATCGCGATCGGCAGCAGTTCGTATTCGGCCTCGCGGGCTTCCAGCGTGTAGTGGATCTGCTCGCTGACGAAGCGCTGACGGCCATCGAGCGCGCTCACGCCGAGCGCCTTCATGATGTGCCAGCCGGAATAGTTGGAGCAGCCGATATAGCGCACCTTGCCGCTTCGAACGAGGCTGTCGAGCGCTTCCATGGTCTCTTCGAGCGGCGTGAGCCCATCCCATTCGTGCACCTGGTAGAGGTCGATGACGTCGGTCTTCAGGCGCTTCAGGCTCGCCTCGCAGGCGGCGATCAGGTGGTGGCGCGACAGGCCGCCGTCGTTCGGTCCCGGCCCCATGGAAAAGCGCGCCTTGGTGGCGACGAGCACACCGTTCTTTCGCTTTCCGCCGAGCACGTCGCCGATGATCTCCTCGCAATGGCCGGTCGAATAGATGTCGGCCGTGTCGATCAGGTTGACGCCGGCATCGAGGCAGAGGTCGACATAGCGGCTTGCCTCCTTGAGGCCGACATTGCCGACCTCGGCGAACTTGCCGCGGCCGCCGATCGTCATCGTGCCCATGGTGATAACAGAGATTTTCAGGCCGGAACGGCCGAGCAGCCGGTATTCCATGGTCTCTGGTCCTTTGCTGGTGCGCCGAGAGGGACGGCAAGTCTCAGCCGTCGATGAAAGCCGAAGGCGGCAGGGGCGGTCAAGGGGCGGCGTCCGGGGCAAAAGGCATGCAGTGTAGAGGTGCAACACCCTGCAATCGGATGTTGCGGTGGTTGCGGCTCCGGTTTCTTAGGGCTGGCTTGGACAGGGCAAAATGTTATCGTTTGGTCGGGAGATTAAGGGGAATCACTCGATGAGCGTTGTAAAGCGTCTGCTGTCCGGATCGGCGATCGCTGCCGGCCTGTGCTCCGTTGTTGCGCCTTTGACGGCGCATGCGGCCGAAAACGGCGCCGGTTTCTATCTGCTTGGCGCGCGCGGGCCGATGGCCGGCCTGCTGGCGCCGCCCGGAACCTATTTCCAGAACGACACTTATTTTTATGTCGGCGAGCTCAAGGGCAACAGGCAGTTGCCGCTCGGCGGCGAGATCGTCGGCGAAGTCGATGCGACGCTGATCGGCATCTTCGGCACCGGCCTCTGGGTGATGCCCGAAGAAGTGCTCGGCGGCAATCTCGGCTTCACCGCGATCGTGCCCTTCGGGGGGCCTGACATCGACGCCACGCTTTCCGCACCCCGGGCGGGCCGCTCGGCGTCGGTCAGCGATTCCGTCTTCACCATCGGCGACCCCGTGTTGGGTGCGGTTCTCGGCTGGCACGAGGGTGACTTCCACTGGACGGCCAACGCCTCGGTCAACGTGCCGATCGGCGACTACCAGAAGGGGCAGCTCGCCAATCTCTCGTTCAATCGCTGGGCGGGCGACTTCACGCTCGCCGGCACCTGGTTCAACCCGGAAACGGGCTTCGACATCTCGGGTGCCGCCGGCTTCACCTTCAACGGCGAGAACCCGGCGACGGACTATCGGACGGGGACGGAATTCCACGCGGAATGGGCCGTCACCAAGCATTTCGGCCAGGAATTCTCCGCCGGCGTCGCGGGCTACTTCTACCAGCAGGTCACTGGCGACAGCGGGCCTGGCGCAAGGCTCGGCGCCTTCAAGGGGCGCATCGCCGCGATCGGCGGCACCATGGGCTACAATTTCAAGATGGCCGAGACGCCCGTGTCGCTGACGCTGAAGGTGTTCCAGGAATTCGGCGCCAAGAACCGGCCGGAGGGCACCGCCGGCTTCGTCACCATCGCCTTCCCGATCGGCACGCCGCCGGCGCAGGTGAAGTAGCAAGGAGGGGACCTGCCCCTCATTGGTGCTGCCAGTCTCTCTCCGCAGGTGGCGAGGAGGGACCTGCGGCTCCTGCGCCGCAGGCGAAAAGCGATCATCCCCAGCAGGGCTCGCGTCCGGCGACGTTGCTTTATCGCCGGATCGGCGCATACTGCGCCGTCGCCGGGCAGTGGTAAGGACCCCGGCTTTTTGAAAATCATTCTCGCTTTCGCCCCAGGTCAGGAGGTCACGCGATGTTTGATACGGCCAACGCCAGGGCGTTCCTCCCGCACGAAATGAACCAGATCGAGCAGGTCTTCCGCGAGATCCTGCGTGAGCGCGGACTGGCGCGCGACTGCGAGATGGCAGAAACAATCGCAAGACGCATTTTCAGTTGCTACCAGCGCGGCATCCGCGAGAGGGGCGCCTTGAAATACACGATCGGCTTCGACCTGCGGGCGGCGGTGCAAGCAGATGCCGACAGGCCGGTTCACGTCAGCCAGGAGACTTCAATGCAGGAGATTGCACGCGAACCGGACGGCCAGATCGGCCCCGATGACCTTGACATGCTGCAACGCACCTTCGACCGGGTCTGCATCTGGTGCGACATCCCGCGTTACGGGAAGCGTGCCGACCGGCTGGCCCGGCATATCACGGGCCAGTTCCGCCGGGGCGTTTCCGACGAACGCGTGCTGTTCGAGAACGCCATGTGGCTGGAGCAGCAGGGTGGTTCAACCTGGCGCCGCGCCAATAGCTGACCTTGGCTCGCTGCGCCTGGCGCAGGTGGCCGCCAAGGCGCGCCGCTCCGCGCCCTAAAACGCGTCGCGATCCTTCAGATCCGCTTGGCGCTCAAGTGATTGATTTGGCGCATGTGGTCGTCGCAAAACGCTGCACACTCTTGCGCGACATGCTCTAGGCCTCGACGAACCGCGCCGGCATCAGGTTCCTGTAGGGGAACATGTGGAAATAGGGCCGCGCCTCGGCGAGCACGCGGCGGACGGACGCGCGCTCGAGCAACCGCTCGAAATAGGCCGAAAGATGCGGATAGTTCTCACCGAAGGGCTCGACGATGCCGCCATAGAAGAGCGCCGGCGTGGCGGCGCAATCGGCAAGGCTGAAGCTGTCGCCGCCGGCAAAGCTGTGTTCGGCGAAGTGCTTGTCGGCCATGCCATAGGCAAGGCCAAGCGTGGCGCGGGCGTCTTTGACGCCGCGATGGTCGTTTTCGCCCGCGGACCGCAGCGTATCGGTGACGATCTTCTGCATCGGCACATGGATATAGAGATCGAAGAAGCGGTCCCAGAGCCGGACTTTCAGGGCCTGATCCGGGTCGTCGGGAATGAGCCTGACCGCGCCCGGATAGTGGCGGTCGAGATATTCGATGATGATGGAGGTCTCGGGCATCACCACGTCGCGGGCGCTGTCCGTCAGCACCGGCATCTTTCCGGCTGGCCACAGTGCGGCGAAGCGGGCGGCTTCCTCCGGGTCGAGCAGGTCGACCAGGCTGCTCGTGAACGGCGTGTCGTTCTCGTAGAGCGCGATCAGCACCTTATGGCAGAAGGACGCGAGCGGATGCTGGTAAAGGGTAAGGGACATCAAGGCGATCTCCGGTTCGGACGGTTCCACAAGGCTGATGTTACGACAGAACGAGCGCTGCGCGTACGGTTGTCTATCGCGAGTGATATCGTTTTAGTACTGGTTTAAATTTACAATCGGAGTGTGGCCAACTGCGGCCCGCTTGTCAACGCAGGCCAGCGCGAAGGTCAGCGAATTTGGCCGGCAGCCATTGAAAGCGCAAAAGCTGCCCTAGAATTAATAGAACAAGGGCGTCGCAACGCTCGGCGCCCGTCGTCATCGCGACAGGGGAGGATTGCCGATGCGCTGCTTCACGGTACTAGGGCCCTCGCAGACCGGGAAAACCACGCTGGTAGACAAGCTGGCCGGTCTGGAGGGGGCCTCTCGAAAAGCTGCTTCACCCTATGGACTGAACCTCACGGAATTCGAATTTGGCGGCGAAGCCTGGTGCGCGCTCGACGCGCCCGGCGGTACCGAAGCGCTGGGGCACGCGCAGCACGCGCTGATCGCCAGCGACGCCTGCGTGCTCTGCGTTTCGCCGGTGCCGGAGGAGGCGGTGCTCGCGGCGCCCTATCTGAAGGCGATCGAGGCGTCGGGCACGCCCTGCATTCTCTTCATCAACCGCATGGACGAGCCGCAGGGGCGGCTGCGCGACGTGATTGCAGCCCTGCAGGACTATTCCGGCCACATGCTGCTGTTGCGCCAGGTGCCGATCCGCGAGGGAGACAAGATCGTCGGCACTTGCGACCTGATCTCCGAGCGCGCCTGGCGCTACCGCGAAGGGCAGACTTCCGCGCTGATCGCAATTCCCGACACGACGATGGAGCGCGAACAGGAGGCGCGCACCGAACTGCTGGAACATTTCTCCGAATTCGACGACTGGCTGCTCGGTGAACTCATCGAGGACCGGCTGCCGGCCAACGACACGATCTATGCGATCTCCACGCGGCTCTTGAAGGAAAACCGGATCATTCCGGTGCTGGTCGGCGCTGCAAGCCACGCCAACGGCATTCTGCGGCTGATGAAGGCGCTGCGCCATGAGGCGCCTGAAGTCGATGCGCTGCGAAAGCGGCTGGCTGAGGCCGGCCCGATCGCCGAGACGGCGCTTTCTGCCGTCAGCTTCCATGCCTATCACCGCGCCAATGTCGGCAAGACCGTGCTGGTCAGGGCACTGACCTTAGGCATCAAGCAGGGCGCGACGCTTGGCGGCGGCAGCCTCGGGTCGTTGCAGGACCCGGCGACCGGCAAGCCGGTGGCGAACGCCACGCCGGAGGCGGGCGCGATCTTTGCCGCGGTCAAGGCCGACCATCTGCCGGTGCCGGCGCTGCTTGCCGCCAACACCACCGCCGATGCGCCGGACTGGACGGTGCCGCCGACGCCGATGCTGGAGCGCATATTGGTGCCCGACAGCGAGCGCGACGAGACCAAGCTTTCGGGTACGCTTGCCAAGCTCGCCGAGACCGACCGCGCACTCGCCGTCATGCAGGAGGAAGGGACCGGCGCCCAGCTCGTCTGCGTGCAGGGGCCGATGCACCTGCGCGACCTCTGCCGGACGCTCGCCGATGTCTTCCATGTCGGCGTCACCGACAGGCCGCCGAGCCCGACCTACCGCGAGACGGTGCTGAAGCCGTCTGATGTCCACTACCGTCACCGCAAGCAGACCGGCGGCGCCGGGCAGTTCGCCGACGTCAAGCTCAGCGTGCACCCGAACGAGCGCGGCGCCGGCTTCTCCTTTGCCGAGACGGTGAAGGGCGGGGCGGTGCCGCGCAACTTCATCCCGGCGATCGAGGCGGGCGCCCGCGAGGCGATGGAAAAGGGGCCGCTCGGCTTCCAGGTGATCGATGTCGGCGTGACCTTGACCGACGGCCAGCATCATTCGGTCGACAGCAACGACTTCGCCTTCCGCGCGGCCGCCAAGATGGGCGTGCGCCAGGCGCTGTCGCAGGCCTCCGCCGTGCTGATGCAGCCGGTCATCCGCATCGAGATCCACATCCCCTCGATCTATTCCGGCAGCCTGGTGCCGATCGTCTCCACCTACAAGGGCCAGGTGCTCGGCTTCGACCGCGACGAGACCGCCAAGGGCTGGGACATCTTTCGCGCACTCGTGCCGGGATCAGCACTCGACGATCTGGCGAGGGCGCTGAGGGCGGCGACGCAGGGGATCGGCTACTTCTCCAAGAGCTTCGATCATTTCGAGGAACTCTACGGCAAGGAGGCAGACGCGGTGGTCCACGCGCATGGGGCACAGCACGCGGGGTGATCATTTTTGAGTGCACCTGGCTTGGCGCGATGCACCGAGACCGCGCCGAGCAATCTTAGTCGCGCATCAACGTCTCTTCGGTGGCGAATTCGTTGCCGCGCAATCACGGAGCGTATTTGATGTCGAGATAGGTCGCGCCGATTCCCCGGATCGCCGACGGGCGAGGTCAAGTGCGCCGGTCGCCTTCCGTGACGTCGCTTTCAACGCCCCGGCCCGGCATCGCCGTTCTGCGCATACACGCTATCACATCACGCTCGCTCAACTTCGTGTAAAGGCGGATCGGCGCGGTAGTCCGCGAGCAACCGTTGATCGGGCCTGGGGTTCGGCTGCGTTTTCACCGCTTCGAGAATGATGTGCTGGTCGTCGAAGATCAGGTCCTGGCGGATGCCCGGAAGGGCGAGGCTCGAGGAGGCGATCCGGCTTTCCAGGGGATCCGACGCGCTTGACAAAAGCGCCGATAGATTATTTATAACCATCCGGTCGGAAATAAATCGGATGGAGCCATGGGCCGGAAACGCGCAATTGATCAACAGCAGGTGCTGGACGCCGCCGAACGGGTCGTCGGTCGCGATGGCGCTGCCAACCTGACCGTCGATGCCGTCGCGAAGGAGGCCGGTGTCAGCAAGGCGAGCGTGCTTTATGACTACAAGTCCAAGCAGGCGCTGATCGAGGCCGTAGTCGACCGGGCGTTTGAGCGCGACAACGAGCACCATGCGCGGATTGAAGCGACGATCGGTGATCTTCAGGATCGAGCGGTCAGGGGGCGCATCGTTGCTGCGGCCGAACCGCCGCCCGAGGAATTCCGGGCGGTGGCACTGAACCTCAGCGCGGCGCTTACGCTCGATGCCGGTTTGCGCCGGAAGATGCAGGCAAGCCAGGATGCGACGATCGCGAGAATTCTCCAGAATTCGCAATCGCCGCGCGGGGCGCTGCTGGCCTATCTCGCGCTCGAGGGTCTCAAGTTCCTCGAATATCTCGACTTTCACCATTTTGCGCGTGCGGACCGGGACAAGGTGCTGCGCGAAATCAACTGGCTCGTGACTGCAACCCCGCAGGCAGCCGATCTTCCGGACGAGCGCTAAGCGTCCAAACCTCATAGGTGCAGTGAAATGAACCAAGCTTGCGATGCCACATCCGCCGTGGCCACGGACGAACGCGCCCCGTTCCGGCGCATCTTCATCACCGGCGGCAGTGGCTATGTCGGCCGCAACCTCATCCGCCATTTCGTTGCGGCCGGCGTTTCCGTTGTCACTCTGGCGCGCAGCCAAAAGTCGGCCGACCGCATCCGCCAACTCGGTGCGACGGCCTTTATGGGCGACCTGCTCAGTCCAGACATCGCCGCCGGAATGGCGGGCTGCGATGCGCTTGTCCATGCGGCGGCCGATACCGATCATGGACCAGGCACGCCGCAGCAGCGCCGGGTGAACGAGGAGGGCACGCGGATCGTCATGGAGGCGGCCCGCGCCGCCGGTATCCGCAAAGCGATCCATATCAGCACGGAATCCGTGCTTGCCGATGGGCATCCGCTGGTGCACGTGGACGAGACGGCGCCGTTTCCGCGCCGCCCGGCCGGCAGCTACTCGCGCAGCAAGGCGGCGGCCGAGCGTGTAGCACTTGCGGCCAGCAGTCCGGCGTTCCCGGTCGTTGCCCTTCGGCCGCGCTTCGTCTGGGGGCGCGACGATACCACGGCGCTGCCGGCACTGGTCGAGGCCGCCCGTTCCGGCAAGCTCGCCTGGATCGCCGGAGGCACCTACCTGACCTCGACCACCCATATCGACAACCTGTGCCAGGCCGTGGCGCTTGCCTTTGCAAACGGGCGGGGCGGGGAGGTCTATTTCATCGCGGATGGCGATGCCGTGCCGTTCCGGACGTTCGTCTCGCAGCTTCTGGAAACGCAAGGGATCGCCCCGCCGGACAAATCCGTTCCGCGCGCCGTCGTCAGAGCCGTTGCCTGGGTCGGCGATGTGCTCGCTGCCATTTCCTGGGGGAGGATCAGCGTTCCGCTGACATCGCAGGCCTATGCGACGTCGGCCGTCGAGATCTCGCTTGATATCGGCAAGGCAAAGCGGGAGCTCGGCTATGTTCCCGTCATCTCGCGGGAGCAGGGGCTGGACGAGCTTCGGACCGTCAGCACCGGTAGTCCTCCAGTCGCGGCGCCGTGTCCGGCTTGCCTGCCTTGATCCAGTTCACCTTGCCGCGCAGGAACGAGAGCGCCGCGTCCAGCGCGGCCTTCCGCTCTTCTAGTCGCGCGATCTGCGTTTGCAGGATCTCGACCGTTCGTGCGGGCGAACTTTCGCCGGCGCGATAGGCGTCATTGAGGGCCTGAATCTCCCGCAGCGAATAACCCAGCGTCTGTTGCAGCCGGATCATCCGGGCGGCGGTGACGTCTTCCGGGCTGAACAGCTGATAGGGGTTAGAGCCGCCCTTGGCGCTGCGCTGCGGCTTCAGCAGCCCTTTGGAAATATAGAAGCGGATCGTATCGACAGGCAGTTCCGTGGCTTTGGCAAATTCCGAAATCAGCATGCAACGAACCCTTGACCATGGAGTATGGTCAATACTTATAAGGGCTGCTTGTCTGGAATTGGAGACCCATAATGACAAGCAAGGAAAAGATTCTACACCGCGTCCAACTCGGCTCGCATGGCCCGCTGATCGGAGCCCAGGGACTCGGCTGCATGGGCATGAGCGAGTTCTACGGCACGACGGACGAGGCCGAATCCCGCGCCACGCTGGAACGGGCGCTCGAACTCGGCGTCAGCCTGTTCGACACGGCGGACATGTACGGTATCGGCGCCAACGAGGCCTTTCTGGCGTCCTTCGTCAGGGCGCATCGCGACGCGGTCCTGATCGCCACCAAGTTCGGCTATGCGCGCACGCCGCAAAGCCCTGACGACTGGAGCATGGACAACAGGCCCGAGTTCATTCGTGCGGCCGCCGACCGCTCGCTGAAGCGCCTGGGCGTCGATGTCATCGACCTCTATTACATGCATCGCCGCACCGATGCCGTACCGCTTGAGGATTCCATCGGCGCGATGGCCGATCTGGTCGCGGCCGGAAAGGTCCGTTGGCTCGGCCTCTCGGCGGTGACGGCAGTGGAGCTGCGGGCCGCGCATGCCATCCATCCGATTGCAGCGCTGCAGTCGGAATGGTCTGTTTTCACGCGTGGGATCGAGGAAGATGTCGTTCCCGCTGCATTCGAACTCGGCGTGACGCTCGTGCCTTACTCTCCGCTCGGACGCGGCATGCTGACCGGCCAGGCCTTTGCCCAATCCCTGACGGAGGGAGATGCGCGCAGGAGTTTCCCGCGCTTTGCATCGCAGTACCACCAGGCGAACATGCAGGTGGTGGCGAAGGTCGAGCAAGCCGCGCGTGGCCTCGGCATTGCCCCGGCCCAACTGGCACTCGCCTGGCTGCACACGCAGGGCCGCACGTTGAATGCCAAGGTGGTGCCAATCCCCGGCACACGCAGGCGCAGCCGTCTTGAGGAGAACGTCGCGGCGGCGTCCATCGTCCTCCCCGATGATGTGATGGCCATGCTCGATCCGCTCGCCGGGGCCGTGCAAGGCGCCGCCGTCTAAGGGTGCGACCGCCGTGCGCGACGGGCGTGCGGCGGCCGGTTCTTCCGTTGGGTGCGGAGGAGGGACGTTTCCCGGCCGCCGACGGCTAGCTTGTGGCAGATGTCTGCACCGCCTCTGCGCTCTGCCGCTCGCGCTCCTCGATCTCGGCGATCAGCCAGTTGAGGAAGGCCCTCGTCACCGGCTTGGTGCGCAACAATTCCTCCTGGCACACGAACTGGTAGGTTTCGGCCGGCTCGTAGAAATGCTCGTGCGCCAGGCGGATCTGGCCGGACTTCAGTTCGTGCTCGACCATGGTGCGGTCGATCAGCGCCACGCCCTGGCCCTCCTTCACCGCTTCGAGAATGATGTGCTGGTCGTCGAAGATCAGGTCCTGGCGGCTGCGCGGAAGGGCGAGGCCAGACGAGGCGATCCAGCTTTGCCATTCCTGAAGGCCGCGATAGTGCAGCCGATTGCCGGAAAGCAGCGCCTGCCGGTCTTCCTGCCAGAGGTCGCGGCCGCAGACGGGCACCAGGCGTTCGCGCAGGAGCTTGCGGGTGAAGCGTCCGGGCGGCGGCTGCAGGCAATAGGCGATGGTGACATCGGCCGGGCCGGTGCCGGCGGCGATCGTTTCGAGGTGGGAGAGGTGGATCTGCACGCCGGGATTGGCGGCGAGAAACTGGGAAATGCGCGGCGCGATCACTTTCATCGAAAAGAACGGGCCGACCCGGACGCGCAGGATCTTGTCGCTCGTGCGTGGGCGGATGTGCTGGACCACGCCTTCGAGATCGTCGAAGGCGCGCTGGCAGGAGGCGTAAAGCAGCCCGCCCTCCGGCGTCAGTTCGACGCCGTGCTGTTTTCTGACGAAGACCCGAAGGCCGAGATTGAGCTCCAGATTCCTGATCTGGTGGCTGATCGCCCCCTGGCCGATGCAGAGCTCGTCGGCGGCGGCCGTCAGGCTGCCATTGCGCGCGGCCGCCTCGAAGGCGCGCAGGGATTTGAGGCTCGGCAGGTCACGCATCCGTTGCTCCGGGTTTGGATCGGTTGCAGCCTACATGAATTTTTTCGATGGCTGGAATGATTTCTTTCACATTGCGAAGGGGGGAGACCTCACGCATTGTCGAAGCATAATAAAGCAAAACGAAAACTGAAATCGGCCGAAAATCCAGGCGGTTTCGCGCAAGTCGCTCATTTGACGCACGCCAATGACGGCGCTTGCGGCCGGAACTTCGTGGGCGGTCGACAGGAAGGACAGAGGGAACGAGATGAAAAAGAAGTTCATGACCGCATCGGTCATCGCCGCGCTGTTTGCGGCCGCCACCGTCAATGCCGAGACACTGGCGATCGGCACCGAGGGTGATTACGCGCCGTTCAACTATGTGACGGCTGCCGGCGAGATCAAAGGTTTCGACTACGATATCGGCCAGGCGGTCTGCGCCGAGATCAAGGTGGATTGCGTCTGGAGCACCAACGAGTGGGCGGGCATCATCCCCGCTCTGCAGGCCAAGAAGTTCGACGTGATGGTCGCCTCGATGGCGATCAATCCGGATCGCAAGACGCAGGTGGACTTCACCAATCCCTACTACTTCAACGCCATGCGCTTCGTTGCCCGCAAGGATCTGGGCCTCAAGGACATCTCGCCCGAGGCGCTGAAGGGCAAGGTGATCGGCACGCAGTCGGGCTCGGTTGCCGTCGAGGCGCTGCAGCAGTTCTTTCCCGACAGCGAAGTGAAGCTCTATCCGACGATGAGCGAAGTGTTTCTCGACATGGAGAACGGCCGGCTGGACCTGATCCTCGAAGGGCAGATGGCCTTTACCGAGTGGCTGGCCAAGGAAGAGAGCGGCTGCTGCGCCTTCGTTGGCGACAGCTTCGTGCTCGACACGGCCGAGGGCAACGCCATGGCGGTGCGCAAGGGCGACGCAGCACTGCTCGCCAAGCTCAATGCCGGCCTGAAGACGATCATGGAAAACGGCACCTACGACAAGATCCGCAAGCAGTATTTCGACTTCGACATCATGGCGAAGCCGAAGACGACGAGCGAGTATTTTCGCTGAGGCGGTGGCTGTGATGCTCGGTGCCTTCTGGCCTCTGGTATCGCTGCGCGCTTGCCCCTCATCCGGCCTGCCGGCCACCTTCTCCCCGCGCGCGGGGAGAAGGGACGTCGCGGCAGCCGCTCGCTCGAAACCTCTCACGCTTGCGGCTTTCTCCGGCGGGGCGTGAGTGAGGTGATCGGTCGATGGCTCGCTCTCGTTCCCTCGCCCCGCCTGCGGGGAGAGGGTTAGGGTGAGGGGCAAATCCCGGTCCGAGTACGGGAGGGACGGTCCCACCCCGGATGCATGGTTCACACGTTCGGCCAAGTGACGAGCCAACCCGTTATCAGGGGTGTAGGGGCCCGCCCCACCCACCCAGAATTCGCCTGCCGCCGCTGCGTTCGACGCATCGCAGGTCAGGCGGACAGGCGCGGCGCCGGGGTTTCGCGTTTTCCCCGGCGCCCGTCTCCTTTCCAATTCCCAATATGAAAGTGCATGCGATGAGCTTCAGGGTCGCCGTTCTCGAATTCAATCAGGAAACCAACACGTTTTCCAAGCTCAAGACGGGGTTCAGGGACTTCGAGGCGTGCCACTATTTCGTCGGCGCCGAGATCGAAACCCATTGCCGCGGCACCAATTCGGAGATCGGCGGCTTTATCGATTGTTGCGACAGGTACGGCTGGCAGCCGGTCTACACGGTGGCGGCGCGGGCCGAGCCCGGCGGCCGGATCGAGGAGACGATGCGGCAGCGCTTCGTCGCGGATCTGACATGCGCGCTTGAAGGCGAAAGGCTCGACGGTGTGTTCATCGTCTTTCATGGCGCCATGTGCACCGAGACGGCTGACGATGCGCAGGTCCAGCTTCTGGAGGTGGTGCGCGGGATCGTCGGACCGGCGCTGCCTATTGCCGCGACCTTCGACCTGCACGCCAATTCGGCGCCCGAGATGGCCCGCCTGCTCGATATCGCCGTTTCCTTCCGCACCTATCCGCATGTGGACATGGCCGAATGCGCCCATAAGGCCGGCGCACTGCTGGAGCGGGCGATGCGCGGCGAGATCCGGCCGGCGCTCGCCATCCGCCAGCCGCCGATGCTGAACGGCTGCAACGACGGGCGCACGACCCATGCCTGCGCCATGACTGAACTGCTCGAGATCGCCGACGGGATCGCGGCGCGCGACGGCATGCTGGCGACCTCGATCAATGCCGGCTTTTACGATGCCGATATCTTCAATACCGGCCCATCGGCGGTTATCTGCTACGACCGCAACCGGGTGGCGGCCGAAGACGCGGAAGCCGAGGCCGAGCGGCTCTGCCGCGAGATCTGGGACCGGCGCGAGCACCAGGATGTGCAACTGCCGCTCGACGCGCTGCCCGGCATCGTCGCGGCGCATCTTGCGAAAGATGGGGCCGGGCCGCTGGTGATCGCCGATTTCTCCGACAATCCCGGCTGCGGCGCCTATAGCGATTCCACCTGCGTGCTCGCCAGGCTGCTCGATACCGGCGTCCGAAATGCGGCTTTCGGCGCGCTCTGCGACCCGGATGTCGCGGCCGAGCTGATCGCCGCCGGCATCGGTGCGACACGTCAGGTGACGCTCGGCTGCAAGATCGATCCCGAAATCGGCGGCGGGCCGATCACGGTCAAGGGCAGGGTGGAGGCGATTTCGGACGGCAGGATCGTGTTCGAGGGGCCGATGTTCCAAGGGCTGCCGGCGACGATGGGGCCGAGCGTGCGCTTTCATGTCGAGGGCATCGACATCCTCATCTGCAGCGAGCGCCAGCAGATGCTCGACCGCAACCTCTTCCGCGCCGTCGGCATCGAGCCGTCCGACTATCAGATCGTCGTCGTCAAATCGCAGCAGCACTTCCGCGCCGCCTTCGGTCCGATCGCGTCCGAGATCGTCGAGATCGACGGTACCGGCCTCAGCAGTGCCAATATCGGCGCGCGCAAATTCCAGCGGGTGCGGCGGCCGGTCTATCCGTTGGACCGCGGCGAACTCGGCTGAGGCTGTGTCTTTCGCTCAAGCCGCTTGGGCGCACGTGGTAACTGTTACGTACTTCCGCGCGCCCGAGGTCCGGGACTAGCGTTCCCGTGACGAACGGAGCGGAACGTGATGAGCTTCATCGATCTCTTTGCCTGGATCGTGCTGATCGTGCTCGTGGTGAGCACGGTCGCGGTGCTGATCTTTCTCGCCATGCTGCCGGGGTCGATCGCGAAAAGGCGCAACCATCCCTGGAGCGAGGCGGTCAATGTCGCAGGCTGGGTGACGCTGTTCCTCGGCTTCGCGCTGTGGCCGATCGCGCTCGTCTGGGCCTATGTCGATGTGCCGCGCCCGAGCGGGGCGCATCCGGGTGCGACCCCTGCGGGCGAGGTGCATCAAAGCGAGGCGCACCAGCCATGATCGTCGTCCTCCTCAACGTCTACCTGGCCATCCTCTTCTGCCTGGTGAAATTCAGGATCGTGCCTTTCAACCTTTTCTGGAAGGTCTCGCCGGCGATCGTGTTCCTGCTGCTTCTGGTCGGCCTGTTCATTCCGATGAACTGGGGCGCGCCGCAGGGCAAGGCGCTGGTGGTGCGCAATTCGGTGGCAATCGTGCCCGATGTCGCCGGCGAGGTCACGGAGGTGCCGGTCGCCTCCAACAGCCCGCTCAAGGCCGGCGACGTGCTTTTCCGCATCGATCCCGTGCCCTACCAGGCGAAGGTGGATGCGCTTCAGGCGCAGCTTTCGCTGCAGGAGCTGCGGCTTGCGCAGATCACGACGCTGCAGTCGCGCGATGCGGCGACCGAATTCGATGTGCAGCAGCGCCAGGCGGACGTGGACAATCTGAAAGCGCAGATCAGCAATGCCGAGTGGGAACTCGGCAAGACGACGGTGCGGGCGCCGGCCGATGGCTACGTGACCAATCTTGCGCTGCGCAAGGGCGCGCGGGTGACGACCCTGCCGCTGTCGCCGGCCATGGCCTTCATCGACACGTCAGAGACGATCATCGGGGTCGAGATCAACCAGATCGACGCGCGCTACATAGAGCCCGGCCAGAAGGTGGAGGCGACCTTCAAGTTCGCGCCCGGCGAAACCTATACCGGCACGGTCGAGGGCGTGCTGCAGGCGATCGCTTCCGGCCAGGCGCGGGTGTCGGGCACGGCGGTGACGCCGGAGGCGGTCTCGGCCGCGCCCTTCATCGTGCGGGTGAAACTCGACGACCAGGCTTTCGCCGCGCGGCTGCCGGCCGGCGCCACGGGGGACGCGGCAATCTTCACCGACCGGGTGAAGGCGGCGCATGTGATCCGGCGGGTGCTTTTGCGCCAGATCGCGATTACCAACTACGTCAATCCGTTCTGATCCCTGGCATCCGCGGGCGGGCTGATCGACGTCGAGCCAGAGGGCGAGGTTCGCGCAGGCTTTCTTATCGGCCTCGCCGGCGCCGCGGTGCGGCGGGCTTCCCCGCCCGCCGGGTAACGGGCAGGGAAAGCGGACGGTTTCGAAGTTTCGCAATTCCGGACGGAAAACCGCTGCGCACTTTTCCGGGAATTGCTTCAGCCGGCGATCGGCAGCGGCGCTTCGGGGTTGACGAGGCCGGCTAACCTCAAGTCCCGCCAGAAGTCGTCAGGCACGGCCTCGTTCAGGGCGCCGCGATCTTCGGCGATGCGGCTCGGCTGGCTGGCGCCGGGGATGACGGCGGCGACCGCGGGATTGGCAAGCGCAAATTGCAGACCAGCGGCCTTCATCGAGATGCCGTAGCAGTCGGCGATCGCCTTGATGCGCGCGACCTTGTCGAGGATTGCCGGCGTCGCCGGCGCATATTCGAAGTTCGGTCCGCCGACGAGCGCGCCGGAACTGTAGGGGCCGCCGACGACGATGCCGAGGCCACGCTCGGCAACCGCCGGCATGACACGCTGGAGCGCCCGGTCATGATCGAGCAGGGTGTAGCGGCCGGCCAGCAGGAAGCCATCGGGGCGCGGACCTTCGAGCGCCAGCAGCAGTTCGATCGGCTCCACCCGGTTGACGCCGAGACCCCAGGCCTTGATCACGCCCTCGTCGCGCAAGCGGTCGAGCGCCCTGAAGGCACCCTTGCGGGCGGTCTCGAAAACGTCGAGCCATTCGTCGCCGTAGAAATCCTGGGCAACGTCGTGGACGAAGGCGATCTCGATCCGGTCGGTCTTCAGGCGCTTGAGACTGTCCTCGATCGACCGCAGCGTTGCGTCATGGGTGTAGTCGTTGACGATCTTGTTGGGGCGGCCATAGCGGAAGACGTCGCCTTTTTCGCCGAGGTCGCGGGCGCTGACATCCTCGATCTCGTCGAGGATCACTCGGCCGACCTTGGTGCTGATGACGTATTCGTCGCGCGGGCGTCCGGAGAGCGCTTCGCCCATGCGGATTTCGGCAAGGCCGGCGCCGTAGAAGGGGGCGTTGTCGAAATAACGGATACCGTCGTTCCAGGCGGCTTCGACGGTGCCAAGCGCCTCTTTCTCGGGGATATCACGGAACATGTTGCCGAGCGGCGCGGCGCCGAAGCCAAGCTTTCCGGGCAGAATATCCTTGAGTGTCATTGTCCTGTCCTTTCCTGCGCCATGGCAGGTCGTGAGGGGTGGTGTGCGGTATTGCGATCGGCACGGGGGCATCGCTGTCGGACAAAGAAATAGGTCGAGCGGCGGATCGGCGGTAGGCACGCTGACTTCGCAGGATTTGAGAAACGAATTCACAGATGCACGTTTCGGAGCCGGATGCCTGGTGAAGTGGTCCGGGGAAGCCATCGGGGCGGACCGTCTGCGACGGATCGGATGGAGAGCACCGGTCGTAAATTTCTCGCGTGTCGGGTTCGGTTTGCGTATATTACGCTACTCTAATTCGGAGGGGATTCAACGATCTGCAATAGAGGTGTTCGCCATGACCATTGGCCAGAGCATGCTTGCGGGTGCAGCGTTCTTCGCGCTTGGTTTTTCGTCCGCATGGGCACAGCAGGTTTCAGGGACGCTCGGCGCCCCGGGAGCGACCACGACAATCACGGGTAAGCAGCTTCCGTCACCAAGTCCGGCTTTTGGCGGCGTGATCAAGGAAAAGGCCTCGGAATCGACGCCCTGGTGGGCTCCGCGGGTCGTGCCGCCGAAAGGCGCGCCCAATGTGCTGCTCATCATGACGGACGATCAAGGCTTCGGCGCGCCCAGCACCTTTGGCGGGGTCATTCCGACACCGGCCATGGACCGCATCGCCAAGGAGGGGTTGCGCTTCACGAACTTCCACTCGACATCGCTCTGCTCTCCGTCTCGCGCGGCGCTGATCACCGGGCGCAACCACCATTCGGTTGGCTACGGGGTCGTCGGGGAGATCGCGACCGGATACCCGGGCTACGATTCGATCATCCCGATCGAGAAAGGAACGATCGGCACGATCCTCAAGGAAAATGGCTACGCCACCGCGTGGTTCGGCAAGAACCACAACACGCCGTCCTATCAATCGAGCCAGGCGGGCCCCTTCAACCAGTGGCCGACGGGCATGGGCTTCGATTATTTCTATGGCTTCGTCGGCGGCGATGCGAGCCAGTGGCAGCCGAACCTGTTCCGCAACACCACGGCCATCTATCCGTTTGAAGGCAATCCCAAGTGGAACCTGGAAACGGCCATGGCCGACGAGGCGATCCAGCACATCAGGCAGTTGAGCGAGATCGCGCCCGGAAAACCCTGGCTCGTCTATTACGTGCCCGGTGCCACCCACGCGCCGCACCACCCGACGCCCGAATGGATCAAGAAGATCAGCGACATGCACCTCTTCGACGAGGGCTGGAACAAGGTTCGCGAGACGATCTTCGCCAATCAGAAGCGGCTCGGCATCATGCCTGAAAACGCAAAGCTCACGCCATGGCCGGATGGGTTGCCGCAATGGGATTCCCTCAGTCTCGAAGAGAAGAAGCTTTTCATCAGGCAGGCCGATGTCTACGGCGCCTACCTTGCCTATGCCGACAACGAGATCGGGCGCGTCATCCAGGCGGTGGAAGACCTCGGACAGATCGACAACACCTTGATCATCTATATCGGCGGCGACAACGGGGCGAGCGCCGAGGGCATGCTCAACGGCACGCCGAACGAGTTCACCACCTTCAACGGCGTCGATGTTCCGGTCAAGGATCAGTTCCTCTGGTATCCGTTCTGGGGGTCGGAGCGGACATTCCCGCACTTCGCGGCCGGTTGGGCCTGGGCGATGGGGACACCGTTCAAGTGGGTCAAGCAGGTGCCATCGCACTTTGGCGGGACGGCGCAGGGCATGGTCATGTCCTGGCCCGGCCATATCGACGACGCGGGCGGTATCCGCGCGCAGTTCCACCACTTCATCGATATCGTGCCGACGATCCTGGAGGCGACAGGCATTCCGCAACCGGAGACGATCAACGGCATCCAGCAGGAGCCGATCGAAGGCGTCAGCATGGCCTATACATGGGACAAGGCGAATGCCGCTGCCCCGACGCAACACAAGACCCAATACTTCGAGATGCTGGGAAACCGCGCCATCTACCACGACGGCTGGGTCGCCGCGACGACGCCCGCGACACTGCCGTGGGAACTCAGCACCAAGACGCCGCCCGACGTGATCACCGGCTACAATTGGGAGCTTTACAACGTCGACGAAGACCCGACGCAGTTCACCGATCTTGCCGCCCAAATGCCTGACAAACTCAAGGAATTGCAGGATCTCTTCTATGCCGAGGCGAAGAGGTACAACGTTCTGCCCCTCGACAATTCGACGCTCGCACGCTGGAACGCCGCGCGGCCGAACCTGACGGCCGGCCGCACGGAATTCACCTATCGCGGCGAACTGAGCGGTGTGCCGGCCAGCGCTGCGCCGAGCACCTTGAACAAGTCCTATACGATTACGGCCGACGTCGAGATACCCGACGGCGGTGCGCAGGGCATGATCGTCACGGAGGGAGGCCGCTTTGGCGGCTACGGCCTATTTCTCAGCAAGGGAGACTTCGGTGTCGGCAGCGGGAAGGTCGTGTTCCTCTACAATCTGCTCGACCTCAAGCGCACCCTGTGGGAGGGGCCGGAACTCGAACCCGGCAGACACAGGATCGTCTTCGACTTCAAGTCGGATGGAAAGGGAATTGGCGCGGGCGGCATCGGCGTTCTGTCGGTGGACGGCAAGGAGGTCGCCAGGAACAGCATAGATCATGGCATCCCGGTCACTTTCCCCGAGGATGAGACCTTCGACGTCGGTCTCGACACGCGCACCGGCGTCGCCCTTTTGGAACACCGCTACGACACGCCCTTCCGCTTCACGGGCAAGATCGACAAGCTGACTTTTGAATTGAAGCCAAACGCAACGCCCTAGAGCGCCGTGCGTTCGACTGAACGCACAAAGGATGCTCTGGCGACCTTGCATCGCAAGGCCCGGGCACAAACGACTGGCAGAGGTGGTTCCGATGGTACGCGTGCTTGATCTCGCCGCCTTCGCGGAGGTGGCAACAGGGCTCGCGCTGGTGGCGGTGCCTTCGTTCGTGGGGCGGCTATTGCTGGGCGAGCTACTCACCGGGCCTGCGATCCCGACGGCCCGGGTGGCGGGAATTGCCCTGATCGCACTCGGCGTTGCCTGCTGGACGAACTCAAGCCTCTTCGGCATGCTGATCTACAGTGCGGCCGTCACGCTCTATCTGGCCTGGCTGGGACTGACGGATGGCTCCACCGGCGTCCTTCTGTGGCCTGCGGTCGCGGTTCATGCGGTGCTGACGGCCTTGCTCTGGCGCGGTCGTAACAAGCCCGACGCCACCTAAAGCGGGTCGCGCTCTTTCAGATTCGCTCCGTGCGCTTTAAGTTATTGATTTGGCGCATGTCGTTGTCGCAAAACCGCTGCGCACTTTTGCGCGACATGCTTTAGATCGGCGGTCGATTTTTGTCTTGGTACCTGTCGGCAAACGCAGCCTTCGTGCGTCTTTAAGGATGTGCACAAGAAGGACCAAGCCGCATGAAGCTCTATTTCAGCCGCAATCCCAATCCGCGCCTGGCGATCGCCACGGCCCGATTTCTGAAAGCCGAGGTTGCGTTCGAATATGCCGAGCCATTCGCCCCCGGCCAGGCGGACCGGTACCGGCCGCTCAACCCCAATCTGCTCCTGCCGATCCTCGAACGTCCCGGCCGGGCGCTGTGGGAGGCGGATGCAATCGCCTGTTTTCTTTCCCGTCAGGCCGGTTCCGATTTCTGGCGAAGGGATGACGACGAGCCGGAGATGGTCCGCTGGATCAGCTGGGGCAAGGAGAACTTCGTGAAGGCCTGCGACATGGTGCATTGGGAGCGCGGCACCAAGCTGCGCTACGGCATCGGCACTTGTGACGAGGCCATGGTGGAGGAGGGGATGAAGGCGTTCCACAAGGCGGCCCGGCTGCTCGATGCCGAACTCTCCGGTCACGCCTGGCTGGTCGGCGAGGCGGTCTCCTACGCCGATTTCCGCATGGCGACATTCCTGCCCTACAATGATGTGGCAAGGCTGCCGCTCGCGGACTATCCGGCGCTTGCGCGCTGGGCGGGGCGGCTTGAGGAGATCGAGGCCTGGCGCGATCCCTTCCGTGGGCTTGATGCGCCCGAGTTGCCCCCGATATCAACTTGAAGGGCCGCCTTTGCCTGCCGTCGGGCGGAGGCGACGGCAGGCGGCCGCTGCTGTGAATTCGTCGGTTGCGTGATCGTTCTCGCCATCTATTTTCTCTTCTGCTAAAACAGTCGCGCTAGCATGCGAACAGGCTCTTCCTGGTCAGAAGGAATTCGTCCTATGCGCCTCAGCATCGCGATCACCGCAGCAGCCTTGATTTCCCTTCCGACGGCGGCCCTCGCCAAATCGCCCGCCGATATCGCCGATCTCGTCGGGGCACGCGCGCCCGGTGCCGAGAGCGAGATGCAGTCCAGGGGCTATGTCGACGTCGGCGGCAAAAATACCTGGTGGAATGCCGGGACGAAGACCTGCGTCCGGGTACATGTATCCCAGGGGCGCTATTCGGCGATCTCGCAGATCAAGCCTTCAGCCTGCGGCCAGGGCGGCGGCAAGAGCACGCCATGCCCGCCGGATCTGTCGCAGGCCGATCTCTACAAGCATCCGGGCTGCAGTCTCTAGAGGGCAGTCGCGTCCTTGTGGGTGCTGGCCAACGCGGCGACCATTGCGCAATGCGATGATCTCTGCTCTCCTTCGAACGGCCAGCCCGTGGGGAGATTGCCCCTGGCGATCGGATTTTTCGGCCGAAAGCGCCGGAAGCCGCTTAAAAAAGGCCGATTACGGCAGATATTCCCGCCCCAACCATTCCCGCCCAAAACCCGAAAGGTGTTTCGCCTTTTTTAGGAAAGCGAGATCTGCCCGCCTTCAGTACCCTTTTGGTTGTCCCGCTGGAGACGGGACATATCGCGAAGGTATGGAGGAGATACCCTTGGCAAGCATTTCAGAGGACACTACGCATACCCAGAATCCGGCCCAGAATCCGGCGCAAAATCCGGAGGACGAACGGCTGAGCATCGGCGCGAACCTCGCCTATGGCCTGCAGCACGTCTTGACCATGTATGGCGGCATCGTTGCCGTTCCGCTGATCCTCGGCCAGGCGGCGGGCTTGAATTCCAGCGATGTCGGCCTGCTCGTCACCGCCTCGCTTTTCGCCGGTGGCCTCGCCACCATCCTGCAGACGATCGGCGTGCCTTTCTTCGGCAGCCGCCTGCCGTTGGTGCAGGGCGTCTCGTTCTCGGGTGTCGCCACGATGATCGCCATTTCCGGCAATGGCGGCATTCCGGCGATCCTTGGCGCCGTCATCGCGGCCTCATTGATCGGCCTTCTGATCACGCCGATCTTTTCGCGCATCACGCGCTTCTTCCCGCCACTCGTCACCGGCATCGTCATTACCACCATCGGCCTGACGCTGATGCCGGTTGCGGCATTCTGGGCGATGGGCGGCAACAAGGCGGCGCCGGACTTCGGCAGCACCGCCAACATCCAGCTTGCGGCGGTCACGCTCATCATCGTGCTGCTCTTGAGCAAACTCGGCAACGCGTCGATCTCCAGGCTTTCGATCCTGCTGTCGATCGTTATCGGTACCGGCATCGCCTATGTCGCCGGCATGACCGATTTCTCGCAAGTTGCGAACGGTCCCGTCTTCGCATTGCCGCGGATCTTCCATTTCGGCTATCCGACCTTCGAGCTTGCCGCCATCATCTCGATGCTGATCGTCATCATGGTGACCTTGGTGGAAACGTCTGCCGACATTCTCGCCGTCGGTGAGATCGTCGAGACCAAGGTGGATTCGCGCCGGCTTGGCGACGGCCTTCGTGCCGACATGCTGTCGAGCATCCTGGCACCGGTCGTCGGCTCGTTTACCCAGAGCGCCTTTGCCCAGAATGTCGGGCTCGTCGCGGTCACGGGCGTGAAGAGCCGCTATGTGGTGGCAACGGGCGGCCTGTTCCTGGTGACGCTCGGCCTGCTGCCGATCATGGGTCGCGTCGTCGCCTCGGTGCCGACCTCGGTGCTTGGTGGCGCCGGCATCGTGCTCTTCGGCACGGTTGCGGCAAGCGGCATCCGCACGCTGTCCAAGGTCGAGTACAACAACAACATGAACCTGGTGATCGTCGCGACCTCGATCGGCTTCGGCATGATCCCGATCGCAGCACCCGGCTTCTACGAGCATTTCCCGGCCTGGGTCGCGACGATCTTCCATTCGGGCATCTCGTCGGCAGCCGTCATGGCGATCCTGCTCAACCTCTTGTTCAACCACTTCACCGCGGGCAATTCCGACCAGCAGTCGGTGTTTGTGGCTGCAACCGAACGTACGATCCGCTACCAGGACATCGCCAGGCTGCACGACGGCGACTACTTCCTCAACGGCAAGCTCTACGATGCCAAGGGCACCGAAGTGCCGCTGATTGCGGCGGAGGCGCACTGAACCGGCAAGCTCTTTGAAATGATGCAATCCCAGACGGATTTCCCTGGGGTTGCTTTGAACGACGCAACTCCGGACGGAAAACCGCTTCGCACTTTTCCTGGAGTTGCTTTGATGCACGCAACTCCGGACGAAAAACCGCTTCGCACTTTTTCTGGAGTTGCTTTGATACACGCAATCCCGGACGGAAAACCGCTTCGCACTTTTCCTGGAATTGCTTGTGAAACCCGCCATTCCGGGCAGGAAGCCGCTTCCTGTTTTTCCTGGCGTTGATTGAAAACCCAACAAAAGGACATTGGGAATGACGACACAGCAAACCGACAACTACGCACTGCTCGATGCACTGCTTGCCACGATGGAGAAGGGCATCATTCCGGCGACGGAAGCGGGCGTTGCCGCCGGCAACAAGATCTTCGGCGCGGCGCTGATGCGCAAATCCGATCTTTCCACCGTGCTTGTCGAAACCAACAACGAGACGGAAAACCCGCTCTGGCACGGCGAAGTGCACACGCTGAAGCGGTTCTACGAGATCGAGGGCGAGAAGCGGCCGGACAGCCGCGACCTCATCTTCCTCTCGACGCACGAGCCGTGCTCGATGTGCCTTTCGGCGATCACCTGGGCGGGTTTCGACAACTTCTTCTACTTCTTCAGCCACGAGGATTCGCGCGACAGTTTCTCCATCCCGCATGACCTGAAGATCCTGAAGGAGGTCTTCACGCTGGAACCCGGCGGCTACAACCGGACGAACGCCTTCTGGAAGGGCCAGTCGATCCACGCGCTGATCGACGCTCTGCCCGAGCCGCAGCGCAAGGGACTGAAGGCGCGCGCCGACGCCATCCGGGCAAAATATGACGAACTCTCCTCCGTCTACCAGGACAGCAAGGTCGGCAACGCCATTCCGCTGAACTGACACTTCGTCCCCAGACCTGCCAAGAGCGGCCATTTCATTCTCTGACCGGAGCGTGAAATGGCCGATTTCTTTGAAGGAATATGCATTCCTCCTCATGAAGGCAGGTGCTAGGGTCGCCCGCATACAGTCACGGTTCGGGGGAATTGCGTGAACTGGTCCAGGCCTCTCAGAGTGCATCTCAGCGTGCTGGTCGTCGCCCTGCTGCTGCTGACGGCAACACCGATCATCTGGATGGCGTTCAGCCAGGGGCGACAGGCGGCGATCCTTGCCGGCGAGAAGCACATGCGCGAGATGAGCCTCAGGCTGATCGAGGGCTACAGGAATGCGCTGGAGGGCGGCCACGAGGCGGTCGCGCTCGCCTCCACCGTGCCGCAGCTTGCCGTCGCGCCGCCCGGAGACCTGCAGCCGAAGGTGCAGTTCTTCCTCGAAGTGCTCAGAAGCGTTTCCAACGCGACGAGCGTCTATGCCGGTTATCCCGATGGTTCCTACCTGCTCAACACGGGGCGGGACTATGTTCGCCAAAGTCTGGCGGCACCGGCAGGCACCGCCTTTGCCGTCCGCTTGCTCGCCCAAGGCAAGGACGGGGGCATCGTCTCGACCCTTCGGTTCCTCGACGGGCAAGCCAGGCAGATCGGGGAGCGTCCGTTCGAGCGGACGAATTTCGACCCGCGGCAGAGCCCCTGGTATCAGACGGCGTTGCGAACCGGCGGTCCGGTTTCCGTCGGCCCCTATGTCACGGGAACGCTGAAGGTTCCGACGCTGGCGCTTGCCGCTCCGCTGAAGGGCCAGGAGGGGATCGTGGTCGGCACCAACATCCACCTTCAGACCATCAGCCGCCTGCTCGATGCGCGACAGATCTCGCCGCGCGCTCGGTCCTATGTCGTCGGCAGCGATGGCGAGCTCGTCGCCCATTCCGACCCGGCGCTGATGAGCACGATCCTCGGCGCCTGGTCGGGCGGCGGCGGGGCCGGCATGCGCAGCCTCGATCCGAGCCTCGACGTCGTCGCCGGACTGCGCAAAGATCCCGCCTATCAGACCGGCGGTCTTGCCGAAGCCGATTTTGCCGGCGAGCGATATCTGGTCCAGATGGCGCCGGTCAGCGTTTCCGGCCTGTTCAAGGGCAGCTCGGTTGCGATCGTCGTGCCGTTGCAGGACCTGGTGGCGCAGGCAAACCGGCTGCTGGTGCGCAACCTCATGATTGCCGCGGGCGTGCTGGTGGCCGGCGTGGTCGGCTCGCTCATGCTGTCACGCGTGATCAGTCGCAAGCTCTATCACCTCGCCGACGAGGCGCGGCGGATCGGCGACCTGAACTTTGCCGGCACGGACGCCCCGCATTCCTGGATCACCGAGATCAACACGCTTGGCGGCGCGCTTTCCGCCAGCCGTCGTGCCATCGTCCAGTTTGCCCTCTATGTGCCGCGCGAGGTGGTGCGGCGGATCATCGATCCCGAGGGCGGGGCGGCTGTCCGAGGCAGGCGACAGGAGGTGACGGCACTTTTTACCGACGTGCGCGACTTCACCACCATTTCCGAACAGCATTCGCCGGAGGAGGTCGTCGACATCCTCTCGGCCTATTTCGAGATGCTGAACACGGTGGCCGAAGAATACCACGGAACGGTGATCCAGTATCTCGGCGACAGCATCTTCGTCATCTGGAACGCGCCCGTTGCCGATCCGCAGCACATCGAGAACGGCTGTCATTGCGCGCTGGCGATGAAGGCGGCGGTCGATCGCCTGAACGAGACCAACCGCAGAAGCGGCCGGCCGGAACTGTTCACGCGCTTTGGCGTGCATACGGGGCCGGCGGTCGTCGGCAGCTTCGGCGCGATCGCGCGCCAGCAATACACGGCCATGGGCGACACCATCAACGTCGCCTCCCGGCTCGAAGGGCTGAACAAGGAGTTCAACACCTCGATCCTGGTGAGCGGGGCGGTGCATTCTGCGGTTGCCGACCTCTTCGACTTCCGCGCCATGGGGATGGTGCACGTGAAGGGGCGCTCGGGCGGCATCGACCTCTGGGAGCTGGTGGGCTCGAACGCCCGTTAGTCTGCACCGCCGCGACGATCGCCAACGGCATGCGTGGCGGATCAGCGATCCGCCAGCAGCCCTGAGGCCAGGGTTTGGAAGGCGTCGATCGCCTTCGGCAGTACGGCCTTGGGATCGTCGCTGGCGGCGACCCAGAGGGCGGCGTTGAGGGCGGCACCGCTCAAGAGCCTGGCTGCCGCTTCGGGATCGACGGGTTTCAGGATGCCTTTGGCCAGCAATTGTTCCACCGAGCGTTTTGTTGCCACCAGGCAGCTGTTCTGGCTCGGCCATTTCGAGGGGTCGCCGAGCACCGAGGGACCATCGAGCAGCACGATGCGCTGCACTTCCGGGTCGAGCGCCATCTCGATATAGGCGGCCCCTTCGGCAAGCATGCACTGCCAGGGATCGCCTGCGTTGGAAGCGAGCGCCTTGGCGCGTTCGGCCATCTCGCCATCGACCTCGGTGACGACGGCGGCAAGCAGCCCGCGCTTGTCGCCGAAATTATGGTAAAGCGCGCCGCGCGTCAGCCCGACATCGGCGGTCAGCTCGTCCATGGAAGCCGCCGCATAGCCCTTTTCCGCGAAAGCCTTGCGGCCGGCCGCGACCAGCTTCACCCGGTTTTCTTCCATCGTTTCCTGGCGGCTTCTGGCCATCGGATCCTCATTTTCGTATACGCCGCGTATATGAAAATTGACATTCGCGGCATATCGAGTTAGTTCATATACGTGGCGTATATCAAGCGAGATGGGTTTTGTGAAGTTCTGCCTGATCGGGCAGCGCTCGCCCGTTTCTGCGCCCTGGATTTAGGAAAAGGACCATACGGATGACGGTACGCAACGCAATTTTCCCCGCAAACCGCCACGCGCTCTACGAGGCGCATGGCTACTCCGCCGCGATCCTCTCGAAGGATCTGCTGTTCGTTTCCGGCCAGGTCGGCAGCCGCGAGGACGGCACGCCGGAGCCGGATTTCACCCGCCAGGTTGAGCGCGCCTTCGCCAATCTCGAAGCGACGCTGAAAGCCGCCGGCTGCACCTTCGACGACATTGTCGATGTCACCAGCTTCCACACCGATCCGCAGAACCAGTTCGAAACGATCCTGGCGGTCAAGGACCGCGTCTTCTCCGAAAAACCCTATCCGAACTGGACCGCCATCGGCGTCAACTGGCTCGCCGGTTTCGACTTCGAGATCAAGGTGATCGCGCGGATTCCGGCCGGCCAACAGGCAGCGTAGGACGCCGGGAAAGTGGCAACCCGGGGTCTAGTGCAAATGCACCAGCTTGTCCGGGTTGCGCACGACGTAGATCGCCACGACCTTGCCGTTCTCGATCTCTAGCGCGGTCGTCTGCAACTCGCCATCGGCTTCGCGGGTGACGAAGCCCGGCAGGCCGTTGATGAAGCCGGCGCGCACGAGCGTGGAGCCGTGTTTGGCGAAGAGGGCGGCCAATTGTTCGTGCACCTTCATGACCGCGTCATAACCGAGGATCGGCTGCAGGGCGGCCGGGCGTTTGCCGCCGCCGTCGGAATGCACGCTGACATCGGCGGCGAGCATGGCGCCGAGCGTCTTCATGTCGCCGTGGCGGGAGGCGGCGAAGAAGGCGTTGGCGAGTTCCAGGCCGCGCTGCTGCTCGATCTGGAAGCGGGGGCGTTCCTCGCGCACGTGGGTGCGGGCGCGGGCGGCCAGCTGGCGGCAGGCGGCGGCGTCGCGCTCGATCGTCACTGCTACCTCGTCGAAGCTCTGGCCGAAGACATCGTGCAGCAGGAAGGCGGCGCGCTCCAGCGGCGACAGCCGTTCGAGCGCCAGCATCAGCGGCAGGGTGACGTCGTCCTCCGGCTCCTCCTCGACGACGGGGTCGGGAAGCCAGGGGCCGACATAGGTCTCGCGCTTCAATCGCGCGGATTTCAGCTGGTCGAGGCAGAGCCGCGTCACCGTGCGGCGCAGGAACGCTTCGGGCTCGCGCACGGACGTGCGGTCGGCCCCCATCCAGCGGATGAAGGCCTCCTGCACCATGTCTTCCGCATCGGCGACGGAGCCGAGCATGCGGTAGGCGACGCGGACGAGCTTCGGACGCAGCGGGTCGAAGACCGCCGCTGCGTCCTCATGGGCGCTGCCCGCCATCAGGCGGCAGCCTGCGCGGCGGCCTTGGCGGCTGCCGGATCGATCCAGAGGCCGAAGCCGACGGCAAGCCTGTTCCAGCCGTTGATGACGTTGATCATCAGCGTGAGCTTCACCTGTTCCTCCTCGGTGAAATGGTCCTTCAGCGCCTGATAGGCCGCTTCGTGGCCGTGGCCTTCCGAAAGCCGCGTCAGCGCTTCGGTCCAGCCTAGCGCGGCGCGCTCGCGATCGGAATAGCAGGGCGCCTCGCGCCAGGCGGAAAGCAGGTAGATGCGCTGTTCCGTCTCGCCCTTTTCGCGGGCTTCCTGGGTGTGCATGTTGATGCAGTTGGCGCAGCCGTTGATCTGCGAGGCGCGGATCTTCACGAGCTCGATAATGGTGGCGTCAAGGCTTGTGGCAACGGCGATGGAGGTGCCCATCCAGTTCTTCATCAGCGCGGGGGCAGCGGCGAAAAGGTCGATCTTGGCAGTCATGGTTCCGTTTCCTTTCGTTGGTTCCGATACCATGACGAGACAGGATTGCCCGCTGTGACATCGGGCCGAACTTTTTTTGAGATTGCCGTCGGCGGTCGGTATGGCACATATCGGCTGCTAAGTGTGCCAAAGTATTGCCTGGCCGTTCGTGTTCAAATCATCAATTGATCCGATTTGGGACGGCACTAATCCGTTTAGATGACTATATATTAGAAATACAATATGTGACTATTGGAATTGTATTTCCACTCCGTTACGTCACGTACAGCCTTCTTCAGGGAGGAAGCATTGCCGGAAGAGCTAAATGCTGCGTTGGACATGCCGTACGTGTTTGACATAACGATAAATGATGCTTCCTCTCTTTGGCGGAAGCTTGAAGATCGTAGTTTTGTTCTGACTGCGCAGTCTCCGAGCTGGTATGGCAAGCTGCAGGGGGAGGTCGACGTATCGTTCGGCAAGCTCGACGGCTATCTCGGCCCGGTGGTGCCCAGGCACGGCATGGAGAAAACCGCTGTCGAGGCCATCCTGGCCACGATCCTCATGCGGCGCATCGGAATCGCCATCAGGGAACTGGCAGTGGAGGCGCTTGACGTTGTTGCCGTCACCGACGGGAGCGGCGAGGAGAGGGGGCGTCTGCGCTACGGTGAAAACAACCTGATAACCGGCGTGGACGAGGATTACCTCAGAAAGGTTCTCGATCCGTCCCAGGATTATGTGGGGGATGGTTGTCTCTTCGAGGTGCTGGAATACTCGCTCAGCAGCCCATTTCACATGAAGTCGAGGATAGCCTCGATGATGCTGTCCCTCAATCTGGCTCTCTTGCCCGTTGGCGGCAGGCCCATCGACTACAATCTCATCCTGAACGCGTTGAACACCTTCATCGCTGCAGCGAACTTGGGGTATCAACTGAGCATCGTGAACAAGAAGAGCGATCACGGTCTTTCGCTTTACGTCGAGCAGGAGTTCGACAGGTTGATGCTCGAATCTGCGGGTGGAGACGTCGACCTGCTGCAGAAGTATCTCGCCTATCTGGGCTTCTATCACGGCGAACTGGATAACAAGTTCGGGCCGAAGTCTGAGAGGGCCGCGCGAAATTTCGCCAGGGTCTTCAGAATATATGACTACAATGGTCACCGGGACCGCGAGTTTCTGCATGCCGTGGCCAAGGCCTATGTCCACTACCGCAACGTTACGTCCTCATCTTCCCAGTGAGCCGCTTGCCTGATTTTGGGGGGCTGGTCTGTTTTGCCAGCGAGTGATCCGCGCAATTGTCATACCCCTGTAAAGGGGTGGCCCTATCCCTCGGCGCCAGTTTCAACACGAGGGTATTACTCATGAAATCGTTCGTTTCCGTCCTTGCCGGCGCGCTCGTCGCAGGCCTGCTTTCGACCGCGGCCTATGCCGAAAGCCTGGTGCTCTATACCAGCCAGCCGAACGAGGATGCGCAGGCGACCGTCGATGCGTTCCAGGCGGCCAATCCCGGCATCGAGGTGGAATGGGTGCGCGAGGGCACGACGAAGATCATGGCCAAGCTGATGGCCGAGATCGAGGCCGGCAATCCGGTCGCCGACGTGCTCTTGATCGCCGATACCGTGACGATGCAGCGGCTGAAGGAAGCGGGTCACCTCGAGGGCTACAAGTCACCGGAGGCGGCGAACTACGACGCCGCGCTCTATGATGCCGACGGCGCCTATTACTCCACCAAGATGATCACGACCGGCATCGTCTATAACACCTCGGCCGCCATGAAGCCTCAGGGCTGGCAGGATCTCGCCAAGCCGGAAGCCAAGGGCCTCGTGACCATGCCGAGCCCGCTGACCTCGGGTGCAGCACTGATCCACGCGCAGACGCTGACCGGCATCGACGGCCTCGGCTGGGACTACTACAAGGCGCTTGCCGGAAATGGCGCGACGGCTGCCGGCGGCAATGGCGGCGTCTTGAAGGCCGTTGCAACCGGCGAGAAGGCCTATGGCATGCTCGTCGACTTCATGGCGATCCGCGAAAAGGCCAAGGGCGCGCCGGTGGAATTCGTCTTCCCGGCCGAGGGCGTGTCTGCCGTGACCGAGCCGGTCGGAATCCTGAAGACCGCAAAGAACGTCGAGGCCGCCAGGAAGTTCGTCGACTTCCTGCTGTCCGAGGAAGGCCAGAAGACGGCGGTGAAGATGGGCTATATCCCGGCCCGCAACGGCGTTGATCTGCCTGAGGGCTATCCGGCCCGCGAGACGATCAAGGTGCTGCCGGTGAACGCTGCTGAAGCGGTGAAGAATTCCGACGCGGACCTGAAAACCTTCTCCGGCATCTTCGGCACGAACTGATCCCGGGAATGCTTGAACGCAACGATCAGCGCAGCCGGCACCGCTGGCTGCGCTTTCCCATTCGAGGCCTGATGGGGGGCGTGCCGAAGGTGCGGGCAAAGGGGCAGGCAGGGGCAAGCCCCGCTGCCGAGCCGCGCTGGCTGGTGCCCTTCGTTCTCGCCTGCCTGTTTCTCCTCTGCCTCCTGCCGCTCTTCAGCCTGGCGAAGGCCGGCTTTGCCGGGCTCGTTTCGGGCCGGTCGATCGGCGTGCTCACGGAGCCCGCAACCTTTGCGGCGATCCGCAACACGCTGATCACGGCAACCGGCGGCATGGTCGTGTCGGTGGTCATCGGCGCGCTCTTTGCGTTTTCGGTGGCGCTGACGGATGTGCGCGGCAAGCTCATCTTGAGCTTCGCCTTCATGCTGCCGATGATGATCCCGCCGCAGGTGACCGCGCTTGCCTGGGTGGAAATGACCGGGCCGGCAAGCCCGTTGTTGAAGACGCTGGGGATCGCGCCGCCGCTCGGCAGCCCGCAGCCGCTCTATTCGCTGGCGGGCATTTCGCTGCTCCTCGGCGTGCAGCACGCGCCGCTCGTTTTTCTGGCGCTGAAAGCCGGGCTTTCGGCGTCACCGCGCGACGGAGTGGAGGCGGCGCGGCTTGCGGGGGCGACACCCTTCCGCGTTTTTCGCGATATTGTCGCGCCGCTGTCCTCGCCGGGGCTGATCGCCGGTGCCGCGATCGCCTTTGTTTCCGGTGTCGGCAATTTCGGCATCCCGGCGATCCTCGGCATTCCCGCCGGGATCGAGGTGCTGCCGACGCTGATCTATACGCGGCTCGCGAGCTTCGGCGCCGGCACCTTCGGCGAGATCGCGCTGCTCTCCAGCCTGATTGCCGTGATCGCCGCCGCCGGACTGATGCTGCAGCAGAAGGCGCTCGACGGGAAAGACTACCGGATCATCGGCCTCTCAGGCGCGAATGCCGCCTTTTCGCTCGGGCCCTTCCGTCCGGTCGTCGAGCTGACGCTGGTGGCGATCCTCTTTCTCGTGCTGGTGGCACCGCTTGCCGCCCTTGTCGCGAGCTCGCTGGTGCCGGCCTATGGCGTGCCACTCAACCTTCAGACCGTGTCGCTGCGTGCTTACGAAGAAATCCTCTTTCGCCAGTCGATGACGCTGAAGGCGCTTGGCAATTCGATGTTCCTTGCGACCAGCGCCGCGCTTGGCCTGCTCGCGGTCTCGGTGCCCGCGGCCTATCTCATGACCCGCCGCAAGGGCTGGCTTGCCAGTACGCTCGGCATCCTCATCGAGATCCCCTATGCGCTGCCGGGCATCGTGCTCGCCGTCGCCTTCATCCTCACCTTCGCAGCACCTTTGCCTTACCTCAACGTCTCGCTCTACGGCACGATCTGGATCATCCTGATCGCCTATTTCTCCTCGTTCCTCGCCGTCAGCCTGAAGCCCGTGATGAGCGCGTTCCTGCAGATGGACCCGTCGCTCGAAGAGGCGGCCCGTCTCGCCGGTGCCGGCTTCTTCCGCCGCATGCGCGACGTGATCCTGCCGCTGGTGGCGCCGGCGGCCGGTGCCGCGATCATCCTGGTCTTCCTGATTGCCGCCAATGAGCTGACGGTTTCGGCGCTGCTCTGGTCGGCCGGCACCCAGACGCTCGGCGTTGCCATCTTCAATCTCGACGACAGCGGCTCGTCCGACCTTGCCGCAGCCCTTTCGGTGCTGGTGGTGGTGATGGTCGTCGTGCTGATGGCCGCGCTCGAGGCTGTCGCAAAGTATCTTCCCGAGGGCGTGCTGCCATGGCGCAACTGATCCTGAACCATCTCACCAAGCATTTCGGCGGCGGCCGGCCGGCGGTCTCGGACCTGTCGCTGACGGTGCGGGAAGGCGGTTTCCTGGCGCTGCTCGGGCCGTCGGGCTGCGGCAAGACGACGGTGCTCAGGATGATCGCCGGCTTCGAGCGCCCAAGCGACGGTTCGATCGATTTCGGCGAAAGGCGGCTTTCCGATGCCTCTCTGGCGCTGCCGCCGGAGAGGCGCAACATGGCGATGGTATTCCAGTCCTATGCGCTCTGGCCGCATATGACGGTCGCCGAAAATGTCGGTTATCCCCTGAAGGTGCGCGGCATTTCGGGGTCGGCGTGGCAGAGAAGCGTCGGCGACGCGCTGGTGCTGGTGAAGCTCACCGACTATGCCGATCGCCGGCCGGCGGCGCTTTCCGGCGGCCAGCGCCAGCGCGTGGCGCTCGCCCGCTGCCTGGTGACCTGGCCTGATGTGGTGCTGCTCGACGAGCCGCTTGCCAATCTCGACCAGCACCTGCGCAAGTCGATGGAAGAGACATTCCGCATCTTCCACGAACGCTCGGGCGCGACGATGATCTATGTGACCCACGACCAGGCGGAGGCGATGGCGCTTGCGACCGATGTCGCCGTCATGCACGAAGGGCGGCTGATGCAGATGGCGCCACCCGCCGAGATCTACGCAAGGCCCGAAGGCGCCGTCGTCGGTGGTCTCATCGGCCGCGGCTCGGTGCTCAGGCTGGCACTGCCGGAGGGCGCGCCACGGGCGCTGGAATGGTCGACGCTGCGCGCCACGCTCGGCGGCATCGGTATGGATGGCGCGGGCAGTGGGACGATCCGCGATGTGCCAACGGGCGACGTGCGAATTCGTGACGTGCTCGTGCGGCCGGAACATGTGCGCCGCGACGGCGAGGGCATGGCGCTTCGCGTCCTCTCCTGCGTCTTCGAGGGCGAGCGTTTTGCCCTGACATTGGCGCTGCCCGACGGGCAGGCGCTGAAGGCCTATGGCGACAGCGCGATAAGGCCGGGAGAAACGGCACGCTTCGTGGTCAGCCAGGGGTGGCAGCTTTAGGGAAGAAGGTTGCGCCTTCTTGGAAACGCCACTTCCAAATGCTATATCGTAGGCATGGCTAAGAGTGTCGGAAAAACCACCGGAAAAGTTGCCGTCGGCAGAGATGCCGCGACGGGGCGTCTTCTCGTCGGAGAGAAAGTCAAGCATTCGCACGTGGTGGTCGAACGTCAAGGTAGAACTGCTTCCGGCGAAACAGAGAAGCCACCGAAGAGCACTCCTTACCTGCGACCGCAAACGGTTGTCGTCAAACAGGACCAACCGGCTGTGGCCGCCAGCGCTGATGAAACCTACGAAGTCTCGATGAAGGCGGCGGAGGATGTATTCGCGCGCTTTGATTGGACGCTCTCCGAACTTGCCAAATGAAGCCAATATCCTTCGATGCTTTGGTGCAGGCACACGACCTGACCATCAAGCGGCATGGAGGATTGCCCGGCATCCGGGATGAAGGCGCAATTCGCGGCGCGATTGACCGCCCTGTCAACATTGCCCTCTATGAAGATAACGTCACGGCCGGCAGGCTGGCGGCCGCGGTATGCGTTGGTGTCGCGAAAGCGCACGGCTTTACCGACGGCAACAAGCGCGCTGCGCTCTTCGCGCTTGCGATGCAGTTGCGAATCCTGGGCTATACGCTCGATGCCAGCCAGAAGGATACACGTGACGCCATCTGGTCCGTCGCCGATGGCCAGATGGGGGAGGTGGAGCTTGCCGATTGGGTGAATGCGCATCTCCTGCCAGCCGGCGACTGACCATTGAGCTAATGCGCTTCAATCGCAGTCTGGCTTGTCGAGTTCGACCTCGAACTGGCGCGGGCCGACCATGCCGGGTTTCGACGGCAGGCCGACGATCCTTGCGATGACGGTGCACGTGCCGGCCACGACCGCATAGCGGTCGCGGCCCTGGCTGATGACCTTGTCGATCGGGTGCTTGGGAACGGCGACGGCGACCGCATTGATGACGGCGTTCAGTTCGCGGGCGCGCTGATAGTTCGGCGCAAGGGCTGCTGCGGCCTGATCGGCGGCAAGCAAGAGGGCGAGGCACAAGGCGGCAGATCGGGCGAACATGGCGAACTCCTGTTTGGAAGAGGCAAGCATGATCGCCCGGCAGATTCAAGGACAGCGATCGGCGGGCCCCCGATGGGAACGGTTCGTTGACAGTGGACGATCCGAAGGCGATCCTCGGCCAGCTTCGCCTCCAGCCCCTCGAACGGTCCGATGACATCCGAAACGTCGATACAGGAAACGCCGCTTGCGGGCGGGAACGTCAATGCCGGCGTCGTGCGCGTCGGCGATACGGTGCGCCGCGCCACGCGCCCTGAGAGCGCGAGCGTTCACCGGCTGCTCCTTAATCTCGAGGCAAAGGGCTTTGCGGGATCGCCGCGGTTCCTGGGCCTCGACGGCCAGGGACGAGAGATGCTGAGCTTTATTGAAGGCGATGCCGGTGTGTCTCCCGGCATCTGGCTTTGCGAAGATGCGCTGATTGCCGCTGTGCGGCTGCTTCGCGCCTATCATGACGCGACGGCCGAATTCGACTTCGGCGCGGCGGATCGCTGGGCCTTCCGATATCCGGATCGGCGTCGATGGGAGGTCATCTGCCACAATGATTTTGCGCCGTACAATCTGATATTCCGCCACGGCGCGCCGGTGGGGATCATCGACTTCGATCTCGCCGGGCCCGGGCCGCGGTTGCGCGACCTTGCCTATCTCGCCTATTGGACCGTGCCGCTTTCCTTCCATTCCGATGAATTGAAGGCAGCGGCGCTGGCGGATCTCGATGATGGCAGCCGGCGGCTGAAACGGCTGTGCGCGACCTACGGTCTTGCCTGCGACGACGCCTTGCTTGCGATGGTCGCCGATGTGCTCGGGCATATGGGCGACGAGGCGGCGATGCTGGCAATGATCGGCGCGGCCGCGACCGAGCGCCTGAAACGGGACGGGCATCTCGACCATTGGCAGCGGGAACTGCGCGCCTTCGAGCGCCATAGGACGCTATTGTCCCGAAACCTTGCCTGACGATCGGCGAAGCGGCGGGGCAAGCCGATAGCGCTCGAGAAAAAGAATTGTCGCCAGCTTAAATAAACCATTGAGTTAAATGAAACTGGTTGCTATAAACAACCGGTGTTCCGCTTTTATGCGGTTGAGGAGGAACGAGGCGAAGCGCCTCAGCGACAGGAGGATCAGATGAAGCTCTATCAGGGCATGGGCCCGAATTCGTATCGCGTGCGCATCTTCATGGCGGAGAAAGGCATTTCGCTGCCGATGGTGGATGTCGATTTCGCCAAGGGCGAACACAGGGCGCCGGCGTTCCTGGCGGTCAACTCGCTCGGCCAGATCCCGGTTCTGGAGCTCGACGACGGTACGATCATTACCGAGAGCGTCGCGATCTGCCGCTACCTCGAAGAGACGAAGCGCGAGCCGCAGCTCTTTGGCCACGATGCCGTCAGCCGCGCCAAGGTGGAGATGTGGAACCGGCGCGCCGAACTGGTGATCCTCGGCACCGTCGGCAATGTGGCGCTGCATTCGGACGCCTTCTTCGCCGAGCGGCTGACGCAGTTTCCGGCCTTTGCCGAGACCGAGCGGGTGGCGGTGCCGAAGAAATGGGGCTGGCTCGACGATGAGCTTTCCGATGGCCGGCCGTATCTTGCCGGCGACGAATTCTCGATCGCCGACATTACTGCCGGCGTCACCGCCTGGCTCTGCGACGTCTTCGGCATGGAGATCCCGACTTCGGCGAAGAATGTCCAGCGCTGGCTGGAGCGGGTGCGCGCGCGGCCGAGTTTTGAGGCATAGGGAGCAGCAAGGGCAGGGGCGGTTTCGCGCTGTCTTTGGATGGCGAGATCGGCCCCTCATCCGGCCTGCCGGCCACCTTCTCCCCGTGCCACGGGGAGAAGGAGAGTCGTGGCGGCCGCTCGCTCCACCTTAGCCGTCCCGGTCGCGGTCTCTTCGCAAAAAGGCGGCAAGTCGTGACGTGGCCATGGCGCTCGTCCCCTCTCCCCGCGTGCGGGGAGAGGGTTAGGGTGAGGGGCGGCGCTGGTACTCAACATCAGCGCAAATCGTTGATATAACAACAAATTCTTTCGGTCCGACCGAGGCAGGTCGAGCCCGAAGACACCACCGAAAGGCCCCGCTAAAATTCATATGTGGATAGCGCCTGCGTCCTTTTTGCTTGCCTTCTCCATGGCTTTTTTCAATTCCTAAAATACAAGCTGCCCGATTCGCCCGCCGCTTACGCCTGCTGGCGTTGGCTCTAGGAGACAAAGCCATGACCGATTTCAAGAAGCCCACGATCACCGAAATGCGCCCGAAGATCACCGTGATCGGTGTCGGCGGCGGCGGCGGCAACGCCATCAACAACATGATCAACGAAGGGCTTCAGGGCGTCGATTTCGTGGTGGCCAACACCGATGCGCAGGCGCTTGCGATGTCGAAGTCGTCGCGCATCATCCAGCTCGGCGCGGCGGTGACCGAAGGCCTCGGCGCCGGTTCGCTGCCGGATGTCGGCAGGGCGGCGGCGGAAGAATCGATCGACGAGATCATGGATCACCTCGGCGGCACGCATATGTGCTTCGTCACCGCCGGCATGGGCGGCGGCACGGGCACGGGTGCGGCACCGGTGATCGCGGAAGCGGCACGCAAGGCCGGTATCCTCACGGTCGGCGTCGTCACCAAGCCCTTCAGCTTCGAAGGCAAGCGCCGCATGGAAACCGCCGAGCAGGGCATCGAGCGGCTGCGCGAGGCGGCCGACACCGTCATCGTCATCCCCAACCAGAACCTCTTCCGCATCGCCGATGCCAAGACCACCTTTGCCGATGCCTTCGTGATTGCCGACCGGGTGCTCTATTCGGGCGTCGGCTGCATCACCGACCTGATCGTCAAGGAAGGCCTGATCAACCTCGACTTCGCCGACGTGAAATCGGTGATGAAGGGCATGGGCCGGGCGATGATGGGCACCGGCGAGGCGACCGGCGAGGGCCGGGCGCTCAAGGCCGCGGAAGCGGCGATCGCCAACCCGCTGCTCGACGAAGTGTCGATGCGCGGCGCCCGCGGCGTGCTGATCTCGATTTCCGGCGGCATGGACATGACGCTGTTCGAAGTGGACGAAGCCGCGACCCGCATCCGCGAAGAGGTCTATGACGAGGCCGACATCGTCGTCGGCTCGATCTTCGACCGCTCGCTCGACGGTACGTTCCGCGTCTCCGTCGTCGCGACCGGCCTCGACGGCGCGCGCTCAGCCGCCAACCCGGCCGGTGCCGCCGCCGGCCAGGCCGCGCCTGCACCTGCACCGATCCGTACGCTGCAATAACACTGCGATCCACCTGCGGGTGGAGACACTGCACGCATCAGACGCCGTGCGTTCATCCGGACGCACGGCGTTTTGTTGCTGCAGTTTTGGGCCTTCGGTCCGTTGCTGAAGGTCCGAAGAGCGGCGCCGAAGGTGTCACTCGCCGCGCGGCAGGCGTGGTTTCCGGCGTTCGGCTTCTTCGATCACCGAGAGTGGAAGGGCACCGGACATCGAGCGGTTGAACTCGGCGAAGGTCAGCCTGCCGTCGATGATCACGTCGAAATAGCGCCGGCAGAGGTGTTCCGCCATTTCGTCTCGACGAGCATAGGGCGTTCCCTCAAGTGGGGTGTCCTTGAGTTCGGCCGCCGATTCCGGCACGCATGCCTCCATATATTCTCGCCGGGCGCCCGGGCGCTTGCGCAGTGCGGAAATACCCCACTCGTACTTGGAATAGCTCATGGATTGCTCGGTTCGCGGCGCGAACAGGACGATGGCGATTGCGCACAAGAGGGCGGCAAGCATGCCGCCGGCGACGAGACGGAGGTTCATTTATCCAATCGTATAAATTGTTGTCCCGGCCTATGCGATACAACTTTAGGGATTGGCAAGATGCGCGTCCTCGCTTCGGCCGGTTTCACGAAATGTTCCTCCCCCATTTGGGGGAGGAGGTTAGAGAAAAACCGCTTTCGTGCTCGGAGCGTTCTCCGATCGTTCGTCGTCTATTAGAGGTTGCGAAATTGGTCGCTACCAATTTTGCCTCCGATCGGGCGGGTAGGTTCGGACCGGGAAGCGGAAGGTGCCGGTTCCGTTCTTGACGAGCGGTGTCCGGTTGCGGGCACCCGGCTTGATGCGGGAACGCTCGACGCGGAAAGATGCCGTATAAACAAGCTTTTAGAGGGCTCCTCGTGCCTCCATCCGGACGCACGGCGTACCAGAGGCTTGCGGCCTGAAACAGGCTGGGTGGAGATCACGATGAATGCGGTGATCAACGGCAGGAAACGGAGTATGCCGCTGTCGACCGCTGTGGTCTCCTTCGGGTCGACAGGATAGTATCAGAAGTTGTCGTTGTTCGTGCTGTCATGCTCCGTTTGCGTGTCTCGTTCCGGGCGGGGGGCGAAGGAGGGGCAAACGGCAGACGTCGACTGCGCGTCGGTCGGCAAAATGACGATCCATCGCACCCGATTTGGGCGGCGATCTCGGCCCATCCAGCCGTCCCGACGAAAGAGCGAAACGGGGCGGCGCGAGCGAACAGGGCAGCGGAGGGCAAGGCGCCCCTATCGGCTCGGTCTGGAAGCCGTGGTGCACTTCGCCGGTGAACCGTCGAGGACATGACGTAGATTGATGCAGGTGGTGGAAATCCTGTCTTAGAATGCAGGACCGACGGTGGTGGTGGTCTTAGAGCGCGGCCAGCTGTTCGGCGGTCGCGACGATTTGCGTATTGCCGAGCGAATGGTCAGCGTATTTGAACACCAGGATGCTCATGACCGAGGCGACGAGGGCGACCAGGATGATGCGCATGGGCCTTGCTCCGACTTCCTTCTTGCCTGGCTTCATCCTTCGTTGCGCCAGGCGTTGATCGATCCGGAAATCCGATGCTTCCCGGTGAAAGGCCTCTGGCCTTTCGTTAGCCCGTTCTAGCAAATGCGAAGGGGCGGCTCTTGTTCCCGCGGGGACAGCGGGCAGCCGCCGGTGGCCCGCCACCGGCGGCCGGCCGGCGAGGGCTAAGTCCAGGGATGGTTATGGTCGCGGTGAGACCGGCGCCCCCCGTGAATGGCCGCGTTGACGGCCCCAGGCCGATCGCCCGGATCTAAGGGCTCAGGAGCGAGAAGAGGCTGCCAAACAGCACGATGAAGGCCGCGACGGCGACGAGAAACCGAAGCATGCCGGTGTTGGTGTCCTTGGTGCCGACGAGACAGTACCAGAGATGGTCGTCGTTCATTTTCGATACTCCGTTCGCGGTGCCAAGTTCGCAGCAGCAGAGGAAAAAGTCAGCCCTTACGTGGTTGCTCAGCGGTAAGGCGGCGAGCCGTCGGCACTCGCGCGCCACCAGGGGATCACTACGCGGTGCAGCGTGGTCTACCCGTCGGCGTCCGCCGCCTCCGGCGCCACCGGCTTCTTCGCCAGCGCCAGGTTTGCCGCGGCCGCCTCCGCCTCGGCGCCGCCGCCAGGGCCGGAGCGCACGGTGACGGCGTTGGAGGCGAGGTCGAGGCCGGCTTCGCGCAGCGCCGGTAGCAGGCGCTTCATCGCCTCGCGCTGGAGGATGCTGGGGTTGCCGGGGCGGGCGGTGAATTTCAGCCGCACGACGAGCGAGTTTTCGGTGACGTCCTGGATACCCTGCAACTTCAGCGGCACGAGGAATTCGCCGCCGATCTCCGGGTCTTCGAGCATGGCGAGGCCGACCTTCTTGATGGTCTTGCGGATCTTTTCGGGGTCCGCGTCGCGCTCGAATTTTAGCTCGAACTTCACCGTGCTCCAGTCGCGGCTGTAATTGGTCACCGCCTGAAGCTGGCCATAGGGGACCGTGTGGATCTGGCCGTTCTGGTGGCGCAGCCTGAGCGAGCGCAGCGAGATGCGCTCCACCGTGCCCTTGAGCTTGCCGGTATCGACATATTCGCCGACGCGGAAGGCATCGTCGGCGATGAAGAAGATGCCGGAGACGACGTCCTTCACCAGCGTCTGCGAGCCGAAGGAGAGGGCGAGACCCAATACGCCGAAACCCGCCAGCAGCGGCGCGATGTTGATGCCGAGGGCCGACAGGACGACGAGGCTGGTGACGGCGAAGATGCCGCCGAAGATGAGGTTGCGGACGAGCGGCAGGATGGTCGAGAGCCGGCTCTGCTGGCGGATCATCGTGTCGTCCTCGCTTTCGCCTGGAAGCGCCACGCGGGCGGTTGGCGCAAACGCCTCGAAACTGCGCCAGAGGAAGCTGCAGATCACCCAGGCGGCGACGACCGCAAGGCTGATGCGCTCGAGGATGACGATCCAGCCGACGGCGGCGGCGGTATCGTTCTGGACCATGACGGGGCGCCAGAGCGCGATGATGATGTGCAGGCCGATCAGCCAGGTGGCACCGGCAAGCGCCGTCTGGATGCTGCCGGAGATCGCCGCATGCAGCCTGGAGGAGGCGGGCGTGCGACGGCGCTCGGCGGCGGCGCCGGCCAGCGAATGGATGCCGAAGGCGAGGATCGGAAGAGCGAGCAGGATGATCTGCGTCGTGCCGCCGGCAAAGCTCCAGGCCGCGCTGTTGGGGCTGCCGGCGACAATCACGCTCATCAGCCAGAGCACGATGGCGCTCAGCGCATAAAATTCCGGCACGCCGAAAGCGATGGCGCGGCGCACGGGGCCTGGGTTCTCGCCGGTAAAGAGCGCGCGGATATCGGCCGCACCCCAGATGAACCAGTGAAGCTTCACCAGCGTGAGGATGCTGACGCCGATCAGCAGCCAGCCATCGGTGGCGGCAAGCTCCAGCCCGCGCTGGTGGGCGAAACGCACACTGGCGCCGACGACGGCGCTCATCGCGCCATAGGTGGCAAGCATGTTGGCGTGGAAGCGCGGATGGGGGATGTCGAGCAGGCGGATCTCGGGCCTCGTCGGCGCAAAGAGGAAGCGGGCGCCGACGGCATAGGCGACGGAAACGACGGCGATCGTGATCAGCGCATGGACAAACTCGGCCGAGCCCGTGCCGCGCGTGAGCAGCAGGTGCGCAACGCCGTGGGCGACGGCCGCGAAGATCACGAGATAGGCGATATCGAAGCCGAGGCGGATGATCGAGGCGCGCATGCGATGCAAGAGGTCGACCACCTCGAAGGAGGCGCCGAAGAGCCGATGGATCAGGGAGCGGCTGGCGAAGGCGGCGGCCAGCCCTGCGGCAATCGCCAGTACCGCGAGGGACACCACCGAGGCGACCGACCAGCCTTCGGCGCGGATGCCTGCCGCAACGTCAGCCATCACCCCGGCAATGCCGGACATGCCTGTAAGGCCCATCTGCAAGCCATTGAGAAAACGGGCGGAAAGCGTGTCGAAGGAATCTTCCGGGTCTGCAGCCGGAGCGCCTTGCGGGGGCGCTGCCGCGCCGCTCTCGGTCGCCGCCGGTGAAACGGCTTCGGCCGCCGGCGCGCCGGTTCCGCTGCCGGGTTTCGTCGCGTCGCCTGCTATCGCCGGATTTGCCGCGTCACGCCATTCGACCGTGACCGGCCCGCCGGCCTTGGCCGCAGCGCGCAAGGTCTCCTCGATTTCGGCGGCACTCTGGCCGGGCGTGAGAATGACGGTGATCGGCGGTGGCGCCGTCTGGGCAAAGGCGGGCAGGGCGACTGCCAGGATGAGCGCCAGGCCGAGGAGCGACTGACAGAAAGAGCGGACATGCGCCATGAAATTCACCCATCGAGACCCGTTGCGCGCGACGCGCTCTTGCGCATCACATTACATAACGCTCTAAAATTCCAATCGTATTTTGTGTGGCAGGGTCTTGGTGGGGTTGCCCCTCACTGTCCTGCCGGACATCTCTCCCCGCTTGCGGGGAGAGAGACGCTGGGCGCACGCTCGAATGCAAGACCTCGCCGTTGCGTTGCTCCACCTTGGGCTTGGCGAACCCAGTGCCGCTTGCTGCCTTCTCCCCGCTTGCGGGGAGAAGGTGCCGGCAGGCGGATGAGGGGCAACCCTACCCGTGGCGATGAGGTGGCAGCCCTTACCGCGGGGACGAAAGGCGGTTTTCTTGCCGCGCGTACGGGCCTTCACACCGCGTTTAGGGCTCGACCGCTTGTGGCGGCCGACGTTGCCCCTCACTGTCCTGCCGGACATCTCTCCCCGCAGGCGGGGAGAGAAATGCTGGGCGCACCCTCTGGTGCCAGACCTCACTGTCCTGCTGGACATCTCTCCCCGCAGGCGAGGAGAGAAACGCTGGGCGCACGCTCGAATGCAAGACCTCGCCGTTGCGTTGCTCCACCTTGGGCTTGGCGAACCCGGTGCCACTTGCTGCCTTCTCCCCGCTTGCGGGGAGAAGGTGCCGGTAGGCGGATGAGGGGCAAACATCACCGCGCGGATGAGGGGCCCGAGGCGCGACGCCGGGAGTGACCTACTTCGTCGTGTAGCCGCCGTTCACCAGGATCGTCTGACCGGTCATCCACCACCCGTCAGAGACCAGGAAGCGGATATAGGGGACGATGTCCTCGATGTCGGTGAGGCCGGTCCGGGAGAAGGTCGAGAGCGCCGAGGCGCTTCTGTGGTAGGCGACGGCGTCGGCCCCTTCGGCCGGGTAGAAGAAGGGCGTGTCCATCGGGCCGGGGCCGATGGCGGTCACCGAGATGCCGCGTTCGCCGAACTCCTTGGCGGCCGCGCGGGTGAAGTGCTCGACCGGCGCCTTGGTGCCGGCATAGGCCGCATAAAAGGGCGTGAAGGCGCCGAGCAGCGAGGTGACGAGGGTGCAGACCTTGCCGTTGTCGCTGACATGCCTGCCCGCTTCGCGCAGGAAGAAGAAGGCGGACTTGGAATTGACGGCGCTCATCTCGTCATATTCGGCTTCGGTGATCTCGACGAAGGGCTTCTTCAGGACCTTGCCGACGGTGTTGACGGCAATGTCGATGCTGCCGAGTGCCGCCTTGGCATCGGCAAAGAGCTTCTCGACATTAGCGGCGCTGGTGAGATCGCCGGAGAAAGCGTGGGCCGCGGCACCGGTCGCCTTGATCGCGGCGACCGTCTCTTCCGCCGCCGCCCTTGTGGCGGCGCTGTTGTAATGGATCGCCACACCGCGGGCGCCGTGTTCGGCCAGATCGCGCGCGAGCAGTCCGCCGAGGTTCTTCGCGCCGCCGGCGATGAGAACCGTTTTGCCGTTGATGCTGTGGTCTGCCATGGGTTTCTCCTGTTGTGGCCGCCTGCAGGCGGCCGGTTTGGCACGGCGGTAAGGAGCGCGGTTCCGCGAAGCTTTCACCCCGCTCCGGTCCCCGCCGCCCGTGCGACTGCTGACCGTCCCGCACGCCTGTGCCTTGCTCCAAATAGCGCTGGCCGTGTCGCCGCCAATGCGCCGGGGCGGGTTGCGACAGGCATCGCAAGGGAGAGAATATCGTCGGCGTCGCTGGCATAAAGCGCCCGATCATGACATGACTTGTCAGAAATCACGAACAATGATGAGGGAAGCTTCGAGGGCGCCATGGACAGGATCGAGCTTTTCCGCATCTTCACCCGCGTCGTTGAAAGCGCGAGTTTTACCCGCGCTGCCGACACGCTTGGCCTGCCGCGCTCCTCGGTCTCGGCGGCGGTGCAGACGCTCGAAACCCGGCTCGGCACGCGGCTCCTGCACCGCACGACGCGAAAGGTGGCCCCGACGCAGGACGGGGCTGCCTTCTACGAGCGCTGCCTGCGGCTGATTTCCGATGTGGACGAGGCGGAAAACCTGTTTCGCCGCAGCGCTTCCGGTCCGACCGGCCGGCTGCGCGTCGACCTGCCGAGCCGCATCGGCCGGCTGATCGTGGCGCCGGCGCTGCCGGAGTTTCTCGCACGCTTTCCCGGCATCGACATCGATCTCGGCATGACCGACCGGGCGGTGCACCTGATCGAGGAAAGCGTCGATTGTGCGCTGCGCGTCGGGCCGCTTGCCGATTCCGGCCTGATCGCCCGGCCGTTCTGCACGCTCAGGCTGATCAACGTCGCAAGCCCAGATTATCTCGAACGCCACGGCACGCCGAAGACACCCGCCGATCTCGCCAGCCATGTCGCCGTCAACTATGCCTCGCCCTCGAGCGGCCGGGTGGAGGACTGGGAGTGGATCGAAGGCGGTGAGGCGCGCACGGTTGCCGTTGCCGGCCGGGTCAGCGTCAACAGCGCCGAAGGCAGCATCGCCTGCTGCCTCGCCGGCCTCGGCCTCATCCAGATCCCGGCCTATGACGTGATCGATCACTTGAAGGAGGGGCGGCTCGTCGCGGTGATGCCGGACCACAATGCAGCGCCGATGCCGATGGCGCTGCTCTACCCGCACCGCCAGCATCTTTCCCGCCGGCTCAAGGTGTTTGCGGACTGGCTAGAGGGGCTGATGCGGGGAGTGATGGCGGCGTGAGGGAGACGGCGCGCGGCGCTAGTTTCGCTTGATGGGGATTATCTGCGCGCCAAGAATGTGTTCATCCGAACGACGCCGAGCGGGAGCCGCCGCCTTGAGCTCTACGATGCGCGCTGTATCGAGCGAAAGCCATCCAGCAGGTAGACCCGACAGGCTTTCAACATCATGCGGAAGCAGAGGCAAATCGTGACGGAGTTCTTCTTTGCTTATCTGTCCGGCGTCAATCAAGGTTTTAAAGACGTCTGACAGGAGAGACGGTCGCTGAAGCGGCCAGACGTCATCATAAGGCTCACCCTTGGAGGCAAATCCTTTGGCACTGTAAATCTTAAACAGCCTAGTAGTGGCATCGCGATCTACTATATTCAGTCTTTGAAGCCGCATGATTTGAGCTTTGATAGAGACACGCCAGCGCGCTTTCAGTCGCTCCAGTTCCCAAATTGCAGCGCTGTCGACCTCGATTGAAAATTGACTTGCTGGCAGCAGGAACGCCGACGCGAAATTGTGGGCCTGTTCTTCGATGAGTTTGAAGTTCTCTTCGAAGTCCTGTTCCGAGACGTCGCGGTGAAGGAGAATGTGGGCGAGTTCATGGGCCGCATCGAACTGTCGTCTTGCGAAAGACTGTTTGTCGTTCGCCAAGAGCACGTATGGCCTCTCATCACTTCCCCAGCGGCTCAAGCCATCCAGACGGTCAGTTTCCATCTCTTCGCTTGCGACGATGATGCCGATGCTCTCTAGGAAGCTCACCATGTCGACGACGGGCCGCAACCCCAATCCCCAATGGGCACGTGCCTTTTCCGCGATATCTTCAATATCTTCGTGGCGCAGAGTCTTAAAGCTCTGACCGTTGACGAGATTCGGGATATTGACCTCTGGGAGATATGCATAGTGCTCGGCGACTGCGGTGACATCTTGCAGCCACATCAACCGAACCTTCTGGATAAGACGATCGCCTTTTAGCGCGCCGGCGAACGACCTAAAAAATGAGGGACCTGCGTTTCCAATGCGCTCAGTAAGAAAGTAATCAGCTGGCACCGAGAGGATAGTTGCCAATTCGGTAAGTGCTTGTGGTTCGGGGAAGGAGTCGCCTTCTTCCCACCTTTGAACCGTACTGGGCGCGCGCCTCATCATGTCGGCCAGAGCCTTGCGTGAGGTTATTCCTCGCGCCTGCCTTGCCTCCGCTAGCTTCGCCCCAACAAAAGTTTGCACACCACTACGCACTTCTCATCCTAATTACTTCTCGCTTTTATCGGTCAGGGCGGATTCGCCCTGGGTGTCTTTGAACCCGCGTTTGACGACCTTCAACTCAATAGGACGCTTACCAACTCCGCTTGGTTCCGCTCCGTAGCCGGACAAAAACTCATCAAGCTCCGACTGATAAATGAACGTTTCCAAACGGCTGTCCACAACGCACAGGCTAATTGAGGCAAGTTTTCCCAAAGCGATTGGGTCGCGGCGGACCATAATAAGAACTAATCGTTGCCGATCGTTGAACATTTCCGGCGGGTGAAAGAAGTCGGGTGAAAGGCCGCGATTTTGGTGGCAAAGCGCGCGCCTTGAGGCGTTTCTCACCGGCACATCTTGTAGCTCTTTGTGGGAGGCGAAGCCGACCATCGTGTGACCGAAAACGCCGGTTGTCACATGCACAGGCGCCTGACGAATGTCATCGGGGCCGTACTCGACCGGAACAGATTTCACAAACTCGCCGCCATTCCGCACGAGAATTTGCTCAAATGCCTCATCAATAATGTTGTGTCTGAAAAGTCCCGTTGTTTTGCTTTGCCGTTGTCTCGAAAGTTTGACGCCATTTGCGACAGCGTTATGCGACATGCTGATAGCCGCATCCGCCTGTTGGGCCGCGAGCGGAAAAAACTCTTTGACCTCCACTAAGACATTGCGGGGAAGATCTCGACGGATTGCCGTCTCAATTTCAAATGCGCGCTCATCGCTGATCATATGGCTTCCTTAAACAAACCAATCAGTTTTGCATTAAGAAGAAATTGACCACAATTTTTTGCATTTTGCAAGCTCAGGCTGTCACGTTTGCCACCTTCTCGGACTGGAGCGAAGGATTGTCCCCAGATAATCAACCGATCGATTGCGCATGACGGAGCTCAGTTGCATTGGTGCTTACCTTAGCGCCAAAGGTAGCAGACGATTTGGGCGTGGTGACCGCACTTGGCGCCGCCGACGGCGCCAGCGCAGGGACATCCCTAGCGCGCCCCCCCCTTGTCGTCGAGGCGCGTTGCTGACGCCTAGTTTTCCTGAACCGAAACGCCGTCCTGGCCGATCTTGATCTCGACGCCCGGCTTCGTCTCTTCCTGGTAGACGTAGAGGCCGAGGCCGACGACGGCGACGGCGAGCAAGGCGATGACGAGATAGAGGCCGTTTCGGTTCATGCGGAGCTCCTGGGTTCGATTTCGACGGGAAATAGGAGCTTCTGCAAGAAAGACAACAGGATAGCGAGATTTTCATACGGCGGCGTCGAAGCGAGGACATAGAACGACCGTCGTTGCGACCGGCTGGACGCAGGGACATCAATTGCTGGTGGGGCGACGGTGCGAGGTGGAGCGGGATGTGTTTCCGCATCCCGCCCCTTGATCGCTTTGCCAATCAGCTGGCGTCAAAGCCCGCGTGGTAGCTGACGCGCCCCGCCGGCACCGGGCCTTCGAACGCCTGCGCCATGAAGTACTCGGCCGGTACACCTTCGAAGCGCAGGGCGGCGTGGTTTTCGAAGCCGAAGCGCTTGTAGTAGCCGGGCTCGCCGAGGACGACGCAGCCTTTGGCGCCGGTCTTGGCAAGGCGCGCGAGGCCTTCGCGGATCAGCCTGCCGCCGGTGCCGCTCTTCTGGCGGTCGGGCCTGACGGAGACCGGGCCGAGGCCGAACCAGCTCATGTCCTTGCCGTCGATCGTGACCGGGGAGAAGGCGACGTGGCCGATGATCTCGCCCTGGTCGAGGGCGACCAGCGAGATCGTCAGGGCGCCGGCGTCGCGCAGGGCGTCGACGATTTCGGCTTCGGTCTGGCTGCTGTAGGCCATGGGGACGAAGGCAGCCTTGGTGACTTGCCGGATGGTGGCGATGTCAGTCGCCCGTTCGGAGCGTATGTCGATGATGGTCATTGTAAAAACCTGTTCTTGAAACCCATGGTCGCGCGCCATCGACTGCGAACGACCGATATCGTTCGCCGGTGGCGGCGCGGTTCTGCGTCCTGGTCAAGACGCTCAGTGGGTGAGAACAAGCTCCAGCATCGACAATTCCTCTGCGCAATTCAGGCGCGCGAGCCCGGTATAGGTTCAGTTCCGCACCGTGGTCAACCGGCCGGCCGGGCAGCACCTGCAGGAGCGCGCATGGGGCGGCGCTCGGTGTCAGGATGGCCTCCGGTCGATGCTTCGCTGATCGGCGAACATCGCTTGAATGGCGACAACCGTCCTGTCCATTCCGGCGTCCACGGCCGCAACCCTGTCGATGACCACCCGCTCACGCCCGTGAGGCCTTCCGTTGGAGACGCACCAATGGCCGGCGCGCGCCCGGTGGGGCGCGCGGCGGGGGTGACAGATGCGGCTTCGCTCAGACGTGGCGCGTCAGGCCGCCGTCCACCTTCAGGTTCTGGCCGGTGATGTAGGCGGCACCCTCGGAGGCGAGGAAGGCGACGGTTGCGGCGATCTCGGCGCTGGTGCCGTAGCGCTTCATCGGCACGGCGTCGCGGCGTTCTTCGGTTGCCGGCAGGCTGTCGATCCAGCCGGGCAGAACGTTGTTCATGCGCACGTTGTCGGCCGCATAGGTGTCGGCGAAGATCTTGGTGTAGGAGGCAAGACCGGCGCGGAAGACGGCCGAGGTCGGGAACATCGGCGAGGGCTCGAAGGCCCAGGCCGTGGAGATGTTGATGATCGCGCCCGATTTCTGCTTCTGCATGATCGGGGTGACGAGGCGGACCGGGCGGATGACGTTCATCAGGTAGACGTCGAGGCCGGTGTGCCATTGCTCGTCCGATATCTCGAGGATTTGGGCGCGCGGGCCGTGGCCCGCACTGTTGACCAAAACGTCGATGCGGCCCCATTTTTCCATGGCCACGTCGACCAGGCGCTTCAGGTCGTCGTTCGACTGGTTGGAGCCGGTGATGCCGATGCCGCCGAGCTCGGCGGCCAGCGCCTCGCCCTTGCCGGATGAGGAGAGGATTGCGACCTTGTAGCCGTCGGCGGCCAGCCGCCTTGCGCTTTCGGCGCCCATGCCTGAGCCGCCGGCGGTGACGATTGCAACTTTTTCTACTGCCATGGTTCGGTCCTCTCTGTTGTCGGGCTTGCGTCGATTGTGCTGCCGTTGCGATTGAAATACCATCTCATGGACGGGACGGCGAAGCAGTTTCGCTTTCAAATGGCAGTAGAAAAACTATTCGATGAGTGATGCGCCGGGGCGACTGCCATCGTTGAATGGCCTGAAAGTGTTCGAGGTGGCGGCGCGCCACCTCAATTTCCGGCTGGCATCCGAAGAGCTCGGCGTGACGCAAGGGGCGGTCGCCCAGCAGATCCGCGGGCTGGAGGCGGAACTCGGGGTCAAGCTCTTCGAGCGGCTGCCGCGCATGCTGGCGCTGACCGGCGAGGGGCGGGCCTATATCGCCGATGTCAGGCGGGCGCTTGAGATCATTGCGCGGGCGACCGACGGGCTGAAGCCGCAGCCGGTCCGGCTGACAATCAGCACCACGCCGTCGTTTGCCTCGAAATGGCTGATCCCGCGGCTGCCGGATTTCACCAGCCGTCATCGCGATCTCGACCTGCATATCCTTGCGACCGATCGCATGTCGAACTTTCAGGCCGATGGCGTCGACCTTGCCGTGCGCTACGGGCGGCCGCCCTTCGGCGCGGGACTGGCGGTCGAGCTGCTGTTCGAGCAGGAGACCATCGCGGTCTGCAGCCCGCGGCTGATGGCCGGCGGAGAAGCGCCGGAGACGGCGGAGGCGCTCGCCGATTACACGCTGCTGCATGATGCGCATAACTTCTGGCCCGAATTCATCGAGCGGCATTTCGGCGAAAGCCCCCAGGCCGCGTTCAAGGGCATCAGTTTCAACCAGACCTCGCACGCGATCGAGGCGGCGATTGCCGGCCAGGGCATCGTGCTCGCCAACAGCAACTTCGTGGCGCAGGATATCGCCGAAGGGCGGCTGATCCGCATCTTCGAGGCGGTGATGCCGGGGCCTTCGGATTTCTATCTCGTCTGGCCACGCTACCGCAAATCGCTCGGCCTTCAGACCGTGATCGCCTGGCTCAGCGACGAGGCGAAGAAGGAGCGCGAACGCGCCCCGTCGTGATGTCGGCTCGGCTTTCGCCCCGGCATCCTTTCGACAATGCGCCTGAGTTCCGGCGAGGCCGCGGCAAGCGCCTGCTCCACTTCTCTTTCGATGGCTTCGGCTTCGTCCGGCGCGCCAAGCGAAAGCGCCTGGATGGCATAGGCGGTGGGCGCAAGGACGTGATTGATCTGGTGCGGCGTTTCGATCGGGTGGGTATAGGCGGCACCCGCAGCGGCCGAGGCCGCCTGGGCGGCCGCCTTGGCGGCGGGATCGCCGATCTCGCGGGCGGCGGCATGGGCGCCCCAGGCGACCTTGCGCAACGTGGTGCTGCGCGGCGCTCCCTCGGCAAAGGCGCGGGCAGCCGCGATCGCATGCCGCGGCCGAGGATCGGCTGGTGCCGCGGCCTCGAAGACCGGCAAGGCCCGCTCGGCGCTAAGGACGGCCCAACGGGTGATATGGCGCAGATCGTCTTCGGTGAGCGGAAGCGGGCGGGGTTGGTGGGGCATGGCCAAGTTCCTTGCATGGAAAGCCGGCACGGCGCAATCGGCACCAGGCGGAGGCCGGAGTTCTCGGGGTGGCCGCCGGCAATAGGGGAGCTTGCAGCGATCGGGCACAGAGCTATGTTGCGCTTGCCCCGCCCGAAGATGAGATGAAGTGAACGGTGATGCCGCCCGCAATCGAGGTCCCCAAATATGCGCAGATCGAGCGCGAGCGGCGTTTTCTCGTCGATCGCTGTCCGGATCTGTCGCAGCACGACTATCGGACGATTGAGGACCTCTACGTCGCCGGCAGCCGGCTTCGGGCGCGCGCGATCACCTACAGCGACGGGCGTCCGCCCGCGTTCAAGTTCTGCAAGAAATACCCGTCGGACGACATGACATCTCAGCCGATCGTCAACATCTATCTGACCGCCGGCGAATACGAACTCCTGTCGCATCTGCCCGGAAACAGGGTTCGCAAGCGCCGCTATCGCCTCGACATCGAGGAAACGCCCTGCAGCATCGATGTCTTCGAGGGCGCACTTTCCGGGTTGATCCTGTCCGAGGTCGAAGCCGGTTCGGCTGAAGCGCTCACCGCCCTGGCGCCGCCGCCCTGGAGCCGGCTGGAGGTCACCGGGGATGCCTTCTTCCGTGGGTCAAATCTTGCGGCCGTCAGCGCGGCCGAGCTTCAGGCAAAGCTATCCTTGCTCGCGCGCTGATGGGCCAGACCTCGACCGATGCCTTTTAAGTCCTGGTTGCCGCGTCGAACGTGTCGCCGGCGCGGACAAGCGCGCGGGCGTTGCACCCCCTTCCAATTTCTCTATCCTTCGGTGCAAGGTTCTTGGCAGCGGGAGCTTAGAAAGAGGCGCTTCCCATGGGTGAGATGGATAGAGGGTATGACGACGTGGTCTCGTGGCGGCGAGACATTCATGCCCATCCGGAGCTGCAATTCGACGTCCACAGGACGGCCGCCTTCGTGCATTCCAAGCTCGCCGAGTTCGGATGCGACGAGATCGTGACCGGTGTCGGGCGGACCGGTGTCGTCGGCGTTATCCATGGCCGCAAGCGGTCGAGTGGCAGGGTGATCGGCCTCAGGGCAGACATGGATGCCTTGCCGATCGAGGAGGCGACCGGAGCGGCATGGGCATCGAAGGTAGCGGGCGTCATGCACGCCTGCGGCCATGACGGCCACACGGCGATGCTGCTGGGGGCTGCACGGGAACTTGCCGGGACGCGCGCGTTCGACGGCACGGCGGTGGTCGTCTTCCAGCCGGCCGAAGAGGGCGGCGGCGGTGGCAAGGCCATGGTCGATGATGGCCTGATGGAACGGTTCGGGATCACCGAAATCTATGCCATGCACACGGAGCCCGGCTTGCCGATCGGCGGGTTTGCCACGGCGAGCGGACCGCTGGCGGCTTCTGCCGACGGTTTCCGGATCAGGATCGACGGCAAGGGCGCGCATGGCGCTTCGCCGCATGCCAGTGTCGATCCGCTGGTCGTCGGCGCCAATATCCTGCTCGCCCTTCAGACGATCGTTTCCCGCAACGTCCATCCGCGCCAATGCGCCGTCGTGACGGTCGGCTGGATGGCGGGCGGCAAGGCCGGCAATGTCATTCCGCAATCGGCCGAAATGGGCGGGACGGTCAGGACCTTCGATCCCGCCGTTCGGGACCTGATCGAAGCGCGCGTGACCTCGATCGCCGAGAAGGTTGCCGAGGCCTATGGGGCGAGCGCCACCGTGACGTACAAGCGCCTGTTTCCGCCAACCATCAACCATGTGCGGGAGACGGCCTTTGCCGTCGGGGTTGCGCGGTCGCTTGTCGGGGACGCCAACGTCAGTGATGCGATGGAACCGCTGATGGGCTCGGAGGACTTCGCCTTCATGCTCGAGGCCCGCCCCGGCAACATCATGCTGATCGGTAATGGCGACAGCGCGTCGGTCCACGATGCGCGGTTCGACTTCAACGACGATGCCATCCCTTTCGGCGTGGCCTATTTCAGGGCCATCGTGGAGCGTGCGATGCCGCTTTGAACCGGGAGAGGGCGGATGCCTGGAGCGGGATCCAGCTATTTCGACCCGGCACGCAGCACCTGCGAGAACGCTGTCGTCGCTCCTTCGAACGCTTGCGCCCATGTCTCATCCGACAGGGTGCAATAGCGGGCGAGGAACAGAAGCGAGCGAACCTCGTCCAGTGCGATGAAGATGGGCAGCGCGTCCCTCTCGGCCACGGAGAGCGGGCGCACCTTGTCGTAGCCGCGGACCAATGCGTCCATCATCGCCTTGTTTTCCGGGTTTCGATGCTGTGCGAAATGCCAGGCGGCCGTGCTGAGATCGAGCACGAGAGGGCCATGCCCGAATTCGTCGAAATCGAAGAACACGGTCCTGCCGTTCGCGACGCGGGCATTTCCCGTCCAGGGATCGCCGTGGCAGAGGCCGAGAGGCAGGGCGCCGAGATCGAGGCGAAGCAGGGCGGGAAGATAGGCATGCTCGATCAGGCTCATGACCTCCTGCCCCTTCACCTCCCGGCTTGCGGGCGCACCGCCAAGCGCTTCCATGGCGTTGCGGACAATGGCGACCGGATCCAAGGAGCGGACGGCTCCCTCGAGGCGGACGGGCATTGCCAGATGCAGATGGGCAATCGCGGCTCCGAAGCGTTCCATGTGGGCGGGATCGAATGTGATCTCGTCGCCATCGGCACTCTCGAAGAGGCAGGCATGGCGGCTTTCGCCGCCCGAGGGCATGTCGATGACATAGGCTTCATCCGCCGTTGCAAGCGGGCGGCTGACACCCACATGGGCGCTTTGCGGAAACCCGGCCAGCAACGCGACCTCGGCCTCTATCTGCGCAAGGGGACGTCCAAATGGGCGATAGAGGCGAAGGTAGAAGACGGCATTGCCTTCCCGAACCCGGTAGGTTCGGTTGACGCCGCCCGTCACCAGATCGACCCCAGTGAATGAACGGGCATAGCGTGAAGAGAGCCAATCTTTGTCGATGTCGGTCAAGTCTGGTCTCTCATCGGTGACAAAGGCGCGAGATCAGCGCTCCCAGCCCGGCGCAAACGGGAAGCGTTCCGCCCAGAGGGCCGTCAGCCGGGGGTCGGCGTCGGTGCGGCCGATGGCATCGGCAAGCCCGGGAGCAACCTCGTAGAAGCGGCGCCGGCCGGGCGACCAGCGGGAGGCGGTCGCCACATAGAGGTCGAGAACCGAAAGCTCGTCCCCGAGGAGGTACTTGCCCGGGCGCAGTTGTTCCCCCATCCGCGCCCAGCAATGGGCGATGCGGTCGAAGATGCGTGTCTTGACGGCGGCATGGTCTTCCGCCTTGTCGGTGACGCGCGACGGGTCGTCGGCGATCCAGTAAAGCGCGTAGATGGCCGAGGAGACGAAGGTCATCCAGCGCAGGAATTCCGGTCGTTTCACATCCGCCAAGACCGGCGCAAGCCGCCCGTGCGGATAGGCATCTGCCAGCCAGATGAGGATTGCCGCACTTTCGGTCATCACCTCGCCGGTCGGCAGCGCCAGGGCCGGAACCTGCCCCAGCGGATTGATGCGGGCGAGCCTGCTGACCTCCTGCTGCCCCTCCCAGGGCGCATAATCCTCGACGCGATAGGGCACGCCGAGGAGGCTGAGGGTTGCCTCGATCGGGACGGATCCCGAGGTCGACGCTCCATAGACGACAAACGGTTCGCTCAACGATGTTCTCCTCCTGATCGTGCCGCGACGGATCCGGGCCGAAGCCCCGTCGCCCTGCGTCGAGACGGGGGTGAGGCTGCTGTTCCGCGTTGCTGTCGCATAGATCCCGGCTTTCGCGATACAATCAAGGCCTTGAGGTGCAATTGGACGTTTCGCCGCAAATCCCGGTTGCAAGGGGGCGGGCGGCCGTTTCCGCTTGTCCGCGGCGAGGGGTGCCCCTGTTCCATCCGCCGGAGCGACGGTTCGTCCGCCTGTCGACGTTTTGACCGTGCCCGGTTGCGGTTGGCGCGGTTCCAGGACACGAGGACCAATCCGATGTCGCCAGTCACCGCCGCTTCTCCGACGCTCGACCGCGACCTTCTGCTGAAGGCGGCACAGGAGCGTCTGTCGCGCTCGCAATGGTCGCGGGAGCGGTTGCGGCGGTTTCAAGACGGCGCGCTGCAATCCGCCCTAAAGCATGCGGTCAATGCGTCACCCTACTATCGCGAAACCATTGGCGACCGCGTGGCGCAGGAGGCCGCACTCAAGGATCTTCCCGTGCTGACGAAGCGGGCGCTGATGGAGAATTTCGACCAGATCGTCACCGACCCGAGGCTGAGCCGGCCACTGGTCGAGGGGCATCTCGGCGGACAGTCTTCCGGCTCGCTTCTGCTTGGTGAATACAAAGCCGTTGCCACGGGCGGAACGACCGGCGAGCGCGGGGTCGCGGTCTTCGATCCCGCAGCCTGGCTATCGGCCATCGCCAACATGGTGCGCTTCCAGGCGATCGTCGGCATCGACGAGACGACGCGCAGTGTTGCCATATTCGCTTCGTCGCCGGTCCATATTTCCTACCATATCGGCGTGGAGCTTCGGGCGCTGAGGCCGCCGGCACCCCGGTTCAACGTGCTGATGCCGATCGAGGAGATCGTGGAGGGCCTCAACCTGAACCAGCCCGAGGTGATCTCGACCTATCCGTCCTTCGTGCGTGTCCTGGCGGGCGAGCAGCAGGCGGGACGGCTGAGGATCAGGCCGCGGCTCTTCCGCACCAGCGCCGAGACCCTGACGGAGGAGGTGCGGGAACTCGCGGCCGAGACCTGGCAGGCGGCTGTGGCCAACAGCTATGTGTGCACCGAGGCAGGGCCGATGGGCCACGAATGCCTGCTTGGCGACGGGCTGCACCTCGCTGAAGACAGCTTCGTCTTCGAGGTGGTGAACGAAAACGATCGCCCGGTGCCCGACGGTACCGAGGGCGCGAAACTGCTGGTCACCACGCTCACCAACCGCGCGCTGCCGCTGGTGCGCTACGAGATCTCCGACATCGTGGCGATGGCGACCGAGCCGTGCCGCTGCGGTCTGCCGTTCTGGCGCATAGGGTCGATTGCCGGGCGCAGGGAAGAGACGCTGCGGCTGCCAAGGCGGGGTGGCGGGATGGTCAATGTGCACGCCCACCGGCTGCGCTCGCCGCTGACGGGTGCGGCCGGGGTGCGGCAATTCCAGTTCGTGCAATTGCCTGATGGCCTGGAGATTACGATTGCCGTGTTCGAGGGCGCCGATGCGGTCGCCGCCGGCGCTGCGGTCGAACAGGGCGTGCGTGCGGCACTCGACGCGGTCGAGGCCGAGCCGGTGGAGTTCCGTGTGCGGGTGGTGGATGCGATCGCGCGTGCGGGCGGCGGCGCGAAGCAAAAGCTGGTGGTCTCCGGCGGCGACTAGGAGAGGGCAGGCGTGATGCAATCGCGGCCAGGCTTCGACCTCGCGGCAAGGATGGACATTCCGGTGGCCGACGGGTGGGCAAGCCGCTTATAGTGTTGATTGGCCGGTCTGAGGCCGATAAGGACCCGGCCTCTTGCCGGCGACTTGCCCGGCCTCTTGCCCGCCATAGGGAGTGATCGAAAGTGAGCGTTGCCTTCACCAAGGAAGAAAGTGCCGAAACCGCGGCGGAGACGTTGTTGCCGGACCGACCGGTTTCGCCGCATCCGAACCTGGTGACGGAAGCCGGGCTGAAGGCGCTGGAGGTGCTGCTTCAGGAGGCGCGCACGGCCTATGAGGCGGCGGCCGCGGTCGACGACGTGAACGAAAAGCGGCGCCAGCAGGCGGGGCCTCTGCGCGACCTGCGTTACCTCAACGAACGGCTGCGCACCGCGCAGCTGATGCCCGAGCCCACGTCCACCGAGGTCGTCGCCTTCGGCAGCACGGTGACCTTCAGCCGTGACGACGGGCGGGTGCAAAAATACCGGATCGTCGGCGAGGACGAGGCGGACCCCAAGGCGGGGTCGATCTCCTATGTCTCGCCGGTGGCGAGGATCCTGATGGGCAAGGCGGTGGGCGACCTGGTCCAGGTCGGCGACCAGGAGCTCGAGGTCGTGGCGATTTCCTGACCGGTCGCGTGTCGGCGTGATCGCGTCGGTAGATAACGATTATAATCGCATCCGATTTAATAGCGTCATCTTGACATTCTCCTGTTCTCGGTATTTATGTCGCATCCGATCTAAATTGGCGGCACCGGATTCATGGACGCACCCGCCGGTGGCTGCGAGATGGCCCGTCGGGTCGTCGGCACGGAGGTGAGAAATGCACAGCAATGGTGATGCCGCGCCGGTTCGCGCCTATCGCGAGTTTTCTCGCGTGCTCGATCCCGATGTCTACGAGCCGCTGCCGGACGACTGGCTGATCGGCATCACGGACGTGGTCAATTCCACCGGCGCGATCCGGGCCGGGCGCTACGAGGACGTCAACTATGTCGGCGCCTCGGCGATTGCCGCGATCGGCAACGCGCGCGGCGATTTCGATTTTCCCTTCGTGTTTCGCGGCGACGGCGCGGCCTTTGCGCTGGCGCCGGGCGGGAAGGCGATGGCAGGTTCGGCGCTGCGGCAGCTCGCCGCCTTTGCAAAGGACCGGTTTGGTCTTGAGCTGCGCGTCGGCCTGCTGACGGTCCGGGACATCCGGGATCATGGCCAGGATGTGCGGATCGCCCGCTACGCCGCATCGGAAAACGCGACCTATGCGATGTTTGCCGGCGGCGGGCTCAAATGGGCGGAGGGCCAACTGAAAGAGGGGCGCTACCTGCTTGCGCCGGAAAGCCCAGGTGCGGAACCGGATCTCACCGGCCTTGCCTGCGAATGGCGGCCGTTTCCAAGCCGCCAGGGGCAGATCCTGTCGCTCTTGGCCGAACCCGCCGACGACGTGGCGCCCGAGCGCTTTGCCGCCGTGGCGCGCGCGGTGATCGCCGTCTTCGACCAGGGACCGCGGCAGTCGCATCCGCTGCCCGAAGAGGTGGGCGTGCCGAAGGACGAGCGGCTGCGGGTTGCGCCCGAGCGCTGGGCCGGCGTCGCCGCCAGCTCCGATTTTCGCAAATACGACGATGGCCTGCGATTGACGGTGGATTGCACCGTCGAACAGATCGACCGCATCCAGGCGATCCTCGCGGCTGCCAAGCTGCGCGGCGAGGTCAATTTCGGGCTGCACCGGCAAAGCCACGCGCTGATGACCTGCCTCGTGCCGTCGGCGCGACCCGATGCGCACTTACATTTTCTCGACGGCATGGATGGAGGCTATGCCAAGGCGGCGGAAATGATGGCGCCGCGCAACCGGATCAGCGCCTGATCCGGCGAAACGGCAAGGGCGGCGGCGAGCCGCCCCCGGGCGCGATGCCGATGGCCCGAACGCCGCGTCGGGCCCTTGCGCGATCGATATCGAGCAAGGAGTGCCGCAGGTGCTAGGGCGCTTCCCCGAGTTCCGTTATTCCTTCCTTGTTCCAGGTTGGCCGGCGCCGAGCAGGTTGTCGCGCAGCTTTGCCACCGACTGCTGCACCGTGCCGAACTCGTTGCCGAGGCCGATGGTGTCGGTCAGCGCGGCACCCGGATCCGCATCCACCACGGCCTGGCCGGCCGGCGTCAGCGTCAGCCGTACCTGCCGTTCGTCTGCCGGATCGCGTCGGCGCTGAAGGTAACCGTCGGCCTCGAGCTTCTTCAGGATCGGCGTCAGCGTGTTCGATTCCAGGAAGAGCTTTTCGCCAAGCATGCCCACCGTCTGGTCGTCCTCTTCCGACAGCGCCACCAGGGTGACGTACTGGGTATAGGTCAGGCCCAGCTTGTCGAGCAGGGGCTTGTAGGCGCGGCCGAAGGCGAGATTGGCCGAATAGATCGCAAAGCACAGGAAGCTGGAGAGCTTCTTGCCGCCCTTGGTCTTAGCTGCGCCCGGCTCCTTGGCTGACTTGGATGTGGACATGGGAATCTTTTTTCCTTTTCGCTATCGGCACTTAATATAAATCGTATCCGATTAAATCGCAATGGTGTTGACGCTCTCTCAAGCTTTGCGTATATACATCGCATCCGATTGAAGCGGATGCGATTAAAAAATCAAACAGAGAGGAAAATGCACATGACCGAGAAGCTCGTTTTCACCGGCAAGACCCACAACACCAGCGGCCGCAATGGCGGCACCGTCAGCAGCGACGGCACGCTGAACCTGAAGCTGCCGCAGCCGCATCCGGCCGCCGAAAACCTGTTCGGCGCCGCCTGGTCGGCCTGTTACATGGGCGCGATCGAGCTTGCCGCCCAGCAGCGCAAGGTGAAGCTTCCGGCCGGCCCCGAGGTCGACACCGAGATCGACCTCAACGTCAAGGACGGTTCCTACTTCCTGCGCGCCCGCATGAACGTTACCCTTGATGGTCTCGACCGCGACATCGCCCATGAGATCATCCACGCCGCCCACGAGATCTGCCCCTACTCCAAGGCAGTGCACGGCAACATCGACGTCGAGACCAACCTCGTCTAAGGCCGCCAACCGGACGTCAGCGCCAAAACCAGCGGGCCATCAGACGTCACGTTCAGAGTTTTTCGGGGATGCGCCGGCCCATGCCGCGCATCCCCGGTCGTTTTTTGGGGGCGCCGCGACGGCGGCCGTCCTTCGGTGCTGCGCGTGCGTGTTGTTCGACGACGTCTCACCAAGCCATCGCGCCTTGACAGCCAGAACGTGTGGGCGGACACTCCCTTCGCCTGGTCCCCTTCTGAAAAGGAATGCGGCGATGTTCGGCGGATCTATGGAACGGCATGGGCACGTCTGGTCCGCTTGCGGCCAGTCTTCGTTTTGGACGCTGCTGCGATCGTTTAAGGTCATGCCCGGCCAGGCCAAGTTGCTGCCCGCCGCCGGAACATGGCTGGCTGCGGCCTTTCTGCTCGCCTCCGGTGAAATCGCCGCGGCCGATGACGTCCTGTTCGAGGGTGTCCGGATCTTCGACGGGAAGGGGGCCGAGCTTTCCGCTCCGTCGAACGTGCTCGTCAAGGACAATCTGATCACGCGGATATCGACAGACCCGATCGACGCTGAAGGTGCGCTGAGGATCGCCGGGAACGGCCGAACGCTGATGCCGGGGCTGATCGATGCCCATTGGCACGCCATGCTCATACGCGTTACGCCCGCCGGGGCGTTTGGCGACATCGGCTACACCACGCTTCTGGCAGGGGCCGAGGCTACGGACACCCTGATGCGTGGCTTCACCACGGTGCGCGACGTCGGAGGCCCTGCCTTCAGCCTGAAACGGGCCATCGATGAAGGCATCATTGCCGGTCCACGCATCTATCCTTCCGGCGCCATGATCACCGTGACCAGCGGGCATGGTGATTTCCGGTCGTTCACCGACCTGCCGCGCAGGATCGGCGGCCCGCCCACCCGCATGGAAGTGGTCGGCGGCAGCCTCGTCGTCGACGGGCCTGACGAAGTGCGCACGCGCGTTCGCGAGCAGTTCATGCAAGGCGCGACGCAGGTCAAGCTCACGGGCGGGGGCGGCGTCTCCTCGCCGCACAGCCCGCTCGATGTGACGACCTTTACCGAGGCCGAGCTTCGCGCCGCCGTCGAAATCGCCAACAACTGGCACAGCTATGTGGTCGTGCACGCCTTCACCTCGGAAGCCATCAAGCTGGCGGTCCTCTCCGGCGTGAAATGTATCGAGCACGGTTTCCTCATGGATGAGGATACCGCACGGCTCCTGGCCGAGCGCGACGTGTGGCTGAGCCTGCAGCCGCTTCCGGAAATGATGCGGCTGGGCCTGCCCGAGGGCTCCGTGCAGCGCGAAAAGGCCGAGGAGGTCTGGCCCGGCATCGAACGGAGCTACCAGCTTGCGAAGAAATACAAGATCAAGACTGCCTGGGGCACCGACGTGCTGTTTTCCGCTGATCTCGCCAAGCAGCAGGGCGCCATTCTCGCGTCGCTGACCCGCTGGTACACGCCCGCCGAGGCGCTGATCATGGCCACCGGAACCAATGCCGAGCTCTTGGCGCTCTCCGGTCCGCGCAATCCCTATCCCGGCAAACTCGGCGTCGTCGAGGAGGGGGCCTTTGCGGACCTCCTGCTCGTCGAGGGCAACCCGCTCGAGAACATCCAGCTCGTTGCCGATCCTAAGACCAACTTCAAGATCATCATGAAGGACGGAGTGATCCACAAGAACACCCTTCCGTGAGGCCGAGAGCCGACACGTGGATCGCGCAACATGCTCGCCGGGCGCGCTCGGCCGCTGGCAGCGTCTGGCCGAGCTGGCGCGGCTGGTCTTTGCCGAGCCGAGCCCGGGGCCGGTCAAGCACTGGCTCTGGCGCCAAGGATTGATCGACAGCCCGGAGATGCGGCTGCCGATGGTGCAGGTCAGCGACCAGCTGGCGGCGCGGATCGACCGGGCGGTGGGCCGGGAATCACGCAAAAGCGAGACCTCACGGGAATGTAATTTGGCCGATTGCCGCGCCTGTTGGTATTTTCGCGCCTTCGCATGGAGAGGGGAGCGGCCCTTGGGGCCGATGGTCGCATGCCTTACAACCTCACGGTCAATGGAAAGAGCTATGCCGTCGATGTGGACGGCGATATCCCGCTGCTATGGGTCCTGCGCGACACCATCGGGCTGACGGGCACCAAGTTTGGCTGCGGCATCGCCATGTGCGGCGCCTGCACGGTGCATGTCGACGGACTGCCCGTGCGGTCCTGCATCCTGTCGGTGTCGGAGGCGGCGGAAAAGCCGGTCACCACGATCGAGGCGATTGGCGACACACCCGAGGGCAGGAAGATACAGCAGGCCTGGCTCGACATCGACGTCGTGCAATGCGGCTACTGTCAGTCCGGGCAGATCATGTCGGCAACCGCGCTCCTTGCGGCCAATGCGAAGCCGAGCGACGACGACATCGACGCGGTCATGGCCGGAAACATCTGTCGATGCGGCACCTATCCGCGCATCCGCGCCGCCATCAAGCTTGCAGCGCAGGGGTGATGCCATGTCCATTTTCGACAGAGCCAATCTTGCCGTATCGCGCCGCCAGCTTCTGATTGGCGCATCGCTGACGGGTGCGGGGCTGGTGATCGGCTTCAAGCCCCATGCGGTCGCCGCAGCGAGCGAACCCTTCGCACCGAACGCCTTCATCCGCATTCCCCAGGAAGGCAAGATCACCTTCGTCATGCCCTCGGTGGAAATGGGGCAGGGCATCTATACGGCGGTCGCGATGATGCTCGCCGAGGAGCTGGAGGTCGGCCTCGACCAGGTGACGCTCGAACACGCGCCGGCCGATCCCAAGCAATATGCCAATCCGCTGCTCGGCGACCAGATCACGGGCGGCTCGCTCGCCATCCGCGGCATCTACGAGCAGATGCGCAAGGCGGGAGCCACGGCCCGCATCATGCTCATCGCTGCTGCGGCGCGCGAATGGGGTGTTTCGCCGGACGCCTGCAAGGCCGAGGCCGGACATGTGGTCGAGACCGGCGGCAGCCGCCGTGCGGCCTATGGCAGCCTGATTACGGCGGCGGCTTCTGAAGTCGTGCCGCAGGATGTGCCGCTGAAGCCCGCCTCCAGCTACCGGGTGATCGGAAAGCCCGCCCATCGCCTCGACAGTCCGGAGAAGGTGAACGGCACGGCGAAATTCGGCATCGATGCCCGCCCGGATGGCGTCTCCTATGCGGCGATCGCGATCTGTCCGCACTTCAACGGCAAGCTTCGCGCGGTCGACGAGGCGCCGGCGATGGCGGTCAAGGGCGTGACCCAGGTGGTGCGCATCGAGGAGGCCGTGGCGGTCGTCGCCGACAATACCGGTGCAGCGCGAAAGGGGTTGGCGGCGCTTTCGATCGACTGGGATCCGGGCCCGAGCGCCTCGGTCTCTCAAAGCGAGCTCGAGCGCCAGATGGACGCGGCGATCGACGGCAAGGCCCTACCGCACGTCAACGAGGGCGACGTCGCCAGGGCCGAAGCGGAACACGGGCCGGTGCACGAATTCGTCTACCGCATGCCGATCCTGACCCATTCGGCCATGGAGCCGATGAACTGCACGGTGCATGTGCGCCCCGACGGTTGCGAGGTCTGGGTGGGAACGCAGATCATGAGCCGGGCGCGACAGGCGGCGGCCGACGTGACCGGCCTGCCGCTCGAAAAGGTGGTGGTGCACAACCATCTGCTCGGCGGTGGCTTCGGCCGCAGGCTCGATGTCGATGGCATTATCCTTTCGACCAAGATCGCCAAGCAGGTCAGCGGCCCGGTCAAGGTCACCTGGAGCCGGGAGGAAGACATCCGCCACGACTGCTATCGCTACCTGAACTACAGCAAGGTGACGGCGACGCTTGGGCCCGATGGCCTGCCGGTCTCCTGGCGGCACCGGGTGATCGGTCCTTCGGTCATGGCGCGCTGGCTGCCGGCCTTCACCAAGGACGGGGTCGACCTCGACCAGATGGGCGGGGCGGAATCGCCCTATGCCATCCCCAACAGGCAGACCGACTTCGCCCGCCACGAGGCGCCCGACGGCATGCTGACCGGCAACTGGCGGGGCGTCGGCGCCACGCGCAACGTGCCCCCGGTCGAATGCGGCATCGACGAGCTGGCCGAACTGGCGGGCATCGATCCGCTCGACTACCGGCGACGGCTGCTGCAGCACAAGCCGCGGCTGCTCGGCGCGCTCGAACTCGCCGCCGAGAAGGCGGGCTGGTCGAGCCCGCTCGAAAAAGGCAAGGGGCGGGGCATCGCGGTTGCCGAGGATTTCGGCAGCTTCGCCGCGATGATCGCCGAAGTGAGCATCGGCGCGGATGGCAGGTTCAAGACCGACCGGATCGTCTGTGCGGTCGACTGCGGCCAGGTGATCAACCCGGACACGGTGGAGGCGCAGATCCAGAGCGGCGTCGTCTATGGCCTGAGTGCTGCGCTCTACGGGCGCATCACCGTCGAAAACGGCGCGGTGGTCGAGGGCAACTTCGACGATGCCCCGGTCCTGCGCATCAACGAAACGCCGCCGATCGAGGTGCATATCGTGCCGAGCGCCGAGGCGCCCGGCGGTATCGGCGAGGTGGGCACGCCCGGCGTTGCGCCGGCGCTCCTGAACGCCATCTTCATGGCGACCGGCAAGCGGCTCAGAACCCTGCCGATCGACCAGACGGACCTCAGGAGGGTGTGACCGTGGCCAAGCGCACACTCGCTCTTACCCTTGGCATCGCGCTCGCCGTCGCCGGTCTCGTCGCCGCTTTCGAGCCGATCCGCGGCCATGCCGAAACCTCCGGCGGCGGTGCGTTGAAAGGCGCCGCCGACTTCGCCTCGATCGCCGATGCCAAGGCGCGCTCGAAGGCGATCTTTGCCGAGGCAAGCCGGGTGCTCACCCATCCGCGCTGCATCAACTGTCACCCGGCGACGCGCAGCCCGACGCAAGGCGAGGACATGCACCCGCATGTGCCGCTGATGATTGCGGCCGACAGCTCGATGGGACCGGCCGGCCTTGCCTGCAGCACCTGCCATGGCGCGGAAAACCGGGCGATCGTCGGCAGCCGGCTGAAATCCATACCCGGCAATGCCCATTGGCAGCTTGCGCCCGAAAGCATGGCCTGGCAGGGGCTCAGCGTTGGTGAGATCTGTCAGCAGGTGAAGGACACGGAGCGCAACGGCAACCGTTCCCATGCCGATCTGATCAAGCACATGGGCGAGGATCATCTGGTCGGCTGGGCCTGGCATCCGGGCGAGGGGCGCAGCGCGCCGCCCGGCTCGCAAGCCGAGTTCGCCGCGCTGATTGCCGCCTGGGTGGAGACCGGCGCCGAATGTCCGGACTGAGCGAAAGCGCATGTCCGGACTGAGCGGAACTCAAGTTTGGGCCAAGCGGGTTGGATTGCCGGCGAGCTCTGTATCAGGCTGTTGAAGCGCGCGCCGCGCACGGCGTCATGCAATCTTCAGCAGCCTTCGCCAGGCCTGCCCATTGTCGCCGGCGGGATCGATGCCCTGCGCTCCGAGGAAGGGCAGCCACTGCCAGTCTTCGCTGCCGGTGCAGGCGAGCGGGACCCAGCGCTCGATCAGGTCACGAAACGACGGCGCCATAACCGTGCCATGGCCTTCGCCGTCGTCGTGGCTCAAGTAGACCACCTGGCCCAGATGTCGTGGCCTGAGATCGATTGCCAGCAGATCGCCGTTGCCAACATCCTGAAACGCCAGCTTGTCGTGCCACACGCTGTCATAGGCGTCTTCGGGATCGGCGAAGCAGGCCTTGATCCAGCCTCTTCGCTTCTCTTCGCATTGAAGCACGAGGCCCGAACACCAGCACAGATCGCCGCCGAAATTCCCCGCGAAAGGCGGCGGGAATTCCAATCCCCCCGGTGCGGACCAACCGAATTCGACGTGCCGCGAGACCGTGGTCAGCACATCACGCAACGCGGATGGAAGAGGCAGCCCGAGTTCTGCCTCCACTCTGCGGATGTCGGTCTCGGACGCCGGCGGGTCGAACACGAGTTCGCGCGCCTCGTATCCTTGCGCTGCGAGCCTGCCGAGGATTTGGCCGAGGTCATGTTCGAGAGTTTGGAACGTCATCTGCAGGATCTGATCGCCACCAGGTGAAATTGATCCGGCCAAGTAACTGTAAACAACTGAAAATTGCAAGATCGAGTGTGCGCCGCGGGGGCCGGGATGGGCACACGCCGCCGCGCCGGCGCCGGCCCCTCCTTGACAATGCAGCCGGACTGTTCGACCTTCGCGCCCATGACCTGCCGCCTCGCCAAACTGACGACCGTGAAAAAAGCCCCGTGCCCGGGGCTTTCGGTCGTTGCGCGCAGAGCATCATAGCAAGCACAAGGATCAGATCGACCCCGCCGGTTCGGACGGGGTTTTCGCTTGCGCTCCGTCTCCGGTTTTTTTGAAGGAGATGGAATTTCATGGAAAGCACACAATCAACGCCGAGCGGTCTCTGGCTGCCGCTGATCACGCCCTTTCGCGACGGCGAACTTGACGAGCGCTCGCTGCGCCGGCTCGTGGCGCACTATGCCGCCGAGCCGATCGACGGCTTCATTCTCGGCGCCACCACCGGCGAGGGCATGGCGCTCGACGAGGCGGAATGCGAGCGGCTGGTCGCAATCACCCGGGAGGCGCTGGCAGCGGCGGGCAGGTCGATCCCTGTCTATTTCGGGCTTTCCGGCAGCGATACGCGCAAGACCGTGAAGGCGCTTGAGCGGACGGCAGCCTGGAATGTTGCCGGCTACCTGATTGCCTGCCCCTATTACACGCGGCCGTCGCAGCGGGGGCTCCTCGCGCATTTCTCGGCTCTTGCCGACGCGACCGCGCGGCCGATCCTGATCTACAACATTCCCTACCGGACGGGCGTCAACCTCGGCAACGAGACGATGCTGCAACTGGCGGAGCGGCAAAATATCGTCGGGGTCAAGGATTGTTGTGCGGATGCGACGCAATCCTTCGACCTCCTGCGCCACAAGCCCCGGGATTTCGCCGTACTGACCGGCGAGGACCCGCTGTTCTACACGGCGCTGACCCAAGGCGCGGAGGGTGGGATCACGGCGTCCGCCCATGTGCGGACGGCCTCCTTTGCCGCAATCCGCAACCGGCTCCTTGCCGGTGATCAGCCGGGCGCGCTTGCCGAATGGCAGCGCCTTGCCGATCTGCCGCGGCTGCTCTTTGCCGAGCCAAGCCCAGGACCGATCAAGCATTGGCTCTGGCGCGCGGGGCTGATCGACAGCCCGGAGATGCGCCTGCCGATGGTTCCGGTCAGCGACGAGCTGGCGTTGAGGATCGAACGGGCGATGGCGGCGCAGGGCGGCCGGAACTGACCTTGCGACGCCTTTGAGGTAGGGCGGTCGGGAAGATCGCCCTGCTTTGCCTGCCATTTGCGGCGAATTTTAACAGTTACGTACTTTCGCCGAGCGGCCTGTTTCGGCAGGATGGCGGTTCCTGCGCGCGGCGCCTCAGAGCACGCGCGCAACACTGCCGGGCCTTGAAATGCCGCAGTCTTGAAATGCCGCAGGCGAGGAAACACAGAGCCACCCTTCGAAGCGTTCCGTGCCTGAGCCGTCACGGTCCAGGACGAAATGCCGATTTCCCGGTGAAGGACGACGTCGGGCGAGGTGGGACGGCATGCCGGCAAGGGGACCATCCGCGGGCCCTTGCCAAGACCGATTATCGGGACGCCAGGAGACGATGATGAAGACGACATCCGGCAAGACACTGGAGATCACCCGGAGGGACATGATGAAAGGCGGGATCGGCGCCGCGACGCTTACGGCGGTCGGTGCCGGGGCGGCGGTGCCGGCGGCGGTCACGGCCGCCTCGCTTGCGGCCTCCGCCGGTCCGGCGCTGGCGCAGCAGGCGCTGGGGCCAGGTGCTCCGACCTTGCCCGTGACCGGTGTTGCCATGCATCCGGGTTATGCCCGCACGATCGCGCAGATGGCCTATGTCTGGGGTTGGCCGATCGTCAACATGCTGAACCGCAAGGCCAGGATCACCCAGGCGCCGAGCCCCGGCCTGCTTGGCGGCATTCTGCCGGTTGCCCCGCGCGGCCAGGTGGGCATGCTGCACGACTATATCGAGCCCTCGGAAACCTTCGTCACATGCCCCAACCAGGATGTGGTCTACGGCCTCGGCTTCTTCGAGCTCGACGATGAGCCCGTCGTCGCGCAGGTGCCCGATTTCGGCGATCGCTTCTGGGTCTATGCGCTTTACGATGCGCGCACCGACCAGTTCGGCCAGCTTGGAAAGCCCTATGGCACCAAGCCCGGTTTCTACCTGCTTGTCGGTCCCGGCTGGGACGGGCTGAAGCCCGCGGGCATCACCGATATCATCCGGTCGCCGACCTCGCTTGCCAACGCCATTCCGCGCATCTTCCAGGACGACACGGGCGAGGACAACAAGGATATTCAACCGGTTATCAACCAGGTCGTGTTCTATCCGCTCAAGGATTTTACCGGCGAGATGAAGACGATCGAATGGGCGAAGCTCGCCGATATTCCCGCCCCATCGGCCGATGACGCGGCGAGCGAGGGCGAGACGAAGTGGGTGGTGCCGGAAAAATTCTTCGAACAGTTTCCCGATGCGGTCGCCGCAGCCGATCCGCTGCCGGGGGAGGAAGCGCTCTATGCGCAGTTCCGTCTGCTGATCGACGCCACCGAAAGGGACGAGGAGCTGAAGCAGATGCTCGTCGATACGGCGATCGAGACCGAGGAAAAGGTGATTGCCCCCTTCTTCGACTGGCAGCGCAACGGGCTTCCGGCCGGCAACGGCTGGAACCGCTCGGTCAACAACGCGCAATGGGGCATCGACTACTTCAACCGGACGGGAACGGCCAAGTCGAACATGTTCGACAACAGGCCTTCGGAAACGCAATACTTCTATACCGATTTCGACGGTGCGGGCGATCAGCTGACCGGCGTAAAGCTCTACGAGATCACGTTCGCGCGGGGTGAGGATCCGCCGGTCAACGGTTTCTGGTCGCTGACCCTCTACAACGACAAGCACCTGTTCCACCCCAACGAGCACGAGCGCTATTCGCTCGGCACCAAGTCCCGGCAGATGAAGCGCAACGAGGACGGCTCCCTGACGATCTATGTGAGCGCCGAACGGCCCGGCGGGGACAAGGACAGCAACTGGCTGCCGGCACCGCACGGGATCTTCTCGCTCTACATCCGCGCCTACTGGGGCAAGGAGGGCATCCTCGACGGCACCTGGCAGCCGCCGAAGATCACGGTTGCGGCGTGACGAGGCCGTGGGAGATCAACGGCAGCGCTCCATCCGCGCGGCTCCAGTGAAGCGCTCCGGCGCCGATCAACGCCAGAAGCGCTTGACGTCGATCACGTCGTCGAGCGCGCCCTGCGCCCGGTCGATCAGCTTGTCCTTGTCGGCGTGCACGACCAGTGTTTCGGCGTCCGGGTGATCCTGAAGGCCGATTTCGCAAAGCACATGCGGCGCCGAGACGAGATCGTTGAGCGTGCCGAGCTCGTCCTGTAGCGCGGACATCGCCCCGATGAAGCGCTTGTGCCGCCTGGCGCCGCGCTTGTCGTCGAACAGCGCTGCGAAGAATTCGGCGGCATAGCGCAGCTTCTTGGCGTCCTTGCGGGCCTCGTGCCGCTCCTCGTCGTCGACCTTGGCAAGCGCGCGGCCATGTTTCTTCAGTTTCTTGCGCTCTCGATCGAGTACCGCCTCGGCGAAATCGGCGGCCGTCCGATCGCGAAACTCGGCGGGCGGCGCCGAAAGATACAGGCCGCAATGCAGCCATTCGTAGAGGTCGAGCATGAGGGCGCGGCCGCGGCTGCCATCAAGCGCCTCGAAGAGGTCCGCATAGCGGGCGGCGCGGGCCGTCTTCAGGCGCTCGCCAAGTTCCGGCTGCGCCGCGCGCGCAAGCAGAACGTCGACGTCGCGGGCCTTGCCGAAGACACCGGCCAGCCATTTGAGCTCGCCCTTCAGGCGCTCGCTCTCGTCGTCCTGAAGCAGATCCCTGTAAAGCGAGAAGGCCGAGCGCAGGCGCCGAAGGGCAACCCGGGCCTGGTGCAGGGCCTCCGGGTTTTGGCGCGCACGCAACACATCCTCGTTCAGGCGATGGTGGCGAAGACAGGCAAGGGCGACCGTGCGGAAGCTCTTCGTCACCCGCATCTCACGGTCGAGCTCGACCGGCTCGGCCTTGAAGACCATCTGTTCCGCATCGATGAGGCGGAAGCCGCGCTCGGCCTTGGACATGACGCCGAAGCGGATGGGAACGATCGCCTCGATGCGGCGGGCAAGGGTGAAGAGCGCCTTCGGGTCGCCGTTCTTGAGCTCGAGTTCGATCTCGCCGATCGCCGTCTGCCGGGTGCCCGCGGTGATCAGGCCGCGGTCGAGCACGACCTCGATCTCGGCGCCATCCTGCTCGACGTTCCAGGTGCTGCGTTCGACATCGACGGTAAAGTGCGCGGCAAGATCGCCCGCCTCGAGGTCGAACTGGGCGGCGAGCGGGGTGGTGTGATCGACCACCGGCTCATCGCCGGCAAGCGGCTGCTCCCATTCCGGCCGGGCGAAAACCGACGCGCTCGCGCCGGTCGCCTTGATCGTCTGGGTTCGGGCGGCGCCGACCGTGCGGATGCGCAGCGTGAAGCCCGACTGGAACAGGTCGCGGGCGCGCGTATCGAAATAGACGGACCGCTGGTTTTCGACGCTCACCGGCTCGCCGAGCAGCCCGGATGCGGCGAAGCGGTCGAGATCATCAGGCGCAAGCTCGAGCTTGAGTTCGATTTCCGTGTTCAACCCCATCCTCCATGAGCGCAAGCAACAATACCATAACGCCATATGAGCACATTGGTTCGCGTTCTGAATGACATGGATCATGTTGGAACCGGTTCTGCGCCAAATGGTCTCAGAGCCGGCCGAGACGGGGATGGGGGCGCGCCGTGATACACGGCCGCGGTCCGGGAATTGCTTTCTGAGATGCCGCAATTCAGGACAGAAAACCGCTTCGCACTTTTCCTGGAATTGATGTTTGTATTGCCGCAATTGCGGACGGAAAACCGCTTCGCACTTTTCCTGCAATTGCTTTAAGCTCCCGGCATTTCATGCCACGGAATTGATAAATGTCGCTTCGCCTTGCCACCTTCAATATCGAGAACCTCTTGAGCCGGTTCGATTTTTCCGGCTTTCGCAACCAGCTGAAACAGGATCGGGTGCTGAGGCTCTTCGATGTGAAGACGGAAGCCGAGTACCAGCGGCTGGAGGAGGCGCGCACCATCGCGCATACGGACGACACGCGACAGATGTCGGCCTTGGCGATTGCCGATTGCGATGCCGATATCCTCTGCCTGCAGGAAGCCGACAACATGGCCTCGCTGCAGGCCTTCGAATACAACTACCTCTTCCGCATGGTCGGCAATGGCTATCGCCAGAAGTACCTGATCGAGGGCAATGATTCGCGTGGCATCGACGTTGCCGTGCTGATGCGCGAGGAGACGCGCGACGGCCAGCCGATCGAATGCCTGGAGGTGAAGAGCCATGCGGGGCTCACCTATGAGGACCTCGACCTCTTCAACGACCAGATTGCGCTCACCAACCGGCCGGCCGACCGGATCTTCAAGCGCGACTGTCTGGAACTCGATCTTCGGATCGGCGGCCGGCCGCTGACCCTTTACGTCGTGCACTTCAAGTCGATGGGGCCGGCGCGCGAGGGTCTGGACGGCCGGCAGGCGACGATGCCGCTGCGCGTGGCCGAAGCCTCGGCCGTGCGCCACATCATCGAGAGCCGCTTCGGCCGCGGGAAGACAGCCGACAAGATGTTCGCGATCTGCGGCGACATGAACGACTACCAGGAGAAGGTGAACATCCTCGGCGACCGGCGCACCGGCTATCAGTTCGTGCCGCACGAGGAGGAGAAGAGTTCGCTCGACGTCTTCAGCCATGACGGCTTTGTCGAGAACCCGATGCTGCGCCGGCCGGTGATGGACCGCTGGACGCTGTTTCACAGCCGCGGGCCGCAGGAGCGGCATCTCTGCCAGCTCGACTATATCTGGCTGTCGCCGGCGCTTTCCAAGCGCAACGCGCACCAGGTGCCCGAGGTCATCCGCGGCGGCCAGCCGTTCCGGACGATCTTTCCGCCCGAGCTGGAGGTGGAGCGCTATCCGCGCACCGGCTGGGACCGGCCGAAGGCGTCCGACCATTGCCCCGTCGCCATCACCCTGGACGTGTGAGCATGAGCGCGCTTGAAAGCAACACGGCTCACTGGCCGGACGAAGGTGTGATCATCCCGATCGATGACGTCGACATTCGCGTCAATGGCGCAGCGCATCCGTTTCATCTGGCCGAGGTGTCCCGGGCTGAGGAAAACTGGCAAGGGGAGATCGCCGCCAACCCGCATCTCTTCGACGGGCGCATGGTCCTGCTCAGGGCGCTTCGCATCGAAGACGGGCGGGTAACAGGCGAGGGGCATGTGGTGCCCTATTCGACCTTTCTCTGGTGGCGGAAGACGCGGGCGAAGAGCGCCTTTCATCTCTTTGCCATGCCGGCGATCCTGTCTTCCGACGGCGCCTTGATCCTGGTGCGCATGGGCGGGCACACGGCCAATCCGGGGCGGGTCTATAGTCCCTCCGGTTCGCTGGAGCCCGAGGATATCGTCGACGGCGGCTGCGACATCGATGGCAACATCCGCCGCGAGGCGATGGAGGAGACCGGCATCGACCTTACGCTCGCCGCGGTGGAGCCGGGCTATCATCTCCTGCATATGGGCCGCGCCGTGACGCTCATCCGCGTCTATCGCTATCCGGAGACGGCGGCAGCGCTGGTTGCGCGCGTGGCGGAGCACATCGCCACGGATCCCGAACCGGAGATCGACGAGGCGATCGCGGTTTTCGGTCCGGATCCCCACGCGCACAACTATCCGCCCTTCATTCCGCCCATTCTGGAGTGGCTGTTTCGGTAACATCCGCTCGCCACGACCATGAATCAATAAATCGCGCTATCTTTTTGTATTTGTAGTGCTTATGCCGCGCGCGTCTGCTTGCGCATTGGGCCCCGTTGATGCGCAGGACGAACTGCCACGCCTTCACACATGCCCGCGCCCCTCGGTCGTTGCATCCCAACAATCAGGAAGGACCGCGCAGGGTGGAAAACGGACTTCCACCCGACCAGCCACCGACACTGCAGTCTCACCACGTGAAAGCAATATCGTCGGCAGATAAGTCCGCAAGCGAAACGCCTTCGATGAGGATGCCTTCGGTTTCACCATGAAAGGCTACATAGAGACCCTCCTCTGTGTCATGCGAGGCAGCCACAAAGGAATCGAAATTATAGATGTTGGTGTCGCCAGGATAGAAGCCTCCCAACTCGATCACGTCGCCACTTTGGGTGTCAAAATCGACGATATGATCGATGCTGCTATGGCGAACCTCAAATCCACTCCAGTGGAATGTGTCAGCGCCCTCACCGCCGATCAGACGATCTGCTCCCTGCTGGCCGAAGATGTGGTCATTGCCGCCGCGCCCCTCGAGAAGGTCATCGCCGCTTCCTCCCTGGATAATATCGTTACCGGCGGCGCCGCGTAGGGTGTCATCATGGTCACCGAAAACGCGTATCTCGAAATCTTCGACATTGACAAAAGTCAAACCCGTTGAGCTTGTTCCACTCGCGGCGTCAACATTGATCGCAGCCGATAGATCGGGGACGGTGATCTCAAGCGTATCGTGGCCATCGCCGCCATCAATGTCGGTTAGTCGAGCGGCAAAGATCGTGTCTTGACCGGCGCCGGCCCTGACGGTGGTTATCTCGGTCGTATTGGAATTAACGACCGCGAAATGGTCATCACCATTGCCGCCGTCGAGCATATCGGCGCCACCGTAGCGGTTATCGAGCCAATCATTGCCTTCACCGCCGAATAACGTGTCATTGCCTTCATCACCATCGAGGAAGTCAATACCGTCGCCTCCAGAGAGGTAGTCATCGCCTTCACCCCCACTAAGTGAGTCGACTCCGGCACCGCCTTCAAGGCGGTCATCACCGCCTTCGCCATAGAGATAGTCATTGTTTTCGCCGCCAAACAGGCGGTCGGCCCCATTGCCGCCGAAGAGGTTGTCGCGGCTGAGGCCACCGAGCAAAGTATCATTGCCGCTGCCGGTATGTGCGTAAACCCGCTCAAAATTGTGAAAGGCGGTACCGGTCGATGTAACGCCATTGACCACATCGACCGTGACATCATCGGTCCGATCCGCATCCTCGAACCGTAACGTGTCGTCACCGTCGCCGCCGTCGAGTTCGGCAGATGAAAGTGTCGTTGTGATGCTGTCGTCGCCACTGCCGCCAGAAAGATAATTGGCCCCGAACCGATCGATTATCGTGTCGTTGCCCGCACCGGCGTCGATAACATCAGCACCCAGGGAACTCATTTGATTATGGGTGTTCGGCAATGACTGGCCGCCGATGATGTCCGCGCCGTCTCCGGTCGAGATCACGTCGTCACCCGTGCCACCCTCAACAATGTCCTTGCCGCTACCGGTCGTCAGTTCCAGCCGCTCAATGCCGCGGTAGAAGATGTGATTGTCGGTCTCAGCCGGGTCGCCGAAGGTTACGTGGCGGTTCATGCCGTTAAACGTGACTCGGTTGCCCGTCCCCGAAAGATCGATGACCAGCGTATCGATGCCGGCACCTCCCCGTGCCACGCCGCCCGTTCCGTTGAGTTCCAGCCGGTCATCGCCATCGCCGCCATCGAGCTCGTCATAGCCGCTGAAACTCATCAGGCGGTCGTTACCGGTCCCACCATAGAGAAAATCGTTCCCAAGCCCGCCGTCCAGCGTGTCATTGGCGCCGAGACCCCAGATATTGTCGTTTTCGTCTGTCCCGAACAGGGTGTCGTTCGCATCAGTGCCGACTATCTTTGCCATTGTTTTCGTCCTCCTGAAAAGAATTTATAATCAAACAACAATTTCAAACAAGTATTATGTTTACTAAGTACAGTAATTTTATTGTACTTCAATTATAATTCAAAACTTAAATCAATATCCATCACTGTCATGTAAATAACTGAAAACCGGCGAGATACTGGAGCAACTGGCATTGAGGCCAATGACGCTAGCCCGAAGCGCCAGAGCCAGTCGCGTGACGGCTGGCAAGACTTGGATTTAGATTGTTAGTATTTTCTGATGTTTCCTTCGGCTTTTGCTACTGTTGTCGAGATGACGGAGCGCGGTAACTGCGTGCCGCGGGCTGTTGAGCAAGATGGGAGGTGCTCATGCGACGGGGACAGATGTCAGAGGCGGCGCCGAGGTTAAAGAAATCGTGATCCGCGCCGAGCTGTGCACGGGTGCTTTTAAGCCTTGCCGCCCGCGTCCCGACGCTGCAAAGTTCGCGCATATTCGCAAGGGGACATGAATGGCGCTCAGCTACGCGATCTACGACGTCTTCACCGACAGGCGACTGGAAGGCAATCCGCTGGCCGTGGTCTTCGGTGCCGACTGGCTCGACGATGAAGCGATGCAGGCGATCGCGCAGGAGTTCAACCTGTCGGAGACGGTGTTCATCCGCAGGCCCGGCGGTGCTGCGCATACGGCAAAGCTCCGGATCTTCACCCCCTTCCAGGAGTTGCCCTTCGCAGGCCACCCGACGGTCGGCGCGGCGATCGCGATCGCCGAGGCCCAGCACGGCGCGATCGAGGAGGGCATCGATATCGTTCAGGTGCTGGAGGAAAAGGTGGGGCCGGTGCGCTGTGCGGTGCGGCTGAAGGCCGGGCAGGCGAGCTTTGCCGAGTTCGACCTGCCACGAAAATCCGTGCGGCTCGACGCCCGCTTCGACCGGCAGGCAATCGCCGATGCGCTGAGCCTGAAGCTCTCGCAGATCGGTTTCGAGAATCACGTGCCTTCGTTCTGGAGCGCGGGCGCACCCTTCGTCATGGTGCCGGTGCACGACGTGGCGGCGGCCGCCGCGATCGAGTTCGATTCGCTGCGCTGGGAGCAGTTGACGCCGATGGCGGAAGGGCGGCTTGCCGCGGCCTATGTCTATTGCCGCGGCGGGGTGAACCACACGGCCCGTTTCCACGCCCGCAAGTTCGGGCCCGGTGCCGGCAATCTCGAGGATCCGGCCACCGGCTCGGCCGTGGCAGCCCTTTCCGGCGCGATCCACTATTTCGACCAGTTCGTCGACGGCCACCACCCGGTGCTCGTCGAGCAGGGCGTGGAAATGCGACGCCCGTCCTTCATCCACCTGCATCTCGACATCTCGGGCGGCGAGATCAGCAACGCCCGTATCGGCGGCCATGCGGTGAAGATCGCATCCGGCGAACTCTACGTCTGAGGCACAGATGTGTGTTTTGGAAAATTCAACTTAATCAGCGCTTTAGGAGAAAATTGGTGGGTGATCACGGGCTCGAACCGTGGACCCGCTGATTAAGAGTCAGCTGCTCTACCAACTGAGCTAATCACCCATCCGTGGCGTGGCTTTAGCGCACGAGGCTGTCGCACTCAAGAGGAAATCTCATCGCCTTATCGATAAATCACAACCGAGGTATCAATCTCGGCGCAGTGTGAAAATCAACTCCTGTTCGTTGCGCGCGCGTAATGGCTGAAAGCGGGTTTCGTCCCTCGTTGTCTCCCCTCTGTGTCAGTGACGGCCGTGCCGGCCCTCAAGGAAGGCGCCCGCCTTTGCTAGGCAACCTGTTCTTCACAGGGCTTCGCTTTGTCATGCACGGTTTTTCAAAAAAATTTCACAAAGCCGCTGGACAACCCAATCGAACGCCTTTATACGCCCCCTCACGACAGCAGCGGGACACGCCGCAGCGGTCGCGGATGGGTGATTAGCTCAGTTGGTAGAGCAGCTGACTCTTAATCAGCGGGTCCACGGTTCGAGCCCGTGATCACCCACCAAATATCTCTTTAATATCAATATGATATCGAAAATGGCCAGTTCCAGCGGACTGGCCTTTATCGTTTTACGGCGCGTTTTACGGCGCGCCGCCGATGCATTGGCCTTTCCGATTCCGCCAGCGCGTTTTATCCTTGGCCCCATGCCTCGCGAACCTTCCCCGCAACAGCGCGCCGCGCTCATGATAGAAGCCCTTGAGGCGGGCGGGGTATCACGTTCAGAGATCGCCAGAGCCGCGCATGTCAGCCGCAACACTGTTTGGAGGCTGGCCAGCGGCGAGGCGCGGCAACCCGCCTGCGAAACCGTCGAGCGGATCGAAAAGCTGTTCAATGCGCGGAGGCCGGGTCGATGAGCCCTCGAACGATCATCGAGGCTTTGCTTGCCAAAGGCTGGAAACCCGCTGGCTTGGCCCGCGCGCTCGATATCACCGACGAGGTTTTCTATTGCTTGAGGTTTGGGCGGGCGGAGCCCTCCCGCGAACTGGCGGCCCGCCTGCGTTTGCTGGCCGGGAAAGCGCCGCCAATCCGGCATCATCCGAACTGCCAACCCCGGTTTGGGCGGTAGGCGGGCAAGCAAAACCCCCAACACTCTTGGGGGATTCACGTTTCCCTTCGAAACATGAGCGAAGAGTCTTCGCTTATCGCTGGCGCGGCAAACTATTGAGAATTTCAAGCGTTCGAAATTGCCAAGACTCTTGGGAATTTGTTTCCCGAAAACCTTTCACAAACTAAAGGGTTTTCCACCGCAAGCCAGAAAGCCATGCTGTTGGCGCTGGAATACCCGGAAAGCCAACAAGGAAAACGTAATGACTTGGTAACTTCGGCAGACTCTGCCGAAGTTCTATCAGGCTTTTCTCCCCCCCCGCCGGGTTTACCACGTGATCCCTGTGATCGTTTGAACGCGGTTGGCGCGCCTCATGGCCCATGTAATTTCGCACAACATGCGCAGGCCCAAAACGTCGGTTTGATAAAGCTCCCGAACCGGGGCGGCGGTAATAGCGCCAGCCCCCGCCGTTCCGGTAGCGAGCGGCAAAGGCGCGGTGTCTTCCTCATGGATCGCCGCTTCGGAACTGATATCGAACTCCGGCGCGTTTTCTACCGAGGCGAAATCAGAGCTGTCGACCGCAACGATCCGTTTGGCCGGTAGCGCCGGGGCAATCACGAACGAACCGGCCAGCGCGGGCGCAAGGATCAGCGCCCGCTGGTATTCGGCCAACGGCAGCAGATAGACGAGATCGGTGCTGTAAGGGATTGCCTCGGCCAATTTCGAGAGGTCGCCGCTCAAGGCAACAATTCCGCCGCCAGCGGTCGGCGCAATCGGCGTTACCCCTACCAGTATCCCGCCGGGGCTCGCCGCCGTCGCCGCCGTATCCGAAAGCAGAACCGCGTCCAAGGCGACTTGCGTATCGAAAGCAATGGCGTCCCGCAAAAGGGCTTCGATATTGGGCAAGCTGCGCTTGGCAATTTCGCTGGTAAACGTCGAAATGACGCCAAGCTTATGCGGAACGACCGTTCCGCTGGTCAGCGTCAGTTTCTTGACCGGAATGGCATCGCCCTCCCCAACGAAACCGCCGGCTAGTTCGGTGCCTGGGTTGGTTCGGGAAGGAAGCCTAAAGGCGGCAGCGCCGGGGCCGAATTCGAGGTTTAGCCCGCGCGCATGCAACGTCGCATATGTCGAGTTTGGCGAGAGAAGCGGAAGCGCGGCAACGGTCTCGCCGCCCGCCAAAGCGCCCGCCCATTCGAGATTGTCCGTCCTCGCCGGCGCCGTTGCTTTGAAAATCGTATCGGGTTCCGCAACCGCCTTGGCAATCCGCTCGCCATAGAGCGTCTTCGCCATTTCCGCCGCGTCCCGTTTCAGCGGGTAGGCGATAACGCGCGCGGCAAGGGCCTTGATCAGGATATCGCGCGGCGAGGGCTTGCGGCGTTCGCTGCCGCCCATTGCCGAAAGAATGCGATGCGCCCCTACCGTGCTGCTCTTGATTTGAGCGAGATGGCGGTGAATTCGTTCCTCTGCGGCTGCGTGGTCATGCACCATGGAAGGTCTCCCCGTAGACGAGTTTGCGCAATTCGGCGTTTTCGGCTTCAAGCTTTTCGATCCGCGCAAGAACCTCCTCCCTGATCTGGTGAAGGACTTGCGCTGTGGCGTCGGTGAGTATTGTTGCGGCGTCGTTGGCCCAAGCGCGGCCCGCCAGTTCGGCAACGTCATGGACGTAACCCGCATTGACCGGCGCGGCGCGGTTCGGCGGCGGCTTAACCATTTTGCGGTTGGCTGCCTGCCGTTCGAGTTCGGCGAATTGCTCCGGCGTATATTTCGCGCGCAACTCTTCGATTGTCGGCTTGAGCATTAAAAAACCCTCCGAAACGCGCGCGGAAGGGCTGAATGTTTCGAAGCTGGTCCGGTCAGCAATCCACGCGACTGTCTCGATTGTACCAGATTGTTACGGTTCCGAAATAACCGAAATGAAATGCCGGTCAGGCCGGGTCAAGAGGGGTTATTGAGGGTATTTTTCCCCGTTTTGGCAAAAGGCCCCAAAATATTTTTTCACGGAATCGACACCACGAGTCCAGCCGCGATGTTGGCGGCCTCCCCCTTACTCTCGGCCTATCCCCCCCCCCCGGCCCCATGAAGTGCCAAGGGGCCGGGGGGGGGCTGCTGCTATTTCGGTTGAGCCAGACGCCATGTTCGGTTGCGCTGAACGATGAACCGATAAACCAAATCGGGCAAACGCTGCGCGATAAACAGGTCGCGATCGCCGTCCTTTTCCCAAGTGTATCGCGAGAACCAATGCATATCGAACTTGCCGATGCTTGGTTCGTGTCCAGCTTGTCGCTGATCCCGATCCTTCTGTATGTTCCACTCGGTGCGGGAGCGAAAACGAGTGGCCCCGAGACCGGCCATTTCAATTTCGAGTTAGCGCTGGAACAGATCGGTGCGGAAAGAACCCTCACGGTTGCAGAGGATAGCAGAATCGTAGTCTACGTTGAGCGCGAGAGCTGCGCAGCTCATTCGGGGGCCTCCATTGACTGTAGAGATATTTGCTAAGAACTACCGAGGATTTCGGGAGCTGTATTTTCCCCTCGATGGAACTAGTTTCTTAATAGGGGACAATAGTTCTGGTAAGAGTTCAGTTCTGAACTTGGCAAACTACGTTGTTTCAACAGAACTTCAGACAACTCGCGTAATGAAGGACTCGGAGCCGTTTGGACGTTACGATTTCTTCTCGCCGTATTTTTCTTTTGCGGACGTGACGATTGGCTTCAAGTCGTCGATGAAGAAGCGAACGGTTTCTAAGTTGATCACAATGAAGCGACGTAGTGACCTTTTGCAGCCAGCTGTCCAGAGGTTCACTGTTGTAAGCGATGGTATGCGTCTGACATTTAGGCAAACCGAGCGCGGGTGCTGGTTCAAGACTTCTGTCTTGCCGGCAGACTATACTTGGAGAGACCTATGTCGTGTTCACGAAGAGCCTGGTGGATTTAAGCGATTCCCCATGGACGCCGAAGGCGAAGCGCACTCTGTGAATTCCGTCGGGTTCATCTTTTCACTGATAAGCAAACGCTTGGTTGGCAGCCAGTTTGGGGAAGCTTTATTGCGGAGCATCGAGCCCGCCATTCCTCATGATTCTGCCCACATAGGGCCGCTGCGGCAGTCTCCAGTACCTTTCTATACCCACGACAGGAAATATAACGTTCGCGGTTCGCATTTCGCTTCCATGTGGCACGACATGACGAAGGCGAAAGATGCCGTTTACCTAGATGTGGTGCGGAAATTTGGTGCCGAGAGCCAGCTATTCGAGGATCTCAGTGTAGAAAAGTTGTCCAAAAAGGTGTCCGCGTCGCCACTTGTGGTAACCGTGAAGAAGCACGGGAAAGACTTCACCCTCGCTCAGGTCGGTGTAGGTATATCTCAGGTAGTTCCAATTATAGTTGACGCGATCTTCCGAAAGGCGACGAATGATACTGTGGTTATGCTACTGCAGCAGCCGGAGCTTCATCTTCATCCCATCGCCCAAGCTGCGCTCGGAGAATTCATCTTCAGTATGGCAGATGATTCTATGTGGTTCGTTATCGAAACACACAGTGACTACCTAATCGATCGCTTCCGCATAAACATCAAGGAGAAGAGTGAGGTTAAGCCTGCCAGAGTATTGTTCTGTGAGAATCGTGAGGACGGAAACCATTGCACCATTATCGAAATTGGAACTGATGGTGAGATAGTGGATCCGCCTGAGAATTATCGAGATTTCCAGCTTAATGAGCTAATGCGGACCATGTTCTAATGGCAATAGTACTAATTGACGTGTCAGCTTTCTCTAAAGATTGGTTTCGAAGGATCATTAAGCAACTGGGGAAATCAAGTGGCGTGCGATTTTTGTTCACGGATCAAGAGAAGTATTTGAGAGAGGTCGGCGGCGTCGTACCGTTGGCTACTTTTCTAAAAGAGATGAAAAATAAGGGTAGGAGGATAGATGTACCTTCTGCTGACGTCCAAGAGTTAATGGATAACCTCGGCAAACATGCTACCTGGATTGCGAACGCAAAAGTCTGTGATGATCCGCACCTGTTTGCCATTACTACGCTTGGGAGAGGAAAGTACATCTTTACGGACGAGAAACGGCTTGCAAAATGCCGGGGCTGTATGGTGCCCGTGAAAGCTGACATTTGCGGGTTTAAGACCATACGGTCTGAGGCCGTCTATAAGAAGCACCGCAGCAAGGTGTTCAAAGCGTAGCTGTTCGCCTTCTTTTGCCAACGGATTTAGCGGTCGGCGTTGCTTGAGCTACCGCCTCGATGCATCGGCTCCGACCTTAATTTCGAGCTTGTTAGCCATCGGCCAACTCCGCGCTGAGATCGAACTGGCCAACGACTTCGGTGGCGAGCGTCAGCAATTTGCCTTCGTCCATTTCGACTAATTCGGCTTCGGAAAGCCGCTTGCCTTGGGCGGCGGCGAAGATCGCGACGAGGCGCACGCAGTATTGGCTATCGGATATTTCGCCGCGCGAATGTTCGCCAGCCAATCGAAGAGAGCGGAAGAACGGCAGCGCGAGCGCGTTACTCATCGCCGAACTCCTCGTCCGTCATGCGCTCGAACCAAATGGCGACGTAGCTGGCATATTCGGCCAACTGCCTATCGCTGAGCTGATCCAGTTCCGATTGCGTAAACGGGCGACGGCCCTTGCGAACGAAAGCGCGGACGACCTCTATCAGGAAAGCGCGCGGGCTTGTCGCCTCGCCGCCCAAGCGGGCGCGTATAGTTTCCATGCGGGCTTTGAAAAGGGAGAGTGTTCGCCGGTTCTCGCTCGGCTCCGGCTCATGGCCATGGGGTTCGGGAACGTGAGCATTCATGGCGCTGGCCTCCCTGCGCATGGCTCTCCTGCTGTTTCCCAAGGCGAAGGATAGCAGAGAGGACGGGGGAAACGAAGACGGGGCTATTCCCCTGCGAGCGCAACCCGGAAGGTCTGGCTTTCATCGCCGTGTCCATCCCAATTTGGCCGTTCGTGTCTGCTGAAAAGCTCTGCATACCGGGGCGCCGGGCAAAGGTCCTCGACCAGCGCATAGAACTCCTCCGGCTTTTGCGAGTGATCCCTTACGGGCGCGCGCAGCAAAGTGCTCATAGCCGCAAGCTCGACAACCGGCTTTCCCCGAACGGCGAACAGGCAATGCTCGGTTTGCCCCCGGAGCCAAAAGCCTTGCCCCATTCGGTCTTTGGCCCACGTCAGCATGGTTTTATGCTCGAACCCCCAAGCGTCCAGAACCTCGAACGCCTGCCGCAAATGATAGTTCGTCGTCCATAGCCAAAGGATCGAATCCGGGTGCGCAAGCGCTGCAACGTCCAGCGTGCAAATTTGATCAATGGACATTGTCGGGTAAAGATAGGTAGCCCGGAAAGCCGGGTCATCGTCCTCGATATCATACGGCCATGGCGGGTCGGCAACGATAACGCGATATGGCCCGCGCGCCGGCAACGGCGGCGTTTCCCGCCGTATGGCTTCCGCCTTTCGCGCAACGACCAGCCGCCTGAACGGCCCGTCCACGCGCCCGGTTCGGTCCATATCCTCGACCAGCTTGCCGTATTTTTCCGGCTCCGCTTCCGCCGCCTCGACCAGTTCCTTGGCTTTGGCCAACGTCGTCCGCTTGGCCCCGATCCGAGCGGCAACCTTGTCGCGGGATTCGCCATTTGGCCCCGCCAAGTTGGCGGAGCCATTTCTGTGGCGCGCCGCGTCTATTCGTTCTTGGGCCGCCGCCCGTTCCTCGTCCTCAACGTCCTTGGCAATTGCGACCTGTTCGGAGGGGAGGAACTGTTTTCGCTCTTGGTTCTCCGCCAGTTCGCCGCGAACTATCGAGGCAATATCGACTACCCTTACGGGGATTTCCTGCCAGCCCAAAAGCCGCGCCGCCGCCAACCGCCGTTCGCCGGCTATTAGGCTGCCGTCCGGTTTTATGACAATTGGCTGCAGCAAACCGATTTCAGCTATCGAGGCGGCGAGGCTTGTAAGATCGCCTATGACGACCCTATGGCGCTTGCCGACGCGGATTGATTCAATGGGGCGTTTCTCTGTCCCCTGCATGCCTGTTTCCTCCCATTTTGCCGCCCTCCCGGCGGCGGCCTTCGATACGTAAATGAGGGGCCTCCCAAGGCCCCCTGTATTACGTAGTAATAGGGGGGGCGCGAACAGGTGGCCATGTTACTGAAAACATTGGCAAACCGCCGAGGCGGGAACAGGCAGGAAAAAGGGGGGCGCGAACAGGCTCTAGAAGTTGCATTCAACAACCTCCAAGCGACGCGTTTCTTTCGATTTCGGGCCATGCAAAACGTTGGCGATCTTGCCGTTTGCCAGCAGCCAGCGCATGGCGGCGGCAAGCTCTTTGATCGAGATGTTTTCGTTGAGCGGATCGGGGTAGAACAGCTTGGGCGCATAGTTGCCTGCTGTTGGCCCCGCCGACGCGGTGATATGGTTTTCGTTATGAAAGCGGAGGATGGCCACGAATACCCGCCTCGCCTTGTCCTGCCTGCCGATATCGCTCCCGGCCCGATCCGGCCTGTCGGTGCAAACCAGCGCGCCGCAATCCCACCGCAGGTTCAGCTTGATCCCCTTGGGGCCGTAATTGGCTTTCATGCTTTCAAGTACCTTGGCCGCGCTGTCGCCTTCGTGCGCGCCGTCGTTCTCGCCAGCGTCCCGCAGATACAGCCTTGAGCGGACGGAGTTGTTCCAGGCGGTCGAGCCCGACAGGCCGGTGCCGGTATTAATGCCGGTCAGCGAGGGGTGGCCCAACAACAGGACCACGCATTGGTGCCGGACGGCCAGCCGCCGCAACATGCCAATGAACTGCCGCGCCTGCGGGCGGCTGTTTTCGTTGCCCGCATAGGCGTCTGCCAAGTTATCGAGTGTAAGCAATCCCGGCTGTACCTTGGCCATGGTGAGGCTCAAGCGCTCGAACAGGCTGGTAGGGACAAGCCGCCCTTTGGCCTCCAAGGCCAGAACCGCGTCGTCGCCGACAAGGCTCATGATTTCCAGCGCGGCCATAGCGGCAAGGTCGAGCCGTTCTCCTGCCGCGATTTCGCAAGCCCTGCGGTTTATCTCGTCCTCGTCCTCCTCGGCGCTGAGATACAAAACCTTGCCTTGGCGAACGCTACCGTTCAGCCATGCGCCGCCAGAGGCGACGGCCATGGCGAGTTGCAGCGCCAGCAACGATTTGCCGGTGCCGCCGTCGCCGGTCAGCAGCGTTACATTGCCAATCGGCAGCAAACCCCGTTCGTCCAGAAATGCGCGCGGCTTGGGCGGTGTGCGGGTAATCGCGGCCAGCGTTTTGGTCGGGATAGCGATTTGCGGCTCGCCATGGCCGTTCGGCGGCAGGTAGGTTTCTATGCGCTCGAAATCGTCCTCCCGAACCTCGTCGGGCTCGCGCGGCGGCTCACGTTTCGCCATGGTCGCGGCCCTCCTGCGGCGGGTAAAGGATAACGGCCCTCGAACCGGCGGCGGCCCAACGTTCCGCGCAGCGCCTTGCGGCCCCAATGCCGGTTTCGTCGTTGTCGGCCCATATCGCCAGCCGTCGAACCTTTTCGAGGATTGGCAGCGCGGCAATACCGCCCGCCGAACCCATGGCCCAAAGCGGCCTTACCCCGCGCTGGTAAAGCTTGAGGCCGGTTTCGACGCCCTCGCAAATGTTGAGCGTATCGCCCACGCGCTCGAACGGCGAAATCATGACCGCTTGGCCCTTGACCGGCCCCAACATTTTCTTGTTGGCATGGCCGCGCCCGCGTATGCGGTGGATTGCCGTAACCGGCGGATCGGCCAGCGGTTCGCCCCGGTTGAGGATCGGTTCGAAGGCGCAGAGAAGCGTAGGCCCTGGGCGGCGCGGGTCGTCGCGGCCAAACGGGACGAACGGATGAAACCGCAAGGTTCGACGGCGCAAATAATCCTCGGCGGGCAGTTCTATCCCGCGCATGTTCAAATAGTTTTCTACCCATGTATGGCGGCTATCGAGGCTTTCGCGCCATAACTGGGCGGCGAACTGCTGGCGGCGCGCTTCCGCCCGTTGCTGGTCCCGCCTGGCCTGCTCGAACCGCCGGTAGCGCTCGCGTTTCTCATGAGCCGACAGTTCCCGTTCCGGCTGGCCGGAACCCGCGAACCCCTCCCAGCCGCAGCGGGCGCAACAATGGGATATTGTTTCGGGGGAAAGCCGCCAGAGCCGCAGGACTCGGCGCATGCGGTTGGCGGGCGAGTGCCGGAAAGGCCCGCATGAGGGGCAGGCAACGTCAGCCATATCTCGGCGGCCCAACAGTAGCGCAAGCGTCTGATAATCGCTCATGGCCGCCCCCATAGGCCGGGGACGTATTGGGCGACCGCCTCAAGGGCGGCGGCGGAAAACCGTTTGGCCATGGCCGCGTCGTCAAAACTTACCAGCGGCTGGTACTTCGGCTTGCCGTCCTCATGGCGAACCGGCTGGCCGTCCCTGTCGAGCAAGGGCCGGGAAGGCAACGCGACCCATTGGCGGCTCCCCGTATCGAAAACCGCGCAGCCATGAAGGCGCAGGCGGAAGGCGGTTATGTGCAGATCAGCGAAACCCTTGAGCGCGCCCTGGCCGTTGGCGGCATGCCAGCCGATGCAGGAAATGCCGGATTGTGGGGGCGAGGTTTGGAGTTCGGCGGGAAGGTTCATGGGCGGGCCTCGTCAAGCAAGCCCCATAGCCGGTCGCAATCGGCCTCCCGGCAATCGAGAAGCGCGCGCAAGGTTTCAACCTCGCAAAGCAGCCGCCGCGCCATATAGCGCTCGAACTGGACGGCGATTTCGGCAAGGGCGCTGTCGGGCTGCTTTTTTGCCAAATTGGTAAAATGATTTTCCGCACGGGGGGCTTGAGCGGCGGCGGGGATATTTCCGCGCCGCGCTGGCATTACAGCACCGAGGTTTCAGTACGGGGTTGCACGGCGCGGCTCCTCTTGCGGCGGGAGACCGGCGGCATTATTTTCGGGGCGGCAAAGTAGTCACAAGCCACGCCAGAAAAACAGCGCGCCGTCGGGCCTCCGGCGGTGTTCTGTTGTTTACTCGGCGGTTTCTGTTTTGCGGCGGCGGGCGGCGCGGGCGCGCAACCACGCATGGACTTCGCGGCGGGGATAGAGCGCGCCGCTTTGCATTGAGTCGCCCATTTTTACCGGCGGCGGAAATCCGCTAGTGCGGACAAGGCGACAAACTTCGACGCGGCTCTTAACAATCCGCCGGTTGATAAGATCATCGGCGCGATAGTAGCTGAATTCGTCGTCTTCCTGTTGCTCTTGCATGGCGTCGTTACCCTGAAAGATGACCGCCTTTCATACAACCCCGCGCTATTGTGGCCAGAAACAAAACCGGAACGCAATAGGAAATATTGCGATATAGTTTGCCAAAATGACAAAACGCGGCCCGTTTCCGAGCCTCGCCATTGTTTTTACTTTGGTTTCAAGAACATTTTACCAGAGTGGTAAAATTTACTTTGCTGCTATCGCGCTGCCTGCCAGTATCTTTGAAAGCCTTGCGGCCCATTTTTCCAGCGCCTCGGCCTTGGCCCTATCGAGGCTGGCGCGCATGTAGACGCCCGCCACGCCCGGTATGGCATGGTTCAAAACCCCCTCGATGGTCATATGGTCGACGCCGAGTTCCTGCATTTCTGAGGCAACGGTGCGGCGAAGATCATGATGCCGCCAGCCGGTAACGCCGCAAGCCGTATCGAGGTCGGCTTTCAGCCGCGAAAACCCTGAAATCTTGCCGCCGCTTACGCCCTCGAAAACCAGCTTGCGGGCCTCGCCCTTGCCAATTGTTTCCAAGGCCAAGGCGGGCAACTTCAGCCGCTGTTCGCGGCCCGCCTTTGTCGACTCCTCCTCGATCTTCCAGCGCCCGTCCAAGATATCGCCATGGAGAAGGCTTGCCGCCTCGTCGCGCCGCTGCCCGGTTACAAGCAGAAAGCGAACCATGCGCCCGTAGTTTTTCGCCGCGTCCCCGCGCGTGCCTTCCATCTCGCCAGCCGCCTTCCAGATTTTGCGGATTTCCGCATGCGTCAGAACCCGCTTGCGCTTCGTTACCGGCTGGATTTTCAGAACGTCGGGAACCGGGTTTGTGGGAACCAAGTCCTCGGCGCTGGCCCAACGCCAGACCGGCCCCGCGTAGCGCAGGAAGGCCGACGCCTGATGCGGCGCGCGCGCATGGATTTTATCTCTAACGACGCGCAATTCCGCTTTGCCGAACATGGCGGCGGGAATCCCGAAATGCGGTTTCAGGTCGTTGCGAAGCGTCCGCATGGCCAGCGGTAGCGACTTGATTTTCTCGCCCTTGGCGATCCGCATTTTCTCGTAATTGTTCAACAGCGTTTCAACCGTAAGCGCGTCCTTGGGATGAACGGCTTTTGGCGCTTGCTCTACCGGAACCCCCATTTCGGCGCGCGCCAGCGTATCGCGGGCGGCTTGGCGGGCGTCGGCAAGGCCCATGGAGGCGGAGTCTTTCGGCGCGTTTGCGATGAAATGACCGAGGACTCGCTTGAATTGCTTTCCGTTGGCGCGCCAGCGCAACAGCCACGATTTGCGGCGAACGCCAGCAACGAAATAGAGGCCCGGAACGTTTTGGTCGAGATACTCGCCCTGCGGCATTCCAGGCAGTCCCTTGGCGGATAAAATAACCTTGCTCATGGAGGCCCCTTGGAGTTTTACGGCGCGTTTACGGCGCGCTTAGGCCTTATATAGGATATTTAAGCATAGTATGCAATAATGAACAAAGTCAATGAAAACAGCAAGATAGCGTTTGTTAAGTGGTTGATAGTATTGATATGGCCGCTGACTCTTAATCAGCGGGTCCACGGTTCGAGCCCGTGATCACCCACCAAAACTTCTCCTAAAGCGCTGATTATCTGCGTTGAAGCGTACATTTCTCTGTCTGTGTTTCCCTCCTGCATCATAGCTCAAGCGACGATTTGCAGCGAAATTGTTCAGGACGTTTCGTTTGACTTGAGGCAAGGGGTTCATCCGCTGACCCAATCACGGTCGCGCTTCGCTAAAAATTCGGGCAGGTTCTTGATTTCTGAAGTGGGAACAACGGTAAAGCCAGATTTTTCAAGCGTTTGCTTTAGCTCTTCCGGTGTAATGTTGTTCGCAGTGGTCCAGACACCGGTGATGTTTCCTTGTGTCTTAAGTTCCTTAGCAGCCGCAAGTTGCTTGGTTGCTTCAGTTGAGGCTTTGATCGACGCGATTGCTTGATCACGAACCGCGACCTGCTCCGACAATTCTTTGATTTGGTCTTCGGCGCGGAGAAGCTGAAGTTTGGCCCCGGAGACTTCCAGGACGACCTCGCTCCACTTGAACGTCGTCATAAGCACGACACCGAGGAACACGAAGATACCTCCGATCGCACCTACTTCCTTCGCGCTAAAGCGATGATACTTGTTCACCGGCGCAAACACGAGCAGTGCTCCAACAATAGCGCATGCTATACTGAGAGCAGTAACGATGTAGATGTTCATGGCTTCCCCCCAGGTTGCGAAAGCGTAAATTTTAGCGCTTTTCGCGCACAACTTCGACAATCCATTCGGAGTAGTGCTCGATCCCGCTGGTCGCGTTGAAAGTCGCACCGAGCGGGCAGTATAGCGCGCAACCGCCAGCTGTGGCTCATCCGCAACAGGCCTGCCTTTCAGTCATGCGCCCGCAGATTGCCCTCTTGCCTGGAGAGTAATCCTGTGTAATTTTTGCCAAATCGGAGCTCAAACTAGAGGAGGCATACGATGAATATCAATTTTGTTCAGATGCGCACCTCTGGTGGAATGGTTCGCTCGCCACGACGAGTGTGCCGTAATCCTGTGCATTACTTCGGCGCATAAGCGCGTCCTGAGTTCCGCCTTTTGGTATCTTCCATTTTGACTTGATGTGACCGGTTGCCGGAATGTAGTTCCGTGTCCGCGCGCATCCATAATCTAGAGGACCCGACCGCTTCGAGCGGCGGGAAAAATCATGCGCGAATTGCAATTGACCACCGCTGGCGCCTTGCCGGCGATCATGGACGACCTGTTTCGAACCTTCGGTTTCCGCCGCACGGTCGGCGCTTTCCTCGTTGCTGCCTGGCGGCGTCAGCGGACGCTCAACCAGCTCAGCCACCTCTCCGATCGCATGCTGCGCGACATCGGTGCCGAGGAGGAGGGAGTGAAAAAGCCGGAGATCGCCGACATCTCGCTCTGGCAGATGCCGGTCGGTTATCCCGTGACAAGACACAACTGAGGCCCGCGTCAGCGGGCCTCAGGCTGCAATGCGACCGGTGGCCGATGACCTCGGCTCACCGGCCGGCGCGGTTGGCGGCGCAGCCATGCCGGATCATCGCTGCGGCAAGGTTTGCTCGCTCCTTGCCGGTCGCCGTGACCTTTGCAGCCGCCATCTCCCCGCACCAGCCGGCATCAAGAACGTCTTCCGGGATGTGCGGAATGCAGGACGAGAGAAGCAGCAGAAAAGAGAGGAAGACGACGCGCATTTGGAAATCGTGGGCGGGCCTCGTATTCATAGCGCTGGTTGCGTGAAGGTCGGGTATGGAAAGCAAGCCGCCCACGTCCTGATCGCAAGATCCGCCGTCTCCGGCGCGTGAAGGTTGCCTCGCACAACCGGATTGCCGGTTTTCCCTGATTATATCGGCGACTGCGCTTGCCCGCTTTGCTCAATTAGCTATGACGGTAAAGAAGCCGGAGCGGGGCGAGGCCCGTATTCCATCCGGCGCTTGGGTGGAAGTACGGCACCGATGACGGATACCAGGAATATTATCGACGCGCGCAACTGCAGCGACGAGGCCCTGCAGGCGATCGGCTCCGATGTGTTGATCGTCGGATCCGGGGCTGCTGCCTGCGCCATGGCGACGCGGCTCTTGGCCGAGGGTTTGAAGGTCACGCTGCTTGAAACCGGTGACAATCTCGTCAACTCCGACAGCTCGCCCTTCTTCGAGATCGATAACCAGGAGCCGTTCGGGCTTTCCTTCCAGATCGGCGGGGCGACGAACCTCTGGTCCGGGCGCGTCGCGCCGCTTGAAGACGCCGACCTGACGTCCGGCAACGACTGGCCGCTGGAGCGCGCCGAGCTCGATGGTTACTACAAGCAGGCGCTGGAACTGCTGCAATTGAAGCCGATCGGCGATATCGACCGCGTGCCGGCCTATGACGGCGCCTCGGCGCCGTGGCGGGATTTCGTCTCCGACCCGGCCGTTTCCGTCAAGCGCTTTCAGTGGAGCCGTCCGGCCTTCAACGGGCAGGACTACCTGAAGGCACTTGCGGGCAAGAACCCCGATCTCACCATCGTCTATAGTTGCCGCGTGCTGCAGGTGGTCCCCAACGCGGCGGGCGATCGCGTCGGCGCGGTGCGGGCGGCGATCGGCGAGGGGCGGGTCGTGGAGCTTTCCGCCCCCGATTTCGTGCTTTGCGCCGGCGGGCTTGAAAATCCCCGCATCATGCTGAACAGCCGCCAGGGCGCGTTTCTGGCAAACGACAATATCGGTCGCTTCTTTTCCACCCATCCGAAGGCGAATGTCGGGCGCATCCATCTGTTCAAGACGGTGAAGACGGCAGGGCCGCTGTTCAGCGACCACAAGAGTGGCAGCAGCTCGCTGCGCTTCGGTGTGGGCGTGCGCAAGGATCGGAAGCAGGGCCAGCTCAACCATTATGTCCAGTTTTCGCCGCGCTTCGAATCGATCGGGCTGAAGCTTCTCGAACATGCCCAGCATGTGGTTGCAGCCGGTGAGGGGGGCGATCGCCCGCAATCGACCTTGCGCCGCCGCCTGACCTCGGCTCTGGCCGTCGTCGGCCAGGTCGCCTTCAACGTCATCGGCAAGATGGGGTTGCTCGGGCCGGGCGGCTCGATCCTGGTCGTGCGCGGCTTCTTCGATCAGCATCCCAATGCCGAGCACAGGGTGGAGCTCAGCGAAGCGCGCGATCCCCATGGTCTGCCGAAGGGTGTCGTACGCTGGTCGCTGACCGAGGAGGACCAGGCGTCGATCCGCGATTTTCTCGACGACCTCTCCGGGCTTCTCCAGCGCCACAATATCGGCAAGCTGATCACGACGCTGCCGCCGGCGGGCAAGCCCTGGGATATCACCGGCATCCATTCCCATTTCATGGGAACGACGCGCATGGGGCGCTCGGCCGACATGTCGGTCATCGATCGCGATGGCCGTGTGCACGGGGTCGACAACCTCTATGCGGCAGGCGCTTCGGTCTTCACTTCCTACGGCTATGCCAACCCCGTGCTGACAGTCATGGCGCTTGCAATATTGACAGCCGATAAGATATGCCAGCGCCACAAAACAAAGGCGGGTGCTCCATGACGGAAACGACTTCCCCGGAACTGAGCGGAAAAGAACAGCGCGCGAAACGCACGCGCTGGCAGAAGCTCTCACGGAAAAACTACTTTGGGGGCAAGCTTTCGACGAAGAACCTCGTCCGGCTGTGCCAGGAAAATGCTTCGAACAAGCGCACGATCATCGTGCACACCGAAGACGTTGACTATACTGAGTTTTTCCCGAACTCGTTCCTGGTGTCGAAGTCCGATCGCAAGAATGCCGACCTCGTCGTCGACACGCACTATCACCTCGACGCTATCGAGAGCGAAAGCTACGACATCGTGCTCTGCACCGGTCTGCTCGAGCATGTTCCCGATCCGCAGCGGCTGATCGACGACATGCGCCGGATCCTGAAGCCGAACGGCAAGCTGATCATTTCCGCCTCCGCGGTGTTCTCCTTCCACGAGGGGCCCGAGAACTATTTCCACTTCACGCCGTTTTCGTTCAAGTTGCTGTTCAAGGATTGGAGCGAGATCGAGGACCTGCGCGGCTCGAGCATGCCGTTCGAAACGATCGGCATCCTGATGCAGCGCATCCTGTTGCAGTGCGACGTGTTTCCGCTGGCGCGCCCGTTCATCGAGCTCATGGCGCGCTCGGCCCGGTTCTTCGACGTCTTCATTACCCAGCAATACGACACCACGTGGAAGTACACCGACGATCACAAGATCGATTCGATGATGCCATCCAATATCCAGGCCGTAGTGAGGAAATAACGCGGGCTCTGCCCCGCGGCGACGGGGCATAGCCTGTCGCCGCCTCGCCTTTGCAAGCTTGAGAAAAAAGATCACCCACGGACGTTGTCCGTGGGTGATTGCGTTTTCAGCGCTGGGCGCTATCGCTCGGCTACTGGCTCGTCGCAGGCTGGGTCGTGGACGGCTGCGTGGTCGCAGGCTGCGTCGTCGACTGGTCAGTCGTTGCCGGCTGCTGGGTCGTCGCTGGCTGCTCGGTCGTTGCCGGCTGTGTCGTCGTTGTCGCCGGCGCCGTCTCAGTTGCCTGCTGGTTGGCTGCCGGTTGGAGATAGACGACGGCAAGAATAATGAGCACGACCACAACCAGGATACCGATGAGTGTGTTTCGATTCATGCAGGCTTCTCCTCAGGTTAAGTGCCTTAGACCTGTAAATGGAGCAGTTGGTCGAATTATCAACGGGCGAGTTCGCGGGTCGGTTGAAAAAGGCCTTCCGCGGCCGCACCTGGCGGAATTTGCCTGAGGAACGGGGCGCAGCAGTGCATTTCACCGCCTCGCGGAGGCTATGAGACGATCAAGGCATTCGCCAGGTGTAGCGTCAAACGTTCGCCGGCTATCGACCGCCTTCGTTGTGGGCCTTTGGCACGGGAGTGATGAAGCCGAGCCGCAGCAATTGCTGCGATCCGCCGAACTTCATTGAGGAATCGGAGAAGAGTTGCAGCGCGCCGGTGCTCGACAGCGCATCCGTCATCTTCGCATAGGCCGCCGAACCATCGAAATACTGTCCGTCGGCGACCGCGTCGTTGATGACCTTCTGGTAGTCGGCGAAGAACTTGAAGTGCAAAAGCGCGCCCAGGATCGTCGAAAAGTTGCGCTGGTAGGGGAGCGGCTGGTGGATGCTGGGGCCGAAGCGACAGTCCTCGTCCCAATAGATCAGCGGGTACTTGATCAGTTCCAGGTCCGATTCGAATTCGCGGTGGCGGGCGCCGCCCTTGATGGTGATGGCGCGCTTCGTCGTCGCCAGCGCATAGCCGCGGCCGTCGAAGTGATCGGCGACGTCCCAGGGCGCGCTGGTCTTCAACTGATCGATGTCGGCGGCCCCGAGATCGACCGGGTACATGTCCAGCATCGGCGCCGGCAGGCGCGAGATCTTCAGGTCCTCCAGCGCGTGGATGACCGACCACAGCGTGCGGTTCTCGCAATCGTCATAGATCAGGAACTCGTCGGAATCGACGTTCACGTACCAGCGTTCGCCACCGTAGAGGGCAAACAGCGATTCTCTCCAGGCGCGTCCGCGCCGGGCATCCTTGTAGCGGACCGAGGATGCCCACAGGTCGACGTCCGGCTGACAGAGCAGATAGTCGCGCGTGCCGTCGGTCGAGGCATCGTCGACACAGATGAAGCGCGTGATCCCCAGCGACCGGTAGTGGGCGAGGAAGCCGGGCATGAGCTTGGCGTCGTTGCGCGTCAGGAAGATCAGCGGCAGATCATCTGGATAGAGCGACGTCTGCCCCTGGGGACTGACACAGCGCAGATCGACCGCATGGTTCATCCTGCGCTCACGCCGCTCGACCTTGGTCGTCTCATACCAGGTCGCGATGCGATCGAAGAGGCTGCGATCCGCGATCGTTTCGGCATCGGATCGATTCTCGAAGGGATAAGCGATATCGGTCATGCTCAATCTGACATCTGTCATAAATAATATAATCCCGGACTAAATGAAAAGCACAGGCGTGGCAATCCATACGATCGCAGTGGGATATGGGGAGCGAAAACCCCTGTGTCGAGTAGCCCGCACACGTGGAGCGCGGCCGGGCGCTACAGTTTCCGCGCGTATCCTTCAACCGGCGATGGCGGCATAGGAGCGGGTCGGCGCGGGGATGCTTTCCGATGCCGCGGCGTTTTTCCGAAACTTTTCGCCCGCTGCGCGGTTTCTCCTTCATCCATGTTCGCGCGGATGCGCAAGAAGTGGAGGAGGCAGACATGACGAATACGATAAGCAAGCTTTTGTTGGCGGCCATGGTGGCCGCGGGCTCGGTCAGCGCAATGCCCGCCATTGCGCCGGCGCAGGGTCTCGACCTCTATATCGGTCCGGAGCGCGACTATGACGGCGGCGACTACCGTCGCGAGCGGCGTTATTACGACGACGAAGACTATGTCCGTCCGCGAGGCTGCAGTCCCGGCCAGGCCTTGCGCCGCGCCTATCGCGCCGGTCTGCGCGATCCGGAAATTGCTTCGATGGGCCGCAACCGGATCGTCGTCGAAGGCGAAACCCGACGCGGCCGATATGCCCGGATCTATCTGGCGAACCGCAGCGGCTGCCCGCGAATCGGATAGGCGTTCGTGGTCCCGATTAAAGCATGACGGCCTTGGCCGGCGGGTAACCGTTTTCCGGCGGCCGGCCGGAAGGGTGCTTTGGGAATAGTCGTTTCCCAGTCGCGGGCGATGGTGATAGGTCAGGGCCATGACCGCCTTGCCTCAAGCCGCCATGCCGATAACCGCTCTCGCCGAACTCGACGCCGTTCCGCTTGCCGAGCGGGGTTGTGGCAGCTGCACGCTCTGCTGTCGCCTGCCGGATATCGATGCGCTGGAAAAGCCGGCGAATGCCTGGTGTCGGCATTGCACGGGCACAGGATGCCGGATCTATGTGGACAGACCGCAGCTTTGTCGCGATTTTCTCTGTCTCTGGCGCACGGACGAGACGATGGGGAAGGTCTGGGAGCCCGCGCGCTCGCACATGATGATCTATCGCCAGGGGCCGCAGGTGACGGTTCTCGTTGACCCGGACCACCCCGACGCCTGGAAACGCGCGCCCTATGCGGCGACGCTTCAACGCTGGGCGCGCGACGGCGAGAATGGACAATATGTCATCGTCTTCGTCGGCGATGCGGTGTTCAAGGTCGATTGAGACCGGAGGCGAAGAAAGAAAGAGCCCCGCACGAGGGCGGGGCAAGCAGGCACCCAAAATGGCTCAGGGTGCGGGGAAGCGCAGTCCACAAAGAACGTACTGCGCGGTACGGAAGCTAACGCGCATGCGGCAGCCCGGGAAAGGCCGGATTCGGTGATTCTGGTACGCTTGCTAAAATAAAATGGCGCAGCCGCATGCGGGCGTGGCGGGGTGGCGCGTCTGACTTTCCCTTCGTCAGTCCCCATTTTCGGGCCATCGATTGACTTTGCCCGCCGGCGCTTCATTTCCGATCGGAGGAAACGACGGAGGCGATCATGTCAAAGGCGATGCTCACGCTCCTGTGCCTGGCGGTCCTTGTGCTCTCGGCCTGCGCCAACACGGCGCGCGGCTTTCGGCAGGACGGTGTCGAGACCGGCCACGCGCTGGATGATGCGACCCATCGCGTGCTGAAGTCGACATCGAAGTGACGCACCGGCGCGAGGCGCCGGTCGCCGAGGCCGGCTAGCGCAGCGGGGCGGTGCTGGCGCGCGCGGGGGCTTGGGCGCTGCTGAAGATTACCACGGCAAACAACAATACCCCGAGGAAGGCGACGATCGACGCAGCAGCGACGATGGGCTCGATCTCGGGCCTGCCTGTCGTCATCAGATAGAGCGACGGTGCGAGCACGGCGACGCCCGACGTGTAGACATAATACTGGATGAGCGCGAGCCGCCGCTCGGCCTTGGCGGGATTGAGCGCATAATAGATGCCGAAGATCGCCATCGTCACCCAGCCGAGCAGGTTCGTATGGGCGTGTGCCGGCGTTGCCGCGTGATCCTGGCTGATCGCCATGTGCAGGCCGATGCAGAGGCCAATGATCAGGAAAATGATTGCTGTCTTGAAATAGAGATGCGCAAGCCTTGGCATGGACCGTCTCCTCCGCGATGCCTTTCTAATTCATTAGCATGTTCGTAAATAAATGCAGACGGCCAATATTGGGCGCGTGACGGGGCGGGGCGGGCCCAAGCGGAGATCATGCAGGTCGGGCGGTGGCGGCGGCGAGTGCTGCGCGCTTGCGCGTCGCCATGCCGTCGAAGGCGGAAAGCCCCTGGCGCTGCAGATAGGCCGCTATCGCCGCCTCGATGCCGCGGTCGTTGCCGCCCTCCGTTTCCCAGAAGGCTTCGATTGCCGCAAAGAGGGCGGATTTGTCGAGCGGGGCGGTCATCGCAGGCCGGTTCCGAACTGCTGGCGGTGGTTGAGGGTGCCGTGGACGGCCTGGCGCAGGGGGGCGCGCTGCGTGCCGAAATCGGCGCACCAGCGTTCCCAGGCCTGCGATGTGCGCACGAAGGCGGGCACCTTGTGTTCCTCCTCGGGGCTCTGGTCGAAACCGTCTAGCCAGGCATCGGCGACGGTCTCGGTGACGTCTTCGCCGTGAAGCGCGTCGAGATCGAAGCGGATCAAGCGTTCCACATGCTCGCCATCGTGGACATTGAGCCAATCGGCTGCGGTTTTGTAGGTGGTTCCTGTCGTGTCGCTTTCGTCGCAGAAGGTGCCGGCGCCGAGCGTCATCAAGACGAGGATGATTTCACGGCGCTGGAGGAAGGGGGCGGCGGTCATCGCCGTCGCGGCGCCGGCGGAGATCGCATCGGGCATCGTTCACCTCGTCTGTTTAAGGTGCGTGCTGGAACACCCTTCTCGGGTTTCCTGTCGGCCCCTCCGGTTGTGTTGCTGCTCAATATAGGAAAAATCCTATTTCCTAGTCAATAGGAAAAGCACTACCGGCAGGAAGCGTCCTGCTCAACTTGTCGATGGCGCATTATTTGTTCTTGTTTTGTTCGGGTGATTGCGGCACGGTGAGGGCGCCATTTCAGGTGGCGGAAAGGGAGCATGGAATGATCACCTACTTCGTCGTTCAGAGCTTCACACTCGGGAGCCGCGGCGCGTTTCTCGCCGACGATCCGGTGCAGGCGACCGGACCCGAGCATGCCCGCAGGCTGGCCGAGAGGCTGGTGGCGACCAAGGTCGGGGTGATCGCCTTCAGCCGTTCAGGCGACCTGGCGACCGGTGAGTTCGAGGATGCGACGGTGCTCTTTACGATCGGCGACCTGCCCACGGACATCGAAGAGGCGATGGCAGCGTGACGACCGCCGGAGCCAGGATGCGTCGGCCTGGTCCGTAACGGTCGGATCTGTGAGTGGTCGCAAAAAGCACTCTCCGCATGGGGGCCACTCAAATTTACTGGTCACGACCTGAGGGCTCCGTGATAATGTCGTCGCTCAACGTTGGGAGGGAGGCGTGAAATGATGTCCGTCGACAGTCGTCCAGCCCGCGCGCCGTCTACCGGTCAATTCTGGTCTCCGCCCATTCCGGTTGACGACGTCGAGTTGAGCCCCACGCTCCTGCGACAGATCAACTTTTGCGACGACAGGCGCGAATTTCGGGCCTATGTCGTGCAGGTATTTGCCGATCTTGCCGGGCCTCCAGAAGCCGTGTTCGAGCTTGCGTTCAATCGCAGGAGCAAGCGCGCCTGCGCCATTTTAGAGGCGGTTGGGGCGACTGACCTTGGTGGTTCCGGTGACAGGGTCGTCGCTGCGACCGATCCGATCTGGGTGGTCGCAAACAGTCCTCGGTCAGCGATCGATGCTGCGTTTCAGGCCTTGGTCGATCGGTGTTCCGACTAAGGCAACTCACGCAACGGGTGTGGTTGTCTTGCGGTGGCGGTGAGAGAGAAATCAAACACTTGGAGCATGTCGCGCAAAAGTGCACAGCGGTTTTGCAGTTACGACATGCGTTAAATCAACAACTTAAAGCGCACCGAGCGAATCTGAAAGATCGCGACGCGCTTGAGAGCGCGACGAGCGGCACGGAAGATTGCGGCGCGCCTCAAGGCGCGACTGCCCGGGCGATCCCGATCGGATTGCGCCTCAATCCCTCTGAAGCCCTGTGATTGTTTGCCGTGCGCGCCTGCCTACCGCGCGCTGTATTTGCCGACGACCCGGTGGCAGAAGGACCATTCGACCCGGCTCTCGGTGAACTCCAGGTAGGGGTTGTACTGCCTGAGGGTCCATTCGCGGTCGTTGAACGAGACCAGCCGCTTGATGATCGCTTCGGCATCATTGGCGGGGGGCACGTGGTAAAGCACCACATCCTTGTCGCGCGCCGGCGGCAGGTGCGGGTGCACGAGCGCCATGTCGCCGGGCTCATAGGCCGGGATCATCGAGCTGCCGGTGAGGTAGATGCCGTAGGCGCCCTTGACGCCTTCGAGCACCGAGGGGCGCTTGACATATTCGACCGCATCGAAGGTGACGATCACGTGCCCGTCGCCGCCCTGGGCGGCGGCAAAGATCGGCAGGTCCCGATGGCCGACGAGCTGCTCGCCGGGCACGATCTGCGGCGCGAAGCCAGGCGCACGCTTTGGGGCGGCTTCGCCGGCGGCAGCCCCCGTTATCAGCTCGACGATCGCGCGGGCGTCGCGCTCGCGCAGTTCCCGCGGCGTCTCCCGTTCCACGAACTGCTGGATATAGGCATGGTTCTTCCCGATCGCGATCGACAGATCCTTGTAGGTCGTCTTCTTCGCGTCGACTGCTTCCCGGATGAGGTGGCGCAATTCGTCCATGGCACTGGCATCCCAGATTCCGTTTCCGTCGTCCAATAGGATTTTTCCTCTTGATGGCAATAAGAAATCCTACTATGAATAGGATGTCAACGGAAATGAGCGGCAGAAACCGCTGCAACGTCCGTCATGGCGCCAACAGGGCCGGGGAGCGGACTGGATGTGGATGATCGATCCGTTTCAGTCGACGCCGGTCGGGGGCGCAATCGAGGATCGATCGCCGCATTCCGTGCGGTGATCCAGGCGAGAGGCCGTCGTTTCCTCCCCGGCGACCTCTCGCTTTTCCAATCGATACCGGCGAGCCGGCGCATGATTTGCCACGCGGGGCCGATGCCGGTCTGCGGCCGGCGACGTGCGCGCAGTCGGTGTCGTGGCAGCCGGCGCGCCCACGATGCGTGCCGGCTGCTGCAAGGCAGCGGGCTGCGGCCGTCGCGGCGCCTCCCTTCGTGGGGGCGTGGTGCGCGGTGGGGTCGGACGGAAAGACGACCGGCTCTCCACCTGAGGGGTGGCTGGACGTCTTGGCCGGCGGCCGACTTGGCCGACGACGGGGAGAACAATCGGAAGCGGGCGCGCGACAGGCGCGACGGAATGGCTGTGCCGAAGGGGACGGTCAAACGGGGAAGGCATGGGAAAACGGCATGGATGATGATGATCTGAACGAAGGGGCGCCGGGAAGGCGCGGGTTCTTGAACGCGGACGCAGCACTAAGGCCGCCTGTGACCGGGCTGGTTTGTTCCAAAGCTGCGTTTCGACGTGGCCGTGGGGCGGAGCGCCGTGTTTCCCGGCAGCCGGCGAGGGCTTAGGCGCATGCGTATCACCGCCATTGTCGAGGCCCTGGTTCAATCGGGCGCATCGCCCGAGATGATCCTTTCTGCCGTACGCGCCGCCGAGGCGGGCCACGTGTCCGAGATCGAGCGTCGCCGGGCGAGTGACCGCGAGCGGCAGCAGCGCCGCCGCGCCCGCGTGACGTCACGCGATGTCACGGTGACGGCTGACGGTGCCCTCTCTGATAAAGAAAGCTCCCCCGCACCCCCTAAAGAAACTAACTCTCCCGACCCGAATCCGGGTGGGGACGGCGACCGGCCGATCCGCACTGCGGCGCTTGCGGCAGGTTCCAGGCGGAGTGGCCGGGCGATGCGTCTGCCCGAAGATTTCGAGCCCGACTGGGCCTTTGCCGGCGGCCTCGGCTTCGCCCGGGCCGAGGCAAGCGTCGAGTTCGACAAGTTCCGCGACTACTGGCGCGCCAAGTCCGGACGCGACGCGAGCAAGCTCGACTGGGCCGCAACCTGGCGGAACTGGATGCGCAACGCCGGCGGCCGAGGGCCGGGCGGCGCCGGGCGGGGCCGTCGCGGCCATCACCCGCAAGCACCGCCGCAGGAGACCGCCTTTGCCCGCCATCAGCGGGAATGCCGACAGACAATTGCAAATGAACTCAATGGAAACGAACGCAGCGGAAACGAGAACAATGACCTATTCAGAGATGATGATTTCGCCGGCGGAGGCCCGGCTTTCGACCTTGGACCGGGAGATTACCGCGCTCACTGAGCGGCTGGCCTCAGTCACCGAGGCGGCGGTTCTGCGCAGCCTCGACGCGATGCAGACCGCCGGCATGACCATGCCCCCGACGATCGAGCCGAGGAAGATCGTTGCAGTCTACCACTATGCGCTTTCGGGCGTGCCGAGCTCGGGGCTTTCGGCAGCGACGCAAAAACTGATCCGCGGCGACTATGCCGCCAATCCGAACGTGCTTCTCGGCACGATCCCCAAACCGCCGGTGCTGGCAGCGCTCGCCAAGGCGGAGGTGCTGGGCCTCAGGGCGGATCTTGCCCGCAAACGCGAGATGGTTGCCGCGCTGACACCGCGCCCGGCAGACGATCGCCGATCGGCGGCAAGCCGCAGCCGGGTGCGCGCACTGGTCCAAGGTTTTCATCAGGCGCATGCGGCGGCAAAGGCCGGGCGGAACGGGGCTTCCCTGGGAGGACCGGCAGAAGGCGCAAGCGTCCTGACCGAATGGAGTGCTGCCGACATGCGCCCCGATGACACGCCCGCGCAAAATCCGGCGGCGCATAGCGCATTTCGCGACGGCCGCGTGGCGGGCGCCGAGCTTGCAGATCTCAATCCATCCGTTTCGAGGGAGGCTTCCCATGCGGCCTGAAGGCAATGATTTCACGACAACACGGGCACCGGATGGCGCCTCGGACAGGCTTGCGGCAACGATGCCGGCTGAGGCCGACGAGGCGGGCGCTGCTGCGGCAAAACCGGCGACGCTCGACGATCTCGTCGGCGTTGTCGCCGTTCAGGTGCGGGCGCAGGCGAGCCGGATACTCGAACTGGAACTGGCGCTCGCCGACGCCGAAGCGCGCATCCTTTCGCAGGCGCGGCTGATCTGCGGCGCGACGGCTGAGGCCAACAGCGATCTGTTCGAACGGCGCCCGGTGCGCGCGATCATCGAGGAGGTGCTTGGCGCCTATCCCGGCGTCCGTTTCGAGGAGATCATCGGGGTTGGCCGCGAGCGGCGGCTTGTCGAACCGCGACACCGCTGCATGACCGCCGTCTACGACGAGCGCCCGGATCTTTCGCTGCCGGCGCTGGGGCGGATCTTTCGGCGCGATCACACCTCGGTGCTGCATGCCGTCAACAAGCGCGAGCCCGGTGACATCAGGCAGCGAGGACGGGCGCACCGGCCGGGTCGGCCGCTTGCCGATGGCTGCGCCGACGGGACCGGCGCACCGGCACTTTGACTTCCCGACGAATTTCGACCCCGGCCGGCGCTGCGGACAGGCGCGGCGGGCAAGGGCATCTGGCGATTGCAAAAGGAGAAGAGACCATGACATCCAAGGCAGAGCGCATCCGCATCAAGCGCGCCAGCCGGGCGGGCCGGCCGCGCAAGGCCAATGTGGCGCGCTATCCCGGCGGGCAGATCAAGCACGGCGAGAGCGAGCGGGAGGTCTGCTCCGTGGCGCTGGAGGCGCGCCGGCGCATGCATTTTGCCGGCAGGCGCGACGCAGACGTCGCCAGCGCCTTTGCCGGCTACACGCTTGGCCGCATGTTCCTCGACGGCAAGCTGACCGCGCATGAGCGCGAGGCCGGCGACGAATACGGCCGGCAGATGGCGCGCTATTACAGCCTCACCGGCATTCCTTTCCCGAGCGTGCGGGCGCAGTCGCTCTTCGACGTGAAGGGCTTTGCCGGCGAAACCAGCGCCGAGCGCGCCCGCAGCGCCCGCCAGGCGGCAAACCGGATGATGGAACTCGAAGGTGTGCTGCTGAAGCTCAAGGACGGGCCGGAGGTGAAGACCACGGTCTTCAACGTCTGCATCATGGACTACGAGATGCTGCGCACCATGCCCGAGCCGCAGCTCGCCTGGCTGAAGCGCGGGCTGACCGAACTGCACTGGCATCTGGGGCTGTCGCGGGAGAAGGAGGCGGGCTGAGCCCGTTTCCGGACCGGTCGACGACGCGGCCATCAACGGTAATTCTCCGGGGAAGTGGAGAGGTTGCCGTTGACCGCTCAGGTAGCAGGTCGGCCGACGGGTGGAGTTGTTCCTTGAAAAGCGGTGGTCGCGCTGCGGGCCGATGCTTTGGCGTTTCTCAGCCACCGGCTGGCCAGGCGGCGAGCAGGGTGATGCCGAATTTGGGCGCTGCCGCGCGCAGGCGGTCAAGCTCTTGCGGCGTCGGCGGCCTGGCCGCTTCGCCGGGCCGGAGCTCGCGGCCGGCTTCCTCCAGGAACCGGTCGAAAATGGCCGGCGTGCCGATGAGAAGATAGCGTGCCGGCCGGCGGCTGGCATTCAACAGCTGATGAGGCACGCCGCGCGCGAGAAAGATGCTCTGGCCCGCAGTCAGCCGGCGCGGGGTGCCGTCGACGACGGCGGTCATTTCTCCCTCCAGCATGTGGATGGTTTCATCGTCGTTCGCGTGCACATGAACAGGCGTTTGCGTGTCGCCGCCACTCACGTTTTCGAACAGGCAGAATTGGCCCTTGGTGTCATGGCCCGAGAGCAGCCGCTTCATGGCCGTGCCGGCAAGGACGAAGGTCTTCGGTTCACTGTTGCGCATCGCAATATCCTCTCGAAACTTGCTGCAGCGGTTTGCCCGCTCGCGCTCGTCGTGGTCAGGATCTTCGCATGCATCGGCGGCGACATGAGGACGATCCAGTCAGGACGCCAGTGTGGCCGCGATCCCGAGGCCTCGACGTCGCCGGAGGAGACGGTCGATCGAGGCGCGGGACCGCACAAGGCGAGGGGGCCTGCCGGAACGGCGTGGCTGCGGCCTTTTGCGAGGAAGGGTTGTATGGCAGCTTGGCGCAGTCTTTGCAGTTCCCACAGTCGTTTTTGCGAGAGAGGCCATGTCATTGGATATAAGACAGCGGATGCGGAAGGTGCTCGAGGCGGAAGCTGCGGCCATTCTTGCCGTGGAAGTCGATGAGCATTTCGAGGAGGCGGCGCGCGTCATCCTGGAATGCCAAGGGAAAATTCTCACCACCGGCATCGGCAAGGCCGGGCACATAGCCAAGAAGTTTGCGGCCACGCTGTGTTCCACTGGTACGCCTGCGGTCTACCTGCATCCGGCAGAGGCGGCCCATGGCGACCTGGGCATCGTTGGCCGAAACGACGTGATGATCGCATTTTCGACCAGCGGCAAATCACGCGAAGTGCTGGAGATTATCGAACTTTCCAGTCACCTCGGCGTGACGAGGCACATCGGCGTGACATCCCATCCGGACTCATCCCTTCGCGATTGCTGCGACATCATCGTCAACATGGGAGACGTCGAGGAGACGGGATGCCCGATCGGCATGACGCCCACGTCCAGCATTGCCGTGATGCTGGCCGTCAGCGACGCGATCGCGATGGCCGTCATGGAAAGCAGGGGGTTCAGCAGACGCGAATACGGAGCGCGCCATCACGGCGGTTACCTCGGCCGCCTGGCACGTCTCGACAACGTTTAGCGCGGTCACGGCCGTATCGGGTTTTGCTCGCGGACAATGCGGGCGTCGCGGTCCGTCAGGCGGTGCCCGATGGCGGATCGCCGGGAAGTGCGCGGGGTCGTAAGCAGGTCGCGTGCGGACAGGCGGTCGCCTTCGCCGATGCGACCGCTGTCGTAGCCGTGACGAAGCAGAGAGGCGTCTCAAGCGCCCTGTGCGGCAAGCTCCTGCTCCGCGGCCACGGGTTGTTCCGCAGGCGGGCCGGCGTCAGCCTTCTCGATGGCGCAGGCCTTGAGGTTGCCGGTGAAGAGAACGCCGGCGACCGGCAGCGCCGGTTCGGCCGGGAACGCATCGTGCCGGATGCTGTCCCGCGGCACATGCAGCTTGTGTTCGGCCGCCTCCGCGCCTGCAGACAGAACCAGCGAACGGGTCTGCTGCATGTCGAGAAGCGTCGTTCCATAGAGGAACTCGAAGCTCAGCATCGAGACCAGGAACTTGTAGACGCCGTCGCGAACGCCGCCCTTGAGCAGGGCTGCCCGGTGCATGTCGTCGCCCATCCGGATATCGAGCGCCGGGGTGCGCGGCTCACAGACATAGTTCAGGGCGAGCAGCATTCCCTTTTCGACCTCGAAGCGCAGCTTGTCCCGCCCGAGATCGACCGCCGCCACCGAGAAGCGGCGGTTGCTGTACTCAACGACCGGCCGGCCGAGCCGCTTGGCGAGCCAGACACCATCGAGCGCGCGGGCGCCGGCGAAATGTTCGGGATCGACGGCCGGCGGCAGCGCCGCCGGGCGATGCGCGGCTGCAAGGGCCGGCTCCAGTTCATCCGCAATCAGATTGGCGACGATGGTCGTTGCCACCGGCCGGGCATAATGGCCCTGATCGGAGTAAAAGCTCGCATGGCCAACCACGTCACGCCCGAAGCGCTGCATCAGCAGCCGGGAGACGTCGACGCAGATCGTCCCGTACCATTGCGAGATGTAGTTGATGCCGGCATCGATCGAGGGGACGGCCGTCAGGAACGAACCGTTGCGGGCGCCGAAAACGAGGGTCGCGATCTTCAGGTTCGGATTGTGCTCGCGGGCAAAGCGGATGATGCCCTCGTAGAACCGTGCCCAATGCCGGAACGGGCGGCGCTCGTCGCCGTAGACGAAAGCGTCGTTCAGCGCATATTCGATGACAAGCAGGTCGCACTCGGCAAGCTCCTGCTCGCGTATCTTGAGCTGGTAGAGCCCGAAGGCGCTGGTCGTGCCACCGACCGCGAGATCCGCGACAATGTCGAGCTCGATGCCGCGCCGCGCCATGGTGGAAAGCAGCGAGGGCAAATAGCCGGGCTGCATGACGGTGTTGGAACCGCCGATGATCAGCGTCTTCAGCTTCATGGCTTCACCGCCACAAGACCGGTCGGGGAAAGCTCGCTAGAACGCCAGGCTCCGCAGGGCGCCGCATGGCCCGGACGCAACAGGTTGGGCGCGGCGAACCGGTACAGGTCCAGCCGGTGAATGGTTGTTGGCAAAGGCTTGTTCAAAGGAGGCATCCGTGGGTGGCGAGTAATTTCGAAAGATATTGTTGCGCTTTTCGCCATTTAGAAAATATCTGCGCGGCAGTGTCAACGTTGTGGCGAAAGTAAGATAGTAGAATTTTCAGAAGTAATGTAATTCAAATGGTTTTATTTCAAAATTCAAACTATTGGGGTGATCTTCGTACATAGTGGAGATCACCAGGAATATTGGAAATAATACGAACAGGTGGGGCGAAAAGAGCAACCTCAACAGTGGGGCCTGCGATGAATGTCGGAGATGCGCAGCCAATCTGCGGATGAGAGCATGACTAATCGTCGCCGATCTGATGGGCCCACGGATGGCTGGTGCCGCCCGGCGAGGGTTCAGACGCGCTCGAGGAAGGCAAGCACCCGTTTGGTCAGAAGCGCCGTTGCCGCGGCATCATAGGACGGCAGCGAACTGTCGGCGAAATAGTGCTGGTCGCCCGGGTAGAGGAAGAGTTCGGCATCGTCGGCCTTCTCCACGAGTTCGCGCGCGGCGTCGATATCGCCTTCGCCGACGAAGACCGGGTCGTTGTCCATGCCGTGGACCTGCACCGGAACGCCTTCAGGCCAGGGGCCGAAGGCCCATTGGCCGCTGATCGGTATGCAGGAATAAAAGAGCAGGGCGCCGCGGGCGCCGGGGCGGGTCTGGGCGAGCTTTTGTGCCGGCAGGACGCCGAAGGAGAAGCCGGCATAGACGAGATCTTCCGGAAGCGCTTCGGCGAGGCGCACGCCGCGCTCGCGCATCGCTTCGAAGCCGGTCGCCTCGATGAAGGCAAGGCCCTCTTCGATGCTCGTGAAGGTGCGCCCCTCGAAAAGATCGGGCAGGTGCACGACATGCCCGGCAGCGCGCAGGTCATCGGCAAAGGCGTGCATGCCGGGGGTCAGTCCCTGGGCATGGTGGAACACGAGGATTTCGGCCATGGCAGCTTTTCCTTCAAACGAGCGTTCGCGCATCAATTGTATGCCGTCTCTGTAATTTCAAGCGGCGGCCCGACCGCTGGGGCGGATATTCCCTTTCCGGCGCCTGGCGGGCCTTTTGACCTCTTCTTGCCATCTTCGACCGCTTGGTTGCGGATCCTGCACCATGATTCTGGAGGGAAAACGATCATGACGAGGAAGTTGCGCATTGCCGTGCTGTTCGGTGGCCGGTCGGCGGAGCACGAGGTTTCGCTGATGTCGGCGCGCAACGTCGTCGGGGCGCTCGACCGCGCCCGCTACGAGATCGTGCCGATCGGGATCACCAAGGACGGCCGCTGGCTGCTCGTCGATCTCGAAGACGGCGCGCTGCCGCAGGCGATCCCCGCTTCGGGAACGCAAGTGGCGCTCATCCCAGGCGGCAAGGGGCAGGCGGTTACCATCGCCGCCGATGGCCGCCAAGGGCTGCTGCCGGCGATCGATCTCATCTTTCCGGTCCTGCACGGGCCCTTCGGCGAAGACGGGACCGTGCAGGGCTATGCCGAGACGGCGGATGTCGCCTATGTCGGCTGCGGCGTCGCGGCCTCGGCGGCGGCGATGGACAAGGCGCTGGCCAAGCGCCTGCTGGTGGCCGAGGGAATCCCGGTCGCGCGGGCAATCGCCGTTCATGAAGGCGATGCACAACCGGCCGAAGCCCTGCTCGAAACGCTGGGGCTGCCGCTTTTCGTCAAGCCGGCGCGGCAGGGATCGTCCGTCGGCGTCAGCCGCGTCAACAGCCTGGACGCGCTTCAAGCCGCGCTCGACGAGGCATTCCGGCACGACGACAAGGTGCTGATCGAGGAGTTCGTCCGGGCGCGGGAGATCGAATGCTCGGTGCTGGAGGATGCCGAAGGCCGGCTCACCGTATCGCGGCCAGGCGAGATCATTCCGGCCGAAAGCCATGGCTTCTACAGCTACGACGCAAAGTATGTCGATGCCGGCGGCGCGATCGTGCAGGCGCCGGCCGATCTCTCCGACGAGGTGATCACTGCGGCCAAGGAGATGGCCGCGCGGGCCTTCCGGGCGCTTGCCTGCGCGGGGATGGCGCGGGTGGATTTCTTCCTGCGCGCCGACGGAAGCCTGATCATCAACGAGATCAACACCATTCCCGGCTTCACCAATATCAGCATGTACGCCAAGGCGCTTGCCGCCGACGGCATTGCCTATGAGCAAGTGGTGGAGACGCTGATCGCGCATGCGCTGAAACTGCGCGGATAGGGGACGGAAACTCGGACCCGGATGCCGCCTTCAGGTTGCATATCATATTAGGCATATCGCATTCATTGTGGGTTCACGTCATTCCGCGAAACTGGCGCCTGTTTCCAAACGGACAGGTGATGAGATGAAGAAGATTGCCATCGTCGTAATGGCGGCGGTTACGGCTCTTTCGGGCATCACGCCGGCGAATGCCGTGCCGGCGGTTGCCATCGAGCGGGTGCAGAAGAGCGACGTCGAACTGGTGCAGCACCGGGAATGGAACGGCGGCCACTATCGCCGGCGTCCGCCGGGCTGGCACGGCAGCTATCGCCCGCGCCCCGGTTGGGACGGCGGCTACCGCCCGCGGCCAGGCTGGCATGGCGGCTATCGACCGCGCCCTGGTTGGGACGGCGGCCACCGCTATGGCTACTATAACGGCCACCGCGGTTATCGCTACGAACGCTACGGCTATCGCCGCCACAATGACGGCTGGTGGTACCCGCTTGCGGCCTTCGGCACCGGTGTCATCATCGGCGGCGCGATCGCCGCTCCGCCAGCGCGTCGCTACGAGACCGGCGTCAACCCGCGCCACGCCGACTGGTGCTATTCGCGCTACCGCTCCTACCGCGCCTATGACAACAGCTTCCAGCCCTATGGCGGCCCGCGCCAGCAGTGCTATTCGCCCTATTTCTGAGCAAGGCGCTTTGCTTGAAGAAGCCCGCCGGTCGCCCTGATCGGCGGGCTTTTCGTTTGGCGCCTGCAAGCGGGTCAAACCGCTTAGGTTTCTGAAGGGCGTTGTCACAGGCCGCTGCGCAGTTTTGCGCGCAATGACTTAGCGGCTGCTCTTCGGGAGTGCCTCGTCGAAGCGGTCTTTTCGCGCCCCGGGTCGTCGTCGAGGATCTTTTCCTCGCTGTCTTCGGGCAGGGCGTCGTCCGGGCTCACATTCGCCTCATCGCGGCTCGGAACCGGCGGCACGCGGCCCAGACCTCCCAACGGCAGGTCATCGCCCTGCGGCACCTGGTCGGCCGGCAAGCGCGGGATCTTGCCGATGGGTGCGACGGTCGGTTCGGCCGGTTGCGGCATGTCTTCCGGTTTCTGCCTGATATCACGTGATTTGGGGTTCGCCTTGCTCATCCTCGCATCTCCTTGGATTGCGCATGTCCATGGAGTAAGGCGAGGGGAGGAGAAAGGTTCCGGTGGAAGGAGCAGAGAGCGAACAAGGACCGGAAACGAAGCTGCCTTCGCCCATTCGGTGGCGACGCCAGGGCGGCGCGTCACGATCCCTCGGCCATGTCGTAATCGCAAAAGCCGCTGCGCACTTGTGCGCATGCTCTAGCGACCCGCGGCCGATCCCTTGCTCACGAACATGACGGGCATGGTGAGCTTCCGCTCTGAGCCATTCATGTCGGGCGTGAAGGCCGGCAGCCGTGCTGTTTTCTTAAGCATCAACATGGCGGCCGCGTCTGCTGCCGCAAATCCCGACGATTGTCGGATCGACGACCTGCGGACGCGACCGTCCCGTCGAACGACGATTTCAACGACGACCAGCCATTCCCCGGGCCTGTTTTCTTTTGGAGCCGCGAGATTCTTCATGAAAAGCTTCCTGACCTGGCTGTCCCACTTAGTTCGTCGAGGACGGCTCGGCTGCAGCATGCAGCGGCAGTGCGGCGATGAGGCCAGCGACAAGCAGGCGGGTGAGGGATTTCATGGGGGCTCTGGCAAGAATGACGTTCGGTAACGTCTGAATGATTCTCGCGGAGATTGCAAAAGCGAAGGATGGCATGCCCTCCGCGCACAGACGGCGCGACGCAAGGCTCACATCAAGCGCTGTGTTGCTGAAGAACCTCGCGCTCTAGAACTTCAGCCGGGCGTCGTCATGTTCGGGAGGACGGTGCGCGTCCTTGCGGCGGAAGCCGTAGGCGAGCGCCAGCCCCAATATGGCGGAGCCGACGACGATGGCGGCGAGTGCGAAGAAATTCTCCATGGCATTTTCCTCCCGAAGGGAAGCTTAACACAGAATGCGCGCAAACAAATGGCGCGGCACCGAGAATGCGCGTCATGGTTACTCAACGCGCGTCGGCCCGAAATGTTCAATCCGATTGGCGCCGATGCGATGCGTGTTCGGCCGAAGCTTTCGCAGAGGGCGGCTCTCCGCCGCCGGTGAGCTGAACCAGAGCTGAGCGGCGCCGGTTTCACGCTGCGGGGCCATGGGCTACGTCAATAGCCGCCCGAGCCTCCGCCCTGGCTCATGCCTTGGCCCCCTTGCATGCCCTGGTAGCTGGGGCTTGGAGCCGGGGCGCTGGTGCGGCTCGCCTGGTCGGTGGTGCAGCCGGCAGCCGCAAGAAGCGCTACGCAAACGGCGGCGATCAGGCATCGTCGTGTCATGGGAACCTCCCGTGGTCGGGGGAGCGGCCCCTGGCCGCCGCCTCATCGAAACGGATCAACCCTGCTGCCGCCGCGAGGCCGCAGCCCCCGACACGGGCCGACGGCGCAAGCGGCTTTGCACGGCGTTTGCGATTATATCACCGATCGAGCGCATGGGCTGGAGAGGAGGGCGGAAGACGCGATCGGGCAGCCGGGAGAAATCGAACAAAACGGAAACAAATTTTGGCGAAGGGGCTTGCCAAGCGACGGGAAGCGGGCTAAGCATATTCCATGCTGGCCGTTTCGTCATTGAAGCGGCCTTTTTGATTCCAGCATTTGGCAGGCGTGGGCAGATGTGGGGAGGCGGACGCCTGACGCTCCCTTCGGACCATCTCCGATCGGCGCTTGCGGTCATTCCGCGCCGTTCGCCGTGAGGAAGACGAGGGACGATGTCCCGCTATGCCTCTTGCTTGGCGACCTTGCTGGAGACGGCGCGAGCGGGCTCGCTGCGCGGGCGCGGCTGCCCGATGCTGCGCAGCCAGCGCGAGGCTTCCTTCGGGTCGCGCTCGACGCCAAGCCCCCTTTGATAGATCGTGACCAGGCGCGCCTGGGCGGCCGGATGACCCTGGCGAGCCGCCTGTCGGTTCCAGTGTAGCGATGCGGCGTAGTGCTCCTCGCCGCCATCATTGAAATAGATTTCGGCGAGCTTCGCCTGGGCGTCGACGTTCCCGGAAGTGGCTAATTCAAGCAACCTGGGCGAGATATTCGTGGCGGACGGCCGCGGGGTGAAAATGGTCTTCAACTTCACGAACGTGTTGCGGATCATCTGGCACCTGTTGCATTCATTGCATGGTTCCCGCGGCTGGACTGCTAGGCTGGAAAACTACTCAAAATCTTGAACTAATTTGGCTTTTCCCTGGCCACTGCCGGTGAAGCAGGAGCGCTTGCGATGCATTGCGCCAGACGCACCCGATACGGAGCAACCCGGTAAGCGGTATTGATGACTGAATGCAACCTGAAGTCAAGGTTGCAGGCGTGACATCGGGCGTGACACCCAGCTTTTTCTGTGATCGGCAGTCACGCTTGCTGCCTGCCCGCCGGTCTGGCGGTCACGGATGCCGAGGCGCCGTTCGGCGGTTAAGGCGCGCCGCGCCGTCACGGCCGCCGATCCAATTTGCGCAGCAGGAGCATTTGCCTCGTGCCCACGCGCTGGAGCAAATCCCATGACAGTGAAACCTGCCAAGGACCCGAAGACCGGGCGCTTTCTGCCGAGAAGCGGTCAAGGGACGACAATCCCCCGGCCCCGCACGCGCAAGGCAGTGCGCAGCAAGCTCGGCGAGCTTTTTCTCGAAGACATGCTTTCGGCCTGGGAAGCCCGAGGTGCGGCCGCGATCCATGCGCTGATCGAGAAGAGCCCAAACGACTTCCTGAAGACGATAGCGGCGCTGATGCCGAAGGACGTGGCGATCAATCCAAACCAGATGGGCGAGATGACGGATGAACAACTCCTCGAGCGGATCCGCAAGCTCGACCAGACCATCAGGCCTTTCCTCGCTGCTTCGGGAGCGGATGGAACTGGCGATGGAGATCGGGCGGCGGCAGAAAACGAATAGGCTCTCCTACTACCGTCCCTATGCGAAGCAGACCGAGTTTCACGCGGCAGGCGCGCGCTTTCGCGAGCGGCTGTTCATGGCCGGCAACCAGCTCGGCAAGACGCTGGCGGGGGCCGCGGAAGCGGCAATGCACCTGACAGGCGACTATCCTCATTGGTGGGCGGGCCGACGGTTCGACCGGCCGATCACGATGATCGGCGGCTCGGAATCGCACGAGCTGACACGCGATGGCGTGCAGCGGCTGCTCGTCGGCCCGCCAATGAGCGAAGAGGAGTGGGGCACGGGCTATCTGCCGAAATCGGCGCTTGCCGGCTGGACACGACGATCGAGCGCTTCCGGTGCGCTCGACAGCGTCACGGTGCGTCGCGCTTCGGGCGGTACCTCGACGCTGCTCTTGAAGGCTTATGAACAGGGCCGGGCGAAATGGCAGGCCAACACGGTGGACTATGTCTGGTTCGACGAGGAGCCGCCGGAAGACGTCTATTTCGAGGGCATCACCCGCACCAATGCGACGGGCGGCTCGGTCGCCGTGACGTTTACGCCACTCAAGGGCATGAGCTCGGTCGTCAGCCGCTATCTGCTGGAACCCTCCGAGGACCGGACCGTGGTGACGATGACGATCGACGATGCCGAACATTATTCACCGGAGGAACGCGCGAAGATCATCGCGAGCTACCCGGCGCACGAGAAGGAAGCGCGCACGAAGGGCGTGCCGACGCTCGGTTCCGGCCGGATCTTCCCGGTGACGGAGGAGCAGATCCGGGTCGAGCCCTTCGAGATCCCGCGCCACTGGGTGCAGATCGGCGGGCTCGATTTCGGCTGGGACCACCCCTTTGCGGCAGTGCTCTGCGCCTGGGATCGCGATGCGGACGTCTTCTACGTGACCCGCTGCTACCGCGAGCGCCAGGCGACGCCGATCATCCATGCCGCAAGCCTGAAGCCCTGGGGGCCCTGGCTGCCCTGGGCCTGGCCGCATGACGGGTTGCAGCACGACAAGGGCTCGGGCGAGCAGCTGGCGGCGCAATATCGCTGGCAGGGGCTCGTGATGCTGCCCGAGCGGGCGACCTTCGATGACGGCAGCAACGGCGTCGAGGCCGGCATCTCCGACATGCTGCAACGCATGCAGACCGGGCGCTTCAAGGTGTTTTCCACCGCCGGCGAATGGTTCGAGGAATTCAGGCTCTACCACCGCAAGGACGGCCGGATCGTCAAGGAACGCGACGACGTGATTTCGGCGAGCCGCTACGCGCTGATGATGAAACGCTTTGCCCGGATGAAGGCGGACAGCGCCGCCTGGGCTTTTACCGATCGGAAGGTTCTCTGATCGGCCCACCGCAGACCCTGTTCCCACGCCTCGGCACATGAGGGCCGGTCGCTTTGGCACAAGATCCCGGCTCCGCGGATGGACCCGGTGCACTTCCGCATTCAACGTCAGGAGAATTCAATGGTTACCAGCGTTGTTACCACGTCGGGCAACACGACGTGCATGGATTTCAGCACGAACCAGTGGCACGGCTATGTCGGCGGCAACACGCCCTATGGCCTGTGGGTGGACGGACCCTTGCATCCGTGGCGCGACGCCAATGGAACGCCGACCTTCATCACCGGCCATTCCGAAGGGTATCGCTACAACGTCCTCTCCGATTGGCACAACGGCCACACCTGGACCAACTGGAATGCCGGCCGGCACTGGAACTCGCCGCGCGACACCGTTGAAGGGCACTATGCCAACCGCCACTGGGTCGTGTCACCGTTCGCGCGCGGCTCTCTGGTCGTCGGCCTGACCCACCACGAATTCTATCAATCGTCGACGACGATCGGCGGGGTCAAAGGCTTCAATTCCCACGCCCACGGCTTCAATACCCGCTGGGTCAACGGCATCGGCTATGTGCGCTCGACCAATGACGGTCAGGCCTGGACAGTCCCCAATCCCGGGGATTTCGGCCAGAACCATCACAATGTGCGCTGCGTGCTGATCCCCGAACCATGGTCCTACCAGTCCATCGACACGGCCTATGGCTTCCTGCATCCGTCGAACATCGTGCAGGAGGGCAACTACTATTATGCCTTCATCGAGGTCCGCAATCTGCCGGGCAACACCACGCTGCTTGACAACGGCTTCACCATCATCCGAACGTCGAACCTCGACGCGTCGGTCGGCTGGCAGTTCTACAACAACGCCAACCAGTGGGAGACGGTGAACCACCAATACTACCAGGGCAACATCGCGCCGCAGCAGCCGAAGATCTTCTTCAAGGTGGCGGGCTACAACCCCTACACCATGTATGACCAGAACGGCCGCATGGCCCAGAGCATCCGCTACCACGTGCCCACACAGAAATGGGTTCTGTTCGGCTACACCGGCCTGCAGGCGCCTGGCTTCTGCTACTGCGTGTCGGATACGCTCGCCAATCCGCAATTCGAGGGCAACGGGCGTCGCATGGTGAGCCTCGCCGGCGGCGGCGCCATGAACGAATATCACAGCAACCACTATATCAGCGTGTTCGATCCGAACTCCCAGGATCAGAACTACAAGACGATCCTCGGCAACAGCGCGGTCGTCATCACCGCCGATGAGGGCGTGCGCTACAAGATCGGCACGATCCAGATCAGCTGATTTCACAAGCAAAAACAACGTGACGTCTCACCATCGGCCGCGACGCGCTGATGGTGAAGCGCTGTGCCCGGGCGCTGCTGATAAAGCCGCCTGGGCCTTTACCGATCGGAAGGTTCTCCAGATGGCAGCGATGACGAAACCGGAACTGACGGAGCTCGTGAGCCAGCTCGTCAGGGATTGCGAGGATTATCGCGACCAGCTTTCGGCCGCGCGCGTGCGCGCAATGGAATATTATGACGGCGTGATGGCCGACGTGCCGGCGGAAGCGAACCGCTCCAAGGTGGTTTCGCGTGACGTGCGGGCGGCGGTGAAGAAGGTGCTGCCGTCGTTGATCCGCACCGTGCTCGGCAATGACAAGGTGGTGGAATACCAGCCGGTCAACCAGGGCGACGAGGCGGGCGCCGAGCAGGCGACCGACTACATCAACTACATCGTCTTTCCCGAAAGCGACGGCTATGACGCCGTGCAGGACGCAGCCCACGACGCGCTGAAGCTCGGCAACGGCGTGATCCGCTGGTGGTACGAGAAGAGAAAGAGCGTCGAGGTTTCGACCCATAGCGGGCTCGATGAGGCCGCCCTGGTGCAGCTCATCGCCGACGACACGGTCGAGGTGCTGGAACAGGCGCAATCGGTCGAACGGATCGAGCTGCCGACCGGACCTGTCGAGCAGCCGGTCTTTGCGGTGAAGATCCGCCGCACCGCCGAGCGCGGTGCGACCAGGCTTGCCGCCGTGCCGCTCGAGGAATTCCTCGTTCATCCGGATGCGATCTCGATCGACGACAGCCCGATTGCGGGCATCAAGCGGCGGATGCGGCGCTCCGATCTCATCGCCATGGGCTATGACCGTGAACTGGTCGAAGGCTTTGCTATTGCCGGCGATGCCGACGGCGAGGACGAGGAATTTGCCCGCCGTCGCGGCATCTTCGGCGACGGCGAGGAGACGGCAAAGGCGCTGCAGGAGGTCGACTACTACGAGCTCTATGTGAAGGTGGATGCCGACGACGACGGCATTGCGGAACTCCGCCGCCTGGTCTTTGCCGGCGGCACCGGGGCCGACAACCTGCTCGAAGACGCCGAATGGGACGAGGTGCCCTTTGCCGATCTCATCACCGAGCGGCGGCCGCACCAGCGCGAGGGCAACGCGATCACCGACGACATGGCGGAGATCCAGCGGGTAAAGACCGTGCTTCTGCGCCAGACGCTCGACAATCTCTACTGGCAGAACAACCAGCAGCCGATCGTGCAGGAAGGGGTTATCCAGAACCCGGAATCGGTGCTGAACCCGAAGTTCGGCCAGCCGATCCGCGTCGGCCAGGGCGTCGATGTGCGCGGCGCCGTCGGCTATACGGCGGTGCCCTTCGTGGCGCGCGAATCCTTTTCCATGCTCGGCTATCTCGACCAGGAGGCGACCGATCGTACCGGGATTTCCGATGCTTCGAGCGGCATGGCGCCGGATGCGCTGCAGAACATGACGGCAAAGGCGACCGCACTCGTCGAACAGGCGGGCATCGGCCAGACGGAGCTGATGGTGCGCACCTTTGCGCAAGGGCTGCGACGCGTGTTCAAGGGGCTGCTCGGGCTCACGATCAGGCACCAGGACCGGCCGCGGGCAGTGCGTCTGCGCGGCAAATGGGTGACCTTCGACCCGCGCCACTGGAACGCCGGCATGGATGCGACCGTCAACACCGGGCTCGGTGCGGGAACGCGCGAGCGCGACATGCTGATGATCCAGATGATCCAGCAATTGCAGGAAAAGCTGCTGACGACGCTCGGGCCCGACAATCCTTACGTCTCGCCCGACAATCTCTACAACGGCATTGCCAAGACGGTGGAGGCGGCGGGGCTGAAATCGCCCGACCTCTATTTCACCAAGCCGACGCCCGAGGACATCCAGAAGCGGATGCAGGCGGCGCAGCCGCAGCAACAGCCGGATGCAGCCATGCAGCAACTGCAGATGCAGATGCAACTGGCGAACGAGAAGGCGCGCATGGACGGCGAAAACGCCAGGCGCAAGCTGGAGATGGAGCGCGAGCTGAAGCTTGCGGAGATCCAGCAGAACGGCGCGCTCAAACGCTACCAGATCGACGCCGAACTCAACCTGAAACGCGAGCAGAACCTGGCCGAAATGGCCGGCGGCACGGCGCTCACCACAGCGCATATAGGAGGGATGCCGGGATGATCAGAATTAACAAGCGGGGTTCCGTCGCCTTTGGCGGCAAGCCGGATGACGATCTGTACGAAACAGGCCCAAGGTCGACGACGGCGCTGGAACTGCGGGATTTCGGCGAGGAGGCCAACAGCCGATTGCCGAACCGGGGGGCGGGACACGGGCGCGACAAGGGCGTGGAGGTGGCTGCGACCTATGTCATGTCCAATACGAATCCGACGGGTTGGCCTATTCAAGCTCTGCTTGGCAACAACATGCACAGTGGGCTTTTTATCATCCCCGACAATGGCGATCCTGAAGGGCGTTTCCTCTACGATCCGTCAGGTTCTTACATGAGCAGAGAAATAGGCAGCGGGCGGGCTCTATATGGACCGGAAGTGTCTCCTGAGGACTATCTGCTGTATCAGCTTCGTGATGGCCCCAATGTGACCGTGCGCAAATTTGCAACGACGCCCGAAGAGGAGGCTGAGATCATCCGGCGCGCGGACGAGATTGGCAGCGGGGGATGGGCGGGTTGCACGACTTCTGTGAGCGAGGCAGTCAGCGGCGTTGGTCCTTTTCGCGGGGTGGAGAAGACCGACTGGCCGGTTGTCCTGGATCGGCAGTTGCGCGGTCTGAACAGGCATGTGGGAGAGGCCACCGACTTGGAAAGCTTGCGCCGCGTGCTGAGGAAGCCGTAAATCCCCGCCTTAAACTCAGGGTGGCGCAAAATCGCCGCAATCTCTAGAGTAGAAATCGCTGGCCTCAACGTTCACCTACGCAACAGCAGATCCGAGAACCAATGCAATACACGCTATGGAATACCGTCCGCGTTCTCGTTTGCTATGCGGTTATGCTGCTTGTTGCGAAACTACTCTATGGGCGTTTCTTCCAGTGGTATATGGCACCCTATGCCACGACCTATTTTCTTGTGGCATTCGTCCCGCTTCACACAGTCTCGCTTCGCAACCGTGTCTTCCTGATCACCGTCTTCATGCTTTTGACGACCGCTGCGCGCGCGTTCCATTGGACATTCGTGGCTGATGGCACTTTTGACAGCGAGTCGTTTGTGCGGGGCCTGTTTCTGTATTCCCGGCATAGCTGGATCAGCCCCAACTACCTGGTCTTCGTACTCACCTATGTGTTCCTGGAAAGCCGTCTTGTGCGACGGTTTTGTCCGGCGGTCGCGTAACCATCGACGACGGCATCGCCAAGACCGTGGAGGCGGCGGGGCTGAAATCGCCCGACCTCTATTTCACCAAGCCGACGCCCGAGGACATCCAGAAGCGGATGCAGGCGGCGCAGCCGCAGCAACTGCCTGACGCAGCCATGCAGCAACTGCAGATGCGGATGCAGCTGGCGAACGAGAAGGCGCGCATGGACGGCGAAAACGCCAGGCGCAAGCTGGAGATGGAGCGCGAGCTGAAGCTTGCGGAGATCCAGCAGAACGGCGCGCTCAAACGCTACCAGATCGACGCCGAACTCAACCTGAAACGCGAGCAGAACCTGGCCGAAATGGCCGGCGGAGCGGCGCTGAGTACAGCGCATATTGGAGGGATGCCGGGATGATCAGAATCAACAAGCGGGGTTATGACGCCTTTGGCGTCGAGCCGGATGACGATGTGTACGAAACAGGCCAAAGGTCGACGACGGCGCTTGAACTGCGTGACTTCGGCGAGGAGGCCAACAGCCGATTGCCGAAATGGGGCACGGAGCGCGGGAGTGACAAGGGTGTGGAGGTGGCTGCGACCTATGTCATGTCCAATACCAATCCAAGCGTCCTCGGCGACAATACGCACACTGGCGTCTTCATCGACGGCGACGACCCCGTCCTCTGGGATCCTGCCGGCAATTACACGCATAGAGAGATGGGCAGCGGGCGTGCTCTCTACGGATCGGAATTCTCTCCCGAAGATTATTTGCGGTTTCAGTTGACTGACGGACCGGATGTAACGGTCCGCAAATTCAACACGACGCCCGAGCAGGAAGCGGAGATTAAGAAGAGGATCGACGACATTGGTGGCGGGGGATTTCTCACGTGTACGAAAAATGTGACCGAGGCGATCAGCGGTATCGGACCATTCGGTGAGGTCGAGGAGACTTGGTGGCCAGCCAAGCTCGACAATCAGTTGCGCAGTTTGGATAAACACGTGGGCGAAGCCAATGATGTTCAGGGCCTTCGGCACTTGCTGGCGAAGAAAAACCGCCTGGGCGCGAGCAAATGAAACCGGGGTGCTAGCCTAGCGCAATCAGAGGGGGTCTTTACCGCCGACTCGCGTAGAGGACGTGGATATGCCACAGTTTGCTTCCACGCAAAGGGCGACGTGCTTCCCAGAGTTTAGCCCGGCAAGATCGACACGTCACTTCTAGGTATGTCATGCGCTACATGGTTGTTAATACGATCCGCGTTTTGTTGAACTATGGCGCCATGCTGGCAACTGTTACTTGGTTCTTTGGTCGCCATTTGGACTTCACCACGGCCCTGCTGTTTTCGTCGCTCTACCTATTCGCCTTCGTGCCGCTTCCGGCCCGGCGCTTGTGGAAACGGCTTCTGTATATCGTCTTGGCAGCTGTCGTTTTGATGATCGTGCCACTCGGGTACTTCGTCGTTGTCGACGGTCTGCACAGTGTCAATCTTCTTTTTGAAACAATCGAAATTGTGGTCATCTTTGGCCTTCTTGGGCCCCAGACCTTCGTGTTTCTGCTGACCTATATAGCCCTCGATCTTCCCGTCAGAAGAATTGCCAAGGCGCCTGGAACAGCCCCGATGCTCATTGGCCAATGAGATGAGAATGATGAAGCCGAACGAATTCTTGACGAGCATTTATCTGGGTGATCGCGCCTGCAAGGCAATCGTGCTTGATGGCTGGAAGGATGAGGTGAAAATTCAGATCGACTCCATTTCGCGGGTCCGGGGAGAACACTGGGATTACTACACGGATGAGGACGTTGATGACGGCTTCCTCGTGTTTGAAGGCGTCGATCACGTCTCCTTTGATCCACCCGGTTTGATCCCGAACGACGCCATCGGTGAAATCGAATTCCTTGGTTACAAGGACGACCGCTTCACTGTGGTGATCGAGCTTACTCACGGTGATGAAGACTCAAAATACACGACCGTTCGCACGACGATTCGAGCGAAAGCCGTGGCGATCGAGAAGCCGGGCGAGGAAGGTGCGCGGATCAGGGACTAGGCTTGGCCGTTTGCGCGAACAGTGGACGCGGGAACGCGCGAGCGCGACATGCTGATGCTCCGGCTGATCCAGCAATTGCAGGAAAAACGGCTACTGCATGTTTCCTTAAATCCCAGCGGATCTAAGGACAAAAACATCCAGCACTTCAAAGCGTTACAGCGACCTTGAGCGTCTATAAGACGCGCGGCGCTGTAGCGACGCTCGGGCCCGACAAACCCTACGTCTCGCCCGACAACCTCTACAACGGCATTGCCAAGACGGTGGAGTGGAGGCGGCGGGGCTGAAATCGCCCGACCTCTATTTCACCAAGCCGACTCCCGAGGACATCCAGCGGCGGATGCAGGCGGCGCAGCCGCAGCAGCAGCCTGACGCAGCCATGCAGCAACTGCAGATGCAGATGCAGCTGGCGAACGAGAAGGCGCGCATGGACGGCGAAAACGCCAGGCGCAAGCTGGAGATGAGCGCGAGCTGAAGCTTGCGGAGATCCAGCAGAACGGCGCGCTCAAACGCTACCAGATCGACGCCGAACTCAACCTGAAACGCGAACAGAACCTGGCCGAAATGGCCGGCGGCACGGCGCTGACGACAGCGCATATCGGAGGGATGCCGGGATGAGACGCATTAGCAATTTCGACGATTTTTATGAAGCGCCGATCGGGCTTGGTGGCACGCTGGAGCTTCGAGATTTTGGCGAGGAGGCGAACAGCTGGCTGCCGCGCCGAGGCCAGCGCGGCGGAAGTGACGGCTGGACTGGAGCAGAGTATGCCCAGGCTCGGCCGCCGACGCGGCGCGGTGCGCAGCCGAGAGACCCTGTTCAGGAAATGATGGGGCTTCAGATCGGCCGTCTGATGCGCGAGATAAAGCGGCTCAATCCAAACGAGACGTTTCTGGAACGCGCCGGCGGCTCCTACTCTGTGCAGGCGAGAGATAGCTTGCAGCAGCGGTTGGAAGAGCTTCAAAGAGCTTACCTCATCGATCGTCGTACAGGCTGGCCGATCCAGCGTTTCATTGGCGACAGCAGAGGCAATATCATGTTCGAGCCTCTGGGAGGCCGCACTGTTCCTGGCGCAAATCCGGTTGACACGCACACCCTCTATCCGAATGGATCAAACTATCAGAGACTGAATCCGCAGGGGCACCCTGATGATCCGACACCGCATGGGCATGGACATCTCATGGGGACGGGCAGCGGCCGAAACAGGCAAGGTCCCGCGCTTGATCTCGACGGCAACATAGTGCCCTGGAACAGCCCCGATGCGCATTGGCCGATAAGGAAGTGAAATGAAGCCGGACGAATTTTTTAAAACACTTTATCTGGGGGATCGCGGCTGCAACGCTGTCGTGCTGGACGGATTAAAAAATGAGGTCAAGATCCAGATAGATTTGATCTCTCGAAAGCGATCCGAGAGATGGAACTTCTATTCGGCCGAGGATGTGCAAGATGGCTTTCTGGTGTTCGAAGGCGTCGATCACGTTGCCTTTGACCCACCCGGTTTAATACCAAATGACGAGATAGGAGCCATAAAGTTCCTTGGCTATGAAGGCGACCGTTTTTCCATCATTCTCGAACTCGCTCATTGCGATGAGGCCGGACAATACGTCACCGTGAATGCGACCATTCGAGCGAAGGCGGTTGCGATCGAGAAGCCGGGCGAGGAAGGCGCGCGGATCAGGGACTAGGTGGCAGCGGGCGCGTCCGTCGCTCGACAATCTCTACTGGCAGAACAACCAGCAGCCGATCGTGCAGGAAGGGGTGATCCAGAACCCGGAATCGGTGCTGAACCCGAAGTTCGGCCAGCCGATCCGCGTCGGCCAGGGCGTCGATGTGCGCGGCGCCGTCGGCTACACGGCGATGCCGTTCCTTGCGCGCGAATCCTTCTCCATGCTCGGCTATCCATTGCTTGAAATGCGCATTCTCGAACCAGCGCGGCGGAAGTGACGGCTGGACTGGAGCAGAGTATGCCCAGGCTCGGCCGCCGACGCGGCGCGGTGCGCAGCCGAGAGACCCTGTTCAGGAAATGATGGGGCTGCAGATCGGCCGCCTCATGCGCGAGATAAAGCGCCTCAACCCGCAAGAGACATTCCTTGAACCCGCCGACGGCTCCTATTCCGTGCAGGCAAGGGACAGCTTGCAGCGTCGGCTGGAAGAGCTTCAACGAGCCCCCGTTGCAGACCGCAACACAGGCTGGCGCATCCAACGCTACATCGGCGACACCCGCGGCAACAACTTGATCGAGCCGCTGGGGGGACGTACCGCTCCTGGTCGAAATCCGGTTGACACACATACGCTTTATCCGAATGGATCGAACTATCAAAGACTGAACCCGCAAGGGCATCGAAACGACCCGACTCCGCATGGACATGGTCATCTTCCGGGAACGGGCCCGGACACGAAAGGCCAGGGTCCATCAATTGATGTCCGTAGGAACATCGTGCCTTGGGCCAGCTCTGATGCGCATTGGCCAATGAGGAAGTGAAATGAAGCCGGACGAATTCTTGAGCAGCGTCTACCTCGGCGATCGCGCCTGCAAGGCGATCGTACTCGACGGCTGGAAAGACGAGGTCAAGATCCAGATTGACCTGATTTCTCGATGTCGGTCCGAGACTTGGAACTTTTACTCCGCTGAGGATGTGGAAGACGGTTTCCTCGTGTTTGAAGGAGTCGATCATGTATCCTTTGACCCTCAAGGCCCGATTCCGAACGGAGAAATTGGCGATATTGAGTTCGTTGCCGAGGGCGATGAGCGGTTCCTTGTGAAGATAGACATCGGCTATGCCGAACAGAAGGATGGCAACGTCATCTTTCGCAATCCCAAGCTGACCATCCGGGCGAAAGCCGCAGCCATCGAGAAGCCGGGAGAAGAAGGCGCGCGAATCAGGGATTAGGCGGCAGCGAGAACGGTATGTGCAGATCCTGACTGAAAGCTGGAGAGCGCAAAGTGAACGGCTTTGGAAGGAAGGCGCCGATGAAAAGAACGCCGATTGGGAAAACAAGCTCGGGCTGCCGTAGCCGGCGAAATGCCGGGGACAAGTGACATTGGCTGTTCCTGGTGGGAGGAAAGGGATCAAGGTTGATCCTGCAAATCATGGCCGGCCAAGTTGGAATGTGAGGAAATGCCGTCAGTGGTCCGACGGCATTTGCGCTGGCCCCTTTGGCCGATGCGTGTGTGACGATATCTGTCGGCCGTCAGATATCTTGCGCTTCATACCGGGGATGATCGAAAGTCTCGCGACTGCGTAGGCGAAAGCTAAGGTGGGCGAAAGCTAAAACGCGCGACGGCGCGATTGGCGACACGGCAGAGGACCTGCTAAGAGCAGGGAAACGCGCAGTGGAGGGGCATGCATGTTTCTGATCGACCGTGAACTCGAGGCGTTGACGGCCTTCAGGCAGGAGCTGCACCGGCGGCCGGAGGTGTCGGGCGAGGAGCGCGAGACGGCGGAAACGATCGTCAGGGCGCTCGCTGAAACGAAGCCCGATGCGGTCATCACTGGCCTTGGTGGGCATGGCGTGGCGGCGATCTATCGGGGCCAAGAGCCGGGGCCGACCGTGATGGTGCGGGCCGAGCTCGACGGGTTGCCGATCGAGGAGATCTCGGAGATCGCGCACCGCTCTGAGATCACGGGCAAGGGGCATCTCTGCGGCCATGACGGGCACATGACGATCCTGATGGCGCTTGCCAAGGGTCTGGCGCAGAAGCGGCCCGCCAAGGGCAGAGCGATCCTGATGTTCCAGCCGGCGGAGGAAAACGGCGCTGGTGCCGCGGCCGTACTCGCCGATCCGAAATTTACCGAGATAATGCCGGATCTCGTGTTCTCGCTGCACAATTTCCCGGGATTGAGCTTTGGCCATGCGGCGCTACGCAGCGGACCGGTCAACTGCGCCTCGCGCGGCATGCGGATTTCGCTTTCCGGCAAGACGGCGCATGCCTCGACGCCGGAGGACGGCATCGCTCCGACCTTTGCCATGGCCTCTCTGCTTTCGGGCCTGACGGCTCTGGGTAACAATGGGCCGCTCGACGAGAACTATACGCTTGTCACGGTGACGCATGCCCGCCTTGGCGAGGCGGCCTTCGGCATCAGTCCCGGCGATGGCGAGATCTGGGCGACGCTCCGCACACTGACCGACGAGCGTATGGCCGATCTGGTTGCCCGCGCCGAGGCGCTGGTTGCCAGCGAGGCCGGCGCTGCCGGGCTGAAAGTTCAGGTGGGTTATGAGGACGTGTTCCACCAGTGCAGCAATGCGCAAACAGCGGTAAGCGCGCTTGAGCGGGCCATGGACGAGGAGGGCGTCAGCCGCGACCGCGGCGAGGGCGTGCTGCCGATGAAGGGATCCGAGGATTTCGGGCTTTTCGGCCGGGTTGCGCCCTCGGCGATGTTCTTCCTCGGGGCCGGCGAGACGCACGCGCGGCTGCACAATCCGGACTATGACTTTCCAGATGGCCTGATCGGCATCGGCGCCAAGGTCTTCATGCGGGCGATCCGTAACGAACTGGGGTGAGGGCGAGGGCGGAAGCCGCTTGCTCGGCGGCGGTTGTGACGGCACCCTCTGAAATTGGGCAGTTTCGGACCGAGAGCCCGTTGCGCGATCTCGTTCGCGTCTACGCTGGGGAGGAGCAGGGGAATGAGGCAGTCGAGCTTTTGCGTCGCACTTTGCCTGGCACTTGCCATGGCGGGGATGACCGTCGCTCATGCGGCGGATACGGCCGGCGCTGCCGCTGTTCCCGAAACGCAGCAGACCGAAAACGCCAGCCTGCAGGCCTTCATCAAGGCCAATCCGGATTGCCTCGAGTTCACCGATCAATGCTCGCATTGCGCGGTCGTCAACGGCGTTGCCGAATGCTCGACGGCGGAGATCGCCTGCATCAAGCAGGAGAACCAGTGCACCAGGCGGGCGGGAAAATAGGGCGGTGCGACCAGGCTCCCATGCGGGCGATCCGCTGCGGACGTGGTGAAGTCAGGTGATAGAGGCCGCCTGCCTACCGGTGTCGTGACGTAGACATGCTTTGGGTGGCAAAGCCACCAACGCCTTGGCCAGTTCTGATTTTCACGGCCTTTTCCTTCGCGCGAACAAAACGCGACGGGCGAACCTCACACGCGGTCCAGTCGTCTCGCGGACGGAGCCGTTATGGGCGATTCCAGTTTTTGTAGCCAAAGGTCAATGCCGCATCAAGCGCAAGGCCGAGGGGTACTATCACAGCAAGACCGGCAGCTACCTGAACCCAGAACGACGAGTCCGGAAGAGCATGATCGATGATTTTTGAGACCAGCAGGACAAGCGCAATGCCCACTGCGGCGCGGAAGAATTCGAACTTCTTGGATTTTTCGGACATCGGATGACCTGAGCGACGCGATCACGTGCGACAATTGCACGTTGAGAGCGATCTGTCCATATGTTCATGGTTGGTTCCGGAAAGATTCCGGACATTGCCGACGTGGCGAACCGAGCCGGCGCTGGCGGAGTCTGCCGGCGCAAACGCGTTGGAGCGCTGAAGCTCGGACAGCACCATGCAGGAATTAATCGAAACAACAACGCAATCTGGCCGAAGGGGCGGGGCAAGCCGCTGACTGCGGCGTTTGGAGAAAACCGGATGATCAGATCAAATCGACGACCCTATGACACCTATTCACAGGATCCGAAAACGCCAAAGCTACAGGCACTGCGGGATTTCGGCCTAGACGGGAGCCGCCGCTTGCCGAACTTTGGCAGGGAACGCAGCGATGGGCGCAATGAACCAAAGGCGATTGAGGTTGCCGAAGGCGGGCCCGGGGGTACGATGGGCGGCCTTGCTGGCGGCTGGCTGGGCGGTGTCCTGGGGAGCAGGCTTCCTTTGGGTGAATTTGGCAAGTGGGCAGGGCGCTACCTCGGCGCCAAGGCCGGTGAGGCGATAGGCTCTCATCTGGACGGACCGGTTCCCGAGTCCGTGGCGCGCGGGGTCATGACACCAGCCGAGCGGGACTATCCCGGCTATTGGGGCTATTCGGGAGATGACGCGGTTGGTGGCTGGAGGCTGGATAGACCACGGCAAGAGAAGGCCGCGACCGCTCAAGCCAGAGATCTGCCCAAAGCCTACGCCGACAGGATTGCGCAGGAGTTCGGCAACGAATGGGGTGACGCCCATGCCATCTACAACCAGAACCCGAAGTTCTGGAAGGAGGCGTACCAAGGCGACCCAAGTGCTTCGAAGACAGGTCCGAAGTCGGTATCGACGTCACGAACCTCCCGACTGCCAGAACCGCCTGTCCCAGAAACATCTGCCAATGAAGCACAGCCCAACGGTCGTGGCTTCTGGGAGAACCTATTTCCCGGCCGGTCCTCACTGCGAGAGGCGCAAGGCCGATGGCGTGAATAATCCCAGGGCGTCAGTTCCTCTTCGCTAAATTCCGCGGGTGACGGCGAGGTAAGCGACCAGGCACAGAACCCAGAACAGCGCGGCTGCGACCATGCTCATGTCGGAGTTCAGGAGGAGGCGGCCATTGTCCTGGCGCTTCAGGCCCAGCCAGTTGAAGCCGCTGCCGGAGGCATAGATATCCTCGACCTGCACCCGCCCGAAGCTGAACAGTGGAACGACCACACGTGCCACACGATGCAGAAGAAAGCCGAGAACGATTAAATCGAGTATGTTGAGGACGATCCCGACGATGGCATCCAAGGCAACTCCGACTTTCTTCATGCTCAAAGTCCCCCAAGACGTCAAACTGCCACCGGCAAGACGGCGACGGCAAACATAGCTTCGGCGCGCGGTAAAGTGGCGTTCACCATCGTGCTTCGTACATTGGTAGCGCGGAACAAAAGCAGAATCAATCCCATCTACGATCGGCGCGCTCCGCGAGCCGCAAGTCAATTCAGACTGGCCGGCGTTGCGCGCGGAAACGCGAGGAATTCGCGGCCTGCAACGACCATTTCGAAGGACAATGCCTTGGATGATTTCATTTTTCCGGGCCGAGCGAAGCCCGGTTCCGGAGCCGTTGCAGGAACAGCTGGACGAGAAGGAATACCAGAGCTTCTACGAGGGTCCCTACAGGAACGAACCGCAGTCACCGAAGAGCTGCGAGGATGCGCCCTGGAACAATGCGCCGCGGCCGTTGCCAGTTACCCTCAAGTCAGCCCCTGAGAACAGGCAGGAACCAGAGTCCAGGCCCTGCGAAGAGCCTCCATCCAGCATGACCCCGTGGCGGACGCGACCCGTTTCCTTCAAGACCGCGCTCGACAAATGGAGGGAATGAACCGCTATTTCAGGCTTTCGAGCGCGATGTAGAGCGTGCCGAGTTTCAGGCGACCGGAGTTAGTCCTGTAGTAGAGTACTTCGGCGTGCGGTCGAACGCTTCCAACGGAGGTCTCGTCGCTTCCATTCGCGAAGAAGCAACAGGGTTTGTCGCCATCCCAGGATGCAACACGCAAGCGGTAGCTCCTATTCCCCATGAAGAAACCTAACCCAACCTCGTAATCGCCGACCGTGAGAGTGCAGAGACTGTCGTAGCCGCACCAACCGGTCGCGTGATCGAAGGTCTTGTCGGCCTTGAGCAGGAAGGCCTTGACGAGGACACGCGGCTCTCCCGACTGTCCGATCGCCGTGACCGGCGAGGCCGTCGCAGCGAGAAGCAGGGCGGAAAGTATCAAGCGCGATAATCTTCTCACGGGGTTCCTCATTCAACAGGTGAGCGCGTATCGGTGACTGTGCGGCCATCTGCTCCGCTCGGACCTCGCTTCGACGGGCAACGCGGAGCGAAGCTTTCGACGTTGAAATGGCCGGGCAGGCACCACCTCATTTGGTAATCGCAAGGCGACCTAGAGTGGAAAGTCGCCCGGCTTCGCTTATCGGTAGCGCGGAACAAAAGCAGAATCAAGGCGACGTTCGACACAGCTTTCCGGTTAAAAGCGACTGCCATTTCAATCGAGGCCAACAACATGAAACCAGAGGAACGGGCCGCCGCTGCGCGCGCCATTCTCGACGTGCCTTATTTCGACGAGGTGATGAACGAGCTGGAATGGGCGGCGATCAATGGCTGCATCCATGCCGGCCTCACCGACGATTCCGGCCGGGCGGCCTATGCGGCCGAAGCCCGCGCCATCCGAAACTTCCGCGCCAGGCTCAAGTTCCTGACGGAACAAGCCAAGGCTGACGGCAAGGGCGCACCCGCCTGACGGGCAAGCGCTGACATGAGGGTCGTTTCGGGCAAATGCCCGATTGGCCCACTCAGATGAAAAAAAACGCAATTCCGGACGGAAAACCGTTTCACACTTTTCCTGGAATTGCTTTGAAACCCCGCAATTCCGGACGGAAAACCGCTTCACACTTTTCCTGGAATTGCTTTGAAACCCCGCAATTCCGGACGGGAAACCGTTTCACACTTTTCCTGGAATTGCTTCTCCAAAAAGGTCACGCCATGACGAACGATAGTGCCAACCTGCCTTTCGGCGGGAGCAAAACCGTTGACCCCGCGACCGGGCTTGACGATGCCGATCTCGATTTCTGGGAGCCTGAGGACGAGGCCAACCTGGAGCCGGGAGAGGCTGGCGAGTACGGCGCACAAGGCTCCCATGACCACGGCAACCACGACCCTGACCATCCCGACGACGAGCCGACTGAACCTGACGAGGACGCGGCGGCCAACGAAGGCGAGGATTTTCTGGTCGTGCTCAAGGGCGGCGAGGAAGTGCCGTTCTCCGAACTGAAGCTCGGCTACATGCGCGACCGCGACTATCGCCACAAGACGCAGGACATCGCCAATCGCGGGCGGGCACTGGAAGGCATGGCAAGCCGCGTGGCGCAATCGGCCAACGCCTTTGCCAATCTCCTCGCCGGCCAGATCCCGCCGGAACCGCCGGAACATATGGCGGCACTCGATCCGGACGGCTATCGCCGGCAATGGGCACTGCACCAGGCGGGGCTAGAGAGGATCGACGAGATCCTTTCTATCGCCGAGGCACCGGCGACGGTGGTGGAGGCGTTGGCGGATGCGGCGAGCGACGAGCAGCTGGAAGTGGAAAACTTGAAGCTGCTCGAAGCCTTTCCCGAGACGGCCGATGCCGAGGGGCGTCTCTCCTTCTTTGCCGGCGCCTTCGATGTGGCCGAAGCGCTCGGCTTTTCGGAGGCCGAGGTGCGTGAGGTCACCGACCACCGCCTGTTCAAGCTGGCGCACTATGCCCGCCTCGGCCTTGCCACCGAGCAGGCGAAGAAGCGGGCGATGAGCAAGCTGCAAAGGGCGCCGGCGCCGGTGGCGCGGCCAAGGCCAGCGGCCCGGGCTGAACAGACGCCCCGCCGGAGCCGGGAGGCGATGCAGCGGCTCGCGAAAAGCGGCTCCATCCGCGACGCGATGGGCGTCGACTTCGACTGAGCGGTGCTGGTGCGGCACTGGAAGTTTATCACGAACAGAGTCCGGAAAATCGCCTATCCAGTTGTTTTGTCGGGATTTTGTTCGGCGTCCGCGCACCCCAACCAAGACTGATTTCGCAGCGTGCGCGCCATCAGGCGCGGACGCTCATGACCATTCCAACCATCAAGGACACTATCATGGCTGTCGTAGCAAACACCTTCACGACCTCGCAGGCCGTGGGCAACCGCGAGGATCTCTCGGACGTCGTTTCCCGTATTACGCCCGAGGACACGCCGATCTATTCGCTGATCGAAAAGGGCAAGTGCAACACGCACCACCCGGAATGGGAGACCGACGAACTGGCCGCACCCGGCGAAAACATCCGCCAGGAAGGCGACGAATATACCTTCGGCACGATCATCGCGCCGACCAGGCTCGGCAACTACACCCAGATTCTGCGCAAGGACTGGATCATCTCCGCCACCCAGGAAGTGGTGGCCGAGGCCGGCAATGTGCAGAAGCGCAAGTACCAGAAGCTGAAGAAGGGCGTGGAGATCCGCAAGGACCTGGAATTCGCCATCGCTGACACCAATGCTTCTGTCGCAGGCGCCACGCGCGAACTTGGCTCGCTGCCGACCTGGCTGACCACCAATGTTTCGCGCGGTGCGGGCGGCGCCAATGGCGGCTTCAACCCGACGACGGGCCTGACGGTGGCGCCGACCGACGGCACGCAGCGCCCCTTCACCAAGGCGATCCTCGACCAGGTGATGCAGACCGGCTACCAGAACGGCGCCAACTTCCGCCACATCTCGGTTTCGCCTTACGTCAAGTCGGTCTTCGTCACCTTCATGTCCGACGCCAACGTGGCGCCGTTCCGCTACGCGGTCTCGCAAGGCGGCGAGCGCAACACGATCGTGGCGACCGCCGACTATTACGAGGGGCCGTTCGGTACGGTGATGATCCACCCGAACCGGGTGCAGGCGGGCAATGCGAAACTCGCGCGCAACGCCTACTTCCTCGACACCGACATGCTCTCCTTCCTCTGGCTGCGCAGCATCCAGGAAGACAAGGCGGTAGCCAAGACCGGCGACGCCGACAAGGGCGTGATCATCGGCGAGGGCACGCTGAAGGTGCACAACGAAAAGGGCCTCGGCGTTGCGGCCGACCTGTTCGGGCTGAGTGCGGCGAGCTGATTTTTCGCAGCGGACAATCGCATCATCATCCTTGCTTACGGGCGAGGGTGATGATCGCCGCTTAGGAAGCGGCAGACACGACCGGCAGCCTCACAGGCTAGAAAAAGGAACGTTACGTTGGATCAGAGGAACAGCGATAAAAAATCAAGCTTCACTTCGATGGCAAGCGGCTGAACGCCACCGAGAACGGCCGCTACGCCGGCGGCTGGGATGGCGTAAGCGGCAGGCCCGGCTCACAAGTACCGCAATTTCAGAAGTTCACCGATACGGGTCCCATTCCCGAAGGGGTCTATGATGTCGATCAGCTTCAGTATCCGCCGCCGGAAGGGAGCTGGGAACGCTTAAAGGGGAAATTTCGATATGGGACGTGGGGAGGATTGGAGGACACGTGGGGAAATGCGAGAGCGCTTCTAAACACAAAGTCTACAACTCATCCGGAGGCGGCGCACCGGAGTCGATTTTCCATTCACGGCGGCGCGCTGCATCGATCTGACGAATGGAATGGACAGTTTCGCAGATTTTTACCGAAACACCGGGTGGTCGGCCGAACTGAATGTATCCTACCCCGAGTATGATCCAGCTGATTTCACGATCGAAGCGCTTGAGCGAAAATATGGCCCCGCGACGACGCCCGAAGCGGACAACCGTTGGGAACCGGAGGGCGCTCGAAACCGGCGTAGCTTTTCGTTGAGGGATGCCCTTCGGATTTTCGAATGACGGCTGGCGCGACTTGCGGTTGTTCATGAAATGTTCTACGAGTGGGGCGGGTATTTCATATTTTGCGAAAGCGCAGGCGGCATTGTTGAGGCGTTCAGGAAACGCAGCCTGGATTGTCGCCAAGGGCGTTTGGCGTCGATGGGAGGATAACTTTGTCTCGAGTGATGGTGCCAGTTTTGGTTGCGCTGTGGTTCGCGGCTTTTGCGTCACCGGCCGCCGCTGGGGCAGAGCGAACAGTTGAAGCCTTGTTTGCCTGCGACGGCACCTTCTTCCAAGTGTTGAGCCGCGAGCGGGCGGCCTTTCGTTCTCAGGAAGTCAGGACCTTCTTTTTCGAGCATCAGCGCATCGACATTGTAAAATTTGATCCATCGGTGGAGGTTCTTGGTCTCCGTCTCACTGGCTATCGGCAGGCGGTAGGACTGGACTATGGCCTTCAACCGTCCTCTTTTACGTGGGGCTTTCAGGTTGATGAAACGCCAGTGGAGGCTGCCCGCGCCCTTTTGAAATACTTCCCCGGTGAGAAGCCTTTCCACGGAACCGTTGACATGCTGCAGGCGACACGGGGTTATCCGGGGCGACCGGGAAAACTCTTCGCGCTTTCCAAGGCGAGACTGGCCGGGGAAGCCGGTGCCAATCTGGAATGTCACGTGGGACGAAATGACCTTGGCGACGTCGGGCCCTTGCCTGATGTCGAAGATCTGTTCTTCGAGACTTGGGACAGCGAGAGCCGATGGCTAGCTTGGATCTTTGGTTGGCTGGATTGAGCACGCTGTGAGCAAAGGTCCGAATGGCTCGGTTCCTGGTTCGACTGGTTGCGTTGACCTCACTAATCAGATGGACCGTTTCGCGGACTTTCTCAAAAAAACCTCGCCCAGAGGAGGGATCTAACCAGCTCGGCTAAGTTGCGAACAGACGCACCGGCGCGACACACGTTGATGGTATGGGCTGGAGGTTGGATCTGACAACAGAGGAAAAGGGCAATGTCTCGTCGCCCAACTTCAAAGTAGCGGAAAGACTGCTGACTTGCTCTACGCCGGTCAGCGGAGCAATGCCGGGGCCTGACAAGCTTTTTCTGACGTCGGAACAGTAGGACCGGATCCAGTGTCCTATACCCGAAGAGGGTGCAGGCCGGAACGGCCAGGCTCACGCCTTCTTCCTCGACACCGACATGCTCTCCTTCCTCTGGCTGCGCAACATCCAGGAAGACAAGGCCGTGGCCAAGACCGGCGACGCCGACAAGGGCGTGATCATCGGCGAGGGCACGCTGAAGGTGCACAACGAAAAGGGTCTCGGCGTTGCGGCCGACCTCTTCGGTCTGAGCGCGGCGAGCTGAGCGGGCTAATCCTCGCTCACGCATTGAAACCTGACAGCAGATTTGGCGGCTTGAGCGGCTTCAAGGAGCCGCTCTCGCTCGTCGGCGGTACGCGTGACAACGCTTGCAAGTAACGGCACGCGCAAAACGAAACCTACCCATGAGAGGTGCAATTTGGTCAAGCAAGACAAACCGCTGAATTCGATGGGACTACCCGTTAGAATTCAATCCGTTCGGGAGGCGATCAAGTATTTTGACGAGAACCCGGCGTTGATGAGCAGCGCGCCCATTGCAGGTGCGAAGGCACTGCGAGGCGAGGGGGCGCAATTCCGGCACCCGCCGCCGAGCGAACTCATGGGCGGAGATCTTCGCAAGGCGCCGATGCCCTTTCGCGGTGCGTTGACGGATACTACCCGGTTCAGCAAGGAACCCCAAATGTCAACGGACCGCCTCAAAGCGACTACGCCGCATGACAAGCTCTCGGACAACATTGCGTTGCGTCTGAAGCGGGATCTGCAGAGGGACCTGATGATGACCGAACAGGATGCCGCCGCCTTCGTCGGAAACTTCGATCATGAGAGCGGTGGCTTTGGTCGGACTTTCGGCAACCTGTGGCAAAATGGGCGAGTGAACGGAAACGCCTACGGCTATCCGCAGTGGGACGATCGCAGGGAGGCCTTCTTTAAATGGGCAGACGACCGTGGATTGCCGCATGAGTCCTACGAAGCGAATTACGGCTTCATAAAGCACGAACTTCTCAGCGGCGAGCAGGGGGTGCGGGAGCCACTGTCGATTGCCAAGGATATCGACAACGCCACCTACGTCGTCGCCGACAAGTACGAGCGTCCAAACCCAGCCAAGATGAAGCTTGGTGAGCGTCACGCGTTAGCGCGGCGAGCGCTGCAGCTTCCGGATTACTCTGTCGAGACACCCGTTCCCCCTGCCAATCCAATGCGCAATCCCATCTCAGATCCACCCTGGCGGCGCTAGGCGGCATCAAGGGTGTGGCAGTGGCCGAAGGATGGTCGTGTCACAGTTCACACGATTGCCATTGCCGAGTTCGTCAAGGCGGCAACTGTGGTTGGTTGTGCCGGGTAAAAGATACGATTTCTTCTCAACAACGCCTTGTGTTTGTTCCCTTAACGTTCTACAAGTTTTGCGAGTGAACAACGGGGTGAACGTACCGGTCGAATTCGTCGGTGCGCTGAGTATCGGCCCCCGCATGCATTCTCAGTTTCCCATTCATTAGAGAGCGTCCGGCGTTGGCGTTGGAGGGATCGTGTTCAGGTGGTGCGTGTCGGCCCTGGCGGCCTTGTTTGTCTTGAGTTCGGCGATCCCAGCGGCATCTTCGCAAGCGTCATCCGCTAGTGCAAAGCAGGTGTTTGGCGCGTTCCTCGCCTGCAAGGCGGACATCTTTTCTCTTCTCGCAAGTGACAGGGCGGATTTTGGCGCAGCAGTGGTCGGGCCCTACGATTCGGACGGTTCGGACGGGGTCACAGGGGAAACGATCGAGTTCGCGGCGCCGGTCGACGTCGGTGGCCTGCCGCTCACCGGCTATGTCCAGTTTGAGGCCGTCGGCATTGCTGTTCCGCACTTCGCATGGGGTTTTGAGGTCGAACGGCGCGTATCTGACGTCGCCAAGGCGATCGAGGGAATGCTTCCCGGTGCCAGGTTCGTGGCCCAGGATGGTGGTGCGCTCGAGCTGAAGCTCGACGCGCAATTGGTTCCACAGGGCGACGCATCGGTTGCGCCGGAGGACAGTTACAGAAAAATCGTCGTTCACCAGGCGAGCAGCCCTTCACGATCCCTCGTAATGTGTGACGCGTCAAAGGATCGAATGGCGGAATTGACGACCGATGAGGAGACTGGCAGGAAGCGCCTCCCGGCTGCAGAGGATCTGTTTCCGTCGGTGAGGCGGCCAGCCGTCAAGACCAACCACGTTCTTGACGCGTTCGTCGCCTGCAAACCCTCTTTCTTCGAGGTGTTGAAGGCTGAAAGACGCATCTTTCCGCGGGTTCGGATCGAGCCTTGGGAGAGCCCGGACAACGCGCCTCACATTCCCGAAGCCGAGAACACCTACAACGAAACTGTGACATTCGAACACCCGGTCGAGATTGGTGGCCTCCGCATCGTCCGGTTCTTTCAACGAAAGACGGTTCAGTCTGGTGAACCGACGCGCTTTGCCTGGGCCTTTCAGGTCGCTCAGACGCCCGATGTAGCCGCTCGTGCTATCGCGGCCCAGTACGGTGTGCGATTTACGTATTACTGGAGTTTGGTTGAGAAGGATGCCGGTGCCACACCGGTTTCGCAGTACCTTACGCTCGGTTCCTACTTTGACCCCGATGAGCAGGCGATGGTGACCTGCGCACCCGACGAAGCCGAGACGAGGGACTTTCGCCTGCCGGAAGGAGCCGAGACTTTCGGCTGGGCCCAACTTGGGCCGCCACCGGTGGGCCGTGGCAACCGGTTGATCAATGCCTTGCTGCAATGCCGGGCGGATTTCTTCGAGGCCCTGGGCGAGGAAAAAAATGCCTTCGGCAAGGTGGCGTTCAAGGAGGCCGCCGGCCCATACCGCAAGGATGGAGACGCAGAGCGCGCGCCAATGCGTGTGGCGTTCGAAAAGCCGGTCTATGCCTCGGGCTTCACGCTGACCGGATACATTCAGCGGCGTGTCAATATTGCAGGCGAGATCAAACTGAGATGGGGTTTTCAAACGCCGGTCAATGCGAGCAGAATCGAAAGCACTGCCGAGGGGCGCACAGGAAGCGTTCGTGTGTCCGGCAAGGGGTGGTTACTCGACTTGAAGACCGACGAAACCGGCTACACACCATCTCCGGATCTCGAGTTTGACGAGGGATTCTTGGGCTGCACGACGCCGCTCGCATCAGGCATGGAACCGCCGAAATCCGGCGACCTCTTTCTGAAATAAGACACGGGGACACCAAGGATCATCTGCGGGACGAGTGGAACAACGATGTCGGCCGCCAGATAGGACGCTACGCCGATGCACACGATCTCGGTGAGCAGGAAGTCCTCGAACTGGTCGATTATGCCCGACGCAACGCGACCTGATCCGCTCGATCAGCAACATTGTGCCGGACCCGCGCCTCAAGACGTACTCGGAGGCGTCCGAGCAGCCGTCCTGGTCGGGCCCACCCCCGCGCAACTTGCCGCCTCTGGAGGCACTGCACGAAAAGCGGGATCTGCAGCGGATGCAGGCTAATGCCGATGGCTGGCAGTCAAAACCTCCTCTGCCCGAAGAGGGTTTCTGGAGTGGGCTTATTCCCGGTAGCGGCACGCTGAAGCAGATGATGAAGTCATGGCGTGAATAACGCACCGCATAAGCTGTGGAGACGGCTGGATTTCAACCTTGTGTTTGCTCTTGAAATGTTCTGGTGGGCTGATGTCTGGCTATGCTCTGCAAATGAGGAGGCGGTATGAAGAAGTGGCTAAAGGGATTGGTCTATACGGTTGTCGCTCTCTTCGGGTTGTTCGTCGTGCTAGCCGGACTGGTGTTGGCGACAATCGATCCGTATTCGTTTGAAGAAATGAGCCGCGACGGAATCTGCGAGAGGAGCGGTAATGTAGCGCCGGAATGCGCGATGCCGCCGGAGAGCGCCGAGAAGGTGTTGGCTGCGTTGTTCTCTTGCGACGCCCAATTCTTCAAAACCCTCGACGAGGAGAAGGCTGTTTTCAAGAGGGCGAACATCGTGGCGCACCCATATAACCTTCTCGATACGGGCGAGCTGCGGACTTCCGTCGTCCCGTTCTCTGAGCCCGTCGAGGCGTACGGACTTCACCTCACCGGTTACGCGCAACAGGCCGCGCCGGGAAAGAGCGACTACGCTTGGGGGTTTTATGCGTCGGAACAGCCTGACGAGGTCGGGCGCGCGCTGGAAACGGCCCGCAGCGACACGTTGGGAGCGAACCCACGTGCCGGCGCGTTCGCGATAACGGCATCCGACAGCCCCGATTTCCCCGGAACACGGCTTGGTTGCCGTGTTGCAGGCGCTTCCGGCGTTGAGGACTTGCCTTCGATTTACGACCTGTTCCTGTCTCGAGACATCAGTACGGCACTCTCCGACAAGTTCGATCTCTTCGTTGCGTCTGCGATGAAGAACGTCTCGGATTTTGGGCGATAGAAGGCGCCTGTCGACGATCGTCGAGGCATGCGTGGTCATGTCGTCACCTTCGCCGTAGTTGTTCAGATCAGTTTTGGCGACCTGCTGCGCGGGGCGGCGGCAATGTTGCGTCGGCACCGGGGGGCAGGACCTCCCAGCTGGCCGGCGGTATCTGGTTGCTGCCCGTGCATCTGAGCACGTCAGGGCCCGGCGGGGGCGCTGCCAATATTGATGGATGACACCAGACCCCCGATGCGGGTGCCTGACCCGCGCCCGATCCTCTTCCTTTAGAACAACCCTTGCCAAGGCGGCTCTCCGGAGCCGCCTTTTTTCATGGAGATTTTTATGTCCGAAGCAAAGAAACCCGTTCCGGTCCGTCTCGTCTACGACGTCTGGTTCCAGGAAGGGGAACGCACGGCCGCCGGTGCGATCGTATGCGTGAGCCTGGAGGAAGCTAAGGCGTTGATCGCCGCTGGCAAGGCCGAGCGGGCCGACCCGCTGCCGGGGGAGTGAGCCATGGTGATCCGCGACGGCGCCTGGACGCTCTACGATCATGACCGGATGACGGGTCGCTCGGTCTGGCACCATTTCGACGGGGAGAAGGACGTCTACCGCGTCGATTATCCCGTCGACAATCTCTTGAGCGAGAACCGGGATGTGCGCAACAGCGCCGAAAGGGCCTGGCGGGGCGACTGGCATCGCGTCGCCTCGGTTCCGCTTAACGTCGCGCATGGCTCGGGCCTGGTGAAGGCCCATTCCGAAGGCGACGACCGCTTCGTCAAACAGTTTCTCAACGACAGCGACAACCGCGCCTGGCGCACCAAGGAGGGCTGGCTATGAGCAGCATCGCTGACTACGCCGCGTTGCTTGTCGATGCGGGCGAATATAGCGGGCGCAACGATATCGCCCATCTCTTTCCCCGATTTCTCGGCCTTGCGGAGCTCAAATTCAACCGGATGCTGCGCGTCGGAGACATGGAGACGACGGCGGCGATCGCCGTCGTTGATGGCGACGCGCCACTGCCGGCGGATTATGTCGAGGCGCGGCAGGTGTTGAGCGCAAGCGGCCGACCGATCCGCGCCATGCCATTGCAGCAGCTTGCCGAAAGCGGCCCTGCCAGCGTCGGTTGTCCGCTCGGCTATGCGGTGGTCGGCAACCGGATCAAGGTTTTTCCGGCCGGCAGCTATGGCTTGACCATGACCTATTACGCCCGGATCCCACCGCTTTCGACCGCAAGCCCGACGAACTGGCTGCTTGAGAAGGCACCGGATGTCTATCTCTACGGCCTGGTCGAGGAGATCGCCATCTGGGAGCGCGACGCCGGCAAGGCCGGGGCTGCGCAACAACTGAAGATGACGGCGCTTGCAGGACTCGGCGTCGCCGACGAACGCGCCCGCTGGGGCGATGCCCAAATGAGCGTCGGAGGCGTGACCCCATGACTTTGCTTTCCGCAATCAACGAGGTCTGCGACATCGTCGCGCTCGATCGTTTCGACAGCATCTATGGCTCCAACGACCCGAATGCACAGACAATGGTTGCGCTGGCGCAGGAGAGCGGCGAGGAGATTTCCCGTCGTGGCGACTGGCGGCGCCTGCTGAAGCAGCAGGTGGCCATAGTTTCGCCGACGGGCTTGCCGGCGGACTATCAGCGACTGACGCCGGGTGGCGCCGTCCGATCCGCATCCGGCGTGTGCTTCCGGCCGATCACCAACAGTTCGCAATGGGCCGTCGTCACAAGAACAGGGTCTGCGCAGCCGTTTTTCTTCCTTCGTGACAACCAATTGCTGTTTTCACCGGCACCGGCAGGCGTGGGGGCGATCATCGACTACGTTTCCAAGAACTGGGTGCTTGGCGATCCCCATGAGGAACGCGACACGCTGAAGGCAGATGACGACCGGACGCTGTTTCCGGAGCGCCTGCTCGCCAAGGGTATTCTCTGGCGATGGAAGCGGCAGAAGGGGCTGCCCTTTGACGATAGCCTCGCCGAATTCGAAGCCGATCTTCTGCAGGAGATCAACGCCGACCGGGGGGCCTCATGAAAGTCGAGCTGAAACCCGGAAGGATCGGGCAGAGCAATCGCGGTGCAGTCAGCATTGGCAGGCCGCAGACCTCGCAACCCATTACCTTTCCGGCCCCCAGGAATGGTCTGGTGACGACGGCCGACATGGCCTCGCAACAGTCGGGCTCGGCGACCGTTCTTCGCAACTTCCTCCCGACGCTTGTTGGTTGCCGCATTCGCGGCGGCTCACAGAAACGCGGGCGCGCGGCCGATGGGGGCGCGATCCGCAGTGCCTTCAAGTACAAATACGGTTCGTTCGAAAAGCTGTTCATGGCCACCGATACGGCCATCTACGACATGACCTCTCCGGCAGCCCCGCCTGCGACGACGGCCGCCGCCGTCGAGGGGCTTTCCGGTGGCGACTGGTGCACCTTCCAGCACACCAATGCGGGGAGCTCGTTTCTCATCTGCCTCAACGGCGCCGACCCGCGCCGGGTTTACAACGGCAGCACCTGGATGACGACACCGGCGATCACCTTTACCGACGAGACGACGATGGCGCAGCTGAATTACGGCTGGCTGTTCAAGAACCGGGAGTTCTTTCTGAAGAACGCCACGCTCGACGCCTACTACCTGCCGGTCAACTCGATCGGCGGCGCGGCCAAGCTGTTTCCACTCGGCGGGGTGATGAAGAAAGGCGGCTCGCTGCTGACAGGTTTCTCCTGGTCGCTCGAAAGCGGCGACGGGCTTTCCGATCTCTGTGTTTTCGTTTCGACCGAGGGGGAGGTGGCTGTCTATGCCGGGTCGGATCCCAGCGACGCCAACAGCTTTGCCCTAAAGGGCGTTTACCAGATCGGTCGGCCGCTCGGCAAAAATGCCTGGATCCGCGCTGGCGGCGATATCCTGATCGCCACCAGCGACGGGCTGACGCCGATCTCGCAGGTGTTCCAGCGTGATCGCCAGGCGCTGAGCCAGGTCTCGATTTCGCGGCCGATCGAAGACGACTGGCGGCGCGCGGCGAACGCGACCGGGGCGGGCTGGGTGGTGAAACAGTGGCCGGAACAGAACCTCGTCTTCATCGCGTTTCCTGCCAACAGCGTCGTCATCGATACGACCTTCGTGCTGAACGTGCTGAGCGGCCGCTGGTCGACGATCAGCAATTGGGAGGCAAGCTGCTACGAGACACTTCAGGGCGGACTGTTCTTCGGTTCGACCGGCGGCTTTTGCTGGCAGGGCGACACGACCGGGACCGATGACGGACTTGCCTTTACCGCCGCCTACCTCTCGCAGTTTACGCCGGCGACGCAATTTGGGCAGCGGGCACGGGCCACGCTCGCCCACATGTTCTTCCGGGCGAAAAGCAAGCCGAAGGTGCGGCTCTTTGCGCGTGCCGATTTCGACAGGACGATCCCGCCATCCGACCAGGTAACGATCGGCGATGCGGCTGCGTCGGAATGGGACGTCGGGCTATGGGACAAGGCGGTGTGGGATGCTCTGACGCAGCAGCTTCGCTACAGCTTTCGCCAGAACGTACGGGCAGCAGGCGACATGCTGGCGGTCGGTTGCGCCATCACCTCGGGTGGCGAGGTGAGGCTCGATCTCGAGGTGGACCTCTCGACACTGCAGGTGGAAGCCGGGGAGGCGAGCGCATGAGGATCGCCTGGGGTGGCGCCCGTGACCTCGCAGCGAACCAGACGATCGCCGATTTCGTCGCCGGCCAGATCGTTGGCTGCGAACGCGGCTTTGCCGATTTTACCACTATGGGCGTGCTCGAAAACGATGCGCTCGTCGCCGGCGTGGTGTTTCACAACTATGCGCCGGAGGCGGGCGTCATCGAGCTCTCGGCGTCTTCGACCAGCAAACGCTGGCTGACGCGCCCGGTGCTCAAGGCCATGTTTGGCTACCCTTTCGATGAGGTCGGCTGCCAGATGGTGGTTCTCAGGGTCTCCGAACGCAATAGCGGCATGATCGCGATTGCCGAGCGCTTCGGCTTTTCGCCCCATCGCATTCCCCGCCTTCGCGGGCGGGCAGAAGCAGAAATCATCTTCACACTCACAGACAACGACTGGCGGAACCATCCCGCCAACCAGAGGTAGGCACCATGGGAAAACCCAAAGCTCCGAAGCCGCCGGATCCGCGCGAAACCGCGTCGGCGCAGACCGCAGCCAACATCGGAACCGCAATAGCCAATGGGACACTCGGCAACATCAACCAGGTAACGCCCGACGGTAGCCTGACTTACTCCCAGACGGGTTCGACGAAGTGGGCCGACCCGCTGAACGGCAAGGTCTACGACTTGCCGAACTGGACTGCGACGCAGACACTCTCGCCGGCGCAGCAGGCGATCAAGGACCAGACAGACGCGGCCGAAAAGAACATGGCGACGCTCGCCAACAACCAGTCGGCGCGGCTGAACGATCTGCTCGGGCGCCCGATCGATCTTTCGGGCGCGCCGGCTGCCGGCAACCCCAGCACAATCAACCTGCCGCAGTACCAGCAATATGGTCCGGGCCCGACGCTGCAGACGACGCTGCCGAACACCGGGAACGTTCAAGGCGCAGTTGCGAACGCCGGTGCAATACAGACTTCGCTCGGCAACGCTGGGGAGGTTAAGCGAAATTACGAGACCAACTTCGACACCAAGCGCTACGAGGATGCGCTGATGGCGCGCATGAACCCGCAACTCGACCGGGACCGCGCGGCGCTGGAAACACAGCTTGCCAACCAGGGGCTGCAGCCGGGCTCCGAAGCCTATAACCGGGCGATCGACCAGGCAAGCCGGCAGGCGAACGACGCCCGGTTCGGGGCAATCCTTAATGCGGGGCAGGAGCAATCCCGTCTTGTCGGGCTGGCGCAGCAAGCCGCCTCCTTCGAGAATGCGGCACAACAGCAGGCTCATGGCCAGATGCTGCAAAGCGGCCAGTTCGCCAACCAGGCGCAGAACCAACAGTACACACAGAATGCCAACAATATGCAACTGGCGAATGCGGCGCAGCAGCAGAACTTCAACCAGGCGCTGGCAGCGGCGGGATTCAGCAACGACGCCCTGCAGCAGATGCACCAGAACAGCCAATCGACGGCGGCAGCGAACAATACATTGAAGGACCAGACCTTCAACGCCCAGCAGGCGCAGCTCGCGGCACAGAACGCGGCGCGGACGCAATATCTCAACGAGATGTATGCCCAGCGCAACCAGCCGATCAACGAGATCTCCAGCCTGCTTTCGGGCGCCCAGGTGAGCAACCCGAACTTCGTGCCGACGCAAGGGCAGAGGATCGCGCCGGTGGACTATGCCGGTATGGTGCAGCAGGACTATCAGAACCGAGTAGCTGCTTACAACGACAGGCGCGAGGGCATTGGAGGCATGATGCAGAACTTCCTCGGCCTGCTGCCCAAGCCATCGGATCGACGCCTGAAGAAGAACATCAAGAAGGTCGGCAAGCTCGACGGACATTCGCTCTACGAGTACCGCTACAGGGATGAGCCGGGGCGTGGCCCGAAACATGTCGGCGTGATGGCGCAGGAGGTGGAAAAGACCCGCCCGGATGCCGTCAGTCGCGGCCCGGACGGCATGCGTAGTGTCGACTACGGACGGCTTTTCGCCGCGGGACGGAAGAAGCGGTAGCCCCCGACTGAGCGCCTTCGAGACGAGAAAAAACCTCAATAGCTGAAGCGCTCGGGCGTCCGGTTCAACCAAACGCCGAGCGCTCGGTGGACGCTTTCATGGAGAAACCCCATGCCCAGAACTGGCGGCGTTTATTCGCCTCCCGCCGGCACCAAAGGCGTGCCGAACACGACCATTCAAAGCGTGCCCTACAACACGCTGATCGATGACCTGACAGCCGACGCCAACGCGCCGCGCCCCGTGACCGCTGGCGGGACGGGCGCAACCTCGGCAAGCGCTGCGCGCACGGCGCTCGGGCTTGAGATCGGCACGAAAGTGCAGGCCCAGAACGCAGGTTTGCAATCGATCGCCGGTCTTACGACCGTAGAGAACAACATGCTCTACACGACAGGCAGCGACCTTTACGCAACCACGGCGCTGACGCCGTTTGCCAGGACCATCCTCGACGATGCGGACGCGGCGACGATGAGAGCGACGCTCGGACTCGCGAGCATCGCATCGTCGGGGTCTGCGAGCGACTTGGCAACCGGTACGATCGCGGACGCTCGTCTGCCGACGTCGCAATCAGGGAAGACTTTTACCTCAGCGATAACTGCCGCCAGCCTGCTCACCACCGCCGCCAACCAGGGTATTGAGCTTGGGCCGGCGGGGATAGCAAATACACCGTTCATCGACTTCCATTCGTCTGGCGCAAACACTGACTACGACGCGCGTATTTTGGCATCCGGAGGTACAGGCGCCACTGGAAATGGTGCTCTAACATACACCTCTCATGGAGGTCACAATTTCCAAGGGTTCGCAGTTTTCAACAGCACTGGAACATTCGGCGGTACTCTCACCGGAAACCAGGTCATCACTACCAATGGCGAGTTTATCGCCAAGGCGAGCGGTGATCGTCTTTTGTGGTTCCGCACGCCCACGGATGTGAACCGAGGTCTGGTTTATCATCAGAACTCTACCGGCTCCCTTCGCCTGTCGCTGTTCAATACTTCAGGCGTGTTTTCTCAGGAGTTTGGTGTTTACGAGGATGGCCGGGGTATTTGGTCCGGGCACGTTATGCGTGTCGGGGGCGCCGCCGCTTCTGGTGAGATCCAGATATTTACCAATGACACCACTGACAGTTACCGCATGATTGGTGACAATGGAGGCGGCCTTTTCATCCAGAAATCCAATGACCGCTTTGGCACAAATGCCACCACACTCATGTCGTGGAATGCGGCAGGTGAGACGGATTTCTTCAGTACGATCTACTGCAATGCCATCGTCACCAAGAACAATGGCAACAGCCTCAACGTCAAGGTCGGCGATGATGCCTGGATCGGCGACATGAATGCCCCAAACTCTATTCGGGTTTGGGGGCAACAGGCTGGCAATGCCGGATGGATCAGATTTGGTGGCGCACAGAACGGTTTCGGCGTCGATGCGGGATCGCCAGACGTCATCCGCTATGCGGGTTGGTTGCTGCAAACGGACGGTAACCAGTACATTCCCTATGCTGGGTTGTTCCTGCATCAGATGTTTGAGCAGAAAGCCGGTGTCTACAGCGGTTCAAGTCGTGACGAAACAAACTTCCCGCTTGGGCATCTCATCATGGTTTCCACGGGCAATGGTGACGTCAGAGAACGGAACTCTGCCCACGCGATTTATCTCAATTCCAACTATGCCTACTCCCTGAGCCCCGATGGTGGCCAACTTGCTGGAACTTGGCGCGCTCGTGGCGGCTACGATTCGCCTGGGACAGGTGCATGGGTCTACAACTTCGTGAGGACGGCGTGATGTCATCAATGTCTTTGAATACGGTCTATACCGTTCGCGCCACTCAAGAAGACAGTACCTACAACATCCATTGCAACATTACGGATTATCTGGGTGAAGCCTACGACACCGACTATTGTAGTCGTCCCGATGACGATGTCGGCCTCAACCCCACCATCCGTCAGTGGTTGCGCGACAATCCCGACTTCCAGATCGAAGCCTACACACCGCCAGATCCGCCGACGGAAGACGAGTTACGGCAACGGATGCCCAGTCTGACGGCCCGTCAACTCCGCCTCGGCCTGGTCAACGCCAGTATCTCCCCCTTGACCGTGACCGCGACGATTGCCGCTATGCCGGCTGGCCCGGGTCGGGACAAGGCGCAAATCGAGTGGGAATACGCGACCACGTTCAACCGTACGCATCCGTTGATCGCGATCGTTGGTGCAGCGCTTGATCTTTCCGATGCCCAGATCGATGTCCTGTGGGGCGCTGCGTCCGCGCTTTAACCGGAGTATCTCCAAAAGGTGAACCATGAACAGAGCGGCATTTCACGCGGCCCTGCGCGATCCCGCGTCGGGTGATTTCAAAACCTATTCCGTAAAGCAATTCGAAAGCCTGGAGGCAATTGTCCTGGAGGGGCGCCGGCGCGCTGTAAGCCTTTGCCATCTGGCCGCGATCCTCGCGGAGGCTCATCACGAAACCGGCGGTATGATGCGGCCGATCGAGGAGAACCTGAACTATTCGGCAAGGCGGCTCACGCAGGTTTGGCCGGCCAGGTTTCCCACACTTGCGAGCGCCGAGCCCTATGCCGGCAATCCGCGCAGGCTTGCGAACCGGGTTTATGGCGGGCGGCTTGGCAATGTCGAAGACGACGACGGCTGGGTGTTTCGCGGGCGCGGGCTGGCGCAAATCACCGGGCGCGCGAACTATCGCAAGTTTGGTCTCGCGGAAACGCCGGATCGAGCCTGCGATCCGGCAACGGCCATTCGCATCCTCTTCGACGGCATGGTGCACGGGCTTTTCACGGGCAAGCGGCTGACCGATTTCGACACAGCCGATAGCCGACCTCCGGCGGCGACCGGCTATCGTTATGCCGCCTCGCGAGCGATTATCAACGGCGATATCAGGCAGAACGGGCCGAAGATCGAGGCCTACGGCCGCGCCTTCGAAGCGGCGCTGCGTGCGGCGGGATATGGTCGCGAGAGCGCTTCGACCGATCCGGCCGTCGTTGTGGTCCTGCGGCCCGGCGCAGTCGAAAAGGCGCCCGGCGCGGAAGGCGTTAACGCCTCGCAAGGGGCCAAATTCAATCGCCTGCGCCGTCTCATCGAGGCGGCTGCCGCGTTTCTTGCGCGGTGGGCGAAATGAGTGCTGTCGTCATCCGTATCCTGCTTCGCTACGGCGCGGGCCTGCTCGTCGCCAAGGGACTGTTGGCACCGGACGCAGGCCTGGTGCTTGCCGACGATCCGGACGTGCAGATGCTGATTGAGGTTGGCATGGGCCTTAGTGCGGGCCTCCTCTCGGAGTGCTGGTACGTGCTCGCACGAAGCCTTGGCTGGGCGAAATGATGTTTGCCTGGCCCAAGCTCCTTATCGGCGGCCTTCTCCTCGTCGGTCTCGCCTGGCTCATCCATGAAATCCGCGCGGACGGCGCCCGATCCTACGCCAATGCCATCGAAAGGCAGAACAATGACGCTCAGAACCGCGCTCGCGAGAGGCGCCTTGATTACGATTCTTGCATTGATGCTGGCAGGCTGTGGGATTTCGCGTCCGGCCAGTGTTCCGGGCCTGCGCGCCGTGGTCGGAACTGATCTTGTCGGAGCGCGCGGAGCGTCGCCGGCCGACCAGCGCCGGATCGACCGCACGGTCGTCGGCCTTTGTGCCGCAGATATATGGACAAAGGCCGAATGCGCGAAGCACGGGGAGGATGATCATGTCGCAGGCTGAAATCGACATTATCGTTCATCGCCAATTGGGAGAGCTGGTCGCGGGTATGCGCGGCTTGCAGGAGTCCATTCATCGGATCGAGGATGGCGCCAGGCGGGCGGAAGACAAGTCTGCCGCCAGTCAGGCCAGCGTTCACCGGCGCATGGATCAGCTCTCCGAGCGGGTCAACGAGCTCGAGGCGTCGACTTCTGCGATCGGAGCCGAAATCTCGGACATGAAGCCCGTGACCGATGATGTCAGGCGGTGGAAGCTCATGGGCATCGGTGCGCTTGGGGTGACCGGCATTGCCGCGATGGCCCTTGGCGTCAGCTTCGCCGAAGCGATCCGGCGGATCGTGTTCGTGATCGCAGGCAAAGCCTAGTGGGCTGGGCCCTCCGGTCCTGCCTAGTCAATAAAAGCGCCGCGCACCCGAAAGGGTGCGCGGCGCTTTTCTCGTTTGGCGCTCCGGAGCGGCTCCGCCTAACGGTGCCTACACGGCTGGTATCGGATTCACGGTTGCGCCCAACACGCGTCCTCCATCGGAAACCGAGAAGCGAAGGCGGTACTCCTTCGGCGAGAGGCCAAGGATCTTGCGGAAGATCTTGCGATAGGCGTTGGTATCGTCATAGCCGCTTTGCCAGGCGACCTGCTCGATCGAGAGATGCGAGCGCTCCAGGAGATCGCGGGACTTGGCGATCCGCAGCCGCTGGCAATATTCGGTCGGGTTGAAGCCGGTCGCCTTCTGGAAACGGCGCAGGAAGGTGCGGTCGCCGAGCCCGGCGCGGTCGGCCATCATCTGCAGGGTGACGCCCTTGGTGTTGGTGCCGTGCAGCCAGTGCTGGATCTTCAGGATGATCGTGTCGCCATGGTCGAGCTTCGGCGCAAAGACACTGTAGTAGCTCTGCTCGCGTGCGCCGGGATCGATGATCATGTAACGCGCTGTCGCCAGCATGACGTCTGTCCCCAGAAACCGGTCGACGAGTTTCAGCCCGAGATCGATCCAGGCCATCATGCCGCCTGCTGTGATGATGTCGCCTTCGTCGATCAGCAGCCTGTCCGTGTCTACGCGGATATCGCCGTAGCGCCCGGCGATCAGGTCCTGGTGCGACCAATGTGTGGTGATGGTGCGGCCGGCGGCGAGACCGGATTCGGCCAGCAGATAGGCGCCGCCGCAGACGGAGCAGATGGTGGTGCCGCGCTGATGCTGCTCGCGCACGAAGGCGGGCAGGGCGCCGATGCGGTCGCCGACCGGCAGGTCGGAGAGCGTGGGCGGCAAGATCAGGGCCACCAGACCCGGGGAAGGGCCTTCGTGGATGTCGCGTGACTTTGCCACCGATCCGTCTTCCTGAAGCTTCCAATGGCTGATGCGGATCTGCGGCGCATCCCTGCCGCTCTGCTCGATCGACTGCATGCTCGCGACCTGGAACATGTCGGTCAGCCCATGGATCGCCGACATCAGGGCGCGGGGGTAGACGACGATACCGATCTCCGCCGGTTCGCTTGTCGCTCGTTTTGTCACTTCTGCCCCCATCGTTGTCAGCTTTGCCGGTCGAGAGGTTAGGCCTGCCGATTTATCAATTCAACCATCGCTTCCACGGGATGGAGGCCTAAGCAACAGAGATCGAAGAGGTGAGGACGATGACACAGGCAAGAGCAGTTTCCGCAAGCGTTTCCAATGGCCTTTCGCGCCGCACGGTTCTGTCGGCCGCATTTGGTGCCGCCGCCACCGTAGCCGCAGTCAATGCCATGAACACGCCGGCCAAGGCCGCATCCACCACTGCATCAACCGCCGGCGTGTCCGGCACCGAGGGAGCAAACACCATGGGCAGCCACATCATCACCCGCGATGGCGTCGAGATCTATTACAAGGACTGGGGCCCGAAGGATGGCCCGGTCGTCGTGCTCAGCCACGGCTGGCCGCTGTCGTCCGACAGCTGGGAAGCGCAGGCCTTTCATCTCGCCAATAACGGCTTCCGCGTCGTCACCCATGACCGCCGTGGCCACGGCCGCTCGTCGCAGCCCTGGGACGGCAACGACATGGACCACTATGCCGACGATCTCGCCGATCTGATCAATACGCTCGATCTGAAGGGCATCTTCCTGGCCGGGTTTTCGACCGGCGGCGGCGAGATCAGCCGCTATATCGGCCGCCACGGCACCAGCCGGATCGCCAAGGCCGGTTTGATCTCGGCGGTGCCGCCGTTGATGGTCAAGACCGACAGGAACCCTGGCGGATTGCCGAAGGACGTGTTCGACGGCCTGCAGGCGGCCAGCCTCAAGGATCGCTCGAAGCTCTACCGCGACATCGCCTCCGGTCCGTTCTTCGGCTTCAACCGCCCGGGTGCGGTCGCCTCGCAGGGCATGATCGACAGTTTCTGGCTGCAGGGCATGATGGGTGGCCACAAGAACACCTACGACTCGATCGCCGCCTTCTCGCAGACCGACTTCACCGAGGACCTGAAGAAGTTCGACGTGCCGACCTTGATCATCCATGGCGATGACGACCAGATCGTGCCGATCGACGCGGCCGCACGGGCCTCGAAGACGCTGGTGCCGCATGCGGAACTCAAGGTCTATGCCGGCGCGCCGCACGGCATCACCGATACCCACAAGGACCAGCTCAACGCCGACCTGCTCGCCTTCGCCAGGGCCTGACGGTTGCTCGCCGGAGCCGCCCCGGAGGTAGCGCCGGCACTCTATGTCAAACGTTTCAGCCAAGGACCAGAGCCATGACCTCTTCCCACAATCCCAGCGACGCCTCCGGCCCCGACCGGCGTGAATTCCTTGCCGGCTCCAGTGCGCTCGCAGCCTCCGCCCTTCTTCCGAATGGCGCCTATGCCGCTGATATCAAACGCTTTCGGCATGGCGGCTTCGATATTTCCGTCGTCAGCGACGGCTTCATCATGCTGCCGGTCAGCATCGTTCTGCCGGATGCTACGGCGGAAGAGCGACCGGAGATCATGCGCCGGCTCGGCGGCACGCCTGAACGCGCGCCGTTTCATACCAACATTCCGGTTATCCGCACCGGCGGCGATCTGATCGTGGTCGACGACGGTTCGGGCACCCGTTTCCAGGAGAGCGCCGGCAAGCTTCACGCCAATCTGCTGGCGGCCGGTATCGACCCGAACGCGGTGACGAAGGTGGTGCTGACCCATGCCCATCCCGACCACGCGGGCGGCACCGTCGGCGCCGATGGCAAGCTCACCTTTCCGAACGCGCAGTATTTCATCTCGGAGAGGGAATGGCAGTTCTGGACCGATCCGAACTTCGAAAAGGTGATGCCGCAGGTGCTGCACGGTTTTGCCAAGGGCGCGCAGCGCGACCTCTTTGCCGTTCAGGACCGGCTGACCCTGGTCAAGCCCGGCGATGAAATCGTCAGCGGCATGCAGGTGCTCGACACGCGTGGCCACACGCCCGGCCATATATCGCTTCAGCTTGCCGGCGGCGACGGCGCCGGACATGAGGGCCTGGTGGTTACTGGCGACGCCGTGACCAGCAACATCGTCTTCTTCGAACATCCCGACTGGCACTTCGGCTTCGACACGGACGCGGAGCTGGCTCTGAAGACCCGCAAGGGCCTGATCGACCGGGCGGCATCGGAGAGGCTGGCGCTGCTTGGCTATCATTGGGCCTATCCGGGGATCGGGCGGGCCGAACGAAACGGGACGGTCTATCGCTTCGTGGCGGCGTCGTAGCCGCCCAGGCCAGTCAGGCCTTCAACGCAAGCAACGGGCGCGTCTCCCAGGGGACGCGCCCGTTTCTCTGCATTCAGAGAGCCAGTTCGCTGTCCTTGATGTCGCTGATCGGCGCAAGGAACGGCAGTTCGAACGGACGCAGAGCGGTGCGTTTCGCGGTGAGCTGTGGCCAGTCGGGATTGACGAGCGCGCCGCGGCCAAGCGCGATCATGTCGGCACCGGCTTCCATCACCTCCTCGGCGCGGGCAAGATCGTGCAGGCTGCCGTTGGCGATGAGGAAGAGGCGGGGCGCGTGGCGACGGGCAAGCGCGACGAGCGAGGTGTCGCCACCCTCGAAGGCCGGCCGCCAGGCTTCGAACTCGGTCACATGGACGAAATCGGCGGGGCTTTCGGCGAGCGCCTCGAACACGCGGGCAGCACCCGGCTCCCCCTCCACCCACTTGTGCCTGAAGTCGTTGACCTTGCCCTGGGAGAGGCGGAGGCCCAGCGGCATGTCCGGGCCGATCGCCGCGCGCACCGCCTTCAGCACTGCGAGCGACAGACCGAACCGCCGGACGATATCGCCGCCCCAGCGATCCGCGCGCCGGTTCGAGAAATCGGTGAAGAACTGATCGAGCAGGTAGCCATTGGCGCCGTGGATCTCGATGCCGTCGAAACCGGAGACCTCGATCGCCAAACGGGCGGCATTGGCAAAGCCTTCGATCGCCTCGGCGATTTCGGCTTCGCTGATTTCCCGCGGCAGGGCATAGGGGCCGTCGCCGTGATAGCCGGTCAACTGGCTCCCCTTCGGGCGGACGGCGGACGCGCCCACCGTCTCGGACCTGTGCGGATTGCCCTGCGCCAACGCGCCGCCATGCATGAGCTGGGCGAAGATGCGTCCGCCGGCGGCATGGACCGTGTCGACGATTTTTCGCCAGGCTTCCGCCTGTTCCTGGTCCGTCAGGCCTGGTTGATCCCTGTAGGTCTGGGAATAGGCCTTGTCGGTATAGATGCCTTCGGTCGTGATCAGGCTGAAGCCGCCACGGGCGAAGCGCTCGTAATAGCGAGCCATGCGTTCGCCGGGAATGCCGCTTGCCGAGGCGCTGATGCGGGTCATCGGCGCGACCGAAAGGCGGTTGGAAAAATCGATCCCCTTGAGGTTGGTGCCGGTGAAGACCGACGAGGGAATGCTCTGTGGTGCGTTCATGTCATTGATCTCCGGTGAGCGCGATCGCTTCGATTTCGATCAACGCCTCGGGTGAAGAGAGGGAGGGGACCTCGACCATGCTTTCGGCGGGGTAGGGTGCCGAAAGCCATTGGCGGCGAAGCGTCACCAACTTGCCGGCGTTCTCGATGGAGCGCAGGAAGATCGTGGTCTTGACGATCCTGCGGAGCCCGGAGCCGGCGGCCGTCAGGGCGCGCTCGAGGTTGTGGAAGGCCTGATCTGCCTGGCGGTCGAAATCGCCGGGACCGACGATCCGGCCGTTGTCGCCGATGGCCAACTGGCCCGAAACGAAGACAAGACCATTGGCTTCGATCGCCTGGGAAATCAGGAACGGTGCATAGGGATCAGGCCGGGTGACGGCCTGTACCAGAGGCATGGAATGTCCTTTCTATGGTGGAACGCGCGTGCGCTCGCGCGCTTCAGTGGCCGGCGTCGAGCGCGATCGCCTCGATCTCGATCAGCGCGTCCGGTGAATAGAGCGAGGAGACCTCGATGATGCTGTCGGCGGGATAGGGGGCGGAAAACCACTTGCGGCGCAGTTCGATGATCTTTGCGAAGTTCTCCATGGAGCGCAGGAAGATCGTGACCTTGACGATCTTTTCGAGGCCGGATCCGGCAGCCTTCAATGCCCGGTCGAGGTTGCGGAAGGCCTGTTCGGCCTGGCGGTCGAAGTCGCCGACGCCGACGAGCTCGCCGTCATCGCCGATTGCAGCCTGGCCGGAGACGAAGACGAAACCATTGGCCTTGATCGCCTGCGAGAGCAGGAAGGGCGCATAGGGATCGGGCGTGGTGATGACCTGTTCGAGAGACATGGGAGTGTCCTTTCATGCTTGAGATTTTCTCAGCTCGGCGCTGTTGCCTTGGCTGTTGATCTCAATATGCTGTGCCGCTCTCCGGCTGACAAAGAGTGATTTCTCAGCCGATAGATGAGTTGAATTCATCCGTGAGGATATTATGAGGAAATTGCCGCCGCTCGGCGCGCTCAGGGTCTTCGAGGCAGCCGCCCGGCGCTTAAGCTTCAAGCATGCGGCGGAGGAGCTGAATGTTTCGGCGACTGCCGTCAGCCACCAGATCCGGCAACTGGAGGAAATGCTCGAGGTCAAGCTCTTCGATCGTGAGACGCGGCAGGTGCACCTGACCGCCGCCGGAAAGGTGCTGTTTCCAGTCTTGCGTGATGGTCTCGACCGTTTCGAGCAGGCAATTGCCGATGTGCGCCGTCAGCGGACGGAAAAGGTGGCGCGGCTGACCTCGACCGTCGCCTTCGTCGCGAGGCGCCTGGCGCCACTTGCCGGTTCCTTCCGCGAGGCCTATCCCGAATGGACGTTGAGGCTGGATGCGTCCCACCGAATGGTCGACCTGGAGGCCGATGCGGATGCGGCGATCCGGCTTGGCGGCGGTGACTATCCGGGGCTCATCACAGAACCGTTGTTTGCGGATCGCTTCGCGCCGGTTTGCGTGCCGCGACTGGCTCCGGCCAGTGTTGCCGAGCTCGAACAGGCGACGCTGGTCCATTACGATTGGGGAACGTTGCGCCGTCACGATGCCCGCGCGCCTGTTTGGCGGCACTGGCTGGAGCGCGCCGGCGCCGCGGGTATCGAGGCGAACGCGGGGCTCTCCTTTACCGACGAGATCCACGCGGTCCAGTCCGTTGTGGCCGGGCAGGGGATCGGCCTGCTCAGCCTGACCTTGGTTGCCGAAGAACTGGCATCCGGCATCCTCGTCCAGCCGTTTGACCTGACGCTCGAAAGCGATCGCTACGATCTGGTCTACAGCCCGCGCATGGCCGAGCGGCCGGCAACAAAGGTGCTGCGGGCCTGGGTGGCCGAACAGTTCCGCGACGCCGACTGCCGCAGCGTGCGGCATGGCGATCTCGTTCAGCCTGTCCCTGCCGGGACCGCTGTCGCCAAGAGCCGCGATCCGTAAGTGCGGGTGGCCGTCGGCAGAGCGGCCGGAGCGGCGGCGGTCCGCAATCGTCGATTGACCGGAAGGCGGCGGGACGCGATGCGTGCCGATGGCTGTTGGCCGGGCCCCTGAAAACGGTAACAGCTTGGCCGCTGGACGAAATCTCAATTGCGGCGTACCCTGCGCATGCTCCAAAAGGTAGAGCTGCATTCAACGAAGAGGCAGCCATGCGCCGCGTGATTTCCTACCTCACAGTTGCTTCATTTTTCTCGACATCCGCCTTTGCCGACCCTGCCACGCTGACGGCCAACGTCAATTTCCGGACCGGTCCCGACACCGGGTTCGCGTCGATGCAGGTCATTGCGCAAGGCGAGGAAGTCGACATCAAGGAATGCGATACCGCGGCAACGTGGTGCGCGGTGTCCTATGCAGGCGCCAACGGCTTTGTCGCCGGCAAATACCTGCAGCAGTCCGATACCAGCACGCCAGCCTGGCCAAAGGTGTTCACCTCGGATGCAGGGGCGACATTGACGCTCTACCAGCCGCAGATTTCCGATTGGGCGAATTTCACGCAGCTCGACGCCCTCATCGCCGCCGAAGTCAAGATGACGGCGGACGCCAAGCCCGCCTACGGCATCATCGCCGTTACCGCCAAGACGCTGGCCGACGACGACACCGGGAATGTGACGCTGACGGACGTGAAGGTCACGCGGGTCGATTTCTCGACGCTGGGGCGGCAAGAGCTTTCGGATCTTGCGCTTGAGGTCGGCAAGCTGCTGCCGGCCGATCCGATCGTCGTCTCGCAGGAGCGGCTGACCGCGAGCCTGATGGACTACAAGCGGCTCGCCGACGTCCCTGATATCAAGGCGGATCCGCCGCCGATCTTCGTGAGCGAGACGCCAGCGATCCTTGTTCAGACCAATGGCGCGGCGGTCCTGGCGCCGGTTAAGGGTGTCCAGGGCCTTTCCTTCGTCACCAATACGAACTGGGATCTTTTCAAGGTCGATGCGGACAACAGCTACTACCTGCGCGACGAGAAGAACTGGCTGAAGTCGAGTGCGCTCGAAAGCGGCTGGGCGGCTGCCGACACGCTTCCGGATCTCATCTCCAAATTGCCCGACGATGAGAGCTGGAAGGAAACGAAGGCAGCCCTTCCTGCGGCCGCCTTCGGGGACAAGGCAGTGCCGAAGGTTTTCTATTCGGACCGACCTGCAGAGCTGATCATTCTTGAGGGGAAGCCCACGCTCGAGCCGATCAAGGGAACAAACCTCGAATGGGCGTCGAATACGCGAAGCGGCGTCTTCTACCATCCGCCGAGCAAGACCTGGTACACGCTCTTGTCCGGGCGGTGGTTCTCCGCAAGCTCGCTCGACGGCCCGTGGGTTTTTGCCACGCCCAATCTGCCGGCCGACTTCCTGAACCTGCCGAGCGATGCGCCATACTCCGTCGCTCGCGCTTCGATCCCCGGCACGTCGGAAAGTGCGGAGGCACGGCTGAGGGCCAGCATCCCGAGAATGGCGCGGGTTGCAACCGATGGATCGGTGAAGGCGGAGCCGACCTATAGCGGCGAGCCGAAGTTCGTGCCGATCGAAGGCACGGCGATGTTCTATGCGGTCAATTCCAATGAGCTGGTGATCAAGGTCGCCGACAAGTACTTCCTGCTCAAGGACGGAATCTGGTTCGTCGCCGATACGCCGACCGGTCCCTTTGCCGTTGCGCGTGCGGTCGCGGATGAAATCTATACGATCCCGCCGTCCTCGCCGGTCTACAATGCCACCTATGTCCGGGTCTATGATACCGAGGATGACGCCGTCTGGTACGGCTACACGCTCGGCTATCTCTACATGTACCTTGCCTGGGACACCGTGGTCTGGGGTTCAGGCTGGTACTATCCGCCCTATTGGGACTATGACGACGGCGGCGACTGGCCTCCCTATTATCCACCTCCGATCAGCTATGGCATGGGCGCCTTCTACAATCCTGCCCACGGAACCTTCGGGCGCTATGGCTATGCCTACGGTCCGAACAGGGGGCTTGTGCTTGGCGCGGGCTACAATCCGAAGACCGGCACCTACTTCCGCGGCGGCGCCGTCGCCGGCCCGAGCGGCGAGCGAGGGTTCGTTGCAGCCTACAATCCGGGTACCGGCAATGCAGCTATCGCTCGCGGCGGGCAGGGCGTCTACGGCTCCTGGGGAAGCGTCTCCGTCAAGCATGGCGGCGAGTTTGCCAAGATCAGCGGTGGGTCGACCGGGACTGCGGGTGGTCTGCGCTGGAAGAACACCGGCGGCAACAGCGGCTTTGCCGTCGGCAGCAAGGGCGGCGATGTCTATGCCGGCCGGAACGGCAATGTCTATCGGCGCGAAAATGGCCAGTGGCAGAAGCACACGCCCGATGGCTGGCAGCCCGTCGAGCGGCCGCAGGGCGAAGACTTGAGAAACGCCGCCAAGGGGGCCGTTGCCAATCGTCCGCAGGCGGTACAGCGCCGGCAGGGAGGCGCGGTCAACAGGCCCGCCACCGGCCGCAACCGGCCGCAGGTGCGCGAGCGCGCCCCCGACTATCTGGCGATCGATCGGATTGGACGCGAGCTCGGCAACCGCAATGAACTGAGCCGCAGCTACGGCCGCCGCTTCCCCGAGGCGGGTGGAGGTTTCCAGAACTTCGACCGGGGCGGTGGAGCGATTTATGGTGGCGGCGGCTTTGGCGGCGGTGGCAGCTTCAGCGGGGGCGGCCATCGCGGTGGTGGCGGTTTCACCGGCGGCGGTGGCCATCGTGGCGGTGGCGGCTTCAGCGGCGGCGGCGGTCGAGGTGGTGGTGGCTTCAGCGGCGGTGGTGGTCGCGGGGGCGGCGGTCGTGGCGGCGGTGGCCGCGGGCGCTGACCTGCCCTTGCCAAGCGCGTTGCGCCGGGAGGTTGCCCTGCAGGCAGAAGCCAAGCCCACGCGATCAGCGAGCCTGGCTGCCGTTCCGGGTTGGACTTGAACGACGCTCCGAAAGGCGGGTCGTCGCCTGACCTATTCAGTCAAGCTTTGGGCAGCGATGCAAAAGGGGCGCCTTGCCCCAGAGCATCCCGCCTTCACACTGGAGGCGGAGGGGTGCGCTAGAATCAAAGCGCCAGAGCGCCCTTCGTGCGTTCGGTCGAACGCACGGCGTTCTAGTCGTCGAAGCCGAAGACGTCATCCGGTTGCCAGCGCCGGCTGGTGAGGCGCAGCGACCGGTCGGGCTCGATGATGTAGGTCTCGTAGACCTTGCGGCCATAGGAATCGATGAACTGGTGCGGCACGATGCTGCCGACGGGCGCCTTTTTCAGCTTGGTGCGCGGCTGGCCGCCGTAGGTGATGCTGCCGGGGATCGGCTCGAGATTCGGCGAGTAGCCGTAGTAGGTGGAACTGGTCGTTGCGGTGCAGCCGCTCAGAAGCAGCGCTACGGAGAGGGCGGCAAGGGCGTGTTTCATGTCGGCGATCCTCGCTTGCGGGTACGCATTGCTGTGCGTGCTGCAGCCGGATTTTTCATCTTCGGATGGACCGCGGAGCGCACTGCAACACACTAGATCTATTGTACAATTTCCTGATGCAAATCCAAGAGCGCTTAGTGCGGCAGTTGCCCGATACGGCGATAGCCGGGAGCCGCGGCTGTCGCACGCTATTTGGCCGGCGCAGCGGCGCCGCGGCGAATGCCCGCGGTGGGGCAACGCGTGCGCAACGTCGCGGCGTCGGCGACCAATTTCGCCTTCGTACCCAGTTTTGTCGCATCGCCGAATTCCGGTCAGGCGAAAGATGCGATAGCTTCCAGCGAACGTTCCGGCGGATCGCGCGTTTTGGCCAAAAGCCGCATCGCTTTTCCGCCGGTCTCCCTTGTCCCAGACCAGGCACCGCATGACCGCCGAACAATCTCTCGCGTTTCTCGTCATCGGCGCCATGATGGCCTTCTTCATCTGGGGGCGGTTTCGCTACGACGTGATCGCCTGTTCGGCACTGATGCTGGCGGTGGCTGTCGGCATCGTTCCCTACGACCATGCGTTCGACGGTTTCAGCGACGACATCGTCATTATCGTCGGCAGTGCACTGATCGTCAGCGCCGGGGTGGCGCGTTCGGGGATCGTGGATGCCGCCATCCAGCGGTTCCTACCCAACATTTCGTCGGTCCGCGCGCAGCTTGCGCTGCTGGTCATCACCGTGACCGTGCTTTCCGCCTTCATCAAGAACATCGGCGCGCTGGCGATCATGCTGCCGGTCGCCTTCCAGTTTGCAAGGCGCTCCAATGTCCAGCCCTCGGTCTTCCTGATGCCGATGGCCTTCGGCTCGCTGATCGGCGGGCTGATGACGCAAGTCGGCACCTCGCCGAACATCGTCGTGTCGCGCGTGCGCGAGGAGCTGACCGGCGAGAGCTTCACCATGTTCGATTTCACGCCCGTCGGTGCGACGCTGGCGCTGGTCGGCTGCATCTTCCTGCTCTTTGCCTACAAGCTGGTGCCGCAGCGCTCCAGCAGTCAGGTCTCGGTGCATTCGGCGATCGAGATTACCGACTATACGTCGGAGGCCGTCGTTGCTGCCGGCTCTCCCGCGATCGGCAAGTCGCTCAGCGCTCTGGTCAAGCTCGGCGACGGCGGCGCCGTCGTCATCGCCATTTTCCGCCGCGGCTTGCATCTGGCGCCCTTGCCCGACATCACGCTCGAGGCCGATGACATCCTGCTGCTCGAGGGCGGACCGGGGGCACTCGATCGTATTGTCTCGCAGGCCAAGCTGAAAATTGCCGGAGACCGCTCGCCGGGTAGCCGCGAGAAGGCCGATACCGAGATCGAGGCGGTGGAGGCCGTGGTTGGTAGCGGCTCGCCGATCGAAGGCATGTCGGCGCAACGCCTGGCGCTGTTCAACACCCACAACATCAACCTGCTTGCCGTCAGCCGCCAGGGCGAGCGATTGAAGCAGCGGCTCGGCAGCATTCGGCTGAGGGCCGGCGACATCATCGTGGTGCAGGGCGCGCGGCGCGAGCTGACATCCTTCCTGCAGGATTTCAGCTGCCTGCCGCTTGCTCAGCGCGAGATCCTGCTCGGTACCACCCGCAAGGCGCCGCTGCCGCTGATCGTTCTTGCTGCCGCCATGGGCTCGACGGCGGTCGGCCTCGTGCCGGTGCCGATCGCCTTCTTCGCGGCAGCCCTTGCGATGGTCGTCTTCCGCATCATTCCCTTGCGCGATTTCTATCGCTCGGTCGACGGACCGATCCTGGTGATGCTGGCGGCGCTGATCCCGGTCAGCGATTCCCTGCGCACGACCGGCGGCACCGATGTCATTGCGCAATGGCTCGGCGCCGTTGCCGCCGGCCTGCCGCCCGCAGGTGCACTCACCATTATCCTGCTTGCCGCGATGGCCGTCACGCCGTTCCTCAACAATGCCGCCACCGTGCTCGTCATGGCGCCGATCGCCGCAAGCTTTGCCGGCGCGCTCGGCTACAAGCTGGAAGCCTTCCTGATGGCGGTTGCGATCGGGGCGGGCTGCGATTTCCTCACCCCGATCGGCCACCAGTGCAACACGCTGGTGATGGGGCCGGGCGGCTATCGCTTCAGCGACTATCCGCGTCTCGGCCTGCCGCTGTCGATCGTGATCGTCATCGTCAGCATCCCGACGCTGATGCTGGTCTGGCCGCTGCATTAGGGGTGGTGCGACTGGCCCTCGTGGGCACGCGTGCTCTCGCGGAAATAGCCGTTACCGTGTACAGGTAGACGCGCGGCGCCCCCTGCCGCAGGCTTGCCTGTCCGTGAGTGATCACAGGGAGAAGACGGTATGAGCCCCAAGCCCACCGGCCATGTCAGTGGCAATGACCTGATCCTGACGCGCATGTTCCGTGCACCGATCGATGACGTCTGGACGAGCGTGACGAAGTCCGAAAACACCGCGCTCTGGTTCGGCCGCTGGGAAGGCGAAGCGGGCCCCGGCAAGACCGTGCGGTTGCAACTGCTCCATGAGAAAAACCAGCCGTGGACGGATGTATTGATCGAGGATTGCGAGGCGCCGCGCCGCCTGGTCGTCGTGATGAAGGATGACTACGGCGAGTGGCGCATCGCGTTGACGTTCACCGAGACGGGCGACACGACCGAGCTGCGCCTGGTGCAACATCTGAGCGACCCGAAACTCGCGGGCGACGTGGGGCCGGGCTGGGAATATTACCTCGACATGCTGGTCGCCGCGCGCGCCGGCAAGGCTTTGCCGTCATTCGCGGATTATTACCCGTCGCAGAAGGCGCATTATCTGGAAGGCGCATAGAGCCGGCAGGTTGCGAGCCGGACGGGCGCGTTCGACACAATTTGCGGGCGCTGCCGCTGTGGGCCGCGCGTTCTTGTGTCGTAACGAGAGGGCGCGCCGCGGCGGCGTTGTCCGAGTCGGCTGGCCCCCTCATAACCGCAACTTCTCGCAGTTCGGCACCGAGCGGAGCCTTCCTGCGTTACGCCAGAACGGTGACGAGCACCGCGCCCCAGAGTGCCAGCAGCACGTTGCCGATGGCGTAGCCGAGGCCGTAGCCCAAGGTCGGGACCTTGCTTCCGGCTGCTTCCTGCACGGCGGCGAGCGCGGGGGCAGAGGTGCCGGCGCCGCAGCAGGTGCCGGCGAGCACGCCTTCGTTCATGCGGAAGACCCAGCGGCCGAGCGCCAGTGCTGCGAGGTGCGAAATCAGGCAGATCAGCAGGCTGGCGATGACCAGCGCCGGGCCGGACTGGACGAGGCCGGCGACGAAACTCGGGCCCGCCGAGATGCCGACACAGGCGATGAAGGCGCAGAGCCCGACGCTGTCGAAGAACCAGAGCGTCGCCTCCGGCACGAAACCGAAGGTGCGCCGGACCGAGCGCAGCCAGCCGGCGCAAAGCCCGGCGATCAGCACGCCGACGGCGACTCCGAGGCCGATTTCGAGCGCGCCGAGCTTCAGGGCAGGGATGCCGATGAGGCCACCGAGGAAGATGAAGACGCCGACGAAGACCATGTCGGTCGCGGTCGTCTCGCGGTCGGCATAGCCGAGCAGGGTGGCGGCGTCCTCGACATGGCGGCGCGCGCCGGCGATCGACATCACGTCGCCGCGGCGCACCGTCAGGCCGGGAAAGATCGGGATCGGTTGGCCGGCGCGCAGGATGCCGCGCAGGAACACCGAGCGCGCTTCCGGCTGCTGCCTCAACTGCCACAGGCGTTTTCCGGCGACATCCTTGTTCGTCACCACCACGTCGAGCACTTCGACGGGAATGTCGAGAAGCGTGCGGTCGTCGATCTCGCTGCCGATCCGGCTGGAATACTCGACGAGGAAGCCGCGCAGCCCGGCAACGGCGATGATGTCACCGGCCTGCAGCCGTTCCTTGGGCGTTGGCGTGATGATCTCCTCGCCCCGGCGGATCTGCTCGATATAGGCCTTCTGGTTTTCGGGAACGCGCGCTTCGGCTTCCGCGATCGTCAGCCCCACCAGGGCGTCGGCGATGACGAAGGCGCGCGCCTCGATTTCGCGACGGGCACTGTCGCCGCTGTTTTGCGGCGCGATGTTGAGCTCGGCTTCGAGCTCGGCGCAGGCGTCCTTCAGGCTGCGGCCGAACATCCGCGGCGCGAGCTGCGACTGGACGAGGATGGCGGTGACGACACCGACGAGATAGGCGACGGCAAACCCGGTCGCCACGGCGGATTCGAACTGGCTCGCCGCTTCCGGCGTCGGCGCCGTCTTGCGGAAGGTGTCGATGGCGACGCCGACGGTTGCCGATTCCGTCGTCCCGCCGGCGAGCACCCCGGCTGCCGTTCCGAGATCGAAGCCAAAGAGCATGGAAAGAGAGATGGCGGCCGCGAGCGCCACGACGCAGAGCGTGACGGTGACGGCGATCTGCGGCAGTGCGTCGGCGTTGAGGCTCTGGAAGAATTGCGGGCCGGTGCGGTAGCCGATGGCAAAGAGGAAGAGCAGGAAGAACGCCTGCTTGACGTCGTTGGAGAGCACAGCGCCGGTTTGCCCGATCAGCACGCCGGCGAGCAGGCAGCCGGTGACGGCGCCGATGGTGACGCCGAAGATGGTGATCTTGCCGACCGCGTATCCGATGCCGAGCGCGAGGAAAAGAGCAAGCTCCGGATGCGCCCGCAGGATGCTGAAGATGGTCTCGATCACGCGGCGTTTCCTCCCGTTTTCCAGCCGAAGAGAACCGCTTCAGCCTGATGATGCGCTGGGTCAGAGCGGGCAGAGCGCACCTGCCTGCCGAAATGCGGAGAAGTTCGTTGAGCCGAGGGAAACGCTGGCCAGGCGCAGGGACAAGGCGGCCGACCACGGGTGGCCGGCCGCCTCGACGATCAGCTGATCTTCAGGCCCTTGGCGGCCTGGTAGGTCTGCACGTAGCCGCGCGCCACCGAGCGCACGGCGCGGCCGATCTGCGAGTAGGCGTCGTCATTGAGGTTGGCGAAGGAGACGCGCGCCGACCAGCTTGGCGCGTCGAAGCCTGAGCCGTTCAAGAGCACGATGCCGTGGTCCTCGGCCAGCCGGAAGGGGATGTCGAGCGGATGGATGTTGTCCTTCACCCAGGTCACGACGTCCTCGCCGACATATTTGCGCAGCCAGAACTCGAAATCGATGATGCCGTAATAGTGGTCGAAATAGATGCCGGGGTTGGACTCGACGCCCATGCCTTCGACCAGGTTCCAGAAGCGCTTGGTGCAGATGGCCATGCAGGCCTTCTGGTAAAGCTTCTCGACGTCCATCAGCTCGACGAGGCTGAAGAGCGACATCATCACCTGCTGCGGCAGTGACAGGCCGGCGGTGTGGTTCAGCGCCACGTCGCGGCTGTCGGCAACGATGCGGTCGATGAACTTCACGTCGCGCGGCTTCGGCGTCATCGCCTTGTAGCGCTTTTCGAGCAGCTTCTGGATCGGCTCGCCATGGGCCTTGATCTTCTCGTCGAAGATGTTGTCCTCGGCGACAGCGATGACGCCGAGGCGCCAGCCGGTGCAGCCGAAATACTTCGAATAGGAATAGACGCCGATGGTGTTGCGCGGCAGATGGCCAAGAATCGACTGGAAGCCCGGAACGAAGGTGCCGTAGACGTCGTCCGTCAAGACGATCAGGTCGGGGCGCTTCTTGTTGACGAGGTCGACGAGGCGCTTGATCGAATCCGGATCCATGGCAACGGCGGACGGGTTGCCGGGGTTCACCAGGAACAGCGCCTTCACCTTGGGGTTTTCGAGCGCCTTGATGTCTTCGTCGGTAAACTGGAAGCGATCCTCCTGCTCGGCGCTGACATTGATGGTCTTGAGGTCGTAGTCCTCCAGTTCCGGCATTTCGAGATAGGGCGTGAAGATCGGTGTGCCGAGCGCGATCGTGTCGCCGGCGTTGAGCAGGCGCGCGTTCTTCAAGGCCTTGAAGATGTAGCACATGGCAGCGGTGCCGCCTTCGACCGGGTAAAGGTCGAACTTCGCCTTCGGCCGGTGGCCGGCGCACATCGCCCACATCAGATATTCATGGGTGATGATCTCGTTGTGATGCAGCGCCCGATCGGGAACCGGATAGTTGTCACCGATGATCGAGTCGGTCAGTTCGTGCAGGAAGGTATCCGCGTCGAAGCCGAAGGTCTTGATGGCGTAGTTGACCGCGTCGGAAAGGGTCTTTGCCGGCGGGATGCCCTCATCCTCCTCGTCCCAGTCGGCGGTGTTCTGCAACAGCTTCTTCGTCCACTTCTCGAACCGGGCATGGACGCCGTCCTTCGGCGGCATGCCGGCCACACCCGCCTTCGGGTCGTAATAGGCGCGCTTGGCTTCCGTCAGCGCGAACTGGCCGAGCAGGAAGAAGGCTTCGCGGGCGCGTGTCGCCGTCCAGTTGGGGTTGCCGCGGCCGGCATTGAGGAAGGCCTTGGCGGATTTCTGCGAGCTCGTCCTGGCGAGCTTGATCAGTTCGTCCTTGATTTCGAACGGGCTGAGATCGGAAAGGCTGTCGTAGAATTTTCTGTCCAACATGATCCACACTCCCTGTGATCTTATGAACTTGGAACGATGGTCTCGGTTCTGCCTGCCCGCCTCAGGCGAGCATGATGACGATGACGAGGCCGAAGATGGTCAGCAGCGTGTTGCCGATGGCGTAGGGCATGCCGTAGCCGAGTGCCGGCACCTTGCTCTTGGCCGCCTCCTGGATCATGCCGAGCGCTGCCGTCGTCGTTCGAACGCCGGCGCAGGCGCCAAACAGGATCGCCGGGTGGAACTTGAAGACATAGTGGCCGAGGAGCACCGCGGCGATCATCGGGATCGAGGTTGCCACCACGCCCCAGATGAAGAGCGAAATGCCGACCTCCTGAAGCCCTGCTACGAAGCCCGGGCCGGCGCCGATGCCGACCACGGCGATGAAGATGTTGAGGCCGAGCGTGTTTAGCAGCCACAGTGCCGGCGACGGGATGCGGCCGAAGGCGGGGTAGGTGGTGCGCAGCCAGCCGAGCACGAGACCGGCAAGCAACGCGCCGCCTGACGTGGAAAGCCCGATCGGGATGCCGCCGATCGTTATCGTGAGCGCCCCGATCATCGCGCCGATGAAAAGGCCCCAGCCGAGGAAGGCGATATCGGTCGTCTCGACGGGCCGATCGGCAAAGCCGAGCGCCTTGATCGCCGCTTCGACATGGTGCTTGGCGCCACCGATGGTGACGATATCGCCGCGCTCGACGGTCGTGCCCGGCAACACCGGGATCTCGACCAGCGAGCGGATGATCTTGCGGGCATAGACGCCGCGCGCCCAGTCCTCGTTGCTCACTTCGGCAAGCGTCTTGCCGGCGAGCGCCTTGTTGGTGACATAGACGTCGACGACTTCGGCTTCGGCGTTCAGCAGTTCCTTGTCCTCGACCTCGATCAGCTTTGAATCGAGGTTTTCGACAAGCAGGGCCCTCCTGCCGGAAAAGGCGACGACATCGCCCGGCTGCAGCACCGTGTTGCCGTCAGCTTCGATGAGCTCGCTGCCGCGGCGGACGCGCTCGACGTAGACGCGGATGCCCGGCAGCAGGTTCTTGACCGGCTGACCGGTGAGGCCGCTTGCCGCGTCTATGCGATAGGCTCGCAGACCGAAGTCATGATAGGCGCGGGTGATGCCGGGTTCGCTGCTTTCGGTGCCGCCGCCGAGCTTTGCCTCATACTCCTTGCAGGCCGCGGGCAGGTCGATGCCGAGCAGTCTCGGCCCGAGCTGCGCGAGGATGATCGCCGAGCCGATCGTGCCCCAGATGTAGGTCACCGCATAGGCGATCGGGATCTGGTCGGCAAAGGTCTTGGCCTGTTCGGGCGTCAGCCCGAGCGAGTTGATCTGGTCGGTGGCGACGCCGATCGCCGCCGAGATCGTCTGCGAGCCGGCATACATGCCGGCGCCATAGCCGAGCGGCAGCCCGGCAATCAGCGCGCAGAGATAGGGAACGACCAGGCACAGCACCAGCACGGAGAGCGCAAAGGCGATCTGTTTCGGTCCATCGGTGCTCAATCCCCGCACGAATTGCGGCCCGACGCCGTAGCCCACGGCGAAGAGGAAGATCAGGAACAGGGTGGACTTCAGGTCACCGGAAACCTGGATGCCCAACTGCCCGATGAGAACGCCCGCAAGAAGCGTGGCGGTGACGTTTCCGAGGTTGAACCCCGCAACCTTGATCGGACCGATGAGGAAGCCGATGCCAAGCGCGAGAAAGACGGCGACGGGCGGGTAGGTCCGAAGCGTGTCGACGAAGAAATCGATGGGATTCACTGCTGCTATCCCCTTCAGAAAGTTGAGTTGCCATCACTTTATTTCGGGACTTGCGCGGCTAAGTTGAGCTGAGTTTCCTGACTTGGCCACGCTCGATCTTAATCCCGGCGATTGTTGCCTCGGTCGCATACTTTCTCAACAGTCATAGGGTTACGTGAGCGTAACGTAGGTTACATTTGAGCGCTTTTACCCGGGGCGAGGGCGGCGACGGCGCAGCGCTACAGGCGCGCCCGGCGTGCAAGGGCGATGCGCCCGGCCGGTTCACCTCGGCATTTCAACTCTGGTGTTGTAATTTGCCGCGCGATCTCATGGCGTCCCCGGCATGGCGCTTTTTCTTCGTTATGCTTGGCAAAGTGCTGGACGCGCAAGGAGCCGTGCGCTTTCTTGTTTGCTCCGGGGGTGGCAGACCTTCGAGAGGCGGAGGATATCCGCGAACCGAAGGCGGCAGCATTTCGCCGACCAGCCGGTTCGACGGGTGACAAAGAGAGGGGAAGCAATGGCTGACGAAGTCGTTCAGCGGCTGGAGGCACTCGGGCATCGTCTCCCGACGCCGCCAAGGCCGCTCGGTGCCTACCGTGCGGTGATCGAGGCGGGCGAGATGCTGCATGTCTCGATGCAGGGGCCGCTGCTGGACGGCCGGTTCGCGTTCACGGGTCTTCTGGGACGCGAGGTGACGATCGAAGACGGGCGCAGGGCGGCCGAGCTTTCCGTCGTCAATGCGCTGGCGCAGATCCACGAGCATCTCGGCCGCTTCGAGCGCATTCGCCAGATCGTGCGGGTGGAGGGGCATGTCGCCTGCACCGAGGATTTCCTGGAACACCCGCGGGTGCTCGACGGCGCTTCGGAGCTTCTGGCCGCGGCCTTTGGCGAAAGGGCCGGCCACATCCGCTCCGTCTGCGGCGTGCGCAACCTGCCGGGCAATGCGCCGGTTGCGGTGACGCTGACGGCAGAGCTCTTTCCGCCGGAGTTCTGAGAAAACAAGCGCGCCTTGCGGCTTGAGGCTGAGGCCCGCATCTGCTCGCTTCGCGGGCAGGGCTGGCGGTTGCGCCGGCCTTGTGTTCCGCTTCAGGTGGCGATGCCTTCCAGGGCGATGATCCGGGTTTTGGCGCAGCGCTCGCGGATCGCCTTCAGGCGCTGATACTCCGGCGACTGGTACCAGGAAAGCAAGGCCTGCATGTCCGGGAATTCGAGGATGACGAGCCGGTGCGGCTCCCAGTCGCCCTCGAGTACCTGGGTTGCGCCGCCGCGGCCGAGATAGCGCCCGCCATAGCGGGCTTCCGTTGCCGGCACCTCTCTCTTGTACTCCTCGAAGGTCGCTGCATCCGTGATATCGACATCCGCGATCAAATAGGCAGCCATGGCAGAGTTCCTTTCCACGCAAGCCGGCGGTCAAGAATACGACGTTCGTCCCCGCCAGGCGAGGCTTAGCCCCGCAGCGAGCATGTGGATCTCTTGCGAGCATTTTCTCTGTTGATTATTGTTATGTTATTTTATAACAAATCTCGCATGACGAAACGCCGCATGTTGATAGAGCCTGACACGGACGCCCGCGCGGTTGTCTCGCCCGCCGAAACATGCGAGGGAGGAGTTGATGGTGCTGCGTCCGCGACAATGCGGAAGCGGCTGAAAAGGGAACACGGAACGGACGACCCTGACGGGACCGAGGCCGTGGCTGCCCCCGCAACTGTGAGCGGAAAGCGCATTCACACCATGTCACTGGTCGAAGACCGGGAAGACGTGGATGCGCCGCGACCCGCGAGCCAGGAGACCTGCCATCGAACCGATCAACCACAACGGACGGGGTGTTCCGATGGAAAAGAACTGGCTATTCAGCGACGGTTTTCCGTCATTCTGCCGCTTCGCCATCTCTTGCCGTCAGTCCGGCGGAGAGAGAGAATGGCTGAGCCGAATTCCCGACAGCACAAGATAACGGTCTGCACCGATTGCCGCTTCACCGGCGGCCCGTGCACGCCCGGTGCCGAGCTGATCAAGCGCCTCAACCGTAGCATCGCCACGCTCGGTGCGCCGCTCGACCGTGACTTCTCGATTGCCGGCACCGTCTGCATGGCGGCCTGCACGCGGCCCTGCACCATCGCTTTCCAGGCGACGGGAAAGGCGACCTATCTCTTCGGCGACGTCTCGCCGGAAGAGGATATCGACGATCTCGTGCGCTTTGCCACAACCTATGCCGAGCGTGGCGATGGGATGACGCGTGCTGCGGAACGGCCGCGCGGGCTCAAGGGCAAGACGCTGGCCCGCATTCCCGCGGCGATGCTTGTCTCCGAAGACCTCGGCGGGCATTTCCAATGACGTCGCGGGGAGGAATGAGCATATGAGCTGCACCGCGACAGGAGCAGCCCTCACGGTCGAGGGCCTTCACTGGGGGCCGCGTGCCGGTCTGACGCTGGTCAACGACATCAGCTTTGCGATCACGGCGGGCAGCCGCCTTGCCATCCTCGGACCGAACGGCGCCGGCAAGACCTCTCTCCTGCGCTGCCTCTACCGGGCGGTGCAGCCGAGTGCGGGCCGCATTTCGGTCGACGGCGTCGATCTCTGGTCGATCTCGGCGCGCGAGGCGGCGAGAACGATTGCGGTGGTGCTGCAGGAAATGCCCGGCGACTTTCCCTTCAGCGTGCGCGACGTCGTGATGATGGGCCGCATCCCGAGGCGGGAGGGCCTGAGCGGCTGGTCGGAGCTCGACCGCGACCGTGTGCAACACGCGCTCTCGCATCTCGATCTCGCCCATCTGGCCGGCCGCCAGTTCGCGACCCTTTCGGGCGGCGAGAAGCAGCGGGTGCTGATCGCCCGGGCGCTGGCGCAGGAGCCGCGCATCATCATCCTCGACGAGCCGACCAATCACCTCGACATCCGCCACCAGCTCGAAATCCTCGAGCTCCTGCAGACCTTGAAGCTGACGATCGTCTCGACGCTGCACGACATCAATCTTGCCGCTGAGTTTGCGACCGATGTCGCGATCCTGACGGCCGGCCGGCTGACGGCTTTCGGGTCGCCCGAAGACGTGCTGAGCCCCCGGGAGCTTTCGGCTGCCTTCGGCGTCACTGCCACCGTTCACAACGCGGCCGCCGGCGGCGCCCGCTTTTCCTTTTCACTTTCTCGACAGGGATCGATTTCATGAAGATCAATATTGCCTCATCCACTTTCCTGTTCCTGCTCGCGGCTGCCACGCCGGCGCTCGCCTATCCGGTCACCGTCAAGAGCTGCAACCGCGAGGTGACCTTCGACGCCGCGCCGAAGCGGGCGATCGCCAACGACGTCAACCTGGTGGAGATGATGCTGGCACTCAGGCTGCAGGACCGCATGGTCGGCTATACCGGCGTTTCAGGCTGGAAGACGCTGGACGAAAAGCTGCGCGAGGGCGTGAAGGAGCTGCCGGAGCTTTCGGAGAAGTACCCGACCAAGGAAGTGCTCTTGAATGCCGATGCCGACTTCCTTTTTGCCGGCTGGAACTACGGCATGAAGGTCGGCGGCGAGGTGACGCCCGAGACCCTGGCGCCCTTCAAGATCGGCGTCTATGAGCTGACCGAATCCTGCATCCACATCATGGCCAAAGCGAAGCCGACGATGGACGACATGTTCGTCGATCTTCTCAATCTCGGCCGCATCTTCGGCGTCGAGGACCGGGCCGAGACGCTGGTCGACGGCTATCGTCGCCAGCTCGCCGAGATCACCAAGGCTTCCGCCGCCCAGCAAAAGCCGGTGCGCGTCTTCGTCTATGATTCCGGCGAGGAGAAGCCCTTTACCTCGGGCCGCTTCGGCATTCCGACGGCGATGATCGAGGCCGCCGGCGGCGCCAACATCATGGACGACGTGGAAAAGAGCTGGGTGGAAATCTCCTGGGAGCCGGTGATCGAGCGCAACCCGGAAGTGGTGGTCATCGTCAACTACGGCGAGGTGAAGGCGGAGGACAAGATCGCCTTCATGAAGAACAATCCGGCCTTCAAGAATGTCGATGCCGTCAAGAACGATCGCTTCGTTGTGCTCGATTATGTCGAGGCGACGCCAGGCCCGCGCAACGTCGACGCCATTGCCAGGCTCGCCAAGACCTTTCAGGGCGAGGGCCTGTAAGCGATGCTGGCTGAGGATGCGTCGCCTGGTCCCGTCGCCGTTTCACGCCTAGCGCCGGCGCGGGCGCTGAAGGCGGGTGCCGGTCTCATGGCGGCGCTTTTGCTGCTGGCCTTGACCGTCACGGCTGGCGTGTCGCTCGGCTCGGCGCCTATCCCGGTTGCGACTGTCTGGTCGATCATCGCCAGCAAGATTTCGCCCGGCAGCGTCGAGGCTTTCTGGTCGGCCGGGCGCGAAAGCATCGTCTGGGACGTGCGGCTACCGCGCGTCATTCTGGCGGGTCTCGTCGGGGCGGGGCTGGGGCTGACCGGTGCCGTGCTGCAGGCGGTCACGCGCAATCCGCTTGCCGATCCGCATCTGCTCGGCGTTTCCTCCGGCGGCGCGCTAGGCGCGATCGTGGCGCTGCTGCACACTGGCATGATCCTCGGTCTTGCCACGGTGCCGCTCTTCGCCTTTGCCGGCGCGCTGCTCGCAACCGTGCTCGTCGCCTTCGTCTCCCGCGTGCTCGGCAGCAGCGCCGACCGTCTCGTGCTGGCCGGCGTCGCGGTCGCCTTTGTCTTAACATCCATCGGCAACCTTATGATTTTCTTAGGGGATCCGAGGGCGACCCATACGGTCATCTTCTGGATGCTCGGCGGCCTTGGCCTGGCGCAATGGTCGCAGCTCGTCTATCCCGGCCTGGTGCTTTTCGCCTCGCTTGGCTGGCTCTCCATCCGGGCGCGCGAGATCAATGCGCTTGCCATGGGCGACGAAACGGCGATGACGCTCGGCATTCCCGTGCGCCGTTTCCGGCTGACGCTCTTCGTCGTCACCGCACTTCTGACCGGGGTGATGGTCGCCTTTTCCGGCGCGATCGGTTTCGTCGGGCTGATGGTGCCGCATTTCGTGCGGCTTCTGGCCGGCAGCGACAACGTCCGGGTCATTCCGCTCTCGGCCTTCTTCGGGGCGCTGACGCTGATCCTTGCGGATCTGGCGGCCCGCGTCATCATGGCGCCGGAGGACATGCCGATCGGCGTCGTCACCGGGCTCGTCGGCGGCATCGCCTTCATTGCCATCCTGAAGCGACGCGCGTAAGGCGTGCAGGGACATTCGCGCTTTCATGGACGCGGCACAATCCGCGCCTATGTCTAGCTGCATGCCAGGGCCGAAGGGCCGGCAAGGGAAGTGGTACGAGGAGCACATGGCTAACGAAGCTGACATCTGCACGCCCGAGGACGTTCTGAACTTCTGGTTTGGCGAACTCACCTATGACGACTGGTTCGGGACGAGCCACGAACTGGACCAGGCCTGTGTCCGTCGCTTCCAGGCGTCGCATCTGGCGCTGGCTCGCGGGGTTAGCGAGATCTGGCGGGCAACGCCGGAAAACCGGCTGGCCGCGATCGTGCTGCTCGACCAGATACCGCGCAACATGTTTCGCGGCACGCCGCTCGCCTTTGCCACCGACTGCCTGGCGCTCAACGAGGCGAAGCTTGCCGTCGGCACCGGGGCCGACATGGCTATCAAGCCGGAATGGCGCGCCTTCGTCTATCTGCCCTTCGAGCATTCGGAGAACCTGACCGACCAGACCATGTCGGTGAAGCTCTTTACCGAACTCGGCGATGCCGATTATCTCGACTATGCCATCCGGCACCGCGAGGTGATCGAGACCTACGGCCGCTTCCCGCATCGCAACGCTTTCCTGGCCCGGACGTCGAGCGAGGCCGAGCTTGCCTATCTGGCTGAGCCCGGCGCCGGCTTTTAACGGAAAAAGCGGGCGCCGGCGGCGATTTATTGCCGTTCTTTGCATCTTTCCGCCGTCTTTCGTATTCACATCGAAACGGGAAGACGGCCGGAGCGATTCCGGACCACGGTCTCAATCTGCAAGGATCATGAAATTGCGTTCTGTCGGAAAACTGCCTGCCATTCTCGTCTGCCTGCTGGCGCTTGCCGTGGGCGGCCCGGTCATGGCCCAGAAGGCGGCACAGCCGGCACAGGCAACAACGCAGGGCGCGGGCCAGAAATCTGCGCAACCGGCCCAATCGGCCCAGACCCCCTCACAGCCAGCCGGAAAGCCGGCTTCCGAGGAGAACGCTCAGCCGGCCGCAACCGAGGCGACTCCGGATGCCGCGGCACCGGCGGCGACGGCGACGCAGCCGGCACAGAACGCGCCAGCCCCGGCGCAGGATGCCGCGCAGGCGGACGCGACACCCCCGGCCGAAAACCAGGCGTCGGAGCAACTCGCCAAGGCGGGCGAGGACCTCAAGAAGCTGACGGACCAGGTCACCAAGACAAAGGACGACGACACCGCGCTTGCCGAACTGAAGGTGCAGGTGGACGCGCTCGCCAAGCAGATCATCGGCGTCTCGGTCTCGACCCGTCCGCGCCTCGACGAGATCAAGGCGCGGCTGACCGAACTTGGCGATCCGCCGGGCGAGGGGCAGCCGGCGGAAGCCGACATCGTGACGGCCGAGCGCAAGCGGCTCATGGCCGAGCGCGGCGCCATCAACGCGCTGACCGGCGAGGCCGAGGGGCTCTCGATCCAGGCGACGAAGCTTTCCAACACCATTACCGCGACCCGTCGCGCCCTGTTTTCCAATACGCTGCTGAAGAACACCGAAGTCTCGACCGGAATGTTCGACGACGCGCTGACGGCCACGGCGGACGAAACCCGCGTGCTCTCGCGCAGTGTCGGGAGCTGGCTGAGCTTTGCCTGGAACTACAAGCGCGTGCCGCTCCTGACGGCGCTGTTCCTGTCGCTGCTGGCGGCGCTCGTCTTCCTTTCCGGTAGCCGCAGGCTCTTTCGCCCGCTGATCGAGCATGACATTACCGACGAGGAGCCGAGCTATTTCCGCAGGCTCTCGGTCGCCTTCTGGTCGACGCTGATCCCGACGATCGCCTCGGCCGCTTTCGCGATCTCCAGCTTCCTGTTCCTGCGCGGCTTCAAGGTGCTGCGCTCCGATATCGCACCGATCATTGCCATCACGCTCGGTGTGGCCGTGGTCGTATTCTTCGTCACCAGGCTTGCCCAGGCGGTGCTTTCGCCGCGCGACGCGCGCTGGCGGCTGGTCCGGGTCTCCGATCGCGGCGCCCGGATGCTGATGATCGCCATCTTCGCCATGGCGCTGGTCAACGGTCTCGACTACCTCTTCGGCGGCGTCAGCGAGGCGCTCGGTTCGCCGGTCGTCCTGACCGTCGTCAAGAGCTACATCGCCTCCATCGTCATCGGCCTCATCATTATGGCGTCGGCCTGGATCAAGCCGACGCTCAGGAAGGACGACTCCTTCGACGCCCATGGCCACGCCTGGCCGCGCGTGGTGTCCTTCGCGCTGCTTGCGACCGGCGCTTTGCTGATCATTGCAGCCGTATCCGGCTATGTTGGTCTCGCCCGCTTCATCGCCACGCAGATCATCATTACCGGCGCGATCCTGGTAACGATGTATATCGGCATCCTCACCGGCCGGGCGGTTGCCAAGCAGGGCGCCTTTGCCGAGACCGCGGCCGGGCGCTACCTCGAGCGGCGCTACAATCTGGAACAGGTAGCGCTCGACCAGATCGGTCTTGCCGCCGGCTTGAGCATCTACGCACTCGTCGTCATGTTCTTCATCCCGCTGATCCTGTTGCAGTGGGGCTTCCAGGTCGCCGATATCGAGTCCTGGGCTTACCGGATGGTGACCGAGATCAAGATCGGCTCGATCACCATTTCGCTGGTCGGCATTCTCGCAGGCATCCTGTTCTTCGCGCTCGGCTACGCCGTCACCCGTTTCGTGCAGCGCTGGATCGACGGCAACATCATGGCGCGCAGCCGGGTCGACGCCGGCGTGCGCAACTCGATCCGCACCGGCATCGGCTATACCGGCGTCGGGCTTGCGGGGCTGATCGGCCTGTCGGCGGCGGGCATCGACCTCTCAAACCTCGCGCTCGTTGCCGGTGCCCTCTCGCTCGGTGTCGGTTTCGGCCTGCAGAACATCGTCTCGAACTTCGTATCGGGGCTCATTCTGCTCGTCGAGAGGCCGTTCAAGGTGGGCGACTGGATCGTCAGCGGCACGACCGAAGGCTTCGTCAAGCGCATCTCGGTGCGCGCGACCGAGATCGAGACCTTCCAGCATCAGTCGATCATGATGCCGAACTCGCTGCTCATCAACGCATCGGTCGGCAACTGGACACACCGCAACAAGCTCGGCCGCTCGGAAATCGCCGTGACCGTGACCTATGCCAGCGACCCGCGCCGGATCATGGAACTGCTTTCCGAGATCGCCGCCGCCCATCCGATGGTCTTGAAGAACCCGTCGCCGAGCGTCGGCTTCACCGCCTTTGGCGACGAGCGCTTGACCTTCGAACTCCGGATCTACGTCGCCGACGTATTGACCGGCGGCGGCGTGCGCAACGACCTGCGCATCTCGATCTACGAGCGCTTCCGTGACGAGGGCATCGGCGCGCCGTTCCCGGTCAAGATCGAGGACGTGCCGGTCGAGGACCAGACCGGCATCGAAAGCCACCAGCCGGAGAAGGTGGGCGAGCCGAAAGGCGCCACCTCCGCCGAGGCGAGGGCGGCCGGAAAGTCTGCCGCTTCGGACAGGAAGACGGCGGTCGCGGCACCGCTCGATGAGGAGCGCGACACGGAAGAAGCGGGCAATCGCCGGGCCGCCAGCCGCCGGGCAAACCCAAACCGCTGATAAACGGACCATTCAGCGCCCATTCAGCCGGCGTGCCATAAAAAGCATGCAATTCTTCTGGTGACCGACTACGCTGGTCATCGGCTGAAGAGGTGGCCGGCGCAGCGTCGCGAACCGACGGGGCGGCCGGCTCGACGAGAGGGCGGCGCCTTCAGGCGCCGATGGGCAATGAAGAAGTTTGTAATTGCTTTGCTTTCCGGCGTCATGGTGACCGGCGTCTTGGCGGCTGAGGCAGCGTCCGCCGCAACCGTGACCAATAAGGACAGCGAAACCGCCGTCCTGATCGTCGTCGAGGGCGAAAGCCGCGTGGAAGTGGCGATCGCATCCGGCGCGACCGAAATGATCTGCCCCAGCGGCTGTTTCGTGACCGCGCCGAGCGGCGACCGCATCGGCCTGCAGGGCGATGAAAACGTCGAGATCGTCAACGGCAACGTCGTCGTCAAGTAACCCCTCCATCTTCCGGCAACGGTGCGGCTGGACCGCCATGCTGTTGCCGGCAATCTCGAAAATTTGCCGACAGCCTCGCGCATTCGATCTTCGAAGCGGCGCGTAGCCCGTGTTCACCCGGGGAACCGGGTGAGGCTGAGGGGACGCGACGAGCCTTCGAACGCCTCCTTTGCCGCGTAGTGCATATGTCCCGAACAGCGCCTAATCCCATTGGATGATTGAATGATCGGCCCGCTTCGTTCGTTATGACAATGAAGCGGGTTCGGCGGCTTGAAGCGCATGTCCCCGCATCGACACGATCAGTTGCAGGCAGCACGCTCGGCCTTGGGTCGACGCGCGACCGCCGCGATCGCCAGTGGAGTGCCGGAGGGGAGCCATGCCATTCCTTCGCATCGCCTTGTCCCTGTTGCTGCTGCTTTCAGCCTCGCAGGCGCTGGCCGAAAAGCGCGTGGCGCTGGTGATCGGCAACGCGGCCTACCAGAACGTCGCCCCTTTGCCCAACCCCGGCAACGATGCCACCGACATGGCCGCCAAGCTCGAAGGGCTCGGCTTCGAAGTGGTGAGCGGCCGCGACCTCGACCTTGATGGCGTGCGCCGGGCAGTGCGCGACTTCGTCGGTCGGCTCGACGGCGCGGATCTCGCGCTGTTCTATTATGCCGGTCATGGCCTTCAGGTGGATGGCGAAAATTATCTGGCCCCGGTCGATGCCAGGCTTGCCGCGCAGGTCGACCTCGAATTCGAGGCGGTGCCGATGAACCTGATCCTGACCGCGATGGAGCGCAGCACGCGGGTCAACGTGGTGCTGCTCGACGCCTGCCGCGACAACCCGCTTGCCGTCAATCTCGCCCGCTCCATGGGGACGCGCTCGGCCTCCGTCGGCCGCGGCCTTGCCAAGGTCGGCACCGGCATCGGCACGCTGATCGCCTTTGCCACCCAGCCCGGCAATGTCGCGCTTGACGGGGCCGGCCGCAACTCGCCCTTCACATCGGCGCTGCTCAAACATCTCGGCCAGCCCGGACGCGACATCACCCGCGAGTTGATCGACGTGCGCCGCGACGTTCTGGCGGCAACCGCGGGCAAGCAGGTGCCCTGGGACAATTCCTCGCTGACCGGTGAGGTGGTGTTGAAGCCGGCCTCTGGAGGCGAGGCGGCACCCGCGAGAGAAAAGGGCGCGGAGCAGGCGGCGGAACTTGCCTACTGGGATACGATCAAGAATGCCACCGACCGCGACCTCTTCGACGCCTATCTGCAGCAATACCCTGAGGGCGTCTTCGCCTCTCTCGCCAGAGCGAAGATCCAGATCATCGAGCGTACACCCGCAGCCAGCCCTGGCGCCGTGGTGGCGCTTACGGATCCCACTGTCAGCGCACAGCCAAACGAGACCACGGACCGCGCGCTTGCCCGTTCCGTGCAGGTGGAGCTGAACCGGCTCGGCTGCCGCGCCGGCGGCGAGGATGGGCTTTGGGGTACGGGCAGCCGCAAGGCATTGGAAGCCTTTGCAAGGCATGGGAAACTCCAGCTTGCGACACTTGAGCCGTCGAACGCGGTGCTGGAGCGCCTGAAGACAGAGAAGCAGCGGGTCTGCCAGCTTGTCTGCGCGCGCAATCAGGAGGCAAAGGACGGCCACTGTGTCCCGACAAGGCGCGAAGCGAAGCTGCCGCAGCCGAGCGAAACGCAAGGGACGGCCAGGACGCCGCAGAAAAGCACGAGCACGCGGACGATCAACCCGCCGCCGGAACTGCAGAAGAAGAGCTTTGCCAATTGCCCCGCCAATGCCGACGTCGCATTCCGGCAGATGTTTGCCCGCGGCTCGGGCCGGGGCCGCACGACGATCGCCGCTACCCATTCCTGCGGCCGCGCCTTTGCCTGCCACCGAACGGCAAGGGGCCAGCCCTGGGATTGCGGTTGGCGGTGAGGGCGGAGAATGGATCGTGCCTGGCGGACGCGGTGTCGAGCCTGCGGTTCGCCGAACAGAATCCACAAAACCGCTTGATGGTCCGCGCTACTGCATGTTTCCTTTGATCGTAGCCGATTAAAGGACAAAAACATGCAGGAATGCAAAGTTCTACAGCGACCTTTGCGCGTCTGATAAGACGCGCGGCGCTGTAGGCCATCAAGCGCTCCGTCTCCGCTACAACGACTTCGCAGTCGCGTTGAGCGGGCGGGTCGGACGAGCCGTTGATGGGAGAGTTTTCGCTGAGACTGGCTTCCGGCTAAAGGATGTCAGGCAAAATGACTCTCCCTCGACACGCGCATCATCGCGTACCGTGAAGTCGGTTATGAGGCCGCCTTCGCTTGAAACGGCGAGGACACAGTTGGCAACTTCATATCCTGGCGGCTTATGGACAGTCATGGTCATGTTGGGGCCTGCGCCCATCGTCTCGAAGCGTCTGGGCATCCAATGGACCTTCGAGGTTCGCCATTTCATCGTCGTGACGTTCTTGGCAGTTGTCGCTTCTACCGGGGCGCCAAAGCGACTTTCGAAAGCCTGGATGGGCGAGCCGTTCCAATCTTTTTCAAGTTCCTTGCCGACCCCGTATTCCCAGTAGAACTTGCCATTCTCCGAGGCGCAACCTGTCAGGGTCATGAAGGCCACGCCAAGCAGAAGACTAACTTTGGCGGCATGTCTGCGTTTCTTGGCTGATTTCATTTCCTGTTCCCTGAAGACTTGGACGATCATCCCGAAGTATTTTCTCGGGTGCCGGCGACATTGATGGTCGGAAGCCACCGCGCAAGACGTTGCCGATCTGCTTTCACAGGCAATCGTTGTTGGTGTTAATCAATCACTTAAATAACTCCCGGGTCCTTCCGTGAGGGCCCCATCCTGCGGTGATCGATGCGAACGGCATTGACAGAAGACGTTGCATGTCGGGGGCGCGCGACGGTGGTAAGATCGATCCTCGCGGATTGGCGCATGCCCGTGTGCCGTTTTCGGTGTTCACGATCTCAGGCCGCATTTCAGGGCTTGATTTCATCGCCGCATGCGCAAGGATCGCCGCCGATGGTCAATGCCGGTCCCGGCAAGGAGAACGCCCCGATGAAACTCCAGCTTATCCGTAACGCCACGCTCAAGCTCGACTATGGCGGCCATACCGTGCTCATCGATCCCTTCCTCGGGCCGAAGGACAGCCTGCCGTCCTTTGCCGGGCGCGCCCCCAATCCGCTGGTCGAGCTTCCGACCGACACCGATACGATTCTCGCCGGCGTCGAGCTCGTCATCATCTCACATCTGCATGAGGACCACTTCGACGACACCGCCAAGCACCGGGTGCCGAAAGGGTTGCCGATCTTCTGCCAGCCCGGTGACGAGGAGGCGATCCGCAACGCCGGGTTTCGCGACGTCACGCCACTCCTTGGCCAGGCGCATTGGCAGAGCCTGAAGCTCACGCGGCGTGACGGCAGCCACGGCCTTGGCCCCGTCGTCCAGGACATGGGGCCGGTCATGGGCTTCAGCCTTGAGGCCAAGGGCGAGCCGACGGTCTACTGGGCTGGCGACACGGTGCTCTATCCGGCCATCGAAAAGACCATCCACGAGACGAAGCCGGACATCATCGTCACCCATTCCTGCGGCGCGCGCTGGGACGGCGCCCTGATCGTCATGGATGCGGCGCAGACGATCGCAGTCTGCGAGGCCTCCAAAAACAGCGTCGTCATTGCCACCCACATGGAGGCGCTCGACCATGCGACGGTCAGCCGAGGCGACCTGCGCGCCGCCGCCGATGCGCATGGCATCCCCTTGACGAAGTTGGTGATCCCCGACGATGGCGAGGTGCTGACGCTGATCCCGCCGGTGGTCTAATGCATGTTTCCTTTAATCGTAGCCGATTAAAGGACAAAAACATGCAACAAACAAAGGTGCTACAGCGTCCTTTGCGCGCGTCCGACAGGACGCGCGACGCTGTAGGAGGAGCCGACCAATGAGGCGAATCCTGTCGCGCAGCGTGGCTGCGGCGACGGGGCGTCTTTGCCCAGGAGCCATCTTTCGTCCCATGCCGGTTGCGACACACATCTGTGAAAACAGGAAAATTCGCGCATATTAGGCTCAACGCAATCGTCCGCCGCAGGAGCGGTCACGTCAGTGGATCGAAAGCTCGCAGCCATCCTTTCGGCCGATGTTGCCGGCTACAGTCGCCTGGCGGCGCTGGACGAGGAGGGTACGCTTGGCGCACTCGACGTGTGCCGCAAGTTGATCTCCGAATTGGTGGACGAACATGGCGGCCGCATATTCGGTAGCGCAGGCGACGGCTTTGTCGCCGAGTTTCCAAGCGCGGTCCGGGCCGTCCGGTGCGCGGTAGAAATCCAGCGCCGCCTTTTCGCTCTCAGCGAAGACTTCCCGCCGGACCGCCGCCTGGAATTCCGCATCGGCGTCAACCTGGGTGATGTCGTCGTGTCCGGGGCCGATCTGCTCGGCGATGGCGTCAACATCGCGGCACGCGTGCAGGAAATCGCCACTCCATCAGGCATCTGCATTTCGGGGTCGGTGCGCGAACATCTCGACGGCAAGGTGCCGTTCGCCTTGACCAGCCTTGGCGAGCGGAGTTTGAAGAACATCCCTCGGCCAATTCTTGTCTTTCGCGTCGATTGGCAGGAGGAGGCGCCGGCCGAGAGTGGCATGGTGCCCTTGCCGACGTTTTCGGCCCGCCGCGGCAAGGACCAGCCGTCGATCGTCGTCATGCCCTTCGACAACCTGAGCGGTCAGGGCGACGAATACTTTGTCGATGGTGTCGTGGAGGAGATCACAGCCGCGCTCTCGCGCGTTCGCGATTTCTTTGTCATCGCTCGACAGACCGCCTTCACCTACAAGGGACGCTTCGTCGACGTGCGTGAGGTCGGCCGGGAGCTCGGCGTCAATTATGTGGTCGAAGGCACGGTTCGCCGTGGCGGCGACCGGTTGCGAATCTCCGTGCAACTGGTCGACGCCGAGACAAGGACACAGTCCTGGTCCGATCGCTACGAGGGCGCGATCGAAGACATGTTCGAGTTCCAGGATCGGATCGCGGCGCAGGTGGCAGGCGCCATTCGTCCGGCCATCCGCGATGCCGAGATTGAGCTCGCCGGGCGCAAGCCGCCGACCAGTCTCAGGGCCTATGATCTCGTCATGCGCGCCTTCCCGAACCTTTGGGGGCGCCGCAAGGACACCAACAACCAGGCGATCGAACTGCTCCGGCAAGCGATCGCCATCGATCCGGGCTATGGCCGCGCGCATGCGCTTCTGGCGTGGTGCCATGCCTCAGGCGCGTGCAGCGATCGAAGCGGCGGGCTCGATCAGCGATGACCCGACCGCGCTGACTGCTGCCGGCGCGGCCATCAGCATCTGCGGCGACCAGGAGCGCGCGGCCATCTTTATCGAAAAGGCGCTCGCGCTTGACCCAAACAATGCCTGGGCATGGGCGCGCCTCGGCTGGGTCGCGATCTTCACGGACGATGCCGCGCGCGCAACGGAACGCTTCCAGCGCGCAATGACGCTCAGCCCAAGAGATCCGCTGGGATTTAACATGAGATTGGGGATGGCCTTCTCCATGGCCATGCAAGGCTCGCTTTTGCAAGCCATCGCGATCGCCCACGAAGTCGTCAACAACTATCCTGACGTGACCTGGTCCTATCGCCACCTTGCCGCTTGGTCGGCGTTGAGCGGAGACATGCAGACCGCCCGATGGGCGGCTGAGAAGCTGCGTGCGGCCGAGCCGGCCTTTACGATCGAGCGCTATCTCGCATTGCCGTGGTTCCAAAAGATACCGCACTGGCAGCAACAAATGGCCGCGGGGCTGAGGCAAGCAGGATTGCCGGAACGCTGAATGTGCTCAAGGGCTTGCAGGATCCATTTTCGGCGGGCTCACGGGATCGAAAAGATGCTGATCTCGTTGGTGATGCCCCTGAGCGCCACATTGTGCGATTGCGGGTTGAGGCCGCGGTCGGAAAGCAGGCTCGATGCACGCGGGTCGTCGAGCACCGAGCCGGTGGCAAAGATCTCGCGCGAGCTGGCGAGATGCTGGACGCGCGAGGCGATGTTGACCGTCTGGCCGAAATAGTCCTGCCGTTCGTTGAGGTTGACGGCGATGCACGGGCCCTCGTGAATGCCGATCTTCAAAAGCAGGTCCTCCGCACCGCGCGCCTCGTTCAGCTCACGCATCGCTTCGCGCATGCGCATGGCGGCGGCAACCGCCCGGTCCGGCGTCGGAAAGGTGGCCATGACCGCGTCGCCGATCGTCTTCACCACGGCGCCGGCTTCCGCCGCGACGATCTCGTTGACGACGCTGAAATGGGTCTTCACCAGGTCGAAGGCGGCGAGATCGCCGACCCGCTCGTAAAGCTCGGTCGAGCCGCGCAGATCCGAGAAGAGGAAGGTGAGGCTGGTGATTTTCAGCCGCTGGTCGACGTCGATCGTGTCGGTGCGGTAGATGTCGCGGAAGGTCTGGTTGGAAAGCAGGCGCTTGGCCGTCAGAAACGGTCGACGTTGCCCGAGGATATCGTGCAGCGTGTCGTTGGCGATGCAGACCGAGGGGAGCGTGCGCACATCCGTGTGGTTTTCCACCTGGATGCGCAAGGGGCCGGGCTGCATCGTCAGCGCTTCATCGTGACGGTGGCCGCGGTCGAAGACCAGCGACAGCGTGCGCCGCTCCTTGGTCGGCTCGCCCTTGACGTCGATGAACTGTGCGGCATGGGTCACCGGCTCGAAGACGATGATGAATTCCGCCGGCAGTTGCAGCGAAATCACCGCCTTCTCTCCCGGCGGCAGCTCCAGCGCCTCCAGCACGAAATCGTCGATACGCGCCTCGTAATCCTCCTCCGGCAGTTCGATGCCGGAGCCCCAGTAGATCTGCCGGAAATATTCGAAGGGGGGCAGTTCGTGCGGGTTGTGCGCCTCGATATGGCGCACCCGCGGGTTCACGGTGAAAGTTACTTCCACCATTTCGTCCAGTGTCGGCTCGTAGCCGGCAGCACAGAGCGAGCAGGTATAGGTGTCGCTCTGCACGGTCTTCAGCGAGGTGTTGCTGTCGAGCACACCGCCGCAGCCCGGGCAGAGCACGTTCCACGACAGCTCAAAGAGCCCGAGGCGAGAGGCATGCAGGAAGGCGGCGATCGCCTTTTCCTCGTCGAGCTGATGCTCGGCGGCAAAGGCGAGCGCATTGATACGGCAGAGCTTGCGGTCCGGCGCCTCCCGGACAAAACGCTCCAATACGCCGACGATTTCAGGCTGCACGGTTTGGCGCAGCATGTCGAAGAGAGGCTGGGCTTCACTCATGGTGGTATCTTATACCGAAAATCGCCTGTCGTGCAGAGGCTTGTCGGCGGCGATTTGACGGGCAAGGCGGAGCGCAGCGGTCGTTCGCGCCGCGATGGAACGTTCAGTCACACCAAGGATGGGCCGTGCCGCGCATCGCGCCATTTGCAGGCTATGCCGCCTTGCGGTCGCGCCCGAAGGGATCGCCAAGCACCGATTCCGTGTGCAGGGAGGCGAGCCATCCACCGTCCTTGCGGACCCAGGTGGTGGCATCGGCTGCCTTCAGGGTCAGGGGCTTTCCGTCGACATCCATCTCTTCGGTCACCGTGTAGGCGATCACGGCCACGTCCTCATGCGGAAAGATGACGCTGACATCGTCGAGGCGGAATGAATTGAGCTTCCAGGAGCCTTCCGCCTGTTCCGCCATCCTGCGATAGTCGTCCCGGCTGAGAACCGCCGACCCCTGCGCGCCGACGACGATCGACCGCTCGGGCAGCATGGCTACCGATGCCTCGGTATCGCTCTCCAGGATGGTCCGCCAGAATTCCTGTTCGAGATCGATGATCTCCTGTTCGTCAGCATGCGCCATGGCTGGTATCCTCCGTTTGCACTACCGGCAGAAGACCTGGGGGAGCGAAAGGTTCCGTCCGGACGGGAGCCCTGTCCGGCGTGAGCGCCGGCCCGTGCGGCCGAAGGCGTGGCGCACGGGAGCGCCGGAACCCAGCGCCCACGTGCGCCGTTCTTCGAGCAATCGATGAAAGCAGAGGACGACGCATGACCATTCTTTCTGGAAAATGCCTTTGCGGGCAGGTTGAGGTTTCGATGCGCGGCGCCCCGCTCAGGGTCGGCATCTGCCACTGCATGGATTGCCGCAAGGAAAGCGGCTCGGCCTTTACCTTCTACGGCATCTGGCCCGCAGACCAGTTCGAGCGCAGCGGCGAAACAGCCGAGTTTCAGGGGCGGTGCTTCTGCGCTGCGTGCGGCTCGCGGGTGTTCTCGGTCGATGCGGGGGAGGCGGAGGTCAAGCTTGGTATGCTCTCTGAAGCTCCGACGCCGCTCAAGCCGAGCTACGAACTCTGGGTCAAGCGCCGCGAGGCCTGGCTGAAGCCGGTGGAGGGGGCAGAACAGTTCGAGGAAGATCGGCTGCCCAGAGCCGACGGCGAGCGCTTCTAGGTCGCGTGAATGGGCGCAGCGGCCCTGCGAAAACGACCTGCGAAAGCTCAAAAACCCAAGACCAAGGCGGATATCCGGGAGATCGCGTCGCGCTTTGGCGCGGTCAGCCTCCTCATTTCGATGCTTCTTTATTTTAGCATCGATTAATGAATGGAATTGTGCTTTAAATCAAAGCGTTACTGCGTTGATCTCACGGGCGGTCGAGATGGCCGCGCGGTGGCGGGTCGCTGGGGGAGTGTATGTCGGCACGACCTTTGTTGAGGATATCAGACGCTGCCAATGGTCTTTTGGCGGCGGCCGGGCTCGTGGCGGTGGCGGCGCTGACGGCGACGAGCTTTGGTGCCGGAGCGCGGCTTGCTCTCGAAGCGCTCCTTGCGGGGATCTGGGCTGTCTATGTCCTGCAACTGAGCGATACGCTGATTACGCTTTGGGCAAGGGCTGGCCGGGTCTCGGTGTCTGAAGTCACGATCGATCTGCTGGCCGTCGTCGTGCCCCTTGCCGGATTCCTCTTTGCCAGCACACGTGACCAGAGCCTCTATTGTGGCGTCTGGCTCTTGAAGCCGCTTCGTCACTCCACCTTCTTCCGCCTGCTTGGCCGGGTGGTCGCGCGCGCAGCGCCCAATCTCGTCGGCGTCACCTCGCTCTTCGGCATCGTGCTTTTCGGCGCGTCGCTCCTTGCCTACCTCATCGAGCGCGATATCCAGCCCGACAAGTTCGGCAGCATTCCCCAGGCCATGTGGTGGGCGGTGGTGACGCTATCGACCACCGGCTACGGCGACGAGATCCCGATGACCTTTGCCGGACGGGTGCTGGCCGGCCTGGTGATGATGAGCGGCATCGGTATCTTCGCGCTCTGGGCCGGCATCCTTGCGACCGGCTTCTTTGAAGAAGTGCGCCGACAGGATTTCGTGCGCAACTGGCAACTGGTGGCAGCCGTGCCGCTGTTCCAGAAACTTGGCTCGGCGGCCTTCGTCGAGATCGTCCGGGCGCTTCGGCCAAGGGTGGTGCCGGCGGGCGCCGTCATCTGCCGCAAGGGCGAGGCAGGTGACCAGATGTTCTTCATCGTCGAGGGGCGCGTGACGATCGCCACTTCTTCGCCGACGCCGGTCGAGCTCGGCCCCGGCAGCTTCTTCGGTGAAATGGCGCTGATAACGGGCGAGCCGCGCTCGGCAACCGTCACCGCCGCCACCGAGGTCTCGCTGCTGTCGCTTTATTCGGAGGACTTCCAGATGCTGTCGAGTAGCAATCCGGAGATCGCCGAGGTCATCCGCAAGACGGCCGAGACGCGGCGCGGGCGCGCGCCGTAGACATGAGAAAAGGCGGCGTCACGGCGGCCGGGCGTCTCAAGCCGGCACGCCGCGTCTCGTTAATTCGCCGCTGCTCATTAACACCGAAGAAAGCCTTTCTCCTCTAGCATGGTGGCTGCAAGTTACAGCGACTAGGCGGGCATGAAGAACGCGCGGAGCTGTAGGGGGACACTCTTTTACATAGGCGTTCAATGTCATTTTTTGGCGTTTCCGGAATGTATTATTCCGGCGAATCCCTTGCCGAGCACCGCATCGTGCTTGCCGAGGACTCCAACCTCTTCTCCTCGATGGTCTCGAAGCGGCTGAAAGAGCTGTTCGACATCGATGTCATCGTCTGCCGCGACTATGACGACCTGCAGTTCGCCGTCGAAAACGCGACCTTTCCGGCGTCGCTCGCCATCTCCAACATCAACCTGCCGGGAGCGGAAAACGGCGAGGCGCTCAACTACCTGATCGATATGAGCGTGCCGACGGTGGTCTTCACCGGCTCGTTCCAGGAGTCGACGCGCGAAAAAATCCTCGCCAAGGAGATCGTCGACTACGTCATCAAGGACAGCGTCTTTGCCGTCGACATGCTGGCGGAATCGGTCTGCCGCTTCCTTACCAACCACAAGCATCATGTGCTTGTTGTCGACGACAGCCCGACGGCGCGCGCGCTGTTGACGACGCAGCTGAAGCGCTACAACTTCCGCACCAGCTCGGCCGAAAACGGTGCCGCGGCGCTCGAGATCCTGAAGAACAATCCGGATATCGGCCTCGTCATCACCGACTACAACATGCCCGATATCGACGGCTTCGAGCTGACGCGGCGCATTCGCAGCTCCTACGGGCCGCACCAGCTGCGCATCATCGGCGTGTCTTCCTCCACCAACCGACTGCTCTCGGCACGGTTCCTCAAGGCCGGCGGCAACGACTTCGTCGTTCGTCCCTTCGTCAACGAGGAGTTCTACTGCCGCGTCAACCAGAACCTCGACACGCTGACGAAGATCCGCACGCTCAGTGAAAAGGTTGGGGTTCCGGCGAAGGCTTCGGCCTGATACGAAAAATAATCCCCAATATTTCATGGCAAATGGCGCGAAATCCCGCGTCCAAGTTGCTGCATTAACGAAATTGCAATCCGATCGGTCTTCAATCCGCCGCAACAGGAGCGGGGAACCCGGTCACACCTAATCGCGCCGGCCGAAAGGCCGGTGCGGCGTGACGGGTTTAATCATGTATTCGGAGCCAGCGTCACCTTAACCGGAAGCACGCCTGCGGCTCGAGAGGGGTTGCAGGGACGTGAGATTGCGCCGCACGCCGGGCCGGGTGAACTCTGTGCAGAAGCACAGCGACAAGCGCATGCTGCTCGTCGAAGACTCCCGGATGTTCGCGACGGCGCTGAAATATGGTCTTGAGTCCGTTCACGGCATTCGCGTCACCCATTGCAGTTCGCTCGCGGCGCTGCGTGAGGCGCTGGAGCAGGGGCCGGAAAGCTTCTCGCTCGCAGTGCTCGATCTCAACCTGCCGGATGCGCCCAATTGCGAGGCGCTCGACTTCATCCTCGACAATCAGGTGCCGGCCGTCGTCTTCACCGCTGCCTTCAACGACAATACGCGCGAGGCGATCCTGTCGCGCGGCGCGCTCGATTGCGTCATCAAGCATCAGCCGGAATCGATCAACCTGCTGATCGGCGCGGTCGATCGGGCGCTGACCAATGGCAAGACGACGGTGCTGCTCGCCGATTCCGATGCCGCCTCGCGCAACGAGCTTGCCGGCATCCTTAGGCGCAAGCGTATTTCTGTCTGCGAGGTCGCGTCTGCCGCCGATGCGCTGCAGGTGCTCGACAGCGGCGAGGCGATCGATCTTGTCGTCACCGATCTCGATCTCGCCGACATGACCGGGGCAGCACTTCTGGCCGAGGTCGAGCGAAGGCGGGGGGATGGTGCTGTGCCGGTGATCGGCCTTTCCGACAGCGGTGACCGGCGCGCCGGGGCCCGGTTCCTCGAAGCCGGCGGCACCGATTTCATCCAGAAACCCTTCCTCGAGGCGGAGTTCAACGGCCGCATCGCCCAGGCCGCCGGCGTGCAGAAGCGGCTGCAGACGCTGCAGCGGCAGGCGGCGAGCGACTATCTGACCGACCTCTACAACCGCCGCCACTTCTTCCTTGCTGGCCCGCGGCTGGTCGAACAGTGCCTCAGGCGCGGCGAGCCGACCGCAATCGCCGTGCTCGACATCGATCATTTCAAGCGGCTGAACGACACCTATGGCCACGAGATCGGCGACATCGTCTTGAAGCACGTCGCCAAGCGCCTGGCAGCGCTCGTCGGCGAAGACCATCTGCTGGCCCGCCTCGGCGGCGAGGAGTTCGGCATTCTCTTCAACGGCTGCGACGTGCGTCGCGCCTTTGCCTTCTGCGACGCACTGAGGCTCGAACTGGCCAAATCCCGCATCGTCGCCGATGACGAGGAACTGACGATCACGGTTTCGATCGGCCTTGCGACCATCGAAAGCTCCGAGGCCTTCGAAAACTACCTGCACGCCGCCGACCAGTTTCTCTACATGGCGAAACATGCCGGGCGAAACCGGGTGATCTCGGAACTCGCGCTGCTAGACGCGCTCGCGTCGTAAGCGGCGGGGCGAGGCCGTCAGGCTTTTCTTGGAAATAGCGCTGCGACACCTGTCGGCTTGGAACGAAGTCGGACGTCCTTCGGTTACCCGCACATGATCAAGCGGGGCGAAGAGGAGCCGACCCATGACGTCTGTTGTTTCAAATCTCTGGTTTGCGAAGGAGGCGCGGGAAGCCGTCGACTTCTACGTATCGCTCGTTCCCAATTCGGCGATCACCCGCATCTCGACACTGCCGGCGGAGAGCCCGAGCGGCCCGCCCGACAGCGTAAAGATCATCGAGTTCATGCTTGGTAACCAGGAGTTCCTGGCGCTCGAAGCCGGGCCGCTCGACCCGTTCAATCATGCCTTCTCGATCATGATCCAGTGCGACAGCCAGGAGGAGATCGACCGGCTGTGGAATGCGATCCTTGAAAACGGCGGCGAGCCCGAGCAATGCGGCTGGATCCGCGACCGCTGGGGGCTGTGCTGGCAGATCGCGCCGCGCGCGCTCGGCGACATGGTCGCCCATTCCGATCGCGCGCGCGCCAAGCGCGCGACGGAGGCGATGCTCGGGATGGTCAAGCTCGATATCGCCGAACTGGAGCGGGCGTTTCACGCGCAGGAATAGCGGCCCGGCCCATTGTCTGTGGAGAGCCGTTTCGAAGCGAGCGTCGGCGAGGGCTCATGCGTTGCTTGCAGCGCCTCAGGGGGCGGGTCCCCCGGGGCAGGCAGAACCCAGGATGAAATTCGCGAGGATTTTTGATGGGCCGCCGGCGTTGTCGAGCCGAATGCGTATATTGACACCCGAAGGGGCAGCGAAGCTGGCTTCGACGTAGGAGACGCGAGTCGTCCCCACCATGAGCGTCACGATCCGCGTTTCCGGTTTGCCGTATTTTCTTTGGAGGGTGCCCAGTTCGCCTGCGATCATCGCGAACTCGTCAAGTCCTCCCTCCTGATGGGTGGCGATGAGCGCGATCCTGTTGTTGCAGGACAAGAGGCCGAGGTTCGTTCCCTCGACCACCCAACTGCCGGGAAGCGCGGGGGAGAGCTGCTTCAGTGTCCATCCTCGCTCTCTTGCGTGGCGCTCGGCTTCGGCGAAAGTGCGTCCCAGTTCAAATCCGCGCAAGTCGTCGAACGCTTGCGCGCGAGCCGGATGGCTGCACAGGACTGTCGCCAGCAGAAGAACTAAGCAATGCTGGATGGGGGCTCTCTGCATGGTCAACCGTGCGCCTTCTACTTCAGCTTCTGCGGATAGATCGTCTCGCCGCGCTTCAGCATCTCGACGAAGGTCGCGATCTTCTTCTTTCGCCCCGCCTCGGTCTTCATGTTGCGGGTGCGGAAGGCGAGCGCGAAGCGGTTCTGGGCGCTGAGCTTGCCAAGCATCTCGAGGGCTTCGGGCACGGCGTCGATTGCGGCCTGCAGGTCGTCGGGGATCGTCATGTCCTTGCCGCTGGAATAGGCCCGGTCCCAGCGCCCGTCGGCCTTGGCGGCGTCCACCTGTCTGAGGCCGTGCTCGGTCATGCGGCCCTCGGCAATCAGCCGCGCGACGTTGTCGACGTTGATCTTGCTCCAGATGCTTTTCTTGCCGCGCGGGGTGTAGCGTTGCAAGAAGCTTCTGTCGTCAAAGCCCTTGCGTATGCCGTCGATCCAGCCCCAGCAGAGCACGGCGTCGATTGCCTCCTTGGGCGTTATCGAGGTAAGGCCTGAGCCGACCTTGTGCGTCTTGACCCACACCTCGGTTTCGCTCAGATGGTGGGCGGAAAGCCAGTCGTAGAAGCTCTGGAAGTCCTTGAACTCATGGACCTTGGCGGGATCGATTTCGACGGGGGCCATGGGCTGGCGTGCTCCTCGCGCTCATGCAACGCCGACCATTCAAACCAAAATGACGGCGCGTGCAAGCGCATAGGCATCACAAGTGGAAGTGTCACCAACGAAACGAAAAAGGGCGGCAAGTGCCGCCCTTCCTGTTCCCGATCCTTGTCGAACTCTACCGCGCCATCTGCAGCGTCAGCTTGCGGTCGGCGCGCTCCTGCTGCGGCGAGCGGTTGTAGAGTTCGCGATAACACTTGGAGAAGTGCGAGGCGGAGACGAAGCCGCAGGCAACGGCCACTTCGACGACCGGCATCGACGACTGGATGAGCAGGTGCCTTGCGCGGTCGAGGCGGATTTCCAGGTAGTAGCGGGCCGGTGACCGGCCCATTTCCTGGCGGAAGAGGCGTTCGATCTGGCGGCGCGAGAGATCGGCGCCCTCGGCGATTTCCAAGAGCGACAGCGGTTCGGCGAGGTTTGCCTCCATCAGCTCGATGATCGACAGCACCTTGGCGTTCTGCACGCCGAGGCGAGCGCGCAGCGGCAGGCGCTGGCGGTCATGCGGCCCGCGCACGCGATCGGTCAGCGCCTGTTCGCAGACGCGGTTGACGAGGCTCTCGCCGAAATCCTGGTCGATCAGGTTCAGCATCATGTCGAGCGAGGCGGTACCGCCGGCGCAGGTGTAGATGTTGCTGTCGATCTCGTAGAGGTCGGCATAGACGTCGACCTGCGGGAAGCTTTCGGAAAAGCCCGGCAGGTTTTCCCAATGGATGGCGCAGCGCTTGCCGGTCAGAAGGCCGGCGGAGGCCAGCACATGGGCGCCGGTACAGAGGCTGCCGACGGCGACGCCGCGATTGTAGACTTCGCGCAGCCAGGCATTGACCGACTTGTTGTTGAAGTCCTCGACATAGATGCCGGAACAGACCAGCACCATCGAGGGGCGGTTTTCACCGCCGAGGAACTTGCGCTCGTCGGCGAGCGACGAATTGACCTCGAGCGCAATGCCGCTCGACGACAGGACCTTTTCGCCGTCGGACGAAGCGAGGCGCCAGGAATAGGCCTCGTAGCCGAGCATGCGGTTGGCGATGCGGAGCGTTTCGATCGCCGCCGAAAAGGGCAGCATGGAAAAGTTCGGCACCAGGAAGAAGACGAGAGAACGCTTTTTGGTCAGTGGCTTGTTCATGAGGCTTCCCATGCTTGGCGATGCGGGTATATTCGTCGCTTGGAAGATACTCTTCGGCTTGTCTGTTTGCGACATTCGCATGGATAGCAGCGACCGCAAAGAGATTTCGCATTGCGACATCGGGCGGTAAAAGGCGGATCGGCCCCGCTTTCAGGCTTTTGTAAGGAAAGCGACAGTTTTTACAGCGCTGTTGACGCTATCGGACAAGAACTGCCAGAGATACGCAACATCTGCAAAGCGCTCGTAAGGGTTGTGTTTGCCGATTGCGACGCTATTGGCGGCGATCGCGGGTGTCGGTAAGAGACAAGTCGATACAGGGTGTCACCCGCACACCGGTCGGGAGCCCTCGCGGGGGAACGAAGAGTTCTTGTCGTGGGACCGTGGTCCTGTCGGGCAACTAGGGGTTCACGATTGCCGGCAGGCGACTTAGACTTGACCTCAGTTAGCTCTAATCAGCCACCTGAGAAGCCATACCGGCAAGCCGCTACCCGGCTCCACAAATGCCGCATGAAAGCGAGCGGAAGAAGCTTCCCTGGACCACACTTCGGGCTCAAGAAGCAGCTTCTCGTCAAGCCACCTTCGCAGTTCCTCAGCGCCGGGGAGCCGTTTGGCGAACGCCCGTTCTTGCCGGATGCATGCCTGCTCCACGCGATGGCGGTTCTCGTACGTGTAGGGAATGCCGACTTTCAACAGCCGGGCGTGTGCCGCCTCATGGACAATCGTTGATGCGACGAATTCGATGGGTGAGGACAAGACAAACTTCGGGTCGAGTTGGCATCTCTTCAGCTCGGGGGTGTACTGCCCGACAGCCCCGAACAGGTAGCTCACCCAAATTCTATCGAAAGACGCAATGACGCGCCTGTACCTTTGGGCATCGTTCGCCTTTATCAGAGCCAATGCGCTTTCGACGCGCGATAAGACCTTGTGCTGATCTTCATCGCAGAAAGTCCCGATCCACAGGCCATCGACCTTGATCGACTTCGAAAGCCGAAGAAGCAACGAATCGACGAGACCTTGGATTGCTTTGCGTACCTTGCCCGTCAAACGGGGTTCCTCCTTGCTCAAGCAGCAGGAGCCTAGATCAAATGGGTTCGAAGTTCCTGAATGGTCGATCGAACCCGAAGCGTCCGGTCAGTTGTTTTGTTCGTGAGGTCCAGGCGCGCGGTTCGCAGTCGCAACGCAGCGCACATCCGGAGGTGGGTATACATTGACCGCAAAGAAAAAGGGCACCGCCTCCTCGGCGACGCCCTTCGATCGATCCGGACCGTGACGCTCAGAAGAGACAGGTCACGCCGTCGCTCATTGTTCGGTCTTATGCACCGCGTCGTCCACCGACGGGAAGCCGATGTCCTTCAGCGTGTCATAGGACAGGTTTTCGAGAGCCCGTTCCTGGCGATGACGCTTCCACGCCGCCCAGGCACGAACCTGCAGATTGAAGAGACCCGGAAGGGACGAGTGGGAGGATGCCCGTTCCGAGGCCGATGAAAGATGAGTGTTGGACATTTCATGGCTCCTTCTGAGTGTCTCAGCAGGTCGCGACCACGATGGTAGTTATGCCGCAACCTGACTTATCATTCCAACGAATATGTTTGATGCGTCTCATCAAACATGGTGATTGATTAGCGGGTCCGCAAACATCACGTCGTCACGGACTCTCTTTGGCAGTTTGGCAAGTTCGCGCCGGGCTTCCACCCGATTTCGCGCGACCTGTTTTTCGCGTCGCTGCCGGACTACGCCGTCGAGGACGGCGATCACTTGGGTAAGGGCGTTGAGGACCATGTCGTTGCTCCTGCTATGCTCCTTTTTTACCACTGCCTTCGGCAGCTGGCTGTTACGGAGGGAACTCTTCGAAGCGGCGATAACGAGGGCTGCGGTGGACATGGGCTTCTCCTTCCTTCCTCGTCCTTGAGCTTGACTATCGGTCATTGCTGATGTTCAATCAAACGAAATGAAGTGAACTAATCATTCAGTTTTTCTGATCGAGGATGCCGCCATGAACATGATGCTGCGACACGCGCTTCCGCTTCTTGAAATGGATGTGCTGAAGACCTTTGTCGCGATTGCCGAGACCGGCAATTTCACCACCGCCGCCGAAACCGTCTATCGTACGCCGTCTGCCGTCTCGATGCAGATCAAGAAGCTTGAGGAAATGCTCGGCTGCACGCTCTTTTTGCGTGACGCTCGCTCGGTGACGCTGACGCCGAAGGGCGAAACGTTGCTCGGCTTTGCCCGGCGGCTGCTGTCGCTCAACAACGAGACGGTGTCGCGCTTCCTGCTGCCGGATATGAACGGCGTCGTGCGTGTCGGGGCGCCGGAAGATGTCGGCGAGCGCATCCTGCCGGAGGTTTTGAAGCGCTTTGCCGAATCCTATCCGAACGTCACCATCGACGTCTCGATCGGCATGAGCAACGCCATGCGCAAGAAGGTCGACGAGCATCGGCTCGACATCGCCATCTTCAACAGCCTCACCGAAGGGACGCCGCGCAACGGCGAAATCCTGATGCAGGAGAAGCTCGTCTGGGCCGGCGCCAAATGCGGCAGCGCGCACCTCAAGGACCCGCTGCCGGTGTCGATGTGGGAAGACGGCTGCGTCTGGCGGGCGGACGCGGTGGAAAAGCTGGCACGGGCGGGGCGCAAGTTCCGCATCGCGTTCCTCAGCGCCTATACCACCGGGCAGCGCGCCGCCGTGCTTGCCGGTCTCGCGATCGCACCGCTGCCGCGCTACCTCGTCCAGGGCGAGATGGTGCAGCTCGGCGAGCGCGACGGCCTGCCGGATCTCGGTCACTACAATATCGGCCTGCAGGTGATCAGCGATGCTCCGGCCCCGGTATTGGCGGTTGCCGACCATGTGCGCGACGCCTTCGCCGATCTGCAGGCGCAGTAAGAGGGGCATCGTTTGCGGTCCGGCTTCTTAATGCCCGTGCCCGTCACCATTTCTCCTGGCCGAAGGGTGCGAGGTGAACGGCCTTGAGCGATGAGCGCGCCATCCTTGACCCGATCGACCGGCTGTCGGAGATCATCTTCGGCTTGCTGATGGCGCTCACCTTTACCGGGACGATGAGCACGGTCACCGGGGAAGAGGGCGGGGTCAGGGCGGTGCTCGTCGCCGCCTTCGGCTGCAACCTCGCCTGGGGCATCGTCGACGGCGTCATGTATGTGCTGGCGACGGCGGTCGAGCGGACGCGGCGCCATGGCTTCATCGAGGCGCTCCGGCACGAGCCGCTGGAGCGCGCCCGCGAGATGTTTCTGGACAATCTGCCTGAAGACGTGCGCCGCGTATCCTCGCCGAAGGAGACCGAGGCGCTGCTATTAAGGGTGAGGGCGCTCGGTCATGATCCCCGGCACAGGGCCGTCACCGGCCGCGACCTGAAGGCCGCCTTTGCCATCTTCCTGCTGGTCGCCATCTCGACGCTGCCGCCGAGCATTCCGTTTCTGTTGACCGACAATGTCGGCCTCGCCATGCGCCTGTCGAACGGCATCGCACTCGTCATGCTCTTCATCATCGGCGCGCGGCTCGGGCAGTATATGGGCCGCAGCCCCTGGCCGATGGCCTTTGCGATGGCCGCGATCGGTGCGGTGCTGGTGGCCGTCACGATCGCGCTCGGGGGATAGCTGGAGGCAGATGGAGCGACTGGAGCCATCCGAGAGGCGGCTGTGCGGTCTCGACCGAGGGGCTGGTTGCTGGTCGGCTTCCGGTGCCGCATTTTCGAAAGTGGACGCGATGCTCCAATCCATCGTCACCCATTGACGCGGGCATTTTTCTTCACAATAGGGTCAGGCCGACGAATGTGGCGAGCGCCAACCACACAGCAACAGGAGTGTAATCGTGAGCGAACCGACCGTAGCAGATGCAACCAACCGCATTTATGAATCGCTCCAGGCTGATAATGCCGACATCGACCTGCATATCGCGACCCTCAAGGCAGCGTTGGCGCGGGCAGGTTTGAAGGAAGCCGTATTCGACCCGACCAAGCTTGTGCAGAACAACCGTTCTGGCCGGAAGCTGATGCAGGCATACTTCCGTCAGCGCGGCGTGACGGTGAAATTCGCGGCTGAGTGAAATCTTCGCATGACGTCATACGGAGCCCGGTGTGACGGCTGACCTGATGACCCTCGCTGCCCCGCGCCCACGAGAGGATTCTCGATAACCTACCGGACGAGGCGCCGCGTACCTTGCCCAAGGAAACCGAGGCGCTGCCTTTGAGGGTGAGGGCGCTCGGCGACGATTCCAGGCACAAGACCGTCACCGGCCGCGACCTGAAGGCGGCTTTCGCCATGGCCGCGATCGGCGCGGTTTTCGCCTAAGGCCCTTCGCCAGGCCAATCGCAGCCGGCGCTCCAATTCATGGAGTCGTCGGCGCCGGTCCATGCGTCAGATTGAAGGGCTTGAACTACCCCGCACAGTCGTGCGTTCCCAAGGACCATGTCGGCCCGAAGCAGACACTAATAGTCGCCTCAGATTTCCAGGTAGAGATCCCGGTTCAGCAGTTCAAAGCTGTCATCGGTGGTATCGAGAGTACCATCCTGAAGATAGCTATAATCGCCGTTCGCTTCATCGAGAAAGCTGAACCCGTTGTCGCCGTATGATACATAAATCCCAAAAAGATCTCTGGTCGGGATTTTAGCGATATAGAGCGAGGTGGAGCGTACTTCTCTGCCTGCATATTTGCTGAGCGAATCGACGGTGAAAACCGGGTAGGAAAAGTCCGTGTCAAAGCCATCGCGTTCGCTCAGTTGCGGTTCTTCCTGTTGTCGTCGAAACGTCATTTCACCATCGGAAAACGAGATGGAGTACCAAGAGCTCTCGATTTTGAAAAACAGTAGGACGTGTTCAGCCAGAAGCTCTCCATCCATGTAGAACGCGCATCTGCGAAACTCCTCTATCGTCCTGCCGGCCAGTGTCTTCATCATCTCAAAAACTCAGCGATTTCTCGGCAATCAGCGCAGCCGGTATTTCCCTTGCTATGTCGCTTGCCACCAACCGTCAAACAACGGCAATTGGCATGCCCGCAAAGTTGCCGTCGCCTGACCGGCGAAGCACCGAGATGGCAAAGTTCACGCCTTGATCGGCGCCTGGCGGATGTGGATTTCGATCAGCCGCCTCAGCTCGGGGAGGTCTCGTGCCTCCAGCGCATCGACCATCAGATGATGCTCGCGCGCCGACTGCTCGATGCGGGCGCGGGTGCGCCATTGCGAGACCGGGGCTGAAGCGGTCCGTTGGCGGATTTCGGCGATGATGTTCACGAGCTCGATGTTGCCTGCCAGCATGAGCAGGGCGCGGTGGAAGGCGAGGTTGGCGTCGTAGTGCTCCATGATGGAGCCGCGAAACGACATTTCGTCGAAGACGTTGGCGAGCTCGCGCAAGTCCCTGACGGCTTCCGGCGTTGCGTTGGCGATCATCCGGTCAGCGATGCCGGTCTCGAGAATCACGCGGATGTCGCTGATCTCGCGCGTGCGCTGATCGTCCAGTTCATAGACCTGGTAGCCGCGGTTCGGATTGTGCTGCACCAGGCGCTTTTGCGACAGGCGGTCGAGCGCGCGCCGCACCTCCGGCCGCGTGCAGTCGTAACGGCGCTCCAGGTCGATCTGCTTCAGCCAGGTGCCGGCGGGAAGCGTTCCGGTCAGGATGTCCTGCAGCAACAGGTCGGTCACGTCCTTCTTCTCCTCGGGCGCTTCCGTTTCCATCCGATCTTCGCTCATTGCCGGTCCTGTTGCTCTCATGTCGACTTCTCCGTCCCTGCAGCGCCGCGCGTCTTATCGGACGTGCAAAGGTCGCTGTAGCGCTTTGAATTGCTGCATGTTTTTAGCCTTTCATCGGCTGCGATTGAAGGAAACATGCAGTAGGCGGAATTGGCTCCATTTTTGGAGAAACTATGATGACGCCCTGGACAATTCAATCTGAGCGAGGGGATTTTCTCGCTCAGTTTCAACGTCTTGAGGGTGCGTCCAGTCTCCACGATCACGCCTCGCGACGCACGCTTGATGCCAATCGAAATAATTCACGACGCCTCTCTTGTGTATCCAAAAATGATTCCGTAAATTGGCGCCAATTATGGATACTATCATTGAGGGCGTCGGTAAACCATGAAGAATTCGCATGCCGTCTGGGACCTTCTCGAAGCCAAGCGCGAGCGCTTTTTCGTGCTCAGCGACCGGGTTTGGGATACGCCGGAAACGAACTACGAGGAGTTTGCCTCGTCGTCCGAACACGCGGCGCTTTTGGAGGCCGAGGGTTTTCGTGTTTCGCGCGGCATTGCCGGCATGCCGACGGCGGTCATGGGCGAAGCGGGCGAGGGCGGGCCGGTCATCGCCATCCTCGGCGAGTTCGATGCGCTGCCAGGCTTGAGCCAGGCGGCAGGTGTTGCCGAGGAGCGGCCGCTTGTCGAAGGCGGCAACGGCCATGGCTGCGGCCACAACCTGCTCGGCGCCGGCGCGATGATGGCGGCTGCCGCCGTCAAGGATTATCTCGCCGCCAAGGGCCTCAAGGGGCGGGTCCGCTATTATGGCTGCCCGGCGGAAGAGGGCGGCTCGTCCAAGGGCTTCATGGTTCGGGCCGGCGTTTTCGACGATGTCGATATCGCGATCTCCTGGCATCCCGCACCCTTTGCCGGCGTCAACAACCCGATCTCGCTTGCCTGCAACGAACTCGACTTCCGCTTCAGCGGCCGGGCGTCGCATGCCTCGGCGGCACCCCATCTCGGCCGCAGTGCGCTCGATGCGCTCGAACTGATGAATGTCGGCGTCAACTATCTTCGCGAACACATGCCGTCGTCGGCGCGTATCCACTATGCGGTGACGGACACGGGCGGCAATGCGCCGAACGTCGTCCAGGCCCGGGCGAAGGCGCGCTATCTCGTGCGCGCCCGCAGCCTGCCGGAACTGCTCGATCTCGTCGAACGCGTCCGCAGCGTCGCCAAGGGCGCGGCCATGATGACCGGCACCACCGTTACGGACGAGATCGTCAGCGGCGACGCCAATCTGATCGGCAATACGCCGCTGGAAGCGCTGATGCATCGCCAGCTCGAGCGCCTGGGGCCACCTGAGTTCGACGAGGACGACCGCCGGACGGCCGCAAAGTTCCAGGAGACCTTCACCCAGGAGGATATCGCGTCTGCCTTCGAGCGCTTCGGCCTGAAGCTGCGCCGCGGCGTTTCCCTCTGCGATACGATCTTTCCGCCCGAAAACGGCGCCGGCACGCTCGTCGGCTCCACCGATGTCGGGACGGTGAGCTGGGTGGTGCCGACCGTGCAGATGCGTGGCGCCACTTACGCGATCGGCACGCCCGGCCATTCCTGGCAGCTCGTTGCCCAGGGCAAGCTGCCGGCCGCGCACACGGGCATGGAACATGCCGCCAAGGTGATGGCGAGCACGGCGGTCGAGCTGATCCTCGACCCCACGCTCATCGCTGCCGCCAAGGCCGACCATGCAGCAAGGCTGGAGGGCACGCCCTTCGTCAATCCCATTCCTGCCGATGTCTATCCGCCGATCCCCGGGGTGAGGCATGGTTAAGTCGATCGACAAGCGAAGGGAGGCGCTGCGATGACTGAGCCCGGTTTCCTTGACATCATCAGCTTCGGGGCGGACGGCTGGGGGCCGGCGCTCGCCGCCGGCGCCTGGATGACGATCCTGATCGCGATCGCAGGTTTTGCGATCGGCGGCCTCATCGGCACCTTCGGCGCCTGGGCGAAGATTTCCGGCGGCCCGGTCGTTCGCGGCTGCGCCGAGGCCTACACCACCGTCCTTCGCGGCATACCCGACCTGCTGGTCATCTACCTCTTCTATTTCGGCGGCAGCGCCGTGGTGACGGCAATCGGCCAATTGTACGGTGCCGAGGGTTTCGTCAGCTTCCCGGGCTTCATCGCCGGCGCGCTTGCCGTCGGCATCACCTCCGGCGCGCAGCAGACTGAAGTTTATCGCGGTGCTTTCCGCGCCGTGCATCCGGGCGAACTGGAGGCGGCGACCGCCTGCGGCATGGGGCGGTTCCTCAAGTTCCGCCGGATCACCGTGCCGCTGACGCTGCGTCATGCGCTGCCCGGCCTCGGCAACGTCTGGCAGGTGGTGCTGAAGGAATCGGCGCTGGTCTCGGTCACCGGCGTCGTCGAACTCTTGCGCCAGGCGCAGATCGGCGCCGGATCGACCAGCCGCCCGTTCGACTTCTTCTTCATCGCGGCAATGATCTATCTCGCGATTTCAACGGTCTCGGGCCTCATCCTTCAGGTCACCGAGCGCCGGTTCTCGCGCGGCGTCAGGAGGGGCTGATGGATATCAAGTTCGCCCTAGAAACCTTCTGGAGCTTGGCGGCGGCCCTGCCGCTGACGCTGCAGCTCGCAACAACCTCGATCGCGCTCGGCTCGGTTCTGGCCCTCGGCCTGGCGCTGGCGCGTCTGTCCGGCATCCTCGCGCTCGATCTCTTTGCCCGCACTTACGTGTTCCTGTTTCGTGGAACGCCGCTGCTCGTGCAGATCTTCCTGATCTATTACGGCCTCAGCCAGTTTCCGGCTGTCCGGCACAGTATCTTCTGGCCGTTGCTTCGCGAGCCTTACTGGTGTGCCGTGCTGGCGCTGATGCTGAACACCGCCGCCTATGCGAGCGAAATCATCCGCGGCGGCCTGCTTTCGGTGCCGCACGGCCAGGTCGAGGCAGCGCGCGCCTGCGGCATGGGGCGCCTGATGATCTTCCGCCGCATCGTCATGCCGCAGGCGCTGCGCCAGGCGCTGCCCGGCTACGGCAACGAGATGATCTCCATGGTCAAGGCGACCGCGCTCGCCTCGATCATCACGCTGATGGAAATCACCGGCGTCGCCGCCAAGCTGATTTCGGAGAGCTACCGGGTGATCGAGGTCTTCGTCGTCGCCGGCGTCATCTATCTCGCCATCAACTTCGCGCTGACCCGGCTCGTCGCGTTTGCCGAACACCGATTGAACCCGCAACTGCGCCCGCCGCTTCCGATCTCCACCGAACTCAAGGGAGAAACGCATTGAACATGTCCGCCGCCGTTACCGCACCGGTCGCGATCCGCGTGCACGACCTTCACAAGAGCTTCGGCCCGGTCGAGGTGCTGAAAGGCGTGTCGCTCGACGCACGCGAGGGCGAGGTGATTTCCATTCTCGGATCCTCCGGCTCCGGCAAGTCGACGCTGCTACGCTGCATCAACATGCTGGAGGTGCCGAATTCGGGCACGATCGAGGTCGCCGGCGAGGCGATCCGCCTGAAGACTTCGGGCGACGGGCGCAGCCGTCCGGCCGATCAGAAGCAGGTGGACCGCATTCGCTCCGAACTCGGCATGGTGTTCCAGAGCTTCAACCTCTGGTCCCACAAGACCGTGCTCGAAAACGTCATCGAGGCGCCGGTGCATGTGCTGAAGCGGCCGCGGGCGGAAGCGATCGAGGAGGCGGAAGCGCTGCTTGCCAAGGTCGGCATCGCCGACAAGCGCAATCATTATCCGTCGCATCTCTCCGGCGGCCAGCAGCAGCGCGCCGCGATCGCCCGGGCGCTCGCCATGCGCCCGAAGGCGATGCTCTTCGACGAGCCGACCTCGGCGCTCGACCCGGAACTCGTCGGCGAGGTGCTGCGCGTCATGCGGGGGCTCGCCGAAGAGGGCCGCACCATGCTGGTCGTCACCCACGAGATGGGCTTTGCCCGCGACGTCTCCAGCCGCGTCGTCTTCGTGCACAAGGGCACGATCGAGGAAGAGGGGCCGCCACACGAGGTCTTCACCCGTTCGAAGTCCGAACGCTTCCGCCAGTTCATCAAGAGTTGAAGTCTGTCGTGATCGGCGGGCCGAAAAACAAAGCAATCAACATCCACAAAAGGGGAATGCTGTAATGAAAAAGACGACCGCAATCATCGCTTCGGCGCTTGCCGTGGCCGCGGGGCTGATGTCCATGCCGGCGCAAGCCGAGGACAAGAATTGGACTAAGGTGACGATCGCCACCGAAGGCGCCTTTCCGCCCTATAACCTCGCCAAGGCCGACGGCACGCTCGACGGCTACGAGATCGAGCTCAGCAAGATCCTCTGCGACCACATGAAGGTCGAATGCACCGTCATCGCCCAGTCCTTCGATGGCCTGATCCCGGCGCTCAACGCCGGCAAGTTCGACGCGATCATGGCCGGCATGTCGGCAACCGAGAAGCGCAAGGAAGTCATCGACTTCTCGGTGTCCTACGGCAGCACCGGTCAGGCCTTCGCGACGCTGAAGGGCGGCGATCTCGAAACCCTGCCGATGAAGGGTGAGCTCTTCTCGCTCGCCTCCAACGAGGCCGGCGCCCGCAAGGCGGTCGATGAGTTGAAGCCGCTGATCGAAGGCAAGACCATCGGCGTCCAGACCGCCTCGATTGCCGCACGCTTCATCGACGAATATCTGAAGGACGTCGTCGAGGTGCGCGAGTACAAGACCACCGAACAGCACGACCTCGACCTCGTCGCCGGCCGCGTCGATTTCGTCATGGCCTCCATGGGCTACCTGAAGACCACGGTCGAAAAGCCTGCCAACAGCGACATGGTCATCGCCGGCCCCCGATTCCAGGGCGGCTTCCTCGGCGCCGGCAGCTCGGTCGGCCTGCGCAAGACCGACCCCGAACTGAAGGCGTTGTTCGATGACGCGATTGCCGCCGCCAAGGCCGATGGCACCATCAAGCGCCTCTCCGAGAAGTGGTTCGGCTTCGACCTGACGCCGCAATAAGGCCGGAACGGTCCGTCCTTCCAGGAAGCCGCGTGTTCACCGAATGCGCGCCTTTCTGTTGTTTCCGAACTTGTTTCGAACACAATCGCCCCGTATACACCTGCTCACCGGCATTGCTGATGAGCGCTGAAACGTTTCGCCGCTCGCAATTGCCGCGTCGCTTTAGACTTTTGACCACGGATGTACTGGCACTGGTGTAAGAGCGATGATGAGGAAGGTCGGTGCGGTTTCGCCCCGGCCTTTTTTATTGGCCGATCACCCCCATTTCGCTCCAATGCCAAAGCGCATCGCAGTCGCGCATCGTCCGGTGGGTGTTAGAAATCAAGCTCTCCTGTTCGTGCAGCCGGTTTCGTCACTGCAGCCAAGTCGCTTGATCGTCTTCGTCATGCGCCAGGAATTGCATAATCGCCGCAATCAACGCTTCGGCGCTGTAGCGATCCAGCAAGACCTCGATGGTCTCGCCGGTCGAGGACGTGAGTTCGAACGTGCCGAGAAGCGGGTCGGTCGACAGGACGTTGACGGCGCTGCCCTGAAACTCGGCGTTCATCGTGTTCGCAATGTCTTTCATGAAAATCCCTCCGCAAATATATGAGTAAATTATAATATATTTGCGGGCGAACCAAAGGGAAATTTCAGGCGCGCTCACCCGCTGACCGTGTCCCTGCAGCAGGGGCGGTCGCGGAAAGCGGGTGCGCGGTAGATTGGGGAGGGCCGTTACTTGGTCGGCCGCACCAGCGTGACGACACGCGGCTTCGAGGGCGCGTCCAGCCACTCGATCCACTTGTCCCGTTCCTCGATCGTGTCAAAGAACCGCCAGAGCTTGTAGTCCTCTTCGGTGGTCTGCAGCATCTCGCCGATCGAGACCAGCTCCATCGGCAATTCCACCTCGTTGCCGTCGTAGCGAATGAAGTAGATCCCTTCGGCGGCAAGGCGGATAACCTGGCCGGTGCCGTAGGTGCCATCGGGATCGTCGACTGTGAAGTACATGCCGGTCAGGGTATCGAGAATTTTGTCGTTCATGGGTTCTGGATGCCAGTTTAAGGAATAGGTTTCATCAGACCGTCGCCCGCCGTCGGAATTAAGGCAAGCTGAAATCTCCAGTGTCCACATTCACCAAACAGCAAGATAGCCCGATGCGCGACCAAACGAGGCCTTTCGCTTGTGCGGTCGGCCGCCACTTTCCTGGCGAGAGGGCGGCTGGTGCCGCCCTTCGTTTGCGTCAACCAAAGTACGAGGTTTTGCCGCGGGTGAGGTTGGACCTGCCCGTGCCTGGCGTCGTGTTGGGTTTCCCGCTACCGCCCGCCAACTCGATTGCTTCAATGGCTTTGGCGGCCGGCTGATTTTCAGCGGCCCCCAGCGAACGCGCTGCGAAGGCGGAGCCGGCAAATGCAAGCGATGCCGCAACCGCGATGATGATCTTCATTGGTCTCTCCTTGGTTCAAAGCACGCGGAAAAGCGCGCCAACCTCGGCGTAGACCTGCTGTGAGAACGAAGACATACGGCGGTTGTCGTATTTCGACACGGCAGAGACGTGTGAGAGCTCGGAATGGTTACCAGACTACTCCCGGCTCCTCCTCCGCCGCCGTCCGCCGCCTTCACCGTCATCGCTGCTCACCTTGCGCTCCGGCAAGGTGACCACGGTCGAAAGCTTCGGGAAGCTGTCGACCTTGTTCGGCATCGCCATGGCGTTGACGAAATGCTCCTGAAACTTTGATTCAAGAGCCGTCTCTATCTTCTCGATTTTGCTGACAGTTTGCTCGATCTCGCGGCGGTGGCCGCGGTTCAAGAGCGCCATCAGCGCGCCGGTACCGGCGGCGTTGCCGACGGCCTTGACATCGTCGAGGTCACAGTCCGGGATAAGGCCCAGCACCATCGCGTATTTCGGATCGATGAAGGAGCCGAAGGCGCCGGCAAAGCGGATGGTGTCGACGTGGTCGACGCCCTGCTTTTCCATCAAGAGCTTGATGCCGGCATAGAGTGCCGCCTTGGCAAGCTGGATGGCGCGGATGTCATTCTGCGTCACCGTGATGCGCGGTTCGCCGTCGTGCAGCAGATAGGAGAAGGTGCGGCCGTTCGGGATGATGCGCGGGCTTTTCGCCGCCATGGCACCATCGACGACACCGTCCTCGGAGATGATGCCCGAGAGATACATTTCGGCGACGATCTCGATGATCGCCGAGCCACAGATGCCGGTGACGCCGACGCCAGCCGCGGCTTCGGCAAAACCTTCCTCGTCCGACCACTTTTCGACGCCGATGACGCGGAAGCGCGGCTCAAGCGTTACCGGGTCGATGCGCACGCGCTCGATGGCACCTGGGGCGGCGCGCTGGCCGGACGAGATTTCCGCACCTTCGAAGGCCGGGCCGGTCGGCGAGGAGGCGGCGACGACGCGGTCTTTGTTGCCGAGCACGATCTCGGCATTGGTACCGACATCGACGAGCAGCATCATCTTGTCCTGGCGATAGGGGCCTTCCGACAGCGTCGCGCCCGCCGCATCAGCGCCGACATGGCCGGCGATGCAGGGCAGCATGTAGAGCCGCGCGCCGCGATTGACGTCGATGTCGAGTTCGTGCGCCCAATATTGCAGCGCGCCGGAAACTGCGAGCGCAAACGGCGCCTGGCCGAGCTCCGTCGGGTCGATGCCGAGGAACAGGTGGTGCATGATCGGGTTGGCGACGAAGACCATGTCGAGAATGTCGTGGCGGTCGACTTCGCCCTCGGCACAGACCTTGCCGATGAGGCCATTGACCGCCTCGCGCACGGCCTTGGTCATAGCCTCGCGGCCATCCGGGTTCATCATCACATAGGAGACGCGGCTCATCAGGTCTTCGCCGAAGCGGATCTGCGGGTTGGAGGCGCCCGAGGACGCGGCGATACGGCCCGACAGCAGCGACACCAGATGCATGGCGATCGTCGTCGAGCCGATGTCGCAGGCAACGCCATAGGCCTCGTTCTTGAGGCCCGGCCACAGGCCGACGATGAAGGGGCGGGATGAATCCATGTCGCGGTGGATGGCGGCGGTGACGGCCCAGTTGCCCTTGCGCAGGATTGCCTGCACCTGCGGAATCAGGTGCGGCGCGATCAAGAGGTCCTTCCAGCCCCAGTCCTTCTCCAGCATCACCTTCAGCCGGTCGAGATCGCCGAGCGGCTTGTGCATGTCGGGCTCGTCGACCTCGACGTAGCAGAGCTGGACGGCGGCATTGCGCTCGATCACACGGTCGGTCGCGGCCTTGCGCACGACCTGGGCGTTGATGACGGTATCCTGCGGCACGTCGATGACGAGGTCGCCGAGGATCTGGGCGGAACAGGAGAGGCGGCGGCCATCGGGCAGGCCGCGGATCTTCTCGTAGCGCTCTTCCTTCGGGCCCTTGTCCGAGATGTGGTCGTTGGACGAGACGATCTTGTGCTTGGCGAAGTTGCCTTCCTGCACCTCGATCTGACAGCGGCCGCAGGTGGCGCGCCCGCCGCACACGCTTTCGACATAGACGCCAAGCTTGCGCGCCGCATCGAGAACCGGCGTTCCAACCGGGAAGCGGCCGCGCTTGCCCGAGGGCATGAACAGCACCAGAGGTTCCTTTTGCGCGGCTTCGGTCATGTTGGTCTCGATCTCGGAGGTGCCTTCGATGCGCATGCTCTGTGGTCTTTCATGAGGTCCGCTTGGTCCGGAGTGAAACACCGGCAAGGTGTTTCATCTCGCAAGCGAAGCACGGGTAAACGGTTTCAGACTGCACCGGAACGGCGCCCGATAGTTGTCCAATCCCGACATGGAAGCATCTGTTTCAAACAGTTAGGCCTGAGGCTCGGCGGCAGTGCAGATCACTTGCGCGACAGCCGCCGGGCGTTGCTGCGCACCCGCTTGCCATAGGGCCTGAGCGCCGCAGACGCAATCGCCGTTCCGTGGCCGGAAGCGGTGCCACCCGTCATCAGCCGCAGCGTGTTGTCGAAGGCGGCTTTCCAAAGCGCGACGTTGACGGCCATGACACTTTCGGCGGTAGCGGCGATCTTCTCGGAGACCATGCGGTGAAGCTCGGTCGCGTCCTGCGTCTTGCCCATAAGCGCCGCCATCTGCATTTCCTGCAGCCGAACGGCGATGACGAAGGGGGCTTCGAACCAGAGGGATGCTGCATCGAGGCGAAGGCGGCGTGTCATGGGAGGTCTCCACGTTGGCGTTGCCGGACGGAAATCTAGGTCTGTCGCTACTTGTGTCCTGATGGTCAGCTTTCAACGGTTAAAGGGAGAGGGACAACAAGAGGCGCAGCCTCCATCGTCCTTCTCCCCCGAGTGCTTCAGTATCGAACCAGGATCTATTCGCTTGCCGCCGCGCCGCCGGTGCGGGCCGCGCGACCGCCGCGACGTCCGCCGCCGGCGGCTGCCGGAGCTGCCGCCACGACGTGGCCGCCGTCGGCCGGCTTGTGGTCGCGATAGGTCTTGATCCAGTGGGTGCAGTTCGGGTCGGTGCCGTTCAAGACGTTGGCCGCGCGCACCGCTTCCATTTCCTGCGGCCGGCAGGGGTTCATGATCGCCGACGTCATGCCGGCGCCGATGACCATCGGAATGAAGCCGGCATTGATGCCGTGGCGGTGCGGCAGGCCGAAGGAGATGTTGGAAAGGCCGCAGGTGGTGTTGACCTTCAGCTCCTCGCGCAGACGCCGAAGCAGCGCAAACACTTGCTGCCCGGCCGTGCCCATGGCGCCGATCGGCATGACCAGCGGGTCGACGACGATGTCATGCGGCTTGATGCCATAGTCGGCGGCGCGCTCGACGATCTTCTTGGCAACGGCAAAGCGGACATCAGGATCCTCGGAGATGCCGGTCTCGTCGTTGGAGATGGCAACGACCGGCACGTCGTATTTCTTGCAGAGTGGCAGGATCGCTTCGAGCTTCTCTTCCTCGCCGGTGACGGAGTTGACGAGCGGGCGGCCCTTGGCGACGCGCAGTGCTGCCTCGATCGCGGCCGTTACCGACGAGTCGATCGACAGCGGCACGTCGACGAGGCCCTGGACGATTTCGAGCGTTTTGACGAGCAGCGGCGGCTCGGTCTCGTTCGGGTTGACGGCGGTGACGCCGGCATTGACGTCGAGCATCGTTGCGCCCGCCGCGACCTGCTCCAGCGCGTCCTTGATCACCGTGTCGAAGTTGCCTTCGATCATCTCGGCGGCAAGCTTCTTGCGGCCGGTCGGGTTGATGCGTTCGCCGATGACGCAGAACGGCTGGTCGAAGCCGATGATGATCTCGCGGGTGGCGGAAGCGACGATGGTCCGGGTCATTAAGGGTCCTTTGTCATTTGGCGTCGGGCTATGTAATCACGCCCATGAAGTCGATGATAGGCGCCTTCGCATCGGCGCCGGTTTGTCTGCGGTCAGGTCAATGCGGATGGTGGGCTGCTGCCTCGGCCATCTGCTGCTGGTTTTCTTCCTTGCCCTCGCGAATATGTTCCAGCCGCTCGGCCACCATCGCATCTTCCGGCAGCGTCTCGTGCTTCCAGGGCTTACGGCCCTTCAAGACGCCCGATTCATGCACGATTTCTGCGACATATTCTTCCTGGCGGTAGGCCATCACGTGGATGCCGGAGACGCCTTCGATCTCCTTCACCTCGTTGATGATGTCGATGCAGAGCTGCTTGCCTTCCTTCTTCTGGTCCTGCGCGCCTTCGAGCCGAGTGATCACGCTATCGGGAATATGGATGCCAGGCACGTTGGAACGGATCCAGCGGGCGGTCTTGGCAGACGCCATCGGCCCGACGCCGACGAGGATGTAGCATTTTTCGTTGAGGCCGAGATCGCGCACCTTCTTCATGTATTCGCGGAACATCGGCACGTCGAAGCAGTACTGGCTCTGGACGAACTGAGCGCCCGCCTCGATCTTCTTGGCGAGACGATAGGGACGGAAGTCGTAGGGCGGAGCGAAGGGGTTGATGGCGGCGCCAAGGAACACCTGCGGCGGCGTCGTCAGCTTGCGGCCCGAAAGGAACTTCGAGTTGTCGCGCATGATGCGCACGGTTTCGAGCAGCGACATGCAATCGAGGTCGAAGACTGGCTTGGCGCCCGGCTGGTCGCCCGCCTGCACGCCGTCTCCGGTCAGGCACATGATGTTCTGCACGCCCATGGCCGAAGCCCCGAGCACGTCGCCCTGGATGGCGATGCGGTTCTTGTCGCGGCAGGCGATCTGCATGATCGGCGCGTAGCCCATGCGGGTCAGAAGCGCGCAGATGCCGACCGAGGACATGTGGCAGTTGGCGCCCGAGGCATCGACCGCGTTGATGCCGTCGACCCAGCCGTCGAAGATGGCCGCACGCTCGTAGACGTCCTGCGGGTTGGCGCTGTCTGGCGGATTGAGTTCGGCGGTGACGGCGAACTCGCCGCGGCGCAGCACGCGTTCAAGGCGGCCGCGCGAGGAATGGCCGGGCAGGGGCTCGAGCGGCGCGCCGGGATCGAAGGGATTGATGTCGGGGCTCATGCCTGGCCTTCCTTGGATGCCGCTTCACGGCGCGCTGCGGCTTCCGCCGTCACGCGCAGCCAGGACGAGGTTTCGCGCAGCGACTGGTTGACCGGCTTCTGCACGTTCATAATGGCGTTGCCCTTCTCCATGTTCTGCGAGCCCTTCCAGGCCTGCACCCAGACGCAGGGCATATCCGGCTCGACCTCACAATTGCCGTTGGCGCGCACGCCGCCGCAGGGGCCGTTGCGCAGCTGCTTCGGACAGTTCATCGGGCAGGACATGCCCGTCGACGACAGCGCGCACTGGCCGCACATGCGACAGTCGAACAGGAAACCCTTCACATGGCGCTCGACGAAGGTCACGGGACGCTCCACCCGGCCGTAGCCGATGGCGTTCCACAGCGGATGAAGCAGCAGGAACAGGTCGGCGAAGCGGTTGTAGAACCATTCGAGGAAGCGGGAGTTGCGGACCGCCCAGAGGCGGACCGTGTACTTGTGGCGCGAGCGGCGGCTCGGAGAAACGCCGGTCGGGGTATAAGCACCGGTCGCGGCCTTGGCGCCGGGGGCGGCGTTGCCCTTCATGATCTTCGGTTCGCCTGGCGGTTTGGCGTCAGCCATTGTCGCGGCCTCCGGACTTGACGAGTGCCACCAGCCGTTCGCGGTCATAGGCGGCCTCGAGTGCGGCGGCAGCCTGGTCGGCCTCCGTCTCCAGATCGTCGGAGACCGGCACCGGATCGGCCTTGCGCCATTCCGCCAGATAGTCGTCGGTTTCGGCGGCACCCGTGCGCATTGCGCACATGTCGATCGCCTCGGTGAAGCGCAGCGACAGTTCGCGTTTCGCCGTCGTGCGGCCCTTCTTGATGATGACCTGGGCCGGAATGTCGCGCCAGTAGACGATAATGCGATCTGCCATGGGGTGTCGTTCTCCTCGTCCTGCGACAATGCGCATGTCCCGGCGTCCGGGCTCATCTCGCCACGACGTCGGATATGTCCAAAAACGACGTGCGCGCGGATGCCATATCAGCCGTCCTGGCGGTGATGCGCAAGTCGCAGTCGAGGCGCTTTTCCCGGGCAAGAGCCCTTGGCAAGGATTGCCCGCAGTTTCAGGCTTTTAGCCCATGTCCGAGCACGGCAAGGGGCGCTTGGCGTGCCTACCAGATGCCGCGCCGAACACCGTTCCACACCCAGGTCCAGATCGGCGGGTGATACCATTGCCGTGACGGGCCTGCGACATCGACGACCTCCAGCTTTCCGTCGATCGCATCGCCAACGGCGGCAATCGCAATATCGGTGGAAGCCGCCGTCTGCAGCAGCGGATAGGTGTGCATCGTATCGCCCGCAGCGGGCTTCTGGCGCGACTGGCAAAGCACGCCGCCGGTATCGACGCCGGCATCGACCAGATGCACAGTGGCGCCGAAGTTTTCCGCGTCGTTGTTCACCAGCGCCCAGTAGCCGCCCATCAGGCCGCGATAGGCGGGGTTGATGCCGGCGTGGAAATTGATCACCGGGCAGGGGATCGCGGCCAGCGTTTCTGCCTTCAGCATGCGGCAACTGATGAGGAAGACGACATCGGGTTTTAGCGCCCGCACTTGAGCGATGGTTTCGGCGTCGTTGATCGATACGACGGGCCTGACCGGGATCGACGGATCGGGCGTTCCCGAGACCCTGTAGGCGGCAAAGATCTCCGCCGCCCGCTTGCGGGTAAAACGCTTGCCGAAGCGCGAAGCGATCATCGTCGCAAGCTGGCCGAACGCTGTCAGCCAGCCGAGCTTGCGGGCGCGGCGGCTGAGGAACAGGCCCTTGGATTCCGGCTGCTCCTCGACGACCGCGATATCGGCAAAGCGGCTCGCCAGCGCGTTGATCATGATCCAGGGATTTTCCCCGCCCGCGGTCACCACGACGACGCGGCCGGGGCGCTTGCCTTCGGCTTGATTCGGACTGGCGATTTCGGTCATGACGGCCCCGCGCGTGAACAGGGCCGAGTTATGAAGGTTCGCCCGTTACCGGCGGCTTAATTCGTTCCAGTACCATTCGGCGACGCCGCCGCCGAGGACGACAAGGGCGACGGTCTCCACCATCTGCGCGTCTTCCGAGAGGCCGCAGACCGCGCCGACCAGCAGCGCCAGGAGCAGGCCGGCCGCGCAGCCGATGGCATAGGGCAGGTATTCGAGCAATTTCATTCGCGTCCCCCAGGTGGATACAAGGGCGGTTGCCTTGGATCTCGTTTTAGGTCCGGCGGTTGCGCGCCAGACAAGGTACAGGTTAGCGCGGATTCGTGTTTGAGGAAGAGCTGATTTTTGGTCATCGCCGAATGATGCGTGGGCGGCGTGACGGCCGGACCTTTATGTCTGCCGCTCGACGATCGCGCTCGGGCTGCCCCTCACCCTAACCCTCTCCCCGCAGGCGGGGAGAGGGGACGTGGACAGGTCGCGCCGCAGCGGGTGGGGCTGTCGATGACGAGGAAAGCGAGGCGCTGATTGTTGGTGCGATCGGCTGCGGCACGTGTCCTTCTCCCCGTGGTGACGGGGAGAAGGTGGCCGGCAGGCCGGATGAGGGGCGAGCATCCGCAGAGCTTGGGCTGTTCTCGCCTCACGACGCCGCGGTGATGCGCCGGTGAATAGCCCCGAGGCTTTCCCTGAACTTTTCGAACGTGCCGTGTTCCGTCAATTCCCGCAGCACCTGCTCGTTGATGCCGCCGCGGGTCGCATAATCCTCTGCCAGATGCGCGAAGCTTGCATTCGGCGTCGTCTCCGGCGCCTGGCCCAATGCGCTAAACAACGAGGCGACATAGTCGTGGCCCTTGGCATCATCAATGCCGTGATCCTTGAGCCAGCTATGGATCGTTTCCAGGTATTTGAAGTAGCTGGCATAGGTGGCGGTCGCCACACTCAGCGCATCGAACTCGCTCTCGCTTTCAACCTCGATCGCCTTGCCGAGCCGGCCGAAGAACGCGGCCACCTCAGGATCGGGCGGGAAGAGGATCGTCGGCCCCTTTCGGATCGCGATCATCGGCATCGGCAATGCCTTGGTCAGCCGCTTGACCGGACCGACCATGGCGGCGATCTCGGCGCAGGAGAAGGTCGCGATCAGGCTGACGACGTGGTGATCCGGCCGGAAGCGCAAGGTCGGCAGCACATCGCGGGCAATCTGCGGCCGGACGCCGAGCATCACCATGTCTGAGACGTCGAGCACGGCCTGATTGTCGGCAGCGACAGTCACGTCAGGAAAGCGGGCGGCAAGGCCCGCAGCGATCTCTTCGTTACGCGGCGAAAGGACGACGGTGGTGATCTCGCCGGGAAGCGTCTTGAGGCCGGTGACGATCGCCGAGGAGAGTGCGCCGGTGCCGATGAAGCCGAGTTTCATGGAAGTTCTGTCGCTTGGTGATCTCTGCAGATCCGTGAAACTGCCGGATGTGGCCTGCACGGGTACAGGTTTAGGTTCGCGGAATAATAATACCAAAGGCGCCGGCGACAAGCGCTCGCGACAACGTTGCCCACGTTAACAGGACGCATTTCAACAGTGCGTTGAGGTTACCACGCCTTGTCGTCCGCTGTGGGGAGAAGGGACGTGGACGGGGTGATGTTGCCGAACAGGACGGCGATCCTGCGAAACCAAGGGGTGTCGGGCGAGCGGGTGCTGCGCGTTTTGGCCGAGACCTAGCGGAAGTCAGCGGCCGTGAGGATATAGATCGTCCGGCGCCCCCTGGCATAGGCTGCCGTCGCGACCTCGTGGATTGTGTTGCGCGCGGCGTCGAATGCCATGAGGCAGGCTGCCTCGGTCGTCCGGGTGCCACCGGAGAGGGCCGCAGCCTCGACATAGAAGGGCACTTCGAACATGCCGTCGTGGCCAAGGAAACGGACGGCGTTCCTCGCTTCGTCGAAGCTTCGGCATGGGTTTGGGAAGGTCAGTGGCATGATCGTGATCCTTTTGGCGGCAAGCCAGGCCGGCCAGCGGCAGGCCGTCACAAGATCCGCCCGAAGAGGATCGTGGTCACGACGACAGCGACCGCCAGCGAAAGGGCGATCCATGCAAACAGGCCGCGATAGTCGAAGAGATAGATCTGAGCCGGTATGTGGTACTTCATGGTCGCCTCCTGCGGCTGATCTGTTTGGAGGGGTGGTTTGGATCTAAAGGGCGTGCCTGGTCTTGAAGGCCCGTTCGGCCAGCGCCATTCCGTTATCGTCGGCACGGATCAGTTCGAGATCGCCCTCATCGGTTACGCGCTCATGGCATTCGTCGCTGCTGCGAATGCGGTACTGGAGCGCATTGTCGCGGATCGGCAGCGTTGCGGTAATGCGGTAGGCTTCTCCGCTGATCGACTCTCTCGTCAGTGCCCTCTTGGAGCGAACAAGCTGGCCGACGTGGAAGCGGTGAACCGGCGACTGGTCGCGGGGGCCGCGGATGATGCGTTTCGTAAAAGAGAGAGTGTTCATGGCGGTCTCGGTCCTTATGGGCTGCGGGCAGACACGGTCGGTCGGGCAGGCGCGATGGGCCGGTTATCGACCGATCAATCAAGGTTCGGGACCAATAGACGTATCGAGGCGAGATGTGCTTCGAGCAGAAGCATGGATCAAGCACTGGATCCGAAGCTTGCCTGTCGTTCGAAAATTTAGGAGATAGGTGCGGTTCGAATTTCTGATACCGCGAAAGCCACATCGGCCAAATTTACTTGGATATACTATTGCGCGCCGATTGAGTTTCAATTGAGGCGCGTGTGGCTTCCGGCGCAGATTTAAAGTGTTTTTGGCGTGCCGCTGGTGTTTCTCCCGAGTTTCTCGTTGCCCGCGCGATAAAACCCAGGTGCCAATCGCGGATGTGTTAAGCTCGTCGTTTCGAACTGGAGACCGTCATGCCCGAGCCGAACAAACTTTACCAGAGCGACATCATCACCCTGCACACGGCGCCGCTGATCGGCACGCTCTGCCTGGAATGCGACGACGGCCCGATCGAGGTCGCCCTGAACCGAACGGCTGCCGAAGCCCTGCAGAAGGCGATTGCGCGCTTCCTTTCCGAGGCCGCATGACTCTCCCGGCCACGATGGCCTCATTCGACGAAGGAGAGGCGCGATGTCCTCCCGTTTGGTCTTCTCACTGTTTCTGGTCGCCCTGTCGGTTGTTCTTGTCTGGGCCTTCAGGCCAGCTCAGGGCAATGCGGGTGGTCGCCCCGCCATGCCGCATGTGGCTGAGCAAGGGCAGGTGGTGAACCCCGATTGTGGGCTGGGTTGATGGCAACGCTACGGTACGGTCTCAAGGTCGAAGCCAACAATGTCTGGGCGGTGATCGATGTCTTCACCGGACAAACGGTTGTTCTTGACGGTTGCCTGATGTCGAACCTGCCGCGCGATGAAGCGGACGATCTTCTTGATCTTCTCAATCTCAAGGACGGCATCCGCAGGGGCACGATCAAGGTTCCGCGCCGGCCGCCGGAAGATGAAGGCAAGGGCTAGATTGTACGGACTGGACATCCGATGGTTGGCTCAACCGGACGGGGCAGCCCTTTCGCCATACCGCCTGGTTCCTGGCGGCAAGTGTGGCCTCGACAAAGTGCGCGGCACGCGACGCTATTTCATGTAGGCGCGCACCACGTCCACCAGCTCTGCCGCTGCTTCGTCCCGGTCCTTCTGCGACAGGTCGGCGGCGGCCAGATGCATGTGGATGTGATCTTCGACCACTTCCGCCATCAGCCCGTTGACCGCGCCGCGGATGCCGGCGATCACCTGCATGACCTCGGCGCAGCCCTTCTCTTCCTCCAGCATCCGCTCGACCGCCTCCATCTGGCCGCGCAGCCGCCGGACCCGGTTGATGAGCTTCTGCTTCTCGCGGATGGTATGGGTCATCGCAAACTCCGGTTTCGGGCGCCGTCGCTATGCGGCCCTTGGTTCCACCTCGACGGTCACATGCGACAAATCGTGAATGGCGGCAAGCTTCTCGCGATAATAGGACGGAGCGCGCGGGTTGTCGGCGACGATCGAGACGATCGCGCCGTGGTGGCCCGGCCCAAGCTGCCAGACGTGCAGATCGACGATTTCGGCGTCTTCCTTCGCGACGATTTCGCCGATCTCCTCGGGCAGGTCTTCGCCATCAGGAATGTAGTCCAAAAGGGTTGCGCCGGTGTCGCGGATGAGGCCTAAGGACCAGCGCGCAATGACGATGGCGCCGACGATTCCCATGGCGGGATCAAGCCACAGCCAGCCATAGATCGCGCCAAGGCCAAGGGCGACAATGGCGAGGACCGAGGTCAGTGCGTCGGCAAGCACGTGCAGATAGGCGGCGCGCAGGTTGCGATCCTGCCCGCCATGCTGGCCCTGTTGGTGTCCGTGATGATGCCCATGGTGATCGTGATGGTGGCTGTGATCGTCCTTCAAGAGCCAGGCGCAGACGAGATTGACGATGAGGCCGGCAACGGCAACGAGGATGGCCTCTCTGAAATCGATCGTGACCGGAGCGTTGAGGCGGCGCAAGCTTTCCCAGCAGATCAAGAGTGCGATGAGCGCGAGCACGATGGCGCTGGAGAAGCCCGCGAGGTCGCCGAGTTTTCCGGTGCCGAAGGTGAAACGGCGATTGTTCGAGTGCTTGCGCGCATAGAGATAGGCAAGCGCTGCGATGAGCATCGCGGCCGCATGGGTCGACATGTGCCAGCCATCGGCGATGAGCGCCATCGAACCGAAGATCTGTCCGGCCGCGATCTCTATTACCATCATCGTCGCGGTGACGGCGATGACGATCCAGGTCCGCCGCTCGTTGCGCTCGTGATTGCCGCCGAGGAAGACATGATCATGGTGCGCCATAAGCACGCGTCCGTCGTCACGCGCATGCCCGTGATGATGATGGTGGTCGTGGTGGTGATTGCCCATGTCGATCTCTCCAATATTATATAGGGGGGTACCCTATATAATGCGCGGGTGCAAGCGGGCTGGACTTCGATTGCAACTTACTGGAAGACTTGAGTTGAGTTGAGTTGCGTTGCGTTGCGTTGGGGGCCTTGGTGGCGAACAGTAATGCGTTGCGAGTGCAGCAGATCGCTGATGGTATAGAACACCCGTCTTTCCAGCGGTTCTATCGTTTTTTCGTTGGATGGGGGACGTTGCCGTTAACCTACGGCCCCTATGTTTTCTTTCTGATGCTGCCGCGTCGCTGGTTCGACTTTGAAGGCCCCAAGAACATGATGACGGTGCTGCCGAAATTCTGGTTCGAGGCGAGAAACTTCAAAGCAAAGTTTCCCTTTGAAGACATTCACTTCTATTTTGCCGCCAACCTCTTCGCTTATCTCGTCGTTTGCGCCACATCCATAGCCGTCGCTGTGCGCTGCTACCGTGTGGGACGACGATACCCGTTCACGCTGGCGCAGTCGCAACCCTGGAACCCGTATCGACACTTCGGTCTGCCGATGTTGGTTTCAGTGCTATGGATTGCCTTTGTCCCGATGCCGGTCGGCTGGGACTCGACTGGCGTCAAGGGCAATCCTTTCGAAAATCCTGTCCTTCTGCCGGTCTACAATCTCGCGGGCGCTGGAGTGTTGCTGACCATAGGCGCGGCTGCCGGCCTGTGGCTCGGGCGTGAGCGTGCTCGGCGAGAGGTGGACCGGCAAAGGCCACCAAGACGGATGATTTCTATTTGCCTAGATGGAGAGCATCATTCGGAACGAATGCCGCCGCGCAAGGCTGGGCTCGATGGCTCAAGCCCGCTCGAGTGAAGTTGTCAGGTCGCCATAACCGGTAAAGCGATACTCGTATTCGAGGCCGAGCCGCTCCGCCGCCTTCTTCGCCTTCTCCTGCAAGCCCTCATCCTCCTGCTGCGAGAGATAGACGAGCTTGCGGTAGTGGCCGAAATACATGTCCCGGAGTTCCGGGTGCCGGTTAAGGCCGAGCGGTTCGATGACGAAGGCTTCGAATTGGCGGGCGAGGAAGTCGGTCAGGAAGAAGGCGGTGATGTCGTCGTCCCAGCGGCGGGCGAAGTCCTCGTTGCCGGCAAAGAAGGAATAACAGTGCGGACCGGGGATACGCTCGACCTTTTCCTCCTCGAGCAGCCGGTCGAGATGGCCGCCGGTGCCGCAGTCGGCATAGGCGACGAAGATACGCTCGAAACCTTGCGCCCGCGCCTTGGCGATCGCGTCGCGAATGCCCGGCGTGATCTTGTCAGGCGTGTTGTGCCAGATGGCGGGCAGACAGTTGAGGTCGATATGGTCGAGCCCGTTCGCTTCGCAGATCGCCAGAATTTCACGGGCGATGGCGCCGCAACCGATCACGTGAACTTTTTTCGGTTGTGCACGTTCTATTGCGGGCGATACTTTTTCCATCTTGATTCCATGTGGCTATCAGCGGGAAGGACCCTGACCATGACAGTAAAGACCCTTGCAACCGTCGGCGCCGTTCTCGTCGCCCTTTCGACGCTTACCGCCTGCGGCAACACCATCCGCGGGATCGGACAGGATACCGCAAACACGGTCAACGCGACACAGTCGGCCGGCAAGAAGGTGGCAAACTCCGTCAACTAACCCGGCAAACCTGCCAGGCACGCTCGCCAGACATAGGAAAGCCGGCCGCGGATTTCACCCACGCGGCCGGCTTTGTCATTTCGGATTGTCCGAAGCTCAGCCGGCCAGGCGGTTGTGCTTGCGCTTCATGAAGTCCTTGGCGGTTTCGACGGCAATCGCCGCATCGCGGCAATAGGCGTCGGCGCCGACGGCCTTGCCGAATTCCTCGTTGAGCGGCGCACCGCCGACGAGAACGACGTAGTCGTCGCGCATGCCCTTTTCCTTCATCGTGTCGATCACGACCTTCATGTAGGGCATGGTGGTGGTCAGAAGCGCCGACATGCCGAGAATGTCCGGCTGCTCGCGCTCGATCGCTTCCAGGTAGTTTTCGACCGGGTTGTTGATGCCGAGGTCGACGACGTCGAAGCCCGCACCTTCCATCATCATGCCGACGAGGTTCTTGCCGATGTCGTGGATGTCGCCCTTGACGGTGCCGATCACCATCTTGCCGAGCTTCGGCGCGCCGGTTTCGGCAAGCAGCGGACGCAGGATGGTCATGCCGGCCTTCATCGCGTTGGCCGACAAAAGCACTTCCGGCACGAACAGGATGCCGTCGCGGAAGTCGATGCCGACGATGCGCATGCCTTCGACCAGCGCCTGGGTCAGCACATCGTAAGGCGTCCAGCCGCGCTTGAGCAGGATGTTGGTCCCGTCCTCGATTTCCTCCTTCAGGCCGTCATAGAGGTCGTCGTGCATCTGCTGCACGAGTTCTTCGTCGGAAAGGTCCTCGAGAATGATTTCATCGTCTGCCATATTGGGGTTCCTCGGTTCCTGGCACGGTCGCGCGAAATTTTCGGACGCGTCCATTCATCCATAGCGGTCGACAGCTAAAAATCTGTTTTCGAAAGCGACGTCGCATATGACAAAAAGCGACGGCGGGGCGGCTTCTTTTGGCCCCTGCATATTGTTAACAAAAACAATATATTCGCGCCACGCGGTTTTTGTCGTCCCGTGGTCGCTTCTCGGTAGTGTTCGAGTTGCGCCATGCCTTGGCGCATTGAGACCCGCAAGGCCCCCGATGCTTGGTAGCATTAAGGTCAAATGATGCTTGAAGGCGCAAAAAGTGATGCGCGGGAGAGGAAAGAGCGAATGAGCGACGTGACAGATCAGGGCGCGGTTGAGGGCGGCGGTCGCCGCGCACGCGGCGAGGGCCGGGGAGCAGCGGCAAGGCGCGCATCGCGCACCGGCGGCGGCCCGGGGCCGTCTCTGCCCTATATCCAGCGCAAGATTCGCGAATACGAAGTCCTCGACGAGGAAGGCCTGCAGCTGATCGAGCGCAATGCCGATACGATCCTGGAGGAAATCGGCATCGAGTTCCGTGACGATGCCGAGGCGCTGGAACTGTGGAAGCAGGCGGGTGCCGACGTGCGCGGCCAGCGCGTGCATTTCCCTAAGGGACTCTGCCGCGAACTTCTGAAGACGGCGCCGTCCGAATTCACCTGGCATGCCCGCAATCCGGAGCGCAGCGCCCAGGTCGGCGGCAAGGCGACGATCTTTGCCCCGGTCTACGGCCCGCCCTTCGTGCGCGATCTGGAAGGCAATCGCCGCTATGCGACAATCGAGGATTTCCGCAACTTCGTGAAGCTCGCCTATATGGCGCCGTCGATGCATTCGTCCGGCGGCACGGTCTGCGAGCCGGTCGACATCCCCGTCAACAAGCGCCACCTCGATATGGTCTACAGCCATATCAAATATTCCGACAAACCCTTCATGGGCTCGGTGACCGCGCCTGAGCGCGCGGAAGACACGATCGCCATGGCGAAGATCGTCTTTGGCGACGAGTTCGTCGAAAACAACTGCGTGACGCTCAACCTCATCAACGCCAACTCGCCGATGGTCTTCGACGAGACCATGGTGGGGGCGCTCAAGGTCTATGCCCGCCACAACCAGGCCTGCGTGCTGTCGCCCTTCATTCTCTCCGGCGCCATGAGCCCGGTGACGGTTGCCGGCACGCTGACGCAGATTCTGGCCGAAGTGCTTGCAGGCGCCTCCTTCACCCAGCTCATCCGCAAGGGTGCGCCGGTGCTGTTCGGCACCTTTGCCGCCTCGATCTCGATGCAGTCGGGCGCCCCGACCTTCGGCACGCCGGAGCCGTCGCTGGTCTCCTATGGCGCCGCCCAGCTTGCCCGTCGCCTGAAGCTTCCCTTCCGCACCGGCGGTTCGCTCTGCGGCTCCAAGGTGCCGGATGCCCAGGCGGCCCACGAATCGGCCAATACGATCAACATGACGCTGCTGGCCGGCACCAACTTCGTGCTGCATGCGGCCGGCTGGCTCGAAGGCGGTCTGGTCTCGTCCTACGAGAAGTTCATGATCGACCAGGACCAGCTCGGCATGATGCAGAAGATGGCCGAAGGCGTGGACCTCTCGGAAAACGCCCAGGCGCTCGACGCGATCCGCGAAGTCGGCCCGGGCAGCCACTATCTCGGCTGCGCCCATACCCAGGCCAATTTCCAGACGGCCTTCTACCGGTCGCCGCTTGCCGACAACAATTCCTTCGAACAGTGGGAAGTGGAAGGCGAAAAGCGCATCGAGCAGCGCGCCAATGCGCTCTGCCGCAGCTGGCTGGAGCACTACGAGGCGCCTTACCTCGATCCGGAGATCGACGAGAAGCTCAAGGCCTTTATCGCCAGCCGCAAGGATTCGATGCCGGACGCTTTCACCTGAAAGGGTCCCGAGCGAGCCAGGGAGCAAGGCGGCGCGGCGCAGGTGGCCGACATGATCCAGAAGGAGGTCTGGCGCCCGCATTACGAACACCAGGGGCCGAAACCGAAATGACGGCGCCTTCCGCGACAGCGGACAAGATAATCGAAACGATCCGTGCGGCGCTGGCGCCGCACGGTCTTTTTTTGCGCGGAACCGTAAATTTCGCCTCCGGTGAGGCCGCACCGCTGCTCGTCGATGGCCGGCCGGCCACGAGCGTTGTACTGATCGGCAATATCGGCGGCTCGCTGTGGCAACCCTTTGACGCCTGGCGCCGGAGCCGCCCGGACCGCGGCGGAGCGGATCCGCTCGATCGCTGGTCGAAGGCTATCCTCCAGCCCTTGGCTGACGAACTTTGGGCCACCGCCTATTTCCCCTCCGATCCGCCGTGGCAGCCCTTCCAACAATGGGCGATGCGGGCCGAGCGGCTGAAGCCATCACCGCTTGGCATCCTCATCCATCCGCGCCATGGCCTCTGGCACGGTTATCGCGGGGCACTCGCCTTCGACATCCCGCTTGGTCGAACCGGTGAGGCAGCCACCGAACATCCCTGCGACGGCTGCTCGGCAAAACCGTGCATCTCCGCCTGTCCGGCGCGCGCGCTTGCCGGGGAACGCTTCGACGTCACGCTCTGTCGCAGCCATCTGCGCGCGGATGCGGGCAGGGCAGCTTGCCTCGCAAATGGCTGTCTCTCGCGCGACGCCTGTCCCATCGGAGCCTCGCATCGCTATCCACCCGAACAGCTCAGCTTCCATATGGCGGCGCTTGAAGTGTGATCGCCAGTCTCCACTCTGGCGCGCAAAGATGGTGCAAATCTCCAAAATGACTAAAATTGGAGGTGTCGTGGAAAGATAATATTATCGAATTTATAACGATCTGGACGGCGTGGCGTTGGAGTCCATCGTATGAGAGGTAGCCCAGTCGTATCCGTGAGCAACTATCCTCCGCATTTGTCGCGCGAGGACGTGGAAGCACAGATCTCTCGGCTTGACAGCATTCACGCCGCCAACAGCCAGATCCTCGAAGACGCGTTCAAGCGCCTTCTGGCGATCGGCGCCGGCCATGCGGCCGTCATCGCCGCCTGCATCACCGGCTTCGACGCGCTGGTCGATCGCTCAGTGTTCGCCGGGGATCTTCTGCCTGACGCGATCGACATCCTCAGGAAGTTCGCGCTCACCGTCAGCGCACTCGGCCTGTTTCTGACCTTCCTTGCGATCGGCAGCAATTTCCGTCTGGTGCAGAAGGAAGCCAGGCGCCACGCGGTAAAGCTCGCAACGACGCTGCGGGAAAAGCGGCTGCTTTTGTCACTGTCGCAGGATGTGCTCAACCGCGACCCCAAATCATACCTGCTCTCAGGCGTCGGCGGCTTTGCCTGCCTCTGCGTGATCTTCGGGCTTGCAGCCGCCGCCGGATGTTACGGCCTCGTCATCGCCATGGGGCTGCTGGCGGCTGGCTAGCGGCATGTCAGATCTCAGTCAGCCGATCCTCACCAAAAACAGAGCTTGCGATAGTCTTTCAATTTCCGTTTGACGCTGCTTCAATGCAACCGTCTAAGTGTAAGCGCGAGAGTATTTTCTCGATCAGTTGCAATGGGTACAATGCTCAAAACATTCTCGCTACAGGCTAGGCTTGGTCGTCTTCGCTATTTCCTGTTCAACGTGGCAATCGTCGCTATTGCTGCGGTCGTGGTATCTGCGCTCACTCGCCTAATGGCGCTGGTCGGAGATCGACAAGCGCTTTCAATGATTCATGGAATGGTCGCCCTAACCTATGTGCTGGCTATCATCGCCAGCCTGTGCTTGATGGTGAGGCGACTGCATGACTTCGATCAGAGCGGCTGGTGGACCCCTTCGGTCTTTTTGCTTCACTTGGTCCAAGGCTATTTCGGGGCAGTTGACTCCCTCATCGCAGCCATTCTCACGGGCATCCTGGTGCTGGCGGTCCATGTTGCAATCATCGTTACCCCTGGCTCGAAGAACTCCAACAGGTTCGGCGAAGTGCCAGGCTCCGCTGCAGGCCCCGTTTAGGTTAGCCCGGCGGATAATGACCCTCGCGCGCAATCTCGGCGTTGCGGAGATCAAGCGGCCGCATTGCTACCTCCGACGATTTCCGCCGCGATCCTGTGATCTTGGACCCAATGGGGAGCCGCCAGCCGCGTTGCCAGCGCACTTGGGGCAATTGAAGCCGTTTCTCCACCTCTTCCTCGCCAAGCAATCGGCGCAGGCGTAGTCGTCGGCGAAGTTCGACATGAACTTGTCCAGCGACGATGGCGGTCGCAGTGCTTCGCTTCCGATCTCGCGCCAGATCCGCCGCAATCTGCGTCATGCTTGACGTCTGATTCGATTGGACCTTTCGCCATGCCGCTTTTTCCAAAACCTTTTCTCGTCGGTGCCGTTCTCTCGGCCGGTCTTGCCGGTCCTGCGCTCGGCGCCTGCCGCGATGTCAGCCATCTGGGCCAGGACTATGTGACCTGCAGCTTCGATCCGGCGACAAGCGACATCCGGCTCTACAACAAGGACCAGGCGGGCGTGCCGTTCCGCTCGTTCCGGGCACTGTCGCTCGAACTGCGACACCGCGACGAGTACATGGCCTTTGCCATGAACGGCGGCATGTATCACGAGGATCTGTCGCCGGTCGGGCTGCATGTCGAGGAGGGGCGCGCGCAGGTGCCGCTCAACACCAATACGGGCTGGGGCAATTTCCACCTGCTGCCGAACGGCGTGTTCTATGTCGAGGACGGCAAGGCGGGCGTGATGGCGGCGGACGCCTATCGCGACGCCGGGATAGCCCCGCGTTTCGCCACGCAATCCGGGCCGATGCTTGTCATCGACGGCAAGCTGCATCCGCGCTTCCTGCCGGATAGTACCAGCCTCAAGACCCGCAACGGCGTCGGCGTGACGGCAGAGGGCGAGGTGGTTTTCGTCATCTCGAAGCGCCCGGTGCGCTTCCACGACTTCGCGACGCTCTTCCGTGACGCGCTCGATTGTCCCAATGCGCTCTTCCTCGACGGCACGATTTCGAGTGTCTATGCGCCTGATATCAACCGGCACGACCGGCTGTTTCCGATGGGGCCGATCATCGCCGTCGTCGGACAGTTTCCGCGCTGACTTTTCGTGGGCGCGGGATATGGGCGCACGCACTTTTCTTCATCCCGAAAAAAATCTTCGCTTGCACCCAAGGAATGATCGGCCTGCAACGTCTAAGGTTCAAATGAGGTGAGGGCGGGCACGGATTTGGACGCTGAACTCGTCGAAAAGGCGGTAAGTGGAGACCGGCAGGCGTTCGGCCGGCTGGTCGAGCAACACTATGATTTTGTCCATGCGGTCGCCTGGCGCTGGTCGGGCAACGCGTCGGATGCGGACGACATCGCCCAGGATGTCTGCCTGCGGCTGGGCGCGGCGATCCGCGGCTTTCGCGGCACCAGCCGGTTTCGCACCTGGCTCTATACGCTGACGCTGAACGCCGCGCGCGACCACAGGCGGCAGCAGGCGCGCGACGATCGACGCATGCAGGCCTATGCCAGCGAGCAGGCGACGGTTGCGCCGCCTGAAGATCCCGACGAGGAGCAGCGCGAGGCGCTGTGGACGGCGGTGCGAGCGCTGCCGGAAAAACAGTGCGATGCGGTGCTGCTCGTCTACGCCGAAGGCTTGAGTCATCAGGCTGCGGCCGACGTGCTCGGCTGCTCGGAAGCAACCATTTCCTGGCATGTGCACGAGGCGCGCAAGCGCCTGAAGACACTGCTCGGCAAGGAGGCCGTGTGACCATGCGCGACGATTTCGAAAAGCTCTCCGGGCTGACCCCGCCGAAGGCTTCGGCGGAAGCGCGCGCGCGTGCGCTGGCAGCCGCCATGCAATCTTTCGACGAGGCCGAGAAAAATTCGAGTGCCACCCAAGGATCGTCATTCCCGGTTCGTCAAAGCTCCATCTTCAACCGGATATGGAGCCCCATCATGAACCGGAAACTGCTTGCCGGATCGGCACTGGCAACCCTTCTCGTCGTGCCCGCCGCCGCTTTCCTGACCTTCGAGCTGACGCGTGACGGCGCGCCTTTTGGCGAGCGGGCGCAGGAGATCGCGCTGAAGGATGAGACAAGGAAGGACGAGAAACGGCAGAAGCCGGAGCCTCAGGCCACGGCCAAGAAGGCGGTCGCGGAAGAACGCGCGCGGCAGGAGGCGAAGACCGTGGAAACGCCGGTCGCCGCACCTGTGGAGAGCGAGGCGGCCGCGCCGGCCGCCGATGCCATGGCCAACAGTGTTGCCCGTGACAGCGTCGCACCACTGTCCGCAACAGGCGGGATGCAGCCAAGGATGACCTTCCTGCCTGCGCCGGTCGTCCAGGAGGAGATGCAGCCGGCGCCCGAGCATAACCGCGAGCGCTTCGGCAAGGCCGAGAGCAATCCGGTGAAAAGCGTCGTGACCGACCCGGTCTCGACCTTCTCGGTCGATGTCGACACGGCCTCCTATGCCTTCGTGCGCCGCTCGCTGATGGAGGGCCAGTTGCCGGAGCGCGACGCCGTGCGGGTCGAGGAGATGGTCAACTACTTCCCCTATGACTGGCCGCGCCCGGAAAGCGCCGCGCAGCCCTTCAAGGCGACGGTGACGGTGACGCCGACGCCCTGGAACGGCGGCACGCGGCTGATGCATGTGGCGATCAAGGGCTATGACGTCGTGCGGACGCAAGCGCCGAAGGCGAATCTCGTCTTCCTGATCGACGTGTCCGGCTCCATGGACGAGCCCGACAAGCTACCGCTCTTGAAGGGCGCCTTCCGGCTGCTGGTCGAGAAATTGAAGCCCGAGGATACCGTCTCGATCGTCACCTATGCGGGTAACGCCGGGACGGTGCTGGAGCCGACTGCCGTCAAGGACAAGGCGAAGATCCTCGCCGCCATCGATACGCTTCAACCGGGCGGCTCGACCGCCGGCGCCGAAGGCATCGATGCGGCCTACGCGCTCGCCGAAAAGGCCTTCGTCAAGGGTGGCGTCAACCGCGTCATGCTGGCGACGGACGGCGACTTCAACGTCGGGCCGTCGAGCGACGAGGATCTGAAGCGGCTGATCGAGGAGAAGCGCAAGAGCGGCATCTTCCTCTCCGTGCTCGGCTTCGGCCGAGGCAATTACAACGACGCTCTGATGCAGACGATCGCCCAGAACGGCAACGGTACGGCCGCCTATATCGATACGCTTGCCGAGGCGCAGAAGACGCTGGTGGAAGAGGCGGGCTCCTCGCTGTTCCCGATCGCCAAGGACGTCAAGCTGCAGGTCGAGTTCAATCCGGCAGCGATCACCGAGTACCGCCTGATCGGCTACGAGACGCGCGCCCTGAAGCGCGAGGACTTCAACAACGACAAGGTGGACGCCGGCGACATCGGTTCCGGTCACAGCGTGACGGCGATCTACGAAGTGACGCCGAAGGGCAGCCCGGCGGTGCTCAACGACGACCTGCGCTATGCAGAGGCGGAAAAACCGGTGGCAGAGGCAAGCCCGAACAGCGGCGAACTGGCGTTCCTGAAGATCCGCTACAAGAAGCCGGACGGAGACAAAAGCGAGCTGATCACCACGCCGGTGACCGAGGCCAATACGGTGCCGGCACTTGTGGAGGCGCCTGAAGACGTCCGCTTCTCCGTCGCAGTCGCAGCCTTCGGGCAGAAACTCTCGGGCGTGACGGCGCTCGCCGACTATACCTATGACGCAGTCATCGATCTCGCCGCCGCTTCAAAGGGCGCCGACCCGTTCGGCTACCGCAGCGAGTTCGTCAATCTGGTGCGGCTGGCGAAGGGGTTGGGTGGTTCGAAGAATTGAGGGCAAGGGATCTGCCCCTCTTCCCCGCGGTGAGGGAAGCGCCCCTCATCCCCGCGGTGAGGGAAGTGCCCCTCATCCGCCTGCCGGCACCTTCTCCCCGTCATGACGGGGAGAAGGGACAAGTGGCGACCGTTTCGCCCATCGTGAAGGCTGAGATTGTCGCTGCCATTGAACTCTGGCACCGAAGGGTGCGCCCAGCAGCTCTCTCCCCGCTTGCGGGGAGAGATGTCCGGCAGGACAGTGAGGGGCATTTGTCAGGCTGTGCGGGGAGATGGGAGCAAAGCGGCGGCTTCACCCAGCCTATGGTTTGGCAGTGGCACTGAGGTCTGGCATCGAAGGGTGCGCCCAGCGGCTCTCTCCCCGCTTGCGGGGAGAGATGTCCGGCAGGACAGTGAGGGGCATCTGTCAGGGGCCGGCGCCGTTCCGTGCTCCTTTCCTCTCCCCGCCTGCGAGATTGGTGACGTTGTGCACTCAAGCCTTCGGAAAAGCGCGCCCCAACCCATCGGACTTCGACAGACCGGCCTTGAACGCCTGGTAGGCGGCGTGCTGGCTGGAGCGGCCGGCTTCCATCAGGCGCATCTGCAGGCGCGCAGGCGCGTGGGCGCCGAGCCATTCTCCGAGCTTTTCGAGCTTCAGGGAATTCAGGAATTTCGCCTCGGAGGCGAGGTCGAGGTGGCGATAGAGACCGTCCATCAGGCGCTCGTCCTGCTCGGGGTTTTCCATCAGCAGGCGCAGGAAGGACTGGTCGGATTCGCTGAAAGTCCCGAACTTTTCGGCAACGGTGTCCCGGTCGGGGAAGGAGGCTGGGCCGGCGTTCATGTAAGTCTCCCGTCTGTATTTGCGACCGCGCCGCGTGTTCCATGAAGGGCGGGTGGCGGTCGCCATAGCGCCTTGAATCGCCGTCCATTGGTCAGGCACGAACCGGCAAGCCGCGAATCTTTCTGACATCGGGGATAGGTCAGCGGCCGGCGGTGCGCAAGCGGCCGCGCATATGCCTGAAATCAACAAATAATCCAATATTGACAATAAGTCTAATAATGGACATAAGCTGTGCATGACCATTGCACCCGCCTTCACCTCCATTCTTGCCATGCATGCGCCGACGGCCGCTGCGATCAGCGCATTGCTTTACCCGCATGGGGAAGTCGTTCTGCACGATCTCAGGGCCGGCACGATCGCAGGCATCTGGAACTGTTTTTCCGGCCGCGTGGTTGGGGAAGATTCGCTGATCGAGGAGGAGTTCGCCGCTCTTGGCAGCGCCGAGGCGGTGCTCGGGCCTTACGAGAAGACTGGCACGGACGGCCGGCGCTTCAAGTCAATCTCGGCCGTGTTGCGCGACGGGGCGGGTGAAGCTGTAGGCCTGCTTTGCATCAATCTCGACATGTCGATGATCGATCAGGCGGTGAAGCTGCTTTCGGCTTTCGCCGGCGCCGAGCAGCCAAGGCCGCAGGCGCTGTTTTCGCGGGACTGGCGCGAGGAGATCAATGCAACGCTGCATGGCTGGCTGAAGGAGCGGGGATTGGCGCTTTCGGCGCTCAAGCGCGGCGATCGCGTGGCGCTGGTGGCAGCACTCGAGGAGCGCGGCCTGTTCCAGACACGCAACGCCGTCGATCACCTCGCCAGCCTCATCGGCGCCTCGCGCGCCTCGATCTACAACTATCTCGCTGCCGCCCGTGGCGATGCGCCCTGATTTTAAACACGCGCAATACCGGGCAGAGACCGTTGGTGGCTCTGCGGATTTGCCTGACCATAACCCAGCGTGCGTCCAGGCCGCGAGAGGAGGAGACTTCCATGACCACCTTGCCCGATTTCCGGCTCGAAACCCATTTCTCGCGCTGGGAGTTCAGCGCCCGCCACCATATGACGGCGAGCGACAGCCAGACGATGGCCATGAGCGACCTTCTGGCGCTTGCCGACGACGAGGACCGCGCCGCTTGGGAAAACATCGTGCTCGGCTATACCGAGACCTATGGCGCGCCGGCGCTCAGGGCGGTGATCGCCGCCACCTATGATGGGCTTTCGGCCGCCGACATCCTCTGCTTTGCCGGCGCGGAGGAGGGGCTCTATTGCGCCATGCTGGCGCTGCTTGGGCCCGACGACCACGCGATCGTGACGGTGCCGAACTACCAGTCGATGGAGACCTTGCCGGTGACGATCGCCGGGGCCGTCACCGGCGTGCCGCTAAGGCCCGAAAACAACTGGCGGCTCGATATTGCCGATGTCAGGGCGGCGCTGAAGCCGAACACGAAGCTCATTTGCGTCAACTTCCCGAACAATCCCACCGGCGCGATCGCCGATCAGGAGACTTTTGCGGCGCTGGCGAGCCTCTGCGCCGAGCGCGGCATCCATCTCTTCAGCGACGAGGTTTATCGCGGCCTGGAGCGCGATCCGGCGCTGCGCCTGCCGCAGGCGGCCGAACTCTTCGAACGCGGCATCTCGCTCAACGTCATGTCCAAGGCCTATGGCCTGCCGGGTCTGCGCGTCGGCTGGATCGCCTGCCGCGACCATCGACTTCTCGAGCGCATGGAGAAGATGAAGCACTATCTCTCGATCTGCAATTCGCGGCCGTCGGAAGTGCTGGCGACGATCGCGCTGAAAGCCCGCGCGGTTATCCTTGATCGCAATCGCGCCCTGGTCGCCGCCAATCTCGAAAAGCTCGGTGCCTTTTTCCAGGAGTTCCCGGATCTCTACGAATGGCGGGCGCCTGACGGAGGCTGCGTCGGCTTTGCCCGCTATCTCGGTTCCGACGGTGTCGAGACCCATTGCCGCCGGCTGGTGGAGGAGGCGGGCGTCCTGCTTCTGCCGTCGAGCCTCTTCGTTTCGGATCTTCTGCCTGTTGCCACAGACCGCTTCCGCGTCGGCTTCGGCCGCAAGGAAATAGAGATCGGGCTCGACGCCTGGCGCCGGCATATTCTGAGATAGCCCCAGTATCGCCATCTTCAGCTGCTTGCTAGCCGCCGGTCCTGTTTCGACGGCTCATGCCGCCGGAACTTTAGAACACACGCATGTGGATACGGACCGCGCGACAATGGTTCCATTGTCAACATTGTGTTAACGAGCGGCCCCCGCCACCCGAGTGTTTCCTCCGCTGATGCGATACAGACCCGAAATCGATGGACTGCGCGCGCTTGCCGTCGTGCCTGTCCTCCTGTTCCATGCCGGTTTCGGCCTTGTCTCCGGTGGCTTTGCCGGCGTCGATGTGTTCTTCGTCATCAGCGGGTACCTCATCACCGCGATCATCCACCAGGAGATCCGCGACGGACGTTTCAGCATCGTCAGTTTCTACGAGCGGCGTGCCCGCCGTCTGGCGCCGGCGCTGTTCCTGGTCTCAGCCGTCTCTATTCCATTTGCGCTGATGTGGATGCTGCCGGGAGAACTCAACAGTTTCGGCAAGAGCCTCTACGCGGTGAACCTCTTTGCCTCGAACTTCTTCTTCTGGGACCAGACCGGCTACTTTGCGCCGAGCACGGCGCTGCTTCCGTTGCTGCACACCTGGTCGCTGGCGGTCGAGGAGCAGTTCTATCTCGTCTTCCCGCTGCTTCTCCTGTTCCTTCGCCGCTTCTCGCCGGCAACAATGCTGAAGGTGGTGGCGGGGCTCGTGCTCCTGAGTTTTGCGGCGACGCAGGTTCTTTCGAACCTTGACCCGGCTGCGAATTTCTACCTGCTGCCAAGCCGCTTCTGGGAGCTCGGCGTCGGGGCCTTGCTGGCGCTGGTCGGCGTCGAAAAGCTCGATCCGGGCAAGGCCGGCCGCGAGCTTCTCTCAGGGGTCGGTCTGCTGGCGATCGTCGCGAGCTATGTGTTCGTGGCGGAATCGGCCTTCTATCCCGGCTGGACGACCGTTCCGGTGGTGTTCGGCACGGCGCTCGTTCTCGCCTTTGGCCGGGGCGACACCGCCGTCGGCAGGCTGCTGTCGCTGAAGCCGCTGATCGCGATCGGCCTCATTAGCTACAGCCTCTACCTCTGGCACCAGCCGGTCTTTGCCTTTGCGCGGCTGCGGGCGATCGAGGAAATCCCGACCGAAGGCTACGCGCTCTTGATCGCGCTGTGCTTCGTGCTTGCCTATCTCAGCTGGCGTCTTGTCGAGCAGCCTTTCCGCAAGCCGGGCCGCTTCAGCCGTCGCGCGGTCTTCGGGGCGACGCTTGCCGTCGGATCGGTCGCGATCGCGTTCGGCTTTACGCTTGACGGCACGGACGGTTTCGCCGCCAGGAACCGCGAACTTGCGCAGCTTTCGGAGCCGAGCGTTGGCCTCGGCAAGAAATGCGACGCCGTCGCCGATCTGCGCTGCGCCTCGAGTCCCACCCCGGAAGTCGCCGTCTGGGGCGATTCCTTTGCCCGTCACCTCGTCGACGGCATCATCGCGTCGAAGCCCGACGTACGACTGGTGCAGCTTGCCAAGAACAATTGCGGGCCGTTTCTGAACCTTTCGCCGATCGTGCCGCGGCTCGGCCGCGACTGGTCGGACGATTGTGCCCGCTACAACGACGAGGTCCGCCGTTTCCTGCTTGCCAACCGGTCGATCCGCTACGTCGTCCTGTCGTCGGAGCTCAGCCAGTACCTGAAGGAAGAGAAGGTGCTGGTCGACGGTCGAAACGAGGTGGCGACCGAGACGAAGCTTCTGAGCGACGGCCTGCGGGCAACGTTTGCGTGGCTGCGGTCGAACGGCTTCGAGCCGGTCTTTGTGGCGCCGACGCCGCATGATGGCCGCGATACCGGACTGTGCGTGGCGAGAGCCCGCCTGCTCGGCCAATCGGACCAACGCTGCGAGCCGGTGCTGAAGACCGTGCGCGAATACGGCCGCGACGTGCTGAACGTGGTTGCGGATATCGCCGACGAATATCCTGTCGTCAGCTTCCTGGACTATCTCTGCGACAACGACAGCTGCAAGATCGAGGACAAGGGCGTCGCGCTCTTCGAGGACTTCGGGCACTTCTCGAAGGAAGGATCGCGCCAGATGGGGCGCGCCTTTGATTTTTACCACGCCTTCACCGAGGCGGCCAAGGGCGGACGCGTGGCTGCGCGGGCAACCGGCGCGCCGGCCTTCGATGGCGCCGGTCTCTAAGGCTACCGCCGCAACGATGCCTGAACGAAAAACGCCCCGGATCTCGCGATGCCGGGGCGTTTTCTTGTCGGTCTGCCTTGTCGGCCGCAATCAGGCGCGGCGGCTGCGGCGCTCCCGGCTCGGGGCGGCTGTCTCGTTGGCGGACTTGTTGCGCAACGGGCCGATCTTTTCGATGATCAGGTCAAGCGTCGGGCGCTCGCGGCGCACGTGCTCATCCAGCGCCACGCGCATGGCGGCGAGGTGGCCACAGGTGGTGCCGCAGCAGCCGCCGATGATCTTCGCGCCGGCGTCGGCCGCAAGCCGCACATATTCGGCCATCAGCGGCGGCGTGCCGGAATAGTGTATTTCCGAACCGCGGAATTCCGGAATGCCGCAATTGCCCTTGACGATCACGGTTGCCTCGGGCGCTGCCTCGGTCATGTCGAGCAGCGAGGAGAGGATGTCGGAGGCGCCGACGCCGCAATTGGCGCCGACGGCGACCGGGCCATCGCCGAACTCGGTGGCAACGCCGTGGATGTCCTTGGGGTGCAGGCCCATCATCGTCTTGCCGGCCGTGTCGAACGAGCCGGTATAGACGTAAGGAAGGCCCACCTTGGCGGCGGCCTCGGCGGCCGCGCGGATCTCGTCAGGCGAAGACATGGTCTCGATCCAGGCGACTTCGGCGCCACCGGCCTTCAGGCCCTCGATCTGCTCGACGAAGGCTGCGACCGCAGCCTCATAGGAGAGCGCGCCAAGCGGGATGAGCAGTTCGCCGGTCGGGCCGACGGAGCCGGCAGTGATGACCTTGCGCGATGCCTTGTCGGCAACGGCGCGAGCGATCTCGGCGGCGCGCTTGTTCAGCGCGTGCACGCGGTCGTCCGCCTGGTGCAGTTTCAGGCGATGGCGGGTGCCGCCGAAGGTGTTGGTGAGGATGATGTCGGCGCCGGCGTCGACGAAATCCTGGTGCAGCTTGGTGATGTTCTCAGGCTTCGTCTCATTCCAGAGCTCCGGTGCTTCGCCGGCCTCCAGGCCCATGGCGAAGAGCGACGTGCCGGTGGCGCCGTCGGCGAGAAGCACGCCCTTTTCGGCAATGAGAGCGGAGAGGACATTGGATGCTGCGGTCATCGGTTTTTCCCGGGTAGATCACGACGATCCTGGGTCGGGCCGACCCAGGATCATGAACGTAATCGGTTTTAACAAGTCCGAGCGGGTCGCGGGCGGAAAACCGCAAACACTTTTCCTCGACCGCTCGGGAGAGGTTGCAACAAGATATAAAGATATCTTTATGTCTTGGCAAGCGTCCCGCGATGGGAGGTTTTCGGTTCTGCGCGCATGCGCATGCGGCCAGCGAGCCCGAGCCCGAAGACGGCAAGCGCCGTCAGCAGCCACATCGGATCGGCGCGATTGAGGAAGAAGCTCTCGAGCATGGCGTTGTAGGTCATGAAGATCACCACCATGACGCAGAAATCGGCGAAGATCCGGGCCTGCGGCCGACGGTAGGCGCGGACATAGTCGAAGAGCGGTTTGACGAAGAGCAGGGCCGTCATCAGGATACCGCCCGGCAGGCCGAACATCAGCACCGCGTCGAGGTAGCTGTTGTGGCCGGCGACGATACCGCGCACGTCCCAGCTCGCCTCGAAATTCGCCTCCAGCCCCATGATCACGGGAGACAGCCAGAAGCTGGCATAACCCTGGCCGAGCCAGGGCCGTTCGGCGATGCTGGCGCTCGCAAATTTCCAGATGTCGTCGCGGCCGGTGAAGGTCGGATCGTCGATCAGCGCCTTGGTGATCGAAAACAGCGTGTCGGAGTAGATGGTGCCGAGCGTCAGGCCGAAGACCAGCACCGACATGGCGAGATGGGCGAGGATCATCAGCCCGGGGCTGCGCACAGCACGGCCGGCAAAGACGAGGCCAATCGCGATTGGAAGGAAGCCGATCGTCGTCTTCGAACCCGTATGCAACACGAAATTGGCCGCAAGCAGCGTGATCGCCCAGCCGCGCAACGGGGCGCCTGCGCGCAGGCAATAGATGCCGAACATGCAGAGGATGGAGAAGACTGGTGCCGACACGTTTTTATGCAGCAGATGGCCACGCCAGAAGCCGGCATGCCACGGCTCGTCGCCGAAGGCCGAATGGATGGCGCGATCGGGTGCTGCGAAGAGGGCCGCATAGTCGATCAGGATCAGAAGCAGGATCGCATTGGCGCCGGCATTGACGAAATCCTTCTCGTTCTTCGGCAGCACCAGCACGCCCGCCACCAGGATCATCGCGACGAGGCTCAGCGTCAGGCCGCGGGCGGAGGCCGCCGGGTCGTAGGACTGCAGGCAGGAGAGATAGGCGATGGCGAAGATCGCGATCCAGGAGGGCGAAACGAGGCGGGCGAGCACCCGCCTGTCAACGGTGAGCAGCATCGCGAAGAGGTAGACCGCGCCGAGCACCAGGTAGCCCACCTGGTTGATGATGTTGCCTACGTTGGCGGCATTCGGGTCGGTATCGGCCGCGCCCTGAAACGGGATCAGCGTGAAGACGATGAGGAACAGGCCAAGGCCCGAGAGCAGCGCTGCAAGGCCCTGCACGAGTTCCGCCAGGCCGGCCTCGAACGCCGCCGGCACGCGCTGGCGCGCGGTGGAAGGCTCTGCCGTGGCTGTGTTCGGGTGCATGGCGGCGCTAAAAGACGAGTGATTGGGATGCCGGGCGGCATTGTTGATCATGACCCCTGGCCGTGCTGCCGTTCGGGCCTTGCCGGCCAGGAGAGATCCGCACCTTGGCGCAATCCGGTTAAACCTCGGTGAAGCGGCAGGCGAGCCCGCCCGGGCACGCTTGCCACGTGAGGCGTCGCCAGCCTCGAAATTGCCGCGCCGATTGCCGCAGGTGCTTGCCGCCCGGCCGCCATGCCCTTAAAAGGCATGGGTATGCCGGCCGTGTGGAAAACGCGGCCCATGCCGTATTTCGCGGTCCGTCTTCCATAATTCGATCACGATTTTCGTCCCGAGGTCGTTCGATAGCGTCGAAACGAGAAAACACGATATGCAGTCCCTCATCCGTACGATCGCGTCCGCCGCGGTCTCCGTCAGCCTGCTGCTTGGCAGCGCATCCTTTGCCGCAGCCGGACAGGCGCATTTCGTCATTAATGCCGAGACCGGTTCGATCCTCGAGGCCGACAATGCCGACGAGCTGAACTTCCCGGCCTCGCTGACGAAGATGATGACGATCTATCTCGCCTTCGAAGCGCTGCGGAACGGCACCCTGCAATGGGACCAGAAGCTGACGGTTTCGGAACGTGCGAACAGCCTGGAGCCCTTCAAGCTCGCTGTCGGCGCCGGACGCCAGATCACCGTACGCGAAGCGGTCATGGGCATGGTCGTGCTCTCGGCCAATGACGCCGCCGTCGTCATCGGCGAGACGCTTGCCGGAACCGAGACCGCCTTCGGCGAGATGATGACCCGCAAGGCGAGGACCCTCGGCATGAACAGCACCGTGTTCAAGAACGCCAACGGCCTGCCGGATCCGGCCCAGGTGACCACGGCGCGCGACATGGCGACGCTCGGCCTCGCTCTGATGCGCGATTATCCGCAGGAATTCCAGCTCTTCGCCAACAAGACGATCGAGTTCCGCGGCATGAAGCTGCGCGGCCACAACGGCGTGATGAAGCGCTACGAGGGTGTCGACGGCATCAAGACCGGTTATACCGACGCTTCCGGCTACAATCTCGTCACCTCGGCCAAGCGCGGCGACACCCGCCTCGTCGCCGTCGTCATGGGCGGCAAGACCGCGCAATCGCGCGACGACGACATGATCGCGCTGCTCGACAAGTTCCTGCCGCCGAAGGAAGACGCAAGCGCCGCAAGTGTCACGGAACCGGCAGCAGCGGCGGCGGCGACCACCACGAACTGATCTCTCAGACCACTTTCTGAGGTTTGCCCCTCACCCTAACCCTCTCCCCGCAGGCGGGGCGAGGGGACGAGGGCTACGGCCGTGTTTCGCATCGCGACAACCATCCGCGAAGACGTCCGGGCGGACGGGATACGGCGGCGTTTGTGGTCCAGGCGAGCGGGCACTACGAGTCCCTTCTCCCCGTCATGACGGGGAGAAGGTGCCGGCAGGCGGATGAGGGGCGGCGTCGATCGCTGCCCCAATCATCGCTCGCTTGTCTCAAGCCGCAGCGCGATCCTCGTGGCTCACCGGCGTCACCATGGCAGCGATGACCGTCGAGAGGTCGAGGGCGCCGATCGGGCGGCCGTTTTCGTCGACGACGTGGGCGATGCCAACGCGGGCGGCGGTCATGGTGCGGGCGGCCGATTCCAGTACGGTGCCGGTCACGAGCGGCACGCCCTCGGCATTGCCTGAAAGCGGCCGCATGATCGTCTCGACATTGATCACCCGGCCGCGGTTCACTTCCTTGACGAAGGCGGTGATATAGTCGTCGGCCGGTGAAAGCACGATCTCCTGGCCGGTGCCCTGCTGTACCACGCGGCCGTCGCGCAGGATGGCGATCTTGTCGCCGAGGCGCAGCGCCTCGTCGAGGTCGTGGGTGATGAAGACGACGGTCTTCTTCAGTTCCTTCTGCAGGTCGAGCAGCACCGTCTGCATGTCGACGCGTATCAGCGGATCGAGTGCCGAATAGGCTTCGTCCATCAAGAGGATGTCGGCATCGTTGGTAAGCGCGCGGGCGAGACCGACGCGCTGCTGCATGCCACCCGAAAGCTGGTTCGGAAAGTGGTTCTCGAAGCCCTTCAGGCCGACGCGCTCGATCCAGCCACGGGCGCGTTTTTCGCTTTCCTTGCGCTCGATGCCCTGGATTTCGAGGCCGTAGACGGTGTTGTCGAGCACGGTGCGGTGCGGCAGGAGCGCGAACTTCTGGAAAACCATCGCCGTCTTGTGGCGGCGGAATTCCCTCAAGTCGTTGTCGCTCATCTTGCAGACGTCGACGCCGTCATAGAGCACTTCGCCCGCGGTCGGGTCGATCAGCCGGTTGATGTGGCGGATCAGCGTCGACTTGCCGGAGCCCGAAAGCCCCATGACCACCATGACGCCACCGGCGGGCATGGAGATGTTGATGTCCTGCAGGCCGAGCACGTGGCCGTGCTCCTCGTTGAGTTCGGCCTTGCCCATGCCTTTCTTGACGGCGTCGACGAAGTCGCGGCCGTTGGGGCCGAAGATCTTGTAGAGGTTCTTCACCTCGATCGCGTGACTAGCCATGGATAACCTCCGAGTGCTTTTGCAGCCGCTTGCCGAAGGCCTGGCTGGTACGGTCGAAAATGATGGCGATGCCCACAAGGGCAAAACCGTTGAGGAAGCCGACGGTGAAGAACTGGTTGGCGATCGCCTGCAGCACGTTCTTGCCGAGGCCGCCGACGCCGATCATCGATGCGACGACGACCATCGCCAGCGACATCATGATCGTCTGGTTGATGCCGGCCATGATGGTCGGCAAGGCCAGAGGCATCTGCACGTTCTTCAGCTTCTGCCAGGTCGAGGAGCCGAAGGCATCGGCCGCTTCCAGCACTTCCTTGTCGACGAGACGGATGCCGAGATTGGTGAGCCGGATCATCGGCGGCACCGCATAGATGACGACGGCGATCAGCCCCGGCACCTTGCCGATGCCGAAGATCATGACGACCGGGATCAGGTAGACGAAGCTCGGCATCGTCTGCATGACGTCGAGGATCGGATTGACGAAGGCCTGCACCCGGTCCGAGCGCGCCATCAGGATACCGATCGGAATGCCGATGAGGATGGAGATCAGCGTGCAGACGGTGACCATGGCGAGCGTGACCATGGTGTCGTTCCAAAGCCCGACGAGGCCGATGGCGATCATCGACAGCGCGGTGCCGATGGTGACGTTGATGTTGCGGCTGCCGAAATAAACGATCGCAACCATGAGCGCCAGGATGACGATCCAGGGCGAGGTGACGAACAGGCTCTCAAGATAGTTCAAAAACCATTGAAGCGGCTGGACCACTGTGTCGATGGCATTGCCGTAGGATCGCACGAAGCCCTTGAAGCTATCGTCGACGGCCTTGCGCGCCAGGCGGATCGTGCTCTCGTCAATGGCAGGGAACTTGCAGAGCATCGCTGGCAAGACACTGCAGATGGAGGCCATATGTTTCCCCTTCTTGGCCGGAAGTCTTATGAAGCCGGCTGCGTCTCGGCATCGATCGCGTCGATGCGGCGCACATTTGGGTGACCTCTTCGGGCCCCGGCAGGTAAACTGTGTCAGCGAAATGTGGCGTCCGCTTTACTGTTTGCGACGCGAAGGGCCACGGTTCGCCGTCTCTGGAACGATGGGCGCCAGGCTAAACCGCCGCGACGCCTAACTGTTCCCGCTCCGGCACAAGCCGCCGGGGCAAGCAGGCGGCGATCTTCATCCACCGCCTGCCATCCGTTTCATCAGAGGGCCGCCTTGACCTTTTCGGCCACTTCCGGGCTCACCCACTGTGTCCACATATCCGGGAACTCGGCGAGGAAGTGCTTGGCGCCGTCCTCGTTGGTGCCCTGGTTCTGGTCCATCCAGGCGAGGACCTTGTTCACGGTGCCGTTGTCCCACTTGCGTACCTTGACGTAATCCATGGCGACGCCTGCCTTCTCGGAGAAGGACTTGGTCACGACCGTGAAGACGTCCGACACCGGGTAGGAATTGACCTTCGGGGTCGGGCAATCCGGCACGGCGGTGCAGGCGTCCCAATCGGCCTTGTCGTGGTCGACGCCGAAGGAGAGGCGGGTCATCTCGTACTTGCCGAGGATGGCGGTCGGTGCCCAGTAATAGCCGAGCCAGCCGGTCTTCTTTTCAAAGGCGTTGGCGATCGAGCCGTCGAGACCTGCGGCCGAGCCGGTATCGACGAGCAGGAAGCCATCCTTTTCCGCGTTCAGCGCCCGGTAGAGATTGGCGGTCGAGACCTGGCAGTTCCAGCCCGACGGGCAATTGTGAACCGCGGCCTTGGACGAATCTTCCGGCGCCGGGAAGAGTTCCGGATGCTTCAGCGCGTCCTGCACCGTCTTGATATCCGGATGCGCGTCGGCGAGGAATTTCGGAATCCACCATCCCTCGACGCCGCCTTCGCTCAGGATCTTGGCGGCTTCGATCAGGCGGCCTTCCTTGATCGCGGCGTCAAGCGGCGTGCGCACGGCGTTGACCCAGAGTTCCGGGGCCATGTCGGGCTGGGCCTTTTCGTTCATCGAGGCGAAGGTCGGCATGGTGTCGCCAGTCACCAGCGTCACGGTGCAGCCGTAGCCGTTTTCGAGAATGAACTTGTCCACCTGGGCGGCGACGCCGGCGGAAGCCCAGTTCATTTCGGCAATGCTGACTTCACCGCATTCCGCTGCCTGTGCGGAACCCGCCATGGCATAGAGGCCAGCGGCGAGAATGGTGGAAGCGAGGAGTTTCTTCATGTTGCAAGACCTCCCAGTCTTATTTGCAGCCAAGATCCAAACGGGAATATACGGCGGATGCGACGCATCCTCCGTCACCCGAAACAACGATGCAGCCTGGGGTTCGGCATCGAACAAGCCAAGGTTCACCCTTGCTGCGGACGGTGCGGGAGTTCGTTTTCAGCCCTGGCCGCGGAACCCTGTCGCCAGCCAATCTCCTCTTATACCGCCACCCAAGCCTAAGGTTTCTCGCTGAGAAATCAACCTCTTCAATCGGATGTGCGGGCGGCGCGCGGGTCGCGTGCGTTCTGTCTGCGACATGGCCGGAGGGCGCTTTTTGTGCGTGAGCGAGGCCGAATTTAAGCAATAGCGACAATTCTTGCCGCAAAAAATGGCGCTACGCGCCACCGGGCTCCAAGCCCTGTCGAGATCGTGACTTTTCCTGTCGTGATTGCGCCACGTCAAAGGGCGCGCATGTCGCGAAAAAAAATCAAAAAAGGCCGGAGTTCATCTTTGGTTAACCCTTCAATAACCATCCGGTAACGATGTCCGGCTAATTGTTCTTCTCGCGGCGGGGGACTGCCGCGGGTCCGGATCAGGTAAAGCGTCCCGGATTTCAAGCGAACCTTCGGTGCGTTACTCCGAAGCGACCAGGTGTTTTTTGGCGGCCGCATCCCTCTGTTCGAGGTCGATGCGGCCTTCGCATTTCCGGCCCCATGCATAAAAAAACCGCCCCGGATGGGGCGGTGGAGGAGGCTCTGGGAGGAGAGCAAAGAAGGGGCGAATGACGCCCGGTCGCTGGCTCAGCCGACGTTCGAGGTGCGGATGACGCCGAGCGGACCGAAGGGCGCGTCGACGACAAGATTGCGCACGCGCGACTGGCTGGACGGAACCTTGGAGTTCCAGGCGATCTGGACGAAATTGGGCTTGCTGAAGATGTACAGCATGGACGTGAACCTTGAGGGGCCGGAGGCCAATCCTCCGGGGCTTGTTGCTATGCCGCTGATATAGGTGTGCACCGCAAAAAAATGAATGCTGAACTCGCCATGCCATGTCGCATTTTGGCTACCGGCCGCGGCATTTTCGACAAGCCTTGCGAAAGCGCGAAACAATGCGTGAGAAGGCTTTGTCAATTGCGGCGAAATCGTGTTGAAACAGACCTTTGCCGCCGACCGTTTCAGTGTTACCGATGGCCGCATGACACGCAGGATCATGTTGCAGGGGACCGGCTCGGATGTCGGAAAATCGGTACTGGTGGCGGGGCTCTGCCGGCTTGCCGCCAATAGGGGCCTGAAGGTCCGGCCATTCAAGCCGCAGAACATGTCGAACAACGCCGCCGTTTCCGACGACGGCGGCGAGATCGGCCGGGCGCAATGGCTCCAGGCGCTCGCCGCCCGCGTGCCGTCGTCGGTGCACATGAACCCGGTGCTTTTGAAGCCGCAGTCGGATGTCGGCAGCCAGATCGTCGTCCAGGGCAAAGTCGCCGGGCAGGCCAAGGGCCGCGAGTATCAGGCCCTCAAACCCAAACTGCTTGGCGCCGTCATGGAGAGTTTCGAACAGATATCGGCCGGCGCCGATCTCGTGGTGGTGGAGGGGGCGGGCTCGCCGGCCGAAATCAACCTCAGGCCCGGCGACATCGCCAACATGGGCTTTGCGACACGCGCCGAGGTCCCGGTCGTGCTCGTCGGCGATATCGACCGTGGCGGGGTGATCGCCTCGCTCGTCGGCACGCATGCGATCCTTCCTGAGGAAGACCGGCGGATGGTGACCGGCTACCTCATCAACAAGTTCCGCGGCGACGTCACACTGTTCGACGATGGCATTGCCGCGGTCAACCGCTTCACCGGCTGGCCCTGCTTCGGCGTCGTGCCCTGGCTGAAGGCGGCGGCACGGCTGCCGGCGGAGGATTCCGTCGTGCTCGAGAAGCTGACGCGCGGCGAGGGGCGGGCGCTGAAGGTCGCAGTACCCGTGCTGTCGCGCATCGCCAATTTCGACGATCTCGATCCGCTGGCCGCCGAGCCCGAGGTCGATCTCGTCTTCGTCCGACCGGGAAGCCCGATCCCCGCAGATGCCGGCCTCGTCGTCATTCCCGGATCGAAATCGACCATCGGCGACCTCATCGATTTCCGCGCCCAGGGCTGGGACCGTGACCTCGAGCGCCATGTGCGCCGCGGCGGCCGGGTCATAGGCATCTGTGGCGGCTACCAGATGCTCGGCCGGCGCGTCACCGATCCGCTCGGCATAGAAGGCGGCGAACGTGACATCGAGGGCCTCGGGCTGCTCGATGTCGAAACCGAGATGGCGCCGGAAAAGACGGTGCGCAACAGCCGCGCCTGGTCGCTGGAGCATGACGTGGCGCTCGAAGGCTACGAGATCCACCTGGGCAAGACGCAAGGTGCCGATTGCGACCGCCCATCCGTGCGCATCGACAACCGCGCCGATGGCGCGCTGTCGGCCGATGGCCGGGTGATGGGCACCTATCTGCATGGGCTGTTCACCAGCGATGCCTATCGCGCAGCGCTCTTGCAGAGCTTCGGCATCGAGGGCGGGGCGAGCAACTATCGCCAGTCGGTCGATGCGGCGCTTGACGATGTCGCCGGTGAACTGGAAGCGGTGCTCGACCGACGTTGGCTGAATGGGCTGCTTGGACAATAGGGAAGACCGAAATCCCGAACGATCTTCATCGTATCGCGCTAGAATACGCGATGAAACGACGCACGACGTCAGGAATTACCGCAGGCGCATTCTCCGATGACCGACGAAAGCAGACGAACCCATTGGAACGCGGCCTACCGAACCAAAGGTGAGGCGGGCGTCAGCTGGTTCGAGGATACGCCGACGGTCTCGCTCGATCTTATCCGGAAATATTCACCCGTTGGGTCGTCGTCGCTCATCGATATCGGCGGCGGCGCCTCGCGGCTGGTGGATGTGCTGCTTGATGAGGGCATGAAGGCGATCACCGTCCTCGATCTTTCGCCAGCGGCGCTCGATGCCGCCAAGGCAAGGCTCGGCGCGCGTGCCGGTCAGGTGCAATGGCTTGCCCTCGACGTGACACAATGGGCGCCGGATCGGACCTACGATATCTGGCACGACCGTGCCGCATTTCACTTCCTGACCGATCCCGACGACCGCCGCGCCTACGTCGAACGGCTGATCGCGGCTGTCAAACCGGGCGGGTACGCCATCATCGCCACCTTTGCGCCCGAGGGGCCAGAGCGTTGCAGCGGTTTGCCGGTGGTGCGCTACGATGCGGCGGCGCTCTCGGGCGTGATCGGATCCTCTTTCCGGCTGGTCGAAGCGCTGCGGCACGCGCATACCACGCCCGGCAACGCGACGCAGGCGTTTCAGTTCAGTGTGTTTCAGCGGATGGCGCAGTAGATGAGAATCATCTGCGCCGGTGCTTGGCGGCGGTGGCAGACTCAACTACAGCGCCGCGCGTCTTATCAGGCGCGCAAAGGTCGCTGTAGCACTTTGAATTGCTGCACGTTTCCATCGGCTACGATCAAGGGAAACGTGCAGTAGGCTAGCGGATCTGCGAAAACGTGAAGGCACGGTCGCCGTGGAACCAGATGAACTCGTTTTCCCGGTCCCTCGACCCTCCCGGGTTGCGCAGGACCACGCCGCAAAGGTTCGTCGTCTTCAGCCATAGGAAACAAACTTCGTCCTTCTCGAAGCGGACCTCGACATCGTTCATGCGCCCACCGCCAAGCGAGGCCCAGTCGCCGCTCAAGGTCGCGAGGCCCACCGGTGAAACGAGCGCTTCGTGTTGTTCGCCCGAATCCAGCATCCGCCCGCGCAACTGGTGTCCAAGAAGCAAGGAACGGACGTCGCCGGCTGTCAGCCGGTTCCTGATGTTGGCGTCGGCTGCCATCAACGTCTCGGGGACGCCGGCCAATCGCAATCCCTCGTGGAACCGGCCGCTGATATGCTCATTTTGCAAGTCGAGCGGTGGGTAGGCCGAGAGCGTGACGGCAATGCCGCCGCGGCTGATGCGAAGGGCATTGAAACGGGCGACAGCCTCTTCCGCTTCGGCGCGACGGCCGAGATGGCCGGCGGTTGAGGCCAGCAGCAGGAAGGAGCCATCATCCTTCGGGTTGAGCTTGATCGTCTCTCTCGCCGCTTCTGCGGCTGCCTCGAAGTCCTCCAGGCTGAACTGCGCGAGCCCGAGAACGTAGACGAAAAAGGACGGTGGGCGGGGATCGAGGCGCATGGCCGTGCGGATATAGGGCAGGGCCTCGGCCGGCCGGCCGGCGCAGGTCAGCACGAAAGCCGTCAATGCATAGCTCCAGGAGTCGCCGGGCTCCAGCGCGATCGCCTGCTTGAGTTCGGCAAGTGCATCGCCATGCTGCCAGTCCGCTTCCGACAGCAGGGCAGCCGCCTGATGGGTCAGCGCCGTCTGGTGTTTCCGGGCGCTCCGCAGGTACTGCCAGGCCCTGGCGCGCGCCTCGATCCGCGAGATGCCGAGCTGGTAGTGCCAGCGCCACAGGTAGATGCGTGCGTAAACCATGGCGGCTGCAGCATAGGCGCGGCCATAGGCTGGATCGAGGGCGATTGCCTGCTCGAAATAGGGCACCGCCTTTTCAAAATCTTCGGGGGTCGTGCGCCGGTGGTGCTCCCAGCCGCGCAGAAACGCATCGAAGGCCTCCGGCACCGTCGTTTCCTTGCGCCCGAAGGCCATCTGCTGGTCGGGATCCAGCCGAAGCGCCAGCGCCTCGGCAATCCCGCGCATCACCTCGTCCTGCAGCGCGAAGACATCGGAGCGCGAACCGTCGAATTTCCCGGCCCAGATGTTTCCACCACTGAAGGAATCGACAAGCTGGGCGTTGATCCGGAGCTGTTCTCCGGCGCGCTGGACGCTGCCTTCAAGCACATATCTGACGCCGAGCTCCTGCGACACCTGTCTCGGCGTCACCGACTTGCCTTTGTAGGTGAAGGTCGAGTTGCGCGCGATGACGAACACACCGGATAGCTGGGCGAGTTCGGTGACGAGGCCGTCGGTCATGCCATCGGCGAAAAAATCCTGCTGGGGATCATCGCTCACATTGGCAAAGGGAAGGACGGCGATCGAGGGTCTGTCGGCAGCGCTCAGGCTCATCGACGGATCCTGGCTGCCGAAGCCGATCGGCGGCTCCCATGCGCGCCACCCGACGATAGCGGCGACCGCTGCCACGATGATCGCGGATGTGCCGAGCGCCGCCCAGCGCTTCGCGCGGCGGCTACCGGGTTTTGCCTTTGCGGGGCGCGCCTCGCCCAGCCGCAGGCGATAGGTCCTGACCGGTCTTTCGACATGCTTCAGGCGCTGCTCGCCGAGAAAGACGAAGCCGACATCGACGTGCTTTTCGACCTGGTCGTAGGCTGTTCCGGAGATGACGATGCCACCCGGTTCGGCAAGGCTTTGCAGGCGCTCGGCAATGATGACGCCATCGCCGTGGATGTCGTCGCCCTCGACGATCACGTCGCCGAGATTGATGCCGATGCGGAACTGCAATCGCCCCGCGTCCGCACCGCGACTTTCTGATTTGGCGCGCTGTACCTCGACCGCACACCGCACTGCCTCGACGACGCTGTGGAACTCGACCAGCAGGCCGTCGCCCATGGTCTTGACCAAGCGGCCTCGATGGGCAGCGATCCTTTGTTCGAACAGGTCGTGCAGATCGGTCTGAAAGCGGGCGCAGGTACCCTCTTCGTCGGCCTGGGTGAGCAATCCATAGCCGCAGACATCGGCAATCATCACGGCGGCGAGCCTGCGTTCCATGTGCCTACCGGATAATCGAAACCCCTATGCCGCGCAGTTTAGCGCAATATCCAGCATCGCTAAAATAAAGTTCGTGGTGGCGGCGGTGGTGGTGGCACGCGGCCCTTGCACTTCGACGTCGCCGCATGCGCTTCCTGCCCGACAAATCGTTGCGTGGCGCAACTCGGCCTGTGAGCCGTCGCAGGCATCGATTGACTTTGGGCTGGCCGCTTCCTAATCATCGGGTGTTGGATGGTTCCCTCCTGTCGTGGCGACATGGGGGAATAATTGGGAATGTGACGGATGGACCCAAACCGGGCATCCTTATCGCAGCCGACCCCGCGACTGTAGAACGGTCAGGGTTCGCCATCAGGCTTGATGCCGGGCTGTCGGCCGGTTGCATGGGCAACCGGGGCAGGTCAGGGATCAAGCCGGAAAAGCCACTGGCGTGGCATCGTGATCAGCCGGGTTGGACGCCTCTTCTTCTACGAATCGTCCGCCTTTCACGATGTCGCCCACAGCGCCCATGCGTCGGAGACGACGCGCAAAGGTTCGCTGTGGCACTGAAACGCGCCGGGAAGGTGAGGCGGGCCGCTCGGGTCCTGACATCGGAACCTCGCTCTCTACGAGTGAGGCGATGCGGGTCCGTGACGCCGTGAGCCAGGAGACCTGCCATCCGGCATGGGCATTCCGCCCGAGGAGACCTGTCGTCTCCAACGCCATCACGGAGGTTGTTTTGGCTCGCAGATGTTTTTTCGAACGCGCCCTCGGCGCGCCCCATGGCTTTTGTCATCCGCTGTTGATCTCAGCGTGTTGAGGCGGCGGCGATGAGCAGTCTCAGCGCCGGACCCGTCCTGGTCCTCGGCGGCGCCCGTTCCGGCAAGTCGAGCTTTTCCGAAAAGCTGGTCGAAGCGTCCGGTCTCACCAGGCATTATGTCGCCACCGGCCGCGCCTGGGACGACGAAATGCGTGAACGTATCGACCATCACCGGACGCAGCGCGGTGACGGCTGGACGACCCATGAGGAGCCGGTCAATCTCGTCGGCGTGCTCAAGCGCATCGATGACAGCAATCACGCCATCCTCGTCGACTGCCTGACGCTGTGGGTCACCAATCTCATGCTCGAAGAGCGCGATATGGCTGCGGAGTTCGCCGCCCTTGCTGCCTATCTGCCCGAGGCGAAAGCGCGCCTCGTCTTTGTTTCCAACGAGGTCGGCCTCGGCATCGTGCCCGAGAACCGCATGGCGCGAGAATTTCGCGACCATGCCGGCCGGCTTCACCAGATCGTTGCGGAGAAATCCGCTGAAGTTTACTTTGTCGCGGCCGGTTTGCCGCTGAAAATGAAGGGTTGATCCATGACCACTGCGAGAGCCAACCAGGGCAAGATCCCGGCGACCGTCATCACCGGCTTCCTCGGCGCCGGCAAGACGACGATGATCCGCAATCTGCTGCAGAACGCCGATGGCAAGCGCATCGCGCTCATCATCAACGAGTTCGGCGATCTCGGCGTCGATGGCGACGTGTTGAAGGGCTGCGGTGCCGAGGCCTGCTCCGAGGAAGACATCATCGAGCTCACCAATGGCTGCATCTGCTGCACGGTCGCCGATGATTTCATCCCGACGATGACGAAGCTGCTCGAGCGCGAGAAGCGTCCGGATCATATCATCATCGAAACCTCGGGCCTGGCGCTGCCGCAGCCGCTGGTCGCCGCCTTCAACTGGCCGGATATCCGCAGCGAAGTGACGGTCGACGGCGTCGTGACTGTCGTCGACAGCGCCGCCGTTGCCGCCGGCCGCTTTGCCGACGACCATGACAAGGTCGATGCGCTGCGCGTCGAGGACGACAATCTCGACCACGAAAGCCCGATCGAGGAACTGTTCGAGGACCAGCTGACGGCCGCCGACCTGATCGTGCTCAACAAGACCGACCTGATCGATGCCTCCGGCATCAAGTCGGTGCGCGAGGAAGTGGCTTCGCGCATCAGCCGCAAGCCTGTCATGATCGAGGCGAAGAACGGCGAAGTCGCCGCCGCCATCCTGCTCGGCCTCGGCGTCGGCACGGAAGGCGAGATCGCCAACCGCAAGTCGCACCACGAGATGGAGCATGAGGCGGGCGAGGAGCACGATCACGACGAGTTCGACAGCTTCGTCGTCGAACTCGGCGCGATTGCCGATCCCTCGGCTTTCATCGATCGTCTGAAGGGCGTAATCGCCGAGCACGACGTTCTGCGCCTCAAGGGCTTTGCCGACGTGCCCGGCAAGCCGATGCGCCTTTTGATCCAGGCCGTCGGCGCCCGCATCGACCAGTATTACGATCGCGCCTGGGGCGCTGGCGAAAAGCGCGGCACGCGCCTCGTCGTCATCGGCCTGCACGACATGGACGAACAGGCGGTGCGCGCCGCGATCGCAGCACTCGTCTGACCTTCCTTGAAGGGAATGATGTAACGCATTGAAATGATGCAGTTCCGGACGGAAGTCGCTTCACGCGTTTTCGTTCGGGATTGCCTGAACGGACAAGACGAATGCATCTGCTTCTCGCCCAAAAAGGAACGATTGCCGACGGCAACGAGGCGATCGACCTTGGGCAAACGCCGGCCGATATCCTTTTCCTCTCGGCCGCCGACACCGAGCTCTCCTCGATCGCCGCGGCTCACGGCCGACGCGACGGAGGCTTGAGCCTGCGCATCGCCAGCCTCATGAACCTGATGCATCCGATGTCGGTCGACACTTACGTCGAGCGCACGGCGCGTCATGCCAAGCTGATCGTCGTCAGGCCGCTCGGTGGCGCCAGCTACTTCCGTTATCTGCTGGAAGCCCTGCATGCCGCCGCCGTCACCCACCGCTTCCAGATCGCGGTGCTGCCCGGCGACGACAAGCCGGATCCGGGGCTGGAGCCTTTTTCGACCGTTGAAGCCGACGACCGCCAGCGCCTCTGGGCTTACTTCACCGAAGGCGGCGCGGACAATGCCGGGCTGTTTCTCGACTATGCCGCCGCACTGGTCACGGGTGCGGAGAAGCCGCAACCGGCCAAGCCGTTGCTCAAGGCGGGCATCTGGTGGCCGGGTCGCGGCGTGATCGGGGTTTCGGAGTGGCTGGACGCTGTGGGTGTAGTCTTACCCCCCTCTGTCCTGCCGGACATCTCCCCCACAAGGGGGGAGATCAGGGATGCGGCCGCTCGCTCTGTCGTGGGCGGAGAGGAAGAGGCAAGTCCGAGGCACACGGACGTCAAGACCACCGCTCAATTGAACGGCAAGGCAGCCGCCGTTGCGCCGACCGCCGATCTGAATTTCGGAACGAGCGCTCGCGCCCAGCCAATCTCTCCCCTTGTGGGGGAGATGTCCGGCAGGGCAGAGGGGGGTAACGCATCCGCAGACGCGACGCCCGGAGCGAGCATCTCCGGCGATCCGTCCTCTGGAACGAGCGCTCGCGCCCAGCCAATCTCCCCCCTTGTGGGGGAGATGTCCGGCAGGACAGAGGGGGGTAATACCTCCACATATGCGGCGCCCGCAAACCCCACCATCGCCATCTGCTTCTATCGCGCGCTCGTCCAGAGCGGCGAGACCCGGCCGGTGGAAGCGCTGATCGATGCTCTGGCAAAGCAAGGTGTCCGGGCGCTGCCGGTGTTCGTTTCGAGCCTCAAGGATGCCGTTTCCGTCGGCACGCTGCAGGCGATCTTTGCCGAGGCCGCACCCGACGTGGTGATGAACGCCACCGGTTTTGCCGTTTCGTCACCTGGCGCCGACAGGCAGCCGACCGTGCTGGAATCGACCGGTGCACCCGTCTTGCAGGTGATCTTCTCCGGCTCGTCGCGGGCGCAGTGGGAGACCTCGCCGCAGGGGCTTATGGCGCGCGATCTCGCGATGAACGTCGCCCTGCCGGAGGTCGATGGACGCATTCTTTCTCGCGCCGTCTCGTTCAAGGCCGCGTCGGTCTACGATGCGAAAGTCGAGGCTAACATTGTTGGCCACGAGCCGCTTGAAGACCGGGTGCGTTTTGCCGCCGACCTTGCCGTCAATTGGGCGAAGTTGCGTCGCGCAGAGCCGGTCGAGCGCCGCATCGCCATCGTCATGGCCAACTATCCCAACCGCGATGGCCGCCTCGGCAATGGCGTCGGGCTCGACACGCCGGCCGGCACCGTCGAGGTGCTGTGGGCGATGGCGCGAGAGGGGTATGCGGTCGGCGAGATCCCTGCCGATGGCGACGCGCTGATCCGTTATCTGATGGCAGGCCCGACCAATGCGGCGAGCCGGGACAGGGAAATCCGAGAGCGCATTTCACTCAAGGATTACCAGGCTTTCTTCGATTCGCTTCCGAAACGGATTCAGGATGACGTCGCGGGCCGCTGGGGCGCCCCGGAGGCCGATCCCTTCTTCCTCGATGGTGGCTTCGCCCTGCCGCTCGCCCGCTTCGGCGACGTCATCGTCGGCATCCAGCCGGCACGCGGCTACAGCATCGATCCGAAGGAAAGCTACCATTCGCCGGACCTCGTGCCGCCGCATGGCTATCTCGCCTTCTATGCCTTCCTGCGCGAACAGTTCGGCGCGCAGGCGATCGTGCATATGGGCAAGCACGGCAATCTCGAATGGCTGCCGGGCAAGGCGCTGGCGCTGTCGGAGACCTGCTATCCCGAGGCGATCTTCGGGCCGCTGCCGCATATCTATCCCTTCATCGTCAACGATCCGGGTGAGGGTACGCAGGCCAAGCGCCGTACCAGCGCCGTCATCATCGACCACCTGACGCCGCCTTTGACGCGCGCCGAATCCTACGGTCCGCTCAAGGACCTCGAGGCGCTCGTCGACGAGTACTACGACGCTGCTGGCGGCGATCCGCGGCGGCTGAGGCTTTTGAGCCGCCAGATCCTCGACCTCGTGCGCGACATCGGCCTCGACAGCGACGCCGGCATCGACAAGGGCGACAGCGACGACAAGGCGTTGGAAAAGCTCGACGCTTATCTCTGCGACCTCAAGGAAATGCAGATCCGCGACGGCCTGCACATCTTCGGCGTCGCGCCGGAAGGCCGCTTGCTGACCGATCTGACGGTAGCGCTCGCCCGCGTGCCGCGCGGGCTCGGCGAGGGCGGCGACCAGAGCCTGCAGCGGGCAATCGCGGTCGATGCGGGGTTGAGTGGCGTGGCCGTGCCGCTGGCGTTTGTGGGCGACGCACCCCCCTCTGTCCTGCCGGACATCTCCCCCACAAGGGGGGAGATCATGGATGCGGCCGCTCGCTCCCAAGTGAACGCAGCATGGGAGTCGGCCAACACAGGAAACTCCTTGGGGGAAACGAGCGCTCATCCCACGCCGATCTCCCCCCTTGTGGGGGAGATGTCCGGCAGGACAGAGGGGGGTAACCTCGCACGCGACGCCCAACCCTTCGACCCGCTCGACTGCGTCATGTCCGACACCTGGACAGGCTCGAAGCCCGCCATCCTCGCTAACCTTTCGGACGCCCCCTGGCGCACCGCCGGCGATACGGTCGAGCGCATCGAGTTGCTTGCCGCGAATCTCGTGTCGGGTGAACAGACGTGCCCGGACGGATGGACCAACACCCGCGCCGTGCTCGACGAAATCGAAGCGCGCCTGAAGCCGTCGATTTCAACCTCGGGCGCTGCGGAAATGGCCGGCTTCCTCACCGGCCTCAGTGGCCGCTTCGTTGCCCCCGGACCTTCCGGCGCACCGACGCGCGGGCGGCCGGACGTGCTTCCGACCGGGCGCAATTTCTATTCCGTCGACAGCCGCGCCGTGCCGACGCCGGCGGCCTATGAGCTTGGCAAGAAATCCGCCGAACTCCTGATCCGCCGCTACCTGCAGGATCACGGCGAGTGGCCGTCTTCCTTCGGGCTCACCGCCTGGGGCACGGCGAACATGCGAACCGGCGGCGACGACATCGCCCAGGCGCTGGCGCTGATCGGCACTAAGCCCACCTGGGACATGGTCTCGCGCCGGGTGATGGGCTACGAGATCGTACCGCTTGCCATGCTCGGCCGGCCGCGGGTCGACGTGACCTTGCGCATATCCGGATTCTTCCGCGATGCCTTCCCGGATCAGATTGCGCTCTTCGACAAGGCGATCCGTGCCGTCGGCGCTCTGGAAGAAGACGATGCCGACAACATGATCGCCGCGCGCATGCGCACGGAGGCCCGGCGGCTGGAGGCGGAAGGCGTCGAGACTGCCGAGGCCGCGCGGCGCGCCTCCTATCGCGTCTTCGGCGCCAAGCCCGGTGCCTATGGCGCCGGCCTGCAGGCGCTGATCGACGAGAAGGGCTGGGAAACCAAAGCCGATCTCGCCGAGGCCTATCTCACCTGGGGCGCCTATGCCTATGGCGCCGGCGAGGAGGGCAAGGCCGAGCGCGGCCTCTTCGAAGAACGCCTGCGCACGATCGAGGCGGTGGTGCAGAACCAGGACAACCGCGAACACGACCTGCTCGACAGCGACGACTACTATCAATTCGAAGGCGGCATGACTGCCGCCGCCGAACACTTGGGCGGCAATCGCCCGGCGATCTACCACAACGACCATTCCCGTCCGGAAAAGCCGGTTATCCGCTCGCTGGAAGAGGAGATCGGCCGTGTGGTCCGGGCGCGCGTGGTCAATCCCAAGTGGATCGATGGCGTCATGCGCCATGGCTACAAGGGCGCCTTCGAGATCGCCGCCACGGTCGATTACATGTTCGCCTTCGCGGCGACCACAGGGGCGGTGCGCGACCATCATTTCGAGGCCGCCTATCAGGCCTTCATCGTCGACGAGCGGGTGGCGGACTTCCTGCGCGAGAAGAACCCGGCCGCCTTTGCCGAGCTTGCCGAGCGCTTCCTCGAAGCGATCGACCGCAATCTCTGGACCCCGCGCTCGAACTCGGCGCGGTTTGAACTTGCCGGCATCGGCACGGCAGCAACCCGGCTTCGCGCCGGCAACCAATAGAGCGGTTCCGGGCTGGTGGTTTTCCGTCCGGAATTGCTTGGAAGCAAAGACCTCGTTCCATTTCGCTGCTCAGTGAAGCGCGAAAGGGAACGGAAGCGGGACGCGGGCGGCTGTCCATCCCGCGAACTCAAGACCTGAGGGAGTTATCATGAGCGACGAGACGACGAACAGCGGCGAAGCCCCGGCCGAAAAGGACGATGCCCGCCACGCCATGAAGATGGCGAAGAAGAAGGCGGCGCGCGAAAAGATCATGGCGACGAAGACCGATGAAAAAGGTCTGATCATCGTCAACACCGGCAAGGGCAAGGGCAAGTCGACCGCCGGCTTCGGCATGATCTTCCGCCACATTGCGCACGGCATGCCCTGCGCCGTCGTGCAGTTCATCAAGGGCGCGATGGTGACCGGCGAGCGCGAGCTGATCGAGAAGCATTTCGGTGACGTCTGCCAGTTCTATACGCTCGGGGAAGGTTTCACCTGGGAAACGCAGGACCGCGCCCGCGACGTGGCGATGGCCGAAAAAGCCTGGGAAAAGGCGAAGGAACTGATCCGCGACGAGCGCAACTCGATGGTGCTGCTCGACGAGATCAACATTGCGCTGCGCTACGACTATATCGACGTCGCCGAAGTCGTACGCTTCCTCAAGGAAGAAAAGCCGCACATGACCCATGTTGTCCTGACCGGACGCAACGCGAAGGAAGACCTGATCGAGATCGCCGATCTCGTCACCGAGATGGAACTGATCAAGCATCCGTTCCGCTCCGGCATCAAGGCGCAGCAGGGCGTCGAGTTCTGATGAGCCAGAGCTGGCAGTTCTGGGCGCTGCTTTCGGCGGCCTTTGCTGCGCTCACGGCCGTCTTCGCCAAGGTCGGCGTTGCGCAGGTCAACTCCGACTTCGCGACGCTGATCCGCACCGTCGTCATCTTGCTTGTGATCGCTGGCATCGTGGCGGCGACCGGGCAATGGCAGAAGCCATCGGAAATCCCCGGCCGCACCTGGCTGTTCCTGGCGCTGTCAGGTCTTGCCACCGGCGCTTCGTGGCTTGCCTATTTCCGCGCGCTGAAACTCGGCGACGCCGCCCGCGTCGCGCCGATCGACAAGCTCTCGATCGTCATGGTCGCGATCTTCGGCGTGCTTTTCCTTGGCGAAAGGCTCAACCTGATGAACTGGCTCGGCGTCGTGTTCATCGCCGCAGGCGCGCTGTTGCTTGCGGTATTTTGAGCGAAAATTCAGGCTGTCACGGCATGCTGCGACGCGGCCACGTCACGCTGTTTTATTTCGCTGGTTCCGATACTTGAGCTGAAGCACCATTAAGTTGCATATTACCTCTGTGGTGCTGAGCGCAGTCGCGCAACTGGTGGGCCATCCTATGGATGAGAGGACAGACCAAAGCGGAGAGTTCGTACGGCCCAAGAAGGTTGGGCTACTTTTTCTTTTGACCAGCCTCGCCGGCCCTTTGATTGGGTTGTTGTATATCGACATCCTGGGCGCTACTGCCGGATATTGGAGCAGCATCTCCGTTTTTTCTTTAGCGTGGATCTTTGCCTACGTCTGGGGCGCAGTTCCCGCGGTCATTTCTGCATCGTTGGTTAGTTGCGTCGTGATCATTTCGCAGAAATGGTCCGTGCGACTACTGCTTGCGCTGGTCTCTGGCTTTCTAGCGACGGTGTTGTTCGCAGTGGTGGTCGGGTCTATTTTTCAGGATGCGGAATTCGTGTTGTTGAGCGGCGGCATTGGTGCTCTGGCGGCGGGCACCTGTGTTGTGCTCTGGCGGAGTCTCGGAGGCGTATAGCTGGAGATGCCGGTAGGCGCGCGAAGCAAGACGCGCCTTGCCGGCGTCCATGCGGTGTCCGGACTTAGACCCATCGGCGAACGCGCTGGCAATAAGCCCTATAGGCCTCACCGAAGGCGCGGCCGACGTGCGTTTCCTCCATGCGGATCTGGTAGGAGATCGAGATCCAGGAGGAAAGCGTAAGCGCCACCGAGACGACGTTGGGAACCGCCAGAACCGTGCCGATCAGCGCGGTGGCCATGCCGACATAGATCGGATTGCGCGAGAAGACGTAGAGGCCTGAGGTGACGAGCGGGGCGTCCTGCTTTTCGGGAATGCCGATCTTCCACGAATGGCGCATCGCCCATTGCGAAAGCATCGTCAGCCCGCCGCCGAACGCCATCAGCACGAGGCCGACGGCCGCGATGGAGGGCATGTCGAGGGCCGGGACCCGACCGAATGCCGCGTCGACCGCTTCGGGAAAGGCGGCGACGGCAATGAGATGCACCACCAGCGCCGCCACGATCAAGCGGAAGAGCTTGCCGGCAAAACCTTCCGCATCGTCGCCATAGGTGAGCACCACAGACGAGCGCCCGGACTGGACGCGGCGAAGGGTCGCGAGCGCCAGGGTGAAAAGGCCGACAATGAACATCAGGATGGCGGGCAGGGTGGTGGACATCGGAACCTCGATGAGAGCGTAGTGACAGGACGATGCTTGCCGGGGCAGGCGAGGCTGAGCGGCCGCTGCCTGCCATCGGTGAAGCATTTGTCGCACTCTGCAATCTCTAGTGACTGGAGGTTCAAGCGGCGGACATGCGCGACTTTCGTCTTGGTTACCGTATTTCTATCGGCAGGCTGCTGACGAATGTGACGCCCGCGGGGATCTTGGGAGGACGTCATCGCCTCCCGCCGTAGCCACATATTGCCGACACTCAGCGCGGCCGAGGCAGCCCCTTGCATTACGTCAGCCCGCGAAGTCGAAGCGTGGGTGCCAAAAGCTTCCAATCCAGCCCCGGGGCAATGAAGGATTTTGCCTCCTGCCGGCGAGGTGGATGAGCAGCTTTCGATGCTAATCTTCCGTGAGCTCCTCCGCCGTCGCCACGACCTCGGAGTTGCCAAACGTCCCGTCGACATACTTGAAGGCAAGTATGCTCATGATCGATGCGACAATTGCGATGACGACTATTCGCATGGGGCGTTTCCGGTTCGTTGCGATCTACAGCAACACCTCGGACGCCCCGTTGTTCCGCCGCGGGGACCGGGAGTGTGAAGCCCCTAGTTGGCGGGGACCATTGCAGGCACATCCGGTGGTGCCGTCTCCACGCCCGGTTCGAACATCAGAATGCTCAATACCAGGGCAACGAGAATGCAGATGAGCACGAGGAAGACGATGCCGGCTTTGTCCATGGCCTACTTCAGCCCTCGAATGTGGGCATAAGGAGGCAGAGCTCGACAGGCTGGCCTGGAAAATGCTGGTGGGCCCCGACTGGGCCAGCGCGACCACTCAAGGACTGCTGTTTATACGGTAGGGGCGCCAAGCACGAGAACAACGGCGATAACGATCAGCAGCGGCCCCATCCATCGAAAGTGCCTCGTGAGTTGAGCAAGCCATGGAACCTGAGTGTTGGTCTGAACGTAGCCAAACCCTGCCGCCGTCATCCAGAGACCGGCGCAAAACATGATGATCTGATCAATATAGGCCATCGCTTCCATTTCTCCCGAGTTTGCCGTTTCAGGCTCGAACGGGAGCCGGACCTCTGGCCCGGCTTCTCAGATGCTCACCGTGGAGTTCCCGCATAGGATGTCTGGCTGTACCACGCATCAACCTTCTTGCACAGCAGCCCAAAGAACAGGCCCGTTAATAGTGGTTCTGTCGCGCCGCCCGGGAAGAATACAGTGCGTCGAACTCGTCAGTACGCCAGTTGCCGAGGTATTCTCCGTCTGCGTCAACGACAGAGCCATCGTCCAGCAGGCTTACTCGGTACCGCAAATCTTTGGGTGGCCATCTCTATCTCCCGGATTCTCGATGCTCCGCTCTGTGCCCTCAGGAGAGGGTAGAGGTTGGATCATCGCCTACGGCCCGATGTGAGCACGAATCCAAGTTGTCGCGGCGTCATTGGTGTCCAGATTAACGCAGCCGGCGCGAACGTCGGTGTTGGCGTTACTTCTTATTGGTGTCCTTCGCCTGAGATCCTAACGTCGGCGCAGCGGGTTTCGCGGCGGCCTTGTCCTTCTTGGGCTTTCTGGCTTCCTTATTGCTTCGTACCTGACCCTTGGCCATCTGCGCGTCTCCTGTTGACGAAAGAGCTAGCCGCCAACGGCGGGGGAATAGCAAGCGAATTCGGTCATCTTGAATCCATTCCCACTCTTACGTAGCCGGAAGGAAGACAAGCGGGAAGCCCCGCACGTCGAGGCACCAGGAGCACCCAAGCCCGCCGTAAGCTCTCGGGGCGCAAACGAGAGACGGAGGTCTGCATGGCTCCACAACCATCTTTCAAGACTCTTCCTTTGTTGGGGCCAATCCGAATAAGCCGCCCATAGTTGAGAAAGGTCTCGATTGGGGCGGCCTCATCAGCGCCTCGGCTATCCGCTGGATAGACATCCTGCTTCCGATTGAACGTAACGCGTTGTCAATCTCGTTTATGGTGCCGATCTGCCGCAGGAACTCATCGACCGTCCAGTCCATGTCGAGGTACTTGAACGTGTTGGTTGCAGAAGTGGCGAAAAACTCGACGCCGTCGGACTGCGCGCTTCGGCGGAAAGGTGTGTGGGCAATGATGTTTCTGCTTTCGCCGCACCTCTTGGCCCGCTTGGCTAAGTCGTCGAAAGCCTTGGCCTCCTTCTTATCGAGGATGTATTCCGCAACGAGAGCGCGGAGAGTTTTAAGTTTGTCATCGAAGGACATGTTGCGAGTGACTATCGCCGCTCGAAGGCCTTTGATCTCAAGGACGTTACTCACCGCGTCATTGATGCCGGCCTCTAGAAGGGCAAAGTAACCCAGGTAGGCACCCACGAGCGTGAACGCTCTAACGTCTGGGTCCAATGCAAGCAGACCGTCCTTCGTAAATGCTTCCATCATGTGATCCTACGCCAGCCCTCAAAAACACTCGCGAAGGTCGCGCAAGCGTGGGACATAGGCAAGTGGTGATTTGATGCGACCGCAACCGCCATCGTCGATGTTCGACGACATTCCCTCGCCAGCCTTCACCCCGGCCGAGGATATGCCAGACTGGGTAGAAGTAACGTTCCTCGACCCCGCGTCGCCGGTTCACAATCCGGACCACCGCCACCTAAGCTTCGCCGACATCGGTTTCCTTTCGACCATCATCGGCAACAGCAAGAAGGGTCGCCGTGTCATCGGTCAGTGTGAGACGGGATCTCCGCAAGGCACGATGGGCAAGTGGTCCCGCGCCCATGCTGAAATCCAGGTCAAGCAGTGGTTCGCGCACGTCTCCGATTTCAGCATCACGCTGAACGTAGACCACTGCCGAGACTGCGGCGGCAGGGGCGCAGATCGCCCACGCCTCCGGTCTCGTCAGCTGCGCTCGGCCTAACACACCTCATTCATCTCGAAGAGCGGCAGGGCGAGGCAGATCGACAGGACGAGCCAAGGCTCGCCCTCGATCATGGCGCCGTCGGCCATCTCGCTCAGCGTGAGACGTGGGGCGATATCGGCGCAAGTCTGCTCCAACAGGGCGATTGCTTCTTCAGCCTTCAAGCCGTCCGGATAGCGAACGGTGTACTTCCTGAGGTGGTTTGCTTCGTCTGAGGTCATTTTGACGGGGCTTGGAGAGAGCTATGGCGAAAACGGGCGTTGCGATGCGGTAAAGACCTACATCGCGCGGTTGCCGTTAGTTTCGATAGCTCTTCGGTGGTAGCGGCCTCAGTCAAAAAGGAATACGCAGCATGGGCAGGGGTACCCGTACGATCTTCCGGCCGCAGGCGGGCCGACAGGCATCGTTCCTCGCCGTGCCGGCGGATATCGCTGACTTCCGGTGGTCTGGTTGAAGGCCCCCGCCTCAGAGCCCCAGCCAGATCCTCAAGGGATGCGTCGGGTCGGCGAGCAAGCGGATCGCGAGCGCGATCGAGACGATGACGAGCAGCGGCTTGATGATCCTGGCGCCCTTGGCCATGGCGTAGCGCGAGCCGACCTGGGCGCCGAGGAACTGGCCGAGGCCCATCAGCAGGCCGACCTTCCAGAGGATGGCGCCGAAGAAGAGGAAGACGCCGAAGGCGCCGACGTTCGAGCCGAAGTTCAGGAACTTCGTGTGCGCGGTTGCCTTCAAGACGCCGAAGCCTGCGAGCGTGACGAAGCCGAGCATGAAGAACGAGCCGGTGCCGGGGCCGAAGACGCCGTCGTAGAAGCCGATCAGCGGTACCAGCGTCAGCGTGAAGACGAAGGGCGTGACGCGGCTGTGCTGGTCGACGTCGCCCATGTTCGGCTTCAGGCCGAAATAGAGCGCGATCGCGATCAAGAGGAAGGGAAGCACCGCCTTCAGCACGTCGCCGGGAACGACGGTCGCGAGCAGCGCGCCAAGAATAGCGCCGGCACCCGACATCAACGCCATCGGCAATTGCTCTTTCAGGTTCACATGCCCCTTGCGCGCATAGGAAAGCGTTGCCGAGCCCGAGCCGAACAACCCCTGCAGCTTGTTGGTGCCGAGCGTCTGCAAGGGCGGGATGCCGGCAATCAGCATCGCCGGAATGGTGATCATGCCGCCGCCGCCGGCGATCGAATCGATGAAGCCGGCGATGAAGGCGGCAACGAACAGGAAGGCGAGCAGATGGAAGGCGAGGTCTTGCACGGGGAGGACTCAGGGGAGGGAGAGGTTTGGGGCTTTGGCGCCTTGTGTCAGAGCCGGGCGCGATTTGCAAAGCCTTCTGTTGCCGCGTTGTTGAGAGGCGGGACCGCAAGAGGTCAAATCTTTCAAGGATTCAAAGCGCTGCCTTGAGTCGCTGTGTTTCTCGATAAAGGCGTTTTCTATCGCGTGAGGGCCGGAAAAGGCGGTCATCGCGATACGGCGGGCAAATGACCGCCTTCCCCAAACGCGACATCGTCACGGCGCAATCCGGTTTGACCGGTCTTGCGCGCTCCGGTAAAAATGAAGGACATGCGACGGCGTCCGCTTCGGCGGACTGAAAGAGCGTCCGGTGCGGCCGACCCAAAAAGGGGGCCTCTAGCCGGTGCTGTCCAGATCGGCCCGGGATTGACTGTTCCAGCCGGCGCTTCGTTAAGGAAAACCGACGAAGGGAGCCGGCCGCCGATGGCATCGGTCAGCGGATCAAAGCAATTCCAGCAAGAGCGCATGGCCGCCTTGCGCCCGGAACCGTGTGAAAACAACTCTCCGGCAGAGGCGACGAAAGGCGAGGTCGGGCTGGTGCTCGGGCTCGGTTGCGAGCGTCGCACGCCGGCCGAAGAGGTGATCGCCCTTGCCGAGCGTGCGCTTGCCGATGCCGGTGCTGCGCCCAGCGATCTGCGGCTGGTCGCCTCGCTCGATGCGCGCGCCGAGGAGCCGGCGATCCTGGCGGCCGCGCGACATTTCGCGGTGCCGGCGGCGTTCTACGATGCCGCCACGCTCGAAGCCGAAGCCTCCCGGCTCGCCAATCCCTCGGAGATCGTCTTTGCCCATACGGGCTGCCATGGGGTTGCCGAGGGTGCGGCGCTCGTCGGCGCCGGCCGTGAAGCCGTGCTGGTCGTGCCGAAGATCGTATCCGCGCATGCGACGGCGGCGCTCGCCGGGCCGGCGACCTTGCGTGTCGGGAAGCGCGCCCAAGCGGCGGAGGTCGTCTGATGGGCTCTCATGTTGTTGAATTGAATCAATATTTTGTCCGGGTTTGCTCTGAAGTTGAATCCGGTTCTTTAGAGTCAGGCGTGCCGTCGGACGGCGCCGGCACAAGGGTGAGGCAGCACGCATGATCGACGACCTCTTTGCCGGATTGCCGGCGCTCGAAAAAGGCTCGGTCTGGCTCGTCGGCGCCGGTCCGGGCGATCCGGGCCTGTTGACGCTGCATGCGGCCAATGCGCTGCGACAGGCGGATGTGATCGTGCATGATGCGCTGGTCAACGAGGACTGCCTGAAGCTCGCGCGGCCGGGCGCGGTGCTGGAGTTTGCGGGAAAACGCGGCGGCAAGCCGTCGCCGAAGCAGCGCCACATCTCGCTTCGCCTCGTCGAGCTTGCACGCGCCGGCAACCGGGTGCTGCGGCTCAAAGGCGGCGATCCCTTCGTCTTCGGCCGCGGCGGCGAGGAGGCGCTGACGCTGGTCGAGCATCAGGTGCCGTTCCGCATCGTGCCCGGCATCACCGCCGGAATCGGCGGCCTTGCCTATGCCGGCATTCCGGTCACGCATCGCGAAGTCAACCACGCCGTCACCTTCCTGACTGGGCACGATTCCTCCGGCCTGGTGCCCGATCGCATCAACTGGCAGGGCATCGCCAGCGGCTCGCCTGTGATCGTCATGTACATGGCGATGAAGCATATCGGCGCGATCACGGCCAACCTTATTGCCGGCGGCCGCTCGCCGGACGAGCCGGTCGCCTTCGTCTGCAATGCGGCGACGCCGGAACAGGCGGTGCTCGAAACGACGCTTTCGCGCGCCGAGGCCGATGTCGAGGCGGCAGGCCTTGAGCCACCGGCGATCGTCGTCGTCGGCGAGGTGGTGCGGCTTCGCGCGGCACTCGACTGGATCGGCGCGCTTGACGGGCGCAAGCTTGCTGTCGACCCCTTCGCCAATCGCATTCTCAGGAACCCGGCATGAGCGGATTGCTGATCGCAGCACCCGCGTCCGGCTCCGGCAAGACGACGGTGACGCTTGGGCTGATGCGCGCGCTCAAGAAGCGCGGCGTCGCGATTGCGCCCGGCAAGGCCGGGCCGGACTATATCGACCCCGCCTTCCATGCGGCGGCGACCGGCGAGCCCTGCTTCAACTACGATCCCTGGGCGATGCGGTCGGAACTGTTGCTAGCCAATGCGTCGCATGCGGCTGCCGGCGGGCGCACCTTGATCATCGAGGCGATGATGGGGCTGCATGACGGGGCTGCCGACGGCTCCGGAACGCCCGCGGACCTTGCCGCGACGCTGAACCTTGCGGTCATCCTGGTCGTCGATTGCGCCCGCATGTCCCAGTCGGTCGCGGCGCTGGTTCGCGGCTATGCCGATCACCGCGACGATATCCGGGTGGTCGGCGTCATCCTCAACAAGGTCGGCAGCGACCGGCATGAAAAGATGCTGCGCGACGCGCTCGACAAGGTGCGCATGCCTGTCTTCGGCGTGCTCAGGCAGGACAGCGCGCTGCAATTGCCGGAGCGTCATCTGGGTCTGGTCCAGGCCGGCGAACACGGGGCGCTCGAAGGTTTCATCGAGGCGGCGGCTGGGCGAGTCGAGGCGGCCTGTGATCTCGACGCTATCCGCCTGATCGCGACGATCCTGCCGCAGGAGACGGCACCGACAGGTGTCGAGCGGTTCCGTCCACTCGGCCAGCGGATCGCCGTTGCGCGCGATATCGCCTTTGCCTTCTGCTACGAGCATCTGCTCTTCGACTGGCGTCGCGCCGGCGCCGAGATCGCGTTCTTCTCGCCGCTCTCCGACGAGGCGCCGAATCCCGATGCCGATGCCGTCTATCTGCCCGGCGGCTATCCGGAGCTGCATGCGGGGCGCTTGAGCGCGGCCTCCCGCTTCCGGTCGGGCATGCATGCGGCGGCCGAACGCGGCGCCCGGATCTTCGGCGAATGCGGCGGCTACATGGTGCTTGGCGAAGGGCTTGTCGCCGCCGATGGCGCGCGCTACGACATGCTCGGCCTGCTGCCGCTCATCACCAGTTTTGCCGAGCGCAGGCGGCACCTCGGTTACCGCCGCGTCGTGCCAGTCGATAACGCCTTCTTCGATGGACCCATGACGGCGCACGAATTCCACTATGCGACCATCGTCGCCGAAGGGGCGGCCGATCGGCTGTTTGCGATGAGTGATGCCGCCGGCGAGGATCTCGGCCATGCCGGTTTGAGACGCGGCAATGTCGCCGGCTCCTTCATGCATCTGATCGACATCGCAGGCGCAGCATGAGCGCACCGATCATCCATGGCGGCGGCATCACCGAAGCCGCAGCGCGCTTTGGCGGCCGGCTCGAAGACTGGCTCGATCTGTCGACCGGCATCAACCCATGCCCCGTCGCCTTGCCTCAAGTCCCCGAGCGCGCCTGGCACCGGCTGCCGGATCGGCAGACGGTGGATGATGCGCGGCTGGCCGCCGCCGAATACTACCGCACCAACGGCGTGCTGCCTTTGCCGGTGCCGGGCACGCAATCGGTGATCCAGCTTCTGCCGCGTCTGATGCAATTCCAGCAAAAGTGCGAAGCGGTTTTGCGTCCGGGATTGCATGGAAGCGGGAAGCCGCCGGCAAACAGGCGCGTCGCGGTCTTCGGGCCGACTTATGGTGAATACGCCCGGGTGCTTTCGGCTGCAGGTTTCGCCGTCGATCGGGTCGAGGATGCCGATGGGCTCACCGCCGAACATGGCCTCGTCGTCGTCGTGAACCCCAACAACCCGACCGGCCGGGCCTTCGCGCCGGCCGAGCTTCTGGCGATGGCCGGAAGGCTGCGGGAGCAGGGCGGATTGCTGCTGGTCGACGAGGCCTTCGGCGATCTTGAGCCGGAGCTGAGCGTTGCCGGCCACATCAGTGGCGAGGGCAACCTCGTCGTCTTCCGTTCCTTCGGCAAGTTCTTCGGCCTTGCGGGCTTGCGCCTCGGTTTCGTCGTCGCGACGGAACCGGTGCTTCAATCTTTCGCCGATTGGCTCGGCCCCTGGGCCGTCTCCGGCCCGGCGCTGACGATCTCGAAAACTCTGATGCAGGGCGATACGAAGGCGATTGCCGCCGGCATTCTCGAGCGGCGCGCCGGCCTCGACGCGGCGCTGGATGGGGCAGGGCTCACCCACATCGGTGGCACGGGGCTTTTCGTGCTGGTCGAACATGCGCGGGCGGCTCTGCTGCAGGAGCGGCTTTGCGAAGCCCATATCCTCACGCGCAAGTTCGACTATGCGCCGACTTGGCTGCGCATCGGCCTTGCGCCGGATGCGGCGGCCGACCGGCGGCTTGCGGATGCGCTCCGCCGCATGGAGCTCTGAGTGTCGGAGACGATCCTGCTCATCCTTGCGCTGGCGCTGGTGATCGACCGCATCGTCGGCGATCCGGATTGGCTCTGGGCGCGCGTGCCGCATCCCGTCGTGTTCTTCGGCAAGGCCATCGGCTTTTTCGACGAGCGGCTGAACCGCGACGACCTCGAGGACCGTGTTCGCAAGTTTCGTGGCGTCGTCACCATCCTTCTGCTGCTGGCCGTCAGCGCCTGGTTCGGCCACTTGCTGCATCGTCTGTTTGCCGCCTTCGGTCCGCTCGGCTTCCTGTTGGAAGCGGTGCTGGTCGCGGTCTTCCTGGCGCAGAAGAGCCTTGCCGATCACGTCCGCCGCGTCGCCGAGGGTTTGCGCCAAGGGGGGCTTGAGGGGGGACGTGCCGCCGTCTCGATGATCGTCGGCCGCGATCCGAAGACGCTCGACGAACCGGCTGTCTGCCGCGCCGCGATCGAAAGCCTTGCCGAGAATTTCTCCGATGGCGTCGTGGCTCCCGCCTTCTGGTATGCGGTCGCCGGCCTGCCGGGTCTCATCGCCTACAAGATGCTGAACACCGCAGATTCGATGATCGGGCACAAATCGCCGAAATATCTGCATTTCGGCTGGGCCTCGGCCCGGCTTGACGACCTCGCCAATCTGCCGGCAGCAAGGCTTTCGATCCTGCTGATTGCCGCCGGCGCGCTGATCCACCGCGGCGCGCAGGCCGCCAAGGACGCGCTGACCGTGGCCCTTCGCGACCATGGCCTGCACCGTTCGCCGAATTCCGGCTGGCCCGAAGCGGCGATGGCCGGCGCGCTCGACCTGCGGCTTGCCGGCCCGCGCATCTATGGCGGCGTCAAGGTCAGCGAGCCGATGATCAATGGGCCGGGTCGGCCGGTCGCGGCAAGCGAAGACATCGATGCGGGCATCGCCGTCTTTTATGGCGCCTGCACGGTCATGACCGCAGCCATTGTTGCAATCGCGATGATTTGATCGCGGAAGTTGACCTTCGCGTTAAGACTTTGCTTTCCATATGGATTAAGATCGTATCATATTCGGTCAGTTATTCTCCCTGGGACGTCTGGTTCCACCGGTAAGTGTTCGTTTTTCCGGAGAGAGAAGCATGCGCAAAACCCTTTTGACTGCGCTGATTGCCGCTCTGCTGCAGTTTCCCGTTCAGCCCGTGAACGCCGCCAACCTCATTGCCGATATCAGCCTGTCGTCGCAGACCATGACCGTCCGGCAGTATGGCGTCATCATGTATCGCTGGAAGGTGTCGACGGCCCGCAGGGGTTATGTCACGCCGCGCGGCAGCTGGAGCGCCAAGTGGCTCTCGCGCTACCATCGCTCGCGCAAATACGACGATGCGCCCATGCCCTATGCGGTGTTCTTCAATGGCGGCTATGCCATCCACGCCACCTACGACATCAAGCGGCTTGGCCGCCCGGCATCGCACGGCTGCGTGCGGCTGCATCCGAACAATGCGGCGGAGTTCTTCGCGCTGACGCGCGAGCATGGGCTGAAGAATACGCGGATCGTGATTACGCGGTGACGTTTCGGTTGCGCTGAATTCCGGCCTTTGCCTTGCTGAAGAAACCAGCCCTTCATCCGCCTGCCGGCACCTTCTCCCCGCGGGCGGGGAGAAGGGACGTTGTGGCGCGCGCTCGTTCTCAACAGGGCCGCTTGATGTTGCCGCCTGCGACAGTGCCTCAGACGCCAACGCCGCGGCTATCCACGTTCCCTCTCCCCGCTTGCGGGGAGAGGGTTAGGGTGAGGGGCAAATCCTTGAAGAGCGAGCCAGGGCGACGGCTCGAACAGATAGCGCCGTCGCTCGTCGCTGAACGGCTCAGTCGATCCCCGCCACATGCATCAGGCGGTCGAGGCTCGGCACGGTGACGTGGCGGCTGTTTTCGATGCGGATGACGTTGTCCTTGCGCAGCTTGGTGATCTGGCGGCTGACGGTCTCGATCGTCAGGCCAAGATAATCGGCGATGTCGGCGCGCGACAGCGGCAGGTCGAACTCGTTCGCCGTGCCCTTTTCCGGGTCGATATGGGTGGCGATGATGTAGAGGAAGCTTGCGACCTTCTCCTGTGCCGTCTTGCGGCCGAGCGTCAGCATCCAGTCGCGCGCTTCGTCCAGTTCCTTCAGCGCCTGCTCGTGCAACCGGTGTTCGAGACTCGGGGCTTCCGAGACCAGGCGGTCGATGACCGTGCGCGGGAAACAACAGATGTCGGTGTCGACGGCCGCTTCCGCCGTCAGCGCGCTTTCCCGGGTGAAGGGGCGCCCCATGAAGTCAGGGGCGAACTGCAGACCGACGATCTGCTGGCGGCCGTCGGCCAGAACCTTGCTGAGCTTGACGACGCCGTTGATGATGTTGGCATAGCTGTCGGTCGTCTCGCCCTGGCCGATGACTTCGCGGCCGGGCTCGATGCTGCGGCGGGTCGAGTGGCGGCTGAGGTCGAAAAGCTGCTCCGGCGTGAGCGTGCCGCAAACGCCGCCATGGCGCGCCTCGCAGGCTGCGCAGACGGTCGGAATGTCCGAATTATGGATATCCTTGCGGCGATGTTCGTTCACGATCTGCAATTCTTTCTACCTGCATGTCGTTGCTCTGACAGCGCCGCGCGTCTCATCGGACGCGCAAAGGTCGCTGTAGCACTTTGAAGTGCTGCATGTTTTATCCTTTGAAGGATACATGCAGCAGGATGACCAAAGAGGATGCCGGTCGTTAAATCAAGAGTTGACAGGTGCTAATTTCGAAAGCGCGAAACAATGTCTCATGCCGGCTTGAGCATTGTCAATTTTAACGTGTTAATTCGGCGACTTGATCAAAATCAAAGGCCGGTTTTGCGATCCGTCCTATCTCATCCTGCGAGACAGCGGAGAGACCGATGGAAGACGCACTCATCCTCAAGCATGCGAGCCCAGTGCCGCGCTATACCAGCTACCCGACCGCGCCGCATTTTTCCGAGGCGGTGGGGCAGGGTGACTATCAGAGCTGGCTCGGTACGATCGGCGCCGGTGAGGCGATCTCGCTCTATGCCCATGTGCCCTACTGCGATCGTCTCTGTTGGTTCTGTGCCTGCCATACCAAGCAGACGCTGCGCTATGACCCGGTGGCAACCTATCTTCAGGGCCTGCACCGCGAGATTGCAGAGATCGGCGGGCGGGTGAGCCCCGAAGCCAAGGTAACGGCCCTGCATTTCGGCGGCGGCTCGCCGACGCTCGTCAGGCCCGACGACCTGATCGCGCTGAAACGCGCCTTTACCGATCACTTCACCTTCGCGGCTGATTGCGAGATCAGCGTCGAGATGGATCCGAACGATCTCGACGAAGCGCGCCATGATGCGTTGGCCGAGATCGGTATGACGCGGGCGAGCTTCGGCATCCAGGATTTCGACCCCGTCGTGCAGAAGGCGATCAACCGCATCCAGACCTTCGAGCAGACCCGTGACGCGATCGAGGTGTCACGGGTAAGGGGCGTGCATTCGGTCAATTGCGACGTGCTCTATGGTTTGCCCTATCAAAGCCTCCAGTCGCTTGAGCGCACCATGGAGGCAGTGCTTTCGCTCGACCCCGATCGCGTCGCACTCTTCGGCTACGCCCATGTGCCGTGGATGAAGACGCATCAGAAGATGATCCCGGACGAAAGTCTGCCCGGCATCGTCGAGCGCTTCGCGCAGATGAGCCGCGCGGCCGAAATGCTGGCTGCCGCCGGCTACGAGGCCATCGGTATCGACCATTTCGCCAAGCCCGAAGACAGCCTGGCGCGCGCCAACCGGGAAGGGCGTCTCAGGCGCAATTTCCAGGGTTATACGGACGATGCGGCCGAGACGTTGATCGGGCTTGGGGCCTCGGCGATCGGCCAGTTTCGTCAAGGTTATGTCCAGAACATGCCGGCAACCGGTGAATATCTGCGCCATGTGGAGAATACCGGGCTGGCAGCCGTGCGCGGCTATCGCTTCACACCCGACGACACCTTGAGAGCAAAAGTGATTGCCGACATCATGTGCCGCTTTGCCTTCTCCTTGGACGAGATCGAGCGGGCCTTCCCCGGGCTTGCAGGCGTGGTGATCGAGGAGGCACGGCTCTTTCGGGCGCGCGATGTGGACGGCCTGACCACGATCGAGAACGGCGTCTTTCGCCTGACGGAACGCGGCAGGCCCTTTGCACGCTCGGTCGCGGCGGCATTCGACGCCTATCTCGGCAATGGCCGTGGCCGGCATTCGGTCGCGGTTTGACTTATGCTATGCGGCAACACCGTTTCCAATTTGCAGGCCTTTGCAATCAAGGCCATTGGCTTTTGCGGCGCATTTACCTATAGGATCGCCGAGACTCGACATAAAATATTAGAGGTATGCGCGTGACAGCTACATTCGACAAGGTTGCCGACATCATCGCGGAAACGAGCGAGATCGATCGCGAGACGATCACGCCGGAAAGCCACACGATCGACGATCTCGGCATCGACAGCCTGGACTTCCTCGACATCGTGTTTGCGATCGACAAGGAATTCGGCATCAAGATTCCGCTCGAGCAGTGGACGCAGGAAGTCAACGAAGGCAAGGTTTCGACCGAAGAGTACTTCGTTCTGAAGAACCTCTGCGCCAAGATCGACGAACTGCGGGCTGCCAAGGGCTGATCGGGCTTTCGCCCGAGCCTTGCTACTCGATTTCCAATGCCGCCCGTCGCGCCCCGCGCTTGACAGGCGGCATTGGCGTTTTTACTTGAGCCCGAAACGAACGGCCTAAAAAACCAACAGGGTGAGCCTCAATGCTCCTTGAATACTTCCAGATGATCGATCGTGTCGAAACGGTCGATCTTTCGGCTGGCCGGCTGACGGCGCGGTCCGTGGTTCCGCAGAAGAGCCCGGTGTTCGAAGGCCATTTTCCGGGCTACCCGCTGGTTCCGGGCGTGCTTCTGATCGAGACCATGGCGCAGGCCTCCGGTTTCCTGGTGCTCGCCGCCACCAATTTCGCCGCCATGCCCTTTTTGATGTCGGTCGACGGCGCCAAGATGCGCACCTTCGTCGAGCCCAATGCCGAACTCGAGATCGAGGCGTTCCTCGAGCACGAAGGTTCGGGTTTCGCCGTCACCAAGGCGAAGATCACCTCTGCCGGCAAGAAGGTCTGCGACGCCCAGCTGAAGCTGCGGACGATGCCGTTCGATCAGGTTCCGCTCGGCGATATCGTGCGCAAGCGGGCTGGAGAAGTGGGCCTGATGGCAGCTCTTTCGGCGACAGCCGGTTCGGAGAAGTAAGATGAGCAAATCTTCAAACGACGTTGTCATTACCGGCGTCGGTATCGTCACCAGCCAGGGCGTCGGCGTCGAGCCGCATCTGGCGTTGCTTACCGCTGGCACGTCGCCGGCCGTGCGCGTCGAGACCGAGAAGTTCAGCCCCTATCCGGTGCATCCGCTGCCGGAAATCGACTGGTCGCAGCAGATCGCCAAGCGTGGCGACCAGCGCCAGATGGAAAACTGGCAGCGCCTCGGCGTCTTTGCCGCTGGCCTAGCGCTCGATGACGCCGGTCTCAAGGACAATCTCGAAGCCTGCGGCAGCATGGACATGATCGTCGCTGCCGGCGGCGGCGAGCGCGACATCAATGTCGATTCGCTGATCGTCGACGAGGCGCTGAAGCGGAACGATCGCGAGCAGGTGCTGAACGAGAAGCTGACGACGGAACTGCGCCCGACGCTGTTTCTCGCCCAGCTTTCCAACCTTCTCGCCGGCAACATTTCGATCGTGCACAAGGTTACTGGCTCATCGCGCACCTTCATGGGCGAAGAAGCGGCCGGCATTTCGGCGATCGAAACGGCGTTCTTCCGCATCAAGGCGGGGCAATCGACACACACGCTGGTCGGCGGCGCGTTTTCGGCCGAGCGTCTCGACATCATGCTGATGATCGAGGCGATCCAGGGCCAGGCCATCGGCGAATGGCACCCGATCTGGTCGCGCAGCCGCGAAAACGGCGGCGGCATGATCCCCGGATCGGTCGGCGCCTTCCTGATGCTGGAATCCCGTGAATACGCCGAAGCCCGCGGCGCTCGCATCTACGCGACGATCGACGCGATCGGAAGCGACCGCGGCAGCCGCGCCGACGGCAAGCTCGAAGCCCGCCTCGTCGATCTCGCAAAGCCGGCGGAAAAGCTCGATCCGGCACAGACCGTGGTCTTTTCCGGCACATCAGGTTTTCACGATCTCGTCGCCAGCGAGAAGGCGTTTCTGCAAGCAAAGCTTGCCGGCGCACCGGTGCGCGGCTATGGCGGACTTGTCGGCCACAGCATCGAAGCGCAGTTTCCAGCGGGCCTGGCGCTTGCCGCGCTTACGCTCGGACACGGCGCCAAGGTTCCCGCCTTCGATGCCAGCTTCGAAAAGCCGATGACGGCTGCTGCCCGGTCGGCGGTCGTGACCACGATCGGTCACTCACGCGGCGAAGGCGTCGCGGTCCTTTCGGCCGAGTAAGAGGAACGATTGATGAGCAACGCTTACAAGGATCATCTCGGTCGTCCGATCGTCGCCGTTACCGGCATGGGCGTCATCACGTCGCTCGGCCAGGGCCTGGAAGACAACTGGGCGGCGCTGACCGGTGGCGTCTCCGGCATCCGCAAGATCACCCGCTTTCCGACGGAAGGCCTGAACACGCGCATTTCAGGCATGGTCGATTTCATCGAGGTGCCGGCCGCCAATTCGGTCGAGCGCTCCTATGCCATGGCGCGCGAAACGACGCTCGAAGCGCTGGCGCAGGCGGGCCTTTCCGGTGATTTCAACGGCCCGCTGTTTCTCGCCGCCCCGCCGATCGAGCCGGAATGGAGCGCGCGTTTCGAACTGGCCGACCGGTCGCCGCCGTCGACCCAGCCGGGCGACGCCTACAATCGCTTCCTTGCCGCCATGCGCGAGAAGGCCGATCCTGGGTTCCATGAGGCCGTGCTCTTCGGCGCGATCTCCGAGCGCCTGGCCGATCGCTTCGGCACGCGCGGCCTGCCGGTGACGCTGTCTACCGCCTGTGCGTCAGGTGCCACCGCGATCCAGCTCGGCGTCGAGGCGATCCGCCAGGGTCGTACAGATCGTGCACTGACGGTTGCGACCGACGGTTCGGTCAGCGCCGAGGCGCTGATCCGCTTCGCGCTGCTTTCGGCCCTTTCCACCCAGAACGATCCGCCGGAAAAGGCCTCCAAGCCCTTCACCAAGGACCGCGACGGCTTCGTCATCGCCGAAGGTGCAGCGACCCTGGTGCTGGAATCGCTCGAAGCCGCCGTTGCCCGCGGCGCCCGCGTCTACGGCATCCTGAAGGGTTGCGGCGAAAAGGCCGATCTCTTCCACCGCACGCGTTCCTCGCCGGATGGTGGGCCGGCGATCGCGACAATCCGCGCGGCGCTTGCCGACGCCGGCATTGATGAAACCGGCATCGGCTACATCAACGCCCACGGCACCTCGACGCCGGAGAACGACAAGATGGAATATCTGTCGATGTCGGCGGTCTTCGGCGAGCGCCTGCCGTCGATCCCGGTCTCGTCCAACAAGTCGATGATCGGCCACACGCTGACGGCCGCCGGTGCGGTCGAAGCGGTGTTCTCGATCCAGACGATGCTGACCGGCACGCTGCCGCCGACGATCAACTACCAGAACCCGGATCCGGCGATCGTGCTCGACGTGGTGCCGAACGTGAAGCGCAGCCAGCAGGTGACTGCGGTGCTGTCGAATTCGTTTGGCTTCGGCGGCCAGAACGCCAGCCTGGTGATGACCGCCGAGCCGGCTTGAGCCGGAAGTCAGGCGGAGCGAAATACCCCCCTCTGGCCTGCCGGCCATCTCCCCCACAAGGGGGAGATCGACTCGCGGACAGGCTGGCCGCTCCAATAGGAAGGCTTGCATTCGCAGCTTTGTTGGTGGGCGAGGGGGTGCCACATCCAATCTCCCTCCTTGTGGGGGAGATGCCCGGCAGGGCAGAGGGGGGTAACGCGCCGCTCTCTGTAGAATGGCGACACGCCCACAAGACGTGTATATGCCGCCTGTCGATCTGAACATTTAAAGGAAGAACCATGCGCGCCCTGCAACTGCTCGATGACCGCAAGCTCGAAATCACCGACATTCCGGAACCGGAAGCACCGGGCCCCGGCGAGGTGACGCTGCGCGTCAAGGCGGTCGCGCTCAACCATATCGACGTCTGGGGCTGGCGCGGCATGGCCTTTGCCAAGCGCAAGATGCCGCTCGTGATCGGCGCGGAAGCGGCGGGCGTGGTCGACAGCATTGGCCCCGGCGTTTCGAGCGTGCTTCCGGGCCAGCTCGTCTCGATCTATGGCGCGCGCACCTGCGGCCTCTGCCGTCCGTGCAAGGAAGGTCGCGACAACCTCTGCGAACATGTCGGCGGCGTGCACGGCTTCCACCTCGACGGCTTCGCGCAGGAAAAGATCAACCTGCCGGCGCGCCTGCTCGTTCCGGCGCCTCCGGGCGTCGACGCGGTTGCTGCAGCGCTGGCTCCGGTCACCTTCGGTACCGTCGAGCACATGCTTTTCGACAATGCCAAGCTCGAGCCCGGTGAAACCATCCTCGTCCATGCCGGCGGCTCTGGCATCGGCTCGGCGGCGATCCAGCTTGCCAAGAAGATCGGCTGCACGGTCATTACCACCGTCGGCTCGGACGACAAGATCGAGAAGGCGAAGGCGCTTGGCGCCGATCACGTCATCAACTACCGCACCGACCGCTTCGAGGGCGTGGTGCGCAAGCTTACCAAGAAGAAGGGCGTCGACGTCGTGTTCGAGCACGTCGGCAAGGACACCTGGGCCGGTTCGATGCTCTGCATGAAGCGCGGCGGTCGTCTCGTCACCTGCGGCTCCACCTCGGGTGTTTCCACCGACATGAACCTGATGATGCTCTTCCAGCAGCAGTTGAAGCTGCTCGGCTCCTTCGGCTGCCGCATGGAGAACATGGCGAACGCCATGCAGAAGATGGCCCGCGGCCTGGTGCATCCGGTCATCGACACTGAAATCAGCCTCGATCAGATCGACCGCGCGCTGGAGCGCATGGAATCGCGCCAGATCTTCGGCAAGATCATCCTGAAGATGGATTGATCCGACGTGCGCATGGTGATCACACGGCTGGTGCTGGCGGCGGATCGTTTCCGCCAGTGGCTGATTGCGCAGTTCGTGTTTCTGCTTTTGACGATCCTGAAGATGTTTCCCGCCGACGGCGCGATCAGCTTCATGGATCGCGCGTTACGCTTCATCGGTCCCAAGACCAGCCGGCAGAAGCTGACCCTCACCAATCTGCGCAACGCTTTTCCGGAAAAGAGCGAGGCGGAGATCGAGGAGATCGCGCTCGAAAGCTGGGGCAACATGGGCCGCATGGCGGCCGAATACGTGTTTCTCGACCGTCTCTTCGACTTCGACCCGGAGCGCACGACGCCCGGCCGTATCGAGGTGTCGGGCATTCCCTTGTTCCTCGAGCTTCGCGACAACCCGCGCCCGTTCATCGTCTTTACCGCGCACAGCGGCAATTTCGAGATGCTGCCGGTTGCCGGCTCCGCCTTCGGTCTCGACGTGACGGTGCTGTTCCGCCCGCCCAACAACCCTTATGTGGCCGAAAAGGTGTTCAACTTCCGCGCCGAACGCATGGGCAAGCTCGTGCCGTCGCATGCCGGCTCCTCCTTTGCGCTTGCCCGCCAGCTGGAACGCGGCCAGGGGGTGGGCGTGCTGGTCGACCAGAAGTTCCGCAAGGGGCTGAAGACCAAGTTCTTCGGCCAGGACGTGCAGACCAACCCGCTGCTCGCCAAGCTCGTCCGCCAGTTCAACTGCGAGGTCTATCCGGCCCGCTGCATCCGCTTGCCGGGCGGCCGTTTCCGGCTGGAGATCGAACCGGCGATCGCCATCCCCCGCAAGGCCGACGGCAGCGTCGACGTCACCGCCACGGCGCAGGTGCTGAACGACAAGGTCGAAAGCTGGGTCAGGGAATATCCGGGCCAATGGCTCTGGTATCACGACCGCTGGCACATCAAGCGCTACCTGAAAGACTGATTCTCTTCAGTACTTTCCCTGGGCCTGCTGGCGTTCTGCGCAAGGCCGCCTGACGTTTCCGCAAGCCCGGCAGCACCTGCCGGGCTTTTGCGTTTTTCCCTGCACGGCGGGCATCCGTGCCGGTTCCCCTTTGAAAACGTGCGTAAACGTTAAGTTTTTCTTTCTGCTGTTGAACGCTATCGCAATGAGTGTAAACTTGTACCAGTTGCGTGCGAATGAGACTGCAAGCGCTTTGGATGGCCTGAGCGCTGCGGTTTCAAACGGAACCGGTGGGGGAAACGTCAAGAACCAGATCAGTGTCCTGAGCATCCGCGCCTGAATTGTAAGTGCATCGAAGCGGCTTTGCCGTGGGGAATTGGGGTTTCGAATTGAACGCACTGATTGAGCTGTTCTGGTTCAAATATTCGCAGCTGCAGTATGCCGTACGGACGGCAGACGAGCATTTGATCGGGATTCTGGATCGCGAATTGGATCCGATCCTGAGATCCGTCTACGACGAAAAGGCGGTGAGCGTCGAAGACGCCCGGCTTCAGTTCCAGTTCCTGATCGACATCCTGCGCGTCGAAGCCGACGACATCTCCTGCGTGCTGCGCCATTCGCAACTGCTGCAATCGCTGATCAACCGCTATTTCGCGGCGACGGGCGCGGAGAACCTGTCAGATTTGCAATTGGAGCGCCTGCCGGCGCAGCCGAACAAGGGCAGGGCGGATGAAGGACTGCTCAACGAGGCGATCCTCGACAGCTTCCCGGACCGGCTGGCGGTGATCACGCCCGACTACCGCTACCTCTACACCAATCCGCGCAATGCCGAGCATCTGGAAAGCCGCCCGATGGACCTGATCGGCCGGCATATCGTCGAGTTCATCGGCATCCAGCGGTTCGAGCTTCGGGTGAAATCCTATCTCGACCGGTGTTTCGCCGGCGAGGTGGTGGACTACACCTTCGCCAAGACGGTCGACGCGCGCACGGTCGTCGTGCGCTGCCGGCTGACGCCGTGCATGTCGAGCACCGGCAAGCTCATCGGCGCCATCCTGGTGATCCAGGAGCATGCGGACCGCCGCCGCGCGATTGCGGCCTAGTCGTTCCCAGCTGTCCTGAATTCTGCCTGCTTCGGACTCGACCCGGCGGTGGAGCCAAGCGCGCCAGCCGCTGATGCGGGGCTCGTCGCCCAAGCAGGTCCTGCGCAGGATCGAGCGCCGTGAACACTCTTCAGCACAGGGCCGATTGAAGGAGCCGCAGCGTCGTGGGGATCAGAATAGAAACGCCGCGCCTTATCCTCCGTCCCTGGAGTGAGAAGGACATCGAACACCTCACGCTCGGTTTGAACGATTTCGAGCTCGCAAAATGGCTCGCCTTCGTTCCTCACCCCTATTCGACTTCACATGCCGAGGATTGGGTCAGTCGGTGCCGGGAGATTTCTAACGCGAGCACTCGGCCGGCCGCCTACGAATTTGCGGTCGAGCTCAGATCCGAGCGACTGCTGATCGGCGGGGTCAGCCTCAACAAGATTGACTGGCAAGCCGGGACAGGCGGGGGCGGAATCTGGATAGCCAATCTCTATCAGGGGCGCGGCTATGGACGCGAAGCGTTCGCGGCAAAGATCCGTTTCGCCTTTCGCGATTTGGGCCTGACAATGCTGGTCAACGGTTACTTCAACGGCAACGAAAAATCCTGGGCGATGCAGCGCAAGCTGGGGTATCGGCGCGTCGCTGAAGTCGCCAGCCGCTGCATGGCTGATGGCAGGCAGACGATCGAGCACGTCACGACGTTGCGGCGCAGCGATTGGGACGATCACGACGGGAAGATGCGGAGCGAAGCATGATCTGACGCCCAATGGCGTCGGTTCAATCATCCGACGATCGCGGCACATCGGCAGCCAACTCTCGTCGGGCCGTCACTGCGGACGCGCCTGTTAACCAGCCGGCGCGGTGATGCTGCGAAGACATTCCTGCTCGAAGCCGACGTGCCGCCTGAGGCTCGTGAAGAAGCCGCGCAGCATGTAGCCGGCGGTCTCGGCATTCACCGTCTCGTCGGCAGCGCCCAGCCGCTCCAGCATTTCCGTAAGTTCCTCGGCGAAGCACTCGTCCTCGCAGTGCTCGTATTTCAGCCGCTCCAGCGTGGCGCCAAGCGTCGGATCTCCGCGGTAGGTGCGTTCGATCCAGGGGAAGACCAGGTTTTCCTCACCCGAATGCATCTCGCGGATCAGCGGCTCCAGAACCCTGGCGGCATAGACGCATTTCTGCCGGTCGATTTCCGCCGGCAGGCTGTCGGCGATCTCCTCCAGGCAATTACAAAGCGCCAGTTGCTCCTCATGGGCGCGGGCAAGCCAGGCAAATGGCTCGGCCACCGGCGGCTGCCGGGGGGCTGCATCCAGCCGGCTGCGGATCCGTCCCTCTTCAAAAGTCTTTTTCATCGGCTTCAGACGCCAGCTCCCACGGCGCTCCCTATTGTTTGCCGAGGATGATCCAAACGAGGTGGGTGAGCCTTGATCTGAATCAAGGCCAGACCGCCCCGATTCTGACACTTTCCGGCAAGCTGCGGTGACACCCCTCGTTTCGGGGTGTTGTCGCGTGCGTTCGGACCAAGTTGGGGACCCAACCATGAAATACACATTCGAGATGATCCTGCTCGGGGTCGGTGCTTTCCTGGCGCTTATTGGCGCCGGGTTTGCACAGGACCGGCACTTCGAAGCCCATATGTGGGTGCTGTTCTTCGTGCTTCTTGCCGGCACCGTCATGCTGATGCGCCGCATCGAGTTCAGCCCGGCTTCCGCGGGCAGGGCATCACCGCCGCCACCCCAGTCGGAATACTTCGACGAGGTGGTCAAGTACGGCGTGATCGCCACCGTCTTCTGGGGCGTTGTCGGCTTTCTCGTCGGCGTCGTGGTTGCGCTCCAGCTTGCCTTCCCGGACCTCAACATCGAGCCCTGGTTCAACTTCGGCCGCATGCGGCCGCTGCACACCTCGGCGGTCATCTTCGCCTTCGGCGGTAACGCGCTGATAGCAACGTCCTTCTACATTGTTCAGCGCACCAGCCGTGCCCGCCTCTTCGGAGGCAATCTCGGCTGGTTCGTGTTCTGGGGCTACCAGCTCTTCATCATCATGGCCGCCACCGGCTACCTGCTCGGCATCACCCAGTCGAAGGAATATGCGGAGCCGGAATGGTATGTCGACCTGTGGCTGACGATCGTCTGGGTCGCCTATCTCGCGGTCTTCCTCGGCACGCTGCTCGTGCGCAAGGAGCCGCATATCTATGTGGCCAACTGGTTCTACCTCGCCTTCATCGTCACGATCGCGATGCTGCACATCGTCAACAACCTGGCGGTTCCGGTCTCCTTCCTGGGGTCCAAGAGCTACTCGGCCTTTGCCGGCGTGCAGGACGCGCTGACGCAATGGTGGTACGGGCATAACGCCGTCGGCTTCTTCCTGACGGCCGGCTTCCTAGGCATGATGTATTACTTCATCCCGAAGCAGGCCAACCGCCCTGTCTATTCCTACCGCCTGTCGATCATCCACTTCTGGTCGCTGATCTTCATGTACATCTGGGCAGGCCCGCACCACCTGCACTATACCGCGCTGCCCGACTGGGCGCAGACGCTCGGCATGGTGTTCTCGGTCATGCTCTGGATGCCCTCCTGGGGCGGCATGATCAACGGCCTGATGACGCTTTCGGGCGCCTGGGACAAGATCCGTACCGACCCGATCATCCGCATGATGGTGATGGCCGTCGCCTTCTACGGCATGGCGACCTTCGAAGGTCCGATGATGTCGATCAAGACGGTCAACTCGCTCAGCCACTACACTGACTGGACCATCGGCCACGTGCATTCGGGTGCGCTCGGCTGGAACGGCCTCATCACCTTCGGCGCGATCTACTATCTCGTTCCGAAGCTGTGGAACCGCGAGCGCCTCTACAGCGTGCGCATGGTCAACTGGCACTTCTGGCTCGCCACCCTCGGCATCGTCGTCTACGCGGCGGTCATGTGGGTCGCCGGCATCCAGCAGGGCCTGATGTGGCGCGAATACGACGACCAGGGCTTCCTCGTCTATTCCTTCGCGGAATCGGTCGCGGCCATGGTTCCCTACTACGTGCTGCGTGCCCTTGGCGGCGCACTCTTCCTCGCCGGAGCGCTGCTCATGGCCTTCAACGTAACCATGACCATCCTCGGCCGCGTGCGCGATGAAGCCCCGATCTTCGGTGCGACGCCCGCGCTCAAGGCTGCGGAATAGGAGGGCATAGAGAATGTCCATTCTCGACAAACACGCGACACTCGAACGCAATGCGACACTGCTGCTCGTCGGCTCGCTGCTCGTCGTCTCCGTCGGCGGCATCGTGGAAATCGCGCCGCTGTTCTATCTCGAAAACACCATCGAGAAGGTGGAAGGCATGCGGCCCTATTCGCCGCTGGAGCTTGCCGGCCGCGACATCTACGTGCGTGAAGGCTGCTATGTCTGTCACAGCCAGATGATCCGTCCGTTCCGCGACGAAGTGGAGCGCTACGGTCACTATTCGCTGGCGGCGGAATCCATGTACGACCATCCGTTCCAGTGGGGCTCCAAGCGCACCGGGCCGGATCTCGCCCGCGTCGGCGACCGCTACTCCAACGAGTGGCACGTGCAGCACATGATCGAGCCGCGCTCGGTGGTGCCGGAATCGGTGATGCCGAGCTACGCCTTCCTCAAGGCGACGCCGCTCGACGTGAACAACATCGGCGCGAACCTGAAGGCGAACAAGGCTGTCGGCGTTCCCTATACGGACGAGATGATCGACAACGCGCTTGCCGACATCAAGGCGCAGGCAGACCCGAACGCCGACACATCAGGCGTCGAGGGCCGCTATCCGAAGGCCAAGCTCGGCGATTTCGACGGCGATCCGCAGAAGCTGACGGAGATGGACGCGCTTGTCGCCTATCTGCAGATGCTCGGCACGCTGGTCGACTTCTCCACCTACGACGACACCACCGGTTATCGCTAAGGAGATCAGCACATGGAAACCTACACGGCCATGCGCCAGTTCGCCGATAGCTGGGCGCTTCTTGCGATGACGCTCTTCTTCCTCGGCGTCGTCGCCTTCATCTTCCGGCCCGGCGCCAAGAAGGCGGCCGATGATGCCGCAGCCATCCCCCTGAAGGAGGATTAATAGAATGGCGGACAAACACGTCGACGAAATCAGCGGCGTCGAGACCACCGGCCACGAATGGGACGGTATCCGCGAGCTGAACAACCCGATGCCGCGCTGGTGGGTCTATACCTTCTACGCGACCATCGTCTGGGCGGTCGGCTACATGATCGTCTATCCGGCGGTGCCGCTTCTGACCGACGCGACCAAGGGCGTGCTCGGCTATTCGAGCCGCTCCGAGGTCAGTGCGGAGCTTGCCAGCGCCAAGGCGGCGCAGGCCGGCAACCTCGAGAAGATCGCGTCGAGCTCGCTCGCCGACATCATGGCCGATCCTCAGCTGCAGCACTTTGCCGTTTCGGGCGGCGCCTCGGCCTTCAAGGTCAACTGCGCCCAGTGCCACGGCTCGGGTGCGGCCGGTTCTGCCGGCTTCCCGAACCTCAACGACGACGACTGGCTCTGGGGCGGCAAGCCCGAGGAAATCTACCAGACGATCGCCCACGGCATCCGCTACAACGGCGATGACGACACCCGCGTTTCGGAAATGCCGTCTTTCGCGGAGATCCTGCAGCCGGAAGAGATCAAGCAGACGGCGGCTTACGTCGTCAGCCTCACCGGCACGCCTTCGGATGCCGCTCTCGTGGAGCCGGGCAAGGCAGTGTTCGAGGCCAACTGTGCCTCGTGTCACGGCGCCGATGCCAAGGGCAACCGCGAGTTCGGCGCGCCCAACCTAGCCGATGCGCTGTGGCTGAACGGCTCGAGCGAACAGGCGATCGTCGCCCAGATGAAGGCGCCGAAGCACGGCGTCATGCCCGCCTGGCTGCCGCGCCTCGGCGACACCACCGTCAAGCAGCTCGCCATCTTCGTGCATTCGCTGGGTGGGGGCGAGTAGGGCTCATCGGCATTGCGGTTGAGGCTGCCCCTCCGCGCGGTGAGGGGGCTGCCCCTCATCCGCCTGCCGGCACCTTCTCCCCGCCAAGCGGGGAGAAGGGCGCAGACCGCACCGGCCTCGCCAGATCCAAGACGTTGGCGATGGAGTCGCCTACGACGTTCTTAAGGGGGCCAAGCCACTCAGTCTTTTCAAGCTTGATGCCGGCCGGAAGGGTGCGTCCAGCGTCTCTCTCCCCGCCAGGCGGGGAGAGATGTCCGGCAGGACAGTGAGGGGCAGCTCTATTCCATGCAATCAAGAAGGCCGCGTCGCAGGATGCGGCCTTTGTCGTTGACGGATGGCTGTGCCGCTGGCCGGCGATGGCAAGGGGAGGAGCCGTCAAGGAAGCACCGGCGGACAGGCATTTCTCTCACGATTTCGCAGCCTTGCCGGAGCCAGGCTTCCGTAATGCCACCGCTGCCAGCGTCGCCATGATCGCGATGGCGACGGCGCAAACGGCGGCGGCTGCGTTGAAGCCGGTCATGAAGGCGGCCTGGGCTTGCTCCAGCATTCCCGCCGGCAGCTCGGCCGCGACGGATACGGCGCCGGCGAGGCTGTCCGACAGTCTGTGCCCGGCCTCGCCGGCAGCCTCCGTCTGCCCGGCCATCTCGGCGCGATAGACCGCCGTCGTCAGGCTGCCAAGCGTGGCGATGCCGACGGCAAGGCCGAGTTCCTGCACCACCTCGGAGAGGGCCGAGGCCGATCCGGCCTTTTCGGCGGGCGCTGCACTGACGACGAGATCGGTGCCAAGCGCGGCAATGGTTCCAAGGCCGAGATAGACGAGCGCAAATGCGGCGGTTACCAGCCCGACCCCGTATGGCGTATGGCCGAGCTGGGCGAGCAGGAGGTAGCCGACCACGGAGAGCGCCAGCGCCGCCGCGATCACGGGGCCGGGGCCGAAGCGCCTGGCGATGAGCGGTGCGGTGATGCCGGCCAAAAGCATGGCGAGCGCCGAGGGGCCCATTCTGAGGCCCGCCGACAGCGGAGAAAGCCCGACGACAAGTTGCAGATACTGGGTGACGAGCAGCATCGTGCCGCCGACAGCCGTCAGGCCGATCAGGAGGATCAGCAGCGCGGTGCGGAAAGCGCGGTCGGAAAAGAGGTCGAGGTCGATGAGCGGGCTTCGCAGCCGGCGCTGGCGCCGGATGAAGAGGAGCGTGGCAACCAGACCGACGGCAAGGCCGAGCATGGCGCCGAGCCCGATGCCATCCTTGGCGATCTGCTTGATGCCGTAGACGATGGGCAGCAGCCCCGCCAGCGACAGCGCCACACTGGCCATGTCCAGCCGGTCCGATTGCGGGGCACGGTATTCCGGCAGCAGCAGCGGCGCGACGATCAGCAGCAGCCCGACGATCGGCAGTGCGACGAGGAAGGCAGCACCCCACCAATAGCGTTCGAGCAGGATGCCGCCGACGATCGGCCCCGCGGCCATGCCGAGCGCGAACATGGTGGCCCAGACGCCGATCGCAAGCGCGCGCTGGTGCGGGTTCAGGAACATGTTGCTGATCAGCGCCAGGGTCGGCGGCATCAGCGTTGCGCCGGCAACGCCGAGGGCTGCGCGCGCGACGATCAGCATGGTGGCGCTGGTGGAATAGGCCGAAAGCACCGAGGCGACACCGAAGGCGGCCGCGCCCAGCATCAGGAGCTTGCGGCGACCGATGCGATCGCCGAGCGTTCCCATGGTGATCAGAAAGCCGGCGATCATGAAGCCGTAGGCATCGACGATCCAGAGCGCCTGGGTGCTGGTGGGCTTCAGATCCGCCGCGAGCGCCGGCAAAGCGAGATGCAGCAGCGTCAGGTCGAGCCCGAGCAGGATGGTGGGGAGCGCGAGCAGGGCGAGCCCGGCCCATTCTCGCAGGCCCGCGCGCGTTTCACCGGGATCGGCATGGTCGGTGAGGTGGGATGGTCGGTCGCTGAGAATTGTCAAAAGTGGCCTCCGTCTTCGCTTGGGCTGGTTGCGGAGACCACATCTTCAGGGCATAATCATCCTGTTACAATTTAAGTAGTTATCCTATTACTCAGAGCAATAGCGTGAACGAACGAAGTCTTGAGCGAAGCAAGAACGAGCTGTCGGAGTTTTTGACGAGACACAGGGCGAAGCTGACGCCGGCCGATGCCGGCCTTGCCTTCACCGGGCGGCGGCGCACCCCGGGCCTCAGGCGGGAGGAGGTGGCAGCGCTCGCCGGTGTCGGGCTCACCTGGTACACGTGGTTCGAGCAGGGGCGCGACATCAAAGTGTCGGAGGCGTTCCTGCTGAATGTGGCGCGGGCGCTGCGGCTCGACGACGCCGAATGCAGCCATCTGTTCCTGCTTGCCCACAAGCGGCCGCCGCCGCCGGAGGCGCATCATCGCGTCTCGGTCTCGCCGCTGATCCAGCAGCTGCTGCATGAACTGACCACACGGCCGGCCTATGTGATCAACCTGCGCTGGGATGTCGTTGCCTGGAACGCTGCGGCAGACGCTCTGTTCGGCTTTAGCGCCCGGCAGCCGGAGCTTGGCAACATCCTGCAGATGGTGTTTGCCGATCCCGAGATGCGACGGCGCATGCCCGCGTGGCGCGAGGACGCGCCGAAGCTGCTTGCCCAGTTCCGCTACGATTTTGCCGTGGCCCCGGATGATCCGTCGATGCTGGCCCTGGTTGAAAGCCTGAAGGACCTGTCGGCCGATTTCAGGCGCTGGTGGGCAGCCCCTGGCGGTGACGAGGCCCGGCGCGGGATCGGTTCCCTGATCGATGCCGCGGCCAAGCGCCTGAGTTTCCGTCATGAGACGCTGGTGGTGGACGAGCACCGGCATTTGCGCATGGTGGTCTACTTCGCTGAGCTGACCCCCATCTGAAGGCACCGCCGAAGCGGCGGGCAAAGCACGGTCCTCTTGCACTTCGTTTATTCGAGAGCCGCCGCGATCGTTGCGCCGACCACGACGCTTGAGAGCGCGGTGCCGAGAAGCAGCGGCGTGTTGACCGGCCTCCGCACCACGGTGCCGAAGTTGAAGAGGTTCATCGGCAGGAGATGAAAGCCGCCGCCTTCGGGTTTACTGCGCGGCGCTTCCATGAAGCATTCGTCGTCGAACCAGACCCAGTCGTCGCGCCAGGTCCAGCAGCCGTGCTGGCGATAGATGTTGGCGACTTGCTCGGCAAAGCCCTTGTCCGCGGGCAGGCGGACGTAATCCTGCGGCTTGCGGCTGAAATATTGCATGGCGAGCGGCATCGAGCGCTCGGTGCAATAGTTGGACATCCAGAGCTTGAAGCCGATCTCGTCGCGCAGCCGGTCGAGCACGCGGAAGACCTGCACGTGGTCCTCATGGCCGTATTCGCCCCAGGGATTGTGGGTGAAGACGTTCATGTCCGGTTTGAGCCGCGGCAGCAGCGCGCGATAGAGCGTCTCGTAATTGTCGCGGTAAGCCTGGGCAATCGGCCGGGTCGAGTGGCGGAAGCTGCCGGGCATGATCTGCGACAGCGATTTCTTGACGATGCGCTTGGCCTCGCGGCGCGTGCCTTCGGTGCCGAACTCCATGCCGAAGGGGCCGGTCTTCGGGTTCGTCCAGTCGGCGCAATCGAAGGAGCCGGTTTCCTCCATTTCAAGGAAGCGCACATTGCCGCGCGGATAGGCGTTGATTGCAGCGGCGCGCGCGTCGCCCATCTGCGGTTCCGACCAGATGTCGCGGTAAAGGATGATCACCTCATCGACTTCTCGGAGGATCGAGGTGAACCACAGCAGTTCGTCATCGGGATGGGCGCCGATGATGACGGAGTTCTTCAGGAAATCGTGCGTGCCGGCCATGCTTTCGCGCCCTTCTTGTTTCGCGCGCAATTCTGACGTGTAGAGATTAACCCGGCGTAAAGCGGGAGGGCGTGTCCACAGGGAAGCGGTGCGGTTGTAGGGCCACCACCCTCCAGGCCTGACCCTCCCGGCAATTTACTGCGCCGACCACACCGCCAGTTCGTAGCCATCCGGATCGGAGAAATGGAAGCGGCGGCCGCCGGGGAAGGTGAAGATCGGTTTGACGATCTTGCCGCCGGCCTTTTCGACGCGGGCGAGCATATCCTCGAGCTTGTCGGCATAGAGGATGATCAGCGGTCCGCCGCTGCCGACGGGGCCGGTGGTGGTAAAGCCGCCGGTCAGCCGGCCGTCCTGGAATTCGCAATATTCCGGGCCGTAGTCGGTAAAGGTCCAGCCGAAGGCGCTGCCGTAGAAGGCCTTGGTGACGGCGATGTCGGAGACGTTGAATTCGACATAGTCGATGCGGCTGTCGTTGCCCTTGTTACCCATTTTTCTACCTGTCTTCTCCGGATTCCATGATCGATTTCAAGGTGGCGAGATCCTTCGTCACCCAACCGGCGTCGCCGGCAAATTGTTCCGCACTCATGCCTGGCTGGCGCAGCAGCGTGAACATCACCTCCGCACCGTCGCCGTTCGGCACGACCCGCAACGCATTGTGGACTTCGGTGCCGTCTTCGAGCGTGACGAGGTGATCGGCGACGCCGAAGTCGTTGACGGGCGCGAAACGCACGCGGGCGTTGCCGAGTGGTCCCGGGGCCAGCCAGTGATCGCCCTCGCGCGTCAGGCCGGACGAGAGGCCGGAGGCCCAGCGCGGCATGTTTTCGGGGCTTGCCATGAAGGCATAGACCTCGCGCCAGTCGCGGTCGATGGTGATGTGAACGATCTTTGCCTCAAGTGTTGCCATGCTTTGTTCTCCTGCATGACGGAGTAGCACGGGTCGCCCGACCGGTCTTGAACGAAACGGCCAGTCAGGCCGCCTTCCGGTTGCCACTGAGCTGGCGGCGGATTTCGGCTGGGGAGAGCGAGGTCAGCTGCCTGGCCTCGCGCGACAGATGCGCCTGGTCGGCATAGTCGGCATCGAGCGCGAGCTGACCGAGCGCGGCGGAGGGCTCCTTTCGGCATGCTCCAAGGAAACGCTGCAGGCGCAGGATGCGATCGAGCGTCTTGGCGCCATAGCCGAAATGCTCGTGGCAGCGGCGCCTTAGCGTTCGTTCGCTTGTGCCGGTGGCTGCCGCCAATGCGCGGATGGGGTTGTCGGTCGATTGATGGCCGTGCCGCAGATGGGCGAGGGTGGCGACGATATCGCCTGATGGCGGAGAAGCGGCCGGCAGGCACCGCAGCACCGCCTCCGCCAGCACGTCCGCGCGGCGGTCCGCATCGGCTCCGTCCTGCATCCTCGTTTCGAGTTCGCGCGCGGCAGGCCCCCAGAAGGCGTCGAGCGGGACAACCTCGCCCACGATCTCAGAAAGCGATGTTCGCAGGAACGACGCGGCGACACCCGGGCGGAAGCGCAGGCCGATGATGTCAGTGCCGGGAGCGATGACGGGGAAGGCGGCGACCCGGTCGGGCCCGGCAACGACGAGGCCGTGCGTCGACCAGAGGATGTCGACGCAGCCGTCGGGCACGACCGCGATGGGTGCGGTCGGCCCCTTCGGCAATTGGTGGCGCCAGAGGCATTCGACGTGGCGGCCAAGAACCTGGGGTGCGGCACGCTCGCGATAGATGCCGCGCTGCTTGGCCAGTATCGGCTTTGCCAATCTCGGCCTTGCCAATGTCGGTTCTGCCAATGCCGGCTCTGTCGGTCTCAGCGGCCCGCGGGAGCCGTCCATGCCTTGTCCTCCACGCTTCGGTCCGTGCCGATCGCCTCTTCGCGTCTCCAGATCTCGCCGTCGATCTGGCCCTGCAGTTCGGGATAGTCGGCCGCATGGAACACGGGGTCGACACCCTGCCGGCGCTGGGCGAAATAGTCTTTCGTCAGTTTGGCAATGGTACCGGAGAGGAGCACGATGGCAATGAGGTTGATCGTCGCCATCAGGCCCATGGAAGCATCGGCCGCGTCGAACACGGTGGTGATGCTTTCGGACGCGCCCCAGACGACCATGACGAGCACGGCTGAGCGCATGACCAGAACGCCGAGGCGATTGGCGCCGCCGAGATAGGTCAGTGCGTTCTCCGCATAGGAATAGTTGCCGATGATCGAGGTGAAGGCGAAGAAGAAGATCGCGATCGCGATGAAGTAGCTGCCGGCCCAGCCGATATGCACGTTCATGGCCGCTTGCGTCAGCTGCGTGCCGGTCACGCCGGAGCCCGGCTCCAGGGTGCCCGACAGCAGGATCATGACCGAGGTCGCGGTGCAGATCAGGATGGTGTCGATGAAGACGCCAAGCGACTGCACGAAGCCTTGCGACGCCGGATGGTGCGGCACCGGCGTTGCGACGGCCGCGATGTTCGGGGCCGAACCCATGCCGGCTTCGTTGGAAAAGAGGCCGCGCTTGACGCCGTTCATCATCGCGGCCGTGACGCCGCCGGCGACACCGCCTGCCGCTTCCTGCAGGCCAAAGGCGCTGGAGATGATCGTCCACAGCACGCTCGGCACGATCGACGCGTTGACGACGAGCACGTAGATCGCGGTCAGGAGATAGGCGATCGCCATAAAGGGCACGACGATTTCGGCGACGCGGGCGATCTGGCGGATGCCGCCGAAGATGACGATGCCGGAGATGGTCGCAACCGCGATACCGACGGCGATCTTGGGCACACCGAACGCACCCTGGACGGCGTCCGCGATGGAATTGGCCTGCACGGCGTTGAAGACGAGGCCGAAGGAGAGGATCAGGCAGACGGAGAAGATCGTCGCCGCCCAGGGCGCGTTGAGACCGCGGGCGATGTAGAACGCGGGACCGCCGCGATATTGACCGTTTTCGTTGCGCACCTTGTAGAGCTGCGCCAGCGCGCTTTCCGCATAAGCCGTCGCCATGCCGACGAGCGCCACCATCCACATCCAGAAGGTGGCACCGGGACCACCGAGATAGAGCGCAACGGCAACGCCGGCGAGGTTGCCGGTGCCGACGCGCGAGGCGAGGCTGACGGTCAGCGCCTGGAACGGGCTGATACCGGCCGCATCCTTCGAGCCGCCGCTGCTCAAGACCCGGAACATCTCGCCGAAATGCACGATCTGCGGAAAGCCGAGGCGCAGGGTGAAGTAGATGCCGACGGCGAGCAGGCCGTAGATCAGCACGTAGCCCCAAAAGATCGTGTTCAGAAAGCCGATGATCGTGTCCATGCGGTTCCTCATTGGTATTGCAAGGTGTGGTGATGTGGCGAACCGCGGTGCGGATCGGATGGGAAAGGCCGTTTACTACTTTTGAGCCTGGTGTCTCTTTCGAGCGCCTGGACCTTTCGCCGCATGCTGGCGCTTTAGCCCGCAAACTTGACACAGATCAACGTTTTCGGCCGCCAAATCAGGCAAAAGCTGGTGCAATACATGACATATCCGGGGATTTCCCACAAATGAGCCCTCAATCCGCCGCAAATCCAGCCTCCGTCGAACGTCACGAGGCCGAGCCGGTCAATGCGGCGCACGTGCGCAAGCCGCTTTACGAAAAACGCAAGAAGATCTTCCCGAAGCGCGCCGAGGGACGGTTCCGCCAGTTCAAGTGGCTGGTGATGCTGGTGACGCTCGGGATCTATTACCTGACGCCCTGGATCCGCTGGGATCGCGGCGAGCATGCACCGGACCAGGCGGTGCTCGTCGATATCGCCGCCCGGCGCTTCTATTTCTTCTTCATCGAGATCTGGCCGCAGGAATTCTTCTTCGTCGCAGGCCTGCTCGTCATGGCCGGTTTCGGCCTGTTCCTTGTGACTTCGGCCGTCGGCCGCGCCTGGTGCGGCTATACCTGTCCGCAGACGGTCTGGGTCGATCTCTTCCTGGTGGTCGAACGCTACATCGAAGGCGACCGCAATGCCCGCATGAAGCTCGATGCCGGGCCGTGGACGTTCGACAAGGTGATCAAGCGGGTGTCGAAGCACTCGATCTGGATCATGATCGGCATCGCCACCGGCGGTGCCTGGATCTTCTATTTCGCCGATGCGCCGACGCTTTTGAAAAGCTTCGTTTCGCTGGAAGCGCCCATGGTCGCCTACATGACCGTCGCTATCCTCACGGCGACGACCTATGTTTTCGGCGGACTGATGCGCGAGCAGGTCTGCACCTATATGTGCCCGTGGCCACGCATCCAGGCGGCGATGCTCGACGAAAACTCGCTGGTCGTGACCTATAACGACTGGCGCGGCGAGCCGCGCTCGCGCCACCAGAAAAAGGCCGTCGCTGCCGGGGAGGCGGTCGGCGATTGCGTCGATTGCAACGCCTGCGTCGTCGTCTGTCCGATGGGCATCGACATTCGCGACGGCCAGCAGCTCGAATGCATCACCTGCGCGCTCTGCATCGACGCCTGTGACGGCGTCATGGACAAGATTGGCCGCGAGCGCGGGCTGATCTCCTATGCGACGCTCAACGACTACGCTGCCAACATGGCGCTCGCGACCAATGGCGGCACGGTGGCGATCGAGCCTTCCCGGGTGCGCAAGGAAGACGGCACCTTCGCCGACAAGGTGCGTCACTTCAACTGGAAGATCGTCTTCCGGCCGCGCGTGCTTCTCTATCTCGGCGTCTGGACGCTGGTCGGCATCGGTCTCATCTATGCGCTGCTTGCGCGCGACCGGCTGGAGCTCAACGTGCTGCACGACCGCAACCCGCAATTCGTCCTCGAATCCGACGGTTCGGTGCGCAACGGCTACATGGTCAAGCTCTTGAACATGATCCCTGAACAGCGCACGATCACGCTCGCAATCGACGGCATGTCCTCGGCAACGATGCGCATTGCCGGCCAGGCGCCGGGCGACGGCCGAACCTTTGCCATCGGCGTAGATCCGGACAAGGTGACGGCGGTGAAGGTGTTCGTGACGCTGCCGAAGGATAAGCTCTCCGAAGCGGCTGACGGTTTCAGCCTGATTGTCGAGGATCCCTCGAGCCACGAGCGTGATGTCTACAAGGCCAACTTCAACAGCCCGGGAGCCGCCAAATGACAATGAATCAGGCAGGGGCGAAACAGGCAAAGGCGCCACGGCCCTTCACCGGCTGGCACATGCTTGGCGTCATGGTGCTGTTCTTCGGCACGATCATCACCGTCAATCTGATCATGGCCTGGAATGCCAGCCATAGCTGGAGCGGGCTGGTGGTGCAGAACACCTATGTCGCCAGCCAGCAGTTCAACGGCAAGGTGAAGGAAGCGAAGGCCTTTGTCGCAAGCGGGCTCGACGGCAAGCTCGTCGTCGGGAAAGGGGCGCTTCGCTACACGCTGACCCGTCAGGGCAATCCCGAGATGACCGCCGACAAGGTGGTGGCTGTGCTGAAGCGCCCGGTCGAGGAGCATGAGGACGTCACGGTCGAGATGGCACATCAGGGCGAGGGCGTCTTCGTTGCCGCAACCGCGCTGAAGCGCGGCCAGTGGATCGCCGACATCACCGCGACCTCGGGCGACACCGTCGTCTACCGCCAGGCGATCCGCTTCATCGTGCCGGGAGCCGCCCAATGAGCTGCTGCGCCCCCGGAACCGAGATGGCTCTGAAGATAGACAGGGCCGGGCAGGGGCTGCCGACCACGGAAGAGCTCTGGCTGATGAGCCGGTCGCTCGGCGGCGGCCTGCGCCAGACGGACCTCAGCGTCCCCGGCGTGCATTGCGGCGCCTGCATCAGCACGATCGAGGGCGCCTTGAAGACACGGCCGGAGGTTGATCGGGCGCGTGTGAACCTTTCCTCGCGGCGCGTGTCGATCGTCTGGAAGGAAGAGGTAAATGGCGCCCGCACCGATCCGCGCGAACTGGCGCGGGCCATCCGTTCGCGGGGCTACGAGACCCACCTTTTCGCGCCGGGCGAGGAAGACGGCGACCAGACGCTGAAGAAGCTGGTGCGCGCCGTTGCCGTCTCCGGTTTCGCCTCGGCCAACATCATGCTGCTCTCGGTCTCCGTCTGGTCGGGGGCGGAAGCTGCGACCCGCGATCTCTTTCACTGGATCTCGGCGCTGATTGCCGCCCCGACGCTGATCTATGCAGGACGTTTCTTCTATGCGTCGGCCTGGAACGCGCTGAAGCACGGCCGCACCAACATGGATGTGCCGATTGCGCTCGCGATCACGCTTTCCTTCTCGATCTCGCTTTATGAGACGATCACCCACGGCACCCATGCCTGGTTCGACGGCACGGTGATGCTGCTGTTCTTCCTTTTGATCGGCCGCACGCTCGATCATATGATGCGCGGCCGCGCCCGTTCGGCGATCAGCAGCCTGGCAAGACTTTCGCCGCGCGGCGCCATGGTGCTCGACGCGGAGGGTGGCCGTGAGTACCGCCCGGTCGACGAAATCAAGCCCGGCGAAAAGCTGGCGATATCAGCCGGAGAGCGTATCCCAGTCGATGGCCGCATCCTCATGGGTACCAGCGATCTCGACCGTTCGATCGTCAATGGCGAGAGCGCGCCGGGACCGATCAAGGTCGGCGACACCGTCGAGGCCGGCACGCTGAATCTCACCGGACCGCTGACGATCGAGGCGACGGCTGCGGCGCGCGACTCGCTGCTTGCCGAGATCATGGGATTGATGGAGGCCGCCGAAGGGGGCAGGGCGCGCTATCGCCGCATCGCCGACCGCGCGGCGCAATATTATTCGCCGGCGGTGCATCTGCTGGCTCTGCTCAGCTTCATCGGCTGGATGTTCGTCTATGGCGACTTCCATCATGCGATGCTGGTCGCGGTGGCCGTGCTGATCATCACCTGCCCCTGCGCGCTCGGCCTTGCGGTGCCGGTCGTGCAGGTGATTGCCGCCGGGCGGCTCTTCCAGAACGGCGTCATGGTCAAGGACGGCTCGGCGATGGAGCGGCTTGCCGAGATCGATACGGTTCTGCTCGACAAGACCGGAACACTCACGGTCGGCGAGCCGCGGCTCGTCAATGGCGGGGACATTCAGCCATCGATCCTCGCGACGGCGGCGGGGCTCGCCGTTCATTCGCGCCATCCGCTGGCGATGGCCATACATGATGCAGCAAGGCTTGCGCCGGTTGTTGCCGGCGAGATACGCGAAATCCCCGGCGCCGGCATTGAAGCGCAGACGCAAGCCGGTCTCTACCGGCTTGGCAGCCGCGCCTTTGCCTGCGGCGATGCCGGCGAGGCGACCGGCCAGTCGGAAGTGATACTGTCGCTCGATGACCGCGAACTCGCCTGCTTCCGCTTCGAGGACCGGCTCAGGCCGTTCGCCCGCGAGAGCATCGAGGAGCTTGGACGGCTCGGCCTTTCGACGGGCATTCTTTCGGGCGACCGGGCGCCGGTCGTCGCCGCCCTTGCCAAGCGGGCCGGCATCGACCGTTTCAAGGCGGAACTGACGCCGCGCGGCAAGGTGGATGAATGCGCGGTGGCGGCCGAGGGCAGGCACCGGGTGCTGATGGTCGGCGACGGCATCAACGACGCACCGGCGCTCAGGGCAGCCCACGTCTCGATGGCGCCGGCAACGGCCGCCGATGTTGGCCGCCAGGCGGCAGACTTCGTCTTCCTGCACCAGGGGCTGAACGCCGTGCCGATGGCGATCGATACGTCGCGCCGGGCCGGGCGGCTGATCCGCCAGAACTTTGCCCTGGCGATCGGCTACAACGTCATCGCCGTGCCGATCGCGATCCTCGGCTATGCGACGCCGCTGATCGCGGCGGTCGCGATGTCGACCTCGTCGGTGATCGTCGTTGCCAATGCCTTGCGTCTGCGCGCTGCGACCGGCAATGTTGCCGAGGCGGCGCCGGACGGCCGGGCGCCTGCCGCCCTGCGGCCGGTCGGGAGCGCCTCGTGAATACGCTGATCTATCTCATTCCCATCGCGCTGTTTCTCGGCGGAATAGGCCTCGTCGCCTTCCTCTGGGCGCTGAAAAGCGGTCAGTATGAGGACCTTGAGGGCGCCTCCTGGCGGGTTCTCGACGATGGCGACGGCAAGCCTGAAAAGAAGTGATTTTCTCAGTAATCGCTTGTCCTTAATCGATTTGAATGCCAAAACAACCTCCGCCGTCGCTTCTCGCGCCAGGGCCTTCGAGAGAGCCCTGCGCAAGGGGGCGAAGTTCAATTCGAAGAGCCGGCTCTGACGCGCTTATCCCGATCGCGCCCGGCACTTCTGTCCAATGGAGGCAATCACGTGTCACAGGCGGAAATCGGCCTAATCGGTCTCGGCGTCATGGGCTCGAACCTGGCGCTCAACATCGCTGAAAAAGGCAACAAGATCGCGGTCTTCAACCGCACCGTCGAAGCGACGCACAAATTCTACGCGGAGGCCGGCGACCTCCAGGGCCAGATCGTGCCCTGCGACACCATTGAAGAGTTTGTCGCCGCCATCCGCCCGCCGCGCCCGATCATCATCATGATCAAGGCCGGCGAGCCGGTCGACCAGCAGATGGAAATCCTGAAGCCCTATCTCGCCAAGGGCGACATCATGATCGATGCCGGCAACGCCAATTTCCGCGACACGATGCGCCGCTTCGAGGCGCTGAAGGATTCGGGGCTTACCTTCATCGGCATGGGTGTTTCCGGCGGTGAGGAAGGCGCGCGCCACGGTCCGTCAATCATGGTCGGCGGCAAGGAAGAGTCCTGGAAGCGCGTCGAGACCGTGCTGACCTCGATCGCCGCCAAGTATGACAACGTGCCTTGCGTCGCCTGGCTCGGCGAAAACGGCGCCGGCCACTTCGTCAAGACCATCCACAACGGCATCGAATATGCCGACATGCAGATGATCGCCGAAATCTACGGCATCCTGCGCGACGGCCTGAAGATGTCGGCGACCGAGATCGGCGAAGTCTTCGGCACCTGGAACAAGGGCCGTCTCAATTCCTACCTGATCGAGATCACCGAGAAGGTGCTGAAGGCGGCCGATCCTTTGACCGGCAAGCCGATCGTCGACCTTATCCTCGACAAGGCCGGCCAGAAGGGCACCGGCAAATGGTCGGTGATCGAGGCGCAGAACATGGGCGTGCCGGCAACCGGCATCGAGGCGGCGGTTGCCGCGCGCAGCATTTCCTCGATGAAGGACGAGCGCGAAGCGGCCGAGAAGATCCTCGGCCTTCCCGCAGTCGGCGAGTTCAAGGTTGCCGACAAGGCAGCCTTCATCAAGGATCTCGAAAGCGCGCTGCTTGCCGCCAAGATCGGCGCCTATGCGCAAGGCTTCGCCGTGATGTCGGCGGCCTCGAAGGAGTTCAACTGGAACCTGCCGATGCCGACCATTGCCAAGATCTGGCGCGCCGGCTGCATCATCCGCTCGCAGTTCCTTGACGAGATCACCACGGCCTTCACCAAGGCGCCTGACGTCGCCAACCTTATCGTCACGCCGGCCTTTGCCGGCATGGTCAAGGAAACCGACGGGGCATTGCGCCGCGTCGTCTCGGCAGCGGTTCTCGGCGGCCTGCCGGTCCCGGCGCTCGCTTCGGCCCTTGGCTACTTCGACAGCTACCGCCGCGGCCGCGGCACGGCCAATGTCATCCAGGCGCAGCGCGACTTCTTCGGCGCCCATGGCTTCGACCGCATCGACGGCGCCGACAGCCACCACGGCCCGTGGGGCAGCGGCCTCAACGCCTGAGCGTTCGGGTAAACAGATCAATGCGGGGCGGCCTTCGGGTCGCCCCGTTTTCGTTTGGGGATCGTGATGCCCGGACTGGATGCTAGCCTGTCACCGAGACAAGTGCCGATCGTTCCGCGGTTGACCCGCCGCCTGACGCGCTGGGATTGGAACAGGACTTGATCGGCAGGACGGCGAAAAGCGAGGCAATCATCAGCACAACGATGATCAACACCAGCCTGTCGGTGAAGGCGGCGCGAAAGATCTGAAACACAAAGTGTTTGGTCTTCATCGTGCCCACGCGCTTTCATCGCCATCTGTGCTGATGGCTTGCCTGCACCGTGGACGTCATGCGTCCGTTCCTTTGAATGTACGTCAGACGGGAAACGGCCGAAAGTGCCGATTGTTGCCGGCTGGGGCTTGTGCACCGCGTGACGCCAGTTGTCCCAAAGACCCCTGGCGGGCGCGCGGCTAGCGCCGAGAAGCGCGACGGCCGTCGCGGGTTCGGCTGCGTTCGCCAGGGTGCTGCGAACCCCGCATCGTTTCGCGCTCATCCGTTCGACGCGGGAACGGCGTAACCGTGTTTGCCGGCGACGAGCGGCGGCGCCGTTGCCGCAGCTTGCCCAGCCTCTTTGGCGGATCGACAAAGATCACCAGCAGAAAGCCGATGGCCATGAGCAGATAGGCCGGGATACCGGTCGTTGCGCTGCCGACGAAGGCGCAAAGCATGGCGAACGCAAGATAGAGGCCGATGGTCAAGGGATTGGACAGGAAGCCCCACGCGCGGTCGGTCAGCCTGTCTTTCCATGCAATTCTCGATGTCATGCCGAACATCACCTGTCTCAAAGTGATTGGCAGCTTTTTGTTTGCTGCGATGGCGCCCCAGCCCGTGCAATATGTGACCGGTGCATGGCGCGGCAATGACACTCAGACCTTTGGCGGCAAGAGTCGGACCAAAGTCCCATCGATTTCACGGCGTGATAAGTTAGGATCGGTGGGCGTTGCCACGGCAGCGCCACAAGAACCTAGTTTTTTCAGTACCGATTTAGAGCAGGGTCGCGTTGTGCGTTCGGGCTCTGCTTGCAGGTCCTCGGTCCCGCCGAGGAAGGCGGTGACTGCGAAATGCTGGGCGCCGGCGCGCGACGCCCAGCTTGCTTTATGCCTCAGCTGCGAAGACCCGGCGCTTCCTGGCCGGTGCGCGCGACATATTCCGTGTAACCGCCGCCATACTGATGGATGCCCTCGGGCGTCAGCTCCAGCACACGGTTGGAAAGGGCTGAGAGGAAGTGGCGGTCGTGCGACACGAAGAGCATGGTGCCTTCGTAGTCCGCGAGCGCCTTGATCAGCATTTCCTTGGTGTCGAGATCGAGGTGGTTGGTCGGCTCGTCGAGCACGAGCAGGTTCGGCGGGTCGAAGAGCATGATCGCCATGACGAGGCGCGCCTTCTCGCCGCCCGAAAGCACCCGGCACTTCTTCTCGACATCGTCGCCGGAAAAGCCGAAGCAGCCGGCAAGGGCGCGCAGCGGCGCCTGGCCGGCCTGCGGGAAGGTGTCTTCGAGCTGCTGCAGCACCGTGCGGTCGCCATCGAGCACGTCCATCGCATGCTGGGCGAAGTAGCCCATCTTGACGCTGGCGCCGAGCGCGACGTTGCCTTCGTCCGGCTCGGTCGAGCCGGCGACAAGCTTCAGGAGCGTCGACTTTCCGGCGCCGTTGATGCCCATGATGCACCAGCGCTCGCGACGGCGCACCATGAAGTCGAGACCTTCATAGATGCTGCGGCTGCCGTATTTCTTGTGCACGCCCTTGATGTTGATGACGTCTTCGCCGGAACGCGGCGCCGGGCGGAATTCGAAGGCGACGGTCTGGCGGCGCTTCGGCGGCTCGACCCTGTCGATCTTTTCGAGCTTCTTCACCCGGCTCTGCACCTGGGAGGCGTGCGAGGCGCGCGCCTTGAAGCGCTCGATGAACTTGATTTCCTTGGCGAGCATCGCCTGCTGGCGCTCGAACTGCGCCTGCTGCTGCTTCTCGTTCTGGGCGCGCTGCTGCTCGTAGAAGCCGTAGTCGCCCGAATAGGCATTGAGCTGACCGCCGTCGATCTCGACGATCTTGGTGATGATGCGGTTCATGAACTCGCGGTCGTGCGAGGTCATCATCAGCGCGCCGTCATAGTTCTTCAGGAAGTCTTCGAGCCAGATCAGGCTTTCGAGATCGAGATGGTTGCTTGGTTCGTCGAGCAGCATCACGTCAGGGCGCATGAGCAGAATGCGGGCGAGCGCCACGCGCATCTTCCAGCCGCCCGAGAGCTTGCCGACGTCACCGTCCATCATTTCCTGGGAAAAGCTCAGGCCCGCCAGCACTTCGCGAGCGCGGCCTTCGAGCGCGTAGCCGTCGAGCTCCTCGTAGCGCGCCTGCACCTCGCCGTAACGCTCGATGATCGCGTCCATCTCGTCGAGGCGATCCGGATCGACCATGGCGGCCTCGAGCTCGCGCAGTTCGGCGGCGACTTCGCTCACCGGTCCGGCGCCGTTCATCACTTCGGAAACAGCGCTGTTGCCGGACATCTCGCCGACGTCCTGGTTGAAGTAGCCGATGGTGACGCCCTTATCGACGGCGACCTGGCCTTCGTCCGGGATTTCCTCGCCGGTGATCATGCGAAAGAGCGAGGACTTGCCGGCGCCGTTCGGACCGACGAGACCGACCTTTTCGCCGCGGTTGAGGGCGGCGGAGGCTTCGATGAAAAGGATGCGGTGGCTGAGCTGCTTGCTGATGTTTTCGATACGGATCATGTCTGCGGTAGCCTGAAGGGAGGAGCGGGGCGCAGTCGCGCCCAATTGTTGCCCCGGCCTGTCGCAGGTTTCTGCGTCACAAGCAAGACTTGAGGGCTGTTTTCAGCCGTTCCTAGGCGCGCAAACCGCGGGTGATCGGCGGCTGGAACTCGGGCTGGCTGAGGCTCTGCAGCGTTTCTGGCGGCTGGCCATCGATATGGCCGATCACCGCTTTTGCCAGTTCCCGACCGGCAATCCGGATGTCCTCATACATGGTCATGACCTCCGGGCGAAGCCAGCGCAGGAAGTCGCTCGGGGACTTTGAGACCATGTCGCAGTCTTCGCCGAGCTTCTTCTTGGCCATCTCCAGACCGGCGATCAGAGCGATCGCGCCGGAGCCGCTGCCCGAGACGATGCCGTCGGGCGCGTCCGCCGAGCGCATCAGCACCTCGAAGGCATCGCGGATCTCGACCAGCGAATGGTCGATGTTGGTCTGGTGGAAGCTGACCGCGTCCGCCTGGAAGTCGCGTAGGCCCCGCTCGAAGCCGGCACGCATGTGCGAATAGAAGGTGAGGTGCGGCGGCGGCTCGAGCAGCACCAGCTTCCGCCGGCCGCGGGCGACGAGCTTGCGCACCGCCTCATAGGCGAAACGCTCGTTGTCGAAGTCGTGGTAGGGGTGGACGATCCCCATTTCGGTGCGGCCGTGGGTGACGAAGGGCAGGCCGCGCTCCGTCAGCAACGCCACGCGCGGATCATGCGGCTCGGTGCGCGAGATGATCACGCCGTCGGCAGCGCCGGTGTCGAGGATGTAGCGAATCGGCGCCAGCGCATCCTTGACGGCGCTATAGGGGGTGACAACCAGGTGATAGGGCGTGCCGGCGAGGATCTCGGTGATGCCGACGACCATCGGGCTGGTAATGCCCATGATCTCTTCTTCCAGCGTCAGGACGAGGCTGATGACATTGGTCTTGCCGGTGCGCAGGCGCACGCCGGCGCGATTCGGCTGGTAGCCGATCTGCTTGGCGACAAGGCGCACGCGTTCCTTGGTTTCGGCGCCGATGTCGGGCGCGTCCTTCAGCGCCCGTGACACCGTGGTAATTCCGAGCCCGGTCATGAAGGCGATCGTCTTCAGCGTCGGCCTGGCTCCTTCCGGCAGCGTCTGCGGCCTGTTTTTCGTCTTGCTGTCCATTGCCGTCACCCACCCACTCTCTTGCCGCACGCCGCCCGTTTGCCCAAACGGCAGCGAAGCGCGTCGGTTCAGTCCCGTCCGCTGCGCCGTCGCCCTGTTACGTCATCGCCTTATATACGAAAAGTCGTTGGCGGCTATGCTGCTTTGGATGGATCAAATTGCTTCAAATCTGTAACGATACAGTTGTGATGTCGAGCGTTTTCGTTGCTGCGCTGCGAAAGATCGAGCGGACTGGTTGAATCACGGCCTTCGGTGCGTGCTTTTTGCGCTTGCGAGATGGCGGCCTCCGTGTCGCTTTGGCGTCCTCGCAGAAAAGCCATGAGATTCAGCGCGATATAAGAGACTGCTGCACGCTGCGAAGGGGACGGTGGCGGGCACAAAGCGCTTTGGATAGCGCCTGTCATCTGCACGCAATGGGTGTTTTTTAAGATTCTGTTTAAATCGATTGTGGTGGGTGTTGCGTCCTGTAATCGATTGCACTAAGTTTTTTACGGTAACGTTACAGTGAGGGAGGAGACTCATGAATTTACGTTCTTTCGCCGCCGTGCTTTCAGCCGCCGTGGCTCTGCCGCTCAGCGCAGCCAGCGCTGCCGATCTTGAAGTGACCCATTGGTGGACCTCGGGTGGCGAAGCTGCCGCGGTCGCGGAACTCGCCAAGGCCTTCGACGCAACGGGCAATCACTGGGTCGATGGCGCGATCGCTGGCTCGGGCAGCACGGCGCGCCCGATCATGGTAAGCCGCATCACCGGCGGCGACCCGATGGGTGCCACGCAGTTCAACCATGGTCGTCAGGCGGAAGAGCTGGTTCAGGCCGGCATGATGCGCGACCTGACCGATGTCGCGACCCGCGAAAAGTGGAAGGACATCATCAAGCCGGCGAGCCTGCTCGATTCCTGCACCATCGACGGCAAGATCTATTGCGCGCCGGTCAACATCCACTCCTGGCAGTGGCTGTGGCTGTCGAACGCTGCCTTCAAGACGGCCGGCGTCGAAGTGCCGAAGAACTGGGACGAGTTCGTGGCGGCTGCACCGGCACTCGAAAAGGCCGGCATCGTGCCGCTCGCCGTCGGTGGCCAGCCATGGCAGGCAGCCGGCGCCTTCGACGTGCTGATGGTGGCGATCGCCGGCAAGGACACCTTCCAGAAGGTCTTTGGCGACAAGGATGAAGAAGTGGCCGCAGGCCCTGAGATCGCCAAGGTCTTCAAGGCCGCCGACGACGCGCGCCGCATGTCCAAGGGCACCAATGTCCAGGACTGGAACCAGGCGACCAACATGGTCATCACCGGCAAGGCCGGCGGCCAGATCATGGGTGACTGGGCTCAGGGTGAATTCGCGCTCGCCGGTCAGAAGGCCGGAACGGATTACACCTGCCTGCCAGGCCTCGGTGTCAACGAGATCATCTCGACCGGCGGCGACGCCTTCTACTTCCCGCTTTTGAAGGATGAGGAAAAGTCGAAGGCGCAGGAAGCGCTCGCTTCGACGCTGCTCGATCCGAAGACCCAGGTCGCCTTCAACCTCAAGAAGGGCTCGCTGCCGGTGCGCGGCGACGTCGACCTGGCTGCTGCCAACGACTGCATGAAGAAGGGCCTGGACATCCTTGCCAAGGGCAACGTGATCCAGGGTACCGACCAGCTGCTTTCGGCCGACAGCCAGAAGCAGAAGGAGGACCTGTTCTCCGAATTCTTCGCCAACCCGTCGATCACGCCGGAAGATGCGCAGAAGCGCTTCGCCGACATCATCGCGAACGCGGAGTAACCGCAACTGCCTTGACCGGCCTCGCTTAAGCGAGGTCGGTCAGGCCTCCCACGCGGCATGGCGTGTCCGTGCCGGCAGCCTGCGCGCAACGTGTTCGCGGACTGCCTGGGAGTGGTTGTCGCCCTGATGCGGCGAGGCGCAATTGGCGCTGCCCATCGTCCGAAACCCAATGCAGTTCCGGAGGAACGAAACATGGCGGGTCACACACAAGGTTCGGGCCGACCGAACCAGTGGCTGCGGAACCTGAACGCGAAGATTGCCTCCGTCCCGATGATCCTGACGGCCGTGGTGATCTTCCTCGGTGGCACGATCTGGACGGTCGTCTATTCCTTCACCAATTCCAAGCTCTTGCCGCGGCTGTCCTTCGTCGGCCTTGATCAATACGAACGCCTGTGGGACGCGCCGCGCTGGCTGGTCTCGGTGCAGAACCTCGCCATCTACGGCATCTTCTCGCTGATCTTCAGCCTCGTCATCGGCTTCGTTCTGGCGGCGCTGATGGACCAGAAGATCCGCTTCGAGAACACCTTCCGCACCATCATGCTCTATCCCTTCGCCCTGTCCTTCATCGTGACGGGGCTGGTGTGGCAATGGATGCTCAATCCGGAATTCGGCATCCAGTCGGTGGTGCGCTCGCTCGGCTGGGAGACCTTCACCTTCGACCCGCTCTACAATGCCGACATCGTCATCTACGGGATCCTGATCGCCGCCCTCTGGCAAGGCACCGGGCTCGTGATGTGCCTGATGCTCGCGGGGCTTCGCGGCATCGACGAGGACATCTGGAAGGCTGCGCGCGTCGACGGCATTCCGATGTGGAAGACCTACATCTTCGTCGTCATCCCGATGATGCGCGGGGTCTTCATAACCACGCTGGTGATCATCGCAAGCGGCATCGTCAAGGTCTACGACCTCGTGGTGGCGCAGACGAGCGGCGGTCCCGGGATCGCGTCGGAAGTGCCGGCAAAATACGTCTACGACTACATGTTCCAGGCGCAGAACCTCGGCCAGGGCTTCGCTGCCTCGACCATGATGCTCATCACCGTCGCCATCATCATCGTGCCTTGGGCCTATCTGGAATTCGGGGGAGGGCGCAAGCGTGTCTGATATCGTTGCTTTCAATTCGGTGGCTGACGAAGCCGCACCTCAGGCGCAGACGGATCGCGTTATTGCCGGGCCGCGTGGGCGAAAACCCCGCCGGGCGCTTTCCGGTCGCAACATCATGATCTACGGCACGCTTGTTGTCGTGGCGCTCTATTACCTGCTGCCGCTCTATGTGATGGTCATAACCTCGCTCAAGGGCATGCCGGAAATCCGGCTCGGCAACATCTTCGCGCCGCCGGTCGAAATCACCTTCGAGCCCTGGGTCAAGGCCTGGGCGAGCGCCTGCACGGGGCTCAACTGCGACGGGCTTTCGCGCGGCTTCTGGAACTCGGTGCGCATCACCGTTCCCTCGACGCTCGTCTCGATCGCGATCGCCTCGGTCAATGGCTATGCGCTCGCCAACTGGCGCTTCAAGGGGGCGGAGCTGTTCTTCACGATCCTGATCGTCGGCGCCTTCATTCCCTATCAGGTGATGATCTATCCGATCGTCATCGTGCTGCGCGAAATGGGCGTCTACGGCACGCTGACCGGTCTGATCCTCGTTCATACCATCTTCGGCATGCCGATCCTGACGCTGCTCTTCCGCAACTATTTCGCCGGCCTGCCGGAGGAACTGTTCAAGGCCGCGCGCGTCGATGGCGCAGGCTTCTGGACCATCTACTTCAAGATCATGCTGCCAATGTCGCTGCCGATCTTCGTCGTGGCGATGATCCTGCAGGTCACCGGCATCTGGAACGACTTCCTCTTCGGCGTCGTGTTCACCCGGCCGGAATATTACCCGATGACGGTTCAGCTCAACAACATCGTCAACTCGGTCCAGGGCGTGAAGGAGTACAACGTCAACATGGCAGCGACGATCCTCACGGGCGCCGTGCCGCTCTTCGTCTACTTCGTCTCCGGACGGCTTTTTGTCCGCGGCATCGCCGCCGGCGCAGTGAAAGGGTAAGGACATGCAAAACGTCAGCGTATCGGTAAAAGACCTGTCGTTGAGCTTCGGTGCCGTCACTGTGCTCGACACGCTCAACCTCGACATCAAGGACGGCGAGTTCCTGGTGCTGCTCGGCTCGTCCGGCTGCGGCAAGTCGACCCTGCTCAACTGCATCGCCGGCCTTCTCGATGTCAGCGACGGGCAGATCTTCATCAAGAACAAGAACGTCACCTGGGAGGAGCCCAAGGACCGCGGCATCGGCATGGTGTTCCAGTCCTACGCGCTCTATCCGCAGATGTCGGTGGAAAAGAACCTCTCCTTCGGCCTGCAGGTCGCCAAGGTGCCGAAGGAGGAGATCGACAAGCGCGTCAGCCGCGCCGCCGAGATCCTGCAGATCCAGCCGCTCCTGAAGCGCAAGCCCTCGGAACTGTCGGGCGGCCAGCGCCAGCGCGTGGCGATCGGTCGGGCGCTGGTGCGTGATGTCGACGTGTTCCTGTTCGACGAGCCGCTCTCCAACCTCGACGCCAAGCTGCGCTCGGAGCTGCGCGTCGAGATCAAGCGGCTGCACCAGTCGCTGAAGAACACCATGATCTACGTCACCCACGACCAGATCGAGGCGCTGACGCTCGCCGATCGCATCGCCGTCATGAAGAGCGGCGTCATCCAGCAGCTGGCCGATCCGATGACGATCTACAACGCGCCGGAAAACCTGTTTGTCGCCGGCTTCATCGGCTCGCCGTCGATGAACTTCTTCCGCGGCGAGCTGCAGCTTCGCGACCAGCGCGCCTACGTCCACGCCAACGGCGTCGATTTCGACGTGTCGGCCTATCCGTCGCGCGCGCCATTCGTACACGGACAGAAGGTCGTGCTGGGCCTCAGGCCCGAGCATGTGCGCGTCGATGAGGCGGCCAGTGGGGCGGCAGCGTCGCACCGGGCGGTCGTCGATATCGAGGAACCGATGGGCGCCGACAACCTGCTGTGGCTGAAGCTTGCCGGACAGTCGATGTCCGTGCGCATCGCCGGCCAGCGGCGCTATGCGCCGGGCACGGCGGTCACGCTCTCCTTCGACATGGCGGTTGCCTCGATCTTCGATGCGACAAGCGAGAACCGACTGTGAAATAAAGAGATGCCGGGCAGGGATCGTTGCCCGGCACCTCCCAGCAATGACTGTGCCGGCGTGGCCGGTCGATCTATGGAACCATGCGCATGCTCTCTGAGGATTTCACCCGCACCGCCATTCGCCTCGATCTCGCAGGGGATTGGCAGCTTTCTTCGGTCGACAACAGCCATACGCTGACGATCGCGCTGCCGGGCGACGTGCATTCTGCCTTGCTTACGGCGGGCGTGATCGACGATCCCTATGTCGGTCGCAACGAGAACGACGTGCAGTGGGTGGCGCACAAGGATTGGGCGATCGAGCGCACGGTAGCGGTCGCAGCCGATGACCTCTCGGGCTACTGGTATCTCGACCTCGAGAGCCTCGACACGGTCGCCTCGGTCTTCGTCAACGACGTGGCCGTGCTCGAAGCGGAAAACTGCTTCCGCCGCTACCGGCCGGATGTCTCGAAGGCATTGGTTGCCGGCGAAAACCGCATCCGTATCGTCCTGCATTCCTCGATTGCCGAGGGCGCGCGGCGCCAGGCCGAACAGCCGTTCTATGTGCCTTACCATCCCGGCAATTCGCCGATTGCCAACGGCAACATGCTGAGGAAGCCCCAGTGCCATTTCGGCTGGGACTGGAACCTCGCAATCGCGCCGCTCGGCGTCTACGGCGAGATCGCGCTTTGCCGGCTGGAGATCGCCCGCATCGAACATGTGACGACCAAGCAGGTCTGGCTTGAGGACGGTTCGGTCGATCTGGTGGTGACGCTGACGCTGTTTGCCGACGCGCCCGGCATCGTACCGGTGCATTTCTCGCTCGACGAGGACCGCGAACGGCTGGATTGCGCCGTCGGCAAGGGCGAGACGCGCATCACCCACGTCTTCACCGTCGCAGAGCCAAAGCGCTGGTGGCCGGCAGGCAGCGGCGAGCAGCACCTGTCGCAGCTCACCGTCGAGGTGCCGCAGGAACAGGTGAGCCGCCAGATCGGCTTTCGCACCATCGAGCTCCTGACCGACAAGGACGAGGCCGGCAGCCGCTTTGCCTTCCGCGTCAACGGTCGCGAGATCTTCTGCAAGGGCGCCAACTGGATCCCGGCCGATGCTTTGGCGTCGCGGGTCACACCGGAGGGCGTCGAGGACCTTTTGACCTCGGCTGTCGATGCCAACATGAACATGATCCGCGTCTGGGGCGGCGGCTTCTACGAGCCGGACTGGTTCTACGATCTCTGCGACCGGCTGGGCCTCATGGTCTGGCAGGACTTCATGTTCGCCTGCAACCTCTATCCCTCGACGCCGGATTTCCTGGAGAATGTCGCAGCCGAGGTGGACCATCAGGCCAAGCGCCTGTCGGCGCATCCGTCGATCGCGGTCTGGTGTGGCGACAACGAGCTTGTTGGCGCACTCACCTGGTTCGACGAGCCGCGCAAGGATCGCGACCGCTATCTCGTTTCCTATGACCGGCTGAACCGCACCATCGAAGTGGCGCTGAAGGCGGCATTGCCAGAGGCGATCTGGTGGCCATCGAGCCCGGCCTCCGGCTACCTCGATTTCGGCGACGCCTGGCATGCGGATGGCTCCGGCGACATGCACTACTGGTCGGTCTGGCACGAGAACAAGTCTTTCGACAATTACCGCACCGTGCGCCCGCGCTTCTGCTCGGAGTTCGGCTTCCAGTCCTACACGTCGATGCCGGTCATCCGGCAGTTTGCGGCGGAGAAGGACCTCAACATCGCATCGCCCGTGATCGAGAGCCACCAGAAGAATGTCGGCGGCAACGAACGCATCGCCGGCACGATGTTCCGCTACTTCCGCTTCCCGAAGGATTTCCCGGCTTTCGTCTATCTCAGCCAGATCCAGCAGGGGCTGGCGATCCGCACGGCGGTCGACTACTGGCGTTCGCTGAAGCCCCATTGCATGGGCACGCTCTACTGGCAGCTCAACGACACCTGGCCGGTCGCCTCCTGGTCGAGCCTCGACTATGGCGGCAGCTGGAAGGCGATGCATTACATGGTACGCCGCTTTTTCCAGCCGGTCTCGGTCGCGGCCATTCCGTCGGCCGATGGCAAGGAGATCGCCTTCTCGATGGTCAACGACACGGCCGAGCCCGTGACCGTCGAGCTGCAGACCTTCCTGGTTTCGCTCGATGGCCGGCGCACGCCGCTGACGGCTGCCGCCGGTACCTGCAGTCCGGACCGGGCGGCGACGCTGGTGACGATCGCCGCCTTCGACATTCCTGAAGGCGACCTTTTGTTCTGGTCCTTCGAGGCGTCGAACGGCATGTCCGGCGAGGGCCATCACGTGAACGGCACCTACAAGGCACTGGACCTGCAGCCATCCGGCCTGACGCTCGATGTGGCGCCGGCGGGCGAGGGCGCCTTCGACGTCACGGTCAAGGCGAGCGGCCTGGCGCTACATGTGATGGTCGAGGCTGATGTCGCCGGGCGCTATTCCGACAACGCCTTCGACCTCTTGGCCGGCGAGACAAAGGTCATCCGTTTCACCCCGAAGGTGCCGCTTGGCGCAGGCGAACGTCCGCGCCTTACCGCCTTCGATCTCGAATCCTGCCAGGGAAAGGGTTGACCGCCATGAAACGCAGCCACGTCAACGACATCATCGGCGAGAGCGATGCCTTCATGAAGAGCTTCGGCTTCACGCTGCCGCCCTTTGCCTACTGGTCGCCGGAGCAGTTGAAGTCGCACGTCGCATCGGACAGCCCGACGATCTTCGACGCCCGCCTTGGCTGGGACATTACCGACTACGGCAAGGGCCGCTTCGACGATTTCGGGCTTGTGCTCTTTACGCTGCGCAACGGCGATGCGTCGAACCTTAAGGCCGGGCAGGGCATGGTCTATGCCGAAAAGCTGATGATTACCGCCAAGGACCAGGTCAACCCGCTACATCGCCACGCGATAAAGACCGAGGACATCATCAACCGCGGCGGCGGCGCGCTGGTGCTGCAGATGTACAATTCGAAGTCTGACGGCAGCGTCGACGAGGAGAGCGACGTGGTCGTCGCCACCGACGCGCGGCTGCGCACGCTGAAGGCCGGTGAATTGCTGAAGCTCAAGGCCGGCGAAAGCGTCACGCTTCTGCCCGGTAACTGGCATGCCTTCTGGGCCGAAGGCGCCGACGTGCTGATGGGCGAGGTTTCGACCGTCAACGACGATCTCACCGACAACTATTTCCGCGAGCCCGTCGGTCGCTTCTCGGCGATCGAGGAGGACGCGGCACCCACCCACCTGCTGGTGTCGGACTACGACACCTGGCTCAAGTGATCCGATCCCAAGACCCCCCAAGGACGAAATCGAGGAGGATTTCATGAAGGACGTCAGTTTCCAGCTTTACAGCGCCCGCAACTTCCCGCCGTTCGCCAACGTGTTGAAGGCGCTCGGCGATGCCGGCTACAGCCAGGTCGAGGGTTATGGCGCGCTCTATGCGGCGCTCAGCGACGCCGAGATCGCCAGCTTCAAGGAAGGTCTCGACGAGAATGGTCTTGCCATGCCGACCGCGCACTTTGGCCTCGACATGCTGGAGAGCGATCCGGCCCGCGTGCTCGAAATCGCCAAGGCGCTCGGCATCAAGGCGATCTATTGCCCCTACCTCATGCCCGAACAGCGCCCGACCGATGCCGCCGGCTGGCGCGCCTTCGGCGAGCGGCTGCAGAAGGCCGGCAAGCCCTATCGCGATGCCGGGCTGATCTTCGGCTGGCACAACCACGACTTCGAGTTCGCGGCCCTGCCGGACGGCAGCATCCCGCAGGACCTGATCTTCGCAGGCGGTCCGGACCTCTCCTGGGAGGCCGATATCGCCTGGATCATCCGCGGCGGTGCCGATCCGATCGCCTGGATCAAGAAGTATGGCGACCGCATCACTGCCGTGCACGTGAAGGACATCGCGCCGACGGGCGAGAAGAAGGACGAGGACGGCTGGGCCGATGTCGGCGAGGGCACGGTCGACTGGAAGGGCCTGTTCCAGGCGCTCTCGGGAACCAAGGTCCGCTACTTCATCGCCGAGCACGACAATCCGAGCGATTTCAAGCGCTTCGCCAAGCGTTCGCTCGCTTCCATCCAATCCTATTGAGAAGCAGGTTTATCCATGACCAAGGAACTTGGCGTCGGCATCATCGGATGCGGCAACATCTCCACCACCTACTTCAAGCTCGCCCCGCTCTTCAGGGGCATTAAGGTCGTCGCCTGCGCCGACCTGAACCCGGCAGCGGCCGAGGCACGGGCGGCTGAATACGGCGTCGAGGCCCAGAGCATCGAGGCGTTGCTCGCGAACCCTGACGTCGACATCGTCGTCAATCTGACGATCCCGGATGCGCATTATCCGGTGTCGAAGGCGATCCTCGAAGCCGGCAAGCATGTCTACTCGGAAAAGCCGCTGGTGCTTTCGCTGGAACAGGGCGAGGACCTGAGGGCGATCGCCAAGGCGAAGGGCCTTTCCGTCGGCTGCGCGCCGGACACTTTCCTCGGCGGTGCGCACCAGCTTGCCCGCAGCACTATTGATGACGGCAAGATCGGCCGGGTGACCTCGGGCACCTGCCACGTCATGAGCCCGGGCATGGAGATGTGGCATCCGAACCCGGACTTCTTCTTCCTGCCCGGCGGCGGCCCGATCCTCGATCTCGGTCCCTACTACATCGCCAACCTGATCAACCTGATCGGACCGGTGAAGCGCGTGGCGGCTCTCGCCACCATGGCCAACCCGACCCGCACCATCACCAGTGAACCGCGCAAGGGCGAGGTGATCCCGGTCAAGACCCCCACCAACATCCATGCGCTGCTCGAGTTTCAGAACGGTGCGACGATCACGCTGTCGGCGAGCTGGGATGTCTGGTCGCACCGCCACGCCAATATGGAGCTCTACGGCACCGAAGGCTCGCTCTACGTGCCCGACCCGAACTTCTTCGGCGGCACCGTGGAGATCAGCGGCCAGGACAAGAACATCCAGCCGCTGGAACCCTGGGATCACCCCTTCGGCATTGCCAACCAGGAGCACCCGCAGGGGCCGATGGCCAACTACCGCACGTCCGGCCTTGCCGACATGGCGCTGGCAATCCTCGAAGGCCGCGACGCCCGCTGCTCGCTCGACCGTGCGCTGCACGGCGTCGATGTCATGGTCTCGATCCTGAAGTCCGGCGACGAGGGGCGCTTCATCGAGCTCTCCACCACCTGCACCCAGCCGGCAGCCCTCGGCATCGAGGAAGCGCGGGCACTGCTGCGTGAGCCGCAAGAAGAAATATCGGGAAATCGCGTCGCTGCGGCTTCATAGCGACAACAGACAGGTTTAGACCTTTCAGAACTGAGGTTTCCGTTGCGGCCAGCCGCGACGGAAACCGTTTCATTTTGAGGGTGGCGGAAAGGTTTGCCACCCGGACACGGATCGCGGAGGATTTTGCGATGACCTGGCTACCGGCGGAAAACCGCTACGACACCATGAAGTATAACCGCCTCGGCCGTTCCGGCCTGAAGCTGCCGGCGATCTCGCTGGGGCTCTGGCACAATTTCGGCGGCGATACCCCGCACGACCGCAAGGTCGACATGTGCCGCACCGCCTTCGATCTCGGCATCACCCATTTCGATCTCGCCAACAATTACGGCCCGCCTCCGGGCTCGGCCGAGACCGCTTTCGGCGAAATCATGCGCACGGACTTCGCGCACCTGCGCGACGAGCTGATCATCTCGTCCAAGGCCGGCTACGACATGTGGGCCGGTCCCTATGGCGAGTGGGGCAGCCGTAAATACATGATCGCGTCCTGCGACCAGAGCCTGAAGCGCATGGGCCTCGACTATGTCGACATCTTCTATTCACACCGCTTCGATCCGGAGACGCCGCTCGAAGAGACCTGCGGCGCGCTCGACCATATCGTGCGTTCGGGCCGGGCGCTCTATGTCGGCATCTCCTCCTACAATTCGCAGCGCACCCGCGAGGCGGCCGCGATTCTGAAGGATCTCGGCACCCCGTGCTTGATCCACCAGCCGAGCTATTCGATGCTCAACCGCTGGATCGAGGACGACGGCCTGATCCACACCCTCGAAGACCTCGGCATCGGCTCGATCGTCTTCTCGCCGCTTGCCCAGGGCATGCTGACGACGAAGTATCTTGGCGGCATCCCGTCCGACAGCCGTGCGGCGCAGAACCACTTCCTGAAGAAGGACTTCATTCGTCCGGAGATCATCGACAACATCCGCAAGCTGAACGGCATCGCGGAAAAGCGCGGCCAGACGCTGGCGCAGATGGCGCTTGCCTGGGTGCTGCGCAACGGCCGCATCACCTCGGCGCTGATCGGCGCCAGCCGCTCGGAACAGATCGTCGATTGCGTCAAGGCGCTCGAAAACGACACGTTCACCGCGGAAGAATTGGCCGAGATCGATCTTTATGCGCGCGAGGCGGACATCAACCTCTGGGCCAAGTCGGCCGAACTCTGATTTCGACCGAAAATATTGATTTGCCTGCATTTTAGGCAAAGCACATCGCTTTCCGGCGTATTAGACAAAAGTCGAATAAACGCCGGAAAGCGGCTTCTGGACATGGTCCGGTGTTTCTGTAAGGTGCGACGATGCCCGGCGGTTGCGATGCCGATTTGCGTCGCCTTCGACGGGCAACGAGGAGGAGAGCCACTGTTTGTCCGGGAAGGGGCAGGGTGGATTGATGGGTAGAGGCGCGCTGCGTCCACCCTTTTTGGCGAGAACTAGGGGAGGAACCATGGATCGCCGTTCATTCATTAAAAACGCAAGCCTCGGCGGCTTGGCGGCCGCAGGTGCAGCCGCGCTTGCGACGCCGGCCATCGCACAGGCAAACCCGAAAGTGAACTGGCGCCTGGCGTCGTCGTTCCCGAAGTCGCTCGACACGATCTATGGCGGCGGCGAAGTGCTGTCGAAATACGTCTCGGAGGCAACCGACGGTGCTTTCCAGATCCAGGTTTTCGCGGCCGGCGAAATCGTTCCCGGCCTGCAGGCGGCTGACGCGGCTGCTGCCGGTACGGTCGAGGCCTGCCACACGGTTGCATACTATTACTGGGGCAAGGACCCGACCTGGGCGCTTGGTGCGGCCGTTCCCTTCGCGCTCAATGCGCGCGGCATGAACGCCTGGCACTACCATGGCGGCGGCATCGACCTCTTCAACGAATTCCTGGGCACCCAAGGCCTCGTCGGCTTCCCCGGCGGCAACACCGGCGTGCAGATGGGCGGCTGGTTCCGCAAGGAAATCAAGACGGTCGCCGACATGCAGGGCCTGAAGATGCGCATCGGGGGCTTTGCCGGCAAGGTCGTCGAGAAGCTCGGCGTCGTGCCGCAGCAGATCGCCGGCGGCGACATCTACCCGGCGCTGGAAAAGGGCACCATCGACGCTGCCGAATGGGTCGGCCCCTATGACGACGAGAAGCTCGGCTTCTACAAGGTCGCACCCTACTACTACTATCCCGGCTGGTGGGAAGGTGGCCCGACGGTCCACGCCATGTTCAACAAGGCGGCCTTCGAAGGCCTGCCCAAGAACTACCAGTCGCTGCTGCGTACCGCCTGCCAGGCGACCGACGCGAACATGCTGCAGAAGTACGACTACCTGAACCCGTCGGCGATCAAGCGCCTGGTGGCTTCCGGTGCCAAGCTCAGCCCGTTCAGCGCCGAAATCCTGTCGGCCTGCTTCGACAAGGCCAACGAGGTCTATGCGGAGATGGAAGCCGCGAACCCGACCTTCAAGAAGATCTGGGACTCGATCAAGGCTTTCCGCGGCGAGTATTACCTCAACGCCCAGATCGCCGAATACAACTACGACACCTTCATGATGATCCAGCAGCGCGGCGGCAAGCTCTAAGCCCCAGCCTGTTTCAGACGATCAAGGGCCGCTCGCAACTCGGGTTGCGGGCGGCTTTTTCGTTTCAGCAACGGCCGCGTGTACGCCAGGCACGGCGATTTCGGTATTTCGTGGTAGTGTGTGACCTTCAATTTGCGAGGAGAAGCTGCAATGCCAAGCGAAGGCCAATCGGTCGTGCTCGGCCCCGACGAGGGGCGCCGCTACGACATGGGCGCCATCCAAGCGGTGTTCAAAGCCGATGGAGCGGAGACCGCGGGTCGCTTTTCGATCTCGGAATGGTGGCTCGATGCCAGGCACGAGGGGCCGGGCGCCCACAAGCACGACGACAATGACGAGATCTTCTATGTGATCGAGGGTACCGCCAGCGTGCTCGTCGGCGATATCTGGCACCAGAAGCCGAAGGGCTCGCTGTTCGTCATCCCGCGCGGGACGATGCATGATTTCCGCAATGAGAGCACCGCGCGCATGGGTCTGCTCAACGTCTATGTCGGCGGGCCGTTCGAGGAGGCGATGCCGATGATCGTCGACTGGTATCGCGACAATCCCGCCAAGCGGCTGGAGTGAGCGGGTGCGTTTGGTATGGTTGGTCTGAGATTGCTGACAGACCACGACGATGGCTTGTGGCGATATGCGTGCCCCGTCCTCGTTCATCCTCGCCCTTGTGGCGGGGAGCGATCCGACGTCCGTCGGATCGAAAGACTCTTTTCAGCCCAAGGACTTGGGCTGGCGAGATTCCTGTGACACGCACAGGAATGAGGGAGAGTGTGGTTTGCGCTCAACCTCCTGCAGGCATCGGGTATCGTTGTCGGCAAACGAAAAGGGCGGCCTGTGGGCCGCCCTCTTTTTGTCCGTCTGCCGGCCGTCTTAATTGAACGACGGTGGCTGGCTGAGGTCGTTGGATGGGGCCGTCTGCGGTTGGGCACCCGGGTTGCCAAACGACGGTGGCTGGCTGAGGTCGTTGGACGGTGCCGTCTGCGGCTGTGCGCCACCACCCTGGTCGGCCGGCTTCTGGTCGAGCGGGCTGCCACCTGGAAGCTGCAGGCCGCCGGGCAGGCCCAGACCGCCGCCGCCGGCGCCGAAGCCGGGCACCTCGATCTTGATGGTGTTCGGATCGACGGCGGTGCCCGTTCCCTTGTAGTGCATGACCATCTGCGGGAACATGATCGTCAGCGCCACCATCACGATCTGGATGCCGACGAAGGGCACCGCACCCCAGTAGATCTGGCCGGTCGTGACTGGCTGGATGTTCTTGCCGGTGATCTTGTCGAGATAGGGCACCTTGGCCGCGACCGAGCGCAGATAGAAGAGCGCGAAGCCGAAGGGCGGGTGCATGAAGCTCGTCTGCATGTTGATGCCGAGCAGCACGCCGAACCAGATGAGGTCGATGCCGAGCTTGTCGGCAGCTGGTGCAAGCAGCGGCACGATGATGAAGGCGAGCTCGAAGAAATCGAGGAAGAACGCCAGGAAGAAGACGAGCACGTTGACGGTAATGAGGAAGCCGGTTTCGCCGCCCGGCATCGCCGTCAGCAGATGTTCGACCCAGATGTGGCCGTTGACTCCGTAGAAGGTGAGCGAGAAGACGCGCGCACCGATCAGGATGAACAGCACGAAGGCGGAAAGCCTCGTTGTGGCCGTCAGTGCACCGCGCACCACGTCCATGGTGAGACGGCTCTTGGCGGCCGCCATGATCAAGGCGCCGACAGCACCCATGGCGCCGCCTTCTGTCGGCGTTGCGATGCCGAGGAAGATGGTGCCGAGCACGAGGAAGATCAGCGCCAGCGGCGGGATCAGCACGATGATGACCTGCTGGGCAAGCCTCGACATCGCATTGATCTTCAGGCCGCGGTCGAGCAGGGCGACGATATAGATGAAGGCGACGCCCACTGTGCCGCCGAGGATGTCGGCGTTCTCGCCCTGTGTCGGGTAGAGATAGACGTGGGCAGCATAGGCAATGCCGACTGCGACCGCGAGCGCGATGAACAGCGAGGTAACGCCGGAGCCAAGCGTGCGGGCTTCCAGCGGCAGGGCCGGCATGGAGTCACGCTTCAGGATCGTCATGATCAGGATGTAGACCATGTACAGCCCGGTCAGCACGAGGCCCGGGATCAGGGCGCCGGCATACATGTCGCCGACCGAACGGCCGAGCTGGTCGGCAAGAACGATGAGCACGAGTGACGGCGGGATGATCTGGGCGAGCGTGCCGGAAGCCGCGATAACGCCCGAGGCGACCTTCCGGTCATAGCCGTAGCGCAGCATGATCGGCAGCGAGATGAGACCCATGGCGATGACCGAGGCGGCAACGACGCCTGTCGTGGCTGCAAGCAGCGCGCCGACGAAGATGACCGCATAGGCAAGACCGCCGCGGATCGGGCCGAAGAGCTGGCCGATGGTGTCGAGCAGGTCTTCCGCCATGCCCGATTTCTCAAGCACGATCCCCATGAAGGTAAAGAAGGGGATGGCGAGCAAAGTGTCGTTCGACATCACCCCCCAGAACCGGTCAGGCAGAGCGTTGAGCAACGGCCAGGAGAGATTGATCGAATCCGACAACGGCGCGAGTTCGACGCCGATGATGAAGAACAGCAGGCCGTTGGCGGCAAGCGAGAAGGCGACCGGGTATCCCAAAAGCAGGAACACGATCAGCGACGCGAACATGATCGGCGCCAGGTTTTCAGCAATGAATTCGATCATGGACGGGTCTCCGGAGACACGACATCGTCAAGCGGCGCATGGGTCGGCACATAGGGTGTCGGGTCTTCCATGTTTCCGGTCATGATCGCGATTTTCTTGATGATCTCCGACACGCCCTGGAAGGCCAGCAGCAGGAAGCCGAAGAGCAGGATGGCCTTGGCCGGCCAGATGATCAGGCCGCCGGCCGACGATGAAACCTCGCCCGAGACGTAGGACATCTTCACGTAGGGGAAGAGGTAGTAGAGCACGAGCAGAACGAAGGGCATCAGGAACAGCAGGTGGCCCAGGAGGTCGATCCAGTGCTGCACGCGGCGCGAGAACTGGCCATAGACCACGTCGATGCGGATATGCTCGTTCTGGCTCAGCGTATAGGCGGCCGCAAACATGAAGGCGGCACCGAACAGGTACCACTGCGCCTCGAGCCAGGCATTCGACGACATGTTGAAGATTTTCCGGATCACGGCATTGCCGGCGCTGACGAGCACGGCAGCCAGGATGAACCAGGAAACGCTCTTTCCGATGAATTCCGTGATCGTGTCTATAAGTCGGCTGAAGCCGAGCAAAGCTCTCATCGATTTCCTCCCCGCGATGGCTTTTATGGTTCTTGTGCCAAGCACAGCCAGAGTGCCGATTTCAAGCGCGCGTTCAAGTCCGGGCCGCGATTTTCCCGTGTAGTTCGGCCGCCTCCGACTAAAGTAGAATGAGGTGTTCCGGCGCTCTGCCCATTGTTTGTGCAATCCGGTTACAGATGGCGAGGCACGGCGATCGTCCGCCGCCTTAAGGTGCAGATCGCCGGCCGAATCGATGTGGAAAGCGGGTCGCAAACAGTCCGATGTGTGAATGACTGTAACGTTGCGGTCTTGAATTTGTATGATTTTTAAGGTCGGATGGCGCCGCCAAGGGAGGACGCCTGAACCATGACCACCATGATCCGCAACCCCATTCTGCCGGGCTTCAATCCGGACCCGTCGATCTGCCGCGTCGGCGACGACTATTACATCGCGACCTCCACCTTCGAATGGTATCCGGGCGTGCAGATCCACCATTCGCGGGATCTGGTGAACTGGAAACTGGTGCGTCGTCCGCTGGAGCGGGCCAGCCAGCTCGACATGCGCGGCAACCCGGATAGCTGCGGCGTCTGGGCGCCGTGCCTCTCCTATGATGATGGGCTGTTCTGGCTTGTTTATACCGACGTCAAGCGTTTCGACGGCAACTTCAAGGACGCGCACAATTACATCGTGACGGCGGAAGCGATCGAGGCGACCTGGTCGGATCCGGTCTACGTCAATTCCTCCGGCTTCGACCCTTCGCTGTTTCACGATGACGATGGCCGCAAGTGGTTCCTCAACATGCAGTGGAACCACCGCAGCGAAAGCTTCGGCGGTTCGCCCAAGCATCCCGCCTTTGACGGCATCCTGCTGCAGGAATGGGACGAGCGGACGCGGAGGCTCGTCGGCCCGGTGAAGAACATTTTTGCCGGCTCGCCGCTCGGTCTCGTCGAGGGCCCGCATCTCTTCAAAAAGAACGGCTGGTATTACCTGACGACTGCGGAAGGCGGCACCGGATACGACCATGCGGTGACGATGGCGCGCTCACGCGCGATCGACGGCCCCTATGAGATGCATCCGGATATCTATCTGATCACGTCGAAGGACCACCCCGAAGAGCCGTTGCAGCGCGCGGGCCACGGCCAATATGTCGAAACGCCTGATGGTCAGGCCTATCACACCCATCTGACCGGCCGGCCGCTGGCGCCTCAGCGCCGCTGTACGCTCGGCCGCGAGACGGCGCTGCAGAAATGCGTCTGGCGCGAGGATGGCTGGCTCTATCTGGAGAATGGCGGGCCGATGCCGGACGTGCTGGTGCCGGCGCCGGAACCAGTGGAGCGGCGCGCTGAGCCGTCCGTAGTGGAGACGGATTTCGATAACGCTGCGCTGCCGGCGGAGTTCCAGTGGCTGCGTACCCCTCAGCCGGAGCGGATTTTCTCGCTCGAGTGGCGACCGGGCCACCTCAGACTGTTCGGCAGGGAGAGCATCGGCAGCTGGTTCGAGCAGGCGCTGGTGGCACGAAGGCAGGAGCACCATTCCTTCCGTGCTGAAACGACGGTCGAAATTTCGGCTGATACCTACCAGCAGGTGGCGGGGCTGACGCACTACTATAATCGCCACAAATTCCATGCGCTCGGCGTCACCTGGCACGAAACGCTGGGCCGGGCGCTGACGATCCTTTCATGCCCCGGCGATTTTCCGCACGGCCGGCTGCAGTTCCCCGTCGGCAGCGGCATCGCCGTTCCCGATGGTCCGATCGACCTTGCCATGGAAGTTCGCGACAACGACCTGCAGTTCTTCTGGCGGACGACGGGAGGCGGAGATTGGTTGCCGATCGGCCCGGTCCTCGATGCCGGCGTCGTCTCGGACGAGGGCGGTCGCGGCGAGCATGGCTCCTTCACCGGCGCCTTCGCCGGCATGTTTGCCTTCGACACATCGGGCGCGGGCAGGGCTGCCGACTTCGACCGTTTCCGCTACGTCAGCCTTGCTGCAGGTTGATCCGTGAACATTAGGAATGCAAAATAAGTGATGGATATCATTACGCATTTGTAATGTAGCGTTTCATATTCGGTTCAGGAAGCGGGGACTAGTTTTCGGGTGCAGACAACGAAAGGACACCCGAATGAAACGTCTCCTGATCGCGCTCGTCGCCAGCTCGGTTCTGATCACGCCGGTCGCAGCCCTTGCCCAGCCGGCAGGATCCTTCGAGGTGGCGCAGAACTATGATCGTTCGCGTCGACCCGTCGATCGCGATTACGATCGTCACATCGATCGCCGCGTGGATCGCCACGTCGACAAGCACGTCACCATCGAGAAGCGGGTGATCGTCAAGAAGAAGGAACGCTGGGCGCGCGGCCATCGCCTGTCGCCGGCCGAGCGTCGCCACATGGCGCAGGTGCGCGACTACCGTTACTACCGACTGCGTCCGCCGCCGCGCGGCCAGCAGTGGGTCCGGTCCGGCAACGATTTCCTGCTGATCAGCCTTGCAACCGGCGTCATCGTCGGCCTGGCGGCAGCACGCTGATAAGGCGCTCTGGGTTCAGCGAAGGGGCGGCGTTTTCACGCTGCCCCTTCGCCTTTTCGGTGACCGGCGCGTGGGTTTTGCCGGTCGCCAAACAGCAGAATTTCGATAGCGCCTGCCTCCTGCCACTCGTCCTCACCTGCAGGTTCATCCCCCAGAAACGGATCGAACATCGGCACCGGCCGCCCGGCGGCATTGAGCGCCATGCAGATGTAGCGCGGTCGGCGCGGAACGTGCGCGGTGTCTGCCATCAGGCAGCCCGCGGCGACCAGTTGGCGAAGGGATCGGCGAGATCGCGCCAACGTTCCGGACGGAAGACGTCGTCGGCGATCAGGCAAGCGTCGAGTTCGGCGCGAAGCTCGGCCTCGTCCATCGGATCGGCACCGATGAAGACGATCTCTTGTCGCCGGTCTCCCCAGACCGGATCGATGTAGCGGCCAACAGCGGCGAGAAAGCCTGGTTCGCGTGGCCACTGTTCCTGCGGCACCGCTGACCACCAGAGGCCCATCTTGCCGGTCCTGACGAGCGGGCCGGCCTGGCTGATCTCGCCGACATAATGCGGGCGGGTGGCGAGCCAGAAGAAGCCCTTGGCGCGCAGCACGCCCGGCCAGGAGCGATTGAGAAAGGCTTGAAAGCGCATGGGATCGAGCGGACGGCGGGCGCGGTAGACGAAGGAGCGGATGCCGTATTCCTCGGTCTCCGGGATATGGTCCTTGAAGCCGTGCAATTCCTTGTACCAGAGCGGATGTTCTTCGGCCCTGGCAAGATCGAAGCGTCCGGTTCCAAGCACCTCCGTGAGTTTGACCCTGCCGAAATCGGTTTCGATCAGCTGCGCATCGGGATTGAGCCCGACGACGATCTTGCGCGCGGCATCCACCTGCTCGGGCGTGGCGGTTCCCACCTTGTTGAGGACAACGACATCGGCGAATTCGATCTGTTCGACGAGAAGATCGACCAGCGTGCGCGTGTCGCCTTCGCCCGCCGTCTCGCCGCGGTCGGCGAGGAAATCGAGCGAAGAATAGTCGGCCAAAAGATTTGCCGCATCGACCACCGTCACCATCGTGTCGAGGCGCGCGACGTCGGCCAGGCTTTCGCCATCCTCGTCGCGAAAGTCGAAGGTGGTGGCGACGGGAAGGGGCTCGGATATGCCGCTCGATTCGATCAGCAGATAGTCGAAGCGGTTCTGTTCTGCGAGGTTGCGCACCTCCTTCAGGAGGTCGTCGCGCAGCGTGCAACAGATGCAGCCGTTGGTCATTTCCACCAGTTGCTCTTCGGTACGCGACAGACCGGCGCCGCCGTCACGCACCAATGCCGCGTCGATGTTGACCTCGCTCATGTCGTTGACGATGACGGCAACGCGCAGACCGTCGCGGTTGGAAAGCACGTGGTTGAGCAGCGTTGTCTTGCCGGCGCCAAGGAAGCCGGAGAGAACGGTGACGGGAAGCTTTTCCATCGATTGTTTCCTGTATGTTATATCGTTACAAGTACTTGCGAAAAAAATAGGCGGGCGCCGACGCTCGCCTCGCACTGCTGACAAAGCTGCTTCTGATTATGGCAGCGGCCGATGAAGGCCGGGTCAGCCAACAACACCTCCGTCATTCCTGTGCTTGTCACAGGAATCCTGCTGGCCCAAGCTTTGGGCCGGAAGAGTCTTTTGACCCGACGGACGTCGGGTCGCTGGATCCCCGCCACAAGGGAAGGGATGACGGAGCGCGGGATAACAACCAGCATGCCATCTCAAGCTTTGGCAGCAGCGTGAGGCGGGCAGACGCCCGCCACCGTCGTCTTGGGAGGACGGGTCAGCTTGCCGAGGAAAGGCAGGTTTTCAGCGACGTGCCGATCCCCTCCATCATCTGGAAATAGAGATCCGGGCCGGCGTCGAGCGTGCCGGCCTCCGGGTCGAGCGTGCCGGACTTCGCCGGTGTGCCCTCGATCACCACATTGATCAGCTTCGGCTCGAACTGCGGTTCGGCAAAGACGCAAGTCGCACCCAGTTCCCTGATCTTGGCATGGATCTGCGACACCCGATCCGCACCCGGCAGGACCTCGGGGCTGACGGTGATCGAGCCGGCGACGCGCACTTTGTAGCGGTGCTCGAAGTACTGGTAGGCATCGTGGAAGACGACGAAGGGCTTGTCCTTGACCGGCGCCACGGTCTCCGTGAGCTTGGCATCCAGCGCGTCCAGGCGCTTGTTCAGCGCATCCAGATTGGCCTTGTAGGCGGTCGCATTGTCCGGATCGGCCGCGGCAAGCGTCTTTTCGATCTCGGCGGCCATCGCCTTGGCATTCATGGGGTCAAGCCACATGTGCAGGTCGGTATCGCCGTGGCCGTGGTCATGATGATCATGGCCGTGATCGTGGCCGGCTTCGCCCTCGGCATCCTTGTGCCCCTCCTCGCCGTGGCCTTCCTCGCCGTGGTCATGCGCCTCGAAGGCACCGCCCTCGCGGAACTTCAGCTTCTCGATGCCCGGCGCTTCGCTAAGCTCCACCACCTTGGCGCCGCTGCTCAAGGCGTCGAGCGGCTTGTCGAGAAAGGCTTCGAGCCCCGGACCGACCCAGAAGACCACTTTCGCGGCCTGCAGCGCGGAAGCGTTGGATGGCTTCATATTGTAGGTGTGCGGCGAGGCGGCGCCCTCGACGATCAGCGACGGCTCGCCGACGCCCTGCATGATCGAGGCGACGAGGGAGTGGATCGGCTTGATCGAAACCACCACATCGGGGCCCGCGGCGACAGCAGGTGCGGCGAGCAGCATGGTGGAGGCAAAGAGCAGGGCGGATGTCGATTTCATCGGGTTCTCCGGGCTTGATTGACGCGCCTGCCGCATTGGCCAGGCGCGCTGTCGGGCATGCAAAGCTATTACTCCAACAGGCCGTTGATGGCCTTGAAGTTGTCATGTAATGTTATTACATCAATTGCGTTATGCTATAACGTGTGCGATAGCCAGTGGCAACCATGCAATCCGGAATTTTTTCATGCTGAATTTCCGTTCTCCAGAAACGCTGCCGCTGGTCAATCTCAGCAATGCCGGCGTGCTCCGCAACGGTCGCTGGCTGGTGCGCGGCGTCGAATTCTCGATCAGCCCGGGCGAGATCGTCACGCTGATCGGGCCGAACGGCTCCGGCAAATCGACGACGGCAAAGACGGCGATCGGCGTATTGAAACCGGACGAGGGCCATGTCGAGCGCAAGCCGGGCCTGAAGGTCGGCTACGTGCCGCAGAAGCTTGCCGTCGACTGGACGCTGCCCTTGACGGTCGAGCGGCTGATGACGCTGACTGGCCCCCTGAAGGGCCGGGAGATCGAGGAAGCGCTGTCGGCAACCGGGGTGCTGCATCTGGCCAAATCCGAGGTGCAGCATCTCTCCGGCGGTGAGTTCCAGCGGGCGCTGCTTGCCCGCGCCATCGCCCGCAAGCCGGACCTCCTGGTGCTCGACGAACCGGTGCAGGGCGTCGATTTCAGCGGCGAGATCGCGCTCTACGAACTGATCAAGCAGATCCGCAACCGCACCGGCTGCGGCATCCTGTTGATCTCGCACGACCTGCATATCGTCATGGCCGAAACCGATACGGTCGTCTGCCTCAATGGCCATGTCTGCTGCCGCGGTACGCCGCAGGCGGTCAGCCAGAGCCCGGAATACCAGAAGCTCTTCGGAAGGCGCGCGGCCAATACGCTTGCCGTCTACAGCCACCACCACGACCACACCCATCTGCCCGATGGCCGGGTGCTGCATGCGGACGGTTCGATCACCGAACATTGCTATCCCGGCGACGGACATCACCACGACGACGAGGAAAACGTGCACGACCACGGCGAGGACTGCGGCTGCGGCCATCACACGCGCCTGCATGGCTACGAGGCGAAGGAGAAGCGCGATGCTTGACGATTTCTTCGTGCGCGCGCTGATCGCCGGCATCGGCATCGCCGTCATGGCCGGGCCGCTCGGCTGCTTCGTCATCTGGCGGCGCATGGCCTATTTCGGCGACACCATGGCGCATTCGGCGCTGCTCGGCGTCGCCCTGTCGCTGCTTCTCGAACTCAACCTGATGCTCAGCGTCTTCATCGTTGCCGCCGCCGTCTCGGTGCTGCTGCTCTTCCTGCAACGGCGCGGCGCGCTATCGACGGATGCGCTGCTCGGCATCCTCTCGCACTCGGCGCTCTCCTTCGGCCTCGTCATCGTCGCCTTCATGACCTGGGTGCGCATCGATCTCGTCGGCTTCCTCTTCGGCGACATCCTTGCCGTCTCCGAATCCGACATCGACATCATCTGGGGCGGCGGCATCCTCGTCATCTTCGCCATCGTCTATCTCTGGCGCCCGCTGCTTGCCTCCACCGTCAATCCGGAACTTGCAGAAGCCGAGGGGCTGAAGCCCGAGCGCACGCGGCTCTTCTTCATGCTCTTGATGGCGCTTGTCATCGCGATCGCCATGAAGATCGTCGGCATCCTGCTGATCACCTCGCTGCTGATCATCCCGGCCGCCACCGCCCGGCGCTTCTCGACGTCGCCGGAAGTGATGGCGGTGCTCGCATCGGTGATCGGTGCGCTCGCCGTTACCGGTGGTCTTTTCGGTTCGCTGCACTGGGATACGCCATCGGGACCGTCTATCGTCGTTGCAGCCGTTGGGCTTTTCGTTCTCAGTCTGCTACCGATCGGACGCCGCCAGATCGAGGCAGCGCATCATTCCACGCCTGGAGGGCATCACTGATGGCTACGCCGCAACTGACCAAGAACCAGACGCTGGTGATGGATGCGCTCAGCCATTCCGAAGGGCCGATGAGCGCCTACACGATTCTCGACAAGCTGCGCGATCATGGTTTTCGCGCGCCGCTGCAGGTCTATCGCGCGCTCGACAAGCTGCAGGAATACGGCATGGTGCACCGGCTGGAGAGTATCAACGCCTTCGTCGCCTGCTCCTGCCCGCATGACCACGAGCACGACCATGGCGTCACTGCCTTTACCATCTGCGAGGGCTGCGGCCAGGTGACCGAGTTCCATGACGAGGCGATCGAGCAGCGGCTTTCGACGCTGACGCGGGCGCAGAACTTCAAGACCGAGAAGACCACGATCGAGATCCGCGGCCATTGCCAGAGCTGCGCGTAGGGTCTGGTCCGGCAACTGCGCTTGTCTCGCCGAACATCAGATGTCGTCCCCCACGCGAACCCGGGTTCGATGAAGGGAAGCTTGGGCTTCCTTCACCGTTTGGATGACGGAATCATATAGGCCCGAACGCGATGTTGCCTGCCAAAAACCTAGCGGCCACTGCCCTTCATCTTCTTCCGCCGGACCGAAGTACTGCTCGATAGAGTATCGAAGCAGGCCGTGATTCTCGCTTTGCTCGACTACGGCTCGAACTGACGCTGTCCCGTTGGACAACATCTCCAGCGCTTTCCAGTTCGCTTCGACATCCAAACGTGGAGGCTCGGTCACGTGTGATCCCAGACCAAGAAGTTGTGCCCACTCAAGTGGGCTCAGTCGAGCCGGGTGAGGTCGGCGGCGTAGCGCCGCCAGTTCTTGACGTAGTGCGCTGCCGAACGCTTCAGTCCTTCGACTGCCGCATCGTCGAGCGTCCGGATAGCCTTGGCCGGCGCGCCGACGATCAGCGAATTGTCGGGGAACTCCTTGCCTTCGGTGACCAGCGCATTGGCGCCGACGAGGCAGTTGCGGCCGATTCTGGCGCCGTTGAGCACGGTCGCGCCCATGCCGATCAGCGAGTTTTCGCCGATGGTGCAGCCGTGGATGATGGCACTGTGCCCGATGGTGCAGCCTTCGCCGATCGTCACCGGAAAACCCGGATCGACATGGATGACGACGTTTTCCTGGATATTGGTGCGGGCGCCAAGCCGGATCGGCTCATTGTCGCCGCGCAGCGTCACGCCAAACCAGATGCCGACCTCGTCGCCGATCTCGACCTGGCCGATGACATTGGCGTCCGGGGCCACCCAATAGCTACCCTTCGGCGGGGTCTGCGGGCGAAGTGATCCGAGGGCGTATAGTGGCATCCATTTTGTCCTTTCGTGACGCGGCCAAGCGGCGCCGGGCGGCAAGCGGGGGACCGCCTTCCGCAGATGATCCTGTCAGACGACCGTCACGGCAAGGGCCGCAACGCCGTCGACGCCGCACATGACCTCGTCGCCGCGCGCGACCGGGCCGACGCCCGAGGGCGTGCCGGTCATGATGATGTCGCCCGGCGCCAGCGTGAAGAGCTTGGAGAGTTCGGCGATCACCTCCGGCACCTTCCAGATCATCTGGTCGAGATCGCCCTGCTGGCGCATTTCGCCGTTGACCTTCAGCCAGATGTTGCCGTTGACCGGATGGCCGATCGTTTCGGCCGATGCGATCGCCGAAACCGGGGCGGAATGTTCGAATGCCTTGGCGGCGGCCCAGGGCTTGCCAGCCTTCTTGGCCTCGGCCTGCAGGTCGCGGCGGGTGAAATCGATGCCGACGGCGTAGCCATAGACGCATTCCAGCGCGTCCTCGACGGCGATGTCGCTGCCGCCGCGCTTCAGCGCCACGACGAGCTCCACCTCGTGGTGAACGTCGGTGGTCAATGGCGGGTAGGGGAAGGTGTTGCCGGCGGCGAGCAGATTGTCCGGATTTTTCTGGAAGAAGAACGGCGGCTCGCGGTTGGGGTCGTGGCCCATTTCGATCGCATGGGCAGCATAGTTGCGGCCGACGCAATAGACCCGGCGGACTGGAAATCCGACGAGGCTGCCGGAAATCGGCAGCAGTACGGGAAGCGGAGGAGGGATGATGGTTTCCATGATCGTCCGGTCTTGGGCGCCCGCCTGTCTTCATCGACAGGAGACCGCGTTTGATGGGCGCTCGCACGTCGACCGATTTCGGTGTCAGGCGAGGCGGGAGAGAATCCGGACGTTAATGCATAAATCCGCGAATCGGAATCGATCCGCAAAAAAAATAAAGGAAGGATTGGGGGAGACTGTTCCGGCTGGAGCGCGCCCGGATGGGCGCGCGCAATCACGGCATCCGCGCGGATGCCGTGAGCGGCAAACTCAGGCGCACTGCGCGTAGGCCTGAAGCTGATCTCGGGTCAGGAACCGACCGTCCGAACGCGAGTTAAGTTCGGGATGGCTGTATTCGAGGCTTGGGACCTGGGGAAGCTCAAGGGCCTGGCGCACGGTCATGATCCCGAGATCACGGCGGCCGCCTTCGCGCTTCACGGTGACTTCAACGATGCGATAGAGATTGCTCTCGCTCATACTGTTCTCTCCCGTATATCGTTTTTTTAGATTCCCTTGATAGGGACTTAACGCTCCGAAATGGGTTTTTGTGAGGCACCTCAGAATATAGTAGAAAGAAATGAATGCTTCACGACAGAAATCGGGCCATTTCTGGAAAAATCACCCGAGATTGGGCAGTAATGTGCTGAAATGATGCGTTTCCCGACGTCTGGCCGGTACCGGAATGTCATATCCGGCGACCAGCGCCGTTGCTTCGAAACAAAAATATCAGTCTTGCCACTTGCCCTATGGCAAGCGCTCTCCGCATTGCGGCGGCACAGTCGATCGAGCGCCGGTTGGCGCCTTAGTGCGTCTTCAGCTCTGCTTCCTGAGCGGCCGAGATGAACAGCGATCGGGCTTCCTCGGCGGTGCGACGGCCGTCGATGGCGGCGCGGCATGCACTGCGGGCGGCGACATAGAATGGTCCGCGGCGAGGCCAATGGTCCGCGAGGCAGGCGAGGGCATCTGAGGGGCCCTTGACGGTACGGCAATCGCCACTGATGAAGTCGAGCTCGATCGGCTGTTTCCAGACTAATTGCATGCGTCTCCTCCTTGAGATCATCTCAATGAATGTCGGCCACGCGACAGCCGGGCCCAGGCTCCTCTCGAGGGCGTCGGCAGTCGATCTTGCTAATGTAACGCAGGAGTTCGCTTTTGTAAGTAGATTTCAGTATCGCGAGGGCAGGTTGCAGGCGCCAAGGGCCTCGCCGTCTCGCGCGATCGCCCCGTCGGCGTTATCGGGGCATATCGCGCCGCAATCTCTCGGCGAAAGCGCGACCGGCAATGAGCAGGCGTCCCTCGCTCGTATTGCCTGCGAGATAATCGTCGATCAGCATCCTGGCATGACGCCGCGCCGCCTCGCCGTCGCGCGCCCAGCCCTGTTCGACGCAAAGCGCGTCAAAGACCCGCTGCAGCCTCGCCATGTCTGTCTTCGACAGTGCCAGGCATTGTGTCGCACGCAATGGGGCCACCCGTCCCTCCCGCACGCCGTCTTCTGCCGGTCGTTGCACGCACTATGGCAGAACTCAGCCGAATTGGACCCCTTCGGAATGAGGGGTCAGAGAGGTTCCCGACTGCTGTAGGCGAGGGCTGCGAGATACGTTGTGCCGTCCGTGGCCAACTTGTAGCCGTGACGCGACCTGGTGCTGGCAATCGCCGCCGTTGGTAGTGAATAGATGCTGTCGAACTCGGTGCGCCCGTCGATGTCCCTGATGATCTGACCGAGCGCGGTTTCGGCGATGTAACGCTCGGCGTCGCCGTCGGGGATGAAGGTCGAATCGACGCGGAAGAAGATCTGAACCGGCCCGGCGCAAATGTTGATCATGATGTCATCCACATTCGCGCCGATGTTGACGAGCGTCCCGGCCGGGTCCCACCGGCCGGCCTCGATGCATGCGGATGGCTTCGTCCGCCCATTCAGGCCTTCGAGGGATAGAACGAGACTATCTGTCAGGATCTCGAAATCCCCGCGCAGTTCACCGGCAAACTCGATCTGGAACCAGTTCATCGGGTGCGGGGCGTCTTCGTCGAACTCGATCTCGAGCTTGCCGTAACACCAATAGGTCGGGACGGTTTCGGCATATTCCGTCAAGAATCGGTCCGGGGCGCCGAGCGCCTTGGCCACGTCCAGTAGCGTCATCGCGCAGGAAACCGGCCCCAAGACGCCCGTCCGCAGAAACTCGCGCATCGATACGATCTGGCTCGGACTCTGCATGGCTGGTTTTTTCTCGAGGCTTGGAAAGTGAGCCCTATCAGGCCGCGGGTACGACGCGGTCCACCTTGGTGCGGCGGCCGCCTTCCTCGATGCGGTAATAGTCGGAGCCGATCTGCGCATACTGATCGCAGCGCCGTCCACCATCCTCGAATGTGATGCAGACCTCGTCGCCGGTGATCGTGTAGCTGCCGCCGTCGCGCACCTCGTAGTCGCGGTAGCCATAGCGGCCGTCGGGGTAGAAGGTGGAGTTGACGCCGTTCAGATTGTAACGCAGCGTCTTGCCGACCAGGAAGGCCTGGAGCGCGTCGCCCGATAGCGTCGGAACGGAAGGGGCGGCCGGTCTCGGCCTTGCGGCTTCGGGCGCCTCCAACTCCATCGATTGGCATCCGGCCAATAGAAGCGTGAGCAGTGCCACGATCGCGCGTTTCATGCCGTCCGTCCTTGTTCCTGTCATCGGTAACGATACAGGAACGCTGCCCTAGTCCTGTCCGCGAGCGTCGTCAAGTCCGTGCTGCGCGCAGCGGCGGGGACAGGACGAGCCGAATACTTGCCTTCGTCCCGCCGCGCTTCGCGCGTTTCTTCCTGTATGGTTCAACGGCGGGAAAAAGCCTCTGTCGCTCAGAAAAGGTCGCTGCCAACCGATGCTGCCACCGTGGCGGCAAGCGCCAACAGCAGAAATGCGGCGCCGATGACGGTCGCTATTGTTCGCCGGCGCCGTGCGCCGCTCCAATCGTAGCTCATGTTTCGCTCCGACGACGATCATGTCGATGCGGAACAATCGGCGATCTTCCTTAACAAGATGGAAACCATGATCGCTGAAGCAGCTTCGGCGACGGGGCGCTCCCCCGGGGGAACGCCGAGCCGCCGCCTTGGTAGTGCTCCTATCAGCCTCGTACCGCGAGCAGTTCAGGGAAGTCGTAGTAGCGCAGCCGCTTGTCGCCGCAGCGCGAATCATTCGTGCTCGCGTCGATGATCTGCCCATCGCGCAGGGCGTAACCACTGACCGCCAGCCGATGCTGGATCCGCGTTTCCCTGAAGCGAACGCAGAAGGCATAGATCTTGGCGTCGGGGTTGAACAGCACCACGCTCGATATCTGGGCCATCTTGAACTGCGCGCCCGTGGCGCCAACGCTCCTTGCCAATTTCACATAGGCGCTGCGCACTGCTGCCGACGGCGGCTTTTGAGACGCGAGGACCGATTCCGGCGCCGGCGGCTGGCATCCGGAAAGCGCCAGAGCGGCCAGCCCGAGATAGACGTATTTCAGCATTCCTTGTCCCTCATGAGTTTTTGTCGCGCAGGTTGTAGATGGCCGACGGGATACCTGCAAGATCAACTTCTAGGCAAGTGGACCCGTTTTTCGCTGGTCGTTGTGACGCTGCGCGATCCGTGATAGCCGGTCACACAATCATACGAATCCCGATGATGCGCTCGGTTGCGTTGCCATTGATTTCGGAGAATTTTCTGTAATTCAGGTGTTCGGGCGCAATCGGCACGCCAAGCGGCGATCGTTTTCAGCCCGCACACGCAAAGATGGAAGGACACAGGACGTTTTGCCATGCGCTGCCTGGTGATCAATCTCGACCGTTCCCCCGAGCGACTGACCCATATCGGAAGCCAGTTTTCCATTCTCGGCCTGAATTTCGAGCGCGTCGCAGCAGTCGACGGGCGAGAGCTCGATGATGCCGTGCTGGCAATGCAGCCGGCGTCGAAAGAATGGAAGAGGATGAACAAGGCGGAAATCGCCTGCTTCATGAGCCATCGAAAGTGCTGGGCGATCATCGCGGAAGGCAGCGATGCCTATGGCGCAGTGATCGAGGACGACGTCTTCTTTTCGCCGGGCGCCGCCCAGGCGCTCTCGTCGTCGGATTGGATCCCGGCCGAAGTGGGCTTGCTGAAGATCGAAACCTTCAGGCAGAAGGTCTTCCTCAGCCGTACCCGTGTGCTCGCCGATGCCGGGCGCTCGATCCACGGATTGAAAGGGTGCCACGTCGGCACGGGCGGCTATGTGATCTCGCAGGGCTATGCAAAGCGGCTGCTTGAGCTCTCCGAAGGCTCGTTCCCATGCCCTGTCGATCATTTCATGTTCGACGATGAGGTGCCGCGGCCGGACGACTGCCGCATTCATCAGCTCTATCCTGCCGTCTGCATCCAGGGCGTGCTGCTCGACAGCGCCGATCCCGCGCATGGAAGCACGATCCGCAAGGCCGGCGCAACGGTTCGCGTCAAGCCGAAGCTCAAGGCACACCAGAAGCTCTGGCGCGAGTGCATGCGGCTGTCGTTACAGGCAGCGGCGCTGCCGCCGTTCCTTCTGCGCAGCATCCGTTACCGCTGGACCAGCGTGCCGTTCGGCTAAGTCGGACGCTGTTCATCGTGGCAGCGTCGCCACGCATCTGCGACTTCTCAGGCCGAAAGACGGGCAGGGCGATCTCACCCAAGTCCCGTCTTTTCGATGTCCTGCGATGTCACGAGTTCAGGATTTCGTGCATCGGACTGCCGGCCGGAACGCCACTTGGCTTCAGGCGGGAATTGCATAGGTGAAGAAAAGAGGAACGCCTGGTCGCCAGGTCAAGAACGGAAAGCCCGGGTTCGTACAGCAAGCCAGTGCATTCGAAATGCAGATTGTAAAAGGTATCGATGCTGGACACATGGTTCGTCAGGTCCAACTCGCGCACATAATGCGTCAAAAGTTGCGGGCCGATGACACCCCAAGCCTGATCTGCGACATGAACCGGAAAGCCGAGCTTTTTCCGCAGTGCCATCTTGTTTCTTTTGCGGCGGGGTAGCCACGGCGGAATGAAATGAAGGTCCTCAGACGCCTCTACGAGCTCTTGCAACAAACGGCTTTGCGAAGGAACCTTGAGAACGGCACTGCCGATCAGCTTGGAGCTTTCCCAGGCGAAAATGTAATCAGTTTCCTCAAAAGGCTTCAGGCAATACACATCGCAGTCGACATAGAGCCCCAGATTCTCGCGTTGAATGCGATAGCGATAGATATCCGAGGCAAGAGCCAACATGTTGGTTTTTCGGAAAACGTCGATCTCCTGCAAAGCCATCAGCTTGCTTGCATCGAATAACCTCACGCCTTCAGGCGCATCTTCCGGCATTGCAAACGAATGCAGCACCACGTCATAGCCATTACGCAAAAACGATCGCAAGCAGGCGGCATGAACAGGGCCAAGCTGCTTGCCGATCCAAACCGTGTTGACAATATTCGACATCAATCCCTCATTGCGGCGATCCGCTCTAACTAAACAAAAATTGTGGTTTGTAAACGACTTAGAGGGCTTCGACGGTGCTGCTATTCTCGCCCCTGCGCCTTCGTCCTTCCGATTGGCTGCTCTGCACCAGATAGCGAGCGATCGCGTCGGCGAGGATCCTTCCCGTTTCCCAGCGTGCCCGGTCCCGCCAGTCCCGTCTGCCACGTCTCCCACCCTGGACTGTTTGCCCTCTCGCATTCTGCGGATCCACGCAGTATATGATCCCTGCCCATGGGGGCGCTTTCGCCCGGCGATGCTGCCCACGGACTTACGACTAGCCCCTGACCATTTGCGAGATTGTAGCAATCGCCCCCGCGAAACGGTCTGAGAAGGGCTCAAACAAGAGCTGACAAGAGATGATGGAAACGGCGCAAACGGCTGAGAACGGGGAAAGGCGCAGGTACTTCAGGGGGCCCGTATTCGCCGTGGCGCCCATGATCGACTGGACGGACCGGCATTATCGCTTCTTCGCGCGGCAACTGTCGCAGCATGCGCTTCTCTATACCGAGATGATCGTCGCCGAAGCGATCCTGCGGGGTGACCGGCAGAGGCTGCTCGCCTTCGACGTCTGCGAACATCCGGTCGCGCTGCAGCTCGGCGGTAATGATCCGGCGAAGATGGCAGAGGCGGCACGGATCGCCGAAGGCTTCGGCTACGACGAGATCAACATGAATGTCGGCTGCCCGTCGGACCGGGTGCAGTCCGGCACCTTCGGCGCCTGCCTGATGCAGGAGCCGGAGACGGTGGCGGCCTGCGTTGCGGCGATGAAGGCGGCGGTGAATATCCCGGTTACGGTCAAATGCCGCATCGGTGTCGACGAACAGGATCCGGAAGTGGCGTTGCGCACGCTCGTGGCAAGGGTGGTGGATGCCGGCACGGACGCCGTCTGGGTGCATGCGCGCAAGGCCTGGCTGCAGGGACTGAGCCCGAGGGAAAACCGCGAGATCCCGCCGCTCGACTATGGCCTCGTGCATCGGCTGAAACAGGAAAATCCCAATCTTTTCATCGGCATCAATGGCGGGCTTCAGACGTTGAATCAGGCCCTTGAACAGCTTCAGCATCTGGATGGTGTGATGCTCGGCCGCGCCGCCTACCACGACAGCGCGATGCTGACGGCGGCCGATGGCCATTTCCCGCATCCGCTGACCGGCGCCAAGCCCGTCGTGGAAAACGGCGCCACCTTCTCCGAGCGCGGCCATCGTCTCGATCTCGATTTCTGGGCTGAAGTCCGCGACGCAATGGCGGACCACGCCGCCGCGCATATCGAGAGTGGCGGGCGCCTGATCCATGTGACCCGTCATATGGTCGGCCTGTTCCAGGGCTGGCCGGGCGCGCGACGTTATCGCCAGATCCTGTCCTCCGATGCGACCCGCCAGGGCGCGGGGCCGGACGTGATCCACGCGGCCTTCGACGCGGTGTTCGAGGCGACGGCGGCCAAGCAGGCGGCGGAATAGGGCGTCGGTATAGATTGCGACAGGTAAGGCGCGAGGCTCCGCGCGACGTTCGGGGGGCGGTGTCGCAGACCTCTCCACGCGTCACCCTCGGGCTCGACCCGAGGATCCTTGAGGCTGGCAGCCCAGGAGCAGGCATGCTGCATCGAGGGAAACAGGTGGCGCGCGTGGTTTTGGAGGCTCCAGTCTAGCCCGAGCATGACGGGGGTTGGCTCCTGCACGTCTCGGCTTTCTCCGTCGGTTCTTCAACAACCTCAAACGAGAGATGCGGCGTGCCCGGTTCTGGATGCTCGGGTCCAGCCCGAGCATGACGGAGGACGTGGACGCGTTACGAACGATGTTATTCTTCTTCCCCCAAACGAAAACGGCGCCCCTTGCGGAGCGCCGTTTCCAAATGAATGTCCGACTGGACGATCCGGCTTAGGCAGCCTGGATGTTGACGGCCTTCGGGCCCTTGCCCATGCGATCCGGCTCGGTGTCGAAGGTGACCTGCTGGCCATCCTTGAGGGTCGCGAGGCCAGCGGCCTGAACGGCGGAGATGTGCACGAACACGTCCTTCGCGCCGCCATCCGGCGTGATGAAGCCGAAGCCCTTGTCCTGGTTGAAGAATTTTACGGTGCCCTTAGTGGCCATGGAAGAAGTCCTTTTCCTTCAGTCAATTTGCGTTGCCCGCGCCCCCTGGGGGATGTGGGCATCTCGTCTTCCGCTTGCAAGCGGAAAGGCGTCGAGTGGTCACGATATCGGGGAAAAGACGTCTACGGTGCCGCTGCCGGCGGTCCCAGCACAAGGCCGGGCGCAGTTGAAAGTCCAGTCTCCGGGATAGAAATCGCCCGAACGGCGCAAGAAGTGACAGGATTTGCAGAAAAAGGCAAGCGCCTTGTGCGCCGCGCCAAGGCGCGCGGCCTCTGTCTTTGCAAGGCTTTGACCGGTTCTCGACGCCCGGCCTGGCGGCGGGCAGAAAAATCGGGGACGGCCCGTTTCTCGACACAATTTCGTCCCGACCGCGACCGAACGTGCGCGCCGCCGGCGGCCGTTCGCACGTCGGGGTGGAAGGTTTTCGCTTCGCCTGGTCGCTGCCGAAGGCTTCTGGTTCCCCAGGGATAAAGCTTGCGCATATCAGGGATAACGCGCAGGTTTTACCGAAGGTTGGTTCCGTCTTCGGCCGCGATGGCTTAGCGATGCCCTGCCGGCCGCAATGCGGGACGGCGTGACGTGCCTGCAGAATGCGCCGACGGCCCTGGCCGCGGCGGGAGTGACATACGGAGAGGGACAGCGTGATCGACCCTTACGAACTGCTTGGACTGGAACGCGATGCCGACAATCAGGCAATCCGTAGCGCCTATCGCAAGGCGGCGAAATTGGCGCATCCGGATTCCGGCGGCGATCCCGAACAGTTTGCGCGGCTGCAGGTGGCCTACGAGCTGCTCAAGGATCCTGTGCGCCGCAAGGTGTATGACGATACCGGCTACGATCCGCAGCTTGCCGATCCGCGCGACCTCAAGGGCCTGATGATGCTGGAAACGCTGGTCAACGAGTTCATTCTCGACGAGCGCGAGCCGGGCAGCTTCGATCCGGTGGCCGCCATGCGGCGCAAGCTCTCCGACGACATCGTCAAGAGCCGCTTCCATATCCTCGAGCTCGAGCGTCACCGCGCCCGCGTGCGCAAGCACCTCGACCGCCTCGGCCGCCGGCCGGAGACCGACGTGCTCGGCTCGATGCTGCGGGCCCGCTCGCGCTCGATCGCCGAGGCGATCAAGAGCACCGACGAGCAGATCAAGACGATCGAGCAGGCGTATGAGATGCTGGAAGGCTATTCCTACGAGCTGGAGGCGCTGGAGGTGAAGGCGCACGCGGCAGAGTAGGGCCTGCCTGCCTTCCGTACGCTCGACGCGACGAAGGCAACGGTCGCTCCCAAAGCGCGGCGGCAGCGCCGCGTGTCTCCCGGTCCTGCACCGCCTTCGTGCAGCCACGTGAGCGCAGCAATGCGGGGAAAGGCGTAGCCCTCCCTGCAGGTAGAATGTCGTGATCAACGCTGCGGCGGCCAGTTTGCCGTCGACCACCCCTGAGGGCGCGGCTGCTGATCGCCGCGCCCTTCCGCTTTCGCTTTACGCCGGCCGTTTCATAAACAGCGACAGCGACGCGAAATCGTCGTGCAGGTGGCCGGCCTCGATCGCGCGGCGGAAGACCGTCTGGTAGCCGTCGGTGATCGTCCGGTCGATGCCGCGGGCTTTCATCAGCTCGACCAGATGGTGGAAGGCGCCGTAGTGCGGCGAGACGGTGGAGAGCGTTTCACCGTCGGCGGCATAGCGCCCGGCGGCGCTACGCTTGATCAGGTCGGACACCAGGCCGTCGATGACAGGCGCCGTCGCCGACCATTGCTTGCCAAGCGTTTCGAGATCGATCGCCTCGGCGCGAGAAACGGCGATCGCCTGCAGGCCGCCGAAGAGCGCGCCCCACATCAGCGCCAGCACGGCGCTGTCGAGCGCGTTGGCAAGGCCCGGATCCTCGCCGATGAACTGCACATTGCCGCCGAGCGCGCTGAGCACCGCGCGGCTTTCCTCGAAAACAGCGGACGGACCGGAGACGAGCAGCGTGCCCGCCTCGGTGCCGATGAAATCCGGCGTCGCCAGGATGGCGCCGTCGAGATGGCGGATGCCGTGCCGCGTGGCCCAGGCCTGCACTTCGCGCGCGCCGTCCGGCGTGCCGGAGGTCAGCTCGATGATCAGCTTGCCCTTGAGGGTGCCAGTAACGTCAGGGGCGCGCAGCAGGCTTTGCGTCGCCTGGTAGTCGCTGACATTGACGATGACGATGTCGGACGCTGCGACGGCGTTGCGTACACTGGCCGCCACCTCGGCTCCGGCCGCGGCGAGCGGCGCCGCCTTTGCCGGCGTACGGTTCCACACGGTCGTCGGGTGTCCGGCCTTGAGCAGTGCATGCGCCAGTGCCGACCCCATCCGCCCCATTCCCAAAACGCTGATTGCAGGTTGCATATCCAGTCTCCATATCCATGGTGCGGGATCGTCGCTCGCAACGCGCATCCCGCTTCGATTGTTCGAGGCGACGCGTTTGTCGTCGCGGCTGAGACGTAATGTGGGACAATCGGGTCGCAATACGCACCCGCGGGTAAGTGGTTACCCCGGCGTAAGGGAGGATGACGTGACGGATGCCATGGAAAACTGCGGTTTCATGACCGCGCTGCGGGCGATCGAGGGCAAGTGGAAGGTCGATATCCTCTGCGAACTCGGCAAGGCCGCGCGCCGCTTCGGCCGCCTGCGCCAGGCGATGCCCGCCATCAGCGAAAAGATGCTGGTGCAGCAGCTGCGCGAACTGGAAGCCGATGGCCTCGTCAGCCGCACCACCTATCCGGAAACGCCGCCAAAGGTGGTCTATTCGCTGACGAAACGCGGTGCCGCGCTGAACGCGGCGGCCGATGCGCTCTGCAAGTGGGGCGAGGAGTTTGGCGACGACGTGGGGCAGGCCGAGGCGAGGGCGGTTGCGGCGGGCTGACCGCTGCGACGTCAGCGCGGCCGTGGGCTGGCTCACTTTCGAGCGGCGCTGGAGCCACGATGCCGGCCGCCGCAGCCCTCGATCTGTTGCCCGGGCCGTTCGCCTCGATCTGGCGGCTGCAGCCCTATGTAACTCCATCCTGCTTGTCACAGGGACTCAGTAGCCATGCGGCCGCACGACGGAAAACTGCGCCGGCACACTGGGGCTCACAATTTTGGCAGCGGGCCCTTCGCGCCGCAGGCGCGGCGCTGCTGGATTCCCGTGACAAGCACAGGAATGAGGGCGGTCGGGTAATCCCGGCACGTCTTCGGCAACGGTGGTGACGCTGTGACCCGCCTCCATCAGAGCGCCGCGATCCGGTCACCGTGGTCACGCCCATGCGGCCACGATCTCTGCGGCTGCATCCCCCTCTCCACCCTCATCTCTGGTGCCTGTCACAGAGATCCAGCCGCCGCGCGTCGGCGCGGCAGGAGATGCCGAGCCAACGCGCCCAGGCTCTTAGGTCTACCGACGCATCCCCTCGCGCCGCAGCTGCGGCGCGGCCGGATTCCGATGACGAGCACCGGGTGGAGGGCGGTGAGGCTTTGGTCGTCGCGGAGAACCGCTACTTCACCACGGCATGGCGCTTGCGGCCGAGGGAGAGGCGGATCGGACCCGAAACGATTGTCACCATCGTCTCGGCATCCTCCACGACCTCGCCATCGATGCGGACGCCGCGGCCGGCGATCGCCCGTCGCGCCTCGCTCTTCGACGAGGCCATACCGGCGCGGACGAGCAGGTCGGTGAGTGCCACGCCATCGCCGCGTTCCTCTTCGCTGAGCGCGACCGCCGGTAGCCCCTCGGCCGCTTGCCCTTGCCCGAAGGCCTGCCGCGCGGTTTCCTGCGCCTGCCGTGCGGCGTCGGCCCCATGCACCAGCGCCGTCGCCTCGTTGGCAAGCCGCTCCTTCACCGCATTCAGTTCCGCACCCTCGGCGCGACCGAGCCTTTCGATCTCGTCGATCGGCAGTTCGGTGAACAGCTTGAGGAAGCGCACCACGTCGGCATCCTCGGCGTTGCGCCAGAACTGCCAGTAGTCGTAGGGCGACAGGCGGTCTTCGTTGACCCAGACCGCGCCGGCAGCCGTCTTGCCCATCTTGACGCCCGAGGCGGTGGTCAGCAGCGGCGTGGTCATGCCGAAGACCTCCGCGCCCTCGATCCGGCGCAAGAGATCGACACCGCCTACGATGTTGCCCCACTGGTCGCCGCCGCCGAGCTGTAGCCGGCAGCCGGTGCGGCGGAACAGTTCGAGGAAGTCGACCGCCTGCAGGATCATGTAGTTGAACTCGAGGAAGCTCAGGTTCTCCTGGTGCTCCAGCCGTGTTTTCACGCTGTCGAAGGAGAGCATGCGGTTGACGGAGAAGTGTTTGCCGACGTCCCGGAGCATGTCGATCCAGGCCATCCGGTCGAGCCAGTCGGCATTGTTGACCATGACAGCATCGCTCGGCCCGTCGCCGAAGGTCAGCAGCCGCTCGAAAACCTTGCGGATGCCGGCGACATTGGTAGCAATCTCGTCCTCCGACAGCATCGGCCGTGCTGCCGAACGAAAGCTCGGATCGCCGATTCGGGTGGTGCCGCCGCCGATCAGCACGATCGGCTTGTGACCGGCCTGCTGCAGCCGCCTGAGCGCCATGATCGGCATGAGATGCCCGACATGCAGACTGTCCGCCGTCGCATCGAAGCCGGCATAAACCGGCACGACCCCGGCCGCAAAGACGCTGTCTATGCCCGCAACGTCGGTCACCTGGTTGACATAACCGCGCTCGACCAGCGTCCGGGTGATCGCCGAACGCGGCTCAAAGGCATCGGTGGGGTTGTCTGGATGGGGCATTGGTAGTCTCCATGGCATTGCCGCCAGGGAGCACTGAACAAAACAAAGCCGCCTGACGGCGGCTTGTTTCAAGGCATGATCGAACCGCGCCGCTCCTTATGGAGACGTCGCATAATAGGTGACAGCGATGCGCGCGGTCTTGATCATCGTGCGGTTGTAGCGGGGAATGGGGGTGGCGGCAAGGGTGCGGGGTTGGCGAGACGCAGCGCAGTTAAGCACGAAAAGCAGTGCATCAGCGGACTCCTCGCGCGATCGTGTCTTCTTGAACATGTTGATCCACTGTCTAGCGTCACCCATATGGTCTATCGATCCACACAGAGCAGATGGCGCTCGCCCCCTAATTCAGAAGAAAACCCGCTGAAGACGAGCGCCTCGGCCCAAGCATAATTAAGAAGTCATCGCATCTCTAACTTCTGCGACAAAGCGTGTTGTTCTCAATCGATCGCGGTCAATCTCGCCAAGAGTTGCGAAACGTCTCGCAATGTCATTGCAGAGATTTATGCAAACTTCGTCGTTTCGCGAAATTACATCTATTATCTTCTCGCAGTCCTTCTCGACTTTGCGAGACGTGACATTCGAGGGGCTTCCTCCGCATATTCGGTACTTTATAGCCATCAGGGAGTACCACTTCAGGCGGTTAAGTGATTTGTCTATCCTTCCATTGCTGTGAAGCAATTTTAATCGATAGCTGCAAAAAGACGCGGTGTAGAATATTTCTTCCCTATTTTTTGGGTCGAACACCGTTCCGTGTAATTCCTCTACCAATTGATTTGGATATCTGCTTGCCACGTCGGGCTTGTCTAAGAACATTGCACCGGTGCATCTCGCAATTTCTTTCAGGTCAAATATTCGGATGCTCGGTATTCCATCGCGCCCGTACTGATTCGGCCTTCGCTCGAAATACAGCCGATGTTCCTCGTCCCCACCGCGCGCAATAAAATAGCGCTCTGCCGACTTAACACTATCCAACGTCGCGAGAAACTGGTGATCCTCGATCTTGTTTTGTCGATTTGTTGATCTAACAATGTCGTCGACAATATCCTGATCATCAGTTTCGATTATTTTTGCCATTATCGTCGTTTTATCAGTGATAATCGCGTTTTCCTCGAAAAGAACGTTCGAGGTTTGGCATCCGTTCACTATTTGGTAGTTTGAGATAAATATCTCATTGCTCTGTAAGCGAACGTCGGGAGAAATGATTGTTAGGCCGTTGTTCATTATGCCGAAGCGCTGGGTGCGATCTTCGTCCCGGAGAGTTCGACTAATTTCGCCGTTAATTTCGCTTGTATCAAAAGGGATGAAATCGCGGACGTTCTCCTCGAAAATGGATCTTCGCAGGCTTCCGTTTTCGTCAGTTAGGACCTTCTTGGTAAACTCCTTCGCCGATACCGTTACGACGTAACTCTCTTCAATCCCTGTACTTTTGGGAAACGATGCGGATCCAATGATTTCAAACGTTGTCTCGTATGCGCCCTGTGACTTAATCCACATGGTTAGCAATTTTTCTCTATCGACTAAATTGACGTCCGACGCGAAAAATAAACCAGTTTCATCAATTCTATTTTTGAAGGTTCTTTGTGCCGCCAATATTTCTTTGGCATTTGTTTCATTTTGCAGTGTTTATAAAGTAACAAGAAATTCTCGGTCGACCGTTTTTTATTTTTCCAACATTATTTATGATGGTCTCAAAAATATCTCTTCTCTCTAAAAGAACTTCATTATATTTATGCTCTGGTTTATCCGATATAAAATCAAGAACCGCGCTTTCGTATGTGTTTATTTCTGATTTGTCCCATGATTCCGATGTTTTGCTCTGAATGAAGACACATGTGATATCATGGTTGTTTTTCTTTTTTTCGAATAGGGACTTGATTTCGTCAGCCGACGTAACGATCGATTCATCGCACACAAAAAAGGCGGAATCTATTCCTGGCTCGTCGCCATCGTATATCAATGAATCTGGATTTATGGTGTCAAAGGTGAAGTGCTTTCCGATGCAATAAGCAGAGAACGCTTCAAAATTCTTAGATTCATCATGCGTTAAATTGTGATCCTTAACGAAATTGTCAAAGTGGCTTTTTATTACTCTGTGCATTGTCAGGCCCCCGAAAAAACAATGCACGTTTAAATTGATTCCCATGGGGTGACAACGCGTGTTGCAAATTCGCGCATGTTAGGCAAACGTTAAGTCATCTTGCGGGTTATCTCTCCGTGCTACCGGCCGCTTGCCATCGTGCGGGCCTCAGCGGTGACACGATGTGTTCGATCTCACCGCTCCGTCTTCTCCTTTACCACCCCGTTCTGGCGTTTCATGTCCGCCGCGCCCTCCTAGGAACCGATACCCGGTTCTGTTGGGGTGAGGATCGGCTTTCCTGCACGTGGCTTATACGCCTTTCGGTACGGCTGACGGTCATTTCGTCCAGCGTATTCCGGCGACAGCGAGTGGTCCGCTCCGACGGGAGTGACAACGTCGCGCCCCATGTCGTCGAGGTCGGGTTTCTGGCAGTCGCTCTCGGATGATCTCCCCCCTTGTGGGGGAGATGCCCCGATAGGGGCAGAGGGGGGTATCTTGGCGGAGGAGGAGAGGTTACCCCCCTCTGTCCTGCCGGACATCTCCCCCACAAGGGGGGAGATTGCGCTGGGCTCGGCCTTGCCGGACCACGTGACTTTCTCTGATTGGCGAGGCCCGCTCTAGATTGGCTACCGCCCAGGCCGCCCCGTCTTGCCTTTCGTCCGGCCCTTCTGCCGCTTCTGATCCGCCGGATCTTCATAGGACCCGACACCCGGTTTCGCCCGAGTGAGGATCGGCTTCTCCGGCACGTGACCGATGACCGGCTTTTCCGTCCGGCCGACGGTCATTTCGTCGAGGGTGTTCCGGCGGAACAGCGAGCGGTCCGCGCCGGCCAGCGTGGCGACGTCGCGGCCCATTTCGTCGAGGTCGGGTTTCTGGAAATAGCTGTCGGAGGAGGAGGGACTACCCCCCTCTGTCCTGCCGGACATCTCCCCCACAGGGGGGGAGATTGCGCTGGGCTCGCCCTTGCCGGAGCGCTTGCCGCCCTGGGTGCCGCGTCCACCCTCCTGCGACCTTGCCTCTTCCCTTGCCATCGGGTCGTCCATCGCAGCCAGTTCGGCGGCCTTGAGGCGTTTGATCTCGTCGCGCAGGCGGGCGGCCTTTTCGAAGTCGAGGTCGGCGGCGGCGTCGCGCATCTGTTTTTCCAGCGCGTTAAGGTGCGCCTGCAGGTTGTTGCCGACGAGGTGGCCGCCGTCGGCGAAACCCTTGCCGGCGACGCCGGAGATGTCGGCGCGGACGTGGTCCTTCTCGTAGACCGAGTCGAGGATGTCGGAGATCTTCGCCTTTACCGATTCCGGCGTGATGCCGTTGGCCTCGTTATAGGCCATCTGCTTTTCGCGGCGGCGGCTGGTTTCGTCCATGGCGCGCTGCATCGAGCCGGTGATCTGGTCGGCGTAGAGGATGACCTTGCCGTCGACGTTACGGGCGGCGCGGCCGATGGTCTGGACCAGCGAGGTCTCGGAACGCAGGAACCCTTCCTTGTCGGCGTCGAGAATGGCGACGAAGCCGCATTCGGGAATGTCGAGACCTTCGCGCAGCAGGTTGATGCCGACGAGCACGTCGAAAGCACCGAGACGCAGGTCGCGGATGATCTCGATGCGCTCCAGCGTGTCGATGTCGGAGTGCATGTAGCGCACGCGAATGCCCTGTTCGTGCAGGTATTCGGTGAGGTCCTCGGCCATGCGCTTGGTGAGCACCGTGACGAGCGTGCGGTAGCCGGCCTCGGCCGTCTCGCGGATTTCGCCGAGCACGTCGTCGACCTGGGTTTTCGCCGAGCGCACTTCCACCGGCGGGTCGATCAGGCCGGTCGGGCGGATGACCTGTTCGGCAAAGACGCCGCCGGACTGTTCCAGTTCCCACGAGCCGGGCGTCGCCGAAACGGCGATCGTGTCGGGGCGCATCGCGTCCCATTCCTCGAAGCGCAGCGGGCGGTTGTCCATGCAGGAGGGCAGGCGGAAGCCGTATTCGGCCAGCGTCGCCTTGCGGCGGAAGTCGCCGCGATACATGCCGCCGATCTGACTGACGGAGACGTGGCTCTCGTCGATGAACAGCAGCGCGTTGTCGGGGATATATTCGAACAGCGTCGGCGGCGGCTCGCCGGGATTGCGGCCGGTGAGGTAGCGCGAATAGTTCTCGATGCCAGCGCAGGAGCCGGTCGCCTCCAGCATCTCGATGTCGTAGCGGGTGCGCTGCTCCAGCCGCTGGGCTTCGAGCAGGCGGCCGCCCTTTTCCAGTTCGGCCAGGCGGTGCACCAGCTCTTCCTTGATCGCCTTGATGGCGCCGTTCAGCGTCGGGCGCGGCGTCACATAGTGCGAGTTCGCGTAGATCTTCACCGACTTCAGGTCGCCGGTCTTCTGGCCGGTCAGCGGATCGAACTCGGTGATGGCGTCGATCTCGTCGCCGAACATGGAGATGCGCCAGGCAGCGTCCTCCAAGTGGGCCGGGAAGATCTCGATCGTGTCGCCGCGCACCCGGAACGAGCCGCGCTGGAAATCCATGTCGCGACGCTTGTACTGCTGCGCCACCAGGTCGGCGAGAAGCTGCCGCTGGTCGAGCCGGTCGCCGACATTCATCTGGAAGGTCATGGCGGTATAGGTCTCGACCGAGCCGATACCGTAGATGCAGGAGACCGAGGCGACGATGATGCAGTCATCGCGCTCCAGCAGCGAGCGGGTGGCCGAGTGGCGCATGCGGTCGATCTGTTCGTTGATCGAGGATTCCTTCTCGATGAAGGTATCCGAGCGCGGCACATAGGCTTCCGGCTGGTAATAGTCGTAGTAGGAGACGAAGTACTCGACGGCGTTATCCGGGAAGAAGTTCTTGAACTCGGAATAGAGCTGGGCGGCGAGCGTCTTGTTCGGCGCCAGGATGACCGCGGGGCGCTGCGTCGCCTCGATCACCTTGGCCATGGTGAAGGTCTTGCCCGAGCCGGTGACGCCGAGCAGCACCTGGCTGCGCTCGCCGGAGGAGAGGCCCTCGACCAGATCGGCGATCGCCGTCGGCTGGTCGCCGGCCGGCTGGTAGTCCGAGGCCATGCGGATTTCGACGCCGCCTTCGGATTTCGGCGGCCGGGCCGGGCGGTGCGGGGTCCAGAGCTTGCCGTCCTTGAAAAGCGGATTGCCGCTCTCGATCAGTGCCGAAAGCGCCTCAACGGTGGCGGTGACGCCCGAGGTGGAGGTCAGCTTGGCGGCGTCTTCCAGCGACACGTCGAGGCCGGCCACCGGATTGAGGCCGGCGGCGGCGCGGGTCTTCGGGTCGGTCGAGCCGCCCATCGACGTGCCGCGCGCCGATTTGCTGCCGACGATCTCGACCTTGCCCTTCTTGCCCGCCTTTTTCGGCGCCGCGTCTTCATCCGTGCCGGCCGCCTTGCGCGCCGCCTTGGAGGCGGCGATCTCCACTTTCTTGCGGTGTTTACCGGCCTTCGAGGCGATCTCGCGCTGGCTTTCGAAGGCGGAGGCTTCCGCGTCGGCCTCGAGCTGCTTCACCCAGTCGGAGACGTTGCCACTGAGCGGCGCGCCGGAAAACGGCGCCTGCGGCGCTTCTTCGAAACCGGACGGGGTGGAGGGCTTCGGCGGGGCATTCTTCGGAGCTTTGGTCATGGCGGGGAATATGGAGAGAGTCCGGGCGAAAGTGAAGGGGCGAACGAGTACAAATAGGCAACATTTCGCTGCCTCGGCAAGCCCTGGCTTTTTGGGTCGTCGCATCACGAAACGTGCCCGTTCAACCGTGACGGGCCGGAAACGCGTCGCGGCGTAACCCTTACGGTTGCGCGCCTGACGCAGCGTTACCCCGATTGGGCGAGAAGACAGCCAAGCCTGGCGCGTGATACCAATAGTTCTTTGGAGGGTGCCATGTTCTGCTTGCGTGGTGCCGCACTTGGGCTTTGCGCCGTGGTCCTTGGTCCGATGTCCCTGTTTGCCGCCGAACCGGTCGGCAAGGCAGTGGAGATCCGGACAGCGGTCAACGGTGCCCGGGGTGCGATTGCGGTCCGAGACCCTGTCTACAAGAACGAACGGATATCGACATCGAAGTCCGGGCTCGGGCAGTTCGTCTTCGAGGACGGCACCAAGCTTGCGGTCGGCTGGGGCTCCTCCGTCGTCATCGACAAGTTCGTCTACGACGACAAGAAGTCGGTGAAGAAACTCACCATCCTGGCCGCCAAGGGCACGTTCCGCTGGATCAGCGGCAAGTCCGGCCATTCCGCCTATGAAATCGTCACGCCGGCCGGCACCATCGGGGTGCGCGGCACCGCCTTCGACTTCTTCGTCGGCCCGGATGGCACCACTGCGGTGGTGCTGCTCAGCGGCGCGGCGGATTTCTGCGGCCCTGGCGGTTGCCGGCAGCTGACGCAGCGCTGCGACTGCATCGTCGCCAAGCCCGGCCGCCGGGCCACCGAACCGAAGCGGGTCAGCCGCACGACGTTGAAATCCCTGGGCAATGCCCAGGCGCTGCCGTTCCTGTCCGGCGGACAACGCCTGTCCGGAGCGATCGGCTGGGTGGGCGGCGGTTGCGGGCTGCGCGCGGCGCAGTTCGAGGGCACCACCCGCACGGTACCCGAACGACCGGCTCCCGTCGAAGAGAAGCCGCGCGAGGAGAAGCCGCCGCCCAAAGAGGATCCGGGACCGCGGCCCGAGACCCCCGGCGATCCAGGGCCGCGGCCGGAGAACCCCGGCGATCCCGGTCCACGCAACGACAACCCGGGTGACCCGGGACCGCAGAACGGCGGTGGCGGAGACCAGCCGAACGGGGATCAGGGGACGCAGCAGGATCAGGCCCCCAGCCAGGATTGATGGATGTGGCGGCAAAGGTTTTGCCGCCGACCTTTCCGGATCGAAGCCAGATCCGCGCCACCGGCCGATGGTCTACGGCCGGTTTCGTTGCATGAAAATATCCTTGAATCATGAGGCTGCGGCGATTTCCGCATGTATCGTATGAGGCGCCGCAGGTGGTCTCGACAGCCGCCGGAAAACTCATTCGGCCGGGCGCCTGGCGGTCTCTTCCGTCGCCTGGGCAAAGTGCTCGGCGCGCCGGCCGATCCGGGCGTAGAAGCCTGTCAGCGCCGGCGTCAGCGCCGCCGCCTTCAGCTTGGCGGCATTGATGATGCTGCGGCTGGTCTGGGTGCGGGTGCGCAGCGCTTCGACGAGCCGATCGTGCAGGCCGCGCAGGTCCTGGAAGGCGGGCGTGGCGGCGAGGGTTTCGTCGCCGGCGACGGCGTAGACGCGGGTTCGGGTCGTCTTGCCCTTCAGGCTGAGCGCCCCGGCATCGAGCATCGCATGGTCCGGCAGCGCCTGGGCGGTCGCCTCGGAGACGAGGATGTCGATGTTGACGTCCTTGCAGGCGGCTTCGATGCGCGCGGCAATGTTGACGGTGTCGCCGACGGCGGAATAGTTGAAGCGCGTCTCGGCGCCCATGTTGCCGACGCAGGCAAGCCCGGTATGGATGCCGATGCCGATGCGCACTTCCTGATCGGCGCCGAAGCCGAAGGCATTGTCGGCGTTGAGCCGCGCCAGCGTCTCGCGCATGCCGAGCGCCGCGCGCACCGCCATTTGCGGATGGTTGGCGACGTCGACCGGCGCGTTCCAGAAGGCCATGATCGAATCGCCGATGAACTTGTCGAGCGTGCCCTCGTTGGCCAGCACATGCCGGCTCAGCGCGTCGAGCAGCGTGTTGAGAAAGGCGACCACCTCGGTCGGCGTCATGCGCTCGCTCATCTCGGTGAAGCTGCGCACGTCGACGAACATCACCGTCAGCTCGCGATCGTCGCCGCCGAGGCTGAGTGCATTGCGCGTATGCTCGATGCGATAGAGCAGTGACGGCGAGAGATAGCGGCCGAAGGCCTGCCGCACCTCGCGCCGTTCGCGATCGGTCACCAGGAAGCGATAGGCGGTGGCCGCGAAATGGGTGATCGAGGCGGCAAGAATCGGGGCCAGCGGATCGAAGAGCCGTCCGCCATAATAGAAGGCGATCCAGGAGGCGACGAGCGCGAGCGCGGTGACGGCAAGGCCGCAGACGAGCGCGACGACCGGGCTGACAAAGGTGGTGAGCAGCACCAGCAGCGTTCCGGCCAGCGCGATCGACAGGATTTCGAGCCCATTCGCCCAGTCCGGGCGCGAGAGATAGCGGCCCGACAGGATCTGCTCGACGATCTGCGCGTGGATCGAAACACCAGGCACGTTCTGGCCGAGCGCGGTGGTGCGCACGTCCTGCAGTCCGGCCGCCGAGGTGCCGATGAAGACGATGCTGCCTTCGATGCCGGCGCGGATATCCGGCGAAGGCTCGCCATCGGCGAGAATGCGGCGCGCGGAGATGTAGCGTTCCGTCGTGTCCGGCGTGACATAGAGCCAGACCTCGCCACTCGACATTAGCGGCACGACGAAGTCGCCGATCTTGACGGCCGTCAGCGTGTTGGCGACGTCGGGTGCGGCGGCCAGCACATAGGTCGAAGCGCCCTGGGCCACCCGCAGGGCCTCCATGGCCAGGCTCGGATAGAACTGCTGGCCGTCGCTCAGGAACAGCGGGGCGGTGCGCACCACCGCCGAGGACGAGCCGGGATTGAGGCTGATATGACCGAGGCCGGCGGCATTGGCTTCGAGCTGCGGCCTGAGCGGCGTCGCGGCCCGCAGGCGCGGCGGCGCTTCGTTGGCGCTTTCGCCGGTCAGGGCAAAGCCGGCCTTGACCGGCGGCAGGTAGCTGCCCTCGTTGGTCAGGCCGAAGCCGAGCACGACGGGCTTGTCGCGGATCGCTTCGGAGAAGATCTCGTCATTGTCCGGCAGGGCGGCAAGGAAGGACGGATCGACGCCGCCGACATCGCGCACCACCGTGCGCGGCGACAGGCGGTCCGGTTCGGCAAAGAGCACGTCGAAGGCGATCGCGGCGGCTCCCATCTCGCCCAACCGGTTCGTCAGCTTCGCCAGCCGGTCGCGTGGCCAGGGCCATTGCCCGAGTTCGCGCAGCGACGCCTCGTCGATATCGACGATCTTGACCGGCATGGCCTCGAAGCGCCGCGGCGCGATGCGCTGGTACTCGTCGAAGGTGACGTCGCGCGCCTGGCGCAGCAACTGCGGATCCTGGGTGCGCAGGATGGTGAAGAAGGCCACCACCGTCATGCCGATCAGAACGCCGAACAGTTGCGATCGTGTCATGGCGGCCTACGGAACGATGGGCAGGCCCGCCTTGACGAGCCCTTCGTTGAAATGCGCGTGGTCGGCGGGGTCGACATAGGCGGTGAAGAAGCGCCAATAGCGCGGCACGTCGCGCGGCGCATTGGCGATCGCCTCCGGAAACAGCTTGCGCGCCTCGTCGATGCGGCCGAGCTGGCCGAGACAGGTGATGAGCATGACGAGGTTGAAATAGGTGCGGCGCAGAAGCAGCGCCCGCTCGGCATGGCGCAAGGCCTCCTCATAGCCGCCGAGATGGTAGTGGGCGAGCGCGATACGGTTGAGGAAGAGGTAGGTCAGCGGATCGTGCGGGCTCAGCCTCAGCGCCTTGTGCAACGGGTCCAGCGCCTCGGCAAAACGGCCGATATAGATGCGCGCCCAGCCGAGCGCCATGTGGGCGAGCGCGAAGTTCGAGTTGATGTCGATCGCCTGCTGCGCTTCCTCTACCGCAGCGTGCGGCCTCTGGGCGGCGAAGTTGGCGAGACACATGACATAGTGACAGTAGGGATCGTGATCGTCGATCACGACGGCGTGGGCGGCTTCCGCCTGCAGTTCGGCGCTGTCTCGGTCGATGTCCTTGCTGAAGCCGAAGAAACAGCGGGCAAAGAGCGAGCGGGCGAGCATCATGTGTGCGCGGCCGAATTCGGGGTCGAGGGCGATCGCGCGCCGCTGCCATTCGATCGCCTCGTCGAAATGCGCGGCGGAATCCTGCGCGTTGTGCAGGAGCGTGCCGCGCATGTGGCATTCATAGGCGTCGAGATTGTCGGTGCCACGCAGAAGCGCGCGGCGGTTTTCGCCGATCAGGATTTCCGGCTCGATCGCCGCGACCACATGCTGGGTGATCTCGTCCTGAATGGCGAAGAGGTCGGCGAACTCACGCTCGTAGCGCTGCGCCCAGAGGTGGTTGCCGGTCTCCGCCTCGATCAACTGGCCGGTGACGCGCACGCGGGAGCCGGAGCGGCGCACGCTGCCCTCGACGATGTAGCGCACGCCCAGGTCCCGGCCGATCTGTTTGACGTCGACGGCGCGGCCCTTGTAGGCAAAGGAGGAATTACGGGCGATGACGAAGAACCAGCGGTAGAGCGACAGCGCGGTGATGATGTCCTCGGTCAGCCCGTCGGCGAAGAAGTCCTGTTCGGGGTCGCCGGACATGTTGACGAAGGGCAGAACGGCGATCGACGGCTTGTCGGGCAGGGAAAGCGGCATGCCGGGCAGGTCGCCGCCCGCCGGGTCCTCGCGCCAGTCGACGCGGTGCACCAGGACCGGACGCGGTATGTTCTTCAGCGCGCGCTCGCCGAGGCGCTGCATCGGAAACTCGAGCTTGCCTTCGATCTGGTCATGCAGCGCGCCGGAGATGCAGATGTCGTTCGGCTGCGCCACCTGCTGGAGCCGGGCGGCGACGTTGACGCCGTCGCCAAGCAGATTGCCGCCGTCGACGACGACATCGCCGAGATTGAGACCGATGCGGAACTCCATGCGCCGCTCCGGCTGAAGGTCGGCATTGCGGCGCTGCAGCGTTCGCTGGATCGCGACCGCCGCCCGCACGGCCTGCACGGCGCTCTGGAATTCCGCGACCAGGCTGTCGCCGGCCGCACCGAAGACGCGGCCCCCGTGCTCCGCAGCCAGGCCGGAAATCGTCTCGCAGTAGGTGGCCAGGGTCGCAAGCGTGCCTTCCTCGTCGGTCGCGACAAGGCGACTGTAACCAGCGACATCGGCAGCAAGGATCACGGCGAGCTTCCGTTCCAAGGCGGCGGGCCCTCCTGCGGCATCTGGTCAGAAGGAAATTAAGCGTAACTTAAATTAGAAAAGCCGAGAAGCGTAAATCGCCCGGATTTGCCTTTCATTCGAGCGCGGCGTGGCGGTAAACGGCTGCATGGCGATCGATGGCCATGGACCGAGCGAGGCGAGGGGGTCGACGCAGCGTCGCCCTTGGCTAGGATGTCGCCGTCATGCCCCTGATTCGACCTGCACGCGAAAGCGACCTTTCTCTTCTGCCCGACATCGAACGCTCTTCGGGCGAGGTGTTCCGCACGATCCCCGATCTTGCTTGGATTGCCGACGACGATGTGCAATCGGAGGAGGCACATCGGGAATTCCTGCAAAAGGGGCTGTCGGCCGTCGTGGTCGATGCGTCCAACCGGCCGATCGGTTTCCTGTGCGCGGCAGTTACCGACGATGCCCTGCATATCTGGCAGCTGGCGGTACTGTCCGAGCATCAGGGGCAGGGATTAGGGCGCAGCCTGATGCTGTCCGCGATCGCGCATGCGCGCGCGACGTCGCTCTCGTCGCTGACGCTCACGACGTTCCGCGATCTCTCGTGGAACGAGCTGTTCTACCGCAAGCTCGGCTTCGTGACGCTCGACGCGGGCGACCTCGATCCGCGTCTCGCGCAAATCCTCGCAAACGAGGCGGCGCATGGGTTGCCGGCGGCCCGGCGTTGCGCCATGCGGTTGTCGCTCTCTTAAGGACGCGCATCGCCGATCCGGAAAGCCGGTGCTGAAAAGAGCTCGTTCGGGCGCGGTTTAGGGCCGCGCTACCGCCTGATGGCGACCACCTGGCCGCGTGCGAACTGCGAGACCCTGACGCCGCCGGACTGGTTGCCGCCGATCAGTTGGGCCGTCGATTTCGACAGCGTGGACAGGATGCCGACGTGATAGCCGCGGCCGGTGCGCACGACGACGACGTCGCCGGGACGGGCGTAGCCGAGCTTCACGGGCGCGCCGAAACGCAGCCAGGAACGGGCGATGCCGAAGCTCTGCGGCGGGCTGCGCCCGGCCTTGCGGGCAACCATGCCCATGAAATGGCCGCACCAGGGGGTGCGGGCCGGATTGATGCCGAGCGCTGCGCGAAGGGTCTTGTTGTTCTTGACCTCGTGCAGGCCCTTGTATTGCTGCGCCTGGGCAAGCATGCCCGCGCTGGCGAATTCCGGTGTTAGAAGCGCGACATAGGCAGCCGCAAGAAACGCCAGGACCTTCATGGTCACGTCTCCTTGACAAGTTGCTTGGTGCGAACGGTTGGGGCGGCCTGGCAATCGCCGGCATGGCACCCGGTTGCTCAACGGTTTCTCACATTTGGGAAACTTCGGCAGACATGCGCGTGCCCAGCGTTTCATACGCAGCATCGGCCTGTCGGCGAACCGCGCCGAGGCGCGGAGCCAACTTCACGGCAACTGCCGTTTCGAAGTGTGGTATTCCCCTGCCTGCCCCGTCGGGCAGTCGAGCCGACATTGCTCAGGGGCCGGTGCAAAATTGTGGCAAAACCCGTAAAAAACTAGGGCAAGCATTGCTATTCTACGGAAATACTGATCGTTCTCAGTCGATTCGCCGCTCGATCCGCTAGAAAAATAGTGGTCACGCGCGCTCCGGTAGCGGCGCGCGGGTCGAAAGGAGGGCGGCACTTGCGCGCGGACAGGGTGCCGGCGCATCGTCTCAGCGTGATTCGCGCGCCGAGGTTTTTCATGTCGTTCACCCTTGCACCGGCCTATCTCTGGCCCGTTCTTCTGCTCCTGATCTCCAACGTGTTCATGACCTTCGCCTGGTACGGGCACCTGAAGTACACGTCGTCGCCGCTCTACATGGCGATCGTCGCGAGCTGGGGCATCGCCTTCTTCGAGTATTGCCTGGCGGTGCCGGCAAACCGTATCGGCCATCAGGTCTATTCCGCCGCGCAATTGAAGACGATGCAGGAAGTAATCACGCTGCTGGTCTTTGCTGCCTTCTCGGTCTTCTGGCTGAAGGAGCCGATCGGCTGGAACCATCTGGTCGGCTTCGCGCTGATCGCCGCGGGTGCTTCCTTCATCTTCAAGGGCTGAGGCCGACAATCTTTTTGTGGTGACCAAAGAAAAAGGCAGGGCCGCCGCCCTGCCTTTTGCATGCGTGTCGTTTCTGCGCGAAAGGCTAGACCACCGCTGCGACCGCCGCGACGGCCGGCGCCAGATGTGGCCAGACTTCCAGCGCGCCGCGGTAGATCATGTCGAGCGAGACATAGAGGATGATCGCGAGACCGATATAGGCGATCCAGTGATAGCGGTTGAGCAACCGGGCGATGTAGCCGGCGGCGATGCCCATCATGGCGATCGAGAGCGCAAGGCCGATCACCAGGATCGTCGGATGTTCGCGGGCAGCACCTGCAACGGCGAGAACGTTGTCGAGCGACATCGAAATGTCGGCGATGACGATCTGGATGGCCGCCTGCATGAACGTCTTCTGCGGCGCATTGCTGGCAGCGCCGCTCTCGCCTGCCGCGTGCGCCGCCTGCTGTTCGCGAATTTCGCGCCACATCTTCCAGCAGACCCAGAGCAGCAGAATGCCGCCGGCAAGCAGCAGGCCGATGATCTCCAGCAACTGGACGGTGACGCTTGCCAGCGCGATGCGCAGCACGGTCGCTGCGATGATGCCGACCAGAATGACCTTCTTGCGCTGGTCCGTCGGCAGTCCGGCCGCAGCAAGACCGATGACGACGGCATTGTCGCCGGCGAGAACGAGGTCGATGACGATGACTTGCAGAAGCGCAGCCAGACCGGCAGCGGTAAAGATTTCCATGATGCGACAGTCCCCCGACGTGCATATGCGAGATACAGATATGACTAACGGATAAAGCACTGCATGGCCGCTGGATCAAGACCGCCGGACGGAAATCCTCAACGACGGCTTCGCGATGGCGTCTCAATCCAGCAGGTCGAAGGCGCGGTACATCCAGACGAGCTGGTAGCCGACGGCCGCGACGACGAAGCCCGCATGAAAGCGTCGGTTCGAGGTCCAGGCGGCGGCAATGCAGAGGAGGATGTAGGCGGCGTTGCGCAGCGGATATTCAACGCCGTAGGAGGCGAAGTACGCCTTTCCCTTCAGCGCGGTGTCGACGAGGTCGACGGCAAAGGCCACAGCCAGCGCGCCGAAGAACCAGGCCCGGCGCGACATGAAATAGTGTTCGTAGTCGCTGTAATCGTCGAGCGTCGTTGGAAACAGCATGACGCAGAGGAAGAAGAAGACGCAGCAATAAAGAACGACGAACAGGTAGACGCTGACGTCGATCACGGCCAGCGAATGCAGGTGGAACTCCCACCACCAGAAATGCACGAGGAAGACGAACATGAAGAGGACCCAGCCGAGGTGGATCCAGTAGACACGCGTCTTGCCGGGATGCTGGACGAAGAGCGCAACGCCGCTCAAGAGCCGCGCCAGGCTGAGGCTGACGACCATGCCCATGACGACGCGGATATGCGAGAAGATCTCCGGGTCTGTATGGACAGGCTCCATCCGCGCGCTCCTATTCTTCCGCCGGCACCGGCTTCGGCTTGCCATTCTCGTCGAGCGCGACCATGACGAAGATGGCGTCCGTCACCTTTACCATGAGATGCGACAGGTAGCGCTGCGCCCAGGCCTCGACCTTGAGCGTCATCGACGTGCGGCCAACCTTGACCACGTCCGTGTAGATGCAGAGCGTGTCGCCGATCTTGACGGGCAGCGCGAAGGCCATCTCCTTGACGGCCGCCGTCACGACGCGGCCGCGGGCGCGCTCTGCCGCGCGAATGCCGCAGGACAGGTCCATCTGCGCCATCACCCAGCCGCCGAAGATATCACCGGCGGCATTGGCGTCGCCCGGCATGGCGAGCGTGCGCAAGGTGAGTTCGCCGGTCGGTCTCGTCTGTTCGGTCATTCCGCCTGTCTCCCTGTTGGAGAAAAGATGTAACCCGAGCGCACTTCTAGAGGGAAGACCCGGTGCCGAACAAATGCCGGCAACGTCCTTGAGGTGCTGGCGCGTTATACTTTCGCAGGGGGTGAATGAGGAATGCCAAATTTAGGGGTTCCTCGTTAGGAGCTTTGCAAAGACCTCATCCTAACCTGCAGGTTCTGGGAGTGCCTGTCGGCTATGCCGCGGCGGCCAGGATTTGGGGCGGCGCGGGGAGCGCCGAAGGGGCAGGGGATTGGCAATGAAGAAATTCAGGATTTCGGCGCGTCTCTACGCGCTGGTGGCATTTGCGCTTTTGACGATGGCGGCGGCGCTGACCTTCGGTCTGTTCCAGGCGCAGGAAAAGCTCGTCGGCGAACGCAAGGCCATGCTCGCGGCGATGGACGAAAACGCGATCGCGGTGTTCGACGCCTATCACAGCCAGGAAGTGGCCGGCACGCTGTCGCGCGAGGAAGCGCAGAAGCGCGCGCTCGAGGCTATCAAGGCGATGCGCTATCAGGGCAACGGCTATTTCTGGGTCAACGACATGCATCCGACCATGGTGATGCATCCGATCAAGCCCGAGCTCGACGGCAAGGATCTCACCGGCAACAAGGATCCCAACGGCAAGCATCTCTTCGTCGAATTCGTGAAAACGGTCGAAAAGAGCGGCCAGGGATTCGTCGATTACTACTGGCCGAAGCCGGGCGCCGATGCGCCGGTGCTGAAATATTCGCATGTCGCCGGCTTCAAGCCCTGGGGTTGGGTGGTCGGAACCGGCGTCTATGCCGACGATCTGGCGGCGATGTTCCGCGAGCGCGCATGGCAGGTGGCGGGCATTCTTGCCGCGGCAGCACTTGCCATTCTGATGGCGGCTCTTGCGATCGTGCGCAGCGTCGTCAAGCCGGTCGAGAAGCTGAAGGCCTCGATGCGGGCGATCGCCGACGAGGATCTTTCGTCCGAGGTGCCGGAAACCGACCGTGGCGACGAGATCGGCCAGATGGCCAAGGTTCTGGTGGTGCTGCGTGATTCGGTGCGGGAACGGCTGGAACTGCGCTCGCGCGAAGCCGAGCAGCAGGAGCGGCTGAGTTCCGAGCGTCGCGGCAACGAGCAGCGCCATCGCGCAACAGCGGAAGCGCAGGCGGATGCGATGGAGACCGTGGGCGCGGCGCTCGAGCTTCTGGCAAGCGGCGACCTCACCGCCGACATCGGCCACATCGCGCCGGAATACGGCAAGCTCAGGGACGACTTCAACACCGCCGTCGCAGCGCTGCGCGATGTCATCGGCTCGATCTCGCATTCGACCGAGATTGTGACGGCAAGCGCCGGCGATATCTCCGAAGCGGCGAACAATCTCTCGCGCCGGACGGAGCAGCAGGCGGCGGCCCTCGAAGAGACGGCCGCGGCCCTCGACGAGATCACCTCGACGGTTCGCCACGCCTCCGAACGGGCAAACGAAGCGCGTGCGATGGTCGATCAAACCAAGGCCAGCGCCGCCAAGTCCGGCGGTATCGTGCGCAATGCCATCGACGCCATGGGGCGGATCGAAAGCTCGTCCGGGCGGATCGGCCAGATCATCGGCGTCATCGACGAGATCGCCTTCCAGACGAACCTGCTGGCGCTCAACGCCGGTGTCGAGGCTGCGCGCGCCGGCGAGGCGGGCCGCGGCTTTGCGGTCGTCGCCCAGGAAGTGCGCGAACTGGCGCAGCGTTCGGCCGGTGCCGCCAAGGAGATCAAGGAACTGATCGGCGCGTCGGTGCGCGAGGTCGGGGCCGGCGTCGATCTGGTCCGTTCGACGGGCGAGGCGCTGTCGGAGATCGAGGCGCAGGTCAACCGCGTCAACGAGCAGGTGGCGTCGATCGCGACCGCCGCCCGCGAACAGGCGACCGGGCTGCAAGAGGTCAATGTCGCCGTCAACAGCATGGACCAGATGACCCAGCAGAACGCTGCGATGGTGGAAGAAACCACGGCCGCCAGCCAGACGCTCGCAGCCGAGAGCCGCGAGCTGAAATCGCTGCTGACGAAGTTCCGGCTGCAGCCATCAGGCTCGCACGCGGGGTACGGTCGCGCCGCCTGAGCACAAAACTTGCAGTCCTCGTCAAACCCGCGCGGCATGCCGCGCGGGTTTTTCGCGCGATGCCCATCGTGCGCGATAGGCGAACGGTTGACTGTCTTCCCAGGCAACGGCCATGGTCGGGATATGAAAGAAGTCGTTGTCGATTGTTCCGGAATCCGATCGCCCGCCGAATTTTGGCAGCGCTATCTCGATGCTGTGGAGCCGGAGGGCGCGGGCATGTTCGGCTGCAACCTCGATGCATTCTGGGATGCCCTTGAAGGCGGCGGACCGGGATGGCCGGGTGAGGTTGCGCTCGTTTTTTCGAACTCCGACGATTTGTCGGGGTTGCGGACGGGAAAGGGCAACGTGCCGTTTCTCGATGCGCTGAAAGCGATCGCGAGCGAAGTGACGACGATAAGCGTCAAGTTCATCTGAAGCCGGTAGCATTCGTCAGCCGGCTAATCCGGACCACGCTCGCTGGCTTCGATTGCAGCGTCGTCGCAACGATAGGGCGCCAGCAATCGCAATCCTATGACAACGATTGTGGCCTATCTGCCGCTCTTGCCTCCGGTTACGGTGCACGACGAGTATCTCCGTCTTGACCTGATCGTGACCGGGGATAGATACGCGAGAAGCGGGAGACAATCGACGGGGCGTCGCTCCGGTTGCCGGCCGCTGCACCAGAGGGGACACCATGGCACTTCTCAAACTACTTCTCACAAGGCCGATCGCCGTGCTGATGCTGGCGCTCGGCTTTCTTTCCGCGTGTACCGTCGTCGTCGACGAGCCGCGACCGGGGCCAAGGCCCACGCGCCCGCAGGCCTGCACGATGGAATATGTGCCTGTTTGCGGCGAGCGCGGCAATCGTCTGCGCACCTTCCCGAATTCCTGCCAGGCGCGCGCCGACGGCTTCAACGTCATCCATCGCGGCGAGTGCCGTCCGGACAATCGTCCGCCGGAACGTCCGCCCCAGGCCTGCACGATGGAGTACATGCCTGTCTGCGGCCAGCGCGGCCGCCGCACGCAGACCTTCCCGAATGCCTGCCAGGCGCGTTCCGAGGGCTTCCAGGTGATCGGCCGCGGCGAGTGCCGCAGGGAGGACGACCGTCCGTCCGAAGGCCAGTTCTGCACCCGCGAATATGCCCCGGTCTGCGGCCAGCGCGGTAGCCGCACCGAAACCTTCCCGAACGCCTGCGAGGCGGGAGGGGCAGGTTTCCAGGTCGTCCATCGCGGCGAGTGCCGCTAACACCTGCGCGATCCAGCGTTGATCATTCGAGCCCGCGTCCGATGAGGACGCGGGCTTTCTTGTGTCGGGCTGGAGCGACGGGTTCCGGCCTGGCCACCCGATTTCCTGCAGGTACAGCGCAAGCCTTCGTTTACCGTGTTTGAATAAAATGCACCGCAAATCAGCCTTTTTGGCCGCTGTGCCCGGTTTGCGACACAGGCAAAAGGCAGCAATTGCAAGTGCTGCAGCAACCATTGCGTGCCAATCGAACGCAATGGAGCTGTCGGGGCAGCGGGGCGATGACGGTGGTCTTTTCTGGCCGCCCGGAGGAAGGCGCAGTTCGGTATGGCCTATGTTACTCGTCTCCATCGCCCGCTGACGGCACTCGTTCTCTCGTTTTCGCTCGTCGCCTGCTCGACCGACGACGCGCTGTCGCCGCCCGGTCGCATCGACGGCGGGGCGCGTGTCGGCTCGATCGGCCCCGTGCCCGTCGATGCCGTGCCGCAAGAGGAGGTGGCGGCCTATCCCGCCGCCACGCCGGCGAGGACCTTCAACGGCAATCCGGAACATGCCGTGGCGGTACAGCCGCCCCGGCAGACGCGCCGTGCCTTGCCGATGATCGATAGCGATGAGGCTGTGGCTTCGGGTGCGCAGTCGGCAAGCGCCGGTTCGGCGGCCATTCCCCAAGAAGGCGTCAACATGGACGCCATGCTCGGCGTCGACCAGCCGGTGGTGGGACTGGCGGAGGAGCAGAGCAACGACATTGCCGAAGGCAATGCCAGCCAGCCGGTGGTCGGCGGCATCGGCGAAGAGAACGTGCGCCAGCTTGGCGGCACGAACAGCCCGGCGCCAGCCGAGGCCAACCTTGGCTACGACCCGGACCTGCCGCCGCTGTCGCCCGAGAAGATGGCGGCCGAGGAGGCGCAGCGCGCGCGGGCAATGGAACCGCAGCGCGCTCGTCAGCGGGTGCAGGAGCCGCAACAGGTCGCCTTCCTGCCGCGCGCCAACAATCCGATGGCGACGCCTGAATACACGGGCCAGATGCCGGGCTCCGAAATTGCCTGCCGCCAGCGCCTGAGGAAGCTCGGCGTCGTCTTCCGCGACATTCCGCGCATCAGCAACGGACCGTCCTGCGGCATCGACTATCCGATCGAGCTCAGCGGCCTCTCCGGCGGTATCGGCGTGAAGCCGGCGGTCAAGCTCAATTGCGAGGTGACCGAAGCCTTTGCCAAGTGGGTGAAGTACGAACTCGCGCCATCGTCGCGCTACCGCTACTGGTCCGGCGTCAAGACGATCAAGCCGCTCGGCGGCTATTCCTGCCGCACGATGAATTCGCGACGGGGCAATCCGATGTCCGAACATGCGCACGGCAACGCCATCGACGTCGGCAAGTTCGTGCTGAAGAACGGCAAGGAAATCGACGTGCGCAAGCCGGGCTTCTTCGCCTTCCGTGAAAAGGGGCTATTGAAGGCCGTTCGTTCCGACAGCTGCAAGTATTTCAACACCGTGCTCGGCCCGGGCAGCGATCCCTTCCACAAGGACCATTTCCACTTCGACCTGAGAACCCGCAAGACCGGCTACCGGCACTGCGACTAGGCCTGATTCCCGAGCGCGAACGGCGGCCTGCGGCTCGCGATGCCGAGTGTGCTTGATATCGTTGTTATGGCCTGCCGGCTACCAATCTCGGAAGCCGGCAAAAAAAAGAGGCCGGCGGGGAGGCCGGCCCAACAACCGGAGCAAAAGGGGGAGGCTCCGGTGTGCAAATCACGAGCGCAAATCAAAGGGCGATGTTGCGGCCCGCGTGACGCAAACTGATCGAAGAGCATCACGGTTTCGTGACAGCGGCGCGCAATTGCTGTCGTCGGCTGAGGAAATCTTGCGCCGGCTGTCGTTTGCGTGCGTTCGAACCGGTTGCCGACGCGGATCTGGCCGTCGGCGTGATGACCGGAATAAATAATATTATACTTTAGGTTTTGCCCTTGCTTGTCTCGTTCCGGTCGGTTGTCCCAAATATGGCGAATTCCCGTTTTCTTGGTGTTCTTTTTAACTCTCTGAATTTCTTTAGTATTTTTCTGAGCGTGCGAAAATGGCAGGATGCCGGAACTGCCGCTGTCTCTCCCTTTCGTCTGGTTTTGTAATAAGTAATACGATATTATATTATTTCGTATAACAATCGTGGATGGTGTCTGGTTGGTCGCTACAAGCATTGCGGCCTGCTCACTCCTTGGCGCCACGGGAGGACGAAATGGGAACGGTCATGCAATTTCCGGGAATGCGCAGCGATATGGCGGTGCACGCTGGCGAAGTTTCTAAGATCCTCAGAACACTTGCCAACCGCAACAGGCTGCTGATCGTCAGCGCGCTGCTCGAGGGCGAGCATGCGGTCGCCGCGCTCGAGGAAACGCTGGGCATTCGCCAGCCGACGCTTTCGCAGCAATTGACGGTGTTGCGGGATGCCGGCATTGTCTCGACCCGTCGGCAGGCCAAGCAGGTGTTCTACCGGCTCAGCCACGACAAGGTGGCGCGTCTCGTCGGCGCGCTCTATCAGATTTTCTGTCGGGATGGTTCGAAAGCATGAATGAATACGGGAATGCGCTGGCGGGCGGGCTACTGATTGGTCTGTCGGCGGCGATCCTGATGGTGGCAAATGGCCGGGTGGCCGGCATCAGCGGCATAGCGGGACGCCTGTTGCAGGGCGTACAGGCTTCGTCGGGCGCGTTGTTCGTGCTGGGTCTGGTCGCCGGGCCGGTGCTCTATCGCCTCATTTTCGCGGCCTGGCCATCTGTGACCGTGACGGCCTCCTGGCCGCTTCTCGTGGCTGGCGGTCTTCTGGTGGGCTTTGGCTCGCGCATGGGCTCGGGCTGCACCAGCGGCCATGGCGTCGTCGGGCTCGCAAGGCTGTCGCGCCGTTCGATTGCCGCGGTCGCCACCTTCATGGCGTCGGCGATCGTCACGGTCTTCGTTGCGGGCTTCTTCGCATGAACAGCACCTTGCTCCGCCTCGTGGCAACCCTCGTCTCCGGCGTGGTCTTCGGCTTCGGCCTTTCGCTGTCCGGCATGCTTGATCCTGCCCGGGTGCGGGCATTCCTGGATATCACCGGCAACTGGAACCCGAGCCTTGCCTTCGTGCTCGGCGGCGCCGTCTTCGTTTCGGCGCTCGGCGTTCTCGTGACGCGCCGGCTGAAGCGCCCCCTGTTCGACGAGGCCTTTCATCTGCCGGCCAATCAGGTCATCGACCGGCGACTGATCGCCGGCTCGGCGATTTTCGGCGTCGGCTGGGGGCTGGTTGGGCTTTGCCCCGGCCCGGCGCTTGCCTCGCTGTCGCTCGGCTTGCCGGCGACGATCGTCTTCGTGGTCGCGATGGTGGCCGGGATGCTGGTCCACGACCGGCTGGTTGACCGCAAGGTGCCAAGGCAGACATCTGCCGGAGCGGGCGTCGAAACGCGACTGTCTCAGCCACGTTGACGCACAGTCATCGTGTTTTTTCATTCCAAGCGGCTGCAAATCGGAATGAATTGTCCCATATAGGGCGGGACCTCACGACTCTGCCCCCCGCTTCCGGATCAGTTTTCATGGCGCCCATCGTTTCCGTTTCCAATCTGTCGAAGACCTATGCCTCCGGCTTCAAGGCGCTGAAGGGCGTCAGCCTCGATATCGAGGAGGGCGAGATTCTTGCGCTGCTCGGACCGAACGGCGCCGGCAAGACGACCCTGATCTCGATCATCTGCGGCATCGTCAATCCGAGCGGCGGAACCGTGATGGTCGGCGGCCACGACGTGGTGCGCGACTTCCGCGAGACCCGCGCGATGATCGGGCTCGTGCCGCAGGAACTGACGACCGATGCGTTCGAGACGGTGTGGAACACGGTCACGTTCTCGCGCGGCCTGCACGGCAGGAAGCCGAATCCTGATCATATCGAGAAGGTGCTGAAGGACCTGTCGCTCTGGGACAAGAAGGACAACATGCTGCGCGAACTTTCGGGCGGCATGAAGCGGCGTGTGCTGATCGCCAAGGCGCTGTCGCACGAGCCGCGCGTTCTCTTTCTCGATGAGCCGACGGCGGGCGTCGACGTCAATCTGCGCAAGAGCATGTGGGACGTCGTCGAAAGGCTGCGCGCCTCGGGCGTGACGATCATCCTGACGACGCATTACATCGAAGAGGCCGAGGAGATCGCCGACCGCATCGGCGTCATCAATGGCGGCGAGATCCTGCTGGTCGAGGACAAGGCGGCGCTGATGTCGAAGCTTGGCCGCAAGCAGTTGCGTGTCGATCTCGCCCATCCGCTGGACGACGTTCCCGACGTTCTGTCGAGCTACAACCTGACGCTCGAAGGCGACGGCCACTGCCTGATCTACGATTACGACACCAGCGCAGAGCGGACCGGGATAACCACCTTGCTGGCGGCGCTCGCCGAAGCCGGTATCCGGCTCAAGGACATTTCCACGCGGCAGAGCTCGCTGGAGGACATTTTCGTCGAAATCGTGGGGGCAGGGCGATGAACATCGAAGCGGTCAAGTCGATCTATTTCTTCGAGATGGCGCGCACCCGCCGCACGCTGCTGCAGAGCGTGGTGTCGCCGGTCATCTCCACTTCGCTCTATTTCATCGTCTTCGGCGCGGCGATCGGCGGGCGGATCCAGGAGATCGACGGTGTTTCCTATGGCGCTTTCATCACGCCGGGGCTGATGATGCTGACGCTGCTGACGCAGTGCATCGGCAACGGCTCCTTCGGCATCTACTTTCCGAAATTCACCGGCACGATCTACGAGGTCCTGTCCTCGCCGGTGTCGATGGTCGAGATCGTGCTTGGCTATGTCGGTGCGGCGGCGACCAAGGGGCTGATGATTGGCACGATCATCCTCCTGACCGCCTCGCTCTTCGTCGACCTGACGATCGCCCATCCCTTCGTCATGGTGTTCTTCTTCGTGCTGACGGCGATATCCTTCAGCCTGTTCGGCTTCATCATCGGCATATGGGCCAAGGACTTCGAGCAATTGAACCTCATCCCGATGCTGGTGATCCCGCCGCTCGTCTTCCTCGGCGGCAGCTTCTATTCGGTGAAGATGCTGCCACCCTTCTGGCAGGCGGTCAGCCACTTCAATCCGGTGCTCTACCTGATCAGCGGTTTCCGCTGGAGCTTCTTCGAGGTGTCGGACGTCAATCCGATTTTCAGCGCGGTGATCATCCTCGCCTTCCTGATGATCTGTATGTCGGTGCTCGCCTGGATCTTCCGCACCGGCTACCGCCTGAGAAACTGACGGCTCCGGCCGTCAGGATACGGGCACCGCTCCGCTGGCATAGGCGATGATCGCGCTGGCAACGACCATCGCAACGAGCGCCTGCAGAATGGTCACGACGACGCGCAACAGCGCCCGTATCGAGGACAGCCCGAGGTCGGACATGAACCAGCGCGTCTCGGCGACGATGTACCAGACGATGGAAGCCGCCACGAAGACGGCGCCTATCGACGTGAAGGCGTTGTGCCCGGCCATCAGCAGCTGGCCGCCGAGACTGATCGCAAACGCGAAAGGCGCCGTGACGTAGCACTGGCTGAAGAAGGGCGGGCGCAGCGTATCGCGTGTCAGCTTCGCGCCCTTGCTGCGCAAGAGCTTCACCGCCATCAGCAATGGCAGGATGCTGAAGGCGACGGCGCGAAACATCAGCAGGTTGGAATCGGAGGCAAGCAGCGACGTTGACGCCCAGGGAGCGGCCTGCCTGACGAGGCCGAGCTCCAGCCCATGCGCTAGAAGCAATGTGATCAACAGAAAGAGCGGCGGGCTCAGCGCGTCCGAATACTGATCCGGCAGGTCGTCGCCGAGTTCGACGTCGGCGTAGCGCATCATCGCCTGCGGGTGGCGAAGCGTGCGCCACAGGGTCAGCGGGTAGAACAGCAGCCAGCAGACGAGTTCGTAGAGCAGCTCCTCGATCGACTTCAGCAGTCGCATGAAATCCATACCGTGCTCCCCTTGCTTCCATGCGTGGCAGGACCGCGCCGGGCGGGTGCCGGTCAATCGCGCAGACGCAACTCGTCGGAGCGCATCTGCAGCATTTCGAGGGTGGAGAGGAAGCTCATGCCGAGCAGGCTCTGGTCGAGCTTTCCCTTGGCGGTAACCGTCGCGCCGATGTTGCGGCGGGTGATCGGGCCGATCGCAATTTCCTGAAGCATCACCGGGGCGGCCTGGGCGCGGCCGTTGGCGGTCATGACCGTGACGATATAGTCGAGGTTGGCCGGGTCCAGGCCGATCCTTTCGGCATCTTCGTAGGTGAGCGCGATGCTGCTGGCGCCGGTATCGACCAGCATGCTGATCTCCTGGCCATTGACGGTGGCGCCCGTCTCGAAGTGGCCGTTCAGCATCTTGTGCAGCACCACCTCCTGCTGGCCCTCGCTGTCGGTGATGATGGTCGCCCGGCCCGGAACGAGGCCAGCGAGCAGGCGGTTGCCAAAGCCCTGCAGCTCGAAGCGGTAGACATAGGCCGAGACCAGCGCCAGCACGATAAGGAGCCAGAGGGCAACCTGACGCAGTCCTTCGCCGAAACGCCGGCGGCTCTGGATGATGCCGGCGCCGATCAGCGTTGCGATGGCGCCGAGCGACACGAGCTGTCCGAAGTCGTCATTGGCAAGGCCCATCGTGCGGCCGGCGTCATGATTGATGATCAGCAGAATGAGGCCGATAGCCAGGATCGAGAGCAGGATGGCAAAACGGGTCATGCTTGGCCGCGTTCCCTCGCCATACGGCTGCGGCGCGTTTCGCGCCGCGGCTTGCGTTCGACCGTATCGAGCCGGTCGGGCAGCGTGGTCATGATCGCCCGCCGTTCGGCGTCGGTGTAGAGCGTCCAGCGCCCGATTTCGTCGCGCGTGCGGCCGCAGCCGAAACAGTAGCCGGTCTTGTCGTCGATCGAACAGACGAGAATGCAGGGCGATTCCATGGGCTTGCTCAGTTTTCCCTTGATATATCGATGTTTCAGACCGTCAGTGCAAGGGCACCGAGCACGGCGATTTCCGTCAGTTGCTGTGTGGCTCCGATCGTGTCGCCCGTCTGCCCGCCGATCTTGCGCATCGCGAGGCGCGCAAAACCCTTCACGGCGGCAAGGAAAGCGCCGAGCGCGACGATAAGGCCGAGCGCCGGAACCTGCGCAAGATAGAAGAGCAGCATCGCGGCGAGAAGACCGGAGCCGAGCGCGACGCGTGTTGCCGCCGGCTGCGGCTCGCCAGCCGAGGCGGCAACGCCGCCGCTGCGTGCCGGCGGAAGCGACGACCAGTGCCAGACCATGGCGGCGCGGCTGAGGCTTGCTGCGCCAAGGATTGCCATGCCGGCGCCAAGAGGCGTGAACAGCGGCAGGATCGAAGCGAGCGCTGAGACGCGCAGGCCGAAGGAGAGGATGAGCGCGACGGCCGCATAGGTGCCGATGCGGCTGTCCTTCATGATGGTGAGTGCCGCTTCGCGATCGCGACCGCCGCCGAAGCCGTCGGCTGTGTCGCCAAGTCCGTCTTCGTGCAGAGCGCCGGTCACGAGCGCCTGGATCGCGACGACGACGAAGGCGGTAAAGAGAGAGCTCACTTGCAACGCGACGAGCGCCGCCGCGACAGCTGCCGACGGCAAGGCGATCAGCAGGCCGGCGAGCGGGAAGGCGCGCACGGCGCGGCTCAAGCGCCCGTCGTAGCCTTCGAAGTGGCGCGCGGGCATCGGGATGCGGCTCAAGAAGCCGATCGACCGCGCCACATCGTCACAGAAATCGCCAACGAAGCCCATGGCTCCTCCAAGGTTCCGGCCATTGACCCGGCCGCTGCCAAACTCGCCGACCTCGGCGAGTCCCGCAAGCCGGGGCGGGTTCCGGGCGAAAGCAACGCACACTTTTCCCAAACCTTCCTAGACCGCTTGTGAGCGCCGCCGGGTCCGAACGGCGACGCCGATTGGCGCAAATGTCGTTGCCCGAATTTTCGGCGACCTCTATGAGGGGCGTAGATAGAGCTTCACGATGATGCAAGGATTCCTCCCATGAGTGCCAGCGGCCTGCCGTTTGATGATTTTCGCGAGTTGTTGCGCAACCTGCCGGGTCCGGACGGGGCCGCGCTGGTTGCCGCGCGGGAGCGGGACGCCCAGCTGACGAAGCCGCCGGGCGCGCTTGGACGCCTTGAGGAAATCGCCTTCTGGCTCGCCGCCTGGACAGGCAAGGCGCCGGCCGTCAACCGGCCGCTGGTGGCGATCTTTGCCGGCAACCACGGCGTCACCCGCCAGGGCGTGACCCCGTTCCCGTCCTCCGTCACCGCGCAGATGGTCGAGAATTTTGCCGCCGGCGGTGCGGCGATCAACCAGATCTGCGTCAGCCACGATCTCGGCCTGAAGGTCTTCGACCTCGCGCTCGAATACCCGACCGGCGACATTACCGAGGAAGCGGCGCTGTCCGAGCGCGACTGCGCGGCAACCATGGCCTTCGGCATGGAAGCCATCGCCGGCGGCACGGATCTTCTGTGCATTGGTGAGATGGGCATCGGCAACACGACGATCGCGGCCGCGATCAATCTCGCCCTCTATGGCGGCACGGCCGAGGAATGGGTCGGCCCGGGCACCGGCTCGGAAGGCGAAGTGCTGAAGCGCAAGGTCGCCGCTGTTGAAAAGGCCGTGGCGCTGCATCGCGATCACCTGTCCGATCCGCTCGAACTGATGCGCCGCCTCGGCGGCCGCGAGATCGCGGCGATGGCCGGCGCCATCCTGGCTGCCCGCGTCCAGAAGGTTCCGGTCATTATCGACGGTTACGTGGCGACCGCTGCGGCGTCCATCCTGAAGGCGGCCAACCCGTCGGCGCTCGACCATTGCCTGATCGGCCATGTCTCCGGCGAGCCCGGCCATATCCGCGCGATCGAGAAGCTCGGCAAGACGCCGCTGCTGGCGCTCGGCATGCGGCTCGGCGAGGGCACGGGAGCAGCACTTGCTGCCGGAATCGTCAAGGCGGCAGCCGCCTGCCACAGCGGCATGGCGACCTTCGCCCAGGCCGGCGTCAGCAACAAGGAATAGTGAAGTTACGGCCGGGCTTTGCCGGAAGGCCGGCCGGTTTCTGTCCAAGGCCTGTCACGGGCGCGACGCCACCACGTGTCGGGCCTTGATGGATGCGTTCTTCTCGCCTATCCAAAGCGCAGATGCGCGCCCTAGCTATAGTCTTGGGTGCCTGCAACCGAGACCGCCTTGCATTCGCCTCAATCACGATGTCGAAGCAAGCACGATTTCAAGCCCTGTCGAGAAGAAATGGACGCCAAGAACACCACGCACCGCATTGGACAGACGGGTCCCGTCGAGAAGCAGACCGGTATTCGGCATCTCTTCGCCGCAGCCAGCTATTCGCTGGGCGGTGCGAAGCGGCTGGTGAGCGAGGCGGCGTTTCGCCATGAGCTCATCGCCTTCGGGATCGCCATGGTTGCCTTTGTCATCGTCGGCGCCACCTTCTTCCAGTTCGTGGCAATGGCGATCCTGTTCCTGCTGATGATGGCCTTCGAGGCGATCAACACGGCAATCGAGGAAATCGTCGATCGCGTCTCTCCCGAGATCTCTGAAATGGGCAAGAACGCCAAGGATCTCGGATCCTTCGCCTGCCTGTGCCTGATCGTCGCCAACGGCGTCTATGCGGCCTATGTGGTGATCTTCGACGGCTTCATGCAGTGATCGACGAAGGGGCCGGAGCCTTGATCCGATAGAGCACGTGCGGACGCAGCGGATTGCCTTCGGGTACCGTGACGTCGTCGAAATCCTCTGATCGATCCGACACCATGCCCAGTTTTTCCATCAGTGCCCGCGACGGGTGGTTGATGCGCGAGGTGTAGCCGATGACCTCGGCAAGCCCGAGCGTCCGCCACGCATGCTGCAGACAGGCGCTTGCCGCTTCCAGCGCATAGCCCTGCCGCCAATAGGGGCGGGCGAAGATCCAGCCGATTTCGACATGCGGTCCGCCGGGAATATCGTCTCCGGTCCTTGAAAGGCCGAGGCCGCCGATGAGCGCGTTATCGGATTTGTGCTCCACCGCGACGAAACCGAACCCGTGGTCGGCGAGGTGGCGGGCGCAGTCGGCAATCATCGCTGCCGTCTCGTCGCGCGTCAGAATGGCCGGATAATAGTAGCGCCGGACTTCCGGATCGGCATTGGCGACTGCAAAGGGCGCGATATCGCGTTCTTCCCAGGGCCGAAGCCTGAGGCGCTGCGTTTCAAACTGCATGGATCAGGCAAAGCTCTTGCGGCGGCGAACGGGCGCTGCGACATCCTCGATTGCCGGCAGGCTTTCGAGCACGCGGCGGGCGGGCAGGATGGCGATCGCCTCCGTGCCTTCGCGCAGCTTGGAGCGCAGGATGAATTCGCCATTGTGCTTGGCGAGAATGGCCTGGACGATCGGCAGGCCGAGACCGGTGCCCTGTTCGGCGCTCTTGATGGCGATCGAGCCCTGGCCGAAGGCCGAAAGCACGATCGGGATCTCTTCCTCGGGAATGCCGGGACCGTTGTCCTTGATCGAGAGGTACTGGCCGCCACCCGCTGTCCAGCCGACCTTGAAGGTGACTTCGCCGCCGGTGTTGGTGAATTTCACGGCATTCGACAGCAGGTTGAGAATGACCTGGCGCATCGACTTCTCGTCGACCCAGACAGACGGCATGCCGAATTCGAACTGCTGATGGATCGTGATGTTCTTGGCGCGGGCCTTGAGCTGCACCATGCCGATGCAGTCCTCGGCGATATCGACGAGGCTGACGGAATCCTCGTTGAGGTCGTAGCGGCCGGCCTCGATGCGCGAGAGGTCGAGAATCTCGTTGATGAGATTGAGCAGGTGCTCGCCCGAACGGTGGATGTCGTTGGTATATTCCTTGTAGGTCGGGTTGCTGAGCGGGCCCAGGACCTCGGTCGACATGACCTCGGAGAAACCGAGAATGGCGTTCAGCGGGGTGCGCAGCTCGTGCGACATCGACGCGAGGAAGCGCGACTTTGCGAGGTTGGCTTCCTCGGCGCGCCGGCGGGCCTCGTCCGACATCGACTTTGCCACTTCGAGCTCCGCGATCAGGTCGTCCTTTTCCGACTGGACGGAAAGGATGTGCACGCTTGCGCGGTTCATGCGGTCGGTCATCAGCACCAGGAAGAGCAACGACAGCGAGATGACGCCGGTGAGCCCGACATAGATCGGGTCGCCTGTCGTCAGCGCTGCGAAGGCGAGCGCGGCCACGACCGGGGCGAAGGTGTAGAGGAGCGCATTGCGCAGCAGGAACGTGCCCATGGCGGTCGCGGCCAGGGCGACGAGCAGCACCGTGCCTTCGAAGAAGCCGAAACGAACATTGCCGCAGCTTGCGCAATCCTGCGCCACGAAGGTTGCCCAGCAGAGCCCCATCAGCACCTGGCCAAGCAGGAAGCGACGCCGCCAGACCGGGACCTTCTCGGCGCTCATGTCTTCCCGGCGCGCCTTGCGGGCGAGAAAGAGCGTGACGGCATGGGCCGACAAGGTCATGAGCGCCCAGAGGATGAAACCGAGATCGCCGGAGAGGTAGATGCCGATGGCGGCAATCAGCGTGACGAGGACGGGGATGGCGATTGCGCCATGCAGTGCGCTATCGATGTAGAGATTGAGCATCTCGCGCTCGAAGCCCGAGGGCACCGACGAGCCCGTTTGCAGCCGTTCACGCGTCGCACGGACCGTCCTCGAAACAGCCTTGTTTCGATGGCTGCGAGATTTGTCGACGATAATCTTATCTGTCGATGTGCTGGCGGCGATACTCATGCTCATATGCGACGGGTTGCGATTGCGTTGCAGTCTAGTGAGCAATCCTTAAGAAGTTGCTGCGGGGCGTGAAGGATTCGACAACCATTGTGGCGCCGCCGTGTCCGAGGTCGCGACAGGTCGCGCGGGATCTGAGGTTCCTTCTCTAATCTTTTGGAATCGACCATGTTTATGACGCGGCGACCTGCGAGGCAGTCGCGCAGGCAATCAAGGTTGGGACAGACGTGAAATTCGGACGGACGACATATCGGCATCCCAGCGGCGGCGGCGGGCAACGGGGTGGTGCGCGGCGCGGAGGCCGCGGTGGCATGGCCGGCGGATGGGCCATTCTGTTACTGCTGGCGCTCGGCGCCTATTTTTCCGACCGGCTGCCTGTGGGAGAAAGATCGCCAACCGGTGAAGCCCGCGGGGGTGCCTTGGCAAGTGACGGCGACAGCCTGCGGATCGCCGGCAAGCGTGTCCGCATCGAGGGCATCGACGCGCCGGAGCTTGGCCAGACCTGCAAGCGTGAGGGCGCCACGTGGGAATGCGGCCGCGAGGCGCGCGACCGATTGCGGGCGCTCGTATCTGCGGGCGACGTGCGTTGTCGTTTTCATGGTCGTGACAAATACGGCCGCGAACTCGGTGTTTGCGATGCAGCCAGCCGCGATGTCGGACGTGAGATGGTGCTTTCGGGCTATGCGGTGAGCTACGGTCGCTATGAAGCGGAGGAGGCAAAGGCGGAACGAGAGCAACGAGGGCTCTGGGCCGGGGAGTTCGTGAAGCCGCAGGAGTGGCGCCGGACAAACGGTCATCCTGACGAGGGGCCGCACCTGATCGATGGCTGGCTGGCGGCGATCCGAAGCTGGCTGCTCGAGCGCCTGACCGCAGTCTTTTCCGGTATCGCCGATGCCTGACGACCGCATTCTAGAACTTGAGCGCCTGAGAGCCGAAATCGCCGCCTGCCGCGTCTGTCGCGACAACCCGCTGCGCGGCGACGGCGACCGGCTGCCGCACGAGCCGCGGCCGGTCGCGGTGATCTCGACGACCGCACGCATCCTGATCGCCGGGCAGGCGCCCGGACTTCGCGTGCACGACAGCGGCCTGCCGTTCAACGATGCGTCCGGCGACCGGCTGCGGCAATGGCTGGGGGTCGGCCGCGAGACCTTCTACGACCCTGGGAAATTCGCGATCGTGCCGATGGGCTTCTGCTTTCCCGGCTACGACGCCCATGGCAGCGACCTGCCGCCGCGGCGCGAATGCGCGCCGCTCTGGCGCCACCGCGTGATGGAGCAGATGCCGCAGGTCGAGCTGGTGCTGGCGATCGGCCACTATGCGCAACGCTGGCATATCGGCCCGGACTGTCCGAAATCGATGACCGAAACGGTGCGGGACTGGCGGCGCTACGCGATGCGCAATGCCGTGCGCGCCATCCTGCCGCTGCCGCATCCGAGTTGGCGCAACACCGGTTGGCTCAAACGCAATCCCTGGTTCGAGGCGGACGTGCTGCCGTTCCTGCGCGAGCGTGTGTTTGTTCTAACGAACTGAAACAATTTTCTTTATCTTCATCAATTTCGCGCTATAGAGGGAAAAATAATTCGAGAGGGACTTTCATGGATCGCCTAGACCGCAAAATCCTGCGCCTGCTGCAGGAGGATTCCACGCTGGCCGTTGCCGACCTTGCCAAGAAGGTGGGACTTTCGACCACGCCGTGCTGGCGGCGCATCCAGAAGATGGAAGAGGATGGCGTCATCCGCCGCCGCGTCGCGCTTCTCGATCCGGTGAAGATCAACACCAAGGTCACGGTGTTCGTGTCGATCCGTACGAATTCCCACTCGATCGAGTGGCTCCGTCGGTTCTCGGAGGTCGTTTCGGAGTTTCCGGAAGTGGTCGAATTCTACCGCATGAGCGGCGACGTCGACTATCTGCTGCGCGTGGTCGTGCCTGACATTGCCGCCTATGACGCGTTCTACAAGCGCATGATCGCCAAGATCGAGATCCGCGACGTGTCCTCGGCCTTCGCCATGGAGCAGATCAAATACACGACCGAGCTGCCGCTCGACTACATGATCATCGACCAGGCAAAGTCGTCCGAGGACTGATATCGGCGACTGCCTCAGGCAAGCCCAAGCCGCGCCAGCACCTTGTCGCTCTTCAGTTCACGAACCGCGTCCTTGCCCGTCCAGCGGGCGGCGCGGTCGGAACTTTCCGCAAGGCGCTCGGCTAGCGCCAGCGCAGGGCCGTGGCAGGCGGCATTGCGCTTGCCGATCTGCCTGAGCGCCCAGTTGACCGCCTTCTTGACGAAGTTGCGCCCATCCGCCGAATGCTGCTCGATCAGCGGCAGCCAGGCGATAAGCGTGGAATCCGGTTCCTTCTTCAGGTGGACAGCCGCCGTCGCGATCATCGCAAAGGCGATGCGGCGGACGAATTCGCGTTCGTCGGCCGCAAATTCCGGGATCAGTTCGCGCTCGACGCGGGCGGTGACGAAAAGATCGGCAACGGTATCGACGACCTCCCAGGAATTGCAGTCGTCCGACCAGCGTCTTGCCTCATCCAGCGTCAGAGCTTTTGGATCGGCCGTGAAGGCGGCGAGGATGCGCGCCTCGCGAATGCCGGATTGCCAGAGATCATGTGCCCGGCGGTGATCGGCCTTCACCAGCCGGGTCACCTTATGCAACTCGACATTGGAAAGCCCGATGGCGGCATCGGTGACGATGCCGAAGCGGGCCATTCCGGCGAGATCGGCTTCAGACCCGAGAGACCGCAGGTGAGCGATGATCTCGTCTGCGGTCGAGGAGGGGCCAAGGCTCATTTTTCGAGGCGGGCGAGCAGCGACGACGTATCCCAGCGATTACCGCCCATCTCCTGCACATCGCCATAGAACTGGTCGACCAGGGCTGTTACCGGCAGCTTGGCGCCGTTGCGGCGGGCTTCCGCCAGCACGATGTCGAGATCCTTGCGCATCCAGTCGACGGCGAAGCCGAAGTCGTACTTGCCGGCATTCATCGTCTTGTGGCGGTTTTCCATCTGCCAGGAGCCGGCGGCGCCCTTGGAGATGACGTCGACCACCTTCTCGATGTCGAGGCCTGCCTTCTTGCCGAAGTGGATGCCTTCGGCAAGACCCTGCACGAGGCCGGCGATGCAGATCTGGTTGATCATCTTGGTGATCTGGCCGGCACCGGCCGGACCCATCAGGCCGACCATGCGGGCAAAGGCCTCGATGACCGGCTTGGCGCGATCGAAGGCGGCTTCGTCGCCGCCGCACATGACCGTCAGCACGCCGTTTTCGGCACCCGCCTGGCCACCGGAAACCGGGGCATCGACGAAGTGGGCGTTGCACGCCTTCGCAGCTTGGTAGAGTTCGCGGGCGACTTCGGCCGAAGCGGTGGTGTTGTCGATGAAGACCGCATCGGCGCCCAGCGTCTCGAAGGCGCCGTCCTTGCCGATTGTGACCGAACGCAGGTCGTCGTCGTTGCCGACGCATGAGAAGACGAAGTCGGCCCCATCGGCGGCTTCTGCCGGTGTGCGTGCGGCGCGGCCGCCGAACTCGGCCGCCCATTTCTCGGCCTTGGCGAAGGTGCGGTTATAGACCGTCAGCTCGTGTCCGCCGCGGACCTTGAGGTGGCCGGCCATGGGATAACCCATGACGCCGAGACCGATGAATGCGACCTTTGCCATTTTCCGAAGACTCCCATTGCTTTCGCCTTGGTGTAGCCGATGGAGCGGGTGCGGAAAAGAGCGTCGTTGCGGGGCGAAGGCAACCGGTAGTCGGCAATGGAGATGGTTGTGGCTGCGCGCCGGGAGCATTGGCAGACGCTTCACGCGGAAGAACGCTCACGCCCTGTACATTGCGATACAGATCGGCGGCCGCCAAACACACGCGGGATACACCCACCCGCTCTAATCCGAACAACGTTGGCTTCGAAGTTAAGGCCCAACGCGCCCATCGAGGCACGCTTCGTGTACATGCTCAGTCCCAACGCGCCGACTTCCAGATTGGAAAAGGTGTTTGTCAAAACGCATGCATGGCGGGCCGGGAAGGGAAGCTCTAGCGTCTGAAGATCAACGAGGCAGGATCATGAACCAGGGTTTCTACATTGGCGTCCTTGCTGCGCTCTTTGCGGCCTTTGCCTTTTCGCTCAACTTCGTCGTGCCGTTCATCATCGGTGACTATTCCACCTTTGACTTTGCGCTGGTCCGCCATGTGGTCTCGGCTCTGGTCGGCCTCTGCATCCTGTTTTCAACGAAGGGAGTGATCCGACACCTGACGCTGCGAAACGGGCTTTCCGCGCTCTGGCTCGCCTTTATCGGTTATGTCGGCTACTTCCTGACGGTAACGGGAGCCGCCATTTTTGCCGGGCCGGTGATCGCGCCCGCCTTCCTCGGCCTGGTGCCTATCGCTCTGATGGTGATCGGCAACAAGCGTCAGGGATCAGTCTCATGGCAAGCCCTGATGGTACCTCTTACGCTGGTGCTGGCCGGTCTCGTTTTTGTCAACGGCACGGCGTTCACCGCCGAGGGGCTGGAATCTGTCCGTTCATTCTGGATCGGCGTTCCGCTGGCGCTAGCCGCAGTGGCGTTGTGGGTCTGGTTCGCGATTGCCAACCAGGCGGCATTGTCGGCCCGGCCGGAAATGCCCTCCGGCGTGTGGTCTGCGCTGATACTCGTGGGCGGCGGTATCCTGATGCTGGCCTTCTACCCCGCGGGTGCCGCGATGGGCCTCTTCCAGCTGCCAAAACTGGGTTTCGGGTGGCATGCCGCCGGATCGCTCTATCTCTGGGGCACTGCGTTCGCGCTTCTGGCGACGGTCTGCGGCGTATGGGCGTGGAATATCGCCTCAAGAAGCTTGCCCGTTGCGCTGGCCGCGCAGCTGATCGTCTCGGAGACCGCGTTTGGCGTCATCGGCGGTCTTGTCGTCCACGCCCGCTGGCCGACCGCGATGGAAGTTGCAGGGGTGGCAATCCTGATTGCAGGCGTGGTGCTGTCCGTCCGAATCTTCTACGAAAGGCAGTTTCCAGCGGGCAAGCCGGCGCTGGCGCACCAGTAGCTGCATCGCCTCTCGCCCCTGTGGCCGCCCGGAGCGGCTGGTCCGCTTCGGGTCGGACGTAGGCCGCGGCATTTGCGGCACAACACCCGAAACGTGCGAAGGGCGCATCCTGCGATGCGCCCTTCGCTTGATGGCTCTAACAGCGCCGCGAACCTGTCCCCGGATCGGAGCGGCCTCAGATCACGGCTTGAAGCGCGCGACCACCAGATGTCCGGGGATCGGTTCGCCTTCTTCCAGCCGCACCGTGATGTCGCCGACCTCGATGATCTCGAAGCCGGTGGCCGCAAGCCGGTCGCGCAGGTAGCTCTCCGCGTGGGCAAAGCGCTGATGCGGGCCAACCATGAAATTGCGTCCGGCGAAGGTTTCTGCCGGCAGGGTCTCGCTGGAGAAGATCAGCAGGCCGCCCGGCACCAGATTGTCGACGGCACCGAAGAACAGCGCTTCGAGCGCACCCATATAGGGCAGCACATCGGTGGCGACGATCAGATCGAACGGCTCGTCGTCATTGTCGTCGAGAAAGTCGACCGCTTCGGCGACATAGAGCGTCTCGTAGAGATCCTTTTCATGGGCGATCTCGACCATGTTTTCCGAAAGATCGACACCGGTGATGTCTTCGGCCATGTCCCGCAGCGCGCCGCCGGTAAGCCCCGTGCCGCAGCCGAGATCGAGCACCCGATCGAAGGGGCCGAGTTCGAGCGCCTGGAGGCGCTGGCGTACGAGAAGCGGCACGCAGTAGCCGAGCTGGTCGACGAGCACGTTGTCGAAGACTTCGGCATGCTGATCGAAGAGGGTGGCGACATAGGCGTCCGGCGCCTTCACCGGCGTCTCGCCGCGTCCCATCGAGGCCAGCCGCACCGCAGCGCCGCCGTGATCTTCCGGATCGAGCGCCAGCACTTCGGCATAGGCTTCAGCGGCGGCATCGAACTTGCCGGACTTTTCCAGGGAGAGGGCGCGGTTATAGGCTTCCGCCAGCGCTTCCTCGTCGATTTTCGTGCTCTTTTGGGTCATGGGCGCTTCTTACGTCCGCAGACCGGTTTTGGCAATCGCCGTCCGTGCCCGCCCATTGCGAAAGCCGGCCGCAAAACGCAGTTCCGACGCCGAAAAACGGCGTCGTTCGGCGCTGTCGGGATTTATCGGCGGCAGGAAAGGAGTCATGATCATAAGCATAAGAAAAGACGGGAGGAATGCCGATGTCCGCCGAGCTTGGGCCGCTGATCTTGAGCACTGAGATCAAGGAGCCGAAGGGCCCGCCTTTGCCGCAGACGTCGCAAGAGCAGATCAACGCGGTCGTGCACTATTATCGCGGTGAAATGGGACGCATGGCCGGCTGGCGCGACCGCATCGACCGCACTTCGAACTGGGCGATCACCGTCGTTGCGGCACTGCTTTCCGTATCGCTGTCGACACCGTCGTCACACCACGGCGTGCTGCTCTTCGCCATGTTGCTGATCACGCTGCTGCTCCTCATCGAGGCGCGGCGCTACCGCTTCTTCGACGTCTACCGCGCCCGCGTGCGCCAGTTGGAACGGGGATACTTCGCCCAGATCCTCGCCCCTGATGGGGCACCGAACCTCAACTGGGCGGCAGCGATCGCCAAGAGCCTGCGCAAGCCCGCTTTCCTGATGAGCTACCGCGAGGCGCTTTGCCGGCGGCTGCAGCGCAATTATTGCTGGATGTACCTAATCCTGCTGCTTGCCTGGGCGCTGAAGATTTCCTCGCCGAAGATCTCCACCAACGGCGAACCCTTCGGTCACGTGCGCTCTTGGGCCGATGTTGCCCAGAACGCGGCGCTCGGTCCGGTACCCGGCTGGCCGGTAGTCATCGCTGTCGTGCTGTTTTACGGGCTGGTACTCTACGGCTCGCTGCACAAAGAGCCGCGCGAAGGTGAACTGGCGCACGGGGAGGTGCATGTCTGAGGCGCATGTCCAAGATGTCCCCTGCGGCTCGCCGCTGGCTGCCGTATGTGCCCAAGATGTTCAACGGCCGTGCCGGCTTGGCTCGATCGCAGACCTTCCGGTCGTGCTTGATCCGTCTCTGCTCCAACCGCCTCAATGCAGAATGAGCTCGCCTTTCAGCGCTCGCCATTCCGTTGCCGAGATCAGCTTGCGGTGCACGTAGCGCACCGAATGCAGCGGCCCGTCCAGTTTCTCTTCCCAGAATTTCAGGAAGCTGCGCATTTCCGGGAAGTCCGGAGCGATGTCGTAGTGCTGCCAGATATAGGTTTGCAGGAAGGCCGGATGGTCGGGCAGGTGGTAGAGGATCTGCGCCGTCGTCAGTCCGTAGCCCTTGAGCTGAAGTTCCATCTCGTTCGTCATGTGGACCTCACTTCTCGCAAAGGTTGGTCCCTATGATGAAACGCCTGATTTGTTAATCAAGGGCTAATATTTGTCTCGAAGTGAAACTTTCGCGTGAAATAACAAAAGCTTGGCAGCATCTCGCAGGGAGTGCTGCCAAGCTTCTTTGACGTGACCGGCGAATGCTTATCGCTTCAGGTGGCGCGTCAGCCGCGCTTCCAGCAGGCTCCAGATGTTGCGCAGGATCTCCACCATGATGAGGTAGAGAATGGCCGCCCAGATATACATCTGGAAGTCGAAGGTGCGGGAGAAGGCGTAGCGGGTTTCGCCCATGAGATCGAAGACCGTGACGATCGCGACGATCGCCGAGCCCTTGATCATCAGGATGATCTCGTTGCCGTAGGGGCGAAGCGCCACGATCATCGCCTGCGGCAGGATGATCTTCCAGAAGGCGACGCGCTGGGGCAGGCCGAGGGCGTCTGCCCCTTCGCGCTGGCCGCGCGGCACGCTCTCGATCGCCCCGCGCAGGATCTCCGCCTGGTAAGCTGCGGTGTTGAGCGTAAAGGCGAAGATCGCGCAATTCCAGGCGTCGCGGAAGAACCACCACAGACCGACCGCTTCGAGCTGCGGGCGGAAACTGCCGAGGCCGTAATAGATCAGGAAGAGCTGCGCGAGCAGCGGCGTGCCGCGGAAGAAGTAGACGTAGCCGTAGGCGAACCAGGACAGGAACCTGTTCTTCGACATGCGGGCAAAGGCAATCGGCAGGGACAGGATGGCGCCCATGACGATCGAAAGACCGACGAGCATCAGCGTCACGCCGAGACCGTTCAGGAAGCGGGGGCCGTATCTGGCGAACTTCTCCGGATCCCAGCCGCCAACCACGGTCAGGAAGATACCGACGCCGAGCGCCAGCCAGATGCCGAGCGCGACGCTGCCGACGAAGCGGCTGAGTGTATAGGGCTTCGGCGGAACCGGCGGCGGAGCCTGCGGCGGGATCATCGTTGCAACGACACTCATCGGCCCATCTCCGCACGCTTGGTTCGCCGTTCGAGGTAAGAGAAGACGATCGACGAGATCATCGCGAGGATCAGGAAGAGCACGCAGGCGACACCATAGAACTCGAAGGCCTGCTTGGTCACACGGGCGGCAATGCCGGTCTGGCGCAGGATGTCCGTCAGGCCCACGACCGAGACGAGGGCGGTGTCCTTGAGCAGCGCCATCCAGAGATTGCCGAGGCCGGGAAGCGCGATGCGCACGAGCTGCGGCAGGATGATGAGGCGCATGGTTCTGCCGCGGTGCAAACCAAGGGCATCGCCGGCCTCATACTGTCCGTGCGGAATGGCCTTGAAGGCCGAGAGCAGGACCTCGGAGCAATAGGCGGAGAAGACGACACCGAGGGCGATCATGCCGGCGAAGAAGGCATTGATCTCCACCGGGCCTTCATAGCCGAGCGACGCCAGCAGTTGCTGAACGAGGATCTGCAGGCCGTAATACACGATGAACAGCGTCAGCAGTTCGGGCAGGCCGCGGAAGATCGTCGTATAGATGTTGGCGGCCGTTCGCACGGTGCGCTCTTCGGACTGCTTTCCGAGAGCGATGAAGAAGCCGATCAGCAGGCCCACAGGCAGCGTGGCGATGGCGAGGCTCGCGGTAACGACGAAGCCGTAGGCGATATCGTCGCCCCAACCGGTGTCGCCGCAGGCCAGCAGCGTGCCTGGTGCGAACCAGGTAAAGACCCCGACCGGGCCGCAGAATGGATCGACGATCGATCCGATCCAGGAGAGGATGGAGTAGAAGCCGGCAAACAACCCGCTCATGTCAGAGATTTCCCCTTTGCGCTGTTCTTATGCGTATCGATCGCGCTTTGTTTTAGGCTCTTGTCAAACAAAAACGGCGGAAGGGCAAGCCTTCCGCCGTTGCAATTTTCGCATCAACCGACGTTTTTCCGGCATGATTCACTAGGAAATCGCACCGGAAACCGTCAATCAGCTGCCATAAACGTCGAATGGGAAGTACTTTTCGTTGATTTCCTTGTACTTGCCGTTGGCGCGGATCGCTTCGATCGCCTTGTTGAACTTTTCGCGCAGCGCATCGTCGCCCTTGCGAACGGCAATGCCGGCGCCGTCGCCGTTGATAACCGGGTCGATCGGCAGGGTACCGAGCAGCTTGCAGCAGGCGCCGTCAGTCGTCTTCAGCCATTCGGAGAGCACGACGACGTCGTCTATGACCGCATCGATACGGCCGTTGGCAATGTCGAGCTTGTACTCGTCAGCCGTGGGATAGAGCTTGATTTCGGCACCCTTCATATGCGCTTCGGCATAGTTGGAATGGGTGGTCGAGCCTTGAGCGCCGAGTGCCTTGCCCTGAAGGGCGGCGGCCGTTGCCTCGGTGATCGGCGAATCCTTCGGCACGACGATTGCCGGCGGGGTGTTGTAGTACTTGTTGGTGAAGTCGACCTTTTCCTTGCGCTCGGCGGTGATCGACATGGACGCGATGATGGCGTCGAACTTCTTGGCGATGAGCGCCGGAATGATGCCGTCCCAGTCCTGCGTCACAAAGGTGCACTCGGCCTTCATTTCCACGCACAGCGCCTTGGCGATGTCGATGTCGAAGCCCGTCAGCGTGCCGTCCGCTTCCAGGTTGTTGAAGGGCGGGTAGGCGCCTTCCGTGCCGATCACGACCTTTTCGCCGTCGGCCATGGCCGAGCCTGCCATGAGCACGAAAACGGCAGCCGATGCGGCGGCTGCCAGCCGCTTGGAAATACGCATGATAGTCCTCTCTGTTGGTCGACATCCGGCATTGTTGTTTTTCGCGGATGCCAATTTCAGCCGGGGCGTCTGCCGCCGGTTGTGGCGATATTCGTACTCTTTTCCAGTAAAAATCAACAGGAAAGCGAAGGTCCTCACCGGGAAAAGGATTTCGACCGGAGATTGCGTCGAAGGCGACGCAATGAACATGAACGGCGCGTTCAGCGGCGGTTAATCTTGGCTTCGCTAGCCCTAGTGGAGGAACCGGTTCGCGGTTCGGGCGTTGCGTTGGACCGGGCGTTGCGCGGGCAACACAAAAAAGCCGGAACCTTGGGTCAAGGCCCCGTAAGAATTCACGTTCGCATTCGATTCTTCCATATGCCATGGATTGGAAAAGGGATGCGGGCCAGGACCTCCCAGGAAGAGGAAGGAAGACAAAGTGTCGATTCGATCCAAACTTTTCGCGACCGTCGCGCTGCCGGTGTTGTCGGTGTCCGTGGCGGTTCCGCCCGCTATCGCCGACAACCTGATGAAGCCATTCGAGGTTGCACAGGAGGGCGGCGGCCAGTCTGAGGAAGAGCAGCTGTTGTTGAAGCAGCGCCAGGCCGAAGAAGAAGCCGCGCGCCAGGCCGCCGAGCAGCAGCGTGCAGCCGAGGAAGAAGCTGCCCGCCAGGCCGCAGAGCAGCAGAAGGCCGCTGAAGAGGAGGCCGCTCGCCAGGCTGCAGAACAGCAGAAGGCTGCTGAGGAAGAGGCTGCGCGCCAGGCCGCAGAGCAGCAGAAGGCCGCCGAAGAGGAGGCCGCTCGCCAGGCTGCAGAACAGCAGAAGGCCGCCGAAGAAGAAGCTGCGCGCCAGGCTGCGGAACAGCAGAAGGCTGCCGAAGAAGAGGCCGCCCGCAAGGCTGCTGAAGAACAGAAGGCTGCTGAAGAGCAGAAGGCTGCTGAAGAGCAGAAGGCCGCTGAAGAGCAGAAGGCCGCTGACGAACAGAAGGCTGCTGACGAACAGAAGGCCGCTGACGAACAGAAGGCTGCCGAAGAAGAAGCGGCCCGCAAGGCTGCTGAAGAGCAAAAGGCTGCCGACGAGCAGAGGGCTGCTGAAGAGCAGAAAGCTGGTGAACAGCCGGCCACCACCGATGAGCAGAAGGCCAGTGGAGAAACCGCGCCCGCCGTCGAACCGCAACCGCAGACCGGCGAGGGACAGCCTGTCCCCGGCACCGAACAGCCGCAGACCGGTGAGGGGCAGCCGGTACCGGGCACCGAACAGCCGCAGACCGGCGAAGGCCAACCGGTACCGGGCGCCGAACAGCCGCAGACCGGTGAGGGTCAGCCGGTACCGGGCGCCGAACAGCCGCAGACCGGCGAAGGCCAGCCGGTACCCGGCGCGGAGCAGCCGGTAACAGCCGAGCAGCCGCAGGTGCAGCAGCCGGTTCCCGAGGTGGTCGACACCCGCACGGAAGAAGAGAAGGTGAAGATCGCCGACGATCCGGCGGCGACCGACGAGACCGTGGTGCTGCCGGTCGAAAACGGTGCGGCCGTGCTCGACAGCGACAAGGACGCCGATAATGCCGGCGGCAACCAGGCGCGCGAAGAGCGCCAGAAGCTGCGCGAAGAACTGCGCGCCAAGGAAGAGGATGCGCCGCCGCCGGTAGACGATGCCGCCGCCCAGGCCGCGATCGCCGCCGAAATCCAGGCCGACCTGCCGCAGAAGATCGAGGCGAACCTCAATGAAAAGGGTACGCGCGTCGACGAGGCGCCGGTCTTCGTGGTTCCGGAGACGACCAACATCGTCAACAACACCATCATCAACAACACGGTGATCAACAACAACACGACGGTCAACAACATCACCAACAACATCACCGAGGTGAAGATCGTCGAGCAGGTCGACAACCGCGTGATCCTCGGCGTCGGCGACCAGATCTTCGTGCGTGGCGACGATCGTCCGCGCCTGCGATACGACGCCGAAGAGACTTTCTACGACCAGCTGCCGCGTGGCCGTACCCGCGAAACCATTGTGCGCCCCGGCGGCTACCGGATCGTCACCGTCTACAATCGTTACGGCGACATCCTGCAGCGCTCGCGCGTCGACCGCGACGGCAACGAATACCTGATGATCTACGCACCCGAGCGTGACGAAGGTCCGCGTCCGGCGATCATCGACGTCGGTTACGAACTGCCGCCGATGCGCCTGCGCATCCCGGTGCGTGACTACATCGCCGACGTTTCCGATGATCCGGACCGCGACTACTACGAGTTCCTGTCCGAGCCGCCGGTGGAGCGCGTCGAGCGCGTCTACACGATGGATGAAGTCCGTCACTCCGCGCGCCTGCGCGACAAGGTTCGCCGCGTCGATCTCGACACGATCACCTTCCCGACGGGCAGCGCCGAAGTGTCGATGTCGCAGGCAAAGACCATGCGCAAGGTCGCAGCCGCGATGGAGAAGGTGCTTGCCAAGGATCCGGGTGAAACCTTCTTCATCGAGGGCCACACCGATGCCGTCGGCTCGGACCGCTCCAACCTCGTGCTTTCCGACAAGCGCGCCGAATCGGTGGCCTCGCTGCTGACAGAGGTCTATGGCATTCCGCCGGAAAACCTGGTGACCCAGGGCTATGGCGAGCGCTTCCTCAAGGTGCGCACAGAGGATGCCGAACAGCAGAACCGCCGCGTCACCATCCGCCGCGTCACGCCTCTGGTGCGCCCGGTCGCGCAGCGCTAACAAGGCTTCGCACAGCGCCAAAATGATTGGCGCTGCGCGGATCAAGCTCCGGGCAGGACTGCCCGGATAAGACCAGGAAACCCGCCTCGCAAAAGGCGGGTTTCTGTCGTTTCAGAGAATCTCTAAGCCTTCTCTTTTCCCCGGATTGCCATGAAACCCCTTGTTTTCGCGTTTGTTGCCGCCGCCGCCTTCGCTCAAGCGGCTATTGCCGCGCCCGGTCTGGTCGAGCCGGATCTGCGCATGCCGGCCAATCCTGAGGGAAAGAGCGGGGCTCCGCGCGTCGCGTTGACGCTCGACGCCTGCAGCGGTGCGACCGACATGCGCATTCTTGGAACCCTGATCGAAAACCGGATCCCGGCGACGATCTTCGTCACCGCGCGCTGGCTGAAGCGCAACGGCCTCGTCGTCGAGGTGATGAAAGCGCATCCGGATCTCTTCGAGATCGAAGACCACGGCGCCATGCACGTACCGCCGATCGACGTGAAGATCTCGGTTTATGGTATCGCGGCGGCAGGCTCGGAGGCTGCGGTGGCAGCCGAAGTCGATGGCGGCGCTGTCGCGATCAAATCGCACGGCCTTCCGGCGCCGAAATGGTTCCGCGGCGCGACCGCCAAATACACCCATTCGTCGATGAGCCAGATCCGCGCCATGGGTTACCGCATCGCCGGCTACTCGGTGAACGGTGACGGCGGCTCGCTGCTGGGTGCAGGCATGGCCGAAAAGCGCATTCGCGCGGCCAAGGATGGCGATGTCATCATCGCCCATATCAACCAGCCGACCCATTCGGCCGGCGCGGGCGTTGCCCGCGGCATCCTCGGCCTCAAGGCGAAGGGCTACAGCTTCGTCCGCCTCAACGACATTCCGGACGAAATGGCGGTCGGGGCGACGAACTGACGGGCGCAGGCGGTCGAATTCGGGAAAATGTCCGGAGCTTCAAAAGATGCCGGAGGTGCCGCAGGCACCCGGCGCAAGCCGCGAGCGGGCTCTGAAACGCTTGCCACTGACGAAGGCCGTTCGCGTCTTTTCGGCCTGAGGCCATTGCTCGACGCAGAGTAGCGGTCCGTCGAAATCCGTTTTCCCTTGCCGGCGGTTCTCCATAGGCTTGTTGCGCTATGCGACTGCCTCTGGAGGAAATGGATGAAACGTGTCGTCTTCGGGCTCGTTGTCGCACTGTTGTCGCCGGTGCTCTCGTCGCCTGCGCGCGCGGATGGCGCAGGCGCGGCACTGGCACCGTTCGAAGAGGTGCTGGAGCGCGCCGAAGCCGGCGATGCCGAGGCTGAGATCGATCTCGGCATGCGCTACCAGACCGGCGAGAGTGTTGCACGCGACGTCATGAAGGCCATTGGCTGGTACGGCAAGGCCGCCGAGAAGGGCAACGCGAAGGCGCAATTCTATCTCGGCACCATCTATTTCAACGGCGCCGAAGGCGTGAAGCAGAACTATGCCGAGGCGCTACGCTGGTTTCGGCTCTCGGCCGAGCAAAAGGTGCCGGCCGCTCAATACAATCTCGGTGTTCTCTACGAAAAGGGCTTGGGCGTTGCCAGGGACGAGGCGCAGGCCGTCGCCCACTACCGGCTGGCCGCTGAACAGGGCTATGCCGCGGCGCAATACAATCTCGCAAACCTTATCCAGCAAGGTCGAGGTAGTACGCGGGACGGGACCGCGGCCCTGAAATGGTACCGCAAGGCGGCGGAGCAGGGACTCGTCGCGGCCATGCACAATCTCTCCATCGCCTATTTCCAGGGCAACGGTACGCTGAAGGACGACGCGGAGGCCTACCGGTGGACGTCGCGCGCAGCGATCGCCGGGGAGGCTCGTGCTCAGTACAATCTCGGGTTCATGTACGAGAAGGGGGCTGGCGTGGAACGCGATGTGGCCGAAGCGCTGCGCTGGTATCTCCGCGCGGCCGAACAGGGAAACATCGATGGGCAAGCGAATGCCGGCCGGCTCTATTTCAACGATGAGGCCGGGCGGATCAACGCCAAGGAAGGTGTTCGCTGGCTCCGCCCCGCAGCGGACGCCGGCCACAGGGACGCGCAAAACCTGCTCTGTAGCGTTTACGTGCGCGCCTTCGGCGTCGGGCGCGACGATCGCGAGGCGGTGATCTGGTGCCGCAAGGCGGCCAACCAGGGCATGGTCTCGGCGCAGGTGGACCTGGGGATCTTCTACATGCTGGGACGCGGCGTCGAAAAGGACGAGGCTGCCGCGTTCGAACTGTTCCTGAAGGCAGCAAGACAGGGGAATGCCCAGGCCCAGATGAATGTCGGCGTCATGTACCTGAAGGGTGCTGGCGTCGCCGAAAACTACGGGGAGGCGCACCACTGGTTCCTGACGCTTGCTGATCGCGGCGATCCCGCAGGGCAATTCAATCTGGCGGTCATGTACGCCAATGGCCAGGGGCTCGAGAAGAACGTGAAGGAAGCGGCGCGGCTCTACAAGCTTTCGGCCGAGCAGGGCTATGCCCTGGCGCAGTACCATCTAGGAATGGCCTATCTCCATGGCATTGGCGCCGAACTCGACGCAGCGGCTGCCGCCAGATGGTTTCGCAAGGCCGCCGATCAGGGAAACGCCGACGCTCAGTTCAATCTCGGCATCGCCTATGCGAGAGGCGCCGGGGTGGATCAGGATCTTTCGGCGGCCGCGAAATGGTATGCCAAGGCGGCCGCGCGAGGGGTGCAGAAGGCGCAGCAGCTGTTTGACGGGCTGCCGAAAGAGGTTCGCGACGCCCAGAAGCAGTGACCCTTAACCCGTGCTTTTGGTCAGGAAAGGGCGTCCTTGCGCTGCAGGCCTGCGACCTTCTCGACGAAATCGGCAATCGCCATCGTGTCGTCGAGCTCGAACACCGGCAGATCGGAGCCTTCTATCGGATGATCGGCGGCGATCGCGCAGATGTGGGGATCGGTGGGGGCCAGCGGTTCGCGGTTCGCTGACTCCAGGCGCCGGGCTTCGACCTTGGGGATCGGTTCGCGCTTGTAGCCCTCGACGAGCACGAGATCGCAGGGCGCAAGCCGTGCCAGGATATCCTCGAAGGAAGGCTCCGGTGCGCCGCGCAATTCGTGCATGATGGCAAAGCGGGTGCCGGAGACGATCGTCACCTCATGGGCACCGGCCTCGCGGTGGCGGTAGCTGTCCGCGCCGACCTTGTCGATATCGAAGTCGTGGTGGGCGTGCTTGACGGTGGAGACCACGTAGCCGCGCCGCGTCAGCTCGCTGACGAGCCGGACCATCAACCCGGTCTTGCCGGAATTCTTCCAGCCGGCAATGCCGAAGATCTTCATGGGGCTCATGCCTTGTCATCCTCGAAGAAACGCAACCATTGCTCCGCGTCGGTGAGATCCTCGGGCGTGTTGACGTTGAAGAACGGATCGAATGCGCCTTTTGCCGTCGCGATGAGCGGAAAATCAACCGTTACCGAAGGGTGGTCTTCGATAAAGGCACGGACGCGGCGTTTCGGGTCGCTGGTCAGAAAGGTCTCCAGCTCATCCGCAAGGGCGACCGGCCAGAGCCCGAACAACGGATGCATCTGCCCGTCGGATGCCGCAACGGCAATCTGCTGATGCTCGGTCATTGCGCCGGCCATTCGGGTGACGAGATTGTCCGGAAAAAACGGCGTATCGGTCGGAACGACGACGACATGGCTTGCGTCCGGATTGGTCGCCGCGACGTGGCGCGTGGCCGTCAGCACGCCGGCCAGCGGCCCGAGAAAGCCCGGAACCGTGTCGGCGATGATGGGCAGGCTTCTGTCGATGCCGACCGCTGGCTCGGCGTTGAGGTTGATGGCGATGTTTCCGACCTGCGGCTGCAACCGGGCGATGATGCGCGACAGCATCGTCTGGCCGCCGAGTTGAAGGCCGAACTTCGGGCTTCCCATGCGGCGCGACAATCCGCCGGCAAGGACGACGGCCGGCAAGATCGCGCTGGTCAGAGGCGAGGGACTGCTTTCAGGCATCGGCAGCTCCTATTCCAACGGGCCGGTCAGCGAACGCTGGGCGACGGCTTTCCGGCCGCGCAGCGTCTCGCGATAGAAGGTGTAGAGGCCCGAACCGATGATGACCGCGACACCGACCAGCATCCAGTGATCCGGCACTTCGGCAAAGAAGAAGATGCCGATGGCGATCGACCAGATCAGGCTGGTGTAGCGGAATGGTGCGATCACCGAGATGTCGCCGGCGCGCATCGCCAGCACGATCGTCTGGTAGCCGAGCATCAGGAGAACGCTTGCAGCGGCGATGTGACTGAACGTTGTTGCCGACATCGGCTGCCAGCCGCCCATGGGCTGGATGAGGAGAGCGCCGACGATGGTGGTGACGAGCGAGGTCGACACGGTGATGTAAAGCGACGGCACGTCGTGGCCGATGCGGCGGGTGCAGAGATCGCGGGTGGCGGTGACGAAGACGCAGGCAACCACCGTGAGGGCCGCCGGCGTGAAGCCTTCGGGGCCGGGGCGCAGCACGATCAGCACGCCGATGAAGCCGGCGATGATCGCCGTCCAGCGCCGCCAGCCGACCGGTTCGCCGAGGAACAGGGCAGCACCGAGTGTGACTGCAAGCGGTAGCGCCTGCATGATCGCCGAGGCGTTGGCGAGCGGGATCTGGCCAAGCGCCGAGATATAGGTGACCGAGGCCAGTGCCTCCATGGCGATGCGCAGCAGGATCGCCGGGCGCAGCAGCGTTCCGAGCGGGCGAAAGGCGCGGAAGTGCCAGGCGGCGATGACCACCATCAGCGTCGTCAGCAATCCGCGCACGAAGATGATCTGGCCGACATTCATCGCGCCGGTGACGGATTTGACGAGCGCGTCGTTGCAAGAGAACGTGACCATCGCCAGGCACATGAAAAGAATGCCGCGGAAATTCGTGGAGGCTTGCATGCTGGCTGTCCTGCGGCGCCGGACAAGCGGGCTGCGCTGCCGGCGGATGGGAGGCGAATCCACGGGATGGGATCGCCCAATGTTTAAGCATTGGCTGACGCCATGTGCAAACGGGATCGCATGACGCAGCGACTTTTCTTGTCCGACAAGTAGAAGGCGTGCTTCCAAGACGGATCCTTCGCGGGAAAGACTGTCGCATGCCGGTAAAACGGCGCGAACGAACGTAAGCTTATTCGCGGAATCTTAAGTTTCGCTGCCTATCGTCGCGACAATTCCGCATCCATTCGCATGACGCGATCGGCGGGGTGGCGCCGCAGTAAACCTTGCAGGGTGGCCATTCCAGGGACGATGCCTAAGGCTTGGGAGAGCTTTGGTCGGCGTCCCATCGGTGTTTCAACCAAGAAAAACCGCCGCGCGGGCCTGCTTCCCATAAGAATAATCAGGGGTGCGCAATGTCTTTCATCGATCGCTTGCTGCAGCGGCTGCGTATCGTCACCAAGGTTCTGCTTTTCGTGGTTCCGCTTGTGGCGCTCATCGCCGGCATTGGTCTCATCGGCTTCTTCACCGCCCGCACGCTCAACGGCCATATGACCGTGACGCGGGAAACCATCAACAATCTCTCGGATTTCCAGGCGCTGCGCGGCGCGCTGCAGGCTTTTGCCGACGCGCCGAGCGAGGAGACGCGCACGGCGTTGTCGAACCAGGTCGACCAGCAGGAAAGCGGCGTGAAGGCGCTCGACGGCCTGTTGACGCGCGCCGAAGACAAGGCGGAAATCGCCTCGGTGCTAGCGCTCGGTCAAGCCATGCGTAGCCAGACGGACAAGCTCTGGGCAACCAAGCTCGAACGCGACCAGGTGACGGCGTCGCTCGACAAGGCGCTCGCCGACATGACCGAACAGGGCAACGGCGCCTATAAGCAGATCGACATCATCCGCAAGGAATCCGGCGAGAAGGAAGCGTTCGCCAAGGCGTTGCTCTTCGATGCCGCCGCCTATCAGGGCCTTGCCGAACGCATCAAGAAGTTCCGCCTGCCGGTGACGATGGCCGTCAATCCGGATGCGAAGGTCGACCAGGCGGGCAAGCTTTTGCCCCATCTCCTGAAGCAGATCGAAGAGGCGGAAAAGATCGCCTCGGAAAAGGTGCAGGCGCCGATCGCTGAAGTGAAAGATCAGGCGCTCAAGGTGCAGGCGATCCTTGCCGGTAGCGACGCCAACGAGGCGAAGAAGAACGCGCTCGTTCCGATCCTCAGCAAGTTCTCGAAATATGAGGCGGACTTTGCCAAGGAGGCCGCGAAGAATTCCGACACGGCCGCCAAGCGCTTTGTCGGCATGGATGCCGAGATCTCGCAGCTGAAGACCCTGATCGCGCTGATGGGCGACACCTTCAAGGGGCTCGACAGCACGCGGCTGCATATCAGCGAACTGCATCGCAAGCTCGATGCGGCCGGCCGAGAGCCGGTCATGGCCGACATCAAGACGGTTCGCGAAACCGCGGGCAAGCTCGGCGAACTCGGCGGCAAGAACGCGGCTCTCCGCGATCTACCGGGCAAGCTCGGCCCCTCGCTCGACAATATCGACAAGGGCACTGCGGCGCTGATCGACGTCGGCGGCCGCTGGCAGACAGCGAAGGCAGAGGCTGCAGCCCTTGTCGCGACCGCGAGCACCACGCTCGAAAGCTTCGTCAGCAGCGCGCAGGAAGCCGGCAAGGTCGATAGCCAGCGTTCGGCCGATGTCTCGATCGTCGCCATGATCGCCGGCACGTTGCTCGCCATCATCGGCGGCCTGATGCTGGTCGAGACGCTGCGCGGGCCGTTGAAGCGCGTGACCGAAACGATGACGCGGCTTGCGAGCGGCGATCTGGAGGTCGCGATCGAGGGCCGCAACCGCGGCGACGAGATCGGCGACATGGTGCGCTCGGTTGCTGTCTTCCGCGACAATGCCGTCGAGAACGTAAGGCTTGGGCGCGAGGCGGAAGCGGCACGTGCGCTTTCGGCCGAGGAGGAAGCACGACGCGCTGCGGAACGGGCGCGCGTCGAAGCCGAGCAGATGCAGGCGCTGAATGCGCTCTCCGACGTGCTTGCGGCGCTTGCCGACGGCAATCTCGAAGAAGGCATGGCCGAAGACCTGCCGGCCGACTACGTGATCATGGCCCGCACCTACAACAACGCCGTCGAGGCATTGCGGGCGACACTTGCTGACGTGCGTGTCGTCACCGGTGAAATCACCGGCGGTACCGGCAATCTCGCCTCGTCGGCGGACGATCTCGCGCGCCGTACCGAGCAGCAGGCAGCAGCACTGGAGGAAAGCTCGCGGGCGCTGCGGCAGTTGACCGACATCGTTCGCGCGACGGCCGAAAGCGCCCGCAAGACGACGGTTTCGGTCGGCGAAACCAATTCCTATGCCAGGCATTCCGGCCAAGTGGTCGCCAAGGCGATCGACGCCATGGCCGAGATCAACCGGTCCTCGGAGAAGATCAGCACGATCATCGGCGTCATCGACGAGATCGCCTTCCAGACCAACCTCTTGGCACTGAATGCCGGGGTCGAGGCGGCGCGGGCAGGCGAGGCGGGTCGCGGCTTTGCCGTGGTGGCGCAGGAGGTGCGCGAGCTCGCCCAGCGTTGCGCCGGTGCTGCCCGCGAGATCAAGGGGCTGATCTCGGAAAGCTCGGCGCAGGTCAGAAGCGGCGTCGCTCTCGTCCAGGAAACCGGCGATGCGCTCACCGTCATCAACAACCACATCGGAACGATCCATGACCTCGTGAGCAACATCGAAGCTTCGGCGGCCGACCAGTACACCGGCCTCAACGAGGTGAATTCGGCGGTCCACGAGGTCGAGCTGATCACCCAGCAGAATGCCGCCATGGTCGAGGAGAACACCGCCGAGATCCACGGCCTGCGCCGGCAGGTGGAAGCGCTCAACGACAAGATCGAGCGCTTCCGGACGGGTACGGAGGGTGTTGGTGCGCATGCGCAGGGACGTCGCGGCTACGCGGCTTGAACTTAGCGCAACGTCCAAGACGATGACCTCCAACGCGCCTGCGCCGAAGAGCTTGCCCCTCTCCTCGGGTTTAACCCGAGGACTAACCCTCTCCCCGCAGGCGGGGCGAGGGGACGTGCCCGATGGCAAGCCATCTGAATGCTGGCCTCTGTAAAACGATCACACATCGATGCGGAGTACGTGGGGACACGAGCGTGTGCCCCACATTCCCTTCTCCCCGCAGGCGGGGAGAAGGTGCCGGCAGGCGGTTGAGGGGCCGCCTGCCGGTTGTTTTTTCAGAACGGTATCATTTGGTCAGCCGCCGGTAACGCTCATGTGGCGGGCGACGGCAGGGCGGTTGTGCTCTCGGTCGATGATGAAGTCGTGGCCCTTCGGCTTGCGGCCGATCGCCTCGTCAATCACCTGGCTGAGATAGGCATCGTCCTCGGAGGCGCGCAACGCGGTCCTGAGGTCGGCGGCATCGTTCTGGCCGAGGCACATGTAGAGCGTGCCGGTGCAGGTGAGGCGGACGCGGTTGCAGCTCTCGCAGAAATTATGGGTCATCGGCGTGATCAGGCCGAGGCGTCCGCCGGTTTCCGCCACTTCGAGGTAACGGGCCGGGCCGCCGGTGCGATAGGGAATGTCCGAGAAGGTGAACTGCTCTTCCAGTTGCCGGCGCATTTCCGACAGCGGCATGTAGTGGTCGGTGCGGTCTTCCTCGATCTCGCCCATCGGCATGGTTTCGATCAGCGTCAGGTCCATGCCGCGGCCGTGGGCCCAGCGCATGAGATCGGGGATCTCGACGTCGTTGAAACCCTTCAGCGCCACTGCGTTGATCTTGATCTTGAGGCCGGCGGCCTGGGCCGCATCGATGCCTTCCATGACCTTCGAGAGATCGCCCCAGCGGGTGATCTGATGGAACTTTGCCGGATCGAGTGTATCGAGCGAAACATTGATGCGCTTGACGCCGCAGTCGACGAGCTCCGAGGCATATTTCGAAAGCTGCGAGCCGTTGGTCGTCAGCGTCAATTCGTCGAGCCGGCCGGCTTCGATCTCCCTGCCGAGTTCACGCACCAGGAACATGATGTTCTTGCGCACCAGCGGCTCGCCGCCGGTCAGCCTCAGCTTGCGCACGCCCTTTTCGATGAAGGCGGAACAGAGACGCTGCAATTCTTCAAGCGTCAGCAGATCCTTCTTCGGCAGGAAGGTCATGTGCTCGGCCATGCAATAGGTACAGCGGAAATCGCAGCGGTCGGTGACGGACACGCGCAGATAGGTGATCGCCCGACCGAAGGGGTCGATCATCGGAGCGGTTTTCTGCTCGAGCGGCCTGGCGCCGAACCTGTCTATCGTCGCTGTGTTCAAACGTCTTTCTCCCAGCCCTTTCAATGTCGTCGTCGAACCTGCTCGCGTCAAGGCGCATACTGTCGCAAAGTGTTGATCGGAAGAGACGGGTAATTCCCGAAGGCCGATTTCCAGAGCGCCGTGCGATCGTGCGAACGCACAAAGGCACTCTAGCACTTTGATTCCAGAGCATCTTTCTGCCTCAAAGTGATTCCACTTGAATTCAGGATGCTCTAGGCTAGTGGATATCCGTCGCGATAGACGCAGATCACGGCGAAGGAACGGCATCGAGTTTGCCGTGTGCGAAGGGAGCAGACGATATGAGCGAAATCTGGCCGACGGAACTCAGGGTATCCAAGGACCGCCACCGGCTTGTCGTCACCTTCAACGATGGCGGGTCGTTCGATCTGTCTGCCGAGATGCTGCGCGTGCTTTCGCCCTCGGCCGAAGTGCAGGGTCATGGCCCCGGCCAGCGGGTAACCGTGCCCGGCAAGCGCAATGTGCAGATCATCTCGGTTCAGCCGACCGGCAACTATGCGGTGCGCATCGGCTTCGACGATTTCCACGACACGGGCATCTTTACCTGGAGCTACCTGCGCGAACTCGGCGAAAAGGGCGCGGAGCTGTTTGGCGGCTATGAGCAGGAACTGGCGGAGAAGGGCATGTCGCGCGACAAGGCGGAAAAGCCGCGCTGACGACGACGTCGCGCATGTTTCCAGACGCGCAACGGCCGCGTGTCGCGCGCCTCAGGCCAGTTCGCGTTCTTCCTTCAAGAGCAGGCCGATCAGCCGTTCCATGGACCGGGTGACGACCAGGCAGTCACCTATCGGCTCGTCGTCGAGCAATTTTTCGATCAGTGCAGTGTGGATCTCCATCGCGGCCTCGGTCAGCGTCCGGCCCTCCGGGGTCAGCGATAGCCTGAGCACCCGTTTGTCCTTCTCGTCGCCGCGGCGCAGGATCAGGCCGCGCTTTTCCAGGTGCGGCAGAAGCATGCTCATGTTGGAACGGCCGACCAGAAGCTTGCGCGCCAGTTCCTGCTGCGAAATGCCCTCGAAGCGATAGAGATTGATCAGGATATCGAGGTGCGGGGGCTTGATGTCGAGATGGGCGATCTCGCGGGTCACCGTCTGCTGCATCAACTGGCAGGCACGGGCAACTGCGATCCAGCTGCGGAAGCGGGGGTGGTCCCAGGGAAAATGATGTTCGCTCGTCACTTGATTTTTGTTCATCGTTGTACAATTATGTTCAGCATTGAACATATCTAGAGATTCCCACTATGGCACCCTTTGCGATCAAGGTCATCCGTCAGGCGCTAAAAGGCGTCGCCGCGTTCTCTCCCGATGCAGCCGGTCGGCTCGCCTTCAGGCTGTTCACCCTCACGCCCGGCCGAAAGCCCAAGAACGCCAAGGAGAAGGCGGCGCTCGCCGCTGCAGCGCCGCTGATTGCCAAGGGGCATCCGGTGACCCTTTCCTACGCCGGAGGCTGGGTACTGGCGCGCCAGTTCTTTCCGGCACGCAGGGCTGCGAACACCAAACGCATCCTCCTCGTGCACGGCTGGGGGTCGCGCAGTGACTATCTGGCCGCGATGATCGACGGACTGGTCAAGGGCGGCTCCGAGGTGGTGACGCTCGACTGGCCGGGACATGGCGGCTCGCCGGGGCGTACGTTGACGATGCCTGCCGCCGTGAGGTCGATCGATGCCGCCTGGCGGCATTTCGGCGATTTCGACGTCTGCGTCGGCCATTCCTTCGGCGGCGGTAGCTTGGCTTGCGCGGCCGGCGGCATCGTGTGCGACGTGCGCAATCATGTGGCGAGAAAGATGGTGCTGATCGGCGCACCGAGCGAGATGACCTGGCTTTTCAAAGGCTTCGGAAAAATTCTTCGCCTCGCACCGAAGACGCAGGCTGCCTTCGAAGGCGTCGTGGAGCGGCTCGCCGGGCGTCGTCTGGAGGATTTCGACGCGGCGAAGGTCGTGGGCACGCTGGGCACGCAGACGCTCGTCATTCATGCCGAGGACGACAAGGAAGTCTCGGCCGACCACGCGCGCCGCTATGCGGCGGCCGGGCCAAATGTCGAGATGCACTGGGCTAACGGCCTTGGCCATCGCCGCATCGTCTCAGCCGCCCCGGTGATCGAGCGGGTCAATGCGTTCATACACGCGGAAGATCAAAAAGCCGCCGCCTGACCATTTTTCGTTGACCTCGTCATCAGACTGTCATGCTATCGGCCGAAGGGTCGCTCGCCCGGGATTCTCTGCGCAACTTCGCGCCCTCATCGTTCCCCGGGACTTTGGCAGCATTGGAGGACGGCATGTCGGTCATCACCTCGGTCGAGGAACTCAACACGCTCTATGGCGGCGTCAGCGAAGCGTCGGTGGCCAAGGTCACCAAGACGCTGACGGCCGAGTACCGACTGATGATCGAGGCTTCTCCCTTCTGCGCGCTTGCAACGGTCGGCCCGGAAGGCTTGGATTGTTCGCCGCGCGGCGACGACGACTGTGTCGTCAGGATCGCCGACGACAGGACGGTGCTGCTTCCCGACTGGCGCGGCAACAACCGCGTCGATTCGCTCGCCAATATCGTGCGCGACCCGCGCGTGGCACTGATGTTCCTGATCCCCGGCTCGAACACGACGATGCGCATCAACGGCACGGCGGTCCTCAGCATCGATCCGGAGCTTACCGGCAGCTTCGAGGTCGATGGCAAGCACCCGCGCAGCGTCATCGTCGTGACGATCGGCGAGGTCTATTTCCAGTGCGCCCGCGCCGTCATGCGGGCGCAGCTCTGGAACCCCGATCGTTTCCTCGATCCGGCGTCTCTGCCGACGCCGGGCACGCTGCTCAAAGCCGCCAAGGCGGATTTTGACCGCGAGACCTACGATCGCGAATGGCCGGAGCGCGCCGCCAAGACCATGTGGTAGGCTGCCATCGGGCCGACCCCGTACGGTCGCCCAGCTCAGCGTGGTGCATGGGTGGAGGCGAGGGTGTGGCGGCGAGTTCCGACAGGTGCGGTCCTTTTGGGTCTTCTGGCCGGCAACGCGTCGGCCGTCGAACCAACGCTATCGGAGAAGCTGCGGCTGCTGGCTGATGCCTATCCGGATGCCATAGAGCGCATCGACGTCAATGCACTGGTCCTCGGCGATGGCGGACCGCCGATCGTCATCGATGACGGCAAGGCGAAGACGCATGCCGAGAAGCTGGCCAAGGCCGATGTCGAGGACAGCCTGTCGCAGATCTATCCGCCCGGCGCCTGTGCCGGATCACCGGCCGTCGATTTCGATCCGGGGCGCATTCGCAGCGAAGCGCTGCTGAAGCGACTTTATGGCGGCAGCGCTGCGGCTGTCCGGCGGGATCTCGTTTCGGTTGACTGGTTTGGCGAACGGCTGCGGGTGACGAAAAGGCATGGCGCGGCGCGGGCGCTGAAAGCGGTGGCCGCCGATCTTTCCGCTCGTCCCGAACTCAGGCCCTATCTGAGCCCAAGCGCCGGTACTTTCAACTGGCGACCGATTGCCGGTGCTTCGACGCTTTCGGTTCACAGTTTCGGTGCGGCCATCGATCTCAACACGCGCTTTGCCGATTACTGGCGCTGGGCCGGGAAGGGCGGCACGCGCTATCGCAACCGCTATCCCCTTGAGATTGTCGAGATCTTCGAGAAACACGGCTTCATCTGGGGTGGCCGCTGGTATCACTTCGACACGATGCACTTCGAATATCGGCCGGAGATGATTGCAATCGCGCGGGCGGCCGGCGCGGATGCGACGGTTCAACGTGGAGGCATCAAAGCGCAAGAGGCGCCCGTGAAGGGCGCCAATCATGGGTCGCATCGCCGGGGGAAGACGCTTTCTCAGCGCCGGTAGATCAGCCAGTTGCGGCCGGATTCCTTGCGCATGCCATCTTCGAAGAGAATGGTCTTGTTGCGCCCACCATTCTTGGCCGAATAGAGCGCGATATCCGCCTTGTTGTAGAGATCGACCGGATCTTCGGCCGCCGTCGCCATGCAGACGCCGACGGAAAGCGTGATCGGGCCGTAGTTGACGCCGGTCTTGGAATTGCGAAAGGGCGTGGCCGCGAGCACGGTGCGGATCCGATCGGCGATCTGCAGGCATTCTTCCTGGCTGCTGTCGCCAAGGATGATGGCGAATTCTTCGCCGCCGGTGCGGGCGACGAAGGCCTCGCGGCGCAGATTGGCGCGAAGCACGCCGCCGACGGTCGCCAGGATCTTGTCGCCGACCGGATGGCCGAAGGTGTCGTTGACCTTCTTGAAATGGTCGATATCGGCAACGAGCAGGCCGGTGAAGTTCCTCAGGTGCTCGTTGTTGTAGACGGCGGCCAGATTGTCATCGAAGGCACGGCGGTTGGCGAGGCGCGTCAGCGAATCGGTATTGGCGATGCGCTTGTATTCATCGAGTTCCTGCCGGATGACCTCCATCTCGAAGGACTTCTGCACGACGGTCTCGACGCGTTCCTTGCCCTGGCTCATCGTTTCTGCCGTCGCTTCGGTCAGAATGCCGATCGCGTGGCGCAGGAGATCGGCGCTCGATGCGCTCTTGCTGACGATGTTGACATAGGCCTCGTCGAGAACCTTATTGTAGGTCTCGAGCGCATACTGCTCGTCGCGCAACAGGGTCACGAGTTCGGCAAGCTTGGCCGCAAGCGTGGTATGGGCGCGTTCGATACCGTGCGATCGGTGAATATGGCTGAAGTACTGGGCGCCGATCGCGTCCAGCTCTTCCTGGGTCGCGCGGCTGCCGAGCGCCGCGAGCTCCTTCGACAATTGCGGATTGGAGCCGAGATAGGCTTCGTAATAGAGCTCGTAGTTGCGGGGGATGGGTGCCACACCCATCATGCGCATCGCATGGGTTACCTGCGCTGCGATATCGGGCGTCTGTGCCTTGCCCGAGTTTGCCGTTTGCATCTGCAAACCCCCTAATGTGAATCGCTGCTTACCGGTTGTTATTTTTAGGGGCAAATGATTTGCGAAGTCTTAATATTTGCCGCCACCGCGACGTCGCCAGTGGCTCGATCGCAGCCGTTCGGCCGCTCGATTGCGCGCGTTCGCGACATGAAGCCACGGCGCCAGGCCGGCGCCGTGGTGTATCAAAATGGATCAGGCCGGGCTGATCATCGTTTCGGGACGAACGACCGCGTCGAACTCTTCGTTCGTCACATAGCCGCCGCCGACGGCTTCTTCGCGCAGCGTCGTGCCGTTCTTGTGGGCGGTCTTGGCGATCTTGGCGGCGTTGTCGTAGCCGATCTTCGGGGCAAGGGCCGTTACCAGCATCAGCGAGCGGTCGAGCGCCGCCTTGATGTTGTCTTCGCGTGCCTCGATGCCGACGACGCAGTTGTCGGTGAAGGAGACGGCGGCATCGGCGAGCAGCTGCACCGACTGCAGGAAGTTGTAGGCCATCAGCGGGTTGAAGACGTTGAGCTCGAAATGGCCCTGGCTGCCGGCGAAGGTGAGTGCGGCGTGGTTGCCGAACACCTGGACGCAGACCTGGGTGAGCGCTTCGCACTGGGTCGGGTTGACCTTGCCGGGCATGATCGATGAGCCAGGCTCGTTTTCCGGCAGCGACAGTTCGCCAAGGCCCGAGCGCGGGCCGGAGCCGAGGAAACGGATGTCGTTGGCGATCTTGAAGAGGGCGGCGGCCGTCGCGTTGATCGCGCCGTGGCTGAAGACCATGGAATCATGGGCGGCGAGCGCTTCGAACTTGTTCGGCGCCGAGGTGAAGGCAATGCCGGTGATCTTGGCGATCTCTTCGGCAACCTTCTCGGCAAAGCCGACTGGAGCGTTGAGGCCGGTACCGACGGCCGTGCCGCCCTGGGCGAGTTCGCAAAGGCCCGGCAGCGTCATTTCGATGCGCTTGATCGAGGAGGCGACCTGGGCGGCGTAGCCGGAGAATTCCTGGCCGAGCGTCAGCGGCGTTGCATCCTGGGTGTGGGTACGGCCGATCTTGATGATGTGGTCGAAGGCCTTGACCTTGGCTTCCAGCGCCTTGTGCAGGTGCTTCAGCGCCGGCAGCAGGTCATGGATGACGCGCTCGGCGCAGGCGATGTGCATGGCCGTCGGATAGGTGTCGTTCGACGACTGGCTCATGTTGACGTGGTCGTTCGGATGCACCGGCTTCTTCGAGCCCATGACGCCGCCCAGGAGTTCGATGGCGCGGTTCGAGATCACCTCGTTGGCGTTCATGTTCGACTGGGTGCCGGAGCCGGTCTGCCAGACGACGAGCGGGAAGTGGTCGTTGAGCTTGCCGTCGATGACTTCCTGGGAAGCCTTGACGATGGCATCGGCGACACCCGAATCCAGGCGGCCGAGCGCCTGGTTGGTGCGGGCGGCGGCCTGCTTGACGATGCCGAGCGCCCGGACGATCGAGGCCGGCTGTTTTTCCCAGCCGATCTTGAAGTTGCCGAGCGAACGCTGGGCCTGGGCGCCCCAATAGCGGTCGTTAGCCACTTCGATGGGGCCGAACGTATCTGTTTCCGTGCGCGTCGATGTCATCGTGATACCTGCCTTGATCATGCGGTTCATGAAGCCTGGGCGAGGGGCCGTTTGGCTGATCTCTCCAGGGTGCCGGGCCTCTCTCTGCCCCGACGGCCGGAGCTTGTAAAGGGGCGCGCCATGGCTGGCTATGCTACAATCGTTTGAAACCCCATGGCGCGTCGGGATGCGCGCGCAGCCATGGTGATTCGGCCTCTGCCGGGCTCGTCGGGCCGTTGTGATGTTTCAGTCACAGACGCGATCTTCTTTTCCCGCGCCTGTCGTCGGCCACTGCCGGCATGAACGCGTCCGCTGAAATAAAATCCATTGGGATCAAATTTTTATGACCGCCCGAACGTCTTGCAAATGAGGCGTTCAGGAGATTTCGCAGCGAGGTTTAAGGACGATCGGTTTCGGCGCGTTTCCTTTTCATTCACCATCCTTTTCTATAACTTTTAGCGCACGAGGGCGTGGCGAGAATCTGGCTTCAGCCGAATTCGGCGACAACGCGATACGGGGACGTAGTTTCATATGAGAGTTCTTAAGACGGCAGCGATCGTAGCGCTCATGAGCGGCTGTGCGATCGCGACCATGGACGCGCGGCCGGCTTCGGCCTTCACGTTCGGCGATTTCATTCGGGCGGGCAGAAAGAAGCCCGAGGCGCAGGTGCAGCCGACCCAGCCGCTCCCCGGTGTCGGCACGATGGCTGACCCGCAGCAGGCGGCCAGGCCGCTGCCGAAGATCACCGGCCCGAAATACTATACCTACAAGGCCGAACCGCTGCGCCGGATTTCAACCGACAAGCTGCTCGATCCTGTCGTTACCGGTTCCGTGCGCAACGATGCGCTGCCGCCGATGCTGCGCACGCCGCTTGCCGACGCGCGGCAGTTCCTTCCCGGGATCAACGTGCGGACCTCGGGCGATGTCGCAAAAGCGGTCGAAGCCCATTACGGCGCCCGCATGGACTACATCTGGATCGGCGCCGAAGGCGTCAACGCCAAGGCGAAGGCGGCGGTCGCCGTTCTTGCCGACGCGGCCAAGGTCGGTCTCGACCCGCAGGACTACGCCGTCAACGTGCCCTCCGATACGTTCGATCGCGGCGACATGATCGCCCGCGAAAAGGAGCTGGTACAGTTCGAGATCGCGCTTTCGGCAGCAGCGCTCAGCTACGTGCAGGATACCGTGCGCGGCCGCATCGATCCGAACAAAATCTCCGGCTACCACGACTTCAAGCGCAAGACGGTCGAGCTGTTGCCGCTTCTCGACAAGATGTCGACGAGCAGCGACATGACCGCGCTTCTCAATGAGCAGAACCCGAAGAGCGCGCAATTTGCCGCTCTCTCCGCCGAACTGGTGAAGCTGCGCTCCGAGCAGAGCGTCGAGCAACGCGTCGAAATCGCGCCCGGCACGCTGCTGAAGCCGGGCCAGAGCAATCCTGAACTCGCGAATATCATCGCGGGTATCCGGCTCAAAGGCTCGGAAAAGCTGAAGACCGATCATGCCACGGTTCTTGCCGCCTACCAGGGCACGCCGGAATACACGCCGGAGCTGGTTGCCGTGGTCGAGGCCTTCCAGCAGGAGCACGGGCTCAAGGCCGACGGCGTCGTCGGCCAGGCGTCGCTTCGCATCCTGACCGGCGGCGACACGATTGCCTCCAAGATCAACAAGCTCGAAATCGCCATGGAGCAGGCGCGCTGGCTGCCCGATGGCCTTGGCGACCGCTATGTTTTCATCAACCAGCCGGCCTTTACCGCCACCTATGCCGACAAGGGCGCGGAGCAGTTCTCCATGCGCGTCGTCGTCGGCTCGAAGGCGAACCAGACCTACTTCTTCCAGGACGAGATCCAGACGGTCGAGGTCAATCCCTATTGGGGCGTGCCGCAGTCGATCATCGTCAACGAGATGCTGCCGAAGCTCAGGAGCGATCCGAACTATCTCGACCGCATGGGCTACCAGGTCGAGGTTGGCGGCCGACCGGTGCCGTCGGCATCGGTGAACTGGAACGGCTCGACCGCTTCGGTCGCGGTGCGCCAGCCGCCGAGCAGCGACAATGCGCTCGGCGAGTTGAAGATCCTGTTCCCCAACAGCCACGCGATCTACATGCACGACACGCCGTCGAAGAGCTTCTTCAAGCGTGACAACCGCGCGCTCAGCCATGGCTGCGTGCGGCTTGCCGATCCGCGCCTGATGGCGGCGGCCGTGCTCGGCACGAGTGTCGACGATGTCGGCAAGGAGATCGCCGGCGGCCGCAACAAGGCGCTGCAGGTTCCGGTGAAGGTTCCGGTCTACGTCGCCTACTTCACGGCTTGGCCGAACAAGGACGGCGTCGTCGAGTACTTCAACGACGTCTATGAGCGCGACATGTACATGAACCGGGCCTTCGATGCGACGCGCGGCGCGCGCCGGGCGGAAGGATAAGCAAGAAAAAGGCCGCTTCGAGCGGCCTTTTTCTTGTCTGCTATTTGGAAAACAGGCCCGAGACCAGATCCGGGGTCAGCTCGTCGAAGTGGCTGATGACAACGGTGGGGTCGAGGCTTTCGACCGGTACATCGGAATAGCCGAAGGGAACGGCGATCGAGGGCACCTGAGCATTGCGGGCGACGAGGAAGTCGTTGAGGCTGTCGCCAACCATCACGGTGCGGGTCGCCAGGCCGCCGGCATTGCTGACCGTCCGCAGGAGGTGCTCGGCATTGGGCTTGCGCACTTCAAAGGTATCGCCGCCCGAGATCGCCGCGAAGCGCTCGATCAGGCCGAGGCGCTCGAGCAGGCGGGTGGCGAGCTTTTCCGGCTTGTTGGTGCACACGGCAAGCTTGAAGCCGGCGCCCGAGAGGCGGTCGAGCGCGTCGATCAGGCCCGGATAGGGCAGCGATTCGCCCGGCATCGAGCCGTGGTAGAAATCGACGAACTCCTTCAGCTGCCATTCCAGCATGTCTTCGGCGAGCGGTTTCTGCCTGAGCGCAAAGGTGCGCTCGATCATGGCGCGCGCGCCATGGCCGACAAGATGCGTGAGGTCGCCATAGGTAACCGGCTCGACGCCGGCCTGGGTGACCGCATGGTTGAGGCTGGCGACCAGGTCCGGCGCCGTGTCGACGAGCGTTCCGTCGAGATCGAAGACGACAATGGGAGAAGACAAGGAGAAAACCTCTTGGTGCTGAAAACCGTTGCTGATCGGGTAGGCGAACTCATCGGCGATTGCAATGGCAAGCCGGCGCGGCCAGCCATGCGGAATCCTGAACGCCGGTTTCATTTTGACTTTTGTTTGCGTCGTCGGGCGTGTAAGTGTCACAGCGGAAAACGGGCGGCCGTTCGCTGATTGCGGCCTGCTGCCCGTGCGAATCACAAGGGAGCGACCGGCGCATGGACGCCCGCGAAATGAAAATCAAAGCCGCGGCCGCGGCGCTGGAATATGTCGAGGACGGCATGCGTCTCGGCATCGGTACGGGCTCGACGGCCGAGGAGTTTGTCCGGCTCTTGGCCGAGAAGGTCGCCGCCGGCTTTCGCATCGAAGGCGTTCCCACCTCGGAGCGCACCGCGCGTCTCTGCCTCGAACTGGGCGTTCCGCTGAAATCGCTCGATGAACTGCCGGAGCTCGATCTGACGATCGACGGAGCCGACGAGGTCGATGGCCGATTGCGGCTGATCAAGGGCGGCGGCGGTGCGCTGCTGCGCGAAAAGATCGTCGCGGCCGCCTCCAACCGGATGATCGTGATTGCCGACGAGACGAAGGTCGTCGATGTTCTCGGCGCTTTCAAACTGCCGATCGAGGTCAATCCTTTCGGTCAGGTGGCAACCCGGATCGCGATCGAAAAGGTCGCCTCGCGCCTCGGCCTTTCCGGCGATATCACTGTCCGCCAGTCCCATGACGGCGCCTTCCTGACGGACGGCGGGCACCTCATTCTCGATGCATCTTTTGGCCGTATTCCTGATGCAGATGCGCTCGCGGGGGAGCTGAATGCCATTCCCGGTGTCGTCGAGCACGGGCTTTTCATCGGTATCGCTTCGCTGGCAATCATTGCCGGGCCGCAAGGGGCACGCACGCTGACGGCGTCCTGAGCCGGCCTCGTTGTCCCTTGAGGGGCAGGGGCGGTGAAGACAACAGGTTTCCATACATGCGGGCCTTGCGGCGGCAATCGCCCGGGCAGCATGCGACAAACACAGGAGCAAGGGTAAAAATGAACAAACTCGCAGGTCTTGTCCGCACTTTCGCTGCCACCGCGGTTCTGCTGTCCGCGTCCGTTCCGGCGGTCAAGGCCCAGGATGTCTCCGAAGACCAGATCAAGGCGGCGCGCGCGACGATCGCCGCTCTCGGCGTGACCAACAGCTTCGACAACATTCTGCCGAACCTTGCCGAGCGCCTGAAGAACACGCTGATCCAGGCGTCGCCGAACCATCAGGAACTGATCACCGCGACCGTCGACGAGAAGGCGCTGACCCTCGCCGCCCGCCGCGCCGATCTCGAAAACGAAGCAGCGACGATCTACGCCAAGACCTTTTCGCTCGAAGAGCTGAACGCCATCACCGAGTTCTACAACTCTGCCGCCGGCAAGAAGCTGTTGAACGACGGTCCGATCGCCTCGCGCGAGCTCCTCAAGGCCGCCGACATCTGGGCGTCCGGCGTTTCGCGCGATCTGACCCAGGAAGCGACCAAGTCGCTCGACGAAAAGGTCGGCAGCACCCAGCCGGCTGCAGCCGAAGGCGCAGTTCAGGCACCGGCACAATAAGCTGCGGCGCCGAGCGCCTTCATCACGTTTCGAGGAGCCCGGAGCGATCCGGGCTTTTCTTTTGCCCGGGGGCTCCACTATATGTGCCTGCGGCGCGGCCCTTCGCTGCGCCCGGTTGCGTGTCGCCGCCAAGATCGGCCGGCGCGCTTTTCAGATCGCCAATTCGGCCCGCTTGCTTTCAGGAGACTGCCCATGCCCGCTTTCGACTATGACCTTTTCGTAATCGGCGGCGGTTCGGGTGGCGTCAGAAGCGGGCGCCTGGCCGCAAGCCTCGGCAAGAAGGTCGCGATCGCCGAAGAATTTCGTTACGGCGGCACCTGCGTCATTCGCGGCTGCGTGCCGAAGAAGCTCTATGTCTACGCGTCGCAATATTCGGAGCACTTCGAGGATGCGGCCGGCTTCGGCTGGACGGTCGGCGAAAGCCGGTTCGACTGGAAGAAGCTGGTCGCCGCCAAGGAACAGGAAATCACCCGGCTCGAAGGGCTCTACCAGAAGGGCTTGAACAATGCCGGCGCCGAAATCCTGCATACGCGCGCCGAGCTTGTCGGCCCGAACACGGTTCGTCTGGCGTTTAGCGGCAAGACCGTGACGGCCGAGCGCATCGTGATTGCCGTCGGCGGCCATCCGACGCCGCATGACGCGCTGCCGGGCCACGAGCATTGCATCTCCTCCAACGAGGCGTTCGACCTCGCCGAACTGCCGAAGTCGATCCTGATCGCCGGCGGCGGCTACATCGCCGTCGAATTCGCCAACGTCTTCCACGGCCTCGGCGTCGAAACGACGCTGATCTATCGCGGCAAGGAAATTCTCTCGCGCTTCGACCAGGACCTGCGTCGCGGGCTGCATGCGGCGATGGAAGAGAAGGGCATCCGCATCCTTTGCGAAGACATCATCCAGTCGGTCACGCTCGATGCCGACGGCAAGCGCGTCGCGCACACGATGAAGCATGGCGATATCGCCGTCGACCAGGTGATGCTGGCGCTCGGTCGCGTGCCGAACACGAAGGGACTTGGCCTCGAAGCTGCAGGTGTGAAGACCGACGAGCGTGGCGCCATCGTCGTCGACGCCTTCTCGCGCACCAGCGCACCCGGTATCTACGCGCTCGGTGACGTCACCGACCGCGTGCAGCTGACGCCGGTCGCAATCCACGAGGCGATGTGCTTCATCGAGACCGAGTACAGGAACAATCCGGTGTCGCCGGACCACGACCTGATCGCGACCGCCGTCTTCTCGCAGCCGGAAATCGGTACCGTCGGTCTGACGGAAGAGGAAGCGGCGCGCCGGTTCGACGAACTCGAAGTCTACCGCGCCGAGTTCCGGCCGATGAAGGCGACGCTTTCGGGCCGCAAGGAAAAGATGATCATGAAGCTGATCGTCAATGCCGCCGACCGCAAGGTGCTCGGCGCCCATATCCTCGGTCACGACGCCGGCGAAATGGCGCAGCTGCTGGGCATTTCGCTGAAGGCCGGCTGCACCAAGGACGATTTCGACCGGACGATGGCGGTGCACCCGACGGCGGCGGAAGAATTGGTGACGATGTATTCGCCCTCCTACCGCATCCGCAAGGGCGAGCGGGTCTGACCCGCTTCAGGCGGTCGCGCCCGCAAACCGTGCTTCCTCACGCTTGAAAAGATCGGCGAGTCGATCGATGACCGTCCGGACTTCCGGGCGGCGACGGTCGTCGTCGTTGGCCGCAATCCACAACGGATGCGTCAGGCCCTCAATCAACCCGCCTTCGCGCCTGAGGAGCGGATCACCGTCGCCGACGAAGGCGGGCAGGACGCCGCGTCCGGCGCCGTTGCGGATCAGCCGCACGAGAAGGGCGGGACTGTCGGTCCACGTGTGGATCTGCTGCTCGCGGTTTTCAAAGACCCATCTCTCGGCCGGCGAACCGGCGACTTCGGTACCGATCGATATCCAGGGAAAGTCGTCGCGCTCCGGCATGTTGGCGGGACGATAGACGGCATAGGCGATGTTCACCGAGCGGCGTACCGCCACGTTGCCCGAGTGCGGCTTTTCGTGCAGCACGGCGACATCGGCCTCTCTGAAGGTCAGGTCGAGGCCGCGATGCGCGTGCTTGCAGCAGAAGCGAAAACCGTCGCCGGCGGCGCGGATGTCGGTTGAGTGATCGGCGACGAAGCCTGAGACCCAGGCGTCGCTTGCGACCGAGACGACCGGCAGCGCGAAAGCGTCGCGGTGCCAGTCGGAGATGTTCGCGGCGGCATTCCGCATGGCACGGACATGTTCGAGGAGGATCTGGCCATCGTGGGCGAGGCGATAGCCTTGCTGGCTGCGGATGAAGAGTGCCCTGCCGGTCGCTCGCTCGAGCGCGAGCATGCGGCGGCCGATGGTCGGCGCGCTCAAGCCTGTCCGCATGGCAGCACCGCTCAAGCCGCCCTCGGTCGCGACGTGATAGAACAGTTTCAAATCGTCCCAGGCTGCCTCGGCCATAAGCACTCCATGGCGGTCTTCGTCTCGTACTAACGCGGGTCGCCCGCCTTGGCTTCCGTTCGCGGATGAAAGACGTCTTTCAGCAGTGCGCCTACAACGCTGCCGGCAAAGACATTAGGTCTCCGATTGTCTCAAGGCAAAGGAGGCAAGACCATGCTTGAACATTGGGCAGTCATGTGGACGGTTCTGCAACGCGAAAGCCGCCGCGGGCAGCGCAGCGGCCTGGATGATCCGCTGGACGCGCCGGAGTGGCGCGGCCTGCACTGGGTGCTGCCGTTCATCTCTTTCCTGTTTGGTCGGCGCAGGCCGGACGCTCGCCCGACACGCGCCACTGCGACGCCCGCCAGGGCGCACAAGGACGGGAGGGCCAGCCGTTGCGGGCCGCAGGCCGTCGGGCACCATCGATGAACGCACCGTTGCCTATCTCGGCCGCGTTGCCGCGCAGCTGCCGCGGCAGCGCGCGGACGCCACTATCCTATTGAAACCGCGCACAGTTCTTTCGATATACATGGTCGTGCTTTCGGGATCGTGCGCCCTGCGGACATATCCTTGCGCTCCGGGCGTCCTGCAAAGCAATGAATTCTGATAGGATGGCTTTCCAAGCGTTTCCTTAACGTCTATAAGCCCGCATTCCGCGGCGTTTTCGGCTGGGCGGGCACGAGGCTTGGCCGAGTGACCGGGGCAGGGCCTGCGGATGTTGAGTGAAATTTCCGAATACCGGGCGGCCGCGTTGGCCGCCGGGCGCGACCCGCGCGGTTGGTTCCGCGGCAGACAACAGGTGATCGAAATGGCACAGACTTGGACTCCAAACAGCTGGCGGCAGAAACCCATCCAGCAGGTGCCGGACTATCCGGACCTGGCAGCGCTTGAGGCGACCGAAGCACGCCTCGCGAAGTATCCGCCGCTGGTGTTTGCGGGTGAAGCACGCCGCCTGAAGAGCGCCCTTGCCAATGTCGCCGAAGGCCGCGGCTTCCTGCTGCAGGGCGGCGACTGCGCCGAAAGCTTCGCCGAACACGGCGCCGATACGATCCGCGACTTCTTCCGCGCCTTCCTGCAGATGGCCGTCGTCCTGACTTTCGGCGCACAGCAGCCGGTGGTGAAGGTCGGCCGTATTGCCGGCCAGTTCGCCAAGCCCCGTTCGTCGGGCATCGAGAAGCAGGGCGACGTGACGCTGCCATCCTACCGCGGCGACATCATCAACGGCATCGAGTTCACCGAGGAAGCGCGCATTCCGAACCCGGAACGCCAGATCATGGCTTACCGCCAGTCGGCCGCGACGCTGAACCTTCTGCGCGCCTTCGCGATGGGTGGCTATGCCAACCTCGACAACGTGCACCAGTGGATGCTCGGCTTCGTCAAGGACAGCCCGCAGGCCGAGCGCTACCGCAAGCTCGCCGACCGCATCTCCGAAACCATGGACTTCATGAAGGCAATCGGCATCACCTCGGAAAACCATCCGAGCCTGCGCGAGACCGATTTCTTCACCAGCCACGAGGCGCTGCTGCTCGGCTACGAGCAGGCGCTGACGCGTGTCGATTCGACCTCGGGCGATTGGTACGCCACGTCCGGCCACATGATCTGGATCGGCGACCGTACCCGCCAGCCCGACCATGCGCATATCGAATACTGCCGCGGCATCAAGAACCCGCTCGGCCTGAAGTGTGGTCCGTCGCTGACGGCCGACGGTCTCTTGGAGCTGATCGATCTGCTCAACCCGGCCAACGAAGCTGGCCGTCTGACGCTGATTTGCCGCTTCGGCCACGACAAGGTGGCCGAGCATCTGCCGCGCCTCATCCGTGCGGTCGAGCGCGAAGGCAAGAAGGTCGTCTGGTCCTGCGACCCGATGCACGGCAACACGATCACGCTCAACAACTACAAGACCCGTCCGTTCGAGCGGATCCTGTCGGAAGTCGAGAGCTTCTTCCAGATCCACCGTGCCGAAGGCTCGCATCCGGGCGGTATCCACATCGAGATGACCGGCAACGACGTGACAGAATGCACCGGCGGCGCCCGCGCGCTTTCCGGCGACGATCTCGCCGACCGCTACCACACCCATTGCGACCCGCGCCTCAACGCGGACCAGGCGCTGGAACTCGCCTTCCTGCTCGCCGAACGCATGAAGGGCGGCCGCGACGAGAAGAGGATGGTCGTCAACGGCTGATCTAAATCTCTGGCATTGTTCAGGTTTTCTGAACGTCGCTTGGATGCTTTGAATTTGACAATGCCGGGCCGGCTCTGGAAGCTAGCCCGGCATTTTCGTGTCTGGAGCAGGGCGCGGCGCGGGCTGTCGCTTGCGTCGGCACGCTCCATGGCACGATCGAGGGGTCATGAACTTGGGGAGGGGCAATGCAGGACATTCATCACGGGGGCTGCCTTTGTGGCGGCATTCGCTTCAAAGCGCGCGGCGAGCTGCGCGAACTGATCTTCTGCCACTGCAGCCAATGCCGGAAGCAGACCGGGCTGTATTACGCCGCAACCAACGTTCAGGACCAGGACTTCGAGATCGAGGGGGCGGAGAACGTAACCTGGTACAGGGCCAGTGATAGCGCCAGCCGGGGCTTTTGCCGGCAATGCGGGTCGGCGCTGTTCTGGAAGGCGGATGGCTCGGACTACACCTCGATCCTTGCGGGCGCCTTCGAGAAGCCGACCGAGCTGAAGGCGGGCTATCACATCTTCTGCGAAGATCAGGGCGATTTCTACGAGATCAAGGACGGCCTGCCGAAATTTGCGGCCGGGCGCGTCTGATACATGCCGCAGAAAAGCGTGCAGCGGTTTGCGGCAACGGCATGCATAAAAACAAGAGCTTAGAACCCGGCGGGTGATGGCTCTTTCATGCGACAGCTTTGAGCCTCACGCCGGCGGGCTTGCCGCCTGCCGTTCGGCCTGCTCGATGCCATTGGCGAGGCCCGCCAGCTTGACGGCCTGCCAGTGGCAATATTCGTCGATCAGCCGCGCGCTCAGCCAGAACAGGCCGCGCTGACCCTGGTCGGCCCTCCCAAGGAAGCCGAGGTCCTGCGCCCGCGTGAAGATGCGCCGGATATGGGTGTTCGAAATCATGTAATGCGTGGCGAGATCCGAGAGGTTCGCCTCCAGCCAGACCTTGCCGTCCACGGGCTCCAGGCTTTTCGGCCGCGCCATCAGGTCGTCGAGCAGCAGACCGCCACACTCTGTCCAGACGAAAGCCGCGACACCTTCCGGCGGATCCGTCCACCGGCGATCCGAAAGCAGCAGGCGCGCGGCGATCGGCTGCGCCCGCTCGAAAACCGTACGGTCGGCTTCGACGCGAGCGACACGGCAATCGCCGTCGAAGCGATCGAGCGTTCCCATCTGGCTCATGAACCAGCGCAGCATCGCGCCTTCGCTGACCTCCGTCGGTTCAAGCGGGCGGATCTTCTTGCGTGCGCGTCCGCCTTCCGCGTCGCGCAGGAGCTTGTAGGTGACGAGCTCGGCGATAAAGGCCGCAGCCGTGTTGCGGCTGGCGCCGCCGGTCTCGTGGATGAACTTCAGGAGGCGCGCGGTCGTGATCCCCGTTTCGGGATTGCCGGGCTCACGCTCGAGGTGCAGGGCGTAGACGGCCTGGCTGAGCGTCCATTTCTGATGGGAGGCGACAAGGCGAGCGATGCGGGGGAACATGTCGTAGGCGGCCATGAGATCGCGCGCGCTCGCCTGCAGCACGCTACGCAACTCCGGATGACGAAGAAAGCCTTCTGCGGTGAAGGCGAGCGAGCCATCCCGCGCTGCGCCTTCCTGCTCTGCCATCACATGCATCTGCTGCGCATACCCCCAATGCTCGCGCGGCTTTTCCAATGCCCGATACAAGGTGCCCGGTCACAGATCGCCACTCAGCTCCGCCCGTCCTAACAGGGCTACCTTGCGCATAACGTGTCAACTCACGAAATTGTTCATCGGGGCTCCCGACGGTCTGCCGTGGGACGCCCGATCACGCGTTCGCTGTTGCTTACTGAACAAGCACGGGTGGCTGGCACTTGACGCCGGTGACGCGGACATCGGCCTCTCCGACCCGGACGCCCACCAGAAGCAGCAGGTTGTAGAGCAGATCGTCGACCGGCTTGGTGACGGCTCCGAGTGTCTGGGCCAGCGCCTGCTGCACGATCGTCGGGCTGCCGAGCGTCAGGAACAGGACCTGGATGTTCAGGTCGAGATTGTTGAGCAGCGTCTGCGTCGTCGACGTCAGGATGTCCTTGGTCGAAACGGTCTTGATCGACCGGGCGGCGACCTCGGACGGACTGAAACTCAGGCGCGTTGGCTTGAGGTTCTGTGCCTCGACATGGGCGAGGGCATCGATCTTGACCACCAGGGCGTCGACGAGCTTGGCTCTTTGCACGCGCGCGTCGGACGAGAAGTTGGACAGAACCGCCGGATCGACGTCGCCGATCGCGATCTCAGCGACGCCAGGCACCGCATCGACGCTGACCGACGCATTCTCCGGCGTGCCGCCATAGCATCTGATATCGGCGAGCTTGGCTTCCGCATAGGCGAGCTCGACATAGATCGGCAGGCGAATGCGAATGCCCGCAAGTGCTGCAAGTCCATCGACGTTGACCTCGACGGCAAGGCGCGTCTGGGCGGTGCGAACCGCCGCGCCCGGCGTGCCGAGGCGGTGGCTGGGCGTTTCTACGGGTGGTTCGCCGATCGCGAGCTTGACCTTGGCAGACGCAATGCCGGGAAGGCCGGCCACGGCGTTGAGCGCGATCTGGTTTTGGCCATTGGCGATCGCCGCAGCCGCAGACACGATCTGCAGCGCGCTCACCCGCATTGCCCAATTGGAACCGGCGTCGATCTGCAGGCTCTTCTTCGGATCGAGGTTGAGGATCTGCGCCAGGGTGAAGGTGCGCTTGTCGCTTGCGGTGGAAAGCTCGATGCTCCTGAGGGCCGCCGTCACGGTTCCGGACAGCCCCTGAACGAGCCGCATGGAGGCGAGCAACTGCGGCATCGTCAGCTTGGCCTTGAGCACGTCCTCATAGGACGCAGTTGTGAGGCTGAGACGGGTCGCAATGATCTTCAGGAACGGCTGAATATCGATGTCGGCATCGATCAGCGCCCGGTAGTCCATGACCTTCAGCGAAATCGTCGTGCCGAGCATCTGCCCGAGGATGGAGTTGAGCAGCCCCTCGTTCAGGCTGGCAAGGCGCGAGCCGACGGAGAACGCTGCGATCTTCGAACTCGCCGCCGTACCGTAGACGGCCAGGTCCGGCGCGGTGGTGAAGATCGAGGCGAGGAAGATATCGCCCTTCCTTTCGAGCAGCACCTGCACGGCGTCGGTCGGCGTTGCATCCTTGACGAAGCGCTGACCGGCATCGACCGACGGATCGGGGACGTATCGCCCGCGCGCAACGGTTGCAACGCCGTCAACCTTGGCGATGTTGACGTCGCCAGGCGCCAAGACCTTGCCGTCGACGGTCATCAATCCGCTCGGCGTCATCACGCCGTAGTTCAGGCCATTGTTGGCGAAGTGATTGAGCACCGCCTTCTCGGCGGTGGTGACGTTGGCGGCCGCCGCAATGGCAGCAAGATCGGCCGTCGACTGCATTTCACGCTTCTGGACCGTGAGATAGCCGTAGTCGATCGCAAGGGCCATCGAGGTAATGACCAAGGGCATGGCGAGGGCGGCCGAGATCCCGATATTGCCGCTATGCTCTCGGGAAAGGGCCCGCATGGGTTTCCACAGCATATCAGACCCCCCCGATGCGTATCGTTGCGAAGCGCTCGATCTGTTCGCTCGGCATGGCGAACGTGAACAGGTTGAAGATCGGCAGGTCGCCGGCGTCGTACTTGATGCGGACGGTGAACTGGTTCGTGTTGTTGGCGTCATCCTTGACGGTGACGGTCATGCGTGACGGCGTGATAAAGGTCTGATCCATCGTCGTGCGACGGATATAGTCGGTCGCGAGCCGTTCACGCTCGGTTTCGGAAAGGCCGGCGATTGCGGTGCGGGCGGCATCGGCCGCGATCTGCTGGATGGAATGGGCGGCACTGAGGTAGATGCCGTAGGCGATCAAGGTCAGCACGCACATGAAGAACAGCGGTGCAATGATTGCAAACTCGATCGCGGCGGCCCCGTCTCGGCCACCTAACAGGCGCTTGAAGTTGGACATTGCAGCATCTCCGCGTACCCACGTTGCTGTATTTTTCGAATGTCCCTGCACCCATAACCTGATCCTCAAATATTAATTTTTTCATACTCCGATAAGTTGTTGAAACAGCGTGATTTTCGCACTTGTTGCAAAATGTGTAGCCATGGTTGAATTAGGGTTTATGAAAGTGAGCCAGTTCTCGCCCTGTCGCGCGGGCTGCGCGCGCCCTGTCCGTGGCGCTGAAATGCGCGCAGAGCTACCCCCTTTCACCTGCGCGCCGGCCGGTCTCTGTCGGTGCCCGGTCACTCCTGTGCGGGGGGCGAGCGGTGACGTTCGAGCTGACGGTTGAGCGCCGACAGGTCCGCGCGCAGCTCAGAGATCTCGCGGAGCAGCACGTCGTCCACCTTGTGGTGCAGCGCGATAAGTTCGACTTCCGATTTGAGATTGACCTCGTAGTCCTTCGAGGCAGCGAAGCGATCACGCTCGGCCTGGCGGTTCTGCGACATCATGATGACCGGCGCCTGGAGCGCTGCAAGCATCGAAAGCACCAGGTTGAGGAAGATGTAGGGGTAGGGATCGAAGGCGCCGGTGAGGAGCAGCACCGAATTCAACAGAACCCAGAAAACGAGAAAACCGCAGAAGCCGATGATGAAGCTCCAGGACCCGCCGACGCGGGCGATGTTGTCGGCGAGCCTGTCGCCGAAGGAGAGCCCGGCCGTAAACGCTGCGTGAGAATCCGTGGAAAGGGTGCGGCGGTCGCGCGCGTGGGCGAGGATGCGGGCTTCGATCTCGCCGAGCTCGCTGAGCGGCTTGCCGAAAAGCTGTTTCGAGATGTCGTTGAAATGCGGCATGGCGATCTCCGGTGTTGGCCGGAAGAAATCTAGGGCATGCCGCGCAAAAATCCGCAGGGGTTTTGCGATGCCGGTGTGCGAAACATCGCGGAAAGCCGAAGCCGGACCGTTGCGACCGGTCCGGCTTCTCGCGTCAGTGGGTTTCAGCCGCGCTTGCGTAGAGATCCGCATGCGACTTGAAGAACCGATCGGTCGAGAACCGTTCGCCGAACATCATGTCGTGCTGCAGGAAGCGATAGTCGCGCAGCAGTGCGGGCACCTTCGGCTGGCGCGACCACTCGGCGACTTCCTTGCCGTTCTTGCGGATCAGCATGTAGCGGTCGACGACGCGGTACTGGTCGAAAACCTTGCCGAGGAAGCCGGTGTAATAGGGGTGCTCGTAGCCGGACTGCTTGAGGATCTGGTAGGAGAGGAAGGCCGGGCTGATGGTGCCGACGTTTTTCTTCGGGCCGGTCTTGTTCGACCAGACCACCAGCGGCGTTTCATGCTGCGCCTTCATCTGCTCCTTCGAACCTTTGCGTTCCGCCGTCACACCCTTCATGAAACCGGTGCTGGTATAGACCGTGTTGAGCGGCGGCAGGTGATCACCGAAAAGCACGATGATCGTTTCGCGATCGCGCTTCTTCGCCCAGTCCATCAGCATCTTCAGGCTGTCGTCGGCCTCCTTGATGCCTTGCGCATAGGTGGCGAGCACCTGACGGTCCGCCTCCGGCAGGTCGCCTTCGACCTTGATGGTGTTCTTGGCGTAGCGGTTCGCCTCATAGGGGCCGTGGCCCTGGAGCGTGACGGCGAAGAAGAAGAACGGATCGTCCATCGCGTCGGCCTGATGGATAATCTCCTTCGTCAGCGATTCATCCGAGGCGAAGATGCCGCGTTTCTGCATCGCCGGCATGTTCTCCTCCGACTTGAACATGTCGAAGCCGAAGGCCTTGTAGACGGCGGTGCGGTTCCAGAACCAGCTCTGGAAGGGGTGGATGGCGCGCGAGACATAGCCTTCGCCGCGGAAGAAGGTGGCGAGCGACGGGATCGGGTTGCGGATGTACTGCTGGTAGGGAATGCTGCCATAGGGCAGGAACGCGTTGGAGAAGCCGGTCAGCGCCTCGAATTCGACATTGGCGGTCATGCCGCCGAATTCCGGCGAGAAGACATTGCCCGACTGCATTTCGCGGATGGTCGGCATCGGGTCGGGCGACAGCTTGACGTTCGGCAGGCGCGTCGGATCCCAGAAGGATTCGCTCATCAGCACGATAACGTCGGGCTTGCCGCGATGGGAGGTGCCGGCCGGAAGCGGCTTGACCGGAATGCGGTCGATCGCGTCGACCATGTAGCCGGCGGGCGCACTGACATTGGCCATCGGCAAGTTGATGGCAAAGGCAAGCGCAAAGCCGTTGTGCTTATAGTTCTCGGTCTGATCCCACATGATCGGGATGACCTTCAGGCGATCACGGATCCAGGAGAACTGGTTGTAGTCCATGATGTTCCAGAAGGCGACGAGCATCGGCAGAGCGAAGGCGAGGCGGGCGACGCGCTCGCGCTTCGAAAGTTTCGGAAAGGTGCGCCAGGCGAAGCGCAGGAGGAGCGCAATTGCGGCGACGGTGACGACGAGGCCGACCGCGATGCCGACGGCCGTCCACGGGCGATCCTTCACCAGAACGGGCATCAGTTCCATGATCTGGCGGCCGAACAGGAAGTCGGTCGGGTAGAGCGGGTCGGACAGGAAGACCTGTTTCTGCTGGCAGATGACGGCCGGCAGGAGCGCGAGCGGCGCGATCACCACGGCGGACTTGTGCTCGCGGCCGAAAAGGCCGTCGACAGCGAGCAGAATGAGAAAGAATATGCCGATGGTCGTCAGCGCCGGGCGCGTGGGGTCGAGGACATAGGCGACGGTATCGGTCAGCGACTGGCGGACGATGAGTTCAACGACGAAGACAAGGCTAGCTGCAACGAACAGGGAGAACAGTGCGCTGCGCGTGGAAGCGAGCGTCTTGGCGTGCCGCGCGGTGAAGCCGGGTCGGTCGACATAGACACGTGAGCCTCTCGCGACAGCGGAATCGATACTGGCCAACATATTCTCCAATTTCATAAATGCGTCGTGTAACTGTCATACGCCCGTCATTTTGAACAGGGGATGAATGGTTTCTTAACCGGGATCGAGGGTGGCTTTTCGTGGCGTAAAGGCGCGCGAACAGCCGGGTATAAGGACCGGGAAAAACAGAATTTTTCGGATTTTTTCGCGTGGCGGCGATTGCCTGTGGGTATTTTCCCGCAGATTGCGCTAAAGAACATTGCGAAAGTCAGATGCAATCGTTCAGAACAGACCGACAGGCCCGCTCATGACCGCCCATAAAAACGCCCCCTCGCTCCTTCGCATCGCCGTTGCCCAGCTCAATCCGACCGTGGGCGACATCGCCGGAAACCTGGCCAAAGCGCGCGAGGCGCGCGCCGACGCGGCGCGACAGGGCGCCGATCTCCTGCTTTTGACGGAACTGTTCATTTCCGGCTATCCGCCGGAAGATCTCGTGCTGAAGCCGGCATTCCTCAAGGCCTGCTACCAGGCGGTCGAAAAGCTGGCGGCGGAAACGGTCGATGGCGGGCCGGGCGTCATCATCGGCTTCCCGCGGCTTGCCAAGACCGGGCGCCACAACGCGGTGGCAGTGCTCGACGACGGCAAGGTGATCGCGATCCGCGACAAGGTCGATCTGCCGAATTATGGCGAGTTCGACGAGAAGCGCGTCTTCGATCCGGGCGAGATGCCGGGACCGGTCAATTTCCGCGGCGTGCGCATCGGCATTCCGATCTGCGAGGATATCTGGGGCGATCTCGGCGTCTGCGAGACTTTGGCTGAAAGCGGCGCTGAAATCCTGCTGTCGCCGAACGGTTCGCCCTATTATCGTGGCAAGGTCGACGTGCGCCATCAGGTGGTCCTGAAGCAGGTGATCGAGACCGGCCTGCCGATGATCTACGCCAACCAGCTGGGCGGCCAGGACGAACTGGTGTTCGACGGCGCAAGCTTCGCCTTCAATACGGACAAGTCGCTCGCCTTCCAGATGAGCCAGTTCGAAGAGGCGATCTCGATCGTCGAATGGAAGAAGGGCGAGAGCGGTTGGCACTGCGAGGCCGGGCTGAAGTCGCGGCTGCCGGAGCGGGAGGAGGCGGACTACCGAGCCTGCATGCTCGGCTTCCGTGACTACGTCAACAAGAACGGCTTCAAGAACGTGGTGCTCGGCCTTTCCGGCGGCATCGATTCCGCCATCTGCGCGGCGCTGGCGGTCGATGCGCTCGGCGAGGAACGGGTGCGCACCGTCATGCTGCCTTACCGTTACACCTCGCAGGAATCGCTGAAGGACGCCAAGGAGTGCGCTGCAGCGCTTGGCTGCCGCTACGACATCGTGCCGATCTCGGAGCCGGTCGAAGGGTTCCTTAGCGCGCTCTCCGATACGTTCGAAGGCACCGAATCCGGGATCACCGAGGAGAACCTGCAGAGCCGCGCGCGCGGCACGATCCTGATGGCGATCTCCAACAAGTTCGGCTCGATGGTGGTGACCACGGGCAACAAGTCCGAGATGTCGGTCGGCTACGCCACGCTCTACGGCGACATGAACGGCGGCTTCAACCCGATCAAGGACCTCTACAAGATGCAGGTCTATGCGATCTCGCGCTGGCGCAACACCACGGTGCCTCCGGGCGCGCTCGGTTCTTCCGGCATCGTCATTCCGCAGAACATCATCGACAAGGCGCCTTCGGCCGAGCTTCGTCCCAACCAGACGGACCAGGATTCGCTGCCACCCTATCCGGTGCTCGACGACATTCTCGAATGCCTGGTGGAAAAGGAAATGGGAACCGACGAGATCGTCGCCCGCGGCCATGACGAAGCGACGGTTCACCGGGTCGAGCACCTGCTCTACATCGCCGAATACAAGCGCCGGCAGTCGGCGCCGGGCGTCAAGATCACCAAGAAGAACTTCGGCCGCGACCGCCGCTACCCGATCACCAACCGCTTCCGCGATCGGGGCTAGTCGATGGAGGCCCCCTCCGAAGAGACGGACGGCCGGCAAGGCCGTCCAGCGTTCACGGACGAGGAAATCCGGCTCATGCGACTATGGTCGGTCAGCGACATCTCCGCCGGCAGGCAGCTTTCGGCGCAGATTGCCTATTTCGCGACGCCGGCCGTCTTCGGGACCTATGGCCTTGCGACCGGCAGCCTGACCATGCTCGGCGTTGCCTTCGTCTGCATCCTGCTGCTGCTCGCCTGGGGCCTGGCCTCGACGTGGCGCGAGCGGCGCGATTCCGTCCTGATGCAATCGGTCTGCGCCAAGGTTCTGGCAACACTGTCGTCTGGTGAAGAACGCAAGTAGCCGTCCTTGCGGCGGCGGGAGATGAAAATGCGCAGTTCCGTCGAAATCCATGACATCGTGACCGGTGAAACGCAGATCGTCTGGCAGACGGACAGGCTCGTCGAGGCGCCGAACTGGTCGCGGGACGGTTCGCATCTGGTGATCAATGGCGACGGCCGCCTGTATCGGCTCGGCCTGGACGGTGCCGGCCCCGTGGAGATCGACACGGACTTTGCCACGCTCTGCAACAACGACCACGGCATCTCGCCGGATGGCCGCACGATTGCGATCAGCGACAAGGTCGAGTTCGGAAAATCGGCAATCTATCTGCTGCCGGCGGAAGGCGGCAGGCCGCGGCTCGTCACCCGCAACCTGCCGTCCTATTGGCATGGCTGGTCGCCGGACGGGCGGACGCTCACCTATTGCGGCATCCGCGACCAGGTCTTCGACATCTACACGATCTCGGTCGATGGCGGCGAGGAGACGCGCCTGACCCATGGCGAAGGGCGCAATGACGGGCCCGACTGGTCGGCGGATGGAGAATGGATCTATTTCAACTCCAGCCGCACCGGCCGGATGCAGATCTGGCGCGTGCGCCCTGATGGCAGCGACGTCACGCGGATCACCGACAGCCCCTATGGCGACTGGTTTCCGCATCCGTCGCCTGACGGCAAGCATCTGCTGGTGCTTTCCTATGACGGCGATGTCTTCGATCATCCAAGGGACCTCGACGTCCGGCTGAGGCTGATGGACATGGACGGCGGCAATGCGCGGGTGCTGTTCGAGCTTTTCGGCGGGCAGGGAACGATCAACGTTCCCAACTGGTCGCCGACGGGCGACCGCTTCGCCTTCGTGCGCTACGAACCGGAAAGCTGAGAAAGCTGGACAAGAATACCGCCGGCGTGCTAGCGCTTCGTTCGTTCGCAGGGCGCATCCGATCCGCGGGAAGGGCACGGCCCACCTGTCTCACTGAACTTGGTTGCCACACCTCTTTTCAGTCTGTGGGCGCGGATACCGGACGTGAATGAAAGGAGGTCTTTCATGATCACGCGCGATCTTTCCGCGAACCTTACCCTCGATACGATCCGCAAGCAGGCCAAGGCTTTTCTGAAAGCCGTAAAGGCCGGCGATGCCGGTGCCCGCCAGAGGGCGTTTCTCTATTTCTCCGATCCCGCCGCAATGGGTCTCCAGGATGCGCAACTCGTGCTTGCCCGCGAATTCGGCTTTGCGAGCTGGACGCGGCTGAAGCGGCACTTTGAAACGGCAGGCGCCGCACAGCCGGCGACGGAGCAGCTTGCCAATCGTTTTCTCGGTCTCGCATCGGTCTCTTATTTCAGTGACATAGCGGCGGATCCTGAACGGTTTTCTCAGGCGCTTGCCCTGCTGGACGAACACCCTGGGATCGCCGACGACAGCATTCATGTGGCAGCAGCTCTCGGCGACGCCGAGGCGATTGACCATTGGCTCGACCGCGACCCCAAGCTCGTAAACAAGCGCGGCGGTCCGCACGACTGGGAACCTCTGCTCTACGCCGCCTATGCCCGTGTCCCCAGCCATTCCTCATTTTCCGCCGGGGCACGGCTGATCGCACGGGGCGCCGACCCGAACGCTTACTGGCTCGACGACGGCCAGTATCGTTTCACGGCGTTGACCGGCGTCTTCGGCGAGGGCGAAGCCGGGCCTGAACGGCAGCCGCCGCATCCAGATTGCGTCGCCTTTGCGCGGCTGCTGCTATCTGCCGGTGCCCGGGCCAATGACAGCCAGGCGCTCTACAACCGGATGTTCGAAGCCGACAACACCTGCCTCGAGCTGCTGCTCGCTCACGGCCTCAATGCCGACGACCGCAACAACTGGCTGGTGCGCAACGATGGCCAACTGGTCGAAAACGGCGAGCGCGTCTTCGACTATCAACTTGCGTGGGCCTTGGAAAAGCGCATGGCCGATCGGGTGCGGCTGCTCGTCGAGCACGGCGCCGACGTCAACCGTGCCATCAAGGGCCGCACGCCCTATCAATGGGCGGAGCTCGGCGGCGATCCGGCGCTGGCACAGTACCTCGTTTCGCGCGGTGCGACAGCGGCGCCCCTCGATGATGCCGACCGGCTGGCCCGTGCCATTGCCGAAGTGAAGGATGACGAGGCGAAGGCGCTCGTGGACGCGGATCCGACGCTTGTCGCCCGGACTGAAGCCGCGCATCCGGCCATGCTGCACGAGGCGGCGGGCGAGGATCGGCATCGTGCGGTCGCGCTGATGCTGTCGCTTGGCTTCGACGTCAACCGCATGACGTCGCGCACGCCGTTGCACGAGGCGGCGCTGCATGGGCATATCGAAATGGCAAGGCGCCTGCTCGATCACGGCGCCGATGCCATGGCCCGTGACCCTTACCACCACGCGCCGCCGATCGGCTGGGCGCAATATAACGGCAAGGCGGAGATGGTGCGCTTCCTCAAGGAGCAGCCGCTCGATGTCTTTGCCGCCGCATCCTTTGGCGTGACCGGGCGGCTGGCGGAGATCCTCGACCGGCAGCCGCCACTGATCGAGACGCCGTTCGGCTCTTTCCGGGGGCATGGGAGGCCGGAGCCGCAGCACGACTGGATGACGCCGCTCGCCTTTGCCGTCATCAACGGGCAGGCGGATGCGGTGCGGCTGCTTCTCGACAGGGGAGCGAATGCGCGCTTGCGCGATGGCGCTGCCGGCCCGTCGATCAGCGAGCTCGCCCAGGAACGAGGCAATGAGGAGATCATCGCCTTGCTGCGCGCTTCAAGGGCGGCTCGAGAATAACGATGCCAGGAGGAGGGCACGGACGTTGGCCCGCGCTCTCTTCCACCCCCTGCGACCGCTGATTGTCGGCAGAATCAGCCGGTTGAAATCGTTAAGTATTTCAACACCAGCTTATTTAAGCCAAACTTCGATTTTGACCGCTAGGGTGCGGCAGTACCGGCTGCCGTCGTCGCGCATCGCACTCCACAAGTGCTAGAATGCCCGGCATGGCCGGTACGGACGAGGGGGACTGGCGTGGTGGAAAAGGCGTTGCGGCAGGCAAAACGGGACAAGACGGTCTGGGCGATCCATGCCGCCTGTACTCTGGTCGCGGTCCTGATCATCGCGAGCCTCATCTATGTCCTCGACCGATCGGTCACGGAGGCCGATCGCTTCGGGCTATCCGCCGAGCGACGGTTGGTCGCCAACGAATTGCGCCACCAGATGGATGCAGTCGTTCAGTTCCAAGCCCAAATCTCCTTCTGGGACAAAACCTACAACGAATTGGCGGCGGGCCAGGTCAGCGACAGCTTTGTGATTGACGAGCTGTCGGGCTGGCTTTGGGAAGACTACGGTTTCTCCTGGCTCATCTTCACGGATCCGGAACGTAATGTTTCCACCGTTCTGAAGGACGGCGTGGCTTTGTCTACGGAGGCCGCGCGGGTGCCCCTCGAAGGGGTCGACGATCTCATCGACGAGGCCAGGCGCCGCTATGACAATGCGCTCAGAAACAACCATGGCAGCTTTCAGCTGGATGTCATGACACCGGATCCGCAGTCCGTGATGCCGGCCGTACCGGGAATCCATGCGGTAGACCTGCGTGAGATCGACGGGCGCATGAGCGTGGTGGTCGTGCAGGCGGTGATCCCCGAGACGCTGGTCGTTCCGACGAACCGCCGCGTCCCGGTGCTGATGGTTTCCATCCGGCCGGTTACGCCGAAGATGACGCGCGAGATCGCCGCACGACTGGGCATTCGAGGATTGACCTTCGTTCCCCTCAACGAGCGCCCGGCAGGCAGCGCCTATGCGTCGGTCGGGCGCTGCTCGGATTCGTCCTGTCTCGTGGCGGCCTGGATGCCGAAATCACCCGGAGGGTTCGTGCGCGCCGAGCTGTTGCCGAGCGTCATCATCATGGCGATCGTCGCAGCGCTGCTGATGGCCTTCGTGGCGCTGCGCTTCTCGACGCTCTTTGCCGCCCTGCAGCAGAGCGAAGCGCTGAACCGGCACCTCGCCAAGCATGATCGCCTGACCGGGCTGATGAACCGCAGCGGCTTCGACGACATGCTGGCAGCGGCCCTGCTGCGGGCAACGACGCATCCGTTCACGCTCGTCTATGCCGACCTCGACGAATTCAAGGCGGTCAACGACCGCTACGGTCACGCCGCCGGCGACGCCGTCCTGGTCGCCATGGCCGAGCGCTTTCGCAACCGCGCGGGGCCGAAGGGCACGGTCGCTCGGCTCGGGGGCGACGAGTTCGCGGTCATTCTCGGCGATTGCAGCGAGGCTGACGCCCGCAGCCTGACCGCCGGCCTGATCGCCGATGCGCAGACGCCGGTCGCCTTCGAGGGCCAGATGCTGGTCGTCGGCGGCAGCGCCGGCATCGCCTTTGCGCCACGGCACGGGCTGACGGCGCGCCAGTTGCTGCTGGCTGCGGACGAGGCGCTCTATCTCGCCAAGCGGCGCGGCCGCAATCGCTTCGAAACGGCAGATGACATGGTGCTGCCGGCGGAGAAGGACGGCGATCAGTCGGCCGCCTGAACGCCGCTGGCCGGCGGGAGCGTTACTCCGGAACATTGTAGGGCGTGATGACCACGACGGCGGAAAGCTGCCGACCGATCGCCGGCGCTTGTGTACCCGGCCGGCGCATCATCGTTCGAAAGGCAGTGCGGGCATCTGTCCTGAGGTCATGATGCAGCACGAAGTGAATTCGCCGATCGCGCAGCAGCGCCAGATTGTCCTCGTCGAGGTCATGGGCGATGTAGAGCGTGCAGTGGCGGCCGAGGCGTTCGAAGGCCGCCAGCACCGAGCGGTTGCCACCACCGATCGAATAGGCCGCATTGATATCGGGATTGGCCGCGAGCGCCACATGCGCAAGGGTGCCGGTCTCGATATCCCGCCCGTGCCCCTCGCTGATCTCGACGATGCGGATCGCCGGGTAGCGCTCGCGCAATACGCGGCGAAAGCCGATCTCTCGCTCCTCCTCGCCGCGGAAACGGCCACTCGAGAGGGTCACCAGCACGGTCGCCGGCGCGCCCGCGAAGCGTTCGCCGATCAGATAGGCGGCCGTTTCTCCTGCCGCCCGGTTGTCCGCGCCGGCATAGGCGGTTCGCTGCGAGTGGGGCAGGTCGGTCACCAGCGTGACGACGGGAATGCCGCCTGTCTCGAAGCGGGCGACGGCGGCGACGATCTCCGGTACATCGGGCGCCTTCAGCACCAGGCCGTCGGTCCCTCTCAGCCTGATGCGGTCGAGCAGTTGCACGGTGTCCTGCGGGCGCATCGTCTCGGCGAAATGGAACCGGCAGCGAAAGACGGTGGGCGCGAAGGTCAGCGCCTCGCTCTCGAACGCACGGCGCACCGCGTCGGTGAAGCGTTCCGGCGCCTCCATGACGATATCGATCGCGAACTTGCGGCCCGGGATGTCGAGGCCGGCCTGCTGCTTTTCCAGCTCCTCGATCGCCGCGCGAACCCTGGCGATCGTCTGCCGACGCACGCCCGGGCGCTCGTTGAGCACGCGATCGACCGTCGCGGTGCTGAGACCGGCCTGAAAGGCGATGTCCTTGACCAGAAACGGATGCGCCATCGCCTCGCTCTGCTGATGGATTTTTGATGGATTCTTGCTCTATATCATGTTTTGCCGCCGCCTATAGTCGTGTTCATCGGAAGGTTCCAGAGGAGGAAACGGGATGAAGACCGACAACAGGGCGCGCCAGCGGATCGAACGCGTCTGGCTCACCGAAGAGGCCTGCGACCTCGAAGCGTTCCGGGCTGAAGTCGAACGCAGTACCAGCCTGGCCGACTATCCCCATGCGTCAGGCTGCGAAAAGAACGTCCTCATCTATGACAGCGCCGAACTGATTGCGGCCTGCCACGATGCCGAAACGCGGCGGGCGGTGCTGGCGGAAATCTGCGAGGTGCTGGCAACGGGGCCGGGCGTCGCGGTCTTCAAGCGCGCCTTTGCCGATACGGCGCCGATCGATGTCGCAAGTGCCGTCTTCGACGCGATCATCGAGGAGCAGCACCGCAGCAACAGCGGCGGTGGCGATCATTTCGCCAAACCCGGCGCCAATGACCGCATCTGGAACTCGCTGGAAAAACACTGCCTGAAGGCGCCGGAGAATTTCGCCGCCTATTACGGCAATGCCATCACCGCGCTCGTCAGCGAAGCCTGGCTCGGGCCGAACTACCAGATGACGGCGCAGGTGAACCGCGTCAATCCGGGCGGCGCGGCGCAATCGGCGCATCGGGACTACCATCTCGGCTTCCAGACGGCGGCCGTGATCGAACAGTATCCAGCTCACGTGCACAAGCTTCCGCCGGTGCTGACGCTGCAGGGGGCAGTTGCCCATTGCGACATGCCGCTCGAAAGCGGGCCGACGCTGTTCCTGCCCTATAGCCAGACCTATGTGCCGGGCTACCTGGCGCTCAACCGGCCGGAATTCCGCGCCTATTTCGACGAACATCACGTGCAGCTTCCGCTCGAAAAAGGCGATGTGGTCTTCTTCAATCCGGCGCTCTTCCATGCCGCCGGCACCAACCGGTCCGCCGGCATCCGCCGGGTGGCCAACCTGCTGCAGGTGTCCTCGGCCTTTGGCCGGGCGATGGAGACGGTCGATAGACTGACGATGAGTGCGACGCTCTATCCGGCGCTGAAAACCTTGCTGTCGGAGGGCAGGTTGAGCGAGGGTGAAGCGGCCAATGCGATCGCCTCCTGTGCCGAAGGCTATTCCTTCCCGACCAATCTCGATCGCGATCCGCCGCTCGGCGGGCTGGCGCCGAAGACGCAGGCGCAATTGATGCGCGAGGCACTGGCGGCCGGAACGGATGAGGCGGACTTTCGCGCGGCGCTCGAGGCGCAGGCCAAACGCAAGCTGAGCTGATGGTTCAGCCTCGCATTCGACCGGCTCCCGGCGTGCTTCGACCGGGAGCCGCAGCTGTTTCCAACGATCATTTCCAAGGGAGGAATTCGATGAGCGGACAATTGCAAGGCAAGATCGCCATCGTCACCGGGGGTACGCAGGGGCTGGGCGGGGCGATTGCCGGCCTCTTTGCCGAACGCGGTGCTGAAGGCATCGTCATTTGCGGACGCAACGCCGCCAAGGGGCGCGCCAAGGCTGAGCAGATCGGCAAGGCGAGCGGCGCGAAGGTTGTCTATGTCGAGGCCGATCTGGAAAAAGTGGAGGACGCCCGCAAGGTGGTCGCCGCCTGCGATAAAGAATTCGGCCGGGTCGATGCGCTGGTGAATGCCGCCGCCATCACCGACCGCGGCACGATCCTCGACACGACACCGGAACTGTTCGACCGCATGTTCGCGATCAATGTGCGGGCGCCGTTCTTCCTGATGCAGGAGGCGGTGAAGGTGATGCGGCGCGAGAAGACGGAAGGCACGATCGTCAATATCGGCTCGATGTCGGCGATGGCCGGCCAGCCGTTCATCGCTGCCTATTGTTCCTCGAAGGGGGCGCTCGAAACGCTCACCAAGAACACGGCTTATGCGCTCCTGCGCAACCGCATCCGCGTCAACGGGCTCAATATCGGCTGGATGGCGTCCGAAGGCGAGGACCGGATCCAGCGCGAGTTTCACGGTGCGGCCCCCGACTGGCTCGAAAAGGCGGCCGCCAGCCAGCCGTTCGGTCGGCTCGTCGATCCGGCGGAGGTGGCTCGCGCCTGCGCCTACCTGTCGTCGGCCGAGTCCGGGCTGATGACCGGATCGGTGATCTGCTTCGACCAGTCCGTCTGGGGTGGCTATGACGGTTCGCCGCACCCGGTGGCGCCGCTCTGAGCTGCGCTTGTCTTTCCGCCGGCGCTGTGCCCTTATGGCGCCGTCAGGTGCCCGCGCGAGCGGGAGAATCGGGAATCCGGTCAACATTCCGGAACGTGCCCAACGCTGTGACGGGGACGGTCGCCTCCAAGTGCCTTGAATTGATTCAAGGTTTTGCCACTGGATCTTCAATCGATCTGGGAAGGCGGGGCGGCCGGTTGAACCGGAGTCAGAAGACCGGCCTGGCGAGATAGACCGAACCCCGCGTGGACGGCGGGAGGTTTTCGCATTGTTGGGGATCGAACGATGCTGACTGAACCGAAGGGTGGCCTTGCGGCTGCCGGTGCCTTTTCGCAGCAAGAGCGGGAGGCCGTCTACCGTGCCATCGAAACACGTCGCGACGTGCGTGATGAATTCCTGCCCGAACCGTTGCCGGATGATCTGATCAGGCGCCTGCTGACTGCTGCGCACAGCGCGCCGTCGGTGGGCTTCATGCAGCCCTGGAACTTCGTGCTGGTGCGGGCGGAGGAGACGCGGGAGCGCGTCTGGCAGGCGTTTCGCCGCGCCAATGACGAAGCAGCCCTGATGTTCGAAGCGGAGCAGCAGGCCAAGTACCGCGCGCTGAAGCTCGAAGGCATTCGCAAGGCGCCGCTCAGCATCTGCGTCACCTGCGACCGGACCCGCGGCGGCTCCGTCGTGCTCGGGCGCACCCATAATCCGCAGATGGACGTCTATTCCACCGTCTGCGCCGTGCAGAATCTCTGGCTTGCGGCGCGGGCCGAAGGGGTGGGCGTCGGCTGGGTCAGCATCTTCCACGAGGCCGAGATCAAGACAATCCTCGGCATACCCGACCATATCGAGATCGTTGCCTGGCTCTGCCTCGGTTATGTCGATCGCCTCTATCAGCAGCCGGAACTGGCGGTGAAGGGCTGGCGCCAGCGTCTGCCGCTGGAAGAGCTGGTGTTTACGGAAGGCTGGGGGCGCTGCGAAAAGGCGTGAGGCGGCGGCGCGATCAGTTCTGGACCGGCTGATAGGCCGGTCCTTTCGGGTGCTTGAGGTCGATCGAGGTTTCTTCCTGCGGCAGGTAGGTCGGGCCGACGACACGCACGTTGTCCTTCGCGGGATCGTAGGGACGTTCTTCGGCGGGCGCTGCGGCCGTCGGGGTATCGGCGGGTTTCTTCGTCTCGATGACGATGATGGACGACTGGTCGTCTCCGATCTTCGTTCCTGATGCCTTCGGCGAGGTCGCGGCCGTCTGCGGTATCTGGCAGCCGCACTGGCCGGGCTTGCCGACCGCGCGGGTGCGATAGGCAAAGGCATTGGGCATGTCGGCATAGGGGCGCCCGGTCACGGCCGAGATCATCTTGTCGCTCTCTTCCGTGTTGAGGTCATGGAAATAGAGCTCGGTCTCGGCACCCGGGCAGCGCGCCCGGCAGGCCTGTTCGTCGCGCGGGAAATCCGCCGGTGTCGCGTCGGACGAGATCGGGAAGAAGGCGCCGTCGCAGGTGCGCACGCACATGGTTCTGAGCGTGCCGCCGTAGTAGCGATCCTGCGGCGCGTAACCGTCTTCGCCATGCCCGAGCATCGGCCCATAGGCGTCTTCAGGCGGCAGGTCGGCAATGATGTTGCGGTGGGTTTCCGGTACGTCCGGTTCGACGCTCGCGAACTCCTCGCGGTCGCCATAGCAGCCGTTGATCTCGAGCGCGGCAAGAATGCGGCGACGGCTGTCATCGCTGCCGCCGGCGACGATCTGCTCGCGCTCGGACTTCAGCATGCGCAGATTGTCTTCCATCTCGGCGATGAGGCCGTTGAGCCCGCTGCAGGTGTCGGGGTCGCCGCTATCGATGACGAGGGCGTTGCCGCCACCGCAACCGGCGCGGCGGCGGTCGTTCTTCGCTCGCCGCAGTTCGATGTTCTGCCGCGAGATGGCGCTCGCATAGTCTCGCGCATCGGCATTGCTGGCGACGTAATCAGGCAGGTGCGCAAGCCGGGCGTTCAGGCGGTCGCAGACCGTCGATGCCAGTGACGGACTGGCACCGATCAGAACCAAAGGCACAAGGGCCGCTGCGACGTGTTTCAGGCGCGTGAACACGGGGCGAAAGTCTCTTCCTGTTGCCAGGTCGGCGCCAACTTCTGCGGGTGGCTGCCAGCGGCATTCCTGTTTCGCCCCCATCATAGAACTTGTCGGTGATCGTGCAACGACAAGCGACGGTTTGCGTTAACAGCGCCGATCGACTGACGCACTCAGGCGGCGCGGGCGGTTTCAAGCGACATCGGACGATCAAGCACCGTGCCTTCGATGGCGGCGACCGCCTTCATCCGCGAAAGCAGGTCCGGGGTTACTTCCCAGGCAACGGCGACGGCAAAGACCGAGCCGATGCGATGCGGTTCGGCGATGCGTTCGCCGGGGCATCCCATGCGGCGGAACATGCGCTCGAGGAACACGTCCGTCACCGTGACGATGTGACTGATGCCGGAAGCAAGGCCCAGCTCGCCGACGCCGCACATCAGTTCGGCAGCCGCGACCGTCACCTGGTTGGAGGCGCGGTCCTGCGAAATCTCCGGCTCGATGCAGAAGCGGCTGGACTCCCAGACCGAAGCGCTGCGGATTTCCGGATTGTCGCCGAGCAGGATCGGGAAGGTATCGTCCAGCATGTTGGGGCCAAGCGTCGGCAGGAGCCGTAGCGCGCCACGCAGCCGGCCGGTGTCGGGCGCATAGGACAGGACGTAGAGCGGGTTGGCCTGATCGTAATTGTCGATCTCCCATTCGCCCTCCGTCTTGACGTCCCATTTCAGGAAGTCGTGGAAGACGCGCTTGCGCAGCCGGAACATGTCGTCGACGGCCTCAGGGTGTTGTCCGCGGGTCTTTCCGTTCAGGATCCTGATCATCGTTTTCTCCATCCGAGTTTGGGGATGGGGCGATGCTGTCAGGCTCGCGGCGGTTGCGTAACTGTCAGTAGCGACAGTTCAAATGCGCCGTATTTGCCACTAGATTTCGAGGGGTTTCGGTGGAGGCGTCTTGTCGGTGTCAAACGGTGGGGATCAGCGCGTGCCGCACGGCCTGCGCTACGGCCTGGGTGTTGGAAACAACGTTCAGCTTGCGTCGCGCATTGGTCATGAAGAAACGCACCGTGCGCTCGGAAATGCCGAGGATCGTGGCGATTTCCCAATAGCTCTTGCCGGCGGCAGCCCAGGTCAGAACCTCGGTTTCGCGGCCGGTCAAGCGCATGTCGCGGGTCGTGATGCTGCCGGCCATGGCGCCGTGCTCCAGCATGGCGGCATGGAAGAGATTGGCGGCGAGCTGGAAATCGCGCAGGTGATGCCGGCGATAGGTGGACCACTCGCTCGCCGACATGTTGACGTTGATCGCCAGAAGCGCCATGCGCCCGGCGGGCGAGGGCAACGGCAGGGCGACGCCCTCGGTGGAAATGCCGATCTCCTGGGCCGCCTGGAACAGCGGTTCGCATTCGGGGAAGCGATGCCGCGCCATCGTCCATTCCACCGGGCGCACGCCGCCAAGGGCCAGCTTCAGGATCGGATCGATTCGGTGAAGGCCGCGCGAGCGGTAGATCTCGGCGGCATAGGCACCGAACGTGTGATGCAGCCGGCAGACCTTGAGTTCGTCGGCGTAGGGCTCGGCCTCGAGGTAAAGGAGATGGGCGATGCGGAAGGTCCGGCGCATCAGTGTGAAGAAATGAGCGGGCTCGACGCAGCCGCCGCATTCCAGGATTTCCAGCATGTCGAGGACAGCCTGCTGCTCAGTCATGCCACAACACCGAATCTCGCGCGAGGTCCCAGCATGGTTAGAGGTTCACCTTTTGTCCAGCGCAAACTTTCCGGATTGGTGTGTAATACCAATTGTGCACGCCTTGATTGCGGCCTGCAATCGGCCGCGTGACGGGGGCTGATTGGCGGGTGATCCGCAAAATCAGCGATGCCGCGCCCGAAGCAGGCGCGGCGTCCGGATACGGTTTTGCCGGCGCCGGCATGGCGCCCGAATGCAGCGAAGACCGGTGGCGATCTCCGCGCTGCCATCTCAACCCGGATGGCTGGCTTCGACGACCGCAAGAGCCGCCATGTTGACAACGCCGCGCGAGGTCACCGACGGCGACAGGATATGCGCCGGAAGCGCCGAGCCGAGCAGGATCGGGCCGACATGCAGGCTGTCGGTCATGGTCTTGACGACGCCGAGCGTGACGTTGGCGGCATCGAGATTCGGGAAGACCAGCAGGTTGGCTTCGCCCGTCAGGCTGCTGTCCGGCATGACGCGCTGACGCAGCGCTTCCGAGATCGCCGCATCGCCGTGCATTTCACCATCGACCTCGAGGTCGGGCGCAAGTTCGCGCACGAGTTGCAACGCCTTGCGCATCTTGGTGGCGCTTTCCGAATCACGCGAACCGAAGTTCGAATGCGACACGAGGGCTGCGCGCGGCGTGATGCCGAACCGGCGGATTTCCTGCGCCGCCATGACAGTCGTCTGCGCGATCTCTTCGGCGCTCGGGCAGTAGCTCACATAGGTGTCGGTAAAGAAGGTGGCGCCGCGCTGCGAGATCAGCAGGCTCAAGGCCGAGAAATCGAGCACGCCGTCACGCTTGCCGATGATCTGCGACACGTCGCGCAGGTGCTTGCTGTAGCGGCCTTCGACGCCGCAGATCAGCGCATCCGCTTCGCCGCGCTTGACGGCCAGCGCGCCGATGACGGTCGTGTTGGTGCGAACGATGGTGCGGGCGGCTTCCGGGATGACACCGAGGCGGCCGACGAGAGCGAAGTAATCCTCGACATAGTCGCGGTAGCGCGGATCGCCTTCGGGGTTCACCACCTCGAAATCGGTATCCGGGCGGATGCGCAGGCCATAGCGGCGCAGGCGCGTCTCGATGATCTGCGGACGGCCGATCAGGATCGGCTGGGCCGTGCCTTCTTCGAGCAGCACCTGGGCTGCGCGCAGCACGCGCTCATCTTCGCCTTCGGCAAAGATCACGCGGTTCTTCTGGGCGTTCTTGGCCGCGGCGAAAACCGGCTTCATGATGAAGCCCGAGCGGAAGACAAAACGGTTCAGCTTGTCGAGATAGGCGTCGTAGTCCTGGATCGGACGGGTGGCGACGCCGCTTTCCTCGGCGGCCTTGGCAACCGCCGGCGCGATCCTGAGGATCAGGCGCTGATCGAAGGGCGAGGGGATCAGGTAGTCGGGGCCGAAGACCGGGGTCTCGCCGGAATAGGCGCGGGCGGCGACGTCAGACGGCTCCTCGCGGGCAAGGCCGGCAATGGCGCGCACGGCGGCCATCTTCATTTCTTCGTTGATCGTGCTTGCGCCGCAGTCGAGCGCGCCGCGGAAGATATGCGGGAAGCAAAGCACGTTGTTGACCTGGTTGGGGAAGTCCGAGCGGCCGGTGCAGATCATGGCGTCCGGACGGGCGGCGCGGGCTGCCTCCGGCATGATTTCCGGCGTCGGGTTGGCAAGCGCCATGATCAGCGGCTTTTCCGCCATCTGGACCAGCAATTCGGGCTTCAGCACGCCGGCTGCGGAAAGGCCGAGGAAGACGTCGGCGCCGCCGATGCTGTCGGCGAGAACGCGGTTGCTGCTATCCTGCGCGTAGATGGACTTCCACTCGTCCATCAGCACCTCGCGGCCCTTGTAGACCAGGCCTTCGAGGTCGTGGACCCAGATGTTCTCGCGCTTGGCGCCGAGCGTCACCAGCAGGTTGAGGCAGGCAAGGGCGGCCGCACCCGCGCCCGACGTGACGATCTTCGCCTTGGCGATGTCCTTGCCGGCGAGTTCGAGGCCGTTGAGGATCGCGGCGGCGACGATGATGGCGGTTCCATGCTGGTCGTCGTGGAAGACCGGGATCTTCATCTTCTCGCGCAGCTGGCGCTCGACCTCGAAGCATTCGGGCGCCTTGATGTCTTCAAGGTTGATGCCGCCGAAGGTCGGCTCGAGCGCCGAGATTACGTCGACCATGCGTTCGATGCTGGACGCATCGATCTCGATGTCGAAGACGTCGATGCCGGCGAATTTCTTGAAGAGGACCGCCTTGCCTTCCATCACAGGCTTCGATGCCAGCGGGCCGATATTGCCGAGACCGAGCACGGCCGTGCCGTTGGAAATGACCGCAACCAGGTTGGCGCGGGCGGTAAAATCGGCGGCCGTTTCCGGGTTGTCGCGGATGGCGATGCAAGGGGCGGCAACACCAGGCGAATAGGCCAGTGCCAGGTCACGCTGGTTGCCGAGCGGCTTGGTGGGCTGGATTTCGAGCTTTCCCGGGCGGGGATAACGGTGGAAGAAAAGGGCCTGCTGGTCGATGTCGCCGCTAGCCGGACCGGTATGGGGTTTCGTCTTGTCGCCCGTATTCATGCTCTCACATTCCTCATTCGTGGTCGTGCCTTTTGGCATGAATTCGGAGCAAGGTACAGTTTGCAGTGCTGAATTCAGCGGGCGGACCAGTGACGCAATGCTGATGTCATCTTCCTGAAACACGAGTCTGGTTTTCACGAGGGCAGAAAGCGTAACCTTAGGACGAGGCTGGCATGATGGCGGCACAGCAAGACAACTCCGTACGAAAGCTCAGGACGTTGTTCCTCTCCGACGTCCATCTCGGCTCGAAGGCCGCCAAGACCGACTATCTGCTCGATTTCCTGCGGCATCATGAAGCGGAGACGATCGTGCTCGTCGGCGACATCGTCGACGGATGGCGGCTGAAGCGCAGCTGGTACTGGCCGCAGAACTGCAACGACGTCGTGCAGAAGCTCCTGCGCAAGGCGCGCAAGGGTACCCGCATCGTCTATATCCCGGGCAATCACGACGAGTTCCTGCGCGACTTTCCCGGCGTGCATTTCGGCGGCATCGAAGTGGCGCAGCGCTACATGCACGAGGGAGCCGACGGCCGTAAGTATCTCGTGCTGCATGGCGACGAATTCGACGTCGTCGTGCGCAATGCCCGCGTGCTCGCCTACCTCGGCGACTGGGCCTATGACACGGCGATCGCCATCAATATCGGCCTCGCCGCCGTCCGCCGGCGTCTCGGCATGCCCTACTGGTCGTTCTCGTCCTGGGCGAAGCTCCAGGTCAAGCATGCCGTCAACTTCATCGGCGAGTTCCAGAAGGTGGTCGCCGAGGAGGCGCGCCGCCACGATGCCCAGGGCGTGATCTGCGGTCACATCCACCATGCCGTGATCGAGGAGATCGGCGACATCCGCTACATCAACACCGGTGACTGGGTGGAAAGCTGCACGGCGATCGCCGAGCACCACGACGGCACGATGGAGCTCATCACCTGGCACCAGATGCGTGGCGGCGCCAGCGAAGGCGAAGCTTCCGGCGAAGCCGACAAGCTGCTCGCCCAACTCCTGACCCAGCGCGCGGCCTGACGTTCGCGCCGCACGGAAAGCCTGTCGCGAAATCTAGGTTATGGCGAGAGGCGCCCGGCTCGTGCTAGAGGTTGGGCACAGCCATCAGGTCAGACGATGATTCCCTCCCAAGCGCCCGCCTATGTGGGCCCTCCGCCGCGCCATTTTGCGCTTCGCATTGCCTTGCTCTTCTGTGCGCCGCTGATCGTCAACGGCTTCGCGATGCCGTATTTTCCGATGTGGCTGCACACGCTGTCGATGAGCGACTTCGAGATCGGCGTGGTGCTGGCTCTGCCGATGTTCGTGCGCGTCATCACCGCGCCGATCGCCGGCGTGATCGCCGATCGGCTCGGCGAGCGGGCGATCGTCCTGATCTGGTCCGGGTTCCTGTCGCTTGGCACCGCGCTCGTGCTGTTTTACTTCCGCGATTTCTGGCCGGTGCTGGTCATCTATACGCTGCAGTCGGCGGTCTATTCGCCCTATGTGCCGATCGTCGAGGCGATTGCGCTTTCGGGCGTGCGGCGCTGGGGCTTCGACTATGCCCATATGCGGCTTTGGGGTTCCGTCGCCTTCATCGGCGCGACCATGCTCGGCGGCTGGATGGTCGGCATTTTCGGCAGCGACATGGTGCTGCCGGCGATGGCGGTCGGCTTTGGCCTGACCATCGCCATGGCCTATGGCGCGCCGCGCGTCGGCAAGCCGCGGCGGCCGTCGCCGATCACCGCGCTCACCGAGCCGCCGCCGAAGTCGCTCCGGCAGCTCGACCTGCAACTGCTTCTGATCGGCGTGACGCTGGTCAATGCCAGCCACGCGATGCTCTTTGCGTTCTCGGCGATTTATTGGCAGCAGATCGGCTACAGAGGCACCGAGATCGGCCTGCTCTGGAGCGCAGGGGTTGCAGCGGAGGTGACGATGTTCATCTTCGCCAAGGCGATCAGCCGCCGTTTCAGCGTCTGGGTGATGATCCTGTCCGGCTGCTTTCTCGCGGTCGTGCGCTGGATCATCTTCCCGATGGATCTCGGCTTCGGCGGCTATTTCATCCTGCAGTGCTTCCACGCGTTTACCTATGCGATCATGCACACCGGCATGCAGCACAAGCTTGTCGAGCGGGTGGTCGAATCCCAGGAAGCCTCCGCCCAGGGGCTCTATTTCTTCTACACCGGCATCTTCACTGCGATCTTCACGTTCCTGTCAGGCTATTTCTACGCCTGGTACGGTGTGAATGGCTTCTATTCGATGTCGGTCGTCGCCTTCGCCGGCTGCTGCTTTGCCGTTTCGGCCTGGTATCTTCAGCCCCAGAGGCGCGGTTCCGGCGGAAAGACCAGCGAGGCTTCGTAGCGCAGGCCAGGCTCGCGATCCTGCGCCAGCAGCAACGGCCCGTCGAGATCGACGAAATCCGCCCCTTGGGCAACCAGGATCGCCGGCGCCATCGCCAGCGAACTGCCGACCATGCACCCGACCATGACCTTCAGCCCGAGGGATACGGCCTCGTCGCGCATGCGCAGCGCCTCGGTGAGGCCGCCGGTCTTGTCGAGCTTGATGTTGACCGCATCATAGCGGCCGACGAGAGAGGCGAGGTCCTTGGTCGCGTGTACGCTTTCATCCGCACAAATGGGGACGGGGCGGGCGATCGTCGCCAGAGCCTCGTCGCGCCCGGCCGGCAGCGGCTGCTCGATCAGGTCGATCAGGGCCTCGGCGCAGATCGAAAAATGGTAGGCAAGCGTCTCCGGTGTCCAGCCCTCGTTGGCGTCGAGGATGATGCGGCTGTCCGGTGCGCCGGCCCTGACGGCGCGGATGCGGGCGGCATCATCCGCCGTTCCGACCTTGACCTTGAGCAACGCGCGGTGAGCGTATCTGGCGGCCTGCGCGCGCATCGCGTCGGGTTCTGCAAGCGAGAGCGTATAGGCCGTCGTCAATGCGCCGGGTGAGGCTATGCCCGCAAGCGCATGAACGGGCTTGCTTTTCTGCTTTGCTTCCAGGTCCCAAAGGGCGCAATCGACGGCGTTGCGGGCCGCGCCGGGCTTCATTTGATGCTGAAGGTCGGCGCGGCTGAGGCCAGCCTCGATGCGCGGGCGGATGGCGGCGATTTCGGCGAGCACCATCTCGATCGTCTCGCCGTAGCGGCCGTAGGGAACGCATTCGCCGGAGCCCAGGTGGACGCCGTCGCCGATGCGGCAGGTGACGACGCTTGCCGTCGTCTTGGAGCCGCGCGAGATCGTAAAGGTGCCTGCAATCGGGAAGTGCTCCACTGCGGCGTCGAGGGAAAGTGACATGAAAGTGTCTCCGGCAGGTAATCTGGTGGCCCGGCGTCATCGCGCCGCAACGTTCGGGTGACAGCAAAGGTGCGAGCCGTTATGACGGTGTAAGGATTTACGAATCTTTACACCGTCGTTGCGTCCGGTCGGGCCTGCAATGGTCGCGATAACACTTTAGGTCTGCTGCATAATTTTGTCCTCAATTCCAGCGAGATTGGAGGCGTTGTGCAGAGGCAATTAGGATAACGGAAGACACGTGCCGCAAGCCGCCCGCAAGATGACCGCCGATGTCGCGCTGGCCGAAAGTGGCAGCGGACGAAGCTATGTCTTCACCGGCGCGTGGCGGCACGAGACGGCCGAGGCCATGGCCGCAAAGCTCGACGCCCTTGCGCGCAAGGGCGACGGTGTCGCCCGGTTCGATCTGTCCGGCGTGACGGCGATGGATACCGCAGGCGCCTGGATCATCCGCCGCTTCATGACCCGCGTCGCCGGTGCGTCGCGCGACGACGTTCATTTTGCCGAGGGCGGGCAGCGCTATGTCGAACTGATCGACGCCCTGCCGGCGGAGCTGCGTTCGCCGGAAAAAAACGGCGAGCGGCTGCCGCTGTTCCAGCGCATCTTCGCCCCGGTCGGCGAAGTGATGGCTGTGACGTGGGAAGATATCGTCGCTGCCATGTACATTCTGGGCTCCGCAGTTCGCGGTGCCCAGCTCAAGCTCGGGCGGCACAGCGGCGTCTCGCCTGCGGCGATCGTGCACCAGATCGACCGCATGGGCGTGATGGCGGTTCCGATCATCACGCTGATGTCGTTCCTGATCGGCGCCATCATCGCGCAGCAGGGCGCGTTCCAGCTGCGTTATTTCGGTGCCGAGGTCTTCGTCGTCGATCTCGTCGGCATCCTGCAACTGCGCGAAATCGGCGTGCTCCTGACGGCGATCATGATTGCCGGCCGCTCCGGCAGCGCGATTACCGCCGAAATCGGCTCGATGAAGATGCGCGAAGAGGTGGATGCGCTGAAGGTGATGGGGCTGAGCCCGGTCGGCGTTCTCGTATTCCCGCGCCTCGTGGCGCTGACCATCGCGCTGCCGCTTTTGACGATCATCGCGAACTTCGCGGCCCTCGCCGGCGCAGCTCTCGTCGCCTGGGGCTATTCGGGCATCACGATCCCGACATTCCTTGCCCGGCTGCAGGAGGCCGTCGATTTTTCGTCGGTGGCCGCCGGCATGATCAAGGCGCCGTTCATGGCGCTGATCATCGGCGTCGTGGCGGCCGTCGAGGGGCTGAAGGTCGGCGGCAGCGCGGAGTCGCTCGGCCGCCACGTGACGTCCTCCGTGGTCAAGTCGATCTTCGTCGTGATCCTCATCGACGGCCTCTTCGCCATGTTCTACGCGGCCATTGATTTCTGATGCGGAGAACAGCGTGAACCCAGTCGAAAAGAGGCACGAGGAATACCAGGCGACCGAGGCGAACGGACGCGAATCGGTGCTTTCCGTTCGCGACCTGACGGTCGGTTTCGGGTCCAACATCGTGCTCGACAAACTGAACCTCGAGATCTACCGCGGCGAAATCCTCGGCTTCGTCGGGGCGTCGGGCACCGGCAAGTCGGTGCTGATGCGCACCGTGCTCAGGCTGCTTGCAAAACGCTCCGGCAAGATCGAGATTCTTGGCGCGGATTACGATAAAATCACCGAGGGCGAACGCATTGCTCTCGACATGCGTCTTGGTGTTCTCTTCCAGCACGGGGCGCTGTTTTCGGCGCTGACGGTGCGCGAGAACATCCAGGTGCCTATGCGCGAGTATCTGGACCTTCCGCAGAGCCTGATGGACGAGCTGGCGCGGGTGAAGATCGAACTGGTCGGCCTGGCGCCGGAGGCGGCGGAAAAGTACCCGTCGGAGCTCTCGGGCGGCATGATCAAGCGCGCCGCACTCGCCCGCGCGCTGGCGCTCGATCCGGACCTCGTTTTCTTGGACGAACCGACGTCGGGGCTCGATCCGATCGGGGCTGCGGAGTTCGACGAGTTGATCGCCAAGCTGCGCGACACGCTGGGATTGACCGTGTATATGGTGACTCACGACCTCGACAGCCTCTTTTCCGTCTGCGACCGCATCGCGGTTCTCGGCAAGAAGAAGGTTCTGGTCGAGGGGACGGTAGAAGACATGCTGGCCTGCGACGATCCCTGGGTGCAGTCCTACTTCCGTGGCAAGCGGGCACGTTCGATCGTGCGGAACGATCAATGAGTTTTGAGAATGCGATCTTGATGCCCAGGCGTCGAGATCGGAGGAAGAGCCGGTGAAGCGGCCACGAAGGTAGTCGGTACGAATGGAAACGAAAGCGAACTACGCCATTGTCGGTTTCTTCACGGTGTTCGTGGTCGCGGCCGCATTCGGCTTCGTCTACTGGATGTCGCAGTATGGCCGAAGCGGCGAGATGATCGAGCTGGTGGTCAATATTCCGGGCTCAGCCAACGGACTTTCCGTCGGTTCGCCGGTGCGCTTCAACGGCATCCCCGTCGGCACGGTCCGCAACCTTGCGATCGATGCCAACGATCCGCGCTATTCGATCGCGCTGACCGAGGTTTCGGTGGATGCGCCGGTGCTGAAGTCGACCAAGGCGACGCTGGAGGTGCAGGGCCTGACGGGTGCCGCCTATATCGAGCTCAGCGGCGGCCACAAGGGCGACGAGAACATACTGAAGACCGCGATCGAGAAGGGCACGCAGGCGCGCATCCTTGCGGATCAGTCGAGCGTCACCAGCCTGCTTGCAACGGCCGACCAGATCATGGACCGCGCCAACAGCGCCATTACGGACATCCAGGGTTTCGTGACAGACGTGCGCGGTCCGCTGACGAAGACCATCGGCAATGCCGAGACGTTTTCCAACGCGCTTGCGAACAATTCCGGCGCGATCGACGATTTCCTGAAGAGCGTCACGGAACTTTCCGGCTCGGTCAGCGCGGCGTCGAAGAAGCTCGATTCGACCCTTGAGTCCGCCGAGACCCTGGTGAAGTCGGTGGATCCGAAGAAGATCGATCAGATCGTCTCGAACGTCGCGCAAATCAGCAACGACCTGAAGGCGGCCTCGGGCGGCGTTTCCGAAACCATCGCCGCCTTCCGGCGGACGGTCGAAACCTACGAGCAGTTCGGCAAGAACGCCCAGAAGACACTGGAGCGGGTCGAGACGCTGGTGGCCGCGGTCGACAAGCAGAAGGTCGAGCTCGCCGTCAACGACATCACCGCGGCGACTGCCGACGCGCGCAGGACCGTGGCCGACATTTCGCAGTTCGCCGCCAAGATCACGGCGCGCCAGCAGGACATCGACCGCACGATTACCGACGTTACGCAGCTGGCGAGCAAGCTGAACGCTTCGGCCAACCGGGTCGACAGCATTCTCGTCAAGGTCGACGGTTTCCTCGGCGATGCGGACGCACCGTCGCTTTCGGCCGACGCCCGCGCGACGCTCGCCTCGTTCCGCAAGATGGCTGACAATCTGAACGCCCAGATCGGCCCGATTGCGGAGAACCTCAAGCGTTTCTCGAATTCGGGGCTGCGCGACGTCGAGGCGCTCGTCACCGATACGCGCCGCACGGTGCAGAGCCTGGAGAACACGATCTCGACGTTCGACAAGGATCCGCAACGTCTTCTCTTTGGCGGCGAGACAGTAAAGCAATATGATGGCCGCACCCGACGCTGAGTCGGTGGGCACAGCCGGCGTGGGGCCGGGCGGTGTGTTTCGATCAGGAATGCGCTCAGGTTGTGTGGGACAAGGGTAACGGCAGTATGAGTTTTCCAGGGCTGGTGGGCGTGCGAGTGACGGGAGCGTGGCGCTCCGCCCTGATTTTCATGCTGGCAGCGGGACTTGCTGGCTGCGGCACCAAAGCGGTCAATGACACATACAGTCTTTCGGCAAGGCCGACGGTCGAAGGTCGCGCATCCACCGGCAAGCAGATCCTCGTGCCGGAGCCGACTGCCCTGAAGGCGCTCGACAGCGATCAGGTCGTGATCCGCCTGTCCGCGGCGGAACTGCAATATCTCTCCAAGGCGCAATGGAGCGACCGGCTGCCGAAGCTGGTGCAGGCGAAGCTCGTCCAGGCTTTCGAGGATACGGGCAAGATCGGAGGCGTCGGCAAGCCGGGCCAGGGGCTCGCGATCGACTATCAGATCATCACCGAAATCCGCGCCTTCGAGATCTCGACGGAAGGCGCCGATACGGCCGTCGTCGAAATCTTCGCCAAGATCCTCAACGACCGCAACGGCACGGTGGGCGCGCAACGGGCATTTCGCGCGACGGCCGGCGTGAAGGGCACGGGCAACCCGGCCTTCATCAAGGCGATGGACCAGGCCTTTGCCAATGTTTCCGCTGAAATCGTCAGCTGGACGCTCGGCTCGATCTGACGACGCGCCTTATTTCGCGACGATCGTCTCGATCCGGTTGATCACTTCCGCGACGCCTTGAACGTTCCTTGCCGCCTCTTCGGCGCGCGAGGCTTCGGCAGCGGTCGCCACGAAGCCGGCAAGCACCATGGTGTTGCCCTTGCCGGTCACTGTGACATCGGCCGCATCGAGGCCGGGCGTTACCGCCAGGAGATGGGCGACGCGGCGCTCCAGCTCCGCCGGGTGCTCCGCGGCCTGCCGCTCCGGCTCGTCGCCGTAGAATGTCCGTTTCTTGAAGATCATCGCATTCACCTCGCTCGACGATGGTGAAACGCCTGATAGCGCGCTTTGTTCGCCTGTTTCATTCGAAACAGCAGGATGTGACCGATCCGTGCGATGGCTCGTTTCAGGCGACGGGTTCTGCGTCGCACTTGGATCACACGGGGATACACAAAAATGCGCCGTTCTTGCCTCGCCATGGCTCTGGCGATGACATCAGCACTTGCCTTCGCTATGCCGGCAAAGGCCGCAAACTACAGTTACGGCTGCAAGCCGAGTTGCATCGTCAAGACCGGGAAGACTTACGGCGCCTTCGGCAGGGTCGTGATCAGGAAGGTGCGCGTCTGCAATTGAGGCCTGCGGGTCTTCGGTCTCCCGGTCTTCGGTCTCCGGGCGTCGTTCTCACGAGCGTCCCGGTAACGCTCCAATCCACGGGATGCTGAGCGACTTCAGCCGGAGGGGCCATCGGTCGCGAGCGCGTCCAGGACGATCGACATCACCCGGTCCTTGCCCGCCAGGTAGTCGGCAAAGGTCGGCTGGGCAACAACATCAGGTTCGAGGCTGCCGGCCGGCACGTCATAGAGGTAATTCAGGATAAAGCACGTTTTGATCTGCGACAGGCTGCAGCCATGTTCCCAGTCGTGAAATCCGGTGGTGTATTGGACCGCAAGCTTGGAATTCGGGAGGATGGCAGCGCCGCCTTCGGCCCAGAATTGCATGCGATCGCCGATGTTCTCGCCGACGATTGTCACCCGTGCACCGCCATAATACTTCAGCCACGCGGCGGTGCTGATGCCCGCGGAGAATGTGTTGGCGGTGGTCAGGACGAACAACCGCCCCGTCGATGGCAGAAGCTCCGGCAAACGTCGGGCGAAATCCGCGGAAAGCAGGTAGTTGCCACCGTTGTTGAACCTGAGGTCGACGACGGCGTCGCGAACGCGCTTTTCAGCCGCTTCAGCGAGCACGTCGGCAAGGTATTGCGATAGAGCAATCGGTGCCTGGTCCCTGACGCGGTTGATCTGAACATAGAGCAGGTCTGGCCTGGGATAGGAATGCCAATAGTTGCGATCGGGCTGGGCGAGATAGGCCGGTGGCGCCACGCCATCAAGCACATGTCGCCAACCCGCTGGCTGGTCAGCCCTAGCAATCGGGCTCAGGTCACGGGCGGGCCAGAAGGTGTGTTTCAGCGGCCCCTGCGTGCCGGGACGTGCTGCGAGCTCGACCGCAAGGGCACTGCCATCGGCAAGGCGCATGTCGTAGCGGCTGCTTCCTGCCGTTTCGGCGAGGCCGGCCGCATGGAGAAGCTCCGGCGAAATGAGAAAGTTCGGCGCCAGCTCCTTGGCAAGGTTGGCAGGCCCGCCGACATATGGCCGCAGGGCCGCAAGCAGGGCGTCCGTCGCCTTGCCGTTTGCGCCGAGCACTTGTGCTGCAAGCAGGTGAGCCTGGTCTTCGGCAGCGGCTATCACGAACAGCCCGTCGGCAAACCAGCCTAGACGAATGGGCACGGCGTTGAAACCGCGGTCACCGACAAGTCCGAGCACGTTGGTATGGCCGTTGTCTACCAGCGCCACTGCCTTTGCGGCGCCCATGGCGAGATCGGCCCGGTCCATATCGCCCGCGCGCTGCTCCATTGCACTCAGCGCCCGTTTGAACTCGTCCTCGGTTTGCGGCGTGAAGCTTCGTTCGAAATCGACGAAATGCCGCAAATGTTCAAGGTCCTGCATGTTTTGCTCGAGCTGCGAAACGGCCGGCTTCGCAGGAGGTTCGGGGTAGGATTTCAGCTCCGGATAAAGCAGCAGGAAGGCAAGGGCTCCAACAGTAAGGACGAGCAACGACGCAAGGACGATTGCGGATACCTTGAGCCATCGCCTGGAACGACCCCGGCTTTGGTTGTTTTCCGGCGCAGCGTTCTCCTTCGACATGCATTCGTCCTTCTCGCTCGCGCCAGGGTTTACCGACAGTACGTCCTGTAGATGTTTATGGGGCTGGAAAAGTACAATAGGTTGCAGAGAATTTTCGAGACGTGAGCGCGAAAGATGCTTGCGGCAACCAGAGGTGCGGTGAAGGTCGGTCCTGCAAACCGGCTGCCAGCGTTGTCGACGCGGGCTCGTTTGCCGCGATCGGTCACATGCGGCGTTCGTCAGCTGCCGGCTTCCAATCTGCCGACAGCATGATCACGTGGCCGGATCTGACCGGTATATCCTGAAACGCCGCTACGGCCAGCGCACCACCGGGGGCAGGGACGACAGGATGGACTCGACATTGCCGCCGGTCTTCAGGCCGAAGATGGTGCCGCGATCGTAGAGCAGGTTGAACTCGACATAGCGCCCGCGGCGCACGAGCTGTTCGTCGCGGTCGTCCTCGGTCCAGGGCGTATTGAAATTGGTGCGCACGATCTTCGGATAGACGATGGCGAAAGCCTTGCCGACGTCGCGGGTGAAGGCGAAATCGGCGTCCCAGCCGCCTTGCTCTTCCGGTGAATGCAGCCAGTCGTAGAAGATGCCGCCGGTCCCGCGCGGTTCGTTGCGATGGGGCAGGAAGAAGTAGTCGTCGCACCACTTCTTGAACTTGGCATGGTCGGCGACCGCATGGCGGCCGCAGGTGATCTCCATCGCCCGGTGGAAGAGCTGCGTGTCCGGATCCGTCATGACGCGGCGGCGATCGAGAACCGGGGTGAGATCGGCGCCGCCGCCGAACCAGTTGCTGGTCGTCACCACCATGCGCGTGTTCATGTGCACGGCCGGAACGTTGGGGTTCACCGGGTGACCGATCAGCGAAATGCCGGACGCCCAGAAGCGCGGATCTTCGGCCGCACCCGGAATCTGGCTGCGGAATTCGGGCGAAAACTCGCCATAGACGGTCGAGGTATGGACGCCGACCTTTTCGAAGACGCGGCCTTCCATCATCGACATGCGGCCACCGCCGCCCTTGCCATCCTCACGGCTCCAGTCCTTGGCAACGAAGCGGCCGGGGGCCCGGTCGGAAAGCGGCCCGGTCAGTTCGTCCTCCACCGCTTCGAAGGCCGCGCAGATGGTGTCGCGCAGCCCCTCGAACCAGGCGCGCGCCTCCGCCTTCTTGTCTTCGATGTCTGCGGGGAGCCCCTGGGGTAGCTGCGGTCGTTCCATGAAAATTGCGTCCTGTTGGCGGGATTTCCCGATGAAATGCCGCCGATTCGATTGAAGTCGCCACAGTTCACACTTTGGCGCTGATGGCAACGGCGGTCCAGCGCCTTGGCCACTCTGTCGCGGCTGGCGCTTCGGTCCCGACCAAACCGCACAAAGCTCTGGCAAAGGCGAGGTTGCGCCCCTATCTTACAAGCCAGAGGTATAGCCCATGGCAAGAATACCTGCAGGCCCGCCGCTGGATGGATTGCGACGGCAGATCGCCCGGCACCGCCGGGACAATCCGACACGAGGCGACGGCCTTTTCGTGCGGGAAACCTTTCGGCTCGATCGCAGTGCCGCCCGCGCGAAAGCCCGGGAATGGTTCGACACCTGGCCCAAGGCCGCCTACTGGACCGAAGTGGAAAGCTGGCGGCAGCTCGACGGCGACGAGATCGAGTTTACCATGCGCCGCCTGCCGAGCGCGGATTGACCACAGGCGCCCTGGTGGTGACGGTGCAGCAGCCTAACGTCCTTGCAAATCCCCCGATCTGTCGACCTGCGGTCGCAACAGTGTCACAACCGCAGAGCTAGAAGGAGGGGCGCCGCGTCCCTCTTTCCCTTCGGCCCTTTCATGCCCGTCCTTCGCTCCGTTGCCGTTCTCTCTGTCACCCAGATCATCGCCTGGGGCGTAATGTTCATGGCTGTCTCGGTGACGGCCGCGCATATGGCGCGCGATCTCGCGCTCAGCCCCTCGACCGTCTATCTCGGCCCGACCGTCATGCTGGTCGCGATGGCGCTGGCGTCGCCGCTCCTGGCGCCGCTCTACGGGCGTTACGGCGCACGGTTGATACTGACGGCGGGCTCGACATTGGCCGCACCGGGACTTTGGCTTCTTTCCATCTCCACGGGGGCGATCACATACTTTCCTGCTTGGGCAATCCTCGGCGTCGCAGGGGCGGCGACGCTGACGACATCGGCGCATATCTTTCTGAGCGAGATCGCTGGCGCCGGCGCACGGCGGGCAATCGGAGCGCAGATGCTGGCGATGGCTCTGGCACCGAGCATCTCCTGGCCGGTTACGGTCCTCCTGCAATCGCTGCTCGGCTGGCGCCCAACGCTGTTTGCCTATGGCTGCGCGATGCTGCTCGTCTGCGCGCCGTTGCATCTGCTCGCGCTGCCGCGTGCATCACAGGGCAAGACGGCGACGGGCAGTGCGCGGGCCGATCAGACTGGCGCGATTGCCACACCGTCCCGACGTGTTGCCGTGCTGATCACGATCGCCGTCGCGCTCAACGGCTTCAATACCTGGGGCTTTCAATTGGTGGCGATTGATCTCTTTCGCAGCTTCTCCGTGCCCGAACATCTGGCGGTCGGCTTTGGATCGGCGATCGGCGTCGTGCAGCTTTCGGCGCGGCTCTTCGATTTCCTCGGCGGCAATCGCTGGGACGGGCTTTCAACGGGCCTCGTCGCTGCGATCATCATGCCACTGGCACTGATTGCGCTGATCGCCGGCAACGGCAGCGAATGGTCGATCGTCCTTTTCCTGCTTCTCTATGGGCTGTCGAGCGGCGCCATGTCGGTTAGCCGTGCGACCATGCCCCTCGTGTTCTTTTCGGCCGGAGACTATGCCTCGGTCATGGCCCGGCTCGGCCTGCCGCTCAATCTGGCCTTTGCCGTCGCAGCGCCCTTCTTCTCCTATGTGCTTGGCTCTGCCGGCAATCGGTGGGCGCTGGTCATCGCGATCCTGTTTTCGCTCGGGACGCTCGCAAGCATGGTCGCGCTCACGCGGCTCAGGCCGAAGAACGAAACGCTGTCGTAGCTCGCGTGGTCGCGGCTCTTTCTCAAGGGCGGCTGTCTTCATCCATCAGTCGTGGACCGGCGCCCTCCATCGACAGCACGTCATGCGGATTGCGCAGCGGACATTCGCGCAAGGACAGGCAGCCGCAGCCGATGCAACTCGTCAGGTGGTCGCGCAAGGCCATCAGGCTGGTGATGCGTTCGTTCAGCTGTTCGCGCCAGCTTTCGGACAATCTGCCCCAATCCTCGACCGTCAGCGGACGATCGTCCGGCAGGACAGACAAAGCGTCCTGGATTTCCGACAATGGAATGCCCGTGCGCTGCGCCACCTTGATCACCGCGACGCGCCGGAGCACGCCGCGCGGGTAGCGGCGCTGGTTGCCGCGGGTGCGGTTGCTGCGGATCAGTCCCTTGGTCTCGTAGAAGTGCAGGGTGGAGACGGCGACGCCGCTGCGCTCTGCCACTTCGCCTACGGTCAGTTCACGGCGCAGTTCGGTATTCTTCACGATCGTCATGGGAGCTATTGACCTCAACTATTGTTGAGGTTTTATAGCATTGGCTCCATGATCCAGACAACAGGAGCCTGACCCCCATGACTGAGAAAATGACCCTTGCCGTAATCTATGGCAGCGCGCGCCAGGGTCGCTTCTGCGATACGGTCGCCAACTGGCTGATCCGGGAGCTTTCGGCTTCCGAGACCTTCACCCTGACGATCATCGATCCGGCGCGGCTCAGAACCTCCCGCGGTCTTGGCGCGGCGGTCAATCCCGGCGAATGGCTGGAGCGCAAGATCGCCGAGGCCGATGCCTTCATCATCGTCACGCCCGAATACAATCACGGCTATCCGGCGGCGCTGAAGGAACTGATCGATTCGGTCTACGAGCCCTGGCATGCCAAGCCCGTTGCCTTCGTCTCCTATGGCGGCGCCTCGGGCGGCATTCGCGCCGTCGAGCAATTGCGCCAGGTCTTTGGAGAGCTGCACACCGTGACGCTGCGCGACGGGGTGACCTTCCCGAAGGCATGGTCGAAGTTCGACGCTGCCGGCAACCTCTACAAGCCCGAGGAACTGCGCGCGCCGCTGTTCCTGATGATGGATCGGCTGACCTGGTGGGCGCGCGTGCTGAAGCAGGCGCGCAAGAGCAGGCCATACAACGAAGTTGCGGCGTGACGTCGGGCACGAGGGCCGTCGTCGGACATTCCGACGCTCGGCCTGCCGCCAAGGAGACGGCTATGGAGACAGCATCAGACCGGCGAAACCTGCCGGATCGCTTCGCCGGCGATCATCGCGGCGGAGATCGCGATGTTGAGCGAGCGCTGGCCCTCGGCCATCGGAATGAGGATGCGGCCGTCGGCGTGTTCGTGCACGTGATCGGGCACGCCGGCGCTCTCCCGTCCGAAGAGCAGGATGTCGTCGGGACGGAAGTCAAAACGGGTATAGGGCAGGGCGGCCCTGGTGGAGGCGAGCACCAGGCGCCGGCCGCTTTCCGCACGCCATTCTTCGAAGCGCTCCCAGTTGACGTGGCGGGTGAGCGCCACCGAAGCGATGTAGTCCATGCCGGCGCGCTTCAGGTTGCGGTCGGAAAGGTCGAAGCCGGCCGGCTCGATCACGTCGACGCCAAGTCCGAGGCAGGCGGCCATGCGCAGGATCGTACCGGTGTTGCCGGGAATGTCGGGCTGGTAGAGGGCGATGCGCAGGTTGCTCACGTCAGGTCACTCGTTTCCGGGGGCATCACGGCGCGCGTCGAATTCCGCGGCCAGGATGCCCATCATGATGTCGTCATGCCACTCGCCGTCGATCAGGGCCGACTCGCGTTCGCGCCCCTCGATGGAGAAGCCGGACTTGCGGTAGGCGGCGATCGCCCGCTCGTTGAAGGCGAGCACCCTCAAGGAGACCCGGTGGAGGGCAAGCTCATCGAAGGCATAGGCCAATACCCGCTTGGTGACCGCCGTGCCAAGCCCCTTGCCGAGGAGCTGCGGATCGAAGATGCCGATGGCGAAGCTCGCGCGGCGGTCCTGATGATTGATACTGTCGAGCCTGACTTCGCCGATGAGACCGCCCTGGTCGATGATCCAGGCCGCCGGATGTCCGGCGATGCGGGCAACCCAGGAGGTTGCCTCGCCGTGACTGAAGAGACCGGGAAGCGACCTGCCCGCACCGAACATCCGGTAGATTTCCGGATGGCGGCCGAGCCTCAGGCGCGATTCGGCATCACCGTCGCGGGGACGCCGAAGGACGAAGCCGATACCGTGAAGGTCAGGAGGCGTATCCGATGAAACATTCATACGTGTTCTCCACTGGGAAAGGCTGGACGTTTCCTGGAATTGCGGTCGCTGATTTTGCTGGTGCTAATCTGTGCCGAAACGGCAACAGATGCGCGAACGATGAAAAAATGTGCATGAAACAGCCTGCGACAATCTGGCATGGCGGCGCGAATAAGGGTAGAGATCGAGCCTCTTCAACGCGAACCGACGGAGGCAAACATGACTGTATTGATGTTGACACGCCTTCCAGGAGTAGTGGGCCACCGTTTGGCCTGACCGGTTCCGCGACCTATCTTTTAACCGAGATCGACGCGCTTCCGGGACTCCGGAAGACGAAGCCCTCTTTCGGGCTGCATTTCCGGACTGACCTTTTCATCATAAGAATGCGGGGCGAAATCCCGCTTTCCTTCAAAATACTCTGAAGGAGCAATGCAATGTTTGGCTGGTTTGAATCCCGCCTCAATCCCTATCCCGCGGAGGAGCCGACGGTCCCTCCGAAGACCCTGTTCGGCTTCTGCTGGCACTATTCCAAGCCGGCTGCGCCGTGGCTCGTCATCATGTCCGTCTGCACGGCGCTGATCGCCATCGGCGAAGTGGCGCTGTTCCAGTTCCTCGGCAACATGGTCGACTGGCTGTCGAGTGCCAACCGCAATACGTTCCTCGCGGCCGAAGGCGGCCGGTTGTTCTGGATGGGCGCGCTCGTCCTTATCGGCCTGCCAGGTCTTGTGGCGATCGATTCGCTGATCATGCACCAGGTGCTGCTCGGCAATTACCCGATGATCGCCCGCTGGCAGATGCACCGCTACCTGCTGCGCCAGAGCATGACCTTCTTTGCCAACGAATTCGCCGGACGCGTGGCGACGAAGGTGATGCAGACCTCGCTTGCGGTGCGCGAAACGGTGATGAAGATCCTCGATGTCTTCGTCTACGTCGTCAGCTATTTCGTCACCATGCTTGCCGTCGTCGCCACCGCCGACTGGCGGCTCGTCATCCCGCTTGCCATCTGGCTGGCGATCTATATCTGCATCGTCAGCTACTTTGTGCCGCGGCTGCAGAAGATCTCCAAGGAGCAGGCGGACGCGCGTTCGATGATGACCGGCCGGATCGTCGACAGCTACACCAATATCGGCACGGTCAAACTGTTCTCGCATGCCGGCCGCGAGGAAGGCTATGCACGCGACGGCATGGACGGCTTCCTGAACACCGTGCATCGGCAGATGCGCAAGGTGACGCTGTTCCATATCCTGGTCTATGCCAACAACTCCATCGCGCTCTTTGCCATTGCCGCACTTGGCATTCACCTCTGGCTGACGAGCGCGATCTCGGTCGGCGCGATTGCGATCGCCGTTGGTCTCGCAATGCGCATCAACGGCATGTCGCAATGGATCATGTGGGAAGTCTCTGCGCTGTTTGAAAACATCGGCACGGTCTATGACGGCATCGGCATGATGACCAAGGCGCACGACATCGTCGACGAGCCGGATGCCAAGGCGCTGACAGCGGACAAGGGGGCAATCGCCTTCGACAACATCCGCTTCCACTACGGCAAGGCCAAGGGCGTCATCGATCACCTGTCGCTTGACATCAAGCCGGGCGAGAAGATCGGCCTCGTCGGCCGGTCGGGTGCGGGCAAGACGACGCTGATGAACCTGCTGCTGCGCTTCTACGACCTGGAGGACGGCGCGATCCGCATCGACGGCAAGGATATTTCCACCGTCACCCAGGACAGCCTGCGCTCGCAGATCGGCGTCGTGACGCAGGATACCTCGCTGCTTCACCGCTCCATTCGCGACAACATCGCCTATGGCCATCCGGAAGCGGACGACGAGGCGATCATCGCCGCGGCCAAGAAGGCGAACGCCTGGGACTTCGTCCAGGGGCTCGAAGACAACCAGGGTCGCAAGGGCCTGGATGCCCAGGTCGGCGAACGCGGCGTCAAGCTGTCCGGTGGCCAGCGTCAGCGTATCGCGATCGCGCGTGTGTTTCTGAAGGACGCGCCGATCCTGATCCTCGACGAGGCGACCTCGGCGCTCGACTCCGAAGTCGAACAGGCGATCCAGGAAAACCTGTTCGCGCTGATGGCGGGCAAGACGGTGATCGCCATCGCCCACCGCCTGTCGACGCTGACGGAGATGGACCGGCTGGTGATCCTCGAAGCGGGCCGCATCGTGGAAACGGGCTCGCATGCCGAACTCGTTGCCCATGGCGGGCTTTACGCCGACCTCTGGTCGCGCCAGTCGGGTGGTTTCATCGCCGACGACGTCGAGAAGGAAGACGCCGCGGAGTAAGCAACCAAAGGCCCGCCGTTCGAAAGAGCGGCGGGCCTCTTTGTTAGACGTTACGCATTTGTAATCTGCAATTGTGTCGAAACCGATTGCTGTTCCCGCCGAACCGCCTATATCGGAACCATGCTCAGCGCCATCGTCAGCCTCTTCGAGAACTGGATCAAGCCTTTCGCGCCGCGCGAGCGCCTGCAGCCGCCGCAATCGCTCTCAGGCTTCGCCTGGTTCTATGCGAGCCAGGCCAAGGGGCCGTTCATTGCGATGGCCGTGCTCGGCGGGCTCGTCGCCATGCTGGAGGCGGGGCTCTTCTACTTCGTCGGCAGGCTTGTCGATGTGCTCGACACCGTGAAGCCCGAGGCCGGCTGGAACGGCCTGATCGCGGTCAACGGGCCGGAGCTGCTCTTCATGCTCCTGACCGTGCTGGTATTCCGCTTCGTGGCGGTGTCGCTGGCAGCCCTTGTCGAGGAGCAATCGATCACGACAGGGTTTCTCAACCTGGTGCGCTGGCAGTCCTATGTGCACGTCGCGCGCCAGTCCCTGACCTTCTTCCAGAACGACTTTTCCGGGCGGATCGTCACCAAGGTCTGGTCCGGGGCGCAGGCGACGAGCGACCTCATCGTTTCGCTGCTGCAGGTCGTGTGGTTCATCGTCATCTACACGGCCTCGACCATGGCGCTGGTGGCGCAGCTCGATTGGCGTCTGGCGGCGATGGTCGGATTCTGGATCGTCGTCTTCCTGTCGCTGGCGCGCTATTTCGTCCCGCGCATCCGCAAGCACGCGCGCGACACGGCCGAAATGGCCTCGATGCTGAACGGCCGCATGGTCGATGCCTATTCCAACATCCAGACCTTGAAGCTCTTCGGACGCGACGAGGAGAACGACCGCTACATCCGCTCCGGCTTTGACAGGTTCCAGCGCGCAGTAATCCCGTTCACGCGGCTGCTGACGGCGGTGCGCGCTTCGCTGGCACTGCTTTCGGGCCTGATGATCACGGCGATCGCCGTCTATGCCATCCACCTCTGGCTCGCGGGCTCGATCAGTTCCGGTGCCGTCGCCTTTACGCTGGCGCTGGTGCTCAGGCTCAACATGCTGCTCGGCCGCATGATGACGCAGTTCAACTCGATCATGCGCAACATCGGCACGATCCAGAATTCGGCCGAACTGGTTTCGCAACCGATCGGCCTCGTGGACCGGCCCGATGCGACGGAACTTGCCGTGAGCAAGCCGGAAATCCGCTTCGAACATGTGCGCTTCCACTACGGCACGGGGGAGAGCGTCATCGACGATTTCTCGCTCGTGGTGCGCCCGGGCGAGAAGGTGGGAATCGTCGGCCGCTCCGGCGCCGGCAAGTCGACGCTCGTCAACCTCTTGCTGCGCTTCTACGATCTTGAAAGCGGGCGCATCCTGATCGACGGCCAGGACATTGCTACCGTCAGGCAGGAATCGCTGCGTGCGCAGGTCGGCATGGTCAGCCAGGATACCTCGCTCCTGCACCGCTCGATCCGCGACAACATCCTCTTCGGCCGACCGGACGCAGACGAGGAGCAACTGATTGCCGCCGCACGGAAAGCCGAAGCCTATGACTTCATCGTCGACCTTGAGGACCAGCGCGGCCGCAAGGGGCTCGACGCCCATGTCGGCGAGCGCGGCGTCAAGCTTTCGGGTGGCCAGCGGCAGCGCATTGCCATTGCCCGGGTGATGCTGAAGGATGCGCCGATTCTCGTGCTCGACGAGGCGACCTCGGCGCTCGACTCCGAAGTGGAAGCGGCGATCCAGTCCAATCTCGACCGGCTGATGCAGGGCAAGACGGTGCTCGCGATTGCACACCGTCTGTCGACGATCGCGGCGCTCGACCGGCTTGTCGTCATGGACAAGGGCCGGATCGTCGAAGAGGGCACGCACACCGAACTCGTTGCCCGCGGCGGTCTTTACGCCGGGCTCTGGTCCCGCCAGTCCGGCGGTTTTCTGGCGCGGGAAGAGGCGGCGGAGTAGGGCGCTTCAAGGGCACCTTCGCGCCCGCCCGGCGGGCACAAATTTCGCCTAACTGATGGCCGTCAAGTCCTTGTGCCAATTGGCCGCGCTTTTCCCCGCGACAATCTGCCCACATCCCCTTGTCAAGGCTGGACATAATTTGCGATCAAGCATAGAACGCGCCGGATTGACGGGGATTCTGCGGGCCGTGTGCTCGCAGAGTTTTTCCGGATTCTGGTGCCGGTGTCGCTTTGCAACTGCGGGGCGACGGAGCATCAGCACTATGAATAGGGCGTGGTTCCTTGACCTGTATCAAGTCGCAAGGGGCAGGAATTTCGCCGGGGGCGGATGCGGTTTCCGCAATATTGCGTGAGAGGATGGTTTAGCCGTGAGCGAACACGACACTTCAAGCGAGGCCTTGGGCGAGCCCACACGCCGCGATTTCCTTTATCTGGCCACCGGCATGGCAGGCGTCGTCGGCGCTGGTGCCGTCGCCTGGCCCTTCATCGATCAGATGCGTCCGGATGCGTCCACGCTCGCGCTCGCCTCGATCGAGGTTGACGTTTCGAGCCTGCAGCCCGGCATGTCGCTGACGGCGAAATGGCGCGGCAAGCCGATCTTCATCCGCAACCGTACAGAGAAGGAAGTCGAGGAGGCAAAGGCCGTCAAGCTCGACGAGCTGAAGGACCAGGTTGCGCGCAACGCCAACCTTCCGGCCGACGCGAGCGCGAGCGACCTCGATCGCTCCGCCGGCGAAGGCAAGGAGAACTGGATCGTCATGATCGGTTCCTGCACCCATCTCGGCTGCGTGCCGCTTGGCCAGGCCGGTGATTTCGGTGGCTGGTTCTGTCCCTGCCACGGTTCGCACTACGATACGGCCGGCCGCATCCGTAAGGGTCCGGCGCCGGAGAACCTTCACGTGCCGACCTTCTCGTTCGTATCCGACACAGTTATCAAGATCGGTTGAGGGGACTACTGATAATGAGTGCTGAACATTCAACCTACACGCCGACGACTGGCATTGAGAAATGGGTTGATTCCCGTCTGCCGTTGCCGCGTCTCGTTCACGATAGCTTCATCAGCTATCCGGTTCCCCGGAACCTGAACTACGCCTACACCTTCGGTGCGATGCTTTCGGTCATGCTGGTCGTGCAGATCCTGACCGGTATCGTGCTTGCGATGCACTACGCCGCTGAAACGTCCGTCGCCTTCAACTCGGTCGAAAAGATCATGCGCGACGTCAACCACGGCTGGCTGCTGCGCTACATGCACGCCAACGGCGCATCCTTCTTCTTCATCGCGGTCTACCTGCACATCGCCCGTGGTCTCTACTACGGCTCCTACAAGGCTCCGCGCGAAATCCTCTGGATCCTCGGCGTGGTCATCTATCTCCTGATGATGGCGACCGGCTTCATGGGCTACGTTCTGCCCTGGGGTCAGATGTCCTTCTGGGGCGCGACCGTTATCACCGGCTTCTTCACCGCCTTCCCGTTGGTGGGTGAGTGGATCCAGCAGTTCCTGCTCGGTGGCTTCGCCGTCGACCAGCCGACGCTGAACCGCTTCTTCTCGCTGCACTACCTGCTGCCCTTCATGATCGCGGGCGTCGTCGTCCTGCACGTCTGGGCCCTGCATGTCACCGGCCAGACCAACCCGACCGGCGTTGAAGTGAAGTCCAAGACCGACACCGTTCCCTTCACGCCCTATGCGACGCTGAAGGATGCGCTCGGCGTTTCCGTCTTCCTGATCATCTATGCCTGGTTCGTCTTCTATCAGCCGAACTTCCTCGGCCATCCGGACAACTACATTCCGGCTGACGCCCTGAAGACGCCTGCTCACATCGTTCCGGAATGGTACTACCTGCCGTTCTACGCGATGCTGCGCGCCATCACCTTCAACATCGGCCCGATCGACTCCAAGCTCGGCGGCGTTCTGGTGATGTTCGGCTCGATCATCATCCTGTTCTTCCTGCCCTGGCTCGATACGTCCAAGGTTCGCTCGGCCGTCTACCGTCCGTGGTACAAGCTGTTCTTCTGGATCTTCGTCGCCAACTCCATCCTGCTCGGCTGGCTCGGCTCGCGTCCGGCGGAAGGCCTGTACGTCGTGATGTCGCAGATCGGTACGCTGTACTACTTCGGCTTCTTCCTCGTCATCATGCCGGTTCTCGGCCTGATCGAAACGCCGAAGCGCATTCCGAATTCCATCACCGAAGCGGTCTTGGAAAAGAAGAATGGCAAGGCGCAGCCGGCTGCCGTACGCGCCTGATCAGAACAGCGATTGATAAGGAACCCACAACAATGAAAAAGCTTGTTACAGGCATTCTGTCACTCGCTGTCGTCGCTGGTCTCGGTCTCGGTGCGGCTGTTGCCGAAGAGGCTGCAGGCGGCGAGGAGCATGGCGGCGGTACGCCCCACTACCCGATCCACAAGCCGGAACAGCAGGGCTGGAGCTTTGCCGGTCCCTTCGGTCACTACGACAAGGGCCAGCTGCAGCGCGGCCTGAAGGTCTACACCGAAGTCTGTTCGGCCTGCCACTCGATGGAACTGGTGGCCTTCCGCACGCTCGAGGGCCTCGGCTACTCGGACGCGCAGGTGAAGGCCTTCGCGGCGAACTACGAAGTCCAGGACGGCCCGAACGCCGACGGCGAGATGTTCACCCGCAAGGCCGTTGCCTCGGATCACTTCCCGTCGCCTTACGCCAACAAGGAAGCCGCTGCCGCATCGAACAACGGTGCAGCTCCGCCGGACTTCTCGCTGATCGCCAAGGCGCGCGGCATCGAGCGCGGTTTCCCGCAGTTCATCTTCGACATGTTCTGGCCCTACCAGGAAGGTGGCCCGGACTACATCCACGCGCTGCTGACCGGCTACCAGGACCCGCCGCAGGGCGTGGAAGTCGCCGAAGGCACGCACTACAACCCGTACTTCGCGAACGCCGCCGCTCTGGCGATGGCCCAGCCGATCTCCGCCGACCAGGTCACCTATGACGATGGCACGCCGCAGACCGTCGACCAGTACGCCAAGGACGTTTCGGCCTTCCTGATGTGGGCAGCCGAGCCGCACCTCGAAGATCGCAAGCGCACCGGCTTCATGGTCATGGTGTTCCTGCTGATCTTCACCGGCCTGATCTACCTCACGAAGAAGTCGGTCTACGCCAACAAGGAACATTGATCGCCGGTCGGCTTGAGCCGGCGCTGATCAATACCAAAACGAAGGCCCCGGTTCGTCCGGGGCCTTTGTCGTTTCAGGATAGCGGACCAGTCGTCGCAGGTTGACGTTCTGTATGAAACGGCCGTCATCCGGAGGCGAGTGCGATGGCCTTTTCCAGGAAACGGTCGCGGCCGGATTCGATGTCGTGCGTCGTCATCGCCATCGGCACGTCAGGGACAATGCCTACGCCTTCGAATTCGGTCCCATCCGGAAAGTACTGCCGTTTGGCACCGACCCAGAGACGCATGCCGGCTCCGAGGTCCTGAAAAAACGGTTGGCCGCTCGATCCCATTGTCGTCTCGCCAACGATCATCCCGCGTCCGTTGTCCTTAAACGGCATCAGGAAATCTTCTGCGGCCGATCCCGTGTCGCGATCCGCCAACAGAACGATGCGGCCCGTGTAGTGGTCACGAATTGGCTCGATCGTCTCCGAGGGAACGGTGATCTGGGTGCTCGCCATGCCCCTGGCGATTTCGAGCCCAGTGTGTCTTGGCGTGGTCGCCTTCCAGGTGCGATAAGGTCTGTCCATCAGTCGCGCCAAGAGCTTGAACGGTGTGTTTCCGCCGCCGTTCCCGCGGAGATCGACGATGAGCGCCGGCCGGTGCTGCACCTGATCGACAAAGTGGACGGCAGTTGCTTCGAGCTCGTCGGCCTCGAAACTCGGAATTTTCAGGACCGGAATGCCGGTAACCAGCTTCAGCGCCGTCGCTGGAGTGCTCTGCGGCAAGACGAACTCGCCCTTTCGGATACTGGCCCGTTTTCCGTCCGATAACTGAAGCGAGACACTGTCCGGGAACAGGTAGGGGCGCCGAAACAGGTTTGCGCGCGCGGCGCGGCCACTGGACGCAGAAAGATACGGCTGCTTCGCGGCCACGAAATCTTCTACAGGCTGATCGTCGATCTCGACGATCCTTGTCCCAATCGGTACCGAGGGCTGAGCGGAGCGGAGAACTGTCCAGCCCTCAGAGAGGTCGTGGACTGCAATGCCGAGACATGCTCCGTGGCTGCGCCACAGCCATTCGTCATCAAACGCGGTGTGTCCATTGCGCAGTGCTGCTACCAATCGCATGGTCGCCAGATCAAATTCGCGCCGATCCCCAAGACCCACGATTTCGGCCAGGTAAGCGCCGAAGAGGTCATCGAAGGCGGAAATGCTCTCGCAATGCGCAAAGCACAGTCTTACTGCCGTGTGTATCCGTGCCGGAACAAGTGTTCGCATGATGTCGGATACGTTCACCACCTGTCTCCGCCAGTCACTGATTCTCGGAGAAGCTTGCCATGGCCAGTCGCTGCGCAACAGTCGCGGCCGGTCCTGTTCCCGACGCCAGCGCTTTGTGGATGGCAGCCACAGGGCGGGCCGTTCGAAAAGCGCTCGCGCGTGTTAAGCAATTTTTCATATTAAAGTTGTGCTTGGCGCGCGCACGCGTAAAAGGGCGCGTCACTAGTACATTCAGGGGATTGATATCCGATGTCTATTTTATTCAGGCGGCTGGCGACGGCCGCAGCGATTGGTCTTGCCTTCGTTCCGGGCATTGCCCAGGCGGAAAGTTATTCCACGCTCACCAACCAGGGCTATGCCACCGGCAAGCTTTCCAGAGGCAAATCCGGCGCCTGGGGTTGGGTCGTTGGCAACGGCGAGAAGAAGTTCTTCTGCCGGATGAATGTCGCCTCGGCCTACGTCAGCAAGAAGGAGATGGTGAGCTTCACCTCAAGCGGCCGAATGCTCAAGATCGACCGTGCGACCTATGACGGCATGCTCGGCGGGCCGGACCCGGACAAGCCCTATTTGAAGGATCTTCAGGCCGGTCGCGTCAAGGCCGCTCACGTGGGCGGTTGCTCGCCGCTGCGCTGAACCGGCTCGGCCTGCCGCGCGATTCCCGGAACCGTAGGCGGCCGGAACCGGAAAGCATTGTGAAGTTCGAAGCACTACAGCTTCCGCTGGGCCTTTGAAGTGAAGACAGCGTGGGCCGCCGGCTAGGCGTCGCGCGGTAGATCGCCCCGACAATTTCGGCGCACCTTCGCCGTACCTGCTGGCGGTTCGATCGCGTCGCTGTGCGGATCGGAAGCGATCGGTCGCTTTTCTTCCCTGATATCCCGCAAACGAAAACGGCCCCATCGCAAGACGGGGCCGTTTTCTTTTTGCTTCTTCGAAGCCGGTTAGCTGAAGCGGCCGGCGGCGTGGGCGAGCATCGTGTAGACCTTGCCGGTATCCGACGTCAGGTAGGTCTGAGTGATGCGCTTGTCCGGGTCGTTGCGGGCAACGTCGGCAAGCAGCTTCTCGAAATCGGCGATGTAGCGGTCGACGGCGGTGCGGAATTCCGGTTCGCGGTCGTACTTGCGCTTGATCTCGTCGAAGGTCTGCTGGCCCTTCAGCGTGTAGAGGCGACGGGTGAACACGTCGCGCTCGCCGCGCTGGTAGCGGCGCCACAGCTCGACCGAGGCATCGTGATCGATGGCGCGGGCGATATCGACCGAAAGCGAGTTCAGCGATTCAACCACGTGGCGCGGGTTGCGGCTGTCGCCGGTGCGGGCCGTCGGCTGGGCCTCGGCCGGGCGCTGGGGTGCCGGCGAGGGTGCTTCCTCGCGCGAGGCCGCACGCAGCAGATCCCGCATCCAGCCGCCGCCTTCGGCGACCTCGTTGCTGACCGCCTGCGACGGCGCCGGTTGGCGAACGGCAGGCTGTTCGATGCCGAGGCTGCCGCGCAGCGCCGGAGCCGGCTCCTGGCGGCGTGGCTGCTCGACGACGGGCTGCTGGGCGACGGGCTGCTGGACGAGGGGCTGCTGCGTCACCTGGGCGGCCGGCTGCGGCTGCGGCGCTGGCTGTTGCTGCTGCACCGGACGGGCGACCGGAGCGGCGGCCGGCTGCTGGCGCAGCGGCTGGGCCACTTCGAGCTGCGTCGAGGACTTGCCGATGATGTCGGACAGTTCCTGCAGCGCCTTGATCTGCTCGCCGACGGCGCGGCGCATGACAGCCGCATTTTCCTTGGCTTCTTCCGGCAGGTCGAAGGCGCCGCGCTTCAGCTCTTCGCGGGTCATGTCGAGTTCCTTGCGGATCTCGCCGGCCGAGCGACGGATCTCGTCGGTAGCACCGCTGAAGCGGCCGATCGCCTCGTCGATCGCCACGCGAACGGCGTCACGAAGCTGGTCTGCAACGCCATCGGACTTCTTGCCGCTCTCGGCAAGCATGCGCTCGATGTCGGACACGGAGGCCGCAACGCTGCCGCGCAGACGCGAGGCGACTTCCTTGGAGCGCTCCTCGGCATTGGCAAAGGCGCCCTCGATCGACGCGCCGGCGTCTTCGCCGACCTTGGCGATCGCCTGGCGAAGGGCTTCCGATGCGCCGAGCGCACGGCCTTCGACCGAGGAGAGTGTCTTGTTCACGTCCGCAAACGAGGTCTCGACACCGGAACGAAGCGTATTGGCGATCTGGCGCGAACGCTCCTCGGCGCGGCTGAAGACCTGCTCCACCGAGGCACCGGCTTCGTCACCGGCCTGGGCCAGCGTGTTGCGCATCGCTTCTGCCGCTTCTGCCGCGCGCTGTTCGGCGCTGGTCAGAAGACGACCGACATCCGAGAAGGACTGCTGGATGCCGCTGCGCAGGTTGCCGGCAACGAGACCCGAACGCTCTTCGGCGCGTTGGAAGGCGCCGTCGACGAAGCCCTCGAGCGCACGCATCGTGCGTTCGATTTCTTCCGAGCGCTGCACGAGGCCGACCGACAGGGTGCGAAGGGCATCCTGGCGCTCCTCGAGCGTGCTGACGAGGTTCGACTGGGCGGCGCCGAGCAGGTCCGAGGCCTGGCCGAGCACCCGCGAGTGGTCCTCGAAGCGGCCGACGATGCCGCCGATCTGCGACAGCGTCGAGGCCGAGATATCCGAGAGCTTGTCGACCTTGCCTTCGATGAGGCGGGTGGAAGTCGACAGCATGTCGGAGGCCTGGCGGGTCGATTCCGATACGCGGGCAATCGTCGATTCCAGACGCTGGTCCATTTCGCCGAGGTTGCTGCTCGCCTGGTCGATGACCGTGGCGATGGCCGCATTGTTATTGGCGAGCTGGTCGATCAGGCCCATGGCGGTCGACTGCAGACGGTTTTCGACCATCTTCATCGCCTTTGCCGTCTCTTCGGCGCGGTAGGAGATCGCGTTCAGCGTCTCGCCCGTGCGCTCGGCGATAGCGTTGACCAGAGCGGCGTTTTCCGCACGCAGGCGGTCGGCGCTTTCCTGGGTCACGGCGGCGATGCGTTCGGCTGCCTCGCGGCCGGTCGCGGCATACTGGTCGATGACCGGGCGTGCCTGCTCGTCGATCAGGCGCGACAGCTCCATCGAACGGCCGGCGAGCATCGAGTTGAGTTCGCGGGTGCGCTCGTCGAGCGTGTTGCGGATCGCGTCGCCACGGGCTTCCAGTGCCTTCTCGGTATTGGTGAGGCCCTGGTGGATGCTGTCGGCATGGTTGGCGATCTGGCTGTGCGTCGCGGCCAGCCGGGCGGACGCCGTATCCGCCGCATCGGCGATCGAGCGGGCGAGTTCGGCGTGACGGGCTGCGGTGGCTGCCGCCTTCTGCTCGATCGAGTTGGCAAGCTCGGCGTGACGGGTGGCCGTGGCGGCTGCCGTCTGGTCGATCGTGTTGGCGAAATCCGCCTGGCGAGCGGCAAGTGCGGAGGCGAAGTCGTCGCCGGCCTTCGACAGAAGCCCAGCCGAGCGGACGGCTTCCGCGTCGATATCCTGGGCGGCATCGTTGATTGCGCCACGAAGGCTGCTCACGAGGCCAGCGGCCTTGTCTTCGATGCGCACGGCTTCAGCGTCGAATTCCTGCGCGACATCGCCAACGGCGTTGCGAAGCGTGTTGACGAGGCCCGCAGCCTTGTCCTCGATGCGCACGGCTTCCGAGCCGAACTCTTCCGCCACGCCGCCAAACGCGCTGCGCAGGTGACCGACGATATCGGACGTCTTGCCTTCGAGGCGGGCGGCCTCGGCGTCCAGATCCTGCGTTGCTTCGCTGACAGCGCCACGCAGGCTGCTGACCAGAACGGCCGCCTTGCCCTCGATGGTGCGATTGACGTTGTCGAGGCCGATGTTGAGGGCACGATCCATCGTGCCGAGACGCTCGGCGATGCGTTCCGCACCAGACTCGATGGCGCCGGAGATCCGGGTCGCCGCCATTTCGCTCATGCGATCGATGTCGCCAGCCCGTTCGCCGAGGCTGTCGGCGATGCGCTGTCCGGCGCCATTGACGATGTCACTGACGCTGCCGACGCTGTCGCGAACCCGGTCTTCGAGCGAGCTGAGGCTGACTTCCAGACGCAGGCCGGTATCATCGACCAGCGTGTTGACGTCGCTGACGCTGCCGCGAATGCGGTCCTGAAGGACGCCGAGGCTGTTTTCGATGAGCGTGCCGGTTTCGCCGACGATCGAGCCGACGCTGCTGACACTGCCGCGGATCCGGTCTTCAAGCGCGTTGAGGCCACCTTCGACGCGGGCTGCCGCGTCGTCGACGACGGAGCCGACATTGGTGACGCTGCCGCGAATGCGGTTTTCGAGCGCGCCGAGGTTGCTTTCGATCCGTGCGCCGGTGTCGTCGACCACTGCGCCGACATTGCCGACGGTGCCACGAATGCGGTCTTCCAGCACGCCGACGCGGGTTTCAATATGCATGCCCGTTTCATCGACGATCGAGCCGATGTTGCCGGCGCTTTCGCGCATGCGTTCTTCAAGAGCGCCAAGGCTCGTCTCGACACGCAGGCCGGTATCATCGAGCCGGTCGTTGATGCCGTTGATCGACATGTCGACGCGGTTGGTGAGGCTGTCGGCCGCCAGGCTGATCTGGGTGGCGGTTTCGGCCAGACGCTCGGCAATATGGCCCGTGGTCGAGCGCATGCGGCTGTCGAGCGCTTCGCCGCTGCGGTCGATGACGCCGGCGAGTGCCGACTGGCGCTCTTCGAGCGACATTTCCAGCATGCTGGCGCTGGTGGCGAGCGTCGTGGCGATCGCCGTCGACTGATCGGCAAGCATGCCTTCGAGCTGGTCGCGGCCCTGGCCGACGGCAAGGTTGATGGCGTTGATGCGGTCGTCGAGCGTGACGCGGATCTGTTCGTGCGTCGACGACAGGGTGTCGCGCAGGTGTTCGGCCCGGCCGCTCAGCGTCTCCTCGATTTCAGCGGCCTTGCCGGCGAGCGACGCGGTCGCTTCGGTGGTGCGTGCCGTCAGAGCATCGGCGATGTGCGCGCTGGTCTCGGTCAGCGTGTCGGATATCTTGCTGACACGGCCGCTCAGGTCCTCGGCAATGCGGGCGCTCGTCTGGGTAAGGGTGTCCGAAATCAGGCTGACGCGGCCGCCGAGGTTTTCGGCAATCGTGTTGACGCTCTCGGACAGCTTCTGCTCAATGTCGCCGACGCGATCGGTCATGGTTTCGGCCACGGCGGTTGCCCGGAAGGTCAGGCTGTCGGCCACGTCTTCGGCGTGACGGCTCAGCGTGTTGGCCATCTCGTTGGCGCGCGACGACATAGTCGAGGTGATCGCGGCGGCGCGCTCGGCGAGCACGCCGTCAAGCGCCGACGTCTGGCTGGTGAGCGCATCGGAGATCGCTTCGCCGCGTTCGGAAAGTACGCGCTCCAGCCGGTCGGCCGTGCCGCTGACGGCGTTGTCGATCGAATCCGCGCCCATGGAGAGGATGGTCGAAAGCGCGAGCGTGCGTTCCGACAGGGTGTTGTCGAGACGGTGCTGGCTGGCGGCGATCGCGCTGGTGATCTCGTCAGTCGAACCGCTGAGCGTCTGCTCGATGCGGGCATGCGCGGCCTGCAATCCGTCGACGAAGGCGGCGGTGCGGCTGTCGAGACCTTCGGTCAGGCGCTGTTCGCTCGTCGTCAGTGCGGTCGAAAGTGCGTCCGCACGCTGGCCGAAGCCGTTCTCGATGCGGTCCTGAGCCTGGGTGAGGGCGCCCATGAGGCCGCTGGTCTTTTCCGAGAGCACAGCGTCGATGCGGCTGTGCGCATCGCCGATCATGGTGCCGAGCTCGGTGGTGCGGCTCGCGATCGTTTCCTCGATAAAGTCCTGGGTCGCGCCGAGCGTGGTCGCAAGCGTCAGCGACTGATCGGAGAGCGCAGAGCCGATCTTCTCGATGCTGCTGTCGAGCGCGCCGCCGATCGCTTCCGAGCCGCCCGAGACGGTCTCGTTGATCCGGTGCAGGCTTTCCATGAGCTTGGTGTCGAGCAGGCTCGCGCGCTTGTCGAAGGCGGAGGCAAACTCGTGGAAGCGCTCATCGAAGGCCGTTGCCAGATGACCGACCGTCGTCTGCAGCTTTTCTTCGAAGAAGCCGCCGCGCAGGTCGAGGTCCATGATCGCGTCGTCGGCGCTGGAGCGCAGGCTCTGGCGGAAGCTCGCGCCCTTTTCGTCGAGCGTGGCGTTGAGGGAAGCGAGCACGTGGTCGAGGCCACCGGTGATCGCCTGCTGGCCGACGCTGAGGCTCTCGTTGAGGTCGCGGGTGCGGGCGATCAGCGTTTCGTTAAGCTGGCGCGCACGTTCGTTGAGCGCCGCATTCAGCTTCTCGGTGCTGGCATCGAGCGAGGAGGCGCGCGTTTCGAACTGGCTGAGCAGATCCTCGCCGCGCTTCGTCAGCGTGTCGCTCAGTTGGTCGAGCCGGGTGTCGAATTCGGTGCTGAGGCCAAGGCCGGCTGCGGTGAGGCCTGAGAGCAGCGCATCGGTGCGGGTCGTCAGCATCGTGCCGATCGACTGCAGCGCGCCGTCGGACTTCTCGCTGAGGGCGGCGGCGCGGGTGTCGATCAGCGAGGCAAAGGCTTCGCCCGAGATCGCGATGCGCGAGGCGATGTCTTCGCTCGCCTGTTCCAGATCGTCCTTCAGCTTGCCATGGGCACCTGAAATTGCCGAGCGGATGCGCTCGGAATGGCCAATGATGGCTTCGCGCTCAAGGCCGAGTTCCTGCACCAGCGTGCGCACGCGCAGCTCGTTCTCGCTGTAGCTGCGTTCAAGGGCGTTGACCTCGGAATGCACGAGCGTTTCGAGTTCGGTGGCGCGGGCAATGGTGCGCTCGATGCCTTCGTTCATCGCCGAAACTTCGCGGCGGACAGCCTGACCAACGGTCATGACGCGATCGGCAGCAGCCGTTTCCGGCTCGGCAAGGCGGAGTGCGACTTCCGCCATCGAGCGCGCGGCGTTGCGCAGTTCCTGCGCGCGGGCGATCATGATGGCGAAGGAGAAGAACAGCATGATCGGCAGCACGATGCCGATCGCGACGCCGACGGCGCCAGGGGTGGCGGCGAGGTCGCTCAGCGAGCGGATCTGCCAGATCTGCGGCCCGTAAAGAAGGTTGGCGACGCCAAGGCCGGCGACTGCCCAGACGACCGACACCAGCGCAGCAACGCGGATCGCGGCGCGATTGGAGCGCACGTCGAGCGCGCGCAGCATCGCAGCCGGCGAACGGCGGCCATCGTCGTTGGCGGCGGAAAGGGACGGGGACTTGGGCGCAGGTTCCGGAGCGAGCGTCTTGGCCGCTTCTGCAGCACGTGCCCCGCGGGACTGTTCCGGCTGAGGCCGTGCTTTCTTGTTCTGATCGGGCGTCGCCGCCTGATTGGTGGGCTGAGACACATTTTCCTCCGGATCATCCAAGGAAGTCTTGTCATTCGGGCTCGATGCAAGCTCGTCGAAATCAATCTTCAGGGCCGCTTCCAGAGCCTGGAACGCCTTTTCGTCGATCGACTCATTGCTCTTTTTCGTCGCCATAGGGATACGCCTCATTACCTTTTGCCCAGAATGGGAAACCAGCCTTTGGCCCGAACCGGGCAGGGCGTCTTCCTCATGGGCGGTGACGGCAAGATACGCGCATCGGATCTACGCAATACCCTACTGATCACCCACTGCATTGCCTCGACGGATAGTCGCATTTGTGGCCGAAAGGGACCACGCGTCGAGCTTATCCACCGGAACGGTTGCCATTTTCGTACGCGGGGCCGTTCCTAAGCGTATCGTAGTGACACATTAGCTGGGTTCTTACAATTAAGAGCGCTCGGGGTTGATTAAAATCCTAATGAAATCTTAATGGGATAGGGGCCTAAAAGCCCGAAAAGATAAGGAAATCAGGGAGTTTAACGGACGTTAACCATTTCCCCAGAATCCTGCCTATATTGCGCCCGGTTTTAAGCCAATAGGTGCCGCGGCCCGCCGAAGATGGAAGTCTTGATAGTGCGGGCGGCGGCATCGCTCCTTGTGAAGCGATGCCGGAAACAGACCAACATCAAACAAACAATAGGGAAATTGGCTCATGGCGGCCCTCAGGATTGCCTTTGAAGCCCCGGATAGTCCGGGAAACTCTTCTGCGTCAGGCAAAAAGCCGATCGACTTTGCGCATCTCGCCGTTCAGACGATGGGTGACAAGGCGCTCGAAATCGAAGTGCTGCAACTCTTTGCGCGCCAGGCGCGCCAGGTCTTGAAGGAGATCGTCGAGGGCGAGGGCATCGTGCGCGCCCAGGCCGCCCACCGGCTGAAGGGCGCAGCCCTCGCGGTTGGTGCAGTGGATGTCGCGAGCGTCGCCGGTGCGATCGAACACAATCCGGCCGAAGCCTCGTTCTGCGACAGGCTCGCAGACGCCGTACTCGAAGCCGAACTCTTCATTCTGAAGCTCTGCCGCTAAGGCTCAAGGATGGATGGGGGCCATGCCGGCCCCGATCCGCCGATCGATCCCCGCTTCCTACAGCAAGGCATCGCGCCCACGGTGGTCGCGGCCGCAGCGATGCACGGAATGATGGCCGTTGTTGACTGGCCGGCCGATTTGTTGGAAGAACTTTCCCTGAATTTGCGCCCGCGGCGTTCCTTCTCAAAAGGCCTTGCGCCCGGCCAATCCAACAGTTCATTCCGGAAAGAGACATGACAAAACTTAACATCGTTGCCTTTGATGGCGCGCGCCATGAACTTAATGTCGAGAACGGCTCGACGGTCATGGAAAACGCCGTGCGCAATTCGGTTCCCGGTATTGAAGCCGAATGCGGCGGGGCCTGCGCCTGTGCCACCTGTCATGTCTATGTCGACGATGCCTGGGCGGCGACCGTCGGCGCCCCGGAAGCCATGGAAGAAGACATGCTGGACTTTGCCTACGACGTGCGGCCGACGTCGCGGCTTTCCTGTCAGATCAAGATGAGCGATGCACTCGACGGTCTCGTCGTCCACGTGCCGGAGCGTCAGGCCTAACGCCGCGCCTGCCTCATACGCCTTGCTTCTGAGATCCCCGCAAAAAAAGCGCCTCGCCGGTCGTTGGACAAGCGAGGCGAGGAGGGCGCATCGCATACAGATGAGGGAGGGAACATCTGCTGCACCAAGACACGCCAGGAGAACCCATTCCGGCTCCGCTGTTCGATTTCTTCTTTTTCTTTTCAAGTGAACAACGTTGCGCAATTCAAAGTAAAGGCAACATCTAAGCTTATCGCGCCGCGACCGCGTCGCGCTTAATCTATTCTCTTCGTGGGGCTAGTCTTTGTCCCGGCCCCTCTTTCCATGGTTTGAATATAGATGAGTCGCTGGCCGGCAGCCATCGTTATATTTCACCAATAAAATACTGTGGGTATTGCCGCCGAAATATGCCGGGCCAGGACTATAGTCAGGCTCTTCTTCAGGGCGTCGGCGTTGCTACCTACTGTTGCGCTTTCTTGAGCGTTTCCAAGCGGTATTGCAGCAGCCGGATCATGCGCTTGTCGAAGTTGGCGGCCTCGGTGCGGTCGAAGCGGGCCTGATCCTTGTCATGGGCCTCGATTGCGGTCGCGCTTACGCGGGCGACGCTTGCCTGCATCTCTTCACAAGTGTCCTGCGGCTTCAGCGCGAGGAACATCTTTTCCATGCGGCGGGCGTGATTGCGGGCGATTTCCGCGTGGCGCTCCTCGTGGCGCTTGATGTCGCTCGACAGCGTGTCCCAGACGAGAGCCAGGTCGCGGCCGGCCTGGCGGCGGTACTTCCAGCGCGGCAGAATGATGCGCGTGTTGAGGGTGACGCGCGCCGAGCCGACGGCGCAGCGTCCGTTGCGGCTGACATAGGTGATCGAGCCGCCGAACTTGATGCGGGTGGCACCCGGGTGGCGGGCGCCAGTCGACTTCATCAGCGGTCCGCTTGCCGACAATGCCTTGTCCAGTTCTTCAGCCGTTCTGCCACCGATCGAAAAATACGAAAAACTTTTGTTGACGACGGTTTCACCCGAGGCTGCACCGAGCGGGGTGGCAACCAGGAGGGTCAGAAGGACGACTTTGAACGGGACGCGTACTCGGGACATCAATGCGTGGTTCTCTTCGGTTGAACTTCAATCAAGCTTGGGGCATAGCCAGCGCCGGTGCAACAGCAAAACGATAGCTCCCGGCCGTATGCGGATCGTGAGGGAAAATGACTTACAATCCATTTCAGAAATTTAGCTGGAAGCTTGCGCATGGGCGCAGCCTCGAACTCGGCCCGCGTGGCGTTTTGATGGCGATCGTCAATGTTACCCCGGATTCTTTTTCCGATGGCGGCCGTTTCATCGACGCCGTTGCCGCGGCAGCACAGGGCGTGCGTTGTCTGGAGGAAGGCGCTTTGATCCTCGACATCGGTGGGGAATCCACGCGACCGGACGCAGCCCCCGTCAGCGCCGAGGAAGAACAGGCGCGCATCCTGCCGGTGATCTCGGCGCTTTCGCGCGATACCGATGCAGTGATCTCGGTCGACACATACAGAGCATCAACCGCCCGCATGGCAGTGGAGGCCGGCGCGCATATCGTCAATGACGTGCATGGCCTGCAGCGCGAACCGGACATCGCCGCTGTGGCCGCAGCCACCGGGGCCGGGTTGTGCATCATGCATACCGGCCGGGATCGGGACAAACTGCCCGACGTGGTCGCCGATCAGTTTCATTTCCTTGAGCGTTCGCTGGAGATCGCCCGGGCGGCCGGCGTGGAGCGGGATCGCATCGTGCTCGACCCGGGCTTCGGTTTTGCCAAGGATACCGACGAAAACCTGGAGCTGATGGCGCGGTTCGGCGAGTTGCACCGCTTCGAGTTGCCGTTCCTCGTCGGAACATCGCGCAAGCGCTTCGTCGGGGCGATCAGTGGCCGCGAGGCTGCCGACCGGGATGTGGCGACGGCCGCGACGACGGCGCTGCTGCGCGTTGCCGGTGCTGCGATTTTCCGCGTACACGATGTCGCAAACAGCAAGGATGCGCTGGCAGTGGCGGATGCTATGCTCAGTGCCAGAGCGGGGTGAGCAAGGTGCGCACCGTTTTGCCCGCAGTCCGCTCCAACAAAAATGATCACGGTCATGATTTGGGTCGATCGGACGAAAAATCATCGCGATCCAGAAACAATCGACGGGACGGAGAAGCATGAGCCCGACCTACATCATCACTCTCAAGAACTGTGCCTTCTTCGCCCGTCATGGCGTCTTCGACGAGGAGGAACTGCTCGGGCAGCGCTTCTTCGTCGACGCCGAACTGGAGGTGGAGCAGGGAACGGCGCTGGTCGACGACTCGATCGAAGACACCGTGCACTACGGCATCGCCTTCCAGGAGATCGAGCGCATCGTTACCGGGCGGCGCCGCTATCTGATCGAGGCGCTGGCGCTGGAAGTGGCAAAGACCCTCTGTGTCCGCTTTCCGCAGATCAAGCGCGCCAAGGTTTCCATCCGCAAGCCGAATGCGCCCGTGCCGGGCGTGCTCGACTATGTCGAAGTGACGGTCGAGCATGTCGTCTGAGGCTGACTGGCGCGTCGCCACGCTCGGCCTCGGTGGCAATCTAGGCGATCCTCGCAAGGCGATGAGCGAAGCCCTCCAGGCGCTCGATGCGCGCAAAGACTGCGTTGTCGAGGCCGTGTCGCGGCTCTATCGAACGCCACCGTGGGGAAAGACGGACCAGGCATGGTTCTTCAACGCGTGCGCTCAAGTCAGGACGACCTTGAAGCCGGAGGCTCTGCTCGACGCCTGCCTCGACATAGAGCGTTCGATGAAACGGGTGCGCGACGAGCGCTGGGGACCGCGCACGCTCGATATCGACGTTCTGACCTATGAAGGGGTGGCGCAGGCGGAAACAAGGCTGGAAGTGCCGCATCCCAGAATGACGGATCGTGGCTTCGTGCTGATGCCGCTTGCCGACTTTGCGTCGGGGATGACGGTACGCGGGCGTCCGGTCGGAGCCTGGTTGCGTGACGCGGATGTCGCGGGAATTGAGGTGGCCGACGAGGATGCCGGCTGGTGGCGCTCGAAAGGCTGAGCGAGCCCCTCATGTTCGCAATGTACTCGAAACGACAAAGCCCCGGTCGATGCCGGGGCTTTGTCGTTTGATCGGGCGTTTGACGTTACTTGATCGAACCGACGGCGATCGTGTCGATCTGGCGGTTGAGGCTGACGCCGATGACGGGGACCATCGTCTCTTCGACCTTGACAGAGATGGTGATGTTCATCGTCTGGTCGTCCTGGAGACGCGCGATCATGGCGCCGTTCAACTTCTTGCGGTTGATGCCGACGACCACCTTGTCCTTGGCGACGTTGCCGGAAACGATATCGAGGCCCTTGCCGTCGGCGCCGTCGAGGAATTTGCCGGTATAGGTGTTGCCCTTCTGGGTGATCAGTGCCGACATCGGCTGCTTGAACACGCCGACGCGGCAGAAGCCGTCGAGCTTGATGCCGGTATCGTCGCCGGCGACCGGTTCACCTGAGAGATCGCAGGTGAACTTGGTGCCCTTGTACTTGCCCGCGACGATCTCGCCCGGGCCCTTCCACTGGCCTGAGACCCTCTCGAAGAAGGCCTTGTCCTTGGCGCCGGAGAAAGCCGGTGTCGCAAGGCCGACGGTGGCTGCAAGCGCGAAGGCGGCAGCGCCGCGAGCGATCAAAGAAGGGCGCGAGAACATAAACGATCCTTGATGGGTCAACGTCCGAAACTGAAAGCCACATTTGCGCGCAAATGGTTAATGGACGGTTTCTGCGCGGTGTGCGTTGCGGCTTCTTTGTGGCCGAAAATCGCATTGACCACAGCATTCTTGGCTTTGGAAATACAGGGGGTTGGCGGATTTCGGCAGGCATTGTGCGGGGACATGAAACTTGCCCCAATCGCGCTACGTATAGCCATGGGAAACGGGAGATTTCCCATGACAACGGCACATGATTCCGAATCGACGGCGTCGGAGGCGCAGCCAAGCCCGGTGATATCGCGGCACCGGTTGACCACGCGGCTTACCCATTGGGGATGGGCCGGTGCATTGTTCTTTCTGTTCCTCAGCGGCCTGCAGATCTTCAACGCGCATCCGGTGCTCTATGTCGGGCAGCAATCGGGCTTTGCCTACGATAACAGCGTCCTGTCGATAAGCCCTGTTCGCGAGAGAGGCGGTGAGGTTCGCGGCCTGACGACCGTATTGGGGCTGAGCTTTGACACCACCGGTGTCCTTGGCGTCAGCGGGCCGGAAAAAGAGAGAGCCTATCGGGCCTTTCCGGCCTGGTTGACCGTGCCCTCCTACCAGGACCTCGCCACCGGCCGCGTCGTGCATTTCTTCTTCGCCTGGATCCTTGCGACCGTCTACGCCGTCTGGCTGGTCGGGAGCGCGATCAACGGTCACCTACGGCGGGACATTCTTCCCGGTTTGGCCGATATCCGCGCCTTGCCCGCGGCCTTCGTCGCGCATCTGCGGTTTCGCTTCGAACATGACGGGCGTTACAACAGCTTGCAGAAACTCTCCTACGCCATTGTTCTTCTGGTCTTTTTCCCGCTCATGATCATGACCGGGCTGACGATGTCGCCGAGCATGGACGCCGGCTGGCCCTGGCTGGTTCAACTCTTTGGCGGCAGGCAGACGGCTCGCACGATCCACTTCGTCGTAATGCTTCTGCTCCTCGGCTTCTTCGCAGTGCACATCGCCATGGTGTTTGCCGCCGGTCCGATCAACGAGATGCGGTCGATGATAACAGGACGTTATAGCATCAGGCGTTCGGTGGACCGGGGAGGACGAACATGAGCGCGTTCCTCCTCAGTCGCAGGCGCTTCCTGACGGCGGCGGGGGCAACGGTCTCGTCGTTGCCGCTTGCCGGGTGCGACGCGCTCGACGGCCTCATTGTCAACGACAGTCCTGTGCGCCGCCTTCTCGCATCCGCCAACAGCCTTACTTACCGAGCACAGCGGCTGCTGGTCCCGGCTGATCGGCTGGCGCCGGAATTTGCCGAGAGCGAGATCCGGCAGGCGCAACGACCGAACGGCTCCACCGACCCGGGTGATGCGACCTATCTCGCGCTGAAGCAGGACGATTTCGCCGGTTATCGGCTTCATGTTTCCGGCCTGGTCGAGCGACCGCTGCACCTGACACTCGAAGAGCTTCGCAACATGCCGTCGCGCACCCAGATCACCCGGCATGACTGCGTCGAAGGCTGGAGCTGCATTGCCAAGTGGAGCGGCGTTGCCCTTTCTCGTGTCCTCGATGAAGCCCGGGTGAAGCCCGAGGCGCTCTATGTCGTCTTCCACTGCTTCGACAGCATGCCGCTCGGGCTTGCCGGTTCGGTTGCCTACTACGAATCGATCGACATGGTCGATGCGCGCCATCCGCAGACGATCCTCGCCTACGGCTTGAACGATGAAGTTTTGCCGGTTGCCAACGGCGCACCGCTGCGGGTCCGGGTCGAACGCCAGCTGGGTTACAAGATGGCGAAATACATCCGCGCGATCGAAATCACTGCCGATCTCGCGCCCTTCGGGCGTGGCGGCGGTGGTTACTGGGAAGATCTCGGCTACGACTGGTATGCGGGGATCTAGAGCATCCTGCCTTCAAGTGGAATCACTTGCGGGCGGAAAGATGCTCTAGAATCAGAGTGCTACAGCGTCCTTTGTGCGTTCGTATGAACGCACGGCGCTCTAGTGCCGTGCGAGCGCGCTACTTCTCGCCGCTGTCACCGGTGACGCGTCCGGCACCGGGGCTGAGGTCGGAGAGAAAGTCGCCGATACCGGGACGTTTCAGCGCGCGGAACGGCATGGGGCGGCAGAGATCCATCGCGGCAATGCCGATGCGCGCCGTCATCAGGCCGTTGATGACCCCTTCGCCCAGGCGGGCCGAGAGTTTCGAAGCAAGCCCGTGGCCAAGCACCTGCTGGATCAGGCTGTCGCCGGCAGCGATCGAGCCGGTGACGGCAAGATGAGCGATGACGTCGCGCATCAGCCGCAGGAGGCCGAGGGTGCCGGGGCGCCCACCGTAAAGCTCGGCCATGGCGCGGATCAGGCGGGCGGATTCATAGAGTACATAGCCGAGGTCGACGAGCGCGCGCGGACTGACCGCCGTGACGATCGACACGCGCTTGGAGGCTGCGAGAATGAGGCGGCGCGCCTCGCGATCGAGCGGGCTCAGCAATTCGCGTTCGGTGAGTTCGATCACGTGCGGTCCGTCGATGATCTCGCCTTCGCTCTCCTTCAGCCGCGTGCGTCCGCGCGCCGTCCGCGGATTGCCGGCCAAGAGGTGGACGAGCTTCGTCTGCGCCGCGCGCGCGGGTTTCGCATTGGCCGAAGCCGCCGCCGCTTCCGTTTCCGATTTCAGCTTCTGGATAGCGGTGAGCTGCATCAGGCCCGAAAATTCGCGGGCAACGAGGATCAGAAGTGCCAGGAGCCCGATCGCCACGACGGCGAGGGCGGTGTAGCCGAGCCAATCGGCGCGCGCGAAGAGATCACGAAGCAGGCGGTCGACCCAAAGGCCGGCAGCCAGCGACAGGATGATGCCGAGCGCGCCGGTCGCGATCTTGCCGACCGACAGGCGACGCTTTCTGGGACTTGCCTCGGGCAAAGCGAGGGCCTCGACCGCAAGCGTGGTCTCGCGGAACGGGTCTTCCGTATCGGGCGTCAGCACGACATTGTCGTCGAAACTTGCAGGCGCACGTCGCGTGCGTACCTGCGGACCGGCCTCAGGGGGCTTTTCCTCACCAACTGAAAAGGCGCCGGGGCGGCGGTTGCGACCGTTGCTGTCGTCACTCATGCGAGCCGGTCTCCGAACAGAAATTGCATGGCTCGGTCAAGCCGGATATGCGGTACCGACAGCTTCAGGCCGCCACCGGTTTCCTCAAGATGCGGGGGCCGGAAGCGAACGAAGCTGAGCTCCGGCAGCGGATGAGGGCTTTCGATATAGGTCGTCGCGCCGGACCGGGTTTCCATCGTCTTGAAGAGCACTTCAGGATCTTCCGGCAAGTCACCGGGAAATATCGCTGTTTTCTTTTCGCCGTCGAAGATTTCACCGTTGATCTTCTCGCCGGCGATCGGCGTGCCGACGATGACCGGCAGCGCATGGCCGTCGTGGTTGACGGTTGCCTCGCGGGTCGCCCGGACCGATGCGAGCGCCATGACCTCCAGGCCGGCGCCACTCAATCCGATGCTCTCGGCGGCGCGATCGACCAGGCGCGCGGCTATGCGTTCCAGCCGGTCGTGGCTCTCGTGATGCAGGTGATCCGCCTTGGTTGCGGCGATCAGTACCTTGTCGATCCGTCGGGTCAGGAAGGAGGAGAGCCAGCTGTTGGTCCCGGGGCGGAAGCAGGCGAGCACGTCGGCCAGCGCCTGTTCGAGATCGAGCAGCGCTTCCGGCCCGTTGTTGATCGCCTGCAGGGCGTCGATCAGCACGATCTGCCGGTCGAGGCGCGCGAAATGCTCGCGGAAGAACGGGCTCACGACATGCTTCTTATAGGCTTCGTAGCGCCGCTCCATCATCGCCCAGAGCGAGCCCTTCGGCGCGCGGCCCTCGGGCAGATCCGGAAGCGGCGAGAAGGTGAGTGCCGGCGAGCCCTCGAGGTCGCCCGGCATGAGGAAGCGCCCGGGTGGCAGGGTCGAGGGCGAGCGCTCGTCCGCCTTGCATGCCCTGAGATAGCCGGTGAAGCTCTCGGCGAGCCGGCGGGCGCTGCCTTCGTCGGCGGTCGCCGTGGATCCGGCGGAGGAGGCGAGCGTCAGCCATTCGGCTGACAACTTCGCACGGCCAGGCGCACGGGCGCGCGCCACGGAATTGTTGCTGAACTGACGGAAATCCTGCGCGAGCAGCGGCAGGTCGAGCAGCCATTCGCCGGGATAATCGACGATGTCGAGCGAGAGGCGGCCCGGTGAGAACAGCCGGTTCCAGCCGCTGGCGCTTTCATATTCAAGGGTGATGCGCAGCTGCGAGATGGCGCGCGTCGAGTCCGGCCAGATGCGATCGCGCACCAGGGCGGCGATATGATCCTCATACTGGAAGCGCGGCACGGCATCGTCGGGCTGCGGCTCGAGCCTGACCTTCGAGACCCGGCCCGAGCGCACCGGTTCGAACACCGGCAAGCGCCCGCCGTTCAGCAGATTGTGCACAAGCGACGAGATGAAGACGGTCTTTCCCGAGCGTGAAAGGCCGGTGACGCCAAGCCGGATCGAGGGATTGACGAGGCCGGAGGCGCGATCGGTGAGGTTGTCGAGCGCAATCAGCGCATCGTCTTTGAAGCTGGTCAGGTTAGGCGCCAAGTCTTGGTCTTTCTTGCGGCGTGTTTCCCGGGGTCGTTCGCATCATCGAGCCCGCCGAATGAGGATCGATTGCGGGCTGCCTCCGCGATATAGGCACTAATTCCGGCGCCGCAACGCGCACACGGCATTTCTTCTTTCGGCGCGCCTCTATGAGGTTGGCAACAGCAGCGATACCAGGCGGGCGGAGGCAACGTCGCCAGCCGCAGGCAGATCCACAATCGCGAGACCGGCCGGCGGATAGCCGTCGGGAAGCGCCTCGCGGGCGGCATCGTCTCCAACCAGGCGGCAGAGCAATTGTTCGATCATCGGGTTGTGGCCGACGAGCATCAGCGCGTTCACGTGCCTATGCGCGTCGATGAGATCGAGATAGACGCTCGTCGGGCCGGAATAGAGCGCATCGATGTAGCGGATATCCAGCTCTTCGCTGACGGTGCGGAAGAATGGCTCGGCCGTCTCCCGGCAGCGCACGGCTGTCGAACAAAGGATGCGATCGGGGCGGATGCCCCGGTCTGCCGCGATCTGGGCAAGCCGTTCCGCATCGACATAGCCGACGTCGTCCAGCGACCGATCGAAATCGCGCTGCCCCGGCAGCGCCCAGCCGGAACGCGCGTGCCGCAGGAGGTAGAGGCGGAGGGCCTTGGGTGCGCTGTCTTGCATCGAATGGTTCCGGCGTTGCCTGCCGGTTGCAGCGACAGGGTAGAATTTTGCCGGTTTTCACGTCGACCGGCAGACCGTCACCTTTCCCCGTACGCACCATAAAGATCAAGCTGGCCGCCGTAATTTTTCGGGGACTGCCGGTGCTGCGCTTTGCCGCGGTCGTAAATGGACGATAAAATGGCGCAAACACATCATTGTCACTTTTCAGCGAGCAGAGGCGGCGGCTTCGGTGGAAGGAAGTCGGAAATCAAGATCCGATGTGTAATTTTGATGAAATATTCGTCAGTTAGCCTGAAACGCCAGCAATATTAAAATACGGTTGAGTGTCTGTTGCGAGGCTTGAATCAAGGCTTCCATAGGTCTATACACCGCCGCAATGAGATGTTCTTCAGGAGAATCGCGTTGAGTGAGAAGATCGATCTTAGTACCTTCGTCCTGTCCGAGGACGATGAATTCATGAATGCCAACCACCGGGCGTACTTCCGGGCCAAGTTGAACGCTTGGAAAAACGACATCCTTCGTGAGGCACGCGAGACACTGGATCACTTGGCAGAGGAGAGCGCCAATCATCCGGATCTCGCAGACAGGGCTTCTTCCGAGACTGATCGGGCAATCGAGCTCAGAGCCCGGGACCGGCAGCGCAAGTTGATCTCCAAGATCGACGCGGCGTTGCAGCGGCTCGACGAAGGCACCTACGGCTACTGTGAAGAAACAGGCGAGCCGATCGGCCTGAAGCGACTGGACGCCCGTCCGATCGCAACCCTCTCAATCGAGGCGCAGGAGCGCCACGAGCGGCGGGAAAAGGTCTACCGGGACGAGTAAGCTTTCGGGCTATCGTAACAGTCTGAAAAAAGGCGCGGGTTAAACCGCGCCTTTTTCATTGTCCCGAATTTCTTCCGAGGAAAGAAGTGAAACGGCTCAGTGAAACGGCTCTTCGCTTCAACGCCCGGGCTCAGAAAACGTGCCTCGCTGCTGTTGCGATGCCTGACGATCGACGTCAGGCCGATCAGGGCTTCCGCCCTGCGGAGATGTCGGCGAGCATGCGGTTCATCTCCTCTTCGATCGTCGGCTCCTTGTGAGCGCCTTCGGCGACGGGCGCGCCCAGTGTCGGCTCCTGACGGCCGGAAAGGGTCGGCGCCCGGTTCTCCGGAGTGACCGGCGTCGCCGGACCCAGGCGCTGCAGGTCGCCGCTGATCTCGGCGTCGAGCAGGCGTTCAAAATCGGAGAGGCCGGCGGTCGGCACCGGCTGAGACTGGATGACGGCTGCTGGGCGCTGGAGCTGGGTCGGCTGCATCTGAATGGGCTGCGGCTGCACGGGCTGGGCCATGGCCGTCGGACGGCTTACGGCCGCATCGAGGTTCACCTGGGGGGCCGCAACCGCGGTTGCGGACGGGATGACCTCGGGCGCCGGCTGTGCAACCGGCCGGGCCATGGGGCGCTGCTCCGCGGAAAGGGCAGGTGCGGCTGCCGGGCGTTGTTCCGCGGCAACGCGCATGGGCGCTGCCGGCTCGACGCGGGCGATCGGCTGTTCCTCGCTCCGCGCGATGGGGCGGACCGCCGTGACGGCGACAGGCTCGGATTGGATCGACGGAGCGGGCTGCAGGGCGGGTTCGCGGACTGCCGGCGCGCTGTCGGTCGCCGGTTCGGCGACTTTGCGTTCGATAACGGCAGGGCGTTCGCTGACGGCAGGGCGCTCGTCACCGGGAGCGACGATCCGGCTCTCGATGACAATATCCGTCGGTCCGCCGATCATGATCAGATGCTCGACATCGTCGCGGCGCACGAGCACGAGACGGCGCCGCGTGTCCACGGCGGCAGCATCGAGCACGGCAAGGCGCGGCTGGCGGTTCTTGCCGCCGCGGATGAACGGCGAGGACGGACGGTTGCGCATGATCCACAGCACAGCCACGAGGCAGACAAGCCCAATCGCGACGGCCGCAGCGGCGATGACGAACCGGCTGCCATTGTCTGCGATGATCGTTTCCATCATAGGCTGAACTCCTTCTGCACTTCGAGTGGCAGTATTTGACGGCTTTTTTCGGGCTCGGACAAGGACTTCGCCGACATTCCCTGTGAATTGGCTGCAATGCTTCCGCAGAGGTGCTTTTTGCTGTTATCTCTGATTGTTAAAGATGATTCTTGTCCGAATGATCGAGGGCGCGTCGGCATTGACCGATTTGCCCGGCGGATTGAGCGGATGCCGGCCGGAAGGGCTGGGCCGCGCCCGCGCGCGGCGCCGGCCGCATAAGAGGACCCGATGACGAAATTGCGGCAGTCAGGCGACTACCAGATGCCGGTTGTTGACCGGGGCGTCAGGCCGGGGACCGTGCTGCGGATCGTGCTGCTCGCGATCGTGCTTACCGTATCGGCCATCGCCTTCGTGATCTTCCGGAACCAGATGGAAAACGAGATCGTGCTCGGCATCCTCGGCGTTCTCGCCATGGTCGGCATCTTCTTCCTGGTATCCTCCGTCATCGGCTTCATCGAGGTGATGCCGCAGTCGCGCCCGGACGAACTGGCGCGCGCCTTTCTCGATGCGCATGAGGACGGAACGATCGTCACCGACCGCAAGGGCCGGATCATCTATGCCAATGCTGCCTATGGCGCGCTGACGGGCGCCAGAAATGCCGCCGGGATCCAGTCGCTCGAAACCATCCTGTCGCGCAACCGCGAGGCGACGGAGGCGATCTACCGGCTGACCAACGGCCTGCACGAGGGCAAAGAGGGGCATGAGGAATTCCGCCTGCTGAAGCCGCTGGCGACCGGCGCCTCCAGTGGCTCCGGCGCCCATTGGTTCCGGCTGAAGGCGCGCGTGCTGCCGCTCGAAGACAGCGACCGCAACCCGCTCTATCTCTGGCAGATCGCCGACATCACCGCCGAACGCGACGACCAGGAACGGTTCTTCAAGGAGCTGCAGAACGCGATCGACTATCTCGACCACGCGCCGGCCGGCTTCTTCTCCGCCGGCCGCAAGGGCGAGATCTTCTATATCAATGCCACGCTCGCCGATTGGCTCGGCATCGATCTCACCAAGTTCCAGCCCGGCTCGATCAGCATCGGCGACCTGGTGGCCGGCGAGGGGCTGACGCTCGTCCAGGCGGTGCAGGCCGAACCCGGTCTCAAGAAGACCAAGATGCTCGACCTCGATCTGCGCAAGATGAACGGCCAGAGCCTGCCGGTGCGCATGATCCACCGTGTTTCCTCGGCCCGGGACGGGGCACCCGGCGAAAGCCGCACGATCGTCATGTCGCGCGAGGGCGGCGAGGATAACGAGCAATCGGCATCGAGCGCCACAATGCGCTTCACCCGCTTCTTCAACAATACCCCGATGGCGATCGCCTCCGTCGACGGCAACGGCCGGATCCTGCGGACCAACGCGCCGTTCCTCAAGCTGTTCTCGGGTCTCGTCTCGCAGGACGACGTCGAGCGCGGCGCGCTGATCGAGACCGTCGTGAATCCGACCGAGAAGGGCCGCCTGCACGAGGCGCTGGCGGCCGCCAAGGACCGGCAGGGCGACATCGCGCCGATCGACGCCCTGCACCCGACCGATGGCGAGCGCCATTTCCGCTTCTACGTCAATGCCGTGATCGACCAGACCGATCAGGCACCGGAGGAAGCGGCAATCATCTACGCGCTGGAGATCACCGAGCAGAAGGCGCTCGAAAACCAGATGGCGCAGACGCAGAAGATGAACGCCGTGGGCACGCTCGCCGGCGGCATCGCGCATGACTTCAACAACGTACTGACGGCGATCCTGCTGTCCTCCGATCACCTGCTTTTGTCCGCCCGGCCGGCCGATCCGAGCTTTGCCGACCTGATGGAGATCAAGCGCAACGCCAACCGCGCCGCCGTGCTCGTGCGGCAGCTGCTCGCGTTTTCGCGCAAGCAGACGATGCGACCGACGGTTCTCAACATGACCGACGTCATCGGCGACCTGCGCATGCTGGTCGACCGCATGACCGGAACCAACGTCAAGGTCGAAGTGGATTATGGCCGCGATCTCTGGCCGGTCCGGACCGATCTCGGCCAGTTCGAACAGGTTCTCCTGAACCTTGCGGTCAACGCGCGCGACGCAATGCCCGGCGGCGGCACGATCACGCTTCGCACGCGCAACCTGCCGGCGGCGGAGGTCTCGGCCTTCGGACGCCGTGAACTGCCGGACGAAGACTTCGTGATGGTCGAAGTTTCCGACCAGGGAACAGGTATTGCGCCCGAAATCCTCGATAAAATCTTCGAGCCTTTCTTCACGACCAAGGAAGTCGGCAAGGGCACCGGTCTCGGCCTGTCGATGGTCTATGGCATCGTCAAGCAGTCGGGCGGCTACATCTATCCGGAATCGGAAGTGGGCAAGGGCACGACCTTCCGCATCCTCTTGCCGCGCCATATCGAGGTGCCGGTTGCGCCCGAGGAGCCCGCGCAGGCAGGCACCGGGACCGTCGCTGCGCCGGTGGTGCAGACGATAGCGGCTCCCGTGGTCAAGACCGAGGAGCCGACCGATCTCACCGGAGATTCGGCAGTCGTGCTGCTCGTCGAGGACGAGGAGGCCGTGCGGCGGGGCGGCAAGCGCATGCTCGAAACGCGCGGCTACACCGTCTACGAGGCCGGCTCCGGCGTCGAGGCGCTCGACATCATGGACGAGCTCAACGGAGCGGTCGATATCGTCGTTTCCGACGTGGTGATGCCGGAGATGGACGGGCCGACGCTTCTGACCGAACTCAGGAAGAAGTACCCGGACCTGAAGTTCATCTTCGTATCCGGTTATGCGGAGGACGCGTTTGCGCGCAACCTGCCGGCGGACGCCAAGTTCGGCTTCCTGCCCAAGCCGTTCTCGCTGAAGCAGCTAGCGGTTTCCGTGCGCGAGATGCTCGATTCCTAAACCCGTCGTGCGTTCCGGTCGACGTGTCGAAGACGATTCCGGCGACCTCGAGCACTGCGACGGTCCAGAGGAATCAGCAATGAAAAAAGCCCGGGGCTTGCGCTCCGGGCTTTTCTTTTGCGTCTCTTGCGAGAGCCGAATGTTATTTCGCGTTGAGCGCGACGGCAATCTCGCCGGCAAGGTGGGCATTGTTCTCGACCAGCGCGATGTTGGTTTCGAGGCTGCGGCCCTCGGTCATTTCGAAGAGATTGCTGAGCAGGTAGGGCGTCACGGCCTTGCCTGTGATCTCGTCGTTCTCTGCGTTGTCGAGCGCGCGGGCGATGTAGATCTCCATTTCCTCGCGCGGGATCTCGGCAGCCTCCGGAACCGGATTGGCGACCAGCATGCCGCCTTCGACGCCGAGCAGTTCGCGCATCTTCTGGAAGTTGGCGATGGCCGCCGGGCTGTTCAGCATCAGCGGGCTCTTCAGGCCGCTGTCGCGCGACCAGAAGGCCGGGAAGATTTCGCTGTCATAGGTGACGACCGGAACGCCGCGGGTTTCGAGCACTTCGAGCGTCTTCGGAATGTCGAGGATCGCCTTGGCGCCGGCGCAGACGACGATGACGCCGGTGCGGGCGAGTTCGTCGAGGTCGGCCGAGATGTCGAAGCTGAGTTCAGCGCCGCGATGCACGCCACCGATACCGCCGGTCGCAAAGACGCGAATGCCGGCGCGGGCAGCCGCAATCATCGTCGCGGCAACGGTGGTCGCACCGGTGCGGCGCTCGGCGATCGCGAAGGCGAGATCGGCGCGCGAGACCTTCATTGCGCCCTGCGTCTTTGCCAGCTCTTCGAGCTTGGCGTCGTCAAGACCGATATGCAGCACGCCATGGATGACGGCGATCGTCGCCGGCACGGCACCCTGTTCGCGGATGATCGCTTCGACGCTGCGGGCCATGTTCAGGTTGCCCGGATAGGGCATGCCATGGGTGATGATGGTCGATTCCAGCGCCACGATCGGCGCGCCACGCGCCTTGGCGGCTGCGACCTCGTCGGAATATTCCATCGGCAGGAAGGGGGAAGCGGGTTTGGTCATGGTCTTTCCTTGGGAGTTCTGCTGGCAACTGTCATGACAGCATTTGCGGCGCCGGCACAAGAGCGAGCGCCTGTTCGAGATTGGCCGCGGACATCTCTTCGGATGCCGCCAGCGGAGAGCGCAACGTTAATCCCGCGGCTGCGATGCCGTGCCGCAGGCAATCGTCGATGCCATGGCCACTGAGACGGGCCGAGAGGAAGCCGGAGGCGAGCGCGTCGCCGGCGCCTGTGACGTCGGCAAGTGCGGGCAGGGCCGGCGGCACGACGATGCAGGTCCTTTCGCCCTCGAAGGCGACAACCGCCCGGCCGCCACGGGTCACGACGCCGCCGTTGATGCCGAGGCCTCTCAGCAGCGATGGCCACTCTTCCGCCTCGGCTGCCTCCTTGCCGGTCAGCGCCCGGGCCTCGGATTCGTTCATGAACAGGAACGAGAGGTGCGAGAGGCACGGCCGGTAGCGAACCACCTTGGCGGGCGAAACGGCAATGCCGGCGACGAGGTGGCCCTGGCTTGCCGCCGACTGCGCGAGGGCCGCGATGGTTTCTTCCGGCAGATTGGCATCGGTCAGCACGAGCCTGCTCGTGGCGACGACCTCGCGCAACGAGCGCCGTTGCAACTGCCGCGGCGAAAACAGCCGGTAGAGTTCCATGTCGGCAAGCGCGATCACCAGATTGCCGTCGTTTTCGAGGATGGCCGTGTAGCTCGGCGTCTGGCGGTCGAGGAAGGTGAGGGGACTGTCGATGACCCCGGCAGCCGCTGCCGCTGCCGTCACCATCTCGCCGGCCGCATCACCCCCGCGGGTGCTGATCATGCGCACGCTGTGGCCGAGGCGCGCGAGGTTGCGCGCGGCGTTGAAGCCTCCGCCGCCTGCCTCTTCGAACCAGGTTCCCGGATTGCTGGACCCGGGCGCTGTCGTTCCCGCTATGCGGCCGCGCCTGTCGATATGCGCGCCACCGAAAACGGCGATCTCAGCTTGCGTCATGAATGTTCCTCTGCTTGGCCCGTCGGCCGAATTTCTGTTGGCTCCCTGCCATTTCGGGGCGCGAATCCCAACTGCCCGATGCCGCGGGTGTCCTCGATGCGGGCGAATCGATCGAGCCTTGCCGGGCAGGTCCGAAGGGGCAAGGCCCGCGCCTGAGAACCTATGGTTTCAATCCGTGAACAAGAATCGAACGAAAGTCAGATAGTTGTTGTTTTTCAATGCATTGTCCTGCCCTTGCAAATACGGAACAAAACATGTACAAAAACTCCTGCGGCGGCTTCATTGCCTCAGTAGCTTCAATAACCTAAAGGTGGACGAAATGGCACAAAACTCTTTGCGGCTCGTAGAGGACAAATCGGTGGATAAAAGCAAGGCACTTGAAGCGGCACTTTCCCAGATCGAACGGTCGTTCGGCAAGGGATCGATCATGAAGCTCGGTGGGAAGGACAGCATTATCGAGATCGAGACGGTTTCGACCGGCTCTCTCAGCCTCGACATCGCGCTCGGCATCGGCGGCCTGCCGAAGGGCCGCATCGTTGAAATTTACGGCCCGGAAAGCTCGGGCAAGACGACGCTGGCGCTGCAGACCGTCGCGGAAGCACAGAAGAAGGGCGGCATCTGCGCCTTCGTCGACGCCGAACACGCACTCGATCCGGTCTATGCCCGCAAGCTCGGCGTTGATCTCGAAAACCTGCTGATCTCGCAGCCCGACACCGGCGAGCAGGCACTCGAAATCACCGACACGCTGGTGCGCTCCGGCGCGATCGACGTTCTCGTCGTCGACTCCGTTGCAGCGCTCGTGCCGCGCGCCGAAATCGAAGGCGAAATGGGCGACAGCCTGCCGGGCATGCAGGCCCGCCTGATGAGCCAGGCGCTGCGCAAGCTGACCGCTTCGATCTCCAAGTCGAACTGCATGGTCATCTTCATCAACCAGATCCGCATGAAGATCGGCGTCATGTTCGGTTCGCCGGAAACCACCACCGGCGGCAACGCGCTGAAGTTCTACGCTTCGGTCCGCCTCGACATCCGCCGCATCGGTTCGGTCAAGGAGCGCGAAGAGGTCGTGGGCAACCAGACCCGCGTCAAGGTCGTCAAGAACAAGATGGCGCCTCCCTTCAAGCAGGTCGAATTCGACATCATGTATGGCGAAGGCGTGTCGAAGACCGGCGAGCTGGTCGACCTTGGCGTCAAGGCCGGCATCGTCGAAAAGTCGGGCGCCTGGTTCTCCTATAACAGCCAGCGTCTCGGCCAGGGCCGCGAGAACGCCAAGACGTTCCTGCGCGACAATCCGGATCTGGCGCGCGAGATCGAGACGGCGCTGCGCCAGAACGCCGGCCTGATCGCCGACCGGTTCCTTGAGAATGGCGGCCCGGAAGCGGACGACGGTGACGAGCCGCCGGAAGCATAAGCCGCTCGGTCCACTAAGGTTACCCAAAAACCGGTCGTCCGATGGGCGGCCGGTTTTTTGCTGGCGTCTGGACAGTCGGATATGTGAGCGATAAAAGCCTTTGGTTCCGGCGACCCAGCGCGTTGGAGGGTGCGGTCGCCATGGGTGGCCGCAGGGTTTAGGGACAATGGCTTAGTGGCGCGGCGTGGGCCGGACCCAGGCCGGAATCGGTGCTTAAGAATAGGACGCAAGATGAGCGGCGTGAATGAAATCCGGTCGACCTTTCTCGACTATTTCCGCAGGAACGGTCACGAGGTCGTGTCGTCGAGCCCGTTGGTGCCGCGCAACGACCCGACATTGATGTTCACCAATGCCGGCATGGTGCAGTTCAAGAACGTCTTCACCGGTCTGGAGCAGCGTCCCTATTCGACGGCCGTGACGGCGCAGAAATGCGTTCGCGCCGGCGGCAAGCACAACGACCTCGACAATGTCGGCTACACCGCGCGCCACCACACCTTCTTCGAGATGCTCGGCAACTTCTCCTTCGGCGATTACTTCAAGGAGAACGCCATCGAGCTCGCCTGGAACCTGATCACCAAGGAATATGGCCTCGACGCCAAACGCCTGCTGGTGACGGTCTACCACACCGACGATGAGGCCTTCGATCTCTGGAAGAAGATCGCCGGCTTCTCCGACGACCGTATCATCCGCATCCCGACCAGCGACAATTTCTGGGCCATGGGCGATACCGGCCCCTGCGGCCCGTGCTCGGAAATCTTCTACGACCACGGCGACCACATCTGGGGCGGACCTCCGGGCTCGGCCGACGAAGACGGCGACCGCTTCATCGAGATCTGGAACCTCGTCTTCATGCAGTACGAGCAGATCACCAAGGAAGAGCGGGTCAACCTGCCGCGTCCGTCGATCGACACCGGCATGGGCCTCGAGCGCCTGGCAGCCGTGCTTCAGGGCGAACACGACAACTACGACATCGACCTGTTCCGCGCGCTGATCGCCGCTTCGGAAGAGGCAACCGGCGTCAAGGCCGATGGTGACCGTCGCGCCAGCCATCGCGTCATTGCCGACCACCTGCGTTCGTCCGCCTTCCTGATTGCCGACGGCGTGCTGCCGTCGAACGAAGGCCGCGGTTACGTTCTGCGCCGCATCATGCGCCGCGCCATGCGTCACGCCCAGCTGCTCGGCGCCCAGGATCCGTTGATGTGGAAGCTCTTGCCGGCGCTTGTCGGCCAGATGGGCCGCGCCTATCCGGAACTGGTGCGCGCCGAAGCGCTGATCTCCGAGACGCTGAAGCTTGAAGAAACGCGTTTCCGCAAGACGCTGGAGCGCGGCCTGAACCTCTTGTCCGACGCCTCGGCCGGTCTGTCGGAAGGCGACCAGTTCAACGGCGAGACCGCCTTCAAGCTCTACGACACCTACGGTTTTCCGCTCGACCTGACCCAGGACGCGCTGCGCGCCAAGGGCATCACCGTCGACACCGACGCCTTCTCGGTTGCCATGGAGCGCCAGAAGGCCGAAGCCCGCGCCAACTGGGCCGGTTCCGGCGAAGCCGCGACCGAGACCATCTGGTTCGAGCTCAAGGAAAAGCACGGCGCCACCGACTTCCTCGGCTATGACACCGAGACCGCCGAAGGCGTGATCCAGGCGATCGTGCGCGATGGCGCTGTCGTAGCAACCGCCGCCAAGGGCGACACGGTGCAGGTGGTGCTCAACCAGACGCCGTTCTACGGCGAGTCGGGCGGCCAGATGGGCGACACCGGCACGATCACGACCGAAGGTGGCAAGCTCACCGTGACCGACACGCAGAAGCGCGGCGAGGGACTGTTCGTCCACTTCGCGACCGTCGCCGAAGGTTCGGTCAAGACCGGTGACGCCGCCCAGCTCGATGTCGACCACGCTCGCCGTTCGCGCCTTCGCGCCAACCACTCGGCAACCCACCTCCTGCATGAGGCGCTGCGCGAAGTGCTCGGCACCCATGTGGCCCAGAAGGGTTCGCTGGTGGCGCCGGAACGCCTGCGCTTCGACGTTTCGCATCCCAAGCCGATGACGGCGGAGGAACTGAAGGTCGTCGAGGAAATGGCCAACGAGATCATCGTGCAGAACACGCCGGTGACCACGCGCCTGATGAGCGTCGACGACGCGATCGCCGAAGGTGCGATGGCGCTCTTCGGTGAGAAATACGGCGACGAGGTTCGCGTTGTCTCGATGGGCCGCGGCATCCACGGCTCCAAAGCCAACCGTGCCTACTCCGTCGAACTCTGCGGTGGCACCCATGTGTCTGCCACCGGTGACATCGGCCTCGTCCGTGTCGTTTCCGAAAGCGCCGTCGGCGCCGGCGTTCGTCGCCTCGAGGCGCTGACCGGCGAGGCCGCGCGCGCCTACCTCAACGAGCAGGACGAGCGCGTGAAGACGCTTGCCAACACGCTGAAGGTTCAGCCGGGCGACGTGCTCGGCCGCGTCGAGGCGCTGCTCGACGAGCGCCGCAAGCTGGAACGCGAGCTGACTGAGGCCAAGAAGAAGCTGGCACTCGGTGGTGGCGGCGAAGCGGGTTCGGCCGATGCCGCCCGCGATATCGCCGGCGTGCGTTTCCTCGGCAAGGTCGTCTCGGGCGTCGAGCCGAAGGATCTGAAGAGCCTTGCCGACGACGGCAAGAAGAGCCTCGGCTCCGGCGTCGTCGCCTTCGTCGGCGTTTCCGGCGACGGCAAGGCCAGCGCCGTCGTGGCCGTCACCGACGACCTGACCTCGAAGCTCAGCGCCGTCGATCTGGTGCGCGTTGCCTCCGCCGCTCTCGGCGGCAAGGGCGGCGGCGGCCGTCCCGACATGGCCCAGGCCGGCGGCCCGGATGGCGACAAGGCAGCCGAAGCGATCGAGGCCGTAGCCGTGGCACTCGCCGGCTGATTGCCATTGACAGCAGAATAGGAAGAGGGCGTCCGTGGTGGCGCCCTTTTTTTTGCATCGGATGCGGAGGCGCAGCTTCACGGTCGCGGTCCCGCAAACCGAGCCGGGCCGCGCACGTCATGGCCCGCCCGGATCACCGGCCCCCAGGAACAGAGCCTCCGCGCCGCAGTCGCAATTCTCCGTCGGAGCACGCGCTCGCAACTCCGCAGGATTTGTCAAATTGAGCTATGGTTTACCGATCCGTGAGCAAAGCACGAAAGGTTGGACATGGAAGAGCGGGTAGCCTGGGCGACCTATGAACGGCGCCTGCACCGGGTCAGCGACTACATCTACGGTCATCTCGACGGCGATCTCGATCTCGATCGCCTCTCTGAGATTGCCTGTCTGTCGCCGCACCACTGGCACCGGATCTACCGTGCGGTCCATGGCGAGACTTTGGCCGGGACGGTGAAGCGGCTGCGTCTGCAGCGGGCCGCGGCCGATCTCGCCCAGACCGATCTTCCTGTCGAAGCGATCGCGCAGCGCTCTGGCTATCCCAATCTGCAATCCTTCAACCGCACCTTCAAGGCCGCATACGGGCTGCCGCCGGCGCGCTATCGCAAGGAGGGGAGCCATGTCGCCTTTGCAACCGCTTCAACGGAAGGAATTCCAGACATGTATGAAGTTACCCTCAAGGACGTCGAAGCCTTCGATCTCGTCGGCGTCGCCCACACCGGCTCCTATATGGAAATCGGACGGGCGTTCGAGACGCTCTACGGCACGTTGTTTTCACGGCAATTGTTCCGGCCGGAGATGGAGATGATCGGCATCTACCTCGACGACCCGGAACTGGTGCCGGCCGACAAGCTGCGCTCCTTTGCCTGCGTCAGCGCGCGCGAACCGGTGCCAGCGGACACTCCTTTGACGTCGCAGCACCTCCACGGCGGCCGTTACGCGGTGCTGCGCCACAAGGGCCCCTACGCGGATATGCCGAAGGCGTATCAATGGCTCTACGGCACCTGGCTGCCGCAGTCGGGTCGCGAGATCCGCGACAGCCTGATGTTCGAGAAATATCTCAACAATCCCCGCGAAGTCCCGCCGACGGAGCTCCTGAGCGAGATCTACTTGCCATTGAAGTGACTGATATCCAGTCGCCGGTCCGGAATTGACGAATCAGCGGCTCGGCGGCACCTTTGGTTCGGCGTGGCCTGCGCCGAACCTCCAAAGATCGTCCCCGGCGCGATCCTTTCACGGGGGCAAAGGGACTTCAGTCTCGGGTCGCAAGCTCGGTCCCACCGTTTCGGGTCCGGTTGCTGGGGAACTTGCCCGAGACGCGAAAGGCCCTTTCATGACTGAAAACCGAAATTTCAAACGGCGCGTTCGCGCCCGTGCCGCCAAGACCGGCGAATCCTACACCACCGCGCTCATGCATCTTCGCCACGCTTCGGTGGAAGCGGAGCCTCCGCAACCAAGGTCGCTGCGCCTGGCGGTGGCGCAATCCGGCTACTTCGACGATCCCAGGGACGCAGCGGCACTTCGCCTTGCCGGCGAAGGAATCCGGCGCCTGATGCGGGAAGCGCGGCAGGCTGGTGCGCGGGTGCTGCATTTCCCGGAGGGGGCGACATGCTTTCCGAACAAGCGCATCATGTCGGCGATCGGTCCGCGCGAGATAGGCTCGTCCGATTGGCGGCGGTTCGATTGGGCGGTGCTGCGCGAAGAGCTCGATGCCACGCGGACGCTGGCGCGGGACCTTGGTCTTTGGACGGTGCTCGGGTCCGTTCATAAGCTTACCGAACCACATCGTCCGCACAACAGCCTCTATGTGATCTCCGACAGGGGGGCGGTCGCGACGCGCTACGACGAGCGCATGCTGTCGAACACCAAGGTCTCGTTCATGTACACGCCCGGAACGCTCCCTTTGACGTTCGAGGTCGACGGCGTCCGCTTCGGCTGCGCGCTCGGCATCGAGTGCCACTTTCCCGAGATTTTCGGCGAATACGAGCGGCTGAACGTCGATTGCGTCCTGTTCTCGACCTCCGGCGGCGCTCTGGCGAACGACATTGCCTTTGCCGCCGAGGTGCAGGGGCATGCTTCGATCAATCGCTATTGGGCGAGTTTTGCGGTTCTCGCGCAGCCCGGCCTGACGGCTCCTTCAGGGATTGTTTCGCCCGACGGGCAATGGGCGGTCCGATGCAGCGGGGATGGACCATCGATCGTCGTGGCGGATATCGGCAGGGACGCCGTCGATCCGGCCCGGCCATGGCGCCGGAGCGCGAGAGGTGGGATCTACGACCCGCATATCGTCAGCGACGATCCGCGCAGCAGCAGCCGCGACATGTTCTAGCAGTAGCTGCCGGTAGCATGGCCGCGCTCGCCTTGAGGTCGTGCGACTACCGGCTGCAGTCCGGCGCCGATCCGCGTTCCGGAATTTTGATTGGTCCAAAAAAGAAACCCGGCGCGAGGCCGGGTTTCGTTGTCTCTGGGACTGGAGCCTATCAGGCGGCCATGGCCTTCTGCAGGTTCTCGTCGATCTTGTCGAGGAAGCCGGTGGTCGAGAGCCAGGGCTGGTCGGGACCGATGAGGAGCGCGAGGTCCTTGGTCATGAAGCCGGCTTCGACGGTGTCGACGCAGACCTTCTCGAGGGTTTCGGAGAACTTTGCGAGTTCGGCATTGCCGTCGAGCTTGGCGCGGTGGGCAAGACCACGGGTCCAGGCGAAGATCGAGGCGATCGAGTTGGTCGAGGTTTCCTCGCCCTTCTGGTGCTGGCGGTAGTGGCGGGTAACCGTGCCGTGGGCGGCTTCGGCTTCGACCGTCTTGCCGTCCGGCGTCATCAGAACCGAGGTCATCAGGCCGAGCGAGCCAAAACCCTGGGCAACGATGTCCGACTGCACGTCGCCGTCGTAGTTCTTGCACGCCCAGACGTAGCCGCCGGACCACTTGAGTGCCGAGGCGACCATGTCGTCGATCAGGCGGTGTTCATACCAGATCTTCAGTTCCTTGAACTTGTCGGCGAACTCGGCGTCGAAGACCTGCTGGAAGATGTCCTTGAAGCGACCGTCATAGACCTTGAGGATGGTGTTCTTGGTCGACAGGTAGACCGGAACCTTGCGCTGGATGCCGTAGTTGAACGACGCGCGGGCGAATTCGGTGATCGAATCGTCCAGGTTGTACATGCCCATGGCAACACCGGCCGACGGAGCGTCGAACACGTCGTATTCGATTTCCTTGCCGTCCTCGCCGACGAACTTCATCGTCAGCTTGCCCTTGCCCGGGAACTTGAAGTCGGTGGCGCGGTACTGGTCGCCGAAGGCGTGACGGCCGACGATGATCGGCTTGGTCCAGCCGGGAACCAGGCGCGGAACGTTCTTGCAGATGATCGGCTCGCGGAAGATGACGCCGCCGAGGATGTTGCGGATCGTGCCGTTCGGCGACTTCCACATCTTCTTCAGCTTGAACTCCTCGACGCGGGCTTCATCCGGCGTGATCGTGGCGCACTTGACGCCGACGCCGTGCTTCTTGATCGCGTTGGCGGCGTCGATCGTTACCTGGTCTTCAGTAGCATCGCGGTTTTCGACGCTGAGGTCGTAATATTCCAGATCGACGTCGAGGTAGGGATGGATCAGCTTGTCCTTGATGAACTGCCAGATGATGCGGGTCATCTCATCGCCGTCGAGTTCGACGACCGGATTGGCGACCTTGATCTTTGCCATGAATATGCCTCGTAGCTTATGCGGGACAGCGGGAGCGATGTCCCTTCCTCTCTGAAAAATCCTGTGCCCTATAGCACTCAGAACCGACAAGGCAAAGCATGCTTGGCTGAAACTTTGGATGGAGGTGGACACGGACCTCGGACAGCTCTTCGCCACCGCTTTTCGACGCCTGCTTTCGTCGCGCCGGCCTTGCAAAGATCGCATCTGCCGCTATGCAGGAAGAACCGGCGAAGGCGGCGCGCGTCCACAGGCGGCCGCGGGACAGGCAAAGGCTTCCGATGGCACTTCGTTCCCGTATGCGCGATTGGCTTCTTGCCAACGATCCGGCCTTCTCCCGCCTGCGGCAGGCCTCGCGCATCACCGCGACCATCGTCGTTTCCATCCTGCTGCTGATGGCGTTTCATTACCTCGTCGCACCGCTGCCGCCGGCCGCCTTCGGGCTTGCGGCGTCGCTGTCGATCGAAGGGGGACTGGCGGTGCGCGATCGCACCATTGCCGGCCAGCGGCTCACCCGCATCATCGCGGTCCTCGTCGGCGTTTCGATGGTCGGGCTTGCTTCGGTTCTCGAGAATCACCGCTACGTTTCCGACGTCGTCTTCCTGCTGATCATCTTTCTCGCGGTCTATGGCCGCTCCTTCGGCCCCCGAGGTTTTGCCGTCGGCATGTTCGCCTTCATGTCCTATTTCACTGGCGCCTATCTGAGGCCAACGCTCGACCAGTTGCCGGCCCTGTTCTTCGGGGCGGCGGTCTCGGCCACCGTCGCGCATCTCGTCCGCACGCGGCTGTTGCCGGATGATCGCTATCGCGACCTCCTGCGCGCAACCGCAAGCGTGCAGCGTCGCGTCGACCAGATGCTGCTGCAACTGGCGGAGATCGCCCGCAAGCCCGTTCTGTCACCGGCCGATCGTCGTCAGCTGCATGCGGCCGAAGAGCGGCTGAAGGAAGCGGTGCTGATGGCGGAAAGCTTCATTCCGACGGAAAACCGGCGGCCGGAACCGCAGCCCGGCCTTACGACCTCCGACCTCGTCATCAACCTCTTCGACCTGCATCTTGCGGCCGAAAGCGTGATGGTCGTCAGCTTCCAATCGATGCCGCCGCCGGCACTGGTGGAGGCGATGGTGGCGCGCGACGGCGAGCGGATCGACGCGGAGATCGCGCGGCTCGGCGATGCCGCTCCGCGCCGCGAAGAAACGGTGAAGGCGCTGCTCTGGCTGCGCAACGTCCGGCAAAGGCTCGCCCGAAGGCTTGCAAAGCTGACGCCGGCCGATCTGGAAGAGCCGCCACTGCACTTGAGCGGCGTTGCCGCCCGCTGGAGGCCGTCGCTGAACGATCCCGCCTTAAAGGCGGCGATCCAGATCACGCTCGCTTCGGGCATCGCCATGGTGTTCGGGTTGATGCTGTCGCGGGAGCGTTGGTTCTGGGCGGTGCTTGCGGCGTTTCTCGTCTTCACCAACACGCGCTCGCGCGGCGATACGGCGGTCAAGGCGCTGCAGCGCTCGGCCGGCACCCTGTTTGGCATTGTGGTCGGTATCATCGTCGGCACGCTGGTAGCCGGCAATATCTACCTGGTGCTGCCGCTCAGCGCACTTTGCGTCTTTCTCGCCTTCTATTTCCTCGCCGTCTCCTATGCGACGATGACCTTCTTCATCTCCGTCGTTCTGTCGCTGGTCTATAGCCTGATGGGCGTGCTGAGCCCGCATCTGCTGCAACTGCGCCTGGAGGAAACCATGATCGGCTCGATCGCCGGTGCTGCGGTCGCCTTCGTCGTGTTTCCGACGCGCACCCGCACGACGCTCGATGCCGCCGTCGCAACCTGGTGCGACGAACTCAAGGGCCTGCTGCAGGCGGCGCGGGACGGGGCATCGGGTCTGGTGCTCATTACCCGCTCGCAGGCGCTCGACCGCGCCTATCGTGACCTAGCCGCCGCCGCAAAGCCGCTCGGGCTTCCCTGGCAGTTGGTGACGCGTCCCGGTCATGTGCGCCAGGCGCTGGCGATCTTCATGGCCTGCACCTACTGGGCACGGGTTTTCGCGCGGCGTGTCGGCACGGATGCGGCGCTGGAAGGAACCGATTTCAAGGCGGACATCGACGCCAATCTCGCGCTCGTCCAGACGGTGCGTGACAAGGCGTCGGCCTACTTCTACGAGGTCGGCCGCATCGGTGCGCCGGTCGATCGCCATCTGCCGATCTCGAAGGACGATGCCGAGCTGGGTCTGGAGATGATCGGGGTGTCGCTCAACCGCCTTCATTTGTAGTGGACTTTAATTTCTGCCGCATTTGTGCAAGGGAAGCGCCGAACGAAAGGCGAAGGCTAAGGAAATGGCAGGTACGAACAGCGAGCGCGAACTTCTGGCGGAAGGACCGGCGATCATTCTCGCCTATCCGCAGCTCGGCGAAAACATCGGCATGGTGGCCCGCGCGATGGCCAATTTCGGGCTGGCGGAGTTGAGGCTTGTCAATCCGCGTGATGGTTGGCCGAGCGAGAAGGCACGCTCCGCCGCAAGCCGCGCCGACCACGTGATCGACGCTGCCAAGCTCTATGGCACGGTCGAGGAGGCGATCGCCGACCTCAACTTCGTCTATGCGACAACGGCGCGCGACCGCGATGGCTACAAGCCGGTGCGTTCGCCGATCGTCGCGGCGCGCACGCTGCGCCAGCGGTTCCAGACCGGCGAGAAGACGGGCATCCTCTTCGGGCGCGAGCGCACCGGCCTCACCAATGATGAAGTGGCGCTTGCCGACGAGATCGTGACCTTTCCGGTCAATCCGGCTTTCGCCTCGCTCAATCTCGCGCAGGCCGTGCTGCTGATGTCCTATGAGTGGCTGAAGACCGGCATGGAGTCTGAGGATCAGACCTCGTTCCAGGCGATCGAGCAGCGGCCGGCGACGAAGGAACACCTGCAGGGTCTGTTCGAGCATGTCGAGGAAGCACTCGATGCGCGCAACTACTTCCGTTCCGCCGACAAAAAGCCGAAATTGGTCGAGAACCTGCGCGCGGTTCTGACCAGACCGTCCTTTACCGAATCCGAAATCCAGGTGCTGCGCGGCGTCATTTCTTCGCTCGACCGGTTCACGCGGGAAAACCCGCGCGGCTCCGGCGCTCCAAGTGAGCACAGCAGGGGTGAACACAGCAGGAAAGCGCGAGACAAAGGTGACAGCGAGTGAACTGAAACCCATCCTCGTCTTCGACAGCGGCATCGGCGGTCTGACCGTGCTGCGCGAGGCGAGGGTGCTGATGCCCGAGCGGCACTTCATTTACGTCGCCGACGATGCCGGCTTTCCCTATGGCGGCTGGGAAGAAGCGGCGCTGAAGGAGAGGGTGATCGAACTCTTCGGCCGGCTGCTGTCCGAGCACGATCCGGAAATCTGCGTGATCGCCTGCAACACCGCCTTCACGCTGGTCGGCGCCGATCTGCGCGCAGCCTATCCTGAGATGACCTTCGTCGGCACGGTGCCGGCGATCAAGCCCGCGGCTGAGCGGACACGTTCAGGGCTGGTTTCGGTTCTGGCGACGCCTGGCACGGTCAAGCGCGCCTATACGCGCGATCTCATTCAGTCCTTCGCCAGCCAGTGCCACGTGCGGCTCGTCGGCTCGGAGAACCTTGCCAAGATGGCTGAGGCCTATATTCGCGGCGAGAAGCTGGACGACGAGACCGTTCTGGCCGAGATCGCCCCATGCTTCGTCGAGATGGACGGCAGGAAGACCGACATCGTCGTGCTCGCCTGCACGCATTATCCCTTCATGGCCAACGTCTTTCGCCGGCTGGCGCCCTGGCCGGTCGATTGGCTGGATCCGGCCGAAGCGATCGCCCGGCGGGCGCGCTCGCTGGTGCCGTTGCCAAACGGTTTCGAGCCGTTGAACGGTCAGGACCCGGCGGTCTTCACGTCAGGCAAACCGGATTTTGCCACGCGCCGGCTCATGCAGGGCTTCGGACTGACCGTAACAGCAAATGCCGCTGCTGATGGGCGCGTCGGACAGGCGGAAGCGATCGGCTAGAAGAGGATCGCCAATAATATGGCGATCAGGGAAACCAAGGCGCAAGCGAGCAGGAAGTTCTTGTTGCCGGCATTCGCAGCTTGCGCCTTTGAGATGACGGGTTGCCCTTCCTTGTAAGCATCGCGCATGCGCTGATCGAGATTGTGCATCTCCAGCTGCCGTTCGATTTCGCTCTGACTCATTGCTGACCCTGGTAAATCGCTGCCCTTCCGCTTCATATGGGGACGAGTGCGCTCGCAAAAGTCAGCATGCCCAAGAATTTCAACTCTATCCTGCAACGAACGGCGTGCGGTTTGCTCTCCACGATTCGCCGCCGCGTATTCCCTGTGGGTTTTCTCAGGCGGCGCCACGCTTTCCGGGAAAACCGTGTTAGGTGAAGCCCGAATGGCGGTCTCCGCGCGATCGCGAATCATCTAAAGCATTGAACAGCTACGCACCGGTCCTGCAACCGGAAGAGCGTGAAAACGTAAAGATAGGGTGGTTCCTCGTCATCAGGGCCGCTCTCGCACGAAGAGGTGGACATGAAGGTCGGCATCGACATGGGAGCGACGTCCGAAGGGACATCGGCCTCGCTCGATATCGAGGAGCTTCTGGCCACCCGTCTTCTGGTGCAGGGCAATTCCGGTTCGGGCAAGTCGCACCTGTTGCGGCGACTGCTGGAGCAATCGGCGCCCTGGGTGCAGCAGTGCATCATCGATCCCGAGGGGGATTTCGTCACGCTTGCCGACAAGTTCGGCCATGTGGTTGTCGAGGGTGAACGGACCGATGCGGAACTGATCGGGATTGCCAATCGCATCCGCCAGCACCGCGTTTCCTGCGTGCTGTCGCTCGAAGGCCTCGATATCGAGCAGCAGATGCGCAATGCCGGCGTGTTCCTGAACGCCATGTTCGATGCGGACCGCGAATTCTGGTACCCGGTTCTCGTCGTCGTCGACGAAGCGCAGATGTTTGCGCCGTCGGTCGCCGGCGACGTCACCGAAGAGGTGCGCAAGATTTCGCTCGGCGCCATGACCAACCTCATGTGCCGCGGTCGTAAGCGCGGCCTTGCCGGGGTGATCGCGACGCAGCGGCTGGCGAAGCTTGCCAAGAACGTGGCGGCCGAAGCCTCAAACTTCCTGATGGGCCGCACCTTCCTCGACATCGACATGCTGCGCGCTGCCGATCTGCTCGGCATGGACAGGCGCACCGCGGAAATGTTCCGCGACCTGAAGCGCGGTTCCTTCGTGGCGCTTGGCCCGGCGCTGTCGCGCCGGCCGCTCAAGGTGACGATCGGCACGGTCGAGACCTCGGCCCGCTCGACGAGCCCAAAGCTGATGCCGCTGCCCGAGGCGCCGCAGGATGTCGAAGACCTGATCTTCACGCCGGATCCGGACGAGCTGACCCGGCCGATCATGCGGCGCGCCGTCGCGCCGCCGCGCCCGACGACCGACATCCTCGCCGAACTGTCGCGTCCTCGACCCGAAGCGGCCGCGCCGGTCGAGGCAAGGCCGGCGCAGCCGGAGCTGTCAGCCGAGGAGAAGGAGAGCCTGCTCGACAGCGTCTTTGCGGAAATCCTGAGCAATCCGGAGGCGGCCTTCCGCCCCGACGCGGAACTGTTTCAGGATTTCCTGGTGCGATGCCGTATTCGCCGGCTGCCGTCCGGTGCAGCGCTGTCGCTCAGCGCCTTCCGCCGCAAGATGGCGGTCGCACGCTCAGGCATCGACGCGGAGACCGCTGCAACGGAAACCTGGGCGCAGGCCTTGCGGCTTGCCGACCGCGTTACCGAGGATCTTCAGGCCGTGTTCCTGATGATGGCGCAGGCCGCCGTCCGTGGCCTGCCGTGTCCTTCAGACGCCATGATCGCGCGCGCCTATGGCACCCATTCCGCAAGACGGGCCCGTCGTCTGCTTGGTTACTTCGAGGAGCATGGGCTGATCGTCATCCATGCCGACTTCGCTGGAAAACGCATCGTTGCCTTCCCGGATCTCGGCAGTGAAACTGCTCCGGGTGATGCCAACGGGCCCGATGTGATGGATCCGTCCGCCGCTGCGGCGGAGTGAGCTGGCCTCCGCCGGCTTTGATTTCGGTCTTTCCATGACGAAACGGCGCATTCGTGCGATGGGGTCTGTCGTCCTCTGTTTCAGACCCACTCTTGAATGACGTGATCCGACGCGTGGATGCAGGTCATCTCCAGCCGGGCTGTGCCCGAGTTGACGAAACGGTGCGGCGTTCCGGGATCGACGACGATGATATCGCCTGCCTTGCCGATCAGCGTTTGCTCGCCGACCGTGAATTCCGCCTCGCCGGAATGGATAAGCCAGGTCTCCGGGTAGGGATGAACGTGCAGCGCCGGCCCCTGGCCAGGCTCCGCATCCATCAGGAAGAGCGAAATCGGCGTGCCATATTGCCCGCCTTCGAACAGGATCGTCCGCTTGGGGCTCGGCTTCTGCGCGCTACGCGGTATGACATGAAACATGCTCGCCTCCATCGGCTTGGCTGGCCGGTTGCAATGAGTTATCTTCACGAGAAGATAATATCCAAAACTATCTTCTCGTCAAGATATATTGACCGATACCGAGGTGAAGCGATGCCGAACGAGAACGAGGCGAGGGACCATGTCGACCGGCTGCAGGCGCAGTGGGCGGCCGAACTGCCTGATCTGAATACCGAGCCGATGACGATCCTCGGGCGGGCCTATCGCCTTTCCAATTTGGTGCGCCCGTCGATCGAGGAGACCTTCGCTTCCTTCGGCCTCGACCGCGGCGAGTTCGACGTGATCTCGACGCTCCGACGATCCGGACCGCCTTACCGGCTGACGCCGACAGACCTCTATACGCTGCTTATGATCTCGTCGGGCGGGCTGACCCACCGGCTCGATCGGCTGCAGAAGGCAGGGCTGATCGTGCGTGAGCGCTCGGCGTCGGACGGCCGCAGCAGCGTCGTCGGATTGACCGAGAAGGGAATAGCGCTTGCTGAAACGGCGATTCGCGCGGATATGAAAAGCGAGGCGCAATACCTGGAGAGCCTGAGCAAGGAGGACCGCGCCGCACTGGCAGGGCTGCTCCGCAAACTGCTGGTCTCGCTGGAGAGGGTCGAGGTCGTTGATCCGGCCTGAGCCGATGCCGATTGTCACGATTTCGTTTGACAACAGGGGCCGGACCCACTAAAGCCGCCCCAACGCCGGGCAGAAATGTCCGGTGTTTCATTTGACATGTCCCGTGGCTTCTCCGTCTGCGTGATCGTGAGAAACCTGTCAGAACCTTAGAAAATGGGTTCAGAGGAGGGCGTGTTTCCTTGATCCGGTTTGGAAACAGGCCGGTGTAACTGTTTGAAAGGAAATGCGATGAGCAAGCGCGAATCGTCCAAGTACAAAATTGACCGCCGTATGGGCGAAAACATCTGGGGCCGTCCGAAGTCCCCGGTAAACCGCCGCGAATACGGCCCGGGCCAGCACGGCCAGCGCCGCAAGTCCAAGCTCTCGGACTTCGGTGTACAGCTGCGCGCCAAGCAGAAGCTCAAGGGCTACTACGGCGACATCCGCGAGAAGCAGTTCCGCGCGATCTTCGCTGAAGCTGCCCGCCGCAAGGGTGACACCCCGGAAAACCTGATCGGTCTGCTCGAATCGCGCCTCGACGCGATCGTCTACCGCGCCAAGTTCGTTCCGACGGTCTTTGCTGCCCGTCAGTTCGTCAACCACGGCCACGTCAAGGTCAACGGCGTCCGCGTCAACATCGGTTCCTACCGCTGCAAGCCGGGCGACGTCATCGAAGTCAAGGAAAAGTCCAAGCAGCTCGTAACCGTTCTCGAATCGGTTCAGCTCGCTGAGCGCGACGTTCCTGACTACATCGAAGCCGACCACAACAAGATGGTTGCGACCTACGTCCGCGTTCCGGTTCTCTCCGACGTGCCTTACGCCGTCGTCATGGAACCGCACCTGGTCGTCGAATTCTACTCGCGTTAATCCGGGGCTCACGCCTTGTGACGTATCGAAAACCGCCCGGAAACGGGCGGTTTTTTTGTCAGTGCCGATCAGCATCCGCGCAACCGCGGACCCCAGCGAACATGCGCCGTTTCGTCGCCTCGATCCGCAGGCGATGACCAAGAGGGAAGCCCGATGCCCGAAGAGCAGAAGCCGCAGGATCTGCAGGCGATTATCGACGACATTCATCGGGAGCTGAGCCCACGGTTCGGTCAGGGCAAGGTCGCCGACTACATTCCGCAGCTTGCCCGAGTCGACGCCAAGCATTTCGGCATGGCGATCGTCACCACCGACGGCAAGATTTTTCGCGTCGGCGATGCCGAAGTGCCGTTTTCCATCCAGAGCGTCTCGAAGGTCTTCACGCTGACGCTGGCACTCGGCAAGCACGGCGAGAACATCTGGCACCGGGTCGGTCGCGAGCCGTCGGGCTCGGCCTTCAACTCGATTGTTCAGCTGGAGCACGAGGGCGGCAAGCCGCGCAACCCCTTCATCAATGCCGGCGCCATCACCATCAGCGATCTGATCCTTGCCGGTCATACGCCGCGCGAACTGATTGGCGAAATCGTGCAGTTCGTCCGCTATCTCGCCGATGACGACCAGATCGTCATCGACCACGAGGTGGCGCGCTCGGAGACCGCCACCGGCTACCGCAACTTCGCGCTCGCCAATTTCATGCGCTCCTACGGCAAGCTCGACCATCCCGTCGACCACGTTCTCGGCGTCTATTTCCACCACTGCGCGCTGTCGATGACCTGCAGCCAGCTTGCCAAGGCCGGGCTGTTTCTGGCAGCCGGCGGCAGCAATCCGCTAACCGGCCACAACGTCGTCTCGCGCCAGCGGGCGCGGCGCATCAACGCGCTGATGCTGACCTGCGGCCACTATGACGGTTCGGGCGATTTTGCCTACCGCGTCGGCCTGCCGGGAAAAAGCGGCGTCGGGGGCGGCATCATGGCGGTGGCGCCCGGCAAGGCCTCGGTCGCCGTCTGGTCGCCGGGCCTCAACGAGAACGGCAATTCGCTGCTCGGGTCGCTGGCGCTCGAAATGCTTGCCGCGCGCACCGGCTGGTCGGTGTTCGGCTCCTAAGAGGCTCAGGTTGCGAACACGTAGAGGGCCGAGTGACGCAGCCAAAGGCGGCGCGCGCAGGCCGATTTCCCTTGATCTTGTCAGCTGGACCGGGCAAGTGCTGGCCCAAGATTTGCCGGCGCCTCTTGCGCCCGCGCCGCCCGTACAGGATCCCCGCCATGGACCTTCCGTTGAGCCAGCCCCACGATCCGGTTGAAGCCGCGTTCGATGACGTCTCTATCGATGCCGGCACGCATCCGCTTTTCGACCGCATGCCGTCTTCCGTCTCGTTCAACAAGCTGCGCAAGCGCCTGTTGCGTCAGACCCGCCAGGCGCTGGACGATTTCGGCATGCTGAAGGGCGCCAAGCGCTGGCTGATCGGTCTTTCCGGCGGCAAGGACAGCTACAGCCTGCTGGCGCTCCTGATGGACCTCAAATGGCGCGGGCTGCTGCCGGTGGAGCTCATTGCCTGCAATCTCGACCAAGGGCAGCCGAACTTTCCGAAACATATCCTGCCGGAATATCTGGCATCGATCGGCGTGCAGCATCGCATCGAGTACCGCGATACCTATTCGATCGTGAAGGAGAAGGTGCCGACCGGCGCGACCTACTGCTCGCTCTGTTCGCGGCTTCGCCGCGGCAACCTCTACCGCATCGCCCGCGAAGAGGGCTGCGACGCGCTGGTGCTCGGCCATCACCGCGAGGATATTCTCGAAACCTTCTTCATGAACTTCTTCCATGGCGGCCGGCTCGCCTCGATGCCGGCAAAGCTCCTCAACGACGAGGGCGACCTGATGCTGCTTCGTCCGCTTGCCTATGCGGCCGAGGACGATCTCGCCAAGTTCGCGGCAGCCATGGAGTTCCCGATCATCCCCTGCGATCTCTGCGGCTCGCAGGACGGCCTCGAGCGCAATGCGATGAAGGCGATGCTTGCCGATATCGAGCGGCGCATGCCGGGCCGCAAGGACACGATGCTGCGCGCGCTCGGCCACGTGAACCCGTCGCATCTGCTCGATCCCAAGCTGTTCGATTTCCAGTCCCTCACACCGGAGCCCAAAGAATGAGCCATTCCGTCGACATCGCCGGCCTTGCCAATCTCCTGCAGGAAGCCGCCGTCAAAGAGATCCTGCCGCGGTTCCGCAATCTTGGCGACGGCGACGTCAGGGTGAAGTCCGAAGCGATCGATCTGGTGACCGAAGGTGACGAAGCCGCGGAGCGGTTGATCCGGGCGCGCATCGAAGAGGTGGCACCGGGCGCACTTTTCGTCGGCGAAGAATCGGTTGCGGCCGATCCCGCACTGCTTGAGAAACTCGCCGATGCCGACCTGGCTGTCGTCGTCGATCCGATCGACGGCACCTTCAATTTTGCAGCCGGCGTGCCGCTCTTCGGCGTCATGGCGAGCGTCGTCGCAAAGGGCGAGACGGTTGCCGGCATCATCTACGATCCGCTCGGCAATGACTGGGTGATCGCGGAGAAGGGCTCGGGCGCCTGGATGTGCCGCCCGAATGGATCGCAGGAGCGCCTGTCGGTCACCGCAGGCGTGCCGCTCGAAGCCATGGTCGGCGGCGCCTCGACCGGGTTCTACAAGCAGGAAGCGCGGCGCGAGGTCATGGCCAACATGGCGAAGGTCCGCATCGCCACCAGCTATCGCTGCGCCGCGCACGAATACCGCATGCTTGCCGGCGGGCACATCCACTTCCTGATGTACCAGAAGCTCATGCCCTGGGACCACCTGGCCGGCACGCTGATTTCGCAGGAAGCCGGTGCCTTTGCCGCCCGCTTCGACGGTTCGCCCTATCTGCCGGCACATCTCAATGGCGGCCTGCTGCTGGCGACCGACAAGGAAAGCTGGGAGACGCTGCGCCGCGAGGTCTTCACGGTCTGATCTCCACAGTCGGTGCTCAAACAAAAAGCCCGCCCGGATCGCTCCGGGCGGGCTTTTTCATGTCATGCGGCGACTGAACGTGCGACAGCGACCTTTGCGCGTCTCAAGAGACGCGCGGCGCTGTAGTTACATGTGCCCGCCACCGTGATCCATGGAGACGTCCTTGTCGCCGGGATGGGTGAAGAGCTTGCCCTTCTCGGCCCAGAGCGTCGCCAGGATCGTCACAGCACCGAAGAGGGCGAAACCGCCGAAGAGCGGCTGCAGCGTGCCGTTGAAGAGTTGGCCGACAGTCCCGCCGATCAAGGCGCCACCGGTCGTCGAAACGAAGCCGGTGATCGCCGTCGCGGTACCGGCGAGGTGACCCATCGGCTCCAGGCTGATCGCGGTGAAGTTCGTCGCGATGACTGCGAAGAACATCAGCAGCACCGAGAACATCAGGTAGCTGACGACGAAGGCCGGCGTGCCCGAGAGCGACATCACGAAGCCCGCGATCGAGAGCAGCGTGAACAGGATCATCGAGACGTGCGAGATGCGGCGCATGCCGAAGCTACGGACGAAGAAGCCGTTGGCGAAGTTCGCAACCGCAATGCCGCCTGCCGTGCCCGCGAAGGCGATCGGCAGCCAGTCACCGAGGCCATAGACCTCGCCGAAGATCTGCTGGACGGTGACGATGTAGGCGCAGATAACGGCGGTAAACAGCGTCATGCCGATCATGTAGCCGCAGGTGATGCGGTTGGTGAGAACGGTCTTGAAGCCCGAAGCGACCGCGCCGACGGAGAGCGGCATGCGCTCTTGGCGGGGCAGGGACTCCTTCATGCGAGAGAACGCCCAGGCGAAAAGGATCGCGCCGATGATGCCGATCAGGATGAAGATCCAGTGCCAGTTGGCATAGAGGATCACGAGCTGGCCGATCGAGGGCGCCACGATCGGCACGATCATGAAGACGATCATGACATAGGACATGACGCGCGCCATCTCGCGACCGCCGAAGCAGTCGCGCACGATCGCCATGGTGGTGATGCGGATGGCGGCCGCACCGATGCCCTGAACGAAGCGCAGGATGAGCAGCGTCTCGAAGCTCTGCGTAAGCGCGGCCGCAAACATCGATACGGTGAAGAAGGCGAGGCCGCCGAGCAGCACCTTGCGGCGGCCGAAGGCGTCGGAGAGGCTGCCGAAGAAGATCTGCGAAATGCCGAAGCCGAGGAAGAAGACGCCGATCACCAGCTGGCTGTCGTTGGTGTTGGCAACGTTCAGGGACTGGCCGATGGCCGGCAGCGCCGGAAGCATGCTGTCGATGGCGATGGCGACGCTCGCCGTCATGACGGCGATGGTGATGATGAACTCGACGATGCCCATGTTGAGGCGCTGAGCCCCGGAAACGCCGTCGACATGTTCGGATTGATTGGTGATGGTGGACATTGGGAAAACCCGTAAATTCAATCTTTGGAAATACTGGCCGACAGTTTAGAGCGCTACAGCGACCTTTACGCGTCTTCAGAGACGCGTGGCGCTGTAGAGATCAGCCGGCCGGCTGATGGTGTGGTTTGAACAGCTTGCCGCGCTCGGCAATCAGAACGAAAACAAGGCCGATGGCCGCGACGGTGAAGTAGCCGGTGGCAAGCGGGGTGGCCGTGCCGTCGAAGGACTGGCCGATGAAGGCTCCGATCACGCTCCCGCCGATCGTTTGCACGAAACCGAGGACCGAGGAGGCAGTGCCGGCCACGTGGCCGAGCGGCTCCATGGCCATGGCGTTGAAGTTCGGCGCGATCAGCCCGAACTGGAACATCGTAGCGCAATAGAGGACCACGAAGACCGGGAAGGGCAGCGGCGCATAGAGAGAGGCCGACATCCAGATGAAGCTTGCCAGCGTAAAGCCGCAGAGTGCCGCATGGGACAGCGGCCGCATGCCGAAGCGGCGGACGAGGCGGGAGTTGGTAAAGGAAGCAACCGCCATCATACTCGCGAAAGCCGCAAAGACAAGCGGAAACCACACGCCCAGATCGTAAACGCCGACGAGCACCTGCTGCGCCGAGTTGATGAAGCCGAACAGGGCGCCGAGGATAACCGAGGTCGCGAGCGTATAAAGCAGCGACAGCCGGTTGGTCAGCACGATGCGGAAGCCGCTGAGGATCACCGACGGCGTGAAGGCGCGGCGGTGCGCCGGATCAAGCGTTTCGCCGAGCTTCGACAGTACGATGGCGATGTTCATCACGGCATAAAGCGCGACGATGACAAAGATCATGTGCCATTCGGCAAAGCTGATGATGAGCTGGCCGATCGACGGGGCGATGACCGGCACGATCATGAACACCATCATGACAAGCGACATCACCTCGGCCATCTGCCGGCCGCCGTAGACGTCGCGAACGATCGAGATCGTGATGACGCGTGTCGCGGCCGCACCAGCACCCTGCATGAAGCGCAGGGCGAGCATGAGACCGAAGGTCGGCACGACGGCGATTGCGACCGCACAGACGGCATAGAGGGCAAGGCCGGCGACAAGCGGGGGCTTGCGCCCGAAGCGGTCCGACAGCGGACCGAAGAACAGCTGCGCCACGCCCATGCCGAGCAGATAGGCGGTAATGATGTATTGCCGCTCGTTCTCGTCGACGACGCCGAGGCTTGCGCCGATTTCCTGAAGGCCCGGCAGCATGATGTCGATCGAGATAGCGTTCGTCGCCATCAGCGTCGCCATCAGCGCGATGAACTGGAATTTCGTGAGGCCGGGCAGGGCGTCGTCGTTGGTCGTGCTTGTCATTTCAAAAGTCCTAGCGGCGCGCAGCGCGCCAAGCGAAACAGGTCTGGGTCCGGACGGCGCCGGAAAAAGAAGGATGTCGGCTGGCTTAATTGCCGGTCGGCATGGGGATGTCAGGCAGGAGCGACCGGGCAGCCGCACCGTATGGACCGGGCCTGCATGAAACGGGAGCATCGATCGGCAGCGACGGGGGCATTTCCGTGCCGGGAAGGCCGGAGGGGGAACCGCTGCTGCTTATGCCGAACGATCGCGACTGCTTCATGACAGGCCGAAAACTCGGCCCCAGGCTTCGCTTCAGAACGCCGGAAACGTTACAGGAAAGAAGCCTGCTTCAACAAACATTCAAACGGTCATTGCGCGAACTGAGCGCGCAAAGCCTTCGGAAAGACAACGAAAATCGAAATCCGGACGGATGTCCGAATCAAAAAAAGGCGGTTGCCCGCCTTCTCCGATGGATCGGGACAAGGCGTCCTTGAGTTAGGCGGCGGCGCCCTTGACGGCGATACCCTGCTCCGAAAGGTGGGACTGCAGTTCGCCGGCCTGGAACATCTCGCGCACGATGTCGCAACCGCCGACAAATTCGCCCTTCACGTAGAGCTGCGGGATCGTCGGCCAGCTGGAGTAGTCTTTGATACCCTGGCGCAGGTCTGCGTCGGCGAGCACGTTGATGCCCTTGTAGTCGACGCCGATATAATCGAGAATCTGGACCACCTGACCGGAGAAGCCACACTGCGGGAACTGCGGTGTACCCTTCATGAAGAGCACCACATCGTTCGTCTTGACTTCGTTGTCGATGAATTCGTGAATTCCGCTCATCCTGTCTTCCTTCCTGCGCCGGCTTCAAGGGCCGGATATCGATTGGGCCTTAGATAGCATGCATATCGGTGATTTTCACCACCCAATCGCAACAAATATTGATGGGCCTCAAGATGTGGTTTTAATACCACTCAAGCCGTGCGGCGCCGGGTCTTGCTGCGCGCCGCCGTGGTTTTCCGCCGGCTGACCTGCTTCTTCGCCGGCTTGCGGATCGCGGCTTCGAGGATATCCGCGAGGATGCCGCCGCCAGAGGCCGCCGGCCGCGTCCGGCGCTTCGTCCGCTTGGTGGTCGTGCGCTTGAGGCCGGTCTTCCGCAGAATTTCCTTCAGCGCGCTGTCGACGATGCCACTGACGAGTTCCTTGATCAGGTCAGCCACGGCCTGCTTACTCCGGCGCGCTCGTCTGCAGGGCAAGCGCATGCAGCACGCCGCCCATATTGCCCTTCAAGGCATTGTAGACCATCTGATGCTGCTGCACGCGGCTCTTGCCACGAAACGCCTCGGCCACGACTTCGGCGGCATAGTGGTCGCCGTCACCGGCCAGATCGCGGATCGTGACCTTGGCTCCGGGAATCCCCGCCTTGATCATGTCTTCGATGTCGCCTGGTGTCATGGGCATGATACGCCAACTCCCTTTTTATTCTGCAACGTCAGCAGCCTGCCGACGTTGTCCATGAAACAAGGGAACCACGATTCAGGGGCGGAACGCAATTGCTGAATTGGGTGAGGGAAGCCAATCGGCGGAAGGCAGAGCCGATCAACGGCATGCGTTCAAGTCCGCCTGCAAAGGCTTTGCCACGGCTTGAAAAAAAGCGGAACGGGAGCCGCCAACCGCGGCTCCCGTTGCTTGTTCTTAGTTCTCGGGGGCGAGATCGCCCTGCATGAACTCGGGGAACCAGCCCTCATGCGCCGAACGCAGATCTGCGACCGAAACTGCCTTGGCATCGCCGAGCTTGACGGCATCGCCGCCGGTCTTGCCGATGACAGGGAGCGAGACGCCGGCGGCCTTTGCGCGATCGGCAACCGCGTCGAGCGCGCCGGCGGCGACCGTCAGGACGTAGCGGGCCTGGTCTTCGCCGTAGAAGGTAGCGATCGGATCATGGCCGGCGACGGCGTCGACCGAGGCGCCGATGCCCGATGCCATCGCCATTTCGGCAACGGCGAGCGCGAGACCGCCCGACGAGCAGTCGTGAACGGCGGTCACGAGACCATCGACGATGAGACCGCGGACGAAATCGCCGACCTTGCGCTCATGCGCCAGATCGACATGCGGCGCCGGGCCGTCGGTGCGGCCGTGAACGTCACGCATATAGACCGACTGGGCGATGTGCGAACCGAGACCGGCCGGTGCGCCGGCAAGCAGGATCGTTTCGCCTTCCGCGGCAAAGCGGATGCGCGCCATCTTCGACCAGTCCTTGATCAGGCCGACGCCGCCGATCGTCGGGGTCGGCAGGATCGCCTGGCCGTTGGTCTCGTTGTAGAGCGAGACGTTGCCCGACACGATCGGGAAATCGAGCGCGGTGCAGGCCTCGCCGATGCCCTTGATGGCATGAACCAGCTGGCTCATGATCTCAGGACGTTCCGGATTGCCGAAGTTGAGGTTGTCGGTGGCCGCCAGCGGCAGTGCGCCGGTTGCCGTCAGGTTGCGCCAGCATTCGGCAACAGCCTGCTTGCCGCCTTCGTAAGCATCGGCTTCTACGTAACGCGGAGTGACGTCGGAGGAGAAGGCAAGCGCCTTTGAAGCATGGCCCTCGACGCGCACAACGCCAGCGTCGCCGCCCGGAAGCTGCAGCGAATTGCCCTGGATCAGTGTGTCGTACTGCTCGTAGACCCAGCGGCGCGAGGAATTGTTGGCCGAACCGACGAGCTTGACGAGCGCATCGGCGACATCGACAGCCGGGATGTCGTTGGTCGCGAGCGGAGCCGCGGTCTTGGCAGGCGTCCAAGGACGATCATATTCCGGAGCTTCGTCGCCCAGTTCCTTGATCGGCAGGTTTGCGACTTCCTCGCCCTGGTGCAGGATGCGGAAGCGCAGGTCGTCGGTGGTCTTGCCGACGATCGCGAAATCGAGGCCCCACTTGACGAAGATCGCCTTGGCGACCTCTTCCTTGGCGGGCTCCAGCACCATGAGCATGCGCTCCTGGCTCTCCGACAGCATCATTTCGTAAGCGGTCATACGCTCTTCGCGCACCGGAACGGTGTCGAGATTGAGTTCGATGCCGAGGTCGCCCTTGGCGCCCATTTCGACGGCCGAGCAGGTGAGGCCGGCTGCACCCATGTCCTGGATGGCGATGACGGCGCCTGTTGTCATCAGCTCGAGGCAGGCTTCGAGCAGGCACTTCTCGGTGAAGGGGTCGCCGACCTGAACGGTCGGACGCTTCTCTTCGATCGACTCGTCGAATTCGGCCGACGCCATGGTTGCGCCACCGACGCCATCGCGGCCGGTCTTGGCGCCGAGATAGACGACCGGAAGGCCGACGCCTTCGGCCTTGGAATAGAAGATGGCGTCGCTCTTGGCGAGACCGGCGGCAAAGGCATTGACGAGGATGTTGCCGTTGTAGCGGGCGTCGAACTCGACCTCGCCGCCGACGGTCGGAACACCGAAGGAATTACCGTAACCGCCGACGCCGGCAACGACGCCGGAAACGAGGTGGCGGGTCTTCGGGTGATCCGGCGCGCCGAAGCGCAGCGCATTCATCGCCGCCACCGGACGCGCGCCCATGGTGAACACGTCGCGCAGGATGCCGCCGACGCCGGTGGCAGCGCCCTGGTAGGGCTCGATATAGGACGGGTGGTTGTGGCTCTCCATCTTGAAGACGACGCAATCGCCGTCATCGATGTCGACGACGCCGGCGTTTTCGCCCGGACCCTGGATAACGCGCGGGCCCTTGGTCGGCAGCGTGCGCAGCCATTTCTTCGAGGACTTGTAGGAGCAGTGCTCGTTCCACATGGCGGAGAAGATGCCGAGCTCGGTAAAGGTCGGCTCGCGCCCGATCAGGCCGAGGATGCGCTCGTATTCGTCAGGCTTCAGCCCGTGCGATGCGATGAGGTCCGGGGTGATGGGGCGGGTGTTGGAAATCGTCATCGTCGACCGTCAAATCCTTCGGGCGGCGCGCAATCCACGAAAGAGGAATATGGCGCGTGCGAACCGCAACAGAAACAGGGGGCGCTTTGCGGCTTCTTTAGCCTATGCTGCGGCGCGGCGCGACAGAAAAATACGGGCGATCAACAGCGGTTGACGCCCTTACGGCACTTTGCCGAAGGCTACGGCAGGACGCGGCCCTAGAACTTGTAGCCGAGCGCGAGGCCGGCGCGTGTCAGGCCGTTGTTGGGACCGTCGCACAGATTGGCATGCGACGCATGTTCCACAGTCGCCGAAACGTTCCAATGCTCGTCGAGGCGCACGCCGGCGGCGGCGTATTCGCGAAAGAGCAAGCGGCAGCCGAGTTGCGGACCGGAACCGTTGGGATCGTCGAGATCGCCATCGTGAACCGTGCCGCCCGCGCCGAACTCCACGAAGAGGCGCTGCGTCATGTCGAAGGTCCAGCTCAAACCGGCATAGGCCTGGTTGACGCCATTCGACGAGGTGGCCACAGCTGCGCCGGTATAGACGCGCGGACGCAGCAGCTTGTCGCCAAGATCGGCTGCACCATCGGCATCGAACGGATCGAAGTAGACCGTGAATGACGGAAAGACCCCGTCCTCCTGCTTGTCGCCACTGGCGATCGACGTCGCTACGCCAAAGCGCATTTCGTCGAAGATCTGCTCCGCAGCCGAGGCGGGTGCGGCGATCAGCGTGGTTGTGATGAGAAGAAGGCAGGCGATGCGGCGTGACTGGGCAAGACTGAGCGATAGCGGCATGCGGAATCCTTGAGACTGCTAAAACAGTATCTTGCTCAACCTTGCCCGAAAGTCACCCGGTGGATTTCGATCGTCACTCGAAGCTGTCGTAGCCGGCTCGTCCGCTGTCGAGAAGCCGCTTCAGCGTCTGGAAGCCGGCCCTTACCTCGGCGCGCTGGGGTGGCGAGGAAAAGCCGATGCGGATCCGGTGGAAGACATGATCGGTGCGGCCGGCCTTGAACTCATCCTCGTCGTCGACGAGCACGCCTTCCTGCAGTGCGGCCTGCTTGAAAGTGCCGGATAGCCAGGGGTCCGGCAACTTCATCCAGAGGAATGGAATGCAGGGATGGGAGGCGAACTCGATGCCTTCGAAGACTTCGCGCGCGATTGCCTCGCGGGCGCGAACCTCCTCGATACCCTGGCTGCGCAAGGCCGCAGCCGAACCGGAAAGCACCAGCCGGGCGCAAAGTTCCGCCAGGATGAAGGGTAGGCCGCCGCTGACCATCTTGTGGGCGATGCGGATGCGTTGGCCGAAATTCGGAGGGCAGGCGACCCAGCCGCCGCGAACGCCGGCGGCGACCGACTTCGAAAGACCGCCGACCAGGAAGGTGCGTTCCGGGGCCAGTTCGGCGAGCAGCGGCGTCTGATCGCCGGTCATGGCACCGTAGAGATCGTCTTCGACCAACCACACGCCATATTTGCGGGCGATATCGGCGATCGCCTGGCGGCGGGCGAGCGGCATGACCGCCACTGTCGGGTTCTGCGCGCTCGGCATCAGGAAGGCGAGCTTCGGATGCTGCTGCGCGCAGACGCGCTCGAAGTCGTCGGGGATCATGCCGAAGGCGTCGGATTCGACCATCGTCGTGCGGCGACCGATCAGGCCGACGCTGCGACTGACCTGTGAATAGGTCAGCGTCTCGAAGGCGATACGATCGCCGGGCGCCGTCACCGCGGCGATCACGGCAACGACGGCCGCATGGGCGCCGAGCGTCGGCACGATGTTTTCCGGCCTCGGGCGGAAGCCACCGCGCGCCAGCCACAGGCAGCCCGCCTCGAACCAGTGATCCGGGAAGTTGCGCGCGTAGCTTGCGATGTCCGCATGGTGCTCGTGGCTGATTTCGCTCAGCACTTCGCTCAAAACCGTTCCCTGGCCGATATCCGGCGCGGCAGTGCTGTCAAACCGGAGCTTGCCGACCGGCGCCACCAGCGGCCGGGTGCCGGCGAGGGACGTCGTCAGCGGGTCCGACTGCTCCGGCGGCCGGCTTTCGGGGTGGTCTAGCACATAGGTTCCGCGCCCGACTTCGCCGCTCACCAGGCCGCGCTCGCGGACAATGTTGTAGGCTCGGCCGATCGTGCCGATTGTCACCCCGATATCGTAGGCGAGGTTGCGCTGCGGTGGCAACTTGGCACCGACGGGCAGGGCGCCGTTGCCAATTGCGTGTTCGATCTGGTCGGCAATCCGCGCGTAAAGCGGACCGTGACCCTGCTGTATGTCCGGGAGCCAATTTGTCATAGTGACAATTCTCTAGATTACAGCGGGAAATATGTCAATTATCACCATAACAACGATGACAATCGCTGCATTGGGGTTATCAATGAGTACAATGGATACAATTTGTTTGTCCCGCTCGGAAGCACAGTCCATTGAGTGCACCAGCACATTGCTGGGCGGCGACTATTCGGACGAACGCGAAGGCCTGCTGAAGCGGCTGTGGGGCCTCTATTGCGAACTGGCGGCCAAGCGCCGCAGTCGGTTGGCGCTCGGCGAAATGAGCGACTGGCAGCTCAAGGATATCGGCGTTTGCGAAAAGGATGCGCGCCAGGAATCACAGGTGCCGTTCTGGCGGTAGCCGATCGGTATTGTGCCCCTGACCGCGCATAGAAAAAGGGCCGGCGTAACCCTTGGGGATCGCGCCGGCCCTTGGAAACATTCGGCAATTGAGCGAAGTCTTACTTGCAGCCCTGTCCGCCGGCGGCCCAGCGCCTGATGTCGGCAGCCATGCGCGTTCCCGTCGGTTCGCTCATCAACGGTCCGAAGGCCTGCAGGCGGGCCGGATTGCCCTCGGCCTGAACGACGGCGAGGGGGCGCGCTTCCGGCGACTTGCGCGGCACGATCAGGATGCGCGGGCGGCCGGAGAAGGAATTGAGTTCCGGCGCCAGGCGATAGGATTTGAATGCGGCATCGCCGGATTTGAACCAGCAGCTGTTGGCGCCGAGCGCCACGCGTTCCATGGTCGGCAGCGCGGCCGTGTTCGGGCTCGGTGCAGGCGGCTTCGGCGACTGGCACGAGGCCAGAAGCGCAAGACCGAATGTTGCGCAGGCAAGGCCGGTCAGGCGTGCAGGGACAAATGAAGGCATCGACGGTCTCGCTCGCAAATCGGGGATGGGTCGGATGCCTTCTATCAGGCGGATGGTTAAGCGGCGATTACTTCAAGTGCAGAAGCAAAGAGGCCGCGGCCGTCGGAACCGCCATGCGCGGCTTCGATAAGGTTTTCCGGATGCGGCATCATGCCGAGCACGTTGCCTTGCGCATTCATCACACCTGCGATGTCGTTCATCGAGCCGTTCGGATTGGTGCCTTCGGCGTAGCGGAAGACGACCTGGCCATTGCCTTCGATCGTCTTCAACGTCTCGGCGTCGGCGAAGTAGTTGCCGTCGTGATGAGCGACGGGCGAGCGGATCACCTGGCCCTTGGAATAGGCGCGGGTGAAGTCGGTGTCGGCGTTTACGACCTCAAGCTTGACCTCACGGCAGACGAACTTGAGCGAGGCGTTGCGCATCAGCGCGCCCGGCAGCAGGCCGGCCTCGACGAGGATCTGGAAGCCGTTGCAGACGCCGAGCACCTTCACGCCCTTTTCCGCCTTGGCCTTGATCGCCTGCATGACCGGCATGCGCGCGGCGATCGCGCCGCAGCGCAGGTAGTCGCCATAGGAAAAGCCGCCGGGGATGACGATCAGGTCGACATCCGGAATCTCGGTCTCGGTCTGCCAGACGGTGACAGGCGCCTTGCCGGAAATCTTGGTGAGGGCCGCGATCATGTCGCGGTCGCGATTGAGGCCCGGAAGCTGGACGACGGCTGACTTCATATCTCTGTCTCCGTTAGCGGCGAGATCAAATCTTGATGCCGCACCCCGACGAGCCAGGCACCACTTGCGACGATCGCAGCACGACTCCCATTGGGCGTGCGCTGCTCGTCGTTTCTTAGAGGCTGGTTCCGCGCCCGAAGACGCGGACCGATCTTCATGCCTGACCGATCAGGCGAACGAGATGCTGTAGTTCTCGATCACCGTGTTGGCGAGCAGCTTTTCGCACATGGCCTTCAAGTCTTCCTCGGCCTTGGCCTTGTCTGCCGATTCGATCTGCAGGTCGAAGACCTTGCCCTGACGAACCTGGCCGATGCCGTCGAAGCCGAGCGCACCGAGCGCACCTTCGATTGCCTTACCCTGCGGATCGAGAACGCCGTTCTTCAGCGTCACGGTTACACGTGCCTTGATCACTTTGATTTCCCCGATGTTACTTTACCAGAACCGGACCGGTGCCACGCACCGGTTCGTTCTCGTTCATGATGCCGAGACGGCGGGCGACTTCCTGGTAGGCCTCGACGAGACCACCGAGGTCGCGGCGGAAGCGGTCCTTGTCCAGCTTTTCCTTGGTCTCGATGTCCCACAGACGGCAGCTGTCCGGGGAAATTTCGTCCGCGAGGATAATGCGCATCATGTCGCCCTCGAACAGGCGACCGCACTCGATTTTGAAGTCGACGAGCTGGATGCCGACGCCGAGGAACAGGCCGGTCAGGAAATCGTTGATGCGGATGGCGAGCGCCATGACGTCATCAAGTTCCTGCGGGCTTGCCCAACCAAACGCGGTGATGTGCTCTTCGGAGACCATCGGGTCGTCGAGCGCATCGGCCTTGTAATAGAATTCGATGATCGAGCGGGGGAGGATCGTGCCCTCCTCGATGCCGAGGCGCTTGGCGAGCGAGCCGGCGGCAACGTTGCGCACGACAATCTCGAGCGGGATGATCTCGACTTCCTTGATCAACTGCTCGCGCATGTTGAGACGGCGGATGAAGTGCGTCGGGATGCCGATGCGGTTCAGGTGCGTGAAGATATACTCGGAAATCCGGTTGTTCAGCACGCCCTTGCCATCGATGACGTCATGCTTTTTCTTGTTGAAAGCGGTCGCGTCGTCCTTGAAAAACTGGATGAGCGTGCCCGGCTCCGGACCCTCATAGAGGATCTTGGCCTTGCCCTCGTAGATACGGCGGCGACGATTCATGAATTTTGTCTCTGTGGTTGTTGGCGCTCTCGGGACGCGCGTGGACTATCTCTCGGGGTCCATAGCCGAAAAGAACCGATTTCACAATCGGCGTATCTTCCCGTTCCCCTGATTTGCATAGGGCGCCGCGCGTCCTCTCAAAGTGCGCCGAGGTTGCCGCAGCCGCACGACGCGGCGATGTTCTCATCCGCGATGGAATGCGATCAAGGAACGGCGGAAGGGTAACATGAAAGTCATCAAACCGGAAAAGTTCGCATTGCAGTTTGACCTTCGTTTTGATTTATGGCGATAAACTGATTTCAGCATGGAATTCTCAGGGAGATTGATTGATGACGTCGATGCAGGATCGCGAAAAAGCCTTCGAAGCAAAGTTTGCGATGGACGAAGAGCTGAGGTTCAAGGCTGAAGCGCGTCGCAACAAGCTGCTCGGCCTGTGGGCCGCCGGCCTGCTCGGCAAGGCCGACGCCGACGCCTATGCCAGCGAAGTGGTGGCTGCCGATTTCGAAGAGGCCGGCCACGAAGACGTCGTGCGCAAGATCAAGGCGGATTTCGACGCGGCGGGCGTTGCCCAGACCGAAGAGCAGATCCGCGTGCGCATGCTCGAACTGCTCGGCGAAGCGGTCCAGCAGGTTCAGAGCAAATAAGCCGAAAGGCTGTTGCACCACCGATTGAAGCGCCGCCCGTCCATCAGGACGGGCGGTTTTTGTTTGTGCTTCTTATTTCTCCGGCCCTCCGAAGACCGGCTTCCAGCCGCGGCGCAATCGCTGCTCCAGCTCCAGGCGGTCCATCGGCCGCGCGAGCGCGTAGCCCTGAAGCACGTCGCAGCCGAGGTCCCGCAGCATCGCCGCATGTTCCCAGGTCTCGACGCCCTCGCCGACGACGGCGATGTTGAGCGAATGGCCGATGTCGATGATCGCCCGCACCAGCTTCGCTTGTTTTGCGCTTTCAGTCATCGGGCCGACGAGCGCCCGGTCGATCTTGAGCCGGGCCGGATTGAGATTGAGCAGACCGATGATCGATGCATGTCCGGTGCCGAAATCGTCGATCTCGATTTCGATGCCGAGGTCGCCGAGCGCCGAAATGGTCTCGGCGATCTCGTCCTCGAGGTCATCGAGGAAGATCGACTCCAGAAGTTCGAGCGAAAGCACACCCGGCGGGATCCGCATGTCGCTGAGGTCGGCGACGAGGCCCGGATCGCGCAGGCGCGGCGAGGACATGTTGACCGAGAGCTTGGGCACGCCCAGGCCCTCACGCTGCCAGGACTGAAAGTCGCGATAGGCGATCTCGACTACCTTCCGGTCGATTGCCGGCAGGACGTTGATCTCCTCGGCCACTTTCAGGAAATGGAAGGGGGCGAGGATGCCGCGCTCGGGATGGTTCCATCGCACCAGAGCCTCGACGCCGGTTATCTCCAGCGTGCGCGCATGGAACTGCGGCTGGTAGTAGACCGTGAACTGCCCTTCCTCGATCGCCTGGCGGATGTCGTCGCCGATGCGCTTGGCGTTGAGGATCTGGGTTTGAATGAGCTCGGAAAACACTTCGACGCGGTCACGTCCGAGGCTCTTTGCCCGATAGAGCGCGATGTCGGCATTCATCAGCAGCTGTTTTGCATCGACGTCCTCCTGCCCCTTCCAGGCAATGCCGATGCTCGCACCCAGTCGGCAGAGCTGGCCGTCATAGGGGATAGGGCGACGGAAGGCATGGACGATCCGCTCGGCAAGCTCGCTCAGTTGCGGCAGGTCTCGGTCCCGGCGGCAGAGGATGACGAATTCGTCGCCGCCGATACGGGCGATGAAATCGTCATGGCGGGCATGGGCGCGCAGGATGGCGGCCGCATGCGTCAGCATCGCGTCGCCGGCCTGATGGCCAAGCGTGTCGTTGATCTGCTTGAACCGGTCGAGGTCGATATGCAGGATCGCGTTGACGGCGACGTTCTCCGTCAGCATCTGATCGAGATAACGACGGTTCGGCAGGTCAGTCAGGTAGTCGTGCAGCGCGTTGTACTCGATCCTTATCCGCGCCTGCTCCAGTTCGCGGTTCCGGGCTTCCGCCGAGCCCTTGGCCTGGCGCAGCTCTTCCTGCAGCGCAATGTCTTCGGTGACGTCCCAGTTGGCGCCGATGAGCTTGCGGGTTCCCAGATGATCGACATAGGTCGCTGCATTCGAGCGGATGTGGCGGACGGAGCCGTCCGGCCGCACGATGCGGAAGGCGTTGCTATAGGGTTTTCCCGAGGCGATGCCTTCTTCGGTCCTGGCGATGACGGCGTCGCGATCCCCTGGGTGAAGGCAGTTTTCCCAGGTCTCGGAACTGGGCGGCCCGTCGCCCGGGTCGAGACCGTAGATCTCGAACATGCGCTCGTCCCAGTCGTCGCGCTCGATGTCGAGATTGAAGTCGAACACGCCGATCTTCGAGACGCCGAGCGCCAGCCGCAGCCGGCGCGAGACCTCCTCGAGCCGTGCCTCCGCCTCCTTGCGGGCGGTGATGTCGGTGTCCGTGCCGATGATGCGGCTCGGCCTGCCATCCGGCCAGTAGGCAACCGAGGCGCCGCGGCTTTCGATCCAGATCCAGTGACCGTCCGCATGGCGCTCGCGATACTCGAAGTTGTTGAAGATGGCCGCGCCCGAATCCTGCCGCTCGATCGCGGCGCGCACATGCGCATGGTCGTCCGGGTGAACGCTTTGAATCCAGGTTTCAAGGGAACCGTCGACCTCGGCGTCCTCAGGCAGGCCACGCAGTCGCTTCCAGGTGGCGGAGTAGAAGAGGTCGCCGGTCTCGAAGTCGTGGTCCCAGACGCCTTCGAGCGCGCTGTCGAGCGCATATTTCCAGCGGGTCTCGTCGTTGCGCAGTCGGGCGATCTCGTTGACGAAATCATCGGCCGGCAGCATCAGGAGCAGCGAGCCGGCCTTGTCGCCGAACCGCGTCGGCGACGAGGAAACGAGCATCGGCACGGAGCGGTCGGGACCAAGGAAACGGATCGTCTCTGCGACCGTCAACGCGGCGCGCGGCGGCAGGCGGGGTCGGTCCTCGTCCTCTACGAATTCGCTCAGAAATGCCTGTTGCAACTGGCCCGGTGCGCGACCGAGCACTTCGCCGGCGCGGGCGTTGGCCGCGAGAACCCGTCCATGCCCATCGACAACGACGGCGCCTGCCGGCAACCGTTCCAGGGTGGCCTGAGTCAGAGCATCCGGATGCCCCGGTGCGCCAGACGCACCTTTGGTGAGACGTTCGTTTACGGCCACTTCCCATGTCCAGTATCTGCGGCCAGACAACCAACCGGAAGGAGCCGGTCAATGGGGCCGCAAATCAAGGTCAGACAGCGCTCCGCACCATCACGGAGACGAGTCGCATTGTCGAGCCCGGCGATGATGACCGCGGACAATGAACGTCGGATTAATAAGGCGTCAGCGAGCCGATGCGACGCGTCAGGGTTTGAGCCGGCTCAGGAACTGGGCAAACACCATCGTTCCTTCCGGCCATGGTCCATGGCCGGACTCGGTGTTGATGTGGCCGGATTCTCCGGCGTCGACGAGCAGCGAACCCCAGGCGTTGGCGATTTCGCCGGCGTGTTCATAGGAGCCGAACGGATCGTTGCGGCTGGCGACCATCAGCGACGGGAAGGGAAGAGGATCGCGGGGATAGGGGCCGAAGGTCATCAGGTGCTTCGGACGGATCGTCGGGTTGGCAACATCCGGCGGCGCCACGAGGAAGGCGCCGGCAATCGGCTTCTGGAAATGGGGCAGGGCGTGGACGGCGGTCGCGACACCGAGCGAATGAGCGACGATGACCACCGGCTTTTCCGACGCATTGACCTCCTCGACCATGCGGGCCACCCAGTCCTCGCGGACGGGCTTTGACCACTCGGCCTGCTCGACGCGGCGCGCGGTCGACATCTTGCGCTCCCAGCGGGTCTGCCAGTGCTCCGGTCCGGAGTTGGTGTAGCCTGGAACGATGAGGATATGAGCGTCGGATACTTTCATGGTGGCCGCGATGTGGCGCTGAAAGACGCCGAAGTCAAGGCCTCCGGCATTGCTCGCCCATCAAGGCGTGCCAGGGGGCATGAAAGCTGCGCGACGGGCGTGGTGTCTCGCCCGTCAATCGGCCGCCTCTCGGCGGAAAGAGGGGCAGGCGACAGCGGTCGCATTTTCTGTATAATCGAACGGACGGTCGCGGATGGTGCGGCTTGGTTTCGCCGCATCGCTGTTCCGTGGCCGCTCTGGTTCGTTGAGGAGTGTGAGCCATGACAACATTCCATGTCCTGTCGGGAGCGGACGCGAGTGTCGCCCATCCCGGAATAAAGAAGATCGGCGTCGCGGATGTGTTCGACGCCTTGCGCCTTGGATTTGACGATTTTCGCGAAAAGCCGTCGCACTACGTCTTTCTTTGCCTGATCTACCCGATAGCCGGTGCCGTTCTGATCACCTGGAGCGCGGGCGCCAACATGCTGCCGCTGCTTTATCCTCTTGCCTCCGGCTTCGCGCTGATCGGCCCTGTCGCCGCGATCGGCCTTTACGAAATCAGCCGACGGCGAGAACTCGGCATGGACTACTCCTGGCCGCATGCGCTTCGTCTGCATCGCTCTCCGGCTCTGCCGTCGATCATGGCCGTCGCCGCCATGCTGTTCGTCGTGTTCATTCTCTGGCTGCTGGTTGCGCAGGCGCTCTATGCGCAGATCTTCGGGACGGCACCGCCGGCTTCGATCGCCGCCTTCTGGAACGGCGTCGTCAGCACCGAGCAGGGCTGGAATCTCATCCTCGTCGGCAACGCCGTCGGCTTCGTCTTCGCAGTCATCGTGCTGTCGACGTCCGTCGTGTCGTTCCCGTTGCTGATCGATCGGGACGTCGGGGCCGTGTCCGCGGTCGAGACCTCCATCCGCGCAACCCTCGTCAACCCGGTGCCTGTCGCCGTCTGGGGTTTCATCATCGCCGCCGGTCTGGTGATTGGCTCGATCCCGGTCTTCGTCGGCCTCGCGGTCATCATGCCGATCTTCGGCCACGCCACCTGGCACCTTTATCGCAAGATGGTGGAGCCAGGTCCGCGCGCCCGTTCACGGTAATTGTGCGGCACGACACAATCGCCAAATGAGAAAAGCGCCGCAGGTCGGTCGACGTGCGGCGTTTTTCGGCGCATCTGCCGGCGCGAAACCGGGCCTAGAGCGCCGTGCGTTCATACGAACGCACAAAGGACGCTCCAGCACTTTGATTCTAGAGCATCTTTCCGCCCGCAAGTGATTCCACTTGAAGGCAGGATGCTCTAGCGAAAGTGCTTGTAATAGGATGAGATCTGCGCCGCCGTGTTGGACGACAGGTTGAGCTTGATGCCGATCTTGTCGCCGCGATACCAGCGGACCATGCCGGTCAGGAAGCCGAGCTCCTCGCTTCTGATCGTCACTTCCTGCCCCGTCTTGGCGCCGATGTCGAAGAGAAGCTGAAAGCAGATGCCCTCCGCCGAAAGGTCCTTGACGATACCGTTGCTGGAACCGGACTTGACGGTCACCGTTCCCGTAATTTTCGTTTGCGTGCGCTGCGTCGCCCGCTCGACACTGTCCTTGTAGGCCATGTGATCCTCAGAACCTGGATTGACAGGCCCTGAATTTTGCACGCAATGCGTGAATTTCCTGCTAACAGAAATGCCCGCATTCGAGCGGCGTGCTCCAAATGCGGGCATGGCAACAAAACCAATGGCCTACGGCCGTCCGCTCAGTGCGGGCACTCAGCCGAAAACACGCTTGAAGATCGTGTCGACGTGCTTGGTGTGGTAACCGAGGTCGAACTTTTCGCGGATGTCTTCTTCAGACAGCGCGGCGCGAACTTCCGCATCGGCGAGCAGCTCTTCGAGGAAGTCCTTGCCCTGTTCCCAGACCTTCATGGCGTTGCGCTGCACCAGGCGGTACGCGTCCTCACGCGACACGCCGGCCTGCGTCAGCGCCAGAAGCACGCGCTGCGAATGCACGAGCCCGCGGAACTTGTTCATGTTCTTGGTCATGTTCTCGGGATAGACGAGCAGCTTGTCGATCACGCCTGTCAGACGCGCCAGCGCGAAGTCGAGCGTCACCGTCGCATCGGGGCCGATCATGCGCTCGACCGAGGAGTGCGAGATGTCGCGCTCATGCCAGAGGGCAACGTTTTCCATGGCGGGGATGGAGAAGGCGCGAACCATGCGGGCAAGGCCCGTGAGGTTCTCGGTCAGGACCGGGTTGCGCTTGTGCGGCATCGCCGACGAGCCCTTCTGGCCCGGCGAGAAATACTCTTCCGCCTCGAGAACCTCGGTCCGCTGCAGATGGCGGATCTCGGTGGCAAGGCGCTCGATCGACGAGGCGATGACGCCGAGGGTGGCGAAATACATCGCATGACGGTCACGCGGGATGACCTGGGTGGAAACCGGTTCCGGCTTCAGGCCAAGCGCCTTGGCGACGTGTTCCTCCACGCGCGGGTCGATGTTGGCGAAGGTGCCGACGGCGCCCGAGATCGCGCAGGTGGCAACTTCCTCGCGCGCGGCGATGAGACGCTGCTTGCAACGGTCGAACTCGGCATAGGCGAGTGCCAGCTTGACCCCGAAAGTGGTCGGCTCGGCGTGAATGCCGTGCGAGCGGCCGATCGTCACCGTGTCCTTGTGCTCGACGGCGCGGCGCTTCAGGGCTTCGAGCAGCTTGTCGAGGTCGGCGAGCAGCAGATCCGTCGCCCGCACCAGCTGGACGTTGAAGCAGGTATCCAGCACGTCAGACGAGGTCATGCCCTGGTGGATGAAACGGCTGTCCGGGCCGACGAATTCGGCAAGATGCGTCAGGAAGGCGATGACGTCATGCTTGGTGACGGCCTCGATCTCGTCGATGCGCGCGACGTCGAAGGTGGCAGCGCCGCCCTTTTCCCAGATCGTGCGGGCTGCATCCTTCGGGATCACGCCGATTTCGGCAAGCGCATCGCAGGCGTGGGCCTCGATCTCGAACCAGATGCGGAATTTCGTTTCCGGCGACCAGATGGCCACCATTTCCGGTCGGGAGTAACGGGGGATCATGGGCTTAAGCTTTCGTCGTCAGTGGAGGATGGCCGTGCCTCTAGCAAAGATAGCCGTGAAGCTCAACGCCGTTGCGCAAAGCGATCGCTTGCCAGCCACAGGCTGACGGCGACGAGTATAACACCGCCGATCGGCAAATAGAGGCGAAGTCCCATCACGAGAAACTGGTAGAAGGCGATGAGCGTCGTAAAAGCGAACTGGAAGAACCAGGTCCGGGTTCCGATCGGAGCGTGCCATTGCGAATAGAACTCTCGGTAGTCGAGCGCAAAGAGCAGTGCCGTCACTCCGATCGTGCCGAGCGAAAGGAAAAAGAGATAGGCAGCGAAACGCGTTTCCGCTCGGCGTCCGAGCGCTGCGAAGCGGGCCAGAAACAGCGACGGCGGCCAGGCAAGAAGGGCACCAGACCCGAAGAGCCACAGCAGCTCGGCCAGATGAAAGGTCACGTCCCGTTCAAACAGCCAGAGCGCGAACCAAGCCGACAGTGTCATCGCCGCGCTCCAGAAAGGCGCGCCGAAGAGCAACAAAGGCACGCTCGGAACGGACCGGGCGAGGCGGGCCCGTTTCCGGGCACCAGCCGCCGCACGCCCTGCTTTCGCTTCGACGCTGGCGGCTGCCTCGTTCATTTCGCGATCCGCGTCGGGATCGCGATCCAGCGTCCGTCCGTCGTGCCTTCGAAGCCGAGAGATTTCACGAGCACCATGATCACATGGGTCTCCGAACCATCGTCGTTCCGGTGGGTGACGGCGCCGCCGATCTGGTAGCCGGTGGGGCAACGGCGACTTTCCGGTATGCGGCTGTCGTCCTGAAGCACGTCTTTTGCCGGCGCGCGCGCCTTCATCGTCATCGACAGACGAAAACCCTTGGCCTCCTTCAGGAAATCCTTGCAGATGCCTTCCGGCTCGAAGGTCTTTTCCTCAAGCGTTACCGAATAGGTCTCGCGGAAGGCTTCGTCAGCCGCAAAGGAATCGTAGGTGAGCGCCAGCGGCTTGGTGTTGGCTTCCGTGATCGGATTGAAGGCCGCGAGCAGCCCGGGCGCGTCGGCCAGCCGATAGGCGTCGATCAGGGGGGCGGCGCGGCGACGGGCTTCATGGCGCGCCTTCGACAGCGGACTGCCATCCTCGCGGCTGACGGCACGCACCGGTGCGCCCGGCAGGAAGCTGTCATTGCGCGTGTCGATCACATAGATGGTCGAATAGGGAAAGCCGGAGCCGTCCTGGACGCCATATTCCTCGAAGGCAAAGACATTGCCGTCGGCCGAAAAGCCGATCGGCTGCAGCGCGGCATAGTCGCCGGCGAGGGTCGGCGATGCGACTGTCGCGGCAGCGAGCGAAAGTACGCCGGGAAGTGCCGCGCGTAGCCTCATCGATAGGCCTTTCTTGCGGGCGCACGGATCGCCTCGATCGCAGCACGATAGGCCTCGACGGAGCGGCCCTTGAAGATCGCCGAACCGGCGACAAGGACATTGGCGCCAGCGCCGGCGGCAGTGGCCGCCGTTTCGGGCGCAATGCCGCCGTCGACTTCGATCTCGATCGGCCGATCGCCGATCATCGCCTTGATACGACGGATCTTTTCCGCCGTCGCATCGATGAATTTCTGCCCGCCGAAGCCCGGATTGACGGTCATGACAAGGATGAGGTCAACCTCGTCGAGCACGTACTCGATCGCGCTCTCGGGCGTTGCCGGATTGAGCGAGACGCCAGCCTTCTTGCCGAGCGACTTTACGGTCTGCAGCGAGCGGTGAAGATGCGGACCGGCTTCGGCATGGACCGTCAGGATATCGCAGCCGGCCTTGGCAAAAGCTTCCACAAACGGATCGGCGGGCGAAATCATCAGATGGCAGTCGAACGTCGCATCGGTGTAGCGGCGCAGCGACTTGATGACATCCGGGCCGAAGGTGATGTTCGGCACGAAATGACCGTCCATGACATCGAGATGGATCCAGTCCGCGCCAGCATCGACGACATCGCGAACCTCCTGACCGAGCTTGGAGAAATCGGCCGCCAGGATCGACGGGGCAATGCGGATAGGATGGGTCATGGCGCGCTCCAGCGTGTTTTCGGCGGGAATAGCACCGCCAGGCCCGGCAAACAACATGCCTGCGATCAAAGCTGCGTCAGCGAAGCTCAGACCAGCACGGCATGAGATCGTTTTCGGCCGGCGTCGCATCGTGAACACCGCGGGCGATCGCGCGCGCCATGGTCGAAGCGGCGACCGCGCCGAGATCGATGAAATCCTCAAGCGTCGCTGTCTTGCCGCTGGCGCCGGTCGCAAGCGCGAAGATCAGGTCGCCATCGAGCGGCGTGTGCGCGGGCCAGAGCCCGCGGGAAAAACCGTCATGGGCAGCGATCGCCAGACGCTTCGCCTCCGCCTTCGTCAGTACCGCATCCGTGGCGATGACCGCGATCGTCGTGTTGACGACGGCCGCCTGGCGGTCGCGGAACTTGATGCGGATATCGGCCGCATCGGCTGGCAACGGATGAGGCAGGCCAAGCCCGCCGAATTCGCTCTCCAGCTCGAAGGGCGCGGACCAGAAATGCCCGGTCTCGCCGACGGTGGCGGATCCAAGCGCGTTGACGGCGACAAGCGCACCGATGGTGATGCCGTTCGGCAGAACCGTCGATGCCGAACCGAGACCGCCCTTCAAGGTGGCGGTCAGCGCGCCGGTGCCGGCGCCTGCCGAGCCGGTCGAAAAGGTCGTTGCGGCCCGCTGGACAGCCTCGAAACCGAGTTCGCGATAGGGCGGGAACCGCCCCCAATCCTTGTCGCCACCGTTGATCAGGTCGAACAGGATCGCCGTCGGCACGATCGGTATCCGGTGCGGTCCGACGGCAAAGCCACGGCCCATTTCCCGAAGTGCTGCCTGGGCGCCGGAGGCGGCATCGAGCCCGAAGGCCGAACCGCCGGAAAGCACGAGCGCGTCAACCGTCTGCACCGTATTGTGCGGGTCGAGCAGGTCGGTTTCCCGGGTTCCCGGCGCACCGCCCAGGACCTGGACCGCGGCCGTTGCCGGCGGGTCGCAGACGATCGCGGTGACGCCCGACTTCAGGCGATGGTCTTCGGCGTTGCCGACCGTCAGACCTGCAACATCGGTGATCAGGTTCAACGGCCCGGTGCGCATCATGGGGTGGCTCCTTCAGCGGCCGCGGGCACGAAACGGCTGCCTTGCCACTGCATCAAACGGTAGGGATTGTCGGCGCGCTCGTGCTGAGCATTGAATGCGGTGAGGCCGAGAACGGTCGGGTAGGGACCCTTGCCGGCGATCGCTTCGCTCAGCGGCTTGTCATCCTCAGCAGCCCGGTCCTTGGCCTCCTCCAGCAAGGCCATGACGGCAAATGCCGACATCACATAGCCTTCCGGCTCGATGCCGGCGGCCCGCATTTCGTCGGCGAAGGGTTTGCCTTCCGGCGATTGCGCCGCATCCGGCAGGGTCACCGCCAGCACGCCATCGGCAAGCGGCACGGTCAAGTCGGCCGCGTTCAAGGCATCGCCGCCGAGCAAGGTGAGGCTCGCGCCTTCGCCCAGCGCATCGCGGGCGATCACGGCGGTGTCCTGTCGGTCGCCGCCGGTGAAGACATGAGTGGCACCACTTTTCACCAGGCGCCGCACCAGGTTGATCTGCTGCTCCTGCGCCGGCCGGTAGGTGTCGCTGAAGACCGGCGTCATTCCGATTTCGGCGAGTGCTGCGCGCACGGCCTCGACCAGTTCCCGGCTGTGGATCGTGCCATCGTCGACGAGCGCGATCGGCTTGTCCTTCCAGCGATTGACAATCACGTCGACGATCGCCGCAGCTTCGGCATTGCCACTCGGCGCGAGGCGGAAGAGCGGCCATTTGTTCTTGAGCGCGTCTTCCATCAGGATATCGGACCGCACGCTGAGCGTGATCGCGGGCAAGCCCGCCTCGGTGAGCGCCGGAAGCGTCGCATCGAGGCTTTCCGTGCAGAGAAAGCCGACGGCTGCCTCGGCGCCTGCGGCAAGCAATGCCTTGGTCAGCGTCTCGTTACCCGCCGCGTCGCAGGTCTCGGGAATGACGACGATCTCGCTGCCGCGATCACCGGCCTTGAAGCCGGCGCCATCGATGATCTGCTTGCCGAGCGGCACGAACGGACCTTCCACCGGCGCCACGACCGCCACCTTGATGCCGGCCGCCAAAGCCGGTGTCGCCTGCGCCAGTCCGGCGAGGATAAGGCTGGTGACAATGGATCGACGCATTCACTTACTCCGCTGCCGTATGCTCCCCCCGACCGAACCGATCCGGGGCAAAATCCTACGGCCAGCCACCACAGCTTCGTCTTCCGGTGCCGCTCGCGTCAGACGCGAGGCACGGTCGTTGCCGCATGTTTTAAGGATGTGCCCCGCGGCGTCAAAGGAAAAGATGCCGTTCGTGGCGAAGAAGGTTCAATCCGCGTCACGGCCACGCCGCAGATGTGCAAGATTCTCCCTCCGGCGGGTTTCATATTTTCCGCCAGCGTCTATGTATGTGCCTGACATCGCCCGGAGAAAGATGTGTTGGAGAAGACCCGGCTGGACCCTATCAGTTATCGCGACGCGATGAGCCGCCTGGCCGGTCACGTGCAGATCATCACCGCCGCTGATGGCAGCGAGCGGCGTGGCGTCACCGTGACTGCGGCCTGCTCGGTTTCCGATAGCCCGCCGACGATACTCGTCTGCCTGAACGGCGCCAACCCGCGCAACGAGATCTTCACCCGCAGCGACAGTTTTGCGCTCAATCTGCTCGGCGACGAGCACCGTGCGCTGGCCCATGCCTTCTCCGGCCGCGACCAACTCGACATGGACCTGCGCTTTGCGCTCGGGCAGTGGAAGCGGCTTACGACCGGTGCACCGATCCTCGTCAATTCCATTGCCGCTTTCGATTGCCGCCTGGTTGAAGTGAAGACGATCGCCACGCATCTGGTGCTTTTTGGCGAGGTCGTCGATGTCGCGATAGGACCATCCCGTCCGCCGCTCATTTATGTGGACCGCGGATACCACTCGCTATAAGTTTCATGTAGCGGTCGAGTACTCATCCCGACATGAGGAGATCGCTATAATGCTTTGAATTTCCGGTGTAATCCACCGGCTTCAAAGAATCGATTCGAGCCGTGGCGGAGGAGACATGGCGACAGAGGCGACAGTGGGCCTGCCGCAGTCCATCGAGGAGACGATGGCGCTGCTCACGGCGCATGACTATCTCGCCGGCACGGCGCTCGCGACTGTGCTGTTTCTTGCGCTTAGGATGAAGCGTCCGCTCTTTCTCGAGGGCGAGGCCGGGGTCGGCAAGACCGAGATTGCCAAGGTTCTGGCAAAAGCGCTCGACCGGCCGCTGATCCGGCTGCAATGCTACGAAGGCCTCGACGTGGCATCGGCCGTCTACGAATGGAACTATCCGGCGCAGATGCTCGAAATACGCCTGTCGGAAGCGGCCGGCAAGGTCGACCGCAAGCGCATCGAGAGCGACATCTTTTCCGAACGTTTCCTGATCCGCCGCCCGGTTTTGCAGGCGATCTCTTCGAATGGAGGAAGAGCGCCGGTATTTCTGATCGACGAGCTCGACCGGACAGATGAAGCCTTCGAGGCGTTCCTGCTGGAAGTTCTGTCCGATTTCCAGGTGACCATTCCGGAACTTGGTACGATCCGGGCGGACGAACCGCCTGTTGTGATCATCACCACCAACCGCACCCGCGAGATCCATGACGCGCTGAAGCGGCGCTGCCTCTATCATTGGGTCGACTACCCCAAGGCGGCACAGGAACTGGAGATTATCCGCCGCAAGGTTCCCGGCTGCAACGCGGCCTTGTCGCGCGAAGTCATCGCCTATGTGCAGCGGCTGCGCACGATCGACCTCTTCAAGAACCCCGGCGTGGCCGAGACCATCGATTGGGCAACGGCACTGACCGAGCTCGACCGGCTGGCGCTCGATCCGGAGACGATCGCCGACACGCTCGGCACCCTGCTCAAGTATCAGGACGACATCGCCAGGATCGAAGGGGCCGAGGGCCGAAAGCTGCTCTCCGAGGTCAAGGCGGAATTGCTGGCGGCGAACTGATGGCGCGGGCGCGGGAACAGCACCGGAACAATGTTCCCCCGCCCGTCGCGGCAGGCGACGGTCGGCTTGCCGACAATATCGTCTTCTTCGCGCGGGCGCTGCGGCGCGCCGGCATCAAGATCGGGCCGGGCGCCATCGCCGACGCCATCGATGCGGTGGCGCTGATCGGGATCGGTGGGCGGGACGCGTTTTACGCCGCACTGCAATGCGTCTTCGTGAAGCGCCATGAGGACCAGCCGGTCTTCGACGAAGCGTTCCGGCTGTTCTGGCGCTCACGCGGGCTCGTCGAAAAGATGATCGCGATGATGTCACCGCTGGCGCCGGACCGCGAGAGCGAACGGCAGCAGCGCCGGCCAGGCGAGACCCGCGTCAGCGACGCGCTGCTTTCCGGACACGAGGCCGATCGGCCGCCGCGCGACGAACCCGAAATCGAAGTCGATGCACGTTTCACCGTCTCCGGTCGCGAGCTGTTGCGCCGCGCCGATTTCGCGCAGATGAGCTCTGCTGAGCTTGCCGAGGCCAAGCGCGCGCTCTCGGCACTGACGCTGCCGATGGACCGCGTCGTGACGCGACGCTTTCGTCCCTCCCGTCGCCAAGCGCGCGTTGATCCCCGCGCTACCATGCGCGACGCCATGCGCTTTGGCGGGGAACTGATCCTGCCGCGGTTTCGGGAGCGGCGTGTGGTTCATCCGCCGATCGTGGTGCTCGCCGACATCTCCGGTTCGATGAGCCAGTACACCCGCATCTTCCTGCATTTCCTGCATGCGCTGACCGAAGAGCGGCGGCGTGTCCAAACCTTCCTGTTTGGAACCCGGCTGACCAATGTCTCGCGCCAGTTGCGCAATCGCGATCCGGATGCGGCGATCGACGACTGCGTGGCTGCGGTCAAGGATTGGTCCGGCGGCACGCGCATCGGCGAGACCCTGCATGAATTCAACCGCCGCTGGTCGCGGCGCGTGCTCGGGCAGGGCGCGATCGTGCTCCTGATCACCGACGGGCTGGAGCGCGACGACGTCGCCGACCTGGAAATCGAAATCGACCGGCTGCACCGATCCTGCCGGCGGCTGATCTGGCTCAATCCGCTGCTGCGCTTCGACGGCTTCCAGGCTCGGGCCCGTGGTGTCAGGGCGATGCTGCCGCATGTTGACGAATTCCGGGCCGTGCACAATCTTGAATCAATTGGGGAACTGGTGAAGGCGCTTTCCGGGCAGGGCTCCCGGCAGGCTGACCCGCGACGGTTCCTGGGGTCACGGTGACCGGTCCGGTGGGAGGAGGTGGCAACATGCTGGAAGCTGCAAATGTTCTCGATCCGCTCGACATCGCCGAGGCCTGGCTGAAGGAAGGACGCCAGGTGGCGATCGCAACCGTGATCGAGACCTGGGGTTCGGCGCCACGGCCGGTCGGCAGCCATCTGGTTATCGACGACAACGGCAATTTTCAGGGCTCGGTTTCCGGCGGCTGCGTCGAGGGCGCGGTCATTACAGAAGCGTCCGACGTGATCGCTTCCGGTGCCGCGAAAATACTCGACTTCGGCGTCGCGGATGAGACCGCCTGGCGCGTCGGGCTTTCCTGCGGCGGCAGGATTCGGGTCCTCGTGGAACGGGTCGACGGCTGACGATGGAACGGGCAATCCTCAAAACACTCAATCTCGCGCGCGCGGCCCGGCGCGCGGCCGTCACGATCAGCGATCTTACCGGTGGAGTCCGCGTCCATGTCGAGGGTGACGATTGTCCCGAGCCTTGGCGCCTTGCCGTCACAAGCGCCCTGCAGTCCGGCAGAGCCGGCATCGTCGAGACGGAGCAGGGCGCCTTTTTCCTCAATGCCTACTTGCCGCCGCCGCGGATCCTCGTCATCGGCGCCGTGCATCTCTCGCAGGCGCTCGCCAGGATGGCCCCCGTTGCCGGCTTCGACATGACGATCATCGATCCACGCACCGCCTTCGCAACGCCGGAGCGCTTCGCCGACGTCGAGCTCATCGCCGAATGGCCGGAGGATGCCCTGAAAGAGAGGCCGTTCGACCGCTTCACAGCACTTGTCGCCGTCACCCATGATCCGAAGATCGACGACGGTCCGATCCGCGCCGCCCTTGCAGCCGGCTGCTTCTATGTCGGCGCGCTCGGCAGCCGGAAAACCCATGCGACGCGAGCCGAGCGGTTGCGGCAGGCGGGTGTTTCCGATGCCGAGATAGCCCGCATCCGTGCACCGATCGGCCTCGACATCGGCGCGGCGAGCCCGGCGGAAATTGCCGTCGCAATCCTCGCCGAGATCATCGAGGCGCTTCGACGCCGCGACACCGCCCAAAGCCGGGGAGCGATCGTGTGAGGTTCGGCTCCGTCAAGACCAGCGAAGCGGAAGGTGCCATTCTGGCGCATGCGGTCAAGGTGGATGAAACCCGGTTGCCAAAGGGCCACCGGCTTTCGCCCGCCGATATCGCCGCTTTGATCGCCTGCGGCGCGCCGGAGGTCGTCGTTGCACGTCTCGACCCCGGCGATCTCATGGAGGACGAGGCCGCAACGCAGATCGCAGCGGCGATCGCACCCGATCACCTGCGCTTCTCCCCGGCAGCAACCGGACGGGTGAATGTCTATTCGCGGGTCGCCGGCCTCTTCGTCGCCACACGCGAAACCGTCGGCCGATTGAACCGCATCGACCCGGCGATCACGCTTGCCTGTCTTGCCGACCATGTGGCGGTGCAGCCCGGCGACATGGTCGCGACGATCAAGATCATTCCGCTTGCGGTGGCCGGTCAGTTCGTCGAGGACGCGCAGACGCTGCTCCAGAGCCATACCGCCTTCGAAGTCAAACCCTTTGCCGCACGGCGTGCAGCGCTGATAGCAACTCAGTTGCCGACCTTGAAGCCGCAGGTGATGGATAAGACCAAAACGATCCTGGCGGCCCGCCTCAGGCAATCGGGAAGCGAGCTTCTGAGCGAGCGGCGCGTCGCCCACACGGAAAGCGCGGTCGCGGCGGCAATCGACGATTTACGCGCAGACCATGACCTGCTGGTCGTCTTCGGCGCTTCCGCCGTCGCCGATCCGAACGATGTCATTCCGGCTGCGATCCGGCGGGCAGGCGGCGCCGTCGACCACGTCGGCATGCCCGTCGACCCCGGCAATCTTCTCGTTCTCGGTCGCATCGGCGAAACCCCCGTCATCGGCGCGCCCGGCTGCGCGCGCAGCCCACGCGAGAACGGCTTCGACTGGATTCTCGATCGCATCCTTGCCGGTGAATGGCCGAGCTTCGACGACATTACCGGCCTCGGCGTCGGCGGCTTGCTGAGCGAAATTCCAACCCGCCCGCAGCCACGTGAACCGGCAACGCAGTTGCAGTCCGAAGCGGTCGCGGTCGTCGTTCTTGCCGCCGGCCAGGCGAGCCGGATGGGCGCGAAAGGCGGGCACAAGCTTCTCGCGACCTTCGATGGAGTGCCGCTCGTGCGCCGCAGCGTCGAAGCGGCACTCGCGGCCGCGCCGGGCAAGGTCAGCGTCGTAACCGGTCATCGCGAAGCCGACATCCGCGGGGCGCTGGAAGGGCTTCCGGTGACGTTCGTCTCCAACCCCGACTACAGTTCGGGCATGGCGTCGTCCCTGACGGCGGGGCTTTCGGCAATCGGCGGGCGCGCGGCCGGCATGCTGGTGATGCTCGCGGACATGCCCGGCATTACCGGCGACGACCTCAGCCGGCTCATCGAGCGTTTTGTTGCCGAAGGCGGCCGCTCGATCGTCCGCGCCACCGCCGGCGGCCAGCGCGGCAATCCCGTCGTCCTGCCGCGGCAGACGTTTTCGGCGATCAGGCAACTGGTTGGTGACGTTGGCGCAAGGCACATCATCGAAAAGAGCGGCCTGTCGGTCATCGATGTCGAACTGGGAGCTCAAGCGCGCCTCGACCTCGACACGCCGGAGCAGATCGTCGCCGCCGGCGGAACCCTGGAGAAATAGCGTGGACAATGTCGCCATCGAGGAAATGTTCGAAACGCTCGGGCCGGTCACGATCAAGCGGATGTTCGGCGGCAAGGGCATCTATTGCCAGGGCGTGATCTTCGCGCTCGAGGTTGACGGCGAAATCCTGCTGAAGGGCGACGAACAGACTGCGCCGGAGTTCGAAGCGGCGGGATCGAGGCAATGGGCCTATGACGGCAAGGGCAAGCCGGTGAAGATGCCCTATTGGAGCATTCCGGAAGATGCCTTCGACGACCCCGACGAAATGGCGCGCTGGGTACGGCTCGCCTATGAGGCGGCGCTACGTTCAAGAAAATAGGCCGGACCTGCCAATGCAGTCCGGTCGGTCGAGCGAAGTGATCGCAAGTGCGTGGGGGCAACAGGCCTAGCGAGGTGTGTTTGAGGCGCGGTTACGCCGCGACGCTCTGCCCCTGTTTGCGCAACGCTTCGGCGGCATCGGCCGTGAACCGTGACAGCGGCTGGGGCAGGGCGTCGAGATCGAACCAGCCGAATTCGGACAATTTCTCCGGTTCGGTCAGCTGAGGTTCGCCTGAGAAATCCCGGGTGACGTAGATCATCGAGATCCAGTGCTGGCGATCGGCGTCGATCACCTGTTCGCTGAGGCAGAGGAATTCGGTCGAGCCAATCTTGAGGCCGGATTCTTCTTCGGCCTCGCGGCAGGCCGCCGCCTGCGAACGCTCCATGTGGTCGACCTTGCCGCCGACGATATTCCAATGCCCGGCCTCGGGCGCATTGACGCGCCTGTAGAGCAGGATCTTGCCGTCGCGCACGATGACAAGTCCGCAGCCAAAGCCCGGAAAATCGATTCCCGGCAGACCCATGGTCGCTATCAGGCCTTGCCGGCAATCAGCATGAAGGCAGGGATTTCGTCGCCGAAGCCGACAGGCGTCGGGCCATCGTCATAGTCGCGGCGGTGACGGTTGCGGCGGTCGCGATTGTCGTCGTTGGCCGGATTCGATGCGCGCACCGGGCGATCGCCGCGGTTGTTCTGTGCCTGCTTGTTGTCTGCGCTGCGTGCCGGTTTCACCGATTCCGCCCTTTCCACGACTGTTTCAATTTCGGCCTCACTATCGGCGCGCACGGTATCGGATTTATGATCGGAACGACCCCTCGAGCCGCGATCCCCATCTTTTTTCCGGTCCTTGCGGCCATCACGACCGCGCTCGCGGCGGCCGGTGTCGTGGCTTTCCATCGGCTCGGGCAGATTGGAAAGGTCGCCGTTCAGCCATTCGACCTTCTGGCCGATCAGCTTCTCGATGGCGTCGGAGAATTTCGTGTCGCGCTTGGTCACCAGCGTGAAGGAAGCGCCCGAACGGCCGGCACGACCGGTGCGGCCGATGCGGTGGACGTAGTCTTCCGCATGGATCGGAACGTCGAAGTTGAAGACGTGGCTGACATCGGGGATATCGAGGCCGCGCGCGGCAACGTCGGAAGCGACGAGAAGCTTGATGTTGCCGTCCTTGAAGTTCGCCAGCATCGTCATGCGCGAGCGCTGATCCATGTCGCCATGCAGCGCACCGACGGAGAAGCCGTGACGGTCGAGCGAGCGGAAGAGATCGGCGACGTCCTTCTTGCGGTTGCAGAAGATGATCGCGTTCTTGAGCTCGTCCTGGGCGCGAATCAGATCGCGCAGCACCGCGCGCTTTTCGTAGTCCTTGGCATGCGCTGCAACGAAGCGCTGCGTCACCGTCTGCGCCGTCGAGGCGGGACGGGCGACTTCGACGCGCTCCGGGTTCTGCAGGAAGCGATCGGCAAGCTTCTGGATTTCCGGCGGCATGGTCGCCGAAAAGAACAGCGTCTGGCGCGTGAACGGGATCAGCTTGGCGATGCGCTCGATATCGGGAATGAAGCCCATGTCGAGCATGCGGTCGGCTTCGTCGATGACGAGGATCTCGACGCCGCTCATCAGCAGCTTGCCGCGCTCGAAATGGTCGAGCAGACGGCCGGGCGTGCAGATCAGCACGTCGGCGCCGCGCTCGAGCTTGCGGTCCTGCTCGTCGAAGGACACGCCGCCGATCAGAAGCGCGATGTTGAGTTTGTGGTTCTTGCCGTACTTGTCGAAGTTCTCTGCGACCTGCGCGGCGAGTTCGCGCGTCGGCTCCAGGATAAGGGTGCGCGGCATGCGAGCGCGGGCGCGACCCTTTTCGAGCAGCGTCAGCATCGGCAGCACGAACGAGGCCGTCTTGCCCGTACCCGTCTGGGCGATGCCCAGGATGTCACGACGCTGCAGCGCCGGCGGGATGGCGCCAGTCTGGATCGGGGTCGGGATTGTGTAGCCCGCATCGGTGACAGCGGAGAGAACTTTTTGGCTCAGGCCAAGGTCAGCAAAATTGGTCAAAGGGAAATCTGTTTCCGTTCCGGTTCAATAGAACACTGATCGATCGATGGAAAACGCACGAGCACGTGGCCGCGCTCTTAAGCTGAACGCCGCTGAAAGTCAAGAAATCCAGCACGTTGAAGCAGTAAAAGGTAAATAGTGGCGAATCTGTCGCATTTCTTGTCAAGCTGAACCGAGCGTCGGCATCAGTTCATGAAGCTTGCAAGCTTGCTGCTCGCGTCCAGAAACCGCATGGGGTCAACGGCCCCGCCGTTCAGCCGGATTTCATAGTGCAGGTGCGGTCCGGTGGAGCGCCCCGTATTGCCGGACTTGGCGATGACTTCGCCAGCCTTCACCTGGTCGCCGGCCTTCACCAAGACGGTGGACAGGTGGGCGTAGCGGGTGGAGACGCCATTGCCGTGGTCGACCTCGACCATGTTTCCGTAGCCCCCGGTCAACCCAGCATTGGTAACCGTGCCGGGCGCTGCCGAGCGGATGCGCGTGCCGACCGTTGCGCGAAAATCGATGCCCGCATGGAGCGCCAGACGGCCGAGAAACGGATCAAGCCGGTTGCCGAAATCGCTGGTTATGTCGCTCGCCGGCGAGGGGTTGCCGAACGGAAGCTTGCGCACCTGCGCGCGCGTGCGGTCGAGCTCCATGAGCGCGGTATCGAGCGCAGCAAGCGAGCGGCCGAAATCGTCATCGCCGGCAGGCTCGACGAACGGACCGCCAATCGCCGTATCGGCCGAGGCGGGTGTTTCGCTAACGGGGATCATTTCAGCGACGTCGTCTTCGGGCAGATCGACGCCGGTGCGCCCGACGATCGAGCGAATCGCATCCGACGTCTTGGCGGCACCGTCCGTCAGTTGCTGGACCCGTGCCATCTGCTCGCGCTCCACATCCTTCAGCGAAAGCGTGACCTTGGAGAAAATCCGGTCGGCGCGGTCTGAGCTTGATTCGCCGGCATTGGGCGCGGCATAGGCGAGGGCGGGGACGGTCGCAGCGCTGACCGGCGCCGCGCTCAGCCCCATCAGCTTTTCGATCGCCTTGACGCTGCCGCTTGCATCGGCGCGCTTATCATAGGCAAGCGGTTCGACGGCGGCAGGCCCGTCGGTTGCGGTCGTTACGCCGGAATTCTCCGCCCGCTCGACCAGGGCGCCGAGCTTGCCGTTGCGCGATGTCAGCGCCATCTGCTGGCGCAACAGCTTCTCGACCTTTTCCTCGACCACCTGCTGGTCGAGCAATTGCCGGCTGGTGACCCGGTCGACCTGTGCCCGCAGCGCCGTGATCCGATCCTCGTATTCATGCTGCATGCGGGCCTGGCGGGCAATCGTACCGCCGATGAGGTCGTCGCGCAGAACCAGATAGGATGTGGCGGCAAGATAGCCGATGCTGCAGACGCCGGCGAAGGAGACGGCGAGTGCCGCCATCCAGGGACGCACGGTCATGTGCCGGACCTTGTCGCCGCTGGCGAGGATCAGAACATGATTCTGTTTGCATTTTCCAAAGGCACGATTTGCCTGATGTCCAGACACCCGTTCTCTCCCGCCATGTGCGCGTTGCCTCGCATCACCTGCGGATCATTACACTTCGTTAGGGTTAACAATCGGTAAGGATCATTGCGGGAAGGTGATTTCGGCCTAGCGGTTGGTCGACGCGGTCATCGATCGGTAGAACGAAGGCGTCAGGCCGGCTTCCGCCCGGGCGATATCGTTGAACGGCGCCTTCAGAGGGCCGCGGAAATTGGCGCGCACCAGCGCCTGGAAGGTCGCCGCCGGATCCTTCTTTTCGCGTGCGCAAAGAAAACGGAACCATTTTGCGCCGACGGCGACATGGCCCTTTTCGTCCTCGTAGATGACATCGAGCACGGCCGCGCTCTCGAAGTCGCCGGTTTCGCGCATCTTGGCCTGAAGCCCCGGCGTCACGTCCAGGCCGCGTGCTTCGAGAATGAGGGGCACGACGGCAAGCCGCGCCGTCAGGTCGTTGCGGGTGTCGTGCGCCGCCTGCCAGAGGCCGTCGTGGGCGGGCAGATCGCCGTAGTCAGCGCCGAGATCGTTCAGACGCTGGCGGACCATACGGAAATGCTTGGCCTCCTCGAAGGCGACCCGCATCCAGCCGTCGAAGAAGGAATTGGGCACCGGTTCGGTTGCAAAGCGGGCGACGATATCGAGGGCGAGATCGACGGCGTTCAGTTCGATATGGGCGATGGAGTGCAGAAGCGCGATGCGGCCCTTGAGCGATCCGAGTGACCGGCGCTTGACCTGCGTCGGCGGCGTCAGCACCGGCTTGTCGGGCCGGCCGGGACGCACCGGCACCGGCCGGTCGAGCGGCGAGCGCAGCGACAGCGTGCGGCGCTGCCAGCGCCGTGCGGTTTCCTGCGCGAGCGCGGTCTTGACCTCCAGATCCGCGGCGCGGATCGCCTCGACGGCACCGCCCCGCAGGCTATGAAACACGGGCGACTCGGTCATCGCTTCCTCAGAGCGCCTTTGCGGCTTCAAGGACTTCGCGGGCGTGACCGTCGACCTTCACCTTTTCCCAGACCTTGACGACGACGCCGTCAGCGCCGATCAGGAAGGTGCTGCGCTCGACGCCCATGTATTTGCGCCCGTACATCATCTTCTCGACCCAGACGCCATAGGCATTGACGACCGACTTTTCCTCGTCGGCGGCGAGCGTCACCGTCAGGTTGTGCTTCTTGGCGAAGCGGTCGTGTTTCTTCACCGAATCGGGCGAAAGTCCGATCAGCGCGATGCCGGATGCCGCGAATTCGTCGGCAAGCTCCGTGAACGAAATCGCCTCAAGCGTGCAGGCCTGCGTGTCGTCCTTCGGATAGAAGAACAGAACAACCGGGCGGCCGCGCAGGGCGGAGAGCGAGACCATGCCGCCTCCGTCACGCGGCAGGGTGAAGTCGGGAGCGACATCTCCGGGAGCGGGTCTTGCCATGATTAAACCTTCCTTCCGCCAAGTTTTGCAGACAATCGCGCGCTACTGCATGTTTTTATTGGTCTTTGCCGACCTGAGGCCAAAACGTGCAGTGCTTGAGTTCCAGAGCGACATTTGCGCGCCGCAAGGCGCGCGGCGCTCTTGGGCATAGCGAAAATCGTCGACTGCCGTCCAGCGCATTTGTGCTAGATTCGACAGGTTTCGGACGGCATCTGCCGTTACGAAACATTGCAGTCGCCTGCGCGCGCGAATCCTTTTCGCAGGTGGTGGCTTTCCACAGCATGGTCCCGCGTCCCTTGGTGACTCGGCACGACGACATGTGGTCTACAGGAAACGAGAAGCGGTCGCCCCCCGAAACGACGGAAAGAGGCGGCGGCAAAACTCGTATCGAACGGAGGACGTCCGCGCTGATGAGTGAGATCCGCGGCGAAAAAGTCGGCTTTCGCAAGAAAGACATCGTCGCGTTGCATGCGTTGCCTTCGGCGCAGGCGCACGAACCCATGATCGTGCACGCGCCGCGCAAGGGCACGGCCGCGCGCTTGTGCGCCAAGATCGCGCTGCTGACGTCGCTGCTTGCGCTGTCCATCGCAGCGATCCTCATCGTTGTCATCGAAAGCGGGCTGATGGACAGCACGCTCAACGCGCGCGCCCGCACTGCACTCAATGCCGCGCTCGGCGACAACTATCGCGCCGAGGTCGGCAGCACCGTCGTGCGCATGACCGCAAGCGGCGCGATCGCGCTCAGGGCTCGCGAAGTGGCACTCAGCGAAGCCTCCTCCGGCCAGCCGATCGCCAAGCTCCGCGCCATCTCGATCGCGCTCGACCCGCTGGCGCTGATGACCGGGCGGATCGCCGTCTCCAACCTCGAAGCCGAAGGCGGCGATTTCGACACGGGGCTGCTGCCGCGCGGCGAACCGCTCGATCTGACCAAAATTCGCATTGCCGACGTCGGCGATGCGCTTGAGGCAATCTTCTCCCACGTGGACCGCATGTCGCGGATGGCGGCCAGCCGCGGCAGCCAGACGGTCACGCTTTCGGATTTCAGCTTTTCCGTCATCGGTTCGCGCGATCGCATCGTACCCATTGTCGCCAACGCGATTGAGTTCAACCGCGATGCCGGCGGCTCTATGAGCGTGAAGGGGAGCGTCACGGTCGACGGGGTGGATGTCGATCTCAGCGCCGACGCTCTCGGCGACAAGGGACACGTGACCGGCTTCGAAGCGGCGATCACCAACCTGCCGCTCGCGCCATTCTTCTACCATGGCAAATCGGGTTCAGAGCCTCCCTTCGGCGTGGTCGCGTCGGCCGGGCTGCAGTTGAAGGCGACACGGGCAGCCGGGAACGCGAAACCGGATCTGCGCGTCACGGTGCGCACGTCCAAGGGCGAATTCCATGCCGGCAACCTCATCTCGACCCTCAATACGTCGCAAATGGACGTCGCCTATGACTTCGAGCGTTCGTCCGTCGAGATCCTGCCGTCGATGGTCAAGATCGGCCGCTCGACCTTTCCGTTCACCGGCGCGATCATCGACCTCGACAAGATTGCCGACGCAACGGAAAAGGGCTTTGCCATCGACCTCTTGCTCAAGAACGCGAGTTCGGCGCCGGAAGACGTTGCCGACGCGCCGCTGATCTTCGATGCCAAGGCAAACGGTCGCTTCGTGTCGGACAAGCGCCGGCTGATCTTCGATCAGCTCGCCGTATCGAGCCCGCTCGGCTCCATGTACGGCTCGCTTTCGGTCGCCTTCGGCAAGACGTCGCCGCAGATCAGCTTCGCCTCGGTCGCCGATCGCATGGAGGCGACTGCCGTCAAGCAATTGTGGCCGTGGTGGCTGGCCAAGGGCGCGCGCCGCTGGGCGATCGCGAACCTCTTCGGCGGCACGGTTACCAATGCGCGCATCGAAGTGTCGGTCGCCGAGGGCCGGATCGCCAACAACGAGGGTGAACTGAAGCTCAACGAGCAGGAACTCAATATCAACTTCGATATCGATGACACCCGCATCAACATTACGGGCGAGATACCGCCGCTGCGCGACACGGGAGGCAAGTTCAAGCTGAGCGGCCAGCGCATGACGGCCCAGATCAAAGAGGGCACCGCCTTCTTCCCGTCGGGGCGCTCGGTCGCGCTCAACGGCGGCGAGTTCATCCTGCCCGACGTCTACACCAAGCCGCTGATGGCCGAGATGAAGATCGAGGTCGGCGGAAATGCCGACGCGATTGCCGAGCTCGTCAGCTACAAGCCGATCCAGGCGCTGCAGAAGACACCGCTGCTGCCGGAAGATTTCAGCGGCCCGCTGACGGCCGTCGTCGGGGCGCGCTTCGGCCTGATTTCGGACCAGCATCCGCCAAAGCCGCTCTACCAGGTGGAGATGCAGCTTGACGGCGTTACCGTCAACAAGGCGATGTTCGGACGTTCGGCCGAAGACATCGTCGGCACCTTCCGGGTGGACAATCAGCAGGCGCTTCTTGACGCAGACGCCCGTATCGAAGGGGCGAAGATCAAGGTCATCCTGACGGAGCCGGTCGAATCCGGCTCGACCGTGAAACGCTCGCGCCAGATTTCCGGCACGCTCGACGATGCAGTCTGGCGGAAACTCACGCCGGGCCTGTCGCGCATCATCTCCGGCCCGATCGCCATGGATGTGACGATCGACGAGACCGGCAAGCAGAAGGTGAAGATCGGCCTCGCCAAGGCTGCGCTTTCGCTTCCCTGGATCGGCTGGAGCAAGGGAGTGGGCATACCCGCCGAGGCACAGTTCGTCTCAAGCGAGGACGGCGACGGCACCAGCATCAGCGACTTCGCCATCGCCGGCGACGGTTTCGGCGCGCGTGGCGCTCTGCAGGTCGACGATGGCGGCCTCGTATCGGCCGATCTCGACAATGTGCGGCTGGCGCAGGGCGACGACTTCAAGGTCTCGGTCGACCGCAAGAAGGGCGGCTATACCGCGGTCCTGACGGGTGCCGCTGCCGACATCAGGCCGATCCTGGCCCAGCTCAAGGCTGGAAGCGACCAGAGCCAGGACGCGGGCGACGACGTCACGATCAAGGCGCAGCTTGGCCGCGTTACCGGCTTCAACGGCGAGTTCCTGTCCAACGTCAATCTCGTCTATGGCGAGCGCGGGCGCCAGATCGAGGACGTCAATCTTTCCGCCGTCACCAGCAGCGGCCAGGCGCTGGTTGCCAGGCTTGCCAAAGCGGGCGCCGACAACACGCTGGAGCTGACCTCGGGTGACGCCGGGGCCCTGGCGCGGTTTGCCGACATCTATCAGAACATGCGTGGCGGCCTGATCAATCTTAAGCTGCGCGACCGCGGCGGCCGCTCCTGGCGCGGCAGCGTCGATATCCGCAAGTTCCAGCTCGTCGGCGAACAGCGGCTGCAATCGATGGTGTCGACCCCGACCGGCGCGGACGGACGCAGCCTCAATCAGGCCGTCCGGCGCGATATCGACGTAAGCTCGGCCCGCTTCGAGCGTGGCTTCGCTCAGCTTGCGCTCGACCGCGGCGCGATCCGCGTCGACGGCGGCGTATTGCGAGGCACCGATGTCGGCGCGACGTTCCAGGGGACGGTGCGCGACAACAACGGCATCATGGACATGACCGGCACCTTCATGCCTGCCTATGGTCTGAACCGCATCTTCGGCGAACTGCCGCTGATCGGCGTATTGCTCGGCAATGGCCGCGACCGTGGCCTGCTCGGAATCACCTTCAAGCTCAACGGCCCGTTCAATCAGCCGAAGCTGACGATCAACCCCCTGTCGATCATCGCGCCCGGCGTCTTCCGCAGCATCTTCGAATTCCAATGAAAAAGGCCGGCGGTGAGGCCGGCCTTTTTTTAATCGATTGTGGGACGCCTCGGATCAGGCCGGGCGCACCAGGATGTGCTTCTTCTTGCCGAGCGACAGCTTGACGACGTTGTCGCCGGTGACGTCGCCGGTGCCGATGACCCGACGCTCATCGCTGACGGCCTCGTCGTTGATCCTGACGGCACCGCCCTGAACGTGGCGACGGGCTTCGCCGTTGGAAGCGGCCAGACCTGCGCGCACGATCAGCGTCAAGAGGCCAAGGCCGGCTTCGAGCTCGGCAGCCGGGATTTCGACCGAAGGCAGGTCCGCGGCGAGAGCGCCTTCCTCGAAGGTCTTGCGGGCGGTTTCCGCCGCCTGCTCGGCGGCCGGGCGGCCGTGCAGCATGGCGGTGATCTCGGTCGCCAGGATCTTCTTGACCTCGTTGATCTCAGAGCCGCCAAGCTTGGAGAGCCGCTCGATCTCGGCCATCGGCAGGGTCGTGTAGAGCTTCAGGAAGCGGGTGACGTCGGCATCCTCGGTGTTGCGCCAGTACTGCCAGAAGTCATAGGCCGACAGCATGTCCGGGTTCAGCCAGATGGCGCCGTTGACCGACTTGCCCATCTTTGCGCCCGACGAGGTCGTCAGGAGCGGCGAGGTCAACGCATAGAGCTGCTCGGTGCCCATTCGGTGGCCGAGGTCGATGCCATTGATGATGTTGCCCCACTGGTCAGATCCGCCCATCTGCAGGCGGCAACCGGTGCGCTTGTGCAGCTCGACGAAGTCGTAGGCCTGCAGGATCATGTAGTTGAATTCGAGGAAGGACAGCGACTGCTCGCGATCAAGCCGCGTCTTGACGCTGTCGAACGACAGCATGCGGTTGACCGAGAAGTGGCGGCCGACGTCACGCAGGAATTCGAGGTAGTTGATGCCGAGCAGCCAGTCGGCGTTGTTGATCATCAACGCGTCCTTGGGGCCTTCGCCGTAGGTCAGGTAGTTGGAGAAGACCGTCTTGATGCTGGCGATGTTGGCATCGATCGTTGCCGGCGTCATCAGCTGACGGGCTTCGTCCTTGAACGACGGGTCGCCGACCATGCCGGTGCCGCCGCCCATCAGCGAGATCGGCCGATGGCCGGTCGCCTGCATCCAGTGCAGCATCATGATCTGGATCAGACCGCCGGCATGCAGGCTCGGCGCGGTCGGGTCGAAGCCGATATAGGCCGTCACGGTTTCCTTCCGGAACAGTTCATCGAGACCAGACTCGTCGGAGATCTGGTGGATGAAACCACGCTCGCTGAGGGTGTGAAGGAAATCGGACTTGAAACCGGACATGATCTGTCTCTCTTGCGGGGGGAGTTTTTGAACGAACGGGCGTTTAGCACTGTTTTTGCGCATAATCACTTCAAAAGTGATTCTGGAAATATTGACCGCATGACACAGACAAGAACGGCAATCGGCCTGATGAGTGGCACGAGCATGGACGGCATCGATGTCGCTATGCTGAGGACAGACGGGGAGACCGTTGTCGAACGCGGTCCATCCGCGGGCTTCGCCTACGACGCACGATTTCGGGATCGTTTGAAGCAGGGACTGGTCGAAGCGAAGGCGATCACGCAACGCGATGAAAGGCCGGGTGCACTTTCTGACCTCGAGCGCGACCTGACGCTGCGGCATGCGGAAGCGGTGAAGACCTTCCTTGAGCAGAACAACCTGTCGGCGGCGGATATCGAGGTAATCGGCTTTCACGGGCAGACCGTGCTGCACCGCCCCGACGAGGCCCTGACGGTCCAGATCGGCGACGGCCCGCTGCTTTCACGCGAGACCGGCATCGACATTGTTTACGACATGCGCGCCAACGACATGGAACACGGCGGGCAGGGCGCGCCGTTGATCCCCGCCTATCACGCAGCACTTGCGCGGGGTGCGGCCGGTCTTGCGGCGCCGGTCGTCTTCGTCAACATCGGCGGCATTTCCAACCTGACCTTCATCGGCGGGGGCATCGGCGCGGGCGAAACGCTGGTTGCCTATGACAGCGGCCCCGGCAACACGCTGATCGACCAATGGGTCGAGGCCCATGCCGGCATTCCCTACGACCAGGGCGGCATGATCGCCAGCGAGGGCACCGTGCTGCCGGCGCTTGCCGAACGCTATCTCTCCAACCCCTTCTTCACCGCAGCCACGCGCCGCTCGCTGGACCGGAACGATTTTGGACCGCCGGCCGGAAGCGATGCGGGCCTTGCCGACGGTGCCCGCACGCTGGCCCATGTCACAGCGGCGGCGATCATCAAGTCGGCCGGGCATCTGCCGGAACGGCCGGCCACCTATGTCGTCTGCGGCGGCGGACGGCTCAATCCGGTGATCATGGGTGACCTCGGCTTGCTTGCCAAAGGCGAGGGGGCAGCGGTGCTTGCGGCAGAGGACGTGGGTTTCAACGGCGATTCGATGGAGGCCGAAGCCTGGGCGTACCTCGCGGTGCGCGCATTGCAGGACCTGCCGCTCACCTATCCGGGAACGACCGGCGTCCGGTATCCCGTGAGCGGCGGCCGGTTCGCCCGGAAAACTTAAAGTAGATCGCTCGGGTTCGGCATGTGCTTTCCTCCCGAGCGGGTTAATCAAATTTTCGCAACAGCGACGTAGTATCTTGGCCGCTGCCACAGAAGGTGGCGAAGAGCGGCCTGGTGCCGCACGAAGGTTTCGGGTTCGTCGATGGGTGGTGCGATTTCTCTGCTGGCTGTGAACTTCATCATCGCGCAGATATTCACGGCCGCATTTCTCATCATCGCCGCGAAGAGCCGGCAGCGGCGCGCAGCTCTCTGGTGCGCCGCCGGATTTGCCGTCGCTTCGCTTGCCGCCGTCTGCGAAGCCATCGTTCCCTTTTCCTCGACCCCGCGTCTCTTCGCCATCAGCGCCTTCGCCTGCGTGCTCAGCGGCTTCTGCATTCTGCGTTTCGGCCTCGGTCTCTTCTATCAGGTGCCGGTGCGGCTCCCCCTCCTGGGAGCCTTCTTCGCTGCCGGCGTTGCCCTGGATCTGGCGATCTACGACCTGCCCAGAGGCACCTGGCAGCATGCGATCCCATACCAGGCACCTTTCGTCGTGATCCAGGCGTGGACGGCATCCGTCGTCCTTCGCTCCGGCCGCCGCACATTCTTCGACTGGCTGCTTTTCGGCCTGTTGGCGCTCTCTGCCGCCTACTATCTGATAAAGATCTACGCCGCGGTGGCTGCCGGTTCCGGCGCAACCGCCCAGGACTATGTTTCAAGTCCCTTTGCGCTCATTTCCCAGGCGCTTGGCGCGATCCTCATCGTCGGTGCCGGCCTTGCCATGCTCGGCGTCATGGTCAAGGAGATCGTCGACGACGCACAGGCGCGCTCGGAAATCGACCTGCTCTCCGGCCTTTACAACCGCCGCGGCTTCATCGAGCGGGTCATGCCGCTCCTGCACGCCCGCGCCACCCAGACGCCCGGCACGCTTATCCTCGCCGACCTCGACCGCTTCAAACTGGTCAACGACACCTATGGCCACCTCACGGGCGACGAGGTCATTCGCCGATTCGCCCGGGTTCTGATGGATGTGATGCCAAATCGTGCCGTTGCCGGCCGCCTCGGCGGCGAAGAATTCGCGGTTTTCCTGCCCTGCACGGACCTGTCCGAAGCGCGCGTCGTCGCCCACGGCATGCGTGCGGCCATCATGTCCCAGCAGATCGGCGGCCTTCCGGAAGCAGCAAGAGTGACGGCAAGCTTCGGCGTCACGGCCGTCGGCAGCGGCGAGGCGCTCGACCCTGTGATACAGCGCGCAGACAAGGCGCTCTATATGGCCAAGGCGAATGGCCGCAACCGTGTCGAATGCGCCGAAGTGCCGACCACGGTCGTCAATCCGGGGGTGCCCCATTGGATCGGGCGTCCCTAGGGCTTCTTACTCGCACCGTTTCAACGAAAAACCGCCGCGGCTGAAGAGCCACGGCGGTTTGATTCTGTATTGAGGCGTCCTGTTAGCGGATGCGCTTGGCGGCCGGCTCCGGCGTCAGTTCGCCGTTGAGGCGACGGTCGAGGTAATCCTCGCATTCCGCCATCAGGCCCTCGACCTGGCCGTTGAAGAAGTGGTTTGCGCCGGGAACGGTGCGGTGCGTGATCAGAATGCCCTTCTGGGCCTTCAGCTTCTCGACGAGACCGTTCACATCCTTCTCCGGCGCGACCTTGTCGGAATCGCCGTTGATGATCAGACCGGAGGACGGGCAGGGTGCCAGGAATGAGAAGTCGTAGATGTTCGGCTGCGGAGCGACGGCCATGAAGCCTTCGATCTCCGGGCGGCGCATCAGGAGCTGCATACCGATCCAGGCGCCGAAGGAATAGCCGGCGACCCAGCAGCTCTTGGAATCCGGATGCAGGCTCTGCACCCAGTCGAGCGCGGACGCCGCATCCGAAAGCTCGCCGGCGCCATGGTCGAACTCGCCCTGGCTGCGGCCGATGCCGCGGAAATTGAACCGCAGCGTGGTGAAGCCACGCTTCTGGAACATGTAAAAGAGCTGGTAGACGATCTGGTTGTTCATCGTGCCGCCGAACTGCGGGTGCGGGTGCAGGATGATGGCGATCGGCGCGCTCTTCTGCTTCGAAGGCTGATAACGGCCTTCGAGGCGGCCGGCGGGTCCGTTGAAGATGATTTCGGGCATTGGCTCTCCGGGAGTGTTCCTGGTTCGAATCTTGGGTTCAGATCGCGATCAGTCTTGACGAAAGCAGTCAGCTTTTCTAAAACCTAGTTTAGAACCGTTCAAAACTTCTGTGCGGGCATTCCGCCCTGTGCTTCGTCTCATAAGGCAAGCGGCGCGGAAAATTCAAGGAAAATGCATCGCCAGAGGTTGCCGGCTTGCGGCCTGTTGATCTAGCGAAGGAAATCATGTCGGGTTCGCGCATCTATATGGACTGGAACGCCACGGCGCCGCTTCTTGCCGAAGCGCGCGAGGCCTGCCTGTCTGCGCTCGACCTCGTCGGCAACCCTTCGTCCGTCCATGGCGAAGGCCGCGCGCTGCGCACGCTGATCGAAAACGCCCGCCGCGACGTGGCAGCACTTTGCGGCGCGAAAGCTGCCAGCGTCATCTTTACCAGCGGCGCGACGGAAGCCGCCAATCTGGTGCTGACTCCGGACTTCCGCATGGGGCGCACGCCGCTGAAGATCGGCACACTCTACGCCTCGGCGATCGAGCACCCGGCGGTACGCGAGGGCGGACGCTTTCCGCGCGAGGCGTTGAGCGAAATTCCAGTGACCTCGGCCGGAGTTATCGACCTTGCGGCGCTGCGGGACCTGCTTGAAGCGCATGATCGCCAGCTGGGCCTGCCGATGGTCGCCGTCATGCTGGTCAACAACGAGACCGGCATCATTCAGCCGGTTGCCGAAATCGCCGAGATCGTTCGCGCCCATGGCGGCATTTTCGTCGTCGATGCGGTGCAGGCGGCCGGCCGCGTGCCGCTCTCGATCGAAGACCTCGGCGCCGATTTCCTCATTCTCTCCTCGCACAAGATCGGCGGCCCGAAGGGCGCCGGCGCGCTGGTGGCGCGCGGCGAAGTGATGATGCCTGCGCCGCTGATCCGCGGCGGCGGACAGGAGAAGGGGCACCGCTCCGGCACGGAAAACACGGTGGCGATTGCCGGTTTTGCCGCAGCCGCCAGAAAGGCGAGCGAAGGCGTCGGCCAGCGGATGAGCGCGATTGCGGCTCTGCGCGACGGGCTGGAAGCCGAGATGCTTGCGGCCGCGGCCGACGTGGTCATTCACGGCCGCGACGTTTCGCGCGTTGGCAACACGATCTTCTTCACGCTTCCTGGGATGAAGGCGGAGACGGGACAGATCGCCTTCGACCTCGAAGGCGTGGCGCTGTCGGCGGGGTCCGCCTGTTCGTCCGGCAAGGTCGGGCAGAGCCACGTGCTGACGGCGATGGGTTACGATCCGCGCCAGGGTGCGCTCAGGATCTCGATCGGCGAGGGGACGACACAGGCTGATATCGAACGTTGCGCCACAGTGTTTGCAAAGGTAGCAGCACGAAGACGAGCGCCCGGGCAAGCGGCCTGAGACGACGGGACAGGACGAAATTGCGGAAAAGCAATTTTCCGCTTGGCAAACAGGGTGAAAAGCGCCTTTTAGCCATTACATAAGCGGTGTGCCAAGCGCATCGTATTGACAAGCTGCCGGACCTTGGATCCGGCAAGATTGGAGAACGACATGCCTGCCGTGCAGGAGACCATTGATCAGGTCCGTCAGATCGACGTGGACCAGTACAAATACGGCTTTGAGACGACCATCGAAGTCGAGAAGGCCCCGAAGGGCCTGTCGGAAGACATCATTCGCTTCATTTCGGCAAAGAAGAATGAACCGGAATGGATGCTCGAATGGCGCCTTGGCGCCTATCGCCGTTGGCTGACGCTCGAGGAGCCCACCTGGGCCCGCGTCAGCTACCCGAAGATCGACTTCAACGACATCTATTACTACGCCGCGCCGAAGGGCATCACGGGTCCGACGTCGCTTGAAGAGGTCGACCCTGAAATCCTCAAGGTCTACGAGAAGCTCGGCATCCCGCTGAAGGAGCAGGAAATCCTGGCCGGCGTGCAGAAGTCGAAGATCGCCGTCGACGCCGTCTTCGACAGCGTCTCGGTCGTCACCACCTTCAAGGAAGAGCTGAAGAAGGCCGGCGTGATCTTCATGTCGATCTCCGAAGCGATCCGCGAGCATCCCGATCTCGTGCAGAAGTATCTCGGCTCCGTCGTTCCGACGACCGACAACTACTACGCGACGCTCAACTCCGCGGTCTTCACCGACGGCTCCTTCGTCTTCGTGCCGAAGGGCGTTCGTTGCCCGATGGAACTGTCGACCTACTTCCGTATCAACGAGAAGAACACCGGCCAGTTCGAGCGCACGCTGATCATCGCCGAAGAGGGCGCCTACGTTTCCTATCTCGAAGGCTGCACCGCGCCGCAGCGCGACGAAAACCAGCTTCACGCTGCCGTCGTCGAACTCGTTGCGCTCGATGACGCCGAGATCAAGTATTCGACGGTGCAGAACTGGTATCCGGGCGACAAGGAAGGCAAGGGCGGCATCTACAACTTCGTCACCAAGCGTGGCGATTGCCGTGGCAAGAACTCCAAGATCTCCTGGACGCAGGTCGAGACCGGTTCGGCGATCACCTGGAAGTACCCGTCCTGCATCCTGCGCGGCGATGGTTCGCGCGGCGAGTTCTATTCGATCGCGGTTTCGAACGGCCACCAGCAGATCGACAGTGGCACCAAGATGATCCACCTCGGCAAGAACACGTCGAGCCGCATCGTCTCGAAGGGTATTGCCGCCGGCGTTTCGGAAAACACCTATCGCGGCCAGGTTTCGGCCCACCGCAAGGCCGAGAACGCCCGCAACTTCACCCAATGCGACTCGCTTTTGATCGGCGACAAGTGCGGCGCGCACACCGTGCCCTACATCGAGGCGAAGAACTCGACGGCACAGTTCGAACACGAAGCAACGACGTCGAAGATTTCCGAGGACCAGCTGTTCTACTGCCTGCAGCGCGGCATCCCGACTGAAGCGGCGATCGCGCTGATCGTCAACGGCTTCGTCAAGGAAGTCATCCAGGAGCTGCCGATGGAATTTGCCGTCGAAGCGCAGAAGCTGATCGGCATCTCGCTCGAAGGCTCGGTCGGCTAAGGCCCCGGACTGGATATTGAATGCGCGCAAGACATTGCGCCCGAACACACATTCGTTTCCCAAGAGGACGATTAGAAATGCTTGAAATCAAGAACCTGCACGCCCGCATCGCCGAAGACGGCACCGAGATCATCCGTGGCCTGAACCTCACCGTGAAGGCCGGCGAAGTCGCCGCCATCATGGGCCCGAACGGCTCCGGCAAGTCGACGCTGTCCTACATCCTGTCGGGCCGCGAGGACTACGAAGTCACCGAAGGCGACATCCTCTATAACGGCGAGAGCATCCTCGAGCTCGACGCTTCCGAGCGTGCGGCCAAGGGCATCTTCCTTGCCTTCCAGTATCCGGTCGAAATCCCCGGCGTTGCCACCATGCAGTTCCTGAAGGTGGCGATGAACGAGCAGCGCAAGTACCGCGGCGAAGACGAACTGACGACGCCGGAATTCATGCGCCGGGTCAAGGAAGCGGCAGCCGAGCTGAAGATCGCACCGGAAATGCTGCGCCGTCCGCTCAACGTCGGCTTCTCCGGCGGTGAGAAGAAGCGCGCCGAGATCCTGCAGATGTCGCTGCTCCAGCCGAAGCTTTGCGTGCTCGACGAAACCGACTCCGGCCTCGACATCGACGCGCTGAAGATCGTCGCCGACGGCGTCAACGCGCTGCGGTCGCCGGATCGTGCCGTCGTCGTCATCACCCACTACCAGCGCCTGCTCGACTACATCGTGCCGGACAGCGTTCACGTCCTCTACAAGGGCCAGGTGATCAAGTCGGGCGACAAGACGCTTGCACACGAACTCGAAGCCAACGGCTACGCTGACATCATCGAGGCTGCAGCCTAGGGCCTGTCGAAGGAGTGTTCGAATGAATATGCAACAGGCAATCAAGATGACGGCTGCCGAGACGGCGCTCGTCGATGCCTACACCAACCAGATCGGCGACCTGCCGGGTGACGGTTCGGTGCTGTCGGTTCGCGACACGCTGGTGCATGAACTGCGCACCGCCGGCCTGCCGACCCGCCGCGTCGAATCCTGGCACTACACGGACCTTCGCACGCTGCTGCGCGCCGTTCCGGCCGCCGACCCGACAGCCTTTGCCGACCGTGTCGACGCGCTGGTTCCGGGCTCGACCGTGTTTTCGGTCCGCAATGGCCAGGTCGACCTTAAGGGCAACCTGCCCGAGGGCGTGACTGTCCGTTCCTATGTCGACAGCCTGCTCGATGGTTCGGCCACGGCCGGCCTCGCCGTGCTTGGCTTTGACGACGCGATCGGCCGCATCAATGGCGGTCTCGTTCGCGGCGGTCTCGAAATCGCTGTCGCAGCCGAAACCGCGCTCGAAGACCCGCTGGAAATCCAGCTGGTGCAGAGCCTCGGTCAGGCCCATACGCGCTTTCCGGTCACCTTCGGCGCCAACACCAAGGCAACCGTGATCGAGCGGCATCTGTCGACCAAGGACGCCGAAAGCTTCGTCTCCTCCGTCAGCGACGTAACGCTTGGAGAAGGTGCCGATGTCATCTGGATCATCCTGCAGCAGCAGGGTAGCGCCGATACCCATCTCGGCCAGATGCGCTTCGACCTCGGCAAGAACGCCAAGCTGCATCTCTTCGTGATCAACGCCGGCGGCAAGCTGGTGCGCCAGGAGATCCACGGCAAGACGAGCGGCGAGGGCGCGGATTTCAAGCTGCGCGGCATCAATCTGCTCGGCGGCGAAAGCCACACCGACGTAACCTTCACGCTCGGCCACAACGTACCGCACACGACCTCGACCGAGATCATCCGCAACGTCGTGTTCGACCGCGCCAAGGGCGTGTTCCAGGGCAAGATCCTGGTCGCCAAGGACGCGCAGAAGACCGACGCGAAGATGGCGTGCAACACGCTGCTCTTGTCCGACGACGCCGATCTCTCGGCCAAGCCGGAGCTCGAGATCTTCGCCGACGACGTTCAGTGCGGTCACGGCGCAACCGTTGCCGATATCGACCACACGCAGCTCTTCTACCTGATGGCGCGCGGCGTTCCGGAGAACAAGGCGCGAGCGATGCTCGTCAATGCTTTCGTCGCCGAGATCGTCGAAGAGCTGGAAGACCACGAAGCGCTGGTCGAGGCGCTGGAAGAGGTCATCTCGGCCTGGCTCGACAAGCACGCCTGACGGGCTGCTGCGTAATTCCTTAAATCGGCATCGATTTGGGGGTAAAATTATGCAGCGCTTCAACATGTTGCAGCGCGCTTGGCGCGTCCTGAGGGACGCGCGGCGCCTAGGGCAATTGGATTGAGAGACATGGAACACACGGTACCTGTGCCTGCCTACGACGTCGAAGCGATCCGCAAGGATTTCCCGATCCTGTCGCGGACCGTCTATGGCAAGCCGCTCGTCTATCTCGACAACGGCGCATCGGCACAGAAGCCGCAGGTCGTGATCGATGCGATCTCCCATGCCTATTCCAACGAGTATGCCAACGTTCATCGCGGCCTGCATTTCCTGTCGAATGCCGCGACGGAAGCCTATGAGGCGGCGCGCGAAAAAGTGCGCCGCTTCCTGAACGCCCCATCGGTCGACAACGTCATCTTCACGAAGTCCTCGACCGAGGCGATCAACACGGTCGCCTATGGCTACGGCATGCCTGTCCTTGGCGAAGGCGACGAGATCGTGCTGTCGATCATGGAGCACCACTCCAACATCGTTCCCTGGCACTTCATCCGCGAGCGCCAGGGCGCCAAGCTCGTGTGGATCCCGGTCGACGACGACGGTGCGCTGCATGTCGAAGATTTCGTCAAGTGCCTGACGGAGCGCACCAAGCTCATTGCCATCACCCATATGTCGAATGCGCTCGGAACCGTCGTTCCGGTCAAGGAGATCTGCCGCATTGCCCGCGAGCGCGGCATTCCGGTTTTGGTCGACGGCAGCCAGGGCGCCGTGCACATGCCTGTCGACGTGCAGGACATCGACTGCGACTGGTATGTGATGACCGGCCACAAGCTCTACGGCCCCTCCGGCGTCGGAGTTCTCTACGGGAAGACCGACCGCCTGAAGGAGATGCGGCCGTTCCTCGGCGGCGGCGAGATGATCGAGGTGGTGACCGAAGACACCGTTACCTACAACGATCCGCCGCACCGCTTCGAAGCGGGCACGCCACCGATCGTGCAAGCGATCGGCCTTGGCTACGCGCTCGACTACATGGAAAAGCTCGGCCGGGCAGCCATACAGGCTCACGAGGCGGACCTGACGGCCTATGCGCGCGAGCGCCTATCCGCAGTCAACTCGCTGCGGGTCTTCGGCAACACGCCTGACAAGGGCAGCATCTTTGCCTTCGAGCTTGCCGGCATTCATTCGCATGACGTTTCAATGGTGATCGATCGGGCGGGTGTCGCCGTTCGCGCCGGCACGCATTGCGCCCAGCCGCTCTTGAAACGCTTCGGCGTCACCTCCACATGCCGTGCGTCGTTCGGTCTCTACAATACGCGGGCCGAGGTCGATGCGCTGGTGGATGCGCTGGAGCATGCACGCAAGTTCTTCGCTTGAGAAACATGTAAAAGGTTCAAAGATTTATACTAATCTTCTGAACCATAAGAGAAAGTCCAGGAGGCCGATATGAGCCTTGATGCAACGGAAGAAAAGGTCGACGTCCGCGAGGGCATCGTGCATTCGGCGATCCCGGCCGAAGAACTTGCGCGCCTCAGCGACGACATCATCGGCGCGCTGAAGACCGTCTATGATCCGGAAATCCCGGCCGACATCTTCGAACTCGGTCTCATCTACAAGATCGACATCGAAGACGACCGCATGGTGAAGATCGACATGACGCTGACAGCACCCGGCTGCCCGGTTGCCGGTGAAATGCCCGGCTGGGTCGAAAATGCCGTCGGTGCCGTCGAGGGTGTGTCTGGCGTCGAGGTCTCGATGACCTTCGATCCGCCGTGGACGCCGGACCGCATGTCGGAGGAAGCACAGGTCGCCGTCGGCTGGTACTGATCGCGTCCGTATTGATCCGTCAAGGCACGGATACTACATTTGATTCTGTAAGGCGCCGGGCCTTTACCCCGGTGACGACAAGGAGAATGAGCCCATGGGCTTTGCCGTGATGAGCCTGACCGATGCCGCTGCCGGCCGCGTCCGTGCGATCGTCGAAAATTCGGGCGCCGATGCCAAGGGCATTCGTGTCGGCATCAAGAAGGGCGGCTGCGCCGGCATGGAATATGCCATCGATCTCGTGAGCGAGCCGAACCCCAAGGACGATCTGATCGAACATCAGGGCGCGAGGGTCTGGGTTGCGCCTGAGGCCGTGCTCTATCTCCTCGGCACGCAGATGGATTTTGAAGTGACGACGCTGCGCTCCGGCTTCACCTTCCACAACCCCAACCAGACATCCGCCTGCGGCTGCGGCGAATCGGTCGAGCTGAAGCCTGCGGACCTTGCGGCACTGGCCGCCGAGGGTAACGCGGTGGTGCGCGCTAACTAAGTTTCTTTCATTCGCTCCGATGAATAGGTCGGCCCGGTTTTCGCCGGGCCTTTTTTCTGCTGAGATGTAGCCGGGCTGGAACGGAGACTATAGCAATGGCGGCGTTCAATGAGGAACTCGTCTTCAAGGCACTCTACGAGACGTTTCCCGATCCGGTGATCATCATCGACGCCGAGCGGATCATCCGCTCCGCCAACAATGCCGCCCTCCATCAGTTCGGTTACCCGGCCGAAGATTTCATAGGCAAGTCCGTGCGGCTGATCTATGCGAATGATGCCGAGTACGACAAGCGGCTTAAGAACCGCGCCGCGAAGGTCGACGAAACCGCGCCCCGTTCGTCGAACTACCTCTATGTCAGGCGCGACGGTTCGACGTTTTCCGGCCACCTGCGAACGACGCCCTTGATCGACGACCAGGGCGAAGAGCTGGCGCTGATCGGTATCATCAGAGACATTTCGGACCTTACCGAGGCGGTAAGCGAGCGCGAGAAAGCGTCCCGGATGCTGAACGCAGCGCTCGAAGCCATGCCGGAAGGCTTTGCCATCTTCGACCGCCATGAGCGGCTGGTCGTCTACAACAGGGCCTACCAGGCGATCTGCGGCCCGGCCGGACCGGCGCTCAAACCCGGGATCACCGCCGAAGAGATCCTGCTGCTCGCGCGGCAGGGTGGGCATTACCCGGACGCAATCCCGGGAACACGCGAAGGCGACGAATGGATCGCCTCACGGCTGCGCGATTTCCGCCACCCGGACGGAAAACCGAAGATCTATCGCTATGCCGACGACCGCTGGCTGCGCGTGGAGAACATCCGGACAAGGGATGGCAACACGGTTGTTGCGCGTGTCGATGTCACCGACCTCAAGCGCGCCGAACTGGCGCTCGAGCGGCAGCGACAGGAACTGCAGCACAAGAACGAAGCGCTCGACCAATTCACCGCCACGGTCTCCCATGACCTCAAGGCGCCGCTTAGGCACATCTCGATATTCTCCGAAATGATCGAGGACGACATCAAGACAGGAGAGCCGAACGAGCTCGCTGAAAATGCCCGCCATCTGCGCGACAGCGTCAGACGGATGAACCGGGTGGTCGACAGCCTGCTCGATTACGCGCAGATCGCCCATCGCATCACCGACTGGACGCAGGTGAAGCTTGGCGATGTGGTGTCGGAGACCCTGGCGATGCTTGCCAGTGACGCGCGAGCGGCCAATGCCACATTCGAGGTTGGTGCGCTGCCTGACGTGGAGGGGGATCCGGAGCTGCTGCGGCGGCTCGTCCAGAACCTGGTCGGCAATGCGATAAAGTATCGCCACGCCGACCGATCGCCGGTGATCCGAATCAATGGAAGCGTGTCCGACCACACCGTGGAACTCGTCGTCGAGGACAATGGCATCGGCATCGATCCCCGCTTTGCAACACGCATTTTCGAGGTGTTTCAACGCCTGCACAAGGACGAAACGGTTTACGGCGGCACCGGCATCGGCCTGGCGCTCGCAAAACGTATTGCCGAAAGCCACGACGGCTCAATCTGCCTTGACACAACCTTTCGTGAAGGCGCACGTTTCATCGTGCTTCTTCCGAGGCGGCTGAGGAAGACGAAGTAGGGCGGAACAAGGTGGTCTCGACGCCAAAGCGATTGCTCTTGGTGGAAGACGACGCGCACGACGCGCGTTTCGTGATGAGAGCCTTTGCTCAGGTTGATCACGCCATCGAGATTGTTCCGGTCAGCGACGCTGATGAGGCCGTCGAACAGCTCGGCCGCAACCACTTCGACTGCATCCTCATGGACATCAAGCTGCCCGGCAGCGACGGCATCGAGCTTCTAAGGCGCGTGCGCAAGAGCCGCGCGACCGCACTGATCCCGATCATCGTGCTGACGTCATCGATCAATCCGGCCGACGTGCTTCACTGCTACGGTGCCGGCGCCAACGCCTATGTCGCAAAGCCGTCCTCGGTCACCGAGTATCGCCGCTTTGCGGAGGCCTTCATCCGCTTCTGGGTGGAAAGCACGATCCTGCCGGCGGGGATGAGCACCCGCCGATAGACCGGCGGTCCACATGCTGCCGGCATTCCACCTCACGATTTTGGGAAATGGCGTCGAGCGCACTTGGAGCGCAACTTGCAGCGAGCGAAACTTGGAGCGCGCATGCGGCGCTTCCAGTTCCAGGCGCAGCCGCGCCAGGACAACCGGCGGAGCATTGCTGCTCCGCCGGTCCCTGTCTTTACTCCGCAGCTTCCGCGTAGCTTTCGAGCGGCGGGCAGGTGCAAACGAGGTTGCGGTCGCCGAAGACGTTATCGACGCGATTGACCGGCGACCAGTACTTGTCCACCCGGAAGGCGCCCGGCGGGTAGCAGGCCTGTTCGCGCGAATAGGGACGATCCCATTCGCCGACCAGGTCTTCGACCGTGTGCGGAGCGTTCTTCAGCGGATTGTTGAGCTTGTCCATCCGGCCTTCCTCGATGGCGCGGGCTTCCTCGCGGATTGCCAGCATTGCCTCGCAGAAGCGGTCGATCTCGGCCTTGGTTTCCGATTCCGTCGGCTCGATCATCAGCGTGCCAGCAACCGGCCAGCTCATGGTCGGCGCGTGGAAACCGCAGTCGATCAGGCGCTTGGCGACATCGTCAACGGTGACGCCGGCGCTTTCGACCAGCGGACGGGTGTCGATGATGCATTCATGCGCGACACGCCCCTTCGACGACTTGTAGAGTACCTCGTAGGCGCCCTTCAGCCGCGCGGCGATGTAGTTGGCGTTGAGGATCGCCACCTTCGTCGCCTGGGTCAGGCCTTCGCCGCCCATCATCAGGCAGTAGCTCCAGGAGATCGGCAGGATCGAGGCCGAACCGAAGGGAGCAGCCGAAACCGCGCCGTCCTGGCCATCCGTTTCCGGGTGGCCGGGCAGGTAGGGTGCCAGATGCGCCTTGACGCCGATCGGGCCCATGCCGGGACCGCCGCCGCCATGCGGGATGCAGAAGGTCTTGTGCAGGTTGAGGTGGCTGACGTCGGAACCGATGTCGCCGGGGCGGGCAAGGCCGACCATGGCGTTCATGTTGGCACCGTCCATGTAGACCTGGCCGCCGTGCTTGTGCACGATCTCGCAAACTTCACGCACGTTCTCCTCGAACACGCCATGCGTCGAGGGGTAGGTGATCATGCAGCAGGAGAGGTTTTCGGCATACTGCTCGGCTTTCGCACGGAAATCTTCCATGTCGATGTCGCCGTTTTCGCTGACCTTGATGACGACCACCTTCATGCCGGCCATCTGGGCCGAGGCAGGATTGGTGCCGTGCGCGGAGGTCGGGATCAGGCAGACATCGCGGTGGCCGTTGCCATTGGCGATGTGATAGGCGCGGATCGTCAAGAGACCGGCATATTCGCCCTGGGCACCCGAGTTCGGCTGCATCGAGATCGCGTCATAGCCGGTGACGGCGCAGAGCTTTTCCGAGAGATCCTCGATCATGTGCCGGTAGCCAGCCGCCTGATCCTTCGGCACGAAGGGATGGATTTCTGAAAATTCCGGCCAGGTGATCGGCAGCATTTCCGCGGTCGCGTTCAGCTTCATCGTGCACGAGCCGAGCGGGATCATCGCCCGGTCGAGCGCGAGGTCGCGGTCTGACAGACGGCGGATGTAGCGCGTCATTTCGCTTTCGGCGCGGTTCATGTGGAAGATCGGATGCGTCAGGTACTCGCTGGTGCGCAGCAGCGCTTCCGGAAGACGATAGTCCGGATCGAACTGCTCGACCTTGAAGTCGCCACCGAAGGCGCGCCAGACGGCTTCGAGCGTGACGGGGCGCGAACGCTCGTCGAGGCTGATGCCGATCTTGGTTTCGCCGATCTTGCGCAGGTTTACTTCCTCGGCGACCGCAGTCTTGAGGATGATGCCCTGCAGCTTGCCGACTTCGACGGTGATCGTGTCGAAGTACACGTCGGGCTCGACGGTGTAGCCGAGCTTTTCGAGGCCCATGACGAGACGAACGGTCTTCTGGTGAACGCTCTGGGCGATCGCCTTGATGCCCTTCGGACCATGGAAGACAGCGTACATCGAGGCCATGACGGCGAGCAGAACCTGCGCGGTGCAGATGTTCGACGTCGCCTTTTCGCGGCGGATGTGCTGTTCGCGGGTCTGCAGCGACAGGCGGTAGGCGCGATTGCCGCGCGCATCGACCGAGACGCCGACGAGACGGCCGGGCATCGAGCGCTTGTGCGCGTCCTTGACGGCCATGTAGGCCGCATGCGGACCACCGTAGCCGACCGGGACGCCGAAGCGCTGGGTGCAGCCGATGGCGATATCGGCACCCATTTCGCCGGGCGACTTCAGAAGCGCCAGCGCCAGCGGATCGGCGGCAACGGTCGCGATCGCGCCGGTCTGGTGCAGACGGGCGATCAGACCGGTGAAATCGTTCACGTGGCCGTAGGTGCCCGGATACTGGAAGATCGCGCCGAAAACGTCGACCGGATCGAGATCCGTGAAGGGATTGCCGATGACGATCTGCCAGCCGAGCGGCTCGGCGCGGGTCTTCAGAAGCGCGATCGTCTGCGGATGGCAGTTCTCGTCGACGAAGAAGGACTTGGCCTTCGACTTCGAAACGCGCTCGGCCATCGCCATGGCTTCGGCGGCAGCGGTCGCTTCATCAAGGAGCGAAGCGTTGGCAACGTCGAGGCCGGTCAGGTCGCAGACCATGGTCTGGTAGTTGAGCAGCGCTTCCAGGCGGCCCTGGCTGATTTCCGGCTGGTAGGGCGTATAGGCCGTGTACCAGGCCGGGTTTTCCAGGATGTTGCGCTGGATGACCGGCGGCGTGATCGTGCCGTAATAGCCCTGGCCGATCAGCGAGACGAGCTTCTGGTTGCGGTTGGCCGTTTCGCGCATCTTGTCGAGCGCCTCGCGCTCGGTCATCGGCGCGCCCCAGGCAAGCGGCGTCTTCTGGCGGATCGACGGCGGCACGGTGTCGTCGATGAGCGCGTCGAGCGTCGGGTAGCCGACGACCTTCAGCATCTCGTCCATTTCGGCCGGCGACGGGCCGATGTGACGCCGGTTGGCGAAGTCATACGGCTTGTAGTCCGTAAAGGTGAAATCCTTGGGCATGCTCATCAGGCGACGAGCTCCTTGTAGGCCGCTTCCTCGAGGAGGGCGTCGGCATCGCTGGGGTTGGCAAGCTTCAGCTTGAAGAACCAGGCAGCGCCCTGCGGGTCGCTGTTGACCAGCGACGGGTCGTCGACGATCGCCTGATTCACTTCGACGATTTCGCCGTCAAGCGGACAATAGACGTCGGAAGCTGCCTTTACGGATTCGACGGTGGCGGCGGAATCGCCCTTCGAGAAGGTCGAACCGGTTTCCGGCAGTTCAACGAAGACGAGGTCGCCAAGCTGGCCGGCGGCGTGCTCGGTGATGCCGACGGTTGCGACACCGGCTTCGATCTTCAGCCACTCGTGTTCCTCAGTGAACTTCAACATTATCGCTCTCTCCTGATCAGCGTTTGTAGGTTTGTTTGACGAAGGGCAGGGCGGCGACCGCCACCGGCAGGTACTTGCCGCGCACTTCCGCAAAAAGGGTGGTGCCGTTCTCGGTATAGCCGGCATCGACATAGCCCATGGCGACCGGGCCATCGACGGAGGGGCCGAAGCCACCCGAGGTCACCTGGCCGACCGGGGTCTTGCCCTCGGCATCGGCAAAGAGGTTGGCGCCGCCACGGACGGGTGCGCGTCCCTCGGGCTTCAGCCCGACGCGACGGCGCGAAGCGCCATCGGCAAGCTGGCCGAGAATGCGATCGGCACCGGGGAAGCCACCCTCACGGGCGCCGCCGGCCCGCCGGGCCTTCTGCATCGCCCATTCGATAGCGCCCTCGACCGGCGTCGTCGTGGTGTCGATATCGTTGCCATAGAGACAAAGGCCCGCTTCCAGACGCAGCGAATCGCGCGCGCCAAGGCCGATCGGCTTGACATCAGGATGTTCGAGCAGGCGCTGGGTGACATCGACGGCGGAAGCAACTGGAATCGAAATCTCGAAGCCGTCTTCACCGGTGTAGCCCGAGCGGGAGATGATGCAGGCGACATCGTGCAGATCGGCTTCGGCGACGTCCATGAAGCGCATGGCCGAGACATCGGCCCAGAGTTCGCCAAGCACGGCTTCGGCATGCGGTCCCTGCAGTGCGATCAGCGCGCGGTCATCGAGCATGGTGACTTCGCAGGTGTCGGCAAGTCCCTTTTTCAGATGCTCGAAATCTGCATCCTTGCAGGCGGCGTTGACGACGAGGAAGAGATGGTCGCCGCGGTTGGCAATCATCAAGTCGTCGAGGATGCCGCCTTCGGCATTGGTGAAGATCGCGTACCGCTGCCGACCCTCGCCAAGGCCGAGCACGTCGACCGGAACCAGCTTTTCGAGCGCCAGGGCGGCGTCCTCGATCTTGCCCGACTTCGGCCGGACGATGACCTGGCCCATGTGCGAGACATCGAAGAGACCGGCGGCAACACGGGTGTGCTGGTGTTCCTTCATCACGCCATCGGGGTACTGCACCGGCATGTCGTAGCCAGCAAAGGGCACCATGCGCGCGCCAAGAGAAAGGTGCAGCGCATGCAGCGGCGTATGTTTCAAATGAGGATTGTTTTCCAAATCCGGCCTCCAGGTCTGGCGCTCCCGCGCCGGCTCACACTTCCGGCGTCAATCGCCGTCGATTCGAGCCCCCTCTGTCCCTTTGCCTGAGATTGTTATCCCTTCGGCGAGCGCAAAAACGCTTCTCTCCAGAGTCCTACCGGCACCTTGCTGGTCCTTTGGCCTGAGAGTTTCCGGGGCGGTTGCTCCTTCGGCACCGGTGTGAGCCGGCTTCTCCCAACAAGATCGTCTCCAGATAACGGCGAAGGCCGGAGCTTGGCAAGAGGGCGGTGTCGCGGTGAAACACATTTTTGTCGCATGACCATAAGACGCAGCCAAGGCGGGTGCGGCAATTCTGCCTTTGCATTCTTCTCCAGTTGAGGATAACCCAAGAGCAATACCGGGGATGACCATGACAGGGCGCGAAGGAAAATTCGGGATGGCAGTGCGGCTGGTCGCCGTATTTGCGCTCGTTTTCCTGACCTTTGCCCACAAGCCGCTCGTCGCCAAGACGCTGCCCCCCGCCGAAGCCGCCGCCTATCAGCTGCCCGACGGAACCATCGCCGAAATCTGCTTCGGCATGGACGGCGTCGACCACGAAAGCGGCAAGGGCCAGGCGATGGCCCCGGTCTGCGAGGCCTGCCGTCTTTCGGGCGCCATTCTCCTGCCGGCGCCACCGACCGAGAGCGTTCGCGCCGAAACGGGCGAATGGCAGGTATCGCCGGTTGTCGCTGAAAACACGACGCCGCATCGGCATCTACGGCTGCTGCCGCCTTCGCACGGGCCCCCGACGCGCTCGTAATTCTCCTCTCGCATCCCAATACAATCTGCCGCCCTCAAGCGGCGTGGACCACCGGAAACCGGGCAAAGCCCCGGCACGTGGTCAGGAGATTATGACATGACAAAGACCAGGATCGCTTCGCTTTCGCTCGGCCTTACCCTTGCCGCAAGCGGCATCGCCCACGCCCATGCCACCTTCGAGAACGACACGGCGCCGGTGGAAACCACCTTCAAGGCGGTGCTGCAGGTTCCGCATGGCTGCGACGGCCAGCCGACCACCGAAGTGCAGGTCAAGCTGCCGGAAGGCTTCGTCTTCGCCAAGCCGCAGCCGAAGCCCGGCTGGGAGCTCGAGGTGATCAAGGGCGACTACCAGAAGACCTATGACAATCACGGCGAGAAGGTTTCGTCCGGCCCGGTGGAAATCCGCTGGAAGGGCGGCAACCTCGCGGACGAGTACTACGATACCTTCGTCGTGCGCGGCAAAATCTCGGGCTTCGACAAGGAAACCGTGCTCGCCTTCCCGACCACGCAGCTTTGCGGAACTGAAGGTAAGGTCGTCTGGGACCAGGTTGCCACCGAAGGCCAGAATGCGCATGACCTGAAGAGCCCGGCACCGACCGTGACCGTCACGATAGCCGAGGCCGCCGATCCGCATGCCGGCCATGGCGGGCAGATGGCTGCAGCCGAAGGTGCCGCAAAACTCGGCGATCTCGATATCTCCGGCGGCTCGGTAAAGGCTATGCTGCCCGGCGCCAAGGTCGGTGGCGGCTTCCTGACGATCAAGAACGGCGGCACCGGTGAAGACCGGCTCGTTGCCGTCGAAAGCGCTGCAGCCGCGCGCGTCGAGATCCACGAGATGAAGATGGAAAACGACGTGATGCGGATGCGCAAGCTCGACGACGGCGTGGCATTGCCGGCCGGCGAAACGGTCGAGCTCAAGGCCGGTGGCCTGCACCTGATGTTCATGGACGTGAAAACGCCCTTCAAGGAAGGCGACGCGGTTCCCGTAACGCTTACCTTCGAAAAGGCCGGTAAGGTGGATGCAACATTCCCGGTCGGCTCGGCCAAGGGCGGCGAAGCGGCCGGCGGCCAGAAGCATCATTGATCAAGAGATTGCGATGCCGCCTCAGGCGGCGTCGCTTTCATTCTCCTCGCCGGCGGGTTCGTCCTGCCGGCCTTCGTCTTCCTGCTTCTCGGAACCATCGTCGTCGTCGCGCATGAACTCCAGATAGCGACGCAAGGCTTCCGCCTCCGAGCGTTCCGGCAGTCGTCCGTCCGCCGTCGTCAGCATGAAAGACAGGGGCAGGGCACCCTTCGTTTTCGGGATCGACACCGGCGTCAGGGACGGTTGTTCGCTGCGCTTGGTCGAAAGCAACGTGATGGCCTCATCGGTCAGACCGTCACCGCGCACACGCGCCGACGGCTTCAGCGCTTCGGCTGCATAGGCCGCCGTGGTCGCGGATACTGTGACGACCTGGGTCACGTCTTTCCTGCCCTTCCGTTGTCAATCCATTCTTGTCGCTCAATTCCACTTGCAGGCGTGTAAAAACCGGCGCCTGCTTTTTAATAAAATCCTAACGACCGCCGATTTGACGGCAGTTGCGGCGAAAGAATTCGAAACGGGAACCTATGCTTGCAATACTGCTAAAGTTCACTCACACTCGCCCAGATAGAAGCGGGGAGGCTGCCATGACCGAGCGAAACGTGCTGGAAACCAGGGTGCGGGCCCTCTATCTCGCCCGCAACGTCAACGATCTCGACACCATGATGGCGCAGCTCGATCCGGACTTCAGCTTCCGCATCGTCGGCACTGGCAGGCTCAGTGCCATGGCGCTCGCGGTCAACACACCGGAAACAGTGCGCAGCAGCTTCGCGGCGCTCGTTGAGAACTGGGATCTGAGCGAGATGGAGATGGTCGGCTGCTATGCCGATGGCGATACCATCGTCGTCCACCGCGCCGGCTTTGTCCGATACATCCCGACGCAGGCCCGCGAGCGAACCGAAATCATCGACAAGTTCAGCTTTCGAGACAGTCGGATCGTCGATCTGACGGAATTTGTCGACACCTTGTTCGTCGCCGAAACGATCGGGCTGCTGAACGAACCGGCCGTCGCCTAATCCTCCTCGGCGCTCGACAAGATAAGCTTTTGAACCGCCGGCTCCTGGGAGCGAATGGCGTTCATCAACACGGCCAACCGGCCGCGCAGGCTGTGGACCTGGTCGAGCAGTCGCATGGCCACGTCGACGCCATCGTCATTGACGCCCATGGGCCCCGTCAGATCCTGTATCAGCCGCGCGCGCGCAAGGTCGGCGTCCTCGAAGAGCCAGCCGGCCTCCGCCTCCTGCGGCATCAGCCAGCGCTGCTCGACCCAGATGTGCAGAACCTTGACCTCTATGTCGAGATGTTCGCAGAATTCATGGTCGTTCATAGCTTACCCTCCCATGCCCTTGCGCGGATCTTCCGCCTTGCCGGCGGCCCAACTTTCGACAAAGGCGGAAAGCGCCGGATCGGGCGCCTGCGGCAGCACGATCTTCAGGATGACATAGGCATCGCCATGGCCACCGTCCGACTTGTGCAGTCCCTTGCCCTTCAACCGCAGCGTCTTGCCGGTGTTGGTGTGCGGCGGGATCGTGACGTTGACGGCGCCGTCGATTGTCGGGATCCGGATCTTGCCGCCAAGCACGGCCTCGCTCAGCGAAATCGGCACCTCGTAGCGCACGTCGTCGCCATCCGTAGCAAAGAGCGGATGCGGGCGGACGCGAATGTCGATCAGCGCGTCGCCGGCCGGTGCGCCGTCGCGACCCGGTTCTCCCTTGCCGCGCAGCCTCAGCGTCTGGCCATCGCGCGTGCCGGGCGGAATGGTCAAGTCGAGCGCGGGACCGCCGCCCGGCAGGTTGATCTGCGTCTTGGTGCCGTTGGCCGCGTCGAGGAAGCCGATCTCCATCGAGAAATGCGCATCCCGACCACGCTGCCGCTGCTGCCCGCCCGCACGGCGCGAAAAGAAGCTCGAGAAGATATCATCCCCTTCGGCAAAATCGGAAAAGCCGTGCGCACTTTCATACCGACCGGCCGCATCTGCGGTGCCGGCATAGTCGCGATAGAAGTGCCGGGGCGGGGTCTCCGCTCCCGTCTCGTCGATCTCTCCGCGATCGTATTTTCCGCGCTTGTCTTCGTCGCCAAGCACGGCATAGGCGGCCGAAACTGCCTTGAAGCGGTCCTCGGCGCCCTTGTCGCCCGTATTGAGATCCGGGTGCAGCTTCTTGGCAAGTTTGCGATAGGCGCTCTGGATGTCCTTCTGCGTCGCGTCGCGGCTGACGCCGAGCGTTTCGTATGGGCTCGTCATGCGATCTCCTTCAGGCGAGAGCGGATCGATAAACCGTGCCCGTGCCTTGTCGGCCTCGGCCCCTGCACCTTCAATCGCTCGCCTAAGAGCATAGTGCAGATTTGCGCCCGCGACAGGGGCGGGAGGCCACACGCGTTCCACCATTTCGCGAAACCAGGCGGTCTGCTACAATCAGCCGCGCAAATAAGCGCTCAAGGGGCGTACTGCCCCGAAGCTTCGGGAGGTCGAAATGTCCGTCCGCCTGCAACTCGCGATCATGGTCGGCTTGATGATCAATGCCATCCTGTTCGCCATCGGGATCCTGATCGTTCTGTCTGTGCCGGCCCTTACGGCCAACGCGAAGTATGCGATCCCGGTCGTGGTCGTCAGCTGTTTCCTCGTCACGCCGTTCATCGCCTGGATCATGGCGCCGCGACTTCGGCTCCAATACTGGAGAGAGCGCGAACAGACGAACCGGCAGCACCCGATCTAGGCGGCGCATTCATCCATTGTTGACCGTGTCCGGATTGCCGCCCCATAGCGGGCGGCGGTTGATGCAGATTGCATCTTCAACGATCAACCATTTTGTTATACCACCATTTTAGTACTTGTTTTCTAACCGGCTCCGCCTCAGATTCTCCCAAGTCTCAAGGACATAGCCGGCATGCAGGCCAGAAGGGGACTTCATGAGAACGATCGTATTGTTGCTTGCGCTCACCACGCTGGCCGCCTGTTCACAAACCTACAATGGTCCGCCGCGGGTCGTCGGCGGTGATGGCGACTACTACCAGGGCATCGTCGCGCCGCGGTAAGTGCCGGCGTCAGAATCGGTCATCGGGCGATCGCTCAGGCGGGGCATACCGGTCAGATCTCGGCCTTGAGTGCGTGCCGGGATGGGCTGATCAAGCCCGATCGTCTTTCCACGTCCAGCTGCCATCCTCCCGGCAATCCAGGAAGGCGCCGTAAAGGTCGCGTGTATCGCCTTCCTCGCCGTTGTTGAAGCAGGTGATCGAACTCTCGCAGAGAAGCCTCAGGGCGTTGCGGAAGGTTTCACGACCAAGCGTTGCCTCGATCCGGTCGAGGAAGACATATCGTGGCCTGGCGAGAAGTACCTTCGCGACCGCCAGGAGCTGCTGGTCGCCCAGGGACATTTCCCGATCCGGCTCCTTCTCCAGCCCCTCGGCACCGTCGGCGAGCCCATCGAGGCCGAGGCTGCGCAGGACCTCTAGAACCTGACTATCGGAGATGCCGTCGGGATTTTCAGGCGGCAGAAGGTATTGCCGAAGCGAACCCGGTGGCAGATAGGGTCGCTGCGGCAGAAACATCAGGTTTTCCGGGCGCTCGATCCGCCCGGTGCCGGCGGTCGGAATTCCCGCGGTTGCCCGGAAGAGGGCAGACCCCGCAGCCGCGTGCGGCCCTGAGATCAGCACAGGCGTTCCCGTTGGGACCGACAGCGACAGATCGCGAAGCAATGGCTGGCCACCCGTCGATCCCAGCGTCACCTGGTCGAAGACCAGATCGCCGTCTTGCTTCACCAGTTCGATGCCGGAGACGCTGTGTTTTCGGCTCTGCTCGATCGCCTCCAGCAAGGCACTCAGCCTCGAAACCACGGCGGCGAAATTCGAGATCGAGTTGAACTGCCGGACGATCAGCGAGAATGCGCCGACAAGCATGGCAAAGGCCGCGCCCGATTGGGTAATCACCCCGAACTCGATTTCGCCGCGCATGAAGGCCGGAGCGATGATCAAGTCCGGGATGATCTGGATCATCCAGTTATAGCCGCTGGTAAAGTAGGCCAGGTTCCGGTTGACGGCAGTAATCGTCAGGATATTGACGACCAATGCATCGAGGCGATGCAGCAATCTTGTCTTCTGCTGTCCTTCGACACCGGCCACCATCACTGCTTCTGCGTTTTCGCGCAGGTGCATGAGGCTGGATCGGAGGTTCGCCTCCTTGTCGAGCCGCTCATAGTTCAGGCCGATCAGTGGGCGACCCAGCACGATCGTCATGTACGAGCCGCAGGCGGCATAGAAAACGGCGACGGCAAACAGCAGCGGGCTGATCGACCAGAGCACGCCTGAAAACGTCACCACCGTCAGCGTGCTGCTGAACAGCATGATAATGTAGGAGAGCGTGGTGACGGTGAACGCCTGGATGTCCTCGGATATTCGCTGGTCCGGATGGCTTAGCGTCCCCGAGACTTCCACGCGATAATAGGTCTCATCCTCCAGATAGAGATCGACGGCGCGGCGCGTCATGAATTCACGCCAAAGCAGCGCCAGTCGTTCTTCGACAAAACGTGCGATAACTCCGGTGACGGTCAGTACGGCAAAGACACAGACGTAGAAAACCGCTTGCCGGATGAACTCGTCCATCTGGCGTTCGGCAATCGCCGTCATGAAATTTCGGCCGACGTAGTTGTTGACGACGTTCAGCCCATTCAGGCCGAAAAGCAGCCCCACGAGCCCTGCAAACATCAGTTTGGCCCGGCCGCCGACTTCGGAGGTCAACAGCATCCGGACAGCCCGTGCGAAGCGAAGTGCTGTTGTTCTCACCGGCACTGGCTGGCTGTCCATCAGAGCACCTTTGTTGCTGTGGCCGTCAGAGCCAACCGCCGGAAAAGCCTGCCCGTCTCAACCCCACCACCAGCGGCTCGCAGCGGCGCATGATGTTCCACAGCAGGCCGGTCCTGTAGTTCTCGATCATCAGCACCACGGGCCCCTGGTCGATGCCGAAATGATAGGGGCTGACCCACCAGCCGGATTCGGTTCCTTCCACCGGAAAGCTTCGGTTGAAGGAGGGCTTGAAGCCGTAAAGCCTGGTCATGCCGAGATTCATGCGAGCACAGTTCCAGACCGTCGGGATGACGATCTCCGGTGCAAACGGCAGGGAAGCGACGACCGCCCAGGGCGACACGGTGCCGTCATCCGGACCGAAGGGGGCGCCGCGGGCGATGTAGTCGAAGAACTCCCGCTCGACGCCGTTCACGGTACGCTTGGTCCAGCCCGGGCCGTCGCTTGCCGTGAAGCCCCAACAATGTTCGCCATAGCCGACGAAATTCAGCGGATTGCGAATGGCATATTCCTGCTGGACGAAGGTCGCGTGCCGGCTGTTCTGGAAATAGTCGCTGTTGTGCTCGCGCATGAAGTCGTCACGGATACCGCGAAAATCGATCCACATATGCGAGAGCTGGTGGGTGAAGAGCGGTCCCGAGTAAAGCAGTTCGCGGCCGTAAATGTTCCGCCAGTCGTAGCTTTCCGTGTAGGCGATGTAGGCTTCCGGCGGCAGCGGATGGGTGGGCGAGCCGAGACCGAGGATGTAGAGCAGCAACCCCTCGTCGTAACCGCGCCAACGGTAGGGGATAAAGCCGTTTTCCGGGCGCCAGCCATGGGTGAGCGTCAGCCCGTGGTCGCAGGCCCAGTTCCAGTCGGCCCGCTCATAAAGCGTGTTGGCCAGCCGGCGAATTTCGGCCTCTTCCGCGGCATCCCCATCGAAATAGGCGGCGACCGTCAGGGCGCCTGCAAAAAGGAAGGCGGAATCGATCGTCGACAGCTCGCATTCCCACACGCGCCGGCCGGTCTCGATATCGAGAAAGTGGTAGAAGAAGCCCCTGTAGCCGGAGGCGTCGGGTTCCGGTCCCTGCGGGCACTCAAGGAGAAACTGCAGCCGCCGACGCGCGATCTTTGCGGCGAACTTGCGAATGACAATGCCGCGCTCGACCAGCACCGGGATCGTCGCGAGCGCCATGCCGACCGCGGCGATGCTTGCGGGCGCGTCTTCCTGGGTCTTGTCACGGACCAGGCCGTTGTCCGGGTTGGTGCAGTGGAGATAGTAGAGCAGCGTCGTGAACTGCAACCGGGCAAGATCCTGCTCGGTCGGCATCCGGTTCAGTTCGGGATGTGTCGACAGCAATTCCGACATGGCAGCCAACCGCGATGACGATGAGGGTTCGTTCGTGTCGTGTGCGCGAGACGCTCCTTGCGGAGCGGCTCGCAAGCCTAGACGAGCCGCGCAGGGGCGATCGTCAATCCGGCGGTGGGCAGGCCCTAGACATTGTCCCCTTCGGTCGATGTCCCTGCCTTCGCAGGCTGCGCCCCTTGAACACCCCATTTCCAGCTGCTGATCGAGGGCATGTCGTCGCCATGTTTCTCGATGTACTCCCGATGCTCGATCAGCTTGGCCTGGATCGCCTGCTTGAAATAGGCAGCGCGCGCGCCCAGTTGCGGCAGGCGATCGATGGCATCGCCGGCAAGATGGAAGCGGTCGAGCTCGTTGAGCACCACCATGTCGAACGGCGTCGTCGTCGTGCCTTCTTCCTTATAGCCGCGAACATGCAGGTTGCCGTGGTTGGTGCGGCGATAGGTGAGGCGATGGATCAGCCACGGGTAGCCGTGGAAGGCAAAGATGATCGGCTTGTCCCGCGTGAAAATCCCATCGAAGTCGCGGTCCGAGAGGCCATGCGGGTGCTCTTCCGCCGGCTGCAGCTTCATCAGGTTGACGACGTTGACGACGCGAACCTTCACCTCCGGCAGGTGCTCGCGCAGTAATTGCACCGCGGCCAGCGTTTCCAACGTCGGCACGTCGCCGCAGCAGGCCATGACGACATCCGGCTCGCTGTTGGCATCATTGCTCGCCCAGTCCCAGATGCTTACCCCCATGCTGCAATGGCGCACCGCCTGTTCCATCGTCAGCCATTGCGGCCCCGGCTGTTTTCCGGCGACGACGACGTTGATGTAGTTGCGGCTGCGCAGGCAATGGTCGGTGACCGACAGCAGCGTATTGGCATCCGGCGGCAGGTAGACGCGAACCACTTCCGCCTTCTTGTTGACGACGTGATCGATGAAGCCCGGATCCTGGTGGCTGAAACCGTTATGGTCCTGGCGCCAGACGTGGGAACTGAGGAAATAGTTGAGCGATGCCACCGGCCGGCGCCAGGGGATCTCGTTGCAGACCTTCAGCCATTTGGCGTGCTGGTTGAACATGGAATCGATGATGTGGATGAAGGCTTCGTAGCAGGAGAAGAAGCCATGGCGCCCCGTCAAGAGATAGCCTTCCAGCCAACCCTGGCATTGATGTTCGCTCAGGACCTCCATGATCCGGCCATCCGGTGACAGGTGATCGTCCTCGGGATAGATCTCGGCCATGTAGCAGCGATTGGTGACCTCGAGTACGTCCTGCCAGCGGTTGGAGTTGTTTTCGTCCGGGCTGAACAGGCGGAAGTTCTTGGCATCCATGTTGTTCTTCATCACGTCGCGCAGGAACTTGCCCATCACCCGCGCCGCTTCCACGGTCGTCGCGCCCGGGCTCGGAACGTCGACGGCGTAGTCCCGGAACGCCGGCATCTTCAGGTCGCGCAGGAGCAGGCCGCCATTGGCGTGCGGGTTGTCGCTCATGCGCCGATGGCCTGATGGCGCGAGCGCCGCGACCTCGGGCTTCAGCCGGCCCTCGTCGCTGAAGAGCTCGTCGGGCCGATAGCTCTTCATCCACTGTTCCAGGATGCGGATGTGCTCGGGCTTGTCCATCTCGCCCATCGGCACCTGGTGCGAGCGCCAGTAGTCCTCGCATTTCTTGCCGTCGATTTCCGGCGGGCAGGTCCAGCCCTTGGGGGTGCGGAAGACGATCATCGGCCAGGCGGGCCGCTTGAGGTTGCCCCTCACGCGGGCGTCGTCCCAGATCTGCCGGATCTCGGCCATCGCCGTATCGAGTACGCCGGCCAGTTGCTGGTGCACGGCTTGCGGGTCGTGCCCTTCGACGAAATAGGGTTTGTAGCCCATGCCCTCGAAGAACTTCTTGAGCTCATCATGCGGAATACGGGCGAGGAAGCAGGGATTGGCGATCTTGTAGCCGTTCAGATGCAGGATCGGCAGCACGCAGCCGTCGCGGGCAGGGTTCAGGAACTTGTTGCTCTGCCAGCCGGTCGCAAGCGGTCCGGTCTCAGCCTCGCCATCGCCGACGATGCAGGCGACGACGAGGTCCGGATTATCAAAGGCGGCGCCATAGGCATGGCTCAGCGCATAACCGAGCTCACCGCCCTCGTGGATGCTGCCGGGCGTTTCCGGCGCCACGTGGCTCGGAATGCCGCCGGGGAAGCTGAACTGCTTGAACAGCCGCTGCATGCCCTCGGCGTCTTCGGCGATGTTCGGATAGAACTCGCTGTAGGTGCCTTCCAGATAGGCATGCGCCACCAGAGACGGCCCGCCATGGCCCGGGCCGATGATGTAGATCATGTTGAGGTCGTCGCGCTTGATCACGCGGTTGAGATGCACGTAGAGCATGTTGAGGCCGGGCGAGGTGCCCCAATGGCCGAGCAGGCGCGGCTTGATGTGCTCGCGCTTCAGCGGTTCGCGCAGAAGTGGATTGTCGAGCAGATAGATCTGGCCGACCGAGAGATAGTTCGAGGCCCGCCAATAGGCGTCCATCAGGCGAAGTTCGTCCGCCGACAACGGTGTCGCCGATCTTCCGGATGCCGTCTCTTTCGTCGCTGCTGTCTCAGCCGTAGCCATCTGAACCTCCCGGTGAAAAGGACCTATGCTGAAGTTCCCCCGGCTTGCCGCCCCTCAAGCCATGGCAATCTCTCGAGTTCGCTGCGGTCGTTGTTGCTTTTCTGGGGTGGGCGGACGGTGGAACGCTTGAGCTTCGAACGACAGCAGCAGGAATAGTCTTGCAACTCAGCGCCACGAACACATGCCGTGGCGGTCTCAACGTATGCAGGCTATTGCGGATAGGGTTCCGAATAATGCTCGACCACACCCCTGACGCCGCGCACGCCCTCGGCAAGTACCCGTGCCGCCCGGCGGCAATCGTCGGTCTCGACGTTGCCCCAGAGATGCACGACGCCGTCGGACACCGCGACCTTGATATCCAATCCTTCTAGGCCAGTGTTTTCGCCAAGCCGGATCAGAATGCTGCGCCGGATCGCATCGTCGCCCGTGGCCGTCTCGTCCTGTCTCGCCACCAGGATCGCCTGCAGCAGGTCGGCGCGGCTGACAATGCCGATCAGGCGGCCGTCCTTGAGAACGGGAACACGCTTGATGTGGCGCTCCTGCATCAAGGCGGCAAGGCGCCCGATGGGCGCATCCTCATCGATCGTCACCGGATCGGTCGTCATCGCGTCGCCGACCCGCCAGGAGGAGCGGCGTACATAGGCGTGAGCCCGCTCGTCTGCGGCAAGCGAAGCGTCCACCGCCAGGCCACCGCCACCCAGTTCCGTTCGGCGGATGAGATCACCCTCGCTGAGAACACCGACGAGCGCACCCGCATCGTCGACGACGGGCAGGCCGCTCACATGATTATCGAGCATGATCCGGGCTGCCTGCCTGACACTGTTGTCAGGGGACAGCTTGACGACGACAGTCGTCATTACATCTTTGACGCGCATGTCGATCCCGCTCCCAAAGGACTTGGCACCGTCATTACGCCGCGTAAGTTAGTCCCATCTCGTCGGTTCGACAACTGGTGGGTTAAGAAAAGGAGAGTGGCGGACAGGGTGGGATTCGAACCCACGGTACGGTTTCCCGTACGCTGGTTTTCAAGACCAGAGCCTTAAACCACTCGGCCACCTGTCCTTGCCTGAAGCGGCGCAAGCGCGCCTGCCTAGCAGGGCGTTATTGCGCGAAGCCCCGGCTCTTTGCAACACCTAACATGCGCCCCGACAAGATTTTCTCGACCGCGTCGGAGAGCCGCCGGGGACCCTGGTAACGATAACCATTTATAAACCATAACAAGCGAAATGCGGCGCCGGCCTGTGGATGAGTTCGCATTTTCGCCTTGATGATGTCATGAATACACACCTGTTCCGTTTCGGGACGCCGAGATTTCCGCTGGGGGTAGGCGGAAGGTTTCGAGTACGGCTTATTCGATCGATGTTGTGGGACAGATGACCTCCAGTAAAAATGCGGCATATCTGGTCAAGGGACTGCGCCTTGCAGTGATTCCGGCGCTTTGCGTAACGCTTGCAGCCTGTGGATCGACATCGAACACCAAAAAAACCGCGCGGAGCAAGGAGTACTTTCCTGAATCCGTCTATGGCGTGAAGGCGAGCCCGCGCGTTGCCACCGGCAACAATATCCCCAAGGGCGGCGGCCGCTTTCAGGTCGGCAAGGCCTATCAGGTCAAGGGCAAGTGGTACCAGCCGAAGGAAGACTTCGGCTACAACAAGACGGGCATGGCATCCTGGTACGGCTCCGCCTTCCACGGCCGCCTGACCGCCAATGGCGAAGTCTACGACAAGGCGCATCTGTCGGCGGCCCATCCGACCTTCCCGCTGCCGAGCTACGCCCGCGTCACCAACATGGAAAACGGTACTTCCGTCATCGTGCGCGTCAACGATCGCGGCCCTTACGAGTACGGTCGCATTATCGACGTTTCCTCGAAGACGGCGGACATGCTCGACATCAAGCGCAAGGGCAGCGCCAATGTGCGGGTGCAATATGTCGGCCGCGCGCCGCTCGAAGGCAACGACATGCCCTACCTGATGGCGTCCTATGTCGAGAAGGGCCAGCGCGGCCCGAGCGTGATGCCCGAAGGGCAGATCGCAACCGGCGTGATGGTCGCCTCGAACGAGCCGTTCCGCAAACAGAGCCTCGGCACCATCACCGTTCCGGCAAAGTCGTCGCTCGACGTCAGCGAACCGGTCACGGCCATGGCCGCACCCGTGCCGCAGTTTGCCCAGCAGCCGGCGTCGTTCAACGAATTCGTCATGCTGCCGGAAATCGGCCCGATCCCGCGCGAGCGGCCGGAGTACATTCCGATGCCCGACGGCAACATGGCCTATGCTGCCGCCTATTACGAAGTTCGTGTCAGCGACGCCGAATCGCCGTTCGAAGCGATCATGGTCGACAAGAAGCAGCTTACGCCGCAGGTGATCGTCGACTACGCCAAGCGCCAGAAGGCAAGCGGTTCGAGCCGCTAACAGTTCTCGGCGTTGTGCCAAAATGACCACGCTGCTATGCCCGAGGGGAAACCGGAGTTTCCCATGCGCATGAAGATGCTTTCGGCCGCTTTCCTGGGCGTTGCGTTGTTAGCCGGCGCCGCATTCGCGCAAACGCCAGCGCCCACCTTCGACACCAAGGCAAAACAGATCCTGCTGGTCGATGCAGAAACCGGCACGGTGCTCTTCTCGCGCGCCGAAAACCAGCCGATCCCGCCAGCCTCGCTTGCCAAGCTGATGACGATGGAAGTCGTTGCCGAGGCGCTCGGCAAGGGCGAGATTTCGCCCGAAACCCTGTACGACGTGTCCGAGCACGCCTGGCGCACCGGCGGCGCACCGGCCGGCACGTCGACGATGTTTGCCGCGCTGAAATCGCGCATCCGGGTTGCCGATCTCCTGCAAGGCGTGGCCGTCCAGCTTGCCAACGATGCCTGCATCATTCTTGCCGAGGGCATGACCGGCAGCGAAGGCGCGTTCGCTGAGCGCATGACGGCACGGGCGCGTGAACTCGGCTTGCCGGTTGCGACCTTCCGCAATGCGACCGGGCTGCCCGATCCAGGCAACAAGATCACGATGAGCGAACTGGTGACGCTCATCCGCCATCTGCACGAGGCGCATCCGGATCTCTACCGGCTCTATTCGCAGCCGGAATTCGAATGGAACAAGATCCTCCAGCGCAACAAGAACCCGCTGATCGCGGCCAATATCGGCGTGGATGGTCTGGCGACGGGCTTTGCCGAAGGCTTCGGCTTCTCGCTTGCCGCCTCATTGCAGCGCGGTGACCGCCGCGTCTATCTGGCGATGGGCGGACTTGAAACCGACAAGGAACGCATCGAAGAGAGCCGCAAGGTCCTCGATTGGGCGATGACGGCTTTCGAAAAAAAGCGGATTTTCACCGACGGGGAATCGATCGGCGAGGCGGCCGTCTATGGCGGCGATGCGTCCCATGTTGCGCTGGTGGCCGGCGGCCCCGTCGACGTGCTGCTGCCGGTCAACAATCCCGAACGGCTGACGGCGCGCATCGTCTACAAATGGCCCCTGCGGGCGCCGGTCACGGCCGGAACCGAGGTCGGCGTCGTGAAATTGTGGAACGGCGAGAAGCTGTTGCGCGAGGTTCCGGTGAAGACGGCCAGTGCGGTCGGGCAGGGGACGCTGACGAGCCGCGCTGTCGACGCCCTGCAGGAACTGCTTTTCTTCTGGCTCTAGTCGCGCGCACTGGATAGCGCTCTTCAAAACGCCACCTGACGGTTTCGCCCGGAGGACCAATCGGCTAAACAGAACCAAATTGCATGCCGATACGGGAAAGCATGGTGTCGCTGAAAAAAGGTCTGTTCGTAACATTCGAAGGCGGGGAAGGTGCCGGCAAGTCGACGCAGCTCCGCCTCCTGGCCGAGTCCCTGCGCGCCCGCGGCTACGAGGTGCTGACGACGCGCGAACCGGGCGGCTCTCCGGGCGCCGAATCTGTACGCCACGTGCTGCTGTCTGGAGCGGCGGAAGCCTTCGGCGTCAGGATGGAAGCGATTCTCTTTGCCGCGGCCCGCAGCGACCATGTCGAAGAAGTCATCCGGCCGTCGCTCGAAAAGGGCGTCATCGTGCTGTGCGACCGCTTCATGGATTCCTCGCGCGTCTACCAAGGCATCACCGGCAATCTCGAACAGAGCTTCGTCGAGACCCTGGAGCGCGTGGCGATCAACGGCGTGGTCCCGGATCGGACGGTCATATTCGACCTGCCGGCCAGCGTCGGCCTGGAACGGGCGCAACGCCGTGCCGGCGACGACAATCCCGACCGCTTCGAAAAGGAACAGCTGGAGACCCACGAGAAGCGGCGCGATGCCTTCCTCGACATCGCCAGGCGCGATTCCGAGCGCTGCCGGGTGGTGGACGCGACGCAGCCCGTCGAGGCCATCGCCGCCGAAGTGCTTTCGCTGGTCGAAGCCCTTCTGCCGCAGGGCGACGGCACGGACGCCTCAACCGAGAAAGTCGTATCATGAGCGAAAGAGCCGGCGTCCTGGACGGCGCCATCGCGCCCGCGGAGAACAATCGCCTGTTCGGCCATGAGCAGGCCGAGAGTTTTCTGGCGCAGAGCTATCGCTCCGGCAAGGGGCACCATGCGATCCTGATCGAAGGGCCGGAGGGGATAGGTAAGGCGACGCTCGCCTTCCGCTTTGCCCATCACATCCTGAAACATCCCGAGCCGGCCGATGCGCCCGAAGCGCTTGCCGACCCGGACCCGTGCTCTGCAATCGGCAGGCAACTCGCCTCCGGCGCCTCGCACAATCTCTTGCACCTGGCCCGCCCGATCGACGAGAAGACGGGCAGGGCGAAGGGGGCGATCACCGTCGACGAAGTCCGGCGCGCCGGCAAGTTCTTCAGCCAGACGTCGGGCACCGGCAACTGGCGCATCGTCATCATCGATCCGGCCGACGACCTCAACCGCAATGCGGCCAACGCGATCCTGAAGATCCTCGAGGAACCGCCGCGCCGCTCGCTGTTCCTGGTTCTGACGCATGCACCCGGAAAATTGCTGCCGACGATCCGCTCGCGTTGCCTGCCGCTGCGGCTGAAGCCTCTCGATGCCGCGCCGCTCGGCCAGGCGTTGGCGCACCTCGGCTTCGATCCTGCAGGCGAAGATGCCGGGCGCATTATCGCTGCCGCCAGTGGCAGCGTCGCCGAGGCTCTGAAACTGATCAATTATGGCGGACTGGAAATCGCGGCGACCTTCGAGGGGATCCTTGCAGGGCAGGGACCGGCGGTCCGGAAGGACATGCACAAGCTCGCCGACGTCCTCGCCGGCAAGGACAGCGAAACGATCTTCGATTTCTTCCAGGCACTTGCCAGCGACCGCATCATGCGCGAGGCGCGGGAGGCGGCCGTTTCCGGCGATATCATGCGCGCCGAGCGCTTCGCTCGACTTTCGGCCTCCGTGACCGAGCGACTGACCGTCAGCGATGCCTATAATCTCGACCGGAAGCAGACCATCCTGTCGCTGCTCGACGACATGAAGGCGGCGCTATAGCGCCGGCTGAAAGCGCCACTTGCGCTCGATCGCCGCCTGAAGGTCGAGCTTGTGATGCTGTGCGAAGAGCAAGACGTGTCCGAGAAGGTCCGCTGTCTCGTCGGCCATCTGAGCCCTGAGGTCGTCCGGCGATTTTCCCTGGGACCGCCCTCGACCGCTGAGTTTGTTCCAGGCCTGGGTCAGCTCACCCATTTCCTCCTGCATCTTCAAGATGAACCAGTCGGGATCGCGCTCGATCCCGTGCGCAGCGGCATAGCCGGCAGAAGCAGTTTCAAATTGGCTGCCAAGTCGATCCAGCATGACTCATCCCCTCCCATCGTTTCCGTTTTGTTCTAGGGCATGCGCCCGGACCGCGCAAGGAGGAGGGGCGTGGCGGCGCCCGCTCAGGCCGGGCTTTTCACGGATCGCATGTTTCTTCCTTCAAGCGTATGCGCTAAGAGCGTGCGTAGCTTAATCCAAGATAGATCGAATCCGCCTATGAGAGACACGTCCCCCTTCTACATCACGACCGCGATTTCCTACCCGAACGGCAAGCCGCATATCGGCCACGCCTATGAACTGATCGCGACGGATGCCATGGCGCGCTACCAGCGCCTCGATGGACGTGACGTATTCTTCCTGACCGGCACGGACGAACACGGCCAGAAGATGCAGCAGACGGCGCGCAAGGAAGGCGTGACACCGCAGGAGCTCGCCGACCGCAACTCGGCGGAATTCCAGAAGATGGCCGTGGTGTTGAACGCATCCAACGACGATTTTATCCGCACGACCGAACCGCGCCACCATCAGGCGTCGCAGGACATCTGGATCCGCATGGGCGAGGCGGGCGACCTCTACAAGGATTCCTACGCTGGCTGGTATTCGGTCCGCGACGAGGCCTATTATCAGGAAAACGAGACGGAACTGCGCGGCGACGGCGTGCGCTACGGACCGCAGGGAACGCCGGTCGAGTGGGTCGAGGAGCAGAGCTACTTCTTCAAGCTGTCCGAATACCAGGACAAGCTCTTGAAGCACTACGAGGAAAACCCTGACTTCATCGGCCCGGCCGAGCGCCGCAACGAGGTGATTTCCTTCGTGAAATCAGGCCTCAAGGATCTCTCGGTTTCGCGCACCACCTTCGACTGGGGCATCAAAGTCCCGAACGATCCGGCCCACGTCATGTATGTGTGGGTCGACGCGCTCACCAATTACCTGACAGCGACGGGCTATCTCGACAACCCGCAAGGTCCGCGCGCCAAGTTCTGGCCAGCGAACATCCATGTGATCGGCAAGGACATTATCCGCTTCCACGCGGTCTACTGGCCGGCGTTCCTGATGTCGGCCGGACTGCCGTTGCCTAAGCGTGTCTTTGCCCACGGCTTCCTGCTCAACAAGGGCGAGAAGATGTCGAAGTCGCTCGGCAACGTCGTCGATCCGTTCAATCTCGTCGAACATTTCGGCCTCGACCAGATCCGCTATTTCTTCCTGCGCGAAGTGTCCTTCGGCCAGGACGGCAGCTACAGCGAGGAGGGGATAGCGACCCGCATCAACTCCGACCTCGCCAACGGCATCGGCAACCTGGCGAGCCGCTCGCTGTCGATGATCGTCAAGAACTGCGACGGCCAGGTCCCCGTCTGCGGTCCCTTGACCGACGAGGACAGGGCGATGCTGGCCGCCGCCGACGCGCTGCACGAGATCACGCGCGACGAGATGGGCAAGCAGATGATCCACCGGGCGCTGGCGGCAATCATCGCAGTCGTATCCGAGACGGATCGCTACTTCGCCGGCCAGGAGCCCTGGGCGCTGAAGAAGACCGATCCGGCGCGCATGGGAACGGTGCTTTACGTGACGGCCGAAGTCGTGCGCCAGATCGCCATCCTCTTGCAGCCCTTCATGCCGGAATCCTCGGCAAAGCTGCTCGACCTGGTGGCAGCGCCGGCGGACAAGCGCGACTTCGCGGCACTCGGCGAGGCGGGCCGCCTTGTCTCGGGCACGCCGCTCGAAGCGCCGAAACCGGTCTTCCCGCGCTACGTCCCGCCGGAAGCGCAATAAGGCATTGAGCATGCTGATCGATACCCATTGCCATCTGGACTTCCCCGACTTCGAAGCGGAGCGTGACGCGATCGTCGCGCGGGCGCATGACGCGGGTGTCGAGCAGATGATCACGATCTCGACCCGCGTGAAGCGGTTCGAGACGATCCTTGCGATCGCCGAGGCCTATCCGAACGTCTTCTGTTCCGTCGGTACCCATCCGCACAATGCGGACGAGGAGCTGGACATCACCACGGAAGATCTCGTCCGGCTTTCAGCCCATCCGAAGGTGGTGGCGATCGGCGAGGCGGGTCTCGACTATTTCTACGACAATGCCCCGCGCGACGCACAGGCCGAGGGACTGCGCCGTCACATCGCCGCGGCGCGCGAGACAGGACTGCCGCTCGTCATTCACAGCCGCTCGGCTGACGAGGACATGGCGGCGATCCTGACCGAGGAAACAGGGAAGGGCGCCTTCCCCTTCCTTCTGCACTGCTTCTCCTCCGGCCCGGAGCTTGCTCGTATCGGCGTAGCGCTCGGCGGCTACGTCTCTTTCTCGGGCATCCTGACCTTCCCGAAATCCGAAGAGCTGCGCGAGATCGCCAAGACCGTGCCGCACGACCGGATGATCGTCGAGACCGACGCGCCGTACCTTGCACCGAAACCGTTCCGCGGCAAGCGCAACGAGCCGGCCTACGTCGCCCATACGGCCGCCGTGCTTGCCGAGACGATCGGCGTCAGCAAAGAGGAAGTCGCGACGATCACGACGGACAACGCGTTCCGCATCTTCTCGAAGATGCCGAGGCTCTGACGTGGTGGCGTTCCGGCGCACCTTCACCATTCTCGGCTGCGGCTCGTCGCCCGGCGTGCCGCGCATTACCGGTGACTGGGGCGCCTGCAATCCTGAAAATCCAAGGAACCGGCGCATGCGTGCGGCGTTGCTCGTCGAGCAGGTCGCGCCCGATGGTGGCAAGACCACGGTCGTCATCGACACGGGCCCGGATTTTCGCGCCCAGATGGTCGCGGCCAATGTCCGTCACATCGATGCGGTGCTCTACACTCATGCCCATGCGGATCATCTGCATGGCATCGACGACCTGCGTGGCTTCGTCATCGAGAACCGTCGGCGCGTGCCGATCTGGGCCGACGCCTACACGATGGAGCGCATTCGCGAGGGATTTCGTTACTGCCTGGAATCGCCGCCCGGCAGCGGCTATCCGCCGATCGTCGAGCCGCACATCATTCCCGACGACCTGCCGCCGGTCGTGATATCAGGCGCCGGCGGCCCGATCGCGTTCCGGCCGCTGATGCAGTTTCACGGCAACATTCATTCGCTCGGTTTTCGCGTCGGCGACTTTGCCTATTGCAGCGATGTGAGCGACTTTCCGGCAGAAACCATCGCCAAGCTCGGCGGCCTCGACCTGCTGGTAATAGACACGCTGCAATACAAGTTCCACCCGAGCCATCTGTCACTGGTGCAATCGCTCGGCTGGATTGCACGTTTTGAGCCGAAGCGGGCGGTACTGACGCACATGCACGTGCCGCTCGACTACGACACGGTACAGGGTGAAACGCCCGACCAGATCGAGCCGGCATACGACCTGATGCGGCTCGAATTCGACGTCGATGACCCTACGTTCAGCGCCTAAATCAGATTAGAATAAATATCTAATATACTGATTTATTTCGAGAAATATGGCGTCAGGTTGGCGCGAATGCGCTCCAGAACCGTCGCGCCCGACGTGTCCGGGACAAAGCTCTGACCGGTGATCTGCTCGAAGGCTTCGATGTAGACGGCCGCGGTCTGCTCGACGAGGTCAACCGGGATTTCCGGGATCGGATCCTTGTAGGGGTCGCAGCGTTCCGTGACCCAGGCGCGCACGAAATCCTTGTCGAAACTCCTAGGGCGTTCGCCGCGTTCGAAGCTCTGCTGGTAGCTGTCGGCGATCCAGTATCGGCTGCTGTCGGGTGTGTGAATCTCGTCGGCAAGGATGATCGTGCCGTTTTCGTCGGTGCCGAACTCGTATTTGGTGTCGACGAGGATCAGGCCGCGTTCGGCCGCGCGCTGCTGGCCACGGGCGAAAAGAGCCAGTGCATACTGCCAAACCGTTTCGAGCTGTTCCTTCGTCAGCAGTCCTTGCTCGAGGATCGCTTCGGCCGAGAGCGGTTCGTCGTGGCCGCCGTCGAAGGCCTTGCTGGTGGGCGTGATGATTGCATGCGGCAGCTTCTCGTTGTCGCGCATGCCGTCCGGCAAGGTAATGCCGTACATCTCGCGCTCGCCGTTGCGGTACTTCGTCAGGATCGAGGTGCTCGTTGTGCCGGCGAGATAGCCGCGCACGACGACCTCGACCGGCAGGATGTCGAGCCGCTTGCCGATGACGACATTGGGGTCCGGATAGCTGACCACATGGTTCGGGCAGATGTCGGCGGTTTCCTCGAACCAGTAGCGCGCCGTCTGCGTCAGCACATGACCTTTGTTCGGGATCGAGGTCAGGATGACGTCGAAGGCGCTGAGGCGATCCGTAGCGATGATGATGCGGTTGCCATCGGGCAGGTCGTAGTTTTCACGAACCTTGCCTTTGTAGCGGTTTGGCAGTTCCGGAATGAAAGCATCTGAAAGAACGCGCAATTCGCTCATCGCATCTGGCCTTGAAAATGAGGTGTTCGGTACTGGAACGCTAAGCAGGCTGGAAAGGCCGGGTCAAGCTCGCCAAGGCAAGGTTCAGCCGCAATCCATGCTTTCCGGCATATCCGATAGTTCCATAATCTATCTTATGTGATCTTTGTTTGTAGCCGGGGCGGATTCCATTTTCATATGCATCACCCCTCTCAAGCTGACGAAATGTGCGCCGAGCCCAGCGATCGCTCAGTGCCGGCCTTGTCTCAGTTCTACCCGCTACGCCAGTTCGAATTCTGCTCGGCTTGCCATATAGGCTGATGAACTGGGCTCGCTTGTCATCATGGTCTTTCGCCAGGTCTCTTGCTCGGCATTGATCAAAGCCAGCTCCCAGACGCAGGCAATGACGGGTCGCTTTCTCGTATCCACGGGTTCAGCGGCAGAATACTGTTTTCGATAGATATGCTGACAAAGAACCGAGCCCTGTATCCACCAGTGAACCGATATGGAAAGACCAAGCGTGCCTGGATGAACGATCACGAACCCCAGGCCATTGCTGTCGCCTTGGTCTGCGACACGCGGAAGAACATCTGCCTGGGCGAATGATCGCGCCAAGCTGACCGTTGCCCCGTCGATCGCATGGCTGTCTGCGACAAGGCCATAGACCTTCAGCCTGAGATCGCCGATCTCCCAACGGCCCGGATGCGAAACGGCTCGGGGATGAAAGACTTCGATCGTGCTCGGGTTCATCGACATGGTCCGGTCGTCTCCTCAACGGATGATACAGTGGCTTGAACTTATCCAGCTCGAAGCGTCAGCCGGCTCTTCGCCGGAGATCGGACGGCAAACCAGCCAGCCAGCAGGACCAGAGACAGCATGACGACGTTGTGGGCATATTTGGCGGTCGGCTCCACCTCGCCCATCAATGGGAAATACGTGAAGGCCAGCGTTCCTCTGCTGACTAGGAAAGCCAAAGCGACGGCGGCGATGTGGTGGACGGTCCAACCCGGCGGTTGCGCCTGCCACCACACCAGGCCGCCGACGACGGCGATCACGGACGCATTGAAGGCAACGCCGCGCCAACTCTCCCCAAAGACGTCCATCGCCAGCAGAAACGCCAGCGGCAGCGTCGCCAGGAAGGTTAGAACAGGTTTGGCGGACGATGATGTATCGCGTTCGGCGCTCGCCTTCCGGCCAAAGGTGGTGCCCACAAACCAGGCGGCGAGCACGCATGCGGCGACGAGAGCGGCCGATGTAATGAACTGCGACGCCGATGCATTTTGAGATTCTGGATCAAACGCGATGAGCAGCGCCGTACCCGCGTACACAATCGCCGCGATCGTGATCCCCACTGGCCCCAACCAGGGCTCCATGGCCCGGCGTGGGCGCCAGGCCTCAGCAATCGCAATTGGTGCGCCGAAGCTGAAGATCACATGCCCGAGAATGAAGTTCAGGGCCTGGTTCGCACTGATGGAAAGGGCGGGAATGAACGCGGCCTGGCGGGATTGAGCCCAACCTTCATAGGCGAAGTAGTCCTTAGCGAAGAGCGATTGATCAATCAGGCATGCCTGAGCAATGCCAAGAGCGAGCGTCAGCAGAAGCAGAGATGGCCAGCCCCACCCGGCCCGCCTAACAACCTCGCGCGCGAGCAAGGCTGGCGCGCCGTAAAGTGCCGCAAAGAATAGCAGCGCAAACAGGACGGCAGCGATGTTACCGGTGTTGTCCGCATAGGCGGCAAGCAGTTCGGCACCAATGGCGCTGAGCCCTGCCAGGCACAAGATCTGCACTGGCCCCAGATAATCTCTGCGACCCTTCGTAAGGTAGGGCTCGGATCGGCCGTCAGTGGTCAAACAGGGATCCCGCTACTTTGAGTAGAACAACGAAACGTAAAAATAGGGATGGTTGCCGACAGTCGCAAGCCCTGCCCGCATTGCTCGACAACATCGAAGCCGTGTCAGCATTCTCGTTGTCCGGCATTCGCATTGTTCGTTCACTCCTCAGATGGAGGAGTTTCCGCCGGAGCTAGCCTCTTACGTCCTTGGTAAGCCGATCCGCGGGCCCGAAATCGGTCATCTCTGTTCCCGACAACCGGAAACCGAGAGCTTGATAGAACGAAACCGCATAGCCACCGGACGTTACACCGAGCGTCCTGATGCCGGCGTGCGCGGCCCGCCGCTCCGCCTCAATCAGCAGCATGCGGCCGATTCCCTGCCGCCATGCGCCGGGATCGATGAAGACGGCATCGACCTCCGCAACCTCTGCAGACCTCGGCAACATTGTGCAGAAGCCGACGACCTCGCCGTCCAGTTCGGCGACGAACGAATGCGCTATGTTTTCAGGCGCGACGCCGAAGACGCCAGGATTGTCGAGCAGTTCCTGATGGTGTTCGCCGGTCGCCAAGGATGCAAGGCGCTGGAGCGCCTCCAGGCGCTCATGGTCGGCGACGGTGGCCTGGCGGATCGTTGGCTGCATGGTTTCCATCAAATGACGCACGAGTGTGCCCATAGCCATACTCTGAGCGGTCGTCCTGCTCAATCACTGCGAGATTTTGCAGCCTCTCCTCGGCGCATACACCGCCCCTGCCCGCATCGGACGCAGCTGTTGCCTTGACAAAAAAATCTGTCAAGGCAACTATCCACCCATGCTCGATCTTGATGTCATAGACGCGCCGGCCGCCGCCGCGCTTGCCCTGGAGCCGATCAAGGCCCGCTTGCTGTCGGAGCTCGCCGCGCCTGCATCGGCCGCCGCACTGGCCGCCCGGGTGGGATTGACGCGCCAGAAGGTCAACTATCACCTCCGGGCGCTCGAAGAACACAAGCTGATCGAACCGGCCGAGGAGCGGCGCTGGGGTGGACTGACCGAGCGACTTATGGTGGCGACGGCTGCATCTTACGTCGTTTCGCCGGCGGCGCTGGGACCGATTGCCGCCGATCCCGGACGTAGCAACGATCGCCTTTCGGCCAGCTATCTGGTCGCGCTGGCGGCTCGCATGGTGCGCGAAGTCGGCAGCCTGCTCCGCAGCGCCCGCCAACAGGACAAGCGGCTGGCGACGCTGTCGATCGACACCGTGATCAGCTTTCGTTCGCCGGCGGAGCGCGCCGCCTTTACTGCCGATCTCACCCAGGCCGTAACCGCGCTCGCCGCGCGCTACCACGATGAAAGCGCGCCGAACACACGGCCGCATCGGCTCGTCATTGCCTCTTATCCTGCGCCAAACGACGTGGCTGCAGGCAACGTCGACCCCGACGACACCAACTCCTGAAAGGATATCTCATGCCGATCAAGAAGGATGGCAGCGGAAAGCGCTGGGTTGAAATGGAACTGATCGTGCCGGGCTCGCCCGAAGAGGTCTGGCACGCGATCGCGACCGGCAACGGCAATAGTGCCTGGTTCACCAAGACGGAGATCGACGAACGGATCGGAGGCAGCATCGCCTTCGACTTCGGTCCGAACGGTGGTTCGACCGGCGAGGTCACCCACTGGGAGCCACCTGCCCGCTTTGCCTATGTCGAGCGTGAATGGAGCGAAGGCGCGCCGCCGGTCGCAACCGAAATCACCATCACGGCGCGCTCCGGCGATCGCTGCGTGCTGCGCATGGTGCACTCGCTGTTTTCCTCGACCGACGACTGGGACGATCAGTTGGAAGGATTCGAGGGCGGCTGGCCCGCGTTCTTCGAAGTCTTGCGGATCTATCTCGCGCACTTTGCCGGCGAGAAAGCGGCAAGCTGCTTCGCCATGGCACGAACGAAAGAACCGGAAGCCAAGGCCTGGGAGCGCCTGACCGAAGCGCTTGGGCTTGCCGGCGCGAATGTTGCCGAGGAGCGCACCACGCCACCACAGCCGGAGCACCTTGCCGGCATCGTCGAGCGGGTGCAGCAGGACGCCAAGCAGCGCTATCTGCTCCTGCGCTTGAAGGCCCCTGCCGCCGGCATCGCGCTGATCGGAACCTATTCGACCGGCGATGGCGCCAATGCGAGCATGGCGCTCTATTTCTACGGCGATGACGCGAGAGTGCGTGCGGCCGACAGCGAACCGAAATGGCGCGACTGGCTCGAAGCAACGTTCCGGTAAACCCTGCTCGATCGAACCGGCCAGCTTTCAGTTCAGCCCGCTGTTCCAGGAGCGGCGGGTTCCTCTTCGACCTGCCGCCACCCTCTCCACCAATATCACTAACTTATGATATTTAAATCAATACATTCGAATTATATTGCAAGTTATTGGATATACATACCAATCTCTCAGCATGAGAGTGGCCATAGCCACTTTCGCTGCCGACGCTCCCGTTTCCAAGCCGCATGGCTGCCCTATGGTCGTTGATTGAAATAAGGGAGGACGGCGATGTTCAGGAGCTTTGCTATTGTGGTGCTAGGTCTGCTGGCTCAGTTGATTGGCGGGGCCGCGTTCGCAGACGAGCCCATCGATACGGCGCGGGCCATCATACAGCAGCAGATCACGGCGTTCCTGCACGACGACGCGGAGGCTGCCTATTCGTTCGCCTCGCCAGCCATCCGCGGAAAGTTTCCCGACAAGGCCGCCTTTTTCGACATGGTCAAGCGCGGCTATCAACCGGTCTACCGGCCCGGCAACTTCGCTTTCGGCCGCTCGAAGGTCGTTGGCGATCAGGTGTTGCAGGAGGTGCTGATCTCGGCCCCTGACGGAAAGGACTGGACGGCGGTCTACGAACTCCTGAAGCAACCGGACGGCAGCTACAAGATCAATGGCGTGATGATGCTGCAACAGACGCCGGGTCCGGCGATCTGAGCCGTTTGCCGAAGAGGGATTGCCTTCTCAAACCGGCGGCAGGTCCCCTCGCCGCCAGGTCTCCTGGGTTTCGGCCATGAAGTCGGCGAAGCGACCTTCGTCGATCGCCAGGCGAATGCCGGCCATCAGTTCCTGGTAATAGGCGAGATTGTTCCAGCTCAAGAGCATGCCGCCGAGCGATTCGTTCGAGCGGATCAGGTGGTGCAGATAGGCGCGCGAATAGTCGCGCGCCGCAGGGCACGAGGACTGCTCGTCGAGCGGGCGCATGTCTTCGGCGTGGCGCGCGTTGCGCAGGTTGATGCGGCCGTGGCGCGTGAAAGCGAGACCATGACGACCGGAGCGGGTCGGCATCACGCAATCGAACATGTCGATGCCCTCGGCCACCGACCGCAGGATGTCGTCGGGCGTACCGACGCCCATCAGGTAACGGGGCTTGTCCACCGGCATGATCGGGCAGGTAATGTCGAGCATGCGCAGCATTACCTCCTGCGGCTCGCCGACGGCGAGACCACCGACGGCATAGCCCTTGAGGTCGAGCCCCTTCAGCGCTTCAGCCGAGCGTTCGCGCAGCTTCGGGATATCGCCGCCCTGCACGATGCCGAACATCGCCTTGCCCGGCTGGTCGCCGAAGGCCACCTTGCAGCGCTCGGCCCAGCGCAGCGACATTTCCATCGCGCGCTCGATTTCCTTGGGCTCGGCCGGCAGCGCCACGCATTCGTCGAGCTGCATCTGGATATCGCTGTCGAGAAGTCCCTGGATCTCGATCGAACGTTCCGGCGACATGTGGAAGAGCGCGCCGTCAACGTGGCTCTTGAAAGTGACGCCCTGTTCGTCGAGCTTGCGCAGGCCGGCCAGCGACATCACCTGGAAGCCGCCCGAATCCGTCAGGATCGGACCCTGCCAGCGGATCAGGCCATGTAGGCCGCCGAGCCGCGCGACGCGCTCCGCACCCGGACGCAGCATCAGGTGGTAGGTGTTGCCGAGAATGATGTCGGCGCCGAGATCCTTCACCTGGTCGAGATACATCGCCTTGACCGTGCCGACGGTACCGACGGGCATGAAGGCCGGCGTGCGGATCGTGCCGCGCGGCATGGAAACCTCGCCGCGACGGGCCTTGCCGTCGGTCTTGTGTAGCTTGAACTGGAAGGTCTCGGTCATTTAGTCTTTCCGGAAAAGCAGGCTGGCGTCGCCATAGGAGTAGAAGCGGTAGCCGGTGTCGATCGCATGCTTATAGGCCGCACGCATCGTATCCAGGCCGCAGAAGGCCGAAACCAGCATGAACAGCGTCGATTTCGGCAGATGGAAATTGGTCATCAGCATGTCGACCGCGCGGAAGCGGTAGCCAGGCGTGATGAAAATGCCAGTCGGGCCGGACCAGGACTTGACGGTGCCGTCTTCCGAGGTGGCGCTTTCGATCAACCGCAGCGAGGTCGTGCCGACGCAGACGATGCGCCCGCCCCTCGCCTTGACGGCGTTCAGCCGCTCGGCGGTTCGGGCGTCGACATGGCCGATTTCCTGGTGCATCACGTGGTCATCGGTGTCGTCGGCCTTGACCGGCAGGAACGTGCCCGCGCCCACATGCAGCGTCACGAAGTGCCGCTCGATGCCGGCCTCGTCGAGCCTGGCGAACAGGCGGTCGGTGAAGTGCAGGCCGGCGGTCGGTGCCGCAACGGCGCCCTCCTCGCGGGCATACATGGTCTGGTAGTCGGCACGATCCTGCGCATCTTCCGACCGCTTGGAGGCGATGTAGGGCGGCAAGGGAATGTGGCCGACCGCCATGATCGCCTCGTCGAGCGACGGGCCCGAGAGGTCGAAGCGCAGCGTCACTTCGCCGGCATCGCCCTTCTCCTCGACGGTCGCATCGAGCGTACCGAGCAGGCAGCTCGAGCCGCCATGGCCAAAGGCGATGCGATCGCCGACCTTGAGGCGCCGGGCCGGACGGGCGAAGGCCTTCCAGCGGTCGGGCGCGACCCGCATATGCAGCGTCAGCGAAACCTGCGTGACGATCTCTTCGGCGCGGCGGCGAATGCCCTCCAGCTGCGCCGGGATCACCTTGGTATCGTTGAAGACGAGCGCATCGCCTTCTTTCAGGAAGGAAGGCAGGTCGAGCACGCCATGGTCCGCAAGAACCTCCGCACCGTCGGGGCGAACGACGAGCATGCGGGCGCTGTCGCGCGGGCTTGCGGGCCTGAGCGCAATCGAGGTTTCCGGGAGGTCGAAGTCGAACAGGTCTACGCGCATTATTATCTTCAGACAAAAGCAAACCCGCCCCGGCGCAGTTGGCGACCGGGGCGGGTTCGTGCATTAGCGCAAATCAGGCGTCTGCGGCAACCCGCATCGTGACGATCGTATCGGGATCGCGCACCGGCTCGCCGCGCTTGATCTTGTCGATGTTGTCCATGCCTTCGATGACCTGGCCCCAGACCGAGTACTGCTTATTGAGCCACGGTGCATCGGTGAAGCAGATGAAGAACTGCGAGTTGGCCGAGTTCGGCATCTGGCTGCGGGCCATCGAGCAGGTGCCGCGAACGTGGCTGACGTTCGAGAATTCGGCCTTCAGATCCGGCTTGGAAGAGCCGCCCATGCCGGCGCGAGCCGGGTTGAACTGCTCACCGCCGGTCTTGCCGTATTGGACGTCGCCGGTCTGGGCCATGAAGTCCTCGATCACGCGGTGGAACACCACGCCGTCATAAGCGCCTTCGCGGGCCAGTTCCTTGATGCGGGCGACGTGACCCGGAGCGACGTCAGGCAGAAGCTCGATGACGACTTTGCCCTTGGTGGTCTCCAGGATGATCGTGTTTTCCGGATCCTTGATCTCGGCCATGGGTTTTCTCCTTCTGTTGATTTACTTGCCGACCTTGACGCTGATCATGCGGTCGGGATCGGTAACGGAGCCGTTGTTGGCATCGTCACCGAGCTTGATCTTGTCGACGTTCTCCATGCCGGAGACGACCTTGCCGACGACCGTGTACTGGCCATTGAGGAAGTCGCCCGGGGCGAACATGATGAAGAACTGCGAATTGGCGCTGTTCGGATCCTGCGAGCGGGCCATGCCGACCGTGCCGCGTTCGAACGGGACGTCGGAGAATTCGGCCGGCAGGTCAGCCCGCGACGAGCCGCCGGTGCCGGCAGCCTGCGGCTGGAAGCCGTCTTCCATATCGCCATACTGCACGTCGCCGGTCTGGGCCATGAAGCCCTTGATCACGCGGTGGAAGGCGACGTTGTCGTATTCGCCAGCGGTGGCAAGTGCCTTGATCTGCTCGACATGCTTCGGGGCGATGTCGGGCCTGAGTTCAACGACGACCGGCCCATCCTTGAGCGTGATCGTGATGAAGTTGTCGGCCGCTTGCGCAAGCGCCGTTCCCGTCAAGGAAGCAAGCGCGATGGCGCCGGCAAATGCGAGGTGGAGGATTTTCATGGTTTCTCCCTGCGTGGTGAATTGGTAGCCACACTTTACGTGCGGCGTTTGGCCTGCAGTGCTTCGTAAACGGACCTGGGCACGAAGGCACTGACGTCGCCGCCCATGGCCGCGATCTGGCGAACCAATGTGGCGGTAATGGGCCGTGACGCCGTGCCTGCGGGCAGGAACAGGGTCTGGATATCAGGCGCCATCTGCCGGTTCATGCCGGCCATCTGCATCTCGTAGTCGAGGTCGGTTCCGTCACGAAGCCCGCGCACAAGCAGCTTCGCGCCGCGCTCGCGCGCGGCATCGACCACCAGATTGTCGAAGGCAACGACGTCGATATCGCCTGCCCTGTCCGGCAGAAATTCCTGAAGCGAGAGCCGAATGAGCTCGGCGCGTTCGTCGAAGGAAAAGAGCGGAGCTTTCCCCGGATGGATGCCGATGGCGACGATGACCTTTGCCGCCACGTTCAGCGCCTGCACGAGCACGTCGAGATGCCCGTTCGTCATCGGATCGAAGGAGCCGGGATAAAATGCCGTGGTCATCGCACCTGTTTCCGTTTGGTGAAGCCTTTTGTCACGGACGGCGACGGATCGCAAGAGTTGTACGGCGCTTGGCCCTGTTCCCTGGGAAACAGCGGCACAGAAAGAATGAATGCTAGATGAATGCCATGTTCAACGGTGCTTCACACGCAAGACGTTAAGTGTAGCGCCAGTAACAACGGAACTTTTTGGAACGTACCGCCGTTTAGGATGCGAAAGGATTACGGCTATGGGACTTGCTCTGTTTTCGATGGCGATGTTTTTCGCGATGATCTTTGCGACGATACATGGACTGCGCAACGAGTCCCGTGACCGGCGCGAGCGCTACGCGACCCAGAAGATCTTCCGTTGATGGAGGGCACTATGGCCACCCTGTTCATGATCGCGGCAGCGGTCATCAGTCTCGTATTCTTGATCGACTTTGCCCGGACGATACGCGACCTCCAGCGCGATCGCCAGGGTTCGGAACGGCTCGACGGCTTTAACGTCTAGCGGTTTCGAGGCTTCGTAATCGAAGCTTGGTAGTAGGCGACGCCGTTCCCTTCCCCTGAGGCGGTCGCCATTTCAAGCCGGACGGCATCCCCTGCCCGTCCGGCTTTTTCTTTGCCTGCACGCAGCCTCGTCCGTTCCACTTAGGCCGCCGCCTTGGCTTCAGCCTTTGCAGAAAGCGCGTTCAGCATCCGGAAGAAGCGCCAGTTCAAGAGCACTGCCGCGGCCGCAAGGCCAAGCACGAAGCCGAACCAGACGCCGATGCCGCCGAAATTGAAGGGAAAGGCAAAGACCCAGGCACACACGAAGCCGATCGGCCAGTAGGAAATCAAGGCCAGGAGCATCGGCACCTTGGTGTCCTTCAACCCGCGCAACATGCCGGCTGCGATTGCCTGCATGCCATCGACGAGCTGGAATGCGCCGGCAATGACGATGAGCGGGGCAGCAAACGCCAGCACCGCTGCGGCATCCGGGCGGCCGGTGTCGAGATAGAGAGCCGCAAGCTGGCTCGGCCAGAACGCAAAGATGGCACTGCCGACCATGGCAAAGCCGGCGCCGAGCACCAGCGAGGCGATGGCCGCACGCCGAACGCCCAGGAGATCGCCGCGGCCATAGGCAAGTCCGACGCGCACGGTGGCTGCCTGCGCAAGCCCGAGCGGGATCATGAAGGCGATGGAGGCGAACTGCAGGGCGATACCATGGGCTGCAAGTTCGACCGTGCCGATCGTGCCCATCAGCAGCGACGCGACGGTGAAGAGGCTGACTTCGGCAAGGATGGTCAGCGAGATCGGTATGCCGAGAAAGACGACTTCGCGGAAGGCGACCCAATCGGGCCGCCAGAAGCGAACGAAGAGCTCGTATTGGTTCAGTTCAGGCTTGCTCTTGATGTAGCCGATCGTCAGCGCCGCACCGAGCACGGCGACGCCAAGCGCTGCGACCGCAGCGCCGAAAATGCCGAGGCGCGGGAATCCGAAATGCCCGAAGATCAGCACGTAGCAGAGCGCCGCATTGAGCACGAGCGTCGCCAGCGTGACGTATAGAATGATCCCTGCCCTCTCCAGGCCGCTCAAGAAGGCGCGAAGCACCATGAAGATCAGGCCGGGGAAGATCGCCCATTGCGCAATACGGACATACTCTCCTGCAAGGGCTGCGACCTTAGGCTGCTGGCCGGCAAAAAGCAGGATCGGCTCGGCCATCCAGAGGATCGGCGCGGTCAAAAGGCCGTAGAGCATGACCACCCACATGCCCATGCGCACCGAGCGGCGCACGGAAACCTTGTCGCCGCGGCCGACGGCCTGGGCTGCCATGGGCACCACTGCATTGGCAAAGCCATTCCCGAAGACATAGACCGTGAAATACATCTGCGTCGCCAGAATGATCGCTGCAAGTTCGGTGGCGCCGAGCTTGCCGACCATCAAGACATCCGTCGTGTTGATGGCGAGCTGCGCAAGCTGCGCGCCGATGAACGGCACGCCGAGATAGAAGCTCGCACGATAGTGCGTCCGCCACGAATTGTCGGTCGTCGAAACTGTGGGGCTTGGATTCGCGGTCAGCATGGCAGAGTCCTGGCAGTCGTCGGCACCAGGCCGCAACCGTCGATCGAAAGGAGGAAAGACCGCAGATAGAACACGTCAGGTCAAAGAGCCAGCCGCAAGGGCGAGGTTGCTCAAACTTTCATCGATAGATCACGGAAATTGATCAATTTCCGTGCATTCGCGACCGCCCCGTCCCTTCGCCCTGCTCCGCCGCTGCGAGCTCGATCGGCGCCACATTTTCCTCACCCTGCGATCCGACTGCCCTGCTTCTCGGTATCTTCAGGAAGAAGACGGCCAGTGCGCCGACGAGGAAGCAACTGGCGAGCGCATAGGGCGCACCAGCGAAGGCGACGGGGGCGGCAGGGCTGGTAAAATAACCGAAGGCCTGGGTGAAGATCAGCGGACCGATGATCGTGGTGATGCTGCCGATGCTGGTCAGCGCACCCTGAAGCTCTCCCTGCGCCGACGGCGGAACGTGGGCAGCGGCTATGCTGCGCAGCGGCGGATCGGCGAGGCTTTCGAGCGCGGTCGCGATGATCACAGCATAAATCATCCACCCCTGCCAGGCGCCAGCATAACCGATGGCCCCGAGCGTGGTGAAGGTCAGGCCGAGCACGGCTGTGCGCCACTCGCCGAGCCGCGGCACCACGCGCGGCAGGATGACGGCCATGACGAAGGCGCCGCCGATGCCGAAGATCCCGAGCGAAAGGCCGATCTGTCCCTCGCTCCAGCCATAGCGGTAGCTGGAAACGAAGGACCAGACAGCGGGGTAAACGGAATGGGCGAGCCAGAAGAGGAAGAACACGAGCCCCACCCAGCCGATACCTGGATAATTGCGCATCTGCTTGAGGGCGCCGAGTGGGTTGGCGCGCTTCCACTCGAACCGGCGACGGTTGGCGCTATCGAGCGTTTCCGGCAGCAAGAATACGCCAAGTATGAAATTGACGAAGGAAAGTGCCGCCGCGCCGTAGAACGGTACCCGCGGACCGAGTTCGCCGAGCAAACCGCCAAGCACCGGTCCGAGCGCAAAGCCCGTCCCAAAGGCGATGCCGATAAGCCCGAAGTTCTTGGCGCGGTTGCCGTCGTGGCTGATGTCGGCAATGTACGCGGACGCGGTGCCGAAGCTCGCACCGCTGATCCCGGCGAGAACACGGCCGATGAACAGCATCCAGTAGCTGGTGGCAAGCGCGCAGATGAGATTGTCGAGCGCGAAGGTGAAGACCGATGCAAGCAGTACCGGACGGCGGCCGAATCGATCGCTGAGATTGCCGATCAGCGGGGCAAAGAGAAACTGCATCGCCGCATAGACGAGCAGCAGCCAGCCACCGTCGATCGCCGCCTCGCTGACATCAGCACCGGTCAATTCCTCGAGATAGGCCGGCAGCACCGGCACGATGATCGCGATGCCGAGGATATCCAGAAACAGGATGAGGAAGACGAGGAACAGGCCACGTCGCACAAATTTCTCGTGGCGCATGTAACCCCTCCCCGAGCGCCTGCCGTCCTGGGAGGGACGGAACGTGAACGACGCGTACCAATTTAGGTGTAACGGATCATTTCATACGAAACAATCCGTGAACATCTCAATTTTTCTGATAGGAACGATCGCAAAGGTTGATCACTCGCGTGCAGTGCACCCGCAACTCACAGGCTTTCACGCCGCTGTTCGAGCTTCAAGAAATCGACGAAGACGCGCAAGGGCGCCGGCATATGCCGGCGGCTTGCATAGTAAAGAAACGGTCCGGAAAAGCCTGTCGTCCAGTCGGCGAGAATGGGCACAAGCCGGCCCGCTGCAATTGCAGGGGCGACGAATTCTTCGAACGTCCTGATGATGCCGAGCCCGTCGATCGCAGCACCGAGTTCGAGATCGATCGTGTTGGCGGTCACGACGGCCGGCGGCGCGATCGTGATCGTCGCATCACCCTCGCCGAACTCCCAGGGAAGCGAAAAGCCACTGGCAAAGCGGTGGCGGATGCAAGCGTGCTCCAGAAGATCGCGGGGATGCTGCGGAACACCGCGGCTTTCGAGATATGCCGGCGCTGCGGCTGTGACATAACACTGCCGACGCGGGCCGATCGGGATCGCGATCATGTCGCGTTCGACGCGTTCCTCGTAGCGGACGCCGGCATCGAAGCCGGCGGCGAGAACGTCGACGAAGCCGTCTTCCGCCGTCACCTCGAGGGTGATCGCCGGATGTGCGTGCAGGAAGCGGCCAATGATCGGTGGTAATATCTCGCGGGCGACGATGGTCGGAACGTTGAGCTTCAGCGTTCCGGCTGGGCTGTCGCGCATCTCGTTGACCTGATCGAGCGCGCCGGCAATTTCGCCGAGCGCCGGCGTGAGCCGATCGAGCAGCCGTGTGCCGGCCTCCGTCAGCGTGACGCTGCGGGTCGTGCGATTGAGCAGGCGCACTTGCAACTTGGCTTCGAGGCGGCGAAGCGCCTCGCTCAGCGACGACGCGGAAACGCCGCGCCTCCTTGCAGCCGCACGGAAGCTGCGCGCGGCGGCAACGGCGGTGAAGGCATCGAGATCGGCGAGTGGCAAGTCGTCCATTGTGCGGAATTCCGTACAAGTCGTTCGGTTCAGATCGGATTATCGCACGCAAGCGAGAGAAGTAAACAGAGGGCAGGCAAACGGCCGGCAGGTTCTCGGCCTTGTCGAAGGAGAACGAAGATGGACTACGTTTCACTCGGAAAGACCGGCCCCTCGGTCTCGGCGCTCGGCCTCGGCTGCATGGGAATGTCGGGCATGTACGGCCCCGCGGACCGCGCCGAAAGCATCGCTACCTTCCACGCCGCGCTGGAAGCCGGCATCACGCTGCTCGATACCGGCGATTTCTACGGCATGGGCCACAACGAGATGCTGATCGGCGAAGCGTTGAAAGGTGGCAGGCGCGACAAGGCGGTGCTGAGCGTCAAGTTCGGCGCCTTGCGGGACGCCGCAGGCAACTGGTCCGGCTACGATTGCCGGCCGAAGGCCATCCGCAATTTCCTCGCCTACACGCTGCAGCGCCTCGGCGTCGATCACATCGACATCTACCGCCCGGCAAGGCTCGATCCGGATGTACCGATCGAAGACACGATCGGGGCGATCGCCGATCTGGTGAAGGCGGGCTACGTCAGGCATGTCGGTCTCTCGGAAGTCGGGGCTGAGACCATCCGGCGTGCCGCTGCCGTGCATCCGATCGCCGATCTGCAGATCGAGTATTCGCTGATTTCGCGCGGCATCGAGGATGAGATCCTGCCGACCTGCCGCAAACTCGGCATCGGCATCACCGCCTATGGCGTACTTTCCCGCGGGCTGATCAGCGGCCATTGGCAGAAAGGGGCGGCCGGCAAGGGTGATTTCCGCGCCATGAGCCCGCGGTTTCAGGAAGGCAACATCGACCGGAACCTCGCGCTCGTCGAAGCGCTGCGACAGATCGCCGAAAAAAAGGGTGTTTCGGTGGCGCAGATCGCGATCGCCTGGGTCGCGATCAAGGGCAAGGACATCGTTCCGCTCGTCGGCGCGCGGCGGCGCGATCGGCTGGCGGAAGCGCTGGCGTCGCGCGACGTCCATCTCAGTGCCGGCGACATGGCGGCGATCGAACAGGCGGTTCCGAAAGACGCCGCCGCGGGCGCCCGATATCCCGAGGCGCAGCTCGCCCATATGGACAGCGAACGCTGAGGCGACAACCGAAAGGGCCGGCCCTTTCGGTTTGTTGAGTGGAAGCGTTCAGACGCCGCCGGAGAAGGTGTCGCAGGACGTCATCTTGCCGCTGTCGAAGCCGCGCTTGAACCAGCGCATGCGCTGCTCGGACGTGCCGTGGTTGAAGCTTTCCGGAACGACATATCCCTGCATGCGCTTTTGCAGCGTGTCGTCGCCGATCTGGGTGGCGGCGTTCAGCGCCTCTTGAAGATCGCCCTGCTCCAGCAGGCCCTTCTGCTCGGTATACTTGCCCCAGACGCCGGCGAAGCAATCGGCCTGCAGTTCGACCCGAACCGACATCTGATTGGCCTCGGCCTCGCTCATCGACTGACGCATCTGGTTGAACTTCGGCAGCACCCCGATCAGGTTCTGCACGTGGTGACCGACCTCGTGCGCGACCACATAGGCCTGAGCGAAATCGCCGGATGCATCGAACTTCTGGGCGAGTTCGTCGAAGAAGCTCATGTCGAGATAGACCTTGCGGTCTCCCGGGCAATAGAACGGGCCGGATGCAGCCGAAGCGAAGCCGCAGGCAGAACGCACCTGACCACGGAAGAGCACCATCTTGGGCTCTTCATATTGCTGGCCGCTCGCCTGGAAGATGCCGTTCCAGGTATCTTCGGTTTCGGCGAGCACCGTGGCCATGAACTGCTTCATTTCCTCTTCCTGGGCAGTTCCCTGCGGCGCCGGCGAGCCGTCGCTCTGCTCGAAGCCCGGCATCTGCACCTGCCCGCCGCCGCCTTCCAGCACCTGCAGCATGTCGATGCCCATGGCCTTCAGGATGAAATAGAGAACGACGAGGAAGATGATCGTGCCGAAGCTCATGCCGCCGCCGGCGCGGCGCATCCCGCCCCCGCCTCCCGGCATGCGGAAGCCACCGCCCCGACCGAACGGGTTGCCGCCACCCGGGCTCGCGCCGCGCTGGTCTTCGATATTGTCGGATTGGCGGCGGCCCTTCCATTCCATGATCTGTCCTCCCGGCCTCTGAAAGGCGTTGTCGGTTTGCTCTTTTATAAGACGGCCCTAACGTCGTTGTAAAACGCAATCGCCACCCTTAAGTTCGCGATCTCACCAATCTTTTTGCCGCAATGGCCAGATCGCGAAGCGCTTCCGGAAACCAAACCCCGCACGATCGATCGCCCGCCTGGAACAGTCGCGCCCGCCTGGACGCAACGACGCTCTTCCTGTCGACGCGACAGGCGGAAACGCGCCGTCTTGCCGAAAAGGTCGGCGCAGCGGCGACGGTCGATCCCTCCTCCGACGATTCGTGGAACAGATCGCCGGGAAACCGGGCTCGTGCCGATGGGGTCGACGCCGTCATCGAATGTGCCGGTGTTGCCGAAACCGCATGCAGTCGACGCGGCTCACCAAGCTCGGCCAAGCAGCCGAAGCCGTCGCGCATCCGCAGGCAGCCGGCGAGGTCAAAGTTCTCGTCATCCCCGGCGGCGCCTGCAGTTCGAAGCACTGCCGCGGCGCGCGCAGGGCTCACTACGTGGCCAGACGCGCGCAAATATGCCGAGTTCCTGTCGATTCCGGAATTTTCGGGGTTTCGCTTGCAGAAACATTTGCCTATAAGCCGCTTCTAGCCTGAAAAGACCCATCAATGCGTGCCCGGCCGGTGACCTCCCACCTCGGCCGGTTTTTCGCGCAGCTAGAAACGGATGATCGACCATGCCGAAGCGCCAAGATATCAAGTCCATTCTTATCATCGGCGCAGGGCCGATCGTCATCGGTCAGGCTTGCGAATTCGACTATTCCGGCACCCAGGCCTGTAAGGCGCTGAAGGAGGAAGGCTACCGCGTCATCCTCGTCAACTCCAACCCGGCAACGATCATGACCGACCCGGGTCTCGCCGACGCGACCTATGTTGAGCCGATCACGCCTGAGGTCGTCGCCAAGATCATCGCCAAGGAGCGCCCGGATGCGCTGCTGCCGACCATGGGCGGCCAGACCGCGCTCAACACCGCGCTCTCGCTGCGCCGCATGGGCGTCCTCGAGCGCTACAATGTCGAGATGATCGGCGCCAAGCCCGACGCCATCGACAAGGCGGAAGACCGCGCCCTCTTCCGCGAGGCCATGGCCAAGATCGGCCTCGAGACGCCTAAGTCGCGGCTCGCCAACGCCACCGACATCAAGGACCATGACCGCAAGGCGCACGAGGCCGAGCGCGCCGAACTGAAGGGGCGTCTTTCCGGCGCGGATCTCGACAAGGCGCTCGACGACCTCGAGAACCAGTGGAACCTCGGTGAAGGCGACCGCAAGCAGCGCTACATGAACCATGCGATGGCGATTGCCGCCCAGGCGCTCGACGATGTCGGCCTGCCCGCGATTATCCGCCCGTCCTTCACGCTCGGCGGTACCGGCGGCGGCATCGCCTATAACCGCACGGAATTCTTCGACATCGTCGGCAGCGGCCTCGACGCATCGCCGACCACCGAAGTGCTGATCGAAGAATCGGTACTCGGCTGGAAGGAATACGAGATGGAAGTGGTCCGCGACACGGCGGACAATTGCATCATCATCTGCTCGATCGAAAACATCGACCCGATGGGTGTTCACACCGGCGATTCGATCACGGTTGCTCCGGCGCTGACGCTGACGGACAAGGAATACCAGATCATGCGCAACGCCTCGATCGCGGTGCTGCGCGAGATCGGCGTCGAGACAGGCGGTTCGAACGTCCAGTTCGCCGTCAACCCGGAGAACGGTCGCCTGGTCGTCATCGAAATGAACCCGCGCGTTTCGCGCTCGTCGGCTCTGGCGTCGAAGGCAACCGGCTTCCCGATCGCCAAGATCGCGGCAAAGCTTGCGATCGGCTACACGCTCGACGAACTCGACAACGACATCACCGGCGGCGCGACCCCGGCATCCTTCGAACCGTCGATCGACTACGTCGTCACCAAGATCCCGCGCTTTGCCTTTGAAAAGTTCCCGGGCGCCTCGCCGGTCCTGACCACCGCCATGAAGTCGGTCGGCGAAGTCATGGCGATCGGCCGCACCTTTGCCGAATCGCTGCAGAAGGCGCTGCGTGGCCTCGAGACCGGCCTCACCGGTCTCGACGAAATCGAAATTCCGGACATGGACGAGAACGGCGATGGCCGCAACGCCATCCGTGCGGCGATCGGTACGCCGACGCCGGACCGTCTGCGCATGGTGGCGCAGGCGTTGCGCTTTGGCATGAGCGAAGCGGAAGTCCACGAGGCGAGCAAGATCGACCCGTGGTTCATCGCCCAGTTCAAGGCGATCGTCGACATGGAAGCGCGCATCCGCGAGCACGGCCTGCCCCAGGATGCCGAGAACCTGCGCATGCTGAAGGCCATGGGCTTCTCCGACGCGCGCCTGGCAACGCTCGGCGGCAAGCGCCCGAAGGAAGTGGCCGAACTGCGCAATGCGCTGAACGTCCGCCCTGTCTACAAGCGCATCGACACCTGTGCTGCCGAATTCGCCTCGCCGACCGCCTACATGTACTCGACCTACGAGACGCCCTTCGTCGGTGCAGCCCGCTCCGAAGCCGAGGTTTCCGATCGCAAGAAGGTCGTCATCCTCGGCGGTGGCCCGAACCGCATCGGCCAGGGCATCGAGTTCGACTACTGCTGCTGCCACGCCGCCTTCGCGCTGAAGGATGCGGGCTATGAAGCGATCATGATCAACTGCAACCCGGAGACGGTTTCCACCGACTACGACACGTCCGATCGCCTCTACTTCGAGCCGCTGACGGCCGAAGACGTGATCGAGATCATGCGCGCCGAGCAGGAAAAGGGCGAGCTTGTCGGCGTCATCGTGCAGTTCGGCGGCCAGACGCCGCTGAAGCTTGCCGAAGCGCTGGAAAAGAACGGCATCCCGATCCTCGGCACGGCGCCCGACGCGATCGACCTTGCCGAAGACCGCGACCGCTTCCAGAAGCTTCTGATGAAGCTCGACCTCAACCAGCCGAACAACGGCATCGCCTATTCGGTCGAGCAGGCGCGCCTCGTCGCTGCCGAAATCGGCTTCCCGCTGGTCGTGCGCCCGTCCTACGTTCTCGGCGGCCGTGCCATGCAGATCATCCATTCGGAAAGCATGCTGCAAAGCTATCTGCTCGACACGGTTCCGGGCCTCGTTCCGGAAGACATCAAGCAGCGCTATCCGAACGACAAGACCGGCCAGATCAACACGTTGCTCGGCAAGAACCCGCTGCTCTTCGACAGCTACCTGACCAACGCGACCGAAGTCGACGTCGACTGCCTCTGCGACGGCAAGGACGTCTTCGTCTCGGGCATCATGGAGCATATCGAGGAAGCCGGCATCCACTCGGGCGACAGCGCCTGCTCGCTGCCGGTGCACACGCTCGACACCGCCATGGTCGACGAACTCGAGCGCCAGACGGCGGCCCTTGCCAAGGCGCTCAATGTCGGCGGCCTGATGAACGTGCAGTTCGCGATCAAGGACGGCACGATCTACGTGCTCGAAGTCAACCCGCGCGCCTCGCGCACAGTGCCCTTCGTCGCCAAGACGATCGGCGCGCCGATCGCCAAGATCGCTGCCCGCGTCATGGCCGGCGAAGCGCTCGACGTTGCGATCGCCGCCTATGGCGAGAAGCCGGACCCGCGCAACCTCAAGCACATCGCGGTCAAGGAAGCGGTCTTCCCGTTCGCACGTTTCCCCGGTGTCGACACGCTGCTCGGCCCGGAAATGCGCTCGACCGGCGAAGTCATCGGTCTCGACACGGACTATGCACTGGCCTTTGCCAAGTCGCAGCTCGGCGCCGGCGTCGACCTGCCGCGCGACGGCACGGTGTTCGTTTCAGTGCGCGACGAGGACAAGACCCGGGTGTTACCGGCGATCCGCATTCTTGTCGACATCGGCTTCAAGGTCATGGCGACGGGCGGCACGGCCCGCTTCCTCGGTGAACACGGCATTGCCGCCACCAAGATCAACAAGGTCCAGGAAGGTCGTCCGCACGTCGAGGATGCAATCCGCAACCGCCACGTCCAGCTCGTGATCAACACGACCGACGGCAACAAGGCGATCTCGGACTCGAAGTCCCTGCGCCGCGCGACGCTGATGCAGAAGGTGCCTTACTACACGACCATGTCGGGCGCGGAAGCGGCCGCCCACGCGATCAAGGCGCTGAAGGCAGGCAGCCTCGAAGTGCGCCCGCTGCAGAGCTACTTCAAGGCCTGATGCACAATCGCGGCGCGCGAAACCTCGCGCGCCGCCTCTCTCCTCTTCTGCAGCGTGCGTTGAGCTTCAAAAGCCGCCGCCCTCCGCTGAATGCCGCATGAACGGCCGGTTCAGCCTGCATTCCCCCAGCACATGTTTCTATGACCCTGCGCACAGAGGGAACGGCGATTTCGCCGGCGGGTGCGACATGGGGCAAGATCGTGCAACTCTATTTCTTTGATTTGCTGTGGGGCGACGAGCACTTCGTCGATGAAGACGGTATCAGCCATTTCGACGAAGGGTCGGCCCTCTATTACGGCCAGCGGGTCGCGGACAAGATCGGCCGCGATGCCGATTACGGCTCGCTGAAGGTCCAGGTCCTCTCCAGCAACCGCAGGCTGCTGGCAACAATCGTGCCCTCCATCGGCCGAGGCGCCGAACAGCGGGCGCTGCTTGCCAGGCGCAACATTGGCGCGCCACTCCGCGCTGCGGCTTGACAGCGACTCGTAACTAAAGCGCATACACATCCCTTGCGCTTGGTCGCTCCGTGCTTAGTCTCCCGCGAACGCCTGGGCAGCATTTCTGGCCCGATCATGCCTCGATTGGCTGGCCGCGAGCCGCACGGTTCTGAGGCCGAGATAGAGCGATGCCGTCGAGATCAGGCAGGCGACGACAAAGACCGTGAACAAGGCGCCATGCATGGTCGCGATGTCAGCATTTTCGTCGAACCCGCGAAGATTTGCGGTCAGTCCGCAGATTGCCGCGCCGATCGCGTAGCCCGCCGATTGCAATGTCGGCAGAAATGCCGAGGTCTTGTCCCGCTCTCCACGCAAAGAGACGTCCATCATCAGCTGGCTGAGCGTTCCCCAGGATATGCCGAAGCCGGCCCCGACCGCGATCTGGCTCGGGAAGACCAGCCGGAAGTCGTCGATCGCGAAGGCGATCATCAGGCCGGCAAGCCCGAGACTGAGAAGCGCAGGTCCCGTCGGGATCAGCTTCACGCGCAGATCGTGCGAGCGCAGGCTTGCGACGGCGATTGCTGTCACACTCCAGGAGATGGCCATCAGTGCTGCGGAAAAACCGGCGGCAGTCGGGCTGAAGTTCCAGACATGTTGCAGGCCGTAGATGAGGTACACCGAGCCGGACGCCTGAGCGAGCGGCATCAGCAGCACGACCCAAAGTCCGGTGCCGAGCGGTTTCGTGAGCTGAAAGGCACCCCCAGGCAGGATCGAATGCTCCGCCCGGCGGTCGGTTGCGACGGCCGCCCAGAGGATCGTCAGCGCCGTTGCCAACGCCGCCGCCATCAAGGGAACGCTGCTCGCCGTGTTTGATACCGATATGAGCAATATGCCAGCACCGACGACGGCCAGGCGCAGAATGGGGATTGGACGGGGCGTGTCGGTCGATGGCGCCTTCCGTGCCGGCACAATGAACAAAACGAGGGCGACGAAGATGGCGGTTGCGGGAATGTTGACGGCAAAGGCCGCCCGCCACGACCAGTGCTCCGTCAGGAAACCGGACACGAGCGGCCCGCCAAAGGCGGCCGTCGCCCAGACGATGGCCTCGGCTCCGAAGACCTTCGGCACAAGCCGGGCAGGAAAGAGTTCCGGGATGAGCGCGTAGCAGATCGCGGCAATGATCCCTTCGCCGAACCCCTGGAACACGCGGCCGGCGAGAACCTGGGGCATGTTGCCAGCGGTTGTCGCGATGATGGTGCCGACCACGAAAATCAGCGCGGCCGCAATCAGCGTGCTGCGTGCACCGAACCGCGCCTTGAGGTTAGCGGCGACGGCCCCGCCGAGAATGGCGAAGACGAGATAGAGCGTGACCGCCCAGGAAAGTATGGTGGCACCGCCGATCTCGTTGACGGCCGTCGGCAGCGCCGTGGAGACGAAAAATTCGTTGAAGGCGAAGAGCGCGACCCCGAGACAGAGGGCAGCCGTCGTCGCCAGATAGTCCGGCCGCAGCAACTCGCTCCAGCGGCCGTCCTCCTCAGCCGCGGTCTTTCTTTCGCTTGCCTCGGTATCGTCCTTCGCCAGAACCATGCCTAACGTTCCCTCGTTGTCATCTTTCAGGAACACCTGTGTTACGACCTCAACCACGGTTGAGGTAAAGCGCTTTCTCCGGAGCTTGCCAGCCGCCCGCCTCCTCCGCAAGTTGCAACCGCCTCTTAGGGTTCGGTGGACGATGGCGAAATATCTGGCTTTCGCGCTTCCGTTTCTGCTATAACGAAGGTTCGAAGTTTCGGACGGTTCCGGCGTTTGCGCGCCGGAGACCGTTTTCTTTTGCGTTGGCGCCGCCCAAAGGGCGGCGCCTCGTGCTTGATGAAGGACATTGAAATGGTCGAAAAAGTGCCGATGACACAGGGCGGATTCGTCAACCTGCAGGAGGAGCTGCGCTGGCGCCAGCAGGAAGAACGACCGCGAATCATCGAGGCGATTGCCGAAGCCCGTGCACATGGCGACCTGTCGGAAAATGCCGAGTACCACGCTGCCAAGGAAGCGCAGAGCCACAACGAGGGCCGGATCACCGAGCTCGAAGACTTGATCGCCCGCGCGGAAGTCATTGATCTCTCGAAGATGTCCGGCTCCAAGATCAAGTTCGGCGCCAAGGTCAAGCTCGTGGACGAAGACACCGACGAGGAAAAGACCTACCAGATCGTCGGCGACCAGGAAGCCGACGTGAAGGCCGGCCGTATCTCGATCTCCTCGCCGATCGCGCGCGCGCTCATCGGCAAGGAAGTCGGTGATTCCATCGAAGTGAACGCCCCTGGCGGTTCCAAGGCCTACGAAATTCTCGCCGTCAACTGGGGCTGATCAGCCCCAGCCAAGGGGCGAAGCCTGCCTTCGCCCCGTTTCTCCTTTCATAAAGACGATCGTTGCTCGCGCAAGGAGTGCGCTGTCGTGGCCGATATCCGGAACGTCGAGGTCATCGCTCCCAATTTCAAGCGCCGCCTCTCAGGCGTGACGTCCACCATCATCCAGTTGATTCCGATCCAGCGTGCGCTCGGCGAAAAGATTGCCGTGCTTGGCCCGGGTTTGCCTGACACCCTGCCCTCGATCCGCTTCCGCGACCTTTTTCGCCTGTGGAGCGCACCGGACGGACGGCCCTGCCGGGTCTGGCATGCGCGCCGCAACGTCGAGATGCTGCCGGCGATCGTGCTGCGCGATCTCCTCGGCATGAAGCTGAAGATCGTCTTCACCTCCGCATCGCAGCGCCGCCACACCGGCTGGAGCAAGTTCCTGATTTCCAGGATGGATGCGGTGATCGCGACCAGCGGCAAGACCGCCGCCTATCTCCAGGTGCCGAACACCGTCATCCTGCATGGTATCGACACGAAACGTTTCCAGCCACCGGCGGATGGCGTCGCGGCCAAGGCCGCGCTCGGGCTCGATCCGGCGCAAAAACATGTCGGTTGCTTCGGGCGGGTCCGTAAGCAGAAGGGTACCGACCTCTTCGTCGACAGCATGATCGCGCTATTGCCCTGCCGGCCCGGCTGGAGCGCCATCGTCGCCGGGCGCGCGACCGGCCCCCATGTCGCCTTCGAGAACGAACTGAAGGAACGGGTCGCAAAGGCTGGCCTTACCGACCGCATCCGTTTCGTTGGCGAGCACACCAACATTCCGGACTGGTATCGTGGTCTTGATCTTTTCATCGCGCCGCAGCGCTGGGAAGGTTTTGGCCTGACGCCGCTCGAAGCGATGGCGACGGGCGTGCCTGTCGTCGCTACCGATGTCGGCGCGTTTTCCGAGCTGGTCGTGGTTGGGGAGCAGGAAACCGGGACAGTGATCGCCGCCAACGACCTGCAGGCCATGGTCGAGGCGACAGCCGGTTTCATGGACGACGATCGTCGCCGGACTTTGGCTGGCGCCAACGGCCTGGGGCTGACCCGTGCCTCCTTTGCGATCGAGGGCGAGGCCCGCGCCATCAACGCCGTCTATGAACGGCTGATGCGTTCCTGACCGGCCGCCCCCACGCCACGGCAGCCGCGGGCTCGAGCTCCCCTTAGCGCTTCGAAGCGAAGAGCTTCAGGTAGGCGTCGGTAATCGCCTGCTTCGAGAACTGGTTCATCAGCGTCTCGTGGCCGCGTTCGGCAAGACGTTCACCCAGGGACGTATCGCTTGCGATGCGGTCGATGGCATGGGCAAAGCCGTCGGCGTCACCGATATCGACCAGCAAACCGTTCTCGCCGTCGCGCATGAACCATTGCGGCCCTTCCGAGCGACTGGAAACCACTGGCGTCCCTTGCGCCCAGGATTCGAGGACCACATTGCCAAGCGGCTCATGGCTCGATGCCATGACGAAGATGTCCGAAGCGGAAAGGAATGGCCGCGTATCCTTCTGCCAGCCGGCAAAACGCACGCGCTTCGCCACGCCGAGATCGGCGGCGAGCTTCTCCAGGTTTGCCCGCTCCTCGCCGTCGCCAACCAGCCAGAGATAGGCGTCCGGCACCTTGGCGATCGCCTGGATCAGCGTGTGGAAGCCCTTGCGCGGGACGAAGCGCCCCATCGACATGACAACCGGCACGTTCTCCGGCGTGTCGAGCGTGGCGCGGCTGATCGGCGCCACCCGTTCGGTACCGGTGAAATTCGAGATGACTTCGACATCGCGCTTCCAGCCGATCTTGCGCACATGCTCGGCAATGCCCGGGGTGTTGCAGACGAGGCAATCGGTGTTGCGGAAGTAGTCGAGACGCAGCGGATAATCGCCGAGACGCGAGATCTTGATGCAGCCCTTGTAGTTGGGCATCAGGCGGCTGGCGCGCGGCATCCAGGCAAAAAGCGCATCCGGCTTTTCGCGGCGCGCCATGCTGCTGACCTTCATCGGCAGGAGGATCCGGTCGAGCGACAGGTTGCGGAAATTGCTTTCGATGATGCGTGTCGCACCCTCGATGTCCTTCTTCCAGATACGACCATGGCGGATGACCGAGGTCTGCTCGACGCCACGCTCGGCGAGCGCGTTGACCAGGTGGACGAAGAAACGCTCAGCGCCGCCGTCCTTGCCGAAATGAAAATGCATGACTTTCATGAAAACCTCACGGCTTGCTGGCGCGCCGATCCATGTCGTCATGGTTCGGGTGCCGCTTGAGCGCGTGCCTCTGATAGATCTTGGCGGCGGTCAGGAAAGCGTACACCGCTCCCGTCATCGCCTCAATGAAGCCTGGAAAACCGCAGCGCCACAGGCCGTTGCGGAAATAGAGCCTAAGGAAATAGAGCGGCGGGCTGAACAGCATTTTGTAAGGGCGCGCGGACTTGCCGGCGGCGAACTGCTGGTCGGCCTTGAGCGTCGAATACTTGTTTTCCTTGAGGATCTGCTCGTCGATGATCAGCGGCCGATAGTGCAGCAGGCTCCCCTTGGCCGCTGCCCCGACGGCGCCATCCGGCACGATCCCCTCATGGACTTTCTGATTGAGATCGTATCCTCCCCTGCCCTGGCGGATCAGCCGCAGGTTCCGCCGCTCGTGAGCCCGCTCCGGTGTGTAGCCGTAGCCGATGAGGTAGGGCCGGCGCGCGACGCGCCAGCCGACCGTCTCCGCCGGCGCATCGAGCAGCGACGGCAGCAATGCCTTCAGCGGCTCGTCGAGACGCTCGTCGGAATCGATGTTGAAGCACCAGGGCTGCGTGCACTGATCGAGAGCGAATTGCTTCTGACCGGCATAACCGCGCCAGGGTTCATGCAGGAAACGGATCGGCCAGCCCTTGTCGATGTAGGACTGCACCAGCGCCGGCGTCCCGTCGGTCGAGCCGGAATCGACGATCACGATTTCCGCGCATTGCTCGAGGCTCTCGATGCAATTGCCGAGATAGGCTTCTTCGTTCTGGCAGATGATGAAGGCGGAAAGCGGAAGCTTGCTCATGGGCGGGCCTTAGATCTGAACGAGGCCGATGTCCTTGACCTGGCGAATGGTCAGCATCGTGCGCACCGTGTCGACCCGTTCGTTGGCCGTCAGCACTTCGATGACGAAATCCTGGAAAGTCGTCAGGTTCTCGGCGACACAATGCAGCAGGAAGTCGCTTTCGCCGGAAACCGTCCAGGCCTGCCGGACGATCTGCCATTCGGCGGTCGCTGCCGCGAAAGCCTTGAGGTCGGCCTCCGACTGGCGCTTCAGGCCGACCATGCAGAAGGCGACCAGATCGAAGCCGAGCGCCGGTGCGTTCAGGAGCGCGTGATAGCCCTTGATGACGCCGGTCTCTTCGAGCTTGCGTACACGGCGCAGGCACGGCGGCGCGGAGATACCGACCCTTTGGGCGAGATCGACATTGGTCATCCGGCCATCACGCTGGAGCTCGCGAAGGATCTTGAGATCGATAGCGTCGAGCTCGACTTGTTTCGTCATGAACGTTCGTCCTTTTTGCGTGGTGACTTTGTGCGCGAGGGCAAAGTCGAAAACCTGTGTCTGCTGATGGTGAGGTCGCCCCCAATGGCGGACGCGTCGACTGATGTGTCCCTATCCCGGCGCAGCCGCGATCATCTCGGTCGAGATTTTCGGCAGGGCGCGCTCGTCAAGGGCAAGGTCGTCTCGAGTCGGTGCGTGGCCGAGCGCAGCGCGTTCGCGGTGGAACCAAGCACGGCCGGCATTCAACCCCATATGCTTCTCCAGCAAAGTGAATCCGCGTGAAATATCGTCAAACCCGCTGGACAACAAGCAGCCCCGCCGACTATTCGCGGGAAAATGGCGTGACCCGCGCCCGAGGAGCCGCAAAAATCGCCAGCCACGGCCGAAAGCGGCGCAAGCTTGGCCCTTTGCGGCGCGGCCTCAGCGCTCGCGGCGCGTGGCTCGGCAAATCGGATCCCGTCGCCATACCTGGTGCACAAACGCGTCATCTGGTGGCAAAACTGGGCTCGGCGCTCAAGCACTTGTGTGTATCAAGGCGGACGCCCTTGAAAGTCGTGGTAGGGAATACCTAAACTATGGAACTATTTCCCATTGACGCAATGGAATCGGACGAGAGCGTTTCCTCTCCCCGTGAGCGAAGGACAAGACTATGACTGCCCGTCACGTGAAAGTGCTGATCATCGGCTCCGGCCCGGCTGGCTACACGGCTGCCATCTATACGGCGCGCGCCCTGCTCGAGCCGGTGCTGATTGCCGGCCTGGAACAGGGCGGCCAGTTGATGATCACCACGGACGTGGAAAACTACCCGGGCTATGCCGATCCGGTTCAGGGCCCGTGGATGATGGAGCAGATGCTGAAGCAGGCGACCCATGTCGGCGCCGAGATCGTCAACGATCTCGTGACCGATGTCGATCTGTCGGTTCGTCCGTTCCGCATCAAGACCGACAGCGGCACGGACTGGACGGCGGACGCTCTGATCATCTCCACCGGCGCAAAGGCCAAGTGGCTCGGCATCGAGACCGAGCCGACCTTCATGGGCTTCGGCGTCTCGGCCTGCGCCACCTGCGACGGCTTCTTCTATCGCAACAAGGACGTGATCGTCGTCGGCGGCGGCAACTCGGCCGTCGAGGAAGCGTTGTATCTCTCGAACCTCGCCAAGACGGTCACCGTCGTTCATCGCCGCGATTCCTTCCGCGCCGAGAAGATCCTGCAGGAGCGCCTGTTCTCGAAGTCGAACGTCAAGGTGATCTGGGATCACGAAGTCATCGAATATCTGGGTACCCCGGCCAAGCCGCCGATGCCCGCTTCGGTCAACGGCGTGAAGCTGCGCAACACCAAGACGGGCGAAACCTCCGACATGGTCACCGACGGCGTGTTCGTCGCGATCGGCCATGCGCCGGCGGTTGAACTTTTCAAAGGCAAGCTTCGGCAGAAGTCCAACGGCTATCTGTGGACCGCGGCCGATTCGACGGCGACCGACGTGCCCGGCGTTTTTGCCGCAGGCGACGTGACGGACGACATATACCGTCAAGCGGTTACGGCGGCGGGCATGGGCTGCATGGCAGCGCTTGAGGCCGAGAAATACCTGGCGGGTCATATGCCCGTCGCAATTGCAGCCGAATAGAAGCTGCGAATCGGGGTGGTGCCGCTGAGGCACCTCGCCCGTGTGGGAACAGATGCATCAGCCACGCCCGGAGGACAGGATCCCGTCTTCCGGAGTGGTTTGTTATGGGGGACTTCATGTCGCTGGACTGGGACAAACTGCGCATTTTTCACGCGGCGGCCGAGGCTGGGTCGTTCACCCATGCGGCAGACAAGCTTCATCTTTCGCAGTCCGCGATCAGCCGGCAGGTGAGCTCGTTGGAGCAGGACGTTGGCATCAAGTTGTTCCACCGCCATGCGCGCGGCCTGATCCTCACCGAACAGGGCGAGATCCTCTACCGTACGGCGCATGAAGTGCTGATGAAGCTCGAAAGCGTCAAGGTCCAGCTCAGCGAGACCACCGACAAGCCGAGCGGCAAGCTGCGCATCACCACGACGGTCGGTCTCGGCCAGGGTTGGCTCACCGACAAGATCCAGGAATTCATGTCGCTGCATCCGGAGGTGCAGGTCCAGCTCATCCTCGACAACGAGGAACTGGACGTGAACATGCGCCACGCCGACTGCGCGATCCGGCTGCGCCAGCCGCAGCAGTCGGATCTCATCCAGCGCAAGCTTTTCACCGTGCACATGCACGTCTACGCCGCGCCGTCCTACATCAACAAATACGGCGAGCCGCAATCGGTCGAAGACCTCGACAACCACCGCATCATCACCTTCGGCGAGCCAGCGCCGAACTATCTGCTTGACGTGAACTGGCTCGAAATCGCCGGCCGCGATTCCGACAATCCGCGCGTGTCGCACCTGCAGATCAACAGTCAGACCTCGATCAAGCGCGCCTGCCTGCTCGGCATCGGCGTCGCCATGCTGCCCGACTATATCGTCGGCCGCGACCCCGGACTCATCCAGCTGCCGATCAGCGCCGACATCCCGTCCTTCGATACCTATTTCTGCTATCCGGACGAGATGAAGAACGCCGCCAAGCTCAAGGTCTTCCGCGACTACATCGTCGCCAAGGCCCGAAACTGGAACTTCTAGGCCGCACTGGCGAATGCTCATTTTTCGAGCATTTCCTCAACGGATCGCCAAGCATCTGTTTTTACTATGATATCACGAATGCGTCGCCCTTATTGTGCGGCGCGTTTTCATTGTGCGATGCAGAAATAGGCAGGGATGCGCACATGACATGGCTGTCATGCATATAAAATGATTGTTGCGCGCCCAAAAAAGCAGCATACCAAACTCAGCTGATGCATCTTTGGTGGCTTCTCCTCCCAGTGCCACCGCAGCAGCTGTTCCCCTCTGGAGGTTTAATTACCTTCACAACTTATAAGGGCCCAAGTCATCTTGTGGCCCTCTTTTTTTGTCTACTATCAGACACAGCGAGTGGTGACGAAAATCACAGCCGGCTATTGAAAGCCGATACTTCGCTTCCCATATTAAAATGCAGCTGATGCATTCTTGGTGGCTTCTCCTCCCCGCCACCGCATTAGCTGTTCCCCTCTGGAGGTTCTCATTACCTTCACAACTACAAGGGCCCAAGTTTTCTTGAGGCCCTCTTTTTTTGCCTGCACGGCGGCGATCCCGGTTCTTTCCACCTCAATCGCCGCGCAACCGTGCCGTGAACACGCCCCCTGTTTTCCCACCCCTTGAACGGGAACATCGTAAAACCCACATGGCCAAAGGTCCCGTCCTCCGACGGAATCCCTCCTCGGAAAATTTCTCTCAATGTTTCAGCCCTATTTCGAAAAATGGTCATTGCACGCCGATGGCGAGGCTATCGTTACACCCTCCAGCCATCTCTATCCCGTCCGCTATCGTAACCAATTGGCGATGCTGAAAGTCGCGCAGGATCCCGAAGAGAAGTTCGGTCGCCTGCCGATGGTCTATTGGAACGGCCAAGGCGCGGCGAAAGTCTATGAATGGGACGCGGACGCCGTCCTGATGGAGCGTACCGACAGCCAGCGCAACCTGTTCCACATGGCTATGACGGGGAGCGATGAGGAGGTCACGCGCATCATCTGCCGCGCGGTCGCAGAGCTCCACGCGCCACGTTCGACCCCCGTTCCTGCGGACCTCGTCCCGCTCGACCAGTGGTTCGCCTCCCTGGAAACGGCTGCTCCCGCTCAAGGCGGACTGTTTGCACGCGCACTCGATGCGGCAAATATCCTCTTTGCCGATCCCGAACCACCTGTCGTGCTGCACGGAGACGTCCATCACGCCAATATTCTCGATTTCGGCGAGCGTGGCTGGTTGGCGATCGACCCGAAACGGGTTCTCGGCGATCGCGGATACGACTATGCCAACCTCTTCTGCAATCCGGAACTGCCCCTGGTCACGGCTCCGGGCCGGCTGCAACGGCATCTGCCTGTTGTCGCCGAGGAGACGGGCCTTCACCCGCGCCGCATCCTCAACTGGGTGCTGGCCTATGCCGGGCTTTCCGCGGCCTGGTTCCTGGAAGACGATGACGATTTCGGCGTCGAAAGCGACCTCACCATGGCTCGGATCGCCATCGCCGAACTCGACCGCTAAGCTCAGCCGGTCCTCAGGAGGACGACGGCGTAGATACAGGTCTCGCTGCCGGTATTGCGGAAGACGCAATCCTGCGGCGGGCCGAGTTCCAGGCAATCCCCCGCGTCGAGCGCATGGGTCTCCGGTCCTTCGACGAAGGTCAGGCTGCCGGCGCTCACCCATATCCATCGACGATGGAGCGCGTAGGCCGATGCCGGAATCGGCACCTCAGCGCCTGCAGGAAGTTCGACCTCCACGAGCTCGAGCGGCAGGTCCGACATCGGCGAGACGTGGCGTCGGAGATAACCGGTTTGCGGATCGCGCCACACCGCCTGATCCTCGCGCCGCGACAGCCTGCCCTGGCTCATTTCCGCGCGTGCGATCAGGCTGGACATGGTGAGCCCGAAGGCGCCCGCAAGCTTTGCAAGCAGGGTCGCCGTCGGGCTGCTGTCCCCGCGCTCGACCTTGTGGACCATCGCGCGCGAGACGCCCGAGCGCTCTGAGAGCTCGCTCAGCGACCAGCCGCGCGCTTCCCTTTCGAGACGAATTCGTTCACTGAGCCGTTGATCCAGGCTATCTACTTTAGTATTCATAGCGTAGTCATATAGTGAACGAATGCGAGGAGCAAGCATGCTGATCCGGGCGGCCATCCCAGACGATCTGCCAATCATCTGCGAGATCTACAACGACGCGGTGGCGAACACGACGGCCATCTGGAACGAAACCGTGGTCGATGTTGCCAATCGAGCTGCCTGGCTGAAGGCGCGGCAAGACGCGGGCTACCCAGTGCTGGTGGCGGTTTCCGACAATGGCGACGTCGTCGGCTATGCCTCCTTCGGCGATTGGCGCGCCTTCGACGGCTATCGCCACACGGTCGAGCACTCCGTCTATGTGCACAAGGATCGGCGCGGCGGCGGCATCGGCCGGAAACTCATGGTCGCGCTGATCGCCGAGGCCGAACGGCTGGGCAAGCATGTGATGATCGCCGGAATCGAGTCCGAGAACACGGCATCGATCCGCCTTCATGCCCAACTGGGTTTTGTCGACACCGGCCGTCTGCGCGAAGTCGGCACGAAGTTCGGGCGCTGGCTCGACCTGACCTTCATGCAACTGGTGCTTCCGACAGGCTCGCCGCGCTAGGCCGCGATATCCGCCGCGACAATGGCCGTTTGTCGAGGCGACCGGAGATGCTATGAACGCGCAAGGATTGTTTTCTGGAAACACCGCAACGTGGGTCTTCGACGCAAGGTACGATCGGGCGCTTGGGCACGTGTCGCGAGAGCGGCGCTGGCGCTGGCCGTCAGCATTCCCGCTTACGCAGCAGTTCCCGCGGCCGCTCGTATCGATGACCTCGTCTCTCCACCGAAATGCGTCTATTCCGGGCGGTCGGCCGCCGACCCAGCGAAAGCTCTCTGCATCAGCAAGGAAAATTTCGCCCGGGACATCTGCGGCGTCATTGATCACTATGCAACGGTGAACGACCTGCCGGCGGCCTTCTTCGCCCGCCTGATCTGGCGCGAAAGCCTGTTCCGGCCGAATGCCGTCAGCCCCAAGGGCGCCGAGGGCATCGCGCAGTTCATGCCGGGGACGGCGAAGATGCGCGGCCTCAACAACAGTTTCGATGTCGTCGAGGCGCTCGGCAAGTCGGCCGAATATCTGAACGAGCTCAAGTCGCGCTACGGCAATCTCGGCTTTGCCGCTGCCGCCTACAATGCCGGCGAAAACGGGCTGGAGCGGTTTCTCGAGGTCGATTGGCTGCCGGCCGAAACGCGCAACTACGTGCTGGCGATCACCGCCTATAGCGTCGAGGACTGGCGCGACAATCCACCGAAAATTCTCGATCTGACGCTCGACAAGAACAAGGACTTTATCGACGGCTGCGTGGCGCTCGCCAGCACGCGGCGGCTTCGCGACATCGAGGTGATAGACGAAGCGGAATGGGCGCCCTGGGGCGTGCAGCTTGCGGCACACTTTCAGAAGTCCGTGGCACAACGGCTGTTCGTGCGTGCGGTCAAGCGCTTGCCGGAAACGATCCGCAGCGAGAAGCCGCTGCTGCTCAGGGAGCGCAATGCCAGCTTCGGCCTCAGGATCCGCTACGCCGCCCGCATCGGCCGCGAGACCCAGGCGGACGCAAACAAGCTTTGCGCCTCCATCCGCAAGAGCGGCGGCGCTTGCCTGGTCTTCCGGAACTGAGTTTCGCGCTAAACCTCGAGCGAGCCCGACGGCCAGCGCAGCGGGGTCTGGCCGATCGCCGTTCTTGTCTGCTCCTGCGATCGTGCATGGGCCTCGAATACTCGCCGAACCGCGCGGCCAGCACAATTTCGCGATCGGTCAGCGCCGATAGCTGTTCGGGCATGATCCCATCCGCGAGCACCTCACTCCTGCGGCGAAGCATCTTCAAAGGGAAGCGGTGGGCAGAGGCTACTGCAGAACGCCTCACCGACCGCCTGTTCGAAATCGATCCAGGACATCATTAGCGCATTGCGATCGCCTGCGGACGAGTGATCGCCTGCCGGTTGTCCCAGCAGCCAAGGCCGCGCAATGTTGTTGCGACCGCCTCGTCGATCGGCGTATGCGGCTCTTCTCCGAGAACAGCCAGAAGTCGTTCGTTCGGCATGCGCAGGGGCTCGCGCCAAAGATGACGCATCTCGCGCAGTTCCCGAAAGAGCGGCATGAAAGGCGAGGCCAAGGTAATCAACCACCAGGGAAATGCTCGAACCGGGAGGGCCGGCTTGCCGACCGCGCGCCGTATGGCTTCGATCATCCCCGTCCCATTGCGGTCGAGGAAGCCGCGCATGTGGTAGACGGCAAAGCGCGGCAACTGGTCCTTGCTCTCCACCAGCCGGATCATCGTTTCGGCGACATCGGGCAGATAGGCCCATTGATGCGCGATGCCTTCGCGCCCCGGATACGAGATCGCCGTCAGCGGTTTGCCCGGCTTCACCAGCCCTTGCGAGAACCAGTTGTTGGCAGCGCCGGGACCGAAGAAATCCCCTGCCCGTACGATGATCACCCTGACGCCAGCTTCGGATGCCTGCTTCAGGCGCAGTTCCATTTCCTTGCGAATTCTCCCCTTGTCGGTATCGGGGTTTTGCGGCGCGTCCTCCGTCAGCACGGGAAAGGCGTCCCGGCCGAAATTATAGATCGTTCCCGGCAAGAGAATGGATGCGCCCGTGGCTTTGGCCGCGGCGATCGTGCTGTCGAGCATCGGAAGCACCAGGGTGCCCCAATTGCGGTAACCGGGCGGATTGACGGCATGCACGATCAGATCGACCCCTTCGGCCGCGGCGCGAACCTCACGCGCGTTCATGGCATCGCCTTGCCGCCAGTCGAAAGCCGGCTCGGTTTGCGCTGCCTTCCCGGCGTTTCGGTTCAGGGCGCGCACCTGCCAGCCGCGCTTGTTGAGCCCGCGCGCGACGGCACTGCCGATGCCACCCGTTGCCCCAAGCACCAGCACGCTCTTTGTTCTTTTCTCACTCTCGGTCATGTCACGCTCCATCCGTTTCGATGAAGACAGCATCACGTATGAACGAGCTAAACGGAATTGCCGAAATATCTTTGCCAGCTATACTGAAATATATGAGCAAGTCGGATTTGAACTGGGATTTCTACAGAACGTTCCTTTCGGTGCTGCAGCAGGGATCGTTGTCGGCAGCCGCCCGCGAACTCGGCCTGACGCAGCCGTCCGTCGGTCGACACGTGGACGCCATGGAAGGTGCACTTGGCTATCCGCTCTTCGTACGCTCGCCGCACGGTCTGATGCCGACCGATGCCGCATTGGCGCTCAAGCCCTATGCCGAAACGCTGGCCGCGACCTCGGCCGCCCTGCTGCGGGAAGCCTCCAGCCAACGCGAGACGGTCAGTGGTACCGTGCGCATCAGCGCCAGCGAGGTCATCGGCATCGAGGTCCTGCCGCCGATCCTGGCGGACCTGCACGCCGCCTATCCGGAACTGACGATCGAACTCTCCGCCTCGGATGCGGTCGAGGATCTGTTGCGACAGGAGGCCGATATCGCGGTGCGCATGGTCGCGCCCGCACAGGATGCGCTGATCGCCCGACATATCGGCGCGGTTCCCTTGGGCTTTCATGCGCATCGCCGCTACATCGAGCGGCGCGGCATGCCGCAGGCACTGACCGATCTCGCCGGTCACAGTCTGATCGGTTACGACCGCGAGACCGCTGCGATCCGGGCGATCATCGCCCGCTCCCCGGAACTGCCGGCCGCACGCTTTGCGCTGAAGGCGGACAGCAACCTTGCCCAATTGGCCGCAATCCGCGCCGGCTTCGGCATCGGCATTTGCCAGAACGGGCTGGCGGCGCGCGACCCTGCTCTTCTCCCGGTGCTGCCGGGCCTGTTCGAAATGAAGCTCGATACCTGGCTTGTCATGCACGAGAACCTGAAGACGGCGCCGCGCTGCCGCGTCACCTTCGATGCGCTTGCCAAGGGACTGCGCGACTACATTCGCAGCGCCCCGTCCGCGGCCAAAGGCGGCGCCCCCTCCGCCTAGCCCGGCGACTATGCATCAAGCAGCGTCGCCGCTGCGGGCTCTTTCCTTGGAGCGCGCGTAACACGCCCAGCCCACCCCAATAAAAAAAGCCCGCCAAAATGGCGGGCTTTCAACTTCAAGGCGTTTCTATCGCGTGGCGATTAACCCTCGGATTCGGCTGGCGTTTCCGGCGCGCCGTTCTCGACGGCTGCCTCTTCGCCTTCCTCCTCGTCGCTCTCCGGCTCGCTGATACGTTCGACCGAAACGACCTTCTCGTCCTTGGCGGTCGAGAAGATGGTGACACCCTTGGTGGCGCGGCTCGCAAGCCGGACGCCATTGATCGGCACGCGGATCAACTGGCCACCATCGGAGACGAGCATGATCTGATCGTTGTCTTCGATCGGGAAGGCCGCGACGAGTACACCGATTTCCGTCGTCTTCGAGGTATCGGTGGCGCGGATGCCCTTGCCACCGCGGCCCGAGGTGCGGAAATCGTAGGACGACGAGCGCTTGCCGAAGCCTTTCTCCGAGACCGTCAGCACGAACTGTTCGCGCGCTTTCAGCTCGTCGAAGCGCTCGTTCGACAGTTCGCCACCATCGGTGACTTCCTCGCCCACCAGCGCGATTTCTTCCTCGTCGCCGTTGGTCGCGCGCCGCTCGGCGGCTGCGCGCTTGAGATAGGCTGCACGCTCCCATGGTTCGGCGTCGACATGGCCCAGGATCGCCATCGAGATGATGCGGTCGCCATCGCCGAGGTTGATGCCACGAACGCCGATCGAGTTGCGGCCGGCAAAGACGCGCACGTCGTCGACCGGGAAGCGGATGCACTGGCCGAGCGCCGTCGTCAGCATGACGTCGTCATGCTCCGTGCAGGTGTCGACGGACAGGATCTCGTCGCCCTCTTCCTCGAGCTTCATCGCGATCTTGCCGTTGCGGTTGACCTGGACGAAGTCCGACAGCTTGTTGCGGCGAACCGTGCCGCGGGTCGTCGAGAACATGACGTCGAGGTTTTCCCAGGTCGTCTCGTCCTCGGGAAGCGGCATGATCGTGGTGATGCGTTCGCCGGGTTCCAGCGGCAGCATGTTGATCAGGGCCTTTCCGCGCGATTGCGGCGTGCCGATCGGCAGGCGCCAGACCTTCTCCTTGTAGACAATGCCACGGGAGGAGAAGAACAGAACCGGCGTATGGGTATTGGCGACGAATAGCCGGGTAACGAAATCCTCGTCCCTGGTCGCCATGCCCGAGCGCCCCTTGCCGCCGCGGCGCTGCGCCCGGTAGGTCGTCAGCGGTACGCGCTTGATGTAGCCGAGGTGCGAAACCGTCACGACCATGTCTTCACGGGCGATGAGGTCCTCATCGTCCATGTCCGGACCGCCTTCCATGATCTCGGAACGGCGCGGGGTGCCGAACTCGTCACGGATGGCGATGAGCTCGTCCTTGACAATCGTCATGATGCGCAGGCGCGACGACAGGATGTCGAGGTAATCCTTGATTTCCTCGCCGATCTTGTTGAGTTCGTCGCCGATTTCGTCGCGGCCGAGTGCTGTCAGGCGCTGCAGACGCAGATCGAGGATGGCGCGGGCCTGCTCTTCCGAGAGGTTGTAAGTGTTGTCGTCGTTGATCCGGTGGCGCGGATCGTCGATCAGACGGACGAGGCTCTCGACGTCATGCGCTGGCCAACGGCGCTCCATCAGCTGCTCGCGCGCTGTCTGCGGATCGGGCGCATGGCGGATGAGCTTGATGATTTCGTCGATATTGGCAACCGCAATGGCAAGACCGACGAGCACGTGGGCGCGGTCGCGCGCCTTGCGCAGCAGGTACTTCGTGCGCCGGCTAACGACTTCCTCACGGAAGGAGACGAAAGCGCGCAGCATGTCGAGCAGCGTCATCTGTTCCGGCTTGCCGCCGTTCAGCGCAACGATGTTGCAGCCAAAGGAGGTCTGCAGCGGCGTGTAGCGATAAAGCTGGTTCAGGATGACGTCGGCGTTGGCGTCGCGCTTCAGTTCGATGACGACGCGGTAGCCCTGACGGTCGGATTCATCGCGCAGATCCGAGATGCCCTCGATGCGCTTCTCGCGCACCAGTTCGGCCATCTTCTCGATCATCGTCGCCTTGTTCACCTGGAAGGGGATCTCGGTGATGATGATCTGCTCGCGGTCGCCGCGCATCGGCTCGACATGGGCGCGTCCGCGCATGATGACGGAGCCGCGGCCGGTCTCGTAGGCCGAGCGGATGCCGGAGCGGCCGAGGATCAGCGCGCCGGTCGGGAAGTCCGGACCCGGAATGATTTCCATCAGCTCCGGCAGTTCGATCGCCGGATTGTCGATCAGCGCCATGCAGCCGTTGATGACTTCGACGAGATTGTGCGGCGGGATGTTCGTCGCCATGCCGACGGCGATACCGCCGGCGCCGTTGACGAGCAGGTTCGGGAACTTCGCCGGAACGACTGACGGCTCGCTCAGGGTGCCGTCGTAGTTGTCGCGGAAGTCGACCGTTTCCTTGTCGAGATCGTCGAGCAGCGAATGCGCGGCCTTCTGCAGGCGGCATTCGGTGTAGCGCTCGGCCGCCGGCGGGTCACCGTCGACGGAGCCGAAGTTGCCCTGGCCGTCGATCAACGGCAGGCGGAGCGACCAGTCCTGCGCCATGCGTGCCAGCGCGTCGTAGATCGCGGCGTTGCCGTGCGGGTGGTACTTACCCATCACGTCCCCGGTGACGCGGGCGCACTTGACGTATTTCTTGTTCCAGTCGATGCCGAGCTCGCTCATCCCGTAGAGGATACGGCGATGCACGGGTTTCAGACCGTCACGCACGTCGGGAAGCGCGCGGCTGACGATAACGCTCATCGCGTAATCGAGATAGGACCGCTGCATTTCCTCGATGATGGAAATCGGCTCGATGCCTGGCGGAGTTTTTCCGCCGCCGGGAGTGCTTTGCTCAGTCAATGGTGATCACGATCTTTGTTCAGAATCAGTCGGATATTTATAGCGGATTGCCACCGGAAGCGCCAATTTGCGGCCCTTGGCGCCTCTTGCCCGCCAGACTGTGAAGATGTCCCTGTAACGCTTTGATTCGCTGCACGATTCGCTCGATAGGCCGCCCCGGGCCCGATGAGCCGCACAGCAGTTGTGAACAGTCTTTTGCCGCCGGAGCAGGCTTTTCTAGGGCATCGCGCGCGAAATCGGAAGACCCCGGCCGACAATCACCGCGACGGCGCCGGATTGCGCCCCGCTTACGGCAAGCGAATGCTCATTAAGTCATTGCTGAGACTTTGATTGCCGCCCTCTTCCCAAGCCCGTGCCGCTTGCCTAACAATGCCGTCATGCCACCGGGAAAACCCGGGGCGAAATCCGGAAGGGGAAACGGATGTTCAATGTCGACCTCCTGGTCAATGCGCTCACCACGCTTCTCGTCACGCTCGATCCACCCGGCCTTGCGCCGATTTTCCTGAGCCTGACAGTCGGCCTCAGCCGGCAGGAGCGCTTTCAGGTAGCCACCCGCGGCTCGCTGATCGCCTTCTTCATTCTCGCGGCCTTCGCGCTCTTCGGCAACAGCATTCTTGGCCTGCTCGGCATCTCGATCGGCGCCTTCCGCATCGCCGGCGGTCTGCTGCTCTTCTGGATCGCGTTCGAGATGATTTTCGAGAAGCGGCAGGAGCGCAAGGAGAAGACCGGCGAGAATGCGACGGTCAAGGATCACATCCACAATATCGCGGTCTTTCCGCTGGCCCTGCCGCTGATTGCCGGCCCAGGCGCGATATCTGCAACGATCCTGCTCGCCGGCTCGTTTCCGACCGCTGTGGAGCGCACGCAGCTCTTGATCGTCATCGCGCTGTCGATGTTCAGCGTGTTTCTGGCACTGGTCATTGCCGAACGCGTCGATCGCTTCCTTGGCGTTACCGGCCGCGCCATTCTCACCCGCCTGCTCGGCGTCATCCTGGCAGCCCTTGCAGTGCAGTTCGTCGTCGACGGGGTCAAATCGGCAATGGCACTTTAAGATCGCGCAGCCACGCGCCGTCTTCGCCGAGGACCAACGAAGAAACCAAAAAAAACGCCACGTCCGCAGGGCGTGGCGTTTTTCGTCAATGCAAATCGGCTTGCGATCAGAACGGAATGTCGTCGTCCATATCGCGCGAGAAGCCGCCGCCCTGGCCGCCCTGTCCACCCTGGCTGCCGCCCGAACGGCCGCCGCCCGAAGACTGGCGCGGCTGGTCGTAATCGTCGTAGCCGCCGCCACCGAAGTTGCCGCCGCCGAAGTCGCCCGCACCACTGCCACCGCCACGGCTGACGCCGGAACCACCGCCTTCGCCGCGACCGTCAAGCATCGTCAGCGTCGAGCCGAAGCCCTGCAGCACGACTTCCGTCGAGTAGCGGTCGTTGCCGTTCTGGTCCTGCCACTTGCGGGTCTGCAGTGCGCCTTCGATATAGAGCTTGGCGCCCTTCTTCACATATTGCTCGACAACCTTGCAAAGGCCCTCGTTGAAGACCACGACCGTGTGCCATTCGGTCTTTTCCTTGCGCTCGCCGCTGTTGCGGTCGCGCCAGGTCTCGGAGGTTGCGATGCGCAGGTTGGCGATCGGCCGGCCGTCCTGCGTGCGCCGGATTTCCGGGTCTGCCCCGACATTTCCGATCAAGATCACCTTGTTGACGCTTCCAGCCATGTTGCTTTTCCCGTGGTTTCACCGGGCCATGGACCCGGCTTGGAATTTCAAGAGCGCGTATCTTAGCGGCCTGTTGCTGCTGATACGCCCCGCCTCGCACATAATCCACAAAAGTTTTGGTCGTTTTATGGGCGATTTGTTCTTTATTTGTTCTAGTATTTGGCTATGATCCTGTCAACCGACTCGAATTGGCCGCCTCATTTGCCGATTGCGCCTCGACATGGGCGCTAGCGTCATTACATAGGGGGCTTTCAACCGACATGCAAAAGCTGGCTTCCGATGAGTGAACTCAAGACCCTCTCCATTCGTGGTGCGCGCGAGCACAATCTGAAAGGCATCGACCTCGATCTGCCGCGCAACAAGCTAATCGTGATGACCGGCCTTTCCGGCTCGGGCAAATCGTCGCTCGCCTTCGATACGATCTATGCCGAGGGCCAGCGCCGTTATGTCGAGAGCCTGTCGGCCTATGCGCGCCAGTTCCTCGAAATGATGCAGAAGCCGGATGTCGACCAGATCGACGGCCTGTCGCCGGCAATCTCGATCGAGCAGAAGACGACCTCGCGCAACCCGCGCTCGACGGTCGGTACCGTCACCGAAATCTACGACTACATGCGCCTGCTCTTTGCGCGCGTCGGCGTTCCCTATTCGCCGGCGACGGGCCTTCCGATCGAGAGCCAGACGGTCAGCCAGATGGTCGACCGGGTGCTTGAATTCGGCGAAGGCACGCGCCTCTACATCCTTGCGCCGCTCGTGCGCGGCCGCAAGGGCGAGTACAAGAAGGAACTCGCCGAACTGATGAAGAAGGGCTTTCAACGCGTCAAGGTCGACGGCACCTTCTACGAGATCGCCGAGGTTCCGGCGCTCGACAAGAAATACAAGCACGATATCGACGTGGTGGTCGACCGCGTCGTCGTCAGGCCGGATTTGGCCTCGCGCCTGGCCGACAGCCTGGAGACTTGCCTGACGCTCGCCGATGGGCTCGCCGTTGCCGAATTCGCCGACAAGCCTTTGCCGCCCGAAGAAACCGCCGCCGGCGGCTCGGCCAACAAGTCGCTCAACGAAACCCATGAGCGCGTGCTGTTTTCGGAAAAGTTCGCCTGCCCGGTTTCCGGCTTTACGATCTCCGAGATCGAGCCGCGGCTGTTCTCCTTCAATAACCCCTTCGGCGCCTGCCCGACCTGCGACGGTCTCGGCAGCCAGCAGAAGATCGACACGGCGCTGATCGTTCCGGAAGAACACCGGACGCTGCGCGATGGCGCGATTGCGCCCTGGGCCAAGTCTTCCTCGCCTTATTACAACCAGACACTTGAAGCGCTCGGCAAGGTGTTCGGCTTCAAGCTCGGAAACCGCTGGGATGAACTGTCGTCTGCAGCGCAGGATGCGATCCTGCACGGAACGGAAGAAAAGATCGTCTTCCATTACGAAGACGGCGCCCGCTCCTACAACACCACCAAGAACTTCGAGGGCATCGTGCCCAATCTCGAGCGCCGCTGGAAGGAAACCGACAGCGCCTGGGCGCGTGAGGAGATCGAGCGCTACATGTCGGCCGCCCCCTGCCCGGCCTGCGCCGGCTTCCGCCTGAAGCCGGAGGCGCTCGCGGTCAAGATCCATGCGCTGCACATCGGCCAGGTCACCGAGATGTCGATCCGCGTCGCACGCGACTGGTTCGAGGCGCTGCCGGCGCATCTCAATGCCAAGCAGAACGAAATCGCCGTCCGTATCCTGAAAGAAATCCGCGACCGCCTGCGCTTTCTCAACGACGTCGGTCTCGAATATCTGAGCCTCTCACGCAACTCCGGCACCTTGTCGGGCGGCGAAAGCCAGCGCATTCGCCTGGCCTCGCAGATCGGCTCGGGCCTGACCGGCGTTCTCTACGTGCTCGACGAACCGTCGATCGGCCTGCACCAGCGCGACAATGCCCGCCTGCTCGAAACGCTCCGTCATCTGCGCGACATCGGCAACACGGTGATCGTCGTCGAACACGACGAGGACGCGATCCTGACGGCCGACTATGTCGTCGATATCGGTCCGGCCGCCGGTATCCACGGCGGTGAAGTCATCGCCCAAGGCTCGCCCTCCGACATCATGGCCAACCCGAAATCGCTGACCGGCAAATATCTCTCCGGCGAGCTTTCGGTGACCGTGCCCTCGGAGCGCCGCAAGCCGAAGAAGAAAAAGGAAATCACCGTTGTCGGCGCGCGCGCCAACAACCTGAAGAACGTCACTGCTTCGATCCCGCTCGGCGTCTTCACCGCCGTCACCGGGGTTTCCGGCGGCGGCAAGTCGACGTTCCTGATCGAGACCCTCTACAAGGCCGCCGCTCGCCGCATCATGGGTGCGCGCGAAAACCCGGCCGAGCACGACCGCATCGACGGCTTCGAGCATATCGACAAGGTGATCGACATCGACCAGTCGCCGATCGGCCGCACGCCGCGCTCGAACCCGGCGACCTATACCGGCGCCTTCACGCCGATCCGCGACTGGTTCGCCGGCCTACCGGAGGCAAAGGCGCGCGGTTATCAGCCGGGCCGCTTCTCCTTCAACGTCAAGGGCGGCCGCTGCGAGGCCTGCCAGGGCGACGGCGTCATCAAGATCGAGATGCACTTCCTGCCGGATGTCTACGTCACCTGCGACGTCTGCCACGGCAAGCGCTACAACCGCGAAACGCTCGACGTGCATTTCAAGGGCAAGTCGATCGCCGACGTGCTCGACATGACCGTCGAGGAAGGTGTCGACTTCTTCGCCGCCGTCCCCTCGGTGCGCGACAAGCTGGTGACGCTGAACCAGGTCGGCCTCGGCTATATCAAGGTCGGCCAGCAGGCCAATACGCTCTCGGGCGGCGAGGCGCAGCGCGTCAAGCTCGCCAAGGAACTGTCGAAGCGCTCGACCGGCCGCACGCTTTATATTCTGGACGAGCCGACCACCGGCTTGCATTTCCATGACGTAGCCAAGCTTCTTGAAGTTCTGCATGAGCTGGTCAACCAGGGCAATTCGGTCGTCGTCATCGAGCACAATCTCGAAGTCATCAAGACGGCGGACTGGGTCATCGACTTTGGTCCGGAAGGCGGCGACGGCGGCGGCGAAGTCATCGCCAAGGGCACGCCGGAAGAGGTCGTCAAGGAGAAGCGCTCCTACACCGGTCAGTTCCTCAAGGAGCTTCTGGAGCGGCGGCCGATGAAGAAGGTCGAGGCGGCAGAGTGAAACGTTTATGAGTAGTTCCGGTGGTTCTGATGCGTCAGAGAGTTGTGATGGTCAGGTCCTCCGTGAGGTGAGCTCAGCTCTTTCGCGTCTTTCCGATCGGAGACTTCCAAGTATTGAAGTTGAGGGCCCCTTCCTCCGTTCGAAGCTGGCGTGGAAGATTGCTGTGTACCAGCAAGCGATGCTGTATCGGCTTGTTTCATTGGGAACTGGTGCAATCCGTGCATGCGACTCTGATGAAGTACTCATGGGAATACTCGCAGCACGTGCGTTCATAGAGACGGTTTCGGTATTTCAAGACTTTATTTCAAGGATAGAGCGCCACCTCGACCGCGAAGACCTGGAGGAAATAGACGGCCTCGTAATGGGGAAGACCTTTTCGACGCGTGATGCGGAAGCCGTTAGAGAAAATCCGAGATTTAGATCAACGAACGTTCTAACCTCTATTGAGGCTTTGGATCGCATTTTTCCTGGGGTACTTCGACACTACAATCTACTTTCTGAGCGGTGCCATCCAAACACTATGGGACACCATCAGTTCTTTGCGACTACAGATCGGATTACTCGAACGGTAACGTTCTCAGAGAAAAAACGCATTCGACCTGAACGCGCCAGCGCGATGGCCGGCGTCATGCTCGCGATTTTCGCGGAACAGTTAATGGATAAACTTGACGGCTTGATCGCGCGAACGGCGGACTTACAGCACAGCATTAATCCAGTAGCTCAGGGTAAATGATCCGTTCCGTTCTAACGCGACAATCGACGATGTTCAAAACAAAGTAGGAGGATGGCATGGCAAAATCCGGAAAGATCCGTGTTGGTATCGGCGGCTGGACCTTCGAGCCCTGGGAAGGCACCTTCTATCCCGAGACGCTGGCGAAGAAGCGGCAGCTCGAACATGCGGGCAAGGAGCTGCGGGCGATCGAGGTGAACGGCACCTATTACTCGTCACAGAAACCAGAGACCTTCGCCAAATGGGCGTCGGAAGTGCCTGACGATTTCATCTTTTCGCTGAAGGCGAGCCGGTTCGTCACCAACCGCAAGGTTCTCTCGGAAGCCGGTGAATCCATGGAGCGATTCCTGACGCAGGGGCTCACCGAGCTCGGGCCGCATCTCGGCCCCATCCTCTGGCAGTTCGCACCGACGAAGAAGTTCGACCCTGAGGATTTCGAGGGTTTCCTGAAGCTTCTGCCGGAGAAACAGGACGGCTTGCCGCTCCGCCATGTGGTCGAGGTCCGCAACCCGACCTTCCAGTCTCCGGATTTTGTCTCGCTTCTGGAGAAATATAAGGTGGGCGTCGTGCTCGCCGAGCATGCGGACTATCCGATGATCGCCGATGTCACTGCCGATTTCGTCTATCTTCGCCTGCAGAAGGGCAGCGACGATATCAAGACCTGCTATGCCGCCGACAAGCTCGACCTTTGGGCCGAGCGCGCCAAGACCTTTGCCGCGGGCGACGAGCCGAGTGGACTGGAGAAGAGCGCGCCTGACCGCAAGGCCGACAAGGAGCCACGCGACGTGTTCGCCTTCTTCATCACCGAAGGCAAGGTGAATGCGCCGAACGGCGCGCGCGAATTGCAGAAGCGCGTCGATTGACACCCAATGGGCCAGGTGCGCGCGGACGCGTCTGGCCCCTTAAGGCGCATCCACGCCCCTGGATCCCATCGCGCCTCGGGTCAGGTCTGTCGCGGGGCCTTTGACTTCAGCCATGCCGGGCGGTGTTGGCGTCGGTTGCGAACCAAGCACCGGTGCTACGGGACCGCTAAAAAACGAATCACCGTGCCACCCCATATCGCTTTCTCTGATGCAACCGAGCCTACCGTAAGGGACAGTTTTTATGCGGGTTTTTACCCGTCAAAATTTCGTTTGCGTGCCGACCGTTGCGTCAGTCTCACAGGCAACCTCCGGAAGTGCCTGATTTTCATGGCATTGGCCGATGTCCCCGTTTTCCACAGCCGGTCCACACAACATCTAGGGCTCAAACTTCCGTCACAAACCACCCCTTGACGCCCCCGGACGATTCACGGTTAATGGATCTAACGTTGCAACGGCGGCGGACCGGATTGTTCAAGTCCCGGTTCCTCTCCCCAAATCGGCGGTTCTGACAGGCGGCAGTCATGGATTTCACCATGGGGTCGCCCTGAGGATTTCTGTGCGCTTTTTTGGGTCCACCGGGGCAACATTTGGCTGGCATGAAGAAGCTGTTGATACTATATTTAGTATTTGCAGCCAGCCTATCTCACAAGATACAGGGTCACCCAGGAATGGGTTTCCCTCCAAGGACGGAAGCTGAGACTGGTTGCGGGATGCCCTCGCGACCGGGCGGGGACAATTGCGCCTGTGGCGGGCGCTAGGCAACACGAAGGACCAGGGACAATGAAGATCGAACGTCGTTTCACCAAGGCCGGGCAATCCGCCTATGCGGAGATCGAATTCCGCAAGGCTACGAGTGAAATCAAGAACCCTGATGGCTCGATCGTCTTCCGCCTTGCCGATATCGACGTACCGGCGCAGTTCAGCCAGGTTGCCGCCGACATTCTCGCCCAGAAGTATTTCCGCAAGGCGGGCGTTCCCGCCAAGATGAAGCGCGTCGAGGAGAATGACGTCCCCTCCTTCCTCTGGCGCCAGGTTCCCGACACGGATGCGCTGAAGGCGTTGCCGAAGGACGAGCAGTACGGTTCCGAAACCGATGCCCGCCAGGTTTTCGATCGCCTGGCCGGCACCTGGGCCTATTGGGGCTGGAAGGGCGGCTATTTCGACACCGAGGAAGACGCTTCCGCCTTCCAGGACGAACTTGCCTACATGCTTGCCACCCAGCGCGTCGCGCCGAACTCGCCGCAATGGTTCAACACCGGCCTGCACTGGGCCTACGGCATCGACGGCCCCGGCCAGGGCCATTTCTACGTCGACCCCTTTACCGGCAAGCTGACCAAGTCCAAGTCGGCCTATGAGCATCCGCAGCCGCATGCCTGCTTCATCCAGTCGGTCGGTGACGATCTCGTCAACGAAGGCGGGATCATGGACCTCTGGGTGCGTGAAGCGCGCCTGTTCAAGTACGGTTCTGGTACCGGCTCCAACTTCTCTTATCTGCGCAGCGAAGGCGAAAAGCTCTCGGGCGGCGGTAAGTCCTCCGGCCTGATGTCGTTCCTGAAGATCGGCGACCGTGCTGCCGGTGCCATCAAGTCGGGCGGCACTACCCGCCGCGCTGCCAAGATGGTCGTCGTCGACATCGACCATCCGGATATCGAGGAATACATCAACTGGAAGGTCAAGGAAGAGCAGAAGGTTGCAGCGCTTGTCACCGGCTCCAAGGTCGTCGCCAAGCATCTGAAGGCGATCATGAAGGCCTGCGTCAACTGCGAAGGCACCGACGACGCCTGCTATGACCCGAAGCAGAACCCGGCGCTGAAGCGCGAAATCCGCGCCGCCAAGCAGGCGCTGGTTCCGGAAAACTACGTCCAGCGCGTCATCCAGTTCGCCAAGCAAGGCTACAAGGACCTCGAGTTCAAGACCTACGACACCGACTGGGATTCGGAAGCCTACCTCACGGTATCGGGCCAGAACTCCAACAACTCGGTCTCGATCAAGGACGACTTCCTGCGCGCCGTCGAAGCCGATGGCGACTGGCACCTGACCGCCCGCAAGGACGGCCGCGTGATGAAGACGCTGAAGGCCCGTGACCTCTGGGAGTCGATCTCCTATGCCGCCTGGGCATCGGCCGATCCGGGGCTGCACTTCAACACCACGATGAACGACTGGCACACGAGCCCCGCCGCCGGCCCGATCCGCGCGTCGAATCCGTGCTCGGAATACATGTTCCTCGACGACACCGCCTGCAACCTCGCCTCGCTGAACCTGATGATGTTCAAGGACGCAGCGACCAAGCGCATCAACATCGCCGACTACGAGCACGCCGTCCGTCTGTGGACCATCGTCCTCGAAGTCTCGGTCATGATGGCGCAGTTCCCGTCCCGCGAGATTGCCGAGCTTTCCTACGAATACCGCACCCTCGGCCTCGGCTATGCCAATATCGGCGGCCTGCTGATGTCGTCGGGCATCCCCTATGACAGCGCCGAAGGCCGCGCCATTGCCGGTGCGCTGACAGCGATCATGACCGGTGTCTCCTACGCCACCTCGGCCGAGATGGCCGAGAAGCTCGGTCCGTTCCCGGGCTTTGCGCCGAACCGCGACAACATGCTGCGCGTCATCCGCAACCACCGCCGCGCCGCCTATGGCGAGACGACCGGTTACGAAGCGCTCTCTGTCAACCCGGTCGCGCTCATCCATGGCGACAACCCGGATCAGGACCTCGTCATCCACGCCATGAGCGCCTGGGACAAGGCACTGGAACTCGGCGAGAAGCACGGCTACCGCAACGCCCAGGCAACCGTTATCGCGCCGACCGGCACGATCGGCCTCGTCATGGACTGCGACACGACCGGCATCGAGCCCGACTTCGCGCTGGTGAAGTTCAAGAAGCTTGCCGGCGGCGGCTACTTCAAGATCATCAACCGCGCCGTTCCGGAAGCGCTGCGTTCGCTCGGCTATAGCGAAAGCCAGATCGCCGAGATCGAGGCTTACGCCGTCGGTCACGGCAACCTGAACCAGGCGCCGGCCATCAACCCGTCGACGCTGAAGGCCAAGGGCTTCACCGACGAGAAGGTGGAAGCGGTCAACGCCGCGCTGAAGAGCGCCTTCGACATCAAGTTCGTCTTCAACCAGTGGACGCTCGGCGCCGACTTCCTGAAGGGCACGCTGAAGGTCACCGACGAACAGCTTGGCGCGATGGACTTCAACCTGCTCGACCACATGGGCTTCACCAAGAAGGACATCGAAGCGGCGAACATCCACGTCTGCGGTGCGATGACGCTTGAAGGCGCGCCGTTCCTGAAGAACGAGCACCTGCCCGTCTTCGATTGCGCCAACCCCTGCGGCAAGATCGGCAAGCGTTATCTCTCGGTCGAAAGCCACATCCGCATGATGGCCGCCGCCCAGCCGTTCATCTCGGGCGCCATCTCCAAGACGATCAACATGCCGAACGAGGCGACCGTCGAGGATTGCAAGAACGCCTACATGCTTTCGTGGAAGCTGGCGCTGAAGGCAAACGCGCTCTACCGCGACGGTTCCAAGCTGTCGCAGCCGCTGAACGCGTCGCTGATCGAGGACGACAAGGACGAAGATGCCCTGGAGGATCTGATCCAGGCGCCCGCCGCCGCCCAGGCCGTCACCATCACCGAGAAGATCGTCGAGCGCGTCATCGAGAAGGTGATCCGCGCCCGCGAAAAGCTGCCGAACCGCCGCCAGGGCTACACCCAGAAGGCCGTCGTCGGTGGTCACAAGGTGTATCTGCGCACCGGCGAATTCGGTGATGGCCGCCTCGGCGAGATCTTCATCGACATGCACAAGGAAGGGGCTGCCTTCCGTGCGATGATGAACAACTTCGCCATCGCCATCTCGCTCGGCCTGCAATACGGCGTGCCGCTGGAAGAATATGTGGAGGCCTTCACCTTCACCAAGTTCGAGCCGGCCGGCATGGTCCAGGGCAACGACGCGATCAAGAACGCGACGTCGATCCTCGACTACGTCTTCCGCGAACTGGCGGTCTCCTATCTCGGCCGCCACGACCTCGCCCATGTCGACACCTCCGACTTCGGCAACACGGCACTCGGCAAGGGCATCCAGGAAGGCAAGACCAACCTGATCTCCACCGGCTGGACCCGCGGCTACAAGCCAACCATCGTCGGCGGCACCGGCGACCGCACCGGCAGCGAGCCGAAGGGCTCGTCGACGGCAGCCCCTGCCCGCGCCTCCTCCGGCGCAACCGTGACGGCGATCGCCGGAAACACGGTGCGCAAGATCGAGACGACGACGGCGATTGCAACCTCCGAAATCGTCGCCTTCAAGCGCGACTATGAAGAGCGCGCTGCGGAACTGGCCGAAGAGGTCGCCACCGAAGTCGAGCAGGAGGTGACCGCCCTCTTCTCCGACAAGGCAGCCGCCGAAGCGGCATCGGCCAAGTCGGACGCCAAGAAGGTGGAAGCCGAGCGCCGCGCCCGCTCGATCATGCAGGGCTACACCGGCAACATGTGCACCGAGTGCCAGAACTTCACCATGGTGCGCAACGGCACCTGCGAGAAGTGCGACACCTGCGGCGCGACGAGCGGCTGCAGCTAAGCAAGCCGCGCAGAGTTAGTGTGGGATGACATGAACTTTGCGATTTTGACTTAAAGTTTGTCAGAACAGCGGGTTCAGCGGTTGGGAATGTTACCCGCCACTAGGTTTGTCATTGCGCCATCAGATGGACAGCTTTCCGGGCACTTCGGTGCCCGGAAAAAGCCTCCAGGAACAAAACAGGAATCAACTTCGGCAGGTGAAAAGGCATGGCAGACGCAGTAATTGCAAACTGGGACGGGCACGACTACCAGGCCCGGTTCTTTTGGGTACACGCTTCGGGTCTCCGCAACCCGGAAACGCCTCACGTCGTTGAGGTCTCGTACGAAACGGACGGTCCCAAGGGTTTCGATGATGTCGTTGTGCGCTATAGCCCAGGCCAAACTGGGCGTCGCTCGTTCAAAGTCGAGACTGCTCACCACCAGGTGAAGTTCCACGTCAACCAGGCTGGCCGTTTCGGGTTCAAAGATCTGATCGAGCCCGAATTCATTGGTGCGACGGCGGTTTCGATCTTGGAACGTCTGAAGGAGGCTGTGGAGAAGGCGCCTCCCAACTCGACGTTCACGCTCGTCACGACCGACCGTGTACGCGACGACGATCCATTGTCCAAGCTCCTCAAGACAGCCGACAAGTCCTTGGACATGGACAAGCTGGCCGTCGGCAAAACCGAGCGAAGCGAGATGGGCGAAGTCCGCGCGCTCTGGCGCAATCATCTCAAGCTCAATACCGACGAGGAACTTTTCGCCATCCTCGACACCTTCCACATCATGGAGGGCTACCATTCCCTGCAGGACATGAGGGAGAACGTGGATCTTCGGTTCCAGGTCGTCGGCCTGTCCAGCGGCGGAAACAGTCTCGAGTTCAAGTTCGACGGTGCCGCCCGTGCCCTGAAAGTCACCCAACGCAACAAGCTGACCAGGGAAGCCTTCGAGGGGCTTTGCATCGAGCAGGGTTGGATCAAGTCCACGCAGCCGGAGGATCGGAAGAACATCTCAATCCGGTCGTTCAGCGATGGCCCGACGGACTATCTCGATGCCACGCCCGAGAACACCTTGTCGCTCCTTCATATGTTCGAAGTCCGGCATCTCCAGGCGGGGGCCGATTGGAACACCGATGTCCGGCCCGCCGTCGAAAGTTTCCTCACCCGAGTTCGCGAGACCGACAAGAAGTTCCGGTTGTTCCTCGACAGCCACTCTTCGGTCGCTTTCCTCGCCGGAGCGATGCTCGGCTTCAAGACAAACACGCATGTGGAACTCAATCAGAAAGGACGGGGCCCGACGACGGTCTGGCGTTCTGATGACGGGAAGAAAGGTGCGCCCGCGTCGACGTCGGTGATCGATATCGGCGACGGGCAGGACGTCGCAGTTGTTGTGAGCTTCTCCCGCAATGCCTTGGCCGATGTCCAAGAATACGTGAAGTCGAATGTTCCCAGCGCCGGGCGCATCCTTCATGTCACCCCGGAAAGCGGTACGGGTCAGAAATCCCTGGCTGGCGGCGAGCACGCTGCAGACCTCGCCGACCAGATCGCCGATGCCATCAAGGCCCTGCGCCCAGCCTTCGGCGCGCGGCGGCATTTCTTCATGTCCGGGCCGAACGCCTTCGCCTTCTTCATGGGCCAGCATCGCGACGCGATGGGGCCAGTCACATTGTATGAGTTCGACTTCATGGGGGCCGTAGACGGTAGCTACCACCCCTCTTTCAGGATTGGTTGAGTATGGAACTTAAAGCGCAATTCACTGAATTTCTCCGCGAGATCCGGCCTACGGACCGGCAGAAGGAAGGTTGGAAAACGGGAGCGAACACGCTCCGGTCGCGACTTTCGGCAGACAAAGACTTGAGCGCCATCGTGGTCGCTACGTTCCTGCAGGGAAGCATTCGACGTTCGACCGCCATTCGCCCGACCGGAGACAAGCGGCCCGACGTAGATATCGTAGTGGTGACCGATATCGATTATCACAAGACGACGCCGCAGCAGGCGATGGATAAATTCGTTCCGTTTCTGGAGCGCTACTATCCAGGGAAATGGCGTCCGCAAGGACGGTCGTTTGGCATCGAACTTACCTATGTCGATATCGATCTGGTCATCACCGCGCTGCCGACCGATCCTGCATCCAGACAGGCGATGGAGCGGTTGTACCGTTCGAAGTCGGTCCTGACGGACAACACGCTGGAAGAAGACGCGACCTGGCGCCTCAACGAGCGCTGGCGGCCCACGCCCTTCGGTACACAGCCACTGACGCTTGATGACGAGCCGACAGGCAACTGGCGTCCCAATCCTCTGTTTCTGCCAGACCGTGATGTCGGCGACTGGGGCCGCACCCATCCACTTGCCCAGATCCAATGGACGGCGGCCAAGAACCGCGCCTGCAACGGTCACTACGTGAATTTGGTGCGCGCGACCAAATGGTGGCGCCAGCAGAATGCCCTCATCCTTCCCAAGTACCCGAAGGGCTATCCGCTCGAACACATGATTGGCCACGTCCTCAAAGATGGCACCACCTCGATTGCTACCGGCTTCGTCCAGGTTCTGGAATCGATGCGGGACACCTGGCAAATCCCGGCAGTGTTCGGGCAAGTTCCAGAACTCCCTGATCATGGCGTACCGGAGCACAACGTGTTGAAGCGGCTCTCCGCAGAGGATTTCAAGTCATTCCACGCTGCAATTTCGACTGCTGCCGGACAGGCACGCGAGGCGCTGAATTCGCATGATGCGCAGAAGAGCGGCGAACTGTGGCAAAAGCTGTTCGGGAGTAAGTTTCCGCTACCCGGACCGAATGGCGGCGACCGCAAGCCTGGGTTCTTCATTCCTCCCTCAGAGCCCGCCGAGCCACCGAGGACCGATCGGTTCGCGTGAGGTGCTTCTAGTTGTTCATACCTGAAGTCCTTCAGAGCGTTTCCGACCGAATTGCGGATCATCCTCGGATCCGATGCACCGATACTTGGTCATCGGGTTCGGAAGGCCGCTGGTCCCTGCCCTTCGTTGCCCTCCTAAGCGGTGCCTCGACCGACTTCATCTCGGCGGAGACGGCCTGGTATGTCGTGTTCGTTCCGCGAACGAAATCCGTCACCGTTTATCCAGCGATGATCGGGGGGATTTCGGCGACCTTCCAGCACCAATCCTTCAACCGCGAAGGAAGTGGATTACTGCCGTGGAGGCTGGGAAATCCCTGCCTTGATCGTCCTGCCGCTGCATTCGGGCGCGCCTGCTGGAATGGCCAACCTGATTCGATCGATGAGAAGATAGTCTGGCATCTGGAACGCCTTCTGATCTGGATCGACGCGGCGGCCACGGGCGAGCTTGCGATCGAAGGTGAACCGCTGGAGCTCCCGTCCGGCCCTGGGCAGACAAGCTTCCCAGTTGTCGGCTTTGTTGGCGCAGACGACGATCTGGCATTCTGGCATGGTCGGACCAATGAATGGGGATGGGTCGACCTCGCCAAGCTGCCGGGGGCGAAGATTAGCTACGCCATGACGACTTTCCGTGACCGTCAATTGGCGCCTATAAGAAAGTCGGTATGGGGGCGGGCAGTAACTGAAGTAGCTCCCGCAAAAACGGGCCTCTGGATTGCTCTCGATAACCTACCAGTGCTGGCACCTTGGGAATTGCCGCGGACGTGGGCGGATCTCTCCGCTCACCTCGACAGTCAGGGCATTCAGCTCGCTGATGTGTTCGAGCTCGCTGGGGCTGATCGCCGGCGTCGGAAAGATGATCGTGGAACAGTCACGCTGTTCCTTGGATTCCCGCTATCGGAACGGATCGGTGAGGCTCCCTCAAAATACCACTGGATCGCTGTCGGGTCGGTCGAACTGTCGGATCGCAAGGCGAAGAAGAATGGCTTTCGCGCGAACGAGCAGACCCGGCGCTTCCTCGATCGCACCCGACCGACGGCAAATTCTTCATTGACGTGGCTGAGGACGGTTAATTGGGAACCCGACCAGATCCGGACGCGCTCTGGCTTCGGCACTGGGATAGTTTCACAGCGGGTATTGATCATCGGCGCGGGGTCACTCGGTGGCGCCGTGTCCGAGAACCTTGTACGCATGGGCGTGACAAGTATGGGAATACTGGATCCTGATATCTTGGATGTCGGCAACCTTACTCGACATGTGCTTGGCATGGACGCAGTCGGCCACGACAAGGCGGTCGTGCTTGCGAACGCTTTGTCGCTGATCATGCCGGACGCCGATGTCAGAGGTATCGTCGCCAGTTTTCCTCCGGGTAACAACGAACTCGCGGACGAGCTGCGGTCGTTTGATATCATCATCGATTGCACTGGATCCGACACCGTCCTTGATGCCATGGCTGAGTTCGACTGGGGTGGTGAGAAGACCTTCGTCAGCCTGGCGATGACCTGGCGGGCCGAAGGGCTCCTCGTGTTCATTGCGTCCGAGGCCTCCTTTCCGGCAATCGATGCAAAGGAGAGTTTCTACGAGATGGAGGTGCCATCGACGGATTTTGGCGACGCGCGCATGGAAGGGATCGGATGCTGGCATCCTGTGTTTCCGGCAACCGCCGCAGATGTCCGCATGTGGAGCGCGGTTGGAGCCAGGGCCATTCTGGAGGCCATGAGACGTCCGGAGCGCCGCTGCCTATATTATCGACAAGGCTTCGACGGCACGGTGGAGAAGCTCAATGGCTGAGAAAATTGTGGTGGCATTTGAAGCGAATGGTGCCGCCGTGGAAGTTCGCCTGACGGAAGATGCTTTGAGATTGATCCGTAAGGAGGCCCTCGCATCGATCGACAAGGAGACCGGAGGGATTCTTATTGGACGGTACGAGAGCGATGGCAACCTGGCAGTCGTTACCGCAGCGACTGAAAGCCCCGGGGACTCCAGTTCTGGACGGGCGTGGTTTCAGCGGGGCATGAAAGGTTTGACGGCGAAACTTCGCGCCCGATGGCCCCACGGTGAATACTATCTCGGCGAGTGGCACTCTCATCCCGGCGGCGCTCCTGATCCAAGCAGCGACGACATCCGGGGAATGCGCTCGATTTCAATCGACATCAGCTATAAGTGTCCGAAACCGATTATGATCATTGCTGGCACGTCAGGCACGTCCATTCGCATATCGGTGAGTGTTCTGGAGAACGGTCGACTTCTCAGACTTCGACCAAGAGTGCCGCCCACTGGCAGCGGGACCGATCGCTCGATCATTCCCGGCAGCAAGATCAAGGGTGATCTCTGATTTCGCCGCGCGCCAAAGGCCGGGAAGTCTTTCATGCGCCGATTTCTTGGTACTTGGTCTTCAAGAAGCGATAGCTCTTGGTGAACGTTGCGACGACATTTTGGATGAGTTCTGCGTACCAAGCCTCCTCTGCATAGCGCTCGATACGTTCCACGTTCAGCGTACGAATGTATTGCTGGCCGTCGACGAAGGGGATGCGCGTCAGGAGTTGCCTGCCGACAATCCGAACCTCAATCCTGCCATTGCTTTCAGAAATGATCTCGCACTCGTCGCCCCAGTAATACTGGGCTTCGGAGCATCCTGCCTCGGAAGATTGACAATATCATCATCGATGTATGGCATTCCATTCTCCCCCGAGCACGAAACGAGACACACATTATAGTAGCAGTTCGCTTTTCAAGGGGGCGGCTCGACGGGACTAGAGAGGTCGCTCGCTAGTACCCTTTCAAGCTTCGAGTTGCCTGGGCCACTAGGACGTCGAGCTCTTCCTTCGAAACAGTGGCCTTCACGGTTCCAACAAATGGTATTGTCACGACAAAGCTTTCATTCAGTGGCTCGACCACACGTTTGTTCCGATCACGCAGATTCTCGAGCGTCGTATCGCTTATGTGACCGCTTATCCCAAACATGGAGACGCTCGAAACCTGTCCGTCAGTGGTATTGAAAAGGGGGCCAATTTCAATTGGTCGAGCGGACTGCACCTTCGTATCGCCTTCTGGACGAGCAACGGCGCCTGCAGCTATGGCCTCTTCGGCGAGTGTCCTAATCAATGACTTCGACGAAGGTTCGGCAAAAATCTTCTGCAACGCTTTCGTCAGAGTGGCTTTGGATTCGCATCTTTTCAGCCGCATGTCCGCGAGGTGATACGTCTCCACGACTACCGGATAACCTCCGTCAGCCGAGCGGATGATAAGGAACTCGTAGGCCTTGCTCGGCTGATCCACAGGTTCGATGTAAAGCGACCAGGCGCGCGCGGGTCTGAATGATCGATCGCGTACTCGTCCGACAACCAACCCGCCCGTGATCGTGGAAAGCCCTATCGCTTGAATTTCGAGAATCGTTTCGATCGCGTTTGGAGTTGCGCCGGACATCTCCTCCAGGAGATCGTTGGGCCAGAGATTTTCCATGTTTCCCGCCTCTTAGATTGCGAGTGAAATAGTTATGGGCAGGTGATCAGAGAAACGAGTGTCAATTCCTCCCTGAGATGTGAGCAGGTTGAAGGCACCCGCAGTCGTCATTACCCGTGCCGACCCCGTAACGACACTATCCACAAGTTCTGGTCGGACCAACACCTGATCGTATAGATGCCAGAAGATCGCGCTGTTGTCGTAGCGTTTGTAGAACGAGCCAGGCTGCTGATCTGAGCGTCGGCTTCCCAAAATCTCCCACATCGGGTTGAAGAAGTAGTTGTGCTTTTGGGCACGAACGGTGCGCGTCCCTCGCGCCGCAGTTTTGCAGGCAGCGGCGTTGAGCGTCGTAGGAGCGGTCATGCCCGGGCTGTAGGGAGGCATATTGAAGTCTCCGATAGCGATCGTGGCCGAGTTGGAACGCACACGCTCCCGCTCATCTACGGCCTCGCGAAGTTCACGCGCCACCCCTGTGTGCAAGACGGATGCGTCATCCGAGTTCATTGGTGACATCAAGTGGACGAACCACAGCTCGTAGGGCGAGATCTCATTTTGACCATTTACCCTGCTGACCGTGGTTGGGAGACACCCGCAGGTCTCGCCTGAGTATGAGAGCGTTCCCTGATTAATGGTACCGACGGTTACAAACCGTTGGGACAGGGATCGTTGACACCACCATTGGTGCCCGGTCGCCTGGAGGTTCAGTTGCTGTTGCAACTGGCTTACATCCAGGGTACCCGGCTCTCCCAGACAAAGAAGGACGTCGCCGTCAGGACCCGATAAGTCTTGATCCGTTGCGAGCGCGACTGCGAGTGCCACGACGCCATCCATAACATTTGCGCCTCGCGATTTATGGATATTCCAAAAGGCTATAGCCAACATTCGTATCAATGATCCCGCCACCCGTATCGGCAATGCATACCGCTATAGTTGCAATACTAGGTTAACCCGAGCGAAGTGCGAAAAGATTTGGCCGCTCGACGATGCCACCTTCAAGCAGACGGGGCTCTTGGGGTCAGAAGTCCCCAAGGTACACAATCCGAACAACTGCCCCTTAACCCTACTCGCTAAGGTGACGTTGACGCCCTTCGTCTACGACGCCTGTAAGAAAAGGAAGGGTGACCATGACTTCAACAACTGCAGATCGCGAGAAGAGTCTCTTCAATAGGGACGAAATGCTCCTTCAGGTGCACAACGAGCGGTCTCGAGTCCTGTTCAGGGAGGCGCTCGACAGCTTCAATGCCGGCGCGCATCGTGCGTCCGTTGTGATGATGTCATGCGCAGTCTTCGAGGACCTCAGGTTGAAGGCGGCAAATCAGGCTCATTTTGACAAAACGGCTGAATATCTCAGCGAAGAGCTTGAAGGTAAGCGCAAGGAGCAGCGCTCGTACGAGCAAGACGTGCTGAAACTCACGGACAAATATGATCCGCTGGATAGCGATCACAAGCGTTACCTGAAGCAGTTGCTGGAATCTCGCAACCAGGCCGCTCATGGATCTGGAGCCCACATAGATGAGGGCGAAGCGCGGAGAATGATCCAGACGGGATTCGATCTATTCCTGTCCATCAAATTCCCATGGGGCAATCACGGCATTGAAGAATTGATCGCACGGATGTCGGACGTCGATATGTATCCGGCTGCACTTCCCTATGATCACGAACACACGACACGTCATGAAATTGAACTTCGCGATCCCAGAATTCACTGGAAGATGTTTAATAAGATCGGCGAACAACTGGGCACCGCGAGTCCGCGTTTTCATCGGAATGCGGCGATCTTCCTATATTGGACTGCCTCGTTCCAGGAGTGCCAGTTCCAAAAATATCTTTCACTTGCGCTCCTCGAGAACCGGTCGCTTCCGTCTGACAGCGCGTGGCTGATCGATGTGCTCGGCGCGGATCCCGCCATACTCAACCAGCACTCGAAGAAGTCAGAAGGCGCCGTGGATGCTTCGATCGCCGCGATCATTCATCAACTTCCTTCGGAAGAAGAAGACAGGATTCTGGCACTTGAGACCGTCTTCCAGTGGCTGTTGACGGCGGCAGATGGCGAGGCACCGAGATTGCGGCTGACGATGGAGGCAGCATTGAAAAAGCTGCTGGTGGGCCCCTCTTTTCATGCCGGCCTCAGCACGAAGCATAAGCACCGCGCGCTCGCGCAGCGTGTCCTGATCAGCAGTACATTTGACCACGATACGGCCGAAGAACTCGTTGCCGCAATGTACGAGCGTTGGGAAGAAGGTCATGAAACCTTCTTCAGTCGAATGCTCGACGGTGATGTTGCATTCAGTCTCGTGATGAATCTTTCCAGAGCCGGACTCGAAGGTAAACCGCGTTGTTCAGGACTGTCGGCGACCGGTTTCGGCCCGTTGCCCGGAATCCGGAAGAAGGCAATCGATTTCCTCGGTTCGGATCCGGACAGGGCTGACATGATGCTGGAAGACTACGAGTGGTATGGGTACTCCCACAACGATTTCTTCGAGCAGTTTCTTAAGCTGTCACCGCAAGATCAGGCGCGCGACTGGGGTCAGGAAGTGGACCAGATCCACGACGATGACGGCCGTCCAAATCGACCGTTCGGCTTCAGGAAGAAAACAGTCAGCGCTTCCGAGCCGAAAGAGTCACGCCATATTCAAACGGATCCTGCTGAGAAACCTTCTTTGGATGCGGTCGATCCCTCCGGGTCAGCCACAGCCAAAGTTGCTCCTTCGCAGTCGGCTGCCGAGAAGCTGGTGCGCTAGCGCTGCGCTTGTAGTGCCGATAGACTGGATCCAATTCGCTGGTGCACTCGCGGCCCTTTTCGTCCAGGATTGACCGAACCTGATGGGGCGGATTCCTGCCTTCGGCAAGATCGGCCTCATCGACAAGATGGCGACGCTCAAGAAGTCGCGTCCTCAGTGCCTCATTGTACTCCAAGGTCGAAAATCCCAACGTCAGCGCATCTTTTATGGACATCGACTCCAGCCCGATCTCTGCAAGGTTATGGCCGCTGGTAAAGACCTTTCCCGCGTTGTTGTCGCGGAGGCGGAATTCCGCCTGAAAACGGTCGTCAGGCATCGATGAGCCTTCGGCAAGCTCGCTCTCGACCCAGCCAATGACCTCATAACGCTCGAATTGACTCTCCTTGGGATACGGAACTCGCCGCAGCGGATCCCACTCTGAAGCCCAGTCTTCGCATCCTTGCCTTTCCCAGGCGTCGTACGCGTTACGGGGAGGAAGTTGCTCGATGCCCAGCTCCCTCTCCGATTGAAGATAGTGCTCGGCAAGCATCTGACGGCGAAGTCCTGCCTGGTATTCGGAAGTGTTGAATCCGAGCGTTAGCGCGTCCTCAAGTTTCAACTCTTGGAATCCCGAGTAGGCAAAAGGCTTGCATTCAATCAAGTTGCCGTTGACGTCACGAAGCAGGTACGGAGCTTGCAGACGATCCCTTACCGAGGACACGATCGATCCATCTTCTCCCAGCCATCCGACAATGTCCCCCACGAACGCGAATTCCTTGTCCGTCCAGTACCTCCACCTATTGATATATACGTCTTCGCCATTCACCGTTATGACATTGGACATTCCGACCACCTCCATGTTCCGAAGATGATTTTCTGCCGGCGTGCATGGCAACAGTGCTGGCGCACCGCTTCAAGGAGATTGACCCAATCTCGTGGAGGACAAGAGCTGGGTGTTGGCGGATCCTCGATGACGGAGGATCTGAGGTAGCACTGGGCGGTCGCGCAGGAATTCCGCGTAGGAAGCGGCGACTTCGAGCAATCTCCACCCTGAACCGTCATCGGCGATCACGGCAACGCCGCTCGGCTCGCCCTCAGTCCAGGCTGCGTCGAGGCCTAGTACAACCCTCACCAACCTCTCCTTCCAGTCCTTCAGCGACCCGCCTTCCATTACAGCGGGTTCGGTTACCCTTTCTCAGCGACTTTCGGTCAATGTCGTGGCCGAAGGCAACCAATGACGAGCAATGTCACGTGGGAAATTGGGAAGATACCCGTCAACTTGTTCTTGCAAGGGATGGATACAAGTGCGTCTCGTGCTCTGTGACGGTAAAGTCGCGGGATGCCGACGTGCATCATCTCCTGCCCAGGTCCATGGGCGGCTCGGACGAGCTCTCGAACCTGGTGACGTTGTGCGACGGCTGCCATGCTGCTCACCATCCCAATCTGGCGGGAGGACTCGCACGGAGAGCGATCGAGCGCTGGGCGATGCGACTGGCACGCTGGCTCGACCGTGACGCGCGGTCGCTTGATGCAGAAATGAGTCTTGGGCCCGTCCTTCGCCTATTCGGCATCTCCCACTTCCGCGGAGGTCAACTCCCGATAGTCTTGGCAGCGCTCGCAGGAAAGTCGGTCCTGGTCGTCAGTCCTACAGGATCCGGAAAGTCGCTCTGCTTTCAGATCCCGGCTCTTGTTCGTCGAGGCGTTACCATCGTCGTCAGCCCCCTCAAGACGCTCATGAGTGATCAGGTGTCAGGCCTCCTTCGCAGGAAGATTCCCGCGACCTTCATCAACAGCGCCCTCAGCATGGAGGAGAAGACAATCCGCTATTCGCTTGTCGAGGCGAATGCCCTGAAATTCCTGTATGTGGCCCCTGAACGGTTTTTCGTTCGTCGGAGGAACGAGCGTGAGACCTTGGCGGAAAGTCGACCTGACTTCCTTGTTATTGACGAGGCGCATTGCGTCGACCAGTGGGGCCGTGATTTCCGTCCGGAGTACGGCCGCCTCGCGGAGGTGCGTTCCACGCTCGGCTCTCCTCCGGTTTTGGCCTTCACCGCCACCGCGGGTCGGGAGATGCAGAAGCGGATTCTTTCATCACTGGGAATCGAGGACGCACAGGTCTTCGTCAGAGGCGTGGACCGGCCCAACATCGCAATGATCCGCTGGGCAGCCACTCGCCCGGCACGTCACCACGAAATCGCATCGCTCCTGCGACTGCCCGTGTTCGCTGGACGCAAGGTTATGATTTTCGTGCCCACGGCCCGCATCGGTCTGGAGCTGCAGACCGATCTCGAGAACAATGGACTCCAGGTCCCGTTCTATCACTCGAAGTTGGGCACGGATTGGGATCGTCAGGAACTGCTCAAGCGCTTCCAGGGCGAAAGCCGGCCGGTCGTGAACCACATCATTTGCACGAACGCCTTCGGAATGGGACTGGACGTACCAGATGTACGCTTGGTCATCCATTGGCAGCAGCCTGCATCGGTCGAGGATTACCTGCAGGAGTTCGGCCGGGCGGGCCGTGACGGCAGGCAAGCCGTAGCAGTGACGTTCACAGAAGGCGCCCGTGGTGCCGGACGAGATGTCGGGTTGCTGCGTTTCATGGCGGAGAAGACAGCTAATGGGTCAGGACTGGACGAGCAGGCAGCTCGATCGATGCTTCGGCAGCGCTTCTCGCAGATCGAGGACTTGAGCAGCCTACTCGACTCCAAGAAGTGCTTCCGGGCGGCGCTGGTCGAGTATTTCGAAGGGCCGAAAGTTCATCTGCGACCAAGTCTTGGCGTGAGAATCCTGAACTGGGCTTTCAGCAAGGAGACGGCGCCGCGGCCGTTCAAGTATTGCTGTGACTCCTGCGCTGGCCTGGATCGACGCTATGAAGCGCTCCCGGATTACGTGACATCGGTATTCGTGCGAGCCAGCCGCTGAAATCACCGGAAACACTCCGCTATCCTTGCTCACTGATCATCAGCACTACGCGAGCGGACCTTCTGCATCGTACGCCTTTGCGGCAGGGCAAGCTGGTTATGTCCTAACCAGAAGAGACGGTAGCGTTCGCAGTAATGATCGTTGATCCGCCTGTTTGGGGATCGGCGATCAAGCATCCACGCAATGACCCCGATCAGCATCAGTAAAAAGGCGGCAATCACGAGCTTCAACGCCGCGAAAACCGCTGTTTGACAACCCGTGCCAACTCATACCCCCATTTGGATCTCACGCGGCCTCGCCATCATCCCGCCACCGAGATTGCATATGGGCAACTCATGGATCTCGAAGCAACGCCAACGGTCCGTCGACGCATGCAGCGCACACGCGGGCGCGACAATCCGTTCGAGGTTTTGATAAGATCGCAGCTCTACGCGAGAGGAATTCGCTATCGGGCTCATTATCCGGTTCCCGGAATGAAGCGCATCACATGCGATGTCGCCGTGCCTAAACTAAGAATCGCCGTTTTTCTCGACGGCTGCTTTTGGCATGGGTGCGACATCCATCCGCCATCTGTGAAGAAGAACACCGCCTTCTGGCTGGAGAAGATTGAACGCAACCGCGCGCGTGACAGAAGGGTCCGTGAGCACCTCGCCGAGATCGGCTGGACAACTCTTCGATTCTGGGAGCATGAGGCGGTCGAAACGATCGTGAGGATGATCGTTTCGACCGTCGAAGAAAATAGAGCAGCGAACCCCTTACCCTGCAGCAGCGCGCGCTCGTTGCAGGACGTGAAGCGGCCGCCTTGACAGTTCGAAGCTGTCAACAGCGACATAGCTCCTGTCGAGGCCCAGCATATCGAAGAGCCGTTCCCTGTTCCACAGAGGATGGACGACAACGCCCCAGCGGCTGTTGCGCTCATCGAGAGAGAAGACCGGAATGTCCGGCCTACCCTTGACGCTGGAGACCGTGTTGCCGGGGATGAACGTCTTGGTCTGGAGTGCGAGATCGCTGGCGGTTTTTGACCAGTCTTGCAGTTCGAAGTGGCCGTAGTTTCCGTCGATGCCGCACTCGTAGCATGGATCGACCATGGCCCTCAGGTAGGAAAGGCCCAGCCGCCAGTCGAGAAGACCGTGGAAGTTCCTGTTGTTGTACCTCTGCAGGCACCTGTAGCAGGACGCTCCGCACCGCTTCATGTGCTCGGGGTCGGCGATGTCGGTTCTCGGCCATGCGCCTTCCTCGTCGAGGATGCTGCCTATCAAGGCGGAGACCGGGATGGTGCTGTCGCCCAGCAGATGGCGGCAGAAGCCCGAGCCGTTCGGCAGCGCGTCCGATATCTGCAGATAGGGCAGACGCTCCCCGCTCGGCGAGTGCATGATGTTCGGCGCCAGTGCGTCGAACTCCTCCGGCGCGATGTCGAGATCGAGGGCAGCGCGCTGGACGATGATCTCAGTCGCCGAGATCGCCGCAGCGCGGACGCTTGTGCGGGACGGCTCGCGTCGGCCCATGGAGAGGCCGATGTCCATGTCGAGCAGGCGCAGGTTGGGGTTGAGCTTGACCGGTCCGATCTGCAGCGAGTTCGTGACCTTGGTGGAGGCGAGCCAGGCGCTGATCGGCGGTTCCTCGACAGCCCTGTATCGGCCGTTCTGGTCATCGGCGAGGACGTCTGTGGAGATTGCCTGCCCCGAGAGCTTCAGAAGCGGCTTGTCCGCCCACCACCAGATGCGCTGGGCGTTGGTGTCGACCGTTTCCTGCACCTCGAAGCCTGTGAAGTCCGTGTCGTCCCTGAAGCCGGGATTGACGAGGAAGATCTCGGACTGCTCGGCGAAGTTGACGCTGAGATTTGCGTCGGTCTTCTTCTCGTCAGGCTTGCCGAGGCTGGCGAGCGTCATGCGCTGGCCGACCTTGGAGGCAAGGTTCTCGTCCGTGGGGATGAGCTCCGTGCGGTAGGCCGCGGGCGTGATGCACCGGATGCCTGTGTCGGCCAGAGGCGCATCGCAGGACTGGCAGGCGGGGGTGTGTTCGGTGCCCCTGCTCCATGCGCCGCACTGGCCGCAGAAGCGGAGGTGGAAGTCGTCCTTTCTCCAGTCCGAGATGGGATCCACCGGGCCGTCGAAGTTCGTTGCATGCTGGTCGGGGTCGAGCAGCACGCCTGTGAACCCGATGCAGCGGTGGCGCAGCTTCTCCCGCGTGCGCACGCTTCCTGGAGCGAAGTCGAAGATCGCCATGTCCTGGTCGCGGTCGATGGTGTCCCACTCGGCCTCGAAGTTCCCCTTCGCGTTCGCCTTCTTCAGCTCAACGTAGAGGTTCCGCGACCGCGTCGGCATGCCGTATAGCGGCAGCAGTCCGCGTTCGGCGAGCGCCGCGGCGATGCCCACCGCCTGCAGCCCGAACTCCTCCTCGAGACCGTCGACATGGGCAAGGACGGTGTCAGCCGAGACCTTCTCCATGATCTTCTGCAGATCGCAGCCGGACACCGCGGCGAGGATCGTCGCCAGCCGGACGCGCCTGTGATCCGTCCGCTCCAGCGCATCGGCCAGCCGATCCCGCCAGTTCATGTCCTGCCGGAAGTATTCCCTGCAGTAGAGGAACTCGCCGTGGATGTCGCCGGGAACGACATCGTCGCCAGCCCATGTCCCACCGCACTCTTCACGCAGGATGCGGAAGGCTTCGACGAGCCAGAACTTGCGGAGCAGTCGAGACGGAATGTCCGTCAGTCCCGTCGTGATGAAAGGCGGCGGCGGAGCCGAGCCTGTGATCTCGACCGGGTTGTGGAAGTAGTGGATGTCGTGGCTCTTGCTGCGGCAGACCGTCAGAACCGTGGAGAACGCCTGTCCTCGGCGGCCGGCGCGACCCACACGCTGCTGGTAGTTGAACCGCTGCGGGGGCATGTTGCCCTGGTAGACGGCCTGCAGGGAGCCGATGTCGACGCCCACTTCCATGGTCGTCGTGACGGAAAGCAGATCGGCCGTGTCGAACAGCCTCCGCCAGCGGAAGTCCTCGTCGCTCTCGTTGTCGTCCTTGACGAACACGCCCTTGAACTGCTGCAGCCGCTCGGCCGGGTCGCTCGTCTGGCCCGTAAGCTCCTCGCATTTGAGCCTGAAGTGCGGCTCGTCGCTCGAGATCGCGCGCATCACCCTGCGTCCGAGGAAGTTTTCTCCGGATATCTTCGAAGCCGTCAGATCCTCCGGACGGGTGAGCGTCTCCCCGCATCGCGTGCAGCGTCCAAACCCGGAGTGGAGATGAACCCGGCCGCAGCGTTTGCACCGCCAGGCGGCTCCGGCCGGATCGGCGGCGCGGAAGTAGAGCATGCTGATGTCGATCGATCCATCGCCCCGGGTCTGCTTGAGTGTGGTGCGGAGCTTGTCGAGGAAGTCGTTGCACTCCTGCTCCGGATGCTGGAGGATCCTCTCCATCAGACGGCGGAACTTGTTATCGCCCCTGCCGAGCATGTCGAACGCGTTGCTCCAGGCATTGCGGGTCACGTCCTGGAACTGGTTGGGCGTGATCCGGTAGGCGTCTGCGAAGATGCGCAGCATCGCGTCGTCGCACGACTTCTCAGGCGAGTATTCCTCGGATCCATAGAAGCTCGGCCATCCGAGCCCGGTCTCCTCGAGTGCGAAGTATGTCTTGCTGAACAGGAGGTCGGTCGCGTCCAGCGGCTGATCGTCCTGGATCCTCTCGCGCGCCTTTCGGATCAGCTTGAGCTGCTCCTCGGGAACGTCGTGCTTCCACGATATCTGATCGCTTCCATCCCTCTCGAAGAACTCGTACCAGGCGTGGCGCTTGTTGATCCGGTTGAGCTTCGTGTCGGCGCCCTCGACCGGGGTGGAGCCAAGCTTCATGAGTTCCGTCAGGATCGGACGCGTGAGGTTGCCCACCTTGTCGCGCTCGAACTCGAAGAGATCCTTCAGCGGGATGCTCGGAGGGTGGCCGGCTGCGTCCTTTCTCTTCTTGAGTGCCTTGAGACGCGGCTGGAGATGGTCGGCATCCTTGTCCTCCATCATCAGCGCAGTGATTTCCTTCTTGAGGCGCTGGTACTCGGCCTCATCTTCGGCGACGTAGGCATGATCGAGCGCAATGCGGGTCGCCGCCGAGATGAGGATCTCGCGACGCAGGTCGCGCTGGTGCTGGACTTCGACCTCCAGAGCCAGGTTTGCCGCATCCTCGCGGCTGTCGGAGAAGGCGACGAGCTTTCCGTCCCCGTCCTGCGCCTTCAGCGAGGCGACCAGTTCGGTGGCGAGGAGCTGGGAGGTCTTGCCGAAACCAGTCCTGAAGCTTCGGATGGGCGATAGACGGCCTTCGCGCCTCTTGGAGTTTGCCTGCCGATATCGTCCGGAATAGTCGGTTCCGCACTTGGCGCAGCAGAATGGAACGGCAGTGCCGTCGTCTTCCATCGTGCGGCTTTGGAACCCGTCGGTGCCTGACCAGCGAAGCAGGTGGCCCGGCACGTCGCCCTTCTCTTCCCTGTCGCTCACGACCCCCGTTCGCGGATTGAGGTACCCCGGTGTCCAGCGATACGGTGTCCTGCCAGTGCGGATCTCGACTTCGGCTTGCCCCTGGCTCGGCCAGAAGAGGGCGAATTCGCGGTAGCTGGCATCCTCGAACCTTATGGAGGAGGCGCTTTCGGGAAGCTTCTCCAGTTCCTGCGGAGCCGGAAGCAGCGAGACCCTGCGCGACGAGCCGGGATCCGTCTCCCCGCGCTTGCCGCCCAGATAGAGATCGCCGCACGCCTCGCAGTAGAGCATCTCGAAGAGCCGCTTGCGGCCTTCCTGATCGGCTTCCCCGTCGTAGTTCTGGCCACGCTCGATGCTGGGGGGTCCCCAGACCACGGTGCCGTCATCCTCTCTGTGAATGGAGGCGAACAGACCTTCGATGTTGCGGACGAAGCAGTGCATTCTGAAGCCGGGCAGCGCTGCGACGTCCGCACGCTTGGGAGCCAGTTCCGCTGGCAGTACGGTGGCCGGAAGGTCTGGGATCGCGCGCAGTGCAAGCAGGCCGCGGACGGCTAGCCTGTCTTCGGTGTCGAACAAGGCATTGCCGATGTCTCCGACCGTGCGCGGGAGCTTGGATCCCGGTTTTTCGGGGTTCTGAAGCGCGAAGTCGAGCATCGCGGCCGCAGTCGCCGTGGCCTCCTCCAGCATGGTGGCCGGGTTCTTTCCGGAGGAGCCGGGGATACTGGCGGCCGCCGCGAGGAAGCGGTCAAAGAGTTCGCGGGGGTTTCGTCGATGATCCAGTTCCTCTAGCGCGCGTGCGAGATTGGCGAGGCTTTCGCGCGACGGCATGGCCTCCGGGCGCTGGACTTTAATCGGACGGCCTGTGACGACGCTCTGTCTCCAGGCTTGATCGATGTCCTTTGCTCCTGCAGTTCCAGCGTCGCCGAACATGTTCTTCAGGTAGTCGATGCTGGCAGGAGCGTTTTCCTCGTCCATCGGCAGCGAGGCGGACGACGACAGGATGCGGAGCTTGTGGGCATGCGCGGGATCGGCCAGCCCGAGCCGCTCGAGAAGCACCTTGAGAAGGCCAGCCATTTCGGCACCGGCCGAACCGCGAATCAGGTGCAGCTCATCGAGCACGAGGTAGAAGCGCGCGTCGTCGTTCTCGGTCAGCCATGCGCGTGTCTGGGTCAGGATCGGATCATCGACTTCGCGGACGAGCATCGCGTTGAGGATCGACTGGTTGGTGACGAGGATGTCGGGTGGCGTCGCCTGCATGTCCCAGCGCGAGATCAGTTCGGCGCCGTCCGTCGTGGGGAAGATGTAGCGCAGGTCGGGATCGCCCTCGCCCGCCAGACGCTGCTGGATGGACTGGTATCGCTGCAGTTCGGTCTTCAGCTCCTTGCGTGCGCGCGCATTTCGCTTCTTCCATGCCTCGTCCTTGCCCTTGCGGGGATGTCGAAGGAACCCGGTGACGGGGGACTTGCCCGTGTATCGGCCGAAGAAGATGCGGTTGCCATTGAAGTGGCGCGCCATGACATCCTGAGCTTCGTCGGAATCGAGCGCCTTGCGCAGGCGAACCATCTGGTCTTCGACGAGCGCGTTGAGCGGATAGAGGATGAGAGCGCGTACCGCCTGTGGCCTGTCGGGGTGCTCGTTCCTGCGGTGGTGCTGGAACTCGTGTCCCTTCTCGAGCCACAGGTCATCCAGAGGCTGCAGGGGCGCGGGCCACGATGCCGCTTCCCGCGCGAGCTGAGCGAGGATCGGCAGCATGAAAGCTTCCGTCTTGCCGGAACCCGTGCCCGAGGTGACGATGCCGGGGGTTCCGTCGCGCGCACCCTTCTCAAGCATCTCGACCTGATGGAGATAGGGCGCGTAGGCACCCCTGAGCTCTTTGCTGGATCTGTCCCGGTCGAAGAGGCCGGAAAGTGCGAGTTCCACGAAGGCCTGTCGTTCCGCCTGCGAGAAATTGCGGAGCCGTCCTTCGGGATCGCCGATCAACCCCTCAAGGCCGTATCCGATAGGCTCGTAGCGTGGAACGGCCTCGAAGATCGGGTCGAGCGCAAGCTGCCCAGGCGTGGTCAGAAGCTCCCTCCTCAGCGCCGACACGCGCGGATCATCGATCCGGAACGCCGTGTCCAGATACGCGAGGAATTGGTCGATCATCCGGTTGAAGCCACCAATCGGATCAAACATGGTCAGCCCTCTATGTTTATGAAATATTCGTCATATTCGTGCTCGTCTCCCGCGACCGTCGCTGCGAGCCACTTCGCCTGCCTCAGGAAGACCATGACCGCATCGGAAAGCTGCATCCACGACGGGGTGCGAGCGAGCGCTCTTGCCACAGCTTGCATGGCGGCCCCCTCCAGCTCACGTCCTGCAAGGACATCCACCGCCTCGCGGACCCTCTCTTGATCCAGATTTGTCATCGGCCAGAGGCCTTCGAATTTCGCGGATCCAGGACGTGGCGCCTTCGAGGGCTTCAGCGGGAACAGGTGTCGCAATGTGGAATCCGGGATCGGGACGCGTAGCCCGTCCACGCCCGCGCTTGCGACAAGCGCGAGGTTGCGCGGAAGACGACCGACCCTCCTCATCGCGATGATCTGGGGAAGCCAGTATTCGCACGGACCGCTCGTGATGCTGCATAGGGCCGCGGCGAACAGCGCCTCGGGCCGCTCCTTCGCCTTGTCGATGGCCTCCCTGAGGCCGGAATGCTCGTCGTTCAGAAGATCCGTCAGGGAGATCTTGGTGGGGTCGCAGAAGACTACAGCGGCATCGTTTCCGGCGAATGCCGTGGCAATGTCGACGGCGGCCGCAGCGGAGTCAGGCCCGAGCACGACCGGAACGACGTCTGTTGCCGTTGCGACGACGGCGGCCATTTCAGAAAGTGTCAGGCCGGTTGCGACAGCCAGAGCATCGAGGGTTTTCTGCCTCTGCTCGTCCGAAGCAAGCGGCGGAGCAGCCGGGATCGGCCCCTCGGACTGTTCGGCCGCGACTGGCACCGGGGCGACCGGCTCTGCGGCTGCGGGCACGGCAGTCGCGATCTGGGCCATGTCATCGCGCAGGCGGGCTACCTCGTCGCGGATGGCGGCGGCTTCGCGGGAAGATTCGCTCCTTATTCCTTCCGCCGCACTTACGAGCAGGCTCCGCAGCGTCTCCTCGTGCTTCTCGGTCTCGCTCCTGAGGAGCGCCTCCCGGTGGGAGAACGTGGCGAGCTTCGCTTCAGCGTCGGCGACTTCGGTCCGAAGGGCAGCAAGACGGGCGCGCTCCACCTCGGTCTCCCTGAGGAGCCGCTCTTCCAGCTCGGTTCGCAGGCGCGTCCTTTCCGATTCCTCAAAGGCTGCGAGCCTCCCCCTGAACGCGGGATCGCGTCCCAGTATCACGGGCAGGATGTCGGCGAGCTCGCTGCGCTTCGACAGATGTCCCGCTATGGATGCCAGATCAGCCTTTTCCTCGTCGCTGATGGCCCTGTCTGCCAGCAGGCGAAGGAGTTCTGCAGGCTCCATAGAGCCAGCGCCGCCGGGAAGGCTCAGCACCTCCTTCGATCTGGAAAGCCACCGCTCTACCGACTGGCGGATCTCCTCCTCCGACCGTAGATCGGTGCCCTTCGGCTCCGACCATTTGGGTGGGGAGAGGAACACGACGAGACCATTCCCGAGCTTGATGGTTTCGGGACGGTTTTCGAGCGCAGCCGTGTCGACCGACCTCAGGGACGGCTGGCGCAGTCCGTAGCGTCCCGCTGGCAGAGCTTCGAAACCCGATGTCAGCCAGTGGCCGGACCGGACCTCGATCGCCGAGACAGATGCGTCGAGCGGAACGTGCAGAGAGCCTTCCGAAAGGGCCGAAAGCAGTTCCCCAAAGTCGCCGTCCTGCGGGCTGTAGCCGACATTGAGCCTTGCGGCGGTCGTGAAGGACACGGCATCGACCTTCCCCGGGCCTGCGTTGTCGTTGACGATCTTCGGAAGCTCGAAAACGGAACCCCGGATTCTGGATGCCATGGTCGATATTCCGCCCGCGAATGCGGGAACGGAGACGTCGTCCTTCTGCACGACCAGCTTCTGCTCTTTCTCGCCGCCGACCAGCCAGAAGGAGCCCGTGCCGCCCAGCGCCATCTTGCTGTCGCGGGTTTCCTTTTGCTTGCCGCTTTGGGTCTCTCCATTCCTGACTTCAACGATGATCGCGACATCGTGCGCGAGCACCTGCTTCACTCTATAAACCGTCTTGCCTGATACTGACATGTTCTATCTCTTTTCGGCCATCACGCGTGCGATCCGCGTTGTCCGTGATCTGCTGTCATGGATCGCCCGGCCCCGGTTGGAGGCCGATGCGAGAAACCTGTCGATCCACTCCGTCCCTTTCGCTTCCGCTTCCGCTTCCCCCTCGTCTTCCTCTTTGTCCGTGACAGGCACGAGGCGACAGATGGCCCAGAGTGAGGAAGCTCCGACGGCATACTGGTACCGCCACCCGTCTTTGGACAAACCCGGAGCGGCATTGCAGAGCACCCTGTCGGATGCCCATCTCGCCCAGCTCGACGGCAGGAGGACGCGTGAGCGCCGTGCCCGCAGGATGCCGCCCGACTGGAAGAACATCGGGCCGCCACTGCGCAGATGGTGAGAGAGGATTGCCACAGACGGCGAGACATAGGTCTGCACAGGCTTTCCATCGACGACCGAGCGGTAGAGGAAGGGATTGCGTGATTCCTTCCTTTCGAGCCTGTAGAGACCGTCGGCAACTTTGTCGTCGTAACGGACTGAGAAGAAGCCGCGCTCCTCGTCGAGCCTGCCGATCACCTGGTAGCCGTGCACTCCGTCGGGATCGCCTACATCGCCGAGCGCCAGTTTCGGCGTGGGCTTTTCAGCGATGGCCATCCTTTCGATGAAGTCGCGGCGCACGCGCTCGTCCGGACACCTGACGGCATATCGGGGCAGCGCCCACGTCGACAGGCCGTTCCATGCCTCGACTTTGGCTCCGGCCGCTCCTGCTGCGGCGTGAAGGCGTTCGAGCACCGCGATCGGAGTCGGGCCGCTGATCCTGACGAGATCCGGGCCGACGCACTCTGCCATCAGCGGGTTCTGAAGTATCCGGCGGACGGGGAAATGGCGCAGCAGTGTCATCTCCAGCCAGCCAGCGTCGGAGAAGGATCGAAGCAGATCCCATTCAGAGGGGCGGTCGGCCCCGGGCATGCCTCTCTGAATGATCTCGACGGCCTCGGAGAACGAAAGTCCCCGTGCCGTCCGCTCGTAGAGGGCTTCGCCGATCGTCACCAGTTCATCGCAGGGCGGGGCGCGCTCGCCGCTCCACTCCTCGACCGTGGAAACAAGCGATGGCACCGTGCCGTGGTGGAACTCGTCCTCCGAGATCTCCCTTGAGAAGTCGAAGGAAAGGCGGCGGAGATCGCCGACCTCGTTCGCCCGCGGGACAAGCAGTATCTCGCGGTTTTCCCGGTGGCTGCGGGCGACGAACGTTCCCGAGTGGATCCCGTCCTTGAACGACAGGCCGTCATCGCGCGGAACCATGTTGATCGGCTTGCCGTTCTTCTCGACACGGATGGCCGCCGGTATCGGGCCTATGATCATAGGAGCCAGCGGTGCGCGGCCAAGGTAGGCACCGCCAACCCTTATGCCGTCCCGCCAGCCGAATTCCCTCGGGGCGCCCACCGTCTGGACTCCGCCTCCGACCTGGTTTTTGAAGTTGGCCACGACCCATCCGGCGTTCAGTCCGGCAACGGAGCGGATTGCGTCGGTGTCGCATTCCGCGAGCTTCGAACTCTTCATCAGGAGGATGTTGGATGCCGATGTTCCTGCCCGGTATCTGCCGAAGCCGAGGTTCTCGAGAAACACGATCCCGTTCCGAACGAGCTTCCCAAGAGGCTTGGGAATGAACTTGAGCGCCTCCTCCGGGCTCGAGATCGCCACCCGGTCGCCAAGCGGCGAGACCCGGAAGAGCTCGTGCTCGCCGAAATCGCCCTCTGCCACCTCGATGTCCTCGAGCGCAGCCTGTTCCGCCACGATCGAGTACCAGGCCTGCCAGAAAGGTGTTTCCATGTATTCGCGCACGCCGCGTTTCCGCGCGTCATCGAACTTTCCGAAATTGTACACGAACGACTGCATCGTCTCGCCGCGCATCTTCGATGTCTGGATCTTGTTGGCGACGGTAAGGGCGTCGAGAAGTCTTTCCGGAGGAACGAGGTCCCTTACCTTTCGCAGTTCCACTTTGTGACGCCATGTTGGAAAGGCCATCTGGAGCGTACGGCCGATCCGGCGAATGTGGCTCGGAATGTTCTCAGGCAGCACAAGTTCAATCCGGTGTTCCCGCCAGAGAAACTCCTTCAGGTGCTCCCACATCAGATCGAGGCCGTTCATCGGGAACCCGGTGAAGTACTCGTTGAGCTGCTTTGCGAGAAGGTCGTCGCGGAAATCCCGATCTCCGGGCTTTCTTGTCTTGGTCGTCTGGATCCAGCAGAGGAACACGAGGATCCTGACATAGTCCGGCGCATTTCCCTTCCGCGGTACCACATCTCCGGAAAAGCGCTGTTTGAGGATATCGATGTGCGGAAGGGTTTGGATGAGCCGCTTCCGGGCCTGTTCCAGATCATCGACCCCGAAGATATCGAGAAGATCGTCGTCGGCGACATAGACGCTGGCTATCGGCCCCGTGCTGCCCGGAGCCAGAAAATACCTTTCGATACATTCCGCCTCGAAGTTCCTCAATCTGTCTTTCCCTCCCCCTAAGACATACTTGAACCGAAGCCTGCCTCACCCTTCCTATCGGTAGCGCAGGTGGTCATTCGCAACCTTGCCCCTGCCCTTCTGACGTGGCGGCTTGGGGTGAAGGACGAGATGCGGTGCCTTGAGCGACGCGTCGGCCGACATGTCGGTTTCTTCAAAGGTCAGCCGCGCGAGGCGGAATGTTTCCTTGTCGCTTCCCAGCAAGACGGCAGCTCCGTCCTCTGGGATTGCCAGGGGAGGCAGGTTGGAGACACGACGTTCGGAGAGCTGGTCGTGCAGAAGCTTTAGGCGTGCACGGAGGTACCGGACCGGAATGTCGAGTTCCATCCGTCCCGGCTTCGAGCCCAAGATGGCAAGAAGCTGCACGATGGCCCGGTCGATAGCGTCCACGTCGCCTTCGCGCGTCAAAGGCAGCGCAACCAATTCCGCGGGACCGACCCCGCAGCGCTGCTGCTCCTCGTAGACGGCGACGAGATCCTGGTCGGTGAACTTGTCGCGCGAGGCGCGCCATTCATCACGGCGACGAAAACGCAGTGGCGTCTCGCTCAATCGATATCCATTGGCGGCGACAGCGTCGGCCGCAATCGGTTCGCCCCAGCCCACTGGCCAGTACGTTCCGGCGCCGTAGCCGTCTCGGGCACGCTCAGACTCGTTCTTCTTGCCCATGAAGCGCTTGACCATCTTCGGTAGCTTCTTGCCGTGAGCCAGCGCGTCTTTAGTAATCCTCGCCTTCACCCCTTCGGCGCCATGAAGCAGGTGCGGAATGAGCTTGGTCATGAAGAAGGGCGGGACAGCGTTGCCAACCTGCTTGTATTGCATCCCGCGCGGCCCGTTGAATTCGAAGCTGTCCTGGAAGCCCTGAAGACGCGCACCTTCTCTGACCGAAAGAGGTCTATCATGCAGCGGATGCGTGAAGCAGCCAGAAGTAACGTTCCCGAAGCCGGCAGAAATGGTGTAGGCGGGCGAAGCCTTGTGCAGGCGACCGTAGAGTGTCGCGTAGTCGGTCAGGCGGACGCGGCGAAAACGATCTGGCAGCAGTTCCGGCGGGATGTCTTTCCAAGAACCGCCCTGAGGCACCTTGGAGATCCGCTTTCGATTGAGGTCGGTGAGAATGTTGCACCAGTGGTTCGCAACCTCACCATCGGAATTCGCGACGAACCGTTGAAACGCAGTTGGCGCAGACGGTAGCTTGGTTGAAGCTTTCCCGTCACGGCTGGGCGGGGCTACCAAGTCAGAGATAGCTTCGGAAACCGTAACGTAGGCGGATAGGCCGTGTCTGCCATCGACAGAATGCGTCGGCTTCGGAAAGGTGGACGGAATCGGATCCACCGATGCTATAAGGAAGAACCTATTGCGGAGCTGTGGAAGGCCGTAGTCGGCCATATTCACGACGTCGGCGAAAACGTGGTAGCCGCGATCCTCGAAGAGGGTGAACAGCTCCTTCACAATGACGAGGTTCTTGCCGTAAACGACGCCCGGAACGTTTTCCATGATAACGCGCTGCGGACGCCGTCCAGCCGCCGTAAAGCCGTCCAGCAAGCGGATGAAATGTACGAAGAGCGCGTTGCGCGGATCATCGAGGTGGAAGACGCCCATTGTGCTGACGGCCTGGCATGTCGGCCCTGCGAAAAACCAGTCGATCTTCTCGATTTCCGCGCGCTCAATCACGTCGGTCGCCGATACCAGCGAGACATCGCAGCAATCGACTAGCGCTTCCGGATGGGCCTTCTTGAAGGTCGCCGTCGCGTTCTTGTCAATGTCGAGCGCCCATTTCACTTTCAGATCTGGGATTGCAATGGCCGCACCAGCCGACATTCCGCCGCAGCCGGAATAAAGATCGATAGCAGTCTGCATGATTCCCCCAAAATCTTGCGGTACCCTATCAAGACCAATTGCATTCTGCGATGGCATTTGAGGTGACCGGATTAAATTTATACGTGTTTCTGCACAAAAGAGTTCGCTCCGGGAGTACTGTCCGGACGCAGATCCGCAAAGATCTTCGATTAAGGACGCTTAATGGCACTGCAAACTGACATAGCGAAATCTTGCCGTGGCATCGTACCCATGATGGGTGTCGGCGCTGCCCCCTCGGGTGGGAGATTGACCGAGCGCGCGCATGGACCCGAGGCAGGGGTTGTGTGCTTTCTCGGCTAAGCGAGTTGCCAAGCGTGCTCGGTCTGGATCCGACATGTGCTCACAACAGACCGCAAAGCTACTGAAGAAGGAGACCTGATCAAATGCAGTCATCCGGAAATTGGCGAAGCCTTCGTTCAGGGCCGTCATGGCGACAGCAGCTTGCAGCGCGGATCCGCTCCTGCCCCTGCGAAGCACAGCATGCGAGCAATCCAATTGCGTCGGGTCGGAAATTAAAGCAGCGGATTCCGTGCGACGCGGCTACTCCGTGAGGCTGCGTGGACGGGACACACCAACCGGGTGAATTCGATCGCCCATGAAGATGATCTGCTGTGGAAGCACTCGGGCGGTCTGTGATGCGGATGCTCGATTCCAGAACCGACTTCAGTGGGGTGTCGAATCGCGCCCTACACAAACCCGCTGAACTTCTCTCTATGCCGCGCCACGTACGCCGGGTGCGGCCACAGCCCCTCATCCGCAGGCAGGTGTATCCGATCCATCTGCTTCGCAAACAGTGTCCGCAGCTCCGATGGCACCTTATTGTGTGAAACAAGGATCCGGTAATCGTCCGTCAACGAGATCAGATGCCTGTCGAAGAGCCAGTGTACGGTTGCCGAAAGCGCGATGCCGTTCTGCACGACATCCGGTCCGCCCTCGGCGACCGACCATATATGCGCCGCCTGTGCCTCGGACTTGCCGCCGCCATTGACGATTCGCAACCCTGTGATCGCACAACGGTTGTCGTAGGCGTCGCAGACCTTTCGGCGGAAGCTGGCTTCGCGGATCTTGCGGTTGAGCAGGATCTGCTCGATTCGGCGTTCCTGCTCCTCAAGCGGCAGCTCGAGCAGCTCCTGTGTCTGATCATCGACATGCTTGGGATCGAGTTCCAGCCGGAGAGCATTTTCAGGCATCAACGTCTCGGAAAGCCCTGCTCGCGCGATGGCGGCGAAATCGCTATCGGGGATTGTCCGGATCGATTTACCCTGAAGGAAAGCGCCTACTTGAGTGGGGTCCGGAATCGAACGCAGTGCGGTTTCCCAGTAACGCCGGTCTCGGACGAAGGGCACAGGCTCATCGAACTCCCTGTAATCCGCCATGACAGCGTAAGCGAAACCAAGCCGGCAAGCATCCTCGTTCACGCGGACGACCTTTGCCGTTGCAACGTATGCCCGGCGTCCGCCGTTCCGCTGAGGTTCCCGGTAGATGATCCGATCGCCTACCAGGGATTCGGCGATCGCACGGTATTGCTTTGGGAAATGGTACCGGAACGCAATCTCGTCATCGTATCCGGAGTCACGTTTGGTATCAAAAATGCCCTTCAAATCCAGCCCCTGACCTAATCTTCCGAATGTGCCTCGCCCTGTTCGGCAAACTAGAGAGGGTCGGACTTCCGAGCAACACCGCGCCCGCAAGATCACCGTTGCGCATTTCTCGCTGGGGAAGGTGTGAACATTGGCGGCAGTGGATCGCCTAGGGAAGTTTTCCGCAATACCAGTAATCGCCTATTTACAACTCTCGGTTATCACAACATTTGGTCATTTCAATGAAGTTTCCCTTTGATGGTATCAGCCAGCTATCTGTCCCTCGCGGAGATCCGCCTCATCAAGCGGATGCTCCTCTTCAGGCCAAGGCCCACCAATCAGTCCATATTGGCCTACTTCACAAGGCCGGGACGCGATCTAAACCACCGCATAATTGCCGAAATCGAGGGATGGCGCGGCGCCGGACTGACGCCGGCTACGGAGCAGGAGGCGCGCGCCTACATGAGGGCGGCCAGTCTCCCGTATCCGGAGGGTCATGATTTCACAGCCAATGGCTTTCATGCCACCGGCCTGGCCAGTCGAGTGAAAGGATTATTGCACCTAGATTGGTGGCCGGCCGGTCAAGGTCTTTTCTCGACGGGGGCCATTACAAGCGGTCGCAGCAAGCCGCTCACTTGGGTTTTCGACTGTGGGACCGACTCCGGAAGCGCGCAGATGGACGTTGCGCTTGCGCAGTTCGCGGACCGGCAGGAGTCCATTTCCAGCAGGGAAATAAGTCTCGCATCTATTTCGCACTTTGACGCTGACCACATAAACGGGTTTGTCAAACTCCTTGCCTTGTATCCAGTCGACAAGCTACTGCTCCCATATGTCCCGCTTTGGCAACGACTTCTCGCATTAATTGAAGAAGGTATTCCTGCGAGTAGCCCCTTGGTGGGGTTTTTCGTGGATCCGGGCGCATTCCTGGCGGCTGTCGGAGAGATCCGTGAAATCATCTACGTCCCCATCACCGGCCCTGACGACCTCCCGCCTCCGCCAGAGGTACCTCCAGTTCCGTCCGGCCCCTCCTCGGAGGACGGTAATCTCGCCTTCGATGAGGGTAAACCGCAAGCGGATGGCCTCGATGACCCCATCGTTTATTCGAGCGCAATCAGGGCTCGTTTCCTTCGTCCCGGCGGCCGGATCAGGTCCGCGTTCTGGGAATTCGTGCCTTACAACGATTCGAAATGGCTAGCAGGTCCGCCGGCGGCATTGAGCGCCAAAGTGACCCCGGTCGCGCAGCAACTCGTCGACGCAAAGACCGATTCTAATCGAGAAACGGCACTCGCGGCGCTTGAAGCGATATACGACGCCACATTCGGAAGCAGGTCAAAAGCCCGTAACAGGATATCACTGTTCCTATATTCAGGTCCCGTTGATCCCGAATTGGAACTCGGGCCATACTTCGCATCACATCTGGTTGGTTTGCAGAAGAATTCGAAGCGCTTTTCCCAAATGTACACCGGAGATGGCAGCTTGAAAACCAAACGGGAGTGGGGTGAATTCAACCGATTTTTCGGTCCAGGGGACAGGTTGGCGAGGAGCAGCATCTTCCAGGTCATGCATCATGGAGCGAAAGACAATTGGCACGTCGGAATGGCATCCTCCCTTGCCCCTGCGGTCAGTCTGTTTTGCTCAGATCCGGCACGCAAGCGTCCACACCCGCATGCAGACGTCCTCCGAGACTTTTGGCAACATCACCCTGTGCAGGTCGGCACTGAGACGGGATTTCATCTGCAAGCGAGACTTTATCGCTAGGTGATCTTCGCGAAATCTGTGGCGGTTCTGGCTGAACAGGTAATTCGCTCGTTGCGGTGTCCTCGAACAGGACGCGCATGAAATGGTCGTGGTGGGCGAACAGGAGGATGAGTTAGTAGCGTCCTCAAAGCAGGTATGGAGCTCCAAGGTAAGGTCGTAAGTCGGCGATAGCCTCCTTGCGAGTTTGGACCCGCGCGATGGCCACAGGGATACGCAGCTTCGGAGCATGACCGGCGACCGGATTCTGAAAAAAACGAAATCTGCCAGGCCACTTTCCCGGCATCTCGCCCTTCATTTGGAGATTAGACATGAATGACGCATTGCCGCAGCCTTTTCGGGTCATGTCAACGGCAGATCGCATATCGAAGGACTGCATAGGCACACGCGCGCTGATTGACTCGAATATTTGGCGATACGTTTTTGATGGCAACGAACAGGGTTCCTTCCTCGATTTGGCACGGTCTCCTGGCCTTCATATCCAGATTGCACCCGCGGTTGTCTATGAGGCGTTGCGTCTGCAGGACATTCCTCTTCGAAACCGGATCATCGGGCTGATGTCGCATCATCGAATGGTTCGCCTCATGCCTGAAGCATACTCGGAGAGCATGGAGATCCTCGGAGAGATCCGCGAGAAGCGTCCAGAATGGGTTCGCCGTGCGCCCGACCTCGTATTCTTTGAGCGACTGCGAAAGGACTGGGCTAAGCGAACAGGAGGCTTCTGGGTGCGAGTCGCAGAGGAGCCGGACCGAGAGGCACACCGGCTTTCACGGATGGAAGTCGAAATGGTTGAAGGTTCGCGGCGGCAGGCAAAGGAAGCCCGCAAGGAAATGATCGCTGTAGGCTGGAAGCGAAATCCGCCAATGAACAAGACTGTTGGCGAGTTTCACGAGCCTACGCCCGGCTGGTCTGGGGAACCAGTAGACGCATGGAAATTTGATAGCCTTGACGGTTTAACTTTTGGTCTTTCCCAGACAGGGAATGCGTATCGTGATTGGATAGCGCCCTTTGTCGAGCTCGACACAGGTCTTTTAAGATCGCCAAGCTGGACCAAGTTCTGGCTGCACGACGTTGAAGTCGGCAAAGTCCCCCGCCAATGGATGAGATGGGCCCACTCGTTTGCTCAACGCTTCCGGACTGTGACATCGGGTTCACCTGGGGATACCCAATTGTTCACCTATTTCCTGGACACCGACGTCGTGGTAACGGGCGACAAGGCACTGCTCAAAATACTGGAGGAATGCAGGCCCTATAGCCCATTCCCTCTTCCCGAAACTCTGTTGGTTCGCGACGGGAAAGAAGGTTTGCGGGAGATGTTCGATGAACTCCACCGTTTGGGCCACCCCCAAACCTAGTGGGATCCATTCGACAACGAGCAGAGGCGTTATCTCAAGCAGTTGCTGGATTCACGGAACCAGGCCGCCCACGCTTCAGGCACCCATACAGCCGCGGACGAGGCGCGCAGAATGATTGAGGTAGGGCACAAGCGCTTCCTCTCCGTCGAGTTCCTGTCGAGCAGGCACGGAATCGGTGAACTGATATCCAGGATGTCGGACGCGGATACCGAATTCAATGGAAACGCGTGTCGCCGCCCCTACCCTGCATCCCTCTGCAGCAGCTTCATTACAAAATCCCCGGAAACGACCTGCTTCTCAAGAACGGCGCCCGTCAGGGTTTCGAGGTCAGAACGCCGACGTCGGATGATCGCGATCGACCGTTCAAGCTCCGCCGCCAGTACGCGCTCGACCCGCCGCCTAATCAGGCTGTCGGACTTTCTTAGCTCGGCAAGCTCTTCGGGCGTGGAGGCATCGTTGTAGAGAAGTGATCCCATCCCCAGGCATCCGACCATGACGGTTGCGATGTCCGTCGCACGCTGGAGATCGGATCCCACTCCGCCGCCTACGCCGTTGTAAGTCTGGCCGATGACCTCCCTCTCCGCAGCCATCCCTGCCATCAGCATCGCGATCTCGTCGCGGTACGACTGCTCGGATCGATGCATGGGTCTCGAGCGCTGCCATTCGACATGGCCGAGGCTATCGCAACGTGATGGCATTTCGGAGAGCACCACGACCGCCGACACCGTCGCGTAGGCCAGTTCGACGCCGACAATGGCGTGACCCGCTTCGTGTATCGCCGTCGCAGTTCTCGTCTCAATATCGATGCTGACCAACGGTGGCGATACTTCGAGGATGTCCTGCGGCAAGACCTCCCGACGATTGCGGCGCGCGATCTTGCGCGCGTCCCTCGCAAGCTGGGCGAGCAATGCACCGGAGTAACCAGCGGTGGCTCGTGCGGCGGCCGCCAGCGCGTCGGCGGGCAGTTCCGTTCCCAGATGGAGGGACAGGATCTTCTTGCGGTCATCGTATTCCGGGAGCTGAATGGCAACATGCCGGTCCAGCCTTCCCGGTCTTTTCAATGCCGGGTCGATGCTGTCTGGGTGGTTCGTTGCGGCGATGACTACAACTCCCTCCCTCCGAGACGATCCGTCGAGCATCTCCAAGATCCCATTCACCACCTGGACGCCGTATCCCGCGTTGTCGCCCCGGAACTTTGAGCGGTCGCCGACTGCGTCGAACTCATCGAGGAACAAGATGGTGGGCGCCTTGTCCGCAGCCTCCCGGAAAGACTTGCGCATCGCCTTCAGGTAGTCCCCAAGATGCCCCGCAGCCTGCCATTCGGCACTGGATGCAGCCATAAAGTTGATGCCGCAGGTGCGTGCCGCCGCGGAAGCGAACATCGTCTTGCCGGTTCCGGTCGGCCCGCTGAGCAAGAGGCCGCAGTCCACGTCCTCCCACGGGATGCTTCTCTTGCGCCAGTCCGCAATATCGCGGGAAAGGTCGAGCACCCAGTCCTGTGCCGCACCGAATCCGGGAAGATCCTCCACCCCGCAATCAACCACGACGGACTTCCGCCGTGCCGCGAGGGCGCTCAATCTGGACAAGGCGTCCTCGATCGAGCGGCCGGGACGCAGCGACTGAAAGATCAGTTCGGGCGGGTGCGCCAGCAGCGACCTGGCAACGGCGCTGGAGATGCGGATGCCTCGGGCGGATTTGATGGCCGCGGCCAGATGAGTGGGGAGGAGTTCGCCGACGTTTACAATGCGGTCGAGGCCAACAACCAGCCTTGGGGGGATCGTTGCATCCTCCGGGATAAGGATGATGACAGCGGGCTTCACGCCGAGAAACTCGATCGCGTCTGTCCAGTTGTGCTGCCCCTTCCAGGACTCCTCCACGCGAACGACGGTGTAGACGTCGTTCAGGTTTGCGCTTTTGAGAATGGATTTGACGGCGTCAGCATAAACTTCGTGATTGACCGCATTCGAAAGCACCAGACCGACCGCGGCGTCTTTTCGGGCGAGCACGCCGCCCTTGCGCAGGGCGGTTCTGGCGGCGATCGAATAAGCGACCACTTCGAGCGTCGCGGCGCGCTCGGAGAACGAACTCTTGTTCACGGCAGCCTCCTTCAGCGCGCTGTGCGACGAATGCAGGTGTCTGGCCCGATCAATGCCTCATCGAGCTCGAGACTTACGATCCTCTGAAGGGCGAGCGAGGCGAGGCCCGCCATCGGAGCGATCTCGCGGAACAGCGCAAGCCCCTCCGCAATGCTGAACGATCCGACCTCGTCGAGTGCGGCCATCACCCGGATCCGGTCGCCAAGCGGGCAGCGATAGTTCCCATATCGAAGTAGGTCGCGGGCGTTGCGCAGCCTCCATCCCCGCTCCCGCTGTTCGCGGGTGATGAACTCGTAGGTCAGTCCGGCCGAGGATGCCGCCTCTTCGATGGCCCCGTTCACGTGGTCTGAGGCATCCATGAAGCACTCTCGTCCGCAGGTGAATGTCACCCGGAAGTCGGGCGTTAACGTCACGTCTCCAACGCGGAGCTCGACCGGAAGGCACTCCCATCTCTCCACCGCATCATCGACGTCGAGCAGACAACCGAGGTCGCGGGCATCTCGTGACCGGAATGATGGCGTTCCGGAGCATCTGATAGTGGCTTTGGGTGGGAAGGAAATGGTCGCAGTACGCGGCACCTCACGGCTGCCGCTAGGGGGAGACTCGATACGCATGACAAGATCCACAGACGAGTGACGACTGCCGCGGTGGCGGCGGCTTCATCAGTCCAGTCCAGGTTGTCGATGATCCAGCTTCATAGTGGAACAAATACGGAACGATCTATCGGGAGTCAACCGGTATTATAATACCGGTCAAAAATCGAATTCCGGCGCCCTTCAATTCGGAGTCGGCCAACGGTCTTGTGTTGCGCGGCCCGACCTCAGTCCCGCCGTGCACCCCTTGCGAGGAATTCCCTGGCATCGGGCTTGCCGTTTTTCTTCTGGTAGATGAGCGTAAACGAACCGTCCTCGTCATCGACCTGCTGCGAACCCTTGGACTTTGCGGCTGCAAAGAAGGCTAAAGGGTCCTTCAGGACGTCGCCGAGAGAGATGGTTTTTGTGCGCGACATTCGACCTCGCATACCCTGATCACATATGAATATATAGGGGATGGGGTACTGTTGCTAGCCGAGCAGGTGAATCTCCACAGAAGCCCGAATGCAGCCGTGTGATATCTCGGGAGGATTGAATCCTTCCAATCATGTGCCGCGCCTCCGCCGTCTCCATTTCAATTCCATCCCATTGCTGGCGTTAGGGCTTCTTTAACCGTGTCCCGGGACCCTCAGTGCACGTATGTATGCATGGTTGGGTGGAGACAGTGATGCACACAGGTTACATGCTGCTCGACACGAGCGTCGTGAGTGCGGCACGAGGGAAAGCCCCGGAGGAGACCGTCGTGCGCTTCCTGCGGTCATTGCCACGTGGTTCGATCGCCGTTCCGACGTTCACCGTCTTCGAACTCGAGCGGGGTGTGCGGAAGCTGCAACTTGTCGACGGACAGCGCGCCCAGCCACTCCTCGACTGGCTGGACGATCTGCTCGCGACGGACATCTTCATTCCTCCTGTCACGGTCGATATCTGGCGCCTTCTAGCCCGCATGGCGTTGGTGCCCGCCCTCAGCAAGTTCTGGATCGATACCGGAGATCCGCCGAAGATGCGGTTCGGATGCGATCCGGGGCTCGCCGCAATCGCGATTCACCACGGCATGCCCATCGCAACCCGTGACGTCCACGACTTCATGCTCATCCATCGCCATTTTCCTCTGCCCGGACTTTATGAGCCGCATGCGTGCCGCTGGCACATCGAGCCGACGACCGAGTGGAGAAGTTCGTTCGAAGCTGAAGCCTCCGATGACCTACAAGCGGTGGGGTATTTCTCATAGCCGCGTCACTATCGGGTAACGCTTTATACTGAACAGTGAAGAACAGTGTTGCCGTGAAGCGTAACCATATCTCTTAACATTTCATTTACCGTTCGATTTCGAGATGATGCAGAATGTTCCGGAGCTTCATTTCCAGTCGAACGTATCTCTTGATACTTTCCTGTTGACGACGAGATCTTTATGTGCACATTTCGCCCTCAGTGAACCGCACTGGTTCACCATGCAAGGATGTATACGACATGCAACAAGTCGCACCGACATATCTGGCCCGAAAGAGCCGACAATCCGCCTAAGGCATCGGTGCCGACTCCGGTGATCCAGGCGGTCCCGGCCCTTTCTCAGCCCTACACTTCTGAGAAACGAGTAGATCCATGTCCAAGTCCAGGAATACCCTTCCCCAGTCCGCTCTCGCGGCTTCGCGACAATGATGTCGATCGGTCGGCTCATTCGCTGACCCGTCGGGTTCTCAATAAGCATGGCTGCTGAGAATCTTCCGTGGGTCGAATAGAGCCCTGATCCGTGTCAACCAGCATTTTCGGCAAGACCCACCAGGCCGTGCCGATGCTGGTCTCCTCCTCTGGACTTCGACAAAAGGAGCTGCGCGATGCTGCAGATCGATGACTCACGCCTGTTGTTTAACGACCCCATCCCGGAAACCTTCCTCCCTGAACTCCGTCAGTGGTCGCGGGAACACCGCTCCGGCTACTTCAGAAAGGACGAGGCTGACCTCTTCAGCATCGCAGCCCTTTCTTACGCCGATGCGGCACGCCCGACCATGGTCCAGGTGTACCGGATGCTGTGCGCCCTGATCGATGAGGACAATGCCCGAACTGCGCTGCCGGTCCGCAAGCCCTCGTCCTCGACGTTCCGGCGCATCATCAGGTCGTTGCCCAGCGATTTCGTCCGCTACAGGCGTTTCGGCCGGCTGAAAAAAGCCAGCACGTTCGACCTCGTGTCCGCTGCCGCAAGCGTCCTCGATATCTCATCGACCTGATGCTCTTCAACCCCCCGCGTTTCCCGGACGACCTGCGCTGAACACCCGCCGCGATCCTGCGGCGGAGTTCCTGTAAACCGTTGATCATGAAAGGAAGACAGCATGATCCAGGTTCTGAACCAGATTGAGGCACTCTATTTCGCTCGACAGGGATACCTTCCCTGGGCGCGCGCCTATGAACGCAAGACTTACGTGGCCAACCCCGACGAGGGTTATCGCGGCGGACTCATGTCAGGGAACTGCCGAGGTTCACAAGCGTGAGGTATCGGTCGAGGAATATGCTGGCCTTCCGTTCTTCTATGAGATGGAACCGTCGCCCGCGGCCCGTAAGGTAACGCTGAAGACGAACGCCTCCTGCCGCATCGTGATGTGTGCGCCGGGTTCCAACCAGTACCTCGTATTTGAAAGCCAGTTCGAAGCCGATTGCGCACGCGTTTTCTGGGCGATGCCGAACGTCCGATCGGTCGAAGCTCAGTACGGGCCTATCGAATACACCGACGAGGATGGCGTCATCCGCGAGCACTATGCCGACCTCCGGGTCGAGTTCACGAACGGCTGGGTGGCTCTCTACTGCGTCCGGCCCTCGGAGAAGGACAGACGCGGCAAGCTGAAGGCAGCGGTCGAAGATATCCGTAACCATGAGCTCAGATATCATGCCAACCGCATCGAAATTCTGACGGAGAAGACGGTGACGAAAGCCGATATTTACCGCGCGCGTGAAATTCTCGCGGCCCGGCGCCTCAAGAACTCCCCCGATTGCGTCCGTCTCCTTGAACGACTCCGCGCGAGGACGAAGCCGGTCCGCGCATTCGAGCTTCTTGACGAGTTCGGTTGCCAGGGGAGCGGAATGATCGCGCTGTGGAACCTGATGGGGGATGGCTTGGTAGATCACGTTTCCAGCAATGCGTCGTTGACGTTCACGCCCGTTTCCTTCGTGCGCGCCCGGAGGCCGAGCTGATGGCGTCGACGGGGAGCTTTACGACTGCGCGGCTCCGGATCGTGGACCGTGTCGAGATGAATGGTGCGGCCTTCCGCGTGCACCCATCCAAGAACGGGCTTGGATTCATCTTTACGGAGATAGGCGGCGCTGGTGCCGTCGACTATCTGAAGAATTCCGAGATCGCGAAGTTCATCCGCCGACGCGCCATGGTGATTAGGCGCAACTACTATTCAGAAGAGGAAGCCGTCAGTCGTCAGAAACAGTCGCTCGATCCGGACATCGTCCCAAAGCACATCATGTACCGGGCCAGGATGCTCACCAAGTTCCTCGAGGAGTGGGAGGCCGGTCTGCGTTCCAAAACGGAGGAAAGCGTCCTGGAGTTTTACGAGGACTATTCTTCGTCCTACGAGGCGCAACTTCCAGAACCTCGCGCTGGACAGAAAAAGGTTCAGGTCGAGACGCATCATTTCGGGAGTCCGGGCCATTTCCTGAGGCTAGTCCGGAGGTTCGAGCAAGGCAATCGCAGCCCGTTTTGCTTGATGTACGGCGGCGACCCGAGCGACGCCGATCCCCCTCGGCGACGTCTTCCCGAGCCAGTAAACCAGTACCTCGATTCCGAGGCAAGAAAACTGGCTACCGCCAAGAAGGCCGACATCGCCCTTCATTGGAAGCTTATGGTGAAGGACAACGAGGATAGTGCGAATCCGCTTGATCTGCCTGACATCCGTACCTTCTATCGGCGTGTTGCAGAACAAAAGAGAATGCTGATCGATCTAGGTCACAATGGCGCAGAGGCGACGCGCGACAAATACGAGCTGTCAAAGACCGCGAACCGAAAGTTTCGCCCCCTCGAACGCATTGAGATGGACGAGGACAAGCTCGACATCATTGCATTGTTGAAAGGCACGCGCCTCTGGAATGTCATCGCTCCCGCGGTCCAGGAGCGCATCAAGAAGCAACGCTTCTGGGGATCCATGGCAATCGACTGCGCGACGAGATCGATTCTCGCATTGCGTCTTCTCGATTCCGATCCCAAAGGCAGGTCCGCCGTTGAGACCCTCCACATGGCTGTCATGCCGAAGGATGATTTCGCCAAGGCCGCCGGTGCCGAAGCATCCTGGATTCAGTTCGGCATTCCGGAAGAGGTGGCGACTGACCATGGCGCCGGCTATCTCGACGACGAGTTTCATGAGTGCGTCGTTGCGCTCTGCGGCAGCCATCTGATGCCGCCCACAGGTACCCCGAGGCTACGCGGCCGGATCGAACGCTTTTTCAAGACCGGTAAGAGCTGGCTGCGCCTCTTTTCCGGGCAAACGTTTTCCAATCCAATTGCCCGCGGGGCATATGATTCCGAAGCGAACGCCTCGATGGACTTCGAGGAGCTTGCGCGGTGCCTTGTTCGGCTCATCGTCGATGCCTACCACCTGACAAAGCACCGGGGCCTTGCCAACCAGAAGCCGATTGACGCTTGGTCGCAGATGACCAGGGACCGACCGGTGGACGTTCTCGCGGATCCTGACAAAGAGGGGATGATATTCGGCTTCCGGGCAGGAACACGGGCGATCAGTCGTTCGGGCATTGTGTGCTTAGGGGTTCCCTACTGGGACGGCCGTCTCCAGGCGATCATCGCACAATACGAGAAAGCCGAGGTGCATATCCGCGTCAATCCATACAATCTTGAAAGTATCGGCTTTCGAATGGCCGGCGATGATCGTGTCTTCTGGATCAAGGCCGCAGTGCCCGGATTTGAAGGTGTTTCGGCGATCGAATGGGCCGCCACGAAGCGCCGTCTGGATGAGGCGTACTCGCAGCACGACATTGAGGATGCGAAGATCATCGCCAAGGCTTTCAAGGATGTCATGGCGATCGCGAAAGTCTCGGAAGACAGGCATAACGTGGCCTCGCATGTCGTGACCAAAGACGACTACGATCGGCTCGAAGACCAAGTTTTCAACGGCTACGTCGCGGGTGGCCGGACGCGTCCCGACTACGCTCCCGAGCCCGAGATGTTTCTGTTGGACAACCTTCCGCATGACGGAGTCACCTCGATCGAAGACGAAAGCGACGACATTAACAAGGACGTCTCGGTTGCAGAGGAGCCCGCAAGCATTCTCAGCCCACCGGAGGGTGAGTTCGATCCTGGCCGCTTCGCGCGCCTGCGTGAGCAGGAAGGTGTGGCGCATCCCCGCGTCACGCCGGCTCCGGCTGAAGAGAAAAAGCCACGAAGGAAGAAGAATGAGGAACCATATCTTCCCGCAACAATCTCGGATCTCATGCGAGGCGCCCCCGCAGCGCCTAAGGATGAAAAACCGAAGGGGCGAATTGCAGGTCGGCCGCCAGCATTCAAATCGGACTGGAGCAGCGAAGAAGAATGAGCAAGGGACCAATTCTGGGTGAGAAGCCCGAGTTTTCCGGCGTAAGCGATGTGAATGTACAGCTTGTTGCGGCCGGAGTGGCGAGAGGCCTAGACGACAAGCATCGGCGGATCATGGCCACGATGACGAGGGTGAAGTCCGCCTACGTTCCAACCCGGAATGATAAATTGGTCGACATCCCTTTTGCTCGAATGAAACGCGCCGTAGCCGGCATGGAACCGGAAGGTTTCGCCGTGTCTATCTTCGCCGAGACCGGAATGGGCAAGTCGACGTTGATCGAACAGCGCCTGAAGGACGAAATATCCTTCCAACCTCTCCCGGACGGATATAATAACTACCTATACCCGGTGCTCTACGTGAAGGCTCCATCGAAGGCGTCTATGAGCGATCTAGGGGAGCAGATGCTCGATGCGATGGGTTATCCGATCACGCGTCAGAAGAAGGAAGCTGCCATCGTCAGGGACGTGGGCAACTATCTCAGACGTCGTGGTACCAGGGTTGTCGTCATCGATGATTTCCAGCACGTCCTTGACGCACCGAAGACCAAGGGTCCGGCGCACGTCGCAGATTCGATCAAGAACATGCTGCAGAACCCGCGATGGCCGGTGTTCATCGTCCTCGTCGGCCTTCCCGAGATCAAGGAAGTCGTCCTCAGGGATCCCAAGGATCAGATGCTGCGTCGTGTCGACGATTTTGGACTGCTGGACCTGTCACTCGAAGCCGACGGAGAAATGATTGCGGCGATTATCCTGGAGCTCGTGGAGAAGCGAGCAGGACTTCGGATGTCTCCCGATGTGCCGGCAGACTTCATCGAAAGGCTCATGTTCGGCGCGCACTTCCGGTTCGGGATGGTCATGAAGATAATCTACCACGCCATTGAGGACGCCCTCGAACACGACGAGAGTGTGGTTTGTGCCCACCACTGGGAGGAAGGTTATCGTCGCCTGGTCAACGGTGACTATGAGGCGAATAACAACGTGATGGCCTCTGACAACTGGAGGACGATCCATCGGCCGGTCAACAGAAATGGCGTCTTCGGGTCTCTTTCCAAGAAAACGGCGAACTGAGGCTGCAGCGATGTATCGTGTTCCCCTGTTCCATGACGAAAGCCTGACGAGCTATTGCTCGAGACTTGCGGCTGCCAATGTGAAGACCGCTCCAGACTTCTGTCTCGATATGGGGATCCGCTTCCAGGATGTGATCCAAGCTACAGACTTCGCTGTCAAAAGGCTGGCAGAGATCGGAGATTTGCCGATCGAGAGCATCCAGCGTGCTGCAATCGGCAAAAAAGGCGATAGCTGGATTGTCGGTGGCGAGGCGATCAACAATAAGTTCTATGTAAGAACGCAGCTTCGGATATGCCCGCGCTGCTTCGAAGAGGATGCCAGGGCCGTGGATCGAATGCCGGGTGTCCGACACTACATGCGTCGATCATGGTCGTTGCAGTTTGTCAGAACCTGCCCGCATCACAACTGTGCGCTCAACGATTTCGGTCGATCGCCGCTACACGCCATCAGATGCCATGACTTCATCGACAGCCTGATGGCATCTGACATCGGCCCTGGGTTCGGACAGGTTCGGCCGCGCGCCCTCTCCGGCTTCGAACGCTTCTCTCTCGATCGCCTCGAGGGCATCCGACGGCATGGCGGTACACTGGATTCAATGCCTCTGGAACGCGCGGGGTACCTTTGCGAGGTTCTTGGGATAGCCCTGCTCTATGGCAACAACACCGACCAGGCGGCGGTCGATGAAGATCAATTGTGGCATGCCGGCGAGAAGGGCTATCAGTATCTTTCGAGAGGCCGCGATGGTCTTCGGGACGCTTTGGATGTGTTTCACGGCCGCCTCGAACTAAACAAGTCCGACTTCGGCGGCGGCAAGCTATATGGTCGATTCTACAAGATCCTCTGGGACCAGCGAGATCCTGTTTGGGACCAGATAAAGAGAGATATACACGACTACGCATTCGCGGTTCTTCCTCTGAGCCAGACAGCGAACGTTTTTGGAACTTCGAAAAAGGCAAGCCATATCTCAGAGACCGAGCTACGCACACAGTTTGGCCTCAGGCCCAGCCATCTAAGAAAGATGGCCGTCGCGCTGGGGATGCTGGACGCTGCGTCGGCGAAATCCGGAGCGGTCCCAAAGGATGTAGCTCGCAAAGTCGCTGAAATCCTGGCTGACAGCTTGCTGGCCAAAAAGGCGGCTGGCGTTCTGGGAATTACCTATCCGAAATTTGCGAAATACCGACGCGCAGGCTTTTTCGATCCGGTCATCGTTCCGGGCAACGGCGTCACGCTTTCCGAGAGGTTTTCCAAACGAGCTCTTGAGGCTTTCCTTGAGAGTATTCACCCAGCGGTGGGGTCTCCGGTCGCGGAAGGCCTAAAGCCGATAAACGTTGCAGCCAAACTAGCGCGATGCAGGGACAGCGACGTTCTGAAACTCGTCCACGATAAGAAATTGAAGCGCGTCGGATGGGATGACGGAAAGGTCGGACTTGAAGCTGTTTTGGTGGATCCCGAGGAGGTCCTCGCGCTCGACCAGCCTCACGAGGCGGAGGACCCCTCGCTGGATGAAGTCGGTGAAATCTTGAACGTTGGCTCGGACGCGGCACGAAGCCTTTGCGGGTCAGGATATCTACCATGCTACAACGGAAAGAACCGATATAATCAGGCCACGCAATATGTGAGACATTCTGATATCGAAGCATTCCGCGCAGAGTACATTTCCCTGTCGGAGATGGTTTTCGAGTTCAGCGATAGGTTCGGGGAATTGCAGTCAGCTATAAATACAAAGCGGATCCGACCCTCGATACCCAAGGCAAGCAAGCATCCAAACTTCTATCGGCGATCAGAGATCGAAGCACTGATGAACGCTATAGCGTAGCGACCATCTGGACCACTCTCTTTGCGCGGCCTTTGCAGCGCGAAGGCTTTCACGTCGCTCAAGGTGCTGGGCTCGACTTGTGTCCATCGCATAGAGAGAGCGAACGATAGCGCAATGAAGTCCTAATTGTCCGGGCTCTTGGATTCCCATTTCTTCAGAGCCGCACTGCGCTTCCCCTGCGACACGATCTTGCGCCCGACCTTCGCAGGCTCGAAGCCCGCCTTTGATAGCGCTTCGCCAAACGTTTCTTTGTTCTCCCCCGTTTCCCCGATAGGATCAAAGTCGCGGCCTTTGCCCGCATCATTCTTCTTACCGTGCGGCACTCCAGTCTCCCACTTCCGACAGTCCGCTATCGCGGAGATCTCATCTGCTCTGGATTTCCACTACATCTTAGCCGGTTTCCCGACTTGTCTGAAGGAACCCCGACACCCCCCACGAAGGATTTTAAGGAATTCGGTGGTTGTCTCCCTCAGCCGCGCCCGCAAAGTAGTCCCTGGCTATCGGCAAGCACCCCCTCCCGGGCGCAGGAGCTCGCCGATCACGGTTTCGCCGTAAGGGTGTCCTGGAGGCAACCCCACGCCCCTTCTGCTTGTCGTCGACGCGGGCGGCTAAATCAATCTTGCTGGTGACACTGGCCTGCAAAACTATGACAACCTTGATGTCTCTTACGCAAATGAATCTAAAGGGTTTTATTGGTTAACGTGTGGCAAAGTTCGTGTCATCCTACAGTTAGTGAGTGAGTGAGTTTCAGGCGTTTCGACGCTTGAAACTGCCAGGTGGAACAAAAAGAGATCAACCGCAGACGCCGCTCGACGGGCGTCGTCGGTCGAGTTCACCAATCCGCGGGTGCCGACGCAGCCAACGTCAAAATCGCGATCTGAATTTCTTGACCGCCCAGGATCCGTCGCCTTCGTTCATCGTGGCGCACAAGATCGTCTCGCCGTCGGTGCGGATGTTGACGAGCCCGTAAATGAGCCCCGCAACGACGGGCACGCGGGACATTGGCTTCTGCTTCCTCTCCGGGTTGAGCGCGCCGGGCTTCGTTTCCGTAAAATGCACGGTGACCTGTTGAAGCCGCGCCGCATCGATCTCCACGTCTTCGGATGCTCCGGCGATGGCCTCACTCTTGATGGCAAGGGACGTCGGCTTTCCAATCGAGACCGAGCGCGCGAGTTCGGTCGAGTAGACGAGCGGCGTCAGGATTTCATCCCGCTCGACGGTTCGATATCCCGTCACGCCGGATGCCGCGACAATCCTGGGTTTGGGGTGGTCATGTCCCTCCCCGTCGCCAGAGCAGATGACAGTCGCCGCCGGGGTCATGGCTTGCAGGAACGCATAGGAGACGTCTTCACTGCCGTGGTGGCACGCCTTGGCGACGTCGCATTGGAACTCCATGCGGTGCCCCGAGTGAATCTCCATAAGTAGCTGCTGGCTGACCTTGTTCAGATCGCCGGTCAGGAGGATGCGCGACCGGCCGTAGTCGATGCGCAAGACCACGCTGTTGCCATTGGTGGTCTTGGAGTCGGCGCCGAAGTCCGCAAGGGCGGGTTTTCCGTCAATCGTGAATTCGGCAGGGCCAAGAAGTTTCATCGACGCATTGCCGGCTGCGGGCTCAAAGCTCGGCAGATATCCCGTCATGTGGCTGAGGCGTGTGATCGGCGTGGGAGAGCCGTCCGAACGCTTCGCCGACACGACCTTTTCGATGAATTTGCCCCACTCGCCCTGCAACGGAGGATCCGCACCCCCGCCGATCGCGTTCACCGCGCTCTCGCGATCTTCGAGAAGCTGCGTCTGAAATTGTTTGCCATCGACGGATCGCGTCGTGCCGAGCGTCCGCTCCCCGTCCTTCCTCCACCAGGAAATGCCCGCGTGGTAGAAGTTCTCGATCGACGTCGACTTCGCGTCAAGTTCGCTGGTCTGACCGGCATCGAGCACATCCGACAGCCCGCCATAGTGGTCCAGGTCGTTGTGCGAAGCGATCATCGCGTCGAGAGAAATGTTCTCCAGCCCGTAGTCCTGCGTGAATTTCCAGTCCACGAAGTCGGCGGCCGACTTTCCGGTATTCTGGCTCGTGCGGGAATGACCACCGTCGATCATGAGGTGCCGGAAATCCGGTGTCTTGACCAACACCCCGTCCCCCTGTCCGACATCGATGAAATACACTTCCAGAAGCGATTTTCCGCCCAGCGCCTGCTCGTCTATCCAGCCTTCGCGGTTCTTTCCCCTGGCCGTCACCTTGACCCGGCCGTTCTCCTCTTGGCCACGACGAAACACGCCATCGCCCCACAGGAGAAATCCAGAGTGTTTACCGCCGCTGGAGTCGCGCCAGAGCTTCGTAGAATCCACACTGACATAGTCATCGAACGCAGGGTCGACCATCGGATATGCCCCCCCAGATCTCTTACATCGGTCAACAATAGAAGGCGCTCGCCTCAGGATTGTGTCAAGCGCCTATGCAAGATCGAGGCGACAGGCCGCCGTCCCGGCCGCAAGTCGACCTGAAACGGTCTTCGGACCGCGCTTGCCATTCAGAACGAAACATGAATATCGTTCAACTTGACTCAGGGGCCGCCCGTGGCCCGTGCTTGCTTCACCCCAGCCGGATCCCATCATGGCCGCGCCGATCATCGACATCATCCTCGAAGACCCGAACAGAGAGGACCTGCGCGGCATCGTGGCGCCGCTGGACGCCTATAACGACGCCCATAGCGGCATGGCCGATCTGCCCGGTTTTGCGGTCGTGCTTCGCGACCCCGAGACGAAGGCAGCAACCGGCGGGCTCTATGCGACGGATGGTTACGGTTGGGCGTTCATCCGCTACCTCGCCATTCCCGATGAGTACCGCGGCCAAGGCCTCGGCCGGCGTCTGATCGAGGAAGCGGAGAAGATCGCGCGGGATCGCGGCTATGTCGGCCTCTGGCTCGACACGTTCGAATTCCAGGCCCGGCCTTTCTACGAGAAGCTGGGCTTCGAAGTCTTTGGTGAACTCGAAGGCGGACAAGGAGCGATTGCGCGCTATTTCCTGAAGAAACGGTTCTGAAGCTCCGCACAGGCGTGGGCTCGGAGGCGAGGACGCCGTGCGTCGGCCGGGTGTCGGTTCTCTACCACGCGGAAGATGTTGACAGGCTCGGCGGGTGTCGTGTTGACTGGTCGATACGGGGCCGTAGCTCAGTTGGGAGAGCGCCGCAATCGCACTGCGGAGGTCGAGGGTTCGACTCCCTTCGGCTCCACCAAAACGACCGGAACTCTGCCTGGTCGAAGCTCGCATTGTGCGGCTGATTGGTAATCCGCAGGGAAGTTCGTATCTCTCGGTGCGGTGCACCACCAACCCACTTCCAGCCTTCCTGCAGCCTGAACGGCGAACAAACCCGCGGGCATGCGGGAGGCGCGTCGTGCTCGCTTAGAATCACGCCTTGCGTCTCAGGCGCTTGCCATCTCACATGGTGCACGGCAAACACGGGCGCGCGCTTGCGGCCACCTGTTCAGAGACTAAAGGGATCGCGCGCCGAGCGCTTCTCGCTAGGCGCATTGAACGGGTCGGCCTTCTTCTCCTTGGACTTGCGTCCCTCATCGGCAATGATCTCGTCGACAGCCCGCTGGCACTTCATCAACTCCTCCGCCGCGGGGCCTGTGCCGCGCAGGCTCAGATTCGCGATGACGCGATCTTCAAAGGCGATGGCCAAGGCCCGCCTGCGTACGAAGCCCGTCAGGAACTCGGCGTCGGTGACGTTCACGAAGAGGAATTTTCCGCTCGCATCCCCAGCGGCGGTCGCCGAGGCGCTCCACGGATCGTTCTTGTCGAAACGGAATGTCAGGTCGTAGTCCTTGCCAACCTCGAGCGACTTCCAGTCGTCGCTGGCGAAGCTCATATAGAGCGGCGAGTCGGAGCCCTTGGGATAGAACCCCAGGCGCAAGGTGACCCCGCCCTCGAATATCGACGAGATGAAACATGAGCCCTCCATCGAGGTGTCGGATGCAACGGTCCAGCCGTCGACGTCCTTCCACTTGATGATTTCAGACTCTTCAGCCGCGGCCGATCCCGCGGCGATCAGACAGCTTACCAAGCCGACCAGCAATCTACGCATGCAAAACCCCCGTTTGCGCGCATTTTGATAGGTCCTCCCCCTGCTGTCGAGGGTGCGCAGCCTGATCCGGTGCAAAATTTTAGGAATATTCACCTCTCTGCATCGAGAGAGGCGCCCTATGACAGGTTACATGGCGAAAGGATCTTTCGACGACTTGGTCTGGCCGCCGCCGGCAAAGGGGTCGTTGTTTGGCGCATTGCCGCCGGCACCCGCAAAGGGATCGGCCGCCACCCCCTGCCCACCGTTCGGGATCAAGGCGCTCACCGCCTCCTGGCATTTGAACATCTCACTGACGGCCTTCATCGAATCACGCAGACTGAGGCTCGCGATAACGCGTCCCTCAAACGCCAGCGCCAGCGTGTTCTTGCGCACAAATTCGGTGAAGAAGTCGGTGTTGGAGAAGTTGACGACAAGAGCCTTGGCGCCGGTGAGGTCGACGCCGAAGGCGGTCGCCGGCCACTGGCGACTACGGTCGAGCTGCAAGGCGACGTCGTACTCCCGCTGCGGCTCGATCGATTTCCAGTCGGCGTTGCCTATCGAAAGAAACGCCAGGTTCGCCGATCCCCTCGGGTAAAAGCCGATGCGGAGGATAGCGCCGGCATCGTAGCTCGTCGCCGCGTAGCACGAACCTCCCAGGGAAGGATCCGACCCCACGGTCCAGGCGTTGATCCGCTTCCAGATATTCGAACGCCCGTCCTCAGCGGATGCCGCTCCGGCCGTGAGCAACAGGCCGAGCACCACCAAAGGCAATCTATGCATGCAACACCCCCAACTTTCCATGCAAAGTTACCGTTTTCTGGCGACCTGTCGAGACGGTGAAGCTTGTTCACGACGGGGATTTTTGTGCATCGCCGGTGCCGGGCGCGTGCTGCTGCCGTCGAAGCGGTTTCCGCACGTCCCACGGGAGAGCGAGCCAGGTTGCCATCCGTCAGGGACATTTGGCGCAAAAGGGACACAGCCTGCAGGCAAAGAGCTGTTGAACACGCGGGAGTGATCGGCAAGCTTGCTGGACTTCGGAACGAAAGCGCGGTTCACATCGTTAACCGCCCCGTAGTCCCCCCAATCACCAAGTGGACGAACACCGTGCTTGCCGCCCTGCTTCTCGCTTCGATCGTCGCTTCGCCCAATATGCCTGATGTCAAGCTCAGTGCCGCCACCGTGGACGAACTCCAGACCGACTTTGAGCGCGCCGTGCCGTGCCATCAGATCGATGGACGCAAGGTATGGAAGGGCGCGATCGCATTCTACATCCAGTCGTTCGTCTATGACGGCGACACGCCTGTTGCGACCGACGCGGCGGACGCGGTGCTGCCTGACGACAACGACGCCGAGACGGTGAAGGAGTTCGAAGACGCCTGCTCCGCCTCGCAAGCGACTTAAGTCTCTGCGCGAGGGAGAAGCGCGTCGTTCGAATCATGCTGCGATCGGCCTTCTACTGCGCTCCTTGGCGCATGATCGTCGCCCAAACCCTGCGCCGTTCCCGCAAAAGTGACCAATCGGCCCCTTAGGAGCGAGCAATTGCCCGAATTCACGGAATTTTAGGCACTTGCGGAACACATATGGAACAGATAGTGTCTGTTCTTGATTTGTTTCACGCCTCTGGAGCGACGTGCCATGCTGACCCGCAAGCAACAGGAATTGCTTCTGTTCATCCACGAACGCATGAAGGAGTCAGGCGTTCCGCCGTCATTCGATGAAATGAAGGATGCGCTCGACCTGGCGTCGAAGTCCGGCATCCACCGTTTGATCACGGCGCTCGAAGAACGCGGGTTCATTCGCCGGCTGCCGAACCGGGCGCGCGCGCTCGAGGTCATCAAGCTTCCGGAAGCGTACGCCGCCAGCCAGCAGCAACCGCGCCGAGGCTTCTCCCCCAGCGTGATCGAGGGCAGCCTCGGCAAGCCGCCGGCCGCCGCCCCTGCCACGCCCAAGCCCACGCCGGTCGCCGAAAGTACATCTGTTTCCGTTCCCGTGATGGGACGCATCGCCGCCGGCGTGCCGATCTCGGCGATCCAGAACAACACCCACGACATTACCATTCCGCTCGACATGATCGGCAACGGCGAGCACTACGCCCTCGAAGTGAAGGGTGATTCGATGATCGAGGCCGGCATCTTCGATGGCGACACGGTGATCATCCGCAATGGCAACACCGCCAATCCCGGCGATATCATCGTGGCGCTGGTGGACGACGAGGAAGCGACGCTGAAGCGCTTCCGCCGCAAGGGCGCGTCGATTGCACTCGAGGCTGCCAACCCCGCCTACGAGACGCGGATCTTCGGACCCGATCGAGTGAAGATCCAGGGCAAGCTCGTCGGGCTGATCCGCCGTTACCATTGAGTTCCAGGCAGAACGCCGAATCAAAAGAGCCTCGCCACTGAAAGCGGCGAGGCTCTTTCCATTTCAGGCGAACTGAAGCCAGAGCGTCTATTCGTGGACCGTGTATTCGCCGAGCTCGCAGAGGTCCTGCGTGTCCTCGGTCGTATCGAGGGCCGAGCCTTCTTCGAACTCGAATCGCATGTCGTATTTGCAGACGTCCCGCCCGTCGGCGATGGTGATCTCCATGCTCTCGCCGGGGTTCAGAACCTGCCGACCGAAAACATCGTCTTCCCATTCGTTGACGCCGACCGGCGAGGTGTAGAAGTTCGTCAGCACCGCGCTGGTGTTGTTTTTCAACTGAAAAACCAGGTCTTCCGCACGCGCTTCAATCGCGGTCGCGGCAAAACACGCCAACGCCGTCAGGATCAGTCTCTTTTTCATTGTTACCATTGCCTCCGTTCTTAATGTTGACGGACGCTATCGACGCGGCTGATCTCAGCGGAGTCATCGTTCCCCCTCTACCGAATTCACCGAAGCGATAAGATCCGACGGAGAGCTATAGAAGGCGCGGCTTGCGCGGACGTGGGGCGGCGAACATCGACTGCGCTGCCACAGGGGGCAGAACACTAATCCGAACCAATAGGAGGTGAGATTTTTGGAGGCCTCGCCCGGAATTGAACCGGGGTACAAGGATTTGCAGTCCTCTGCGTCACCACTCCGCCACGAGGCCTCACTGCTCGGATAACCAAGCGTTGGCGCGGATTTAGAATGATTGCAGAAAAACCGCAAGAGGCATTTTCTGAAAAACGCGCCGTCGATTTATATGACAGTTACTTTCCACAGAGCGATCGACAATGTCGGACGATCGGGTCCCAGTTGTTCTCAGCACCAGGGTGTCGCCCGCCCTTCCCATGGGCGCACAAGCCCCTCGGAAACGAGCATACGTCCAAGAGACCGATCGTCGCGGGTGACCAGGCGCAGCTTCTCGCCGGCCTTGGCATCTGATCGCCCTCCTGCCGAAACCAGCTTGAAGTCACCTGCATTCAGCAATTCGCGCAGGCGCTGCTTGGCGTAGAAGCCGCGCGAACGTTCCTTGTCGCAGCTCGCCTGACGGATTCGCGGTGCATCGACGTCGGCCACCCGGATCGTCTCGCCGTGGAAGACGAAGGTTGCGCCGTCGATCACGCAGTTGTCGTTGCGAATGCCGCAGAAATAGAATTGGTCGCTGCGGATGGATGCCGTCTTCACCTCTTCATTCGGCCGCACGACGGGGGTAGGCGGCGTGACACCGACATTTACCGACGGCACCGGGGCGGCAAGCGCAACCTTCGTGACCGGGTTCGGCTTCGGATTCGGCTTGTGCCTGTCCGCCTGTTGGGCGACACGCTCTTCCGCCACAGGAACCGAACGCGGGGGCTTCGGCTTCGTTTCCGTTCGCGACGCAAAGGCCATGACATCGGACACCACCGGCCAGTGCCGCAATTCGGCGCGATGGTCATAGGCCATGACGCCGCCAAGGGTCAGCGCTGCTGCCAGATACCACGGCGCCATTCCGCCCTGTTTGCTGCTGCTCCGGCCCGAGCTGCGGCGTCGACGTTTCGTAGTGGCTTTGGCCATTGGTCCCCATCCTGATTCGAGACCGCATTATGCGTTTGATGGGTTGCCGAAAAGTTTTCGAGGGCACCCCAACAGCTGGGGAAGGCCGAATGCGCTCGCTCGTTAACCACGCACGATCGCGATCGCTAGCGGGAGATTCGGGATTGAAGGTGCAGGGTAACGGGATTGAGAGCACTCGGCAGCGCCGCACCCGGCAAGGAGCGGTGACCAGGCGACGCCGGGTTCAAGAACCGTTCGAGGAATTGGCCTTCCCGCGCCAGCGCGCCCACCAGACGGCCAGGCGGCGGCGACGGCGGCGAACGGAGGGAATGTCGTGCGAAAGCACGATCAGGCCCAGCGGTATCATCCAGAAGCCCAGCACGGGCAGGAAGCCGAGAAAACCGCAGAACACCAGCAGCGAACCCAGCAGGATGCGCAGCAGCGGAGAGTCGGGCAGCGCGATACGCCATTTGCCCAGCACGATCTGTCGTGTCTGCGGATCAATGCCGAAATGCGTCTGCTTCCTGTTTTTATTCATCATTCCCTATCCGGCGTGTTTTCCCACAATTGGGGACTTCTCCACAGCCTCGCAACGGAACTTGTCATTTTTTTTGAAAAAAGCGCTTGGCAAATCGGAAAAGCATGCGTATTAGCAGCCTCACTTCTGAAGCGCACAGCAAACAGCGGCGCGGATGATCCCTGGTAGCTCAGCGGTAGAGCATTCGACTGTTAATCGACAGGTCGCCGGTTCGAATCCGGCCCGGGGAGCCAGTTTCAAAAAGAGCCATTTGCAGCGATGCGAATGGCTCTTTTTCATTTTGCACCTATGTTCACCGGGTGATCAATCCCCAACCTCCTGACGGTTCTCCATGACAAGGGCAGTGGTGCCACCCATCATCGTCTGGTTCCGCAAGGATCTGCGGCTTACCGACAATCGTGCTCTTTCGGCCGCCGCTGGCGAGGCCGCTGTCATCCCCCTCTACATCCGCGAACCCGCCGATAGCGGCAACGGTCCGCTTGGCGCGGCCCAGGCGTGGTGGCTGCACCATTCGCTCGATGCCTTGAGCGCGAGCCTCGAGCAGCATGCTTCCAGACTCGTTCTCCGTTCGGGTGACGCGTTGGACGTGATTGTCGACATTGCGCGTGAAAGCGGCGCGGAGCGCATCTATTGGAACCGGCGCTACGACCCGAGCGGCATTGCCACGGATACCGCGCTCAAGAAGGCACTGGCCGACCGCGGCATCGTCGCCGAGAGCTTTGCGGGACAGTTGCTGCATGAGCCCATGCGGCTGCTGACGACCACGGGCGGCCCTTACCGGGTGTTCACGCCGTTCTGGCGCGCGCTCGAGACCAAGAGCGAGCCGGTACCGCCGATCGACCGGCCACACCATATCGCAACACCGGAAACCTGGCCGCGATCGGATCGTCTCGAGGACTGGTCGCTGCTGCCGACGAAACCGGATTGGGCGGCGACATTCAGCGAGGTCTGGACGCCGGGCGAAGAGGGTGCGGCCGCCCGTCTCGAAGAATTCGTCGAGGAAAAGCTCGGAGACTACAAACGTCGCCGCGACTTTCCCGATGCGGACGGCACGTCCCTGCTCTCGCCTCACCTCGCCTTCGGCGAAATTTCACCGGCGCAGGCCTGGCATGCGGCGGCAAGGCCCGAAGCCGACGGCGGCGAAGGTGCTGCCACCTTCCGGAAGGAACTCGCCTGGCGCGAGTTCTCCTATCATCTGCTGTTTCATTACCCGGAGCTTGGCCGCCGCAATCTCGACCGCCGGTTCGATCGTTTCCATTGGCTGAACCATGAGGACGGTTTTACCCGCTGGACCAAGGGGCTGACCGGATACCCGATCGTCGACGCCGGCATGCGTCAGCTCTGGCGTCACGGTTACATGCACAATCGCGTGCGCATGATCGTCGCCTCCTTTCTCATCAAGGACCTCCTGGTCGACTGGCGCAAGGGAGAGGCCTGGTTCCGCGACACGCTGGTCGATGCGGATCCGGCCAACAATGCCGCAAGCTGGCAGTGGGTTGCCGGATCGGGTGCGGACGCCGCGCCGTTCTTCCGCATTTTCAACCCGGTCCTCCAGGGCGAAAAGTTCGACCCCGATGGCCTCTATGTGAAGCGCTTCGTGCCGGAACTTGAGCGCCTTCACCCGCGTTACGTCCATCGTCCCTTTGCGGCCCCGGCCGCGGCCCTTGCGGAAGCCGGGATAGAACTCGGCGCGACCTACCCGAAACCGATCGTCGACCATGCCGTCGCACGGGACCGGGCACTGGCCGCCTTCCGGCAGATCACAAGCGCGCCGGGAGAATCCGAAAGGACATAAAGCCCTCCGGTAGAATTCCACAGTTGGCGTCTCGCCCGATTGCGGCTAGGCTCACGCTACGGATGCAACAGCTGAGGGGGTGGTGTATGCGTAACCTGGAAGCCGATTTTGCCGCATTTGACGGTGCGGTGGAGCTCTCCTCTGACAATCTGGCGACGGTCGCACGGGATTTTCCGCTCAGGGCGCGCATGGTGCTTGGCGCCTTGGTGCACCTTCAGGTGGGGACGTTGATGCTCGCCACGCCCGACGGCCGCAGGCTGATCATCAACGGCACCAGGGCCGGCCCCCGCGCGATACTCAATCTCAACAACTGGAACCTGCCCCAGCGTGCCATCTCAGGCGGCACGATCGGTGCGGCGGAAAGCTACATCGACGGCGACTGGGACAGTCCCGATGTCGGCGCCTTTCTCGAACTGTTCCTCATCAACGCCGAGATCGGCAGGAACTTTCCAAACCGTGCGCGCGGGCTTCTGCGACTTTTCGACAAGTTCCTACACTGGCGCAACGCCAACACGCGCTCCGGCGCTCGCCGCAACATTTCGGCCCATTATGACCTCGGCAATGCCTTCTATAGCGAATGGCTCGATCCGAGCATGACCTATTCGTCCGCACTCTATGCCACCGGCGCCAACGATCTGCGTTCCGCGCAGAGGGCCAAGTACCGCTCGCTTGCGGAGGCAACGAACCTGCGCACCGGTGATCATGTGCTTGAGATCGGCTGCGGCTGGGGCGGTTTTGCCGAGTTTGCGGCCACGGAAATCGGCTGCAAGGTCACCGGTCTGACGATCAGCCGCGAGCAACTGGCGTTCGCGCGCGAACGCATGCAGCGTGCGGGCCTTGCGGACCGCGTCGAACTGAAGTTCCAGGATTATCGCGAAGAAACGGGTACCTACGACCGCATCGTCTCGATCGAGATGTTCGAGGCCGTCGGCGAGAGATTCTGGGCGACCTATTTCTCGCAGCTGAGGCGATGCCTGAAGCCTGGCGGCAAGGCCGGTCTGCAGATCATCACCATCAAACCCGAAGCCTACGAGGAGTACCGCTCCAATCCGGACTTCATCCAGAAATACGTCTTCCCGGGCGGCATGCTGCCGACGCGCGAGCATCTGGTCGAGCTTGGCCGCAACGTCGGCCTGCGCATGATCAACGACTTCGGCTTCGGTGGCGACTATGCCCGCACACTTGGCGAATGGCGGGAACGGTTCTGGTCGGTCTGGAACAGGATAGAGCCGCTCGGCTTCGATCTTCGCTTCAAGCGGCTGTGGGAGTTCTACTTCTACTACTGCGAAGCCGGGTTCCGCGCCCGCAACATCGACGTCCGGCAGATCGTCTTCGAGTGAGTGCGTGCTCGGCGCGTCTTTACCGCGTCACCCGTAGCGCTTAAGAGGCGGTCATCCAAGTTTCTTTTCAAAGGTACAGCATGCGTCTTGCATGGTTTTTCCTCGCGCTCGCCATCGCGACCGAAGTGGTGGGCCTGACGGTGATGAAGGCCGCTTCCGAAAGCGGCTCCTATCTCGGGCATATCATCATGTATGTCTCGATCGCGCTCTCCTACGTCTTTCTGGCCAAAGCGGTAAAGACGATATCGGTCGGCGTCGCTTACGCAATCTGGGAAGGTTCGGGCGTAGCCATCATCACGCTGGTTTCGGTTTTCGTCTTCGGCCACGTGCTGACCGGACGCGAAATGCTCGGTCTTTCAATGGCGATCGTCGGCATCCTGCTTGTCAATGCCGGCGAATATCACGACGAGGACGAAGCGGCGAGCGCAGGAGCAGCCAATGAGCGCGCCTAGCATCTACTTCGTTCTCGCGGTCATTGCCGGCATTCTCGACGTTGCGGCCAACCTCGCCTCGACGAAATCCGAAGGGTTCGCCCGCCGCGGCTGGGGCATCCTTTCGATCCTGCTGGTGCTTGCCGCCTTTGCCTTCCTGGCGGAAGCCATCAAGGGCATGGAGCTTGCCATCGCCTATGCCGTGCTTGGCGCAACCGGGATCTTCGGGACAGCTATCTGCGGCCGCGTTCTGTTCGGCCAGAAGCTGAAGCCGATCGGCTGGGCCGGCCTCGCGCTCATCTTCGGCGCGGTGCTGGTGCTTCACACCGCCTGACGCGGACGCCCGCCGGGCCCGGCGTGCTTCTTGCCTTCCATCGCCTCCGTCTGGCCGCGGGTCAGCCAGTTCAGCAGGCTGAAATAGAGGCTGTAGGGCAAGAGATCCATCAGCTTCACCGCGTAAGCAAAGCGGCGCGGGAAGGCGATCTCGAACCGCCGCGATTTCAGGCCGGCGACGATGCGGCTTGCAGCCTCCTCGCTCGTCACCGGGACCGGCCGCGGAAAGCGGATACGCGCGGTCCCCGGCGTATCGACAAAGCCGGGGCTGATGATCTGCAGCCGGATGCCGATCCGGTCGAGATCGAATTTCAAGCTTTCCGCCATATTGATCAGCGCGGCCTTTGTCGCGCCATAGGCGGCGCTGGTCGGCAACCCGCCATAGCCGGCGACGGACGAGACGATGGCGATGTGTCCGCGCCCCCGCGCCTTCATATGGTCGACCGCCGGCAAGAGACAGTTAACGACGCCGTTGAGGTTGACGGCAAAGCTCTTCTCGAAAGTCTCGCGGTGAAGCTCGTCCCCCCGCACCGCCAGCGCGACACCCGCGTTCAGGACCACGAGCGAAAGATGCCCGTGATCGTATTCGATCGCCGCCATCACCCGTTCCATATCGGCGGGATCGGTAACGTCACCGTCGAGCACGGTGATACGGCCCTCGCTTGCTGCTTCGTGCTGCAGGTCCACAAGCCTGTCATGGTTCCTGGCCGTCACGACGACGGCATAACCTTCGCGCACCAGAGCAAGAGCCAGCGCCCGCCCTGTCCCCGAACTGGCGCCCGTAACCCAAGCCAGTTTCTGTTCCGGTTTCGTAGATTGGATACTCATCACTCACTCCTCGGCACGCGCCGGGAAACACGTACGCATCTCCTTCTGTGGGCGAAAAATGACTTGCCCGGCCCTTCATCGCGTCAGCGCTCCTTGCCGCCGGCTCTCCGATGCCCTGGAGACGATTTTTGTTCGGGACAGAGCGGTGACGAAACGCTATTTCTTGCCTGAAGTGCAGGCTGAGCCGAAAACACGCCAACATTTCGGCGGTCCGGAAACGTTGTCGATATTCGCCGGCCGCCGTTCGTTCTTACCTGGTACGCGCCGCCTTGCCGCGGTGCCTGTCCTCCAACACGAGGTTCTGCAAATGGCCATTCTCCCGTCGGTGCTCGAAGCAATCGGAAACACGCCTTTGATCCGGTTGAAATCCGTGTCCGAGGCGACAGGCTGCGAGATCCTCGGCAAGGCCGAGTTTCTGAACCCCGGACAATCGGTCAAGGACCGCGCGGCGCTCTGGATCATTCGCCATGCGGAACGCACCGGCCAGCTGCGTCCGGGCGGCGTCATCGTCGAAGGCACGGCCGGTAATACCGGCATCGGCCTGGCGCTGGTCGGCCAGGCGCTCGGCTATCGCACCGTCATCGTCATCCCGGAAACCCAGAGCCAGGAAAAGAAGGACGCGCTGCGACTGCTCGGCGCCGAACTGGTCGAAGTGCCGGCTGTTCCCTACAAGAACCCCAACAACTACGTGAAGATCTCCGGCCGGCTTGCCGAGCAACTGGCCAAGACCGAGCCGAACGGGGCGATCTGGGCGAACCAGTTCGACAACGTCGCCAACCGCGATGCGCACGTGGAAACGACTGCGCCGGAGATCTGGCGCGACACGGACGGCAAGGTCGACGGCTTCATCTGCGCCGTTGGCTCCGGCGGCACGCTGGCCGGCGTCGCCCAGGGCCTCAGAGCCAAGAACCCCGCGGTCAAGATCGGCCTGGCGGATCCGCAAGGCGCCGCCCTCTACAATTTCTACGCCAATGGCGAATTGAAATCCGAGGGAAGCTCGATCACCGAGGGCATCGGCCAGGGCCGAATCACGGCCAACCTCGAAGGCTTCACGCCCGACTTCTCCTACCAGATTCCCGATTCGGAAGCGGTGCCCTACGTCTTCGATCTGATCGAAAAGGAAGGCATCTGCGTCGGTGGTTCCACGGGCATCAACATTGCCGGTGCGGTGCGGCTCGCCAAGGACCTCGGACCGGGACATACGATCGTGACGATCCTGTGCGACTATGGTAACCGCTATCAGTCGAAGCTTTTCAATCCGGACTTCCTCGCCTCCAAGGGGCTGCCGGTGCCGACGTGGTTGAAGACGGCTTCCAACATTGCTGTGCCATACGAATCAGTTGGATAGGAATGCGATGCCCAGGACCGTGACTGCCCTCTTCCGTGACGATTTCTACCTCTCGACCTGCGAGGCGAGCGTCACCGGAATCCTCGAAGATGGCGGGATCGAGCTTGATCAGACCTGCTTCTATGCCACGTCCGGCGGCCAACCCGGCGACACGGGCTTCCTGGAGCGCGCCGACGGCAGCCGGATCGACATCGCGGTCGCGCGCCACGGCGAAACGAAGGACATCATCATTCACGTCCCGGCCGCAGAGCAGCCGGTGCCTGAAGTCGGCGAGAAGCTCGTTCTCCATATCGACTGGCCGCGCCGCTACCGCCTGATGCGTATGCACACCGCCTGCCACCTGCTTTCGGTCGTCTGCCCCTTCCCAATCACGGGCGCCTCGGTCGGCGAGGACGAGAGCCGTGTCGATTTCGACATGAGCGAGACGATCGACCGGGACGAAGTCACGGCGGCGCTGATGAAACTGGTCGAAGAAAACCACCCCGTCTACGTGCAATGGATCACCGACGACGAGTTGGCCTCCAATCCCGGCATCGTCAAATCCAAGAATGTTCGCCCGCCGATGGGGCTCGGACGCGTCAGCCTTGTCTGCATCGGTGAGAACTCGGCGGTCGACAGCCAGCCCTGCGGCGGCACGCATGTATCCGAAACGCAGGAAGTCGGCGCCATCCACATCGCCAAGATCGAGAAAAAGGGTAAGGAGAACCGTCGGTTCCGTATCCGCTTCGGCGCGCCCGAAGACCGTGCATCAGTTTGAGTAAGGAGTTGCGACCGTGACCAACAACAAGAGCGCCTTTGTCGTTTCCGCCGATTGGCTGCAGGAGCGCCTCGGCGATCCCTCGATCCGGATCCTCGACGCGTCGTGGTACCTGCCGGCACAGAAGCGCAACCCGAAGGCGGAATACGACGCCGGGCACATTCCCGGTGCTGTCTTCTTCGACCAGGACGCCATTGCCGACCATACGAGCGGCCTGCCGCATACGCTGCCTTCGCCGGAAGCCTTTGCTGAAGCGGTGGGCGCGCTCGGCGTCAGCGAGACGGACACGATCGTCGTCTATGACGGCCCGGGCATCATGACGGCGCCGCGCGTCTGGTGGGAGCTGCGCATCATGGGGGCCAGGAACGTCTACGTGCTCGATGGCGGCATGGACGGCTGGCACCGGGAAGGCCGCCCCGTCACGACCGAAGTGCCCTCGCCTAGGCCGGCCACGTTCAAGCCGAGCTTTACGCCGGCCGCCGTCACCTCCCTGGCCGGAATGAAGGAGATCGTTGCCAACGGCGCCGTCCAGATCGCCGATGCTCGTGGCGCTGCCCGCTTCTATGGCGAGGAGGCCGAGCCGCGCGCCGGCCTACGTTCCGGTCACATGCCCGGCGCCCATAGCCTTCCGTCCGGTGTCTTTTCGGAAAACGGCAAGCTTAAGGATCTCGCCGCCTTGCGCCAGACCTTTGCGGACGCCGGCGTCGACCTTTCGAAGCCCGTGGTCACGACCTGCGGCTCGGGCGTGACCGCGGCTATCATCACGCTGGCGCTGCAATCGCTCGGCCACACCGACAACACGCTCTATGACGGCTCCTGGTCGGAATGGGGTGGACGTGCCGACACCACCGTCGTCACCGGTCGTGAGTGACGCCATGCGCCCTCCGAAACTCGCCTCACTGACGGCGCACGTTACCGAACTCGAAATGACCGCTCCGCCGAAGCAGAGCCTGCCGATGCCGGTCAATATCCAGACTGCAATCCTGCGCGTCTCCGACATTCCGCTCGGCTACTATCGGTTTCTCTATCTGCGCGTCGGCCGCCGCTGGCATTGGACCGAACGGCTGCGGATGAGCGACGAGGATCTGGCAGCGCTGCTTGGCGACAAGCGAACGAGCGTGACGGTTCTTTACGTTAACGGCGCACCTGCCGGCTTCTTCGAATTGCATCAGGGCGACGACGACGTGGTCGAGCTCGTCCATTTCGGGCTGATGGAACACGCGCTTGGCCTTGGGCTCGGCAAATGGTTCCTGCTGCAGACGCTGTTTGCCGCCTGGGCGCTGAACCCGAGCAAGCTGAAGGTGACCACCAACAATCTCGACCACCCGCGCGCGCTGCAGCTCTACCAGCAGTTCGGCTTCTCGCCGGTCGCAACCCGCGAGGCCACGGTCTCTCCTTTGACCGATGCCGAACTTCTGAGCCTGGCGAAAAACCTCTGACGAACACCATCCGGCAAGTTCCGGGTGTCCTGATGGCTGCAGCCGGTGCAATCTCCTGATCGAACAATATAAGTCGATCAAGGAGATACACCATGCCGCTGCGCTATTTTCCGATGTCTGACGCGGAAGCCCGCCGGATAAGAGAGGGCGGGCTGGACGCTTATGGCAATGCGCCGGAGCGACAGATCTCCGACGGCGGCGGCGTACCTTGCCGTCATTGCCTGGATTATGTCGAGGCCGGCGCGCCCTATTTGATCTTCGCGCTTCGACCGTTTTCGACCTTGCAGCCTTACGCGGAAACCGGCCCGGTATTCATGCACGCCGAGGCCTGCCCGGCGCATGATGGCGAAACCTTGCCGCCGATCCTGAGCTCGCGTGACAGCTATCTCCTGCGCGGCTACGGCCCCGACGAACGGATCGTCTACGGGACCGGTGACGTCATCGCCAGGGAACAGCTTGAAACGCGAGCGAATGAACTGCTGGCACGACCCGACATTTCAGCCGTCCATGTGCGCTCGACCAGGTACAACTGCTACCAGTGTCGGATCGTCTCCGCCTGACACCTTCGTGGCAATCGGCCCGGCATCGCCGCCGGGCCGATTGGTCATTCCGTCAGGCGACGTTCAGCACCGCCTCGGGCGCATAGGCATCATAGCCGAGCGCTTCGGCGACAGGCGCGTTGGTGACGCGACCACGGTGAACGTTAAGGCCGGCGCGCAGATGCCGGTCTTCGGCAATCGCCTTCAGCCCCTTGTCGGCAAGCTGCAGGCCATAGTGCAGCGTGGCGTTGTTGAGCGCATGCGCCGAGGTCACCGGTACGGCGCCCGGCATGTTCGCAACGCAATAATGCACGATGCCGTCGACCTCATAAGTCGGGTCAGAGTGCGTGGTGGCATGCGAGGTTTCGAAGCAGCCGCCCTGGTCGATGGCGACGTCGACGATGACGGCACCCTTCTTCATGCCGGTCAGCATTTCGCGGGTCACAAGCTTCGGCGCCGCAGCACCCGGGATCAGCACGGCGCCGATGACCAGATCGGCGGAGAAGACTTCCTCTTCCAGCGCGTCGATGGTCGAATAGCGCGTGTGCACGCGGCCGGCAAAGAGATCGTCGAGTTGCCGCAGACGCGGGATCGAACGATCAAGGATAGAGACATCGGCGCCGAGACCAGCCGCCATGCGCGCGGCATGCAGGCCGACGACACCACCACCGATGACGGTAACCTTGGCCGGCAGCACGCCCGGCACGCCGCCAAGCAGGATGCCGCGGCCACCATTGGCTTTTTGCAGCGAGGTGGCACCCGCCTGGATCGCCAGGCGCCCCGCAACTTCGGACATCGGCGCGAGCAGCGGAAGGCCGCCGCGATCGTCGGTGACGGTTTCATAGGCAATCGCCGTGACGCCGGAATTCAACAGACCCTTGGTCTGTTCCGGATCGGGCGCAAGATGCAGATAGGTATAGAGAATTTGGCCTTCACGCAGCTGCGCCCATTCGGAGGGCTGCGGCTCCTTGACCTTGACGATCATGTCCGACCTTTCGAACACGTCCTTTGCCGTCGCGACGATCTTCGCGCCAGCGGCACGATAGGCATCGTCATCCGCGCCGATCCCTGCCCCGGCCTTGGTCTCCACGATTACCTCGTGGCCATGGGCAATATATTCACGCACCGAGCCGGGCGTCAGGCCGACACGATATTCATGGTTTTTGATTTCCTTCGGGCAACCGACACGCATCCTAGCGTTCCTCTCCTGTAATGGGCTTTGCGCCGCTTTTGACGAGGCAATCAGCAAAACACGCTGACAATCGAATGTCCTTGCAAAGACGAGAGCCCCCGCGCAATGATTTCGAAGAATGTTGCGACAACAAGCGCAGGATTGAGGGAAATCACGAATGAGCGAACTTGATGCCATCGATCATGCGATTCTGCGCATTCTTCAGCAGAACGGCCGGATCTCGAATGCCGATCTGGCGGCCAAGGTCGGACTCTCTCCGTCCGCCTGTTCTCGGCGGCTCGACATCCTGGAAAAATCCGGAACCATCGCCGGCTATCATGCCCGGATCGCCCATAAGGCGCTCGACTACCAGATCATGGTCATCGTGCATATTTCGCTCTCCGGCCAGTTCGCAAAGACGCTCGCCGAATTCGAGGCAGCGGTAAAGCTCTGTCCGAACGTGCTTGTCTGCTACCTGATGTCCGGGGAGTACGACTATATCCTGCGGGTCGCGGCCAAGGATCTGCAGGACTATGAGCGCATTCACCGCGACTGGCTTTCGGCCCTGCCCCACGTGGTGAAGATCAATTCCAGCTTCTCGCTGCGCGAAATCATCGACCGGCCGAATGTCGGCATCTGAAGCTTCGAGATGACCTATCGGCCGACGACGCAATTGCGCCCGCGTCCCTTGGCGGCATAGAGCCTCAGGTCGGCCTGGGTCAGCAGATCCTCGACCGAGGCACCATCGGCAGGTGACGACGAAAGCCCTATGCTCGCCGTCACCGCCTGCCCGTCCGGCGTCGCGATCTGATCGGAGATCGAGAGCCGAATCTCTTCCGCGCGCCGCAGGGCGTCGGCATGCGCCATTGCCGGACACAGGATCACGAATTCCTCGCCGCCATAACGAAACAGCCGGTCGACCGGGCGCAACTTCGATTTCACCGTCTCCACCAGCCGCTGCAGCACCCGGTCCCCTTCGAGATGACCGAAGCGATCGTTGACGCCCTTGAAGTGGTCGACGTCGATGATCATCAGCGTCACCGCTGCATTTTCGGCGCTCGCCGCGCGCAGCATCTCGGGTGCCTCGATCTCGAACCGGCTGCGGTCGAGCGAGCCCGTCAGCGTGTCCTGCCCGGAGCGCGACAGCAGATCCTCGTAGCGTTCACGGAAGGTCAGCGTGTTGAAGATGTCGCCAAGCGGCCGGTCCGACATCGCCAGCGACGGATGGCGCGAGAGGTTGAGATAAAGGCCGACGGCAATGGCATAGAAGGGCGCCGCCAGCATCTTCGCCATCCATCCGCCCCAGAACACCTCGGCCGGCGCGCCGTTCCACCAGCGCAACGCCGCATAGAAGGCGGCCTGGTCGAAGGTCAGCACCACGACGCCGCAGATGAGGAAGCGGACGGTCACGAAGTGACGCAGCCACCGCCCCAGGCGCTCGTAAAGCAGGATGATCATCAGCGAATCGAAGTAGAGGATCGTCGTTCCCCAGACCATCAGCCATCCCATCTCGTCGATGAAGGCGAGGTCGGCGGAGCGCTCCGCCACGATCGACACCGTATCGTGCTGGCGCAGAAGAAGGCTGAGCGCCACGGTCAGGAAATTGCCGGCGAGCAGACCATAGATCGGCTGGCGCACCGTTGCCGCGTCCTCCTTCACATAGAGAAGGAGAATCATCATCAGCTTGCCGGAAAACAGGACCGCCGAGCCGGGCGAAATCACGCCGAAAGGCAACTGCACATAGAAGACCGCTGCGAGATAGGTCTCGATGAAATGCATCACCCCGAGCGCGGCGACGAACACACCGAGCCCCAACCGGGCGCGAAGGTGCAGCAGCCCGATCATCGCCGTGACGTAGACCAGCGCCTCGCCGACGAAAAGAAGAAGGTTGGCGTTTGGCATGTGCTTGAGAAAGTTCCGTTTCCTGGAGCACCGTTAACCAGGAAACTTGAAGAAAACTTTACCAGGTATCCGCTCTCGCTCGACCTTGAGGTGCGAAAATCTGCCGCTTTCGGAAACGTCGGCTTTCCGGCATAGTCGCCGCCAACCCACCGTCGTTCGCCTTCCGGCGAACAAAACTCCCGATTGCATCCCTTTTTTACATGACGACCCGTATTCTTGATAAATGGAGGACCGCATGACATCGATGACATCCCCGCTTCACCTCACGCGCCGCTCGCTTCTTGCGGGGGCCGCAGCTTCCTCGGCGCTCGTCATGTTGCATCCATTCTCGGTTCGGGCCGCCGCCAACCAGGCGCATCTCAGGATCATGGAAACGACGGACCTGCACGTCCACGTGTTCCCCTACGACTATTACGGCGACAAGCCGAACGACACCGTCGGCCTTGCGCGCACGGCTTCTATCATCGACGCCATCCGCGCCGAAGCGACGAATTCGATCCTCGTGGATAACGGCGACTTCCTGCAGGGCAATCCGATGGGCGACTACATCGCCTATCAACGCGGTATAAAGGACGGCGACATCCACCCTGTTATCGCCGCCATGAACGTGCTCGGCTATGACTGCGGCACGCTCGGCAACCATGAGTTCAACTACGGCCTCGACTTCATGTTCAAGGCGCTCAACGGCGCCAACTTCCCGCTCGTCTGCGCCAACCTGACGAAAGGGGCACTTGCCGCCAATGCCCGCCAGGACGAGTTGTTCCTGAAGCCCTACGTCATTCTCGACCGCAAGGTGAAGGACGGCTCTGGCCAGGAGCACGAGATCCGCATCGGCCTCATCGGCTTCGTTCCGCCGCAGATCATGACCTGGGACGCCAAGCATCTGGAGGGCAAGGCCAATGCCCGCGACATCGTCAAGGCGGCCGAAGCCTGGGTGCCGCAGATGCGCGAGGAAGGCGCCGACATCGTGGTGGCGCTCTCCCACTCCGGCATCGGCCAGGAGGCCTATGCGGAAAACCTCGAGAACGCCTCCGTGCCGCTGGCCGCAATCGAAGGCATCGACGCGATCGTTACCGGCCACAGCCACCTGGATTTCCCAGGACCGAAGTTCGACGGCCTCTCCGGCGTCGACAACAAGAAGGGGCTGATCTCCGGCAAGCCCGGCGTCATGGGCGGCTTCTGGGGCTCGCATCTCGGCCTGATCGACCTGCTCATCGAGCGCGAAGGCGGCGCCTGGCGCGTCGTCAGCTCGACGAGCGAAGCGCGGCCGATCTATCGCCGCGTCGAAAAGAAAGTCGTGGCCGAAGTCGCCGACAGAAAGGAAGTTCTGGCTGCCGCGCAGAAGGACCACGAGGCGACGCTTGCATATGTGCGCACGCCAGTCGGCAAGACCAGTGCGCCGCTCTACTCCTACTTCGCCCTGGTTGCCGACGATCCATCGGTGCAGATCGTCAGCCAGGCGCAGACCTGGTACATCAAGGACATGCTGAAGGACACCGAGCACCGCGACCTGCCTGTGCTTTCGGCCGCCGCTCCCTTCAAGGCCGGTGGCCGTGGCGGCGCCGATTACTACACGGACGTTCCGGCCGGCGACATCGCCATCAAGAACGTCGCGGACCTCTATCTCTATCCGAACACCGTCCAGGCCGTGGTCATATCAGGCGAACAGGTGCGCAACTGGCTGGAGATGTCGGCCGGCATCTTCAACGAGGTCAAACCGGGCGCTTCGGACGCACCGCTGATCAACGGCGGCTTCCCGTCCTACAACTTCGACGTCATCGACGGGGTCACCTATCAGATCGATCTTTCCGTGCCGCCGAAGTTCGACAAGGATGGCAACACCATCAACGCCGCCTCGAACCGCATCAAGAACCTGCAATTCAACGGGCAAGCAATTGATCCGGCGCAGAAATTCGTCGTGGCCACCAACAACTACCGCGCCGGCGGCGGCGGCAACTTCCCCGACATCACCGCCGACAGGGTGATCTTCGTCGCCCCGGACACCAACCGCGACGTCGTGGTCCGCTACATCATCGATCAGGGCACGATCAACCCGTCGGCCGACGCCAACTGGACCTTCGTGCCGCTCGCCGGCACGAGCGTCACCTTCGACAGCGGTCCGAAGGCGCGGCAGTTCCTGGCGCAGGTCAAGGGCGTGACGATCGAGGATGCCGGTGACGCCGCCGAGGGCTTCGCACGCTTCCGGATCAAGCTCTGAGCCGCAGCCGATCGGGCGTGGGTTGCCGCTTGCGGCGGCCCACGCGCCTGGCGCGTGGTCGATCCGGCCGCGCAAATCGCCGGCAGAAATCCTCAGCGTTCCTGACGCAGGGTATGAGCTGCGCCTGGTAAGTCTCTGTTTATTTTACATTATCTTGAAGAGCCGCGGAGGCTCACACCTGGCGCGACGGGGCGTCGTCGGAAAACAGCGACGGGCCGGTCTGATCGATGATCTGGCGCCCCTTGCGCAGCGCCGCGTCGATCGCATCCTGCTCGGACGTGAAGAGATCGGCACGGATGAAGCTGCGGACCTTGGTCCCACCTTCGGCCGAGGCCTTCTCGATATTGCCGGCCAGACGAAACTGCGAGCCCTCGCGCATCGGCGTGGCGCGGATGGTGCAATCCGCATAGGCCTCGGATTTCCCCGGCGCTGCCTGCGCCTGGTCTTCGGAGTTGCCGGAACGGCCGAAAAATTTCGAGAAAAACGATGCCATGCCCAAGACTTAGACGCCGCGGCCGATACTGTCAAAGCCTAAGTGCCGATAATCGACCGCGACGTCCTCATCCTCATCAGATGATCAGATTGGAGAGGATCTCGTTCTCGGTGATGTCCTGGTAGCGAAGCCCGGCGGCGTCGAAGCGGGCCTTCAGCACCGGGAAGTTCTCGGCATGTTTGGTCTCGATGCCGATCAGGATGGAGCCGAAGTTGCGGGCCGACTTCTTCAGATATTCGAAGCGCGAGATGTCGTCCTCGTCACCGAGCAGATTGAGGAAATCGCGAAGGGCCCCCGGTCGCTGCGCCATGCGCAGGATAAAGTACTTCTTGAGGCCGGCATGGCGCATCGCGCGCTCCTTGACGTCGGGCAGGCGCTCGAAATCGAAATTGCCGCCGGAAACGACGGCGACCACCGTCTTGCCGGCAAGCTTTTCGGGCCCCAGCATTTCCAGCGCCGAGATCGAAAGGGCGCCAGCCGGCTCGAGCACGACGCCTTCGACATTCAGCATGTCCACGATCGTCAGGCAGATGGCATTCTCCGCCAGGAGCATGACCTGGTCGGGCGAGAAACGCCGAAGTGCTGCAAAGTTCAGATCGCCGATCCGCCCGACAGCGGCACCGTCGACGAAGTTGTCGACCTGGTCGAGGGTCACCACGCTGCCGGTTTCCAGGCTTTCGCGCAGGCTGGGCGCGCCGACCGGTTCGCAGAACACGAAGTGATCAGCCGCGACCTTATCCTTGAGGTAGCCGGTGACGCCCGCGGCAAGTCCGCCACCGCCGACCGGCAGCACGACGAGATCGGGCACTACGCCCTCCGGCAACTGCCAGGCAATTTCCGCCGCAACACTTGCCTGCCCCTCGATGATGTCGGCGTGATCGAAAGGCGGCACCATGACGCCGCCGATCGCGTCCACGTGGTCGCGGGCCGCCTTGTAGCACTGGTCGAAGATATCGCCGACCAGCTTGATGGTGATGAATTCGCCGCCGAACATCCTAGTCTTGTCGATCTTCTGCTGCGGCGTCGTCACCGGCATGAAGACGACACCCGGCACGCCGAAATGACGGCAGACGAAAGCGAAGCCCTGGGCATGGTTGCCGGCCGAGGCGCAGACGAAGGTCTTGCCCGAAGCGCCGGCGCCGATCGCCTTGCGGAAGAAATTGAAGGCGCCGCGGATCTTGTAGGAGCGAACCGGCGAAAGATCCTCGCGCTTGAGGTAGATGTTGGCGCCATAGCGTGCGCTCAAGTGCTCGTTGAGCTGCAGCGGCGTCGGCGGGAAGATCTCCCGCAAGGCTTCGGTTGCGGTTTCGACATCCTGCTTCATCACGTACGGTCTTCCGTTGAGTTGGTCGCTGGCCGTCGCTATTGCACATCACAACGCCCGAAGCCATGGCTTTGACTCGAATCGGGCCGGCGTTGAAAATGGGCAGCACCTGTCCGGCCGGTATGCCGCATTGATTTCCAGGAAATGAACGCTTGAACGCAACCCTCATCCGGCATGCCGTGCACATCTCGGCGATCCTCGGCATTTATCTTGCCTGCGCCATGCTGGTGCCGGCGATGGTCGACCTCTATTACGGACACCCGGACTGGCAGATTTTTGCCGCCTCGTCCTTCATGGTCGGCGGCCTTTCGCTGGCGACCTTCATGGCCACGCGCATGGGGCCGCCGCCGTTTTCGAAGAAGTTCGGCTTCGTCCTCGTCAACATGCTCTGGGCTGTGTTTTCCGTGGTCGGCGCGATCCCACTCTGGCTGTCGTCCATGAAGCTCGACTTTGCTCAGGCGCTGTTCGAATCCGTGTCGGCAATCACCACGACAGGCGCAACCGTGATCGTCGGTCTCGACGATGCGCCGCCGGGGCTTCTCGTCTGGCGTTCACTGCTCTGCTGGCTTGGCGGCATCGGCATCGTCGTGCTCGGGCTGTTCATCATCCCTTATCTCAGGGTGGGCGGCATGTCGTTCTTCAAGATGGAGTCCTCCGACACCGGCGACAAACCCTTTGCCCGGCTCGCCAGCTTCAGCCGCGCCTTCCTGGCGATCTACGTCGTCATCACCCTGCTATGCACGATCGGTTACTTCCTCACCGGCATGAACCGCTTCGATGCGATCAACCACGCGATGTCGACGGTGGCGACCGGCGGGTTCTCCACCCATGACGCATCCTTCGCCTATTTCGGCAGCATACCGCTGCTCTGGACCGCCACCTTCTTCATGGCGCTCTGCAGCCTGCCCTTTTCGATCCTGATCGTGCTCGTCGCGCGCGGAAGACTCGACGCGCTGCGCGACCCGCAAATCATCGTGTTCCTCGGCTATCTCTCTGCATTCTCGATCGCCGTCGCCGTCTACCACCGGCTTGCCAATGGCGTGGAATTCCACCTGGCGCTGGCGCATTCCTTCTTCAACATCACCTCGATCCTCTCGACCAGCGGCTATGCCAGCCAGGACTACAGCCTCTGGGGACCGTTCGTCGTCATCGCCGCCTTTATCGCCACCTTCATGGGCGGATGTTCCGGATCGACCGCCGGCGGTATCAAGGCCTATCGCTTCATCGTGCTCTTCAACGCGATCCGTTCGGGACTGAACAAACTCGTCTACCCCAATGCGATCTATGCGGTGCGCTATGGCGGCAACGCCGTCGACGCGGACACGCAACGTTCCATCTTCCTGTTCTTCATCACCTACATTCTACTGTGGGTGCTCGGCAGTCTCGCCATGGGCGCGCTCGGCTACGATCTGGTCACCGCGACTTCGGCGGTCATCACCTGCCTCTCCAATGTCGGCCCGGGCCTCGGGCCGATCATCGGGCCGGCCGGCAACTTCTCGACGCTCGGCGATCCCGAACTCTATCTGCTGTCGTTGATGATGCTGCTCGGTCGTCTCGAAGTGCTGACCGTGCTGGTAATCCTGACGCCGGTCTTCTGGAAGCATTGACCATTCGCGCGCCGGCCCTATCGTCTTGACTTGGTGCAGCAGATGCCGAAAGTCGGTCGGAACCGGCGATGGGGGAACGTCATGGTGAAACATATGGGGCTTCTGGCGTTGCTGACCGCCGCAGCGGCGCTTTCGACCGGTCTCGCCGTACAGGCAGGCCCGCTTGCCGAAGCGGCCGCCCAAGCCGAGAAGCTCGCGGCTTCCGGCGACGCGGCGAAGGCCCATGACCTGCTGCGCCAGGCGATGAGCGATTTCTCGCAAACGCTGCCGCTGGCGATCGGTAGGGCGGTTTTCGTGACCAAGGCACCGGCCGGCTACGCCATGTATGACCCGCGTGAGGGCTCGGTCTTCAAGGAGGGAGAGTCGTTGATCTCCTATATCGAGCCGATCGGCCTCACCTGGAAGGAGTCGGCAACGAAGGGCCAGCTCGAAAGCCACTTCACCGTGGATTTTGATATTCTCAACCCGAAGGGCGACGTGCTCGCAGGCCAGAAGGCGTTCGGTGATTTCACCTTCACCGGCCACCTCAGAAACCAGGAAATCTATTCGACGCTGACCATCGACGTCTCCGGCGCACCGGCCGGCGACTATGTGCTGCGCTTCCATTTCAATGACGTCAACAGCGGCAAAAGCGCCAGCGTCGACCAACCGTTCAAGATTGCCGGACCATAACACCATGCCCCATGCAGTGACGACCGTCGGCTTCGACGCCGACGATACACTCTGGCAGAACGAGCAGTTCTTCCGGCTGACGGAAGCGCGCTTCGCCGAACTCCTGAGTGCCCACACCGACACCGAACACCTCTCCGACCGGCTGCTTGCCGCAGAGAAGCGCAACCTCGGCCTCTACGGCTTCGGCATCAAGGGCTTCGTGCTCTCCATGGTCGAAACCGCCGTCGACGTCACCGACGGCAAGGTGCCCTCCTCCGTCATTGCCGAGATCCTCTCGGCCGGGCGCGACATGCTCGTGCATCCGGTCGAACCGCTGCCGCATGTCAAAGAAACCCTCGACGCGCTTCATGGCCATTTTCGTCTTGTCATGATCACCAAGGGCGACCTTTTCGACCAGGAGCGCAAGCTCGCCGCCTCCGGCCTCGGCGACTATTTCGACGCCGTCGAGATCGTCAGCGACAAGAACGCCGCCACCTACGACCGCATCTTCCGCCGTCACGGCGATGGCGCGCCGAAAAGCCTGATGGTCGGCAATTCGCTGAAGTCCGATATCGTGCCAGCGCTCGATGCCGGCAGCTGGGGTGTCTACGTCCCCCATGCGCTGACCTGGTCGTTCGAGCACCATGACAAGCCGGAGAAACACCCGCGCTTCCGCGAACTTGAAGACCTCGGAGGACTGGCCGAGCTCGTTCGTGGCTTGAAGGACTAAGCTCAAGCAACGGCGGTCTCACCCAACGTTGTGACGGGGCGCAGTCGACCGGCGTCGACATGAACTTGCCGGACAAGGGGTTTTAAGTCCCTTGCGCCGGACGAGGCTCATCAGGGCGACGGCAACCCGTAGATGACTGCGACGGCCCGAAACCACGGCCCTCAATCCAGAAGCAATGAACGTGGCGTTTCTTCGCCTTGCAACTTTACGATGTAATCGACTTAGCATGGCGACCGACTGCCCGAAACGCAGGATTCAGTTCCTCCACAATCTGCGGTACGTAGAATAGAACGCCGACTCGGCCTGCCAAATAGGGCGTTTGCCGTGCGTCGGCAGGCCTGATCACATCGGCTCCTCCGGCCAAGGAGGCCACCAACCGACTAAGGTCGAGAGCGCGATTTCCCTGCCGGGCTGTTGCCCCGGCCGGAAATGCCGGGATTACAACCGGATTTTGCGGGACGGTCGGGAAAGCTGTTCCCATCCCCTTGACGCAGCAGCCCAAGTGATTGATCTAGGGGCGATTGCGGGCGTGGCGAAACTGGTAGACGCAAGGGACTTAAAATCCCTCGGCCTTGGCTGTGCGGGTTCGATCCCCGCCGCCCGCACCAGGCAATCGGTTTTTAAAGATTCAATAGGCGACGCGCACCCAACTCTCGCAGGAGAGCGAGACGTTGCGCCGGCGAGAATGGCCGCTCAGCTATTGTAGTAATAACAATCGCATTCGGCCTGGTAGGCATCATCGTGCCATACGCGAACGGCGAGCTTCGTTGCGCATCCCTGGTTTTCCAGCCTGAGGCCGAGAAGCGAGACCGCTGCCGCCTTCGAATTGGGGGCGTCCACCTCGATTGCCGATCCGACCTGGTGGACACCCTGCCGCGGGGTCCAGGTGAAGATCTGAACGCTGTAGTGCATCGAATACCCTCCATGGAGAAGTGGTGTGCACGCAATACTAAACGCTATGTGTTCGCAGTGAGCCGGTCGCCTTGACCGTTTCAGCCGTCCTCGACGGTCGCTTCGGGTCGATCGCCGCCATCCGTGTGTTCGAAGTGCCAGTTGCCCTGTTCGTCCTGGAAGCTGATCTCTTCGTCGTCACCACCGACCTGTTGTTCGGCGGCGGCTGCCTTGGCGGCGGCAAGCGCCATTTCGCGGTCAGGAAAGGGTTCCGAAAAGGCGTCGGCAGCCTTGTAGGCCCATCCGCCGTCATGAGGAACGATGGTGTAAGTAATCCGCGCCATACTTCCCTCCCAGTAATCCGAAAGACGTTTCCCGTCCTCGGCGGGCCGTTGCCGCACAGCCCTGCATTCCTCCTCGTCAAAGGCATACTCAATGCCGAACGCGGCGGATCTTAGCACAAGTGTGGTACGAATTGCCACATTCGCGAATCACCCGGAATGGCTAGCCGCAAAACAGAAAGGCGGCGCCTTGCGGCGCCGCCTAAGCTCTTGAAACGATTAGGTCGAACTGATCAGGCCGAAAGCTTCGCGGCGATCTTGGCGACGTGTGCGCCCTGGAAGCGGGCAGCCTGGAGTTCGACCTCGGACGGCTGGCGCGAGCCGTCGCCATCGGTGATCGTCGAGGCGCCATAGGGCGAGCCGCCCTTGATTTCGTCGATACCCATCTGGCCCTGGAAGGCATAGGGTAGACCGGCGACCACCATGCCGTGATGCATCAGCGTCGGAATGAAGCCGAGGATGGTGGACTCCTGACCGCCGTGCTGGGTCGCAGACGACGTGAAGACCGAACCGACCTTGCCGACGAGCTTGCCCTTGGCCCACAGGCTGCCGGTCTGATCGATGAAGTTGCGCATCTGCGAGGCAACCGTGCCGAAGCGCGTGCCGGCGCCGAAGATGATTGCGTCGTATTGGGCAAGCTCTTCGACATTGGCGACCGGTGCGGCCTGGTCGAGCTTGTAGTACGAAGCCTTGGCAACCTCCTCCGACACCAATTCGGGGACGCGCTTCACGTCCACTTCGGCGCCAGCCGATTTCGCACCCTCGGCCACGGCATAGGCCATGGTTTCGATATGTCCATACGCCGAATAATAGAGAACAAGAACCTTGGCCATAAAATGCTCCTTTGGATTCAAGCGATCCCACTTGATCACTGCCGCCGGGAAGATTTATCAAAATGCGGCCGCCTGCCAGGAGCTATCCGGGAAACAGACTGTTCTCATCTCTCGAACAATAACAACTCACTGTTAAACGATAAGCTTAAATAGATGGAATTACCGATGAGCAGCACAACAATCGTCACAGCCGCCATGGTCGCCATCGGCGACGAACTTCTGTCGGGCCGAACGAAGGACAAGAACATCGGTCACCTCGCCGACATGATGACCATGGTCGGCATCGACCTCAAGGAAGTGCGCATCGTCGCCGACGACGAGGCGGCGATCGTCGAGGCGATCAATGCGGTGCGCAGCCGCTACGATTACGTCTTTACGTCCGGCGGCATCGGCCCGACCCATGACGACATCACGGCCGATGCCGTGTCTCGCGCCTTCGGCGTCGAATGCGTCTACGAGCCGGAGGCGATGGCGCTGCTTGGCGCGATGTACGAACGCCGGGGCATGGAGTTTACCGACGCGCGCAAGCGCATGGCGCGCATGCCGCTCGGCGCGCGTCACATCCCGAACCCGGTATCGACGGCGCCGGGTTTCGCCATCGGCAACGTGCATGTCATGGCCGGCGTGCCGCAGGTCTTCCAGGCTATGCTCGACACTCTGCTGCCTGGTCTGAATGTCGGTTCGCCCCTGCTCTCGCGAACCGTGCGCTCGCCCTTCGGCGAAGGCGATATCGGCAGCCCACTGACGGAGGTGCAGAAGAACCATCCGGAGACGAGCATCGGCTCCTACCCGAAGTTCGACGGCAAGACCTTCTCGACGGATATCGTGGTGCGGGCCCGCGATCCGGAAGCGCTTGCTGCAGCGGAGGCCGATGTCCAGGCAATGATCCAGGCAATCGCCGCCGCGCGGGCAAAGGGATAGTGCGAAGCCCTTGCACTTGGGGCCTCAATGCCGTTATTGCATGTGGGCAAATCAGGATGACGCGTTCCCGCCTGCCCGATCTGCCGGACGCTTCGCCTTACCCTCGTTCAGACAAGCCGGAGCCCACCCATGTCGCTGCCCGATAAAGCCTTTCCCGTTTCCTGGGACCAGTTCCACCGCGATGCCCGGGCGCTTGCCTGGCGGCTGGCCGACAACGGCCAGGAATGGCGTGCCATGGTTTGCATCACCCGTGGCGGCCTGGTTCCGGCTGCGATCATTTCGCGCGAACTCAATATCCGGATGATCGAAACCGTCTGCGTCGCCTCCTACCATGACTACGACACGCAGGGGCAGATGAAGGTGCTGAAGGGCATCACGCCTGAAATCACCAAGGACGGCGGCGAAGGCGTGCTGATCGTCGACGACCTGACCGACACCGGCAAGACCGCAGCAGAGGTGCGCGCCATGCTGCCGAAGGCGCATTTTGCTGCCGTCTACGCCAAGCCGAAAGGCCGCCCGCTCGTCGATACCTTCGTGACCGAGGTCAGCCAGGACACCTGGATCTATTTCCCCTGGGACTTGGGCTTCACCTACCAGGAGCCGATCGCCAAGGGCACGCGCGGCTGACAGTGCATCTGAGCCGGACACGGCGAGTGGCGCCTCAAGAGAGGTGGCTTGTCGGTTCGCGAGTTTCGATCAAGTGATCGGCGGTATCGCGCCGATCAGCGTTTCGGCGGTCAAGCCCCGCCCCGCCTGTGTGCCGGCCGCGCCATGGCGCCAGACCGCGGCGGCCGCCGCCTCGAAGGCCGGCATCCCCTGCGCCAGGTGCGCACCGACGATGCCGGCAAGAACGTCTCCCGATCCAGCGGTCGCCAGCCACGGCGGCGCATTGTTATTGACGACGGCCCGTCCGTCCGGTGCGGCAACGACCGTGTCGGCGCCCTTGTAGACGATTACCGCATGGCTCGCCCGCGCCGCGGCCTGTGCCTTCTCGATCTTCGAAAGCCCGTCATCACCGGCAATCTCGGGAAAGAGGCGGGCGAACTCGCCTTCGTGCGGCGTCATGACCATCTGGCCTCCAGCTCTCGCCAGAGCCGCGAAGAGTTCGCCGGGGTTCGCCTGGAACGATGTGATGCCGTCGGCGTCGAGCACCAGAGAGCGATCGCAGAGCGCAAGCGCAAAGTCCCTCGCCTTCTTGCCGATGCCGAAACCCGGCCCAAGGACGAAGCTACCCAGGCGCTGGTCCTGCAGCCATTTGGTAAGGTCACGCTTGCCATCGACTTCCTTCACCATCACCGCTGTCAATTGCGATGCATTGATGCCGAGCGCCGCCTTGCCCGTGGCAACGGTGACCAGGCCTGCGCCGGCAGCAAGGCCCGCCGCCGCCGAAAGGCGCGCCGCGCCCGTGGCCTGACGATCGCCCGAGAAGACGACGAGATGGCCCCGCTTGAACTTGTGCGTCGACGCCGCAAGTTCGGCCGCCCAGTCCGCCCAGACGGACGGTGCGTTGAGGCGCAGCGAACCTGCGCCGGCGCGCACGATGCGCTGGGGAATGCCGATGTCGAATACCTCGAGTGTGCCGCAGAGGGATCGCCCGGGCAGAAGCCAATGACCGGGCTTTGGCGCCATGAACGTGACGGTGTGGCGGGCGGCAAAGGCGGCGCCCCGGATCTCGCCGGTCCGGCCGTCGATGCCGCTCGGCAGATCGATGGCGACGACCGGGACGCCGCTGGCATTGACCCGTTCTATAAGGTGAACGACGTCGTCCGGGAGGTCGCGTGACAAGCCAGCCCCAAAGAGCGCATCGATGACGACATCGCCAGCCTGTGGTTCGAATGCAGAGATTGGCGCGGCAGGACCACTCCAGTCGGACCAGGCCCGCGCTGCATCGCCTTGAAGCCTGGCGGGATCGGCGAGGACGAACACCGCGACATCCGCCCCACTTTCGGCGAGACCGCGGGCTGCAACATAGCCATCGCCGCCATTGTTGCCCGGGCCGCAGAGCACGGCGAAGCGGCGGGCATCCGGGAAATATCGCAGGGCCGCCGCCGTCACCGCCAGCCCGGCGTTGCGCATCAGAGCGAAGCTATCGATGCCGGATTGCGCAGCCGCCCGATCGATCGTCGTCATTTCGGAGGGCGTGACCAGGACGTGCTGAAGTTCTAAGCGCATTCCCAGACTTATCCATGCCCGAGCGCGTGAAGCAAGAGTTCGATCCCGGCGATAGTTTGCTCATAAATTCTGCATTTGCACATATTTAGTGCTCAAATAACGAGCTTTGCGAGCGCACCGGGTTGGCGCTGCCACTAGAGACGGACATCTTTCGATCGAAAATTACAAAAAATAGGCAGATTGCGCCCCGCCGAAGGCATGGAAATCCCGCATTCGGCCCGCCGGCAGCAGATTTTTTGTCGTTCTGACAGATTTTCGCAGAAAAACTGGCATGCAACGTGCATATTCAGAGCGAGCGGGCATGATCCTGCTTTCAAGGGAGAAGCGGAGAGACATTTTCTCATGAAAAAGATCGAAGCGATCATTAAGCCCTTCAAGCTCGACGAAGTGAAGGAAGCCCTTCAGGAAGTCGGCCTGCAGGGTATCACCGTCACAGAAGCCAAGGGCTTCGGGCGGCAGAAGGGTCACACGGAGCTGTATCGCGGCGCGGAATACGTGGTGGACTTCCTGCCGAAGGTTAAGGTCGAAGTCGTGCTGGCGGATGAAAACGCGGAGGCCGTCATCGAGGCGATCCGCAACGCCGCGCAAACCGGCCGCATTGGTGACGGAAAGATTTTCGTTTCCAATGTGGAAGAAGTCATCCGAATTCGCACGGGCGAAACCGGCCTCGACGCCATCTGACATCACGGGCCGTCCGGCCCGGTTCTTTTCAAACCTCGTCATCTCACACAGGGAATAACGGCAAATGACGACTGCAAGCGATATTCTGAAGCAAATCAAGGACAACGACGTCAAGTTCGTCGACCTGCGCTTTACCGATCCCAAGGGCAAGCTGCAGCACGTGACGATGGACGTCGTCTGCGTCGACGAAGACATGTTCGCCGATGGCGTCATGTTCGACGGCTCCTCGATTGGCGGCTGGAAGGCCATCAACGAGTCCGACATGGTGCTGATGCCCGATCCGGAAACAGCGCATATGGACCCGTTCTTCGCGCAGTCGACGATGGTCATCATCTGCGACATTCTCGATCCGGTTTCGGGCGAAGCCTATAACCGCGACCCGCGCGGCACGGCCAAGAAGGCGGAAGCCTACCTCAAGGCCTCCGGCATCGGCGACACCGTGTTCGTCGGCCCGGAAGCCGAATTCTTCGTCTTCGACGACGTCAAGTACAAGGCCGACCCGTACAACACCGGCTTCAAGCTCGACTCCTCGGAACTGCCGTCGAACGACGACACCGACTATGAGACCGGCAACCTCGGCCACCGTCCGCGCGTCAAGGGCGGCTACTTCCCGGTTCCGCCGATCGACAGCTGCCAGGACATGCGCTCGGAAATGCTGACGGTACTCACCGAAATGGGCGTGACGGTCGAAAAGCACCACCACGAAGTGGCGGCCGCCCAGCACGAGCTCGGCGTCAAGTTCGACGCGCTCGTTCGCAACGCCGACAAGATGCAGATCTACAAGTACGTCGTGCACCAGGTCGCCAATGCCTATGGCAAGACGGCAACCTTCATGCCGAAGCCGATCTTCGGCGACAACGGCTCGGGCATGCACGTGCATCTGTCGATCTGGAAGGACGGAAAGCCGACCTTCGCCGGTGACGAATATGCCGGCCTTTCGGAGACCTGCCTCTACTTCATCGGCGGCATCATCAAGCACGCCAAGTCGCTGAACGCCTTCACCAACCCGTCGACGAACTCCTACAAGCGTCTCGTCCCGGGCTACGAGGCACCGGTTCTGCTCGCCTACTCGGCGCGCAACCGTTCGGCTTCCTGCCGCATTCCGTTCGGCACCAACCCGAAGGCCAAGCGCGTCGAAGTCCGCTTCCCGGATCCGACCGCCAACCCCTACCTCGCCTTTGCAGCCATGCTGATGGCCGGCCTCGACGGCATCAAGAACAAGCTGCACCCGGGCAAGGCCATGGACAAGGACCTCTATGACCTGCCGCCGAAGGAGCTGAAGAAGATTCCGACCGTCTGCGGCTCGCTGCGCGAAGCACTTGAGAGCCTCGACAAGGACCGCAAGTACCTGACGGCCGGCGGCGTCTTCGACGACGACCAGATCGATTCCTTCATCGAACTGAAGATGCAGGAAGTCATGCGCTTCGAAATGACCCCGCATCCGGTCGAGTACGACATGTACTACTCGGTCTAAGACCGTTGAGACCGGTGGCGTCGATCATCGGCTCGAACAAGGCTCAAGGCCGGCGGCTCCCCAATCGGAGCCGCCGGCCTTTTCTTTGGCGCAGACGAGCGCAAGCCCGAGCGAGGAGCAGCACGAAACTGTCGAATTGTGTGATATTATGTTGCCGACAACCTTTGCGCGTCCGCGGGACGCGCGGCGCGAGATCGATCAACGGAAGGCGGAAGGGAATTCCCTATTGATGTTTTGGGTTCGCCAACCCAGATAATCTCCTGAAAGGATGTGTTGCGTCATGAAACAGAGAAACGCCAAATTCGAGATCGGACAGGTGGTTCGCCATCGGGTTTTCCCGTTCCGCGGCGTCATTTTCGACGTCGATCCGGAATACGCCAACACCGAGGAGTGGTGGAACGCCATTCCGCAGGAGATCCGCCCGAGCAAGGATCAGCCCTTCTATCACCTGTTCGCCGAGAACGACGACAGCGAGTATGTCGCCTATGTCTCCGAGCAGAACCTGGAATTCGACGACAGCGACCGGCCCATGCGCCACGCGCAAGTCGATGCCCTTTTCGACAAGGATGGCGTCGGTCACTACAAGCCCAAGGCGACGTTCCGCCACTAAGGCACTTCGCTCTCGAACAAATGAAAACGCCCGGACCTTGCGGTCCGGGCGTTTCTTTATGAGTTCGCGGAGCGCCGCTTAGTTCTGCTTGGCAGCCTTCTGGGCTTCTTCAAGCTTCTTGCGTGCGTCCTCGGCCTTCTTCTGCATTTCTTCCTGCAGCAGGCGCTGACGCTCTTCGAGTTGCGACTGCTCGATCGGCTCGCCGTCGAATACACCGGTGAAGCCCGTGAGGGCCATCTTGATCGGGTTCGGAGCGCGCTGGAAGTTGACCGAGGTGAAGACGACCTCATTGCCCTTCTTCAGGCTGGCGATCAGCTGATCGGAAAGCGGGGCTTCGGCAACACACTTGTCGGGCATGCAGATGGCATAGTCGAGCTTGACCGGCTTGCCGCCGTCGATCTGCATCTGAACGCCGGTCGGAATGAGACGCGCGGACGGTACGGAAACCTGCATGATCTTGCGGTTGACCTTGCCGGAAACGGTGATGAGACCGACGGCGGTCACGAGCTGGCCGTTGTTGGCGGTCAGGAGGTTCTGAACGATGCAGACATCGTTGTCTTCCTGCTTGGTGCAGACCTTGAACCAGCCCTGCGGCGGCTTGCCGCCGGCCTGCTGTGCAGACGCAACGTTCGGAACGCCCGCAGCAGCTACCGTGAGCGCCAGCGCAGCCATGCCCGAACGTCTTGTAATATTCGACTTGAAGATCATTGTGATTCCGTCTCCTGAAATCCGGTAACGGAACAGTTCGTTCCGCAGGTGAGTATCGTCAGCCGCCGTTGTCCTGTTGGCCAAATAAGGCAAATGCATGACCCCGTTTCCGGAAACACCTGTTACATTGGCTCGCTTCGATTATCCAGTGTTTCCTGTCATTTTTTGACTTCTTACTGGGCGGAATTTGGGCGACGGATCGGTTGGATTCATCGGTCGCCGTTGGTAACGTTCAGGGAATCGGCCTGTTGATACCCCTCACGGGAGGTGACCTTGCGTGCAATTCTTTCCGGTCTGGCGCTGATCCTGACCACCACTTCATTCGGAACTGCTGCGGTAGCCGCTCCCGTGCATGCCATTGCCATGCACGGAGAGCCGGCGCTGCCTGCCGATTTCAAGAACTTTCCCTACGTCAATCCGGACGTAAAAAAGGGCGGAAAGATCTCCTATGGCGTCGTCGGCAGCTTCGACAGCCTCAATCCCTTCATCCTGAAGAGCATGCGCACGACCGCGCGCGGCATGTGGGATCCGGAATATGGCAACCTCGTCTACGAATCGCTGATGCAGCGGTCGCGCGATGAGGCCTTCACCATGTATGGCCTGCTCGCCGAAACCGTGGAGTGGGACGACGACCGGACCTTCATTCAGTTCAACCTGAACCCCAAGGCTCGCTGGACCGACGGGCAGCCGGTCACCGCCGAGGACGTGATCTTCACCTTCGAACTGCTGCGCGACAAGGGGCGCGTTCCCTTCAGCAACCGCCTGGCCAAGGTGGCGAAACTGGAAAAAGTGGGAGAGCGCAGCGTGCGCTTCACTTTCACCGAAGATGCCGATCGCGAACTTCCGCTCCTGCTCGGCCTGTCGCCTGTGCTGCCGAAACACGCCATCGACCTTGCGACCTTCGATCAGACCACGTTGAAGCCACCGCTCGGCTCCGGCCCCTACCGCGTCGCCGAGGTGAAACCGGGCGAGCGCATCGTCTACAAGCGAAATCCAGACTACTGGGCGAAGGACCTGCCGTCGAAGGTCGGCCAGGACAATTACGACGAGATCTCCGTTGAGTACTTCCTCCAGGAAAACTCGCTGTTCGAAGCCTTCAAGAAGGGCGAGATCGACATCTATCCCGAGGGTAGCGCCACAAAGTGGGCGCGCGGCTACGATTTCCCCGCGGTCCGTTCCGGCGACGTCGTCAAGGAGACCTTCACACCGAAGACGCCGTCCGGCATGCTCGGCATCGTCTTCAATACCCGCAGGCCAATGTTCGACAACCTCAAGCTTCGGCAAGGTCTGGCGCTGGTCTTCGACTTTGAATGGGTCAACAAGAACCTCTTCGACAACGCCTATACGCGCACCCAGAGCTACTGGCAGAACTCGACACTGAGCTTTCTCGGCGCGGCGGCCGACGACCGCGAACTCGGCCTGATCGGTGACGCGCGCGATCGAATCAACCCGGCGATTCTCGACGGCACCTATCGCCTGCCGGTCACCGATGCCTCCGGCCGCGACCGCAACGTGCTGCGCGTCGCGGTCTCGCTGATGCGGGAGGCCGGATACCAGATCAAGGACGGCAAGATGGTCGATCCCCAGGGCAAGCCGCTTGCCTTCGAGATCATGAGCCAGAACGCCGGCCAGGAAAAGATCGCGCTCGCCTACCAGCGCTTTCTCGCCCCCCTCGGCATCCAGGCGTCGGTGCGCACCGTCGACGATTCGCAGTACCAGCAACGCAGCCAGTCCTTCGACTACGACGTGATCATCAAATCCTACCCCTCGACGCTGTCACCCGGCGTCGAACAGGTCGGGCGCTGGACCGCGCAAGCACGGGACCGGCAGGGAAGCGACAACTTCGCCGGCGTCGCCGACAAGGATGTCGACCGGATGGTCAACAACATCCTGCAGGCCCGAACGAGCGAGGACTTCACAGCGGCGGTGCGGGCGCATGACCGGTTGCTCGTCAACAATTCCTATCTGGTGCCGCTCTACCATCTCGACGCCCAGTGGGTGGCGCGACGCAAACATATCGGTCGGCCCGATATCATGCCGCTCTACGGCTACCAGCTTCCCACCTGGTGGGATCAAGACGCGCAATAGAGGGTTGGTTCCCTTTTGGTAACGCATTGAAAGCCGGATGAAACCGGCTTATCTCGCCTTCAACCGAACAAGGAAAGGCGCCCACACCATGCAAACCGTCAGCATCGATGTCGTCTCGGACGTCGTCTGCCCCTGGTGTTATCTCGGCAAGGCACGGCTCGACCAGGCGATTGCCAACGTTCCGGACGTGCTCGTCACGGTCAATTGGCGTCCGTACCAGCTCAATCCCGACCTGCCGCCCGAAGGGATCGATCACAAGCGGCATCTTGCAGAGAAGCTTGGCGGCCAAGCGGCCGTCGACCGCGCCCACGACACGTTGCGCGAACTCGGCAAGGCCGACGGAATCGCCTTCGATTTCGATGCGGTGAAGATCAGCCCGAACACGCTTGATGCCCATCGGCTGGTCCGCTGGGCCGCGACCAACGGCGAGGCAGCGCAGTCGGCCGTCGTCGGCCTGCTGTTCAAGGCCAACTTCGAAGAAGGCCGCAACGTCGGCGATCACGCCGTGCTGCTCGATATCGCCGAGCAGGCCGGGCTCGATCGCCCCGTCATTGCGGCGTTGCTTGGCTCGGATGCCGACAAGGACGCGGTCAAGGAGGAGGTCGGCATGGCCCGCGAGATGGGCGTGACCGGCGTTCCCTGCTTCATCCTCGAAGGACAATATGCCGTGATGGGAGCGCAATCCGTCGACGTGTTGACGAACGCGCTGCGCGAAATCGCTGAGATGAAGGCAAGCGGCAAGCCGAACTGATCGCGCGGCGATCGGAACATACATGCCGCCAATAGCTCAGGCCATCCTGCCGTATCCAGCGGCAGGATGGCCTTTCGTTATTTTGCCAGGCCGGCAAGCTGCGTCATCACCATTGCCGCACCCGAAAGGCGCTTCTCCGGGGTCACCAGCTCGCGCTGGAAGAAGACGCTCTGGTCCGCTCTGATCTTCACCAGCGTACCCTGCTTGGCGATGTAGCCGACGAGCGCCGCCGGATTCGGGAATTCCTTGTTGCGGAACTGCACGACGACGCCCTTCGGCCCGGCATCGAGCTTCTCGACGTTGGCCGTGCGGCAGAGCGACTTGATGTAGACGATCTTCAAGAGATGCTGGACCTCGATCGGCAGCGGACCGAAGCGGTCGATCATCTCGGCGCCGAAGCCGTCGATCTCCTTCAGGTCCGTCAGTTCGCCGAGGCGGCGATAGAGACCGAGCCTCAGGTGCAGATCCGGTACGTAGTGTTCCGGGATCATGACCGGGGTGCCGACCGAAATCTGTGGCGACCAGCCGGTGTCGTGGATTTCTTCCTCGCCCTTGAGCTCGGCAACCGCCTCCTCGAGCATCTGCTGGTAAAGCTCGAAGCCGACTTCCTTGATATGACCCGACTGTTCCTCGCCGAGCAGGTTGCCGGCGCCTCGAATATCGAGGTCGTGGCTCGCAAGCTGGAAGCCGGCGCCAAGCGTGTCGAGCGACTGCAGAACCTTGAGCCGGCGCTCGGCCATGCCCGTCAGCGTCTTGTTGACCGGCAGCGTGAACAGCGCGAAGGCGCGCACCTTCGATCGGCCTACGCGGCCGCGAAGCTGGTAGAGCTGAGCAAGACCGAACATGTCCGCGCGGTGAACGATCAGCGTGTTGGCCGTCGGCACGTCGAGACCGGACTCGACGATCGTCGTCGACAGCAGCACATCGTAACGGCCGTCATAGAAGGCGTTCATGATGTCTTCGAGCTCAGTCGCCGGCATCTGGCCGTGGGCGACGGCCACCTTCAGCTCCGGAACGTCCGACTTCAGGAAGTCGTGGATTTCCGACAGGTCGCTCAGGCGCGGGCAGACATAGAAGCTCTGGCCGCCGCGATAATGTTCGCGCATCAGCGTTTCGCGGATCACCAGCGCATCGAACGGCGAAATGAAGGTGCGCACCGCCATGCGGTCGACCGGCGGCGTAGTGATCAGCGACAGTTCGCGAACCCCGGTCAGGGCGAGCTGCAGCGTGCGCGGGATCGGCGTTGCCGACAGCGTCAGCACGTGCACGTCGGACTTCAGCTCCTTCAGCCGCTCCTTGTGCTTGACGCCGAAGTGCTGCTCCTCGTCGATGATCAGGAGGCCGAGATTGGCGAAGTTGACCGAGGAGCCGAGAAGCGCATGCGTCCCGACGACGATGTCGGTCTTGCCGTCGGCCACTTCCTTCTTCGTCAGTGCCAGCTCCTTGGAGCCGACGAGACGCGAGGCCTGCTGGATACGGATTGGCAAGCCGCGGAAACGCTCGGAAAAGGTCTTGAAATGCTGGCGCGCGAGCAGCGTCGTCGGCACCACGACCGCGACCTGCACGCCGTTCATGGCGGCGATGTAGGCAGCGCGCAGGGCCACCTCTGTCTTGCCGAAGCCGACGTCGCCGCAGACGAGGCGATCCATCGGGCGGCCGCTGCCGAGATCGTCGCGCACTGCGTCGATCGAGCTCAACTGGTCTTCGGTCTCGTCATAGGGGAAGCGGGCGGCAAACTCGTCATAGACGCCATCCTGGGCGACGAGCGCCGGTGCGCGGCGCGTATGGCGTTCGGCGGCGATGCGGATGAGGCCGCCTGCCATGTCGAGCAGCCGCTTCTTGAGCTTCGCCTTACGCGCCTGCCAGGCGACGCCGCCAAGCTTGTCGAGGATCGCATCGGTGCCTTCCGAGCCGTATCGGGACAGCAGCTCGATGTTTTCGACCGGCAGAAACAGCTTGGCATCGTCGGCATAGACGAGCTCAAGACAATCGTGCGGTGCGCCGACGGCTTCGATGGTGCGCAGGCCGACGAAGCGACCGATACCGTGCTCGGCATGCACGACATAGCTGCCCTCGTCGAGGCCGGCCACTTCGGCGATGAAGTCGGCCCCGCGCTTGCGCCGCTTCGAGCGGCGGACCATGCGGTCGCCGAGGATGTCCTGTTCGCCGATAACGACGAGATCGCCGGTTTCGAAGCCGGCTTCGATGCTGAGCACGGCGGATGCCGCCTCACCCGGTTTCAGCGACTTGACCTCGGCCAGCGCCTTGATCGGCTTGATGTTGCCGAGACCGTGCTCGGCAAGGACCTGGAGCAGACGGTCGAGCGAGCCTTCGCTCCAGCCCGAGATCACCACCTTGGCGCCCTTAGAGCGTCGCTCGGCGATAAATTTGACCGCCTGATCGAAGACGTTGACGCGCTCGTCCTCGGCGTCACCCTCGCCGGCCGACTTCGCCCAGCGCATGCCCTGTCGCGCATCGACCGAGATGACCTGGCGGGCTTCGCCCTCGTGTTCGTTGAAGGGCGACAGGCGAATGGCGTCGCGCGAACTCAGGCCGGCGTTGAAGCCCTGCGAGCTCAGATAGAGCAGTTCCGGCGGAACCGGCTTGTAGGGCGTGCCCTGGGTGGCCTGCGCCTTGCCCGGAGACGCCGATGCCAGACGGGCGTCGTAATAGTCGAGAATGAGCTTCGAGCGCTCAGCCGCAGCTTCGCGCGCCAGATGATCGGTGACGATACGGAAGCCGTCGAGATAGTCGAAGACTGTCTCCAGCCCGTCATAGAACAGCGGCAGCCAATGCTCCATGCCGGCATAGCGCCGGCCTTCGGAGACAGCCTGGTAAAGCGCGTCGTCGCGGGTCGTCGCGCCGAACAGCGACAGGTAGTGCTTGCGGAAGTGGCTGATCGTTTCGGGCGTCAGCGACACCTCGCTCATCGGATTGAGATCGAGGGAGCGGACCTGACCGGTCGTGCGCTGACTTGCAGGATCGAACGAGCGAATGGTTTCGAGCGTATCGCCGAAGAAATCAAGGCGCAGCGGCTCGCCGCTCCCCGGCACGAAGACATCGAGAATGCCGCCGCGCACCGCGTATTCGCCGACCTCGCGCACGGTCGCGACCCGCTCGAAGCCGTTGCGCTCCAGGCGGGCAGCGATGTCGTCCATGCGCACCTGGTTGCCCGGGCGGGCCGAGAACGCCAGACTCTGGATCACGTCCTGCGGCGAGATCTTCTGGAGCGCGGCGTTGACCGTCACCAGCACGATCGCCGCGTGCGGCTTCTTCTTGTGCGCGATCAGCGCACTGAGTGCGGCCAACCGCCGGGCCGAGGTATCGGCGCTCGGCGAGACGCGGTCATAGGGAAGGCAGTCCCAGCCGGGAAGCGTCAGCACCGGAATGTCGGGCGCGACGAAGGAGAGGACCTGCTCCAGATCGGCGATCCGCTGGCCATCCGAAAGAATATAGGCGACCGGCTGGCCGGCACGGGCCAGCTCGGCAAGGACCAGCGCCTCGGCTCCGGAAGGTACCGGCCCGATCGTGATCTCCCGCTGTGCTTCGACAATTTTCTTCGGATCAAGGCCAGCCAGCATCATCGGTCTATTTCATCCCTTCGGGGAGCTTGTCGAAATCCGGACGATAGGCGGTGATGCGCTCGAACATCGGCGTCTGGTAGCGGGACGGCACCGGCTGCTCGCCGGTGATCCATTTCACGAGATCGTTGTCCTCTTCGCCCATGATCGTCTCAAGTTCGTCGAGCTGTTCGTCGGAAAGCGTCGAAAGCTCGGCCTCGGCAAACTGCCCGAGGATCAGATCCATCTCGCGGATGCCGCGATGCCAGGCGCGAAACAGGATCCGCCGTCGACGCGGATCGAGATCGGCGCTGGTGCGTGAGATGCCAGTCATGGGATTTCCTTCCTGCCGCCCGCCATAGCGTCCGTAGGGTCAAACGAACGCCGAAGGCTTTAGGGTACGGTTTTTCGTCAATGGCTCTATAAACGCTGAATAGCCGATTGTCAGCCTTGCCAAAGCCCGAATTATCATCGCAATTTCATCGCCATGCGCCCTGCCCTGCTCGACCCGCTCTTCTCTCCGCTCGACACGCTTCCAGGCATCGGCCCGAAGATCGGCGAACTCTATGCCCGTCTGCTCGGCCGTGACACGATCGAAGACTGCCGCGTCGTCGACCTCGTTTTTCACGCGCCGCATTCGTTGATCGACCGGCGCCAGCAGCCGGGCATCGCCCATGCGCCGCAAGGCGTCATCGTCACCATCACCGGCCGGGTCGATCGCCACCAGCCGCCGCCACGCGGTAAACCCAACCTGCCCTATCGCGTCTTCCTGCATGACGAGACCGGGGAGCTGGCGCTCACCTACTTCCGCGTCAAGGGCAACTGGCTGGAAAAATCGCTGCCGGTCGATGAGACAGTCATCGTCAGCGGCAAGGTCGACTGGTTCAACGGCCGCCCCTCCATGGTTCACCCGGACTATGCGGTCCGGGCAAGCGAAGCGGAAAACCTGCCGCTGGTCGAGCCGGTCTACGGGCTGACGGCGGGACTTTCACCCCGGATATTACGCAAGTCGATCGAGGCGGCCGTCGCCCGCGTCCCGGACATGCCGGAATGGATGGACGACGCGCTGCTGACGCGACAGGGTTTCAGCACAGCGGCCGAAGGTTTCCGGGCGCTCCATGATCCCCGCGACGCGACCGACCTTGATCCGCAGGCACCCGCCCGCCGCCGCCTTGCCTATGACGAGTTTCTGGCCGGACAACTGTCCCTGGCTCTTGTTCGCCAACGCCTGCGCAAGGTCGCGGGGACGCCGGTTCACGCGACCGGCGTGCTTTCCCGTCCGGTCATCAATGCCCTTCCCTTTTCGCTGACGGCGAGCCAGTCGACGGCGATCGCCGACATCCTGAAGGACATGTCCGGGAACGAACGCATGCTCCGGCTGCTGCAGGGCGACGTCGGCTCCGGCAAGACGATGGTCGCCCTGATGGCGATGCTGGCAGCCGTCGAATCGGGCGGACAGGCCGTGCTGATGGCGCCGACGGAAATTCTCGCCCGCCAGCACCATGCGACGCTTGCCAGAATGGCGGCCCCTGCCGGCTTGACGATCGACGTTCTGACCGGCCGCACCAAGGGCAAGGAGCGCGACGCCATCCTCGAGCGCATCGCCTCCGGCGAGACCCGGATGGTGATCGGCACGCACGCGCTCTTCCAGGAAACGGTGAGCTACAAGGAACTGACGCTGGCTGTGGTGGACGAACAGCATCGCTTCGGCGTCCACCAGCGCCTGCGCCTGACTGCCAAGGGGATCTCGCCGCATATGCTTGTGATGACGGCAACGCCCATTCCGCGCACGCTGGTGCTTGCCGCCTTCGGCGACATGGACGTGTCGAAGCTCACGGAGAAGCCCGCCGGGCGCAAGCCGATCCAGACCGTGACGATCCCGACGGAACGCGTTGACGACATCGTCGATCGCTTGGACGCGGCCCTTCGCGAAGGCAAGAAGGCGTACTGGATCTGCCCGCTCGTCGAGGAATCGGAAGCCGTCGATGTCATGTCGGCGGAAGAACGATACGAAGGCCTCGCCAAGCGCTTCGGCGACAATGTCGGCCTCGTGCACGGCCGCATGAACGGGGCGGAAAAGGACGCCGTGATGCTCGCCTTCAAGAGCGGCGAGATCCGCCTGCTGGTCGCCACCACCGTTGTCGAAGTCGGCGTCGACGTGCCTGATGCGACGATCATGGTGATCGAACATGCGGAACGCTTCGGCCTCGCCCAGCTCCACCAGTTGCGCGGCCGTGTCGGCCGTGGCGACGAGGCCTCGACCTGCATCCTGCTCTACAAGGGGCCGCTCGGTGAGACCGGCCGGGCGCGGCTCTCGATCCTGCGCGACAGCGAAGACGGCTTTCTCATCGCCGAGGAAGACCTGAAGCTGCGCGGCGAAGGCGAATTGCTCGGCACCCGGCAATCGGGCACGCCGGGCTTCCGCATCGCCAGCCTGGAAGCCCACGGCGATCTGCTCGAGATTGCGCGAAAGGACGCCGCCTATGTGATCGAGCGCGATCCGGATCTTACCTCGGAGCGCGGCGAAGCGCTGCGCACGCTGCTCTATCTCTACCGCCGCGACGAGGCGATCCGCTTCCTGCGCGCCGGCTGACCTTCCGCCGGCCCGCAAAGGCGACGTTCGCGGCAGCCTGGCATCAAGTGACGGGAAGCTCAGGCGTCTTTTGCTGGCCGATCTTCAAGGGGACGTTGGCGATCGGCTTTTGATCGGGCGTCACGAGCCCCCCCGAAATCAGGAGCTTGGCCGCGTCCTCCGCGCTCATCTCGAGCGGGATGATCTTGTCACGCGGGATGAACAGCAGGAAACCCGCCGTCGGGATCGGGGTCGGCGGCAGGAAGACCGCCACCATGTCCATGCCACGCTCGTTGAACTTCGAGGCGATCTCGCCTTTCACATCCGTTGCGATGAAGACCAGCGACCAGATACCCGGGCTCGGATATTCGATCAGCCCCGCCTTCTTGAAGGAGGACGACTGCTCCTGCAGCACCGTCTGGAATATCTGCTTGGTGGACTTGTAGATCGTGCGGACGAGCGGCGTGCGATTGAGGAGCGACTCGGCAAAATTCACGATCGACCGACCGACGAGGTTTGCTGTCATGAAGCCGACGAAGGTGATCACGAAAATCGCGACGAGCAGGCCGAAGCCGGGGATGGCGACAGGCGAATAGGTGTCCGGGTTGTAGAAGTTGGGCAGGTACGGCTTCACCCAACCGTCGGCCCAATCGATGAACGTGCGCACGAGCCAGACGGTGATCGCCACCGGTGCGCAGATGATCAAACCGGTCAGGAAGTAGTTGCGCAGCCGGGTGCCGATATAGCCGCGTTTTGAGTGTTCCGTCATGCTTCTTCCGTCTCAACCTCACTCGACGCCGAAGGCCGGATGATAAGCCACCGTACCGGCCGCCATCGCGCCGGAAAAAGCCAGCGCCATGAAATATTGCGGCGCACAACCGGGGAATACAAGAGCCGATTCGTTGCGGAAACCGAACTTTTGATACAAGGCCGGATCGCCGACGACGACGCAGCCTGAGGCCCCTTCCGCCCGCAGCCATTCGAGCCCTTCGAGGATCAGTTGCCTGCCGATGCCCTGGGCCTGAAGGTCCGGCTTGACCGAGACCGGGCCGAGCCCGAACCAGCCGGGTTCATCCGGCGTCAGAGTAACGGGCGAAAAGGCGATGTGCCCGACGATCTCCTCGTTCATGTCGGCGACGAGTGACACGCTCAGCGCACCGGCCTCGCGCAGGCGTTCGATGATGAGGGGTTCGCTCTGATCGCTGCGCGGATGCCCTTCGAAAGCGGCCGCGGTCACGTTGCGGATCGCCTTTTCATCTCCCGGGCGCTCGTGCCGGACATAGATCATTCGACGGTCACCGACTTGGCGAGGTTGCGAGGCTGGTCGACGTCGGTGCCCATGAACACTGCGGTGTGGTAGGCGAGGAGCTGGATCGGCAGCGAGAAGATCATCGGCGCGATGACTTCGTCGACGTCAGGCAGCACGATCGTCGCCATCGTCTCGAGCTTCGAGGCGGCAGCGCCCTTCTCGTCGGTGATCAGGATGATCCGGCCGCCACGCGCCGCCACTTCCTGCATGTTGGAGACGGTCTTTTCGTAGAAGCGGTCATGCGGCGCGATCACGATGACCGGCATGTTCTCGTCGATCAGCGCGATCGGCCCGTGCTTCAGCTCACCCGCGGCATAACCTTCCGCGTGGATATAGGAGATTTCCTTGAGCTTGAGTGCGCCTTCCATCGCCAGGGGGAAGCTGGTGCCGCGACCGAGGTAAAGCACGTCGCGGCACTTCGACAGTTCGCGCGACAGAAGTTCGATCTTGGGCTGAACGGCGTTCAGCACCTGCCCCATGATGCGCGGCATCTCGGCGAGGTACCGCACCAGGGTCCGCTCGTCATCCGCGCTTACCGTGCCTCGGGCCCTGCCTGCGCCAATCGCAAGCGAAGCAAGCACGGCGAGCTGGCAGGTGAAGGCCTTGGTCGAGGCGACACCGATTTCCGGACCGGCAAGAATCGGGAAGACGGCATCGGATTCGCGGGCGATGGTCGACTCGCGCGTGTTGACGACGGCACCGATCTTCAGGCCGAGATCCTTGCAGTAGCGCAGCGAGGCCAGCGTGTCGGCGGTTTCGCCGGATTGAGAGATGAACAGTGCGGCCGCCTCAGGCGACAGCGGGATCTCTCGGTAGCGGAACTCGGACGCGACATCGATTTCCACCGGCAGGCGGGCGTAGCGCTCGAACCAGTACTTGCCGACAAGGCCGGCGAGATAGGCGGTGCCGCAGGCGGAAATCGCGAGGCTCGGTATTTTGGCGAAATCGATCGCGCCTGCGAGGGCCTTGATGCGGTTGTCGGCGAAATCGATGTAGTGGCTGAGCGCATGGGCGATCACCTCCGGCTGCTCATAGATCTCCTTCTCCATGAAGTGCCGGTGGTTGCCCTTGTCGATCATGTAGGCGGCAGCCGAAGACAGCTGCTTCGGCCGGTCGACGACATTGCCGTCGAGATCGAAGATATGCACGCCGTTGGCGCCAATCACCGCCCAGTCGCCGTCGATCAAATAGGTGATCTCATTGGTGAAGGGCGCAAGCGCGATAGCGTCGGAGCCGAGGAACATCTCGCCCCGGCCATGGCCGATCGCAAGCGGCGGGCCGTTGCGCGCCGCCATGATCGTCGAAGGGTCGTCCTGGAAAAGCACGGCAAGCGCATAGGCGCCGGTGACGCGCTTCAGCATCGCGTGCATCGCCTCGCGCCGGCCGAGGCCTTCGCGGCGGAACTTGGAGAGCAGGTGCGCCACGACCTCGGTGTCGGTGTCCGTTTCGAACTTTGCGCCACTGGCGATCAGTTCGTCCTTCAACTCGGCGAAGTTCTCAATGATACCGTTGTGGACGACGGCGACCCCGTCGGTGAAATGCGGATGCGCGTTTCGCTCGGTCGGCGCGCCATGGGTCGCCCAGCGCGTGTGGGCAATGCCGATCGTGCCGGCGAGCGGCTCTTCGCGCAGCCGGATCTCCAGATTGACGAGCTTGCCTTCGGCGCGCCGGCGCTCCAGCTTTCCGCCAATGACGGTGGCGACACCGGCGGAATCATAACCGCGGTATTCCAAGCGCTTCAGCGCATCGACCAGTCGTTCCGATACCGGCTGGTTGCCAACGATGCCTACAATACCGCACATAGTCGTCTCCGAATTCGTCCCCGCGCCGCGATCGGCGCCCTGTAAACGAGGGCGGAAAATGCCGCCCGGCGCGCTGCCTTGGTAAAGCATTTGCCGATCGAGGCAATCCGCCCCGATTTCACTTTCGATTTCAATATTTAACGTCACAGCATGTTTCCTGAAATCCTGGCGGATTCAAGCGACATGCGGCAAATCCGAGGCGGCCCCGCGGACGCGCGGGCGCCACGGCCTAACCGGCAGCCTTCGCCGCCTTCTTGGCCGCCTTGACCGCCTCGTAACGCTCACGCAGCAGCCGTGCCCGGCCAGGCTTGGTCTCTTGGCGTGCACGGCCGAAGGCGACAGCGTCGGCCGGCACATCCTCGGTGATGACGCTGCCGGACGCGACCAGAGCACCGTCGCCGATCGACACCGGAGCCACGAGCGACGAATTCGAGCCGATGAAGGCATTTTCGCCGATCCGGGTCTCGTGCTTGTTCACACCGTCATAGTTGCAGGTAATCGTGCCGGCTCCAATGTTGGTGCCTGCGCCGACAAAGGCATCGCCAATGTAGGTCAGATGGTTGACCTTGGCGCCGGCGCCGATCTCCGCCTTCTTGACCTCGCAGAAATTGCCGACCTTGGACTTTTCGCCGAGATCAGCCCCCGGACGCAGGCGTGCAAACGGGCCGACCGTCGCGCCTGCGCGGACCGTCGCACCCTCGACATGCGAGAAGGCATGAATGATCGCACCGCTCTCGACATGCACGCCCGGGCCGAAGACGACATTGGGCTCGATCAGGACATCCTGCTCCAGCATCGTATCCCAGGCCAGAAACACGGTTTCCGGCGCGATCATCGATACGCCCGCCAGCATGAGTTCGTGACGGCGGCGCTGCTGCCACAGCCGCTCGATGAAGGCGAGCTCGGCGCGTGTGTTGCAGCCGGTCAGTTCCTCCTCAGGCGCTTCGACGGCAATTGCATGACCGCCGATCTCGCGGACGATCTCGACGAGGTCGGTCAGATAGTACTCGCCCTTGACGTTGGCATTGCCGATGCGGCCGAGAAGATCGAGCGCCTTGCGGCCGTCGATCGCCATCAGGCCGCCGTTGCAATAGGTGATCCGGCGCTCTTCTTCCGTTGCGTCCTTATGCTCGCGAATGGCGAGCAGCGCGCCGTCCTTGACGATCAGGCGGCCGTAGCCCGACGGGTCTGCAGCCTCGAAGCCGATCACCACCACATCGTTGCCGGCCGCAAGTCCCTCGCGAGCGGCCCGAAGTGGTTCCGGCTTGATCAGCGGCGTATCGCCGAAGACGACGAGAATGTCGTCGTACCCCTTTGCGATAGCGTCGCGGGCTGCAAGCACCGCATGACCGGTGCCGAGCCGTTCCTTCTGCAAAAAGGAGGAAACAGATACGCCGCCGATGTCGGCGGCGGCCGAAACCGCGTCCGCGTCGCGGCCGACGACGAGAGCGATGTCCGAAATGGAAGCGTTCGCCAGGGCCTCGACGACATGGGCGATCATCGGTCGGCCGGCCACCGGATGCAGGACCTTCGACATGGACGATTTCATCCGCGTGCTTTCACCCGCAGCCAGAACGATGGCCAGGCACGTCCGTTCCATATATCTCTCCTTGGTCTTTTCCAGGCTCGCGCCCACTGCACAATTCCTTAGATCGGAATCGGCTCAAGTACAAAATCGCCTTTCGATTCGGCGCGGTGCTAGCAGCAACATATTGCGAGAAGCATAATTCTCACAATCACGTCGCATTAACCGGCTTAAAACCGGATGATGGCATAAGAAGGCGCGGAGCCTGTGTCAGCAAAGCCGTGCGGGTGCATCGCTCCTTCGGGGGATCAAGCCGCAATGCACAGCCGCACTGACATCGACACACCGGCAAAGTCTACCGGCGCGGTCATACCTCTCGCTCGATCTCCGCTTCTGCTGCTTGCCCTTGTGCTTGGCGTGCTCGCGGTTCTGCTCAGCTTCACGATCCCGCAGCCGATCGGCCCGATGTTCTGGGACCATTATCTCTATCTCGATGCCGCAAATCGCATCCGCGACGGCCAGATCCCGTCGGTCGACTTCTTCACCCCCGTCGGCGCTCTCGGCTATTATCTCTTCGCCGGCCTGCAGGGCATCTTTCCGAACGGCCAGCCGCTGCTCCTGGTGAGCTGGTGCCTGCTTCTCGTCAGCGGACCGCTGATCGCGCTCGTCGTCATCGATGTCCAGAAGCGCTCGACCGCACTCGCCTATGCGATCCTATTGCCGTTCCTGATGTTTTCGGTCCTGCCGTTCAACACCGGCGACTTCTACCCCTATCCCGGCTCAGACGGTTTCGGCATCTACAACCGTCAGGTCTGCCAGCTCCTCTATGTTCTCGCGGCGGCACTTATCCATGTGCGCGACCCCCGGCTGCTCGTCGCCGCGGTTGCGGGCGCCATGGCTGCGCTCTTCTTTGTGAAGATCACCGGCGCGGTTGCCGGCACCCTCCTGTGCCTGACGGCTTTTGTTTCGGGACGCCTGCCATTTCGAGCGGCTGTCGCGGCGGGGCTTGTGGTGGTTGCTATCCTCGCCATCGTCGAACTCTCCTTCGGCGGCGTCTCCGCCTATCTTGCCGATATCCTGGCGCTACTTTCCGTCAACGACGGCAGCTTGCTGCCGCGCCTGCTGCAGGCAGCCTCGCTCAACGCCGGGCTGTTGATCCCGGCCGGGCTGCTTTGCCTCGTTCTCATCGGCACCCATTTTTCATCCTTCGCGCAATCGCTGCGGCAACTTGGAACGGGCCCGTCCTTGGCGGTGGTCGGCAGGGTGTTCGATCAGCCGTTTTTCTGGTTGTCCGCCTTCGTTGTTGCCGGCATCGTTTTTGAAAGCCAGAACACCGGCAGCCAGGCTTTCATCTTCCTGCTGCCGCTGCTGCTCAAGCTCGCTATCGATGAGGCCACAGCCGCCAAGTCACGGCCCGTCGCAATCGCTGTCGCCGTACTCGCACTCGCGACAGCCCTGCCCCCGGCCACGGCCGTCGTGCAAAAAAGTGCCCGCGCCTGGGTCGGAGCGGTCAACAATGTGGCGCTGGAAAGCCGCAACCTCAAAACGATGGGCGCGGTCAATCTCCGCCCCATCCTGGCGCTTCGCGCCCAGCGCCTGCGCGCCATCTACGCGAGCCAGCGCCCCACTTTCGACGCCTTCGCCAAGGCCGACGAATTGCCGTCGTTCCTGCTTTACAGCGACTTCGATTTTCAGGCGATATGGCTCACGAACATCGATGAGGCGATCGACGCGCTGAAGGCTTACGAGGCCAAGAACGGCGTGCGCTTCGGGACGATCTTCAACATCGACTTCACCAACCCCTTTCCGTGGCTGATGGATCGCAGCGCACCGGAGCACGTCGCGATCGGCGCCGATCCCTTCCGTGCCATTCCGCCGCCGGACGAAGGCGTTCGCGCCGCCCTCAGCGCGGTCGACATCGCGCTGGTACCGACCTGCCCGGTGACCAATGTCAACCAGACGCTGCTGTCGCTCTATTTGCCAAGCCTTGAAACCGGCCACAGCAGGATCATGCTGACAAGCTGCTACGACGCCTTCATCCGCAACGGCCTGAAGCCCGCGCCCGACGCCGGCAGCTGATCGACGGCAACGACTAGGCTCCCGGCCGCAACCGGCTCTCGCTCAAAAGCCCGTTTTCCTCGAGGATCGGATAGGCGACGGAAGCGATATGGGCGTTGACGCGCTTCAGGTCCCTGAGCATGTCGAGATGCAGCGAGCTCGTCTGCAGGCTCTGGACCAGCCCGTCGCGCAACCGCTCGATATGCCTCTCGGCCGAACGCTTCTCCATGTGGCGAACGCTCACCTTCACCTCGATCAGCTGGCGGGCGAGATCGGCATTGCGGCTGACGAAGATCGATTGGGCGACGCGCAGATTGTCGATCGTCAGGTTGAACAGGCTCTTCAGTTCCTGATAGCCCTCCTCGGAGAACTTCAGGCCGTTGTTGACCTTCTTGGCGATCTCCTCGCACAGCCCCTTCTCGATGATATCGCCCATATGCTCGAGGTTGATGGCGTAGTCGATGATGACGATCGAGCGCCGGCCGTCTTCCTGGCTCAAGCCGTCGCGGCCCAATCGCGACAGGAAGATCTTCACTTCCTGCTGCAGCTGATCGACCTGTTTTTCGAACTTGCCGATGTCGCGGATATCCGAGAGGTCGTTGTTCTCGAAGGCATTGGCCGCCCGCATCAGCATCACTTCGACCAGGTCGCCGACGCGCAGCACTTCGCGGGTGGCCCCGGAGAGCGCCATGACCGGCGTGTGCAGCGACGCCTCGTCGAGATAGCGCGGACCGGTTTCCTCGGCGTCACCGTCCGGAATGAACCGGACCATCAGCTGCGACAGCAGTCCGGCAAAAGGCCAGGCAAGGATAGCAACGGCGAGGTTGAAGGCCAGGTGAATGTCGACCGGCAGATTCTGGCGCGGCAGCGGCAGGCTTTGGAGAAACTCCACACTGATACCCGTCAGCGGCAGCGCGATCAGACAGCCGACGGCGCGAACGACGAGATTGGCGACGGTGACGCGGCGTGCCGACGGCGCAGAGCCGAGCGTCGCCATGACGGGTGGAACGGCGCCGCCGAGGTTGGCGCCAAGCACGAGTGCCACCGTCAACCCGACGCTGAGGATGCCCGTCGTCGAGAGTGACAGCACCAGCATCACCACAGCCAGACTGGACGACGACGCAAAGGCAAGTCCCGCGGAAATGAGAAGTGCGACCGGCCAGGCGCTGTCGAGCATCGACAGGAACGCCCCCAAGGCGGGACTGTCGCGCATCGGCTCCGTCGCCGCGCCCAAAAGATGCAGCGACAGGAGCATGAGGCCGATACCGACGAAGGCCGCGCCCAGACCCTGGCGCGCATTCGACCGGCTGGCGCGGTGCAAGACCACGCCGATGAGGATGACGAGCGGCGACAGCCATTCGATCCCGGTCGCAACGATCCAGGCCGTCATCGCCGTGCCGAGATTGGCGCCGAGCAGCACGATCTGCGCCATGCGCGCGCGGATGAGCCCCTTCTCCACGAAGGATGCGGTCATCAGCGCGGTCGCAGTGGAACTCTGCAGGGCAAGGGTCGCGACAAGTCCGGTCGCAAAGGAGCGAAGAGACCCGTCGGTTCCTTGAGCGAGGCCGGCACGCAGCCGGGCCCCGAAGGCACGGGTCACGCCGTCCTTGACCAGGGACAGGCCGAACAGAAGCAGCGCAACTGCTCCAAACAGGTTTACCATCACGATTGTCGACTGCATGGACTATTCCCGCGGATGCTCGTCAGAATCGCTCCGCCCTTGCAACAGAACCACAGAACAGAGGCATGTTCGAGCCAATGTGACAGATATTTTTCGGTTGCCGGCTAACAAATTCGACATGGACTTGAGCGTCTGCGCCAGCCCGATCGGCGCGCGCCTTTCGCCCCACCCTCGCCCACGACAAACATGTCGCGGCAAGCACCGAGAGAACGGCCGCACGACCGGGATCAACGATCCCGTGAGCGCGCGCAATTTGCGGCAAACAACCCTTCATTTCCTGTTTCGTTTGTTTTAAGGAACGATTTCGTTTGGCCGATGGCCACCGCATTGCAACGAGGTTTCTGCCCCCATGCTCGAATTCCTGAGAAGCGCCGCCCAGACCTGGGTCGTCAAAGGCCTGCTAATCGTTCTCGTTCTGTCGTTCATGGTGTGGGGCGGCTCATCGCTGACGATGACGAACCAGTCGGACGCGGTGGTGGTCGTCGGTGACGTCAAGGTCAAGCCCCCGGAATTCCGGCTCGCCTACGAGACCATGCTGGCGCAGGCTTCCCGCCAGCTCGGCACGCGGCTGACGCCGCAGCAGGCACGTGCCTTCGGCATCGAGCAGCGGGTCTACTCGCAGATCGTGGCCGGCGCGGCTCTCGACCAGCTCGCCAACGACATGAATCTCGGCCTGTCGCAGGATCGGCTCGCCAAGCTGATCGCCGACGATCCAGCGTTCCACAGCGTCAACGGCCAGTTCGACCGACTGACGTTCTCGAGCGTGCTGCGCAATGCAGGCCTGCGCGAACAGGATTACATCAACAGCCAGAGCCAGACCGCGATCCGCTCGCAGATCGTCGACGCGCTGTCCGACGGCTACGCAGCCCCCAAGGTTCTCACCGACGCGATCGGCGCCTACCGGCACGAAAAGCGCATGATCGATTACCTGCTGCTCTCGAACGCCAATATCGACCCGGTCAAGGTGCCGGCCGACGACGTGCTTTCCCCCTGGTACGACAGCCGCAAGGCCAACTACCGTGCCCCGGAGTATCGCAAGATCAGCTACGTGAAGCTCGAGCCGTCCGACGTTGCCGATACGAGCGCTGTCACGGACGAGGAGATCCGCACCGAGTACGACCGCCGCAAGGAGAGCTTCCGCAGCGCTGCCGCCCGGACGATCGAACAGCTCTCCTTCACGTCGCGTGCGGCTGCTGACGCAGCGTCTGCAAAGCTTACTGCCGGCACCAGCTTCGACGATCTCGTAAAGGCCGAAGGCAAATCCTCCGCCGACGTTCTTCTTGGCGAGTTCACCAGGGATCGCGTTCCCGATGCCAAGATCGGCGAAGCGGCTTTCGCGCTTCAGGCAGACGGCGTGACGCCGGTTGTCGACGGTGCCTTCGGCCCGGTCATCCTGCGCGTGACGAACATCCGCCCGGAAACCGTCCGCAGCCTTGATGAAGTGAAGGAAGAACTGCGCAAGGACATCGCCCTTTCCACAGCGGGCGAGGAAGTCATGCGCCTGCACGACAAGATCGAAGACGAGCGCGCTTCGGGCGCTCCGATCAAGGAAGTCGCCGACCAGCTCAAGCTGAAGCTCGTGACCGTCGATGCGGTGGACGCAACCGGCAAGGACAAGAATGGCGACGACGTTGCCGGCCTGCCCGAGCAGGCAGCCCTCCTCCAGGAAGTCTTCAAGGCCGATGTTGGCGGCGAGACCTTGCCGGTGAATGTCGGCCGCGAAGGCTATGTCTGGTTCGATCTCGATGAAGTCATCCCGGCGCGCGATCGCACGCTGGACGAGGCCCGCGACGAAATCGGCGCCGACTGGATGGCCGAACAGCAGCGTGGCGCCCTTGCCAAGAAGGCCGGCGAGCTGAAGCAGCGCGTCGAGCAGGGCGCGAAGCTCGCCGACGTCGCGACCGAACTTGGGCTCGTCGTCGAAACAAAATCGGGTCTGACGCGCTCGACAGCGGACGCAGCACTCAGCCCGGCGGCCGTCGCCGCCGCCTTCTCCGGCGCGAACGGCCATGTCGCCAATGCCCCCGGCATCGGCGGCGAAGGGCAGATCCTCCTGCAGGTCACCTCGGTTGACAACGCCGGCCCGGCAGACGTGCTGCAGGACGACAGCCGCCAGATCGAGGCTCTCGCCCGCGTCAGCGGCGAGGACATCCTCGACCAGATGGTCGCGACGCTGCAGGCCGCCTACGGCGTTTCGATCAACCAGACGCTCGCTGAAACCGCCATTGCGCAACGATAGGCCCAAGGAAACCATCGATGAGTGATCTGAAGCCATTCGTCGCCAAGGTCGCCGCCCGCGAGGCGCTGAACCGCGAAGACGCACGCGCCGCCTTCGAAATCATCATGTCGGGCGCCGCGACGCCATCGCAGATCGGCGGCTTCCTGATGGCATTGCGGGTGCGCGGCGAAACCGTCGATGAAATCGTCGGCGCAGTGGGCGCGATGCGCGCCCGCATGCTGCCGGTCGAGGCGCCGGCGGATGCGGTCGACATCGTCGGAACCGGTGGCGACGGCGCCGGCACCTACAACATCTCGACGCTGGCCTCGCTGATCGTCGCCGGTGCGGGGGTGCCTGTCGCCAAGCATGGCAACCGGGCGCTGAGCTCGAAGTCGGGCACCGCCGACGCGCTCTCCTGCCTCGGCGTCAAGCTCGACATCGGTCCGGAAGCCATCTCGCGGTGCATCCGCGAGGCCGGCGTCGGTTTCATGTTCGCCCAGCAGCACCATTCCGCCATGCGCCATGTCGGCCCGACGCGGGTGGAGCTGGGAACGCGCACGATCTTCAACCTGCTCGGCCCGCTCTCCAATCCGGCAGGCGTCAAGCGCCAGCTCGTGGGCGTCTATGCGCCGCAATGGGTGCAGCCGCTTGCCGAAGTGCTGCGCGATCTCGGCTCGGACAATGTCTGGGTCGTTCATGGCGATGGCCTCGACGAGATCACCACGACCGGCACGACCGAGGTCGCCGCGCTGAAGGACGGCAAGATTGCCACCTTCACGCTGACGCCGGCCGACTTTGGACTCCAGACTGTGACGATCGACGCGCTCAAGGGCGGCGACGGTGCGCATAATGCGGTCGCGCTCCAGGCGGTGCTTGACGGCGCCGAGAACCCCTACCGGGACATTTCCCTTGCCAATGCGGCCGCATCGCTGATGATAGCCGGACGGGCGAAGGACCTTGCCGAAGGCATGGCGCTTGCGCGTCAATCGCTTTCAAGCGGCAGCGCGAAGACCGCGCTGCAGCGCCTGATCAGCGTTTCGAACGCGGCCTGAGGAAGGATCGGCAGACATGACGGATATCCTGCGCAAGATCGAAGCCTACAAACGCGACGAGATCGCTGCCGCCAAGTCGCAAGTTTCGCTCGACGAACTCAAGGCGCGCATCGCAGACCAGTCCGCCCCGCGCGGATTTCATGCGGCGCTCGCCGCACGCAAGGAAGCCGGCACGTTCGGACTGATCGCCGAGATCAAGAAGGCAAGCCCGTCGAAGGGGCTGATCCGCCCGGATTTCGATCCTCCGGCGCTCGCCAAGGCCTATGAAGCCGGTGGAGCGGCCTGTCTGTCGGTGCTAACGGACGCCCCGAGCTTTCAGGGTGCGCCTGCCTTTCTCGAAGCGGCGCGTGCGGCCTGCGCCCTGCCGGCGCTGCGCAAGGACTTCATGTTCGACACCTACCAGGTGTTCGAGGCGCGCGCCTGGGGCGCCGATTGCATCCTTTTGATCATGGCTTCGCTCAGCGACGACGACGCACGCCGACTTGAAGACGCAGCCTTCGAACTTGGCATGGACGTGCTGATCGAGGTGCACGACGCCGAGGAAATGGAGCGGGCGCTGAAGCTCACCTCGCCGCTCGTCGGCATCAACAACCGCAATCTCAGGACCTTCGAGGTCGATCTCGCGGTTTCCGAGCAGCTTGCGGGCATGGTGCCCGCCGACCGTCTGCTGGTCGGCGAAAGCGGCATCTTCACCCATGCGGACTGCCAACGTCTGGAAAAGAGCGGCATCACCACCTTCCTCGTCGGCGAGAGCCTGATGCGCCAGAGCGACGTCGAAGCCGCGACGCGCACGCTTCTGACCGGCGCCGCCACTACGCTGGCGGCCGAGTGATGAGCAAGCCGACGCTTACGCATATCGGTGGCAGCGGCGAAGCGAACATGGTGGATGTCGGCGACAAGGCCGAGACGGTACGCGTTGCCGTCGCCGAAGGCCATGTGCGCATGAAGGCCGAAACGCTGACGCTCATCCTCGAGGGCGATGCCAAGAAAGGCGACGTCATCGGCACGGCGCGGCTTGCCGGCATCATGGCCGCCAAGCAGACCGCCAGCCTCATCCCGCTCTGCCATCCGCTGATGCTGACCAAAGTCGCCGTCGACATCACGCCGGATCCGGCCCTTCCCGGTCTCAGGGTCGAGGCGCTTGCCAAGCTCAAGGGGCGTACCGGCGTCGAGATGGAGGCGCTGACCGCCGTGAGCGTCGCCTGCCTGACCATCTACGACATGGCGAAGGCCGCGGATCGCGAGATGGAAATCGGCGGCATCCAGTTGGTCAGCAAATCCGGCGGGCGATCCGGCGACTACAGACGCGAAGGGAATTGAGGCCATGGCGCTGGTGTCCGTCGAAGATGCGCTCGAGCGAATCCTCCACAGCGCCACGCCACCGCAATTGACAGAGCTCGTCGGCCTTCATGACGGGCTCGGCCGCGTGCTGTCTCAGGATATTCCGGCGCACGTCACCCACCCGGCCTTCGACAATTCGGCGATGGATGGCTACGCTGTGCGCCACCGAGACATCGAAACCATCGGCGCCGAACTGACCGTGATCGGCCAGTCGGCTGCGGGCCATGGCTTTAAGGGCGAGATGAAAGCGGGCGAAGCCGTGCGCATCTTCACCGGTGCGCCGGTGCCATTGGGCGCCGATACGGTGATCATCCAGGAGGATACCGAGACGTTGCCGGGCAACCGGATCCGCACCAAGTTCGTGCCCGGCAAGGGTCGGCATATTCGAACGGCCGGCCAGGATTTTATCGCCGGCGAAGCGGCACTTTCGGCGGGCGACGTGCTCGACGCTGGACGATTGACGCTCGCTGCCGGCATGAACCATGCGAGCCTGCCGGTCTTCAAGCGCCCGCGGATCGCCATCCTCGCCACGGGCGACGAACTGGTGCCTCCGGGCAGCAAGCCGGGCGACGACCAGATCATCGCCTCCAACAGTTTCGGCGTTGCGGCGATCGCCCGCGACAACGGCGCCGAGGTCATTGATCTCGGCATCGTCCCAGACGACCGGGACGCGATCAGCGCACAGGTCGGCCGTGCGCAGGAAGCCGATGTCGACGTGATCGTCACGCTCGGCGGCGCGTCGGTCGGCGACCATGATCTGGTGCAGTCGACGCTCATTGCCTGCGGCATGACGCTCGACTTCTGGCGCATCGCCATGCGCCCGGGAAAGCCGCTCATGGTGGGACAGCTCGGAACGGCTACGGTCCTCGGCCTGCCGGGCAATCCGGTCTCAAGCCTCGTCTGCGCCCTGCTCTTCCTCAAGCCCCTGACCCGGAAGCTCGCCCGCTTGCCGTCGCGCGACCGTATGACATCCGCACGGCTTGCAAGCCCGCTTCCGGGCAACGACATCAGGCAGGACTATGTGCGCGCACGCCTTACGAGGGACAGCGACGGCACGTTGGTCGCCCATCCCTTCTCGCGGCAGGACTCGTCGATGATGAAGGTTTTCGCGCAGTCCGATTGCCTGATCGTGCGCGCGCCGCACGCCACCGAGGCGCCCGCGGGCACGTCCTGCGACATTCTCCGGCTTCGCTGAACAACGCAGGCGCAGCAGTCCTTCCGCGCAAAGCCAAAAGGCCGGGCAGAACCCGACCTTTCTCCCGTTCAGCGCGGGTGCGCTCGTTCATCCGTAGTCGGACGATTTCGGCGATGACCAAGTGGTTCCGTAAAGAGGCAACCATGTCGCCGCCGTGACACCAACCGTGAAGTCTGGTGACGATGCGCGAACGCACGCCCCGCATCGCGCGGTCGCCGCGCCTACAGCGTCAGGCCGGGCGTGAGACGCCTCCGGCCATGCAGTCACGGGATCAGTTGGCCGATTCGTCCGAGCGGCTGACCAGGATCTTGTCGATGCGACGCGCATCCATGTCGATCACTTCGAACCGGTAGCCGTGGGCAAACGCGACATCGCCCTCCTCCGGCGTCTTGCGCAATTGCTGCACGAGGAAGCCGGCAATAGTCTCGAAATTGCCGTCGGCGTCGATGCCCTCGATGCCGATCGTCAGGTGGATTTCGTCGATCGGCGTGCGGCCGTCGACAAGGTAGCTTCCGTCTTCGCGCTGGCGGATCAACGCATGCTCGATGTCGTCGTAGTTCGACGGCAGCACTCCGACGATCGCTTCGAGAATGTCGGCGATGGTGATGATGCCCTCGGTGCTTCCATACTCGTCGACGATCATTGCCATGTTGATGCTCGACGACTTGAAGGCGTCCAGCGCCTTCAGGCAGGACGCCGTTTCCGGCAGGGTATGGATCTCACGAACATACTTGCGCACGTCGAACGGACCGGAGGTTGGCGCGTTCAGGATTTCCTTGGCGAGAACTGCGCCGAGAACGTCGCCGCTCGGGCCATCGACCACGGGATAGCGGGAATGGCCGAACTGGCCGATCTTGCGACCGACCGTCTCCAGGCTGTCGTTGATGTCGATGAAGCTCACCTCGGTCCGGTGGGTCATGATCGATTTTACGTTGCGGTCGCCAAGGCGGATGATTCGCCGGAGCATCTCATGCTCAGACTTTTCGATGGCGCCGCTTTCGACACCTTCGGCCATGATCGCGTGGACTTCTTCTTCCGTCACATGATCGGGATCATCAGGACGGATGCCGAGAAGGCGCATCGCAAGCGACGCGGCCGTCTCGAAGACATAGACGATCGGAGCAACGATCCGCGACAGGAGGTGCATCGGGCGCGCGACGAACATCGCCAGCGCCTCGGAATTCTTCAGCGCCAGCTGCTTCGGGATGAGCTCGCCGATAACCACCGACAGGAAGGTAATCAGCGTCACGACCAGCGCAACGGCGACCGTGTTGCCGTAGGGATTGATCCAGGCGATTCCGTCGAGGAAAGGAGCGAATTTCGCCGCAATGGTCGCGCCGCCGTAGGCGCCGGCCAAGGTGCCGACAAGCGTGATGCCAACCTGCACCGTGGACAGGAACTTACCGGGATCTTCCGCAAGCCTCAGCGCCACTTCGGCGCGGGTATTTCCCTGTCTTGCCATCTGGCGAAGCATGGGCTTGCTTGCCGAGACGATTGCCATTTCCGAGAGAGCAAAAAATGCATTGATCAAAAGCAGGACGAAAATGACAAAAAACTCGGACATGGTCTCCAGATCACCGTTGACGGAAGCCGCTCCCCAAGGAGCAAGCCCTCACCAGATAAGGCCAGCGCGCGATCTGAGCAAGCGCAAGCGTTGAAAACGCTGCAATCTTCTGAACATTGGAACGGTCGAGTGCTCTTTTCTTGAACAATCTCGACCGGCGGTAGACTCAACCGCGACTATGCAGCGCGCTGCGTACGCGCTCACGCCCGATCTTGATCACGTTTTCCATCGCAAGCCGTGCACCGATCTCGTCACGCCTGCCGATTTCCTCGACGATACGGATGTGGTTGCGGGCAACCTCGTCTATGCCGCCCCTTTCGGCGACGGGAGAGCTCAGCTTGAAGACGCCGACCAGCGCCGCTTCGATCAATCCGCCAACCGTGCGCATGAAGGGGTTTCCGGAAGCCTCGGCGACGGCAAGATGGAACTTCAGGTCAGCACCTGCGAGGCTCTCGGCGCTATGGCCCTCCTCGCCCATGGCAACCGCGAGACGCATCATGCGGCTGATTTCGGCCTCGGAAGCGTTTCGCGCCGCAAGAGCGGCTGCGTGCGGCTCGAAGGCAAGGCGCACTTCGCTCAAGTGATACAGGAAGTCTTCATCGACACCGCACTCGAAGTGCCAGGTCAGGATATCGTTGTCGAAGAGATTCCAGTCGTTGCGCGGCGTCACCCGCGTGCCGATGCGGGCCCGCGGCACGACTAGCCCCTTGGCGGCCAGCGTCTTCATGGCTTCGCGCAGCACGGTTCGCGACACCTTGAAGCGTGCCGCAAGCTCAGGGTCACCCGGGAGAATGGAACCGACTGGAAATTCGCCTGATATGATTGCCTTGCCGAGCTGATCGACGACATGTGCGTGGCTCGTGCGCTTGCGCGAGCCGGACACAACGGTTTCCAGCAAACTCCTGTTCAATCAATCTCCTCCAGGCACTCCCCTGCCTGACTTCGAACGGCGCAGCGCGCCAACAACGCCTCCTGTGAAGCCCAGGGGTCTTCACAAAACTTGCGCAAATGAATGTAGTTTGAACCATCGATTCCGGAAAGCCCCCGGGTGCCTGCAATACCGTAAGCCGGGCGCGACCGACGAGGAAAGCAACCTTTGCGCGCCCCGAAACGACAAACCCCGCCGAAACGGCGGGGTTTGCGTTCTGTTTCGCTGACGCTGCAGCTTACTTCGGCAGCTGGTCGTCCACGCCTTCGACGTAGAAGTTCATGCCGAGTAGCGTGCCGTCGTCGGACGCTGCACCGGCTGCGAGCCATTCGCTGCCGTCCTGCTTCTTCAGCGGGCCGGTGAAGGGCTTCAGTTCGCCCGACTTGATCTTGGCTTCGGTTTCCTCGGCCAGCTTCTTCACGTCGTCAGGCATGTTGGTGTAGGGCGCCATCGTCAGGATGCCATCCTTCAGGCCGTCCCAGCTCGAAGTCGTTTCCCACTTGCCGTCGAGGAAGGCCTGGGTGCGCTTGATGTAATAGGCGCCCCAGGTATCGACGATCGCTGTCAGCTGCGTTTCCGGGCCGGCCTTGATCATGTCGGAGGCCTGGCCGAAGGCCTTGATGCCACGCTCGGCGGCAACCTGCATCGGTGCGGTCGTGTCGGTGTGCTGCGTCAGGATATCGACGCCCTGGTCGACGAGCGCCTTGGCGGCATCGGCTTCCTTGCCGGGGTCGAACCAGGTGTTTGCCCATACGACCTTGATCTTGAAGTCGGGGTTCACCGAGCGCGCGCCGATAACGAAGGCGTTGATGCCCATCACCACTTCCGGAATCGGGAAGGAGGCGATGTAGCCGGCGACGCCCTTCTGCGACATCTTGGCGGCGATCTGGCCCTGGATGTAGCGGCCTTCATAGAAGCGGCTGTTGTAGGTCGCGACGTTCGGCGCGGTCTTGTAGCCGGTGGCGTGCTCGAACTTCACGTCCGGGAACTTCTGGGCGATCTTGATCGTCGCATCCATGAAGCCGAAGGACGTCGTGAAGATCAGGCCGCAGCCCGAACGTGCCAGGCGCTCGATCGCGCGCTCGGCATCCGGACCTTCCGGCACGCTTTCGAGATACTGGGTCTCGATCTTGTCGGCGAGCGCCGTTTCCAACTCCTGGCGACCGATGTCGTGCGCCTGGGTCCAGCCGCCATCGGTCTTGGCCCCGACGTAGACGAAGCAGATCTTCGCCTTCTCCTGGGCGCTTGCACCGGTGGCAAAGCCGATTGCGGCCGCGGAACTTGCGAGAACGAGCAGTAGTTTTTTCATTTTCTTGACCTCTGTCGGTTTGAGAAACGTCAGTATGAAATGGTTGAAATCACCGGTCCGGCACAAACGGCTTGCCGAGCGAGGCCGGCGTATTGATCAGGGTCATGCGCCGATTATGCGAAATGAGAATGAGCACGACGATCGTCGCGACATAGGGAAGCGATGAAAGGAGCTGCGAGGGAATGCCAAGGCCGAAGGCCTGCGCATGCAACTGGCTGATCGATACGGCACCGAAGAGATAGCCGCCGGCCACCAGCCGCCATGGGCGCCACGACGAAAAGACCACCAGCGCCAGCGCGATCCAGCCGCGTCCCGCCGACATGTTTTCCACCCATTGCGGCGTATAGACGAGCGACAGTTGCGCACCGGCAAGGCCCGCACAGGCGCCGCCGAACATGACGGCGAGATAGCGGGTGCGGATGACGCTGACGCCGAGCGCGTGCGCGGAAGCGTGGCTGTCGCCGACGGCACGGAGCTTGAGGCCGGCGCGGCTCCTGAACAGGAACCAGTGCACGCCGGCGACGATCGCGATCGAAAGATAAAAAATGATGTCCTGGCGGAACAGGAGCGGCCCGAGATAGGGAATATCGGCCAGAAGCGGTATCGCGATCGGCTGCAGCTTGATGCCCTGCATGCCGAGGAAACTCTCGCCCATCATGCCGGAGACGCCGATCCCGAGCAGCGTCAACGCCAGACCCGTTGCTACCTGGTTCGCCACGAGCGTCAACGTCAGGAACGCGAAGAGTTGCGAAAAGAGCGCTCCGCAGGCGACGCCGGCGAGCATGCCGAGATAGGGTGAGCCGGTGATCTGGGTGATGGCGAAAGCCGACACAGCCCCCATGATCATCATGCCCTCGACGCCGAGATTGAGCACGCCGGACCGTTCGGTCACCAGTTCGCCGATTGCGGCCAGCACCAGCGGCGTCGCGGCGGTGATGACGCTCAGAAGGATCGCTTCGACGATACCCATCAGCGGCTCCCCTCGCTGTTTGTCGCGGTCAGCCGGTCAAAGACCAGCTTGATGCGATAGTGGATGAGCGTGTCGCAGGAGAGCACGAAGAAGAGCAAAAGGCCCTGGAAGACACGCGTCACCTTCTCGGAGACGCCGATCGAGAGCTGCGCTGCCTCGCCGCCAAGATAGGTGAGTGCCAGCACCAAGCCGGCGGCGACGATGCCAAGCGGATTGAGGCGACCGAGGAAGGCGACGATGATCGCGGTGAAGCCGTAACCGGGGGAAATTACCGGGCGCAGTTGCTGGATCGCGCCGCTGACCTCGGAAATGCCTGCAAGACCGGCAAAGGCGCCCGAAAGCAGCATCGAGAACCAGATCATCCGGCGTGACGAGAAACCGGCGAAACGCCCTGCCCGCTCGGACTGGCCGAGAACGGAAATCTCGAAGCCCTTCAGCGTATAGCGCATCATGAACCAGACGAGGACCGCCGCGATGATGGCGAAGGCGAAACCCCAGTGCGTGCGCCCCGACGCGATCATTTCCGGCAGGATCGCATCGACGGCGAAGGTGCGCGTCTCCGGGAAGTTCATGCCGCCCGGATTGCGCCAGGGCCCGCGCACCAGCCAATCGAGAAAGAGCTGGGCGACGTAGACCAGCATCAGGCTCGTCAGGATCTCGTTGGTGTTCATATGCGCCTTGAGGAAGGCGGGGATGGCCGCGAACAACGCACCGCCGAGCATGCCCATCAGCATCATCAGCGGCAACACCAGCGGCGACTGCCAGTCATAGAGGACCACCGGCAGGATAGAGCCGGCAATGGCACCCATGATGAACTGGCCTTCGGCGCCGATGTTCCAATTGTTGGAGCGGAAGCAGACCGAAAGGCCGACGGCGATCAGGATCAAGGGTGCGGCCTTGATCGCCAGCTCGTGCAGCGACCAGACCTCGCTCAGCGGCTCGACGAAGAAACTGTAGAGCGCCATGACCGGGTTCTTGCCGAGCAGCGCAAACATGATGCCGCCGAAGATGATCGTCAGCAGGAAGGCAATGAACGGCGACAGGATCGAAAATAGCGTCGAGACCTTGGCGCGCTTTTCGAGTTCAATGCGCATGTGCGCCCTCCGTGCCTTCCGTCTTGCCGTACATGCCGCCCATCAGGAGACCGATCTTTTCGCGCGAGAGCTCCTGCGCCGGATAGGGATCGGACAGCCGGCCGTCGCTGATGACGGCGATTTCCGTCGCCACCTCGAAAATCTCGTCGAGGTCCTGGCTGATGACGAGCACCGCCGAGCCGGCCTTGGCGAGATCGACAAGCGCCTGGCGGATGCGGCTCGCAGCACCGGCATCGACACCCCAGGTCGGCTGGTTGACAACGAGCACGCTCGGCTGCCGGTCGAGCTCGCGCCCGACGATGAACTTCTGCAGGTTGCCACCCGAAAGCGAGCCCGCCGGCGGGTCTTCGCCGCTCTTGCGCACGTCCATCGCCTCGGAAATCCGCTTCGTGGCGCTCGTCACCGCATCGCGGCGGATGATCTTGAGAAAGCCGCCGCCAAGGAACGCCTTGGCGTCCGAACGGCTGCGGGCGAGCACGAGATTGTCCGATAGCGGCAGTGCCGACACGGCCGCATGACCGTGGCGCTCTTCCGGAACGAAACCGGCGCCCATCAGGCGACGGGCGTTGATGTTCCTGGTGCCGACTGGCCTTTGGCGAATCTGCACGGCACTGTCGTCTCCAACCGGATACTCGCCCGAGAGCGCATCGAAGAGCTCCCCCTGGCCATTGCCGGCGACACCAGCGATCGCCAGCACCTCGCCGGCATGCACTTTAAGACAGATGTTCTTCAGCGAAACGGCAAACGGGGTGCGGGCCGGCACGGTCAGGTGTCGCGCTTCGAGCTGAACCTCGCCCTTGGCGCTGGTGCCTTCCGCCGTTACGGCCGCGACATCGCTTCCAACCATCATGCGCGCCAGAGACGACGGGGTTTCCGCCTTCGGGTCGCAGGCGCCGGTCACCTTGCCGTGACGCAGCACCGTTGCACGGTCGCAGATGCGCTGCACCTCCTCGAGGCGGTGGCTGATATAGAGAACCGAACGGCCCTCGGCCTTCAGTTTGTAGAGCGTTTCGAACAGCCGATCAGCTTCCTGCGGCGTCAGCACCGATGTCGGCTCGTCGAGGATGATGAGGCGCGGGTTCTGGAGCAACGCGCGCACGATCTCGATGCGCTGGCGCTCACCGACCGAAAGATCGGCGACATGGGCTTTCGGGTCGAGCGGCAGCCCATAGGCGTGCGACAGGCGCGAAGCCTCTTCCGCAACCTTGGCCAGCGAGATGTTCGCGTCCATCGACAGCGCGATGTTTTCGGCGACGGTCAGCGCCTCGAACAGTGAAAAATGCTGGAAAACCATGCCGATGCCGAGCTTGCGCGCGGCCGCGGGATTGGCGATGCGCACGCTCTGGCCCTGCCAGAGGATCTCGCCGGCCGTCGGCGCCAATACGCCGAACAGCATCTTCACCAGGGTCGATTTTCCGGCACCGTTTTCGCCGAGAAGGGCGTGAATCTCGCCCTGTTCAATCTGCAGATTGATCCCATTGCAGGCCGCGAAGCTGCCAAACAATTTCGTCAGGTTGCTCACAGCCAAGAGATGACCGTTCGCCGCTACTCCCTCAACAGGCACGCTGCCCTCTTTCCCCTCTGTTGATCCGCGTCCGCCTTAAGGCTTCGATCACGGAATCAGCAGTGTTGTTCCACTTGTTTTTCTTGTCTCGAGATCCGTATGCGCTCGCCCCGCATCGGCAAGCGGATAAGTCTGATTTATATTGATACGCACTTTGTTGCTTTGCACAATATCAAACAGGGAATTTGCACACGCTTCCAGCGCAGGCCGCGTGGCAACATAACCAAAGAGTGTCGGGCGCGTCGCAAAAAGCGATCCCTTCTGCGCCAGGAGACCGATGCTGAAGGCCTCTACCGGACCGGACGAATTGCCGAAACTGACCCAAAGACCACGGGGCTTGATGCAGTCCAGCGACGCCGGATAGGTGTCGCGGCCGACGGAATCATAGACGACGTCGACGCCGCGGCCGTCGGTCAGTTCCTTGACCCGCGCCACGAAATTGTCGGTGCGATAGTTGATGACGTGGTCGTAGCCGTGCGCCAGCGCCAGATCGATCTTGTCCTGCGATCCGGCGGTGCCGATCACGGTCGCGCCGAGCGCCTTGGCCCATTGCCCGGCAATCAGGCCGACGCCGCCGGCAGCGGCGTGAAACAGGATCGTCGTACCCGGGCCGACCTGGTAGGTCTGATTGAGCAGATACTGCGCCGTCATGCCCTTCAGCATCATCGCCGCCGCGGTCTCCAGGCTGATGCCATCAGGCACCTTCACCAGTTGCGCGGCATCGACGTTGCGTTCGCTCGCATAGGCGCCGTCGGCCGAGGCATAGGCGACGCGATCGCCGACCGAAAACAGGCTGACGCCATCGCCGACCGCAGTCACGACGCCGGCGCCTTCCTTGCCCGGCACGAAGGGCAGGCCCGAGGCCGACTTGTAGAGGCCAGTGCGGAAATAGACATCGATGAAATTGAGACCGACCGCCACTTGGCGGATCTGCACCTCGCCCGGCCCCGGCGGCGAGAGTGTCACGCCTTCGAGTTTCAGGACCTCCGGTCCACCGAGTTCGCGTACCACAATCGCCTGTGCCATTACCTGCTCCTATTTCCGGCCGAGATTCGGGAAAATCTGCAGCACGAAGCCAATCACGTAGAGATAGATGCCTGTGACGACAAAGCCGGTCACGACCCATGCCGGCGTCGCAAAATGCAAGAGCAATGCGTAGATGCCGAGCGCCGACCACAGCAGGAAGATGCCGAGGTTGAGCGGCCGCAAGCGCTGGACGCGGACCGGGTGAAGGAAGTTGATGGGAAGGAAGGTCAGGACCACCGACACGAAGACGACGATCGACGCCGTTAGCTCACTGGCCTGGATGACGAACAGGGTGAAGACGATCATGTTCCAGACGACCGGGAAGCCGGAGAAGAAATACTCGTCCGTCTTCATGCCCATGTCGGCATAGTAGATGGCGCTCGAAACCACGATCGCTCCGGCGGCCACAAAGGACCAGGGTTCGCCGATCATGCCGCTCTGATAGAGCGCAAAGGCCGGCAACAGCACGTAGGTCACGTAGTCGATGACGTTGTCGAGCGTATCGCCCGACCAGTTGGGCAGCACTTCCTTGACCCGGACCTTGCGGGCGATCGGCCCGTCGATGCCGTCGACCAGCAGCGCCAGCCCCAGCCACCAGAACATATCGACGAAACGGTGCTCGGCCGCGGCCACGACGCCGAGGAAGGCCAGAAACGATCCCGATGCTGTCAAGATATGCACGGAGAAGGCGCGGATCTCGGCGTAGGGAACTCGTCTGTAGTTAAAGAACTTCATATGCGGACGCCGCCCACCCCTGCTGTTTTTCCCCGTGCGGGCCTTGACCCGCCTCGACCGCTCTGCGGCGCATTGCCCGTAATATGCACCCTTTGCAACGCATCGCCACTAAAATTCAAGTATTACAGCCTCCCCTCGCCCCATTGTCCTGTGGACACCTGCAAATTGCTTCTGCGCTGATTCTACCCATTTATTTCGCGCGCACCGGCGACTAGAGGTATGATCGGGTCTGGACCAAGACGCCTCAGAGCATGCGTGAAAGGTTGGTTGCATCATGGATCACTACGACATCGCCATTGTCGGCGCCGGGCTCGCCGGATCGCTCGCGGCCATCGCGCTTGCCAATGCCGGCTACCGCGTTGCCTTGATCGGGCCGGAACCGGCGGTCGGCGACGGGCGCACCACGGCACTGATGGATCAATCGATCGAGTATCTCAAGAAACTCGACCTTTGGGCAAAGGTCGAGCCGCTGACCGCACCGCTTGCGACCATGCGCATTCTCGACGGGACCAACCGGCTGCTGCGCGCACCGCCGGTCAATTTCCGCGCCTCCGAAGTCGGGCTCGACGCCTTTGGCTACAACATCCCGAATGCGCCTTTCATCGACGTTCTCCGCCAGCGCGCCGAAGAGAGCGCGACATTGACGCGCATTACCACCTCGGCAACTGGATTCGACCTTTCGGATTCGGTCGCGACGATCGCGCTCGCCGACGGCAGCCAATGCAGCGCGCATCTGCTCGTCGGCGCCGACGGTCGGCGCTCGCCGGTACGCGAGGCGGCGAAGATCTCCGTCAGCACCTGGTCCTATCCGCAGACGGCGGTCGTTCTGAACTTCGCGCACGAGCTGCCGCACCAGAACATCTCGACCGAATTCCACACCGAAAGCGGCCCCTTCACCCAGGTGCCCCTGCCCGGCAATCGCTCCAGCCTCGTTTGGGTGCGCAAGCCTGACGATGCGGCTGAGACGGTGACCCTTGATCTTGCCGCTCTGTCGCGCGCGGTCGAAGACCGGATGCAATCGATCCTCGGCAAGGTGACCGTCGAGGACACGCCGCAATCCTTCCCGCTGTCCGGCATGACAGCACAACGCTTCGGCACGGGCCGCGTCGTGCTTCTCGGCGAGGCCGCGCACGCCTTTCCGCCGATCGGCGCACAAGGGCTCAACCTCAGCCTGCGCGATGTGATGACGCTCGTCGATATCATCGGTCCGGCAAACGGAGAGGCGCTTGCGGGCGATATCGGTGACCGCTTCGACAGCCGTCGCCGGCCAGACATCATCAGCCGCACAGCGAGCGTCGATCTGCTCAACCGCTCGCTGCTGTCAGGTTTCCTGCCGGTCCAGGCGTTGCGCGCGCTCGGGCTGCATGTGCTTTCCGCCGTTGGGCCGCTGCGCAGCTTGCTGATGCGCGAAGGCGTTCACCCCGGCAGCGCGCTCAATGCCTTTAAGGAAGGCTTAAGGGAAAAGATCGGGCGGAAGAGCGCCTGAACGGATCAGGTAAAGCAGGCCGGTCACGGTGGCGACCGATAGCGTCGTAGTGATCAGGATCGTCGCCGAGGCCCGCTCCTGCCAGACGCCATACTGGTGACCGATGACGAAGACATTGGTTGCCGTCGGAAGTGCTGCCAAGAGCACCGCCGTCTGCACCCAGATCGGATCATAGTTCCCCGTCAGGCTCATGGCGGTGAACATCACGAGCGGATGCAGCAGCAGCTTCGCTGGAACGATGTAGCCGATCTCGACCGGAATGCGCTTGATTGGACGCAGCGCCAGCGTCACGCCCATGGCAAAGAGCGCACAAGGGGCTGCACACTGGGCGAGATAATCGATCAACCGCTGAACCGGCACCGGCGGCTGCACCGCGAAGAAGGCGGCAACGACGCCGGCAAGCGTCGCAAGGATGAACGGGTGAAGGATGATCTTGCGCGCGACGCTGGCGGCAAGCGCCAGCGGCTTTTCCTGCCGGCCGCCCGATATCGCCATCATTGCAGGTGCTACGGCAAAGTGGGCGGCATTCTCGAAGCTGAAGATCAGCGCCACCGGCACGGCGGCCGCATCCCCCAGGGCAAGAAGAGCCAAACCGGGGCCCATGTAGCCGATATTGCCGTAAGCGGCGCCAAAACCCTGGATCGTCGCCTCGGCAATGGAGTTGCGCCTGACATAGACGCCGATCAGGAAGATCAGCGAAAAGACGATGTAGGTCGCGCCGACCGTGGTCAGGATGAAGTCCGCGCGCGCCAGTTGCTCGATCGGGGTGCGCGAAACGAGCTTGAAGAACAGAGCCGGCAGCGCGAGATAGATGATGAAGGTGTTGAGCCAGCCCATCGCCTCGCCCGGATGCTGGACGAAGCGCGCCGTCAGATAGCCGAGAAAGATCAGGCCGAAGAACGGCAGCACCAGGCCCGCGATTTCCGTCATCTTGTTCCTCGCATCCTTCACCTTTCCGCGCCGACGCCCGCCCGCACGCCTAACCCACGAACCGGCCTGACGATTAGGCCGGTCCCAGCGAAAGTGATTCTAAAATACGAGAATATGCCCTAGCCGATTTTCATCAGGATCGGGAAGGTCGTCTGGAACCAGATGGCGACGGAACTGATGAAGCCGAAGAGGAAGGCAAGGCCGGCGAGTACCAGCAGCCCGCCCATCAACTTCTCGACCAGGCCGAGATGACGGCGGAAGCGGAAGAGAAAGCGCATGAACGAGCCGGAAAACGCAGCGGCGATCCAGAATGGCACGGCAAGGCCGAGCGAATAGATGGCAAGCAGCATGGCGCCGTCGGAAACGGTATCGCGCGCAGCGGCGACCCCAAGGATCGTGCCGAGCACCGGGCCGATGCAGGGCGTCCAGCCGAAGGCGAAGGCGAGCCCCATGATATAGGCGCCCGACAGCGTCGCCGGCTTGCCGCCCCCCTGGAAACGGGCCTCGCGCGCCAAGAGCCCGATCTTGAACACGCCGAGGAAATGCAGGCCCATGATGATGATGATCACGCCGCCGATGCGCGACAGCAGATCCATATGCTGCCGCAGCAGCACGCCGATCGACGAGGCACCCGCCCCAAGCGCCACGAAGACGGTCGCGAAGCCGAGCGTGAACAGAAGCGCTGCCGGCAGGACGGCGCGCCGGGTACTGCCGATCGTCGCCGCATCACCGCTGCGGAACTGATCGACCGAGACACCAGCCATATAGCACAGATAGGGCGGCACCAGGGGCAGAACGCAGGGAGAGAGGAACGAAAGGGCGCCGGCAAGTACAGCGGTCCAGATGGAAATATCGGCGATCGACAACGGCAAGAACTCCGGCAGGCGGCATTTGGGGCATTCCTTAGCCGCAGGATCATGATGATACCAATCACCTTTTGGCGATCATTGCGCCATGCACGGTTTCTTCACAAAACCCGCAATTTTTCGGTTGACCGGGGGGAACCACGCGTGCATATGTCCGCCCACTTCCGCCGGGCTTCAGGGCCGCGGCCAGGGAGCGCGTAGCTCAGCCGGTAGAGCAACTGACTTTTAATCAGTAGGTCCAGGGTTCGAATCCCTGCGCGCTCACCAACGAATTCAAGGGGTTAGGGTCATTCCTGACCCCTTATTCATGCGACCAAGCAGTAACATGCTTTCCCTTATTTTCCGGGCTTTATCAGGCGCTTCCGGCCCTTCCCGGTATCAAAATGATCTCACGAAAACATGAGGGCGGAACGCCTCAGAGCCGCAGGCTCCAAGGGTCGCTTGCACGCGCCGGGAAGTTGCCACTTGGACCCGCTGACGTGTCTTTCGCTTCGCTCATTGCGGCCCGATCCTCTCTGAGCCTGAAACGAGAAAAGGCGCCGGATGATCAGCCCAGCGCCCTCAGTTCGTTATGCCGTGTCGTCTGCTGGCTTAGGCGACTACCATTGCGCCACAATTGTTCACCAAGCCACGGGCTGATCGCGCCTGCATCTCGTAGGCCTCATTCATCAGCTCGTTGCTATGATAAAGCCGGGTCTTTTGTGGGTTCACCGCGCCCGCCAATGACTACACGAAGACCGAGAACAAAGTGCGCGATCGATGCCGCCTTCACTATTCTGAGACGCACCCCGCGGAGCAATCTCTCTCCCGACGGGCCCGGCCGACAATACTGCGGCGCCGGCCGGGAAACCCGAGGAGGTAACCTTCACCAATCTGCCGGAGTGGTACGAGCTTTTCTGCCTCTGCAAGCGATGTGGTCGCCAGAGGCAGCTCGATCGCCAAGCTTTGGCAAGCCGCTTCGGGAAGTCGCAATCGATCCTGGCGCTGGCGCGGCGGATGCGCTGTAGAAAGTGCGGCAACATGAGCGGCAACGTAATCAAGGTTCGGAAAGCTGAAGCGGTGAGTAAGCGCGCGCGGAGCGTTCGAAGCACGACCCGAGATGTTAAAGTGATATCCGATCGCGATTCACGCCGATTTTTACACTGCCGGACGACCTTCTCACTGGTAGTCCGGCATATGGTCGTGTGTTTCGCTTTCGTGATAGTCGATAAGCAAGAGTATCAGTAGAAACACATGCGCTACCAGCGAAACAGTAACCAAAGCCTCTTGCTCGACTGCTCCAAAGAAACCTGATGTTGTCATGGGCGAGAGCGCGAGGATGTAACCAATATTAACAAGAACCCATGTTTTTTTCTTCGGTTGCTTCGCTCCAAGCAGTACCCATCCTGTAAGCACGAGAACCCCCAACGTGAACAAGACAGCCGTTGCCTGAGGCAGAAAAGAGAGAACCGCCGACACGACAAATAGGAATGACGAAACAACAAACAGCAGAAAATCCGTCAGACCTCGTAGCCCCTTAACTTCATTCGAAAAATGCGCGTGATCATCAATCGTCACTTTGATCCTAAAGAGAAATTGGAACGCAATCCAAAGCCAAGTGTCGGCGTTTAGCCACACTTGTTCCCATGTAATATAAGCGGAATTTCGCGCCCACTGGGATATCGATAGTTCGAATCCAAGTATTACCGCAAGCCCCATGCTCAAATTGGCCCGTTGATAGAAATTCATCGAACTTGCCATAGGAACACCCTCCCGCCCTGTATACTTGTATCACTACCTAGGGGTAGCCATAAATACGCCGTTCTAGTTAGGTCCGATCATCCAAAGCCGCGAATCCGGAGCATCCTGGACAGCAAGGAGGACGTTGCTCGATAGGACTTAGGTCCGACGCTCCAGCGCAAAGGTCCTACCCGCATTGCCGAATCTCATTCGCATTGCCATTCCTAGTTGAGCGTCAACCGCACTTGACGCGAGTGACCCCAGAGCGCGCCCCAGCCCCAGCAACGCTGCGCTCTGGGGGCCACGCTGCCAAATCCTCTACCCGAAATCTAGTGAACACCTATGCGCCTTTCGGGGGGCTGACCTAGCCTTGTCCCTCAATGGAGTACATGAGATGGCCGATAAGAAGCGACGAACAATGAGCCGGAGTGAAATCCCGAATTTCGTGGCCGAGATGATCGCGGCGCACTGCGACATCACCGCAGTTGGCCACGGAATGTATGTCATCGGAGACGTTGATGCGGGCGAGCGGGCTATGAAAGATGCCCAGCGTATCGGCGAGAAATACGGCGCCCGAGATCCCCTGAAGCTGGAGATCGTTTCCTACCTCTGGTCGATCGGCAGATACATAGAGCTTGCCTCCGAAAGCACGCGGCACTGAAGAAGCTATGCCATACGATGGCTTCATTTCTTCAGCGCTATCTCCGCAAGCGTTCCGAGCGCGAGCCCGATCAGGAGCATGTACATCCCCCTACCGATTGCTTCCCCGGTTGACGCGCCGTTGGGGAACACCGCGCGTCGCTGCAAGCGTTCGCTGGCCCTGGAAGCAGACCAAGCACATTCAGCCCGGAGTCCGGGTGATTGATCTCGTCGACCTGTCGCCGCGGACGGCAAGTCGGGACCCGTCCCTAGAAATCGAAATAGACCGTGACGCCGGATCGACGGTGGTAGCGGTAGTTGTCACGGTAGCCGTAATAGCCGCGATCGCGATAGCCGCCGTAGTACCCATAGTGGCGCGGGTAGCAGCGGCCGTAGTAGCCACACGAACGCCAGGCGTGCCGTCTATCCCACCGACGATCCCATCGGCGATCGGCGTGCCAGCGACGATGGCTTCGATGGTTGACCTGTTCGACAGAGTTGACCTGTGCGTTTTCGGGGTTCGGTACGAAAACCGGAGCAGCGCTCAGCGGCATGGCGAAAGATGCTGACAAGCCGATCGCTGCGAAGGCGGACAAGAGCTTTCTCATCGTAACTCCTCCTATCTGGCAATCATTCTGGGCTTATGAGCCTGAACCTCCGATGAATACCTAGCCCACACGGATTAAACGGCCTCGGGCCATTGGAACCGTCGCTGTGAACCACAAGTCCGGCGGGACGGGTGTGTGATGTCGGAACCCTCCCGCCGAATCGACAGTTCCTTCCTTGAGCACCACAAGGAGATACAAAGTGGCGAACGATCTGAAGGCGGGCTTTACCGGAAGGCCGACTGAACCACCCTCCGGCGCCCGCAAGGTCGCAAAAGCAGCCGCCGGTGCTGTCAGCCGCGAGGCAAACGAGGTGGTCGCCGGCGCTGCGGATCACCCATACACCGCAACCGGCTTAACGCTCGCAGTCGGCTGCTTTGCCTTTGCGATTGGCTACGTCATGGGCCGATCATCGGTCGATGGCCGGCAGAGCCACTGGTAAGCGTTCCATTGCCCAAGAGGTCTGCCGCCGGCGGCGGCTCGACCACGGAGTGCTTGTCTCGAGGAATCCGCCACTCCAGGAAACACCACACTCGACAATTCGTCGCGTTGCGTAGATGCTGGGCTTCACGCTGAGGATGCAAGGTCGCGACCTTCTGAGATTGGTATCGAGCAAAGGGGTGAACGCATGAGAAAGCTTGTCATTGCGCTTGGATTGATTGGTACGCTTGCGTCCTGCACGCAAACAGAGAAAGGGACCGCGATCGGCGCCGGTACCGGCGCCATTATCGGCGGCGCGGTAAGCGACAGTTGGGGCGGCGCGGCTATCGGTGCGGTGGCCGGTGGCGTTATCGGCAACCTCATCGGACGCTCCCAGGAGCGCCAGGGCTACTGCATCTATCGTGACCGCTACGGGCGCCGGTACGAGGCACGCTGCCGGTAAGGGCATCGCCATCTGACATCGCGACAGGCGCACCTCGATCAACCCTTGCGTGGAAAAGATCGAATGCGCCTGCACGCGCGGCTGAAGCTGCAGGAATTTGGCCGACGCCGAACTTGGCGGGACGTCCTCAATCAAGCGTGTTACACTGTGAAAATGACTGACGAAGAGCAGACCTACGAATTTTCAGAATTTTCCGGCCAGTTCAGTGACGATGGCGTCGTCGTGGAGTTGCGGATCTACCGGCAGGCTGGCACCAATCGCGACTGGACCCTCGAGGTTATCGACGAGGAAGGCTTCTCCACCACCTGGGAGGATCCCTTCCCGACGGACCGCGAAGCCTTCGAGGAATTCATGGCCACCGTCCAGCGGGACGGCATCCAGGCCTTTACCGACGAGCCGCCGCAAACGGTTCACTAGCGCCATACCATCGGGGGACTGCGGCCCGACTGGCCGCTGGCATGCTATGTCGGCCCCACCGAACCTCAGCACGCGCGGCGCCTGACGGATGACGCACTACGCCGCGAACCGCTAGAAAATGCCTCAAAACACCTGGACAACCTGGATCGGTGAGGCCGAAAGGACTTCACGGCCCCCTCGCCGCGCCCCTCCCAGTAGTCACGCGCCTGGCGGAACGGATCCAGGAAAGACATCGTCTCGTTCTCGTTCAACAGGTTCAGCGTGCCGACATGTTGCTGGGCGCCGAGTTCGACAAACTCGACGTCGTGAAGCACCAGGAGAAGATGGGGATCGTCTGCCGATTGATATCGCACTGCATCCTCGCAGGTAGAACACATGAAGTACGCATTCATCTGCGATGGGGCATGGGCAGCGTAGGCTCCGCGGGCCTGCTCGAAGTGCAGCTCACGAGCCATCAACAAACCGTCGCCGAAGTGATTTGGCCGGTAACGCCTGAGCATGCGCCCGAAATTGTCGGGCTCTACGACACTGCCTTCATATTGCCTTCTCTACGCTTCCGCGCCTCTTCGTGCCAAGCGCATCTTCAGCGGGCTCATCCCATACTCGCGGTTATAGGCGCGCGAAAAAGCAGACAGGCTGTCAAAGCCACAGCGAAGGGCGATTTCCCGGATCGGGCTGGCGGAATCGCGCACCAGTCGGTGGGCGAACTGAAGGCGGAGGCGAAGATAGTAAGCCCCGGGGCTCGTCGACAATCCCCTGGCAAACAGCAACTCCAGCTTGCGCTGCGAGATCGACAACCGCTTCGTCAGCGCGGCGATCGTCAAAGGCCGCTCCAGCGTGCGTTCCATCAGGCGGATAGCCTCGGCAAGCTTCGGATCACGCGTCTCGATCCGGCCGAGCGAAACATAGGGCTGCACGTCGGCGGCATTGTGCGTCTGGTCGTAGACGAAGATGCTGGCGACATCGAGCGCCAGCGCCGAGCCCAGCCTCTGCGTGATCCAGTGCAGCATCATGTCGAAGGTCGGCGAAGCGCCGCCCGACGTCCAGAACTTACCGTCTATGACGAACCGGTCGCCAAGCACGCGAAGCTCCGGAAAGGCCTGGCTGAAATCTTCCAGCTCTTCCCAATGTGCCGTCGCCTTGCGCCCATTGAGCAGACCGCTGCGCCCGAGCAACCAGCAGCCCGATTCGATCCCGGCAACGATGTCGAAATGGCGCGAGCACTCCTGCAGTGCGCCAATGAATTTCTTGCCGGCATGGCGATCGAGGTTGAAGCCGCCGATCACCAGCAATGCGTCGCCGGAAAGCGGCTGGCCAAGCATGCCCTCGACCGCGATCGGCACCCCGCAGGTCAGGACCACCGGCGTGCCGTCGGCCGAAAGCAGCCGCCAGCGAAACACCTCGCGGCCCGAGATGCGGTTGGCCGCGCGCATCGGATCGAGCACCGAGGCGAGCGACATGATCGACGACTCCGGCAGGATGACGACTGAAACTTCGATCACAGATTGTGGACGTCCATCGGCGGGCATGCGGGAAATGTCAAATTTCAAGCGGGATTTGTCAATTCCCCTCTCACCTTTCGGGCATTATCAGACCGTATCGATCTCCCTACGCGCGGCGCTGCAGCCCCGCGCAGAGACGTTCCCCTTTCCGCCTTTGCCGGAACGGGCCGGTCGGAAACGTTCCACCGGCCCGTTTTTTTATGCAACGTTTCGAAGCGGCAGACTGCGCTTGCGCCACGCCTCAGCTTGCGTTCACCAGCAGGAGCGCCGGTTATGGAAGGGAGGCAGGCGACACGGTTTCCTTGGGCGCACGTGCCGCCCGTCTCAGTGCGGAAACGCACGGCGTGCCCGGCTTCGATGCTCCGAGTATCCTCATCGCCGCGGCTTGCGCTGGCAACGCATATAAGCCATTAAGCATCTCCGCAACTGAGGGAGACTATGATGCTGGGGGCGATGAAGAACTTCGTAAAGGCGACAAAGCTCATCGGCCGCATTCCAAAGATCGAGCAGAAACTTGACCTGCTTCTTTGGGAGACCCCGGATATCCCGCGCGACTTCTTCCCCAAATTCGTCGAAAGCGCGCGGCAGATGGGCTGGTTGGAGAGCGCAAAACAGCACAAGCCATTGACCGCCGATGGCGAGGCTTGCCCCTGGTACACCTACCCGATGCTGCACTTCCTTGGCACCAGGCACCTGGCCGATTTGCGCGTATTTGAGTATGGCAGCGGCAATTCCACCCTTTGGTGGAGCCGCAAGGCGAAGTCGGTCGTCAGCGTGGAACACGACCGCGGCTGGTTCGAGCTGATCTCGAAACAGTCCCCGGCCAACGTCAGTTACAACTATCGCGAACTGGTGGAGGGTGGCGACTACTCCACCGAGGTGACGCGCCATCAAGACGTGCCGTTCGACGTTGTCGTCATTGACGGCCGTGATCGCGTAAATTGCGCCAAGGCGACGATGAGCCTGAAGCAGAAGCCATCCGCGATCATCTGGGACAACAGCGAACGCGAGAGGTATCAGGAGGGCTACGACCTCTTGATCAACAACGGTTACCGCCGCCTCGACTTCGACGGTTTCGGACCGGTCAACGGTCGCCCCTGGCGGACGTCCGTGTTCTACATGCCGGACAACTGCCTTAAAATCTGAGGCTGAATCACGTTAATCCTGGCCGGGCGCTTCGTCCGGAAGACACTGCCATTGCTGAGGGAACTATGATCAAGGGAAAGCTGTTGAAACGGGCGCTTCGCTCAGCAGCCTCGATGCTGACGCGACAGGGTTTCCATGTTTCCGAGGAGCGCTATTCGGCGGCGTACCTGAAGCGCTATGACTTCGAGATCAACACCTTCATCGATATCGGCGTCTATCAAGGCAGCCCGGTGTTCTACGAGCTTTTCAAGGATAAGAAGTTCATCCTGATCGACCCGCAGCCGGATACGATGGAAAAGGCGGCCGAGAGCGTAAAGGGCCTCGACTTCGACTACATCCAGTCAGGGGCAGGCGCGACGAGGGGTACGGCGACCCTGGCGCTCGAGGGCCCCTCCTCCAGCTTGATGAAGCGCAGGGACTGGAAGCGACAAGCGGAAAAAACCGTAGAAATCCAGATCGCCCCGCTTGACGAGCTGCTGGCGAACAGAGGCTATTCCGGTCCGTTTGGGCTGAAAGTCGACACGGAAGGCTTCGACCTTGATGTCCTCAAGGGCGCCGTGCAAACGCTTAAGGAAACGCACTTCGTGTTTACCGAAGCCAGTCTTCGTCGCCGGTTTGAGGGCGGTTATCGGTTTTCGGAACTTGTCGCCTTCATGGCCGAGCAAGGCTTCGAAGTTGCCGACGTCATCCCGCATAGGTCGCACAATCGCCTGGTCGACGTCCTCTTCGTGCGCGCGGGCAGCCCAGCCCTGGAACCGAACGCCGTTCCTGTGCGTACGGTCGGCTAGTAAACAGGCAGACTTAGTTTCCACCGGATACTCAGCGCGCGCCCGGCAACGACAATTCTGCCGTTGAACGGGCGTAGACCGCAACAGGAACTGGCATCGATGCGCGTAACACTTGCGATATGCTGCTACAACGCCGAAGAGACGATCGAGCGGACTCTCGCCTCGGCCAGACAATTGGACTGGGATGATCTGGAGATCCTCGTCTGCGACGATGCATCCACGGACCGATCCGCAGACGTCGTTCGATCCATCATTCAGCAGGATTCCCGCGTAAGGCTGGTCGTTCACAGCGCCAACAAGGGCAATGCCGGCGCACGCAACACCCTTGCGCGCGAAGCCACAGGCGAGATTCTGGCCTTCCTGGATTCGGACGACGAAAACGCTCCGGGGCGGCTAAAGGTTCAGGTGGAAAAGCTGCTGGCGGCGGAAGAACGCCATTCGGCGCCGGTCTCAGTCTATTGCACGAGGCGCGTGATCTCCGGCGGCAAGACGACGAGCCTGAGCGCCATGGGTACCCTGCATCCGGTCGGCGGCAACGCGGTTGCCCTCCATCTGCTTTGCAACGATCCCATCCCCGGCGGTGGAAGGGTCGGCACCTGCACGATGCTCACCCGGGTTTCGACGTTGCGCAAGTTTACCTTCGACGAGGATTTCCGCCGAGCAGTCGATCGTGAATGGGCCATTCGTTTCGCCTTGGGAGGCGGATTGATCGCTGGCTGTGAAGAAAGCCTGGTCACGCAGCACCTTAGCCTCACAGACGGCAAGCGGGCCCGACAGAACGATGCACGACGTCAGGTGGTCCAGAAGTTCCGGTCCTACCTGCTGGAGCGGCGCTCCTATCTCTACGCGCTGACGATCCACCGCCCCGGCCGCATGTACACCAAGGGCCACAGGCTCCTGTTCGCGCCCGTTACCGCGGTTCTCTCTTGCTTTCGGAAACGCGGGTAGCTTCCTGCTCGTGTAGTGCGGCGCAGAGCTTCACAAATATCCCCGAGTGAAGTCTCCTCGATAAAAGCTCTGGCCTCGTCGCGCCCCCGCGACAAGGCCTTCGCCGAGGCCGGTGTCGCGGCTGCCAGCTGGGCACCCGCCTTCCGGCGGCGTCTGCGTCTTCTCGACGTCCGAGCCGCTGGCATTTGCAGCTAGGCGCAGCGCGTTGCCGATGACCCCCGGCTGATCGGCCCACTCGCCTTTGGGGTTCTTGCCGGTGACACAGATCGTCCATCCACGCCCATTCACCGGGAAACCGGTCTGCGGGGCGGTCAACGACCGCAATAGGCCAATCGAGCAGCGCAGTGGACGCCGACAGCGATTTCGGTGCGTCCCTTCCTGATTTTCCAGGTGTTCTAACCGCAGGCACCAGCCTCGAAGATGCGCGCGCCATGGCTGACGAAGCCTTGGCGCTGAATATCTACGGCCTAGTCGCTGATGGGGAGGCGATTCCCGAACCTTCATATTTGGATGCCGCGATGGCCGATCCTGAGAACAATGAGGGCGTTGCCATTCTAGTAGCACTCAAGACTGAGGCGAAAAAATCGGTCCGCGTAAACCTCACTTTACCTTGATGATGTTCTTCAGCAAATCGACGCCTTTGTAGAGGCTTGCGGACTGACCCGTTCAGGATTTCTGGCAAAGGCCGCCAAACGAGAGATGGAACTCGAGATGGCATGAGTATCAGAAGCCCGGGGTTCCCCTCGGGTTTTCTTTTCCAGTCTGAAGCCATATCGATGCAGTTCGAATTGAGCCATATAGACCTGATGAGGTGAGGTGAGCGCTGTGCAGTCGCCGCGGCTGACCGGGTGGCGATTAGCTGTACGCCTGCTTAAGCTGAACTGTCACAGATGCGCACGCTTTGAAAGGTTTGCATCGGGACCAAACGGCTGATAAGCGTCCGTCACCCAGACGAGGAGCGATGAAGCAGGATGTGGGTAGACGATGAACTTTGGCTCAATGCGGGCCGATGGGTGTTAAGGTTGGCCCCCCACTACGGCACAATCATCACCCTCAATGAGTTTGTGCCGCTGAGCCAGAACTGTCTGCCGATCGAATTCGCACATATCCTTGAGCCTGATACGTGCGCCATCGTCATTCCCATCGGAGATATTGATCGGCTGCCCCTTGCCTGGATCTCGGAACTCGACATGTTCCGCGCATTGTATGCAGACGCCTCTTTTGTCGTGCTTGCCAAGCGCATCTCCTCAGACCTCGACGAGCGAGGGACGCACGCGCCAGAGGTTCTGGCGATTCGGGAGAGAATCTTGGCCGGCGACGCGGTCAGAGCGAACCATGTCGACCATGACCTTTCGACTGCGACCAACGGTGATCAGTATGGTTTGTTGATCACCGCCAGCATGACTGGCAACTGCGGCGACAAGCTCCTCGCAGCGGCCGCTCTGGACCTATTGCAACAGGCGAACCCTGCCTTGAAATGGATCGTCGCCGACCCGGCTGTCGATCGGCAGCTAGTAGCGCGATCGACAATGGTGGCCCTCGGCCCTGGCGGATACCTGTACGATCTTCACAATTTCGAGGGGAACACCCTTTACTACCAAAACATAGGAAACTTTTTCCGTTTTGGCTTCGTTGCCCAAGAGTATGACAAGCCACTCATCTCTTTGGGCCTAGGCTACCAAGGCGTAGTCAGTAAGAACACGGCGAAGTACGTCAGCCGATCATTGAGCCGCGCTCTACTCATAACGACAAGAGATGTTGAGACTGCTCGCTTCGTCGTTGATCACTTGGCGCCCTCTCCGCCTCTGATTTCCGGCGACGACTTTAGCCTTCAGTTCAGGGAAAGGCTTGCCTCACTGTCGAGCGCGCGGCCAAATGCTCCCCCTTATATCGTTTTTTGCGGCAACGCGTCTTTTAGCCAAACGGACACGGGACTGATTGCATCTGCCTGCCAGTCCAAAAGCATCGCCATCCATCTGATCATCCAGGCCGCAGAGGATGTAACTTCTTGCGAGGATTGCCTTCATCAGCTTCAAGCCTTAGGCGCGGATGCGAAGATCGTTGACCTTCGGCAGGCCCTACACACCGAGTTTATGATGGAGATTGCTCATTCATCTGCAGTGATCACCTCGCGATTCCACGGGATGATGCTTGGCTACATGGCCAACCTCCCGGTTTTCGTCAAAGGCGAGATTGGCGACAAGCGTCATCGCTTCTACTCGACCGTCCCGTCCGAAGAGACCTTCGTCTTCGGCAATGCAGCCGGCATTGTGGACGCGATTCTGCCATTAATTTCATGCACGCCGTCGGTCCCAGATAGACCATTGACGCGGCAACTGGCAGGGATAAGCAACATCAGGAAGCTTGTTCAAACGGCCCTGTCGCCAGCCCTTCTCGAGACTTGCCCGCCACCGGCAAAAATGCAACTAACGCCTACCAGTTTAGGCCCCATGGAGAAGACATTGGATCAGAGACAGCAACTTGACGACATGAGCAGCAAGATCGCCGCGCTGAAGAGCCTGGTCAACGAAGAATCGCAGCCGAACATCAATGCGCTGTCCGAGGCCATCAGAAACGTAAATGTGCTGGCGCTGAACGTGAAGTTTTTCGGCTATGAGCTGGCACGTGCACTCGCCGCCGCGCTTCCCGTTCGGGCGGGCCTGTCTCCGACGTCCGTGCCGTTAAAGTCGAAGCCGAGCACCCAAGCCGATCTTGAATCCGATTGGGTCGCCTACTGGGCTTCAAAGCTGAAGGTTCCGGTCATTTTCCATCGGAAGCTCTGGGAACTTTGCTATGCGATGCAGGCGTTCCACGATGCCGGTGTGTTGGGCGAAGGGAGGCGTGGCCTCGGCTTCGGATGCGGGACGGAACCGCTGCCGTCCCTGATGGCATCATACGGCGCTGAAGTTGTTGTTACGGATCTCCATCCCGAAGCTCAAAACACCCAAGGATGGGCGAACACCAACCAGCACACGAAAACACTGAACGAAGCCTTCAAAGATCACCTAGTGTCGAAGGACGTATTCGATCGAAAAGTATCGCTCGAATACGTCGACATGAATGCCATCCCCAGCCACCTGCGCGACTTTGATTTCTGCTGGTCTATCTGCGCCCTTGAACACCTAGGCAGCATAGAGAAGGGCTTAAATTTCATCGAGAACTCGATCGACGTTCTGAAGCCCGGCGGCGTTGCAGTCCATACGACAGAGTTCAACTTCACCCGCGACGACATCACCTTCGACCATTGGAACACAGTTCTTTTCCAGCGTAAGCACTTTGTGGAAATCAGCGAACGACTTACAGCAAAGGGCTACAAGGTCGCGCCGCTGGACTTTGACGTCGGCAACAAGCCCCTGGACAAGTTCATTGACGTTCCGCCGTTCCCCCACGACATGGGGGATTACATGCGAGACATCTGGGGGAACGACAATAACCACATCAAGGTGTCGGTCGACGGCATCCCCGCAACCTGCTTCGGCATGGTCATTACCAAGTAACACAAGAACTACGGAGGGGAGTCTTTGACGACTGCACGTGTAGCGATCGCGTTGCGTAGATGATTTACGTTTTCTGCGGACTCCCCTCCCCCCACGCCATGTTCGCGGCTCGGCTTGGAGTAGATATATTCCGGGAACGGTTCCGAGATTACCACTACATTGTCGCCAATACTCTAGACCAGCTTCGAGATGGCCTTGCACAAAGAGGCGAGCGCCATGCCTTGCTTTATTTTGACGTCCCTGACGAAAAAATATGCCAATCAATCGTGAAGCATGGCATCCCGACGGTTCTCATCGTCGAACCGGTTGAGCAAGCTGTCCTTTATTCAATGCAGGCTCGTTCACTTTCCGTGCTGGAAGCGCTTCGGTTCGTTAGTCAGTCAGCGTCAGCATTGTTTCCGATTGCGTCGTCCGAGACGATCGTTCCGCTTAGGCTGGGAACCCACTCGGCCGAGTTGGAAACCCTCATCAGCCGGATATCGTTATCGTTGGGATTCTCCCTGACCTCGCAGAATGTCCAGAATATCCTGGCGCTTTATGGCCAAGCCGAGGGAGCCAAAATCCGTCCGCTGGCTGAGATCATCGACGAAAGGATCGAGCACGCGATCGAAGCTAGATCTAGCGCCTCGAAGCTTACGAAAGGCGAGCGAGAACTTATCAGTGCCGCGGCCAGCAACTATGATCCTCTCATGTCGGGAGAGTCGGTTCAGCGGATCACTTGGCCGGTGGCTATGTGCTTAAGCGGCGAAAAACCACATCATGGGCTCAACGGCCCGGTAGATATGACAGGTCCGGCGCGGGCCATAAGTTTCGGGCCATACATGCATCTCCCGAGTGGGGTTTGGCGCGCCGAGGTCACATTCTCCGTCGAGAAGAACTTCTCCGGCAATTCGATAGTCGTGGATGTCTTGGCGGATGGAGAAATCGCAGTTCTCGGGAAAAGCCCGCTGCCCACAAGCGGATCATTCACCGTTCAGCTAGAATTTGAAGTAACGAGGCCGCACGTGCCCTTGGAGGTTAGGACTTTCATCGGGACTGGTGCGATTGAAGGCGAGTTTGAACTTGTCGATGTAACGCTGGTTAGGCTCGATCCGTAGCCTTTGCGTCCATGTGATCAGTGCTTGGCAGCCGACGTCGCCTCGATCGCCGAGACGAATGTTCGGAACGTGGTAGGGCGGCAGGAACCAGAGCCGTGCGCCAGCCGCCGTAACAATCTGGCCGATAGCTGCCGATTTGTGGTTGCCGAGAGTGTCCATGATGACAATGTCGCCGGGTTTGAGGGTGGCGCGAGCTGCTGTTCAACATAGGCGCGGAAACATTGGCCATTGATCGGCCCGTCGGAGACGCAGGGTGCGGTGAGCTGGTTGCAACGCAGTGCGCCCGGGAGCGTCAGCGTGCGCCAGTGGCCGTGCGGAGCAAAGGCGCGCAAGCCTTCGAACCCAGCCACGCAGCGGCGTCATGTTGGTCTTGGTCCAGGTCTCATCGATAAACACCTGTCGCCTGGGATCGAGAGCACCCTGCCATGCCTTCCATCGCTGACGTCGGCGGACAATGTCGGCACGGGCCTGCTCAAGGGCGAACGGCTTTTTTTTTGAAGCGCAGCCCCTCGCGCCGGATGAATTGCCACACCGCATTGTGGGAAACGGTCACACCGCGCCCCGCCAGTTCGGCCTTCAATCCGAAAAGGGTCAGTTGCGGGTTCTGGGTGAGCCGCTCGGTGATGAAGGCGCGATGCGGCTCCAGAATGCGCTTGCGATGGCCACCCATCTTGCCCGGCGCGACCGAGCCGGTCGCCCTCTAGCGCTGCGGCCACTTCACCATCGATGAAACCGAGACACCAAGGCGCGCCGCAACCGAACGGCAGTTCTCACCCGCCAGAACCGCGGCAACAACACGTTCGCGAAGATCATTCGAAAGGGCTGGCGTCATCAGATACTGGCCTCCGCCCAGCCAGCATCTTGAAACACTAAACCGGCCTGCCGGCTCACGGCCTTCATAAGCCACTCGTCCAGATGATTGCCGAGAGCGGCAACAGCCGCAGCAGCAAACTAAAGGCGCAGCTCGGGTGGCGGAGCGACTCTCTGGCGAACCTTTACCCCGAACACGGACAAGAACCGGCTTGCAGTTTCGGGCGCGGAGAAACTGAACGTAAACATCCTAACCTCTCACTCTAATATTAGTGAGGGATTGAGCAGAGTTTCTTATTCGAAAACAGTTATTTAAAAAACTGGCGACCCCTGCAGGATTCGAACCTGCGACAACCTGCTTAGAAGGCAGGTGCTCTATCCAACTGAGCTAAGGGGCCGTTCCGGGCGGGGCCCGGCGAATGCGGCTGGACCTCAGTGAGTCCAGGGCTGCATCCGGTTGAAACGGAAGTTGTCCGGATAGGACACACTCTTGCGGGTCGCTTCCTTCGGCGCGATTACGCGGTATTCGATGCCGTTGCGCTCGGCGTATGCGATCGCCTGCTCGGCGTTTTCGAAAGTCAACCGCAGCTGCTGCTTCATGTCGCCGGAGCTGGTGTAGCCCATGATCGGGTCGATGGTGCGCGGCTTTTCCTGATCGAACTCCAGCACCCACAGATTCGTCTTGGCCTTGCCAGACTGCATGGCGGTCTTTGCTGGACGATAGATCTTTGCGGACATGGTTTCGAGCGGCTCCATACTTTTGCTGGCAACATTCTCGGGCGCCAGCATTCCGTCTTCCCATAACGCAGAATGAATTAAAACGGAATGACTTTTGGCTGGATAAATTTGGCTTTCCGCGGAGAACCGCCGATCTTTTCCGACAGCTTAAACTGGGCGTCGGCAACGCATCGCGGAACCGCACAATTATCCAAGGGAGAAGCGAGGAGACAGGCGCCGTAATCGCGCCTTAATGATGGTCGGAGTGGAGAGATTCGAACTCCCGACCCTCTGGTCCCAAACCAGATGCGCTACCAGACTGCGCTACACTCCGTGCCAACGGCGCCGGAGATACACGCTTCGCCCTTGGGCTGCAACATGAAAATTCGCTGACATTGGGTGCCGGACAAGCCCGCCTCACTAAACCACGGTCCAATGCCGTACGAATTGTCCCGATCTGGAATAAAAAAGCCGGTTTGTCATTCGAATTTAGGAATCGCTCAATCCATTGCGGATAGAGCGGAAACGGCGCGCTGCCGTGCCGTGCCCGCCTCCCAAGCCCGCCCGAGCGATCCCATGACTGCCCAACTCGACCTCGCCACCGTTCTGCTGCTTCACAAGTCGTCGTTCCTGGTCGGCGCCTTCTGCTTCCTCTATGCGCGCTGGCAATCGCCGCGCGACGAAGGTCTCGGCATCCTGGCGAGCGGGTTCCTCTTCCTGGCGCTGGCCTCGACGCTCGCAGGCTACGGCGAACAGAAGTTGCTGCCGCCCCATCTGTGGACGCTCTCCAGCTTCACGCTGGGGATCGGCGGATACGCGCTGTTCTGGATCGGTGTGCGTCGCCTCAGCGCCGGCCGGCGTCGTCTGGCGGATTGGCTGGCGCTTTGCGTGCCGGTCGCCGGCGCGCTCATCGGTCTCATCACGCATTTTCACGTGGTCAATTACATCCGAGCCAGCGTCTTCAACGCCGCCGCATTCCTCTTCCTCGCGGCTTCGGCCTTTGCGGTCCTCTCCGATCGCTCGCGAGAGCCGCTCCCGGCCCGCGCCATACTCTCGGCCGGCATGGCTGTCGGGGCCAGCCTTTGCCTTGCTGTGGTCATTGGCCTTCTCAGGCCCGGCACCGTCCCGATCACCACTACGTACGCCTTCTTTCTCTCGATCATCTGCCACTTCGCCATCGCGCTCTTCGCCCTCGTGCTCGTCAAGGAGCGGGCGGAAGCCGCGCTGCGCCGGTCGGCTGACACCGATGCGCTGACCGGCGTCGGCAACCGACGCTGGTTTCTCGCGCAGTTGCCGAAATCAAGCTGGCAGGGCGATTGCCTGATCGTCATGGACCTCGACCATTTCAAGCGCATCAATGACCGCTACGGTCACCACACGGGGGATCAGGTCCTCGTCGCCTTTGCCGAGCTCGTGAAGAAAAACCTGCGTCGGGGCGACGGCTTCGCGCGCCTCGGAGGCGAGGAGTTCGGGCTCTATCTGCCGCGAACGAGCGAGGGCCAGGCATTCGCGATTGCCGAGAGGCTGCGCCGCGCCGTGGAAGACCTGCAGGTGGTCGCCAATGGGCAATGCGTGACGGTCAGCGTCAGCATCGGGCTGACAGCCGCCAGCGGCACGGAGCGCTCCTGGGAGGACTTGTTCAACAGAGCCGATGCGGCGCTCTATGCGGCCAAACGCGGCGGTCGCAACCGCGTGGCATTCGATTCGGCACCCACCGAACCGGAAGCCTTAAGCCTCGACCGCGCCAGCTGATCCAGGCTCGCGCTTCACCGCAAAACCATCATCAAAAAAAAGGAAGCGGACCCAAGCATTTCCGATCCGCTTCAGATGGAGGTATGAGGTGCATTTTACCGCAATGCGCCTCGATCCACGTGTGGCCAAATCTTGCCTAGGCCGCCGGAGATTGCCACCTTGGCGCGAGCCTGTGGCTTTGCTGCACTTTTCAACTGGCGCGCAAGGCTATAGGACGACCGGGCAGCCACAATCGCGCTGTCTCTCCTGGAGTCTCGCCTTGCCTTTGTAAAGTCCGGTCTCGCTAGTTTCACTCCGTACGCCCGATAGCGCTCAAGCTGTCGGATTGAATTTTCATGCGTTCGTTGAGGTGGCGGTTCGAGACCGGAATGGCATTGCCGATCTCAAGCCCGACGTAATTTCGTCAGGCGGAACCATCACCTCCAAACGCTGCCAGACCGCGTCCCCGGAACGGGTACTCAAACCGTCGTCTCGATGGACTTCCAATTGGAAGAACCAGACGACATGTCTCACACATTGACGGTCCAGTGGACCATCGAACCACAAACAGCACCCCGCCCCCTTCTTGCCTGCAGCCGCTGCGGCGGCCACCGCCCTTTCCTATGCAGCGACAAGACACGGCTTAACGCCAATGGCTGTCGGCTCGATGCCTGGCTGATCTATCGCTGCGCGGTCTGCGAAGACACCTGGAACCGACCGATCTTCGAGCGGCGGAATGTCGCCAATGTCGATCCCGACGCACTCGCAGCGCTTCAAGGCAACGATCCGGCGTGGATCCGCCAGGTGGCATTCGACATTGAAGGCCTTCGCCAATACACGGACCGGATCGAGGACTTTGCCGATTGCCATGTGGAAAGGCGCGTATTGAGCGGGACCACGGACTGCGCGCGGCTCGAGATCCTCCTTGTTGCGACCGGCGCGAGCAGCCTGCGTGTCGACCGCCTGCTGTCGACGGAACTCGCGGTTTCGCGGGCCAGGCTGACCAGGTTCGAAGCGGATGGGCTGCTCACGCTGTTGCCCGAAGCGCGAAAAGGTCTGCAACGCCCGATCAGGCATGGCAGCCGCATCGTCCTCGATCTTGCGGCGGAGGATGACCGAGCCGAAATCGCCGAGCGTGCCCGTGGGGCCTCCTAACCCAGCGGGAATCACGGAGCGCCGGGCATCGCGCCGGCGCTCCGTGATCCGAATATGGTTGCATATCAGAACTTTACGCCGACACCGACTGTGAACTGGTGCTGGTCGATGTCGACATTGACGCCGCCGAAGTCCTTGTCACCATAGTCGTTGTAGCGATACTCGGCGCGGCCGAATGTCCTGTCGGTGAAGGAGTAGTCGACGCCGGCACCGATCGTCCAACCGTTGAAGGTTTCCTTTTCCTTCGACGCACCGGGCACATCGACGAAGCCTCGGGTCACGGCCCAGCCACCAGCGCCGTAAAGCAACGCCTTGTCATTCAGCACATAGCCGACGCGGCCGCGTATTGCACCGGAAACGTCGGTACCGACCTCAGTCGAGGTTCCGCCGATGTCGAACGTCTTGTCGTTCCAATTGTAGTTGACGTCACCCTCGATGCCGTAAACCCAGTCGCCCTGCTGATAGTTGAAACCGGCAAAGGCACCGAGCAGACCGCCATTAAAGTCTTCGGAAGCGCTGCCGCCAGGCGCACTGAAATCCCCATTGAGCCAGCCACCGCCCCCCTGGAGGCCGACGTAACCGCCGGTCCACACGAATCCAGGCGATGTCTGCACGACCGGGGCCGGCGGCTGGATTAGATCAGCCGCCAGATCCGCCGCCATCGCCGTCTGCGCAGCGGCGGAAGCCGCCATGATTGCAACAAGCACAGTCCGGATCACCACGGATGCCTCCTGCTGTCATCAGAAGAACATTAGGAACTCATTAACGCGTAGTCTGCCCGAACGGCTTCACGATCTCAACCATGAAACCGGTTGGGTTCAGACACATAATTTAGGGGCGGATCCTTGGAGAACAAGGAGGGCCGCGAGGCCGCCTCGCGCGTCTACGGCTGCGAAGCCGGGATGCGAGGACCCTCCAACCGGTCCCCGGGGCGGATTTTCAGGCGCTTGACCGTGCCCGCGTTGAGCTCAAGCACGAAAGCCACCGGTTCGCCGGAATCAATGATCGCTTCTGAAAACGGCACGGCGTCTTCGTGGATCGTCCGCACGACGCCCCTGTTGTCGATGAACAGCATATCGAGCGGCAGATGCGTGTTTCTCATCCACATCATCACGCGGCGTGTCTCGCCGAAATCGAACAGCATGCCGTGATCCGCCGCCATGGACGTGCGAAACATCAGCCCCTGCTCGCGCTGGGCGGGATCGAGGGCCAGTTCGACCGTCAGTTCGTGCACCGCCTTGTCCGCAGTCACGAGACGCATATTGTCCTGCGTGAACTGAACGTCGGCGAACGACGAAACCGTCAGTGCAAACAACAAAAAAAGCGCCAAAAGGGCGCTTTTTCCGACAGGGTCGCGAGCGACCAACATCAGTGCGACCGGCTCGTCGGCGACGGGCCGTCCGGATGAATTTCAGCGGCCATCAGGCCCTTTTCGCCATCGCCGAAACGTACGAGGACCACCTGGCCGGGCCGAAGCTCGGTGAGGCCGAAGCGCCGAAGCGTCTCCATATGAACGAAGATATCCTCCGTCCCTTCGCCGCGTGTCAGGAACCCAAAACCCTTCGTGCGGTTGAACCACTTGACCAGGACGCGCTCGAGGCCGCTGGTCGGCGTCACCTGGACGTGGGTGCGAACCGGCGGCAGCTGCGATGGATGCACCGCCGTCGACTGGTCCATGGAAAGGATGCGGAAGGCCTGGTAGCCGCGGTCGCGCTTCTGGATAAGGGCAACGACCCGCGCGCCTTCAAGAACCGTCTGGTAGCCATCGCGCCGCAGGCACGTCACATGGACCAGCACATCCTGCATGCCGTTGTCGGGCACGATGAAACCGAACCCCTTGGCGACGTCGAACCATTTGATCACGCCGGTGATTTCGATGAGGTCGAGAGCATCGCTGCCAAAGTCGTCACCATGCATGACGTCTTTTGAAGATGTTCTATCCGCCATTCTCTCCCAGCCCCTCGTTTACGCGCGACTACCGATACGGTTAACTGATTCTTATTGACCAGAATAACATCGTCCCGCCGCGGATACGCAAGACCCTCGGCATATTTTGGCCGAGAACTAATATGGGGACGCAGCCTTGCCTCTGGCTTGCTGGCGGCCCAGTATACGCCATCTTCTGCAAAACAGGGACATTGCAATGCGCTATCTGCACACGATGGTTCGCGTCAAGAATCTGGACGAGGCGTTGAACTTCTACGGCAAGATTTTCGGTTTGACGGAAATCCGCCGCTACGACAACGAAAAGGGCCGGTTTACGCTGGTGTTCCTGGCCGCGCCCGGCGACCTCGACCGCGCCCGCGGCGAACTCTCGCCCTGCCTCGAACTCACCTACAACTGGGATGCGGAAGATTATACGGGCGGGCGCAACTTCGGGCACCTCGCCTATGAAGTCGACGACATCTACGGCTTCTGCCAGCATCTGATGGAAAACGGCGTGACCATCAACCGACCGCCGCGCGATGGCCACATGGCGTTCGTGCGCTCGCCCGACGGCATTTCGATCGAGATTTTGCAGAAAGGCGAAAACCGTCCGCCGCAGGAGCCCTGGGCGTCGATGGCCAATACGGGCGCCTGGTAAGCTCCGCACAATTCTCGCAAACGAGGATGGCCGCGTGCTGCCGGCAAACCCGGCGCACGGCCGAGCCGTCGATCAGCAGCAGCTGTGAATGATCCAGGGCCTGGTCTATCCGGGCCTTTGCATGTCGGAAACATGCGGGCTCAAGGTTAGCGCCGGTTTACAAATCGCGTATCGTTGAGTATTTTTTCGCGCGAAACGTTGATGCCGGGTCCTATCCGCGATGTCTCGTGGCGGCGACCCCTTTTTGTACTTGGCCTGATCTTTTCCCGGGCGCCCATTCCGGTCGCCGCGAGAAGCATGAGTTTGTTTGTTCTGAGCGATGTTTCGGAACTGAGACTTAATGCATGACAAGGCGGGGACTTCGCCGATCATGCACGGAGAGCGGGGATAAGACGTTGCAAGATCCGGACACGAAGGGCGCAGTGCTCGTCACCATTGCGCGGGCGGCAGCCTTATCCGTCTCGCTGCTGGCTTTGAGCGGCTGCATGTCGGCAGCCGGGGAAGGCGATGCCGCGACCGCGCTGAAAGCCGAAAATCAGGTAGCCCCTGCGCAAACCGCCGAATCGGAAGGCACGGTTCAGGATGGACAGGTAGTTGCGCTCGGCAGCAATCCGCAGGCGCAACAGGCAGCCGGCGGTGCCGTAGCCCCTCAGGATGCCGGCCAGCCGCAATCACTGACGATGCAGGGCACCGGCCTGCGCGCCGCCTCCTCCAGCATCTATGGCCAGGCACCTGCCGCACAGGCAACGACGACCGGCCAGCCACAGACGACGGGAACTGTTCCGCTCCCCGCCGGCCAGCCCGGCATGAACGCAACCACCAACAGTCTTTTCAGCGGCACCCAGCGACAGCCGCTGCCGGTCATAGCGCCGCAGCAGGGGGCCGCCAACACGGCCACCGACGTAGCGAAGGACGCCGCCGCTGTCGCCGCCTATGCTCCCTCTCCCGCGCAGGACGCCACCCTTCCTGTTGCCGTTCCGGTGCCGCTGAGCGCCGAGGCTGCCGCCAGCGGACAAACCTCTTCGACGCCACAGGCGGTGGCCAATGCCGAAGCGGTACCGGCAACGACCGAGGTCGCCGCCGCGCAGCAGGCAGCACCAGAAGCCACGCCGGCAGACGATAACAAGGACACCTCCAAAACCTGGACGCTCGCGGCCCTTTTTGCCGGCAAGCGCAAGGAAAAGCCGCAGCAGGCGGCACTTCGCGCAGTGCAGCCGGCGGAAAAGAAGACGATTACCACCAGCAACGCGAGCCAGCCGCAGACGGCCTCCCTCGCCTACACGCTTCCGGGCGTCAAACTGAATTCGCTCTATAATTTCGAGCACGAAGAGCATCTCGGCGATGACGACGACGGCGCGCCGGTTCAGGTCGCATCCCTTTCAGGCCTTGCGCGCTTGGCACCAAGCGGGCTCATTCTGCAGACCGAGAAAGTCGATGCCGGCTGCTTCAAGCCAGAGCTCATGCAGATGCTGAAGAAGGTGGAGACGCATTACGGCAAGCAGGTCATGGTCACCTCGGGCCTCAGACCGATCAAGGTCAACCGCGCCAAGCAATCGCTGCATACGCGCTGCGAGGCGGCTGACATTCAGGTCCAGGGCGTCAGCAAGTGGGATCTCGCAGAATTCCTGCGCAGCGTCCCCGGCCGCGGCGGCGTCGGCACCTATTGCCATACGGAGTCGGTCCACATCGACATCGGCGCACAACGGGACTGGAACTGGCGCTGCCGGCGCGCCAAGGGATGAAGGCAACCATTTGTTTCCACGAGGGATTCCGCAAAAGTCCCTCATTGTTTGGCGCTTGTGGAATTTTTACAGAAATATGAAAATACCCGCTTGCGGTTCTGAAATCCTCTGGCTATAAGGCGCCCACACAGCGAGTGCGCCCTTCGTCTATCGGTTAGGACACCAGATTTTCATTCTGGGAAGAGGGGTTCGACTCCCCTAGGGCGTGCCACTGTGTTGACCTTCCTCTCCCAAGAAAATCGTCGTTTTTCGTATTGAAGCGGCAACTTGCCGTCCCGGAAGCATCTTCGATTCCGGGCCTTCCGACGCCGAATTTTTCTCGCCGATTTCAACAGGAAAAGCATAAAAAAACTGAGTTTGGCGCTTGCGGTATCCAGAGTCGCTGGCTATAAGGCGCCCACACAGCGAGTGCGCCCTTCGTCTATCGGTTAGGACACCAGATTTTCATTCTGGGAAGAGGGGTTCGACTCCCCTAGGGCGTGCCACTGTGTTGACCTTCCTCTCCCAAGAATATCGTCGTTTTTCGTATTGAAGCGATAACTTGCCGTCCCGGAAGCATCTTCGATTCCGGGCCTTCCGACGCCGAATTTTTCTCGTCGATTTCAACAGGAAAAGCATAAAAAAACTGAGTTTGGCGCTTGCGGTATCCAGAGTCGCTGGCTATAAGGCGCCCACACAGCGAGTGCGCCCTTCGTCTATCGGTTAGGACACCAGATTTTCATTCTGGGAAGAGGGGTTCGACTCCCCTAGGGCGTGCCACTGTGTTGAATTTCTCCCCCACATCAGCGACCATTTCACCAGCTAGCCACTGCGTATCGATTTTGCTCGTCGTTTTCGCCGGGCAAGCTTAAGATACGGGAATGTGCAGCAATCGCCTGCACTCAATCGGATACCGAGGCGCCCATCGTCTAGCGGTCAGGACGCCGCCCTCTCACGGCGGCAACACGGGTTCGATTCCCGTTGGGCGTGCCAAGGTCAAACAAATTTAGTTGACGACAGACGCAGTTAGCCAATGCTTGCAGCGCTGTTTCCCGGACTGTGGCAATGACGCGTACACTTACGGATGGTCAGCCGATTTTTGTCTGAGCGCGAAGCTTCGTCTCATTTACGCAATCTTGCCCGCCTAAAAGAATGTTGATTCCAACTCTCTTCTTATGGAAACGGGTTACGGGCATGATCGCGAGATATCTAAGCTACCCCTTATTCATCCTATCAATGTCGCTTCTTACTGCCTTGATTTTGCCCGCATACCTTCTCCGCGACCTGTATAAGATTATCATGCGATACTTTTGGATTCGAATGCCACTGCTCATCGCTTGCGTCATCGCGGCAATTTATTGGGCGCGCGAATTACCCCAACTGCACTCGTAGCGCTTGGAACTGGCGCGGAGCACCTTGGCTGGAGATGCCGCGCTGACGGATCCTTCTGGTCGCGCTTTGTGCCAACCGTCTCGGCTCTGCAAGTCCGTGCGTATGTCCCGTGACTTGCAGCGCTGTGAGTAGAAGTGGAGGCGCGCCAGCAAGGGATTAGCTGCCAAGCTCATCGCGGCCACCCGTCGACGAAGGGCTTTGTCCCTTCGACATCCGCCGCGGCGTCGGCCCGTCAAACCGCCTTCGCAGCATCCGTAACGCGTAGCTGCACACGGCGCTGGCCCTGCCAGAGATCCGCGGATACGGACCCCGCCACGTGAATCGATGCGCCGCGGTTGGCGAGCAGGAAATCCCCGAGTGGCGTTTCGGTGGCCCGAAATGCGATGCCGTCGAGCCGGCTGCCGTCCTGCCCCTCAAGCGTCACCTTGACGTGGTTGGCGCCCACCTGACGGCTGTCGCGCAGCCGGTGCTGCGGGAAAGCGAAGACCGGCTGCGGATGTGCGGAGCCATAAGGCCCCGCCTGCTCCAGGAGGTCGATGAGGTCCAGCGTCGCGCCCGAGGCCGCAAGCGCACCGTCGACCTTGAGTGTCTGGATGGCGACGAGCTCGCGCACCGCTGCCTCCGCGCGCTCCTCGAAGAACTGCCGGAGCTTGCCGAGTTTCGCGCGTTCGACCGTGAGTCCGGCAGCCATGGCGTGGCCGCCGCCCTTGATCAGCAGACCGCCATCGACGGCGGCCCGGACCATCTTGCCCATGTCGAAGCCGTTGATCGAGCGGCCGGAGCCGGTGCCGCGTCCGTTCGGGTCGAAGGCGATGGCAAAGGTCGGGCGGCGGAATTTTTCCTTGATTCGGGCGGCAAGCAACCCGACGATGCCCGGGTGCCAGTTTTCGCGCGCCGTGACGATCACCGAGGCGCCCTCGCCCGTGCCGTACTCGGCCAGAACCTCAGCCTCGGCTTCGGCCAGCATGACGGCTTCCATGGCCTGCCGCTCGCGGTTGAGTTCGTCGAGTTGGGCTGCGATCTTCTCCGCCTCCCCGGCATCCTCCATCGCCAGCAGGCGGCTGCCGAGGGCAGCATCGCCGATACGGCCACCGGCATTGATCCTCGGGCCCACGAGAAAGCCCAGATGATAGGGCGTGACCGGGCCACCGATCGCCGCCTTGCGCAAGAGGGCCGAAAGCCCGACATTGCCCATGTGCCGCGCCGCAATCAGTCCCTTGACGACATAGGCGCGGTTGAGCCCCTTGAGCGGCACGACGTCACAGACGGTCGCAAGCGCCACGAGATCGAGCTGGCCCAGCAGGTCGAAGGAGGACACACGGACATCGCCGGCACCGCGCAGAACCCGCAGCGTATTGACGAGAACCAGATAGACGACGCCGGCGGCGCAAAGATGCCCCTGCCCCGAGAGATCGTCTTCGCGGTTGGGATTGACGAGTGCATGACAGGGCGGCAGCGCCGAGCCGACCTGATGGTGGTCGATCACCACGACATCGACGCCGCGGTTTGCTGCGACAGCAAGCGCCTCGTGGCTGGTCGAACCGCAATCGACGGTCACGATGAGCTCGGCGCCGTTGTCGATCAATTGCTCGATCGCCGTCGGGTTTGGACCATAGCCCTCGAAGATCCGATCCGGAATGTAGATCTCGGCATCGATGCCGAAATGGCGGAGAAAGCGCGCCATCAGCGCCGAGGACGCGGCACCGTCGACGTCGTAGTCGCCAAAGATCACCGTCCTTTCACCGCGCTTGATAGCATTGGTCAGACGCTCCGCGGCCTTGCGGCAGTCAGTGAGCTTGTCCGGGTCCGGCATCAGCGAGCGAAGCGTCGGATCAAGAAAGCTCGCCGCATCGTCGAGCACGACGCCGCGGCCGGCCAGAACGCGACCGAGCAGATCGGAATAGCCGTGAACCTGACTGATGGCGAGTGCCCGGTTCTGGCCCGCCTGGTCGAGGCGCGACACCCAGCGCTGGCCGCTGACCGACCGCTCGACATTCAGAAAGGCCCGCTGTACCGGATCCACCAATTCGTCCATGCTCGTCCATCCGCTTGGCGCTTCATTCCTCTTAGCGCATAACCCTGGAAATCGTGACCGTTTTTGGAACGGCATACACAGAGATCCACTGTTTACGGGCGTTTGCGAGCTGTAAGCGCCCAATTCTCAAAAAGAAGCCTCACCGGCTTGCTTGCGCGGCGAGGCTTCCAATCTATCGGCGGCAAACGGCGCTGCGCGCCGTCATGCCGAGCGATCCAAGGTCCTTGTGGCCCTCAGTTCGCCTTCGGGCGTTCGATGCGAATAACCTGCGGCTCGCCGACGAGATAGCCTTCGCCTTTGATCGCCTTGATCGCGTCGCGAACGGAGTGCTCCGAGGTTGCATGCGTGACCAAGATGATCGTCTGCGGCTCGCCCGATTCCATCAGATGCTTGGAATGCTGCATGATCGATTCCAGCGAGATGCCGTTGTCGGCCATGCGCGTGGCGATGCTGGCGAAAACGCCGGTGCGGTCGACGACCTTCAGGCGGATGAAGTAGCCACCCTCGTGGCTCTGGATCTGCGCACGCTTGTAGGGCAGCAGCGCATTGGTCGGGCGGCCGAAGGCCGGCACATGCTGAGCGCCCGGGCGGCTCTTGGCAATGTCGGCGATGTCGCCAAGCACCGCCGATGCGGTCGCGTTGCCGCCGGCACCGGGGCCGACCATCAAAAGTTCACCGAGAATGTCGGATTCGATCGCGACGGCGTTGGTGACGCCGTCGACCTGGGCAATGACGGAATCATAAGGCACCATCGTCGGGTGGACGCGCTGTTCGATGCCGCTCTCGGTGCGCTGGGCGACACCCAGGAGCTTGATGCGGTAACCGAGATCGGCGGCCGCATGAATGTCGTCGATCGAGATGTTGGTGATGCCCTCGAGGTAGATGTCGTCGGCGGCAATCGCCGTGCCGAAGGCGAGGCTCGTCAGGATCGACAGCTTGTGCGCCGTGTCGTTGCCCTCGATGTCGAAGGCCGGGTCGGCTTCGGCGTAACCGAGGCGCTGCGCTTCCTTGAGGCAGGCTTCGAAGGAAAGCTCTTCCTTCTCCATCTTCGTCAGGATGTAGTTGCAGGTGCCGTTCATGATCCCGTAGACGCGCGAGATCGTGTTGCCGGTCATGGATTCGCGCAGCGCCTTGATGACCGGGATACCTCCGGCAACAGCCGCTTCGTAGTTGAGCAGCGCGCCCTTCTCCTCGGCGATCTTGGCAAGCTCGATGCCGTGGGCAGCCAGCAGCGCCTTGTTGGCGGTCACCACATGGATGCCGCGCTGCAAGGCGGCCTTGACCGCCGAATAGGCCGGATCGCCGGCACCGCCCATCAGTTCGACGAAAACGTCGATATCAGCGTCACGCGCGAGCGAAATGGCATCGTCGAACCAGGTGGTCTTCGAAAGATCGACGCCGCGATCTCGGTTGCGGTCGCGCGCCGTGACGGCCGTGGTCTCGATTGCCCGTCCGCACGTTGTCGCAAGCATCTCGTGACGATCCTGGAGGATCCGCACGAGCGAGGCACCGACGGTACCCAAGCCCGCAATGCCGATTTTGAGGGCATCTGCCATAGCCATTTCCTAACATGTAGAGAGCACACCGCGAGAACCGCGAGGCCGTTGTGGAAGGAGGCGCAACCCCAAAGGCGCGCCTCCGGTCTTACTTACCTATGGGCGTTGAGCGAGATGACGTTGTGCATCGTCTCGTCGGCGGTCGACAGGAACTTCTTGATGTTGCGCGCCGCCTGGCGGATGCGGTGCTCGTTCTCGACGAGTGCGAGACGAACGTAGTCATCCCCCTGCTCGCCGAAGCCGATGCCCGGGGCAACCGCGACATCCGCCTTTTCGACCAGAAGCTTCGAGAACTCGAGCGAACCGAGATGCCGGAATTTCTCCGGGATCTTTGCCCAGGCAAACATCGTTGCCGCCGGCGGCGGCACTTCGAAGCCGGCCTTGCCGAAGCTGTCGACCATCACGTCGCGGCGACGCTTGTAGATGTTGCGAACCTCGTGGATGTCGCTGCCGTCGCCGTTCAGCGCCTGGGTCGCGGCCACCTGGATCGGCGTGAAGGCGCCGTAGTCGAGGTAGGATTTCACCCGCGTCAACGCCGCGATCAGCCGCTCGTTGCCGACGGCAAAACCCATGCGCCAGCCCGGCATCGAGAAGGTCTTCGACATCGAGGTGAACTCGACCGTGCAGTCGATCGCGCCCGGCACTTCCAGAACCGATGGCGGCGGTGCGTCGTTGAAGTAGATTTCCGAATAGGCAAGATCCGACAGCACGATGATGTCGTGCTTCTTCGCGAACGCGATCACGTCCTTGTAGAAGTCGAGAGTCGCGACCTGCGCCGTCGGGTTCGACGGATAGTTGAGGATCAGCGCCAAAGGCTTCGGGATCGAGTGGCGAACGGCCCGTTCCAGCGGTCCGAAGAAGGTTTCGTCCGGTTCAACCGAGATCGAGCGGATGACGCCGCCGGCCATCAGGAAGCCGAACGCGTGGATCGGATAGGTGGGGTTCGGGCACAGGATCACGTCGCCAGGTGCCGTGATCGCCTGCGCCATGTTGGCGAAGCCTTCCTTGGAGCCAAGGGTGGCGACGACCTGGGTATCCGGGTTGAGCTTGACGCCGAAGCGGCGGGCGTAATAGGCGGCCTGGGCACGACGCAGCCCGGGAATGCCCTTCGACGACGAATAACGATGCGTGCGCGGGTCCTGAACGGCCTCGCAGAGCTTGTCGACAATCGACTGTGGTGTGGGAAGATCCGGATTGCCCATGCCGAGGTCGATGATGTCAGCACCGGCCGCTCGCGCGCTTGCTTTCAAACGGTTGACCTGTTCGAAAACATAGGGCGGCAAACGCCGGACTTTGTGAAACTCTTCCATCTCCAAACCTCGTTTGGCGCACGCTCCCGCCAGCGGCTCTAGCCTTTGCGAAACCGTGCGCTGTGGTGAACGGCCGTCCATGCGGCCATTGAACGCTTTGCGTCCAAATCACCGGAAAGGCAAGCGCTAATTCTGGATCTCTTTGAGCGTGTCGGCGCCGTGCTGTTCGGCGAGCGCGCGCATCTCCTTCAGACGACGCTGATATTCGGCTTCGGAGATCGCACCGGACTTGCGGGCAGCGCCGAGCGAGGCCAGCCGCGCCTGCATGTTGGCCGCCTCTTCGTTGGTCATCTGCGTCGTTGCAGCCGGCTTCTGGCCGTAGACCGAAGGGTAGTTCTCGAAGTTGGTCCCCTGGCTGTTGCAGCCAGCAAGCGTGCCTAGCAGAACGATCCCGGCAACCCAGGTGATGGAACGCTGTTTTCCGACGGCAAGCATACTGGAGACGACCTCTATTTTGATGGCGCGACGATGCGCTAGCCCTTGTAATCATTTTCGGGCAGAATGTAAAAATACAAAACAAGATGCTGTGGAGGACGCCGGGTGACAGCAGAGAGGAATGCGGAAGGCAAGGACGGCTACGCAGGCTTCGACCCCAAATCCGTCGAGCCTTACATCGTCAAGGATCCGGAAAGCCTCGCCGTCAACCTCGCCCGCGCCATGGAACAGCTTGGCAAGGCGGCTTCGGCCTGGCTGGCGCCGCGTGAATCGGGCCAGAAGTCCGATACCTTCGCCGAACCCGTCACCGATATGGTGAAGACGCTGTCCAAGGTCTCGGAGTACTGGCTCTCCGATCCCCGTCGCACGCTCGAAGCGCAGACTCACCTGATGGGCAGCTTCTTCGAGATCTGGTCGCGAACGCTTCATCGCATGTCCAGCGACGCTGCGGCGGCGGAACCACCCGCACTTTTGCGCAATGACAAGCGCTTCACCGACGAGGATTGGGTGAAGAACCCGTTCTTCGACTTCATTCGCCAGGCCTATTTCGTGACGTCCGACTGGGCCGAGCGCATGGTCGAGGACGCCGAAGGCCTCGACGACCACACGAAACACAAGGCGGCCTTCTACGTCCGGCAGGTTTCGAGTGCGCTTTCCCCGACGAACTTCGTCACCACCAATCCGCAGCTCTACCGCGAGACGGTTGCCTCAAGCGGCGCCAACCTGGTCAAGGGCATGCAGATGTTTGCCGAGGACATCGCCGCCGGCCGCGGCGACCTCAAGCTCAGGCAGACCGATACCAGCAAGTTTGCGATCGGCGAGAATATCGCGATCACGCCCGGCAAGGTCATCGCTCAGAGCGACGTCTGCCAGGTGCTGCAATATGAGGCGACGACAGAAACGGTGCTGAAACGGCCGCTCCTGATCTGCCCGCCGTGGATCAACAAGTTCTACGTGCTCGATCTCAACCCGCAGAAATCCTTCATCAAATGGGCGGTCGACCAGGGGCATACGGTTTTCGTCATTTCCTGGGTCAACCCGGACGAGCGGCATGCGACGAAGGACTGGGAATCCTATGCCCGAGAAGGTATCGGCTTTGCACTTGATATCGTCGAGCAGGCGACGGGCGAACGCGAAGTCAACGCCATCGGCTATTGCGTCGGCGGCACTCTGCTTGCCGCAACGCTCGCTTTGCATGCGGCCGAGGGCGACGACCGCATCCGCTCGGCAACGCTCTTCACGACGCAGGTCGATTTCACCCATGCGGGTGACCTCAAGGTCTTCGTCGACGAGGATCAGATCCGCCAGATCGAACAGAACATGAGCGCGACCGGCTATCTCGACGGATCGAAGATGGCGACCGCCTTCAACATGCTACGCGCCTCGGAACTGATCTGGCCCTATTTCGTCAACAACTACCTCAAGGGCCAGGAACCCCTGCCCTTCGACCTGCTCTACTGGAACTCCGATTCGACGCGGATGCCCGCCGCCAACCACTCCTTCTACCTGCGCAACTGCTACCTCGAGAACAAGCTCTCGAAGGGCGAAATGATGCTCGCCGGGAAGAAGGTATCGCTCGGCGACGTCAACATCCCGATCTACAACCTCGCGACCAAGGAAGATCACATCGCCCCGCCGCGATCCGTCTTCCTCGGCAGCGCATCCTTCGGCGGCAAGGTCACTTATGTGCTTTCGGGCTCGGGCCACATTGCCGGTGTCGTCAACCCGCCGGACAAGGGCAAGTATCAGTTCTGGACCGGCGGGGCGCCCAAGGGCGACTTCGACGACTGGTTCAAGGCCGCCAAGGAAACGCCGGGGTCCTGGTGGCCGCATTGGCATCAATGGATCGAGAAGCTCGACAAGAAGCGCGTCCCCGCCCGCAAACCCGGCGGCCCGCTGAACACGCTCGAAGAAGCGCCGGGCTCCTACGTGCGCGCCCGCGCTTAAAGCCAGTTGCAGGACCCGTCTTGATCTTCGATCCACCGCTCGCACAGGCGACCCTCGTGCAGCGCTACAAGCGCTTTCTCTTTGATGCGATCCTGCCCGATGGCACGGCCATGACCGGGTGCTGCCCAAACACGGGTTCGATGCGCGGGCTCACGACACCCGGCTCGCGCATCTGGATGTCGGAACATGACAGCCCGACGCGAAAGTACCGGCACATGCTCGAGATCGTCGAGGCTGACGGGACCATGGTCGGCATCAACACCGGCCTGCCCAACCGACTTGCAGAAGAGGCCATCCAGCTGGGGCTCGTGTCCGATCTTCATAGCTATGCGCACAGCGCGCGCGAGCAGCGATACGGACGCAACTCGCGCATCGACATTCTCCTCAGCGACCCCGAACGCGGCCTTGCCTATGTCGAGGTCAAGAACGTGCATTTCAGCCGCACGCCCGGCCTCGCCGAATTTCCTGACAGCCCGACGACCAGGGGCGCCAAACACCTCGACGAGCTCGGCGACATGGTCGAGGCCGGTCACCGTGCCATCATGATCTATCTCGTGCAGCGGGATGACTGCGCCACTTTAAGGATCTGCCGCGAGTTCGATCCCGCCTATGCTCGTGCCTTTGATCGGGCAATGATGCGCGGGGTCGAGGCCTATGCGATCAAATGTCAGGTTTCGCCAACGCAAATCCGCCCGACCGGACTGATGGCAGTGGACGAAGCGGCCCTCGCTGCTCTATGAAATCCGACTGGAACAACTGAAAGCTTTGGAATGGTGACTTACATCGAGGCAGGGTCTGCGCCCTACAAGAACACTGGCGTTATCCGGCTGTACGGACCGGAAGGCTTTGAGGGCATGCGAAAGGCCTGCCAGGTGACTGCGCGCTGTCTGGACGAGCTCGTCTCACGGGTACAGCCGGGCGTCACCACCGACGAGATCGACCGCTTCGTCTTCGAGTTCGGCATGGACAATGGCGCGCTGCCGGCCACGCTCAACTATCGCGGCTATACGAAGTCGTCCTGCACCTCGATCAACCACGTCGTCTGCCACGGCATCCCGAACGACAAGCCGCTGCGCGAGGGCGACATTGTCAACATCGACGTCACCTATGTCGTCGATGGCTGGCATGGCGATTCGAGCCGGATGTATCCGGTCGGCGAGATCAAACGGGCGGCCGAACGACTGCTCGACGTCACCCATGAGAGCCTGATGCGCGGCATTGCCGCCGTGCGCCCCGGTGCCCGTACCGGTGCGATCGGCGAGGCGATCCAGGCCTATGCCGAAGCGGAACGCTGCTCCGTCGTGCGCGACTTCTGCGGCCACGGCGTCGGCAAGCTCTTCCACGACGCGCCGAACATCCTGCACTATGGCCGCGCCAATGAGGGGCCTGAGCTGCGCGAAGGCATGATCTTCACCATCGAGCCGATGATCAATATCGGCCGCCCGCATGTGAAGGTGCTTTCCGACGGCTGGACCGCCGTTACCCGCGACCGCTCGCTGTCAGCGCAATACGAGCACACGGTCGGTGTGACCGCCGATGGCTGCGAAATCTTCACGCTTTCGCCCGCCGGCCTGTTCAAGCCCGGCGTCAGCACGCTTGGCGCCGCATGACGAAGCGTCCGATCTCCCCTGACGGCGACATGGCGCCATCGGCGGACGAGAGGACGTTTTTCCCACAATTGCAGCTCGATGGCGCGCCGGCGGCCAAGAAGGCACCGGCGCCCGAGGCGCACTATCACGGCCATCGCGATCGCCTGAGGGCGCGCTACCGCGAAAGCGGCGATGCGGCGCTCGCCGACTACGAAATCCTGGAAATGCTGTTGTTTCGGCTGATTCCGCGCAAGGATACCAAGCCGATCGCAAAAGCCTTGCTTGCCCGCTTCGGCACGCTTGCCGGCGTCTTCGGCGCGCCGATGGCGCTGCTGCAGGAAGTCAACGGTATCGGCGAGACCGTCGCCCTCGACCTCAAGTTGATTTCCACGATCGGTCACCGCACGCTGAAAAGCGAGCTTCGCCAGAAGCAGCTTCTCTCGTCCTGGAGCGCCGTTATCGACTATTGCCACGCGGCGATGGCCTACGAGACCAAAGAGCAGTTCCGAATCCTGTTTCTCGACAAGCGCAACACGCTGATTGCCGACGAGGTGCAGCAACAGGGCACCATCGACCACACGCCCGTCTACCCGCGTGAAGTGGTCAAAAGGGCACTCGAACTCTCCGCCACCGCGATCATCCTCGTCCACAATCATCCATCCGGCGATCCGACCCCGTCGCGCGCGGATATCGACATGACGAAGCTGATCGTCGAAACGGCAAAACCGCTGGGGATCGCCGTGCACGATCACATCATCATCGGTAAGGATGGACACGTCAGCCTGAAAGGCTTGCGGCTCTTCTGATCACGCTGGCACCCAGCCGTTTCGCGCGGCGGAGGTACCAGCCCGGTGGTGAAGCCGCCCTGCCGCAAACAGTCGCGACGGCGATCACCCCAAAAAGCCGGCTTCGACAGACTCCGTCCCCACCGAACGAGAAGCCTCGACGACCATATGCACGAACTGCAGTTTCGCCACTGACGGTTTCGACATCACGAAGGGGTAGAAGTCCGGCTGGCCCATGCTGCGCGCCAGTTCGTTGAGCACCATCGTCATTTCGATCCAGGAGTTCAACAGCGACAGAAACCCGTCGGCGCCGGTGTCGTCGGGCGCATACAAGGCGTCGCGCTCAAACGGCTCGATCATCGCTTCAAGATCCTCTGCATCGAGCCCAAACCCGAGTGCCGTGCCAAGGCTATCGATCATATGCAGATAGTGTGCCCAGGTTTCCGCCCAGTCTTCCCAAGGATGTGTTGAAGCATAGGCGCTGATGTATCGGTCGGCCCAGTCTACGGGAGGGCCATTCTCATAGTTCGCCTTCAATGCCGCCGCATAATCGGCTCGCTCATCGCCGAAGAGCGTGCGAAACGGCTCCAGCCAGGGACCGTTGAAAACGAGCCGGTTCCAGTAGTAGTGACCGACCTCGTGCCTAATATGGCCAAGGAGCGTGCGATAGGGCTCATGCAGTTCAAGCCGCATCTTCTCGCGCTGGACCGAATCCGCCTCCTCGATGTTGACCGTAATCAGACCGTCGGCGTGCCCGGTCAGCACGCGCGGCCCATGTTCCGGCGAACGCAGAAAATCGAACATCAGACCGTGTTTCTCGTCCTCGTCGACCTTGGACTTTACGGGCAAGCCGAGCGCCAGCAACTGCGATACGAGCCGTCGCTTCGCGACCTCGATCTGCCCCCAATAGCGGGCATTGTCCTCGCGATCGAGGTTCGGAATCGTCCGGTTCAACCGGCAGGCGATGCAAAGGTCTCCCGGTTCGCTGGCCGTGAGCATCCAGTTGCACTGCGCCGGCGCGTCGCGGTTGCCGCAATACTTCAGCAACGGCCGTGTCTCGCCGGCGTCCCAGATGCCTGGCTGCGGCCCGGGGTCGAGCGGCAGCAGCGCATCTTCACCTGGCAGATATCCGAGCGGCGCCTGGCAGTTGTTACAAAGCATGTTGCCGAAAAACACGTGGCTGCCACAGCGACACACAAAGGTGCGCGAGTACCGCTTGGCCACGTCGCGGCGCTTCCAGTTCGTACCGATCAGGTCGCCGAGCGTTTGCAGAAGGCTTGCCACCACATCCTCCGGTCTTCGGGAATTGGAAATGTCGGCCGGTCAATGCTTCGGCCTAAAGCCATTTCGCGCGGCGGAAGAACCGGTAGAGCGTCCCGCACAGCCCGATGATGACAGCCAGCACGACGAAGTAGCCGTATCGGAATTTGAGTTCCGGCATGTCGTCGAAGTTCATGCCGTAGATGCCGGCAATCGCCGTCGGCACGGCGAGGATCGCGGCCCAGGACGCCAGCTTGCGGGAAATCTCCGTCTGCTCCGATTGCCCGACCATCAGGCTCGCCTCGAAGGTGAAGGCCAGGACCTCGCGCAAGGCGTCGATATCCTCCTGCACGCGACGCACGTGGTCCGTCACGTCGCGGAAGAGCGGCTGCAGGGCCGCATCCATGCCGGGCAGATCGATATGCTCATGCCGTCGGCAGACGTCGACGAGCGGCACGACCGCGTTGCGCAGCCTGAGCAGATTGCGCCGCATCAGATAGAGGCGTTCGATGTCGCCCTTGACCAGCCGCTCCCTGAGCAGCCGGTCCTCCAGCTCCTCGACTTCCTCATGGATCGCCTCGATCACCGGCATGTAGTTGTCGACGATGAAGTCGAGGATCGAATAGAGGATGTAGTTCTCGCCATGAGCAAGGGCCGTCGGCGAAGCCTCGCAGCGCTGGCGAACGGCCATGTAGGAGGTCGAGGCGCCGTGCCTGACGGAGACGACGTAGCCGCGACCGACGAACAGATGGGTCTCGCCAAAGGCGATCTCGTCGCCGACCATGTGGGCGGTGCGGGCAACGACGAAGATCGAGTCGCCGTAGATTTCCAGTTTCGGCCGCTGGTGCGCCTTGCAGGCGTCCTCGATCGCCAGGTCGTGCAGGTCGAATTCCTGCTGTATCTGCCTCAGCAGATCCGCATCGGGCTCATGCAGGCCAATCCAGATCACCGTGCCCGGGCGTTCCCGCCACTTGCCGGAGTCTTCGATGCGAATGTCGCGCACGCGCACGCCGTTCTCGTAGACGGCCGCGGCAACGACGCCTGGTCTCTGCTCCGATTGCGGCACGTCTCCGTCGGACTGCGGCACAACCCTGTTCGTCAGCTCCAGTCCCATCGCGACCCTCCCAGGCGAATACGACACCGATGGGCTCGGCATGTCGTAACGAAGCCAAGCTTACGCGCATTCCCTTATATATTCTCATCTGGCTGTTTCGGCTATGAAAACCACTTCATCAAATCGTGCCATTGACGGTATAGAGGCTTGCAAGCGAGAGTTTTCGCGGCGCACAAGATTCCACCTTCTAACGGAAACGCACATGAACCAGTTCGATCTCATCGTTGTCGGAAGCGGACCTGCCGGCCGCCGCGGCGCCATCCAGGCGGCCAAGCTCGGCAAGAAGGTTCTCGTCATCGAACAGGGAAAACGTGTCGGTGGCGTTTCGGTTCATACCGGCACGATCCCCTCCAAGACCTTGCGCGAGACGGCGCTCAATCTTTCGGGCTGGCGCGAGCGCGGTTTCTACGGACGCTCCTATCGCGTCAAGCAGGAGATCAGCGCCGACGATCTCAGACAACGGCTGATCATCACCCTCAATCACGAGGTCGAGGTTCTCGAACATCAGTTCGCGCGCAACCGCGTGCAGCAGATGCGCGGCAAGGCAAGCTTCGTCGACCCGACCACGCTTGAGGTCGTCAAGGACGACGGCGAGACCATGCTCGTCTCCGGCACCAGCATCATGCTCGCCGTCGGGACCAAACCCTTCCGCCCGGACTACATGCCGTTCGACGGCAAGACCGTGCTCGACAGCGACGAACTCCTCGATATCGCGACCCTGCCGCGCTCGCTGGTGGTGATCGGCGCCGGCGTCGTCGGCATCGAATACGCGACGATCTTCAGCGCGCTCGACACGCAAGTGACGGTCATCGATCCGAAGACGACGATGCTCGACTTCATCGACAAGGAAATCGTCGAGGACTTCATCTATCAGCTGCGCGACCGCAACATGAAGCTGCACCTTGGCCAGAAGGCCGACACGGTCGAGCGGCTCGACGACGGTAAGGTGCTACTAACGCTAGACAACGGCCGCAAGATCACAACCGACATGGTGCTTTTCGCCGCCGGTCGCATGGGCGCGACCGATACGCTGAACCTTCCGGCAGCAGGCCTCGAGGCCGACAACCGCGGGCGCCTCAAGGTCAACCCCGAAACGTTCCAGACCTCCGTGCCGAACATCTACGCCGCCGGCGACGTCGTCGGCTTCCCGAGCCTTGCCTCGACCTCGATGGAACAGGGCCGCATCGCGGCCCGCGTCGCCATCGGCGCGATTGCCATGGAGCCGCAGAAGTATTTCCCCTACGGCATCTATGCCGTTCCGGAAATTTCCACCTGCGGGCTTTCGGAGGAAGAGGTCAAGGAACGCGGAATCCCTTACGAATGTGGCATTGCCCGCTTCCGCGAGACCTCGCGCGGCCACATCATGGGTCTCGATTCGGGCCTGTTGAAAATGATCTTCTCGCTGAAGACCCGCCGCCTGCTCGGCGTCCACATCATCGGCGAAGGCGCAACGGAGCTGGTTCACATCGGCCAGGCCGTGTTGAACCTCAAGGGTACGGTCGAATACTTCGTCGAAAACACCTTCAACTACCCGACGCTCGCCGAAGCCTACAAGATCGCCGGCCTCGATGCCTGGAACCGCATGGGCGAGATCAAGCAGGAAGTGCCGAAAGCGTAAGCTGCTGACGACATAGCCGGGGCTCATCGAGAACGACGACGCCGTTAGACAGACTCCGACACGCGAGGAGCGCAGTGCCCTCACCTGTCGAAGTCTGCACGTCCAGCTCGCGAACCGGCGCGCAGAAACTGCGTCCATCTCCCAGATGCCTGCGAATCGGGTAGTTTCCCCTCTCCTGAGGAAGAGACACGAACGCCATGCGCATCCTTTCGCTCAATGCCTGGGGCGGCAAGCTCCATTCGCCGTTGATAAACTACCTCGCGGGCGTCGACGCCGATGTTCTCTGCCTGCAGGAAATCGCCCGCTCACCGACGACAAGGGCCGAGTGGCTGACCTATCGCGATGGTGACCTCGAACTGCCGCAGCGAGCCAACCTCTTCGACGAGATCGCGGCAGCACTTCCAGGCCATGACGGCTTCTTCTGCCCGACGGCGCGAGGCACGCTCTTCGACGACGACCGGCTTGTGGCCTCAGAATTCGGGCTTGCAACCTTTGTCCGGCGATCTCTTTCCGTCATCGGCCAGGCCCTCGGCTTCGTGCATGGCAGCTTCTCGTCCGGCGGATGGGGGCCACACCCGCGCGCGCGCAATGCGCATTGCATCCGCCTGTTCGACCATGACGCCGGCACGACAATCACCATTGCGCAGATGCACGGTCTCAGGGAGGTCGGCGGCAAGCATGACACGCCGGCAAGGCAAGCGCAGGCAAGCGCATTGGCGGACCTCATCCGCCGGGTATGGCCGGGCAACGAGCGGCTCGTCGTGTGCGGCGATTTCAACGTGCTGCCCGGCAGCTCCACGTTTCAGGTACTCGGCGAACTGGGGCTGACGGACCTCGTGGTCTCGCGCGGGCACGAGGACACGCGGACCTCGCACTATACGAAGGATGGTCGCTTTGCCGACTATCTTCTGGTCAACGAGCAGGTCGATATCGCAGGTTTCGATGTCGTCGCCCAGCCGGAAGTCTCCGACCATCGAGCGCTCCTGCTCGACATCGCTTAGAGCGGTTTTGTTGCCGTTGGACGACGCCTCGAGAAGCGCGAAGTCCGACCGGTGACGGCGTGGCATTTCAGTATTTTCGCCGGGCAGAAACGCCCAAACGAAGAAGGCCCCGCCGCGAGCGGCAGGGCCTTTCAATTCTCAAGGCTTCGACCCGATTACTCGGCGCTGTCGTCAGCGGCCTTCTTCTTGGCCGGAGCCTTCTTCTTCGGAGCGGCAGCTTCTTCGCCTTCGGCGGCTTCAGCCTTGGCAGCGGCCTTCTTCTTGGCCGGAGCCTTCTTGGCAGCCTTGCCTTCGCCCTCTTCGTCGTCAGCCGTCAGCTCTTCCTTGGAAACCGTCTTGTCGGTTACCGAGATTTCGCCGAGCAGATGGTCGACGACCTTTTCTTCGAACAGCGGAGCGCGCAGCGATGCGGCAGCGCCGGGGGTGTTCTTGAAGTAATCGAGGATCTGCTTTTCCTGGCCCGGGAACTGGCGGAGCTGTTCGAACAGCGAACGCTGCAGTTCGTCGTCGCTGACCTGAACGCCGGCCTTCTCGCCGATTTCCGAGAGAACGAGGCCGAGGCGAACGCGACGCTCAGCGAGCTTGCGGTATTCGGCGCGGGCTTCTTCTTCGGTGGTCTCTTCGTCAGCGAAGGTCTTGCCGGCCTGCTGCAGGTCGGTGTTGATCTGGCGCCAGATGTTTTCGAATTCGGCTTCGACGAGGCGCTCCGGCGTTTCGAACTGGTAGAGTTCGTCGAGCTGGTCGAGGATCTGACGCTTGACCTTCTGACGGGTCAGGTTGCCGTACTGGCTTTCGATCTGGCCGCGAACGATTTCCTTCAGCTTGTCAGCCGATTCGAGGCCGAGCTTGGTGGCCAGTTCGTCGTTGATTTCGATCTCCTGGGCGGCGGCAACGTCCTTGACGGTGATGTCGAAGGTCGCTTCCTTGCCGGCGAGGTTTGCAGCCGGGTATTCAGCCGGGAAGGTAACGGTGATGACCTTCTCGTCGCCAGCCTTGAGACCGACGAGCTGCTCTTCGAAGCCCGGGATGAAGCGGTTGGAGCCGAGAACCAGCTCAGCGTCTTCGTCCTTGCCGCCGTCGAAGGCTACGCCGTCGACCTTGCCGAGGTAATCGATCGTGACGCGGTCGCCGTTGGCGGCCTTGCCCTTCTTGGATTCGTAGCTGCGGGCGCTTTCGGCGATCTTCAGGATCTGCTCGGTGACTTCATCTTCAGCAATCTCGACGACTTCGCGGGTCACCTTGATGCCGCTGACGTCCTTGAGTTCGATCGCCGGAATGATTTCGTAGGCAACGGTAAACTCGAGGTCGGCTTCAGCGTTGAGGATCTTGTCGGCTTCGGCCTCGTCCTCGGTCATCGCGATTTCCGGCTGGGTCGCCGACTTTTCGCCACGGCCCGACAGGATCTCGGTCGGCTTGTCGCGGACGATCTCGTTGACCAGGTCAGCCATGATCGACTTGCCGTAGACCTTCTTCAGATGCGCAACCGGCACCTTGCCCGGACGGAAGCCGTTGATCTTCACACGGTCCTTCACTTCGGCCAGACGCTCGTTCATCCGAGCTTCCATGTCCTTGGCCGGGATAACGACCTTGAGTTCGCGCTTCAGCCCTTGAGCGAGCGTTTCGATAACCTGCATGTTCAAACCTTCATTTCACGTTGACTGTGCTCTTCCCCTTCGAAAGGTCTGGCGAGCACGTGAGCCGATCCATTTGCCGGGAGTGGCTTTACGCAGTTCTGCAACCGTTTTGCAAGCAAAATGGCACTCCAGCCGCCTTCATCCTCGCAGAATCCGGACTTTGGGCGCGATCGCTGATCTGGTGCGGGTAGAGAGACTTGAACTCCCACGCCTTGCGGCACCAGAACCTAAATCTGGCGTGTCTACCAATTTCACCATACCCGCGTTCAGACAATCGCACCGCCTGACCGTATTCCCGCAAGACCAACCAGCGGAATACCGCGGATACAATGGGCATGCTGAAAGTTCAGGGCTTTCCCGAGCGCGGCGTCTCTATATCACTCGTTCTCGCGGGATCAAAGGGAAAATGCGGGAATTCCACGGCCGATCGGACACCCCGGGTGCGTATCAATAGAGAGGTTCTTCGTAGACCGGGCTTCCATTGACCGCGATCTCGCGGATCTGCGCCTTTCCCCTGGCGTCGACGCGTATGTTGACCGAGAGCGCCTCGGCGTTGCGCGCCTCTTCCAGCGTCCGCCCCTCGCCTTCCGGCACATAGAAGCGCTCGATCCCGTATTCGACATTGACGGACGATGGGGAGGACGAGGGATAGTAGACAAACGGCAAGGAGCGAAGGACGATGCTGTCGCCGGCCGGGCTAAGCGGCTGGAAGGACGCTTCGGTCGCGGCCCAGAAGCCGTCGAGCTGCTTTTCCAGGCGAACGTAGACCTGCGCCTCTTCCGTCTCCTTCGGCGTATCGCCCTTGAACAATTCCGGCTGGAGCCTGGAAATATCGTAGCTCAAGATCACATAATCGCCCCGAAGCAGATCACGCGGATCGACAGGCACGGTCTTCAGCAGCACGTCACGGCCGCTTCTGAGGATCGAAGCCCTGCCCTCTATCATGTAGCCAAGCGCCGCCGTCTGCACGCCCGCAACCAACAGGGCCGCGAGCAGCGGGTTCAGCCAACGGGATTTCTGCTCCGACTTCGTCATTGTGGCGCCTCCGTCCGGCGCGCATTCGCCAAGTGGCCTTCGATGCGGATGACGATCCAGGCGATGCCTGCAACGACCAAGCCCGAAATCAGGAAGAAGCCTGACGTGCCGAGCATCGAGCCGAGGGTTTCGAAGGCAAGATAAAGTAGCTCGCCGGCAAAGGCCACGTAGCCGAGATAGCGCACCGCCCCGTTTTGCGCGCCGGCAAGCGCGATCCCGAGAAGAGCCACCAGCAACGTGCCTGCCCCGGTCAGGACCTCCGTCGCCAGCCCCTCTGCCTCATATTGAAGGGTCGTGAAACCGAGCAGGGCCAGCGCGAAGGAATAGAAGGCGGGCGCCGAACCGGCATCGACCGCCAGAGCGCGAAGTGGCGAACCGGGCAGCGTCGCCGCCAGAAAGGCCAGGAGACCGAACGCCGCAAGGCCACCGGCAAAGGCGACCGACGCGTTGTCGAGGTAAAGCCAGGCGAGCCACGACAGGACGAGCAGATAGGCGAGATGACGGGCTCGGTCGGCGGCCGTGAAGCGGACCAGCAGAACGACGATCACGGCGAGCGCCGGAACGGACCACATGCGCCAGTCCGGCGTGGCGCTGAACCCGTCGTCTTTCAGCACCGTCCCGAAATAGAACCAGGCAAGCCCGCCCGCAACTGCGGCCATTGCTGCGGAGCGAAATGCCAGGGCGGAGAGGACGGCGCCGGCAAACCACAGCAGCGCGGCATCGGCCGCGTCCCCCGACAGGTGATACATCTGCCCGATAAGTGCGATGCCGCCACCGAAAGCAGACGCCCCCAAAACGAGCGCCGCTGCGGCGAGTGTCGTTCGGCCGGTCTTAATCAGCCAGGCGGCGGCGAAATGGAAGCCCCAGACCAGGGCGACGATGCCGGCCACCCGCGCAAGGCGCGGCAGCGCCTCCCAGTTGGCGGCGACAAGCAGGAGGATTGAAGCGGACAACAGGAGCGCGGCGAGAATGAGCAGGACGCGCCCGGCCCGGAACGTCGACTCGCGACCGTCATACTCGGCCAGCATTGCGCGTGCCGCATTCTCCTGCAGCAGTCCCTTGTCGATCCAGTGCTTGAAGTCTCGTTCGAGACGCGCGCGGTACATCCTGCCCCCAGCCTAGAATCCGATGCTTGAAATGGTTCGGTTCAGCTCCCAACTAACCACGTATCGGCGCGGAAACACAATCGCCCTGCAGGAATTGCGCACCAAACCGATGAGGACGAATGAACGGCTTGCGCAATGCGCATATCTTCCATGCGGATATTGCACTGCACAAATCGATTTAAAGGTCCTATATTCAAATCATCAAAGGCGAACGAAGGCATGAAGCCAGACGGTCGCCGGCGGAAATGGCCAACCGCCTCAGTTTTCTGAGAAAGGCCCGGGCAGAACCCGACGGAATTCGGACGAGCGCACTCCTCCTCCCAGCGCTCTTCCGATCAGATTGGCAACACTCCTCCTCCCAGTTGCCAATCACTCCTAATGACGCTCGCTGGACCTCCTCCCCCAGCGGGCGTTATTCTTTTTTCGACCCCCCTTTCCACAAAGAAGCCTGCGTCTGCGCATCTGCACAATATTCGTGCATAATTTCGTTGCGCCTGCTCTCTGCCATGCGCTGGATGCATAGGTGCCATTCTGGAACAGCGCTACCCTTCCGCCCTGCTCCATACTATCTTCAACTCATCGATCGGGGCGGCGCACTCCTCCTCCCAGCGCCCCTCGATTTGGATCGGCGACACTCCTCCTCCCGGTTGCCGATCAGAACAAAGCGACGCTCGCTGGATCTCCTCCCCCAGCGAGCGTTGTTTGTTTTTGGTCCCAGATTTCGGGCAGCATCCCCAGCCGCTAAAACTCGATTTTTGCCACGCGTTCTAACGTCACCCGCGATCGCACCATGGCGCAGAGGCTTGCACGGTCTGCATGGGTGCGATGCAGCATTGTCTCTGTAACTTCTGCTCAAAACGACTATATTCCAGAGCATCAGATGACGGCCAGCAAGAGAGATGAGCGCTGGCACACGACCCTAGAAAGGATAGGATCATGAACCTCGCACGTTCTTTCAACAATTGGCGCAAGTATCGTCAGACCTGCAACGAACTCGGCCGGATGACCGACCGCGAACTGTCTGACCTCGGCATCGGCCGCGGCGACATCCCGTACGTTGCCCGCCAGGCGATCAAGTAATTCAGGCTGCGCTTTAAGCGCAACCGACCTCCAGTAAACGCCCTCCGGTTGATTCCGGGGGGCGTTTTCTTTTGCCACAGCCAGTACGATCCAGTGACGCCTTCGCACGTGCGAGATACACCGTATGCTTCGCCATCTGCGACTACCGACGCGGCCGAACCGCGTCCATCGACAGACACTACGTCGTCGCTCGCTATCGGCTCGTAAATTCCTTTGAAAACAATCTCTTATCGGCATGCAATTAAGATTTTAATCAATCGTTAATCGATGCCGCCTTTTGAAGCGCTGCCCATCTATGCGGCGATGCACTGCACAAATGCATAGCAGCTGCATTTTCTTTGCACTCCACCTTCTAATTAGACAAGCGTATAAGAACCTCAACGACGCAGACAGATGGCTGTCGCGACAACCTGATTTGAGGAAAAGACCATGAACCCGATTCGTATCGCAAAAAGCTGGATCAACTACCGCCGCACCGTCAGCGAGCTCGGCAACCTGTCGAACCACGCTCTCAATGACATCGGCATCACCCGCTACGACATCCGCAACATTGCGGCCCGTTCCTTCCGTTAATCGGAACGAACGACCAGGACTTCCAAGACGGCGCCTTCAGGGCGCCGTTTTCGTTTATAGGCGTTGGAACCAAGGGCCGAGCCGTGATAGGAAGCCGGCCATGAGCAAAGACACCTCTTCCCACTCCCCCATCCACGTCGTCGGCGGCGGCCTTGCCGGATCGGAAGCCGCCTGGCAGATCGCCGAAGCCGGCGTGCCGGTCGTGCTGCACGAAATGCGCGGCGTGCGCGGCACCGACGCGCACAAGACGGACGGCCTCGCCGAACTCGTCTGTTCCAATTCGTTCCGCTCGGATGATGCGACCAGCAACGCGGTCGGCGTGCTGCATGCGGAAATGCGGCTTGCCGGCTCGCTGATCATGAAATCGGCCGACGCCAACCAGGTTCCGGCCGGCGGTGCGCTCGCCGTCGATCGCGACGGCTTCTCCGACGCCGTCAGCGCGGCGATCGCCGCCCATCCGCTGATCACGGTCGTCCGCGAGGAGATCACCGGCCTGCCTCCCAAGGAATGGGATCTCGCTGTTATCGCGACCGGCCCGTTGACCGCTCCCGGCCTTGCTGAGGCGATCCGCTCGGAAACCGGCGCCGATGCGCTCGCCTTCTTCGACGCCATCGCGCCGATCGTCTATACCGAGACGATCGACATGGACGTCTGCTGGTTTCAGTCCCGCTACGACAAGGTCGGCCCCGGCGGCACCGGCAAGGACTACATCAACTGCCCGATGAACGAGGAGCAGTACAACGCGTTCGTCGACGCGCTTGTTGCCGGCGACAAGACCGGTTTCAAGGAATGGGAAGGCACGCCCTATTTCGACGGCTGCCTGCCGATCGAGGTGATGGCCGAACGCGGCCGCGAGACGCTGCGCCACGGGCCGATGAAGCCGATGGGCCTCACCAATGCCCATAACCCCACGGTCAAGCCCTATGCCGTCGTACAGCTGCGCCAGGACAACGCGCTCGGCACGCTCTACAACATGGTCGGCTTCCAGACGAAGCTGAAGTATGGCGCGCAGGCCGAAGTCTTCCGGATGATCCCCGGCCTGGAGAATGCCGAATTTGCCCGCCTCGGCGGCCTGCACCGCAACACCTACATCAACTCGCCGACGCTGCTTGACGGAACGCTGACGTTGAAGTCGCGGCCTGGCCTGCGCTTTGCCGGACAGATCACCGGCTGCGAGGGCTATGTCGAAAGCGCCAGCATCGGCCTGCTCGCCGGCCGCTTCGCCGCCGCCGAGCGCAAGGGCGAAACGCTGGCCGCACCGCCGGCGACGACCGCCTTCGGCGCGCTGCTCAACCACATCACCGGCGGACACATCGTTTCCGACGACGAGCCGGGCAAGCGCTCGTTCCAGCCGATGAACGTCAATTTCGGGCTGTTCCCGCCGCTCGATCCGGGCGCAATCACCAAGCCGGAAGGCGTCAAGCGTTTCCGCGGCAAGGAAAAGGCCGTCGCCAAGAAGCAGGCAACGGCCGCGCGTGCGCTTGCCGATTGCGCCGCCTGGCTCGGCAAGTCCGCCTGACGCTCGAACGGACACCAATGCAACGACAAAAGGCCCGCCTGCAGCGATGCAAGCGGGCCTTTTGTCATGGAAGAGCGGCGAGAGCTATTCGGTCGCCTGCGCCGGGTGCGACGGCTCGGCAACGGGCTGCTCGAACTCCGACTTCGGGCTGAAGCTGCCGAGCAGCCAGAGCGAAACCTCGGCCGCCTCGCCAGCGCTCTGAAACTCGAAGTCGTTGTCGAGATAGGCAAAGTCCGGGAAATGCACGATCAGGCCGCGGCCGGACTCGGAACTATTGACCCGAACCTTTCCGGGCTGGATCACGTGGCAGACATAGTGGGTGCCGTGCGACTGGATGAAGCCCGCCTTGCCGTCATGCAGCCGCAGGAAGATCGCCGTGCGGTCCGCCGTCGAATGCAGGGCCCGGATCGCCTCGTCCGGAAAGGCGCGTCCGAATTCCACCATCGCGGAGCCCGCATCGGGATTGTCCCAGTCCCGCTCGGCACGGGCGTTCATCCACATGTAGAATGCGCCGACCAGGACGATGACGGCGATGAGCAATAACCAAAGCATCCGCGGGCGCTCCCCTTCGCTCGGCATGACGCCGATAAAGCGCTTCTATACGCTGCGAGGCTTGTGCCAATTTGTCGTCAGGGCAGGTGCGCCGAACCGAAATGCAGGAATGGACGTGAACCGCTGGCCGATGATCCGGCCTATCAGAAGCGGCGGCGCCGCGCGGCACGCCACATCCACCATTGCCGTTGCCATTGGGCCGGGCGGATGGGTTTCTGCAGAAGCCCGGCGCCCGCAGCCTCCGCGCGATCAAGGACCGGCTCGACGAGCGCAAGCGGAATGAAGGCGGGGAAATTCGACGGCGCGATCGTTGCCATCTGTGCACGCGCCCTGACGAGATGATCCCGCCCGAAGCCCGCGAAGGCCCGGATCGCCTGGCTGATCGCAGCGCTGTCTTCGCCGGCGATCAGCCTTTCGCGATCGAGACCGGTGGCGCGCAGCAGTTCGGCCGGCAGGTAGACCTGGCCACGTCGCAAATGCATTGGCAGCAGCATGAGGAGGCCTGCGACCGTCTGCGCGACACCGCCGTGACCGGCAACCTCGGCCGATTTCGCAGCATTCTCCGGATCAAGCACCAGGGACGAGAGCTGGATCAGCGCCGAAGCGGTTTCGCCGGCATAGCCCTCGAGCGCCGAGCGATCTTCCATCGGATCGTCGTAGAGATCGTAGATCCGTGCATCGATCATATTCTCGAACACGGAGACCGGCAGCCGGTGCGCACGAATGCAGCCAAGGAGGGCTTCGGCGAGCGGGTGCCCTTCCCCGGTCGATGCGTCGTTGCCGATGAGATCCCGCCACCATTGCATGCGGATCTCGCCGGGGATCGGTTCATGCACAAGATCGCGGATGCGGGCAATCTCGGCATTGAAGGCATAGAGTGCTGCAAGCGCTGGCTGCTTGTCGGCAGGCGCAAGCAGGCAGGCGAGATAGCGGTCGCGGTCCGTGTCCCGGAGGTCGGCCAGGATCTGGGCGGTGTTGTCGTGCACGTCGTCTTCTCCGGATCCGATCAGACTGCGATCAGTGCGACGGCGACGGCGCGCGATTCGGCCAGCATCACATTGTAGGTGCGGACGGCAGCCCCGGTGCTCATCGGATCCGACGATATGTTGGCGGCGCGCAAAGCTGTCTTCACATCGGCCGGCAGCGGGCGAATGTCCTTGCCGGTGCCGACCAGCAGCACCTCAATGTCCTTCGCCTCGTCGACGACCTTGTAAAACTTCTCGACCGTCAGCGCGTCGCCCTCAGCGACGTCCCATGCATAGACGCCCGAGGGCAGCATCAGGATCGAGCCGCGATGCGACATTTCTGCGAAGCGGAAGCCACCATTTCCATAGGCATCGATTGGGGCACGTCCCGGAAAGTGGGCTTCGCGAATTTCAATTCCCTTGGGCATTTCAAACAGCACCCTTTGCTGCGCCGGCAGCACCCGTATCCGCGCCGGGGGCGTCTTCGTCCCCCGGAATGTGGTCGGTCCTCTTCCTGAAGAGAATGAGGATCGGTCCGGCGATGTAAATGGATGAGATCGTTCCGACGACGACGCCAAACAGCATCGTAACACTGAAGGCGCGGATAAGGCCTCCGCCGAAGAGATAAAGCGCCGTCAGAGCGAGAACCGTCGTCAGCGCCGTCAGGATCGTGCGTGACAGCGTCTGATTGATCGAGGTGTCGATCAGCACCGACAGCGGCATGCGCTTGTAGCGGCTGAGATTTTCGCGGATGCGATCGTAGATCACGACCGTGTCGTTCAGCGAGTAGCCGACGATCGTCAGAACCGCGGCAATACTGCCGAGATTGAACTCGATGCCGGTCAGCACGAGGAATCCGATTGTCAGCAGGACGTCGTGCGTCGTGGCGATGATCGCACCGACGGCGAAGCGCCACTCGAAGCGTAGCCATACGTAGAGCAGGATCGCCAGGAACGACACGGCGAGCCCAATGGTGCCGGCGCGCGTCAGTTCGCCCGACACAACGGGACCGACCACCTCGACGCGGCGGAAATCGTACTCGTCCGAAAGTTCCGCCCGGATGACGCCGGCGGCCGTCTGCTCGGCGTTGTCGCCGGCTTCCTGCGACGGCACCCGCACCAGAACATCCTCGCCCGAGCCGAGCTGCTGCACCTGCACTTCACCGAAATTCAGCTCGTCGAGGCGCGCGCGAAAATCGGCGACATCGACCGGTCCGCCCTTGGAATGCAGCTCGATGATCGAACCGCCCTTGAAGTCCACGCCGAGGTTCAGCCCAATGCCTGCAAGCAGCAGCACGGAGGCGAGCGACAGGGCCGCCATCAGGATGAAGACAGGGTTGCGGATCCGCATGAAGCGAATGTCCAGATCGCTGAAGCGGCCGGTCCGGATGCCCTTCGGCAGGCGTTCCGACTTCCAGTGGCGCAGCCAGCGTTTCACGATCAGGCGGGTGACGGTGTAGGCGGTAAACAGCGTCGTGACGCTGCCGATCGCGAGCGTCACGGCAAAGCCTCGCACCGATCCGGAGCCGAGATAGAAGAGAATGGCACTTGCGATCAACATCGTCAGGTTGGCGTCGAAGATGCTGCTGAAGACGCGCGAAAAGGCGTCGTTGATCGTGCGCCGCAGAGGTTCGGCGCCGCGCACCTCTTCACGCAGGCGCTCGTAGATCAGCACGTTCGAATCGACGGCAACGCCGATCGTCAGGATGATGCCGGCGATGCCCGGCAGCGTCAGCGTCGCGCCCGAGACGGAGAGCGCCGCGATGATCAGAACAATGTTCAACGCCAGCGCAATGACGGCAAAGACGCCGAAGACGCCATAGAAAAAGATCATCGACGCAGCGACGGCGACGGCGGCAACCAGGCCAGCCGTCAGTCCATCTGCAATGGCGTCGCCGCCGACGCCGGGGCCAACGGTCCGTTCCTCGACAAAGGTCAGAGGCGTCGGGAGCGGCCCTGTGCGGACGAGAGCGGCAAGGTCGGTGGCGCCTTCGGTCGGCAGGTCCGCAGAGATGCGCAAGGTGTCGCCACTGACAGCCTCCGACAGCTTGAGCGTCGCGATGACCTGTCCATCGAGAACGATCGCTGCGTCCCTTGGCGGCTGCTGCGCCGCAAGGTCGGCGACGCGCTGCTGCGAGGCGGCATCGATCTTGATGGCGACCGACGCACTTTCGCCGGAGGCATCGGCTTCCGGCTGGGCTCCAACAAAATTAGCCGCGGCAAGCAGCGGCGCCTTTTCGACGAGATAGGGCACCGGCGGATCGTCGAAGGAGTAGAGAACTTCCGTTCCGGCAGGAGGCTGGCCCTCGACGGCGCGCTGCACCGGCACGGACGTATCCAGCATCCGCAGCGCCAGATTGGCTCTTTGGCTGAGCAGATCCTTCAACCGCTGCGGATCGCCGAGACCCGGCACCTGCACAATGAGCCGGTCTTCGCCGCGACGCTGGATCAGCGGCTCGGTGGCGCCAACTTCCGCGGCGCGGCGGCGCACGACGTCGATGGACTGCGCCACGGCCAGCGAAAGCCGGTAATCGATGCCTTCGTCGGTCAAGCGCAGGCGAACCAGTTCATCCGGTTCCGCGCTGTCGAACACAACCTCCGAAATGGGTTCGGAGCCGAAGCCGCCGATATCGACAGGTGCCGTCAGCGGCTTCAGTCGTTCGCGGGCGGCTGAAAGCTGCGACCGGTCGCGAACCCGAAACCCAATCGACTGGCCTTCACCGGAAAGGCCGATATAAGCGATGTCGGCATCGCGCAGTGATTTGCCGACCTCGTTGGCGATCGTCTCGAGCCGTTCCGCGACGATATCGCTGCGCGCGGCCCGCAGCATGAAATGGGAGCCACCCTGGAGATCGAGCCCCAGCGCCACCTGGCGATGAGGCAGCCAGGACGGAAGTTCGGCTGCCTCTTCGCGGGAAAGAACATTCGGCAACGCAAAGGCGATGCCGGCAAGCGCCACCAGCCAGACAAGGATACGTTTCAACGGCGGTAATCTGCGCATGCCTCAAACGCTCCAGTTGCTCGGCTGGTGGTGGCTGTTCCTGCTTATTCCTTGACAGGTTCGCCCTTGACGCGAACTTCCGACACGCCGCTGCGGACGACGCGGATCTTCACGCCTTCGGCGATCTCGACTTCGAGTTCGTTGTCGTCAACGACCTTGGTGACCTTGCCGACGATGCCGCCGCCGGTCACGACCTGGTCGCCGCGACGGATGTTCTTCAGGAGCTCCTCACGGCGCTTCATCTGAGCGCGCTGCGGACGGATGATCAGGAAATACATAACGACGAAAATCAGCAGGAACGGCAGGATGGACATGAGAATGTCCGCGCCGCCGGCGGAAGGGGCGCCGGCAGTCTGCGCAAAAGCTTCGGTAATGAACATCGATCACTCCTTGAGTTCAAATATCGGCGGTTCCTCCGCGCCAATTCGGGCGGAATATAGGGACGCCCGGCCGCTCTGCAAAGCCGCGGGCACCCGTACCCGTTCCTGTGCCTCTGACACAATTTACACAAGAGGAGAACCCCTCGTGCGGGCCTCGGTGACCTTTTCCAGCGTAAACCTGCGTGCTACCGGGTTTCCGGTGGGACCTGGCCGCGACGCGGTTACGGTAAACACCAGGGCCACGCCGCCTCGAATCATGAAGGCACGGCCAAACACCTGGATCAGCGAGTGGAGAGAGACAAATGCCGGAAGCAAAGATCGACGTTCTCATCAGGGAAATGCAGAAGCTTTCCGCGGCGATCGAGCGCATGGCAGGGCCTGGCGCCGCAACCAACGACTGGACTGCCGCCGAGTGCTTCGTCTGGGCCCCGGCGACGCACCATCTGCAGCCAGTCGCCAAGCCGAACCGCATCGAATTGTCCCTGATCACTGGGGTCGACCATGTCCGCGACATCCTGCTCGACAACACACTGCGTTTTGCCGAGGGCTACACGGCCAATAACGTGCTTCTCTGGGGCGCACGCGGCATGGGCAAATCCTCGCTGGTGAAATCGGTTCATGCGCAGGTTGCGCGCGACACCGGGGTTGCGGTCAAGCTGGTCGAGGTGCATCGCGAAGATATCGCCACGCTTCCGGCGCTGATGGACATTCTGAAGTCGGCACCGGTCCCGGTTATCGTCTTCTGCGATGACCTGTCCTTCGATCACGACGATACGTCCTACAAGTCGCTGAAGGCCGTACTCGACGGCGGCGTCGAGGGACGTCCTTCCAACGTGCTCCTTTACGCCACCTCGAACCGGCGCCACCTGCTGCCGCGGCATATGATGGAGAACGAGCAGTCGACCGCGATCAACCCGTCGGAAGCGGTCGAGGAGAAGGTATCACTGTCCGACCGTTTCGGCCTGTGGCTCGGCTTCCACAAATGCAGCCAGGACGACTATCTGGCGATGATCGACGGCTATGCCGCGCACTATGGCTTCAAGCTCGATCGCGAGACCCTACACGCCGAAGCGCTGGAGTGGGCAACGACCCGTGGCGCAAGGTCCGGCCGCGTCGCCTGGCAGTTCATCCAGGATCTCGCCGGCCGCCTGCGCCACAGGATCGACGGATAATCTTGGCGCCTGGCGAACGCGAGGCTACGCAGACATCAGGAAAACGAGAGCACCGCCTGCCCAAAAGGACAAGCGGTGCTGTCAAACATCGGATCTGGATCGCTCCGCGAGCCGATCGCGGCTGCGGCGTGACTATTCGAGGAAGGTCGCCGGGTTTACCGCGGTCGCGTTCTTGCGCACCTCGAAGTGAACCTGCGGCTGGCTGGCGCGACCGGTCATGCCGGAAGCAGCAAGCGTCTGGCCGCGCTGAACCTTCTGGCCGCGCTGAACCTTGAGCTCGGAAGCGTTGCCATAGACCGTGACCGTGCCGTCGTCGTGGCGCACCAGAACGGCATTGCCGAGTTCCTTCAGGCTGCTGCCCGAGTAGATGACGACGCCGTTTTCGGCCGCCTTGATCGGCGTGCCCTCGGGCACGGAGATGTTGATACCGTCGTTGCGGTTGCCATCGACATTGGCGCCGTAGCCGGCGACCACTGCGCCGCGCACCGGCCAGCGATACTTGCTGATGCCCGTCGACTTTGGAGAATCTTCGTCGATTTCCGTCGTCTTGCTGGCGACTTCCGTGACGCTCTGCTTGGCGACCGGCGCCTGGTATTCCGCCGGCTTGTTCTTGTCGAGCGAAGCAACCTGCGGCTGCTCGGCCTTCTTCGGAACGGATGCCGTCTTGACCTGGTCCGGCGCGGCACCGCCTGCTCCCGGCACCTGCAGCGTCTGGCCGACGCGGATCGATTCGGCCGTCAGGCCGTTTGCCTGCTTGAGGGCGGAAACGGACACGCCCGTCGCCTTGGCAATGCGGTTGAGCGAGTCGCCCGGCTTGACGGTGTAGGATCCACCGCCGGCGCCCTCGCCATTCGTTGCCGGCTTGCCCGCAACGACGTCGGACTTGCCTTCACCCTTCTCGCGGGACTGGGACGAACCCGGCAGGATCGCAACGTCGCGCTGGTTGACCGGCAGCGGCGAAGGCTGACGGTTGCTGCCGTCGAGGTCGGCGATCGAGTTGGTCGCGGCCGCCTTGGCAGCGCTGCCTGCGACACCGAAGGTCGGGATGACGAGACGCTGGCCGGTCTCGACCTGCGCTGCGGACTGCAGGCCGTTGGCCTTGAGGATTTCCTTTTCCGGAACACCGAAACGCTTCGAGAGAGCCGCAACGTTGTCGCCCGGGCGGACCATGATGGTCGGGGCGTTCTGCGTCGTCCAGCCGCTCTTGCTGGCCGTTTCCTTGACCGTTGCGGGAAGCGTCTGCTGCGTGGCGAGTGCGGCCTGCTGGCGCGCTGCCGGGAACGGCTGAGCTTCGGGGCGCTGGCGCGCAGCCATGCTCGGGTCAGCCAGAGTGGTGCGCTGAACGGAGATCGGGGTCGAGGCGACGCGGGCGTTGGATACCGGCGTGGACGCCGTGTTTACCGGATCATAGGCGCCCTGCCCGGCGGCCGCCGGATAGGGCTGACCGAGAGCCGAACCGCGGCTATCAACCGGCGACGATGCCATCTGGCCGACGGCCACGTCACCGCGCGGAACCGGCGTTGCGTCTCGGGGTATGGAATTGGTGGTGATGTTGTCGGATCGGGAGAACAGGCCGTCAAACCGGCTGGCATCCGAACTGCAGCCTGTTGCGACGCCTGCCAGCAGGACCGCCACACAAAGGCGGATCGTCGACTTTCCAACCCCGGGAGATACAAACTTACGCATGACGCTTACCCACTCCGAACGCAACTCGATGTGGGATTATTAAAGCGTATTAGAGTTACCGCGTGGTTAAGGTAGACCCCACCAAAGGACTAATTTGACCAAATGCTAACCATAGGTCGACCGTCGCCTTACAAGGACATGCCAGCGGCATCCGCCGCAGGCGCTGCACGGCCTCAAAGAGCCCAATCCTAGATCAGTTCGGAATAGAGGCGCTCGATCTCGGATACGGATCGCCGTTCCGTCTGCTCCTCTTCATAGCTGACGCTTGTCAGGTCCCAGGCAAAGATCTGGCGCCCGGCCGGATTAGCCAAGGTTTCGGACTGCGCCGTCTTGTCCTCTTCGAGCAGCACGCTGACCAGCGTCTGGAACGCGGCGTCTCCGTCGGCACCGCTCGCCTCTTCGTATTCGAGCGACCGCAGGCCGGCGACAGCCGCCTCGCGTGTCCCGAAATAGCGCAGACTGTTCTGGTCCTCCGGCCGAAGGCCGTCGTAATAGTCGATAAAGTTCTTGTAGTAGGCCTGATGGTCGCCGGAATCGAGAAACTTGCCAAAGGCCTGGTACTCGCGCGAAGCCAGCTGCGGCGACAGGCGATTGTTCCACTCGTCGCGCGTGAGCGCCGGCTGCCCGTCCGATGCCTTCTTCGTCTGGCTCAGATAAAGCAGGGCGTCGGCCGAAAGCGAGATGCGCGGCGTCGGATCGAAGAAGGTCGCGGCAAGCGCCTGTGCCGCCTGCTCATCCTTGCCTGCGGAATTCGTCTGGCCGGCATTGCGCCCGGCAAGATTGTTCAGCCCGTCGCCGGATGCTGCCGCCGTCAACCTGTTCGCGATCTGCATGTGCCGTCTCCGTACCTCGCGACCGATGTCCGCCGACGTCGCAAGGCAAGCGACGACTCGCAGGCGGAACCCTGTCCGTGCACGGCAGGCGTATGGCGCGAAGCTTGCGCGAGGCTGGAGAAGGTTAAGGGAACGTTAATAATCGGCGCCGGCGCGACCGGCGCTCCTCACCCGCGCGGACGGGAGTTCAACGTTTAGAGAAACGACGCCAGTTGCGGCACGATCGGAAGGTAAGGCGCGTCGAACAGATCTTCGCGATCGAAGCGGCTGCCCGTGCGGCTGACGCGCACGACCCGGCAAAGCGTCTCGCTCATCATGATCGGCACCAGCAAAGTGCCGCCGGAAACGAGATGATCGGAGAACATGCGCGGCAGGCTATTGAAGGCGGCCGTGATGAGAATTCGATCGAAAGTGCCCTCGCCCGGCACGCCGGCGCTGCCGTCAGCATGCCGGACGATCACATTGCGAACGCCCGATTTTTCAAGGTTCTTCTGCGCCGCGCCGACAAGCGTCTGGTAACGGTCGATCGTCAGCACACGCTCGGCAACGCGCCCCATGACCGCTGCGGTGAAGCCGCTGCCGGTGCCGACTTCCAGAATACGCTGACCGGATTTCAGATTGAGGCTGTGCAGCAGCCGCACCGCAAAGTCGTATCCCTCCATGAACGAGCCGCAATCGAGCGGGATCGTGCGCTGCGAATAGGCATCGGCCTGATACTGCGGTGGCGTAAAATGGCTGCGCTGCGTCTGCTCGACCGCCTTCAGCAGGTCATGGTTCACGATGCCTTCGGCGCGCAGCCGCAGCACCATCTTGGCAAAGCCTTCCTGTTCCGTCACCCGCGCGCTCAATCAACGGCTCCGTCGCTAAGCGCCCGCGCCAGCCGGTCCTGGACGCTGTAGTCGGTGAGGTCGAGTTTGAGCGGCGTGACCGAGATCATGTTTTCGCGCAGGGCATGAATGTCGGTTCCAGCGCGGAAATCGCCAAAACGTTCGCCGAAACGCAGCCAGAAGTAGGGAAAGCCGCGGCCATCGGTTCGCTCGTCGATCGACAGGCCGAAGTCGAGCTTGCCTTGCGACGTGACCTCGGTACCGGCGACGGTGTCCGCCGGGCAGTTCGGGAAATTGACGTTGAGCAGCGTACCGTCAGGCAGATCCACCTTCATAAGCTTCTTGATCAAGGCCGGCGCGTGCGTTTCGACGACATCCCAGGGCACGGTCTTTCCCGGCGCGTGATGGTAGGCCTGGCTCAGCGCGATCGAGCGGATGCCCTGCAGCGTCCCTTCGATGGCGCCGGCGACGGTGCCGGAATAGGTCACGTCGTCGGCCATGTTGGCGCCGATGTTGACGCCGGACAGCACGAGATCGGGCTTGCGGTCGAGTACCTTGCGAACCGCCATGATGACGCAATCGGTCGGCGTGCCGCGAAGCGCAAAGCGCCTTTCCGTGATCTGGCGGAGCCGCAGCGGCTCCGACAGCGTCAGCGAATGGGCAAGGCCGCTCTGGTCCGCCTCCGGCGCGACGACCCAGACATCGTCCGAGATCGTCCGGGCGACCCGCTCAAGCACCGACAGGCCTTCCGCGTGAATGCCGTCATCGTTTGTCAGCAGGATCCGCATGGTGCCGTACTCCCTTCGACGTCTACTCAGGCAACCTTTTCGATGCGCGTCTGGCCGCCCATGTAGGGCACCAGCACTTCCGGCACCGACACCGAACCATCGTCGTTCAGATAGTTCTCGATGACGGCGATGAGCGCACGGCCGACGGCAACGCCCGAGCCGTTCAGCGTGTGAACGAAGCGCGTGCCCTTGTCTTCCTTGGTGCGGTAGCGGGCGTTCATCCGCCGCGCCTGGAAATCGCCGCAGACCGAGCAGGACGAGATTTCGCGATAGGTGTCCTGTCCCGGCAGCCAGACCTCGAGGTCATAGGTCTTGCGCGCGCCGAAGCCCATGTCGCCGGTGCAAAGGGTCATGACGCGGTAATGCAGGCCGAGGCGCTTCAGCACCTCCTCGGCGCAGGCGGTCATACGCTCGTGCTCGGCAACGGACGTTTCGGCATCGGTGATCGAGACCAATTCCACCTTGTTGAACTGGTGTTGGCGCAGCATGCCGCGGGTGTCGCGACCGGCAGAACCAGCTTCCGAGCGGAAGGACGGGGTCAACGCCGTGAAGCGCAGCGGCAGCTTTTCGCCTTCCAGGATCTGCTCCCGGACGATGTTGGTCAGCGGCACTTCCGCCGTCGGGATCAGCCAACGGCCATCCGTGGTGCGGAAGAGGTCCTCGGCAAACTTCGGCAGCTGGCCCGTGCCATACATCGGATCGTCGCGCACCAGAAGCGGCGGCTGCACTTCGGTGTAACCATGTTCCTGTGTGTGCAGGTCGAGCATGAACTGGCCGAGCGCGCGCTCGAGCCGCGCCAATTGGCCCTTCAGGATCGTGAAGCGCGAACCGGAAATGCGGGCCGCACCCTCGAAATCCATCAGGCCGAGCGCTTCGCCGATTTCGAAGTGCTCGCGCGGCTGGTGGTTCCAGGTGGGCTTCTTGCCAACGACGCTCTTGACGACGTTGCCGGTCTCGTCGGCACCGACGGGTACATCGTCCAGCGGGATGTTCGGAATGCGCGACAGGGCGTCGTTGAGCTCTGCCTCGATCTTGCGGCTGTCCTCTTCGAGCGCCGGCATGGCGTTCTTCAGGTCGGCCACCTCGGCCTTCAGCTTATCGGCGAGCTCGGCGTTCTTCTGCGCCATGGCGGCGCCGATATCCTTCGAGGCTGCATTGCGGCGCGACTGCATGTCCTGCAGCGCCTGAAGGTTCGTGCGGCGGCGTTCGTCGAGAGCGATTAGAGATGCCGACAAAGGCTCCGCGCCCCGCTTCGCCAGGGCGGCGTCCAGCATCTCGGCATTCTCACGGATCCATTTGATATCAAGCATTGTCGTTCCACGCGTTGGTCAGATCACGGCGCGAAATCTCGAATGCTCAGCCCTTGGCGGGGCCGACCTCTCCGGAAGATCCTTCCTGCGACTCGGCAACCTCGCTCTTGAGCGCGTCCGCTGCCCTCTGCCTTTCGACGAGTCGCGCCGTATAGATCGAAATTTCGTAGAGAAGGATGGCTGGCAGTGCAAGGCCGATCTGGGAAATCGGATCGGGCGGCGTGAGCACGGCTGCGACAACGAAGGCGATCACGATCGCGTATTTCCGCTTCTCCGCGAGGCCCTGCGAGCTCACGAAGCCGACGCGAGCAAGAAGCGTGGTGACTACCGGAAGCTGGAAGACAAGGCCGAAGGCGAAGACCAGCGACATGATCAGGCTCAGATATTCCGAGACTTTCGGCAGGAGTTGGATCGCCACCTGCCCTTCACCGCCACCCTGCTCCATGGCCAGGAAGAACCACATCACCATCGGAGTGAAGAAGAAATAGACAAGCGCGCCGCCGAGCAGGAACAGGAGCGGTGACGCGATCAGGAACGGCAGGAACGCCGCACGCTCGTTCTTGTAGAGCCCTGGTGCCACGAACTTGTAGACCTGCGCCGCGATAACAGGAAAGGCGATGACCAGCGCACCGAACATCGCCACCTTGATCTGGGTGAAGAAGAACTCCTGCGGCGCCGTGTAGATCAGCTCGACATTTCGATGGTTCAGGCCCGCCCAGCTCACGGCCCATTTGAAGGGCAGCACCAGCAGGTTGAACAGGCCCTTGGCGAAGTAGAAGCAGATGAGGAACGCAATGAAGAATGCGCCGACGGCCCACATCAAGCGCCTGCGCAATTCGATCAGATGCTCGATCAGCGGCTGCGGCCGATCCTCGATATCGCCGCTCATGCTTCACCTTTCTTGCGCGCGCTGGTGCGCGGCTTTGACGTCTTGGCAGCAGGTTCTGCCGCGGTCGGCGTCACTTTTCTCTTTTCGGCGGCCGGCTTCGCGGGCGCCTTGGCAGCCGACTTTTCCGTGGCAGTTGCCGCCTTTGGCGCTACCGTTGTCGACTTGGGCGCGATCTTTTTTGCTGCCGGCGCCGCATCGGCTTTCGCCCTAGTCGCGCGTTTCGGCTTTTCTGCCGGTACGGCTACGGCCTCGGCCCGCTCGATCTGGCGATTGGCCGAACCGATTGCCGCGGCGGCAACCGCGTCTGCGGGCTTCGTTTCCACCGCTGCAGGCGCAACAGCCGGCTCGGCCGCAGTCACCGGATCGACGCTGCTCGGTGTCGCAGGCACGTCGGGTGTTGCCGCCTTCTGCAGGTCCGCCTTGATGTCGTTGCCCATCTGGCGCAACGGATTGATTGCATCGCGCAATGCATTGGCCGGATTGAGACTTTGCGCGTCACTGATGGTCTTGCGAACCTCCTCGAGGTCCGCTTCACGCAGCGCTTCATCGAACTGCTGACGGAAATCCGACGCCATGCCGCGCATCTTCGCGGTCATGCGGCCGAAAGCCCGCAACATTGGCGGAAGGTCTTTCGGCCCGACAACCACGATCAGAACGATTGCGATGACGACGAGCTCGGTCCAGCCGATATCAAGCATGCGATATGTCCTGCAAACCCTTGATGCCGCCGGCCCGGTATGGACACCGGACAGGCTTCACCGACACCAGACCGTTAGCGAACTTCGTCAGACTTGTGATCTACGGTCTTGCCGTCGAGCGTCTTGTCGGTAGCAGCCGCCTCATCGTCGGTCATGCCCTTCTTGAAACTCTTGATGCCCTTGGCAACGTCACCCATCAGTTCGGGGATCTTACCGCGACCGAACAAGAGCAGCACCACGACCAGAACGATCAGCCAGTGCCAAATGCTTAACGAACCCATGCTCTTACTCCTCTGAGCCTTCCCCGATTTAGGCTCTATCACATGTCAATTTTCAGGCGTGCCCCAAGCACGCGTTACATCGTGACAGAACCTAAGATGCAGAACCGTCTTTTTCAAACAGTAATATATCCCGCTCGTTAACTGAAAGCATTACATCGCGCAATCCATGCGGCAATCGGTCCGCACGGATGCGAGCCCGAACCACCTCTTCGCAACGCGGCACGGCGAGTTCCAGCAGCTCGACCACACCGATGAAGCGCCGCGAGAGTATGCGGGCGGGAATGTCGCCGTCCTCTTCGCCGACGCGCACCCCAGACAGCCTGACGGCAACCGACAGACGCTTGCCTTCCGGATACCGCCCGGCGGCAACACTCCCAACCGGCGTTTCGACGCGGCCGCCGTGGACCTGGGCATCGAAGACGTTGATTTCCGAGAAGAAGCCGGCGGCAAAGAGGTTGCTGGGCTCGCGGTAGAGTTCGTCGGCGGTTCCGACCTGAACCAGCCGGCCGTCCTTCAAGAGCGCAATGCGATCCGCCATGCGCATCGCCTCTTCGGCATCATGCGTGACGACGATCGCCGTTGCCCGCGTTTCCCTGAGGATGGCAAGCGTATCGGCACGGATCGAATCCTTGAGGCGCGAGTCGAGGCCGGAGAAAGGTTCGTCCATCAACAGAACCGCCGGGCGCGGCGCGAGCGCGCGGGCGAGCGCCACGCGCTGCTGCTCGCCGCCGGAAAGCACATGCGGATACTGATCGGCATAGTGCGAAAGACCGACACGCTCCAGCGCCGCGTCCGCCTGGATCAGGCCTTCCTTCTTGGGGATCGCCGTCAGGCCGAAGCGGACATTGTCGCGGATCGTCATGTGCGGGAAGAGTGCGAAGTCCTGGAACATCAGCCCGACGCCACGCTTTTCCGGCGGCAGGAAGACGGAGGGGCCTGAAATTTCCTGGCCGTTCAGCATCAAACGTCCGGCGCTCTGCCGCTCGATGCCTGCGGCAATGCGCAGCAAGGTCGTCTTTCCGGAGCCAGAAGGCCCGAGCAGGCACAGAACCTCGCCGGCCTTGGCCGCCAGGCTGACACCCTTGATCGTTTCCTTGGCGTGATAGCTGTGGTGGATATCGTCGAAGGTCAGGCTCGCCGCGAAGGATACACCCGCTGTCCGTCGCGTGGTCATGACGGGAGCGTCCTGCGGATCTGAAGCCATGCTCTTGTATTCCTTGACACCAGTTGCGCAGGGCCCGCGCGGCCCCAACGCCTTGGAAAGCCGATATCTATAATCAGGTTTTTCTAATCGGCTTCTTCGCCCTTCGGTGTCAAGAGCCCCAGTTCTTCGAGATCAAGCTGGGTGATCGGATCCTCGTTCTCGGCCAGCTCGTCGTCGCCGGTGGGAACGGGGATATTGAGGTTGGAAGGCACGCGTCCCGAGAGTAGGCCTGCCCCCTTCAACTCCTCGATACCCGGTAGGTCGCGCAATTCCTCGAGCCCGAAGTGATCGAGAAAGTCGCGCGTCGTGCCGAACGTAACCGGACGCCCGGGCGTGCGCCGGCGCCCACGAAAGCGGACCCAACCCGCCTCCATCAATACGTCGAGCGTGCCCTTAGAGGTCTGCACGCCTCTGATATCCTCGATCTCGGCGCGCGTGACCGGCTGATGGTAGGCGATGATCGACAGAACCTCGAGGGCGGCGCGCGAAAGCTTGCGGACCTCCTGCTCGTCCGTCTGAACGACGAAGGAGAGGTCGGCGGCGGTGCGGAAGGCCCAATGGTCGGCCACCTGAACTAGGTTGACGCCGCGTGCCGCATAGAGCGCCTTCAGCCGCAGCATGATCCCGTGAACATCGGCGCCGCGTGGCAGGCGGCTCTCGATATAGGCCTCTGACACCGGTTGCGCCGAAGCGAAGACCAGGGCTTCTGCAATCCGCTCGGCTTCCTGCTCGAGCCGGGGATCGAAGGATGCCGCCTCGATCTCGTCCTCCTCGTCGGGAACGCCAGGCAGGTACTTCTGGGCTTCAGCCACGGGCTGCCTCCATTTCGGCAAGGGTCTCCGCATCGATCGGGTTTGGTCCGCGCCGGAGATAGATCGGCGCAAAGGCCTCCTCCTGGCGGATCTCCAGGCGGCCCTCGCGGACCATTTCGAGCGAGGCGGCAAAGGAACTGGCGATGGCCGTCGCTCGCTCCTTAGGCGTTGCCATGTAGCGGACCAGAAAATGATCGAGCGCGGTCCAGTCGTCGAGGTCGCCGATCATGCGCGCCAGGATCAGCCGCGCATCGGACAGCGACCAGACATGGCGCTTCTCGATCGTCACCTGGGTTACGGCCTGCCGCTGGCGCAGGCTCGCATAGGCGCTCAGGAGATCGTAGAGCGAGGCGTCGAAACCGGATTTCCTCTCGGTGACGATATGTTCCGGTGCGCCGCGGACGAAAACGTCGCGGCCGAGCCGGTTTCGGTTGATGAGCCGGGTTGCCGCCTCGCGCATTGCCTCGAGGCGCTTCAGCCGGAAGGCCAGCGCCGAAGCCATCTCCTCGCCGGAGGGCCCCTCGTCCTTCGCCTGTTGCGGGATCAGCAGCCGCGATTTCAGGTAGGCGAGCCATGCCGCCATGACGAGATAGTCAGCCGCGAGCTCGATGCGGATGCTGCGCGCCCGTTCGATGAAGGCGATATATTGCTCGGCAAGCGCCAGAACGGAAATGCGCGAAAGGTCGACACGCTGGCTTCGGGCGAGATGCAGCAGGAGGTCGAGCGGGCCTTCGAAGCCGGCGATATCGACCACCAGCGCTTCCTCGTGCAATCCGCGCTCGGCAGTCTCGTCCTGCCACAGGGGCTCCATCGGCGCCTTCGACGCAGGCTTGCCTTGTCTTTCGCCCGCATTGCTCACTGGTAGCCCGACCCTTTCCTTCCGTCCCTGTTTGCCTCAGACCGTTGCAAACAGGGCGTTGAACTCCGCCCGCAGATCGATTTCGCTCGCACTGTCAGGCGTCCGGAACGCGGCTTCCGCAGCCCTCGCCCGGCGCAAGCTCTCGCCCGCCAGAACCGGCACGACATCCGCGACGGCCTTCATTTCCTCCATTATGCCATGACAATGCAAGACGAGATCAAGTCCTGCAGCGATGATGTTGCGCGCGCGGGTCGTCATGTCGCCGGCCAGCGCGTTCATCGAAACGTCGTCCGACATCAGCAGGCCATCAAAACCGATATGGCCGCGGATGATTTCGCGCACGACCTTGGCGGAGGTGGTCGCAGGATTGTCCGGATCGATCGTCGTGAACACCATGTGCGCCGACATCGCCATCACCTCGTCCTTCATCGCAACGAAGGGCAGGAAGTCGCTCACGGCAAGCTCATCGAATGTAGCGCTGACGACCGGGAGGTTGTGGTGCGAATCGACGAAGGTGCGACCGTGACCGGGCATGTGCTTCATCACAGGCAGCATGCCGCCGGCCTTCAGCCCCTCGCCCATCGCGCGGCCGATTGCCGTGACGGTCTCGGGATCATGGCCATAGGCGCGATTGCCGATGACGTCGTGGCTGCCGGGCACCGGAACGTCGAGCACTGGCAGGCAATCGACGGTGATGCCGAAGCGCATCAGGTCAAAGGCATGCAGGCGGCCCATTAGCCAGGCGGCGCGCAAGCCGAGTTCCGCATCGCAGCGATAGATCTCGCCGATCGCGGCGCCATTCGGATATTGCTGAACGAGCGGCGGGCGGATGCGCTGAACACGTCCGCCTTCCTGGTCGATGAGCACCGGCGCGTCCGGATTGCCGATGCTGTCGCGAAGGGCGGCCACGAGATCCGAGATCTGCTGCGCTTCGCCGATGTTGCGACCGAACAGGATGAAGCCCCAGGGGCGTTCTCCTGCGAAGAAGGCGCGCTCGTCGTTCGTGAGGGAAAGGCCCTTGCAGCCGGAGATAAATGCTTTTGATTCGCTCATTGAAAGAGCATAGAGCGCGCGCCGCCCGGCGCGAAGCCACAAAGACGATGCCCGGCCACTCATACACAAGGCCCGGCACAAGGCCCTAGCAACCGGACGCTTGCGACAATCAAAGCCCTGAAAAGGAGAAGGGCGCGGCTCCTGAGCCGCGCCCTTCTCCAACTCTATCCGTCGTGCCAGGCTTACTTGGTGACCAGGCAGCTGCCGCCGGCGCCCTTGTACTTCGTGCACAGAGCGTTGGCCTCTTCCTTCGAACCGGCCGGGATACGGACGCGGTAGTAGGTGCCCTTGCCGGCGATCTCCGCCTTGCGGATATCGACGCCACGGCCGCCAATCACGCTTCCAAACTTGCTGGAAAGGCTGTTGTAGGACTTCTGCGCCTCTGCCTCGGACGGCAGGGATGCGACCTGGATGAAGTAGCCACCAGCGGGAACCGATGCGGTGGCAACCTGCTGGGCGGGTTGCGTCTCGGCCGGGAGAGCGGCCTGCTCCTGCGCCGGCTGGACATTTTCGACCGGCTGCGCGGCCGGGCGCGACTGCGGCGTCGGAGCCTTCTCGCCAGTGGCGGCCGTCGTTGTCACATTACGAACCGGAACCTGTTCGATGTTGGCGTTGCCGGTTGCGGCAAGTGCTACCTGGTCGGTGTTGGCCGAGGCCTGACCGGCGGCGGCGACTTCGTTCGAAGGCGTTGCGGGCAGCGGCTGGGTCGTGCCAGCGACGTCGGTCGCAGGTGCGGCCACCGGCTCTTCGCGAGCGACGAGCGTTCCATCCGGCTTGACGATCATCGTGCGCACCTTCCTCGGTGCGACGGCGGGCGTCTTGTCTTCGTCCTGGGCAGCGGTCTCGGCATTGGCGCCATCCGGCAGCAAGCGATCGCCGTCCTCGTCCGTGGGCAAGGCCGTCTGCAGGTTTTCGCCGTCGTCGCTGCCTTCGAGCGGCAGGGTCTCCGGCGTCAGCGTCTTCTGGACGACATCCATCGGCTCTTCGGTCGAAGAAACCAGTGCTTCCTGCTGCGGCGCTCCGGCCTGTGCACCGGCGACGCGGTCATAAACTGCCTTGTCCTGGTTCGGAACGGTCTTGCCGCCCTTCTCCTCGGGAACGATCTTCACCGGAGCCTTGTCGGCAAGGATGATCTTCGGACCTTCCGCCGAGGTTACGGCATCGCTACCGCCCATCCAGGCGTAGACGGCAGCGCCGCCAAGGATGATGACGCCGGCAACACTTGCCGCCAGCAACATCGTGCGCTGCGAGCGCCGGCCGGTGCCAAACTCGCGGTATTCGCCGGCATCCTGCTGGCTCTGCGCTGCCGAAAGCCGTTCTGCATCGCGGGCAACGGCCGGACGCTCGACGATCGAGCGGCGGAAGTCCTCTTCCATCGCCTTTTCAAACTCATCGAAATCGTCGAGCGAACCTTGACCAAAGCCCGGAGCGGCGGCTGCGGCCGGCGCCGGACGGGCCGGTTCCGCCTTTTCGACGGCAGCCGGACGACTTTCCTTGACCGGGGCCGGCGTTCCGAAGAGCTGCGCCATTTCCGCATCGATATCGAGATCGTAGTCAGCCGGATAGGCGACGGGTTTTTCCGTTTCGATGACCGGCAACTGCGGCACGTCCATGTCCGCGATGGGTGCGACGCCGTTTTCGGCTTCGGCAATCATCGACGGATCGAAGGGCAGCGAGCTCTCGGGCTGTGCGTGCTCCCGCTCGACCGGCGCGGGCGCCATGTAGGGCTCGACGAACGGCTCGCGCTGAGGAACAGCGGCCTGCATGACCGGCTGCACCGGCGCTTGCGGTAGGACGGCGGCGACAACCGGCTCATCTGCGGCGACATCGGCGAAGTCGAGCTTCAGCGCCTCGTCCGAGAGCTCCATTTCGAAGTTCTCGATGTCGAAGCTCGGCTCGTGCTCCGGCTGTGCGATCGGCTTGGCCACCTCGGCCACAGGTTCTGCGACCTGAACGGGGGCGGCAGCTACTGCGGCAACCGGCGCTGCAACAACGGCGACCGGTGCAGCAACCGACGACACCAACGGGCCCGCAAAGGCACGCTGCTGGCTGGCACCCGAAGCGGATGCGACCGGCGTCGCCCGGCTGAAGGTCGGCGTAAACGGATAGGGGCTCTTCTTTACCGGAGCCGCGGCGGCGGGCGTTACCACCGGCGCCACGACGGGATGCGCTTCCGCATGGAGGGCCGGATGCGAATGGACCGCAGCGGCAACCATCGCGGTGACCGGAGGAACCGGGAACCGTTCGATATCCGCCAGCAGATCGTCACGAGCGGCGACCTGCTCGACCGCCTGTGTTGCGGCTCCGTCGTTCTGGTAGGAGAGCTCGACTTCGTACTGCTCGGGCGCCACATCGAGGCTCGGCTGTTCAAAGGTCGGCAACGCGTCTTCAACCTGAGCCGGCTCGGCCCAGGCCGAAACAACTTCGGCGGCCGGCGCCTGCCAGGCATCCACGAACTGATCCTGCGGCTCGATCTCCGCCGCAACCTCGGCAACGTCGTCCGACAACAGGTCGGCTTCGCCAAGCGACATTTCGAGTTCGCGTTCCAGGTCGAACGCCGGCTCATCTGCGAAGGCCTCGGCGTTGCCGGCTTCGGCAACCTGCGGCGCTACGGAGAAGGCGTGAACCTCGGCATAGTCCTCGTCAGCGACGGGAACTGGCGCCGCCTCGACGCGTTCGGGCTGGAGGAACACCGGCTCGTCAAGCTCGACGGCCGACTCAGCCACCGGCTCTTCGTGCACGACGACGTGCTCGGCCACCGGCTCGAACCGGGGCTCTTCGACCGGCGCTGGCTGCGGCGCATCGTAGCTGTCGAACGCCCGAAGAAGCTCGTCTTCGAGATCGAAGGCGGGGTCTTGGCGCACCGCCTCCTGGTGTCGCTGCAGTTCCTGCAACTGTTGGACGGCCGGCCGGGCATCGTAACCGACGATCCGGGCGAGTTCGGCCAACGGATCATCGTCTGCCAATACATCGAATTCAGCCGGCCCGCTTCGTGCGAATTGTTTGTCTGCCATGCTCTCCACTCACAATTGCCTGTATCGCTGTGCCAGTGCATTGTGGGAAAATGGTGACAATACTTATCGCATTTCCTCCGGTGCGGAGGTGCCTGTAATAGACAGGCCGGATTTCAATACCGAAGCGACAGCATGCACCAGCCCGAGTCTGGCAGTACTTAATTCTCTATTTTTATCGTTAACAAAACGTAATTCTGGATTCTCTTTACCTTTGTTCCAATGTCCGTGGAAGGCGGCGGCAAGATCATACAGGTAAAACGCGATGCGATGCGGCTCCTGAGCGAGTGCCGCAGCTTCAATGACTCGCGGATATTCTGCGAGCTTGGCGACGAGCTGGAGCTCCGCCGGATCCGTGATCTGGCCCAGAACGGCACTGGCGAAATCGACCGATTCGAGGTTCAGGTTCGGGAATGCTTCTGCTGCCTGGCGGAAGACTGAGCGGCAGCGCGCATGCGCATACTGCACGTAGAAGACCGGGTTATCCTTCGACTGTTCTGTTACTTTAGCAAAGTCGAAGTCGAGCGGTTCCGAGTTCTTCCGATAGATCATCATGAATCGAACGGGATCCCGGCCGACTTCGTCGACGACCTCGCGCAGCGTGACGAAGTCGCCGGAGCGCTTCGACATCTTCACCGGCTCGCCGTCGCGGAAGAGCTTGACGAGCTGGCACAGCAGAACCGTAAGCTTCGACGAACCGCCGGAGACGGCGCGCGCCAGGGCTTCCAGGCGCTTGACGTAACCGCCATGGTCAGCGCCGAGCACATAGATCATCTCGTCGAAACCACGGTCGAATTTGTCCTTGAAGTAGGCGACGTCGGCGGCAAAGTAGGTGTAGCTGCCATCCGACTTGATCAGCGGGCGGTCGATATCGTCGCCGACTTCGGTCGAACGGAACAGCGTCTGCTCGCGGTCTTCCCAATCTTCCGGGAGCTGCCCCTTCGGCGGCGGCAGCGTGCCCTTATAGACGTGCCCCTTGAAAGTCAGATCGTTGATCGCCGTGCGGATGGCGGCAGCACCGTTCGCGTGCAGCGTACGCTCGGAGAAGAAGACGTCGTGGTTGACGTTCAGGGCCGCGAGATCCTCGCGGATCATCACCATCATCGCGTCGATCGTCCGGTCCTTGACGAGCGGCATCCACTTGTCTTCGGGCATCAGCCTGAGGCTGGTGCCGAATTCGTCGGCCAGCGCCTCGCCCACCGGCACGAGATAATCGCCCGGATAAAGACCCGGCGGAATCTCGCCGATCTCCTCGCCGAGCGCCTGGCGATAGCGCAGGAAGGCCGAACGCGCCAGCACGTCGATCTGCGAGCCGGCGTCGTTGATGTAGTATTCCTTCGTCACCTCGTAACCGGAAAAGGCTAAGAGGTTGGCGAGCGCATCACCGACGACGGCGCCACGGCAATGGCCGACATGCATCGGACCGGTCGGGTTGGCGGAGACGTATTCGACATTGACCTTGCGACCGCCACCAGCGGTGCCACGGCCATAGTCGAGACCGGAACGCACCATGGCCGACAGCAGCTTCTGCCAATAGGAGACCGAAAGTCGGACGTTGATGAAGCCCGGACCGGCGACCGAAACGTCGGTGACTTCCGGATCCTGCTTGAGCTTGTCGACGATAAGCTCTGCGAGCGAGCGCGGGTTCATGCCGAGCGGCTTGGCCAGCACCATGGCTGCATTGGTCGCGACGTCACCGTGGCTCGGATCGCGCGGCGGCTCGACATTAACACGGCCGAAGTCAAGCTCGGATCGCTTTTCTCGAACGCTATCAAGCGTTTCGAGAATGTCCTTAATTCTTGATTCGAAGTCCGTGAAGAGATTCATCTGATCCGTCCGCTTTTCCCGGCCACGAGTGACCGGCGCAAAACTCAAAAAGGAGGCTCGGTTCGGCCGAACCGCAAGCCTCCGGGCGGGGCGTCCCTACCGCAAATCCGGCGTATGGTCAAACAAGCGCTTGTGAACGCTGATCGCGAAGGTGTCGGTCATGCCGGCGAGGTAATCGCCGACGTGCCGCGCCCGCGCCGGCTCGGCCATGCCGGCAATCTGGTCGATCCAATAATGCTCGCGCATCAACTGCGGATCGTTCATGAAGGCGCGGTAGAGATCGCAGACGATCGAGGCGGCGTTCTCGCGCACGCGCATGACTTCCGGATGGCGGTAGATCCGGGTCATCAGCAGGCGCTTGATCTGCTTGTCCGTCTCGCCCATCTCCTCGGAGAAGGTCGCCATCACCGTGCCGGCCTGGCGCACGTCGGCAACGCTCTGCGGGCGTATCTCGGCGATCCGCTGTTGCGCGACACCGATCACGTCCTCGACCATCGCGGTGATCTGACGCCGCATGATTTCATGCGTGAAGCGGCTGCTTTCAAGACCGGGATAGCGGTCGTGAACCTCGCGCATCAGGCGCGCGAGAAAAGGCACGTCTTCGAGCATTTCGAAGGTGAGATAGCCGGCCCGCAGACCGTCATCGATATCGTGGGTGTTGTAGGCGATGTCGTCGGCGATGGCAGCAACCTGCGCCTCGAGGCTCGCAAAACTCGCCAGTTCCAGATCGTGCAGCGCGCAATAATCGAGGATCGGCTGCGGCACCGGCCCCCGCGTGCCCTCGCCGTCCGCGGCCAGCAACGGCCCATTGTGCTTGACCAGACCCTCCAGGCTCTCCCATGTCAGGTTCAGCCCGTCGAACTCGGCGTAGCGCCGCTCGAGCTTGGTGACGATGCGAAGGGACTGGGCATTGTGATCGAAGCCGCCATAGGGCTTCAGCATCTCGTGAAGCGCATCCTCGCCCGTATGACCAAAGGGCGTGTGGCCAAAATCGTGCACGAGGGCGACGCCTTCGGCGAGATCTTCATCGAGCTTGAGGGCACGCGCCAGGGCCCGGGCGATCTGCGCCACCTCGATCGTGTGCGTCAGGCGCGTGCGATAGTGATCGCCGTCAGCGGCGATGAAGACCTGCGTCTTGTGCTTCAGCCGGCGAAACGCCGTCGTGTGCACGATGCGGTCGCGGTCGCGCTGAAAATCGGAGCGTGTGGCACTCGTCGCTTCGGGAAAGAGCCTGCCGCGCGTCATCCAGGGATTCGACGCGAACGGCGCATGTTCACCATAACCGAAGCCGAGCGCTTTTTTGTCGAATGTCATCTTCCACCTAATTCATCGTCCCATTGACGGGGCATTCAAGCCTTCATACCTATAGTGAAAGCTACGGAAACGCGCGATGCAAGATCGACCGATTCCGCAAGCGGAAGCAACGGCTTGGCCGCCGGTCTTGAAAGAGGCCCCGGAAGTGGCAAGATCGAATGCTAAAACGCAGAGCAATTCTCTCCGGTTCTTGACCCCGGCAGGAGGCAGAAATGACGCATGAAACCGTGACCCTCTCGGACGCTGCAGCGAAGCGGATCGCCACGATCCTGCGCTCCGACAACCATAACAACGCCATGCGAGTGTCCGTCGAGGGCGGCGGCTGCTCCGGCTTCTCCTACAAGTTCGACCTCGTCGACAGCAGCAATGACGACGACCTGGTGCTCGAAAAGAACGAAGCCAAGGTGCTGATCGACAGCCTGTCGCTTGTCTATATGGGCGGCTCGGAAATCGACTTCGTCGACAACCTGCTCGGCCAGTCGTTTCAGATCAAGAATCCGAACGCAGTTGCAAGCTGCGGATGCGGAACGAGTTTTTCCATCTGACGCCAGCAGCCGTAGGCCTCTCTTGGTCGGTTCCGTTTCACTGAACGGAGCCGTTTGCATCAGAGATAGGGTGATCCAAGCCAGAGAATGCGGTTCGCCAACCGATCGGCGAAGGAGTTCTTGCGCAGCCGCTCGAGCGTGACCGGTTCGGCCGAGCCGAGAATGTCGGAGATCGTGCCGTTGATCGCCTCGGCGAAGCCATGGTCGAGAACCTCAAGGTCGAATTCGAAGTTGAGGCGCAGCGAGCGCGGGTCGAGATTGGTGGACCCGACATAGGCCCAACGCTCGTCCACCGTCAAAAGCTTGGAATGGTTGAAGGCGCCCTTCGCCCGCCACACGCGGCAATGCCCCTTCAGCACCTGGTCGAACTGCGCGGTCATCGCCCGGTCGACCAGCAGCAGATTGTTGACCGCGGGGACGATGATATCCACCTCCACGCCTCGGCGCGCGGCGGTAACCAGCGCGCTTATCAGTTCGCGGTCCGGCAGGAAATAGGGTGACATCACGCGGATGTTTTTCTGCGCGACCGAAAACGCGCCCATGAGCATCTTGTGATTGGTCTCGTTGGTGGCATCGGGTCCTGATGGTACGGCGCGCATCTGTACTGACGGCTCGCTTGCCGGCAACGGCGCCTCTTCGATCGTCCATGCTGCGCCCGCCAGGACCTCGCCGCTTGAGAACTGCCAATCTTCGGCAGAGACCTGGAAGATGTCGGCGACCACCGGTCCGACCATACGGAAATGCGTATCCTGAGCGGGCTGCTGTCCGTCGACCTCGCTGGTGAAGCCGGCGCGGATGTTCATTCCTCCGGCAAAGGCGACCTGGCCATCGACCACGAGGATCTTTCGGTGCGTGCGCAGGTTGGCATAGGGAAGCCGCAACCCCATGATGATGTTGCCGTTGAAGACTGCCGTCGGAACGCCGGCCGCCTCCAGATGACCGACAATGCTCGGCACCGAGTAGCGCGCGCCGACGGCGTCGATCAGCACGCGCACCTCGACGCCGCGCGCCACCGCCGCGATCAGGGCGTCGGCAAAGCGCAGGCCAATGACGTCGCGATCGAAGATGTAGCTTTCAAGCAGGATCGAACGCCGCGCGCCGGCGATCGCGTCCAGCATCGCGGCATAGGCGGCATCGCCGCCGGCGAGCACCGAGATGCGGTTTCCCGTGCACATGCGATGGCGCGAAACGCGGTCGCCGAGAATCTTCATCGCGGCAAATCGCTCACCGAATCGCCCGGATATGTCTGTCTCCGAAACATCAAAGCGACCGAACTGATCCGGCCCCTGCCCGCGCAACAGGGCGCGCTGCGAGCCGATCGACGAACGCCGGATGCGGTTGATGCCGGCAACGGCATAGATGAGCGCGCCGACGATCGGTGAAAGCAGGACGACGCCGACCCAACCGGCCGCAGCGCGTACGTCGTCCTTCGTCATCGCGGCATGAATGGCCGCGGGAATGCCAAGCGCGAAGGACAAGAGCGCCAGGATATGCGGCCAATAATTCTGCACGAGATCGATCATGGGCGGGACTATAGCCGGCCATCGGGCGGAATCAATTCGATGCCAGCGGCGTATACCGTACCGGCCGCGGCTTTCTGATGCAAAGCGCCGGTGGGCGCTGCTCGTCCCGTTGAAAAACCCGCAGGTAACGGATTTGTCAAAAGAATCCGGAGCGGCTAGAAATGAGCCCGCCAAGGACTTAACCGACATGGAAGGGCGTTTCGAGCCATGAAGATTGCCACCTGGAACATCAATGGCGTCAAGGCGCGAATCGACAGCCTGCTGGCCTGGCTGAAGGAAAGCGGGCCGGATATCGTCTGCCTGCAGGAGATCAAGTCGGTGGACGACGGCTTTCCGCGTCTCGAGATCGAGGCGCTTGGCTATCACGTCGAAACGCACGGCCAGAAAGGCTTCAACGGCGTCGCGCTGCTTTCCAAGCTGCGGCCGGACGAGGTCAATCGCGGCTTGCCCGGGGATGAGACGGACGAGCAGTCGCGCTTCATCGAAGGTGTCTTCTCGGTCGAGGGCGGTGTGATCCGCGTCTGCTCGCTCTACCTACCGAACGGCAATCCGGTCGACAGCGAGAAATACCCCTACAAGCTCGGCTGGATGCGCCGGCTTGAGGCCTATGCGAAGCAGAGGTTGTTGCACGAGGAGCCGTTCATCCTTGCCGGCGACTACAACGTCATCCCGGAGGAGCACGACTGCTGGGACATCAAGGTCTGGCAGAACGACGCCCTCTTCTTGCCGGAAACGCGCGCTGCATTTCGGCGGTTGCGCAATCTCGGCTTCACCGACGCGGTGCGCGCGACATCGGACGCCGTGCCCCTCTATACGTTCTGGGATTATCAGGCTGGCTGCTGGCCGAAGAATTTCGGGATCCGCATCGACCATCTGATGCTGTCCCCGGAGGCGGCTGATCGCTTGGTGTCGACGTCCATCGACAAGCATGTCCGCGCCTGGGAAAAGCCGTCGGACCACGTGCCCGTTATCGGGAAATTCGCGTTCTCGCCCGCTTCAGCTTAAGGCGCGCTTTTCCAATCTGGTTTTGCGGAGAATGGTCCCCGGGCCGGAGCCGGATTGGGGATCGTCCGACGAGACAATCAGTCGTCGTCGCCTTGCATATGCAGGTTCTGCGACAGCGCGATTGCCGTGCGCCGGTCGTCCTCGCTGGCAAGCGAGAAGGCCTGCTCCTGCATCGACTGCATCCAGGGCCGATCCTTCGGCGAACACTGGTCGAGTGCCGCGGTCATGAACGCAAGGCCACGAACGGTCTGGCCTTCCTGGAAAATCACGTTGCCAAAGACACCCATGGCACCTGCGTGACCGCTCTTGCGCGCACGGTTGAGCCACTTCTTGGCCTGCTGGACATTCACGCTGCCGCCCTCTCCGGAAAGCAGCATGCGCGCGAGCTGGAACTGCGCCTCGGAGACGCCGAAGGTCGATGCCGCCTGGAAATAGAGCTGGCGCGCCTGGGCCATGTCGGACTTGATCGGGCTGTCGGGGATGCCGCGGCGATAGTAGCCGGCAAGGGAGATCAACGCGTTGACGAAGTAACCGGTGTCTTCCGAGCCCGGTTCCACGCCCTGCTGGGCGATTTCGCTGTAGATCTTGAAGGCTTCGAGATCGTTCTCCGTGACGCCATCGCCATAGGCATACATGTTGGCAAGAGCCCAGCGGGAGCCGGTGTGGCCTTTCTCGGCCGCGTATTTGTAGGCCTCTACGGCCTCGTCCTTGCGGCCATTCTTGTAGGCGGAAAATCCGAACTTGAAGAGCGCGAACGGACCTGATTCCTTGGTGACACCCGCACCGGGATCAAAAGCGTAGGCCGGCATGGCGAAGGTCCCGCAGACCGCCAGCGACACGCCGAGTATCGCAACCTTTAGTGACTTTAGTTCACCCGCAAGCATCACAGTCTAATTCTTCCGTTCCAGCCGGCCACGCCGAACCCATCACCGCTGCAAACACACAAGCCCGGACGACCCGCCGCCGGGAACTTTACAAACTTCGCCGACAGAGCCGGCGCAACCTTTCCACAATGAAACTTCGACAAAGTCTCCGAAGCAATCATTTCAGCGGACCACTTGCACGGGCGTGCCGGAGGCCACATCTTTCATGACGATCATCGGTCCAAGTTTCATTTCACCCCAAACGCTGCAGGTATCGCACTCACATTGCAGGCTTGTCCCTATATCGCTGCTCCCTGTTTGTGGCGGGAAATGGACATAGCCGGGACGAGTCTGATCCTAGCAAACTCTAGCATTAAAAGTGTTGCTGAATCGTCACATTGCCGGACAGTGCGGACGCTTGGTTAAGGGGCTCCACACAAAAGAAAGGCCCGGTAAAAACCGGGCCCTTAATTGCTAGATGAGCGAAAGATCAGAACTTGATCTTGATCGAGGTCGAGACGGCCGCGAAGAAATCGTCGTCGAAATCATACTTCACGTCGTTGCCGACGGGCTCACCGTTGAAGGTTTGCGGGCCTGAGCTGCCGCCCGTCAGGATGCCGACTGCACCTGCAAGTCGGAACTCGAGGTTTTCGGTCGCCGCATACGAAAGGCCGCTGCCGAAACTCCAGGTGTCAGTCTGCGTGCCGAAGCCGTGGCTGGTGCCTCGGTCCCAGGTGATGCTGGCCGCGCCGCTGAGCTTGTCGGTAAACTTGTGACCGATACCGCCCGAGATCGTCCAGCCGTCGCGATAAAGCAGGTTGAGGCTCGTGCACGGCTGAGTAATCGGATTCGCGCCCGGGCCAGGGCAGAACTTCAGGACCTGAAGCTGGCTCCAGTCGGTCCACTTGACCGAACCGAAGGCCACCCAATCCGGAGCGATACCGGACTGCACCTTGAGTTCCAACGAGTCAGGCATCGAAGCAAAGCCCGAGACCCCATACTTCGTTCCGACGACCGGAAGCGCATCTCGCAGATCGATCGAGCCCGAGAGATTATCGAGATCAACAGCGCTATTGTAGACGAGGCTCGCGCGAACGGCATATTCCGGAATTTCGTAGGCCACGCCCGCACGCCAGCCCCAGCCGTCCCCTTCGAGATCGAGACGGCCTATGCCGCTCGTTCCAAAGAAAGGAACCGGCGGCCGAACAAGGCGCTCCTTGAAGCCGCTGACTTCCTGGTAGAAGACGCCGCCGATGACGCGGAACTGGCCCGGACCGACCGCCCACTTATAGGAGCAGGTCGCAGCGTAGTTGTCGCTCTCAACCTTGGTTTCGGTGTTGTCATTGGCACCGGCCCAGTTCACGCCGGGCTTGGAGTGCGCGCCCCAGGGCTGCGAATAGTCAGCCATACAGTCAAAGCCTTCACCGATCGCGGCCTTGATGCCAACGCGCGGCACCCAATAGCTCTCGGTATCGCGAACGCCGTCAGACGGACCACCGGGCGCGCCGTTGGCCGGATTGATATCTTCAACGTTATTGAGTTCGCGCTGCGGATTGACATAGGTCGCTGATGCTTCTGCGGCATAGTCCGACGGATCAAACAGCAGATCGATGTTGTAACCACCGCGCTCGAGACCGCCCGCGTGGGCTGCCGATGCGAACAGCAAACCAGCCGCAACCGACAGAACGCCCCGCTTAAAATTCATGTGAGCCATCCAGCTCCTCCCCCTGCACTGCAAACTGCGACATTCCACCTCATGTCGTGTGGGCCGAAGTATTCTCACGATCCCGTGAAATCGCAAATGCGAGATCTTGCAGGTGGCAGCCTCGATCGGTCACAGAATTTACGTAAGATTCTCATGATTTAGACACAATGGGGTCAAATCGGAACCATTTTTCTAAAGATGGATGCAAAATCCACCAAATTAGAATGAATTTCCAAACCACCAAAAACCTGTGTCTCCCGAACAACATTATCGCTTTTTGCGGTAGAACAGCGAAAAACTCCGTTGAAGTTCCGCTCAGCCACCACGGGCGCTTAATGGCCGGGCCATCAGATTGAACTGATCGAATCAATGCCAAATCTCGATAAGCGAAGTATATCTTTCATTTCTAAAATAAAAAAATCCGCGGCATTTCCGCCGCGGATTTCAATCTTTTGTCGTCGGGCGCCCATTGGCGCCCTCGTTCATCCGGTCGAACGGCTTGCGTCAACCGGCCTCGGCGACGCGTGTGAGCGCAACGCCGAGCGAGTCTTTCTGTAGGTCGAGCTCGACGAGGCGTTCGCGCTCCGCTTCGACCAGTTCCGGCTTTGCGTTGGCCACGAACTTTTCATTGGCCAGTTTTCCGAGAATCCGCTCGCGCTCCGCCTCCACCTTGGCGATGGCCTTCTCCAGCCGTGTCTTTTCGGCGGAAAGGTCGATCAGGTTGCCGAGCGGCAGGCAGGCCGTCGCCTCGCCAACGACGATCTGGGCGCTGCCGCGCGGCGCAACCGCGGCGTGGTCGATATGCTCGACGCGCGCCAGGCGGCCGATGGCCTGGGCATGCTGCAGCAGGCGTTCCCGCGTCAGGCTGTTGGCGCCGACAACGATCAGCGGCGCGGTTGCCGCCGGCGGAACGTTCATCTCCGAACGAACGGAGCGAATGCCCGAAACGAGATCGATCAGCCAGTTGATCTCGTCGGCCGCCGTGTCATCGGCGTAGGACGGCGCCGGCCATTCCGCGTGGCAAAGCAACGTCGGACGCTCCTGCCCTTCGCCTGCCGTCTGCGCCCAGAGTTCTTCCGTCATGAACGGCATGAACGGGTGCAGCAGCTTGTAGATCTCGTCGAGAACATAGGCGACACAGGCCTGCGACTCGCGTTTTGCCGCTTCGTCCTCGCCACCAAAGACGGGCTTCAGCAATTCGAGGTACCAGTCGCAGAACTGGTTCCAGACGAACCGATAGAGGCTGCTGGCCGCGTCGTTGAAGCGATAGGCATCGAGCGCCTCGCTGACGTCGAGGATGGTGCGCGACAGTTCCGTCAGGATCCAGCGGTTGATGGTCAGCGACGCAGCTTCGGGAATGAAGCCTTCGCTGCTGGTCACGCCGTTCATCTGGGCAAAGCGCGTCGCGTTCCACAGCTTGGTGCCGAAGTTGCGATAGCCGGCGATACGGGCCGGATCGAGCTTCACGTCGCGTCCCTGGGCCGCCATGATCGCTAGCGTGAAGCGCAAGGCGTCGGCGCCATACTCGTCGATCAGTTCGAGCGGATCGATGACGTTGCCCTTCGACTTCGACATCTTCTGGCCGTTCTTGTCGCGAACGAGCGCATGGACATAGACCGTATGGAAGGGCTCGACCGGGGTGCCGTCTGCATCCTTCATGAAATGCAGGCCCATCATCATCATTCGGGCGACCCAGAAGAAGATGATGTCGAAGCCGGTGACCAGCACGTCGGTCTGGTAGTATTTCTCCAGCTCCGGCGTTTCGTTCGGCCAGCCGAGCGTGGAGAACGGCCAGAGGGCCGAGGAGAACCAGGTGTCGAGAACGTCTTCGTCGCGCGTCAGGATCTCGCCCGGCTTGAAGTTTTCAAGCAGGTCCTCGACATAGGCCTTCATCGGGCCTTCATGCGCCAGATAGTGCTGGATCGCCGCATGCAGCGCCTCTTCCTCGGTCTTTTCGACGAAGACCTGGCCGTCCGGACCGTACCAGGCCGGAATCTGGTGCCCCCACCAGAGCTGGCGCGAAACGCACCAGGGCTGAATGTTCTCCATCCACTCGTAGTAGGTCTTCTCCCAGTTCTTGGGAACGAAGTTGGTCCGCCCTTCCTTGACCGCAGCGATCGCCGGCTTGGCGAGCGTCTTGGCATCGACGTACCACTGCTCCGTCAGGCGCGGCTCGATCGGCACGCCACCACGGTCGCCATGGGGAACCATGTGCTTGTGCGGCTCGATCCTGTCGAGAAGACCGGCCTCTTCGAAGATACGAACGATGATCCTGCGCGCTTCGAAGCGATCCTTGCCCTCAAGCTCGTCCCAGGCGCCATGGAGGGCAGCCGGTTCAGCCAGTCCCTCGAGGAAGTCCTCGTTGTCCTTGATGGTGATGCGCCCCTCGATCGTCAGGATGTTGATCGCACGCAGACCTGCACGCTTGCCGACGTCGAAATCGTTGAAATCGTGTGCAGGCGTGATCTTCACCGCGCCTGTACCGGCGGTCGGGTCAGCATAGTCGTCCGCGACAACAGGAATGCGACGACCGACGATCGGCAGGATGACGTGCTTGCCGATCAGCGGCTTGTAGCGCTCGTCCTCCGGATTGACGGCGATGCCGCTGTCTCCGAGCATGGTTTCGGGACGCGTGGTGGCGACGACGAGGTAGTCACGCTTCTCCCACTCGGTCGCCTTGCCGTCTTCATCGAAGGCAACCGGGTAGTCGAAGGTCACGCCGGGCTCGAGCGGATAGCGCAAGTGCCAGAGGTTGCCATTGATCTCGTGCTGTTCGACCTCCAGATCCGAAATCGCGGTCAGAAGCTTCGGGTCCCAGTTGACGAGGCGCTTGTCCTTGTAGATCAGGCCTTCCTTGTAGAGCGAAACGAAGACCTCCAGAACGGCCTCGGACAGCCCTTCATCCATGGTGAAGCGTTCGCGCGACCAGTCGCAGGAGGCGCCAAGCCGCTTCAGCTGGTTGAAGATCAGGCCACCGGATTCGGCCTTCCATTCCCAGACCTTCTCGATGAAGGCTTCGCGGCCCATCTGCCGGCGGTGCTGCTGGCTCTCCATCAGCTTGCGCTCGACAACCATCTGGGTGGCGATGCCGGCATGGTCCATGCCCGGCTGCCACAACACGTCCTTGCCGCGCATGCGTTCGAAGCGAACCAGCACGTCCTGCAGCGTGTTGTTGAGCGCGTGTCCCATGTGCAGCGAGCCGGTCACGTTCGGCGGCGGGATCACGATGCAGAAGCTATCGGCGCCGGGCTTGGCACCCGCCCCTGCACGAAACGCGTTTTCTTCGTCCCACTTCTTGGCGATACGCGGGTCGACGGATGCGGAATCGTAGGTCTTATCAAGCATTTTGGAGCCAATTTAGGAGATTGATGTCAGCGTCTTGTAAACCGGAACGGCCGGTGCAAGTCAACACGAACGCAAAAAGCCGCGACGATCGCGCGGCTTCTTTCATTTCCGGGGTGGGGTTTTAGCGGCGAGGACCGCGCGCGACGCGCTCGATCTCCTCGCGAACGAGCCGCTCGACTAGCGTCGGCAGATTGTCGTCCAGCCATTCCTGCAGCATCGGCCGAAGCATGTCTTCGGCGATTTCATCGAAAGATCGGCGCGAGCCCTGGTCCATGGCGTGGGCGAGATCGCCGAAGGACTGCGCGACCTTGCGGCCAACTTCAGGAGAGACGATTGCAGCCAGCGATTTCTCCGGCGCCGACGCTTCCAGCGGAACGGTGGGCATGGGGGCAGCAGCGCTTGCCACTTCCCGGAGCTCCACGACTGGCGGCGCTGCGACAACCTCCGGCTCCGCCCGCCCTTGCGCGGCAGAAACCGGCTCGACGACCGGCGTCTTCGGCGCGGAAACCGCCGCCATGCGAGAGGTGACGACCGGGCTGTCCTGGATGGCTACGACCTGCGGCGCAGGCTGCACCTCGCGCCCGGTAAAGCCCGTGGCATGGCGCTCGGATGCGGCGCGGACCCGTGCCGCGACATCGGCGAGCGAAAGCGGCGGCTGCCCCACGGACGACGCCTCCGACAGAGCAGCCGAGTTCTCGCTGGGCGGCGCGACAGACACCGGCGGCTGCGCTTCGTCGCGTTCGTCCCGCCGGCCAAAGGCGATCGTCTCGATCTCGCTATCGATGGTCAGCTCGATCTCGTCGCTCGCCTCGTCCTCGAATTGCTCCTGCGGCGAAAATCCGGCTTGCCCGGGTTCGTTGCTCTCAATGATCTTGCGGATGGACGCCAGGATTTCATCCATCGAAGGTTCGCGCGCGACATTGAGCTGTGCCATTTCCATCCTCGTTTGACGCGGTCGACATGTGCCAAAAGCGAACATGCGCCGATTTACGACAAACCTTAAGTGAGTTCGCAGCCGAAACAAACGCCACGAATCAGCCACTCAGATTCTTGCACAGATTTGTTTTCAGGGGAAAAAATAGAAACGCCCCGGGGGAATCGGGGCGCTGCTGAAATTTATGGAAAGACGAGAGGCCGCTCTTAGCGACCATCAACAGTGCGCAAACCGAACCACTTGTCCTTGACGGCTTCGTAGTGCTCTTCGGCACGGTACTCGGCAACCTGCAGTCCCTGATCCCTCACCGTCAGACGCGCTGAAGCGGCAAGCAGCGAGTAGCTGGCAACGACCGCATCGCGCTGCGCGAGCGCCAGGAGTTCTTGCGCCTGAAGCACGTCCTGCTGCGAATCGAGCACGTCGAGGGTCGTGCGCTGGCCGACCTTGCGCTCTTCGATAACGCCGTCCAATGCCAGCTTGGCGGCCGAAATCTGTGCCTTGTTCGCCGAGATGCGCGCAATCGCGGCTTCGAGCTGGGCATAGGCGGAAACGATGGTCTGCTCCACCGCAGCACGAGCGGAATCGACCAGAATGCGCTGCTGCCCCAGACGTTCCTTGGCCTGGCGGATCTGGCCGTATTCGCGGCCACCCTGGTAGATCGGCACTTCGAGGCGCGCCGTAATGCTTGCACTGTTGCTGTCGAGACCGTCGGTGCCGGTATTGCCGGTGGTGCGGCCGACCTGGCCCTGCAGGGTCACGCCGGGAAGCATCGAGCCTTCCGCCGACTTGACCTGATAGCCGGCCGAATCAACGGCGTACTGCGCCGAGAGAATGATCGGGCTTTCCCGCAGTCCGGTCGCGACCGCCTGATCGAGCGTGCGCGGCAGGCTCTTGGAAGCAGGCGATGCCTGCTTGATGCCGCGCGGCACGTCGCCGACGATCTGGACATAGGTCGCTTCGCTCTGCTTCAACTGGGCGACGGCGACGATAAGCTGCGACTGGGCGTTGGCGAGCGACGCTTCGGCGAGGCTCACGTCCGTGCGGGTGCCCTCACCCACGTCGAGGCGAGCCTTCGCGGCGTTCACCTGCTCCTGAAGGAAGGCGATGTTCTGCTTGCGGATCGAGACGAGCTGCTGGTCGCGCGCAATGTTGGAATAGATCGTCGCGGCCGAAAGCAGAATCGAGATCTCGTTGGCGCGCAACGATTCGCGGGTCGAAAACACGTTCGATTCAGCGGCGCGAACATTGTTCAACGTCTGGAAGCCGTCAAAAACCATCTGGTTCACGGTGACGCCAACTTGTCCCTGGTGAAAGTCTCGGGAGCGAGTCTTTTCGGCTTCGACGTTGGAAAGCGTTCCTGAAGCGAAAGCCGCGACCTGGGGCCGAAATCCGGACTTGGCGATCGGAACGCTTTCGTCCGTGGCGCGAAGGCCGGCCCGCGCAGCGTTCAGGTCCGGGTTGTTTGCGTAGGCTTTGGCCATTGCGCCGAAGATCGTTTCGGCCAGCACTGCCTGCGGGGCAAGCAGCAAACTTGTCGAAACGGCGGCCAGGAGGGCCGCTTTGCGGACAATCGACACCATTACTTCTCTCTCCGATCGGGGCGGCAGAGCCTGCCCTCTATTTCCGCGGCGCCGCTCTTTTTGCAAAAAGCGACCCCAACTAGACACGGCGATGAAGCGCTCACACCGCCCACTGGTGAGCAAATCACTACCACTGCACTCTTTGAAACCCGGAATCAGCATTCCGACAACTGGCGAGCCATACTCTGCGCAGCCATTTCAAAAAGAAACAAGTACCCCGTTGCGAATTGGCAACATTGTTATTTTAGCAGCGCATTTAATTGTTGATATCCCTCAATAAGAGGGACCTCAAAAAACAAATTCCTGTGCACGGCGGAAGCCGGGAAGTGGCTTGACCGCGGTGTTGAAATCGGGTCGCTCGGAAGTCTTTCCGTGCTCGTGTACATAGAGTTTAGCGCGAGAAGCGTTGCCAAATCCTTCAACGACGACAAGCCGTCCGCCATCGCGCAGTTGCGCGAAAAGATCGGTCGGCAGAACTTCGACCGAGCCGTGAACGAAGATGACGTCGTAGGGCGCCTCGGCGGCATATCCCTTCTCGAGTTCGCCGGTCACGACGGCGATGTTGTCGTAGCCGAGGCGGGACAGCGTTTCCGTCGCGGTGGCCGCGAGGCCTTCATCGCTTTCGAGCGCAACGACCGAACCGGCAACCTGCGACAGCAGTGCGGACGCGTAGCCGGTGCCGCAGCCGATCTCCAGGACGACATCGGACTTGGCGATTTCGGCCAACTGGAGAAGCTTGGCGAGCGGCGACGGCTCCATCAGGAAGCGCGGCGCGCTGCCATTGGCAACGTCGAGCGCGATATCGGTATCGATATAGGCGAGTTCCTTCATCTTGGCAGGCACGAACTCCTCGCGCGGCACGGTGAGGAACGCGGACAGGACCGAATGGGACGTGACATCGGTCGTCCGGATCTGGTTGTCCACCATCTTGGTGCGCGCTGCTTCGAAATTCATGGTAGTGCCCTCGTGTCCGGATAGGCGCGGCGCCCGTCTTTCGAGCAAGCGCGCACGATCGTCTTCTGGCTCCCATCGGAAAGCCTTTGAGGTAAGCTCATAAAACGGCGTCCGGCCGGTTTCAAGCGACAGCGGCAAAATGCGCCGGAAAAACGGGAGGGAATTGTACGGCAAACGGCGAAGCCGCGGACAACGCGGCTACCGCCCCGGCATCAGCGTCCCGGCGCGCCTTCCAGGCCGACGAGGGCAATCTTGGTGTAGCCGGCATTCTGGATGAGGTTCATCACCGTCATCAGCTCACCATAATCCACGGCCTTGTCCGCCCTCAGGAGGACGCGCGTCTCGGTATTGCCGTCCGTCAGGCGCTTCAGCTCTTCCGCAAAGCGTTCGCGCGCCGTTTCCTCATTGCCGATCGCAAGTGCCAGGTCGGCCTTCAAGGTTACGAAGACCGGCTTGTCATCGCGCGGCGTGGGCCTGGCGGCCGATTGCGGCAGATCCACCTTCATGTCGACGGTCGCAAGCGGTGCCGCCACCATGAAGATGATCAGCAGCACCAGCATGACGTCGATGAAGGGTGTGACGTTGATCTCGCTGTTTTCGTCGAGATCGCCGCCGCCGTCGCTGATTTTTCCAGCCATGGGTCACCCGATCCTTGCGATGGTTGTCTCCGCATGACCGAAGTCCTGACGGCGCGGTTGCGCCTTGCGGGCCAGGCGATGGTCGAGATCGCGACTGACCAGCCGCTCCACGGCAGCAGCCGCATCGGCGAGAATCACCTTGTAGCCACCAACCGACCGGGCAAAATAGTTGTAGATGACGACGGCGGGGATTGCCGCCACCAGGCCAATGGCAGTCGCCAGCAGCGCTTCGGCGATACCGGGCGCCACGATCGCCAGATTGGTCGTCTGCGCCTTGCTGATGCCGATGAAGGAATTCATGATCCCCCAGACCGTGCCGAACAGGCCGACGAACGGGCCGACCGAGCCGATCGACGCGAGAATGCCGGTGCCGCTCGTCATGCGCTTGCCAGCGCGAACTTCGATGCGGGTCAAGAGGGAGGCAACACGTTCCTTCACGCCGCCTGCCGGCGCATGATCGATCACCGCCTCCGAGCGGGCCATTTCGTCGATCGCAGCAGCAACCATCTGAGGCGCCGGTCCCGACTTTCCGTCGAAGGCTGCCTTCACGTCCGACAGGCCGTTGGCGGCCGACAGGAGGCGAACCGCCCGCGTGAGGCGCGCCTTGGCACCCAGGAGCTCCAGAAACTTGACCAGGAAGATCGCCCAGGTGGCGACGGAGGCCAACGCAAGGCCGATCATCACGCTCTTTACCACGACGTCGGCGGCCATGAACATGCCGATGGGCGAGAGGTCGTGTGGCAAGACCGGGCTTGCCCCGCCTTCGGCAGCCGCAGGTGCGCTTTCCACCGCGGTCGCGGCACCCGCCGTGGGAGACCCGTTGCCCGAGGTTGCCGGAGCGACTTGCAGTGGCTGCGCCTGTGGGGCCGGCTCGTTCACCGGAACGGTTTCTACCGTGCGCTGGCTTTCGACCTGCCCCGATGCGGACGGCGCCGTTGCTACCGGCGCGGTTGCGCTGTCCTGCGTGCCGTTGACCACGGGCGCCGTCGTTGTTCCCTCGGTGGTTGCCTGAGCAAAGGCGACCGTCGGGGAAGCGGCCGATGACAGGACCAACATCGCGGCTCCCAGCAAATTGATCGTCGGTCGGGCTCGTCTCGGCATCTCGTTCCTCACGTACTGGTCGATATCGTCATGTCGGGGCGAAGGGTCTTGCCGTCGTCCGCCGCTACCCTTGCGCGTTCCGGGGCTCTTTACGCAAAGGGAAACCGGATGACAAGGATTTGTGGAGTTTATCAATCAAGAATAATTTCGCAACCTTCCATTGCCGGAACTGGACGGGCGTTTTCAGAGCGCAGGCTGATCTTCGACAAAGGTGCCGCTGCGCCACTCATAGGTGCGATGGCGCTCCCAGGGACGGGCAAGCGTTGTGAACGCTGGTTGGAACTGCATGGGAGGCGTGTCCTGCCCTTCCCGCCATTCCGCTCGAATTTCGATCGCGCCCGTGCGGCGAAGCGTCCGCGCGTCCACGATGCGAGCGCGGCGCGCCGGGCAGGCTGCGACATCGACCCGAGCGGCAACCACGACCAGGTCCGCCTGATCACACAAGACAGGAAAGAGGCGCGGGTTTTCGAGAGTGACGATCGTCCAGCCAATGCTGTTGCGCGCCGCGCACCACTGCTTTTCGCGGCAGATGAAACTGCCTGCCGTGCTTGTGTTGACGGCCGATGAAAAATACACGCGGATCGCAGCGGCCTTTTCCTCGCCGATCGGCGGCGCTTTTCCGGCCGCCCGTTCCATAGCCGGATAAAGATCGCCGGCCGTGGGGGCAAGCGTGGTCGGCGGCGCGTGTTTTCCCACGGCGAGCGCCCGTTGCCATTGTGAAAAGACGAAGTCCGGCGGGCGCGGCCGGTTCGTTGCGATAGCGCCATCCGCAACCAGGCCGACGAGCCGGCCGTCCTCGGCGATCACGACGTCGGGCAAGCTGCCATCTTCCAGTGCCAGGCTGAGGAAACCCGCACAGATCAACACCAAGCCGCAGATCGCGAGCCAGCTGCGCAGCACGCAGAGAACGACGCCGCCGACAGCAATCAGCACGAAGCCGATAGGCCCGATGCGGCCGGTGACGACTTCACCATCAAGCGAGGTCACGAACCGGGCGACGTCGAGCATCCGGTCGAGACCCCAGGCCATCGCCGCCAAAGGCAGTTGCTCGAGCCCGAACGGCATCAACAGCATGGCGAACAGCCCGAATGGCATGATCACGATGCTGATCAGCGGCATGGTGAGAATGTTCGCGAGCAAGCCGTAGGCCGGCAGCCTATGGAAATAGGCGATCGAATAGACCGATGTCGCCAGGCCGCCGATGAGCGATGTGACGAGGATGCCAGCGGCGACGCCGGCAAGAAGACGCCCTTTCGCGCCGCGGTCGGCCGCTTCCGTGCGCGTGGCACGCCGCTCGCGCCAGCGTCCGTAGCCGGCAACGAGCGCCAGGGTCGCAGCGAACGACATCTGGAAGCCCGGCCCCGCCACTGCCGAAGGCATGAGGACCACGATGACGATTGCGGCAAGCGCAACGTTGCGCAGGCTGATCGACATGCGATCGAAGAACACCGCGACCAGCATGATCGAAATCATGATCCAGGCGCGAAGCGCCGACACGGCGCCGCCGGAGATGAGAATATAGAGGCAGACCATCAGCAGCGCGCCGGCCGCGGCGATCTTCTTGATCGGCACACGATGCGCCAGCCTCGGAACCATGCTGAGGGCCGTGCGCGCGCCGATCAGGAACGTTCCGGCCGCCAGCGCCATGTTCAGACCGGAGATCGCCAGCACATGGGCGAGCCCCGCCTGCCGCAGCACCTCGACCGTTTCCCGGCTGATCGCCCGCTCCTCGGCGGTGACCAGCGCCGCGGCCAGCGCGCCGGTATCGCCGCCGATCGCCGCGCGGATCCTCTCGCCGACCGCCTCGCGCATTGCAGCCATCTTCGTCTCCACCGCCTGAAGCAGCGAAGCCGCCGTGTCGGGATCTTCGATCGCGGCCTTCTCGGATTGCCTGGGCGCGCCGTAGAAAAATCCGACGGCGCCGACGCCCTTGAAATAGCTGTCGAAGGCGAAGTCGTTCAGGCCGGGCAGCGCCGGGCCTGACGGCGGAGACAGGCGCGCCCTGCCCTCGATCGAGGCGCCGAGCGCGAACGGATCCCCGGAGTTCCGCGTCACCAGCGTCACCTTCAGCGGCTGGCGGCGCAGCTTTGGCCTGCTCGTTTCCTCGACCTCTACCCCATAACGCCATCGGCCGCGGTCATCCTGCTCGCGGGAAAACACCACGCCCCGCACATTCGTGGTGACAGGTGCGTCGAGAACAACCGTGTCGGTGCGCCACGTCTCGACCGCGACCAGCAACATGCCGGTCATGAACAGCGTCACGGCGATCAACGGGCCCCTCAAGGGCACGAGCCTCCCCCTGCACGCCAGCGCTGCCATACCGAAAATGCAAAGCAGCACTGCAAGATTGGCAATCCGGAGGTCGAAGGGCAGCGCCAGCCAGGCGAGCACGCCGAAGATCAAGAACACGGGGATCAACACGAAACCGTGACCGAATGCCCGCTCCTCTTCGATCGCCGCGAGGAACGCCGGCTGGAGCACAGCGGGCCGCAAGCGCGCCGCGCGTGCCGCGATTTCCCGCCATGGCTGCCGGAGAAACAGGGCACGCCGCCCGCTTGTGGCCAAGGTCGCGGCGACAGCGGCGGCATCGGATCCGGGCAGCCTGAAGCTGCCGCGTTCGACGTCGAGCGACGCTTGCCGCATTTCCGTTTCGCTCATTGCGCCCGCACTTTGGCCCCTTGGTTCGCGGCCGATCATGCAACCAACGTCACGCAACTGCAACCGAGGCGGTATCTGCCGAAAAAAGCGGCAAACCTATATAGAATGGTACCGCACCATCATCGGGCGAGCTTATTGATCTCTTTGGACTTATTGCCGTAACATGCCATTATTGCGTCGCCATATGCACGTTTTCGCATCGCACAATTTGCCTTTCGTACAGCTTGGCAGTCGAAAATAAATCATATAGCAAATTCGCAACGTTCATTGTCGTGGCATGTCTCTATGTCACGTTGCCATAAGACGGAGGGTCCGATGACTGAAAAAACCGCGGTTGTAACACTCGATGGAAAGTCTGCGGATCTTCCGGTGCGATCGGGGTCCATCGGCCCCGACGTCGTGGACATCGGCTCGCTCTACAAGCAGACGAAGATGTTCACTTACGACCCGGGCTTCACGTCCACGGCGTCGTGCGAATCCAAGATCACCTATATCGACGGCGACGAAGGCGTTCTCCTGCACCGCGGCTACCCGATTGAGCAGCTTGCAGAACATGGCGACTTCCTCGAAGTCTGCTACCTGCTGCTCTACGGCGAACTGCCGACGAAGGCGCAGAAGGCCGACTTCGACTATCGCGTCACGCACCACACCATGGTGCATGAGCAGATGTCGCGCTTCTTCACCGGCTTCCGCCGCGACGCCCACCCGATGGCCGTCATGTGCGGCTGCGTCGGCGCGCTCTCGGCGTTCTACCACGACTCGACCGACATCACCGATCCGCACCAGCGCATGGTCGCTTCGCTGCGCATGATCGCCAAGATGCCGACGATCGCGGCAATGGCCTACAAGTACCACATCGGCCAGCCCTTCGTTTACCCGAAGAACGATCTCGACTACGCCTCGAACTTCCTGCGCATGTGCTTTGCCGTTCCGTGCGAAGAATATGTCGTCAACCCGGTTCTGTCGCGCGCCATGGACCGTATCTTCATCCTGCACGCCGACCACGAGCAGAACGCTTCGACTTCGACCGTTCGCCTCGCCGGCTCGTCGGGTGCCAACCCGTTCGCCTGCATCGCGGCCGGCATCGCCTGCCTCTGGGGCCCGGCCCACGGCGGCGCCAACGAAGCGGCGCTCAACATGCTTGCCGAAATCGGCACGGCCGACCGCATCCCGGAATTCATCGCCCGCGCCAAGGACAAGAATGACCCGTTCCGCCTGATGGGCTTCGGTCACCGCGTCTACAAGAACTACGACCCGCGCGCCAAGATCATGCAGAAGACCACGCATGAAGTGCTCGCCGAGCTCGGTCACAAGGACGATCCGCTTCTCGAAGTGGCGATGGAACTGGAGCGTATTGCGCTCACCGACGAGTACTTCATCGAGAAGAAGCTTTACCCGAACATCGACTTCTACTCGGGCATCACGCTGAAGGCACTCGGCTTCCCCACCACCATGTTCACCGTGCTCTTCGCGCTCGCCCGCACCGTCGGCTGGATCGCGCAGTGGAACGAGATGATCGAAGATCCGGAACAGCGCATCGGCCGCCCGCGCCAGCTCTATGTCGGCGCTCCGCAGCGCGACTACGTGCCGGTCTCCAAGCGCTGAGATCACGGCCAGCTCCGAAAGACAAAGCCCGGTCAGCGATGACCGGGCTTTTATTTTTCTGGATACGGGAAGTTCCGTTCGAACGTCGTTCACCAGCGGGTCGAGCGGGTTGTCCGAGGCGACATCGCGCAACGCGGCCGCGGCATGCCCGGTGCGCGAAGGTTTGTTCTCATCGAGCGAGGCACTGAGGAGCATAGCGCTCGCCCAAGGATCGACGAAGCTTACCGATTGCTCTTGTTGAGATAGCCAAGCACGATCTTGGCGGCGATCTCGCCGGGCGGCTGATCGGTCGTCATGCGCTGCTGCACCAGTGCGTAACCGTCGAGCATCGAGGCCCGCTGCGCCGTTGCGCCCGAAAGCCGCTCCATCCAGCGCGTCAGAGCGCCCGGACGGATGGACTCGCCGAAATATTCCGAGACGATCGGGAAATCCGCGATCAGGTTGGGCAGCGCTCCGCTCCAGATGCGGATACGCTTGTGCAGGAGCTTCACCAGGAAGTCAGGCGCATAGGTCGAAACGACGGGCACGCCGGCCAGAGCGAGTTCCAGAATGACCGTGCCCGAAGCGGCGATCGCCGCGTCGGCTCGGTCGAAGGCCGCCCATTTGTCGGCCGCACCGACGGAAATCTCCGGTTGGATCGCCCAGGACGCGGTAATTTCCCGCACCAGTCTCTCCTGGCGCGGCACGGTCGGCAGCAGAAAACGAATGCCCGGATGGCGGGCAGCGAGTTCGTCGACCGTCGCGCGGAAGATCGGCAGCAGGCGGCCAACTTCGCTTGAGCGCGAGCCCGGCAGGAGAAGGCACGTCGAAACACGCCCGTCCTTGGCGCCCACGAGGCGTTGCTGCCGGCTGGCGCGAACGGCAAGCACATTGGCATCGCTTGCAAGGCGATGGCCGACATAGGTGGTCAGCGGGCCCTGCAGCCGTTCCATTGCTTCCGGCTCGAACGGCAAGACCGCGAGCACGTGATCGACATAGCCGCGCATGCGCGGCGCCCGCTCCGGCTTCCAGGCCCAGACACTTGGGCAGACGTAGTTGATGACAGGCAGATCCGGCAGCGCGGCGCGCACTTTTCGCGCGACGCGGTGGGTGAAATCCGGGCTGTCGATGATCAGAAGCGCATCGGGCCGGGCCGCGATGATCGCCTTTGCCGTCTGGCGTATGCGCATGATCAGCTTCGGCAGGCGCGCCAGCACCTGGGTGAAGCCCATGATCGACAATTCGGAATAGTCGAAGAGCGAGCGAAGGCCTTCGGCCTCCAATGCCTCGCCGCCAACGCCAACCAGTTCGACCTCGGAGCGGCTTTGCGCCCGCAGCGCACGGACGAGGTCGGCGCCGAGGAGATCGCCGGAAACTTCGCCCGCGATCACAGCAAGCTTGTAGCTTGGCGCATTCATCGCCGTATGCCTCTGGACGCGCGCTCCACCCCGACGACAAACAGCCCCGCCCGATCGGCGACCTCGACCACTTCGCCGCGTTCCAGCACCAGAGCACGCCCGGCCTCGACGGCAACACCGGCAAGACCGGCGCGCTCGGCCAGGGCTATGGTGGACGGGCCGATCGACGGGAGGTCGGCCCGCAGATCCTGTCCGGGCTTGCAAAGCTTGACGAGAACGCCGCGCCGACGGGAGGAAACTCGGCCCTCGGCCTTCAGCATGACGACGCGCTCCAGCATGGCATCCGTGCCCTCGGCCCCCTCGAGTGCCACGACACGTCCGCCGATCGCCACCGCCCCCTGCCCCACGTCGAGCGCGCCGAGCGCATTGGCGGCAGCAATTCCCGCTTCTATATCGCGGCGGTCGTCGCCGTCGGGGGTTACGGTCCCGATGGGGCCCGGTTCGGCCAGGAGATTGGGAACCACCTCGTGCACGCCGATGACGTGCGCACCGCTTGCCTCGATCAGTTGCATCGCCATGCGCAGGACCGCATCGTCGCCGCCCGAAACCAATGTCTTTAGTACAGAGGGTATCTTTGCGAGGGTGCGCAGCGTCGGGCGGATATCACGCCATTCCGGCCGGCGCCGAACCCAGCCGGACAAGACGACGCGATCAATCCCCTCGTCACGAAACGTGCGGCTGATATTGGCGAAATCGCCGATCCCCAGCACCGAATGGTCGAAGCCGACCCAATCGGCTTCTTCCGCTTCCCGCGAGAGCGCAATGATAAAGGGATCTTCGCCGCGCGCACGAACCGCTTCGGCGACGTGGTGGGGCAAAGTGCCGCCACCAGCGATGATTGCGAGCCGGCCGCCGGTCGCTGCGCGGCTCGCAGCAGAAGACATCACGGTCAGGCCTTGCCGCGCTGCGGCGACGACAGCGCCCGGTCGCTTTCGGCGGCGATGAAATCGAGGATTTCGATGACCGGCGCACAATCAATATAGTCTTCGCGAATCGCTGCGGCGTTGGCGCGGATCGATTCCGGCCCTTCGAAAATCTGCTTGTAGGCGCGGCGAACCACATGGATCGTGGCACGATCGATGCCGGCCCGGGTCATGCCGACAACATTCAGTCCGCTCAGCAGACCGGGATTGCCGTTGAGCATGCCATAGGGAATAACATCGTAGCTGACAGCCGACAGACCGCCGACAAAGGCCTGGCGGCCCACGCGCGTGAACTGGTGCACCGCGCAGCCACCGCCGAGAATGACGCGGTCCTCGACCGTGACATGGCCGGCCAGCATCACATTGTTGGACAGGATGATGTTGTTGCCGAGCTGGCAATCATGCGCCACGTGCGAATTGGCGAGAAAGAGGTTGTTGTCGCCGACGACCGTCTTGCCGCCATGTTCGACGGTCCCCGTGTTCATCGTCACGCCTTCGCGGATCGTGCAATTGGCGCCGATCAGCAGCTCGGTATCGACGGCGCTGTGATGAACGCTCTGGGAATCGCCACCGATTGCGGCGTTCGGAAAAATCTTTGTTCCCTTGCCAACGGTCGTCCGGCCGGACACCACAACATGGCTAAGAAGCTCGATATCGTCGCCCAGAACGACTTTCGGCCCGATATAGCAAAACGGGCCGATCTTGACGTTCTCGCCGATCACAGCCCCGCTCTCGACGATCGAGGACGGGTGGACCTTCGCAGATGCTGCAATCATGTTCAGGCGTCTTCCTTGCTGACTATCATCGCGCCGATATCAGCTTCTGCGACAAGTTGCCCGTCAACTTTTGCATCACAGTGAAATTTCCAGATATTGCCGCGCTGCTTCTGCTTGACGACATGGAATTCGACGCGATCGCCGGGCACGACCGGCTTGCGGAAACGCGCATTGTCGATGGTCATGAAATAGACCAGGTTCGTGCCCGTTCCGACCTTGCGGGCGCAGATCGCGCCGGCCGTCTGCGCCATGCCCTCGACGAGCAGGACGCCAGGCATGATCGGCTGCTCGGGGAAGTGGCCGGTGAAATGCGGCTCGTTCGCCGAGACGTTCTTGATGCCGATCGCCGAATTGTCACCGTCGATCTCGATGATGCGATCGACGAGCAGAAATGGGTAGCGATGGGGAAGCAGTTTCAGGATTTCCTGAATATCCGCCGTACCGAGAACCGTTGCTGCTTCACTCATTCGCGCCGCCCTTCTTCTTTTTCTGTCTTTCCTCTGCCCGCATGGCCATTTCCGCAACGTCGCGCAGGAAATCACGCATCGGGCGCGCAGGAATACCGCCATAACGTTCGCCGGCGGGAACATCGGCCGCCACGCCGCTCATGGCGGCGATCTGGACGCCGTCGCCGACGGTAATGTGGCCATTGACGCCGCTGCCGCCGCCGATCATGACGCCATCGCCGATCTTCGTGCTACCGGCGATGCCGACCCCGCTGACGATGCCGCAATAGCGACCGATGCGCACGTTGTGACCGACTTGAACGAGATTGTCGATCTTGGTGCCCTCACCGATCACCGTGTCATCCATCGTGCCACGGTCAATCGTCGTATTCGCGCCGATCTCGACGTGATCCTGGATGATCACGCGCCCGACCTGGACGATCTTGATCATCCCGCCCTTCGGACCCGGTGCATAGCCAAAGCCGTCCTGTCCGATCCGAGCACCGGGGTGAATGATGACGCTGTTGCCGACGAGCGCACAGAGCACGCTCGCGCCTGCGGCAATCGTGCAGTCACGACCGATGCGCACGCCCGGACCGATGATAGCGCCCGCCGCGATCCGCGTGCCGCGGCCGATCTCTGCGCCGGCGCCAACGACAGCCATCGGCTCGACCTCGACATCGTCTTCAAGCCGCGCCGTCGGGTCCACGAAAGCGCCGGGCGCGATGCCGCGCAGGCTCGTATTGCGTGCCGGACGCATCGCAATCTCGTGCAACAGCGTGCCGGCAAGCGCAAAGGCCGTATGCGGGCGGGCCGTCAGAAGGACGGGTATATGGGAAGGAACGAGCGACGCAATCGCCTTGTCGCAGATGATCGCCGACGCCTCGCACGTTTCGAGTTCGGCGCGGCTCTTGCGAGACAACATGTAGCAGACGTCACCGGGCTTTGCCCGATAGACCGGCGCTACGGAACGAACGGCGCGGTCTGCGACCGCGACATCCACCAACTCCGCCCCAATTTGATCCGCCAGGTCACCCAGGCGGATCCCATCATGGGGCGGAAAAAACCAGTTCTGTTCCATGGACACTCCAGAACGATCTTCTCTGGCAGTTCTGGACTGCTTCTTATCAGAACGACGAGGAAATACCGAACTTCAGGTTCTGTACCCGGTCGAAATCTTCCTTGGCAATCGGCCATGCATAGTCGACACGCAGCGGACCGAAGGGCGATGCCCAGATCAGACCGACGCCAACCGACGCACGCAGCGACGAATTGTTGCCTTGCACGGTTTCGCCCGGAGCCATCTTGACCTGGTTGCTATAGAGCGTGCCGGCATCAGCGAAGACCGCGCCGCGGAAGCCGCTGTCACGCGGAATACCCGGGAGCGGGAACGTCGCTTCGGCCGAAGCCGTGAAGTAGGTCGTACCGCCGAGCGAGTCGCCTGTCGCCTTGTCGCGCGGGCCGATACCATTGCGCTCGAAGCCGCGGATGTCGCTGGTGCCAAGCTGGAACTGGTCGAAGACCTGCAGGTCGCTGCCGGTTTCGAAGATATGGCCGGCGCTACCGCCGAGCGAAGCGATGATGTCGGCTTCGTCGTTGACCGTGTAGTACCACTTGGCCTTGCCGGTCATCTTGTAGAAGTCGGAATCACCGCCGAGGCCGGCGAATTCATGCGTGAAGGTCGCGAGAATACCGTCGTGCGGCAGCTGCGCATCGTCGAGCGTGTTGTAGGTGATCGACTGCGACACCGACGAACGAACCCAGTTTCCGCCTTCAACCGCACGAACGTAAGGCGAAGAAAGCTTCGCGACGTTGCCGCTATAGTCGAACTGCGTGAAGTTGTAACGCAGCGTCGTCGACAGGTTCTCGGTGATCGGCGCCGTTACGCGCAGGCTGAAGCCCTGGTCTTCGTAGCTGTAGTTGTCGTCATCGAAGTCGTTTTCGTTCTTGAAGACGTCGAAACCCGCGGCCAGACGATAGCCGAGGAAGTACGGCTCCGTGAACGAAACGTTGTAGGTACGGCTTTCGTCACCACGACCGGCGGCGACGCGAATGTACTGACCGCGACCCAGGAAGTTCTTTTCTTCGATCGAAGCTTCGACGAGGAAACCACCACCGCTACCGGCGGAGTAACCCGCGCCGATACCGAACGAACCGGTCGACTGATCCTGAACGTCGACGATCACGACGACGCGGTCAGCAGCACTGCCCGGCGCGGTCGAGATGTTGACGCTCGAGAAATAACCGAGCGCTTCCAGACGGCGCTTGGCGCGCGCGACCATTTCCTGGTTGAAGGCGTCACCTTCGCCCATGTCGAACTCGCGACGGATGACATAGTCGCGCGTGCGGGTGTTGCCGCGGATCTCGATGCGCTCGACGTAAGCACGCTCGCCCTGATCGACCAGGTAGTCGACGGCGATCGTGTGATTGGCGAGGTCGCGGTTGCCGCGCGGCGTAACGCGCGCAAAAGGATAGCCCTCCGAAGCGACGCGCTTCGAAATCTCGCTCATCGTCGCCTGAACGTCCTTGGCCTTGTAGACCGAGCCCTCACGGCTCAGAACGAGACCCTTCAACTCTTCGGCGTTGACGCCTTCGACCGTCGATTCGACGTTGACGGCGCCGAAATCATAGCGCGGACCTTCTTCGACGGTGATCGTCACCGTGTACTCGTTGGTCGCTTCGTTGAGCGCGGCATCCGAGGAAACGACCTGGAAGTCGGCAAAACCGCGGTTGTAGTAGAACTGGCGCAGCAGTTCTTCGTCGGCGCGCAGCTTGTCCGGATTGTAGACGTCCTTGCGGGTGATGAAGGAGAAAATGCCCGATTCCTTCGTCGCGATAACGGACTGCAGGCGACCGTCGCTGTAGGCCTCGTTGCCGACGAAATTGATCTGGGAAATCTTGGTGCGCTCGCCTTCGTTGATGACGAATGCAAGGTTGACCCGCCCTTCGGCGACCGGAACGACCTGCGTCGTCACCGTGACGTCGCCGCGACCGATCGCGGAATAGGCGTCCTTGATGTTCTGGATGTCCGTCTCGACCGTCGCTTCGCTGTAAGGACCAAGCGGTTGCGTGCGCACGATGCCCTGGAGCTTGTCGTCCTTGATCTTGCGGTTGCCGTTGAAGACGACCTGATTGACCAGCTGATTCTCGCTCACGCTGACGACCAGCGTTCCGCCGGAAACGTTGATGCTGACGTCGGAGAAATAGCCGGTCGCATACAGGCGCTTCACGGAAGCGTCGATGTCGGTGTTGCTGAAGCTCTTGCCGGGAACGATCGTGATGTTGGCGCGAACCGTCTCAGCGCTGACGCGCGTGGCGCCGCGAACTTCGACACGATTGATGACCGCAGCTTCTGCAACGGACGTGCCTGCGAGCAACCCAACACCAGCGCCGGAAACAACAATGCTTGTTGACAGCGCAGCCGCCGACACCGCGTTCAAAAACCTTGAACCAGCTTTCATGTTCAAATCTTACCTTTTCCAAACGTCGCGCGGCAATTTCGTGCCGACTCCGGTCACGGTTGCCGTTTTAACCGCTTTTCCCATACAAGCAAGCCAGCTCGTTAATTTCTGTTTACTTCAATTCGAACCGTGGCTTAACGGCCACTACAGCCTCGATTTATCGTAAACAAAACCTTTCGTCGCAAGCCGTTGAAAACCAATCGTTCACAGTATCCGTCGAAATCCCCCTCGCCGTTTCCCCGGCCGAACGCTAGCCGAAGAACATCGATATGTCGTTCCAGGTGGCAAAAACCATGAGCATCAGCACCATGGCAAAGCCGATCCGGTAGGCGACATCCTGCGCGGCCGGGCCCACCGGCCTCCCGCGCAAGGCCTCAACCGCATAGAACATCAAGTGGCCGCCATCAAGCACCGGAACGGGCATGAGGTTAAGCAATCCTATGGAAACAGACAGGATCGCAGCAATATTCAGCAAAAACGGAATTCCAAGCGTCGCCATCTGCCCCGAAACCTTGGCGACGCGGATCGGCCCGCCGATCTGGTCCGCCTTCATCCGCCCGGTCACGACATTGTAGAGATAGTCGAACGTGCCGGTGACGACGTGCCAGCTTTGCAGGACGCCCTGCCCGACGGCCTCGATCGGGCCATAGTTGACGGTGCGGAAGTTGCCGGCCTCCTGATCGGTCAGGATACCGATGACGCCGATTTCCATCTTGTTGCCGAACTGGTCCGTGAGTTCGGTGCGCTGCGGCACCATGGACAGATCGAGCATCGCGCCGTTGCGCTCGATTCGGATCGAAATCGGCATCTCCGGACGAACGCTGACATAGCGGCGAACGTCGTCGAAGGTGACGACCGGCGTATTGTCGATCGAGATCAGGCGATCCCCCGGAACGACACCAGCCTGTGCGGCGGCACTGTTCTCGTTCACCCGCGCAACGACGGGGTCAGCAACCTGACGCCCGTAGACGGAGAACAGAACGGCAAAGATGGCGATGGCGAGGATGAAGTTCGCGATCGGCCCGGCCGCCACGGTTGCCGCCCGCTTCCACAGCTTGGCGCCGAGGAAGGTCCGGCTGCGTTCTTCCGGCGCCAGCGCCTCCAGCCGCGTGTAGTCCGGAGTGCTCGCCGCATCCTCGTCGCCGTAGAACTTGACGTAGCCGCCAAGAGGGATTGCCGCCAGCTTCCACCGGGTTCCATGCCGATCGGTCCAGCCGACAAGCTCGGGGCCAAAGCCGATCGAAAACGCGAGGATGCGAATGCCCGACCAGCGGCCGACGAGATAGTGGCCCATCTCGTGCACGAAGACCAGCAACGTCAGCACCAGAAGGAATGGGATAACGTAGCCGGTCAGAATCTGAAGGGCATCAAGCAGATATGTCATGAACGTTCCTCAAGCACCCGCGGGCCTGGGTTAAAGGCTATACAGGACTGATCCGAAAGCGATCTGGCGCCCATCGCTGACGAAATACTGAACCATGACCAGAATCAATGCCGCGACGCACGCGAATATCAACCCGTCGACCCGATCCATAACGCCGCCATGCCCTGGAATGAGGCGGCTGGAATCCTTCACCCCAAAACGGCGCTTGATGAAGGATTCGAACAAGTCTCCCACCTGGCTGGCGACGGAAAGCACCAGCGCGATAATCGGAATCCGGAGATCTTGCAGTGAAAAATAAGCCATAAAGACGGCAACGCCGGCAACGATGCCGCAAATTGTGCCACCGATGGCACCCGACCATGTCTTGCCGGGCGATATGCGCGGCGCGAGCTTGGGGCCACCGATCGCACGACCGGTAAAATAGGCAAAAATGTCGGTCGACCAGACGACGGCGAAGACGAACAGCGTCGCCATCAGGCCAAGGTCGTCGGCGCCACGCAGCGCTGCCAGCGAGATGCCGGTCAGTCCGGCATAGGCGACACCGCCCGGCAGCCACCAGCTGGTTTTCTGCAGCAATACCCAAAGTACGGTGAGGACGACGAACACGGCCAGCACCGGCAGGCTGTAGCCGATATAGCCGGTCACGATCAGTCCGGCGATCACGGCAATGGCCAGCCAGCCGACGGCATTGCCCTGGAAGTCCCGTTCGTGGAGACCCGTAATCGTCGACCACTCGTAATAGACGAGCAGCGCGATCAGCGCCGACAGGACCTGAAACGCCAAACCGCCGAACCAGGTCGCCGCCAGTGCCACCGCTGCGAGGACCACTCCCGAAGCGATGCGAAGCTTGAGTTCAGTCTGCATCAGGAACCAACCGCCAGCGTGGGCTCAGTGACGCCGCCGAAGCGGCGTTCCCGGCAGGCGTACTTCTCAAGCGCCGCGAGGAAGGTCTCGCGGGTAAAGTCCGGCCACAGCTCCGGTACGAAGATCAACTCCGAATAGGCGCCCTGCCACAGAAGAAAATTGGAGAGACGCTCTTCGCCGCTGGTGCGGATGATCAGGTCCGGATCGGGAATGCCTGACGTGTCCAGCGTTGCGGCGATACGCTCAGGAGTGATGTCCTCCGGCCGCAACCTCCCTTCGGCGACGTCCGCCGCCAGGCGCCGCATGGCCCGTGTCATCTCGTCCCGCGCGCCATAATTGAAGGCGATGACGAGGGTGATCCCGGTATTTGCCCGCGTCGTCTCCTCGGCCTCCACCAGCAGCGGTAGAATGTCGCCTCTGAGATTGGAGCGGTCGCCGATCACGCGGATGCGGACATTCTCGCGGTGCAGATCGGCAAGATCCCGGCGGATGAAGGTCTTGAGCAGCCCCATGAGATCGCTGACTTCCGCCGCCGGCCTGCTCCAGTTTTCCGAGGAAAAGGCAAAAAGCGTGAGATAGCGGATGCCCAGCTCGCCCGCCGTCTTCACGGCGGCGCGAACGGTCTCGACGCCCTTGCGATGCCCCATGGTGCGCGGCAACCCACGCGCGTTTGCCCAACGTCCGTTGCCATCCATGATGATGGCAACATGCTGTGGAACGGTCGTGGCTGTGAGGTTTTGCATAAGGCGTCCGCGAAAGGAGACTCAGATCACGAGCAGATCAGACCTGCATGATTTCCTTTTCCTTCTCGACGAGCAAGCGGTCGATATCGGAAATCGTTTCGTCGGTCATCTTTTGCACGCGCTCGGACTGAGAACGGCTGATATCCTGGCCGATGTCGCCGTCCTTTTCGGCTTTTTTCAGGTCGTCCATGCCATCGCGGCGAACGTGACGCACGGCGACCTTCGCCTTTTCCGCATAATCATGTGCCACCTTGACGAGCGACTTGCGGCGCTCTTCGTTGAGCTCGGGCAGCGGAATGCGCAGGTTCTGGCCGTCGATGATCGGATTGAGGCCGAGATTCGATTCGCGAATGCCGCGATCGACGGCGCCGACCATCTGCTTGTCCCAGACAGAGACGGACAGCATGCGCGGCTCGGGAACCGTGATGTTCGCCACCTGGTTGAGCGGCACGCGCGAGCCGTAGGCTTCGACGGTCACCGGATCCAGAACGTTCGCCGATGCGCGGCCGGTACGGAGCGACGCGATATCGCTCTTGAATGCGGAAATGGCGCCATCCATGCGACGCTTCAGTTCCTTGAGGTCAACACCTTCACTCATGGTCGAAACTCCCGTTCTATCATACGCCGGCCCAAGGGGCCGTTCTGCAGCGTCTTAGTTGTCTGTAACGATGGTCGCGCAACCGCCGCCGGTCAATATTTCCGCAAAGCCACCCTTCTCATGAATGGAGAAGACAACGATCGGAATGGCATTTTCGCGCGCAAGCGCGACGGCGGCAACATCCATGACGGCAAGGCCCTTCTCGAGGACTTCGCTGTGCGTCAGGCGGTCGAAGCGGGTCGCAGTCGGATCCTTCTTCGGGTCGGCGGAATAGATGCCGTCGACCTGGGTGCCCTTGAAGATCGCCTGCGCGCCCATTTCGGCGGCGCGAAGAGCCGCGGCCGAATCGGTCGTGAAGAAGGGATTGCCGGTGCCGCCGGCGAAGATCACGACGCGGCCGAGGGAAAGGTGATAGAGCGTGGCGCGCTGCGAGAAGCTTTCGCAGATCTCGGGCATCGCGATTGCCGAAAGCACCACTGTGTCGATATCGAGCTTGCGCAGCGAGGTTGCAAGCGCCAGCGCGTTGATGACGGTCGCCAGCATGCCCATGTGGTCGCCGGTCACCCGATCGCCGCCCTTGGAGGCAACGGCGACGCCGCGGAAGATGTTGCCGCCGCCGACAACCACGCCCACTTCGACGCCCATGGCGCGCGCTTCGGCGATATCTGCGGCGATGCGGTCAGCGACCGCAACGTCGATGCCGAAGCCCTGGCTGCCCATCAGGGCTTCACCGGAGGCTTTGAGTAGAACGCGTTTGTAGAGTGGCTCGGCCGGCATCATCGCTCCTGAACAGATCGGCGCGCGTGCGCACAACGGCGGCGCACAGCGCATAAGGACACATTGCGCTCCATGGTTTCAACCGCAGCGGCGTATTTTCCGGCGGGTCCAGCGCATTGACGAAGCCGGATACACGAAGGGCACCGCGTTGTCACGCGATGCCCCAAGGTTTTCCCAATATGGGTGAAGAAATCAGCCCTTGGCGACGGCTGCAACTTCTGCAGCGAAGTCGGACTCTTCCTTCTCGACGCCTTCGCCGAGCAGCAGGCGAGCCATGCCGGTGACTTCGATCGGTGCGCCAGCGAGCTTTTCAGCGTCCTTGACGGCCTGACCGACGGTGATTTCCGGGTTCATGACGAAGGCCTGCGACAGCAGGGCAACTTCTTCGAAGAACTTGCGCATACGGCCTTCGACCATCTTTTCGATGATGTTGTCCGGCTTGCCCGAAGCGCGCGACTGCTCGATGAAAACGTTGCGCTCGCGCTCGGCGACAGCAGCGTCAACTTCGTCCGCACGGATCGCGAGCGGGTTGGTGGCAGCGATGTGCATGGCGATCTGGCGGCCGACCGAGAACAGAACTTCCTTGTCGCCGATCGACTTCAGCGCGACGAGAACGCCGAGCTTGCCGATGCCGTCGCCGGCAGCGTTGTGGATGTAGGTTGCGACCACGCCGTCTTCGACCTGAAGCAGAGCCGCGCGACGCAGCGTCATGTTCTCGCCGATCGTGGCAATCGCGTCCTTGATGGTCTCGTCGACCGACTTGCCGGTTGCCGGGTAGTTGGCAGCGGCAATGGCGTCAACGGAACCGTCGGTGCCGAGCGCGACGTTGGCGACGCCACGAACGAGTTCCTGGAAGGCTTCGTTGCGGGCGACGAAGTCGGTCTCGGAGTTGATTTCGACGACGACGGCCTTGACGCCACCGCTGACAATACCGATGAGGCCTTCAGCAGCCGTGCGGCCCGACTTCTTGTCGGCCTTTGCGATGCCCTTGGCACGCAGCCAGTCGATCGCAGCTTCCATGTCGCCATTGGTTTCGGCGAGCGCCTTCTTGCAATCCATCATGCCTGCGCCGGTCTTTTCGCGCAGTTCCTTCACCATTGCTGCAGTTACACTCATCTTATTGCCTCTTTGCGTGTTTGGCTGGCGCGCTGCCCGCTAAAGGCGCGGCACCAGGAGGTGTGGCAGGGAATGGCTTTTCAATGTGACACCGTGATGACTGCATCACGGTGTTTTTGCTCGGATCCAACAATCCGAACCGATCGGCACCATCCCCGGCAGAAAAGAACAAGGCCGTTCAGATTTCCATCACAAACGGCCTTGTCCCGACATTTCATTGGGGGCGGCAGAGTTACCTGCCGCCAAGGCCCGATCAGGCTTCGGAGGCCTCGTCGAGCGCCGGCTCGACCATAGCTTCTGCCGATGCGCCGAGATCGCGGCCCGATGCGCCCTGCTGACGGGCAATGCCGTCGATGGCTGCACGAGCGATCAGGTCGCAGTAGAGAGCGATGGCGCGCGAAGCGTCGTCGTTGCCGGGGATCGGGTAATCGATCTGGTCCGGGTCGCAGTTCGAGTCGATGACTGCGACAACCGGGATGCCGAGGCGCTTGGCTTCGTCGATCGCGATCGATTCCTTGTTGGTGTCGATGATGAACATCAGGTCCGGTGTGCCGCCCATGTCGCGGATACCGCCGAGAGCACGGTTCAGCTTCTCGCGTTCGCGCTCGAGGTTCAGGCGTTCCTTCTTGGTGAAGCCCGAAGCTTCCGAAGCGAGGATTTCGTCGAGCTTGCGCAGGCGCTGGATCGAGTTCGAAATCGTCTTCCAGTTGGTCATCATGCCGCCGAGCCAGCGGGCGTTGACGTAGTACTGGGCCGAACGCTTGGCAGCGTCAGCGATGATTTCGGAAGCCTGGCGCTTGGTGCCGACGAACAGAACACGGCCGCCGTTGGCAACGGTGTCGCTGACGATCTGCAGGGCGCGCGACAGCATCGGCACGGTCTGAGCGAGGTCGATGATGTGGACGTTGTTGCGATCGCCGAAAATGTACGGCTTCATCTTCGGGTTCCAGCGGTGCGTCTGGTGGCCGAAGTGAACGCCAGCTTCCAGAAGCTGACGCATGCTAAAATCAGGCAATGCCATGCCTTTTCTCCTTTTCCGGTTGAACCTCCGCGAAGCGTCGAGCATGGTCTTTCGACTTGCCCACCGGCGGAACGATCCGGATTTCTCCCGGAACATCCCATGCTTCACGTGTGGAATGGGCAGCCCCTTAACGGCAACCGCCCGAGAAATCAAGCCGCAAACGCCGCTTTTTGCAGCAATCGGCTATTTGCAGTCCTCGGATTTGAACACTTCGAGGTCCGCAAGCTTGCCGCTCAGGACAAAATCGCCGTAGTCCATCGTCAGGTCGCGGGTAATCCCGTTCTCGTAGAGCTTGAACGACATGCGGTAGATCGGCAGCGCATCGCCGCTCTTGTCGTCATTGAAATAGGAGATGGTCACCGGCCAGTAGCTGTCGCCGCTGAGCTTGCCCGCCTTGCCGGCGTCCGGCTCGTCGGCCGTCGGCTTGCGCGACTTGCCGACGAAGGTCGAGGTAATCAAGGTCTTGTCGCCCGAATCGGAGCCATCGAATATGCGCGCCTCGAACAGGCCCTCGCCCTTCTTCGCCCGCGAGATCACCTCCATCATATGCGCCGTCGGGAAACGGCTCGCTGCAAGCTCGACCTCGCGCTTGTCAGGCGCGGTCAGTTCGACCTTGACGCCCGCCTTTTCCTCATGCGCCGTGCCCCGCACTTCCTTGTCCAGCTTTTCGTCGGTGAAGGACCGCGTCAGGAAACGGAAGTTGCCGTTCCTCAGGTCTTCGTAGGTCGTGGTCTGCTGGTCGGTGAGGCGAACTTCCTCGCCGGTGTCGACCTGAGTGACGAAACGGAAACTGACGGTATAGCCCTCGCAGGCCGAGCCATTGAACTCGTAGACCATGCGACCATACATTCCGGCGATGCCCGAACGGTCCGATGCATCCTTGAGTTCGAGATCATAGACGGCACGGTGCGGCACGAGGGCATTTGCATGGGCCGCCGTGGCGCCGGATGCGGTCATGACGGCGAAACAGGCGCTGCCCAATGTGACGAGACCGAAGCCTTTATGAAACATCCGTTTCCTCCTGTTGGACTCGCCGGCAATGCTATAAACAAGCGTTCGGCAGAAGCGAGGCGGTGCTTGCAGAAAAAAGCCGGCGCCCGCCGCGATCCGGCCTGAATGCAGGATTTTAACACAAAAGACAACAATGGAGCTTTCCATGTCGGCAGAGATCGAAGCGCGCCTCAAGGACCTCGGCGTCACCCTTCCCCAGGCTGCGACCCCGGTCGCGAACTACGTTCCCTACGTCATCAGCGGCTCGATGCTCTACATCTCCGGGCAGCTTCCGATGGAAGACGGCAAGGTCGCGGTGACCGGCATCGTCGGCAAGGACGTCGATGTTGCCCGGGCCCAGCGCGCCGCCGAACTCTGCTCGATCAACATCCTGGCGCAAGCCAAGGCCGCGCTCGGCGGCGACCTCGGTCGGATCCATCGTCTGGTGAAAATCAACGGCTTCGTCGCCTCGACGCCGGAATTCGTCGAGCAGCATCTGGTCATCAACGGTGCGTCCAACCTGCTCGCCACCGTGCTCGGCGAGGCCGGCAAGCATGCCCGCGCCGCCGTCGGCATGGCCTCGCTTCCCTTCAATGCCGCCGTCGAGATCGACGCGGTCATCGAGATCGCGTGACAGAGTCCATGACAATGGCTGACATTTCCTGGCTGAAGGCCCAACCGATCGCCCATCGCGGCTATCACGACATGAACAGGCAGGTTTGGGAGAACACGCTTTCGGCGTTCTCCCGCGCCGTGGACGCAGGCTTCGCGATCGAATGCGACCTGCAATATACCGCCGACAGCATTCCGGTCGTCTTCCACGATGACGACACGGAGCGCCTCTGCGGCATCAAGGGCGACGTGCGCTCGCGTACGGCCGGCGAACTCGGCCTGATGGCGATCGGCGGGACGAAGGACAAGGTGCCGACGCTGACGCAGATGCTGCGCCTGGTCGCCGGCAAGGTGCCGCTGGTCATCGAACTCAAGGGCCGCAAGGGCGACGACGAAGGCTTTGCCGCCGCCGTGCTCGAAACGCTCGAGGGCTATAAGGGGCACGTCGCCCTGATGAGCTTCGACCACTGGCTGCTCAAGGACCTGAAGGCGCTCGACGCGCCATACCCGCTGGGTCTCACCGCGGAAGGCGCCAATCCGGAGACCTTCTTCGTGCACGAGGAAGCAATGCAGCTCGGGCTCGACTTCATCTCCTATCACTACGGCCACCTGCCGAACCCGTTCATCACCAAGGAACGGACGCTCGGCCGGACGATCATAACCTGGACCGTGCGCGACCGGCAGGCCGAGGCGTACACATTCGCCCATGCGGACCAGATGACCTTCGAGGGTTTCGACCCGCGGGAGGCCCTGGTTTCCTAAAGCGATGTCAGACGCCGTCACTCTCCGCATCGCGCAATCCTTCACCGATATACCGGCGGCACGCTGGAACGTGCTGTCCGGTGCATCGAAGGCGCATCCCGACGGCGTCTACAATCCTTTCCTCTCGCATGCCTATCTTTCGGCTTTAGAGGAATCCGGATCGGCAACCGCCAAGACAGGGTGGCTTGGCCAGCACCTGCTCCTCGAAGGCGCCGACGGACAGCTGCGCGGCGGCCTCGTCTGCTACCTGAAGAACCACAGCCAGGGGGAATATGTCTTCGACCACGGCTGGGCCGACGCCTTCGAGCGCGCCGGCGGCCGCTACTATCCGAAACTGCAAAGTTCCATCCCGTTCACCCCGGCGACCGGACCAAGGCTGCTATCGGCGCCGAATGAAAGCCAGAGTGCCGTTCAGGATGCGCTTGCCGCGGGCTTGAAGGAGCTTGCCCGCAGACACGATGTGTCGTCGGCGCACGTGACCTTCGTGCCGGAAGCCGAGATGCCTGCCCTCGAGCGCGCCGGGTTCCTGCACCGCACCGACCAGCAGTTCCACTTCACCAATGAAGGCTATGGATCGCAAGCCGATTTCCTGGAGACCCTTGCCTCACGCAAGCGCAAGGCGCTGAAGAAGGAACGCAGGGCCGCGCTCGAAAGCAGCATCTCGATCGACTGGCTCACCGGCAGCGACCTGACGGAAGCGATCTGGGACGAGTTCTTCTCCTTCTACATGGACACCGGCGGACGCAAATGGGGCCGCCCCTATCTGACGCGTGCGTTTTATTCGCTGATCGGCGAGCGCATGGCCGACGATATCCTGCTGGTGATGGCGCGCCGCAACGGCCGCTACATCGCCGGCGCCATCAATTTCATCGGCGGCGACGCGCTCTACGGTCGCCACTGGGGCTGCATCGAGGACCATCCGTTCCTGCACTTCGAGGTCTGCTATCACCAGGCGATCGACTTTGCGATCGCCAAGGGACTGAAGCGGGTCGAGGCCGGCGCCCAGGGCGAACACAAGCTCGCGCGCGGCTACATGCCCGTCACCACCCATTCCGCCCATTTCATCACGCATCCGGGGCTCGCCCGCGCCGTCGGCGACTATCTGCAGCGCGAGCGCAGGGATGTGGAGGAAACAGGCGAGTTTCTTGCAGAACACGGACCTTTCCGCAAAGGTGAGCGGCAGGACGACTGATCGCTTTTCGTGAAGGCCGGCTTCAATACACGAGGAAGAACAATGAGCTACGACGACAACAACATCTTCGCCAAGATCCTGCGCGGCGAAATCCCCTCGCATCGCGTCTACGAGGACGACGCAACGATCGCGTTCATGGATGTCATGCCGCAGGCCGAAGGCCACCTGCTCGTCGTTCCGAAGGCGCCCTCGCGCAACCTTCTCGACGCCGACACTGCAACGCTGCCAGCGCTGATTGCGACCGTGCAGAAACTGGCGGTCGCCGCCAAGGAAGCGTTCGATGCCGACGGCGTGACGGTGATGCAGTTCAACGAAGCGCCGGCCGGACAATCGGTCTTCCATCTGCACTTCCACGTCATTCCGCGCCGTGCAGGCGTCCCGCTGAAGCCGCATTCCGGCACGATGGAAGATGGCGCCGTGCTGGCGGCCAATGCTGAAAAGGTCCGGCAGGCGCTGTAGTCGCACCTGCGCCCGAGAATCGACAACTCGGCGAATTTGATTGAGCCGGCGTCCCCGCCGGCTCCTTGGTGCCCGGCTCTCAGCATCGGCTTGGCTAAAAGCCAAGCCACCAGAGCCCGACGGCCAGCCCGGCGATGGCAGTCGCGATCCCGATTGCCGGCTTTCTTCCGAACAGGAAGAAGGCGGCGGCCCCGAGCGCGACCGCACCTGCCCGCAGCCAAAGCGGGGATTGTTCGAGTACACCCGTCGGATAAAGGATGAGCTTTGCGATAACCGCTGCGACCAGCGCGGTGGCCACCGCCCTCACCCAGTTCAGCGCCTCGGAATCATCACGAAGCCTGTTGCCCGCCAGCACGCCGAGCCATCGCCACAGGTCGGTCGCCAACCAGCCGGCAATCGCGATGAAGACATAGGCCCACCAACCGTCGTGCCACGTCATGCCCCCACCTCCTTTCTTCGGCGCCACAGGCGCTCGACGAGCCAGGCGAGCGTGCCGCCGACAAGGCCGGCGAGCAGGATGTCGAATTCCGGAAGCAGCCAATAAAACAGCGGCCCGCCGGCAAGACCGAACAAAAGCGCGACGTAGACGACCGGGTGGCGCGCCGAGTGCCAGATCGACGCCAAGAAATAGACCGGCGTCAGAAAAAACAGGCAGCCGGCAACGATTGGCGGAAAATCGGCGACGAAGTGGTAGATCACGGCGACGAGCAGCATGTTTGCCGCAACGAGCGTGATACCGAAGCCGGCAAAGAAGGCAACGCGCCGTTCGCGCGGCACCTGCGGCACCTTCTCCATTGCAAACACCCAGGCGGTGATCGCCACGAAATGCGACAGGAGGAGCAAGAGCCAGGTCGGCGTGCGCGACCCACGCAGCTCCGGTATCAGCGCGGCGACCATCGGCATCAGGCGGACGGATGACAGCGAGACCGCAAGGAAAGCGGTTGCGAGGCCCGCGCCGCTCATTATCGAGCTGACGAGAATGACCTTGGCGGGAAGCGCCCAGACCATGCCGACCATGAAGACCACCTGCTCGACCGGGATACCGGCCTGGGCCGTCAGCGAACAGAAGCCGACGAAGGACAGCATGAGTATGAAGGCCGGCAGGCTGAAAATGCCGCGCATGCCTTTCCCGAACCAGGCGAGCGAAGATTGCTCGTCTTCTTCTCTCTTCATCGGCGATTCCGGATTGTTTGCTCATCGACCACGACGATCCCGGATCGAATCGTCCGGGGATCATCGTGACCGACTATAGGTTATCAGACCGGGACTTGGCGAAGAACCGCAAAGGGTTTTCCCGCTTGGCCCCAAAGAAAAACGGTGCCGGATGGGTTGCATCCGGCACCGTCGAACATTCCTGCAAGGGCGATCTATTTCTTGCGCGGCACCTTCGGCACCGTACGGCCCTTTCTCGGAGCCGCGTCGCTCGCCCCAGCTTCGCCATCGGCAGAGGCCTTGGCGGCGGCCTTCTTCGGCTTGGACTTTGGCGTGGGCTCGGCGCCCACCTCTTCCTTGTCTTCAGCCTTCTTCGGCTTGGACGCCTTCATCGCCGGGCGGGAAACCTCCGCCTTCGGCTTGATCGGCGTTGTCTCCGGAACCGCATCGAGCAGCAGACCCTTGGTGCCGTCGGCCTTCGTGCCGATCGTCACCTTGACGACGCCGCCCTTCTTCAGCTTGCCGAAGAGGATTTCATCGGCGAGCGGCTTCTTGATGTTTTCCTGGATGACACGGGCGAGCGGCCGCGCACCCATCTTCTCGTCGTAGCCCTTCTCGGCAAGCCAGGCGATTGCCTCGTGCGCAAGGTCGAAGGTGACGTTGCGCTCGGCAAGCTGAGTTTCCAGCTGCATGACGAACTTCTGCACCACCTGGTGGATGACCGGGGTCGGCAGCGAGGCGAAGGGAATGACCGCATCCAGACGGTTGCGGAACTCCGGCGTGAACAGACGGTTCAGTGCCTCTTCGTCTTCACCGGTGCGCTTGGACGATCCGAAGCCGATGGCGGCCCGGGCCATTTCCGATGCTCCGGCATTGGTCGTCATGATCAGGATGACGTTGCGGAAGTCGATCTTCTTGCCGTTATGGTCGGTCAGCGAGCCGTGATCCATGACCTGCAACAGGATGTTGAACAGGTCCGGATGCGCCTTCTCGATCTCGTCGAGCAGCAGCACGCAATGCGGATGCTGGTCGACGCCATCGGTCAGGAGACCGCCCTGGTCGAAGCCGACATAGCCGGGAGGTGCACCGAGCAGACGCGAAACCGTGTGCCGCTCCATGTATTCCGACATGTCGAAGCGCAGGAGTTCGACGCCGAGCGAAGTCGCAAGCTGCTTGGCGACTTCCGTCTTGCCGACGCCGGTCGGGCCGGAGAAGACATAGCAGCCGATCGGCTTGTTCGGTTCGCGCAGGCCGGCGCGCGCCAGCTTGATCGACGACGCGAGCGCCTCGATCGCCAGGTCCTGGCCGTAGACGACCGAGCGCAGCTCTTTCTCGAGGTTGGCGAGTACCGCCTCGTCGTCCTTGGAAACGGTCTTCGGCGGGATGCGCGCCATCGTCGCGATCGTCGCCTCGATCTCCTTCTCGGTGATCAGCTTGCGGCGCTTGCTGGCGGGCAGCAGCATCTGTGCGGCACCGGATTCATCGATCACGTCGATCGCCTTGTCCGGCAGCTTGCGGTCGTTGATGTAGCGGGCCGAAAGCTCGACCGCGGCCTTAATCGCCTCGTTCGAGTATTTCAGGTGATGATATTCCTCGTAGTAAGGCTTCAGCCCCTTCATGATCTCGATCGCGTCGGCAATCGTCGGCTCGTTCACGTCGATCTTCTGGAAGCGACGGACCAGCGCCCGATCCTTCTCGAAGAACTGGCGGTATTCCTTGTAGGTAGTCGAACCGATGCAGCGGATCGCGCCGGAGGACAGCGCCGGTTTCAAAAGGTTAGACGCATCCATCGCGCCGCCGGACGTGGCGCCTGCGCCGATGACCGTATGGATCTCGTCGATGAAGAGTACGGCGCCCGGATAGTCCTCGAGCTCCTTGACGACCTGTTTCAGGCGCTCTTCGAAATCGCCACGGTAGCGCGTGCCGGCAAGAAGCGTGCCCATGTCGAGCGAGAAGATCGTCGCATCCTGCAACGCCTCGGGCACCTTCTTTTCGACGATGCGCTTGGCGAGGCCTTCGGCGATCGCCGTCTTGCCGACGCCGGGGTCACCGACATAGAGCGGATTGTTCTTGGAGCGGCGGCAGAGCACCTGGATCGTGCGGTTCACCTCGGCGTGACGGCCGATCAGCGGGTCGATCTTGCCGGACTTCGCCTTCTCATTGAGGTTGACGCAATAGGCGGTCAGCGCGTCCTGCTGCTTCTTGGCGCCAGTCTCTTCATTATCGCGCGCGGGCTTCTGCTCGCTCTCGTGATCGTCGGAGCCGCGCACCGGACGGGCCTCGGAGCTGCCGGGCCGCTTGCCGATGCCGTGCGAGATGAAGTTGACCGCGTCGTAGCGGGTCATCTCCTGCTCCTGCAGGAAATAGGCAGCGTGACTTTCGCGCTCGGCGAAGATCGCGACCAGCACGTTGGCCCCGGTCACTTCCTCGCGACCGGACGATTGCACGTGGATCACCGCCCGCTGGATCACGCGCTGGAACCCGGCCGTCGGCTTGGAATCTTCGTCGTAGCCGGTCACCAGGTTCGACAATTCGTTGTCGACGTAATCGGTCACGGTCTTGCGCAGCGTTTCAAGGTTGACGTTGCAGGCGCCCATCACGGCCGCAGCGTCGGCATCGTCGATCAATGCCAGAAGCAGATGCTCGAGCGTAGCGTATTCGTGGTGGCGCTCGTTGGCAAAAGTCAGTGCCTGGTGCAGCGCCTTTTCGAGGCTGGGCGAAAATGTTGGCACGTTAGTTCCTCATTTCTTTTCCATGACGCATTGCAACGGATGCTGATGCTGCCGGGCGAAATCCATCACCTGCGTCACCTTGGTTTCGGCGACCTCATAGGTGAAGACGCCGCACTCTCCCACGCCGTGATTGTGGACGTGGAGCATGATGCGGGTCGCCTCTTCCGGGTTCTTTTGAAAGAAGCGCTCCAGAATATGGATGACAAATTCCATCGGCGTGTAATCGTCATTCAAAAGCAGAACGCGATACAAACTCGGCTTTTTGGTCTTCGGCTTGGTACGCGTGATGACGGACGTGCTGCGGTTGTTGCCGTTCCCCTCATCATCGCTACCTTGCTGCATCCGGACCGGCATGGCGATCATTCTTGTCAGTTCCTTGTACAGCAGCGACCCATCGAACTCGGCCGCAGCCTGCTTGCCCTTTATCTAATGGTTCGTTTTCAGATTTTAAGACCGAACCAACACACTGCAATCATAATCGCACGTTGGTTCGCAAGATTGATCAACTTTCTTTGGGCTGCGCACAGCTTATGCGGAAAACAAAAAAGGCCGGTCGCAAGCGCTGCGACCGGCCTTTTTTTGTTGAGAGTTTGTCCTAGCCGGCGATCAGGCTGCTGCAGCGGCAGCCTTGACTGCTGCCGTTGCCTTGGCAACCGGTGCTTCGTAGGGCTTGTAGGCGTCCTTTGCGAGATCGGCGTACATTTCGCCGATCTTCGTTGCTTCAGCAACGAAGCCTTCATAGCTCGACTTCACGAAGTTGGTCTGCAGTTCGAAAGCAGCCTCGACGCTCTTGACGCTGGTCAGCTTTTCGACGTGCGCCACGCCGTCCTCGAAGGACTTCTTGGAGTAATCGGCGGCTTCGGTCGCGATAGCCTGGAGACCCTTGGTCCAAGCGGAATAGCTCTTTACAGCCACGTCAATGGCTTCTTTGCTCTTCTTGTTTGCATCATCGAAGTTGAACATCGGGTGTCTCCTTGGTGACGGCCGGATTTGAGGCTTCAGTTTATGTGCACTGCACAAAAAGTCAAGACAAGTGTGCGACGCAATAAAATACAACAGATGCAACAACTTGATGAAATATCGCGGTCCGGCGTAAAATTTATTGGCCGCGCTCGCTACAGCTCCAAGACAAGCGATGGCGAGCAATTGCCCAGCAAGACATCAACATCTCGCCCAAAACAATAAACCCCAAAAATCCCAGGGATTTTCGGGGTTTATACTGAAAGCGTCCGACGGCAGACCTTAGAGATCGATGTCGAGGATCGCCATGGAGAAGTTGTAGGAAAGCTCGCCGTCTTCCTCATCGCGGAAGACGACACCGAGGAACTCGTCACCGAGATAGACTTCAGCGGACTCGTCCTTCTTCGGGCGAGCCTTGACGACCATCTGCTGATTGAAGGTGCGCTTGAAATAGGCTTCAAGCTTGCGGATTTCTTCGGGCTTCAAAACACGTCTCCGTAGCCGTTTAACTGTGCGGCGCTTCTCGCATGCTGCATCGGCGGGTGTAAACCCCTCGAAAGAGGGTACACACCGGTTCCCGCATGTCAGATATCGAAGCTGGCAAGGATCTGGTCCATCTGGCGCGACGGCTCGGAACAACCGGCCTCGCCCACCACCTTTGCCGGCACGCCGGCGACGGTCGACTTCGGCGGTACCGGTTTCAGCACGACCGAGCCGGCAGCGACGCGCGAGCAATGCCCGATGTGAATGTTGCCGAGGATCTTGGCGCCGGCACCGATGAGCACGCCATCGGCGATCTTCGGATGGCGGTCGCTGCCTTCCTTGCCGGTACCGCCGAGCGTCACGCCGTGCAGGATAGAGACGTTGTCGCCGATGACAGCCGTCTCGCCAACGACGAGGCCGGTGGCATGATCAAGGAAAATGCCACGCCCGATGCGGGCGGCGGGGTTGATGTCCGTCTGGAAGACGCTCGATGCGCGGCTCTGGAGGTAGAAGGCGAAATCCTTGCGGCCACGCTTCAACAGCCAATGGGCCAGGCGATGGGTCTGGATCGCATGGAAGCCCTTGAAGTAGAGCACCGGCTCGATGAAGCGGGTGCAGGCGGGATCGCGGTCGTAGACGGCCTGGATGTCGACGCGCAGAATGGTGCCCCACTCCGGCCAGTCCTCCAGCATCTCGGAGAAGGTCTGGCGCAAAAGGTTTGCCTGCAGATCGGGGTGATCCAGCCTTTCGCAGATGCGGTAGATCACGCTTTCTTCGAGGGAATGCTGGTTGACCACGGTGGAATAGAGGAAGGCCGCAAGCATCGGATCCTGCTCGGCGGCCACGCGGGCTTCTTCGCGCAGGCTATTCCAGATCGGATCCATCACTTTCAGCGCTTCTGCCTGGCGAAGTTCGGTCTTGGCGACCATCGTCGCTCTCCTTCCTTGTCCGTGCCTGTCATCACTATAGGGGAAATCAGGCGTGACTTAAATGGCGTCTGCCGGCAATGACGATCCGTTAGGCGCGATCGATCTCGGCCAGAAATTCGAGCACCGCTTTCTTGAAAACCCGGTCGCCGACGGCGAGCATATGGTCGCGGCCGGGAATGTCGAGCGCGCGCGCATGCGGCATCAGCGCCGCCAGTTCCTGCGCCGATCCGGCGATATCGTCGGTCGTCCCGACACCGATCAGCGTCGGCTGTTCGATGCGCGCCATGTCCTGCGGCGTCAGCAGATCCCTGGAGGTCGAGATACACGCCGCAAGCGCCTGCCGGTCGCTCTTGGTCTGGTCGGCGAAGGCACGGAACATGCGGCCGCGCGCATGGCTCACGTCAGCCAGCAACGGCGCCACCAGAGCATCGGCGATCGGGTCCCAATCCCCTACTCCAGACACCATGCCGATGCCGAGGCCGCCGAAGACCAGCGAACGTACGCGGTCGGGATATGCGAGCGCCAGGAAGGCGGAGATACGCGCGCCCATCGAATAGCCCATCACATGGGCCTCGGCGATCCCGAGATGCCGGAGCAGCGCGGCGGCGTCGCCCGCCATCTGCTGCGGATGATAGAGCTCCGGATCGTAGGGCTTGCTGCTTTTGCCATGGCCGCGATTGTCGAGAGCGATGACCCGGTAGCCGGCATCGCCGAGCGTCTTCAGCCAGCCCGGGAACACCCAGTTGACGTTGGCGCTGGAGGCAAAGCCGTGGATGAGCAGGATGGGCGCGCCGGACGGGTCGCCCTCATCGAAGAAGGCGATCTCCAGACCGTCATGATTGAAACGGGAAAACGGCGGCGGGGTGAGATCCATCTTTTCATCCTCGGCATATCGATCCGGCGCAACCTAGTTCGTCGCTCCGGCGGGCGAAACCCCGCACCGGCAAAAACCACAGCTGCGGCAGCTTTGCCGCTACACATTTCCGGCAAAGCTGACTATGGTGCCGCCAAATTTGACCTTTCAGACTTGCATTCATCGGAGCATGACATGGCCGGCCACAGCATCCCGCATTTCCAGAATGACGGCGGACATCAGGCAATCGAAATCGGCGTCAAGGAATTCATGTGCACCGGCGCATCCATTCCCTACGATCACCCGCACATTTTCATCGACATGGGTGACGACAGCGAGAAGGTCTGCTCCTACTGCTCCACGCTCTACCGCTACAATCCGAAGCTGAAGGCGACGGAAACGAATCCCCCCGGCTGTCTTTTCGCCCATAAAGCTGCCTGATAAGCCGCGATGTCGCGCCCGGTCGCGATCATCGGCGCCGGCATCGGCGGGCTCACGGCTGCGCTCTGCCTTGCCCGAAGCGGCTTCGAGGTCGATATCATCGAGCGGGCGACGGCGCTGACCGAGGTCGGCGCCGGCCTGCAACTCTCGCCGAACGCCTCACGCATCCTCATCGAGCTCGGCCTGCTGCCGCAGCTCGAGGGCGTATGGACAGAACCCGAGCGCATCGGTCTTGTTGACGGCCGCTCCTTGCGCCCGCTAGCCAGCGTATCGGCCGGAAACTTCGCGCGCCGCCGCTGGCATGCGCCCTATGCCGTTCTCCACCGCGCCAGCCTCCAGAAAATCCTGCTCTCCGCCGTTCAATCGGAACCGCGCTGCCGGCTCCACCTCGGATGCCAGATCGACAAGCCCGGGGAACAGCCGATCGCAGATGTGACGGGGCGCAACCCGGACGTCGTTATCGGCGCCGACGGCATCTGGTCGCGGCTGCGCGAGGCCGTACCCGGCGCCGGTCGCGTCCGGTTCTCCGGCAACATAGCCTGGCGCATGACGCTTGCGGGCGACATGGCAGCAGGCCTGCTCAACCACGAGCAGGTCACCGCCTTCCTCGGCTCTCGCGCTCATCTCGTCGCCTACCCCTTGCGGGAAGTCGGCGGTTTCAATCTCGTCGCGATCATCGAGGGCAAGGAGACCGACGCTCTATGGGTCGGAAAGGATTCTGACGCGCGACGCCAGGATTGCCTGAACGCCTTCTCGGGCTGGAACGCCGGCATCCGCTCGCTTCTCGATAAAGCCGTGGCGCCCACCTACTGGCCGCTCTGCACCGTCGACGACGGCGCCTGGCAGGATGGGCGGAAGACCGTGCTGATCGGCGACGCCGCCCATGCGATGACGCCCTTTGCGGCGCAGGGCGCGGCCATGGCGATCGAGGACGCGTATGCGCTTGCAGCTTGCCTGTCTGAAAACACCAGCGTCCCGGATGCGTTGCAGAAATTCGAGACCCTTCGCCGGCCGCGCATCGCACGTGTCCGCCGCAGGGCGGCGTTCAACCATTTCGCCTATCACGCCCGCGGCCCGGTCCGCATCGGCCGCGACATGGTGCTGAAATTCAAGGGCCCCGACGCACTCGCGGCCGACCTCGACTGGCTATACGGCTACGGGGCGCCAGAGCGCTGAGAACCAGTCGTCGTCCGCCGTGATTGGCCCGTTCAAGCTTCGGCTCGCCCGGCAGGACCAACACCAGAAAAGCAGAACGCCGCAGAGAGATGACTGCGGCGCCTTGCATTGCCTTCGTCAAACGGCGTTCGCCGCAGCCAGTCCCGCTTCGATGTCGCGGCGGATGTCAGGCACATCCTCAAGGCCGATCTGCAGGCGCAGGACCGGTCCTTCCGTCGGTGCCAGCGCGACCTTGCGGTCACCAAGCCCGACATGGAGCGCGAGGCTTTCGAAACCACCCCAGGAGTAGCCTAGCCCGAACAGTCTCAGCGCATCGAGGAAGGCGTGCGCCTTGGCCTTGAAACGGTCGGGACTTTCCGCCTTCAGAACGAAGGAAAAGATGCCGCTTGCGCCGGTGAAATCGCGCTTCCAGAGCTCGTGGCCCGGGAAGCTCGGCAGTGCCGGATGCAGGACGCGAGCCACTTCGTCGCGCGTCTCCAGCCACTTTGCCAGCGTCAGTGCGCTTTCCTGGTGGCGCTCGAGGCGGATGCCCATGGTCCTGAGGCCACGCAAGATCTGGTAGCTGTCATCGGGCGAAACGCAGACGCCGAGTGTCACCATCGCCTCGGTCAGGGCCGGCCAGTGCTCGGCATTGGCCGAAACGGTGCCGAAGAGGACGTCCGAGTGGCCGGACGGATACTTGGTCGCCGCATGGATAGACACGTCGACGCCGTGATCGAGCGGCTTGAAATAGATAGGCGTCGCCCAGGTATTGTCCATGGTGACGATGCAGCCGTGACGATGGGCGGCATCGGCAATGGCGCGTATATCCTGCATTTCGAATGTGTTCGATCCCGGCGCTTCCGTGTGCACCAGACGCGTGTTCGGACGGATCAGGCTCTCGATCGCCGCACCGATCATCGGATCGTAATATTCGACCGTGACGCCAAGACGCTTCAGCATCGTGTCGCAGAAGTGGCGCGTCGGGAAGTAAACCGAATCGACAATCAAGGCATGGTCGCCGGCCGAGAGGTAGGCGAGGAACGGCACCGTGACGGCGGCCAGACCCGAGGGAACGAGGATCGTTCCGGCGGAACCTTCGAGTTCGTTGATTGCGTCGCAGAGCGCATCCGTCGTCGGTGTTCCGCGGGTGCCATAGGTGTATTTCTGCGCCCGCGTCTCCATGGTCTTGGCGTTCGGGAACAGCACGGTGGACGCATGTACCACCGGCGGATTGACGAAGCCGAAATAGTCGGAGGGATTGTTACCGCTGTGGGCGAGACGCGTGTTGATTCCTGCCTTGCCGTTCACATTGCCACTGTCTGCCATTGCACATTCCGCTTCTAGATTTCGAATGCGAAACTCTTCGAACGAGCCACAACCGCGGTCAAGTGGCAAAATCATGGAGTGTCGTTTTGGCCGTTGCGGGGCCGCTTTTGACGATTTTTCCGCCAGAGCGTGCTCTTCACCCCCAAAATCTGCCTAACTTTCTGGCTTGCTTCGAGTTTTTCACATGCAAAACCAGAAAATCGGCGGCCTCTCTTGACCCTCATGGAATTTGAGCATGAGATAGCCGACACTCGCGCCAGGAGGGTGGCGGAGGCTCACCGCGCTAGGAGACGCGCCGGTGCAGACTGGAACTAACGACAACAGAAAAAGGTTCTAAAAATGGCAAAAAGAATTCTGACAGCTCTCGTTGGCGCTGCTGTCATGGGGATTGGCACACAGGCGGCTTCGGGCGCTACTCTTGATGACGTCAAGGCCAAGGGCTTTGTTCAGTGCGGCGTGAACACCGGCCTTGCCGGCTTCGCAGCGCCGGACGCTTCGGGCAACTGGAGCGGCTTCGACGTGGACTACTGCAAGGCAATCGCCGCCGCGATCTTCGCGGATGGCAGCAAGGTGAAGTACACGCCGACCTCCGCCAAGGAACGCTTCCCGGCGCTGCAGTCGGGCGAAGTCGACGTACTTGCGCGTAACACCACCTGGACGATCAACCGCGACACCGCGCTCGGCTTCAACTTCCGCCCGGTCAACTACTATGACGGCCAGGGCTTCATGGTTCGCAAGGGCCTGAACGTCAAATCGGCGCTGGAGCTTTCGGGCGCGGCTGTCTGCGTGCAGACGGGCACCACCACCGAACTCAACCTGGCCGACTACTTCAAGTCGAACAACCTGCAGTACAACCCGGTCGTTTTCGAAAAGCTTGAAGAAGTCAACGCCGCCTACGACGCCGGCCGTTGCGACGTCTACACGACCGACCAGTCCGGCCTTTATTCGCTGCGTCTGACGCTGTCGAAGCCGGACGATCACATGATCCTGCCGGAAATCATCTCGAAGGAGCCGCTCGGCCCGGCCGTGCGCCAGGGTGACGACCAGTGGTTCGATATCGTCAGCTGGGTTCACTACGCGCTGATCCAGGCCGAAGATTTCGGTATCACCCAGGCCAACGTCGAAGAAATGAAGAAGTCCGCCAACCCGGACGTTCAGCGCTTCCTCGGCGTCGAAGCTGACAGCAAGATCGGCACTGACCTCGGCCTGACCAACGAATGGGCCGTGAACATCATCAAGGCCGTCGGCAACTACGGCGAAGTCTTCGATCGCAACATCGGCGCTGGCAGCCCGCTCAAGATCGAGCGCGGCCTCAACGCATTGTGGAGCAAGGGCGGCATCCAGTACGCTCCGCCGGTCCGCTAAGTTCATTCCAAGACTGGGGAAGCGGGTCACCGCTTCCCCATCCCAACTATAAAAACACCCAAAGGGTGATAAGGGGAAAGAGGCATTGCATGGCGATTGGCGTCACAACTACGCCTGAGAAAACGAAACCGTCGGGGTCGATCATCAATGACCCGCAGGTCCGCGGGATCTTCTATCAGGTACTCACCCTCGTCGTTCTCGCGGCCTTCGTCTATTGGGTGGCCGACAACACGATCGAGAACCTCAAACGGGCGAATATCGCTTCCGGCTACGATTTCCTGAATGGGCGCGCCGGTTTCGACGTCGGACAGTCGCTGATCGCCTATACCAGCGATTCGACCTATCAGCGCGCGCTCATCGTCGGTCTGCTCAATACGCTGCTGGTGGCTGTCTGCGGCATCTTCACCGCCACTATCATCGGCTTTGCCGTCGGCATCGGCCGCCTGTCGCACAACTGGCTGATCGCCAAGCTGTCGCTCGCCTATGTCGAGATCTTCCGCAACATCCCGCCGCTACTGGTCATCTTCTTCTGGTACAGCGGCGTTCTGGCGATCCTGCCGCAGCCGCGTGAATCGGCCGCCCTGCCGCTCAACATGTTTCTCAACAACCGCGGCCTTGCCTTTCCGAAGCCGATCTTTGGCGACGGTTCGCTGTACACGGTTCTTGCCTTTGTCCTCGCGATCGTCGCCAGCTTCCTCCTGGCACGCTATGCGCGCAAGAAGCAGGAGGCCACCGGACAGCGTTTCCCGGTTCTTTGGACGTCTCTTGGCCTGATCATCGGTCTGCCGTTGTTGGTCTTCCTCGCCACGGGATCGCCGATCACGTTCGACGTCCCCATCGCCGGCAAATTCAACCTCACCGGCGGCTCGGTCATCGGACCGGAGTTCCTGTCGCTGTTCCTGGCGCTCTCGTTCTACACCGCCGCCTTCATCGCCGAGATCGTGCGGGCCGGTATTCGCGGCGTATCCAAGGGCCAGACCGAAGCCGCGCATGCGCTCGGTGTCCGGCCCGGCCTGACGACGCGCCTCGTGGTGGTTCCTCAGGCGCTCCGGATCATCATTCCACCGCTTACCAGCCAGTATCTGAACCTGACCAAAAACTCGTCGCTTGCCGTCGCGATCGGTTACGCGGATCTTGTCGCCGTCGGCGGCACGATCCTCAACCAGACAGGGCAGTCGATCGAGATCGTGACGATCTGGATCGTCGTCTACCTGTCGCTGAGCCTCGCGACGTCGCTGTTCATGAACTGGTTCAATGCCCGCATGGCCCTGGTGGAGAGATAAGATCATGAACACACACCAGGCAACTTTCGTCCGCGCCTCGATGATCGAGGGTTCCCCTCCGCCGATTGCAGAAGGCGGCATCGTCCATTGGCTGCGCGTGAACCTTTTCGCCACGCCGAAGGATACCGTGCTTACGATCATCGGCGCACTTGCGCTCGCGTGGTTCCTGCCGCCGGCGATCCAGTGGCTGTTCCTTGACGCCGCCTGGACCGGCGGAGGCCGTGGTGTCTGCGCCACGGTTGCACAAGGCGGTAGCCAGCCGGAAGGCTGGAGCGGAGCGTGCTGGGCCTTCGTCAATGCGAAGCTCGACCAGTTCGTCTACGGCCGCTATCCGCTCGAGGAACGCTGGAGACCGACGCTGGTCGGCATTCTCTTTATTCTTTTCCTCGTGCCGATGGCGATACCGAAGGTTCCTTACAAGGGCATCAACGCCATCCTGCTTTTCGCCGTTCTGCCGCTCATCTCCTTGATCCTGCTTCCTGGCGGCTGGTTTGGGCTGACATTCGTCGAGACGCCGCTCTGGGGCGGCCTGATGGTGACGCTTATCCTGTCGTTCGTGGGCATCGCCGTATCGTTGCCACTCGGTATTCTCCTGGCACTGGGGCGGCGATCGCACATGCCTGTGATCAAGATGCTCTGCACCGCCTTCATCGAACTGGTGCGCGGCATTCCGCTGATCACGGTGCTGTTCATGGCGAGCGTCATGCTGCCGCTGTTCCTGCCGCAGGGCGTCACCTTCGACAAGTTCCTGCGCGCACTGATCGGCGTGTCGCTCTTTGCCTCCGCCTACATGGCCGAAGTGGTGCGCGGCGGCCTGCAGGCCATTCCAAAGGGGCAGTATGAAGGCGCCGATTCCCTCGGTCTCAGCTTCTGGCAGAAGATGAACCTCATCGTGCTGCCGCAGGCGCTGAAGCTGGTGATCCCCGGCATCGTCAACACCTTCATCGGCCTCTTCAAGGATACGTCGCTGGTTTCGATCATCGGCATGTTCGACCTGCTCGGCATCGTTCGCTTCAACTTTACCGATGCCAACTGGGCCTCGTCGGTGACGCCGATCTCGGGGCTAATTTTCGCCGGCTTCATATTCTGGCTTTTCTGCTTTGGTATGTCGCGCTATTCAGGTTTCATGGAACGCGTGCTCGACACGGCCCATAAACGATAAAATGAGGGGAGGATCGCATGGCAAACGCAGCCACTGCTTCCAAAATGACCGTATCCGCAACGGATGTCGCAGTCGAAATCACTGGAATGAACAAGTGGTACGGGGACTTCCACGTCCTTCGTGACATCAACCTGAAGGTTATGAAAGGCGAGCGTATCGTCATTGCCGGCCCGTCTGGCTCCGGCAAGTCGACGATGATCCGCTGCATCAATCGCCTCGAAGAGCACCAGAAGGGCAAGATCGTCGTCGACGGCATCGAACTCACCAACGACCTCAAGAAGATCGATGAAGTGCGCCGCGAAGTCGGCATGGTATTCCAGCACTTCAACCTCTTCCCGCACCTGACGATCCTCGAAAACTGCACGCTTGCGCCGATCTGGGTGCGCAAGATGCCGAAGAAGCAGGCCGAAGAAATCGCGATGCACTTCCTGAAGCGCGTCAAGATCCCCGAGCAGGCCAACAAGTATCCGGGCCAGCTCTCGGGCGGCCAGCAGCAGCGCGTGGCGATCGCCCGCTCGCTGTGCATGAAGCCGAAGATCCTGCTCTTCGATGAGCCGACCTCGGCGCTCGACCCGGAAATGGTCAAGGAAGTGCTCGACACCATGGTGTCGCTCGCCGAAGAAGGCATGACCATGCTGTGCGTGACCCACGAAATGGGCTTCGCCCGCCAGGTCGCCAACCGCGTGATCTTCATGGACCAGGGCCAGATCGTCGAGCAGAACTCGCCGGCCGAGTTCTTCGACAATCCGCAGCACGAGCGCACCAAGCTGTTCCTCAGCCAGATCCTGCACTAGGATCGGCTGCAGCCTCATGACAAAGCCCGCCTCATCGAGGCGGGCTTTTTGCTGTCGTCTGCCAGGAGCTTCGGTTCATTCCACCCGGTAGGGCAGCGTGCCTATGGACCAGCGTATGCCGCGCCTGTCGAGATCATCCGTCCAGGTCTTCTGCAGCCGCGCGACAACCTCGCCCAAGGTTTCGCGGGCATTCAACTCGACCTTGAGGCCTCGTTCTTTCGGCGCGACCTCGCTCAGATCGACGGCGTCACTGACGACAAGCGCGACGAAGACGCTTTCCCCCTCGCCCGAAGCCTCGAAATCGAAGCCGTAATAGTCGTCCGGCAGCGTCAGCGGCACGTCGGGGGCAAGCGGCGTGATCGTCCGGGCGAATTCGTTCGGAAAAATCTGCGTCGCCTTTCCGCGGGCGCCGACATCGAAAAGCAGAAGGTCGCCGCCGCTTCGGCTGGTGACGGTCAGCTTGAAAACCTCACCGGCCTTCATCGTCGTCGGACGATCGATCGAGAGTTCGACGTCGCCGTTTTCGGTCTTGCCGACGATATCGCTGACGGCGTCGATGGCGTTGGCATCCTGGTAGGCCAGGTGCGCCGCGCTCTCGCTGCTTGCCGGTTGATAGATCCCCTGCCCGCCGCCGCCGGCAGCGGCGCCGTCCGGCGCAACGACGCTGTCGCCCAGCGTTTGCGCCTTGATCTCCAACTGCGGATCGAGATTGCCGCACATGTCCTGCGACGCGCAGTAGGCGCTCGACTGCGCCTTCACGAACTCGAGCAATTCGGCGTTGCTCGTCAGCCCGTTGCCGTTCCCGTCGGCAGAACTATCCATCTGACCGGCAATGAAAGCGGATGTGAATACGCCATGGCGATCCGGCGCGGGAAGCCGCACGTCGTCCCAGACCACCTGATAAGGGGCAGCCGCACTCCAGGCCGTCACACCGGCGTCCACCAGTTGCGGTTTGTCGATGACCGCGAGGTCGATCCTGATGCCACGAGTCAGCGCCTGTTCGACCGGCTTGGCACCCGGGCGCGGCAGGAAGCGTGCCCCTTCGATGCCCGCTGCGCTATCTTCGACACGTAAGTGCGAGACCGCACTGGAATAGCAGGCATCGACTACCATGGTGACTGCCCGCCCGTTCAGGCGCCCGAGCATCCCGTCGACCTCGTCGTCGAGGATCGCCCCTTGCCAATCGGTCCCGCCCTCGGCGATGTCGAACGGCGCCAGAGCTTCGTCGAGTCCGTCCGCCTCGTCGCCATCTGTATCTTTCACCTGCAGGCCGTGGCCGGAGAAATAGAGATAGACTCGATCGCCCGGCTTGGTCCCATCGACGAGCCAGGTGTTCATCGATGCAAGAATCTCCGCCCGCGTCGCCTGTTCATCCTGCAAAACGCGGATGGACGACGCATCGAAACCGAGCCGATCCGTCAGGAGCGCTTGCATTGCCCGAAGATCATTCCGCGGACCGTTCAGCACGAACCTTGCCGGCAGGTTCTCGTAATTGCCGACCCCGATGAGCAAGGCTCGGTCAGCCGCCAGGGCCGGAGCGGCAAGCGCCGTTACACAGACGAGCGCGCCCAGACGCGAAAACCACCTGTTGCCGCGCCCGCTCATTGGCCTTGCCCCCTCGTATACAGCGGCTGGATCGCGATGGTGCTGTCGCTGCCTTCCAACCGGGTTTCCAGCAGCCGCAGCAGCGACGCTCCATCGAGGCTGGAATTGGAGAAGGCAGCGGCGATGGCATCGATCGGCGCGTCGGTCGAAATCACCACGAGGTGATCGGCGCCGAATGGTTTCACCACCTCCAGCCCCTGAAGGCTGAAGGTGTGGCTGCCGCGTCCGGCGATCTGCACGTCGAGCAGCTGCACCTCGCCGGTGTTCGCCAGATTGAAAACCAGCATGTTTGCGTAGCGGCCCTGATCGGCCTCGAATGTCAGCCGATCGCCGGCAAGGTAGATATCCTTGACAGGCTTCAGCGATACCGTTCCGGGGCTTTGCGCCGCCATCGCCTTCAGGAAATCGACGAGGATGAACTTGTCGACGACGCGCTGAACCATGTCCGGTGCAACGTGCTCGCCGGCAACATCGCCGTTCGGCGTATAGAACACACCGGACGCCGCCTCCCACCGGTAGGGCAGACCTTCACCACCGACATTGGCAAGACCAGGCATTTGACCGACGACGCTCAACGGCAACCTGCCCGTCCATCCGAGATGGCGCGGCGACTTCAGTGCAGACTTCCCGCTTGCCGTTTCCGCGCCGGCGACCTTGGCGCTGCGCGGCAGGGGCAGCACGATCTCCTTGTCGGACCGCGGCAGCTGCGGCGTGAAGTTCGGCACCTGCAAGGCTTCCGATTGCAGCTTGACGTTGGAAAACACGTAGTCTTCGAGTTCGACGCGCGAAATCCGGCCATCGCCATCGCGATCGGCGGCGCCCTCAAGGGCACGGGCAAAACTCCAGCTAAGCGCGCCACGCGGCTCGCCGCCGATCACCACCTCCGGCGTCGGTTGGCTTTCGAGCGACGCGGCCAGGATCGTCACCTGCGACAGCTCCGCATCTCTCACCTTGGCGCCGGAAATCGCCTCCTTGGACGGTGGCGGCACCTTGGCGCGGACCATCGGCGCCAGTCGCGTCTTTCCGGAAATGGACCGGTTCATACCGCCGGAATAGCAACTGTCGGAGACGAACAGCACGTGAATGCCTTTAGCCTCGGCTTCGGCAAACCAGGCGCTGAGCTCGTTGTCGACAATGATTTCGCTTGCCGTCTCCTCCGCACGCGCCCGGTCGAAGCCCGGCAGCTCCAGGAATTCGTCAAGCCCGTCCTCCTCGCTGCCGGCGATCAGCTCCGGCATCTGCGCGCCATGGCCGGCATAGGTGAAGAGGATCGTGTCGCCGCGCTCGGCGGCCGCCACAAGTTCCACCCAAGCCTCACGGATCGCATCCTTGGTCGCCTGTTCATTGATGAACTGGCGGATCGGGCCGACGTCGGCTGCCTTCAGCGCCTGCGTGACGTCGAGCGCGTCGCGAACAGCTCCATCGAGGCTTACTTCGTGCGGATAGGAATCGATCCCGACGACCAGCGCCGAGGTCGCGGCGATGGCCGGAGCCACGGGCAAGGCGAACAGAGTTGCCACAAAGACGATCTCGCGCAGCACCGTCATTTTCCCACGTCCACTTCCACCCGGCGATCGAGCTGGTGCAGCATCTCCTCGCTATAGGCGCTCGGATCGTCCGGCTTGAACGGCTCGTCCTCGCCCTTGCCGACCACGGTCCAGGTGCCGGGATAGCCGGCGTCGACGAGATACTGAGCCAGCGCTTTTGCACGGGCGACGGAGAGCGCCATGTTCGCCTCAGCGGTTCCAACCGGATCGGTGTGGCCAATCAGGGTGATCGCGGCCGGCTTCGCCGACTTCAGGCACTCGAACAGGTCCTTGGCCGACTCGAGACCTTCGGGCGTAAACTCGGCCGTGCCGAAGACGTAGCGCACCGGCGTCGCCTTCTTGCGGATCGAAACACCGCGATAGGAGAACTTGCAGGCGCCGCGCGCGGCGAGCTTGACCGGCCTGGTTGCCGCGAGCCGCATTTCCGAAGCCAGGCGGTCCAGCCGCTCGATATAGGCCTTGTCCGGCGCCATCCAATCCGGCGTCAGCTCCTCGTTTGCCGCATCTTCCAGCGCTTGCTGATAGGAGGTGGCAGCCGCGTCGTAATCCTTGCGCTCGCGCTTGATGTCGCCGAGCGCATCGAGGATCTGCCAGGGGCCACCGGCGTCGCGGCTTGCCGCCGTCAGTTCCGCTTCGAAGGTCTCAAGCTTGGCGCCCTGCCCCACGGCCGCTGCGACACGATTGAAGGTCGCGAGTGCTGCGACACGCCGGGTCAACGCGATCTCGGTGGCCGAGCAGCCCTTCATGTTTGCGGGATCTGCCGCCACTTTGATGCCGGCTTCGTCGGCGCGGTTCAGCGCCTCGGAAGCCAGGCGAAGGCCATCGCAGGCCTTGGCCGGCGCGATGAAGACCGCCAGAACCGCCGAAGCGAGGAGAAATGCTCGTAGCTGAACCATCACTCGACCATCAATCCTTGATCTCGAACGTCACCATCTGGACACTGCTGGCACCGGCATCGCCTTGCGCCCGCTTGGCCAGGTTGATCGCCAGTCCCCGTGTCGGCGGCAACCGCGACGTCGCCACATATTCGCGTGCCTTCTCCACCGTCAGCTTCTGGTCGCCGAGCCCGCCGGTCCGACAGAAGGCCAGCATGGTTTCGGCGGGCGCAGGTGTGTCGAAGGTGAGCGTGCCCGTGCCCGGCTGCGGGATCAGGCGCCGCTCGCCCGGCTTAAGCGTGGTGTTGCCGATCATCACATCCGGGATGACCTCGACGTTGCCGTTCTCCTCGACATAGAGGATCTGCAACTCGCAGGCCTGATTGGCCCTGAGTTCAAAGGATAGCTCGTCGCCGACCTTGGCCGTCGTCGATTTCACCTTCAGCGCCAGTTCGAGCTTGGTGCCGGAATCTTTATCCTGCTTGCGATAATCGGGAACCGCGGCCGCGATCGACTGCGGCTTTGCGTCGTCCGGCTCGGCACCGGCCACGATGAGCGCCGCCGTATCGAGCGGGCGGCGTTGGCTGAGCGGCTCCAGCAGTAACGCGTATTGCTGTTCGAGCTCGTTGCGCGGAATGGTTCCCCCCGCTTCCAGCGTCGTTACCCAATCGAGCCCGAGGCGCAGCACATCGCTATTCGTCACCCGCTTGATCGCTTCCGAGAATTGCTTCGGCGTCATGTCGAACTCGGCCGCCAGGGCATCGAAGTCGAGCTCGTCTTCGTATTTGTCGGCAAAGTAGGTGATGATCTCCGCTTCGCCCGGCGCATGCTTGCTCTGGAGGCCACCATCGGGTGTCGGTTCGGTGACGCCGAGCGTCTTCAGCGCGTTGACGAAGCGCTCGCGATCCTTGCGGTAGGTTTCGTCCAGTTCCTCCTGCTTCACATACATGGCGAGCAGCACGTCCTGCTGGTCCTTGCTGAATAGCGTCGATGTCTCGATCTGCTCGCGCAACTGATCGCGCTTCGAAAGGATGCCGTCGGCATGGCAGTCGACGCAGGACCGCGCATTGATGATCTCGACACCCTTGCCGATCGGCCGCTTGCGGAACGACACGATCGTCGTCGGCCCAACATCGAGCTGCTTGCCGGCTGATGTCGAGAGATAATAGCCCTGCAGGCCGTTCGGCAGCGAGAAGATCATCTCGCCGCCGTCGTGCTCGAAAGGCACGAGGCCCGCATCGAGCGGCGCCAGCTCCGTTGGCCCGTGTGGGAATCGCTTCAGCACCTGCTTGCCGACGTCGCCACCGAAATCATAGGACTTCCAGTAGTAGCCACCGAACGGCATGTCGTGCCGCTCGAGCATGCGGTTGTGGTCGGAAACACCGGAGGAGCCGTCGGCGAAACCGGCCCGCAGCACGTTGCGCCGGCGGATGTTTTCGGCAGCGTCGATGTTGAAGCGCTTTTCCAGTTCGCTGATCTCGGTCGGCAGCCGCATCAGACGGTTGTAGATCTCCGGCCGCGCGCCGTTGCTCATGAACCAATCGACGCGCATGATCGGCAGCGTTGTCGCCATTTCCCTGGAAAGGGCGGAAAGCGACGCGTCGCTCTCGGGATCAACGCCATAGAAATAACGCTTGATGAGGAAATCGTAGTCTGCCTCGTCCCACTGCAGTTCGCGCAGATCGACACGCACCAGCAACCCTTTGGTGCCGTCGACCTCCGCCGGCAGCACCAGCTTTGGCCCGTAGGACAGAGAATTCAAAAGCTTCTTGAAGCCGCCGGCGAGAACATCCATGCGCTTCATGAAGGTCTGGTCGTCCTCGCAGCCCATCATGCCGTTGTACTGGTCGCGATAGGAGAAGTAGCGCATGAAGGGACGGTCGAGTGCATTGACGGTCGCAATGTCCTTGAGCGCCGCCTCGACGAACTGGTCATAGGTCAGTATCGGGCGCGAGCGGTCCGGCTTGGCGGCAGCGGTTTGCGGCAGGCTCCTTTCGTTGAGCGAATTGATCCAGTCCTCCAGCACCTTGATTTCTTCGGCAGACGGGCGCTTGCCGAGCGGCATGCGGCCGCTGACGACGGTCGTGTAGAGGCGCGACTTGGCGGCATCCCCGGGCACGACAAAATTGGCGTCGGCTGCGATCGAAGCGAGGTCGCCGGCCGGATAGCTTCCTTGCGAGCTTTCGCCCGGCCCGTGACAGTTGCGGCAGTATCTGCCGATGAAGGCATCGGCCTGCTGCGCCAGCACCGCATTGCCGCCGCCCAGCGCTTCAGTCGCCGTATTCTCCTTGCAGACGGCCGTGACCGACTGCGCCACCGGCGCCGGGGCCTTCACTTCACGATCGGCAAGGAAGGCATAAATGGCGCGGCGATCGTCGTCTGAGAGAACACTCAGCCCCTTGGCGAGCCGCCGCATGACGGGATCGCTGATCGGCGCGCCCGAGAGCTTCTTGCCTTCGTCGATCAGGCCCTTGGTAAAGACCTCGGGCGAAACAAGACCCGCCATCTTCGCCTTGCTGATGTCGGGCGCTACCGCACCGGTTAGGTCTTTTTCGCCCTGGTATGCCCGCTCCAGGTCCAGCCCGTAGGTGGTCGTGCGTGGCGTATGGCAATCGCCGCAGCCGCCGATATTCTCGACCAGATAGCGACCGCGCTCGGCCTGCGTTTCCTCCCGCGGCTGATAGGACGGCACCGTGAAGTGGCTGCGCTTCCAGAGCGTGATCGTCGTCTGCCGGCTGAAGGGGAACGCGATCTCATGCTCCTTCGATGCCGCATCCGTCTGCGGCAGCGTCTCGATATAGGCCTTGATGTCGAGCGCATCCTCCGGCTTCATCCCGCCATAGGAGGTGTAGGGCATGACCGGGTAGAGGTTGTTGCCCTCCCGATCGAGGCCGACCAGAACCGCATTCAGAAACTGCGCATTGGTCCAGCCGCCGATGCCATTGGCGTGCGGCGAAATGTTCGGCGCATAGAAGGTGCCGATCGCCGTGTTCATCTGCATGCCGCCGGACAGCAGTTCCGTATTGTCACCGGATCCGTGACAGGCGCCGCAGCCTGCGGCGTTGAACATGTATTTGCCGTTGTCGACATTGGCCTTGTAGGTGGAGAAGGCATCCTCAGAGAAGGCATCGCGCGCCGAGGCACTAGCGGGACAGAGCAAGACTGTGACTAGCGCCGCGAACGAAACGGCCCAATATCCGCGGCCAAGACCGGACAATGGCGAGACGCCTTCTCGCTTTCTCTGCAGACCGCACATGAAACCTACTCCCTAAAACAATAGAATCGTTACTGAAATCTGCTGCCTTATCGAAACTGAAATCGCTCGAACTCGACCCGTTTCGGTCGCTTGCCAAGATCTTTCAAGCCCTTGACGATCGCTTCCCTGAGGGGTGGCGGGCCGCAAAACCAGAGATCGGCGTCGGCCGGATCGATCGCGCTGCGGCTCACCAGATTGGCCGCATCCAGTCGTCCGTCCACGGAACTGTCGTGCAGGACAAAAGTGAAGTTGCCGAGCCTTCCGGCCTGCCCCTCGAAGGTCTCCAGGCCGATCGCCTCGCGCCGGTCGCGCACGCAATAGACCATGTGGATGTCCTGCCCCTCGTCGCCCTTCAGATGCCGCGCCATCGCCAGGAACGGCGTGACGCCGATGCCGCCGGCAAGCCAGATCTGCTTCTTGCCGCCGCGGCGATGGTTGAAGCGGCCATAACCGCCCTCAAGCTTCAACCGGTCACCGACCGCGATATTGTCCCGAAGCGCCTGGGTGTAATCGCCAAGCGGCTTGATCGCGAAGCGCACGACCCCGTCGGGCTCGATACCCGCGATCGTGAACGGGTGCGGCTCGCGCAGGCCCGGCTTCAGCACGCGCAGAAAACCGAACTGCCCCGGCCTGGCACGCAAGGCACGCCGCAACGGCCGCGCCGCAATCACCGTCGCCCCATCCTCCCGCGCCACATCGAAGACCTCATAGCTGCGCGTGCGCAACCAGGGCAGAAGCTGTGTATAGGCGTAGCTCAGGATGCCAAGGGCCGCGAAGGCGTTGAGGTAGACTGCCAGCAGCGCGGTGCCGTCATAGGGGCGCTTGATGAACATCTGATGGAAGGCGACCATCATGAAGAGCAGACCGATGAAGCGGTGCGTGTAGCGCCAAAGATGGTAGGGAATCTCGATCTTCGTGCGCGGGATGACCTTGACGATGCTGAGAACGAGCAAAGCGACGAAAGCGTAGAAGGCGTATTTTCCGGCGGACGCAGCGAGTTCGTTCAGACCGCTCGTCAGCGCCAGGCCCTTGAAATCGGGCTTCAGGAAATAATGGATGAGGATGAGGACCAGAACCGAGATGCCGATCCTGCGATGAAAATGATAGACGCGATCAAGCCCGCCGAACAGGCCTTCGACGAAGGGCGGACGAGCGGCCATGAACTGAGCAATCGCCATGCCGACGAAGGCGGCCGACGAGGCCATCAGCGAGAACGTCGTCAATGCATTGGTGTGACTGACCGCCGGCACGGCCAGCAGCGCCGCAAATGCCATCAACGACCAGACCAGAAACGCGCCCACTTGCACCTTGCGCCCCTCAACGCCGATGGCTGACGGTTGTTGCCCTTCACCTTCTGCCCGTTGCCTTCGATCTCAGCCGACCAAGGAAACATGCAACCAAGCTCTGTGCCACAACGGCCCTCGCGCCTCTTTCACGCGCGGCCCTTTTGGGAGAGTGGCAAGCACCTCCCTGTTCGTCAACACGATTCCTATCGGAACGGCCGGTGAGGTTCGTTTATTCATGCCTTTGAAATCCGTATTTTTTAAGCATACGCTTATTTTTCCGTCCGCGCCTGCGAGCATCCCCTCATGACCTGCTCTGGTGCGGGGCGCCGCGCGCTTGCCTCACCGCCGAAAATTGTGCAAGTTACTGATATATCAGAACCAAAGGAACGATATGTCATCGCAGTCCCAGGCTCACCTCGCCTATCTCGCGCTCGAACGCCTGATCGTCACGTTGAAGCTCGAGCCCGGCGCCCTGGTCACCGAGCGACAGTTGATCGAACTTGCCGGTCTCGGACGAACACCGGTTCGCGAAGCGATCCAGAAATTGGCCTGGCAAGGCCTCATGGAGATCCGCCCACGGGTCGGCCTGCAAATCACCCGGATCCGGCCGGACGACCAGGTGCATGTCATGCAGACGCGCCAGAAGCTGGAGCCGCTTGCCGCCGCCCTCGTCGCAACGCACGCAAGCGCCGAGGAGCGAAGCGCGATGAAAGCCTGCGGTGCGGAGATGGCCGCCTGTCTTGATGCGGGCGACATGGGGGGCTTTCTCGTCGCCGACAAGGTGTTCGACGAACTGATGGAAGAAGCCTGCCCCAACCGGTTCCTGACCGCAGCACTTGCCCCGCTGCAGACACATGCGCGCCGCATCTGGTTTGCTTCGTCCTCGCCTGAAAAGATGGCCGGATCGGTCCGCCGCCATGTCACGGTGATCGATGCGATCGAGCGGGCCGACGCTGAAGGCGCGTCGGCCGCGATGGCGGACCTGATGAGCTATCTATCAGACGCCTGAAGAAACCTTGCCTGCACGAGAAGAAACAACGGCAAGCGATTGCTTTCAAAGTTGTTTCTTCAACACACTTCAGGCCGTCGGCATCATGCTGCCGGTCTTCAGCCGGCGCACATGCCAGTCGAAAGCCTCTTCCAGAATATGCGGGGTCTGTCCGCCACGGGTGGCGACCGCACGATTGAAGTAATCCGACAAAAGCTCCCGATAGGCCGGGTGGCAGCAGTTTTCGATGATGACGGGTGCGCGCTCCCGCGGCGCCAGGCCGCGCAGATCTGCAAGACCATGCTCGGTCACCAGAATATCGACGTCGTGCTCCGTGTGGTCGACATGGGACACCATCGGCACGACAGACGATATCGCCCCGCCCTTGGCAACCGACTTGGCGACGAAGATCGACAGGAAGGCGTTGCGGGCGAAATCGCCGGAGCCGCCGATACCGTTCATCATGTCGGACCGCCGACATGGGTCGAGTTGACGTTGCCGTAAATATCGAATTCGAGCGCCGTGTTGATGCCGATGACACCGAGGCGCCGAATGATCTCCGGATGATTGCTCACCTCCTGCGGCCGCAGCACCAGCTTGTCCTTGTAGGCGCGGATGTTGCGGAACACGCGATCAGCCCAGGCGCTGGAAAGCGTCATCGACGAGGCCGAGGCAAAGCTCAGCTTGCCGGCCTCGAAAAGCTCAATCGTGCTGTCCTGAAGCACCTCGCTGTACATGCGCAGGTCATGGAACGGGCTGTCGACAAGGCCGCTCAGGACCGAATTGGCGATCACGCCGATGCCCGCCTGCAGCGGGTTCAGCGTCATGTCGAGCCGCCCCTTACGCACCTCTTCCTGCAGGAAACCGATCAGATGGCCGGCGATGGCCGTGGTCTCGACATCCGGTGGCGAGATGCGTGCGGCGCTGTCCTCCTTCTCGGTGACGACGATCGCAACGATCTTCTCGGGATCGACGGGGATATAGGGCGAGCCCGCGCGGCTGTCGCAGGCGACGACCGGGATCGGCGTGCGGCTCGGGCGCTTCGCCGGAATATAGATATCGTGCAGGCCCTCGAGCTCGGGGCTATGGCTGAGATTGAGCTCGACGATCACTTTCTTTGCCAGGATCGCGAAGCTTGCGGAATTGCCGACCGACGTCGACGGCACGATGCCGCCATCCTCGGTGATCGCCACTGCCTCAACCACCGCATAGTCGATCGGGCTGATCTGGCCGGTCCGCAGTTGCTCAACGGTTTCCGAAAGATGCTGGTCGATGAACATCACCTCGCCGCGGTTGATCGCGGCCCTCAGAACCGGATCGGACTGGAACGGTAGGCGCCTGGCAAGGACGCCGGCTTCCGTCAGCGTCTTGTCGATGTCGTGCCCAAGCGAAGCCCCGGTCATCAGCGTGATGCGAAACTTCTCCCGGGCCGCCCGCTCGGCCATGGCAAGCGGCACTGCCTTCGCGTCGCCGGCCTTGGTGAAACCGCTCATGCCGATGGTCATGCCGTCCTTGATCAGCGCAGCCGCGTCTTCCGGCGTGGCGATGCGGTCGCGCAACGGCTTGCAGCGGATCCTGGTTTCCAGGGCGGATTGCGGAACTCGGCTCATCGGGCACTCCCAGCAATGGCCCACGAGGCTCATTCTGGACGGCGCGGGCTTGGTTCGGCGTACGCTTGTTTTCGCATGGCTGCGTGCGCACGCTATGAAGATTTGCGGGAGCACGATAGCTCTTGGAGACGCCGGGCGGTACGCAGAATTGGAAAGGCGGGGCTACCGCATGCGCATAGCTCAGCAGGCGTTCAGCCAGAAATGACGAAGGGCGCACCCAAGGCACGCCCTTCGAACCTCAACTGCACAAAAAACGATCAGCCGACGAAGGCCCGTTCGATCACGAATTCAGCCGGCTTGTTGTTGGCGCCTTCCGTCAGGCCGGCGGCCTCGAGGATTTCCTTGGTGTCCTTCAGCATCGCCGTCGAGCCGCAGATCATGCCGCGATCGACGGCCGGATCGAGCGGCGGCAGGCCGAGATCGGAGAAGAACTTGCCGTTGACCATCAGGTCGGTGATTCGTCCCTTGAAGGCGAAATCCTCGCGGGTCACCGTCGCGTAGTGGCGCAACTTGTCGCCGACGATCTCGTTCAGAAATTCGTGGTTGCGGATTTCCTCGACGAGATCGAAACCGTATTTCAGCTCGGCGACATCGCGGCAGGTGTGGGTGAGGATCACTTCCTCGAATTTCTCATAGGTCTCGGGATCGCGGATCAGGCTGGCGAAGGGCGCAATGCCGGTGCCGGTCGAGAACATGTAGAGCCGGCGGCCGGGAACGAGCGCGTCGAGCACCAGCGTGCCGGTCGGCTTCTTGCGCATCAGCACCTTGTCGCCGGGCTTGATCCCTTGCAGGTGCGAGGTCAGCGGGCCATCCGGCACCTTGATCGAGAAGAACTCGAGTTCTTCGTCCCAGGCGGGGCTGGCGATCGAATAGGCGCGATAGACCGGCTTGTCGCCGACCATCAGGCCGATCATCGCGAATTCGCCCGAGCGGAAGCGGAATTCGGCAGGGCGGGTCATGCGGAAGCGGAAGAGCCGATCCGTATAGTGTTCAACGCTGGTTACCGTCTCGACGTAGACGCCTGCCGGTGCCTGGATCGCGAAATCTTCCGTTTTTGCCGGAGCATTCATCTTAGCTACAAGTCCTGTAAATGATGACCCTGTCTATCAACAATAAGCCGATATTCCAAGCTGCGCCTTGTTGAAAGGAAATCTCTTCCAAATATAGTCGCTTTTGGGGATTTCGGCGTGCTTCACACTGTCGCGGCCAACTCTACCCTATGACACCCGGCGCCAGCTATAGGATTTAGCGTCGGTCGAGGGCTTGGCGGTCGGCTGGTAGTGCACGGCAATGCCCGGCAGGCGTCCTTCTGAAAGACGCTTCAGCGCCGTCGCGTTGCTGACGGCAAAGCTTTCGACACCACAGCGCAGCATCAGCGGGATCTGGTCGATCAGCACGTCGCCGACCGCCCTCACCTCGCCGCTGAAGCCAAGGCGCGAGCGCAGCAGCGACGCATGGCTGAAGGCGCGGCCGTCGTTAAACGCCGGGAACGCGACAGCAACCAGCGCAAGGCGGTCAAGGTGCGGCGCAAGCTTCGTCACGTCGTCGGCCGGCGTGATGACCACGCCGAGACCGGTTTCGTCGCTGTCTGCGACCTTGGCGAGGAAGGCGTCGAGACCGACGATCGCCTTCTCGTTCGAGCCTGCCTTGGTTTCCTCCGTCTCGATGACCCAGGGATCATCGCCCACGAAGCCGGTTTCCTTCCAGATTTTCGTCATGTCCGTTCCTCAGCGCCTCAGGCAGCTTCCTGCGCGCTGCCGTAGAGCGCATCCTTGAAGGGTTGCGGGCCGACGCGGCGATAGGCCTCGAGGAACGTCTCTTGACCGTCGCGGCGCAGTCCCAAGTAGGTGTCGACGATGGTCTCGACGGCGTCGGTCACCTTCTCCGGCTCGAAGCCGCGGCCGATGATCTCGCCGATCGAGGTGTTCTCGTCGCCGGAGCCGCCGAGCGTGATCTGATAGAGTTCCGCACCCTTCTTCTCGACACCGAGCAGGCCAATATGGCCGACATGATGATGACCGCAGGCATTGATGCAGCCGGAGATCTTGATCTTCAGCTCGCCAATCTCGGCCTGGCGCTCGGGCGAGCCGAAGCGGGTCGAAATCTCCTGCGCCACCGGTATGGAGCGCGCATTGGCAAGCGCGCAGTAGTCCAGGCCGGGACAGGCGATGATGTCGGTGATCAGGCCGGCATTGGCGGTCGCGAGACCGGCGGCGACCAGTGCGCGGTAAACCGGCTCAAGATCGGCCAGCGCCACGTGCGGCAGGATCAGGTTCTGTTCGTGGCTGACGCGGATCTCGTCGAAGGCATATTCCTCGGCGATATCGGCAACGGCGTCCATCTGCGCGTCGCTGGCGTCACCCGGAATGCCGCCGATCGGCTTCAGCGAGATCGTCACCATGCCGTAATCCGGATGCTTGTGCGGTTGCACGTTCTGCTGCACCCAGCGGGCAAACTCGCTGTCGGTCTTCTTCCAGCGCGCCAGGCTCTCCCAGCCTTCGGCGCGGTTGTCGAGAGCCGGCGGCGCGAAATAGGTGGAGATCGCCTGGATGTCGGTCTCCGGCAGCTTCAGCTCGGTGTCCTTGAGGGCCGCGAACTCGACTTCGACCTGACGCGACAATTCTTCGGCGCCGGTCTCGTGTACGAGGATCTTGATGCGGGCCTTGTACTTGTTGTCGCGGCGGCCGTGCAGGTTGTACACACGCATGATCGCCGTGGTGTAGGACAGCAGGTCCTCCTCCGGCAGGAAGTCGCGGATTTTCTTGGCGATCATCGGCGTGCGGCCCTGACCACCGCCAACATAGACGGCAAAGCCGAGGCGGCCGTTCTCATCCTTCTTCAGGTGCAGGCCGATATCGTGAACCTGGATCGCGGCGCGGTCGCGCTCGGCGCCGGTGACGGCGATCTTGAACTTGCGCGGCAGGAACGAGAATTCCGGATGCACGCTCGACCATTGCCTGAGGATTTCGGCATAAGGCCTTGGATCGGCTACCTCATCGGCGGCCGCGCCGGCGAAGTGGTCAGCCGTGACGTTGCGAATGCAGTTGCCCGAGGTCTGCAGCGCATGCATCTCGACGCTTGCCAGTTCGTTGAGGATATCCGGCGTGTCGGAAAGGCGCGGCCAGTTGTACTGGATGTTCTGGCGCGTGGTGAAGTGGCCATAGCCGCGGTCATACTTGCGCGCGATATGGGCGAGCATGCGCATCTGGCGGCTCGACAGCGTGCCATAGGGAATGGCGACGCGCAGCATATAGGCATGAAGCTGCAGGTAGACGCCGTTCATCAGGCGAAGCGGCTTGAAGGCGTCTTCGGCGAGCTCACCGCTCAGGCGGCGCTCGACCTGGTCGCGGAACTGTTCGACGCGGGAGGAAACGAAGGCGTGGTCGAATTCATCGTAGCGGTACATGGGGTATCGGTTCCTCAGGCAGCGTGTTTCGGGCCGGAAAGGCCATTGTAGCCGGCAGCATAGGGGATCGAGGGCCCTTCGGCGCGGATGCGTTCGCGCATGCGCAGCGGACGAAGCGTACCGTTGACCTCTTCGACATCGACGACATTCACATCGACGACCTTGTTGTCATCGAACGCCTGTTTGCCCGTGGCTTCAAGCGCCGTCACAGCCTCGGCGTGGCGGGCAATGAACGCATCCTGAAGCGACTCGCCCCAGTTGCCCGCAGCATCCAGCCAGACGGAGATCCCGTCCGAAAGCCGATTTGCCGTCAATACCTTGCTCACCATCGTCTCTTCCTCAATTCAAAATCTGTTCGTTGTGCGCCGGGGCGACTTCAACCGTTCTCTTGCCAGCGCGCGACTTGCCGACAACGAGCGGCTCGGAGCGCTCGAAATTGGCGCCGGCAACGGCGTCGCCGATGATCACCATGACCGGGCCTGAAAGCTCGCTGCGGCTTTCGAGATCCGGCAGGTCCTTCAGCGTGCCGTGCAACAGGCGGCGGTCCGCCCGGCTGGCATTCTCGATGACGGCGACGGTCGTTTCCGCCGGCAGGCCGGCCTCCATCAGGCGGCCGGCAACCGACGCGGCGACCGTGCGCCCCATGTAGACGGCAATCGTGGCACCGGAGACGGCAAGGCGCGCCCAATCGGGCAGGACTTCGCCAGTCAGATCATGCCCTGTCGTGAAGACCAGCGAGGAGGCAACGCCGCGCAGCGTCAGCGGCAGTTCGAAATCGGCCGCAGCGGCGAAGGCGGACGTGATACCGGGGACGATGTCATAGCTGATGCCGGCTTCGCGGAGTGCCGCCATTTCTTCGCCGGCACGGCCGTAGACCAGCGGATCGCCGGACTTCAGACGAACGACGCGCTTGCCTTCGGCAGCGAGCATCACCAGCAGCTGGTTGATCTCACCTTGAGACTTCGTGTGGCAGCCCTTGCGCTTGCCGACAGACAGGCGCTCGGCATCGCGGCGGCCCATATCGACGATCGCCTGCGGCACCAGCGCATCATAAACGATCGCATCAGCCTCCATCATCACGCGCTGGGCGCGCAGCGTCAGCAGGTCTTCGGCACCCGGGCCGGCGCCGACGAGCCAGACATGGCCCCTCGCCTTCTCGGGCGCATCGAGCAGACGCGAAGCCTCACGGCGGGCAGCAGCCAGATCGCCGCCGGCGACCTTGTCTGCCACCGGCCCCTGGAAAAACCGGCGCCAGAACATGCGGCGGGCAACGCCGCGCGGCACCAGGCGATCGACGGCCTCGCGATAGCTCGCGGCAAGCGAAGCAACGACGCCGAGCGAGGGGGACAGCAGCTGATCTATCTGCGCACGGATCATCTGCGCCAGAACGGGTCCTGCCCCTTCGGTCCCGATGGCGACTGCAACGGGGGCACGGTTCACGAGCGCCGGCGTGAAGAAGTCGCAGAAGTCGGGCTGGTCGACGGCATTTGCCGGGATCTTGCGTTCACGCGCTGCAAGGACGATGCGCTGATCCTCGACGGCATTGCCGGTCGCGGCAAAAACGAGAATGGCGCCGTCGAGCTGCTCGGGTGCGAAGGCGGCCGCGACATGTTCGATCCCACGGTCACGAAGGTATTGTGCGAACTCCGCTTCCGGCGCGTCGGCGAAGACGACGATCGACGCTTCGGTGTTCAGCAGCAGCCGCACCTTGGCAAAGGCTTCGTCGCCATTGCCGAAAACCGCCACGCGCTTTTGCGCGACGCGAAAGAATGCGGGGAAAACGGCGAGCTGCTGCGACATGGTCTGACAAACGGTTCCTTCTACAGGCTGCGGCGAATATCCCGCATGCGGCACGACAATTGAAGGAACAGAAATTTCAATGCCTTTCCGGTCCCGTATTGTTTTGCTCGGCGGTGCATCATTTTGAGCAAATATCTCCGAGCCCTGCACAACACCTGCTCTTTCCGCGGCCATTGCGCCGCATGGGGAACCTCCGTTAAATGCGGTCACTGACTTGCCGGAGACCTATGACATGACAAAACCCGAACTCGCCGAACGGCTTTTGACCGTGATCGAGCAGGATATTCTGCCGCTTACCGAAAAGGGTGTCGCCGCCGGCAACAAGGTCTTCGGCGCGGCGATCCTGCGCAAGTCCGACCTGTCGCTGGTGCTCGCCGAAACCAACAACGAGACGGAAAATCCGCTCTGGCACGGCGAAGTGCACACGCTAAAGCGTTTCTACGAGATGGCGGAAAAGCCGGATACGCGCGACCTCGTCTTCCTGTCGACGCACGAGCCCTGCTCCATGTGCCTTTCGGCCATCACCTGGGCCGGTTTCGACAATTTCTATTATTTCTTCAGCCACGAGGATTCCCGCGACTCGTTCGCGATCCCGCACGACCTGAAGATCCTGAAAGAGGTCTTCCTTCTGGAGCCGGGCGGCTACGCCAAGGACAATGCCTTCTGGTACTCGGCCTCGATCGCAGCTCTCTCGAAGGGCGCCGATCCCGAAACTCGTGACCGCCTTGCCGCCCAGGACGCCCGTATCCGCGCCCGCTATCAGGGCCTTTCCGACAGCTATCAGTCGGGCAAGGACGAAAACGCCATTCCACTGAACTGAGATCCATGGAACCTTCACGCGACATAAAGCGCCTGCTCGACATCATGGCGGCGCTCCGCCAGCCAGAGACCGGCTGCCCCTGGGACATCGTCCAGACCTTCGAGACGATCAAGCCCTATACGATCGAGGAAGCCTATGAAGTCGCCGACGCCATCGAGCGTAGCGACATGCACGACCTTTGCGACGAGCTCGGGGACCTGCTGCTGCAGGTGGTCTTCCACTCCCGGATGGCAGAGGAAGCCGGGGACTTTGCCTTTGGCGACGTCGTCGAGGCGGTCACGCGAAAGATGATCCGCCGCCATCCGCATGTCTTTGCCCGATCCGACGCCGACACGCCCGAGGCAGTCAAGCTGCAATGGGATGAGATCAAGCAGGCCGAAAAGGCCGAGCGACAGGAAAAACGCGCCAAGCGCGGTCTTGCTCCCGACGCCGCCGCCAACCATCTCGGCTCGGTGCAGCGCTCGTTTCCGGCCCTGATCGAGGCGCTGAAACTACAGGAACGGGCGGCCAAAGTCGGCTTCGACTGGTCGGAGCCCGAACCTATACTCGACAAGATCGAGGAAGAGATCGGCGAATTGCGCCAGGCGTTGCGCGAAAAGGACCGTGCCAAGGTCAGCGACGAACTGGGTGACCTGATCTTCGCCGTCGTCAATATCGGCCGCCATGTCGGCACCGACCCGGAGATGGCGCTGCGCGGCACCAACACGAAATTCCGTCGACGGTTCGCACATATCGAGCGCGAGCTTGAAGCCGGCGGCGAGACGCTCGACGGAGCGACGCTGGAGCGGATGGAAGAGCTTTGGCAGGCGGCAAAGGCGATCGAGCGGCAGCTCGGCTAACGCCGTCGGGACGCATGTTTACGATACCCCCGCACGCAGCCAGCAAACCGGCTGCGTGTGGATCCGAGCAAGACGCGCAAGCCTGCCGGTTTTCGGCCTACCAGTCTTCCGCGATGGGCTTCGGCCCGTTCCCGAGCCGACGCTCGAGATCGGAGGCCTCGTTTTCGGTGAGCCGAAGATCGAGGCTGACGCGTCCGTCTTCCAGATCCTCGCGGCCATCAACGATGGCGTGCTGATAGATCCAGGGCAGAAGCTGCAACTGGTCGATGGCGAGAACGACGGTGCATTCGGTCAACACGCCGGACAGGCGGCGGCCGATTTCCGCGAGCAGACCATCGACGCCTTCGCCCGATATCGCCGAAACGGCGACCGTGTTTTCCGACGTCGCCGCCTTGCCCTGCAGCGCCTCGCGCGATTCGGCGTCGAGCCGGTCGATCTTGTTCCAGACCTCGATCAGGCGCTCGGAGGCCTCCTTCTCGTCGATGCCGAGATCGGCGAGAATGCGAAGCACGTCGCTTGCCTGCGCCTGGTTGTCCGGATCGGAGAGATCGCGCACATGCAGGATCAGGTCCGCCTCCAGCACCTCTTCGAGCGTCGCGCGGAAGGCGGCGACCAAGTGCGTCGGCAGGTCGGAAATGAAACCGACCGTGTCGGACAGGATCACCATACGGCCATGCGGCAGCTTCAGCCGCCGAAGAGTCGGATCGAGCGTCGCAAACAGCATGTCCTCGGCCAGAACCCCTGCCCCGGTCATGCGATTGAACAGCGTCGACTTGCCGGCGTTGGTGTAGCCGACGAGCGCGACGATCGGGTGCGGCACCTTCTTGCGCTTGGAACGGTGCAATTGCCGGGTGCGGCGCACCTGCTCCAATTCGCGCTCGAGCTTGACGATGCGATCCTGCAGCAAGCGACGGTCCGCTTCGATCTGGGTTTCACCGGGGCCGCCCATGAAGCCGCCACCGCCGCGCTGGCGCTCAAGGTGGGTCCAGCTTCGAACCAGCCGGCCCTTCTGATAGTTGAGATGCGCGAGATCGACCTGCAGCGTGCCTTCCTTGGTGGAGGCGCGGCGGCCGAAGATCTCGAGAATGAGGCCCGTACGGTCAATGACCTTGGCGTTCCATTCCTTTTCAAGATTGCGCTGCTGCACGGGCGTCAGCGGATGGTCGACGATGACGAGGCCGGCATCGAGCTCGACGAGGATATGTCCGATTTCCTCGATCTTGCCGCTGCCGAGCAAGGTACCGGGCTTCGGCTGCGACACCGGAACGATGGCGCCGTGCACGACCTCGAGATCGATCGCCATGGCCAGACCGGTCGCCTCTTCGAGGCGGCTTTCGTCCGAGCGTGTCGTCGTCGTGGCAAGAATCTCTGCGGACTGTCTCCCGGTCTTCTTCAAGACCGGGACGATGACGACCGCGCGCATGTCGTCGCGGAGCTTCTCGAGCTCCGGTATGATCGACGACGATTTTGAATCCCGTTTGGTAATGTGCCTAACGTCCCGTCAGGATGCGGCTTCTTCGTTCTCGAACATCTGCAGCGGCTGGCCGGGCATGATGGTCGAGATCGCGTGCTTGTAGACCAATTGCGAGTGGCCATCGCGACGCAGCAGGACGCAGAAGTTGTCGAACGAGGTCACAACGCCGGTGAGCTTGACGCCGTTGATGAGAAAAATTGTCAAGGAAATCTTTTGCTTGCGGACCGTATTGAGAAAGAGATCCTGCAAGTTTTGAGAACGTTCCGCCATCGCGCCGCTTCTTTCTTATTTGCCGGCGTTTCGCGCCGGTGCATTTTTGTCAAATTCTGCAATCCGAGGTGCCACAAGTACCTTCCCCGACACCCCGTCAGAGTTTGGTATCAAATCAATGTCTTTTCCGCAACGCCGAAAAAGGCTTCACGAATATTCTGTGCTATGCTTCCCGGATGACCGTTGCCGATCGGCCTGCCGTCGACCGAAATGACGGGGAAACAGATGCTGGTGGCGGCCGTGATGAAGACTTCGCGCGCTGCGAGCATCTCGTCTACCGAAAACGCCCTCTCCTCGATTTTGAGCCCCAGCGGTGCTGCGACATCCATCAGTGTCGTGCGGGTTACCCCGCGCAGAATTCCATGCTCGGCCGGCCGCGTGCGCAGGTTTCCGTCGCGATCGACGATCCAGACATTGGTGGCTGCCCCCTCCTTCACGGTGCCGTCGGCGTCGACGAAGATCGCCTCCTGCGCGCCTTCCTCCTTGGCCTTCTGGCGCGCGAGCACGTTGGGCAGAAGCCCGACCGACTTGATATCGACCCGGTCCCAGCGGTTCTCCGCCACGGTGATCGCCGCAATTCCATGGGTCGCCTTCCTGGCGATGGCCTCGGCATCGGTGCGCTTTGCCGTCACGACAACAGTCGGCATCGTTCCCTTGGCCGGAAACACATGATCCCGGCGCGCCACGCCGCGCGTGACCTGCAGATAGAACAGACCATTCCTCACCCGGTTGCGCCGGATAACCTCGCGGATGACATGGACGAGCGCTGCCCTGTTCATCGGCCAGTCGATGCGCAGCTCGCTGAGCGACCGGTCGAGGCGATCAAGATGGCGCGTGAGATCGACGATGTAGCCGTGACGCACTTCGCAGACCTCGTAGACGCCATCGGCAAACTGGTAGCCGCGGTCCTCGATATGGACGCCGGCGTCTCCGTGCGGCACGTAGGCGCCGTTGACATAGGCAATTCTGGGCATGGTCCCGACCTTAGAAATACTGGATGCTGACGCGGAAAAGCTGCTCGACGTGGCGCACGGCGTCGGCCGTGGCGAAGAGCACGACACGGTCTTTCGCCTTGATCCGGGTGGCGCCGTCAGGACGAATGAACGTCTTGTCGCGATAGAGCGCACCTATGCGGATGCCATCGGGAAGTTCGAGATCGCGCAGCGCCTTGCCGACGAGCGGCGACGTCTCCAGCGCCTCGGCCTCGATGACCTCGGCCATGCCCTTCTGCACAGCATAAACAGAGCGAATGCGCCCCTTGCGCACATGCTGCAGGACGCGCGAGATCGTGACGGCGCGCGGGTTCACATAGGCATCGACGCCGGCGGTCGCGGCAAAATCCTGATAGGACGGCTCGTTGATGAGGACGAGCGTGGACTTTGCACCCAGGTGCTTCGCCATCATGCTGCCGAGGATGTTGATCTGGTCGTTGTTGGTGAGCGCCACAACGAGATCCGCATCCTGAACGTCAGCCTGGGCGAGGATCCGCTGGTCCATGGCCGAGCCGTTGAGAACCACCGTACTGCTCAGCTTGTCCGCCATCATCACCGCGCGGTCGCGATCGCTCTCGATCAGCTTCACCCGCGTCCGCGGCTGGTGTTCCTCGATCGTCTTGGCAACGAAATAGCCGACATTGCCGCCGCCGAAAATGATGATGCGCCGCGCCTCCTGCTCCTCGTGGCCGAAGAGCGCCAGCGTGCGCCGCGCATGATCCCGATCGCAGACGACATAGGCGATATCGCCCGCCTGCAACTGATCGTCGGAATGCGGCACCATCACCTTGCCATTGCGGAAAATGCCGGTGACGGTGGCAAGCAAGTCAGGAAACAGTTCGCTCAACTGCTGCAGCGGCGTGCCGACGACCGGGCAGTCTTCCAGGCACTCGAAGGCGACCATGGCGATGCGGTCGTCGGCAAAACGCACGACGTCGATCGCGCCGGGAAAGGAAATGCGCCGCAGCACCAGCCGCCCGACCTCGACTTCGGGCGAGATCGTGACGTCGATCGGCACGTTCTCGCGCGAAAACAGGTTCGCATATTCGGGTGCGAGGTAGCTCTGTGCCCGGATGCGCGCGACCTTCGTCGGAACGTTGAAGATCGCGTGGGCGACTTCACAGGCGACGATGTTGACTTCGTCGGACAGCGTGACCGCAATCAGCATGTCGGCCTGGTCGGCGCCGGCCTTGGCCAGCACGTCCGGATGTGCGCCGTGGCCGACATAGCCGCGCACGTCGAGGCTCTCTGTGATGTTGGCGATCAGCGCCGCCGAGGTGTCGATCACCGAAACGTCGTTGTCTTCCTGTGCCAGCCGCTCGGCAATGCCGTATCCGACCTGCCCCGCGCCACAAATGACTACCTTCATGTCGTTCTTTCACATGCGAGCGCGGGCCGTTGGCCGGAAAATCCGGTTCAGACGCCCAACGACTTCAGCTTTCGATGCAGCGCCGACCGCTCCATGCCGACAAATTCCGCCGTGCGCGAAATGTTGCCGCCGAATCGGTTGATCTGCGCGATCAGATAATCACGTTCAAACATTTCGCGAGCCTCGCGCAGCGGCAAGGTCATAATGTGCTGATCGCCCTGAGCCGAGATCTTCGGCAGGGTATCGCCCACTTCGGTCGGCAGCATGTCCGCCGAGATCGGCGTATCCGGACCGTCGCTGCGGGCAAGAATCATCAGGCGCTCGATGTTGTTGCGAAGCTGGCGGATGTTGCCCGGCCAGTCATGCGCCTGAAGCACCGCCAGAGCGTCGTCACCGATCTTGCGCGGGCGGATGCCCGCCTGCTCGCTGACCTGGCGCATGAACATGTCGACGAGGAACGGAATGTCCTCGCGCCGCTCGGCAAGTGCTGGCACTCGGACCGGAATGACGGCGAGCCGGTGGAAAAGGTCTTCGCGGAACAGGCCCTCGGAGATCATGTTTTCGAGGTTGTAGGCGGTGGACGAGATGATGCGGACATCGACCTTCACGCGTTTGGTACCGCCGACGCGCTCGAACTGCTGGTCGACGAGCACGCGCAGGATCTTGTTCTGCGTCTCGCGCGGCATCTCGCCGATCTCGTCGAGATAGAGAATGCCGCCATGGGCTTCCTCGAGCGCGCCGGTACGGCGCGGTTGGCCGGGCGTGCCCTCGGTTCCGAAGAGCGCGATCTCCATCCGGTCCGGCGTGATCGCCGCCGCGTTCAGCGCCACGAAGGGGCCGGCGGACCGCGTCGACTTGCGGTGGATCATGCGCGCGACCAGTTCCTTGCCGGAGCCGGAGGGGCCCTGGATCATGATGCGGCTGTTGGTCGGCGCGACCTTTTCGACCGTCTGGCGAAGCTGCGAGACGGCGACGGAGGTGCCGATCAGTTCGACCGGATCGCCGGACTTCTTCTTCAACTCCGAGACTTCGCGCTTGAGCTTGGAGTTTTCCAGCGCCCGCTCGGCAATCAGGATCAAGCGGTCTGCCTTGAAGGGCTTCTCGATGAAGTCATAGGCGCCGCGCTTGATGGCGTTGACGGCGGTTTCGATGTTGCCGTGGCCGGAAATCATGACGACGGGAAGATCCGGGTGGCGCCCCTTGATCTCGTCGAGCAGCGCCAGGCCGTCGAGGCGGCTTCCCTGCATCCAGATGTCGAGGAAGACCAGCCGCGGGACACGATCACTGATCGCCGCCAGCGCGCTGTCGCTGTCGAAGGCGGTGCGCGTTTCGTGCCCCTCGTCAGACAGAATACCCGACACGATCTCGCGGATATCTTCCTCATCGTCCACAACCAGAATATCAGCGGCCATCGCTCGCACCCTTATCCTTCAAACTGTCTTCGCCCCCGGTTTCTCCGGCAGGCGGCAGGATCACGCGGATCATCGCCCCGACACCGCCGTCGTATTCGGCAGGCGCGTCGTGCAATTCCAATTGTCCGCCATGGTCCTCGATGATTTTCTTGACGATGGCGAGACCCAGGCCCGTGCCCTTCTCGCGCATCGTCATGTATGGCTCCAGAATGCGGTGCCGATTTTCCGTGGGCAGGCCCTTGCCGTTGTCGATGATGTCGACGACGAACAGGCCGGTCGCCGCATCGGTTCGCGCACGCGCCACGACCATCGGCTGGCCGCGGACCGCGTCCGCCGGCACCGCCTCGATCGATTCCACCGCATTCTTGACGATGTTGCCGAAGGCCTGGCCGAGCATGCGCCCGTCGAACTGGCCTTCAAGCGGCTCCTCGCCGAGATCGCGTACGAAGTTGATGTGGTTGTTGCCCATCTCGCGCAGGAACACCGCATCCTTCAGGATCGCGCGAAGATCCGCCCGCTCCTTGGTCGGTTTTGGCATCCGCGCGAAGGCCGAGAACTCGTCCACCATGCGGCCGATGTCTTCCACCTGGCGAACGATGGTGTCCGTGCACTGGTCGAAGACGGCCTTGTCTTCCTGGTTGATCTGTTTGCCGTATCGCCGCTTCAGGCGTTCGGCGGAAAGCTGGATCGGCGTCAGCGGGTTCTTGATCTCGTGGGCGATGCGGCGGGCCACATCCGCCCAGGCGGTGGAGCGCTGGGCGATGACGAGATCGGTGATGTCATCGATGGTGATGACGTAGGATTCGTTCGCCTCGCCACCCTCTTCCCGCGTCACCTGAACATTCAAGGTCCGCTCGGTTCCGCCGCGCATGACGTTGATCTGCTTGCGGAAATCGTTGCGATGGCGACCTTCGGCCTCGACCAGCACGTCCTCGATCTCGGGCGCGACCTGTCGCAGATCGGCGCCCAGAAGATCGGGTGCTGCCTTCTTCAGGAATTCTTCGGACGACGGATTGGCGATGGTGATCTGGCGATCACGCCCGACGCCGATGACGGCAGCGGTGACGCCCGACAGAACCGCCTCGATGAAGCGGCGGCGATGGTCGACTTCGTCCTTGGCCTCCAGGATCTGCTCCTGCTGGCTGCGGATCTCCGAAACCATCTTGTTGAAGGTTCGCGACAGGTTACCGACGTCGCCATCGACGGCGCGCACCGGCACGACGACATCGAGATTGCCGGAGGCAACGCTGTCGGCAGCACCTATCAACTGCCGGATGGGCCGGACAATCCGGTCGGCGACCGCGATCGCGGTCCAGATCGCCGCAAGCAGAACGATAAGCGCGAAGCCGATATAGAGGACGCCGAAGGCAATCTGCGTGAAGGTTCGCCCCGCCTCGAGCATCTTGTACTCGGCGGTGTTCTCCTCCATCAGCCTGAGCGACCGCATCACCTCCGGATCGACGTTGCGAACCGTGTAGAGGAAGGTACCCGGAATGTCGTCGAGCGGTATGACGGCGCCGACAAGGTTGGTAATCCCCGGCGGGATCAGGGTCGGCTGGCCGGAGACGGAGCTCTTCAGTGCGTCCGGGGGGATGGCCGGCAAGGGCCGGTCGGTCGAGATGTTGGCCTGGACGATGGCGCTGCCGTCGGCGCGCACGAGAAAGGCGCCAAGCATGCCGCGTCCCCGCGCCTGGCGGGTCATCAGCTCGGCAAAACCGGTGCGGTCGAGGCTGTAGAGTTGGCGGTTGCGCTCGAGGTCGTTGGCCATCGACACGGTCTGGCCCTGCAGGTAGCTCGCATTTTCGAGCACATAGGCCTGCGCCACATTGATCGAGGAACGCACGATCGCCTGGGTTCTGAGCGAAAACCAGCGGTCGAGGCCGACATCGAGCGTGATGCTGGCGAAGATCGCGACGAGCACCGCGGGCGTGATCGCCACGATCGAAAACAGCGCGACGATGCGCACGTGCAGCCGGGCGGCCGCGCGACCCTTGTGGCGGGCGCGCAGGAGACGCAGGATTTCACGGGCAATCAGATAGATGAGACCGACGACGAAGAGACTGTTGATCGCCGCACAGGCGATGACGACGTTTCTCTCAAGCCGGATCGGCGTCAAGCCGAGAAGCACGAGCAGGGAGACGGTCGCGCAAATCAGCGCGCCGGTTGCCAGCATCAGCCCCGGCAGGGCAAAGGACGCACGGCGATCCTGCGCCGCCAGTCCCTCATCTGTGCCCAGCGGCAAGGCCATTGCGTCCACCATGAAAAGCGTTCCCCCAACCGCCGCCAGCCGGCGACGGCATCACTTGCTTGCATTCTCTGGTCAAAGGCTGACCTCACCACCCAAATGGGCCGTCGCGTTCGTGTCCCCAGACCAGATCGATCAGGTCAAATCGATTGAAGGGGACGGCGACGACGCACGATTCGTCGGCCATCACACGTTCAAGCAACGCATTGTGGCGAAAATGCAACGGTGGCTGTGACCAAGTCAAGCGCTGCGTGAGCTGCGATACACCGAAACGCCGAGTTCGCGGATCTTCTTGCGCAGCGTGTTGCGGTTGAGGCCGAGCAGATCGGCCGCCTTGATCTGGTTACCGCGGGTGGCGGTCAGCGCCGCGAGAATCAGCGGATACTCCATTTCCGCGAGCACTCGATCGTAAAGGCCCGCCGGGGGCAAGGCATCGCCGAAGCTTGCGAAGTACTGGCGCATGTTTTCTTCGACCGCTTGCGAAATCGTCAGTGAGCCCGGCCGCGCCGCCGCCTTCTCGATCGGGCTGTCCGGGATCTCGGAGCGAAGCTCGTTTTCGATGATTTCGCGGCTGATCACATCCTGTGGATAAAGTGCGGTCAGGCGCCGTACGAGGTTTTCCAGCTCGCGCACATTGCCGGGCCAAGGATGCGCCTTCATCAGTTCCAGCGCCTCATGGTCGAAGCGCTTGACGTCCAAGCCTTCCTTTTCCGCCTGCTGGACGAAGTGGCGCACGAGATCGGGAATATCCTCCGCCCGGTCACGCAGCGGCGGCAGCCGCAGCGGCACGACGTTCAGGCGGTAATAGAGGTCTTCGCGGAACAGGCCCTGGTTGATCGACTGTTTCAGGTCCTTGTTGGTCGCCGCGACGATGCGCACGTCGGAGCGGATCGGCGTGCGTCCGCCGACGGTCGTGTATTCTCCCTGCTGCAACACGCGCAGCAGGCGCGTCTGTGCGTCCATCGGCATGTCGCCGATCTCGTCGAGGAAGAGCGTACCGCCTTCGGCCTGCTCGAAACGCCCGGTCGAGCGCATCTGCGCGCCGGTAAAGGCGCCCTTCTCGTGGCCGAACAGCTCCGATTCGATCAGGTCGCGCGGGATCGCCGCCATGTTGATGGCGACGAAGGGACCGTTGCGGCGTTTGCCATAGTCGTGCAGCGCGCGGGCGACGAGCTCCTTGCCGGTGCCGGACTCGCCGGTGATCATCAGCGTCAGATCCGTCTGCATGAGGCGCGCCAGCACCCGGTAGATTTCCTGCATCGCTGCCGAGCGGCCGACCAGCGGCATGCCGTCCTGGGTATCGTCGTCGAGCTTCGCCGGCCGGCGCTTGGGTTCCGACAGCGCCCGGCCGATAATGCCGATCAGTTCGGTGAGGTCGAAAGGTTTCGGCAGGTAGTCGTAGGCGCCCTTCTCCGACGCCTTGATCGCTGTCATGAACGTGTTCTGGGCACTCATGACCAGCACCGGCAGGTCGGGTCGCGCCTTCTTGATGCGCGGCAGAAGATCAAACGCGTTCTCGTCCGGCATCACCACGTCGGTTACAACCAGATCGCCATCGCCCGCCGCAATCCAGCGCCACAGCGTCGCCGCATTGGAGGTGATGCGGACATCGTAGCCGGCGCGGCTCAGCGCCTGGTTCAGCACGGTGCGAATGGCGGCGTCGTCATCCGCGACGAGGATCGTGGCACCGGTCATGCAAGGTTTCCTTTTGTCATCGGCATGTCGTCGTCATCCGCGGCCACGCCCTTGGAGGCAGGCATCAGCACGCGGAAGGTGGTGCGGTTCTGCTGGCTGTCGCATTCGACGATCCCGCCGTGGCCGCCGATGATCTTGGCAACCAGGGCGAGACCGAGGCCGGAACCGTTGGTCTTGGTGGTGATGAAGGGATCAAAGAGCAGCGGCAGCAGGTCGGAGGGCACGCCCGGCCCATTGTCGTGCACGCAGAATTCCAGCGGCAGAGAGATCTTCTCGCGCGTCCCGGCGACCGACAGACGGATGCCCGGCCGGTAGGCCGTCGTCAGCAGGATTTCGCCGTCGCCGCGATCGCCGATCGCTTCGGCCGCATTCTTGATAAGGTTCAGGAACACCTGAACCAGTTGATCGCGATTGGCATAGACGGGCGGCAGCGACGGATCGTAGTGCTCCGCGAATTTGATGTGGCGGGCGAAGCCGGCCTTGGCGATTGCCTTCACGTGGTCGAGCACCGAATGGATATTGAGCGGCACGCGATCGACGGGACGCTCGTCGGAAAACACCTCCATGCGATCGACCAGCGAAACGATGCGGTCGGTCTCGTCGCAGATCAGACGCGTCAGCGCCCGATCCTCGTCGTTGGCGGAGGTCTCCAGCAATTGCGCCGCACCGCGGATGCCCGAGAGCGGGTTCTTGATTTCGTGCGCCAGCATCGAGGCCAGACCGGTCACCGAACGGGCCGCACCGCGGTGCGTCAACTGCCGGTCGATCTTGTCGGCCATCGACCGCTCCTGGAAGACGACGACGACCGCGCCCGGCTCGGAAAGAACGGGCGCAACGTAGAGATCGACGAGCTTGTCGGCGCCGAGGCGCGGCGAACTGAGGTCGACACGATACTCGTTGACCGGCGCCTTGCGCTCGCGCACCTGCTCGATCAGGGTCAGAAGCGGGCTACCAAAGGGAATGAAGGCGCTGATGTCATGGCGCGCCAGGTGGTTGGCGCTGGCCCCGAAAAACGATTCGGCCTCCCAGTTGGCGAAGGCGACGAGGCCCTTGGCATCGACCATGATCACCGGGTTCTGGATGGCATTGAGAACGGCCATCGACAGACCGTTGGCGACCGCGTCGGGCAAGCTCGGTTTCTCGGTCATGCCGCAATTCCTTCTGCGACCGCCTCGCCTTCCGGCTTGCCCGGCGCTGCGTCGAGCATCGCTGCACGCGCCCTGTCGCGGACGAAGCGGACATCGGTCGACGTCAGGATCGCTGCCTTTTCCGTTCCCGCCATGTCGGGGGCGGCATGATCGAGGTACCAGGCGACATGCTTGCGGGCATGACGGAGGCCAATCTCGACACCATAGAATTCGAGCATCATCTCGTAGTGCTCCGCAAAGATATCGGCGACCTCCACCGGCGACGGATGCTTGACGGCCCCGGCAAGAAAACCGACGTGCCATGGGCGTCCCTGCGAAGAGCGGCCGGCCATGACGGCGTCGGCGCCCGAGCGGCGGAGAATCTCTTCGGCGTCGGCGACCGTCTCGACATCGCCGTTGGCAACCAGCGGCACGGAAATGACCTCCCGAACCGGGCGAATGGCATCCCAATCCGCCTTGCCGTTGTAGAATTGCATGCGGGTGCGGCCGTGCACGGTGATCGCCTTGACGCCCGCGTCTTCGGCACGCCTGGCAATCAGCGGAGCGTTGATCGAGGTTTCGTCCCAGCCGAGCCGCATCTTCAGCGTCACCGGCAGGTCGACGGCGTTGACGGTTGCCTCGACCAGCGACAGCGCGTGATCGGGATCGCGCATCAGGGCCGAGCCGGAATAGCCGCCCGTCACCTTCTTCGCCGGGCACCCCATGTTGATGTCGATGATATCGGCGCCATTGTCGGCGGCGATCTTCGCCGCTTCCGCCATCCAGTGCGCCTCGCGGCCTGCCAACTGGACGATGTGCGGCTTGATCCCGGAGTTCTTCAGTCGCGCCCAGGATTCCTGGGCATTGCCGACCAGTTCACGGCTCGCAACCATTTCGGTCACGACGAAACCCGCGCCGAAGCGCCAGGCAAGCCGCCGGAATGGGAGATCGGTGACGCCGGACATGGGCGCGAGCGCAACCCGGTTGCGGATTTCGATGGGTCCGATGCGAAGCGGAGACGAAAGAGCCGGAATTGGCAAATGCATATCTTTCAGGCACATGTTGTTCCTGCACTATTTTTAGACATTGTTCTCGGACTTGCCAAGCGATTTCGGCGCGGCGCGCAAAATTCTAAGCTCGGCTGGCAAAGCACGACCCTTCGCGGTACATCACGGCGAAGATCGGCGAATGCGGGACCTCATACAGAAAATGCAGCCTCAAGAACAGCTCAAGTGCGGCGTGGTTATCGTTGCGGCGGGGCGCGGCGAGCGCGCCGGGCAATCCGCCGAGGGTCCGAAGCAATACCGAACCATCGGCGACCGCCCCGTTATCGCCCATACGCTTGACACTTTCGCGACATGGCCGGACGCTGGTCCGATCGTCGTCGTCATCCATCCGGACGACGAGGCGCTGTTCAACGCCGCACGCAAACGCTCGGTGGCCGAGGATGTGATCGTGGTCCACGGCGGCGCGACCCGGCAGATATCGGTGCTCGCGGGCCTCGAAGCCCTGGCCGACATCGGCGCGCGCCGTGTGATGATCCAAGACGCGGTCCGCCCCTTTGCCGATCACGCGTTGCTGTCCCGTTGTGCCGCTGCGCTCAACGACGAGACGAAGGCCGTGTTACCGGCGGTCGCGGTCGCGGATACGCTGAAGCGTGCGGGCAAGGATGGCATTGTCACGGAAACCGTGGCGCGCGAAGGCCTCTACGGCGCGCAGACGCCGCAGACCTTCGATCTCCAGGCCATTCTTGCAGCGCATCGGGACGCGGCCAGAAGTGGTCGCACGGATTTTACCGACGACGCGTCGATTGCCGAATGGGCCGGCCTCAAGGTCGTACTCGTCGAAGGCGCTGTCGACAACGTCAAGCTGACATTGAAAAGGGATATCGCCATGGCCGACGAAAAACTCAAGCGCACCGCCCTGCCCGATGTGCGCACGGGCAACGGCTACGACGTGCACCAGCTCGTCGAGGGCGATGGCGTGACGCTCTGCGGCGTCTTCATTGCGCACACCAAGAAGCTCTCCGGCCACTCGGACGCCGACGTGGCGCTGCATGCGCTGACGGACGCGCTGCTTGCAACCTGCGGCGCCGGTGACATCGGCGACCATTTCCCGCCGTCCGACCCGCAATGGAAGGGCGCGCCGTCGCGCATCTTCCTGGAGCATGCGGCGCGGATCGTGCGCGAGCGCGGCGGCATCATCACCAATGCCGATGTCTCGCTGATTGCCGAGGCACCGAAGGTCGGCCCGCATCGCCTGACGATGCGCGAGAACCTTGCAGACATGCTGGGGATTTCGCTTGACCGCTGCTCGGTGAAGGCAACGACCAACGAGCGTCTCGGCTTTGTCGGACGCGATGAAGGCATTGCCGCCATCGCCACCGCCACGGTCGTCTACGGGAACCTTTCGTGATGTGGCCGGCCGATATCGAAGTCAAAGCCGGTGAGATCATCGCTCAGTTCACGGCACATGGCCTCAAGGTGGCAACGGCCGAATCCTGCACCGGCGGCCTGATCGCCGGGGCGCTGACCGAGGTCTCAGGCTCGTCCGCGGTCGTCGACCGCGGCTTCGTCACCTATTCCAACGAGGCGAAAGTCGCGATGCTCGGCGTCGAGACGACGACGCTCGTCGCCCATGGCGCCGTCTCGCGGCAGACGGCGATCGAGATGGCCCGCGGTGCAGTCTCGCATTCGGCGGCTGACTTCGCCGTGGCCGTCACCGGCATTGCCGGGCCGAGCGGTGGTTCGGTTGAAAAGCCTGTCGGGCTCGTGCACCTCGCCGCCGCAGGGCGAAACGGTGCGATGCTGCATCGGGAGATGCGTTATGGCGATATCGGCCGCGGCAAAATAAGGCTTGCGACCATCCGCACCGCACTCGATCTGCTCACGCAGATCGCTCAGGCCGCATAAATGCTGTCGGCGCGCTTTTCGAAGGCGTCCGAGAACATGCGGAAGGCCCGATCGAACATCGAACCCATCAGCGCGCCGAGAATGCGGCTCTTGAACTCGTAGTCGATGTAGAAATGCACGGCTGACTGGTCCTCGCCTGCCGGATCGAACTTCCAGCGATTGTCGAGATATTTGAACGGCCCGTCGATGTATTTGACGTCGATTGCACGCTCGGCCTTGTTCAACAGCACCTGTGTCGTGAAGGTCTCGCGGATCGCCTTGTAGCCGACGGTCATATCGGCAAGCAGCAGAACCTTGCCATCGCGCTCCTTGCGAGAGCGCACCGTCAGCGCTTCGCAGAGCGGCAGGAACTGCGGATAGTGTTCGACGTCGGCAACGAGGTCGAACATCTGGTCTGCGGTGTGCTTGACGACATGGTTGGTTTCGAAATGCGGCATGGTTTCGAGTTAAGTGGGCGGACAGAGAAGATCAAGGTGCGAGTGGGCTTGGTCTCGCGATTTCACCCAACGGGCGGCAATCGGCCGCTCACGGTGCGCGGGCCAGCTGGTTCCGGCGGGGGTCACTATTCGGCGCTCAGGCGAAGTTCCAGCGCCATGGAGCCTTCCGTTAGACGCGCAATCGTCTCTCGCCTCTCCGCATCGGTCTTGGAATTCGGAATCGGCATACTCGGTCCCATAATAGCGTCGCGGATGATAGGCGAGGCTATCACCTCACCATCGACCAGGATCTCGACCGTCTTTCCGACGTGGCGCCCCGTAAACACCCAAAGGTCTTGCGCGCTTTGCTCGGTCAGATAGACCTCCAGCCTTCCGCTATGCCGATCCTTGATACCGACGATGGCACCACTTTCTACGTGAAGCCTGATGGTTTCGGCCGCGGCCGGAGACATCAACGCAAGCGCATTCAAGAGAATGGCGACGGCAAAGGTCCTGTGCATCAATAGCCTCTAATCGACACGGAAGATCTGCGACCGAGCTCCGGTCGAGCATGCGTTGAGCAACAATGCCGTTTCCGCGTGCGATTTCAACACCAGCACCGGCAGGTTCGCGTAAGAGGCGAGTTGGGTGTCGATCTCGACGGCATCCCGGCGTTCGAAGTTCCAAATGTAGCGCAGAAAATCGAGGTCGACCTTCTCCGGGCAATCGTCAGCCATGTCCGGGCGGGTCTTTCTCCAATAGGCGAACCAACGCAGCAACACGCCACGCAACGACACCCAGCGCGGGAGCCGCATCCAGATCACCACGTCGGTGCGCGGCAGGCGGAGCGGCAGCGTCTTCGGGCTCGTACCATCCATGATCCAACGCTCGCCGGCGGCCGCCTTCGAGATCAACGCCAGCATTTCCAGGCGCGGGCGCAGTCGCCATCCAGGCAGCCAAAAGAACTCCCGGTCCATCGGCAGATGCGGCAGGCCGAACCGTTCGGAGAGTTGACGGGAAAGCGTGCTCTTGCCGCTGCCGGAACAGCCGACCACCAGGATGCGTTGCGCGCTCTTGAGATGCAACGCCGCCTCTTCTCCATTGCTGATGTATCGCGGCATCGGCGCCCCTCCCAGGAACAGCCGTTAGGCGATCCGCCTGAAGGACGCAAGCTTTGCGCGAGCGCGCCGGTCGCCGCTCCGATGCGCTTCGCCAAAACAAAAGCTCCGGCGCAAGCGCCGGAGCCAATCGTTCTCGAGAGCCTGTTTCCGCCTTACTCGGCGGCCGCCAGCTTCTTTTCGCGCGCTGCCCTGAGGCGGGCAAAGTCGTCGCCGGCATGGTGCGACGAGCGCGTCAGCGGGCTCGACGACACCATCAGGAAGCCCTTGGTGTAGGCGACGGTCTCGTAGGACTTGAACTCCTCGGGCGTGACGAACGCCTCGACCTTATGGTGCTTGCGCGTCGGCTGCAGGTACTGTCCGATCGTCAGGAAGTCGACGTCGGCGGTCCTGAGGTCGTCCATCAGCTGCAGCACTTCGTTGCGCTCTTCGCCAAGGCCGACCATGATGCCGGACTTGGTGAACATGGTCGGGTCCAGTTCCTTCACCCGTTGCAGCAGGCGGACGGAGTGGAAGTAGCGCGCACCGGGGCGGACCGTCAGGTAGTTGCCCGGAACGGTTTCCATGTTGTGGTTGAAGACGTCGGGCTTGGCGGCGACGACGCGTTCCAGAGCGCCCGGCTTCTTCAGGAAGTCCGGCGTCAGGATCTCGATGGTGGTCGTCGGCGAAGCCTCGCGGATCGCCCAGATGACCTTCTCGAAGTGTTCGGCCCCGCCGTCTTCCAGATCGTCACGGTCGACCGAGGTGATGACGACATGGCTAAGCCCCATCTGCTTGACGGCCTTGGCGATGTTGTCCGGCTCTTCCATGTCGAGCGCCTTCGGCTTGCCGGTCGCGACATTGCAGAAGGCGCAGGCGCGGGTACAAATCTCGCCCATGATCATGAAGGTGGCGTGCTTCTTGTCCCAGCATTCGCCGATGTTCGGGCAACCGGCTTCCTCGCACACCGTCACCAGCTTGTGCGAACGCACCAACTCGCGCGTCTCCTGGTAGCCCTTGGACATCGGCGCCTTGACGCGAATCCATTCCGGCTTGCGCATCACTTCCGTGTCAGGCTTGTGGGCCTTTTCCGGATGGCGGACGCGTTGCGCCCGGTCAGAGACGGCATCGAATACCGTTACCATACTGTCTTCCTCGTCGCGGCGGGACCGGCATCAGGCCGGTTGACCCATTTTCGCTCTATATAGACGGCCCGACCGGAAATGTCAGGCCGTCTTAAGTTGGTGCCCGACGGAAGCGCAGATGGCCCGGCAGACTAACGTTTCACCATCCGGCCAACGGCAATCAGCAGGCAGGCGCCGATAAAGCCGATGACCAGATAGGCGACCCAGCCGGCAAAGGTCATGCCGAAGGCCGCCAGGACGAAATTCAGCACCACCGCACCGATGATGCCGAGCAATATGTTCATGAACAGACCCATATTGCTGCTCATGAACTTTTCCGCGAGCCACCCGGCCAACCCACCGATGATGATCGCAGCCAGAATACCGACGCCGTTCACGCTCATTTTGGTCTCCGTGCATTGAAAATGCGCCCATTATCAATGCCAAAGCTACACCAAAAGCGGCGGCGCCGAAACCATCAGGCGTTGAGTGCGCGGCCGTAGGCGTCGAGCACGCTTTCCTTCATCGTCTCCGAGATCGTCGGATGCGGGAAGATCGTGTGCATCAGGTCTTCTTCCGTCGTCTCGAGGTTCATCGCGACGACAAAGCCCTGGATCAGTTCGGTCACTTCTGCGCCGACCATGTGGGCGCCGAGCAGTTCGCCGGTCTTCTTGTCGAAGATCGTCTTGACCATGCCCTGGTCCTCGCCGAGCGCGATCGCCTTGCCGTTGGCAACGAAGGGGAAACGGCCGACGCGGATGTCGCGGCCGAGTTCCTTGGCCTTGGCTTCGGTGAGGCCAACGGAAGCAACCTGCGGATGGCAATAGGTGCAGCCCGGGATCTTCAGCTTGTCCATCGGGTGGACGTTTGGCAGGCCTGCGATCTTTTCGACGCAGATGACGGCCTCATGCTCGGCCTTGTGGGCGAGCATCGGCGGGCCGGCAACGTCGCCGATCGCGTAGACGCCGGGAACATTGGTCTTGCCGTAGCCGTCGATGACGATGCAGCCGCGGTCGGTCTTGACCCCGAGCGTTTCGAGGCCGAGGTTCTCGATGTTGCCCTGGACGCCGACGGCCGAGATCATGCGGTCGGCGGTGATCTTCTCGACCTTGCCGTCCTTCATCTCGACGTGGGCGGTGATCGAATTGGCAGCCTTCTCGACCTTCGTCACCTTGGCCTGGAGATGGATCTTCATGCCCTGCTTTTCGAACTGCTTCTTGGCGATAGCAGAGATTTCAGCGTCTTCCACAGGCATCACGTTCGGCATCACTTCGACGACCGTCACGTCCACACCCATGGTGCGGTAGAACGAGGCGAACTCGATGCCGATCGCGCCCGAGCCCATGACCAGCAGCGACTTCGGCATCTCCTCGGGCTTCATCGCCTCGAAGTAGGTCCAGATCAGCTTGCCATCGGGCTCGATGCCCGGCAGCGCGCGTGGGCGGGCGCCGGTCGCGATGATGATGTGCTTGGCGGTGTAGGTGCCCTCGCCCTTGGTGTTCTTCGGCAACGGCGCCTGCGGCTGGACGACCGGCTTCGTCGCCTTGCCGACGACGATCTCGCCGGGCTTCGTCAGCTTGGCTTCGCCCCAGATCACGTCGACCTTGTTCTTCTTCATCAGGAAGCCGACGCCGCCGTTCATGCGCTCGGCAATGCCGCGCGAACGGGCAACGATCGCCTTCAGGTCCGGCGTCACCGCGCCTTCGATCTTGATGCCATAGGCGCCCGGATGCTGGGCATAGTGCAGCACTTCGGCGGAGCGCAGCAGCGCCTTGGTCGGGATGCAGCCCCAGTTGGAGCAGATGCCGGCCAGGTGCTCGCGCTCGACGACGGCGGTCTTGAGACCCAACTGTGCCGCACGAATGGCGGCGATATAGCCCCCCGGACCCGAACCGATGACGATGACGTCGTAATTCTCAGCCATGTGTTTCCTGCCTTTGTCTCAAGCGACCTTGCGGGTGAACAGCACCCAGTCGTGTTTCTTGCTTTCCTCAAAGAGCGGAACCGCCTCGGCGCGCGCTGCCTCGCCGAAACCGTTTGCCCTGTATAATGCCTGCGCCCTGTCATTGTGGCTTTCAGTGATCAGGCTCACCGGCGCCGATGCGGCGCGCACGAATTCCTTTGCCAGGAGCGCTCTGCCGATCCCACGGCCGCGCTGATGGCGATAGACGCCGAGGCTCTCGACGAACCAGTGGCCGACAATCTGTTTTTGCAGCGCCAGCAGTGGTTCAAGAACCGGATGCTTCGCCGCAATATCCAGAACGTCCGGGCCGACCGCATAACCGACCGACAGCCCGGCGACTTCATCATCGACCTCGGCGACCAGGGCATCCCGCCAGTTTCCCGGGCCCTGCTCTTCGCGCAGCTTGTTGCGGCCGCGCTCGAAGGCCGTATCCGCCACCCCATGCTGGACCGCGCCGAACCAGACCCAGGAGGCAAAACCATGTGCTGCGATATCGACGAGAATGGCGAGCTCGGCCGCCTCGCATCGTTCCGCCGGACGTATGGTGACGCCGCCGGCCATTCTCAGACCCCGAGCATCATCCGCACGACCGGTTCCAGGCCCCGGCCGATCGCACGCGTGTTTTCCGCATCGAGATGCACGCCATCGAGCGGCGTCGTCTGAGCCACCGATCCGGCATCGAAGAAGCCACAATCGAGCTCATCCGCCAGATCGCGGTAGAGCGGCGCCAGCATCGCCGACTGCTCGATGCCGCCGGCAAACATTGCCGCAAACCCGGCATCGGCGGTTTCACAGAGCGTCGGCGGCGCGACGATCAGAATTTCCGGGCCATCCTCGCTATCGACCGGCCAATCGTGGCGGCGAACGAGAGTGACGAGACGCTGGATGCCCTTCACGGCGCCGAAAGCGGTCCCGTGGATCACCGGCTTCATGTCGTTGGAGCCGAGCAGCAGGATGATCAGGTCGAGTGGCGCGTGGCTATGCAGAACGGTCGGCAGCACCTTCGCGCCGTTGCGATCGCAATCGGCAAGGTGGTCGTCATAGGCGGTGGTGCGGCCGTTCAGTCCTTCGGCGATCACCTGAACATCAGAACCGAGCGCCTTTTGCAGGACGCTTGGCCAGCGATCGGCCAGGGCGTGGCGACCGCCATCGGTGGCATCGTAGCCCCAGGTCAGACTGTCGCCATAGCAGAGAACTGTTTTCATCGTCCGGGCCCGCCTTCGACTGCGCGAAAAGGAACGGACCGGCCCGAAGGCCGGTCCCTATCCAACTCAGACCAGCATGCCCATCGGGTTTTCGATGTAGCGCTTGAAGGCACCGAGCAGTTCGGCGCCGAGCGCACCATCGACGCAGCGGTGGTCGGTCGAGAGCGTGACGGTCATGACATTGGCGATGACCATCTGCTTGTTCTTGACGACGACGCGTTCCTCGCCGGCACCGACCGCGAGGATCGTTGCGTGCGGCGGGTTGACGACGGCGGCGAAGTTCTTGACGCCCATCATGCCCATGTTGGAGACCGCCGTGGTGCCGCCCTGGTATTCCTCGGGCTTCAGCTTGCGGTCCTTGGCGCGCTGGCCGAGGTCCTTCATCTCGTTGGAGATGGCCGACAGGCTCTTCAGTTCCGCCTGGCGGATGATCGGGGTGATCAGGCCGCCCGGGATCGACACGGCAACGCCGACGTCGGCGTGCTTGTGCTTGACCATGTTGCTCTCGGTCCAGGAGACGTTCGCGTTCGGAACGTCGCGCAGCGCCAGTGCCAGGGCCTTGATGACCATGTCGTTGACGGAGAGCTTGTAGACCGGCTTGCCGTCCTTCTCGGGGGCAGCGGTATTAAGCTGGGCACGAAGAGCCAGCAGCGCGTCGAGTTCGCAATCGACCGACACGTAGAAGTGCGGGATCGTCTGCTTGGATTCGACGAGGCGCTTGGCAATCGTCTTGCGCATGCCGTCATGCGGCACGAGCTCGTAGGAGCCGGGCTCGAACAGCTTGAGAACGGCGTCTTCCGACATGCCCTTGGCAAGCGGTGCGGCGGCAGGAGCCGCAACGCCGGCAGCAGGAGGTGCGGCGGGCTTGGCCGTGCCACCGGCAACGGCGGATTCGACGTCCTTCTTGACGACGCGGCCATGCGGACCGGTGCCTGATATTGCCGACAGGTCGATGCCGGCGTCCTTTGCGAGGCGACGGGCAAGCGGCGAGGAGAAGACGCGTGCGCCGCCCTCAGCCTTGGCCGGCTGGGCTGCAGCCGGTGCAGCGGCAGGAGCCGCAGCCGGAGCGCTCGGCGCTGCCGGTGCAGGCGCTTCGGCCTTGGCGGCCGGAGCCGGTGCGGCAGCACCATTGCCGCCCTTGGCGGCAGCGGCGACATCCTCACCATCGGCGGCGAGAACGGCGATCAGCGCATTGACCTTGACGCCTTCGGTGCCGGCGGGAACGACGAGCTTGGCAACGGTGCCTTCGTCGACGGCTTCGACTTCCATCGTCGCCTTGTCGGTCTCGATCTCGGCAATCACGTCACCGGACTTGACCTTGTCGCCTTCCTTGACCAGCCACTTGGCCAGATTGCCTTCTTCCATCGTCGGAGAGAGGGCCGGCATTGTGATGTTGATAGGCATCGGAAAGCCCTCCCCTTATTTGTAGCAAACGGCTTTCACCGCATCGACAACCTCTGCGACGTTCGGAAGCGCGAGCTTCTCGAGGTTCGCTGCGTAAGGCATCGGCACATCCTTGCCGGCGATCGTCAGGATCGGGGCATCAAGATAGTCGAAGGCCTGCTGCATGACGCGAGTTGCGATCTCGGTGCCGACGGACGACTGCGGGTAGCCTTCTTCGACGGTGACGAGGCGGCCGGTCTTCTTGACCGATTCGATGACCGTCGGCAGATCCATCGGACGGATGGTGCGAAGGTCGATCAGTTCCACGTCGATGCCTTGCGCTTCGAGTTCGGCAACTGCCTTCACGGCGTAGGTCATGCCGATACCGAAGGAGACGATGGTCGCGTCCTTGCCGACCTTGTGGATGCGGGCCTTGCCGATCGGAAGCACGAAATCGTCAAGCTTCGGCACTTCGAAGGAGTGACCGTAGAGGATTTCGTTTTCGAGGAAGATGACCGGGTTCGGGTCGCGGATCGCGGCCTTGAGCAGACCCTTGGCGTCGGCTGCCGTGTAGGGCATGACGACCTTGAGGCCGGGGATGTGGCTGTACCAGGCGGCGTAGCACTGCGAGTGCTGGGCGGCCACGCGGGCAGCAGCGCCGCTCGGGCCACGGAAGACGATCGGCGCGCCCATCTGGCCACCGGACATGTAGAGCGTCTTGGCGGCGGAGTTGATGATCTGGTCGATCGCCTGCATGGCGAAATTGAAGGTCATGAACTCGACGATCGGGCGAAGACCGGTCATGGCAGCGCCGACGCCGACGCCGGCAAAGCCGTGCTCGGTGATCGGGGTGTCGATGACACGACGGGCGCCGAACTCCTGCAGCAGGCCTTGCGTGATCTTGTAGGCGCCCTGGTATTCGGCGACTTCTTCGCCCATGACGAAGACGTCGTCGCTGGCGCGCATTTCTTCGGCCATGGCGTCGCGAAGCGCTTCGCGAACGGTCATCGTCACCATCTCGGTGCCGGCCGGGATTGCAGGATCGGCGGCAACTTCGACCTTCGGCTGGGCAGCGACCGGTGCCGGCGCGGATGCAGCCGGCGCTTCGGCAGCGGCTGCCTTCGGAGCCTCGGCCTTAGGTGCTGCGATATCGCCGGCGCCTTCGCCATCCTGCAAGAGCACGGCGATCGGGGTGTTGACCTTGACGCCTTCGGTGCCGGCGGCGATCAGCAGCTTGCCGATCGTGCCTTCATCGACGGCTTCGACTTCCATCGTGGCCTTGTCGGTCTCGATCTCGGCAATCACGTCGCCCGAGGACACCTTGTCGCCCTCGTTCTTCAGCCATTTCGAGAGCGTGCCTTCCTCCATCGTCGGGGAAAGGGCGGGCATAAGAATTTCTACTGGCATGTTTGTCCCTCCCCGGATCAAAGCAGGATGTCGGTGTAGAGCTCGGATGCATCCGGCTCCGGATCGGCCTGGGCAAAATCGGCGCTGTCGGCAACGATGTCGCGGACGTCCTTGTCGATCTGCTTCAGTTCGTCCTCGTTCGCCCAGCCCTTTTCGGTCAGACGTGCTTTCACCTGCTCGATCGGGTCGTGTTCCGACCGCATCTTCTGCACTTCGTCCTTCGAGCGATACTTCGCCGGGTCGGACATCGAGTGGCCGCGATAGCGATAGGTCTGCATCTCAAGGATGATCGGACCCTTGCCCGAGCGGCAGTGCTCAACGGCCTCGTCGCCGGCGGCCTTGACCGCACGTACGTCCATGCCGTCGACCTGGAAGCCCGGGATGTTGAAGGAGACGCCGCGCTGCGAGAAGTCGGTCTGTGCCGAAGCCCGCGAAACGGAGGTACCCATGGCGTAGCGGTTGTTCTCGATCACGTAGATCACCGGCAGCTTCCAGAGCTGCGCCATGTTGAAGCTTTCGTAGACCTGGCCCTGGTTGGCCGCACCGTCACCGAAATAGGCAACGGAAACATTGTCGTTGCCGCGATAGCGGTTGGCGAAGGCAAGACCGGTGCCGAGCGACACCTGGGCGCCGACGATGCCGTGACCACCGTAGAAATGCTTTTCCTTGGAGAACATGTGCATCGAGCCGCCCTTCCCCTTGGAAAGACCGCTGCGACGACCGGTGAGTTCGGCCATGACGCCGCGGGCGCTCATGCCGCAGGCCAGCATGTGGCCATGATCACGGTAGGCGGTGATAACCTGATCGCCCTCTTTAAGCGCCATCTGCATGCCGACGACGACAGCTTCCTGGCCGATGTAGAGGTGACAGAAGCCACCGATGAAGCCCATGCCATAGAGCTGGCCGGCCTTCTCCTCGAAACGCCGGATCAACAGCATTTCGCGGTAGGCGCTCAGGTCTTCTTCCTTGGAGAATTCGGCGAACGTGCCGCCGTTGAAGTCTTTCTTCGCCGGCTTTGCGGCACTCTTGCGGCTGGAAACGGACGCGGATTTTCGCGGAGCCATTCGTTCCTCCCAATGGTTAGCCTTTTGCGGTTACCATAGGGAAAGAAAGCGGACACAGCAATGCCATATTTGCATGGCTCACATTCCATGCAAATAGTTGATTTTTCTCTACAAATTTCGATTAACTGAATTCAGGTTAATTCGCAGCGCGGTGAAAAATGACGATCTCGTCACTTCGCGACATGTTGAGCGCGAGGCGAGCCTTTTCATCCAGCATGTCCCGTTCCAGCGACCCATCACTCATCAGCTGAACCTCCTTTTCGAGGATCATTCGCTGCTTCGTGAGCTTATCCAGCCGCGCCTGCCGCTCGACGATCTGGCGATCGAATTGCTCGGTCGCCTTGAGGCCGTAGCCGCCGTGAATGGAATGATAGCCGAAGTAGGAGAGAAAGGCGACCGCGATCAGCGGCATCACCAGCCGACCCAGTTTCCGTTTCTTATGATGCCGTGTCCACATGCATTCACGCCCTGATACGCAGTACGGACATCAGATTAGCGGCGATTGATTAACCGACCGTTGACCATGAACGGCAGGAAAATAGAAACCCGCCCACATTGCGATGTGGACGGGCTTCTTTTCGTTAGCGCTGCAGAGCGACCTTCGCGCACCGGACAAGGCGCGCGGGTGCTAGAGGATCAGCCGCGCAGGATCGAGCGGCCGGCGTACTTCGCCTGCACGCCGAGCTGCTCTTCGATGCGGATCAGCTGGTTGTACTTTGCGAGCCGGTCCGAACGGGCAAGCGAGCCGGTCTTGATCTGGCCGCAGTTGGTGGCAACCGCGAGATCGGCGATCGTCGCGTCCTCGGTCTCGCCCGAACGGTGCGACATGACGGCGGTGTAGCGCGCCTTATGCGCGGTCTCGACGGCGTCGAGCGTCTCCGACAGCGAGCCGATCTGGTTCACCTTGACGAGGATCGAGTTGGCGACGCCCATCTTGATACCGTCGCGCAGGCGCGCCGAATTGGTGACGAACAGGTCGTCGCCGACGAGCTGGCACTTGTTGCCGATGAGATCGGTCACGGCCTTCCAGCCGTCCCAGTCGTCTTCAGCCATGCCGTCTTCGATCGAGAAGATCGGGTACTTGGCGGCGAGTTCTGCCAGATATTCAGCCATGGCGCCCGGCTCGAGCGTGCGGCCTTCGCCTTCGAGCACGTACTTGCCGTCCTTGAAGAATTCGGTCGCGGCGCAATCGAGCGCGATGAACATGTCTTCGCCCGGCTTGTAGCCAGCCTTCTCGATCGACTTCATGATGAAGTCGAGCGCTGCCGGGGCAGAGGCGAGACCCGGCGCGAAACCGCCTTCGTCGCCGACATTGGTGTTGTGGCCATCGGCTGCGAGCTGCTTCTTCAGGGTGTGGAACACTTCCGAGCCCATGCGAACGGCATCGCGCATCGTGTCGGCGCCTACCGGAACGATCATGAACTCCTGGAAATCGATCGGGTTGTCGGCGTGGGCGCCGCCGTTGATGATGTTCATCATCGGCACCGGGAGCACGTGGGCGTTCGGGCCACCGACGTAACGGTAGAGCGGCAGGCCGGCAGCTTCAGCGGCAGCCTTCGAAACGGCGAGCGAAACGCCGAGGATGGCGTTGGCGCCGAGGCGCGACTTGTTCGACGTGCCATCGAGCTCGATCATGGTCTTGTCGATCTGGATCTGGTTCTCGGCATCGAGACCGCCGATCGCTTCGAAGATCTCGCCGTTGACGGCTTCGACGGCGCGCTCGACGCCCTTGCCGAGGTAACGCGTACCACCATCGCGCAGTTCGACAGCCTCATGCGCACCCGTCGAGGCGCCCGAGGGAACCGCCGCACGGCCGAAGCTTCCGTCTTCCAGGTACACGTCGACCTCGACGGTCGGGTTGCCGCGGCTGTCCAGAATTTCTCGGCCGATGATGTCGATGATTGCAGTCATGATCTCTTCCCTGTTGAGGACGGTGGGTGGTCGGGGCCTGTCATACGCCAAGGCCTCGAAATTACAATGGCGCGCAAGATGCAAAAACAACCGCGCCATTGCGGTTCATGAAAATTTCACGGAACGCCGCTGATGGCTCAGCTCTTGGCGATCGCGTCGAAGGCGAGCAGCTTTTCGAGCAGCCGCGGCATGTCCTTCAGATGCACCATATTCGGGCCGTCCGACGGTGCATTGTCCGGGTCTTCGTGCGTCTCGACGAACACACCTGCGACCCCGACGGCGACAGCGGCGCGCGCGAGGGTCTCGACGAATTCACGCTGGCCGCCGGAGGAGCCGCCCTGCCCGCCCGGCTGCTGCACCGAGTGGGTGGCGTCGAAGACGACGGGCGCGCCGAGCGAGGCCATGATCGGCAGCGAGCGCATATCGGAGACCAGCGTGTTGTAGCCGAAGGAGGCGCCGCGCTCGCAGAGCATGACATTGGGGTTGCCGCTCTCGGTGAACTTCGCCAGCACGTTCTTCATGTCCCAGGGCGCCAGGAACTGGCCCTTCTTGACGTTGATCGCGCGGCCGGTCTTGGCGGCGGCGACGAGAAGGTCGGTTTGGCGCGACAGGAAGGCCGGGATCTGCAGGATGTCGACCGTCGGGGCGACCAAAGCGCATTGCTCTTCGGTGTGGATGTCGGTCAGAACCGGAAAGCCGAATTCCTTCTTCAGGTCGGCGAAGATTTCCATCGCCTTGTCGAGACCGATGCCACGCTTGCCCGAAAGCGACGTGCGGTTGGCCTTGTCGAAGGAGGACTTGTAGACGAGGCCGAGGCCGAGCTTGTTGCAGAGTTCGGAGAGCGCGCCCGCCATCATGAAGGCGTGTTCACGGCTCTCCATCTGGCAGGGGCCGGCGATCAGCGACAACTTCTCGGTCTGTGCGAAGACGACCTGACGGGCGCCCTCACCGACAACGACTCTGACATTGGTTTTCATCATCAAACTCCAAACGCGAAGATCACCCCTTGCCCCGGCATTTCGGGGACAATGAGGCGCCCGCCCATTTCTGCAAATTCGATATCGTTCTCGGCAAAGAGCGCCCGCGTTGCCTCGAGATCGGCGACGCGGAAAACAACCGCCCGCCCGCGCAGGCCCCGCTCGGCGTCGCGCACCGAGCGGCCGAAGAAGGCTTCCATGCCGGCGGCGTTCAGCACCGAGACCTTGGCATTGGTGGTCGCGACATCCATGCCGAAGGAATGCGCCGTGACCTCGCGCTCGTCGACCGCTTCCTGCAGCAGGTACTGGAAATCGGTCGGATTGGTTTCCGACAGAACCACTTCGCTTATCCCGATCACGCCGTTGCCGTGCTGCTCCAGCGCCGCCCGATCGGTGGGGAGCGCCCGGATGCGCTGACAGTTGAAGAGGAAGAGATCCGGCGCGCGCAGGTCGGCGGCAAAGGCAAGGCGGAACGATCCCAGACCTTCGCGGCCATCCGGCAGCTTCATCGGCCGGGAAAACTCCAGCATATCGCCGCCGGAGATGCCGCGGGCGCGAAAGCGGATGTGGTCGCTCGCCGCATCCTCGGTGCCGAAGACCAGCGCCGAGAGGCCTTCCGGTCCCTGGCGGAAACGAAACGCCTGATCACGCGCCACAAAGGCATTGCCGTCGAGTGCAGCGGCTTCGCACTCCTCGCGGGACGCTATGGCTAGCGGTTCGAGATAGGTGCCGTCGGCAAAGAAGACGCAGGCATTTTCGGTGCCGAAGGGATGGCGGGCATCGTCGGCGACGGTGAAGCCGAGATTGGAAAGCCGACGCCGCGCCTGGGTAAGCGTATCCACCGGCAGCACGAGGTGATCGAGCGGGCGGGTGGTGCGCTTGGAGAGGCTCATGGCGTGTTCCCTGATGGTTCGCCGCTGTTTGCAACTTTTGGCCGGCGAATGCAAGCCGGGTCGCGACCAGGGAACGGATCAGCGGTCCGGGTTCGAGGCGTTGCCGCAAACACGAACGGCCCGCGGCCGGCCGCGGCCGCCGCGGATCATGCTTGTCAGCGGGAGACGAACCGCCGGAAGGTCAGTAGTAGCCCGGCGCCGTCGTGGCGTTGGCCGTGTTCCCCGCACCGAGACCGGGGGCGAACGTCTGAGGCTGCGTGTAGGACGTATTGGTCGAGGACGTCGAGGCACAACCCGAAAGCCCCAGCACGGCGACCGCCAAAGGCACGAACAACAAAGCGATGAAGCGCATACGGATGGACCCCTTTCCAGTTTCGCTGCCGAACAGAAAAGTACGAAACCGGTGCCTTGGCGAGTACGTAACAGTAACGCTGCGTAACACGACACGATGATCGACGAGCAGCATTGCCCTGAAAAGCAACCGCGGGTTATCGCAGGCGCCCGCGATTGCTCTGTGGGTGGCGCGCACCAGAAGGCGCGCGTTCCTCAAACGATTACTTCAAAGGCCGAGATCGCTCTTGATGGCAAAGGTGGCGATGAAGGTCGGCACGAACCTGTCGATCAGGAAACGAGCCGACGGCTGCCAATCCTCGTGGAAGCCGGCCAACAGGAAACCGGCCTGCAATTGCCCCTCGATCTGCGCGGACAGGCTATGCCCGAACACCAGGGCTTCGCCCCGATCGATCTTGGCCTGTACGACATCGGGAGCGAAATGCTCCGCCTCGGCAAAGGGGAGCCGGTAAGCCGGCCGGATGAGGCCCTTTTCCGCATGACCCGAATCCCGGTCGCCGACGAAAACGATCGGATTGTAGAAGCTCGAAAGCAGTCGGCCGCCGGTCTTCAGAACCCGGTGGCATTCCTGCCAGACCGGCTGGATATCCGGAACATAGAGATTCGAGATCGGATGAAAGACGATATCGAAGGTCTCATCCGCAAACACTGAGAGATCTCGCATGTCGCCCTGCACGGCCGAAAGCGACAGCCCCTCGCGTTCGGCGACGCGCCGGTCCTGATCGAGTTGCCCCTCGGAGATGTCGAAGACCGTGACCTCGGCGCCAGCCGCAGCCAGGATCGGAGCCTGCTGGCCGCCGGCGGACGCCAGGCACAGGATTTTCTTGCCCCTGACGTCAGGCAGCCAGCCCTTCGGCAGATCGCCGGGCGTCAGCCGCGCCTGCCACTGCCCTTTGCGGGCGTCGGCGATCATCTCCGGTGGTACCGGACGCGACCATTCGCAGCCCTGGCTTACCTGCCTGTCCCACGCCTGGCGATTGTGATCGATGATATCGAGATTGAAGGAGGAAATATCTTGCATGTTCGGTCCCTGGAAACTTTGTCCTGATGTGACCGCTCACGAAGGCGAATGGAGATCGCAGGCAGAAATGCCTCGGCGTTCGTCCGTCGATGCGGATCGCAGCAATGCCATCGTCCATCCTCTTCGCAAGCGAAGTTGAGGCGATTCGGTTTTCACCGGGCATTACTGGCGCATTGGACGACGCTCCTCTGTTTGCGACCGCAAGCTATCGGGCGGGCGGCTGACGGTCAATGCCGGTGACGATGGCTTTGGGCGCGCCGACTGTGGCGCGGCGTCGCATCGCGTTCGAACCCTTCTCAAGCACGAGCGAATATCCGGAGTGTCCGGCACGTTATCCCACTGCGTGTGATTTCAACCGCTTGAGAAGCGGGCGCAATCGCGTAAAGTTGGTCGATTGCAGCCTGGGGTTACGCCAGGCGCAGGCTGAGGGGCAGCGCTTGATCCTATTGTTGAAACGCATCCGGGCTAGGTCGATACGCTCTGCAAGGCGCGTCGACCCGTCGGTTCCGACCGGATTTGAAACCGCATGATCCGCGATCTGACGGCCAAGCTGGCTTCCATCGCCATCATGATGTTTGCGCGCGCACTGACGGCGGCCCGCGCCATCTGGCATGAGACCGGCCTGCCGCCGAAGCAGAGCGTCTATTTCGCCAACCACTCCAGCCACGGCGATTTCGTGCTGGTCTGGGCGGTCTTGCCGCCTTGGCTCAGGGAACGCGCACGGCCGGTCGCAGGCGCGGAGTACTGGCTGAAATCGAAACTCTCCGCCTTCATCGGCCGCGACGTCTTCGACGCCGTGCTGATCGAGCGAGACCCGGAGGCGCGCACCCAGGATCCGGTCGAGCAGATGACGACCGTGCTCAACGACGGCTCATCGCTCATCCTCTTTCCCGAGGGGACCCGCAACCAGACCGAGGCGCGTTTGCTGCCCTTCAAGAGTGGGCTCTACCACCTTGCCTGCAAGCGGCCGGACGTGGCGCTGGTTCCCGTCTGGATCAACAATCTCAACCGCGTCATGCCCAAGGGAGAGTTCGTGCCGATCCCGCTGATCTGTACCGTAACCTTCGGCGAACCGATGCGCCTCAAGGCGCAGGAGACGAAGGAAGAATTCATCGCACGCGCCGAGGCCGCCCTGCTCGCGCTTTCCCCCACTTCGACGGAAGACAATGCATGAGCACGGCAAGTCTGGACATGCTCAAACTGCTCTCAGGCGTCGGCGGTATTCTCGTTCTGGCGTCGAGCATCGGTTACGTGCTCAAGCAGAGGCTGTCACCCGACGGTACGAACGGCGCGATAGAAAACCTCAACGCCCGCATCAAGGCCTGGTGGGCGATGGTCATTCTGATCGCGATCGCCTTCGTCGCCGGCAGGGTCGGCGTGCTCCTGCTCTTTGCCTTCTGCTCGTTTGCGGCGCTGCGCGAATTCATCACGCTCATCAACACGCGGCGCGCCGATCACTGGGCGATCGCCGCCGCCTTCTTCGTCGTGCTGCCGATCAACTACTTCCTGCTCTGGGCGGAAGAGTATGGCATCTATTCGATCTTCGTGCCGGTCTATGCCTTCCTGTTGATGCCGATCATCGCGGTGATGCGCGGCGACACGCGCGACTTCCTGCTCAGGATCTCCGAGGTACAGTGGGCGCTGATGATCTGCGTCTTCTGCGCCTCGCACGTCCCGGCGCTGCTGACCCTGCAGATCCCGGGATACGAGGGGCGCAACGTGCTTCTCATCGCCTTCCTCGTCATCGTCGTGCAGTCGAGCGACGTGCTGCAGTATGTCTGGGGCAAGCTCTTCGGCAAAACCAAGATCGCGCCCACCCTTTCGCCCTCGAAGACGGTCGAGGGCTTTGTAGGCGGGGTTGCGAGCGCAACCCTGATCGGCGCGTCGCTCTGGTGGATCACCCCGTTCACGCCCGTGCAGGCGGCGCTGATGTCGCTCATCATCACTCTGATGGGCTTCTTCGGCGGGCTTGTGATGTCGGCAATCAAGCGGGACCGCGGCGTGAAGGACTGGGGACACCTGATCGAGGGCCATGGCGGCCTGATCGACAGGCTGGATTCCGTCGTGTTCTCGGCGCCGATCTTCTTCCATCTGACGCGTTACTGGTGGTCGCTGACATGATCGCCAAACTGAAGGGATTGGCATCGAGCGGCGTCGTGCACGTGGCATTTGCCTTTGTCGCCATGGGCGGCTGGGCGCTTTTTGCCAACCGCCATCACCCGGTGCCCAAGCCGCTCGTTGCCGGCGTCGTCCAAGGTACGCTTTCGGCGCTTTTGACGCTCTACCTCAAGACAGCGGTCGATGCGCTTTCGAGGCGGTTCAGCGGTGCGGGCCGCTTGATCCTGCCTCCGCTCGTCGCTTGCCTTGGTTCATCTGCAGCGCTCGTGGTGATCCACGCCGCCAGCGGCACGCCAGAGATCCTCAAGACGATTGCGCTGCCGCTCACGGTATCGACTACTTATGCCGCCCTCTACAACTACTCCATCAGCCGAGGCGCACATGACCGAAACCGGTGACCGCAGGCCGCTCGCAAGCCGCAACACCCGCTGGGCGCAGGCCATCGCACGCCGCTTGGCATCGATGAGCATCACGCCGAACCGGATCTCGCAGGCGAGCATGCTGGCAGCGGCACTGGGCGGCCTTTCCTTCTGGCTTGCCGGCGAAACGGAAGATGGTTCGCGAGCGGCGCTGTACATTGCTGCCGCTCTCTTTTGCCAAATGCGCCTGCTCTGCAATCTCTTCGACGGCATGGTGGCCGTCGAGGGCGGCAAGGGCGAGGCCGACGGCCCGTTCTGGAACGAATTCCCCGACCGGGTCGCCGACATCCTCATCTTCATCGGCGCCGGATACGGGATCGGCGTCCCGGCCCTCGGTTACGCGGCAGCCGCCTTCGCCGTGCTGACGGCCTATGTGCGCGAGCTCGGCCGGGCCAATGGCGCGCCAAGCGACTTCTCCGGCCCGATGGCCAAACAGCACCGCATGGCGACGATGACGGCCGCTGCCGTGCTGTCCGCCTTTGAAGGTCTCTGGCTCGGCGATGGCGAAGTCCTCTGGATTGCCCTGTTGCTGGTCGCAGCCGGCGCGGCGTTGACGGCGCTGCTGCGAGCCCGCCGGCAGATTTCCTGGCTTCGGCACGGCGAGACCGACAAGCGCTAACCGCATCTTCACAAACGTCCGACACGGCCGACGGAATATGTTCCGCCGCCCCTTGACGTTTGTTCCTTATTAGATTGACTAGTCTATTTATTAAATGACTCTGGTGTCATGAACCTGCCCCGGCGCCATAGGCCTCCCGCCTCGGCGGCCGCCGAAGTAGCGTCATCGCGTCGAGAGTAAATTTTTCAATAGGTTATGGCGCGATCCTCCTGCGCCTGCCGCAACGGAGACCACCGATGTCCACCCCCGATCGCATCGACGATGTCGACGCCTTGCGCGGTTTTGCACTGCTCGGCATTCTTCTCGTCAACAGCATGGCCTTTGCCTCGGCCTTCTACGGCCTGGAACTCTCGGACCCCGCCTTCGGCGGCATCCTCGATCGCAGCGTGCATTTCGTGATCGCCTTGTTCTTCGAGATGAAATTCTACCTGCTCTTCTCGTTCCTGTTCGGCTACAGCTTCACCCTGCAGATGCGTTCGGCGGAAAAATCCGGCGAGGCCTTCGTGCCCAGGCTCTTGCGCCGCCAGATGGGCCTCTGGCTGATCGGGCTTGCCCATGCGATCCTGCTTTTCCATGGCGATATTCTCACCACCTACGCGGTGCTTGGCATCGTCCTCCTGACGCTCAGAAACCGCAGCGATGCGGCCCTCTTCCGCCTGGCGAAATGGCTGGTCCTTATCCTCGCCATCATCTGGGGCACGCTCGGCATCCTCATCGCTCTGGATCCGATGCCGCTCGATCGGTCTGCCATTCTTTCCGCCGCGGAGGCGGCCGAGCTTGCCTTCCGCGGCGACTGGCAAGCCGTCATCGGCCAGCACCTGACGGAGCTCAACTCGGTCTGGATCATCCTCGCGCTGCTGCAAGCGCCATGCGCGCTGGCGATGTTCCTGCTCGGCCTGATCGCCGGGCGTCGCAAGACCTTAGCGCGGCCGGAGGAGAACAAGGCATTGTTCCAGCGCCTCGTTCGTTCTGGTCTCTGGATCGGCCTGCCCGGCGCCGCCATCTACGCCTATGCCAGCATCATAAAGCTTGATTCGCCAATCGCGATCATCGGGCTTTCGATCGGGCTTATCAGCGGCCCGTTTCTCACCGGCGCTTATGTTGGCGTCATGATGCTGTTTTTCGGGTCCAAGGCCGGCCAACGCCTGCGCGATCTGCTGGCGCCGGCCGGGCGCATGGCGCTTTCCAACTATCTGATGCAGTCGCTGCTTCTGGCGCTGGTCTTCCACGGCTACGGCCTTGGCCTCATCGGCCAGGTGTCGCCACTGACGACAGTCCTGATCGCTCTTGCCATCTTCATGGTCCAGCTTTTCACTAGCCGCTGGTGGATGACCCGTTTCGCCTATGGGCCGCTCGAATGGGTACTGCGCTTCATCACTATCTGGCGCGCGCCGCAATGGCGAAAAGCGGCGCCGGCACGCTAAAAGAAATCAGGTTTGCAATCACCAATGCCCGGCACTTTGGACGCCGGGCATTTTCATTTCCGCCCCCCCTCAAGGGCATCATATTTCGTATTTACTCTAATTAGATATTTTTCTAAATATGAACTCGACAAGGCGAACGAGGCGATGCGGATCAACAGGGTTTTCGAGGCACTTTCTCATCCGGTACGACGGCAGATTTTGACACTGCTGAAGGCCGGACCGATGAGCGCGGGCGAACTCGCCGAGCATTTCGACCTGACCAAGCCGACGCTGTCAGTGCATTTCAACAAGCTGCGGGAGGCGGAACTCGTCGCCATCGAGCGGCGCGGCACCAGCCTCATCTACCACCTCAACATGTCCATCCTCGAAGAGGCGCTCGGCGGTCTCCTCGGCACAAGGGATCAAACACCATGACCTCGCTTTTGCGCTCCCCGATCGCGCTGGTATCAGGCGGCATTCTGCTTTCCGCCACGCTCGTCGGCTACCTCGCAATCCCCGCCGAGGCTTCGCTTCCGATCCATTGGGGCGTCGATGGCACCGCCGACGCCTTCTGGCCGCGTGACCGGGCGCTGGCGCTGGCGCCCGTGGCGGTTGCCGTGCTTGCCGCACTCTCACTTGCCGTCGCTCGATTTGCACCACAGGCCGAGCTTCAGGCAGGCCGGCATATCGCCCAAGTCACCCTCCCCGGCATCCTCGCGCTCTTTGCCGCCATTCAGGCGGTGATCGTGCTGATCGGGCTCGGCATCGATCTCCCGATGACGCGCGTGATCGCGTTCAGCCTCGGGCTTCTGTCGATCGTCGTCGGCAACGTCCTGCCGAAATCGCAGCCGAACGGCCTTGCCGGCATCCGACTGCCATGGACGCTCTCCGACGCCGCCAACTGGCGAGCGACGCACCGGCTTGCGGGGCTGCTGATGGTCTGCGCAGGGATCACCTTGGCGCTGCTGGCCCTCGCCATGAGCACCGGTCCCGCGCTTGCCGCAGCCACAATCGCCGCGATGCTGCTGCCGGTCGCAATCGCCACGCTCTACAGCTACCGCCTCACCCGCCGGAATTAGTGGCTCCGGGCGTCGCAGTTCAGCCGCGGCGTAACGCGCCAGCACAAATGCAAAAGGCCGGTCTTGCGACCGGCCTTTTATGTTTTACCCGATGTCGCCTCAGACGAGGCGGGACTGCTCAAGTGCAGCTTCGATGAAGCTTGCAAACAGCGGGTGCGGATCGAGCGGGCGCGACTTCAGTTCCGGATGGTACTGAACGCCGATGAACCACGGATGATCAGGATATTCGACAGTTTCCGGCAGGATGCCATCAGGCGACATGCCGGAGAAGACCAGGCCGCAGGACTCAAGGCGATCCTTGTAGTCGACGTTGACCTCGTAGCGGTGACGGTGACGCTCGGAAATCTCGGTCGAACCGTAGATTTCGGCAATCTTGGTGTTGCCCTTGAGTGCCGCGCGATAGGCGCCGAGGCGCATCGTGCCGCCGAGATCGCCGGAAGCGGAACGCTTCTCGAGCTCGTTGCCCTTCACCCACTCGGTCATGAGGCCAACGACCGGCTCCTTGGTCGGGCCGAACTCGGTGGACGACGCCTTCTCGATGCCGGCGAGATTGCGGGCCGCCTCGACGACCGCCATCTGCATGCCGAAGCAGATGCCGAAATAGGGCACCTTGCGCTCGCGGGCGAAGCGCGCCGCGTTGATCTTGCCCTCGGAACCGCGCTCGCCGAAGCCGCCGGGAACGAGGATGCCATGCACCTTTTCGAGGTAGGGTGCGGCGTCTTCCTTCTCGAAGACTTCCGACTCAATCCACTCGAGCTTCACCTTCACCCGGTTGGCGATGCCGCCGTGGTAAAGCGCTTCGATCAGTGACTTGTAGGCGTCCTTGAGGCCGGTGTACTTGCCGACGATCGCGATCGTGACTTCGCCTTCCGGCGTGCGGATGCGATCGGCAACCCGTTCCCAGGCGTCCATGCGCGGCTTCGGTGCCGGCTCGATGCCGAATGCGGCGAGCACTTCGTTGTCGAGGCCTTCCTTGTGGTAGGCGATCGGAACGTCGTAGATCGAGGCAACGTCAAGCGCCTGGATCACGGCCGACTGGCGAACGTTGCAGAACAGCGAGAGCTTGCGGCGCTCGGCTTCCGGAATTTCGCGGTCGGCGCGAACGAGCAGGATATCAGGGTGGATGCCGAGCGCCTGCAGTTCCTTGACGGAATGCTGCGTCGGCTTGGTCTTCAGTTCGCCGGCAGCCGGGATATAGGGCATCAGCGTCAGGTGGACGTAGACAGCGGTGCCGCGCGGCAGGTCGTTGCCGAGCTGGCGGATCGCCTCCATGAACGGCATCGCCTCGATGTCGCCGACGGTGCCGCCGATTTCACAGAGAACGAAGTCGTAGTCGTCGTTCCCTTCGGTGACGAAGTTCTTGATTTCGTTGGTAACGTGCGGGATCACCTGAACGGTTGCGCCGAGATAGTCGCCGCGCCGTTCCTTGTCGATGATGTTCTTGTAGATCCGGCCAGTGGTGATGTTGTCGGTCTTCGTCGCCGAACGCCCCGTGAAGCGTTCATAGTGGCCGAGATCGAGATCGGTCTCCGCGCCATCGTCGGTTACGAAAACCTCACCGTGCTGGGTCGGGCTCATGGTGCCCGGGTCAACGTTGAGATAGGGGTCGAGCTTGCGCAGTCTCACCCGGTAGCCACGCGCCTGCAGCAGTGCTCCGAGAGCTGCCGCAGCGATGCCTTTTCCGAGGGAGGAAACCACGCCGCCAGTGATGAATACATATCGCGCCATGGGAGTCACCGGATACCTTTTCACAAATGATTCCGCCACCGAAAAATTCATATTCCAGAACTTTTCGTCTTGGGATGGAGGCAGATTTCACACAAAACAAAACCGGCGGATGAAACATCCGCCGGCGGGTTCTTCAGAATTGCGACCTTATTGGCCGCTGGGAACTTGCGATCCCGAGTTGTTGTTGGCACCACCAGCCGGTGCCGGGGTCGTTGCACCGCCGGCCGGGGCTTCGCCCGTCGTTGCCGGTGCGGTCGTCGAGGGGACGCCATTGCCAGCCGGAGCAGCATTGCCGGTCGCCGGCTGCTGTTCAGTCGCGCCGCCAGCCGGAGCCGGAGCGCCGCCACCGAGCGAATTGAGGACGCCACCACCGTTCGAGCTGGTGCCCGGGATACGGTCGAGGATGTCGGTCGCCTGCGGCTGGTAACGCGCAAGGATGCCCATGCCGAGCGCCAGGACGAAGAAGAGTGCGGCAAGGATCGCGGTCGTGCGGGTCAGCGCATTGGCCGTACCGCGCGCGGACATGAAGCCCGAGCCGCCTCCGATGCCAAGGCCCCCGCCTTCGGAACGCTGAATGAGAACGACGCCGATCAGGGCGACGACGACCATGAGATAGATGACGAGTAGTACGGTCTGCATCAGCTTCCAGTCCTGCCCTTGGGGCACACGAATCAAACCATGCGCAAACTCGGCATGGCCGGGCGCAATTTTCGCGCCTCTTTATACCATGCCGTGCGCCATTAAAAGCCCCTGCCCGGCGCTCCGGGCGATCAGGCCGTCAATTCTTCATAAGCCCGGTAGATGGCGAGGAAGTCTTCGGCTTTCAAGCTCGCGCCACCGATGAGGGCGCCATCGACATTGGCAACACCCATCAATTCCCTAGCGTTCGACGGCTTGACCGACCCACCATAGAGGATGCGCATCTTGGCGCCGGCGTCGGCAAAGCGTGCGACCAGTTCCTTGCGCATGAAGGCATGGGCCTCCTCGACATCGGCCGCCGTCGGCGTCAGCCCGGTGCCGATCGCCCAGACGGGCTCGTAGGCAATCACGGTGTTTTCGGCCGTCGTGGCATCCGGCAGGCTTTCGGCGAGCTGGCGCTTCAGGACGTCGAGCGTCTTGCCGGACTTGCGCTCGTCGCCGGTCTCGCCGATGCAGACGATCGCCACGAGTTCCGCGGCATGCGCCGCTTCCGTCTTGGCACGCACCAGGGCATCGCTTTCGGCGTGATCGGTACGGCGCTCGGAGTGGCCAACGATGACGTGGGTGCCGAAGCAATCAGCAATCATTTCGGCCGAGAGGTCGCCGGTGTGCGCGCCCGACTGCTTCTGGTGGCAGTCCTGCGCGCCGATCAAAAGCGGGCTGTCGTCGCAAAGCGCCGTCGCCACGTAAAGCAGCGTTGCCGGCGGGCAGATCAGCGTTTCGACCTTGGCGGAGAGTTCGCCCTTGACCCCTTCGGCCATCGCCTTGATCTGATCGAGCGAGGCGCGGGTTCCGTTCATCTTCCAGTTGCCGGCGACGAGCGGGCGGATATCGGGCGTCATGCAGTTTCCTCCGGATGCTTTTCTCCGGAAGCGGCCTAGCAAATGCAGCCGGCAAATAAAAGCACCGCCGGCGATTATTCATGGGCGGCGGGACCGGCTGCCCTGCCCCGCCGCAAGCATTTTCAGGCGCGACGCGTCAGGCAGATCACGGCGAAGGGCGCCCGATCTGCTGGCCAACTTCCCGCGTCGACCCGGCCTTTGCGGCCGCAATCGCATACATCAGCGGCAGGCTCGGCATCGTCGAAGGCGGCGCCATGCGCCCGCCGCCAAGGTCGCGCATGCCTTCGAAGCCCACCCAGCCATTGGCATAGGGATACTCCTTCAGGCATTCGATCCCGAGCCCGGCGTCGATCAGGGCCTGCACGACATCGGCGATACCCCAATTGAACTCGAAGGAGGGGTGTGGATTGGTGAAGCCCACGACGCCCTCCCGGTAGCCGCCGTGCGCAAGGCCTGCGCCCGAGTCGGCGACATAGTCGCCGACGCCCGCTTCTGCCACCGGCTCCCTGGGGGCGTAGTCGTAGTGGGGCTTCCAGCTCTGATCGAAGACCATCGCAAAGGGATGGAACTCGATGAACGCGAAACGCCCGCCAGGCTTCAGCACATCGGCGATGCCACGCGCCCAGACACCGAGGTCCGATAGCCAGCAAATGGTACCATAGGAAGCAAATACGCGATCGAACCGGCGGCCGGCCTTGCGGGCGTCGTCGAACCACTGGAACAAGTCCGACCGTTCGAAGGCAGCGGCGACGCCACTTTCCGTCGAAAGGCGTGTGGCAAAGGCGATCGCCTCGTCCGAGATATCGACGCCCGTCACATTCGCGCCGCGCCGCGCAAGGCTCAGGCTGTCCTGACCGGAATTGCACTGCAGATGGAGGAGGTCGAGCCCGGCGAGATCACCGAGCAATTCGATCTCCTCCGGATAGAGCGTGGAGCCGCCGGCGCGGAAGAAGGCGGCCTGGTCGCCCTTGTGGCTATTGTGCGCGACGGTCGCGGCGTTCCAGGAGAGGCGGTTGGCCTCGTGCAGATCTATACTCATTTTTCTACTCACGAAAATCCCGGCGCCGGGCACGGAACATGCTGCTCAGTGCCCGCGCCACGTTTTTAGAACTTCAGAACGGCCTCAAGCTCGTCGTCATAGTACTCGCCCGTCGGCTTGAAGCCGAGGCCGTGGTAAAACCCCTCGGGACTGCCGGGGCCCTGTCCGTAGCTCGTGTAGAGCTCGTGAAGGCCGCGCGCCTTCAGATCGCGCACGACAAGGGCGATGGCCTGCTTGCCGTAACCTTTGCCCTGGAAAGGCCGGGCAATCATGAAGCGCCAGAGATAGACACCCGGGCAATCGATGCCGTCGTCCCAGTCGGATCCTTCGTGCAGCATGATGAAGCCGATGAGCGTTTCGTCGGCATAGACCGCACGGAACCAGGCATTCTCGGAAAAATGCGCCTCGGCGATCGAGGTGCCGTTGTCCGCCACCATGTTGCGCTGTTCGTCGCTCAGCGTTTCGCTGAGTTCGCAGACGTCGCAGACGGTCAGGGCTGATATGCGCCGAAGGGTAATTTCGGCATCAGCCGGCAATACGGTTTCACTCATGGGAAACTCCTTAGAAAAATCAAAATGTTAAAAAAGGGCCGGAACCAGAACGGCCAGCCTCGAATCACCCGCTAAAGGGGCAATCGGCGGATAGAATGAAATCATGGCGAGAAAACGCCACCTCTGAATTGCCGGTATCCCGCCAGATTCCGGCACCGCTATGTCATGGCTATGCGCCCGCCTTCACTTGGAGCGACCGGCCGTCGGCCGGTCGTCGCCGTTCTCCAAACCGGCGATCGCCGCGTGAACGTCGCCTTCGAGATCCTCGTCGAACTGCTCGAAGATCGCATCTCCGATCAGGGCGTGAACCTCGCGAAGATAGGGTGCTGCCGCCTCGCCTTCGCCAAGCGCCAGATGAGCGCGCGCGATCGAAAGCGACGAAAGCGGCTGGCGCCGTGCGAGTGTCCACTCACGGGCAAGCAGAGAGACGGCAATACTCTCCCGATGGTGCCCCGCATCGCAAAGTGCGGCGCCGTAGCCGCTCTTGACCCAGTAGTACATGTCCGTGAAAGCGAGGTGGGCATCGGCTATGTCGGATGCCAGACGCCAGGCATCGACCGCCTTGCCATATTCGCCTTCGGTTCCAAGCCGAATGCCCGCACGAGCGTGCTCGTAGGCTTCCCGTTCATGCGGGTTCATTGGTGTCGTTTTCTTCTTTGTCATGTACGCCAGTCCACATGCTCCCGGGAACAACCCCTCCGTGTCCCCTCCATTGGCAAATGGACCATAGCTTGCCGAAATCAACAAGGATCTCAGTGCAATTTTATGGTATTACAGGCGAATAAAAGCACGAACTCATGAGTCATACCGCAGTCGCCGAGCCAATAGCGGCCGGGCGAACGGCCACGAGGTCGGGCATGCTGCGCAACGACAAAGCCGGATTTGGATGGATCACCATCGTCCTCCACTGGGCGATTGCGGCGCTGATCCTAGCCCTGCTCGGCCTCGGCTTCGTCATGCGGCGAACACCCGTCGATCCGGCGCTGCAGTTTTCGCTTTATCAATGGCACAAGTCGCTCGGCTTCACCGCACTCGGGCTGGCAACGATCCGTGCCCTGTGGCACCTGGTCGAGGTTCGCCCGCGTCCGCCCGCAGGCCTCAACATGCTCGAGCGCCACGCGGCCAGCACTACCCATGTCGTGCTCATCGTGCTCGCGCTTGCCGTTCCGCTTGCCGGTTGGGCGGTAGCATCGACATCGACGCTGAACATTCCGAGCTTCTACTTCAACTGGATCGTCATTCCCCATCTGCCGATGGCGAAGTCGGAAGCTGCCGAAAACTTCTGGACGCTCGTCCATATGACGCTCGCCTATCTCCTGCTCAGCTTCGTCGCGCTTCACGCTCTCGCCGCCCTCTACCACCACTTCGCACGCCGCGACGACGTCCTCGTCCGCATGCTTCAGACCGGCTCTCGCCAACGCGCGTCCTCCCAGGCGGCAGGATCGGATCCGGTTATCGCCGGAAGGAAGAAACCATGACACTGCGCTCGCAATCACCAACGAAGACCATTGCTTTCACGCTGCTGCTGGCTCTGGGGAGCGTTCCATCGTCCGCCACTGCCGCCGCACCGGACCTCGCCGATGCCGCCGGCAACTACGGCATCACGTCGGCTTCCCGCATCCACTTTACGGTTGCCCAGGCGGGTGGCGGCGGCATTGTCGGCGATTTCGCCAAGTTTTCCGGCAATTTCCGCATCGACCGAAATGATGTCGGCCACTCGACGGTCGAGTTCACGCTTTATCCGGAAAGCGTGAAGACGGGAGAAAAGCGGATTGAGGATTTCCTGAAGTCGAGCGCCGTCTTCGACACCGCGAACTACAACACCGTCACTTTCCGCTCGACGAATGTGAAGCAGACCGGCCCCGATACGGCGGCGGTCGAAGGTACGCTTACGGCGCGCGGAACCTCGCGGAAGGAACGCTTTTTGGTGACGCTGCTTGACTGGAGCCGTGGTTCGATCGCCTTCAACATCCGCGGCAACATTCATCGCTCGCCCTATGGCATGGATGTTGGCACGCCGATCTATTCCAACGTTGTCCAGTTCGACATGAACATCAAAGGGCAGAGGCGCTGAATGCCCCTGCCCCTTGGAAAGCGATAGGTCCGTCGGTCAGCCGATCTGGCTTCCGACGAAATCCTTGACGATGCGCACGATGCCGCGACCGAGCAGGTCGTCGAGGGCTGCGATGAACTGGTCGACATGGGCGCGCTCGCAGATCAGCGGCGGCTCGAGGCGGATGACGTTGCGATTGTACTCGGTGAAAGCCACGAGCACATCGTAGTCACGCAGGAGCAGCGCGCCGATGAAACCGGAGAGCGAACCCTTGAGCTTGTCGTCGAGCATCGAGACGACGGGGCGCAGCACCATCGGCAGCGTCTGGCTGAAGTCCTGGAATTCCAGACCGACCATCAGCCCCTGACCGCGGACGTCCTTGATGATCTTCGGATACTTCTCCTTGAGTGCCTGCAGGCGGTCGAGCAGATAGCTGCCGCTGTCGGCGGCGCGGTCGATCAGGTGCTCGTCATAGAGCACGTTGATGCCTTCGATCGCCGTCACGCAGGCCTCGCCCATGCCGCCGAAGGTCGCCATCGCGTGGATCATCGCCGTTTTCGGCGTGCCATAGGCCTTCATGTAGACTTCGCGGCGGGCAATCATCGCGCCGACGGCGGCCTTGCCGGCGCCAAGCGACTTGGCGAGCGCCGTCACGTCAGGCACGACGCCGTAATGCTCGAAGGCATAGAAGCGGCCGGAGCGGCCATAGCCGCACTGCACTTCGTCGGCGACCCAGAGCACGCCGTACTTGTCGCAGAGCGCGCGCAGCTTCTGCCAGTATTCCGCCGGCGCCTGGATGATGCCGCCGCCGCCCTGGATGGTTTCGAGCACGATGACGCCGATTTCCGGATCGGACTTGAAGGCATTCTCCACCGCGTCGATATCGGCGAAGGGCACGCGCACGGTGTTGTCTGTGATCTTAAAGTCGGCACGGTAGAGCTGGCCGTCGGTGATGGCGAGCACGCCCTTGGTCTTGCCGTGGAAGGAATTCTCGGCATAGACGACCTTCGGCCGCTTCGGGCCGGCGGCGCGCTCGGCGAGCTTGACCGCGGCCTCCATCGCTTCCGAGCCGGAGGAACCGAGGAAGACCATATCGAGATCGCCGGGCGAGCAGGCGGCGATGTTCTTCGCCAGAGCCGCCGCATATTGCGACATGAAGGCGATGGCGATCTCGTGGCGCTTTTCGTCCTGGAACTTCTGGCGGGCGTCGAGAATGCGCGGATGGTTGTGGCCGAAGGCGAGCGAGCCGAAACCACCGAAGAAATCGAGGATCTTGCGGTCGTTCTGGTCGGTATAGAACATGCCTTCAGCGCTCTCGATCTTCACCTTGTGAAAGCCGAGAAGCTTCATGAAGTGGAGCTGGCCCGGGTTCAGGTGTTCCTTGAACGCGGTGGTGATGTCGCCGATCGACATGGCCTTGGCCTGTTCGACCGTGATGAGATCGGGCCTGGCAACGCCGCCGTCGAGCGAAGGGGCGGCAACGGCGATACGGTTCGGTCTGTCCAGCATGGTGTCTCCCCTCATTCGGCCGGTACGGCGACAGCTTCAGGAGCTGCGGCGCCCATCTTCTTGGCCCGATATTCGTCATAGGCGGCGATCAGCATGTCGCCATCGTTGAATTCCGCACGCCAGCCGAGCTCGCGCTTCAGCTTGCCGGTCTCACGCACGCACATCTCGTCGGCAATCAGATACTGTTCCGGATCCATGATCGGCTTGTTGACCAGGTCAAAGAAGGCGAGCGTCTGCTTGACCGCGAAGGCGGGCGTCGGCAGCAGGAAGGACTTCGATCCCGCATGTTTGATCAGCTTGCCGAGCAGTTCGCGCACCGAAGGCGGATTGTCGGAGCCGAGATTGTAAGCTTCGTTCGGCACGCCACCCTTCCAGGCAAGGCGAGCGGCTTCGGCGCAATCGAACACGGAGATGAACTGGTAGGGCACCTTGCCCGAGCCGATCATCGGCACCGGCAGGTTCAGGTCGATCAGCTTGAACAGTTTTTCGAGAATGCCAAGACGGCCGGGACCGATGATCAGGCGCGGGCGGAAGATCGAAATGTTCATGCCCTGCTTGCGCCATTGCATGGCCAGTTGCTCGGTCGCCCATTTCGACTTGCCGTATTCGCCGAGCGGCTTTGCCGGATGGTCTTCGGTTTGCGGCGATTGCACCGTATGGCCGTAGATCATGTCGGTGGTGAACTGCACGAGGCGCGATGCGCCGGCGGCGTCCATGGCCTTCATGATGTTCTCGGCACCGTAATAGTTGACCGGCCAGAAAAACTCCCAGCGCTTCGCGCGGACCTGCAGCGGCGACAGCATCTTGGCCGCCATGTTGTAGATCATGTCGTCAGGACCGATGCCGACCTTCTGGACGGCTTCCAGATCGGTGACGTCGCAATGAACGAAGCGCACGCGGCCGTAGTGCGGCAGGTCGGACTTGACGATATCGGCGACAACGACGTCCTCGCCTTCCTTGACGAGACGTTCCGCCAGGTGACGGCCCACGAAGCCGTCGCCACCAAAGATGATGTGTTTCATGACTTGCTCCCGAATTCTGCGGTGCTCACCCCGGCGGCATCGGCCGGCTTGTCGTCGGCATGGGATGAAATGCCCGATTGGGCGATAAGAACGGTTCCGGCGCAGATCAGCGCGATGCCGGCGATGCGCCAGGCGTTGAGGTCTTCGCGAAAGACGAAATAAGCAAAGACCGCGACGGCGACGTAAGCGAGGCTCAGGAACGGATAGGCAAAGGAAAGCTCGACCTTCGACAGCACGTAGAGATGCGACGCCATCGAGATGACGAAGGTCGCAAGACCGGCGAAGACCCAAGGGTTGAAGACGATCTGAAACAGCCGGACAATTGCCGTCTCAGCGGTCATCGAAATCGGTCCGAGCGTCATCATGCCCTGCTTCAGCATCAGCTGGGCAGCGGCGTTGGTGAGCACCGTAAAGAGAATGAATGGAATATATTTCATAGTTTTACTCCCAGTCCCGAAAATCTACTTACGGGCAAGAGACGGATATTCCGTGAAGTTTGCGCATTTAATTGAATAAAATTGTTTGCATTCTCATTCTGGCAAAGCCAGAGCCGTGCGTTTCCAGAAGTTCGAAACGAGCGCCGGATCGCGCAGCGCTTCGACCTTTCTCCATAAAGGGAATGATTTTTCAAATACTTGCGGGTTCATACGGGCATCCTTGTAAGGATTGACCGCGCCGCCGGCCTCGATCACGATGCGATCGAGCGCGTCGAGCAGCTTTACTGTCCGTTCACCTTGATTGGCGAAGTCCAGCGTCAAAGTAAAACCGGGACGCGGGAAGGAGAGGATGCCTCGGGAGCCGATGTCGCCGAACCGCTTCAAGATCGTCAGGAACGAGGCATGGCCGGCCTGACGGGCGGTTTCCATGAGTTTGGCCGTGATCTCCGGAGCGTTCTCCGCGGGATAGACGCTCTGATGCTGGTAGAGCCCGCGCGGACCATAGAGCCGGTTCCACGCGCCGATCGCGTCCAAAGGGTAGAAATAGGACGTCCAGGGAACCGTCGTTACGGTTTCGCCCGGCTTCACCTTGCGGAAATAATACTCGTTGAAGCCCTTCAAAGTTGCCCGGTTCAGCAGATTGAACGGAGGGGAAAACGGCACCGAGAGTTTCAGGCCCTTGGGAACGTCGGGCAACTCGCATGAACCATCGGCATGGTCGCCGGCAAGAAGCACGCCCCGCCCCATGCGGGATCCCGTGGCAAGCTGATCGATCCAGGCGACGGAATATTCGTGCTCGGCATCGACGCCGTCGACGAGCGCAAAGTATCGGTCCAGGTTTTCGAAGCGGATCGCGTGCTGCTGAACATGCGGCGAAGGCACCTTCATCAACCGGATATCCACGGTGAGAATCAGTCCGGTCAGACCCATGCCGCCGATGGTCGCGGCGAAGAGTTCCGGGTTTTCGACCGGCGAGCAGGTCAGCCGTTCGCCGGTCGAGCGCAGCAGCGTGAACGCCGTCACGTGATTGCCGAAGGTGCCGCGCGCGTGGTGGTTCTTGCCATGCACGTCATTGGCGACCGCGCCGCCGACGGTCACGAAGGCCGTACCGGGCGTCACCGGCAGGAAGAAGCGATGCTCGATCGCGCGCTCCAGTACCTCACGCAGCGTCACGCCCGCTTCGCAGGTCATCATGCCGGTACCGGGATCAAACGCGAGGATGCGCGCGTGTCTGCGGCTCTCGATCAGCAGGCCCTGATCATTATGGCAGCTGTCGCCATAACTGCGGCCGTTGCCGAAGGGCAAGAATCCTCCGGCCTCCAGGTTCCCGAGGCGGTCTTCATAGTCGTCAGGCAAAATGGCCGGCCGCGCCCGATTGTCGAGGCGGCCCCAGCTTTCATGGTCTTCAAATGTCATTGCGGCCCGATGGCTCCAAAGAGGATGAGCAGCGCGCCAACCAGCATGGTCAATTGGCTGCGCCAGTCGCGCATGATGAAGACAACAGGATCTTCATGCAGCATGCCGCGGCGTGCGAGCATCCAGATGCGCAGCAACATATAGAGCACCAGCGGGCAGAGAGGCCACAACGCCCAGGGCGTGGTGTACATCTCCTGCAGCTCCTTGCTGTGCACGTAGAGCGCCAGAACCAGGGCCGAGGTAAAGGCTGACGCCACGCCCGCCTGCCCGACCATTTCGAAGTCGACGGCAAGATAGCCGCGCCCGGGTACATTGCCGCCGTCCTTGTCCTCGAATTCGTGCAACTCGACGTAACGCTTCACCAGAGCCAAACTGAGGAAGAAGAAGATCGCAAAGGACACCAGCCAGAAGGAGAGTTCGGTGCCCGTCGCCGCCGCGCCGGCGACGATGCGCATGGTGTAGAGGCCGGCGAGCGTGAACACGTCGACGAGCAGCTTGCGTTTCAGCACGAAGGTATAGGCCGTCGTGGCGCAGGCGTAGAAGGCGAGCACCCCGGCAAACTTCCAGGGCAAGAGAAGGGTCAGCGCCATGGAGGCGAGGATGAGGCACCCGGCCAGCACCAGCGCCGTCGGCACGGACATCTGGCCGCTGGCGAGCGGCCTGTAGCGTTTCTTCGCGTGGCGGCGATCGTTGGCGAGATCCGAAAGATCGTTGATGACGTAGACGGCGGAAGCGAGGAAACTGAAGGCGAAGAAGGCGATGATGACGCTGACGATCGCATCGAAGTGCAGCACTTCGTGATTGAGGATCATCGGCACGCCGATGAGCACGTTCTTCGCCCATTGATGTACCCGGATCGACTTCAGCGGCGCAAGCGCGCTCACCTTGCCCGTGTCGAGCCGCTCGGCGTCATGGTTGCGGCGCCATTTTTCCGCGGCCGCATCGGGCGAGACCACGATCGCGCGGCGCGCCACCTCGAAGACGGCGATATCGTCGCGGCTGTTGCCCATATAGTCGAAGGCGCCGTCGCCGAACCGTTCGACCAGCGCCTGGCGCTTGCGGCTGCTCGTCAGGTTGAGCTCGTCCGTCGAATGCATCACCGACGAAAAGACGCCCACATGCTCGGCAATGTCTTTTGCGACGGATGGCGCGGCACCGGTGACCAGCACCAGCTCGCGCCCCGTCTTCTTCTCCTGCGCGAGCCGGTCGATGACGGCCTGCCGGTAGGGCCAGTCTTCCGCCCGGCGGCCGGACCGCAGCGCCACTTCATGCTTCAGCCGTGCCTTGCCTTTTGTCAGCCAGAACAGCATGGGAAACAGCATCAGCGGATTGCGCAGCAGGATGATCGCCGCCCCTTCCCACAGGGTGTCGGCAGCCAGCAAAGTGCCGTCCAGATCCACACACAGCGGAATGTGCCGTGTCTCGGTGCGCGCGTCCATGAAGTCCATCCCAGCCATAGTTGCCGGTATCATCACGACTTCAACTTTCCAGAGTGGAAACGCGGCCCGCTGTTTCGCTGGCAAATTGGCGGGCTGGTTAACAAATCCGCAGCAACAAGGCGACGCCTATCGCCTGTCGCGTGAACGAAGATTCACACGCCAGGCCTTAAGCTCTTGTTTTGATGCATGTCGCTGCCGCAAAACCGCTGCACACTTTTTGCGCGACATGCGTTAGCGGCTGCCGATCCAGTTCAGCGCATCGCGCCAGTCGGTCATGCGCACCGGCGTTCCATGCGAGCCGGTTTCGAAGAGTATGAAACGCGTGGGGTAGCCCTTGGCCTTCAGCGCACGGTAGAGCGCCTTTTGACCTTCGGCGGGATAGACGGTGTCGCGGCTGCCATGGCTAAAGAACATGGGGAGCTTTGCCTTGTAGGCGGCGCTTTTCGTGAAATCCGGGTCGCTCGCGCCCCCCATCACCATCATGCCGCTGAGCGCTGCAACCGCGGACGCGTCGCGGGAAACGCCCCAGCAGATGAAGCTTCCCATCGAGGCGCAGGCGAGCACGACCGGACGGCCGCCGGAGCGTTCGGAGGCGTATCTGACCAGTCCGGCGATATCGGCCGCGCCTGCCGTATCGAAGGACCGGACGCTCGGCGCATAATAGGTGCCGCCATTGGCGACGGCGAGGTTCTTCAGCCGGTTGAAGTTTCCGCCGAAGGAAAAATCGTTGACGCCGAGCCGGCGGTCGCCGCCGCGACCATGGATAAAGATGACCGAAAAGCCGGCGCCGCGATCAGGGCCGACGCGCGTCACGTCAAGCGCGCGACCGCCGATATCGAGCGTTTCATTGACCTGTTCGCTCTTCACGCCGAGCGAAACATAAGCGCGCTTCACGCGGCGTTCGGGGATTTCGTCGCGCTCGTTGATATCGCGCAGCTCCTGATAATCGACCGTCAGGTCGTCTCCACCATCCTGCTCGCGCAGCACCTTCGCGTAGGAGAAAAGCTCGTCCTTGTAGGGCTTCAGCACCTGAGCCTGCGCCGGCGAAGCGGCGATTGCCAAGGCCAGGGCGAACAGGCCGGCGCGAAACGGAAAAACAACTGTGGACACGGCCAAATGACGGGCTCCCTCTTATCCTGCAAGCCTTGCCATTGGCCGTTCCTCAAAGCAACACTCGGCCCGCAACACGGTCGCCAAGGCGAAGGAAAGCCGGCGGTCCGTACCAGAAATTCTCCTTTTGTTCGCGTATCCTGTGAGAGTCTGGCAGAATTCAGGTGATTCGACCGCCGAGGGATGGCGGCAAAGCCTGGGGCTTGCTATGGCCTCTGGCATTCCCGAACGACAGGAACGATCCGAACGGCCCCATGGACGACAACAGCGACCTCTTCTCAATGCCCGAGCAACCGAAGCCCGTACAGCCGAGCGCCAAGCCGGCCGTGCCTGTGGCGCCCGTCGCGCGCGAAGAACCGCGCCCTGCCCCGAAAGGTAGCGACGGTAGCGACTACGACGCCTCGGCGATCGAGGTGCTCGAAGGCCTTGAGCCGGTTCGTCGTCGCCCGGGCATGTATATCGGCGGCACCGACGAAAAGGCGCTGCACCATCTCTTTGCCGAAGTCATCGACAACTCGATGGACGAAGCCGTCGCCGGCCATGCGAACTTTATCGAGGTCAATCTCGATGCCGAGGGCTTCCTGACCGTCACCGACAACGGCCGCGGCATCCCGGTCGAGAACCATCCGAAATTCCCCGGCAAGTCGACGCTCGAAGTCGTCATGACCGTGCTCCACGCCGGCGGCAAGTTCGACGGCAAGGCCTATGAGACCTCGGGAGGCCTGCACGGCGTCGGCGTCTCCGTCGTCAACGCCCTTTCCGATGCGCTCGAAGTCGAGGTCGCCCGCAATCGCAAGCTCTACCGCCAGCGCTTCTCCCGCGGCATTCCGCAGGGCGGGCTCGAAGAGCTCGGCGACGTGCACAACCGCCGCGGCACGCGCGTTCGCTTCCATCCCGATCCGGACATTTTTGGACCGCACGCGCATTTCGAGCCCGGCCGGCTGTTCCGCATGGCGCGCTCGAAGGCCTATCTCTTCGGCGGCGTCGAAATCCGCTGGTCCTGCGATCCGTCGCTTTTGCAGGAAGGCTCGGAAATCCCGGACAAGGCCGTCTTCCATTTTCCGGGCGGCCTGAAGGACTATCTGGCGGCCACCCTCGGCAAGGAATTCACCGTCACCCGCGAGATCTTCGCCGGCAAGTCGGAGAAGGCCAACGGTCACGGCTCGCTCGAATGGGCGGTCACCTGGTACGGCGGCGACCAGCAGGTTCATTCCTACTGCAACACCATTCCGACGCCCGAGGGCGGCACGCACGAGGCGGGCTTCCGCATTGCGCTGACCAAGGGCTTGAAGAACTATGCCGAACTGAAGCAGAACAAGCGCGCGGCGATCATCACCACCGACGACGTGATGATCTCGGCAGCCGGCATGCTCTCGGTCTTCATCCGCGAGCCCGAATTCGTTGGTCAGACCAAGGACAAGCTCGCGACGGTCGAGGCTCAGCGCATCGTCGAAAACGCGCTGCGCGACCCCTTCGACCACTACCTCACCGATAACCCGGTAGAGGCCGACAAGCTCTTGGATTGGGTGGTCGAGCGCGCCGAAGAGCGCGTGCGCCGGCGCAAGGAAAAGGAAGTCAACCGCAAGACGGCCGTGCGCAAGCTGCGGCTGCCCGGCAAGCTTGCCGACTGCTCGCAGAACACAGCAGAGGGCGCCGAACTCTTCATCGTCGAAGGCGACTCCGCAGGCGGCTCGGCAAAACAGGCGCGCAACCGCGCCAACCAGGCGATCCTTCCCCTGCGCGGCAAGATCCTCAACGTCGCGAGTGCGGGCCGAGAAAAGCTCGGCGCGAACCAGCAGATCGCCGACCTCATCCAGGCGCTTGGTTGCGGCACCCGCAGCAAGTACCGCGAAGAGGACCTGCGCTATGAGCGCATCGTCGTCATGACCGACGCCGACGTCGATGGCGCGCATATCGCCTCGCTGCTGATCACCTTCTTCTATCAGGAGATGCCCGAACTGATCCGTGGCGGTCACCTCTATCTCGCCGTGCCGCCGCTCTATCGCATCAGCCAGGGCTCGAAAACGCTCTATGCCCGCGACGACGCGCACCGCGAGGAACTGATGCGGACCGAATTTGCGGGTCGCGGCAAGGTCGAGATCGGCCGGTTCAAGGGCCTCGGCGAGATGCTGCCGGCGCAGCTCAAGGAAACGACGATGGATCCGAAGTTCCGCACACTGCTGAAGGTCGAGATCGACGATGTCGATTTCGAGGGCACGCGCGAGGCGGTGGACAACCTGATGGGCACGAAGGCGGATGCCCGCTTCCGCTTCATCCAGGAACGCGCCGTCTTTGCGGAAAATCTGGACATCTGAGCCTGAGCGACGTGCTGGGCGGCTTTCCGCCCGCCATCACGCTTACGATCTTTCGAACGAAAGCGGCGGCCCAAAGGCCGCCGTTTCCGTTTAAAAAGCTTACTGGCAAGCCGAGCTCATGCCGCCGCGCGAACGGACTTCTCCATGAAGAGGCTGAGCGGATCCGGCTGATAGTCGGCGAACGGCGGGCGTTCGGCATATCCCGCCGCCTTGTAAAGGCCGATCGCTTCGGGCTGGTAGATACCGGTTTCGAGGCGGATTGCCGCCAATCCGAGTTGCGCCGCGCGCGCCTCCAGCGCCTGCAACAGCAGCTTTCCGACCCGCAGTCCTCGCGCTTCGGGATCGACGAACATGCGCTTGATTTCCGCCGTCCCGTCACCCGCATCCACCAGCGCGCAGCAGCCGACGATATCGCCGTCACGCCTTGCGACGAAGAACGACACCTCCGGCTTTTCCAGGCTCGACAGGTCGACCATGTGGTTGCTCTCGGGGGGATAGAGCGAGGCGGCGTAGGCGTCGGAGAGTTCCAGCAGGCGCAGAACTTCAGCTTGGCGCGGCGTCTCCAGGGCGATGGTTACGGCAGGCAATCGGTTCGTCCTTTTCATTCAGGCATGGCTTTGCCTCAAAACTACCGTCGGATCACGGCTGGACCAATACGTCAAATGACGCAGGCTCTCATGCCTCCCCATCAATCCGCCTAACAGGCTGAAATAATTTGTTCCGCGTCGCCGGCAACATCGCCCTATTTCGGGGAGAATCATGCAGGCATAGGTTGATCCACCACAACCTACAAAGACGATGGGAACGCGATGCAAGCGGCGCTGATAGTCATGACCATTCTCGGCTGCGACCACGACGTCAGCCAATGCCAGTACATCTCGACGGTCAACGGCACCTGGCCATCGATCGCGCAATGCGACACGGCATCGAACGCACAATTGCCGAAGTTCTCGAATGCGAACTATCCGGTTGTCGTCGCGGTTTGCGAGAGCTCCGCACCAAGCGTCGCCGAAATCCCCGCGCCGCCACCGGGCTCCCAGCAGAACGAGACGCCGCCCGTTCAGACGACGGAGCCGGAACCCGAGCAAGGATTGCCGAAGCGCACGCTGGCTTTCCTGTCAGGCGCGATCCCCGATCGGGAAAAGCTCAAGACCATCGTCACGAAGCCGGTACGCTACGTCGAGGATGGCTATTCCTGGGTCGCGCGCCGCTTTACCGACTGAGGCCGCCCGCATGCCGCAGGCGGGGCCAGCCGCAATCAGGCTGTTCGCCGAGGCCACGACGGCCTCTCGGCGGAGCGCTGCTGCCACCGAGCACGCGGCGCGCCTTTTCGTTGGAACTGCGCGAGCATGCCCCAGTTCGCGCACGATGAGGCGCAGACCGGCATCGAAGGGCGCAGCAAGACGTGAGGAAAACGCGGTCTCGCCGGCCGAACGGGGGCCTTTGAGCACGCGCGTGGTGCCGTCGCGCGCGAGCCAGATCAGGTCGTCTCTGTTCAGGCGGCCTGGCGTGCGGCAAGTTCCGCGTAATCGCGGGCCGACTGACGCTCCTCGGCAAATGCCAGGCGCTCGAGCAGATCGATCATGGCGGCGTCGGTCGGCGACGTTGCCCGGCCGCGTCGTAGCCGTGCGAGCAGTTCGGCCGAGACCGTCGCGTGATCGTCGATTGCATCCGGCCTATCCTGGCGCCACAAGAGCACGGCCGTCGCGAAGGTCTCGCTGACGTCGCGGCCGAGCCCGGCGCTTTCGAACAATGCCCGGATGGAGTGAATGCGCCCCCCGGACAGGATTGAGCGCACGCGCTTTTCATTGACGCCGGAGAGATCGACGATCACGGCCGAGAAAAACTCGGCGCGGCCGGTCACGAGCGCATGCAGCAGGAAGGCGGGTGTCAGCCGGCCGGTCTCGCGCAGATGCGTGACGAGGCCCGGCAGGTCCTCGACCGCCATTGTTCCGACCATGCCCAAGGCGGCGATATCGCAGGCTTCACGGGTGACGCGCTGCACGCGAGCCTCTCCAATCGTCACCTGCACGAGGCCGAAGGCGGCAAGCGCCGCGCCGACCTCTTCGACAAGCGCATGGCGGGCTTCGCTCGGCAGGTCGTTGCGCGCAAGAAGCAGGTCGCGGACCGCCGCGGAATGGCCAAGCCGCTCGGCAATGCGCTTCAGCGAGCGGCGTGACAGATGAGCACCGGGATTTTCCAAGAGGATCAGCATCTCGTCTTCGTCGCCGATTTCGGCGATCGCGGCGGCGACCGCACGCGAAACGAAGCTGCGCGCGGCGATCAGTGCGCGGGTCTCGAGTGTTCCTCGCGCAGCGAGATCGACCAGGTCGCCGTCGGTGAGCACAGGCGAATGCGAGACGACGAGATAGGCGATTTCGGGCTGGTCCGCGGCGAGACCAAGAATGATGGCCCGCGGCACGGACGAACAACTGCAAAGCGCCTCGGCCAATGCATGGCGAACCTTCGGCGACGGGTCGTCCAGCAGGAATGTCATGGCCATTTCGGCGGCGCGACGATCAAGGCCGTTCAGCTGCGCGTCGACATAGGCGCGGGCGAGCGCGCTGGCGGCGCGCATGCGTTCGCCTGTTCTCGCCGTTTCCACCCAGCGAAGAAATGCTTGTATGATCACCTACGCCCCACTAGACCACGCCACTGCCACCGATGTTCAGAGCCTAGCGCGCAAAGGTTTAAGATTGGTTCACCATGTCTGTTAACCGCCTCCAAACCATAAGGCCGCTGCTCCTTGACGACGGCACCGCGCTCAGCCTGGACGTGACCGTTCTCAACACCCTGGCCGGGCTCATCCTTGATGCTGGCTGTAGCGACGAAAAACTTTTCAGCCTCACCCGCCTGCAAGAACGCGATTTCGCGATACTTGCGCGCGTGGAGCCGGCCGAGCTATCCGGTGAGGACGAATTGTGCCGGTTGCTTGCCGCGGGCATCGATGGCGTCGTGCTTTCCGGATGCCGCGGTCGCGCGGACATACAGAAGCTCGACGTGATGTTGCGGGTTGCCGAAGCAAGAACCAGCATTGCCGCCGATCGCATCAGGATCTACGCCGAATACGGCGGCGCGCCCGAGGGCTTGCTGTCACCGCACCGGCTGACGGAAGCGTCACAACGGCTGGAAGGGCTGATCTTCGACGGCTCGGCACTGGCAAGGGCGGTCGGTTGCAAGGAGCCCGCGAGCGCCCCGCATCAGGGCGTTGCGGCGCCCGTGCTCGTCGCCCGCGCAAATGTGGTGCTGAGGGCGCATGAGGCGGGCGTACCCGCTTTTGAAGTACTGCCGGCCACCGCCGACGCGGCTGCCACGCGCTGGGCGCTTTCGCAAAGCAGGAATGATGGATTCGCCTCGGTCGTCTGTCGGTCGCTCGAACAGGCAATCATCGCCGGCAGCGAATGACGCTCAACCTGCCCGCTCCAGTCAGCGCGTCGGACGGGTCATCTGGAAGACGTCGCCGCCGTCGCAATAATCCATGTAGCCGAGGCGAGCGAGCGGCTTGACCGTCGCCATGTCAAAACGGCCGTCGCGGATCGCTTCCTCGCGGATATGGATGCCGACGACCTGGCCGATGACGACGTAGTTGTCGGACTGCGCGCCATCCAGGTCCTTCGGCTGGAACATTTCGGTCATCCGGCATTCGAGCGCGGCATAGGCTTCCGCGACGAAGGGCGCGTTAACCAGCGCGCCATCGACCGGCGTCAGTCCGGCGATCTCGAATTCGCTCTCGCCGTGCGGCGCCGGGATCGACGTCTTGTTCACGGCGGCGGCGAGATCACGGCTGGCGAAGCTCGCCGTGAATTCGCCGGTTGCCTCGATGTTGCGGACCGAATCCTTGTAGCCGCTCGAGGAAAACATAACGAGCTTCGGCCGGTCGCTGATGGCATTGAAGAAGGAATAGGGCGCGAGGTTCAGGGCGCCCTCGGCCGACCGCGTACCGATCCAACCGATCGGCCGCGGGGAGACGATCGCCTTGAAGGGGTCATGCGGCAGGCCATGACTGTTTAAGGCGGTCTCGTAGAACATCAGGCTTCCTCACCGACCCAGGTGACGATTTCGCCAAGCTCCGGCCGTGGCCGTTCCGTCGGCGGCACCATGGCAGTGCCGATATGGATGAAGCCGGCAATTTTCTCACCCGGCTTCACACCCAGCAACGGATAGGCGCGCTCGTCGAAGGCATACCATTCGGTCAGCCAGTTGGAGGCGTAGCCGAGCGCGTTCGCGGCCATCAGGAGGTTGAGGCAGACCGCACCGGCAGACATAACCTGCTCCCATTCGGGGATCTTGAAATGCGGCGCGGCGGTGCTGACGACGGCGACGACGACGGGCGCGCGCGACAGCCGGGTTTCCTCCACCTTGATCATCTCTTCAGACAGGTCGGGCTTCAGCTCCAGCGCCATCGCCTTCAGCTTGGCGCTGATGCGCACCCGTTCCTCGCCGCGATAGACGATGAAGCGCCAGGGCGCGAGCTTGCCGTGATCCGGCACGCGCGAGGCGAGCTTCAGCATTTCCTCGACTTCGGCCTTGCCGGGTCCAGGCGCTCCCATCTGGAAGGCGGGGATCGAGCGACGGGACGTCAGGTAGTCGACGAGCTTAATTTCGGTTTTCATGTCAGATGAATTCCACTAATTTGCCGCCCCACAGGCAGCCACGAAAATGCCATATCGGCGTCCCAAGTGGAGTCACTCAGTCAGGAAGTCAACTGTTCTCATGCGTGCGTTCTCTCGTATTTTCCTTAAGGCCGGTCTTGCGATCCTTATCGCCGGCACCGTGACGGGAAATGCGTTCGCCGAGGATCCGACCCAGGCCTTCGAAAGTTTCCCCTCGATCGCCGGCCCGCGCAAGATGCCGAAGCTGACGGGCTTCAGCCCGATGACATCAGATCCGCTTGCCGACGGCACGCTGAAGGACATCAAGCTCGAAGCGCTGCTCACGGAAAAAGGCGGACCGGTCGAGGCCGGCCTCACCTGGCGGGTGTTCAGCCCGATCCCCGGAAGCGACGGCAAGTTGCCGCTGCTTGCGACGTCGGAAGGCGGCTCCACCGCGTTCAACCTCGTGCCGGGCGACTATTTCGTCAACGTCTCCTTCGGACGCGCCTCGGCAACGCGCAAGATCCGCGTGCCCGAGCAAGGCGCGCTCGACAAGCAGGTGCTGGTGCTTGATGCCGGAGGCATGAAGCTCAATGCCGTCTCTGGCAGCGACGTCCGCATCCCACCGGCCGAACTCAGCTTCGACGTCTATTCCGCTGACACCAAGAGCGACGGCGAACGGGCTCTCATCATCGAGGACGTCAAGCCGAACACGGTGGTCCGGCTGGGCGCCGGAACCTATCACGTGACCTCCAGCTACGGCGGCACGACCAACGCCTCGACCGCTGCAGACATCCAGGTCGAAGCCGGCAAGCTGACCGAAGCAACCATGCAGCATCGCGCTGCCAAGCTCACGCTCAAGCTGGTCTCGGAGCCGGGCGGCGAAGCGATCGCCAACACCGCCTGGACGATCCTCACCTCCGCCGGCGACACGGTGAGCGAAGCCAACGGCGCCTTCCCGACGCAGGTTCTGCTTGAGGGCAGCTATTCCGCCGTGGCGCGCTACAAGGACAAGATCTACGAGCGCGACTTCACGGTGAAGGCCGGGGTCAACATGGACGTGGAAGTGCTGCTCAGCAGTGGCGGCAACAATGCGAACGCCAATGCGAGCGTCGTCTCGGAAGCACAGGACTAGTTCACGTAGCGGAAGGCTACTGACTTGACGTCAGCTTGCCCGCCGCATGAAACGCCGACGCGGCGGCGCCATGGAAAAGACCGCCTCATAGATGCGCGCCAGCAGATCCTTGCGATCGCCACAGGCACCGAGATCCTCGGGCGTCAGTACCCGGCCGATGCGCGCCGCGATCGTCGTTCCGGACAGGCGACGGAACTCGCGGATCAGCAGCGACAATCTCAGCGTCAGTGAAATCTTGCTCGCCAGGTGGAAGAACGGCCCGTTCTGCCCTTCGAAGTAGATCGGGATCACGCTCGCCCGCGCCGCCTGGATCAGCTTTGCCGGGAAGATCTTCCACGGCAGGTCCTCGGCGCGGCCAAAGCCCTTCGGCGCCGTCGCCACACCGCCGGCCGGGAAGATGACGATCGTCACGCCTTCCTTCAGCAGACGCAGCGCCTCATGGCGCGTCGCCATGTTGACCGCCAGTGCCTCCTTGGTTTCCTCGAAGGACACCGGCAAGGAGTAAGGCGCCATTTCCGGCACCTTCAGCAATTCGTTGTTGATGAGAACGCGGAACGGGCAGCCGAGTTGCTCGGCGAGCGCCAGGACGGCAATGCCGTCGCCGATGCCAAAGGGATGGTTGGCGATGATGACGATCGGCGTATCAGGCAAATTCCGCGGCGGCCACTCGCCCTTCGTCTGCAGCTTCACGTCGATGAGCTGCAGCATCTCTCCGAAGACCCGGTCGCTTTTGCCGACGATGTCGGACCGCCAGCGCGTATAGAGCCTGGCATAGCGGTTGCGGCCCGACAGGCCTTCCATGGAGCGAATGAACCAGCGCTTCAGGCGCCGGTCGTTCTCATTGGCGTAGGACAGCTCTTTGAACTGCACGGAAATCTCCGAGGGATACGATCTTATCCGGATATTCCGCTAATATGACAGTTTGCTGACAAAGCAAGTGCCCGGGGTCTCAACCCCGGGCTTTCTTTTCCAACTTGCGCTTGAGGTCCGGCGCCATGGCTTCGAGCGAAAGCGAGGCGATCGCTTCGTCGAGCGACATGGCGGTCTGCGCCTGCGAGCCCAGACGACGGATGTTGACCGAACGCTCTTCGGCCTCGCGCTTGCCGCAGACGACGATGACCGGAACCTTGGTCACCGAATGTTCGCGGACCTTGTAGTTGATCTTCTCGTTGCGGAAGTCGGTCTCGACGGTCAGGCCGGCGTCACGCAGCAGTTCGGCAACCTCGCGACCGTAGTCGTCGGCCTCGGACGTGATCGTCGCGACGACCACCTGCAGCGGCGAGACCCAGAGCGGCATGTGGCCGGCGAAGTTCTCGATCAGGATGCCGAGGAAGCGCTCCATCGAACCGCAGATGGCGCGATGGATCATCACCGGCTGGCGCTTTTCCGATTCCTTGTCGATGTAGAAGGCACCGAAACGCTCCGGCAGGTTGAAGTCGACCTGGGTCGTGCCGCACTGCCATTCGCGGCCGATGGCGTCCTTCAGCGTGTACTCGAACTTCGGACCGTAGAACGCGCCCTCACCCGGCAGAATGCCGGTCTTGATGCGGCCTTCCGACTGCGCCTCGATCGTCTTCAAGACGTCCATCATCACGCTTTCGGCGCGATCCCAGAGCTCGTCGGAACCGACGCGCTTGTCCGGACGGGTGGAGAGCTTGACCACCACTTCCTTGAAGCCGAAGTCCTCATAGACCGAGAGGATCAGGTCGTTGATGCGCAGGCATTCTTCCGCCATCTGCTCGTCGGTGCAGAACACGTGCGCGTCGTCCTGGGTAAAGCCGCGCACGCGCATCAGGCCATGCAGGGCGCCCGACGGCTCGTAGCGATGAACGTTACCGAATTCGGCGAGACGCACCGGCAGTTCGCGATAGGACTTCAGGCCATGCTTGAAGATCTGGATGTGGCCCGGGCAGTTCATCGGCTTCAGCGCGAAGATGCGCTCGTCGTCGGTCTCGTCACCGGCAACCGTCACCTTGAACATGTTGTCGCGGTACCAACCCCAGTGACCCGATGTTTCCCAGAGCGACTTGTCGAGCACCTGCGGCGCGTTGACTTCCTGGTAGGTGTTGGCGAGCCGGCGGCGCATATAGGCGACCAGCGTCTGGAACATGCGCCAGCCCTTGCCGTGCCAGAAGACGACGCCCGGGCCCTCTTCCTGGAAATGGAACAGGTCCATTTCGCGGCCAAGGCGACGGTGGTCACGCTTCTCGGCTTCGGCGAGCACGTGCAGGTACTGGTCGAGCTCTTCCTGGGTGTGCCAGGCCGTGCCGTAGATGCGGGTCAGCATCGCATTGTTGCTGTCGCCGCGCCAATAGGCGCCAGCCACCTTCATCAGCTTGAAGGCCGTGCCGATCTGGCCGGTCGAGGCCATGTGCGGGCCGCGGCAAAGGTCGAACCAGTCGCCCTGGTAGTAGATCTTGAGATCCTGCCCCTCGGGGATCGCGTCGACGAGTTCGACCTTGTAGGTCTCACCCTTGTCGGCGAACACCTGGCGGGCCTTGTCGCGCGACCAGACTTCCTTGGTGAAGGGCTTGTTGCGCGCGATGATCTCCTTCATCCGCTTTTCGATGACCGGCAGGTCGTCCGGCGTGAAGGGCTCGTTCTTGGCAAAGTCGTAGTAGAAGCCGTTGTCGATGACCGGACCGATGGTCACCTGTGTTCCCGGCCACAGTTCCTGCACGGCTTCCGCCATCACGTGCGCGGCATCGTGGCGGATCAGTTCGAGCGAACGCTTGTCGTCGCGAACGACGATCTCGAGCCGGCCATTGGTCACGGGATCAGACAGATCGCGCAACTCGTCGTCGAGCGCAATCGCGACCGCCTTCTTGGCGAGCGACTTCGAAATCGATTCTGCCACGTCACGGCCGGTCGTGCCGAACGGGTATTCGCGCACCGAGCCATCAGGAAATGTAAGGGAAACAGGATTCGACATGATGATCTCCTATCCAGTCCCGCCAACGAATGCGGGTGGTATGGTTGACCGGAAATGACCGGTGAATTGACGATACAGCGTCGCATCCGTCAGACGCGCAGGGGCCGCTGTAGTGCTTTGGATTGCTGCATGTCCCTCAGCCGGAGGCGACCCAGGGAAACACGCCGTAGCCTGATAAAGGGTTTTCGAAAGTGAGTAAAGGCGAAGGCTGCGACGGAAACTAGCTGCGCAACATCTCGGCAAGCCCCTTCACCGTGTTCCAGTTGCGGAACGTTCCGATGCCGAGACGCTTGGTGGTCATGGCGCCGAGCAGTTTCGATTCGCTCGCCTGGCCGGCGAAATGTACCCAGAGATCACCATCGACGACGGCAAGGCGTTCGCCCGCGCTACAGTAGCGCCGCAGCCCGTCGAGCGCGGCTTCGTCGAGCGGATCGCGCATCACCCGCACGTGGACGCGCGTCGCATCGTCCTCGCCCTCGTCGTGAAATGGATTGGAGGCCGCAAGCGTCAGCCAGCCGGCGCCGGACCGGACGATAATGTCGACATGCCGGCCAAATGTCGCGGCGAAAGCCTTCTCGAGCGGCGTTTCGAGGGCACGGGCGGACGTTTGTCCGGTCTCAAAGACGAGATTGCCTGTCGCAACCAGGGTTCGCGGTGCGCGAAAGCCGAGGCCATCGGCCATCCCTCGCAGATCGGCCATCACGACGCGCCGCCCGGCACCGAGAACGATGCTATAGAGCAAGGCGACGTAGCTGTTCATCTCGTCTCCCATTCACGCGCGCCAGAAATCGGCTGCACCTGCGGGCAGCCGGGCAAGAACCCGGTCGAGCTTCGCCTCGTCGATGTTGCGACGCAAGGCGCCAGCCACGTCGGCGATGGCGCTGTCGGGCGAGATGTTGTGGTCCGGCCGGAGCGCCTGCACTTCGCGGGTCATGGCGATACGCCCCGAAAACGGAGGTCTAGGCTCTTCAAGATCCCATTCGGCAACGAAGATCGCCCTGACGACAGGGGGCAGGACGTCGGCAAACAGGATGGCGTCCTCGATATCCAGTCGCCGGCGAAACGTCTGCAGCACCGCCTGCACCATCGTATAGGCTTGGTTCGTTGTCTGCAGCCCGGCAAGCTCGCAGACATCGAGGATGAAGCGATCGAAGTCTTCAGAAGCCTGGCGGTATTCCATCGGCATGGGCATGGCGATCATCCAACCTTCGGCCGCGGTCGCCAAAAACGCCACGGCGCATACCAGACGAGGCGCGGTTCGAGCCGCTCCGGCACCGGATCGAAACCATGCGTTCCGCCCGGTCCGCAGCGGGCCACGCGAAACAGCGTCATCCAGCCTCCGGCCCAGAAGCCATGGCGGGCGATGGCCTCGTAGCCATATTCCGAGCAGGTCGGAAGATGCCGGCACGAATTGCCGATAAAGCTCGAAAGCGTCAACTGATAGGCGCGGATCAGCGCCATGCCCGCAAGCCGCCCCGGTGTCTTGCTGTAGGGGCCGGACCAGTTTCGGCCACGGACCGCCGGCGCTGCCTTCCCGTGCTCCGCATGCCGGCAATTCGGTTCGCCGCACATTTCAGACGGCCGCGAGCGGTCGCTTCGCCTCGATCTGCTCGATGGCATCGACGACGGCATCGAAGGTCAACATAGTCGACGCGTGGCGCGCCTTGTAATCCTTCACAGGACGCAGGAAGCGCATGTCCTCGAAACGGCCCGAAGGCCCCTCGCCGTCCGCCTTCAACATGGCCAGCATGTCTGCGCGGGCCTGGCGGATCTCTTCCGCGGCGGCGCCGACGACATGGCGAGCCATGATCGAGGACGACGCCTGGCCGAGCGCGCAGGCTTTCACGTCATGGGCGAAATCGGTGACCACGCCACCGTCCATCTTCAGCCAGATATGCACCTTGGAACCGCAAAGCTTCGAATGCGCCGTCGCGTCTGCATCGGCATCGCCGAGCGTCCCGACACGCGGAATATTGCCGGCAAATTCGAGAATTCGGCTATTGTAGATGTCATCCATCATTTGACGCGATCCGACTGATTTTTCGCGGTTTTGAGTGATCGACGCATGATTTTCTCCGGTAGACGGGAAAAAAGCACGACGCAACACGCTCCGCCTCTTTCATCTCTGTGGCACCATACTATATGCTATGTCGTGTTGGGGTGACAGTTCCGCAAGGGACGAATGTCGCCTGTTGTTTGGGAAACCGTGCCGGAAGGTCCAGTGCACTGTTAAGCCAGGACCCGAAAGCCCCGGAGCCCGCCGACGGAACCCAAGCCTGCAGGGTTAGGCGAATGGCCAGTGGCGAGTTGTCCGAAAGATAAAACGTCAAGCAATCCCGTATTGCTCAAAGAGGCCATTATGGACGCCATAGTGAAGAATTTTCCCGTGCTCGACGATGCGAGCGGCCGCCCGACCCAGAAGGAAGCCGAGGAAGCCGTGCGCGTTCTTTTGCGCTGGGCCGGCGAAGATCCGGAACGCGAAGGCCTGAAGGACACGCCTGCCCGCGTGGCCAAATCCTATCGCGAGCTTTTCAGCGGTTATGATCTTGCCCCGGAAGACGTGCTCGGCCGCACCTTCGAGGAAGTTGCCGGCTACGACGACATGGTGCTTGTCAAGGACATCCCGTTCTATTCGCATTGCGAGCACCACATGGTGCCGATCATCGGCAAGGCGCATGTAGCCTATCTGCCGAACGGGCGCGTGCTTGGCCTGTCGAAGATCGCCCGCGTGGTCGATATCTACGGCCGCCGGCTGCAGACCCAGGAATCGATGACGGCGCAGATCGCCAAGGCGATAGACGAGTCTCTCGCCCCGCGCGGCGTTGCCGTGATGATCGAAGCCGAGCATATGTGCATGGCGATGCGCGGCGTGCAGAAGCAAGGCTCGACAACGCTGACGACCACATTTACGGGTACGTTCCAGACGGAACCGGCCGAGCAGGCTCGGTTCATGACGATGATCAGGGGCTTCAAGTAAGGCTCCGACAGACGGAGCCTTTCCATGACGCTCACCTTCGACGCTCCCTCCTCAGACAAGGCCGAACTGGAAACCGGTCCGGCCTTCACGCCACGTTTCGATGAAAAGGGGCTGATCACCGCCGTCGTCACCGACGCGCGGGATGGCGAACTGCTGATGGTCGCCCACATGAATGCGGAGGCTCTCGCGCTGACGATCGAGACCGGCGTGGCCCACTACTACAGCCGCTCGCGCAAGAGCCTGTGGAAGAAGGGCGAAAGCTCGGGCAACCTGCAGACGGTCAAGGAAATCCGAACCGATTGCGATCAGGATGCGATCTGGCTGAAGGTCTCGGTCGCGGGTCATGACGCCACCTGTCACACCGGCCGCCGCTCCTGTTTCTATCGCACCGTCGGCATCGAAGACGGCAAGGCCGGCGTCAAAATCACCGACGACCACAGGCATTTCGACCCCGCCGAGATCTACGATAAAAATTAAGCATCGCGCATCTTTTTGGCGCGGGTACATGCTATATTTATACTTTGGAAACCAACCGGGCGCCTAATCCTTGAAACAAGGATGCGGCGCAATCGGAACGATGTGGTTCCCAACCGTATTGCAAACTGTATCCAATGTTTATCGGTCATGCCGCAATCGTCGGCGGGATCGGTGATATACCTTAGAGAATGGTGCCAGTCTTTCACGATGAAACAGGACAAGGCCGGCACCGGCGCCGGCTTGGCGGAGCCTCCCCAGGACGCGCGCAGGAATTGCGTCTCTCCAGGATCAATCCCGACACCTGGAAGTTTAGTCAGTGATGAAATGCCACAGCGATCTTCGCGCATTGTCATCGACGTGTCGCGCTGCGGAGTGTTCGGCGGTGTTGGAGGTGCCGGATGTTGAATTGGTCGTTTACGCGTAGCAACCAGATTACGGATCTGTCCGGACCGGACGGGACATCGATTTCGACAACGCCGCCAGAACCGGCACACACCCCGCAAAAACCGAAGATCGCAATCGCGCTTGGCGGCGGTGCCGCTCGTGGCTGGGCTCATATCGGCGTGCTGCGTGCTCTCGACGAAGAAGGCATCGAAGTGGGCATGATCGCCGGCACCTCGATCGGCGCGCTGGTCGGTGGCTGCTATCTTGCCGGCAAGCTCGACGAACTCGAAGCCTTTGCCCGCTCTCTCACTGTGCGCCGGATCGCAGGCCTGCTCGATTTCGCCATCGGCGGCGGCGGTCTTTTCGGCGGCCTGCGCCTGACCAAGCGCATGCAGGAACACCTGGAGGGTCTCAGCATCGAAGGTCTCGACAGGCCGTTCATTGCCGTGGCGACCGAAGTCCACAGCGGCCACGAAGTCTGGCTCGAGAAGGGATCGCTGATCACTGCCATCCGCGCCTCCTATGCCCTGCCCGGCATCTTCGAGCCGATCAAGGCGAACGGACGCACGCTGATCGATGGCGCGCTCGTCAATCCGGTTCCGGTCTCGGTCTGCCGCGCCCATGAGCAGCAACTCGTTGTCGCCGTCAATCTCAACTACGATCTCTACGGCCGCTCCGCCGTCGTCAAGCACAGCGCCGGCGCAGAATCGATGGACGCCCCGGCGAAAGAACCGCCGCACCACTCTCGCCTCGGCATGACTGGTGTCATGGTCCAGGCGTTCAACATCATCCAGGACCGTATCTCGCGCGCGCGGCTTGCCGGCGACCCGCCGGATCTGGCGCTGCACCCGAAGCTCAACGACATCGGCCTTTCGGAGTTTCACCGCGCCGGCGAGGCCATCGACCGCGGTTATCTCGAAGCCAAGGCCAGGCTGGGGGAAATCCAACGCATGCAGGAGGCGCTTGTGCGCTGACACGGCGCCGGTGCCTCTGCCGAGGACAAGGTTTACCCTGTCTTCCCAACCAACTCAGTGTTTTGCCAACAATTCAGTGAAACGTCGCGACGCCGGATCGCGGTTGGGCGGCACGCATGTTCGCGGCCCGACCATTCAGCCAGACTGGCCCGCGACGCCTTCGGCCGCGCGGCCACGGACACAAGAACAAGAGGGCGGCATCAAGCCGCCCGTTCCCGTCAGCCGGCGATATAGGCCTTGATCTGCTCGGTCTCGTGCTCGATGGCGCGGATGTGATGCTTGATCACGTCGCCGATCGAGACGATGCCGGCAAGCTGGCCGTCCCTTTCGACCGGCAGGTGACGAGCCCTGAGCTTGCTCATCATCTCCATCAGGGTCTGGACCGACATATCCTCGGTGCAACAGTAGACATTCTGCCACATGACGGCCGCGACAGGACGCTCGAGACAGGTCGCACCCTGCTTGGCAATCGCTGCGACGATGTCGCGCTCGGTGAGGATGCCTGCGATCTGATCGTCCGCATCAAGGATGACGACCGCACCGATATGATTGTCACGCAAGAGGATGGCAGCCTGTTGGACTGTCATCTGAGGGCCGACAGATACCACGTTGCGGCCCTTTTCATCGAGTATGGCTTTTACTGACATGCGCATGTCTCCCGTTGCGACAACACCGGGTCGGCAGGGAAAGGTCCAGCCATCTCACGTGCGGTACGGTCGAGCGATGGAACCTGTACCCTGGCCGCTTGCGAAAGCCCTCCCGCGTGCTCCTCAAACGCTGATGGCATTCGATACCCGGCCTACACGGGCCGCCCAGTCTTTCGATCACGGGCGACCGTAACAAATGGTGCGCCAGCGCCTTGGGGAAATCAAGCGCTCACAAGCGCCGTCCGCCGATCTTTCGCACCGTCAGTCGCGCGGATCGAAGAGGCTGAAGAGCAGAAAGCCGAAGAGGAACCCGCCGATATGCGCTTCCCAGGCGACGCTGCCTGCCCCGCCCGGAGTGAACATGCCGAGGCCGATCAGGAAATTGGTCAGGAACCAGATGCCGGCGAAAACGACGACGGACCGGTTGGCCAGCGCCTCACCGACGTCAAGACGGCGATTGAGGTGGGCAAACTGACGGCTGATGCGCCCGCTTGGCGAAAAGACGAAACGCGCCGCAGCCCCCATGAAGCCGGAAACAACGCCGGACGCGCCGACGACGACGATCATCTCCCCCCAGTGAAACGCCGTATGCAGCGCGACAGCGGCCGCCGCCGACAGGCACCAGAACACGGCCAGCCGCCCCATGCCGATCCGCCGGACGACCGGCGCACCGAAAGCCACCATCCAGAAGATGTTGAAGATCAGGTGCTCCCAGCTTCCGTGCAGGAACGAATAGGTGACGGGGCTCCAGAGCCAGGCGAGCCCCTGCTCTGCCAGGGGGTGATCGTAGCGCGCCGGCAGAAACGCGAAATTGAAGATGATCTCCTGATCGATCGCCGGTGGCAGGATGTAGGTCCGCAAGACGTGGATTGAGATGAGGAACAGCAGGATGAAGGTCAGCCCCGCCGGCAGATTGAAGGCGGGCTCGCGCGCCGGGCTCGCAGCGTCTTCGCGCTCTGCTTCCGGTGGCGTCGCCGTCTGATCTCGTTCCATGGTTGCCGTTCTCTTCCCTGCTGCGCCCGCACAATCCCGCGTGATCGCGGCGATGGCATGGCATCGCCGAAATTGGGACTGGATTGGGGCGACCAGCCATAAGCAAACAAAAAAAGACCGTCCAGCAAAAACTGAACGGTCGCCAAGCTCAAATCCGAGCTCCAGTTCAAGTGCCGAAGACAACGCTTCGTAAAGTGATGCCCTCCCCTGCCAGTTGCAGCGGCGCGCTGCAACGGAAACCGTTTGTTAACCTTAATTTCCGGCTGGCACGGTTTTCGCTCCCTGAACCTCAGAACCGAAATGCACGGCCGAAGCTGTCTCGAACCGGGACACGAAGGGCCGCACGAGTGGAATGAACGACGCGATGCGCAGCAATACGACGACGGAGCTTTTCCGATATTGGAACACCATTCGCGGGAAGCGCGAGCTTCCCCGCCGCGACGAGCTTGAACCCTCGGATATCAGAACGCTGCTGCCGAACCTGTTCATCCTCGAGCGCGACCGCAGCGCCGGCATTTCGTTCCGCCTGGCGGGAACCCAGGTCTGCGCGCTCTTCGGCCAGGAGTTGCGCGGCCGGCAATTCGGCATGCTCTGGCTCGGCAGCCAGGCTGCAAAGACGCAACGCATCACCGGCCAGGTCATGACGCACCGCGTGCCGCTCGTGCTTTCGGCCAAGGGTCGTACCGCCGACGCGCGCGAGGTCGATATCGAGACCCTGCTCTTGCCGCTCGCCTCCAGGGAAGGAGAAAGCGACCGGGTTCTGGGTGCGCTTTCGCCGCTTTCTCGCCCGCACTGGTTGCATGCGACCTCGATCGAATATCTCGACGTGACGGGCATGAAGGTCCTCGACCCCGACCGGACCGCCGTGTTTCGCGACGAGGATGCCCAGCAACAGAACGCAACTCTTCCAAAATCGCCGGCGGCCGGCCCATTTTCGAGCGAATTCCGCCAGTTTGGACATCTTCGTATTCTCGAAGGCGGACGCCGCGACTGACCTTGCCCGCTGTCCCGGGTTGACGCCCGGGACCAACCGCAGGACGAACCTTCTATTAACTTGAAAAGGTTAAGCTCCGCCAGCCAAGCCATGTCGCCACAGAGTCATCATGTTCTCGTTTCAGCACGCACAGAATACCGCTCCGAAACCGCACCACGAAGGTGCATTCCAGCGCGTTTCCGTGAACCTTACGGGGCGGCTGATGCTTGCGAATTATGACGAGTTCGAGTGCACGGCCATCGAAATGTCGCCCGGCGACGTCCTGCTTTCCTCACCCGCCCGGCCGCGCGGCGGCGAACGCATCATCGCCTATGTCGATCACGTCGGGCGCCTCGAAGGCACCGTGTCCCGCATCGCCGACGGCGCCTTCGTCATCCAACTCAACGCCACCGAGCGCAAACGCGAGAAACTGGCGGCCCAGCTCACCTGGATCGCCAACAAGCACGAACTCGGCCTGCCCGAAGACCGCCGCCATGATCGCCTTGCGCCGCGCAAGACGGCGACCGAACTGACGCTCGACACCGGCGTCAAGCTTCCCTGCCGCATCATCGATCTTTCGCTCTCCGGCGCCGCGATCGACATCGAGAACCGTCCGCCGATCGGCACCCAGATCTTGCTCGGCAACATGAAAGGGAAGATCGTTCGCCACTTCCAGGAAGGCTGCGCCATCGAGTTTTCGGGCGTCCAGTCCCGCGAGGCACTGACCGAATTCCTCTAACGGCGCGCCTGCGCCGCACGCTGGCATTGGGCAAGCGCCCGATCATCCCGCGATCGTCTTATCTGGCAAAAGCCGCCTTTCGGCCCCGCTCGCGCGGCAGCGCGCAGCCGCTTTCCTTTCCCGCACCAGTTCCCTCCGCATGACTGCGCCCAGCCCGAACGCGCCGCAGGCGCTCTCAACAGGGCGAACGACCGCCAGACCGGACGTCATGCGATCGTCTGCGGTGCGCGGAGAGATTGCCGGGTGACAGACACGGCCCATATCCTCACCTGGATCATTTCGAAACAATTCCGGCGCGGCGATTAAGCGCCCGCGTTTTCTGCAAATATTTTTTCCGGCAGAATTCAAGCGAAAACGCATATTTCAAGTCGAAAATCGCCAGAAGAGCCAATGGGAGCTGCCGCAAAGGCGTGCCAGCCGCCGCGCCCACGACGCCACTTTTGCCGCATGCGACAGGTCGACCATCATAAAATGACAAGAATACAGCAACTTGTATACTTAACAAATTGCAGCGCCGCCCGAAGGCCGAGCCAAAATCGATAAAATTTGAGTCAAATTCGATTCAAATACAAATAAAAGTCTATTCTTGTTTTATTCTTATACGACTTTCATTTGTACTTGTTTTTAGCTCGCAAGTTCGCGAGCGATAAAAACGTCCGTGTCATTGTCGAACCATAACGGGGAGACAATCATGCTCAAGACAATCACCAAGCTGATCGCGGTTGCGGTCCTCTTCACCGGCAGCCTTTTCGGCACGGCTCAGGCCCTCCCGGCCAACATGGTCGTGACCGGCTCCACCAATCCGCCGATCGGCCACTACGAGTTCTGCAAGATCTATGCGTCGGAGTGCGCCTCCAACGGCAAGGATCGCGGCCCGATGGTGCTGACCCGCGAAGGCTGGCAGAAAATTCTCGAGATCAACTACGACGTCAACCAGGCGATCACCCCGATGACCGACATGGAAATCCATGGCGTCGAGGAGAAGTGGTCCTATCCGGAAACCGTCGGCGATTGCGAAGACTACGTTCTCCTGAAGCGCCGCAAGCTGATCGAAAACGGCTTCTCCGCCTCCGACCTGCTGATCACCGTCGTGCTGCAGCCGAACGGCGATGGCCATGCGGTCCTGACCGTACGCACCGATCGCGGCGACTTCATCCTCGACAACATGCGCAACAAAGTGCTGCTGTGGTCGGATACCGAATACACCTACCTCAAGCGCCAATCGACCGAGCATTCCGGCCGCTGGGTCAAGCTTCAGGACGGCCGTACCGTCGCCGTCGGCAGCGTACGGACCCAGTAAGCAATCGGCGCACCGCAGAGCAGCGGTCGCCACGAAAAGGGCTCCGGTCAGTTTACTATCCCCGTCCAGACCGGGCCATTCGGCCGGTTCCGTGTCCCTCGGAACCGGCCGTTTTTATGCAGGATCGACTCCCCCGACATCCCGCGCACAAAGAGCATTCACCGAAAGTTAACCGTCTTCGACCAGCGTCGGGCAAGCGGCGTTCGCCACACTTCGGTCCGCCGCGAACCAGGCAATCGGCATTCGACCTGGGCTCGACCAACGCGACCGGACGGCCGATGATGAACAACAACTCTCCAAACAGCACGCACGAACCGGAGCTCCGGCCGCTGCTCTCGCCGCGTTTCGTCTACCGGGTGACGGCGATCGTCGTCCTGCTTGCCGGGCTGACCGCGGCGATCGCGTTCGCCGGCCGCTGGTTCGGCGAGAACCTTGCCCTCGCCGGCCACACGGCGAGCCGCGAGCTTTTCGATATTTTCATCGGCCAGGATCACCTGCGGCTGCCGGCGAACGTGATCCGCTTCGAAGCGCAACGCGCCACCTCGATCGTCGAACGCGTCGATATCTACCTGACCTGGCCCAGCCTCGAAGGTTACAGCGATGAAAACCGGTCGCTCTTCAACGACGTCGACGCGCCTGAAAACCTGATCTTCCTGCAGATTTCGCAAAGTACCATGTCCCGCGACATGTCAGGCCGGCTGGAACCGATATACGGGCAGGTCTTCGACGGCACCCCGGCAGCCGGGCCGAACGGACTGACGATGCATGCGACCAGAGCGACCTCAAGCTATGCGGGCGAAGTCTTCTATACGGCGGAGCGAGCCGGCCGGGCGCCCTATGTGGTGCGCTGCCTGAAAGCCGACGTGCAAACCCTATCGACCAGCGCCGATTGTCAGCGCGACATTCATGCCGGCAAGGATCTCGTCGTGCTCTACCGCTTCACCGAAAAGTTGCTGCCACAATGGAGAGAGATCGACGACGCGATTGCGGCTTTCATCAAAAGCCGAATCGTGCCCTGATTTCGTCCAAGTGATGTGGTCGAGGCAACGGCCGCGCCATTGCGCTACACCGGAATCGTCTTTGTACGAATGCGTCCGATTCCGGAAACCAATCATTCATCATAAACCGATTGGTAACGCTATGCCGATACTGTCTCGAGAACGGTCGTTCCCGGAGGCGGCGTCCGGACAACCCCATGACATGAGAATAAAGAGCAGCGTAGTGTCCCAATCCGGTTTTTTTGATCTCGCGAAGCGCCCGTTCGGCGCTCTTTCAAAGATGGTAGGACGGGTCGTCCTGGCAGGCACCATTGCCTCGGTCGCCTTTGCGTTTCCTGGCTTTGCGGCATCGACCTACGCCAATCCCAAATATTCGGGCATCGTCGTCGATGCCAAGACCGGCAAGATTCTCTACGGCGAGGATGCCGACGAACTGCGCTATCCGGCGTCTCTCACCAAGATGATGACGCTGTACCTCACCTTCGAGGCGCTCGAAGCGGGCCGGATCAGCAAGTCCACGCAGATTCCCTTCTCGAAAAATGCGTCCGCAGAACCGCCGTCGAAGCTCGGCGTTCGCGCCGGCCAGTCGATCACCGTCGAACAGGCGATCCTTTCGCTCGTCACCCGCTCGGCCAACGATGCCTCCACGGCACTTGGCGAATATCTCGGCGGCTCCGAGCAACGCTTCGCCCGCATGATGACGAACAAGGCGCGCGCGCTCGGCATGACGCGCACGACCTACCGCAACGCCAACGGCCTGCCCAATCCGGAACAGCGCACGACCGCACGCGACCAGGCCCGCCTCGGTCTCGCGCTTCGCCAGCATTTCCCGCAGTATTACGACTATTTCTCCACCCGCAGCTTCCGCTTCGGCAAGCAGACCATTGGCAACCACAACCGCCTGCTCGGCAATGTGCGCGGCGTCGACGGCATCAAGACCGGCTACACCCGCGCCTCCGGCTTCAATCTCGTAACCTCTGCGCAGCTTGAAGGCCGCAGCATCGTCGCCGTTGTCATGGGCGGCACCTCGGGCGCGAGCCGCGATGCGCAGATGCGCCGCCTGGTCGCAAAGTACATGCCGGACGCGTCGCGTCGCGGCAATGGCAACCTGATTGCCGAGACCAAGCCGACGCCCGTTCCGGCCGAAGAGACCCAGGTTGCAGTCGCAGCCCCCGTTGCCGAGACGCCGGTCGTCGCAGCTGCCGCCACTGGCCACGACCTGCCCAGCACCGGACCCGTTCCCGGCATCCGCTACAACGGCGAAAGCGCCAGCAGCGTGCAGATGGCCTATGCCGGCAACAAGCGCGCATCGGACAACCCCGTCCTGTCCCCGAAGATCGTTCCCAACACCCTCGACGCGCAGAGCCTGAAGCTTCGCCAGCCTGCGACCGCAGCGATGGTCGATACGCAGATTACCAACTCCGTCCCGAAGAAGGCCGAGACCGTTGCCAAGGCCGAGCCCGCCGAAGTCGCGAAGGCCGAACCGATGCCGGCCCAGCCGCAGGGTTGGGTGATCCAGATCGGCGCGACGCCGGACAAGGAACAGGCGATGACGCTGCTCGGCAACGCCAAGGACAAGGGCGGCAAGGCGCTGCGCAACGCGCAGCCGTTCACCGTCGCCTTCGGTCAGGTATACCGCGCCCGCTTCGGCGGCTTCGATGACCAGAATTCGGCGGTCAACGCCTGCAAAGCCTTGAAGAAGAAAGGCATTTCCTGCTGGGCCAGCCAGCAGTAACGACGAAATTCGGCGGCCGGATGTGTTTGTTTTTCGGCCGCCTTCCTCGGATTTGTACAGCGTAACGAGGTTAATCATGGCAATGAACGAGAACGTTCCGGGCGTCACCCCGCTGCCGGGCCGACGGGGCAAACCGTCGCGCATCAACCTGCACCCCCTGCACGAGGCGGCCATGCGCATCGCCGATCTCGGCCTCAATCGATCGAAGGCCAAGACACGCGATCTCGTCGGCATGCTCCTGACGCATGGGGCCCGCGCCTGGCGCTCGACCCAGCCGCGCGCCGGCATCCACCTTCACGTCACGGCGCCAAACCGGCGCCACCCGTTGAAGATGCGGATCACCTGAAAATTCTCCCAGTTCGAAAGGCGGCCACGGCCGCCTTTTTTGCTTTTTGGCTGGAGAGGGTGCGGTCTCAGTGAAACCGTCTTCGAGCCCGCAGAAGCAGCGCGAGCGGGGGCCGTACTTCCAAGGACGGGTCGGTTGCCGCTCGATCGCCAAGAATTGAGCAAGAATGCCGTTGGCTGACGAATTCCAGACCGTCCTTTGTGCATTCGGATGAACGCACGGCGCTCTAGAGAAGCCCGAGTTCCGCCAGTTCGCGCCGCAATTCGAGCGGCATCTCGGAAGTGCCACCCGACAGCGACGCCAGGTCGCGCGGGGCGTCCTTGTCGGTCAGGTAACGCCATCCCTGGAACGCGCGCCGCGGCTGCAGTTCCGTCTCGATCACTTCCGGGCCCAACAGCAGATTGCAGCGGCCGATGCCTTCGCCGTCGGTGAAGGTCTCGATGCCGATCAACGGCTGGCGCGCCTGCACACTGCCCTTGATCACCCAGTAGAGCGAGCCGCCTTCCAGCAGTTCCTCCACGCGTTTCGGCACCATGCGCGTCGTGTGGAACGAATGCGGCTCAAGGCCGGCGGCCATAGCCGCCATCGCCTTGCGCGAAACCCATTCGCGCAGGTCCTCGATCGATTCCGCTCCGACGCAGAGCTTTATGAGATTAAGAGACATGGCTTTTTTGAACACCCGTCCGGCCGTTGCGGTCAAGCGGCCAGACGTCGTTCATCCACAATCACCGCAGCACGTCCAGTCGATACACCGACGTCTGGGCCTCATGAGGCGTGCAACGTTGCCGGCCTCAACATTCGACGACGTTGACCGCAAGACCGCCGGTCGATGTTTCCTTGTACTTCTCGTTCATATCGACGCCGGTCTGGCGCATCGTCTCGATGCAGGCGTCGAGCGGCACGAAATGCTTGCCGTCGCCCTTCAGTGCCAGCGACGCTGCCGTCACCGCCTTGACCGCACCGAGCGCGTTGCGCTCGATGCAGGGCACCTGCACGAGGCCGGCGACGGGATCGCAGGTCATGCCGAGGTGATGCTCCAGCGCGATCTCGGCGGCATTTTCGATCTGCTCGGGCGTACCGCCCATGACCGCAGCAAGGCCGGCAGCGGCCATCGCGGACGCGGAGCCGACCTCGCCCTGACAGCCGACCTCGGCGCCGGAAATCGAGGCGTTGTGCTTGATGATGCCACCGATCGCCGCGGCCGTCAGCAGATAGTCGCGAATGCCTTCCTGATCGGCGTCGTCATGGAAATGCATGTAGTAGCGGATCGTCGCCGGAACCACGCCGGCTGCGCCATTGGTGGGCGAGGTGACGACGCGGCCGCCGGCGGCATTTTCCTCGTTGACGGCCATCGCGTAGACACTCAGCCAGTCGTTGGCGAGCAGCGGGTTGGCCTTGTTGGAGCGCCACTCTTCCTGCAGCTTGTCGTGGATCGAACGCGCGCGGCGGCGGACCTTCAAGCCGCCGGGCATGATGCCGTCCTGGCTGAGGCCCCGGTCGATGCAATTGCTCATGGCGCCCCAGATGCGGTCGAGCCCGGCATTCAGCTCGTCCGGCGACATCGTCGCCTCCTCGTTCGCCCGCTTCATTTGGGCGATCGTCATGCCGGAGCGGGCTGCCATGTCCAGCATCTGCTGGGCCGAGGAGAATGGGAACGGCACCTTGACGCCCGTCGCCTTGTTCTTCGAGGCGCGCATGGCCTCCAGCTCCGTATCGGTCACGACGAAGCCGCCGCCGATCGAATAGTAGATCCGCTTCAACAGCAGCCGGCCGTCGCGGTCGAAGGCGGAGAACGACATGCCATTGGCATGGCCGGGAAGCGGCACCTTCTTGTCGAAGACCAGATCGGTCTTCGGTTGGAATTCGTAGGACGGATGGCCGGGCGGCGTGATGCGGCCGGTGCGCTCGACTTCCTCAATCAAGGCATCCATGCGGTCCGGATCGACGAGATCCGGACGTTCGCCGACGAGGCCGAGGATCACCGCCCTGCCCGTTCCATGGCCGATACCCGTGTGGGCGAGCGAACCATGTAGGCTCACCTTGATCGCGGCGACCGTCGCGTGGGACGGTCGCGGCCAATCGTCGGAGAGGATGAGATCGAGAAAGCGATTGGCGGCCGACATCGGCCCCATCGTATGCGAGCTCGAAGGCCCGATACCAATCTTGAACACGTCGAAGACGGAAAGAAACATAAGCTGCCTGCCCCGGAGACTGACCCACGGCGGACGGGCACAAACGCTCGTACGCCGCATTCACGATTTGCCTCGATATCACGCTTCACGGTCGATGCGAACCGGCGTGATATCGTCACATCTGCTCTGCGATTTTATCCTCAGATCGGTGCCGATTTAAGGAAATCGTCGAACAGATATAGGAACGAAGCCTAAGCGATCCCAGGGCAAGGGCTCAGGCGGTCAACCGACATTCGATCGCATCCATGCGACATTGCCACCCGCGCATGCTCCGGGACGCCATACCCCGGAATCAAAAAAAGGCGCGGCTCTTTCGAAGCCGCGCCGTCAATCAGTGGACTTTTCTGGATACTAGGTATCAAAGGCCGCCGAAAAGATAAGCAAGAACAAGAACGCCAGCGAAACCAGCTACGGCGCGTGCAGTCACGCCCCAGCAAGACTTCTGAATTGTATTGTCCATGATGTCTCCGAAAACACTCTCAACGGCCGCGGGCAGCACAGTGGGGGCCCGCGTCTGGGGCCATGCATATTGAAGAAAGCGTAAATGCGCAATGGGGGAATGTGGCGGAAAGGTGTCAGGCTTCGGCGTTCCTCCGCAGGATCCTGGTGAAAACCTCTCAATTCCCCGGAAGAAGCGAAGAGAAATTCTGCCGCAATTTCATCACAGTAGTTGACGCGTCGCCGATTCCAACGCCGTTCCGGCCACCTTGCAATTTCCAAAAGCCATGCCAAAAACACGTGTATGACCTTCGAAGATTACATAGCACTTGCCGTGTTCGTGCTGCTCTGGGCGGGCTTCAGCTGGGCAACCGATGGCACGCGCGGCTTCAAGCGCGTGAGTCTGACGCGCCTCATGAACGAGCATCGCGGCCGCTGGATCCGCAATTCGCTCAACCGCGACCTGAAGATGATCGACACGCAGATCATCGCCGGCCTGCAGGCCGGCACCGCCTTCTTCGCCTCAACGACGATCTTCGCGCTCGGCGGCTGTTTCGCGCTGCTCGGCGCGACCGAACAGGCGCAGATGATCTTTGCCGACATGCCCTATGTCTTCCACGGCGGGCGGACGGCGTTCGAGCTGAAGGTCGGCGGTCTCACCTGCCTCTTCGGCTATTCCTTCTTCAAGTTCGGCTGGTCCTACCGGCTGTTCAACTACTGCTCGATCCTGATGGGCGGCATCCCGATGACCGCCGACATGCAGCGCGATCCGCAGGGAGCGGAGAAGGCGGCCGAACGGGCGATCCGCATGAACGTGCTCGCCGCCAAGCATTTCAATGCCGGCCTCAGGGCGATCTTCCTGTCGATCGGCTATCTCGGCTGGTTCATCAGCCCGTATGTGTTCGTCGCGCTCACCGTCTTCGTCATCTTCGTGCTCACCCGGCGGCAGTTCTTCTCGGAGGCGCGTTCAGCGTTGCTGCAGGACGCTACGCCCTGACGCAACGCGCGGATTACGATTCGGACGAGACCAGCCCGCACCCGCCCAATTCACCGCCCACCGAACGACGCTCGCCTGGCGCAAGCCTGGCCTGCCACTCTTCCTCACGCCAACAGGATGGCGAACGCCCATGTCCGATATCACCGTGACCTCCCCGGCAACTGAGACCCCACCCGCGCGGCCGCGGGGACGGCTCGCCTTCATCGACGTCGCACGTGGCCTCGCGCTCTTGGCGATGGCGCTCTACCACTTCGTCTGGGACCTCGAATTCTTCGGCTACGTCGCTGCAGGCACGGCCGGCACCGGCGGCTGGAAGATCTTTGCCCGCCTCATCGCCAGCAGCTTCCTGTTTCTTGCCGGCTACAGCCTCGTGCTCGGGCAATGGCCGACGCTCCGGTTCCACGCGTTCCTGCGCCGTTTCGCCAAGATCGCCGGCGCCGCAGCGCTGATCACGATTGCCACCTATTTCGCCTTCCCGGACACTTTCATCTTCTTCGGCATCCTGCATTCGATCGCCGCGGCAAGCCTGGTCGGCCTCCTATTCCTCCGGCTTCCGGCCGCCGTTTCCTTCGTGGCAGCCGCGGCTGCCATCGTGGCCCCGCTCTATCTGCGTTCGCCGATCTTCGATGCGCCCTGGTTCTGGTGGGTCGGGCTGTCCGAGACGCTACCGCGGTCCAACGACTACGTGCCGCTGCTGCCGTGGCTCGGGCCGTTCCTGCTCGGCCTTGGCGCGGCCAAGCTGTTCCATGCGCGGCTCGTCGCTGCGCTTTCGCACCGGTCATCCACAGCAGGCAAGGGCCGCCTGTGGACGACGCCGCTTGTCTTCGGCAGCCGTCACAGTCTGGCCATATACCTCATTCACCAGCCCGTGCTCATCGGACTGGTCTATCTCTTCTCGCTAATCTCTCCGCCGACACTGCCCGACCCCAAGGAAGCCTACCGCAGCAATTGTGTGGCTGCCTGCAACCAGGGAAATCCGGCCGTGCCGTGCGACAGCTTCTGCGGCTGTACGCTGGACCGTCTGGTGGAACAGAACCTGTTCGACAGTCTGAACAGGGGAGAGATCAAGGTCAGCACCGATGAGCGCATTGCGCGAATCGCGCAGCAATGCACAATGAACGTGCAATCAGGGGACTAGGACATGAATGCCTATCGTGCCAAGCCGCTGAACTTCCCATGGCCGGCCCTGCTCTTCGGGGCGGCCACGCTTGCGGCGCTCATTCTGGCGCGATATTTTCCCATTCCGGTGGCACACGGACACGGGTGGTTTCCCTGGATCAGCGGCGGCATTCTGATTGTCGCTGCCATCTGGCTGGCTCTCTGGGCCGTCAAGACGCTGCTCGACCGCCATACCGCCGTCATGCCCTATCGATCGGCAACCTGCCTCGTCACCTACGGACCGTTCCGCTTCACCCGCAACCCGATTTATCTCGGCTACACGCTGATGATGATCGGCTTTGGCCTGGCGACCCTCAATCCCTGGTTCTTCATCATGGCGATCGCAGCCGTGATGCTGACGACGCTTTTTGCCATCCGCAACGAGGAGCGGCACCTGTTGTCGCGCTTCGGCTTCGAATTCGAGCGCTACTGCCGCCACACCAGCCGCTGGATCTGAGTGCCGGCTGGGGTGCGCGCAGCAAAAAGGGCAGCGCGAACGCTACCCTTCGAAATTTCCAACGATAAACCAGCGGCGCTTCAGGTGCCGACGCCAATTTCCGCCAGACGCGTCAGGCACGCCTCCTCGACATTGTCGAGTTCCGTCAGCGTATCGTCGATATCCTTGCGCTTCTGGCGCAGCTCTTCGCGCTTTTCCTCGACGCGCGACATCAGGAGCTGAAGCTGGCCGAGCTCGCCGGGCGGGTCCTTGTAGACCTGAATGATTTCACGGATCTCGGCGATGGTGAAGCCGATGCGCCGTCCGCGCAGAATTTCCTGAATGAGCCGCCGGTCAGCCGGCCGGAACAGGCGCGTGCGGCCACGGCGCTCCGGATGGATGAGGCCCTCGTCCTCATAGAAGCGCAGCGTTCGGGTGGAAATGCCGAATTCCCGCGTCAATTCGGTGATGCTATAGTATTTATTCACGCTGCCATTCCATGTGTTCCTGGGCATGCACTATCGTTTACCTTGACGTAAAAGTCAAACAACGCGCCACGTTACGTAACGTGGAACCACCAGGTGGCGATGCCGAGGAAACTGAAGAAGCCGGTGATGTCGGTGATGGCGGTGACGAAGACCGCCGAGGAGACCGCGGGGTCGGCGCCGAAGCGGTCGAGGCAGAGCGGCACGAGGATGCCGCCAAGGGCTGCGGCCATCATGTTGATCAGCATGGCCGTGGCGATGATGCCGCCGATGTTCGGATCCTGAAACCAGAGACCGGCAAGCAGCCCAATCAGCGTGCCGAAGATCATGCCGTTCAGCAACCCGACGCCTGCTTCACGCCGGATGATGCGCGGCGCGTTATGAATGTCGAGGCCTCGGGTTGCGAGCGCGCGCACGGTGACCGTCATCGTCTGCGAACCGGCGTTGCCGCCCATGCCGGCAACGATCGGCATGAGGATGGCGAGCGCGACGATCTGCTGGATCGTCGCATCGAAGAGACCGATGACCGAAGCGGAAATGCAGGCGGTCATCGAATTGATGAACAGCCAGGGCACGCGCGAGCGCGATGCTTCCGCCACCGAGTCCGACAGTTCTTCGTCACCGACGCCGCTCAGGCGCAACAGGTCTTCCTCGGCTTCTTCCTGAATGACGTCGACAACATCATCGATGGTGAGCACACCGACCAGCCGGCCATTGTCGTCGACGACGGCGGCGGAGAGAAGGTCGTATTGCTCAAACAGTTGAGCCGCCTCTTCCTGGTCCATCTCGGCCGGAATGGCATGGCTCGTGTCGTGCATGATCGCGTCGACCTTGATCGACCGCTTGGTTCTGAGGATGCGGTCAAGGTCCATCGCGCCGAGCAGCTTGAAGGTCGGGTCGATCACGAAAATCTGCGTAAAACTCTCCGGCAGATCCTCGTCTTCGCGCATGTAGTCGATCGTCTGGCCGACGGTCCAGAACGGCGGCACCGCCACGAACTCGGTCTGCATGCGCCGGCCGGCCGTGCTTTCGGGATAATCCAGCGAGCGGCGGAGGCGAACCCGCTCGGTAAACGGCAGCTTCGCCAGGATCTCGTCCTGGTCTTCCTGGTCCAGGTCTTCCAGAATGTAGACGGCATCGTCCGAATCCATCTCGCCGATGGCCTCGGCGATCTGCTCGTTCGGCATGTGCTCGACGATATCGAGGCGGATCGCCTCGTCGACCTCGGTCAGCGACGAAAGGTCGAATTCCTTACCAAGCAGCGAGACGAGCGCAAGGCGCTGATCGGGCTGGATCGCCTCGAGCAGGTCACCCATTTCCGACGAGTGCAACCCGGCGACGTGCTGGCGCAGATAGATCGTATCACGATCGGCGATCGCCGCGCCGACATGCATGAGAAAATCGGAACGGACCGAACCGTCGTCGGCATAGATGTCCGAACCGTCAAAGGCCTTGACGTCTTCTGAGCCGCGGTCTTCGTCGCCAGTATTGCTCATGTGCGCCCTCGAAACGATTGGTTGCTTCCCGGTCGTCCACCTCGCGAGCGGGAAAGAATGCGTCACTGACGGTTGCCTGCCCCTCAACCGCCGCCATGCGCGGGAAGATGGGCTTTACAGCCTGCTAGCGCAAAGCCCTGCTGAGGTCCACAGCACAGATACCACCGGGCGCGCCGCAACAACAGATTTATTCAAGCTGTTGCAAATACATGAAAAACCGGCTGCATCCCGACACAGTCGACATCGATCGCGCGATCGGCTAGCACTTCAGTCAAGATGACGGAGGCGCAGCACCCATTCGCGCCGCCAAGGAAGATCTGATGGCCATTCGCCCCATTATCCGCTTTCCTAATCTGTTGCTGACCAGGAAAGCGGAGACGATCACCCGTTTCGACCCGGCGCTTGAGGCGCTCGCGACCGACCTTCTCGACACGATGCGGGCCGCCCCCGGCGTCGGCATCACAGCGCCGCATATCGGCGTCCTGGAGCGCGTGACGGTGATTGAGCTCGATCGCGACAGCGGCGCCAGGACCTTCGTCAATCCGGAAGTCGTCTGGCACAGCGACCAGACGACGACGCATACGGAAGGCAGCGTCTCGATGCCGGGCATCCTGGAAGAGGTCGAGCGCCCGAACGCCGTTCGCATCCGCTACCAGACGCTTGGCGGCGAGACGGTCGAGGAGGAAGCCGACGGCTTCATGGCCATCTGCCTGCAGCACGAGATCGACCAGCTCGACGGCATCTTCTGGACACAACGGCTCTCGCGCCTGAAACGCGATCGCGCCATCAAGAAGTTCGAAAAGCTGACACGGGAACAGGCGCGCAGCTAGCGCGGCGGCTCCACGCCCACAACATCAAGTCAAAGCCACCAAGGACCGAACCATGAAACCGACCTATCTCGCCGTCATCGGCCTCCTCGCGCTTGCCGGCTGCAACAGCGCCCAGCAGAATCTGGAGCCCCTGCCCCAGAGCCTGACCTATGGCGAGAACGCAGCCAACAGAAAGACACAGGCCGCACCGGGCGCCATGGTCCAGAACCGATTCATGTATGAGGGCCAGATGGTCTACGAAACCTACGAGGTTCAGCCCGATCGCACCTACAAGCTCGTCCGCCGCCGCATGGACCAGAGCGGACCGGCCGGCAACAGCTGACAAGCGTCTGCGCATGGCGTACGGGCGCAGCGGCCTCGGTCGCCCGTGCGCAACTACGCAGATCCAGCCGGTGGCTTGGGAAGCGTAGCGTAAACTGCCGTTTCGAATTCGAGGTATCCCCCGATCGATGCGGGGTCGGCGAAGGGGAATATCTGGGTCGCCCACAGTCCGCCGATACCACTTTGTCGGTCTATCCAGAAATAGAGATTGGCGAGCCCCGCCCAGCCCAGCGCGCCGGCCGCTCGCCCTGTCGGCGCCACCGCATCGTTGATCATGAAGCCGAGCCCCCAGGACTTCGGCATGCCCGGGAAAAATTCGGCATCGTGCGAAAGGCTTGGGATCACCCCCGGAAGCCTACTGATCTTCTTGTCTCCAAGACCGTTCTTTTCCGCCATTTCGACGGTTTCGGCCTTCAGCACGCGACCGCCGGGCGACACTCCAGCATTGAGCCACATGCGGATAAACTTGGCGTAGTCCACAGCCGTCGAATAGAGACCATGCCCGCCCATCTGGACCTCTGGGTCTTGTGGCAGCCTGAAATCAGGCCGCGGCGTCAAACGTCCGGCATCGTCCCTTTGATGCAAAGTGACCACCCGCGAGGCCATGGATGGGGTCATTGCAAAGCCGGTATCCTCCATGCCAAGCGGCTGGAATATTCGCTCCGCCATCACGGTTCCAAGCCGCTTGCCGGTAATGCCCTCCACGACCTGCCCGGCCCAGTCCATGTTGCTCCCATATTCCCAGTCGTCGCCGGGATCGAAGAGCAAGGGCGTCCGGATGGAGGCATGGGACGCCGTGATCACGCTTGGCTGCCCATGTTGTCGGGCCAACCTGGCATAGGTCTCGTTGAAAAAATCATAGCCAAGGCCGGCCGTGTGCAGGAGCAGCATACGCGTGGTGATATCCCGTCTGGGCGGGCGGAACTTCGGGTTCCCCGCGGCATCGAAGCCGTCGATCACCTGCAGCTTGCCGATCTCTGGTGCGTACTGCCTGGCTGGAGCGTCGAGGTCGAGCCTGCCCTCCTCGAGCAATTGCAGGCAGGCCGTCGCGGTAATCGCCTTGGTCATCGAGAAAATCGCAAAGACGCTGTCGACGGTCATATCCGTCGAGGAAGCCAAAGCGCGCTTTCCGGCCGCCCCATCGTAGATATTGCCGCGTCCGTCCGTGGCGATCGCGACGACGCCCGGCACGCCATCGGCGGCGCTGACAACGGCATTGAGGATTGCATCGGCAGCTGTCTTGAGATCGCCAAGCAAAGGAACCTCCCACGTAAGCAACGGCTCCTCAGCGGAGGCAATCACTGAACCCTCGCCACGGCACGCGCGTCGTTTCCGACCCGCCTTCACCTGGACCGGCGGCCAGATCTTAGCACAAAAGGCGGCCTGGGACATTTTTGCGCCGGCCTCGTGGAACGGGAGATGTGCCGGCCATCTGAACTCGGCACGAGCAAGACCGGGACTGCCATATGGCGTCACGATCCCTGTACGAGGGGGAGAGACCGACTGAGATAAACGTGTGATTTAAAACAAAAAACCCGGCCGAAGCCGGGTATTTGGTGCGGTCGAGAAGACTCGAACTTCCACGGGTTGCCCCACAGCGACCTCAACGCTGCGCGTCTACCAATTCCGCCACGACCGCATCGTGGTAGGGCCGACTTGCGTCGGCGCGGCTGCATGTAGCAAAAGCCCCTTGCGTGCACAAGGGATGGCTGTGGACAATTCGAACAATGGTGACGGACGTCAGTGGCAGTCGCATTGCAATGGGAAAAAGCCGAGTTCGGCGGCCGCCTGCCTGACCCGCAGAACGAGCTACCGGCGTCATCGGAAGGCCTCCTCTCGCCGCAACAGGATCGTCGGCAATGTCTCCGAGCGCGAGCCACCGGACAACGCCATCTCGCCCTATTCCAATGCCCGGCGTTAACCGGAGGCGGAAGGGATGCATGCGACGCCATTCCAACCAGCAGGCCGGCCTTGGCTAACATCAGGATTAAAAACAAAAAACCCGGCCGAAGCCGGGTTTTTTTGGTGCGGTCGAGAAGACTCGAACTTCCACGGGTTGCCCCACAGCGACCTCAACGCTGCGCGTCTACCAATTCCGCCACGACCGCATCGTGGTAGGGCCGACTTGCGTCGACGGGGCTGCATGTAGCAAAAGCCCATTGGGGGCACAAGGGGATGACGAGAGAAATTTGACGGGAACTGAAACTATTTCAACGGCCCGTTCGGGAACCCCCGGAAACGCTGGACTCTTGCTCCGCGCCATCCCATGTACAGGCTCTGAAAAACAGGAATGCCGAACGAATGCAGCGTGAAAATCTGAGCCAGGAGATGTTCGCCCCTCCGGAATCGCCTCCGGTTCGCTGGCGTATCGCCTCCGAACTGGTGGACTACCCACAGGCCGTCGAGCTGATGGAGCAGGAAGCCGCCGCGATCGCCGCCGGCACCGCCGACGAACTCGTCTGGCTGGTCGAACATCCGCCGCTTTATACCGCCGGCACCAGCGCCGATGCCGCTGATCTGGTGATGCCCGATCGCTTTCCGGTCTTTGCCACCGGCCGTGGCGGCGAATACACCTATCATGGCCCCGGCCAGCGCGTCGTCTACGTCATGCTTGATCTCAAGCGCCGCAAACAGGACGTGCGCGCCTTCGTCGCCGCGCTCGAAAGCGTCGTCATCTCGACGCTCGATTCGATGAACGTTCGGGGCGAGCGCCGCGAGGACCGCGTCGGCGTCTGGGTGCGGCGCCCGGAAAAGCCTGCCCTGCCCGACGGCTCCATGTCGGAAGACAAGATCGCCGCGATCGGCATCCGCCTGCGCAAATGGGTGAGTTTCCATGGCTTTGCGCTCAACGTCGACCCGGATCTCGACCATTTCGGCGGCATCGTGCCCTGCGGCATTCGCGGTTATGGCGTCACCAGCCTCGTCGATCTCGGCCTGCCCGTGATGATGCCGGACGTGGATATCCGCTTGCGCGAGGCCTTCGAGAGCGTGTTCGGTCCGACGCGGAACGACGCGTCGTAAGCCCGTTCAACTTGCCGTTCGACGTCCAGCCTGCCGCTCACGCCAGATGATGAAGAGGCCCGAGCCAACGATGATGGCGATACCAAGCCATTTGGAGAGCGACGGAAAGTCTCCGAAGATGAGATAACCGAGCGCCGTCGCCGTGACGATCTCGAAATAATGAAACGGTGCGAGCAGCGAGACGGGTGCCGCCCGGAACGCCTTGACCACCAGCAGATGGCCGTAGCCGGACAGCGCGCCAAGCACGATCACGAGCATCCAGCCAAGCGGCGACTTCGGCAGCGACGGCACGAAATCGGCGCTGCCCATGCCGTTGCCGATCAGGATCACCAGCGCCATCGTCAATGTGCCGCCGATGCCGGCAATTGTCTGCATCGTCAGCGGCGAGTCGCCGGTACCGACAGCGCGGTTGAGGAGCAGGTAGCAGGCAAAGACGAAGGCGCAGGCAACCGGCAACAGCGCGGTCAGGCCGAAAGCGGCAAAGCTCGGCTGGATGACGATCATCGCTCCACCGAAACCGACGACAATGGCGAGCCAGCGCCGCCAGCCCACCCTCTCCTTCAGAAAGACGGCCGAGAGGCAGGTGAGGATGAAGGGCTCGACGAAATAGATGGCGAAGGTGTCGGCAAGCGGCATGTACTTCACGGAAATGAAGAAGAACAGCGCGGCGGTTGCGAGCAGCACGCCGCGCAGCAGGTTTGCCCAAGGGCGCTTCGGCCTCAGCGCCCGCAGGCCGCCGGCGCCAAGCAGCATCGGCAACGTCGCCACCAACTGGAAGAAAAAGCGGTAGAAGGTCACCTGGCCGGGCGACATGCCCTCATAGACGGCCATATATTTCGCGATCACGTCCATGCCGGGCAGAATGACCATGGCGAAGAGCATGATGGCGACGCCCTGCATCACCGTGTCTGTGTGTTCGGCGGTCGCGGTTCGGGCGTCTGTCATGGGGCAAGCTCCTCTGGCCGCCGCACATTAGAGCCTATGCCCTGGTTTTCAACGGTTGAAGATGCGACGAGCAAGGAACTATCCGCGCCCTAGCCGCAATTGACGGTGTTTTTGGCGCTTCGGGGTGGTCCCTCGCCGCCCAAATGCCTATAAGCTCAGGACAATCTTCCGCCCCGGACCTCAAAATCGGCGTTCAGCCTCCGAGGTCCGGTACCTTTGAACGTGACCGTGGCAAAGGAGATATCCATGCGCTTGTCCACCGAAACGATGATTGCCCGCCTGCGCGACACCAGCGACGGTGATACGCTGGGAGGACGCATCTGGAGGGCGCGCGACGCCGCCAATCTCAGCACCAAGGAACTGGCCGACCAGCTCGGCGTGCGCGTAGAAACGATCGCGGCCTGGGAACGGGACCGGGCGGAACCCCGGACGAACCGGCTGTTCATGCTCGCGGGCGTTCTCGGCGTGACCCCGGCCTGGCTGATCGCCGGGCTTGGCCGCGCGCCGGATGCCGACGCAATCGACGACGAGAAGGACGGCCTGCGCGAGCAGCTCGCTCTCGTCAAGAAGCTGCACGAACAGACCGGCAAGGCCATCGCCGCACTTGAGATGGAACTCAATCGCGTTCAACAGAACATTCGATAACCTATTGCGATTCCACTTAGGGCCGCCGTCCTGGCGGCCCGAAGTCATTTCAGTCCAAGGAGAAAATAGATGGATGTACGCGCCGCCGTTGCCGTTCAGGCAGGCAAGCCGCTCGAGGTCATGACGGTTCAACTCGAAGGCCCCCGGGCCGGCGAAGTGCTGATTGAGGTCAAGGCCACCGGGATCTGCCACACCGACGACTTCACGCTCTCGGGCGCCGACCCGGAAGGCCTGTTCCCGGCGATCCTCGGCCATGAGGGTGCCGGCATCGTCGTCGACGTCGGCCCGGGTGTCACCTCGGTGAAGAAGGGCGACCATGTCATTCCGCTCTACACGCCCGAGTGCCGCTCCTGCCCGTCGTGTCTGTCGCGCAAGACCAACCTGTGCACCGCGATCCGCTCGACGCAAGGGCAAGGCCTGATGCCCGACGGCACCTCGCGCTTCTCGATCGGCAAGGACAAGATCCACCACTACATGGGCTGCTCGACCTTCGCCAATTACACGGTTCTGCCCGAGATCGCCGTTGCCAAGGTCAACCCGGACGCCCCCTTCGACAAGATCTGCTACATCGGCTGCGGTGTGACGACCGGCATCGGCGCCGTCATCAACACCGCGCAGGTGGAGATGGGCGCGACCGCGATCGTCTTCGGTCTCGGCGGCATCGGCCTCAACGTCATCCAGGGCCTGCGTCTTGCCGGCGCCGACATGATCATCGGCGTCGACCTCAACAACGACAAGAAGGCCTGGGGCGAGCGCTTCGGCATGACCCACTTCGTCAACCCGAAGGAAGTCGGCGACGACATCGTGCCCTACCTCGTCAACATGACGAAGCGCGGCGCCGACCAGATCGGCGGCGCCGACTACACCTTCGACTGCACCGGCAACACCAAGGTGATGCGCCAGGCACTCGAAGCCTCGCATCGCGGCTGGGGCAAGTCGGTCGTCATCGGCGTTGCCGGCGCCGGCCAGGAAATCTCCACGCGGCCGTTCCAGCTGGTCACCGGCCGCAGCTGGATGGGCACGGCCTTCGGCGGCGCGCGCGGGCGCACCGACGTGCCGAAGATCGTCGACTGGTACATGGAGGGCAAGATCGAGATCGATCCGATGATCACACACACGATGCCGCTCGAAGACATCAACAAGGGCTTCGAACTGATGCATTCGGGCGAAAGCATCCGCAGCGTGGTTCTTTACTAAGCTGGAAATGACGCAACTCCGGACGGAAAACCGCTTCACACTTTTCCTGGAGTTGCTCATGATCCGATTCAGAAAGGCGCCGGAGTCGATTGATTTTCCGGCGCCTTTTCAGTCCCGTTAAGAAGTTGATTCAAGATGATCTATGTCGATGCAGATGCCTGCCCCGTGAAGGCGGAGATCCTGAAGGTGGCCGAGCGTCACGGGATCGAGGTGACTTTCGTCGCCAATTCGGGCCTACGCCCTTCGCGTGATCCGATGGTGCACAATGTCATCGTCTCGGCAGGCTTCGACGCGGCCGACAACTGGATCGCGGAACGGGCCCATGAGGGCGATATCGTCATTACCGCCGATGTGCCGCTCGCCGTTCGCTGCGTTGCCGCCGGCGCGCTCGTCACCGGCCCCTCGGGCCGCATCTTTGACAAGGGCAACATCGGCATGGCTTCGGCCATGCGCGATCTCGGACAGCACCTGCGCGAGACCGGCGAAAGCAAGGGCTACAACGCAGCCTTTACGCAACGCGATCGTTCCACCTTCCTCGAAACGCTTGACCGACTCGCGCGGCAGTCGAAAAAATGACCATGCAACGGGCGCGTTCGTGGAGCCCACAACTGCAAGGGCGCTAGAATGACGGCGACGACGAAGCTCAGACACTGGCCCTTCTACACCGCCATTCTGTGCGCACTCGCAAGCGTGCCGGTTCTCTGGTTCTTCGCGCGGCGCTTCGCACTGGAAGGCGCTGCGATCACCTTCTTCTGTGTCTATCTTGTCATGTGCTGGCGGCGATTGCGCATGATGACCGGTCGGCACCTGAAGACCCATGCAAGAAACACCGACGAGCCCGAGGTCGTCATCCTGCTTGTGACGTTCGGGGCAGCCGCGAGTTCGCTCGTATCCCTGTTCTTCGCCCTCAACGGTGAGAAGACCGGTTCGGCGCTGGCGCTCAGCCTCGCCTTTGCCTCCGTCGTACTCGGCTGGGCGACGATCCACATGATGGCCGCCATGCACTATGCCCACGCCTATTGGATCCCGAACCAGGATCATCCGGCAACCGAGCCGGCGCGCGGCCTCGATTTTCCCGACACGCCGGAGCCTGGAGGCTACGATTTTCTCTATTTTTCCTTCGTCATCGGCATGACGGCCCAAACCTCGGATGTGGCCATCACCACGACGGCCATGCGGCGCATCAACCTGATGCACGCTATCGTTTCGTTCTTCTTCAACACCGTGCTCGTCGCCGCCGCGGTCAATGCGGCCGTGCAGCTTGCCGGCTGAGCACCATTACCCAAGGAGCATTCCATGAAAGTCCTTTCGCAAAACACCGCCTTTGGCGGCATGCAGGGCGTCTTTTCGCATGAGTCCAAGGCCTGCAAGGGCGAGATGACCTTTGCCGTCTTCGTGCCGCCGCAGGCGATCACGGAGCCGCGGCCGGTGCTGTGGTATCTGTCCGGCCTCACCTGCACCCATGCCAACGTGATGGAGAAAGGCGAATACCGCCGCATGGCCTCCGAGCTCGGCCTGATCGTCGTCTGCCCGGATACGAGCCCACGCGGCACTGATGTTCCGGACGAACTGACGAACTGGCAGATGGGCAAGGGTGCCGGCTTTTATCTCGACGCCACCGAAACGCCCTGGGCCGAGCACTATCAGATGTACAGCTACATCACCGAGGAGCTGCCCGCCTTCGCCAGCCAGCACTTCCGTATGGACATGAGCCGGCAGGGCATCTTCGGCCATTCGATGGGCGGTCACGGCGCCATGACCATCGCGCTGAAGAACCCGGACCGGTTCAAGAGCTGCTCGGCTTTCGCGCCGATCGTCGAGCCCTCGACCGCCGACTGGTCGATCGGTGCCTTCGAGAAATATCTGGGAGCCGACCGCGCCGCCTGGCGCCAATATGATGCCTGTGCGCTCGTCAAGAACGGCGCACGCTTCCCCGAGTTCCTGATCGACCAGGGCAAGGCGGACAGCTTCCTTGAAAACGGCCTGCGCCCCTGGCTCTTCGAGGATGCGGTCAAGGGCACCGGCATCGATCTGACGCTGCGCATGCACGAGCGCTACGATCACTCCTACTATTTCATTTCGACTTTCATGGACGATCATCTGCGGTGGCACGCCGAGCGGCTGATCTAATCTCTGGAGGGCGCAATTCCGGACGGAACCCGCTTTCGCGGAATTGCGCCGCCCATTTCGACCCGGAGCGACTGATGACCCACCTTCTCCTCGTCGGCGCCGGCGGCGCGATCGGCTCGATGCTGCGTTACCTTGTCGGTCTCTGGGCGGTTCACCGCTTCGGCTCCGGCTTCCCCTGGGGCACGCTCGGGGTCAACATAACAGGCTCGTTCCTGATCGGGGTGCTGGCGGAACTGATCATGCGCAAGTTCGGCGCCTCGCCGGACATGCGTGTCTTCCTCATCACCGGCATTCTCGGCGGTTACACCACCTTTTCCGCCTTCTCTCTGGACGCGATTACGCTGTTTGAGCGCGGCGACATCATGCTTTCCGCCGTCTATGTCATTGCCAGCGTCGCGCTTTCGATCCTCGCGGTCTTCAGCGGGCTGGCTCTGATGCGCGCAATAGTCTAAAGGCTGCAGCTAATGGCGCTGCGCATCCCGAGGGAAACGCGGCGCATTGCTGCATTGCCCTTCAACCATCCGTGCTTCAAGGGCGTCGCGTGCAGCGATCAAAGGATTGCGGCAGCCCTTGCGCGCCCGAGGCGATCTTCTTGCGACCATCCCAACGCAAGAGCTTCGGACTGACGCGCGACGCTGCGGAAACAGAAGGCAGGTTCGCGCAAATGGCAGGTATAGAACACAGGCAAGTAGAAGGCGACGAGGCGGGCATGCGCCTCGACCGTTGGTTCAAGGTGCATTTTCCGGGGCTGGGCTTCGGTCCGCTGCAGAAACTGCTGCGCTCCGGCCAGATCCGTGTCGATGGCGGCCGCGTCAAATCCGACACGCGTCTGCAGCCCGGCCAGACGATCCGCATCCCTCCCCTTGGCGTCGATGCGAAGGAGACGAAGTCGGGCCCGATCGCCGGCCGCGACCTCAGGCATTCGCCCGATGGCGAATTGCTTTCGCGCATGGTGTTGCATGAGGACGCAAAGGTCATCGTGCTCAACAAACCGGCCGGTCTTGCCGTGCAGGGCGGCTCCGGCGTCAACCGTCACATTGACAAGATGCTCGAGGCCTGGACCAACCAGCGTGGTGAAAAGCCCCGCCTGGTGCACCGCCTGGACCGTGACACGTCGGGTGTACTCGTCATCGCCCGCACACGTGGCGCCGCGCAGAAGCTGACCGCCGCCTTCCGCGAGCGCGACACCAAGAAGACCTATTGGGCGCTGGTGAAGGGCGTGCCGCGCAAGCGCGAAGACCGCATCTCGACCTGGCTCGTCAAGGAACAGACGCCCGACGGCGACCGCATGCGCATCGCCAAACATGGCGAAGACGGTGCCGACCACGCCATCTCCTACTACCGCATCCGCGAACAGGCCGCACAAAACCTCGCCTGGCTGGAGATGGAGCCCTATACAGGACGCACCCATCAGCTGCGCGTACATGCCCTGCACATCGGACACCCGATCCTCGGCGACCCCAAGTATTTCGACGCCGATATCAACTGGAGCCTGCCCGGTGGCATGCAGAACCGTCTGCATCTGCACGCGCGCCATATCGATATTCCGCATCCTGATGGTGGTCGTCTGCAGGTGACGGCACCCCTGCCACCGCACATGGTGCAGAGCTGGAACCTGCTCGGTTTCGAAGAGAACGAGCCTGGCGAGGACGACTGATGAAACTGGCGCTATTCGATTGCGATGGCACACTGGTCGACAGCGGCGGTCTCATTCATGAAGTTATGGCACGGACCTTCGAGGCCTTCGACCTTGACCGGCCCGAACTTTCCGCAACCAAGGGCATCATCGGCCTGACGCTCGATATCGCCATTGCCCGATTGCTCGGCCGCGAGCATGTCGACGACCTGGCACTGGCGATGACGGCGCACTACAAGGCGATCTTCGCGGGCGTGCGCAGCGAGGCGGGCTTCCAGGAGCTTCTGTTTCCGGGCATCGCCGACATGATGCAGACACTCTCGTCGCGCGATGCGCTGCTGATCGGCGCCGTGACGGGCAAGTCGCGGCGCGGCCTGACGCACATTTCCGAGACGCATGGTTTCGATCGGATCTTCTTCGTTTCGCGCACCGCCGACGACTGCCCCTCCAAGCCGCATCCGGCCATGGTGACGGAATGCTGCTTTGAAGCCGGCATCGATGCGAAGGATACGGTCGTCATCGGCGACGCGATCTACGACATGCAGATGGCCAAGGCCGCTGGAGCATCCGCCATCGGCGTTGCCTGGGGCTACGCGTCGGTGCCTGATCTCATCGAGGCCGGCGCGGATTTCGTTGCCAAGACGCCGGCCGACATCATTGAATGGATGGAACACAATCATGCCTGATATTCGCGACGAACTCAGCGGTGCGATGAGCCACGAGGATCCGGTCCGCCGCGCACAGATCCAGATGCTGAAGCCGCTGCCGAAGCGCTTCTACAAGGAGGTCAGCGTGGCCGCGGCCGAAGGGGACACGCATGCGGTGCTGCTCGACGGCCGCACCGTGCGCACACCGGCCAAGCAGCCGCTTGCCGTGCCGACCCGCAAGCTCGCCGACATGCTCGCCGCCGAATGGGAGGCGCAGTCCGAGGTCATCGATCCCGGCAAGATGCCGATCACCCGCATCGTCAACACGGCGCTCGACGGCGTCGCGAAGGATCAGCGTTCGGTCTTCGACGATATCCTGCGCTTTTCCGGAACCGACATGCTCTGCTATCGCGCCGACAGCCCCGAAGGCCTGGTCGCGCGCCAGAACGAGATCTGGAACCCGGTGCTCGACTGGGCGCAACAGGCGCTCGGCGCCCGCTTCATTCTCGCCGAAGGCGTGATCCACCAGGAGCAGCCCGAGGAAGCGCTTTCGGCCTATGCCGAAGGCTTACGCGCCTTCGCAACCCCGCTTGGCCTCACCTGCATCCACACGGTGACGAGCCTGACGGGCTCTGCGTTGCTGGCGCTTGCCTTCGCCTCCGGCCGGCTCACCGCCGAAGAAGCCTGGACCGCCGCACATGTCGACGAGGACTGGCAGATCGAGCACTGGGGGACCGACGAGGAAGCCTTCCGCCGGCGCGAAAACCGTTGGCAGGAAATGCAGGCGGTCGCCACAGTTCTTGACGCCCTGCGCTGACGACACCGGATACCACGGAATGCGAAGCGGGCTGCGTGTCTTCCGACGCGCAGCCCGCTTTCTTTTTGGTTCAATATGTCGGCGTCAGAGCGGCTCTGTTCGCGCTAACGTAACGGAAGCCAATAGCCGCTACGTTACGCAGCCAACTTCAGACCGGCAATGCCGCTGACGATCAGGGCGATGCAGCCGAGGCGGACGAAAGTTGCCGGTTCGGCAAACAGGAAGATGCCGAGGATCACCGTGCCCACCGTGCCGATGCCGGTCCACACCGCGTAGGCCGTACCGAGCGGCAGGGTGCGCACGGCGAGACCGAGCAAAGCGATGCTGAGGATCATCGATCCGACGGTCAGGATCGTCGGCGTCACGCGCGTGAAGCCTTCCGTATACTTGAGACCGATTGCCCAGCCGATTTCGAGGATGCCGGCGAGCAGAAGAAGGAACCAGGCCATGTCAAACTCCTAGGTTTGGAGCGAGGCCGTCCCCGCGGTTGTTCGGTATCGACTTTGCGAACCGTGCAGCCGTCTGCAATGGGGGTTCTATCTCACACTCCGGTTTCGGCAGCAAGCCAGCCACGGGCAGATCAGCCTTGCGTCGGTGGCAAAGCTAAACCATTTCACGCTTTCCTTAAAACCGTGAAAAACCGAGTTCCGAAAGGCGCGCTCGCCCCTGTGGAGAGATGCCGGTTGCTTCCCCGCACCGGCTCTAAGGTGCGTTGCGCTCCCGGCGGAGCTTCGCCCACCATTCCAGCCGCTTGCGGATCTCGCGCTCGAACCCGCGCTCTGGCGGATCGTAGAAGGTCTTCCGGCCCATCTTCTCCGGGAAATAGTCCTGGCCGGAAAAGGCGTCGGGTTCGTCATGGTCGTAGCGGTAGCCGTCGCCGTAGCCTTCGCCCTTCATCAACTTTGTCGGCGCGTTGAGGATATGCTTGGGCGGCAGCAGCGAACCGTTTTCTTTCGCCGCCCGCATCGCCGCCTTGTAGGCGGTGTAGACGCCGTTCGATTTCGGTGCGGTCGCGAGATAGACACAGGCCTCGGCGAGCGCCAGTTCGCCCTCGGGCGAGCCGAGATAATCATAGGCATCCTTGGCGGCGTTGCAGACCACCAGGGCCTGCGGGTCGGCAAGGCCGATGTCCTCGACCGCCATGCGCACCAGGCGTCGCCCGAGATAGAGCGGGTCCTCACCGGCATCGAACATGCGGCAGAGATAATAGAGTGCGGCATCCGGGTCGGAACCGCGCACCGACTTGTGCAGCGCGGAGATCAGATTGTAGTGGCCGTCCTGGCCCTTGTCGTAGACCGGCGCCCGGCGCTGGACGATGTTCTGCAGGGCCGCCGCATCGAAGATCTCGTCGCGGCGCGCGGCACGCCAGACTTCCTCGGCAAGCGTCAGCGCCGCCCGGCCGTCGCCATCGGCCATGCGGATGAGACTGGCGCGTGCATCCGCATCGAGCGGCAGTTTCTTGCCCTCGGCCTCCTCAGCGCGCGACAGCAGTTCCTCGATGCTGTCCTCGCCATGCGGCTTGAAGGTCAGCACGCGGGCTCGGGACAGAAGAGCGGCGTTGAGTTCGAAGGACGGGTTTTCCGTCGTCGCGCCGACGAGGATGACCGTGCCGTCCTCCATGACAGGCAGGAAGCTGTCCTGCTGGGCGCGATTGAAGCGGTGGATCTCGTCGACGAAAAGCAGCGTCTGGCGGCCGGACATGCGCCGCGCTCTGGCTGCCTCAAACACTTTCTTCAGGTCGGCGACGCCGGAGAAGATCGCCGAGATCTGCTCGAAGGCGAGACCCGCCTCCCCCGAAAGCAGCCGCGCCACGGTCGTCTTGCCGGTTCCGGGCGGCCCCCAGAAGATCATCGATCCGAGCGAACCCGAAGCAATCATGCGCGACAGCACGCCGTCCTCACCGGTCAGGTGATCCTGACCGGTGACTTCGGCAAGCGTGCGCGGGCGAAGCCGGTCGGCAAGCGGCCTTGCCGAGGTCATTTCCGGTGGTTCGTGGGCGGTGAACAGATCGCTCATCGGAAGAACTGACGAATGAGCTGGCCGTCGCGCTCGATCTCGACGCGCCAGAAGGAAGCTTCGTCGGCCATCACCTCTTCCAGCGTCTTCGAGGTGTCGATCGACGTGCCGTTGACCGAGCGGACAATATCCTTCGGCTCGAGACCGATGCGGGCGGCCGGCGAGCCCCGGTTGACCTGCATGACGACGACGCCCTGCAGCGAGGTCGACATGCGCAGTTCGTCGGCAAGACGCGGCGACAGATTGGCGACGACCGCACCGGCAAAGGGGTTGCGCCCCTCGATCAGCCGTTCGTCGCGCGGCGAGGTCTCCGGCGCCCGGTCGAGCTTCAGCGCCACCTCACGCGGCTTGCCGTTTTCCGATACCGTCACCCGCGCCTCATGGCCGATGCCCACCGTCGTCAGGCGGTAGCCGAGCGCATCGGGATGTTCGACCTCGATGCCGTTGACGGCGGTGATCACCTGGCCGGGCTTGATGCCGGCCTGTTCGGCCGGTCCACCCGCCACGACGGCCGTCACCAGCGCACCGCGGGCGCGGTTGAGGCCGAGGGCCTCGGCCACTTCCGAAGTGACCGGCTCAAAGCTGGCGCCGATGAAGGGACGCACGAAGGCGCCGTTGCCACCCTCGGCCGACGCAACGAAGACCTTCACCAGATTGGCGGGAATGGCAAAGCCGACGCCGTTCGAGCCGCCGCCCTTGGAGAAGATCGCGGTGTTGATACCGATGAGCTGACCGTTCATGTCGATGAGGCCGCCGCCGGAATTACCCGGGTTGATCGCCGCATCCGTCTGGATGAAGAAGCCGAAATCGCCCGACGAGACCTGGTTGCGTGCGAGCGCCGACACGATGCCGCTGGTCACCGTCTGGCCGACGCCGAAGGGGTTGCCGATCGCCAGCACGAGATCGCCGACCTCGACGGCATCGGAATCACCGAGCGGCACGATGTCGAAGGGACCGTCCGACTGGATCTTCAAGACCGCGAGATCAAGCCGGTCGTCTTTAAGCACGATCTTGCAGGGAAACTCGCGGCCGTCCGCCAGCGCCACCTTGATGTCGTCTGCGCCCTCGATGACGTGGTTGTTGGTCACCACGATGCCGTTCTTGCCGACGATCACGCCGGAACCGAGCGAGGACTGCTTCTCCGAGCGGTTCGGCATGCGCTGGCCGAAGAACTCCTCGAAGAAGGGATCGCCGGAGAAGATCGAGCGGCGCTCGACGACCCGTTCCGCATAAACGTTGACGACGGCATTTGCCGTCTGCTTGACGAGCGGCGAAAAGGAAAGCTGCATTTCGGTACGCGACTGCGGAACCGTCTTGGCCTCCTGGGCCAATGCCGGACAGGCGAGAGAAACAGCGATGACGAGCGAAACAAGCGCTCTTCGACCAACGATCATGTAATGCATTCTCCTATTCGTCGCGGCTACGTTCAGATAGGATTTCGTGGGAAAAAAGGCAAATGTTGGCGCAAGATACGCAAAGGCGTCCGCTTCACGCGCTATGCACGAAAACGTGGTTTCAAACCCCTTTCACGGTGATCGAAAGTCTGGTGAGTTCATAAAAGACAAAGCTCATAAATCGCTTCGGAAAAAACCATGCCATCTTACCGCCTGCCGCGAATCGTTTCCTCCGAAATCACTCCGGAGGCCATCTTCCTCAACCGCCGCACCTTCCTCGGGGCTGCTGCCGGCGGCGCGCTGCTTGCGGGCAGTGGCACGGGGCTAGCGGCCACCCTCAGCGCCTCCAAGAGCAAATACACCGTCGACGAAGACATGACGCCTGAGGCCGATGTCACGAGCTACAACAATTTCTATGAGTTCGGGACCGGCAAAGGCGATCCCGCTGCCAATTCGGGCAGCTTCAAACCGACGCCCTGGACGGTGAAGGTCGATGGCCTCGTCGGCAAGCCGAAGGAATTCGGGCTCGAGGAGCTGCTGGCGTTCCCGATCGAGGAGCGCGTCTATCGCATGCGCTGCGTCGAGGCCTGGTCGATGGTCATTCCCTGGACCGGATTTCAGCTCTCGGCCCTCCTCGACAAGGTCGAGCCGCTTGGCAGCGCCAAATATGTCTCGTTCGAAACCGTGGTGCGCCCGTCCGAAATGCCGGGACAATCCGGCTTCTTCCAGCCGCTGCCCTGGCCCTATCGCGAGGGGTTGAGGCTCGACGAGGCCCGTCACCCGCTGACGCTCCTGTCCGTCGGCGTCTACGGCAAGACGCTTCCCAGCCAGAACGGCGCTCCTGTTCGGCTGGTCACCCCCTGGAAATACGGTTTCAAGGGAATCAAATCGATCGTGCGGATTTCGCTGACGGAAACACAGCCGCCCTCGACCTGGAACCTCTCGGCCCCCAACGAGTACGGCTTCTTTGCCAACGTCAATCCGGCGGTCGATCACCCGCGCTGGAGCCAGGCAACGGAAAACCGCATCGGCGGTGGCGGCTTCTTCGGTTCCAACCGGCGCGACACCCTGCCCTTCAACGGCTATGCCGACGAGGTGGCAAGCCTCTATGCCGGCATGGATCTGAGAGCGAACTACTGATCATGCCCCGCCTGCCCTCGCTTCCGAAACGCTATCATTCGGCCTCGGTCTGGGGGCTCTATGGCCTCGGCCTGCTGCCCGCCGCCTACGCCTTCTATCTCGGCGCCACAGGGCGCCTGCCCGGAAATCCGGTCAAGGAGTTCGAACACCTGCTCGGCCTCTGGGCATTGCGTTTCCTCGTGGCGACGCTGGCAATCTCGCCGATCCGCGATCTCTTCGGTATCAACTGGCTACGCTACCGCCGGGCGCTGGGTCTGCTCGCCTTCTATTACGTGCTGATGCACTTCCTGGCTTACATGCTGCTTGATCAGCGGCTGAACGTCCCGGCAATCTTCGCCGACATCGCCCGTCGCCCGTTCATCACGATCGGCATGGCGGCCTTGGCCATGCTGATCCCGCTGGCACTGACCTCCAACAACTGGTCGATCCGCAGGCTTGGCGCGCGGTGGAACACGCTGCACCGGCTTGCCTATGTGATCGCCGCCGCCGGCGCGTTGCATTTCGCCATGGCGGTCAAGGTGGTCGGGCCAGAGCAGATGCTCTATCTCGGCCTGGTCGCCGTGCTGCTTTCCTGGCGACTGGTGCGCAAGCCGTATCTACGGCGCAAGCGGCAGGAGGCCAACGCGCCGGCAAGGACGGCCGCCGGAAGAGCCTGAGGCGTTCATCGCCCTATCTGAATATCGACCATCCACGGCATTTCGACGAAACCGCGGACTGACGAACGCGCCATCAAACGCACGTCTGAACGATAGGCCCAAAGAAAAAGCGGCCGGGTGACGAACACCCGGCCGCTTTGATTTCAATGCCTTCGATCGGCTTAGGCTGCTTCAGCAGCTTCGGCTTCAGCGGCAACGCGAGCGCGGTCAGCAGCGCCCTTGGCGTCGACGTCGCGGTCAACGAATTCGATGACGGCGAGAGCGGCGTTGTCGCCGTGGCGGAAGCCGGCCTTCATGATGCGCAGGTAGCCGCCGTTGCGGGTGGCGTAACGCGATGCGATCGTGTCGAACAGCTTGGCAACGACAGCGGCGTCGCGGATCTGCGAGATCGCCTGGCGGCGAGCGTGCAGGTCACCGCGCTTGCCGAGCGTGACGAGCTTCTCGACGATCGGGCGGATTTCCTTGGCCTTCGGCAGCGTCGTAACGATCTGCTCGTGCTGGATCAGCGAGGCTGCCATGTTGGCAAACATCGCCTTGCGGTGGCTGGCGGTTCTATTCAGCTTGCGGCCGGCTTTACCGTGGCGCATGGCTATTCTCCTTCACTTGCAGGCATTCGCCCGCAGTCTAATGGTTAGTATTGGTCTTCGTAACGCTTGGCGAGATCTTCGATGTTCTCAGGCGGCCAGGACGGCACTTCCATGCCGAGGTGCAGGCCCATGGAAGCGAGAACTTCCTTGATTTCGTTCAGCGACTTGCGACCAAAATTCGGCGTGCGGAGCATTTCTGCTTCGGTCTTCTGAATGAGGTCGCCGATGTAGACGATGTTGTCGTTCTTCAGGCAGTTGGCCGAACGGACCGAAAGTTCCAGTTCGTCGACCTTCTTGAGAAGCGCCGGATTGAAGGCGAGTTCGGTAACTGCCTCTTCCTCTGCTTCCTTCTGCGGTTCGTCGAAGTTGACGAAGACCGACAGCTGGTCCTGAAGGATGCGGGCCGCAAATGCGATCGCATCTTCACCGGTGACGGAACCGTCCGTCTCGATGGACATCGTCAGCTTGTCGTAGTCAAGAACCTGGCCTTCACGGGTGTTTTCCACCTTGTAGGACACTTTCTTGACCGGCGAGTACAGGCTGTCGACCGGGATCAGGCCGATCGGAGCATCTTCCGAACGGTTGCGATCAGCCGGCACGTAGCCCTTGCCGTTGTTGACGGTGAACTCCATGCGGATCTCAGCGCCCTCGTCGAGGGTGCAGATCACATGGTTCGGGTTGAGGATTTCGATATCGCCAACCGTCTGGATGTCACCGGCGGTAACAACGCCCGGACCCTGCTTGCGCACGACCATGCGCTTTGCGTCGTCGCCATCCATCTTGATGGCGATTTCCTTGATGTTGAGCACGATGTCCGTCACGTCTTCCCGGACGCCCGGGATAGAGGAGAACTCGTGCAGGACGCCGTCGATCTGCACTGCGGTGACAGCAGCACCGCGCAGCGACGACAAGAGAACGCGGCGGAGCGCGTTGCCGAGGGTCAGACCAAAGCCGCGCTCAAGCGGTTCCGCAACCAGCGTTGCCTTGGTGCGGCCGGAGGAGACGAACTCCACCTTGTTCGGCTTGATCAGTTCCTGCCAATTCTTCTGGATCATGTTTTCTGCCTTCCGTTCGTTGCCACCATCCAATCGTGACAACCGAGCCCCGAAGACCGGGAGAGAGCGGACGCCCCCTCACCGGCATGTTGAATGCAAATGATCAGACGCGGCGCTTCTTGCGCGGACGGCAACCGTTGTGCGGGATCGGGGTCACATCGCGGATCGAGGTGATCATGAAGCCCGCAGCCTGCAGCGCGCGAAGAGCGGATTCACGGCCGGAACCCGGACCGCAAACTTCGACTTCCAGCGACTTCATGCCGTGTTCCTGGGCCTTCTTGGCGCAGTCTTCAGCGGCGATCTGTGCGGCAAACGGGGTCGACTTACGCGAACCCTTGAAACCCTTGGCACCGGCAGACGACCAGGCAATGGCGTTGCCCTGTGCGTCGGTGATGGTGATCATGGTGTTGTTGAACGACGAATTGACGTGTGCAACGCCAGACGTGATGTTCTTGCGTTCGCGACGGCGAACGCGGGTGGCTTCCTTGGCCATAGGATCCCTTTCTTAGATCTCTGCACCGCCGTAATTCCAGCGGCTCCACCGGGAAAAGGATTTGACGTCCCCTGCCCTGCATCTTCATTTCTCGCAGAACGGAACCCCGTGCTGCGAACTTGCCATCCGACCGGACCGGCCGAACAAAGGTCGGGCGAACGCCCTTCCAAACTGCAAAAGGAGGCCGGTGTTTGACACCAGCCTCCCAATCTCCCTCTTCGGGAAATTACTTCTTCTTACCGGCAATCGCCTTCGCCGGACCCTTGCGGGTGCGGGCGTTGGTGTGGGTGCGCTGACCGCGAACCGGCAGGCCGCGACGGTGACGCAGGCCACGGTAGCAGCCGAGGTCCATCAGGCGCTTGATGTTCATCGAGGTCTCGCGACGCAGGTCACCTTCGACCTGGTAGTCGCGGTCGATCGTTTCGCGGATCTGCAGGACTTCAGCGTCCGTCAGCTGATGCACGCGACGATCAGCCGGGATACCGACCTTCTCGATGATTTCCTGTGCGAATTTCGGGCCGATCCCGTGAATGTAGGTCAGCGCGATAACTACGCGCTTCGCCGTCGGGATGTTGACGCCAGCGATACGTGCCACGTCTATTCTCCTTGCGTTCCAGTTGCCATCCGGCAATAGGTGCTTCGTTACGCGACCTCGAAGAGCCGCACGTTGATTGAGGTTCGAGACACGTCAAAAACGACCGTACCCGGACTTCATTTTCTTTGAAGACCGCGCCGATCGCTCTCATGTCGCGAGTTGGCGCTGTCTTTGGCGGAATCGGCCGGAAAAGTCAACTCCCCGGTGGTTCCTTTTCGGCAAAGACCAGTGTCTAAGCCAGAATCTTCTCGATCTCGGCAGTGACGGTGTTCACTTCCGCCATGCCATCAACCGTTCTGAGCTGCCCCGTTCCGGCGTAGTGCTCAGACAGCGGCGCCGTCTTTTCACGGTACTCGGTCAGCCGGCGCTTGAAAGCCTCCGGATTGTCGTCCGAGCGGACGGTGCCACCGGCTGCGATGGTTTCCGCTACGCGATTCTCCATCCGCTTTACAAGGGCTGCTTCGTCGACCTTGAGCTCGATCACGGCGTCGAGCTTCAAGCCCTTGCCGTCCAGCATCTTGCCGAGCGCGATCGCCTGCGGAACGGTGCGCGGATACCCATCGAGGATGAAACCCTTTGCACAGTCCGCCTGATCGATGCGATCCGACACGATTTCGTTGACGATCTCATCGGATACCAGCTGACCGGCATCCATGACCGCCTTGGCACGCTTGCCGACCTCGGTCGCCTGGGCGACGGCCGCCCGCAGCATATCTCCTGTGGAAAGCTGCGGAATGCCGTATCTCTCCGTCAGAAGCTTGGCCTGTGTCCCCTTGCCAGCGCCCGGCGGTCCCAAAAAAATCAGTCTCATCGTCCCCTCTTTCCTCCGCGCAGCTTCGACTTCTTGATCAGCCCCTCATATTGCTGTGCGATGAGGTGGCCCTGGATCTGTGCTACCGTATCAAGGGTGACGCTGACAACAATCAAAAGCGACGTACCACCAAGGTAGAACGGCACGCCGGTCTGAGAAATCAGAACTTCCGGCAAAATGCAGACGAAGATCAGGTAGGCCGCGCCGATCACGGTGATGCGCGTCAGGACGTAATCGATGTATTCCGCGGTGCGCTCGCCCGGACGAATGCCCGGAATGAAGCCGCCATGCTTCTTCAGATTGTCGGCCGTGTCCTTCGGATTGAAGACGATCGCAGTGTAGAAGAAGGCGAAGAACGCGATCATCGCACCGTAGAGCACCATGTAGAGCGGCTGGCCGTGCGCAAGCGCGCCAACAATGGTGGTCGCCCACCCCGGCAGCGTCGCCGTGTTGGCGAAACCAGCAAGCGTTGCCGGCAGCAGCAGGAGCGACGAGGCGAAGATCGCCGGGATGACGCCCGAGGTGTTGAGCTTCAGCGGCAGGTGCGAGGTGTCGCCCTGGAACATGCGGTTGCCGACCTGGCGCTTCGGATACTGGATCAGAAGCCGCCGCTGCGCACGCTCGACGAAAACGATAAGCGCGATGACGCCGACGACCATGACGATGATCGCGAGGATCAGCGGGGTGGACAGAGCGCCGGTGCGGCCGAGTTCGAGCGTGCCTGCAAGAGCCGTCGGCAGATGCGCGACGATGCCGGCGAAAATGATCAGCGAGATGCCGTTGCCGATACCGCGCGAGGTGATCTGTTCGCCGAGCCACATCAGGAACATCGTGCCGCCGAGCAGCGAGATGACCGTGGAAATACGGAAAAACCAACCTGGATCGTTCACAAGGCCGCTGCCGCTCTCGAGGCCGACGGCGATGGCATAAGCCTGCGCCGTGCCGAGAAGCACCGTGCCGTAGCGGGTATACTGGTTGATGATCTTGCGGCCCTGCTCGCCTTCCTTCTTCAGCTGTTCCAGCGCCGGAACGACTGACGTCATGAGCTGAACGATGATCGAGGCAGAGATATAGGGCATAATGCCGAGCGCGAAGATCGCCATGCGCTCAACCGCACCGCCCGAAAACATGTTGAAGAGGCCGAGGATGCCGCCGCTCTGGCCGCGGAATGCCTGGGCAAACGCTTCCGGGTTAAGACCGGGCAGCGGGATATAGGTGCCAAGACGGTAAACCAGAAGCGCACCAAGCGTGAACCAAAGACGTTTCTTCAGATCTTCCGCCTTGGCGAAAGTCGAGAAATTCAGGTTCGAGGCGAGCTGTTCCGCTGCAGAAGCCATGCAATTCTCCGCGTACCAAATCTCGGAATCAGCGGGAACACCCGGTCCGTTCCGGAAGGACTAACTTTTCGTCTTGAAAACCGGACGCGAGGCGATTGTGACTGCAATCGGATGCCTCACCGTGGTTTCCGCTATGTCCGCCGCGGCGAGCGATTCGCGCTTGCGGACGTGAGGCTCACATATGGGAGCAAAACCGCCCGGAGTGAAGCACCCCGGGCGGTTCATCAATAATATTATTCAGCAGCCGCTGCGAGCAGCTTGATCGAGCCGCCAGCCTTTTCGATCTTCTCGATCGCCGACTTGGAGGCACCGGCAACTTCGAGCGAAACCTTCGCCTTCAGTTCGCCGTCGGCCAGAACGCGGACGCCGTCCTTTTCGCGACGGATAACGCCGGCAGCCTTGAGGGCAGCTGCGTCAACGGTCTTGGAAGCGTCGAGCTTCTTGGCGTCGATTGCCGTCTGGATACGGCCGAGCGACACGACAACAAACTGCGAAGCGAAGATGTTGTTGAAGCCGCGCTTCGGCAGACGACGGTAGATCGGCATCTGGCCGCCTTCGAAGCCGTTGATGGCGACGCCCGAACGGGCCTTCTGACCCTTCACACCGCGACCGGCGGTCTTGCCGGAGCCCGAGCCGATACCACGGCCAAGACGCTTACGGCTGTGGGTCGAGCCTTCGTTGTCCTTGATTTCATTCAGTTTCATGAGCTTATCCCCCTCACTTCTCGTCGACGACGCGAACGAGGTGCTGGACGGTCCGGATCATGCCGCGGACAGACGGGGTGTCTTCCAGCGTGCGAACCCGGTGCATCTTGTTGAGGCCCAGGCCGATGAGCGTCTGACGCTGCGAGGCCGGGCGGCGAATGGGGCTACCGATCTGCTCGACGGTAACCGTCTTCTTTGCAACTTCTTTCTTAGCCATCTGTCAGCTCCCTTATTCTTCGGAAGCAGCGCCGGAGGCGGCACGGCGAGCCTGGAGCGTGGCGTACTTCATGCCGCGCTGAGCTGCGATGTCCTTCGGGTGCATCTGGTTCTTGAGGGCGTCGAAGGTTGCGCGAACCATGTTGTAGGGGTTCGACGAACCGGTCGACTTGGCAACGACGTCATGAACGCCGAGCGTTTCGAAGACGGCGCGCATCGGGCCACCGGCGATGATACCGGTACCGGCCTTGGCCGAGCGCAGCAGCACCTTGCCGGCGCCGTGACGGCCATGGACGTCGTGATGCAGGGTACGACCACCACGCAGCGGGACGAAAATGAGGTCGCGCTTGGCAGCTTCAGTCGCCTTGCGGATGGCTTCCGGCACTTCGCGTGCCTTGCCATGACCGAAGCCGACGCGGCCCTTCTGGTCGCCAACGACGACGAGAGCGGCGAAACCGAAACGACGACCGCCCTTCACCACCTTGGCGACGCGGTTGATTGCTACGAGCTTATCGACGAATTCGCTGTCGCGCTCTTCGCGGTTCTGGCGATCTTCGCGAGAACCCTTTCTTTCCTGTGCCATTGTCCTTTTCCTTTTTCTTTTCCGGGTGCAATCGGCAGATTGACAAAAGTCGCCCCCGTCCGATGGATCGGATGCGACCGGAAACCTATGAGAGTGCCAGGCGGGCGCAAAGCCCGCCTGGCGACCGATCAGAAGTTCAGACCACCTTCACGGGCGGCATCGGCCAAAGCCTTGATGCGGCCGTGATAGATGAAGGCGCCACGATCAAAGACAACGTCCTTGACGCCAGCCTTTGCGGCACGCTCAGCGATGAGCTTGCCGACGGCAGCCGCAGCTGCCGTGTCAGCGCCCGTCTTCAACGACGAACGCAGATCGGTATCGAGCGTGGAGGCAGACGCAAGCGTCTTGCCGGCAACGTCATCGATAACCTGTACGTAGATGTTCTTCGACGAGCGATGAACCGACAGGCGCGGACGGCCATTGGCGACCGCCTTGATTTGACGGCGCACGCGGTTGGCGCGACGCACAAGAGTATCTTTCCTGCTAGCCATTTCGCGTGTTCCTTACTTCTTCTTGCCTTCTTTGCGGACAATCCGCTCTTCGGCATACTTGACGCCCTTGCCCTTGTAGGGCTCGGGGCCGCGGTATTCGCGGATTTCCGCGGCAACCTGGCCGACCTGCTGCTTGTTGATGCCGGACACGATGATTTCGGTCGGCTTCGGAACAGCAATAGTGATGCCTTCCGGCGTCTGGTAGACGACGTCGTGGCTGAAGCCGAGCGCCAGCTGCAGGTTCTTGCCCTGCAGCGACGCACGATAACCAACGCCGTTGATTTCGAGCTTGCGCTCGTAACCGTCCTTGACGCCCTTGAAGATGTTCTCGATCATCGTGCGGGACATGCCCCACTTCGAACGAGCATCCTTGCTCTGGCTGAGCGGCTGTACAACAACCGCATTTTCTTCGAGCTTTACCGATACTTCGTCGTTTGCAACAAAGAACAGTTCGCCCTTCGGGCCCTTCGCCGTTACCTTCTGGCCATCAACGCTTGCCGTGACGCCTGCCGGAACCTGAACGGGCTTTTTACCGATACGAGACATTTTTATACCTGTCTGTTCGCTATGGAGAACTTGCTACCGTCTTCGATTAGAAGACGGAGCAAAGGATCTCGCCACCAACATTCTGTTCGCGTGCCTGATGATCGGCCATCACACCCTTCGGGGTCGAAAGGATGGTGATGCCGAGGCCGTTCGCGACCTGCGGAATGGACTTAACCGAGACATAAACTCGGCGGCCCGGCTTGGAGACGCGTCCGATCTCACGGATCACGGAAGCGCCTTCGTAGTACTTCAGCTCGATGTTCAGCTCGGCCTTGCCGTTGCCGAATACGACTTCAGAGTATCCACGGATGTAGCCTTCAGCCTGAAGAACATCCAGAACACGTGCGCGGAGCTTCGAAGCCGGCGTGGAAACGCTCGACTTGCGGCGAGCCGCACCGTTACGGATACGGGTGAGCATATCGCCCAGCGGATCAGTCATTGCCATGTGCCCGTCTCCTTACCAGCTCGACTTGACGATGCCCGGCACCTTGCCGAGATTGCCCAGTTCGCGAAGCGCAATACGCGACATACGAAGTTTACGATAGAAGGCGCGCGGACGGCCGGTAACTTCGCAACGGTTGCGGATGCGGGTCTTGGATCCATCGCGCGGCAGGCCTGCCAGCTTGATGGTTGCCTTGAACCGCTCTTCAATCGGCAGAGACTGGTTCATGATGGTCGCCTTCAGAGCGGCACGCTTTGCAGCCTGCGAGGCAACCAGTTTGCGGCGGCGCTTGTTCTTTTCAACTGCGCTCGTTTTCGCCATTACAGTTATCCTTCTTTACGCTTGTCGTTACGGATTACTGACGGAACGGGAAGTTGAACTCTGTGAGCAGAGCGCGAGCTTCGTCGTCGTTGGTAGCCGTCGTGCAAACGATGATGTCCATGCCCCACATCTGATCAACCTTGTCGTAGTTGATCTCAGGGAACACAATGTGTTCCTTGACGCCCATGGCGAAGTTGCCACGTCCGTCAAAGGACTTCGGGTTGAGGCCACGGAAGTCGCGAACGCGCGGAAGAGCGATGTTCACGAGACGATCGAGGAACTCAAACATCCGAACGCCGCGCAGGGTAACCTTGGCACCAATCGGCATGCCTTCGCGAAGCTTGAAGCCTGCGATGGAGTTGCGAGCGCGGGTGATTACCGGCTTCTGGCCAGCAATCGCAGCGAGGTCGGCAGCGGCAACGGACGGCTTCTTGCTGTCGCCCGTCGATTCGCCAACACCCATGTTGATCACGATCTTGTCGAGGCGCGGGATCTGCATCTCGTTGGCGTAGGAGAACTTCTCCTGCATCGCCGCACGAATACGCTCGACATATTCCTTCTTGAGCCGGGGCTCATAAGCGGACTTAGCCATCGATCACTACTCCCGAACGCTTGGCCACGCGGACCTTCTTGTCACCGTCGATCTTGAAGCCGACGCGGGTCGGCTTGCCGTCCTTCGGATCGGCAATCGCGATGTTCGAAAGATGGATCGAGGCTTCCTTGTTGATGATGCCGGCTTCCTGGCTCTGGGTCTGGCGCTGGTGACGCTTCACCATGTTGACGCCACGCACAACAGCCCGGTCTTCCTTCGGCATGACCTGGACGACTTCGCCGGTACGACCCTTGTCCTTACCGGTGAGAACGACGACTTTGTCGCCTTTGCGAATCTTTTGCATCTCTCAACGCTCCCTTAAAGTACTTCTGGAGCCAGCGAGATGATCTTCATGTGGTTCTTGGCGCGAAGTTCGCGCGGAACCGGTCCGAAGATACGGGTGCCGATCGGCTCTTTCTTGTTATCGATAAGAACGGCTGCGTTGGTGTCAAAGCGGATGACAGAGCCATCCGGACGGCGGATGTCCTTCGCAGTGCGAACGACAACAGCCTTCATGACATCACCCTTCTTTACGCGGCCGCGCGGAATGGCTTCCTTGATCGAAACGACAATGATGTCGCCGACCGACGCATACTTGCGCTTGGAGCCGCCCAGCACCTTGATGCACATGACACGACGTGCGCCGGAATTATCCGCCACGTCGAGGTTTGTTTGCATCTGAATCATGTCAGGTCGCCTTCTTGTTGTTACCAGGCCGGTTGGGTCGAAACCCCCTCGCCCGGCTTATAGTGCTCATCTCAAAGCAAAAGAACGCCCGGAATCGAGCGTCCTCCTGCTTTAATTGCGTGCTTCATACAGGTATTTGCCCAAGACGCAAGGGTCTTCAGGGCAAAACCTGCAGAAATCAAGCGTGGGCGGCGACTACCGTCCAGCGCTTATCCTTCGAGATCGGCGCGCATTCCTCGATGGAAACGACGTCACCAACCTTGTACTGGTTGTTTTCGTCGTGCGCCTTGTACTTCTTCGAGCGACGGACGGTCTTCTGGAGGATCGGGTGCGCAAAGCGGCGCTCGACCCGTACGACGACGGTCTTGTCGTTCTTGTCGCTGACAACAGTGCCCTGCAGAATGCGTTTCGGCATATTTTCTGGTCCTTAGGCCTTGGCTTCTGCCGCCTTCTGGCGGGCAATGGTTTTGACGCGTGCGATGTCCTTGCGGACCTCGTTGATACGCGAAGACTTCTCGAGCTGGCCGGTTGCCTTCTGGAAGCGCAGGTTGAACTGCTCCTTCTTCAGCTTGGCAAGCTCTTCGTTGAGTTGATCGGCGCTCAGGGCGCGAACATCTACGGCTTTCATGAGTTCACTCCTTACTCTGCGATACGCTGCACGAAGCGCGTCTTGACAGAGAGCTTGGCAGCGCCAAGACGAAGTGCCTCACGGGCAAGTTCTTCGCTGACACCATCGATCTCAAACATCATTCGGCCGGGCTTGACCTTGCATGCCCAGTATTCGACCGAACCCTTACCCTTACCCATGCGGACTTCCGTCGGCTTGGCGGTGACCGGAACGTCGGGGAACACGCGGATCCAGACGCGGCCGGCGCGCTTCATGTGACGCGTGATCGCGCGGCGGGCCGCTTCGATCTCGCGCGCATTCACGCGGTTGGGTTCCTGAGCCTTAAGGCCGAATTCGCCGAAAGCGAGATCAGATCCGCCCTTGGCTACGCCCTTGATGCGGCCCTTGAACTGCTTGCGATACTTCGTACGCTTTGGCTGCAACATTTTTTTACTTCTCCGATATTGGCTGCCAAACGCGAATGTTACGCGTTTTCACGACGGCGGTCACGATCGCCACGGTCGCGATCACGGCCTGCCGGGCCCTGGTTGTCACTTTCGATCGCGCGACGCTCGGAAGCCATCGGATCGTGTTCAAGGATTTCGCCCTTGAAGATCCAGACCTTGATGCCGCAGATACCGAAAGCGGTTTCCGCTTCAGCCGTGCCGTAGTCGATGTCCGCACGCAGGGTGTGCAGCGGAACGCGACCTTCGCGGTACCATTCGGTACGAGCGATTTCGGCGCCACCGAGGCGACCGGCGCAGGTGATCTTGATGCCTTCGGCGCCAAGACGCATGGCCGACTGAACAGCGCGCTTCATCGCACGGCGGAAAGCCACGCGGCGCTCGAGCTGCTGGGCGATCGACTGGGCGACGAGGGTCGCGTCGACTTCCGGCTTGCGCACTTCAACGATGTTGAGGTGCGTTTCGGAGCTGGTCATCTCGGAAAGCTTCTTGCGCAGCTTTTCGATGTCAGCGCCCTTCTTGCCGATGATCAGACCCGGGCGAGCCGAGTGGATCGTGACGCGGCACTTCTTGTGCGGACGCTCGATGACCACCTTGGCGATGCCGGCAGCCTTCAGTTCTTCCATCAGGTAAGCGCGGATCTTCAGGTCTTCGTGAAGAAGCTGGCCGTATTCGGCGTTGTCCGCGAACCAGCGGCTATCCCAGGTCCGGTTGATACCGAGACGGAAGCCGATTGGATTAATCTTCTGACCCATTATGCGGCCTCCCCTTTGGCTTCCACTTCACGAACGACGATCGTCAAGTGCGAGAACGGCTTTTCGACACGCGATGCACGGCCGCGACCACGAGCGTGGAAGCGCTTCATGACAATCGACTTGCCCACGTAAGCTTCTGCAACGACGAGCGAATCGACGTCGAGATCGTGGTTGTTCTCTGCGTTTGCGATGGCAGATTCAAGGGTCTTCTTGACCGTCTCTGCGATGCGCTTGCGGGAGAATTGCAGATCGGCCAGAGCGCGATCGACCTTCTTGCCGCGGATCATCGCGGCAACCAGGTTGAGCTTCTGGGGGCTGACGCGGATCGTGCGCGCAACTGCCTGCGCCTCATTATCCTTCAGCCGGCGTTCGGCTTTTGCCTTGCCCATTGTTACTTCCTCTTTGCCTTCTTGTCCGCACCGTGACCGTAGTAGGTCCGGGTCGGAGAGAATTCGCCAAACTTGTGACCGACCATGTCTTCATTGACGCTGACCGGAACGTGCTTGCTGCCGTTGTAGACGCCGAAGGTAAGGCCGACAAACTGCGGAAGGATCGTGGAGCGGCGGCTCCAAATCTTGATCACTTCGTTACGACCGCCTTCGCGGACCTTCTCAGCCTTCTTGAGAAGATAACCGTCAACGAACGGACCTTTCCATACTGAACGAGTCATTCGAGACTTCCTCTCTTACTTCTTCTTCTGGTGGCGCGAGCGCATGATGAACTTGTCGGTCGACTTGTTCGAGCGCGTACGCTTACCCTTCGTGGGCTTGCCCCACGGGGTAACCGGGTGACGACCACCCGAGGTACGGCCTTCACCACCGCCGTGCGGGTGGTCAACCGGGTTCATGACGACGCCGCGAACGTGCGGCTTCTTGCCGCGCCAACGCGAACGACCAGCCTTGCCATCATTGATGTTGCCGTGGTCGGGGTTCGATACGGCGCCGATCGAGGCGAGGCAGGAACCGTGTACCAGGCGCTGTTCGCCAGAGTTCAGGCGAAGGATCGCCATGCCCTGGTCGCGGCCGACGAGCTGTGCGTAGGTACCGGCGGAGCGGGCCATCTGGCCGCCCTTGCCCGGCTTCATTTCCACGTTGTGGATGATGGAGCCGACCGGGATGTACTGCAGCGGCATCGTGTTGCCGGGCTTCACGTCAACGGCCTTCTCGGAAGCGATGACCTTGTCGCCGGCAGCGAGGCGCTGCGGAGCGAGGATGTAGGCCTTTTCGCCGTCGGCGTAGTTGACGAGCGCGATGAACGCGGTGCGGTTCGGGTCGTATTCCAGACGCTCGACCGTGCCTTCAACGTCGAACTTGCGACGCTTGAAGTCCACCAGACGATAGGTGCGCTTGTGACCGCCGCCCTGGAAGCGAACGGTGATGCGACCGAGGTTGTTGCGACCGCCCTTGGAGGACAGGCCTTCGGTCAGCGCCTTTACCGGCTTGCCCTTGTAGAGGCCGGACCGGTCAACGATGACCAGCTGACGCTGGCTTGGGGTCGTCGGATTGAAATTTTTCAATGCCATTTTCTTGTTCCCTTTTGGGTTTTTACCCTAATGGGCCTATCCGTTAGAGACCGGTGGAGACGTCGATGGACTGACCGTCGGCGAGCGTGATGACCGCCTTCTTCACGTCCTTCTGCTTTCCGGCAAAACCGCGGAAACGCTTCGTCTTGCCCTTGCGGACCAGCGTGTTCACGGCCGTAACCTTGACGCCGAACAGAGCTTCGACAGCAGCCTTGATCTCAGGCTTCGAAGCGTCCTTGGCGACGTTGAAGACGACCTGGTTCTGTTCGGAAACCAGCGTCGACTTTTCAGTGATCGAGGGAGACACGATCACGTCGTAGTGGCGAAGATCCGTCATTTGAACCGCTCCTCCAGAGCTTCCACGGCAGCCTTGGAAAGCACGAGCTTGCCACGGCGCAGAATGTCGTAAACGTTGATGCCCTGAACCGGCAGAACGTCCACATTCGGGATGTTCTGGGCTGCGAGCTTGAAGTTGTTCTCGATCTCGGCGCCGCCGATGATGAGAGCGTTGGTGAGGCCGAGCGAGGCGAATACGCCGGCGAGAGCCTTGGTCTTGGCTTCCTTGGCAACGAGATCGTCGATGACGATGATCTCTTCAGCCTTCAGCTTGGCCGAGAGCGCATGGCGCAGGCCGAGAGCGCGAACCTTCTTCGGCAGGTCATGGGCGTGGCTGCGAACAACCGGGCCATGGGCCTTGCCACCGCCACGGAACTGCGGAGCACGAGCGGAGTGGTGGCGGGCGCGGCCCGTACCCTTCTGCTTGTACATCTTGGCGCCGGTGCGGGAAACTTCAGCGCGGCCCTTGGCCTTGTGCGTGCCCTGCTGCTTCTTGGCGAGCTGCCAGCGAACGACGCGGGCAATGATGTCTTCACGGGGTTCGAGGCCGAAAATGGCGTCAGAAAGGGAAACCTTTCCCGCGTCCTTGCCCTCGAGGGTTTTGACGTTGAGATCCATTATTCGGCTCCCTTACTTCGATGCTTCGGCGCGCACAGCGGCCGGACGCGGAGCGCCTTCCGGGGTGCCCGACTTGATGGCGTCACGAACGACGATCCAGGCACCCTTGGAGCCGGGGACAGCGCCCTTGACCAGGATCAGACCGCGGTCTTCATCGGTCGATACGACTTCGAGGTTCTGAGTGGTAACGCGGGTCTGGCCCATGTGGCCAGCCATGCGCTTGCCCTTCCAAACGCGGCCCGGATCCTGGTTGGAACCGGTAGAACCATGCGAACGGTGCGATACGGAAACGCCGTGCGTTGCACGCAGACCGCCGAAGTTGTGGCGCTTGATGGCGCCGGCAAAGCCCTTACCGATCGTGGTACCGGTGACGTCGACGAGCTGACCGGCAACGAAATGGTTCGCCGTCAGTTCGAGACCGATGTCGATCAGGTTGTCCGCGGAAACGCGGAACTCGACGAGCTTCGCCTTCGGCTCGACGTTGGCCGCAGCAAAGTGGCCGCGCATCGCCTTCGGCGTGTTCTTGACCTTGGAGCGGCCAGCACCGAGCTGGACAGCTACGTAGCCGTTCTTTTCTTCCGTGCGCTGGGCTACCACCTGGCAGTTCTCCAGCTTCAAAACTGTAACCGGGATATGCTCACCGGCGTCGTTATAGACGCGGGTCATTCCCACTTTCTGTGCAATCACACCTGAACGCATCGGTTCATTCCTCTTGAGAGTTAGTGACGGAGCGAGCCCCCTCACATCTCTGGTTTAAGGTTTCCTCGAGATCATCCGATCTTGAGGTCGCCCGTTTTTGGAAGCCGTTGGACCGGGGTCCACGTACCTTCCTTGTTTATTAAAGCTTGATTTCCACGTCGACGCCGGCGGCCAGGTCGAGCTTCATCAGCGCGTCAACGGTCTGCGGGGTCGGGTCTACGATATCGAGAAGGCGCTTGTGGGTGCGCATTTCGAACTGTTCACGGCTCTTCTTGTCGACGTGCGGCGAGCGGTTGACCGTAAACTTTTCAATGCGCGTCGGCAGCGGTACGGGACCGCGCACGCTGGCACCGGTGCGTTTTGCAGTCGACACGATTTCGCGCGTCGAGGCGTCGAGGATCCGGTGATCAAACGCCTTGAGGCGGATGCGGATGTTCTGGCCGTTCATACGACTTATCCTTGTTCGGGTTACTTGCGGTTTCCGTGGAAAAACACGCAGTGAACTTCGTTTAATTTCGGCCAGTCCGCTAATTTTTCAAAGATCGGAGGGACAGGGTTTCCCCTGCCCCTTCCTATTTGAGCGGCCGTGGCCGGCCTGTCTTTTTGTGAGCGCACAACGTCGAAGCACCGTGCAAATCACGCGTGGGCGCCATTTGCACTATTTCGTCGTCTTCGGCAAGCCGTGCGACCAACTAAATCTTTAGGGGCGGGTATGTCCAAGGCGCATAGCACATGCCCCTTGTGTCTTCCCGCCCTCAGTCTCGTCGATTACTCGACGATCGAGGCAACGATGCCTGCGCCGACGGTACGGCCGCCTTCGCGGATCGCGAAGCGCAGCTTTTCTTCCATCGCGATCGGAACGATCAGCTCGACGGCAACGGTGACGTTGTCGCCCGGCATGACCATTTCCGTGCCTTCCGGCAGCGTCACGATGCCCGTCACGTCCGTCGTGCGGAAGTAGAACTGCGGACGGTAGTTGGTGAAGAACGGCGTATGACGGCCGCCTTCTTCCTTCGTCAGGATGTAGGCTTCAGCCATGAACTTCTTGTGCGGCTTGACCGAACCCGGCTTGCACAGGATCTGGCCACGCTCGACGCCGTCACGGTTAACACCACGGATCAGCGCGCCGATGTTGTCGCCGGCCTGGCCCTGGTCGAGCAGCTTGCGGAACATTTCAACGCCCGTAACCGTCGTCTTCGACGTGTCGCGGATGCCGACGATTTCAACTTCTTCGCCGACCTTGACGATGCCGCGCTCAACGCGACCGGTCACAACCGTACCACGGCCCGAGATCGAGAACACGTCTTCGATCGGCATCAGGAACGGCTGGTCGATCGGACGCTCCGGCGTCGGGATGTAGGCGTCAACAGCTGCCATCAGCTCGCGGATCGCGTCTTCGCCGATCTTCTTGTCCGAATCTTCAAGAGCAGCAAGCGCCGAGCCCTTGATGATCGGAATGTCGTCGCCCGGGAATTCGTAGGACGACAGAAGTTCGCGAACTTCCAGCTCGACGAGCTCGAGAAGCTCGGCGTCGTCAACCTGGTCGACCTTGTTGAGGAACACGACGATTGCCGGAACGCCAACCTGGCGGGCGAGCAGGATGTGCTCGCGGGTCTGCGGCATCGGGCCGTCAGCAGCCGAGCAAACCAGGATCGCGCCGTCCATCTGCGCTGCACCGGTGATCATGTTCTTGACGTAGTCGGCGTGGCCGGGGCAGTCGACGTGAGCGTAGTGACGGTTCGGCGTCTCGTACTCAACGTGGGCCGTCGAAATGGTGATACCACGGGCCTTTTCTTCCGGAGCGGCGTCGATCTGGTCATACGCCTTGAACTCGCCGAAGTACTTCGTGATCGCTGCGGTCAGCGACGTCTTGCCATGGTCAACGTGGCCAATCGTGCCAATGTTAACGTGCGGCTTGTTGCGCTCAAATTTGCTCTTTGCCATTTCCGGCTCTCCGTTTTCTATCCCCTTACCGGGGAAAACTCTTAATCTCTGTCAGCGTGTGGGTATTCCGGTCACTTCTGACCGGAATACTTCGCCTGAATTTCCTGCGCGACGTTCGACGGAACCGGCGCGTAGTGATCGAAGGTCATCGTGTACTGCGCGCGGCCCTGGGACATGGAGCGCAGGTTGTCGACGTACTTGAACATGTTCGCCAGCGGAACGTTTGCGTTGATCACAACGGCAACGCCACGCGATTCCTGGCCCTGGATCTGGCCACGGCGGGAGTTCAGGTCGCCGATAACGTCGCCGACGTAGTCTTCCGGCGTTACGACTTCGACCTTCATCATCGGCTCGAGAAGCTGTGCACCAGCCTTCTTGGCCGCTTCACGGAAGCAAGCACGCGATGCGATTTCGAAGGCCAGAACCGACGAGTCGACGTCGTGGAATGCGCCGTCGATGAGGGTCGCCTTGACGCCCAGCATCGGGAAGCCAGCGAGCGGACCCGAAGACAGAACGCTTTCGATACCCTTCTGAACGCCCGGGATGTATTCCTTCGGAACAGCACCGCCGACGATCTTGGATTCGAAGACGAAATCTTCGCCATCCGGGTTCGGTTCGAACACGAGCTTGACGCGCGCGAACTGACCGGTACCACCGGACTGCTTCTTGTGCGTGTAGTCTTCTTCGTGCTGACGCGTGATGGTTTCGCGGTAGGCAACCTGCGGAGCACCGACGTTGGCTTCAACCTTGAACTCGCGACGCATGCGGTCGACGATGATGTCGAGGTGAAGTTCGCCCATGCCGGCGATGATCGTCTGGCCGGATTCCTGGTCGGTCTTGACGCGGAACGACGGGTCTTCAGCTGCCAGGCGGTTGAGCGCGAGGCCCATCTTTTCCTGGTCGCCCTTGGACTTCGGCTCGATCGCGATCTGGATAACCGGTTCCGGGAACTCCATGCGCTCGAGGATAACCGGCTTCAGCGGGTCGCAGAGCGTGTCACCCGTGGTGGTTTCCTTGAGACCGGCCAGAGCAACGATATCGCCTGCAAAGGCTTCTTCGATGTCTTCGCGGCTGTTCGAGTGCATCTGCAGCATGCGGCCGACGCGCTCGCGCTTGTCCTTGACCGTGTTCATGACCGACGAGCCCTTTTCGAGCTTGCCCGAGTAGATGCGGGCGAAGGTCAGCGAACCGACGAAGGGGTCGTTCATGATCTTGAACGCCAGCATCGAGAGCGGCTCGGCATCATCAGCGTGACGCTCGATCTCAGCTTCGGTCTTCGCGTCGATACCCTTGATCGCCGGAATGTCGAGCGGCGACGGCAGGTAGTCAACGACGGCGTCGAGAAGCGGCTGAACGCCCTTGTTCTTGAACGCGGTACCGCAGAACATCGGGTGGAACTTCACGTCGATGGTGCCACGGCGAACGAGTTCGCGGATCTTGTCGTTCGAGGGCATGTTGCCTTCGAGGTAGGCTTCCATCGCAGCTTCGTCGATCTCGACAACGGTCTCGATCAGCTTCTCGCGATATTCTTCAGCCTTGTCCTTCATGTCGTCCGGGATTTCGACAACATCCCACTGCGCGCCGAGGGACTCGTCGCGCCAGACGAGAGCGTTCATTTCGATCAGATCGATAACGCCCTTGAATTCGGTTTCAGCGCCGATCGGCAGCTGCATGACGACGGCGATCGCACCCAGGCGGGTCTTGATCATCTCGACCGAGCGGTAGAAGTCCGCGCCGGTCTTGTCCATCTTGTTGCAGAAGATCATGCGCGGAACGTTGTACTTTTCCGCCTGACGCCAGACGGTTTCCGTCTGCGGTTCAACACCGGCGTTGGCGTCGAGCAGCGCGATAGCGCCGTCGAGAACGCGCAGCGAACGCTCGACTTCGATGGTGAAGTCGACGTGGCCGGGGGTGTCGATGATGTTGAAGCGGCGGGTCTTGCCGTCACGGCCCTTCCAGAAGGTGGTCGTCGCAGCAGACGTGATCGTGATGCCGCGTTCCTGCTCCTGCTCCATCCAGTCCATAGTAGCGGCGCCGTCGTGGACTTCGCCGATCTTGTGGGACTTGCCGGTGTAGTAAAGGATGCGCTCGGTCGTCGTGGTCTTGCCGGCGTCGATGTGCGCCATGATACCGAAGTTACGGTAGTCTTCGATTTTATATTCGCGTGCCATAGTGGACTGCCTCTTGAGACGTTCGCGCCAGAATTACCAGCGATAATGCGAGAACGCACGGTTGGCATCAGCCATCTTGTGCGTGTCTTCGCGCTTCTTCACGGCGCTACCACGGTTGTTCGCTGCGTCCATGAGTTCGCCGCAGAGGCGATCAACCATGGTCGTTTCGTTGCGCTTGCGTGCAGCCGTGATCAGCCAGCGGATGGCGAGGGCCTGGCGACGCTCCGGACGAACATCGACCGGAACCTGGTAGGTTGCACCACCAACGCGGCGCGAACGCACTTCGACGTGCGGCGCGATGTTGTCGAGCGCGGAATGGAAAACAGCGATCGGCTCCTGCTTCAGCTTGGTCTGAACCGCATCGAACGCACCGTAAACGATGCTTTCAGCGACGGACTTCTTGCCGTGCAGCATGATCGCGTTCATGAACTTCGTGACAACCAGATCACCGAACTTCGGATCCGGGTTGATCTCACGCTTTTCTGCTCTATGACGTCTGGACATACTTCTCGTCTCTTCAAACTATTTAGCGCTCTACCACGCGGAGGACCTCGCGCAGCGCCGGGATTTTCGGAACCGAATTACTTCGGACGCTTCGCACCGTACTTCGAACGGCGCTGCTTGCGGTTCTTGACGCCCTGGGTATCGAGAACACCGCGGATGATGTGGTAACGAACACCCGGAAGGTCCTTAACGCGGCCGCCACGGATCATCACAACCGAGTGTTCCTGAAGGTTGTGGCCTTCACCCGGAATGTAGCCGATGACTTCGAAGCCGTTCGTCAGGCGAATCTTGGCAACCTTACGCAGAGCCGAGTTCGGCTTCTTCGGGGTCGTCGTGTAAACGCGGGTGCAAACGCCACGCTTCTGCGGGTTTTCCTGCAGAGCAGGAACCTTGTTGCGCTTTACCTGTGCCTGACGAGGCTTACGGATCAGCTGGTTTACGGTAGGCATATACCCATCCCTTGCAAAATCTTGTCACATTACCCTTGCGGGCGGATCGTTGCCGTCGCCGGCAGTTTCGAACGCCTCATGAAATGCGCAAAACAAGGGCCGATCCGCCTTTTCCGCAGATGGCCCCAAATAAAGCAGAGGACGCACTATCGTGTGCGTCTTGCGTGCAGCATTGTAGTCGTCAGCGTGCGTTTCGAACCTTGTTTGAGGCGAACTTCAGAACGCGACGTTCCGAACCAGCCAGCCTCACATGGGCTCCGATGCGGCGGGGTGTACTGATTTCAAGGCCAACAGTCAAGGGCAATTAAGAAATATTCCCGGACGTACTCGCCCGGCATGCCTGAAAAACAAGGCTTTTACACATGGTTTGGCGCCTGGCGCCCGCCTCGTTTGCCCTTCCTTGCCCCGAGTGTCTGACGGGATTAAGGAATCGGCAACCACTTTATGGGGGTTTTCCACCGCCATCGAGTCGCTGCCGCCGGAAGCGCTCGGCCAGCCGCCGCATTTCCATCGCGCTGGATCAAAAAGGACGCTAATGTCGCGCCAAGCCCATTCGAAAGGAAACAAAATGGCCGTCACCCCAGACAACGACAATGCCCCGGACGAACCGATGGTGTTCATCATCATCGGCAAGGCCTACGAGACGGACGGCGACGAGGACGGCGTCGACATTCACGTGATGCTCAAGGCGCCCGACGACGACACCGCGGTGCGCGAAGCGCTGAACGCGCTTGCCGAAGAGGGTTTTCTCGAGGCCGACCTGGACCAGATCGGCACACTGACCGACGTTCCGAGCGAAGAGCCGCACGCGTCGGCCTATCAGGGCGCACTCGAAGGCGAAGTCGCGATCATCCGTTTCAGCTGAAAAGCCGGAACCGAAGTCCGCCGCCTGCGACAATGCATTGCAAACGAAGAAGCCGCCGGGATCACTCCCGGCGGCTTCCTTTTAGGGGCCAAGGGGGCGAGACCGCCCTCCCCGATTATTCGGCCGCCGCGTTCTCGTTGGCGAGATCGGCAAGCATCGGCGTTGCGACATCCGCACCCGTGCCACGACGACGTTCTTCCAGGATCATTTCGTCGCGCGCAGTTGCGATGCGACGGATCTGGGTCATCGTGCCACCGGTACCGGCCGGGATCAGACGGCCGACGATGACGTTTTCCTTCAGACCCTGCAGGCCGTCGGTCTTGCCGGCGATCGCGGCTTCCGTCAGGACCTTCGTGGTCTCCTGGAACGACGCTGCCGAGATGAACGACGGCGTCTGCAGCGAGGCCTTGGTGATGCCGAGCAGGACCGGATCGCCGTAAGCCGGCTTCTTGCCCTGTTCGATCAGGCCGTCGTTGACGTCTTCGAGCTCGATGCGGTCGACGTTGTCGCCGACGATGTAGGTCGAGTCACCGGCGTCGGTGATTTCAACCTTCTGCAGCATCTGACGGACGATCACCTCGATATGCTTGTCGTTGATGACAACGCCCTGCAGTCGGTAGACTTCCTGGATTTCGTTGACCAGGTAGGAAGCAAGTGCTTCCACGCCCTTGATCGCCAGGATGTCATGCGGCGCCGGGTTGCCGTCGAGGATGTAGTCGCCCTTTTCGATGTAGTCGCCATCCTGAAGATGGAAGGGCTTGCCCTTCGGGATCAGGTATTCGACCGGCTCGACACCGTCTTCCGCCGGCTCGATCAGGACGCGACGCTTGTTCTTGTAGTCGCGGCCGAAGCGGATCGTACCATCGATCTCAGCGATGATGGCGTGATCCTTCGGACGACGAGCTTCGAACAGTTCGGCAACGCGCGGCAGACCACCGGTGATGTCCTTGGTCTTGGCGCTTTCCAGCGGCGAACGTGCAAGCACGTCACCCTGGCTGACCTTCGTGCCCGGCTCGACCGACAGAATGGCGTCGACCGAGAGCATGAAGCGAGCGTCACCGCCACGCGAAAGCTTCGCGACGGCGCCGTTCTTGTCCTTGATGACGATCGCCGGCTTCAGGTCCGTACCGCGCGGCGTCGACCGCCAGTCGATAACCTGACGCTTGGTGATGCCGGTCGATTCGTCGGTCGCTTCCAGAACCGAGATGCCGTCGACGACGTCTTCGAAGTGAACGGTACCTTCCACTTCCGTCATCATCGGACGGGTGTAGGGGTCCCACTCGGCGAGACGCTGACCGCGCTTCACCTTGTCACCATCGTCGACGAGGATCTTCGAACCGTAAGCGACGCGCTGCGACGACCGCTCGACGCCGCGCTCGTCCAGGATCTGGACGGCCATGTTGCGGCCCATGGCGACGAGAACGCCGTCAGAGTTGCGCAGCATGTTGCGGTTCTTGATCTGGACCGTACCTTCGTACGAGGCTTCCAGGAACGACTGGTCAACCACGGTCGCCGTACCACCCAAGTGGAAGGTACGCATGGTGAGCTGGGTGCCCGGTTCACCGATCGACTGTGCGGCGATAACGCCGACCGCTTCGCCCATGTTGACCGGCGTACCACGTGCCAGGTCGCGGCCATAGCAGACGCCGCAAACGCCCGTCTGGATTTCGCAGGTCAGCGCCGAACGGATGCGGATCGACTGGATACCAGCCTTCTCGATCTCGATGACGTCGGCTTCGAGGATCATGCGACCGGCATCGACGATGCGAGCGCCCGTGACCGGGTGATCGATGTCGTCCAGGGCCGTACGGCCAAGGATACGCGCGCCGAGCGAGGCCACGACCTGACCGGCATCGACGATCGCCGTCATGGTGAGACCGTTCTCGGTGCCGCAATCGACGGAGTTGACGATGCAGTCCTGCGCGACGTCGACGAGACGACGGGTCAGGTAACCGGAGTTCGCGGTCTTCAAGGCGGTGTCTGCCAGACCCTTACGGGCACCGTGCGTCGAGTTGAAGTACTCGTTAACGGTCAGGCCTTCCTTGAAGTTCGAGATGATCGGCGTCTCGATGATCTCGCCCGAGGGCTTGGCCATCAGGCCGCGCATGCCGCCCAGCTGACGCATCTGGTTCGGAGAACCGCGGGCGCCGGAGTGCGACATCATGTAGATCGAGTTCATCGGCTTCTGACGGCCGTTGTCGTCGAACTCCACCGCCTTAATGCGGGCCATCATCTCGTCGGCGACCTTTTCGGTTGCCTTGCCCCAGGCGTCGACAACCTTGTTGTACTTTTCGCCCTGGGTGATGAGACCGTCGTTGTACTGCTGCTCGTATTCCTTGACCAGCGCTTCGGTGTCGCCGACGATCTTCGCCTTGGTGTCCGGAATAACCATGTCGTCCTTGCCGAACGAAATGCCGGCGCGGCAGGCATGGGCGAAGCCGAGCTGCATGATGCGGTCGCAGAAGATGACCGTGTCCTTCTGGCCGCAGTGACGGTAGACCGTGTCGATCATCTTGGAGATGTTCTTCTTGGTCATTTCCTGGTTGCAGATGTCGAACGGCACGTTGACGTTGCGCGGCAGCAGCTCGCCGATGATCATACGGCCAGGCGTGGTTTCATAGATCTTCGAAACCGGGTTGCCCTCGGCGTCGACGGTCTTGAAGCGGCCACGGATCTTGGCATGCAGGGTCACGGACTTGGTTTCGAGCGCGTGATGCAGCTCGCCCATGTCCGAGAACGCCATGCCTTCGCCCGGCTCGTTCTGGTTCAGGATCGACAAGTAGTAGAGGCCGAGAACCATGTCCTGCGACGGAACGATGATCGGCGCGCCGTTTGCCGGGTGCAGAATGTTGTTCGTCGACATCATCAGCACGCGTGCTTCGAGCTGCGCTTCGAGCGACAGCGGCACGTGAACGGCCATCTGGTCACCGTCGAAGTCGGCGTTGAAGGCCGTGCAGACGAGCGGGTGCAGCTGGATCGCCTTGCCTTCGACCAGGGTCGGTTCGAAGGCCTGGATGCCCAGGCGGTGCAGCGTCGGCGCGCGGTTCAGGAGAACCGGATGCTCGCGGATGACCTCGTCGAGGATATCCCAGACTTCCGGCTTTTCCTTTTCAACGAGCTTCTTTGCCTGCTTGACGGTGGACGAGAAGCCCTTGGCGTCAAGACGGGCGTAGATGAACGGCTTGAACAGCTCGAGCGCCATCTTCTTCGGCAGACCGCACTGGTGCAGCTTCAGTTCCGGACCGGTCACGATGACCGAACGGCCGGAATAGTCGACGCGCTTGCCGAGCAGGTTCTGACGGAAGCGGCCCTGCTTGCCCTTGAGCATGTCGGACAGCGACTTCAGCGGACGCTTGTTGGCGCCGGTGATGACCCGGCCGCGACGGCCGTTGTCGAACAGCGCATCGACAGATTCCTGCAGCATGCGCTTTTCGTTGCGGATGATGATGCCCGGAGCGCGCAGTTCGATCAGGCGCTTCAGACGGTTGTTACGGTTGATGACGCGGCGGTAGAGATCGTTCAGATCCGACGTCGCGAAACGGCCGCCGTCGAGCGGCACGAGCGGACGCAGGTCCGGCGGGATCACCGGAACGACCTTCATGATCATCCATTCCGGACGGTTGCCGGATTCCATGAAGTTCTCGACGATCTTCAGCCGCTTCATCAGCTTCTTCTGCTTCAGATCCGAGGTCGTCTCAGCGAGCTCGGCGCGCAGGTCGCCAGCGATCTTTTCCAGGTTCATCGAAGCGAGCATCTCATAGATCGCTTCGGCGCCGATCATGGCGGTGAACTGGTCTTCGCCGAACTCGTCGACGGCGAGCATGTAGTCTTCTTCGCTGAGGAGCTGGTTTTCCTTCAGCGACGTCAGACCCGGCTCGGTGACGATGTAGTTTTCGAAGTAGAGAACGCGCTCGACATCCTTCAGCGTCATGTCGAGCAGCGTCGAAATGCGGCTCGGCAGCGACTTCAGGAACCAGATGTGGGCAACGGGAGCTGCGAGCTCGATGTGGCCCATGCGCTCACGGCGAACGCGCGACAGCGTGACTTCGACGCCGCACTTTTCGCAGATGATGCCCTTGTACTTCATGCGCTTGTACTTGCCGCACAGGCACTCGTAGTCCTTGATCGGGCCAAAGATACGCGCGCAGAACAGACCGTCGCGTTCCGGCTTGAACGTGCGGTAGTTGATCGTCTCCGGCTTCTTGATCTCACCGTAAGACCAGGAAAGAATCTTCTCCGGCGAGGCGATCGAAATCCGGATGGAATCGAAGGTCTGTGCAGGCACCTGCGGATTGAAAAGATTCATGACCTCTTGGTTCATGCCTGTCTCCTTTACGGGCTTTACGCCCTGAGCTTGGCGAGGGTGCCGACAAATCCCGGGCGCCGGCCCCTGCCCCATAAACAGCTAAAACCGCATTGGCTGCGGCTTCGTTCCTGCCGGAGACGTCAGCGTCTCCAGGCGGAAACGGTGCGCGCCGCTTGGAGCGGCACGCACCTTGGGTCTTCTTACTCGGCTGCGTCGGGCAATTGCGCCCCGCCTGCCTCGTCGACCTTCGAGTTTTCGAGCTCGACCGAAAGGCCCAGCGAGCGCATTTCCTTGACGAGAACGTTGAAGCTCTCCGGAATGCCCGCTTCGAAGGTGTCGTCGCCACGGACGATCGCTTCGTAGACCTTGGTACGACCGGCAACGTCGTCCGACTTGACCGTCAGCATTTCCTGCAGGGTGTAGGCGGCGCCGTAGGCTTCGAGCGCCCAGACTTCCATTTCCCCGAAGCGCTGACCGCCGAACTGCGCCTTACCGCCCAGCGGCTGCTGGGTGACGAGCGAGTACGGACCGATCGAACGGGCGTGGATCTTGTCGTCGACAAGGTGGTTGAGCTTCAGCATGTAGATGTAGCCCACGGTCACCTGACGGTCGAACTGATCGCCGGTACGGCCATCGTAAAGCGTCGACTGACCGGTTACCTTCAGGCCCGCCTGCTCCAGCATCTCGTTGACGTCGGCTTCGACAGCACCGTCGAAGACCGGCGTTGCGATCGAAACGCCGCGACGGGTCTGCTCGGCCAGGCGCACGATCGACTCGTCGTCGTACTGCTTGATCGGCTCGCCCTTCGGGCCCGACCCGATGACGCTGTCGATGGTGTCGCGCAGCGGCTGGATGTCGGCGCCTGCCTTGTAGGCATCGAGCATCGCGCCGATCTTCTGACCCATGCCGGCGCAAGCCCAGCCAAGATGCGTCTCGAGGATCTGGCCGACGTTCATGCGCGAAGGCACGCCGAGCGGGTTCAGAACGACGTCGACATGCGTGCCGTCTTCCAGGAACGGCATGTCTTCGATCGGCACGATACGCGAAACGACACCCTTGTTGCCGTGACGGCCGGCCATCTTGTCGCCCGGCTGGATCTTGCGCTTCACAGCGACGAAGACCTTGACCATCTTCATGACGCCCGGAGGCATTTCGTCGCCGCGCTGGACCTTCTCGACCTTGTCCATGAAGCGCTGTTCAAGGCGCGACTTGGATTCGTCGTACTGGGCACGCAGAGCTTCAATCTCGCCCTGAGCCTTTTCGTCTTCGACGGCGAACATCCACCACTGCGAGCGGGGGTATTCGCTGACGACGAGGTTCGAAAGCTCAGTGCCCTTCTTGAAGCCCTTCGGGCCGGCAACGGCGGTGTGACCACGCAGCATGTCGACGAGACGTGCATAGACGTTGCGGTCGAGGATCGCCTGTTCGTCGTCGCGGTCCTTGGCGAGGCGTTCGATTTCCTCGCGTTCGATCGCCATCGCGCGTTCGTCCTTCTCAACGCCGTGGCGATTGAAGACGCGAACTTCGACGACGGTACCGAAGGTGCCCGGAGGCATGCGCATCGAGGTGTCGCGGACGTCGGAAGCCTTCTCGCCGAAGATGGCGCGCAGAAGCTTTTCTTCCGGCGTCATCGGGCTTTCGCCCTTCGGCGTGATCTTGCCGACGAGGATGTCACCCGGCTGAACCTCAGCACCGATGTAAACGATACCGGCTTCGTCGAGGTTGCGCAGCGCTTCTTCCGAAACGTTCGGAATGTCGCGGGTGATTTCTTCCGGACCGAGCTTGGTGTCACGCGCCATCACTTCGAATTCTTCGATGTGGATGGAGGTGAACACGTCGTCGCGCACGATCCGCTCGGAAAGCAGGATCGAGTCTTCGTAGTTGTAGCCGTTCCACGGCATGAACGCGACGAGCGCGTTGCGGCCGAGTGCCAGATCGCCGAGGTCGGTCGACGGGCCGTCGGCAATGATGTCGCCCTTGTTCAGAACGTCACCAACGGTAACCAGCGGGCGCTGGTTGACGCAGGTGTTCTGGTTCGAACGCTGGAACTTCTGCAGACGGTAGATATCGACGCCCGACTTCGACGGATCGAGGTCTTCGGTGGCGCGGATAACGATACGGGTCGCGTCAACCTGGTCGACGACACCGCCACGACGGGCCGCGATCGCAGCACCGGAGTCACGGGCAACGACCGGCTCCATGCCGGTGCCGACGAACGGCGCTTCAGCGCGCAGCAACGGCACGGCCTGACGCTGCATGTTCGAGCCCATCAGTGCGCGGTTGGCGTCGTCGTTCTCAAGGAACGGGATGAGCGCCGCGGCGACCGAAACGAGCTGCTTCGGCGAAACGTCCATCAGGTTGATGTTGTCGCGCGGCGCCAGCATAACTTCGCCGGAGTGACGGCAAACGACGAACTCTTCAGCGAACGAACCATCGCTTTCGAGAACCGAGTTGGCCTGGGCGACGTGGTACTTCGCCTCTTCCATTGCGGAGAGATAGACGACGTCGTTCGTCACCTTGCCGTCAACGATCTTGCGGTACGGGCTTTCGATGAAGCCGTACTTGTTGACGCGGGCGAAGGTTGCGAGCGAGTTGATCAGACCGATGTTCGGGCCTTCCGGCGTTTCGATCGGGCAAATACGGCCGTAATGGGTCGGGTGAACGTCGCGGACTTCGAAGCCGGCGCGCTCGCGGGTCAGACCACCCGGGCCAAGAGCCGAAAGACGGCGCTTGTGGGTGATTTCCGAAAGCGGGTTCACCTGGTCCATGAACTGCGACAGCTGCGAGGAACCGAAGAACTCGCGAACGGCGGCGGCCGCCGGCTTCGCGTTGATCAGGTCCTGCGGCATGACAGTGTCGATCTCGATCGAGGACATGCGTTCCTTGATCGCGCGCTCCATGCGGAGCAGGCCGAGACGGTACTGGTTCTCCATGAGTTCGCCGACCGAGCGAACACGACGGTTGCCGAGGTTGTCGATGTCGTCGATCTCGCCCTTGCCGTCACGCAGCTCGACGAGCATCTTGACGACGGCCAGGATGTCTTCCTTGCGCAGGATGCGCACGGTGTCGGCGACTTCGAGGTCGAGGCGCATGTTCATCTTGACGCGACCGACGGCCGAAAGGTCGTAGCGCTCGGCATCGAAGAACAGCGTGTTGAACATGGCTTCCGCGGAATCCATGGTCGGCGGTTCACCCGGACGCATGACGCGGTAGATGTCGAACAGAGCGTCCTGGCGGTTCTCGTTCTTGTCGGCGGTCAGCGTGTTGCGGATGTAGGCGCCGACATTGATGTGGTCGATGTCGAGGACCGGGATTTCGTCGAAACCTGCCGACAGGATCAGCGGGAGGGTCTTCTCGTCGATCTCGTCGCCGGCTTCGAGGTAGATCTCGCCGGTTGCGAAGTTGACGACGTCTTCGGCAAGATAGTTGCCGTACAGGTCGTCATTGGTCGCCTTGAGCGCCTTCAGACCCTTGTCCTGCAACTGGCGCAGCAGGCGCGGCGTCAGCTTCTTGCCGGACTCGACAACGACTTCGCCGGTGTCGGCGTCGATCATGTCGGTGATCGCCTTCTGGCCCTTCAGCGCATCCGGCTGGAACGGCACGCGCCAGCCTTCGCCGTCGCGCTGGTAGAGCGACTTCGTGTAGAAGGTGTCGAGGATCTCTTCGCCGTCCATGCCGAGCGCCATCAGCAGCGAGGTCACCGGAATCTTGCGGCGGCGGTCGATACGGGCGTGAACGATGTCCTTGGCGTCGAACTCGATGTCGAGCCAGGAACCGCGATACGGGATGACGCGCGCTGCAAACAAAAGCTTGCCCGACGAATGGCTCTTGCCCTTGTCGTGGTCGAAGAACACGCCCGGCGAACGGTGCATCTGCGAAACGATGACGCGCTCGGTGCCGTTGACGATGAAGGTACCGTTGTCGGTCATGAGCGGCATGTCGCCCATGTAGACGTTCTGTTCCTTGATGTCCTTGATCGACTTCGCGCCGGTATCCTCGTCGATATCGAATACGATGAGGCGCAGCGTCACCTTGAGCGGCGCTGCGTAGGTCAGATCGCGCTGACGGCATTCCTCGACGTCGAACTTCGGCGGCTCGAATTCGTAGGAAACGAATTCAAGCATCGATGCGCCCGAGAAATCCTTGATCGGGAAAACGGACTTGAAAACAGCTTGGAGCCCTTCGTCAGGGCGACCGCCCTTGGGCTCTTCTACCATCAGAAACTGGTCGTAGGATGCCTTCTGAACCTCGATGAGGTTCGGCATTTCTGCGACTTCTGGAATTTTACCAAAAAACTTGCGTACGCGCCTGCGACCGTTAAACGAAAGGGTCTGAGCCATCGTCGCTCCTTGTCAATCTTGCATCCGGGCCTGCAACGGACGGGAACCGATGGCCAGTCGACCCCATCAATCAATGAGTAGTTCAATCTCGTCCAGCTAACGGAAAACGCTCAGCGCGGATTGCTGTGCTGCCTTCCGTTCGAGACCATCCTCTTGAAGAACCCATTACCCAAAAGCCGTTTTTCGACAGGCTTTTGGGTAATATGTTCTAAAAACGGTCAAAGAGAGGCGGCCTGAAAAGGCCACCTCCCCTTGCATGTAGCCGAATTACTTGACGTCAACCTTGGCGCCAGCTTCTTCGAGCTTCTTCTTGAGGTCAGCAGCTTCAGCCTTGGAAACGGCTTCCTTGACCGGCTTCGGAGCGCCTTCGACCAGGTCCTTGGCTTCCTTGAGGCCGAGACCGGTGATAGCGCGGACTTCCTTGATGACGTTGATCTTGTTGGCGCCAGCGTCAACGAGGATAACGTCAAATTCGGTCTTTTCTTCTTCAGCAGCAGCCGGAGCAGCGCCGCCGCCAGCAGCAGCAACAGCTACCGGAGCAGCAGCCGAAACGCCCCACTTCTCTTCGAGCAGCTTGGAAAGCTCAGCAGCTTCCAGGACGGTCAGCGAGGAGAGGTCTTCAACGATCTTTGCGAGATCAGCCATTTTACTTTTCCTTTTGTTCGGTTCGAACTGGTTTTAAATACAACAGCGAAAATCCGCCTTAGGCGGCTTCGTCCTTCTTGGCATAGGCCGAGAACACGCGAGCAAGCTGGCTTGCCGGTGCCTGTACAACCGTTGCGACGCGGGTTGCCGGGGCATTGAGAAGGCCCAGCAGCTTTGCGCGCAGCTCGTCGAGCGAAGGCAGGGTCGCGAGCGACTTGACTGCTTCGGCGTTGAGCGTGGTCGTGCCCATGGCGCCACCGAGAACAACGAGCTTGTCGTTGGTCTTGGCGAAATCCATGACAACCTTAGGAGCCGTGATCGGGTCTTCGCTGTATGCGATCAGCGTCTGACCCTTGAAGAGATTGGTCATCCCTTCCGACTCGGTGCCCTGAAGAGCGATCTTGGCCAGGCGGTTTTTCGCGACTTTGACGGTGCCGCCAGCAGCGCGCATCTTCGAACGGAAGTCGTTCATCTGCGCAACTGTGACACCAGCATAGTGGGCCACGACAACCGAACCGGAAGCCTTGAAGACTTCGTTCAGCTCCGTGACGAATTCGCGTTTTTCCGCTCTTTCCACTGTCTGTCTCCAGTAGACAGGGTTGCAATAATGCAGCCCCATCGGGTTTGCCTTTGTCACCCGAGATCGAGCTCGATCCCTGATAACGCTTAAGGATCCTGTCCCTTGGCGTTCCCGGAAGAGCCGGGTCTGACACAAGGCAAGCGAGGTTCGAACCGAATTTCGACGCCTCCGGCGCCATTTTGAAATTCAGATCTTACCCGTCTCATGCAGGCCGAAGTGATTAAGGTATAACCACCCGCAATCTCGGACAGGAGTTCCGGACGTGACGTCCGGATTCCCGGCCCCGAAAGGCCGGGAATTCGAGTACCGGGCCGAAGCCCGGAAACTATTAGGCGACGCTGAGCGTGGCGGGGTCGATCTTGAGACCCGGGCCCATGGTCGACGAAATCGCGACGCGCTTGACGTAGTTGCCCTTGGCACCCGTCGGCTTCGCCTTGATCACGGCGTCAGCGAAAGCACGGATGTTTTCTTCCAGTGCCTTGGCGTCGAACGATGCCTTGCCGATGCCGGCGTGAACGATACCGGCCTTCTCGACGCGGAATTCGACGGCGCCGCCCTTGGATGCCTTGACGGCACCAGCAACATCCATCGTAACCGTGCCGACCTTCGGGTTCGGCATCATGCCGCGCGGGCCGAGAACCTTACCGAGGCGGCCGACGAGCGGCATCATGTCCGGGGTGGCGATGCAACGATCGAAATCGATCTTGCCGCCCTGGACGATTTCGACGAGCTCTTCTGCGCCAACGACGTCAGCACCAGCAGCCTTGGCTTCGTCAGCCTTGGCGCCACGTGCGAAAACGGCGACGCGAACCGAGCGGCCGGTGCCGTTCGGCAGGTTGACAACGCCGCGGACCATCTGGTCTGCGTGGCGCGGGTCAACGCCGAGGTTCATCGCAACTTCGATGGTTTCGTCGAACTTGGCGGTTGCGCGTTCCTTGACCATCGAGACGGCTTCGGTGAGACCGTAGATCTTCGTCGGGTCAACGCCCTCGCGGGACTTCTGTACTCGCTTTGCAATCTTCGCCATGGTCTTAGCCTACCACTTCCAGGCCCATAGCGCGGGCAGAGCCCTCGATCATGGCCATTGCGCCTTCGATATCGGCAGCATTGAGATCCTTCATCTTGGCTTCGGCGATCGACTTGATCTGAGCCTTGGTGAGCTTGCCGGCCGAACCGCCCTTGCCGGGGGTCTTCGAACCGGACTGGATCTTTGCTTCCTTCTTCAGGAAGTAGCTGACCGGCGGCTGCTTCATGACGAAAGTGAAGGACTTGTCCTGGTAATAGGTGATGACGACCGGAATCGGCATACCCTTTTCCATTTCCTGCGTGGCGGCATTGAACGCCTTGCAGAATTCCATGATGTTAATGCCACGCTGACCGAGCGCAGGACCGATCGGCGGGGACGGATTGGCCGCCCCAGCCTTCACCTGCAGCTTGAGCTGGCCTGCAACTTTCTTAGCCATTTCTCTCTGCCTTTTCTGAAATCCCGTCGCGACGGATCGCTCTTGGGATCAATTGCGCCGATTGCTCGACTTTTGCCGACCCAAGGCCGGCGGCTGCGGTTGCGTGGTACGGAACGTCCGACCCGGCTAAGGCCGGCATCCTCCCACGCGCATGCGGATTTCTCCGCCAGAATGGGCCTAAACCCACCCTATCCTTTTAAGGCCTTATCAGACCTTCTCGACCTGACCGTATTCCAGCTCGACCGGGGTCGCGCGGCCGAAGATCGAAACTTCGACCTTGAGGCGCGAACGCTCTTCGTCGACATCCTGAACGACGCCGTTGAACGAGGCAAACGGACCGTCGGAGACGCGAACCTGCTCGCCGATCTCGAACGAGACCGAGGGCTTCGGACGCTCGACGCCATCCTGGACCTGACCGAGGATGCGCTCGGCTTCATGGTCCGGAATCGGAACCGGCTTGCTGTCGGTACCGAGGAAACCGGTCACCTTCGGCGTATTCTTGATGAGGTGGAAAGCCTCATCCGTCAGGTTGGCGCGAACCAGAACGTAGCCCGGGAAGAACTTGCGCTCGGCGTCGACCTTGCGGCCGCGACGCACCTCGACAACCTTCTCGGTCGGCACGAGAATCTTCTCGAACAGATGCTCGAGACCCTTCTGCTTGGCCTTTTCCTCGATCGATTCAGCGACCTTCTTTTCGAAGTTCGAATAGGCGTGAACAATGTACCAGCGCGCAGCCATACTAGCCTCCACCCAATCAAGCGCCAACGTTGAGGATGAGGCCGATCGCCCAACCCATCAACTGGTCCGCAGCAAAGAAGAAGGCAGCGGCAAAAAAGACCATGACAAAGACCATCAGCGTCGAGATCATCGTCTCGCGCCGAGAGGGCCAGGTCACTTTCGACGTCTCGGAGCGAACCTGCTGCAGAAACGTTACCGGATTCGTTTTGGATGCCATGTAATGCTCACGCCATTACGGCGCGTAAAGCCGATGATTCAGCCCCACGCACCGCGTGTCTGTTTGGACCCTACATAAAGACCGATTCTGAAAACCACAAGAGCCAATCAGTCTTTTCTGTGAATTTCGTCGACCGGATAACCGGTCCTTAAGTTTTACTCTGCCGAACCCTCAGCGCTTATGCAAGCCTGGAGAGAATGGCAGGGGCAGAGGGGCTCGAACCCCCGACCTGCGGTTTTGGAGACCGCCGCTCTACCAACTGAGCTATACCCCTATTCGGCTGCGTGCCCGTTCAACAACGTGTCGCCGCCTCAAGTCAGCGGCTTCATATTCAGTTTGCCGGAGGATGACAAGCACCTTTCACCGCAGATCCGAAAAAATCCTCATTCAATTGCATCCATCCCCTGCCCTGTCGGCGGGAGCGCCCCGAAAGAGACACAAGTCATTGCCTCGCCACTCAGAAATGGTCGCTGCACTGCAAGCATCCGCTATCCTGCCGGGGCCTCCCACCGGAACCGATTCGCATGCCGCGCGTCACATTGGTCGAATACGATCCCCGTTGGCCATCGCTCTTCGAAGAGCGAGCCGCGGCCATATCCACCCTGCTCTCTCCCTTCGCCCGCGAGATCCACCACATCGGCAGCACGGCGATCCCCGGACTGGCAGCGAAACCGAAGATCGATATCGACGCGGTGATAACGGATGAAGGGGCGATGCCCGAGCTCCGTGCTCGCCTTTGCAAGGCAGACTACACCTTTCACGGCGACCCGCACGCAAGCGGCCTCTGGACGTTTACCGCGGCAGCGCTGCCCTATGGCACGCGGCTTTATCTCTGCGGGGAAGGCAACGCCGCCCATGCGGCCCGCCTGCTCTTCCGGAACCGGCTGCGTGAGAGGCCGGATTTCGCCCGCCGGTATGAAGCCTTGAAGAGAGCGCTCGCTGCCCAAGCCGGCGGCGACTGGGACACCTACAACAACGGGAAGCGGAGCTTCATCGATGAAGTACTGGCGGCGGCTACAACGAAAAAGGCCCCGCCGTCGCCGGCGGGGCCTTCCTACTGACTTTTAAATCAGCAGATTACTCGACGATCGAGGCAACGATGCCTGCGCCGACGGTACGGCCGCCTTCGCGGATCGCGAAGCGCAGCTTTTCTTCCATCGCGATCGGAACGATCAGCTCGACGGCAACGGTGACGTTGTCGCCCGGCATGACCATTTCCGTGCCTTCCGGCAGCGTCACGATGCCCGTCACGTCCGTCGTGCGGAAGTAGAACTGCGGACGGTAGTTGGTGAAGAACGGCGTATGACGGCCGCCTTCTTCCTTCGTCAGGATGTAGGCTTCAGCCATGAACTTCTTGTGCGGCTTGACCGAACCCGGCTTGCACAGGATCTGGCCACGCTCGACGCCGTCACGGTTAACACCACGGATCAGCGCGCCGATGTTGTCGCCGGCCTGGCCCTGGTCGAGCAGCTTGCGGAACATTTCAACGCCCGTAACCGTCGTCTTCGACGTGTCGCGGATGCCGACGATTTCAACTTCTTCGCCGACCTTGACGATGCCGCGCTCAACGCGACCGGTCACAACCGTACCACGGCCCGAGATCGAGAACACGTCTTCGATCGGCATCAGGAACGGCTGGTCGATCGGACGCTCCGGCGTCGGGATGTAGGCGTCAACAGCTGCCATCAGCTCGCGGATCGCGTCTTCGCCGATCTTCTTGTCCGAATCTTCAAGAGCAGCAAGCGCCGAGCCCTTGATGATCGGAATGTCGTCGCCCGGGAATTCGTAGGACGACAGAAGTTCGCGAACTTCCAGCTCGACGAGCTCGAGAAGCTCGGCGTCGTCAACCTGGTCGACCTTGTTGAGGAACACGACGATTGCCGGAACGCCAACCTGGCGGGCGAGCAGGATGTGCTCGCGGGTCTGCGGCATCGGGCCGTCAGCAGCCGAGCAAACCAGGATCGCGCCGTCCATCTGCGCTGCACCGGTGATCATGTTCTTGACGTAGTCGGCGTGGCCGGGGCAGTCGACGTGAGCGTAGTGACGGTTCGGCGTCTCGTACTCAACGTGGGCCGTCGAAATGGTGATACCACGGGCCTTTTCTTCCGGAGCGGCGTCGATCTGGTCATACGCCTTGAACTCGCCGAAGTACTTCGTGATCGCTGCGGTCAGCGACGTCTTGCCATGGTCAACGTGGCCAATCGTGCCAATGTTAACGTGCGGCTTGTTGCGCTCAAATTTGCTCTTTGCCATGGGTACGTTTCCTGTGGTCAAGTATGAATAATGATCAGCCGGCAGGGCCGGTTTGTGGAGCCGTTTAAGGGTTTCAGGGGATTTGCGCAAGACTTAATTGCGTACGCCCGGACCGGTCGCCGACGGCCTTTTCCTGGCGGTATGTAAGAACGCAGGAGCGCCGGCGCAAGGGCGAGCATTCACGAATCACGAATCACCAGACAACGAAGGAAAACAACGGTTTACGGCGAAGCGTTGATGCGTTGGATCAGTTCGGAAAGAGAGGGGTGTTCGCTGCTGGAGCGGGTAGCGGGAATCGAACCCGCGTATTCAGCTTGGAAGGCTGCTGCTCTACCATTGAGCTATACCCGCGGGCCTTCGATCCAGAAGCAGAATGGTGGAGGGAGTTGGATTTGAACCAACGTAGGCTGAGCCAACGGATTTACAGTCCGTCCCCTTTAACCACTCGGGCATCCCTCCATTATTCTGTCGGGATCTTTCGACCAAGCAATTGAGATCGCGAGACAACCAGCGACTTGTCGTTGCCGCTCTCGATCTGTGGCCGGGTATATGACCGCCCCGTTTCGTCCTGTCAACACGGCTCGACGGAAAAATTCTGAATTTCTCCACAGCCGCAAAAATACACGCCGCACCGAAAACCGTTTCGTCGGGCGCGCAACCTCACTATAAGACGCCCATGAGCAAAGATCGCACCGGCGACAAGAGCGCCAAGGACACCCATTACGCCAACCTGAGGCGCGCGCATCGCGACGCCAAGCGGGAACGTGGCGAAATCCCAACGCCGAAACAGGACAAGCGCCGCAAAGCGCCGGCCGACTGGAAGCCCCAGCCGCTCGCGCCCGAGCAGGTCCTGCTCTACGGCCTGCACACGGTGCGCGCGGCGCTGGACAATCCGGCGCGCGAGGTCATCCGCCTCAGCGTCACGCCGAACGCGGCCGTCCGCCTGGAGCTCGGCGAGCTCCAGGCCCTGCCCTTCCCGGTCGAAACGGTGACGCCACAGGATCTCGACAGGATTCTCGGTCCCGACGCGATCCACCAGGGTGTGATGCTCGAAACCCGCCCGCTGCCGCATCGCAGGCTCGAGGCGCTGCGCGATTGCCCGCTGATTCTCGTGCTCGACCAGGTGACCGATCCGCACAATGTCGGCGCCGTCATGCGCTCCGCCGTCGCCTTCGATGCGGGCGCGCTGATCACCACCATGCGCCACAGCCCGACCGAATCGGGCGTGCTCGCCAAGTCGGCCTCCGGCGCGCTGGAAATGATCCCCTATATCCAGATCACCAACCTTGGCGATGCCATCGAGGAACTGCACCGGCTGGGCTTCCAGACGATCGGCCTTGATTCGGAGGGGCCGCAGCCGCTGGAAGGAACATTCAGCGGCGAGAAGATCGCGCTCGTTCTCGGCTCCGAAGGCAAGGGGCTGAGGCAGAAGACCCGGACGATCGTGAACGATCTTGCCCGGCTCGACATGCCTGGCGCGATCAAGTCGCTGAACGTGTCGAACGCGGCGGCGATCGCCATGTATGCGGCGCGTCAGTATCTGAAGCGGTGATCGCGTCCGCTCTCGGCAACGATCCCGGCCCACTCACTGTCGAGATTTCACTCAGCGCGCGGTGAACGCAGCACCGCTGCGCGCTGCTGTCGGGCAGCCGTCACTCAGCTTCTTCCAGGTGGAGACGTTGAGGTTCATTTCGCAGCGCGCCATATAGACGTTGCCGTCGACCCTCAGGCAGGCGATCTGTCCAAGCTGATACTTCGAACCGTCGCGGTTGCGGCAGGTGCAATTGTGTGCGCGCACTACATCGGCAACGAGCAGCGCAGCCACCGCAGCGGTCATGCCCAACAGAATTGTCCGCCGGTCCACCATCGCCGCATTATAAAGCAGATTGTAAAATCCCGAAACGGACAATGCCGGCTGCGATTGCAACCGGCATCGTCCGCACGCAGGGCCTTAAGCCCCCTCCACCGGGTCACCTCAGTGACCCGCTGAACTTATGTGTTAGCTCGCCAGGCGAAGGACGCTGCCATCCGCGATGGTCTTTTCAGCCTCGGCGATTGCGAACTGCTTGGAGTCGGCGCTGAGGTTCAGGCCTTCGGCACGAACGAACTCGACATCGGTGACGCCAAGGAAACCGAAGACCGTCTTCAGGTAGGATTCCTGGTGATCCATGACGGCAGCCGGACCGGCGGAGTAATGGCCGCCACGGGTCGAGGCGACGATGATCTTCTTGCCCTTGGCAAGGCCTTCCGGACCGTTCTCGGTGTAGCGGAACGTCTTGCCGGAGACGGCGATGCGGTCGATCCAGGCCTTCAGCTGGCTCGGGATGCCGAAGTTGTACATCGGCGCGCCGATGATGACCGTGTCGGCCGCCAGGAATTCTTCGAGCATGTCGCGGCCAAGCTTGACGTCGGCGGCAAGGGCGGCATCGACGCCTTCGAGATCGGCAGGAGCCATGATCTGGGCGCCGGTCAGATGCGGGAGCGAGCTGCCTGCGAGATCACGATAGGTCACGGTGGCATCCGCGCGGTCAGCCTTGACCTGAGCGGCGAGTGCCGCCGTCAGGCGGCGGGAAACCGAGTGATCACCAAGGATACCGGAGTCGATATGAAGAACGTTCATGGGAACACCTTTGTGTTTGCGTTGCGGTGTTCCACATATGAGGGGAAAACAATGACCCGATAAGCCAGCGGATATTTGACATACTGTTTCCAGACGGAAACAATCGGGCAAACATCCGGACCTCGGAGACAGGACTATGCAGGATCTGAACGATCTCGGGCTTTTTGCCGCCGTCGTGCGAAACAACGGCTTCAGCGCCGCCGCGCGCGATCTCAATATACCCAAATCCAAGCTGAGCAAACATGTGGCCCGCCTCGAAGAGCAGCTCGGCGTAAGACTGTTGGAACGCTCCACCCGCAAGCTGCGCGTCACCGACATCGGCCGGGTGTTCTATGAACATTGCCAGGGGCTGCTTGACGGCGTGGCTGCCGCCGAGGCCGAAATTGCCGCCGTGCGGGCCGAACCCTCGGGCACGGTCCGGCTCGCCTGCCCGCTCGGTTTCACCCCCATGCTCGCCGATATCCTGCCGGCATTTCACCGCCGCTACCCCGGCGTCCGCCTGCTGATCACCGCCACCAACCGCCGCATCGACCTGATCGAGGAGCGGGTCGACGTGGCGCTGCGCGCCCGCGGCCAGCTCGATACCGACAACCAGTTGATCATCCGCAAGTTCGGCGAGGTGCGCGAGCGGCTTGCCGCCAGCCCGACCTTCCTTGCCCGCTCGGGCGAGATCACCATCGACAATCTCAGCCAGCAGGCGACGCTGTCGATGAACGAACAGCATCCGACCGACGTCTGGCGGCTGGTTTCGGTCGACGGCAACACGACGGAAATCTCCCATCGTCCGATCATCGGCTGCAGCGACTTCCTGATTCTCGAACGCGCCGCGATCGAAGGCATGGGCGTTGCGCTTTTGCCCGATCATATCTGCGAGCGCGCCTTCCGCGCCGGCGTCCTGGCGCCGGTGCTGCCGGAATGGACCTCGAACGACGTCGTCGTCCATCTCGTCTTTCCATCCCGCCAGGGCATGCTGCCGGCAACCCGGGCGCTGATCGACTATCTCGCCGAAAACCTGCTCAACGCCCTGCAGAAATGCCGCGAAGTTCCGGTGCGCATGGGGCCGTCGTTCGAGATCTGATGCTGCCGCGCTGTGGTTTTTCCCATCAGCAGCGGCAGACCATCAGCAGGTTGCAGTCGGGATCGCGGATCGTGAACCCTTGCTCGTACAGCACGGCCCTCTCCACCTCCGGTGGGCCGGAAACTGAGCCGGATCACCGGTTCGATCAAGATCCGCCTAAGTTTCGGCTGAGCTTTGCCGGCCCGAGGAGAAAAAGATCAATAGCCACAGTACCGTGGTCAACGAAGCACTCCGACTACCTGATCTGGCCGGGGGCGGCGCTACATGTCTATCGATGGCAGAGCCCGTCGCCGTTCGCAAGCTCGCCAAACAACTTGGCCGCGGCATCATAGCGATAGGCGATCGTCTGCGCCGTGCAGGCATCCTCGTATCGCGCGCAAGCCTCCATCGAAACGCAGAGATGGCCTTGAATGCCCCAGACCTTTGCAGGAGGCCTATCGTAAATGCCGTCGTAGATCGACTGTGTCCGATCGGCGCCATCGTGCCATTGCACCACGATCTCCGAGCGAAAATGATCATACCCGACGCTGCTGTATCCGACGGAATAGTGGACCGCCCCGACACCGGGGACATCGGTAGCGCCTGAACTCACTTCGGCCCAATCGGATACGTCTTGAGAACCGGCGGAACCGGCCGCGAGCGCGACAAGCCCGCAAAGCAACACGGCAGTGGGTCTGATCGGTGGCAACGGCATGCGCATGCTCAAGGCGCTCGTAACTGTGGCGGAGAGGAAGCGTTTGATGACCATGACCTTTCTTCGGATACCGGAAACAGAATGCGCGTTCGAGCCCGCCGACATTGCGCGACAATCGGAGTTGGCCGGAACCCAGAGTTGTCTATATTCCAGCAACATGAGAACTCTTGGAACCCTGATCATCTCTGCCGTCCTGGCATTCTTTGGCAGCCTGCTGGTCGCAGGACTGTTTCTGCCCGTCTACGGCATTTTCCAGGGCGGATCCTACAACTGCCTGAAGGACGGCATCGGCGAGTGCACTTCCATGATCCCGCTCAGCGCACTGATCTATGGGCCGCTGTTTTCCATCGTCGGCGTTTTGGTCGGCACGCCTGTTTTAATGACGATCTTTGCGATGCGTGAATGACTGTTCGATTTGCCGCGATGGGCGCATCGGCGACAGGATAAGCCTGCAAGCTTAATCCCGCAGCTCAAATCCAGACGCAAGCAAGATCGCAAAAAGCGCAACAAAATCAATTTGAAAGGAATCAAGTGGTGCCCCCAGAGAGACTCGAACTCCCGACCTACTGATTACAAATCAGCCGCTCTACCAACTGAGCTATAAGGGCACTTGCTTTGCTGGGAGTTACCATAATCTCGTGCGGTGTAAAGCAAAATTGCGAATTCTCCCAATTTTTCAGATGCGTTCGGTTCCGGGCCATGCCAGAAACGACAAAGAGAGATCGCCGTAAGCGGCAAGCAACGCATCGAACGGACTAGAGTTCATGGCCCGAACGTTCACTTCCTTAGCCTTCCTCGCCTCGTCCGCAGAGGAGGCACAAAAGGCTGCGGCTGATCTCAAGGCGATCTATGGCGATCACGACCCGGCAAAGGCCGACGTGATCGTCGCGCTCGGCGGCGACGGATTCATGCTGCAGACGCTGCACCAGACCATGAACAGCGGCAAGCTGGTCTACGGCATGAACCGCGGCTCGGTCGGGTTCCTGATGAACCGCTACAGCACCGAGAACCTGACGGACCGCATCTGCCAGGCGGTCGAGAACGCGTTCCATCCGCTGGAGATGCAGACGACCGACGTCTATGGCGAGAGCTTCACGGCGCTTGCCATCAACGAGGTCTACCTCTTCCGCCAGTCCTACCAGGCGGCGAAGCTGCGTGTGCTGATCGACGGGAAGACAAGACTTGAGGAGTTGACCTGCGACGGCCTGCTGGTCGCCACCCCCGCCGGATCCACAGCCTATAACCTTTCGGCTCACGGGCCGATCCTGCCGCTCGAGGCCCCGCTTCTCGCCATGACGCCCGTCAGTGCCTTCCGTCCTCGCCGCTGGCGCGGCGCGCTTTTACCGAACCATGTGACCGTCGAAATCGAAATCCTCGAGGCTGACAAGCGGCCGGTCAACGCGGTGGCGGACCATCAGGAGGTCAAATCCGTGGTCAAGGTGAAGATCGCCGAATCGGAAAACATGACAGCGCGCATTCTCTCGGATCCCGATCACTCCTGGTCCGACCGCATCCTGGCCGAGCAATTTTCGAACTGAGCGCACGCACTCCGCGCGACCTATGTTATCATCCTTCCGGCCAGGTTTTCCCCGGCCCGCAGCCAACGGCGATCGAGCCTTCGCCTTAAGGACCACGCCCAGATGCACAGACCTGCCCTCCTCGCCTTGCTTCTGTTTGTCAGCAGTGTCGGTGCCAAGGCCGAGGACGCCAACATCGTGCCGCCTGAGGCAACCTTCGTGACGAGCACCGGCTTCTGGGAGGAAAGTGGCGAACCGCTTTCATCGCTCGACCCGAACGCCGCCGCCGAAAAGCCGAGCGACGCCCGGCGCGGTTACTACAAGCTGATCTCGCTTCGCCAGGCTGACGGAACCGCCCAGGTCCATCTGCAGCAGGTAGAAGCGACCTCGGCCGGGCCCGTGGTGATTTCGTCGGCGGAACTCGAAGAGTTCTCCGCGCTCAGGGCCTACGTCACCGATATCCGCCCCGAGACCTCGACCGGCGTCACCGCACAGCCCGGCATGTTTGCGACCGTCTATCTGAAGACCGACCCGGCCGCGCGCGAGCCTGAAAGCTGGACCGTGCTCATCGACGATCTCGGCGACATCAAGATCGAGCGCGCCTCCAACTGATCAAAAGAAAGGGCCGGATGCGAACGCCCGGCCCTCTTCAGTTTCAGTTCTGCAGACGGCTGCCTGCTTAGTTCAGATCATCCACGACGGCATCCGCGCCACCGCTGACACGGTGCGCAAGTGCCGCTTCCATGAACTCGTTGAGTTCGCCGTCGAGAACGTCGCCCGGTGCGGTGCTTTCGACGCCGGTACGCATATCCTTGACGAGCTGATAGGGCTGCAGAACGTAGGAGCGGATCTGGTGGCCCCAGCCGATGTCGGTCTTCGACGCGGCTTCGGCATTTGCGGCATCTTCCCGCTTCTTCAGTTCCGCTTCGTAGAGGCGGGCGCGCAGCATGTCCCAGGCCTTCGCCCGGTTCTTGTGCTGCGAGCGCTCCTGCTGGCACTGCACGACGATGCCCGACGGGATGTGCGTGATGCGCACGGCCGAGTCGGTGGTGTTGACGTGCTGACCGCCAGCGCCCGAAGAGCGGTAGGTGTCGATGCGGCAATCGCTCTCGTTGATGTCGATCTGGATCGAATCGTCGACGACCGGGTAGACCCAGATCGAGGAGAACGAGGTGTGACGGCGCGCGTTGCTGTCATAGGGCGAAATGCGAACGAGGCGGTGCACGCCCGATTCGGTCTTCAGCCAGCCATAGGCATTGTGCCCCTTGACGAGCAGCGTCGCGGATTTGATACCCGCCTCTTCGCCGTCCTGAATTTCCATCAGTTCGACCTTGTATCCCTGGCGCTCGGACCAGCGGGTGTACATGCGCAGAAGCATGTTGGCCCAGTCCTGGCTCTCGGTGCCACCGGCACCGGAATGCACTTCGAGATAGGTGTCGTTCTGGTCGGCCTCACCCGAGAGCATCGCCTCGACCTGCTTCTTGGCCGCTTCGTTGCGCAGCTCGCGCAACGCCTGTTCGGCGTCGGCAACGATGGCGGCGTCGCCCTCTTCCTCACCGAGTTCGATGAGTTCGATGTTGTCGTTGAGCTGCTGCTCGAAACGACGCAGGCCGTTGATGCCGTCGTCGAGCTGCTGGCGCTCGCGCATCAGCTTCTGCGCTTCCGCAGCATCGTTCCAGAGCGTCGGGTCTTCCGCCTTGTTGTTTAACCAGTCCAGTCGTCTTACCGCCTGATCCCAGTCAAAGATGCCTCCTCAGCAGGCTTATGGCCTGCTTGATTTCGTCGACAATGTTCTCGATTTCGCTGCGCATGATCCTGCTTCTTGTGAACCCGATATGAAGGTGAGCGTCAAATAGCGATGCCCGCCGCTGATGTAAAGGCGGCGGGCATCGGGAGAAGGGAAAGGCTTAGAACAGGCCGTTGGAACCGGAACTCACCGCCTGGTTTGCCTGCGGCGAGTTCTTCAGGATCTCTTCCGGCGGCACGTACTGGTCGAGACCGCCGATGACCGAGAAGGTGTCGGCCGGCCCCGTGCCGGGTTTGAAGGCTTCGATGATCGTGTCCGGCTCGCCTTCCTGGGCGGCCATGCCGGTCTTGCGGTTGACGGCGACCATGCTCATGCCTTCGGGCACGACGAACTTGCTCGGGCGCGTGCCCTTGACTGCTTCCGTCATGAAGTCGTTGAAGATCGGCACCGCAAGGCTGCCGCCCGTCGCACCGCGGCCGAGCGGGGCCGGATTGTCGAAGCCGAGGTAGAGGCCGGCGACCATGTCCGGCGTGTAACCGACGAACCACGCGTCCTTTTCATCGTTGGTGGTGCCGGTCTTGCCGGCGACCGGGCGATCGAGCTTGATCTTGCCGGCAGCCGTGCCGCGCAGCACCACGCCCTCCATCATCGAGGTGATCTGGAAGGAGGTCATCGGATCGAGCACCTGCTCGCGATTGTCGGTCAGAACCGGCTCTTCCTGGCTTTGCCAATCTCCGGCGTTGCAGTTGTCGCAGGTGCGGTCCTCGTGACGGAAGATCGTCTTGCCGTAGCGGTCCTGGATGCGGTCGATCAGCGACGGCTTGATCTGCTTGCCGCCGTTGGCGAGCACCGAATAGGCCGAGACCATGCGCAGGACGGTCGTTTCGCCCGAACCCAGCGACATCGCCAAGAGCGGCGGCATCTTGTCGTAGATGCCGAAGCGCTCGGCATATTCGGCAACGAGGTTCATGCCCATGTCGTTGGCAAGGCGGACGGTCATCAGGTTGCGCGACTTCTCGATGCCGAGGCGCAGTGTCGACGGGCCGGCCGAGCCGCCGCCGTAGTTTTCCGGACGCCAGACCTGGCCGCCCGCGACGATTTCGATCGGCGCGTCGAGAATGACCGATGCCGGCGTATAACCGTTGTCGAGGGCGGCTGCGTAGACGAAGGGCTTGAAGGACGAACCGGGCTGGCGCATCGCCTGCGTCGCGCGGTTGAATTCCGACTGCCCATAGGAGAAGCCGCCGACCATCGCCAGCACGCGGCCGGTCTGCGGGTCCATGGCGACGAGGCCACCCTGAACTTTCGGGGGCTGTCGCAGGCGATACTCGCCCTTTTCCGGCAGGGGCTCGACATAGATGACGTCGCCGGCACCGAAGACACCTTCGGGGGACTTCACCGACTTGCGATCGCCCGTCGCCGAACGGTAGGCCCATTGCATGTTCTTGGCGGAGATGTGCCCGGTGACGCGCTCGGCGACGATCTTGCCAGAGGCTTCCTTCTCCGGCTGGATGCCGATCTCCGCGCCCTGCCCATCGACGGAAAGAACCACGGCAAGCTTCCACTCCGGCACGTCGCTGAAGGCAACGACCGCCCCCAGTGGCTCGCCCCAGTCCCCACCGATCTCGATCGACTTGACCGGGCCGTGGAAGCCGCGACGCTCGTCGTAGCTCAGGAGACCCGCCTGCAGCGCCTTGCGCGCGGCGATCTGCAGCCGCGGATCGAGCGAGGTGCGCACCGACAGGCCGCCTTCATAGAGCGCGTTGTCGCCGTATTTCTGGATGATCTGCCGGCGGACTTCCTCGGCGAAGAAGTCGGAGGCGAAGAGATGCGCCCCGCCGCGACGCGGGTTGACGCCGAGCGTCTGCTTCTTGGCTTCCTCGCCGTCGGCCTTGGTGACGTAGCCGTTTTCGACCATGCGGTCGATCACCCAATTGCGGCGCTCGAGCGCCGCTTCGGTCTTGCGGAACGGATGGTAGTTGGCCGGGCCCTTCGGAAGGGCTGCGAGATAGGCGGTCTCGGCAATGGTCAGCTCGGTGACCGACTTGTCGAAATAGGTGAGCGCCGCGCCGGCGATGCCATAGGAATTCAGGCCGAAGAAGATCTCGTTGAGGTAGAGTTCGAGAATCCGGTCCTTGCTGTAGGCCTGCTCAATGCGGAAGGAGAGGATCGCTTCCTTGACCTTGCGGTCGATCGTCTGGTCGGACGAGAGCAGGAAGTTCTTCGCCACCTGCTGCGTGATCGTCGATGCGCCGACCGGGCGGCGGCCGGAGCCGAAGTTCTGCAGGTTCACCGCGATGGCGCGCGCCAGGCCGGTAATGTCGACGCCCGGATGCTGGTAGAAATTCTTGTCTTCCGCAGAAATGAAGGCCGCCTTGACGCGATCCGGGATGGCCTGGATCGGCAGATAGAGGCGCCGCTCGCGGGCATATTCAGCCATCAGCGCGCCGTTGCCGGCATGGAAGCGCGTGGTCACCGGCGGCGAATACTTCGCCAGCACCTCGTAGTCCGGCAGGTCCTTGGTGACGACACCAAGATAGAGCGCCACGGCCCCGGCCACACCAAGCAGCAGAAACGCGCCAATCCCGAAGAAATATCCAATCAGCCTGATCATCAGTCAGATACCGGTACCTTAATTATCGTCCAATTACCGAACCGCCCGACTGACAGTTCAAAATTCTGTCCTGCCGGCTTGCATGACGGCGGCCCGGCCAAACTCTTTCGCTAGAAATCGTCTGGCATCGCAGCGCCCCGCCAGCCCGGCTCCTCATATGGCGGGGAACTCCGGGCTTCAACTCGTTTCTCAACAAATCCGGGCGCAATTCCGGTTACGTCCCGGATTGTGCGTAAAATAGGGCTTTTTCCGATATTCGCGTGCGCATCCCGTTGAAAAGCATAGCGCTGTTACCGGGGCGACACAAATCACTTCGTCGCCGCGCCTGCCTTCAAGCGTCATCCGCCGCTGGCGACCGCCTGCTCGCGGTAGCGCTGAACGGCAACGGCAAGACGCTCGGAAACCTTCTTGCGCCATTCCGGATCGAGCAGCAGCTTCTCGTCCTCCTTGTTCGACAGGAAGCCCAGTTCGAGCAGGATCGACGGCACGTCCGGCGCCTGCAGTACCCGGAAGCCTGCGAAACGATGCGGATTGTTGATGAGGTTGATCTGCCCCTCGAAGGACGAAACGACAGCACGCGCCATGTTGACCGAGAACGCCTGTGTTTCGCGGCGCGTCAGATCGATCAGGATGTCGGCCACTTCCGCCGGCTCGCTCTGCAGCGGCACGCCGGCGATTTCGTCCGACAGGTTTTCGCGGGCGGCAAGGCTTGCGGCCAGATGGTCGGACGCCTTGTCGGAGATCGTGTAGACCGTAGCGCCGCGGATATCCTTCTGGCGGAGCGCGTCCGCATGCAGCGAGATGAAGAGATTGGCGCCCCTGTTGCGGGCGATCTGCACACGCTGGGGAAGCGAGAGGAAGACGTCCTTGTCGCGGGTGAGAAAAGCCTCGATCCCGGCACCCTTGTTCAAGGCCTCTACAAGATCGTTCGCGAAAGCGAGCGTGACGTGCTTTTCCTCCGTCTTCGTTTCGCTCGCGAGCGCGCCGGTATCGATGCCGCCATGGCCTGCATCGATCGCGATGATGAAAGGCCCGCCGTCCCTGGTGGGGGCGACGGCAACGGGCCTGTCGGTCTTGGCGGCGGCAACCGATCCGGTCCACTGCTGTTCGCCGAGAAGCGCATCGAAGCGCGCCTGGTCGACGCGCTCGGCATCAAGCACGAGCCGGTAGCCCTTCCCCCCCTCTTCGGCGATCACTTCCGCATGGGTTACCGCTACGGGGCCTTTCGCCGAAAGAACGATGCGGGAGCTGCCTGCCCCCATGCCGCCGTAACGGATGGCATCGAAGAGGCCGCGCGGTTCAAGGCTGTCCGCCTTGAGGCCAAAGGCCGTTTCCGGCAGGTCGACCACAACGCGAACAGGATCGGCTACGTAGTGCAGGGAGAATTCCGGTTTGCGATCGAACTCGACGACGACGCGCGTGCGTGCATCGTCACCGGCGATCCGCGCAGCAAAGGCGAGCAAAGGACCCGGCTCGGCGGCAACAGCCGCCGGCACGTTCAAAAGAAGACCGCCGGCAAGCAGCGATGCTCCGAGCAGAAGCCTGCCCGTGCGCGACATCAACGACAACAGCGAACCACGCATACAAACCGCCAAAGGCCTCACCTCGGGCTCTCCACCACTTTCTCAGAAAACCAAACAGCAGTCGACGCACGGCTGCTGGACGCACAGGTTGATCAATGAACCCTTATGGTTAACCAATGCTTGACAATGATCATCTTCCCGGGCCCGCCGGGACAATCGATTTACCGTTTATCGACCTACTCCACGTGGACAAGCGAATCGATCATTATTGTGGCGGCACGGGCTTTTCCCTTGCCAATGTGACATAGAAAACATAAAAGCGTCACAAGGAGAAAGTGTTGACGGGATAGAACAGTCGACCGGGCAGCCGGAGCTTCTCCAAAGCTTGGCGCCAGGGTGCGGTCGAACCGGATTGACCGGTTAACTTATCGCAATTCCGCGGTCGCAAGTGTTCATCCGCCGTCGCTGCATTTCCTCCCCGTACACTGGATCGCAAATTTCCGGCGGTGGCCGGAGTTCTTGATGGTGATTTTTCACCGACGCCCGCAAGCGGGCGCATTCATCGGGTCTTCATGAGACCTTGGACATTGGCATTCTTGTTTGGTCATTGATGTTGACTCAGCAGTATCGGTCAGAAGTAGCGCGGCCCCGGGACACACATGTTCCGGCTGTCGTCTGGCTGCTGCACCATCGCCTGCGCCAAACAGGAACTTTCATATCCGGCGCACCTTCCGACGTGTTTGGCAGTCTTCCCAAGGAAGCAGGTCTGCCTCCCGTTCCGCTGGCGCGCCGAGGAGCACAGCTTAGATGGCAGAGAAAATGCTTATCGATGCGTCTCATTCAGAAGAGACGCGCGTCGTTGTCGTTCGCGGGAACCGCATAGAAGAGTTCGACTTCGAGTCGGAACATAAGAAGCAGATCCGCGGCAATATCTATTTGGCGAAGGTCACCCGGGTGGAGCCCTCGCTCCAGGCCGCCTTCGTCGACTACGGCGGCAACCGCCACGGATTCCTGGCTTTCGCCGAAATCCACCCCGACTACTACCAGATCCCGCTCGCCGACCGCCAGGCGCTCTTGAAGGCGGAAGCCGAAGAAGCGCGGCGCGATGACGACATCGAGCATGTCGAGACCGCGCCCGCTCGGGCAAGCGAGCTTTCCGTTCCCGTCGACCTCGAGGTCGCAGCGGAGACCGAAGCCGAGGCGCAGCCGGCAGAGGCCGCCGTCGCCGAACCGGCAGTCGAAGAGGAAGTGCCGGCCGAAAAGCCGAAGGCGAAGCCGAAGCGTACCCGCAAGACCAAGGCCAAGGCCGCTGAAGAAGCGGCAGCCGCCTCCCCCGAGGGCGACGAAAGCAACGGCGGCGAAATGGCTGCCATGGTCGACACCGACGCGATTTCCGAGGATGTCGACAGCCGCCGTCGCCATGACGACGACGATGACGACGACGACAGCCACGACGGCGAAAAGGAAATCATCGAATCCGTCGGCGCCGAAGATGCCATGGAAGAGGTTCCGGACCGCCAGGTTCGCAAGCCGCGCAAGCAGTACCGCATCCAGGAAGTCATCAAGCGCCGCCAGATCCTGCTCGTGCAGGTCGCCAAGGAAGAGCGCGGCAACAAGGGTGCGGCGCTGACGACCTATCTGTCGCTCGCCGGACGTTACTCGGTTCTGATGCCGAACACGGCGCGTGGTGGCGGCATCTCCCGCAAGATCACCAACCTGCAGGACCGCAAGCGCCTGAAGGAAATCGCACGCGGGCTGGAAGTGCCGCAGGGCATGGGCGTCATCCTGCGCACCGCCGGCGCGAACCGCACCAAGGTCGAGATCAAGCGCGACTTCGAATATCTGATGCGCCTGTGGGAAAACGTCCGCACGCTGACGCTGAACTCCACCGCGCCCTGCCTCGTCTACGAGGAAGGCAGCCTGATCAAGCGCTCGATCCGCGATCTCTACAACAAGGACATCAACGAGATCATCGTTTCCGGTGAGGAAGGCTACAAGGAAGCCAAGGGCTTCATGAAGATGCTGATGCCGAGCCACGCCAAGGTGGTTCAGCCCTATCGCGACGTGCATCCGATCTTCTCGCGTTCCGGCATCGAAGCGCAGCTCGACCGCATGCTGCAGCCGCAGGTGACGTTGAAGTCCGGTGGCTACATCATCATCAACCAGACCGAAGCGCTGGTTTCGATCGACGTCAACTCCGGCCGCTCGACGCGCGAACACTCGATCGAAGACACGGCGCTGCAGACCAACCTCGAAGCCGCGGAAGAAGTGGCGCGCCAGCTGCGCCTGCGCGACCTTGCCGGCCTCGTCGTCATCGACTTCATCGACATGGAAGAAAAGCGGAACAACCGCTCCGTCGAGAAGAAGCTGAAGGACTGCCTGAAGAACGATCGCGCCCGCATCCAGGTCGGCCGCATCTCGCATTTCGGCCTGCTCGAAATGTCGCGCCAGCGCATTCGCGCCTCGGTGCTCGAATCGACGATGCAGACCTGCCCGCACTGCAATGGCACGGGTCATGTTCGCTCGCAGTCCTCCGTCGCCCTGCACGTGCTGCGTGGCATCGAAGAGCACCTGCTCAAGAACACCACGCACGACATCACCGTGCGCACGATCCCGGACATCGCGCTTTACCTGCTCAACCAGAAGCGCGGCACGATCATGGACTACGAAGCCCGCTTCGGGGTCGCGATCATCATCGAGGCTGACGCCCATGTCGGCGCGCAGCACTTCGCGATCGATCGCGGGGAGCCGGTCGAAAACCCGGTCAAGATCGAGCAGTTGCTGCATTTCGAGCCGGAAGAGGAAGAAGACGACGTCGTGATCGAAGAGGATCTCGACGAGGAAGAAGCAGAAGAAATCGTCGGCGAGCAGCGCCCGGAACAGCCGAAGGCCGCCGCGCAGTCGGACGACCAGGGCGGTCGCAAGCGCAAGCGTCGTCGCCGCCGTCGCGGCAAGGGCGGCCAGCAGGCCGAGGGTGGCGCTCTCCAGGTCTCCGAATCGGCAGGTGATGCCGAAGACGGTTCCGATGAGGACGAAGGAGACGACGAGGGCGTCGATGCGGAAGCCACGACCGCCGATGGCGATCAGAAGCGCAAGCGCCGCCGCCGCGGTAAGCGCGGTGGTCGCCGCAACCGTCCGGAAGGCGAAGGTGAAGGCCAGCTCGAAGCCGATGCCGACGCGAAAGCCGGCGACGATGGCGCCGAAGAAGCCGAAGCCGTAGAGGCCCCGGCCGCTGCAGCCGAGGTCGAAGTGGCTGTCGCCGTCGAGGAAACGGCTGTGGTTGCCGAAGAAGCCGAGCTGGCGGACGTAAAGCCGGCCAAGCCGAAGCGCACCCGCAAGAAGGCCGTCAAGGCTGAAGAACCGGCCGTGAGCGTCGACGAAGTTGCCCAGGCAGCGATCGAAGACCAGCCGGCCGTTGCCGACCCCACCGTCGAGGCGGTGGAAGAAGCGGCGGCCGATCTGGCCGAAGCCAAGCCGGTGCGCGCGAACCGCGACCTCTCGAAGATCGCTTCCGAGCCGGTGGTGACATCGAGCGCGACGAAGCCCGAAGAGGAAGAGCCGGCCAAGCCGAAAAAGGGCGGCTGGTGGCAGCGCCGCGGCTTCTTCTAAGAAGCCGTGCGGCGAGCGCCAAAGTCTGAAAAACACGAAAGGCCCGGAGTGATCCGGGCCTTTTCCTTTGGGTGGATGACAGAAGGGACTTTACCCCTGCCCGTTTATTCAGACGGTCACGCGAGCCAGCGCGCGATCCTGTCCATGGCCTCGACCATGTCGGCTTCGGCGCCGGCATAGGAAAAGCGCATCGTGCGATGCCCTTCCAGCGGATCGAAATCGAACCCCGGGGTTGCCGCGACATTGATCTCGGCGAGCATCCGCCTGGCAAAGGCCATGCTGTCATTGGTAAAGCGGGTGACATCCGCATAGGCGTAGAACGCACCATCCATCGGCGAGGCGATCGAGAAGCCGATTTCCGGCAAGCGCTTCAAGAGCATTTCCCGATTGGCCGCATAGGCCGCCTTGTAGCGGTCGAGTTCCTCATGCGCGTCGAGCGCGGCTTCAGCCGCGATCTGCGACAGTTCTGGCGGCGAAATATAAAGGCTCTGGGCGATGCGCTCGAAGCCACGCACCTTGTCCGCCGGCAGCACCATCCAGCCGATCCGCCAGCCCGTCATGCAGTAGTATTTCGAGAAGGAGTTGATGACGACGACGTCGTCGGTGACCTCCAGCGCGCTTGCCTCTTCGCCGGCGAAAGTCAGCCCGTGATAGATTTCGTCGGAGATGAAGGCGATCTTTTCCGCCCGGCAATAGTCGGCGAGCGCCTTCAGCCCTGCCCTGCCCGTCACGGTGCCGGTCGGGTTTGCCGGGCTCGCCAAAAGCACGCCCTTCAATGGCCGGCCTATTTTGGCAGCGGCACGCGAAAGACTTTCCGGCGTCAGCGTGAAGCCGGTCTCGGCATTGGCCTCGACCTCGACGACCGTAAGGCCGAGGGCCGCCAGGATGTTGCGGTAGGCCGGATAACCGGGCCGCGCGATGGCAACACAATCGCCGGGATCGAAGAGTGCCAGAAAAGCAAGGTTGAAGCCGGCGGACGAACCGGTGGTGACCGCAACCCGCTGCGGATCAAGGCGAATGCCGTGGCGTTTCTCATAGTGCCCGGCGATTGCAGTTCGGAGCGACAGAGTGCCGAGCGCGTCCGTATAGCCGAGCCGGCCATGCTCAAGCGCCCTGCGTGCCGCTTCCAGCGCCGCCTTCGGTGCCGGATGCGCCGGCTGCCCGACAGCCATCGAAATGACGGGATGGCCGGCATCCCGGCGGCGGGTGGCTTCGGCCAGCACGTCCATCGCGTGGAAAGGCTCGACGGCACTGCGTTTAGACAAATCTACCAATGGAAAATCCTCGACATGCGGCTGTTCCTCAGCCCTTTGCCCGATGAAAATGACCTTCACAAGTCCGCGAGTGCCGTATTTCCGCCGATTTTGCCGTTTCGTTTCCGCGGCACCCACCCTATGCTGCCAGCATATTGCGGATCAGAGGATTCCTGTTGCCTTTCCGAAGTGCCGGTTGACCCGGCGATATGAGATGGACGACACACGGGATACGCAAGGACAACGAGGTAGAAATGAATTTCAGCACCAAGATGATTGCCGCCGGAACGCTCGCAGCGCTCGTGGCCGGGGTCAGCCTGCCGCAGAACGCACTCGCGCTCGACGCGAAAGAGAAGGAAGAGATCGGCGCCTTCATCAAGGAATACCTGATCGCCAATCCCGAGATCATGCTCGAGGTCCAGGAGGCGCTGACGACGAAACAGCGCGCCAAGCAGCAGGAAGCGGCCGAAGGCACGATCACCGAGAACAGGAAGGCGATCTTCAATTCCGACTTCGACATGGTGCTTGGCAATCCCAAGGGCGACGTCACCGTTGTCGAGTTTTATGATTACAACTGCGGCTACTGCAAACGCGCGCTCTCCGACATGGACGACATCCTCGCCAAGGACAAGAACGTCCGCTTCGTGCTGAAGGAACTGCCGATCCTCGGTCCGGATTCGCTTGCCGCCCACAAGGTGAGCGCCGCCTTCCGCCTGGTCGCGCCGGAGAAATTCGGCGACTTCCACCGTGCGCTGCTCGGCGGGGAAGACCGCGCCACCGAGGAAACCGCGCTCGCGGTTGCCGCCAAGCTCGGCGTCTCCGAAAAGGATCTGCGCGCCAAGATGGAAAAGGAGCCGCATGATGCGGCCGTGCGCGAGGCCTATGGTCTTGCCAACGACCTCGGCATCACCGGAACCCCCTCCTACGTCATCGGCAACGAAGCGGTCTTCGGGGCCGTCGGCGCCGAAGAGATCGAGGGCAAGGTCGCCAATATGCGCGAATGCGGCAAGACCGCCTGCTGACGAACCTTCCCATGACTGTGGACAAATCCCGCGGGGGCCCAAAGGGCTTTTCCTCGCGGGACCATCAGTCTATAGGTAACCCTCCATGACCGGACCGGAATCCCTTATGCCATCGACCATTTTCGTGCTGAACGGCCCCAACCTGAATGCGCTGGGCAAGCGCGAGCCGGGTATTTATGGCGGCCAGACGCTGGCCGACATCGAGGCGATGTGCAAGGCGGAAGGCAAGACGCTCGGCTTCGACGTCGAATTCCGCCAGTCGAACCATGAGGGAACGCTGGTCGATTGGCTGCACGAGGCCGGCAACGTCGCCGCAGGCGTGGCGATCAATCCGGCCGCCTATGGCCACACGTCGATCGCGCTTCACGACGCCATCCGCGCTATCGGCATTCCGGTGGTCGAACTGCACCTCTCGAACATACATGCGCGTGAGGAGTTCCGCCACAAGTCGATGATCGCACCCGCCGTCAAGGGCGTCATCTGCGGCTTCGGCGCCCAGAGTTACATTCTTGCGCTGCATGCGCTAAAGAACCTGACAAATTCGTCGAAATAAAAAGAACACAAGAGGCTCATATTCCATGGCTGACAAGAAACCAGGTATCGACCAGGCGCTGATCCGCGACCTCGCCAACATTCTCAAGGACACCGATCTGACCGAGATCGAAGTCGAGCAGGACGACCTGCGCATTCGTGTCTCGCGCAACGGCACGCCGGTTGCCATGCCGATGGCCATGCCGCAGATGCCGGCTTACCAGATGCCCGCCGCAGCGGCCGCGCCGGCAAACGCCGTTGCCGCTCCCGCCGCCGAGAGCGCCCGTGCATCGAAGAATGCCGTGACCGCGCCGATGGTCGGCACTGCCTATCTGTCGCCGGCGCCGGGCGCCCGCCCCTTCGTTGAAGTCGGCGCTACCGTCAAGGAAGGCCAGACGATCCTGATCATCGAAGCGATGAAGACGATGAACCAGATCCCGGCTCCGCGCTCGGGCAAGGTCACCGAAATCTTCGTCCAGGACGCAGCCCCCGTCGAATATGGCGAACCGCTGATCGTAATCGAATAAGGCGGCGCGGCGATGATCTCGAAAATTCTCATTGCCAATCGCGGCGAAATCGCCCTTCGCGTGCTTCGTGCCTGCAAGGAACTCGGCATCGCCACGGTCGCCGTTCACTCCACGGCCGACGCCGATGCCATGCATGTGCGCCTCGCCGACGAGAGCGTCTGCATCGGCCCGCCGCCCTCGCGCGATAGCTATCTGAACATTCACCAGATCGTCGCCGCCTGCGAAATCACCGGTGCCGATGCCGTGCATCCGGGCTACGGCTTCCTGTCGGAAAACGCCAAATTCGCCGAAATCCTCGAAGCGCACGACATCACCTTCATCGGCCCGACGGCGGAACACATCCGCATCATGGGTGACAAGATCACCGCCAAGAAGACAGCGCAGGAACTTGGCATCCCGGTCGTTCCGGGCTCCGACGGCGAAGTGAAGCCCGAGAACGCGCTCGAAGTCGCCCGCAAGATCGGCTTCCCGGTGCTGATCAAGGCAACCGCCGGCGGCGGCGGCCGCGGCATGAAGGTCGCCCGCTCCGAAGCTGACCTCGAAGAGGCCGTGTCGACTGCCCGCGCCGAGGCGCTTGCCGCCTTCGGCAACGACGCCGTCTACATGGAAAAGTACCTCGGCAAGCCACGTCACATCGAGATCCAGATCGTTGGCGACGGTGCCGGCAATGCTGTCCACCTCGGCGAACGCGACTGCTCACTGCAGCGCCGTCACCAGAAGGTCTGGGAAGAGGCAAACTCCCCGGCCCTCAACGTCGACCAGCGCATGAAGATCGGCCAGATCTGCGCCGATGCGATGAAGAAGCTGAAGTATCGCGGCGCCGGCACGATCGAGTTCCTCTATGAAAACGGCGAGTTCTATTTCATCGAGATGAACACCCGTCTTCAGGTCGAGCATCCGATCACCGAAGCGATCACCGGTATCGACCTGGTGCACGAGCAGATCCGCGTCGCCTCCGGCGGCGGCCTCTCGGTCCGGCAGGAAGACATCGTGTTCTCCGGCCACGCCATCGAATGCCGCATCAATGCCGAAGACCCGCGCACCTTCGTGCCCTCCCCGGGCACGATCACGCATTTCCATGCTCCGGGCGGCCTCGGCGTACGCGTCGATTCGGGTGCCTATCAGGGCTACCGGATCCCGCCTTACTACGACAGCCTGATCGGCAAGCTGATCGTGCACGGCCGCACCCGTGTCGAGTGCATGATGCGCCTGCGCCGCGTGCTTGACGAATTTGTCATCGACGGGATCAAGACGACGCTTCCGCTGTTCCAGGACCTGATCAATAATCAGGACATTGCCAACGGCGACTATGACATCCACTGGCTGGAGAAGCATCTGGCCGCCACGTCCGAGTAAGGACCAGACGTTGAAAGGGACGCGCAGCAAGCAGCCCGACATTACCCCGGACATGCTGCTGCGCGCCTATTCGATCGGCCTCTTTCCGATGGCCGATTCGGCCGACGACCCGGAGATCTTCTGGGTCGAGCCGGAAATCCGCGGGGTCATCCCGCTCGCAGGCTTCCATGTCTCGCGGAGCCTTGCCAAGACCATCCGCCGAAACCCCTTCGATATCCGCTTCAACACCGCCTTCGAAGCGGTCATGGACGGCTGCGCGGCCCCTGCTCCCGATCGCCCGACGACTTGGATCAACAACAAGATCCGCACGCTCTATTCGACCCTGCACACCATGGGCTACGCCCACAGCGTGGAGGCCTGGGAAGGCGAGCAGCTGGTCGGGGGACTTTACGGCGTTTCGCTCGGTTCCGCCTTCTTCGGCGAAAGCATGTTCTCCAGACGCACCGACGCCTCGAAGGTCTGCCTCGTGCACCTGGTCGAGCGGCTGAAGGCGCGTGGCTTCGAACTGCTCGATACCCAGTTCACCACCGAGCACCTGAAGTCGTTCGGCGCCGTCGACGTGCCGAAGGCGGAATACGAGGTCATGTTGGCAAACGCGATGTCGTCGCCCGACCTCGCCTTTTAACCAGACCGATTTTTAAAGAATGGGGATGCGGCCCGCCGCTCAGCGCTTCTGCGCGGTGTCCGGTGGCGGCAGGTCCGACGTCGCCTTGCAGGATTGCAGCCAGACGTCATAGACCGGATGCTCGACGGCATTCAGGCCGGGGCTGTCGGCAAACATCCATCCGGTGAAGATGCGGCGGATCTTGCGGTCGAGGGTGATTTCCTCGACTTCGACGAAGGTCGTGATCTTCTGCGCTTCCGTATCGTCACGGCTGTAGCAGACGCGCGGCGTAACCTGGAGAGCGCCGAACTGCACGGTCTCGCCGATATAGACGTCGAAGGTGGTGATCCGGCCGGTGATCTTGTCGATGCCGGAGAAAACGGCAACAGCGTTGGAAAGGCGGGCTGCGTCAACAGCTTCCGCAGATGCGACCAGCGGCAAGGCGGCAAGCAGGGACAAGCCCAAACGCCGTGTTCCTTGGCCGATTGCCTTGCGCAGATCAGAACCTGCCATTGTCGCCTGTCTCCCGCGTGTCCTGTTCGTCATCGATGGATTTCAGGCGCTAACCATCAATTGTGGCCGCGCCATGATCGAGGAACCTGTTCCGCGGTCCGTCGTCGTCACTGATAACAGATTATTCAGGAACCGGGCGTCCAGGCGTCGTAGTCGCCGGTCACGCGAGGGCGCTTGCCGGTCGCGGCAATCGAGCCCTGGGGACGGTAGGCGTTGGCCGTTCCGGTCGGGTTGGCGCGGTGCGCCTTCTGCCATTCGCGCGGCGTGTACTTTTCATCAGCCGGCGAAACGTCGGTCCGGTGATGCATCCAGCCGTGCCAGCCGGCCGGAATGGCGGAGGCTTCGGCGTAGCCGTTGTAGATCACCCAGCGGCGGGTGCGGCCTTCAGAGTCCTTGCCGCCCTGGTAGTAGACATTACCGAGCTCATCCTGACCGACGCGTTGACCGTGGCGCCAGGTGTGAAAGCGCGTTCCGATCGTCTGTTCGTTCCACCAGGTGAAAATCTGCAGCAGGAGCTTCATGATGCCGTCCTTGACCGGCCGTTGGGAGGCGGCCAGATACCAAAACAATGTCCCCGCTTATGCCCCGGCGCTCATGGCTTGTCCAGTGATTCCGAGGCAAAGGCCGTCATTTCAACGGCATGCGAAAGCCGAAATGGCTGCGCGTGAAGCCTAGCCGCTCGTAGAAGCGGTGCGCGTCGGTGCGCAGGGCGTTGGAGCTGAGCTGCACCTTCTTTGCGCCCCTCTCCTGCGCCTCGGCGATCGCATGGCGCATCATGCGTTCGCCGATCCGGCGGCCACGCATATCCTTGCGGGTTTGAACCGCCTCGACGACAAGGCTGGAGCTTCCGCGCCCCGACAGCGATGTGTGCAGCGCCGTCTGAAAAGTGCCGACGATCTCGCCGCCGAGCACCGCCACATAGAGCGTTTGCAACGACGAAAGAGCGATCTTCTCGAACGCAGCGACATAATCGCCAAAGGCCTCCGGATCGGTCGTGTCGCCATGGCCGCCGAGCGGATCGCCGGCGAAGATCTCGACGATCGCTTCAAGGTCTTTGCGCTCGGCTTTGCGGATCAAGAGATCGGTTGTCGCGTCCATGGTTCCCCGCTCACATCGGTCGTCGGCAGCGGACCAAACACCCGAAGGTAACGGCTTGATGACAGTCCCCTAGTCTTCCGGGTTTTCCACAGATCCAAGGAAGCGACCGTGCGGAAAGCGGTTAACCTGGAAGCGGCTTCTCAAGGATGATGGCCGGCAGTCCGGATTGCTCGTCGCCGCAGTGGGCGATTTCACCCGCCTCGGCAAAGCCGTGGCTTCGGTAGAATGCCAAGGCGTGCAGGTTCTGCGGCTCGACCTCGACACGCATGCGCTCGGCGTCCGGGAAACAGGTCTCGAGTTCAGCGAAAATGTCGCGGCCAATCCCCTGCCGCTGGAATTTCGGCAGGACATAAAGCTGATGAAGCACCGCAGTCTTGGGCAGCGCGTCGGACATGGCGGCAAAGCCCATGCCGCCAAGCTGCCGTCCGTCGTCGGCCACCAGGAACTCCGCATTCTTGCGCGCGAGCCGGGCTTTGAGCGCCGGCAGGGAATGCCAGCGCTCCGTCAGTTCGTTGACCTTCTCGACACCGTAGAAGGTGTCATAGGTCGCGTGCCACGTTTCGACAAGCAGGGCGCGAACCTTGTCCAGATCGCGGTCGCTTGCCGTGCGCACGAAGAACATTGTTATTCCTCGATGCCGAGCTTGGCCTTCACGAGGGCCTGCACGGCCTGCGGGTTGGCCTTGCCGCCGGTCGACTTCATCACCTGGCCTACGAACCAGCCGGCGAGCGAGGGCTTGGCCTGGACCTTGGCGACCTGATCCGGGTTGGCGGCGATGATCTCGTCGACAGCCTTCTCGATGGCGCCGGTGTCGGTCACCTGCTTCATACCGCGAGATTCGACGATTTCGGCCGGGTCGCCGCCTTCGTTCCAGATGATCTCGAAGAGGTCCTTGGCGATCTTGCCGGAGATGGTCTCGGCCTTGATGAGATCGATGATGCCGCCGAGCTGGGCCGGCGAAACCGGAGTCTCTTCAATGGCTTTGCCGGCTTTGTTCAAGGCGCCGAGCAGGTCGTTGATGACCCAGTTGGCGGCAATCTTGCCGTCGCGACCTTCGGCCACCGCCTCGAAATAGTCGGCGATCGACTTTTCGGAAACGAGAACCGAGGCGTCGTAGACCGAGAGGCCGAGATCGCGCACGAAGCGCTCCTTCTTGTCATCGGGCAGTTCCGGCAGGTCCGCCTTCAGTGCCTCGACGAAGGCATCGTCGAACTCCAGCGGCAGCAAGTCCGGATCCGGGAAATAGCGGTAGTCGTGCGCGTCTTCCTTGGAGCGCATCGAGCGGGTCTCGCCCTTGTTCGGGTCGAACAGACGCGTTTCCTGGTCGATGCTGCCACCGTCCTCGAGGATGCCGATCTGGCGGCGTGCCTCATACTCGATCGCTTGGCCGATAAAGCGGATCGAGTTGACATTCTTGATTTCGCAGCGCGTGCCGAAACCTTCGCCCGGACGACGCACGGAGACGTTGACGTCGGCGCGCATGGAGCCTTCATCCATGTTACCGTCGCAGGTGCCGAGATAACGCACGATCGAACGCAGCTTCGTCATGTAGGCCTTGGCCTCGTCCGACGAGCGCATGTCCGGCTTGGAGACGATTTCCATCAGCGCGACGCCCGAGCGGTTGAGATCGACATAGGACATCGACGGATGCTGGTCGTGCATCGACTTGCCGGCATCCTGTTCCAGATGCAGGCGCTCGATGCCGATCTCGACATCCTCGAACTGGCCCTGACGGTCCGGACCGATCGAAATGATGATCTTGCCCTCGCCGACGATCGGATCCTTGAACTGGGAGATCTGGTAGCCCTGCGGCAGGTCCGGGTAGAAATAGTTCTTGCGGTCGAAGATCGAGCGGTTGTTGATCTGGGCCTTGAGGCCGAGACCGGTGCGCACTGCCTGCTTCACGCATTCCTCGTTGATGACGGGCAGCATGCCGGGCATGGCGGCGTCGACGAGCGACACGTTCGCATTCGGCGCGTTGCCGAACTCGGTCGAGGCACCCGAAAACAGCTTCGAATTGGAAAGCACCTGGGCATGGACCTCCATGCCGATGATGACTTCCCAGTCGCCGGTGGCGCCGGGGATGAAGCGTTTCGGATCGGGGGTGCGGACGTCGACAATGCTCATATCATGCTCTTCTTTGAAGCCTGAATTCTTAGTTTCTCGGTAGAACAATTGGTCCGCCGGTGCAAGTTGTTCGGCTGGATCAGAAGCGCCATCTGCATCCTCATGCGGACGGCAGGCGTCTGTTAACCATCGTTTAGCGCCTATCGGCAAGACTTCGGTCATGTCCATCGGCCTTGCCCTCCTCTCATTCGCAATTCTCGTCAACGTGGCTGCCTTCGGGCTGTTCTGGAACGACAAGCAAGCGGCGCGCTCCGGCCGACGGCGGATCAGCGAGCGGACCCTGCTGACGGTCGCCCTTTTCGGCGGCAGCCCGGGAGCGATGACGGCGCGCCATATCTTCCGACACAAGACGCGCAAGGAGCCTTTTCGTACGCGCCTCGCGTTGATCATCGTCTTCCAGGTGGCGCTGGCGGCCATCGGCACTCTGGCGTTGCAATGACACCTTGACGCGCCGGCGCCGGTCTTCTAGGAAGGCATCGTTCTATTGGAGTTTTTATGTTCCGTTCGTCGCCTGAGTCCCGGTAAAGCCCGTCCGCGTAATCCCTTTTGATTGCGCGCACGGGCCGGAAACGTCACCCCGCTTTCTAGAGATTTGCGGAACGTTTTCCTGCGTTCTTCCGAACGCTATTCCGGAACATTCAGACAATGGATATCTCGCGCGCAGAACAGCGCATCCTTCATCATTTGGCCCAGGGCGGCCGTATCGAAATCATCCGCGAAGACAAGGCGATCACCGAGATCCGGTGCTTCACCCGTGACGGCTGGGTCTATCCCGGCTTCGACCTCGAACTCTTCCGCAAGCTGAAGCGCAAGAAGGCGATCTCGTCTTCCGGCGGGAAGCCCTACCGGATCACCGAACAAGGGCTTCGTCTGGTTCGATCGGAACTGAACAATCGTTGAGTGGCAGCGACGGCGATACCGGGCATGTTTCATGCCCGGTATTCACTCTTCACGTAACGTGAATGCCAATGCTTCGGTTGACCTTACGTCATGCGTGGGCCGGCAGGGCACAGCGAACGCGATCACGACCAGCATCCTTCGCCTGGTAAAGGGCGCGATCCGCGGCCAGGAGCAGCCGGTCGAGACCGGCTTCGCCGGTTGAAACCTCGGCGGCTCCGATGCTGATCGTCACAGAGAGTTTGCCACCCTGCTCCAGATCGAGTTCCAGCGCACGCACCGCCTCAAGCAGCCGTTCGGCGACCTTGAGCGCGTCGGCAGGGGACTGCCGGGCAAGTACGACGGCGAACTCCTCTCCCCCAAGCCGGCCAAAAAGATCATCGCCGCGGAGCGTCGAGCGTACCGTGCGGGCGACTGCGGTCAGCACGCGATCTCCTACGGCATGGCCGTAGGTATCGTTGATCGCCTTGAAGCGATCGATATCGAGCATCATCACGACCGTACCGCTTCGGCGCGCAGCGGGTGCTGCCACCAGGGCAGCGGCCCGGGACATGAAGGCGGAGCGCGCCAGGCACTGCGTGAGGAAATCGTAGTCGACCGCATGGGACAAACGCCCGATCAGGGCCCGCCGGGCCGCGTCGACGCTGGCAACGGTCAGGGGACAGAGCGCCAGAAGCGTCGTTCCGAGCCGCGTCGATGTAAGCGTCGCCTCGGCAACGGCGCTGACACCAAGATGCAGTGCTCCGGATGCCACCGCGATCTGCGTCAGCACACCGACGATCGCCGTCAACACCGTCACGCAAAACAACCCATAGGTCAGGGCGCACCACAGAAGAGCCGGCACCGGAAAGGCGAAGGCGCCGGGACCGCCGATCACAAGCGCCGCGGCGCACGAGGCGACCAAGGCAACCAGCGGCCATGGGCTGCCGGCCCTGGCGGAAGCCGCAAGCGACGCGGTACCGGCGCGCGAACCGTCGCTGAAGATCGGCGCTGCCAGGAAGACCGGCAGGATAACCACGTAATTGACAAGTTCAGTCGTCAGCCAGGCGACAAAAGCCTCCGACAGCCGTGCGCCGAACGCAACGTGCACGGCAGCGGCCCCAACTATGGCGGCACCGATCGCAGCGAGCGAGGCGTTGACAAACATATGAAGCACCGACAGCGGCCGGCGCAGATGCCGATGTTCGCTGGAAAGCCTCGCGAAAAGCGCGTAGCCGATGATGACACCGACCATGTTGGCGGCATTCAGCGAGACCGCCTGCGTCAGGTCCGATCCGGTAACGACGTCGGCGAGCACATAGGCCAAGGCGGCGGCAGACCAACCGGCCGGGGACGCCAACGCAGGGTTTCTGACGAGAAGGCCAAGAAGGATGGCATTGGCCGGCCAGATTGAAGCGAGCATGCCGACCGGACGACTCAGGATGCCGAGCACGCAGGCGACGAAAATGATCAGCCCCAGGCCGGCAATCCAAAACGAGTGATGGAAGGGCTTCAGAACCAACGGCCGCGCGGCCGTCCTCTCCAGCATTTGCAACAAGCGTTCCCCCGCAGTGCCACCGCACTTTCATAACCCATAATATTTCATGGGCCTAATGAATGAGGTGTGAATGCGCCAGCACCAATTCTGGATGACAGCCATTCGGCAGCCGCAGGTCAGACGTCGCCCTCCCCCCTGAGAACTTTTCTCAGGCCGATGAACTCCACGTCGCTGTCGAGTTGTGGTGCATAGGCGGTCGAAAGCCAGCTCACTCCGTATCCGCTGTTGCAGAAGAAGCGCACGGCCCGCTCGTTGCGCGCGTGGGTCTTGGTGGTCACGCTCTCGAAGCCGTCCTTGACGATGCGGGCCTCGATCTCACCGAGCAAGAGGCCGCCAAACCCTCGCCCTTGTGCAGACGGCTCGATCCACAGGTCGGATATCGCATTGTCGAAGTTCTCGCGCGCGGTCCAGCCGCGAATGTCACCGTCCGCTTCGAGGAGCAGGACGGAAAGCCATTGATCCGAAAGAAAGCGGTGAAATGCGGTTTCAGCCACCCCCCGCATCTTGTCGCCGTCGGCAAGGCCGGCAATCGCAGATTGCCAGGCACCAAGACCGATCGCCGTCAAACGGTCGACGTCGCCGACGCGGGCATGGCGGATGACGGGCACGGCGCGGGCTACCTCCGCGACAACAGTGACTGGTCTTCAAAATGAAAAATGGCGGCGCCTCACCGGCGCCGCCATCGCAATCTTACCACCACTTGGCGGGTGTGAAGCGGCCCGCCGCCTGCTCGATGATATGCGCCGTCTTGAACAGCGTCTCTTCCTCGAACGGCTTGCCGATCAGCTGCAGGCCGAGCGGCAGGCCCTTGTGGTCGAGACCGCCGGGGACGGCGATGCCCGGAAGACCGGCCATGTTGACCGTCACCGTGAAGATGTCGTTGAGGTACATCTTCACCGGATCCGCAGCGAGATCCTCGTCGGCAATGCCGAAGGCGGACGACGGCGTGGCCGGCGTCAGGATCGCGTCGACGCCGGCGTGGAACGCCAGTTCGAAGTCACGCTTGATCAGGGTGCGGACCTTCTGCGCCTGCAGGTAGTAGGCGTCGTAGTAGCCGGCCGACAGCACGTAGGTGCCGATCATGATGCGGCGCTTGACCTCATGGCCGAAGCCGGCGGCACGGGTCTTTTCGTACATGTCGACGATGTCCTTGCCATCGACGCGCAGGCCGTAGCGCACGCCGTCGTAGCGGGCGAGGTTCGAAGACGCCTCGGCCGGAGCAACGATGTAATAGGCCGGCAGCGCGTATTTCGTGTGCGGCAGGGTGATGTCGACGATCTCGGCACCGGCTTCCTTCAACCAGGCAATGCCCTGCTGCCAGAGCGCTTCGATCTCTTCCGGCATGCCGTCGACGCGGTATTCGCGCGGAATGCCGATCTTCATGCCCTTGATCGACTTGCCGATCGAGGCTTCGTAGTCCGGCACCGGCAGGTCGACAGAGGTCGTGTCCTTAGAATCCACACTTGCCATCGACTTCAGAAGGATCGCGGCATCGCGCACGTCGCGGGCGATCGGGCCGGCCTGGTCGAGCGACGAAGCGAAGGCGACGACGCCCCAGCGCGAGCAGCGACCGTAGGTCGGCTTGATGCCGACGGTGCCGGTGAAGGCGGCCGGCTGGCGGATGGAGCCGCCGGTATCGGTTGCCGTCGCGCCGGCGCAGAGATGCGCGGCAACGGCTGCGGCCGAACCGCCGGACGAACCGCCGGGGACGAGATCCATGTTGGAGCCCTTGGCGCGCCAGGGGTTCTTCACGGCACCGTAATAGGAGGTCTCGTTCGACGAGCCCATGGCGAACTCGTCCATGTTCAGCTTGCCGAGCATGACGGCACCGTCGTTCCAGAGGTTCTGGGTAACGGTCGATTCGTAACGCGGCTCGAAGCCATCGAGGATGTGGCTGCAGGCCTGGGTGTGCACGCCTTCGGTGCCGAACAGGTCCTTGATGCCGAGCGGGATGCCTTCAAGCGCGCCGGCCTTGCCGGCGGCGATGCGCGCATCCGAGGCTTTCGCCATCTCGCGCGCCTTGTCCGGCGTGACAGTGATATAGGCGTTGATCGCCTCGTTGGCGGCATCGATCGCGCCGATATAGGCATCCGTCAGTTCGACGGCGGTGATTTCCTTGGCGGCGAGCTTCGTGCGAGCTTCGGCAATCGTCAGGCTGGTAAGGTCGGTCATGGTGAAATCGGGCTTTCGCAATCGGGAACGTCGGGGCGGCTGGCGGGAGGTTACTCGACCACCTTCGGAACGAGGAAGAAATTGCGATCCGAATTCGGCGCATTGGCGACGATGTCGTCGGCCTTGTTGCCGTCCGATACAGCGTCGATACGCTTCTTCATCTCCATCGGCGTAACCGAGGTCATCGGCTCGACGCCATCGACATTGACTTCGGAAAGCTGCTCGACGAAACCGAGGATACCATTGAGCTCGCCCATCATCCGTTCGGCTTCCTCTTCGCTGACGGCGATACGGGCAAGGCGCGCGACGCGCTTCACGGTGGCAAGGTCTACGGACATGATCGTCTCCGGTATCTGGAACTTCCCCCGCTATAATGGCGCAGAGCGAGCCACGCAACGGGGGAATTGCCGGAGGACCAGGCCTCGCGTCAGAAGGCCCGGCGCAACATCAGACCTCGACGACGCCGCCGACATGCGGTGTCTCAACCTTGGTGGACGCGCTTTCCATGCCCGCAACGAAGGTTTCCGGCGTCTGGTCGATGATCGGGAACGAGCCGTAATGGCAAGGGATGGCTGTCGAGAACTTGAAGAAGCGCTGGCAGGCCAGGGCCGCAACCGCCCCGCCCATGGTGAAACGATCGCCGATCGGCACGATGCCGATCTCCGGCTGATGCAGCTCGTTGATCAGCGCCATGTCGGAGAAGATGTCCGTGTCGCCCATATGATAGAGCGTCGGCTCGTCCTCGAAATGCAGCACCAGGCCGTTGGCATTGCCGAGCGAGTGCGAGACGCCGTCCTCGGTCAGCTGCGCCGACGAATGCAGCGCGTTGACGAAGGTCGTCGAGAAACTACCGAGATTGATCGTGCCGCCGGTGTTCCCCATTTCCAGCGCCTTGACGCCATGCCGGCCGAGCCAGGCGGCAAGGTCGGCATTGGCAACGACCGTCGCACCCGTCTCCTTGGCGATCGCAATGGTATCGCCGACATGGTCACCGTGGCCGTGGGTCAGGAGAATATGAGTGAGCCCGGCGGTCGCGTCCCGGCGCTCCTCGTCGCGGAAGGCCGGATTGCCGGTAAAGAAGGGGTCGATCAGGATTTTGGACTTTGCCGTTTCGATATGGAAGGCGGCGTGTCCGAGCCATTTGATCTTCATGTCGATCTCCCTGATGATTTGTCGGTCGCAACAGCATATGGATCAGACAACTCTCCGCGCAAAGATCGAATCGACACCGACATGGCAATTCTCACCATCGAAGAACTCGCAGCCCAGCTACAGCCGAACCAGGCGATTGCAGGCCTCGACCTCGGCACGAAAACGATCGGCCTCTCGGTCTCCGATCTCGGTCGCCGCTTTGCGACCCCGCGCGAGGTGATCCGTCGGGTCAAGTTCGGCGTGGACGCGGAGGCGCTGCTGTCGGCAGCGACGAAAGAAAAGATCGCGGCCTTTGTCATCGGCCTGCCCGTCAATATGGACGGCAGCGAGGGGCCGCGCTGTCAGGCGACCCGCGCCTTTGTGCGCAACATGGAACAGAAAACGCCCCTGCCCTTCGTCTTCTGGGATGAACGGCTTTCGACCGTCGCGGCCGAGCGGGTGCTGATCGAGATGGACGTGTCACGACGCAAGCGGGCCGAACGCATCGATTCGGCCGCGGCCTCGTTCATTCTTCAGGGCGCGCTCGACAGGCTGGCGTCGCTGGCAAGAGACGGCCGCTCGGACTGAGGGGCCACGGCACCGAAGCGACGGCGATACCAGGCTGCGATCTGGCGGCGCTTGCGAAAGCCGATGATGGCGAAAACGATCAGGCTGTCGACGACGATCGCGCGGGCTACGAGCGGCGGAATCGTTTCCGGCGGGATGCCGAGGACATTGCCGTAGATCTGGAACACCAGATCATGGGTTTGCCGCGTCAGCATGAAGAAGCCGAAGCTCATGTCGTAGTACGACAGGCCATACCAGGAGCCCAGCAGCAGGATCGGCCCGCCCCAAAGGATCAGAAACCACTTCATGCGGCTCCCCTTTCCGAGATCTGCCGAAAGACAACTGGGTAAATCGCGCGGTCAGCCAGCACGACGGCCACAAGAACCATCGCGGGAACTGCGATATCTAGCGCCAGTCCGGCAAAAAACATCATCATGATGATCATAAGACCAGTTCTCACCGAACCGCTCCATTCCGGAATCCATTAAAATGCCGGATCAATCTCCGCCCTTGCGGCGACCCGCGCAATGTAAACCATTTGTTAAGGTTAATTTTCACAGGGCAGTCCGGTCGCGGATCCTTGAAGGCGGGACACTCCCGTTTGATCGCCGCCTCGTGCCACTAGCGCATTCCGGTCGGCGATGATTTGAGGTAGCGATAGACGTCCCGCACGCAGGCCCTCCCCCATGACCGTTGTCTTTGAAAGCATCCTTCCTGTCTTCCTCCTGGTTCTGCTTGGCGCCTGGCTCAAACGCTCGACCTTCGTCGACCAGAACCTTTGGCTCGGGCTTGAGCAATTCGGCTATTTCATCCTGTTCCCTGCCCTCTTGTTCTCGACCCTTGCTCAGGCCGATTTCGCCGGATTGCAGGCCGACGCAACCGCCATCGCCACGATCGGCAGCGTTAGCCTGATGTCGATCTTCGTGCTCTTGCTTTGGCCGATCCTCCGTGACCGGCAGGTTTCCGCATCGTCCTTCACGTCGGTTTTCCAGACTGCGACGCGGTGGAACGGCTTCATGGCGCTTGCGATCGCCCACAAGCTCTACGGCTCGCTTGGCCTGACGCTGACCGCGCTCTTGATGACGCTCCTGATCATCCCGACCAATCTCTACAATATCGCTGCGCTCGTCTGGTTCGCAGGCGGCAACCGCGACTTTCGCCGCTTCTTCATGCGGATTGCCACGAACCCGATCATCGTTTCTTCGGTGCTTGGAATTTTCGTCAACTTGATCGGACTGAAGATCTACAGCCCGCTGATGGCCACCATCGAGATGCTGGCGAGCGCGTCGCTCAGTCTCGGGCTGGTGATGGTCGGCGCTGGTTTGCGTGCTTCCGACGCATTGAAACCAAGCGCGGTTGCGCTGCTTGCCGTTTTCCTCAAGCTGATCGTCATGCCGGTCTTCATGGTGAGCGCGAGTTACCTACTCGGCATCCGCGGCGACGCGTTGCTCGTCATCGCGCTTGGCGCGGCGGTACCGACGGCGATGAACGGCTACCTGCTCGCCAAGCAGATGAATGGCGACGCCGACCTCTATGCGGCGGTCGCCACCGTCCAGACGGTGGTGTCGTTCTTCACGATCCCGCTCGTGCTCTGGCTGACGACCTACGTCGCAGCGGGCTGACGACCTACGTCGCAGCGGGCTGACACGTCAGGGGACTGACGACGCGGGGCCTGACGGCTCACGCCGCAGGGGGATAGAGAAGGTCGAGGATGTAGGCGGAATCGAAGCGGGAATCGAGCATGCCATAGGTCGAGCGCCAGCCGGCGGCCAGGCGCGATTCCAGGAACGCATCGGCAATGCGCCCGGCACCGAGGCGATAAAGCTCGGCGGCGGCGGCGGCGAGCGCCAGTTGCTCGACCAGCATGCGTGCCGCGCCTTCGTCGCGTTCGCACAGCGACATGGCCGCGCGCAGCACGTCGATCGTCTTGCGGCCGGCTGGCCCGAGGTCACGCGCCAGCACCACGAAGAGTTGCTCGAACAGATCCTTGCCCTTGGCGAGAACTCGCAACACGTCCAGTGCCATGACGTTGCCGGAGCCTTCCCAGATGGCGTTGACGGGCGCTTCGCGGTAGTGGCGCGCGAGCGCCCGCTCTTCCACGTAGCCGTTGCCGCCCAGGCACTCCATCGCCTCATAGATCAGCGCCGGCGCGATCTTGCAGACCCAGTATTTGGCGACCGGCGTCATGATCCGCGCGTAGGCCGCGTCTTCCGCGCTGTTGCGCGCCTTGTCGAAGGCTTCCGCCAGACGGAACGAAAGTGCGCTTGCCGCAGCGACGTCGAGCGCCATGTCGGCAAGCACGCGCGTCATCATCGGCTGGCTGACAAGCGGCTTGCCGAAAACCTTGCGGCCGCGGGTATGGTGCACGGCCTCGGCAAGCGAGGCGCGCATCATGCCGGCGGAGGCCAGCGCGCAGTCGAGACGCGTCAGCGTCACCATGTCGAGGATCGTGCGGATGCCGGCATCCGGCGCGCCGAGGATGAAGCCGAACGTGTCGGAGAACTCGACCTCAGAGGACGCATTCGAACGGTTGCCGAGCTTGTCCTTCAGCCGCTGGAAACGCAAACCGTTGGCGCTGCCGTCTTCCAGAAGTCTGGGAACGAGGAAGCAGGCGAGCCCCTCGCGGGTCTGTGCCAGCATGACGAAGGCGTCGCTCATCGGCGCCGACATGAACCACTTGTGGCCGTTGAGCCGATAGATGCCCTCGCCCACCCGCTCGGCAGTCGAGGTGTTGGCGCGCACGTCTGTGCCGCCCTGCTTCTCGGTCATGCCCATGCCGACGGTGACCGCCGATTTCTGCATCCACGGACGATTGGTGGAATCGTACTTGCGCGACAGGATCTTCGGCGCCCATTCCTTTTGCACCGCCGGTGACGCAGTGATCGCGGCAAGCGAGGCGCTCGTCATCGTCAGCGGGCAGAGATGGCCGCATTCGAGCTGGGCGGTCAGATAGAATCGGATGGCGCGGACTTTATGCGACTGGTTGCGCTCTTCGGCCAGGTTTTCCCAGGCGGATGCATGCAGGCCCGAGGACATCGAGCGGCGCATCAGCGCATGCCAGGCCGGATGGAACTCGACAACATCGAGACGCTCGCCGCGGGGGCCATGCGTCTTCAGCTTTGGCGGACCTTCGTTCGCCATCCGCGCCAGTTCCTGCGCCTCGGGCGACGTGACATAACGGCCGAGCACGTCGAACTCGTCGCGCAGCGCCTTGCTCATGCCCGAGGTGATGTCCACCACGAGCGGATCGGAGCGATAGGCGTTGACACCGGACCAGGGCTTGGGCTGGTTCAGCTCGGCGAGTTTCTGTTCAGTCCGGTTCATCTGATTCATGGGCCGGTTCTAGCGCAAGTTTCCCGGCCACGGAACGGGGCGTGGAAAAGATAGGATCGCCGTTGCAAGTTTTCTGCGGACGGAACCGCGCAAGCCTTGCCGTGCCGGGGACCAGGTCTTATAGAGCGACAAAATTTAAAGAGCGCAAGGGCGGCCCATGATCACTTTCCCGCATCGCCACCTGCTCGGCATCAAGGGGCTCACGGAGCAGGATATCACCTATCTGCTCGATCGCGCCGACGAAGCCGTCCAAATCTCCCGTCAGAGACAAAAGAAAACGTCGACACTCCGGGGGCTGACGCAGATCAACCTCTTCTTCGAGGCCTCGACGCGCACGCAGTCCTCCTTCGAGCTCGCCGGCAAGCGGCTTGGCGCCGACGTCATGAACATGTCGGTCGGCAACTCCTCGGTGAAGAAGGGCGAAACGCTGATCGACACGGCGATGACGCTGAACGCCATGCACCCGGACGTGCTGGTCGTGCGCCACTCCTCGGCCGGTGCTGCAGCACTTCTGGCGCAGAAGGTCTCCTGCTCCGTCGTCAACGCCGGCGACGGCCAGCACGAGCACCCGACCCAGGCGCTGCTCGATGCGCTGACCATCCGTCGCGCCAAGGGCAAGCTCTCGCGTATCATCGTCGCCATCTGCGGCGACGTGCTGCATTCGCGCGTGGCGCGCTCCAACATCCTGCTGCTGAACCAGATGGGCGCGCGGGTGCGCGTCGTCGCACCTGCGACGCTCCTTCCCTCGGGGATCGCGGACATGGGCGTCGAGGTCTACCATTCGATGGCCGAAGGCCTGAAGGGCGCAGATGTCGTCATGATGCTGCGGCTGCAGCGCGAGCGCATGGCAGGATCCTTCGTGCCTTCGGTGCGCGAGTACTTCCACTATTTCGGGCTCGATGCGGAAAAGCTGAAGGCGGCCAAGGAGGATGCGCTCGTCATGCATCCGGGGCCGATGAACCGCGGCGTCGAAATCGCCTCGGAAATCGCCGACGGTCCGCAGAGCGTGATCGAACAGCAGGTCGAGATGGGCGTTGCCGTGCGTATGGCGGTGATGGAAACGCTGCTTCTCTCGCAGAACCAGGGGCCGCGCCTATGACCAGACCACTCGTTCTGCAGAACCTTCGCATCCTCGATCCCTCGCGCAACCTCGACGAGGTCGGCACTGTTATCGTCGGCGACGACGGCCGCATTCTCGCAGCCGGTGCCGACGCGCAAAACCAGGGCGTGCCGGACGGCGCCTTCGTCAAGGATTGCGCCGGGCTCACGGCCGTTCCGGGGCTCGTCGATGCCCGCGTCTTCGTCGGCGAACCGGGCAGCGAACACCGCGAGACCTTCGAGTCCGCATCGCGCGCCGCGGCTGCCGGCGGCGTCACCACTTTCATCGCCATGCCGGAAACCGATCCTGTCATCGACGACATCGCGCTCGTCGAATACGTAAAGAAGACGGCGCGCGACAAGGCGCTCGTCAACGTGCACCCGGCCGCAGCGCTCACCAAGGGCCTCGACGGCGAGGAGATGACCGAGTTCGGCCTGCTGCGCGAAGCCGGTGCCGTCTGCTTCACCAACGGCCGCCGCTCGATCCACGACACCCTGGTTTTGCGTCGGGCCATGACCTATGCGCGCGAATTCGGCGCGGTCATCGCGCTTGAGACCCGCGACAAGTATCTCGGCGCCAACGGCGTCATGCACGAAGGTCTGCTTGCCAGCTGGCTTGGCCTTTCCGGGATCCCGCGTGAAGCGGAAATCATTCCTCTCGAGCGCGACCTGCGTATCGCCGGGCTGACGAGGGCCGCCTATCACGCCGCCCAGATCTCGGTTCCCGAATCGGCCGCAGCGATCCGCACCGCACGCGAGCGCGGCGCCAACGTCACCTGCGGCGTGTCGATCAACAATCTCGCGCTCAACGAGAATGACATCGGCGAGTACCGGACCTTCTTCAAGCTTTCGCCGCCGCTGCGCAGCGAGGACGACCGGATCGGCATGGCCGAGGCACTGGCCGACGGCACGATCGATATCATCGTCTCCTCGCACGACCCGCAGGACGTCGACACCAAGCGGCTGCCCTTTGCCGATGCTGCCGATGGGGCGATCGGCCTGGAAACGCTGGCCGCGGCCGCGCTTCGCCTGCATCACAGCGGCCAGGTTCCGCTGATGCGCCTGATCGATGCGATGTCGACGCGGCCGGCGGCGATCTTCGGTCTCGACGCCGGTACGCTGAAACCCGGCGCCAAGGCCGATATCACCGTCCTCGATCTCGACGAGCCTTGGGTGCTTTACGAAGAGGCGATCGTTTCTCGCTCCAAGAATACGCCGTTTGAAAATGCGCGCTTTACCGGGCGTGTCGTGCAAACCTATGTTGCCGGCAAGCTGGTGCATTCGGCCTAAGCCGAAAGCGGTCGCGCGGGAGGGGAACCGGTGGATCTATTGTCCTGGCAGCTTGGGCTGCCCTTTACGCTCTTAAGCCTTGCCTTAGGCTATCTCCTTGGCTCGATCCCGTTCGGACTGATCCTGACGCGCATGGCCGGGCTCGGCGACGTGCGCAAGATCGGCTCCGGCAATATCGGCGCGACCAATGTGCTGCGAACCGGCAACAAGAAGCTTGCTGCCGCAACGCTGTTGCTCGATGCCCTGAAAGGCTCCGCCGCAGCGTTCATCGCATCCTACTGGGGCGTCGAGGCGGGAATCGCCGCGGGCTTTGCCGCCTTCATTGGCCATCTCTACCCGGTCTGGCTTGGCTTCAAGGGCGGCAAGGGTGTCGCCACCTATATCGGCGTCCTGCTCGGCCTTGCTCCCCTCATGGTGCTTGCCTTCGCGGTCATCTGGCTCGGCATGGCGAAAATCAGCCGCTACTCCTCATTGTCCGCCCTGGTTGCAACGGCTATCATTCCGGTTCTACTTTACGCGGCAGGCAACGAGAAGGTCGCCCTCCTCTTTACCGCCATGACGGTCATCACCTGGGTGAAGCACCGCGCCAACATTCGGCGGCTGCTCGCCGGCACGGAAAGCAAGATCGGAGACAAGGGATAATGTCTGAGGCCAGCGCAGGACGAAACGGAGTGGCGCTGACCGAACGACAGAAGATATCCTGGCTCCGGTTGATCCGCAGCGACAATGTCGGCCCCATCGCCTTCCGCGACCTGATCAACCATTTCGGCACCGCGGAAAATGCGCTCGACGCCTTGCCTGAACTGTCGCGGCGCGGTGGAACCAGGCAGACCTATCGTGTGGCTTCTGTAAGCGAGGTCGAACGGGAACTCGAAGCTGCCCGACGCCATGGCGCTGTCTTCATCGGCATCGGCGAAGCAGCCTACCCCTCGGCACTCAGGCAGATCGACGGTGCTCCCCCTCTGCTCGCGATGAAAGGCGATCTCAGCGCGGCTGGCCGCCCGTCGCTCGGCATTGTCGGCTCGCGCAACGCGTCGGTCAGCGGCGCAAAGTTTGCGGCGATGATTGCGTGCGACGCCGGCCGCGCCGGTTATGTCGTGACCTCAGGTCTTGCGCGCGGCATCGATACGGCCGCCCACCGCGCCAGCCTTGATACCGGCACGATCGCTGCCCTTGCCGGCGGTCTCGACCGTCCCTATCCGCCCGAGAACGTCGGCCTGCTCGAAGAAATCACGGCCGGTCGGGGCCTCGCGATCAGCGAAATGCCTTTCGGCTGGGAGCCACGGGCGCGCGACTTTCCGCGCCGCAACCGGCTGATCGCCGGCATCAGCCTCGGCGTTGCGATCGTCGAGGCCGCGCACCGCTCCGGCTCGCTCATCACCGCGCGCTACGCCGCCGATTTCGGCCGGCTCGTTTTTGCGGTTCCCGGCTCGCCGCTCGATCCGCGCTGCCATGGCACCAACGATCTCCTGAAACAGGGCGCGATCGTCACGACCGGCCCGGGTGACGTGATCGAGGCGCTGGCGCCACTCAGCCAGCTGGAGCTGCCGCTGCCGGCCGTGCGGGAACCGGATGGTCAGGCGCGGACTGGTGTTCCGGCGAGTGCGAGCGACGGCGACCGCGCCGCGGTCAGCACCGCGCTCGGCCCGACGCCGGTCGAGATCGACGATATCGTCCGCCACACAGGGCTTTCGCCGGCTCAGGTCTATCTGCTTCTGCTGGAACTTGATCTGGCCGGTCGGCTTGATCGCCATGCTGGCGGCCTCGTGTCGCTCGCGACGCCCGAATGATAACAAGCCACAGCCACAGGCGGGCACGCCAGCGGGACCAATCACGCGTTTCAGATCGCAGATTCAGCGTGTTTCCGCATGGTTCGCCCACTGGCCTCTCTTCGTTATTTTGGGCGAACCCCCTTGACCCCGTTCGAATCCCTGTCCATTTCGGGGCGTCGATATCAGGCGAAGTACGGCGCAAACGGCGCTGACGCCGAACCAGGACCGGTTGTCTCAGAAAATGACGATGAATGTTGTAGTGGTGGAATCGCCTTCCAAGGCAAAGACGATCAACAAGTACCTGGGCCCCGGCTACAAGGTACTGGCTTCGTTTGGTCACGTGCGCGACCTGCCGGCGAAGGACGGTTCGGTCCGTCCCGACGAAGACTTCGAGATGTCCTGGGAAGTCGACAGTGCCTCGGCGAAACGCATGAAGGACATCGCCGACGCGGTCAAATCCGCTGACGGCCTCATTCTCGCAACCGACCCGGATCGCGAAGGTGAAGCGATTTCCTGGCACGTACTTGACCTTCTGAAGAAGAAGAAGGTGCTCGGCGACAAGCCGGTCAAGCGCGTAGCCTTCAACGCCATCACCAAAAAGGCCGTTCTCGAAGCGATCGCTCATCCGCGCGACATCGACACCTCGCTGGTCGACGCTTACCTGGCGCGCCGCGCACTCGACTATCTCGTCGGTTTCAACCTCTCGCCGGTGCTCTGGCGCAAGCTGCCGGGCGCCCGCTCGGCTGGCCGCGTGCAGTCGGTGACGCTGCGCCTCGTCTGCGATCGTGAAAACGAGATCGAGCGCTTCATCTCCGAGGAGTACTGGAATATCTCGGCGCTCTTGAAGACGCCGCGCGGCGACGAGTTCGAGGCGCGTCTCGTTTCGGCCGATGGCAAGCGTCTTGCGCCGAAGGCTGTCGGCAACGGCGAAGAAGCAAATCGTCTCAAGACCCTGCTCGATGGCGCCGCCTATGTGGTCGATAGCATCGAAGCAAAGCCGGTCAAGCGCAACCCGTCGCCGCCCTTCACCACCTCGACACTGCAGCAGGCCGCCTCCTCCAAGCTCGGCTTCTCCGCTTCGCGCACCATGCAGGTCGCGCAGAAGCTCTATGAAGGCGTCGACATCGGCGGCGAGACGGTCGGTTTGATCACCTATATGCGTACCGACGGCGTGCAGATGGCGCCGGAAGCGATCGAAGCCTCGCGCCTTGCGATCGCCAGCCAGTTCGGCGACCGCTATCTACCGGAAAAGCCGCGCTTCTATTCGACCAAGGCGAAGAATGCCCAGGAAGCGCACGAGGCCATCCGCCCGACCGATTTCAACCGGACGCCGGACCAGGTTCGCCGTTTCCTCGATGGCGACATGCTCAGGCTCTACGACCTCGTTTGGAAGCGCGGCATCGCCAGCCAGATGGCATCGGCCGAGATCGAGCGTACGACCGCGGAAATCACTGCGGACAATGGCGGCCAGAAGGCCGGTCTGCGCGCCACCGGCTCGGTCATCCGCTTCGACGGCTTCATCGCTGCCTATACGGATGCCAAGGAAGACGGCGAACAGACTGATGACGGCGACGAGGATGGCCGCCTGCCGGAGATCAATGCGCGCGAAAACCTCGCCAAGCAGAAGATCAATGCCTCGCAGCATTTCACTGAGCCGCCGCCGCGCTATTCCGAAGCAAGCCTGATCAAGAAGATGGAAGAGCTCGGGATCGGCCGTCCCTCCACCTATGCCGCCACCGTCACGACCCTGCTCGATCGCGACTACATCACCAACGACAAGCGCAAGCTCATCCCCCAGGCCAAGGGACGGCTGGTGACAGCGTTCCTGGAAAGCTTCTTCACACGCTATGTCGGCTACGACTTCACCGCGTCGCTCGAAGAAAAGCTCGACCAGGTCTCCGCCGGCGAGGTCAACTGGAAAGACGTGCTTCGCGACTTCTGGAAGGATTTCTTCGCCCAGATCGAGGAAACCAAGGAACTGCGCGTCACGAACGTGCTCGACGCGCTGAACGAGGAACTGGCGCCGCTGGTCTTCCCCAAGCGCGAGGACGGCGGCGATCCGCGGATCTGCCAGGTCTGCGGCACCGGCAAGCTGTCGCTGAAGCTCGGCAAGTACGGCGCCTTCGTCGGCTGCTCGAACTATCCGGAGTGCAACTTCACCCGCCAGCTTTCCTCCGACAGCAACGGCGAGGAGGCGGCGGTCTCGAACGAACCGCAGGCGCTCGGCAAGGATCCGCATACCGGCGAGGAAATCACGCTCAGGAGCGGCCGCTTCGGCCCCTATGTCCAGCGTGGCGACGGCAAGGAAGCCAAGCGCTCGAGCCTGCCGAAGGGCTGGACGCCATCGACGATCGACCACGAGAAGGCGGTCGCGCTGCTGTCGCTGCCGCGCGATATCGGTGCCCATCCGGAATCCGGCAAGATGATCTCAACCGGGCTTGGCCGCTACGGACCGTTCGTGCTGCACGACGGCACTTATGCCAATCTCGAATCGATCGAGGACGTCTTCTCGATCGGCCTCAATCGCGCCGTCTCGGTTCTCGCCGACAAGCAGTCGAAGGCCGGTGCCGGTCGTGGCGGCGCCGCGGCAGCCGCGCTCAAGGAACTAGGCAATCATCCCGACGGTGGCGCCATCACCGTTCGTGACGGTCGTTACGGCCCCTATGTCAACTGGGGCAAGGTCAACGCCACCCTGCCGAAGGGCAAGGATCCGCAGTCGGTGACGGTCGAGGAGGCGCTCGTGCTGATCTCCGAGCGGGCCGCCAAGGGCGGAACGACAAAGGGCAAGGCAACCAAGGCCAAGCCGACCAAGGCAGCGGCGAAGTCCGAGGACGGCGCCAAGGCGACCAAGGCTAAGGCCAAGGCGCCTGCCAAAAGCAAAACCAAGACGGCCGCCAAGGCCAAGAAGGACTGATCTTGACCAGAATACCGCGCGACCCGACCGAGCAGTCCGGCAAGAGAGGCCTGGGCAAGAAGCCTGCTCGCGCGGCAAAGGCCGGATCGGCCCAGCCAAGCGAACCGATCATCCACGGCGCGGTTCCGCCGCGCGACGTGCTGATGCGCTTCATCGCCGAAAATCCCGATCGCGCCTCCAAGCGCGAGATCGCCAAGGCGTTCGGGCTGAAGGGCGACACTCGCGTCGAATTGAAGGCGCTGCTGAAGTCGCTCGAAGTCGACGGCCTAGTCGAAAAGAAGCGCAAATCGCTGGTGCGTCCGGGCGCCCTGCCCCCGGTGACCGTGCTCGACATCACCATCCGTGATGTCGACGGCGAGTTGATCGGCCGCCCGGCCGAATGGCTCGATGACGACGGCGTCGCGCCGGCGGTGCTGATCAAGCAGTCCGCTGTCGCCAAGGGTAAGGGCAAGGCGCCGGTCGGCGGTCTCGGCGACCGCGTGCTTGCCAAGATCTTCCCGGCCAAGGAACGCGGCGGCCCTGCCTATACGGCGCGCATCATCAAGGTGCTGGACAAACGCAAGGATGCCGTGCTCGGGGTCTTCCGATCAACACCCGGCGGCGGCGGCCGCCTGATGCCGATCGAAAAGCGCGGCGAAGAAATCCTTGTTGATCCGGAGTTCACCGGCAATGCCGCCGACGGCGACCTGGTCGAAGTGCAACTGTCGCGGCTCGGCCGCTACGGTCTGCCGCGCGCCCAGGTGCAGAACGTCATCGGCTCTGTCGCCTCGGAAAAGGCGATCTCGATGATCGCCATCCACGCGCATGCCATCCCACACATCTTCCCGGAACGGGTGACCGAGGAGGCGAATGCCGCCGGTCCCGCCACCATGGCGCACCGCGAGGACTGGCGCACGCTGCCGCTCATCACCATCGATCCCGCCGACGCCAAGGACCACGACGACGCGGTCTATGCCGAACCGGATCCATCCGAAGACAATCCGGGCGGTGTCATCGTCACTGTGGCGATTGCCGACGTCTCCTACTACGTGCGCCCGAAGTCCGCTCTGGATCTCGAGGCGCTGAAGCGCGGCAACTCGGTCTATTTCCCCGACCGCGTCGTGCCGATGCTGCCCGAACGGATCTCCAACGATCTCTGCTCGCTGAAGGAAGGCGTCGATCGCCCGGCGCTTGCCGTGCGCATGCGCTTCTCCAAGGAAGGCCGCAAGGCAGGTCACACCTTCCATCGCATCATGATGAAGAGCGCGGCAAAGCTCTCCTACCAGCAAGCACAGGCGGCGATCGACGGCAACCCCGACGACAAGACCGGGCCGATCCTCGAGGCGATCCTGAAGCCGTTGTGGGAGGCCTATCGCATCCTCACGCGCGGGCGCGACCGGCGCCAGCCACTTGAGCTCAACATGCCCGAGCGCAAGATCATCCTGAAGCCCGACGGCACGGTCGACCGTGTCTTCGTTCCCGAACGCCTCGACGCCCACAAGCTGATCGAGGAGATGATGATCCAGGCGAACGTTGCGGCCGCCGAGACGCTGGAGCAGAAGCGCCAGGTCCTGATCTACCGCGTGCACGACCAGCCGTCGCTCGCCAAGCAGGAAAGCCTGCGCGAATTCCTGGCGACGCTCGACATCTCGCTCGTCAAGGGCGGGAACATGCGCTCGAACCACTTCAACGGCATTCTCGCCAAGGCCGAAGGCAAGCCCTTCGAGACCATGGTCAACGAGATGGTGCTGCGCTCGCAGAGCCAGGCGATCTACAGCCCCGAGAATATCGGGCATTTCGGCCTGAACCTGTTGAAATACGCGCATTTCACCTCGCCGATCCGGCGTTATGCCGACCTCATCGTGCACCGCGCGCTGGTTGCCTCGCTCGGCCTCGGCGAAGGCGGACTGACGCCGCAGGAAGAAGCCGTTCTCGACGACATCGCTGCCGAGATCTCGACTTTCGAGCGCCGTGCCATGGCGGCTGAGCGGGACACCGTCGACCGGCTGATCGCGCATCATCTGAACGGTCGCGTCGGCGAGGAATTCGATGGCCGGGTCTCCGGTGTCACCAAGGCGGGACTCTTTGTCACCCTGCCCGCCTATGGCGCCGACGGCTTCGTTCCGATATCTACACTCGGGCGCGACTACTTCATCTATGATGAGGCGCATCAGGCGCTCTCCGGCGAAAAGACCGGACTTGGCTATCGCCTCGGCGATCCCGTACGCGTCAAGCTCGTCGAGGCCGTACCGCTTGCGGGCGCGCTCCGGTTCGAGATGCAGAGCGAGGGACGCAAGATGCCGACGGCGACGCGCTCCTTCCACAAGTCCGGCCGGCGTGACCGTACCGGCGCCCGCAAGAAGCCGGGAACTCGGCCGCCGAGAGGCAGGCGCTAGGCTCCCGCAAGGCAGAGGAATAGGCATGAAAGCAGCAGCAGGCGAAACACTCCATCTGGGCGGCTCCGAAAGCGACGAGCGCTCCGTTGGGCTTTCGATGAGGCGCGGCTTTCTCGGCCGCTGTCCGGCGTGTGGCAGCAGCAAACTGTTTCGCAGTTACCTCAAATCGGTTGAGACGTGTGCGGCCTGCGGCGAGCGCATGGATCACCACCGCGCCGACGATTTCCCGCCCTATATCGTCGTCACGATCGTCGGCCACCTGGTGCTTGGTGGCTACATGGCGACCGACCTCATCCTGCCGCTCAACAGCTGGCAGCACCTCGCCATCTGGGCACCGATCACCGTCATCAGTTCGCTGGCGCTGCTGCAGCCGGTCAAGGGCGCCGTCATCGGCCTGCAATGGGCGCTGAAGATGCATGGTTTCGGTGGACACGAGGACGCGCCCGAGGACGTACTGCCGCCGCGAGACGAACGGGCATGACGCCGGCGGGGGAGACCGGCAGCGAGTCCAAGCCTCCGCGTCCCGTAACCCTGCGGCCTCGGGATGCCGCATCGATCATGCTGCTCGATCGGGTTGGCGGCCGCGTGCGCGTGCTGATGGGGCGGCGCCACGGTGCACACGCCTTCATGCCGGATCTCTACGTGTTCCCCGGCGGACGCCGTGATAGCGGCGATCACCGAATTGGCTTTGGCTCCGATCTCCATCCCTCCGTCCTGCGAACGCTCAAGGTGGCCGGTGCGCGCGGGCTGTCGGATGCCCGGGCGCGTGCGCTCGCGCTTGCCGCCCTGCGTGAACTCTACGAGGAAGCCGGCATTGCCATTGGCGCGCCGCATCCGGCCGCGGCAGCTCCTGTGCCCTTCCTTCCCGATCTTGCAAACTTGCGCTATATGGCTCGGGCCATCACCCCTCCAGGCAACACGAGGCGGTTCGATACGCGCTTCTTCGCCGTTTTCGCCGACGAGGCCGAAATCGATCCCACGCGGTTCCTGGACAGTCGGGAGCTTCAGGATTTGCAGTGGATCGATGTGAACGCTACGCCGTCGCTACGGATACCTGACATCACCGCGGTCATCCTCGCGGACCTCAGGAACGGACTGGACGCCGATCCTTCGCTGCCCTGCGAACGACCCGTTCCGCTCTACACCTCGCGCCATGGGCGCTTCGTGCGCACATTGCTCTAAGGACCCACGTCAGATGTCACAGCCATCGCCCGGTACGGCTGCACCGGTTGAGGAAATTCACTGGCGGTCACTGATCGCCGCCGTTGCCGCGATCAGCGCGGTCGGCATCGCGATCGGCCTCGGCCTGCCGCTGCTATCGATCATCATGGAGAAGCGCGGTATCTCCTCGACGCTGATCGGCTTGAACTCAGCCATGGCGGGGCTGGCGTCGATGGTGGCCGCCCCCTTCACGACCAAGTTCGCCCATCGGCATGGCGTTGCCCCGACGATGCTGTGGGCCGTGCTGATCGCAGCGATGAGTGCGCTCGGCTTCTACTACATCACCAACTTCTGGCTCTGGTTCCCGCTCCGAATCGTCTTCCACGGGGCAATCACCGTCCTCTTCATTCTCTCCGAGTTCTGGATCAACGCTACGGCGCCGCCGGCAAAGCGCGGCTTCGTGCTCGGCATCTACGGTACGTTCCTGTCTCTCGGCTTCCTCACCGGACCGCTGCTGTTTTCGATCCTCGGCAGCGAAGGCATCCTGCCCTTTCTTGTCGGCGCCGGCGTCATCCTCCTGGCGTCCGTACCGATCTTCCTTGCGCGCGACGAGAGCCCTGTTATCGACGAGAAGCCCGAGCGGCATTTCCTGCGCTACGTCTTCCTCGTGCCCACGGCAACGGCCGCCGTGTTCATTTTCGGCGCCGTCGAATCAGGCGGTCTCTCGCTATTCCTCATCTTCGGGACGAGATCGGGTTTCAGCGAATCGCAAGCCGCCCTGCTGCTGACGGTCATGGGAGTCGGCAATTTCATCTTCCAGATCCCGGTCGGCATGCTTTCCGACCGCGTCAAAGACCGGCGCACCCTGCTCTCTGCCATGACGCTGATCGGCCTTGTCGGCGCACTGTTCCTGCCGCTCCTGGTCGAGAGCTGGTTCCTGATGGCGATCGTGTTGCTGTTCTGGGGCGGCTGTGTTTCCGGCCTCTACACGGTCGGCCTCAGTCACCTAGGTTCGCGACTGCAGGGCGCGGACCTCGCTGCCGCCAACGCCGCCTTCGTGTTTTCCTATGCCGTCGGCACTGTTGCCGGGCCGCAAGCCATCGGCGCCGCGATGGATGCCACCGGCAACAACGGTTTTGCCTGGGCGATCGCCGGCTTTTTCGGTCTCTATGTCGCGCTTTCGGTGGTCAGGATCGTTTTGAAACCAAAACGGCCTTGACTTTTCGGCCGCGATTTGTAGTTTCGCGCCAACCTTGCCCGTGGCCCGCAACCGGTTGTCCACGGCTTTCATTGTTACAAAGGCAGGACGACCATGGCAAAAGCCACCACCATCAAGATCAAGCTGCTTTCGACAGCCGACACGGGTTTCTTCTACGTCACGACCAAGAACAGCCGTACGATGACGGAAAAGATGACGAAGACCAAGTATGACCCGGTCGTCAAGAAGCATGTCGAGTTCAAGGAAACGAAGATCAAGTAAGATCGACCGTTTCCGAAGTTAGGAAGGGCGCCGACCGCATGGTCCGGCGCCTTTTTCTTTTGGCGCATCGAAATGATCGCTAGAGCGCCGTGCGTTCATACGAACGCACAAAGGACGCTCTAGCACTCTAATTCTAAAGCATCTTTCCGCCCGTAAGTGACTCCACTTGAAGCAGGATGCTCCAGGCGCCGTCATCGGCCAAGGCCGCGCGGGAAGAGACGGTGGAATGCGTGGCCCCTCGCTGCCCCTCCCCGGGAATCAAAACGCCGTCCCAAAGGCGGGACGGCGCGTCGGAAAGGGGGTCGGCTGGCCTCTGACTGCGGCACGAGGATTCCGCGGACGCCAAAAGCCAACCGACCGACCCCACGACCCAGGAGATGCGGCGGACCTGAGCATCATGGGGTAACGAATATCGCAGAAGGCTGACGCCCCCTCGTTCATGAGCATCACCTGAAAATGAAAAAAAATCAACGAATTCTTAATGCGCGAAGCGGTGCCGCTTGGCGCATGGTTAATTCTGTCTCAGACCAGGACAGGCACGCTGCATGATCCCTGCCGCCACCCAAACTCCCCGGTAGCAACAGGCGACGCGAGAATACAACTTTGAATGCAGCCTGCAAGAGGCGGCCACAGAAATTCCTGAGGGCTGCTGGCGCTGGAAAGCCTGGCGGCTGCGGCTCAGGCGGCAGCCGCTACCACGCGGTTGCGGCCCTCGTGCTTTGCTTGATAGAGCGCCGTGTCGGCGCGCTTCAGCAGCGCTTCGGCCGTATCGCTACCGAGCCTGAGGCTCGCAATTCCCATGGATGCGGTGATCTTCAGGGGGCCGTCGGCCTGCGGTATCGGGAATGGCAGGCTTTCGATAATGGTGCGCAGACGCTCGGCAACGCCGGCCGCCATTTCGGCCGACGTATCTGGCATCACCACAATGAACTCCTCGCCACCGAAACGACAAGCAAGATCGGCTCCGCGCACGGTCGCGCGGATGCGATTTGCAAATTCACGCAGGACCTCGTCGCCCACGTCATGACCATAGGTGTCGTTGACCTGCTTGAAGCGATCGATGTCGGTCATGCAGACGGACAGCGGCCGGCCGCGCGCTGCGGCCCGATCCATGAGCAGCTTCAGGTGGGTGTCGAAATAGCGCCGATTGTGCAATCCGGTGAGGCCGTCGGTGACGGCGAGCTCGATGGTCTGCTGCACGCTCGACCGCAGCCTGTCGTTGCAGTGCTTGCGCCGGATCTGGGTCATCGACCGGGCGATCAGTTCGTTGGGGTCGACCGGCCGCATCAGGTAGTCCGTCACGCCGAGATCGAGCGCGCGCACAACCAGTTCGTCACTGCCCTGCTCCGCGATCAGCAGGATCGGGATGAAACGGGTGCGCTCCAGCGAGCGCAACTGCGAGCATAGCCGCAGCGGATCGTAATCGTCGAAATTCGCGTTGACGATAACGAGGTCGAAATTGTTCTCGGCTGCCTCGAACAGGGCCGCCTGGGGATCGGAGATGACCGAAACATCGGCAATCGGCTTCAGCGCACGCTGCAGCCGCTCCTGTGACGAGCCGCGGCCGTCGACGAGCAGGACATTGCCGGGCTCGTCAGGCCGATCGGCCCGGCCAACATCTTCAAGCCCGATCGTCTGCGCCGTCTGGGCGCGCAGGCGCAGTTCGTCGCTGACATTCTTCAACCGCACCAGGCTCTTCACCCGCGACATCAGCTGCAGATCGTTGACGGGCTTCGTCAGGAAATCATCGGCACCGGCCTTCAGGCCGCGAACGCGGTCCGAAGGCTGGTCGAGCGCGGTCACCATGACAACAGGGATATGCGCCGTCTTCGGGTTCGCCTTCAGCCGCTCGCAGACCTCGAAGCCGTCGAGACCGGGCATCATGATATCGAGCAGCACCAGGTCGATGGGCGTCTTTTCGCACAGCGCCAGTGCGGCGTAGCCATCGTTGGCCGTCAGCACGTCGAAGTACTCGGCAAGCAACCGGGCTTCGAGCAACTTCACATTGGCCGGTACATCGTCGACAACAAGAATACGCGCAGTCATATCAATTTTCCCGCCGCTCAGGCATCGCCCAGGTAGGTTTTGATCGTCTCGATGAACTTTGGTACGGAGATCGGTTTGGAGACATAGGCTTCGCATCCGCCCTGGCGGATCCGCTCCTCGTCTCCCTTCATGGCAAAGGCGGTAACAGCGATGACCGGAATGACGTGCAGCTCGTCGTCTTCCTTCAGCCACTTCGTCACTTCCAGACCGGAAACCTCCGGCAACTGAATGTCCATGAGAATGAGATCGGGCCGATGCTTGCGCGCGAGCTCGAGCGCCTCCATGCCGTTGCGCGTCTGGATCGTCGCGTAGCCGGAGGCCTCAATCAGGTCGCGGAACAGCTTCATGTTCAGCTCGTTGTCCTCAACAATCATTACCTGTTTGGGCATGTCGATCCCTTGCTGTCCATCGTCACCTTGCAAGTCCCCTCAGGACATTTAACGTGAGGAGCCGACGACTCGACCCATTTCCTCAACGTCAGAGATAGGCCTATTTGGTTGAAAAATAGGTAACTGCGCACGTAAAAACCATACGGGGACGAACCATTGAAGAGCGCCGACGAAATCGCCATCGACATTCTCTCCTGGCTTGCCGGCGAGCCGGAGCTCCTGTCCCGTTTCCTGGCCCTGACCGGCACGGATCCGACAGCGCTGCGCAACGCGATCACTGAACCCGGCTTCATGGGCGGGCTCGTCGCCTTTCTGATGGACCATGAGCCGACCCTGATGGCATTCTGCGAGGCGACCGGTACGGCACCCGAGGATGTGGTCCGCGCCCATACGATGCTTTCCGGCCATGCAGGCTTCGAGGATTGAAAGTGACGAACGCGCCGACCGTTCAGGGCATCGCGCTTGGAAACCGCCCGCTGATCGTCAGCGACATCGATGATGTCGTGCTCGAATTCGTCAACCCGTTCAAGGCGTTCCTTGAGAGCTGCGGCCACGTCCTTGTGCCCCGGTCGTTCCGCCTGACCGGCAACATCATCACGCAAGCGGACGAGCAGCCGGTCGCACAGGCGGAGGTCAAGATCCTGCTCGACGCCTTCTACGGCTCGCAGGATCGTTGGCAGACGCCGGCCGCTGGCGTCGTCGAGACGCTGGCCGCACTGTCGGGAGAAGCCGATATCGTCTTTCTGACCGCGATGCCGCCGCAGCATGCTGCGGTTCGCCGCGCGCTTCTCGACCAGCTTGGCCTGCCCTATCCGCTGCTGGCAACCGAGGAGCCGAAAGGCCCGATCGTGCAAAAGCTGCACGGCAGCCGCACCGTCCCGCTGGTCTTCATCGACGACATGCTTCGCAACCTGCGGTCGGTGAAGGATCACGCGCCGTCCTGCCTGCCGATCAACCTCATGGTCGAGTCGGAGTTCAAGGCGCTTGCGCCTGAGCTCGACGCCGACATTCGTGCCGTTGCCGACTGGCCGGAGGCAGCCGCGGCCATTCGCGCGCACTTCCGCGGCTAGCCCAGATCGGCTGTCCATCGGCGCAAATTCGGCCGCGCCGGCGCCACGCGAGCCTCGCTCGGCGACACCCATCGATGGCGACAATTGCACTGTGGTTTCCAATCGCGCCTCCCTTGAGACTCGCTAGAGTAGAGCTTAAGGTCGCAATGTTCAATATTTGTTCCCGATATGCCCGACAGCGCTGCTCACTCCCCAGGCTTCTGCCGCGACTGCCTCAAGGAACAGGCAGCGTCGGTGCGGCGCTGCCTTGCCTGCGGCAGTCCGCGCATTCTGCAGCATTCGGAACTCTACGATCTGACGCTGGCCCATATCGACTGCGACGCCTTCTATGCCTCGATCGAGAAGCGCGACAACCCGGAGCTTGCCGACAAGCCTGTTATCATCGGCGGCGGCAAGCGCGGTGTGGTCTCCACCGCCTGTTACGTCGCCCGCATCCATGGCGTGCGCTCGGCGATGCCGATGTTCAAGGCGCTGGAAGCCTGTCCCCAGGCAGTGGTGATCAAGCCCAACATGGAAAAATACGCGCGTGTCGGCCGCGAGGTTCGCACGTTGATGCAGGAACTGACGCCGCTGGTGCAGCCGCTGTCGATCGACGAGGCCTTTCTGGAACTCAGCGGCACGGAACGGCTGCATCACGATCCGCCGGCGCGCACGCTTGCTCGGCTCGCCAGACGCATCGAGCAGGAGATCGGCATTACTGTCTCGGTCGGGCTTTCCTATTGCAAGTTCCTCGCCAAGGTGGCGTCCGACCTGCAAAAGCCGCGCGGCTTTTCCGTCATCGGCCAGGCCGAGGCGCTGGAGTTCCTGCGGGAAAAGCCGGTGACCCTGATCTGGGGCGTCGGCAAGGCCTTTGCCGCAACGCTGGAGCGCGACGGCGTGCGCACGATCGGGCAATTGCAGACGATGGAGGAAGGCGACCTCATGCGCCGCTACGGCACGATGGGGCAGCGGCTCTTCCGCCTGTCGCGCGGGCTCGACGAGAGGGCGGTCGAAATCGACGGAGAAGCCAAGAGCGTTTCCGCAGAGACGACGTTCAACGACGATATCGCGCGTTACGACGACCTGGTCACGCATCTGAGGCGCCTCAGCGAGCAGGTGGCCCACCGGCTGCGGAAGTCCGAGCTCGCCGGCCAGACGGTCGTTCTCAAGCTCAAGACTGCCGACTTCAAGATCCGCACCCGCAACCGCCGCCTGGACAGCCCCACCCGCCTTGCCGACCGTATTTTCCGCACCGGTCTGCAGCTTCTCGAAAAAGAGGCGGACGGAACCAAGTACCGGCTGATCGGCATCGGCGTCAGCGATCTCTCCGCCCCGGATCTCGCCGACCCGCCCGACCTCGTCGACCCCGCGGCCACCCGGCGCGCCGCCGCCGAGGACGCGATGAACAGGCTGCGCGACAAATTCGGCAAGGCCAGCGTCGAGACCGGCTACACCTTCGGCACCCGAAAACGCGATCCGTGAAACCGCAGGCGCGCTTGCCCGACAAGCACGCGCTCGCAAGGCAATCACGCAACCTTGATCGACCCCACACACACCAGGATGAATTCCTTAAAGATTGAAGACTAGGCTTGTTCGCCAAGTCACGTGTTGGGTTGAGTGTATGGTATCGCGTTTCGCTCTCACCGCCAGCGTCGTCGCACTGCTTCTATCGCCGGCCACCGGTTTTGCAGGCAGTCGCGGGCCGCTGCAGATCATCGTCTCGAAAGACCAGCAGTCGCTTGTCGTCTATGACGGCGACGCTGTCATTGCGACGTCGCCGGTCTCGACCGGAAAGGCAGGTCATACGACGCCATCGGGCATCTTTTCGATCCTGGAAAAGCGGCGCCATCACAAGTCGAACATCTATTCGAACGCGCCGATGCCGTTCATGCAGCGGCTCACCTGGTCGGGCATTGCGCTGCACGGCTCCAACCACGTGCCGGACTATCCGGCCTCGCATGGCTGCGTGCGGTTGCCGAGCGACTTTGCTGCCTCGCTCTACAAGATGACCGAGCGCGGCGTGCACGTGCTGATCTCGGACCGGCAGATAACGCCCTTGGAGGTCAAGAGCGCCCTGCTCTTCCGCCCGGCTCCGATCGATATCCAGCCGCCGCTTTCCGACGTGCCGCTGAGACCGGGAATCAGCCAGGCCGGAGACACGCCGGTGGAAGTGGCGATGCGGGAGCCGCCCGGCGGCGCCAATTCGGCCAGATCCACGGAAGAGCCGATCCGTATCCTGATCACCCGGAGCGACGCGCGCGACACCATGCGCGAGGTTCAGGCGTCCCTGGATTTCCTCGGCTACGCGCCCGGGGAGATCGACGGCCATGCCGGGCCGGCGACGATCGCGGCGCTGCGCGACTTTCAAACGAGCGAAGGCCTCGATAGTGACGGCAAGCTGACGCCGGAATTGACCGACAGGCTCCTGCGCAAGGCCGGACGCACCCCGCCGCAGAACGGCAAGATCCTCGTGCGGCAAGGGTTCAAGCCGCTCTTCGAGGCGGGGCTCACGATCGACAAGCCGGAAGAAGCGCTCGGAACGCATTTCCTCCAGTTCCGGCACAATGAAGAGGAAGGTGCCGAAGGCAAGTGGTTCGGTGTCTCGCTCGAAAACCACTTGTCCGCCCCGACGAAGAAGCGGCTCGGCATCTCCATGGAGGCCGATCCCTTCGCCTATAATGGCATACAGCGCACGCTCGCGCGCATGACGATAGCCGACGATGTCCGCAAGCGCGTGGAAGCGTTGCTCGCCGAGGGCTCATCGCTCTCGATCGCCGATATGGAGAGCGGGCTGGAGACCGGCCAGGGCACCGATTTCATCACCATTACCCGGACGCGTCCCGGCGGCTGATCCAGCGAGACCGCAGACCAGCACCCGGCCCGCCGCCGGTCACCAGCCTTCAAACCTTGTCGGCCGCAACTCCGCTTCGGTCAGGCGAAGAACGGTCCAGGATCATACAAGCTCGACGTCGATGACGCCCGGCGCCGAGCGCAGTGCTGCTGCGATCTCCGGCGAAATCCGGAATTTCTCGTTCAGCTCCACCTCGATCTCGCGCTGGCCATTGTCCTTGATGACGACGAAGGAGACGAGGCCGTCGCCCTTCGTGTTCAAGTGCGAGGCGATCGACTTCAGCGGTCCGGAATCGCGCACATAGACGCGCAGCGCCTTCTGCAATTGCAGCGACTCTTCTTCGAGCGAGCGCAGCGTCTGGATGCGCAGGCCGATACCCTCCGGCCGCTCTTCGGCAGCGACCGTCATGACGAGCGATTTTCCGGGCTCGAGCAGATCACGATACTGGTGCAGCATCTCGGAGAACAGAACCGCTTCGAACTGGCCGGACGAATCGGAGAAGGCAATGATACCCATCTTGTTGCCGGTGCGCGTCTTGCGCTCCTGCTTCGAGGTTACCGTTCCGGCGAGCCTTCCGGCGGTCGCCCCCTTCTTCACCGCGCCGGCAAAATCGCCGAAGGTCTGCACACGCATCTTGGCGAGCAGCGCATTGTAAGTGTCGAGCGGATGGGCGGAGAGATAGAAGCCCAGAACCTGGAACTCGCGGTGCAGCTTTTCCGAAGCGAGCCACGGCGTGTAGGTCGGAAGCGCGATACGCTCCGGCCCGGTGGCGGCACCTGCGCCGAACATGTCGCTTTGGCCGCTCGTCTTGTTTTCCTGGGCCCGCTGGGCAAATCCGAGAATACGATCGAGCCCCCCGACAAGCTCCGCCCGGTCATAGCCGAAGCAATCGAACGCGCCGGCCGCAATCAGGCTTTCAAAGACACGGCGGTTGAGCAGCTTGGGGTCGATCCGGAGGCAGAAGTCCTCAAGGCTTGCAAAGCTCTTGTCGCCTCGAACCTCGACAATGTGTTCGACGGCCGATTCTCCGACGCCCTTGATCGCTGCAAGCGAGTAATAGATGCGGCTTTCGCCCGTCTGGAAATGCCGGAACGAGGTCTGTACCGACGGGGCGATGACCTCGATGCCCAGGCGTTTGGCGTCCTGGCGGAAGTCGTTGACCTTTTCGGTGTTGGACATGTCGAGCGTCATCGACGCCGCCAGGAACTCGACCGGATAGTGCGCCTTCATATAGGCGGTCTGGTAGGACACGATGGCGTAGGCGGCCGCGTGCGACTTGTTGAAGCCGTAGTTGGCGAACTTGGCGAGCAGGTCGAAAATGAGGTCGGCCTGAGGCTTCGAGACCTCGTTCTTGACGGCGCCGTCGACGAAACGGGCACGCTGCTTGTCCATCTCCTCCTTGATCTTCTTACCCATGGCGCGGCGCAAAAGATCGGCCTCGCCGAGCGAGTACCCAGAGAGCACCTGGGCGATCTGCATCACCTGCTCCTGGTAGACGATAACGCCCTGGGTTTCCTTGAGCAGATGGTCGATCTTCGGGTGGATCGACTCGACCTCCTCCTCACCATGCTTGCGGGCGTTATAGACCGGAATGTTCTCCATCGGGCCCGGGCGGTAGAGCGCCACGAGAGCGATGATATCCTCGATGCAGTCGGGCCGCATGCCGATCAGCGCCTTGCGCATGCCGGCACTTTCAACCTGGAACACGCCGACCGTTTCGCCGCGCGACAGCATCTCGTAGGTCTTCGGATCGTCGAGCGGAATGCTTGCGAGATCGACTTCAATGCCGCGCTGCTTGACGAAGTCGACCGCGACCTTCAGCACCGTCAGCGTCTTCAGGCCGAGGAAGTCGAACTTGACGAGCCCGGCCTGCTCGACCCACTTCATGTTGAACTGGGTGACCGGCATGTCGGAGCGCGGATCGCGATACATCGGCACCAGCTGCGACAGCGGCCGGTCGCCGATCACGATGCCGGCGGCATGGGTCGAGGCGTGGCGGTAAAGGCCTTCGATCTTCTGGGCGATATCGAGAAGGCGGGCGACGACCGGCTCCTTCTCGGCCTCCTCCTGCAGGCGCGGCTCTTCCTCGATGGCTTTTGAGAGCGGTGTCGGGTTGGCCGGGTTGTTCGGCACCAGCTTGCAGATCTTGTCGACCTGGCCATAGGGCATTTCCAGCACGCGGCCGACGTCGCGCAATGCCGCGCGTGCCTGCAGCGATCCGAAGGTGATGATCTGGGCCACCTGCTCGCGGCCGTACTTGCGCTGCACGTAGCGGATCACCTCTTCACGCCGGTCCTGGCAGAAGTCGATGTCGAAGTCGGGCATCGAGACGCGTTCGGGATTGAGGAAGCGTTCGAACAGCAGCGAGAAGCGCATCGGATCGACGTCGGTGATCGTCAGCGCATAGGCGACGAGCGAGCCTGCGCCCGAGCCGCGACCCGGTCCGACCGGGATATCGTGCTGCTTGGCCCATTTGATGAAGTCGGCAACGATCAGGAAGTAGCCGGGGAACTTCATGCGCTCGATGACGCTGAGTTCGAAGGCCAGGCGCTCGCGATACTCCTCTTCGCTATAGCCGGGCGCCATGCCGAGCCTGGCGAGACGGTCTTCGAGGCCCTCCTCCGCCTGGCGACGCAGTTCGTCGGCCTCGGCGCGTTCGGCCTCCTCCGGGTCTGCGGTCGCGCCGGTGAAACGCGGCAGGATCGGACCGCGGGTCTTCAGCATGAAGGAGCAGCGCCGGGCGATCTCGAGCGTGTTTTCCAGCGCCTCGGGCAGATCGGCAAAAAGCGCCGCCATTTCCTTGCGGCTCTTGAGATAGTGGTCGGGCGTCAGACGGAAACGGCTGTCATCCGAAACCATGGCGTTGTGCGCGACCGCCATCAGCGCGTCATGTGCGTCGTAGTCGGAGGGCGACGGGAAGAAGGCTTCGTTGGTGGCGACGAGCGGAATGTCGAACTTGTAGGCAAGCTCGATCATCCGGCTCTCGTGCCGGCGGTCGTAGCCGCCGTGGCGCTGCAGTTCGATATAGAGCCTATCACCGAAGAGATCATGCAAGGCTTCAAGGCGCGCCTCGGCGAGCGCCGTCGAACCCGCCTTCATGGCGATATCCACCGGGCCGCCGGATGCGCCGGTCAGCGCGATCAAGCCCTCGGTGCCGCATTCGGTTAGCCAGGAGCGGGTGATGCGTGTCGCCTGGCTGCCCTCGCCGCTGAGATAGGCGCGACTGACGAGATCGACGAGGCGCGTATAGCCGTCATCGGTGGCGGCGATGAGCACGATCGACGGCAGTTTGGCGAGCTGATGCCCATGGCCGCGCCGATCTCCCTCGGTCTCGTCTTCCATGTCGATCGACAGCTGGCAGCCCGTGATCGGTTGCAGTCCGTCGCCGGCCGCTTTCTGCGAGAATTCGAGGGCAGCAAAGAGGTTGTTGGTGTCGGCGATCCCGATCGCCGGCTGGTTATCGGCGACCGCCTTGCCGATGACCTTCTTCAGCGGCAAAGCGCCTTCGAGCAAGGAGAAGGCGGAGTGGACCCGCAGATGCACGAATTGCGGATCCGTGCCGAGCGCCTCACTCGATGCTGCCTTGCTGTCGTCTGCCATCGTCGCACCCTGATTCCTGTCCAGTCGGAAGGATATCCCGTTTATCGCCCGCCATGTCCAGTTTCCCCTGACATGTCGTCCCCCTTATTCAATCGGTAAGAGGCGCTTTTACGGAGGGTGCTTGAGAGGAGATATCCGCGCCCTCAGAGGCCGAGCGCGATGAATGAGATACTTGCGATGAACAGGCTCATCGAAGTGAAGGCGGCGAGGTCACGAACAAAATCAGTCATAACATGGCTCCTTTTCCGTTATGTTTTTACTTTGTTCCATTTTTGTTCACGCGTCAAGCCGAGCGACGCCACTCTCTTCACGATGGTTAACAGGGCAAGCGAGTGCAGGTTCACCCGCAACCGCGGGCTTGAGCAAAACGCTGCGTCCGCCTATCAAGAGGAACAACCGAGCGGAGCGTTTCGACATGCATGCACGCCTGATCCTGCCCTTGCTGTTTCTGTTTTCGACGGCCGCTTCCGCGACGGAGGTGATCGACCCTGCCCGCATCGTCTCCGCCGCCATCGGAGATTGGAACAAGGACGGCAGCCAGGATCTCGCGCTCATCGTGCGGCCCACCGAAGGCAGCGATGATGACAACGGCGTCTATCTCTACCTTGCTGGCGACGATGGTGCGCTCACGTTGAAATCATCGATTACGAACAAGGTCTGGGGTCAGTTCGAACTCGCCGGACAGTCACCGTCGATCGCGGCGCTGCCGAGCGGCTCGCTGCTCATCACCAGCCACAACGATGCCGTCGGACGGGATCGCTGGGAACAGAAACTGACGGTCGCCTATCGCAATTTCGAGTTCGTGGTCGCCGGCTACACCTATTCGTCCTACGACACGCTCGATCCGGACAACACGTCGCAATGCGACCTCAACGTGCTGACGGGCAAGGGCAAATCCAACGACAAGCCGGTGGCAACCAAGGGCGAGCTCGTGCTTCTCAAGGACTGGTCCGACGATCGTGGCCAGAAGGCCTGCGGCCTGCAATAATCGGGTACTGTTCTCTATTTGTTCTTTACAACCTCGACGGATCGCGACATCCTTCTCCGCGAACGTATGAGGAACAATCATGGCCGCGCTCGAACCACTCCGAGACTTCATCGTCGAAGCCAAATCAAACACCTATGTCGGCGGCGGCGGGCGACGCTCGTCGTCACGCCCGGGCTCCCACGGCTACGAGCGGGATCGCTGGCGCTACCTCGACAGCTATTTCGGCGGGACCGATTTCGCCGGACAGGAGACCGTTTGGCACGACGACAAGCCACACTGGGCGATGAACTATTTCGGTCGGATCATCCGTCCTGAACTCATCGACGGGGAAAAGGCAGGCCTCGTCATCAAGGCAGCACTTCAGGCGATGTATCGGGAGAAGCGGCATTTCCTCGGTGGCACCGAGTTCCGGCACGCCCATGGCTACTACATCGACAACAGCCGTGGCGACACCGCACATTTTTCCGGGCACGAGGTCATCTTCGTCGATGGCGAGGAGGCCTACGAGTTGGATTATCGCGGCGGAATGATCAAGCCATGACGTCAACACCCGGCGCCAGGTGCGACGGACGACCGGTGAGGACGGGCAAGTCGTTGAGGCCGCGGCCGCGGTTACTTCCTCTCGACGGCCTTGGCGTCCGCGATCGTCACGCGGCGGTCTTGCCTCCAGCGCGTCGAAATCACCGTCCTTGTCATTCGTAACGCAGGGCCTGCACCGGATCGAGGCGCGAGGCGCGCCAGGCCGGGAAGATCGTGGAGAGGAAGGAAAGGGTGAGCGCCATGACGACGACGAGCACGGTCTCGTCGGCGTTCATGTCGGCCGGGAGCTGGTTGAGGAAATAAAGCTCCGGGCTGAACAGCGTCGTTCCCGAGATCCACGAGAAGAACTGGCGGATGGACTCGATGTTGAGGCAGACGACGACGCCGAGCGCCACGCCGGCGACCGTTCCGGCAACACCGATCGCAGCCCCCGTCATGAAGAAGATGCGCATCACCGAGCCCGAGGTCGCGCCCATCGTCCGCAGGATCGCGATATCGCTGCCCTTGTCCTTCACCAGCATGATCAGGCCGGAGATGATGTTGAGCGCCGCGACCAGCACGATCAGCGACAGGATCATGAACATTACGTTGCTCTGGACCTCGAGCGTGGAGAAGAAGGTCTTGTTGCGGTCGCGCCAGTCGGTGATGAAGATCTGCCGTCCGGCCGCGTCCTCGATCGGCTGGCGCAGTTCCTCGACGACATCGGGATGCTCGACGAAGATCTCGATCGACTGGACCAGTCCTTCGGCGTTGAAGAAAAGCTGCGCTTCCTCAAGCGGCATGAAGAGGATCGTCGCGTCATACTCCGACATGCCGATCTCGTAGATCGCCGAGACGGTATAGGCCTTCACCCGCGGGTTCATGCCAAGCGGCGTCACGTCGCCGTTGGGTGAGGTCAGTGTGATCGTGCCGCCGACCTGAATGCCGAGCTGCTCGGCCATGCGCGAACCGATCGCCACACCTGAGCCGGAAGCAAAGCCGACGAGATCGCCGGACTGGATATGGTCGGAAACCGACTTCATCTTGCTGAGGTCATCGGCACGGATGCCGCGCACCAGCGCGCCCGTGGAACTGTCGCCGATCCCTTGCGCCAGCACCTGGCCCTCGACCATCGGGATCGCCATGGTGACGCCCTTGACGCCCGAGAACTTCGTCGCCAGATCCGCATAGTTGTCGAGCGGCCCGTCGATCGGCTGGACGATCATGTGGCCGTTGATGCCGAGAATGCGGGAAATCAGCTCGGTACGGAAACCGTTCATGACGGCCATGACGATGATCAGCGTCGCCACGCCGAGCATGATGCCGATGAACGAGAAGCCGGCGATGACAGAGATGAAGGCTTCCTTGCGTCTCGAGCGCAGGTAGCGCCAGGCCACCATGCGCTCGAAGGCGGAAAAGGGTCGGCTGGAGGACTTTTCAGGCTGCGCTGCGGCCTGCACCTGATTTTCAGTCACGGCGGTCATCCTGCCTTCCCTCGCCTCATCACTTCGTTGCGATCAGCTTGTTGATCGCCGCTTCGACGGTCATCGTTTCGCGCTCGCCGGTCTTGCGATCCTTGAGCTCGACTTCGCCATTGGCGATCGAGCGCGGACCGACGATCACCTGCACGGGAACGCCAATGAGATCGGCGGTTGCGAACTTCGCACCGGCACGGTCGTCGCGGTCGTCGAGAAGCACGTCGAATCCGGCATTGCCGAGCTTCGAGTAGATGGTTTCGCAGGCGCCGTCGCAAGCCGCATCGCCCGCTTTCATATTGATGATCACGGCATCGAACGGGGCGATCGACTTCGGCCAGATAATGCCGTTGTCGTCGTGCGAGGCTTCGATGATCGCCGGCACGAGGCGGGTCGGACCGATGCCGTAGGAGCCCATATGGACCGCATGCTCCTTGCCGTCGGGGCCGAGAACCTTGGCGCCCATGGCTTCGGAATACTTGGTGCCGAAATAGAAGATATGGCCGACTTCGATGCCGCGGGCCGACAGGCGGTCGCCTTCGGCCACCGCGTTGAAGGCTGCTTCGTCGTGCATTTCCGACGTCGCCGCGTAACGCGAGGTCCACTTGTCGAAGATCGCCTTCAGGCCGGCGACGTCATCGAAGTTGGTTTCTTCGCCCGGAATGTCGAAGCCGAGGAAGTCCTTGTGGCAGAAGACTTCGGATTCGCCGGTGTCGGCGAGGATGATGAATTCGTGGCTGAGGTTGCCGCCGATCGGGCCGGTGTCGGCGCGCATCGGAATGGCGCGAAGCCCCATGCGCGCGAAGGTGCGCAGATACGCGGCGAACATGCGGTTATAGGCGTGTTCGGCCCCTTCCCGGTCGAGATCGAAGGAGTAGGCATCCTTCATCAGGAATTCGCGCGAGCGCATGGTGCCGAAGCGCGGACGGATCTCGTCGCGGAACTTCAGCTGGATATGATAGAGGTTGAGCGGCAGATCGCGGTAGGACTTCACATAGGAGCGGAAGACATCCGTGATCATTTCCTCGTTCGTCGGACCGTAGAGCATCGGCCGGTCCTGGCGGTCCTTGATGCGCAGCATCTCCTTGCCATAGGCGTCGTAGCGGCCGCTCTCCTGCCACAGCTCGGCGGACTGGAGCGTCGGCATCAGGAGTTCAACAGCGCCTGAACGGTTCTGCTCCTCGCGGATGATCGCATTGACCTTGTCGAGAACCCGCTTGCCCAGTGGCAGCCAGGTATAGATGCCCGAGGATTGCTGCCGGATCATGCCCGTACGGAGCATGAGGCGGTGGGAAACGATTTCCGCTTCCTTAGGATTTTCCTTGAGGATGGGCATGAAAAAGCGGGACAGGCGCATGACGGGTTCCAGAACTTGATGAACGTCGCACTATCGGCGGATTCGGGCGAAATGACGTTGAGCTTAGATGCCGGCTTCACCTTTTGATTGGTAAAGGCGACCGCTGCTTCTCGGGTCGGGGCTCTTTCGTTTTCCATCACCGGTGGAGCCGGCAGGGAACCTTTATGAGCCTTGCGTTCATAGCTGCTTCGCAGGCGGAAGAAAACCCTGCTCTCTGTTCTCACGGGCAGAGAAAGCATCCACGGATTTTGAGGGGAAACGCGAGGCTGATCCTGCGTCAAAAGAGCACGCTAGTAACAATATTACGACAGGAACTGTCAACGGGAATATTTTACTCGACTGTAGCAAAAATGCAAAAAAACAGGATGACAGCGCCCAATGTTTGGGCTAGTTTCGGCTCACAAAACAGGCATGAAGACTAAATTCTTGCCGACTTTCGCGGTCAAGTCTTGGGAGGATAAGATCTTAGGCGCGCCTAGTCGCTGCCGCCGGAAACGGATTAAAGATCACGCGAAACTTGAAAAACAAGGCTTTCAGCCTTGTTTTTTTTTGCTTTTCAGCAAGCGACATCAGCGCGAAGCACGTTACAAAATTGAACTATGTCAATTTCACGGCGGTCAATCCTGCAATTGCTCGGGTTTTGTCCGCAGGCATGTGCATGGCCGTGTCAAGGCGTGGATGCGCCCATCAAATTGCAGAGAACTTGTCGCATCCGGGCGACCGGCCCGTGCGGCGGCCGCGCTAACTAATCAATCAAATTTTGGGTAGAAACGCGGAATGGAATCGATGCCGTAGCCGAGCCTCACGGAAACGATGTACCAGGCCAGCTGAATGACGGCCGCAATTACCGTCGTCAAAAGCACGACGCGTTTCGCGTTGAACCTTGCCGGCGCGCTCTCGACACTGCCGGGAACGACGCTGTTTTCTTCGGCCTGGGTGCGCACGCCCAGTGGCAGCACGGCAAAGAGCGTAATCCACCAGATGATGAAGTAGATGGCAAAGGTCGAAAAAAGCGGCATTTCAAGCTCCCGGTGAAGGCGATCGGCAAGACGGCGAGCAACCCGCGTTTCGCCGCGACTTCCGCGACATTCCGTCCGCCTTATAGCGCCGCCGGCCCGATCGCACAAACCGCGATCGCGCGATCAACTGTCACACCTCTTCGAGTTCGATCAGCGTGCCCTGGAAATCCTTGGGATGCAGGAAGAGCACGGGCTTGCCGTGCGCCCCGATCTTCGGCTCGCCATCGCCCAGCACCCGTGCACCGGCGGCACGCAGCGCGTCGCGCGCCGACAGGATGTTCTCCACCTCGTAGCAGATGTGATGCATTCCGCCCGAGGGGTTCTTTGCCAGGAAGGCCGCGATCGGCGAGCCCTCGCCGAGCGGTTCCAGCAGTTCGACCTTGGTGTTGGCAAGTGCCACGAACACGACGGTGACGCCGTGCTCGGGCAAGGCCTGCGGTTCGGTGACGGAGGCACCGAGGGTCGAGCGATAGCTTTCGGCGGCGGCGTGAAGATCCGGCACGGCGATGGCGATGTGGTTCACTCTTCCGAGCATTGCGATCCTCCCGCTTTGACTTCCGGTTCCGCTTACATGGTCGCAGAGAGCGCGCCGATCAGACTTTGGTGACAAACACCGTGACGATCGGCTTCTTGCCCCAGATCTGATTGGCGGTGCTACGAACGGCGCGGCGGACCGCCTCCTGCAGCATCGCCAGATCCTTGCGCTTGGCGCGCGGAATGCTCTCGACGGCGCCAAGGACGGCGTCATAGAGCGTGTCCTCCATGTCCTCGCCCTCATCGTCGAACTCGGGCAGGCCGATCGCAACGATGTCTGGATCTCCGAGGAAGTCGTATCGGCTGTCGAGAACGACGTTGACTGCGACATGGCCGGCAAAGGAGAGCTTGCGGCGTTCGCCGATGCCCATCTCCTCGAAATCGCCGATAAGGCTGCCGTCCTTGTAGATGCGGCCATGCGGGGCTTCGTCGATCACTTCGGCAGGCCCCGGCGCAAGGCGCAGCATTTCGCCGTTCCTGAGACGCGGAACACTGGCGATGCCGGATTGCCGGCCCAGTTCGCCATGCGCCGTCAGATGCGCCGCCTCACCATGAACGGGCACGAGGATCTGCGGCCGCAGCCATTGGTACATCTGCTGCAACTCGGTGCGACGCGGGTGGCCGGATACGTGCACCAGCGCCTCGCTGTCGGTGATGATATGGATGCCCTGTTCGACCAGGCCGTTCTTGATGTCGTTGATCGCCTTTTCGTTGCCGGGGATTGTGCGTGAAGAAAACACGACCGTATCACCAGCCGAGAAGGCAACATTGCGCATCTCGTCGCGGGCGATCTTGGCAAGGGCTGCCCGCGGCTCGCCCTGGCTGCCGGTCAGGATGACCACGACCTTGTCACGCGGCACATAGCCGAACTCGTCTTCAGCAAGGAATGGCTTGATGCCTTCCATCAGTCCGAGATCAGAAGCGACGGCGACGACCCGCTTCATCGAACTGCCGAGCAGCAGCACATCTCTGCCCGCCTCTTCGGCCGCTTCGGCGATCGACCGGATGCGCCCGACATTCGAGGAGAACGTCGTGATCGCCACTCGCCCTTCAGCGTTGGCGATGATCTTCGTCAGGCTTTCGGAGACTTCCTGCTCTGACGGCGAAACGCCGTCGCGCATCGCATTGGTGGAATCGCAGACGAGCGCAAGCACACCTTCATCGCCGATCTGGCGGAAGCGTGCTTCGTCGGTCAAAGGTCCGAGCGACGGGTGAAGATCGATCTTCCAGTCGCCGGTATGAACCACCGTGCCGACCGGCGTGCGAATGATCAGCGACATCGGCTCGGGGATCGAATGGTTGACGCCGACCGCTTCGATCTCGAACGGACCGACGTTGATGCGGTCGCCCTGCTTGAAGATCGTGACCGGGATTTCACCGCGGCTCTTCTCGAAATCGCGCTTGGCCTCCAGCATGCCTGCCGTAAACGGCGAGGCGTAGACCGGAACATTGAGACCGGGCCACAGGTCGTTCAGACCGCCATAGTGGTCCTCATGGGCGTGGGTGATGATGATGCCCTTGAGATTGCGGCGCTCCTCCGCCAGGAAGCTGATGTCTGCGAGAACCAGATCCACGCCCGGAAGGTCCGGACCTGGAAATGTGACGCCGCAATCGACCATGATCCACTGGCGGCTTCCCGGCCGTCCGTAGCCGTAAAGGCCAAGATTCATGCCGATTTCGCCGACGCCGCCGAGCGGCAAGAACACCAATTCTTCTTCTTGCGCCATATCGTGTTGCGCCCTTGTTCTAGGAATTATCCGAAAAATACGTCGCCGGCGGCGATCGTCTGCATCGTGCCCGAGCCGGTATCGAGCATCAAACGCCCGGCGCCATCAATACCGGCAAAGCGTCCGGAAAGCGATCGGTCCGGCAGGTTTACCGTGATCGTCTCGCCGATACCGCGCGCCGCCGCACGCCATTGGTCGATTGTATTGGCAATACCCGCCCCACGGTTCCAGACCGACAGGGTTTCCGCCATCGTCAGGAACAGCCGGGCAAACAACTCGTCCGGCGAAACCGACGCGCCTTCCTTCTTGAGCGACGTTACGGGATAGAGCGCATCGTCCGGCTGGACGGCAATGTTGATACCGCAGCCAATCACCAGTGCCTGGCGCCCATCCGGGAGAACCTCGCCCTCAAGCAGGATACCGCAGGTCTTCTTGCCGTCGATCAGGATGTCGTTCGGCCACTTGATCTCCACCGGAGCCGAGCCCGGCGGCATAACCTGGCGGATTGCCCGGTGCACGGCGACAGCGACAGCAAGCGGCAGCGAATGCAGGTGCTCGACAGGTGCCGGTTCGATGAGGAGAAGCGAAGCGTAGAGATTGCCAGGTTCGGAGAACCACGCCCGGCCGCGACGTCCGCGCCCGCCGGTCTGCCTGATAGCCGTGACCCAGAGATTGCCCGGGTCACCCTGGCGCGCACGCGCCAGGCATTCGCTGTTGGTCGACCCGACCGCATCGAGAGCGACGTGCCGGAAATCGTCGAGCGAAATCCGGCCGCCGCCTTCAAAGGCGATCAAAAGAAGGTCCGCGCCGCGACTTCAGCGGCGTTTCCGAGCGGTCCGCCGATGAGCACGTATCCGAGAACGAACAGGCCCGAGAGACCGAACACCAGCCGCAGTTCGCCGGCGGTGCGGGCGAATTCGCCCTTGGCATCGTCGAACCACATCACCTTGATGACGCGCAGATAGTAGTAGGCGCCGACGACCGATGCGAGAACGCCGATGATGGCGAGCGCATAGAGCTGGGCTTCGATGGCCGCCATGAAGACGAAGTACTTCCCGAAGAAGCCTGCCATCGGCGGGATGCCGGCGAGCGAGAACATCAGGACGGTCAGCACCGTCGCCATGAAGGGGTTGGTCTGCGAGAGACCGGCGAGATCGTCGACGTTCTCGACGTTTTCGCCTTCCTTGCGCCGCATCGCCAGGATGCAGGCGAAGGTGCCAAGCGTCATGACCATGTAGATGAGCATGTAGAGCAGCACGCCGCGAACGCCCGCCATGGAGCCGGCGGCAAGGCCGACCAGCGCGTAGCCCATGTGGCTGATCGAGGAATAGGCCATCAGGCGCTTGATGTTCTTCTGGCCGATGGCTGCGAAGGCACCGAGCAGCATCGAGGCGATCGAGATGAAGACGATGATCTGCTGCCAGTCGGCAACGACCGGCTCGAAGGCATTGATGACGATGCGAACGAGGATCGCCATGGCGGCGACCTTCGGTGCTGCCGCGAAGAAGGCGGTGACCGGCGTCGGCGCGCCTTCGTAAACGTCCGGTGTCCACATGTGGAACGGAACGGCGGAGATCTTGAAGGCAAGGCCGGCAAGCACGAAGACGAGACCGAAGATCAGGCCGAGCGAGCGGCCTTCAGCCGTCAGCGCAGCGGCGATCTGGGTGAAGCCGGTGTGGCCGGTGAAACCGTAGATCAGCGACATGCCATAAAGCAGCATGCCCGAAGAAAGCGCACCGAGGACGAAGTACTTGAGGCCGGCTTCCGTCGAGCGGACGCTGTCGCGGTTGATCGCAGCGACGACATAGAGAGCGAGCGACTGCAGTTCCAGCGACAGATAAAGCGAGATCATGTCGTTGGCGGAGATCATCAAGAGCATGCCGAGCGTCGCCAGCACCAGCAGCACCGGGAACTCGAAACGGTCGATCTGGGCGGAGCGCGCATGGCCGACCGTCATCACCAGGGCGGTGATGGAGCCGATCAGGGCCAGAACCTTCATGAACTTGGCGAAGGGATCCGACAGGAAGGCGCCGCCATAGGCTTCGCCTTCGCCGGTTTTCAGAACGAGCCAGAGGCCGGCGATGATCAGGACGGCAACCGCAAGACCGGTGACCGTCGACGCCGACTTCTCGCCGGAAAACACGCCAATCATCAGCAAGGCCATCGCGCCGACCGCGAGGATCAGCTCGGGGATCGAGAGTTGCAGGCTTGCAAGGAGGGTTTCAGCAGTCATGTCCAATCACGTCCTGTGGTCATTGCACCGAAAGCGCAACGTTTTGCGCTGCCTGCAGGGCTGCGGAGTAGTTGTTGACGAGCAGATCCACGGAGGCCGCGGTCGCATCGAAGATCGGTGCCGGGTAGACGCCGAAGAAGATCGTCAGGATCACCAGCGGATAAAGGATGGCCTTTTCGCGCGGCGACAGGTCGAGCAGCGTCTTCAGGCTTTCCTTTTCCAGCGCGCCGAATACGACCCGGCGGTAGAGCCAGAGCGCGTAGGCTGCCGACAGGATCACGCCGGAGGTCGCAAAGAGCGCAACCCAGGTGTTGGCGCGGAACGCGCCGACCAGGGTCAGCACTTCACCAACGAAGCTGGACGTGCCCGGCAGGCCGACGTTCGCCATGGTGAACACCATGAAGGCGACGGCATATTTCGGCATGTTGTTGACGAGGCCGCCATAGGCCGCGATTTCGCGGGTGTGCAGGCGGTCGTAGACAACGCCGACGCAAAGGAAGAGCGCGCCCGAGACGATGCCGTGCGACAGCATCTGGAAGATCGCACCCTGCACGCCCTGAACGTTGGCGGCAAAGATACCCATCGTCACGTAGCCCATGTGCGCAACGGACGAATAGGCGATCAGCTTCTTGATGTCGGTCTGCATCAGTGCCACCAGCGAGGTGTAGATGATGGCGACGACCGAAAGCGTGAAGACGAACGGCGCGAAGTAATCGGATGCCAGTGGGAACATCGGCAGCGAGAAGCGCAGGAAGCCGTAGCCGCCGAGCTTCAGGAGAACGCCGGCCAGAATGACCGAGCCCGCCGTCGGCGCCTGAACGTGCGCGTCCGGAAGCCAGGTATGGACCGGCCACATCGGCATCTTCACCGCAAAGGAGGCGAAGAAGGCGAGCCACAGCCAGGTCTGCATCTGGCGCGGGAAGTTATAGGCCAGCAGTTGCGTGATGTCGGTCGTACCGGCCTGCCAGTACATTGCCATGATCGCGAGCAGCATCAGCACTGAGCCGAGCAGCGTGTAAAGGAAGAACTTGTAGCTGGCGTAGACGCGGTCCTTGCCGCCCCAGACACCGATGATGAGGAACATCGGGATGAGGCCGGCTTCGAAGAAAACGTAGAAGAGCACGATATCGAGCGACACGAAGACGCCGATCATGAACGTTTCCAGAACCAGGAACGCGATCATGTAGGCCTTCAGCCGCTTCTCGATCGACAGCCAACTCGCCAGCACGCAGAACGGCATGAGGAAGGCCGAGAGCACCACGAACAGCATCGAGATGCCATCGATACCGAGATGGTAGGAAATGCCGGTGCCGAGCCACTCGTGCTTCTCGATCATCTGGAAGCCCGGGTTCGAGGAATCGAACTGGTACCAGATGTAGACCGACACGGCGAAGGTCAAGATCGTCGTCAGCAGCGAAACGTTCAGGATGTTCCGGCGGCCGTAGGCGCTGTCTTCCCTTGTGAGCAAGAGAAGCAGGACGCCGACGAGCGGCATGAAGGTGACCGCGGAAAGTACGGGCCAATCGGTCATCAGAAGGAACTCCTGAACATCATCCAAGTAACAAGCGCGGCAATGCCGATCAGCATCGCGAACGCGTAGTGATAGAGGTAACCAGTCTGCAGGCGGACAACGCGGTCAGTGACGTTGAGCACGCGCGCGGCAATGCCGTTCGGGCCGTAGCCGTCGATCACGCGACCGTCGCCTTCCTTCCACAGGAAGGTGCCGAGCCACTTGGCCGAGCGTACGAACAGGACGTCGTAGAGCTCGTCGAAGTACCACTTATTGAGCAGGAACTGGTAGAGGCCACGGTGCTGCTCTGCCAGATACTTCGGCAGCTCCGGCCGGCGGATATACATGTACCAGGCGGTGAAGAGGCCAAGCGCCATGGCGCAGAACGGGCTCCACTTAACCCACTTCGGAACGTCGTGATAGGTCTCGAGAACTTCGTTTTCCGCCGAGGTGAACAGCGCACCCTTCCAGAACTCGGCATAGTGATGGCCGAAGAAGTAATCGTGGAAGATGAAGCCCGCGACCAGTGCGCCGACGCCGAGGATATAGAGCGGCACCAGCATGACCTGCGGCGATTCATGGACGTGATGCATGACATCCGAGGACGCGCGGGGCTTGCCATGGAAGGTCATGAAGGTCAGGCGCCACGAATAGAAGCTCGTGAACAGCGCGGCGACAACGAGCAGTGCATAGGCGAAGCCGGAAACCGAGCTATGCGCGGCATAGGCGGATTCGATGATTGCGTCCTTCGAGAAGAAGCCCGCGGTACCGATGATCGTGCCCGGAATGCCGACGCCCGTCAGAGCGATCGTGCCGATGAACATCATCCAGTAGGTGACAGGAATGTGCTTCCTGAGGCCGCCCATGTAACGCATGTCCTGCTCGCCATCGACGGCGTGGATGACCGAACCGGCACCCAAGAACAGCAGGGCCTTGAAGAAGGCGTGCGTGAACAGGTGGAAGATGGCCGCGCCATAGGCGCCGACGCCGAGTGCGACGAACATGTAGCCGAGCTGCGAGCAGGTCGAATAGGCGATGACGCGCTTGATGTCGTTCTGGACGAGACCGACGGTCGCGGCGAAGAAGGCGGTGATCGCACCGATGATCGTAACGACGGTCAGCGCGTCCGGCGACAGTTCGAAGACCGGCGACATGCGGGCGACGAGGAAGACGCCGGCGGTGACCATGGTTGCCGCATGGATCAGGGCCGAGACCGGGGTCGGGCCTTCCATCGCGTCCGGAAGCCAGGTGTGCAGCAGGAACTGCGCCGACTTGCCCATCGCGCCCATGAAGAGCAGCAGCGATGCGGCGGTGATGGCATCAGCCTTGTCGAGGTGCATGCCGAACAGCGTGACGACCGCCTCCCCTGCTGCGGCACCTTCTGCCGGCAGATAGGTCTTGGCTGCAGCGAAGATCGTTTCCAGGTTGACCGAGCCGAAAAGCACGAAGACGAGGAAGATGCCGAGCGCGAAGCCGAAGTCGCCGACGCGGTTGACGATGAAGGCCTTCATCGCAGCGGCGTTGGCCGACGGCTTCTTGTACCAGAAGCCGATGAGCAGGTAGGACGCGAGACCCACGCCTTCCCAGCCGAAGAACATCTGCACGAGGTTATCCGACGTGATCAGCATCAACATCGCGAAGGTGAAGAGCGACAGGTAGGCGAAGAAGCGCGGACGATGCGGATCATGGTGCATGTATCCGATCGAATAGACATGCACGAGCGTCGACACCGTATTGACGACGACGAACATGACCGATGTCAGCGTATCGACGCGGAACGCCCATTCGACATCGAAGGTGCCGGACTGGATCCAGCGCAGCACCGAAACCTTGATCATTTCCTGGTGGCCCATGGCGACGTCGAAGAAGACGTACCAGGAGAGCGCAGCGGCGATGATCATCAGACCGCTAGTGACATATTCCGATGCCTTGGCGCCGATCGAACTACCGAAGAGGCCGGCAATCAGAAAGCCGATCAAAGGCAGGAAGACGATAGCCTTGATGATGGTATCCATAGCCCAATCAGCCCTTCATCATGTTGACGTCTTCAACAGCGATCGAGCCGCGGTTGCGGTAGAAGACGACGAGAATTGCAAGTCCGATGGCCGCTTCCGCAGCCGCGACGGTCAGGATGAACAGGGCAAACACCTGGCCCGTGATATCGTTCAGGAACGCCGAGAAGGCGACCATGTTGATGTTGACCGCGAGAAGAATGAGTTCGACCGACATCAGGATGACGATGACGTTCTTCCGGTTCAGGAAGATGCCGAAGACGCCCAGCGTGAACAGGATGGCGCTGACGGTGAGATAGTGGGAAATTCCGATTTCCATTTTATTGTTCCTCGATCTCGCGTCCGACTTAGATGCCCTGGCCGGGCTTGACCGTGACCACCTCGACGGCGGTCTCGGGCGTGCGGGCAACCTGCTGCGGGATGTTCTGGCGCTTGATGTTTTCGCGATGGCGCAGCGTCAGCACGATAGCGCCGATCATGGCGACGAGCAGGACCAGGCCGGCGATCTGGAAGAAGTAGACGTAGTGGGTATAGAGCACGTCGCCGAGGGCTGCCGTGTTCGTCCGTTCGGTGACGGCCGGGATCGGCATCGATACCGCCTTGGCGATTTCCGGCGAGAACGTCGCGCCGCCAACCACGATGATGAGCTCGGCTGCGAGGATCAGGCCGATCAGCGCGCCAATCGGGGCATATTCGAGCACGCCGGCGCGCAGTTCCGCGAAGTCGATGTCGAGCATCATGACCACGAACAGGAAGAGCACCGCGACCGCGCCGACATAAACGACCAGCAGGATCATCGCGAGGAATTCGGCGCCGGTCAGCAGGAACAGGCCTGCCGAGTTAAAGAAGGTCAGGATCAGGAACAGAACCGAATAAACCGGGTTCCTGGCCGCAATGACCATGAATGCCGACGCCACCGCGATGAAGGCAAAGAGATAGAAAAAAAGAACCTGCAGACCCATGATCGGTGCCTTCTTCGTCTTGCACGGCGTGAGGCGCTTCTGGCCCCACTCCACAGGCAAAGCCGGACACGCGTCCGGCCGTTGCCCAAACCTATGTCACATGCACCGCCCTCCCCGGGGCGGCGCTACGCTCTGGCCTCAGCGATAGGGCGAGTCCATTGCGATGTTGCGTGCGATTTCCCGTTCCCAACGGTCGCCGTTGGCGAGGAGCTTGTCCTTGTCGTAGTAAAGCTCTTCGCGCGTCTCGGTGGCGAATTCGAAGTTCGGGCCCTCGACGATGGCATCGACCGGACAGGCTTCCTGGCAGAAACCGCAATAGATGCACTTCACCATGTCGATGTCGTAGCGCACCGTACGGCGGGTGCCGTCGTTGCGGCGCGGGCCGGCTTCGATGGTGATGGCCTGTGCAGGACAGATTGCCTCGCACAGCTTGCAGGCAATGCAGCGCTCTTCGCCGTTCGGATAACGGCGCAGGGCATGTTCGCCACGGAAGCGCGGGCTGACCGGCCCCTTTTCGAAGGGGTAGTTCAACGTCGCCTTCGGTTTGAAGAAATAGCGCATCGACAGAAAGAAAGCGCCGACGAATTCCTTCAGGAACAGCGAGCTGACGGCTTGCGAAAGACCGGCCATCATTTACCTCCAGAGTTGCCGGCCTGGGAGCGACCGGCGGTATGCTGCCAAACGTGAGCCATCGTCATGCGGCTCCCGTCAGCTTGAGAACGAATGCAGTGATCACGACCATTGCGAGGGAGATCGGCAGGAAGACCTTCCAGCCGAGACGCATCAGCTGGTCGTAGCGGTAACGCGGCACGAAAGCCTTCACCATCGCGAACATGAAGAACACGAAGGAGGCCTTGAGAACGAACCAGATGATGCCGGGGACCCAGTTGAGGAACCAGACGTCGACCGGAGGCAGCCAGCCGCCGAGGAACAGGATCGTCGTCAGCGCGCACATCAGGCAGATGGCGGCATATTCGCCGAGCATGAACATCATGTAGGGCGTGGAGCCGTACTCGACCATGAAGCCGGCGACGAGTTCGGATTCCGCTTCGGGCAGATCGAAAGGCGGGCGGTTCGTTTCGGCCAGCGCCGAAATGAAGAACACGATGAACATCGGGAACAGCGCCAGCCAGTGCCAGTCGAGGAACGACGCCGGCAGGCCGAGGTTGGTGCCGATGCCGCTCGACTGCGCGTTGACGATGTCCGTCAGGTTCAGCGAGCCGACGCAGAGCAGAACGGTGACGATGACGAAGCCGATCGAGACTTCGTAGGAGACCATCTGTGCTGCGGAGCGAAGCGCGCCGAGGAAGGGATATTTGGAGTTCGACGCCCAGCCGCCCATGATGATGCCATAAACTTCAAGAGAAGATATGGCGAACACGAAGAGGATGCCGACGTTGATGTTCGCGATCACCCATCCGGCGTTGAGCGGGATCACCGCCCAGGCGGCGAGCGCCAGTGTCACGGAGACGAGCGGGGCAAGCAGGAAGATTGCCTTGTTGGCGCCAGCCGGGATAACCGGCTCCTTGAAGACGAACTTCAAAAGGTCGGCGAAGGACTGGAAAAGTCCCCAGGGGCCCACCACATTCGGACCACGGCGGAGCTGAACTGCAGCCCAGATCTTACGGTCGGCGAGCAGGATGTAGGCGATGAAAAGCAGCAGCGCGACCAGGAGCAGCAGCGACTGGGCGACCATGATGATCGCGGGCCAGACATAGGTCGAAACGAAAGCGTCCATGATACTCTATTCCCTCGCGCTCATTCCGCCGCAGCTTTGAAATTGTTGCGTGCCAAAGCCGAGCATTCGGCCATGACGGCGGATGCGCGCGCTATCGGGTTCGTCAAATAGAAGTCTTTGACCGGAGACGCAAACACGGATTTGCCCATCTCACCGGCTTTTTGGCCAAGTGCGGCAATTTCGTCGCCGTTGCCGGCCGCGATCGCGTCGATATCGGCGAAATGCGGGTGGGCCGCATAGAGCTTCGAACGCAATTCGCCAAGCGAATCAAAGGGCAGCTTCTTACCGAGAACGTCGGAGAGCGCGCGGATGATCGCCCAGTCCTCGCGTGCGTCGCCCGGTGCGAAGCCGGCGCGGTTGCCGACCTGAACGCGGCCTTCGGTGTTGACCCAGGTACCGGACTTTTCCGTATAGGTCGCGCCCGGCAGGATGACGTCGGCGGCATGCGCGCCGTTGTCGCCGTGCGAGCCGATATAGACCGTGAAGCCGGACTTGCGTGCTGCGAGATCGATCTCGTCGGCACCAAGCAGGAAGAGAACGTCAGAAGCGGAAACCATTTCAGCCGCCGACTTGCCGTTCGCACCCGGAACGAAGCCGAGGTCCAGACCACCGACGCGGGAAGCGGCCGTGTGCAGAACGGCAAAACCGTTCCACTCAGCGGTGGCCGCACCGACGGTGCCTGCGAGCTTGGCAGCGGCGGCGAGAACGGCCGAACCGCCCTCCCCTGCGATCGCACCCTGACCAATGAGGATCATCGGGCGCTGCGCCTTCTTCAAGGTCGCTGCAAACTTGCCCTTGCCGGAGACGAGTTCGGCAAGCGTTTCGGTGCCGGCGCCGAGATATTCGTATTCGTAGCGCAGTTCGCCCGGCTCGCCGATCACGGCAATCGGGAAGTTGCCCATGCGGTAGCGCTTGCGGATACGGGCGTTGAGGACGGAAGCCTCGAAGCGCGGGTTGGAACCGATGATCAGCAGCGCGTCAGCGCTTTCGATGCCGGCGATGGTCGGGTTGAACAGGTAGCTGGCGCGACCGAGCGAAGGATCGAGTGCTGCACCGTCCTGGCGGCAGTCGACGCTTTCGGAGCCGAGCGCTGCGATCAGGCTCTTCAGCGCGTACATTTCTTCGACCGAAGCGAGGTCACCGGCAATGGCGCCGATCTTGTCGCCGGAGGTGGCAGCAACGGCCGCCTTGACCGCCTGGAAGGCTTCGCCCCAGGTCGCCGGCTGCAGTCGGCCGTCCTTCTTGACGTAAGGGCGATCGAGGCGCTGCGTCTTCAGGCCATCCCAGATGAAGCGGCTCTTGTCGGAGATCCACTCTTCGTTGATGTCCTCATTGACGCGCGGCATGATGCGCATGACTTCGCGGCCGCGGGTATCGACGCGGATCGCCGAACCGAGCGCGTCCATCACGTCGATGGATTCGGTCTTGTTCAGTTCCCACGGACGGGCGGTGAAGGCAAACGGCTTCGAGGTCAACGCGCCGACCGGGCAGAGGTCAACGACGTTGCCCTGCAGTTCCGAGGTCATCGCCTGTTCGAGATAGGTGGTGATTTCGGCGTCTTCACCGCGGCCGATCAGGCCAAGCTCGGCAATGCCGGCGACTTCGGTCGTGAAGCGGACGCAGCGCGTGCAGTGAATGCAGCGGTTCATCACGGTCTTGACGAGCGGGCCGATATACTTGTCTTCAACGGCGCGCTTGTTTTCCTGGTAGCGCGAACTGTCGATGCCGAAGGCCATCGCCTGGTCCTGCAGGTCGCATTCGCCGCCCTGGTCACAGATCGGGCAGTCGAGCGGATGGTTGATCAGCAGGAATTCCATCACGCCTTCGCGTGCCTTCTTGACCATCGGCGTGGTCGTGAAGACTTCCGGCGCTTCGCCGTTCGGGCCCGGACGAAGGTCGCGCACGCCCATGGCGCAGGAAGCGGCGGGCTTGGGTGGCCCTCCCTTCACCTCGACCAGACACATGCGGCAGTTACCGGCGACCGAAAGCCGCTCGTGGAAACAGAAGCGCGGAACTTCGGCTCCGGCCTCTTCGCACGCCTGAAGCAGCGTGAAATGATCCGGTACCTCGATCTCTTTTCCGTCGACTTTCAGCTTTGCCATCTTCGTACTCAATCCTGTCTTCCGTCCGTCGGCCTTCCGGCGACGGACAATTCCAACACAGCCTTGCTGCTTGCGGGCGATGGCCGTCTCCGGTCCCCGCCCCCATTCTCTCAAGCGCCTTTCAGCGCCTTGGCCTGTCCAACCCAATCGTCCCGCTTGATCCGCCCACCGAAGCCGAGTTCGTCGTCGAAGCGGGCAACGTCCGCCTCGCTCCAGCCGGCGATGTCGGCAAAACCGCTGATGCCCTTCACGTTCAGCACCTGCTCGAGCTTCGGGCCGATGCCGGAGATCCGCTTGAGGTCGTCGGCGGCTTTCGCCTTGGCGCGCGGCGCGCGAACCTTGACCACCTTTTCGGCGGCAACTTTCTCAACCACCGGCTTTGCTGCAGCCCCCTTGGCAGGCGCTGACGGCTTAGCCACAGGTTCCAGTTTTGCTTCGGCTGGCATCGTCGTGGCGACAACTGCCGCCGCAACACCAGAAGCTTCGGGCTCCGCCCGCTTCTGAGCCGCCTCGACCGCACTCTGCATCGCGCCGATCATGGCACCGGCAATCTGGGTCGTGAGGCCGAAGCCGATCGCGGTTGCGGCGGCAACCACGGCCGCCGGGTGAACCATCAGCGGATGCAGCGGCATCCGCGGCAGGTTCTTCATCCATTCCGCCATGCCGAACGGATCGGCCGGATCGCCGCCAAGCGGACGTGCGAACGGAATGCCTGCTTCGGCCTGTCCCTTCATCTGTCCCTCTTCGCGTGCGCCGGCCATCGTGCCTTACTCCGCCGCTTCCAGAACCGCGCCATGCGACGACGCATTGCGCGTATATTCGTCGATGCGCTTTTCCATTTCCGGACGGAAATGCTTGATCAGGCCCTGGATCGGCCAGGCGGCCGCGTCGCCGAGCGCGCAGATCGTGTGGCCTTCCACCTGCTTGGTGACGTCGAACAGCATGTCGATCTCGCGCTTCTGGGCGCGGCCCTGAACCATGCGTTCCATCACGCGCATCATCCAGCCGGTGCCTTCGCGGCACGGCGTGCACTGGCCGCAGCTCTCATGCTTGTAGAAGGCCGAGAGGCGCCAGATCGCCTTGATGATGTCCGTTGACCTGTCCATCACGATGACGGCGGCGGTTCCAAGGCTGGAACCGACCTCGCGCAGACCGTCGAAGTCCATGATGGCGTCCTTCATCTGCGCGCCGGGCACGCAGGGAACGGACGAACCGCCTGGAATGACGGCGAGCAGGTTGTCCCAGCCGCCGCGGATACCGCCACAGTGCTTTTCGATCAGCTCATGGAACGGGATCGACATCGCGTCTTCGACCGTGCACGGGCGATTGACGTGACCGGAGACCGAATAGAGCTTGGTGCCGTGGTTGTTCGGGCGACCGAAGCTCGTGTACCAGCCGGCGCCGCGACGCAGGATCGTCGGGGTGACCGCGATCGACTCGACGTTGTTGACGGTCGTCGGGCAACCGTAGAGGCCCATGTTCGCCGGGAAGGGCGGCTTCAGGCGCGGCTGGCCCTTCTTGCCTTCCAGGCTTTCGAGCAGCGCCGTCTCTTCGCCACAGATATAGGCGCCGGCACCATGGTGCACGTAGATGTCGATGTCGTAGCCGAGCTTGTTGTTCTTGCCGAGCAGGCCGTATTCGTAGCACTCGTCGATTGCCGCCTGCAGCGCCTCACGCTCGCGGACGAATTCACCGCGGACGTAGATATAGGCGACATGGGCGCCCATGGCGAAGCTGGCAACGACGCAGCCTTCGATCAGCGTGTGCGGATCGTGACGCATGATGTCACGGTCCTTGCAGGTGCCGGGCTCGGACTCGTCGGCGTTGACGACGAGATAGTGCGGACGGCCGTCGCTTTCCTTCGGCATGAAGGACCACTTGAGGCCCGTCGGGAAGCCGGCGCCGCCACGGCCGCGAAGGCCGGAGGCCTTCACTTCGTTGACGATCCAGTCTCGGCCCTTTTCGAGCAGCTGCTTGGTACCGTCCCAGTGGCCGCGCGCCATGGCGCCCTTCAGGGACTTGTCCTTGAGGCCGTAGATGTTGGTAAAGATGCGGTCTTCATCTCTGAGCATAATTCACCTCTTTACCGCGGCTTCTTGCCGAAGACCTTGATGTATTCGGCTTCGCCGCCCTTGGCGAGCGCCTTGGCCTGCTTGACCCAGTCGTCGCGTTCGATGCGGCCCTTGAAATTCAGGTATCCGTCAACCCACTCGCGCTCCGCCTTCTTCCACGAAGCAACTTGCGCGTAGGTGTAGATACCCAGTTCGTTCAGCGTGCCCTCGATCTTCGGACCGACGCCCGAGATCAGCTTGAGGTCGTCGACTGCCGCCGGCTTTTCGATGCCGGCCGGACGGTTCTTGTCCTCAAGCGACGGCTTGCCGGACACGGCGGCCGTCTTGGCAGGCTTCGACTTGTCGACGGTGTCGCCTTCGATCTTGGCATTGGCAGCAGCTTCCGCCTTTGCCGTCGCCGGCGTCTTCAGAGACGCATTGGTCTCGGTCGCAGCGGTCTTGGCACGGCCGGCATTCGACGGCGGAACAGAAACCGCCGGCTCGGCGCTCGCCTTCTTTGGCGTCGCGGTCGTCTTTGCCGGAGCCGCATCCACCAGCATCAGGGTCGTCGGGCCGCCTTCCGGAGCCGAATAGATGCGATCGATCTGCGGACCGGGGGTGACTTCAGCACCCTTGCCTGCTTCGAAACGGTCGATGATCTGCTCGAGCTGCTCGGGCGTCAGGTCTTCGAAGGTGTCCTTGAAGATCATGACCATCGGCGCGTTGACGCAGGCGCCCTGACATTCGACTTCTTCCCAGGAGAGCGTACCGCTCTCGTTGAGGGTGAAGGGGTCATGCGCGATCTTGCTCTTGCAGACCTTGATCAGGTCTTCGGCGCCGCGCAGCATGCAGGGCGTCGTGCCGCAGACCTGAATGTGGGCACGCGTGCCGACCGGCTTCAACTGGAACTGGGTATAGAAGGTCGCAACTTCGAGCGCGCGGATGTACGGCATGCCAAGCATGTCAGCGATTGACTCGATGGCGGCCTTCGTGACCCAGCCGTCCTGGTCCTGAGCGCGCATCAACAACGGGATGACGGCAGACTGCTCACGACCCTTGGGGTACTTATTGATCGTTTCCTTCGCCCAGGCGGCGTTCTCCTTGCTGAAGGCAAAGCTCGCTGGCTGGACGGTGTCTTCGGCTAGTCGACGAACGGACATTCTAGTGGACACCTTATCAGTTAATCGAACCGCACCGCGATTTCGTCACCGAGACGAATTCACAGGCATAGGCTGACTGGTCTTTCTGCAAAAATACGATGTAGCGCGTGCCATTGGCGACCGCGGCCTTGATCTCGTAGCCCTTGGCAACGAGATCTGCCATCGAGCCCCCGCGCATGCCGCCCGACGTCGTGCCGGTATCGACCTGCTCCTGTGCGGGAGCGGCCGATGCGAGCGCGAGAAGAGCGAGCGTGGCCAGGGGCGCGAGACGCATCAGCGGTCCACCTCACCGAACACGATATCGAGGGAGCCCAGCACGGCCGAAACGTCGGCAAGCTGGTGTCCCCGACAGAGGAAATCCATCGCCTGGAGATGCGCGTAACCCGGGGCACGGATCTTGCAGCGATAGGGCTTGTTGGTGCCGTCGGAGACGAGATAGACGCCGAACTCGCCCTTCGGCGCTTCGACGGCGGTGTAAACTTCGCCGGCCGGCACGTGATAGCCTTCGGTGTAGAGCTTGAAGTGGTGGATCAGCGCTTCCATCGAACGCTTCATCTCGCCGCGCTTGGGCGGAACGATCTTGCCGTCGAGCGACGAAACCGGGCCGACCTTCGCGTCGCCGAGCAGGCGATCGACGCACTGGCGCATGATGCGCGCCGACTGGCGCATTTCGATCATGCGGATCAGATAGCGGTCGAAGCAGTCGCCGTTCTTGCCGATCGGGATGTCGAATTCCATATCCGAGTAGCACTCGTAGGGCTGCGAGCGACGTAGGTCCCAGGCAGCGCCCGAGCCGCGCACCATCACGCCCGAGAAGCCCCAAGCCCAGGCGTCGTCGAGCTTGACGACGCCGATATCGACGTTGCGCTGCTTGAAGATACGGTTGCCGGTCAGAAGTTCGTCGATATCGTCGACGGTCTTCAGGAACGGATCGATCCACTTGCCGATGTCTTCGACCAGTTCGTGCGGCAGGTCCTGGTGGACGCCGCCCGGACGGAAATAGGCCGAGTGCATGCGCGCGCCGCAGGCGCGCTCATAGAATACCATCAGCTTTTCGCGCTCTTCGAAGCCCCAGAGCGGGGGCGTAAGCGCGCCGACGTCCATGGCCTGCGTCGTGACGTTCAGAAGGTGCGAGAGGATGCGGCCGATTTCCGAATAGAGAACGCGGATCAACTGGCCGCGGATCGGCACCTCGGTGCCCGTCAGCTTTTCGACCGCAAGCGCGAAAGCGTGCTCTTGGTTCATGGGCGCCACGTAGTCGAGGCGGTCGAAATAGGGCACGGCCTGCAGGTAGGTCTTGGTCTCGATCAGCTTTTCGGTGCCGCGATGCAGCAGGCCGATATGCGGATCGACGCGCTCGACGATTTCGCCATCAAGCTCGAGCACCAGACGAAGAACGCCGTGCGCCGCCGGATGCTGCGGACCAAAGTTGATGTTGAAGTTGCGGACGTTGTGTTCGGTCATACCGATTGCTCCAGGCCGGACGGCAGCCGCTTGGCGGCTACCGCGGACCACTTAGTCTCACCGTGCTTTCGCCTTCTCGTCGCCGGGCAACACGTAATCCGTGCCTTCCCAGGGAGAGAGGAAGTCGAAGTTGCGGAATTCCTGCTTCAGCTCGACGGGTTCGTAGACGACGCGCTTGGCTTCGTCGTCGTAACGCACTTCGACAAAACCGGTGACCGGGAAGTCCTTGCGCAGCGGATGTCCTTCAAAACCGTAGTCCGTCAGGATGCGGCGCAGGTCCGGATGGCCGGTAAACAGGATGCCGTACATGTCGTAGGCTTCGCGCTCGAACCAATCGGCGCCAGGATAGACCGGCGTTGCCGACGGCACCGGCTCGTTCTCGCCGGTCGAAACCTTGACGCGCACGCGCAGGTTCTGGCGCGGCGACAAGAGGTGGTAGACGACGTCGAAACGGTCCGGCCGCTGCGGCCAGTCGACGCCGCAGACGTCGACGAAGTTGACGAAGGCGCATTGCACGTCGTCGCGCAGGAAAGTCAGCAGCGCGATGAGGTTGGCAGACGTCGTCGTCAGCGTCAGCTCGCCATAGGCCAGCGACGCGTCGGAGATCAGCGCACCGCGCGTTTCGCGCAGGTAGGACGCAAGCTCGTTCAGGGCTTCACTCATATCAAAACCCCCTGCCCTTAGCGCTCGATCGTGCCGGTCCGGCGGATCTTCTTCTGCAGCAGGAGCACGCCGTAAAGCAGCGCTTCTGCCGTGGGAGGACAGCCTGGCACGTAGATGTCGACGGGAACGACGCGGTCGCAGCCGCGAACGACGGAATAGGAATAGTGGTAGTAGCCGCCACCGTTGGCGCAGGAGCCCATCGAAATGACGTAACGCGGTTCCGGCATCTGGTCATAGACCTTGCGGAGCGCGGGCGCCATCTTGTTGGTCAGCGTGCCGGCGACAATCATGACGTCGGACTGGCGCGGCGAGGCGCGGGGCGCGAAGCCGAAGCGCTCGGCGTCGTAACGCGGCATGGACATCTGCATCATCTCGACCGCGCAGCAGGCGAGACCGAAGGTCATCCACATCAGCGAGCCGGTACGGGCCCAGTTGATGAGCTCGTCGGTCGAGGTGACGAGAAAGCCCTTGTCGGCGAGTTCATTGTTGATCTCGCCGAAGAATGCGTCATTGCTGCCGATCGGCTTGCCGGTCGAGGGATCGATGATCCCCTTCGGCTTGGGCGCAACGAGCGTGGTGCCGGAGGTCAGTTCCATTCCAGCGCTCCCTTCTTCCATTCATAGATAAAGCCGATCGTCAGCACGCCGAGGAAGACCATCATCGACCAGAAACCGAACCAGCCCAACTCATGGAACGAGACCGCCCAGGGGAAGAGGAAGGCAACTTCGAGGTCGAAGATGATGAAGAGGATCGACACGAGGTAGAAGCGGATGTCGAACTTCATGCGGGCGTCGTCGAACGCATTGAAGCCGCACTCGTAGGCCGACAGCTTTTCCGAATCAGGAGCCTTGAAGGCGACGGCGAAGGGAGCAATCAGAAGCGCCAAGCCGATCACCAATGCGATTCCAATGAAAATCGCGATCGGAACGTAGGAACCGAGAAGTTCAGTCATTGTTATCCGTCCCTGCCTGCGGGAGGGCGCATGGGAGAGCGCCAGATCAACAAATCTCGCAGGCCGAAAAATATGTTGCAACGCCGGAGTGGTTAGCGCAGCCCGCGCCCTCGCGCAAGCCTTGAGGGGCCATTTAAACCGGTTCGCGACACAGGAACAAACAGGCGGGCGTGACAAAGCGCGGAATTGCGGGCCGGCATGCACTTTACCGTAAAACAAACGGGCGCGAGACAGATTGCCGCAGCGCACAATTGGCGCCCCCGCGCGAAACGCAAAAACTGGTATCGGAGAGAAGAAATGGCGCGAGTGACGGGGCTCGAACCCGCGACCTCCGGCGTGACAGGCCGGCACTCTAACCGACTGAGCTACACCCGCGCACTATGACCGTGAACGATCATTATTACCACCATCGGCGCTTCCTGAGAATGCCTAGGCAGGACCAGATCAAGAGTGGCGCGAGTGACGGGGCTCGAACCCGCGACCTCCGGCGTGACAGGCCGGCACTCTAACCGACTGAGCTACACCCGCATCATCTTGACTTGGTTGGGACGTTTCCGCCCCGCATCGAGCAGCAGCGCCGTTCGATGAGCGGCTAACTAAGCGGTTCGCCTTGGGGTGTCAAGCGTGTTTGAAGACAAATCCGTGACGGAATGAAAATTGATCCACAGGGCAGCAAGACGACAAAGTCCGGCAGGCCCGGTTCATTCACGGGACGCAGCCGCATCTCCAATCCGATTGTCCCTTCCTATGACGCGCGGCGATCTCGCTCGGCGATTCCATTCCGCGCCCTTCCCTGCCACGGCGACAGCCGAAGAGACGCTTTCTTGTCCACAGCCAGAAACCCCGGCAATTTGGGACATCGCGCTCGCGCTCGCAAAAAAAATCATAAAAACGATACAAATGCTCTTGCGGTTTTTTTCGGTTACGCCTAGATCACGGCCACCGACGCGGCGGACTGAACCGGTCCAAACGCGGAAGGGCGATTAGCTCAGTTGGTAGAGCGCCTCGTTTACACCGAGGATGTCGGGAGTTCGAGTCTCTCATCGCCCACCATTTTTCCTTCTCTTCCCAAATTTTCGATTAAGACGGCGATCCTGCAGCGCTGGAACCTCGTCGCGGCCGTGCCCGTCATAAACCGAGAATTGTTCATAAACCGAGAATACGGCCTGGCAGGCGGAGTGACTGTTTGCGTGCGGACAGCGGCCATCCGGACCAGCGCCTGCCCCTCCCCACGAGCAACCGGGCCGCCCGCACCGTCCGCCAGTTAATTCTATCGCACCCGCCCTATGCCCCGCGGTACTGCTCGTCGCTGACATGCTCCAGCCAATCCACAGCCTTGCCGTCGAGCGCCTCCTGGATGGCGAGGTGAACCATCGCGGTATCGGCTGCGGCACCGTGCCAGTGTTTTTCACCCGGCGGGAACCAGACGACGTCGCCCACGCGAATCTCACGGATCGGGCCGCCCCAGGTCTGCGCCAGGCCGCGGCCGGCGGTCACGACCAAGGTCTGGCCGAGCGGATGGGTGTGCCAGGCGGTGCGGGCACCCGGCTCGAAGGTGACGCTGACGGCGCGGACGCGCGCCGGGTCTGCGGCCTCGATCACCGGGTCCTGCCGCACCGTGCCGGTGAAGTACTCCGCCGGAGCGCGCATCGAAGGTCTCGATCCACCGGGTATGATGTCCATCTCTCGTTCCTCCGGTTTTCGTTTGCGTCGCTTCTGCCCCGCGAAAGTGCGTCACGGCCAACGGGCACTCGCTCGCCCGCGAGCCTATCATAACCTGTGGATTGTCACAGTCGGGCAGGCCTCACGGGCAATCTCGCAAAGATGTTCGTGGTGCGTCAGATAGATCACCTGGCCGACACGCGCCATTTCGGCCATCTGCTCGAACGCGCGGCCGGCACGCCCGTCGTCGAAGGTCTCCATGATGTCGTCGGCAATGAAGGGCAGCGATTCGCGCGCCGCAGCGATTTCGTGATAGCCGGCGATTCTGAGCGCCAGATAGAGTTGGAATCGGGTGCCCTTGGAAAGATCCTTGGCAAGTTTCGATCCGCCGGCCGAGGCATTGGCGATCAGGAACTCCTGCCCCTTGTCGGATTGCGCCGACAGGCCGGAATATTCTCCGCCGCTAATCCGGCTGAAGGTTTCGGAAGCGCGGCGCATCATCGCGCTGCGATGCCGCTCGCGAAAGAGCCGAAGCGCGGTCTCGGCGGCGATGACGCCTGCGCGGAGCCGCAGATAGGCAAGCGCCTTGCCCTCGATGTCGAGCAGCAGCGTTCTGCGTTTCTGTTCGAGCTCGGCGACCGTATCGCCCCCCTCGACAGCGGCGAGCGCCTTTTCCCTCTCGCGCATCTCCGTATGCAGTTCGCTGACGTCGCGGTCGCTTTCTTCGAGCGCCGCGTCCAGCCGCGCCAGTTCCAGCCTGACCTTCGTGTCATCGAGTTCCGCGAGCAACGTCTCAGCCTGTTCGCTCTCGGCGACACCGAGGCGGGAGGCAAGATCCGCCTCCGATTCGGCGATGCGCTCGCGCAGGCGCTGCTGCTCGCGGCCGGCCTCGAAAAGCTGCGCCGCTTCGTCGAGCGTTTCGCAACCGAAGAATTCAAGGACCAGCCGCCTGCGCGCCGCATGCAGCTCCCGTTCGGAGCAAGCGACACGCCGCTCGTCCTCCAGGCGCGCAAGTTCCGCGAGGAAGGTTGCACGGCGATCCGAAAGCCGTTGCGCCTCGGCCGCGCGCGCTTTCAGCGTCATATAGGTCGTCAGCGTGTCATCTGCGGTCGCCCCGCAGGCAAGCTCGGCAATAGCGCGGTCAAATTCGATCTGGTCCTTGCGCATGCCGGCGATGCGATAATCGAGGTCGGCCTTGCGCTGCGTGAGCTTGTCGAGCTCCTGCAGGATCGCAAGCATCGGACCGATCTGCTCGGGCGTCGGAGGCTCGCTGCGCGCGGACAGCCAGCTTTTCGCAAGAAGCTCCGTCCATTGCTCTTTCCAGGCGGCCATGGCGCCTTCCGCAACGTCGAGAGCCGATCGCCGGCTCTCGAGAACCGTTCGCGCCCGTTTCGCCGCTTCGCGAGCCGCGCTGCGGGCGCCGTCCATGGCGCGTGCCTGCGATACCGCCTGCTCGGCGGCAGGGAGAAGACTGTCGAGCCGTTCCGGCAGGCGTCCGCCCATGTCTATGGCCGCAAGCTCCTCGCGCAGGCCGGCAATCGCTTCGGTCTCCTCGACATGTGCGCGATCGAAATCCTGGCGCGCGGCGCGCAAGTGCGCGCGCAGTTCCAGTGCCGCAAGCCGGATGGTCAACCACGCTTCCAGTTGCGTCAGGCTTTTGACGTTAGGTAAGCCGCAGGCCAAAGCGCCTGTTGCCAACTCCTGCGCCTGCCCTGCCGCATCAGCCAGAGATTGCTGCTCCTGTTCGCGCAGCGCCTTGATGCGGGCACGTCGCTCGACGATCGACAGCGACAGGCCGCGCATGTCGGCAAGCCGCGTCGTTTCGGCAAGGCGCCGCGCGGTAAGCTCGTCGTCTTCGCCCATGACCCGCTCGAAGGCGATGGCCGTTTGGCATGCAAGCTCAGCCTTGTGCTGGCGCCACGCTTCGTCCCGACGCTTACGGAGCGCCATGGCCGACGCATCGTCCATAGTGCCACCGACAGCGGACAGCCCAGCCAGCCGCGCCTCCTCACCCGCCAGCAGTTCCTGCTCGGCGGCGATTCGGTCGACAACACGCAGATGCCGCTCCTCCTGGCTGGCAGCCGCCTTGCGCCACGCCTCGAGCGTTGCCGGCGACGGCACGTCGCGCGCGAGCAGATCGTCGGCCGTCCCGGCAAAGGGCTTCAGCAGCACGAGCTTGTCGGCGAGTTCCGCATCCAGCCGGTCGATGGCCTGCTGCGCCGCTTGCTTCCGCAGGACGCAGTCACTGCGCCGCATCAGCGACAGCCGCTCGGCGAGGCTGGTAACGTCCGCGGCACCCTGCTCTTCGAGCCGGGCCAGTTCGCATTCGGCGTCCCGATCCGATTCGACGGAACTTTGCAGCTCCTGGCGCGCCGAAGCCAGACGCTCGACGAGAGCCGAGTGCCGGCGGGCGAGATCCTGAAGCTGCGCAGCGGTCCCGGCCGGCAATAAGAGCGCCCCTGGGTCGCGGTCCGCCGGCTCGCCGAGCCGCAACAGGCAGCCGAGAATTTCCGCCGCGGTCCGTGCCAGATCCTCCAGTCGAGACGGCATGTCGCGCGCCGCTGTCACATAGCGCGCGTCAAGTGCTGTGTCCTGAAGCGCAGTCAGCCGCTCGATCAGGCAGAGACCTTCCTTATCGAACGGCATTTCGTCGAGAGCGTCGCGGCGATGCTGGATTTCGCTGTCGCTTTGCCGCAGCCTGATCTCGATCTCAGCTTCCTGCCGTCGTAGCGCCGGCAGTCCGCTGACCCACTCCGCCGGCGGGACCGGCAGCGGCGGCGCGCTCGCCAGTTCCGCGCGGAGGACAAGCAGCCGGCCGAAATGCGGTAGCGCCTCGATCTCGGCTTTCAGGCGAGCCCGCGCCAACCGCAACTCGGCCCGACGCGTGATCGCTTCGTCGTGCCGTTCGCGCGCCTGCGTCAGCGTCTTGCGCAGCGCCGCATATTCGCGCGCATTGATATCGAGCGCGTTGCGTTCGGTCCTCAGGGCCTCGAGCTCGCCTTTGAGTTCCGCCAGCTGATGCTTGCGCGCCTGCGGGCGGTAGAAGCCGTCGGCCTGCGCCCGCAGGGCGGTGAGTATAGCCGTGCTGTCCGGCAGGCCCGAGCTTGCGGAAAACAGCAGCGATCCGAGCTCGCCCTCGCTTTTCAGGATCGCTTCGCCGCCATTCTCGATGCTCTCGTCATCGAGCGAGAACATCATCTGGTAGGTGTCGCGATCGATGGCGCCGAGCACGCCTGAAAACAAGTTGTCGGGCAAGGGCTGCTCGTCGGCACCGACCAGCGAATTCGTCTTTCGCTTGATCCGGAAGGCGCGGTCGGTGCGGCCGGCGGCTTCGATCGTGCCGCCGACGCGCATCGTCGGGTATGGATGCAGGAAGCCATAGGGGCTCGAATGTTCGATACCGAAGAGCAGATCCAGGAAACCGGAGAAAAGGGTCGATTTGCCGGCTTCGTTCGGGCCGTAGACGATGTGCAGGTCTGGTATGCCGGGCACCCCGCGACCGAAGTCGAGGCGGCGATCGGTGAACTTGCCGTAGCGGACGAGATCGAGTGCGTTGAGCCGCATCAGTTGGCCCCCTCGCCGGCGCCGCCGCCATGAAGATGGGCAAGCACCTCGGCCGTTCCCGACCGACCGGCCTCGAAGGCCAGCCGCTGGACCGCCTCTTCATCCGGCGCAAGCGATTGGCGAAGCTCGGGCGGAAGCTGTTGCAACATGTCCTCCACGGCTGCCAGCACGTCCTGGCGAAACCCGTGCGCCGGCAAGACATCGGTTTCGACGAGCGTTGCCAACTCTTCGACGGGATCGAGCATGGCGCCCGGCTTTTCCGCCCGGACGTTGCCGCAAGTCAGCTCGACCTTCTCGATCCAGCAGCCGGCGATCCCGGCGGCGATGTTGTCGATCTCCGCCCGCAGCAGGTCCGCGTCGCGGCGAAGGCGCCAGGCCAGGGGCGTCGTGCCGGCCAGCATCAGTCGCAGGATGACGTTCTGTGCCGATATCTCGCCACATGTGCGCGAAAGAGCCTGCCTGACGGCATCAAGCATGTCGCGCCACTCCGTGAGGCCCGTCAGGTCGACGCGAAGGCGTTCGAAGCTGGCAATGCCGATCGGCCGCTCGGCAAGACTGACGTGGCCGTCGTCGTCGATCGTGACCAGCGACACGCTCTTTACGCCGACTTCGTTGATGTCGCGCCCCTGCGGCATGCCCGCCATCACGACGAAGGGGCCTGTCGCATGGACCTGCCGCTGATGAATATGGCCAAGGGCCCAGTAATCGAAGCCGTGGGCCGCAAGGTCGGCGACGCTGCAGGGCGCATAGAGATCGTGACCTGCGGCCCCTGCGAGGCTGGTGTGCAGCATGCCGATGTTCACCGCGCCGGGCACCGGCGGCTGGAATGCCGGAAGCAGACTTTCGGGCGCATGGGGGCTGGCGAAGCTTACGCCGTGCACGCAGACGTCGCGACCGCTTGCCAGCGTCTTGGCGACGACCGCCTTTGCCCTGCCCTTGAAGACATGGGCCGATGGCGGCAGGGTCAGTTCATTGGTGACCTGCGACTGGGCGTCGTGATTACCGCGGATGATGAAGACGCGGATACCGTGTTCATCCAGCCGGCGCAGTTCCCGGCCGAGAAACAGGGCCGTGTTCATCGATGTCTGGCTGCCGTCGTAGAGGTCGCCGGCAATCAGAAGGGCATCGACCTCTTCCGCGATGCAGAGATCGACGATCTTGACCATAGCCTGCCGCGACGCCCCGCGCACGATCTCGGCAAGGTCGGCGTTTCTAAGGGCGAGGCTTCGGAGGGGCGAATCGAGATGCAGGTCTGCGGTATGGACAAAGCGGAAGGGCATGGCCGACCATGGCCGTCCCGCCACCGCCCGTCAATCAGCGGCCACGCGTCATCCACTTGGGAGATGCGCCGCCTCAGCGCAAGCATATTTCAGATCACGAAAGTAAAGGCAAAGCTAATACAAATGCCGCCGGCTGCAATTGTTAACATCGTCCGCCCGCGACAGCCCGCTGCTACCTGCAAATATCAGATTATACTCACTTTAATCGATTAGGGCTTTTGTAACATCTTGTTCGATAGGTTTGCGCCGGCTGCGTTTCAAGCGCATCCAGGCACCGGAATGATTCCTGCTTCGGCTATCCGCTCCGTCATGACGATCAAGAGCCGGAATGACTTAATTCAAGTACAGTTTTACGGACGGCCGTCCTTCCGGGGGTACCATGTCACGGCTCAAGATTTCCCACACGCTTATTGCCCTTTTCCTCGTGGTCGCCGTTATCGTCACGGCGCTTGCCGTTTCATCTCTCGGCGGCATCAAGATGATGAACGAGCGCAACAACGAGATCGCCACCACCTGGCTGCCGCGCGTCTCGCTTTCCCGCGCGCTCGAAACCCAGCTTTCCGATACGCGCATGGCGTTTGCCCGCCACCTGATTTCCCTGACGCCGTTTGAAAAGAAGGCAGCGGAAAAGGTCATCGGCCAGACCGTCGAAGGCTTCAACAAGCTCGCCGACGAATATTCGAGCCTGATGGTCACCGATGCCGACAAGGCAGCGCTCGACAATGTGCGGGCAGCCTACCAGGCCTATCTCTCCGTCGCCGAAGGCATGGTCAAGCTCTCCAACAACCTCGAGAACATGAAGGCGCAGAGCGTCTTCAAGGTCGAGATGCGCGAGACCGAAGGCAAGGTCGACGAGGCGATCAAGGAAATGCGCGCGCTGAACCTCGCCGGCGCGGATGCCGCCGTTGCCGCAAGCTCGGCGACGCATGACCAGATCCGCATGATCGAGATCGCCGTCATCGCCCTTGCCGCCGTCATCGTGCTCGGCGCCATCCTCTATGCCGTGCGCGGCATCGCCCGCCCGATCCAGATCATCACCCGCTCCATGGCGCGCCTTGCCGAAGGCGACACCGACAGCAGCATCCCCTATGGCGCCCGCAAGGACGAAATCGGCGAGATGGCCCGTGCGGTCGAGGTCTTCCGCCAGGCCGCGATCACCAATCAGCACCTCGAGGCCGATGCCCAGGAACAGCGCGCCAAGGCGGAAGCCGAGCGCGTTCGCGTCACCGAGGAAGCAGAAGCAGCAGCCCAGCGCCGCCTTCAGGAAGCGACCGCCGGTCTTGCGAGCGGCCTGCGCCGCCTCGCCTCGGGCGATCTCGCCTTCCAGCTCAACGAACCCTTCGCGCCCGACTTCGAGCAGCTTCGCCACGACCTGAACCAGGCCGTCGCCCAGCTTGCCTATACGCTTGCCGCCGTCTCGGCAGCCTCGGGTAGCATCGACAGCGGCGCTCGCGAGGTCAGCCAGAGCGCCGACGACCTGTCGCGCCGGACCGAGCAGCAGGCGGCCTCGCTGGAAGAGACCGCTGCTGCACTCGACCAGATCACCGTCAATGTCGGCAATTCGTCGAAGCGCACCAACGAGGCTCGCACCGTTGCCGGCCAGGCCAACGAAAGCGCCCGCAAGTCCGGCGCGATCGTCTCGGGCGCGGTCGACGCCATGGGCCGCATCGAACATTCGTCGAGCCAGATCTCCAACATCATCGGCGTGATCGACGAGATTGCGTTCCAGACGAACCTGCTGGCGCTCAACGCCGGCGTCGAAGCAGCGCGCGCCGGTGACGCCGGCAAGGGCTTCGCCGTCGTTGCCCAGGAAGTGCGCGAGCTTGCCCAGCGCTCGGCCAACGCGGCCAAGGAGATCAAGGACCTGATCCGCAACTCCGCCATCGAAGTGGAAAGCGGCGTCCGTCTCGTGCGCGAAACCGGCGAGGCTCTGCGCACGATCGAGGGCTTCATCGTCACGATCAACCAGCACATGGACGCGATCGCCGTCTCGGCGCAGGAACAGTCCGCCGGGCTCTCTGAGGTCAACATGGCCGTCAACCAGATGGACCAGGTCACCCAGCAGAACGCGGCAATGGTCGAGGAAGCCAATGCGGCAAGCGCGACGCTCGCCCAGGAAGCCGGCCGTCTGCGCGAGCTGATCGCGCGCTTCTCGCTCGCCGAGGCTGGCGGTCACGGATACGCCCAATCGACCAACGGGTCGCGCTGGGCCGCCTGATCGCGGGTCTGCGGCGACGCCACGTCGTGCGGCGCGCAAACGGTCGCCTGTCGCGAGAATTTCTTGCCGCTCCAAGTGAAACGGCCGTCAGAAATGGCGGCCGTTTCTTTGTCGTCGACGGAGTTACCGTGAAACGCCGGAGGTTTGTGTCGACAAAGGCGGCAATTGTAACTATCACTAATGTTACTGCCATTTCACATGGCACCTCATGAAATTCCAGCGACGATCATGAAGAAGACATTTGAAGTTTCCGATAGACTGTTCGAGCTTTACCACCGGGTTCACCGGCTGGTGAACGAATCGATGACCGAGGAAGGCGTGTCGCTGGCACGCAGCAAGTTCCTCTTCTTCCTCAGCAAGCTCGGTCCCTGTCGCTCGACCGACATCGCCTGTGCGCTGAACTTCGCACCGCGCACGGTCACCGAAGCGATCGACGGCCTGGAGCGTGACCGCTTGGTCATGCGCAAGCCCGATCCTGAAGACCGGCGCGCCAAGATCGTCTCGATCACCGAAACGGGCCGCGTCGTACTGGAAGCCGCAGAGCATCCGCGCAAGCAGCTGCTCGAGGAGATCTTCTCCGCCCTCGACGACGAAGAGCTTGACGCGCTCTTTGATATCGTCGGCAAGCTGGTCGATCGCACGGACGAGATCCGCAAGCGCAAGGATGAGGCCGAAGAGGCAGCACAGGTCGCGATCGCCCGCTAGCCGCGGTTCCGCTCGTCGCAAATCACAAGCACCGAAACAGAAAGAGGCCGGGACATCATGTCCCGGCCTCTCCCGTTTTCTCCGGGCGGTAACGCTTACATCGCGTTGATGGCGCCAATGGAGAAGAACAGGGTTTCGCCCGAGGAATCGTCGACGCCGTCATTGTCGGTGATGACATAGCCGTTGCCGGCGGCGTCGACGGTGAAGCCCTCGACCTTGTCGACGACATAGCCGTTCAGCGCCTTCAGATCCGGAATGAGGTCTCGGACCTCTTCCTTCTTGACGACAGGCAGTTCGCCACCGAGGGCGGCCGGCTTCAGTTCCGAGAGAGCAACGCGGTAGATCTTCTTCAGCTTGGCTGCCTGGCCGATCAGGTTGTCGCGCTCGATGATGTAGGCGTAGTTGCCGTGAACGGAGATTTCCGACAGGCCGACCCAGCCGTCACCGGCCTTCTCCAGCGGGTAGCGCACGGCGCCCCACTCCTCGCTTTTCAAGTTGTAGGCGACGAGCTTGACGAAGCCCTTCTCGTCATCCTTCCATTCGCGCTGAACCGCCGTCCACAGTGTCTGGTCGTCCCCTTCGCCGACAACGGTGATGCCTTCGAAGCCGAAGCGGGTTTCGCCGGCGCGCAGCGCTTCCGGAAGGGCGATTTCCTTCTTGATCTCGCCCTTCTTGTTCACGTGGAAGATCGCGTGGCTGTAGAGCTTGTCGGAATTGCCTTCCGACGCGAGCCAGAAGCCCCCTTCCCCGTCATTGGCGATGCCTTCGATGTCGAGCTTCTGCGCCGGGGCGCCATCGCGGGTGATGGCGAGCGCTTCGGTGATCAGCGCCGGCTTCTGGGTGGCGTCGATGGTGAAGATCGTCGGCTGCGACGAGTAGACCGAATCGTTGACGGCGCGCAGGAAGCCGGGCTTGTCGGCAACGGCAGCGAGGCCCGAGAGCGCGCCGAAGCCGATCGGCAGGCCATCCTTCTCGGCGGAGCGGATCTGCGGATAGGCAGCTTCGCCCTCGCTGCGCTCATAGATCATTACATGCGAGCGCGCGCCGCCGTCCTCGCCGAGGTCGACTTCGTTCGCGGTTGCAAAGAGGTTACGCGACGGGATCGCCACGGCGCCTTCCGGCGAAATGCCCGACGGCAGGAGCTGCAGAAGCTCAGGCTCGGCACCGGTGTCCTTGTAGACGCCGACGATCGAAGCGCGTTCTGACAGGACGAAGAACAGGTTGTCTTCGCCGAATTTCGCGGCTTCCAGGCCCTCGGGCTCGACACCCTTGGCCGAAGAGCGCTTCTCCGGATAGTGGCCGATGGCGGCAATCGCGTGCTCGAAGCTCGCGCCCGATTCGAAGAGAACCTTGCCGGTGGTGTCGAAGATCGTAAAGCCGCGCGAACCGCCCTCATAGTCACCTTCGTTGGCAACGACGATGCGGTTGTCGTCGAGCCACTTCACGGCGTCCGGCTCGCGCTTGCGGCCCGGCTGTTCGTCCTTGAAGGCAATCGCGCCGTTGCGCTTGGCGTCGATGTTCTTGAGATCGACGGTGCCGGCGAAGAAATGCGTCTTCACCGTTCCCGTCTTGCCGTCGATGATGACGATGTGGTTGTTTTCCTGCAGCGTCAGGGCGATCTCGTCCTTGCCGTTGAAGGAAACAAATTCCGGCTCCGGATCCTCGCCGGCGATTTCCGCAAGACCGGTCAGCGCCACGCGCTTCAGCGAGCCGCAATCGGCCACACCGTCCTTCAAGGACAGGATCACCAGATCGCCGGCCGGCATCTGCGGGATCTTGCCGTCGTTCACTTCCTCGTCGCGCTCGTTCTCGATGGCGATGGCCGCCAGGGTGCGGTCCTTGTTGACGGCGACCGAATCCGGCTGGCCGCCGAGATCGCAGGTCGCATCGACTTTCTTCGAGGCCAGATCGACGATCGCAAGAAGCCCCGAAGGCTTGACGAAGCTTTCGCGCGTGTTGACCGCGACGAGTGCCTTTGCACCGGCGATGGTGACCGAGGTCGGCTCGCCGTCAAAGGAGACCGTGCCGGCAGCCTTCGGCGCCTTGGCGTCGGTGATGTCGATCAGGCCGACGCGCTTGCCCGGGCTGTCGGAGTAGACAAGCAGGTTGCCGTCTTCGCTGGCGGTGATGATCTCGGCTGATGTCGGCGCCTTGCGCGCATCGCCTTCCGGCAGGTTGTCGGCAACGGCAAAGGACGCAATACGGTTGAATACGGGCTCGGCCGCCGCGGGAAATGCAGCGGAGGCAAGAAGAACGGCCGCAAGCGCGGTCACGCGCGAAGTGATGGTCATGAAATCCCCCATGTGCGAACACTGAAAACATGGGGGTTCTGCGCGATGGCGATGACAGCCGAATGACAACGGCCGGGTTTTACACCGTTCAGGTTGCAGAAGCGACGCGCTCGCGCCGTATCTCGTTGCGCATGATGAACAGCGACGCCGCAAGGATCAGCGCCGCGCCGATCCAGAGATACCCTGTCGGCGCGTAACCGAAGACCAGCCAGCCCGCAAAGACATTGAGCGGCAGCTTCAGGTCGTCAAAGGGCTGCACATAGGCGGCGTCGGCAACCGTATAGGCAAGCGTCAGCAGATATTGCGCGACGACGGTGAGGATCCCGGCGAGCAGCAGAAAGCCGAGTGCCGCTCCGTCGGGCATTGCGAAACCGGCCGAAAACGCGATGGCGCCGTTGATCGGCGTCAGGAGCACAAGCAGCCAGACGGTGATCGTTTCGGGGCGTTCGAGACTGGTGAGGCTTTTGGTGATCAGCGACGAGGCGCCCCAGAGCAGCGCCGAGAGAATTGGCAACAGGGCTGCCCAGCTGAAGCTGTCCGACCAGGGCTCGAGAATGATCATCGCGCCGAGGAAACCGACGGCGGTTGCCGCCCAGCGCGCCGCGCCGACGCGTTCGCCGAGAAACAGGCGGGCGCCGAGGATGATGAAGAACGGCGAGGTCATGACCAGCGCGATCGCCTGCCAGATCGGCACGTGCGCAAGACCGGAGACCCAGGCACCGACACCGAAGGCGGCAAGCACCACGCGCACGACGTGGCGCCACGGGTAGTCGGTGCGCATGGCCGACAACCCGGCACGCCTGAGGAACGGCAGCGAGAACAGAAACGCAAAGGCATATTGCCAGAACGCCATGGAGGTCGCGGGAAAGCCGAGCGTCATCGTCAGCCACTGGGTGACGACATTAAGGCCGGCGAAGGCAATTCCGGCCAGCACCATGAAGGCCGCGCCCGCCATGGCGCGGGAAGAGGAGAAGCCGAGGGAAGTCTGATCCATGTCATGCACCCTGAAAACGGACAAACACAAATCAGGACGCATGAGCGCACGGCACGACGCCGGGCAGCCCTGCCCTTCGTGCCGACGACCATTCTCTTTCATCCGGACTATGACCGTCGGCTCCGGAGTTGCACCGGATCTGCTGACCCCTCCTCCTGATGGAGGAAGGCGCTCGCGGGCTTGGGCTTGCGCCCTTACCGCCGGTGGGGACTTTCACCCCGCCCTGAGAATGGCCGAGGCGTAGAACAAATGGCCGACGTCTGCAAGAGCCACCGAAAATGCGAAAGGGGTCCGGCTTGCGCCGAACCCCCGAATACCTGGACTGCCGGCCTCGTGTCCGGCCGCCAAGCAAAACTTATCAGCCGTTGACGGCATCCTTCAGGCCCTTGCCGGCCGTGAACTTCGGCACGTTGCGTGCCGGGATGTCAACTTCCGCACCCGTAGACGGGTTACGGCCCTTCGAGGCTTCGCGGCGCGAAACCGAGAAGTTGCCGAAGCCGACCAGGCGAATGTCGCCGCCGTTCTTCAGCTCAGCCTGGATGGTCTCGAAAACTGCATCAACTGCAGAAGATGCGTCGGTCTTGGAAAGTCCGGCCTTCTCAGCAACGGCAGACACGAGCTCATTTTTGTTCATGTTTCCACCCCTTTCAGATTGGTTCGAAACGACTGTGTTTTAAGGCGCGGCGGCTTGCGCTTTGCCCGCGTCTTGCCTTTCCCAATTGCGCCTAATCCCTTGGAATGCAAGGCTTGCAGGGTGCTTTTACAACAAAAAAGACCGGCCAATGGCCGGTCTTCCCAATTTTTCTGCAAAATGAGCGCCGCTCGAGCCGGCTGCGCCCATTTTCAAGCGCCCGTCAGTGGGCGACGGAAGAGCCCGCTTCGTCCTGCGAATCAACCGGTGCAACGGTTGCTGGCTCGTTTGCCGGGTCCCATTCGATCGGTTCCGGCATGCGCACCAGAGCGTGTTCGAGCACCTCGCCCACCCGCGAAACCGGAATGATTTCGAGCGCGTTCTTCACGTTGTCCGGGATCTCGGCGAGATCCTTGGCGTTCTCTTCCGGGATCAGCACCTTCTTGATGCCGCCTCGGAGCGCCGCCAGGAGCTTCTCCTTGAGACCGCCGATCGGCAGCACGCGGCCACGCAGCGTGATCTCACCGGTCATGGCGACATCCTTGGAGATCGGGATACCGGTCATGATCGATACGATCGCGGTTGCCATGGCGACGCCGGCTGACGGACCATCCTTCGGCGTCGCACCTTCCGGCACGTGCACGTGGATGTCACGCTTGTCGAACAGCGGCGGTTCGATGCCGAAGTCGATCGCGCGCGAGCGGACATAGGAGGCCGCCGCCGAAATCGATTCCTTCATCACGTCGCGCAGGTTGCCGGTGACGGTCATGCGGCCCTTGCCGGGCATCATGACGCCTTCGATCGTCAGCAGTTCGCCGCCGACCTCGGTCCAGGCAAGCCCGGTGACAACACCGATCTGATCGTCGCGTTCGGCTTCGCCGTGGCGGAAGCGCGGGACGCCCAGATAGTCGTTGATGTTGGCAGCGGTAACCTCGACCTTCTTGGTCTTGCCCTTGATAATCTCAGTCACGGCCTTACGGGCGAGCTTCATCAGTTCGCGCTCGAAGTTACGCACACCGGCTTCGCGGGTGTAGGTCTGGATGACCGCCATCAGCGCGCCGTCGGTGACCGAGAACTCCTTCGGCTGCAGCGCGTGATCACGGATCGCCTTCGGCAGCAGGTGCCGCTTGGCGATCTCCAGCTTTTCCTCTTCGGTGTAGCCGGCAATGCGGATCACTTCCATGCGGTCCATCAACGGCGCCGGAATGTTCAGCGTGTTGGCCGTGGTGATGAACATCACGTTGGACAGGTCGTATTCGACTTCCAGGTAGTGGTCCATGAAGGTCGAGTTCTGTTCCGGATCCAGCACCTCGAGCAGCGCCGACGACGGGTCGCCGCGGAAGTCCTGGCCCATCTTGTCGATTTCGTCGAGCAGGAAGAGCGGGTTGGACCGCTTGGCCTTCTTCATCGACTGCACGACCTTGCCCGGCATAGAGCCGATATAGGTGCGGCGATGGCCACGGATTTCGGCTTCGTCACGAACGCCGCCGAGCGCCATGCGCACGTATTCACGGCCGGTCGCCTTGGCGATCGACTTGGCGAGCGAGGTCTTGCCGACGCCCGGAGGGCCGACGAGGCACAGAATCGGACCCTTGATCTTCGCCGAACGCGCCTGCACGGCGAGATACTCGACGATGCGCTCCTTGACCTTGTCGAGGCCGAAGTGATCCGTGTTGAGCACCTCTTCGGCGTGGTTGAGGTCGGTCTTGATCTTCGACTTCTTGCCCCAAGGCAGGCCGAGCAGCCAATCCAGGTAGTTGCGAACGACGGTCGCTTCCGCCGACATCGGGCTCATCTGGCGCAGCTTCTTCAGCTCCGCGTCAGCCTTCTCGCGCGCTTCCTTGGAAAGCTTCGTCTTGGCGATACGCTCCTCGATCTCGGCCATCTCGTCGCGGCCGTCCTCGCCGTCGCCGAGCTCCTTCTGGATCGCCTTCATCTGTTCGTTGAGGTAGTACTCGCGCTGGGTCTTCTCCATCTGGCGCTTGACGCGCGAGCGGATGCGCTTTTCCACCTGCAGGACGGAGATCTCGCCTTCCATGAAGCCGAGCGCCTTTTCCAGGCGCATCTTCACGCTGGTGGTCTCCAGCATTTCCTGCTTTTCGACGATCTTGATCGACAGGTGCGACGCGACCGTGTCGGCCAGCTTCGAGTAATCTTCGATCTGGCTGGCAACGCCGACGACCTCGGGAGAGATCTTCTTGTTGAGCTTCACATAGCTTTCGAATTCGGAGACGACCGAGCGGCTGAGCGCTTCGATCTCGACCGGGTCTTCGGTCGGTTCGCTCAGCGTATGGGCCGAAGCCTCATAGAATTCCTCGCGCGGCGTGTAGCCGCCGATCTTGGCGCGCGCGCGCCCTTCGACCAGCACCTTGACGGTGCCGTCGGGCAGCTTCAGCAGCTGCAGAACGTTGGCGATGGTGCCGACTTCGTAGATCGCGGACGGTTCCGGATCGTCGTCGGTGGCGTTGATCTGGGTGGCAAGCATGATCTGCTTGTCAGTGCCCATGACTTCCTCAAGCGCACGGATCGACTTTTCGCGGCCAACGAAAAGCGGCACGATCATATGCGGGAAGACAACGATGTCGCGGAGCGGCAGGACCGGGTAGGTCGCGCTTTCAGTCGCCGGTGACGTTTTGTTCGTCATGTCATTTCCTTTCCGTCCCGATTTCGGGCCCGTTTCCGGGAGCCCTTCAGGCACTCCCGGCTGTCATATTTTCCACATGAAAGTGGAGTGCGACCGCGTCCATTTCAAGGCTCGACGCGGACATCCACAAACCGTGGCCGGGTCCCTCTGACTACGCATCAATGCTGTTGCGGACCTTGCGACGGACTACAAGCTCATGGACCGCAACCATGAAGGTCCTTCATTGAATCGTCACATCATTGCGTTGTTTGCGGCACTTTAGCAACAATCGAATTGTGAAATCTGCGCCCCGGCGCGTGTGTCTCAACAGCTAAGTGCGCGGACATGAAAAAGCCCGCACGAGGCGGGCTTCTCAATCGATAATTCAGAGCGGTCAGGCCGAAACGTTGGTCTTTTCGTCCGACCGCTCGGAGTAGATGTAGAGCGGGCGGGCAGCACCCTTGACCACCTCGTCCGAGATGACCACTTCGCGCACGCCTTCGAGCGTCGGCAGCTCGAACATGGTGTCGAGCAGGATCTTCTCCATGATCGAGCGCAGGCCACGGGCGCCGGTCTTGCGCACGATCGCCCGGCGGGCAATCTCGCGCAGCGCGTCCTCGTGGAAGGTCAATTCCACGTCTTCCATCTCGAACAGGCGCTGATACTGCTTGACCAGCGCATTCTTCGGCTCGGACAGGATCTGGATCAGGGCGTCCTCGTCGAGGTCTTCCAGCGTCGCCAGAACCGGGAGACGGCCGATGAATTCCGGGATCAGGCCGAACTTGACGAGATCTTCCGGCTCCAGCTCGCGCAGAACTTCGCCGACACGGCGATCTTCCGGTGCACGCACCGTCGCGCCGAAGCCGATCGAGGTCTTCTCGCCGCGGGCGGAGATGATCTTGTCGAGACCAGCAAATGCGCCGCCGCAGATGAAGAGGATGTTGGTCGTGTCGACCTGCAGGAATTCCTGCTGCGGATGCTTGCGGCCACCCTGCGGCGGTACCGAGGCAACCGTGCCTTCCATGATCTTCAAAAGCGCCTGCTGCACGCCCTCGCCCGATACGTCGCGAGTGATCGACGGATTATCGGACTTGCGCGAAATCTTGTCGACTTCGTCGATGTAGACGATGCCGCGCTGCGCGCGCTCGACATTGTAGTCGGCGGCCTGAAGCAGCTTCAGGATGATGTTCTCGACGTCTTCACCGACATAACCGGCTTCGGTCAGCGTCGTGGCGTCGGCCATGGTGAACGGCACGTCGATGATGCGCGCGAGCGTCTGGGCGAGATAGGTCTTGCCGCAGCCGGTCGGGCCGACGAGCATGATGTTCGACTTCGCAAGCTCGACGTCGCTGCCCTTGGCGGCGTGCGCCAGGCGCTTGTAGTGGTTGTGCACGGCCACCGACAAGATGCGCTTGGCCTGCTGCTGGCCGATGACGTATTCGTCGAGGACCTTGATGATTTCCTGAGGGGTCGGAACACCGTCGCGCGACTTGACCATCGAGGTCTTGTTCTCTTCGCGAATGATGTCCATGCACAGTTCGACGCATTCATCGCAGATGAACACGGTCGGTCCGGCAATCAGCTTGCGGACTTCGTGCTGGCTCTTGCCGCAGAACGAACAATAAAGTGTATTCTTCGAGTCACCGCCGTTGCTTCCGCTGACCTTGCTCATTTCCACTTCCTTCCAGCACGCCGGACACTTCAGACAAAGTATCGCGGACCACTCAAATTGCCCTGAGCCTCAACCTCAAACAGGGCTTCCGGGAGTACTCACCGCTTCAGGCGAACACGCCCGACGCAGCCGCAACGACTCTCCCAACTCCAACCCAACAACACTACGCGGTCAGAATCCAACATAGCATTAATGGGCCATATTACCGGCTTTACCCTGTCGATAAAGCCCTTGAGCCATTACAATTGTGTCACAATTACATCTATCCCGACACAAATGCGCGTTATCACGCCTGCTCGCCGCCTTCGATCTCTTCGCGCGACGTCAGTACCTTGTCGACGATACCCCAGGAAAGAGCTTCGTCCGCGCTCATGAAATGGTCTCGATCGAGCGTCTGCTCGACTTCCTCATAGGTCCGGCCGCAATGCTTGACGTAAACCTCATTGAGGCGGCGCTTCATCTTCAGGATATCCTTGGCGTGGCGCTCGATATCGGAGGCCTGGCCCTGGAACCCGCCGGAGGGCTGGTGAACCATGATGCGCGCGTTCGGCGTGGCAAAGCGCATGTCCTTGTGGCCGGCTGCGAGAAGCAGCGAACCCATCGACGCCGCCTGGCCGACGCAGAGCGTCGAAACGGCCGGCTTGATGAACTGCATCGTGTCGTAGATCGCCATGCCGGAAGTCACGACACCGCCCGGCGAATTGATGTAGAGGGCGATTTCCTTCTTCGGGTTTTCGGCTTCGAGGAAAAGAAGCTGGGCGCAGACGAGCGTCGCCATCTGATCTTCGACCGGGCCGGTCACGAAGATGATGCGCTCCTTCAGAAGGCGCGAAAAGATATCGTAGGAACGTTCACCGCGGTTGGTCTGTTCAACAACCATCGGCACCAGTGCCAGGGCGGTATCAACGGGATTTCTCATATCGAACCTTCATCAATCGGGTTCGCAAAACCTTTGCGAACCGGGAATCACGGGATTGCCTTCTGTTCCTACATAGAGTGTCAACACCCTTCGTTTCAAGTCGCGAAGCTTCGATAACCTTAATCGAAGGCCTGCTTCGCCTTGAAGTTCGGCTGCCCTCCACACATGGTTGGCGATAGAACATTTTTCCACGGATATCCTCGGTTGAGGCCAAGGATGCAAACTCTGCACGCAGGCTTCGGCGATATCGGTAAACGAAGCACAAATCCGTGAACCGGGGCACCTGTTTAAAGCTGAGATTCGATCGGCAGGATGCGGATCAGCCCCGCAATCATGCGCCTTGCAAGGCTCGCGTCCGGCTCGTGACGAACCAGCCGCTCGGAGCCGTTGGCGCGATCTCGCCAGACAAGGCGTGATCCCTCGATCCCAACCCTATAGCTGATCGACGGCGAGGTCTCCTCCTCGAACATGGCAGCCAGCTCGCCGGCCAGCGCTGCATCCTCAAAGACGACGCCCATCTCCGTGTTGAGCGAGGCGGAGCGCGGGTCGAAATTCATCGAGCCGACGAAGCCGTTCAGGCCATCGACCACGAAAGCCTTGCTGTGCAGGCTCGCATTGCGGCGTCCGAACAACGTCATGCGGTGTCCGTCGACCACTTCCCCCTGCTCCTTCAACTCAAAGAGCGCGATGCCGGCCTGGACCAGCCTGCGGCGGTATTTGACGTAACCGCCGTGCACCGCCGCAACATCGGTCGCGGCGAGAGAGTTCGTGAGCACGGCAACCTGCGCTCCCCGCGCAGCGATGGCTGCAAGCTCTCGCGTGCCGGCAACGCCGGGGATGAAATAGGGCGAGATGATCCTCAGGTCCCGCGTGGCTGCCTCGATCAGCGGGAAGAGCTCGCGCAGCAGCCAGTTCTGGCGACGCTGCATCAGGGCCTTTTCCGGCGGATCGGATGCCAGCCGGATCTCGGAACTCCAGTGAAGCCGCCGCGTGCCGTGATAGACCTCGTCCTGCTCCGCCGCCCGGTCGACGCGCTCCAGATAGAACCGGCCCGCCGGCGTGCGGGCCAACCCGTCGACGGCCTCGCGCAGCGCCGGCAAATACTGCTTGCGCGGCGTACGCAGCGCCGCGATCGGAAGCACGGATGCGCTGTTCCAGTAGCGGTCGAACATGGCCGACGCCTGTTCCAGCACCGGCCCCACCATCCAGACGTCAAGATCGCGGAAATTGGAGAGTTCCGCGGCGTCAAAATAGGCGTCGCCGATGTTGCGGCCGCCGGCGATCGCCACGCGGCCATCGGCTACCCAGAGTTTGTTGTGCATGCGACGGGTGGCGCTGAAGGCACGGATCGCCATTTCGAAGCCGCGGCGAAAGCGATCGGTGCGCGCCCGGCTGGGATTGAAGAGCCGCACGTCGATATGGGGATGGGCGTCCAGCGCAATGCACATGCGATCGTGAATGCCCGCATTGATGTCATCGAGCAGCAGCCGGACGCGCACGCCGCGGTCGGCGGCGGCCAGGATCTCACGGGCAAGCAGAAGGCCGGTCAGGTCGTCCTTCCAGTAGTAATACTGGAGATCGAGGCTGCGGCCGGCGCGCCGCGCCGCATGCGCGCGCACCACCAGGGCCTCGATGTTGTCGGAAACCAGCGCCACCCCATTGGCACCCGCGTGGCTGGCTAGAAGCGGCGCCAGATGCCGGTCGAGCTCGGTGCCGTCGTCGGCCAGCGGAAGTGCCGTTGACGGCGGTCCATGCGGGCGGCGGCCGAATCGGCCGTAGACATAGAGGAGCGTCGCAACGACCAGGCCGAGGATGGCGGCAACGGTGAACAGGACAAAGGACAACATCGAAAGCTCGCCCGCGCCGTCAGACCGACCCCGCGCGACCGGCCTCGACCCGCTTTCCATCTCTGTGATCCAGATGAACCGCCTTCAGGTCGATCGAGGCCTTCACCGGCAGATGATCCGAAGCGATCCGCGCAAGCGGCGAGTCGTGCACGGCGACCGACGTCACCAGACTGTGCGGGTTGCCGAGCACGCGATCGAGCGGCAGCAGCGGGAAACGCGAAGGGAAACTGGCGACGGTCGCATGGGACGGGTCGAAGACGGGGCTCAGGAATGACAAGGACGAGCGCCGGCCCATCCGCCATTCGTTGAGATCGCCGATCAGGAGCGTCGGACGTCCGTTGGCGTCGGCCGCTGCCCCAAGGATCGCTTCTGCCTGCTGGGCGCGCGAGTGCCGCAGAAGACCGAGATGAGCGGCGATGATGCGCAGCGGCCCCACCTTCAGGTCGAGATCGACGACGAGCGCGCCGCGCGGCTCGACTCCGGGCAGTTTCAACTGCCGCACGTCGGAAACGGCGCCTTCGCGCAGCAGCAGGACATTGCCGTGCCAGCCATGTCCCTTGGTCGAAAAGCCCGAAATCGGCACCGAAACGAGGTGGCTCTCGCGGCGCAGGTGCTCAAGATCGAGCAAACCGGCACGTTCACCGAACCGCTGGTCCGCCTCCTGAAGCGCGACAATATCCGCGCCCAATTCACTGATGACATTAGCGGTGCGACCGGGATCGAAACGGCCGTCGGTGCCGACGCATTTGTGGATGTTGTAGGAGGCGATGACGATATCGCCACGGCTGACCGCGGCTTCGCGATGAACGACGGTGGGGCGTCTCTTGCGGATCGCAGCGACGATCCCCGCCGATAGACTGGACTGGTTTTTTCCCATGCCGCTCCCTGCTTGCTGGCCGCATCATGCGCAAATAGGTCGCCTGGTGCCACAGAAAAAGGGAGGAAAACGGAAGTTTGTTCCCCGTGGATAGCGCACCGGGAGATGCGGGCGCCGGCGGCGAACGCACGTCGCCGGCGTCCCTTCCCGCTCTTTCGTTCAATCTGCCGGCCCCGCAAACAGGATCAGATTTCCATCGGGATCGAGCACGATAAACGTACGTGCGCCCCAGGGTTCCGTGCGCAACGTTTGGTGAAAAGAGACCCCGGCCGACTGGTAGCTCAGGAACAATTGCTTGATGTCATTGACGGTATCGAGGGCGATGGAGGCGGAAAGCAGGTGCTCGCGCTGCCGGATGTCGCCGACGAAGACGGGTTCGCAGACGAGACGCAGAGCGAGCCGAGCATTGTCCCGGATCACCTGCCCATAGAAGGGCGGATCGCCGTAGACGAAATCAACCGCAAAGCCGAGCTTCTCGCTGAAGAAGTCGCACGCGGCCCTGATATCGGCAACGAACAACTGTGCGGCTGTCGATTGCAGCACCGGCTGCGGTGTGGCGGGTTTGGATTGCATGCTCATTGTCAGGGCTCCTGATTTGAGCGCCTGCCAACTGTCGAACCCCGATTGACGCGCGAGCAGTTCCTGCGCGTCGGCGAGCTTGAACTCCGACTTGAGAATGGTCTCGTCGTCAAGATCGCGGAAGCGCGGCAAGGCAGCCCTGATCTCGGCGGCGACCGGATAGTATCGGTCGCGATGCCATCTGAGGTATTGCTTCGCCTGCTTCTTCAGGTTTTCAAGGTTTGGCATGGGCGCAACTACGGTCTGTGTTCCGTAGGCGGGCGTTGCCCTTTCAGCCCTCTGCCGATGCGCCCTACGCAGCCAGTGGAGATTGGCCGCCATGGCACGTGCTGTCAACGCCCTGATGGCCGCGGGTGCCGATATCCGCCCTTGCCGGCCGAACCGCGGTTCCCTTAGACATAGGGACCATTGAAGTCCGCGAAGAGCCGCTGCCATGCCTGCCATTTCCATCGACCGCACGCTGAGGCGCGTTTCCATCGATGCGCGCGATCCAGCCTTCTACCGTGATCCGCTCGCAGCCTATGTCGAGATCCATGCGCAGTGCCCCGCGTTCTTCTGGGACGAGCGGCAGCAATGGTATTTCGCGGGCTACGACCAGGTGAACGCGCTTTTGCGCGACCGACGCTTCGGCCGGCAGATCCTGCATGTGGCCACGCGCGAAGACCTCGGTCTGCCGGCGCCGAAGCCGCATCTGAAGGATTTCGATGCGCTCGAAGAGTACTCGCTGCTCGAACTTGAGCCGCCGGCCCACACGCGGCTGCGCACGCTGGTCAACCGGGCTTTCGTCTCGCGGCAGATCGAGCAACTGCGACCCGATATCGAGCGCCTGTCGCACGCCCTGATCGACGGCTTCGTCGAGGACGGCGAGGTCGAACTGCTGAAGACTTTTGCCGAAACGCTTCCCGTGACGATCATCGCCCGCATGCTCGGCATCCCCGTCGAGGCGGCGCCCGACCTCCTCGACTGGTCGCACCGCATCGTCCGGATGTATGTCTTCAATCCGAGCTACGAGACCGAACTCGACGCCAACCAGGCCTGCGCCGACTTTGCCAGCTACCTCAGGGGAATTGTTGCCGAGAAACGCCGCAAGCCCGCCGACGATCTGCTGACGCATATGATCACTTCGGAAAAGGATGGCGAGCGGCTCTCGGAAGCGGAGCTGGTCTCGACCACTGCTCTGCTCCTCAACGCCGGGCACGAGGCAACGGTGCACCAGATCGGCAATGCGGTCAGGACAGTTCTGCGATCCGGGCTACCGGCCACGGCGATGTTCGCCAATCCAAAGGCGACGGAGCTTGCGGTGGAAGAATGCCTGCGCGTTGCAGCACCTCTGCACATTTTCCAGCGCTACGCCCTGTCGGACATCGATCTCGATGAGGGCATCACACTGCGAAAGGGCGACAAGATCGGCCTGTTGCTCGGGGCGGCGAACGTGGATCCGAAGAAGTTCACCGACCCACTGATTTTCCGGCCGACACGCGACGAAGGCGCCAACGTCTCCTTCGGCGCCGGCCTGCATTTCTGCATCGGCGCGCCGCTCGCCCGCCTTGAGCTCAACCTGTCGCTGCCGATCTTGTTCGAGCGCTTGCCGAAGATGCGGTTGAAGAACGAACCCGAGGTGAAGGACGCGTTCCATTTCCACGGCCTGGAGCGCCTCGACCTCGTCTGGTGACAGCACCGAAGACCGTCCGGTCTCCGGTGCCTGAATGGTCACAGGCGGATGACGTAGTCCTTGCGGGTCGTCTCCACGACCTCCCAGGTGCCTTCGAAACCGGGCCGCAGGATCATGCTGTCGCCGGCGCGCAGATGCGCCGCCTCGCCGCCATCCTGCGTGACGATCGAGTAGCCGGAGATGATGTGGAAATACTCCCACTCCTCATAGACGATCCGCCATTTGCCGGGCGTCGATTCCCAGACCCCGGCATAGAGGCCACCTTCGGCCTCTTCGAGGTTCCAGGTCTTGAACTGCGGCGCGCCTGAAATCAGCCGTTCGGCGGCCGGAGTGCCGGTTTCCGGTTCGATGGAGGACAAGTCGAACTTCTGCATGTTCATCATGGCGGCACCCTTGCGAAGGGCGCGCTGAAGCGCCCCTCGTGGCTCGTGTTTCAGATGTAATTCGCCTAGTTCATCTGTCTAGGGCAGTATTGATTTCATTGCACGATTCGACAAGCGCCGGCGGACATGCCTGACCCTGTCGACACATTCGCTCCCGCGTTGGCCGATACGTGAAGTTCCTGGGGCGGAACGAAACCTCAACCATAATCCCCATCGATGCCGATGAAACGGGGTTTATCTTTGACAGTGTGACGACCATTCTCCGCTACATAAAGTCCGTCGACAGTCGCTCTTTTGAGGACTAGCGAACCTCGACCCACTAGCTGCAACAGTTGGAACGGGCGGACGGGGCGCAGCATGGCGAAGCCTTCTCGTTCTGCTCGGCCAGCCAACGGTCCCGAGGCTTGCAACTCGCCGGACGCGGCGTCAAAGCGACTTGGAGAGTGCCGTCCTCCGCGACAGGGGTATTCGCACAAAACAACTGCATCGGGCGGACGCCATCGCTGACTTCGAAGGTCAGCTTGGCGGAGCCGTCGAGACGGAGGTGTTCGGAAACCTTGCGGACGATGGCCGAGAACTTCCCGGCTGTCATATAGGTCCGCTCGCCCTCCTCGATATCCCACAGCTGCACGAAAATCTCCGACCAGGCTTCCGGATTTGCCCCGCAATCAAGCGCGGAGAACTGGCCAGCCTTGACCTCGGTCACGTGATAGCCGGGCTTCACGGGCTTTCCGTCATACAGGAAGACCAAGGGCAGGTCCGGTGTCTCTGCGGCTCTGCCGAGCAACTCCCCAAGCGAGATATCGGTTTTGTCGGATTGGCTATTGTCGATCGCGCTCATTTGTGGCTATCCTCAATTTCAATGATTCAAGGATTATTGAAATATGGATGATCGTCAAGCCCTCTCCTCCTTCGCCGCGCTTTCACAGGAAACCCGACTTTCCATCGTGAGGACCCTGGTCATCGCCGGCCCTGAAGGTCTGGCCGCCGGCGCGATTGCCGAACGCATGGGCGTCTCTCCATCAAACGTCTCGTTCCACCTCAAGGAACTCGAACGATCAGGCCTCATCTCCCAACGCCGGGAGTCGCGCTCGATCGTCTATAACGCAAGTTACGACACGCTGGCCGATCTGGTGACTTTCCTGATGGAAGACTGCTGCGCGGGGCATCCCGGCATCCGCGGGTCCGTCGAGCGATCCGCCAGTTGCTGTTCAAGCGAAGCATAGCCCGTCAAGGAATACGTCATTGCATACGACCAAGGTTCCGGCGGGCATCGTCTCCGCTCTCGGTGTCACGCAGATCATCGGCTACGGCACTCTCTACTACTCCTTCAGCATCCTTGCCCCCGGAATGGCCAACGACCTCGGCATCAGCCTGGAGCGGGTCTTCGCCGTCTTCTCGGTCTCGCTGTTCATCGGCGGCCTGTCTGCTCCGTTCATCGGCAGGCACATGGACAGGATCGGCGCGGCGACGGTGATGACGCTGGGGTCGGCCCTTGCGGCGTTCACCTTGGCACTCTGCGCATGGTCACCGTCCGTATCGCTCTTCGCCCTTGCAATTGTCCTGCTCGAGGTGTCCTCCGGGATGGTCCAGTATCAGGCAGCCTTCGCCACACTGGTCGAAAGCGAACCTCGCACGGCGTCCCGTAGCATCACTTACCTCACGCTCATCGGCGGCTTTGCCTCCACCATCTTCTGGCCGATCGCCGCGACACTGACCGGATATCTGACCTGGCGCGAAATCTATCTGGTGTTCGCCGTCCTGAACCTTCTCGTCTGCATGCCCCTGCACTACTGGATCATGCGTGCCGGAAGGCTGAGTTCCAAAACGGACGAGACAAGAACCCGCGAGGTCGTCGTCGGCGCTCTTGAGCCGCAGGCCCGCCGCCGCGGCATGCTGTTGGTCTCCTTCGCCTTCTCTCTTTCGGGCTTCACCCTCGCCGCGATCCTTGCCCACATGGTGCCGATGCTCGGCGCGATCGGACTTGGCAGTGCGGCGGTCGTGATCGGCTCCTTGTTCGGTCCGGCACAAGTCATGAGCCGCCTTATCAACATGGTCTTCGGAAAGAGCCTGTCGCCGCCGGCGCTTGCAATTGTCTCCGCGGCGCTGATGGTCGTCGGTGCGGTGATACTTGGGGTGTCGGGCAATTGGCTGCCCGGTGCCGTGGCTTTCGCCATCTGTCTTGGCCTCGGGTCAGGGATCAACAGCATCGCTCAGGGGAGCCTGCCGCTCTATCTCTTCGGGTCCGCTGGCTACGGCGCGATCACGGGCAAGATGGCTGCGGCAAGGTTGGCGACTGGCGCGGCCGCCCCGTTTGCGTTCGCGGCCGCTATGAACCACTTCGGGACAACCATCTCGCTTTTCGTGATCGCCGCGCTGGGAGCGCTCGGAATCCTGGCGTTCGTCGCTGTCGCCTCATCGGTGCGTCGCGACCGCGTTGCCTGATGACGGAAGAACGTACAGACTCCTCGATCATCGCCATGAAAGCCAAGCCTCCGTGAACACTCCGATCAAATCCTCGACGTCACCCAGTCATCCGGCCGCTTTCGGCGGCGGAGCCATCATCGGCGCACTCGGCGGGTTGATAGGGCTTGGAGGGGCAGAATTCCGTCTGCCGCTGCTGATCGGCGCATTCAATTTCGCGGCCCTCGAGGCGGTGATCCTGAACAAGGCAATGAGCCTTGTCGTCGTGTCTTCCGCCCTGCCGTTTCGAGCCGGCACGATCCCTTTCAGTCAGATCGCATCGAATTGGCCGATCGTACTGAACCTTCTTGCAGGAAGCCTGATCGGTGCCTGGTTCGGCGCAGGATGGGCCACACGGTTGAAATCGGAGACCCTTTACAGGGTGATATCCGTTCTTCTCGGCGCAATCGCCGTCGTGCTGGTGCTTGGCCACGGCACCTCGGCGGGTCAACCGCTTCTAACCGGAAACTGGCAGGTTGTCGCCGGAGTATCCGCCGGCTTCGTGATCGGCATCGTTGCGTCGCTGCTGGGCGTCGCCGGGGGCGAGTTGCTCATTCCGACGTTGGTTCTGCTCTTCGGCGCGGACATCAAGCTCGCCGGTAGCCTCTCACTGGCGGTGAGCCTTCCCACAATGCTCGTGGGCTTTACTCGCTACAGCCGCGACCAGGGCTTTTCGGTTCTGGGTCGCAACAGGGTGTTCGTCCTCATCATGGCCGCGGGATCGGTCCTGGGGACGTTTGTCGGCGGCCTGCTCCTCGGCATTGTCCCGAATTCGATCCTCCTTCCCGCACTCGCCGTGATCTTGTTGCTGTCAGCCGTGAAGGTCTGGCGGCACGGCTGACAGCATTTCTTCCCTGGATCAATTTGAGGTGAACGCTTCGAGATCGGTCGCGTGGCCTCAGGCGACGGACCATCCGCCGTCCACCAGCAGATTCGCGCCGGTGATCAGGCTCGCAGCCGGCGATGCAAGGAAGACTACGGCACCCACCACATCATCGGTTTCCCCGATCCGGCCGAGTGGAATGTGATCGACCGTCGCTCTGCGATTTTCGGCATCGGATAGAAACGGTGCTGTACCATCCGTGTGGATGAACGTCGGCGATACGGTGTTTACGGTGACATTATAGCGTGCCCATTCGGCTGCAAGGCAGCGCGTGAGGTGATTAATTGCCGCCTTGCTCATGCAATAGATTGCCTCTCCGCGCAGTGCAACCGTACCGGCCTGTGAGCTGATACTGATGATCCGGCCACCATTTCGCGCGATCATGTGACGGCCCACTGCCTGTGTCATCAGGAAGGTGCCCTTGATGTTGACATCGAGTATCTCGTCAAGGTCCTTCTCCTCAACGAGTTCCGCGAGATTGCCCGGGGCCACGCCGACATTGTTGACGAGGACGTCGATCCGACCGAATGCGGAAACCGCCGCGTCGACGGCTTGTGCGATATGGGCCTTCTTGGGAATGTCCAGTTCAACGGGGAGTACCTTTCGTCCCGCGCCCTCGAGTTCGGCGATCAGGCCCGCTGACGCTGCGACATCGCGGACCCCCAAGACAATATCTGAGCCTGCTGCAGCACAGGCAAGTGCGCAAGCACGTCCAATGCCACGCCTCGCGCCCGTCACCAAAGTCACCTTGCCCTCAAGGCTGAAATCCGGCGCACTCTTCCGCATCATTGCCTCCCTCGATGAAGCTCATTTATTGCAGCGTCGGCGTGCGGATGCCAGTTGTTCTGCTCTTGTCGCGCACGCGAAGTCCGTCCGACCAACATCACGCTCGTCGAGAACGACCTTGGGGCAGTGGTGCGCGGGCTGTAGGCTTGGCTCAGTGGGGAGATTGAAGCTTCCGGCCCAATGCGGGCGCGATACCTGACCGATCTTGGTCTCATTAGACCTATGGGAGTTCGATCTCACCGTTCACCACGTGGTTGAGACCGGTGCCCTCCGCCGTCAGCGTCATGCGCACCTTCAGCTTCTCGCCGCCGAACTGCCCCTCGCGCACCGCCTCTTCGATCTTATGCTGCGAGGTGACACCGACTTCTTTCAGGAACTTGCGGATCGACATGTTGAAGGCGTCTTCGCTCATCGTGGAACTCCTCGGCGTCCGTGAGGGCGCAGCGTGGGCGCTTGTCTATCGCCCGGAATGCGCCGGCACAGTCGAATACGGATGTCAGCCTTGCCTCTCATCCCACGTTAGGAACCGACGCAACAACTTGCGGCTCCGTTGTTATGTTTGGCCTCCTGGATTGGCGGGCAAGGCACGTCGCCAAAGGAACAGAACACACAGCAGTCCCCGGATTTTGGCCGGAGCATCATACCGCATCCATTGCAATCATAGAAAAACTGACAGGCGTCGGTGGGCATCGTTTCCGTAGCCCGCTGGCCGCAATTGGGACAGGTGAGGGTTGATCGAAGCTGTATGGTCACACTATGTGCCTCGGCAACGAGTGCTTTCAGATGACGCCCGTCATCCATTGCTGAATAGCCTATTGGAAATATCGCCTCGTGCATAGTTTTGCGTCATGAGCGCTAGGTCAGTCTTTCGAAAGGCTGCAATGGGCCGCCATAAGCGGACAAGGCGTTGGTTCGCTTTGGCCAAAGAGCGGCCATTGCGATTGCAAGATGGCCGCTATCGGAACATTGCCGATGGCCTTTGACTAAATCGATCTCATTGACACCCGCTTCTCCAACTCGGCCGCGTGCTCCTTCCGCTCGCTGTAGCGGTCTGTAAGGTGGGCCGAGGCGTCCCGTGTCAGCAGCGTGAACTTCACCAGCTCCTCGCAGACGTCCACGACGCGGTCGTAGTAGGACGACGGCTTCATCCGGCCGTCGGCGTTGAACTCCTGGTAGGCCTTGGCGACCGACGACTGGTTGGGGATCGTGATCATCCGCATCCAGCGGCCGAGCACGCGCATCTGGTTCAGGGCGTTGAAGGACTGGCTGCCGCCGGAGACTTCCATGATCGCCAGCGTCTTGCCTTGCGTCGGCCGGATCGATCCGAGCGACAGAGGAATCCAGTCGATCTGGGCCTTCATGATGCCCGTCATCGCACCGTGGCGCTCGGGGCTGACCCAGACCTGGCCTTCCGACCATTGCGACAGTTCGCGCAGCTCCTGCACTTTCGGATGGCTGACCGGAGCCTCGTCGGGAAGCGGCAGCCCCCTCGGATCGAACATCCGCACCTCGCACCCCAACCGCTCGAGCAGACGTCTGGCTTCGTGCGCGAGCAGCCGGCTATAGGACACCTCCCGAAGCGAGCCGTAGAGGATCAGGATGCGCGGCTTGTGCGTCGAAAACGCTGGATGCGACGCGTCGAGGTCAGGCTGACGAAGATGCCGCTCCTGCAAGGCGGGGAAGGTCTCAGACAATGCGCTTTCCCTCCTGATCGAGGACCTGTTCGCCGTCTTCCTTGAAGAAGGCTCCCTTGAAGGCATCCGGCAGGATGTCGAGCACGACCTCGGACGGCCGTGCCAGCCTGGTACCGAGCGGCGTGACGACGAACGGACGGTTGATGAGGATCGGGTTTTTCAGCATGGCGTCGAGCAACTGGTCGTCCGTCAGCTTCGGATCATCGAGACCCAGTTCCGCGTAAGGCGTGCCCTTCTCGCGGATCGCCTGTCGGACGGTCAATCCGGCATCGGAGATCATCCTTGCCAACTCGTCGCGCGACGGCGGGGATTTGAGATACTCGATGACATCAGGTTCGATCCCGGCTGCGCGGATCATCTCCAGCGTGTTGCGGGACGTGCCGCAGGCGGGGTTGTGATAGATGGTGGCGTCCATTGTCATGTCCTTTCGGTAATGGGGTCCCGAGAGACAGCGGGAGCTGCCTCGTACCAGCCTTTGGTGCGGTTCACGGCCCAGACGACCGTGAGCATCACGGGAACTTCGATGAGCACGCCGACGACGGTTGCCAGCGCAGCACCTGACTGGAAGCCGAACAGGCTGATGGCCGCGGCAACCGCGAGTTCGAAGAAGTTGCTGGCTCCGATCAGTGCAGAAGGTCCGGCGATGCAATGGCGCTCGCCCGACATGCGGTTCAGGAGATAGGCCAGCCCCGAGTTGAAATAGACCTGGATCAGGATGGGGACGGCAAGCAGCGCAATGATCGTCGGCTGCGCGATGATCTGCTCACCCTGGAAACCGAAGAGGAGAACGAGCGTCGCGAGCAAGGCGACAAGCGAAAGCGGCTGCAGCTTCGCGAGCGTTGCGTCCAGCGCCTTCGTCGTACCATCGGCGGTCAGACGCCCTCTCAGGACTTGAGCGATAATGACGGGGACGACGATGTAGAGGACGACTGACAGAACGAGCGTGTCCCACGGTACGGTGATCGCCGACAGTCCGAGAAGCAGTCCGACGATCGGGGCGAAGGCGACGACCATGATCGCATCGTTGAGTGCCACCTGGGACAGCGTGAACAGCGGCTCGCCGCGCGTCAGGTTGCTCCAGACGAAGACCATCGCGGTACAGGGTGCAGCCGCAAGGATGATCAGGCCTGCGATGTAGGAGTCGATCTGGTCGGCCGGCAGATAAGGACGGAACAGCCAGCCCACGAACAGCCATCCGAGCAGCGCCATGGAGAACGGTTTGATGGCCCAGTTGATGAACAGGGTCACGCCGATGCCACGCCAATACGTGCTGACCTGCGCCAGCGAGCGGAAGTCGATCTTGATGAGCATCGGGATGATCATCAGCCAGATCAGGATGGCGACGGGCAGGTTCACCTTCGCGACCTCCGCCGCGCCGGTGACCTGGAAAACGCCGGGCATCAGATGGCCGAGGGCGACCCCGACGACGATACAAAGGAAGACCCAGATTGTGAGGTAGCGTTCGAACGTAGACATCAGGCCGTCTTCCCCTGAGTTCCCGTCGAGCCTTCCATCGCACCGATCTGGCTGAGCTTCGTTTCGAGCGCCAGGCGGTCGATCGATGCCAGCGGAAGACTGACGAAAGCCGTGATGCGGTTTTTCAGGAAACGGGCCGCCGTCGCGAAGGCGCGCTGGATTTCGGTTTCGGAACCGACAACCGCAGCCGGGTCTTCGACACCCCAATGCGCGGTCATCGGATGACCGATCCATACCGGGCAGGCCTCGCCATGCGCGCTGTCGCAGACGGTGAAGATGAAATCCATTTCAGGCGCGCCGGGTGCGGCAAAGACATCCCAGCTCTTCGACGAGAAGCCAGTCGCCGGATACCCGAGCGCGTCCAGTTCCTTCAGGGCATGTGGATTGACTTCGCCCTTGGGCTGGCTGCCTGCGGAAAACGCCCGGAAGCGCCCGCCGCCTTCCTTGTTGAGGATGGATTCGGCGAGAATAGAACGTGCGGAGTTGCCCGTGCACAAGAAGAGCACGTTGTAGGTCTTGTCGGTCATGGTCGTTTTCCGTGGTTAGGTCGGAGCTCTGTTGAATTGCATGATCGTTGCCGATGCAGGGCAGATGCCCGACAACTGACGGGTCGCGAGAACGGCGGGCGGCACATCAGCCCGCTCGATCACGGCGAAGCCAAGGCTTTCGAAGAACGGTGCGGCGGAGGTCGTCGCCAGGAAGACTGCCGAGCTGACATTGACGGCCTTCAGCGTTTCCCTGGTCAGCGATTTTCCAAGCGCCTTGCCACGATGCTCGGGCAAGATGACCATCGACCGGAGGAGGACCGCATCGCCGCATGCCTCGATGCCAGCATAGCCAACCGTGCCGCCATCGGAGGAAACCGCCCTGAAAAACGAGCGCCCAGCGTCTTCGAGGTCTTCGGTTGGAAGACCGGAAGCCGACAGCGCCAGCTTCAGTTCCGGATCGCTTCCCGGGACTGGCTCCAACCTGATGTCGCTCATGACGGCTTCACCTCGGCAACACAGCAGGGTGTCAGTTCGGCGATCAGCGGTGCACAGAGCTCGGTGGAGCCGCCGCAGCAATCTTTCAACAGGAAGAGGGTCAGGTCGCGCAGCCCCTGAAGGTCCGCCCGATAAATGATCGAACGGCTCTGCCGCTCGCTTGTCACGAGGCCCGCACGCGAGAGCGTCGCAAGGTGCGCGGACATGGTGTTCTGCGGGACATCGAGAAGGCGGGCGAGTTCGCCGGCGGGTACGCCATCGGGTTCTTGCCGGACGAGAAGCCGGAACGTTTCCAGTCTGGTGGCTTGAGCCAGTGCGGCAAGCGCCGCGATTGCCGTATTGTTATCCATATATCCAGAATAACGGATACATTATCGGTGTCAATCCCGTCATCTTTTACAAGACCTCGGAAATCTTGGTGACAACAAAAATGCCCGACAAGGCGGCACTTGTCGGGGCAAGGAGGCTAAAATTTCAGATTGCGTCAGAGGGCTGAAATGCCGAGGTATGTGGTCTCAAATACAGGGTAGTTGGCGAATTGCCTCAGAGCTTTGCCAGCGACTGTTCGAGATCGGCGATGATGTCGGACACATCCTCGATGCCGACCGAGAGGCGCACGACGTCAGGACCGGCGCCGGCAGCCACCTGCTGCTCGGACGTCAGCTGCCGGTGCGTGGTGGAGGCCGGGTGGATGACGAGCGAGCGCGTGTCGCCGATGTTGGCGAGGTGCGAGAACATTTCCAGCCCCTCGACGAAGCGCTTGCCGGCCTCGTAGCCGCCCTTCAGGCCGAAGGTGAAGACGGCGCCAGCGCCCTTCGGCGAATAGCGCTGCTGCAGGGCGTGGTTGGGGTCGTCCTCCAAGCCCGCATAGTTGACCCACGAGATCTTGTCGTGCGTCTTCAGCCACTTGGCGACTGCAAGTGCGTTGTCACAATGGCGCTGCATGCGCAGCGGCAGGGTCTCGGAGCCGGTTACCAGCATGAAGGCGTTGAAGGGCGAGATCGCCGGGCCGAAGTCACGCAGACCCAGGACACGCGCGGCGATCGCAAAAGCGATGTTGCCGAAGGTCTGGTGCAGCACGACGCCGGCATATTCCGGGCGCGGCTCCGACAGAAGCGGATACTTGCCCGACTTCGACCAATCGAAGGTGCCGCCGTCGACGATGACGCCGCCCATGGAATTGCCGTGACCGCCGATGAACTTCGTCAGCGAGTGCACGACGATATCGGCGCCGTGCTCCAGGGGCCGCAGCAGGTAGGGCGTCGCCATCGTGTTATCGACGATCAGCGGCAGCTCGTGCTTGCGGGCGACCTCGGCGATTGCGGCAATGTCGACGAAGGTGCCGCCGGGGTTGGCGAGGCTTTCGATGAAGATTGCCTTGGTGCGCCGGTCGATTTTCGCCTCGAAGGAAGCCGGATCGGCAGGGTCGGCCCAGCGGACCTGCCAGTCGAAGGACTTGAAGGCGTGGCCGAACTGGTTGACCGAGCCGCCATAGAGACGGTTGGCGGCAATGAAGTTATCGCCGGGGCTCATGATCGTGTGGAAGACGAGCAATTGCGCAGCGTGGCCGGAGGCGACGGCGAGCGCCGCGGTGCCGCCTTCGAGTGCTGCAATGCGCTCTTCGAGCACCGCCTGCGTCGGGTTCATGATGCGGGTGTAGATGTTGCCGAACTGCTGCAGCCCGAAGAGTGCCGCGGCGTGATCGGTGTCGTTGAAGACGAAGCTCGTCGTCTGGTAGATCGGCGTCGCGCGCGCGCCCGTGGTCGGGTCGGGCTGTGCCCCCGCATGGATTGCGAGCGTGTTGAAACCTGGATTGTCTTTCGTCATCTACCCCTCCCGTGATCGAAACGCGGCGACCTGGTGGCGCGCCAGAAACGTTCTATCACCTTGAATCTGCGCGTTATCCGCGATCGAGCTTCCGCCGCTCCGGGCGGAAGCCGCGGCACTATTCCAGAGCCTTGGCGCGCGGTCAAAGAGGTTTTTGCGAAACTGGCGGTTGCGGAGGTGCCCGCAGATTTCGGCCGGGTCAGCCGATCAGACGCGGATACTCGATCGCCGGACAGCGGTCCATGACCACCTTGATGCCGGCGGCTTCCGCTTTCGCCGCAGCGCCGTCATGGCGCACGGAGAGCTGGCCCCAGATCGCCTTCGGCAGTGTCTCCAACGCGAGGATCTCGTCGACGAGCGCCGGCAGGGCGTCGGCAGCGCGGAACACGTCGACCATATCGATCGGCTCCTTGATATCGGCGAGCCGGCCGACCACGGCCTGGCCCTGGATGCTCTTGCCGACATGCCCGGGATTGATCGGGATCACCCGATAGCCCTTGCGCAGCAGAAACGCCATGACCCGATGGCTCGGACGCTCAGGATTGGGCGAAGCGCCGACAAGGGCGATCGTCTTGGTCTCGCGCAGAATGTCTGCGAGATAATAGTCCGGGTAAGCGTCGTGGTTCATCTGCAGCTTCGGATCCGTTCGTGTTAAACGGTCGTATAATGATGGCGAGGCCGGCCAAGTCAACCGTACGGCCCGCTCGTCCCCCGCCAAAGATTGCCGCTTCCGCAAGACTTTCCGGTTGCTTTTGCGCCCGTGCGGCGCGACAAGCGTCTCAACGCCCGCTACACCGTTTCCGAGGTTTCAATCTTGCCGCTTGATGTCATTGCGCTCGTCCTGTTCGGGGCGTTGTTGCACGCGACCTGGAATGCGTTGGTCAAGGCGGGAACGGAAAAGTCGCTCGACGCTGCGATGATCGCGCTCGGGGCCGCAGCCGTCGCCATCCCCTTCCTGCCGTTCATGCCGTTGCCCAAACCGGAAGCGTGGCCATACATCCTGGTTTCGGCACTGTTCCAGTTCGCCTATTTCCAGCTCGTCGCCGCATCCTATCGCGCCGGCGACATCGGCCTTGTCTATCCGCTGATGCGCGGAGCGGCACCGTTGATCGTCGCGATGACCAGTGGGGCATTGATCGGCGAAAAGCTCACCTTCGGAACGATGATCGGCATCCTGACGATTTCGGCCGGCGTGCTGACCCTTGCCTTCGAATCGCGAAAAGGCGGCAAACACGCGATCATTCTGGCGCTGCTCAATGCCTGCGTCATCGCCAGCTACACCTTTGTCGATGGCATCGGCGCACGCGTCTCGGGCAATGCGATCTCCTATACGCTGTGGATGGCGCTGCTGCCGCCGGTGCTGCTTTTTGCCTGGGCGTTTGCCCGGCGTGGCATCAAGCCGGTCGCCCGCCACGTCTACAAGAACTGGTGGCGGGGCCTGATCGGCGGCGCGGGCTCGATCGGCGCCTATGGCCTGGCGCTCTGGGCGATGACCAAAGCGCCGGTGGCCACCGTCGCTGCCCTTCGCGAAACCTCGATCCTCTTTGCGGTGGTGATCTCGGTCGTGTTCCTGAAAGAACCGGTCAGCGTCTGGCGCATCGCGGCTGCCTGCGTCATTGCGCTCGGCGCGCTGCTCCTGAAGCTCGCCTGACCGTCAGTCGTCCTTCCATTCCGGCATGCGCTTGCCGAGGAACGCACCGATGCCATCCTCGGCATCACGGGCGAGCATGTTTTCGACCATGACGCCGACGGCATAGTCGTAGGCCTCAGGCAGGTCCATCTCCGCCTGACGATAGAAAGCCTCCTTGCCGATCTTCAGCGCCTGCGGCGATTTCGAGGCGATCACGGCGGCATATTTGTCGACGACCTGGCGCAGATACTGCTGCGGCACGATGCGGTTGACGAGGCCGAAGTCCTTGGCGGTCGAGGCATCGACGGTCTCGCCGGTCAAAAGCATCTCCATCGCCTGCTTGCGATGCGCCGCACGCGTGAGTGCGACCATCGGCGTCGAGCAGAAGAGGCCGATATTGACGCCGGGCGTGCAGAAGGTGGAGCTGTCAGTGCAGATCGCGAGGTCGCAGCTCGCCACAAGTTGGCAGCCGGCCGCCGTTGCGAGCCCGTCGATCTCGGCGATGACGGCCTGCGGCAGCCGATTGATCTTCAGCATCAGCTCGGCGGCCATGCGGATCGTTTGCTCGAAGAAGGCCCTGCCCCGGTCCTCGTCGTCGCGGTGCGCAGTCATTTCCTTGAGATCGTGGCCGGCGGAAAACAGTTGGCCCGTCGCCGAGAGCACGACGACCTTGATGTCCTTCGAAGCGGCGACCGAATCGAACTCGGCGTGCAGGGTCTCCATCATGGCGATCGACAACACATTGGCCGGCGGGTTATTGAGCGTCAGCCGCAAGACTGGTCCGGACCGTTCCCGCAGCAGCAGGCCGTTCGGCTCTTCCTTCTTGAACGATACGACGTCGGCCATGGTCTTCTCCTGAAACTTGAACTGGCTTGGTGGTACGCCGGGCGCGCGTGCGGCGCAAGGTGACCGGAGAAACCCGTCGGCCGTTGCGTCTAAGACCTTTTTCCGCCTTGCGTCCGACCGTCAGCCGGTTTCAGGTGACGGCCAGCCATTTGAAGGATGCATCGCATGACCATCGAGCCGATCATGACCGTCGACGACCTCAACCGGTTTCTCGACACGGATTTTCCGCAGGTCCACACCGACGGCAAGGTATTTCACGTCACGGCAGTGGGCCCTGGCTTTGCCACGATGCGACTCGATCCGAACGAACGGCACATTCGCCCGGGCGGCACGGTTTCCGGCCCTACCCTCTTTGCGCTCGCCGACGTTTCCGCCTACGTCGCATTGATCGCCCATATCGGGCCGGTAGCGCTTGCGGTCACCACCAATCTCAACATCAACTTCCTGCGCAAGCCCGAGCCTGAACCGCTCGAATGCACCTGCCGCATCCTCAAACTCGGCAAGAGGCTCGCCGTTCTCGACGCATCGATCGTCAGGGTTGGCGATGATGATCTCATCGCCCATGCAACGGCGACCTATTCGATTCCACCACGCTAATTTGTGGTATCAAAATACCACATAACTAACATATTGTTTTTATTTATCTTTATTTCCACCGCGCGAATTTCGCGTTATTGACGCTTGTTTCGCAGTTGCGTATAAGCTGCCGCAGATCGCGGTCCTTACGGGCCGCTTTCTCTTTTGTCCGGAAAACCGGGCAAAACCAAGCAACAAGAAACGCCCAGCGGTTCGCCGCTCGGGTCCAAAGAAAGAGTTTTGATATGGCAACCTTCGTTCAGAAGCCTGCAGAGGTGGAGAAGAAGTGGATCATCATCGACGCCGAAGGCCTCGTTGTTGGTCGCCTCGCTTCCCTCATCGCAAACCGCCTGCGCGGCAAGCACAAAGCTACCTTCACCCCGCATGTTGACGACGGCGACAACGTCATCGTCATCAACGCCGAGAAGGCAGTTCTGACGGGCAAGAAGTACACCGACAAGAAGTACTACTGGCACACCGGCTACCCCGGCGGCATCAAGGAGCGCACCGCGCGCCAGATCATCGAAGGCCGCTTCCCGGAGCGCGTCATCGAGAAGGCCGTCGAGCGCATGGTTCCGCGCGGTCCGCTCGGCCGTCGCCAGATGAAGAACCTGCGCGTTTACGCAGGCGCCAACCACCCGCATGAAGCACAGCAGCCGACCGTCCTCGACGTCGCCAAGCTGAACAGCAAGAACACAAGGAGCGCCTGATAATGGCTGACCTTTCCGCTCTCAAGGACATCGCCACGACCGCGGAACCGGCTGCTCCGGTTCACGTCAAGAAGGTCGACGCCCAGGGTCGCTCCTACGCGACCGGCAAGCGTAAGGACGCTGTCGCCCGCGTATGGGTCAAGCCGGGTTCCGGCAAGATCACCATCAACGGCAAGCCCTACTCGGACTACTTCGCCCGTCCGGTTCTGCAGATGATCCTGCAGCAGCCGATCGTCGCTGCTGCCCGTGACGGCCAGTTCGACATCGACGCGACCGTTGCTGGCGGTGGTCTTTCCGGCCAGGCCGGTGCCGTTCGTCACGGCATCTCCAAGGCACTCACCTACTTCGAACCGGGCCTGCGCTCCGTTCTGAAGCGCGGTGGCTTCCTCACCCGCGACAGCCGCGTGGTCGAGCGTAAGAAGTACGGCCGTGCGAAGGCACGTCGTTCGTTCCAGTTCTCGAAGCGTTAATCGCTTCAACTGCGACACTTGGAAAGGCGGGGCTTTGCTCCGCCTTTTTTTGTTATTGTGCCCACACGAATCGACCGCGTCGCAACTGAGACCTTCCGAGGCATCGCATGACAGACTCTCCCGTCACCAAGACCCCAGAGCCGCCCTACTACATCGTCACCTTCGCGTCGCGACGCACGACCGGCGATCACGGCTACGACAACATGGGAGAAGAAATGGAGCGCCTTGCGCGCGAGCAGCCGGGTTTTCTCGGTCTTGAAAGCGTGCGCGGCGCCGACGGCTTCGGCATTACCAATTCCTATTGGGCGGACGAAGAGAGCATCGCGGCGTGGAAGAGCAACGTGCGGCACCTGTCCGCGCAGCGGCTCGGACGCGAGCGCTGGTACAAGGACTATCAGGTGCGCGTCGGCAAGATCGAACGCCAATATGGCTTTGAACGTCCTTAGTTGACCCGGCGACCGATCTAAATCGGCAGTTCCGTCGTCGACTTGAGCTCACGCAGGACGAAGCTCGACACGACCGTGCGTACATGCGGATTGCGCATCAGATAGCGCGTCATGAAGGTGTCGTAGCTTTCGACGTCGTTGGCGCGGATCTTCAGCATGTAGTCGAATGTGCCGGAAAGAGCGTAGCACTCCATGATTTCCGGCCGGTCGTGCACGACAGCAGAGAACGCAGCTATTGCCTCGTCGTGGTGATCCTCAAGCGTGACATGCGCGATGATGCAGAGTTTGAGGTCGAGCTTTGCCGGATCGAGCAGCGCCACTCGCTTGCGGATGACGCCCTCCGTCTCCAGTTCCTGCAGCCGCCGCCAGGCCGAGCTTTGCGACATGCCGGCTTTCTCGGCGAGGTCGGAGAGCGATTGGCCACTATCGGCCTGAATCAGCCGCAGCAACTTCCGGATTGGCTGAAGATTTTCTTTCACATCGGACGGCATTTCGAATTTTCCTCCCGCCATCAGGCCTCCACCTGGCAACTGTGGAACAAATACTCGCTCCATCCGCGATACAATTGCAACAGGAGAAGTGTTCTGGCGAATGAGGAGACGTCATGACCAAGGAAAGCACATACACCGCCAAGCTACCGGAGCCTGACGGCACCTATCTTTATACCCCGGAAGAGGATGCGATCTGGGGCGAGTTGTACGAGCGGCAGATGAAGCTTCTGGCAGACAAGGCGTGCGACGAATACCTCGAAGGCGCCAAGACACTCAACCTCGGCCCTGACCATGTACCGCAGTTGAAGGACGTCAACCGGCGCCTCGCCGATACCACGGGCTTCGGCGTCGAAGGCGTGCCGGCGCTCATTCCGCCATCTCGCTTCTATGAGCTTCTGTCCCAGGGCAAATTTCCACTGGCGACCTTCATCCGCCGCCGCGAGCACATCGATTACATCGAAGAGCCCGACATCTTCCACGAAGTCTTCGGCCACTGCCCGCTTCTGACCAACCAGAGCTATGCCCATTTCGTCCGTCGCTTCGGCGAGAAAGCCGTGTCGCTCGGCAAGGGCTATTCGTGGCACATGTTCCGGATCTTTTGGTTCACCGTCGAGTTCGGCCTCATCAACACGCCGAAGGGCCGCCGCGCCTATGGCGCCGGCATCGTGTCTTCGCCGAACGAGACACGAAATGCGATGGAAACCCCCGGCGTCGAATTCCGCCCGTTCGACCTGATGACCGTGCTCAGAACGCCCTACCGCATCGATATCGTCCAGCCGATCTACTATGTGATCGACAGCTTTGCCCAGCTCGAAATGATCATCGAAGAGGATATCACCGCGCGCATCACCGAAGCGAAGGCGCTCGGCGACTTCGCCCCCACCTACGAGGCCAAGGCCTCGTAATTGCCGAAGAATTGGCCGGCAGGGCCTTGCCTTGCCGGCTACGATTGTCCAACCTTCCGCCACCACAGGTTTGAGCGGGATGCGCGCAGAGGATGCGCCCTTTCCGGCTCCGAGGCAGAGGCGGGATATGGCGAACAGGACAATCGATCACGCGCTGACGGCGCGCTCACTCACCTCGGCGGCATCCGATCCGACTCATGCCGGCATTCTCTCCTTCATGCGCCGCAAGTATTCCAAGCAGCTGAAGGGCGTCGATGCCGTCGTCTGGGGCATTCCCTTCGATGCCGCCACCTCGAACCGGCCCGGCGCCCGCTTCGGACCGCAGGCGATCCGCCGCGCCTCGGCGATCTTCGACAACGATCCGCAATATCCGTTCGAGCGCGATCTCTTCTCGGAAATGGCGACGATCGACTATGGCGATTGCCTGCTCGACTACGGCAATCATTCGAAGACGCCGTCAACGATCGAACGCGAGGCCGCCAAGATCATCCGGAGCGGCGCCTATCTGCAGGCACTCGGCGGCGATCACTTTGTCACCTACCCGATCCTGAAAGCGCAGGCAGCCATCCACGGCCCCCTCGCCCTCGTGCAGTTCGACGCGCATCAGGATACCTGGCCGGACGAGCGCGGGCGGATCGATCACGGCTCCTTCGTCGGCCGTGCGGCGCGCGAGGGCCTGATCGATACCGACGCATCGATCCAGATCGGCATTCGCACCCACGCGCCGGAGGATTGCGGCATCCGCATTCTCTATGGCTACGACGTCGAAGAGATGAACGCTGCCGAGATCGCCGAGACGATCATAAGGCAGGTCGGCGAGCGCAAGGCCTATCTCACTTTCGACATCGACGGCCTCGATCCTGCCTATGCGCCCGGCACCGGCACGCCTGTTGCCGGCGGCCCGTCGAGCGCCAAGATCCTGTCGGTGCTGCGCAAGCTCGGCGCGCTCACGGTCGTCGGCAGCGATGTGGTCGAAGTGGCCCCTGCCTACGACCACGCGGACGTCACCGCGATCGCCGGAGCGACGGTCGCGATGTACATGCTGGGCTTGCATGCGGAGAAGCTTGCCGAGCGTGCGCCGCTTCGCTGAAGACAAGCGTCACCGTTGCGACCAAGGGCGCCTGCTTGTATAGAAACAGACGGGGCTGGCGGCGGTCCGCCCGCCTGTTGAGAAATTGATTCAATTCTATGCCAGAATGATTCCGGAACGACCCCTAACCTACTGGCAGAACGGGAAAATCATGAAACCGAAGATCTTCATCGATGGCGAACACGGCACCACGGGCCTGCAGATCCGCACGCGCATGGCCGGCCGTAGCGATCTCGAACTGCTTTCCATTCCGGAAGCGGAACGACGCAACGCCGCGATGCGCGAAGATCTTCTGAACGACGCGGACATCGCCATCCTGTGCCTGCCTGACGACGCTTCGCGCGAGGCTGTTTCGATGGTCTCCGGCAACAACAAGGTGCGCATCATCGACACCTCGACCGCGCACCGCATTGCGCCCGACTGGGCCTATGGCTTTGCCGAAATGGACAATGCGCAACCGGAGAAGATCCGCAGTGCCCGTTGCGTCGCCAACCCCGGCTGCTATCCGACGGGCGCGATCGGCGTCATCCGGCCGCTGCGCCAGGCCGGCATCCTGCCGGACGGCTATCCGGTAACGGTCAATGCGGTTTCCGGCTACACCGGCGGCGGCAAGCAGATGATCGCGCAGATGGAGGACGAGACCAATGCGGATCACATCAGCGCGCCGCACTTCCTCTATGGCCTGACACTCAAGCACAAGCACGTGCCGGAGATGAAGATGCACGGCCTGCTCGACCGGGCGCCGGTCTTTGCCCCATCCGTCGGCAAGTTTGCGCAAGGCATGATCGTCCAGGTGCCGCTCTATCTCGAAGACCTCGCCGCCGGCGCCACGCTGGAGACGATCCATGCCGCACTCGTTGAGCACTATGCCGGCCAGTCGATCGTCGAGGTCGTGCCACTTGCGACAAGCGAGACGCTCGCTCGCATCGACGCCACGGAGCTTGCCGGCAAGGACACGATGAAGCTCTTCGCCTTCGGCACCAGTGGCGGCAATCATGTCAACCTCGTCGCCCTGCTCGACAATCTCGGCAAGGGCGCATCGGGTGCTGCGGTCCAGAACATGGACCTGATGCTGTCCGCCTGATCGGCAAATCAGTTGCAAAACAAAAGACCCCGGCGAGCCCACTCGCCGGGGTCTTTTTCATCGCATCCGCTGATGCATCAGTCGCGGTACTCGATCGCTGTCGGCCGCGGATATTCGCCATAGAAACCGCGCCAGTGGGCAATGGCGAAACCGAGCACGACGAGCGCGCCGCCCTGATGCGCCACGCCCCAACCGATCGGCACCTGCAGCACCAGCGTCATGATGCCGATCACCGCTTGGGCGCTGATCAGCAGGAACAGGAGCACCGAGCGCCGCGCATGAGTGGTTTCGGGCGCTGCCCTGAGCGAGGCGATCATGTGCATCAGCGCGAAGGCGAAGAGCACATAGGCGCCGATCCGGTGGACGAACTGCACCGTCTTCGGATTTTCAAAGAGATTGATCCACCAGGGCTGCTGCAGGAACAGGTCCTGCGGGATGATCGCGCCATCCATCAGCGGCCAGGTATTGTAGCTGAAACCGGCATCGAGACCGGCAACGAGCGCGCCGAGATAGATCTGGAACAGGCTGAAAATAGCGATGATCGCCGCCATCTTGCGCGAACGATCGGTCGGCGCCGTGTCGTTGGAATGGGAGCTCAGCCCGCGGAAGATCCACATACAGGCGGCAAAGATCAGACAGGCGATGACGAGGTGCGTCGCAAGCCGGTACTGGCTGACCTCCGTGCGCTCGACGAGGCCGGAGGAAACCATCCACCAGCCGATGAAGCCCTGAAAGCCGCCCAGCGCGAGAATGCCGAGCAGCGGCATACGGAGCTTGCGCTCTACCTTTCCGGTGAACCAGAAGAAAGCGAGCGGCAGCGCGAAGATCAAACCGATGGTGCGGGCAAGCAAACGGTGTGCCCATTCCCACCAGAAGATCGTCTTGAATTGTTCCACCGTCATGCCGCTGTTCATCTGCTGGTATTGCGGAATGCGCTGGTAGAGCTGGAACTCCTCTTCCCACTCTGCGGCTGAAAGCGGCGGGATGACGCCGTGGATCGGCTTCCATTCGGTGATCGACAGGCCCGATTCCGTCAGCCGCGTCGCACCGCCGACGAGCACCAGCGCAAAGAGCGTAAAGAGCACGACGGCCAGCCAGCCGCGGATCTGCCGGCGGTTGCGGTCGGTCTTGCCGATCTCATTTCGAAGCATTTGTTCAGTCGCCAATTCGACGCCGGCCATCATGTTCCCTCTGGTGTCGCAGGGTTGTCGGCGGCGCAACCGGACGGATCAACGGTCGCACCTTCAGGAAAGCCGTTGATTTGCACCAGAGCGGCATGCAAAACAAGGCCGAAACCTTTGCGGCATGCGGTCGCGGCCGTCCGCGTCCATTTGTCCCTGTGAAAGATATGAAATGCCCGTACGCCTCAGAAAGCTGATCGGCACGATCCTGATCATCATCCTCGTCGTCGTCTATGCACTGGCCGCCGTCACCTTTGCCTCGCTGCTGCTCGGCGCCGCCCCCTGGTACGTGCATCTGGCCTACTTCTTCTTCACCGGCCTGCTCTGGATCTTGCCGGCGATGCTGATTATCAAATGGATGGAAAAGCCGGCGCGCGACCGCTGAGCTTAGGCGCGGCAGCCATTCGAGGAGACGCCCGTGAAACTTGCGGTCATCGCTGATATCCATGGCAACGATCTCGCCCTCGAAGCCGTGCTCGCGGACATCGATGCGCTCGGCATCACCGACATCGTCAATCTCGGTGATCACCTGAGCGGTCCGCTCAATGCGGCGCGCACCGCCGACATCCTTATCGAGCGGACGATCCTTTCGATCCGAGGCAATCACGATCGTTATCTCCTGACGATCGATCCGCATGAAATGGGGCTGTCCGATCGTGCAGCCTATGATCAATTGCAGCCGCAGCACCGCGAATGGCTGGGCACCCTACCCGTCGCGCACGTCCACAAGGAAACGTTCTTCCTGTGCCATGCGACGCCGACCGATGATGAGACCTACTGGCTGGAGGCTCTGACGGCCGACGGCACCGTCCACATGGCGCAGCGTTCGGCGATCGAGGCGAAAGCAGCCGGCGTCGACTATCCGGTGATCCTTTGCGGCCACACCCATATCCAGCGCGCCGTGCGGCTTTCCGATGGCCGCCTCGTCGTCAATCCCGGCAGCGTGGGCTGCCCCGGCTATGACGATGACCAACCGGTGCCGCACAAGGTCGAGGCCGGCTCCCCGGACGCTCGCTACGCGATCATCGAGAAATCGGCCTCGGGGTGGCACGTCATCTTCCGCAATGTCCCCTATGACTGGATGGCAATGTCCCGGCTTGCGGCCAGCCGCAACCGCATGGAATGGGCAAAGGCGTTGGCCACCGGCTTTCTCGATTGAAATTTGCGCGCGCTTCACATGCCTCGCTTCACGCTTTGCTAACCGCGTTCGCCGGTTGTCCCCAATCGGCTTCATAAGTATTCCCGAATTAAAGCGATCGTAGCAGGCATGAGGTTCAATCACTCCGCAACAAGGACCGGAAGACACCCGCGATGACGAACTCGGAAATCACCATGGACGGCTCCGGCGATCGCCGCGCGCATGCGTCCTTGCGTGCAGGTCCGAGCGAGGCCGCAGGCCGTTTCGAAGTCTCGCTCCACCGCAGCATGGAACCGCTCGAAGCCGAATGGCACATGCTCGACAACCTTTCCGGGAACTCGCTGCATCATGCCTATCAATGGTGCCGCACCTGGGCTGAGACTCACGCAAGCGACCTCGCCCTGTTGCGGGTAACGGTCGATGGCGAACTCTTCCTCATCCTGCCGCTCGAGGTGGCGCAGGGGCGCCTGTTTCGAACGGCCCGCCTCATCGGAACCGGGCACAGCAACCTCAACACGGGCCTCTTCGCCCGCAACGCTTCAGCCGCCCTTACCACACCTGCGCGCGCCGACGCGCTCGCCCGGGCGATTTGCGGCGCGCTCAGCGGCCTTGCCGACATCGTCATGCTCGACCGTCTGCCGAGCGACTGGCGCGGCGACCCCAGCCCCCTCGCCCTGCTCCCCGGCGTTGCAAATCCCAACCCGTCGTTTCAGCTTCCGCTTCTCGGCGGCATTCAGCCCACGCTGGCGCAGATCAACGCCAAACGCCGACGCAAGAAGATGCGCATTTCCGAGCGCCGGCTGGCGGAAATGGGTGGCTACGACTACGTGATCGCCCGCACCAGCGACGAGGCCCACGCGCTGCTCGATACCTTCTTTCGGCAGAAGGCGACGCGCTTTCAGACGCTCGGCCTTCCCGATGTCTTCCAGGACCCGGAAACACAGGCATTTTTCCACGCGCTCGCCGCCCGTACAGACGATGACCTGCATCTCATGGAACTCAATGCCATTCGCCTCCGGGGCGAGCATGACGGCCGGATCGTCGCCGTCGCCGGACTTTCTCGCAAGGCCGATCACGTGATCTGCCAGTTCGGATCGATCGACGAAGCGCTGGCCGGCGACGCCAGTCCGGGTGAACTGCTGTTCTACCGCATGATCGAACGTCTGTCGGGCGAAGGCGTACGCCTGTTCGATTTCGGCGTCGGCGACCAGCCCTACAAGCGTTCCTGGTGCACGATCGAAACGCCGCTGCGCGATATCGTGTTGCCGGTGACGCTCGCCGGCCGGCTCGCAAGCCTGCGGCATCATCTCGTCGTGAGGGCAAAAAGGGCGATCAAGGCGAACAGGGCCATATACCACCGGATCCAGCGCACACGGCGGCGCAGGCAGGGCAAGGCCTTCGTCGGCAGCGCCGACTAATCACCAGACTCCAAAGACCTCGGCGCGGAGTGGCCGATGACCGGCGCCGCCTTATGCGGCGTCGCGGTCCGGGTAGTCGGGATCCGATTGCACCTGGCCCGTCATCAGCACGATGTCGCGATAGCCGGCAGCGCCAAAACTGGTCAGCACCTCGACGATGCGTTCGTCGCTGACCGACGGCGCCGACAGGATGATTTCCGCGCCATCGCGGCCGGCGATCTTCTCGACGGCCATTTCGTCGGCCGGGCCGCACTCGAGCAGGACGAGATCATAGGCGTTGATCAAGGCGTCGATGATCATCTTCAGCCGTTCGATGCCGCGCATCGCCTGGCGCGGATCGGCATCACCCTGGGGAATGATATGCGCGTCGGAAAAACGATCCGCGTGGATCGTGTCCGTGAACGGCACCTCCCCCGCCAAGAGGTTGGTGATCCCCGGAAGCTGCTGCGAGCGCGCCATCAGGCGTGTCGGGCAGGCAGAGCCCGTGAGGTCGATCAGGACGACCTTCAATTCCTCTTCGGCCAGCAATCGCGCCAGCATCACAGTGGCGGTAGAGCCTTCGTCTCCGCCGGGCGACACCGAAATCGCAACGCGCACGTTGGTGGCGCGCAGATGCTCGGCAACGGCCTCGATCGAGAAATCCGGTTCGGCGACCTCTTCCGTGTCCTGCGCAAGCGATGCGTCCGCCGCAGGTAGCAACTCGACCGCATCATCGGCGGCGGGCGAAGCCACAGGCGAGGCCTTAGCCAGCTCGACCGGCGGCAAATCGGCAACGCTCGCAGCGAGCGCCGGCCTTGGGCGGACCGGTGCCCGCTCGCCCGTTGCCGAGACCGGCCGCAATGCCCGCCCGCTGAAAAGCTCTCCAAGCATGATGGCGACACAGCTCAAGAGGAACGTGGCGAGCGCCGCAACAATCGTGATCGGCAGCACCTTCGGAAAGCTCGCGCCGGTTGGAACCACGGCAGTTGAAATGACGCGCGCGTCGGCGGGCGTCGCATTCTCCACCGTGCGCGATGTCGCCTCGCGATAACGCGCGAGATAGGTCTCCAGCAATTGCCGCTGTGCGGTCGCTTCGCGCTCGAGCGCGCGCAGCCCCACCTCTTCCTCACCCGCCTGGGCCGACTGCGCCTTCAGCGCATTCAACTGCTGGGTGAGCTTCTGTTCGCGTAGCTCACCGACCTTCGCCTCGTTTTCAAGGCTCGTCAGGATCTTGCGGGTCTCTGTGCTGATCTGGCCGCGGATGCCCTCGAGCTGCGACTTCAGCGCCTTCAGGCGCGGATGACCGTCGAGCAGGGTCGTCGACAGGTCGGCGACCTGCGCCTGAAGGTTGGCCTCGGTCTCCTTCAGACGCTGGATCATCTGGGAACCGACGACGTCGGCAATGGTGTCCGGCGCGCGGCCGCTTGCAAGCGCTGAACGCACGCCGGCGGCACGCGCTTCCGCATTGGCGCGCTCGCCGCGCACCCGGGTCAGCTCCGTCGAAATATCCGTCAGTTGCCGTGTTGCGAAGTTCGTGGTCTCGCCGGTCGGCAACAGGTCGGACGAGGCGCGATAGGCCGCCACCTTTGCTTCGGCATCGCGCACCTTCTCGCGCAGATTGGCGATCTCCGGCTCGAGCCAGCGCGTCGCCTCGGAATTGGTGTCGAGCTTTGCGCCGCTCTGAAGCGCCAGGAAGACCTTCGCCATTTCGTTGGGCACGGCGGCCGCAAGCTGGCGGTCCTTGGAAGTGAAGCCGATCGCGATCACCCGCGACTTTTCCACCTGGTAGACCTGGAGCTTGTCGGAGAATTCCTTGAGCACCCTCTCCTCGGGCGGCATCTCCAGCGGGTTCTTCTTCAGCCCGAGCATCACGAGAAGATCCGAAAGCGCCGAGGGCGCCGACGACGGATCAAATTCCTTGAGCTCGTAGAGCTTCATGTTGCGGGCGACCTGCTTGATGAGGTCGGCCGACTTGAGCACCTGCACCTGGCTGAGGATCCCGGATTCGTCGAAGACACGGTCGGCGCCCGCCTGGGAAGCCTGGTTGGGGCCGCTGAACTCCGGCTCGCGCGATTCGATCAGCACGCGGGTTTCGCTCTGATAATCCGGCGCGATCATCTTCGCGGCGCCAAAGGCAAGTGCCGCAACGCCGACGGTGGCGAGCAAAACCTTGACGCGCCGATCCCAGACGGCGCGAAACAGGCCGCCTAGGTCGATATCCACATCCTGCTGTGCGCTGCCGTTTCCGGACATGCTCCTGGCTCCGAACCGTCAAATCTCGCCGGACCGTAAAGGAACATGGTAACGCAAGGGTTAATGCAATCAACTTGTGGACGATGAAGGCCGGGTGAGGGCGCCACGCTTCCGCGAAAATTCTACCGCGAGTTTACCGGCTATTAACCCTAACGGATCGATAACGTCACAAAAGCTGGTCGTTTCCGGAGCCAATGAACCGTATGTCCACCGCAGCTATCAAGACGAGTCTCGCGATCACGGCGGCAGCGCTGTCGATTTTGCTCGGCGGCTGCACGAGCTACCAGCCCGCACCCAAGGCTTTCAGCGAAGCCACGATCCAGCCCTATCGGCTCGACAGCGGCGATCGCCTGCGCATTAACGTCTTCGAGCAGGCCGGCCTCAGCGGTACCTATACGGTCGATCAGGCCGGCTACGTCGCCTTCCCCTTGATCGGCACCGTCGCTTCGCGCGGCAGGACCCTGCCCGAGCTCGAGGGCATGATCGCCGCCAAGCTGAAGCAAGGCTACCTGCGCGACCCTGACGTCACGATCGAGGTCGATCGCTACCGTTCCGTCTTCATCATGGGCGAAGTCGGCCAGGCCGGCCAATACGCCTATGTGCCCGGCATGACCGTGCAGAATGCGATCGCGGTCGCCGGCGGCTTCTCTCCGCGCGCCAACCAGTCGAACGCCGACATCACGCGCAAGATCAATGGCCGCATCATCACCGGCCGGGTGCCGATCACCGACGCGGTCCTTGCCGGCGACACGATCTATGTTCGCGAACGGCTGTTCTAACCTCGATGCAACAAGAGCGGCCGCTGCGCATCATCCACTGCTTCAGGTCGCCTGTAGGCGGGATATTCCGCCATGTTCGCGACCTGGCCGAGGCGCATGCCAAGGCCGGCCATGAAGTCGGCATCCTCTGCGACAGCACGACAGGCGGCAGCCACGAGGATCGGCTGTTCGACGAAATCCGCTCCCATCTGGCGCTCGGCCTCATACGGATGCCGATCCATCGCTCGGTCGGGCCTCAGGATTTTGCCGCGCTCTGGCGCGGCTACAAGGAAATTAGAAGTTTGCGACCGGATGTGTTGCATGGGCACGGCGCCAAAGGTGGCGTCATTGCCCGGCTCATCGGTTCAGCCTTGCGGGTCAACAGGTATCGCGTAGCCCGCCTCTATTCGCCGCATGGCGGCAGCCTGCACTACCGCCCCGGCTCCCTGACCGGGCGGTTGATCTTCCCGGCAGAACGCGTCCAGCAGCGGATAACGGACGCCCTCGTCTTCGTCTGCGATTTCGAGCGGCAAACCTATTTCGCAAAGGTCGGCACGCCGCGCGAACGCAACGAGCTGATCTACAACGGTATCGACGACCGGGAGTTCGAGATCGTCCCGCCCCGACCGAATGCGGTCGATTTTCTCTATATCGGCATGATGCGGGACCTGAAGGGTCCCGATCTTTTTGTGGAAGCTTTCGCGCAAACGGAAAGGCTTGTCGGCAGACCGTTGTCGGCGCTGATGATCGGCGATGGTCCGCAGCAGAAGGAATATAGCGACCTGGTGCAGCAGCAGGGTCTCGGCCGCCGCATCCGAATGCAACCGGCGATGAAGACGCGGGAGGCTTTCGCGCTGACACGCAACATCGTCGTTCCCTCGCGCGCCGAATCCATGCCCTACATCGTGCTCGAGGCGCTGGCGGCACGAAAGCCTGTCATCGCCAGCCGCGTCGGCGGCATCCCGGAAATTCTGGGGCGCAACAGCACCGCGCTTGCCGAGCCCGCCAATGCCCGGTCGCTCGCCGCCATCATGGCGCGCGCGATCACCGAGCATGACTGGGCGGCGCGTGTGATGCCCGATCCGAGCACGTTCAAGTCGCAATTTGCAGCTTCGGTAATGTCGGCGAATATGCTAAGGCTCTATCGGGAATTGTGCCGTTACCAGCCGTCCGCCGATAGCGTGTTGCCCACAACGTAAGCGTTTCTTAGTGGCTTTCTGCTATCCCGGCTGAGGGACTTCAGCGCCGGAAGACAGCCATGAACAAGTTTGACCGCCCGGGTTCGTTCGATCCCGAAGCGCTTCGCAAGAAGATTTCGGAAATCCGTGCCCGTGCGCCTGGCGAAATGCCCGGCGAAAAGACGAGCAAGGATCTCAATCCGCTGGCGCGGCAGATCGCCGAGCAGTTCAGCGCCGATACCTATTCGCCGGCGATGATCATGGGGCTGATGCGCCTGTTCGAGTTCAGCGCACTCTTTGCGATCGGCTATGCCATCAACGCGCTCTACGTCCAGCCGGGCTTCGATCAACTGCCGCTCTATCTAGCGATCCTCGTCGGCGGATCGGCGCTTGCGGTCGCCGCCATGCAGATCGCCGACACCTATCAGATCCCGGCACTGCGCGCCTGGCTGCGGTTCATGCCGCGTATCCTCGCTTCCTGGGCAGTCGCCTTCGGCGGCATCGCCGTCGCGCTGTTCTTTCTGAAATCCGGTCACCAGTATTCGCGTGTCTGGTTCGGCGGCTGGTTCATCGGCGGCGCGATCTTCCTGATCGCCGAGCGCGCCTTCATCGCCTATTCCATCCGCCATTGGGCCCGCAACGGCACCATGGAGCGGCGTGCCGTCGTCGTCGGCGGCGGCCAGCCGGCCAAAGACCTCATCCGCACGCTCGAGGACCAGCCCGACAACGACATCCGCATCTGCGGTATTTTCGACGACCGCGACGAGCGCCGCTCGCCCAATGTGATCGCTGGCTACCCGAAGCTCGGGACGGTCGACGAACTGGTGGAATTCGCCCGCTTGGCGCGCATCGACATGCTGATCATCTCGCTGCCGCTGACGGCGGAGAAGCGCATTCTCCAGCTTCTGAAGAAGCTCTGGATCCTGCCGGTCGACATCCGGCTCGCCGCCCACGCCAACAACCTGCGGTTCCGCCCGCGCAGCTACTCCCATGTCGGCGATGTCCCCATGCTCGACATCTTCGACAAGCCGATCGCCGATTGGGACTCGGTCGCCAAGCGCGGCTTCGACATCTTCTTCAGCCTGGTCGCCCTCGTGCTTCTGTGGCCGATCATGCTCGGCGCGGCGATCGCCGTCAAAGCGACGTCCCCGGGCCCGATCATCTTCAAGCAGAAGCGGCACGGCTTCAACAACGAGACCATCGAGGTCTACAAGTTCCGCTCGATGTATACGCATATGAGCGACCCGACGGCCCGCAACGCCGTGACCAAGCGCGACCCGCGCGTTACCCCCGTCGGCCGTTTCATCCGCAAGTCCTCGATCGACGAACTGCCGCAGATCTTCAACGTGCTGAAGGGCGAGCTGTCGCTCGTTGGGCCGCGGCCGCACGCCGTGCTCGCCCAGACCCAGAACCGGACCTACTCCGACGTCGTCGAAGGCTATTTCGCCCGCCACCGCGTCAAGCCCGGCGTCACCGGCTGGGCGCAGATCAACGGCTGGCGCGGCGAGATCGACAATGACGACAAGATCCGCCTGCGCACCGCCTTCGACCTCCACTATATCGAAAACTGGTCGCTGCTCTTCGACCTCAAGATCCTGTTCCTGACGCCGTTCCGGCTTCTCAACACCGAGAACGCCTATTGAGCACCGTCGACACAGGCCGGCTCTTGATCGCTCGTCCCCAGCTTGCGGCGCTTTCGCTGTTTGCCTCCGGGCTGGTGGCGTTTGCCGTGTTTCTCTCCGGCTTCGTCATCTTCGAGCCGGCGCCCTACGAGCTGTTCCTCGTGGCGCTTATCGGCCTCTGGGCACTGTTCGGGCTTAAGATATCGCGCAGCGTCGCCCCTCTGCTTACCCTTCTGACGCTGTTCATGGTCGGCGGCATCCTGTCGCTGACCGTCATGGTCGACCTGACCAAAGGCCCGATGTACATGGCAGTCTCCGGCTTCCTTGCACTGTCGTCGGTCTTCTTTGCCGCCATCATCGAGGATCGCCATGAGCGGCTGCGGCTGATCTTCAATGCCTGGACGGCGGCGGCCATCATCACCGCCCTGCTCGGCATCCTCGGCTATTTCGGCGCCGTGCCGGGCGCGGAAAGCTTCACGCTCTATGGCCGCGCCAAGGGCGCGTTCCAGGATCCGAACGTCTTTGGCCCGTTCCTCTCGGTGCCGGCCATGTACCTCATCCACGGCATCCTCACGCAGCCCATCCAGAAAGCCCCTCCGAAGATCGCCGCGCTGATGGTGCTGGCGCTTGGCGTCTTTCTTTCGTTCTCCCGCGCAGCCTGGGCCCTCAACCTCTTCTGTGTCGTCGCCTTCGTCTTCGTCATGCTGCTCAAGGAGCGAAACGGCCTCTTCCGCCTGCGGATTCTGGTGTTGGCTCTCGTCGGCGGGATCATGATCGTCGGCGCCCTCCTCGTCGCGCTGCAGTCCGAGCAGGTCGCAACACTCTTTTCCAGCCGCTCGCAGCTGGTGCAGGATTATGACGGCGGCCACCTCGGCCGCTTCGATCGCCATCGCCTCGGCTTCCTGATGTCGATGGAAAAGCCGCTCGGCATCGGCCCGATGGTCTTCAGCACGATCTTCCCGGAGGATGAGCACAACGTCTGGCTGAAGTCGCTGACGTCCTACGGCTGGCTCGGCTTTGTCAGTTACGTGACGCTGATCGTCTGGACGCTCTCGCTCGGCTTTCGCTTTCTGCTGCTCAACCGCCCTTGGCAGACCTATCTGATGATTGCCTGGGTCGCCGTCCTCGGCCACGTCGGGGTCGGCAATGTCATCGACACGGACCATTGGCGCCACTTCTATCTGCTCATCGGAATCATCTGGGGATGCGCCGCCCTTGAATATCGCCATCGCCGGCAGGCGCGCGCCGGCCGGAGCTCCTGACCATGGAACATGTGGTTCCGCGCCGGTCGCCGGCCCCTCCCCTCAAGCTCCTGCAGGTGCTGGAGCCGAGTGGCGGCGGCTCGGGCCGGCACTTTCTCGATCTGTGCCGCGGCATGCACAAGCGCGGGCATCACGTCGAGGCCGTCTATTCGCCGGTGCGCGCGGAGGAAGGTTTCGTTCGTGAACTGAAGGCAATCGGCCTGCCTGCCGTACACGCCGTCAACATGAAGCGCGCACCCGGACCGTCTGACGTCGGCTGCTTTCTCGAACTCCGCCGCATCATGCGGGCCAACAGTTTCGACATCATCCATGGCCACAGTTCCAAGGCCGGTGCGCTGACACGCCTGCGGCTGCCTGGTTCTCATGTTCCGCGGATCTACACGCCCCACGCCTTTCGCACACTGGACCCGACGCTCGGCCGTGGTGGACGGTTGATCTACGGCACGATCGAATGGGCGCTGGCCCATTTCTTTACCGATCACCTGATCTGCGTTTCCGACGACGAGTTCCACCATGCGCTCTCGCTGCATATGCCCGAGAAGCGCATGTCGGTGATCGTCAACGGCGTGGCACCGCCCTCTTGCGAAATGGCGCAGACGCTGCGGGCCAGTTTTGGAATCGCGCCGGACGCTTTCGTCTTCGGCTTCGTTGGGCGACTTTCCGCCCAGAAAGCACCGGAACGGCTGATCGCGGCGTTCAGAAACGTCGCAGCGTCGGTCAGAAACAGCCATCTCGTGATGGTTGGCAGCGGTGAGCTCGAAGGCAGCCTGCGCAAGGCGATCGCCGAAAGCGGGCTGCAGAACCGCATGCACCTGACTTCCGCCTTTACCGGCCCGCAGGCCGTTCCCGCCTTCGACCTCCTGGTGATGCCGAGCCGCTACGAAGCCATGTCCTATGTGATGCTCGAAGGAGCGGCGGCCGGCAAGGCGATCATTGCCACCGATATCGGTGGCGCGCGCACGGTGATCGAGGACGGGCGGAACGGCTACATCCTGCCCAACAGCGACGACACGTCCGCACTCGCCAAGACCATGATCCGGGCGGCTGAGCCCGAGACCCTCAAGGTGCTCTCGGCCACGGCCGAAAGCCTGAAGGACCGCTTTACGCTCGCCGTCATGCTCGATCGCACCGAGGCGCTCTACCGGAAAGCGGCATCGAAGCGGCAGACCGCCGAGCTGATCAAACCAGTCAGGTAATGCGGAAGCAGACCGCGCCATCGCCGCGCAGCAAGCGCCGGAGACAAAAAAGAGGCCCTGCTGAAGGGCCTCTTTTGCTGCTCCGAAAGATCGCTTAAGGCGTCGATCCCTCCTCATTCACCCCGCCGCCGGTGTCGGGATTCGAACTCGGCGCACCGGTATCACCGTTAGAATTAGGCGTGCCGGTATCGGGGTTGGAGCTCGGAGTGCCGGTGTCCGGGTTGGAACTTGCTGCGCCGGTATCGCCCGACGAGCCGGTCGGCTGACCCGGCACGAGAACAACGGCATCGTCCGCACGGGCATTGTCGGACGTCGAAATGACCGGCATCGTCGTCAGGGCCGTCAGACCGAGCAACGACGCGGCAAACAGTTTCGAAAGCGTCTTCATTGCATTTCCTCCTTTGGCAGGCAGACGCCCGCCACAGGCCATTCCATCACTTTCGCGAGGACGGCGATGGCCCCAGCCGCGTGGACCATCGCACCGGAACGAGGCATTTTAGCGATTTCCGATGAGCGATGTTTTTTCCGCGGCGCAAGCAACGAGGCGTGGACTGCATCAATCTCGAAGCAGGCAGGCGCACGCCGAGGGAAACCAATCAACTGGCTGTTCGGGATTTTTCCGGGACTCTAATCCGCAGCTTCAGCGGCCGAAGAGTCTTCGAACAGAGTTCGCCAATCGACTGATCCTCTTGTGCCAGCGCGACTTGAGAGGCTTTTTCGCCCAAGGCGTCGCTTGCCGGTACTGCAAATACAGGGGCTGGGCGGGGTGCTGGCAACGAACGGAGTTGGGCTTGTCGTGCGTGAAATGAATGATTGCGGGATCATCGGCGTGCGAATGCAAAATCACATTCCAGCGGCGATCGAGGGAAGCAAATTGCCCGACGAGCGCGATGTTCAATGCGTCCTGATCAAAAAATTTCAGCCTTGCGGCCTGTGAGCGAACGATCTCAAGGCAGCGCTTCGACAGACCCCTGCTCAACCATTCCCGGACATTAATCAGCAGAACGCCGGAATTCATAGTTTTCGTTCCGTCCGGAAGCTTCAGACGCGAAGTGTCCCGCTTGGAAACGCCGCCCACTGCAGCCACCGGCATGCCGGCCATTTCCAGCGTCATCAACGGACGCAGACTGTCGACCACGATCGTATCGGCGTCGAGATAGATTAGCCGCCCCTCCTTGCAGCCAAGGAGGTCCGGCAAGATAAGCCGGGTATAAATCGACCGGCTCCAGTTGCTGTTGGTCTTCAGCCCGTCAAATTGTCGAAGCGTCTTTTCCGACAACTCGAACAGCGTCAAGCGGAGCTGCCCGCCGCACATTCTCAGATGCGATTTATCCTTGGAGGTCAATCCATCACAGAAGACGACGACGTTGGCATCATCGACGTCGCCGTTCAGGGCCAGGGTATGCAACATCACTCCAGCAAACTCGACAAACCTGCGGTCGATGGAAGTGACGACAAAACACTCGCTCAAAGACAAAGTCGGCACGTCAGTTTCTGCAAGCATGAAGCCCCCCACTCTCACAAGGCTATCAAGACGATGGCCCGCTACCCGCCCATCCCTCAGGGGAAGGCCGCCAAAACGCTCAGGCGCTAATCGAAAAGATGAAGGGAGAACGAAATTCCACGGATCCTTGGGGGCAATAGGCTTGGATCCTTGGGGCTGTTGGCTTCAAAACCCCAAAAGAAAAATGGTCGGAGCGGCGGGATTCGAACCCACGACCCCTTGACCCCCAGGAGAGTTGTCTACTCTCTGCAACCGCATGTAGCGCAGGCGTTTGTGCCTCGTCAATAGGCTTACTTCGGGAATTATTTCGGGACTCTGTGTCCCGAGCTTGCATCCGCATCAATGCTAAAAAGCGGAAGCTTGCCGTCGTCTCGCTGCTGAATCCCCTTGAACGAAGGATGCCGAAGCTTACCATCTTGCGTCCACGCGCGATACTCGACGGTGGCGACGAGTAGCGGCTGCGCGAAGATTGCGCCCTTCCGCTTCAGCGCCACCGGCGGCCGGCTTGCCGGGATCGCGTCGAGCAGTTCACGAAGCTGCGCCGATTCCTTGTTGCTCCATCCCGTTCCGCACCCGCCGACGTAGACGAGTCCGTCGCCCTTCCGCGCTGCCAGCAGAAGGCGGCCGATTGCGCCTGGCATCGTCGATGGCTCATAGCCGACGATCACGAAGGTGTCGCGGCGTGCGCATTTGATCTTGAGCCATTCCGGCCGGCGTCCGGAGTGATAGGGCTTGTCCCGACGCTTCGCGATGATGCCTTCGAGCCCGAGCTCGCAAGCGGCACGGAAGAAATCTTCGCCGTCTGCATCAACCTCCTGCGACAACCATATTGCGCCAGCGTCCGATACGATCCCCTCAAGCATTCCGCGCCGCTCGCTTTGAAGAAGTCGCCGGAGATCTTGGCCGTTGAGATACAGAAGATCGAACGCGTAGAAGCTTATCGCGTCTCCGTTGACCGTCGTCGGCTTGCGCCCAAGTGACCTTTGCAACAAACCGAAGTCCGAACGGCCCTGGTCGTCGAGTACAACAGCCTCCCCGTCAATGATGGCCGACTTGACAGCGAGCTCCCGCGCGCCGGCGACGATCGCCGGAAATTTCTTTGTCCAGTCATACCCGCCGCGGGTAATGGCGCGGACGTTTCCTCCCTGTATGTAGAGGGCCAAACGATACCCGTCCCACTTCACCTCAAAGGCCCACTCCGGGCCTTTCGGCGGCTTGTCGACGAGGGTCGCGACACATGGCTCGACCCGCCGCGGCATCGGATCGGCGGGCGGCGCTGGTGGACGTGCTTTCTTCGCTGTTTTAGCCATCACGCATTAACGCACGAACGCGCAAAACGCTGCAATCGCCAGCCGTAGATTTGAGGCGCTCCGGAACATCTGCCGAACGCGTAGGTTCTGAACCGGCCTGTAACCTGCTGGCTGCAGGATTATGGGCGGGCTCTGGCGGTTTAGCTGGGGCTCGATGGCTTATAGCACGCGCGCTCGGATGGCCCTGTCGTGAATGGCAGGGTCATTTCCGGGGACACATCCTTGCCAGGCACCAATCCCAATAGGTCTCGACCATCTCCGTCGCCTCGCGCGCGGTGTCGCAATAGCCCTGGTTCGGCGTGGGTGGCGATCCTTTAAAGGTCCGGGGGACAGACCCGGCCCAGTTCCAGCGACCAGCCGTCGGGCCGCCGGCCTCTTTCCGGATGCGGCCTATGTAACCGATGCCGTCGAAGCCGAGCCAGTCAAAGTCGGTCGGCGGGTCGTTGGCGTCCAGTTCGGTGCGCCGCCACTGGTAGCGGGGCTGGTAGGGCTCGGTCATATTCTCAGTGTGATAAGACGCGCTAGAAAATCAAGCGGTCCAAGGAACCCATTTCGCCGGCGGTGGTTTATGGACCGGGTCTGGTTGCCAATCCCCTCCGGACCTATGTTTGATACCGGAACCTTGTGGCCTCGTCAGTCGCCTTTCGGGGCCATCTTTTTTCTTTGCGGAAGGAGTGTCGCAATGGCAACCAAGGACACCAATGCAACGCCTGAGCAGGCGAAGCCGAAAGACATCCATCAACCCGCCGGCCGCGAGAAGCACCGCGACGAGGAGTCGATCGCCCCGCCAACCGTTCAGCCTCCTGGCGCCAAGGACACGAGCGAAAAACCCGAGGTGAACCCCGTAACTGGGGTGGCGACGTAGGAGCGTTTTTTTACGCTGATTCCCGGAACCCAAACACGACGTGAGCGTTTTTAGCTTTGTGGAGACCCTGAACCCCCGATCAGGGTGACACCTTCACAATCCCTCCGGAAGTGAAGTCTTCTCGATAGGCGCTTATGGCCTCGTCAAGCCCCGGACGAGGCCATTCCTTTTCGGGACCCTTTAGGTTTTCGCGTGAACACTTTTGTCCCTTACGGCCGCGGCGGGTCTCGTCATAGCCTCCTCCGATCTACAACGGAGGACATGTCATGGAAATCAGACGTCCAGATGTCACCAAAATGACCGATGAAGAACTGCGCACGCTCTGCCTGGCAGCCGTCGCCATCTGCATCTCCTGGATTGATCGGAACGAGGACCCGCTATGGTCGGAGATTGCCGATGAGGCTTACCGCCGCGGGTGGACGAAGACGGATACAGTCGCAATGCATTGAACTGTCCAGCATGGTCCGCAGGGACGACCAAACCCCCACATATCTTGCGGTGCAAAATTTCGTCTTATTTGCGCAATCTTGCGAACCTAAAAGGACGCTGATTCGAATAACTTTTGGACGAGGGTTCATGATTGCAAGATATTTGAGCTATCCCTTATTTATTGTCTCAATGTCGCTTCTTACAGCCGTCATTCTGCCGTTTAATATTCTGCGTGACTTATATAATCTGGTCGCGCGATATGCCGTGATAAGGATACCGCTCTTAATCCTTTGCGTTTTCGCCGTTATATACTGGGGACCGTCCTTTTTCGACGTCAAACTGGCTCTGCAGACGTGGCTGAAATCGTAGGCGCCAAAGCTGGGCGAACCGGTGAACGGAGATGTGGTCAGGCTTGACCCGCATCCTTTGAAACCTATTGTGTCGCCGATCGAAGGAGTCGCCGGCACATGAAAAAAGCATTCGTTCTGCGGGAAGAGCCTTTTGATGGCTACAATTGGAATGTCGGGGATCACCTAATCCACGCCGGCGTTGACACGATTGTTGACCATCTGGGCCAGTTCACGCGCACTTACGTCAACAGAAAGCAGTTCGGCTTGCCCGATCCCAGTGAGCGTGCGGATTTGCTGGTCTATGCCGGCATGCCTCAGTTTGCTGCAACGGATCGCGCCTCGATGGACGATCAGGCGTGGGCAATGCTCAGACACCGCTTCCCCTCAACTCGGGCCATCAACGTTGGGTGCGGGACAGGCTATGCGTTGCATGTGAATAGGTTGTCCGTCGCGGCAAACATGGCGTCGGAGTATTACAACAACTGGTACTACGCGGCGCAGTCGGACGTAACTTATGTCACGCGCGATCCGCTAAGCTGGCACTTCCTTGACCTCCTGGGCCTTGATGCAACGCTGGGCCTTTGCCCCTCGCATTTCGCAGTAGCTCCGCCCGCCAGCAAGAAGTATCGAATTGGCGTATCGCTCGCCCACCCGGAAACCAAATTCGACCAGGCGCAAAAGTCACGCCTTCAGTTCGAGCTCGGCGAGCTTTATCAATCTCTATTGGCCAAGTACCCAGATGCTCTGGTGATCTGCCAGGAGCCCGTCGACGTCGAATGGGCGAAAGCCTTGGGCATAACCAACCTCGTATTGCCGCGAACGGTCTCTGAGTTTTACGAGGCTTGCGGAAGCGTAGGGACGCTGATCTCCACAAGAGTGCACGCGACGGTGTGCGCCGTCTTGCGCAACGTGCCGACCCTTCATCTTGCGATCGACGGACGCTCCGATCTTCTGACGCCGTTGATGACGTGCGGCCTGACCAAGTTGAACCTGTTCTGGCATTCGCAGGATGAGATTTTGGACGCTGCGCAAGCGCTGGTCGAAAAAGGTACGCACATCGATCCACGCCCGATCGTTGATCGTTTCAGGTCCGCGACGGTGGACCGTCTGGCCACATCGCTCAAGCGCATTGCGAAGAGACAACCTTCGCCTGGCAATGTCATTGTCAACCCAGGCCATATCGCGAGGATGGCGGCCGGTGACGTCATTTTTCTGACCGCAGAACATTTCAGGGCAAATGCGGGGAGCAACAAGGACGAGCGGATCGTTTTTCCGCTTGAGGGCATCGGAAAGCATGTGGTTTTCGGGCCTTACAAGCGCCTGCCGCGGGGAAGATACGAGGTGGTATTCGACCTTGAGTATTGGGGACGGGCCGGCTCTCTCGATTCGGAAATGACGTTTGATGTTGCTGTATCCGGGGAGGTGCTCGCCGCGGACCGCATTCGGCTCAGCGACCTCCTGACCAATCGCCGGATTGTGCGGATAGAGTTCGATCACGAACGCGACAAGCACGACATCGAGTTCCGTATTGAGGGCTTCGGCCATTCTGGCCAACTCAACGTTGCCTTTTCAGGGGTGAGGCTGAGAGCTCTGTAAACTTTCACCCCTTCCCAATAATCACGAACACGACCCGCCTGATGGCCTCGGCGAAGCTCACGCCGAGCGCCATCGCGGCGATGCCGGTGACGCCAAGTGCGCCGATGCCCATCAGCTTCCACCGTTTCACGTCGTCGGTGACTGGCTTCATCTCCGAAACATCCTCACCGATCGTGGCGACTGACGCCTCGACGTGCCCGACACGGTCGACGAGCTGATCCATGCGTTGATGCACGGCGGCACGGCTCGTCGCCGCCTTATCTTCTGCCCGCATCGAACCTTCTTCTAGCCGCCGGATCGATTCTTGCAGGCTCCTCATTCCCGCCACCAACTCGCCGAGCTGGCGATGCACTGCCGCATCTTCAGATGGTGCCATTATCCCCGTTCCCCATGCCTCTGGCATTCCGCCTTTGTCCAGATCGCTGCAGCGCAGATGCCCACGGCGGTCCGGTCAATTTTCCGCTGATCTTCCGGCGTCGCCCCTCGCGCGCCGATGAGGTCAGTTCCGACGACCCGCCGCAGACCGTCGACACTTGCCGGCGCCGTAGTCCCACACGCCGCCCCGATCGAGGCATAGGTCAAAGTCACTGCGAGCATCGCTCGCCGCATCACCGCTCGCATTGTTCTGCCTTTCGATCGAGGATTTGTAGTCTTCGGTTGCATCCCGGCGGATCTCTACGACGAGCCAGGTGATAGCGGCGAGCACGAGCACGCCGCCGATGAGTTTCGACCAGGGGATCAGCATCACGCCATCCTCTCGACCTGCTTCGCCACGGCCTTCCGGTCGGCGTTCTTCCGCCAGTAGAGGAAGCCGGCGATGGCGCCGAGCGCGAGGAGTAGGATCAACAGGTTCTGCCATGGTATGCCGCCGATCGCAGTGAGGATCGACGCGCCGCCGCCGCTGACGGCCGGGACGATGACCTCTTTCGACTTCCACCACGGCGCATCGAGGCTTGGCGGCGTCACCGGGACTGGAACCGGTACCGGCTTCTCCTCGGTGACCGGCGCCGCCTTGACCTCAGGCCTGGCAGCCTCGCCCGGGGTGAGTGCGACCAGAGCCTTATGCATGGCGGAACGCGTCTTCGGGCCGACGTCGCCGTCCACGTCGAGGCGTTGTTCAGCTTGGAACTGCCGGACATTGTCGGCCCGATATCCGAGGAGAACGAGCGAGACCCGCGCCAGGCGGTCAAAGCGATCGGCCAAGCCGTTCTTGCCGCCGTTGATCTTCTTCGTGATGGTCTCGGCGTCGCCCTCGTCCGCCCACCGATTGAGGCCACGAGTGTCCCAATAGAACAGGGGCACGAGCCCTTCCCAAGGATCGGTGTTGACCGCATCCGGATCCTTGACGAAGTCAGGGCAATCGAGGCCGGCGGCGCGGCACCAATCCCGGAACTGGCGATAGTTTTCCTTGCCGGTCAACTGCATGCCGGTACGGCCGCGGTAGAGGTAGCCGTCGCCGTCCTTCTCCGGCGTGTTGCCGAGATCGGTACGGGTGTCGTAGCGCTGCTGCGCCGACGTCGGGCCCCATATCTCGCGATCGTACTTGAAGTCCCCGCTCTCATGCATCAGCTGGGCGAAGTACTGGGCGAGCCGGTGCGGCCGATCCATGCCAAACTTGCTGCCGTATTTGTCCAGCGCCATGAGCACGGACGCGAGGTTGCTCTCGTTCACTTTGCCCTTCGAGGCATCGCGAACCTGCTGAGCGGTGATGGCGCTCATCGGTTACTCCTGATTGTTGGGAGAGGTTCTAATGCGCGTCAACCGGCGCTAATACGAAGCGAAACGCCGGAAAAACGCTAATGGAATGCAATGCGTGTACAAACGAAACTCAACATTTTGTTGACTGCAATACACACCAGTGTGTATAAGAGCACCCATGAAGAGTGGCGACATCATTTCCGAATTAATGGCCGATGGATGGTTTGAGGTTGATCGAAGAGGCAGCCATGTCCAATTCAAACACCCTACAAAGCCAGGTCGTGTAACCGTCCCACACCCTAAGCGAGATATCCCAATCGGGACGCTGAAGAGCATAGAAAAGCAATCCGGACTGAAACTGAGGTAATGACCATGCGCAATTATATCGGGCTGATCCATAAGGACGCCGACAGCGATTTCGGTGTGTCCTTTCCTGACTTTCCAGGTGTTGTAACCGCCGGCACCAGCCTCGACGATGCGCGCGCTATGGCTGAAGAAGCTTTGGCGCTGCATATCGACGGCCTAGTCGCTGATGGTGAGGCAATTCCCGAACCTTCATCTTTGGATGCCGTGATGGCCGATCCTGAGAATAAAGAGGGCGTTGCCATACTAGTAGCACTCAAGACTGAGGCGAAAAAATCGGTCCGCGTAAACGTCACTTTGCCTGAAGATGTCCTTCAGCAGATCGACGCCTTTGCCGAGGCTCACGGACTGACCCGATCGGGTTTCCTGGCAAAGGCCGCTAAACGAGAAATGGAACTCGAGGCGGCGTGACATCACAAACCCGAGGCTTCCCTCGGGTTTTTCTTTGCCTAGCGCGCGCGCCACAAGATTGCTGAATGGAGGGATAGCCGGTAGAGGTTGGCGGAGAGCCAGAAACCAGAGAATGAGGCGCGTCCGTTGTTTGATTTTTTCAAGCGCAAGACAGAAAAGGCTGACGTGCGCGAAGACTTGCCCCGCCCAAAAGAGGCGGAGCCGGCAACCCCAAGAGTGGCCGCAATCAAGATTACAGACTTCATGGAGATGCCCGAGCCTGGGTCGCCTAAATCCTATTTGCCTTTCGTCGGCTTCGTACCTCCGAACCTAATCGGAGCTAAAGAGATCCTGCTCGAAGCTGATGACCGGAGGCACGCCTACCTGATGGGCGCACTTCGTGCTGCCTCGCGCTGGCACGACAAGCTTGATGATCTCTACGCGGACAAAAAGATCAACGAGGCGCAGCGCGACGCACTCAATGCGATGGTTCGAGAGATCGTCGAGGCATTTCCCAAAGAGACGGGCGCCACAGTTTGGCTTGATAGAGACTCTGACCGCGGCGAGAAAGATCTGCACGAGGCGATTAGAGAGAACCTGAAGGCTGGCGTCGGACACATTGCCAGCGTTTACGCCGGTCGAATGGCCGAAGTCGCAAGCACTTCCGCCCCGCCCACTTTCAGCGATCAAGCGTGGCAGATTCCTGCCGAGGCTTTCCACACACCGCTCAAAACTCGTGGGGTTGGCGTCATCTCGTCTGACTTCTCCAACACGAACATGTGCATCATATTCGGCCCATATCAAAAGGTCGGTGCTGGCAGCTACATCGCCTACTTCCACTTGCAGATCCAAGCGGAAGGCTCGACGTGGGGGCCGGAAGTCAAAATTGACGTAACGGTAAATGGAGACGTGGTCCAACAGACCACGTTTGGCGTGTCAACATTGCGCGATCAGGGAATGAACGTCGCTCAGTTGCAGTTCGACCACGTTAAGAAGGATGCACCAGTTGAGTTCCGGGTTTGGACGACCGGAAGACCGCTCTACACGAAACTAATTTTTCGCGGCGTGACCCTGGATCCGGCATAAAAAGAGGCGCCGATAACGGCGCCTCGATTTAACTTACTTGAAGAGCCAGGCCTGAACGCCCGGATAGTCATTCCAGAGACGCCGTTCGACGCCGCCCATTTCCTTGAAGACATGCGTAAAGCCTTCGCGGCTGTACAGCGAGATGTGCCCATTGTGCGGGCCGAGATACCACCAGTTGCGATCAAGCGCCTCTGGATCCCACTGAGCCGTCTGGAAGGCGAAGACGCCCGGCGACTTAAGGTGCTTACGGATGTAGTCGAAAATTTCGCGCGGATTCGGGATATGCTCGATGACCTCACAGGCCGTGATGATGTCGAACTTCCGGTCGCCAAGATCCGGCAGGAAGTAATCCTTGCCGACCTTTGGAGGGATGATGTCGGTGCCCCACACGTTGAGATTCAGCGACCGGCGCCCCATCTCGATAAAGCCGCCGATGCCAGATCCGAAATCAAGAATCTCAGCTTGGTCGAGCCGCGTTTTTAGCAGTTCGTTCGCAAGGGCAACGAGGCGGAATGTCTCAGTGACACGGCCGTACCAGTCCGGGTCCTGGTTATGCCAATAGGTCTCGTCGTAGATCTCGGTATGGTCTTTGTTGTGGTCGATGCAATCCGTGAAGAGGAAATTGCAGTTGTCGCACTGGTAGTACCAGCAATCGTCCGGTTCATCGGGGATCGGATGGTTGGCGCGCTTGTTGTACGGCAACCCGAACTTGTACGTCGCATGCGAGCCACACAGCTTGCACTTCATGTCATCGCGGCGCGGGGGCAGATTCATCATATGCTGTGGAGCTCCAATTGCAGCCGGGGCAGCGGTGTCAACCACCCTCCCCTGGGACTGAAGAATATCATTGCGGCAAAAAGCCAGTTCACAGTGGGTTAGGTTTTCAAGCTCTGACAGCTGCAGCGGAGTAAACACCGCTTCGCCGTCGATACGCCAAGCCTTAAGCCCCATCGCCTCGAGTTCGCCAACAAACTCTGCGACATTCACCGCGGCGGACATCATGCCTGGTGACCATTCGAGCACAATGCGAACATTGGGCGATCGCCCGAGCAAGTCGCGGGCACCACGGATAATCAGGGGCTCAGATCCTTCTGCATCCATTCGCAAAAGGTCGATCTTGGGCAGATCCCTGAGAACGTCGTCCAAGCGACGCGTGGGTACGGTAATGAACTCAGGTGCGGTCTCCATGCTTTTTGTTGGCACGAGACTGCCAGTTCCAATGAGCTTTGGCCGAAAACCGAAACGAGCCTCACCTTCACGATCAGTGACGGCTATGTTGTGCAACTCTGTGATCGGCTTGAAGCTGTTGTAGTCGACCGTCAACGCCAAAAGATCGAAAACCTTCGGGTTCGCTTCGAACCCATACAGCTTACCGGAGCGACCGATTTTGTCGCACATGGCCAGGGTGTGGTAACCCATGTTGCAGCCGACCTCGACAACCGTATCTCCCTCGCTGAGAAGCGACCTGATTGAAGATTCGATTGCCTGCTCCCAAACCCCATCCATGATGATGTGGGGAGTAATTCCTAGGTCGTCAGTGGAAACGAAAAATCGGTGGCCGCGGTGGGTGCGCGTAATACCGACACCGTTACCAAGAAACGCATAGTCAGCAGGCTCGCGCATTCAGGCTCCTCGCAAATTCGACGCCAGAGGCTTAGACCAACTGACAATCACTTTGCAAGGCAGCACCAGCCGCAAAACTACCGGCTGTGTACTAAATTCAGGCGTGCAGCAGGCCGAATCTCAACGTGACCGTGTCGCCGTTCGGAAACCAGTTCCCCGTTCCGCAGGACCTGGACGTCCACAAAGCCTTCCTCTTCATCCGCGAAGAGAACATCATTCAGGCGCTCGCCGTTAAGGTACGGCGTGAACTGCGTGATACCGTGGAACCAATATGGAGAGTTCCGGTCGGCGCTGATCTTCATTGGACGGCGGTTCATGGCATAGATCCTTGCGTTCGCTCACCGTGATAATACCGAGTGGGCTGCGAACGCAAGTCTAGCTTAGAAACTCCGGTTGTTGTTGAAGACGATGGATGACCCTCCATAGGAGGAGAACCCGTTCACCATGCCGGTGTAGTAGTTGCCATCAACCGTGCCGACGGCAGCGCTCTCGCCCTGAAAACAATACGTAGAGCGGGAAAACCCGAAGAAGCGATTTCGAATGATGTCGACTCGGCGAGCGTTCGCGTCGAGGTAGATCATCGGATGCGGCCCAGGCGCACCCGTTTGCTTCGACAAATCGTGGAACTTCATGTTCTCCACCATCACGTCGGATGCACCAATGTTCATGCCACGCTGGCGACCGTTGCCCAGTCGACCGTTTTTCACACGCAGCATCGACACGCCATTACCAGCGGTAAACACGTCGCCATCGTTGCCGCCCTGCGCCGCTCCAGGAGGTTCAGCGGCGGCCCCCGACGTGTTCGCGATGTCGGGCTCGTCGAAGGTGATATCCTTGCCCTTCGTCAGCACAACGGCATTCGAGATCGCGCGATCGACCTCAAACTGCCGAAGACGGATGTTGAACGGAACGGTCCCAGAGGCATCGCTATCCATGTCGAGGCCACGATCGACCCCAAGCAGATAGACGCGATCCCCCTTCAGGACATTGACGGCGCCATAGATGACGAAGCCCTGAATGCCCTTATTGCGCCCTTGGACGGTGATGTTCTCGACATACATCTCGTCGCAGCGACCAACTGACGGGTTCGCGTAGAACCGGTAGCCGGAGCCGCCACTGAGAAGAGAATTGATGGTCGTGTCCACCAGCTCGATTGCATTGACGTATTCGCAGTTGATGCCGGCAAATGACCCATCCGTGCGGATCCCGCGCACCCGCACCTTGCTGCCCTTCTTGATCTCGATATCCCAGCCGGCGGTGCGTGTGCCGGTCGAAACGATGTAGAGATCTTCGACGCTCAGGTAACCAACGGGGTTCGTTCCGTCGCCGATCGCGATTGCGGTGCCTGTGGTCGGCGAATACTCAACGCGCGTCGAAGGGCCAAGCCCGCGCACGTTGATCTTCTGATCAAGGGTGGCACCGTTGTTGAACGTCAACCCACTGCCAAGTTTCCACGTGAAGGTCGAAGGAAGCCAGAGCGTGCCGCCGCCATTTGCCTTGAGACGGTCGTAGGCGGCCTGGATGAAAGATCGGTGATTGGTATCCCCCGCCTGTGCTCCGAGCATCTGAGGCGTGAGGCCAGTGCGATTGATGATGGCGGCAAGAGCCTCAGCGTTGTTCATGAGATCAAGCGTCAGGCTGACGGTCTCGATCGCCTTCTTCACGCGCGCCGGCGACATAATGCGGTTCGTTGCGGTGGCAGCAGTGGCTTCAGCGTCGCTCGCGTAGGGGTCCATGCCGGGAACGGGCGAGAACACCGACCCGTTGTAGATCCGAGACGTGTTGCTGGTCGTATTGAAGTACCAAGCGCCAGCAACGAGCGGATTTCCGTTCGGATCAGTCGTCGGGTCCGCCGCATACGCGCCGAGATAGTATTTTTGGAACTCAGCGAGCGCGGCTTCCGCCGCCGCTACGACCGCCGCGGACGCCTGATCACTGATCAGCCGGAACGTGGTTCCGGAAGCAATGCCCATGACGATCATGCCTGCGACCAGACCACCGGCCGCGATATTGTTGCCGGAATTCGTTTTGACCGTCAGAGGCGCGCCGCCGTTGAAGCTGATGGTGACGGGGCTCGCCGTGTTAGCCTCGAAGATGTTCGTCCAGACGAGCGCCGAGCCGGAGACCGGAATGCTCGTCGTCGCCTGGATCGCGTTCGGGGTACCGGTCCCGATATCGGCAGCGATGATGAAAGAGAACGGGAGGTCTGCGACGCGGGTCCACGAGCCAGCACCGGAAGCTCCTACCTTCATGTAGACCCCGTTGTTGCCGGCGGTAGCGTCACCGATAACCCAAGCGGAGGAGTGCGCGGCATGGGCTAGGTCAGCGTCGAGTGAAGCCTTGCTGGTGTAGATGAGGCCACCGTTTGCGATGAACGCACCTATGACCCCTTCAACCCAGGTCCCCCATTCGCGGATCTGCGCCTTGCTCGGTTCATAAGGGTTGGAAGAAGGGCCGTCGGCCCAGATCGTCGTCGCTAGTTCGACCATGATTGCCTCATGAGAAAGGGCTCCGGCTCGCGGCCAGAGCAATGAAGGGGGATCGGTTATGATTAGGTGACGATGGTGGTTACCGACGCCTGCGTGGCCGAGGGCACGCCCGAGATGTTCTCGGCGCCGCACCAGTATTTCCAGGTTCCGACGCCAGGCGAATCGTTGAACGAGATCGTCTGGTTAGCGGTGACCGAGTAGGTGCCGATCGTCGTCGCAGCCGCGAAGCTCTGACCGGTCGTCCCGCGCTTGAAGATGAGGAAGCGGGTGTTGTCGTTCGCGGCCTTTGCGCTGACCGGAACCGTTGCGACCGAGTTCGGCGCTGTCAGGTTTGTTGGCGTGCCTGGTGCGGTCGAATCAATGGTCGAAGTGATGTTCGCCGTGACTGACCAGTCGGAGTATTGACCGCTTGACGCTATGAACGCGGCTTGGATGTCGAGCAGTTTGTTGGCCGGGACAGTGGTCGTTGCGAGATCGACGTAGCCTCCGGCCGGGGCAGCGTCTGGGAACCGCTGTTCGATCCAAGCTCCGGGATTACCAAGTCCGTCAGCATTCGCCACACGGTACCGCACAACAGGCGTCAGGCTGTCGTCATTGGGATCAATAACCACCACCCGTATGTAGACGCTGCCGCTGCTGGGTTTCGCTTGGACCAGGTTGATTACCGGCGTTGCCAAGCCCGCGGCGTTCGGGGCCGGCGGCACGGGTGGCTGCTGCCCTTCGTCCGTCGCAGGGGTCCAAGCGTCGATGTTGCCCGGGTGCTGAACGATGTCCATCGAGAAGCCGCCGCGCGTGATTGAGAGCAGCGCCCGACGGTTTTCGATGATCTTGTTGTTCAGGCGCGGTAGCCGGTTCGGTGTTTCCAGCCGGTTCCAACGGCAATAGACCGCATTGATGCCGGAGAGCCGGACATCGATCGAGCCTCGGACCTTCTCACGGATGCGCAGCCATTCGCGTTTCGCGAGGCGGCGGGCCTGCCGCCATTGATGAACCCAAGTATATTCCGCCTCCTGAGCGAGGACGCGCCCAGCTTCGAGTTGGGCCGCCGTGTCTTCGAAATAGTCGGTATCGGCGGTCGCATAGTCGATCGCCGGATAGGTGAACTTCGGGATGAGGCGGTTGATCTCGTCTTCAAAGAGCACGTCGTACTGGATGTTGTGTCCAACGATGTCGGCGTCCGTCAGAACACCGCACCGGCTTTCCCTGAACTTCCCGACGGTCAGGATGCGGGCACCATCGCCGCGGCTGACCAGGTGCCCGTCGCAGGCGGCGAGGATCGCGTTCGTGGCGGCCTTTGGCCCATTCTCGGTCGTGTCGAACCCGTTGCACTGGTAGCGCTTCTCTGTTCCGCCGCCGGCGAGAGGAACGTCCTCGTCGCAGATGTTCGCCTCCTCGATCCATATGTCGAGCACAGGCAAGATCGCCTTGGTGTAGTCGAGCCTTTCCCCGAACTCATTGAAGCAGAGGTGCCACGCGAGAATGACAGCGCAGTTTTGCGTCCACGCCCAGGTGGCCGGGTTTGCCGGGTTCTGGGCAGGATCGCGGAAATCCCAGCAGTAGGCGAGATCAGCCTCGACGGAGACCGATGGCGCGTTGTACGGGAAGCGCTTGCTGAAATCCTTCTGCTTCGGCGTGCTGCAGATCATCGCGACAGACGCCTGCCCGTCGCCACGATGGGCATTTGTCCAGGATTCCGGGATGCCGGCGACGACCTCGGCATATGCCGTTTCTGGGTTGTCCCCGAGGCGCGAGAACAGCTGCACAGTGCCGTTGCCATATCGGCCGTCGGCGAGGCCGTTCACGATGTTCCCGCTTCCGATCGTGACCTCGTCGTCGTGCAGAAAGTAGCGGTTGATGGCTTTGATCCGGTGCCCGACGAGTCCCTGAACCGCGAACAGGCGCTTGCCCTTCGCTTCCCAGAGCATATAGGCGCCAGCGACACGCGTCCGCCCGACGCCCCACCAGCGATATGGGATCGATTGCGTCTTCGGTACCTTGCCGTCTTCCGGCTTCGGCGTTCTGACGCTGGGGGCGAGGAGCAATTGCAGGCCGACGGTCAAGGCCGTGGTCGCGATCGCAGTCGCGGCGCCAACAGCAAACGTCGTCAGCGCAGTACCTGCGCCAAAGATCGGCGTGAACAGCGCAGTGAAAATCGGCGTGAAGATAGGATCGAAGAGGACGCGGCTGTAATGCGAGGAGCACGCGCGCAAGTCGACCCGCACGCGGTGGATGATTTCTTCCGACGGCGCGCTCTCATAAAGGACCTTGAGGCTCAAGCCTTATCTCCCCGGCTCCAAGCCGCAATAAAATCGCATCGCTTCGCCCTGACGCCGGCAGGTGCGAGGACCGCCCAGAGAGGACCGAAGCGGATCGCGCCAATTTCCTTGACGGCCCCATCAATGTCGGATGGCGCCAAAATGATGCCGATGTCGCCGGTGACCGGCGCCTCGGTGCGCGAGTAGCCGAGCGGCTTCACACCGTTGTCGATCATCGGGATCAGGCCGCCGGCTCGGGCGACGAAAGCGAGAGCACCGTCCTCATCCCGATACGTGCCCCTCACCTGCTCTGCCGGGTCCGTTCCGGTCTGCTCCGCAACCCAAGAGGCGCAGAACATGATGCAATCGTCACCGCCGAGGCCGCCCCATCGGAACCGATGCGGCAGCTTCAAGAACTCATGAATGTTCATGGGCACCCTCAGGTGTAGTGAGGCCAAACCGGCTGGACGCCGCGCGACAGGCGCGCGGTGCCATCACAAAACAGGTCGGTCGGCGATATCGCCTTCTGATGCGGCGCGGACCAAAGCGACCGAGACGCTCTCGATCGCGTCGTTTCCCCAGACACGACCGATAGGGCGAGTGTCAGGCTCGGGCTGTCGTCCGCTTGGACCATCGGGCTCGATTCCGAAACGTGTGATGACGTCCCCGTCCAGATCGGTATGATCTTGCTCATCGGCTGGTAGTACTGATCCAGCGTGGTCAGCCCCAGCTGGACCGCCGCGCCACGTAGGGGCGGCAGGCTGTCGAGCATCTTGCCGCCTGTGGCCGGGTCGATGCCGGAAACCGAAAACTCGACGCTGTCGGCGGTCCCATTGACCAACACCTCGAGCGTCGGGACGCCCTGGAGCACGCCGCCGCCGAGGTAGACGGTGCCCTCCGGGTCGATGCTGTCGAAACCGGTCTGGATGTCGTGGACGCCGAACCACATGTGAAGCGCGGGGTTGGTGGCAATGCGCAAGAAGATGCCCAGCTGATGACTGCCGCGCATCTCCTCGATGACGTCATCAGGAACCCACCCCATCAGAACGCCTCGGCAAACGAGAGTGTCGGGCGCGACGAGTAGAAAGCCTCATAGTCCCACGGCAAGCTGAAGCCCTTGGGGAACTGCATGACGCATGTCGGTCGCGCCAACTCGACGCGAGTATCGATCACCGCGGCCTCGCGAAGCGCCGGAGCAATGCCGAGTTGGTAGTCGACATAGCTGAGATTGACGCCGCCGATGTTTTCGACGCCCTCAGCCGCCTTGTGGCTCTCCCAATATCGGTAGGCGCGCCAACCTTTCGTCGGGTGGTAGATCGAGAACCAATCCGACCAGCGCAGCGGCCTGGCCGCCTCGTAGACGCGCATCGAAAGCTGGCCGGCGCCGACGGTGGCCGGAGCCGTCAGTTTACCCCAGACGGTCGCCTGTGAGTAACCGGACAGATCAGAAAACAGCGCGCCGTCCGAGTGCGGAATACCGCTGATGATCGGGCGGCGCTTGCCGTTGATGACCGGGAATGGCCCGATACCGTCGTTGATGATCGGCACGTTGAAAAACCGGAAACTTCCGTTTCCCCGCGCGCCGAGCCAGTTCACGACCTCGTGGCGCTCCATGTCGTCGCCCTGCAAGACGCAACGCTCGTATGTCGCAATCACCCTGCCGCCGCCGCTCATCTCGATCGCGATGGATTCGCCGTTGCCGTTGACGCCCCCATCGATGCCCGACCCGGGGACGTCGAAACTTGCCCGGGTCGGTCGGAGATACTGGATCGGGACGGCGGGCTGATTGATGTATGACCTCGCCATGCTCAGCCCTTCTGCGATGTGTACCGGGTCTGCGTCTGGCCGAAGCCGCCGCGGCGCTGCTGCTCGTTGTATTCCCGCATCGCCTCGCCGACGCCCTGCTGCACCAGCTTGCGGACGTGATCGTCGCCGTTGGCTCCCTGGATGTTGACATTCAGGTTAGGCGTGCCGGCATTGGCCCGCTGGCCGTTGTTGTCGTTTATGGCCTGCATGAGCTTGTGGTTGCTCATGACGCCAGACCCTTGCGGCAGGTTCAGTAGTTCAGGGCCGCGCTCGCCGACGATCGAGAGACCGCCGGGCGCGTTGTTCGTGCCGTTGGCGTAGAGGCCGATGCCTCCGCCGAGCCACGCGCTAGCGAACTGGCCGGACGATGCGAAAATGCTTCGACCGATACCAGACAGTGCCGACAGCAGCCCGCCTCCGCCGCCGGACGCGCCGGCCGCCAATGTGCTGCCCAACTGACCCAGCCCGGTGCCGAACTGGCCGAGGTTGCCGCTCGCCTTCTCAAGGGCGCCGTTGAACTTGTTGACGTACGCGTTGCCGGTCGTGCCGAGAACATCCGCACCCATCCCACCCTTGCCGACCGAGCCCGGTCCGCCGAACCAGGCTTGCGCGGCTCCGGAGGCACCGTACTTGTCGACATAGCCACCGAACCGGTGCGCAAAGATCGCATCCTGCGCGCCTTTGTCGGTCAGGAACTCCGAAGCGGACATCGTGCGGCCGAGTGCCGCTTGCGACCACGGCCCGATGTTGTTGCCCATGACCTGATACGCGCCATAGGCACGGTCGCCGTTGCGAGTGATGGGACCGAGAGCGCCATAGTTGCCGCTGCTCTCGATCGACTGGATCGCCTTCGCATAGGCGGAGATACCGCCGGCAGAGCGATTGTCGTTCGCAGCGCCGCTGTAGCCGAGAAGCGACCCGAGCGTGGTCGTGGCGCCGGAAACGCCGGAAGTGGCGAACCCCGCCGACGAAGACAGGGACGTGCCGCCGAACAGTGCATTGACAAGCGAATTCGTCATGCGCTCGATCGCCTGGTCGCTGGCCTTCGCGAGGGCGTTGATGATCGCATTCTTGATCGCATCGCCCAATGCCTTCCCGATATCGCCGCCGCTCGAAAGCAGGCCGTCGCGGAGGTCGGTGATGAAGCCACCGATCATCTCCTTGTTCTGCTCGCGCCGCAGCTGGCCACGGATAGCATTGGCCTCAGGCGAGTTCAGGTTCTCGTCGAAACCGTAGCGGTTGAGGGTGCTCGCGACCTGTCGGTCCATCGCACTGCGTTCGCCCTGACGCTCCTGAAACGACATGTCGAGCCAGAAGTCGGCCTTGGCGTCCTGCGCCTGGCGATAGGCCTTGGTGACGTCGTCGATCTTCTCTTTCTGCTCTTCGAGCTCGAAGAAGTTGGGCCGGCGGCCCGGTACCGGGATATCCGTCAGGCGGCCATCGGAATTCAGGATGCGATCCGGATCCGGGTCGCCGCTAAGTTCGATGTTCGGGCGACGGCCCGGCGTTGGAGCGTTGAACGGCACGAAGTCGGCAGAACGGAACGTCTTGCCGCCTTCTGTGAAGGTGGAACCGCCGACGATGTCCTGGACGTTGGTCCCACCTGCGATGCCGGCGATCCATGCGAGGCGCGCCTCGCGCGAGGCCTCAATGCTCTTCCGTATCGACTGCGTGATAAGGTCGAAGGCGTCGCGGAATCCCAGAACCGATTTCACGCCGTACTGGTCGACAGCCTCGGACAGCGCCATCTGGGCGCGGTTGTAGTCGGCGACCGAGGCCGTGCCATCATCGAGCCGCTCACGAAGGTCACCGAACGCCTGCGAGAAGTCGCGGACAAACGCCGGGTCGGCGTCGGCCCCACGCAGCGCGCGAACCGCTTCCGCGAACTGACGGTTGATGCCCTGGAGCTTCTCGCCGAGGCCATCAAGCTCGCGTCCGGCGAGGATCTCAGACGCTTCCTTGCCCTGAGTGATCTTATCGGCACGATCGAGCTCGTCGACGTAGGCGCGAAGCTGCGGTACCGCGTCGCCCCATAGCGTGGCGGCGCGGCGGATGACGTCGTTCTGTTCCTCGAACAGCTTGCTCGTCTTCTCGGTCCCGCTCTCGGCGGTCGTGAAATACTGGATCAGCGCGGCGGTACCGGCGGTCAAGCCGATCGTGATCAGCGATACCGGGCTGAGGAGCGACGTGAAAGCAGCAGCCAAGCCAGAAACAGGGCGCTCCATCGATCCGACAACCGACGCAAGCTGCGTGCCCTGCTGTAGACCGATCATGAGCGGGTTCATGCCCATGGCCGCGGTGACGGCAATGTCCTGGAACTGGAAGGCGGCATTCGCCGAGTTGAAGCTCTGTGCGCCGCCACGGTTGCTGTTGGCAGCCTTCACGGCAGAGCCGGCGGCAGTGGCCGACGTCTTCAACCGTTCGAATGCTTGGCGCTCTCGATCGAGAGCAACCGTCATCTCCTGTGCGGTGATCGCCCCGAGCTTGTGTGCCCGCTGGATCTCGCCGACGGTCGCCTCATACTGCTGCGTTGCCTGCGCAAGCGGGCGGAATTTGAGCGTTAGACGCTCGACCTCCATCCGAAAGGCCCGGACGTGATCGTCCTGCGAGCCGAACGAGCGGCCGAGGCCATCGACTGCCGGCAATGCCTTGCGTGCGTCGTCGCCGGCCTTGCCAAGTGCTGCACCGAGGCCGGCGGCTTCCGCCTCGAGCTTGTCGACGGCCTGCGTGGTACGTGCCGCCGACGCCGTCAGCTTGTCGAGATCAGCCGCGGCGGAAGATGCCGGCGTGCTGTCGATCTTGAAACCAAGGGTCGCTTCGGTCATTCGTTGGCACCCAAATTAGAAATGGCGAGGCGATTCATGCGATATGCGATTTTGACGGCGGCCCTGCTGGCAGGTGTCCAGGCCCAGGCCGCCGAGGCGGTGACGATGCGTGACTGCCAAGAGAGGCTTGAGACCATCGCCAACGCCCAGATGAGCGCCGACGACACTCCGGTCCTTCAGCAATGCGCCATCAACGGCTACATCAACGCGACCGACATTGAGCGAGCCTACGAGCGCGCCAAGAAGGCAGGCCAGTAGGTCTATTTCCGCATGTTCGGGAAAAGCGCATCGAATAGACGCGCCGTGAGCGGTCGCTCGGAGACTTGCGGCTTCTCTGGCTCTGCCTGCTCTTCCGTCTTCGCAGCCATGATCTCACGGCGCTTGATGTCGAGAGCGAGGATCGCGTCGAGTTGCCATTGTTTCAGAACGAGGCCGCGAAGCCTCGCCCATTCTGCGATTGCGACAAAGCCGAGGGCATTGGGCCCGTAGCCGTTGCCGGTGCGCTGGCTATCCAACTCACGGAACCAAAGCCAAACTTGCTCACCGGCCGCCGGCACGGTGATCTTCTTGCCGTTGTGCTGATCCTCGATCAGTCGGCAGAGGCGGCCTGTGAGCTCTTGGTAAAAGACCGGCGCCGGACCGCCCTCACCTCGACCTGCTCACGAATGAGCCGGAATTTCGAATAGAGATTGCGGACGTTCTCTTCGGAGAAAGGGATGACGCTGCCACCGACCTTGGGGTTAGGCGACCAGCTTATCGTCGCCTTTGCGAGGATGGCTATCATGCGCGCATCAGCCTCGTCGACAGGATGCGAAACCGGCAGCCCAGCGGCTGTAGCTGCCATCTCGCGCTCGGCCGCAGCCTTAGCGAAATCGGCGGCGACATCTCGCATGCCGTTCTGCATCCGGTCGCTATCCGGACCAACGATCCGGACCCTGAGGCCAATTGGCTCATCTTTCTCATTGAGAAGATCAATATCGATCCCCTCCTCCTGAGACTGAAGGAGGGCTTCGAGGCCGGAAAGGTCTACGAACTCAGCACCAGCCATTATGCACCACCAACCGGATTGACCGTGAGAACGGCGCTGTTGACCTCGACATTGCCCTGAAGCAGGCGTGCCGTGTTGGCGCCGCCGCCGTTCTCCTGCGCGGTCATGACGATCGCATAGAAGTACTTGAAGGTACCGGTCGGGACAGAGGTCGCGGTGTGAACGCCGTTCTGGGTGCCGGTCGTGGTGATGGCAGAGCCGCCCTTCGTCGCTGCGACCTGGAAGTCGTTGGCGCTCGGGTTGACCACATAATAGGTGGTGCCAGCGACAAGGCCCGTCGGTAGCGCACCGGTCGTGGTGAACTTGACGCCGACGCCGGCAGCGAGGCCGTGAGCATTCCAGGAGATGACGCCCGGCGCCGCGATGGTCATGGTGACGGTGGCGGTCTTCGCCGGCGGCGCGTCATCGAACGCGAGTTTGAAGGGGTAGTTGTAGTCGGTCTTTTCGGCGGCGATCAGCGCGATCTGGCCGAGGTCTTCCGGCAAGATAACGAAGTTGTTCTGCATCGAGCCGGCGTTGCGGGTGCCTTTGCCCTTCCAATCGCGACCGGAAGAGATGATGGATTCGGTAATGAGCGCGGCTGCGTCACCGATTGCGCCCATAGTCTGCCAGCCTTTGATCTCGGTGAAGACGGTGGACGAAAACAGAGCCTCGTTGATGTCTGCGTCATCGGGCACGGTGGTGACGGCTGGTCCCATATAGATTTTGGCGCCGGCGACCGGATAGAGCTGACCCATGGTCGTTTCCTCTTTTCAGTGGGGCCCTTGCCGAAGGGGCGGGAGACGGCGGGCCAATCAGGCCGGAACTTGCGGGTAGCAACGCCACCGGGTGGTGACGGGGATGGTGTGGTGGGTGTCACCAGTGACAAGGACGCCGATTTCCGGATCCTCGTCGATGCGGACCTGAGTGTCGGTCCGGAAGAGTTTTGTGCCGCGGCGGAAGTGCTCGCGAAGCTGGCCGGCGAGGTCGTAGCCGTTCACGATTGCTAGGCTCTTCGGCCACATGACGTTGGTTCGGAAGAAGCCTTGCCGAATTGGGTCCATGACCATGGAAAGGTCGGTCTCGATCGAGCGGTTGAAATGGAACTCGCAGACTACAAACTTGCTTGTCGCGGTCGGGGCGAAAGTGACGCCCGGCAGTACGACCGTGACGCCCGCAGGCGGGACAAACGCCTGCGCACGCTGCGCGAGCGCTTGATAGATTTTCATTTCCACCGTGTCGGCCATCTGTTACCTCTGTGGCCCATGGCCGAAAAAGCGCTCAGCGACATCGAGGTTCACGACCTGCTGCACGAGGCGCAATCGCTGCTGCTCAACAAAACGGTGCGAACTGAGAACGGCCGGCAGGTGCTCGGCGCCGCGATCCGCGACCTAGACATCCTGCAAAAGGCCCTGCTGATCATGTCCGAGGGCCGAGACCCGCTTCAAAACGACCGCGAACCTGCTCCTCCGCCCGCTTGACCGTCTGCGGCCAGTCCTGGGCGGCGGCCTCGACGAAACCGAAACCCTGTTGATTGTAGACGCGACCGAGGCTGTCAGCCCCGACGAATCCGTACTCCATGCGTGGGCCGTAGGCGGCTTGAAATCCGAGGTACAGCGTCTCGCCGATCGATAGGTCGGCGATCATGAGCTCGATCGTTCCGGTGTTGTCCGGATACTGCTTCTCGCCCTGGTCGACCGTCGGCATGGCCGTGGTTGATGCCATCAGCGAGTTCTTCAGGTTGCCGGTGTCGAACGGCATCCGGCCGCCTTGCGCAGTTGTGATCCGAACGTCATTGGCGACCATCTGCGCGGCGGTGCGCAAGACTGCCGCCTCGCGGGCCTGCTCCTGCTTCACCCATTCGGAGACCTGAGCGGCAAATGAAAGGTTCTCGGCGGCCATCAACGACCTCGTGAGCGGGCGTATTCTTCGGCGAAATCGAAGATGTATTCGGCATGGCAGCGGCAGGAGATAATCTCGCCCGGGCCAGCGCCGAGGCTGGTATCTCCCGGAAAGCGCATCAGGGCGCCCGACGGCGACTGAAACGGCACATCCATGCCGGTCACTTCCTGCGCATTCAGGACCTGGTGCGTGTGGCGAACGTGGCGATCGCCGACAGAGCGCCAGCGGCGGGTGACCAGCGTGGCATCCCTGCCCGACCGGTCGAGCCCCTGCTGATAGGCCTCGTGCTTGGCAGCATGGACCGAAGACTGCGTTTCCGTCCGCGCGATGGTCGCGCCACGGAACTGGACGTAGCGATCAGCCAGGCGCCCGGTAATCTTCGCGACGACGTCGGCCGGAAGCGGCTTGCCCTCGCGGATCGCCTTGGCAACCTGCCGATCGAACCGCTTATCCCGGCGCGTCAGCGTCAGGTAGTGCTTCATGCCTTCGATGTCGCCCGACAGCAGCGCAGCGCGTGCATTCTCGACGGTGCGGGCCAGTTGCGATGTCAGGCCGACCAAGCCACCTTCACGGCGACCGGTCACCCGATTGACGCGCCCGGCGAGGTCAAGCGCGATCGTGCGCGGCCCCTGCCCTTGAGCATAGCCGACGTGGATCGCCTCGCGGGCCATCTGCTTCGTGTCTTCCGTGATGTGCGTGATCAGCTTCGACGACTGCTCTCGAATGATCTGCTCGGCGCGCTGGTTGCTGACGTCCCAACGGACGACGACGCGGGCGCCGGCCGGGTTGGAGAGGCGCGGCATGTTCTGGGTGACCAGCAAGCCACCGGCGCTGAAAGCCTCGCGGATCGCCTCCGACAGAGGCCGGAAGGCTGCCGGGTCGATGTGGAGCGCGGCGATGGCGCCCTCGATGTCCTGGCGCTCCAAGCGCTCGACAACTTCCTTGAGCACGATCTCAGACTTGATGTCGTCGATCGCCTCTCGGAATGCCTTCTCCATGTTCGGGGAAAGCCCGTCGATCAGCGCTTCGAGTTGCTGGCGAAGGCTGGCCATCAGTCGGCGGCGCCGGCCTTTTCGCTCTTCCTCGCCGGCTTCTCCTCGGGCATCGGTTCGGCGAGCCCGAGATTGATCAGCCCCTTGGCCATGGTGGCGCCGCCGACTTCGAACTCGTCGACGACCTTACCAACCTCGAAATGCGTGTAGGCCTTCACGAAGCGGATTTTCATGCTGCGATCCTTCCTTGGACGATGAAGATGACAGCGGTCACACCGTCGTATTTGTTCGGGTCGCCATTCACGATGGCGTAGTCGGTACCGTTGGCGGTGACGAAGTCGCCGACGGTCGGCTCGATCGCCAGCCCGACGGACGAGATGTAGATCTGCATATCTCCGGTTTTGATCGTTGTGCCGTCGATGTAGCGGTCCTCGTAGGCCATCGGGACGAGCGTTGCCGGGTATGGCGTGGCTACCGGCTCCCCGCCGATGACTGGGTCGGGTGGCGTGAGGCGGGTGACGACGCCGACCTGGCCGAACTTGGCAATGAGGCGCTGGGCCGTGGCTTGCAGGCGTGCGTAAAGCGGCTTGACCATCAGACTACCAGCGCCCCGGGCCAGATCGGCGTCAGGAACGGCCAGAGCAGCCCTTCGATTGCGGTGACGACCGGCGTTGCCAGCGCAACCACATCGTCGATATCGGTCGACGACGATGTCGCGTATTCGACTTCAATCTGCCCGACCTTCTCACGTTTGACGGTTGAGGTGCCGGTGACGACTGGCGAAAGGCTGCCCGGATTCGTCAATTCGAGGAAAGCCGCCTCATAGGATGCGTTGATGATGGGGGCTGGCACCTCACCCGATGGGATCGCCTCGCCGTAATAGGTCGACGCACCGGTGCGCGGCCATGCCCGCTCCTGGGCATAGCCGCCGGTGCGACGGCCATTGAACCGAGGTTCGTACCGATCGATCACCAGAGAACCGCGCTGGCGCGCTGCGGTCTTCTGGGCATCGGTCGTACCATCGGGGAAGACATAGCCGGCCGCCGTCGCGTAAGCCGTGAAGCCGTCGTTATCGCCGTATCCAGCCATGTCATTCTCCGGTGGGTAGAACCCGGCGCTTATGCGCCGGGCTTGGTTGCCAGGTCTTCGAGGGCCGCGATGATCTCGTCCTTCTTGGCCGGCGTCTTGTCGCCGAGCAGCTTGGCTGCTGCTGCCTTGAAGGACATGAACTGCACGGCCGGATCCTTGGCCATTTCCAGGACTTCGGCGGCTGTCTTCGGCGGCTCGTCCTGCTGTGCCTTGAGCTTCGCCAGTTCGGCGTCGCGGTCTGCAAGCAGAGCCTGAAGGCGCTCAAGTTCGGAGCCGGTATTATCGGCTGCCTGTTTGAGAGCCGGTGCGCCTGCGACAACGACCGGGTCGTCGGAATAGTCGCCGTCGATCTCGAACCACGCCGAAGCCTCGATATGAGCCTGCTCGCGGGCGAAGATATCGACCTCGACCGTTTCGCCCGGCTCGATGAGAACCGGGCCATTCACGGTGTTGATGCCGCGGGGGCCCTTCTGGGTGTTGGTGACCTTCATTGTCGCCTCCCCTTAAATGCCGTCGAGGTAGCGGATGGCCTTCGGCCGACGAATGTCGACGCCGCCGACACGGAAGATGCCGGGGACATCGAACTTCATCGGGCCCGTCTGCCATGCCGGCAGGAACCGGAACGGCATCGGAATGTGCATTTTCAGCACTTCCGGCGAGCGACGGTAGGCAACCATGCGCTTGGTACCGCCGGCGCCTGCCGTATCGAGGTAGCCGAAGACACCACGGATGGTGAGCGGCTGGCCGGTGGTCCGGGTGTAGATGTTGTTCCGCTCGATCCATTCGAGGATGGTCGTCTGGTTGACGGCATCGATACGACGGGTCGAGAGGTCCAACAGGACCGAGTACGGCAGGAGCAGAGTATCCGCGATCTCCGCGCCGAGCGTGCCGGTGAAGATGCCGGTAAGCTGGCCGTTGATATCGCGGAGGATCTGATCCGGCGTCTTGCTGGCGAAGGTCGTCGCCGAGCCGGTACCATCGGCCGGGGCCGTGGTGGCAGTGGGCGTCGAGGAGTTGACCAAACCGGAGTAGCCCTTGCCGGTATCACCGACGAAGGCCACCTGGTCGATCTTCTCTTCGGCGACACGACGGGCCGAGCTTGCCTTGTCCGCGGTGAGGCTCATGCCGAGCAGTTGGGCGGTCCCAAGCTCCTCCAGCGTGTAGCCGTAGCCGATCGCCGCCATGGAGACGCCGGTCTCGAACTTCTCGCGGGTCTGCTCGACCTTCGGCACGTCGTGCGCGAGGCCGTTGAACCACTGGGCCTGGCCGACCGAGTCCATGGAGAAGTAGGTGACCGACTGAATCCATTCCGGCGCCGAGGTGTCGACGGGGATCAGTTGGGAATACTGGATCTCCTGGTACTTGATCGCGTAGACCGTCGGCTCGATCAACGAGGCCTGACGGATAAGGAAGCTCATCGCGACCTGCTGAGCGTCCTGGGTGATAAGCATGTTCATATCGGAACGCTCCTGTTAGCCGAGGCGGAGAGCGGCGAGACCGGCACCCGAGGTGCTGGTATCCCACTGCGCGCCAACGATCTGGGTGTTGCTGGTCGAGACGTTGGTCAGAACGCCCGTTGCCGGGACGTAATAGACCGGATCGCCAACGGCGACGGCGACCGAGGCCTGGACCACGATCACGCCCTTCTTCATCAGCGCGACGTTGGAGTACTGCTCGTACTTGCCCGTCGGCTGGGTGGGGTCGAGGACAGCGATGCCCACGAACTTCACGGTCGCTTCGGAATCGACGACCTGGTTGTCGGCGGTGCCCTGCACGCCGACCTTGCCGAAACCGATGCCCTCAGCGTCTTCCGCGAGGCGGGTGACGACAACGGAAGGCTCCATGTTGAGGTTCATGCCCTCGACCCAGCGGGCGTGGGTGGCGCTGTAAGTGGTCTGAACTGCAGGCATCACTTGGCTCCCTTCGTCTGCCAGGCCGATTCGAGATCGGAAACCATGGCCTTGTGGGCGGTTGCGGATGCGTTGGCGTCATTGGTCTGGGAGAGACCGTTCTGAACAGCCACGCGGAACGGATCGACGCCGCCGACGGTCTTGCCTGCGTCCTCGACGAGCATGTCGAAGCGGGCATCGATGTAGGCGTCCGACTTGTCGGCAACGGCGGCATCGCCGATCTTGGCGACGACGACAGCCTTGCGAATGGCGGCATCGGACAGACCTTCGGTCTTGACGTCCTTCGCCAGGACCTTGGCCTTGGCGACCAGATCGGCGCGAGCCTGCACGCGCTTGTCGAGGTCGGCGTCGGAAAGCACCTTGGCCTTCGTCGCGTCGATCTCGGCATCCTTCTTCGCCAGTTCGGCATCCTTGGCAGCCAGAGCCGTCTGATGTGCCGTTTCGGTGGCGGTGAGCTTGGAAATGGCGTCGGCAAGGCGCTGCTGCAGCGTGCCGATCACCGTGGCACCCTGATCGGTTACTTCAACCGGGATGCCATCGACGGTAACCGTCTTCAGGGTCATGATCTTTTCCTCTTGCGGTTTCTGATCACTGGTGAACGGGGCAGCGCCCCACTGTCCCACACCGTCGCCGATGCGAGCTTTTGATCCGGCGCGGCCACGCTCGACGATGGCAACGTGGTTGATCCGGATATCTTTCTGGATGGCGTCGTACTTCTCGCCCTCGGGCGTGGTGCCTGGCTCCCACGCGAGATCGCAGGTGTAGCCGGCGGAAAGCTCGCGCTTGCCCTCGTCGATCGCCTTGATTGCCGCTGCATCCATGACGACGAGCGGAATACGGACGAATTCGCCGTCGCGTGCCACTTCATCGCCGATCTGGCCGACCGATACGGCCTTCCATGTGTCGGCGGTGACGGCTTCGGTCGGGTGATCGTTCGTCACCGGCTTGTGGGCGTAGCTGCCGAGACTGGCCTTGTCGAAGACCTGGTCGGCGGAGCGATAGACCTTCACAGACGGCATTTCCGGCTTGCCGACCTCGCGGCCGGAGTAAAGCTGGATGCCGGTGCGGGCGGTCTTTACGTCCGCAACAAGGTAGCCGTCGGCGGTCCGTCGCGTGCCCGCGATCGGTGCGGCATCAATGAATTGCATGGGCCTATTCCTCGCGGATGCTGGCGCGCCAGTCGTCGTTGACTTCCTCGAACTGCTCCGGACCAAGCCGGATCTTGCCGCGGTACGGATCGACCTTCGACAGGTCCATGCCCGCCGGCAGCTTCCACGTGATGGTCACGTGGGGCTGATAGTCCGGGTAGTCCGTCTCGGCGCCGAGGCGCTTGATGTCCTCATGACGCCATGTCAGGCGCGATGAGGCGAACTGCAGCACGACGGCCTCTCCGAAGCGCTCCATGAGGCGCGGCCCGCCGGGCGCAATGGTCATTTCGCCATCCTCATCAGAGGACCACTCGCCTGCCTGCCCGACCTGGATCCAGTCCAGCGGCGTGCGGGTGTGGATGATGGTGACGTGCAGACCATCCTGGACAGTCTCGAAGCCCTGAGCCTGGGCCCATGCCGTGATTTCTGCTGCGTTCAGAACGTCGCGACGGACATAGAGCGTGCGCGGTGCAGCGTCCCCGGTAATCGGCTTGGCCCTTTCCTTCGCCTCCTCGCCCACTGCGGCGCGCTGTTCGTCCTCGTCCGGCTCCTGCTCGCTGAGCGTGCCATGCTCCTCGATCGCAGCGTCGAGGCCAGGCAACGATCCGTCTTCGACGAACGTGTTGACCAAGGCATCCGACAAGGCGTCGATCGGCACCAGCGGCGGTGATGTAGACGTGCCGGCGAGCGCCCGGGCTGCATCCGCCTTCGTCTTGAAGACGTCAGCCTTTTCCTTCTCCGACATGCCCCAGAGCGGCGCCCACTCGTAATAGATATCCGGATCGCGGGAACCGAGGGCGCTGCGGATAATGCACTCGTCGAGGCGGCCCATGGCCGGCGTCATCTCTACCGACTGCATGGCCTGCAGGCGGTCGTAGTAGTTGCGCAGGTCGCTTTCGCCAGTGGCGTTCATGCCGGCCGGCGACTGCCCGAGGAGACGCGTTGCCGGAATGTCGGCCGCGCCGGATACCAGCTGCATGAACGACATGAGCACGTCTGGCAGCGTGGCGAAGCTCGCCGTCTTCTGTTCGAACTCCTCTTCCTTGTCGAGGAGAAGGTCGCCGTTGATGCCCTTGGCCGTGGCCGCGAGCGTGTAACGCTCCAGGATCTTGGCGCGATACCGCTCATCGCCGACATTCTGCATGAAGTCGGGGATGCGGATGACATTGACCTTGGCCTCGAAGACGAGGCTGGCAATGTTCGCCGCGGTTCCGTCAGCCTGCTTAATCGCGTCGACGACCGACAGGAGAACGCTGTCGCCCCAGCCGGCATAGGTCGTGGTGACGATCTCCTCGTCGGGCTGGGCGGCGCCGTTGAAGACGACCAGGCGCGACGGATGAATGTCGACCTGCACGCCGTCCGTCGACTTGATCTGGTAGACCTTCGGCTTGCCGTACCATTCGGAGGCCGGGTCGCGATCGATCTCGCCTGCCGTAAGGTTGCGACGAGAGATAACCGTCAGATACTTCAGACCACCCTTGCCAACGCGATCGACGTCGAGCGGCTCGGTGAGGTTCTGGTCGCCGGTACCGATGACAACGGCGGCACCGCCCCAGAGCCGAGCCTTGATCTTGGCTTCGAGGATCTTGCCCTTGACGTTCAGGCGCTTCTCTTCTGCCTCGATAAGCTCGATCTGCTGCTTCTTCGCCTGCCAGTCGCGCCAGGCACGCACGCTATCAAACGCCGGGATATCGACGATCTTCCGCGGCAACCATGCGCCACGGTAGGCGTTGAGCAACTCCTCGTCCGAAAGCATCGGCATCGAGTAGAAGGTCGAGGCTGCCTTGTCCCGGCTTGTGCCGATGTTCGCAACCATGTTCGTCAGGCTGTCGCGGACGAAAGCGATAATGTTTCCCATGTCCGCTCCTAAACGTTCGCCAGCGTGTACGTGCTTGCGCTGAGAAGCGCGTTGAATGCTCGGCTCGTACTGTCGGCGTCGTCATCGTGCGTCGCTTCAGGAAAGCCTTCGAGCGACGAAAACCATGCTGCATTCCATGGCGCGCGAAGCACCAGCACGTTGCCCGCTTCCGCCTGGGCAGAGAACGGGCTGAACCGAGTAACCTTGTCACCGGATTCGGGGGTGGCCCGCACTGTGAAGCCTGCCAGCAGCTTCGTCAGGTTGGTGACCTGCGATTTGCCGGCCTGCCCTGGGTCCTGCGGCAGCGATATCTGCACGTCCTTGCCGTCGGCTTCCGCCGTGTTCCTGATCAACCGCTCGACGCCTGACGGTGACAGGAAGTCGTTGCAGTGGTGCGCAACGATGTAGCGCCCGTCTGACAGCTTGCCGATCTTGGTGCCTGCCGTGGCGTCCGGGTCGGTGCCCTCTGTCTTCGGCGTTGCCGCCATGTCCCAACCACGCATCCATTTGACGACGCCGGCCGGGATCGCATCGACGATCTCACACCAGCCCCGCTGGAACAGGAGCCCGGCAGCCGGCCGAATTTTCCAGTTACCGCCGAGGAGGCGTTCTCGCTCGACCGTCGGCAGAGCCATAAGGTTGGCGAGATAGCCGGGGTCGGCTGCCATCAGCGCCTTGTTGTCCGTCAGCTTCGCCGGGACGAAGGTCACAGACTTCGGCTCGATCGGCTTCGGGTTGCCGTTCTCGTCCGGCGCCGTGTACTCGGCGAGTTCCGACGGATGATCGGCCCAGATGATGGAATCACCGATGCGGACGAAGTAGCGAAGGACGCCAGCCCGTTCCGGTATCGGCAGACCAGTATCCTGGTTGATCCACCACGAAATGAACTCGGCGACCCAGCTGTCCGCATCCGGGTTGCAGGTTGCCCTGACATACGGTCTGACGCCGCACATCGATCGGTTACGAGACAGCAGGTACCAGAACTGCTTCGCACTGAAGTGCGTGAGCTCGTCGAAGCAGATCAGCGGGATCTGCGAGCCCTGCCAGTTCGATACCGTCTTGTCGTGCTCAAGGTGGGCGAAGCTGACGGACGCCCCAGATGGGAACGTCCACGACAGATCCGGCGCCACCTTCGGCTTTGCGTTCAGGCTGGGATAGAGTTTTTCGCTCTCGTCCCAGAGGCCACCCTCGTTTCGGACCTGCACCAGCGTGCGCCGGAAGAACACGGCGCCGAACTGCGGGTTAGCAACATGGCGCAGCGGCTCCATGAGGAGCGCCCACGTCTTGCCGCCCCCTGCCGACCCGCCATAGATGGCGATGTCCGCCGGCGAGCCAAGGAACTGTGTCTGCGGGCCAGCCTGTGGCCGGATGATTGTCTGGGCGCCCTGCCCTTGCTCAACCCCTGCCATTATCGGGCAACTGGAAGATCGTCACCGGAGAGACCGGCGTCGGAAGATCCTTGCCGTCCTTGCCCGTGATCTCGCGTCGGTTCGTATAGGCGCCGCCGACTTCTTCCGCCGCCTGCTTCAGCAACGATGATGCCAGCACCATGTTGCCCTGGGTCTCTGCCTTGTCTGCCATGCGCTGAAGAGCGCGGAGACGAACGGCGCGATGGCTGATCGCGATCGTGGCGGTGTCCTCAAGGAAGGTCTTGCGGGTCTCCTCGAAGAGCATCTTCCATTTCGCGGCGAGACGCGCGCCAGCCTTCTTGTTCGGGTCGTAAGCCTCGATCGCCTGAGGCGTCAGCGTGACCGCGTAATCCTTCTTGAGTGCAGCGGCGACGACCGACGGGCTATCGAAGCAAGCCAGCGACTGGACGACATAGGTCTGCTGCTCGTGTGTGAGTTTTCGCTCGGCCATAGCTTTATCAGGACACCATCAAGATCAGGCGGCGCGAGCCTGGCAGGTCCCGCATGCACAGCCTATTAGGTCTGCGGTCATCAACGGCGGCTTTGACAGCGCCTCGACCAATTCCTTTACGCCCGTCTCTATCGCACCATACCGAGCGGCTACCCCGATGAAGGCTTCCACATCATGGGAGCGCATCGTGTAGACCGGGAGCCCTGTGCTCTTGCGGAACTTCGGGGTGCCGAAGTCGTCGAGCTCCTGGGCGCAGTGTGAAAGCTCATGCTCGATCAGAGCGCAGGCTTGCGCATCACTGGCCGATACCCAGAAGTTGGCATCGATCGTGATGATGAAGTCGGGGACCGAACCGAACCAACCGAGGACCTGCGCCTCTGCCCTTGCTCTGGCCCACTTGCCCATCATGCCGGCAGGCTGTCCCATCTCGGCTTGACCGATGACGGTGCGGCCCTTCTTCGAGCTGCTCACTGTGGTCCACAGCATGCCGATCGATGCCGGGATGAGGTGAGCGTGATCCGGGTTGAACATATCGCTCTCCGGGTCGATGAAGGTATCGCGGGCCCAGGCTTCGAGTTCGGGCGCGGCCATGAAGGCGCATCCACTGAAATCTTCGAAAAGTCCCAACGGTGGTTGCGGTCGCATCAATTCACCACTTGCCATTTGCGTTACGCTGGTCCCATCTCACAATGAGTGAAACTGCCCGGGAGCTAGCATGAACGCTAAGGAGTTTGCCGCCCAGTTGCGGACGGAGATCGAGGCAATCAAGAACCAGGGCGTCCCTGCGATCGATGTCGAAAACTTGATCACCTATCTTTCAAATGTCGAAGACTCGCCATCTGCCGAGCCCTCGGCAGCAGAGATCGAACATTACAAAGCAGATCTGACTGCCCATATCGAAGCGACGAAACACAACTACAACACCCAGTTGGAGATGTTTAAGTCGGTCATTTTAGCGGGACAGAACGCCATCCGAACCATCGTCGGTATCAACGGCGGCGCTTCGGTGGCCATGCTTGCTTTCCTGGGGCATATGGCAGCAATCCGCTCCCCCTTCATCCCCGTGTATGCAGCTTGCTTGCTTCCTTTCGCCGCGGGAACCCTGCTCGGGGGACTCATCTCTGGCGGTACCTATCTATCGCAATGGCTTTATGCTGGCGGATCGAAAAAGGTTGAGACCGCAGGCTTCGCCGTCAACATTCTCGTGATCCTATTCGGGATCGGCTCATTCGCTTGCTTCGGCTTGGGCGCATGGTGGACGTACGAGGCGTTCCTTGACACTCCGCCGCAGGGCACGGCGCCGTTGGTGAAGACGGTCCCTGTGGGCTGATGTTCCAACCTCTATGCCCAAGGAAATCCAAATTGAGAATAGACTGGTCGAACATTGTCTTTATGATTGCCCTTGGGCTCTTTTCATTTGTGCTGGGAATAACTCATGGAGCAGCCGTATGGTCGGTTGGGGTTGAACAATCTGCCCCATTTGGCCGCGTTGAGTTTTGGCTGAACCGCTACCAAACGCTCATCGCCGGCGGCATCGCGCTTCTCACTCTCTACGGTGTGGTGCATCAGCTTCGACAATCGGAGAGGCAGCACAAAGAGAACATTTACCGCCAACTCGAACCCGAGCTCTACGGCCTTTACGATGCCTTTCGCGCAGCCAAGGGAGTTGAATTAGACGAGATTCAAGGCCTAGCAGAGGAGGATCACCTGATGATCCTAAATAATCTCACGGCGATGGATCCGGAGACGGTTGCTTACATCGAAGCCCACTGCATCAAATATGTCGCTGACGAAGCCCGCAGATTTATGCAGTCGCAATCGCAACTGAACGATTTTCTCGCTGACAAGTCCACAACGCTTAAACCTCGCGTTTTCCAGTACAGGAAGCTAAAACAGCGCGCGGAACGATTGGAGCGCCTGTCAAAGATCCGCATGAAAGAGATCGAACAATTGCGCTACAAGGACGGGCAAAAGCTCTTTTGACGCATGCTGTATTGCTTGCCGGGCTACCCTCCCGGCTGGCCGCTGGCGCTTGGTTGCATATCCAGCGCTGTGAAAGGTCGGGGCGCAGCGGCTTCCCCTCAGGTATTCGGAATTTTGGCAATATGCGTCAAAGGCGGGAGGCGGTGACGTCCTCCCTAAGGCCCGGCGAGTGTTCCCTCTAATCGAGGTCCGCGATCAGAACAGCCTGCAAATCACCAATGATTGCAGCGACATTAAGCGACTTTATCGATCAATTCAAGCGGAAGATCGACGTGGACGAGCCCCCCGAGCATTTCGACCACAGCTTTCACCGTGTTGCGGCCGGTGACATCGAGGACCGTGGCCAGCATGCCGCCGACCAGGCGGTGTTCGGGCGCGATCCGGACGGTGACGTCCTTCGGGAATTCTTCCTGAAGCTGCTTGCGGGTGCGCTTTTTGCGGGCGTCGCGCTCGCGCTGCAGAGAGGCGCCGGCGATAGCCTCCGCGTCCCGGATACTCTCGACGTCGAAATTGGAGATCCGGGTCGGATAGCCAGCCACACCGAGGATCGAGATGACGCCGTCGACGCGCGACAGCCGGTAGAAATCGGACGTCGGCAGGTACACGAACGAATAGCCGACGATCATAGCGAAGCGGCGCTCGATCAGCTCCTTGGTCCGGTGGTGTTTGATGTCCTTCCGGAACGACGGCATGTAGATTTCGATGTCGGCGTCACGAAGATTCCGCTCGATGATGAACTCGCCCTTGCGTTCCTCGGGTGCGCCGATCCGCGGCGTTGCGGGGCGCTGGGTTCCGGGACGGGTCTTGATCGCGTACCAGCTCATTGGGCATTCTCCATGTCGATCTTGTTCAAGGCGTAAGCGACGGTCGTGTGGTCCCGTGAGAAAACCCGGGCAATGGCGTGCAGCGACATCCGCCTCTGCTCGCGGAGCTCCCACATGATCCGGTGGCGGTGTCTGGTGATGGCGCGGCGCTGAGACAGTCCGAGCATGACCTTTGACGGGATCCGCAGTTCGAGGCTCCGAAGCCGGACATAGTCGGTTGGCGTCAGGTGACCGAGGGTGCGTAGCTGGTGAACGCGGAATGCGATGACGTGGTCGTTCGCGTCTGGACGGGGACGGAGCTTACGCAGCATCGGCCTGCACCTCCGGCGCGGACGGCTTAACGAGGGCGGGCGCCCACACCTGATTGATCGCCCAAAGATGCGTTGCGCCGAGGGGCCACCGCCGCTTCTTGCAGCCGTTGGCAAACTCGTCGTGAGATTGGCATTCGGCGACGAAGACGAAGCCCTGAGCGGCGAGCTCGCGCGCCCTCTCCTCCTGGGTGATCCGCAGGTCCTTGAGCCCGTAGCGCGACATGCGAGGGCCGCCGAGCGCAGCGTTTTCGCGGCCAGCCTTGATCATCTCCCAGGCGCGCATGCGCTCTTCGCGAAGGCTTCGGCATTCGAGGTTGGCCATCGCCGCCATTTCGGACGGGATCGGCAGGAAGGACCGGTTCGGCAAGTCGTATTCGCCACGCTTCAGGCGGACGAAAACTGTGCGTAGGCCATGGAGCGGCACGCCCTTGAGCGCGATCCGATATTCCTCGATCGGATCCTCGGACTGGATTGACCCCGGGATCATCAGCCCGGCGTCCATCAGCGAGGCGATACACTTGCCGACCTCGTCGACGCCGCACGGCGAAAGCTTTTCAGTGAGAGCGGAAATCCCCTGCTCCAAGGTCGACAGTCTGGTCGGCAAATTTGTCATCTGGCTCACCGTAGAGGTCTCGTTTCAGTTTCTGGTGGATGTCGTGTTGGCGCTGCATGTGAGGGCTCATCGGCCGAGGCGGAGCCTGGGCTTGAGCCCGTGGCTTGGCGACGTTGCGCATCCAGTTGCGCCATGTGGCCTCCCAATCGAGCTTTGCGGCGTCCTTGCCGCTCTTGCCGACCCAGAAATCGCGGAACTTGTCGGCCTCGAAACGGATCGTTGCTTCGGAGTGGCCCTGATCGATAGCCCACTGGCCCCATGCTGCCGGGAGAGCCCAGCCAGCCGGCAAACGCGTCCCGCGCTTGTTTTCCGAGCGAAGCGAGGATGGGGTGGGGTTAATTTCTTTAGGGGGTGTGGGGGACTTTTCTTTATCAGGGGTGGGGTTGTCCCGTTCGGTCACGTCCTGTCCCGCGACGTCACGTGACATCCCGTGACGTTGACGCTGCTTGCGCTCACGGTCGGACCTGCGCCGAGCCTCGATCGACGCCCCTGCCTCTTCCTTCGTTGCCGTCTCAACGGCCGCGAGCATGTCGGCAACCTCGGCCGCCTGCTCTGCAGTGAGGCCAAGTACCGCCATCCTCATGAGCACCGAAGTCGGGATCAAGCTGCCATCCCCTCTTCGCAAACCTGGACGATGACGACGCACTCAGCCGGAAGCTCGCTGTCCCAGCACATGGTGAGGCGCTCGCAGAGATTGTCGTTCTTGATGACGCCGTAGTGCTGAAGGCAGTCGAGGATTGCCTTGGACCGGTTGTCGAGGTCCTGGCGCATGCTCTGACGGCGCAGCGCTACATAGAGCGCGAACGGCTTGTCGATCGGCGCCGACGGCGCCTTGATGAAGTAGCCGGCGTCAGTCCGCCATTTCTTGTAGGTCGGCGACAGCCGGCGCTTCGCGCCCCAGCCGTCGTAAAGGTCCCAGCCTGACGGCGGGTATGGTAGGTGGAGTTTAATCACGCCTCACCTCCCTGCTCTTGCAGCCGAGACAGAGACCGATTGCACCGATCGCGCAGACGGGTGATGACCGCGAGCTTCTTAAGTTTCACGCCATTGTCGCCCCGGTTCATGCTGTTCCTGATACGGAAGATCTGCTCGTCGAGTTCTTTGATCTCTTCGCGGAGGAGGTCGACATCGCTCATTTTGGCTCCTGACGATTACGCCGGAGCTCGGCTGACTTCTGATCGATGCGAGCGAGCGTCATCAGCACCGGCTTCAGTTCATCCGGAGCGGTGTCGTAGGCCATGACGCGGGTCGCGCGGCCGCCGTTCAATCGCGGCAAGACTCCACGCGGAATCAGCAGCCAGTTCGCCGGGTCGGTATTCAGCCGGTTGCCGTCAACGCTCTTCAGGCACATTCCGTCCGGGATCGGTCCGTTGGCCTGTTCCCAGAGGTAGACATGCTTCAGGACATAGCGGCGCTCGTACCCGGTGTGCGGGTTCTGCTCGTCGATGCTGATCTCGACGTAACCGTCCTTGCTAACGCGCTCATGGCCGAGGAATTTGGTGTTGTGCGGTAGACCGCCGGCCTTGAACTGGGTTCGTCGCGCGTTCGGGTGACGGCCACCCTTTCCAGGTTCGCACGGCACGCCCTTGTTGACGGGCACCTGGCCCTTCACGAAGCAACCGGTGCGGCCTGTCTTCCAGCCCTTGCGCTTGCGAAGCGCGTGAAGGTTTACCGCGGAAACGTCATCGCGCTGGAAGGTCGACGAGAACTCGCGGTGATAGTCGCCGATTGGCAGAGTGCGGTTTGCCTCAAGCCATTCCATCTCGGCGGCGCTGTATCTGATCCACTTGCCCTTCATTTCTCGGTACCGTCCGTGATGGCTTTGCCGTCGAGGGTTTCGGGCTGGCGGAAGATCGTCGGGAGCATGGGCTTGAAGCGGTCGCCGTGGTTCGCAACCAAGGTCGCGGCTTTGAGAGACAGGTCGGAGTTGCGGATAAGCTGCTCGCTGACTGCAACGATTGCGTCGGTGCGCTTCACCTCGTTTTCGATCTGCTCGGCGGTCATGCTTTCGTCGCTCAAACGCTCGAGCTGGGAAAACAGGTGGTTGTTGAGGTCGATAAGACGGTTTTTCATGCTGCGTTCCTCGCTTCGTCGCGTAGCTTCATCGTTTCTTCGGTGACAGAGAGGTGTTGCCCCCTGCGCTTGAACCAGCCGTCTTCGATGCCGTGGATTGCAACCCACACGCCTGCCTCGGCCTGGTACTTGATGTTGGGCGCTATCCCGCCGCTTGTGCGACCAGGCCAGATGCCGTCCCCGAGGAGCGAGGCCCTGCTTCTGTCTTCCGGCTCGACACAACCGAATCCGTTGAGGATCGTCCGGGCGTTCTTGATTGATAAGGAACCCCACTCGACATGAAGCTGCGACGCTTTGAGGATTGCGCCGTGATCAGTGAACTGCGAGGTAGCGAGCAGATCTTGCCAGTGTTTGTTGGTGCACAGATCAACGGCGTGCCACCACGCGCCGATCGTCATGTAATGCTGGTTGGCGAACTCCTGCCGCCACTCCGGACGAATGCCCGCTTTCTCTTCGATCTCGTCAAGGAACCCTGCAACGTCAGCGCTCTCCCTGAGACGGGGGTGCCTCAGCAGGACGTGGCTCTGTCCGCCCTGGTCCTTCACTACTGAAACCGGAAACCGGAATAGCCGTGACGGAAGACTGGTAGACCGGTTGTTCGTGATGCCGCCATTGAGGTCCAGAATGAAGTCGTTCGGCACCAGCCCAGAGTTCAGCACCGCTTGGCGCACGACGTCGACGACCGGCGGCGGTGCTGGCGGCATCATCAGATCGAACATGGAAAGCTGCTGCATCAGTCCGCCTCGTCCTTCAGTTCTGGTGCTAGGTACTCGGCCCAATCGAGCCTACGGCCGGCGATCCGCTGCCACCGACGAGCGAGCCGGAGCCGCATTGACGCGGGCAAGCTTCGCATCCAGCGCAGCCAGACGGGCACGCAGTTCTCTTTGTTCACGCTTGCTCTCCTCGATTGCTGCTGCCCGCAGCGCATCCATTTCTTCGGCGTCGATCCGCCGTGCGGTGCCCTCCCAGATCGAGCGTGCCCTTCGCTGGGTGAACTCTTTCTGGACAAAGCGATTGATGAACTTGCTGGCTTCGAAAAAGACGTTGTCCAGCTTGCCGTAACGGCCGAGGGGGAAAGCCCCTCTCAGTAAGTCTCGTGCCTCTAAAACGTCCGCGCTCATGTCGCCGCCTTCATTGAGAATTTTTTCCTTGGGGCGAGACCCCAAGCCCTTGTTGTCGGTTCCCAACACCTTGTCGTTCTCCTGTGAGATCACTGGTCCCGTTGATGGAGAACCGAGATGCACACAGGCATTTCATCCGATGGAGAGGACGGCGCCGCGCCAACGGCAGCCGGTCCCTCCCAGGTCATTCAGTTCCGCAAGACCTCCGCCGCACTCGATGGTCTTGCTGCCGGCGGCGATCCCCTGTCGTCGCCGGCCATTCCTTTGGGATCTGCTGTTCAAGCCGTCGTCATGAGACTGGCGAACAAGCGGATCCGGTTGAGGGTTGAAGGTCCCAGTCGGGAGGAAGACCGGGACCTTCGTTGATCGCGAGAGGGAGGAGGAAAACCGCGATCAATCCGTGATGACCGAGCGGCGGTGATCGGAGAGGATCGCCGTCGCTATTTCGTCGTCGGTCATGGCGTGGAAATTCTTCTGTGCCGTCTCCCGGCGGAACTGCGCTTCAGCGAACCAGGCGACGCCAGCAAGCATCGGAAAGGCAAAGGCCAATGTCGCGGCGAACAGGAATTGAACGGCGATCATGCGTCTCTCCTTCTGGTGAAATTCACGCGGGGTGGCCGGCGCTCGACGTCGAGCATCACGGCTCGGTCGAACTGCTCTTCTGGAAGCGGGACGCCTGTCGCGATCTCGACCGCGTAGACCTCTGCCCTGCTCGTCTCGATGTCGTGCTGATGCTCGACGGCGTGGAGGTTCATGCGAGCTCCTCCTCGATCTGGAAGGCGCGCATGATTTCGGAGGCCCGATGAGGCACTTCCTTAGCCAGCCGTGCAGCGATCTGCCGTTCCTGGGATCGGGTGAACTGGCGCGCCTCGCGCTGCCATGCGATCACGTCGAGGAGCACGTCGTTGCCGAGGTAGGAAACGACCGGGTACTCGATGCCGAGCGATCGGCTGATGTTGTATCGGGACCATCCATCGACGATGACGTCGCCCATCCGGACAATCGGCTCCCGAACGCCGTTGTTGGCTATGCTGTCGCTCAGCTGCTGATAGTGAGCGTGCGACAGTTCCGGGAAGCAGGCTGCATATGGCAGAGACTTCATCGGCCTGGGCGGGGACGCCTCATAGCGGATGCCGTCGTCTGCAAGATCGGTTGCCCATTCAGCCACCGGGCCAGTGGGTTCAAGGTTGACGGGGCCTCCTTCGAGACCTGCGCGCTTCGCGCTGCTGTCTACATTTTCGCCTCCTTCGTTGGCGCCGACGCCAGTTGCCGCCGCTTCAATGCGGTCGGTCTCGCACTGGTCGCTGTGGTCTTCGGCTTCACCTTGAGAGGCCGAAGCGATTTCGGAATTGGGTACAGCGCTTTCCTCGGCCCCGCGCGCTGCCAGCGAGGTTCCAGCGACAGGAGCCGTGCCGTCCGAAGCTTGATCGTCGAGGATTTCGCCGGTCGTTGGATCGATGCGCTCTTCGCGCTCAATCATGATGTCGACTGCGGTCAGCAGCGCCGCCCTGCCCGCTTGCGTCTGCATAGCGGTCGCGACCGTGGCCACGAGCTTGGGGCTCGTCTCGGGCTCCTCGAACATGTCCATCTGGATCATGCCGAGGGCATGGAGATAGCTGTCGAGGATTGCCTCCTGCTCGGCGCGCTCGTCGGCATCCTGCTTGCGGATGGCAATGACTTTGCGCAGGATCTTGGCATCGAAGCCGGTGGACTTGGCTTCGCCGTAGACGTCCTTGATGTCGTCGGCGATAGTCTGCTTTTCGGCTTCAAGCCGCTCGATGCGCTCGATAAAACTGCGGAGTTGGTCGCGGGCTACGCCGTGTGCGTCAGACATGGTCGGTCCTCAGAATGGAATGCCGTCATCACCGAACGTGTCGGCGGGATCGGGCTTGGTGATCTTGATGCGCTGCATGACCGGCGCGTCGGTGCGGTAGGCATCGACAGCGGCCAGGACGACGAACGGAATGTCGGGGTGAAGGCTGGCGAGGCGCTTCGCCTCTTTCCGTGCCGAGGATTTGGATGGGTGCTGATAGGTCGATCCGCGCTGGCCGAGCCCGTAGACCATCCAAAACTTGACGGCTTTTGGCTGGGACAGGACCGCAGCCGCGACCTCGTCGCCCATCTCCTGGATGGGAGCGCCGGTCATCATCGTTGCGTCTCTGGCGACGGAAGCGCAGCGCTGCCTCTCCTCATGGAGGGCCTTCGCCATGGCCGGTGCGATATCGTGCTCGACGAGCTGCGACATCGAGGTCTTGAGGCCACGCTGCTGCTGTTCATTCTGAAGACCGAAAGAGTGGTCCATCGTCGTGCACATGCGACCGATCAGAGCCTCGGCAGTTGCCTTGGCGATATCTCGGATGTCGTCGGGGATGGTCTGACCTTCGGCGCTCATTGGGCGCCCTCCCTCACCGGGAAGAAGTCTTTTTCCTTGAGCGGGATCCGCTTCGACTTGGCGTATGCCAGGATCGCGGGCGCGTCGGTCTGGGGGATCAGTCCGCCGGTGCCACCCTTCTCTTTCGGGTACATCCAGCGGTACACCCGGGAGACGTGCTTACCGGTGACCTCGGCCACCTTTTCGATGCCAATCTTTCCGATGATGGATTTTGCGGGGTCGAGATGTTTTTCGCTCATGTCGCGAAATTTGCGATTGTCGCGACAAATTGTCAATGGGGTCGCGACAATTATTTTGCGATATTCGCGATGGAGTTTTTCGCGGAATCCGCGAGGATCGCCGCATGAGTGACCCACAATATGAACTGAAACAATGGCTTGCGGAGAAAGTCGCGGCTCGCGGCGTAGCGTCAAAGCTCGCCGAAGCTACCGGCATGTCCAACGATAAGATCACGCGATCGAAGGAACTGCATAGCGACGACCCGAAGAAGCGCCGCCAGATCTCCCTGCAGGAGATCGAGGCAATGGCGAAGTTCTTCGGCGAGCTACCGCCTGGCTTCGAGCAGATGACGAACTGGCTTCAAGGCTCCTCGCCCATGGCGCCAGCTGCGCGGCCTATGCCGAAGCCGAACGCGAGCTTCCCGCCGCGCTGGCAGTCGTTCCCCGGCGATACCTCGATACCGCTGCGAGGCCATATCTCGGCCGGCAAGAATGGTCGCTTCATCATGAACGGACAGGACATCGCCCAGGTGTTTTGTCCGCCCGGACTGGAAGGCGTCGAAGGCGCCTATGCGGTGCAGGTGGATGGCCGCTCCGGCGAGCCCCGCTTCTTCCACGGTGAAACGGCCTGGGTGAACCCGCATCTCAAGGTGCGGCAAGGCGACGATGTGGTTGTGCAGGTGGTCGAAGACGACGAGGTTTACAGCTACCTCAAGCGCTACGAGTCACGCTCTGCCGACCTCGTGCGCCTTTACCAGTACAACCCCGGCGAAGGCGAGCAGCACGAACTCGAGTTCCCCGCGGACAAAGTCTTCAGCGTCCACAAAGTCGTGTTTCATGCGATGCTCTGAAGCACCTCATCACACCGCCAAGTCGGGCGAATGGTCAGGTTTCGGAACGCCGGCGGCTTCTTCGGGCATTCACTGCAGCGGATCTTCCGGCAGAGCTGCATGTAGTTGTGAACGCCAAGCTCCGCGACCTTCGTCAGGTTATCGAGACGAAGGATGCGCGAGTGCCCGCAATCATCGCAGGCAACGTATACGCTCGCTAGTTCAACGACGAGCCGCAAGGCGTCGGGGTGATCCACGGGAGCGTTACGCATCATTTTTCTCTCCTGCAATGTTCCGTTTTTGTTCTCATCAAAACAGCAGGAATGCAGCCGAGAGTCGAGTCGATTTTCAGAAATAATTCGCTTGCCACAACAGGTAGCAAATCAACCTGTCGGCGGCGCTAGATGTGAGGTGAAAATGAAAGCTCGCTATGCCCTCGCCTTGCTGGCAATTGTCGCCGGCTGCCAGTCTGACGCGTCGGTGAGAAGTAAGCCACCGATGGAGAGCTACAAGTCGTCGAAGTCGGCAGACGCCGCGGTGACGTGCTTGATCCCTTCCCTCGCCGAGCACTACAAGGCTATCTCTCAGCAGCGCTTCGTTGCCCAGACGATCGCACCAGGCAGCGAATATGACGTCGTTCCGACCGACGGCTTCGTCAACGGTCACTACATCTACACCGTCAACGTCAAGGCGGCTGGTGCCGGGTCGACGATCTCGATCTACAAGGGGCAGGCCATGCTGCCCAGTATCACCGACTCAATCAGGGCCGGAGTGAAGGCCTGCGCCTAACCAGACCGCCAAAGACCGCTTGAAGAACCCGCCCTCGTCAGGCGGGTTTTTTGTTGCGCACAATTTCGCCATTTCGCGATTTTGCGTCTGTCGCAAAATTCCCTGTTGACTTATTTTGCGATTGTCGCGAATATCTCCTCATCAGCAAGGCGCTGACGAAGAGGACGAAGCAAATGGCGATGGTCACCCTATACAGCATCCAAGACGAGGTTGGCCGGTTCCTGACGATCGACGGCTTCTTCTCTTACGACGACGTCGAGTTCCGGGACGAAGACGAGGCCATCGAAGAGTTGGCCACGAACCCCGAATGCCGTGGCTGCACGGTCGAGACGTACCAGCGCGTCGCCACCCATTCCGATTTCACCGTTGCAACCTCGAACCACGAGAGGGCCGCCGCATGACCTTCGACGCCAACATTCTGAAGCGTCTCGCCTACTTCCTCGCCAACACCGACATGTCGGAACTCGTCGAGGCTGGCATCATCAACGAAGGCGACAATGACCGCTGGAAGCGTTTCAACAACGACTTCGACGTGTTCGTCATCAAGCTGCCCGATGATCGTCGCGAGAAGCTTGCCGACCTGATCAACGATCGCCTCGGCTTCCGCTCCACCCAGCAACTCGCTGCCCGCGAGTTCGCGCCGTCGGTCGGATCCTCCCTGTCATGACCCGCCCTATCCAATACGCGTGCGACCCGGCAGCCCGCTACTGCGAGTGCGGACATTGCGCTCTGCCGCCGGCCCGCAACATCGACCTGGACGATCTCGTGACGCTGAACCGTCCGACCTTCGCCCTCTCCACCCTCCTGATCCTGCTGGCTGGCCTCATCGCGTTCTACGCGATCGGCGCTTGGCAGACGGAACGGGTCCACACCGACATCATCAAAGCAAGGACCGTCTGAGATGAACGCCATCGCAAAGCAGGAAATCGCAGTTCAGCAGGACGCACGCCTCGTCCCCGCCAACGACGCGCCTATGGTCGCCATGATCGAGCGTATCGCCATGGACCCGTCCATTCCGATCGAGCGGCTTGAACAGATGCTCGCCATGAAGGAACGGATGGAAGACCGGGCCCGCGACCAACTGCGCGAGGACCGCGAGTATGAGGCGAAGACCGCCTATTTCTCGGCGATGTCCGCATGCCAGAAAGAGCTTCCGGTCGTCACCAAGAACCGCCGCAACACCCACACCAAGTCGAACTATGCCGACCTGGCCGCGATCGAAGAACAGGCCATGCCGATCATCTACGACCACGGTTTCGGCGTCTCGTTCCAGCCCGACGGCTACAACGATATCGGCGAACTGCTGATCAAGTGGGAGATTTCGCACTCCGGCGGCTACGTCCGCAACGGTATCGGCGCGATCCCGGTCGACGGCGCCGGCGCAAAGGGTGGCGTGAATAAGACCGGCACGCAGGCTTTCGGCAGCACCACCACCTATGGCCGACGCTATCTGCTCTGCATGCTGTTCAACATCAGCACTGGCGACGACCGGGACGGCAACTCGCCTCCGGCAGACGAAACCGTTGGCGATGGCGAGCCGATCACCGAGGCGCAGGCATCGGTCATCCGCGAGTTGATAGGCAAGGCTGAACTGGAAATCGACCGGTTCTGCATGCACTGGAAGATCGAAGCCATCCCCGACATTCCCGGCGCGAAATTCAACGACGTCGTTCGCTCGCTGCGCGCCCGCATCAAGTCCATCGAGGAGAAGGCCAATGCTTGATGAAATCGTCCAAGGCACCGCCGAGTGGCACAAGCTCCGGCTGGGCAAGGTCACCGCTTCGCGAGTAGCCGATGTCATCGCCAGAACGCAGAAAGGCTATGGCGCCTCGCGCGCCAACTATGCCGCCCAGCTGATCACCGAACGCCTCACCGGTCTGCCGACTGAAGGCTTCACGAACGCCGCGATGCAGTGGGGCACCGAGATGGAGCCCGAGGCGAGATCCGCTTACGAGTTCTTCCGCGCGGAAGATGTCGTCCAGGTTCCGTTCGTTGGTCACCCGACGATCGGCGAAGCTGGCGCGTCCCCTGACGGTCTCGTCGGTCCAGACGGCCTCGTTGAGATCAAATGCCCGAACACGGCAACCCACATCGAAACCCTCCTCAACAAGGAGGTGGCATCGAAGTACATCACGCAGATGCAATGGCAGATGGCCTGCACTGGTCGGGGATGGTGCGACTTCGTTTCCTATGACCCGCGCCTGCCCGAATCCATGCGGTTCTTCTGCCAGCGCGTCCACCGCGACGATGCGATGATCGCCGGGCTGGAAGTGGAGGTTGTCGCCTTCCTCAACGAAGTCCGCGGCAAGGTGGTCGAACTTCGCCGGCTCTATGAGCAGCCGGAGCCCGACGCCGCCGGCGGACTGCTGATGGCTGGTTGATCATGGGCGGCCCGGTCCTTCTCCAATGGAACGGCGAGGCCTTCCAGCCGGCGAACCGGCATTGGGCCAGCCAGTGCGACAAGCGCTTTGTGGTCGGCGAGTTCTATACGCTCGCCGAGCACAACGATCGCAGCATGAACACGCACCGGCACTATTTCGCGTCGGTCGCCGAGGCCTGGAAGAACCTGCCGGAGCATTTCTCCGGCCTGCCCTTCACCGAATCCGCGGAGCATCTGCGCGCCTACGCACTGATCCGCACCGGCTATTGCGACGCGCATACAATCGTCTGCTCGAGCAAGGCCGAGGCATCGCGTATGGCCGCATTCATCCGCCCGATCGACGGCTTTTCCATCGTCGACGTCAAAGAGGCGACCGTCACCCGGTACGTCGCGAAAAGCCAGTCCATGAAGGCGATGGACAAGCAGGAATTCCAACAGAGCAAGGTGGCCGTTCTCGACTTCCTCGACGACCTGATCGGGGTTGAGCGCGGCACCACGCACCGAAACGCAGGGAGCGCCGCATGAGCAACGAAGCACGCCTATTGCCCGGCAGCATGTCAGAAGTGGACGCGCTGACATGCGATGATCCTATCACCGCCCTGATCGCGCGCCTGTCGGTTTCCAAAGCACACACGGCACTGGTTGATTTCCTGAATGCCGAGATCAAGCGTCAGACAGCAAGCGCTGACGACATCCTGATCGGCATGGCCGCATACATGATGCAGATGCATGCGAGCTTCGCCGCATACTTCGTCGACGGCGACCGGGCAGACGAGGTTGTCGCTCAATTCCAAGCTGTCTTTGACCGCACGTACCGCGAGCACTTCGTCGACAGCGCGAAGGAGTTGGCAGCATGACCCGAATTATCCGAGCAATCTGCACTTGGTGGTTCCTTCGCACCATCGACCGCCGTTTCGACCGGGCCCACCCGGAACTGAAGAAGCGGCGCCAGGCGATCGCGGCAGCCCGCAAGGCGCACCGGAAGACGAAACCGCTTCTGGACGCCCAGCGCGACGACATGCTGCGTCTGCTTCGCGAGGGCCAGCGCCCATGACCACCACCCCGAAAACCCTTGACCAGATCTGCGACGAGCAGTCCCGCCGCATCCTCCCCGAGGACAAGCCGGGTGAAGTCCTCAAGGCACTGATCAGGAAGCTGCAGAGATCGAAAGGGGCAGAGAAGTGAGCACGATCTTCGACAAGGAAATGCAAAAGGCTCTCGAAGCAGACGGCGAATATCTCCGTGAGATGACCGGCGAGGATCATGGACCGTGGGATCTCGACGACGACGAATGGCTCGCCGAGCTTGAGGCCCACGAGGAAAGCTGGCTTTCGGAAGAAGAGCTCGAGGCTTGCCGTGCCAGAGGGTGCGACAACCAGCGTCCGCAAGGCGGTGAAGAGTGATGGCCGGTTTCCGTATCGCACCCCAAGCCGTGCGCTCGTCGATCGTCAGCAAGTCTTCGGCCCCGAAGAAGCGCAAGGACTACCTGTCGTTCATCCACTCCCTGCCCTGCGTCGTGACTGGCAAGTCACCGGTTGAGGCGGCACACCTCTCTTTTGCGGCTCTCGAATACGGGCACCTGGGGCGCGCCAAGGGACGGAAGGCATCGGACCGGTGGGTTATCCCGCTGCATCCAGACGAGCACGCCAAGCAGCACGCCGGCAACGAGCGAGCCTATTGGGCCTCGACCGGCATCAACCCGCACATTCTCGCTCTCGTCTTCTGGGGCCTGTTTTCGGACATGGGCGAAGAGGCTGAAAGCTACTGCAAACTTGTCATCGCCGGCACCACCCCGAGCGACCGCAGAACGGGAGAAGTCATTCGATGAGCAAGCACACGCCGGGTCCTTGGATGGCCCGCTACGACGATCGCCGCGACAACTACCAGATCTTCGGCGAAGGCAAGGATGGAATGCGCCCGTGGCTCGCTATCACGAAATGCGAGAGCGTGCCGGCGCAGCATGAAGCAAATGCACGTCTGATCGCCGCGGCACCTGATCTCTTGGCAGCGCTCAACGGCGTCATGCACCTTCTTGATGGGGAAGCCTGGGATGTTGCTCGCGCTGCTATCGCCAAGGCGTCCCCCTCCCGCCCCGTGAACGCAGGAGGGGAGTGATGGCCGGCGACTTGCACAGAAGGGCGCGCGCCAACCGCCGTTTCCGGCTGGATGGCTTCCTCATCAGCAAAGACGAACAAGGACGCACCGGGTTCACTCGCCTCCACGAGAAGGGCCACGTCCACACCAGAGCCGCGATTGCCAACGTTCTGCGCCACGCGGCTGCACACCGGCACATTCCGAGAGACCACGCAATTTTCATCGACAGAGCCCGCCAACTCCGCAAGCGCGGCACATGGCTTTGAGGACGCTGACATGACCCAGATCACGAAAGAAGCAATCGAGGCCCTTCAGCCGTTCGCCGATGCGGTCTTCAATGACAACGGCGATATGACAGTCGATCTGTCCTTCGCCAAGGCGGACGACTTCATCAAGGCGTATTTCGTTCACCGCAGGCTATCCACCCTCCCCATTGCAGTAGAGGGGAAGGTCAAACAGCTTGAGTGGGTCGTGATGAGAGAAGGCGATGAGATCGCCGAAACCATCCTCGGCACATACACGATCACTGGAGGGTCTATCTACCTCGTTTGGTTTGCCGGCCAGGCCGACTACGAAGATTACGCGGTCTCAGCGCCGAGCATGGAAGCCGCAAAGACATTCGCGCAGTCTGACTACGAGACCCGCATCCTCTCTGCTCTGATCTCCTCCCCCGGCAAGGACGGCGGGCAGGAGGTGGAGGCGGTCGCAAAGGTAACCCGAGTTTCGGAATACGGGCATGAAGTCGAATGGCTCAATGATAGCGCAATCCACTCCGGATCGCTTCTCTACGCCCGTCCAGAGAGACATGAAGCGACTGACGAGATGGTGGCCGCCTACAAGACTGCATTTCGCGATGTCTTCGACCGATGGCTTAACGACCAACTGAATGTCTCTGACAAAGAGATATCATCCCGCGCCACCAAGGCGGGGCTCAACGCTGTGCTAGCCTCACTACCCACCGACACCCAGCCCGCCAGTACGGCGCTGGTCGAGATCGTGAAGGAACTGTCGGACTATCTCGCGATCCACCATTTCGCATCGGACCGGCATAAGGCTGCCGACATGGTCGCTCGTCCCCGGGCCGCCCTCTCCTCTTCCCAGTCCACCAGCAGGGAGGGGGAAAGATGAGCAAGGATATCTCTTTCGGATGCACGCAGTCTTTCGGGTCAGCGACCTATTCCGTCTCCGGCATGTCTTCCCCATTCGCGGCACGCTTGAATGTCTACCAGCGTGCTTACCGCGATGGCGAGTATTCCCCGCCAATGTTGCGCGAGAAGTGGTGGCAATTCTGGCGACCGACCGAGCACAGCGAAATCGATAAGGCTCTCATGGGCCTTCCCTACACTGCCGAGGAGCCCCGCCAATGAAGCCAACACCGACACCCGAGATGATCGATGCGGCCGAGCGAGCCATCGATGAACTCTCCTACGACCTCGTGCCGGCCGACATGATCCACCGTGAAATCGCGAAGGCCGCTCTTGACGCCGGATTGGCAGTAGACGTTGGGGCAAGAGAACCTACCCCTGACGATATCTACCGGGCTCTGCGCGATTGGTACGGCGAAGATGACGAGTGGAGCCACAACCAATATGTTGCCATGGATCGTGTTCTTCGCAATGCCGCTGCCCTCTCCGCGGCGGTAGTGGGGGAGCCGGAAGGCTGGAAGCTCGTGCCGGTAGATCCGACGCCGGAAATGATCGATGCCGGCAGGCTGGCCCGCATGAACATCGCCGGCGGCTACGACGGACCATCGTCGTGGGAGGCCATGCTTGCCGCCGCCCCTTCCGCGCCCGATGGCTGGCAGCCGATCGATACGGCGCCACGCGACACGACCTCAATCATCATTGCCGTTCCGACGAAGGACTATGACGGCCACATCGTCGGCGAGGCGTATTTCGATCCAGAGCATTACGAAGACGGCGATTGGTGGTGGGCGAATACCGACCACGGCGACTATCACGGCGGCCCGATCAGCGAGATCAACTTTCACGGCCCGTCGCATTGGCAGCCGCTTCCCGCTCCTCCTGCCATTGGAGGCAAGCCATGACGATCAATCTCGAACGAGATGTGACGGAACTGTTCCGCGCCAAGCTGCAGGAGTTCTGCGAGTGGTGCGCGAAGGAGTGGACGGTAACCGAGTTGGAAGCCCGAAACGATAACCTCTTCGACACGAAACTGGCAGGCTACCGAGAAGGCTACAACGCCGCTCTTGAAGGTCTTACCGGCGCCTTGGATTGCTGGATGGAGGAAGGCGCATGACTGATCTTGTCGAACGCCTGCGACACCGAGCCAATGACAAGCGGCCGATGCCAAAGCCGTTCAATCTTTTGCTGGATGCCGCAGAGGAAATCGAGCGGCTGCGGCGGGAGATTGCGGACTTGGCAGCACTCCTCAAAGACCCGGCTGCCATCCGCATCAACTACCTGCGCGGAGATATCGCTTGCCAGCCGCTCATCGACGAAGCGCGGAAGGCCGCTTTTATAGAGGCGGCGGCCATCGCCGAACTCGACGCTGATTGGTCAGCCTTCGGCAAAAGGGACATCGAGCCTTGGGATACCGGTCCTGACGCCGTTCGCGACTACAGGCTCGGCATAGTTGCCGGCAGAGCGATTGCAGCTGCGATCCGCGCCAAAGCCGAGGAGACACGACCATGACGTCACCCATGCTACTCGACAGCGAGCAAGCTGCCGAACTCCTCAACGTTTCCACCCGGACCTTGCGCGAATTTGTGAAGGCTGGCGATATAGCCTACGTGCCGCTCGGCGCCGGCAGGTCGAAACCGCGCCTCGGCTTCACCATGGACGACATCAACGAATTCATAAAGAGCCGGAGAACCCGCGAGTGTCCGTCTACAAGCCAAAGAACACCCCGTATTACCACTTCGACTTCCAAGTCGGTGGTATTAGGTTTCACGGCTCTACAGAAACAGCGAACCGCCGAGAAGCAGAAGCAAGGGAAAAGGTAGAGAAGGAAAAGGCCAAGGCAGAGCTTAAGGCCTCGAAGAATGCCAAGGGTGGTCCGCTCACGATCGACATCGCAGCGGCGCGCTACTGGACCGAGATCGGCCAGCACCACGCCAACAGCGAAACGACATGGACCGACATCAACCGCCTTGTCGGCTATTTCGGCGCGGCGAAGCTCATGTCGGCGATCGGCGACGACGATATCGCCAAGCTCGTCCAGTGGCGGCGAGCACAGACGGCATGGGGCAAGGCGGAAACGAAGGACGGCGAGCCGATGCGGCTCGTGTCGGCCGCGACCGTGAACCGATCGACAACGCTCGTCATCAAGAAGATTTTCACCCGGGCGAAGCGCACCTGGCGCTACGACTTCCCGCTCGAGCCGAACTGGCGCGACCATTGGCTTAAGGAGCCCGTCGAGCGCGTCCGCGAACTGAAGCAGACGGAAAGCTCGTCGCTCTACCTCGCGACCCGGAACGACTACCAGCCGGTTTTCGATTTCGTGCGCGCCACAGGCCTGCGCCTGCAAGAGTGCATTCTGAAATGGTCGGAGGTGGACTGGCAGACGGGATGGATCACGAAGCTGGGGAAGAACGATCGACCGGTGAGAACCGCGATCACGTCCGAGGTGCGGGAGATCCTGCTCCCGCTGCGCGGCCACCATCCTGAATTCGTCTTCACGTATCAGGCGGCGCGCACGCGCACTGGCGAGGCTTCATACAAGGGAGATGGGGAAGGAAGGAAGAAGGGCGACCGGTATCCGATCACCTATAGCGGACTGAAGACCCAGTGGAAGCGGATCCGCGGCAAGGCCGGCGTCGAAGACTTCCGATTCCATGACTTCCGGCACGACCTGGCGACCAAGCTCTTGCGGGAGACCGGGAACCTGAAGACGGTGCAAAAGGCACTCAGCCACCGCGATATAAAGACGACGACACGCTATGCGCACGTGCTCGACGAGGAAGTCGCGGGCGCTCTCGAATCGCTTTCGAAGAAGAGGAAGGCGCAAAGAAAGGCGAAGTGATCGGGCGAGCGAGTCGGCATCGCCCCGGTGCAGTGCTCAGTTGAGCGGGTATTGCTCAAACGATATGCGCGTATCGGTCCACCCGCGGCGATGCACTTCTTCGGCGAGTTCAAACCAGATCGCGTTGTTGTTTCCTGCTAGCCAACTGGCCTCGGCGCACCAAAAAACCGCGGTGACGCATAGCTCGCGGAGGTCTTTGTCATCCATCTCTGTTAGGCTCAGATCATCATCCATGTCGATCTCCTTTCGGCTCGCAGACTAGGCCGAGCTCCAAGGTGACCGCCAGTTGTTGAATCCTACAGGAATTTTAGCAGACGCGAATCGGCCGTTCATGGGTACGAAAACAGAACGATCCGAGAGAACGCTTCGGGACTTTTTCGGGACTACGCGTTCCCGAACCCGCGTTTTGAGCGCGATATGTTCCGGTTCTCGCCTCTCGCCGATTGGCGGTAGCGGGCCAACATCATTGAAAATAAAGGAGAAAATGGTCGGAGCGGCGGGATTCGAACCCACGACCCCTTGACCCCCAGTCAAGTGCGCTACCGGGCTGCGCTACGCTCCGAACCGAGGAAATCCCTATATAACCAACGCTTAGAGCGCAAGCGGGAAAATGCGGCGTGGATCGAAAAAGGAACAAACGGCGTGGAAAAGCATGCGTGGGACCGAAAGTCCCACGGAAGTCCTACGAGATGCCGCGACGGATCCTCCTCCGCGAAGACGAATGACACGGGGTCCTTCCCCTCCGACGCCCCTCCTCCAACGCGGCTTGCGAGGCGTTGCCGTTGCGCCTCTACCTGCGGCAATGGAGCCTTCACCAAAACAAGATCCCGTCGCTCGAAACTTGCTGCCTAACGCGACGTGAGCTTGCCATCATGGATGATTTGAGGGACAGTTTGATTCTGGCCCTTGAGGCCTGGAGCGTCTCCCCTTCTAGGAGAAAACCATGCCTCTTAAGTCTCTTATGGCCCTCACCGCGATTGCGCTTCTCACGCTTTCCGGCTGCGCGACGTCCGGCTCGACCAACACGACCTATGCGCAATGGACCGGCCCCTATCCGGAGCCTGACGTCTCCGCAGCAAGCCCCGGCGGCTTCAGAATTTCCTACTGACGCTCTCAAGCACTATTGAGGAAATAGCTCCGCCGCGACCTGCAAGCGATGACGGATGCGCGGTACACACCCAGGCGTCGGGGCCACGACGCCGACACCATCCGTTCAATCCTGCAAAAGACGCACCTAGCGCTCAGGCAAAGACCAATTGGTCGCGCGCGGCGGGCAAAGCGGTGCAGGAGTTGTCCACGTCCAGCCGCCTGAGCGGCCCTCAGCGTACCTGATCAAGCAGTCGCTTGCATTCCAGGAGGTCATAGAGCGCCTCCTGCAGCAGGGCGCGATCTTCCTTGCCCACGGATGAGGATTTGCCGAGCGAGATTTCCGGTACGTCGTCGGCGCCGCCGCCGAAGGAGAAAAAGCGGCGACTTGCCGGCGCCTTGGCGCGGCCGACGATCTGGTCCTCCTCGGAAAGACCGGCCTTCGGCGGCGCCGGCTCCTCATTGCTGGAGGCGGCCAGGGCCTCGACGGTCGCGAGATCGCCGCTGGCAATGGCCGCGACGAACTTGTTGCCGTTGGTCTTCAGGAGCTTCTGTACGCCCTTGATCGTATAGCCGTGATCGTAGAGCAGATGCCGGATACCTTTCAGAAGATCGACATCCTCCGGCCGATAGTACCGCCGGCCGCCGCCGCGCTTCATCGGCTTGATCTGCTGAAAGCGGGTTTCCCAGAAACGCAGGACATGCTGCGGCAGATCGAGATCGTCAGCGACCTCGCTGATGGTGCGAAAAGCGTCCGGGCTCTTTTCCATATCGTTCCCAATCCATGCCGTGCGACTCAGGCTTGAAAGCCATAACGAGCCGATACCGCGCCAATGATGGCACGAATCGGCTCCATTTCAACGGCTTATGGATGGGTTTTCAACCACATTTGTGGCTGTCGTCAGGCGTTCACGAAACGGGAGACACCGGTTTCTGCTTGGCCCTTCGGCCCAGATGCGCCTTCAGGACGCGCTGCTTCAAGACATTCGACGCCTTGAAGGTCATGACACGCCGGGGCGAGATCGGCACTTCCTCGCCGGTCTTCGGGTTTCGCCCGATGCGCTCGTTCTTGTCGCGCACCTGGAAGGTCGCGAAAGAGGACAGCTTCACGCTCTCGCCACGCACGATTGCGTTGCATATTTCGTCAATGACGGTTTCCACCAGCTCGGCAGACTCTGTCCGCGACAGACCCACCTTGCGAAAAACCGATTCAGCCAAGTCCGCCCGTGTTACTGTTTTTCCGCTCATCTTCCCCCACCAACGTCTGGTACGCCGATCAGCGTCCGAAGACTATTGCCCTTGCCTTTTGCGGTCAAGCGTCTGTTGCTTAAGCAATTTCTTTACCAGCGGAGGAGCACGGAGCCCCAGGTGAAGCCACCGCCCATGGCCTCGAGCAGGACGAGGTCGCCCTTCTTGATCCGGCCGTCGCCCGCCGCCGCGTTCAACGCCAGCGGAATGGAGGCTGCGGAGGTGTTGCCATGAAGGTCGACCGTGACCACAACCTTGTCGAGAGGGATGCCAAGCTTCTTGGCGGAGCCGTCGATGATGCGACGGTTGGCCTGGTGCGGCACCAGCCAGTCGAGTTCCTCGGCCGTCGTCCCGGTCGCCTCGAACGCCGCCTCGATCACGTCGGTGATCATGCCGACGGCATGCTTGAAGACTTCGCGGCCTTCCATCTTCAGATGACCGACCGTACCGGTCGTCGAGGGGCCGCCGTCGACATAGAGCTTGTCGCGGTGCGCACCGTCGGAGCGAAGCTTCGCCGTCAGCACGCCGCGATCGGCATTGGTGCCCTCGCCTTCCTGGGCTTCCAGGATAATGGCGCCGGCGCCGTCGCCGAAAAGCACGCAGGTCGTCCGGTCATTCCAGTCGAGGATACGGGAGAACGTCTCCGAGCCGATCACCAGCACGCGCTTGGCAAGACCGCCGCGGATATAGGCGTCGGCGGTCGTCACCGCATAGACGAAGCCGGAACAGACGGCCTGCATGTCAAAGGCGGCGCCATGGCGCATGCCGAGCCGGTCCTGGATGTTGACGGCCGTCGCCGGGAACGTGTTGTCCGGGGTCGACGTCGCCAGGATGATCAGGTCGAGATCGTCTGGGGTTAGCCCGGCATTGGCAAGGGCTGCGCGCGCGGCACCTTCGCCGAGCGACGCAGTGGTTTCGCCCTCGCCGGCGATGTATCGCTGCCGGATTCCGGTGCGCTGCACGATCCACTCATCGGACGTATCGACCTTGGATTCCAGCTCCTGATTGGTGACCACGCGCTTCGGCAAAGCTGCGCCGAAGCCGCGAACGACGGAACGGATCATCTATTCAAACCTCATCATTCATGCCGGCGGAAAGGGCCTGCGGCGGTTCGCCACCGTGGTACTTCGCCAGATCGAGCTCGATCTTCGACTTCAGGCCATTCTTCACCATGTCGTAGCCGACATCGATCGCCGCTGCAAAGCCCTCGGCATCCGCACCACCATGGCTCTTGATCACGACGCCATTGAGGCCGAGGAACACGCCACCATTGACCTTGCGCGGATCCATCTTCTCGCGCAGGCGGTCGAATGCGCCCTTGGCCAGGATATAGCCGATCTTGGCAAGCAGGGTGCGCGACATCGCTGCGCGCAGATATTCGGCGATCTGGCGCGCAGTGCCTTCGGCAGCCTTCAGCGCAATGTTGCCGGAAAAACCTTCGGTCACGACGACGTCGACGGTTCCGCGACCGATGTCGTCACCCTCGACGAAGCCGTAATAGTCGAAGCCATCGATGTTGGCTTCACGGATCAGGCGGCCGGCTTCCTTGACCTCTTCCTGTCCCTTGATTTCCTCGACGCCGACATTCAGCAGCCCGACCATCGGCCGCTCGATCTCGAACAGCGCCCGCGCCATGGCGCCGCCCATCAGAGCAAAATCCATGAGCTGCTGCGCGTCCGCGCCGATCGTCGCGCCGACGTCGAGCACGATGCTTTCGCCTTTCAGCGTCGGCCAGATGGCAGCGATCGCCGGACGCTGGATGCCCTGCATGGTGCGCAGACAGAAGACCGACATGGCCATCAGCGCGCCGGTGTTGCCGGCGGAAACCACGACGTCGGCCTCGCCGGCGTTGATCGCGTCGATCGCTTTCCACATGCTCGATTTGCCACGGCCGCGGCGAAGCGCCTGGCTTGGCTTCTCGTCCATGGCGACTGCAATCTCGCAGTCGTAAAAGGTGCTGTTGGCCTTCAGCTTCGGATATTTTTCAAGGAGGCCCGCGCACTGCGCTTCGATGCCGAACAAAACGAACTTGATGTCCGGATGACGTTCAAGCGCTCTTGCGGCGCCGGGGATGACGACTTCAGGACCATAGTCGCCCCCCATCACGTCAAGTGAAATTCTGACCACGCGTGTCTTATCCTTTATTTCTGCCACACAACACGTGCCGCCGCGGCGCACTCAACGGAAACGCATTGACGAAACATATTGCTTCTGACGCTTGAGCCAAGCACGCGGCAGATCGCTTTGGCGGCTCTTCTGGCCGGTTTGGGGCCAAAATACTGCTTTTCCTTTGCGTGACAACCGAATTGTAGATGACGCTTTCGCGACCTCAGTCCTTTTTCCAATCCTTCAGGACCGCAAAGGGGTTCGGCTTCTTGTCATCGGCAGATGTGCTCTCGATGCGCTCGCCGAACGTAGCGCCGGACTTACGTGGATAGGGGTCGATCGCAAGTGCCACCTGCTCGCTGACGACGACGCCGGCGTCGATGGTGTCGCCGGTAAAAGTATCGGGAATATCCGGGCCGTCAGGGTCGAGAATCATCTCGCCGCCGTCATTGCTCGCCTGGCGGGCAAGCCGCGACCCCTCGGGCACCAAGATCGCCTCGACCAGTTCGTCGATATCGGCTTCGACCGGCTCGAGCGTCACGACACAGCTCTGCACGATGCGGGCCTTGACGTCGCCCTTGATCTTCACGCCATCCTTCTTCCAGCGCGCGATCTGCAGGTCAGCTTCGAGCGACAGAACCTCGTTGATGTTCCACAGCTCGGCAAGCGCCTTCCTTTCGCGCTCGTTGGCGGAGAGATGCACGCTGACCGCGTTCGCCGAAATGTGTCCCACCTTCACCGGGTAAGAGAAGGCCGACTGACTTTCGTCTTTCATGATTGGATCCTTCCTCGCGCGGGCTTTCCAGGCGCCTCTCGCGAATGCAGCCGCCGACCGGCTGCCGGTGGCGACGCTCTTGTTCTCTATTACGCCCCAGCCGGCGGAATGTGCAACTGCCCGGTCTCGACGGCCTCTTCCGCGACATCGACGAGCTGTGCCTCGACCGCCAGCAGATAACCGGCGAGCGGCACCATCGAAGGTGTGGCGTCGCCGCCGTCCGGGTGGAAGTTGCGCCGGAGCGCCACCGCCAGGGCCTCGGCGTCCTTCGCTTCCAGCGCCGCCGCATAGGATTCGAGGCGGCCATAATACATGCTGGCCAGCTTCTTCATCTTCTTCGGCACGCCGGCATCACCGACACCGAGTTCGCGGATCGAGTGATCGACGTCCTCGAAGAAGGCGTCGATGATCTCCTGGGCGATTTCCTGGCCGGGTCTTGCCGAGCCGCGCGTGCGTCGGAAATAGAGGATCAGCGTTGCCGACAGCATCTCGAACCGCCCCATGACCGTGTCCGGCACGTCGAGGTCGGTGTAAAGGTAGGGCTGGCGCGCCGCGGCCGTCAGCAATGCATATTGCCGCTCGACAATCGCGGTATTGCCGCTTTTTCTTTTAAACAGTCCAAAAATCATCACAAAGCTCGGGCTTGGCTTTCTCGAAATGCGCGCAAGCGCCCATCCCGTTGTTGCATGACGGCCGAAGCTGGTTTACCGAAGCAGGCACGAATTGCAATGGCGGATCTGCCATCGTTTCTCCAAGGGGAGCTGTCGTTGACGAAGCGGTATTTGAGAAAAAATTTTAAGACCCTCGGCCGCGTGGCGGTCGTAGCCACCATCGCCGGTTTTACCCTTTCCGCCTGCCAGTCTGCCAATGTCGGTGAAGTTCTCCATCAGGGCTATGTGGTTGACCAGGAAACGCTAAACCTCGTTCCGGTCGGCTCCAGCCGCGAGCAGGTGCTGCTTTCGCTCGGCACGCCGTCGACGACCGCGACCTTCGACAACGAAGTGTTCTACTACATTTCGCAGACGCGCAAGCGCCCTGTCGCCTTCATGAAGCCCAAGCTGATCGACCAGTCGATCCTGGCGGTCTATTTCGACAAGGAAGGCACCGTCAGCCAGCTGGCTCACTATACGCTGAAGGACGGCAAGGTCTTCGACATGCTGACACGCACGACGCCGACGGGCGGCAAGGAAACGAGCTTCCTCGGCCAGCTGCTGACGGGTCCCGGCGCCGGTCAGGCGGCCGCAAAAAGCCTGTTCAAGGACTTCGGCAACTAAGCCTCCCCATTTCAAGGAAAAGGCCCGCGGAACAATGTCCCGCGGGCCTTTTTGTTTGCTCAGCGATGCGATCAGGCGAGGACGGCCAGAAGCAAGAGCGCCACGATGTTGGTGATCTTGATCGCCGGGTTCACGGCCGGCCCGGCCGTGTCCTTATAGGGGTCGCCGACGGTGTCGCCTGTTACCGACGCCTTGTGGGCGTCGGAGCCCTTCAGATGGCGTTCGCCGTTCTTGTCGACGAAGCCGTCCTCAAAGCTCTTCTTGGCATTGTCCCAGGCGCCGCCGCCTGAGGTCATCGAGATCGCCACGAAGAGGCCGTTGACGATGACGCCGAGCAGAGATGCTCCGAGAGCCGCGAAAGCCGAAGCCTTCGAGCCCGAGAGCAGCAGCACGCCAAAGTAGACGACAATCGGCGCCAGCACCGGGAGCAGCGAAGGAATGACCATTTCGCGGATCGCCGCCTTCGTCAGAAGGTCGACGGCGCGGCCATAGTCCGGCCGTTCCGTGCCTGCCATGATGCCGGGCTTTTCGCGAAACTGGCGGCGAACCTCTTCCACGATCGAGCCGGCCGCACGGCCGACGGCCGTCATCGCAATGCCGCCGAAGAGGTAGGGAATGAGGCCGCCGAAGATCAGACCCGCAACCACGTAAGGATTGGAGAGATCAAAGGAGATCTGCCCGACATCGGCGAAGTACGGATACTTGTCGCCGTTGGCGGCAAAGTAGCTGAGGTCGTTCGAGTAGGCGGCGAAGAGCACCAGCGCGCCGAGACCGGCCGAGCCGATCGCGTAGCCCTTGGTGACGGCCTTGGTGGTGTTGCCGACGGCGTCGAGCGCGTCGGTGGATTTACGCACTTCCGGCGGCAGATGCGACATTTCCGCGATGCCGCCGGCATTGTCGGTGACCGGCCCGAAGGCATCGAGCGCCACGATCATGCCGGCAAGGCCGAGCATGGCGGTGACGGCAATGCCGGTGCCGAAGAGGCCGGCGAGCTGGTAGGTGGAGATGATGCCGCCGACGATGACGATCGCAGGCAGAGCCGTCGATTCCAGCGAGACCGCTAGTCCCTGGATGACGTTGGTGCCGTGGCCGGTGACCGACGCCTGCGCGATCGAGTTCACCGGCCGCTTGTTGGTGCCGGTATAATACTCGGTGATCACCACGATCAGGGCCGTGACCACAAGACCGAGAATGCCGCAGATGAACAGGTTCCAGCCGGTGATGTCCTTGCCGGCAACAGTGCCGATCGAACCCCAGCCGATGGTAAAGGACGTGGCGGCGCCGAGACCGAAGATCGACAGGACACCGGTCACGATCAGACCCCTGTAGAGCGCGCCCATGATCGAGTTGTTGGACCCGAGCTTGACGAAGAAGGTGCCGATGATCGAGGTGATGATGCAGGCCGCGCAGATCGCCAGCGGATAGACCATGACGGTCGCAAGTACCGGCGTGCCGGCAAAGAAGATCGCCGCCAGAACCATGGTTGCCACGACCGACACCGCGTAGGTCTCGAACAGGTCGGCCGCCATGCCGGCGCAATCGCCGACATTGTCGCCGACGTTGTCGGCAATGGTCGCCGGGTTGCGGGGATCGTCCTCGGGAATGCCGGCTTCAACCTTGCCGACGAGGTCGCCGCCGACGTCGGCACCCTTGGTGAAGATACCGCCGCCGAGACGGGCAAAGATCGAAATCAGGGAGGCGCCGAAGCCGAGCGATACCAGCGCATCGATGACTTCGCGCGAGGCGGGCTCGTGCCCGAGGCCGGCCGTGAGGACGACGTAGTAGACGGAGACACCAAGAAGCGCCAGGCCGGCCACCAAAAGGCCGGTGATCGCGCCGGACTTGAAAGCAATGTCGAGGCCGGAGGCGAGGCTCACGGACGCCGCCTGGGCAGTGCGGACGTTGGCCCGAACCGAAACATGCATGCCGATGAAACCCGCAGCACCCGAAAGGATCGCACCGACGAGAAAGCCGAAAGCGGCGGCGGGGGAAAGAAGAACCCAAGCGGCGATGAATACGACGACGCCGACGATGGCAATGGTCTTGTATTGACGCGTGAGATAGGCCTGCGCCCCTTCACGAATGTAGCCTGCGATTTCTTGCATGCGGGCGTTCCCCTGGTCGGCGGCCAGCACCGACTGTGTTGCCCAGATGGCGTAAGCCACCGCGAGCAACCCGCATGCGATAACGCCCAACAATATGGTCATTTCGCATTACCCTCCGTTACAACCCGCGGACTCACTCCCGGCCGCAGGCCCCTCAAAACCGCGAATCACGCACCACCTCCTCAAGCAGCACCCCTCACGGCGCGGCCAGAGTGCGGTTGCAACGGGAGATCGTCAAGCCCCGGAAAACGCCCCGTGAAAGGCGTTCCGATCGCTTCGATTTTCAGAGGAATGAAGCGTTAGGCAGTGGCCTTGCGCGGCGCCCGCTTCAAGAGCAGCAGGAGGATCAGGCAGACGATCGTCACCGGCCACACGACCGCGTTCAGCATATCCCAGCCATAGGCGGTGAGGACCTTGCCCGACGCAAACGACGACAGGGCCACCGTGGTGAAGAGGATGATGTCGTGGAAGGCCTGAACCTTGTCGGCTTCCTGCGGACGGTAGCTGCTGGCGACGACCGCCGTCGAGCCGATAAAGCCGAAGTTCCAGCCAAGGCCGAGCAGCACGAGTGCGCCCCAGAAGTTCCACAGCTCGATGCCCATGTGCGCAACCGCCGCGCAGGCCATCAGGAGAAGCAGGCCGCAGCCGACGATGCGCTCGGCGCCGAAGCGGCTTATAAGCATGCCCGTGACGAAGCTTGGCGCGAACATCGCCAGCACGTGCCACTGGATGCCAAGCGTCGCGAGTTCCGTCGAAAAACCGCAGCCGATCACCATGGCAACCGGCGCGCCGGTCATCATGAAGGTCATGAGCGCGTAGCTGGAAATGCCGCAGATCATGCCGGTGGCGAAACGCTGGCTGCGGACGATCGCGCCAAGGGGACGGACGGTCTGGTCGTGGTGGCCGCTCGCCATCGCCCCCGGCTCGGGCAGCCGCAGCGGCGCGAAGAAGAACGCGGCGAGCAGGCAGACGGGCAAGAGCACGGCAAAGGCGCCAGCAAAGGCGACGGGCGCAAACAGGTCGCCGGCGAAGATGACGATCTGGGGACCGAGAACGGCCGAAACGATACCGCCGCCAAGGATCAGCGAGATCGCCTTGGGCTTGTAGAACGACGGCGAAGCATCGGCGGCGGCGAAACGCAGTTTCTGCGTAAAGCCGTTCGACGAGCCGAGCATCGCAAGAGCGAAGGCGAAGAGCCAGAAATTTTCGCGAAAGAGCGCGACGGCGGCGAGTGCTGCCCCGGCGGCCGCAATTGCAGTCCCGCTCATGAAGGCGAAGCGCCGGCCGATCACACGCGACAACACCGCAACCAGCACGACGCCGAGCGCCATGCCGACATTAAACGCGGTGAGCGGCGCAGTGGCCAGCGACTTGTCCTCCGCCAGCATCTGGTAGCCGGCGACACCGCCGACCGAGAAACAGATCGGGCCGACGACGCCGAGCACGGCCTGTGCGGCGGTCAGGAGGTAAACGTTGCGGCGCGTCTCGCGAAGGGTCGCCCCCATGTCATCAGCAGCAGCCGCAACCATCAATCTTATTTCCTCGGTTCGCCGCGGACCTGCCTGGCAATGCGGTCGAGAACGGCATTGACCAGCTTGGGCTCATCCTCCGAGAAGAAAGCCTTGGCGATCTCGACATATTCCGTGACGATCACCGGAACCGGCACGTCCTTGCGCTCGAGCATCTCGAAGGTGCCCGCGCGCAGGATGGCACGCACGGTGGAATCGAGGCGCGACAGAGCCCAGTCGTCCTGGAGGGCCGAGCCGATCAGCGGATCAAGCTTGCGCTGGTCGCGCACGACACCGGCGACAATCGACCGGAACCAGGAGGCGTCAGCCTTCAGGTAGGTGTCGCCATCGACGTCCTGTCCGAGGCGATGCGCTTCGTATTCAGCAACCACTTCCAGGACACCGGTGCCACCAATATCCATCTGATAGAGCGCCTGCACCGCGGCGAGGCGTGCTGCACCGCGCTGGTTGACCTGCTTCAGCGGTTGATCCGAGGGGGTTTTCGTCACTTTTCCGTGCCCAATTTCTTCTTAAGTTCAATCATGGTCAGTGCCGCACGCGCAGCAAAGCCACCCTTGTCGCCTTCCGACCGGCGGGCGCGCGCCCAGGCCTGGTCGTCGTTCTCTACCGTCAAGATACCATTGCCGATCGCAAGGCTCTCGCTGACGGCGAGGTCCATGATCGCGCGCGAAGACTCGTTCGCGACGATGTCGAAATGGTAGGTTTCGCCGCGAATGACCATGCCAAGGGCCACGAAACCATCATATTCGGTGCCGCCCTCGTCGGCGCCGTCGAGCGCCATGGCGATCGCCGGCGGGATCTCGAGCGCTCCCGGAACCGTCACGATATCATAGGTGGCCCCGGCTGCGTCCAGCGCATGCTTGGCGCCGTCGAGCAATGCATCGGCCATATCGTCATAGAAACGCGCTTCCACAATCAGGATGTGGGCTGCCGTGGTCTCTGCCATGGATCACCTGTCTTTGAGAGTTCCGCGCCGGATGCGACCGGCTGAGGCGGCGGTAAAACCACGCCCGGCGCCGAATGGCAAGCAAATTCCGCCGCAGACGGCCTTTTGCCGCGTTTACAGTGCCGTAACGTGCTGATGTTGCCGCCGCAAAAATGCCAGTGCCGTGGCTCTTGTGCGGCCGCGTTGTTGGCTCCAAGTTCGAAGCCGTCGAGATCAAGCTGGAGTTTTCGTATGCCCGAAATCGGTTCGACCAACATCGTCCTGCCCGTGAAACCTCTTGGCGTCGTCTTCGACATGGACGGATTGCTCTTCGACACCGAAGCGCTCTACCGCGACGCGATGATCCAGACAGCAGCAACGCTCGGTCATGACATGCCTGTCTCCCTTTACCTCGATACGATCGGGCTTTCGGCCGAGGCGACACGCATGTTGCTTCGGGGTCGCTTCGGCGATGCCTTCGACCTCGCTCAGTTCTGGGAGCGTGCCTCGGCGCTATTTGCGACAATGGCGACGACCGAGCTGCGGCTGAAGCCTGGCGTCGTCGATTTCCTCGACCTGCTTGACGGCGTGGGCCTGCCGTTTGCGATTGCCACCTCGTCACAACATCACGACGTCCAGCGCAATCTCGACGGGCACGGATTGCGCGACCGCTTCCCGACGGTCGTTGCCTATGGCGACTACGACAACGGCAAGCCGCACCCGGCCCCGTTCCTGACGGCTGCAAGTCGGCTCGGTATCGCGCCGCAGTATTGCCTCGCTCTCGAAGACAGCCACAACGGCGTGCGTTCGGCTTCGTCTGCCGGCATGATGACGGTCATGGTGCCCGACCTCCTGCCACCGACAGAAGAAATGGAAACCCTTTGCGTAGGGATTGCCAGGTGTCTTCACGAGGTCGCCGCGGCGCTGAGCGACATACGGACGTGAGCGCGCAGTTCGGCGTTAAACCAACGCGCGATAGCGCCCAGATGCTTTCACCAATGGATTGCAACACTAGGATGTATTCCTGTAACCATCGTCGCTAATTTTAGCGATCGCAGGTTGACGACGGAACGAACGCGCGACACGGATAGAACGTATTAGCGTTGCCGCGACAACGGTACGCGAGGGAGGAACATGTGACCGATACGAAAAAGCCGATCGTTAATCCCAAAAATTTAGAACTCGACCACTGGACGCAAGGCACCTTTTTCGAATCCCGTGACGCAGCCTTCGGCGCGCTACTCGGCCTCAAGGATCTCGGCATCGGCTACGGCGAAGTACCGCCGGGCAAGTCCGGCTGCCCGTTCCACAATCACCACGTCGAAGAAGAGCTTTTCATCATCATCGAAGGCGAAGGCACATACCGCTTCGGCAGCGAGCGATATCCGGTCGGCCCCGGCGACATCCTGGGCGCCCCTGCGGGTGGACCGGAAACGGCCCACCACCTGATCAACACCGGCTCGGTGCCGCTCAAGTACCTTTCCATCTCGACCAAGGCGGCCACGGAGATCTGCGAGTATCCGGACTCCGGCAAATTCCTTGCCAGGACGCGCGGTTCCGATGGCCAAAGACGCTTCCTTTTCACCGGCCGTCCGGAAAGCGATGTCGACTACTGGGACGGCGAGCCCGGCGCCTGATTTCATCACAGCTTAGGATCGGAATATGCATAGCGTTCCCATTATCGAGACCGACCGCCTCATCCTGCGCCCCTACCGCCGTGACGATTTCCCAGCCTATTCCGCGCTGTTCGGCGATACCGAGGTGATCCGCTATGTCGGCGGGGTGCCGTTTACCCGCGAACAGTCCTGGACGCGTTTCCTGCGCCAGGTCGGCATGTGGCACTATTTCGGCTTCGGCTTCTTTGCCATTCAGGACCGGGAGACCGGGGGCTTTCTCGGCGAGGCCGGCTTCCACGACGTGCACCGCGCCATCACGCCTTCGCTCGAAGGGACGATGGAAACCGGATGGGCATTGTCACCGAAAGCGCACGGCAAGGGGCTGGCGACGGAAGCCGTCAGTGCGGCGCTCAAATGGGCCGATCACCAGTTTCCGAAGCTGCGCAAGACCTGCATCATCGACGTCGGAAACCGCGCTTCGATCCGGGTCGCGGAGAAGCAGGGCTTCAAGGAATTCTGGCGAACGACCTATCACGGCAACCACGTGATCATGTTCGAGCGCCACCAGAAAGCGGCAGCCCCGACGAGCGATCGAAGGCCGCGCGCGCACGCCGAAACATGAACAATTTTTAATTGTTTTCCCGATGCCAATGCCTTGGAAAGGGCCACATTCCGGCCCAGTTTCCTAGTCGTTGGCACGACGCGCCCTCCCCAAGAAGGGAGCAAACGCCGACCAATCAGTCGAAACAGTCCAGCGCCTTTGCTTGCGGGTGAGCACGCCCGCAAACGAACCCTGCTGGCCGCCGCAAAGGGGCGATCTCAACGGTCCGGAAACCCGCAAGGTTCCGCGTCGCGTAACCGGCCGGCTTGCGCCCCGTTTGCAGGCAAACAAAGGAGCATGACCATGAACCGCATAGCCAAGCTTTCCGTCATCGCTGCTCTCTCCGCCCTCTCCTTCGGCGGTGTCTCCTACGCTGCGAGCGCGGCCATGAACTGGCCGGCCGAAATCGACCACACCGTTCGCGACTTCAAGGGCGATCACTTCACGGTCGTTGATGTGGATACGCTCAAGGAATCGAGCCAGACGCGCATGTGGATCGACGAAGCGACGCCGCAACAGCTTTCGTCGCTGCACGCTGCAGTAAACGCCAACAAGCCGCTGGCGGCCAAGCTGAAGGCCCAGAACGTCGAAATGAACAATATCGCCGGCGCCGAACAGGCGGCTGACGGCAGCCTGACCTTCTACCTGCGCTGAATGTTCAGCACCTCTTAAAACACGAGCCGCCCCCGAACGGGGGCGGTTTGCATTCGGGCATCGGAAAAGAACGCTTACGCCGGCTTCGGCGCCGGGAATTCTGCGAGGCGCGCCGCGTAGCGGGCCATGGTATCGACCTCGAAGTTGACGAAATCGCCGGCCTTGCGCTCGCCCCAGGTCGTAACCTCCAGCGAATGGCGGATCAAAAGCACGTCGAATTCGGCGCCGTCCACCTTGTTGACCGTGAGCGACGTGCCGTCCAGTGCGACGGATCCCTTCGGCGCCACGAACTTCGCCAGATGCTCGGGCGCCCGCAGGCGAAAGCGCACGGCATCGCCTTCGGGTTCCACCGATATGATCTCTGCCTTGTCGTCGACATGGCCGGAGACCAGATGGCCGCCGAGCTCGTCACCGATCTTCAAGGACCGTTCGAGATTGATGCGCGTGCCTTTCGCCCAACCGGCGATCGTCGTCAGCCGCAACGCCTCTTCCCAGGCTTCGACCTCGAACCAGCGCTCGTTGCTGCCGGCTTCAGGCAGGGCCGTCACCGTCAGGCACACGCCGGAATGGGCAATGGAGGCGCCCATGTCGATCGTCTTCGGGTCGTAGCTCGTGGCGACACGCAGCTTGATGCCTTCTTTCAGCGGGGTGACGGCATCGACGGTGCCGATATCGGTAACAATGCCTGTGAACATCAGTTCTCTCTTTCGTATTCCTCGAACAGATCGTCGCCATACCGTGCCTCAGCGACGCGCCGGAAGCCTGCCGGCACGGATTTACGGTCAAATGGGGATGCAATGCCGTTTTCGCCAATGGTCCCCGGTCCGGTGTAGAGCTGGATACGGTCGACCAGATCAGCATCGAGAAAGGCCCGTGCAGCCACAGCACCGCCTTCGACCATCAGCGAGGAGATACCGCGGGAAGCGAGTGCCGCAAGAAGGTCGGCGATCGAGCCGGCTTCGAGCACCTCGACACCGGCGGCCTCCAGGGCCGCCTTGCGTGCTGCTCGGCCGTCATCGACGTCCGCATCCGCATCGCCGGAACCGTCGCTGGCGACCACGATAACGGGGACCTCCCGCGCCGTTAACACCAGCTTGGAGGAAGGCGGCAAGTCGAGCCGGCGGTCGAGAACGATGCGCAGCGGCGAGCGGTGCTCAAGCCCCGGCAACCGCACCGTCAGCTCCGGGTCGTCGGCGGTCGCCGTACCGATCCCGACCAGGATCGCATCGGTGTCTGCTCGCAGCATCTGCACCTGGCCGCGCGAAATCGGGCCAGTGATGCGCACCTGTCCTTCGCCCTTGCGGCCGATCTTGCCGTCGACCGAAACGGCAAGCTTGAGAGTCACATAGGGTCGCTTGCTGACCTGGCGCATGAGGTAGGCCTCGAGCGCGTGCTGTCCCTCTTCGGCGAGGACGCCGATATCGACGGTGATGCCGGCGTCCCGCAGGCGCACAACCCCACGCCCGGCAACGCGCTCGTCCGGATCGAGGATCGAAATCACCACGCGGGCAACGCCGGACGCGACAAGGGCGTCGGCGCAAGGCGGAGTCTTGCCGTGATGCGAGCAGGGTTCCAGCGTCACGTAGGCGGTGGCACCCCTCGCCTTCTCGCCGGCCTCGGCGAGCGCCTGGGTTTCTGCATGCGGGCGGCCGCTGCGCGCGGTCACGGCCCGGCCGACGATCACGCCATCCTTGACGATCAGGCAGGCAACGGAAGGGTTGGTGGATGTCTGGCCGAGATGATGGCGGGCGAGCCTCAGCGCCGCGGCCATGAACCTCTCGTCCTCGCGGGTGGGTCCTGCCATGGCTCTGTCTGGCCCCCGGCTATTCGCCCGGATCGCGCGCGATCTTCGCGCTGATCTCGGTGATGACCTTCTCGAAATCCTCGGCGTGAGAGAAATCGCGATAGACCGAGGCGTAGCGTACGAACGCCACGTCATCGAGGCCCTTCAGCGCTTCGAGCACCTGCAGGCCGATCTCTTCCGAAGGGATCTCGGTCTCGCCGGAGCTTTCCAGGCGCCGGACGATGCCCGAAACCGCCCGCTCGATGCGGTCGCGATCGACCGGGCGCTTTCTCAGTGCGATCTCGAACGAACGCAAAAGCTTGTCCCGGTCGAAAGGAACCTTCCGACCGGTCTTCTTGATGATCATAAGCTCACGCAACTGCACCCGTTCGAAGGTCGTGAAACGACCTCCGCAATCCGGACAAATCCGGCGACGGCGAATGGCATTCCCGTCCTCTGCCGGACGGCTGTCCTTCACCTGGCTGTCTTCAGAACCGCAATAGGGGCAGCGCATGGGCGACCGATCACATGTAGCCGTACATCGGGAAGCGGTCGGTCAGCTTGACGACCTTTTCGCGAACGCTCGCTTCGACGGCGGCATTGCCCTCGTCGGAGTTGGCAACCTTCAGACCATCCAGTACCTCGACGATCAGCTCGCCGATTTCCTTGAACTCGGCTTCCTTGAAGCCGCGGGTCGTGCCGGCCGGGGTGCCGAGGCGGACGCCCGAGGTGACGAAGGGCTTTTCAGGATCGAACGGAATGCCGTTCTTGTTGCAGGTGATGAAGGCGCGGCCAAGGGCGGCTTCAGCGCGCTTGCCGGTTGCGTTCTTCTTGCGCAGGTCGACCAGCATCAGGTGGTTGTCGGTACCGCCCGAGACGATGTCGAGGCCGTTGGCCTTGAGCGTCTCGGCGAGCGTGCGGGCGTTCTTGACGATCTGGGCAGCATAGTCCTTGAAGGACGGGTGCAGCGCTTCGCCAAGTGCAACCGCCTTGGCGGCGATGACGTGCATCAGCGGGCCGCCCTGGAGACCCGGGAAGACGGCCGAGTTGATCTTCTTGGCGATATCTTCGTCGTTGGTGAGAACCATGCCGCCGCGCGGGCCGCGAAGCGACTTGTGCGTCGTGGTCGTGGCAACGTGGCAATGCGGGAACGGCGACGGATGCTGGCCACCGGCAACGAGGCCGGCGATGTGGGCCATGTCGACCATCAGCCAGGCGCCGACTTCGTCAGCGATCTCGCGGAAGCGCTTCCAGTCCCAGATGCGCGAGTAAGCGGTGCCGCCGGCGATGATGAGCTTCGGCTTGTGCTTGCGCGCCTGCTCGGCGACGTTGTCCATGTCGAGCAGGTGATCGTCTTCACGCACTCCGTAGGAAACGACGTTGAACCACTTGCCGGACATGTTGACCGGCGAACCGTGCGTCAGGTGACCGCCCGAGTTGAGGTCGAGGCCCATGAACGTGTCGCCCGGCTGCAGCAGCGCCAGGAACACCGCCTGGTTCATCTGCGAACCGGAGTTCGGCTGAACGTTGGCGAAGTTGACGCCGAAGAGCTTCTTGGCGCGCTCGATCGCCAGTTCCTCGGCGATGTCGACGAACTGGCAGCCGCCGTAGTAGCGCTTGCCCGGGTAGCCCTCGGCATATTTGTTGGTCATGATCGAGCCCTGGGCTTCGAGCACGGCGCGCGAAACGATGTTTTCCGAGGCGATCAGCTCGATCTCGTGGCGCTGACGACCCAGCTCCTTCTCGATCGCACCAAAGATGTCCGGATCGCTATCGGCCAGAGAGCGGGTGAAGAAGGCGTCATTGGTCTGTTCAGGCATTGGCGCGAGGCTCCTCTCAAGGGTGGCAGTTCTTTAGCTTCCTCGCACGGCGAGAGCAATATCCGCTGTGCGGTTTGCGTCATTTCCCCCATCTGCCGCGCCGAAATATCGCGGGGCTCAGCCCATGAAAAAGCCGCGCTCCCAAGGGAAACGCGGCTCGAAGCATTCCGTGTCGCAAATTCGCTTATTGCGGCAACGCGTCCTGGTCGACCGAGCCGGGCGACTGCTCGACGCCATAGGGGGTCTGAAGCGCCAGTTCGGTGGCACCGTCGCGCTGATAGATATCGTCGCGGAACTGCACCACGCCATCCTTGGCGGACCAGGCGGAGATATAGGTAAAGTACACGGGTACTTCCTCGGCGAGCGTGATCGGCGTGTTGACACCGGTCTTGATCGTCGCCTCGATCTGCTGGCGCGACCAGCCGGGGGTTTCCTTCAGGAGCCAGGTCGAGAGGTCACGCACGTTCTGCACGCGCACGCAACCGGACGATTCGAAGCGCATCAGCTTGTTGAACAGGCCCTGCTGCGGCGTATCGTGCATGTAGACCTGATGCTCGTTGTGGAAGTTGATCTTCGTCGAGGACATCGCGTTGATCTTGCCCGGGTCCTGGCGGAACATCAGGTTCGGCGCCTTCTCGGCGTTCCAGTCGACCGTTTCTGGCGACACTTCGCCGCCGCTGCCGTCGAACAGGCGGATCGAGTTGCGCGCCAGATAGGTCGGATCCTTGCGCATCAGCGGCATGATGTCCTTCTGAATGATCGAGCGCGGCGCGGTCCAGTAGGGGTTGAGGATGACCTCGTAGATCTTCGAGTTGAGGATCGGCGACTGGCGGTCGATCTTGCCGACGATCGCCGTGTGGCGCAGCGCGACGCGGCCATTTTCGACGGCCTCGATATAGGCGGCCGGAATGTTGACCATGACGTAGCGACGGCCGAGGTCGCCCGACATCGACTGCAGGCGAACCAGGTTGGTCTGGAGCTGGCCGAGACGGGTGTTGGCATCGACATTGATCGCCTTCAGCGTGTACTCGCCGATGACGCCGTCTGCCGGCAGGCCGTGGCGCGCCTGGAAGCGCTTGACCGCACCTTCGACGTAGCTGTCGAACGACGAGGAGACGCCGGCGGAGCGCGGCAGGTCGCCGGAAACCATCAGGCGCTGGCGCAGTTGCTGCACCGAAGGATCGGTGACGCCGAGTTCGAGCTTGGCGCTGGTCTGAACCAGCGGCCAGCCGCCCTGCGAAACGATGTTCTGGTAGTCGAAGATCGCCTGCTGCACGTGGGCAATCGTCTCGGTCCCGAAGACCGGGGTGTTGGAGACGACGGCCGTTGCGGTGCGCGAGGCCTTCGCATCGTACTGATCGTCCCACGAGCCACGACGCGGCGAATTGATGATCTCGTTCAGGGCGTCCTGCGCACTTGCTGCGCCGGCGACTGCCACGGCGCCGAAGGTTGCGGCCGAGCGCAGAAAGGCGCGGCGCGAGAATGCATCAATTCCATTCTTTTTCGACATATTCCTACCATCCCAATGCGTCGGTACGCGCCCTATGCGCTGACACGTACGTTGCCGCAGCCCTAACACGATCGTGGTTAACAAAGGTCAACCGACGAGCCACCCTGCCCTCACATGATTTCACGATATCGCGAAGCAAGGGCCCTCATTCGGCAGGCGAAACAAAAACGAATCCACGCCTTACAGCACACGTGGCCGCACCTACCGCATGTCGTCGTCGCTGTCACAGCAATATGGCCAATTCGTGTCTCGGCCAGGCCCCGCAGGAAGATGGCATGCCTTTTGCTTTTCGCCGCAGGCGACGAGGCGGCAGGCGACCCGCGAAGGCCAACATTTTGATTTACTAATATTTTTCGTCTGGAAAATCGCGCTGGATCGGGAATGGCGCGCATCCGCAGTGAAGCCTTTCGGCAACAGAACAAGAGGTCGCAAATGGCAAAGGTCGGACACGCAGGGATTGCGCCCGACCCTTGAACTGGAGGTTTTGCCTTGATCAGAGGCGGTACATGATCGAGTCGTTCCAGAAGCGATCGAGGCGCTGCAGGAGCTTGTTCATCTGGGTGAACTCGTCCGAACCGATGCCGCCGACCTTCTGGATCGAGCCGATGTGGCGCTCGTAGAGCTTGGCGACGGTTTCGGCGATTTCCTGACCGTCTTCCGTCAGGCTGATGCGGACCGAGCGACGGTCGACGCGGGAGCGCTGGTGGTTGATCAGACCGAGGTCGACGAGCTTCTTGACGTTGTAGGAAACGTTCGAGCCGAGGTAGTAGCCGCGGGAGCGAAGCTCGCCGGCGGTCAGTTCCGAGTTGCCGATGTTGAAGAGCAACAGGGCCTGGACGGCGTTGACGTCGCTGCGACCTTCGCGGTCGAACTCGTCCTTGATGACGTCGAGCAGACGGCGGTGCAGACGCTCGACGAGGTGGAGGGATTCCATATAGAGACCGCGGATGGTTTCTTCCTGGGGGTCTCGGGACGCAGCGACCTGCGGCTTCATCTTGGTGTTCATTTGACTGCCTCACTGTTTTGTTTGGCGGTGTCTGTTTGTCTTCCCGCCTTGAGTGAGACCCTATCGAATACGTCTAAAATTCTACTTAAACCGCAGCCTTAACAAGAGCTTGCCATTTGGCGACCCTGTCTCAGGGTGAATCAACCCTTACCTGCCTGGCCAGCCGCCAGCGCTGATAGAAGATCGCCGCGCGGAAGAGAACGAAGGTGACGGCGACCGCGGCATGCAGCACGACCAGCAGCGGACGGGTGCCGAAGCTGGCCGGATAGAACTCGTACATGGCGATCTCTATGGCTGCCGCAACCACCCAGACGACCGGCCCCCAGGAAACGAGCAGCCACAGGCCAAGGGCGGCAACCGGATAGATGACGGCCAGTGCCGTTGCGGCCGCCCGCCATTCAGGCGACAGGAGATCGAAGCGCCCGGCGCCGCCATGGGAAAAGCCGATCAGCATGGCCCAGTAGTTCAGCGCGAACCAGATGCATGAGGCGGAGACCAGACGTAGGAAGAGACCGAACAGGATCTCGGTCAGCGACGGTTTCGGCACATGGGCAGAATCATGAAGCATGGCGGGCAAGATAGGGCGGGTCTTTCCTATCCGCCAGCGGCATCACGGCCTCCCCTCCCCCATCGTCGTTATTGAAGAGAAGAAATGCCGCAGCTCCTTTTCCGGGCACGCGGTTCCCAATGGCCGCCGCCCCATGATAAAGCGCTTGGCCATCGACGATTTTCACGGGAAAGGCGCGGCGCTATGAACGACAGGACAAATCTTGTGGACAGGGTTACGGGCCACCGCCGCATGCGCCGCAACCGCAAGGCCGACTGGACGCGCCGGCTGGTGCAGGAGAACCGCCTGACCGTCGACGATCTGATCTGGCCGATCTTCATCGTGCCGGGCAACAATATCGTCCAGCCGATCGATGCGATGCCCGGCGTCAACCGCATGAGCATCGACAAGGCGGTCGAAGCAGTCAGGGAAGCGGCCGATCTCGGCATCCCGGCCATTGCCACCTTCCCCAACATCGACCTGTCGCTGCGAGACGAGACCGGCTCCAACAGCCTTGCTGCCGACAACCTGATCAACCAGGCGACTCGCGCCTTCAAGAAGGCCGTGCCGGAAATCGGTATCATCACCGACGTCGCGCTCGATCCCTTCACCAGCCACGGCCATGACGGCATCCTGCGCAACGGCGAGATCGTCAACGACGAAACCGTCGAGACGATCGCAAAGGCAGCCGTCGCCCAGGCCGACGCCGGATCCGACATCATCGCCCCCTCCGACATGATGGACGGCCGCATCGGCGCCATCCGCCAGGCGCTCGACGCTAGCGGCCACCAGAATGTCGGCATCATGTCCTACGCAACGAAGTTCGCCTCCGGCTTCTACGGCCCCTATCGCGAGGCGATCGGCACCGGCGGCCTGCTCAAGGGCGACAAGAAGACCTATTACATCGACCCGGCCAACGGCACCGAGGCGATCCGCGACGCCGCACTCGACGTCGAGGAAGGCGCCGACATGCTCATGGTGAAACCGGGCCTCCCCTACCTCGATATCTGCTGGCGGATGAAAGAGGCCTTCGGCCTTCCGGTCTTTGCCTACCAGGTTTCGGGTGAGTATTCGCAGGTGAAGGCCGCTGCCGCCAATGGCTGGATCGACGGCGAGAAGGTGATGCTCGAAACGCTGCTCGCCTTCAAGCGCGCCGGCTGCGACGGCATCCTCAGCTACTTCGCCGTCGAAGTGGCCCGTATCCTCGCCAAGGGCCGCTGAGACACAACCGCTTGAAGCCGGCGACGATCCTTGTTTTGCAGGGAATGCCATCCCATATCCTTCCTGCAACCAAACGAGGCTTTTGACCGATGAGCATGCACAACGAAGAACTGAGGCTGCCGAGCAATGACTGGCGCGCCTATCAGGGCGTGCTGTCGCGGCGCATCTTCGCCTTTCTGCTCGACTACGCGATCATCGCGCTGCTCTGGATCCCCGCGGCGGTCGTCGTTTTTTTCCTCGGCATCCTGACGCTCGGCCTCGGCTTCATGCTCTACCCGGCGCTCTTTGCGATCGTCGCCATGCTCTATTTCGGCCTGACGGTCGGCGGCCGCGAACAGGCCTCCCCCGGCATGCGCATGATGGGCCTGGCGATTGCCCGTACCGATGGACGTCCGATGGACTTCCTGACGGCAGTGGTTCACCTCGTGATCTTCTGGATCGCCAACGCGCTTCTGACACCGCTGATCCTGCTGATCGGTCTCTTCACCGACCGCAGCCGCCTGCTGCACGATCTGCTGATCGGCACCGTCACGGTCCGCCGCGACATGTATTGAAACCGGCGCAGCCAACGAAGCTTACTTGCGCGAGGCGGTGTTTTCCGCCTTACCGGCGCCACCTATTGTGGTCACTACTAAAATATCGGGCATGCGCGGGCGGAAGCGGCAAACGAGTGAGTTGACGTTTTCCATTCTTCCGCCATGCTAATGTCATGAACCACAGCGCGAAGCGTGACCTCCGCACTCGATGAACACACAGACCGCACCGTCTCCGCAATTTTACCTGACTGCGCCGGCAGCCTGCCCTTATCTGCCGAACGAGATGGAGCGGAAAGTCTTCACCCACATGGTGGGCGAGCGCGCGCCCGAGCTCAACGATCTCCTGACCCAGGGCGGCTTCCGCCGCTCGCAGAACATCGCCTACCGCCCGGCCTGCGAAACCTGCCGCGCCTGCATCTCCGTGCGCATCCTCGCCAACGAGTTCAAGCCCACGCGTTCCATGCGCCGGGTGCTTGCAACCAATGACGATGTGATCTCGGCGGAATATCCGGCCGAGCCGTCAAGCGAGCAGTACAATCTCTTCCGCCGATACCTCGACCGACGGCACCAGAAAGGCGGCATGTCGGACATGTCGGTGCTCGATTACGCGATGATGGTCGAGGACACGCATGTGCACACCAAGATCATCGAATATCGCCTCAGGGTCGAAGGTGACGGCATCAGCGAGAAGGCGCGCGGGCCGTTGATCGCCGCGGCGTTGACCGATCGCATGGGCGACGGGCTCTCGATGGTCTACTCCTTCTTCGATCCTGCGCGGGAAGATCGCTCGCTCGGCACCTTCATGATTCTCGATCACATTCGTCGCGCCCGGGAACGCGGCCTTCCCCACGTCTATCTCGGCTACTGGGTCAAGGGCTCGCGCAAGATGGGGTACAAGACAAAGTTTCTGCCGCAAGAACACCTCATGGCCCGTGGCTGGGAACGCTATGAAGGCGGAGACACCACCCTGGAAGCCGCTCCTACGAAAACGGGTTAGATCTTGAGTTCATCTTCCGATGCCGCGATGCACCGGCGCGGCCTTGCCATCACCGGCCTCGGCGGCCTTGCCCTTTCCTTCGACATCCCGCTCATCCGGTCCGCCGGCGGCGACGTGTGGTCGCTGCTCGCCGTGCGCAGCCTGTCGACCTTCGTCGTCGCGCTTGGCGCATGGTTCGTGCTCAACCGCGTGCTTGGCCGGAAGATCTCGCTGCTGCCCGGCAAGACCGGCCTTTTGGTCGGCATTTTCTATGGGATCAATTCCTGCACCTTCCTGCTCGCCGTCTTCAATACGTCGACGGCGAACGTGGTCTTCATCCTCGCCTTCACCTCGATGTTTGCCGCCATCCTCTCCTGGATCTTCCTGAAGGAGCGACCATCGAACGCGACGCTCGCGACCATGCTGGTAATGGTGCTCGGCGTCGGGCTGATCGTCCAGGACGGGCTGGAAAGCGGCCACCTCTTTGGCGACGCCATGGCGGCATCTTCCGCTTTTCTGCTCGCAAGCGCGATCACGATCAGCCGTGCGAGCAGGCGCGACATGGCGCTGGTGCCGCTGGTGACCGCGATCTTTCCGGCGGCCGTTGCCCTTCTGATGCTGCCGGTCGGTGGCTTTACGATCGCGGCCCCCGGCTACATCCTGTTCAACGGTCTCGTGATGATCCCGCTCGCCTTCTTCTGCCTTGCAACAGGGCCGCGCTATCTCTCAGCGCCGGAAGTGGGCATGTTCTATCTGCTCGAGACGATCCTCGCGCCGATCTGGGTCTGGATGGTCTTTGCCGAGACGCCGACGACGCAGACGCTGATCGGCGGCTCGATCCTGGTCTTCGCGCTCATCGGCCATTCGCTCTGGCAGATGCGCAGTCGGTCGCTGAGAGCGGCCGTTGCCTGCGCCGAATAGCGCTCATCACGATTTGTCGTCGCGCTGGCCGCTCGGCCGCGGACGACGCGGTTTCTGCTCGATGTTGCGATCGCGCACCGGCAGCGGTTCCTTCGGCTGACCCAGCGAAGCCGGGCGGACGCCGGGCATCTCCACGCGCATGACCCAGAGTTCGCGGTTGGTGTTGATCCAGGTCGCAGCCACGCTCAATGGCGCCGGATTGCCGCTCAACGCGTCGCCGTCACGCCGCCTGAGGCGGGTGACGAGGCCGGCAGCCTCCAGAAGCGCGATATGCGTCTCCAGCTCCTCGCCGGGTACCGCGACGGCCACGGCAATGTCGGCAACGCGCGCTTCTCCGGCAAAAAGGATCTCGAAGACGCGGCGGCGGACCGGGTGGGCAAGCGCCAGCAGGACGTCATCAAGGGCATTGGCATTCGGCATCGCTGTCATCCCTGTTGGATGCGCAGTGATCCACTATAGCCTCCCGGCGTACAAGCGCCAGTTGCGCCTGTGTCTCGTTTGGATTTCCAATGACTTAAGAGGTTGCGGCAGACTGCCTTAAAACGGAACAGGAGCCATGCGGCCGGCAGGCCGAATGGCTCCCTTTTCTTCAATCAGCCGCTGAACTTCCCGCTGCGCGGGAAACCCTTCGGAACGACGCGGCCGGCAGAGGCGCGGTCGCCCTGCCATTCGATCAGTTCGTCCTTGGTCTTGGTAAAGACGCGGCCAGCGCTGTCTTCCCAGACGAGCCCTTCTGCGAGCGTGAAGCAGCGAATGTCGGAGATACCGCCATCCTTGTAGCGCTGCAGCCGCACGCCCTTGCCGCGCGCCATCTCCGGGATCTGGACGAGCGGGAACACAACCATCTTGCGGTTTTCGCCAACGACGGCCACGTGATCGCCCTTGACCGGCACGACGAGCTTGGTTTCGTCCGGCATGGAAACGTTCATCACCTGCTTGCCCTTGCGGGTGTTGGCGACGATATCGCTTTCGGTCACGACGAAACCATTGCCGGCCGCCGACGAGACGATCAGCTTGCGCGCCGGATCATGGACGAACGCCGTCAGGACGTCCTGGTCGTTCTCCATGTCGACGATGATGCGCAGCGGCTCGCCGTGGCCGCGGCCGCCGGGCAGCTTGTCGCCGCCGAGCGTGTAGACCTTGCCGCCGGTCGTAAAGACAAGGATCTTGTCGGTCGTCTGCGCCGGGAACGCCACCTTCAGCGCATCACCCTCCTTGAACTGGAGCGACGACGTATCGGAGATGTGGCCCTTCAGCGCACGGATCCAGCCCTTTTCCGAGATGACGACGGTGATCGGTTCCTTCTCGATCATCGCCTGCTGGATGGCTTCCACGTCGGCTTCCGGGGCATCGGCAAAGGTGCTGCGGCGCTTGCCGATGTCGGTCACCTTGGCAAACTTCTTTTTGACCTCGCCGATTTCCCAGGCGACGGTCTGCCATTGCTTCTCGTCGGAGGCGAGCAACGCCTCGATCTCGGCTTTTTCCTTCGAGAGCGCATCGAACTCGGTGCGGATCTCGAATTCCTCGAGCTTGCGCAAGGAGCGCAGGCGCATGTTGAGGATCGACTCGGCCTGAAGATCGGTGAGCGAAAAGCGCTCCATCATCACCGTCTTCGGCTCGTCCTCTTCGCGGATGATGCGAATGACTTCGTCGATGTTGAGATAGGCGACGAGATAGCCGCCGAGGATTTCGAGCCGCCGGTCGATCGCTGCCAGGCGATGACGCGAACGACGCTGCAGCACCTCGCGGCGATGCGCCAGCCATTCCGTCAGCACCTCGTTGAGCGCCATGACCCGCGGCACGCGTCCGAGCGACAGAACGTTCATGTTGAGCGGGATGCGGCTTTCGAGCTCGGTCAGCTTGAACAGCGATTCCATCAGGATGCCGGCATCGACCGAACGGCTCTTCGGCACGAGAACGATGCGGATGTCTTCAGCCGATTCGTCGCGGATGTCTTCGAGCAAAGGCAGCTTGCGGGCGACCAGGAGCTCGGCGATCTTTTCGATCAGGCGCGACTTCTGCACCTGATAGGGGATTTCGGTGACGACGATCTGGTAACCGCCGCGCCCAAGTTCCTCCTGCGCCCAGCGGGCGCGGACGCGGAAACCGCCACGGCCGGTGCGGTAGGACTCGGCCATGCTTTCCCGGCTCTCGACGATCACGCCACCGGTCGGGAAGTCGGGTCCTTCGATCCCGCCCTTCTGCGGATTGGCCGGATCGTAGAGCAGGTCCTCGACGGTCGCCTCGGGATGACGGATGAGATGCAGCGCCGCGTCGCAGAGTTCATGCGCGTTGTGCGGCGGAATCGAGGTCGCCATGCCGACGGCGATGCCGGTCGCGCCGTTTGCCAGCAGGTTCGGGAAGGCGCCCGGAAGCACGGTCGGCTCCTGGTCTTCCTCGTTGTAGGTGGGACGGAAGTCCACTGCGTCCTGGTCGATGCCTTCGAGAAGCAGCGAGCAGACGTCGGTCATCTTCGCTTCGGTGTAGCGCATCGCCGCGGCGTTATCGCCGTCGATGTTGCCGAAGTTGCCCTGGCCGTCGACCAGCGGGTAACGGATCGCAAATTCCTGCGACAGGCGCACCAGCGCGTCATAGATCGAGGCGTCGCCGTGCGGGTGGAATTTACCCATGACGTCGCCGACGATACGCGCGCATTTCTTGAACGACGACGTGGGCCTCAGCCCCATCTCGCTCATCGCGTGCACGATGCGCCGATGCACGGGCTTCAGTCCGTCGCGAACGTCCGGCAACGCGCGGTGCATGATGGTCGACAAGGCATAGGCGAGATAGCGCTCTTCCAGCGCCGCCTTGAGGTCAACCGGCTGAATGTGATCGTCCCCGCCTGACGGGGGATTGAGGCTTTGTCCCATAGACCCTTGCTAGCGCAACAAACCCGGAACATCAAGGTTTTCAGGGCCTGCGCTTGTGGAGAACCCCCTCGCCTCGAAAACCGGCCCGCACACCGATCCGCTTGCCCCGGCGCAATGTTCGTGCAACGGTCGCGCCGCTATGCGTCGGAGGCGACCGACAGGTAACGTCCCGGAAAGCATGCCCGAGCACGAACATGTGCGGTTCGCCCAAGCGAATATAATTTCGCCCTGTTTCGTAATAGCTTCGGCTGGAGTTGATTTGGACGATTTGCAAGGGGGATCGCAGGACGCGCATTGGCAGACGGAAAATGGCGGCAGCGAGCCGCCGACAAAGACGGTTTCTGCCACGCGCCCAATTGACGCCCACTGCCAAGGAAAACCAGATTAGCGACGCCCTATCTTCTTAAACAGCTACACAATCAGAGATTTTCACGAAGGAACTCGAAATGAAGCACACGCGCAAGATCCGCCTGATGATGGCGAGCGCCGCGCTCCTCACGCTGACCGGCCCGGCCTTCGCGCTCGATGGCGCCGATCTGATGAAGAAGCTCGACGCAGCGACGAACGCGAACGGCACCTCGATCACCTATGACAAGGCCGACGTCGACGGCGACAAGGTGACGGTGACCGGCGTCAAGCTCAAGGTCGCAAGCCAGCCGGGCGAAGCTGTGGACCTGAAAATCGGGGACCTGACCTTCGAAGGCGTCGAAGAGACCGAAGGCGGCGGCTACTACGCCGAGACCGTTTCCTTCCCCGACGTCAATGTCAGCCAGGACGAGGGAAGCATTTCGGTCAAGGACATCCTGCTCTCCGGCCTGACGATCCCTGCCAATGCGACCGGCGGAACGATCAACGATATCCTTCTTTATGAAAGCGCCAGCACCGGCCCGATCGCGGTCAGCTCCAAGGGCAAGGACGTGTTCTCGCTCGAAAGCACCGAAGCCAACCTCGCGCGCCAGGAGAATGACGCCGGCTTCGACTTCGACGCGACCGCTTCCGGCATCAAGGCGGACCTGTCGAGCGTCGAGGACGCCAAGACCAAGGAAGCGATCGAAAAGCTCGGCCTAACCACGATCGACGGCGCCCTGACGATGAAGGGCAGCTGGGAAGTCGAAAGCGGCAATGTGGCACTCGAAGAATATGCCCTCGACTTCAAGAATGTCGGCCGGCTGAACTTCGCGCTCGACATCTCCGGCTACACGCTCGCCTTCGTCAAATCGATGCAGGAAGCAATGAAGGCGGCCGAAGCCAATCCGAACAAGGAAGAGGCCAACCAGGCCATGGGCCTCGCCATGATGGGCCTGATGCAGCAGTTGACCTTCAACAGCGCCGAAATCCGCTTCGACGACGCCTCGATCACCAAGAAAGCGCTCGACTATGCCGGCTCGCAACAGGGTGTCTCCGGCGAGCAGATGGCGCAGTCGCTGAAGGGCCTGGTGCCGATCATGTTGGCGCAGCTCAACGTGCCGGAACTGCAGAACCAGGTGTCGGCCGCAGTCAACACCTATCTCGACGGCCCGAAGAGCCTGACGATCAGCGCGGCACCGGAAAAGCCGGTTCCGTTCCCGATGATCATGGGTGCCGCCATGGGCGCGCCGAACACCATCCCGTCGGTGCTCGGTGTCAAGGTCACGGCCAACGACTGATCCTTGCGGCTTGCTCCCGGTTTTGACCAATCCCGGGAGCGATGCTGCATGCTTTGCGCGCCAAACGGGCGCGCAATTTTTATGGCTGCGCCCCGCGGGAAGCCTCATCGAACGCTCCGGCAAATCTGCGCTTCCCGCCCATCGGATCTTGACAGAAGAATGATGGTTTTGCTTGCGCCCGCGCGATCGGCTACGCGGTACTTCTCGGCGAAGCACGCATGGATTGAAAGGCTTTTACATTCGGGCCGCTATTCCTTGCACCCGGAAATTTCACCGTAAGGCGATGGCGTTTTTCATCGAAATCGTGCATGCCACACGCAGCCTCAGAATCCGACTTCCAACGTCCTTGAGTCTATCCAAGCCTCGGCGAGGAAGTCTCGAGCTTCGCCTAAGTACCCGCCTGAATATAATCTTCACGTTACGGCAGATCGGACGTAAATGCTCGCCTGGCTCCAGCAGTCTGTAAATTTCAGGGAAGAATTGCTGGAGGGGAAGTTCGCTCCTGTCCGAGCCGACTATTATACGGGCCCGGATAAGCCGCTGCGACTGCTGCTCCAGGCGCGGACGGATTTCCTGTCGATCTGGCGGTCCAGCGACTATACCGAAAAGGTTTCGCAGACCCGAATTCTCGGGCGGCAGATCATCGTCGTCAACTCGCCCGACATGATCCGGCAGGTCGTCGTCAAGCGCCATGAGAACTTCGAGCGCAAGAGCCCGCAGATGCGCCGGGCACTCGAATTCCTGCTCGGCGACGGGCTGTTCATTTCCGACGGCGACACCTGGAAGCAACGCCGGCCGCTGGTGGCAGACATCGTCCACGCCAAGCGCGTCCCCTCCTTCGGGCCCGTCATGGAAAACACGACCAGGGAACTGGTCGAGCGCTGGAACCGCATGCCCGACGGGGCGGAGGTCAACGCACTGCACGAAATGGCGGGGCTGACCGCCGAGATCATCGCGCGCAGCGTCTTCGGCAACCAGCTCGGCGACGACAGCGCGGCGGCCGTGACTGAGGGGTTCACCAGCTACCAGTCGCTGGTCGATTCCATCAACATCGGCTACTTCCTCGGCTTTGACGACGGACTGCCGGTGTTTCGCACCCCGAGCCTGCGCCGCTCGGTCAAGCGCATCCACCGAACCATCGACAAGGTGGTGGAGGATCACCTTGCCGGGCGCGGCGACCACAACTCGATGGTCGAGCTGCTCATTCGCCGTCAGCAACGAAACCCGGAACTGAAGCTCGATCTCGTCGCCCTGCGCAACGAGGCCGCGACCATCTTCATGGCCGGTCACGAGACGACGGCGGCGACGCTGACCTGGACCTGGTATCTGCTTTCGAAGGCTGGCTGGGTCGAGAAGGCCGTGCACGACGAGATCGCCAGGGTCTGCGGCGAGCGGACGCCGACGATTGCCGACGTGCCGCAACTGGAATGGTGCCGGGCCGTGATCGAGGAGACGCTTCGCCTTTATCCGCCGGTCCCGATCCTTGCGCGGCAGACCCGCGAGGCGGACATGATCGGCGACGTTGCCGCCGAGCCGGGCTCGCTCGTGCTGATGGTGCCCTGGCTCCTGCACCGGACCGCGAGCCTGTTCGAAGATCCGCACCATTTCCATCCGGAGCGGTTTACCGAGGGACGGCGCCCGACGCCCTACAGCTTCATTCCCTTTGCCAGCGGGCCGCGCGTTTGCCCCGGCCTGCATTTCGGCCTGACCGAAGCGATCCTGTGCCTGGCGATCATCGCCCAGCGCTACCGTGTTCGCCTGCGCCAGAGCCATGCGGTGGAGCCGATCTGCCGCCTGACGTTGAGGCCCAAAGGGGGGCTGCCGGTCACCCTGCACAGGCGGGAGGCCGCCTGACATGGTGCCGGACGAACCGCGCTCGGCCCAACCGATCGGCAAGCGCAGGGCCTGGATCTTTGCCGAAGATAGCGCCCCCCGGCTCGCCGATGCGCTGGCGGGCGGCGAGCGGGCACGGGCCTTCCGGCGCTATTGGATCGCCGACAACATCCAAAACATCGCCAACATCGCCGCCCATTTCGGCATGAAACTGCTGCCGATGGACGCCTGCTCCCGGCTCGGTGCAGCGCTTGGCCTGTTCATGGTCCCGCGCTTCCACAAGGTGGCGACGCGGCGCGCGCGCGAAACCATCGAACAGTTGCGACCGAATCTCGACGCCGCGCAGCGGGAAGCACTGTTTCTCGAAAATTGTCGGGCGCAGGGACGGCTGATGACGGAATTCTCCGTCGTCAACAGATTGCAGCGCCGGCCGGAGCGGCTGAAGACCGACGGGCTGGCGGCCATCCGCGAGGCCGCGAACCATGGCCCGGTCATTCTCGTCGGCCTGCATCTCGGCAACTGGGAAGTGGGCACGATCGCGTTCCGCAAGCTCGGCCTTGAGCCACATGCGTTTTACGTGCCGCCCAAGGGCCGGGCCAAGGCGTGGATCGCCGAGCGGGTGCGCAGCAAGGCCGGCTTGCGGTTTCTGCCTCCGGGCATGGAAGGGATCCGACCGGCGCTGAAGGTTCTCAAGAACGGCGGCGTCGTCAGCATCTTCTGCGACGAAGGTTTTGGCGGCATGATCCGCGGTCCGTTCTTCGGCCGCAGGCCGCATCAGGAAGGCAACATTGCGATCGCCGTTCGCCTGGCGCGCATGACCGGAGCCACGATCTGCCCGTGGTACGGCCTTCGCACCGACGGCTTCCGCTTCGAATGCATGGCCCTGCCACCGATAAGACTGCCTGTGGACGCGCGTCCGAATGCCCGGCTGCTGGACGACATGCTTTTGCTGAACGACGCGATCGAGCCGATCGTCCGCGCCCATCTCGACCAATGGTATTTCCTCGACAATGCGCTTCGGCCGCAGTGAGCTTGCTTGCGCATTTGCGCGCGTAAATGCGGTTTGCGATCTGCGCTTGATGCCGGCCGGGTCTGGCCTATTTATCTCCGCTAGGACCGAAATCCCTGTTCCTGACCGATAAAAGGGAAGGAGGAGCCCATGGGACTGAAGCACGCGGACATTACAGCCATTCTTGGCCCGGTCGATGAGACGCTGATGGCGGAACTGCTTGCGACCGGCGCGACGGCCGGCGAGCTTGCAGAGGCGATCGCCTGGGTCAACAACGATGAGGCGCTGATCGGAGAAGGCCGCCATCTGCCGGCCGGCCGCGTTGCGGCGCTGATCGACATCCTGACCCCGGACAACGAAGAAGAGCGGAACTTCGAACTGTAGTCGAAGACGGCTGCTTGCCGGGGACGACCGATTGCAAGCCGCCCGCCTGCCGGGCGGCAGGCGCGTGAGGCCATAGGTTCGTGTTGAGGGAGATCAATGATGGCTGCCAAGGAAGTCAGGTTCAGTAGCGATGCCCGCGATCGGTTGCTGCGCGGCGTCGACATTCTCGCCGATGCGGTCAAGGTCACGCTCGGCCCTAAGGGACGCAACGTCGTCATTGAGCGCGCCTTCGGCGCGCCGCGCATCACCAAGGACGGCGTATCGGTCGCCAAGGAGATCGAACTCGACGACAAGTTCGAAAACATGGGCGCGCAGATGCTGAGGGAGGTCGCGTCGCGCACGAGCGACGTGGCAGGCGACGGTACGACGACGGCCACCGTGCTTGCACAGGCCATCGTCAAGGAAGGCATCAAGGCGATCGCCTCGGGCATGAACCCGATGGATCTGAAGCGCGGCATCGATCTCGCCGTCGAGGCGATCGTCGCGAAACTGAAGACCCATGCGCGCAAGATTTCCAACAACGAGGAGATCGCGCAGGTCGGCACGATCTCGGCGAACGGCGACGCGGAAATCGGGAACTATCTGGCAAAGGCGATGGAGCGTGTCGGCAACGAAGGCGTCATCACCGTCGAGGAGGCCAAGACCGCCGAGATCGAACTGGAGATCGTCGAGGGCATGCAGTTCGACCGCGGCTACCTCTCCCCCTATTTCGTCACCGACCAGGAGAAGATGCGGGTCGAGTTCGAGGACCCCTATATCCTCATTCACGAAAAAAAGCTTTCCAACCTGCAGGCGATGATCCCGATACTCGAAGCGGTGATCCAGGCGAGCCGGCCGTTGCTGATCATCGCCGAGGATGTGGAGGGGGAAGCGCTCGCCACGCTGGTCGTCAACAAGCTGCGTGGCGGGCTGAAGATCGCCGCCGTCAAGGCGCCGGGCTTCGGCGACCGGCGCAAGGCTATGCTTGAGGACATCGCCATCCTGACGGGCGGATCGGTCATTTCCGAGGACCTCGGCATCAAGCTTGAGAATGTGACGCTCGATTCGCTCGGTCGCGCCAAGCGGGTGATGGTCGAAAAGGAAGACACGACGATCGTCGATGGCGCCGGCGCGAAGGCGGATATCGCCGGACGCGTCAGCCAGATCCGGGCGCAGATCGAGGAAACGACCTCCGACTATGATCGCGAGAAGCTGCAGGAGCGGCTGGCCAAGCTTGCCGGCGGCGTCGCGGTGATCCGGGTCGGCGGCTCGACGGAAGTGGAAGTTAAGGAAAAGAAGGACCGGGTCGACGATGCACTGCATGCGACGCGGGCCGCAGTGGAGGAAGGCATCCTGCCCGGCGGCGGCGTTGCGCTGCTGAGGATCGTTCATGCGCTCGATGGGCTCAAGCCGGACAACGACGATCAACGCGTCGGCGTCGAGATCGTGCGGCGGGCGCTGGAGGCGCCCGCACGACAGATCGCCGAAAATGCCGGCGCCGAAGGCTCGGTCATCGTCGGGAAACTTCGGGAAATGAGCGACTTCGCCCACGGCTGGAACGCGCAGACCGGTGAGTACGGCGATCTCTACCGCATGGGCGTCATCGACCCGGCGAAAGTCGTGCGGGCAGCGCTGCAGGATGCAGCGTCCGTCGCCGGCCTGCTTGTGACGACCGAAGCCATGGTCGCCGAAAAGCAGAAGAAGGACGGCCCCACGCCGCAATCCGGTCCAGGCATGGATTTCTGACGGGCGCAGGCAACCGGCTCGCCTAGGCAGACGGTTGCCGGTGGCGCGCGACCTCGGCGATGGCGAGTTCGGCGATCGGCAGGAGTTCCGCCTCGCTGGCGCCGTCCTGCGCCTGTACCGTCATGCCCTGAAGGATGGCGCCGACAAAGCGCGCAAGCCCGGCCACGTCCGTATCGCCGCGCAGCTCTCCGTCGACCATGGCCTGCCTGAAGCGATCCGCGAGCAACGCCAGCGTCTCGCTGCGCAGGGCGGATACGTGGCTTGCAATCGCCTGATTCTCGACGGCGCAGGTCAGGACCGCAGTCGAGATCATGCAGCCCTTCGGTCGGCCGGGGCGTGTAAACTCGTGGGCGGAGGCGCGCAGCATCCTGCCGATCACCTCGACCACGTGGCCTTCACCGGCAAGGTTGCGGCCGGCCGCTGCCCCCTCCTCGCGGCGATACTGTTCGAGCGCCTCGCGGTAGAGATCTGCCTTCGAGGCGAACGCGGCGTAGAGGCTTTGCGGCGTGATGCCCATGGCGGCGGTGAGATCGGCGATCGATGCGCCCTCGTAGCCGAGCCGCCAGAAGGTTTCTCCGGCGGCGGCCAGAGCCACTTCGCGATCGAAAGCACGCGGCCGCCCGCGGCGGCGCGAAGGCGAGACTAAAGACTCATTATTTTCCACAATGGTCACTCTAGAATTCTCTCGGATCCTGACGTATTCAGGAATGGTCATTGTGATTATAGAGGGATTTGCCCGATGAGTCTCCACCTGAAAGGTGCAGCACTGCTTGCCATGCTGCTCGCCTCGCCTGCATTGGCCGACAACCAGAACGCACCACTGAGCGCACGGCTCGACCCGGTGATCGATCGTGCGATCGCCGACAAGCGCATCGTCGGCACGGTGATCCTCGTCGCCCGCGACGGCGAAGTCGTCTATGCCCGTGCCGCCGGGCTCGCCGACCGGGAGGCCGGTCGCGCGATGAAGCAGGACGACATCTTCCGCTTTGCGTCCGTCACCAAACCGTTCGTGACGGCGGCGGCCATGCGCCTTGTCGAAGACGGGCGGATCACGCTGGACGATCCGGTCAGCAAATGGCTTCCGGACTTCAAGCCGACCTTCGACGGCAAGCCGGCGACGATCCTGGTGCGGCACCTGCTGAACCATACGGCGGGGCTCGAATACGGCTTCTTCCAACCGCCCGGAGGCGCCTATGCCAAGGCCGGGATCTCCGACGGTCTCGATCTCACGAACATTACGCTCGACGAGAACCTGAAGCGCATCGCCGGCGTTCCGCTCGTATCAGAACCGGGCAAGACCTTTCGCTATTCGCTGGCTATCGACGTGCTTGGCGGTGTCATCGAGAAGGCAACCGGCAAGTCGCTCGACAGGGCGGTCGACGAACTGGTCATCTCCCCCTTGTCCCTCGCTGACGCAGGCTTCTCGACAAAGCCATCGGACAGGCTGACGGCCGCCTATTTCGACGGTTCGCCAGAGCCCAAGCGCATGGAGAAAAGCGTCGCGGTGCCGATCGGCGAAGGCGAGCTGACGTTCTCGCCGGACCGGATCCTCGATGCCAAGCAATTCCCCTCCGGCGGCGCCGGCATGGCGGGCACGGCGAAGGACGTACTGACCTTCCTCGAAACCATCCGCAAGGGCGGAGGCCCGATCCTGTCGGAAGAGACGGTGAAGACGATGATGCAGGACCAGACGGGAGCCGAGGCGCAAACCCAGGGGCCAGGCTGGGGCTTCGGTTATGGCTGGGCTGTGCTCGTCGATCCCAAGGCCGGCGCCACGCCGCAATCGCAGGGCACGATCCAATGGGGCGGCGCCTACGGCCACATCTGGTTCGTCGACCCCGCCCAGAAGCTCACCGTCGTCGCCATGACGAACACGACCTTCGAGGGCATGTGGGGCCAGTTCACGCGCGATGTTCGCGACGCCGTCTATGGCAGGCACTGAGACGTCTGACTTTTGAAAATGAAAAGGCCCGGCGGTCACCCGCCGGGCCTTTCTTTTTTCAGGTCCGTTCGACCTTAGTCCTTTTTCTGCGGGATCGGGCGGATCGCCAGTTCACGCAGCTGCGCCGGCGTCGCTTCGGACGGCGCGCCCATCAGCAGGTCGACGGCCTGCTGGTTCATCGGGAAGATCGAGATCTCGCGCAGGTTCCGGGCGCCGACGAGCAGCATGACGATGCGGTCGATGCCGAAGGCCATGCCGCCATGCGGCGGTGCGCCGTACTGGAAGGCGCGGTAGAGGCCGCCGAACTGATCTTCGACCTCCTGCTGCGACTTGCCGGTCAGCTCGAACGCCTTGACCATGACTTCCGGCAGCTGGTTACGGATCGAGCCCGAGGCGATTTCGAAGCCGTTGCAGACCATGTCGTACTGGTAGGCCTTGATCGACAGCGGATCTTCGCCGTTCAGGGCTTCCAGACCGCCCTGCGGCATCGAGAACGGGTTGTGGGCGAAATCGATCTTCTTTTCGTCTTCCAGCCATTCGTAGAACGGGAAGTCGACGATCCAGCAGAATTCGTAGCGGTCGCGGTCGACGAGGTTCAGCTCCTCGCCGGCGCGGGTGCGGGCTTCGCCGGCAAACTTGTAGAACTTCGAGGGGTCGCCCGCGACGAAGAAGCAGGCGTCGCCGTCATCGAGACCGAGCTGCGTGCGGATCGCATCGGTGCGCTCCTCGCCGATGTTCTTGGCGAGCGGACCGGCACCTTCGAGCTTTTCGCCTTCCTTGCGCCAGAAGATGTAGCCGAGACCCGGCTGACCCTGGCTCTGGGCCCAGGCGTTCATGCGATCGCAGAAGGCGCGCGAGCCGCCGGTCCTGGCCGGGATCGCCCAGACCTCGACCTTCGGGTTCGACGCGATCATGTTGGCGAAGACCTTGAAGCCGGAGCCGGCGAAGTGCTCGGTGACCGCCTGCATCTCGATCGGGTTGCGCAGGTCCGGCTTGTCGGAGCCGTATTTGCGGATCGCCGTGTCATAGGGAATGCGCGGGAACTTCTCCGTCACCGGCTTGCCATCGGCAAACTCGACGAAGATGTCGCGGATGACCGGCTCCATGGTCGACCAGACGTCTTCCTGCTCGACGAAGCTCATTTCCAGGTCGAGCTGGTAGAACTCGCCCGGCAGGCGGTCAGCGCGCGGGTCTTCGTCACGGAAGCACGGCGCGATCTGGAAGTAGCGGTCGAAGCCGGCCACCATCAAGAGCTGCTTGTACTGCTGCGGCGCCTGCGGCAGGGCATAGAAATTGCCGGGGTGGATACGCGACGGCACGAGGAAGTCGCGCGCGCCTTCCGGCGACGAGGCCGTCAGGATCGGCGTCGTGTATTCGGTAAAGCCGACGTCACCCATGTGGCGGCGCATCGACGAGATGATCTGGGTGCGCTTGACGATGTTCTTGTGCAGTGTGTCGCGGCGCAGGTCGAGGAAGCGGTACTTGAGGCGCACGTCTTCCGGATAGTCCGGCTCTCCGAACACCGGCAGCGGCAGTTCCTTGGCGGCCGAGAGGACCTCGATCTCCTGGGCGTAAAGCTCGATCTCGCCGGTCGGCATGCCCTTGTTGACGGTATCGTCGGTGCGCGCCTTGACGAGACCGTCGATGCGGATCACCCATTCGCCGCGCACGGTTTCGGCAACCTTGAACGCCGGGCTGTCCGGGTCGGCGACGACCTGGGTCAAGCCATAATGGTCACGCAGGTCGATGAAGAGAACGCCGCCATGGTCGCGGACGCGGTGGACCCAGCCGGAGAGGCGAACGGTGGAGCCGACGTCCGACTTGCGGAGGGCGGCACAGGTGTGGCTGCGGTAACGATGCATCGTCTTATCCCGGAATTGCGAAAGAGCCGCGCAGGCTCGAAAGACACGGCGCGCGGCGACATGGTCAAAATCGGGCGGAAAAGCGCATGACGCGCAGCCTTTGTCAAGCCGCGCGGCCGCTGTCCGCCCCCGATGGAGGTGCGTTGTAAACGAAGGAAAGGGCCAGTCCAAGGGCGCTCGTGACAAGAGCGGGCCGAAATGCCGCGAAAAGGACGGCAATCGTCACAATTCGGGGCTGTCCGGCGGCAGAATGCGGGGCTACACATTGCATGGCCCACAGTGATCCCGCCCGAGTCGCGGCCGCTTTCCCGGATGTCGCCTGCCCCATGTCTCAGATTCGCCCGCTTATTCCCCTCCTCGTTACCGCAGGCATCCTCATCGGCGGTAACGGGCTGCAGGGCACCTTCATCTCGCTGCGTGCACTCGAAGAAGGTTTCTCGACATCGGTGATCGGTATCGTCGGTGCGGGATACAATATCGGTTTCGCGATCGGCTGCGTCTATGTCACCCGTATGCTGCGTGCCATCGGCCACATCCGCACCTTCTCGGCGATGGCGGCAATCGCCTCGGCTGCGGCGATCTCCATGGTGCTCGTGATCAACCCGCTGATGTGGTTTTTGATGCGGCTTCTGGCCGGGATCTGTTTCGCCTGCCTGTTTGCGACGGTCGAAAGCTGGCTGAACGCCAGCGTCACCAATGCCAATAGGGCGCGCACGCTGTCTGTCTACCGCCTCGTCGATCTCGGCTCGGTGACTGCGGCGCAATATGTCATCCCCGGCATCGGCCTTGAGGGCTTCGAGCTCTTCGCCATCATCTCCATGGCGCTGACGCTGTCGCTGGTGCCGATTTCCTTTGCCGACCGCTCAAGCCCCGTCGCCCCGGAAGCGATCCGCTTCGACGTGAAGGCACTCTGGAACATCTCGCCGCTTGCGACCGTCGGCTGCATCGTCGTCGGCCTCACCAACGCTGCCTTCCGCTCGCTCGGGCCGATCTATGCGCAGGGGATTGGCCTGTCGGTGACGGCGATCGCCACCTTCATGAGCGCCGGCATCATCGGCGGCGTGGTGCTGCAATATCCGCTCGGCCACTATTCCGACCGTATCGACCGCCGCCTGATCATCCTGATCGCCACCTTCGGCTCGCTGCTCGCCGGCCTGTTCCTCGCCTTCGGCGCCGGCAACGACGAGTGGCTGAACTTTGCCGGCATCTTCCTCTTCGGCGCCTTTGCCATGCCGCTCTATTCGCTCTGTTCGGCCCATGCCAACGACCACGCCGCCGAGGGACAACATGCGCTGGTTTCCGCCGGCATGCTTTTCTTCTGGTCGCTCGGCGCGATCATCGGCCCGCTGTTTGCGTCCTTCCTGCTCGAAATCTTCGGGCCGCAGGCGCTGTTCATCTATACGGCAGCGATCCTTTTCCTGTTCATGCTCTACACGCTGCAACGCATGACGGCGCGTGGTCCGGTGCCCGCCGGCGAGCGCGCCATGCCGTTCCGCAATCTCCTGCGCACCTCGTCCTTCTTCAACAAGCTCGCCGCCGGCAACAACCACAAGCGCAAGGACCGCTGACCTGCGGCAAGATGCGCGCGACCAGGATAATTGCTGAACGCAATAATCAGGTTTAGAACCGGCAGCACCTCAACCATTTGCCGAGATTGCCGAAATGCCCATCATCAGCCGCCGCACCTTCCTCCAAGGCTCCGCTGCTTTGGGAGGCGCCTTCGCGCTCGGCGCTGGCGTGGCGGCCCGCGCCGGCGCTGCACCCGATCCGCAGATCCTGACGGCGCAACTGACCGAAGCACGGATCGCCAAGGATGCGCTTACGCCCAAGATCATGACCTACGGCTTGGGTGAGGCTCCAAGCAGCGGCATGCCGCCCGTCCTGCGCATGCGCAAGGGCGAGCCCTATGCGGCCCGTCTCCTCAACCGGCTCGACGAACCGACGACAGTGCACTGGCACGGTCTTCGCATCGCAAACGCCATGGACGGCGTGCCCGAGCTGACGCAACCCTATGTCTATCCGGGCGATCCGTTCGACTACGTGTTCACCCCACCGGATGCCGGCACCTTCTGGTACCATCCGCACTGCAACACGCTGACCCAGATGGGCGCCGGGTTGACCGGCGTGATCGTCGTCGAAAACCCTGACGATCCGACGTTCGACGCCGAGATCGTGCTCAACCTGCGCGACTGGCGGCTCGGCACCGGCGGCGCCTTCATCGACGCATTCAAGCCGCGGGATGCGGCCCGCGGCGGCACCTACGGCACGGTGCGCACCGCCAACTGGCAGCAGGAGCCGACCTATGATGCCCCGGCCGGCGGGCTGGTTCGGGTGCGGATCGCCGCAACCGACGTCACGCGCATCTATACGATCGGCCTCGATGGCGCCGAGGCGATGGTGGTCGCGCTCGACGGCAACCCGGTCGACAAGCCCTTTGCACTCGACCGCTACGATTTCGGCCCCGGCCAGCGCGTCGATCTTGTCGTGCGCATGCCCGAAAGCGAGGGCCAGACGGTCGCGCTCGGAAACTTCCGCGGGTCGCACCCCTGGACCATCGCGCGGTTCAAGGCGACCGGCACCTCGCTGAAACGCGACCTCAGGGATGTCGCGCCCCTGCCCGCCAATCCGATTGCCGAGGCGGATCTCTCCACGGCGGTCCGCGTGCCGATCGAACTGACGGCGACGGCAGAGCACAATGCGACGCCTTCGATCTGCGGTTCGCTCGGCTATACCTTCTGGGCGATCAACAAGGTGCCGTGGCCGGGCGACACGCCCGACCCGATCGCGCCGATCGAGGAAATGAAACTTGGCAAGAGCTACGTGCTCGAGGTCGCCAACCGGACGCCGCATGCGCACCCGATCCATCTGCACGGCCTGAGCTTCCGTATTCTTACGTCCAACAAGCGGACCTTCCTGCCGCCGCCGACCGATACGATCCTGCTTTTGCCCGACGAACAGGCGGAAGTGGCGCTTGTGGCGGACAATTTGGGCGATTGGGTCATCCATTGCCACATCATCGAGCACCAGAAGACGGGGATGACGGGTTATTTCAAGATCGTCTGAGATTTTCGATTGTGACAAATGCCGCGAAGAGTTACACGAAAATCCAAGCCGCATTTTTGCCACAGTGATTTAAATCTGATGATTGAAACAACAGCAGACCTTGAGGCCGCCTGCGAACAGCTGGCCCGCTCAAATTATATTACAATTGATACTGAATTCCTGCGGGAAACGACCTTCTGGCCAGAGCTCTGCCTGATCCAGATGGCGAGCCCGGATCTTGCCGTCATCGTCGACCCGATGGCCAAGGGGATCGACCTTGCGCCCTTCTTCGCGCTCATGGCCAACCCTGAAGTCATCAAGGTGTTCCATGCCGCGCGTCAGGACATCGAGATCATCTTCCATCTCGGCGAGCTCATTCCGCACCCGATCTTCGACACACAGGTCGCGGCGATGGTTTGCGGTTTCGGCGACAGCGTTTCCTACGACCAGCTGGTCAACCGCGTCACCGGCACGCAGATCGACAAGTCCTCGCGCTTCACCGACTGGAGCCGCCGTCCGCTGACTGAAAAGCAGCTCGACTATGCGCTGGCCGACGTCACGCATCTGCGCGACATCTACAAGTACCTGGCCGCGGAGCTCGAGCGCGAGGGCCGTTCGCTCTGGCTCACCGAGGAGATGGCCATCCTCGAAGCCCGCGACACCTACGACCTGCATCCTGATGATGCCTGGCAGCGCCTGAAGATGCGGGTGAAGAAGCCGATCGAGCTCGCCGTACTAAAGACCGTCGCCGCCTGGCGCGAGCGCGAGGCGCGCGCCCGCAACGTTCCGCGCGGCCGCATCCTCAAGGACGACGCCATCTACGAAATCGCCCAGCAGCAGCCGAAGGATGCGGAGGCGCTTGCGCGACTCAGGACCATTCCCAAGGGCTGGGAACGCTCCAGCGCCGGAACAGCGGTCGTCGAGGCCGTCAATGAAGCGCTGGCGATCCCGAAGACCGATCTGCCGAAGCTTCCGCGCCAGAGCCATGCGCCAGAAGGTGCTGCGGCCGCCGGCGAAATGCTGAAGGTGCTCTTGAAGCTCATCGCCGAAAAGCAGGGCGTCGCTGCGAAGATCATCGCCAACAGCGAGGATCTCGACAGAATAGCAGCCGAGGGCGAGAAGGCGGACGTCGCCGCGCTCAAGGGCTGGCGGCGCGAACTCTTCGGCGAAACGGCACTGAAGCTGATCAACGGCGACGTCGCCCTGCGCTTCGTCGACAAGAAGATCGAAGCGGTGGAAATCGGCGTCTAAATCACGTCCGCATCAGCTTGAAAAAGGTAACGGGCGGAGACAAGTTTCCGCCCGAATCCAGCTCTAGCGAAGGGCCGGGCGGAATAGAATCACCATCGTATCAAACGAGGTGACGTGAGTCGGCGCGTTGGGCAACGCCGACCGACACGGATGCCGCCTCTTCCGGTACCGGAGCTTTCTGCATGCGTTGGCGCTTTTCGACTTTCGAAGGACTACTCTTGCTGCTGGTCATCGCCGGCGCCGGGGCAGTCTACGCATGGGTCTTCTACGGCAAAGGCGCCCTGATCGGCGCGACCTACGCGCTCTTCATGTGCCTGCCGATCATCGCGTTTGAGAGGCGCGTCATTTTCCGGCGCCTCCATCGACGGATCCACGCCTTTTCAACGCCCGTCTTCTTCGTCGCGTCGCTGGTCATCTACTTCGTGCTTCTCGACATCGGCTATGCCGCCGCCGGCCTGATCATGCAGTCGGGTGGCGTCATGGAGGACCACTGGATGGACGCGATGATGCCGTCAAAGACGGTCCTCATCTTTGCGCTCGGCGTTTCGGGATCGCTCGTCTTCATCCTCAGGGTTCGCGAACTGCTCGGACGTGACGTCTTCCTGAGCCTGCTCACCGGGCGCTACCGCAGGCCGATCGAGGAAGAGCGCGTCTTCCTCTTCATCGATCTTGCCGGCTCGACCTCCTACGCCGAGAAACACGGCGATCTCAGGATGCAGGAGTATCTCGGCAAACTGTTCGCGACGATCGCCGACCCGGTCATGCGCTATCGCGGCTCCATCGACGACTACATCGGCGATGCCGCCGTCATTACCTGGCCCTTCGATCGCGCGACCAACAATGCCGCCTGCATTCATTGCGTCTTCGACATTCTGGAAATGATCGATGCGGATGCGCAGCGTTGGCAGAAGGAGTTCGGCGAGGTTCCACGCCTGCGCGCGGCCCTTCACGGCGGCACCATCGTCGCTGCCGAAATCGGTCTCGACCGGCACAAGATCACCTATTTCGGCGACACGGTGAACACCACCGCCCGGCTTGAAGGCTTCTGCAAGACGCTTGGCCACCAGGTGCTGATCTCCACCGAGCTCGCCCGCAAGATGCGCCTGCCGCATTATGTCCGGGTCGAAGATCTCGGCGAGCACGCCATCAGGGGGCGCGGGCAGAAGCTCGGCGTGCTGGCGTTGCGCGCTGGCAGCGCGGCGCCGGCTCTCGTCCCCAGTCCGGCCGAGTAGTTGGGTCGAACGACGATCGCCTCACGCGTGCAGTTTCGCGCCCTTGGTGATCTTGTCGACCAGCTTCTTGTCCGCGTGGATGGCGATGCCGGCGACCGCGGCATCATCGGGGCTGGTCTCGGCGAAAACCGCACGGTTGGCGTGGTCGTGACCGGTGGCAAACATGCCGTCGACATAGATCGAAGCTTTAATCTCTCTTTCGATCGCGCGCCGTTGAATGTTGCCGAGCGTCGTCCCATCTGCGGCAAGCACGATGATCGGCTGCACACTCAAGGCGTTGTAGACGTTGCCGGCGCCGTCGCGATAGTCTTCACCAATGATGTCGGGCTTCTGCGCGGCAATACCGGTGGCGAGGAACGCGGTGACGTTCAGCTTCTGCCAGGTAGCCAGGTCCTCGCGCAAGACGATTGCAAATTTGGTATCGAACATGACGGCCATCTCCATTTCAGCCCGACAGGGCGTGCCGGAAGACGCATTATCGGAGGATGCCGCGATCGATCTTGAACGATTGTGCGGCGTGCCCGGCGACGGCATCCAGGTCGCGCCTGCCGTCGACGGCATCGAGCGCATCGAAGCGCGGCTGCATGGAAAATTCTTCGAGCCGCACCGCCACGACACCTATGCGATCGGCGTGACGCTCGGCGGCGTGCAGACCTTCCAATACCGGGGCGAAAGTCGTTTCAGCAATCCGGGAAGCATCATCATCCTCCACCCGGACGAGATCCACGACGGCGGCGCGGGAACGGAAATCGGCCTGCGCTACCGGATGATGTACCTGCAGCCGGAGCGGTTGCTCGCGGCACTCGACGAAACAGGCCCCTCCCTGCCCTTCGTCGCAGCACCTGTCGTGGGCGATGAGGCCCTGCGGCAGGCGGTCGGGGAAGCCCTCGTCGATCTCGACAACGGCATCGACGAGCTGGCGCTGGACGACATTCTCGTGCGCATAGCCGAGGGCCTGTACCGCCATGCCGGCGCCAAGGACATCAAGCCCGGAAAGGCCGATAAAAACGCCGTTCTTCAGGCGAGCGACTTCCTTCGCGCCAATCTCGAGCGGCCCGTCGGCTCGCAGGAACTCGAGGCGGTGAGCGGGCTTGATCGCTTCACGCTGGCGCGGCAGTTCCGCAAGGTCCTCGGCACCAGCCCGCATCGCTACCTCCTCATGCGCCGGCTGGAGCGCGCCCGCCAGATGATCGCCCGGGGCGAAAGCCTTGCCGGTGCAGCGCTCGAAACCGGCTTTGCCGATCAGGCGCATTTCACCCGTCATTTCAAGCGCGCCTATGGCATCACGCCCGGACGATGGGCGGGCCTCGTTGTCGCCAGCTAACACTGTCACCAAAGCTTCATCGGGCTGTAAGGCAAGCATCACCCAACCGTCATCATAGCCGCCTATCGGGTTGCAGGCTTTAGCTCCAACCCATGGTGACTTTCATGACGAAAACGCTTCTCGCCACCGCGGCGCTCACCCTTTTGATGACGATGGCCGCCTCGGCCGAGGAAAAGTCCTTCAACGCGACGCTGAAGGGTCACGCTATCCTGCCGGCAAACACGATCATTGCGGCCCCGTCCGACGCGCCCGAGTACCTGAAGACCTCCGGCAAGTTCACCACGCCGGACCGCAAGCGCGCGGACGCGCTCGGCACCGTGCCCGGCAAGGATGGCGTTCGCCTGACGGGCCTGTCGCTGCCCTTCGACGGTCAGCCGATGCAGGGCTTCTCCGGCATCAAGGCGATGGACGACGGTACCTTCTGGAGCCTTTCGGACAACGGCTTCGGCAACAAGCTGAACTCGACCGACGCCATGCTGATGCTGCACCATGTGAAGATGGACTGGGATGCCGGCAAGGTCGAGGCGCTGAAGACGCTGTTCCTCACCGACCCGGACAAGAAGGCCCCCTTCCCGATCGTCATGGAAGGTTCCGACAAGCGTTATCTCACCGGCGCCGACTTTGACGTCGAATCGATTCAGCCTGTTGCCGACGGCTTCTGGGTTGGCGAGGAATTCGGCCCCTACATTCTGAAGTTCGATCTCGACGGCAAGCTGGCCGACGTCATTGCGACGACGGTCGACGGCAAGCCGGTGCTTTCGCCCGATAATCCGACGCTGACGCTGCAGGCCGACCCGTCGAAGAAGACGCCCGCCTTCAACCTGAAGCGCTCCGGCGGCTACGAGGGTATGGCGCTTTCCAAGGATGGCAGCAAGCTCTATGGCCTGCTCGAAGGCCCGCTCTGGACCGACAGCGAAACGGTCGAGCAGGCAGAAGGCCGCCCGGCGCTGCGCATCATCGAGCTCGATGTCGCAACCAAGGCTTGGACTGGCCGCAACTGGCTCTACCCGCTGGCCGAAGGCGGCGAGGCGATCGGCGACTTCAACATGCTCGATGACAGAACAGCGCTGGTGATCGAGCGCGACAATGGCGCCGGCACGGTCGATAAGGCCTGCGCCGATCCGAAGGACCCGAAGCCCGACTGCTTCGCCACCGGTTCCAAGGTCAAGCGGATCTACAAGATCGCCTTCGACGACAGCAATGTCGGCAAGGCCGCGCGCAAGATCGGTTACATCGATCTCCTGAAGATCGCCGATCCCGAGAACAAGAAGCGCCAAGGCGGCGGCGAAGGCTTCTACGACATGCCCTTCGTCACCATCGAGAACGTCGACCGCGTCGATGAGACCCACATCATCGTCGGCAACGACAACAACCTGCCGTTCTCGGCCGGCCGCTCGCTCGACAAGGCCGACGACAACGAGTTCGTGCTGCTCGAAGTCGGCGACTTCCTGAAGGCCGAATAATCAAAAAGGGCGCGCGAACCAAGGTTCGCGCGCCTTTTGACTTGAACCCGGATTTCGCAGAGCTCAGCTTTCGAAGTGGAATGCGAGCCTCTTGCCGGTCAGCTTGCCGAGCTGCTGCAGGCGACCATCCAGCCGCTCGCCGGCGAACTCCGAATAGGCGGCCGGAACGATGATCTCGAGATCCACGTCCGGCTGGGACGACTTGCGGAACGTCAGGTTCCGCGCGATTCCCGGCATCGATGCCGAGAAGAGATAGGCGACGCGCAGCAAGCCGCCGAGCAGCTTTGCAAGCTCCAGCAGGCGCGGCGTGGTGATGCCGGCAAGCGCGTTCGTGGCGCCGTCGTCGTTCAAGCCCTCGAAGCGATAGTAGTTGGAGAGCGCGATATAGGCCCGGCCGGCATGGGTAATGCCGGAGAAGGTCGAGTGGGCGATGATGTTCAGCGCCTGCAGGCCGCGGTAGTCCGGATGCGCGCGCCAGCTGATGTCGGCGAGCAGGCAGGCAGCCTGACGGTAGCGGCTTTCCTCTTCCGTTTCCTCGATACCGAAGAACGGCACCATGCGCCCCGTCCAGTCGGCAAGCTCGCGGGCGTGTTCCGGCGAGCGGGCACGCAGGATGGCGATTTCGTTCGCCGCCGTCAGCAGCGGATCCTGGGCGCGCTCCTCGTCCTTCAAGAGCGAGAACAGATAGCCTTCACGCACGCCGAGCGCCGAGAAGGAAATCCGCTCCGGCCTCATGATCGAAAGCGCCTCCTGCATGGCGATCGCGCCGAAGGGCAGCAGGCTGCGGCGGCTCTTGGAGATCGTCGCATAGGCCGACGGCTTGATGTTTTTCGGCTCTATCACCTCCGGCAGCAACGCCATCGCCTCATCGTAGGAAATCTCGTAGCCCTGCATCATGTGCAGCGGATAGTCTCGGATTTCCATGTGCAGCTTGGCGATCGAACGCCAGGTGCCGCCGACCGCGTAGAAAGTGCGTCCGGTCCCCGCCCTCAGGATGGCCGAGTTCTTCATGAACTTGCGCACCCAGGTCTGCGCCTTCGTCAGCGAGCCGTTGCTGTGCTCGAACAGGCGGATACCGCCGAGCGGCAAGGTGATGCCCCTGCCGATCTTCGTGCCGGAGACGTCGACGAGTTCGAGTGAGCCACCGCCAAGGTCGCCGACGACGCCGTCGGGATCGTGATAGCCGCTGACAATGCCCATTGCCGAATAATAGGCTTCTTCCTCGCCGGTGAGGATGCGGACCTTGTGACCGAGGATCGCCTCGGCCTTCTCGATGAAGGCCGGGCCGTTGCTCGCCTCGCGAGCCGCTGCCGTGGCCAGCACGTACATCGACGTCGCCCGCGCCTGCTTGGAGAGCGCGTGAAAGCGATGCAGCGCCCTCAGCGCGCGCTCGACGCTGTCTTCATCCATGCGTCCGGTGGCGTCGATGCCTTTGCCGAGACCGCACATCACCTTTTCGTTGAACAGCATGGCCGGTGAGCGGCTCAGGCCTTCGTAGACGACAAGGCGGATGGAGTTCGAACCGATATCGATAACGGAAACCGGGCGGATGCCGGGCAAACGCCCCTGCGCTTCAGATTCGACCATGCAATTCCAGTTTATTTGTGCCAGCCGCTCTTCCAGCCGGCTATGAGCTTCGGTGCGCTGGACTTCAGGGCCTCGCCCCGGCCGGAGAGGCTGGGATTGGTCATGAAATAGTGCTGTGCGTTGAAAGGCTCGGCGTCCTTGCCGACTTCCATCCGGCGAGAGGTGCCATCGGGAAGAATTTCGTAGCTCTGCTGGTTGTCGATGAGATTGCCCAGCATGATCTGCGACAGAACCTGTTCGTGCACAGTCCGGTTGATGAGAGGCACGAGCGTCTCGACCCGCCGGTCCAGATTGCGCGGCATCATATCCGCCGAGCCGATATAGACAAGCGCATTCTCCGATGGAAGCCCGTGGCCGTTGCCGAAGCAGAATATGCGGGAATGTTCAAGGAAACGGCCGACGATGGACTTGACACGGATATTGTCCGAAAGACCCGGGACCTGCGGGCGCAGGCAGCAGATGCCGCGTACCACGAGGTCGATCTCGGCGCCTGCGCGGCTCGCCTTATAGAGTGCGTCGATGATCTCCGGATCGACAAGCGAGTTCATCTTCATCCAGATCGCCGCCGGGCGCCCGGCCTTGGCGTGCTCGATCTCCTCCTCGATATGCTTGAGGATGCGCGGGCGCAGCGTGTGCGGCGAGACAGCCAGCTTCATGCCCGCTTCCGGCTCGCCGTAGCCGGTGATGAAGTTGAAGATGTTCGCCATGTCGTGGGCGATGACGGGGTTGCAGGTGAAGAACGACAGGTCGGTGTAGATCTTCGCCGTCACCGGGTGATAGTTGCCGGTGCCGAGGTGGCAATAGGTCCTGAGCCTGCCCTCCTCGCGCCGCACCACCATCGACATCTTGGCGTGGGTTTTCAGTTCGATAAAGCCGAAGACGACCTGCACGCCGGCGCGTTCGAGGTCGCGCGCCCAGCGGATATTGGCTTCCTCGTCGAATCGGGCCTTGAGCTCGACCAGCGCCGTCACCGACTTGCCGGCCTCGGCCGCGTCGATCAACGCGCGCACGATCGGGCTGTCGTTCGAGGTGCGGTAGAGCGTCTGCTTGATGGCGACGACTTCGGGATCGCGCGCGGCCTGCAGCAGGAACTGCACGACGACATCGAAGGATTCATAGGGGTGGTGGACCACCATGTCCTTCTCGCGGATCGCCGCCAGGCAGTCGCCGGCGTGCTCGCGCACGCGTTCGGGAAAACGCGGATTGTACGGCTCGAAGCGCAGATCGTCGCGCGGAGCCTTGGTGATTTCGGACAAAGTGTTGAGCGCAAGCAGCCCCGGCAGGACGGCGATCCGGTTTTCCGGGACGCCCAGTTCCTGCACGACGAACTGGCGGAGCGACGCGGGCATCTCCGAATCGGTCTCGATGCGGATCACCGAACCGCGCCGGCGACGCTTCAGCGCGGTCTCGAAGAAGCGCACCAGGTCTTCGGCCTCTTCCTCCACTTCGATATCGCTGTCGCGGATGATGCGGAAGGTACCGGAACCCTTGACCTCGTAGCCGGGGAACAGCCGGTCTATGAACTGGCTGACCATGTCCTCGAGCGTGATGTAGCGGATAACGTTCTTGACGTCCGGCAGCCGGATGAAGCGATCGAGTGCGACCGGCAGGCGCAGAAGCGCCGTCATCGGCTCGCGGCCGGTCTTGCTGACGAGCTGCAGCCCCATCGAGAAGCCGAGATTCGGAATGAACGGGAACGGGTGGGCCGGATCGATCGACAGCGGCGTCAGCACCGGGAAGATCGACTGGTCGAATTCGTTGGCAAGCCAGCTCCTGTCCTGCGCCGACAGCGCCGCCGGGCGCACGATCAGGATATCTTCCTTGGCGAGATACTGCTGCAGCACGGCAAGCGAGGCCTGCTGCTCCATCTGCAGGTTGTCGATTTCCTTCAGGATGTCTTCGAGCTGTTCGACCGGCGTCTTGCCGTCGGGCGAGCGCATCGAGAGGCCCTGGCGCACCTGGCCTTCGAGGCCGGCGACGCGCACCATGAAGAACTCGTCGAGGTTGGCGGCCGAAATCGACAGGAAGCGAACACGCTCCAACAGCGGATGCGCCGTGTTCAGCGTTTCCTCAAGCACGCGGCGATTGAACTGCAGCCAGGAAAACTCGCGGTTGATGAAGCGCTGCGGACTGGTCAGCAGGTCGACGCCCTCCACTGCTGCCTGGTTTTCGTTCACCGCAGATAGCGCGTTATCCATGCTTTTCAGATCCCATTGCTCCGGCTGCACCGGCTATCCCAGTTTGACGACGGTTCTGTGACAGTCAATCGGACCGGCGCTGATTTCCCAGTTCTTCGAGAACTTCGGAGGCGAGTACACGTGTCAGTTTCGTGCCGCGGGCAAGCGCCAGATGGTCGATGCGCTCGACGATCGATTGAGCGGCTTCGAGCGAGCGCTCCATGCGCTGGACGATGTAGCCGACCAGGCGCTCGTCGACGAAGAGCTGGCGATCGGCAAAGAGCTTGATCAGCACCTGCGTCAAGAGTTCGTCGTCCGGCTCGCCGATTTCCACGACGGTCGCCGCCTTCAGGCGCGAACGCAGATCCGGCAACGTCACCGGCCAGGACATCGGCCAGAGCCGCGTCGTCATCAACAGGCCGGTGCCGTGCTGGCGCACGTTGTTGATGACGTGGAACAGCGTCGTATCGTCGAAGCCGCTGCGGTCGGCATCCTCGAACAGCACGGGTCTTTCGGCCGCGATCACCGCTGCATCGGAGCCGGCGAGCGGGTGGATCACTTCCGCCCCCGCCCGCTCCTTCCAGATGCTGGCAAGGTGCGATTTTCCCGAACCGACCGGTCCGGCGATGATGACAACCGGCGCCGGCCAGTCCGGCCAGTGGTCGACGATGGCGATGGCCGCGCTCAGCCTGTCGGAGACGAGCAGATCTTCACGACCCGTCGCCGGGTCGTGGCCGAAGGCCAGGGGGATTTGTTCAAATGGGCGTTTTGTCATGCTGTACTCGGGACAATCGTCGGAAATCAGGCGGCCTTGTCGCTCTTCGCCTTCTTTTCCACGGCTTTGCCGTGCCCGTGATAGAGATCGCTATCAAGGTACCGCTGGATGCCGAAGCGGACAAGCACGCCGATGGCCGCCGCCGCCGGCACCGCCACCAGCAGGCCGACGAAGCCGAACAGTGCGCCGAAGGCAAGGAGCGCGAACATCAGCCAGACCGGATGCAGGCCGACGCTTTTGCCCACCAGCTTGGGCTGGAGGATGTTGCCCTCCATGAACTGGCCGCTGAAGAAGACGGCAAGCACGAGGCCGATCCAGAGATAGTCCGGCCAGAACTGCACCAGCGCCACGCCGATGGCGAGCACCAGACCGACCAGGGATCCGACATAGGGAATGAAACTGATCATGCCGGCGAAGAGGCCGATCAGCAGGCCGAAATTGAGACCGACCAGAGACAGGCCGATGCCGTAATAAAGACCAAGGATGAGGCAGAGCGAGCCCTGCCCGCGCACGAAGCCGGCGATCGTCGCGTTCATGTCGCGGGCGATCTGGCGCACGTCCGAGACGTAGTCGCGCGGCACCCAGCTGTCGACCTTCTCGACCATCCGATCCCAATCGAGCAGGATGTAGAAGGCGACGACGGGTGTGACGACCAGCAGCGAGATGACATCGAGCAACGCCACGCCGGAGTTCCAGATCTGCTGGAAGAGCGTGCCGACGAAGGCGGCGCCCTGTTCGAGCAGCTTGCCGGAGCTCTGCTTGAGCGACGGCATCTGGCTCGCCAGCCAATCGGGGATCAGCCGCGTCTGCGCTTCGTTGACGAGCACCTGCAGCTTGGCGGCATAGCCGGGGATGTTCGCGATGAAATCGGCCGCCTGGCTGACGACGACAGGAATGATGACCATGAGGGCCAGCACGAAGACGACAACGAAGCCGACCAGGATGACGACGGTCGCCATCAACCGGCTGAGGCCGAGGCGCTCGAGGCGATCGGCGACCGGATCGAGGAAGTAGGCAAGCGCCATGCCGGCCAGGAACGGCAGCAGGATCGAGCTGAAGACCATGAGGAAGGCAATGAAGGCGGCAAGCACCAGCAGCCAGAAGATGACCTGGCGCTGCAATCCGGAACCGCTGACCTTGATATCCATGACACTCCCTTTGGATCACGATGATCTCAGGTCGGATCGACCTGGGATCATGGAACGTGATCGTTTCCTACAAGCGAGAGCCGGATGCGGGCGGAAACCGCACACTTTCCTCATCCCGCTCTAGCGCGCCGCTCGCGCCGATCGCGTATCACAACTCTTTAGAGGAGATAGGGGGCGGCGCGGGCGCCGGTCAAGTCCAACCGGGCGGGGCCGCACGGTTTGGAGCCAAGCTCTCCCGCTTCTACCGTGGGATATGGGCAAAATGGTGAAAAAACGCCGCCAAGGCCTGCTCTCGGCTTGCACTCCCTTGCCTGCCGTGCCAATCGCATCCGCAAAATACCTGTCGCACGACGAGCCTTGGAGAACGAGCATGAGCCAGTCGGGAAAGAACGGTCTCACCTATAGCGACGCGGGCGTTGATATCGACGCCGGTAATCTCATGGTCGAGAAGATCAAGCCGCATGTGCGCTCGACCCGGCGCCCCGGCGCCGACGGCGAAATCGGCGGTTTCGGCGGTCTCTTCGATCTCAAGGCTGCGGGCTTCACCGACCCGGTTCTGGTTGCCGCCAATGACGGCGTCGGCACCAAGCTGAAGATCGCCATCGACGCCAACAAGCACGACACCGTCGGCATCGACCTCGTCGCCATGTGCGTCAACGACCTCGTCGTCCAGGGCGCCGAGCCCCTCTTCTTCCTCGACTATTTCGCGACCGGCAAGCTCGACCCGGATCAGGGTGCTGCGATCGTCGCCGGCATCGCGGCCGGCTGCCGCGAATCCGGCTGCGCGCTGATTGGCGGCGAGACCGCCGAAATGCCCGGCATGTATTCGGGCGGCGACTACGATCTCGCGGGCTTCGCCGTCGGCGCGGCCGAGCGTGGCCAACTGCTGCCGGCCGGTGATCTCAACGAAGGCGACGTCATCCTCGGCCTTGCTTCGTCAGGCGTTCACTCCAACGGCTATTCGCTGGTGCGCAAGATCGTCGCGCTTTCGGGCCTTGCCTGGGATGCCCCTGCTCCGTTCGGTGAAGGCACGCTCGCCGACCTCCTGATGACGCCGACGCGCATCTATGTGAAGCCGCTTCTGAAGGCGATCCGCCAGACCGGCGCGATCAAGGCACTCGCCCACATCACCGGCGGCGGCTTCCCCGAAAACATTCCGCGCGTGCTGCCGAAGCACCTCGCCGCCGAGATCGACCTCGACGCGATCAAGGCGCCGAAGGTGTTCTCGTGGCTCGCCCAGACGGGCGGCGTTGCCGCCAACGAAATGCTGCGCACCTTCAACTGCGGCGTCGGCATGATCGCCGTCGTTCCGGCCGACAAGGCCGCAGAGGTTTCCGCCGTGCTCACCGGCGAAGGCGAGACCGTCTTCACGCTCGGCCGGATGGTCGCCCGCGCCGAAGGTGCTGCCGGCACGATCTACAAGGGCAACCTCGCCCTATGACGACTGGCGTTCCGACGGGCAGGAAGCGGGTCGTCGTCTTCATTTCGGGCGGCGGCTCCAACATGCTGGCCTTGGCGAAAGCGGCGGCCGAGCCGGATTTCCCAGCCGAGATCGTCGCCGTTATCGCCGACAAGGCGGATGCCGGCGGCCTCGCCAAAGCGGCAGCGCTCGGCATCCCCACCCGCGCTTTCCTGCGCAAGGACTTCGACGGCAAGGACGCCCACGAGGCGGCGATCCTCGCCGAGCTCGACCGGCTGTCGCCGGACATCATCTGCCTTGCCGGTTACATGCGGCTGCTGTCAGCTACCTTCATCCAGCGCCACGAGGGACGTATCCTCAACATCCATCCGTCGCTGCTGCCGCTCTTCCCCGGTCTCCACACCCACCAGCGGGCGATCGAGGCCGGCATGAAGGTCGCGGGCTGCACGGTGCATTTCGTCACCGAAGGCATGGACGAAGGTCCGATCGTCGCCCAGGCGGTCGTTCCGGTGGTTCCAGGCGATACGGCCGACAGCCTTGCAGCACGGGTTCTCACCGTCGAGCACCGGACCTATCCGATGGCGTTGCGCCTGATGGCGGAAGGCAAAGTGCGCATGGAAGGCAGCCGCGCCGTAAGCATCGGAGCGGGCGAAGCGACGGGTACGCTGGTTTCGCCAGCTTTCTGATTTTTCCGCCTGACAATGTTCGGGGTGGGTTTCGTCACCCCCCTCTGCCCTGCCGGGCATCTCCCCCACAAGGGGGGAGATCGGCAAGTGGCACCGGCACAGCCCCGCTGATCCTCAGCGGCATATCACGAAAATCGCAGCGAGCAGCCGACACATCTCTGGCCGGCAGATCCCCCCACCGATTGCTCACCTTCAACGATTGCTCATCGGCGAAGACCGCGCCCCAGCCGATCTCCCCCCGTGTGGGGGAGATGCCCGGCAGGGCAGAGGGGGGTGGCGTCACACTGAACACTCACTTCGCAGACGCCAGCCGCCGGTCGAGCGCCTCGAGCACGCGCCGCGTCAGCGCCGGATAATCCTCGTCGAAGTGGTGGCCGCCGTCGATCCCGATGACGTCGACGCCGGTGCCCTTCAGTTCAGGGCAGGCATCGTCCTCTTCGTCGGTGCCGTAGATGCATTGCACCAGCGCCGGATCGATGCGCTTGATGTCGTCGAGCGGATCGCCGCCCTTGCCGTCGCCCGCAGCCCCCAGCCAGCCCAGCACCGAGACCTTGTAGTCGACCATGTGCGACAGGGCCATCAGCGTCACCTGGCGAACATGGGCCTTTTCGCCTGCGGGCAGCAGGTTGAAGGTTCGCGGCAGGACATCGGCACCGAAGGAATAGCCGATAAGGAGCACGTTTCGCACGTTCCAGTGCTTGCGGTAGTAGCTCATCACCTTGGCAAGGTCGTCCGCCGTCACCTGCGGATCGCGCTCCGACCAGAAGTAATGCAGGGAATCGAAGCCGACGACCGGGACACCCTCGCGCTGCAGCACGTCGCCGACTTCCTTGTCGATGTCGCGCCAGCCACCGTCACCGGAATAGATCACCGCCATCGTGTCACGGGTTGGTTTTGCCTCAAGGATGGTCAAGGGCAGGCCGAACGGATTGCCGGCGTCGCGCTCGCTGTCGATGATATCCGAGAGGTGGTCGGACAGCGCCGAGTAGGCGTCGTCTTCGCTGTCCTCCTGCTCGATGTCCGCATGTTTGGCGACGAGCGCCGCCACATGGGCGCGCCCGTCCGCAGACGCGGCTGGCGAAAAGACGACGGAGACCGGGTCCGGCAACGGCCCGTCGGTCAGGCCATAGACCATGCGGCCGCTCTTTTTCCCCTTTTCGGCCGGGGTGCAGAGCTGTTTCTCAAGCGCGATCCCCTCCTCCGGATCAATCGCAAGTGTTTGGCCGATGGTTGCCGGCGGCGTCTGGGCGGCGATGGCCAGCGCCAGTGCGCCCCCGGCACCGACGCCCGCGACGACCGGCAGCTGGTAGGCGTCCGTGCCGACCGCACGCTGCACCTGCTGGCTGAGCGATTCGATGTCCGAGACCATGTAAATGCAGTCGCCGTCATCCTTGGCGAGCGAGGCCAGATAGGCCTTCAGGTCGATGCCGATGACGACGGTCCTGTCACCGGTGAGCGTATCGGCGATCGCCTGCTCCTTGTTCGTCCAGCCGGCGGCGTCCGACAGCAGCACGACGAGTGCCGCCGCCTTCTCCTTCGGAGCCATGATGCGCGGCGACGGGATCATCCCGGTGTCATAGGCCTTCGGCGCGTCTTCTGCGGACGCTGGGTGCGTGGAGGCTGACAGCAGCAGTACCGCCGAGGCGAGGTATTTCCAGACGTTCGCGACACGGATCATTTCTTCACCACTCCCTTGAGACCGCCGCCGATCAGGAATGTCGCATCCATCAGGGCGAGGATCGGATTGATGCCGCCGCTGGCGACAAGGTAGCGCGGTTGCCATTGCGGATGAAACTTCGACTTGAAGGCGCGAAGACCTTTGAAGTTGTAGAAGCGCTCGCCGTGTTCGAAGAAGGTGCGGCCGGCCCGGTCCCACACCGGCGCGATCTGGCGCGTGGACATGCCGGACAGCGGCGCCATGCCGAGATTGAAAGCGCGGTACCCTTCCCCCTTCAGATACTCCATCACCTGGGCGAAGAGAAAATCCATGGCCCCCTTTGGCGCATCCGGCGAGAAGCGCATGAGATCGACGGTCCCCTCCTCCTTGGTCGCCGTCACCAAAATGTTGGCGAAGGCGACCGTGCGCCCGTTCCAGGTGAGGATCGCCACCGGCTGCTCGCGAAGATATTCGGGATCGAAGGCACCAAGCGAGAAACCCTTCTCCTTAGCATTGTGGTGCGCGAGCCAAGCATCGGACACCGCCGTCAGATCGTCCATGACGTCGGAAACATTTCCGGGCGGCACGACACGGAATTCGAGCCCGTCGCGCTGGGCGCGGCTCACCTGCTGACGCAGGTTCGCCCATTTGCCCCCCTTCATTTCGAAGCGAGCAAGATCGACGCGCGCGAGTTCACCGAGCCTGAAGGCCCGCAGCCCGGCATCGGCATAGTAGGCAAGCCCTTGGGGCGAGACCTGGTAGAAGACAGCCCGGCAGCCGGCCGCGCGCGCCTTCTCGATGAAGTGCCAGATGAGTTCCGGCCAGGCATCGATCGGGCCGACAGGATCAAAAAGGGCGATCCAGGAACGGGCCCGCTGGCCATACATGATGAAGGCACGGCCGTCGGCGGAAAACAGCAGGCTCTTGTCGCCCATGCGCACCAGGTTGGCGTCGGACATGTCCTGTGCCTCGACGATCGAAAGCGCCCGCTCCATCGCATCCTCGGACGCGGGCTCGGCGGTTCCTGTTGCCGGGCGCATCAAGCTCCAGATCGCGAGCATGCTCGCCCCAATCGTGACGCCGAGAAGCGCACGCAGGCCTCGGGGCGCCTCTGCGGAGAATTCGAACTGCCACCAGAGCTCGTGGCTGTATTCGACATCGCGGTAGACGAAGAGCAGCACGACCAGTGCGCCCAGGCAGATGACCCCGAGCGCCGTCAGCCACGGCACCGTCAACGCCTGCCCGAAGAGCGAGGCCGGGCGCACGAACAGGCGACGGCTGACGAGGAGCCCGACGAGGAAGAAGGCGAGCATACCCGCCTCCACGACGGCGATCGCCTTGATCAGCGACAGCAGGAGTGCGGCGACCGCGATCACGATCGAGGCCCACCAGGCTCCGTCGAGTCTCAGCGCCAATCCGCGCGAGACGACGACGAGCGCGAGGCCGAGCAGACTGGCAAGGAAGTGTGCGCCTTCGACGATGGGCAGCGGCAGCAGGCCTTCGAGGAAGGCAAGATTTTCGTCGGGCGTCGGGGTAACGCTCGAAAGGACGAGCATGATCGCAAGCACGATGCCGAGCGTCGCCAGCAGCAGCGGCGTCATGCGGCCGCCGATACGGCGTACGCTCGATGCGACCGGATGGCCCGACAGCTGGCGGAGCTCGATACCCATGACGACGGCGATCGCGATGACCAGCGGCAGCACGTGATAGATCACGCGGTAGAGCACCAGCGCGCCGAGAATCGTGTCGACATCGGCGTTGTGGCCGAGCGTCGCGATGATGATCGTCTCGAAGACGCCGAGGCCGGCCGGAACGTGGCTCAAGACACCGACGCCGACGGCCAACGAATAGACCGCTAGGAAGGCCGGCCAGCCGATCGTGCCCGCGGGCAGAAGGACATAGAGGACCGTCGCCGAGGCGGCGAGATCGAGCGCCGTCACCAGGAACTGGCGCGAAACGGTGCGAGAATCCGGCAGCCGAAGCGTCAGACGCCCGATGCTGACCTCGCGCCCGTTACGGGCAAGAAAGAACATGGTGAACAGACCGCCGAGGATCACGGCCGCGATCACGCGCAATACCAGGGGATCCATCCCGGTCATCGGCGCCACATACTCGCCGACGGCAAGCAGGCTGAGGCAGGTCACCGTCAAAAGCCCGAGCCCAAAGGCGAGCGTCACGAAAGCGATGATGCGGGCGATGTTTTCAGGCTCGATGCCGAGGCGCGAATAGGAACGGTAGCGGATGGCGCCGCCACTGAGCGCCCCGAACCCCGCGGTGTTGCCGACCGCATAGGCCGAGGCCGCCGTCAGCGCCACGTCGGCATAGGGCAGCTTTCGCTTGACGTAATCAAGCGCGCTGACGTCATAGAAGGTGAGCGCGAGGAAGCTCAACGCAGTGAAGAACACCGCCGCCGCGACGGAGATCCAACTGGTATCCGCCAATGCCTGGACGACCTCGTCGTACTGGACTTCGGACGTCAGGTGAAAGATCGCAAAGCCGAAAAGCGCGATTACGAAGAGCGTACCGGCAGCCGATAGATAACGGCGATTGCGACGCAGGAAGGAGAACCAGCCTCCCTCCACCTGCTGCTCGTCGTCGGTTGCACGTTCCGGTAGGGAGGATGTCATGAAGCGCCCATGTCGGTAATGAGGACATCAGCGCTTTAGCTTACCCGATACGGATCAAAAAGTGAAATATCGGTAATAAATTATACTCTTATAAAACAAGCCCTTAGGCAAACAGTTGCTGCCGGTTGAGCTGCGCCCACTGCAAGAGCATGACCGTCTTGGCATCGCAGATCTCGCCGGTCGCGATCATTGCAACGGCTTCGTCGAAGGGGATTTCCAGAACTTCGATGTCCTCGCCCTCATGCGCAAGCCCCCCGCCGTCGCCGCGCTTCTCGGTGGCGTCGATATGGCCGGCAAAGAAGCTCGTGCGCTCGGTCAGCGCGCCCGGGCTCATATAGATATCGAAGAGGTGGATGACGTCCTGGACGTGGTAGCCGGTTTCCTCCAGCGCCTCGCGGCAAATCGCTTCTTCCGGGGTATCGCCGTCGAGGAGCCCCGCGGCCGCCTCGATCAGATAGGCCGGGTCGCCCTGAAGCAGCACGGGAAGGCGGAACTGCCGCACCAGGATGACGCTTTGCCGCCTGGCATCGACGAGCAGGATGGTCGCCGCATTGCCATGATCGTGGACCTCCCGCTTCAGCGTCACGGTCGCGCCATCGGACATCTGCTGTTCGAACGTCACCTCCTCCAGGTGCGCGAAGCCCTTCCACAGCGTGCGGCGGCCGACGATCCTGACGCGTGGGTCATGGTGGGTGCTCATGCAGCTTCCTTCTCCGGCGAGTGCGATCCCGCCATTTCAGCCATCAGTGGATATGTTCCGTTGCCGCGCGGTCTTCACGCTCCATCTGCAGCGTCGTGTGATGCAGGTCGAAACTCTCGCGCAACCGTTCTTCGATCGCCCGGCGCACGGCTTCGGCATCGGCGCCATCGGCAAGCACCGCATGGGCGGTCAAGGACGGCTGGCTCTGGGTGATCGCCCAGAGGTGTAGGTCGTGTACGGAGGCGACGCCGGGAACGGCGGCAATCGTCGCGTGCACATCGGCAAGACGCATGCCCGGCGGCACGCCTTCAAGCAGGATGTTGACGCATTCCTTGAGCAGCACCCAGGTGCGCGGAAAGACCATGAAGCCGATGCCGACGGCGAGCAGCGAATCCACCCATTGCCAACCGGTCAGCCAGATGACCACCGCGCCGACGATGACGGCGAGCGAGCCCAGCATGTCCGACCAGACTTCGAGATAGGCGCCCTTGACGTTGAGGCTCTCGTCCTTGCGGCTGGTGAGCAGCCGCATCGAGGCGAGGTTGACGAGCAGGCCGATGACGGCGATCACCAGCATGCCGCCGGACTGGATCTCCTGCGGCTCGGACAGCCGCTTCCAGGCCTCATAGAGGATGTAGAAGGCGACACCGAGCAAGAGCAGCGCGTTGAAGGCGGCGGCCAGGATCTCGAAGCGCGCGTAGCCATAGGTGCGCAAGAGGTCCGACGGGCGGCGCCCGACATGAATGGCGACGAGCGCGATCGCAAGGGCTGCCGTATCGGTCAGCATGTGCATGGCATCGGAGATCAGCGCCAGGCTGCCGGTCAGGATGCCGCCTATGACCTCGGCCAGCATGAAACCGCCGGTCAGGCCAAGCGAGGCCCAGAGCCGCGAAACCGGCGTGCTGCTCACATCTGCATGGTGGTGGTCGCCGCTCATGGAAGGTTCCGTCTGCCGTTCTACAACCTGACTTAGCGCGCCAACCTTACCCAGACCCTGTTGTCGTGGAAGGCAGCGCCGCCATAGGGCGCAACCGCATCGGCACCGGTGAGCACGTTGATGCCCTCCCCGTCGAGATGGGCGCCATTTGGCCACAGGCCCTCGGCAATGACCACGCCGCGCCGCGCGCCGCTGCCGATCTTCGCATGCAGACGCACTTCGCCGCGTTCGTTGCCGAGCTGGACGATGTCGCCGTCAGCTATGCCAAGCGCTGCGGCATCCTCCGCATGAACCATGACTTCCGGGCGCACTTCCTTCTGGATCGAGGATGGCGTCTCGGCAAAGGTCGAGTTGAGGAAGGATCGAGCCGGGGAAGTCGCGAGCCGGAACGGATGCTTGGCGTCCGCCACCTCGATGAGGTCGACATGGTCAGGAAACTCCGGCAGTGCTGCGTACGGTCCTTGCATGCCCATAGAGCGCGGCGGCCGGTTCGCTGCCGGCGTGCCGGTCCAGTCCGGTTTGAAGCGGAATTTGCCGTCCGGATGGCCGAAACCGTTGAGATAGTGCGCCTCCTCGAAGGCGGGCTGACAGTCGAGCCACTTCTGGCCCTTCATCTCCTCGTAGCCGATTCCGTAGTTGGCGAGCAGTCGGTCGATGTGCTCACGCTCCGTCAGGCCGAAACCGGCATGGTCGGCAACGCCCAGGCGCCTGGCGAGCTCCTCGATCACGAAGAGATTGGTGCGCACGGTCGAGGGCGGCTCCACGACCTTGGGACCGATGAGGATGTGCTGGTGGCCGCCGCCGCGATAGAGATCGTCATGTTCGAGGAACATGGTGGCCGGCAGCACGATGTCGGCAACCGCAGCCGTGTCCGTCATGAACTGCTCGTGCACGGCAACGAACAGGTCGTCACGCAGGAAGCCACGCTTCACCAGGCGCTGCTCCGGCGCGACGTTCACCGGATTGGTGTTCTGGATCAGCATCGCCGTCACCGGCCCGCGATGGCGCAGCGCCTCGGCGTCGCCCGTCAGCACCCGGCCGATCTGCGATTGGTCGAGCATACGCACATCCGGATCATGGAAGGCCGAGCCGATGAGTTCGCGCTTGTCGAGCTTGAAGATATCGTTGTTGGAATGAAAGGCGCCGCCGCCCTCGTGTTTCCACGAGCCGAGCACGGTCGCGACGGAAGCGGCAGCATGGATCGCGACCGAGCCGTTGCGCTGGCGGGTAAAACCGTATCCGAGGCGAAAGTAGGTGCGCGGCGTCGTGCCGACGAGCCTGGCGAAGGCTTCGATCTCCTCGACCGAAAGTCCTGTAATGGCGGACGCCCATTCCGGGCCGCGTGACTTCAGATGCGCTTCAAGCCCGACCGGATCGTCGGCGAAGTCCGCCATATAGGCGCGGTCGGCATAGCCGTCGCGAAAGGCGATATGCATCACGGCACAGGCAAGCGCCGCATCGGTGCCCGGCTTCAGCACCAGCCCCATGTCGGCCTGTTTGACCGTCGGATTGTCGTAGATGTCGATGACGACGATCTTGGCGCCGCGGTCCTTGCGGGCTTTCACCGCATGGGTCATCACGTTGACCTGGGTCGCAACCGCGTTCGTGCCCCAGATCACCACGCAATCGGACTTGGCCATCTCGCGCGGGTCCGGGCCGCGCAACGCGCCGGTCGCCATGGTGAAGCCGGTCCAGGCCATGTTGGTGCAGATCGAGCCGAAGAAGCCGGAATAGCGCTTGGCGTGACGCAGCCGCTCGATAGAATCGCGCTGAACCTGGCCCATGGTGCCCGCGTAGAAGTATGGCCACACGGTCTCTGCGCCGTATTTCTGCTCGGCGCGGACGAACTGGTCGGCGATCTCGTCGAGCGCCGCTTCCCAGCCCACCTCCTGCCAGCCGCCCTCGCCCTTGGCGCCCTTGCGGCGCTTCGGCACCATCAGCCGGTCCGGATGGTAGATGCGCTCGGAATAGCGCGCCACCTTGGCGCAAATCACGCCGGCGGTGTAGGTATTGGTGGAGGCGCCGCGCACGCGACCGATCCGCCCTTCGGCGGTAAGGTCCACTTCCAGGGCGCAGGCCGAGGGACAGTCATGCGGACAGACCGAGTGGCCGATCGTTTTTTCTATCTTGATGGGGGTCGCAACGTTCATGGCTTTTCTATATGGCATCGGCAATTCGGCTCAAAGAGCCAATCGCCCACCCATCGCAACTATTGATCACAGCCATCGGCGGCGCTCATGAACTATCGGCACATCTACCACGCGGGCAATTTTGCCGACGTCCTGAAGCACGCGGTGCTGGCACGGCTCGTCACCTATCTTCAGCAGAAGGAGAAGGCGTTCCGCGTTCTCGATACCCATGCGGGCATCGGGCTCTACGACCTCTCCAGCGAAGAGGCGCAGAAGACCGGCGAATGGCGTGACGGCGTCGGCCGGTTGCTCGACAGCGAATTGCCGCCGGAGATCGCGGCGATCCTCGCCCCCTACCTCTCCTCCATCCGCGCGCTGAACGCCGGCTCCGAGCTGACGCTCTATCCCGGCTCGCCTAAGCTCGCGCGCATGCTCTTCCGTCCGCAGGACCGGCTTTCGGCAATGGAGCTGCATCCGGACGACTACGAAACGCTGCACCGGCTTTTCGACGGCGATTTCCAGAGCCGGGTCACCGAGCTCGACGGCTGGCTGGCGCTCGGTGCGCATCTGCCGCCGAAGGAAAAGCGGGGACTCATCCTCGTCGACCCGCCCTTCGAGAAGGAGGGTGAATACGACCGCCTCGCCGATGGTCTCGCGCGCGGCTATCGCCGCTTTGCCGGTGGCGTCTATTGCCTGTGGTATCCCTTGAAGCAGGGCGCGCCGATCAAGGCCTTCCATGAGGCGCTGAAGGCGCTCGCCATTCCGAAGATGCTCTGCGCCGAACTCTCGGTCCGAAGCGACCGGGAAACCACCGGGCTTTCCGGCTCCGGTCTCATCATCGTCAATCCGCCCTTCACGCTGAAGAGCGAGCTCGACGCGCTCTTGCCGTTCTTGAAAACCCGGCTGGGCCAGGATCGTTTCGCGTCCAGCCGCTGCTTCTGGCTGCGCGGAGAAGAACAGACAGACCGAGGGGCTTGACGGACGGGCGCGACGCACCGCAATCTCGTGTGACGACATAGGGAGACGCCCATGACTCGCACGCTCGCCGCCACGCTTCTCATTTCGCTTTCCCTCGCCGGCGCCACCGCGCCGGGCGCCATTGCTGCCGACTATATCGGCAATGGCCAGGCACGAACTTACAATGCCGGGGTCTGCGGCGAGGCTTCGGTTCTCGGCTTCATCACCTCCCGGTTCGAGTATCGGGATGCAAATTACCTGCATGCCAATCTCTCGATCGCCGAAATCCGCAACATGGGACAGAGCCGGCAGGAGTTCCGCGACGAGACGCATCTCGTCGAGCGCGAATACTGCTACGCAACCGCCGTCATGACCGACGGCGAACAGCGGGCACTCTATTACCTCATCGAACGCCCCTGGGGCTTTGCCGGCGTCGGCAGAAGCATCGAGTTCTGCGTCGGCGGCCTCGATCCCTGGTATGTCTACGGCGCCTACTGCGCCTCGCTCCGTTAATCATGAGATCATTCCGGAAAACGCGCCGGCTTCTGCCGGCGCTTTTCGTTGCCGCAGCCCTCGTTGGCTGCAGCGATCAGAACACTGAAAAGGCGCCGGCGGCGACGGGAACGCAAGCCACGAAGGCGGCCGTTACGGTGCCGGTCGGCAGCGGTTTCGATTTCTACGTGCTCTCGCTCTCCTGGTCGCCGACCTGGTGCGGCGACAATGACCCCAAGGGAAAATCGAGCCAGTGCGAAATCGGCGGCAACCGCGGTCTGATCGTGCATGGCCTCTGGCCGCAGAACGAAAAGGGTTACCCGGACTTCTGCCCGACGCGACAATCCGATCGCGTGCCGTCGTCGCTCGGCAAGCAATATCTCGATCTCATCCCCTCCATCGGCCTGATTGGCCATCAATGGCGCAAGCACGGGACCTGTTCCGGCCTCAGCCAGGAGGATTACTTCGCCGTGACACGTGCGGCCCGGGAGCGGCTCACGCTGCCGGCGGAACTCGCACCATCCCGGCAGGAGAGAGGTCTGCGTGTCGCCGCCATGGAAGATGCGCTCGTCGCCCAAAACCCTGGAATGACGAAGGATGCGGTCGCCGTGACCTGCGAAGGCAATCGGCTCGAAGAGATCCGGGTCTGTTTCGACAAGTCGCTGAACTTCCGCGCCTGCCCGGCGGTCGATCGCCAGGCGTGCCGAAAGGACACCGTGTCGTTGCCCCCGGCGCCCTAGCCGACCGATAGGGACCTGAATATGCTGGCTCAGAAACAATCCTGGAAAGAAGACGTTCGATGAAGATCTTGTACTCGCCCGCCTCGCCCTATTCGAACAAGGTTCGCATGGCGGCGCATTACGCGGACTACAAAGCTGAAAGCGTGCTGACCGACACCAACGCCAACCCTGCGGAACTGATCGACAACAACCCGCTCGGCAAGATCCCGACGCTGATCCTTGGCGACGGACGGGCACTCTACGACAGCCGTACGATCATGCATTTCATCGACCGGGAAACCAAGGGCAGGCTCTATCCGAGGAATGCCGAAAAGCGCACCGATGTCGAACTGCTCGAAGCGCTCTGCGACGGTGTCTGCGATAGCCTGCTGGCGATCGTTTACGAGAAGCGCTCGCATCCGCCGGAAAAGGTGCATCAGCCCTGGATCGATCGGCAATGGGAAAAGGTCGAGCGCAGCCTCGACTACTTGAACGACAACCTCCCGAAGACCGGGGCCAAGCTGCACGCCGGTCATTTCGCGCTGGCGGCGATGCTGCGCTACATCGAACTGCGGTTTGCCGGCGAATGGCAGAAGGGCCGCGCCAAGCTGAAGAACTGGCCGGCGAAGTTCGAAAAACACTTCCCGGATTACCCCAAGTTCAAGGCCTAACGTGCAGACACAAAAAAGGCCGGGTCTCCCCGGCCTTTTCTTTGATCCGGCAGAAGCCGATCAGAACTTCACGCCCATACCGACTTTGACAGCGTGCTCGTCGTAGCCGGACGAGACCTTGGTGCTGCCCATGCGGAAGTCCTTCGAGCCGTAGTCCGTGTAACGGTACTCGACGCGTGCGGTGATGTTGTCGGTGACGAAGGTTTCAGCACCGACGCCTGCTGTCCAGCCGACCATGGTGTTCTTGTCGGAAGCGCCGCCGACGGTGCCCTTGGTCTGGCCGACGGCGAGACCTGCGGTACCGTAGACGAGGACCGGGTTCAGATCGACACCGACGCGGCCGCGGAGCGAGCCGTTGACGCCCTGCTTCATGCGCAGGTTGCCCTTGGTCGAATCCTGGCCGGAGTAGCCGATGTCGGCTTCGCCGCCGTATACCATCTGGCCGTCCTGAACGTTGTAGCCGCCATAGAGGCCGCCGCCGAAGCCGGCTGCGGTGTTGCTGCCGGTCGCATCGTGCTGGCCATGCTTCCAATCGGCGGTACCACCGACGTAGGCGCCCGACCAGTTCTTGGCTGCCGGCTCGGTGTATTCGGCCTGCGGAGCTGCCGGAACTTCGTCGATCGCGTCTGCAGCCTGGGCGGCCTGGAAGGCGATGAGGGTCATAGCCGAAGCCATGAGGGTGGTGGTGAGCGTACGCATTAACATTCTCCTTTATCGTCCCGATGTGCCGCGGGCTTGGGGTCCCGCAGTGAAACATCGGGCAACTTTTAACTAACCCGCCCGGTTGTGCTGAAATTGGCCAGCAAATGCGGATTCACAAGAGCCAAAATGTGAAATTTTGGTGGCACAAACGCGCCCAAAGTTTGATGTTGCTTTGGCGCCACAGGAGAATTGTTAACCATAATTCAAGATTAACGAAAGTTATACTATAAGCACGCAAAATAATACAATTTACGCCAATTCCATTAATTTTTGGGCAAGGAATCGTCAGGGAGTGTTTCAGCCCCGCGTTTCTTGCCTATATCTTCGTCCTCTGACGCGAAGATTCGAAAAAGCGGGATGAAACGTTGAAGAAAGCACTGAAGGCGGCACTCGTAACCGGGGGCGCCAAGCGGATCGGCAAAGCTATAGTGGAGGACCTCGCCGCCCATGGCTTTGCCGTCGCCATTCACGCCGACGCCTCATTTGACGAAGCACAGGCCCTGGCCGAAGCTCTGGTGAAAGCAGGCAAGAATGCCGTCGCGATTCGCGCCGACCTCACGGATACGGGCGCGACATCGGCACTGATCGGACGCGCGACCGCGGCGCTGGGACCGATCGACCTGCTCGTCAACAATGCATCCTTGTTCAAGAAGGACAGCCTCGATGCCTTCGACGAACAAATCTGGGACCAGCATTTCGCCCTGCATGTGAAGGCCCCGTCCCTACTCGCGCGCGATTTCGCCACGCAGCTTCCGGCCGACGCCAACGGACTCGTCATCAATGTGATCGACCAGCGCGTCTGGGCTCCCAATCCGCGCTTTTATTCCTATATGTTGTCCAAGTCGGCGCTTTGGACGGCAACCCGGACGATGGCACAGGCGCTCGCCCCGCGGATCCGCGTCAACGGCATCGGCCCCGGACCGACCTTGCCGAACGAACGGCAGGACCTCAAGGATTTTGAGGCGCAGGTCGATGCGCTGATCTTGAAGCGCGGACCGACGCTCGACGAATTCGGACGGACGATCCGCTTCCTGTTCGACACGCCGTCGATAACCGGACAGATGATCGCGCTCGACGGGGGCCAGCACCTCGCTTGGGAAACGCCCGACATCAGGGAGATAGTGGAATGAATGGACGCGTGCCGAACGACGGCGGCATCCTGTATGACGGCAGCGAAGCGGAAGACGATGACGACCTGATCGAGGTGCCGGAAAGCGAAAGCGCGACGCCCGCCGTCGAATGGAACGAGAACCATTCGGAGACAGAGGGTCTGAAAGGCGCGGAGTTGATCCAGGCTTTCGTCAAGCTGCTGCCGAACGGCCCCGGCGTCTACCGCATGTTCAACGAGGCCGGCGACGTCCTCTATGTCGGCAAGGCGCGCAGCCTGAGGAAGCGCGTGAGCAACTATGCCCAGGGACGCGGCCACTCCAACCGCATCGCGCGCATGGTGCGCGAAACGGCGAACATGGAGTTCGTGACGACGCGCACCGAGATCGAGGCGCTGCTGCTCGAAGCGAACCTGATCAAACGGCTTCGGCCGCGATTCAACGTGCTTCTACGCGACGACAAGTCGTTTCCTTACATCCTGGTGACGGGCGACAGCCGGGCGCCGGCGCTCTACAAGCATCGCGGCGCGCGCAGCCGCAAGGGCGACTTTTTCGGTCCCTTCGCGTCGGCAGGCGCGGTCGGCCGCACGATCAATTCCCTGCAGCGCGCTTTTTTGCTCCGGACCTGCACCGACAGCGTCTTTGAGACCCGCACGCGGCCCTGTCTGCTCTACCAAATCAAGCGCTGTTCCGCCCCGTGCACTGGCGAAATCAGCGATCAGGGTTATGCGGAGCTGGTACAGGAGGCCAAGGACTTCCTTTCAGGCAAGAGCCAGGCGGTAAAAGCGACGATCGCCGCCGCCATGGGCGAGGCAGCCGAGAACCTCGACTTCGAAAGGGCGGCGCTCTACCGCGACCGCCTGGCCGCGCTGAGCCACGTCCAGAGCCACCAGGGCATCAACCCCTCTGGTGTCGAGGAAGCGGATGTCTTCGCGATCCATCACGAGGGTGGCATTTCCTGCATCCAGGTGTTCTTCTTCCGCACCGGGCAGAACTGGGGCAACCGCGCCTATTTCCCGAAGGCCGATCCGTCGCTGCCGACAGCCGAAGTGCTTTCGCAATTCCTCGCCCAGTTCTATGACGACAAGCCCTGTCCCCGGCAGATCCTGCTTTGCGAGGCGGTGGAAGAGCAGGAACTGCTCGGCCAGGCGCTGAGCGAAAAATCCGGCTACAAGGTCGCGATCCAGGTGCCGCAGCGCGGCGAGAAGAAGGATCTCGTCGACCATGCGCTTGCCAATGCGCGCGAAGCCCACGGCCGCAAGCTGGCGGAAACCGCGTCGCAGTCGCGTCTGCTCGAAGGTTTCTCGGAAACGTTCAAGCTGGAGCGCACGCCGCGCCGCATCGAGATCTACGACAACTCCCACATCATGGGGACCAATGCCGTCGGCGGCATGGTGGTGGCGGGGCCGGAAGGTTTCGTCAAAGGCCAGTACCGCAAGTTCAACATCAAATCGACGGACATCACGCCCGGCGACGACTTCGGCATGATGCGGGAGGTGATGACGCGGCGGTTCTCGCGACTGCTGAAGGAAGAGGGCAAGCCAGACCGGAGCGCCGAAGCGGCAGAAGATGCCGCCTTCCCCGCCTGGCCCGATGTCATCCTGATCGACGGCGGCCAGGGGCAGATGACTGCGGTGCGCGCCATTCTCAAGGAATTGGACGTGGAAGACTGCGTCACCGCGATCGGTGTCGCCAAGGGCGTCGACCGCGATGCCGGGCGCGAGCGCTTCTTCGCGCTCGGCCGCGACAGCTTCACGCTGCCTCCGCGCGATCCGGTGCTCTACTTCATCCAACGGCTGCGCGACGAGGCGCACCGTTTCGCGATCGGCTCGCATCGGGCCCGCCGCAAGAAAGAGATGGTCAAGAACCCGCTCGACGAGATCGCCGGCATCGGACCGACGCGCAAGCGGGCGCTGCTCACGCATTTCGGCACCGCGAAAGCCGTCTCGCGCGCCGGCATCAACGACCTCATGGCCGTCGCCGGCATTTCCGAAACGGTGGCGCGGCTGGTCTACGAACATTTCCACGACGATGCAGCGAAATGACAACCGGGCGTCACAATTCACCGGGCGTTCACATGCAATAGGGCAAATATGACAGTTGCCGACGATGACCTGTTGACCTCAGGCCAGCAAAGTCATTCTGTACCTGACGAACCAGAGAACACGAATCCATGCCCACGCCCGTCGCCTACAGCATCCCGAACCTGCTCACCTACTTCCGAATCCTGATCGTGCCGCTGATCGTCCTTTGCTTCTTCGTCGAAGGACGGCTGCACAGTTCGGACTTCGCGCGCTGGACGGCGGTCACGCTCTTTGCCATCGCGTCGATCACCGACTTCTTCGACGGCTACCTCGCGCGCATCTGGAAGCAGACGTCGAACATCGGCAAGATGCTCGATCCGATCGCCGACAAGCTGCTGGTCGCCTCGATCCTGCTGCTGGTCGCTGCCGACGGCACGATTGCCGGCTGGTCGATCTGGGCGGCGATCATCATTCTCTGCCGCGAAATCCTGGTCTCGGGTCTCCGCGAATACCTCGCGGCGCTGAAGGTCAGCGTGCCCGTCACCCGCATCGCCAAATGGAAGACGACGATCCAGATGGTGGCGATCGTCTTCCTGCTGGCCGGCCCCGCCGGCGACAAGATTTTGCCCTACACGACCGAGGCTGGTATCGTGCTGCTCTGGATCGCCGCCGCGATCACGCTCTATACGGGCTATGATTATTTCCGCGCCGGCCTCAAGCACGTGGTCAACGAATGAGCACCGTCAACCTCGTCTATTTCTCCTGGGTGCGCGAACGCATCGGCAAGGGTGAGGAAACGCTCGACCTTCCCGCCGGCGTCGTCACCATTGCCGATCTGCTTCAGCACCTGAAGACGCTCGGTGAGGAATACGAGGCGGCGCTCGAACATGAAAACGTCATCCGGGCGGCCATCAACCAGGAACATGTCGACCACAAGGAGCCGATCGCCGGCGCCCGGGAGATTGCCCTGTTTCCGCCGATGACGGGCGGCTGAGGCCATGAGCGCGCCGGTCATCGTGCGCGTCCAGCGCGAAGACTTCGACCTCAACAGCGAAGTGGCGAAGCTTTCGTCAGGACGCGCCGACATCGGCGCCGTCGCCACCTTTTCCGGGCTCTGCCGCGACGAAGCGGGCACATTGGCGGCGCTCGAACTCGAGCATTATCCTGGCATGGCCGAGGCGGAGATCGAGCGCATCTGCCGCGAAGCGGTCGAACGCTTTTCGCTCCAGGCTGCAACGGCCATTCATCGTTACGGCAAGATCATGCCGGGCGAAAACATCGTGCTCGTCGTCACCGCGTCGCGCCACCGGCAGGCCGCCTTCGACGGCGCCAACTTCATCATGGATTTCCTGAAGACGTCCGCTCCCTTCTGGAAGAAGGAACACCTGGGCGACGGCACCACCGGTGGCTGGGTCAGTGCCAAGGATGCCGACGATACGGCACGGGACCGCTGGTCGCCGAAGTAGCGCGGCTTGTGGGCGGAAGCTCACATTCGCGTTGCCCCTCGTCAGGGAATGACCTTCTCCTTGCGCGTCACCGCAAGCACGATCACCAGAAAGCCGAAGATCACGAAATCGCGCCAGAGGATCGGCCCGTAGGCGCTCCACAGCGTTTCGAGCAGGCCGATCCCGGCAGCGCCTAAGGCAGCGTAGAGGGGCGAGGCCTGGCCGCCTATTGCGGCGATGAAGAGCACCTTGACGCCGAAGGTCAGCCCCGTGCCGAAATCCATATTGCCGTAATAGGACGCAGCGAGAATGCCGCAGAGGGCGGCGATCAAGGATGCAGCGCCATAGGCGACGATGTAGACGGTCGCGGCATCGACCCCGCAGAGCGCCGCCGCGCCTCGGTCTTCCGACACCGCCCGCCAGAACCGCCCTGCCCGCGAATGCGTCAGGAACCAGTGCCCGGCCGCAACCAGTGCCGCCATCAGCGCCGTGTTTCCGAGCTGGATCACGGTCAGGGTCACCGGGAAGCTCGGATCATCCCAGAAGACGACATTGGCATTGAGAAAAGGCGGCAGCCAAAGGCTGCGCGTCTCCGACGCCAGGCGCGCCGTTTCCATCAGAACCAGCAGGCAGCCGAGCGAGGCGACGACGACGGTATTGGCCGAGGAAAAGGCAAGCGGGCGCATGACATATCGTCCCGCCACGAGCCCGGCGCCAAGGCCGAAGCTCAGGGCCGCGGCAGCGCCGAGGCCAAGGGCAGCCGGCATGACCAGCCACAGCCGGTTCCAGCCGAAATCCGCAAACAGCACGAAGGTCTGGCCGGCAAACGCAAAGAGTGCGCCATAGGTAAGATCGGCGCGGCGCGTCACGGCAAAGGCGATGGCATAGCCAAAGGCGAGCGCCGCGTAGAGCGCTGCGACGGGAACGGCGTTGGCGAGCTGCTGCAGAAAATAGAGCATGGCGCATCCGGAGCGTGACAAGATCAATATAACTGGTAAAATCAATTTTGCCAGTTAGGATTTTCGCATGACCTTCACCTGGACAGCCCATCGATTTGCCGGCGGCGCCCTGGCGCTGGATGTCGCCAATTCGATCATCCTGCGCTTCGACCCCGAACGCCGGATCGACCGCTTTGCCGACGGTGCCGCGATCGACACTTTTGCGGAAGCGGCCAACCGCTTCGGTGCGGAAAGTGCGCGCTTCGGCGCGCTGGCGCCTGTTTCACCGGAGCGCCGCGCGGGGCTGCTGCGGCTGCGCGAAGCAACCGACCGGCATTTTCGCGCCGAGATATCGGACACGGGACGGCCTGAATTTCTGGCGGACCTGCTCGAAGCGATCGCCGGCGTCCTGCGCGGACCGAAGCACGGAGCCGGCCTGCTTCCGCTCGACACGGCGACGGCGCAATCGGCACTCACGCTTGCCGCCAACCCAGAGCCCGACCGGCTGAAGATTTGCCCGAATTGCGGCTGGCTGTTTCTCGACCGCAGCCGCAATCGCAGCCGGACCTGGTGCGACATGGCCGTCTGCGGCAACCGCAACAAGGCGAGACTCTACTACCATCGCAACAAGGAGGATGTGGTGCGATGACGAAGATGATTGGGCTATTGGCCGCAGTGACGATTGCACTTGCCGTCGCCGGCTGCCAGCGCGAGACCGGCCCTGATCCGTTGAAGCTGACGGGCAAGATGTTCGTCTTCAACTACCGCCTCGCCTATGCGGTCTACACGATCACCCTTCAGAAAACAGAGCCCGTGCCCGAAGGCAGCGTCGTTCTCGCCACCTTCGAGAACCCGGTGGGCGGCAAGCCGTTCACGCTAACGCGCAAGCTCTTTCCAAAACTCGACCGAGTGGTGCTGGAAAGCCCCGATCTGACCTGCGTGAAAAAGGATAGACCCTATGCGGTGACGATTGAGGTGAAAGGGCCTGCCGGCGAAACGCTGCAGAAACTGGAGACCACGGTAGTCTCTGATATCGACCAGGATATCCTGCCGGCGAAGCCGCTGGTCGAAGGGCCGGCCTACGACAAGAACCCCGAGGTTTTCAGGGGCGGCAAGGCGCCCGAACGTTTTGAGACGGCGACGTGCCCGATATGAAAAAACCGGAGCGTTTCCGCTCCGGTTCAAGTCCAAGTCATTTCAAGCAATTACAGCTCGAAATGGAGATCGTGAATCAGCCGACGATCTCGGTGCCCGAGAACCAGTAGGCGATTTCTTCGGCAGCGGTTTCCGGAGCATCCGAACCGTGAACCGAGTTTTCGCCGATCGACAGGGCGTGAACCTTGCGGATCGTGCCTTCGTCAGCGTTTGCCGGGTTGGTTGCGCCCATGACTTCGCGGTTCTTGGCGATGGCGTTTTCGCCTTCGAGAACCTGAACGATGGTCGGGCCGGAGGACATGAACTCGACCAGTTCGCCGAAGAACGGACGTTCCTTGTGAACGGCGTAGAAACCTTCGGCTTCGCGACGGCTCATCCAGACGCGCTTGGAAGCGACGACGCGCAGGCCGGCATCTTCGAGCATCTTGGTGATGGCGCCGGTCAGGTTGCGCTTGGTCGCGTCCGGCTTGATCATCGAGAAGGTACGTTCAATAGCCATTGGCTCAAATCCCTTGTTTCTTGAGAAGTGGCGGTTCATTAGCCGCCAATTCCGCGCAAAACAAGGGGGTTCACCGATGTTTCGGCTTGGTCCAGGCGGGTTTCACGCGGCCGTCACACTGCGTCCGAGCCCGCCATGCAGATCGAGGCAACGTTCGAACCAGCCGGCCACCGGATCGCCGGGCTGAAGCAGGCGCTGCGGCGAGACGATGCGCGCCCACTGAAATGCGCCGAAGACGATATAGTCTGCAAAGAGCGGCGCCGCACCGCCCAGGAAATCCTGAAACTTCAGCATGTGGCGCAGCGGCTCGAGCTTTTCGGCGAACGTCTCCAGCGACGCCGCGCCGCTTTCTGCCACCGCTTCCAGCGATGTGCTGAAACGCTTTTCGCGGCTCTCGCGGAAGTAGGCCTGATCGACGGGGTCCAGGCGATCGTGAATATCCCTGATGATGATCCGGGTGATGGCCGGGTGCAGGGTCGTCTGCGACCAGCCCTCGACGAAACGGGCGATTGCCATTGCCCCCTCGCCGGCAAAGAGCGTCGGGCGATCCGGATAGTTCCGCTCGAGATACTGGGCGATCTCGAAGCTGTCCTTGACCAGCCGTTCGCCGTCCCTGAGCAGCGGCACCAGCTTCGTCGCCCCGTCCTCGACCGCGGGAATCTCGGTAAAGCCGGTCGGAACCGTGTCGAAGTCGAGCCCCTTGTGGGCGAGCGACATCGCCGTCTTCCACACATGCGGCGAGAACGGACGCGCCCTGTCGGACCCACACAGCGAATAGAGCTTTCTCGTCATGCAAACTCTCCGGGACGATTGTTATCCCCTTGAACGACATATCCGCGCCGTCATCAAATCAGTAAATTTCATGAGTGATATCAGCCACAGAAATGCAGTTCCGGGTTAGCGTCGCCAGCCTCGAACCGCAGCCATCAGGAAGGTAACCGATGCTCGATCACTTTCGCATGTTCGCCGACTATAACCGCTGGGCGAACCGCCTCGTCTATGCCGCCGCTGCGGATCTGACCGATGGCGAATTGTGGGAAAGCCGTGGCGCGTTCTTCGGTTCGCTGCTTTCGACCCTCAACCATGTCCTCGTTGCCGATCGCATCTGGATGAAGCGCTTCACAGGCCAGGGCGACACCCCGGCTTCACTCGATGCGATCCTCCATGACGACCTTGCCGCTCTCGCCACCGCCCGGACTGCCGAAGACGAGCGCATCATTGCCTGGATCGGCAGCCTGAGTGACGAACGCCTCAGCGCCGTCCTCACCTACACGACACTCACCAACCAGACTGATATCACGCAGAAGCTGGCCCCGACTCTCGGGCACTTCTTCAACCACCAGACCCACCATCGCGGCCAGGCGCATGCGACGCTCACCGCGCTCGGGCGCCCGTCCCTGATACTGGACCTGGCGCATTTTCTGAGGACCCAAGGGTCACAGTGGGCGTAGCGGAGATCGCAGCACCGCCGAGCCGAACAACCGCAGTGGCCGGGTCTCACGCGCGCGCCACGCGGCGAGCGTCTTCAGGAGCTGACGCTGGCCGAGCCAGGCGACCAGGCCAACTGCCACGCCGCCGAAAATCGACAGAAGCGAAAAGGCCGCCGGTGGCAATATCGGCTGCAGCGGCAATATCAGCAGTTCCGGCACGAAACGATGCAGGATGTAGATGTGGAAGCCCGCCGCAGACAGGGGCAGGATGAATTGAGCCGCCCAGCGCGGCATGCTCACGCGCGGGAGGTAGAGCAACGCTGCCAGCACGGCGATCTGCAGCAGATACTTGATCTTCGTCCCGATCCAGACGCCCTCGTAGAGGCCGAAGAACAGGAAGGCCCCCGTCCCGGAGAGCATCAAAAGCAACCGCTGTCTGGTGGTTTCGGCGACAGCGGCGCACCAGCCGATGACGGCGAGATAGAAAATCCATGGCAGGGTAAAGATCTGGCGATTGCCGATCGGCCAGACGAGCGGCAGGGCGAGCCGCGCGGCAAGCGCGGCCACAAGCAAGGCCATGCCGGCGGCGAAGGGTTTGGCCGACACGAACCGCCGGAACTGGGGGATGGCGAAAAGCCCGACGAAGACGAGCATCATCTGCCAATAGGCTTCGATGAACCAATAGAGATACGGGACCATGTCGTGCGTCTCCGGCAACGCCAGTCCGAAATTGCCGACGAGAAAGACCGAGGCCCAGGGCACCTCACCCCAGGCAGCCGCATAGGCCGCGACGATCATGTAGTAGGGCACGAGGATCTGCACGAGCGGCCGCAGGATCGCCCGGGCATCCCCCGCAAGAAGCGGTCCCATCTGGAAGCGGGCGAGGCTGAAGCCGGCAAGAACGACCATGGCCGCGGATCCGCCGGGGATCGGCCACAGGACCTCGTGGTGCAGGACGACGAGCAGAATGGCCAAGGCACGGATCAGCAGGTCCGTCCCGATCCGCCGCGTGCCAGTTTCGCGGCGCTCCTGAGCCGACAACTCGGTGATCGACAAGGTCTCCCAGGCATCAGGAACCTGCCCCAGCGCCTTTTCCAGACCGATCGAGAGCTGAACGAAGCGCAGCGAATCACCGCCCAGCGACAGGAAACTGTCGGAGCGCTTCACTCTTTTCGGATAGAAAACCTGCGCAAAGAGGTCTTCTATGCCGCCATTGCCGTCGTCGCCGTTGGCCGCCGCCTGGCGGGCCGCCATGTTGAGCGCGTTGTAATCGATCTTCCCGGTCGCGAGCCGTGGCATCTCGGCAAGGGGCGTCGCCTTCAGATGGGCCAGCGTCAGCCCGCTCGCCTGCGCCAGAAACCGCCTGATTTCCTCGGCGTCCCGGCCGCCCGCAAAAAAGGCGTGAAGGCCGGCATCGTCACCGACAACCGCAGCAGCGATGCCGCGCCGCTCGAGCGCCGCTTCCAGCCCGTCGTGTGCGATCCTGAGACCGGCGATCTTGGAAATCCGCTTCATGCGGCCGACGATCTGGAACAGACCGTCGGCATGGCGCATGGCGAGGTCGCCGGTACGCAGTTCTTTGAGCTCTGCACCGCGGCAGAGATCATCACGCGAGGTGGCATAACCCATCATCACGTTCGGGCCGCGATAGACGAGTTCACCGGGGACACCATCGCCTTCGATCGGCGCTCCGCTCTCGTTTTCTATCAGAAGGCGTCCGCCGGGGATCGCGACGCCGATCCTGTCCTCGTTGCCGGCAAGCAGAGCCGGCGGCACATAGGCGATGCGTGCCGTGGCTTCGGTCTGGCCGTACATGGCGAAGAAGTCGGCGCCCTGGGCGGTAAGGTGATCGCTGTAGAGACGGATGACCTCCGGGCTCAGCCGGCCGCCGGCGACGGTCATGAAGCGCAGGTTCGCGAACCGTCGCTCGCGGAAGCCCACCTTCTCCAGCAACTCGTAGGAATAGGGAACGCCCGCAAGGTTCGTGCTGCCGCTTTCGGCCAGGCCGTCGAGAAAGCCGGGATCGAGGATCGATCCACCGGGAATATAGAGGCTGGCGCCGACTGCCAGGTGGGAATTCAGTACTGAGAGGCCATAGGAGTAATGCAGCGGCAGGATATGACAGCCGCGGTCTTCCGCCGTCAGGCCGAGATAGCCGGCGATGGAGGCGGCGTTTGCCGAAATGTTCTCCCGCGACAGGCGCACGGCCTTGCCACAACCGGTGCTGCCCGAGGTCGAGAGCATGACAGCGAGTTCGTCATGGGGCGCCCTGCCGTCCTGCCGCAGATGTTCCGTGCGCCAGCGGCCATCGATCCGGCGAAAGGCCTGATCGGGAGCAAAGACATCGACCCAGGATCCGGCAGATCCGTTCCTCGGGGCCTGCATGGCGACGGCATGCCCGGCCTGGAGCGCCGCGAGATAGGCGATGATCGCGTGTTCGCAAAGCTCGGCCTCGATCGTCACCAAACCGCGCGGACCGCGAAACGCGAGCGCCTGGCGGGCAACGCGCTCGCCGAGTTCGCGATAGGTGACGGTCCGCTGCCCGCAAAACACCAGCGCCGGACGGTCGCGCCATTTCGCCAGATCCGCAATGAACGAGAGGGACATGCTTGACCGTCGCTGTTTTCCCGGGCTCCCACGCCCGATTTAGCAGCGCCGAATATAATTGGTGACTAATGGCGTCAAGTATAAAAGATGGCCGCCGCGGCCGGGCGTCCGCTGCCCTGCGACATGCGGTTGCGATCAACCGGGGACGGATGGAATTCAGCAACCATACCGGGCGGGATTCGCCAGCGCCCCGATATCTTCAGACTCCCTTAAACGCAGCCTTCCCATAGTGGCCTCGTATCGAGCCATCCAGACGTCATCGGGGACCACGACAGAATGAACAGGCAAGTTCCAGCGGATGCCAGCCGATCGCAGGCGCGGCAGGCGGCGATCATTCTGAAGGTGACGCATGCAATGGCGTCGCACGGGATCGCGGCCCTGCCCCGCAATTACGAGCTATTCTACGAGGCGCTCTCCGGCCGCCTGCCGCAGCTTTCCCGGGAGCTCGCCGCCCTCGGGAGCAACCCGCAGCAGGATGCGCTGGATGCCCTGGGCCTCAAGCATCACCTTGTCTCGCACGCGGCGCTTGCCGCGGACCGGGCGAGAGCCGCAGGCCAGGAAACCCTTGCCGAGATCGCCGGAAAGCTCAGGCTCGCCTTGCTGCAGAAGCAAGCCTTCAAGGACGAGCTCGATCATTTCGCCGGCCGACTGGCCGCGGACCCCGTCGCAGGCCTGTCCGAATTCGCCGACGACGCTGCGCGCCTGCGGGACGCGGCAGGTCGACTGACGAATGAAGAGAGCGCTCTCCAGCATGCCATCGAAACGAGCGCGCGACGTCTTGCCGAACTCGAAGGCGATCTCTCCGAAAGCCGCCGATCCTTGACCCGCGATCCCGCCACGGGCCTGCCGAACCGGCTGGCGCTGACGGCGAAACTCGACTCGATTCTCGAAACGGAGCGGACCGACCAGCCGGTCGCCCTGCTCCTTGCCTCGGTGGAAGGGCTTCGCGAGATGGCCGAGCATCACGGCGGCACGGTTGCGGCCAAGGCGCTTGCCAAACTGTCGGCGCTGTTTCGCAAGTCGATCAAGAAGAACGATTTCGTCGCGCGTGTGGGCCAGCAGGACTTTGCCTTCGTGTGCAGGGACGTCAGCGCCGAAAACGCCGAGGCCATTGCCCGGCGCCTGCGGCAGTCCGTGACGGAACTGACGGTCACCCTCCCCGGACGGGCGCACACCGCCGAGACGCTTTCGCTTGCGGCCGGCATCACGATCGCACAGCCGGCATCGACGAGCGTCGATCTGTTGAGCCAGGCGGAACAGGCCCTCGCCGGCGCACGCGATGGCGCCGGCATCCTTTGTTACTCGGCGGCCCTCGGCCGCGGCAGGGGCTACGGCCAGAGCGCCGCTTGACGCTTGCGAATCAGGCGGCGACCGGGTGACGGTTTTCGTCGATTTCCGACGCCTTCTCGCGCAGACAGCCAAGCAAGCGAAAGAGTTCGGTGCGTTCGCAATCGTCCAGCGCCGAGAACAGCTCATCGATTGTGCGATGGCGTGGCTGCAGTGCCGCCTCCAGCGCCAGCCGGCCGCGGTCGGTGATCGAGATGATCTTCGCGCGGCGGTCTTCCGGATCCGGTTCGCGCAGGACCATGCCGTCCCGCTCCAGGCCGTCGATTGCTTCGGTCACGGTTCTGGCCGCAAAGCCGAGCGCCGAAGCGATATCCGCGCAGCGGCACGGGCCGAGCGTGTCCAGATAGAACAGGAATTTGCTGCGCGCGAGCGAAACGCCTTCCTCCGACATCGACGCGTTCACCAGGCGATGAACGCAATGGTAGAGATCGAAGAGCCGCTCGGCGACTTCGACTTTTTCTGTCATGGCAATGTACCTCATTTGGCAACGCCAAAACGAAACAACCCGGCCCCGCGTGGCGGGACCGGGCTGTTCGGTCAACCGTCTGGCGTGACTTACTGCTTGTTTGCGTCGGCCTGGCCGAAAGCCTTGGCGCCGCCATTGGCGATCGCGCCGGTTGCCGTCGTGTCGACGGACTTGTCTTCAATGCCCGCATAGTAGTCACCGCGGCTTGCGGTCGCGGACACGCCGGTGCCGGCGGAAGCCTCGGCGCGGCCGGTAAAGAGCGGCGTGGAGCTCACACCCTCGTAGTAGCTGCCGCCGGCGACAGCGGCAGACGCACCGCCGAGCATGGCGGCCGCAACGAGGATTGCGGCAAAGGACTTCTTCATAGGTCAGTTCCTTGGTGGAGAGGTGGGAGGTCGAGGACTAGGGCCGAGCAGGCGCTTGGGGTCGCCTCATAGGATCACGACGGTGGTCGATCAAATCCCTTGAAATGGGGTGCGGGCCAAAACCCGCGCCCCTTCTTTCATCGCCTTTAGCGCGATTAGCGCGAAATGCCCTGGTAGTATTCGCCTTCGCCGCCGATCACGCTCTTCGGCGCAACACCGTAGTTTGCGATCGAGCCGGTGTTGGTACGATCGACGTAGCCGGCTTCGGAATTGCCGATGGTGAAGGACGACTTGCCCGTGACGGCAGGCGTGCGCTCGGTATAGAGCGGCGTCGGGCTGACGCCTTCATAGTAGCTGCCGCCGGCGAAGGCGGCGGAAGCGCCACCGAGGATAGCGGTTGCGACGAGAGCGGCGGAAAGAGCGGTCTGGATTGCAGTTTTCATGGTCTTCACTCCTGGGAGGCTCGTTCGGCTGAACGAGGTTTCATCTAAAATGTCCTTGGCCGGATCGGTCGTCCGTCGGAACGCGGGGCCTTTGCCAATGGCGTTCGGTCGATCGAGGCGGTCAGAAGAGCGTTCCCCGCCCTTCCGTTATTGAGATGGTCCCTCACGATGAGGATGTGTAGTATCGATTGTCGGAACGCCTTGTTCAAAAATCGATAACAATGACCTCTTGAATTCCCGGACCGTCACAGCGGTGGCAACTGCACGCCCGCGCCTCTTGCCTTCCCGGCCAAGTCCGGGCAAAAGGCCGCAATGATCCAGATTTCCGGCCTTTCCGCCCGCATCGCGGGACGTCTCCTCATCGAAAATGCATCCGTGACGCTTCCGGCGGGCACGAAGGCGGGGCTCGTTGGCCGAAACGGTGCCGGAAAGTCGACGCTGTTTCGCATCATCACCGGCGAATTCGCGTCGGAAGCAGGCACGATCGCGCTACCGAAGAACGCGCGCATCGGTCAGGTCGCGCAGGAGGCGCCCAGCACCGAGGAGCCGCTGATCGAGATCGTGCTCAAGGCGGACAAGGAGCGCACTGCGCTGGTCGCCGAAGCCGAAACAGCGACCGATCCGCACAGGATCGCCGAGATCCAGACACGGCTTGCCGACATCGGTGCCCACTCTGCAGAGGCGCGTGCTGCAAGCATTCTCGCCGGCCTCGGCTTCGACCACGAAGCCCAGCTGCGTCCCGCCTCCTCGTTTTCCGGTGGCTGGCGCATGCGCGTGGCGCTTGCGGGCGTGCTCTTTTCCGAGCCGGATCTGCTGCTGCTCGACGAACCGACCAACTATCTCGACCTTGAAGGCACGCTCTGGCTCGAGGATTACATCCGCCGCTATCCGCATACCGTCATCATCATCAGCCACGACCGCGACCTCTTGAACACCGCGGTCAACGCCATCGTGCATCTCGATCAGAAGAAGCTCACCTTCTATCGTGGGCCCTACGACCAGTTCGAGCGGCAGAAGGCGGAAGCCGACGAACTGCAGATGAAGGCGAAAGCCAAGAACGACGCAGCGCGAAAGCACCTGCAGAGTTTCATCGACCGCTTCAAGGCCAAGGCCACCAAGGCGCGCCAGGCGCAAAGCCGCGTCAAGGCGCTGGAGCGCATGGGCACGATTGCGGCCGTGATCGAAGACCATGTCCAGGGCTTCTCCTTCCCGGATCCGGAGAAGGAGGCGGCATCGCCGATCATCGCCGTCACCGGCGGTACCGTTGGTTATGAGCCGGGCAAGCCCATTCTCAAGCGTTTGAACCTCCGGATCGACACCGACGACCGCATCGCGCTTCTCGGTTCGAACGGCAACGGCAAATCCACCTTCGCCAAGTTCATCTCCGGACGGCTCGCGCCGGAGGCGGGCGAACTGAAGATCGCGCCGAACCTCAAGGTCGGCTTCTTCGCCCAGCACCAGCTCGACGACCTGATCCCGACGCAAAGTGCGGTCGAACACGTGCGCCGGCGCATGCCGGAAGCGCCCGAAGCCAAGGTGCGCTCGCGCGTGGCGCAGATGGGGCTTGCGACGGAAAAGATGGAAACGCCCGCCAAGGATCTCTCGGGCGGCGAAAAGGCGCGGCTGCTGATGGGCCTTGCGGCCTTCGACGCGCCGAACCTCTTGATCCTCGACGAGCCGACCAACCACCTCGACATCGACAGCCGCAACGCGCTGATCACTGCGCTCAACGACTACTCCGGCGCCGTGATCCTGATCTCGCACGACCGGCACCTGATCGAGGCGACCGCCGACCGGCTGTGGCTGGTGCGCGACGGAACGGTGACGAGCTACGACGGCGACCTCGAAGACTATCGCAGCCTGATCGTCGGCGGTCCCAAGACGAAGGACGAGAAGCCGAGGCCGAACGGCGTCGACGACGCCCTCTCGAAGGCGGACCAGCGCAAGGCCAATGCCGACAGGCGCGCCTCGCTGGCGCCGCTTCGCAAGAAGATCAATGAAATCGAATCCTTGACCGGAAAGCTGGAGAAAGTGATTCAGGCACTTGATGTGGAACTTGCCGATCCGGCGCTCTACGAAAAGGCGCCGGCCAAGGCCGCACAGAAGGCCAAGGAACGCTCCGACGCGGCAGTGAAACTGGCGCAGGCCGAAGAGCAATGGCTCGAACTTTCCGCCGAGTATGAAGAGGCGATGGCCGGCTGACGGCAGTCGGCACGACCCTCGCTCCCGTCGCTGTCACCCCAGTTCGAAGGTGGTGATGCCGTAGATCCGCGCGAGCGGCAGCCCCGGGTCCGGCCCGCGATACATCCGTGCGGTTTCAAAGACCGGCTTGATATTGTAGCGGTCGCAGAGCGCCTTGGCCGAGGCGTTCGGTTCGGGGATATCGAGATAGATTTCGCTGCCGTTGACACCGGCGGCGAGCTTGCGAAAGACGAGATCGGCACCGGTCTCCGTGTCGGAAAAGAGCGGTCCGACCTTGAACCCGTTGCGGCAGACCCGGATCGTCCCATAGGCCGCGACCGCGCTGTCTCGCAGCAGCAAGACACTGCGGCGCCCATCGCTCGACTTCAGCCATTCGCGCAGAAAGATCTGGCGCCGCGCCGGCACGAAGCGGCGGTCGTAATCGGTGAGCAGCGACATATGGACCGGCGCGACCTCAAGAAGATCGGCGCCCGGCGGCTCGACGACGTCGATGACGCCGCCGTAGCGGATGTTTGCGTGAGCGTAGGCAAAGCCGGATCGGCGATAGTTCTCCTGCTGGGCGACCACGCCATCGAGACCGACGATGCGCCGGTCGGCGGTCGCCATTGCCTGTTGCCACAGTTGCCGGCCAATGCCCTGGCCGCGATGGTCCGGCCGCGTGATGAAGAAGCCGAGAAAGGCGTAGCTGTCGCTGTATCGCACCAGCGAAATCGCTGCGACCGGCCCGTCCTCGCCCTCCGCGACCCAGTAGCCCTCCGGATCAGCCGCCCAGAAAGGCGCGGCGTCACCGAGCCCGGGATTCCACCCCTCCTGCGCCGCCCACTCGATCATGAGGTCGAGTTCGGCACGGCTTGCGCGACGGATCTGCTGCTGCATCGTTCACTCCTCATTGGGGGATGCCATATCGCCCCATTGCCAGTGCGGTTGACGGATCGGCACGGCACGTCCGTTGGTAGAGCTAGCGCGGCGACGTTGAGAGGGAATGACAATCTGTCGATTTCACCGACATCGATGGCGTACACCGGAGACGGACCGGCGCCTTGCTCCCGTCGCGCAATCTGCTACAAGAACCGACAATAAGTCATACAAATTGAGCGGAACACCATGGCCCCCATCAAAATTGCCCTTGTCGGCATCGGCAAGATCGTTCGCGACCAGCACCTGCCGGCGATCGCCAAGAACAGCGACTATCAGTTGATTGCCGCGGCGAGCCGACATGGGACCGTAGACGGCATCGACAATTTCAAATCGATCGAGGCGATGCTCGAGGCGGTGCCTGCGATCGAAGCCGTGTCGCTCTGCATGCCGCCGCAATATCGCTACGAGGCAGCTCGCGTCGCACTCGACGCCGGCAAGCACGTGTTCCTGGAAAAGCCGCCGGGCGCGACGCTCAGCGAAGTGGCGGATCTCGAGGCGCTGGCAGCATCGAAGGGACTGTCGCTGTTTGCAAGCTGGCACTCCCGCTACGCGCCGGCCGTGGAGGCGGCAAAGTCCTTCCTGGCAACCACGACGATCAAGGATGTCCAGGTCATCTGGAAGGAAGACGTGCGCCACTGGCACCCGAACCAGGAATGGATCTGGGCGGCCGGGGGCCTCGGGATCTTCGATCCGGGCATCAACGCGTTGTCGATCGTCACCCACATCCTGCCACGCCCGCTGTTCGTTACGTCGGCCGTGCTCGAGTTCCCCGAGAATCGCGACGCGCCGATCGCCGCCAGCATCACCTTCACCGACGGGCAAAAGCTTCCGGTTGCAGCGGAATTCGACTGGCGCCAGACCGGAAAGCAGAGCTGGGACATCGTCGCCCGCACAGCCGCGGGCGAGATGGTTCTGTCGGAAGGCGGCGCCAAGCTCGCGATCGACGGCAAGCTCGTGCACCAGGAGCCGGAGCAGGAATACCCGATGCTCTATCGGCGCTTCGCCGAGATCGTCAAAGCAGGCAAGTCGGATGTCGATCTGGCGCCGCTGCGCCATGTGGCCGATGCATTCATGCTCGGCAAGCGCAAGTTCGTCGAAGCTTTCCACGATTGATCTTCGGGACATGCCGGAAACAGGAAGCCCACGGTCTCGGCCGCGGGCTTCTTCGTCGTAACCTTTTGTAAAATCAGGCCTTCTTTTCCCAGCGGCCGTCGCGGTTCTGCTGCCAGTAGGTCAAGGTATGCCCCTCCGCCTTCAGCCGTTTCCAATGGCCACGCGCGCCTTCAAGCTGCTCCTGGTCGTAGCCGTCGAACATGAAGACGATGCGTTCATAGGCCGAAACCTCAGGCGGGCTGGCGCCATCGATGACGAAGCGGACCGTCGCCGCATTCGCATTGCCCTCATCGGCCACGAGCAATACCGGCTGATCTGCCGCGAAGTCGCCGGCGTCCGTGCCGTGCGGCAGGAAGCTCTCGTCCCGGTAGACCCAGAGATGCGTGTCGAGCGCATCGCGCCGCTCGGCATCGGTCGTCTGCACGACCACCCGCCAGCCACGCTCGACGCTCTTGTCAAGCAAAGGCGGCAGCGCGTCTTCGAGCTTCGATTCCGTCAGGTGGTAGAACAGGATTTCGGTCATGCCGATTGTTTCCCGGCTTTCGTCACGTCCGGCATTGCCGATCAGGCCTCGTAGCTCGCCCGCACCAGTTCATCAAGCAGCCGCACGCCGAAGCCCGAGCCCCAGGACTGGTTGACCTCATCGGTCGGCGCGCCCATGGCGGTACCGGCGATATCGAGATGCGCCCAGGGCGTGTCCTTGACGAAGCGCTTGAGGAACTGCGCCGCAGTCACCGCGCCGCCATGGCGGCCGCCGGTGTTCTTCATGTCGGCGAACTTGCTGTCGATCATCTTGTCGTATTCCTTGCCGAGCGGCATGCGCCACAAGGGCTCGTGCGTCGCGATGCCGGCGGCAAGAAGCTGCCCGGCCAGGCGGTCGTCGTTGGAGAACAGGCCGGCATGATGGGTCGCGAGCGCAACCATGATCGCGCCCGTCAGGGTCGCGAGGTCGATGATCGCCTGCGGCTTGAAACGGTCGTTGCAGTACCAGAGCGCATCGCAGAGCACGAGACGCCCCTCGGCATCGGTATTGATCACCTCGATCGTCTGGCCCGACATCGAGGTCACGATATCGCCCGGGCGCTGGGCGCTGCCGTCAGGCATGTTTTCAACCAGGCCGATGATGCCGATGGCGTTGACCTTGGCTTCGCGCGCGGCCAGCACATGCATGAGGCCGGTCACGGCGGCGGCGCCGCCCATGTCGCCCTTCATTTCCTCCATGCCGGCGGCCGGCTTGATCGAGATGCCGCCGCTGTCGAAGACGACGCCCTTGCCGACGAAAACGAGCGGACGTTCCTTGGCCTTGCCGCCCTTCCACTGCATGATGACGAGGCGCGGCGGGCGGGTCGATCCCTGGGCCACACCCAGCAGCGCGCCCATGCCGAGCTTCTTCATTTCCTTTTCCGTGAGGATCTCCACCTCGACGCCGAGTTTTTCCAGTTCCTTCGCCTTGGCGGCAAACTCGACCGGGCCCAGCACGTTTGCCGGTTCGTTGACCAGATCGCGGGCCAGGAACACGCCTTCGGCAACGGCCTGCGCCGTCGTAAACGCCTTTTTTGCAGCAATGACGGTGCCGGTGACGATCGTCACCTTGGTCGGCTTGCCGGATGACTTCGCCTCGTCGTCGGCCTTCTTGGTTTTGTAGCTGTCGAAGGCGTAGGCGTTCATCTCCATGCCGAGCGCAAAGTCGGCGGCGGCCTTGCCGGTCACGTTGGCGTCGGGCGCGTCGATGAAGACGGTGACCTTGTCGACCGCGCCGAGCTTGGCGGCAACGGTGCCGCCCGCCTTCAGCCAGTCGTGGTCCGTCAGCGCGTCCGCATCGCCAAGGCCGAGTACGACGATTCGATCTGCCGGCGAACCATGCGGCGCGATGATGTCGAGGGAGGAGAACGCCTTGCCGGTAAACTTCTTTATCTTCGAAGCCTTTGCCACCACATTTTCGGGATCGGCAACGTCGGCCCCGGCGGCCGCCGGTGCGCCCGCGGTCTTGAGCAGAACGGCGACACCGCCGCTCGGACGGTGGGACTTGGCAAAGGTGAACTCAAACTTCATCGACATTGAAAACTCCGGGTATTTCCTGTCCGGGCGCAACCCTTTGGATCGAGAGAATCTTTCCGCGGGGTCGAGCGCCAGGCCAAGATGAAAGAGACCGCACAACGCATCCGGGCGACACGGCTAGGCTCATGGGCAAGCCGCCTGTTACCGGCCGGTTACAGTGGCAAATATTCGCAACATTCGCCACCGTCAAAGCTGTGGTCGGCACCCTTCTCGCTTTTCAACCGCTTGGCAAGATGCCCGCAGATGTTTACATGCGGTTAACCGAGGTTCTTCGCCTTAAATTATCCCTGTTGCTACACAATTCGGGCAGCACGGGATGAGTTGGCTAGAACCGGGCTTCGGTTTGCGGACACGGGAAAAGCCCGGTTCGATACCGCCGCCGGAACAGAAACATGAGCAGGATTTTGGACCGGACACGGGCATGAAGCTGATCGAACGCTACATATTCCGGCGTGCCGTGATCATGTTCCTCGCGACGCTCCTGCCGTTGCTCGGCATCACCTGGACGACGCAGGCGCTGACCAACGTCAACCTCGTGACGGACAACGGCCAGTCCGTGCTGGCCTTCGCCAAGCTCGCGACCCTCATCCTGCCCTCGGTCATCACGATCATCCTGCCGTTTGCGCTGGTCATCGGCGTCACGCAGACGCTGACGACCATGAACACCGATTCGGAGCTGACGGTGCTCAATGCCGCCGGCAGCTCGCGCATGGCGATCATCCGGCCGGTGATTTTCCTGGCGGCCGGTCTCAGCGTGCTTTCCTTCGCGGTCGACAATTTCCTCGAACCCTATTCACGCGTCGCTTTGCGCAAGATGGTGGCAACCGCGAACGCCGATCTCCTGTCGTCGGTCGTCCAGGAAAACACCTTCCGCAAGGTCGCAGACAATCTTTACGTCCAGGTCGGCGCGCGGCGGGGCGGCGGCGTGCTGCAGGGCATCTTCGTTGCCGATTCGCGCAATCCAAGCTTCGAGCTCGTCTACTACGCCCGCGAAGGTGCCATCGACGACAAGAGCTCGGCACTGGTGATGAAGGACGGGGAAGTGCAGCGCAAGCTGCCCGATGGCAGCGTGTCGATCATCAAGTTCGATTCCTATGCCTTCGATCTCGCCGACATGACAAGGACGACGCGCGAGGCAACGATTCGGGCGAAGGACCGCGACCTACCCGGTCTTCTCCATCCGGACCCGGAGGATCATGTCTACAAGAACAATCCCCTCGCGTTTACCGCCGAGCTCAACCGCCGCTTCACCGAGTGGACCTTTCCTCTGCTGTTCGGCCTGATTGCGCTGGTCTTCAGCAGTGACGCACGCTCCCATCGCGAAGCCCGGGTTCACCCCCTGGTCAGCGCACTCGGCGCGGCCCTGCTCATCCGCTGGATGACGTTTTATGCCGGCAACAGCGCCGAGGATTCGATCTGGTTCGTGCCGTTGATGTATGCCGTACCGCTGATCGCAGGCGCGCTCTGCGTTCACCAGCTCGTCAGCAACAAGCGGCTGGACATTCCGATGACCGGGCAGGAAAAGCTGCAGGAACTGCTCGTTCGCCTGCGCCTGACACGGCCTGACGCCGAGAAAGGGCAGCCGTCATGATGGGCACACTCGGCCGCTACTTCTTCATGCGCTATGTGATCACGACATTCTGGTTCCTTGTCGGGATCTTCTCGCTCGTGTTCATCATCGACTTCAGCGAACAGGCAAGCCGGCTGGCAAACCTGCCACGCTACACCATTACCGGCGCTCTCCTGATGACCGCGCTGCGGATCCCCTTGATCCTGCAGCAGACGATACCGTTCGTGGCGCTGTTTTCAGCCATGGCGGCGCTGATCTCGCTCAACCGCCGTTACGAGCTGGTGGTGACGCGCGCGGCAGGCATCTCGGTCTGGCAGTTCCTGCGACCGTTCGTCCTTGGCTCCTTCCTCTTCGGCGTGCTGGCGGTCGTGGCGCTCAACCCGCTTGCGGCCTGGGGAACGAAGCGTGGCGAGGCGCTGCTCGCCGAATGGGGCTCTACGCGGAACGCCGACGCCGGCTCGATCCCGTGGCTCAGGCAGATCTATAACGGCACGGATACGATCATCGGCGCACGCTCGGTTCAGGACAGCGGAACGACGCTCCTTAATGTCACCGTCATCCACTTTGATCCACAGGGCACGATCATTCTGAGACAGGATGCGGCGTCGGCGAAACTCGAAGATGGTTACTGGCTTCTTAACGACGTCACGGAAACGCGCAACGGGCAGCTTCCGCAACGTTTGAAAACAGCACAGCTGGCCACCAATCTTAAGCCAGAGTTTGTTCAGGAACGCCTTGCAAAGGCTGATTCCATTCAGTTTTTTGACCTGCCGCGCAAGATCGAAGTGGCCCGCTCCTTCGGTTTTTCGACCAACGGCATGGAAACTCAATTCCACTCAATGTTGTCGTTGCCGCTGCTGCTCGTCGCCATGACGCTGATCGCCGCTTGCGTGTCGCTGAAATTTAGCCGGTTTAACCAATCGCGCTCCGTAATTCTCGGTGGCATCCTCTCAGGCTTCGTGCTTTATGTCGTCACCGTGCTTGTCAAAGCATTCGGGAGCAGCGGCATTGTGCCTCCTTTCGTTGCAGCCTGGTTGCCAGTTGTTGTAGCGATGGCGCTGGGCTCGACGATTCTTTTAAATCAGGAGGATGGCTAGTGGCGGTAGTGAACCGCAAACGTATAAGGCTGATCAACGCTGCCCTGCTCGCAGGCGTGGCGCTGCAGACACTTGCCATGGGAATGAGCGCGCCTGCCATGGCGCAGCAAACTTCGGAGCGCCTCGATTCGTTGCGCCCGAACATGCCGGAAGATGCAAAGCTGCTTCTGTCGGCCAATGAGCTCGTCTACAACAAGGACGCCGAGAAAGTGATCGTGCGCGGCAACGTGCAGATCGACTACGGCGGCTACAAGATGGTGGCCCGTCAGGTCGAATACGACCAGAAGAATGGCCGCATCTACGCATCCGGGGACATCCAGTTCATCGAGCCGGGCGGCAATGTCGTCTACGCCGACAAGATGGATGTCACCGACGATTTCGGCGACGGTTTCCTTGAGCAGATGCGCCTGGAAACCACCGACCTGACCCGGCTCGCTGCCACCAGCGGCGAGCGACGGAACGGCGAAGAATTCATCCTGAACGAGGCCGTCTACACGGCCTGCACGCCCTGCACGACCAAGCCGGAGCATCGCTCGCTGTGGCATATCAAGGCCCAGCGCGTCATCCAGAACGGCCGCACGCGGACGATTCGCCTGGAGAACGCCCGCTTCGAACTGTTCGGCAAGCCGATCGCCTACATTCCGGTCATGGAGCTGCCCGACCATACGGTCAAGCGCAAGAGCGGCTTCCTGTTCCCGACGTTCCGCTCGGCCCAGAAACTCGGTGTCGGCGTCGGCGTCCCCTACTACTGGGCGATCTCGCCCTATATGGACGCGACGGCAACGCTTACGGGCCTGACGCGACAGGGCTTCCTGCTGGAGGGCGAATTCCGCCAGCGGTTCCACAACGGCTTCCATACGCTGAACTTCGCCGGCATCAGCCAGCTCGACAAGGAGAAGTTCACGCCCGGCACCGTCGACGCGATGCATACGAACCGCGGCATGATCGCGTCGAAGGGCGAGTTCGAGATCAATCCGCGCTGGACCTTCGGCTGGAACGTGCTCGTCCAGTCCGACGCCAACTTCGCCAAGACCTACGAGTTGTCGACGTTCGACGGCACGACCTATACCAACCAGGCTTACCTGACGGGGCTCGGCAAGCGGAACTTCTTCGATCTGCGCGCCTTCTACTTCGACATTCAGGATGCCGATCCGGACAGCATCGACGAAAACCAGCAGCCCGCAGCACAGGTGCTCGACTACTCCTACAAGGCGCCCGAACCGGTGCTTGGAGGCGAGCTTTCCGCGACGTTCAACTTCACGAACGTCAAGCGCAACCGGCTCGACGCGTTTACCCAACCGGGCGTCACCCGCTTCCGCGGCCTGGAAGGCACCTCGCACCGTCTGACCGGCGAGCTCGAGTGGAAGCGTACCTTCATCGCCCCGGGCGGCCTGGTCCTCACGCCGCTGCTGGCGGCGCGCGGCGATGCCATCGGGCTGAACATGGACAATCCGGGTCCGGCCTATACCGGCGACTTCAACACGAGCGATGCGGCAACGCGGCGCATGTTGACCGCAGGCCTCGAAGCCCGCTACCCGATCCTGTTTGTCGGTGAAGACAGCAGCCACGTCGTCGAGCCGATCGCGCAGCTTTATGCGCGCCCGAACGAGCAATATGCCGGCGGCCTGCCGAACGAGGATGCGCAGAGCTTCGTGTTCGACGCGACGAACCTCTTCGACCGCGACAAGTTCTCCGGTTTCGACCGGATCGAAGGCGGCACGCGGGCCAATGTCGGCTTCCGCTACACCGGAACCTTCGACAGCGGCTACGGCCTGCGCGGCATCGTCGGCCAGTCGTTCCATCTGGGCGGCCTGAACTCGTTTGCGACCGACGACCTGGTCAAGGCCGGGGCGAATTCCGGCCTGGAGACCGACAGATCGGACTACGTTGCCATGTTCGGCATCGACGCACCGTCCGGACTGATGGCGAGCGTTTCCGGCCGTCTCGACGAAAAGGATCTGTCGTTGCGCCGCGCCGATGCCACCGTCGGCTATCTCGGCACGACCTGGCAGGCGGCGATGACCTATACGCGCATCGAAGCGCAGCCGCTCTACGGATCGCTGTCCAATCAGGACGAAATCCAGACCGCGGCCGCCTACCGGTTCCACGACTACTGGTCGGTGTTCGGCGCGATCACCTACGACATCAACAAGGATGTCATCTCGCGCAACGGCTTCGGCATCACCTATGACGACCAGGACACGCTGTTCTCGATCGTCTACAAGCAGGAACGCGACACCGACGCCAATCTGGCGAACGACTGGTCGATCGGCGCGAGAATCAGCTTCCGTACACTCGGCGACGTGAACGTCGGCGACACCAAGTTCGAAGAGCTGGACTATTATTGATATCGTCAAGCGAGTGGGCGGGCCATAAGTTCGCCCATTCGTCGATATCGGCACGGTCAAACGGTCTTGTCATCGTTTGGCCGCATGTATTATGCATTCCCTCCGACAAGATAAGGCAGCGGCAAGGCCGACAGGCGGACAAAGCCTGTCGACGGTGATAGTCCGGGATATAGGAAAAGATAATGGGCGGGAAAATGTCGATCTTGAGGACACTTTCGGTACTGGCTCTGGCCGGCACCTTGAGCGTTGCAGTATGTGCCGGTGCTCAGGCAGCGAGCGCGGTCAAGGTAACGGTCAACAATACGGTGATCACCTCCGGCGACATAGCCAAGCGGGTAGCCTTCCTTCGTCTGCAGCGCCAGAAGGGCGGCGCCGATGAAGCCAAGAAGCAGCTCGTCGACGAAGTTCTCAAGCGTACCGAAATCGCACGCATCGGCCAGTCCGTCAGCACGCAGGAGGTGGATGCCGCCTATGCCCGCTTTGCCGCTGGCAACAAGCTTTCGACCGAACAGCTCGGCAAGATCCTCGATCAGGCCGGCGTCGGCGCCGAACATTTCAAGCAGTTCATTGCCGTGCAGATGAGCTGGCCGCGGGCCGTCAACTTCCGCTACGGCAATTCCAACCGGCTCCAGGGCGCGGACCTCGTCAAGCGCATGATGGAAGGCGGCGGACAGAAGCCGGTGACCACGGAATATTTCCTGCAGCAGGTGATTTTCGTCATTCCGGAAAAGAAGCGCGGCGCGATTACCGCGAAGCGTCAGGCCGAAGCCAATGCATCGCGGGCGCAGTTCCCGGGCTGCGAAACCTCCAAGGCGTTTGCCGCCAACTATCGCGACGTGTCCATCCGCAGCCTCGGCCGCATGCTGGCCCAGCAGTTGCCTGACGAATGGAAGCCGCTGATCGAGAAGGCCGGCGAGAACGGCACCACCGGCACCCGCGTGACGGAAAAGGGCGTCGAGTACCTGGCGATCTGCAAGAAGCGCGAAGTCAACGACGACACCGCCGCCGAAATCGTCTTCCGCGCCGAGGATATCGGCAAGAAGAAGGAAGGTGGCGAGGACCCGAACAGCGAAAAGTACCTCGAGGAATTGCGCAAGAAGGCGCAGATCGTCAACAAGTAATCACGACGGAACCATGCGCGAGACACCCGGCGGGCCCCTCGCCCTGACTATGGGCGACCCGGCCGGTATCGGGCCGGACATCAGCCTTACGGCCTGGCTTGGCCGCCGCGACCATGCGACGGCCCCCTTCCTCTTCATCGGTGATCCCGCGGTGCTCGCCGCACGCGCGTCGATGCTCGGCTGCACCGTGCCCATCCGCGAGACGGATTGCGCCGGCGCCCTCTCCCTTTTCGATACGGCACTGCCGGTGCTGCCCCTTGCCTGCCCTGCGCCGGTCAAGGCCGGCGATCCCGACACCGCCAATGCCAGCGCCGTGATCGGCGCGATCGACACGGCCGTGCGGCTGGTAACCGGCGGACAAGCGTCCGCCGTGGTCACCAACCCGATCGCCAAGGCCGTCCTCTACGACGCCGGCTTCCGCTTTCCCGGCCACACCGAATATCTGGCCGATCTGGCCGAGAAGGCGACAGGGCAGCCCGTGCTGCCGGTGATGATGCTGGCCGGACCGAAGCTGCGCGCCGTTCCCGTCACTATCCACATCCCCTTGAAGGACGTACCGGAGCAGCTGACGCCGGAGCTTATCTACCGCACCTGCGCCATAACGGCGGCGGATCTGCGCATTCGCTTCGGGCTTGGCTCGCCGCGGCTCGCGATCGCCGGGCTGAACCCGCATGCGGGCGAAAACGGGGCGCTCGGACTGGAGGACGATGCCGTCATCCGGCCCGTCATCGACCGGCTGCGTGCCGAGGGTATCGATGCAGTCGGGCCGCTGCCGGCCGATACGATGTTCCACGATCGCGCGCGCGCCACCTACGACGTGGCGATCTGCATGTATCACGACCAGGCGCTGATCCCGGCCAAGGCGCTCGGCTTCGACGACAGCGTCAACGTCACCCTCGGCCTTCCCTTCATCCGCACGTCGCCCGATCACGGCACGGCCTTCAGCCTCGCCGGCAAGGGCATCGCCCGCGCCGACAGCCTTCGGGCCGCGCTCGACCTTGCCGCGACGCTTGCGGCCAATACGCCAGGAGATATCCGCTGATGGCCGCCCTTGACGGTCTTCCTCCCCTTCGCGACGTCATTCAGCGTCACGGCCTCGACGCCAAGAAGGCGCTCGGCCAGAACTTCCTGCTCGACCTCAACCTGACGCAGAAGATCGCCCGCACAGCCGGTCCGCTTGAAGGTGTGACCGTCATCGAGGTCGGCCCCGGACCCGGCGGCCTGACCCGCGCCATCCTGGCGCTCGGTGCCAAGAAGGTCATCGCCATCGAGCGGGACTCGCGCTGTCTGCCGGCGCTTGCCGAAATCGGCGCCCATTATCCCGGCCGGCTGCAGGTGATCGAGGGCGATGCCCTCAGAACGCCCTTCGAGACGCTTGCCGACGACGGGCCGGTCAAGATCATCGCCAACCTGCCCTACAATGTCGGCACGCAGCTACTCGTCAACTGGCTGCTGCCTGCGCGCTGGCCGCCTTTCTGGCAGTCGCTGACGCTGATGTTCCAGCGCGAAGTGGGCTTGAGGATCGTCGCCGAGGCGGATGACGACCATTACGGCCGCCTCGGGGTGCTCTGCGGTTGGCGTACAAGGGCGCGGATGGCCTTCGACGTCCCGCCGCAGGCATTCACGCCACCACCGAAGGTGACGTCGTCCGTGGTCCATCTGGAGCCGGTGGAAAACCCGATCCCCTGCGCCGTTTCGGCACTTGAGAAGGTTACGCACGCAGCCTTCGGCCAGCGACGTAAAATGCTGCGCCAGAGCCTGAAGCCACTCGGTGGCGAAGCTCTGCTGGCAAAGGCCGATATCGACCCGCAGCGGCGCGCCGAGACGCTTTCGGTGGAAGAGTTCTGCCGCCTGGCAAATAGCCTCTAGGCTCCTACCGATCGCGCTTGCGCGTCTCGCGCGCGAAACGTGAGTGGATGAAAAAAATGGCTCCCGGAGGAGCCATTTCTTTTGAAGCTTAGAACGGGTTTTCCGTCAGCAGGCCGTTGACGAAATCGAACAATCCGGGACGCCGGTCGCGGCGCAGGCGCTCGGCTTCGACGATCGCCCGCACGGACGCAAAGGCACGGTCGAGATCGTCGTTGAGCACGATGTAGTCGTACTCCCGCCAATGCTCGATCTCGGCGCGCGAATTGGCAAGGCGCGTGGCGATCACCTCTTCGCTGTCCTCGGCCCGCCGATGCAGGCGCGACTGCAGCTCGGCCATCGACGGCGGCAGGATGAAGATCGAGACGACGTCACCGGCCATCTTTTCCTGGAGCTGCTGGGCGCCCTGCCAGTCGATATCAAACAGCATGTCCCGGCCGGCCGCCATCGCCGCCTCGACCGCGTCGCGCGGCGTGCCGTAGAAGTTGCCGTGCACCTCCGCCCATTCGAGCAGCGAGTCGGTTGCCCTCATCGCCTCGAATTCGCGGATCGACTTGAAGTGATAGTGCCGCCCGTCGATCTCGCTCGGGCGCCGCTGGCGCGTCGTCACGCTGACCGAAATGCTCATCTCCGGATCGGCCTCCAGGAGATTGCGCGCGATCGTCGACTTGCCTGCGCCGGACGGCGAGGAAATGACGAGCATCAGCCCACGACGGGCGATCTTGATGGGCGAAGGGGTCGCCGGGTTCATGCCTTACTCCAGATTCTGGACCTGTTCGCGGAACTGGTCGATGACGACCTTCAACTCAATGCCGGCCGCAGACACAGCGGCCGCGTTCGACTTGGAACAGATCGTATTCGATTCTCGGTTAAATTCCTGTGCGAGGAAATCAAGCTTGCGCCCGACCGGGCCGCCCTTCGACAGAAGCTCGCGGGCGGCAACGATATGGGAGCCGAGCCGGTCGATTTCCTCGCGAAGATCTGCCTTGGTGGCGAGCAGCGCCACTTCGGCATAAAGGCGCTCCCGCTCGAGTGAAGAGCCGTTGTCCATCACCAGGGCGACCTGTTGGGCCAGCCGATCGGCGATCGACGCAGCACTGCGCGAAGGGTCGGCCTCGACCGCCGCGGTCAGCGTCTCGATGGTCTCGACCTGGGCAAGCAGGATCTGACAGAGAGCGGTCCCCTCGTCTTCGCGCATCGCGCGCAAATCGGCGAGCGCAAGCCTCAGGCCTTCAACGATGTTCGCATCGAGGGCGGCGCGCTCTTCCTCGCTTTCCTCCGGCTCGCGAAAGTCGACAATGCCACGGATCGAGAGAAGCGTGTCGAACTTCAGCGGCGCCGGATCGACGAGATCGCCCAACTGGCCGCGCAGGTTCAGGACGGCCGTCAAAGCCGCCTGATTGACCACCGCCTCGACGGCGGCCTCGCCACCACTGACCGATAGGCCAATCTGAAGATTGCCGCGCGAGAAGTAGTCACCAGCGAGCTTACGCACCTCTGGCTCGAAGCGCTCCAGGCCCTGCGGCAGGCGGAGTCTCAAATCAAGGCCCTTGCCGTTGACGGAGCGCAGCTCCCAGGCCCAACGACGGCGGCCGCTGCTGCCTTCCCTCCGGGCAAAGCCGGTCATCGATTGGAGCGGCATCATCACCTCCGTTGCGGTTTCAGCAGAAGCAATAAGGCGACGGCGCGGCATCCCGCAAGGGATATCCGCGCCGTGATTCGTCCGTCCACAATGCAAGCACCGCTGCGCGGCCGTGCGCCGCCAGCAGCCGGCGTTATTGCGGTTGCGTGGCCGCCGGTTGCGCCGTCCCGGCGTCAGCCCCAGCCTTGGCCGCTTCTGCCGCCCGCTCCGCCTCGACCTTGCGCCAGCGACGGACATTGGCATTGTGCTCGTCCAGTGTCTCGGCAAAGACATGGCCGCCCGTGCCGTCGGCGACGAAATAGAGCTCCGGCGTGCGCGACGGGTTGGCGACTGCCTCCAGCGCTGCCCGGCCAGGATTGGCGATCGGCGTCGGCGGCAGGCCCTTGATGATATAGGTGTTGTACGGCGTCTGCTTGTCGATGTCGGATTTCAGGATCGGCCGGTCGGCCGGCTTACCGTCGCCGCCGAAGATGCCGTAGATGATCGTCGGGTCGGATTGCAGCCGCATGCCCTTGTCGAGCCGGTTGATGAAGACGGAGGCGACGCGCGGGCGCTCGTCGGCACGACCGGTTTCCTTCTCCACGATCGAGGCAAGCGTCACCAGTTCCTCCACCGTCGACACCGGCAGGTTGGGATCGCGCTTTTCCCAGATCTGGCCGACCAGGACCTTCTGGGCGGCCGCCATCTGCTGGACAATCTCGCCGCGCTTGGTGCCACGCGTGAACTTGTAGGTGTCCGGCATCAGCGTGCCTTCCGGCGGCAGTTCCGTCGGCAGGTCGCCGACGAGCACCTGGTCGTCGGCCAGCCTGTGGAACATCTGCTTGACGGTCAGGCCTTCCGGAAGGGAAACGGAGTAGAGGATCGACTTGCCCGACTTCAGGAGCTGCATGACCTCCTGCATCGACGAGCCGGCCTTGATCTCGTATTCGCCGGCCTTCAGCGTCTCGTTGTCGAGGTAGGCTTCGGAAACGAAACGGAAGACGCGCGCATCGGTGATGATGTTGCTGCGCTCAAGCCCGCTGGCGATCTCGCTCATGCCGGCACCGCCGCGGACGATGAAGTTCTGGTTCGCCTGCAGCGGACCCGGCTTTTCGTACTGGTGCATCGCATAATAGACCGTGCCGGCGGCGGCGAGCGCTGCAAAGACGATGACGGTCATGACGAAGTTCAGGAAGATCACGACCTGGCTGCGGGCCTTGCGCGATCGTTTCGGCGGTTGCGGCACCTTCTCCGGACGCAGTGCCTCGTTTGCCGATTTCGGAATGATCGGCCCGTTGCTCGCGTTTTCACTGCGGCCGAATTGCGCCGCGCCGTTATCGTTTGTCTCGCTCACGATTATCCCGAACCCGAAATTCGCGGCCTCATTCTCTTCCTGCTTCCGGTGCGAATTTCGGACTGGACCGTGGCAGGCATGGGTCAAATTCAAATAGCGGCACCGCCCAGATGGCCGGCGTACCGCAGTTACTCAAAAATCCGCAGTCGGTGCAATCTCACCGAAGAACCACAGAAATGTGTCGAATCACCGTCCGTTCAAGAGAACGCGGCGGACGTCCGACACTTTAATCCGGAACTTCGGCCCGCGGCAAAAAACCGGGCGACCCACCGTTCCAGGCAATAGCTGAATGGCAATCTGACAGATATGCCTTGCGCGAACATCGCGGTCGGCGAGCGCCGTCTTGCATGACGGCGCTTCCTCCCAACACATGCTTGTAGCGAGCAATACGGCAAAAGCTGGATCATCGCGCCGCCTTTGGTCGCTGGCGCGATGATTGGCTCAGGTAAAGTTCCGGCGCGATCAGGCGCCGGTGTAGCGGCGCAGGACGAGCGAGGCGTTGGTGCCGCCGAAGCCGAAGGAGTTCGAGAGCGCCACGTTGATTTCGCGCTTGCGCGCGACATGCGGCACGAGGTCGATCTTCGTCTCGACGGACGGGTTGTCCAGGTTCAGCGTCGGCGGCGCGATGTTGTCGCGGATCGCCAGCGCCGAGAAGATCGCTTCGACCGCACCGGCAGCGCCGAGCAGGTGGCCGATGGCCGACTTCGTCGAGGACATCGAGATCTTCGATGCGTGCTCGCCGACCAGACGCTCGACGGCGCCAAGCTCGATCGTGTCGGCCATGGTGGAGGTGCCGTGGGCGTTGATGTAGTCGACATCGGCTGCCGTCAGGCCGGCGCGCTTCAGCGCCATCTGCATGCAGCGATAGGCGCCATCGCCGTCTTCCGACGGAGCGGTGATGTGGAACGCATCGCCCGAAAGACCGTAGCCGACGACTTCCGCATAGATCTTGGCGCCACGCGCCTTGGCATGCTCGAGCTCTTCAAGGATGACGACGCCGGCGCCCTCGCCCATGACGAAGCCGTCACGGTCGATATCGTAGGGGCGCGAGGCCTTCTGCGGGTCGTCGTTGTGCTGTGTCGACAGCGCCTTGCAGGCGGCAAAGCCCGCGAGAGAGATACGGCAGATCGGCGATTCCGCGCCGCCGGCCACCATGACGTCGGCATCGCCGAGCGCGATCAGGCGGCTCGCGTCGCCGATCGCATGCGCGCCGGTCGAACAGGCGGTGACGACAGAGTGGTTGGGACCGCGCAGCTTGTGGCGGATCGACACCTGGCCCGAGGCAAGGTTGATGAGCCGGCCGGGAATGAAGAATGGCGAGATGCGGCGGGGGCCCTTGTCGCGCAGCGTGTAGCCGCCTTCGACGATGCCTTCGAGACCGCCGATGCCCGAACCGATCAGCACGCCGGTCGCGATCTGGTCTTCATCGTTCTCCGGCTTCCAGCCGGCATCGGCCAGCGCCATGTCGGCCGCAGCCATTGCGTAGACGATGAACGGATCGACCTTGCGCTGCTCCTTCGGCTCCATCCAGTCGTCGGCATTGAAGGTGGCGTCGGTGCCGTCGCCGAAGGGAATACGGCAGGCAATCTTGGCAGGAAGGTCCTCGACCTCGAATTCGGTTACCTTGCGCGCGGCATTGTGCCCGGCAAGCAGGCGCGCCCACGTCGCCTCAGTTCCGCAACCCAAGGGAGATACCATGCCGGTACCGGTGATAACGACACGTCTCATAGTCCGCGACCCACCCTGACTTTTCCATTTCAGAGCCGGATCGGACCACGTGTAACGAACCCGATCCGGGCATCCATTTTAAGGTTCTTATTCACGATCAGAGGGAAATGCGGGAAACGCTTGCTGATCGAAACCCACGCTCAGCGCAGGACAGCCCACTTCCCTGGGCTTATACGGGCCGCTCAACGCGGCCCGTCCACGGCCGAAGCCGCTTTAAGATATTAGGCCTGAGCCTTTTCGATGAACTTGACGGCGTCGCCGACAGTCAGGATCGAGTCAGCAGCGTCGTCCGGGATTTCAACGCCGAATTCTTCTTCGAAAGCCATGACCAGTTCGACGGTGTCGAGCGAGTCCGCGCCGAGGTCATCGATGAAGCTTGCGCCTTCGCTGACCTTTTCGGCGTCGACGCCAAGATGATCAATAACAATTTTCTTTACGCGTTCTGCGATATCGCTCATGTCGGAGTTCCTCGACCTTCGTTTCTGTAGGCGCCAGTCCGGCACCGGTACTCTTAGTGTGAGCCTGATAGACCAAGACGGCCTACCCGGCAATCCATCCAACCGGAACTGCGGCAAACCCAAGGCAGCCAAGGCTGCCGGACACCTGGCGGGACCGGTCGACTGCTAACAGTCATGGCCCGATTAACACGGTTTAACGCTGTCGCAAAGTCCGAAAATGCCTGTCATTCGCTTGCTCAACATTGAATTTCAGGCATTTGGCAGGCGGCGTCCCGGGACGTTGAAGATCGCCCGCCGCACAATCTCGGCGGGCGGCCCATCCCGGAAACCGGATCAGATCATGGCCATGCCGCCATTGACGTGAATCGTCTGGCCGGTAACGTAGCCCGCTTCGTTCGAGGCGAGGTAAACGACCGCGGACGCGATTTCGGCGCCAGTGCCCATCCGCTTCATCGGGATCGCGCCCATGATCGCGTCCTTCTGCTTGTCGTTAAGCTTGCCGGTCATCGCGCTTTCGATGAAGCCCGGAGCCACGCAGTTGACCGTGACGTTGCGCGTCGCGATTTCCTGGGCCAGCGATTTGGAGAAGCCGATCATGCCGGCCTTGGAGGCGCAGTAGTTCGCCTGGCCGGGGTTGCCGGTGACGCCGACGATGGAGGTGATGTTGACGATGCGGCCGAAACGGCGACGCATCATCGGATGCGTGAGTTCTCGCGTCAGGCGGAAGACGGCAGTCAGGTTGACCTCGAGAACGGCGTCCCAGTCCTCGTCGCTCATGCGAACGAAGAGGCCGTCCTTGGTGATGCCGGCGTTGTTGACGAGAATATCGACGCCACCGAGTTCGGCCTCGGCCTTTTCGCCGAGCGCCTTGACTTCGGCGCGGTCGGAAAGGTTCGCCGGGAACAACTGCACGCGATCGCCAAGCTCGTTGGCAAGCGCTTCCAGCTTCTCGATGCGAGTGCCGTGCAGACCGACGGTCGCGCCCTGGGCGTGCAGCATGCGGGCGATTTCTTCGCCGATACCACCGGATGCGCCGGTAACGAGAGCCTTGCGGCCGGAAAGATCAAACATCTCTTTGATTCCTTATAACTGGAGCGCCTAGGCGTTCGCTCAGGCGAGCAAGGCGGCGAGTGCAGCGTCGATATCGGCAGGCGTATTGACGGCGATACCGTTGACGGTCTTGTCGATGCGGCGGGCAAGCCCGGTCAGGACCTTGCCGGAACCGAGTTCATAAAGCGTCGTGACATTGTTGGCGGCAAACCATTCGACCGTCTCGCGCCAGCGGACCTGGCCGGTGACCTGCTCGACCAGCAGCCGGGCGATCTCGTCGGCATCGCTGACGGGGGCGGCGAGCACGTTGGCGATGACGGGCACGACCGGATTGCGCTTCTCGACCTTGGCCAGCGCCTCGCGCATCGCATCGGCAGCCGGCGCCATCAGGCTCGAATGGAAGGGGGCAGAGACCGGCAGCATCAGAGCGCGCTTGGCGCCCTTTTCGGACGCGAGTGCTGCGGCCTTTTCGACGGCCGCCTTCTCGCCGGAAATCACGAGCTGGCCGCCGCCGTTGTCGTTTGCGATCTGGCAGGAACCCAGCGCCGACGCTTCGCGGCAGACGGCTTCGACGTCTGCATGCTCGAGGCCGATGATTGCCGCCATCGCACCCTTGCCGACCGGAACTGCCGCCTGCATGGCGTTGCCGCGGATGCGCAGGAGACGCGCCGTGTCGGCAATGGAGAAGGTACCGGCGGCACAGAGTGCCGAATATTCGCCGAGCGAATGGCCGGCGACGAAAGAGACCTTGGACTTGATGTCGAGGCCCTTGGCTTCGAGCACACGTATGACCGCCATCGATACGGCCATCAGCGCAGGCTGGGCGTTCGCCGTCAGCGTCAGCGTTTCCTCGGGGCCGTTCCACATGATCTCAGACAGCTTCTGGCCGAGCGCTTCATCGACTTCGGCAAAGACGGCTGCCGCTTCCGGGAAAGCGTCGGCCAGATCCTTGCCCATTCCGACAGCCTGGCTGCCCTGACCGGGGAACGTGAATGCAATGCTCATGGGATAGTCCCTTCCCTAGATCACTATGATTTCGGGTCGGCTCGACACGAAATCATAGTGATCGGTTCTTATGAGGTGGCACGGGATACGGGCGAAAACTGCACACATTTTTCGCCAAGCCCGCTCCGACTTCCTCTCCATTCACATTCCTTACCGGCGAGTCAAGCTTGCAGGCCCGCCCGGGCGGCGCCGACGGCGGCTTTTGCCCTTGATCTTCAACAATCAAGGCGTAAGTTTGCCGCCCGATGTCGTTCTGCCCACAGACGAACGCCAGGGCAAGGCGACCACTCCATTCCCGGCGCGCGCGCCCCTTTCCTCCCCAGGCCGGCGCCCGCCCTTCACAAGGATACTTATCTAGATGCGCTACAACACGCTTGGCCGCACCGGCATCAAGGTCTCTGAAATCTGCCTCGGCACCATGACCTGGGGCTCGCAGAATTCCGTCGCCGAGGCACACGAGCAGCTGGATCACGCCTTCGACAAGGGCGTCAACTTCATCGATACGGCGGAACTCTATCCGACGACCCCGCTCTCGCCTGAGACCTATGGCGACACGGAGTGCTTCATCGGCGAATGGCTGGCCAAGCGCGGGCGTCGCGACGATGTCGTTGTCGCGACCAAGGTTGCCGGCCCCGGCCGCCCATACATCCGAGAAGGCAGCCCGACCACGCCGGAGGGCATCGAGCAGGCGATCGACGCCAGCCTCAAGCGGCTGAAGACCGACTATGTCGACCTCTATCAGCTCCATTGGCCGAACCGCGGTCACTACCATTTCCGCAACGCCTGGTCCTACGATCCATCCAAGCAGGACAAGGCGCATGTCGCCGGCGACCTCCGGGCGATCCTCGACAAGCTCGGCGACCTCGTAAAGGCCGGCAAGGTCCGCGCGATCGGCCTTTCCAACGAAACAGCCTGGGGCACGATGAAGTTCATCGACATGGCCGAGCGCCACGGCCTGCCGCGCGTCGCGTCGATCCAGAACGAATACAACCTGCTTTACCGCGCCTACGATCTCGACCTTTCAGAAGTGTCGCATCACGAGGACGTGGGCCTGCTCGCCTATTCGCCGCTCGCGGCCGGGCTTTTGAGCGGCAAGTATCTGGGTGGCGCCAAGCCCAAGGGTTCGCGCCTTGATATCAACGGCGACCTCGGCGGCCGCTACACGCCGCACCAGGAGCCCGCCGTCGAAGGCTATGTCAAACTTGCGCGCGAGCACGGGCTCGATCCGGCGCAGATGGCGATCGCCTTCTGCCTGGCGCGGCCGTTCATGGCGTCCGTCATCATCGGCGCGACGTCGATGGAACAGCTGAAGACCAACCTCGGCGCCGTCGACCTCACCCTGTCGCAGGACATCATGAACGGGATCCGGCGGCTGCATCGGATCTATCCCATGCCGATCTGAAGCCGCGAATCGATCGCCGATGCCGGTGCCTCAGACAAAAGCGGAATTGCTTCAGGCGATCGACGTCCAGTTCGCCAGGCTGGTGCGCGAACTGGAGCGCATTCCTGACGACCTGTACCGTGAGCCTTCGCTGGAAGGGCACGCCAAGGGGACAATGATGAGCGTCGGCGACCTCGTCGCCTACCTCATCGGCTGGGGCGAACTGGTGATCAAATGGATCGATCGCGATCAGCACGGCGAGCCGGTCGACTTTCCCGAGACGGGCTATCAATGGAACGAACTCGGCAGGCTCGCACAAAAGTTCTACGCCGATTTTCGCGCTTTGCCGCCGGCGGGGCTCATCGCCCGCCTGCGGCGCAGCAAGGAGGCGCTAGAAGCGCTGATCGAGGCACGGGACGAGCAGGCGCTCTATGGGCGTCCGTGGTACGGCAAATTCACGCTCGGACGCATGATACAGTTCAACACTTCCTCTCCCTACGCCAATGCCCACGGCCGCCTGCGCAAATGGAAAAAGGTGAGCGGGCTGGCGTAGAAAGCGGAAAAGACGCCGCGAGCCTTGCCTTCCGCGGAAAAATGCGTATAAGCGCGCTGTTCGAAATGCCCGGTCTTCTGGCTGGTGGCTGAACGGAGGGCCGGTTTCCCAATAGGGGAGCCGCTAGGATAGCAAGTCTTTCCGGCCTCCCGTGTCTCCGCTCTCGACCGTCTCGATACAACACTTTCTTGCCGGCTCCTGCGAGCCCATAAGAACAGTCGTTGAGGCTTAGCCGCCGAGGTCCGGGCTGATTAACGCAAGAAAGGCAAGCCACAATGGCTCTTTATGAACACGTATTCCTGGCCCGCCAGGACATCACGCCGCAGCAGGTCGACGGTCTCGTCGAGCAGTACAAGGGCGTGCTCGAAGCAAACGGCGGTAAGGTCGGTCGCGTCGAGAACTGGGGCCTGAAGTCCCTCACCTACCGCATCAAGAAGAACCGCAAGGCTCACTACGTTCTCATGGACATCGACGCTCCGGCAGCGGCTGTTCACGAAATCGAGCGCCAGATGCGCATCAACGAAGATATCCTGCGCTACATGACGATCGCCGTCGAGAAGCACGAGGAAGGCGCGTCTGCCATGATGCAGAAGCGTGACCGCGACGACCGTCCGCGCCGCGATGGCGACCGTCCGGAGCGCAGCTTCGGCGACCGTGGTCCGCGTCCGGACCGTGGCGACCGCGAAGACCGCCCGCGCCGTCCGCGCGAAGACCGCGCGTAATCAAGAAGCTTTAGGAGATTAAGACAATGGCTGAAGTTTCTTCCGCTCCGGTTCGTCGCCCGTTCCACCGTCGCCGCAAGACCTGCCCCTTCTCGGGCGCAAACGCTCCGCGGATCGACTACAAGGACATCCGTCTTCTGCAGCGCTACATTTCCGAGCGCGGCAAGATCGTTCCTTCCCGCATCACGGCCGTTTCCCAGAAGAAGCAGCGCGAACTCGCCCAGGCGATCAAGCGTGCACGCTTCCTCGGCCTGCTGCCCTACGTCGTTTCCTAAGAACGGCTGACCGTCCGTCAGTCCTCTGACTCAGACGGAGATCGACTCAAGGGCAAGGCGCTTCCCTTACGTAAGCGCCTTGCCCCTCCCTTCCGCGATGGGCGCGGATCGGAACCGGCGCGATGCGCCAAAATCCCATGCTGGGGCTGCGCTTTGGCCATCCCCTAACTGCACGAAGCAGGACAGCGAACGTGAAGAATGTGAACAGGACATCGCTGCTGACCGGCGTTCTCGCCGGCTTTACCGCCGCCCTCTTGTCGATGGGCGCGAACACGCAGTCGTCTCTTGCAATCGTCCTTTATGCTGCTTCCGCACTTCCGATCCTGATCGCCGGCCTCGGCTGGGGCAATGCCGCGGCGATCGCCGCGATCGTCACGGCCGGCGCCACCGGTGCCGTTCTCGTTTCGCCCTACTTCGCGCTGCTGATCCTCGTCGTCACGCTGATCCCGGCCGGCTGGCTGAGCCATCTCGCCAATCTCGCCCGCCCGGCGTCCGAACTCGGCGGCCCGGACGAGGCGCTCGCCTGGTATCCGCTCTCCGATATCCTCAGCCATCTCGCTGGTCTGGTGACCGTCGGCATGATCATCGTCGGCGTCATCGTCGGCTATGGTGCCGACATTTCCGATCGCATGGTCGATATCGTCATTCAGGCGGTGAAGGCGCAGGACAGCGCCTACAACCCGGATGCGGCCGCGATCGCCCAGATCAAGTCTCTCTTCACCCTCGCTTTGCCGCTCGTCCAGGGCGCGATCTGGGTGCTGATGCTGTTTACCGCCTACTACCTCGCCACCCGCATCGTGCAGATGTCCGGCCGGTCGTTGCGCCCGCGCGAGGACATTCCGTCGACGCTGCGCATGCACCGCAACGCGATCTTCATCTTTCTCGGCGGCCTGGTCCTCACCTTCCTCGGCGGCGCACCCGCAACGATCGGTGCGCTGATCTGCGGAACCTTCGGCGCGGGCTTCCTGCTTGCCGGTTTCGCCTCCTTCCATTTCCGCACGCGCGGCAAGTCCTGGCGGCTTCCCGTGCTGTGGATCGCATACCTGTCGGTGCTCGTGTTCACGATCCCGGCATTCTTCTTTCTCCTGTCCGGCCTGATCGATACGCGACGCACCATCGCGGTCACGCCGGTTGGAAAAAACTGACCAACGAACTGGAACTCTGAAAGGAAACCAACATGGAAGTCATTCTTCTCGAACGTATCGCCAAGCTCGGCCAGATGGGCGAAACCGTAAAGGTTCGCGACGGCTTTGCCCGTAACTACCTCCTGCCGCTCGGCAAGGCGCTGCGCGCCAACGCTGCCAACAAGGCCCGTTTCGAAGCTGAGCGTTCGACGCTCGAAGCCCGCAACCTCGAGCGCAAGTCGGAAGCCCAGGCTGTTGCCGAGAAGCTCGACGGCAAGTCGTTCATCATCGTCCGCTCGGCTGGCGAAACCGGCCAGCTCTACGGTTCGGTTGCTGCCCGCGACATCATCGAAGTGCTCGCTGCCGAAGGCTTCAACGTCGGCCGCAACCAGGTCGACCTCAACCAGCCGATCAAGTCGATCGGCCTGCACAAGGTCACGCTGCACCTGCACTCGGAAGTCGAGATCTCGGTTGAAGTCAACGTTGCCCGTTCGGCCGAAGAAGCCGGTCGCCAGGCCAAGGGCGAAAGCCTGACCTCGGCCGACGCCATCTACGGCGTTGACGAAGACGCCCTGAAGCCGGAAGACTTCTTCAACCCGGAAGCCGAATTCGAAGGCGAAGAAGAATAAGCCTAACAGGCCATTCGACACGCGAAAGCCCGGATCATCGATCCGGGCTTTTTTCTTGGCCGCTGCACGGTTGTCTGCTGAGGCCCTGAGTCGACGGTGGTTCTGCCGCCTTATCCGTGAGCGGCGATGGACGAGGAGTCATTGTTCGCCTGGCCCGGTGCAGCACGCACCGGCGCGTCCTTGTCGACGCGCACGACGACCGAAAGGCCGGGGGACAACATCTCCGCCAGCGGCTGACCGGGATCGACGACGATGCGCACGCCGACACGCTGCGCCACCTTGGTGAAGTTGCCGGTGGCGTTGTCCGGACGAATGATGCTGAACTCCGAACCGGCGGCGGGCGAGAACCGCTCGATATGCCCCGTCAGTTCGTTCCGCTGCAGGGCGTCGACCGCGATGGTGACGGGCTGGCCCGCCTTCATGCCGTCGAGCTGCGTTTCCTTGAAATTGGCGACGACCCAGACGTCGTTCGGCACCAGCGCCAGGAGTTGCGAGCCGGCCGTCACATATTGACCGATCCGCGCGCCAATCTCACCGAGACGGCCGTCCCGCGGCGCGACGATGCGGGTGTTGTCGAGATCGATTCGCGCGAGTTCGACGGCCGCTTCCGCCCCGCTCACCGCGGCTTGCAATCCGGCACGCGCGCCGAGCGTCGTCGCCAGCGCCTGCTTTGACACCTCCAGCCCGGCCTCTGCCTGGCTCACGGCAGCGTCGGCCTGCTCGAAGCCCGCACGCGCCTGATCGGCGTCGCTGCGGGTCGAAACGCCTTTGTCCGCGAGCGGGCGGATACGGTCCCAGGTCGCACGCGCCCGGTAGAAGGCGGCCTTGGCGCTATCGAGCTGCGCCTGGCTGGCGGCGATGCCGGCCTTGGCGGAAAGCTCCTGCTGAAAGGAGTTGGCAAGTGCGGCCTTCTGCCCGGCAAGTGTCGCTTCGGCCTGCGCCAGTTTCTGCGCATAGATACGGTCGTCGATCTTCACCAGCAGTTGCCCGGCCTTGACCGTCTCGTAGTCATGCACCGGAACGTCGGCGACATAGCCCGCAAGCTGCGGGCTCATGATCGTTACAAAGCCGCGCACATAGGCATTCTCGGTCGATTCCACCGAACTGTGGAACGGCGGCAGCCGCCAGGCGTAGAGCACAAGGGCGATACCGGCGATGCCGGCGAGAAGAACGATGATGCTCGTGGGCGAGCGCAGGGATTTCAACATGGTCGTCTACTCTGTCAATCAGGTGGCCGGCATCGGCGCAGGAGCGGACAATCTCTGCCTGAGCCAGTTGTAGAAGATGTGCAGCAGCAGCCCGGCGAGCGCGAAAAGCGCGACCGCCGAGGCCAGCAGGAAGGCGTCGTTGTAAGCGAGGATGTAAGCTTCGCGGGTCACCTGCTGCGACAGCAGCACGGTCCCCTCGCCGCCGAGCAGGGTCTTGTCGCCCATCACCTTGGCGTAGGCGGCGGAAAGCTGGTTGACGCGCTGGGCAACCAGCGGGTTCGAGAGCACGATCTGTTCGGCGAGAATGTTGGAATGAAACTTTTCGCGGATCGTGACGAAGGTGCCGAAGGCGGCGGAGCCGATCAGGCTGCCGATGCTTTGGGTAAAGAGGAAGATCACGATGAAGCTGAGGATATAGCTCGGCCCCTTGGCGAGTGCCGCCTTGAAGCCGCGCGCCATGGCCGGCGGCAGGAAGAGTGCCGTTCCGGACGCAATCATGGCCTGGCTCAGATACATCTGCTCCGGCCGCGTCAGGCTGGTCGCCTGGCTATCCATGTAGGCGCCGGTCGCCAAGAGGCCGAGTGCCAGAATATGCACACGCTCCGCATGTTCAGGGTTCATCAGCGCGGCGCAAAGCAGACCGCCGCCGATCGCCGCAGCAAGTATGATCCAATAGAGGGTCGCGACCTGCTCGAACTGGAGACCGAGCTGCTGGTAGAAGTTCGCAGCAACAGTCGATTGTTCGGAGGCCACCAGGCGGAAAATCAAGAGAACGGCGGCAAAGTGCACGATCTCCTTGGAAGCGATCCAGCGCACGTCGATCAACGGCACCGGGCGATGAAGCTCGATCAACACCGCGGTCGTCAGCGTCGCGATCGAGACGACCAGCAGGACGCCGAGCCAGGGCGCCTCGAACCACCAGTAGAGGCGCCCCATGGTCAGGACCACGGCGAGGCAACCGAAGGCGACCGCGACGAGCAGGTAACTCAGGATGTCCATGCGCTGGATGACCTTGGCATGCGGCACCGGCGTCAGCGGCAGCAGGTAGATGATCGGCAGCGCGATCAGTGCCAGCGCCATCTCCAGCGTATAGAGCGCATGCCACTGGCCGTATTCGATCAAGGTCGGCGAGATCAGGCGGGTGACCGGCGCGGAGATCGTCGTGCAGGTGAGCGCCAGCGCCAGACCGACCGTCAGCTTACGCGCCGGCGGAAAGGCTTCGAGCATATAGAGAAAACCGAGCGTCGACATCGGCGCTGCGGCAATGCCGCTGATGAAGCGCACGACGATCGCCGAATGCAGATCGGAGACGAAGACGTTCATCAGCGATACGAGGACGAAACCAGCGATGCTGATTTCGGCGAAACGGCGCAGCCCGTATTGGGCGCGGATCTTCACAAGCGCGATCGACAGGCTGACATTCGGCGCCATGTAGGCCGCCGAGAGCCAGCCGGCCTCGACGGAAGTCGCCGACAGAGAACCCTGGACCTGCGTGAGGTTGGCAAGCGCCAGGTTCATGCCGAGCCCCTGCGTCAGGAACAGGAGTACGGAGCCCAGGACATAGACCGCCGAAAGCAACAGGCCTTTGTCTACAGGGGCCGACGCGGGCGCCGGCGTCGGTTCCGGCGCAATGGCGGTTTCTCCTTGGTCCTCGTCAGCCGCCTCGGGCTCTGACCCAAGCCGGTTGTCGTTTGCGGCGGCCGTCGCGACTGCGCCCATCGCCGTCACTCCCGCGCCAGCGACTGAACATTGTCGGCGATCGCCCGAATCACGCGCCGCGTCACGACAAGTTCGTCCGCATCGACGCCTTGCAGCACTTCGGCCCGGATCTCGTCGGCAAGCCTGAGGATTTCGTCGGCGACGGTGCGGCCGAGTTCGGTCATGTGGATCTGCTTGGCGCGCCGATCGGAGACCTCGACCCGCCGCTCGATGAAGCCCTGCTTCTCCATGCCGTCGAGCAGGCGCACCAGTGTCGGGGTCTCGATGTCGAGTTCGTCCGCAAGCTCCCGCTGGTTAAGCCCATCCTTCTTCGTCAAGGCAAAGAGCGCGCGGGCGCGCGACAAGGTCAGCCCCCTCTCCTTCACCCGCGCATCGAACACGGCTCGCAGCTTGCGATTGACCAGCGACAGGGCATCGAAGAGTTCGCGGTTCACGACGGGTTGATACATGGTATCTTTTCCATATTACTAGCATGCTAATTATATTGCCTCTATCTAATCCAAATGCGGGGGATTTTCAAGATCGGGATTTTGAGGCGGGAAAGGACGGCGCTACACTTCGCTTCGTCGGGAAGGTTCGGTTGATTCGCGGCGTCAATGACCAAAATTGTGACGACGGCATAATCCGCGCATTTGCGAACCCCCGCCTGTGGATCAGTCGAACAACGGGAACAGCGCCGGGCGCGGTGACGTCGCTCCGCGACTGTGTCCCCCGTGCACTTGACCCGGCCCGCGCTAAAACGCAAACCGATGCCACACCAGACAGAGGCAGAGATAAACGAATGAACGAAGCGTCGCGAAAGCTATCCCCTATCGGCAAGGATCAGGCGGACCAGCACTACCGCGAGGCCCCGAACAACCTCGAGGCCGAGCAGGCGCTGCTTGGCGCGATCCTCGTCAACAACGACGCCTACTACCGCGTCTCGGACTTCCTGAAGCCGGTGCATCTGCACGAGCCGCTGCACCGCAAGATCTACGAGGTTGCCGGCGACATCATCCGCATGGGCAAGATGGCGAACCCGGTCACCATCAAGACCTTCCTCAAGGCCGACGAGAAGGTCGGCGACGTGACCGTCGCGACCTACCTTGCGCGCCTTGCCGGCGCCGCCGTCTCGATCATCAACGCGGAAGACTATGGCCGGGCGATCTATGATCTCGCGCTGCGCCGTTCGCTGATCACCATCGGCGAGGACATGGTCAACATCGCCTATGACGCGCCGCTCGACATGCCCCCTCAGGGCCAGATCGAGGATGCCGAACGTCGTCTGTTCGAACTTGCCGAAACCGGCCGCTACGACGGCGGCTTCCAGTCGTTCAACGACGCCGTGGCGCTGGCGATCGACATGGCGGGTGCGGCCTTCGAGCGTGACGGCAGCCTCTCGGGCATTTCCACCGGCATTCATTCGCTCGACGGCCGCATGGGCGGCCTGCAGCGTTCGGACTTGATCGTGCTTGCTGGACGTCCGGGCATGGGCAAGACCTCGCTTGCCACCAACATCGCCTACAACATCGCTGCGGCCTACGAGCCCGAAGTTCAGGCCGACGGTTCGTTCAAGGCGAAAAATGGCGGCGTCGTCGGCTTCTACTCGCTCGAAATGTCGTCCGAACAGCTCGCCACCCGTATCATTTCCGAGCAGACCGAAGTCTCCTCGTCGAAGATCCGCCGCGGCGACATTTCCGAGGCCGATTTCGAAAAGCTCGTCGCCTGCTCGCAGATGATGCAGAAGGTGCCGCTCTATATCGACCAGACCGGCGGTATCTCGATCGCCCAGCTTTCCGCCCGCGCCCGGCGCCTGAAGCGCCAGCGCGGCCTCGACTGCCTGGTGGTGGACTATATTCAGCTCATGACCGGCTCGGGCAAATCCAGCGACAACCGCGTGCAGGAAATTACCCAGATCACCACCGGCCTCAAGGCGCTCGGCAAGGAACTCAACGTTCCGATCATCGCGCTCTCGCAGCTCTCCCGTGGCGTCGAAAGCCGCGAAGACAAGCGGCCGCAGCTCTCCGACCTTCGTGAATCGGGCTCGATCGAGCAGGACGCCGACGTCGTGCTTTTCGTGTTCCGTGAGGAATACTACGTGAAGAACCTGGAGCCGCGCGACGAGTTCGACCCAAAATACGAAGAGTGGAAGATGAAGATGGAGCAGGTGAAGGGCACGGCCGACGTGATCATCGCCAAGCAGCGTCACGGACCGACCGGCACCGTGAAGCTCGCGTTCCAGTCGGAATTCACCCGCTTCACCGATCTCGCCGATCCATCCTTCACCCAGTACGAAGAACACTAGACTGTTTCATTGTTTCGTCGAGACAGCGAAACAATCCATCACTTTGAAGAACGCAATTCCGGACGGAAAACCGTTTCACACTTTTCCTGGGATTGCTCAGAGTTCCGTGGGGGCGGCCGGAGCGGGCTGGGAAAAATGTTTGCGGTTTCCCAGCCCGCTCTCAATTTCAAATGGCACGTGCCTTTTCGCTGAAGCGCGCCGCGCCAGCACCAGCATCTCAGAGCACGAGGCGCAGCAGCGCCACCGAGACGACACCGACGGCGACAGACGCCAAGAGCGGAAGCCGCATGGCGGCCACAGCCGTCGCGGCAGCTGCAATCGTTTCCGCCGGGCCGGTCACGAAAGCCGTCGGCGCGATGACCGCCATCAGCACTGCCGGCGGGATGGCTTCCAGCGCGCGCTTCTGGTTTTCCCCGATCGTCACGTAGCGGATCAGCACGAGGCCGCCGATGCGGGTTGCGATCGTCGCGACCGCCATGGCAAGGATCGCGAGCAGTGTGTTGAGATCGACGATCATGCATGGGCCTCCTTGCGTGCGCCCGAGAGGAGCGCGACCACGACCCCGGCCGCAGCCCCGGCAGCGATATACCAGACCCCCGGCAGCAATTGATGGGTGAGCACGGCGGCAAAAGCGCTTGCGGCCAGAACGGCACCCGTCTCGCGCCCCTTCCAGAAGCCCATGACCAGCACGATGAAGACGGCGGGGAACGCAAAATCGAGACCCGTGACCTTCGGATCCCCCAGAAACGCTCCGAGCAGCGCGCCTGAAAGGCTCGTCAGCACCCAGACGCAGTAGAACGGCACCGCAAGGCCCGCGTACCAGGCAGGTGTCAGCTTGCCGTTGCTCGCCCGCATCTCGGCCATGGCCCAGATTTCGTCGGCCAGAAGCAGCATCGACGCATAGCGCGCCGGTCCGGTGAAATTGTCGAGCTTGCCGCCGATAGAGGCGCTCATCAGCACATGGCGGATGTTAACGAGCAGGGCCGAAAAACCGAGGGCGGCCCAGGACGCCGGATGCGTCCAGATGTCCATCGCGACGAACTGGGACCCGCCGGCAAAGACCAGCGCGCTCATCAGCGCCACCTCGGCCGGCGCAAGTCCCTTGCTCGCCGCCACCGCACCGAACACGAGGCCGATCGGCATGACCGCGACGATCAGCGGCGTCATGGCGATCGCCGCGGCCCGGAATTCCTGCAATGCACTTCTATCCTGCAACGTCCACGTCTCCATTGGCACGACGCGCCGCCCGTCGTCCTGGGCGCGCGATCGCAAAGCTCAACTGTTCTAAGTGCTGGGCTGGAGGTCGTCTTGAACGAAAGTGATCAGCCGGCGCGGAAGGCTCCGGGGGTGACGCCGGTGCGTGCCTTGAAATGGCGGCTGAAATGCGCCTGGTCGGCGAAGCCGCATTGATAGGCCGCATCCACAGCCGACCAGCCGTGACGCAACAGCGCCTTGGCCGCCCGCACACGCTTGTCGGTGAGGAAGGCGTGCGGGGTGATATGGAACTCCTTGCGGAAGGCGCGGATCAGATGGGCGCGGCTGAGGCCTGCGACTTTCGCCAGTTCCTCGAGCCCGACATCCTCGGCGTAGTTCTCCATCAGATAGTCGCGCGCCCGGTGCACGGCCGAATGCTCCCGCGTCTCGATCGGCGCGATGATCGTGCTGCCGTGGCGCTCGAACATCGCGGCAAGCACGGCGAACATTTTTTCCTCCGCCTCGAGCGTCGCCCCCGACACTTCGAGCGTGCGGTGGGCCCGATGGAAGGAAAGAGCCAGGTCCGGCGCCTGCAGCACCCGCCTGGAAAAGGACGGCGTGCCCTTGAAAGCGCGTCCGGTGACATCCTCGATGATGTTCACCAGCAGTTCGGCGCTCGGATAGACCATGCGATAGCGATAGCCGCTGCCGCCCGGATGACCGTCGTGAATTTCATCGGGGTTGATGAGATAGAAGTATCCGGGGCCTGCCTCCGAGCGCTCGCCCTTGATCTTGCTGATCTGCGAGCCGGCCTCGATGGCGCCGATGCTGAAGGTTTCGTGCGCATGCGGAGCAAATTCATGGGTGATGAAGGTCGCCGTCAGACATTCCATGCCCATGAAGCGGGAATCCCGCCAGAAGCGCGTGCGCTCGGCGCCCTCTATCGGCATGACATCGATGGCTTCTTCCTGCGAAATCGTCTGCATGGGGAGAGAATAGTGATGCCACGCGCCCGCGTCTTGCACAAAAGTGCTCGTTCAGAGCCGCGGCGCCTTCAGTCGGTGCGACAGGCAGGCATTTGCAGCGCTCTCCGCTTGGCTGTATTGATCCTGGATCATCCACGCAGAGTGCCCGGCATGCTCCGTCCAGAATTCCTTTCCGCTTCCAACCGGCTCACGATCGATCTTGGCGCGCTTGTCGATAACTGGCGGGCAATGAACAAACGCTCCGGCAAGGCGCGTGCCGCAGCCGTGCTCAAGGCGGATGCCTATGGCATCGGCATCGCGCAGGCGGCCCCTGCCCTCTATGCGGCCGGCGCCCGTGATTTCTTTGTCGCCAATGCCGAGGAAGGTGCGGCACTCCGTCCGCTTGCGCCAGATGGACGGATCTACATTCTCGCCGGCATGTGGCCGGGCAACGAGGCGCTGTTTTTCGACAACGATCTCGTGCCGGTCATCAATTCGGACGAACAGCTCGCCGTTTTCATGGCCGCTCTTTCCGAGCGGGGCGACCACCCCTGCGTTCTGCATGTCGATACCGGCATGAACCGCCTGGGCCTCTCTGTCGAGCATGCCCTTGCGCTGGCGACCGATCCGGCGCGGCCGGCAAGCTTTTCGCCGGTGCTGATCATGAGTCATCTCGTCAGCGCCGACGATCCCGACCATCGGCTGAATGGCCTTCAACTCCGTCGCTTCCACGAGGCGACGGCTGCCTATGAAGGGGTCGACGCCAGCCTTGCCAACTCCGGCGGCGTCTTCCTCGGGCCCGACTACCACTTCGACCTGACCCGACCGGGCATCGCCGTCTATGGCGGCGAGGCGGTGAACGACGTCCGCAACCCGATGAAGCCGGTGGTAACCGCCGAAGCACGGATCATCCAGGTGCGCGACGTGGCGGCCGGCGGCACGGCGAGCTACGGCGCCTCCGCCCGCTTCGACCGCGACAGCCGCATCGCCACGGTCGCAGTCGGCTACGCCGATGGCTATCACCGCTCGGTCTCCGGCGGTGGCGTCACACTCAGACAGGCAAAGCCATCAGGGGCCTTCGGCTTCCTACACGGCCATAAAGTCCCGCATGTCGGGCGCGTCACCATGGACCTCAGTCTCTTCGACGTCACGGATCTTCCCGAAAGCGCGGTACGACCGGGCGATTACATCGAGCTCTTCGGCCGGCACATCGCCATCGACGATGTCGCGCGCGCCGGCGGGACGATCGGCTACGAGATGCTGACCAGCCTCGGCCGCCGCTATGTCAGGCACTATGTCGACACCGTCTGATGCGCTCCTCCCGATCATTTTTCGGTCATTCTCGCTGAAATTCACCTTTTGTTCCGCGTTTCGCGGCATTATGTGACGACACAGGTGATTCTTTGCCGCCGACGTCCATCGCGACGTCGGCGGTCTCACATTCCGAAAGTCGATGCCGATGGCGAAAGCGCGTACCCAATTCATCTGCCAGAACTGCGGCACCGTCCACACCCGCTGGGTGGGGAAATGCGAGGGTTGCGGCGAGTGGAACACGATCATCGAGGACAATCCGACAGCGGGCATCGGCGGCGGCCCATCGCGCGCGCCGAAGAAAGGACGCCCGGTGGCGCTGACCACTCTCTCGGGCGAAATCGAAGACGCGCCGCGGATCCAGACCGGGATTTCGGAACTCGACCGGGTGACCGGCGGCGGCTTCGTGCGCGGCTCGGCGCTGCTCGTCGGCGGTGATCCCGGCATCGGCAAGTCGACGGTGCTGATGCAGGCAGCCGCAGCACTTTCGCGCCGCAACCACCGCGTCATCTATGTCTCGGGCGAAGAGGCCGTGGCGCAGGTGCGTCTTCGCGCCCAACGGCTGGGGGCTGCCGACAGCGACGTGCTGCTGGCCGCCGAGACCAATGTCGAGGACATCCTGGCAACGCTATCGGAAGGCAAGCGCCCCGACCTCGTGATCATCGATTCGATCCAGACGCTCTGGAGCGACATCGTCGATTCGGCGCCCGGCACGGTCACCCAGGTCCGCACCGGCGTGCAGGCGATGATCCGCTTCGCCAAGCAGACCGGAACCGCCGTCGTGCTCGTCGGCCACGTCACCAAGGAAGGCCAGATCGCAGGTCCCCGCGTCGTCGAGCACATGGTCGATGCCGTGCTCTATTTCGAGGGCGACCGCGGCCATCACTACCGCATCCTGCGCACGGTCAAGAACCGCTTCGGCCCGACCGACGAGATCGGCGTCTTCGAAATGTCGGACAAGGGTCTGCGCGAGGTCGCCAACCCGTCGGAACTGTTTCTCGGCGAGCGTAATGAAAAATCGCCTGGGGCCGCCGTCTTTGCCGGCATGGAAGGCACCCGTCCCGTTCTCGTCGAAGTGCAGGCGCTGGTCGCGCCCACCTCGCTCGGCACGCCCAGACGCGCCATCGTCGGCTGGGACTCCGCCCGCCTGTCGATGATCCTTGCCGTGCTCGAGGCCCATTGCGGCGTGCGGCTCGGCCAGCACGATGTCTATCTCAACATTGCCGGCGGCTACCGCATATCGGAGCCCGCAGCCGATCTAGCTGTGGCTTCCGCACTGGTTTCATCGCTTGCCGGGCTTGCCCTTCCGGCGGATTGCGTCTATTTCGGCGAAGTCAGCTTGTCGGGTGCCATCCGGCCGGTTGCGCATACCGCACAACGCCTTAAGGAAGCCGAGAAGCTCGGGTTCTCGCAGGCGGTCCTGCCGTCCGCTTCGACCGAACTGCCGAAAAACGGCAATGGCCGCTGGAGCGAGATGGAAAGCCTGCCCGATCTGGTGGCGCGCATCGCGGGTTCGCGAAACGCGCTGAGACCGGCGGAGGACGAAGACTGACGATGCGGATGCCGCAGACGGCCCTTTTTAGGGCTGCAAGCAGGCTGCAAATGCCCTGACACAGGGCCGATGGCGGATAGGCTTGAGGAGACCCGGACGAACCGGGTCCGGAGTAAGGACAAAATGCCCATTACAATTCTCGACGGTATCGTTCTCGGCGTCGCCCTGTTTTCCGCAATTCTGGCCATGGTCCGAGGCTTCTCGCGCGAGGTGCTTTCGGTCGCGAGCTGGGTGGGCGCGGCAGCTGCCGCCTACTTCCTCTACCCGCATCTCCTGCCCTATGCGAAGCAGTACACCAACAGCGACACGGTCGCGCTGATCGGATCTGCCGCGGTGATCTTCCTGATCGCGCTGATCATCATCTCCTTCATCACCATGCGGATTGCCGATTTCATCATCGACAGCCGCATCGGTGCGCTCGACCGCACGCTCGGCTTCCTGTTCGGGGCTGCCCGCGGCATCCTGCTGGTGGTCGTCGCCATGCTGTTCTTCAACTGGCTGGTCGCGCCGCAGCAGCAGCCGACCTGGGTCACCCAGGCCAAGTCGAAGCCGCTGCTCGACAATCTCGGCAACAAGCTGATTGCGCTGTTGCCGGAAGAGGCCGACGCCACCATTCTCGACCGCCTGCGCGGCAAGGACACGACCGGCGAAGGCGAAGGCGAAGCGCCGGCAACGACGCCCGGCCAGGCACCTGCGACGACGCCTGACCAGGCGCCCGCCGACGACGCCCCGGCCACCAGCGGCTGAGACAGGAACGATTTGCCGACAAAGCCCGCCCCGCGGGCTTTGTCCTTTTGGGGAATAACGCTTGCAGCCGTTTTCAGCTAAGATCGCTTGAAGACTGCGGGCCTGATCACGATATGCGCACCGGCACGGAGCAAAGGCGACTGTGATGACCGATCTCAGATCCATCGAAATCCACGATGAACTCGAAGGCGACGAACTGCACGAAGAGTGCGGCGTCTTCGGCATATTGGGGCACTCGGACGCTGCGGCGTTGACCGCACTCGGCCTGCACGCGCTTCAGCATCGCGGCCAGGAAGCAGCCGGCATCGTCACCTTCGACGGCAAGCAGTTCTGCACCGAAAAGCGCATGGGCCTCGTCGGCGACCACTACACCGACCCCGCGACGCTCGCGAAACTGCCGGGCTTCATGTCGATCGGCCACACCCGCTACTCGACAACCGGCGAAGTGGCGCTGCGCAACGTGCAGCCGCTCTTTGCCGAGCTCGAAGTCGGCGGCATTGCCGTTGCCCATAACGGCAACTTCACCAACGGCCTCACGCTTCGCCGGCAACTGATCGCCGACGGCGCCATCTGCCAGTCGACCTCCGACACCGAAGTCGTCCTGCACCTGATCGCCCGTTCCAAGCAGGCCTCGTCCTCCGACCGTTTCATCGACGCCATCCGCCAGATGGAAGGCGGCTATTCGATGCTGGCGATGACGCGCACGAAGCTGATCGCCGCACGCGACCCGATCGGCATCCGACCGCTCGTCATGGGCGAACTCGACGGCAAGCCGATCTTCTGCTCGGAGACCTGCGCACTCGACATCATCGGTGCGACCTATGTCCGCGACGTCGAGAACGGCGAAGTCATCATCTGCGAAATCCAGCCCGACGGCTCGATCACCATCGATGCGCGCAAGCCGGAGGTTTCGCAGCCCGAGCGCCTCTGCCTGTTCGAATATGTCTATTTCGCCCGGCCGGATTCGGTCGTCGGCGGCCGCAGCATCTATGTGTCGCGCAAGAACATGGGCATCAACCTCGCTAAGGAAGCGCCCGTCGAGGCCGACGTGGTCGTCCCCGTGCCGGACGGCGGCACACCGGCAGCGCTTGGCTATGCCCAGCAGAGCGGCATTCCGTTCGAATACGGTATCATCCGCAACCACTATGTCGGCCGCACCTTCATCGAGCCGACGCAGCAGATTCGTGCTTTCGGCGTCAAACTGAAGCATTCAGCCAACCGTGCGATGATTGAGGGGAAACGCATCATCCTCGTCGACGATTCGATCGTGCGCGGCACGACGTCGGTGAAGATCGTTCAGATGATGCGCGACGCAGGCGCCAAGGAGGTGCATGTGCGCGTCGCGAGCCCGATGATCTTCCATCCGGACTTCTATGGCATCGACACGCCGGACCGTGACAAGCTGCTGGCCAACCAGCATGCCGACCTTGCCTCCATGTGCCGCTACATCGGCGCAGACTCGCTCGAGTTCCTGTCGATCGACGGCCTTTATGAGGCGGTCGGCGGCGAGAAGCGCGATCCGAAGTCGCCGCAGTTCACCGACCACTATTTCACCGGGGACTATCCGACCCGCCTCCTCGACCAGGAAGGCGCCAGCAATGTCCGCAAACTCTCGGTTCTCGCCAGCAACGGATAATCAGACACTAAAATGACGATCGATCTCAAAGGCCGGGTGGCCGTGGTCACCGGCGCATCGCGCGGTATCGGCTATTTCACCGCTCTCGAACTGGCCAAGGCCGGTGCTCATGTCGTCGCCTGCGCGCGCACGGTCGGCGGGCTCGAGGAGCTCGACGACGCGATCAAGGCGGCGGGCGGGTCGGCGACGCTGGTGCCCTTCGATCTCGCCGACATGGCGGCGATCGACAAGCTCGGCGGCGCGATCAACGAGCGCTGGGGCAAGCTCGACATCCTCGTTGCCAATGCCGGCGTGCTCGGCACGATCTCGCCGATCGGCCATGTCGAGGCGAAGGTGTTCGACAAGGTGATGAACATCAACGTCAACGCCACCTGGCGGCTGATCCGCTCGCTGGAGCCGCTGCTGATCAAGTCGGACGCGGGCCGCGCGCTGATCCTGTCGTCGAGCGCCGCCCACAAGTGCAAGCCCTTCTGGGGCCCCTACTCCGCGTCGAAGGCTGCCGTCGAGGCACTGGCCCGCACCTGGGCTGGCGAAACGCAGCGCCTGCCGCTGCGCATCCTCTCGGTCGACCCCGGTGCCACCCGCACCGCCATGCGCGCCCAGGCGATGCCGGGCGAGGATCCGGAGACCGTGCCGCATCCGTCCGAAGTCGCGGCCAAGCTGCTGCCGCTCGTCGGCCCGGACCAGACCGAGACCGGCAAGCTCTACATCGTTCGCGAAGACAAGATTGTCGACTACCGGATGCCGGAATAGCTTCTCGTCCATTGCCCAAACAGAAAGGCCACCGTGTCACCACGGTGGCCTTTTCTTTTGCATACGACACGGGATCAGGATCAGTCCTTGTCTCCAGGCAGCCCGTCACCGCCCGTCGACGGGTGCACCGGCCAGTCGCCGCCATACTTGCGCTGCCAGGAGCGCGCGCCGAAGGGCAGCGTGATCAGATAGCCAAGCGCCGTCACCGCCATCGTCTCCCAGGTATAGGTCATCAGCGTCGCGACGTAGAAGACGACACCGAGGATGGCCGGCAGCACGAGATCGCGGCGCACGCGGCTGTTTTCCGATTTGCCCGACCAGACCGGCAGACGGCTGACGAGCAGGAAGGCGATCAGCACCGTGTAGGCGGATGCAATCAGCGCAAAGGTGCGTTCCGGCGCCAGGCCCAGCAGGCCGAGATAGACCGGCAGCAACACCAGCATGGCGCCTGCGGGCGCCGGCACCCCGACGAAGTATTCCGACTGCCAGGACGCCTTGACCTGGCGTTCCGCCATCACGTTGAAGCGGGCGAGCCTCAGACCCATCGCAATCGCGTAGATCAGCGCCGCGATCCAGCCGATCGAACGCGCCTGGTCGAGGATGAAGACGTAGAGCACGAGGGCCGGTGCAACGCCGAAGTTGATGATATCGGCGAGCGAGTCCATCTGGCCGCCGAAATTCGACGTCGCCTTCAGCGCGCGAGCGACGCGGCCGTCGATGCCGTCGAGAAAAGCGGCGAGCAGCACCATGGCAACGGCAAGCTCGATGCGGTTTTCAAAGGCGAGCCGAATGCCCGAAAGACCGGCGCAGATCGCGAGCACGGTAATCAGGTTCGGGATCATCAGCCGCAGCGGGATTTCGCGTAGCCGCGGGCCGCGCGCGGTGTCGCTCGAGCCGTTGGCGTCGTCTGCCGCCTGCGGCGTTTCGATCGGTTTTTCCTGTTCAGAGCCTTCCATGGACACTCCTTATGCGCGACGGCTGATGACCGGGCCCTTGGCCGAGCCGAATTCGGCGAGCACGGTTTCGCCCGCAACGGCCGTCTGGCCGACGCTCACACGCGGCTCGGTGCCTTCCGGCAGGAACACGTCGAGACGCGAGCCGAAGCGGATCAGGCCGAAACGTTCGCCGGCCTCCAGCGCGTTGTTTTCATACTTCCAGCAAAGGATGCGGCGGGCAACGAGGCCGGCGATCTGGACGACACCGATCGGGCCATGTTTTGTCTCGATCACCAGACCGTTGCGCTCGTTCTCGTGGCTCGCCTTGTCGAGTTCGGCGTTGACGAACTGGCCGGCGCGATAGGCGACACGGGAGATCGTACCTGCCATCGGCGCGCGGTTCACATGGCAGTTGAAGACATTCATGAACACCGAGATGCGCAGCATCGGCTCGGAGCCGAGGTTCAGCTCCTCGGGCGGCATCACGGTCGCGATCGACGAAACGCGACCGTCGGCCGGGCTGATCACCAGGTCGTCATCGATCGGCGTCATGCGTTCAGGATCGCGGAAGAAGTAGGCGCACCAGGCGGTCAGCACGAAGCCGATCCACATCAACGGCTCCCACAGGAAGCCCAGCACCAGCGACACGACGAAGAAGATCGCGACGAAGCGATAGCCTTCCTTGTGTACCGGGACGAGTGTGTTGCGGATCGTATTGACCAGGCTCATGAACTCTACTCCAGATTTTCCGTGGGATGTGAACTAGCGCGAATTGCCCCGGCGGGCAACGTCGCCCGCCCGACAGCGACAAAACGCGTCGCGCTCAGCAAAGAAACAAACACCATTAGACCGCCGGCTCACCGCGGGTGACGATGCCGAGATCGTCGCTTTCGCGCACCCGCTTCAATTGCTCTTCCGCCTGCGTCGCTTCGCGCTGGCGGCTCCACATCGACGCATAGAGGCCGTCGCGATCGATCAGTTCGCCATGGGTGCCGCGCTCGGCGATGACGCCGTCCTTGAGCACGATGATCTCGTCGGCGTTGATGACGGTCGAAAGGCGGTGCGCGATGACCAGCGTCGTGCGGTTGCGCGAGACGACGTCGAGCGCCGACTGGATCTCCTGCTCCGTGCGCGTGTCCAGCGCCGATGTCGCCTCGTCGAGGATCAGAATAGGCGGGGCTTTCAGGATCGTGCGGGCAATCGCGACGCGCTGCTTCTCGCCGCCGGAAAGCTTCAGGCCACGCTCGCCGACCATCGCCTGGAAGCCCTCTGGCAGGGTGCGAATGAACTCGGCGATCTGCGCGGCTTCGGCCGCCGCCTCGATTTCGGCCTCGCTGGCCGAGACGCGACCGTAGCGGATGTTGTAGGCGATCGTGTCGTTAAACAGCACCGTGTCCTGCGGCACCATGCCGATGACCGAGCGTAGGCTCTTCTGGGTTACTGTGCGCACGTCCTGGCCGTCGACGGTGATCGCCCCTTCCTGCACATCGTAGAAGCGATAGAGCAGCCGCGAGAGTGTCGACTTGCCGGCACCGGAGGGGCCGACCACGGCGACCGTCTTGCCGGCCGGCACTTCGAAAGTGATGCCCTTCAGGATCGGACGCGCCGCATCATAGGCGAAATGCACATCCTTGAAGGCGATGGCGCCCTTGCCGATGACAAGTTCGCTCGCATCCGGGCGATCCACCACTTCGGCGCGCACGTCGAGCAGGTCGAACATATGCTCGATGTCGGTGAGCCCCTGACGGATTTCGCGGTAGACGAAGCCGATGAAATTGAGCGGGATGGCGAGCTGGATCAGCATGGCGTTGATGAAGACGAAGTCACCCAGCGTCTGTTCGCCGCGCTGAACGGCAAGCGCCGACATGATCATCATGACCGCGGTGCCAGCGCCGAAGATCAGCGCCTGGCCGAAGTTGAGCCAGCCGAGCGACGTCCAGACCTGGGTCGCCGCCGCCTCATAGCGTTCCATGGACTTGTCGAAGCGACGGGCTTCCATCTCCTCGTTGCCGAAATATTTCACTGTCTCGAAGTTCAGCAGCGAGTCGATCGCCTTGGTGTTGGCGTCGGTGTCGCTGTCGTTCATCGAGCGGCGGATGGCGATGCGCCAGTCGCTAGCGCGAACGGTAAACCAGATGTAGAGCCAGACGGTAACGGCGGTGACGAAGAGATAGCTGAAGCCGTAGCCCCACCAGAAAATCACTGCCGTCAGCAGGAATTCGATCAGGGTCGGCACGCTGTTGAGGATGGTGAAACGGACGATCGTCTCGATGCCCTTGGTGCCGCGCTCGATGACGCGAGAAAGCCCACCGGTGCGCCGCTCCAGATGGAAGCGCAGCGACAGCTGGTGCATGTGCACAAAGGTCCTGTAGGCCAGTTGCCGGACCGCGTGCTGACCGACGCTTGCAAACAGCGCATCGCGCAGCTGGTTCAAGCCGGCCTGCAAAAGACGCGCAAGGTTGTAGGCAAGCACCAGCATAACCGCGCCGGTCATGAACACGGGCAGAAAGCCCAGGACATCCGGCTTGCCGTTCAGCGCATCGGTTGCCCATTTGAAGGAATAGGGAACGAGGATCAGCACGACCTTGGCGATGATCAGAATGACCGTCGCCCAGATCACCCGAAGCTTGAGATCGGCCCTGTCCGACGGCCACATGTAGGGCCAGAGATTGGCGATCGTATGCAAGGGATTGCTGGTGTCGGCCGAAACGGTTTTTTTCTGGGGTGCCACGTTCTGATCCGCTCTTACGTTTGCGCGCTGCGGGCTGACGCCCGCTCAAGCTCTGCGCCGGGCCTTCCCTGTAAACGAAGACCTGCAGCGCCGTCATCACCGTTCAATGAAAAGCGGCGCCCTTTCGAAGGCGCCGCCCTTTGCATGTTTCCTTTAATCGTAGCCGATCAAAGGAAAAAACATGCGCGATTCAAAGCGCTACAGCGACCTTTGCGCGTCTGATAGGACACGCGGCGCTGTAGGTCGGGAGATAGGCATCCGCTGCAGCCGCCGCAATGTCGGCGGCCGCCGATCGGCTGCTTATTGCTCGTGTTTCATGTGCTTCTTGTGAATTTCCCGCGATTCTTCGTCCGGCAGCGCCTTGTCCGGCACGCCGAAGATCTGGCCCGGGCGAATGCGGTCCGGATCCTCGATCTGATCCTGGTTGGCCAGATAGATCGTGGTGTAGCGCAGGCCCGCGCCATAGACCCGGCGAGAGATCTGCCAAAGCGTGTCACCGCGGCGGATGATCACCGAGCTCTTGCTCTCCTTGAGGGGAGCCTGCTCAAGCGTCTGCGGCTGGTCGGAAGACGTCGCAGCCGCAGCGGTTTCCGTAACGGGTTGCGCCGCGGAAGCGTCGTTTGCAACGGCGCTTCCTGCGCCCATCACCTTTGCCAGTTCGCCCGGAGCCGGGGCATTCAGCTGAGCCTTGTCAGCTGAGGCCGGCGTGGAGCTGCCCTGCTCGGCAAGAACCGCACCAACCGTTGCATCAACCTTGGCAAGCGCCGTCGCCATGCTCGATGCGTCCTGAGGTGCTGCCTTCAGCGCCGCGAGCGCGCTTGCGGCCGCCTTGGAAGCCCGCGCCGCGGACGTGGTAAGCGTCTGGTCGGAACTGTCGGCGAGGCGGAAATCGGCAAGCGACTTCAAGGCGATCTCAGTCGCCGAGCGGGCCGCTGCAAGCTGTTCGCCGTTCGGCACCTTGCCATTGGCATAGAGCCCCTTCAACAGGGCCAACGCCTTTCCAGCTTCCGCACGCAGACCATCGAGACCCGCGGTTGCGGACGGCGTGCTCGAAGGTGCCACCGCGGCAACCTGCGACCCTGCCGGGCGGTCGAAGGGAACCGAAGCGCGCATCACGACCTTGGTGCCGTCCTCGTTCAGCATGTCGGCCCGGATGATGTGGCTGCCCACCGCCAACTCGATCTGGCCGTCGACGACGAAGTTGCCCTTGTCGTCGGCCTTCATTTCGCCAACGAGCTTGTCGTCGGCATAGACGCGAACCAGGGCGCCGGGCTTGGCGCTACCGGCGACAAACATCCTGTTGCCCTCGATCTCGACCGCGCTCACCTGCAGTCCGGGCACGCCGGAAAGCCTGGCTGGCGCCGTGGCCGTATCGGCGGCCAGCGGCGTTGCGGAAGCAACCTCGGCCGGCTTGACGTCCGCAGCCGCTGCCCCCTCCGCCGTATCCGGCGTCGTGATCAGCCGGCTCGCCGCACCCGGCTTCGAGACCATGGCGAGCAACTGACCGGACGGCTCCTTGGGAACGGAAACGGTCGCGACCTCCTCGGAGCTCTTCACCGAACCGTTTTCGCCGGTGCTGCGCAGCGTCAGCTGGTGGTCGCCTGCCGGAAGGGGATTGTCGAAGACCGCGGCAAAATCGCCGGTGGCGCCGACGTCGGCGGTGCCGACCACGGTGTCGCCGCTCAGGATCTCAAGCTTCGAATTCGGTTGCGCATGGCCCGCGATCACCGTCGATCCGTCGGGCTCGACACGCAGCACGTCGAAACCGGGAATGGCGGGATCGGTAGCGGGCGCATCGGCCACGGTCGCCGCGTCGGCGTTTGGCTGCGCCTGCTGCGGGGCAGCATCGACCTTCGCGGTTTCGGTTGTCGCCTGCGGGCCACCGGTCGCCGGCGCCGCTTCGGTCGACTGCGTCGCGGTGCCTGCCGCTTGCTCGCCCACCGGCTTCTTGCCGTCGCCACGCAGGTTCGGTTGAATTACGAAAACCATCAACGCTGTTGCTGCCACGAGGACAGAAATGGCCACCCAGCCGGCCTTATTTTTGATCATGCCACTCTCCACACGGAGCGGAGCAACGCTCCGCGCATGCCCTCTCATCGGCCTGCGGTGCGGGCTTGCGCCGTCATTATAGCGCAACAGCAAGCAACTCGTCCGATTTCTTCAATCAATCACTGAAATTGCTAGCGATTCGCGATTCGGCATACAAGCAGCCCAAGCCGCGGCAACCCACAGAAAGCCGGGTTTCCCCTCATTTTTCTTGACCCATGCTGCGCTGCAATGTTTTTTGGGGGCATGAACACCGAGAACAGCACGATTCGATCCATCTGCGTCTATTGCGGTTCACAGCCGGGACGCGACAACGCCTACATGGAAGCCGGGCGCGCGCTCGGCCGATCCATCGCCGATCACGGGCTGCGCCTCGTCTATGGCGGCGGTACACGCGGCATCATGGGAGCGGTCGCCAGCGGCGTGCTTTCCAACGGCGGCGAAGTCACCGGGATCATCCCCGAATTCCTGATGGACAAGGAAGCGACCCGCCATTCGCTCGGCCAGCTGAACGAGCTGATCGTGACGGCCGACATGCACGAGCGCAAGCATACGATGTTCGAACGCGCCGACGCGTTCGTGGCGCTGCCGGGCGGCATCGGCACATTGGAAGAGATCGTCGAGATCATGACCTGGGCGCAGCTCGGCCGTCACCGCAAGCCGATGGTGTTCGGCAACATCAACAATTTCTGGAAGCCGATGATGGACCTCCTGCAGCACATGCGCGAGGAGGGTTTCGTCCACACGGCGCACCTCGTGCAGCCGCTCGTCGTAAACGACGCAGTCGACATCGTGCCTACCATCCTGGCGGCCGCCAGCGGCGGCAACGGCCGTGACGGCGAGGCCGAGATCATCTCCAGGCTCTGAGCCTTCGAGCACCCGTGCAACGAAAAGGCGCGCCGACCGGCGCGCCTTTTTTGTTTGTGCCGGTTGGCGAGATCACTCGGCCGGGCTCGCCTGCAATGCGGCGCGGCGCGCCCGGCTTTCGGCCAGCATGGCGCCGGAGTAGATCACCAGCGCCGCCCAGATCAGGCCGAAGGCGATGAGCTTCGCCGTGCCGAAGGGCTCGTGGAAGACGAAGACGGCGATCACAAAGATCATCGTCGGCGCGATGTACTGCATGATGCCGATGGTCGAGAGGCGCAGGAGCTTGGCGCCATTGGCATAGATCATCAACGGCACGGCCGTGACGATGCCGCAGGACAACAGCCAGAGAACGTCGGCCATGCCGGTGTCGCCGAAATGGCCCTGCCCCGTTGCCTCGCGCCAGATGATGTAGCCGATCGCCGGGATGCTCAGCAGCAGCACCTCGAGGAAAAAGCCCTGGTTGGGGCCGACCGGCAGGGTTTTGCGGAAGAAGGCGTAGAAACCCCAGGAGAGGCAAAGCCCGATCGACACCCACGGCAGACCGCCGGCATCAAAGGCGAGCACGGCGACGGCGGAGGCGGCGAGCGCGATTGCGACCATCTGCGCCGGGTTCGGCCTCTCCTTCAAAAGCACGGCGCCAAGGAAGATCGAGAAGAGCGGATTGATGTAGTAGCCGAGCGCAGTTTCGATGGCGCGGCCCGCCCCGATCGCCCAGACATAGATGCCCCAGTTGATGGTGATGAGCACGGCGGTCAGCGCGGCCATGCACAGCATGCGCGGCGAGCGCAACGCTGCCTTGATATCATCGGTCCGCCCGAGCCAGAGCAGCACGAGACCCGCCAGCGGCACCGACCACACGATCCGGTGCGCCACCACTTCCGGCGCCGGGATATGGGCGACCGCCTTCATGAAGAAGGGCAGAAAACCCCAGAGCAGATAGGCAGTCAGCGCGAAGGCAAAGCCTTTCGCGGAATCGGTATTTTCGGCGGGTGCTTTCGGCTCAGCCATATCATCTTTTCCTGGTGTGTTTGCCGGGGAGCCTTGGCGCCTATGGCCGCTCTCCGGTCAGAAGGGAGGGCACAGCCAGTCGGCCGGCACGAGTTCCCATTGGTGCGTCCTACCCCAATGGCCGGTGATGCACCAATTCATTTCCGTGAAGGGAGGATGAGTTTTGCTCACCCTCCCGCACGGCCCGGTCCATCAGACTTCCTCGTCCGATCGCCGAAATTACTCGGCGGCAATCAGTCCGACGTGATCGCGGTTCTTCAGGAGCTTGAAGACGATACTGTCCATCAGCGCCTGGAAAGACGCATCGATGATATTGTCGGAGACCCCCACGGTCCACCAGCGCGCGCCCGTACCATCGGTCGATTCGATCAGAACGCGGGTGATCGCCTCGGTCCCGCCGTTGAGAATACGGACCTTGTAGTCCGCGAGCTCCAGGTCTTCGATTTCCGACTGGTACTTGCCGAGATCCTTGCGCAGCGCAAGGTCGAGCGCGTTGACGGGCCCGTGGCCTTCGGCGACCGACATCATCGTCTCGCCGTCGACGACCACCTTCACCACCGCTTCCGACACCGTCTTCAAATGGCCGTTGGCGTCGAAGCGGCGCTCGACCATCACCCGGAAGCTTTCCACGTGGAAGAAATCCGGCACCGTGCCGAGGATGCGGCTGGCCAGCAGGGCAAAGCTCGCATCCGCGCCCTCATAGGCGTAACCGGTCGCTTCGCGTTCTTTCACGATGGCGATCAGCTTGTCGAGCTTCGGGTCGTCCTTGCTGACCGCGATGCCACGGCGCTTCAGCGCGTTGATGAAATTGGCCTTGCCGCCCTGGTCGGACACCATGACCTTGCGCAGGTTGCCGATGCTTTCCGGCGCCACGTGCTCATAGGTGCGCGGATCCTTGAGCAATGCCGAAGCGTGGATGCCGGCCTTGGTTGCAAAGGCCGACGCGCCGACGTAAGGCGCCTGCTGGTCTGGCGAGCGGTTCAACAGCTCGTCGAAGGAATGAGCGAGCTTCGTCAGCTCCAGCAAGCGGTCCGCATCGATCGCCGTTTCGAAGCGGCTGGAATAGGTCTCTTTCAAAGCAAGCGTCGGGATCAGCGTGACGAGATTGGCGTTTCCGCAGCGTTCGCCAATGCCGTTCAGCGTGCCCTGGATCTGGCGTACGCCGGCCTCGACCGCCGCAAGCGAATTTGCGACCGCCTGGCCGGTATCGTTATGGGCATGGATGCCGAGATTGGCGCCGGGCACGCCGGCAGCGATCACGGCCGCAACGATCTCGCGCACTTCCGGCGGCTGCGTGCCGCCATTGGTGTCGCAGAGCACCACCCAGCGCGCGCCGGCGTCAAAGGCCGTCTTCGCGCAGGCGAGCGCATAGGCGGGGTTGGCCTTGTAGCCATCGAAGAAATGCTCGCAATCGACCATCGCCTCGCGACCGGAGGCGACCACCGCCTCGACCGAGGCCCGGATGTTGTCGAGGTTTTCCTCGTTGGTGCAGCCAAGCGCGACTTCGACGTGATAGTCCCAGCTCTTCGCGACAAGACAGATGGCGTCGCTCTTGGCCGCGAGCAGCGCCGCGAGACCCGGATCGTTGGATGCCGACACGCCGGCACGCTTGGTCATGCCGAAGGCGACGAAAGACGCCTTCTGCGTGCGCTTGCGCGTGAAGAATTCCGTGTCTGTCGGGTTCGCGCCGGGATAACCGCCTTCGATGTAATCCATGCCGAATTGGTCGAGCAGACCCGCGATTGCAATCTTGTCCTCGACGGAAAAGTCGATGCCGGGCGTCTGTTGCCCGTCCCGTAGCGTCGTGTCGAAGAGGTAGATGCGTTCCCTGGTCATGGCTCTCGTCCAAAAATGCTCTGTTTACTTTTGCTCGGTCTTGCCTGCGAACTGGTCCGTGGCGCGGATCAGCCGGTCGAGGATGCCCGGCTCGGAATAGGCATGGCCTGCTCCCTCGACCAGATGCAGCTCTGATCCCGGCCAGGCCTTGTGCAACTGCCAGGCATATTTCGCCGGGCATGGCATGTCGTAGCGCCCGTGGATGATGACGCCGGGAATGCCGTCGAGCCGGTGGGCGTCGCGCAGCAGTTGGCCCTCTTCCATCCAGCCGGCATTGACGAAGAAGTGGTTCTCGATGCGTGCGAACGCGTCGGCATAATCGTCGTCGGCGAAGGGCTCGCTGGTCGCGAGTTCCGGCAAGAGCGTGATCGTCTCGCCTTCCCAGATGCTCCAGGCCTTGGCGGCTTCGAGGCGCGTCGCCTTGTCGTCGCCCATCAGGCGGCGGTGATAGGCGTGCATCATCTCGTGGCGTTCGTCTTCCGGGATCGGCGCGATGAACCGCTCCCACTTGTCCGGGAACATTTCCGAAACGCCGAACTGGTAGTACCAGTCGAGTTCGGCCTTCGTCAGCGTGTAGATGCCACGAAGCACCAGTTCGGAAACCCGCCCCGGGTGTTTTTCCGCATAGGCGAGCGCCAACGTCGATCCCCAGGAGCCGCCGAAGACCAACCACTTTTCGACCCCGGCCATCTCGCGCAGCCGCTCGATGTCGGCGACGAGATGCCAGGTGGTGTTGGCTTCGATCTTGGCGGGCGGTGTCGACTTGCCGCAGCCGCGCTGGTCGAACAACGTCACGTCGTAGAGCGCCGGATCGAACAGGCGGCGATGATTGGGCGAAATCGTGCCGCCGGGGCCGCCATGCAGGAAGACGGCGGGCTTGGCGCCCGGCGTGCCGGCCTTTTCCCAATAGATCACGTGACCGTCGCCGACATCGAGGTGACCCGACGCATAGGGTTCGATTTCCGGATAGAGCGTACGCAGAACAGTCGTCATTTTCAGTCTTTCGTGAGCGGCCAGTGTACGGTGTCGTAGTCGGGATGCTGGCGATTGGTTTCGAGAACGATCAGATGGCGGGTTGCCGAGACCTCGCTGCCGTCATCGGTTTCCTTTTCCTTGAGCCCCGCAAGCCGCGAGAACCAAATGACACGGGACTCGATGCCGGACTGGTAGACCGGCTGCACATCGTCCGGATCGTCGAGCGAGCCAAGCGCGATGTTGACGAAGTCCTCGTCGGGCATGTCGTAAAACAGCGGCGTGCCGCAGTCGCTGCAGAAGCCGCGGCGCACCAGATGCGACGAACGGAACCAGGACGGCTGACCCCGGGTGATATCGAAACTGTCGCGCGCGACATTGGCGAGAGGCATGAAATAGTTCCCCGTCGCCTTCTGGCACATGCGACAATGACAGATGTGCGGGCCCACAAGTACGCCCTCGGCACGGTAGCGCACGGCGCCGCATTGGCATCCGCCCGTATAGATGCGCGCGATCGTCACCGGAATGCTCCCGAGGGATGCCATTGCTCGGTCTCGTGGTCCGGATGCTGGAACGAGATGATGCTTTCCTGCCTGGCGTAGAAGTCCTGATCCTCAAGCACAGGCTGCTCGAATATCGTTTCGACCCAGGGCAGACGCGAGGCGTGATTGACCTGGATCTTCGGTGCGAGGTCGGTGCGGTCGTCGAAGGTGCCGATGGCGATCTCGAGGCCGCCCGGATGCCGGTAGGTCATCGGCGTCCCGCATTTCGGGCAGAAGCCGCGGTCGATGTTGACGGAGGACTGGAAATAGCTGGGTTCGTCGCGCACCCAATCGACGCCGTCCTTCGGCGCGGTCACCAGCGCCGAGAAGAACGAGCCGAACTGCTTCTGGCACATGCGGCAATGGCAGATCGACGCGCGCCCGAGTTCACCTTTGATCCGGAAGCGGACCGCGCCGCATTGGCATCCACCTGTTCGAACGTTTTCGGTCATCGCTTTTCCTCCGGGGGCCAGGTCTCGGTGTCGTGGTCTGGATGCTGATAGGAAACGAGTTTCTCCAGGAATTCCAGGGCATCGGGGTCTTCCATCGTGCCGACACCGGGCAGTTCGGCCACATGGTCGATATAGGGCAGCTTGCTTTCGATGCCCCATTGGATCGTTGGCGCGATGCCCTGCGGTTCGTCGAAGGCGGCAATCGCCAGTGCCATGCCGTCCGGCGCCTCATAGGTCAGCGGCGTGCCGCAATCGCCGCAAAAGCCGCGCCAGCCGAAATTGGACGACTGGAAGCGCTTGCGTTCGCCGCGCGTCCAGCTGAGGTGCGCGCCGCGCACCGAAACCAGCGGCAGATAGAAGTTGCCGCTTGCCTTCTGGCACATACGACAGTGGCAGACGGACGCGTCGCCGAGCCTGCCCTCGATGCGAAAGCGCACTGCGCCACACTGGCAACCGCCTGTGTAATAGGGCCTGTTGTCCAGACTCATCGCACCCCCTCCTCAGCCCGGCGCATGGCAGACGGCTTCGATGTTGTTGCCGTCGGGATCGAGTACGAAGGCCCCGTAGTAGTCCGGGTGATAGTGCGGCCTCAGCCCCGGCTTGCCGTTGTCACGCCCGCCGGCGGCAATCGCGGCTTCATAGAAGGCATCGACCTCGGCGTGGCTGCGCGCAGAAAACGCGTAGTGCCGGCCGGGGCCTGTCACGGCCACTTCATGCAGCCAGAAGACGGGCCGCTCACGGCCATAACCGCCGACCTTGACGCCGCCGGTATGCTCCAACGGCACCATCATCAAAAGCGAGGCGCCAAGCGGAGCAAAAGCCTTGTCGTAGAACGCCCGCGCCCGGTCGAAATCCGCGACGGGAATGCCCGTATGGTCGATCATCGCACGAACTCCTCTTTCATGCATGCGCTCCGCTTTTCGCCGCCTCTCGGACGACCTGTCCGAACCGATCAGAGGGACCGGACCGGGCGCTGCGCCCGGCCCATCGTCACCGTTTGATATCCCAGGTCGTCACCCGCTCGCCGGTTGCCGGATCCTTGCCGTCCTTGAGCTGAACACCGCGCGCCAAGAGATCGTCGCGGATCTTGTCGGCTTCTGCGAAGTTCTTCGCCTTCAGCAGTTCCAGACGGGCCCGAACGCGACTGTCGATGTCGCGGACCAGCCCCTCGTCGAGCTCGATCGCCTGCGGCACCACGCCGATCAGCGCTGCACTGGCGGCAAAGGTGCCGAGCAGCTTCGGGTCGGCCGCCGCCTTCTGGGCAAGCGCATGGATCGCCTGAATGGCCGCGACGGTATTGAGGTCGTCGGCGAGTGCGGCAACCACGGCCGGATCGGCCTCACCCTTGGCGTCACCCGGAACCGGCCACTTCGACAAGAGGTGTTCCGCTTCCTCCAGCCGCTTCACCGAGAAATCGATCGGTTCGCGATAGTGCGTCATCAGCATGGCAAGCCTCAGCACATCGCCCGGCCACTGACGGCCGGCGAACTTTTCCGTGTGCAGCAGTTCGTAGATGGTGACGAAGTTGCCTTCGGACTTCGACATCTTGCGGCCTTCGACCTGCAGGAAGCCGTTGTGCATCCAAACGTTCGCCATCACTTGCGTGCCGTGGGCGCAGCGGGACTGGGCGATCTCGTTTTCATGGTGCGGGAAGATGAGGTCCAGCCCGCCACCGTGGATATCGAAGACTTCGCCGAGATAGCGGCTGCTCATGGCCGAGCACTCGATGTGCCAGCCGGGACGGCCCCTGCCCCACGGCCCTTCCCAGCCCGGCTCGTTGTCGCCCGAAAGCTTCCACAGCACGAAGTCGCCGGGGTTCTTCTTGTGCGCCTCGACGGCAACACGGGCGCCCGCCTGCTGCTCATCGAGATTGCGCTTCGAAAGCTGCCCGTAGTCGGCCATCGATTTCGTGTCGAACAGGACCTCGCCGCCCGCCTGATAGGCATGGCCCTTGGCGAGGAGCTTTTCGATGATGTCGATCATCTGGGCGATATTCTCGGTCGCGCGTGGCTGGACGTCAGGGTCGAGGCAGCCGAGCGCCCTGGCATCGTCGAGAAACTGCGTTTCGGTCTTCTCCGTCACACGCCGGATCGCGTCGTTGAGCGGCAGGGTCGGATAGTCCCGCAGGGCGCGCGCGTTGATCTTGTCGTCGACGTCGGTGATGTTGCGCGCATAGGTGACGTGATCTGCGCCATAGACATGGCGCAGGAGGCGGAACAAGACGTCGAAGACGATGACCGGTCGGGCATTGCCGATATGGGCATAGTCATAGACCGTCGGGCCGCAGACATACATGCGAACGTTGTCGGGATCGATCGGCCGGAACTCGGCCTTCTCCCGCGTCAGCGTGTTGTACAGCTTCAGTGTCGGCGTTCCGCCCATTGCCAATCTCCAAAATGCATACGACCGTCAAAACACGGCACCCGGGAGGCCCGCACGTTTGTCATCTTGGATTTTAGGAGACGAAAACGGCCAGGCCAGCGGAGCGCTAGCGAATAATCTTCCGGCAGATAATGCAGGTAACCGTTTTCATGGGCTCACTTATCGCGCGTCGCCCGATTTCGGTCAAGAGGTCAGCCGCGTGCAAGCACAGCCGACTATCGAAAGGATTCCGCGGTCATGGATTTGTCATGATTAGGCTTATCTGAGATCGCCATGCGGAAAACAGATTCGCGGTGTAGTTGGTAGCACACCACGAAACCCTGTCTCCGGATAGCAAGGAGGAGCGCCGTTTTCGTGAAGACGTGCGAAAGCGGCAGTGTATCCGGCTCGGGAAAGCATCAAGGAGTGAGTGCAAGTGAAAGCCGCAAAGACCAAAGACATCGCCAAATCCGCCAACCTCGTCGAACAGTATCGCCCGCTCGGCCTGAAGGCCGTGCTTGCCGCAGCGCTGCAGGTCAAGGCGAAGCCGACCGGCAAGCTGACCAAGCGGCCGGTCTGACGCTTCCGAGGTTCTTCCTCTAGAACAGCGACATCTGCCCGCCATCCGGCTCGGTCGGCTTGCTCTTGCCTTTTGGCTGGGCATCCGCGGCCGGCCTCGGCGTTACGGTGTCCTGGATTTCGGGACCGGTATTGGCGACCTTGTTGACCTTGTCCGATACCGGGATCGCCTCGAAATAGTCCTCTGCCACCGGACCGAAGAGATCCGCGACCTCGCGCGGCTCCTGCGTCTTGCAGTCCAGCCAGCGGGCGAAGTCCTCGGGCTCAATGACGACGGGCATGCGATCGTGAATCTGACGGATCGAGGCGTTGGCGGCCGTCGTGAGGATCGCGGCGGTGTCGACTTCCGAGCCATCGGCCGATGACCAGGTCTCCATCAGGCCGGCGAAAGCGACGATGCCGCCCTTCCGCGGGCGCACCCAATAGGCCTGCGAAGGCTCGCGGCTGCCCTTCGGCGGCCGGCGCCACTCATAGAAGCCGGAGGCCGGCACGAGAACGCGCCGGTGCCGCATGGCGGCGCGAAACGAGGCCTTGTCGATTGCGGATTCGGCGCGGGCATTGATCAGCAGCGGAAAGTCGCGCGGATCCTTGACCCAGCCGGGCATGAAGCCCCAGCGCACGAGCACCGCCTTGCGCTCGGGCAGGTTGCTGACGGGTGCCGCGCGCTCGCCGGCCACGACAACCATGATCGGCTGGGTTGGCGCGATGTTGAAGCGCGCCGGAAAGTCGTCGCTTTCCAGCAGGCTGAACAATTCCATCATTTCATCGGGGGTCGCCGTCAGCGCAAAACGTCCGCACATGACATCGATGTGGCACTTCACGTAGGATGGGTCAACGCTACCAAGACGATTTGATTCCCTGATGCCGACCAAGCCCGAACTCGCTTCCTCCGTCATTCTCGAACGCGACGGTCGCTACCTGCTCGTTCGGCGGGCCAACCCGCCGTCGGCCGACATGTACGCCTTTCCGGGCGGACGGGCGGAGCCCGGCGAGACGCCGGCGGAGACAGCACTTCGCGAATTGTTCGAGGAAACCGGCATCAGGGCCCGCAATCCCGCGCTGTTCGAAATCTACGATCTGCCGGGCAAGGAGTCCGAAGGGCGGCATTTCCTGCTTTCGGTGTTCAGGGCGGAGGCCGATGCCGACGTCGTTGCCATCGCCAGCGACGATGCCGCCGGGCTCGGCTGGTTCACGCCCGAGGAAATCTTCGCCCTGCCGATCCCCGACAGCGTGCGCGAATGTGTGGAAAGACTCTCAGGCGCCGATACGAAGCCGGCGAAAGCGGGCGATGGCCTTGAAACCGCCGCCAATTCGGGCTTGATGAAATCATGATCCCTGCCCCGATCCTCTCAAGGCTCGCGCTCGCCGGCCTCGCCTTGACGGTCGCCACCGGCGCCGCAGCGCAGAAGACACCGACAAAAGAACCGGCCAAGACCGAGACCGCTGCCCCCGCGCCTGCCATCGAGGAAGAGAAGTCGACGCCCTATGACCAGCGGCTGGTTCGGCTTTCCGAGATCCTGGGCTCCGTGCATTACCTGAGGAATCTGTGCGTCAAGGAACCGGAGGATGTCTGGCGCCGCTCGATGCAGGATCTGATCGACAAGGAAACCGCCAGCGAAATCAAAAGGCGCGAGCGGATGACCGCCGCCTTCAACCGCGGGTATCGCACCTTCGCATCGGTTTATACGGCCTGCACCGGGCCGGCGATCGTCGCGGAGCAGCGATATCGTGCCGAAGGCGCAACACTTGCGTCAGAAATCGTCGCCCGCTTTGGAAATTAGCAATAAATTAACCTCTTTTCTCACGACCCCGTGTCGTTTCGGGAAAAGGCTGCTAAGTTCGTTAAGAGAGTGGTAAGAAGTGGCGAGTCCGTCACGGTCGTTCAGTCGGAGTTCAGCCGGACGGCCAAAGAATGAACCGCTTGCACAATGGAAGTCGCATGGAACGAATGATGGAACCAAGCCTGACCGACATCGATGACATGATCGTCCACGAGAAAATGCAGGCTGCGCTGGAACACCAGAGCGAGGCCTGGGCGGACGGCATGGCCGACGGTATCGAGCCGGAAATCATCGCCGATGCGGCCATCGCGCTTGCCATGCGGGAAACCGTTCGGCTTCATGGCGAAGACGGCGCCGAAGCAATGCTCAATTCGCTTCGCGAGCGCGTGCTTGCCGGCGAGTTCTCGCCCCAGCGCTCGCTTCAGTAATATCAGGACTGCCCGATGTCTCGGAACCTTGCAAACCGGACCCTTCCGGTTCGCCTCGTCACGCTGCTCTTGGCCGGTGTCGCTTTGTCCACCCCGGCAGCGGTTACTCCCGCCTTCGCGCTCAGCGAGTTGCAGGGCGAGCAGCAACCTGCTCCTGCCCAACAGCCCGCTGCCGGCGACCAGAAGGCGACGCCGCCCGCAGCCGAGCCCGTTGCCGAAGAGCCGGATGAGGAAGAGAAGCTTCCACTCGAAATCCCGATGCCCGATCCGCTGATCAACAAGTCAGCGACAGCCACCAAGGACGAGCCGCCCGCAGCCGAGGAGCCGGAGACGGCCGGACCCGTTGAGGTCCTGACCGACATTTCCAAGATACCGGCGCCGGTTGCCCGGATGCGCGAGCTCATCGTTGAAGCGGCTGCGTCCGGCGACATCGAGCGGTTGCGCCCATTGCTCGGCAAGGGCCCGAACCAGACCCAGGTCACCGGCGTCACCGGCGACGAAGACCCGGTGTCGATCCTGAAGAGCCTTTCGGGCGACCAGGAAGGTGTCGAAATTCTCGCGATCCTGCTCGACGTGCTGTCGACCGGCTTCGTGCTGGTAGACAAGGGAACGCCGCAGGAGGCCTATGTCTGGCCCTATTTCGCGGAAAAGAAGCTTTCCACGCTGACGGCGCCGGAAAAGGTCGACCTGTTCCGGCTGGTGACCGCCGGCGACTTTGCCGACATGGAAGAATTCGGCAGCTACAACTTCTACCGCGTCGGCATCATGCCGGACGGAAAGTGGAAATTCTTTATCGCCGGCGACTGAGCGCCGGCGATCTGCTTGCCGTTGGCAGCCGAACATCCTACCTCTTCGCCAAGAGATCGCCGGCGAGACGGGGCCTGAGTCGGCCGCGGCCACCCAGGTGATCGTTTGCCAGGCTAGCGCGGGAGCCTCCCCTCCCGTCGAACAGGATTCGAACGATGCCCAGAGTTCGCCTCGACGATCGCGCGATCGTCTCCGTTTCCGGCAAGGACGCGGAAGATCTTCTTCAGGGACTGATCACCACCGACCTCGACGCGCTTGGGCCCGACGAGGCGCGTCCCGGCGCGCTTCTGACGCCACAGGGCAAGATCCTGTTCGAGTTCCTGATCTCCCGCGACGGTGAAGGCCTCCGGCTGGAAACGGCACGCGACCAGGCGGAAGCACTGCTGAAGCGCCTGACGATGTACAAGCTTCGCTCGGCGGTAGAGCTTTCGATCAATGCTCCCGACGCCGTCACAGTGGTCTTCGACGAAGCAGCGCCTGAGGGTGCGTACCGGGACCATCGCTTCGAGAAGGCCGGCATCGCGCTCTTCCGTGCCTACGGCGAGCCGGCCGGCGACACGGCCGGCGTAGCGGACCTCGAACGGCTCCGCATCGCAGCGGGAATCGCGAATGCCGGCGCCGATTATGCGACGCAGGACGCCTTCCCCCATGACGTGCTCCTGGACAAGAACGGCGGCCTCTCCTTCAAGAAAGGATGCTATGTCGGGCAGGAAGTGGTGTCGCGCATGCAGCACCGCAGCACGCCGCGCCGCAGGGTCGTGATCGTTTCCGCGGATGCCGCCCTTCCCGCTACGGGAACGACAATCACCGCGAACGACAAGGCGATCGGCGCGTTGGGCACGGTCCGGGGCAAGTCGGCGCTGGCGATCGTGCGGATCGACAAGGCCGGCGAAGCCATGGCGAACGGGATTCCGCTGCTCGCCGGCGACGTGCCGGTGAGCATGGCTCTTCCCGAATGGACCGGCCTCACCTTCCCGACCAGCACGGACGAGGCAAGCGCGTGACGACGGCCCGCGCCTGGCAGCGCATGCTTTCCGGCCGAAGGCTGGATCTGCTCGACCCATCGCCGCTCGACGTCGAGATCGGCGATATCGCCCACGGCCTTGCGCGCGTGGCGCGCTGGAACGGGCAGACCGCCGGCGACCACGCCTTTTCCGTGGCGCAGCACAGCCTGATGGTCGAGGACATCTTTCGCCGCAGCAACAAATGCAGCACCGACGACTGCCTGCTGGCGCTTTTGCACGACGCGCCGGAATATGTAATCGGCGACATGATCTCGCCGTTCAAGGCGGTGGTCGGCGGCGGCTATAAATTGGTCGAGAAGCGGCTTGAAAGCGCCATCCACTTGCGCTTCGGCCTGCCTCCGCATTGCTCCAAGGAATTGAAGGATCGCATCAAGAAGGCCGACCATGTCGCGGCCTATTTCGAAGCGACAGTGCTTGCCGGCTTCTCCATCGAGGAGGCGCGCAAGTTCTTCGGCCAGCCGCGCGGCATCACCCGCGAAACGCTGCAGATCGATCCCTTGCCGGCGGTCGAAGCGCAGCGGCTGTTCACCGAGCGGTTCCTCACGCTGGAAGCGCAGCGCCTGCCTGCGCGCGCGGAAATCTGACATGTCCGGCATCATCGTTTCGCCGCTTTCCCGCATCGCCGAAATGGCCGTCCGACACGGCTGCACCGAGATGATCAGCCTCGTTGCCAAGGGCCAGGACTTTCATCGGCCCGGCGTCATCGCCAAGGCGCGGCACCTGACGCTCGGCATGAACGACATCACCTTTGCCGGCACCGGCGATCTCATCGCGCCGCAGGAAGACCATGTCCGGCAGATCATTGCCTTTGCGCGCGAATGGGACCGCGCACGGCCGCTCCTCGTTCATTGCTGGATGGGCGTCTCACGCTCGCCCGCGGCTGCACTCATCGCCGCGCTCGCGGCCGAGCCGGACCAGGACGACGCGGAACTGGTGCAGCGGCTGCGCCACGCCTCCCCCTATGCCACGCCGAACAGCCGGCTCGTCGAGATCGGCGATGCCGTGCTCGAGCGCCATGGGCGGCTGATTTCCGCCGTTCGCGCGATCGGCCGCGGCGCGGATGCCGACGGCAATGCACCCTTTATCCTGCCGCTTGCTTCCCAGGGAGCAGCCGTTGCCGATTGAGACGCAGCCGATAACCGTCGAGATCGGCCTCAATGCGGCGATCGTCGCCGTCGTCAACCGCAGCCCGCGCATCCTCGCCGTCAGCGAAACCGACGGTGACGTGCGCGACAGCCTGCCCTTCGGCCCTTTCGATCCGGCGCTTCACCGGACATTTGAAACGAGCCTTCGCGATCGCGTCGAAAAGCGCACGGCGCTGAAGCTCGGCTATATCGAGCAGCTCTACACCTTCGGCGATCGCGGCCGCCAGCGACAGCCCGGCGAAGAGGGCAAACACATGGTCTCGGTCGGCTATCTGGCGCTGACGAGAACCGACGCCGAAAACACCGAGCGACTGGCCGAAGCCGGCGCACACTGGCGCGACTGGTACGGCTACCTGCCCTGGGAAGACTGGCGGCAAGGTCGCCCGGCGGTGCTCGATCAGGCGATCCTGCCGGCGCTTTCCCGCTGGGAAACCGGCGTGTCCGGCGACGAGCAGGCCGCCCGGATTGCCGGGCGCCGGGCGCGCATTCGCCTGGCCTTCGGCCTCGGCGATTTTCCCTGGGACGAGGAACGGGTGCTGGAGCGCTATGAACTGCTCTACGAGGCAGGGCTCGTGCCCGAAGCGGCCATCGACGGCCACGGCAACGGCAGCGACATTCTGACCGTCGGGCTGGCGATGCGCCACGACCATCGCCGCATCGTCGCCACCGCGATGGCGAGGCTGCGCGGCAAGATCAAGTACCGACCGGTCGTCTTCGAACTGATGCCGCCGGAGTTCACGCTGACCGATCTGCAGGCGACCGTCGAGGCGATCTCCGGCCGCCACCTGCACAAGCAGAACTTCCGCCGCCTCGTCGAAGGGGCAGAACTGGTGGAACCGACCGGCATGACGCTTTCGTCCACCGGCGGGCGCCCGGCCGCACTCTTCCGCTTTCGCCGCCAGATCCTCGACGAGCGCCCTGCCCCCGGGCTCAAGGTCGGTGGGCGATGATGGCGGCACCGATCCCTGAACCGCGGGTCGGCACCTAAAAATATCCGGCAGAACGCCCTAGATATGCAGGGATGATGCTATAATCGGTGCAGCGGGAGCGACCGAACATTCGCCGCCTGCCGCCGAACGGCGCGACGTTTACGACCGAGGTGACAAGCCATGCTGCTCGTACTGACCCTGCTCACGTCGCTGCTCGGCACCTCGCCCCAGTCAGGCACCGACGAGAAGCCGAAGATGCCCGACTACTTCAAGAACCAACAGGGCGGCGGCATGCAGCCGCAGACAACCATCTGCAATCTCAACAGCCAGGATCTGAACGGGCAGTTCCGGACCTGCCGCTACGACTGCGGCACGCAGATTACCGTCGGCGAGCGTTTCTCCTGCCCGTTCATCATGCAGCGGTAACCCGGAGATCGGGATTTCTACCGGCCAATCACCACGTCGAGACCAATGTCGAGCGTAGGGGCGGCCATGGTGATCTTCGAGGTCGAGATGTAGTCGACGCCGCTCTCGGCAATTGCGCGCACGGTATCGATCTTGACATTGCCCGAAGCTTCCAGCCGCGTCCGGCGGGCATCGACCGCGTAGGCTCCGACCGACAGCTGCCAGTGAGCACGGTTGACCGCGACGGCCTCGCGCAGCAATTCCGGGCCCATGTTGTCGAGCAGGATCACATCGGGTTGGGCGGTCAACGCCTCGCGCATCTGATCGAGCCCATCGACCTCGATCTCGATCTTGACGAGATGGCCGCAATAGGCGCGCGCCGCGTGTACGGCGCTTGCGACACCGCCGGATACGGCGATGTGGTTGTCCTTGATCAGCACCGCGTCATCGAGGCCATAACGGTGGTTGGAGCCGCCGCCGAGGCGCACGGCATATTTCTCCAGCGCCCGCAGCCCCGGAATGGTCTTGCGGGTGCAGCAGACTTTCGCAGGCGTGTGGGCGATCTCGTCGGCGAATTTCGCCGTATAGGTGGCGATGCCCGAAAGGTGCATAAGGAAGTTCAGGCCGACGCGCTCGGCCGAAAGCAGGCCGCGCGCTCGGCCGGTGATGCGGGCGATCGCCGTTCCCGGCGCGACCCGGTCTCCGTCGGCCACCAGGGCCTCGAAGCGGATTGACGGGTCAACGAGTCGGAAGGCGGCGCGCGCGAGATCAAGGCCGGCAACGACGCCCGCCTCGCGCACATTCATGCCGGCCGTCGCGCTCAGTTCCGGCCCGATGGTCGAGAGCGTGGTGATGTCGCCGGCACGGCCGAGATCCTCTGTCAGGGCAGCACGCACCTGGTCCTCGATCATCAGCGCGGGCAATTCGGGGCGGAGGGCTGCGGTCATCTGCTTTTGTCCTTGAGCTTCAGTCTATGCAAGGGGCGGGCGCGGGATCACGCCGCTTCCGTCTCCGCCAATTCGCTCGCCAGGCGGTTGGCCTCGGCGAGCGTCAGGTAGGTGCGACGGCGCCATTCCGGCCGCTCCGCCGGGCAATCGGCGCGGAAGTGTCCGCCGCGGCTTTCCGTGCGGCGAAGCGCGCCGACGGCGATCAACTTTGCCGTCGTAATGATGTTGGTGAAGCGCATGCGGGTATTTTCACGCTCGAGCACCGCGATCTCACGGATCGCCTTCAACAGGCTCTCGCGGGTGCGGATCACGCCGACGCAATCGCTCATCACCTGGCGCAGGATCTTCAGCTGGGGGCTGTCCTCGACGGTCACGGGATCATCGTTCTCGCCCGCGTTGTCGCCCCATTCGGTGAGTTGCGGCGTCGGCAGCGTGCCCTTGATGTTTTCGGCGATGCGGGCCGCAAAGACGACCGCTTCGAGCAGCGAGTTTGAGGCGAGACGGTTGGCGCCATGTACCCCGGTCGAGGTCACTTCTCCGGCAGCCCAGAGGCCATCGATCGAGGTCCGGCCTTCGGCATCAGTCAGCACGCCGCCCATATGATAGTGAACCGCCGGCACGACCGGGATGGCTTGCGTCACCGGATCGATGCCAGCCGCCATGCAGGAGGCATAGACGGTCGGGAACATCTCGGGGAAGTGCTTGCCCACTGCCTTGGTGCAATCGAGGAAAGCACCGCGGCCCGCCTGGACCTCGGCGAAGACCCCGCGCGAGACGATGTCGCGCGGCGCAAGCTCGCCGTCCGGGTGGATGTCGAGCATGAAGCGCTGGCCGGTCGCGTTCAACAGATGCGCGCCGTCGCCGCGAAGCGCCTCGGTCGCGAGCGGCGCCGGGTCCTTGCCGATTTTGATCGCGGTCGGATGGAACTGCACGAACTCCGGATCGGCGATGATCGCGCCGGCGCGGGCGGCCATGCCGAGCCCCTGCCCGCACGCTTCCCACGGGTTGGTCGTGACAGCATAGAGATGACCGATCCCACCGGAGCAGAGCACGACGGCACGGGCCGGGAAAGCCACGCGCTTCTTCGACTGGCCGGCATCGGGCCGGGCGATGACGCCGGAGATGAACCGGCCTTCGCGCACGAGTTCCTCGACCACATAGCCTTCGATCACGCGGATCGAAGGCGTCCTGCGGACGGCGGCAATCAGCGCTTCCATGATCGCCTTGCCGGCCATGTCGCCCTTGACGCGGACGATGCGTCGCTCGGAATGGGCCGCCTCACGCGAGAGCAGCAGCTTGCCTTCGAGATCGCGATCGAAGGGCACGCCATACTCGAGCAGATCATGAATGCGCGCCGGGCCTTCGGCCACCATCATGCGCGTCATCTTCTCGTCGACGATGCCGGCACCGGCGGCAAGCGTGTCGGCGACGTGCTTTTCGAAAGTGTCGCCGGAGCTCATGGCGGCTGCAATGCCCCCTTGAGCCCAGGCCGAGGAAGCGCCGTGGCCGATAGGCGCCGCGGCCAGAATGGTCACCGGCCTCGGGCTCAGCTTCAGCGCGCAGAAGAGCCCGGCCAGGCCGCCGCCGACGATGACGATGTCGTCAATCCCGTTGAAGGATTGCGGGCGAAAATGGTCGGTCAGCATGTTTCATTCTCCTCCAATGCGCATGCCTGCATCCGGGGGTGGCCCGGCTCAAATTGTTACTGCTTGAGGTTCACCATGCGTTCGACCGCCAGGCGGGCGCGATCGGCGATCGCGGGGTCGACGAGAACCTCTTCCGTCATGGTCAGCAGGCTGTCGAGGATCTTCGGCAGCGTGATGCGCTTCATGTGCGGACAGAGGTTGCACGGCTTGACGAACTCGACGCCCTCGATCTCGGCCTGGATGTTCGAAGCCATCGAGCATTCGGTGACGAGCAGCACCTTCGACGGGCGGTTGTCCTTGACATAGTTGATCATGCCCGAGGTCGAGCCGGCAAAGTCGCAGACGGCGATCACATCCGGGTGGCATTCCGGGTGGCCGATGATCTCGATGCCGGGATTGGCTTCCTTGTAGGCGAGCAACTCGGCGGCGGTGAAGCGCTCGTGCACCTCGCAGTGGCCCTTCCAGGTCAGGATCTTCTTGTTGGTCTGGCGGGCGACGTTCATCGCCAGGTACTCGTCCGGGATGCAGAGCACGGTGTCGGACTCAAAGCTCTCGACGACATCAAGCACGTTCGACGAGGTGCAGCAGATGTCGGTCTCGGCCTTCACGTCGGCGGACGTGTTGACGTAGGTGACGACGGGAACGCCGGGATAACGCTGCTTCAGCAGGCGCACATCGGCGCCGGTGATCGATTCCGACAGCGAGCAGCCGGCCTTGGCGTCAGGGATCAGCACGGTTTTTTCCGGGCTCAGCAGCTTCGACGTTTCGGCCATGAAGTGCACGCCGCACTGGATGATGATCTCGGCATCGACTTTGGCAGCATCGCGCGCGAGCTGCAGCGAGTCGCCGACGATGTCGGCGACACAGTGGAAGATATCAGGCGTCTGATAGTTATGCGCGAGGATGACCGCGTTGCGCTCCTTCTTCAGCCTGTTGATGGCGTGCACATAGGGCGCGTAGGCCGGCCACTCGATCGCCGGGATGAAATCCTTGACCTTCTCGTAGAGATGCTCGGTTTCGCGAGCAACCGCCGGCGTGAAGGCAAGCTCGGGCCTTTCGATGATGCCGAAGCGCTCAGCGGCGCTGACAAAAACCGGTTTCGCCACGGCCGCGGTGCGGGGTGCAAGGCGCGTCATCGACATCTCCTCTCCGCCCCTCTTCCTGGGCGGGTTTTCAATTATGCTCAATATGAGCATAATTGAACCAAAACAAAAGCGGCAAAGCCGCATGGGTTGATTTAGAAAGTTTTGTGACAGAATTCAAGAATGGAAGCGCCGCTTTTCGCGGCGCTTCTGATTTTGGCTCGCGATCAGGCCATCGCTGGGCGCGCGACGCTCCTCTCCTCGATCGGCCAGTGGACGATGGCGGCGAAGACGCCGAGGGCTACACCGAGCCACCACACCGGATCGTAGGAACCGAAGTGGTCGTAGAGATAGCCGCCCATCCAGACGCCCAGGAACGAGCCGACCTGGTGCGACAGGAAGACGATGCCGCCGAGCAGACCGAGGTGCCGCGTGCCGAACATGATCGCGACCAGCGCATTGGTCGGCGGCACGGTCGACAGCCATAGCAGGCCCATGACGATGGCAAAGACGATGACCGAGGTCGGCGTCTGCGGCAGCAGCAGGAAGGCCGTCACCGCCACCGAGCGCGCGATATAGATTAGCGCCAGGAAATAGGGTTTCGAGTAGCGCTGGGCGATGAAGCCCGCCGACAGAGAACCGATGATGTTGAAGAAGCCGATGAGTGCCAGCGCGATCACCGCATAGCGCGCGTCGATGCCGATATCGCCGATATAGGCCGGGAAGTGCGCGGTGATGAAGGCAACCTGGTAGCCGCAAACGAAAAAGCCGGAAACCAGGAGCAGGTAGCTCTTGTGGCCGAGCGCCTCCTTCAGCGCCTCGCCGATCGACTGCTTGTATTGCGCCTCGCTCTGGCGACCGGAGGAAGCGTTGCCGCTGAGCGGGATCGCAAAGAACGGCACCAGCAGCATGAGGACGCCGAGATAGACCAAGCTATCCGACCAGCCATAGGCCGAGATCAGCCCCTGGCTCAGGGGCGCGAACAGGAACATGCCGGCCGAACCCGCCGCCGTGCAGATGCCGAAGGCAAGCGAGCGTTGATGCGGCGTGACATTGCGCGCGAAGGCGGAGAGCAGAATGCCGAACGAGCCGGAGCCGACCGCCATGCCGACGAGAACGCCGCCACCGATGTGCAGCCAGATCGGCGCATCGGCAAAGGCCATGATGAAGAGGCCCGCAGCGTAGAGAAGGCCCGACATGGCGAGCACCCGCCAGGTGCCGAACTTGTCCGCAATCGCGCCGAAGAAGGGCTGGCTCAAACCCCAGCAGAGGTTCTGCAACGCCATCGCCAGGCCGAAGGTCGTCCGGTCCCAGCCGGTATCGGCAAGCATCGGCAACTGGAAGAAGCCCATCGCCGAGCGCGGGCCGAAGGTGAGCATCGCAACGACCGAGCCGGCCGCAATGATCAGCCAGGGCATCTCCTGACGGGCACTGGACGGCGCGGATGCTCCGGAAACAGCGGACATGGAATCTCTCCGATTGGTGGAGCGCGATCCTAGGCGGCTGCTAAAACAGATAAAAGCCAATTAAATTGACGCCGCAATCACCGGAATTGATGCCTTGATCAAGCGGCGCTGCGGAACCGGTCGCGAAACGCTCTCGGCGTCATGCCCTTGGCCGCCTTGAATTGGCGATTGAAGTTGGCAAGCGAACGATAGCCGACGGCATCGGCGATATGAGCGATCGAACGCGCCGAACCACTGAGCAACGCGCAGGCCTCGCCGATCCGCAGGCGCATCAGATATTCCGAGACCGGCATGTTGAGGTGGCGCAGGAACAGGCGATGCAGGCCGGAAAGGCTGAGCGCGGCCAGATCGGCAAGTTCGCCCATCGACGGGTTTTCGGCGTAATGCAGGTGGATATGGTCGAGCACCCGGTCGAGGCGGCCGCGGTCGACCGATCGGCCCGACGGGGTGACGACCCGGCTCGACAGTGGTGTTACCGCCTGCTCGCGCGCCAGGATCGTCAGCATCGACAGGACGTCCGGCAGGCGCTCCTCCGGCGCCAGCCGGCGCAACCCTTCGAACAGCGGCCGCACGCGGGTGGCCACTTCCGGCGTGAACTGCAACCCTGGAGCCGAACGCTCGAACATCGCCTTGACGCCGGCGAGTTCGACGAAGCCTTCCTCCAGGCGCTCCACCCATTCCGGATGGAACCAGAGCACCAGCGCCACGTGCGGTTCGGCCTCGTCGATCTTGCCGGCGGAGTGCCAGGTGTGCGGCAGGTTGGAGCCGACCAGCACGAGGTCGCCGTCGTCATAGGCGCCGATATGGTCTCCGATGAAGCGCTGGCCGCGCGAGTTGAGCGTCAGCGTCAGTTCGAACTCCGGATGATGGTGCCATTGAAACGGAATGGAATCGTCGAGGCGACGGTCGAGCAGGATCGACGAGGCGTTCGTTGCCCGCGGGATCTTCTGCAAAATCGCCTTCATATTGCACCACTCTCAGCCATCACGCCAGAATAGTATCAATGTTGGCAGGCTGCGTGCAACAGCGGCACCGTTGAAAGGGCTAGGTTTTCTCCATCACCAATCAAACCTGCTAGGCGAGGAGATCCCCATGCAGCCACTCAGAGACAGTCACCCGACGGCGGCCCATCTCGACATTCAACTGAAGGACATCAAGAAGCGGCTGCCTTTGCGTGTGCTTTCGGAAGCGGACTGGCAGCACTGGATCACCAAGGGCTATGTCATCGTCCGCCAAGCTGTGCCGCTGGCCAATGTCGAGCGCCTGGTCGAGTTGCTCTGGCGCTTCGACGAAAAGGATCCGGCCGACCCTTCGACCTGGTATGCGCCGCAGCGACGCGAGCACAAGATGAAGGAACTCAACAACACCGGCATGCTGGAGATCTACAATCACCAGTATCTCTGGGACAACCGCCAGGAGCCGCGCATCTACGGCGCCTTCGTCGACATCTGGGACCGCGAAGACCTGTGGGTGACGATCGACCGCGCCAACCTCAACCCACCGAAGAAGGTCAAGGGCAATCCCAACGGCTTCATCCATTGGGACGTCGACACCTCGATCCGACCGCTGCCGATCGGCGTCCAGGGCGTGCTCAGCCTGAAGAAGCAGGATGGCGATGTCGGCGGCTTCCAATGCGTGCCGGAGCTGTTCGAAAACTTCGAAAGCTGGGAGAAGACGCAAGCCGCCGATCGCGATCCGATGCACCCCGACATGACGGGCCTTGCGACCGTCAATATCGAGATGGAGGCCGGCGACCTGATGATCTTCAACAGCCTGCTTGCCCACGGCGTGCGGCCGAACCATTCCGACGGCCGCGTGCGGATGGCGCAATATATCTCGATGCACCCGGCCGAATGGGACAATGTCGCCGAGCGCGAGGAACGGGTCAGGCTGTGGCGTGAGCTCGACCATCCGAAGCGCGACGCCTTTCCCGGCGATCCGCGCGAATGGGAGAAGCACAATGCCACCCCCGCCAGCCTTTCGGATCTCGGCGCCAAGCTTCTCGGCATCACGCCCTGGGCCTGAGACTGCGGCACGATCTCGGGACGAACGCGAAACGGCGATCCGTCTGGAATTGCGCCTGACTTAAGCCGAAGCACGCACCTTCATCGGCCAGCGTTCGTCGCGTCGGCCGATGATCTTGACCTCATCGCCAAGCTTTAAGGTGCCTTCGCTGCGCGGCACCGCATTCCAGCCGAAGAGCACGCCGGCCACGCGGCGGTCGGCCGACATGCGCTTTTCCGCCAGCCCCTGGATCGGGTTGCCGCCGATGCGCTCGCCGGTGATCTGGTCCTGGGTCGTCATAATGCAGCGGGCGCAGGGCTTGACGAGATCGAAGCGGATGCCGCCGATCTCGACGCTCTCCCAGAAATCCTCGTCCCAGGCGTCGTCGCAATCGACCAGGATGTTGGTGCGGAAACGGTCGATGCCGACGGCTTCCTGGCCCTTCTCGGCGAGCGTCCGGTTGAGATCGGCAAGCGAGCCTGTGGTCGTAATCAGGATCGGGAAGCCGTCGGCAAAGCCGACGGGCGCTGCCGTGCCTGCCCATTCGGCGCCGACGAGCCGTTCGGCCGAAGCGTCCATATGGGCGAGCTTGACCGGGCGGCCGAACCATGAGGACAGGACTTCGTCCGTCGCTTCGTCCGACACGGCGGCATCGACCTCGCTGCCCCAGACGACGACGTTCAGCCGACGATCCGGATCGAAGCGTACGGAAATCTCCCGATCGCCCATCTTCAGGTGGACGCCACCATCGACGTGGCTGGCCTCGACCTGTGCCAGCGGCTGCAACTCGCGCTGGGTGATGAAGCGACCATCCGGCTCGACCAGCATGAAGCGCCGGTCGCCCTCGACGCCGTCGAGATTGACCGTAACCATCTCGCGGGCAATGGCGCGGCCGCTCTTCAGCGGATGAATGTTGAGACCGATCACCTTCATGGCGCTTCCTTCGTGTTCAGAAACTGATTCATGCGCCTGACGATCCGATTCACCAGGCGGCTGCAATCCGTTGAAAGGCCTAGATCATTTCTCGGTTCGAGGGAAACGGAGAAATGTTCCGGTGCAATCTGCGCGCGGCAACCCGAAGACCGCTTCGCGCTCCTCCTGGCATCTAGATTTCATCCAACATCATGGCAAGCACGTCGCGCAGCCGTTGCTCGCGTTCCCGCGCCAACCGGCGGCCGGTCTCGGTCTTGAAGCCATCGGCCAGCCGGAAAAGCTTGACCTCGAAATGATCGATGGCGAAAGCCTTGTCGTCGAGCGCCCGTGCCTCGGCCAGCGGATCGAGCGGATCATAAAGGCCGCTGCCCATGCGTCCGGCGATGTAGAAACAGCGGGCAGCACCTACCATGCCGATCGCGTCCAGCCGGTCCGCATCCTGAAGGATTTTTGCCTCCAGCGTCTCCGGCGGGATGTTGGCCGAGAAGCTATGCGTCAGGATGGCGTGCGCCACGGCGGCAATCTCATCCGTGCCCCAACCGAGATCTTTCAGAATGCCCGTCGCCTTTTCGGCCGCCAGTCGTGATGCCTGCGTGCGCAGGGGCGAGTTCTTCTCGACCGCGACGCAATCATGCAGCAATACCGCGGCGGCGAGCAAAGGCACGTTGCCGCCCTCCTCCGCGTGGATGCGCGCGGCATTCTTCCAGACGCGGATCAGATGCGCGGCGTCGTGCGAGCCGTCATCGGCGGCAAAGGCGTGCGGCAGCAAGGCAGCCGCCAGTTCCTCATGCGGCGCGAAGGCGGCCGCGAGCTTCGAAATCTCTGTCATGATGTCCTATTGCAGTTCGGCAGGCTTTGCCGGCGCCGGCGGTGTAGCGCCGACGCCGGACAGGATCTTCTGGTAGAAGAGCCCTATTCCGATCAATACCCCACCAAGCCCGATGAAGGACAGAGCCCGCAGGAAACCTTCCAGGTTGGACATGTCGATCAGGAAGACCTTGAGGACGGCGACGAAGACCAGAACGGCCGAAGCGATGCGGATGCTCTTGGCATGGAAACGCGAACCGAGCACGAGCAGCAGCACACCGAGCAGGAGCCAGACGACTGAATAGGTGTAGGTTTCGCCCTGCAGGAAGCCCTTCCAATCCGCGATGTTTTCCCCTTGCCACACGCGGCGGACCGTGAGGCTTGCCCAGGCAAAGGCAAGCACCACGCCGCTGACGGCAAGCGCCATGACATAGGGCAAGGGCCGCTTGTCGCGTGCATACCAGGCGAGCCCCGCATAGCCGAGCCCCGGTAACAGATAACCGATCAACAGCAGATCGAAGAACGGGATGCGGCCGAGCAGTTCGCCGCTGACATAGGGGTTAAGGCTAAAGAGGTGCGCCGAGAGCACCGACAACATCGAGAGCACGCCGAGGCCCATGCCGCCATAGCGGAAGACCGGGCTCGGCGACTTCATGTCGAGACTCATGAAAATTGCCGAAGCGCCGATTGCCAGCAGCGTGTAGATCGACTGCTCGCCGAGCGTCGGCACCGAACTGTCGAGCACACCGCCATTCATGGCGTGGCGCACGAGAATCGCAAGCGTCAACAGCACGAAGAGGCTCGCGAGCGCCTGCAGCAGGTTGCGGACCCGCGTGTCTGGCCAGGATCTCAGGAAATAGGCTGAACCGGCAAGCAGTGCGGCGGGAATGCCATAGCCCGGCAGGAGCGCGTTGAAGACGGGCGTGGTGCCGAGATTGACGGCACCGACGATGGTCGGCTCCCAGGCGATGCGCCCAAGGACGACGACAGCCGCGGCACCGGTCATCCAGGGCAGGATCGGCCAGCTGCGGATGCGCGTCGCGAGCGCGTAACCCGTTCCGAGCACCGCAATCGCAAGCGTCGTGACCAGCCCGTCGGTCCAGGCATGAAGGGCGAGCACGAGGAAGGCGAAGGAGCCGGCCACCAGCAATCCGGCCGCCGTGTCGCGCACCTCCGGCTCGCCGTCGCGGCGGTAGAGCCAGTCCGCCAGCGCGAGCAGCGCCGCCCCGGCGGCAATCGAGAACAGGCCGTGCGGCAGGTCGAAGGCATAGTTGCCGGTCATCAGGAACGACATGGCCGTCAGCGCCACCGGGACGACGGCGGCGATGCCGGCCCAGAGTGTCGAATATTGCGGATGGGTGACGAGCCGTCGCCACAGCACGAAACCGCCGAGCGCGGCGAACAACGCCGCAAGCAGCATCGCGGTGATCATGGCCGTCCGCCCGGGCAGGACGATCGCCGGCAGGGCGTCGGCGAGCGACGGATCGAGATAGGCGAGCACGCCGCTCAACGCCATCAGGCTCCAGACGCCGGCAACGGCGCCGACAGCCGAGAGCACGGCGGGATAGACGGCCGTTTTCCGCCAGGCGCCTAACGCCGCCAGCGCCGCAACGACAACCGCAAACTCCGCCACCGGAAAGCGGACCGCATAGACTGCCGGGCTGATGAGGAGGAGCGCAAGCACGGTGACGACGATCGCGGCCGAAATGGAGATTGCCGCGTGCGGTGGAACGAACAGGCGTTCCCATGGCCCGACGACGGCCCGGGGTCGGGTTGTCGCTTCGGTCGGCTCCGGCATTTCGGACCCTTCAGCCGCATCACGCATTTCGGGCGCTTCTGCCACTGGCTCCCGTTCGATGGCGGCCGGCCAGATAAGTCCGATGCCAGCGATCATCACGAGCAGGATGAAAGCGACCGGCCGTGCTTCGAAGGGCGATGCCGCAGCGACATAGGCAAGGCCCCAGAGCCCTATGCCAACATTGGCAAGCGTCGGCACTACGGTCCATCGGCGCAGCCGCGATGCAAGCAGGGTCGCAAGCCACACGATCGCGAGAAAGCCGAAAAGAACCCAGGGGCGCGGTTCGTTGCTCGAAACCAGCGCCGGCGTGATCAGGGAGGCAAGCAGACCGAGACCGGCGAGCCCCTGCCCGTGCAGCAGTGACAGGCCGACGGTCGCAAGCGAAATCGCGGCCAGGAGAACGAAGGCCGTACCGGTGCCGATATAGCCGTAGACGCCATAGGCGGCATAGGCGACGCCGAAGAGGGTGACCGCGCCGGCAGCCGACAGGATGCCCGGGATCATGGCATTCTGGAATTCGTTGGCGATCACAGGCACGGCACGCCGGCGGATAACCTCGCCCGCCGCCATCAGCAGGAGACCGAAGAGGGCAGCGAGCGTCAGGCGAACCGCGGGGCTCAGGAGGCCGGCATCGATCGAATATTTGACCATGAAGACGCCGCCGAGTGCCAGCGCGATGCCGCCGACCCAGACGGCCCACCGCGCGCCGAGGCGGCTTTCCAGGCTTTCGGTCTGACGGGGTGCCACCGGAACCGGCTGCGGCGCTTCCGTGCTGGCAGCTATCGTCTCGTCTCCCTCGATGTCCGCCGTTTGCTCCGCGCCGCCGAAAATACGGGCGCCCTCCCGCGCGCTCGTCGACAGGGCGGCGGCCGTATCTTCGACCGCCTCCGCCGGCAATTCGGGCGCAACAGCAAGCTCCTCGGCCGCGGCTTCGCCTTGAGCGCGTTCGCTGGGCGCGCCCTTCAGCGCTGCGACTTCCGCCTTCAGCGCAACCAGTTCGGCACCGAGCCGCTCGGTCGTCCGGCGGTTGCCGAGATAGGCGGACAGAGCCAGAATAAAGGCAGCTAAAGCAATAAGTTCGAACATTCTTTCCCCTGGCAGTCGTAGTCGCCGACGCGCGCAACCATACAGACTTTTGCACCGTCGCCAAACCTGCGCAGCGCTGCGCGCCCTATCAGACGCACAAGGGTCGCTGCAGCACTTTGAATTGCTCAGTGTCCTATCCTGAAATCGAATGGGATTTCAGAAAACATGCAGTAGACGGCCGAGCGCTGTAATCTCTTCACGGAAATGTCGCAGAACTGTCACGGGGCAGCTGGTAGAGGCGGATGAACACCGCTGTCTCGCGCGGTGGTTTCCATCGTTCAACCAGGAGACCCGATCATGGACAAGCATCTCGGCCAGACGGAAGAGACCGAATTCAAGACGCTGACGGAACGCAGGGAAGAGCTGGAAGATGTTGGCCACAACTGTTCCACCAATCCGACGATGGGCGACATCATCCATCGTCGCTTTTCGCGCCGCGCGTTTATCGGCGGCTCGCTCGCCGTCGCTGCGATTTCGACGACGGTCAGCCCGCTCGCCCTCCTGACCGCCGAAGAGGCGCGCGCCGAGGAAGGCTCGCTGTTCGACTTCACCGAGATCGAAGCCGGCGTCGACGAAAAGCACCATGTCGCCGAGGGCTATGAAGCCGATATCCTGTTGCGCTGGGGCGACAAGATCTTTGCCGACAGCCCGGAGTTCGACCCGAAAAACCAGACGGCGGCCGCCCAGGAAAAGCTCTTCGGCTACAACAACGACTATGTCGGCTTCATTCCGCTCGACGGCAGCGCCGACCACGGCCTGCTCGTCGTCAACCACGAATACACCAATGCCGAGCTAATGTTCCCGGCCTTCGCCAGCGTCGTGAAGGAAAAGGTGACGAAGGACGGCAAGGAAGTCGAGGAAGAGAAGGTCGTTCTCGGCGAATACAGCAAGGAGCTGGTCGACATCGAGATGGCCGCCCACGGCGGCACGATCATCGAGATCCGCAAGGTCGATGGCAAGTGGCAGCCGGTTCTCGACGGCAAGAACAATCGCCGCATCACCGTCACCACCGAGATGCAGATCACCGGCCCGGCCGCCGGCCACGACCGCCTGAAGACGCCGTCCGACCCGACCGGAAAGAAGGTGTTCGGCACGCTCAACAACTGCGCCGGCGGCGTCACCGCCTGGGGCACCTACATGATGGCCGAAGAGAACTTCAACGGCTATTTCGGTGGCGAGATCGCCGAAGACCATCCGGAATACAAGCAGCTGAAGCGCCTGGGCGCACCGGGCGGCCAGTATGAATGGGCCTCCTTCTACGACCGTTTCGACGTCTCCAAGGAACCGAACGAAGCCAACCGCTTCGGTTGGATCGTCGAAGTCGACGCGCTGGATCCGACCTCGGTGCCGAAGAAGCGCACCGCACTCGGCCGTTTCAAGCATGAAGGCTGCGAATCGATCGTCAACAAGGACGGCCGCGTCGTGCTCTATTCCGGGGACGACGAACGTTACGACTATGTCTACAAGTTCGTGACCAAGGGTACCTTCAACCCCAACGATCGCGCCGCCAATATGGACCTCTTCGACGAAGGCACGCTCTATGTCGCCAAGTTCGATGAGGACGGCACCCTCACCTGGATGCCGCTGACCCACGGCGAAGGTCCGCTGACCGAAGCCAACGGCTTTGCTTCGCAGGCGGACGTGCTGATCAACACCCGTCTTGCCTCCGACGCGCTCGGCGCGACCAAGATGGACCGTCCGGAAGACGTCCAGCCGAACCCGAAGACGGGCAAGGTCTACGTGATGCTGACCAACAACACCAAGCGCAAGGCCGACGAAGTCGACGCCGCCAACCCGCGCGCCAAGAACGCCTTCGGCCACATCGTCGAGATCACCGAGACCGACGGCGACTTCGCGTCTCTGAAGAGCCGCTGGGACGTTCTTTTGAAGTGCGGCGATCCGAGCGTTGCCGAGGTCGGCGCCTCGTTCTCGACCGCCACCACCAAGAACGGCTGGTTCGGGATGCCCGACAATTGCGCCATCGACACGGACGGACGCCTCTGGGTTTCGACCGACGGCAACAACCAGAAGGAAACAGGGCGCGCCGACGGCATCTGGGCGATCGACACGGATGGTGCCGCCCGCGGCACGTCGAAGCTCTTCTTTCGCGTGCCGGTTGGCGCGGAGATGTGCGGCCCCTGCTTCAACCCGACGTCGGACACATTCTTCCTCGCGGTCCAGCATCCGGGCGACGCCGGTCTTGCCACCTACGAGACCCCTGCAACCCGCTGGCCCGACTTCAAGGACGACATGCCGGTGCGTCCGGCCGTCGTCGCAGTGACCAAGCAGGGCGGCGGCCGCATCGGCTGAACAGGACCGCGATTACAAAGAAGAAACGCCGCGCAATTCTGCGCGGCGTTTCTTGTTTCCGACTTTGTTTTCGGCGATGCAATTCCGGACGGAAAACCGCTCACACTTTTCCTGGAATTGCCCAGGTTGAAGTGACGCAATTCCGGACGGAAAACCGCTTCGCACTTTTCCTGGAATTGCTCTTAACGCCTGAGATTATCGATCGGGAAGATCGCGCAGGTTTCGGTGCCGTGGGCGAGCAGCTTGCCGTTGCCGTCGCGCAGCCAGGCTTCCGACGTGGCGATGGTGCGGCCGCGATGAACGATGCGCCCCTCGCAGAAGACCTCGCCCATGCCGGGCAGCAGCGGCCTGACGAGATTCACCTTGAACTCGACCGTCGTATAGGCCTCCCCAGGTTTGACCGTGGTGAAGACCGCGCAGCCGAGCGCGGAATCCATGATCGTCGCGGTCCATCCGCCATGCACCGTGCCGAGCGGATTGAGGTGTTCCTCCGTCGGCAGCCCCTTGAAGACCACCCGTCCCTCCTCGACTTCACTCAACCCGAACTTCAGCGCCTTCGACATCGGTGGCGCCGGCAACTCGCCGCTCAAGAGATCCTGCATTGCCTTGAGCCCGCCATCGCGGGCGACGCGATCGAGCGACAACACGCCGATGCCGGATACGGACATGCCGGGATAAAGCTCTTGAACCATCGATAACTCCTGGGGGATCAGGCGGCTGAGGACTGCGCTTTCAGCGCCTTGAGCGCCGCATGCACGAAGCCGTCGCGCGCGGAAGATACGTCAAGGCCGCGCGGCTCATAGACGTGACGGTGGAGGAAGAAGGCGGTCAATCGGAAGGCGGCGGCGAGGCTGTCATGATCCGCAGCCCTTCGCGCTTCGGCGGACAAGAAATCCGGCAGCGCCAGCATGCGGTCGGCATAGTGCTTTCCGGCCTCCCGGCAGACCGCCCTGCCCGATTTCGGCGAGACGTAGACGAGCTCGGTGCGGGCGCCGGTCGCGACGCATTCGGTGAGATCGAGCCCGAAGCCGAGATCGTTGAGGACCGCGAGCTCGAAACGCACGAACAATTCGCCGGCATCGGCCGGATCGGCGAGATGATCGACGATGACGGTCAGCGCCTCGTAGAGGTGCGGATGCGGGTCACGCTCGGGAAGCAGGCGCAAGAGCGCGCCGAGCGCCTGGATGCCATAGACCGAGGTCGCCGTTTCCATCAGCCGGGCAGCCCGCAGCTCGACAGGCTCGATGCGGAATTCGCCCATATGCTCGTCGAGCCGGGCGCGCCAGGTCACCTCCACCGAATTGCCCGGCTGCAACACAGGCTGCATGCTGCGCGAGCGGCCGGAGCGCACCATGCCGAGGTGCCGGCCATGGGTGGCGCTCATGACCTCGACGATGGCCGAGCTTTCGCCGTGCCGCCTTATCCCGAGAATGATGGCCTGATCGCTCCATTGCATGGCTATGGCATACACCCGCGGTCGAAAGCGGATCAAGCCGTCTTGCGAGCGCAGCCCTGGCGTTGCCGACTGTCGCCTTTCGGCCACACTCATCGGTTGCCTCATTTGCGACATGCTGTCGCCGCCCGGACGCCGTCTTTGACATTAGAACGGAAGAGCGGCAAAAGCCGTCCTCCCGCCCGAAAATGACAATCAGCAGGATCAAGAATTCAATTATGTGTGTGTCCCGGAACAGCGCCGGCCGCCTGGCGCAGCTCTTCGCCCTTCTTCTCGCCACCTCGACGCTCGCAAGCTGCGTGACCACGTCGGGGCCAGCCAAGCCGAAGGGACCGGATCCATACTATGTGGCAATGTACGGCCCGCTGCCGAACGAGAAATTCCCGCTGGACGCGATCGACATCAGCAAAGTGGACAAGCGCTACCTGCGCCAGCAGGTCGCCTACCAGACGCATGAGCCGCCGGGCACGATCGTGATCGACACCCAGAACCGCTTCCTCTACCTGGTGCAGGATGGCGGCATGGCGATGCGCTATGGCATCGGCGTCGGCAAGGCCGGCCTCGAATTCGAGGGCGAGGCGCGCATCGCGCGCAAGGCCGAATGGCCGCGCTGGACGCCGACGCAGGAGATGGTAGCGCGCGAACCGGAGCGCTACGGCCCGCTGGCCGGCGGCATGGAGCCCGGCGTGCGCAACCCGCTCGGGCCGCGCGCACTTTACCTCTTCCAGGGCAGCCGCGACACGCTGTTCCGCATCCATGGCACCACCGAGGCCTGGTCGATCGGCAAGGCCGTTTCGAGCGGCTGCATCCGCCTCTTCAACCCTGACATCATCGATCTCTACAGCCGCGTGCCGCTCGATTCGCGCGTCGTCGTGCTGCAGGCCGAACCGCCGATGACCGAGCCTGCCGGCGGCATTCCGATGGCGAGTGCCGCCAATGGCGGCCTCCCCCCGGTCTACTAAGATTACATTTGCAGCGGAGGCCGGGCGCCTACAAGGCGTCCGGCGCCGGATGAACGGCGCTAGCCTTGCGGCTCGAGCGCCGGCTTGCCTGAGAGCTCGCTGAGGTAATAGCCGTCGCGCAGGTTGATGCCGTGTTCGAGCCAGGCCTTCATGCAGGCCAGCATCTGAGACCAGCCTTCGCAGTTGACGTAGGAGCTCTTTTGCCCCTGCCCGTTCTCGCGCCAGCCAGTCTCAGCGATCGTCACCATGGTGGCGCCATCCTCCAGCGACTGGAAGCGCATCTCCACACGGGTCTGGTAGGCGTCCTCGCCCTTAGCGACCATGGCACCCCAGCGAAAGACGATCCGCTCGTTGAGCTCGACCACCTCCACCTCAACCGGTACCTCACCCCACCAGGTCACGGTCGCGCCGGCGACCAGCGGCCCGCTGATACCGCCAAGCGTCACGAAATAGCGGCTGAGCTGGTCGGGATTGACAACGGCATCAAAAACCTGGGCGACAGGGCGGCCAATCCGTCCATTCACACGAAATTCAAGGGGCATGGCATATTCCTCCTGTCGAGATCAACGAGAATATGTTATATAAACAAAACATGTCAACCGATTCGAAAGACGACCTGGTTTTCAAGGCGCTCGCCAACGGGCTGCGGCGGCAGATGCTCGACGCCATGCAGCGGGCGCCGCAGACCACCGGCATGCTCTGCGACCGCTTCAGTAATCTTGACCGTTGCACGGTCATGCAACACCTGAAGGTTCTCGAGCAGGCCGAACTCGTGCTCGTCCGCCGCGAGGGGCGTGAGCGCTGGAACCATCTGAATGCATTGCCGATCCAGGCGATCCACAATCGCTGGATCAGCCAGTATGCCGGGCACGCGATGTCGGTGCTGTCGGCGCTGCAACAGGAGCTCGACGAAGCACCGGAGTGATCGTTTCGGCTTTCAATCGACCGGCTTTCTTCGTATGAACGGCCTATATGCAATTGGGGACATCGTCGTGCGCTACCTCATCACCGGCACTGCAGGCTTCATCGGCTTTCACCTCGCCAAGCGGCTGATCGACGAAGGGCATTTTGTGGTCGGCTTCGATGGCATGACCCCCTATTACGACGTGACGCTGAAAGAGCATCGGCATGCGATCCTCGCCCGGTCGAACGGCTTCAAGGCCGTCGTCGGAATGCTGGAGGACCGGGACGCGCTGCACCGCGCCGCCGCCCTCGCCGAGCCGGAGGTCATCATCCATCTCGCCGCCCAGGCCGGCGTGCGCTACAGCCTCGAAAACCCGAAGGCCTATGTGGATTCCAATCTGGTCGGCTCCTGGAACATGCTGGAACTGGCGCGGGAGCTTAACCCGAAGCACCTGATGCTGGCCTCGACCTCCTCGATCTACGGCGCCAACGAAAAGATCCCGTTTGCGGAAACAGACCGTGCCGACGAGCCGATGACACTCTATGCCGCAACGAAGAAGTCGATGGAGCTGATGGCGCATAGCTATGCGCATCTCTACAAGGTGCCGACGACCGCCTTCCGCTTCTTCACGGTCTATGGCCCCTGGGGCCGTCCCGACATGGCGCTGTTCAAGTTCGTCGACGCCATCCACAAGGGGCAGCCGATCGACATCTACGGCGAAGGCCGCATGAGCCGCGACTTCACCTATATCGACGACCTCGTCGAGGGCATTCTCCGGCTTTCCCATGTCGCGCCGGCGGAAGAAAACCGCGTGCCCCAGGAGAAGGCCGAGGACACGCTGTCGCGCCAGGGGCCGTTCCGCGTGGTCAACATCGGCGGCGGCCAGCCGGTCGAACTGATGACCTTCGTCGAAACGGTCGAAAAGGCCGTTGGCAAGCCGGCGATGCGCAACATGCTGCCGATGCAGCAGGGCGATGTGCCGCGCACCTATGCATCCCCCGATCTTCTCGAAGCGCTGACCGACTTCAAGCCCTCGCTACCCGTCGAAGAGGGCGTGGCGCGCTTCGCCGCCTGGTACAAGGAATACTACAACGCGAACCGGTGAGCCGGTCACCGGCTATCCTCCACGGAATATTCTGCTGGCGGAACGGCTTGCTTTAACCGCAATCGAACATAAATGGGTGTGAACCTGAGCGCATAAGCGATTGCAAAAATACGCAATTGCACGTTCTATGAAATGAGCTCGCAATGGAACACAACAAGGAAAAGAGCCTATGAAAATCACGATGATCGGCGCCGGCTATGTGGGCCTCGTTTCCGGCGTGTGTTTTGCGGATTTCGGTCACGACGTCGTCTGTCTCGACAAGGACGAGAGCAAGATCGACGCGTTGATGCAGGGGCGCATTCCGATCTTCGAACCCGGTCTCGACCAATTGGTGGCAAGCAACGTCGCTTCCGGCCGCCTCACCTTTACGACCGATCTCGTTGCCGCGGTCGCCGACAGCGACGTCATCTTCATTGCCGTCGGCACCCCGTCGCGGCGCGGTGACGGTCATGCCGACCTTTCCTATGTGCATGCCGCCGCCCGCGAGATTGCTGAGAACCTCAAGGGGTTCACCGTGATCGTGACGAAATCGACCGTTCCGGTCGGCACCGGCGACGAGGTCGAGCGCATTATCCGCGAAACCAATCCGGACGCCGATTTCGCCGTCGTTTCCAACCCGGAATTCCTGCGCGAAGGCGCGGCGATCGAAGACTTCAAGCGGCCCGACCGCATCGTCATCGGTCTTTCGGGCGACGACGCGCGGGCACGCGACGTGATGACGGAAGTCTACCGTCCGCTCTATCTCAACCAGTCGCCGCTGGTCTTCACCTCGCGCCGCACATCCGAGTTGATCAAATATGCCGGCAATGCGTTCCTTGCGATGAAGATCACCTTCATCAACGAGATGGCCGATCTGTGCGAACGGGTCGATGCCAATGTTCAGGATGTCGCCCGCGGCATCGGCCTCGATGGCCGCATCGGCTCGAAGTTCCTGCACGCAGGGCCCGGTTACGGCGGATCCTGCTTCCCGAAGGATACCCTGGCGCTGGTGAAGACCGCGCAGGATCATGACAGCCCGGTGCGGCTGGTCGAGACGACGGTTGCCGTCAACGACAACCGCAAGCGGGCGATGGGACGCAAGGTGATTGCGGCCGCCGGCGGCGACGTGCGCGGCCGAAAGATCGCGATCCTCGGCCTCACCTTCAAGCCGAACACAGACGACATGCGCGACAGCCCGGCGATTGCCATCGTGCAGACGCTGCAAGACGCCGGCGCCCATGTCATCGGCTACGATCCGGAAGGCATGGAAAACGCAAAGAAGGTAATCGACGGGATCGACTACGCCAGCGATCCCTATGAGGCCGCCAACGAGGCCGATGCGCTGGTGATCGTTACCGAGTGGAACGAGTTCCGGGCCCTTGATTTTCGCCGGCTGAAGACCGTGATGAAGACACCCATTCTCGTGGATCTCAGGAACATCTACCGCCAGGACGAGGTGGTGAAGCACGGATTTACCTATTCAAGCGTCGGCCGGTCGAACTGACTATCCGGCTGCGCCCGCCAGGCTCCAAAAACTACGCCTTCGGTATCGGCAACGCCGGCAAGGATTCCCAGCTCTTGCCGGCGAGAATGACGCAGCTTCGACCGTTGACGTCGGTGACGATCAGCGTCCAGCTGCCATTGTCGGCGGCATAAACTTCCAAAATCGCCTGCGGATTGATCTGGGCAGTTGCAGCAGGTTTCTCACGGTATTGTCGCGCCAGAAACTCGATCACCTCGGATCGCTCGGCGCAATTGATCGGGGCTTGCGAGACTGCCGGAACAGGGCGGGCCGTGACGCCGGCCAGAAGAAGTGCTGCCAGCGCGAGACCGCGGAACGCCTTGCGGATCATGACGCAACTCCTTTCACCGGACGCCCGGCGGAGGAGGAGTTTCCGCTTACCTGTTCCGCCGTCGTCCGGCCGCTACATCGGCACCGCACTCGGGAAAATCAAACAGGTGCCGCCACCAGAAGAGTATGGCGGAAAGCCGGTATTATTACAATTATCTAATTTATAAAGCATGCCATCGGGGCGCCGAAACGCCCCGATGGCAACGGCTTACTTGCGCTTCATGGCTTCCATCAGCGCCGCACCGAAGGCGCCCTGCGATGGCGCTTGCGGCTTTTGCTGCGGCCGCGTCGGCGCAGCACCGCGGTTGCCGCCGCTCGGGGCGCTGCCCCGGACTTCGCGGCCGGCTTCGGCGCCACCATCCTTGCGCATTGTCAGACCGATGCGCTTGCGCGGCACGTCCACCTCGGTAACGCGAACCTTCACCACATCCCCGGCTTTCACAACCTCGTGGGGATCCTTGACGAAACGATCTGCCAGCTGGGACACGTGCACGAGGCCGTCCTGGTGGACGCCGATATCGACGAAGGCGCCGAAGGCCGCAACGTTGGTGACGGTGCCCTCAAGCTGCATGCCCACCTTCAGATCCTTGATGTCGTCGATACCGTCGGCAAAAGTCGCGGTCTTGAAGCTCGGGCGCGGGTCGCGGCCGGGCTTCTCCAGTTCCGCAAGGATGTCCTTGACCGTCGGCAATCCGAAGCGCTCGTCGACGAAGACCTTCGGATCGAGGCTCTTCAGCGCAACGCTGTCGCCCATCAGCGCACGTACGTCGCGACCACAGGCAGCAACGATTTTCTTGGCGACGCCATAGGCCTCCGGGTGGACCGAGGAGGCGTCGAGCGGCTCTTTGCCGTTGGGAATGCGCAGGAAGCCCGCGCACTGCTCGAAGGTGCGCGCGCCGAGCCGCGGCACGTTCAACAGTTCCTTGCGGCTCGCAAAGGGACCGGTCGCATCGCGATGGGCGACGATCGCTTCGGCGGAGGATTTGCCGAGACCGGAAACACGGGCAAGCAGCGGCGCCGAGGCCGTGTTGACATCGACGCCGACGGCATTCACCGCGTCTTCGACCACCGCATCCAGCGAGCGGCTGAGTTTCGACTGGTCGACGTCGTGCTGGTACTGGCCGACGCCGATCGATTTCGGTTCGATCTTTACCAGTTCCGCCAGCGGATCCTGCAGGCGGCGGGCGATCGAGACCGCGCCGCGCAGCGAGACGTCGAGACCCGGAAACTCCAGGGCAGCCGTTTCCGAGGCCGAATAGACCGACGCGCCGGCTTCTGAGACGATGACCTTGGTCGGCTTCGGCGCCGTTAGCTGCGCGAGCATGTCGGCCACAAGCTTTTCGGTTTCGCGGCTGCCGGTGCCGTTGCCGATGGCGATCAGTTCCACCTTGTGCTTGCGAACGAGCGATGCCAGTTCGGCCTGGGTGCCGCGGACGTCGTTCTTCGGCGGGAACGGATAGACCGTCGTGGTTTCGAGCAACTTGCCGGTGCCGTCGACGATGGCGACCTTGACGCCGGTGCGGATGCCCGGGTCGAGCCCCATCGTCGCGCGCGATCCCGCAGGTGCAGCCAGCAGCAGATCCTTGAGGTTGCGGGCAAAGACGTGGATCGCCTCCTCTTCGGCGCGCTCACGCAGTTCGCGCATGAGATCGAGCGACAGCGACATGGAGAGCTTCACGCGCCAGGTCCAGCCGATCATCTCGGCAAGCCACTTGTCGCCCGGCAGGTGGCCACCGACATTGTAGGCGGCGGCGATCATGCGCTCGACCGGCTTGACCGGCGAAGTGTCATCCTGGTCGACGACGATATCGACGGAGAGCACTTCCTCGTTCCAGCCGCGCAGCATCGCAAGCGCCCGATGGCCCGGGGTCGTCGCCCAGCGCTCGGAATGATCGAAGTAGTCGGAGAACTTCGCGCCCGCCTCCTGCTTGCCGTCGACGACCTTGGCGCGCAGGAAGGCGGCGCCCTTCATATGGTTGCGCAGCCGGCCGAGCAGATCGGCATTCTCGGTCATGCCTTCGGCGATGATGTCGCGCGCGCCATCGAGCGCCGTCTTCACGTCGGCCACGTCGGCGGTCAGGAAGGCCGCGGCGCGATCGGCCGGCGCAACGGAGCGGTCGGCAAGGATCGCCTCGGCGAGGGGCCCAAGCCCGCGCTCGCGAGCGATCTCCGCCTTGGTGCGGCGCTTTGGCTTATAGGGCAGATAGATGTCCTCGAGCTCCGCCTTGGTTTCGACGGCGGCGATCTTGGCTTCGAGTTCGGCGGTCAGCTTGTCCTGCCCGCGGATCGATTCGAGGATCGACGCCCGCCGAGCTTCCAGTTCGCGCAGATAGGTCAGCCGTTCCGAAAGGACGCGCAGCTGCGTATCGTCGAGCCCGCCGGTCACTTCCTTGCGGTAGCGCGCGATGAACGGCACCGTTGCGCCTTCGTCCAGCAGCTCGACCGCCGCAACGACCTGCGAGGGCGTCGCCTTGATTTCGCTGGCGATGATGGCGGCGATGGGTTTTGCAGGGCTGGCCATATGGGATTCCGTCTTTGCTGTTTGGTCGGCGACCATAAAGGCGCAGACCTTGAAGGCCAAGTGAAGGCCTTCGGCGGAATACGGGAACTCCACAGAAGATGGATCGGCCGCCCCGCTTGAGGCGGGACGGCCAATGGCTCAACCCGCCATGGCGGCAGGCTCGATGTGCTCTGGCTGCCGTGGGACGGCATCCCAGGTGTTGACGGGTTCGAGCGGCGGCCGTCGCTTTTCGAACTCGATCAATTGTCGTTCCCTCTCCTCGATGTAGCCGCGCGAGGCCGGAACCGCATCGAGGGAGGACGAAAGCTGCAGCTGGAAGATGAAGTGCTTGTCGTAGAGAAAGGCTGTCTCCGACGCGGCGAGATAGAACTCCCACATGCGGAAGAAGCGTTCGTCGTAGAGTTTGACCGCCTCTTCGCGCCGCGCGACGAAGCGCTCACGCCAGGCCCTCAGCGTCCAGGCATAGTGCATCGGCAGGATTTCCACATCCTTGACCAAAAGCCGCGCCCGCTCGACCGATGGCAGAACCTCCGAAATGGCCGGTATGTAGCCGCCGGGAAAGATGTATTTCTCGATCCACGGATTGGTGGCCCAGGGCTTATAGATCTGGCCGATCGAATGCAGGAGCATGATGCCATCCGGCTTCAGCAGTTCCTTCATCTTGTCGAAGAAATTGCCGTAGTTGCCAATGCCGACATGTTCGAACATGCCGACGGAGACGATGCGGTCGAACTGCCGGCCCTGCAGCGTGCGGTAGTCCTGCAGTTCGAAGCGGACCCGGTCGGAAACCCCGCGCCTGGCGGCGCGGTCGCGCGAAACCTTCACTTGCTCTTCGCTGAGCGTGATGCCGGTGACCTCAACGCCTGAGGATTCGGCCAGATACATGGCCATCCCGCCCCAACCCGAACCGACCTCCAGCACCTTTTGTCCTGGCTCCAGCAAGAGTTTCGCGGTGATGTGGCGCTTCTTGGCAAGCTGTGCTGCGTCGAGCGAGATTCCCCGCGGCTGGAAGTAGGCGCACGAGTACTGCCAGTCCTCGTCGAGGAACAGGTCGAACAGCCTGCGATCAAGGTCGTAGTGATGGGCGACGTTGTGCCTGTTGCGATTGACGGGAATCCGGCTCAGCAATTGCTGACGCAACACATGCCACAGGCCGGTCATCGTATTGGTGGCATTGGCCGCGTTCTCGATGCCGTTGTCCTTCACGATCGAGAGCACATCGAAGATATCGCCCTTCTCGATGACGACACGCCCGTCCATATACAATTCACCAAAGCGAAGTCCGGGATCCCGAACGATCGCCGCCTCCGCCTCCGCATCGACGATGCGGATTGATGCCGGCTTTCCGCTGCCGTCACCCAGGATCACTTCTTCACCGGAAGAAAAAACAACCGCCAGGTTACCGTTGCGCACCAGACGGCGAAGCAATGTCAACAATGCTGCATTCATATCTCACCCCTACCAGACCGACCGAACGTGTCCTGGTGCATGAGAGATGCGAAGGGTCGGCTCATTCGGGGCTTCAGGAGTGGCTGCGCCGGGCGCATCGGGAACAGGCGCCAGCGCGTCCGGAAGCGACGAGAACCGGCACGGGCATCGCCTCACGGGTATCCGGCGGGCACATCTGGCTCCTCGTGCGTGCATCGCCGCGAATTCGTCAGGCAGCCGCCATCGGGCTCCTATCCATCAGAACTCAAGTTAAGGTAGGTAGCTTCGATCGATTGGCAATGGGTTCTTTATGGCCCCTCATAAATTTGTTTCCTTAGCAAATACTGAGAAACAAACCTAGATTTCAGCGACGACCCGACCAGGCAAACGGGCACGGTCATGCGGTCGGTCGAAATCGAGCAGCGGGCCTGCCGGAACGATGCGGGTCGGGTTGATGTGGGCGATGCCGTAGTAGCCGCGCTTGATATGATCGATGCGCACGCTCTCGCGGATGCCCGGCCATTGGTAAATCTCGCGCAGGTAGTTCGACAGCGCCGGATACTCCTCGATCCGGCGGATATTGCATTTGAAGGCGCCGTGATAGGCCGCGTCGAAGCGAACGAGGGTGACGAAGAGGCGAATGTCGGCCTCGGTCAGATGCTCGCCGGCAAGGTAACGGTTGTCCGCAAGATGGCCCTCCAGCTCATCGAGCATGCTAAACAGGCTTGCCACCGCCTCGTCATAGGCGCCTTGGGTCTTGGCAAAGCCGGCGCGGTAGACGCCGTTGTTGACGCGCTCATAGATCGGGCCGTTCCAGCGATCGATTTCGGCGCGCAGCGCCTCGGGGTAGAAGTCCAGCCGATTGCCGGTGAGCCCGTCGAAGGCCGAATTCAGGATGCGGATGATATCGGCGGACTCGTTATTGACGATCCGCCCTTCGCGCATGTCCCAGAGCACGGGCACCGACACCTTGCCGGTGTAGGTCGGGTCGCTCGCCACATAGAGCTCGTGGTGGAAGCGGATCTTGCCGACGCGCTCGCCGGCATCGACCGGCTCGTCATAGACCCAGCCGTCTTCGCCCAGTTCCGGATTGGACACGGTCAAGCCGACAATGTCCTGCAAGCCCTTGAGATTGCGGAAGGCGATCGTACGCGAAGCCCAGGGGCAGAGATAGGAAACGAACAGGCGGAAGCGCCCGGCCTCCGCCGGCAAGGCCTCCTGCCCCTGCGGGCCTGGCCTGCCATCCGTCGTGATCCAGCGATGAAATCGCGTCGGCTCGCGGTGGAACGCGCCACCCTTCATCTCGCCCGCCGCAACGTCGCCCTTGACCCATTTTCCCTCGACGAGCTGCGGCATGTCTTTTCTCCTGGATCGCAAGTCAGTGACGGCTACCTCCCACGGCCGCCGGCTCACGGTCAATTACGCGCGCGGGTGACACATTGTTCGCAAACGGCGACACGCACGCGATGCGTGCACGATCATCGTTGCGCCACAATGTCGGGCAATCCCGATTCCAAGAGGAGAATCAGGATGAAGAAAGCCCTTGCCGTTCTCGTACTTTTTGCTGCGGTCGTCTGGCTGCTGAACACATCGTTGTTTATCGCGCCGCCTGCAGGCACCGCAAAACTGCTTGCCCACCGCGGCATGCATCAAACCTATCCGAAGGAGAGCGTCGGCAGGGATACGTGTACGGCCACGATCATAAACACGCCGGAACACCCCTATCTCGAAAACACGATCGCCTCGATGCAGGCTGCCTTCGACGCTGGCGCCGATGTCGTCGAACTCGACGTGCATCTCACCCCGGACAAACAGTTCGCCGTCTTCCACGACTGGACGCTCGATTGCCGGACCGAGGCGAAGGGCGTGACCGAGGAAACGCCGATGGCGACGCTGAAGTCTCTCGACATCGGCTATGGCTATACGGCCGACGGCGGCAAGACCTTCCCCTTCCGCGGCAAGGGCGTCGGCCAGATGCCGACGCTCGAAGAGGTGCTGGCCGCCCTGCCCGATCGCAAGTTCCTGGTCAACTTCAAGAGCCGGCGCGCCGAGGAAGGTGCTGAACTCGCAGCACGGGTCGAAGCGCAGCCGCAATGGCGGGAAGCCGTGTTCGGCGTCTATGGCGGCGAGGAGCCGACCCGCGAGACGCTGAAACGCCTGCAGGGGATGCGCGGCTACGACCGGACGTCGACGATGGCATGCCTGACCCGCTATCTCGGCTATGGCTGGACTGGACTGATGCCGGACGCCTGCAAGAACACGCTGGTGATCGTGCCCGGCAATTATGCGCCGGTTCTGTGGGGCTGGCCCGAGCGTTTCGCTGCCCGCATGAAAGCGGCCGGAAGCGAGATCATCCTGCTCGGTCCCTATGGCGGCGGCGATTTCACCACCGGCATCGACACGATGCAGGACCTGGAAATGGTGCCGCCAGGGTTCTCCGGCTACATCTGGACCAACCGTATCGAGATGATCGGTCCGGCGCTCGCAAAGCGGCAGGTCGCTGACGCCAGCCAGAACTGACAGCGGATACGCCCGACTTGCCTCCGGCCGGCTTCGACCCTATGGCTTTGAGCAACCGTCGAAGCTGGCTGCAACGCCGGCCTTAATCCCGATAAAGGCAAGCGCATGAACGTCACGATCTACCACAATCCCGCCTGCGGCACCTCGCGCAACACGTTGGCGATGATCCGCAACGCCGGCATCGAGCCGACGGTGATCGAGTATCTGCAGGCGCCGCCGTCCCGGCAGGCGCTGGAAAGGATGATTGCGGATGCCGGCCTGGGGGTGCGTGAGGTCATCCGCGAGAAAGGTACGCCCTATGCGGAGCTCGGGCTCGCCGACCCCAGCGTCAGCGACGAGCGGCTGCTCGACGCGATGATCGCGCATCCGATGCTGATCAACCGTCCCTTCGTGATCACGCCGATGGGCACCAGACTGTGCCGCCCGTCAGAACGCGTGCTCGATATCCTGCCAGACACGCACAAGGGGCCATTCTCGAAGGAGGACGGCGAACCGGTTCTGGACGCCGAGGGAAAGCGCATAGCGGGCGCTTGAGACCGCTTGCGGCGGTGAGTGTCATGGCACCCGTTTTAACGGGTGCCGAGAAACATCACACCGAATGGTGCGCGTGCGGCCCTATCGTGGAAATTCGAGGCCCATTTCGCGGAAGCGCTCCGGGTCGTCACCCCAGTTCTCGCGCACCTTGACGAACAGGAACAGGTGCACCGGCTGCTCGAGGATCTCGGAGATTTCCTTGCGCGATGCCGTCGAGATCGCCTTGATGGCGTCGCCGTTCTTACCGAGCGCGATCTTCTTCTGGCTCTCGCGCTCGACATAGATCACCTGCTCGATGCGCACCGAGCCGTCCTTGCGCTCTTCCCACTTCTCGGTTTCCACATGCGAGGCATAGGGAAGTTCCTGGTGCAGCCGCAGGAACAGCTTTTCGCGGGTGATTTCGGCCGCAAGCTGGCGCATCGGCAGATCGGAGATCTGGTCCTCCGGATAGTACCAGGGGCCCTCAGGCAACGTCTCGGCCAGGTAATCCATCAGGTCCTTGCAGCCCGAGCCGTTCAAGGCCGAGATCATGAAGGTGCGCTCGAATTTGATCATCTCGTTGGCCGCCGCCGCAAGCTTCAACAGATCCTCGGGACGCACCTGGTCGATTTTGTTCAGAACCAGGATCTTCGGCTGGTGGACTTCCTTGAGCCCTTCGAGGATCGCTTCCGCGTCGCCCTTCAGGCCGCGTTCGCTATCGATCAGGAACATGATCACGTCCGCATCCTTGGCGCCGCCCCAGGCGGTCGTGACCATGGCGCGGTCGAGCCGGCGGCGCGGCTTGAAGATGCCGGGCGTGTCCATGAAAACGATCTGGGCGTTGTCGTGAATGGCGATGCCACGCACGATCGCGCGCGTCGTCTGCACCTTGTGGCTGACGATCGAAACCTTGGCGCCGACGAGGCGGTTGACCAGGGTCGACTTGCCTGCGTTGGTCGCGCCGATCATCGCCACGAAGCCCGAGTGGGTCGGCGCGCCTTCGGCGGCCGTATCTTTTTCCATGTCCGTCATGTTTTCCGTCAATTTCCGGCGGAACTCTTCCGCCACACGCCTTCGCGTTCCAATAATTTCGTCGCGGCCACCTGCTCGGCGCCGCGCTTGGATCTGTCCGTTCCGGTCTCCGGCGCAACGCCCGCGACTTCGACGGTTACCGTGAAGCGGGGGTCGTGGTCGGGGCCGGAACGCTCATCCGTCCGGTAGGCCGGCGCGATGCCGAACTTGGCGTGCGCCCATTCCTGTAATTCGGTCTTTGCATCGCGACGCGCCCCGTCGGCGCGCACCGCGCGATCTTTCCAATGACGCAGTACGAAGCCGCGGGCAGCTTCGAGACCGCCATCGAGATAAATGGCGGCAATCAGCGACTCTACCACATCGGCGCGTACATTCATCATCGCCTTGCCGGTTATCTTCTTGACGTCCGAGCCGGTGCGGATGAACTGATGCAGCTCCAGGTCGTCGGCGACCTTCGCGCAGCTTTCGGCGCTGACGAGCTGGTTCAGCCGGACCGAAAGCTCGCCCTCGTTGGCATCGCGGAAGGTCTGGAACAGAAGCTCCGCCACGCAAAGCCCGAGCACGCGGTCGCCGAGGAATTCGAGGCGCTGATAGTTGGAGCCCTTGGCGCTGCGCGCGCTGGAATGGGTGAGCGCCCGGTCAAGGCGCTCCTTCTCCGTGAACTGGTAACCGATCACGGCCTCAAGCTTTACCCGATCCTCCGCGCCCAGCGACCGAGACTTCATCATTCGACCGCCTTGAACAGACGGTCGTAGCGCAGGTTCGCCGGCCACTTCCACACTTCGCGGAACGAAGTGTCGTTGCCCAGCGAGAAGAAGATCATGCTGGCGCGGCCGACAAGGTTTTCAGCGGGCACGAAGCCAACGTCGAAGCGGCTGTCGGCCGAGTTGTCGCGGTTGTCGCCCATCATGAAATAGTGGCCCTCAGGCACGATGAATTCGCGCGTGTTGTCGCCACGCGAATCCGGGAACTGGTCGAGCGTGTCGTAGGATACGCCGTTGTCCATCGTTTCGCGGAAAACCGGAACGTCGCCGCCGGTGTCGTACTGGTCATCGGCGCGGAAGGCGCCGTCCGGCGCGCGCTCGATCGGCTTGTCGTTGATGTAGAGGATGCTGTTGCGCACCTGGACGCGGTCGCCCGGCAGACCGACGAGGCGCTTGATGTAGTCGATATCCGGGTTCGGCGGGAAGCGGAAGACGACGATATCGCCGCGCTTCGGTTCGCTTGCGAAAATGCGTCCGGAGAAGAGATCGGGCGAGAGCGGCAGCGAGTACTTGGAGAAGCCGTAGGCGAACTTGTTGACGAAGATGTAGTCGCCGACGAGCAGCGTCGGCATCATCGAGCCCGAGGGGATGGTGAAGGGCTGGAAGAGAACCGTACGGATGACCACGGCCAGGAGCAACGCCTGGATGACGACCTTCACGTTCTCCCAGAGGCCGCTCTGCTTCGCTTCTGTCTTTTCTGCCACGCTACTGTCTTCCTTTATCATCGCAACGCCCGCCCGGGGCCCGCTCTCAACTTTCGTCCGCACTCTCGGTCCGGCTTTGGACTGCGCGCAATCCCGGTCTCATATGCTGCAAACCGCCGCCCCTTCAATCGGTCGGGGCCGGTTTTTCCAGCGGAATGCTCTAAACCGTTCCCTCAACCGGGGCAACGGGCAGCGCCTCGATAATCACGAAGGCCTGGGCCAGGGGAAAATCATCGGTAATCGTCAGGTGAATGGCGGCTCGATGATGCGGCGGCAGCATCTGCTCCAGACGCGCGGCCGCACCGCCGGTCAGGTTCATTGTCGGCTTGCCGCCGGGCAAATTGATGACGCCCATATCCTTCCAGAAGACGCCCTGCGCGAGCCCCGTGCCGAGCGCCTTAGAACAGGCTTCCTTGGCGGCGAAGCGTTTGGCGTAGGACGCCGCGCGGTTCTTCCGCCCCTCGGACTTTGCAATCTCGATCTCGGTGAAACAGCGCTGAACGAAGCGCTCGCCGAAACGGGAAAGCGAGTTTTCGATCCGCCTGATATCGATCAGATCGCTGCCTATGCCTATGATCATGAAGAGGATCCGAGCTTCTTGGTGCGTGCCCGGCGGCGCTTCTGGAAGAGCCGGGCTGCCTGATAGGCCGCGATGTAGGAAAGGACGGCGCCGGCTGCCGCCAGAGGCAGTGACCCGACCAGCATCGGCTTGAACACCGGGCCCCAGAGGGCCGGAAGATCAAGGTGCTCGACCATGCGCATGACGTCCGACGGACTGGCGGCATGAGCGCTCTCCACGCCGAGGATTGCCGTCCCGAGTTCGTAGGACGCCGTCAGGATCATCGGGATGGTCACAGGGTTGGCGAGCGCCGTGGTGATCGCCGCCGCGACGAGATTGCCCGACAACAGGAAAGCGAGCGCAACGGCAATAATGATGTGCAGGCCGAAAAACGGCGTGAAGGACGAAGCGGCACCCGCCGCCACGCCGACGGCAATCGAATGCGGTGTCGACGAAAGACGCAACACGCGCAGCGCCACATAACGCAGGCCGCGCGCAAAACCCTTGCGCGGCCAAACGATGGACCGCAGCCTTTCGGAAATCGTGACCGGTTTTCTGCGCCTGAATAACATTATGCCGTCATGACCGCGTCTTGAAGCCGTCAGCCGGCACAAGACCGCGCGTCCGCCTGTTTGCTGGCCGCAAGATAGGCGTCCTGCCTGTCGCTTGCAACCCGCTCAGGCGCCGCGCGCATGTCGCAGGCGAGCCATCCACCGAACGCATGGCTCGGCATCCCGCCAGAAGACGGGACACGGCGAACTTAGTAGTTGCGGAACAGGCCGCGATCGATCTGGCGCTGACGGTACTCGAGGTCGATCCGGTCGACCGAGCTATTGAGATAGGCGAGCTCACGCTCTTCCTGAGTGGGGACGCGCAGAGCGCGGGTGATCTTCTTCAACTGATTAAACATGGCAAACCTCTTTGTTTACCTCCCGACGAGAAGATAGTTTAGAGGTCCCTGTTCCACCAGAGCCAGGAAATGACGGCAGCCATGCGCGGCTGGCATAGCTTGCCGCTTCGCCATGCGCAGCCTGCCTGTTTTGAAGGCATTTGCGCATGGCGTGGTCAATCGGCTCACTCAAACAGGCGCTTCACCATGGAGACGCTCGGCAGTTCCTTGAGCTGCGTAATCAGGTGGTTGAGCTGGCGCAGATCCCAGACTTCGAGGTCGAACTGCAGTTCGCTGAAGTCGGCAGCCACACGCCCCATCGAAAGAGTCCGGATGTTGACGTCGCTGGTGGCGATCGCCTGGGCCACCTCGGCCAGCGTCCCCGGCTCGTTCAGGGCGCTGATCGCGATGCGGGCGATAAAGCGGCTGCTGTTGGCCTCGTCCAGATCCCAGCGCACGTCGATCCAGCGCTCCGGCTCGTCATCGAACTTCTGCAGGATCGGCGACTGGATCGGATAGATGGTGATCCCCTTGTCCTTCTCCATGATGCCGACGATGCGGTCCCCGGGGATCGCCCCGGCCGGGCTGAAATGCACCTCGGCATTGCCGGAAAGGCCGCGGATCGGCAGGGCCTCGGGGCCTTCGGCCTGAACCACGCCGTTGGCATCCTTGCCGCGGCCCGGCAGCTTGAAGACCATGCCGGCTGCACTGCGCATGTTGAACCAGCCATCGTCGGCGCTGGGCTTTACCGTCACCCGCTCGTCCTGATGATCCGGGAACACGGCGCGCAGCACGTCGAGCGAGGAAAGCTCGCCGCGGCCGACGGACGCGATCGCATCTTCCACTTCCTTCTGACCAAGCCGATGCAGCGCCGGCTTCAGCGCCTCGCGCGAAAAAGTCTTGCCGGCGCGTTCGAATGTGCGCTCCAGAATGCGGTAACCGAGGCCGGCATATTGCTTGCGGATGGCCGCACGCGTCGCGCGGCGGATCGCCGAGCGGGCCTTGCCGGTGACGACGATTTCTTCCCAGGCCGGCGGCGGCACCTGGATGCCCGAGCGGATGATTTCCACCTCGTCGCCGTTGTTGAGGCGGGTGACCAGCGGCATGATGCGGCCGTTGATCTTGGCGCCGACGCAGGTGTCGCCGATGTTGGTGTGGACGGCATAGGCAAAGTCGATCGGCGTCGCGCCACGCGGCAGCGCAATCAGCTGGCCCTTGGGCGTGAAGCAGAACACCTGGTCCTGGAAGAGTTCGAGCTTGGTATGCTCCAGGAACTCTTCGGGGTTGTCACCCTCGGCAAGCGATTCGATCGTGCGCCGCAGCCAGGAATAGGCGTTCGACGTCGGCGAAAGCGCCTGGTCCGCCGATGCGCCCTCCTTCCCCTCCCCGTCCTTGTAGAGCGAGTGCGCCGCGATACCGTATTCGGCAATATCGTTCATCCGGCGGGTGCGGATCTGCAGCTCGATGCGCTGGCGCGACGGACCGACGATGGTGGTGTGGATCGACTGGTAATCGTTCTGCTTCGGCGTCGAAATGTAATCCTTGAAGCGGCCGGGAACGACGCGCCACCGCGTATGGACGATGCCGAGCGCCCGGTAGCAGGACGGGATATCGTCGACGATGAGGCGGAAGCCCCAGACATCAGACAATTGCTCGAAGGACAGCGACTTCGACTGCATCTTGCGGAAGACCGAATAGGGCTTCTTCTGCCGGCCCTTGACCTGCGCCGCCTTCAGGCCTTCGGCCTGAAGCAGCTCCCTGAGTTCGTCCTCGATCTTCTTGATCAGGCCCTCGTTGCGCTCGGACAATTCCTCCAGCCGCCGCGTGACCGTCTCGAACGCCTCGGGGTTGATGTGGCGGAAGGAGAGGTTTTCGAGCTCCTCGCGCATGTCCTGCATACCCATGCGGCCGGCAAGCGGCGCATAGATATCCATCGTCTCCTCGGAGATGCGGGCGCGCTTTTCCGCCGACATGTGGTCGAGCGTGCGCATATTGTGCAGGCGGTCTGCAAGCTTGACGAGCAGCACGCGCACGTCGTCCGAAATGGCAAGCAGCAGCTTGCGCAGGTTTTCGGCCTGCTTGGCTTTCTTGGTGACGAGATCGAGCTTCTTGATCTTCGTCAGCCCTTCGACGAGCGCACCGATATCCTCGCCGAAGAGATCGTCGATCTCCTGCCGCGTCGCCGTCGTGTCCTCGATCGTATCGTGCAGCAGCGCGACGGCGATGGTCGACTCGTCGAGACGCATCTCGGTCAGGATCGCCGCCACCTCCAGAGGATGGGATATGTAGGGATCGCCGCTTGCCCGCTTCTGCTGGCCATGCTTCTGCATCGCATAGACGTAGGCCTTGTTGAGCAAGGCTTCATTGACGTCGGGCTTGTACTTCTGCACGCGCTCAACGAGCTCGTATTGGCGCATCATTCGCTGGCGGTCCTCTAGATCAGGAAGATTTCAGGGCGAAGCGACCTGAAATCATGAACGCGATCGTCACTCATCAGGTAGAGCGGGATGCGGGCGGAAAACCGCATACATTTCCTCATCCCGCTCTAGAAGAAATCAATAAAAAAGTGCGCCAATCATACGAGTGGCGCACTGCTTTGAAAACACGTGGGAACGGGCGTTCCGCGACGGATCTCAGTAGTCGTCGCTCTTTTCCGGCGGAACCAGGCCTTCGATGCCGGCCAGCAGTTCTTCTTCCGACATCCGGTCGAAGGTGATGGCTTCCGGCTGATCTTCGTCTTCGGCAACTTCGGCAAACGTCGTCTCGGCGTCCGTCTGAAGCAGCGAAGCCGGATCGGGCTCGGGCTCGTCCACTTCGACATGCTTCTGCAGCGAGTGGATCAGATCTTCCTTAAGGTCGCCGGGAGACAGCGTCTCGTCTGCGATCTCGCGGAGCGCGACGACGGGGTTCTTGTCGTTGTCGCGATCGATGGTGATGGCGGCGCCCTGGGAAATCAGGCGCGCGCGGTGGCTGGCAAGCAGAACGAGTTCGAAACGGTTATCGACCTTGTCGATGCAATCTTCGACGGTGACGCGGGCCATTGCCTGTCCTTTTGGGCTCGAAGCGCGGCGGCATCGCCGCTGCACGGATTGACAACACGAAACCGGAGCAGTCGCCTGACGGCGCCTCATCGGGTCCGATTTCTGGAATTAAGCGCCCGGATACAATCAAAACAAGGCAAGTTCAAGTTTTTCCTTCAAGGGACGCTCACGTAACGTCACACTTCGTGATAAAATGCGATCCGAATGGGCTGGAAACGGCGCTCACACACTACGGTTGCATTTTTAGGCGGAAAATGAAGCCCCTGATGGAAAAGGCGACCCTGAGGTGTGGACGATCTATAGCAACTGCTAAAACTAGCTATATTCGCAAACGCGCGGCTGGAATAATGCAATACATAAGCTACATTATTTGCCATATCAGCAATTATTAATGTAATCGACTTACTTTTGCGCAGCCGCCGGCAGGCGGTCTTTGACGCGCCGCCATTGAAAAGGAAAGACGATGTTCGACCCCCGCGAAAAAATCGCACTCTTTATCGACGGCGCGAATCTTTACGCGGCATCGAAAAGCCTCGGCTTCGACATCGACTATCGCAAGCTTCTGAAAGCATTCCAGAAACGCGGTTATCTGCTGCGCGCCTACTACTACACGGCCCTTATCGAAGATCAGGAATATTCTTCCATCCGCCCGCTTATCGATTGGCTAGACTATAACGGTTACAAGGTCGTGACGAAGCCGGCCAAGGAGTTCACCGACTCCCTCGGGCGCCGCAAGATCAAGGGCAACATGGATATCGAACTGGCGATCGATGCCATGGAACAGTCCGAAACCGTCGATCACCTCGTCATTTTTTCCGGCGACGGCGATTTCACCACGCTGGTGGAAGCGTTGCAGCGCAAGGGACGCAAGGTTTCCGTCGTTTCGACCATGTCGACACAGCCGCCGATGATTGCCGACGACCTGCGCCGCCAGGCCGACCACTTTATCGACCTTGCGACGCTTCGTGCCGAAATTGGCCGCGAACCCTCCGAACGCACCCCGCGGCACAACAGCGAACCGGTGGCGGATCCGGTGGAGATCTGAGGCGTTCCGCTGAACGCACATGCTCTATCGCAAATGCGCGGGAGCTGCAGGAATCGTCCTACCTCAACGAGGTCGATCGTTGAGTTCTCTCATTTAAATCTCAAAAATTGCCGGCAGGGTTTTCAGCGCCGTGAGCGACCGCCGCGTTGCATCGGCCCGTCTCTGGCGGATGCAACGCAAGGAATTTCTCTTAACCGCGGTCCTTCAGCAGGCGGTTCTTCTGGCGGTTCCAGTCGCGTTCCTTCGAGGTTTCGCGCTTGTCGTGCAGCTTCTTGCCCTTGCCGAGCGCCAGCTCCAGCTTGGCCCGGCCGCGATCGTTGAAATAGATCTTCAGCGGGATCAGCGACATGCCTTCGCGGTTGACCGCGCCCTGCAGCCGATTGACCTCGCGCTTCGACAGAAGCAGCTTCCGCCGCCGCCGCGTTTCATGGTTGAAGCGGTTCGCCTGCAGATATTCCGGCAGATAGGAATTGATCAGCCAGATCTCGCCGCCCTCGTCCGTCGCATAGGATTCGGCAATATTGGCCTTGCCTTCGCGCAACGACTTGACCTCGGTGCCGGTCAGAACCAGACCGGCCTCGTAGGTGTCGACGATCTCGTAGTTGAAGCGGGCCTTTCGGTTTTCCGCCACAACCTTGTTGACCGTGCGCTGGCTTCCTTTGGGTGCCATCAGTTCATCAATCCTGCGTGTCTGAGCGCCGCGTCGATCGCGGCCTCGGTTGCCGGCTCGAGCGTCGACAACAGCGGCGAGCGCACGGCGCGGCTCATACGGCCGAGACGGTTCAGCGCATACTTCGCGCCGCAGAGGCCCGGCTCCATGAAGATCGCCTTGTGCAGCGGCATGAGCTTGTCCTGATAGGCGAGCGCCTTGGCAAAATCGCCGGCGAGCGTCGCTTCCTGGAATTCGGCGCAAAGGCGCGGCGCGACGTTGGCCGTAACCGAAATGCAGCCGACGCCGCCATGGGCGTTGAAGCCGAGCGCGGTCGCATCTTCGCCGGAAAGCTGGACGAATTCCGGGCCACAGGCCATGCGCTGCTCCGACACGCGTTCGATCTTGCCGGTCGCATCCTTGACGCCGATGATGTTGGCATGGGCCTTGCTGAGAGCCGCCATGGTCTCGACACTCATATCCACGACCGAGCGGCCGGGGATGTTGTAGATGACGATCGGCAGCTTCACGCTCTCGGCGATCGCGGCATAATGCGCGAACAGACCCTTCTGCGTCGGCTTGTTGTAGTAGGGCGTAACGACCAGGATCGCATCGGCGCCGGCCTTTTCGGCGTGTTGGGCAAGCTCGATCGCTTCCGTCGTGTTGTTGGAGCCGGCGCCCGCAATCACCGGAACCCGCTTGCCTGCGGCTTCGACGCAGAGTTCGACCACCTTCTTGTGCTCGTCATGCGAAAGGGTCGGAGACTCGCCGGTGGTGCCGACGGGCACCAGACCATGGCTGCCTTCTTTTATCTGCCATTCCACATGCGCGACGAAACCATCCGCATCCACCGCGCCGGTCGCGGTGAACGGTGTTACGAGAGCGGGAATGGAACCCTTGAACATGCACAACTCCTGACGGCGTAAAAGCGAAGTCTGCACTCATGCTTTGGCCGTAATCGACGGTTAAAAAACTGCCGCACCATAATCATGTGACGTGGCTGCGGCAAGCGTTGTAACACGGCATTTCACGCCGGTTTTCATGCAAAAGCTTGATGTTTCGCCCGCATAATCGGAACCGCCCAACCAGGGCGGGAACGGGTTTGGCGCGATTGTTATCATCGTTGCTGGCTGCTCGCCCTGTCCTCGGGCATCTGCCGGCGGATGAATGTTGAATACGGGGAACACGGGGTCTTGATGCGCGGGACAATCTATCTGCCTGTCGCCGCCATCATCGGCGCGGTGCTTCTAGCCGCGCCGGCAGGCAACGCGGAGACGCTTGACCGCGTCCCGGTTCCATCGCGCAAGCCCGAATTTTCGAACAGGGCGGCCCCCGTTGCCGAAAGCGAAACCACGAACGCCATCGCAGCAGCCGCCGGGCCGGTCAGCAGCGAGCTCAAGGCGGGGCTCGATGCTCTGTCCAACAAGCAGCCGGCCGCCGCAATCGCCGTGCGCGACGCCATGGAAGCAGGCACGCTCGACCGGCACATACTGACCTGGGCAATCGCTGTTTCCGGCCAACGGGGCGTCCCTTCCTTTGAAATCGCCGACGCCCAACGCGAATTGCAGGGGTGGCCCGGGTTGAAATCCCTGCGAGCCAACTCCGAGCGGGCGCTCTATCGAGAGAACCCGCCAGCGGCGGATGTGCTTGCAGCCTTCGGCAACACCCAGCCGGAAACGACCGAAGGCGCCCTCATTCTCGCCCGCGCGCTCGTGGCCAGCGGAAAGGCCGACACCGCCGCCAAAAACCTGCGCGCGATCTGGCAGCGCGACACGCTCGACAAGGACATCGAGACCAAGATCCTCGATGAGTTTTCCGGTCTTCTGAGCACCGAAAATCACCAGCGCCGCATGGCGATGCTTCTCTACCGCAACCGTGTCGAGCAGGCAGAACGGTTCAGCGAACTTGGCAAGGCTCAGTCGCTTTATCGCGCCTGGGCGGCGGTCAACCGCGGCAGCGACAAGGCGCCCGCGCTCATCGCAGCGGTCGATCCCCTCTGGCGCAAGGACGCAGCCTATCTCTTCATTCAGATCGAGAACCTGCGCAAGCAGAAGAAGTATGAGGCGGCGGCCAAGCTCCTTGCGCGCATGCCCAAGGACAAGGGCGCCCTGGTCGACCCGGGCGAATGGTGGGTCGAACAACGCGTCGTCAGCCGCGGCCTGCTCGACAGCGGTGACTTTCGAAACGCCTACCGGATCGCCGCCGGCCATCGCGCAACGGACGCGACCGACATCATCGACGCCGAATTTCATGCCGGGTGGTATGCCTTGCGCGGCATGGAGGATCCAGCGACCGCAGTACGTCACTTCCGCCGCATTCTGGACGTGTCGAGCCGCCCCCTCTCCGCTTCCCGCGCTTGGTATTGGCTCGGGCGTTCTGCCGAAGCGGGCGGACCGGGTGACGCCAGCGAATTTTTCGCCAATGCGGCCCGCTATCCCGGAACGTTCTATGGGCAACTCGCGGCCGCCCGGCTGGGTCGAAAGACGCTGAACGTTGCCTATCCCGCCCCGACGGCAGAGGACCGCTCCCGGTTCGAAAACCGCGAGGCAGTTCGTGCCATCACGCGCCTCGAAGGCACCGGTCACGCCTGGCGCGCCGACAGCATCTACCGGGCGCTTGCAGACGAACTGACGAGCCCGGGCGAACTGGCATTGCTATCGGCGCGTGCGGAAAAAACCGGCAACCATCAGCTCTCCCTCCAGGTCGGCAAGATCGCCTTCGGACGCGGGATCGACGTCGCAGCGCTCGCCTTTCCCGTCGGCGTGATCCCATCGAGCGCCGATATCGACGGCTCCGGCAAGGCGCTCGCCTATGCGATCGCGCGCCAGGAGAGCGCGTTCAACCCGGGCGCCATCTCCACCGCCAACGCACGCGGCCTGCTGCAATTGATGCCGGGAACGGCCAAGGGCGTCGCCAGCCGATACGGCCTTGCCTACTCGCAGGACCGGCTGACGAGCGATGCCGGCTACAACGCCACGCTCGGCGCCCACTATCTTGGCGAGCAGATCAGCAGCTTCGGCGGCTCCTACATCCTTACCTTCATCGCCTACAACGCCGGCCCTCGCCGCGTTCCGGAATGGCTCGACCGCTACGGCGACCCGCGCGGCAAGCCGATCGACGAGGTCGTCGACTGGATCGAGCGCATTCCGTTTCAGGAAACACGCAACTACGTCCAGCGGGTGATGGAGAATTATCAGGTCTACAAGTCGCGGCTTGGGCAAAAGGCCGATATCGTCGAAGACCTGAGAATGGGACGGCAATAGCGGCTTGCGTGCCGATCAAATAATTGTGATCAGCGCTGGCGGCACAAACCGTGGCTTCAACCATTTCCTCATTAAAGCCCAGACTTTCCGAAGGAAAAGGTGAGCATTATGAGGACCTTGACAATAGCTGCCCTTTCGCTGGTGACCGCCTTGAGCAGCGTGCCGCCCGCCGGCGCGTTCCCGAGCGCTCCGACAGTCGTCTCCGCGGCGACCAACGTGCAACAGGTTCAATTCTCCTATGAGCGTGGGGAGGAACGCAAGAACCGTTCCGTCTGCACCGGTCCCTATTGCGAACGTCGCTATCGTGATCGGGATCGCAACTACCGCGGCGGCTACTATCGCGACCGACACTATCGTGACGGGTATTACAGAGACCGATATCGCCGCCACTATGACCACGACGACAACGACGTCGGGGCGGTCATCGGCGGACTGGCCGCGGGCGCGATCATCGGCGGTCTGCTGAGCCAGCCGCGATACTACGACGGCCCGAGATACTATAACGGACCAAGAGCGGTCAGTGGCAACGCGCATCAGCGCTGGTGCTACGCGCGCTATCGTTCCTACAGGGCCTGGGATAACAGTTACCAGCCCTACGGTGGCCCGCGGCGCCAATGCAACTCACCCTATTGAGGAGCGAACACGCATCGCTACCGGTGCGGGCGCGAAAAGCCCGGGCAAATCGCCTATCGGCTGCCGCATAGTTTGACGGACTAAGGCTGTCATCTTGGTTCGCGTTGCTTGCCCTTCCCCTTCAAACGGTTAGGATTTCACCCTTCTGAAGGGGAGCAACATGGGCCAAGGCGTATTCCGCGAACACCACTTCCGCAGCTCCGACGGCTTGCTCCTCTACGCGCGAAACTATGGCCCTACCCCTTCGGCATCCGCGAAAACACCGATCATCTGTCTGCCTGGGCTCACGCGCAACAGCCGGGACTTTCACCAACTCGCGAGCTTTCTTTCGACGGCACGGGAAATTCCTGTAATCTCACTGGATTACCGCGGGCGCGGCAACGCGCAACGCGACACGGACAAGAGCCGTTACACGCTCGTCGTCGAAACGGCCGACGTCATGGCGGCCTGCGCCCATTTTGCGGTCGAAAAAGCGTTCTTCATCGGCACATCCCGCGGCGGCCTGATCCTCCATCACCTTATCGACTGCGCTCCTTCATTAATTGCAGCGGTGGTCCTCAATGACATCGGGCCTGTGATCGAAATTGAAGGACTGCTTGCGATCCGGGATTATCTCAACTCCAAGGACGCCCCAACGAGCTGGGCGACAGCAGCTCCCTTTCTAAGGACGTTACACGGCGGCGACTTTCCAGCGCTAAGCGATGCTGATTGGTCGGATATGGCCAAGGCGATATATCGTGACGAGGGTGGCGTTCCGGTCGCCGATTTCGATCCGGCGATCGCGCTGCCACTGCGCGGCCTGACGCCCGAAACACCGTTGCCCGATCTCTGGAAATCTTTCGACGCCCTGAACCAGGTTCCCCTCATGGTCGTGAGAGGCGGACACTCGAGGCTTCTTTCGGAGGCCACGGTGCGCGAAATGCACCGGCGACACCGTGGGATGACCGCCTTCACCGCGCCTGGTCAGGGACATGCGCCGCTGCTTCACCTCGACGGTCCACGCGAAGCCGTTGCCGCGTTTATCGACGGCGTCGCGGGACCTCGCTGACGCCCGGCGCTCCGCGGGCGCCGACTTGCCTTCTTTTCCCGAATTCACTGAAGCGCGCCCGTCGGCGGCCAGTGGCGCGAGCGGCACCGTTTGTGATCGAAGATGAAACCGCCAAAACGAAAAAACCCGGCTCGAAAGCCGGGTTTCTCTCTTCTGACCGAAGTCAGACGATATTAGAAGTCGCGCTGCAGGCGGACGAAGCCGAATACCTGATCGTCGCCGTTGTCTTCGTCTTCGTACTGAACCGAGACGCGGGTCGCGAGACCTTCGGTGATCTTGTAGTCGAGCGTGACGCCAGCGCGCCATGCATCGTCGTTGCTGAAGTCGGTGAGCGAACCGTTGCTCAGGTTGTCAAAGTACTGAACGCCGGGGGTGATGGCGAGCTTGTCGGTGGCGTTGAAGCGGTAAGACGCAGCAACGGTCCACTCAGACTTTTCCCAGTAAGCGTTCGGGTTCGAAGCCCAGATACCAGCGACCTGGAAGACGCCCGGGCCGAGGTCAGCCGAGAGCAGAGCGCGGATGGCGCCTTCTTCGAATTCAGAGTCGTAACCGCCGAGCAGGTCGAAGGAAACGCCACCGAGCGAAGCCGAAACGATACCGGAAACGCCAACGCCGTTCGACTTGGTGGTCTGAGCGCCTTCGAGTTCGTCAACCGAGATACCGGCCTGGAACGAACCGCCGTCGTAGAGGTAGGCGATCGAGTTGAATTCGGTGAAGTTGCCGAGCGAGTCGGTTTCGCCGTTCAGGCCCTTATCCCACCAGTTGTAGAAGAAGCCGGCCTTGAGGCCACCGAGCTGGATGTAGGCTTCATCAACGTCGATCAGGCTGTCGCCATCGTCGGTGTCGTTGTCGGCGTTGAATTCAGCGGCGAAGAAGCCGGTGAGCGTGCCGTACTCGGTGTCGCTCTTGGCGTCGAACGAGATGTAAGCGCGCGAGAACGAATCCCAGTCCGACGTGGACTGACCGTCGTGGTCTTCGTGGTTCCAACGGCTGTCAGCAGCGTCACGACCAAAAGAGGTCTGGAAGCGGATGAAGCCACCGATCTTGAGGCAGGTTTCGGTGCCCGGGATGTAGAAGTAGCCAGTGCCGAAAGCGTCGCAAACGCGAACGTATTCCATGGGCTCCGGCTCGGCTGCGACGATTGCGTCGGCTGCCTGTGCGCCGGAGACTGCTGCGAGAGCAGCAGCGGAGCCGAGAAGAAGGCTCTTGATGTTCATTTCTGACCTCCAGTCAAAAGTTTCAAACGGGTCTGGGTATTTTGCTGAAGGACAGCTTTCCCTGCCCCATCCCCAACGTTCAAGAAGTCGGACGATCAACCGCCCTTGCTTCCGGAGTTGAAAATACAAGACCGGATCATCGGCGCAACGTCCAACTGGCGAGATCACGTCCTTTGCATCGCCCTTCGCCGTGGCCTGTTGCTGAAACGACACAAAAACGCCTCAGACCCCCGGAGAAAATTAACAAACCATTAAGAAAACCCTTTAGTGACGGGGGGTTAGCATAAGGAATGCAGGGGTGGCCTGTTTCAGAAAGAGGCAAAAAGCCGCCCAAAACAGGGGAAAAGCCGGGCAAGGACTTCGATTCAGAAGGTCCCTCCAATGCCTAAAACAGCATTCTCTCCCAAAAAGCGTATCGTGAAGAAAAGGTGGAGACGTGAAGAATCGTCAGAATCGACACAGAGATTCGCGAACCGGGCCGCACAGGTGATTCTGAACCCTGCGAGATTGGCCACCGCGAAGCATCAAGGATGCGCCGGTGACCAACACCGTTGCCGACACGGCCAACGAACCAGAGCGAATGGAAATTCTGTCGAGAGAGCCCGCGCCGCGATCAGAGACCGGCCCGACGGGTAAGGCTTGAGAAATGCAGATGTTTGAGGATATGGCGGAGAAGAAGGGATTCGAACCCTCGATACCGTTTCCGGTATACTCCCTTAGCAGGGGAGCGCCTTCGACCACTCGGCCACCTCTCCGTTAGCGCCTGACTAGTGTCACTCTTCGGCCAATGCAAGATTTTTTTGTCGGTTTACGGGAATTCCTCGCATTTTCGTGTGGGCCGATCGGCAGCGCCTGCCGCGCCGCATCCCGTTGGCGCCCGTTTCCTTGAGGAGGGGCCGCAGAATGCGGCGGCGCGATTCCCTATCGACGCAGCCGCTTTACGCTTACGATTTGCGCGCAAGGCGCTCGATCGCCTGCTGGGTCGCCGCGCCGAAGTCGCCGTCGACCGGACCGCCATAATATCCACGGTCCTTCAAGAGGTTCTGCATTTCCTTGCGAAAGGCAGGCGTGAAGTTGTTGGGCTGGTTCTTCACCTCATCGAGCTTGGCCGGATCGCCGCCCTCAATGCTGGCAGCCGCCCAGCGAACCGCCTCCTTGGCGTCAGCCTTGGTGCCGAGACCGTAATCATACAGGCGACTCAAGTTGCCCATCGCATAGGCGCTGCCGGCGTTGGCGGCCATCTCGTACCAGGTGCGGGCCTGCACATAATCCTGAGCGACACCGTTACCGATATCGTAGAACCAGCCAAGCAGCGCCATGGAATAGGAATCACCCATGTTGGCCGCCTTCTCGTACCAGACCTTGGCTTCCGGGTAGCTCTGCTCGGTCCCCAGCCCGTTCTGATAGGCCCAGCCCAGCGACGACATCGCGTTGGTGTCGCCGCTTTCGGCTGCTTTCTTATACCAGGCAAGCGATTGCCCGAGATCCTTCGGCCGGCCGAGGCCTTCCCGATAGAACCAGCCCATCGTCGCCATGGCGTTGGCGTAGCCCTGGTTGGCGGCCAGTTCATACCACCGCGCGGCCTCGGCATAGTCCTGCGCAATGCCGTCATAGCCTTCGCGATAGAGCCAGCCCAGCGACGCCTGCCCGTAGGCATTGCCGGCGCGCGCCGCCTCGTCGAACATGCGCCTACCCTGGTCGACATCCACTGGCCCGTCGGTGCCGTAGACCGAAAACCAGGCGAGATTGGTCAGCGCATACATGTTGCCGCCGTCGGCCGCCTTCCGGTAGTTGCGCCGCGCCTCGACATAATTGCGTCCGGCGTCCTGTGCCCGGCCCAGCATGTTGACGAGCATCATGTCGTCAGGGTTTTCGTTGACGGCCTGGGCACAGGCCGTCAGAGCCCTCTCGGCGTCCAGCTTCAGGAAGTTGACCCCGAGGAACCCGGGCATCGATTGCGGTTCGCCGGCGAGCAGATAGCAATCGCGCGAAGCCTGGGTGTCCTTGCCGGTCGGCGAGACGTTGAGGCCTTTCTGCGGCTCGAGCGCTGCAATCTGCTGCTCGGCCTCGGTCTTGTGCTTGCTGTCGGGATAGCGCTCGATGAAGCGCGTCAGCGCCGCCGCATCCGTCGACTGCTTCAAGGCTTCCCAGGCAATCTCGTCCGGCGTCACGTTCGACGTCTGCTCGGTCTCGGTCAAAAGCTTCAGCTTCTTTTCGGCGAGCATCCTGTAGACCGGGTCCGAGCCATGCTTGGCGAGGAAAGCCGTCAACAGGTCCTTGTCGGCGAGATCGCGGATGTTCTGCCAGTCGGCAGCTGCCTCCGACTGGCTGTTGGGCGACAGCTGTCCGCCATTGTTGGTGACGTTGATGTTCACCTCTTTGATATTGAGAAAGATCTGGGCGCCGCCGAGCGAACCGTAGACGAACGGCTCCTGGCCGCGATTGGTCGCCGACACCACTTCGTCGCGAACCTTGCCAAGCGCGATGCGGACATCGACACCCGGTTCCGTCAGATACTTGGCGAGGGCTGTCGCGAAGGGGCTGTTCTTGCCCTCCCCGTCGAGCGCGACCGTGCCGGCCTTCGAAGCAAAGGCGACGAGCAGATCGGCCGATTCCGGCTCGACGCGCGCCAGCCCGCGCGAAACCGCCCGGGTCGATATTGAACGGGTCATGCTCTGCTCGAAAGGATTGTTGCGGCAGGCGTCGAGAATGACGAGCTTGAGCCTGGTTGCGCCTTCCAGCGAACGCTGAACCCGGTCGAGACCGATCGCCTCGTCCTCGACGTCCTTGTCCGTCTTCAGTTGCACATCGACGGGAAGCAGGAAGTTCTCGCCGTTCATCTCCATGCCATGGCCGGAGTAATAGACGATCGCGACTTCGGCGCCGGTCGCCAGATCCTCGAAGTCGCGCAGCGCCTTGACCATGTCCTGGCGACCGACGTCGTGCACTGTCGTCACCTTATCAAACCCGGCGTCCTCGAAGGAAGCCTTCATCAGCTTCACGTCGTTGGCGGGATTGTTGAGCGGCGAGGTCGCTTCATATTTCTCGTTGCCGATCAGGAGCGCGACTCGCTTTGCGGCCCATGCCCCTGATGGCATCGACACAAGCAGCGCCACACAGATGATTGAAAGCGGCAGCCACCGCCGCGTAAGCCCCAAGGCCATGCCATTCCCTCCGGCGCCGACCATCGTTATCCGCCTTGCCCAGCTTGAACGATTCGACGACGCCTCGCCCGATTGCCCTCGGAAGCGGCCATCGGCGCCTCCGTCATGTCTGACGAAAGTATTACGTATGAGGTTGGGGCTTTCAATGTACGCGCATGCCATAATTTAGCGAAGGCGTCTGCCGATGGCACAAGGTCGAAGCAAGTCGGCGTGCTTAGCTCAATCACGGTGGCGAAGCGGCGAAACCGCCAAGTACACCACAGATCTGCCGAGGGCTGCGCTGATACGGAGCTTGCCATGTCGATGAAGATGCATGTCGCCGAGGGAAAGCCCGGCCAGCTCGCCACGACCCATCAGCATTATTTCATCGAGCGGCCGTGCCGGATCCTCGTCATTGGCCAGCACCTGAAGGCCAAGACAAAGTATCGGTGCCTGCTGCGCCATATCTCGATTGCCGGCGCCATGCTCGACTTCAATGCGACGATCCCGCTGCCGAAACACTTCTTTCTCGAGATCGAGGGCTTCAAGGAGGAAATCGGCAGCTCCGAGGTCTACCGCGAGGGCACGGAACTCGGCGTGCGTTTCAATATGCTGCTTTCGCCCGATTTCCTGAGACGCCTGATCCGCATGCAATTTTCCAGCGGCGGACTTTAATTTCCTTGGCAACGCGACATTAGATTTTTAGTGATCGATTTCAGGGGATTGCAAGTTTCTTCTGCAAAACTGATTCTAGCATCGGTGGAAATCGCCCACCGATATGATGTGGGACAAATGAATTGTCCGGGGTCCACGAATGCGGTCACAGGTTGATCGTGCCGTCCGACCCGGCACTGGCGGAGAAAGACGCATGCAGAACCAGACCATGTATTCCTGCGTCCCCTCGCCATTTTACGAGCGGCGCTACGAGCGTTTCAACATCGGCCATGCGGGCACGCTGACCGCCGTGCAGCCGGGGCTCGGTAGCGTCTCGGTGCGATCCTGTCGCATGATCGACATATCGCGCGGCGGCGCCAGCTTTGCCGTCGACACCAATATCGGCCTGCCGCAGCATTACTATCTGCATATCGTCGGCACATCGCTTCGGATCGGCTGCGCCGAGGTCTATCGCAACGGCGAGCGCATCGGCGTCCAGTTCATCAAGCCGATCGAGCAGACCCTGCTGAGGGAGATCATCCGGCAAGAGTTCTTCACCGGGCAGGTCAAGAACGCAAAGCCGCGGCGGTAGGTCAACTCCTACCGCAAACCGAAAGGCACCGGATTTCCGGCAGCTTTTCTTGCGGGAGCGATTCCGAATTGCCGAAGCATGCGATAAGTTCCCCATACGTCATTCGAACGGGGCCCTTCTTCAGCATGTCCGCATTCTCTCGCTTCACGCCGCTCATCCAATCCCTTCCATCCACCATCCCCTTCGTCGGGCCGGAGGCAATCGAACGCCAGCGCGGGCGCGCGATCGCAGCGCGCATCGGCGCCAATGAAAGCGGCTTCGGTCCGGCCGAGAGCGTGCTTTCGGCGATCAGGGAAGCGGCTGGCGGAACCTGGAGATATGCCGACCCCGAGAATCACGATCTTAAGCAGGCGCTTGCCGCCAATCTCGGCACCAGGCCAGCCAATCTCGCGATCGGTGAAGGCATCGACGGATTGCTCGGCCAGATCGTGCGCATGGTCATCGAGCCGGGCATGCCGGTCGTCACCTCGCTCGGGGCCTATCCCACCTTCAACTACCACGTCGTCGGCCATGGCGGCCGGCTGGTCACGGTGCCCTATGCCGGCGACAGGGAAGATCTCGACGGCTTGCTGGCGGCGGTAAAGCGGGAAAACGCGCCACTCGTCTATTTCGCCAATCCCGACAATCCGATGGGGAGCTGGTGGCCCGCCGAACGCATCATCGAGTTCGCGAAGGCCCTGCCCGAGACGACGCTCTTCATTCTGGATGAAGCCTATTGCGAAACGGCGCCGGCCGATGCGTTGCCGCCGATCGATGCCCTGATCGACATGCCGAATGTGGTGCGCACGCGCACGTTCTCTAAGGCCTACGGGCTTGCCGGTTCGCGGGTCGGCTATGTGGTCAGCACGCCCGGCACGGCGGAGGCCTTCGACAAGATCCGCAACCACTTCGGCATGAACCGGATCGGGGTCGCCGCGGCAATCGCCGCGCTCGCGGACCAGGACTATCTAAAGGAAGTGACGGCCAAGATCGAAGCATCAAGGCAGCGCATAGCCGCCATCGCCATGGAAAATGGCCTTGCGCCGCTCGTCTCCGCCACCAACTTCGTGGCGGTCGACTGCGGCCGGGACGCGGTTTACGCCCGCGCGATCGTCGATACGCTGATGAGCGACCATGGCATCTTTATCCGCATGCCGGGGGTCGCACCCCTCAATCGCTGCATCCGGATCAGCACCGGGCCGGAAGCGGAGATGGCGCTGCTCGAGGCTGCCCTGCCCGCGGTCCTGAAGAAACTCGCCTGAGGCGGTTTCAAGTTCCCGCATTCCGCGGCGCCACCTGTGGCGCCGCCCGTCCGATCAGTGAATGGTCATCCATTCGCGAGCGGCGCGCAGTGCCGCTGCGAGATCCGACTTGCTCATCGTCATCGCCAGGTCGGCGCGTAGGTCGACGGCGCGGTCGCAGCCCTTGATCGCCGCGATGTTCAGCCACTTGTGGGCGGCGACCAGATCGACCGGACGGCCGTGTCCGGTCGCGTAGGCCAGACCCATGTCGCAAAAGATTTCCGCCTGGTTGTCACCACCCATCGCGGCATCCGAAGCAATCTGCATATCAAAGCGTGCCATTGTCGTGTCCCTGTCTTGCCTGGTTGGTTTTTCCGAAGCGGCCCGCCCGTTTGGGGCGGACCATGCTCCAGATCAGCACTTGTTTTGGTCCCTGTTCGACCTTGCCTCTTTGCGGGCCTTTCCGAAGCGCGCCGTCTTTTTGCGGTGTCGTCCTCGGTGGTTTTTCGGAGCGTTTCGTTCCGCTCGTCTTATGGCTTCACTATGCAGCAGGCGCTTCAATGGGCGCTTAAAATGCATGCTTAATTTGCGACAAACAAAGTTCAAACGCTTGGTAAACTTGAGTTTTTGTTAAACATCGGAAGGCCGGGAATCCGGTGCATTCGCCTCAAAATTTACGAAAAATTCAACCCGCGATTTCAACCAATCGCTAACCACGAAAAGATCGGCGCCAGCAAAGTCCGCGCAATTCCTTGCGCAAGAAGCGCTCAAAACCGGCCAGGAAAAGCAGCGAAAGCCGCGATTCGGCTTGTTTACCTTTACGTGCGCGTAAGCTATCGTGCCCGCGGCGGTGAGGAGACTGCCTTATCACACGAGGACATCTAGAGCTGCCGGCGGAGCGGACCACGCCGGCAGCCTCGATCTGGAGGACACTGATGCTACGTACATTGCTCATCACCGCGACGCTGGCTCTCGGCATTGCCGGAACGGCGACGGCGGCGGAACCGATCGTCGGTAACTGGAAGACGGCGAGCGGCGCTACGGCGGAAATTGCACCCTGCGGCGGCGCCTTTTGCGTGACGCTGAAGACCGGCAAGCACGCCGGCAAGCGCATCGGCAATCTCGCCGGCACCGACGGCAGCTATTCCGGCGAGATCACCGATCCGGATACCGACAAGACCTATAGCGGCTCGGGCGCGGTCAACGGCAATTCGCTGAAGATGAAGGGCTGCGTGCTGAAAGTACTGTGCAAGTCGCAGACCTGGACACGCCTCTAAAACGGCAAGCATCGCGGACAAGGGGAGAATTGAGGGCGGCCAGTGGCCGCCCTTTTTGCATGGGAGCCGCCTTCCCGCCGACAATCAGAGCGTTTCACGACCACCGTGCATCTTGGCCGCTGCTCAACCGAAGATGAACGCCAGATGAACGGACATCTCAGCATCAATTCAGTTTGGGTGTGCGAAAACACACTCAATCGATTTGAACCTGCCTCCAAACAACGGACAGAACCATGGATATCCTCGCTCGGCGCCTCACCATCATCAGCCTTCTGATGGTCGTTTTCGCTGTCACCCTTGCCGCCGCAGTCAGCGCAGATACCGAACGTCGCCGCAGCAACACGTACCTTGGTTCGCTGACGGATTGCACCGCCCACACGGCACAGTACTGCCAGGCCAAGCTCTAACGCAGCAGGCCGACGCAAGTTCCGAGGCCCCAAACCGAAACCGATCACCTCGTGATCCGATGGAGAGACGAACATGCTGGCAGCACTTTCGACTTCCGCGTTTCTATCGCTGCGGGTGCTGGCGCTCGCCAGCCTGCTGATGGCACCGGTCGGGGCACTCGCCTACTCCAAGGCGAGCGGCAATGGTATCGGCAAGCAGGGCGCCGGCCTGGTCCTCTTCGTCACGCTGCAGCGTCAGGCCATGACCTGACGCACCGCGACGAACCGGAGCCATGAGTTGAGAAGGGCGCGTTTTGCGCCCTTTTGTATTCGGTCGGCTTGCGCGTCATCGCGCCGCTTTCCTATCCTCGTGCTCCAAGAGGATTCGTCACAGCCAAGGCCGCCAGACCCGAACCGATGCCTGCATATCTCATCTACGCCCTCGCCGCCCTTGCCGAAATCGCCGGCTGCTTTGCCTTCTGGGCGTGGCTGAAGCTCGACAAATCGGCCCTCTGGCTCGTTCCCGGCATGGCGTCGCTGGCGCTCTTTGCCTGGCTGCTCACGTTGATCGACAGCGAAGCCGCGGGCCGTGCCTATGCGGCCTATGGCGGCGTCTATATCGCCGCGTCGCTGATCTGGCTCTGGCTGGCGGAAGGCGTCAAGCCGGACCGCTGGGATCTGACCGGCATGACCGTTGCGCTGATCGGCAGCGCGATCATCCTTGCCGGCCCGCGTTGAACGTCAGGCCCGAGATCGCCTCGCGGTTGTGAACGCCGCCATCTTGTCGTTTGCTTGTCAGAAGCCGCAGCCTATAATGCGACATGAACAAGCGAATCTCTTCACACTCCGTGCTTTCCACCGCAACGCCCGAACCTTTCGAGCCGCAGTATTTCGATGATCCTGCGGCCGCCGTCGATTGCCTTGAAGCGCTTTACGAGCGCAACACCCGGTTCCTCTGCGAAGCCTTCGAGGGGCTGGGCAAGACCGACAAGCCGCTGACCCGTTATCGCGCCTGCTACCCGCAGGTCAGCATCGAAACGAGCAGCTTCGGCCATGTCGATTCCCGTCTCTCCTATGGTTATGTGAGCGCACCCGGCGTCTATACGACGACGATCACGCGGCCGAAGCTCTTCCGGCACTATCTGAAGGAACAGCTCGGACTGTTGACGCGCAATCATGGTCTCGGCGTCACGGTTTCGGAATCGGCCACCCCGATCCCGCTGCATTTCGCCTTCGGCGAAGGGGCCCATGTCGAAGCGTCGGCAGCGAGCACCATCGACATCCCCTTGCGCGACCTGTTCGACGCGCCCGACCTGACGACCACGGACGACGAAATCGCCAACGGCTCATACGAGCCGGGTCCGGGCGAACCGTCGCCGCTGGCGCCATTCACGGCGCAGCGCATCGACTATTCGCTGGCGCGGCTCAGCCACTACACGGCGACGAACGCCAATCATTTCCAGAACTTCGTGCTCTTTACCAACTACCAGTTCTACATCGACGAGTTCTGCGCCTGGGCCCGCCAGCAGATGGCGGAAGGCGGCAACGGCTACACAGCCTTCGTCGAGCCCGGCAACATCATCACACCCGCCGGAGCCGACAAGCCGGAGACCGACTTTACCCTTCCCCGCCTGCCACAAATGCCCGCCTATCACCTGAAGAAGAAGGGCCACGGCGGCATTACCATGGTCAATATCGGCGTCGGCCCGTCCAACGCCAAGACGATCACCGACCACATCGCCGTGCTGCGTCCGCATGTCTGGCTGATGCTCGGCCACTGCGCCGGCTTGAGGAACAGCCAGCGCCTCGGCGACTATGTTCTTGCCCATGCCTATATGCGCGAGGATCACGTGCTTGACGACGACCTGCCGGTCTGGATCCCGCTGCCGGCGCTCGCCGAAGTGCAGGTGGCGCTGCAGGATGCCGTAGCCGAAGTGACCGGTTATCGGGACTACGATCTCAAACAGATCATGCGCACCGGGACCGTCGCGACCATCGACAACCGCAACTGGGAGCTTCGCGACCAACGCGGACCGGTCAAGCGCCTGTCGCAGGCGCGCGCCATCGCGCTCGACATGGAATCGGCAACGATCGCTGCCAACGGCTTCCGCTTCCGCGTGCCCTATGGAACGCTGCTGTGCGTCTCCGACAAGCCGCTGCATGGCGAATTGAAGCTGCCGGGTATGGCAACGGCCTTCTACAAGACGCAGGTCAGCCAACATCTGAAGATCGGCATCCTGGCGCTGCAGAAGCTGGCGGCGATGCCGCCGGAAAAGCTGCATTCCCGCAAGCTCAGAAGCTTCTACGAGACCTCGTTCCAGTAGAGGTCGAAGCGTCGCTTGGGCGTTGCCTTGAGCGCGCTCTAGCGACGTTTCCCCAGAACCATCGACAACAGCGTGCCTGCGACGGCGGACACGATGATCAGCAGATGCGCGTTGACGCCGGCGGTTGCGAGCAGTTCGAGGCCCGCCTTGCCGGCAGGAGCGCCGAAGGACACGGCACCGGCCGCAATCGCCGCGGGATAGGTGCCGACGCCGGCCGGCGCATGCATCGGCAGCACCGAAGAAAGCTCGCCTCCGAGCGCGCCGCCAAAACAGGCAGCCAGCGGCGCGACCCCCATGAACGCCAACACCCAGGCAAGTACGATCACCTTGACCGCCCAGTTGAGGATGGTCATGCCCCAGGCGCGCAGGAATGCGGCCAAGGTGGCCGGCAGGCCCGCCTCCAGCTCGTCGACGACCGGCTCGAGTTTTGCCGGCAGCAGCCGGTGCGCGAGCGCAATTGTACGATCCTTGAGAAGGAAGAAGAGAAGCGGTGAGACGAGCGCTGCAAACCAGATGATCCAGAGCGCGATCGACGCTTTGCCGAAGACGAGCCCGACAACAGCCACGACGAGGAGCGCATGCAGGTCGAGCAGGCGCATGACGAGCAGAGCGGCCGTCCCCCTGGCGAGCGGAACGGAAAACTCCGAACGCATTAGTAGCGGAAAGCTGGTCTCCCCGGCGCGAAACGGCAGCATGATATTGAGCAGATTATGGACCTGCGTGACGCGCAGGAGCGGCAGGAAGCGGCCCGAGGTTTCGTTCGGAAAGTAATCGTAGATGCGATAGCAGCGGATGAAATAGGTCGCGATAAGCAGCATAAGGGCCGAAGACGCGGCGCCGAAGCCGATTTCGGACCATTGGCGCAAGAGCGCCGGCCATCCCCAGAACCACTCGACGAAGGCCGCGTAGGCCGCAACGGCGCCCGCCGACAGCAGTGTCATCCGATTGCGGACGAGCCAGGATCGCCGGTCAGGCTCGCAATCCGATGTCATCAGGCTTCGATTTCCCGTGTTGAAGGGCAAGATTGAACGTTGGTTATCACCGATAACTGTGCAAGAAAACGATTATGTAAGCACAGTCCAACTCCTGCGGTAGCGCGAGCGCCGCTTGTATGAGCGGTTCCCATGCATCCAATCGAACTATCCGTCGTCATTCCCGTGTTCAACGAAGAAGACAGCATTCAGCCGCTCATTATGCGGGTGCGCGATGCACTGGCGAATTTTCCATCTCCCTGGGAACTGATCCTGATCGACGATGGCAGCACCGACCGAACGCTCGTGAATGCACGGAAGGCCCTTTCCGATCCCGGCCTCGACCTCAAAATCGTGGAACTGCAGAAAAACTTCGGGCAGACGGCCGCGATGCAGGCCGGCATCGACGCGGCCACGGGCCGTCTGATCGCCACGCTCGACGGCGACCTGCAGAACGATCCGGCCGATATCCCCGAAATGGTCGCGGCGATCGAGGAACGCCAGCTCGACCTGCTCGTCGGCTGGCGGAAGAACCGGCAGGATGGGCTCCTGCTCCGCAAGATCCCATCCTGGTGCGCCAATCGCCTGATTGGCAAGATCACCGGTGTCAGGCTTCACGACTATGGCTGCAGCCTGAAGGTCTATCGGGCGTCGATCATCAAGCAGGTGAAGCTGATGGGTGAAATGCACCGCTTCATCCCCGCCTGGGTCGCCGGCGTCGTGCCGAGCAGCCGCATCGGCGAAATGCCGGTTACCCATCACGCGCGGCAGCACGGCCAGTCGAAATATGGAATCTCCCGGACCTTCCGCGTGATCCTCGATCTCCTGTCGGTGCTGTTCTTCATGCGCTACAAGGCGCGCCCGGGACACTTCTTCGGCTCGATCGGCCTTGCGACGGGGGCGCTCAGTGCGCTGATCCTGCTCTATCTCGGCTTCGACAAGTTCATTCTCGGCAACGATATCGGAACCCGGCCGATGCTGATCGTCGGCGTGATGCTGTTCCTGTCGTCGGTGCAGCTCATTACCACGGGCATTCTCGCGGAGATGATGGCGCGCACCTATTTCAGCGACGACGGCACCACCAACTACATCGTGCGGCAGGTCTTTAAGCGGGACCAAACCGATGCTTGAGGCCGTCAACCGCCGGCCGAACCTGGTCATCGCACTGATTGCTGGCTACTTCCTGCTTTGCATCGCGCTCAGGCTTTCCGCCTCGACATCGCTCGAGATCGACGAGTCCGAGCAGGCCTTCGTCTCGCAGTTCCTGATGCTCGGCTACGGTTCGCAGCCGCCCTTCTACAACTGGCTGCAGTATGGCCTGACCGCCCTGTTCGGCCCGTCGGTCGCGACGATGACCGTGCTCAAGAACGGCCTGCTGTTCCTCTGTTGCCTCTTCTTCGGCCTGGCCTCGCGCGAGGTCCTCGGCGACCGCCGACTTGTGGCAACCACGACGATAGGCATCCTGGCTCTTCCGCCCATCTTCCTGCTTGCCCAGCGCGACCTCTCGCACACGGTCGCCGCGCTGTTTGCCGTCTCCCTTTTTCTTTACGCCTTCCTACGCACCATGACCCGGCCGACGCTCTTTGCCTACGCGCTCACGGGCATGGCCGTCGGGCTCGGCGTCATTTCGAAGTACAATTTCGTGCTCGTTCCGGCCGCCGCGATCATTGCGATCCTGCCGGAACCGAAGCTTCGCGCCCGGCTGTTCGACTGGCGTATCCTCGTCGCAATCGCGGTCTGCGCGCTGATTGCCCTGCCACACGGCACCTGGATCCTTCAGAATATCGGCGCCGCGTCGAGCAATACGTTCAAGGAAATGGGAACGGGACAGGACCCAGGCTTCGTGTCGAAGGCGCTCAAGGCGCTGGTCGCGCTTACTGCCGCGACGCTCCGTGGCTCCACGATCATCCTCGTCGTCTTCGCTGTCGTATTTCGCAGGGACTTGCCGAAGATCTGGCGCGCAGACAGCCTCTGGGCTCGCGTCGTCGGGCGCATGCTCGTCATCTGTCTCGGCGCCGTCCTCGTCATCATGCTGGTGGCCGGCGCCACCCACATGCGGGAAAAGTGGCTGGTTCTCTTTCTCGCCCTGCTGCCACTCTACCTGGCGCTCAAGGTCGAGGCGTCCGGCGTCGACACGACGCACAGCGTCCGGCCCTTCGTCCTCTTTATCGGCTTCGTGATCGTAGCGACGCTGGTCGTGGTGTCGACCCGCGCGGTCGTCCGGCCCTGGTTCGGCAAGGTTTCGAGATTGAGCATTCCCTACAGCACCCTCGTCGACACCGTCGTTCAGCAACGGGGTCGCGAACCGGCGATGGTTCTGGCCACGAACAAGCAGGTGGCCGGCAATCTGCGAACGCGCCTGCACGGGGCCAAGGTTTACGTGCCCGGCAACAGCAGCAGCCCGGCTATCGACCATCTCTCCGGCCCGCTACTCGTTGTCTGGAGCGAGGACGGCAAGGCCGATGCAGCGCCACCGGCGCAACTCGTCGATACGCTGAAATCGCTGGGCGTGCCGGAAACCGCGCTCGACCCGCAGCAGCTCGCCCTGCCCTATCTGCACGGCACGCTCGAGGATCGCTACAGTTTCGGCTATTTCTGGATCGACGATCCGTCGCGATCCGCGCCGACGAGCAGCTTGAGCTCGCCGGGGTGAATGCGAAGCGCGACGTCGCGGCCCATCGGCAGCAATTCGCCGTCGATGACGCAGTTGATCTTGCGCTCGACTTTCGGAAAATGCAGGTCGAGTGCATGGCCGCTCATGGCGGTAATCAGCGGGCTGTCGCGGAATTTGCCGCGCATCACATCGAGCGCGAGCTTGGCGACACCCGGCGGGCTCAGGGGCGGCGCCGTGTAAAAGCCGAGATGGCCGGCGGTCACGTCGTCGGCATACATCAGCGTATCGCGGCCGAACGGATTGTTGGAGACCGAGACCGCAGACACGTGGCGGCTCTCCTTGTGGCCATCGACATCGAACTCGATCTCGAAATCCGGAGGGTTGAGAATCACTCCGACCGCCGCGCGGGTGCTGGCGGCGATCTTTCCTGCCCTTGAGCGAAAGCTGTAGGATTCGCGGTAGCGCACCATGCGCGCATGCAGCCCCATGGAGAACTGATGCACGAAGGCGCGGCCATCGGCGCTGCCGATGTCGCCGTCGATGATCACGCCATTGGCCAGCACTTCCGGCACTTTCCAGATATCGAGCGGCAGCTTCAGCGTACGGGCGAAGAGGTTCATCGTGCCGGCGGGAACGACGCCGAGCGGCATGCGGTGCTTCCAGGCAAGACCGGCGGCGGCCGAAATCGTACCGTCGCCACCGCCGGCAAGAATGGCATCGAGATCGTCGCGACGGCACGTCCGTTCCAGCACCTCGCACATCTCGCCTCCGGATACCGCCGCAATCTCGATCTCGTGCCCGGCAGCATGGAAGACGTCTTCGACCTTCTGGCCATAGGCGGCCATATCCGTCGTGCGGAAGGTTCCGCCGTCACGATTGAAGATTGCCTTGATTTTCATGAACGGGTCATCGGCTCCATTGCCGCGGCAATGCGGCTCACCGCGATCAGATAAGCGCGATTGCGGCCAATTCCAGAACCTTACCGAAACTTAACGGGGCGGCGGCGCGAACGCGAGACTTCCGGCTATTCCATTTCACCCGACGCGGCGAAGGCCGAGCGTTACCGCAACGCAGCGATCAGCGCGGTTCGGGCAACTTCAGCGGCCCACCCGTCTTGATCGAGCGGATCGCGAAATTGGACCGGATGTCGGTGACGACCGGCAAGGCCAGCAGCGTCTCGGTCAAGAGCTTCTCGTAGGCAGGCAGATCTTCGACGACGACCTCGGCGAGGAAATCGGCATTGCCGGAGATCAGGAAACAGGACACCACCTCGGGGATGGCGAGCAACGCCTCCTGCTGCTGCTGCGCGTTCTCGCGGCTATGGCGCCCCACCTTGATCTCGACGAAGACCGTCAGCCCGAGACCGGCTTCCTTGCGATCGATATCGGCCCTGTAGCCGCGCAGGATGCCGGATTTCTCCAGGTTGCGGATGCGCCGCAGGCAGGGCGACGGCGAAAGATTGACCTTTTCGGCAATCTCGACGTTCGTTGCGCGCGCGTCCTCCTGAAGGATTCTGAGGATGGCGAGATCGAATTTATCGAGACTTGGCATTTTTACAAACTTCAAAGGTTGATATTGGCACATTGTTGCTGACGATAGTCTATTTCAGGCACAAATCGCAAGGACATGCTCCGCCCTCAGGGCGTAATCTTCCTTCCAGACCCAAAAGCCCCAGTGGTATCCAAATCGGGAAGGAAATTCAAATGGTTGCGCTCGCTCTCGATCGCGGCAATACGACGCCTGTCGCCGCCGGCTATGCCGGTGCCTTCATGACCGTCCTCATCTGGGCGGGCTGGATTCTGGCAACCCGGCATTCGGCCGGCACGGCGCTCAGCACGATCGACCTCGGCCTGATCCGCTACGGCGTGCCCGCGCTGCTTCTTGCGCCGGTCTGGCTGAAGACAGGGCTGTTGCCGCGCAAGTTGCCGCTGCTGTTGCTCGCCCTGATGGTCGCCGGTTCGGGTGCCCTCTTCTTCCAGGTCTCCGCCTTTGCGATCCACTCCGTTCCGGCCTCCTCCGTCGGCGTTCTCCTCGGTGGCTCGATGCCGCTTGCCACCGCCCTTATCGGCATCGCGGTCTTTGGCGAACGACCGGACCGCATGCGGGTGCTCGGCTTTGCCGCAATTCTTGCCGGCGTCGCCATCCTCTTGACCCGCAGTCTCGGCAGTGCGGCATCGACGGGCTGGAGCGGCTATGCGCTGCTGCCGACCGCTGCAACCCTCTGGGCGATCTACACCCATGCCTTCCGTCGCTCCGGCCTCAGCCCGTTGCAGGGGAGTGCCTTGATCGCCATCTGGTCGTTCCTGATCCATCTCGGGCTTGCCGCCTGTTTCGGCAGCACCCTCGCCAGCGTTCCGCTCCAGGAGATCGCCTTGCAGGTCACCAGCCAGGGCATCCTCTCCGGCCTCGTCGCCATGGTCGCCTACGGCTTTGCCGTGAAGAGCCTCGGCGGCACCCAGGCCGCCGCCTTCACGGCGCTGACCCCGGTTCTCGCGATGATCGGCGGCGCCATCCTTCTCGGTGAGCAGATCGGCCCCTTCGAGATCCTCGCCGCGGTCGTCACCGCTGCCGGCGTCGCACTTTCGACCGGTATTCTCTCGCCCAGGCCCTGACCGCTCGCAGCCAAGCGCAGAAATAAGAAGGCCCCGGGCGTTTCCGCTCCGGGGCCTTTTCTGTTTCAAAGACAAGCTCAGCCGTGAATGATCTCGCGGTGTTTCTGCAGCCGGTGACCGTAGGCCTGGCTGACGCGATCGAAGATGATGGCAATGCCGACGATCGCAAGGCCGTTGAAGATGCCGAGCGTGAAGTACTGGTTGGCAATCGCCTTCAGCACCGGCTGGCCGAGGCCCTGAACGCCGATCATCGAGGCGATGACCACCATGGCGAGCGCCATCATGATCGTCTGATTGATGCCCGCCATGATCGTCGGCAAGGCGAGCGGCATCTGCACGTTCTTGAGCTTCTGCCATCCCGACGAACCGAAGGCATCCGCCGCCTCGAGCACGTCCTTGTCGACCAAGCGGATGCCGAGATTCGTCAGGCGGATCATCGGCGGGATCGCGTAGATGACGACGGCGATCAGGCCGGGAACCTTGCCGATGCCGAGCAGCATGACCACGGGGATCAGGTAGACGAAGCTCGGCATGGTCTGCATGACGTCGAGGATCGGATTGACGATGTTCTGAAACCGGTCCGACCGCGACATGACGATGCCGATCGGTATACCGATCGCGATCGACAGGACGGTGCAGACGAAGATCATCGAGACCGTCTTCATCGTGTCGTCCCACATGTCGAAATAGCCGATCAGCAGAAGCGTGCCGACGCAGCCGGCGACGATCTTCCAGTTGCGGCTTGCCACCCAGGCGATGAAAGCGACCAATATCAAGATGATCGGCCAGGGCGTTTTCGTCATGAAGCGCTCCGACTGGATGAGGAAAAACTGCAAGGGCTCGAAGAAGCCTTCGATCGCATCGCCATAGGCGCGCGTGAAGCCGCGAAATCCCTCATCGATCGCCTTTTTCAGGGCTCTCAGACTCTCGTCGTCCATATGCGGAAACTGGGTCAACCAGTCCATTCCAATTCCCCTTCACATCTTACCGGCCGCGATTGTTGTTTTGCTGTTGCCGGACATCGAACATGAGGCGGCGCGAGAATTGCGCCGCCATGGTTCAGGCGCTCATGATCAGAGCGCGGCCTTGACCTTTTCGGCGACCTCGGGAGAAACCCATGGGGTCCAGATGTCAGGGTTTTCCTGCAGGAAGTGCTTGGCGCCCTCCTCGCCGCTCGCCTGGTTGTCGGTCATCCAGGCCATCAGCTTGTTGACCGTGTCGTTGGTCCAGGCGCGTTTGTTCAGGTAGTCCATGGCGGGGCCGGCGCGATCGGCAAAGGCCTTGGTCACCAGCGTCTGGACCTTGTCCTTCGGCCAGTCGTTCTTCTTCGGGTCCGCGCAATCGGCAACGGTGTTGCAGCGCTTCCATTCGGCCGCATCCGCCTCGACACCATGGCCGAGCTTCACCATCTCGTATTTGCCGAGAAGAGCCGTCGGCGCCCAGTAGTAACCAACCCAGCCCTGCTTGCGCTCGTAGGCCTTGGCGATCGAGCCATCGAGGCCGGCAGCCGAGCCGGTATCGACCAGCGTGAAGCCGGCGGCCTCGCCGCCATAGGCCTTGTAGAGCTGCGACGTCACCACTGTTCCGCCCCAGCCCTGCGGGCCGTTAAAGACGGCGCCCTTGCTCGCGTCTTCCGGATCCGGGAACAGTTCCTTGTGCTTCAGGGCGTCATCGATGGTCTTGATGTCGGGATTGGCGTCGACGATGTACTTCGGCACCCACCAGCCCTGGACGGCGCCATCGGAGAGCGCCACGGCGGCACCGACGAGCTTGCCTTCCTCGAGACCGCGATTGACGACATCCGGAAGCAGGTCGACCCAGCCTTCCGGCGCGACATCCGGCTGTCCCTTCTCGATCATCGAAGTGATCGTCGGCACGGTGTCGCCGACCACCAGTTCGGCATTGCAGCCGTAGCCTTCCGTCAGGATGATCTTGTCGACGCTCGCCAGTACCTCGGCGCTCTGCCAGTTCATGTTGGCGATCGTCACGTCGCCGCATTCGGCGGCCGAAGCGGCACCGGCGAGGCCGAGGAGGCCGGCGGCCAGGCAGGTCGTTGCAAGAAGCTTCTTCATTTCCGTTCCCTTGTTTGGCGGTGCATCCCGTCGCACTGCCGATCTCACCGCGGGGATCGACAGCGTCACAGGGCTCGGTCCAACTCTAGACAACAGGGACCGAGGGCCTGCAGATCCGTCGGCTTCAAGCCGATGACACCATGAAAGCTAACGGGCTTTTCCGGCAAGGACTTTCCCATTTGCGGCAACGGGTGCCTTTCCTAATGTTTGAACATGGTTGAAGCCGGCGTCAGGACGATTTGCTGCGCTGGTAGTAACGCGATACGCGGACCCGGTTTCCGCAGCGCGCCGCCGAGCACCAACGCCGCCGGGCATTGTTCCCGACGAACAACATGACGCAGTCTTCCGCCTCGCATTTGCGGATCAGCCGGCCTCCCGAGCCTGCAAGCAGCGCTGCAGCATCCTCCGCAAGGAAAGCTGCCAGACGCAGAGCTGCCGACCCTGCTCTCTGGCGGGTCAGCGCGGGTGGATCGCCCCATTCGAGCCGATGGACAGCAGGCGCGTCGCGCATGGCCGCATTGAGCCCTTCAACAGCGGCCGCCGGCACGCCGAGGCCGCGCATCTGGTGATCAAGGGCAGTTGCCAGGTTTTCACGAACGGAATGGATGGGCGCGAGGTCTGCCGCAGAGATCGACGCCATGTCCGTCGAAGACAGCTCTGGAAGCCGATCCTTCTCCAGCTCAAGCCAAACTCGCAACCCTTTGCCATCCGCAATCAGGTCGACTGCTTCCGCGGAAATCTGTGGTCGCGTGTTGACGAGATCCAGGGCCAGCGGCTCCCCGACGAACGGCGTCACATCCATGATCGACCTCCCACTCTTCTAATTCCTATTTTTACAATTGACACATTAGCCAAGTCGATGCAATTCTAATGCATAAACTTCAACATTAGGAGTGTTAAATGCCAATCGTTCGCGTCCCGGTCATTCGTCACCGCTCCATCGAAATCGACGGCGTTCGCCTGTTCTATCGGGAGAGCGTGCCTCGCGACGCAGGCACCGATGCTCCAACCGTCCTGCTGCTCCACGGTTTCCCATCCTCGTCTCATCAGTATCGCCGCCTGATGGATGCGCTCGGCAACGATTACCGATTGATCGCACCCGATTATCCGGGTTTCGGCCACAGCGACGCTCCGACGTCGACAAACGAAGGCGGTGCTTTCACCTACAGCTTCGACCGGCTGGCAGATCTGATTGAGGGTTTCGTCGACGCACTGAAACTGGCGCGGTTCGTGCTCTACGTCTTCGACTTCGGCGCACCGGTCGGCTTCCGGCTTGCCACCCGTCGTCCGGAACTGGTCGCCGGACTTGTCGTGCAGAATGGCAACGCCTATCACGAGGGCCTGTCGGAGGCGGCACAGAGCTTCATCGCTTTGACGCCGGACACTACGGATGCAGGCGAGCGGATCGAACAGTTGCTGACGCTGGAAATGACCCGTGCGCAATACGAAGGCGGGACGAGCAACCCCGAGCGCATCGCGCCCGACGGGTGGACGATGGATCAGCATTTTCTCGATCTGCCGGAGCGGCGCCAGCCGCAATACGACCTCTTCTTCGACTACAAGAGCAACCTTGCGCGCTACGCCGAATGGCAGGACTGGTTGCGACGCGAGCACCCGCCGACATTGATTGCCTGGGGCAGGAACGACCCCTTCTTCACCGAACCCGGCGCCCGCGCTTTTTTGCGCGATGTGCCCGAGGCAGAGCTGCACCTGTTCGAGACCGGCCACTTCGCCCTGGAAGAATTCCTACCGGAGATAGCGCCGCTGATCGCCGACTTCGTGGACCGGAACTGGTAGCCCTGCCACAAAAGGAAGCGGCGCCGGAGAATATTTCCGGCGCCGCTTCTTGTTCATCTGGAATTGCGGCTGTCCCGCCGTCCATCACATGTTCGGATAGACCGGCCTTCGCCGATTTCCTTCACGGAGGTCCGCGCGGCCCGCCTCCCGAACATCACATGTTCGGGTAGACCGGGCCTTCGCCGGCTTTCCTCACGAAGGTCCGTGCGGCCCGCCTCCCGAACATCACATGTTCGGGTAGACCGGGCCTTCGCCGGCTTTCCTCACGGAGGTCCGTGCGGCCCGCCTCC
>NZ_LAZS01000006.1 GCF_002007205.1 Ensifer adhaerens
ACCACCGACAGCTCCGGATTGACCTGCTTCAACCGGATCGCCGCCGCCAGACCGGCCGGTCCCGCACCGACGATCACAACGTCGAACTCCATGCTCTCGCGTTCGGGCAGGTCTTGCTCGGTCATACCGTCTCTCCAGTCTCACCGGTCTTCTGCCGGCTCAGTTCCCAGGACATATCATCCCGTCATGGCAAATGCAGTTTGGCTTGTCGAGCCGGGATGCGACAGACGATGCCCGCTTTTGCGCATGAGGTCATGACTTTAGGGCAAATGTCTATATGACGTGTACGTAAACGTAAATACATCAATTTGTCGCGCGACGACGCTATTGAGCGTGCGGCCTTGCTTTTGCCGAAGAGCCGTGCGACGAGGCCGCCGCCCCACCGGCGGCACGCGCCGGCACACCCCATTCGCAATCGGCACTCGGCAAGGCGCCTTTCGGCGCCGGACGGCGTGCCTTTTGTCGTCGCGGTACCGGCTGCCTCCGCACTGGACGGCGGCTCTAAAGAATTCAAGTTGCGTTGCGCGCCACCGGCCTCACACCGGGCGGCGAAGCGACGCCAGACGCAAGGAGAGACACCCATGGCCAAGGCACTGGGCTTTGATTTCGGCACGACCAATTCCGTCCTGGCAGTCGCGGCCGGCGACACCACCCATTCGATGCAGTTCGACAGCCTCGCCGGTTCGACGGACGCCATGCGGACGGCCCTCTCCTTCATGAAGGATGCCCATCTCGGCGCCCAGGCGCTGAAGGTCGAGGCGGGCCAGGCAGCAATCCGGGCCTTCATCGACAATCCGGGCGACTGTCGCTTCCTGCAGTCGATCAAGACCTTTGCGGCAAGCCCCCTCTTCCAGGGCACGCAGGTCTTTGCCAAGCGCCACAGCTTCGAGGATCTGATGCGGGTGTTCCTGACCAAGCTGCGCGACTATGCCGGCGACGGCTGGACAGACCAATACAGCCGCATCGTCGTCGGCCGCCCGGTGCACTTTGCAGGTTCCAGCCCCGATCCGGCGCTGGCGCTTGAACGCTATGGCGCCGCCCTCTCCGAATTCGGCTTCCCGGAAGTGCACTATGTCTACGAGCCCGTGGCAGCGGCCTTCTACTTTGCCCAGAACCTCAAGCAGGATGCGACGGTTCTCGTCGCCGACTTCGGCGGCGGCACCACCGACTATTCGCTGATCCGCTTCGAGACCAAGGCCGGGCGGCTGACCGCAACCCCGATCGGCCATTCGGGCGTCGGTATCGCCGGCGATCACTTCGATTTCCGCATCATCGACAACGTCGTCTCGCCGCTGATCGGAAAGGGGAGTCTGTTCAAGAGCTTCGACAAACTGCTTGAAGTGCCATCGAACTACTATGCGAATTTCGGCCGCTGGAATCAGCTTTCGATCTTCAAGACATTGAAAGATTTCACCGATCTGAAGAAGCTCGTGCGCCAGAGCCTGGAGCCGGAAAAGCTCGAGGCCTTCGTCGATCTGATCGAGCATGACGAAGGCTATCCGCTCTACAACGCGATCTCGGCAACCAAGATGCAACTGTCAAAACAGGACGAGACCGAGTTCTATTTCGCCCCGCTCGGCGAAATGTCGCGCCGAACCGTTCGCCGCAGCGATTTCGAAGGCTGGATCGCGCCGGAGATCGCGCGCATCGAAGGCGCGCTCGACGACGTGCTGCAGTCGACCTCTACCGCGCCGGAGACCATCGACAAGGTCTTCCTCACCGGCGGCACTTCCTTCGTCCCGGCGGTGCGCTCGATCTTCGAACGCCGGTTCGATGCAAGCCGTATCGAGAGTGGCGGCGAACTGCTGTCCATCGCCCATGGCCTGGCACTGATCGGCGAGCACGACGACATCGCCCACTGGACGGCGAACGCCGCCTGAGCCTCACCGTCATCCATGACCTTGGATAGCAATGTCGCGGGCCGGAAAAGCGGTTCCGGTCCGGCGGCATATGGGCTAGGTTGGCTGTTATGATTTCCGCCCACGACCTCTCCCCGGCCGAGCTTGCTGCCCTCCTCGCCTTCCACGGCGATGCCGGCGTCGAATGGCTGCTGGAAGAGGAGGCCGTCGACCGCTTTGCCGAATTCGAGGCCATGAAGGCGGCGCGCGGAAACGGGCGCGCCTCAGCGGCCAGCGGCCGAGCGGAAACACCATCGCAGCCGGCTGCCCGTCAGGCAACGGCACCGGCCGCTCCGGCACAATCCCGGGACGTTCGCGCTACCCTTCCCAAGGCAAGCGCCCCCGCCGTCGCCATTCCGGACGCCCAGGCGATCGAGGAAGCACGCTTTGCCGCCGAATCGGCACGCTCGCTCGCAGAATTGCGGGTGGCGATGGAGGGTTTTGCCGGCTGCAATCTCCGGAACAGCGCCCGCAACCTGGTTTTTGCCGAGGGCGATCCGGCAAGCGGCGTCATGATCGTCGGCCCGATGCCCTATGCCGACGACGATCGCGACGGCCAGCCCTTTGCCGGGCGCCTCGGCGACATGCTCACCCGGATGCTGGCCGGCATCGGCCTTACCCGCGACAATGTGCTGCTGAGCAATGTCGTGCCCTGGCGGCCACCGGGCAACCGGGTGCCGACGGCGCGCGAAGCCGATATCTGCCGCCCCTTCATCGAACGCCAGGTCGCACTTGCCGAGCCCAAGCACCTGCTGCTGCTCGGTAATTTCACCGCCCGCTTTTTCCTTGGCGGCAACGACACGATCCACCAGCTTCGCGGCGAATGGCGAGAGCTTCCGATCGGCGGCATCACGGTGGCGACCCTTGCCACCCTGCATCCGCAAGACCTAGTGACCGCGCCGGTCAACAAGCGCTTCGCCTGGCAGGACCTGCTTGCCTTCAAGGCCCGGATCAACGGCTGATCCGCAAGGCGGGCCTTTGCCTGGACAGCCCTCCTTTCCGCCTGCCCGTTTCATGAACAAAGAATGAAGAAAGCCATGCGGTTTGCGCATATCAGCGGCGCATTTTGACGCATTGCAAAATGCGATGTTGCATTGCAATATACTGGCACGGGAGGAATGGAATCTAAGGAATTGAACCATGACTGCCCGCTTTCGTCCGATCCACAGCAGCTTTGAGACGCTCCGCCACACCGGCGCTGCTTACCGGACGCCGTTCAACCGCTTCGGCACGGCAGCCAACGAGCAGATGACCGCGATCGGCCTTGCCCGGACCACCCGTCCGGCGCAGATTTTCGCCGATTTCATCCAGCGCTGATCCCCACGCGATACGCGGCTTTGCGTGTCGCGTGCACAACCGACAACGAAGAAAGGAACGAAACCATGACCAAGCCGATTGCAAGCCTCAAGGTCCTGTTCGATTCGATCTCCGACATCGGCACGGCCGTGCGCGCCTCGCGCGAGTACACCGTTCTCAGCACCAAGAAAGACGCACGCCGCGCCCACCGCACGGCCGTGAGCCCGCTGCTGCCGAACTGACCCTTGCCTGACGGCAAACGCACCGCCTTTTTGCCATCGCCTGTCGCAATCGACAGGGCGCAAAAAACTGGATAGAGCCACACTCGTCCCGACTAAGGAGTGTCAGGCTCATCCGGTCCCTGCCAGACCGTTCCTCGCTCCACCTGCGTTTGCTCGTCATCGCATAGATGACGAAGCGCCACGTTTCCAGGAGCGCCAATGCTGGCCAGCCTCGCTTCCGTCTTCAGCCTGATGGTCTCGACCCTGCTCATGATGGTCGCCTTCGGCCTTCAGAGCTATGTGATCCCGGTGCGCTCCGTCGCCGAGGACTGGTCGACGCTGACGGTCTCGGTCATCGCCACCGGCTATACGGTCGGCTTTACGCTGTCCTGCGTCGTCACCCCCAAATTCGTGCTCCGGGTCGGCCATGTGCGCGTCTTCACCGCACTGATCACGCTGTTGTCGATCGCGATCCTGCTCTGCGGACTCATCGTCGACTGGCGCGCCTGGATCGTCTTCCGCGCCATTGCCGGGTTCGCCATCTCCGGCAGTTATCTCGTCATCGAAAGCTGGCTCAACGAGCGCGTCACCAACGAAAACCGCGGCCTTCTGTTTTCCCTCTACCTGATCACGACGATGGTCGGCACGATCGGCGGACAATACATGGTGCCAATCGGCGACCCGACCAACACGTCGCTATTCATGCTCTGCAGCGTGCTGTTCTCGCTGGCGCTGCTGCCGACGGCACTCTCCTCTTCCCCCATGCCGGCGCCACCGGCACAGGCGAAGTTCGACATCCCCGCCCTATTCCGCCGCTCGCCCGTCGCCGTCGTCGGTGGTTTTCTCGCCGGCGCGCTCTCGGGCGCATGGCTGAACCTCGGCGGCGTCTTCACGCAGAAGATCGGCCTTTCCACCGCCGAAGGCGCAACCCTGCTCGCCTCGCTTTTGACCGGCAGCGCCATTTCGCAGATCCCGATCGGCCGCCTCTCCGACAAGATCGACCGGCGCATCGTCATGGTCGGCTGCGGCATCGTCGGCGTCGTCTCATGCCTGGTGATGTCGGCATCGATCGGCAGCCAGCCGGCGGTGCTCTACGTCATCGCCGCCTTCGTCGGGTCGGTGCTCTTCCCCATTTACGCGCTGAACGTCGCGCATGCGAACGACCTCGCCAAACCGAACGAATATGTCGAGACGTCCTCCGGCCTGATGATCACCTATGGGCTTGGCACGATTTCCGGTCCGCTGATGGTCGGTCCGGTCATGGACCGCTTCGGCCCGTCGGCGCTGTTCCTCGTTCTTGCCGTCTATTTCGCTCTCTATGGCGGCTACGCCGCCTGGCGCATCCTGCAGCGTGAGCAGCACAAGGGCCTGGTCACAAAGACCGACTTCCAGGCAACGAGCGTGATGCCGACGCCCGGGCCCGATGTGACGAGCCCCGTCGCCCAGCAGATGGCCCAGGAGCCGCTGATCGACGACGACACGGTGCCGGCCTGGGAGAAGGCCAAGCCGTAAAGGCGGGGCTCACCCCTGCGGCGTCACGTGCTTGCGAGCGCCTCTGCGCTCCAGGCCAAGCCGATGCTCGCGGAAGATGATGAAGATGCCGGCGCCGACGACGATGGCGGTGCCCATCAGCATGGTGGCGGTCGGAATGTCGTCGAACAGGAAGTAGCCGATGATCAGGCCGAGCACGATCGAAGTATATTCGAACGGCGCGATCGTCGACATGTCGGCATGGCGATAGCTTTCGGTCAAAAGGATCTGCGCGACCCCGCCGCAGAAGCCAGCGAGCATCAACAGCAGAAAGGCCTCGCGCGAGATCGACGGCCAACCGAAGGGCAGCGTCGCGAGCGAAAAGACCGAGGCCGACAGCGAGAAATAGAGCACGATCGTATGGGTGCGCTCATTCTTGACGAGTTTTCGCACCAGTACCATGGCCACCGCGCCGAGGGCCGCCGAAATCAGAACCGCCGCAGCGCCCAGCGCCTCCAGCGAACCGAAGCCGCCTTCGCGGAAGAGTGTCAGCCGCGGCCAGGTAATGATCATCACCCCGACCAGTCCGATGACCACTGCCGACCAGCGATAGAGCCGCACCGTCTCGCCGAGGAAAAACGCTGCGAAGGCGACGGCAATCAACGGCATGGCATAGCCGATGGCGATCGCTTCCGGCAGCGGCAGATGCACCAGCCCGTAGAAACCGAAGCTCATCGCGAGAATGCCGACGAAGCCGCGGGCGATGTGACCGGTGAAGTCCTTCGTCTTGAAGGCATCGCGCAACTGTCCGCGGAAGGCGAGATAGCCAAGGATCGGCACCATGGCGAAGGCCGAGCGGTAGAAGGTGATCTGGCCGGTGGCGATCTCGCTTCCGGCCGCCTTGATCAGCGTCGACATGCAAACGAAAATGACGACGGAAAGGACCTTGAACAGGATCCCCTTCATCGGGCTTTCGAGTTCCGCATTCATTGAGGGCACTTTTCGAACAGCCTCCGCCGGCAATCAGCAGACACGAGGGCTGGTTTGGGAGATTTTTTCAGCGGAGAGAACCGCCACAGGATTTGGTCACTTTAGCGACGCTTGGCGGGAAAGTCGGATCAAACTTCGTGATGAATGACGTTTTTTCTTGATCGATCGGCCTTCGACAGTAGGACGCCAGGCTTTTCTTTAGCTGCCCCGAAAAAATCCTTTCCAATTCATGTCTTGTTAGTCCCACTTCGATACACATCGGTCCGATAGGGGAGCGGGAAGAATAACGGACGCCATGTCTTTTCTGCCGGAAGTGCGGTCGCCGGCATCACAATCGTGTGGCACAATCCAGCTTTTCGCCCCTTGGCCTTTTCACCATCACAGGCGCCCTCTACAAATTCTCCAGTAGAACGGTGCAAGCGGGACTGACCATGCGGACAAATACTGGCCAGATCATTCATCTGGAAGACTACCGGCCGACCGATTTCGTTCTGGAGAGAGTGGATCTGACCTTCGAGCTCGACCCGAAGGAGACCAAGGTCGAAGCCCGGCTGATCTTCCACCGCCGCGAAGGCATCGACGGCGCAGCACCGCTCGTGCTCGACGGCGACGAGCTGACGATGACCGGCCTGCTGCTCGACCAGGAAGAGCTTGCGACGTCGCTCTTTGATGTCGCCGACGATACGCTGACGATCCGCGGTCTGCCCGAAACCGCTCCGTTCGAAATCACCATCACCACGCTGCTCTCGCCCGAGACCAATACGCAGCTGATGGGTCTCTACCGCACCAACGATGTCTATTGCACGCAGTGCGAGGCCGAGGGCTTCCGCCGCATCACCTATTTCCCCGATCGTCCCGACGTCCTTGCCGTCTACACGGTCAACATCATCGCCGACAAGAAGTCCGCTCCGCTCCTGCTTTCGAACGGTAATTATCTCGGCGGCGCGGACATGGGCGATGGCCGTCACTTCGCCGCCTGGTTCGATCCGCATCCGAAGCCGAGCTATCTCTTCGCGCTGGTTGCCGGCGATCTCGGTGTTGTCGAGGACACGTTCACCACGATGTCCGGCCGGGAAGTCGCGTTGAAGATCTACGTCGAACATGGCAAGGAGGCACGCGCCTCCTATGCCATGGATGCGCTCAAGCGCTCGATGAGGTGGGACGAAGAGGCTTTCGGTCGCGAATACGACCTCGACATCTTCATGATCGTCGCCGTGTCCGACTTCAACATGGGCGCCATGGAGAACAAGGGCCTCAACGTTTTCAATGACAAGTACGTGCTCGCCGATCCGGAAACGGCGACCGATACCGACTACGCCAACATCGAGGCGATCATCGCGCACGAGTACTTCCACAACTGGACCGGCAACCGCATCACCTGCCGCGACTGGTTCCAGCTCTGCCTGAAGGAAGGCCTGACCGTTTACCGCGACCACGAATTCTCCGCCGACATGCGTTCGCGCCCGGTCAAGAGAATTGCCGAGGTGCGGCACCTGAAGTCGGAGCAGTTCCCCGAGGACGCGGGCCCCCTCGCCCACCCGGTGCGGCCGACGAAGTATCGCGAAATCAACAACTTCTACACGACGACGGTCTACGAGAAGGGATCGGAAGTCACCCGCATGATCGCCACCATCCTTGGCCGCGATCTGTTCAAGAAGGGCATGGATCTCTATTTCGACCGGCATGACGGTCAGGCGGTGACGATCGAGGATTTCGTCGCCTGCTTCGAGGCGGCGAGCGGCCGAGACCTTCGCCAGTTCGCGCTCTGGTATCATCAGGCCGGAACGCCGCTGGTGACCGCTTCGGGCGCCTATGACGCGGCCAAGCAGACCTTTACGCTCGCGCTCGAACAGACCGTGCCGGCCACACCCGGACAGGGCGCCAAGGAGGCGATGCACATTCCGCTCAAGATGGGCCTGCTGCTCGAAGGCGGCGGTGAGGCCGCGCCTACCGCCGTTTCCGGCGCCGACATAACCGACGACGTCCTGCATCTGACAGAGCGCAAGCAGACGATCGTCTTCTCCGGTATCCCGTCGCGGCCGGTTCCGTCGTTCAACCGCAGCTTCTCCGCGCCGATCAACCTGCATATCGAGCAGAGCGCCGACGATCTCGCGCTGATCGCGCATCACGAAAGCGACCTCTTTGCCCGCTGGCAGGCGCTCAACGCCATTGCACTTACCAATCTCGTCGAGGCGACGGCGAATGTCCGCACTGGCAAGCCGGTCACCACAGACAAGGCGCTGATCGACGGCCTGATCCGGGCCGCCGCCGACAACAGCCTGGAGCCGGCCTTCCGTTCGCAGGCGCTGGCTCTGCCGAGCGAATCCGATATCGCCCGCGAGATCGGCACCAACAACGATCCGGACGCGATCCACGCTGCACGTCAGCAGATTCTGACGGCCGTTGCCGCCGCCGGTCGCGATACCTTCCTCACGCTCACCGACGAACTCGTCTCCAGCGGCGACTTCAGCCCGGATGCGGCAAGTGCGGGGCGCCGGGCGCTGCGCAACAGCGCGCTCACCTATCTCGTGCAGGGCGATGAAGGGCCCGAGCGTGCGGCCAAGGCTTTCGCCGCAGCCAACAACATGACCGACCTCAGCCATGCGCTGGCGCTGCTGGCCCACCGCTTCCCGGATTCGGCCGAGGCGGCCGAGGCTCTTTCGACCTTCCGCAAGCGCTTCGCCGACAACGCACTCGTCATCGACAAGTGGTTTGCGGTCCAGGCGACGATCCCTGGCGCTCAAACGCTCGATCGGGTCAAGGCGCTGATGGCCGAGCCGCTCTTCAACGGCAACAATCCGAACCGCGTGCGCTCGCTTGTGGGCACCTATGCCTTTGCCAACCCGACCGGTTTCAACCGTGCAGACGGCGAAGGTTACCGTTTCCTGGCGCGCCAGATCCTCGACATCGACCCGCGCAATCCGCAGCTTGCGGCCCGCATCCTGACCTCCATGCGCTCCTGGCGTTCGCTGGAGGACAAGCGCGCCGGGCATGCCCGCAAGGCGCTGAAGGAGATCGCCGGCGCGTCGAAGCTTTCGGCCGACGTCGGCGACATCGTCGAGCGTATGCTCAAGGCCTGAGCGCCGTAAAAGCCTGATTTATCTTGAGGCCGGGCCGCGAATGCATGTCTCCTTAAATCGTCCCCGATTTAAGGGAAAAGACATGCAGCAAATCAAAGCGTTACAGCGACCTTCGCGCGTCTGACTAGACGCGCGGCGCTGTAGCGCGACCCGGCCTATTATTTTCCAACGATAAGAATTGGTTAACAAATCTTTACCAGTGCCTCTGGACAAGGCGAATCGCCCTGTGATTCATTGAGTCAGATTCGGGCGAGCGGCGCGCCGAATCATCAGAGGGTTTTAAGAATTGGGAAAGATGGCGGACGCGCGACCAGCGAGCGCAGCCGACGGGCGGTTGCGACTCAAGCTTCCGGGCATTGCCGGCCTGGAGCAGGAGTTTATCTCGCAGGCGAAGATCTTTGCCGGGCCGGCTTCACGCCGCCTGGCAAACGCGGAGCCCGTTCTCAAGCGCTCCATCCCGATCCTGATCATCGCGTTCCTGATCATCGTGGCGGTTTCGCGCATGTCCAGCATCATGGACGAGCACGCCCGCATGGAGGAAAGCTCGCGCCAGACCGTCGGTCTTGCGGCCGCGATCGCCGTCGCCGCCTTCCAGACGGACGGTGTCGCACTGTTCGACGAGGGCCGTCGTGCCGAAGCGGAGCAACGCTTCAGCCAGTTTCTGCCGACCGGCATGCTCGATCCCGGCACATTCATCCTCGCGGTGCGCAAGGACGGGCGGATCTTTGCAAGCACGCAAGGCGGTGGCCCGCTCATCGGCCGCACGCTCGCCGCGGCCGCGCCTGACATCGCGACGCTGCAATATTTCGGCGAACATTCGAGCGTCATGAAGACCGCGATCGCGGGCGCCGACCACATCGTGGCGCTGGCGCAGCTGCCGGACGCGGCTGGCGTCGTGCTGGCGGCAACGCCGGTCACCCAGCTCGAAACGACCTGGCGAGACGAGGTTTCGCTGAACGTCACGCTGTTTGCCGGCATCTCGGCGATCCTGCTGATGGTGCTCTACGCCTATTACATCCAGGCCAAGCGCGCTCGCGACGCCGATTCGGTCTTTGCCGAATCCAATCTCCGGGTGGAGACGGCGCTGTCGCGCGGCCGCTGCGGCCTCTGGGACTTCGACCTCGCCAACCGGCGGCTGTTCTGGTCGCGCTCGATGTACGAAATGCTCGGCATGCCCGGCGAAAGCAGCGTGCTTTCCTTTGGCGACGCCGCGCGGCTGATGCACCCTGACGACCACGGCATCTACAGCGTGGCCCGCACGATCGCGCGCGGTGATGCGCGCCAGATCGACCAGGTGTTTCGCATGCGGCACGCGGACGGCCACTATGTGTGGCTGCGCGCCCGCGCCGAAATCATCCGCACCGCATCCGGTCGCGCGCACCTGATCGGCATCGCCATGGATGTCACCGAACAGCACCGGCTCGCCCAGCGCTACGCCGAGGCGGACCAGCGGCTCGCCGACGCGATCGAATGTACCTCCGAGGCCTTTGTGCTCTGGGACAAGCACGACCGCCTGGTCATGTGCAACACCCACTTCCAGGACGCCTACAAGCTTCCCGATCACGTGCTCGTTCCCGGCACCGAGCGCATCGCCGTACAAGGCGCTGCCGCGCGTCCTGTCGTCGAGCGGCGGATCGCCGACCCCGACCACAGCAATCAGTCGCAGACGAGCGAGGTCCAGCTCGCCGACGAACGCTGGCTGCAGATCAACGAGCGCCGTACGCGCGACGGTGGCCTTGTCTCCGTCGGCACCGACATCACGCTTCTGAAGCGTCACCAGGTGCGCTTGCGCGAATCCGAACGGCGACTGATGGCGACGATCGGCGACCTTTCGGCGTCGCGCATGACGCTGGAGCGGCAGAAGACCGAGCTTTCGGTCGCCAACTCCAACTACCAGGCGGAAAAGGACCGCGCCGAGGCTGCCAACCGCGCCAAGTCGGAGTTCCTCGCGAACATGTCGCATGAGCTGAGAACCCCGCTCAACGCCATCCTCGGTTTTTCGGAAATTCTGCAGAACCAGATGTTCGGCCCGCTCGGCTCGGAAAAGTACAACGAATATTCCCGCGACATCCACGAGAGCGGCAAGCATCTGCTCAACGTCATCAACGACATTCTCGACATGTCGAAGATCGAAGCCGGCCACATGCGCATCAGCCGCGAGACGATCGATCTCGCGCCTCTCATCGAAGAGACGCTGCGCTTCACCACCATTCCCGCGGAGCAGAAGAACATCCACGTGGTGCAGCAGATCTCCTCCGGCCTCACCATGGTCGCCGATCGCCGCGCCATGAAGCAGGTGCTGCTCAATCTCCTGTCCAATGCGGTCAAGTTCACCAATGAGGGCGGGCGGATCTCGCTGCGCGCGCGCAAGGTGACGGGCGCGGTGACGCTGACGATCGCCGATTCCGGCATCGGCATCCCACGCGACGCGTTGCAGAAGATCGGCCAGCCCTTCGAGCAAGTGCAGAGCCAGTATGCCAAGAGCAAAGGCGGATCGGGGCTCGGGCTTGCAATCTCGCGCTCGCTCACCCGCCTGCATGGCGGCAGCATGAAAATTCACTCGACCGAAAACGTCGGCACGATCATCTCGGTCAGGATTCCGGACCGCACCTGACGTTTGGTGACAGGACTAATCCCGAGACAACCGACTGGAAGACGCGGCGCACCGCCTTAGAGAGCCTGCGGACGTCTCCCTCCAGTGTCTTCAGGTCCGGATAGTCCCCCGCCCGGCAGACGAGATCGATCAGGCCCGCCGGCGCCTCCTTCGGCTCGAACTCACCCTCGATGCAAAGCCGCACGATCTGGGACAACTCAGTAAAGAGGTGCAGCGCTTCGAGAGTGACATCGAGATCGTTCGGGTTCATCAGCGCATCGCCGAGCAGCTTCAGCGCGTCGCCGGTATTGGTGCCGGCGATCAGCGGCTGAACGCCCTTCGCAGGCGCGACGAGCGCCAGATACTGGCTGATGAACTCGATATCGACGAGACCGCCCGGTATCAGCTTGAAGTCCCAGATATCGCTCGGCGGCTTCTCGCTGTCGATCATCTCGCGCATGGAGATCACGTCGGCGCTGACCCTGACGATATCGCGCTTGCGCCCGAGGATTTCGGCGAAGATCGCATTAGCCTCGGCGATCAGCCTGTCGTCGCCGCAGATGCAGCGTGCCCGCGTCAGGGCCAGGTGCTCCCAGGTCCAGGCCTCTTCGCGCTGGTACTTGGCAAAGGCGTTGATCCTGGTCGCGACCGGCCCTTTGTTGCCCGAGGGACGCAGGCGCATGTCGACCTCGAAGAGAATGCCTTCGGCAGTCGGCGCCGAAAGGGCCGCGATCAGGCGCTGCGTCACCCGCGTGAAGTAGCGGGTCGGATCGAGCGGCTTGGCGCCGTCGGATTCGGTTGCCGCCTCGTCGTAGTCGTAAAGCAGGATCAGATCGACGTCGGAGCCAGCGGTCAGTTCGTGGCTGCCGAGCTTGCCCATGCCGACGACGGCTATACGACCTCCGGGGAAATCGCCATGCGCCGAACGAACTTCGTCCTCGACCGCCTTTACCGCCGCGGCGATGATGAGATCGGCGAGATCGGTAAAGGCGCGGCCAGCCTGAGCACCGGAGATCGCGCCCGTCAAAAGCCGGATGCCGATCAGGAAGCGCTGCTCGGCGGCGATGATGCGCAGGCGGTCGAGCACCTCCTCATAATGCCGCGCGCCACCGACGAAGTTAGCGATGCGCGGCGCGAGATAGTCCCGCGTCGGCAGTTCGGCAAGCAGGCCGGGATCGAGCATGCCGTCGAAGACGTGCGGGCGCGCAGCGATGATTTCGGCAAGCCTTGGGGCCGACGACATGACGTTGACGATCAGCGATAAGAGGCCCGGATTGTTTCCGAGCAGCGAGAAGAGCTGGATGCCCGCCGGCAGGCCGGAGATGAAATTGTCGAAACGCAGCAGCGCCTCGTCGGCGCGACGGCTCTCACCGAAAACACGCAACAGCTCCGGCGTCAGCTCGGTCAGCCGCTCGCGCGCCTCCACCGACTGCGTCGCGCGATAGCGGCCATAGTGCCAGGTGCGGATCGTATGGGAGATATCCGACGGCCGTTGGAAGCCGAGCTTCTTCAGCGTCTCCAGCGTGTCGGGATCGTCGCGCTGGCCGGTGAAGACGAGGTTGCCGGTCTCGGTCGAAAGCTTGGCTTCCTGTTCGAAGAGCTGGGCATAGCGGCGCTCGACCGTTTTCAGCACGCGAGAAAGCGCCTTCGAAAAGGCAGTGGTATCCTCGAAGCCGAGCATGTAGGCGATGCGTTTCAGCTCCGCCTCGGTCTCGGGCAGGACATGGGTCTGCTCGTCGCGCACCATCTGGATCCGGTGCTCGACATCGCGCAGGAACCAATAGGCCTCGACGAGTTCGTCGGCCGTCTCCTCGTCGATCCAGCCGGCCTCGACGAGCGCGCGCAGCATCGGCTCGGTCGCGCGCTGGCGCAGTTCCGGCATGCGGCCGCCGGCGATCAGTTGCTGGGTCTGGACGAAGAACTCGATCTCGCGAATGCCGCCGCGGCCGAGCTTGATGTTGTGGCCCTTGACCGCGATCTCGCCATGCCCTTTGTGGGCGTGGATCTGGCGCTTGATCGAATGAATGTCGGCAATCGCCGCATAATCGAGATACTTGCGGAAAACGAAGGGGACTAGTTCCCTGAGGAACCGCTCGCCGGCCTCGATGTCGCCGGCAACCGGCCGCGCCTTGATGAAGGCCGCGCGCTCCCAGTTCTGCCCCCTGCCCTCGTAATAGAGCATGGCTGCCTCCACCGGGATCGCAAGCGGGGTGGAGCCCGGATCCGGCCGCAAGCGCAGGTCGGTGCGAAAGACATAGCCGTCGCCGGACCGCTCCTGCAGGATACGGATCAGGCGGCGCAGCAGCCGCCCGAAAGTCTCCGACGCGTCGTCTCGATCGACGATGATGCCGGATTGCGGATCGTAGAAGACGACGAGGTCGATGTCGGAGGAGTAGTTGAGCTCGAAGGCGCCGAGCTTGCCCATGCCGAGCACGACGACACCTGAACCCGCGCTGGGGTTTGCAACGTCCTTGACGTTCAGCTTGCCGCCTTCATGGGCGCTCAGTAGCAGGTGATCGATGGTCGCGGAGACGGCAGCGCCTGCAAATTCGCTGAGCCAGCGCGTGGTTTCGCGCCCGTCGAAATGGCGGGAGAGATCGGCGAGAGCGACGGCGAAGGCAAGCTCGCGCTTGGCCCTTCTGAGCCGCGCCATGATCTCGGTATCGGCCAAGGCCGCGCCGCCCTCGTTCGGCTTCCAGGCGTCGCGGGCGCGGCGCACCCGTTCGGCCAGGAAGGTCGCAAGATCGGTCGACAGGAGCTCTTCGAGAATGGCCGGGCGGCTGCCGCCGGTGTCGCGCAGGAAGGGGGAAAGGGCAAAGGCAGAGACGATGAAGGTCTTGAACGGCGTTTCGGACGCAAGAAGGCTTGCGACCCTGTCATGGCCCTTGGCCATATCCTTCAAGACCGAAAGCGCTGTTTTGGCGTCGGCTTGTGTCGCCGGACGGATCGGCGTCGTCTCGATCGCCCAGCACTTCTGCACCTGTTCCTGCATGCCGACTCCCTTTGGCCGGAGCGGACGGTGCGCAACGACCGCGCACAATGCCTCACTCCACCTTGTCTCCCTAAAACCGGTCTATCAGGTTGCAGTCATCGGGAAAACCATCTGAACCGTCAGGCCCTTGCCGCCGTCTTCGGCGGAAGGAACCGTGTCGGCGAGACGCAGCGAGCCGTGATGCATTTCCATCACCGCCTCGACCAGCGACAAGCCGAGGCCGGTGCCAGGCTTGGACCTGCTCTCGTCCAGGCGAACGAAGCGCTTCACCACCTCGTCATGCATCGCTTCAGGTATGCCGGAGCCGTGATCGGCGACGGCCAACACGACATGTCCGTCAAGCTTTTCCAGAGAGACCCTGATCAGCGGATTGTCCGCACCTTCGGCATATTTGATGGCGTTGTCGATGAGGTTGCCGAGGGCCTGGCCGACCAGTTCGCGGTTGCCTGAAATTGCGAGATTCTGGGCAATGTCGGCTTCGAGTTTCAACCCGGCGTCTTCCGCCACGGGCTCATAGAGTTCGACGCAATCGGCGACGATCTGCGAAAGGTCGATCTCGCTCATTTCGGCAACGGAGGAGCCGGCCTCGACGCGCGAAATCATCAGAAGCGCGTTGAAGGTGCGGATCAGCTGATCGGATTCGCCGATGATCTCCTCGAGAGCGCCGCGCTGGCTCGTTCCCTTGCGGGCAAGTGCGGCTTCGGCCTTGTTGCGCAGCCGCGTCAGCGGCGTCTTCAGGTCGTGGGCAATATTGTCGGAGACCTGCCGCAACCCTTCGTTCAGTTTCTCGATGCGACTGAGCATCGCGTTCAGTGATTCCGACAGCCGGTCGAACTCGTCGCCGGAGCCGCTCATCGGCAGGCGCTGCGAAAGATCGCCGGCCATGATCTTGGTGCTCGCCTCCGACATGCGGTCGATGCGCTTCAGGGCGTTGCGGCCGATACCGAACCAGATGACGAGCGCGCCGAGTCCCATGACGCCGAGCGCCACCATCAGCGCCTGGCGCACCAGGGCGCGGAATTTCTGCGGTTCCTGCAGGTCGCGGCCAACGAGAATGCGCAGGCCATTATCGAGCACCAGGACATGGGCCAGCGCCACATGGCTGTCCTTCTTGTTCTCGTCCGTGTAGCGCTGATAGGCAAACGGACGCTCGGTCCAGCCTTCGCTATCGAGCAACCCCGGCTCCAGGCTGGCGACGTTGCCGGCGAGGATCTCGCCACTCGGCCCCGCGATAACGTAGAGATTGGCGCCCGGCTGGCGTGCCCGGCGCTCGAGCGAACGCAAAAGGCCGTTCATGCCGGCGCGACTATAGACCTGCTCGATCTGCGCCACCTCGGCGGTGACGGCGTCCCGGGTCTGCTGCTGCAGCAGCCGTTCCGACATGCCGGTGACGTAGAAGACGAGAAAGGCAGCGCAGAGCGAAAAAAGGATGAGGTAGAGGGCGGAAAGCCGGACTGCGGTCGTTCTGAAGAGAACGCGAAGCTTGCTCATGCGGACGCCCGGTCATCCTTGATCATGTAGCCGGCGCCGCGCACGGTGCGCAGCAGCGGCACGTCGAAATCCTTCTCGATCTTTGAGCGCAGCCGCGAGACATGCACGTCGATGACGTTGGTCTGCGGGTCGAAGTGATAGTCCCAGACATTTTCGAGCAGCATGGTGCGGGTGACGACCTGGCCGGCATTCTTCATGAGATACTCGAGCAGCCGGAACTCGCGCGGCTGCAGGGGGATTTCCTTGCCCTGCCGGCGCACGGAATGCGACAGGCGATCGAGTTCCAGATCGCCGACGCGGTAGACCATGTCCTGATCTGGTGTGCCCTTGCGGCGCCCCAGCACCTCGACACGGGCGAGCAACTCGTTGAAGGCATAGGGCTTGGGCAGATAATCGTCGCCGCCGGCGCGCAGGCCCGTGACCCTATCGTCAACCTGGCCGAGCGCGGACAGGATCAGCACCGGCGTGTGGATGCCCTTGCGCCGGAGTTCGGTGATGACAGAGAGACCGTCGCGGCGCGGCAGCATGCGGTCCACCACGAGAACGTCGTAATTGTTCTCGCTGGCCATGAACAGGCCGCTCTCGCCGTCGCTGGCGTGATCGGACACGATGCCCGCCTCACGGAAGGCTTTCGCCAGATAGGCTGCTGCCTCCAGATCGTCTTCAATGATGAGAATCTTCATACGCGCGACCATAGTCCCGGACCCCTGTCTGTCTCAACCGGTTTCGACTTTCCGACAACCGGGTTGGCGAGTGCCCTCGTCACGATCGTGGCGATCGGATCGAGCCAAACCATCGCGTGCGATTCCCGGCAGGTGGGAGCGGAATGCGGGCGGGAACCTCGCACTCTTCCCTTCAAATGCGGAGCGCCGCGAAATCACTTGGAAATCGCGGCGCTCCGGTCAATCAGTTGACTGCCGCGATCAGCCCTTGTCGATCGGGAGGGCCACGAAGCGGCTGCCGTTTTCGGCCTCGATCTGGAAGAGCGCCTTGCTACGACCGTCCTTCTTGGCAGTGTTGATGACCTTGAGGATATCGTCGGCGGACTTCACTTCCTGATTGTTCACCGAGACGATCTTCTCGCCCTGCTTCAGGCCGCGATCGCCAGCGTCGGAGTCCTGGTCGACAGAGGCGATGGTGACGCCCTTGCCATCGTCGGACGGCACGACCGTGACGCCAAGGTCGGCCAGAGCCTGCTCGCTCGACGGCTGCGCTTCTTCGGACTGGTCGTCCTGGGCCTTGGCGGCCTCCTTGTCGTCCTTCGGCAGCGTGCCGATTTCGAGCTTGACGGTCTCGGCCTTGCCGTCGCGCCACAGCGCCAAATCGACCGTGGTGCCCGGGCGGATCGCCGCAACCTTGCGGGCAAGGTCACGCGGATCCTTGACCGTGTCGCCATTCAGCGCCGTCACGACGTCGCCCTTCTTGATGCCGGCCTTTTCACCCGGCGAGCCGGCCTGCGGCTCGACGACGAGCGCGCCGCTTGCCTCCGCAAGACCGAGCGATTCGGCGATGTCCTTGGTGACAGGCTGGATCTGCACGCCGAGCCAGCCACGGGAAACCGAACCGTCCTTGATCAGGTCGGCGACCACATCCTTGGCAACGGTCGACGGAATCGCAAAGGCGATGCCGACATTGCCGCCGCCCCTGGGCGAGAAGATCGCGGTGTTGATGCCGACGACTTCGCCAGAGAGGTTGAAGGTGGGGCCGCCCGAGTTGCCGCGGTTCACCGCCGCGTCGACCTGCAGGTAATCGTCATAGGGGCCGGAGCCGATATCGCGGCCGCGCGCCGAGACGATACCGGAGGTCACCGTGCCGCCGAGGCCGAAGGGGTTGCCGACGGCAACCACCCAGTCACCGACGCGGACCTTGCTGTCATCCGCCCAGCCGACATAGGTGAACTTGCGCTTGTCATCGACCTTGAGCACGGCAAGATCGGTGCGGCTGTCCTTGCCGACCAGCTTGGCATCGAGTTCGGTGCCATCGTTGAGGATGACGGTGAAGGCCGAGCCGTCGGAAACGACGTGGTTGTTGGTCACGAGGTAACCGTCTTCGGAGATGAAGAAACCGGAGCCCTGCGCGGTCGGACGCAGGCGACCTTCGCCATGCGGGCCACGGCGGTTGGGGCCACGGTCGGCACGGTCATCGCCGCGCGGGCCGAATTCCTTGAAGAAGCGCTTCAGCGGGTGGTCATCGGGCAGATCGTCGAAGCCGCGACCGTTGAAATCGAAGGTGAAGTCGCTGCCATCTTCGGACACCGGATTGACGCGCGACTGGACGCGCACCGAGACGACGGCAGGCGAAACCGCATCGACGACATTGGCAAAGCTCGGCACCGACGGCGCTTCCACCTTCACCGGTTCGGCGAGGGATTGCGAGATGCTTGCCGGCAGACCCGAGGTCAGCATGACGGCGGCAAGACCGGCGACGGTCGAGGTCTTGAGAACGGTCTTGAGGGAGGGACGCAGGGATTTGGTCGTAAACATCCGTTTTGCCTTTTCTCTTCCTTGATGCCGTCGGAGACGGCACCGAAACCTTGTTGCGAAGCCCGCCTCAGGGAAGGCGGAATTCGTTTTTGGCTGACTGGAGGAACAGCCGATGACGAAAGATGTAACGGATGGGACCTTACTGAGTTCTGTCCGGAAAATGAATTTTTGGTAATGTTGTGAAGAGGTGACCAGGGGTCGGCCAAAGGCCAGCTTGGCAACGCACGCCGGCGCGAACGATGATGGCCATCGCCGGCAATGATCTCCAGTGATATCAAGATATTAGTGTTGAGGCCGGTCGAACGAACGCACGTTCGGCGCGCGCTCCGCTAGGGCTGAAGCAGCTTCTTCAGCTTTTCCTTTTCTGCCTCGGAGAGCGGCGTCCCTTTTGCTTGGGCGCCGCGCCGGCGGGCGGCGACGATAAGGGTGATAGCCCCGACGACGAGCAGGGTTGCCGGCATGCCCCACAGGATCAAGGTCTTCGTCTCGAAGCGCGGCTTCAGCAGCACGAATTCGCCATAACGAGACACGACGTAATCGATGACGGCTTCGTCGCTGTCACCGTTCGCCAACCGCTCGCGCACTAGGACACGCAGGTCCTTGGCAAGCTCGGCGTTCGAGTCGTCGATCGACTGGTTCTGGCAGACCATGCAGCGCAGTTCGGCCGAAATTGCCCGCGCCCGCGCCTCGAGCGCGGGATCGGCGAGCACTTCATCCGGATTGACGGCAAAGGCCGTGCCCACAGGCGCGAGCAACAGCAGAAGTGCCAGGGCCAAACGCTTCATTCCGCAGCCCCCACCGGCACCGACTTCGGTCGCTTGGCCTTGGCCGGAGCACCGACGCGCAGGCGGCGGTCGCTCAGGGAGACGAAACCACCGGCCATCATGAACAGGGTGCCGCCCCAGATGCAGAGGATCATAGGCTTCCACCAGATGCGCACGACGATGCCGCCTTCGTTGATCTGGTCGCCCAGCGAGACATAGAGCTGGCTCAAACCGAAGGTGCGGATACCGGCTTCGGTCGTCGGCATGCGGCGCGCCTGGTAAAGGCGCTTCGACGACCAGACCTCGGAGAGGGTAACGCCGCCGCGGCTGATGGTGAAGTGACCCGATTCCTCGGTGTAGTTCGGGCCGCTGCCATTGCGCATGCCGTCGAAACGCAAACTGTAGCCCCCGGCATCGACCGTCATGCCCGGCTTCATCTCGACCACGGTTTCGGTCTCGAAGGCCGTAACGGCGACGACACCGACCAGGGTGATGCCGAGGCCGATATGCGCAAGCGCCGTGCCGAAGGCCGAACGCGGCAGGCCGGAAAAACGCCGCCAGGCGACGTTGCCGGCCACCTTGCCGAGGCCGGAGCGCAGCGCCAGATCGGTGAGCGAACCGACAATCAGGTAGACGCCAAGGGCAATGCCGAAGAGCGCCAGGACCGGACCGCCATTCATGAAATAGTAGTAGGCGGTACCGCAGAGGAGACCGATCGCGACCGCAGCGAAGAGCCGCTGCGAAACGCCGGCGAGGTCACCGCGCTTCCAGGCGAGCAGCGGGCCGAAAGGCACCGCAAAGAGCAGCGGCAGCATCAAGAGACCGAAGGTCATGTTGAAGAAAGGCGGGCCGACAGAGATCTTGTCGCCGGTCAGCGCCTCCAGCACCAGCGGATAGAGCGTGCCAGTCAGGACCGTCGCGGTCGCGGTCGTCAGGATCAGGTTGTTGAAGACGAGCGCACCTTCACGCGAAATCGGCGCGAAGATGCCGCCGGCTTTCAGGTGCGAGGCGCGAAAAGCAAAGAGCGCAAAGGCGCCACCGATGAAGAAGACGAGGATCGCGAGGATGAAGATGCCACGGGTCGGGTCGGTGGCGAAGGCGTGAACCGACGTCAGGACGCCCGAACGCACGAGGAAGGTGCCGAGCAGCGACAGCGAGAAGGTCATGATCGCGAGCAGCACGGTCCAGATCTTCAGCGCCTCGCGCTTTTCCATGACCAGCGCCGAATGCAAAAGCGCCGTGCCGGCAAGCCACGGCATGAAGGAGGCGTTTTCGACCGGATCCCAGAACCACCAGCCGCCCCAGCCAAGCTCGTAATAGGCCCAGTAGGAGCCCATGGAGATGCCGGCGGTGAGGAACGTCCAGGCGGCAAGTGTCCACGGGCGGACCCAGCGCGCCCAGGCGGCATCGATCCGGCCTTCGATCAAAGCGGCGACCGCAAAGGAGAAGCAGACGGAAAAGCCGACATAACCGAGATAGAGCAGCGGCGGATGGATGGCGAGGCCGACGTCCTGCAGGATCGGGTTCAGGTCCTTGCCCTCGCCCGGCGCCGGAACGAGACGGGCGAAGGGATTGGAGGTCAAAAGGATGAACAGCGCAAAAGCCATGGCGATCCAGGCCTGGACGGCGAGCACATTGGCCGTCAGCGTCTCGGGCAGGTTGCGCCCGAAGGCGGCGACCAGCGCCGAGAAGAACGTCAGGATCAAGAGCCAGAGCAGCATCGACCCCTCATGGTTCCCCCAGACGCCCGAGATCTTGTAGATCAACGGCTTCAGCGAATGGGAGTTTTCCCAGACGTTGCGGACCGAGAAATCCGAGGTCACGTAGGCGAAGGTGAGAACGGCAAAGGCGAAGGCAACCAGCAGAAAGCAGGCGACCGCGGCGCTGGAGGCAAGCTCCATCAGACCGCGATCGTTCAGCCGCGCGCCGAGGATCGGCAGGGCGGCCTGAATGACCGCCGTCGCCAGCGCCAGAACCAGGGCATAGTGTCCGAGCTCGATGATCACTTGATGGTTTCCTTCCCGCTGAGCTCGACGCCCTGGGCCTTCAAACGGTCGGCGACATCCTTGGGCATATAGGTCTCGTCATGCTTGGCAAGGACCGAGTCCGCCACGAAGACCGAGCTTCCGGCAACGAAGGTTCCCTCCGTCACCACGCCCTGCCCCTCGCGGAACAGATCGGGCAGGATGCCCGTATAGGTGACCGGCACGCCGCTCAGCGTATCGGTGACTGTAAACGTCACCGTCTTGCCGTCGCCGCGGTTGACGGAGCCGGCTTCGACGACACCGCCGAGGCGGATGCGGGTTCCCGGCGGGACGTCTGCCTTGGCGAGGTCGCTCGGCACATAGAAATAGGCGATCGCCTGGCTGAAGGCGAACATCACGAGGAAGGCCGCAAGCACCAGGAAGCCGACACAGCCGCCGATGATCGCCAGTCTTTTTTGTTTGCGCGTCATTGCGTTACTCCGTCGGTGGCAATCCCGAGCTCACGCGCCAGCGCCAGCAACTGCTTGCCGCCGTCGCCATCGGCCGGGAAGATTTTCAGGCCCTCCCTTAGCGCAGCCAGTGCCTTGTCTCGTTGATCAAGGACAACATGGGAGCGGATCAGCCGCGCCCAGCCTTCGAGATTATCTGGATTTTCCTTCAGCCGGCTTTCGAGGCTGTCGACCATGCCCCGGATCATTTCCTGGCGATCGCCAGCGCTCATGCTCTGGGCCGCGGCCACGTCATCGGCGCTCGGATTACCAGGAGCAGCAGCACTGGCCGCGCCGGGACCCGCCAGTTCCGCGACATGCTGTTTGACGAGCGGCAGCCAGGGCGCGTCGGCCGGCGACGTTGCGACCAGCCGGTTGAAGGCGGTCAGCGCTTCCTCCTTCTTGCCTTCCTGCTTGAGGCCGAGGGCAAGATAGAATTCCGAGCGCGGATCATTGGGGTCGAGCGACAGCGCCTGCTTGAGCGCGTCCTGCGCCTTGTTCGTCACGACGCCGTCGGACTGCACGACCAGCGCCTCGGCGTAACCACCGAGACGCGCCGGCGTCGGCCCAAGCAGGCGGATCGCCCGATCATAGGCATCGACCGCTTCTTCGACACGGCCGTTGCGCATATAGATCGGCGCGAGCAGATCCCAGCCGGCGCCATCGTTCGGGTTCACGGCCAGATGGTTCTCGGCCTTGGCAATCAGGATGTTGATATCGCCGTTGGGATCGGCCAGGCGCGCGGCGAGCGGCTGCGCCGGCAGACCCGGGCTGCCGGTCAGCAAGTAAAGACAGAGGCCGACGGCCGGAAGACAGAGCAGCACGAAGGCCTGGGCCAGACGGCTGACACCGCGGCGCGGGGCGGCGGCCGGAGCCGTCTCGCCGTCACTCTCGCCGGCAGCGAGCAGCCGGCGCGCCACTTCGGCCCGCGCAAGCTCGGCGTCATCGCCACCGATCAGGCCGCTGTCCTGGTCGCGCTTCAACTCTTCGAGCTGGTCGCGATAGACCTCGATATCATGGCTGTGGGGAGACGACGGGGCTTCCCCTGCCCGCAGCAGCGGGAGGATGAGCACGGCAGCGACAGCCGCCGTCAGGGTGGCGACAAGGATCCAGAACAACATGGAAGCTCAATACTATGGCCCCCATGCCATTCCAACTCGAAAACCCCTTATGACGGAGATTTGAGGCGTTTCGCCGCAACAGCGGATCGCGCCGCCTGAGCGCATCCGGGAGTGCCCGGTCGGCCAGGCCTCAGGTGAGCGGGGTCCAGCTGCCGTCCGGGTTGCGACAGGCAGCGCCCCGCGCCGTCTTCGGCTGGCCCTTGACGGTGACCGTATGGCTGTACTGCCGGCAGTTCTGCGACCCGACCTGATAGGGCGCCGCCGCAACGACCGAACCGTTGACGCCACGCCCGTCCCAGGTCACCGGCTGGCCGCCGGGGGCCGCTTCAAGCGCGCGGTACTCCGCTTCGAGCGCCCGCTGGCGGTCGGATGCTCCGATGTCGAGATCGGTGAGACGAGCAATTACCCCGCCCTGGAGGGCCGCGATGTAATTGGTCGAGGAGGCACCACGCGTCGCCGTCGAGCCGAGGCTGGCGGCCGCGCCCTTGCTGCCCGTCGTGCCGCATCCGGCAAGTGCTACGGCCGAGGCGATCACAACGATCCTGCCGCTAACGACAATAGCCCGTGTCATTTCTGCCTGGTTCCTCATGATCCGCGACACTCAATCATCCTATCCGAAGCCGCATTCTTCAGCTCGTTCCATTCGAGCTCGATAACGACTAGTCCTTGATTTTCTTTTGGCATTCCCCGCTTGCCGAGGCAACGGCGAGCCCTGCGCGTGTGACATTTTCAAGCACGGGTGTGACCCCTAAATCACGATGGATTCGCAAGCGCGACGCCAGATCCACGCATTTCCCCATCACCCTCTAAACGGCCGCCGGCAAAACCAGTTCCGCACGCAACCCTCCCTCGTCCCGTCGCGACAGGGTGATGGTGCCCTGATACTCCCGGACGATCTCGCTGACGATCGAAAGACCGAGCCCGGTCCCGGGCTTGCTTTCGTCGAGCCGCTTGCCGCGCTTCATCGCCACGGCGATCTGGTCGGGATTGAGCCCCGGGCCGTCGTCGTCGATGTCGAGCACGATCCATTGCCGGCCGGGCTCCTTTGCATGAACCTCGCTCGGTGCAGGCCTGACGTTCAGCCACACTTCGCCGTGGGCATGACGGGCAGCATTTTCGAGCAGGTTTCCGACGGTCTCCTCGACGTCCTGCAGCTCCATGGCGAGGACCAGTCCCGGCGGATTGATCGACAGGTGGACCTGCTTTTCCGGATTGAGCTTGCGCATGACGCGCACGAGGCGTTCGAGCGCCGGCTGCGCTTCCGTCCGCGCCAGCACGGACTCGCGCTGCGCCGCGATCCGGGCCCGGCTGAGATAGGACTGAACCTGGGTCTGCATCGCATCGACCTGGGTGCGCACCAGCTCGCCATGCGATGCTTCGAGCACCCGGGCCTCGTTGAGCAGGACCGCGATCGGTGTCTTCAGCGAATGGGCGAGATTGCCCACCTGCATGCGGGCGCGCTCGACGATGCGCCGGTTGCTGTCGATCAGCGCGTTGACCTCGTTGGCGAGCGGCTGGATTTCGCGCGGGAAAGCGCCGTCCAAGCGTTCACTTTCGCCGGCGCGGATCTTTTCCATCGAGCGCCGGACCTCATCGAGCGGCCTCAGGCCGAAGAGGATGGTGAGCGCGTTTACCCCGAGCCCGCCGAGACCGAAAATGGAGAGCGCGATGGTCAGGTTGCGGGTGAAGCGGTTGATATCGGCCTCGAGCACGTCGCGGTTGCCCGCCACGCGAAAGCGCGCCGTATGGCCCTGGATGTCGAGAACGACCTCGGTCTCGGAGACCTCGACCTCGTTTCCGAAGGGATCCTTGGTGGTGTAGAAGCGAACATAGCCGGTGTCGAACGGCACCTCGTCGACGCTGGCGATCGGCAGTTTGCCGTTGCCAAGCGAGGTTGAGATCAAAGGCGGCGTATCGAACTCACCGATCGGATCGACGATCCAGTACCAGCCGGTCTGCGGCTGCGAAAACCGGAGGTCGCCAAGCTGCGGGCTGCCCGACAGCACCGTTCTCTCATTGACGGAGATCGAGTTGACGACGTTAAAAAGCTGGGCGCGCAGCAGGTCCTTGAAGCCGCGCTCGGAGCCCTGGCGATAGAGCTCGGAAATCACCACGCCGATCACGACGAGAGCCACCACCGCCCAGACGGTGGAGACCACCAGAACGCGTGCAGTGAGCGATCTAATTGCCATTGCCCGGCGCTTGCATACGGTATCCGAGACCGCGCACCGTTTCGATCAGATCGTTGCCGATCTTCTTGCGCAGCCGGCCGATGAAGACTTCGATCGTGTTGGAATCGCGGTCGAAGTCCTGATCGTACATGTGCTCGACCAGTTCCGTGCGCGAGACGACCTGCCCCATGTGGTGCATGAGATAGGAGAGCAGCCGGAACTCGTGTGACGTCAGCTTCAATGCCACGCCATCGACCGTGGCCTTGGAGCCCTTGGTGTCGAGGCGGACCGGGCCGCAGACGATCTCCGAACTCGCATGGCCGGCGGCGCGCCGGATCAGGGCGCGAATGCGGGCGAGAACCTCTTCGACGTGGAAGGGCTTGGCGACATAGTCGTCGGCGCCGGCATCGATGCCGGCCACCTTGTCGCTCCAGCGGTCACGCGCCGTCAGGATCAGAACCGGCATGGTCTTGCCGTCGCCGCGCCATTTCTCAAGGACGGTGATGCCGTCCATCTCCGGCAGCCCGATGTCGAGGATCACGGCATCATAGGGCTCGGCATCGCCGAGATAGTGCCCCTCCTCACCATCATAGGCCTGGTCAACGACGTAGCCGGCCTCCTTCAGCACCTCGGCGAGCTGCCGGTTCAGGTTGGCGTCGTCCTCGACAATCAGAATGCGCATCCGTCTTTACTTCCTCTCGCGACCATCCTGCTGCATGCTTCGCCAAATCCGGCCGATTTAAGGATAAGAACATGCAGCCATTCAAAGTGCTACAGCGACCTTCGTACGCCTGATACGGCACGCGGCGCTGCAGGGATAGCCTACATCGGCACCTTGACGGTCACCTTCTTCGGCCTGCCGCCATTGCCGGGAACAAGCACGGTGATCACGCACTGACCATCGGACGTCGGCTGCGCCGACAGCAGTTCGCCGCCAGTGTCGGCAACGACCTGCGCTGCGGCCGCACTGCAATCGCCGGCCACACGAACGACAATATCCGACGGCACGTTGATCGCTGGCGGGCTGAAGCCTGCGAGGCCTGCAGCAAGCGCGGCTATGATCACTGGTGAAGACATGAACGCACTTTCGACTTGGGAAGCATCATGGCAGAAGCAATAACCGAACGAGGCTGAATGGCAAATGAATGTCGGCCTTTCGGACCGGAAGGCACTACCGGGAAACGCATCACCTCCCCTGAAATCCGACCTTAGATTGCGGCGATTCTGCCCTGGAGGAAACCTGCACCGGTCATTCCGTTGCCAAGCCATAGCCACTTCCTGCGACAGGACTAGCGACGCGGTCGCGCGAAGACACGGCCCGGAACCCAAGGCCACCAGCGGACTCAGGCCAACGATCAGCTTTCGTTAAGCATGTTTCGCTAGGATCCTCTGCAGCTCAACGCGCTGACCTGCAGAGTGCCCTTCCTGATCGAGGGCGGCATGGCCGCGGATCCGTTTTCCCGATTCTTTTGAATCATTTGACGGCGGTCGCTCGCAGCGTGAATCAACCACCTGAGAAACTGATTCAAACCGACCGGAGCCCCCCTTCCGAACAAGGCCCGATCAATCCGTCAGCACGGCATCGATCACGACCGCCACACCGGTTTCTTCTTAAGTGAGGACTGCGAAACGGTCGACCCTCGCCACAATCTATGCGCGCAAATTACTTCAAAAATACTTGCAACTTAAACCTGTTGACGACAGGGACCGATGCGTGCTGTGTATAAACGGAAAATTAATCGATTTAAAGATTTTTCAATCGTTTAAATGATTTAAGCCACTGATTTACAAAGCCTTTGCGATGTGAAATTGTCCGCCACACCATATATCACGAAACCGTCACAGAACCCGGGAGGATCGCATGCAGACGCTCGCAAACAACCAGCCCGCATCTCAGCAGTCCAAAGTACCGCAATCGTTGCTCGACCGTTTCGAGAGCGAATGGCGTGAGATGCGCGCCGCGGGCCAGACAGAGCCGAAGCCGGTCGCACCGGCAGAATGAGGCTTGCCTGAGTGGCGCGCCCGCGCGTCACCTGCCCTGCCCTTCCACGTCTGCCATTTCCATAGATCCATTGTCGGGTAGCGCCTGTTCGTGGCGTTTCCGATGCTCGTTTGCGGGCCGGCGGTGAGCCATCACCGTCGGTCGCGGCGTTTCCGGCCCTATGCCGCGGGCGATCGACCACTGACGGCAAAGGCCATCCAGGCAGCCCAATCAGGCTCCGCCAGCGTCCTTATCGAACGCGCGCATCAAGCCCGCCCCTTGCAATTTTTGTAGTGATTTTCAGCCTTTTTGCCATTCGGCAAAAGCGTGTTACTCTTTTCGCATGCTGACGGAAGAGATCGAAAGACTCGCGCTGAGCCTGCCTGGAACGGAGGAAAATGCGCATTTCGGAACGCGAGATTTCCGCGTTGGGAAGCGCATTTTCATGAGCCTGCCGGAAGCCGGTCGTGCCGTTTTCAAGTTCACGCCCGATCAGCAGCGCATGCTTCTGGAAATGGAGCCCGGCGTCTGTGCTGCGGTGCCCGGAGGCTGGGGCGACCGTGGCTGGACCTCGCTCTATTTCGTCCAGGCCGACGAAGATCTCGTCCGGCAGTCGATGGAGACGGCATGGCGCAACGTTGCGCCGAAAAGCCTCGTCAAGAAGAACGGCGGCAGCCATTAAAGGCTCGTTGCGGCAGAACGGCCGCACAGGCTCCCGCACTGCCAAAACGATTCCGCCGCTTCGACTAACCTCTTGTCACTCCACGTTTTCCTGCCCCACTTCGAGTGGCCAGGTGACGAGATAGTCCTCGTAGTCGTCGACGTCGATGCCGTCCTCCGCTACGGTGCGGCCACGGACCGAAATGCCGGCAGCGTGAACTGTTTCCGGATCGCCCGAAATCAGCGGATGCCACCAGTAGAGATCGCGCCCTTCGGCCACCAGCCGGTAGCCGCAGGTCGGCGGCAGCCAGGTGATTTCGCGCACAGCCTTCGGCGTCAGCTGGATGCAATCGGGCACCGTCGCCTGGCGATTAGGATAGTCCTTGCAGCGACAGCTTTCGCCGTCGAGAAGTGTGCAGCGGATCGAGGTCCAGGCGATCTCGCCGGTGTCCCAATCCTCGAGCTTGTTGAGGCAACAGAGGCCGCAGCCGTCGCAGAGGCTTTCCCACTCGACATCGGTCATGTCTTCAAGGCTCTTCGCCTTCCAGAAAGGCATTTCGCCCATCGTCATCACACTTTCGTCAAATCGCTCGCGATACAGAAATTTCGCAGAAAATTGCCGGTTTTTTAAGGCCGGCGGCGCGATATGCAAGTAGATTGGAATTTGACGCCGTGCAAATATTACATGGCGCCGGCATGATGCCGTAGAGCTTTCAGGACGTTGAGACCGTGCGGGAACCGAGGAAAGACGATAATCGGCCGAAGAAGCGGCACATCTTTCTGAGAGTCGATTCCTGGATCGATTCCACGGTCTGGAATGCCGGCTTCAAGCTGGGGCAGTGGTGGGAAGACACCACCATCTTCTTTCGTCGTTTCCGTGTTAGCGGCTGGAAAAAAGCCGTCTTCGAGGTGCTGGGCGAAGGCATGAACTGGGGCACCGTCGGTTCGGTGCTGATGCTGGCGCTGGCGCTTCCCGCCTTTGAGGAAACCAAGGGCAACTGGCGCGCCCAGAGCGATTTCGCCGTCACCTTCCTTGATCGCTACGGCAACGAAATCGGCCATCGCGGCATCATCCACGAGGATTCCGTGCCGATCGACGAGTTGCCGGATCACCTGATCAAGGCGGTGCTGGCGACCGAAGACCGGCGCTTCTTCGACCATTGGGGCATCGACTTCCTGGGCCTTGCCCGCGCGATGACGGAAAACGCCCGCGCCGGCGGCGTCGTCCAGGGCGGTTCGACCCTGACGCAGCAACTCGCCAAGAACCTCTTTTTGTCGAACGAGCGCACGATCGAGCGCAAGATCAAGGAAGCCTTCCTGGCCGTCTGGCTCGAATGCAACCTGTCGAAGAAGGAAATTCTCCGGCTCTATCTCGACCGCGCCTATATGGGCGGCGGCACCTTCGGCGCGGCAGCGGCGGCACAGTTCTATTTCGGCAAGTCGATCACCGATGTGAGCCTTGCGGAATCGGCCATGCTGGCCGGTCTCTTCAAGGCGCCCGCCCGCTACGCGCCGCACGTCAACCTGCCGGCCGCACGCGGTCGCGCAAACGAGGTTCTGACCAACCTCGTCCAGGGCGGACTGATGACCGAGGGCCAGGTGATCGCCGCGCGCCTCAACCCTGCGACCGTCATCGACCGCGCCCAGGTGAAGGCGCCCGACTTCTTCCTCGACTGGGCCTTCGACGAAGTCCAGCGCATCGCCCGCCCCTTCGCGCAGCATTCGCTGATCGTGCGCACCACGATCGACATGGGCCTGCAGCACGCTGCCGAGGACTCGGTGGAATCGAGCCTGCGTCAATATGGCGAAAGCTTCCACGTCAAGCAGGGCGCACTGGTCATGCTCGAGAATGGCGGCGCCGTGCGGGCCATGGTCGGCGGTCGCGATTATGGCGAGAGCCAGTTCAACCGCGCGACGCGCGCGCTGCGGCAACCGGGCTCCTCCTTCAAGGTCTATACCTACGCGGCAGCGATGGAGAAAGGCATGACGCCGGAAACGGTCGTCGTCGACGCCCCCATCACCTGGCGCGGCTGGTCGCCGCAAAACTATGGCCGCAGCTATGCCGGCCGCGTCACCATCCTGACGGCCATCGCCAAGTCGATCAACACTATTCCCGTGCGCCTCGCCAAGGACAAGCTCGGCACGGACCTGATCGTCCAGACAGCCAGGGACATGGGCATCGAGACGCCTCTTCGCGCCGACAAGACTATGCCGCTTGGCACGTCGGAGGTGACCGTGCTCGACCAGGCGACGGCGTACGCGGTCTTCCCGGCCGGCGGCGTACAGTCCCGCCGCCACGGGATCAGCCAGGTCCTCAACTATGATGGCGATATTCTCTACGACTTCGGACGCGACGAACCGCCGGCCCGGCGTATTCTCTCCGAAACCGCCAATGCGTCGATGAATTCCATGCTGACGCAGATCCCGATCATCGGCACGGCGCGCAAGGCCGCCCTCGACAACGGCATCGTCGTCGGCGGCAAGACCGGCACGACGCAGGCCTATCGCGACGCCTGGTTCGTCGGCTTCACCGGCGACTATACGACCGCCGTCTGGTTCGGCAACGACGACTACACCTCGACCAACAACATGACCGGCGGCTCGCTGCCGGCGATGACCTTCAAGCGGCTGATGGACTATGCCGAGCAGGGCATCGAACACCGGGCGATCCCGGGGATCACCGCACCGACGGCGCCGGCAAAACAACCGCCGCAGGTCGCGACAGCGAAGCCGGACGAGAACGCCCTGCCGCCGCTGGTGCGGCCGCGCTCGCTCTCGACCGACGTCACCCGGCTGTTGCGAAGCATTGGCGAGACCTTTGAAAAGGCGCCGGCGCTGAAGGCTCCCGAGAAGGTCGGCGGCAGACTTGCGGCTCTCGGCGCGGCTGAAGAACCGCGTTCCGGACAGGCGAATGTCGATGCCGCCCGCAACTGACGTTTCCGGCGTGCTCGCTCCTCTGGCGTATAACCGTCGCGGTGTCCGGTTCAAGGCCGACAACGCAGTCGCCGTTGCGCCGGACGCGGATTTCGGCGACATAGTGGGACAACCCGACGGCGCCGCGCCGCCGGACCATATCCGGTAGAGTAGCCCTTGTTTCGAATCCCCTTCCTCGTCGCCCTGACCCTTGCCATCGCCTTCGGCGGCGGCATCGCCTCGGCGGTATGGGCGCTGAAAGCGACCGTCGGCTTCGGTGCGATCGCGATCGGCCCCTGGGTCGCCTTTCCCGAGGCGCAGACGGCCAACGCCGATCCCTATGCGAAAGCCCACCGGGCGCGGGCCGGAGAGCTGCTCTATGGCGGCGCCGAGGGGCTGATGTTCAGCGCCCAGGTGGACAGCAAGGGTGAGAAGCTCCAGGCGGCCTGCTCCTATGAGGTCGCGGGGCTGACGCCGCAGGCGCGCTTCTGGACGCTCTATGCCGCGAATGCCGAGGGCCTGCCGCTGCGGCCCGGCTCCGACCTCCCCTCCGCGCTCAATTCCTGGACCGTTCTGCGCAGCGAAAACAGCAACTTCACGGTCCATGTGTCGCCGAACGCGCAACCCGACAATTGGCTCGCCGTGCGCCACTCGGGCACGTTCCGGCTGGTGCTGACGCTGCTCGATACGCCGACGGCGGGCTCCTCCGGCCTGATCGACCTCGCCATGCCAATTATCACCAGGACGGGTTGCGGCGATGCGTAGCGTTCTCTTCGCGACAATCCTCGGCCTCGTCGGCGCCGCCCTGCTGCACATCATCATCGTGCTGGCGCTGCCGCAGTTCACCGGCCGCGACGCCTATACCCGTGTCCTCGGGCTCCTGGAGATGGACAGTTTCTTTGCGCTGACCAGCACGCCGGGCTCGACGGGCCTTGCCAATGACGATCCATACCTGAGGACCGCGGTCTGCAGCTTCTCGATCGCGGACGGACCGGCGCGCTTTCTTGCCAGCGGCAACGTGCCGTTCTGGTCGCTCGCCGTTTTCGACGGCAATTCCAATGAGGTCTTCAGCATGAACGACCACACGGCGGTCAACGGCAAGCTCGACCTCGTCGTCGCCACGCCGATCCAGTTGGTCGAGCTGCGGAAGTCTCCGCCACAGGCGCTCGCACAATCGATCATGATCGAGATGAAGGAACAGGATGGTTTTGCCGTGCTGAGAGCGATGGCGCCCGTCGACAGTTTCGAGGAGCAGGTCCGGAACTTCCTTGCGGAATCAGCCTGCGAACCGTTCCGACGCTAGGCCAGCCGCGCGGTCTTCGGGCAGCCGTGGCAGCGCTAGTGCACCAGCGCAAGGATGGCGCGTCGAGCGCAGCAGTGCATGGGGATAAGCCCGAAGTGCCGGGCATGGACTGTGACTTGAGAGCGACCGTTCCGGTCGCCTGTTGCGCAGGAGTGCCGCGGCTCACTGCTTCTTGATGCGGCGTCCGTCCGGCGCGGTCGGCTGCGGGTCGCGATCGAGGCGCTCGTAGCGGATACCGGTGAACAGCAGCACTTTCGCTCCGCCCGATATGGCCGGAGGCCGGTGCGGCGGTATGCGAACCTTGCGGTCCTGAATTCTGATCACGTCTGCCATGCTCGTCTCCACAAAGTCTTGAGACGGATGAACTACCGTACAGATTTCACCCTGCCCGTTCTCGGGCCAGCGCATTTTCCCAGATCTTCCCTGGACAGGCGCGCCTTTCTCGTTTGCTCCTTCTTCCGGTCGCCCGGATGTTGCTGTTCTGGTTCACGACGCGGCCCGATCATACCGGGTCCACTCCGATTGAGCCATAGGTTGGTTAACAGATTACTAATACATGCCTGCAACCCCAACCTGCGTTCAGTATGTCTCCCGACCAGTCCCGGCGATGTATCCGAGGTAACAGCGGCGATCCGGGCCAAGCCCAGCTTCGGCCGCTAGCGTCGGGACATCAGGCCGAACAGGAAGGACACCCCCGCAACGGCGACCAGGGTCGACAGCGGTTCTTCGCGGACGCGCTCGCGCACGCGTTCGGCCAGGAGATCTGCTTCTCCCTGCACAACCGCCTTCGTGCTCGTTCCGATCCCAGAGACCGCTTCCGTCAGCCGGGCGATTTCCGCACGCAGCTCGGCGATCTGTGCATCGACCTCGGCGCGGGCGCCTGATTCCGCTTCACTCACGGCAACCTTCTCCACTGCCTGCAGTTTCTTTTCGACCATTGCAACGCTCCCTTGTCTGCGCGGGCTCAACGCGTCGGCCGGCGTTTGGTTCCGCCCGCAGCTGTCGAAAGCGGGTTTGCGAAACGCAAAACGGGCGACCAGGGCCGCCCGTTCTTTCTGTCAGACAGGGCCGCGCAATACGCGGCGCTCAGCTCAGTTCTCGCAGTAAGGATCGTCGAACTGGCAGCGAACCATCGGAGCCGGACGGGCCCGTTCATAGACGGTGCCGTCGTCCTGCCGGACACGAACTCCGTCGCTGCGGCGCTCCCAATCGCGCCGATCCTCACGCTCCGTCCGCTGACGGCGCCATTCGTCGTCGCGCCACTTTTCCTCTTCGCGCTGGCGGCGTTCCCAGTCGCGTAGATCGCTACGCCGTTCGCGTTCCCAGTCGCGGCGCTCGCGTTCGCGCTGCCGCTCCCAATCGCGACGATCTCGCCGGTCGTCGACCCAATCCGGTCCGCGGCGCCAGCGATCGCGCTCACGATAGAAATCGCGGCCGCGGTAGTTGCGGTCCCAATAGTTGTCGAACTGGAAGACAACAGTCGGAATTCCAAGCGGGCGATAGTAGCGCGGCTCGACATAGACGCGATTGCGGCGATAGTCGGCCTGGACATAACGTCCGGCAACCCAGCCGCGCCCACCATAGAACGACACGTCGCACCACGGCAGATCGGCAAGGCAGCCATGGATTTCGACTGATTCGCCCGCCGGGATCATTGAAACCGCCGGATAGCGCGTGCTCGGACCGGAGCGCATGTTGACGTTCGCGGTGGCAAAACCTTCGGCAGCCTGGGCAATTGCCGGGGCCAAAAGGAGCGCGCAGACCGCCGCCGCGCGCAGAATAAATTTCTTCACAGTTCCATATCTCCCATGGAGAGGCCCCTCTTCACACGGCCCCAAACGTCGGCGGGCGTCCGGGCCCTTCACCGTCGTCGCGATAACTCATGACAGCATGTGGATTTTTTATGGCTAATGCTGCGGATGTCCCCGACATTTGCCGCACCCGGCGGGCGATCTGCCGGCGCGCCACCGGCCCTGGTGTGCCGCAAGCCTGAATAAAGCTCCAACATCCATAGTTAACAGTGCGCTAACGCTTTTCTTCTAATTTTTGCGACGTGTGCCGTTCCGGATCGCCGGCAATGGCGATCATGTTTTGCGTGCAGGGAATTATCGTGACGGATCGCTTTCGTGAGTTGGAAAGGCCACAGACCGGCCGCTTGAAGGACGTCGTCCTGATGGCGACCGTCACCGGTTTCGAAAGCCTGCGTTTTCCCCGCAAGTCCGACATGAAGCAGTTTGCAGAGCTGTTCGAGCCGTTGTTCCTCGGTTCCAGCAACGAAGCGCGCCGGCAGGCGGCGGCCGCCCTTTCGCAATGCCAGCAGGTTCCCGAGACGGTCGCAGCGCTGATCGGCAGCATGCCGATCGCGATCGCCGCGATTTTTCTCACCCGTTCGAAGGCGATCGCCGACCGGACGCTGATCACGATCATCCGTGAGCGCGGGCCGGAACATGCCGCGGCCATCGCCCGCCGTCCGAACCTCTCCCCTCTCGTCGTCGACGCCCTCGTCGAGCATCACAACCCGCCGGGGCTGGCGGCCCGCAGCAATGCCGCAAAACCCGCAGCGGCAGGGCAGGTCAGCGTGGAGGCTGAAGCCGCCTCGTTGCGCACGGCGCGCGAAGAAACGCTTCGCCGCGAGATCAAGGCGCTGGCGGGCGCCCGTCCCCATAATGTTCCACAGACGCCGTCGTCCACGACGATGACCGACGTCCATGCCGCACTGCTTGTGCGCTTTGCCCGCAGCGGCGAGATCATCCTGTTTTCGCGTGTCCTTAGCCAGGCGCTCGGCACCAAGGATGCGCAGGTCGAGCGCATCCTGCTCGATATTTCCGGGCAGTTGCTGGCAACAAGCCTGGTCGCGCTCGATGTCGAGGCGGCCGATGCCGGTTTCGTGCTTCAGGCCCTCTATCCGCATCTTCGCGAAACCTTTGGCGAAACCAGCCATGCCGCAGCCTTGATCGGCGCCATGAGCCGCACCGCCTGCCGCGAACAGCTCGAGGCGTGGCTTGCGACGGAGGCCGAAGAAGAGGCGCCCGCGGCAAGACACGAAACCTATTTTGCCGACAATACCGCCAACGACACACGGCACGTCGGCGCGCGCAAGGTTGCCGCAGCCGTGGCCCATGCGCAGCCGCAGCGGCTTTTCGGCCGCCGCCGCGGCTAAAGCGCGTCGCGACCTTTCAGATTCGCTCCGAGCGCTTTAAGTTATTGATTTGTCGCATGTCGTTATCGCAAAACCGCTGCACACTTTTGCGCGACATGCTCTAGTCACCCGCCGGGCCACTGCAACGATTTTTCGTCTCCAATCTGGCCACCAGGCGGCATGCTCCCATGCTGGAAGCATGCCTCAACCGTCGGACGAGTTGACGACTGCTCCTCTCCTAGAAAAGCTGCTTCATCGCGTCGATGATCCAGTTCCATTCACGACCGGTCGGAGCCTGGGGCGCCTGTCCCTGCAACACGGCCATCAACTCCTGGTATCGAGCCGAGCGGGCGTGGTGCTTGCGGTATTGCTCAAGCTGCCAGTCCAGAAAATCCTGGTCCGGAGCCCGCTTCATCGCCTTTGCCGACCGCTCCAGCCAGTCGGCGGCGATCTCCCGACCGACGGCTGACTGAGGGCCAAGGCCATTGTCGATGGCCACCCTCACCCGCGCAAAGGTGGCTTCGGCGGCTTGAGCGTAGGCAGCAGGATCGAACTCCTGCGTCCACAGATCGGACATGTGGGCGCGCATTTCGGCGGCATAGGCCTTGTCGGACAACATATCCATCAGTTCCGCCCAGGCGTCGATCTGTTCGGCTGTCGGGTCTTCCGGCAGGTCCGGCGTACCGGCATCCATCATTTTCTTCTTCCACGCCGCATCCATGGGCGCGTCGCCGGCGACATCGTCGTAGAAGCGCTCGAGCGCGGTACGAAATTCCGTCTTTGAAAGCTTGGTCACGTTCCATAATCTCCTGAGATCCATTGGGGAGGGTTCATGGAGTTTCAAAGCCATCCGCAAGGCCGTGGCGATCCGGCGCTTTGACCGGATTTCCGTTTCGAGCGTTCGAAGCCGCAAGGCCAGAACATCAGCGAACGAGCTTCGGTTGGCCAGGATCTTTCGGATTTCCGTGAGGCTGACGCCCGCTTCACGCAGGGCAAGAACGAGGTCCAACCGAGCCAGGTCGGCTCCGGAATACATGCGGTAGCCGCTCTCCGTCCGCGTCGAGGGGGGCAGCAACCCCTTGTCCGAGTAAAACCGAAGCCGCCTGACCGGTATGCCGCTCAGCTTCGAAAGTTCGCCTATCGAAAAGACTTGATCGTCCATAAACGCGTCCTACGGCCTCCACCAAGTGGAGAGTCAAGCAGGCCGGCGCAATCGGCAAGACGGTATCAGGACCGGCCTGCGCCATCTTCGGGAACGACCTCGAACAGATCGCCACGGTCGTCCAGTTCGATCTCCACGATCCAGCAGTCCGGATCGAAGCGGATCTCGCTTGCAAGCGCCGCATCGACCTCGTCGGCATCGCTGTCGCGCAGCCGCACTTCGAACTTGCGGCCAAGATCGACTTCGTCGGCAAAGAAATTCTGCGGCGCCGGAGCAAAGAGCGTCTCGGTGCCCATGCGCGTCCGCTGGCGGATGAAGATCGCACCGGCCTCCTCCGCGCCCTTGCGCAACACCGCCGCATAGCCGCCGAGCGAAAACGCGCGGCGCAGGAGGGACGAGACGAAGATATGGGATTTCAGGCGCATGAGAGGCTGATACACGCGCGGGGCGAAGGAGGCAAATCCGCTCAAGCCACCGCGGGCGCAACAGAGCCGTCAGAGCGCGCCGATTTCCTTGAGCTTTTTCAGCACCTGGGCATTGGGTTCGCCGGTTTGCGGCAGGCGGTAGTGTTTCTCAAAGTGGCGGATCGCTGCGCGCGTCTGCTCTCCGGCAACGCCGTCGACCGTGACGTCCGCATAGGCGAGATTGCTGAGCCCCTTCTGGATGTTCAACACCAGTTCGCTCGACACCGGAATTTCTGCGCGCGGAACGAAGGTGCTTTCCTTCTCGGCCGACCGGATGGCTGCAGCGACCGGATCGATCTCCACGCCCCCGCCCTTCGTTTCCGAAAGCGGCCGTCCAGCCGGAACCGCGGCGGCCTTTCCAGCCGGCGCGGCCTTCAGGGCCTGCAAAAGTTCGACGCTCGCCGCGCCGGTTCCCGTGCGACCCGCCCGCTCCTCGAACCTGAGGATCGCCGCGGCCGTGCGCGGACCGCTCCGTCCGTCCGGCGTGCCGTCATAAAGGCCGATCCGACCCAATTCCTTCTGGATCTCGGAGACAAGCCTCGACTGCGCCGGATTCGGCACGCTCGCGACCCGCTCGGGCGAAGGCTTTTCCGACGACAGGTCCGCGGTCGCGATCACGTCCTCGACGTTTTCCGCCTTTGCCTCACCCTCGCGTTCGATGACGAAGGTGGTCACCTTTCGCGGCTCGATCTCCTCGCCCTTGGCGATGGCGATTCGCTGAGCCGTTTCGGCACTGACGAGCGGGACGCGGGTGCGCAACAGCGGCGACGGATGCGTACCGTGCTGATACCACATCGCATTGGCCGCAACGAAGGAGAACACGACGAGGAAGGCGGCCGAGCCACCCGATACCAGCGGATGGCGCGCCATCAGGCGACCGGCAAGCCCGGCACCCCGTCCGGCAAGGACCAGCCCGCGCACGGCCAGGCCGGGCGTTTGCCGCGCGGCCTTCTTCCGGTCAGGCTGTTTTCGCTTGCGCGGTGCCATATCCCCGTTCCTCGTTCAAACCCTTCCCCTCGAACCGCCCCCCTTCGGCGGCCGGGGCGACATCACAATCCTTCAGGCGCGGCGGAAATTCCACCGTCACTGGCGCACGCGCTTCTTCATGCTCCGCACAGGCGATACCGGAGCCATCACGCGGCAGCGTGACGACGATAACGGTGCCCTCGCCTTCGCGGCTGCGGATGGAAAGCTCTCCGCCGTGCAGAGCAACCAGGCCCTTGACCAGCGATAGGCCGAGGCCGGTGCCTTCGTAACGGCGGGTATAGTCGTTCTGGATCTGGACAAAAGGTTGACCAAGCAACGCCAGCTTGTCGGCTGCGATGCCGATGCCGGTATCGCTGACGGAAAGCTTCAGCATCGCGCCGTCGGCTTCCGCGTCGATCGTGACGACGCCGCCCGGATCGGTGAACTTGACGGCATTGCCGACCAGATTGATGAGGATCTGCTGGAAGGCGCGCTGGTCCGCGTTAATCTCGCCGATACCGCGGGTGATGCGGCTTGCAAGCTTGACGCCCTTTTCCGCTGCCTGGTGCGACAGCATCGCCTCGCAGGCGGAAACCGCTTCGGCGACACCGAAGGGCTCGGGCATCAGCTCGTAGCGACCCGCCTCGATCTTGCTCATGTCGAGCATGGTATTGACGACGGATAGCAGGTGCTCACCGGACTTGTGGATCAGGCCGACATATTCGCGCTGGCGATCGTTTTCGAGCTTGCCGAAATATTCGCCGGCAAGCACGTCCGAAAAGCCGAGGATGGCATTGAGCGGCGTGCGCAGTTCGTGGCTGACGGCGGCAAGGAACCGCGTCTTGGCATCGTTCGCCGATACGGCTTCAGCGGTTCTGGCCGCCGCTTCGGCGCGCAGGCCCGCTTCTTGCGAGACATCACGCGACTGAGCGAGGATCGCGACCAGCCGGCCATTGTCGTCGCGCAGCGGCGCCAGCTCACAGGACATATAGACGAACTGTTCGCCTTCGATCGGCAGCGTGCGCCGCTCGATGCGGATGTCGACCGTCGCCCGGTCGCCGCCCTGGCGAAGAATGTCGATCGCGCTCAGGAAGGTGATGCGATCGGAGATGTGGATCTGCTCGATGAAACCACGGCCCGCTGGATCGCGCATCAGGGTCAGATGTTCGGCCGCGTCGCGGCCATGGACGGAAAGCACATTGCCGCGCAAGTCGTGCACGGTCACCAGGCCCGCGAAGAGGTCATAGGCGGCAGACAGGTCCGGCACGACAGGATCCGTTGCCGCGGCCACCTCTTCCGGCGCCCGGCTACGGGCAATCGCGCCTGCCGCTGCAAGCAGCGAGGCCGAGGCCCAAAGGGCCGTGCCGAGCGGGAGCGCGGAGGATACGGGCATGGCGAGCGAAAGGGCAAGCGGCACCACCGGCAGAGCCGTCAAGGAAACCGCCGCGAGCGTGCGCAGCCGCTTCGCATTGCGGTGGTCAACCGGCGAAGACGCCTCACGACGGGGAAGCCACAGGGCCGCGACTTCGTCCACACGGGACGCCCATCTGCCAGCCATGTTACGCAATACGCTCACGCTTTACCCTGCTACATTTGTTGTTCTTGCGAGGCCGACGCTATCGTTTTCGCGACCCTTGGGATCGGGACTCAGAGCCGCCTCGTGACATGTCGGAATCTCGCATCCCCGGCTTAATGAAAGAATAAACGCGGCGGTCCCGGAACGGTGCGAAACGGTCGAAAAATCCCGTTTTGAGGCAAATCGGGCGACCTTCATTTCTTGTGGTTAATGGGGCGTAAGCAACGGATTTCCGTGCATTTTCTGCACTGTATTAACGATTGTGGCGCAGCTTTTGCGGTGCGATCGCCGGTGCTTTCGGGGTTGCCGCATCCGGCTCTGCCACGAACCTTAACGGCAAAAGCTAAAATGCGACACAAAGGCGCTGCAAATCGGCGGACACCGGCATTTCATTAAAATTTGAAGTAAATGCCGCTCGTTTTGGAAAAGCCGTCTTGTGATTCCCGCCCTAGTGTCGATTTCAACAAGGGGCCGGGCATCAAGAGAACGCTGGCGGGCTCCAAGGATTAGAAGGTGGCGTGAACGGGTATCAGGGGATACCACGGCGCTGCGGGATGCCGAAGGTGCAAAAGCCGGCTACAAGACTGGCGGGCCGAGGCAGCCGAACGAAGGATGGGCAGAACATGTGGTTTCTCATCAAGGCGACATTCTGGTTTTCGCTGGTGCTGGTGTTGCTGCCGTTCCTCGACCCTTCGAGCACGCAGAAACTCGAACATGCCCCGAAGGTAGAGCTCGGCGACACCTTCTTCGCCGCCAATGAGGCGTTCCAATACATCAGCGCCATCTGCATCCAGAAGCCGGATGTCTGCGAGAAGGGTGCAGAAACCTTCGTCGCCCTCGGTCACCGGGCCCGCGAAGGCGCCCGCATCGCCTACGAGTTCCTCGATACCCAGTTTGCCGAGACCGACGCCACGATGCCGGACGCCAAGGTCAAGACCGGTACGGTCACGCCGGCCGCCGATGTGGCGGCTCCGGCTACCGAGGTCAGCACCATCGACTCCGAACCCGTCTTCAAGCGCACGCCGGTTCCGGAAAAGCGCCTCGATCCCAAGGCCGTGGTTATCCAGTAATCGCGCCCGGCACCCCACAGATACCGATTGACTGACTGCCTGACTTGCCGTCCTGTTACGGCCGCCGCGAGGATCCCATCCCCTCGCGGCGTTTTCTTTTTTGGCACGCAACCGCTGATTTTCAGGCGACACAGCCACACGCAAGCCCTGGCTGCTTAGGTCCGCCGCACCAAGCGGAGGCGGACGATGCAGATTTATGGGCTTTTCTCGAACGCCGGCGTGATGCGCCCGGCGGCATCCGGCGCCACCCTCGGCGGCGATGCAATGGGAGGCGACAGCAAGAGCCCGGCCTCGACCGCCCTGCTTCTCGGCACCGGCGACGAAAGCGCCGCGAACCGGGCTGCCGCAGCCAAGAAGAAGCTCGACGAAATCAAGGAGCAGCTCCGCATGCTCCGGTTCTTCGCGTCGGATCCGGAAACGCTTGCAAGGCTCGCCAAGCAGCTTGCCCAACAGCTGGGCACCGCCGCCCAGCAATTGGCGGGCGCCGGTGGCGGGGGAGCTGCAAGCGGCGGCGCATCCGCCTCGGCGGCTGCCGCAGCTACGGTGCTTGCCAACGCCGGCAGCGCGCAAGCGGATGCGGGCAGCGCGCAAACCGATGCCCCCGCGGCTGACAGCGAGGCTGAGCCCCCTTCGGGACCGACAAGCTTTGCCGAGCGCGCCTATCGCGAGTTCGGCGCCGATGATGGCCATTCCGATCCCGCAGCGAAAGTGGCGGCCGAACTCAAATCCGTTGCCGAACAACTGAAGCAACTGCTGCGTAAGGCGGAGCAGGATTTGCGCGCCAAGGGATCCGGGCGTCAGGCCGATGAGGCGCGGGCCGCCGGCCAGACGCTTTCGGCCGCCACCGGTAACATCGAGGGGGCCGGTGGAAGCGCAATCGCTTCCCTGAGCGTCCCGACAAGCATTTCGGTCTGACCAGGGGATACGGAAGCCGCCGCCTCTCCCGCGCATTTGCCGGTTCTCAACGGCCCTGCCATCGCCTATATGAAGGCTGAAAGCCCGAACGCCTGAAGGCAAAGGGCAGGAACAGGGATGATTTTGTTCGCCGCAGGGATCGGCGGGCTTATAATCTCCCGACGAATGGACCGGACCCATGACGACGCTCGACCAGATCATCGATGATTTCGCCTTCCTTGAGGAATGGGAGGATCGCTATCGCTACGTGATCGAGCTCGGCAAGGTGCTGCCGGAGATGCCAGAAGCCAAGCGCACCCAGGAAAACAAGGTTCAGGGCTGCGCGAGCCAGGTCTGGCTCGTCACCAATGCGGCCGGCAATCCCGAGGACCCCGTCCTTAACTTCGAAGGCGAGTCCGACGCCCATATCGTGCGCGGGCTCGTCGCGATCGTGCTTGCCATCTACTCCGGCAAGCATGCCTCCGATATCGCCCGGATCGATGCGATCGACACCTTCGGCAAGATCGGCCTGATCGAGCACCTGTCGACCCAACGCGCCAACGGCCTGCGCTCGATGATCCGCCGCATCAAGAACGAGGCGGAGCTTCGCCTGGCGGCCTGAGACGCAGGCATTGCCGAGCATCGCGCGTTCAAGACGCGCAACCCTTCACGGCATGTCTTCTTCCGCTGGGTGGGCGACCATGTCCGATATCACGGCGTCCTTCCAACGGCTGGTCAGAAAATCAATCAATGCCCGGGCCGCCGGCCCCATGGGGCGGGAGGGACAGACACAATAGACGCCCGTCTCCTTTCCCGTCCAATGGGGGAGTATCTGAACCAATTTGCCGCTCCGGATCGATGCGGCCATGGTCACTTCAGAATGAAAGGCGATGCCTTGGCCATCGACAGCGAGCTGATGGACGGCGTCTCCGTTGTCGGCACGCATCCTCCCGCGCGGCCGAAAGGACCGTTCTCCGGTCGGGCCGAACAGGCGCCAGACCTCACCATCATGGTTTGCCGTCGACACGACGCATTCGTACCGCTTGAGTTCATCGATCTCCGCGGGATCACCATGTGTTTCGAGATAGGCCGGCGAGGCCACGAGAATTCGGCGGTTGCCGAGAAGTTTGCGCGCGATCAAGCCCGAGTCCTGGAGGTTGCCAATACGGATTGCCACCGTGACCCCCTCAGCGACGAGGTCGACGTACCGGTCGGTCATGAGGAGGTCGAGCCGCAGTTGCGGGTAAGCGGCCAGGAACGCCGACAGATATGGCACGACGTGATTGCGGCCGAATGAGACGGATACGCTAAGCTTGAGCGTACCGGTCGGCAGGTCCTGTTCATTGCGAGCCCGTAGCTGCGCGTGATGCAATTGCTCCAATGCCGCGGCGCAGTCGCTGAAATAGCGCTTCCCCGCATCCGTCAGGGACATTGCCCGCGTCGTGCGGTTGATCAACAAAACACCGATCTGTTGCTCCAGTGCCTTGACGAGCCGGCTGACTGAGGAAGGCGTCATGTTGAGATCGAGTGCCGCCTTTGCGAAGCTCTGGTGCTTGACCACAGCGACGAAGGCCTGCACCAGATGCAGAGACGGCCCGTCCATTGCTTCCCCTCCGGAATGAATGCCTGAAAATCCTAGCTATTATCTTTAGATCTCGCAATTGCGACGAGCTGCTTTCTTCGAATGGAGGTCACCTTGAGCAGCAACGACAACGCCGCAATGTTCCACGCGCTTCATCACCAAGCTGAGCCGTTGCGGCTGCCCAATGCCTGGGATGCCGGCAGCGCGCTTCTGATCGAGCGGCTCGGCGCCCGCGCCATCGCGACGACCAGCGCCGGCGTGGCATGGTCACTTGGTTATCGAGACGGCGACGCCCTTCCGCTGGATCGGCACCTGGCAAGCGTTGCGGCAATCGCCCGTGTCATCCGTGTCCCGCTCAGCGTCGACATTGAATCGGGCTACACCGACGATGCGGCGGAGATGGCCCGGACGACCGCTCGTTTCATCGAAGCCGGTGCGGTCGGGTTCAACATTCAGGATGGCGCCGGCACGCCGGATCTGCTCTGCCGCAAGATCGAGCAGGCCCGAGAGACGGCGGAGCGGCTTGGCATCGGACTCTATATCAATGCGCGCACGGACGTTTACGCGCGAGCGCTTGCACCCGCTGGCGACCGTGTAAAGGAGGTGCTCGCCCGCGCCAGGCAGTACCGGGACGCGGGGGCCGACGGCCTCTTCGTGCTCGGGGTGACCGATCGGACCGAAATTCGTGAAATCGCAAAAGGCACCGAACTGCTGCTGAACGTCATTGCCTGGCCCGGCTTGCCTGCCGCCACTGAACTATCCGCGCTTGGTGTAACTCGGATCAGTGTCGGGTCATGGATTTCCCAGACGTTGTGGATGCAGACGTCGACGTTGGTGACGAGCTTCCTCGCCGACGGGCGGTCCGAGGCGCTTTTTGAGCACGCGACGCCATATCCGGAGATCAATGCATATTTTTGAGCCACGTTCGATGCGCCCACGCATCTTACTCAGAAGCCAAAGGCGGCCATGATACGTTGAGGTGATGCATCTTTTTGTGCGGGCGCCCGCGGACGAGGCGGCTGAAACACAATGGCCGGGCTCACGGGCCCGGCCATTGTGATTGAATTTCCCGCCCACGGCCAAGCAACCACCACGGGCTGCCCGCATCCTCAGCGGGAGGGTGAGCTCATTTGCCGCGACGCTTGCGGCGCTGACCGAGACCCATTTCCTTGGCGAGACGCGAACGTGCTTCCGCATAGGCGGGCGCGACCATCGGGTAGTCGGTCGGCAGGTCCCACTTCTCGCGGTACTCTTCCGGCGACAGATTGTGGTGGGTCATCAGGTGGCGCTTCAGCGACTTGAAGGTACCACCGCATTCGAGGCAGGTGATCTGGTCGTCCTGGACGGACTTGCGAACCGACACGGCCGGCTTCGGCTTTTCAACGGGAATGACGACCGGCGCCGGGGCTGCCGTGTTGTTCAGCGCCGAATGCACATCTGCGATCAGCGTGGGAAGCTCGGCGACAGGAACCACGTGATTGCTGACGTAGGCGGCAACAATTTCCGCCGTCAGTTCAACCAGAAGTTCATGGCTCGCGCCAAGCGCTGTTTCAGTCATTTCTTTCTCCTATCGGACTTCAGCACAACCCGAAACGACGTTTCGGGGGAGGAACGCTTGCAAGCGCCGTCAGGAAGCCTTGGCTGCCTTGGGATAGACCATCAACGCGACAAGGAGAAACGCCTGCCGCGATATCAAGAGCTGGAAATTTGATTACGAAACCTGCTGCCGATTAACCGGTGACGACCGAACTCTCAAAGCAACAATCAGCATTCACAACTCAAGCTGGAATTTCAGTTCAAAGTATTTTCCACGACGACACTTTACATTTACTCGATTAACATCGATGCGCGAAAAGTCCAAACATAAATTTGACGACGCTTAGCAACTTTATCTCCAAATTGCTAAAATGGCCACACTCGATCGTAAAGTCCTGAAATACAGTTTCAGAACTGTGATCGATCAGTCGCGACGCGGCTCTTCCTTTTGTGGAAGCTGATCTATGACTGACAGCTTAGCCAGCCTGTAACCTGCCTGATGTGCGGCTTTTGCCAAGAGATGAGCCGAGATCGGCGCAGTCAGAACGAAGAAAAAGAAGCCTGCGAGGGCGCGAATCAAAATGGCCGCATCGAGAGAATGCACGCCCGCGGCCAGAAGCAATAGGCCCGATCCGATCGTACCGGCCTTGGAGGCCGCATGCATGCGCGTGTAAAGATCAGGAAAGCGGATAATGCCGATCGCCGCCAGCAGCGAAAATGTCGCACCGACGACCAACAGGACGGCGACCAGCAGGGCGACGGCAATCTCGAGGACCGGGTTCATCGGCGCCCTCCCTTGCGCTTGCGATGCGCGGCCCTCGGCGCCGACACGCGCCTGGCCTCGGTCGCGCCCCTTTCGACGGCCGCCCGCTCCGGCGACAGGCCGCGCGCCAGCACGAAGCGGGCAAAGGCGACCGTCGCCAGGAAGCCGACAAGACCGAGCGCGATGGCAATGTCGATATAGAGGTTGAAGCCGGTGCGGATCGCCACGACGGCAATGAGGCCGATGGCGATCGCCACCAGCATATCGAGGCCGAGTACCCTGTCGGGCAACGTCGGGCCGCGAATGATGCGCCAGACCGTCATCAGAAGCGCTGCGGACAGAACGACCAGCGCGAAGCCGGTGGCAAGGACGAGGATTTGCGCCGAGAGGTTCATTCGAAGGCCTCCTTGATCCGGCGCTCGAAGCCATTGGCGATGTCGCGCCTGAGGCCACCCGGATCGGCGCAATCGAGCGCATGGACATAGAGCGTCCGGCGATCGTCGGAGACATCGACCGACAGCGTTCCGGGCGTCAGCGTGATGAGATTGGCCAGCAGTGCGATTTCGAAATCGCTCTTGACCGTCAGCGGATAGGCGAAGATGCCGGGCTTCAACACCATCTTCGGCTGAATGACCAGCAAGGCGACCTTGGTCGCCGAGATCGCCAGTTCCTTGAAGAACAGCGCCGTCAGCAGGAACAGCTTGATCGGGCGCACCGGGTAGGCGACAGGCTGAAGCTCGCGCCGGATCAGAAAGAGCGACAGGGCTCCGACGGCAAAACCGAGGATCAGGTTGGCGGGCGAGAAGCTGGCGCTGATTGCGCCCCAGATCGCCGTGAAAACCAGGTTGATGGTCAGGAACTTGGTCACGGGGCACCTCCCGGGAAGACCGAGTTCAGGTACGCCGATGGTTCGGCGAGGCCTGCGGCGGCGTTCTGAACCACGGAAAGCAGCGGCTCGGGATAAAGGCCGATCGCCAGCGCCAGCACGGTCAAGGCGGTAACAGGCAGAAAGGCCGCTGGCGAGATCGTCGCGGACGCAGATCCCCCGCCCCCGGAAGCCGCATCGCGCCAATAGGCGAGCAGGAAGAAGCGTCCGGTGACGACAGTCGTCAAGAAACCGGTCAGAAGCAGAACCGCTGCCAGCCACCAGGCGCCGATATCAAGCGCCGCCTTGACCAGCATCACCTTCGGCCAGAAGCCGGAGAACGGCGGCAGGCCGGACACGGCGAAGGCGAGCATGAGCGACAGCGCCGCAAAACCGGCGTGACGGCGATAGAGACCCGCCAGCGAGACAAGCGAGAAGCTGCCGCCGAGTCTGGCCGCAACACCCGACGCGAGGTAAAGCGCGGTCATGACGAGCATCGAATGCAGGGCATAGAAGATCGCGCCGCCAATGCCGCCCGGACCACCGACCGCGACCCCGGCAAGGATCGAGCCGATGCCGGAGACCACGAGATAGCCGAGCATGCGGCGGAAATCCGATTGCGCCAGTGCCCCGAAGACACCGACGAGCATGGTCAGCGCGCCGGCAAGGGCGATCACGAAGCTCAATTCCTCGCGCTCCGCCGGCAGCAGCATCACGGTTACGCGAATGAGCGCATAGATCCCGACCTTCGTGAGCAGGCCGGCAAAGAGCGCCGACACGACAACGCGGGGCGTATGATAGGACGCCGGCAGCCAGAAATTCACCGGGAAGGCGGCGGCCTTCATCCCGAAGGCGAGCACGAACAGCGCCGTCAGCGTCATCAGCGGCGCCGTGCCGGCCAGACCCTCCGACTTGCGGGCAATGTCGGCCATGTTGAGCGTGCCGAAGCTCGCATAGAGATAGCCGGTCGTGATCAGAAACAGGGTGGTCGCAACGAGGTTGAGGAAGCCGTATTTCACCGCGCCATCGATCTGCTCGCGCTCGGAGCCGAGCACGATCAGGCCGAAGGACGAGATCAGCAGCACCTCGAACCAGACGTAGAGGTTGAAGATGTCGCCGGTCAGGAACGCGCCCGAGACACCGGCCATCAACAGCATCAGGAACGGATAGAAGCCGTAGCGCCGACCGCTGTCGTTGATATCGGCGAGCGAATAGATACAGCCGGCAAGCGCAACGACGGAAGCGGTGAGCGCAAAGAGCGCGCCGGTCAGATCGACGGTGAAGGCGATGCCGAAGGGCGGCAGCCAGCGCCCCATGACCATCGTTACCGGTCCGCTTGCGAGCACGTGCCGCAGCAGCAGAATGTCGATGACGACGAGGCCGGCAAGGCCAAGCACGGCGATCGGCGGATGCCAGTCGATCTTGCGGCGCAGCATCACGAGCAGCGCGCCGATCGCGAGGCACCAGGCAACCGGCAGGATTACCAGCCAGTCGGCAGATGCGACGGGCTCGAGCACGAGTGCTGCGGAAAGGTCTGCGGGGGGAGAGGTTGTAGCGGCCATGGGTCGGTCAGTATCCAAGCGGCGGAGCCGGCTCGTCCTTCGGCTCGGCAACGCGCATCTCGTCGGTATTGTCGGTTTGCAGCGCCTCGTAGGCGCGCCAGGCAAGAACCAGCAGGAAGGCGAAGAAGGAGAAGGAGATGACGATCGCCGTCAGGATCAGCGCCTGCGGCAGGGCGTTGGCGGCCGGGCCGACAAGCGCATCCTGGTCGCCGGGAACGACCGGTGGCACGCCGCGCGTCAGTCGTCCGCCGGTAAAGATCAGAAGGTTGACAGCATTGCCGAGGATGGCAACGCCAAGCAGCACGCGGATGATGTACTTCGACAGAAGCAGATAGACGGCGACGGTGAAGAAGATACCGACAAGCAGGGCGAACCAGGCTTCCATCATTCCCCTCCCCGCTCTTCGAGCGAAAGGGCGATCGAACTGATCGCGCCGACGACCACGAGATAGACACCGCAATCGAACAGCGTCACCGTCGACAGCGGCACCTCGAGGCCCAGCACCGAAGGATAGATCCAGAGACCGGTCATGAAGGGTACGCGGGCGGCGATCGAGATCAGGCCGGCGACCGTCGCTGCAAGGAGGCCGGCTCCGGCAATCGCCATCGGGTGGAAATAGATCGCACGACGCACCGTCTCGACGCCGCAGGCGATGCCGTAGATCGCCAGTGCCGACACCGCGATCAGGCCGCCGATGAAGCCGCCGCCGGGCTCGTTGTGACCGCGCAGCAGGACGAAGATCGAAAACAGCACCATCAGGCTCGTCAGGAACGGCGCGACGGCACGGAAGATCACCGAGTTCATGCGCGCTCCTCCGTATCCGGATCGTTATCGGCGACACGCCGCAGCGAACCGGCCCTCAAGCGAACCAGGGACAGGATCGCAAGACCCGTGACCATCACCACGGCGATCTCGCCCAGCGTGTCCGTGCCGCGGAAATCGACGATGATGACATTCACCACATTGGCGCCGTGGGCGATCGACTTCGAGTAGAGATTGAAGAAGTCGGTGAGCGTCGCGTCGAAAGGCACGCCCGTTGCCTTCAGGAGCATCAGGCCGAAGCCGAGACCGCAGGCAAGCGCGATGGCGAAATCCGGGAACTTCTGCGCAAAGGGGCGATGATCGGACGGCGAGAGCCGGAGCCGCGTCATCACCAGCGCAAGGACGACGACCGAAAGCGTTTCGATCATGAACTGCGTGAAGGCGAGATCCGGCGCGCCATAGAGCAAAAAGATGACGGCGACGGCAAAGCCCTGGATGCCGAGCGAAACGATGGCCGTCAGCCGGTCGGCGGCAAGCACCACGGCGACAAGGCCGATGACGGCGATGGCCATGATCGCCAGTTCGTGCAGCGGCACGTCGGCTGCGAAGAAAGGTGCGCGAGGAAACTCGCCATAGGCGATCGGCACGACCAGCAGTACGAACGCAACCAGGATGAAGGTCGCCGTCATGTAGACTTCGAGGCGGCCGGATTGCAACCGGCGCGTCAGTGTGACGGAGAAACGAACGAGACCGCGGATGAACTGGTCGAAGCCACGGTCCGGACCCCAGCCGATATCGGCGAGGATCGTCGCCATGAAGGCACGCACGCGGTCGAGTTTCAGATAAAAGCCGATGCCGATGACGGCGGTCGCGATCGACATCATCAAGGGCAAGCCGACGTGGGGAACGACCGAAATCGTGACCGCACGGGGTTCGCCCGCGATCGCCGACGCCATCGGCGTCGACACCAGTTCGTGCGTCAAGCCCGAAAGCAGGGCGGCCGAAAGCCCCTTGGCTGCAAGCAGCGCCGGCCCGAGCCAGAGCAGGACCGGGGCCCCATGTGCAGCCTTCGGCGTCTCGACCTTCGGACCGACGAACGGCTTCAGCGCGACGGCAAAGGCCACGGCAAACATCAGCGCATTGCCGAGGATCGCGATCGCGGCAAAGACCAGGGAACGGCGGTCGAGGCCCGAGAGCGCGTAGTAGATCTCCTCCTTGGCGATGAAGCCGAAGAACGGGAACAGACCGCACATCGAGAATGCCGCCGCAAGCGCGATGACGAAGGTGAGCGGCATCGCAGAGCGCAGGCCCCCGACCCTGGTCACGTCGCGTGTGCCGGTTTCGTGGTCAATGATGCCAGCGACCATGAACAGGGCGCCCTTGAACAGCGAGTGGGCGACAAGATAGAGCACCGCCGCTTCGATCGCGTGGGGTACGCCAAGCCCTGTCAGCATCACGAGCAGGCCGAGGGATGCCATCGTCGTATAGGCGAGCATCAGTTTCAGGTCGGTCTGGCGGCAGGCAAGTGCTGCGCCGATGACGAGTGTCGCACCGCCGAAGAGCGGCAAGAGGATCTGCCATTCGGGTGTTCCGCCGAGCACCGGGTTCAGCCGCATCAGCAAGTAAACGCCGGCCTTCACCATGGTCGCCGAATGCAGATAGGCCGAGACGGGTGTCGGGGCTTCCATCGCGTTCGGCAGCCAGAAATGGAAGGGGAACTGCGCCGACTTCGTAAAGGCGCCGCCGAGAACGAGGATGAGCGCGGCCAGATAAAACGGGCTTTCGCGCATCTCCGGCCCGAAGGCGGCAAGCAGCGAGAGCTGGGTGACGCCGCTGACGTTCCAGATGATCAGGAGCCCGGCGAGCAGGAAAAGGCCGCCTCCCCCGGTCACGACGAGCGCCTGAAGTGCTGCGCGCCGCGCCGCCTCACGCGAATGATCGAAGCCGATCAGCAGGAACGAGGTGATCGAGGTCAGTTCCCAGAAGACGAAGAGCATCAGGAAGCTGTCGGAGACGACGAGCCCGAGCATCGAGCCCATGAACATCAGGATGAACGAAAAGAACCGCCCCTGCTGCGGGTGGCCCTTCAGATAGCCACCGGAATAGAGCACGATCAGCGTGCCGATGCCGGCGATCAGCAGGACGAATGTCAGAGACAGCCCGTCTATCAACCAGGAAAAGCTGACGTTGAACGACGGTATCCAGGCATAACCGCCCGTAACCACCTCGCCCTTGGCCACTTCGGGCCAGAAACGGGCGAAGTGCAAAACGATCACCAAGGGAAACAGGGCAAGGACCCAGGCCGCATTGTGCCCGAGAAGACGCGTCAGAAGCGGCGCGAGCAATGCCGCGACGAAAGGCAGTGCGAGAGCCAGCAATGTCAGGGCCGCAACATCCATCGTCCTGGCCTGCTCCTTTCATTTCATCGTGTAATCGACCGAACCCCCGACATAAAAGAAGGATGTTGGGGTCTCAAGCCTTATCCGGGTAAAATCGACGTTATGTGCCGTTACGTCGCTTTTGAGAGCGGACTTAGCAGTCCAAGCACGATCGGATTCATTCATTTCATGCGGCGGAGGTCGTCGGCAATTAAAATGCTGTTAGCATAATATTCAGTTGCTGTCGCAGCAGGACCGAACGTCCTAGAATCGGGACAATAAGACGTGGTAGTTGTACGTAAAGGCTTCTTAAACTCAAAATAATACGAAGCCTGGATCGCCAAGCGGGCGGAAACCAACGGCTGCTCGGAACCTCTGTCTTCGACGATTGCCTGTGAACCGCAAGGCTCCGGTTCACCGACTGTCTTTCTGCCGCAAGCAGCATGAACTGAACAACCAACGATTACGGGCGAGGCCTGCTTGGAACGATCTCGCATAGTCGTCATCGCCAGTATCCTGGCTGCACTCGGCGCGATCCTGCCGATGCTGGCGGCCTATTATCTGTCGTGGTCGATCGCGGTGCGCGGCGAGCAGACACGGCTTTCCCGCCTTGCCGACTATGCCATCATGCGCGCAGACGCCGCGCTCGCGGAAGCGTCCAAGGCGCTGAAGGCCGCCGACCGGTTCGATATGCCGCCATGCATGACGACACATATCGCGGCGCTCCGGTCCCTCGTCGTCAACACGACCGCCATCGAAGATATCGGCTACTTCGAGAACGGGCTGCTCAGATGCACCTCGTGGGGTTACCCGCCGCGCCGTCTCACTCGCTCGCCGCCTGCCGATTTCTTCGCGAGCAACGGCGTCGAAGTGATCCCGCGGATGTATCCGACGATCAGCACCGGCGCGCCCATGACGGCATTCCGCTATCACTCCTACACCGTACTGACCAACCCGATCCGTTTCGTCGACGTGATTGCCGAGCCGGGCACCCGGCTTGCCGTGGCCACCAAGAACGGTGTGCTGGTCAGCACCTTGAACGATCCGGATCCGTCGCTGACGGAGCGCCTCGCCGATCTTCCGAAGACCGGCAGCAACGCCGACGACCTGTTCGCAACCGCCCGGGACGCAAACTGGATCGCCGTTGCCGCAGCCCCCAAGATCGCCATTCTCAGCGACATGGATCGAGAGCGCCTGCTGCTTTTGCCAGGGGGCGCGCTGGTCGCGGCGCTGATGGTCGGGCTCGTCGTCTGGCTGTCCCGGCGTCGCCTGTCGCCGCTCGGCGAGCTTTCGATCGCGGTGCAGCGGCGCGAGTTCATCGTACATTACCAGCCGCTGATCGAGCTCAAGACCGGCATCTGCGTCGGTGCGGAGGCCTTGGTGCGCTGGCGGCGGCCGGATGGGCAGATGGTCCGGCCGGATCTCTTCATCCCGCTTGCGGAGGAGAACGGGCTGATCGAGGAAATCACCGATCAGGTGCTCTACGCGACGATCACCGAGTTGAAGGGCGTGCTCGCCGCCGACCGCTCGCTGCACATAGCAATCAATCTCGCAGCCGACGACCTCAAGTCCGGGCGCATCCTTCCGGTGATCGAGACGGCGCTTCAAAATACCGGCGTGCTTGCGGAGCAGATCTGGCTGGAAGCGACCGAACGCGGCTTCATGGACGTGAAGTCCGCCCGGGCGACGATCGAGGAGGCGCGCAGACGCGGCCATTCAGTCGCAATTGACGACTTCGGCACCGGCTATTCGAGCCTGCAATATCTGCAGGAGCTTCCGCTCGACGCGCTGAAGATCGACAAGTCGTTCATCGATACGATCGGCACGGACTCCGCCACCAGTTCGATTACGCCGCATATCATCGACATCGCCAAATCGCTCGATCTCTACATCGTCGCCGAGGGGATCGAGCGGCGGGAACAGGCTGACTATCTCGTCGAGCGGGGCGTGCAGTACGGCCAGGGGTGGCTGTTTTCCAAGGCGTTGCCGGCGGCCGAGTTCATCGCCTTCTACAACGACAGCAAACGCAGGCTCGGGGCCGGGCCGGCGGTGATCCGCCGCGAGATCGCTTGAGACCGAGCGCCGACGAGCCGCTGGCGAGGTTTGCGCCTGCGGTCGCGCATTCCTATATAGTCGCCGCAACGACAGGAGACGTTCATGACGACCGTAAAGACGCCGAAGGTGGTGAAAACCGATGCCGAGTGGCGGGCACAACTCTCGCCGGAACAGTATCGCATCACGCGGCAGCAGGGCACCGAGCGTCCGTTCACCGGTCCATTTCTCAACAACAAGCACACCGGCACCTACGAATGCGTCTGCTGCGGCCGGGCGCTGTTCCGCTCCGACACCAAATTCGATTCCGGATGCGGCTGGCCGAGCTACTTTGCCGCGATCGACGATCAGGCAATCCGCGAGATCGAGGACCGCTCCCACTTCATGGTCCGCACGGAAATCCGTTGCGCGGATTGCGACGCCCATCTCGGTCACGTCTTTCCCGACGGTCCGCCGCCGACGGGGCTGCGTTATTGCCTCAACGGCCACGCGATGACGTTCACCGAGGATTGACAGCGAGGCGCGGAAGGAGTGCCATGAGATGCTGTTCCGCCGGGAACGGCCCAGTGGCGCCGACCGCGCTATATACAAGAGGTCGAGCAAGCGAGAGGAGGTCCGCATGCTACGCATCCTGACTGCACTCGCATTGCTGCTGCCCTCCGCCCTGACGGCGGCGGCGGCCGAGGATTGGGTTCCCTACGCCAATGCGCGTTTCGGCTATGTGCTCGATATTCCTCCCGGCTTCGAATTGCAGAGCCAGGGCGACAATGGCGATGGCGCGAGTTTTCATGCCAACGACAACGGCGCGACCCTTTCAGTTTTCGGCAGCACGCTCATGGACGGTGACTTTGAGACCGACGTCAACGACCGCATGGGTTACGAGCGGGAGGGCGACTGGCGGATTTCCTATTCCCGCGTGACGGCAGCCTGGGCAAGCTTCTCGGGCGCGCGCGGCCAGGACGTCTTCTACACCCGCGCGATCGCGCTCTGCGACGGCAGCGCCGCCTATTTCCGCCTGCAATACCGCAAGAGCCGTCTTACCAGTTTCGATGGCGTGATTTCGCGCATGGCGGAGGCATTGAGGCCGTCGGAAGGCTGCCAGCACGCACCGGTCGCCGCTGCGGCCGGCGAGGCACCGAACTGATCGCGCTCAGGACGCTGCGTTGAAGCAGGTCAGCACGGCCGAATAATGCACCGCCGCTCCCGTTACGACGAAGCCGTGCCAGATGGCGTTCTGGAAGCGCAGCTTTTCCCACACATGGAAGATCACGCCGGCGGAATAGATGATGCCGCCGATCAGGATCAGCATGAGCGTCGTTGACGTCAGCGTAGACAGCAGCGGGCCGAGCGCGAGCACCCCGCTCCATCCCATGGCGAGGTAGAGCAGGATCGCCAGCCGGTCGAACCGGCCCGGAAAGAAGCACTTGATCGCGACGCCAAGGCCGGCGATCGCCCAGATGCCGATCAGCATCACGAACAGGAACGGGTCGTCCAGGCCGCGCTGCAGGAAGGGCGTATAGGTCGCCGCGATCAGCACGAAGATCGAGGAGTGATCAAAGCGGCGCAGGAACCATTTGGTGCGCGAGATCGGGTAGAGATTGTAGAGAAACGAGATCGACAGCGTCGCAAGCAGCCCCGCGCCATAGACCGCAGCGGCGGCAAGCTGACCCGTCGTGCTCCACAGCATTGCGTAGAAGATCAACGCGGTCACGCCAACCAGCGCGGCAGCAAGGCCGATGCCGTGAACGATGCCGTCGGCAATCAGTTCCGAACGGTCATAGTTCCATTTGACGCCAGCGAATTCCACGTCTTCCCTCTCCCCGCACGTCCACTCTTTTACAGCGCGCATTCCCAGTGCACGGCCAATTTCCACCATCCTGCCACAAGCCCGCGCTGCGGAAAAGCAGCGCGAGTGCGGCAAAAGCATCAACTTTTGCAACGCATTACAACAGTTGCATGAGGTGTCTGCGAAGATTGGCGGGAGACTTGTCGGCAGGTGCGGCGATGACCACATGAACGACCGGAAAACCAAGATCGGGAGGAACATCATGTCAGTCCTGCGTACCCCACAGCCGGAGCAGGCGGCAGCCCTCACCGATCTCTGTCTGCGATCGAAGGCCGTTTGGGGCTATGACGCCGCTTTCCTTCAGGCATGCCGGCCGGCGTTAACGCTCACGGCCGATGACTGGAACGATTCGGATTTGCAGGTCGCCATGGATGGCGCGCGCATCCTTGGCTTGGCGCAGGTCCGCGGGGTCGGCCTGACGGCCGAGCTCGACAAGCTGTTCATCGAACCGGAAGCGCGAGCGGTAGGCATTGGCCGGCAGCTCTTCGACTGGTGCGTCGGGGCGGCGCGCAGGCGCGGTGCAACGGTCATGACGATCGATGCGGACCCGGGCGCCGCCGCGTTTTACCGCCGCATGGGCGCGGTCGATGACGGGGTCGTCGCGTCCAGCGTCATCCCCGGGCGGTTCCTGCCTCGACTGAAAGTGGAGTTGGGGAGCGGCCTGACCGCCTGATGTCACCGCCCGCCGCGGGAAACCTCGGCCGCGCATTCCTGGCAAAGCGGTGCATGGGGCACGGCCTGCAGGCGCGCCGCCGAAATCGGCAGGCCGCAACGCACGCAGGTTCCGAAGGTGCCGGCAGCGATCCGATCGAGCGCAGCGTCGATCGCACGGATTTCCTCCTGGCCCGCCAGGCCAAGGCCTTCGAGAACCTCGTCCCCCTCGCGCTCCGTCACCCGGTCCGGGACATCAGCGTTCATCGGCTCATCGAGATCGTGCTCGATCTTGACCAGACGCCCCTGCAGCTCCGCCTTGCGGCGGGTCAGGCGGTCGTGGAAGTCGTCAAGCCCATGTTTGTCCATCTGAAGACTCCTTGGCGGTGGCGGCGCGAAGGTCACGCGCCGCATGCGCTCTTGTTGTTCGTGACTTACCGGTCGACGAGAACGGCGCAGGGGCAATGGCTGACGACCCGGCTTGCCGTCGACCCGATGAAATAATCGATCAGACCCGGCCGGTGGGAGGCGATGATCACCAGGTCGGCATTCTCTTCGCTCGCAACGGCGTTGATCGTACCGGCAGCACCGCCGGTGCGAATTTCGACGCGGCCGTTGATACCGTGTTTGGTCTTCATGTCCTCGAGCGTCTTTTTTGCCTGCTTGCGGGACTCCTCGACCATCTCCAACGGGAAATCGACGATCATGTAGCCCTGCGCATAGGCATTCAGATCCTCGACGACATTGAGCAGGACAATCTCGCCCCCTTCGTCGATCAGCTTCTCGGCGATGCCCAGCACGGACTCGCCGTGTTCAAGCTGATCCATGGCGATCGGGACGATGATCTTCTTGTACATGCTGTACTCCTTCTGTTGCCCACGTGGATCGCCGGGCCGTTGCCACGGGCCAATCCCTCGTCTCAAGATTGCGCCTCGACCGCATTTTCGGCTTTGATTGAAATCAAATCGAAAGCGTTGCGCGCGCATGCCCCACTCGAAATGAGGTAGGGCGAAGACAATCACTGTCAACGCGTGTCGAACACAACATCAAGTGACTGACAGGCTTCCGTGAACGAACGAGGCGGCCCATATTCCCAAGCAGTTTCGACGAAACTGAAACGGCGGACCGGCCGCGGATTCGATGCCAAGGAGACAGTTTATGACGTCGCACGAGACCTTCGACATGCCGACCGACCATGCGCTGGCCATGCCCGCGCATGTCGAGCATGCGCATCTGGTCGTCCAGGATCTGCCGGTTGTTTCCGCCTGGTATCAGAAGATCATGGGCCTGAGCCCGATCGAGAGCAGCCGAAGCGGCGAGACGCTCGGCGTCAATGGCCGCCCGCTGCTAACGCTGACGACCGAGGGCAACGCCGCCCGGGCGCCGCGCAATGCGCCGGGCCTCTTTCACAACGCCTTTCTCGTGCCGAACCGCGGGGAACTCGGCCACTGGCTCGCCCATGTGGCGCACAACAATGTCAGGCTGCAGGGCGCGTCCGACCATCTGGTCAGCGAGGCGATCTACCTTGCCGACCCCGAAGGCAACGGCATCGAAGTTTATCGCGACCGGCCGCGGACCGAATGGAGCTTCATGCCCGACGGCACCGTCGGCATGGATACGCTGCCGTTCGATCTGCAGGCGCTCTACGACGAAGCGCCCAAGGACAATTGGGCCGGCATGGCGGACGGAACGGCCATCGGCCATATCCATCTGCAGGTTTCCAATATTCCCGAAGCGGACGCGTTCTTCCGCGACGTGCTGGGGCTCGGGCTGATGGCGCGCTATCCCGGTGCCAGCTTCTTCGGCGCCGGCAAGTACCACCATCACGTCGCCGCCAATATCTGGAACTCGCGCGGCGCTCCGAAGCGCGAGGGCCACATGACCGGACTTTCGGATTACACGATCGAGTACAAGGCGCCGGCCGAACTCACCGCCGCGCTCGCAAAGCTCGATGCGCTCAACATCGCCGTCAGCCGCAACGGCAATGGCCACAGCCTCGTCGATCCCTGGGGCATCGGCCTCAAGCTGGTCGCCTGAACCCTCTCTCCCGGGCCACGGACATGTTCACGTCCGTGGCAAACTTGCCGGCCGCGGCCGCCTCAGGCGCTGCGGTCGTATTTTTGCTGGGCCGCAAGCACGGCCTCGATATTGTCCTCCGCCCAGCGCGTCAGCGCCGCGACCGTCGAGGTCAGGGTGCGACCGAGCGGCGTGATCGCATATTCGACGGTCACCGGCACGGTCGCAAAGACACTGCGGCTGACGAGACCGTCGCGCTCCAGCTTCTTCAAAATCTGGGACAGCACCTTCTGCGAAATGCCGTCGATCTCGCGCTTCAGCTGGTTGAAGCGCACCGGCTGCCCGTCGAGCTTTCCAAGCACCAGCACGGCCCATTTGTCGGCAAGCCTGTCCAGCACCAGACGGGTCGGGCAGGTCTGGACATAGACGTCGTACTCCATGGGACACCCCACTCGCGGTTTCCCGACGGAAACCATGTCACCAAAAACTGCCTCCTTTACAGCATTTTCAGGGACCAATATCTAGTACCTATTAGCAACATGGTTTCATTTGGATACTAAGGAGAAAAGCGATGGCAGGCAAGATTCTGGTTCTTGGATCGAACGGAACGATCGGCAGCAAGGTGGTACGGGCGTTGGTCGCCCGTGGCGAGGCGGTAAAGGCCGCATCCCGCAAAGCGACGGCCGTCGATGGTGCGGAAGCCGTCGCTTTCGACTACGAGGATGCCGCAACGTTCGGCCCGGCGCTTGATGGCGTCGACCGCCTGTTCGTTCTGACACCGGCGGGATACCTCGACCCGGTCGGGCTGGTCGGACCGATCGTCACTGCCGCTGCCGCGCGCGGCATCAAGATCGTGCTGATGACCGTCATCGGCGTCGATGCGGACGACAGGATCCCCTATCGCCAGCTCGAGCTGCAGCTCGAGAAAACCGGCGCGCCCTTCGTCATCCTGCGGCCGAACTGGTTCTCCGACAACTTCCAGAGCTACTGGATCGAGGGTATCCGCCACGGCGCAATCTCGGTTCCGGCGGCTGAGGGCAAGACGAGCTTCATCGACACCCGCGACATCGCCGAAAGCGTCGTGGCAGCGCTGACGAGCGAGGCCTTCAACGGCCGCGCCTTCAATCTCACCGGGCCGGAAGCGCTGAGCTATGGCGAGGCGGCAGCGATCCTGTCGCGCGTGACCGGCAAGCCGATCGCCTATACGCCCGTCGATGACGAGAGCTTCATCGGCATGCTGGTCGGCGCCGGGGTGCCCGAGGACTACGCGCGCTTCCTCGCGTCGATCTTCCATCCCGTGCGCGAGGGCTGGGTGGCAAACCCCACCGGCGACGTGAAGACGCTGACCGGCCACGCGCCGCGCAGCCTTGAAACCTATGCCCGGGACAATGTCACCGCGCTCACGGCCTAACCGGACCCGGACAATGGTCGCCCGTCGGCGGGCGGCCTGCAGCTTCCGTTCCAGGCGTCCCCGTGGCAGACCAGCCGCTGCCACGGGCCTGCGTCAACACGCCGCTGGATAGTTCCCCGGCAGCCGATCAATAAACTTGAGTATTATACTCACATATTTTAACCGCATGCCCAATCGGCCTCGCCCAAGGTCGCATACATGCGGAGTTAATAATATGAAAAATAAGAGTTTTCTTGCGGCTGCCCTGGCAAGCAGCGCCCTGCTTTCGAGCTCCGCACTGGCGGTCGAATTTCGTCCGCAGGCGGAAATCGAAGGCGGTTTCTACAGCGGCGGATCGGGCGCCGGCGGCGGCTTCTTCCTCCCCTTCGTGCTCGATTCGGGCAATGCGATTTTCATCGACACACGCGGGACCATCGTCAATGACTCGGTTCGCCAGGGCTCGATCGGCGCGGGCTATCGCTTCCGCGCCAATGACCAATGGGTCATCGGCGGCTACGGCTACTACGACTATCTGAAGAGCGACCACGGCAATTCCTTCAGCCAGCTCTCCTTCGGTCTGGAAGCGCTCAGCGGCGACCTCGAGATGCGCAGCAACTTCTACCTGCCGCTGACCGGTGCAAAGACACTCAGCGCCTTCAACGCCGCCTATGTGCGCGACCACGTGCTCGTCTTCCAGGAAGGCAAGGAACGGGGGCGGCGCGGTATCGACACCGAAATCGGCGGGCGGCTGCCGGTGTTTGAGGACGACTCCAACGTCCAGCTCAAGGTCTTCGGTGGCAGCTACTGGTATGGCGGCCGCAATCTCGGCGACATGTTCGGTGCAAAACTGCGCGCGGAACTGACCTTTGCCGATCTGCCCGGCCTTTCCGAGGGCTCGACCGTCTCGCTCGGTGTCACCGGCACCTATGACAACGAGGACAAGCTGAAGGGCGCCGTCATGGCACGGCTGCGCATCCCCTTCGGCGCGACGGGAGCAGCCACCGATGCCTTCGATCCGATGACCCGACGCGTCGAGCGCGTGACCCGGATCCGCACGCATGCCGGCGCCACCGGCGACGTCGAGGCGGCGCAGCTTGGCGGCAGCGGCCGCAACGCCGGCCGGGTCGTTACCCTATCCTCGGCTTCGGGCAACGCCTCCGACATCAACGCCCTGATCGGCGCTGCCGGCACCGACGCGCTGATCCTGACGGATGGGGACCTCGGTCTCGACCGGACGCTGGCGCTCGGCAACGGCCAGACGCTTCTCGGCGGCGGCGGCGCGATTACTGTCCGCGGCACAAGAAGCGGCGCGACCGCGACCTTCGTCAACCAGGGTGCCGCCACCACGATCACCGGCTACAACCCCGCCCAGGATGTCATCGCCATGGCGTCGGGCAGCACCGTCTCGTCGCTTTCGGTGCGCGGCGGCCTCGCCGGCATTTCGGCCACGAACGCCGCAGACGTTACCGTCGGCAATGTCGACATTGGCGCCACCAACCACGACGGCATCCGCTTCACGCACGTCGATGGCGCGCTGGTTCAGGACAGCCGTATCCACGACCTCTACATTTGCGAGAACAACACCAACTGCGAGTTCTCGATCTACAATCCGAACAGGGCGCCCTTTGCCGCGATCAGTTCGGTCGGCGGCCGCAACATCACCGTTCGCGATACCAGGATCGACAATGTCACCTATGGTGTCTTCGCCGGCGGCGAGTTCAGGAAGATCAGCCGTACCGAACATGAACTGATCAAGGGCACGGAGAACGTGACGCTCGATAACGTCACCATCAGCAACTCGCGACGCGAAGGGGTGCTGCTCGTCGCCGGCAAGAATGTCAAACTCGACCGGGTCACCGTCGATAATTCCAAGCAGGACCGGGACATGGATCTCGTGGCACTGCAGGGCACATCGGACGTGGTGATCAACGACATGCGCCTGACCGGCGGGATCAACGGCCTGATGCTCATTGCCAGCCCCAATCTCAACGTGCAGACCACGAATGTGAACGTAAAGGGACTTCAGGTCGACCGCCCGCTCAAGGCCGGCATTTTCTTCAACCCCGTCTCCGGCATTTCGCTGCAGGACGTTACGGTCACCAATGCCGGCACCTATGGAGCCCACATCTACGGCGACGCCTGGGGATCCTTCGGCGGCCCGGTGAACAACATCGTGCTGAAGAACATGTCGGTCGACAAGGCCGGCATCGCGGGACTGCACTTCTCGGGCCCGGCTGAGGACATCACGGGCAATGTCAGCGTCACCAACACGCCGAACGATTGCACGCTCGACAGCGGCTGGTCGGCCGGGACGATCACCCAGTCGCCGGGTTCGGTTCTGACCGTCAACGGCGCCAAGCTCGACCAGAGCAATGCGGCGACCCGTTGCCGCTGACAATTGAAGCCACGCCCGGGCGACTGGGCGTGGCACTTCTGCCCGAATGCCTCCGGCGTCCGATCTATTCCGGGCGGCGGCACTCGAAGGTGACGACGTGGTCACCATCCTGCGGGGTGCGGCCGAAGGCATAATCGCCGGAAACGACGATATCGGCGAAACCGGCTGCCTGCAGCGTCAGCAGCATTTCCTGAACGCCCCACCAGCGCATGGTGAAGAATTCGAGCTCGCTCGACGCCAGCCGCCCCTCCTGCCAGAGCTCGTAGCGTAGGTGCGAAACCGTCGTCTGGCCGATGATGTCGGTCTTGACCCGCTGGCTGGTCAGGGTCAAGAGGTCGCCAGCCTCCGTCCGCCAGCTCCGAATATTGGGTTGCAGGTCCGCGACCATATCGTTCGGGTAGAGATCGAAGATCAACCGGCCACCCGGCACCAGGTGATCGTGAAAGCGCTTCAGCACGGCCGTTGCCACGGCATGCTCGGCGATCAACTGCAAGGAGCCGGCGGGAACGGCGATCACTTCGAAGCGCTGCGCGTAGGTGAAGGTCTCGAAGGTCTGGCGCGACAGGGCCGGGGCAAGGCCGCGCTCTGTGCAGTGGGCGAGGCAATAGTCGAGCATGTCCTGCGAAGCGTCGAAGCCGGTGACATCGAAGCCGGCCTCCAGCAATGGGATCAGCGCCCGCCCGTTGCCGACGGCCGGCTCGAGGATCGGCCCGTGACAGCCAAGAAGCCTCTCTCGGTAATAATCAATATCGCCGAAGGTCTTTCCAATATACTTGTCTAAATTATAAACATGAGAGGCAAGCCTGCCATAGGTATTGTTCACGATATCCGGCTCCCGGCAAAAAACAAAACAATGCCGCTCTTGTACAAGAGCGCCTGATCGCGCGTTGTTGTTTGCCAGCCACGCTCGTGGTTTATCGTCACTGCCAAATATCAGAAGCGCGCCGGGCGAATGAACCTGCCGTAGACCCAGCCTTCCTGCCAGTTTCCGTTGCGCTGCGGATCGTGCCAGATCTGGCACCAGGTCTCGCGCACGGCCCGGCGCTGGGCGGAAGCCGACCAACGGGCGATACGCTGGAGATCGACCCCGTTCATGCAGCGGCCGGTCATCTGCAGCTTCGTGCCATTGGGGTAGCCGGCGCGAACGGCCGAGGATGATGATGGCCAGGCGCGCGCATTGAGCACGTCGTTCCAGTCGACGCCGGAGACTTCCCAGGCGACAAACGTACTTGCACCGGCGGGAAGTGCCGCGGAGATCGACCCGGCCAGGATGGCCGCCGGCACCAGCTTGTTCAACATGCCCATCTCGAATGCCCCCTCGTTCGGGCCGCCCGTTGCTGCGGCAGAATGCAGAATGCGACCCCTCGGCTGAATTGCAGCTGAATGGATTTCACAAGCGATATGGCGTGCCTCACCATCCGGGGAACATGAAGCCGCCCGTCCCGGTTTTCCGGGACGGTGCTTTGTCAGCCCGGCAGGCGGCAGACGGCGCCGGTGAGCCGCGCGACCACGGGGCGGACCATGAGCACGCAGACGAAGGCGACCGGCATGGCGAGCGCGTAGGAGTTGAGCACGCGGGCCGGGTAGCCGGCGTCGATGCCGGTATTGGCGGCGACGATGACGCAGCACATCAGGAACGCCATGATCGCCGACATGAAGAAGGCGAAGGCGACGGGGGCGGCGCGCGGCGGCAGCTTGCGGCTGCGCGCGAGCCGCGGCGGCGATAGGGTATCTTCCATCAGAAGTCTCCTGGGATTGAGCGCGGGGACCATCCCTTTGCTTCGGGCCGCACTATACGGATCGCATCACGGCCAGGTAGGCCATTGCAGCCACCTTCAGAAATAGGCAAAACTATCGAATGATAGAATTTATTCGATGGATGTCATTATGGACACGTTGCGCGGAGTGGAGAGTTTTGTCCGGAGCGTCGAGGAAGGCAGCATCGCTGCGGCCGCGCGAAGGTTGGGGATCACCCCGGCTGCCGCAAGCCAGAACATCGCGCGGCTGGAACGCACGCTCGGAAGCCGGCTGCTCAGCCGCACCACGCGCCAGCTTGGCCTGACCGAGAGCGGCCGGATTTACTACGAACGCGTACGCGGCGTGGTGCATGAGCTGGAGCTTGCGGCCGCGGCCGTTTCGGCGCTGAGCAGCGAGCCGCGCGGCCCGCTCAAGATCGCCTCGTCCGTCGCCTTCGGCCGCCATGTGGTGGCGTCGCTCGTGCCGTCCTTCGCCGCCCGGTACCCTGATGTCTCAATCGAGCTCGTCGTTACCGACCGGGAGATCGATCACATCGGCGAAGGCATCGACATCAGCGTGCGCTTCGGCCTGCAACTGGAACAGGGGCTGATCGCGCGCAAGCTTGCCTCCGTGCCGATGATCATCTGCGCGGCACCTGGCTATCTCGAGCGACACGGCCGTCCGCAACGGCCGGAAGACCTCGCGCACCATGACTGCCTCGTCTACCGCTATGCCGGCCACGGTCGCATCTTTCGCTGGGCATTCAACCGCGACGGCCTGCGTTTCGAGCCGGAACTGAAGGCGACGATCGTCAGCAATGACATCGACACGCTCGCCGAAATGGCGATCGCCGGCGCCGGCATCACCCGGCTCGGCGCCTTCATCGCGGCACCGCTGATCGAACGGGGACTTGTGGTGCCGCTTTTCGGCGGATTGCCGGAGGCTGGCGTGGCCAACACCGACCACGAACCCTTCGATTTCTACGCCTGCTTTGCCGACCGCCAGGCGCAGACCCCGAAAGTGCGGGCGTTCATCGAGCATGCCGCAGAATCGTTGAAAGGGCGCTGGTAGGCGTCACGCAGCGCTGTGCGCGACCGGATCGCGAACCTGATCGTCGGCTCGTTTGCGCTTGATCCCCATCGGCAGGGTCTCTATCTCATTGTCTCCCGCCGCATTGATCCCGGAGACGCATCTTGTCCGTATTCAGCAACCTCCCCGAAGCTCCCGTCGCCGCCAAGAAGCCGGTCAACGACACCCGGCACGGCATCACCCGCACCGACGACTATGCCTGGCTGCGCGCGGACAATTGGCAGGCGATGTTCAAGGATCCCTCGATCCTCGATCCTGATATCCGCAAGCATCTGGAGGCCGAAAACGCCTACATGAACGCGGCGATGGATGACACCAAGGCACTTCAGAAGACGCTGTTTGCCGAGATGCGCGGCCGGATCAAGGAGGACGACAGCTCGATCCCGGTCAAGGACGGTCCCTTCGCCTACGGCCATGCCTATGTCACCGGCGGCGAGCAGCCGCGTTACTTCCGCATTCCCCGTGACGGCGACCACAAGGACGAGGCGATCCGGCAATTGCTGCTCGACGGCGACAAGGAAGCCGAAGGCAAGGCCTATTTCCGCCTTGGCGGGCTCGACCATTCGACCGACCATAGCCTCGGCATCTGGGGTTATGACGACAAGGGTTCGGAATATTTCACGCTTCGGGTGCGCGACCTCGCAACGGGCGAAGACCTGGCAGACGTGATCGAGAACACCGGCGGCGGCGGCGCCTGGGCGCCCGATGGCAAGAGCTTCTTCTACACAGTACTCGACGACAACCACCGCCCGTCGAAGATCTTCCACCATATCCTCGGCACCGCCCAGGCGGACGATCGGTTGGTCTTCGAGGAGACGGATCCGGGCTTCTTCATGTCGGTCGGCGGTTCGCTGCTCGACGACTTCATCTACATCGACATTCACGATCACGAGACCAGCGAGTACCGGCTGCTTTCGACCAAGGATCTCCTGGCTGAGCCGAAGCTCGTCGCCGAGCGCGTCACCGGCCTCGAATACGCGATGACCGAAGGCGGCGACGTCTTCTACATCCTCACCAATGCCGACGGCGCCAAGGACTTCAAGATCGTCGAAGCGCCGGTCGAAGCACCGGGCAAGGAGAACTGGCGCGAGGTCGTGCCACACAAGCCGGGCACGCTGATCCTCAGCCACATGGCCTATGCCCGCCACCTCGTCTGGCTGCAGCGACGCGAAGGCCTGCCGGAGATCGTCATCCGCGACCGCAAGACCGGCGAAGAGCATGCGATCGCCTTTGCGGAAGAAGCCTATTCGCTCGGGCTTTCGGGTGCCGCCGAATACGACACCGACGTCATCCGCTTCTCCTACTCGTCGATGACGACGCCGTCGCAGCTCTTCGACTACGACATGGCGACGCGCGCGCGCACGCTTCTGAAGACCCAGGAAGTGCCCTCCGGCCACAACCCGGACGACTATGTCACCCGCCGCGTCTTTGCGCCTTCCTTCGACGGCACCGGAGTGCCGGTGACGCTGCTTTACCGCAAGGACACACCGCTCGACGGTTCGGCGCCCTGCCTGCTCTATGGCTATGGCGCCTATGGCATCACCATTCCGGCGGGCTTCAACACCAATTGCCTGTCGCTCGCCGACCGCGGCTTCGTCTACGCCATCGCCCATATCCGCGGCGGCAAGGATCGCGGCTTTGCCTGGTACGAAGACGGCAAGATGGCCAAGAAGACCAATACCTTCAAGGATTTCATCGCCGCCGCTGACTATCTGAATCAACAGAAGTTCACGTCCTACGCAAAGATCGTCGCCGAAGGCGGCTCGGCGGGCGGCATGCTGATGGGCGCGATCGCCAACATTGCACCGGAAAAGTTCGCCGGCATCATCGCCGCGGTGCCCTTCGTCGACGTGCTCAACACCATGCTCGACGACACGCTGCCGCTGACCCCGCCGGAATGGCCGGAGTGGGGCAACCCGATCGAGAGCCGCGCGTTCTACGACATCATCGCCGGCTACTCGCCCTACGACAATGTCGGCGCCAAACCCTATCCGGCGATCCTGGCGCTCGGCGGTCTCACCGATCCGCGCGTCACCTATTGGGAACCGGCGAAATGGGTCGCACGGCTGCGCGAGAAGACAACGGGCGGCGAGCCGATCCTGATGAAGACCAACATGGACGCCGGCCATGGCGGCGCCTCGGGACGCTTCCAGCGGCTCGAAGAGATCGCCTTCGAATATGCCTTCGCCATCAAGGTCGCCGGCAAGATGTAATCGGGTCGGGATGAGGAAGGCTGTTCGGTTTTCCCCATCCTGCTCTCATTTGATCTGTGAAAGCCCGCCATGCCCGTTCACGTCGCCCTGCTGCGTGCCGTCAATGTCGGCGGCACTTCCTCGCTTTCGATGGCCGATCTCAAGGCCATCTGCGAGGGGCTCGGCTTTGCCGGCGTGAAGACCTACATTCAGAGCGGCAACGTCCTGTTCCGCTCGGACCTGGCATCGGCGGAAGCAGCCGCGATGCTGGACGACGCGCTTCAGGACAAACTCGGGAAAGCGCCGGGCGTGATGATCCGGACGGGTGCGCAACTGCGGGCGATCGCCGATCGGGCGCCCTTCCCGGACGCAAAGCCCAACCTTCTGCATGTCGTGTTCCTGCGAGATCCGGCGCCGGCCGACGCGCTCGACAGGCTCATCGCCCCCGATGGGGAAGAAGTGCAGATCGCCGGAAGCGAGATCTACATCCACTTCCCGAACGGCTCCGGACGTTCGAAACTCAAACTGCCGGCCGACAAGCCCGGCACCGCCCGCAATCTCAACACGGTGCGCAAGCTCGCCGACCTGGCGCTTGAGATGGAGAGCTGACGCACGGCAATAGCGCAATCCCGGACGGAAAACCGCTCCGCACTTTTCCTGGGACGAGCTTTTGTACGACGCAATCCCGGACGGAAAACCGCTCCGCACTTTTCCTGGGATTGCTCAAGCGGAGGCCGGCTGGAACAGCAGCCGGACGAAGGACCGGAGCACGAGCAGTTGCTGCGGCAGGCTTTCGGGCTGCTTCAGCGCCTTCGACAGGATGATACCGCCTTCGAGCACGGTCGAAACCATGTCGGCAAGCTGGTCGACATCGAGCGCCTCGCGCGGCCGGTAGATGCGCATGATCTCCTCGAACATCGAGCCGAAGCGCCGGCGCCACATCAGCGCGGCCTGCCGGTTGATTTCCTGGATCTCGCGATCGAAGGCGCGCTCCTGGGTGCACATGACGGCGACGAGGCAGCCGGGATGGCCGTTTGGCAGGTCGGCCAGAATCTCCGACAGCATCTTCAGTCCCAGGAGGAAAGCCTGCAACGGATCGTCGGCCAGTTGATGGGCGCGGCCGAAGATCTCGTCGTAAATGCGCTCGTCGTTCTCGATGTAACGTTCGAGCAAGGCGCGCGCGAGTTCGTTCTTGTCCCGGAAATGGTAGAAAAAACCGCTCTTGGTGATGCCGGTCTCGGCGATCAGTTCGTCGATCGAGGTCGCGCCGAAGCCCTTGGCCAGGACCGCAGCCTCGGCAACATCGAGGATTCTCGCCCGCGTTTCCTCACCCTTTCGCATTAGCCGCTCCCTACCATTGGTACGGTTTCCAGCAACAACACGGCGACCAGCCCATAGCGCAGTGACGAGAACTCGACGGTAAGCTACTGATTTTACGACAGTAATTTAGTATATTAGCAATAGTATACCGCAAGTCGCCTAGTTTAGAAGATGATGATAAGGCAGAAATTTACTTGGCTCTGGGGAAAGGAGGCGTCCCCCAGCCCATCAGCAAGACTGAACCGGTGGAGACCGATATGGCCAAGTACAGACGCAGCCTGCCGCTCTTGAAGGGTGGACTGTTCCTGAGTGACGGCGGCATAGAAACGACGCTGATCTTCCATGAGGGCATCGCCCTTCCGCATTTCGCCGCCTTCGTGCTCATTTCGACGGCGGACGGACGCCGACGCCTGCTCGACTACTACAGGCGATACCTCGCGATCGCGCAGCAACACGGCACAGGCTTCGTGCTCGACACACCCACCTGGCGCGCCAGCGCCGACTGGGGCAAGAAGCTCGGCTATGACGCCGCCGCCCTCGCCGAAGTCAACCAGAACGCCATCTACATGCTGGCGGAACTGCGCGCCGAGTACGAACGCCCGCAAGCGCCGATCGTGCTGAGCGGCGCCATCGGGCCACGCGGCGACGGCTATCGCCTGGGCCGCATGGGTGCCGACGAGGCCGAGGATTATCACGCGCCACAGATTTCCGCCTTTGCCGCCAGCGACGCCGATATCGTCGGCGCCTATACGCTGACCAGCATCGACGAGGCGACCGGCATTGCCCGGGCGGCCCAGAGCCACGGCATGCCCTGCTCGATTGCCTTCACGGTGGAAACCGACGGCCGGCTGCCGGACGGCCGCACACTTCAGACCGCGATCGAAACCGTGGATGCGGCGACCGGCGGCTATCCGCACTATTACATGGTCAACTGCGCTCATCCCGACCATTTCGAGGCGAGCCTCGATGCCGAAAGCGCCTGGGTTCAGCGCATCGCCGGCATCCGCGCCAATGCCTCGACCAAGAGCCATGCCGAACTTGACGACAGTGAAACGCTCGATGCCGGGGACCCCATCGACCTCGGCCGGCGCTATCGAACGCTGACGACGCATTTGCCACGATTGCGCATCCTTGGCGGCTGCTGCGGCACCGACCATCGCCACATCGCGGCAATCTGCGAGGCCTGCCTTCCACCGACGGCGCTCAGCGCCTGAGGCGCGTGGCCCCGCCCTCCCAGCCCTCTCGCAAGCAATTGCGGGAGGGCACCCTGCGGTCCCCGCCCTCGCGAAAGCCACACTGCTCGTGTAGACTTACGTCGAAAGGACGGCAGCCGGACCATCCCGGCAGAAGCCGTTGACCGCCCTGTCATGAATTATGTTCCCCCGTCGCCGACCGGAAATGCCGAGGCCTTTGCCTTCGACAACAGCTATGCGCGCCTGCCGCAACAGTTCTTCGCGCGGGTCGAACCGACCCTTGTCGCGGAGCCCTGGCTGATCAAGCTCAACAGGCCGCTCGCCGAGGAACTGGGGCTCGACGTCGCCACGCTCGAGCGCGAGGGTGCAGCGATCTTCTCGGGAAACCGCCTGCCTGCGGGCGCCGACCCGATTGCCATGGCCTATGCCGGCCACCAGTTCGGCACCTTCGTGCCGCAGCTTGGCGACGGCCGGGCGATCCTTATCGGCGAGGTCATCGATCGCAACGGACTGCGGCGCGACATCCAGCTGAAAGGACCGGGCCAGACCCCCTTCTCTCGGCGTGGCGACGGGCGCGCGGCGCTCGGGCCGGTGCTGCGCGAATACATCGTCAGTGAGGCGATGTTTGCGCTCGGCATTCCGACCACGCGGGCGCTTGCCGCCGTCGTTACCGGACAGCCGGTCTATCGCGAACAGATCCTGCCCGGCGCCATCGTGACGCGGGTCGCGGCAAGCCATATGCGCGTCGGCACCTTCCAGTTCTTTGCCGCGCGCGGCGACATGGCGTCGGTAAAGGTCCTTGCCGACTACGCGATCGAGCGCCACTACCCCGACATCAAGAACGATGAACGGCCTTATCTCGCCTTCTTCAAGGCGGTGACTGCGCGCCAGGCGGAGCTGATCGCCCGCTGGCTGCATGTCGGCTTCATCCATGGCGTGATGAACACCGACAACATGACGATTTCGGGCGAAACGATCGACTTCGGCCCTTGCGCCTTCCTCGACGCTTACGACCCGAAGAAGGTCTTCTCCTCGATCGACCAGATCGGCCGTTACGCCTATGCGAGCCAGCCTGCGATCGGGCAGTGGAACCTGGCGCGTCTGGCAGAAACGCTGGTGCCGCTCTTCGACGACAACCAGGACACGGCAGTCGAACTGGCAAACGATGCGCTCGGCGAGTATGGCGCGATCTTCCAGCGCCATTGGCTGGACGGCATGCGGCGCAAGATCGGGGTGGTCACGAACGAGGAAGGCGATCTCGATCTGGTGCAGGCGCTGCTGACGGCCATGCACCAGGGAGAGGCCGATTTCACGCTCACCTTCCGGCGGCTCTGCGACAGCGCCCGCGACCCGGCGACCGACACCGTGCTTGCCTCGACCTTTGCTTCGGCCGAGGCAATCGCGACGTGGCTTCAGGATTGGCGTGAGCGGCTTGGCCGCGAGACGGCGACGCCTGACGAGCGCTCGACAGTCATGAAGAGCGTCAACCCAGCCTATATCCCGCGCAACCACCGGATCGAAGAAGCGATCGTGGCGGCGACCGAGGATGCGGACTTCTCGCTCTTCGAGGCCCTGGTCGAAGTCACCGCCAATCCCTTCGCCGACCAGCCGCAATTTGCCCGCTACCAGGCTCCACCAAGCCCCGAAGAAGAAGTCCAGCGGACCTTCTGCGGTACGTAGGCGCCATCCAGGAACGCGCCGGCACGCCTGCTGCCGGCGGCTCCTGGCCTTTCCACTGAGACAGATTCACCAAACCGCTCTATCCGCCTGTTTTTACAGATGCGCGAGCCGGAGCCCACCCCGGCACGCCCGCGTCACCGGCCGCACGAGCCTCAGCGGAGCCATCCGCCATCGGCTGGCGCATCGCCTTGAGCGCAACCCTATTGCGGGCCTGCGAAAATTGCCGCGGTGCGGAATGTGGCTATTGAAAGGCAGGTGCGGCGCGTTAGGTGCTAACGGGACAGGCGCTCTGCGCCTCCCCGACCGGGCTGCCGCGACATGGCTCGCGACCGCCACTTCCGAAGCCCACCCTGTCTCACGCGGCCCCGGCGAAGGACCGCCGCAATGGAAAAAACCGTGCCACGGCACCGTTCTTCAATGCGGGAGTTCCCACCATGCTCATTCTGACGGTCATCGTCTTTGCTCTCATCGGCCTTGCGCTTGGCGGCGGCGGCGCCAAGCTGCTGATCCTTGGCGGCAGCCCCTATTACCTCGTGATCGGTATCGGCTTCCTGCTGACGGCCGTGCTTCTGTTCATGCGAAAATCGGCGGCGATCTGGCTTTATGCGGTCATGATCCTGGGCTCGCTCGGCTGGGCGATCTCTGAGGTCGGGTTCGACTGGTGGCAGCTTGGCCCGCGCGGCGGCGTCATCGTGCTTTTGGGGCTCTGGCTGCTGTTGCCGGCCGTGCGCCGGCCGCTCGGCTTCGAAAGCCCGACCGGCGCGCGTTATGCCGTGAGTGGCTGGCCGCTCGCCATTTCCGTGCTCGTCGCGATCGGTGTTGCCGGATATGCGATCATGCAGGATCCGCACGATATCCGCGGCGATCTGCCGAGCGATGTGATCGCCGCCAATCCTCCGCTGGGCGGCTCGGTGCCGCCGGGCGAATGGCACCAGTACGGGCGCACCGCCTTCGGCCAGCGCTATTCGCCGCTCGAACAGATCACGCCTGAAAATGTCGCGGGCTTGAGGATTGCCTGGCAATACCAGACCGGCGACGTCAAGCGCCCCGACGACGTGGGCGAGACGACCTATCAGGTGACGCCGCTCAAGATCAAAGATACGCTCTATGCCTGCACGCCGCACAATTGGGCGATCGCACTCGATGCGGCGACCGGCGAAGAGAAATGGAAGTACGATTCCAACTCGGGCATGAACCCGGACCGCCAGCACCAGACCTGCCGCGGCGTCACCTATTGGGCCGACCCGGCCGCCGCCCCCGGCAGCCCCTGCGCCGAGCGGGTCTATCTGCCGACGTCGGATGCGCGCCTGATCGCGCTCGATGCGGCGACCGGTGCGGTCTGCACCAGCTTTGCCGACAACGGCGTGCTGCACCTCGAAACGGGCATGAAGTACAACCCGGCCGGTTATTATTATTCGACGTCGCCGCCGGTTGCGGTTGCCGGCAAGATCATCATCGGCGGTGCCGTCAACGACAACTACTCCACCCAGGAACAGTCCGGCGTTATCCGCGCCTTCGACATCAACACCGGCGCGCTGATCTGGAACTGGGACAGCGGCAACCCTGACGTGACGACGCCGCTCCCCGAAGGCCAGACCTACACCACCAACTCGCCGAACAGCTGGTCGGTCTTCAGCTACGACGAAGGCCTTGGCCTCGTCTACATCCCCATGGGCAATCAGGTACCCGACCAGCTCGGCATGGGCCGCAGCGAGCACGTCGAGAAGTATTCGTCCTCGATCGTCGCGCTCGACATCAACTCGGGCGCGGTGCGCTGGGTGCGCCAGACCGTGCACCACGACCTCTGGGACATGGACGTGCCGGCGCAGCCGGCGCTGCTCGACATCACCAAGGAGGACGGCACTGTCGTGCCGGCGCTGGTCGGACCGACGAAACAGGGCGACATCTACGTGCTCGACCGCAGGAGCGGCGAACCGATCATTCCCGTCGAGGAAGTCCAGGCACCGGGCGGCGCGATCGCGGAGGATTTCACCGCCCCGACACAACCGGTCTCCGGCCTCACCTTCATGCCGGCGCCGCTGCAGGAAAAGGACATGTGGGGCGTCACGCTGTTCGACCAGCTTGCCTGCCGCATCGCGTTCCGGTCGCTGAAGTACGAGGGTCGCTACACGCCGCCGTCGATCGAAGGGACGCTCGTCTATCCCGGCAACTTCGGCACCTTCAACTGGGGATCGGTCGCGGTGGATCCGGAACGGCAAGTGATGTTCGGCATGCCGACCTATCTCGCCTTCACCTCGCGGCTCGTCCCTCGCGACCAGATCCCTCCGAGGGAACAGGACGAGAAGGGTTCGGAGCAAGGCCTCAACCGCAACGACGGCGCACCCTACGGCGTGTTCATGGGCCCTTTCCTCGGGCCGTTCGGTGTTCCCTGCCAGGCGCCGCCCTGGGGTTATGTCGCCGGCGCCGATCTCAGGACCGGCAAGATCGCCTACAAGCACAAGAACGGCACGGTCGAGGACATGACGCCGCTGCCGCTGCCGTTCAAGGTGGGCGTGCCCGGCATCGGCGGGCCGATGATCACCAAGGGCGGCGTCGCCTTCCTCGGTGCGGCGGTCGACGACTATCTGCGCGCCTACGACCTGACGACCGGCCGTCAGCTCTGGGAAGCGCGCCTTCCGGCCGGCGGGCAATCGACGCCGATGAGCTATGCGGTCGGCGACAAGCAATATGTGCTGATCGTTGCCGGCGGCCATGGCTCGGTCGGGACCAGGCCGGGCGACTACATCATCGCCTACACCCTGCCCTGAGGCGCGCGAGGCATCCCTAATTCTCGCTAGGGAGTTGCAACGGCAAGCTCCGCGCAAGCCCGCGACAGCAGCTTCCCCCGGACGACAGATTCCGGGGGATTCCCATGAAGATCGACAACAGCATTTCGAGCTACTATTTCTCCCAACGCCGCCAGCAGGCGGGCACCATCGCGCCGATCGAAGAAAGCGGCGGTGACGCGCGCCCGCGTCAGGCCCCGACGATCGCTCCGCCCTCGACCTCGAACGCGCTTTCCGGCGCGCTTTGGATGACCGCGACCCGCGAAAGCGAAAGCACTGCTTCCATTTCCGAAAAGCAGGGCCCCGCGGCCTCGGATGGCTCGGTCAGCGACGAGTTTCTGCAGGAAGCCAAGAAGAGCCTCGTCGAGAAGATCCGCGAACAGGTCTTGAAGGCGATGGGCCTGACCGAAGGCGAACTCAAGGAGATGGATCCCGAGCAGCGGCAGGCTGTCGAAGAAGAGATCCGCATGGCTGTCGAACGCGCGATGGGTGTCGAGCAGCAGCGCGACGCGGCGACCGCAGATCTCGCCAACGGCGGCGACGACATCCTCTGACAGGGCGGCATGTCCCGGCCGGTTTGTATTGGCCGGCTTGTCTTGGCCGGCTTGTCCCGGTCGAACAATCGATGATATCCAGCAATCCTCAAAGAGGACCAAGATCCGTGCGCCTGATCCGTTAGCGACGTTCATCGCCAGAAAATTCACCGAGCCCGGGCCGCCCTTCGGCGGCTTTTGGCATGGCTTTTTTCCGGCCGCCTGAACGCCTGACATCGGTATGATCGTTCATCGGCCATCGCTGGGATCATCTTCATGACCACCAAAGACGGAATTGTTTCCAAAGCCGGCAGCCTTCGCGCCGGCCCCTTCGACCTTGGTTTTTCGATCGAGGGCAGCGGCATGCCGCTCATCGTCATCGGCAGCGCCATCTACTATCCACGCACATTCTCGAAAGCGCTTCGCGAAAAACTGCGACTGGTCTTCATCGATCACCGTGGCTTCGCGCCGGCCCGAACCGAATATGCCGCCGGCGACATCGGCTTCGACACGGTGCTCGACGATATCGAGCGATTGCGGGCGCATCTCGACCTCGAACATTTTGCGATCCTCGGCCATTCCGGCCATGGCTACATGGCGCTCGAATATGCCAAGCGGCACCCGGAGCGCGTCAGCCACGTGATCATGGTCGGCACCGGCCCGAGCCATTCGGCCCGCCACATGGCGCTCGCCGACCGGATCTGGGAAGAAACCGTTTCGCCCGCGCGCAAGGCGATCTTCGCGCGGGAGATGGCGAGGCTTGGCGACGACATTGCCGCGCGGCCGGAGGAGCGTTTCAAATCGCTGCTGATCCGGCTTGGCGCGAAGAGCTGGCATCAGCCGGACTTCGACGCCGCACCGCTTTGGCAATATGTTACCGTCAACAACCCGGTCTTCGATCATCTCTGGGGAGAGGTCTTTCGCGATATCGATGTCCGCAAGGGTTTGGACAGGCTGGCAGCGCCTGTGCTGCTTGCGCTTGGACGGTCGGACTATCTCGTCGCTCCGGCCTTCGCCTGGGACGACTATCGAGACGATTTCGCGGACCTGACGGTGCGGATCTTCGAGAACAGCGGGCATACGCCGCAGCTGGAAGAAAGCGATCTCTTCGACGAGGTCCTGCTCTCATTCCTCGGCACGGAGCACGGCTAGGCCCGACCGCAATTTGCTTGCGGTTGCATTCGGGAGGGGCCGATACGGCCCCTCCCTCACGCCGGCCATTGACACAGGACAGCACGCAACTATCTATTGCTCCAGAAGCTATAGGTTTGAGGCGAACATGTATTCCATCGGCGATCTCTCCCGGCGCACCGGCGTCAAAATCCCGACGATCCGTTATTACGAGCAGATGGGACTAATCGCAGCGCCTGAGCGTTCGGAAGGCAACCAACGCCGCTACGAAAGAAGCGAACTGGAACGGCTGGCCTTCATCCGCCATGCGCGCGACCTCGGCCTGTCGATCGATTCGATCAAGGACCTGCTCGCCCTCAGCCAGCATCCGGAGCGACCTTGCGGCGAAGCCGACCGCATCGCCAGCGAGCACCTGGCAACGGTGCGCGAGAAGATCGCGCGCCTGAGGAAGCTGGAGCAGGAACTGGAACGCATCGTCGCCTGCGACGGCAACCACACCGTCGGCGACTGCTATGTGATCCGGGCGCTCGCCGACCATTCGATGTGCGAGAGCGAGCACTGAGACTTCGGGCCAAGGAAGGCGTGCTGCGATCGACGGTTAAAAATCCCCGTTGACAAAGTCGCGAAAACGAACAATCTAGCGCCCATGATCAAGAACGCACCCATTTGCCGCGCGTATTTTTGGCTGTTCCGATAGGAGCGGCCTGCTGATCATATTCAACAAGGCCGCCATCAGGCGGCTTTTGTTTTTCCGGCTCCTGATGGCGAGAAAACCCGAGGAGCCGAGACATGCTACAGACCGCCATCCCTTCCCTTCATCCCGTCCCGTCGACGCGGCCGCCGATGGTCACCATCCGATGCGCCAAGCAGCGCGACCTGCCGGAGCTGCGCGACATGATCGCCGAACTCTCGGCCCATCACGGCGACGCAGCACCAATCACGCCGGAACAGCTCGAGCGCGACCTCTTCGGCCGCACGCCCTGGATCACGGCGCTCGTCGCCGAGGCAGGCAACCGGCTGATCGGCTACGCGATCCTGGTGCCGATCTACCGGGCTGCCGAAGGCGCGCGCGGCATGGAACTGCACCACCTCTTCGTTCGCCCTGAAAGCCGGGGCACCGGTATTGGCCGCCACCTCGTTGCCAAGGCGCGCGAGCAGGCGAAGATGGCCGGCTGCGACTTCCTTTCGGTCAGCGCCGCCACGGGCAACTTCCAGGCACACCATTTCTACGAATCCGAACGCTTCGTCCCTCGCCCGGTGACCGGCATGCGCTATATGCAGAAGCTTGGCTGAGGAGTCGCCGATGCGTCTTGCAATCGTACTGTGCGAGGGCTTTGCCGATTGGGAATGTGCGCTGTTGATGGCGGCGGCGCGCACCCATCTCGGCGTCGATATCGAGGTTGCCACCGCCGACGGCGCGCGCGTCACCTCGATGGGCGGCCTTGACGTCTCGGCGCATCTCTCCGTCGATGCCCTCGATCCGGCCGGCTTCGACGGGCTGGTGATCTGCGGCGGCGCGGTCTGGGAGACCAATGAGGCTCCTGATCTCTCCTCGACGATCCGCGCCTTCGACCGCAACAAGCGCGTGGTCGCGGCCATTTGCGGCGGCGTCCATGCTCTTGCAGCATGCGGTATTCTGGATGGTGTCGACCACACCGGCAACAGCGCCGAAAGCCTTGCAGCGCTGCGCGGCTATCGTGGCGGTTCGCACTATCGCAATCAGCCGCAGGCGCTGCGCAGCGGCCATGTCGTTACCGCCGCCGGCACCGCACCGATCAGTTTTACCGGCGAGATCCTGCATGGCCTCGGCCTCGGCTCACCGGAGCTCGACGGTTTTCTCGCGCTCTACGGACGAGAGCATCAGGTGAACGAAAGCGCGAGCATCGGGTAGGCCACCGACCACGAGGGGGCCACTCCGGACAGAAAAAAGCTCCCGGGTTTTCGGCCCCTACAGCCAGTTCGAAATCTGGTCGAGCGGCTTCTTCACCTTGCCGGCAACCGGTACGGTGGCATCAAGCGCCGGATAGCCGACCACCAGGATCAGGAACGGCTTTTCACTGTCCGGCCGGCCGCAGATCTCGTTGAGGAAGTTCATCGGAGCCGGCGTATGGGTCAGTGTCGCAACGCCTGCATGATGCAACGCCGTGATCAGGATGCCGGTGGCGATGCCGACGCTTTCGTTGATGTAGTAGTTCTTTTTCAGATCGCCCGGATTGGGGCCGCCGCGCTTCTGCGAGAAGACGACGATCAGGTAGGGAGCGGTCTCGAGGAAAGGCTTGTCCTCATCGGTGCCGAGCGGCGCCAGCGCGTCGAGCCATTCCTGCGGCGCCTTCTCCCGATAGAAGATGCGCTCTTCCTCCTCCGCCGCGTGACGCACCTCGGCCTTGATCGCGGCGCTCTCGATGACGGTGAAGTGCCACGGCTGATGGTTGGCCCCGCTCGGCGCCGTGCCCGCCGCCTTAAGACAGGTTTCGATTACCCCGCGCGGCACCGGGCGATTGCTGAAATAGCGCGTCGTGCGACGACGATTGACCTCTTCATAGAAGTCGGCGGCGCGGGTCACCATCTCCTCAGGGCTGCGTTCGATCCACTGGTCGTAGGGCACGGTTTCGTGTGGGCGCATTCAAACTCTCTCCTCGCTGTGAAGCCGAGTTGAGCGCGCCTTGCCGAGAAGATCAAGCGTCAGAGTGCCGGCACCGCCTTGAGATAGGCGGCGATCGCCTCGCGGTCGGCAGGCGTCAGCTTCGCCATGTTCTTCTGCACCTCGACCATCGAACCACCGACGGAATCGAATTCCGGCGTAAAGCCGGTCTCCAGATAGGAGGCAATGTCCGAAGCGCTCCAGCCGCCGATGCTCTTGGAGCCCGGCGTGATGTCGGGAATGCGTCCCTCGCCTTCCGGATTCGCAGCGCCCGCCAGCCATTGATCCGGCTCGAAGCCGCCGAGCGCGTTCCTCGGCGTATGGCATTCGCCGCAATGGCCCGGCCCCTCGACGAGATACTGGCCACGGGCGAGTTTCGGGTCGCCGGCGTCCACTGAGGCGCGCGGCTTGTCGGTCAGGAACAGGAGCTTCCAGCCGCCCAGGGCCACGCGCATGTTGTAGGGGAACGGCAGTTCGTGCGGCGGCGCCACCTCGGCGCTCTTCGGCAGGGTTTTCATGAAGCCCCAGAGGTCGTTGATGTCCTTCGCCGTCATGCGCGCATAGGAGCCGTAGGGGAACGACGGGTAGAGATGCTCGCCATTGCGCCCGACGCCGCGGGTCATGGCATTGCCGAATTCGGCGAGCGTCCATGTCCCGATGCCGGCGGTTTCGTCGGAGGAGATGTTCGGCGCGTGGAAGGTACCGAAGGGGCTCTTCAGCGGTGCGCCGCCGGACAACACGAGACGCGCGTCGCCTTCGGCGCCCTTTTTTGCATGACAGCTCACACAGCCGCCCGCCCAGAAGACCTGTTCGCCGTTGGCGAGATCGGGCTCTCCGAGCCCCTCCCAGTGGGACGGGCTCCAGGGTGCCGGCTTCGTCAGCCACCAGAAGGCCGCGCCGCCGACCACGCCCAGCATCACAAGACCCGAAATCAGCTTCCTCGTCCGACGACCCATTGTCACCCTCATGCCCTGCTACAGGCAGGCTGTCCCCAAATACAGATGGAGGCACGCGGCTCGAAGTCGCGTGCCTCCCGTCTCAACGTGACGCGACGTCGCCGCCGCTCAATCCTTCTTCAGGCGGTAGCTCTCATGACAGCTGCCGCAATCCTTGCCGATGCCGCCGAGGGCAGCGCCGACGGCAGCCTGGTCGGCTGGAAGCTGAGCCAGGACCGTCGCGGTATCAGTGCCGAGCTTGGCGGCCTTGGCCTTGAAGTCATCCATGTTTTCCCAGATCTTCGGGCTCGCCTCGGTCTCATGCCCCGCTTCTGATCCGGCCGGGAAATGGTCAGGGAAGGTCTTTATCGTTTCGCTGATCGTCGTCAGCGACGCTTTGACGACCTCGGCGTCATAGGGTTTCTCACCCTTGGCGATGCCGGCAAGCGCGCCGGTCGCCGCACCCACCTTTTTCATCAGTTGCTGACGAACCACCTGCGGCTCGTCGGCTGCGGTCACGGCGGTAACACCCAGACCCGCAAGAGCGGCGGCCAATAGGAGTGCGCGTATTTTCATCAGGATCTCCCGGTCAATGAAATCTATTCGGCGAATCTGCTGCCTGGCCTTCATGCCCAATGCGCCGGCATGATGTCACCTTGAGTATTCGACGGAAGTAACATTTATTTGATGTGCTTGTTAGCACAGAGAAATTTCCGTCGAACACCGCAATTCCGGGATTTCGACAGGCATCGCCTATAACATGACTTTAGTATTCATGTTTATACTTCCCGAAAACCAGGACGGCTTCACTGCATTGTCCAGCCCTGCCACACCGTGAAGGCCGCGACCAGGACGAGCACGGCGCCGGCGGCCCGGCCGATCCATACGGTCGCCCCGGGGCTCCCGACCAGGAAATCGCGGCCGCGGCCGGCGGCAAGGGCAAGGCCACCGTAGACCGCAAGCTGCGTCGTCGCGATCATCGCGGCCATAACCAGGGCCTGCGACCAGATCGGTCCGAACTGCGGCTTGAGGAATTGCGGGTAGACGGCCAGCATGAAAAGATAGGCCTTCGGGTTCATCAGGCTCGTCAGCGCCCCCTGGCGAAAGCTTGCCCAGCGCGACAGCCGCCCTGAGCCTTCGATGCCGCCGATGGTGATCGAGCTTTTGACCAGCGAAAAGCCGATCCAGGCGATATAGGCCGCCCCGGCAATGAGCAGCACATTGAAGAGACCGGGCACCAGATGCAGGATGACGCTGACGCCGAGCGCCGCATAAAGCGTGTGCAGCACGCCGCCCGCCATGATGCCGGCCGTCGCCGACAGCCCGGACGCCCGCCCTCCCGTCAGCGAATTCGCCAGAACGAAGACCATATCCATGCCCGGCACGATGATGATGCCGAATAGAAGGGTGAAGAAGAGCCAGAGATTTTCCGTGTAGGTCATGTCAGTTGTCCGTCGTCCCGGTTTTGATTTCTCAAGACGAATTGCTGTTTTTTCAATCCGTTGGCTGATGGTATAAATCTGGGCAACTGACAAGGTAGTGTCAGGAGCGTTGACGAGGGGAGCGGTTTTCGATGCGCAAGGCGGCACGGCTTTTCGAGATCATCCAGATCCTCAGGCTTGCGCGAAAGCCCGTGACGGGCGCGCAAATGGCCGAGACGCTTGAGGTGACGGTCCGCTCGATCTATCGCGATATCGCAGCGCTGCAGGCGATGCGCGTGCCGATCGAAGGCGGCCGCGGCATCGGCTATATCCTCAGGCCCGGCTTCGACCTGCCGCCGCTGATGTTCTCGATCGAGGAAACGGAGGCGATCGCCGTCGCTTTGGCATTGCTCGCGCGAACCGGCGATGAAGAGCTGAAGGCGGCGGCCGGCCGCGTCAACCAGAAGATCACCGCCGCCGTGCCCGGACCGCTGAGATTGGCCTTTCGTTCGCAGGCCCTGCACGCCTGGGGCACCGTCGCCCCCTCGCCCGCCGGCATCGATCTCGCTTTGGTGCGCCGGGCGATCCGCGACGAGCAGAAGCTCGAACTCGACTATCGTGACGAACTCGGCCGCGCGACGGAACGCATGATCCGCCCGGTGGCGCTGATCTACTATTCGGAAACCGCCAACATCGTTGCCTGGTGCGAACTCAGGCAGGCAATCCGCAACTTCCGGGCCGACCGCGTCGAGCATTGCGAAGCGGCGGACGCCTATTTTCCCGGCGAGGGAAATCACCTCAGGGAACTCTGGGTCAGCGGTTGGCAGACGCCACCGACGGGTGCCTGAGGCCGCGCGTCTCCGTCCGCGCCCCAGACGAAAAGACCCGGCGCAAGCGCCGGGTCCAAAGGTCATGCATCGAATGCAGGCCGCTTACTTGGCAGCCGCTTCGTACATTTCGAGCACGTAGTCCCAGTTGATCAGGCTGTCGACGAAGGCTTCGAGGTACTTCGGACGGGCGTTGCGGTAGTCGATATAGTAGGAGTGTTCCCAGACATCGACACCGAGGATCGGCGAGGCGCCGTGCACCAGCGGGTTTTCGCCGTTCGGGGTCTTGGAGATTTCGAGCTTGCCGTTCTTGACCGAGAGCCAGGCCCAGCCCGAGCCGAACTGGCCGGTGCCGGCGGCGATGAAATCGGCGCGGAACTTGTCGTAGCCGCCGAGGTCGGACTTGATGGCCGCGTCGAGCTTGGCCGGCAGGCTGGTGCCGCCGCCGCCCTTCTTCATCCACTTCCAGAAGTGGATGTGGTTGTAGTGCTGGCCGGCATTGTTGAACAGCGGCTGATTGGTGCCGTAGGACTTCTTGACGACTTCCTCCAGCGACAGGTCGGAGAGGCCGGCCTCTTCAGCAAGCTTGTTGCCGTTGGTCACGTAAGCCAGGTGGTGCTTGTCGTGGTGGTACTCGAGCGTCTCGCGCGACATGTAGGGCGCCAGCGCATCGTAGTCGTAGGGAAGGTTCGGCAATTCGAAAGCCATGTGGGCATCTCCTCTTGGCATGGAATTTCGTCGGGAAATCCGTGAGCGGGAACATAGGCACCGACCCCCATGGAGGCAACCGATGCAATGCCAATTTTTCCTCAACCCACGGAATATACTTTCAACATCATTTTGAAAGCATGACACTTTCGAGCACATTCATGCCACGGTTTGCTTGCAGCTTGGCAATCAATACAACCATGCATAAGGTATCGACCATGACACACCACTTCGCCTCCGCCCTCACCTTCACTGCGGCCACGGTGCTTGTCGCGTCCAGCGCGGCCGCCTCCTCGGGCGATGCATGGGAGACGTTCCGGGCCGAGGTTTCGCAGACGTGCCTGGCAGCCGCCAGCTCACTCGAAAAGGCAAGCGCCGTTGTCGATCCCTTCGGCTCGGAAAGCTTCGGCCTGGCGCTGGTGATCGGCACGCCCAAGGGATCCGACACCGCCGTGACCCAGATCTGCGTCTTCGACAAGCAGAAGAAGACCGTCGAGCTCGGCGGCGAACTGACGCCCGACACGATCAACATCACCGTTCCAACCAAGGCACCGTAGACCATGAACGAAGCGACGAGCCTGACACGTCCGCTGCAACCGATGCCCGAAGAAATCGCGCGGCTCTTGGCCGAGCGCGGCCTCGAAAACGCCTATGCGGCGCGGCCGGCCTATCAGCGCAACGATTATCTTGGCTGGATCAGCAGGGCGAAGAAGCCCGAGACGCGCCAGAAACGCATCCGGCAGATGCTCGACGAACTGGCCGCGGGCGACAGCTATACGCGCATGGCCTATCGCGGCGCGACCGGCTGACCTGCCTGGAGGGAGCATACAAGCGCCGATGGAAAGCCCGCCGCTCGACAGCCTGCGCCAGACGATCATCCGTGTCTATCCAGACCTTGAGGGCGCATCCTTCACGCTCGCAACCGCCGGCTGGCATTCTGTCGCCGTGGATGTCGATGATCGCCTGATCTTCAAGTTTCCACGCCACGACGTTGCCCGTGCGGCGCTGGTCAAGGAGGCGGCCCTGCTTGCACGCATCCGCCCGGCCGTCGCGATGCCGGTGCCGGACCTCACGCTGCACGTCGGGCCGCCGCTGTTTTCCGTGCACGGAAAGCTGAAGGGCGAGCACCTTCCCCCCGATGCCTACGCGGTTCTTCCGGAGGCGGCGCGCGAGCGGCTCGCGCGAAAGCTCGCTCAGTTCTATGCCGAGATCCACGCGCTTGACGATGGGGCGATGACGGCCGCCGGCGCCGGTGCGCTCGAAGCCTGGCTGTCACCTCCGGAGATCACGGCGAAGGCTCTGCCGGTTGTGCCCGCCGAACACCGGCTGCTGGCGGAGACGACGATCGCGGCGTTCGAAGCGTTGCCGCCGGACCCATACGGCTTGACCTACGGCTTCTTCGACGGCCACGGCTGGAACATGGCCTTCGACCATGCCCGGCAAGAGTTGAACGGCATTTACGACTTTGCCGACAGCGGCATCGGCCCGCTGCACCGCGAATTCATCTATTCGAACCTGATCTCAAGCGACCTAACCGAACGGATCGTCACGCATTACGAACGGCTGACCGGGCGGGCGCTCGATCGGAAGCGTATTCTCGTGCTCTGCGGAATCCACCGGCTGACGGAGCTTGCCGAGCTTGCTGATGATCCCGAGCATGCGCCCGAGATGGTCCGTTTCTTCAATCGCTGGGCGGAGACTGCCGGCGCCTTGCTCTAGAGCATCCTGCCTTCAAGTGGAATCACCTACCGCCGGAAAGACGCTCTAGAATCAAAGTGCTAGAGCGTCCTTTGTGCGTTCGTATGAACGCACGGCGCTCTAGCGCCGGCGTTGACGCTCAGATGTCGCGCGCCGCGTGCGCCCACTCCATGTAGAGATCGCGGGCCTTGGCAGCGACCGGACCGGCCTGCAGGTCTCGGCTTTCGAGACGCGTCACGGGCAGCACCTTGGAATAGTTGCCGGACGTGAAGATCTCGTCGGCCGCTTCGAAGTCCGCCATCGTCAGCGTCGCTTCAACGACTTCGAAACCGGCTTCGCGCAGCAGCGTCATCACGCGGAAGCGGGTGATGCCGGCCAGGAAGGTGCGGTTGGCGGCCGGCGTGAAGACGACTCCGTCCTTGACCAGGAAGACGTTGGAGGAGCCGGTTTCGGCGATGTTGCCGAGCATGTCGCGCACAAGCGCATTGTCGAAACCACGGGAACGCGCTTCGGTCAGGATGCGCGCGTTGTTCGGATAGAGGCAGCCGGCCTTGGCGTCGGTCGGCATCGATTCCAGCGTCGGCCGGCGGAAGGGCGACAGCGTCAGCGACGAGCCGCCGTGGCCGTTGCCCATCGGCGCCTCGAACAGGCAGAGCGCGAAGCGTGTCGATTCCGGATCGATGGCGACGACACCGGCCGAGCCGTGCTCTGCCCAGTACATCGGCTTCACATAAAGCGCGGTCTTGCCGTCGAACTTCCTGGCGCCTTCCCAGGTCAGCGCCTCGATCTCTTCCGCCGCCATCGTCGGCTTCAGGCCAAGTGCGGTCGCCGAGCGGTTGACGCGCTGGCAATGCAGGTCGAGGTCGGGAGCGACACCGTCGAACACACGGGCGCCGTCGAACACCGTCGAGCCCAGCCACATCGCGTGCGAGGTCGGGCCGATCAGCGGCGGGTTGCCGGAGAGCCATTCACCATCGACATAGGTCCAGGTCACTGAGCGGGGGGATGTATCGACGGCCATCTGCGTCTCCTTGAAGTTTTTTGTTCTCGTTCTTCGGCATAGCCCGAAAAAACAGCATCGTGGTGAATGGGTATATCAAAAAATGTCATGGGGGCCATTCTGGCACCGGGCCGGCCTCTCGCTTAGTCTCATCCAGACAGAAAGCGAGGAACCGTGCGCATCAAACATCTCGATCCCGATGACGTCGACATCTTCCGCAGCATCAGGCTGGAAGCGCTCACCCGCGAGCCGCAGGCCTTCGCCTCGACCGCGGCCGACTGGGAGCGGCTTTCGACGGAGGAATGGCGGGCGCGGTTGACCGCCAATACCGTCTTTGTCGCGCTCGAAGGCGACCAGCCGCTCGGGATCATGGGGCTGATGCGCGAGCGCGCGAGCCGGTTGGCGCACCGCGGAACGATCATCATGGTCTATGTGCGCGATGAAGCACGTGGGTCGGGTGTTGCGCGGCAGCTTCTCGCACAGCTGACGGATCATGCCCGATCGACCGGCATCCGATTGCTCGAACTCGTCGTTCGCGCCGATAACGAGCCGGCCATCCGCTTCTACGAGCGCGAAGGGTTCCACAGGATCGGCCACGTACCGGGCGGTATGCTCGACGGGGACGAAGAGGTCGACGAATATCTCATGGCGCGGCACATCGACGGCCGCGCCCCACCCGCATTGCAAGGAGCGGCCCGATGAAAGCGATGTATTACGACGCCTTCGAGAAGACGCCGGAAATTCGCACACTTCCAGATCCGACGCCGACGGAAAACGGCGTGGTGATCAAGGTCGAGGCAACGGGGCTCTGCCGGTCAGACTGGCACGGCTGGATGGGCCACGACGCCGATATCCGCCTGCCGCATGTGCCGGGCCACGAACTGGCGGGCGTCGTCACCGCAACCGGCCGCGGCGTCATGCGCTACAAGGTCGGCGAGAGGGTCACCGTGCCCTTCGTTTCCGGCTGCGGTCGCTGCGGCGAGTGCCGCTCGGGCAACCAGCAGGTCTGCGAGGCACAGTTCCAGCCGGGCTTTACCCATTGGGGCTCGTTCGCCGAATATGTGGCGCTCGACTTTGCCGACCAGAACCTCGTGCATCTACCTGAAAGCATGGACTTCACCACGGCTGCGAGCCTCGGTTGTCGCTTCGCAACGTCGTTCCGCGCCATCGCCGACCAGGCCAAGGTCAAGGGCGGCGAGTGGGTGGCGGTGCATGGCTGCGGCGGCGTAGGCCTCTCGGCCATCATGATCGCCGCCGCCCTCGGTGCCCAGCCGATCGCGATCGATATTGCCGAAGACAAGCTCGCCTTCGCGCGGAAAATCGGCGCGGTCGCTGTCATCAATGGCCGCGACGTCGAGGACGTGGCAGCGGCAGTAAAGGACCTCACCGGCGGCGGCGCACATGTGTCGATCGACGCGCTCGGCAATCCCGTCACCTGCTTCAACTCGATCAAGAACTTGCGCCGGCGCGGGCGCCACGTCCAGGTCGGGCTGATGCTCGGCGACCAGGCGACGCCGCAGATCCCGATGGCACAGGTGATCGGCCACGAGCTCGAGATCTATGGCAGTCACGGCATGCAGGCCTGGCGCTACGACGCCATGCTGGCGATGATCGCCGACGGCAAGCTGAAGCCGCAGCAACTGATCGGCCGGGAGATCTCACTCGCAGAGGCCATCCCTGCCCTCACCGCCATGGACCGCGCGACCGACCTCGGCATCAGCGTCATCACGCGGTTCTGAGCGACCGCGGCACGCCGGGAAGACCACGTCCGGCAGGCAATATGACGAGCCCCCATTCCGACTCACCATCCGCATGCGCTAGCCTTGTCCCCAATCGGGGGCAAGGCAGATGACCATTGCGAGACGGCGAAGACTGATCAAGCGGCAGCGCACCGGCACGGCGCTGGCCGTCGCCGCCACGATCTCGTTTCTCGCCGGCATGACCGACGCGATCGGGCTCTTGAGCATCGGCGACTTCGTCTCCTTCATGAGCGGCAACACGACCCGGGCGGCGATCGCGCTCGGCGATGGCGATTTGACCGGCGCCCTGCTGCTCGTCGGCGCGCTCGGCGCGTTCATCATCGGCAACGCGCTCGGCGTGATCGCGGCCGCACGCCTCGGCGTCGTCGGCGTCCTCTCGATGGTCAGTCTCGTCCTGATGCTCTGCGCCGGCTTCGGAACCTCGATGCCGCGGCCCTTCTATTTCTACGGCATCGTGCTTGCCATGGGCCTGGTCAATGCCGCCGTCGAGCACATCGAGGGCCTGCCGATCGGACTCACCTATGTCACCGGCGCCCTTTCTCGTTTCGGGCGCGGCCTCGGCCGCTGGCTGCTCGGCAACACCAACCGTCAATGGCTCATGCAGATCGTGCCCTGGCTCGGCATGTTTTCGGGCGCGGTCGCCGGCGCGGTGCTGCAGCGCCATTTCGGCCCGGCATCGCTCTGGGCGTCCTTCGCACTCAGCACCGGGCTCACGCTGGCCACCATTCTCGTGCCGTCACGCTGGTCGAAGCGCTATATCAACCCGGGCTGATCCCGTTCCAGCCACAGCTTTTCGCCTCTCCGCAAGATTTTGCCCTTAAGCCCGGACAGGTTTCAGGGCAAAATCCGCGCTGAAGAATCACGAGCGAGGTCCCGCCATGGCGCTTGCGGCAGCCGTTACTGCGGATGAACTTTACCATCCCATCCTCAACACCAATCCGGCGCATCCGGCCGGCTGGCCCATCCGGGTCATCGTCAGCTCGCAGACCGAAGCGCGGCACAATCGCGCGCTCTGGGCGCCGACGCATCTGATCTCCATGCGCGCACCCGGCAGCCGGCTTCTGTCGATGATCGAACTGCCGCCGGAGCGTCACCTGGAGCTCTATTTCGGCGACACCACCGATCCGGACGAACCGGATGCGGCCCGCCCGGAGGCGATCGACGCGGCCTTCGCTTTCGTCGACCGCTTGCCGGAAGACGCACATCTGCTCGTCCATTGCTTGCGCGGCATCGGACGGGCGACCGCACTCACCCTCGGCATTCTGGCGCGCTACATGCAGCCGGAAGAGGCGGCCGCGGCTCTGCATGCGCTTCGCCCGGAGGCCAAGCCGAACCGGCACGTCGTCAACCTTTGCGACACGGCGATCGGGCTCAAGGGCAAGCTCGCCAAGCAGGCGCTGCGTTTCCCGGCGAAAGTCTGGAAACCGGCCAAGAGCTGAAGCAAGAAACTTCGGATCGCACGGCCCGCCGTTGTGCGATGCACAAATATTTGACATGATCCGCGTCAAGAACGGTGACAGTGGGCTGCCCGATCGGGCATGATGCTGTAAGCCTTTGTTTTCGGATGGGCTTTGACGAGGCCATGGTGCCGTGTCATGCCAGTACCGAAGACAACAGACGGGAGGAAACGATGTCCCACGCGGCCTATGTGTTTGACGCCTACGGCACGCTCTTCGACGTGCATGCGGCCGTCAGGCGCCACGCCGAGGAGATCGGCCCCGATGGTCAGGCTTTCTCCGAACTCTGGCGGGCCAAGCAACTTGAATATTCCTGGGTGCGCTCGTTGATGGGCAGCTATCAGGATTTCTGGAAACTGACCGAACAGGCACTCGATTACGCTTTCGCGCGTTTTCCATCCGCCGACCCCAAGCTTCGCAAGCGGTTGCTCGACGCCTATTGGACGCTCGACTGCTATCCGGAGGTGCCGGCGGTTCTGAAAGGACTCAAGGAGCGCGGCGCACGGATCGCCATCCTCTCCAACGGCTCGCCGGCGATGCTCGCGTCCGCCGTGCGCAACGCGGCGCTCGATATCGTCATTGACGACGTTTTTTCGGTCGACGCGGTGAAGGCGTTCAAGACGGCGCCCGCCGTCTACGATCTCGTTACCACCAGCTATCGGCTCTACCCGCACGCGGTGTCCTTCCAGTCGTCGAACCGCTGGGACATTGCGGGGGCGACAAAATTCGGCTTCCGCACCGTGTGGATCAATCGGGCAGACATGCCCGACGAATATCGCGATCACGGGCCGGCGTTGATCCTGCGCTCTCTCGAAAGTCTGCAATTCGGTATCTGAAGGAGTTCTCCATGGTCTGGTCGCCCGCGCAGTATCTGAAGTTCGAAGACGAACGCACCCGACCAGCCAGAGACCTCCTCGCCCAAGTGCCCGACCTGCCTGAAGGCGTTGCCTTCGACCTCGGCTGCGGCCCGGGCAACTCCACCGAGCTCATCCGCGACCGGTTTCCCTGGGCCACGCTTTCCGGCCTCGACAGCGACGAGAACATGCTCGTTGCGGCGGCGAAGCGACTGCCCGGCATCACCTTCGAGAAGGCGGATCTCGCGAACTGGGTCCCCCCGGCCGGCGCTTCGCTGTTCTACGGCAACGCCGTCTTCCAATGGCTTCCGAACCACCTCACCATCTTCGAAAGACTGATGGCAGCCCTCGCGTCGGGTGGCACGCTCGCGGTGCAGATGCCCGACAACCTTGGCGAGCCGAGCCATCTGCTGATGGAGGAGACCGCGCGCAGCCCGGCTTTTGCGGACGCCTTCGCGGACAAGACGATCCGCCGCAATGCCATGCCCGGCCCGGCAACCTATGTCGAATGCCTGGCGCCGCGGACGGCCAATATCGAGGTCTGGCATACGATCTACCATCATCGCCTCGCCAATGCAGAAGCAATCGTCGAATGGGTGAAAGGCACGGGCCTGCGTCCCTATCTCGACGCCTTGCCGGACGACAGGCGTGACGCGTTTACAGCCGCCTATACGGAACGGATCCGGGCTGCCTATCCGGCCATGGGCGACGGCAAGGTTCTTCTGCGTTTCCCAAGATTCTTCATCGTCGCCGTAAAGGCGTAGCGCCAGCCGGCGTTACATGCGTTCGGCCAGGAAATCGATGAAAGCGCGGATCCGGGCCGCCAGATGCTCATGGCCGGCATAGACGGCGTAGACCGTCTCGATTTCACCCGACCGATAGTCTTCGAGCAGCGGCACAAGGGTGCCGGCCTCGAAATCCGGCTCGACATGGAACCGCCCGATGCGGCCGATACCGACGCCGGCAAGGCACAGTTGGCGGACGATCGAGCCGCTCGAAACCTGCATGTTGCCGAAGACCGTGCGGTGCTCCACCTGAGACTGACCCGGCCCACGAAACGCCCATTCGTCGACGCTGCGGCGAAAATTGAAGCGAATGCAATTGTGGCCGTCGAGGTCGTCGGGGCTCTGCGGAACCCCATGCTTTTCCAGATAGGCGGGCGAGGCGATCACAACCGGGCGGGTGTCCATCAGCTTGCGCGCCTTCAGCGATGAATCACGCAGCGGTCCTGTGCGGATCGCCACGTCCGTTCGCTCGCCGACGACATCGATCATGCTGTCGGTCAGCGTCAGGTCGAGCTGGACTTCCGGGTAGCGCGCGAGGAACTCCGGCGCGAGCGGCATGATGTAGCGCTCGCCGAAGCCGACGGCGGCGTTCACCCGCAAAAGCCCGCGCGGCGCCATGCGTCCGCCGGCGGCAACGACATGCTCGGTCTCGGCGATGTCTCCGAGGATCCGCTGCGCCCGCTGGAAATAGACCTCACCTTCGGGTGTCAATTGCAGCGTCCGGGTCGAGCGCACGAGCAGGCGCGTGCCCAATCGATCTTCGATACGGGTCACCAGCTTGCTGACGGCAGAAGGCGACAGTTTCAATCGCCGCGCGGCAGCGGAAAAGCTGCTCGTCTCCGAAACGGCCACGAAGACCTCCATCTCTCCCGCCCTGTTGTCCATGCAGCACCTTTGAACTGAATTCACAACCTCTTGTCCGATTATGCGTATTATCTTGCGGAGTGCAAAGGCTCATATTCCGCCCGACTTCAACAACAACCCACACGCCCGGTTCTCCCAGCCGGGTGGGAAAGGTCTTGTCGTGCCCATTGCCATTCTTGCGCTGACGATCGCGGCCTATGCGATCGGAACCACGGAATTCGTGATCGTCGGCCTCTTGCCGACGGTCGCCACCGACCTCAACGTCACCCTGCCGCTCGCCGGCCTGATCGTCAGCGTCTATGCACTCGGCGTCACCTTCGGCGCGCCGGTCTTGACCGCGCTCACCGGCCGGATCGAGCGCAAGCCGCTGCTGATTGGCCTGATGGCGCTGTTCATCGTCGGCAATGCCGCCGCAGCCATGTCACCGAGCTATGAACCGCTGCTCGTCGCCCGCGTCATTTCCGCCTTTGCCCACGGCGTGTTCTTCTCGGTCGGCTCGACCATTGCCGCCGATCTCGTTCCCGAAGACCGCCGGGCCTCGGCCATTGCCATGATGTTCATGGGCCTGACCGTCGCGATCGTCACCGGCGTGCCGCTCGGCACCTGGATCGGGCAGACCTTCGGCTGGCGTGCCACCTTCTGGGCCGTGACCGGTCTCGGCGTCATCGCTCTTGTCGCGATCGCCACCCTTTTGCCGAACACGCTCTCCAAGGCCCCGCCGGCCAGGCTCATCGACCAGGTCCGCGTGCTCGGTTCCGGCCGCCTGCTGATCGTCTTCGCCATGACCGCGCTCGGCTATGGCGGCACCTTCGTCGCCTTTACCTTCCTGGCGCCGATCCTGCAGGACATCACCGGCTTTTCGGAAAGCGCCGTCAGCCTGATCCTGGTGCTCTACGGCGTCGCCATCGCCATCGGCAACATTGCCGGCGGCAAGATCGCCAACCGCGACCCGGTGAAGGCGCTTGTCGGCCTGTTCCTGGCACAGGCGGCCGTGCTCGTGCTCTTCACCTTCACGGCGCCGTCGCCGGTGATGACGCTGGTGACGCTTGCCGCCCTCGGCTTCCTGTCCTTCGCCAATGTGCCGGGCCTGCAGCTCTATGTGGTGCAGCTTGCCAAGCAGCATCGTCCGGGCGCCGTCGATGTCGCCTCGGCGCTCAACATCGCGGCCTTCAACCTCGGCATCGCCGTCGGTGCCTGGCTCGGTGGCGTGATCGTTGCTTCACCGCTCGGCCTTGGCATGACGCCCGTCGTTGGCGCCCTGCTCGTCGCCGCAGCCCTGCTGCTCACGCTCCTGAGCGGTGCCCTTGATCGTCGCGCGGGTGCGTCCTACCAACCGGCTTGAACAGCGGCACTTCAGAGCCACCTATAGGATCATTCCTTTTCGCCCGGCCATGCGGCCGGGCGCGCCACTTACGACATACCCAGTACAAGGAGCTACTCACGATGCATTCCGTCAATTCCAACGGTGCCAACATCCCGGCGCTCGGCTTCGGCACCTTCCGCATGCCCGGCGCCGACGTGCTGCGCGTGCTGCCGGAAGCGCTGAAGCTCGGCTTCCACCACGTCGACACGGCGCAGATCTACGGCAACGAGGCCGAGGTCGGCGAAGCCATCCACGCTTCCGGCGTCGCACGCGCCGACATCTTCCTCACCACCAAGGTCTGGGTCGACAAATATGCGCATCGCGACTTCCTTGCCTCGGTCGACGAAAGCCTGAAAAAGCTGAGGACCGACCATGTCGACCTGCTTCTCCTGCATTGGCCGGGCGGCAGCGACGTACCGATGGCCGAGCGCATCGGCGCCCTCAACGAGGTGCACAAGGCCGGCAAGGTTCGCCACATCGGCGTCAGCAACTTCAACACGGCGCAGATGGAAGAGGCGGTTAAGCTCAGCGACGCGCCTGTTGCCACCAACCAGATCGAGTACCACCCCTATCTCGACCAGACCAAGGTGCTTCAGACCGCGCGCAAGCACGGCATGTCGATCACCGCCTACTATGCGATGGCAAACGGCAAGGTGCCGAACGATCCGCTCTTGAAGGATATCGGCGCCCGCCACGGCAAGACTGCCGCGCAAGTCGCGCTGCGCTGGCTGGTGCAACAGAAGGACGTGATCACGCTATCGAAGACGGCGACGATCGATCGCCTGAAGGAAAACTTCGCGATCTTCGACTTTGCGCTCGGCGACGGCGAGATGGCCGAGATCCACGCGCTTGCCCGCGCCGATGGCCGCATCGTTAACCCGGAAGGCCTTGCACCGGTCTGGGACAAGGCTGCTTAACGAACTCTCTAGGCTGGAGCGGGATGCGGGCGGAAAACCGCGCACACTTTTCCTCATCCCGCCTTCTTGGATTGGAGCGGGATGGGACGGAAAACCGCTTACACTTTTCCTCATCCCGCTCTGTCATTTCGCCGCCGGTCCATTTCCAGCCGGCGGCGGATAGGCTATGGACCTCGCCTTGAGGACACCGATCAGAGGGAGGGGGGCGATGTCATTGCACGAGGCACAGACGAGCGATTTTGCACCCGACTGGCCGGCGATCATCGCCGTCGTCCTCGGTGTCACCGCCTTCTCGGTGGCGCAGGGGCTCACCTATCCGCTGATCTCGCTTTCGCTCGAAAGCCGCGGCGTTTCCGCTGGTATGATCGGCCTCAATGCCATGGGCTTTGCCGCCGGTCTCGGCGTCGCGACCTTGCTCCTCGGCCGGCTGACGCGGCTTGCCTCGGCCGACAAGTTGATCATCGCCAGCCTCGTCGGCTGCTCGGTCTGTCTCGCGACGCTTGCCTCGACCTCGGAGCTTGTCATCTGGTTCGTCGCCCGCTTCGCCCTCGGTTTCTTCGTCAGCATGGTCTTCATGCTGGGAGAAGCCTGGCTGAACACCGCCTGCCCGGACCGGTTGCGCGGGCGCGTCTCCGGCCTCTACGGCGCCGGCATGTGCGGCGGCTTTGCCGCCGGTCCGCTGGCGATCCCGTTGCTCGGCACAAGCGGCGGTCTCGGCTTCGCGCTGCTTGCGATCTATATCGCGCTCGTCGCCTTTCTCACCGGGCTTTTGACGATGGGCGCGCGCACGCGGCCAGAACCATCCTCGACGCGCGACCTCTTCGCCTTCTTCAGCAAGGCACCGATGCTGATTCTCATGGTGCTGATGTTCGGCTTTGCCGATATCGCGGCGATCTCCGCCATGCCCGTCTATTTCGTCAAGACCGGGCATAGCCAGGCCTTTGCTGCGCTGAGCGTCACGGCGCTGGCGATACCGACGGCGCTTGCCCAGCCTTTCATTGGCGTGCTTCTCGACCGGCTGCCGCGCCGCCGGGTGGCGATTTCGGCCGCCGCCGTCGCCGCCACAGGCTATCTGCTCGTGCCGTTCCTGTCGTCCGATATCGCCCTGCTGCTGACCTTCGCCTTTATCGGTGCGGCGAGCTTCGCACTCTACACGGCGGCGCTCACCATGCTCGGAGAAGAGTACCGCGGCGGCATGCTGGTTGCCGGCAGTGCTGCCTTTTCGCTCGCCTACGCCGCCGGCAGCGCCGCTGGCTCCGGCGCAACCGGCGCGCTGATGAACTTCATCAATCCCGTCGCCGGCCCGATGGGCGTGGGCATCGTGCTCGTGATCTTCACGCTTGCCTTCGCACTCAACGGCCGACGCTAGGCCTCGGCGCAGATCCGGGCGAGAGCCTCGCTGAAGACGCGGGCGGCCGGCCCGAGCGGCTCGTCGATCCGGTGAATGAGATAGGCTTCGGCCCCCACCTGGCTGTTGCGGCCAAGGGCCGCCGTCGGCATGCGCACCAGCCGGCCTTCCGCAAGGTCCCGCTCCACCTGCCAGGACGGCAACCGACCCCAGCCGAGGCCCGAGCGGATCATCGCATGTTTCGTATCCTGGCTGCTGACGCGGCAGGTTTGCGGCGAGAGCACGCCGAAGTCGCGACCGACCGTGCGCTGCGACTGATCCGACTGGACGATCTGCAGATGGTCCGCGAGCTCGGCGTTGTCGAGCACGTCACCCCCCGCCAGCAGGCCCAAGGGATGATGGGCGGCAACGACCGCAACGAGCTCGACCGTCGACAGCGCCCGGCGGGCGATCGCCGGATCGCGGAAATCCTCGCCCACGGTGATGCCGAGCGTGAAGCGGCGATCGACCAGGCCGTCGAGCGGACCACCCAGCGGCAGGACCGCGAGCCGGATGGACACATCAGGATAGGCACCCCGCATCTCTTTCAGCGCCAGGCCGACGGTCTCGATCGGAAAGAGCGTATCGACGACCAGCGAAAGCTCAAGCTCGATGCCTTCGCCGAGCCCGCGTGCCCGGGCGCGCATCGCGTCCACCCGCAACAGGATATCGCGGGCGTTGGCAAGCAGCGCCTGCCCCTCCGCAGTCAAGGCCGGCCGATGACCCGAGCGGTCGAACAGGGCGACGCCCAGCTCGGCCTCCATGTTGGCGATGGCGTGGCTGACGGCCGATTGCACCCGTGAAAGCCTGGCGGCGGCGGCGCGGAAGCTCCCGCTTTCGGCGACGGTCACGAAGGTCCGCATCTGGTCAAGGGTGAGCGCATCCAGCATGATCGATTCCATAGATCAACTTGATGAAAATTATATCACTCCAAGAGATCAAGAAAAGCACCCATCTTTTCCCTGAACAGCGATCCAGAAAGGACAGCGGAATGACCAAGGTGCTCGTACTCTACTATTCCTCCTACGGCCATATCGAGACCATGGCGAAGGCCGTGGCCGAGGGCGCTCGCGCCGCCGGCGCCGACGTCGCGTTGAAGCGCGTGCCCGAGATCGTGCCCGAGGCGGTTGCCGTCAAGGCGGGCTACAAGCGCGATCAGGAGGCTCCGGTCGCCACGGTCGCCGAACTGCCCGACTACGATGCGATCATCATCGGCACACCGACGCGGTTCGGCAGCATGGCGGCCCAGATGAAGAACTTTCTCGACCAGGCGGGTGGTATCTGGGCGCAAAATGCTCTGGTCGGACGCGTCGGCGGCGTCTTCACCTCGAGCGGAAGCCAGCATGGCGGCCAGGAAGCGACGATTCTCGCCACCCATACGGTACTGCTGCATCTCGGCATGGTGATCGCCGGCCTGCCCTACACCTTCAAGGACCAGATGCGCATGGACGAAATCACCGGCGGATCTCCCTATGGCGCCACGACGCTTGCCGACAACGGCCATGGCGGCGACCGCCAGCCGAGCGCCAACGAACTGAACGGCGCGCGCTTCCAGGGCCGCCACCTCGCGGAACTGGCAGCGGCGCTTGTCGCCGGTCGCGCGCGCGTACCGGAGCCCGCGTGATGACCATCGCAGCGAGCCTCCTTCGGGAAAGAACCGACTGGGCCGGGGTGATGACCGTCGTTGCTGCCGGCATCGTCGCCGCCATGCAGGTCGGCAAGGGACTGATTGCCGGCCCCATGCTTCAATCCGATCTTGGCCTCGACCTCTCCGCCCTCGGCTGGATCACCTCGGTTTTCGCCGTCGTCGGCGTGGTCGGGGGCATGGCGGCTGGCGCATTCGTCACGGCGGCCGGCGACCGGCGCCTGCTCGGCGCCGGCATGGCGCTGCTGGCGTTCGGCTCCTTTGCCGGTGCGGCCAGCCCCGCGTTTTCGCTGCTTCTTCTGTCACGCATTATCGAGGGCTTCGGCTTCCTGCTCGTCGTCGTCGCCGGTCCCGCCATCCTCATGCGCCTGGTGACGTCGGAGCGCCGGAACCTCGTCTTTGCGCTCTGGAGCTGCTTCATGCCCGCGGGCATGGCGATCGCCATGTTGACAGGGCCCGCTTTTGCCGATTGGCAGGCGATCTGGTGGAGCAACGGGCTGCTCACGCTTGCGAGCCTCGCCTCCATCTTCCTGGCCGTGTCGCCATCCGGGCAAACATCCCGCGTCGCCACCCGCTTCCGGGACGATGCCTCCGAAACGCTGACGAGCCGCGGTCCGGTTCTGCTTTTCGTGCTGTTTTCGCTCTACAGCCTGATGAGCTTCACGCTTTCGAGCTTTCTGCCGATCCTGTTGATCGAGCGGCTGCAGATCTCGCTTGGAACCGTCGGGCTGTTGAGCGCCATCATCACGCTGGTCAACGTCTTCGGCAATCTTGCCGCCGGCCATCTGCTGTCGCGCGGCTTTGCCCGTGGTCGCCTGGTCGCGAGCGCTGCGTTTTTGACGGGCGTGTCGGGGCTGTGGATCTTCCTGATCCCGTCGGGCGGACATCTGGTCCTGGCGCTCTGCATTTTGTTTTCCGCGATCGGCGGGCTCATTCCGGCAACGCTGATTTCGTCGGTTCCGCTCCTGTCGCCACGTCCGGCGCTTGCGCCGATGGCGATGGGCCTGCTGATGCAGGGCAGCAATCTCGGGCAACTCGTCGGCCCCGTTGCGGTCGGAACCGCGATCGAACGCTACGGATGGACATCGGGTGCGGCTTTTATCGGCGCCAGCGCCGTTCTTTGCATCGCGCTGGCGCCCACACTCGGACGGACACTACGGGAAAGCAGGCCGGAACTCTGATGGCGGCTGCAGGCAACAAAAAACCCACCGGCGGACGCCGGTGGGCTTCGTTTTTAGATTCGAGTCGCCGGTATCAGACGAACTGGCTGAGGCCCGGAACCGAGGCGACGACTTCGTCGACCACGTCGGCGCCAGCCTTTTCCTTGGCGAACGCGATGGTTTCCTTGGCAAGCCCGGTGATTTCGCCCATGCCGAGGCCCTGGCTCATCAGCTGCTGGCCGAGCGCCATGACGCCGCCGCCACCGATCGCCGACATCAGGCCGCCGAGAAGGCCACCGCCGCCGGTGCCTTCGCCGTTGTACTGGGCGATCAGCTCAGACGCGCCCGGGATCGCTTCGATCATCTGAGCAACCGGACCGTCAGCGGCTTCGCGCTGCAGAAAGCCGAGGATCATGCCGACTGCCTTTTCGGCCGTTGCCGGCTCGATGCCGACATTCTCAGCAACGCGCGTGACCAGTTCATTCATGGACAAACTCCCTCATTAAATTTTTGACGTTGACGTCAAGGTAAATGATCGCTCAACAAATAACAAGCCGTGAGCAGTGACTATCGGCCCGTCGACGTCGCCGCTTTCCGGCTGCGGACGGACACAGCCTTGTTGCCGGGCGCAACCGCACCACCTATAACAGAAATCCAGGCACATTTCGATGACGGCGCGCCTCCGCGACACTGCGAACCGCCCGCTTTCATTGATGAAACGGAGATGAAGCCCACATGTTGGAAGAAGGCAAGCTCTTTATCGGCACCAGCCGCAAGCCTGATGATTCGATCAACAAGGGCGAGTATCTGGAGCTCAAATTCGGCAACCGCCACGGCCTGATCACCGGCGCCACCGGCACCGGCAAGACGATCACCCTGCAGGTACTTGCCGAAGGATTTTCCAACGCCGGCGTCCCGGTTTTCTGCGCCGACGTCAAGGGCGACCTCTCCGGCATCGGCGCAATCGGCGAGGCCAAGGATTTCATCCTGAAGCGGGCCGAACAGATCGGCCTGCCGACGAACCCCTACGAGTTTCAGGAATTCCCGGTCATCTTCTGGGATCTCTACGGCGAAAAGGGCCATCGCGTTCGCACCACCATGTCGGAAATGGGCCCCCTGCTCCTCTCGCGCCTGATGAACGCGACCGACGCGCAGGAAGGCGTGCTCAATATCGCCTTCAAGATCGCCGACGAGGGTGGACTGCCCCTGCTCGATCTCAAGGACCTGCAGGCGCTGCTCAACTACATGGGCGACAATGCCAGCGCGCTCTCCAACCAGTTCGGCTTCATTTCCAAGTCCTCGGTCGGCTCGATCCAGCGCGAGCTGCTGATCCTCGAACAGCAGGGTGCCGAGCATTTCTTCGGCGAGCCGGCGCTGAAGATCTCCGACATCATGCGCACCACCAATGACGGCCGCGGCGCAATCTCGGTGCTCGCTGCCGACAAGCTGATGATGAACCCGCGGCTCTACGCCACCTTCCTGCTCTGGCTGCTGTCGGAGCTGTTCGAGGAACTGCCTGAAGTCGGCGACCCGGACAAGCCGAAGCTGGTCTTCTTCTTCGACGAGGCGCATCTGCTCTTCAACGATGCGCCGAAGGCGCTGGTCGAACGCGTCGAACAGGTCGTGCGGCTGATCCGCTCCAAGGGCGTCGGCGTCTATTTCGTCACCCAGAACCCGCTCGACGTTCCGGACACGGTTCTCGGCCAGCTCGGCAACCGCGTCCAGCATGCGCTGCGCGCCTATACGCCGCGCGACCAGAAGGCGGTGAAGACCGCCGCCGACACGTTCCGCCCGAACCCGGATTTCGACTGCGCCACCGTCATCACCAATCTCGGCACCGGCGAAGCTCTGGTCTCCACGCTCGAAGCCAAGGGCGCCCCCTCGATGGTCGAGCGTACGCTGGTGCGCCCGCCGCAGTCGCGCGTCGGTCCTCTGACCGAGGCCGAGCGGCAGAAGGTGATGGACGTCAGCCCGGTCCGCGGGCTCTATGACGAAGATTTTGATCGTGAGTCGGCCTACGAACTCCTGTCGGCGCGCGCCAAGAAGGCAGCCGACGCGCAGGCCGAGGCGCAAGCGCAGGCCGAGCAACAGACGACGGAGGCCAATAGCGGCGGCAGCCGCTGGACGCTGCCGGGATTCGGTGACGACGATCAGGCAACGCCGGCCGGCAAGCAGGCACGGCCGCGCAGCTCGGGCTACCAGCGCGAAACGGTCGTGGAAGCCGCGATGAAATCGGTCGCCCGCACGGTCGCGACCCAGGTCGGCCGCGCGCTGGTGCGCGGCATCCTCGGCAGCCTCAGCCGGCGCTAACCAAGGCCGGCCGACGAAGCGGCCAACAATTCTCACGCGCCCTGAGCCCATCGGGGCGCGTCGTCATTTCTGAAAGGAGCATTCCTATGGACGTGAAGGATTCAAACGGCGCCATCCTCCAGGACGGCGACAACGTCACGCTGATCAAGGACTTGAAAGTAAAGGGAACCTCGACGACGCTGAAGCGCGGCACGATGGTCAAGGGCATCCGTCTCACCGACAACCCCGACGAGGTCGAGTGCCGCGTCGAAAAGATCAAGGGTCTGGTGCTGCGTACCGAATTTCTGAAGAAGGCTTAAGGTCGGCGCGGGATGCCGGAACGGCACGGCAAATGGCCTGACGGCCAGTCGTGCCGCCATCAATGCCGTGTCCTGGAGACGGTGACTGCGCTCAAGCGGCGTCTGTCCACCGCAACTCCGGTCCGCTGGGTGGCGGCGTATTCGTCCGTCAGTTCCAGCAGAGCCAAGGCGATCTCGTCCCAATGCCATCCCACCCGCTCGGCGAGATCCGCCAGCAGTTCGAACTCCTCACGCAAAGCGGTTGCGCATTCGATTTCGCGCTGCGCGAGCGTGCAGGTTCTGGTCTTCGGCTTGGCGATCATCCTATCGCACCTCCTGCTCATCAACTCTCAGCCCGCGCTTAGGTTCCAGCGCCGCGCGACTGGAACCAATCGCCTTGCGGGTCGTTGGCTAGGGACAGGAGGTACTGTCATGAAGAAAATCATCCTAGCCAGCTTTGCCGCGAGCCTTGTCTTTTCCGGCGCCGCCCTGGCTCAGACCACGACGGTCGTCGTTCCCGGCGAGGTCAGGACCTATGTCCTTGAGCAAACCAGCCCTTCGGTCACCTATGACGGCAGCATCGTCGTAGGCGAACCCCTCCCCGACACGGTCGAGGTCTACCCAATCCCGCAGCAACAGTCCTACGGCTATGTCGTCGTCAACAAGCAAAGGGTGCTGGTCGATCCGCAGACCAGGCGGGTGATCGAAGTCCTGCAGTAGACCGGCACACAGCGTGCCCGGAAAAAGAAGAAGCCCGGGGGAGACCGCCGGGCTTCTTTCGACAGGGAACTGAGCGAACTCAGGCGACAGTCAGCTTGACGTCGATGTTGCCCTTGGTTGCGTGGCTGTAGGGGCAAACGATATGCGCCTTCTGGACAAGATCTTCGAGCACGGCCTTGTCGACGCCCGGCGACGAGATTTCGAGGGCAGCGTCGATGCCGAAGCCGGTGCCGTCGTCGCGCGGACCGATGCCGACCGTTCCCGTCACCGTGGTGTCTTCCGGAAGCTTTACCTTCTCCTTGCCGGCAACGAACTTCAGCGCACCGAGGAAGCAGGCCGAGTAGCCGGCTGCGAAGAGCTGTTCGGGATTGGTGCCGCGGGCGCCGTCGCCGCCGAGTTCCTTCGGAACGGTGAGCGTGACGTCGAGCACGCCGTCGGCGCTCTTGGCCTGGCCGGCGCGGCCACCGGTTGCGGATGCAGTGGTGCGGTAAAGAATGGGCATTGGCGGGGTCTCCTTTGCGTTTCCGAGTGAATGCGATTTAGATAGCGCAAAATTCAATTGCACGCAAATTAATTTTGCAAATTGCATTTTCGGCGTCTTTTTGCGACAATGACGCCATGGCGAACAAGGCAACACATAGCGACATCATTCCCGAGGAAGCACTCACGCTCGGCAAGCAGCTGTGTTTTGCCGTCTACTCGGCGGCGCATGCGTTCAACCGTGCCTACAAGCCGCTGCTCGATCGTTTCGGCCTCACCTATCCGCAATATCTCGTGCTCCTGGCGCTCTGGCAACAGGACGAGATGACCGTCAAGCGAATCGGCGAGGAGATCGGCCTGGATTCAGGCACGTTGTCGCCGCTGCTCAAACGCCTGGAGGCAGCCGGCTATGTCGGCCGCCAGCGGGATCCGAGCGACGAACGGCAGGTGATCGTGCGCCTGACGGACAAGGGCCAGGAGCTGAAGAGCGAGGCTTTCGGCATCCTGATGGGCATCGGCAAGGCCTCGGGATGCAGCTTGAAGGAAGCGGAAGAAATCCGTGAGACGCTGCACCAACTGACACGGCAGCTCAATTCCGGCCCCGGCGAGGATTGACGGGACCTGCCGCCCGCTCGACGGGCCGGCGCTGCGCAATGTCATCAAGGGCGACGGAAAGCCCCTGCCCCCGTCAGATGACGAGGATCGGCGCCTTGCCGCGGACGCGATCGTAGAGATCCATGACATCCTGGTTGAGCATGCGCACGCAGCCCGACGAGACCGCCTTGCCGATCGACTTCCATTCCGGCGTGCCGTGAACGCGGTAAAGTGTGTCCTGGCCGTTCTGGAAGATGTAGAGCGCGCGCGATCCGAGCGGGTTGTTGAGGCCCGGCGCCATGCCGCCGTTCCTGGCGGAATAGGGTTTTAGCTGCGGCTGGCGGGCGACCATGCTGTCGGGCGGCGTCCAGCGCGGCCACTTCTGCTTCCACTGGATGACGCCACGACCCGACCAGGCGAAACCTTCGCGACCGAGACCGACCCCGTAGCGCAGCGCCCGGCCACCCGGCTGGATCAAATAGAGATAGCGGTCGCCGGTATCGACGACGATCGTGCCCGGCTGCTCGCCGAAGGGATCGCTGACCTCCTGGCGGTAGAAGCGCGCGTCGATCTGGCGATAGGGAATTTCCGGCACCTGGTAGCCGCCATCGGAAACGCTGGCATAGATGTCCGAGACATAGAGGCCCTGCGGCGGAAGCCCGGTCGGCACCGGCCCCGGGCCGTCCTGCCGCTCATAGATGCCTTCGGCGCGCGGATCGGTAAACCGTCCCTCGAGCGCGGGATTGCGGAACACCGGCGCCGTCTCATAGCGAAAGACATCCGTGTTCATCGACGAAGTGCAGCTTGCCAGACCAGCGGAGGCGAGCGCCACACCGGACGAGCGAAGAAACTGGCGGCGGGAGAAAAGGACTGAAGAGGACATCGAACTCTGGGGGCTTGAGTGCGGCATGAGGAGTGCTGCATGAATTTGCTTAACGAAATACTACGCACAGCCCCCACGGTTTGGGGCGATGCTTGCATTTACGGCTGGAACGAAGCTTGCGTCGCGGCGGGCGGCGACGGTCAAACGCTGTGGACGTGGAACCGCGGCTGGCGCATCAGCGTCTCGAAATCCGCTGCGGAGAGCGGCCGACTGAAGAAGTAGCCCTGGATCTCGTCGCAACCGCTCTGGCGGAGGAATTCGACCTGCGCCTGGGTTTCCACCCCTTCGGCAATGACGCGCAGGCCGAGATTCCGGGCGAGCGAAATGATCGCGGCGGTGATCGCGTTGTCGTCGAGATCCGTGGGAATGTCGGCGACGAAGGACCGGTCGATCTTCAAGCGGCGCACCGGGAAACGCTTGAGCGCGCTGAGGCTCGAATAGCCGGTGCCGAAGTCATCGATCGCCAGGTGCACCCCGATCGTCTGCAACTCGTGCATGGTCGCGATCGCGCCCGGAACGTCCTGCATGATCAGGCTCTCGGTCAGTTCGAGTTCGAGGCAGCGTGGATCAAGCCCGGTCTCGGCGAGGATCGCCGCCACGTGACCGGCCCAGTTGCGTTCGCGGAACTGGCGCGCCGAAACGTTGACGCTGATGATCAGTGGCGGGAGGCCGGCATCCTGCCAGGCCCTGGCCTGGCGGCAGGCGGCGTGCAGCACCCAGTCGCCGATCGGCACGATCAGCCCGGTTTCCTCGGCAAGCGGAATGAACTCCGCCGGCGAGACCGTGCCGCGTTCGGGGTGATGCCAGCGCAACAAGGCTTCAGCCGCGAAAACACGGCCATTCGCGAGATTCATCTGCGGCTGGAACTGCAGGAAGAACTCCTCCCGCGCGATCGCCCGGCGCAGCGCTTCCTGCTGCCTGAGCTTCTCATGGGCCTTGGCGGCCATCTCTTCGGTGAAGACCTGCAGGTTGTTGCGGCCGAGCTCCTTGGCCCGGTACATCGACATGTCGGCATTGGCGAGCAATTCGCCGACCGTCTTGCCCTGATTGGGAAAACAGGCGACCCCCATGCTGCAGGTGATCTGCAGGCTACGGCCCTCGATCTGCATCGGCGCGGCAATTGCCCGTCGGATGTCCTCAAGCCTCGCCAGCACGATATCGCGTTCGCAGGGAAGCCCGTTCAAAAGCAGGATGAATTCGTCGCCGCCGACCCGCACGACCATGTCGGACTTGCGCACCGAAGCGCGCATGCGCGAGGCGGTGACCTTCAGCAACTCGTCGCCGGCGGCATGGCCGAGGGTATCGTTGACCAGCTTGAAATTGTCGAGATCGAGAAAGGCGAGCACCGCCCATTGGCCACTGCCGCGCAGAGCTTCCAACGCCTCGGCGACCTGTTCCTCGAACAGCGCGCGGTTCGGCAGGCCGGTCAGCGCGTCGTGGTGCGCCATGAAGCTGATGCGGTCTTCCGCCTGCTTGCGCTCGATCGCGATGCCGGCAAGATGCGCCGCCATTGCGATCAGTTCCCTCTGGGCGTCATCGGGCACGCCGACCGATTCGGAATAGAGCGCAAAGGTGCCGAGCACCTTGCGTTCGCGCGAATGGATCGGGGTCGACCAGCAGGAGCGAAAGCCGTAGGGGCGGACGAACTCGCGATAGTCGTCCCAGAGCGGATCGGTCATAATATCCGACACGATCACCTGCTCGCCGCGCCAGGCGGCCGTGCCGCAGGAGCCCATCCGCGGGCCGATCTCGACGCCGTGGATCGTCGCGCAATAGGCTTCGTCGAGGCTCGGCGCCGCGCCATGGAAGAGATAGCGGCCATCGGCCGACAGCAACAGCACGGACCCCTTGATGCCAGGCATCAATGCTTCGATCAAAAGGATCATGTCGCGGAAGAACGCGTCCAGCGGCCGGCCGTTGGCGATCATTTCAAGCAGGCGTGCCTGCCCTTCGAGCAGCCGTTCGGCCGCCTTGCGGTCGGATATGTCGCGCGATACGCCAACGATGCCGACGATCTTGCCATGCTTGTTGCGCAGCGGCACCTTGGAGGTCATCAGCCAGCGGTCGCGGCCCTTGCTGACGATGGCCCGCTCCTCGATGCCGAAAATCGGCTCGCCGGTTTCAATCACCCGGCGCTCGATGTCTGCAATCGCCTTGGCCATCTGCGGCGGATGGAGATCGAAATCGGTCTTGCCGACGATATCCTTCAGGGTTTCGAGCCCGTTGTCGGCGACGGTCACCTGGTTGGCGATCAAAAATCGGCCATCGACATCCTTGGCATAGATGTAGTCAGGCACGTGGTTGATCATCGTCTCCAACCAGTAGTGGCGGTCGGCGATGTCGGGTTCGCTCGGAAAGATGCGCGCGACCTCCTCGGCCAGCCGCGTGCTGGCATCGATCAGGCGACGCGTTTCCTCGTTGCCGCCGGCATTGAGGGCGGCATATCGCGGATTGCGGGACGTGTTCTTCGCCAAGCAAGGCCTCCCGACGCTTTTCGCCACGTCGCTGGTCGATCTTTCCCCACTTCACGTTAGACGAGCAAGAGTTAGCTCTTCCTAAATAACTTGTAGAAAAATCGTGTAGAGGTTGCAATGACCAAGTTGCTAAAGGCGATAGAAGGGGTGGACGACGCCACCCCCTGATGTCCCTTCAAGACAGCCGCCGGCGCACCGCCGCGATGCGCATCAGCAATTGATCGACGATCACCATGACGACGATCGCAATGCCCGTCAACGGAAACGCCAGTCCGAAGACAATGGCCATGAGCCACAATCCTACATAGACGCTGCGCCGCGGCGGCATCGGCGGTACACCGATCCGCCCGGCCGGGCGCCGCTTCCACCACATGACGACTGCAGAAAGGGAAACAAGCACGATGGCGATGCAAGCACCAAGCATCAGGAGCTGGTTGAAGCGCCCCCACTCCTGCCCCTTGTGCACGTTGATGCTCCATTCGATGGCCTTGCCGAGCGCCGGGTAGTCGCCGAAGGCAATATCGACCAACGGCTTGCCGGAGTATTGATCGATATGGATCGTGCGCTCGCGCGCGAGATCGGAAGGGAAGATCGCGGCGGTATAAACGCCGGACTCCTCCAGCGGGATCGCCAGTTCGTAGCCAGGCAGCATGCCGGCGGCGTCGGCGATCGCGACGGCGCGGTCGACCCCGACCGCCTCGCCCACACCACCGCGCGAGGCTGGAACGGGTGCGTTCTCCATCAGCCAATTCGCCCTGGGCAGCACGTCGGTCGAGACCTTGCTCGAGGTCGGAACCTCGTCCCAAAGCGCTGCCGGATAACCAAGGCCCATCGCCGTCAGCTTGCCGTTGACGGTTGCGCCCCAGTAGCCGGACCACAGAAGACCCGAGAAGGCGAGGAAAACGATCAGCAGGCCCGCACCGATACCGGTCACGGCATGAAGGTCGCGCCAGAAGACGCGGCGCGCCGGCGTTCCGCGCACCGTCAGGACGCCGCCGGTCTGCTGGCGCGGCCACCAGAGATAGATACCGGTGAAGACCAGCAGAATGGCAAAGCCCGCGACGATCTCGATGATCTTTTCGACCGACTTGCCGAAATAGTCGAGGCTGTGCAGGTCCTCGACCACCTGGTTGAACTCCTCCGACGGTGCGACCCGGTCGAGGATGGCGCCGGTGTAGGGATCGACGAAGACCAGCAGGCGGGCCTTGTCGATGCCGACCGTGACCCGCGCGGAGCGGTCCGTGCCAGCGGGCGTGCGGTAGGAGACCGCGGCGCTGCCGGGCACGGACTCGACGGCGGTGGCGACGATGGCCGAGGGCGACATCCGTTCGGCGCCCACAGGCACGACGTTGCGGTAGGCAAAGACGGTATCGTCGATCTCGTCGTTGAAGAGATAAAGCCCGCCGGTCAGCGCCAGGCTGATCATGAACGGGATGACGAGCAGGCCGGCAAAGAAGTGCCAGCGCCAGATGGCGCGGTAGAGGGAAATGCCGCGCTCGGTAGCCACCGGCGGCGCAGCGGCATTGGTGAAGGATGCGGTTGTCATGGTTTTCTCCGGGGAAGGCCGTGTGTGCGGCTTCGCCTCTTGAAGGTCGGAAACGATTGCCGATGGCGGCCGGCGACATCGAAAGATTCGACGCCAACAGGACGAACAGGTGTCGTTCAGGCGAGTTTCAGGCGGAGAAATCCGAAGGTGGCGCTCTTGGTCCAGCGCCGGTGAGAAGTACGGGGCGAGCAAGCACGAGCTCGTTCGCCGGAACGGCCGGCGGGCGCGTCCGGGATGGCGACGGCAGCGAGACCGGGTATGGCGCAGGCAGGTCTACGGGCGCAACCAGGCAGCAGGACTGGCATCCATGTCCCTTCGCACCGCCTTTTCCGTCGGTGTCGTTGTGGCCCGTGAGGCAAAGATCCGCAAGGCTGCCATCCGGAAGGACGTAGCCGGCCACGTCCGGCGTGAGCGGCATGGCAAAGGCGGGCTGCTGGATCAGCGCCGACACGACGAGAACGAGCGCGCAGAGCAAGCGCGCCGCCAGATCCGTCAACCGGTCACCGAGAAACCGTCGTGCCAAAAGTGCCCCCGAAGTTGACTGCGACAGCTAAAGATCAACGGCCGGAAACGCAAGCCGTCAAAGGGCCGCATGGCCCATCAAAAGATTTCATGTGTACTATCAGCGCTGCCCGCTTCCGTCGCTCCCGGCGCGTGCCTAAGACAGACGGCAACGCAGGACGGGAGGAACGTGACATGCTGACGATCTACGGGGTCTATCGCTCGCGCGCATCGCGCAATTACTGGATGGCGCGGGAGCTCGGCATCCCCTTTCAATCGGTGCCGGTCGTCCAGGCGCGCCGGGTTGCCGATCCGCTGGCCGCCGATGCGCCGATCAACACGAAGTCGCCCGCCTTCCTCGCCGTCAATCCGATGGGGCTGATCCCGGCGATCGAAGACGACGGCGTCGTGCTGACGGAATCGCTTGCCAACAATCTCTATCTTGCGCGCAAATATGGCGGTTCGCTCGCGCCTGCCGATATTGCCGAGGAGGGCTTGATCGGCAACTGGACGATGTGGGCGGCGACCGAGGTCGAGCCGCATGCGGTAGAGATCATCCTCACCTACGACTACGGCGCCGAGAATACCGAGGACGGCAAGGCAACGATCGCCAGCTGTGCGAAGTCGCTCGACAAGGTTTTTGCGCTCCTGGAAAGCCACCTGGACGGACGCGACTATCTCGTCGGCGACCGCTTCACCGTGGCCGACCTCAATCTCGCGGAAGTCTTCCGCTACGCGATGAGCCAGAAGCAGCTGTTCGAGAAGAACCCGCGCGTTTCGGCCTGGCTTGGCCGCTGCCATGCCCGCCCGGCGTTCAAGGCAATGATGGAGGAACGGCTGAAGGAGCCGGCGGATTAGGCGATCAACGGGCCGCTTCCGACGATCAGCTCATGGTCGCCGCGTCGAAGCGAGCGCGCGGCGCCTTGATGTCGAGCAGCCTCATGCCTTCCTCCACTTCGTCACGAACCCAGCGCTTGAATACCCTGGCGGCCTTGCTCTCGCGCCGTGACGGCGAACTGACGAAGTAGTGGCCGAAACCCGTCTCCACCCGGATGCCGAACGGCACCACAAGGCTGCCCTGCGCGATCGCGAAACCGGCAAGCGTCTGCCAGGCGAGCATAACCCCCTGCCCGGAGATCGCGGCATCGAGCACCAGCGACGCCTCGTTGAAGGTGTGGCGCACGTTCATTTCCGCGCCCGAGAGCCCGACTTCGCGAAGCCACACCTCCCAGCTGAACATCGAGTGACCGTCGATGACGGCAGGCAGTTTTAGAATATCTGCAGGCTTGCGCAGCCCTTCGGCCATAGCGGGCGAACAGACCGGAAAAACCTCCTGCTGCAACAGCGGCTCGGCCTTCACCCCCGGCCACTCCCCCATGCCGACGCGAATGCCGACATCCACATCGGACGTATCGAGATTGACGAGCTTCGTCGTCGCGTCGATGCGCAGGCGAATGTCGGGATGGCGCTCGGCAAAACGGTTCAGCCGATAGACCAGCCAGCGGGCGGCAAAGACCGGCGCGACCGAAATCGTCAGCACCGACTCGTCGCGTCGCCGTGCCGACGCCACGGCCTCTGCCAGTTCGTGAAATGCGTTGCTGATGCGCGCGAGAAACCGCTGGCCGAAATCGGTCGGCACGAGACCGCGGGGCGTGCGCTCGAACAGGATGCGCCCAAGCTGGGCCTCCGCCTTGGCAATCTGCTGGCTGACGGCGCCCGGGGTCACGCCGAGTTCTTCGGCGGCGGCGGCCAGTGATTCCAGCCGACCGGCAGCTTCGACGGCGCGCAGCCCGTTCAAATGCACGGAATTCAGATCTCTCATATAGTTTTTCTAAACACGTTCTCTGCCATTCTCAATTGAAAAGAAAACCGGACAGGCGGATCATCCAAGCGTGGAAAGGATGAACCGCCATGTTGAAGTTTCTCTCGAAGCTGGCCCTGCTCAAAACATCGGAAGGTCAGAAGGACGATGCGCCGCTCGCCTGGGCACGCGATCCGCTCATGCATCCGGATCTGGAGCGCATGGGCGAGCGCGAACTCGGCGACCTGCCGTTCCCCGGCTGGCCGTGGCCCCGCACAGCCGAGTGCACCGGACGATGCCTCTAGGCCGATGACGGGAAGCTGCGCTGTGGTATGCTGGTGGGATGAGCGAGGATCTTGACAGCAATTTCGCCCGTGTCGTCAGGCTGGCCGAGGCCGCGGGCCTGCCCGAGGTGACGGTTGGCACCTCCTACGGCACACCTGCGCTGCTGGTAAAGGACAAGAGTTTTGTGCGCATGAAGGATGGCGACACGCTCGTCGTCATGTGTGCGCTCGAAGAAAAGGAAATGCTGCTGGAGCTCGACCCGAGGCTCTATTTTCAAACGGATCACTACAAGGGCTGGCCTGCCATGCTCGTGCGGCTTTCGGAGATCGACGACCAAAGCCTCACCGGGCGGCTGGTTGCCGCCTGGCGCGAGAAGGCGCCAAGGCGGCTCGCCGCGAGTTTCCTCGAACCTGGTCAGGCTGCGCCGCCGGCCTTGTAAACCAGGCAGACCTTGCCACCGTCCAGCCGCTTCACGTCATCAAGCTGCACGTAATGGCGCCCGGCGACGGTGTCGAACAGCGCCTTGCCCTTGCCGACCACGAGAGGATGGATGGTGAGACGCAGCTCGTCTATCAGGCCGTGATCCATCAGGCTCGACACCGTGCGCGCGCCGCCGACGACGTAAATGGTTCGGCCCGGCTCACGCTTCAGCCTCTCGATCTCGGAGACATCGCGCACGATCTTGGCATTCGGCCATTCGACGCCGGAGCGGCTCTTCGAGAGCACGTAATGCGGCGTGCCGAGCGCGAAGTCCGCATATTCGATTTCCTCCGGCGTCGGCAGCTGGCCGGTGAACTCCAGCGGCGCTTGTGGATCGCGCTTGATCGCGCTCCAATACTGCTCGTAGCCCGAAAACATGCCGCTCCCGAGGACGCAGGCGTCGATCTCGGGCAAGAGGTCGAACGTATCCGACCAGGAATCGACCCAGTCCGTGTAACCATCCGGCCCATCAATCAGTCCGTCGATGGACATCTGCATGCCTGCAACCACCTTGCGCATCGTCGTTGTCTCCCTGTTGGCGTTACACGCCAAGGACGGGCGACAGACGGGAAGCCCGACATTAGCGGTAAAAAATCGTGGCGCTGCGGGCGGCCTCATCGAACAGACGGCCCTTCCATTTCCAGGCCAGCGCCTATACCGGTGGAGACAACTGCCGGACAGGTGCTCTCCCATGATCGTTCGTGACCGCCCTACCCTCTTGAAACTGTTCTTCATCCTCAGGGGTTCGGTCATCCAGCGAATCTTTCCGCAGGTGCTGTTCGTCTTTGCCCTTTCCGCCTTCGTCGTCTGGGCGCACCGCGTCGATCCCGGCCTGGTGCCGAGCGTCAACAGCGGCCCGTTCGCACTGCTCGGCATCGCGCTTTCCGTCTTCCTCGGCTTCCGCAACAACGCCTGCTACGACCGATGGTGGGAGGCGCGGAAAGACTGGGGACAGTTGATCTTCACCGCCCGCGATCTCGCACGTCAGACGCTGGTCCTGACCGAGACAGGCACCGCTTCGGCTGTGGAGGCGCGGCAGCGGCTACTGAATATCGCGATCGCCTTTGCGCACGCGCTCGTCTGCTACTTGCGCCCAGGCAGCGATGGCTCGAGGCCGCTCGCGCGCCTGCCCGCCGATCTCGTCCCAGATTACCAGACAAGCCGCAACGGGCCGGATTTTCTCTTGCGCGAGATGGGCCGCGCGCTCGCCAGCCTGCGCGCATCAGGGGCGATCAGCGACGTTCAATGGGTGCTCTTCGACGGTACGGTCGGCAAGATGTCGGCGGTGCTTGCCGCCTGCGAGCGCATCCGCAACACGCCGGTGCCGTTCGGCTACACGCTGCTCCTGCACCGCACCGCCTATCTCTTCTGCTTCTTGCTTCCCTTCGGCTTTGCCGATGCGCTTGGCTGGGCGACGCCCTTCGTGACGGCGCTGGTCGCCTATACGTTCTTCGGCCTCGACGCGCTCGGCGACGAGCTGGAGGAGCCGTTCGGCGTGTTGCCGAACGACCTGCCGATTGTCGCGCTTGCCGAGACGATCGAAATCAACCTGCGCGAAGCGCTCGGCGAGACCAACCTTCCGCCCTTGCCGCAGCCCAAGAACTACATCCTGATGTAGCAGCAGGCGCGATGGCTCAGATCTTCAGCGTCGCCAGCACCCGGGCGACGGCCGGACGCGCGGTCATGCGGTTGCGGTGATCGATAATTTTTGGAAAGCGCTTAGGGTCCACGCCGTCCGGCTCAATCCAGCCGGCGACGGTGAAGAGATAAGGATCGGCGACCGAATAGGTGTCGCCAAAGACGAACGGCCCTTCGAACATCCTGCTTTCGATCAGCTCGTAGCAGGCGGCCATGTTGGAGGCGACCTTGGCCTTCATCGCCTCATGCGCCGCCGGATCGTCGGCCCAGCGTGCGCCGCGACGACCATGGGCGTGGGCGACATGCACCGTCGAGCAGAGGTAATTCAGAAAAGACTGCAACTGCGCGAAGGCGAAGGCATCGTTGACCGGAGCCAGCTTCGCAGCCGGAAAGGCCTCAGCGATATAGGTCAGGATGGCCGGCGTTTCGGTGATGACGCCCCGGTCGGTCAGGAGCGCCGGGACCCGTCCCTTCGGGTTCACCGCGAGATAGTCTGGCTTGGTCTGTTCGGCTGTCGAGAAATCGACGCGGCGCGCCTCGTACGCGGCGCCCGCTTCTTCCAGCGCGATATGCGAGGCCAATGAACAGGTTGCGGGGGCGTAGAACAATTTCAACACTTTAAGCTCTCCTCTGCGAACATGCGGATCGGTTGACGTGACGTCGATGGACCGAACCGCCTCTGCCAATGCCCGTGGGCCGAAGCGGAATGCGAACGAAAAAACCGCGCGCTTCCTGCCGTCTCGCCCCCAAAGCAAAGACCGACCGCAGAAGAAAGGATGTCACCTCGATTGACAAGCAGAAGTGGCAAGGGCGCAGCTAATCGCTGCCGCCAGCCATCGCTTGGGGGTGCCCGGCAGGCTACAACTGCCGGGCCCTGCATGTTCACGCGACCAGCGACTCGCCGCAACCGGGCACGTCCTCCAGGCGACAATAGACGGGAATACCGCGCTCGCGGGCAAGGCGCACGTCGTTGTCGGCACCCTTGCTGTCGCCCGGCAGGCGCAACACTGCATCGCAAAGCGCCAGCAGCCGGCCCGCCACGGGATGAAATATCTCCTCGTAAAGGTCGTCACCGATCCGCTCGCCGCCGGCGGCGTGCCAGACCGGCAGGGCGACCCATTCGCCGATCATTGGTACGTGGCCCGCCTTGAACAGCGCATAGGAGGGTTCCTCCAGCCGCTTCAGATTGGCCGCCATCTTCGCCGGATCATCACCGGTTCCGGAGCGATAGGGGCCCGCGATCAAGATCAGCATTTTTCTCTCCCGAGAGGATACGAAAGTTCCAGATTATTCTGGAACAATCGTGATATTTCGTGCAATATCGTGAATAGTCAAGGAGACATTTCATGCTGACCACACAGAGGCGGGCTTTGATTTCGGCGCGGCTGGCGCGTGACGGCGAGATCGTCGCCAAGCGCATGGCGGACGAATTGAGCCTGTCGGAGGACACGATCCGGCGCGACCTTCGCGAGATGGCGGCGGAAGGTTTGCTGAAGCGCGTGCATGGCGGCGCACTGCCCCTGGTACCGCCTTTGCCGAACTTCGCCGCGCGTCAGGAGATCGCCGGCGACGTCAAACGGCGGCTTGGGCGAAACGCCGCGGCAATGATCGAGGCGGGCCAGACGATCTTCCTCGATGGCGGCACCAGCAATGCGGAGATCGCGCGGGCGCTGCCAAGGGAGTTGCAAATCACGGTCATCACCCATAGCCCGACGATTGCCGCCGAACTCGAGCGGCACGAGGCCGAGGTGATCCTGATCGGTGGCCGGCTCTACAAGCATTCCATGGTTGCAACCGGCGCGGCAACCATTGCCGCCATCGCCGGCATTCGCGTCGACCTGTTCTTCCTCGGCGTCACCGCCATTCATCCGGCCCACGGCGTCTCGACCGGCGACTTTGAAGAAGCGGCCGTCAAGCGCGCCATCCTGAAGCAGGCGGCGGATACCTATGTGCTTGCGACAGACGAAAAATTCGGCGCAGTGTCTCCGCACCGGGTGGCCGACATCGTTGACCTCACCGGCTTCATCGTCCCTGAAGAGACTGGAGCCGAAACGCTTGCGCCCTATGCGGACGCAGACATCGCAATCGTCCGCGCCTGATATCACGGAATGCACACGCGGGCGGATCGCGCAGAAGCGCGGCCCGCGACGCCTCAGGCGGCGAAGGCTTCCGTCACCCTGACGTCGCCGACATGGATGCCGTTCCAGTTGTGCATGGAATGGTTTGCCTGCGCCATCAGCGCCGCGTGCAGCTCGGGCTCGTCCCTGAAGAAGTGGGCGAGCGTTGCCGCCACCATCGCTTCGGCGGCCCGGGTCGTCCCGTCCTCGCACTTCAGTGCGATCGCGACGCCTTTTTCCGGAACGGCGGCGCAGAAGACGCCTTCCGCCCCGGTCTTGGCGAAGATGCGGCCGGGCGCCGTCTTCATCAGCCGCGTGCAGGCGCGCTTGGTGCCGGCCACATAGAAGGGTTCGGCCATGCAGGCCTCGATCAGCCGCCTCGACGCACGGGCGCGCCCGGCTTCAAGGCCGACGCCGGTCGCCATCTTCGCGAAACCGTGAGCAAGCCCCTTCAGTGGAACGGCATAGGTCGGGATCGAGCAGCCGTCGACGCCGCAATTGTCCTTGGCGAGGATCGCACCCGTCAGGCTTTCCATCGCACCCCGGATCTCGCGTTGCAGCGGATGGTCGTAGCCGACATAGCCCTTCACTTCCGTGCCCGAATGGCAGCAGGCACAGATGAAGCCGGAATGCTTGCCGGAGCAATTGTTGTGCAGTGCCGTTGGCACCTCCAGGGTGCGGGCCTGCCCGATCAGCGTCTTCTGGTCGGACGACCAGTGGGCGCCGCATTCCAGTGCGGAGACGTCGCGGCCAGCGGCGGCGAGCATCTTTGCGGCCAGTTCCACATGTTCAGGCTCACCGGAATGCGACGAACAGGCAAGCGCGAGTTCCCTGTTTCCGAAGCCATAGGCGTCCGCGGCGCCGCTCTCCATCAAGGGCAGCCCTTGCATCGCCTTGCAGGCGGACCGGGGGAAGACGGCGGTATCGGTATCGCCGAGCGAGAAGACGGTCCGGCCGTCACCGTCGACGGCAATCACGGTGCCGCGGTGGCGACTTTCGACGAGATTGCCCCGGGTGACTTCGACGAGAACGGGATTCGACATGTCTTGCCCTCAAATTTCCGAAATTGCTCCGTGCATTTAGCAGGAATCTATTCGCAGGAAACGGAGTTTTCATGAAATTCGCCCGCAGGCTCGCTGTCGCCTTCCTCATCATCTACCTGCTGCCGGCGCTGGCCTCAGCCGGCTGGTGGTACATGCAGGAGCGACCGCAGAGCTGGCGCGACGCCGATTGGTCCTCGGCCGGCATCCTGCCCAAGCCGGCAGAAAGCCGAGACGCCGCGATCTACATCTTCTCGGCGACGACGGGCGGCATGAAGGGCGCGGTCGCCAGCCACGCCTGGATCGTGACCAAGGATGAGGGCGCCGCCACCTACGATCGTTACGACAAGGTCGGCTGGGGCAAGCCGATCCGCAAGAACGGCTATCCGGCAGACGCCCGCTGGTACTCGAACGAGCCGCGGCTGGTCATCTCGGTGACCGGCGCTGAGGCCACCCGGCTGATCCCGAAGATCGAGGCGGCGATCGGCAGCTATCCCTATGACTCGCCCGGTGGTTACCGGATCTGGCCTGGCCCGAACTCCAACACCTTCGTTGCCCATGTGCTGCGCTCGGTGCCGGAACTCGGCGTCGTGCTGCCGCCGGACGCCGTCGGCCGTGACTATCTGCCGGAGGGCAAGCTGTTCCAGATCGATGCCGATGGGCGCGACCTGCACGCCACACTCTACGGCCTGGCCGGTATCTCGGCGGGGGTCCGCAGCGGTTTGGAGGTGCATTTCTTCGGGCTCGTCGCCGGCTTCGATTTTGCAAGACCCGGCATCAAGATCCCGGCGCTCGGGCGTTTCGGGGTCTAAGTGCGCGACCGAGGCAATCGTCAAAGCGGAGGTTGAAGCGAGGGTCGCCACGTTGCATGGTCCGGCGCCAGACAAAAGGACGCGCCGATGCATGAGATCCCGATCAGAAGTTTCGCCGTTTCGGTGGTCGTTCTCCGCCCCGTCGCAACCGCCTTCGAGGTGCTCCTCCTCAAACGCACGGGAACGCTCGCTGGAACCTGGTGTCAGGTCGCCGGCGCGATCGAAGCCGGTGAAACGGCCTGGCAGGCGGGCGTCCGCGAAGTCGAGGAAGAGACCGGTCTGCGCCTCGACCGCTTCTATTCCGCCGACATCTGCGAGCAGTTCTACGAAGCCGACCGCAACGCCATCAGCCTGCTGCCCGTCTTCGTCGGCTTTGCGCCTAAGGACGCCGCGGTTCGGCTCAATGCCGAACACAGTGACTTTCGCTGGGTGAATTTCGACGAAGCGATCCGCATGGTGCCGTTTGCCGGCCAAAGGAAAGTGCTGAAGCATGTCCGGGACGAATTCGTCGACAACCAACCGAACCCCTGGCTTCTGATCCGGGAAACGGTGCCGGCCGGACCGGCCGGTTAGGCGAGGCTTGAACCTGAGCAAGGTGCCAAAAATGGAAAAGGGCCGCTCGAGGCGACCCTTCCATGAGTTTTGGCCGTGTAAATGGCCCGGGCTTCAGCCCGAAGGAAGGCGGGGATCAGGCCGAGGGCTGCCTCGACACCTTCACCTCTTCCATGCCCTTCACCAAGACCGAAATCTCATTAGACATTGGACCACCTTCCTTTCTGTTCGTTGCTGATGGTTTGAAGGTAAGCGATCCGTCAGCGATTACAAGGGCGACGATGGTCGAAGATCGCATTGCCTCATCGCGCCGCCGATCACAGGGCCAGATGATCGTTCCGATCACAGGGGCCTGATGATCGTTCCGATCACAGCGACATGATGATCTTGCCGATATGGTCGCCCTCCTCCATCTGGCGATGGCCGTCGGCCACAGCACTGAAGGGCAGAACGGAATGGATGACCGGCGCGACCTTGCCTGTCTCCAGCAGCGGCCAAACTTTTTCCGTGAGGCGATCACGGATCGCCTGCTTCTCCGCCGCCGTGCGCGGGCGAAGGGCCGAGCCCATCACATGCAGCCGCTTCGTCAGGATCGGCGCGATGTTCGCCCCTTCGACCTTGGCGCCCCCGAGGAAGGCGATGATCGACAGGCGGCCGTCCTTGGCGAGCGAGGCGATGTTGCGGTCGAAGTAGCGACCGCCGACCATATCGAGGATGACATCGACGCCGCGCCCGCCGGTTTCCCCGAGGATAACGGCCTTGAAGTCCTCATCGCGGTAGTTGATCGCGCGCTTTGCACCAAGCGTCTCGCAGGCTCGGCATTTTTCGGCGCTGCCAGCGGTGACGAAGACCTCGGCGCCGAACGCCCTGGCGAGTTGGATCGCCGTCGTGCCGATACCGCTGGAGCCGCCGTGGATGAGGATGGTCTCGCCCGCTTTCAGCCCGGCCATGTCGAAGACATTGGCCCAGACGGTGAAGAAGGTTTCCGGCAGGGCGGCCGCCTTCACGGCGTCATAGCCCTTCGGCCAGGCGAGTGCCTGAGTGGCGGGCACTGCCGTATATTCCGCATAGCCGCCGCCATTCGCAAGCGCGCAAACCTTGTCGCCGATGCGAAAGCCCTCGGCGTCCTCGCCCAATGCCACCACCTCGCCCGCCACTTCGAGGCCGAGGATCGGGCTTGCGCCCGGTGGAGGCGGATAGTCGCCCTTGCGCTGCAAAACGTCGGGACGATTGATGCCCGATGCTTCGACCCGAATGAGGATGTCGCCGGGCTTCACCTCCGGCAGCGGGCCTTTCGTGAGGGTCATGTTTTCCGGTCCGCCCGGAGACGGAAGGTCGACGAATTGCATTTCAGATGGAAGGGACATGGCGCTACCTCGCGAAATCTTACGCGCCATTACCTAGGGCAATTCCGGGAGAAGTGTGAAATGCTTTTCCGGCATCGCATCGTTTGCGCCGATGGCAAAAACTGATTTGGCCTGGCCGAAAGCGAATTTCAGCCGCCGAGTGCGTCCAACACAAGACCGGCTTCACTGGCCTTGGCGCGGGACTTGATTTCGGCGATGCGGGCGCTGACGGCCTGGGTGTCGGAAAAGACGAACCCCTCCGGCAGGCCCAGAACCGCGATCGAGCAGCGCATCAGCGGAAAATCCTTTGCCGAGCCGTCTCGGCCGTAGCCGCTGATGCGGCCTTCCGCCTGATGCTCCGGCGAATAGAGCTGGCATACGTCAGAGCGGAAATCGTCGAGCAGGCGGTGCAGGACCGTCTCCAGTTCCTCGACAGAACAGCCGCTGACGCCGACGAAGAAATCGTCGCCGCCGACATGGCCGAGGAACTTCTCTTCACCGATGAAGTGACGCCTTAGAAGGGCGGCAAACAGCGTGATCGCCAGATCGCCCTTCTGGAAGCCATAGGTGTCGTTGAACGGCTTGAAGTCGTCGAAGTCGCAATAGCAGAAGTAGCGGGCATGATCGCCGTCGAGGATCGCGTCCTGGACATAGTCGCGGATGGCACGATTACCGGGCAGGCCTGTCAGCGGGTTCTGCTCCTGCGCCATCTTCAACTGCTTCTCGTTGATGATCTTCAAGAGCGACGAAGCCGAGAGCGTACCGGCGTAGCGCATATTCTCCGTCAGGATCAGGCAATCGCTGCCGTCCATGCCGGCGAAGATCTTCAGCATCTCGTCGGCCGGCGTATCGAGATCGGCGATCGGCGCGGGGCTCACGAAATGCGAGATCCGCCGCTGGTAGATCCGGTTCTTCAGGAGGTCGCGGCCGAAGGGATGATAGATCAGTTCCTTGACGTGATATTCGTGCAGGATGCCGCGCGGCTCGCCATTGGCGTTCAGGACCGGGAAGAAGCCCTGGCGCGGGTTCCGCCTGAAGAGATCGAAGACGGAGTCGAGTTCGTCGCTTTCGCGCACGGTCGGCAGTTGCTCGATCTGCTTGCGGATCAGGATGCCGTCGAGCGAGGATGACGAGCGCCTGGCACCGGCGCTCTGGTCGAGATGCGGATAGGCGGGCAGAAGCTCGCTCAGATGCGTCGTCGGCCGGGCAACGTAGTAGCCCTGCACCAGATCGCAACCGAGATCGCGGCAGGTGAGGAATTCCGCTTCCGTCTCCACGCCTTCGGCGATCACGCGCGTGCCGAGCACATGGGCGGTGTTGACCGTGTGACGGACGAGATGACGCTTGCGGGCATCGGCCTCGATGCCGGAGATGAAATGCCTGTCGATCTTCACGTAATCGACCGGCTGGTCGCAGAGCAGCTTCAACCCGTTGAAGCCGGCGCCGAAATCATCGATCGCGAGCTTGAAGCCGGCAAGCCGGAGATCGCGCACCAGCGCGGAGAAATCCGGCATCTTGCCGCCGTCGAAACGCTCGGAAAGCTCGAAGCAGAGCGACGACGGCGCGATGTTGGCGCGTTTCAGATGATTGACAAGGCGCTCGACGATATCGCCCTCGCCGCCGACGAGGCGCGAGTCGAAGTTGAGAAACAGCGTGCGCGCGGCATGGTCGGGCAGCGTCGCAAAGCCGGCGACGGCGCGGCTGTTGATCATATGTTCGAGCGCCAGCAGCTGGCCCGCTTCTTCCGCCTTGTCGAGCAGCTCCAGCGGCGACGCGAAGCCGAGCTTCTGGAAGCCGCGCATCAGCGACTCGTAACCGAACACGGTTCCGGTCGCGGCTTCCGCGATCGGCTGGAAGGCGGTTTCGATCACCAGCTTGGCGAGCGTGACAATCTGGTCATCGCCGAACCGGCGCAACGAGAGAATTTCGGCGGGGGCGGCGGACATGCCGGACTCCAGAGACAGGGGACGGACGGACGCCGGCAGCATGGCCGCCAAGCGTCAACGAAGTCTTTCCCCACTATGAAGCTTTGATGAAAGCTATGTGACAGTCGCAACCGTCCCAAACAGATCAAAACATTCTAATGAAATCAGTGGTTTCATGAGCAAGTCCTGCCAGCGCCCGATGTCCGGCAGAAGGTCGGTCTTCAGCCGAAAGCGGGTCAGGCGACAACTAGCAATGCCAGGTATCCGGCACCGATAATCAGGCAGAGCGGGCCGTAGATGCGGCGGTCGAGCGTCACGAAGGGCTCCGTGCCATGGCGCTGGTGAAAGGCCACGGTGAAGGCCGACAATCCGCGTGCCACGAAGGCGGCAGCAAGCACCGCGAGACCGGAATGGACCAAGATTGGCGGCAGTGCGCCTGCCAAGAAGGGCGTGACGAACAATGGCAGGAGCGCCGCCGCAAGGATGAGCCCCGCGACGACCAGCGTCAGCCAGACCGGCGGCATCGCCGAGCGATGTTTTGTGCCCACGACTGTGCGCACCAGCGATGCCTCGTCGTGACAGGGCCAAAGCCCGCCCATTGCCCAATAACCATGCAACCCGGCGATGCCGGCAAGCACGAGAAAGATCAGGATCGCGATCACCGTCAGCATGAAGGTGTTTCCTTGCCGATCGTCCGTGTCAGACGGATACGTTTGATACAGGCCGGGCGCCCGATTGCGCGCCGATCGCCGCGAGCCCGGCCATGACGACGAAGGCTGCCCATTGCGGCGTGGCCCAGAGAGTGCCGAGATAGCCGAGGCCGTAACCGACAAAGAGTGCCGCATAGGCGAGATATTGTGCGATCACCCCACCTGCCAGGGGTACGCGATAACGTCCATTCACGGCGGCAAACAGCAGGGCGAGACTGTTGATCAGCAGGATGGCGCTGGTCGCGTGCCAGAGAAGCGAGACATAGGTTTGCAAGAGCGGCGACGGGCTGCTTTCAAGCAAGGGCGCGTGCACGTCCGGCCCGCCGGCGAAGAGGTGAATACCCGTTGTCACCAGGGACAGAATGCCCGCTGCAGAAAGCCACCTATTCATGATCCATCTCCAATTTTCACCATACGGCAGCGTATGTACGTCGCGCGATTGCATCCGTCAATACGGTGGCGTATGGATAGCCATGACGACAAAAAGTACCCTGACGAGCGATGATTGGATCAAAGCCGCCTTCCGCGCACTGACGACGGGCGGCGTGCAGGCGATCCGCGCCGAGGCGATTGCCCGCGACCTGAAGGTCAGCAAGGGCTCTTTCTATTGGCATTTCAAGGATGTGCCGGATTTGAAGGCAAAGATGCTTGCCCATTGGGCGAGCGAAGCGACCGACGCCATCATCGCCGAAGTCGAAGCCTCGCAACTGCCTGCGGAAGACCGTTTGCGGCTTCTGGTGCTCGCCGCGACGGATGACCGCACCCTCCCCTATGGCGGGCTGCTTGCCGACAGCGCCGTGCGCGAATGGGCGCGCTTCGACGCCGTGGCCGCAACGACCCTCAAGTCTGTCGACGAACGTCGCCTTGGCTACATCGCCGACCTGCTCGGCCATTGCGGATTTTCAGCAAAGGACGGCCGCAGTGGCGCCAGCGCGCTCTACGGCGCCCTGATCGGTCTTGAGGCGCTCGCCGCAAGCGGCCTGGCCGATCTTCGTGCCGATCTGCTCCGGCTGCTCGAGGCGCTACTCGGCAGCGGCAAATCGCGCTAGCTCAGCCCTTCGCCAGCACGCCGAAGGCGATCAGCGACAGGCCTTGCATGACAAGATCGACGGCGAGAAACAGGCCGAGGATCCAGAGGCTGTTGACCGGCCAGCCGGCGGCGATGATCAGGCCCGCGGCGAGCGTGACCAGACCGCCAAGCGCCACCCAGCCCCAGCCCTGCAGCGGCCGGAGCTTGAGGCCGACCCAGATGCGGAAGCAGCCGGCGATGATCAGGGCGATCGCCATGATGAAGGTGAGGAAGGAGGAGGCGAGCAGCGGGTTGATGAAGGCAAAGAGGCCGGCGATCGTATAGCAGGCGCCGCTCAAGCCCCAGTAGAGCACGCTGTCCCAGCCCTTCACCTGGAAGGCGTGAGCGAGATTGAACAGCCCGCCGACCAGCATGATGATCCCGACATAGTAGACGGACGCGACGGTCGCCATCAGCAGATTACCGAAGGCGAGGCCCCCGCACATGATCAACAGCACGCCAAGGGCGACGAACCATCCCCATTTGCCGGCAACCGCCGCCTTGTCGGCCCGATCGAATGCATGGGTCATTTCAACCTCCAGTCCTTCGGTTTGCAGGATCGCTAACGCGGCGATTGAGCCGGATTTCCGCACAAAAGGAAAGGAAAAACGAGGGCAGATTTTTATTGATTGATGAGTCAATCAAAAATAGACTGATTATCGTCAAGGGAGAGATCAATGCCGAAGGTCGGGATGGAACCGGTGCGCCGCAAAGCGCTGGTCGACGCAGCGCTGCGTGTGATCGGCGACCAGGGCACGCTTTCCGTTACCATGTCCGAGATTGCCCGTCAGGCTGGCGTCTCCCCTGCCCTTGCCCATCACTATTTCGGCAGCAAGGAACAATTGCTGATCGAGACGATCCGCAGCCTTCTACGGCAACTGCGCGACGACACGGTGACGGCGCTTCGCGCCGTGGCAGGCCCGCGCGAAAGGCTGAGCGCGCTGATCCGCGTTTCCTTCCAGGCAAGCCAGTTCGCACCCGACACGATCGCCGCGTGGCTTGCCTTCTACTCCGAAGCGCAGCGTTCGGAGGACGTCCGACGGCTGCTCGTGGTCTATGCGCGGCGCCTGCGCTCCAATCTTCTCGCAAGCCTGAAAGCGCTTTGCACGACCCATGACGCGGAACGCATCGCCGAAGGCGCTGCTGCGATGATCGACGGACTTTATATCCGCCAGAGTCTGCGCTCCGCGCCGATCAGCATCGAAGCCTCAATCGCGCTCACCGAAGACTACGTCACCTCGCACATCGATCGCCTCAAGTACCAGGGAACGGCCGCATGACCGCAAGACCGAACATCCTGATCATCATGGTCGACCAGTTGAACGGAAAGTTCTTTCCGGACGGGCCGGCCGCGTTCCTGCATGCGCCGAACCTCAAGACGCTCGCCGCCCGTTCGGCCCGCTTCCGCAACAATTACACCTCGTCGCCGCTCTGCGCCCCTGCCCGCGCCTCGTTCATGGCCGGGCAGTTGCCAAGCCGCACCCGCGTCTACGACAATGCCGCCGAATATCAGTCGTCGATCCCGACCTATGCGCATCACCTGCGCCGCGCCGGCTACTACACGGCGCTGTCGGGCAAGATGCACTTCGTCGGACCGGACCAGCTACACGGCTTCGAGGAGCGGCTGACGACCGACATCTACCCCGCCGATTTCGGCTGGACGCCCGACTATCGCAAGCCCGGCGAGCGCATCGACTGGTGGTACCACAATCTCGGCTCGGTCACCGGCGCCGGCGTTGCCGAGATCACCAACCAGATGGAATATGACGACGAGGTCGCCTTCCTCGCCAACCAGAAACTCTACCAGCTTTCGCGCGACAACGACGATGCCGACCGCCGTCCCTGGTGCCTGACCGTCTCCTTCACCCATCCGCACGACCCCTATGTGGCGCGCAAGAAATTCTGGGATCTCTACGAGGGTTGCGAACATCTGCTGCCCGAGGTCGGCATGCTGCCGGACGATCAGCAGGATCCGCATTCCAAGCGCATCATGCATTCCTGCGACTACGGCAATTTCGACCTGACGGAAGACAATATCCGCCGCTCGCGCCGCGCCTATTTCGCCAACATCTCCTATCTCGACGAGAAGGTCGGCGAACTCATGGACACGCTGACGCGTACCCGCATGCTCGACGACACGCTGATCCTCTTCTGCTCGGATCATGGTGACATGCTCGGCGAGCGCGGCCTGTGGTTCAAGATGAACTTCTTCGAGGGCTCTGCCCGCGTACCGCTGATGGTCGCCGGACCCGGTGTGACACCCGGCCTGCATCTGGCACCGACGTCCAATCTCGACGTGACGCCGACCCTTGCCGATCTCGCCGGCATCTCGATGGATGAGATAAAACCCTGGACCGACGGCATCAGCCTCGTGCCCATGATCAACGGCGAGGAACGCTCGGAGCCGGTGCTGATGGAATATGCGGCAGAAGCCTCCTACGCGCCGCTCGTCGCCATCCGCGAAGGCAAGTGGAAATATATCCACTGCGCGCTCGACCCGGACCAACTCTACGATCTCGAGGCAGACCCGCTGGAACTGAAGAACCTTGCCGCCAATCCGGAAACGCCGGCGCAGGCAGCGACGCTCGAGGCGTTCCGCGACATGTGCGCCGCCCATTGGGACATGGACGCCTTCGATGCAGCCGTGCGCGAAAGCCAGGCGCGGCGCTGGGTGGTCTACGAGGCGCTGAGGAACGGCGCCTACTACCCATGGGACCACCAGCCGCTGCAGAAGGCATCCGAGCGCTACATGCGCAACCATATGAACCTCGACAATCTCGAGGAATCCAAACGCTATCCGCGGGGAGAATGAGATGAAAGCCCAACCGCAAGCCTCGCACTTCATCGATGGCGAATATGTCGAGGACATCGCCGGCACCGTCATCGAGAGCATCTATCCGGCAACCGGCGAAGTGATCGCACGGCTGCACGCGGCAACGCCGGCAATCGTCGAGAAAGCGATTGCCGCGGCCAAGCGCGCCCAGCCGGAATGGGCGGCGATGAGCCCGACGGCCCGTGGCCGGATCCTGAAGCGCGCCGCCGAGATCATGCGCGAGCGTAACCGCGAGCTCTCCGAGCTCGAAACGCTCGACACCGGCAAGCCGATCCAGGAGACGATCGTTGCCGACCCGACCTCGGGCGCCGACAGTTTCGAGTTCTTCGGCGGCGTCATCGCCACGGCGCTTAACGGCGACTACATCCCGCTCGGTGGCGACTTCGCCTACACCAAGCGCGTGCCGCTCGGCGTCTGCGTCGGCATCGGCGCCTGGAACTATCCGCAGCAGATTGCCTGCTGGAAGGGCGCACCGGCGCTTGCCGCCGGCAACGCCATGGTCTTCAAGCCCTCGGAAAATACACCCCTCGGTGCCTTAAAGATCGCCGAGATCCTGGTCGAAGCCGGCCTGCCGAAGGGCCTCTACAACGTCATCCAGGGCGATCGTTCGACCGGCCCGCTGCTCGTCAATCATCCTGACGTCGCCAAAGTGTCGCTGACCGGCTCGGTGCTGACGGGCAAGAAGGTGGCGGGTGCGGCGGCTGCCGAACTCAAGCATGTGACCATGGAACTCGGCGGCAAGTCGCCGCTGATCGTCTTCGAGGACGCCGATCTCGAAAGCGCCATCGGCGGCGCGATGCTCGGCAATTTCTATTCGACCGGCCAGGTGTGCTCCAACGGCACCCGCGTCTTCGTCCAGAAGGGCATCAAGGAACAGTTCCTGACGCGGCTCAAGGCCCGTACCGAGGCGATCGTAATCGGCGACCCCATGGACGAGGCGACGCAGCTTGGGCCGATGGTTTCGATGCCGCAGCGCGACAAGGTCTTTTCCTACATCGAAAAGGGCAAGGCCGAAGGCGCGCGGCTCTTGACCGGCGGCGGCATCCCGAATGCGGTCAACAGCGAAGGCACGTACATCCAGCCGACCGTCTTTGCCGACGTCACCGACGGCATGACGATCGCGCGTGAGGAGATCTTCGGTCCTGTGATGTGCGTGCTCGACTTCGATGACGAGGCCGAGGTGATCAAGCGCGCCAACGCCACCGAGTTCGGCCTTTCGGCCGGCGTCTTCACCGCCGACATCACCCGCGCCCATCGGGTGGTCGACCAGCTCGAAGCCGGCACGCTCTGGATCAACACCTACAATCTCTGCCCGGTGGAGATCCCCTTTGGCGGCTCGAAGCAATCCGGCTTCGGCCGCGAGAATTCGGTGGCAGCACTCAACCACTACAGCGAGCTGAAGACCGTCTATGTCGGCATGGGGCCGGTACAGGCGCCGTATTGAGATTGGGGGTTGCGGCCGCCCCTCACCCTAACCCTCTCCCCGCAGGCGGGGAGAGGGTACGTGGCAGGACCGCTGCGCCGAGCGAAGGCTGAGCGCAACGGAGACGCCAGAAGGAAACGGGACGTTGCGGCAAGATCCCTTCTCCCCGCATGCGGGGAGAAGGTGGCGGCAGCCGGATGAGGGGCGGATCCCTCACCGTGCGGATGAGGGACGCATCCTCACCCGCGAAGGAGGGGCGTGCCGAGGGCAGCTAGGTAGAAGAAAGACCACGTCTATGCAGGCAGATTACATCATCATCGGCTCCGGCTCCGCCGGTTCGGCGCTCGCCTACCGGCTCTCGGAAGATGGCAAGAACACCGTCCTGGTGCTGGAATATGGCGGGACGGATGCCGGACCCTTCATCCAGATGCCGGCGGCGCTTGCCTGGCCGATGAGCATGAAGCGCTACAATTGGGGCTACCTCTCCGAGCCTGAGCCGAACCTCAACAACCGGCGCATCACCGCGCCGCGCGGCAAGGTGATCGGTGGCTCGTCGTCGATCAACGGTCTTGTCTATGTTCGTGGTCATGCGGAAGACTTCAACCGCTGGGAGGAGCTTGGCGCCCGTGGCTGGGCCTATGCGGACGTGCTGCCCTATTTCAAGCGCATGGAACATTCTGATGGCGGCGAAGCCGGCTGGCGCGGCACTGACGGGCCGCTGCACGTCAAGCGCGGCCCGGTTCACAACCCGCTGTTCCATGCCTTCATCGAGGCGGGCAAACAAGCGGGCTTCGAGGTGACCGACGACTATAACGGTTCGAAGCAGGAAGGCTTCGGGCTGATGGAGCAGACCGTCTGGCAGGGCCGGCGCTGGTCGGCGGCGAATGCCTACCTGAAGCCGGCGATGAAGCGCCAGAACGTTTCGCTGGTGCGCTGCTTCGCCCGCCGCATCATCATCGAGAACGGTAGGGCGACCGGCGTCGAGATCGAGCGCGGCGGAAAGATCGAGATCGTCAAGGCAAACCGCGAGGTCGTCGTCTCGGCTTCCTCGTTCAATTCGCCGAAACTTTTGATGCTTTCGGGTATCGGCCCGGGTGAACACCTGAAGGACATGGGCATCGAGGTGAAGGCCGACCGGCCGGGCGTCGGGGCGAACCTGCAGGACCACATGGAGTTCTATTTCCAGCAGGTCTCGACCAAGCCGGTGTCGCTCTATTCCTGGCTGCCGTGGTTCTGGCAGGGCGTTGCCGGCGCGCAATGGCTGTTCTTCAAGAAGGGCCTTGGCATTTCCAACCAGTTCGAGGCCTGCGCCTTCCTGCGCTCGGCGCCCGGCGTCAAGCAGCCTGATATCCAGTATCACTTCCTGCCGGTGGCGATCAGCTACGACGGCAAGGCCGCGGCCAACACCCACGGCTTCCAGGTGCATGTCGGCTACAATCTCTCGAAGTCGCGCGGTAACGTCACGCTGCGCTCTTCCGACCCGATGGCCGACCCGGTGATCCGTTTCAACTATATGAGCCATCCGGAGGACTGGGAGAAGTTCCGTCACTGCGTGCGCCTCACCCGCGAGATCTTCGGCCAGAAAGCCTTCGACCACTATCGCGGCCCGGAGATCCAGCCGGGAGAGAAAGTACAGTCGGACGACGACATCGATGCCTTCCTGCGTGAACATCTGGAAAGCGCCTATCACCCCTGCGGCACCTGCCGGATGGGCGCCAAGGACGACCCGATGGCGGTGGTCGATCCGGAGACCCGCGTCATCGGCGTCGACGGGCTTCGTGTCGCCGACAGCTCGATCTTCCCGCACGTGACCTACGGCAACCTGAACAGCCCGTCGATCATGACCGGCGAAAAGGCGGCCGACCATATCCTCGGCAAGCAGCCGCTGGCGCGTTCCAACCAGGAGCCCTGGATCAACCCGCGCTGGCAGGTCAGCGACCGGTAAGCCGGCGTCCTTAGCCCACGAAGCCGATCCAGCGACCGGCCAGCACTGCGCCGAGCCATATGGTCAAGGAAGCCAGCGCCTGCACGCGCAGGCGCTGGTCCACCACGCCACTGGTGGCGGCCGCCAACCAGGCCGTACTCAGGCGCACCGACATCGCGTTCAAGGTGCCCAGCGCCAGCAGCACCAGCTTGGTCAGGAAGGCAGGATTGGCGAGATAGGCCGCCGGCCTGACGCTGAAGAGGCAAAGGCCGGTGACGATCGCCATCGCCAGGCCGATCGCAGCCGCCCGCGCCAGAAACGGACCGAGCACGTCGACGGGCGCCTGACCGACGAGCCCGAGCAGCCTCAGATCAAGCGGCACGATCGCGCCGATGAGCAGGCCAATCGCGAGAATATGCGCCGCATTGACCACGAGATAGAGGAGCGCCGAGCGCCTGAGCAACGCCGCTACCGGCCAGCCGGCAATCCATTCGACGAGTTCCGCGCCGCTCATCCACCAGCCCGGATGCGTTCCGGATAGATGTCATAGGTCTTGCCGGCGACCGTGATGCGCACCGCCTTCATGCGCTTTTCGTTCGGGTCGAGCGAGCGGTTGCCGAGAACGGTGATCTCGTCGCCGGCCTTGGCCGAACCCTCCACGAAGCCTGAACGTTCGGTCTGGCGGGGATTGCCGAGCTCGACGTGCCACATCCCATCCGTGGTCGATTCCACTTCAAGGGTCGGGTGCGGCGGCGCCATCGAGATTTCGCGGATGATGCCTTTGAGCTCGATCTGGTCGGCCTCGGCCCAGGACCATCCGTGATGGGCATAGGCGCCGGTGACCAGTAGCCCCGTCAGGATGATTGCGACAACGCCAGGGCGTGAAATGGCATTCAACATCTGCCTGCTCCTTCGCCTGTTTCGGAGAGGTGGCAGCTTGAACCCGAAGAGCGGATTGCGAAAGGACGCGGTCTTCAACACTTCTTGAGCATCGCACCCGGACACCGCCTGTGGTTGCCATGACCGTGGGTTGCGCGAACTTTAATCAACAGCTTAAAATTTAGCCATTCTTAATCTCCGATTGTTATGTCTAGATGAGACGGAGTGAACGCTGGGCGAATGTGCCATGACGGCAGTTTCGCCGCGTGAGATCGCGTGCTCCATCCCATCATCGACATCACTCCCCTGCCAAGGCGAGCTTGCTTACCGATGCCCTTGCGGCGTGTCCGCGGCCATCGGCCGAGGATGATTTTGCCTTGCGGGCAACCGAGGAGCGTTATTCATGACAATCAAAGCACGTCTGCTCGTGTGTTTGTCCCTGCTCGCCGTCGCCATGCTGGTCATGATCGCCACGGCCTTCAATGCGATGACCTCAATCTCCAAGCGGACGGAATCGATCGTCGCGGATCGCCTGCTGCCCGTCGATCATCTGAAAACGGTGTCCGACATGTACGCCGTCGAGATCGTCGACACGACCCACAAGGTCAGAAGCGGCGCTCTCGACTGGGCGGCAGGCAAGCAGGCGATCGACACCGCCCTTGCCACCATCGATATGCAATGGCGCACCTATGAGGCGACACGGCTCACACCCCGGGAAAAGGAGCTCGCCGAAACGTTCGACAAGGCGCGCGTCGCCAGCGACGCCTCGATCCGCAGCCTCGTCGAGATCATGGAGCGCGAGGACAAGCCTGAGCTCGAGCGTTTCGCCGACGGCAAGCTCTACCCCTCCGTCGATCCTCTCGCCGCACCCATCAGCGAACTGATCAAGCTGCAGCTTTCCGAAGCCAATAACGAACTCGAGGCCGCCAAGGCAGAGAAAGCGAGCCTTACGCTTTGGCAAACCGTGATCGCCGGCTTCGCCCTGATCATGCTTGGAGCGACCGTCTGGTTCGTGATCGCCGGCCTGCTGCGTCCCCTGACGAAACTGCGCGAGGCCATGCGCCAGCTTGCCGCCGGCAATCTCAAGGCCGTCATTTTCGGCGAGGGCCGCCGGGATGAAATCGGCCAAATGGCGAGTGCGGTCGCCATCTTCCGCGACAACGCGCTGGAGCGCCAGCGGCTGGAGCAGGAGGCGGAAGCCGGCCGTTCGCTTTCCGAACGGGAGCGCGAACAACGCGAAGCGCAGAAGGCGAAAGAGGCGGCCGAGGTCCAGGCGGCGGTCAGTGCGCTCGGATTTGGCCTCGACCGGCTGGCAGAGGGTGACCTCACCTTCCGGATCGAGCAGCCGCTCGCCGACCGGCTCGACGCCCTGCGTACCAATTTCAACAGCTCCGTCACCAATCTCGAAGAGGCGCTTCGCTCGGTCGGCGAGAACGCCCGCAGCATCAATGCCGGCGCCAGCGAAATCCGCTCGGCGGCGGGCGATCTTTCCAAGCGCACGGAACAGCAGGCCGCCTCGGTCGAGGAGACCGCAGCCGCGCTCGACCAGATCGCCACCACCGTCGCCGATGCCAGCCGGCGGGCGGAAGAGGCCGGCACGCTCGTCACCCGCACCCGAGGTGCTGCCGAGAAATCCGGCGAAATCGTCGGCAATGCCGTCACCGCCATGAGCGGCATCGAAGCCTCGTCGCGGGAGATCTCCAGCATCATAGGCGTGATCGACGACATCGCCTTCCAGACGAACCTCTTGGCGCTCAACGCCGGCGTCGAGGCGGCCCGCGCCGGTGAGGCCGGCAAGGGTTTTGCCGTCGTTGCCCAGGAGGTGCGCGAGCTTGCCCAGCGCTCGGCGCAAGCCGCCAAGGAGATCAAGGTGCTGATCGCCACCTCCGGGCAGCAGGTGAAATCCGGCGTTGCGCTGGTGCGCGAGACCGGCACGGCGCTTGAGAGCATCATCATCGAGGTCAAGGAGATCAGCAGCCACGTCACCGCCATCGTCGAAAGCGCCCGCGAGCAGGCGGCCGGCATCCAGCAGATCAACACCGCCGTGAACGCGATCGACCAAGGCACGCAACAGAACGCAGCCATGGTGGAGCAATCGACCGCCGCCAGCCACAGCCTTGCCCGCGAGGCCGGCGCGCTCAACGACCTCCTCATACGCTTCAAGACCGGCAATGGCTCTTTGGCAGCGCCACGCCTCGTGGCAAGTGGCGCCACGGAAAGTACATCCCCCTCGCCCGCACGGGCCTTGACCCGCAAGCTCGCCGGCGCCTATCGCGGCGGCGCTCGGCCACAGGAGGACGGCTGGGCGGAGTTCTGACCGATCAGACGTAGACCAAGGAGGCGCGAACCTTGTTTCGCGCCTCCAGCTTTTTACGGCCTACCTGCAGCAGGCAATACAGTATTAAATCTAGTAAATTACTAGCTTATATTCGGTTTTTCGCTGCTTTTCGATCTGAGAGGCAGATTTGCTCCAAACAAACAGCATTAGAAACCGCTATTTCTGTCCATTGACCTGTTGGGCTGCGATATTCCGACCAAGTTGGAACAGGACGCAGCCATGACCACGTCACTCCTCGAAACCACCGCCAAGGCTCTGAACGAGAAGCTCGAAAGCCTGGATCTCGCCGGGCGGCTGGCGCTCGTCGTAAGCCTTGAAGGGCGAGCAGTCTTCACGACCTCGCTCGGCATCGAGGACCAGGTGATCACCGCCGCCATCGGCAAGAACAAGCTTGCCGTCGATGTCGTCACGCTCCAGACCGGCCGCCTGTTCAATGAAACCGCCGCCCTCATCGACAAGACGGAAGAAGCCTTCGGCATCCTGATCAAGCGCTACCATCCGGAACAGGCCGACATCGACGCCTATGCGGCGCGTTACGGTCTCAACGGTTTCTACGAGAGCGTCGAAGCCCGTCATGCCTGTTGCGACGTGCGCAAGCTGAAGCCGCTTGCGCGCGCGCTCGAAGGGGCAACCTTCTGGGTTACCGGCCTGCGCCGCGGCCAGTCTGGAAACCGCGCATCGACCCCTTTCGCTGAGGCCGATCTGGAACGCGGGCTGATCAAGGTCAACCCGCTGGTGGATTGGGACATCGAGACCATCAACAGCTTCGTCGCTGCCCATGCCGTTCCGGTCAATCCGCTGCACGCCCGCGGCTACCCCTCGATCGGTTGCGAGCCCTGCACTCGCGCGATCAAGCCCGGCGAGCCGGAGCGCGCCGGCCGCTGGTGGTGGGAGAACGACGAGAAGCGCGAATGTGGTCTGCACGTTCCGGAAGCTGCCGCCAGTTCCATCATCCCGAATTCGAGCAGCGCCGCCTGAGGCTGGCGCGCTCATCCGAAGACAAATCCTCCCGGAGACTGAAATGCCCCATAACCTTCCGGAAACGGAACTGCACAATCCGCAGAGCGCCAAACCGCCGCTCGATCCGCACCTGAAGGCGCTGGAAAACGAGGCGATCCACATCTTCCGCGAAGTGGCGGCCGAGTTCGAACGCCCGGTCATGCTCTATTCGATCGGCAAGGATTCCTCGGTGCTCCTGCACCTCGCCCGCAAGGCCTTCTATCCCGGCCGCGTGCCCTTCCCGCTGCTGCACGTCAACACCGGCTGGAAGTTCGCCGAGATGATCGCGTTTCGCAACGAGATCGTCGAGCGCTACGACCTCGACCTGATCGAGCACGTCAATCCGCGCGGTGCGGCCGAGAACGTCACGCCCTTCACCCACGGCTCGGCGCTCTATACCGACATCATGAAGACCGAAGCCCTGCGCCAGGCGCTCGACGCCGGCCAGTTCGACGCGGCCTTCGGTGGCGCGCGCCGCGACGAGGAGGCGAGCCGCGCCAAGGAGCGCATCTACTCCTTCCGCACGCCCGACCACCGTTGGGATCCGCGCAACCAGCGCCCGGAACTCTGGAACGTCTATAACGGCATGATCCGCAAGGGCGAGAGCGTGCGCGCCTTCCCGCTCTCCAACTGGACCGAGGTCGACATCTGGCGCTACATCCAGGCCGAAGAGATTCCGATCGTGCCGCTCTACTTTGCTGAGAAGCGCCCGATCGTCGAACGCGACGGCATGATGATCCTCGCCGAAGATCCGCGCCTCGAACTGCTACCGGGCGAAACCAAGCGCGAGGAAGTCATCCGCTTCCGCACGCTCGGCTGCTTCCCGCTGACCGGCGCCATCCGCTCGAACGCGACGACGCTCGACGACATCATCTCCGAACTCGAAACCGCGACCGTATCCGAACGCCAGGGCCGCGCCATCGACCGTGACCAGTCCGGCTCGATGGAAAAGAAGAAACGCGAAGGATATTTCTGATGACCGCACCCGCAACCGCGAATGCCGTCGAGCACGTTGCTGCCGGCGAGGTTCTGGCTTTTCCGGCGCAGGAGCCGGCGCGCGCCACCCGTGACAGTCGTCCGCTTCGCCTGATCACCTGCGGCTCGGTCGACGACGGCAAGTCGACGCTGATCGGCCGCCTGCTCTGGGATACCAAGGCGGTCAAGGAAGACCAGGCAGCGACCCTACAGCGTGATTCCAGTGGCAAGCAGAACGATCTCGGCCTGCCCGATTTCGCATTGCTGCTCGACGGCCTGCAGGCCGAGCGCGAACAGGGCATCACCATCGACGTCGCCTATCGCTATTTCTCGACCGACAAGCGCTCCTTCATCGTCGCCGACACCCCCGGCCATGAGCAATATACCCGCAACATGGCGACCGGCGCTTCGACCGCCGATCTCGCCGTGCTCTTGGTCGATGCGCGTGTCGGCCTTTTGGAACAGACCCGCCGGCACGCGACGATCGCGACGCTGATGGGCATCAAGCAGTTCGTGCTCGCCGTCAACAAGATCGACCTCACCGACTACGACCGCGCCCGTTTTGAGGAAATCAGCCACGAGTTCAGGGAATTGGCGCTGTCGCTCGGCGTGCGCCAGGTCACGGCCATCCCGGTTTCGGCGCTGAAGGGCGAAAACGTCGTCTATGACGGCAGCGCCTCCATGCCCTGGTATGACGGCCCGACCTTGATCGAGGTCTTGGAACTGGCAACCACCCGTTCGGCCCAGACGGTGGGCTTCCGCCTGCCGGTGCAGCGCGTCTCGCGTCCGGGCGAGAGCTTCCGCGGCTACCAGGGTACGGTTGCCGGCGGCTCGGTGAAGCCCGGTGACAGCGTCGTGATCCTGCCCTCGGGCATGGTTGCCAACGTCACCAAGATCGTCACCTTCGACCTCGTGCGCAACGCGGCGGTCGCCGGCGACGCGATCACGCTCGTGCTCGACCGTCAGGTGGACGTGTCGCGCGGCGACATGATCGTGGCGATCGACAGCCAGCCGCTGACGGGTCTTTCCTTCGACGCGCAGCTCGTCGCGCTGCAGGCGGAAGGCATCCAGCCCGGCAAGCGCTACTGGCTGAAGAGCGGCAGCCGCCGCCAGCGCGTCCAGGTGCAGCCGGCAAGCCAGCTCGATCTCAAGACCGGCAAGTGGAACCAGGCCGACCAACTGCCAATGAACGCGATCGGCAAGGTGCATCTCGCCTTCGACGAACAGGCGATCTTCGACACCTACGAGCAGAACCGGACCACCGGCGCCTTCATCCTGATCGACCCGGACACCAACAACACGGTGGCCGGCGGCATGATCACGGCCAAGCGCTCGGCGCTCGGGGGCATCCACACCGAGGACGCCCGTGTCATCCTCTCGCTGCCGGCCGATCTTGCCGACAAGCTGATGGCGACGGAGCTTTTCGCCGGCCGCCGCGAGGAAGCCGAGGTCCGCCGCGTGAGTGCCGGAAAGGCCATCGAGATCATCGACGATATCGACGGTTGAACGACAGATACACACCGCAGAAAGGGGCCAGAACGGCCCCTTTTCATTTGCTTGCGGCGACTGAGGTCCAGCCACGATCGCGGCAGATGCCTTTCCAGAAGGGCGCGTTGCACTATCTCCCTGCCACATGGGAGAAGCACCATGAAATCGGAACTTCAAGGCGAGGACGCGAGGCGGCAAGGCATTCGCGGTCGCACGGTATCGATCGAGACATTTGCGTGGAGATACCGGCTCGACACGGAAGAAGCCGAGCGGCTGCAAGACCAGTTCGGTCCGGCCGCTGGCGAGATCGAACTGCTGCAGGCGGCCCGCCGCAACGGCATGCCGGAGGAGTAGACCCAGCCGGCATGATCATCGCTACAGCTGCTGTTCGATCGCAGGCATAACCATTGTCAGCGGCGCGGGATCGGCATGCTGCCACAGCTGATAGCCGACAACGCTGCCGAGGATGGCGGACCATATGGCGATCTCGCGAAAGGTGAAAATCGGTTCCTTCAACATCTGAGCCTCTTTGGGCATGAACAAGTGTTGATGGAAATATCGCGCCGATTGTTCACGCTGATAAGACGCCAATCGGTGAACACGTCGTTTCAATGTGAACAATAAAACGGCACATCGCTGTCGGCATCCGACGCCGCGGAGCCATTCACCGTCCCAAAACGGGACAAGACAGGCAATCGCTTCACCCTGACCCGAAATCGTACGGATCGCGCCTTTTCATCCGTCCGCGCATTCGTAAGTTGGCGCGTCGATCATGAGGATCGATAGGGCTGTTTCACCGTTTCTGGACGTTGTGGGACAGTCCGCCTGACCAAGCAGCCATCCTGGCCCGGCATATAAAAAGGGCCCTTGCGAGCCCTCTCCTGCTACTCATCGCGGGCAACGTGATCAGCGGGTGCTGACCACGGGATCGGCATTGTCTTCCTCCGTGCGGCTCGCGAAATAGTTGGCAAGCAGCGCACCGGAAATGTTGTGCCAGACGCTGAAGATCGCGCTCGGGACCGCAGCCACGGGCGAGAAATAGGCATTGGCGAGCGCAGCACCCAGACCACTGTTCTGCATGCCGACTTCAATGGCAATGGCCTTGCGCTTGGCGAGCGACAGGCCGGCCGCCTTGGCGGCGAAGAAGCCGAGCAGATAGCCGAGACCATTGTGCAGGACAACGACGGCGAAGATCAGCAGTCCGGAGCTTGCAATTGCTCCCTTGCTTGCGCCGACGACGGCGGCAACGATCAGCACGATGCCGGTGACGCTGACCAGCGGCAAAGCCGGCACCGACGCCTTGACCAGACCAGGCAGCAGTTTCTGGAAGAGAAAGCCCAGCGCCAGCGGCAGGAGCACGACCTTGACGATGCTCATGAACATCGCCATCGCATCGACCGGCAGATACTGGCTTGCAAACGTCCATACCAGGAACGGGGTGACGATCGGCGCGAGCAACGTGGTGACGCTGGTGCAGGCGACCGAAAGCGCGACATCGCCCTTGGAAAGATAGGTCATCACATTGCTCGACGTGCCACCGGGGCAGCAACCGACGAGGATGACGCCGGCGGCCACTTCTGGCGACATCGGAATGACGGCGGTCAGCAGAACCGCGAGCAGCGGCATGATCAGAAACTGGGAGACAACGCCGATACCAACCTCGAACGGGCGCTTGGCGACCTCCTTGAAATCGTCAGGCGAAATCGTGAGGCCCATGCCGAACATGATGATGCCGAGAAGCGTGACAATGTAGGGCGTGATCTGCTTGAAAACATCAGGGAAAACGAAGCCGAGAACGGCGAATAGAATGACCCAGAGCGCGAATGTGCGTCCGACGAACTGGGAAAACGATGCGACAGCCTTCAAAATGGTACTCCTTGGCATGATGGCGGCTGTCTAGGCCCGACGGCGTATGGCTTCAACACGCTTCAAACAAAAAACCGCCGGAGATCGCAACTTTATGTCGACGGAGCCGTGGCGACCGACATAAACGCGACGCATATGGACAGAGACCATCTCCTGCGGATATCAGGCAGGTCGTGCATCGCGAGCGCAGCGGCTCAAGGAGATGAAGATGACCTCGGACAAGAAACCGGAAACAAGCGTGTCGGTCGAGAAACGCCAGAACGGCAGATGGTGCTTCGTCATCAAGTTTCGCGGCGTCACCTATCCTGCCCAGGGCAATTTCACGTCGATGCTGGAAGCGCAGGCCAGCGCGCAATCCGTGCTGAAGGGCCTGGAGAAGCAAGGCTGACCGACCATATGGTCAGCAGCAACGTTAAAGTGCTTGAGCCCACACGGCTCCATCATGCGCAGCTAGCGGGCGAAAGCCGCGAACCACTGCCACTTCCTTCTGATCGAACGGAGCAGAGTCCGAATGCGCCGATCGCGCTTCGTGATCAGTCGCGCCGAGCGCCAGGGTGTTTGCTTCCGGTACTCCAGATACGTCGCCTTCTCCGGGTGCTCGCATTCTTTCGTGTTCGGCTTGGCATGCGTGAAGTGCACGATGGAAGCTTCGGAATAGTCTTCCCATCCCTTCTGCGCATTCCAGCAGCCGGCGAGATGAAAGAAGTTCCCTTCGGTCGCGAGATTCAAAACGTCCTGATCCAAGAAATCGAATGAACGACTCTGAAGCAGTTTGTTGATCCGGGCGGTGTAATCCTGTGCGTTCCACGCATCGATATCGACAAGCAGGACTCCCGCATTGAAGTAAGGCGTACTCGCTGCTCGAGCAAGCGGCGGGTTGAAACGCGCCGGATCGTCATAGGGAACCGCCGCAACCGCCTTGCCATCGAGCGCCAAGTCGAACAGGGGCGCGAGGCTTTTCCTGATCAGCGTGTCGGCGTCCAAATAGAGCATGCGACAATGTCGGTCAGCGATCAGCTCCGGCAGATACAGGCGCGCGTAAGTGGCGCGGCTCCAGTAGCTCGTCGTCCTCAGTTTGGAAATCTTGCTGAGGAGATCACCTTCAATATCAATGAAATGCAGCTTTCGCTTTGCACAGGCCTGCAGCATGTCCTTGTCGGAAGCCAGCAATCCGTCGGTCAGGATAACAAGCTGGGCATCCGGTATGCCGCCATTTTCTTCGAGGGAGTAAAGCATGACACCCGCGAGCTCCGCGAAGCGCCTGTCAATCGAGCATGCAACAATCATCTTAATGTCATGTCCAGCAATGCAACGCCGTCCCAAAGGGGCCGCATGCAATGTCCTGGCCAAAGCAAGGCCCTGCTCGACCGGATATCGCCGGGAGCTTTCTCGATTTGCCAAGACTTGGAATAGCGGTGCCTCGCCAAGCGAAGGTCACGCTCACGGTGTCGCGCAATATGCGACAGCAGGATCAGTAAAATTAATAGGCCATCTCTTACCCGAAGACGCGCGAATGCGCTGGTGTGCGATTGTTCATGGCCAATGAATTCGCACACCATGCGCCTGCGTCAAGTGGGCACTACAGATACTGGTTGTTTCTCCGCAGAAGATCGCGCAAATCTTGTAGAAACAACCCGTGCGCAGCACCTATTCGGTCGCGGAGCGGATGATGTTGCAGAGCCCTTCCTGCACCACCTGCTTGGTGGCCACCTGCCCGACCTGGATATCGAACATCGCATCCACCCGCGTGCCTGAGCCGCGCTTGCGGGCAACGACGCGTAAGGTCTGCAGGCGCCCGGAACCGGCCGTATCCTGGTAGGCCTCGATCGTGCCGAGCGACTTGTTGATCTCGATGCCCGAAAACCCTTCGGCCGCCACCCCGCGCGCCATCCGCTGCAACGCGGTCTCGGGTTTCAGCTTCGGAAACTCCTGCCAGGTCTTGAAGAAAACCGGCGTCACCAGCGGCACGCCCGTCGCCTTGAAATTCTTCTCGCAACTCTGCGCCGCCGCCACCGAATGGCCGGCCACAAGCAGAACCGCCGCAATGGAGAGATGCTTGATCGACATTCCCGTTCCTCGTCGTTGATCGAATGACGGGAACCTAGAGGCTTCGCCCGCGCGCCGACAGGTCGCGGCAGGCGTGGGTGCACGGGTTTTCGACCAATGGCTTCGAAGTGGCGACGAACGGCTAAGGAGAAGCGCCAGGGTGGCAACGATTGGCGCGCCGCGCGGCGGCGAGAACAGCAGCTACCGGTCCGGCGCTTGGGCGCCGTGAACAACGGGAAAGATCAGCTAAGGGATTGATTTGGCTGGTCGGAGTGGCAAGATTCGAACTTGCGACCCCCACGTCCCGAACGTGGTGCGCTACCAGACTGCGCTACACTCCGTGACCAGCGGCGCCTCTATAGAACAGGCATTTTGATTTCACAAGCGCCTAGCTCGAAAAACATTGCGCCTTCTTCAAAAAATTTGTGACGGTGGAAAACTCATGCCGGAGTTGCGCTTTGCCTGCGCCCCCCCGATGCCCGCAGGACCGTGCGATAGGGACTTTCTGCAACGCTTCATATTTTCCTGAAACAGGAGCCGCGGCGTGGATTTCCTTTCGTCTCTTTTGGCGCTAGAGGCTCAACGGAAAGCGCGGAAAACCAGGGGATACGGGCTTCCGCACCATGCCTATTTCAGAACGAGAGCCAAAGGGACAGAAACATGAACTTCCGCATGATGACGGTGGCGGGCCTCGCGCTCGTGCTCGCCGGCTGCACGACGACCGGAACGGGGATTTCCAGGAACGCGGTCGAGGCGCGTTGGCTCGGCCAGCCGGCCGGCGGCTTCTTCGCCCAGTACGGTCCGCCGATCTCCGACGTCGAAAGCGGCAGTTCCACGGTCTATAGCTGGAAGGGCGGCTACAAGACCCGCAAGATCCCAGCGCAATACGAAACCACCAAGGACGGCAAGCGCGGCAAGCGCATTTCGTCGGCGCGCACCGAGTATCTGAGCTGCGCGGTGCAGCTTACCGTCTCGTCCGACTACGTCATCCGCTCGATCCACATTGCCGGCGACCGCAAGCGCGCCGAAGGCCCGAGCTGGTGCGAAGAGTTCCTCGGCGCCCCGGCTCAGACCAAGCCGGCCGTGGCCGCGGGCTAAGCTTCAGCAACAAAAAACCCGCCGGTGAAAATCGGCGGGCTTTTTCTAGCGAAATGGCGTCGAACTCAGCCGGCGCTGTTGTCCTCGACGGGCGCGTCGGGACCGTTCTTCTTGATCGAGTCGATGGCGTTCTGCGCGCTGGCCTTGGTCTTGTAGCCCTCGGTCGAGAACATCACTTCGCTGTTGTACTTGAAGCGAACACGGAACTCGCCAGCCTTGTCTTTGTAGATCTCGAATTTGTGAGCCATCTTCTCCCTCGCACAAGTTGGAATCAACGCAACTAGCGTGTCAGTTGCAGCGTGACTTGACAAGAGCGCATGCATATCCGGCGCATGCGCGCTCGCCCGGTCGAATGTTTGGAGAAGTGTGGCTGGGGCGCCAGGATTCGAACCTGGGAATGCCGGTACCAAAAACCGGTGCCTTACCGCTTGGCGACGCCCCAACGGATGTGGCGGGACGATGCGTCCACCAAATCGAGCGCCTGATTATCAAAGCTCGCCGCCCGTCACAATCACTAAGTTGGCACTAAGTTGAAATTTCGGCGGATTTGTTGGCGCCGTGTGCAAAACGCGCTTTACACGCCGCAGCGCGAGCCGCGTTTGCGCCCTTCCCTTCGCTGACCGCACCTCCTATTGTCCCGGCAGATGGAGAATGTCATGAGCCAGTTTCGCGCGCGTCCCCCCGCAGTTCCAAGCGTCCTCGTCGACGATGCGGTCGTCAGGATCACCCGTTGGGATTTCGAGCCCGGCGCCGACACCGGTCACCATGTGCACGGGCTCGGCTATGTGGTCGTGCCGATGACCGACTGCCAGTTCCTGCTCGAAGAGGAAGCCGGCAGCCGCCGGGTCGATATCGCCAAAGGAGCCGCCTATCGCCGTGAGGCGGGCGTGGCGCACAATGTCGTCAATGCCGGAGCCGAGCCGATGTCGTTCATCGAGATCGAATACAAGTGAAATCCAGGAAGAGACGCATGCAGGGCCCGGACTTCGATCTCGATTTCAAGCCGGCCCATGGCGAGGCCGTGACGGTTGCCGACGAAGTGCAGCGCATCACGGTCAACAATCCCGGTCCCTTCACCTTTCACGGCACGAACAGCTACATCGTCGGAAACCGTTCCGTTGCCGTCATCGATCCCGGCCCCGATGACGAGGCGCATTTCCGGGCGTTGATGACGACGCTCGAGGGTCGCGAGGTCACCCATATCGCCGTCAGCCATACGCATCGCGACCACTCGCCGCTTGCACGCCGGCTGAAGGCGGCGACCGGCGCGGTGATCGTCGGCGAAGGCCCGCACCGCTCAGCCCGCCCCTTGCATGCGGGCGAGAGCAATCCGTTCGCCGAGAGTTCGGACATGGAGTTCGCCCCCGATCTCGTGCTTGCCGACGGCGCGCGAATCGAGGGCGACGGCTGGAGCCTGACGGGGCTTGCCACGCCCGGCCATACCGCCAACCACATGGCCTTCGCGCTCGACGGCACCGGTATTCTCTTTTCCGCAGACCATGTCATGGCCTGGGCGACGACGATCGTCGCGCCGCCTGATGGCGCCATGGCCGATTACATGGCCTCGCTCGAAAAGCTGCTTTCCCGCGACGACCGTCTCTACCTGCCCGGCCACGGCGGGCCGGTGAGCGAGCCCGCCGCGTTTTTGCGGGGCTTGCGCGCTCATCGCAAGATGCGCGAGCGCGCGGTGCTCGAACGCATCCGCGCCGGCGACATCAGGATTCCCGAGATGGTCAAGGTCATCTATGCCTCGACTGACGTCCGGCTGCATGGGGCGGCGGCACTTTCGGTGCTCGCCCATCTCGAAGACCTGATCGAGCAGGGGCGGGTCGAGACCGATGGACCGCCCTCGCTTCTCGGCGCCTATCGGCTGGCGCCCGGCGGAGCCGGCTGATCATGCGGCGCGAGGCCTACTGCTATCGCAACGATGCTTCGGTGCCCGCCTTTGCCGACGACAAGCCGGTGATCGTCTTCGACGGCGAATGCATCTTCTGCTCCGGCTGGGTGCGCTTCCTGCTTCGCCATGACCGCCAGGCGCAATATCGCTACCTCACGGCACAGTCGCCGCTTGGCCAGGCGCTCTACCGGCACTACGGGCTTAATACCGTCAGCTTCGAAAGCAACATCCTGATCGAGAATGGCGTCGCCCGCTTCAAATCCGACGGGTCGATCCGGACGCTAGCACGGCTGGGCCTGCCCTGGTCGCTCGTGAACATATGCCGGATCCTGCCTGCTGCCCTTCGCGACCCGCTCTATGACCTCGTGGCGAGAAACCGCTACCGCATCGCCGGCCGCCGCCAGAGCTGCATGGTGCCGACGCCTGAGGAGCGTGGGCGCTTCATCGGCTGACCGCAGACAGGATCAATCGCCGGCAATACCCAACAGCTCGGCATCGAGCGCCCGCAGGAATTGATCGGCGAAGGCGGCGCCCATGCCGAGATCATGAGGCCCGTAACGCGAGGCGACGCGCAGGTCGACGAAGGTGGTCTCCGCCTCTTCGCGCAGCCGGATCAATACATCGAAACGAAAACCCGCGATCAGCGTGCGCCACTCGCCCTGCAGCACGACATCGCTGGCGCGGCGCCCTGCAATCGCGCCTTCGAGAGCCATCTCCGGGCGCGCCGCCGGAACGGGTACATTTTCCGGTTCGGCATTCGTGTCCGCGCCCGCATTCGGCCGAACCGCCAGATCCTCGAGATCGGCGCGGGCATTCTCGACGCCGAGCTCTTCCGTAATGCCGACACGGTTCTGCTCGATGACGTTGCGCACCCCCTGATAGACGCGGTCAAGCGCGCCATCGTAACGCCGGCCGGTCAGGGCCGGATAGGCGAGGATCTGCGCTTCGCGATCCTGAGGCGTCACCGCCGCCTTGCGCTTCAGCCAGCTCTCTTCCGCCTGCGGCACCTTGAGCCACGGCGGCGGCGTCACGGTATCCGTGCTGACATCGTAGATCTCCGGGCGAGTGAGATACTGCACGACGCCGTAGCCGATGAAGCCAAGCGCCGGCGCGGCATAGACGAGGGCTGCGGCCGAGGCGAGACCACCAATCGCAGCAACCTTCCACAGGCGCGCCAGTCCGACGACGGCAAGCAGAACGCCCGAGACGGCAAAGAGGCCGGCCAGGCCAACAAGAGCAAGGAAATGCGGCGTCGTCAGCGGGCCGAAGCGGTGCGCCAGCAGCGATAGCGCGAAGAGCAGGAAGGAGACGCGAGCGAAGCGGCGCGCCCAGTGGGCGGCATAGGAATAGGGGCGCTCGTACCGGACCATCATGTAGTTGAATCAATTCCCTGCCGCGAAACAGACCGCATTCTTAGACCATGCCCCGTGCCGAGGAAACAGGCAATGCAGCAGTCCGACACCGCGCCCGGGCTCCCCCCTCAAGCTTTGCCGCAAAATCGCCATTCTCGTTAACCACCTATCAACACATGGGAATGTGCCCGCGCGCCCGGGATTCGATGGCACGCGGCGTTTCAATCGGAGGCAACGGCCAGCGCGCGACATCAGGCAAGGGCGCTCGGCAATCGACGGAGAACCGACATGGGCGCATCGCAGGCAGCCGTGGCCATCGCCACCCCCTCTGTCCTTCCTGCAGGAGACGGCGGCATCCCCATGGGGCTCATCGAGCTCGAACTCTCCCTCGACGGTTTCTCCGGCAACAATGCCGATTTCACGAGCTTCGTTCACACCGTCGCGGACAAGGCCGGTGGCGAGTTCCTGTTTGCCCTGCCAGCCTCGGATCTGATCGAAGACTGCCTGAGCATTGCCGTTCTGCGTTTGGGTGATGTGGAGGGCGACGCCTCGATCCTGTTTGCGTGCCTCGACGAACAGGGCAGAGCCGTCCGTATCGAGCATCCGAGCGACACTACGCGCGACCTCGAACGCTTCGCCGAATCCTTTGTCGGCGTGCTCGAACGCATGTAACGCGACGGGCCTGCACCGGTAAAACTAGAACCGTTCCCCGTGGGCTTGGCGAGACTGCCATCGGCGGTGAAGCTCGTCCTGATCGACCAGCCCCGACACGTCGGCGGCCAGCAGCGGATGCCCTGGTGTACAACCGGAGCCTGACACACAATTGCCGCCGTTCATTTCGCTTCTAGATACAAGTCCCTATATTGATTGTGATTCGAGGCGTTGAGCGGCGTGCCACTCGATTGCTCACGGCGAGACACCCGCCGGCACGGCTTTACACGACCCGGTTGCGCCCAGGAGGCGCGAGAACCATGACAACCCGACTGTCCATCCTTATCGCAGCCGCGCTTCTCTTGACCGCGTGCCAGACAATGACGCCGGAGGAACGGCGCATCGCCGACGGCAACACCTGCGCCTCCTACGGTTTCCGCCGCGGCACCGATGCGTTTGCCACATGCCTGCAGCGGATCGAACTCGACCGCCGCGCTGAATCGCGCGCCTTCCGCTACCAGAACGACATGATGATGTGGGGCTGGGACCGGCCGGTCATCGTCTCGCGACCGGTGATCGTTCAGGCCAGGTGAAGCAATTACCCATGACGAAGCCAACGCCGCGCGAGCGGCGCTGGCCATAGGACGTCACCCCTTGCCGTTGATCGCGGCTTGCGCGGCGGCAAGCCGGGCGATCGGCACGCGGAAGGGCGAACAGGAGACGTAGTCGAGGCCCGCGTCCTCGCAGAAACGGATCGAAGCCGGGTCGCCGCCGTGCTCGCCGCAGATGCCGAGCTTCAGGCCGTTCTTGGTCCGACGACCGCGCTCGGCGGCGATCTGGATCAGCTCGCCGACGCCGTCGAAATCGAGCGAGACGAAGGGATCCTGCTCGATGATGCCCTTCTGCTGGTAGGTCGCGAGGAATTGCGACGCGTCGTCGCGCGAGATGCCGAAGGTCGTCTGCGTCAGGTCGTTGGTGCCGAAGGAGAAGAAGTCGGCCGCTTCGGCGATCACGCCTGCGCGCAGTGCCGCGCGCGGCAGCTCGATCATCGTGCCGACGAGATAGTCGATGCCGATGCCTGCCTCGCCGATCACCTCCTTGGCGACCGCATCGATGCGCGCCTTGACGTAGTCGAGTTCCGCCTTGAGGCCGACAAGCGGCACCATGATCTCGGGAACGACGGCTGCTCCGGTCTCGTGAGCCGCTTCAACAGCCGCCTCGAAGATCGCGCGCGCCTGCATCTCGGCGATCTCGGGATAGGAGATCGCCAGCCGGCAGCCGCGGTGGCCGAGCATCGGGTTGAACTCGTGCAGTTCATCGACGCGCTGGCGCAGTTCCGACGGGTCGAGCGAGAGTGCACCGGCGACGTCGGCGATTTCCTCGTCCGTCTTCGGCAGGAACTCGTGCAGCGGCGGGTCGAGCAGGCGGATCGTCACCGGCAGGCCGTGCATGATCGAGAACAGCTCGGCGAAATCCGAGCGCTGCATCGGCAAGAGCTTGGCGAGCGCCGAACGGCGACCTTCCTCGTCGTCGGCGAGGATCATCTCGCGCATGACGTTGATGCGGTCGTCCTCGAAGAACATGTGCTCGGTACGGCAAAGGCCGATGCCTTCGGCGCCGAAGGAGCGCGCGGCGCGCGCGTCCGCCGGTGTTTCGGCGTTGGTCCGGACGGTCATGCGGCGCGTGGCATCTGCCCAGGCCATGATCTTGCCGAAGTCGCCGGAAAGCTCCGGCTGCAGCATGGCGATCGCGCCCTTCAGCACCTGGCCGGACGAACCGTCGACGGTGATGACGTCGCCCTTCCTGAGCGTTACGCCGCCGGCGGTCAGCAGTTCGTTGCGAAGGTCGACACGAATGCTGCCGGCGCCGGAAACGCAAGGGGTGCCCATGCCACGGGCAACGACGGCCGCGTGACTGGTCATGCCGCCACGGGTCGTCAGAATGCCTTCGGCAGCGTGCATGCCGTGAATGTCTTCCGGGCTGGTCTCGACGCGCACGAGGATGACCTTGCGGCCTTCCTTGTCGGCCTGCACAGCTTCCTCCGAGGTAAAGACGATCTCGCCTGTCGCCGCCCCCGGCGAGGCCGGCAGGCCGGAGCCGATGATGTCGCGGCGCGCATGCGGATCGATGGTCGGGTGCAGCAACTGGTCGAGCGAGGCGGGATCGATGCGGGCGACGGCCTCCTGCTCGGAGATCAAACTCTCCTCCGCCATATCGACGGCGATCTTCAGCGCGGCCTTCGCGGTGCGCTTGCCCGAGCGCGTCTGCAGCATCCAGAGCGTGCCACGCTCGATGGTGAATTCGAGATCCTGCATGTCGCGATAGTGGCGCTCCAGCGTATCGCAGATCGAGCGAAACTCAGTGAAGGCCTCCGGCATCAGCTTTTCGAGAGACGGCTTTTCCGAGCCTGACGCAAGGCGCGCGGCTTCCGTAATGTTCTGTGGCGTGCGGATGCCGGCAACGACGTCCTCGCCCTGCGCGTTCACCAGAAACTCGCCGTAGAGCTCGTTCTCGCCGGTCGAAGGGTTGCGGGTGAAGGCAACGCCGGTTGCCGAGGAATTACCGAGATTGCCGAAGACCATCGCCTGGACATTGACGGCGGTTCCCCAGGCGGCGGGGATGGCATGCAGGTGGCGATAGGTGATCGCCCGCGGGTTCATCCAGCTGGAGAACACGGCGCCGATCGCGCCCCAAAGCTGCACTTCCGGGTCCTGCGGAAAGGGTTCACCAAGCGCCTCCTCGATCGCCTCCTTGTAGCGGGCAATGACGCTCTGCCACTCCACCGCCGAAAGCTCGGTGTCCTGCTCATGGCCGAGGCGCGCCTTTTCGTCTTCCAGGATCTCCTCGAAGACGTCGTGGTCGACGCCCATGACGACATCGCCATACATCTGGATGAAGCGGCGGTAGCTGTCCCAGGCAAAGCGCGCGTCGCCGGCGTCATGGCCGAGCGCATGCACGGACTGGTCGTTGAGGCCAAGGTTCAGGACCGTGTCCATCATGCCCGGCATCGAGGCACGGGCACCGGAGCGCACGGACAACAGCAGCGGGCGGTTCGTGTCGCCGAAGATGCGACCCGTAACCTCCTCCATCCGGTTGATGCCCTCGCGCACCTGGTCGCGAAGGCCATCCGGCATCTGCCTGTCATTGTCGAAGAAACTGTTGCAGGCGTCGGTGATGATCGTCAGGCCGGGCGGCACCGGCAAGCCGAGGTTGCACATTTCGGCAAGGTTGGCGCCCTTGCCACCCAGGCGCTCGCGATCACCCGCACGTCCCTCGGCCTTGCCCCCACCGAAGGTATAAACCCATTTCGTCATGCCTGCTCTCCACCCAGAAACAGTCTATGATGACGATTTACAGTATATGCTTCAGGCTGAAAATGCACCCGGCGAAGATTTATGCTGCAGCGCATCATATTATGTAACAGGGCAACATACTGGCAAATTTTCCGCCAAGGGCACCGATGCAGCTCGCCATGGCATCGCCGGATGCCGGTATTGCGGGCTTTCGATGGCCGGATGGCCCGATTGCAGGTTAAATGATAATTACCTAATATAAATGCGCGACGTGGCAGCTTCACGGGCAACCCGTCAGCAATCCGTTTCAGTCTTGGAGGCCTCGCCCCGGAGATGGTCATGAAATGGCGCGCATGTCTGCTGTCTCTCATCCTGTCTGCCTTGTCGGTGCTGGCGACCTTGTGTGCCGCAGACAGCGCGCTGGCTGAAGGAAGCGGAAAGCGATTGGCGCTTATCGTCGGCATGTCGAACTACAGCGCGGCCGGCGCTCTGCCGAACGCAGCACGCGATGCCGAAGCCTTCGACGCTTTCCTTAAGGATCAAGGATTTGAAACGGACCTGCTGCTCAATGCCGACCGGAAGGGCCTTGCCGCCGCACTCTCAACCTTTTCCCGAAAGATCCGCCCTGACGATACCGCCCTGTTCTACTATGCCGGACACGGCATGCAGTTGCATGGAGAGAATTTCCTCGTCGGTACCGATGCAAGGCTCGAAAGCGAGTTCGACGTGCCGGCCGAGACCGTGGCGCTGTCGGAGATCATCGGCGCGCTGGAGAAACGTGCGCGGATATCCATGGTCTTCCTCGATGCCTGCCGCAACAATCCGCTCGCCGAGCGGCTGACGCGCGAAGTGGAAGGGGCCACCCGTGGTGCGGCGACAAGAGGGCTGGCGCCGATCGAGACGCAGGGCGGCGGCACGCTCGTTGCCTTCGCAGCGGCGCCCGGGCAAGTGGCGGCCGACGGCACCGACGGGCATTCGCCCTTTACCCGCGCGCTGATCGCCAATCTCTCGGGCGCCGGCCTGGAAGTCGGCACCGCCTTCAAGCGCGTCGTTCGCGACGTGCGCAAGGAAACACAGGGTAAACAGCAGCCACAGATCCTGTCCTCCCTGTCGCTGGAGTTCTATTTCGGGCCGGAAACAGCAGCACCGCAGACTGAAGCGGTCCAGCCCGCCGTTGCAGTACCGGCGATCGACCCAGAGGCCCTTGTAGCGGAAAAGGACTTCAAGAAAGCGCTGAGGGTCGGCACCGCGCGCATCTGGCGCTTCTTCGTCGAAAAACATCGAACAGGCGAATATGCTCAGCTCGGACGACAGATGCTGGCGCAGATGGAGCCGGTTTCCCGCAGTCAAAGCACAACAGCGCAGGCAATCGAAGATCGATTGCTGCCCGGCAAGGACGCGCGCAGGAACGTGCAGTTGGCACTTTCAGCAAAAGGGCTTGAGATCGGCGCGGCCGACGGCGTCTTTGGCGAACAGACCCGTGCTGCCATCCGGCTCTACCAGAGCCAGAACCGGCAACCAATCAGCGGTTTCGTCGGCGAGCACACCGCCAAATCACTCGGCATCAGCTTTTCGCAAAGCATCGACGGCATCTACAGCGCCGCCAAACCCCGCGAGTACAACATCGACGACCTGAAAGGGCTGGAAACCGATGAACGTGTTTTGAAGGCGGTCGGCTGCCTGCCGCACTACCACATGGTTTATGGCATGTTTCAGGGCCATCTCTATGTCGCTGTCCAGTCCCCCGTTTACGTTCAGGCCTCCACGGCACAATTCTGGACGAAGCTCTGCGGCGCACATCTGGCGGCGATCACGTCGGACGCGGAGAACGAATTCGTCGCCTCGCTCTTCAATTCGGACGAGAGCTTCTTCAACACCGGCTACGATCCGCGCGGCACCGTCAGCTACAAGATGGGTCCATGGATCGGCCTCGTTCAGGCGCCTCAGGGAAAAGAACCGCGCGGCGGCTGGAGCTGGGACGATGGTGAACCGATGGTCTATTCGAAGTGGTTCGCCAACATGCCGAACGAAGACAAGAGGGGCGACGACGTCGGCATGTACTATGCCCATCGGGAAGGTAAGGCCGACGTGAGATCTTTGCGGGTCACAACCTGGGACGATATGGGGCCGCTCGACAGCACCAGCAGTTTTGTCCTCGAATTCGAGTGACCTAAACCACTTCGCGCAGACGCTCGGCCGTCTGCAGGTCGACGGAGACGAGCTGGGAGACGCCCTGCTCCGCCATCGTCACGCCGAACAGGCGGTTCATGCGGGCCATGGTGATCGGGTTGTGGGTGATGATGATGAAGCGGGTCTCGGTCGAAGCCGCCATTTCGTCCATCAGGTTGCAGTAGCGCTCGACATTGTGGTCGTCGAGCGGCGCGTCCACTTCGTCGAGCACGCAGATCGGCGCCGGATTGGTGAGGAACACGGCAAAGATGAGCGCCATCGCCGTCAGTGCCTGCTCGCCCCCTGAAAGCAGCGTCATCGTCTGCGGCTTCTTGCCCGGCGGGCGGGCAAGGATTTCAAGGCCCGCTTCCAGCGGATCGTCGCTCTCGATCAGTTGCAGCTCCGCCGTGCCGCCGCCGAAAAGATGCGTGAACAGCCGCTGGAACTGGACATTGACCACATCGAAGGCGGCGATCAGGCGTTCGCGGCCCTCGCGGTTCAGGTTCTGGATGGCGCTTCTGAGCTTGCGGATCGCCTCGATGACGTCGTCGCGCTCTCTGAGCAGGAGGGCGAGCTTTTCGGAAAGCTCCTTCTGCTCTTCTTCTGCGCGCAGGTTGACGGCGCCAAGGCGCTCGCGCTCGATCTTCAGCCGTTCGAGCTCGCGCTCGATGTTGCGCATGTCGGGCAGCGCCTCGTCGACGGCAAGTCCGGTCAGGCGCATGACCTCATGCGGCGCGCAGGAGAGCGCCTCCTGAATGCGTGCCTCGATCTCGACGCGACGTTCGCGGGCGGAGACCAGGCGCTCCTCGGCGCGGCCGCGCTTTTCGCGCGATTCCGCCAGCTCGGAAAGTGCTGTTGCCGCAAGGCGATCTGCATCGCGCTGCCGGTTTTCGGCCTCCGCGAGAAGGTCGGCCGCCTCGCGACGAGCCTGCTCCGCCTTCTGCAATTCGTTCATCAGCGCCCGGCGCTTGTCCTCGAACTCGTCGGGCGCATCGATCAGTTCCTCAACCTCGTCGCGGGCTTCCGCCTCGCGGTCGCGCAGCGTCGCAATATGCTCCTCGGCGCTTACCGCGCGCGCTTTCCAGGTCTGCCGCTCATTGGCAATCGCGGCGATGCGCCGCTGGCGGGCCTCGTTCTCGCGCGCGAGGCCATCATGAGCCGCACGGAACTCGGCAACGGACGCGCGATCCGCAGCCACATCTGCCGTCTGGGTGCGCAGCTTCAATTCCAGTTCCGAGAGATCCGGCGCATCCGCCAGCGCGTCGTTGGCCGTTTCGATCTGCTCGGCCACTTCCTCGACCTGGGCCTCGATCTGGCTGCGCGTTTCGGCGAGCACCGCGCGCCTGCGGGCAAGATCGCCGGAGGCACGCTCGGCAGCGGCAAGCGCGTCGCGTGCTTCGGCGAGTTGCCGGGTGATCATGCGTTGCGCCTCGCGAGAGAGCCGCAGCCTCTCGTCTTCGGCGCGGATGCGGGTTCCTGCAGCGGCAAGTTCCGCCTCGGCGCGGCGCAGGGCCTCCGCGGCACCGTCGGCCTCAGCGTCGAGCTCGGCCAGCCGGTTCTTCTGCGCCAGCCGCAAGGCGGCAGCACTTGGCGCCTCGGAGCCGGTGACGTGGCCATCCCAGCGCCAGACCGAACCCTGCTTGGTGACGAGGCTCTGGCCGGGCTTCAGCAGCGGCAGTAACCGCTCCGCATCCGCCTCGCTTGCGACGATACCGATCTGCTTCAGCGCGCGGGTCAAGGCATCCGGCGCCTTCACATGGGCAATCAGCGGGCTCACGCCTTCCGGCAATTCGTCGTCCCCGACATGATCCCCCGGCGCGCGCCAATGGGCCGGCGCGTCGGTTTCGAGCGGTGAGTCGAGATCGTCGCCCAACGCGGCACCGAGCGCGGTTTCGAAGCCACGATCGACCTTCATCTCCTCGACGACGGCGGGATAGGCGCCGCCCGACGCCGCTTCCAGCATGCGCCGGATGGTGCGTGCCTCGGTCTCGATGCCGTTCAACACGGCGCGCGCGCGATCGACGGGCTGACGCGCCTCGGCTTCCATGCGCCGCGCTTCGGCGAGCGATTCTTCGATCGCGATTACATTGCTCTCGGCTTCTTCCAGCGCGGCTTCGGCGACCTCGACCTGGCCCTGCTTTTCGTGCGGATCAGGAAGGGCGGCCATCTGGCGGTCGAGCTCATCGAGGTCGCGCGACTGGTCGCTGAACTGGCGGGCAAGCCGCGCCTGGCGCTCCGAGAGATCACGGAGAGTGCGTTCAAGCTGGTTGCGGCCTGCCTGTGCCTCGGCGCGTTCGGCCGTCAGCCGGGCCAGCACCACTTCGCTGTCGGCAAGCTTTTCATTTGCTTCTTCCAGCCGCTCGCACGCTTCGATCGCACGGTCGTCGGCCTCGGCCAACATGTCGCTCAGTTCGGCCTCTTCCTCGTCGAGGCGCGCAAGAATGCCGGCATTGTCGACGACAAGCCTCTCTTCGCGGGCGATGTCTTCGGCAAGTTGCGCCAGCCGGCGCTGCAATTCGTCACGCCGCCTCAGGATGCGACCCGCATCCTCTTCGAGCTGCGAGCGGGCGATCTGCAGACGCTGAAGGGCGGCCGCGAACTTCGCTTCGTTCTCGCGCAGCTCCGGCAGCTTCAGACTGGCGATCGCCTGGTCCTTGGCCGCCTGCATCTGCTGCTGCGCCTTTTCGGCGACAAGAGCGGTCACCTGATTGAGCTGGCTCGTCGCCTCGGCTTCCGCTTCCTTGGCCTGCACCCAGCGGATATGGAACAGGATCGCCTCGTGCTTGCGGATATCGGCCGAAAGCATCTTGAAGCGGTTGGCCTGGCGCGACTGGCGCTTGAGGCTCTCGATCTGGCTTTCGAGCTGCGAGGTGACGTCGTCGAGACGCTCGAGATTGGTCTCGGCGGCGCGCAGGCGCAATTCTGCTTCGTGGCGGCGAGAGTGCAGGCCGGAGATGCCGGCCGCCTCTTCCAGGAGCTGGCGACGGGCCTGCGGCTTGGCGGCGATCAGTTCGCCGATGCGCCCCTGCCCGACCATCGACGGCGAGCGCGCGCCAGTCGAGGCGTCAGCGAAAAGAAGCTGCACGTCCTTGGCGCGCGCTTCCTTGCCGTTGATCCGGTAGACCGAACCCTGCTCGCGCTCGATGCGGCGGCTGACCTGGATCTCGTCGCTATCGTTGAAGGCGGCAGGTGCCGTGCGGTCGCTGTTGTCGAGATAGAGACCGACCTCGGCCGTATTGCGTGCCGGTCGGTTGCCGGATCCGGAGAAGATCACGTCGTCCATGCCGGAGGCGCGCATGTTCTTGTAGGAGTTCTCCCCCATCACCCAGCGCAACGCTTCGACAAGGTTCGACTTACCGCAGCCGTTCGGCCCGACGACGCCGGTCAGTCCGCGCTCGATGATGAACTCGGTCGGTTCAACGAAGGATTTGAAGCCAAGCAGGCGAAGCTTGTTGAACTTCATGGGGTGTCATACCCCCCTCTGCCCTGCCGGGCATCTCCCCCACAAGGGGGGAGATTAGCAAGTGGCCATGTCTCATTCAGCCCGCGAGCATCGAGCGGCGGCAAAAGCGTGATCGACATCGGTCTTGATACGGCTACTAAGGAAACGAGCGGCGGCCCCAACCGATCTCCCCCCTTGTGGGGGAGATGCCCGGCAGGGCAGAGGGGGGTAAGCCACGTAACCGACGAGCGCTTCATTCAAACGCCCCCTTCCCGATCACACGCACGATATGTTCGCAGACATTGTCGATGTCCCGCAGCACATCGTCATTCCAGAATCGCAAAACGGTCCAGCCGCCAGCTTGCAGCCGTTGGGTACGTTGCAGGTCGTAGCCGGCATCGCCCGCCCTCGCATGCTGCGAACCGTCGACCTCGACGATCAAACGATGCGTCGAGCACGCGAAATCTACGATGTAGCCAGCAATCGGAACCTGGCGCCGGAAGCCGAGCCCCATCAGACGATGCGCCCGCAATTCATTCCAGAGCTTGAGTTCTGCGTCCGTCATCGCACTCCGCATGCGGCGCGCATTTGAACGGGCTTGCTTGGATATGTCAGCGTGAGGCATTTCGTAACCTCACTTGCAGCCTCAAAGACGAAAAAACGGGCGCACGGCTGCTGCCGTCGCCCGTTTTCAGGAAAAGCGAAGGATCAGAGCTTGCTGTCGATGAGGGCCGACATAACGTCAACCGACATGTCCCCCGAATAGTGCTCGCCATTGACAAAGAAGGTCGGCGTCGACTGCACACCGAATTCCTTGGCGCCCCGTTGCATAACAGAGTTCACATCATCCAGAAGTTTTTGGTTCGTCAAGCAGGCCTCGAAGCTCTCCTGTGTAAAACCGGCGAGTTTGGACATTTGCAGCAGAGCATCGCGGCCATTCTGGGCGGCAGCCCACTGCTGCTGCTGCTTGAACAACATCGAGATCATCGGGAAATACTGGCCTTCCGGAGCGCAGCGCGCCAGCATGAAGGCAGCCGCCGCACGCGGATCGAACGGGAATTCGCGCAGCACGAAGCGAACCTTGCCGCTATCGACATACTTCGTCTTGATCGCTTCGAAGGTGTTGTTGTGGAAGGCCGCGCAATGCGGGCAGGTCATCGACATGTATTCGACGATCGTCACCGGCGCGTTGGCGTCGCCGATCGCCATCTCCGGCAGCGCGCCCGGCTCCATCAGCTTGGCGACGTCGACGGAGCCTTCCGATGAGGGAAGCTCGACCTTGACGGGGGCGGCCGTCGTCTGAGCGACTTCGGTGCCGGCGGCCGGCTTGGCCTCGGTGGTTGCCGGCGTCGCGGTCGTCGATGCGGTGGTGGTCGCGTCCGTTGCCGGCTTGGTTTCAGCCTTGGTGGCTTCGGTCGTCGCGGCCGGGGCGGTCGATGCCGTTTCCTTCTTTTCGTCGCTGCAGGCAGCGAGCACCAGGGCGACGGTTGCGATGGCGGCACCGCTGAGCAGGCGTTTGGTAAGGTTCATTGCGGAAGCGGACATGATTTGACCCGTGTTCGGAGGGAATTGCAGTGCGGATTCGATATCTTGCCGCGCGCAGGGCGGCAAGTGGCGCGGCGTCAACAGAATTCAAAGAATTGTGACCGACCGATGGCTGCGCTGAAGTGCGTCGCGACCTTTCCGATTCGCTGCTTGCGCTTTAGGCCTCTGGTTTTCGCGTATGATGTCTCAAAGCCACCGCACACTTTTGCGCGACATGCTTTAGCGGCGGCGTGGATTGAGGACAGCCGTGCCCAGCCGACGCAGGGCCGCCTTCAGCTCCTCGCTTTCGATGCCTTCGACCATCGTCTCCAGCCGCCGCGCGGGCTCGCCCGAAAGCGGCTTCGGCTTGCCCCGGTGTTTCGGCTGCTGCGAGACGGGCTTTTGAACGATGCGCAGCTGTCCGATCGCATAGAAGCCGAAGAAGCCGTTGATGCGCTGGATCAATTCGCCCTGGGCATGGGTCAAAAACAGAGCGCGCGCGCCCTCGCAGGCGACAGTCAGGACGCCCGGCTGGTGCCCACCCTCGCCCATGATCTCGGAGGCCCGGCGCGGCCAGGCGATCTTTTCGGGCCGCGTGCAATCGGCAAAGTCCTCGCCGGCGATTTCGTCCCAGGAGCCGAGCAGCATGGTGTTGATGCCCGCCCGCTTGGCGAGCACCGGATCGATCAGGCCGTTCGCGACTTCGCTGATCTGGACGACGCCCTTCCGGGTCTTCTGCTCGCTCACGTATGGACTTTCTGTAGGCAATGTCGATTGAGCCTTGATGCCGCGGCTCCGCTCCGCCAAGTATAGGCCGGAAACGGAACTCCCGGCAAATCATGCACGATACGATACCGGCGGCGGACGCCGCGCCCCTGCTTTTGGAATGGTACGACAGGCACCATCGCGACCTGCCCTGGCGAGTTTCGCCGCCCATGGCGCGCCGAGGCATCGTCGCCGATCCCTACCATGTCTGGCTTTCCGAAGTGATGCTGCAGCAGACGACGGTGCAGGCGGTAAAGGCCTATTTCGAAAAATTCCTGTCGCTGTGGCCGACCGTCGAGGACCTTGCACGCGCCGACAACGAAGACGTAATGAAGGCCTGGGCGGGGCTCGGCTACTATGCCCGCGCCCGCAACCTGAAGAAATGCGCCGAGGCCGTCGCGAAGGATCATGGCGGCCGCTTCCCGGACACGGAGGACGGCCTGAAGTCCCTTCCCGGCATTGGCGACTATACCGCTGCCGCGATCGCGGCGATCGCCTTCAACCGCAGGAGCGCCGTGCTCGACGGCAATGTCGAGCGGGTGATCTCGCGTCTCTATGCGATCGAAACGCCGCTGCCGGCGGCAAAGCCCGAGATGCGGGCCCGCGTCGCCACCCTCACCCCCGGCGACCGGCCGGGCGACTTCGCCCAAGCGATGATGGATCTCGGCGCGACGATCTGCACGCCGAAACGGCCCGCCTGCTCGCTCTGTCCCTTTCGCGCCCACTGTCGCGCGCTTGTCGTCGCCGATCCGGAAACCTTTCCGCGCAAGGCACAGAAGAAGGGCAAGCCGCTTCGGCGCGGCGCGGCCTTTGTCGCGATCGACGCCGACAATGCCGTCTATCTGCGCAAGCGGGCCGAGACGGGCCTGCTTGGCGGCATGACCGAAGTGCCCGGCACCGACTGGACGTCGCGGCAGGATGGCGACACCTCGCTTGCCTCGCAGCCCTTTGCGGCAGCCTGGGAAGACTGCGGGACCATCACCCACGTCTTCACGCATTTCGAGTTGCGTCTCTCCGTCTATCGCGCCAATGTCGCGCGCGCCGGAACGCAGGCCAACGGCTGGTGGGAGCCGGTTCACTCGCTGAAGGCCCAGGCGCTGCCGACGGTGATGAAGAAGGCGATCGCCCAGGCGATCCCGCATGCCTTCAAGGCGGAACGCTAGCGCGGTACGGGCCCACCCGTCCCGCCCACTCCGAAAATTCAAGCAGGGAATTCGTTCATGAGCAGCATCGAAATCCGTCACATCGTCTTCGACATCGGCAAGGTGCTGATCCACTACGATCCCAACCTGCCCTATAGCCGCATCATACCGGACGAGGCCGAGCGCGAGTGGTTCTTTGCCAATGTCTGCACCCACGACTGGAACATCGAGCAGGACCGCGGCCGTTCCTGGGAAGAAGCCGAAGCGCTGCTGATCAAGGACTTCCCCGAGCGCGAAGAACAGATCCGAGCCTTCCGCAAATATTGGCAGGAGATGGTGCCGCACGCCTATGTCGAGACTGTCTCGCTGCTGGAGCGACTGATCGCCGAAGGGCGTGACGTGACGATGCTGACCAACTTCGCCTCCGATACGTTCCGCGAGGCCCAGGTCCTTTATCCCTTCCTGACATTGCCGCGCGGCGTCACCGTTTCGGGCGACGTCAAGCTGATCAAGCCCGATATCGCGATCTATGAGACGCACACGCGGACATTCGACCTCGACCCGTCGGCGACCCTCTTCATCGACGACAGCGTTGCCAACGTTGAAGCCGCCCGGCTTGCCGGCTGGCATGCGATCCACTTCGTCGATCCGGAGAAGCTGAAGGTCGACCTGGCAGCCTACGGCATCCATCCGTAGCCGGAATTGCTGACGCACGATGGTTGCTGTTCGTGACGGCCCGATTCCGCCACGAATCATCGTCACTACCTGTGATTGCTTAATCGCAGGAGTAATATATGAATAGTTTAGAATTTTCCGTAGTTCGTGATGGCACCGCCAAGGATGCACTCATCGACGAACTCTACGCGACGACCGAGGCCAGCTTTCGCGACGTGACCTCCCCGGAAGAGTTTGGAGAACAGTTTTCAGATACCCGTTTCGTCGTCGCCAGACGCGATGCCAAACTGGCGGGCTGGCTCAGCCTTCGGCCACCGACTGAAGGCGGCGACAAGAGAGCAGCCGATCCAGGTTGGCTGGCCATGCCGCCGCACGACCTGCACGACGCCGAAGTTCTGGCGCAGCTCCTTCGGCTTGCAGCCACGGAGGTCGGTCCAGAGGGCATTATCTGGCACTCCCGAACAACCGCCTTCAACCAGCAGGTCGTCGAGATGACCGGCGCGGTCGCGCTTCGGGACCTGTTCAGGACCTGGCAGGCGCCGCGCGAGCGCTGGCCGGCCGCAATCGCAAAACCAACGGATGGTGCCGTCGTTCACGCGGTCCATACGCCCCTTCCAGAAGATCTCCTCGCAAAGTTCTTGGACTTCCTCACCCGTGCGGGGATATCGAACTGCAGTGGAGAGACCTGCACCACGGCCTGGGACGCGGACGCCGTCGCCCAACGCTTCGCTGACTGGGATGAGGGCGGGCTGCTCATGCAGGTGCTGGAACATCGGCACCTCGTCGTCGCCGAGGCCTATGCCTTCGTCTGGAGCGACGAGATGATGATCAACATCACCGAGCACCAGGCCCCCGCTTCCGGGCTGGTTGCCCTGGTTGCCGCCCTGCTTCAGCGCTTTCCTAGCGCTCATCCCGAGATTGGTATCGCCACAGTCGAGTTGCAGGAAGACGAAAGAAAGCATCTCGAGCCTGTACTCGCCAGCTGCGGCTTTGAAGACAAAGGCCCGCGCACGCTCTTCCAGTTGCGGTCAGGAAACGAGGCATCAGGCAGCAACTGAGGCGAAATACAAACGCCCGGAATCCCCTTTTTTAGGATTCCGGGCGTTTAAAGCTCTCCTTCCGGGACTGAAGGTACAAAAACCGGTCGGAGCGCTTTTCGAAGGATCAGGCGGAACTGGTTGATCAGTTCAGTTTTGCCAGATCATTTCGAATGACGGTTCTGAGTTCGTCGATGGGCTTCAGGGTGTTCCCCTCTTCGAAGTGCCAGAATGTCCATCCGTTGCATGCATCAAGTCCCTGGACCTTGGCGCCCAGGCGATGAATTGAACCGGCCTCGCCGCCGGAAGCGACCGTGCCGTCGGCCCGAACGATGGCGCTGTAGCGGCGCTTGGCGTCCGTCAGAACCGTGCCGGGCTTGATCAGGCCGCTTTCGATCAACGTGTTGAAGGCGACGCGCGGCTCGGCCTTCTTGCCGGTCATGACCGAGAGCATCGCCTTGCCGAGCGGTTCGACCGCGTCAATGCGTGCCGATGCCGCGTCGATGTAATCCTGTTCGCGCTCGATGCCGACGAAGTGGCGGCCGAGGCGCTTGGCGACGGCGCCGGTCGTGCCGGAGCCGAAGAAGGGATCGAGAATGACGTCGCCCGGCTTGGTCGAGGCCATCATGATGCGGGCAAGCAGCGCCTCCGGCTTCTGGGTCGGATGCACCTTCTTGCCGTCGTCGCCTTTCAGGCGCTCGTGACCGGAGCAGATCGGGAACAGCCAATCGGAGCGCATCTGCACGTCGTCATTGGCCGCCTTCATCGCATCGTAGTTGAAGGTGTAGCCCTTGGCATTGGCGTTCGGCGTCGCCCAGATCAGAGTTTCATGGGCGTTCTGGAAGCGGCGGCCCTTGAAGTTCGGCATCGGGTTGGTCTTGCGCCAGATGATGTCGTTGAGGATCCAGAAGTGCAGGTCCTGCAGGATGGCGCCGACGCGGAAGATGTTGTGGTAGGAGCCGATGACCCAGAGGGTGCCAGTCGGCTTCAGGACGCGGCGGCAGGCGAGCAGCCAGGCGCGGGTGAAGGCGTCATAGGCTTCGAACGAGGCAAACTGGTCCCATTCGTCGTCGACGGCATCGACGACCGACTGGTCGGGACGGGTCAGCATGCCGCCGAGCTGGAGGTTGTAGGGCGGGTCGGCGAAAACGACGTCGACCGAATTGTCGGGAAGCGCATTGAGCGCCGCAACACAGTCACCCTTGATGATGCTGTCGAGCCAGCCCAGCGGACGGGTGGAACGGGAGACTTCGGCAAGCGAAACAACTGAAGACATGGACAACTCGCAAATACGCTTACTCGGAACGGACTATGGAGCTTATGGTTACCGAAGATGGTTACCAAAGCCTGAAGGCCGTTCCGAAAAAGTGCGTAGTCACGCTATGTTAGAGAGGTCTTCTGGAATGGACGGGAAAACGGCACGCGGCGTCGCGACCGTTTCGCGCTCCGTCTTGCGGACATCGAATTTCACGCAGCGTCGTGAACGGCGCGGCTGTCGGCCGGCGCTTCCTGGCGCTCGTTCATCCCGTAATCGCGGACGACCGAAGCGATACGCAGGCGATAGTCCGCAAAGACGCCGTGGCGCCCGGCATCCTGGGCGGCACGATGTTCGGCGCCGTTGCGCCAGGCCCTCACCGCCTCCTCGTCGCGCCAGAAGGACAGGGACAGCACCTTGTCGGGATTGGTCAGACTCTGGAACCGCTCGATCGAGATGAAACCATCGATGTCGTCAAGCAGCGGGCGCAGGTCGGCGGCGATGCCGAGATAGGCGTCCCGTCGGCCCTCAGCCGGCAGGACTTCGAAAATGACGGCAATCATGGTTCACTTTCCTCCGTGAGGCGACGAGACGTTCTTCAGGAAGATCCGGTCCTCCTTCAGGATAAACCGTTCGCGGCGGGAAAAGGCATAATTCTCCCGACCGAGCGGATCGGCGGAAAGCCTTGCGCGATAGGCCTCGTAGGCCGCAAGGTTCTCGATGTTGTAGACACCGTAGGCCGTCGTCGCCGAACCCTCATGCGGACCGAAATAGCCGATAAGATCGGCGCCGCAGCGCGGGATGACCTCGCCCCAGTTGCGCGAATAGGTGGCGAACTCGTCTTTCTTGAAGGGGTCGATTTTGTAGCGGATGAAGCAGGTGATCATCGTCGTCTCCAGGTCTTTTAGGGCCTTTCGCCCGGTCTTCGATGGAGTGACTATGCCCGCTTGTCTGTCGGGGATGCTTCGATTACCATCGAAGTATGAAAGAAGGTCCTGACATCGCTCTCATCGGTTCGCTGATCGGCGATCCCGCCCGCGCCAACATGCTGACCGCGCTGATGGGCGGCCGCGCCCTGACCGCAACCGAGCTTGCGACCCATGCCGGCATCACGCTGCAGACTGCCAGCTCCCACCTCTCCAAGCTCGAAGCCGGGGGCTTGCTCAGCCAGCGCAAGCAGGGCCGGCACCGCTACTACCAGCTCGCCGAAGACGAAGTCGGCCTGATGCTCGAGAACCTGATGGGCTTTGCCGCAAGCCGCGGCATGAACCGGCACCGGCCGGGGCCGAAGGATCCGGCGCTCCGCAAGGCGCGCGTCTGCTACAATCATCTCGCCGGCGACTATGGCGTGCGCATGTATGACAGCCTGATTGCCGAAAAGCAGATCGAGATCAACGGCGACGACCTGGCGCTGACGCCGGCCGGCCAGAGCCGGATCGAGGCGCTCGGCATCGACTATTCAGCCTTAACGAAGTCCCGACGCCCGATCTGCCGCACCTGTCTCGACTGGAGCGAGCGCCGCTCGCATCTGGCCGGCTCGCTCGGGGAAGCGTTGCTGACGCTGTTCATCGACAAGGGCTGGGCGAAGCGAGAGGCCAACAGCCGCGCCATCCGCTTTACCGCAAACGGCGAGAAGGCTTTCTCCGAGCTGTTTCCGCAATAGGCGGTCGTCCGCGCGAGGCGGACCTTATCCGACGATCGAGAAGGCTTCGCGGGTTTCGCCGGCGGCGGTTCTCACCGGCGTCTTGCCGATCCAGCCGACATGGCGTTCGAGGATCTTGGCGGCCTCGTCTCCTCGGCCCTCCCGCAACGCGGCGAGGATGGCGCGGTGGTCGTGGTCCGTGCGCGCCTCCCAGCTGGTGCGCCAGGCCGAAAACAGGAAGCGTGCGCTTGCCGCATGCAGGTCGTCGATCGCCGCCAGCAGCCGCGGCATGCCGCAAGGCTCGAGGATCAGCCTGTGGAACGCGCGGTTCGCCGCCTCCCAGGAGCGCACGTCGCGCGAGGTGTCGGCGGCGGCCGTCGCCGCTTCGGCCCGGTCGAGGATCGCCGCTGTCAGATGCGGGATGGCATGGCGAAGCGCCAGAACCTCCAGCACGGCGCGCATTTCGGCGACCTCCCTCACCTCCTTCAAGTCGAAGGAGGCGACGCGAACGCCGCGGCGCGGTTCGCTGACGGCAAGGCCCTGGGCCTCCAGCCGTCGAAAGGCTTCGCGAACGGGAACGTGGCTCGCACCGAATTCCTCGGCGATATGATCCTGCCGCAAGCGCTCCCCGGGCATCAGCAAACCGGAGATGATCCGCTCGGCCAGGGCCTTGCTGATGCGACTTGCGAGCGTATCGTCCTGCTGCTTTTCCATCGCCTACTGATAGAGCCGCGAAACAATGCTGTCGAGCAAGCGCACGGGCGGTTTCGATAATTTCCAATGGTTGAGCTTTGGCGTGCCATCGTATAAAAGCTCTGCCGTACGAAAGCCCCGCGCCGCGCGAACATTCCTCCCCCCGCCTGCGGCGCCTCTCCTCCCAGGGAACTGTTCCATATGACCGGTATCGATCTCATCATTTTTGATTGCGACGGCGTTCTCGTCGATTCCGAAATCATCGCATCGGAAGTCGAAGCAGCACTGCTGACAGAAGCGGGTTACCCGATCAGCGTCGAGGAAATGGCGGAGCGTTTTGCCGGCATGACCTGGCACAACACGCTGCTACAAATCGAGAAGGAAGCGAGCATCCCGCTTTCGGCCCAGCTCATCAGCAAGGTCGACGTCATCCTCGACGAGCGCCTTTCCCGCGACGTCCAGATCATCGAGGGCGTCAAGCCGATGCTGGCGCAACTGACGCTGCCGCACTGCATCTGCTCCAACTCGACCTCGGCGCGGCTTGCCATGATGCTCGGCAAGGTCGGCATCAAGGACCATTTCGGCCGCCACATCTATTCTGCACGCGACCTCGGTCCCGATCGCGTCAAGCCGAAGCCGGACATCTTCCTGCATGGCGCCAAGCAGATGGGCGTAGCCCCGTCGCGCGTGCTGGTGATCGAGGATTCGGTGCACGGCATCCACGGCGCACGCGCAGCCGGCATGCGCGTCATCGGCTTCACCGGCGGTTCGCACACCCATCCCTCGCATGCCGACCAGCTGACCGAAGCCGGTGCGGAAACGGTGATTTCGCGCATGACGGCGCTGCCGGGCGTGATCGCAGCACTTTCCGAATGGTCGGAGTCGTTGACGGCCTGAGTGGCCGCAGGCGGCCGAGAACCGCCCCACCCCTTTCGCCCCGGCTTTCTCGGCCGGAGCGGGAAAGAAGCCTTCGGCCAGCAGGGCAGACGTCCAATTAGACGCCGCGGGACATGATGACACATTGCAGTGGCGTCACGTCCCCTGGAAAATCTTCCCGGTTTTCGAGAAGCCGCGCACGAGGGCCATACCAAGCAAGCCCCATCGGGGTATTTTTAGGAGGAAACACAATGCGTCTTTCAATGTTGACCGGGCTGACCCTGGCGGCCAGCGTCGCCTTCGGCCCGCGTGCCTTCGCCGATATCACCATTGGCGTGATCACGCCGCTCACCGGCCCGGTCGCGGCCTATGGCGAGCAGGTGAAGAACGGCGCGGAAACGGCCGCAGACGAGATCAACAAGGCTGGCGGCATCAACGGCGAGAAGATCGTGCTGAAGCTGCTCGACGACGCCGGTGACCCGAAGCAGGCCGTTTCGGTTGCCAACCAGGCAGCCGGTGAAGGCATTCGCTTCGTCGTCGGTCCGGTTCTGTCGGGCACGTCGATGGCGGCTTCCGACGTTCTTGCCGAGAACGGCATCCTGATGGTGACGCCGACCGCAACCACGCCCGACCTCACCACCCGCGGTCTCTGGAACGTTCTGCGCACCTGCGGCCGCGACGACCAGCAGGCCGAAGTCGCCGCTGCCTATGTGGTCAAGAACCTCAAGGACAAGAAGGTCGCCGTACTGCACGACAAGGCGCCCTACGGCAAGGGCCTCGCTGACGGCTTCAAGAAGTCGATCAACGCCGGCGGCATCACCGAAGTCGTCTATGAAGGCCTGAACCCGGGCGACAAGGACTTCAGCGCCATCGTTACCCGTTTGAAGTCCGAAAACGTCGAAGTCGTCTACTTCGGTGGCTACCATCCGGAGGGCGGCCTGCTCGCACGCCAGATGCACGACCAGGGCGTGAAGGCACAGATCTTCGGCGGCGACGGCCTGTCGAACACCGAGTTCTGGGCAATCGGCGGCGAAGCTGCGACCGGCACGGTCTACACCAACGCCAGCGACGCGACGAGCAACCCGGCGTCGGCGCCTGCCGTCGAAGCGCTGAAGGCGAAGAACATCCCCGCCGAAGCCTTCACGCTCAACGCCTATGCTGCCGTTCAGGTGCTGAAGGCCGGCATCGAAAAGGCCGGCTCGGCCGAAGACGCGACCGCGGTTGCAACCGCGATCAAGTCGGGCGAAGGGATCGACACGGTTCTCGGCAAGCTGACCTACAGCGAAGCCGGCGACCTCACCTCTCAGGCTTTCTCGCTCTACAAGTGGGAAGGCGGCAAGAGCGTTCCGGCCGAGTAAGCCGAACGTGACGGAAATGAAAACGCCGGGGCTAGCCCCGGCGTTTTCTTGTGCGGCACAGGCCGCAGCTTACTTCTTCTTGCCCTTGGCTGGCGGGCCTTCGTCGAAGCCGACATAGACGGTGACGTTGGAGCCGGCGCCGGCCGGCAGCGTCACGTTCGCCTTGGTGAAGACGAACTGCCCGGATCCGGTCGAGGGGATTTCCGCGGAATGTTGCGTCAGCTCGGAATAGAGCGTCTTGTCTTCGTCCGTCGCCGCAACGCGGATCGGCATCGTGACCTTGCCGGGACCGCCCGCCGGTCCGCTGACCACCCGTCCCTGGACCACGACGGTCATCGTCAATGCGCCTTCACTCTGCACGCATTGGCGCGTGGTATCGGCGAGAGAGGCCTGGTAGACGACCTTGGTCGGGTCGTTCTTGGCGCCCTTGGCGTAGCTGGTGAACACCGAAGTGCCGTCGCGCAGGACGACCTGCGGGCACGCGGCCTGGATGACGGCGGGCGTCGGAGCGGCGGCACTGCCGCCTGCATCGATCGCACCGCCGGATTGCGTCTTGTTGCAGCCGGCGAGGACCGCGAGAAAAGATATTGCGAGAACAGGCCGGGATACTTTGCCAAACACGTTGAACAACCTCTGCTGGACCGGTTGAAACTCCTTGACCGAAATCTCGGCCGGAAGACCTTTCATGGCCTTCGGGCATCGTCTATAGCAGCGACAATCTGAAAAATCGATTGGGTCAGTCCGTCCCTCCTGATTTTTCCGAAGCTAGATTTGCGACCGGAAATTGGGTCGGTGACAAGAATAGATGCAGACTTTGTCAAGGACTGACGCAATAAGACGAGCATGTCGCGACGACGTTTCCCAGGGTCGCCGCAATCCTTGAGGTGGGACGAAGGACAATCATGGTGAAGTATATATCGACGCGCGGCGAAGCCGCTCCTCTCGGCTTCTGCGACGCGCTGCTTGCCGGTCTCGCGCGCGATGGCGGTCTCTATCTCCCCAAGGAATGGCCGAAGTTTTCCAAGAAGGACATCCGAGGCTTGCGCGGCAAGTCCTATCAGGAGATCGCCTTTGCCGTGCTCGAACCCTTCACCAACGGCGAGATCCCGGCGGCGAAGTTTCGCGAAATGATCGACGAGGCCTACGCCACCTTCCGCCACCCGGCGGTGGCGCCGCTCGTCCAGACGGGGCCGAACGCCTTCGTCATGGAGCTTTTCCACGGCTCGACGCTCGCCTTCAAGGACGTGGCGATGCAACTGCTCGCCCGGCTGATGGACTATGTGCTGACGGAGCGCGGCGAGCGCGCCACGATCGTCGGCGCAACCTCGGGCGACACGGGCGGTGCAGCGATCGACGCCTTTGCCGGGCGCGAGAGCACCGATATCTTCATCCTCTTTCCGCACGGCAAGGTGTCGCCGGTGCAGCAGCGGCAGATGACCACCTCGAAGGCACCGAACGTCCATGCCATCGCCGTCAAAGGCAACTTCGACGATTGCCAGAACCTCGTCAAATCGATGTTCAACGACGCTGCCTTCCGCGATCGCGTCAAGCTTTCGGGCGTGAATTCGATTAACTGGGCACGCATCATGGCCCAGATCGTCTATTACTTCACGACCGCGGTCGCCCTCGGCGGGCCGGACCGCAAGATCTCCTTCACGGTCCCGACCGGCAATTTCGGCGACATCTTCGCCGGTTACGTCGCCAAGCGCATGGGCCTGCCGATCGACAAGCTGGTGATCGCCACCAACGAGAACGACATCCTCGCCCGCACGCTGAAGACCGGCCGCTACGAGATGCGCGACGTCAAGGCGACCACCGCACCGTCGATGGACATTCAGATTTCGTCGAACTTCGAACGGCTCCTGTTCGAGGCGAACGATCGCGACCCCGGCGAAATCCGCTCGGCGATGGACGGGCTGAAACAGTCCGGCTCCTTCACCATTCGCGAAAAGGCGCTGAAGGCGATCCGCAAGGAGTTCCGCGCCGGGCGCGCCTCGGAAAAGGAAGTTGCCAAGACCATCGCAAAGACGCTTGCAGACACCGGCTATCTGCTCGATCCGCACAGCGCCGTCGGCGTCTTCGTCGCCGCCAAACACGAGAAGGCGTCCGCTCCTATGGTGACGCTTGCCACCGCCCATCCGGCGAAATTCCCGGACGCGGTAAAATCGGCAAGTGGTATTGACCCGGCGCTTCCGACGTGGCTTGCTGACCTGATGAACAGGGAGGAGCGTTTCGATATCCTGGATCCGGACCTGAAAACCGTCGAGAACTTTATCGGCGAGCGTACCCGCCTCCGGGGGTAAGAACGAGAAGAAACGTATGATGAAAGTTGAGTGCACCCGGCTCCCTTCCGGGTTGACGGTGGTAACCGAGCAGATGCCGCATCTCGAAAGTGTGGCGCTCGGCGTGTGGATCAAGTCCGGTTCGCGCAATGAAACCCTCGGCGAACATGGCATTGCCCACCTGCTGGAGCACATGGCTTTCAAGGGCACCGCGCGGCGCACTGCCCGCCAGATTGCCGAAGAGATCGAAAACGTCGGTGGCGAGGTCAATGCTGCGACCTCGACCGAAACGACCTCCTATTATGCCCGGGTTCTCAAGGATCACGTCCCGCTCGCGGTCGACATCCTCGCCGACATTCTGACGGAATCGACGTTCGACGACGAGGAACTGCGCCGCGAGAAGCACGTGATCCTGCAGGAGATCGGCGCTGCCGACGACACGCCCGACGATGTCGTCTTCGACCGCTTCGCCGAGACCGCCTATCGCAATCAGACCGTCGGCCGGCCGATCCTCGGCACGCCGGACACGGTCATGTCGTTCTCCGCCGACCAGATCCGGCACTATCTCGGCCGCAACTACACGACCGACCGCATGTTCGTGGTCGCCGCCGGCGCCGTCGAACACGAATCCTTTGTTCGCCAGGTCGAAGAACGCTTCTCGTCATTGCCGCGCACACCGATCGCAACGCCCGTGCTCGAAACTGCCCTCTACACCGGCGGCGAGAGCCGCGAAACCCGCGACCTAATGGACGCGCAGGTGCTGCTCGGCTTCGAAGGCAAGGCCTATCACGCCCGCGACTTTTACTGCTCGCAGATCCTCGCCAACATCCTCGGCGGCGGCATGTCCTCGCGCCTCTTCCAGGAAGTGCGCGAGCATCGCGGCCTCTGTTACTCCGTCTATGCCTTCCACTGGGGCTTCTCCGACACGGGCATTTTCGGCGTGCACGCGGCGACCGGCGGCGAAAACCTGCCGGAACTCATGCCCGTCATCGTCGACGAGCTCAGGAAATCCTCGATGAACATCGAGCAACAGGAAATCGAGCGCGCCCGCGCCCAGATCCGCGCACAGCTCCTGATGGGCCAGGAAAGCCCGGCCGCGCGCGCCGGCCAGATCGCCCGCCAGATGATGCTCTACGGCCGTCCGATCCCGAACGAAGAACTGATGGAGCGCCTTTCCGGCATCACCATCGAACGCCTGACCGACCTTGCCGGCCGGCTGTTCTTCGATACAACGCCGACGCTTTCGGCGATCGGTCCGTTGGAACAGCTTGCCCCGATGAACGACATCCTGTCGTCCCTGACCGGCAAGGCCACCGTCCCGCACGCCGTCGCAAGCTAGGCCGGTTCTTAAGGGTCGGGCGTCGTTTCATCAAAACGGTGACGTGATCCCGGCCTCCCGAACATCGAGCAATTTCGGACCGGAGGCCCTTTCACGCGCCGCCCGGAGATTGCTCTCGGCCGACCGACCCACCGCGGATGACGACAGCGTGTCCGAATAGTGAAGTCTTTGCACCTTTTCGCAAAATCGGATTCGATTTGCGCGCAAAGTTGTGCAACGTTTCGCTTTGTGACAGCGCAAGCACGCGCTGCCGGGCGGATGATAAAAGGTTCCCGCGCGTAAACTGGACGGCCTTGGAGGCAGCTATGACACGATCGGTTTTTCGGTTCCTGTCGCGGCAGCCGGAGACGATCGAAATTGCCGACCAGAACTACCTTCTGCGCCTCCCCCGCTACTCCGACTATCGCCAGTGGTATCAGCTCCGGAGCGACAGTCGCGCCTTCCTGGAACCGTGGGAGCCGACCTGGCGCACCGACGAAATGACCGAGAGCGCTTTTCGCGGAAGGGTCATCCGCAACGAGCAGGAATATGCCTCCGGCCAGGCGGTGCCGCTCTTCCTTTTCCACAAGCCAGGCGAGGTGCTGCTCGGCGGACTGACGATCGGCCATATCCGCCGTGGCGCCGGGCAAAACTGCATGATCGGCTACTGGATGGGCGCGCGCCACGCCGGCAACGGCCACATGTTTGCGGCCCTCAAGCTCGCGATCCCCTACATCTTTTCGACCCTTGAGTTGCACCGTATTGAAGCAGCCTGTATTCCGGACAACTCAAGAAGCATCCGGCTCCTTGAAAAGGCCGGTTTTGAGCGTGAAGGCTACTTAAGACAGTACTTGAGAATCAACGGCCAGTGGCGGGACCACGTGCTCTTTTCTCTCCTGTCCGACGATGCCCTACCGAACAGGAATATGCCCCTTTGATGCCTCTAGCCCGCTCGCCCTTCGCCTGGTCAGCCTTAAAGCTGGCAGCGTTTCTGATAACGCTCACGACGATTTTCTGTGCGCTCGGCGGCGCGGCCCAGGCCCTTGAGCCGGTCAAGATCTCCCGCGAGGACACGGCACTCGATCTGACGGCGACCACCGAAATCTACAGCGGCCGCAACGAAGCTTTCCAGGTTTCGACAGCACCTGGAACCGACGGCATCGTGCGCCGCATCGAAGTGCGTTCGAACAGCCCGGACCATCAAGGCGACTGGGCCGTGTTCGCGCTCGCCAACGTTTCGGCCGAACCGCTCGACCGCGTGATCGTCGCGCCGCATTTCCGACTGGTGAATTCCAAGCTCTTCTGGCCGGACCTCGGCTCCAAGCGCATTCTTTCGATCACGCCCAGCGAAGGCTCCGCGCTCAGCCGCGAACCGAGCGACGAGGCGGACGTCTTCCGCATCACGCTGGCGCCGGGCGTCATCATCACTTTCGTCGCCGAACTCGCGACGCCGGAGCTGCCGCAGATCTACCTCTGGGAGCCGGACTCCTACAAGGATACGGTCAACGCCTTCACGCTCTATCGCGGCATCGTGCTCGGCATTGCCGGCCTGCTTGCGGTGTTCTTGACCATCCTTTTCGTCGTCAAGGGAACCTCGATGCTGCCGGCAACGGCAGCGCTTGCCTGGGCCGTTCTCGCCTATATCTGCGTCGACTTCGGCTTCTTGTCGAAGCTGATCAGCGTAACGGCGGGGGACGAGCGAATATGGCGAGCGGGCACCGAGGTATTCCTCGCGGCCGGCCTCGTCATCTTCCTGTTCACCTATCTCAACCTCAACCGCTGGCACCAGCATCTGGGCTACGCAACGCTTGCATGGATCCTCGGCCTCGGCCTGCTGTTCGGCGTCGCCGTCTACGACCCGGCGATCGCCGCCGGCATCGCCCGTCTTTCCTTCGCGCTGACCGGCACGGTCGGCATCGTGCTGATCGCCTATCTCGGTTTCAACCGCTACGACCGCGCGATCCTTCTCGTTCCCGCCTGGCTGCTCATTCTCGTCTGGCTGTTCGGCGCCTGGCTGACGGTCACCGGCCAGCTCGCCAACGACATAGTGCAGCCCGCGCTCGGCGGCGGCCTGGTGCTCATCGTGCTGCTGATCGGCTTCACCGTCATGCAGCATGCGGTCGCCGGCAGCGGCTACCAGCAGGGCCTGTTCTCCGATCTCGAGCGCCAGTCTCTGGCGCTCACCGGCTCCGGCGATACCGTCTGGGACTGGGACGTCGCACGCGACCGGGTGGTGACCATGCCCGATATCTCCACCCAGCTCGGGCTCTCGCTCGGCAGCATGCACGGCCCCTTGCGCAACTGGTTGCCGCGGCTCCACCCTGATGATCGCGACCGCTTCCGCGCCACGCTCGACGTGCTTCTCGAGCGCCGCCGCGGCAAGCTCAACCACGAATTCCGCGTGCGCGCCGAGGACGGCCACTATCACTGGCTCTCGATCCGTGCCCGGCCGGTGCTTGGCGCCAACGGCGAAATCATCCGCTGCGTCGGCACGATCATCGACATCACCGAACAGCGCAATTCGGTCGAGCGGCTGCTGCACAATGCGCTTCTCGACAATCTCACCGGCCTTCCGAACCGCCAGGTGTTCCTCGACCGGCTGCAGGCGATGCTTTTGATGGCCGACGGCAGCAATTCCGTGCGCCCGACGGTTCTCGCCATCGACATCGATCGCTACAAGCAGGTCAACGATCTGCTCGGCATTGCCGCCGGCGACAACATCCTGATCGCGCTGACGCGGCGCCTGCGCCGGCTGCTGCGGCCGCAGGATACTCTGGCGCGTCTCGGCGGCGACCAGTTCGGCCTGATCCTTATGTCCGAGCGCGATCCCGCCAAGGTCGCCGATTTCGCCGATGCGGTCAGCAAGGCGATCATGGTGCCGCTCAACTACGGCAACCGCGAAATCAACCTGACGGCATCGATCGGTCTCGTTTCCTGGCTCGATCAGGAGCAGAGTGCAGCCGGCCTGCTCGACGATGCCGAACTCGCCATGTTCCGCGCCAAGAAGGAAGGCGGCAACCGCGTCGAGCCGTTCCGCCCGGCCTTCCGCACCTCAGGGTCGGACCGGATGCAGCTCGAAGCCGATCTCAAGAAGGCGATCGAGCGCAAGGAGCTTTCGCTCGTTTACCAGCCGATCGTGCGGCTGAACGACGCCGAGATTGCCGGCTTTGAGGCCTTGATGCGCTGGGACCACCCCAAGCGCGGCAATATCTCGCCGACAGAGTTCATCCCGATCGCCGAGAACTCCGACCTCATCAACCAACTCGGCATGTTCGCCTTCGACCGGGCGACGAGCGACCTGACGGAATGGCAGTTGCAAACCGGCGACCTGCCGATCTTCGTCTCGATCAATCTTTCGAGCGCGCAGCTGCTCAACAACGAGCTCTATGACGACGTTCGCGCCATCCTCACCAAGAACCGTTGTGACCCGGGCAAGGTGAAGATGGAGCTGACGGAATCGCTCGTGATGGAAAATCCCGAGCAGGCCCGCCTCGTACTCGAAAAGCTGAAGGAAGCCGGCCTCAAGCTGGCGCTCGACGACTTCGGTACGGGCCATTCGTCTCTCTCCTACCTCACCCGCTTCCCCTTCGACACGATCAAGATCGACAAGGCGCTGGTGCGTGACCCGAGCGACAAGCGCGGCATTCTGTTGCGCTCGGTGATCACCATGGCGCGCGAGCTCGACATGCAGGTGGTGGCCGAGGGTATCGAATCCGAGGACGATGCGATCCAGCTGTCGCAGATGGGCTGCGATTATGGACAGAGCTTCCTCTTCGGTCCGCCGATCGGTTCGGAATCGATCCAGCGGCTGCTGAAAGAACGCTTTCCGCTGATGAAGCGGGCGTGAGTTCGCCGAGGCGGCGCCGCTCAGCGCGCAGGCCATCTTCTCCAAGCCCGTCGGTCACAGCCCGACGGGCTTTTCATTTCTGCATCAAGGATCTGGAAAAGGTCGGCTAACCGCCAGTCAGGCGTGGCCGGCATCCATGGAGAGCATCGCCGCCGAGACGCCCATCAGCGCCAGTGCCCGGTCGTATTTGTCGTCGAGCGCCTTGTCGAAGATCAGCTCATCGCGTGCCGGGCATGTGAGCCAGCCATTCTGGGTAATTTCCGATTCGAGCTGGCCCGGTCCCCACCCGGCATAACCAAGCATCATCGTCGCCCGGACAGGGCCTTCCCCGCGCGAAATGGCGCGGACGATGTCGAGCGTTGCCGTCAGGCAGATATCGTCGCTGACGGGAATGCTTGAGTCACTCAGGTAATCGTCGGAATGAAGCACGAAACCGCGCCCGGTCTCGACCGGGCCGCCCGCCTGAATCTGGAAATCCCGCGTGATCTGCGGAAGCCGGATAGCCTCATCCTCGTCGAGCAGATCGAGATGAAGCAGCACGTCGGGGAAGGTCAGCTGCTGCGGCCGGTTGAGCACGAAGCCCATGGCGCCATCGTCCGAATGGGCGCAAATGAAGATGACGGTGCGGGCGAAATTGGCGTCAAACATTCCGGGCATGGCGATCAGAAACTGACCGTCAAGAAAGCCTCGCTCGCGTCTTTTTTGCGCCATCGGAGTTGCCATCATACGAACAGCCTACCAATTCGCCGCGAAATGAAAAGCGCCTCAGCGTCGCGGCCTTCAAATATTGCACGCACGGCGTTCACCTCTGCGTGTGCGATCAAGCAATTATGATCATTGCTTGCCCTGGAGCGTCTGGAGCGCTTTCGGCAAAAGCGATATTGCTTCCGGCATGTTTCAGCGCTCCACACACCACAACATGGCCCAGCTCATCGGCGCGGCAAGTCTCATGGCTGCATTTTTTCTGCCGATACCGACCAAGGCGGCCACCAGCGAGTGGGTCGCCTCGCCAGGCGGCATGATCCGGCTGGTGGCAGCGCCACCAAAGGCGAATGGCACCATACCGGCGACGCTTGAGATCAAGCTCAACCCCGGCTGGAAGACCTATTGGCGGGAGCCCGGCGCAAGCGGCATTCCCCCGCAGGTGACGCTCGATCCCGCAGGCGGCGTCGTGCTCGAGAAGATCGGCTTCCCGGTGCCGAAAACATTCGATGACGGCGTCGTGCGCTATGTCGGCTACGACAAGTCGGTCGCCTTTCCCCTGACGCTGAAACGGGTCAGCGGCAAGGGCGACGTCACCATTCGCGCTTCCGTGTTTCTCGGAATCTGCGAGGACATCTGCATCCCGGTTCAAGGGGAGCTGACGCTGGCCTTGAAGCAGGATGGCTTCGACAATCCGCTCGACGGCGCGCGCATCGAAGATGCCGTGGCCGCGCTGCCGGAAGCGCCGTCGGCTGATTTTTCCGTGACGTCGAGCCGATACGACGCGGACAAGGCCACGCTGCATCTGTCCGTGCGCCTGCCCGCCGACGGCCACGATCCGGAACTCTTTCTCGCCGGGCCTCCCGGGTTTTCGTTCGGCAGACCTGAGGTCCAGCCCGCCAGGGACAGAGAGGTAAACGCAGCCGTGCCGATCAAGCTCACGGGCAAGGACAGGGAACTGAAAGGCAAGCCGATCGTTTTGACTGTGCGCGCCCAAGGCCGCAGCATGGAGACGACGCTTGCCTTTGATTAGCGCGCATCTATAGTCCGCCGAGTTCTCCGACATGCGCGGAGAAACGAGACGCAAGCAACGCAAGGAGAGTGCCGTGACCATTGCCGTCGGAGACAAGCTGCCAGCCGCAACCTTCAAGGAAAAGACCGCCGACGGTCCGGTCGAGGTCACCACCGACCAGCTCTTTGCCGGCAAGCGTGTCGTCCTCTTCGCCGTTCCCGGCGCGTTCACACCCACCTGCTCGCTCAACCATCTGCCCGGTTACCTCGAAAACCGCGACGCGATCCTTTCCCGCGGCATCGATGACATCGCCGTCGTCTCCGTCAACGACCTGCATGTCATGGGCGCCTGGGCGACCACCTCGGGCGGCATGGGTAAGATCCACTTCCTCTCGGACTGGAACGCAGCTTTCACCAAAGCGCTCGGCATGGACATCGATCTGTCGGCCGGCACGCTCGGCGTGCGTTCGAAGCGCTATTCGATGCTGGTCGAGGACGGCGTGGTAAAGACGCTCAACCTCGAAGAAAGCCCCGGCCAGGCGACCGTTTCGGGCGCCGCTGCGATGCTCGAACAGCTCTGAGCGCAGAAGTAAATGCAAATGGAAACGGGCCTCAGCGGCCCGTTTTTCATTTCACGAGAAGAGAATCGGACCGGCGGCCCTTCTTGTAGGGCTCCATGCCCTTGCGGGCGAGTTCGTCGGCGCGCTCGTTTTCGGGATGGCCGGCATGGCCCTTGACCCAGTGCCAGGTCACCTTGTGCCGCCGGTTGGCTTCGTCCAAGCGCTGCCAGAGTTCGCCGTTCTTCACCGGCTTCTTGTCCGCGGTCTTCCAGCCGTTCTTCTTCCAGCCGTGGATCCACTTGGAGATGCCGTCCATCACATATTTGCTGTCGGTGTAGAGATCGACCTCGCAGGCGCTCTTCAGCGCGTCGAGCGCCGAGATCGCCGCCAGCAGCTCCATGCGGTTGTTGGTGGTCTCGGCCTCGCCACCGGAGAGGTCCTTTTCCACCTCGCCATAGCGCAGCACCGCGCCCCAGCCGCCCGGACCCGGATTGCCCGAGCAGGCACCGTCGGTGAAGATATCGACATGTTTCATGCCTGCCCCCCGTCGCGGCGCAGGCCATATTCGGCGCTGGAAGCGATTGCCCGGTGGAAGCGGATCTTCGTCAGATATTCGAGCGGATCCTTCTTGACCACGAGCGCCCCGGCAGGTGTCGTAAGCCAGTCGTAGAGGCGCGTCAGGAAGAAACGCAGCGCCGAGCCGCGGCAAAGCAGCGGCAGGGCGTCGACCTCGGCCGGCGTCAGCTTGCGCACGCTCTCGTAGCCCGAAAGCATCGCCATGCCCTTGGTGATGTTGTAGGAGCCGTTCTTCTCGAAGCACCAGGAATTGAGGCAGACGGCAACGTCATAGGCGAGGTAGTCGTTGCAGGCGAAATAGAAGTCGATCAGGCCGGAAAGCTGGTCGCCGAGGAAGAAGACGTTGTCCGGGAAGAGATCGGCGTGGATGACGCCGTCCGGAAGCGATTTCGGCCAGTGGCGCTCCAGGTGCTCAAGCTCCGCCGATATCTCGTCCTTGAGACCTGCCTGCACCTCGTCGGCGCGCGCCTCGGAATTGACCCAGAGCGGCCGCCAGCCGCCGACGGACAGCGCATTGGCGCGCTTCAGCGCGAAGCCCTCGCCGGCGAGATGCATGGCGGCGAGCGCCTTGCCGACTTCATGGCAATGCCTGGCTTCGGGCTTCCGGAGCCACATACCCTCGAGGAAAGAGATGACGGCGGCAGGGCGGCCGGAGAGCTCGCCAAGCAGTTCGCCATCGGCGCGCGGCAAGGGCAGCGGGCAGGACAGTCCGCCCTCGGCCAGGTGATGCATCAGCCCCAGGAAGAACGGCAGGTCATCGGCATTCACGCGCTTTTCGTAGAGCGTGAGGATGTAGGAACCCTTGGTCGTGTGCAGCAGGAAATTGGAATTCTCGACCCCCTCGGCAATCCCCTTGTAGGAGGTCAGCTGGCCGACGTCATAGGCGGCGAGAAAACGGGCGAGATCGTCTTCCGTGATATCGGTGTAAACGGCCAAGGTTGTCCACTCTCAAGAAAATGCGGGCAGGAAATACGGCTTATTCGCCGTTGACGAAGGCCATGTCGGCTGAAGTCAGCGGCACGTGACGGATCTCGCGGTTGACGAGGAAGTTCTCGTTTTCCTCGACCGTATCGGCAAGTTCCACCTTCGCGTCGTAGCGTTCGCGAAACGCCTCGATGATCTCGTTGACGATCACCTCAGGCGCCGACGCTCCGGCCGATAGGCCGACGGTAGCGATATCGCCGATCTCGTCCCAGTCGATTTCCGACGCGCGCTGGACCAGCACGGATTTCTTCGCGCCGGCCCGCAGCGCCACTTCGACGAGGCGCTTGGAATTGGATGAGTTGGGCGCGCCGACGACCAGGAACAGGTCGCAGCCGGGTGCAGCCTGCTTCACCGCCTCCTGGCGGTTGGTGGTGGCATAGCAGATCGAATCGGCGGCCGGCGCCGTCAGGTTCGGGAAGCGCTCGTGCAGCCGCTTGATGACGCCGGCCGTGTCGTCGACCGACAGCGTCGTCTGGGTGACGAAACCGAGATTGTCCGGATCCGGCGGCTGGTAGACGTCGGCGTCCTCGACGGTCTCGACCAGCGAGACCGCGCCCTCCGGCAATTGGCCCATGGTGCCGATCACTTCGGGATGACCCGCATGGCCGATCAAGACGACGTGGCGGCCGAGACGGTTGTGGCGCATCGCCTGCTTGTGGACCTTGGAGACCAGCGGACAGGTGGCATCGAGATAGAAGAGGTTGCGGGCATCCGCATCGGCGGGCACCGATTTCGGCACGCCATGGGCGGAGAAGACCACCGGCTGCTTGCGGTGTTCCGGCGGGATTTCGTCGAGCTCCTCGACGAAGATTGCGCCCTTGGCTTCGAGGCCTTCGACGACGTAGCGATTGTGGACGATCTCATGGCGGACATAGACCGGTGCGCCGAATTCCTTCAGCGCCAGGACGACGATCTGGATCGCGCGGTCGACGCCGGCGCAGAAGCCGCGCGGGCCGCAAAGGCGGATGGTGATCGGGGATTTTTCTGCCGCTGATGATGCCATGGATCAGGATGCCATTAGTAGGAAAACGAGCGCTGCAATCGCCGGGCCGCCCTGGATGAGGAGGATGCGCGGCTTGACCGACCACGCGCCATATATAGCGGCAACGACCACGCACACAAGAAAGAACACCTTCAGCTGAAAGGCAAAGGAGGCTTCCGCCTGGATCAACGACCAGAACACGCCGGCGGCAAGAAAGCCGTTATAGAGCCCCTGATTGGCGGCGAGCACCCGTGTCGTCTCGGCCTGTTCCGGTGTCATGCGGAAGACCGCCCTTCCCTTCGGACCGGTCCACAGGAACATTTCCAGCACCAGAAAGCCGACATGCAGCAAGCCGGTCAAGGCAATCAGTGTGTTCGCGATGATCGTCATCGTTGCCCTCGCGGTCGTCACACCAGCGTTACCATGACGGCAAGCGCGCGGCTATCGCCCCCGCCGAAACGCGTAGACGCCGCTGACCAGAACCAGCGCGCCTGCCAACCCATACCAGGTCAGGGCATATTGCAGGTGGTTGTTGGGCAGGTCGAACTGGGTGACGCCGCCGATCGGGAGACCACCGGGATTGGGCGCCGCATCGGCATCGACGAAAAACGGCACGACCTTGTCGGTGGGAAGGCCGACCGAAGACGCCATCGTGTCGAGATCCTTCCAGTAGAAGATGTTCTTGGCGAGGTCGTTGTCGGGAACGAGCGACGACGGCTTTCCGTCAAGCTTCGGCCTTGCAAGACCATGAACGCCAACGAACGCGGGAAGCTCGCCGGCAAGCCGGGTCGATGCATCCTTCTGCTCGAAAGGCACGAAACCGCGATTGACGAAGAGAAAACGGTCGTCGTCCAGCCGTAGCGGCGTGAAGACGTAATAGCCGGTGCGGCCATTGAACGTCGCGAAGAAATGCCGCTCCTTGGTGTGGTCGAACCCACCGGTCACCGAAACCGTGCGGTAGTCGATGTCGCCACCATCAGCGAGGATCTTCTCGATCTCGGCAAGCGTCGCCGGCGGCGCAGACCTGCGCTCGGCCATGGCTGAAAGCAGGCCTTCCTTCCAGTGCAGCCGCTGCATCTGCCAGGTACCGAGAGAGACAAGAATGGCAAATGTCGCGACGAGCAGCAGCAACGTGCCGATGCGGCCGATCAGGCCACGCTTTTTGCTGGTCGCGATCTCAGCCACGGTCGATCTCGCCGGGACGCGCATTGTTGCGATATTGCAGGTTGATCAGGATACCCTTCAGCATCCGCGTCAGGCCGAGGCTGAAAATCACCGCAAGCGGGATCCACAAGATGAAATGCAGCCAGAGCGGCGGGTTGAAGTTGACCTCCGCCCAGAGCGCCGCGCCGACGACAATGAAACCGACGATCAGGATCACGAAGACCACCGGACCGTCGCCGGCATCGGCGAAACGGTAATCGAGGTCGCAGCTTGCGCAGGCGGGCTTCACCTTGAGGAAGCCATCGAAGAGCTTGCCCTGGCCGCAGCGTGGGCAGAGCCCCTTGATCCCGGTCATCACCGGATCCACCGGCGGGAAATGTGCCTTGTCTTCACTCACGGCTTGATCTCGATTGGCGTGTTGTTGGGGACCAGTGCCCAGATTTCATCCATTTCGGCATTGGTAACGGCAACGCAGCCATTCGTCCAATCGAAGCGCTGCGTCAAAAAGGCCAGCCAGCCGAAATAATTGGGCTGGCCATGGATCATGATCATGCCGCCCGGATCGACACCGTTCGCGGCAGCGGCAGAGACATCGGCCGGCGCCGGATAAGAGACGTGGATGGACTTGTAGTAACCGCTGCCGGGATTGCGCCAGTCGAGAGAATAGAGCCCTTCCGGCGTCCTCTGGTCTCCCTCCTGACGCTTGTGACCGATGGGGTTGCCGCCGAGCGCAACCGTGTATTCACGGATCACCTGGTCACCTTGGAAGAGCTGCAACAGCCGCCGCTCCTTGTGCACGACAACCCTGTCCGCGCTATCGGCCGCCGCAGCGGGAAAGCCGCCGGATACCACTAGCGTCGCAGCCACCAAGGCCAACCTCATTTCCGTCTCCCCTCAAGCCGATCTGCGGGCACACCACCAAAAGAACAAGGCGGCTGCATGACTGCAACCGCCTTGTTCCTTGACTTAGATGCTCGCGCTATCAGCCGTGCGCGATCGGCGCGCCCCAGCTTCCCCAGATGTAGATGGAGAAGAACAGGAACAGCCAGACGACGTCAACGAAGTGCCAGTACCAGGCGGCGGCTTCGAAACCGAAGTGCTGCTTCGGCGTGAAATCGCCACGCAGCGCACGAACCAGGCAGACAAGCAGGAAGATCGTGCCGACCAGAACGTGGAAGCCGTGGAAACCGGTCGCCATGAAGAAGGTCGCGCCGTAGATCGAGTCCTTGAAGGCGAACGGAGCGTGAGCGTACTCGTAGCCCTGGACGAAGGAGAACAGCACGCCGAGAACGACCGTCAGCGTCAGGCCGTTGACGAGGCCCTTGCGGTCATTGTGCAGCAGTGCGTGGTGTGCCCAGGTGACCGTCGTACCCGAAAGCAGCAGGATGACGGTGTTGTAGAGCGGCAGGTGCCACGGATCGAGCACTTCGATGCCCTTCGGCGGCCAGACGCCGCCGGTGAAGGTGGCGCGGGTTGCCTGGATGGCTTCGCCAGGGAACAGGCTCGCATCGAAGAAGGCCCAGAACCAGGCCGCGAAGAACATCACTTCCGAAGCGATGAACATGATCATGCCGTAGCGCAGGTGCAGCGAGACGACGCGGGTGTGGTGACCCTCGTGCGCTTCCTTCACCGTGTCCGACCACCAGCCATACATGGTGTAGAGGACGATGATGAGGCCTGCGAGCAGGATCCAGACGTTGGCGAGCTCGAAGCCGAAGATCTTCAGCGAGCTGCCCGACAGGTAGCGCATGTAGCAGATGCCGCCGAACGCCATGACGAAGGCGCCGATCGAGGCAAGCAGCGGCCAGGGGCTCGGGTCGATGATGTGGTAGTCGTGATTCTTCTGATGCGCACCGGCCATGTCAGTAATCCCCGATATGTCTCTCTCTTGTCGCCTTTCCGGCATAGCCGAAAAGGACCTCCAGTCAAAGTTTGTTCTCTTCCGTCTTCACCTGTGCGACCGGTTTCGACGGTTCGCGCGGATAGAAGGTGTAGGAAAGCGTCAACGTCTTGATGTCCTTGGTTTCCACCGCCTTGACGATGTCCGGATCGACGAAGAACACCACCGGCATCTCCATCTCCTCTCCCGGCTGCAGCGTCGTCTCGGTGAAGCAGAAGCATTGCACCTTGTTGAAATAGGCGCCCGCCTGCATCGGCGTGACGTTGAAGGTCGCCTGACCTGTCGTCGGCTTAGACGACAGGTTCTTCGCCTTGTACATCACCTGCACGGTCTCGCCGATGCGGATGTCGATGTCACGCTGGACCGGCTTGAACTCCCAGGGCAGGCCGCCCGAGGTGTTGGCGTCGAAAGTAACCTTCACCTTTTCGTCCAGGATGACGTCGGATGCCTGCTCGACGCGCTGCGTCGTGCCGTTGTAACCGGTGACGCGGCAGAACATGTCGTAAAGCGGCACCGCCGCATAGGCCATGCCGACCATGCCGCCGACAAAGGCCAGGCAGGTGCCGACGACGACGCGGTTGGAGCGCTGCTTGGAGGCCGTTTCCGGTGAATTCGTCATGCCAGTTTGCCTCAGTTGACCATGCCGTTGCCGAACTTGATCAGCGTGACGATGTAGAAGAGGACGACGAGGCCGAAGAGCACGAAGCCGAGCGCGATGTTGCGGCCGCGGCGCGATTTCTTCTGGGCATCAGTGAGCTTGACGGTTTCCATCAGGCAATACTCCCGGCGTTCAGCCAGACATTGACGATCAGGTGATCCGCCATCAGGGCGGAGAAGATCACGAAAAGGTACATGATCGAGAAGGCGAATAGCTTCTTGGCTGGCAGCATGCGCTCGTCCGATTCCGGCATGCGCAGCACGCCGATCGAGTACCAGACGAAGCCGAGGCCGAGGGCCGTTGCGAAGATGCCGTAACCGATGCTCGCGAAACCGAGCAAGGTGGGACAGATGCCAATGAGAGCGGTCAGAACCGCATAGATGACGATCTGCTTCTTGGTGGTCGCCTGGCCGCAGACGTTCGGCATCATCGGCACGCCGACGGCGCCGTAGTCGCCCATCTTGAACAGCGCCAGCGCCCAGAAATGCGCCGGGGTCCACAGGAAGGTGATGAGGAACAGCACGATGCTTTCGATCGATACCGCGCCGGTCACGCAGGCCCAGCCGATCATCGGCGGGAAGGCGCCGGCAGCACCGCCGATGACGATGTTCTGCGGCGTCGAGCGCTTCAGCCACATCGTGTAGATGACCACGTAGAAGAAGATGGTGAAGGCGAGCAACCCGGCTGCGAGCCAATTGACGGCGAGCCCGAGGATGATCACGGAAAAGGCAGACAGCGTCAGACCGAAGGCCAGCGCTTCCTGCGGCAGGATCTTGCCGGCCGGGATCGGGCGCTTGGCGGTACGGCTCATGACCGCGTCGATGTCGGCGTCATACCACATGTTGAGCGCGCCGGAGGCGCCTGCACCGACGGCGATGCAGAGGATGGCGATGAAACCGATGAAGGGATTGATGTGTCCTGGTGCCAGCACCAGTCCGGCGAATGCCGTGAAGACGACGAGGGACATGACACGCGGCTTCAAAAGCTCGAAATAATCGCGCGCAGAGGCTTCGGACAGGCGCGCTACGCCTTCCATGCCGACTGCTTCGTGATTGTCGATGACCGTCATGTCCTGTCCCTGCTTTAGTCCCGGCCGCAAGGGCCGTGTGTCGCCGGTTTCCCGGCGGGGTGAAGCCGCCGGAACCGGCGGCTTCTGTTGGTTGCCCGTCACTTGATGCGCGGGAGCTGTTCCCACTGGTGGAACGGCGGCGGCGAAGACAGCTGCCATTCCAGAGTGTTCGCGCCCTCGCCCCACGGGTTGTCGCCAGCGACGCGCTTCTTGGCGAAGGCTTCGAAGACGCCGAAGAGGAAGATCAGCACGCCGACGGCTGCGATGTACGAGCCGTAGGACGAAACCATGTTCCAGCCGGCATAGGCATCCGGATAGTCGATGTAGCGGCGCGGCATGCCGGCGAGGCCGAGGAAATGCTGCGGGAAGAAGATCAGGTTCACGCCGATGAACATGACCCAGAAGTGCAGCTTGCCGACGAACTCGGAGTACATGTAGCCGGTCATCTTCGGGAACCAGTAGTACCAGGCAGCGAAGATCGCGAACACGGCGCCGAGCGACAGAACGTAGTGGAAGTGCGCAACCACGTAGTAGGTGTCGTGCAGCGAGCGGTCGAGGCCGGCGTTGGCGAGCTGAACGCCCGTGACGCCACCGACGGTGAACAGGAAGATGAAGCCGATCGCCCAGACCATCGGGGTCGTGAAGCGGATCGAACCACCCCACATCGTCGCGATCCACGAGAAGATCTTAACGCCGGTCGGAACAGCGATGACCATCGTCGCGAAGACGAAGTAGCGCTGCGTGTCGAGCGACATGCCGACGGTGTACATGTGGTGTGCCCACACGATGAAGCCGACGGCGCCGATCGCGACCATGGCGTAGGCCATGCCGAGGTAGCCGAAGATCGGCTTGCGCGAGAAGGTGGAAACGATGTGGCTGACGATGCCGAAGCCCGGCAGGATCAGGATGTAAACTTCCGGGTGACCGAAGAACCAGAACAGGTGCTGGAACAGGATCGGGTCGCCGCCGCCTTCAGGCGCGAAGAAGGCCGTGCCGAAGTTGCGGTCGGTGAGCAGCATGGTGATGCCGCCTGCCAGAACCGGCAGCGAGAGCAGAAGCAGGAAGGCGGTGATCAGAACCGACCAGGCAAAGAGCGGCATCTTGTGCAGCGTCATGCCCGGAGCGCGCATGTTCAGGATCGTGGTGATGAAGTTGATCGCACCGAGGATCGAGGACGCGCCGGCAATGTGCAGGCCGAGGATGACGAAGTCCATCGCCGGTCCTGGCATACCCGATGTCGAGAATGGCGGATAGATCGTCCAGCCGCCTCCCGCGCCATAGGCACCGGCCGGGCCCTCGACGAACATCGAAAGCAGCACCAGCAGGAAGGCCGGAATGATCAGCCAGAAAGAGATGTTGTTCATGCGCGGGAACGCCATGTCCGGCGCACCGATCATGATCGGAACCATCCAGTTGGCGAAGCCACCGATCAGCGCCGGCATGACCATGAAGAAGATCATGATGAGCGCGTGCGCGGTCGTGAACACGTTGAACATGTGCTTGCCGCCATCGATGGCAGCATCGCCCTCGAAGCCGTAAACCATCTGCGCCAGACCGTGGAAGATCTGGATGCCCGGCTCCTGCAACTCGGCGCGCATGAAGATCGACAGCGTGCCGCCGATGATGCCCGCGAAAATCGCGAAGATCAGGTAAAGCGTGCCGATGTCCTTGTGGTTGGTCGACAGGAACCAGCGCTGGAAGAAGCTCAAAGGCTTGTGCGCATGGTCTGCGTGACCATGATCGGAGTGATCATGGCGTTGATCGTGATGAACGGCTGTTCCAGCCATGGGTCGAGCTCCCCTTCCGATTACTGTGCGGCGTTGGCGGCGACGTCGACGGTCTTTGCCGCGTCGATGGACGCCATGAGCGCCTTGTTCGCATCGCCGATATTCGTTGCGGCGGCAGCGAGCCAGGTGTCGTATTTTTCCTGCGAAACCACGCGGATGGCGATCGGCATGTAAGCGTGGTCCTTACCGCAGAGCTCGGAACACTGGCCGTAGTAGAGACCTTCGCGCTCGGCCTTGAACCAGGTTTCGTTCAGGCGGCCGGGAACGGCGTCGATCTTCACGCCAAAGGCAGGCATTGCAAAGGCATGGATCACGTCGGCAGCGGTGACGAGGACACGAACCGTCTTGCCGACCGGCACGACGACTTCGTTGTCGACGGCGAGCAGGCGCGGATATTCCTTCTTGTCTTCCTTGCCGAGGTTGGCGCGATCTTCTTCCTTCATCATGATGCTGTCGAAGGTGAGCGGGCTTTCGCCAACTTCATACTCATAGGACCAGTACCACTGGTTGCCGGTCGCCTTGAGCGTCAGATCCGGATTGGCCGGCGGCGTCAGCTGTGCAGTCAGGAGCTGGAACGACGGAATGGCGAGGAAGAGAAGAACGACGACGGGACCGACGGTCCAGACGACTTCGATCGCGGTGTTGTGGCTGGTCTTGGAGGGAACCGGGTTCGCGCTTTCGCGGAACTTGACCACGACGATGATCAAAAGGAGGAGAACGAAAAGAGTAATCGGAATGATGAACCACAGGGTATAATGTTCAAACCACGTGATTTCTTCCATAATGCCCGTAGCGGCCGACTGAAAATTCGTCTGCCAATCGACAGGCTTGTCAGCAAAGGCGCTCGAAGCAAAAAGCAGACAGGCAAGCGCTGCCAGAACTGCATAAGCCTTGTTTTTCACAATGTGTCTCCCCAATGCGCTTGATCAGGATCAAACCGGAACGCAGAATCCCTGCGATACTGCTGCGCTTCAAACCACAGTTTGTCCGATGCCGCAACATCTGACCAATCAACCCCATGCGGCATTTTTGCACAAACGTTGCTTTTCACACAGGCACCCCTCGAAACCCGTGGTGAAACAACCTATAGAGGCTCCTCTGCGTGCTCAGCGACGCGATTATGCAGCGCTCGAGCGGCAACGCAGCGGACAGGGCGCCCAACCCGCCCAATTTCCGCCATATGGCGCTGGAATGTGCCCCGAAGGGCTTTTCATTTAATCCAGCGCGCTTCAAGAATAGCCCTGATGATTCGACGTTTTGAGGTTTACATGGGCCTGCCCCTCTTTTCCCGACTGTCGGCCTTCGCCGCCTTCGGCCTTGCCCTTATCGCTCTGCCCGCCGCAAGCATGGCCCAGCAGCCCGCCGGCACGCCCGGCACGGTCAAGTCCAACCATGGCGCGTGGTCGATCGTCTGCGATCAGCCGCCGGGCGCTTCTGCCGACCAGTGCGCCCTGATGCAGAACGTCATTGCCGAGGACCGGCCGGAAGTCGGCCTGTCCGTGGTGGTACTGAAGACAGCCGACCGCAAGGCGAAGATCCTGCGCGTGCTTGCCCCGCTCGGCGTGCTCCTGCCGAACGGCCTCGGCCTCAATGTCGACGGCAAGGATATCGGCCGCGCCTATTTCGTTCGCTGTTTCTCCGACGGCTGCTACGCCGAGGTCGTACTCGAGGACGAACTCCTGAAGACCTTCCGCTCCGGCGCGCAGGCGACCTTCATCGTCTTCCAGTCGCCCGAAGAAGGCATCGGCATCCCGGTCGACCTCAAGGGCTTCGGCGAAGGCTACGACGCGCTGCCCTGATCGGCAGCTACCAGCAGGTTCAATTGGAGAAAGCCGCGCCTCGCACGCGGCTTTTTTGTTGGCAGAGACCGAGCACAAAAGACAAGGCCCGGGTCGATGACCCGGGCCTGATGCGTTGCGATTGCGTCGCGTCTCAGATGATGTCGGTCCCGACGATCTTGATGCCGAAGCCTTCGAGGCCGACATAGTGGCGTTCGCGCGAGGCGAGCAGCCGGATGGAGCTGATGCCGAGATCCTTCAGGATCTGCGCGCCGAGGCCGATTTCCAGCCACTCGTTTTCGCGCGCCTGGGCCTCGTCATGCGCCTCGCGGTCATGCTTGCCCTTGCGCGCCGTCTGCGACACGCCGACGCCGACCGAGCCTTCGCGCAGGTAGACGATGACACCCCTGCCCTCGTCGGCAATGCGCTTCATGATGCGATCGATCTGGCAGTCCTTGCCGAAGACGTCGGCGCCGACATCTTCGAGATGCAGGCGGACCGGGATATCGACACCATCACGGATATCGCCGAAGACGACGGCGAGATGCTGCATCGGATCCCAGGGCAGAGAATAGGAATGCCCCTTGGCCGGACCGTAGGGCGTTTCGATGTCGAAGGAACCGCCCTGCTCGATCAGCGTTTCCTTGCGCTGGCGATAGGCGATGAGATCGGCGACCGAAACCTGCTTCAGACCGTGGGTCTCGGCGAAGCTCGCCACCTGGGGTCCGCGCATCACAGTGCCGTCGTCGTTGACGAGTTCGCAGATCACGCCGATCGGCGGCAGGCTGGCAAGCTTGCAGAGGTCGACGGCCGCTTCCGTGTGGCCGGAGCGCATGAGAACGCCGCCTTCGCGCGCCACCAGCGGGAAGATGTGGCCGGGGCGAACGAAGTCCGTCGGTCCGACATTGGGATTGGCGAGGTTGCGCACCGTCAGCGTGCGGTCGTCGGCGGAAATGCCCGTCGTCGTGCCGTGCTTGAAATCGACCGAGACGGTGAAGGCGGTCGTGTGGGCGGAATCGTTTTCCGCCACCATGGCGTTGAGGTTGAGGCGTTTCGCCTCCTCGCGCGGCATCGGTGTGCAGACGATGCCCGAGGTGTGGCGCACGATGAAGGCCATCTTTTCCGGCGTGCAATGCACCGCCGCGACGATCAAATCGCCTTCGTTCTCGCGGCCGTCATCATCGGTCACGACGACGATTTCGCCGGCCTCGAAGGCGCGGATGGCATCGACGACACGCTTCTGGTCATAGGACATGGTGTTCTTCCCGAATTTGCTGGACCGCTTGCTATTTACTTGAGACGGCCGGTCTGGCCGCGGTCACGCAGGTAGTGATCGGCGATCGTGCAGGCAAGCATCGCCTCGCCGATCGGCACCGCGCGAATGCCGACGCACGGATCGTGGCGACCCTTGGTGCGCACATCGACCTCGTTGCCGTCGCTGTCGACCGAGCGGCGCTCGGTGAGGATCGACGAGGTCGGCTTGATGGCGAAACGCGCGATCACCGGCTCGCCGGTCGCGATACCACCGAGAATACCGCCGGCATGATTGGAGAGGAAGACCGGCTTGCCGTCGGCGCCGATGCGCATCTCGTCGGCGTTTTCCTCGCCGGTGATCTCAGCCGCGCCGAAGCCGTTACCGATCTCCACGCCCTTGACGGCGTTGATCGACATCAGGTTCGAGGCGATGTCCTGGTCGAGCTTGGCATAGATCGGCGCGCCGATACCGGCGGGCACGCCCTCGGCGACCACTTCGACGACGGCACCGATCGAAGATCCGGCCTTTCGGATGCCGTCGAGATACTCTTCCCAGACCGGCACGATCTCCGGATCCGGCGCGAAGAACGGGTTGTTGCCAACCTCGGCCCAATCCCAGTTGGCGCGGTTGATCTTGTGCTTGCCGATCTGCACGAGGGCGCCACGGACAACGAGCCCCGGAACGACCTTGCGGGCGATGCCGCCGGCAGCCACGCGCGCCGCCGTCTCGCGCGCCGACGAGCGGCCGCCGCCGCGATAGTCGCGGATGCCGTACTTCAGATCATAGGTGTAGTCGGCGTGGCCCGGGCGGTAGCGCTTGGCGATCTCGGAATAATCCTTCGAGCGCTGGTCGGTGTTTTCGATCAGCATCGAGATCGGCGTGCCGGTCGAGATCATCGTCTCGCCGTCCTCGTCGAACATCACGCCGGAGAGAACCTTGACCAGATCGTCCTCGCGGCGCTGCGTCACGAAACGCGACTGGCCGGGTTTCCGCTTGTCGAGCCAGGCCTGGAGTTCGGCGAGCGTGAAGCGGATGCCGGGCGGGCAGCCGTCGACGACGCAGCCAAGCGCCGGCCCATGGCTTTCGCCCCAGGTGGTGACACGGAAAAGGTGACCAAAGGTGTTATGCGACATGAAGGCTACCGGACCTTAAACAAGCAACGGCGGTACGTTTCGTACGCGGATGCCCTCTCTTAGTTCAAAGCCGGTTAAGGGGAAAGACTTTTGCGCCGGGCGAGGCAGGCTTCGTCACGAAGCCAGGCGCAGGCCGCGTTCGGTTGCAAAGGCGAGAAACTTCTCTGAGCTCAAGGGCCGGGAAAACGCGTAGCCCTGCAGGACGTCGCAGCCGAGGATGCCGAGCATTTCGGCATGCGCCATCGTCTCCACCCCCTCGGCCACGGTCTCGATATTGAGCGAGCGGGCGATCTCGATGATCGAACGGATCAGCGCCTGCTCGCGGCGGGCGCTCAGTATCGGGACCACCAACTGGCGATCGATCTTCAGCCGCTTCGGCTTGATCTTCAAAAGGCTGACGATCGAGGTATGGCCGGTGCCGAAATCGTCGAGCTCGATATCGATGCAGAGCTTCTTGATCCCCTCGATGTTGGCGGCGACGATATCGTCGCTCTCATCGAGGAAGATCGATTCCACCAGCTCGAAGCAGATCTGGCCGGGCGCGATGCTCAGACCTTCAAGCGAGGACAGAAGGTCATCGTCCTGCAGCCGCTTGGCCGAGACATTGACAGAGATCTTGGGAACGCGAACGCCGGCAGCAGCCCATCGCATCTGATCGGTGAGCGATTTTTCCAGAACGAGACGATCGAGCATCGCCGTGACGTTGAGTTCATCGGCGATCCCGAGAAAACGATCCGGCGTCAGGATGCCTTCGCGGGGATGCTTCCAGCGTACCAGCGCCTCGACGCCGCAAAGCGCAAGCGTGGTCGCATCGAACTGTGGCTGATACCAGGGCTCGAACTCGTCGCGCTCGATGCCTTCCAGGATCTCGTCGGCGGTGCGCTTGGCGGTCACGACTTCCGCCTGCAGCAGCTCGGTAAAGAACTGGTAGCGGTTGCGGCCGGCTTCCTTGGCGCGGTAAAGCGCAATGTCCGCGTTGACGAGCAGCTTGCGCGCGTCGATCTCCGCCCCCTGTCCGACTGCGACGCCGATGCTGACGCCGAAGCGGCAGGGAAATCCGTTGTAGTCGACCGGCTGCCGCATCGCCGCGATGATGCGATCGCAACGCGCCGCAAGTGCCGCCTCGCCGGCAGCACCGGTAACGGCGACCACGAATTCGTCGCCGCCGATGCGGGCGATGATATCGCCCGGCGAGGTGTTCGCCCTCAGGATCTCGGAGGCATGGATCAGCATGGCATCGCCGGCGGCATGTCCGAGCGTGTCGTTGATCTGCTTGAACCTGTCGAGGTCGATGTGAAGGATGGCGATGTCTTCCCGATCGCTACGCGCCGTCGTCGTCAGGCGCTCCAGCGCCTTGTCGAGCATGCGGCGGTTGCCGAGTCCGGTCAGCGGATCATGAAGCGCATTGTGCTCGATGCGCACGCGCGCCTGCTCCAGTTCGGCGTTCTTGGCGTCCGCCATCGCCTTTGCTGCGCGCAGTTGCTCGGTCATCAGCACATCGTCGGTGACATCGAGCGCCATGCCCACGAACTTGCGCGCGCCATCCGGCGCGACATGGAGCTTGCCGACCGAGCGAATATGGCGCTCGCTTCCGGCCGACAGCACCACCCGCGCCTGATGCACATAGGTTTCGTCCGCAGCGATGGCGCGATTGACCGCTTCCAGAGCGGCCTGGCGATCATCGGGATGAAGTGTCGTGAGCCATATTTCCTCGTTCGTAGCGCCGTCGGTGTAGACCAGGCCATAGAGCTGGTGCATGCGCTCATCCCAGTAGGCGACGTTGTTGTCGAGATCCGCTTCCCACATGCCGCAGCGATAGGAATCGAGCGCCAGGTCGAGCCGGCGCGAAAGCAATTCCAGATCCTGTTCGCGCTCGTAAAGCCCCTTCAGGGCCTGTTCGAGTTCGAGGTTCTGCTGGTCGACCTGCGCCTTGGCCGCGCTCAGCCGCTCGTTCTTCAGCACGTCGTCGCTGACATCCCAGCTGATGCCGGTAACCTTTGCGCGGCCATCGGGCCCGCGGTAGCTCGATCCGACATTGCGGATATGGCGTATGCTTCCGTCCGACAGGACGACGCGATATTGCGACCGGTACTCAAGCCCATCGTCCAGGCTGCGGAAGAGCGCGTTGGCGGCAATGCCGACATCGTCAGGATGCACCGTTGCGCGCCACTCGTCGTATGTCGGCTCCTCCAGGTGAACCTGCAGCCCGTGCAGATCGAACATCCGGTCGTCCCAGGAGCGCTGCTGCGTCTCGACGTCGATCTCCCATATCCCGATCTTCGACGCGTCGAGCGCCAGGTTCAGGCGATGGGACAGCGTCATCACCTCCCCTTCCCGCGCCTTCAGCTTGGCGATGTTGCGCTGCCGTTCGTTGACGAGGCCACCGGCCAGCAGGATCGGAATGACGACCACGGTGACAGCGGCCGCGATCGCCAATTGGATGAAGCCGCTGTTTTCGGGAAGCTGCCGCCAGCCGCCGACCGGCATGGCCGCAAGCTCCCAAACGCCGCCCGCGAGCTCGAGCCGGCGCGTGACCGGCGCGGCGCGAAAGAGAGCGTCGTCGCCATAGAACGCATCCTGTATGCGCTCCGGCTCGGAGATGTCGCGGATCGCCAGGTGAACGTCGATGTGGCGGTGATCCCGCGCCAGTTCCGGCGCCTCGCCGCCCGACTCGAGCAGGCGCGCCGCGCGGTAAAGCGCCTTCTCGTCGATGATCGCCTCGACATACCCCCAGCGCTCCATGCGTCCCTGGATTTTCGAGAACACCGGCAGGAACAGTTCAAAACCGCTGCGGCCGCTCGGCAGACGAATCGGACCGATCATCACCGGCCTCACCGTCGACGAAGCGCGCTCGACGGCATGCCGCGTGGCGCCGAATCTGTTGAAATCACTGCCGACGAACCATTGCTGGCTCTCGCGCGGGAAGGCGATCCGCACCACCCCGCCGGGCGCGGCCGAGGCCCGCGCCATCTGCGGATTCTGCAAAAGCAGTTTCGTAGCCATGACGGTGAAATCGTCAGGCGTCATGGCCGGGTGAACGCCAATGCTGTTGGCAAAGCCGTTCAGCGCCGCGATGTTGGTGTTTACCTCCGATTGCAGCCGGTTGGCGATGAGGTTCAGCTCATTCTCCGCGTCGATCCTGAGGTCGTTCTGGAAGTTTTCCCGATTCTGCCGCTCGTAAGTGTGCCCGCCGGTAAAGACGACAAGGCCGGCGATCGCTGCCGGTATGAGCGATGGTCTCGCAAACCTGGCGGCCGCCCGAATACGGTGGCGCAGAACGTCAATGATTTTCAATGTAATTCCCTCAGTCCCCAACCAAAGGTAGCGGCCGAGTCTTAAGATTGGCTTTCGTCACAAATCCTTGGAAAACCCCACAATTCATGGGGAAACTTTGCCGCGATCGATCCGTCGGCAGCGCTCACCCGCTTGAAAAATACGGTATCGCCGTCCAGTCTTCCCGTGTCGGCCAGACCATCAAAAATGCGGGGTTGCCCGGCCAAAAGCCAAGTAGCAGGGCAATTTTTGCCACAATCGGGGATCAAAGGAAGTGACAAGAATGTTCGCAGTTTCGTTGAAGAGGGCAAGAAGAATGCGTTTTGTTATTGCCGCGCTCATGGCCACCGCAGGCCTGCTCTCGCCCTTGTCAGCCCTGGCCGAAAGCGCCGATGTGGAAGCTACCATTACGGGTGTCGATACCGAACGCCTGAGCCTGTCCCTCGACGACGGCAAGAACTATCAGGCACCCGAGGAGTTCAACTTCGAAGGCCTGAAGGCCGGCGTGAAGGTTCTCGTCTTCTATACGGAAGTGGACGGCAAGCGGGTGATCAACGATCTCGAAATCGTCCAGTAGGAAAAGGCACCCCGTCCTTCTGGCTGCCGGACAAAAACCGCGCTTCGTTTTATCGGAACTCTTCTATACTCGGATGCCTCTGGCACAGGCATCCCTTGAGAGCGCGTGGCGCTCTGCGGCGCTGATCTAAGCACCACGTCCTAAAGCGCCTCGCGAACTTGCAGATTCGCGCCTTGAGTTTCTGACGTTTCGCAAGTCGTACCGGCAGCCGCTGCGCGTATCAGGCCGTCAGATCCAGCCGATGGCACTACCGGAGATACGCAGGAGGCGGTCCTGCGGGATCGCCGCCGTCGCGGCCTCCTCCGCTTCCATTTCCCCGAAAAGCTTGAAGAGCACGCGGATGACGCCGCCATGGCTGACGCAGACCGTCGGCTTCGTCACGTCCCTGAGCCAGGCGGCGATACGCCAGGACAGAATTTCGTAGCTCTCGGCGTCCTCGCCGGGCGGAATGAAATCCCATTTCACCGCACGCCTTTCGGCAATCCTCTGAGGCGCCGAGCGCTTGAGCTCCGGCAGCGTATGCCCTTCCCAGTCGCCGAAGGAAACTTCCTTGAGCCGCTCGTCGGTCCGGTAGGATTCGGGCGCGAGCCCCATGGCCAGCCTGACGCGCTCCATGGTCTCGCGCGTGCGGCCGAGCGGACTGGCGACGAAGTCGAAATGCCGGGCATCGGCGCCGAGGATGCCTGCAAGCGCCACGCCGTTGCCGGTCGCCTGCTGGCGACCGAAGTCATTGAGAGGGATATCCTTTTGCCCCTGGAGCCGGCTTTCGGCATTCCAGTCGGTCTGTCCGTGACGGATCACATAGATCAGCACAACATGTCTCCGGGCAGCAGGCTGCCGAACCGGTCCCTACGGTTCGGTCAGTCCTTGATCACGGAGATATCGGGCGCGTCCACGGCCTTCATGCCGACGACATGATAGCCGCTGTCGGCATGATGCACTTCGCCGGTAACCGAGCGCGAAAGATCCGAGAGCATGTAGAGGCCGACGTCGCCGACTTCCTCGATGGTCACGGTGCGACGCAGCGGCGCGTTGTACTCGTTCCACTTGAGGATATAGCGGAAGTCGCCGATGCCGGAGGCGGCCAGTGTCTTGATCGGACCGGCGGAAATCGCGTTGACGCGGATGTTCTTCGGGCCGAGGTCGACGGCCAGGTACTTGACGCTGGCTTCGAGAGCCGCCTTGGCGACACCCATGACGTTGTAGTTCGGCATGACCTTCTCGGCGCCGTAATAGGTCAGCGTCAGCATCGAGCCACCGTCGGTCATCAGCTTTTCAGCGCGACGGGCAACCGAGGTGAAGGAGTAGACCGAGATCTGCATCGTCTTGGCGAAGTTGTCGGGCGTCGTGTCGACGTAGCGGCCGGTCAGTTCGTCCTTATCGGAGAAACCGATCGCGTGCACCACGAAGTCGATCTTGCCCCACTTCTTCTCGAGCGTGTCGAAGACCGCGTCGATAGTGGCTTCGTCGCTGACGTCGCAATGGCCGGCCATGAAGCCGTCGATTTCCGCGAGCAGCGGCTCGACGCGCTTCTTCAGGGCGTCGCCCTGATAGGTCAACGCAACTTCACCACCCTGCGCGTGGATGGCCTTGGCAATGCCCCATGCGATGGAACGGTTGTTTGCGACGCCCATGATGACGCCGCGCTTGCCCTTCATCAGACCGGATGCCTGAGCCATGGTAAGTCCCCAATACTATTCCAGCATCGGCCGTCGCCGGTGCCAAAGATCAAAAATGTCACAGACGCCCCACGAGAACGGGTGCGGCAAAATGTCGAGAATTGCCTATGGCATAGCCGCAAGGGTGGTTCAAGCACGGCTGAGATCAGGAACTGTTAGTCCCCGTAATATTGGTTCAGTGTGTCAGCGAACTGTCACAAACGGCCTATCACAGATAGAGACCGTCGCGCTGCGACTTCATCAGATCGGTGATCTTATCGTCGGGCGCCTCGGGCAGGACCAGCCGCAGTTCGACCAGCAGGTCGCCATGCGTTCCGTAGGCCCCGGGCATTCCCCTGCCCGCAAGACGGATGACCTTGTCCGAACCGGACCAGGCGGGCACGACCACCGTAACTTGCCCAACCGGTGTCTCGATGACCTGCTCGCAACCGAGAACCGCGCCCTGCAGATCGATCGGCAAGGTGGTCATGAGGTCGAGACCACGGGTTCGAAAGGCCCCGCCCTGATCGACCCTGAGCGTGACGACGACGTCGCCACGGGTCATGCCGGTCACCCGATAGCCCTGCTCCGCCAGACGAATGCTCTGACCGTCGACGGCGCCCGGAGGGATCTGCACCTTCAGGCTTTCGCCGTCGGGAAGCTCGACGCTGAGGCGCTGGCGATTGATCAGGTCGTCAACGCTGACGGCGAGATCAATGGGAAGATCCGGGACCTTCTCGGCAGTCTTTGCCGCGCGACCCCGGATCCGCCGGACGATTGCGGCCACAAGCTCGGCTGCCGGTGCGGCTGCACGCTGCATCAGCGGCGTCTCTGTCTTGAGAGCGCTTTCCTGCTGCGGTTCGGGGGCTGGTTCCGGCTTGCTTTCGGAAGCCTGGGCCGGGCGCTCCGGCTCCTTTGCTGCCGCAGCCGGCTTCGGTGCCGGCTTGGGTGCCGGCTTCGGCGACGGACGGGCCGACTTGGCGCGGACCTCCGCACCAAAAATCTGTGAAATGGCATCCTCGGCGGTTTCAGCGTCGACCGGCGGCTCCTCCTGAGGCCGCATCTTCGCCTTCATCGCCTCCATGCGGCGAAGCTCGGCCTCGCGGCGGGCATAGTCGTAGCGGCTTCTGAGCTTCGGATCGCGCAGGAGTTCATAGGCCTTTCCGGCCTCGGCAAAACGCTCGGCGGCGTTTGGATCGTCCTGGTTATGGTCCGGATGCACGGCCTTTGCCAGCGAACGCCAGGCCGCCTTGATTTCGTCCTGCCCGGCGTTGCGCCGGACCCCGAGGATCACATAGGGATCACGCATGGTTTCTACCATCTTCTCTGATCGGCGGCCTCTCCCTGACGCCCGCCGCTGCCCCGATTGCAGGCGTCATCGCCGCCCGTCCATTGAACGCCGATGATCCGGAGAAGTTGCTAAATAGTGGTTAGCCACGAGACCGCCGGCGGCCATAGAAGCGGCATCGCCGGCCGTCATGCGCGCATTTGCCGAATCGTGGTTAATCGTGAATTTCCGAGGCTGACCTCAGGCGCGCGGGCCGAAGCTCGTCAGATACCAGGCGCCGTCGCCGCCTTGGCACGTGCTGCCGTCGAACTTGGCGATGCCTTCGTAGGAATGACGCGTCGTGGTGAAACGGCGGCAGAGCATGCCGCTCGCACGGTCTTCCTGAATAGTGCTGATGACACCGGCGCTACCGGAGGTCGCATTGGCCCAGGGAATAGGATTGATGGCGCCGCTGTTGAGCTCGGCCGATGTGACGGCGTTGCGAACCATCACCGCATCGGAAAGACCATCGGAAGTCTTGGCGACGGGAACGGTGCCTGTCGAGACCGTGCGGTCGACGCCGCTACCGAAAAGGTCGAGCCCGGCTCCCATGCAGCCGGACAGTGCCAGAACCGGCAGGCAAATTGCCGCGCTACGCAGCAAGGCGAAGGAATACCCCTTCTTGGCATCGATCCACTTTGCTATGTCTTGCACGGCAATCCTGTCAGACTCGCTGGAGCCGCACGTTTCTCGACAAGGTCAACATACAGGCTCCGACATTTTCGATGCGGAAACACCGGTCGGGCTCATCCCGAAGCATTTCCGCGCCAGACATCACGGCATTGGAACGCAATATGGCGGCGAATGAGTTAACAAGCGGTGACTTCACCGAATCAAATGAACCCTTTTCCCTGTTTGGCACATGGCTGAAGGACGCGGAAGGCAGCGAGATCAACGACCCGAACGCGGTCGCGCTTGCCACTGTCGATGCGGACGGGCTGCCGAATGTGCGTATGGTCCTGCTGAAAGGCTTCGACGAACGCGGCTTCGTTTTCTACACGAATTTCGAAAGCCAGAAGGGCCAGGAGATCCTTGGCGCCCGCAAGGCCGCCATGTGCTTCCACTGGAAATCGCTTCGGCGGCAGGTGCGCGTGCGCGGCCCGGTCGAGATCGTCACCGACGAGGAAGCCGACGAATATTTCAAGAGCCGTCCGCGCGGCAGCCGCATCGGCGCCTGGGCCTCGAAGCAGTCGCGGCCGCTCGAAGGCCGTTTCGCGCTGGAAAAGGCCGTTGCCGAATACACGGCCCGCCACGCGCTCGGCGAGATCCCGCGCCCGAGCTACTGGTCCGGCTTCCGCATTCGCCCGACGTCGATCGAGTTCTGGCACGACCGCCCGTTCCGCCTGCACGACCGCATGGAGTTTCGCCGCGAAGCTCCCGAAGGCGGCTGGGAAAAGGTGCGCATGTACCCCTAAGGGTGCGGCGGCCTGCCTCTCCAGGGGTTAGACACCAATGCAGTCGCAATGTTCGGCCATTCCTAACCAGCCGCCAGGCGGAAGGGGATGCCCGATGCCAGCGCCGAGACGTAGCGTGCACGCTGGAAATGGCCGTTCAGCGAAATGCGCGGCAACGCATTGAGGCTGCATTGCGTCCGCGCGGCGAGCGTGCCGGGTTGGGTCGTGACCGCCAGGGTAAAGCCGAGATCGGCGATGATGCGATGGTCGCGTGCCGAAACCGCCGGCGCGTCGCCATAGGGATAGGCAAAGGTCAGAGGCCGGCGACCGGTGATCGCCTCGACGCGCTGCAGCGATTCCTCAATCTCCCGCCTCGCCTCGGCATCCGTCAGACGCGCGACGGACCGGTGGCTGATCGTGTGGGCGCCGAGGCTTGCGAGAGGACTTTCCACCAGGCGCCGCAATCCGGCCTCATCCAGCGTCAGCCGGTCGGTGATGGCCAGGGGATCGATGCCGCGGTCAAGCGCTGCGGCATTCAGGGAAGCGATCGCCTTCGCCTCGTCGTGGCTGTGAATGAAAGCCGCGATGCGATTGAAGGCGGCCTGCCTTTCTACCGCAGCACGGAGCTGCAGCGTCTCCAGACCGCGGCCGAAGTCAAAGCGCAGCGTCTCGTTCGTTGCGAGCATGTCGGCAAGCGTCTCCCACCAAAGCGTATGGGTGCGATCGACGAAACCACCCGCAACGAACACCGTGAACGGCGCCTGATGGCGCTCGAAGACCGGCAGCGCATGTTCGAGATTGTTCCTGTAGCCGTCGTCGAGGGTAAGGCAGGCGACCGGTCCGCCTTTGGCGGCCAGCGCATCCGGCAATTGTTCGAGCGGGACGAAGCGATAGCCGTCGCGCTTCAGCGTCCGCAGCGCTACGTCGAGAAAATCCGGCGTGATCTCCAGATGCGCATTCGGATCGAACGCACGGGCAGGTTTCGGCCGGACATGGTGCAGGGTAAAGATCGCCCCCTGCCCGCGCGCGCCGGCCATCAGCCCGGCGCGGCTCAAGCCACCGGAGACTTCCAGCCCGCCGGCGATCACGGCGCGGCGCACAATTGTCCTGATCATGCTGTTGATGGTCGGCCCCCAAAATCTGGCCCGCAAGTTTCCTGCGCGGCGTACGAGTCTGGAAAGTTAACGACAGGGGCGTTAAACCTTGTTGAATGCGGAGGGCGTTCACCGGCCATTTACCACAACCCCGAAAACAAGGTCGAATCGCCACATTCCGCCCTAAAGTTGCAACAAAGACACGGATCTTGTCACAAAACGAAACAGCTTTGCGCCTGGGCGACGGCGCTCTTCGACGGGGATCGACATGAAAACTCTGCGCTGCCTCCTGCTGGCGACCTTTGCTCTGGCGCTCGGGACCGCGACGGCCGTCGCCGGAAGCGCGTCGCTGGTGCTCGACGCGCGCACCGGCAAAGTCCTTTCGGCCGAAAATCCTGACGTCCTCAACCATCCGGCATCTCTGACGAAGATGATGACGGTCTACATGGCCTTCGAGGCGCTGAAGAGCGGCAAGCTTTCCTGGGACAGCAAGATCAAGGTTTCGAAGGCGGCGGCGGCGAAACCGCCGATGCGCCTCGGCCTCAGGTCCGGCATGACGATCACGGTTCGTGAGGCCGTGCTCGGCATGATCGTGCGCTCCGGCAACGACGCGGCGGCGGCCATGGCCGAGAAGCTTGGTGGTTCGGAGGCGAACTTCGCCCGGATGATGACCGCCAAGGCGCGGCAACTGGGGATGCGCAAGACCGTCTTCATCAACTCCTCCGGTCTGCCGGCAAGCAGGCAGGTGACGACCGCGCGCGAAATGTCGACGCTCGCCGTTGCGCTGATGCGCGATTTTCCGCGGGAGTACCGGCTGTTTGCGACCGAGAGCTTCAATTTCCGCGGCCGCAAGGTCCGCGGCCACAATAACCTGATGTATCGCTACGACGGCATGGACGGCATCAAGACCGGCTACACCAATGCCTCCGGCTTCAACCTCGTCAGCGCCGTCAAGGACGGCAATCGCCGGGTCGTCGGCGTCGTTCTCGGCGGCAAGACGGCGCGCAGCCGCGACGCCAAGATGGCAGCACTACTCGACCGCCATGTCGGCAAGGCGGCCAAGGGCGGCCGCCAGCTCGTGGCGTCGACGCGCGGCGGCAAGGCGGTCGAAGCGCCGGTCGAGGTTGCAGCGGTCGCAACATCAGACGTCCCGATGCCCTATGCAGCACCTCAGCGGGCCAGGCAGGATTCGGTTGCTGCCTTGATTGCGGCGACGTCCACGGCGGCCATCCCCGCGGAACGCCCGACGGAGGTTGCCGAGATCGAGACGACGACAGCGGTGCCGGTTGCGGGCGGCGGCTGGCAGATCCAGATTTCCGCCGCGCCGTCCGCTGAGGCTGCCCGCATGCTGCTCGCCCAGGCGCGCTCGGAAGCCGGTGCACCGCTCGCAGGCGCCACACCTTATACGGAAGCGGTCGGCAAGGGCGCCAAGGCGATCTACCGCGCCCGCTTCGTCGGTTTTTCGACCCGCGATGCGGCAGCCGCGGCATGCGACGCGCTCAAAGAGCGGTCCTATGACTGCATGATGCTGCCGTCGCGCGGCTGAGCCTTAGAAGCCCCGTGCTACTTCGTGCTTTGAACGAGGGCTGACTGCGATCAGGACAAAACAGCAGGCGAGAGAACTTCGCCTGCCAATAGCAGGGCCGTAGCGCACAGGATCAACAGCAACGCCTCTTACGCCTGCGTGCCGCCGACCGTGATCTGGTCCATGCGCAGATGCGGCTGGCCGACGCCGACAGGCACCCATTGGCCGGCCTTGCCGCAATTGCCGATGCCGGTGTCGAGCTTGGTGTCGTTGCCGACCATGGTCACGCGCTTCATCGCATCCGGGCCGTTGCCGATCAGCATAGCGCCCTTGACCGGCGCGCCGATCTTGCCGTTCTCGATCAGGTAGGCCTCGGTGCAGCCGAAGACGAACTTTCCGGAGGTGATGTCCACCTGTCCGCCGCCGAAGGAAACGGCATAGATACCCTTCTTGACCGAGGCGATGATTTCCTCCGGCGTCTTGTCGCCCGAGAGCATGTAGGTGTTGGTCATGCGCGGCATCGGCACATGGGCATAGCCCTGGCGGCGGCCGTTGCCGGTGGGCTGCATGCCCATGAGACGGGCGTTCTGGCGGTCCTGCATGTAGCCGACCAGCTTACCGTCTTCGATCAGCACGTTGTAGCCGGAGGGCGTGCCTTCGTCGTCGATGGAAATGGAACCACGGCGCGCCTCGATGGTACCGTCGTCGACGACGGTGACGCCCTTGGCGGCGACCTGCTCGCCCAGCAGCCCGGCAAAGGCCGAGGTCTTCTTGCGGTTGAAATCGCCTTCGAGGCCGTGGCCGACAGCCTCATGCAGCATGACGCCCGGCCAGCCGGAAGCAAGCACCACGTCCATGGTGCCGGCCGGCGCATCGATCGCTTCGAGATTGACCAGCGCCTGGCGCAGCGCCTCGTCGGCGCCCTGCTTCCAGTTTTCCGCGGTGACAAAGTCGCCGAAGCCGCGACGGCCGCCGGTGCCGAAGGAGCCGCTTTCCTGGCGGTCGCCATCGCCGGTAACGACGGAGATGTTGATGCGGGTCATCGGTCGGACATCATGCACCCGATGGCCATCGGCCCTGAGGATATCGACGACCTGCCAGCTTGCGGCGATCGTGGCGGTGACCTGGCGGACCTTCGGGTCCTTGGCGCGCAGATAGGCGTCGATCTCTTGCAGAAGAGCCACCTTCGCCTCGAAGCTCGGCTCGCCGATCGGGTTCTCGTCGCCGTAAAGCTTCTTGTTGGTGCGCTGCGGGGCTGCGGCGTAGGAGCCGGCATAGCCGCGCGTGACCTGCGCGACCGCATCGGAGGCGCGGCGCAGAGCCGACAGCGAAAGCTCGCCGGAATGGGCATAGCCGACCGCTTCGCCGGCCACGGCACGGAGGCCAAAGCCCTGGTCGGTGTTGAAGCTGCCGCCCTTCAGACGGCCGTTATCGAAGGACAGCACCTCGGCTTGCGCATGTTCGAGGAACAGTTCGCCATCGTCGGCGCCGGCGAGCGTTTCCGAGAGAACCTTGCGGACCGTTGCCTCGTCGGCATCGAAGAGGCTCATCAGATCGGTGTTCATAGTGGCACGCTCCCGCGTCAGGAATTTCTATCGCCTCCATTTAGGAAGGCGGCGGGTTCAAGCCAAGGAAAATATCACGTGCGACAGGATTCCGGTGAGCAGGATCGACCTGCGGAACTGTGCTGCGCCACGACGCACCATGGTGATGTCAGCGGGCATCAGGCCTTAAGCGATGCGTTCCACCCTTCGAGACGCTCGACGCTTTCGACACCGGCGAAACGGGCAATCCGTTCGAGCTCGGCGTCGATGCGCTCAAGGCGGCCAGCCGATGCCCTGACACCCTTTTCGAGCCAGAGCCTGCGGACATCGAGGCTGCCGCGCTTGCGATCCGCCTTCATGTCGATGCGGCCAATCAGCCGGTCGCCCTCGATCAATGGAAAGACGTAGTAGCCGTACTCGCGCTTGGCCTCGGGCACGAAGACCTCGATGCGATAATAAAACCCGAACAGGCGCTCGGTGCGGTTGCGGTCGCGCAGGAGCGGATCGAAGGGGCTGAGGACCCGGACCCGGCCCGGGGGCTCAGGGATTTCGCCGAGAGCCCCCGGAAATCCGGCAAAGGCATAGGCGACGCGCGGGCGCCCACCATCGATCGCCTCGATCGCAACTTCTTCCAGTTCGTCGCGATGCTCGGCCACCCAGGACTTCGCCTCATCCGGGGACACCAGATCCCAGAACGCGGCGATCTCACCATGGGTAGCAAAACCCAGTCGCTCCAGCGCGCTGCGACAGGCCCAGTCAACGAACTCCGGGTGGCTGACATCGCCCTCGTGGTGATGCGACGGGATCACTCTTTCGGTGAGATCGTAGACCTTCTGGAAATTCTCGCGGCGCGCGATCGCGAGCTTGCCGGTACGCCACAGCACCTCCAGCGCCGTCTTCGACGGATGCCAGTTCCACCAGCCACCGGATTCGTGCTCGGCTTCCTTGAGATCGCGGGCGAGTACCGGTCCGCCCTCGGCAATGCGCTGATAGGTGTCGTCGCAACCCTTTTCGAAGCCCTCGCCGCGCCACGCCTTCCAGCGCTCGACGATCGTCTCGCCTTCCCATTTGAAGCGGTGCTTCCAGTAGCGAAAGAAGCTGCTCGGAATGATCGAGGCGTCGTGCGTCCAATGTTCGAAGAGGTCGCGGTCGTCCTCCAGCAGCGCCGTCAGATGTTCGCGGCGGTAAGTCTGGTTGCGGGAAAACAGGATCTGGTGATGGGCGCGCTCCACCGTCGAGATGCTGTCGACCTGCACGAAACCGATGTCATGGATGAGCTTCAGGAGCCCTTCCTTGCCGAGCGCGCGGTTGGGCGCGCCTGAAAGGCCCTGCTTGGCGAGGAAGATGCGACGGGCGTCGCTGTTGGAAAGGCGAATCGTCATGGCGACAAGAGTAGGCTTTTATTCCCATAATTCAAATAGAGCATCGGTTCGCGGAGCGCATTGCTCTTGTCGTTGCTCTTGGCCTATAGAGCAACGCGAAAACGGCGCGGGCCGAAGACAACGAGGAACGGAATGGACATCCGCTTTACCGATTGCGCGGTCCGCTTCGGCGAGCGGGTGGCCTTGCAGCCTCTGACGCTGACCCTCAACGAAAAGCGCATCGGCATCATCGGCCTCAACGGTTCCGGCAAGACCACCTTTGCCCGACTGATCAACGGTCTGGTCAAACCTTCAACCGGCAGCGTTACCGTCAACGGCCTCGACACCGTCAAGGACGATCGCGCCGTGCTTTCCGAGGCCGGCTTCATCTTCCAGAACCCGCAGCACCAGCTGATCATGCCCGTGGTCGCCGAAGACATTGCCTTCGGCCTGAAGAACCGCGGCCTTTCGCGCGATGAGATCGACCGCCGCATGCAGGCGGCACTCTCGCGCTTCGGCATCGAACATCTGGCAAGGCGCCGCGTGCATGAGCTTTCGGGCGGCGAAACCCAGCTCGTCGCCATGGCAAGCGTCGTCGTCACCGACCCAAAGATCCTGATCCTCGACGAGCCGACGAACCAGCTCGACCTGAAGAACCGCCGCCGCGTCGCCGGGGCTATCGATGACCTGCCCGAGGATACGGTGGTCATCACCCACGATCTCGCCCTTGTCGAAAACGTCGAGCGGCTGCTGCTCTTCCACGAGGGCCGACTTGCCTTTGATGGCAACCCGCAAGGCGCGATCCACCGCTATCACGAGATCGCCGGATGCTGACGAGCCTGCACATCGAGGGCAACAGCCTGCTCCACCGGCTGTCGGTGAGAGCCAAGCTGATTGCGCTTGTGGCGTCGAGCATTGGGCTTTTTCTCAGCGGCTCGCTCGCGGTTCAGGCAATCGCCTTCGTGATCGCTGCCGCTCTCTATCTCTCCGTCGGTCTCTCACCGAAGGAAGCGCTGAAGCGCGTCGGCTTCGTCTTCCTGACGATCTTCTTCCTGGCCGCCGTCAATCTCTTCTACCTGTCCGTTGCCGAGGTCGCGACTTTGACCTTGCGGCTGATGGCGCTGGTGACGTTTGCAGCCGCCGTCACCGCGACGACGACGATCAGCGCCTTCATGGACGAGATCACAATCCTTTTGCTGCCGCTCGAACGGCTTGGCTGGCTGAAGGCGGCCGATGTCAGCCTGGCGCTCGGGCTGGTACTGCGCTTCGTCCCGGATATCTTTGCGCGATATCAGGCAATCCGCGAAGCCCATCGGGCGCGCGGCCTGCCGGTCCGGCCGTTGACGATCATCGGGCCGCTGATCATCCTGACGCTGAAGGATGCCGATACGATTGCTGCCGCGATTGACACGCGCGGATTTCGCCGTCAATAAATTCGCGAACTCTAATAGACAGGGAACCGGAAGCACATGAACACCAGAGATCTCGTCCTCATCGCCCTCTTTGCCGCGATCGTCGTCGTGCTCGGCCTCATCCCGCCGATCACGCTCGGCTTCATTCCGGTGCCGATCACTGCGCAGTCCATGGGTGTGATGCTTGCCGGCTGCATTCTCGGCGCCAAGCGCGGCGCGCTCGCCTTTCTCCTGTTCCTGCTGCTTGTCGCAATCGGCCTGCCGGTGCTTTCGGGCGGCCGCGGTGGTCTCGCCGTCCTTGCCGGCCCGTCGGGCGGCTTCATCATCGGCTGGGTCGTTGCCACCTTCGTCACGGGCCTGATTGCCGAACGCACTGTGCGCGAGAGCCAGGCGGAAATGCGCCAGTTCATCGGCTTCTTCCTCGCCTCCGTCCTAGGCGGCATCGTCGTGCTCTATGCGATCGGCATGCCCTGGGTTTCCGCCGTTACCGGCACGCCGCTCCTGACGGTCGCCACCGGTTCGCTCGCCTTCATCCCGGGCGACCTCCTGAAGGCGGCGATCGCGACGCTGGCCGCGCGCGCCGTCTACGCCGGCTACCCGCTGCTCCCGGCCCGCGCCTGAGCCGATGCCCTTTGCCGCCGCGATCCATCGCCACGCGGAAGACCATCCGCATGCCCCGGCCTTCCGAATCGAGGGCCGGGTTTTCACTTTCGGTGAACTCGCGCACATTGCTGGCGCACTTGCCAAAGCTTTCGACGATTTGGCCGGACGCGCCGGGCATCGTAGCGCGCTTGGCGATCGTGCGCGCCTGATCGCGCTGGAAGCGGGCAATCATCCGCTCTTTGCCGCCGCTTTTCTCGCAGCTACCAACGGCGGCAACTGTGTCGCGCTGATCGACCCGCACCTTCCGGAAGCGACACGCAAGACCATGCGCGATCGCCTGTCTCCCGATCTCATCATCAGTGCCAACAGCGATGGACTTACGCTCCATGCCCCGGCAAACGGCGAGACCCGGTCCTTCCATGCGAGCGATGACGCGGAGCACGCGCCACTCGCAATTGGAGATGACAGCGAGCCGTTTCTGGTCGTCTTCACCTCAGGCACGACGGGAACGCCAAAGGCGATCATCCGCAATCGCGGCTCGTGGCGGAGGAGCCTTGCCACCGGCGAGCGCTTCTTCGGCATCGACCGCAACACCCGCACCTTCGCGCCCGGTCCGCTGGCGCACGGGCTGACGCTCTACGCGCTTGCCGAAGTGCTCGTCGCCGGCGCCGAGTTCATCGGGGCCGCGCATTTCGAGGCGAACCGGGCGATTTCCATCATCGAGACGGAGAAGGTCCAACGTCTGGTGCTCGTGCCGACGATGCTCAGGCGGCTCTGCACGGCAGCCACCGGCCGGCCGCAAACATCGGTCACGCAGATCACCGTTGCAGGCGCCAAGCTGACGACGAGCGACCGCGCCCGCGCCGCGCTTGCTTTTCCGCGAGCCGATATCATCGAGTATTACGGCGCCTCGGAACTGGGCTTCATCAGCGTTGCGACCAAGACCGACACCGCTTCGGCAACTGCCGTCGGCCGCGCCTTTCCGGGCGTCACGCTCAGCGTTCGCGACGACAAAGGACGCGAAATGCCCACCGGCGAGACGGGGACGATCTTCGTCGACAGCGCGCTCATCTCCGACGGCTATGTCGGCACCGCGGATGGCGCCGGCTTCCGCCGCCTTGGCGAACTCGCGACGGTCGGCGATCTCGGCTTTCTCGGCGAAGACGGCACGCTGCACCTGCTTGGCCGCGCCGGTGGCATGGTGCTCTCGGGCGGCAACAACATCTACCCGCAGGAGGTGGAAGCGGTGCTCATCGCCGATGCGAGCGTGCACGCAGCTCTCGTCCTCGGCCTCGATCACCCCGATCTCGGCAGCGAACTCGTCGCCGTCATCGAGCTTGAGGGCAGCGATTTTGACCGGGAAACGCTTTACCGTCATCTCGCCGCCCATCTGCCGCGCTACAAGCATCCGCGCCGCATCTGGCTTTGCGGAAAAATACCCATGACGCAGTCGGGCAAGGTAGCGGCCGGCACGCTCAGGCAATGGATCGCAGATGGAAACGATGCTCTCGAACGCCTCGACTGACCCAGCACGCACGCCTGTCATCATCGCCGCGCTCCGGACGCCGATCGGCCGGGTCAACGGCGTGCTTCGGGACATCGAGCCCTCGCAACTCGCGGCACCGCTGATCGCCCGTATTCTTGCCAACATTGGGCTGGAGCCGACCGAGATCGACGACGTCATTCTCGGCAATGCCGCCAACAGCGCCGGCAATCTTGCCCGACTCGCGGCCCTCGAGGCAGGCCTGCCGGTCTCGACGCCGGGTGTCACGGTTGACCGACAATGCGGCTCGGGGCTCGAGGCGATCACGCTTGCGGCGCGCATGATCCAGGCAGGCGCCGGCCGCTTCTATCTTGCCGGCGGCACGGAGAGCGCCAGCCGTGCCCATATCCGTCTGAGGCCGCCACTGGAACGCGGTGGTGAGCTCGCGCCGGTCAAGCGCGCCCGCATGGCGCCCGACGAGATCGGCGATCCGGACATGGGCGTTGCCGCCGAAAACGTCGCGACGGCCTGCGGGATCTCTCGTGAACGGCAGGATGCCTTTGCGCTTCAAAGCCATCGCCGCGCGGTCGAGGCCGCGCTTGCCGGCCGCTTCTCCCGCGAAATCGTGCCGATCGAAACGGCGGCGGGCCCCGTCCTGCAAGACGAATGCCCTCGCGCCAATGCCTCGATGGAAACGCTGCAGCGGCTGAAGCCGGTGTTCGTCGAGGGCGGCACGGTGACCGCCGGCAACGCCTGCCCGATCAACGACGGCGCGGCGGTGGTGCTGGTGACGAGCCTTGCAGAAGCGCGGCTGCGTGGCGTTCCCTCCGCGCTCGAATTCGTCGACGCGGCGACGGCGGGCTTCGATCCCAATCTGCTCGGCCTCGGCCCGGTTCCGGCAATGCAGAAGCTCAAAAGCCGGCAACCCACGCTCGACCCTCAGAAAGTCGATTTCATCGAATTCAATGAAGCCTTCGCCTCGCAGGTGCTCGGCAGTCTCGACGAGTTGGACATTCGCGCGGAGAAGGTCAATCTCGACGGCGGCGCTATTGCGCTCGGCCATCCCTATGGCGCCTCCGGGGCGATCCTCGCCGTCAGGCTGTTCTCGCAGATGTCGAGCGCGCCTGCCGGCACGGAAGGACTGGCGATGATGGGCGTCGGCGGTGGCATGGGCATTGTCGCGCTGTTTCGCACGGTTCGCGTGCCTGGTTAAACAGAATAGGCCGCCAGCCACTCCCGCGTCGCCGTCGGCAGCGGCAGTGGCGTGTGGCGTTGCGGATCGACGGCGACCCAGACGACCTCTACCTCCGCCGCCAATTGGCCGCGCGCTTCGACCTTCACGGCAAAGCTGATCGAGCTGCCGCCGACCTTCGCCACATTGACCGTGAAACGAGCCGGCTCGTCGTAGCGCAGGCCCCGGTGATAGACGCAAGCCGAACGGCGGACGAGGTAGCTCGGCTCGTTGACCACATGCGGACGGTGGCGCCAAAGGGTGGAAAGTGCGGCTTCCGCATGGGCATAATAGGCGGCATTGTGCATGTGGCCGTGCATGTCTATATCGCGAAACGGAATACGGATTTCCGTGACGTTCTCCAGCTCCCTGCCGTCCATGCGAGGCTCCCTGACGATGCGCTCCACCCTCGTTAGCCAGTTCGGCGATCCCCGGCAAGCGATTGCGCTCGTCGACGCGGATCGCGTTGCGCCCGGCCCCGGCGAAGTCGAGGTGGCGGTGGCGCTCACCGCGATCAACCCGTCCGATCTGATCCCGGTGACCGGGGCCTATAGCGCCCGCACAACGCTGCCCTTCGTGCCAGGCTTTGAAGGTTTCGGCACGGTGACGCGCATCGGCGCCGGCGTCATATCGCTGAAGCCCGGAGACCGTGTGGTGCCGATCGGCGCCAGCGGCCTGTGGCAGGAATATCTGATCAGGCCGGCCGAATGGTGCTTCATCCTACCCGATGAAATCGGCGAAACCGATGCGGCGACCTGCTACGTCAATCCGCTGACGGCGTTGCAACTGATCGAGGCGCTGCGCCAACATTTCGGCCTGCTCGCACGGCGCCGTATCGGCGTCACCGCCGCAGGATCGGCCATCGGCGGCATGCTGATGAAGCTGCTTGCCGGCGAAGGGGCCGATGCCACCGGCATCGTGCGCAGTCAGCGCAGCGCCGAGCGCCTGTCGCTCGAATTTCCCGGCCGGGTCGCACTCGGCGACGAACGCCATCCGCCGGGGCTCCGCGTCGATGCGATCATCGACGCGGTTGGCGGTCCATTTGCCGGAGATCTTATCGTTCGCACGCTCGAGCCCGGTGGCACCTTCATCCAGTATGGGGCGCTGAGCGGTGTTCCCGTCTCGCAAGCGGCGATCCAGGCGCGGGCGGATATCCACTTCTCCTTCCTGTGGCTGCGTACCTGGGTGCATTCGGCCGGGCGGTCATCGATCGAAGCGGCCTTTGCGAAGAGTTTCGACGGCCTGCGATCCGGCCTCTTTTCCAGCCGGATTGCCGAAATCTACCCCTTGAGCCGGCTCGACGCGGCGCTCGCGCACCAGGCGGATCCGGGCCGCGACGGCAAGCTGCTTATCGATCCGCGCTGTTGAAAGTTCCGCCTTTCAGCGGCCTCGCCATGGACCTTCAGGGGTGGGCGCACTAGGTTTGCGGCATGACCACGTTCCTCTACGAAAATCCGGTCTTTCTGGAACACGAGGTTCCGGAAGGGCATCCCGAACGGCCGGACCGGCTGAAGGCGCTGAACCTTGCGCTAGAGCATCCGAACTTCGCCGATCTCAAACGGATCGAGGCCAAGAAGGCGAGCGAAGATCTGGTTCTGCTTGTGCACCCGGAAGAACACTTGCGCGACGTCAAGCGCGCCATTCCGGAGGAAGGGCTCAACCATTTCGAGGCGGATACCTATGCGAGCCCCTTGAGCCTCGACGCTGCGCTGACCGGCATCGGCGGGGCGACCGCTGCGGTCGACGCTGTCTTTACCGGCGAGACGGACAACGCCTTCGTCGCGGCCCGGCCGCCGGGACACCACGCCGAGAAGAACAAGGCGATGGGCTTCTGTCTTTTCAACACGGTGGCGATCGCCGCGCGATATGCCCAGAAGGTCCACGGCGCCGAACGCGTCGCGATCGTCGACTGGGACGTGCACCACGGCAACGGCACGCAGGACATCTTTTGGGACGACCCGTCCGTGCTCTTCTGCTCGACCCATCAGATGCCGCTCTATCCCGGCACCGGCGCCAAGGACGAGACAGGCGTCAAGGGCAACATCGTCAACGCGCCGCTGTCGCCGAACATGGGCAGCGACCATTTCCGCGAAGCGTTTCGCTCTCGCGTGCTTACGGCACTCACCAACTTCCGGCCCGACTTCATCCTGATCTCCGCCGGCTTCGACGCGCACCACCGCGATCCGCTGGCGCAGATCAATCTCGTCGCCGAGGATTTCGACTGGGCGACCGGGCGGCTGCACGAGATCGCCGACCGCAGCGCCGGCAACCGCATGGTCAGCCTGCTCGAAGGCGGCTATGACCTTCAGGGGCTCGCCGAATCGGCCGGTCTGCACATCTTGAGACTGATGAGAGGGTAGACATGAACACCACCACGCAACCGGACGTTTCCGCCCTCTCCTTCGAGCAGGCCGTCGAAGAGCTGGAGCGGATCGTTTCGGCGCTGGAGCGCGGCGACGTTGCCCTCGACAAGTCGATCGAGATCTACGAGCGCGGCGAAGCCCTGAAGAAACATTGCGAGGCGCTGTTGAAGGCGGCCGAAGATCGCATCGAAAAGATCCGGCTCGACCGCGCCGGCAGGCTGCAGGGCGTGGAGCCGCTCGACGCCGACTAGATCATTTCATTGCAATTCCGGACAGAAAGCCGCTTAAAGCTTTTCCCGGAATTGACGTCGGATTGATCGCCGCGCGGAAACACTGCGTCTTTGCCTCGCCTCTACCCGCCTGATGTCTTAGGCTTTAGTACTTGATGCGACAGCATAAACGGGAGCACGCGCCATGTCTTTCTTTCCAGGCCCCGACCCGCTCGCCGGCGACAAGCCCGCCTGCGACGCCATCGAACATCTGATCGTTCCACGCACCAGCGATATCGGCGGGCTGCAGGTTCGCCGTGCCTTGCCGACGGCCAAGCGCCGCCTGGTCGGCCCCTTCATCTTCTTCGATCGCATGGGTCCGGCGCTGCTTCGCGCCGGCGAGGCGATCGACGTGCGCCCGCACCCGCATATCGGCCTTTCGACGGTCACCTATCTCTTCGACGGCGAGATCAAGCACCGCGACAGCCTCGGCACCGAGATGGTCATCCGCCCCGGCGACGTGAACCTGATGACCGCCGGCCGCGGCATCGTGCATTCCGAGCGTTCGCCCGAAAACCAGCGCGGCCACGACCGCTCGATCTCGGGTCTGCAGACCTGGCTGGCACTGCCCGACCACAAGGAAGAAATCGACCCGATCTTCAGCCACACCGAAGAACGCATTCTGCCGCATATGAGCGACGACGGCATCAAGGCGCGGGTGGTGATCGGCAACTTCGAAGGCGCGAAGTCGCCCGTCTCGGTCTTCACCGACACGATCTACGTCGATCTCAACATCGCCCCGGGCAAAAGCGCGCCCTTCGCCGCCCAATGGGAAGAGCGTGCCCTCTATATCCTCTCGGGCGAGGCGATCATTGCCGGCGACCATTTTGCCGACAACCAACTGCTCGTCTTCCGCGCCGGCGACGAGATCACGGTGACGGCGGGGCCTCAGGGCTGTCATGTCATGCTCTTCGGCGGTGCGGCCCTCGGGTCTGCCCGCCACATCTGGTGGAACTTCGTCTCCTCTTCCAAGGAGCGTATCGACAAGGCGAAGGAAGAGTGGCGCACAGGCCGCTTCGACATCGTGCCCGGCGACGAGGAAGAGTTCGTTCCACTGCCCGAAGGGTAATTCGACCTAAAGTGGAACAGAATGCCCCAGGAAAACCGCGCAACATTGCCTCATGGCGCTTGAATCGATTTCGATTCACAGAATCATGCGCTAGTCTCTTGGTCTGTGACGCAGGAATGCCTAGTTTTGCATTCAGCAACGATTGCGTCTAAAGAGCCGCTTCGACGGTACCCACCAACTATCGCGCGCCCGACCTTCTGGGGCGCGCATGAGGCATGCAGCGTGACACAACTGCCAACCAATCCGATGCCGGCTACTCCCTTGCTCGACAAGGTGACCTATCCCGACGATCTGAAGAAGGTCGACGACAAGGATCTGCCGCAGCTTGCCGGAGAAGTCCGGGCGGAAATGATCGACGCAGTGTCGCGCACCGGCGGCCATCTCGGCGCGGGCCTCGGCGTCGTCGAGCTGACGATTGCCATCCACAAGGTCTTCAACACGCCGCATGACCGGCTGATCTTCGACGTCGGCCACCAGTGCTATCCGCACAAAATCCTGACCGGCCGCCGCGACCGCATCCGCACGCTGCGCCAGGAAGGCGGCCTCTCGGGCTTCACCCGCCGCGCCGAGAGCGAATACGACCCCTTTGGCGCCGCACACTCTTCGACCTCGATTTCCGCCGGCCTCGGCATGGCGGTTGCAGCCGATCTCGACGGCAAGAACCGCAATGTCATCGCCGTCATCGGCGACGGCGCGCTTTCGGCCGGCATGGCCTATGAGGCGCTGAACAATGCCGGCGCGCTCGACGCCCGGCTGATCGTCATCCTCAATGACAACGACATGTCGATCGCGCCGCCGACCGGGGCCATGAGCGCCTATCTGGCCCGCCTTGCGTCCGGCCGCACCTATATGGGCATCCGCGAAGTCGGCAAGAAGCTGACCGCCTATCTCGGCAAGACCGTCGACCGGGCGATCACCCGCGCGGTCGAGCATGCCCGTGGCTACGTCACCGGCGGCACGCTTTTCGAAGAGATGGGCTTTTACCATATCGGCCCGATCGACGGGCATTCCTTCGACCATCTTCTGCCGGTGCTGCGCAATGTGCGCGACAACGCCAAGGGACCGGTGCTGATCCATGTGGTGACGCAGAAGGGCAAGGGCTATCCGCCGGCCGAGGCCGCCGCCGACAAATACCACGGCGTCAACAAGTTCGACGTCATTACCGGCGCGCAGGCGAAAGCCAAGCCGAATGCGCCGGCCTATACCTCGGTCTTTGCCGACGCGCTGACGCAGGAAGCCGGCTTCGACGACAAGATCGTCGCCGTCACCGCCGCCATGCCTTCGGGCACCGGGCTCGACAGGTTCGCCAAGGTGCACCCGTCGCGCTGCTTCGATGTCGGCATTGCCGAACAGCACGCGGTGACTTTCGCCGCCGGCCTTGCCGCCGAGGGCTACAAACCTTTCGCAGCGCTCTATTCGACCTTCCTGCAGCGCGGCTACGACCAGGTGGTGCATGACGTGGCAATCCAGGGCCTGCCGGTGCGCTTCCCGATCGACCGCGCCGGCTTCGTCGGTGCCGACGGTCCGACCCATGCGGGTTCCTTCGACACGACCTATCTTGCGACGCTTCCCGGCTTCGTGGTGATGGCAGCGGCCGACGAGGCGGAACTGAAGCACATGGTGCGCACCGCCGCTGCCTATGACGCCGGACCGATCTCGTTCCGCTATCCGCGCGGCGAAGGGGTTGGCGTCGAGATGCCGGAACGCGGTGAAATTCTCGAAATCGGCAAGGGCCGCGTCGTCAAGCAAGGCTCCAAGGTGGCGCTGCTCTCCTTCGGCACCCGCCTTGCCGACTGTCTGGCGGCTGCCGAAGACCTCGACGCCGCCGGGCTTTCGACCACCGTTGCCGACGCCCGTTTCGCCAAACCGCTCGACCACGACCTTATCCGTGAGCTTGCGCGCAACCACGAAGTGCTGATCACCATCGAGGAAGGTGCGGTCGGCGGCTTTGCCAGCCACGTGCTGCAGTTCCTGGCCGAAGAGGGCCTGCTCGACGGCGGCCTCAAGGTCCGCCCGATGGTCATGCCCGATGTCTGGATGGAACAGGCAAAGCCCGAAGCGATGTACGCCGCCGCCGGCCTCGACCGCGCCGGCATCGTCTCGACCGTTTTCAAGGCGCTCGGCCAGAAGCAGGATATCGATATCGGCGCCGCCGGCTGAGGCTGCACGCGCATCGATCACAAAAGAAAACCCCGGCTCATCACCGGGGTTTTTCGTGTCAGCGGTATCGATCAGAATTCCTGCCAGTCGTCCTGCGCCACCGCCGTATTGCCGCGAGACACGGAACGGGCCGGGCTCATCCGCTGCGCCGGTCCGGCCGGTGTAGCCATGGCGCGGGCGGCGCTGCGCAGATCCGCAGTCGTTACGGCGCGAGCCTGGCCTGGAAGCGTGAAGCCCGTGATCAGCTCGCGCAGGCGGACCGCTTCGTTGGCAAGCTGGGCGCTTGCGGCATTGGCTTCCTCGACCATGGCCGCGTTCTTCTGGGTCACCTGGTCCATCTGGTTGACGGCCGTGTTGACTTCGCTCAAGCCCACCGACTGTTCGCGGGCCGAGACGGCGATCGCGCTCATATGCTCGTTGATGGTCACCACATGATCCCCAATCGCCTGCAAGGCGGTACCGGTTTCGCGCACCAGCCGGACGCCGCCTTCGACCTCGACGCTCGAATTGCGGATCAGCGCCTTGATTTCCTTGGCGGCCTGCGCCGAACGCTGGGCAAGCTCGCGCACCTCCTGCGCAACGACCGCAAAGCCCTTGCCGGCTTCACCGGCGCGCGCCGCTTCGACCCCGGCGTTGAGCGCCAGCAGGTTCGTCTGGAAGGCAATCTCGTCGATGACGCCGATGATGTTGGAGATCTGGCCGGAGGAATGCTCGATCCGGCGCATCGCCTCGACCGCATCGGCAACGACGGCGCCCGACTTGGCGGCGCTGGCATTGGCTTCGGCCGCGACGTGACGGGCTTCCTCCGCCCGCTTCGTCGAGTTCGTGACGTTTGCGGTGATCTCGTCGAGCGCGGCGGCGGTCTGTTCGAGGGCGGCCGCCTGCTGTTCGGTCCGGCGCGACAGATCATCGGCGCTCTCGCTGATTTCGCGCGAGCCGCCGTCGATCGAGCGGCTGCTATCGGCGACCGCCGACAAGGCGTCGCCGAGCTGGGCGACGGCCGAGTTCAAGTCGTGGCGCAACTGTTCGAAATCCGGCGCGAAGGGTTCGGTGAGCTGGAAGGCGAGATCGCCGGCAGCAAGCCGCTTGAGACCGCCGGCAAGGCCGGAAGTCGCCTGGATCAGGCGTGTTTGCGCCGCGGCTTCGGCTTCCTGCTGCAGGCGAATGCGTTCCGCTTCGGCGCGGCTGCGGTTTTCGGCTGCTTCCGCCTCGAGCCTCTGGTTGGCGATCGCTGCCTGACGGAAGATTTCGACGGCACCCGCCATTTCGCCGATCTCGTCCCTGCGGCCGGCATAGGGGATCGACGAGGCGACATCGCCTTCGGCAAGCCGCGTCATGGAACGGGTCGTGGCGACGATCGGCCGCGAAATCGTGCGACCGACCAGGAACACCGTCGCCGCGATTACAGCTATTGCGGCAAGTACGGCTGCGAGCGCGATCGCCTCGATCGATTTCTGCGTGGCAACGCTTTCCGTCTCGGCCTCGGCTGTCTCGGCCTCGATGGCGCCCGACATCTGTTCGAACACCGGCTCGACATCGGCGAAGGCGTTCGACATCGCGGCCCTCAGCTCGGTCTCGCCTTCGGCAAGCGCTGCATAGTCGTTGAAGGCCGTCGCATAGTCGTTGAGCGCCGCCAGGACCTTGGCCTGAACGTCAGCCCCGCCGAACGCCTCGGCCGGTGTCCCGGCAAAGGCCTTCACTTCGGCGGCGTGCTTCTCCACGTATTTGTGGTCGCGCCGCATGATGAAGTCCTTCTCGTGGCGGCGCATCGTCAGCATGCTCGCCTGCAGGCCCTTGTCCTTCACCGACTTCAGCAGTTCTTCGATTGCATGCACGGCGGCGCGCATTGCGCCTTCCTTGCCGTTTGAGGGATCGAGGCCGAGCGTGCGATTGGCCTCGGCGACAGTGCCGAAGGCCTTCAGGTAGCTGGCGTAACCCTCGGAGATCACCTGAAGCTGCTGACGGGTCGAAGAGCTATCGAGCAGTTTGCCAAGGGCTGCCATCGTCTCCTGGGCCTTGGCAGCGGTCTCGGCGTGAGAGGCTACATATTTGTCGTCCCGGCGCAGCAGAAAGTCCTTTTCCGCGCGGCGGATCTGCAGGAACTGAACTTCCAGCGTCAGCAAGGTGCGCTCGGCGTCGCGATGCACCTGGACCTGCCGGCGATAATCCTCCTCGATCCCCTTCTCCACGACGAAGATTGCGACGATCGCGAGGATGCCGGCGACGGCGATCGGCACGAGCAGGCCGATGCGATGGGAAAGCCTGAGGTGAAAGCGCATGCAACAACTCCTTGCGCCTGGAGGCGTCAGGTGAGGAAAAGACCAGGTTTTGTCGGGAGATTCCGGTTTGCGGCGGAGGTCCTGCATCATGCAGGTGCGACATTGCCGCAAATTCGCATCCATCATTTAAGGATGGATGAATATTCAGTTTCTTTTTAGGGTTTCCGCATTGTTGAGCCCGGATGCAACGGCGCTGCGAGCGCGGGGGGGGCTTGCCATTGCGCCGGCAAGTCGCCATGAGAAACACATGTCAGAAGATCGCCAGAATGAAGAACACAAGAACCGGGTCCGCCTTGATCAGTTGCTGCTGAACTCGGGGCTGGTCGCAAGCCGCGCGCGTGCCCGTGACGCAATCCAGCGCGGCACCGTCAAGGTCGACGGCCGCACGGTCACCAAGGCAGCGTCGATGTTTGCCGAGAGCGTCACGATCACCATCGATGACCCGGCACAGGACTATGTCTCCCGCGCAGCATTGAAGCTTGTCGCGGCACTCGACCATTTCGCGCTCGATCCCTCAGGAGACAGCTGTCTCGATATCGGCGCCTCGACCGGCGGCTTCACCGAAGTGCTGTTGAAGCGTGGCGCCGAGCACGTGGTTGCGATCGACGTCGGCCATGGCCAGATCCATCCGCGCATCGCCGGCGACGAGCGGGTCACCAGCATCGAGGGCCTCAACGCCCGGGCGATGACAGAGGACGACATCGACAACCGCGAGGTCACCTTCGTCGTCTCCGACGTTTCCTTCATCTCGCTGAAACTCGCGCTGCCCCCGGCGCTCGACATGGCGCTTCCCGGTGCCCACTGCATCCTGCTGGTAAAGCCGCAGTTCGAGGCGGGGCGCGACGCGATCAGCAAGGCCGGGCTGCTCAAGGATCCCGACAGCGCACCTGATGTCGCCGCCGAGCTCGAGCGCTGGCTTACCGAGGACATGGGCTGGCAGAGCCTCGGTCTCATCCCCTCCCCGATTGCGGGCGGCGACGGCAATGTCGAATTCCTGCTGGCGGGCAAGAAGCCCGAGGAAGAGCAATGAGCACCCAGACGGTTACGATCGCCCGTCTTGGCGCCCAGGGCGACGGCATTGCCGAAGGCGACGAAGGCCCGATCTATGCACCGTTCACCCTGCCCGGCGAAAGCGTGGCTCTGGCCGTCAACAAGTCGCACGGCACCCTGATATCTTTGAAGGAGCCGTCGGCCGAGCGCGCCGAGCCACTCTGTCGGCATTTCGGGCCTGACGGTATCAACGGCACCTGTGGCGGCTGCACGCTTCAGCACGCGTCGGACACGCTCTATCACGGCTTCAAGCGCGATCTCGTCATCGCCGCTTTGAAGTCGAAGGGGCTGAAGCCAGAGGTCGCTCCGCTCATCACCGCGGAACCCGGCCAGCGCCGGCGTGCGGTCTTCACCGCCCGCAAGACCGAGAAGGACCTGCTTCTCGGCTTCAACCAGGCGGAAAGCCACCACATCGTCGCGATCTCGGAATGTACGATCGCGAGCCCGGGCATCGTCTCGAAGCTCGCGACCATCGCCAGGATCGGCGCGGCCATGGCGGTCAATGCCGAGCCTTTCCGCATTACTGTGCTCGAAACGCTCTCCGGGCTCGATCTCAACGTCGACGGCATCAAGAAGCTGGACGACCGCGAACGTCGGCGTACGGTCGAAGCCGTGCTCGGCGAGCGTGGCATCGCCCGCGTCAGCCTCAACGGCGAGATCATCGTCGAGCCGGTAAAGCCGGTGATCGACTTCGGCGGCGTCTCGGTCTCGCCGCCCCCCGGCAGCTTTACCCAGGCGACGGCGCAAGCCGAGGAGGCGATGGCGAAGCTGGTGCTCGACCATCTCGGCAAGTCCAAGCGTGTGGCCGATCTCTTTGCCGGCTGCGGCACATTCGCGCTGCGCATCGCCCGCAAGGCGCGGGTGCACGCGGTCGAGGGCGAAGACAAGGCGCTGAAGGCGCTCGATCTCGCCGCGCGCAACACGCAAGGGCTGAAACCGGTGACGGTCGAGAAACGCGACCTCTTCCGCCGTCCCGTCATGGCGCAGGAACTGAAGGTCTTTGACGCCATCGTCTTCGATCCGCCGCGCGCCGGCGCCGAGGCGCAATGTCACGAGATCGCCCGCTCGGGCGTGAAGAAGATCGTGGCCGTTTCCTGCAATCCGGTCACGCTCGCGCGCGACCTCTCGATCCTGACCGCCGCCGGCTACCGCATCATCTCGGTCACGCCGATCGACCAGTTCCTCTGGTCCGCCCATGTCGAGGCGGTGGCAACGCTGGAGAAATGAGGAGGCTCGGGAGCCGCTACCTCCTCCCTCCATGCTCGCGCTCGACCCGAGCATCCATCTCCGGGCCTCGACCTCCACGCACTGGATCCTCGGGCCGAGCCCGAGGACGACCGGCGGATAACGCGGCGGACGAAGAACAAGTATCCCAATGACAAAGGCCCGGTTTCCCGGGCCTTTGTCATCTCAAGCTTGAAGCACTTGCCATCCTGATTCACGGCGGCGGCCTTATCGCCTTGTTATTACAGTGTTCTGTCGATCCGCACGCGTCTAAGCCGCGCGACGACGACCACCGCCAGCGACCTGAACTTCGCCGAGGTTGAACTGGGCGAGCAGCGCGTTGAGCGAGGCGGCCTCCGAAGCCAAGCCATGGCTTGCAGCGGTCTGCTCCTCGACCATCGCCGCGTTCTGCTGCGTGCCCTGGTCCATGGTGTTGACTGCCGTGTTGATCTCCTGGAGACCGGTCGACTGTTCGCGCGTCGCCGTCACGATCGCGCTCACATGCTTGTTGATCTCCTGAACTTCGGAAACGATCGTCTGCAGCGCCTTGCCGGTATCGCCGACGAGCGTCACGCCGTTCCTCACCTGGTTGCCCGAGGTGGTGATCAGCGCCTTGATCTCCTTGGCGGCATTGGCCGAGCGCTGCGCCAGTTCGCGCACTTCCTGGGCGACGACGGCAAAGCCCTTGCCGGCTTCACCGGCGCGGGCGGCTTCCACGCCGGCATTCAGCGCCAGCAAGTTCGTCTGGAAGGCGATGTCGTCGATGACGCCGATGATGTTGGAGATTTCGCCCGACGACTTCTCGATCGCATGCATCGCATCGACGGCGTTGGCCACGACTTCGCCGGACTTCTCGGCGCCAGCGCGGGTGCGGGCGACGAGCGCGCCCACTTCCTCGGCCCGGCGGGCGGAGTCCTTGACGGTCGTGGTGATCTCTTCGAGCGCTGCGGCCGTCTCCTCGACCGAAGCTGCCTGTTGCTCGGTGCGGCGGGCGAGATCGTCGGCGGCCGAACGGATTTCCGTCGCGCCGGCATCGATGCCGCGGGCGTTGGCGCCGACGGCGCAGAGCGTGTCGTGCAGCTTGGCGACCGAGTTGTTGAAGTCGGCGCGCAGGCGGTCGAGACGATCGGCGAACGGATTGTCGATACGGTAGGCGAGATCGCCATCGGCCAGGCGGCCGAGGCCGGACGCCAAGCCATCGACGGCCTGTTGGATTTCGGCCGCGTCGCGGGCCTTCTGCGCCTCGCGCTCCAGACGCTCGCGCTCCGACAGCGAGCGGTTCGCGTCCGCTTCGCTTTCGAGGCGGGCACGTTCGACGGCGTTCGCCTTGAACACGGCGACGGCAGCAGCCATCGAGCCGATCTGGTCGGTGCGGTCTTCACCGGGGATTTCGACGTTGTGGTTGCCCGAAGCGAGCTTTTCCATCGCGCCCGTCATGTCGGTGACCGGACGGATGACCAGACGGTTGAGGAAGGTCGCGAGGAAGACGAGCATCACGCCGACCGCGAGGATCGTCGCGATGGTGGCTGCGATGCGGAACTGGTCGATCGCGGAATAAGCGGCATCGGCGTCGATGACGAAGCCGACATACCATTCGACCGAGGGCAGCCCCTGGACCGGAACGAAGCTTACCAGCATCGGCTTGCCGCCGAGTTCCGTGTTCATGATGCCGGAGCCGATTGCCGGCGTGTCGATCGGGAAGGCGTCGGCGAGCGACTTGGTGACGAGCTTGGAATCGGGGTGAACGAGGATCTGGCCGTCCTTGCTGGCGAGGAAGGCAAAGCCTTCGCCGCCGACGTCGACGCCCTTGATCATCGTGACCAGCGTATCGAGCGAGAAGTCGCTGGCCGCAACGCCATAGAGCTTGCCTTCACGCTTGACCGGAACGGCCGCACTGATGATCAGCGCGCCACTGGAGGCATCGACATAGGGCTCGGTCAGCACGCGGGCATCGGCCTTTACGGCCTGCTGGTACCAGGGACGCTGGCGCGGATCGTAGCCGGCCGGCATCGGGTTGTCCGGCCAGGTGATGAACTTGCCGCTCTCGTTGCCGACATAGGTCGACATGAACTCGCTGGTCAGAACGTCGTTCTTCAGGATCGGCTGGATGGCGCTGTCGTCTGCGACGTTGCCGGTGGCGTCACTCACCATCGCCGTCAGCGTGACGCGGCCGTTCAGCCACTTGGCAACGCTCTGGGCGGCCTGGGTGCCGGAGGAAGCAATGTTCTCCTCGACGGCCCTGGTGGTCGTGTCGCGCTGCAGGCTGTCGATGTAAACGGAAAAGCCGGCGAAGGCGCCGACGACGACACAGGACGCGGCAACCAGGATGCGCGTCATGAGGTTCGATCGCTTGGACAAGATGGGCTCCCAAAAGGTGCCGGCGCTCTTTCGCCGGACATGAGCTCTTAATGATTTTCGCGCAGCATCCTTCGTCCGTCGGAGGGACGGAGCGGTTACGCTTACGGGAAAACGTTGAACATGCCAGAAGGCGGGGCCAGCCATGCTTCATGCGGCCGGGGCCATCCGAAAATGAGGATAGGCCTATCGCGCCGCACGCTAGCGAGCGCTATTTAAGAAGCAATTAAAATTGGCCTATGCAAGTTCGCGATGCCGGCGGCAACGGGATCTTTACCGCCGGGCGGCTAGGAGCTTGCCCCCGAACGCAAAACGGGCGCCATGCGGCACCCGTTTCTCACCTCAGGCTGCATAGGGCGAACGCGTTAGCGGCGCATGAAAGCCTCGAAGGCGGCGCGCGCTTCGGCGCTCTTCAACTGTGCTGCGAAGTGCTTTGCCTCTTCGTCGATGCGCGCCAGGACGTCGCTACGGTCGCCGCGCACGAGATCGCGGGCGATGCGCAGCGCCTCCGGCGGCTTCTTGGCAAGACGAGCGGCAAGCGCCAGGGTTTCACTTTCAACGGCATCCGCGCCGACGACTTTCCAGATCAACCCGGCGTCGAGTGCGCCCTTGGCATCGAGCGGCTCGCCGGCGGCGAGCAGCGCGAAGGCGCGCTGGTGACCCATGATGCGCGGAGCGATGAGGCTGGAGGCGGCTTCCGGCACCAGGGCCAGGTCGACGAAGGGGGTCTTGAACACCGAGCGCTCGGACGAGATCGTCAGGTCACAGTGGAGATGGATCGTCGTGCCGATGCCGATCGCCAGGCCATCGACGCCCGAGACGATGGGCTTGGTCGCGGTCGCGAGCGCCTTCAGGAATTCGATGACCTCCATCCCCATGGAGCCGCCCATGGCGAAGGCGAGGAAATCCGCCATGTCGTTGCCGGCGGAAAAGCAGCCATCCGTGCCGAGAAAGGCGGTGGCGCGCACGGCCGGGTCGCTTGAGGCGACGGTCAGCGCATGGGTCATCTTCGCATACATGTCGCGGGTGATGGCGTTCTTCTTTTCCGGCCGGTTGAAGCGGATCACCTGGACGCCGGGATGGGCCTCCGGCCGTTCGATGAGCACGTGGTCGGTCATGATGGGTCCTTTCAAGCGAGAACGGCGCGGGCGACGGCGAGGCTGTCGGCGCCGTTGACGACACGATCCTTAAGCGCCGCGGTCTCCGCCAGCAGGTTTTCGGCGGTAAAGCGGCAGAGCGCGATGCGCTGATCTTCCTTGCCGTCGGTCACCTCAGCCAAGCCGCCCTTCGCCAGATAGGCACCGGTCAGGGCCAGGCCGAAGAGGCGCTGGTAGGCGGTGGCGCCGGCGAGCGCTTCGGCGAGCTTGCCACCGGCGACGGCCGCGATCAGCCACTCGGTCGCGGCCGCAAGATCGTCCAGCGCCGCATCGAGCCGCGCCGCCGTCTCGCCGAAACCGTTGCGGTTCGAGGCGCGCACGGCCGAGGCGATTTCGCGCAACTCGCCGATGAAGCCGCGCACATGCCCACCGTCTGAGAGCGGCAGCTTGCGGGTGACGAGATCGATCGCCTGGATGCCGTTGGTGCCCTCGTAGATCGGCGCGATGCGGGCGTCGCGCAGGTAGCGGGCGGCACCGGTTTCCTCGATGAAGCCCATGCCGCCATGGACCTGGATGCCGAGCGAGGCGACGTCGACGCCGGCGTCGGTCGAGAAGGACTTGGCGATCGGCGTCAGCAGGCTGGAGCGTTCCTGCCAGAACTTCGCCTTTTCGCCTTCGGCTGCATGCCCCATGTCGACGGCGTGGGCGCAGGCGTAGGAAATCGCGCGCGAGCCCTGCGTCAGCGCCTTCATCGTCAGGAGCATGCGGGCAACATCCGGGTGCTCGATGATCGGGCTCATGCCCTGCCCCGTCCAGCCAGGCGCCTTACCCTGAGTGCGCTCCTTGGCAAAGGCGATCGCCTTCTGCGTCGCGGCGTCGGCAATGGCCACGCCCTGCATGCCGACGGCCAGACGGGCGTTGTTCATCATCGTGAACATGCAGGCGAGGCCGCGGTTCTCCTCGCCGATCAGATAGCCGATCGCGCCCTTTTCAGCGCCGAACTTGCCGTCGCCATAGATCATCGTGCAGGTCGGCGAGCCATGGATGCCGAGCTTGTGTTCGAGCGAATGGCAGAAGAGATCGTTGTGCGCGCCGAGCGAACCATCCGAATTGACCAGGAACTTCGGCACCAGGAAAAGCGAGATGCCGCGGGTGCCCGCCGGCGCATCGGGAAGGCGCGCCAGCACGAGATGGATGATGTTATCGGTAAAATCGTGTTCGCCCCAGGTGATGAAGATCTTCTGGCCGAGGATGCGGTAGCTGCCGTCATCGCGGCGCTCAGCGCGGGCCTTGAGCACACCGAGGTCGGAGCCGGCATGCGGCTCCGTCAAGTTCATCGTGCCGGTCCATTCGCCGGAGACCATCTTCGGCAGATAGGTGGCCTTGAGCTCATCGGAGCCGTGTTTTTCCAGCGCCTCGACGGCGCCCATGGTGAGCGTGGGCCCGAGCGCGAAGGCCATGGAGCCGGCATTCCACATCTCCATGGCGGCGACGTGCAGCATATGTGGCAGGTTCTGGCCGCCGAATTCCTCCGGCGCAGTCAGGCCGTTCCAGCCGCCGGCGATCCAGTTGTGGTAAAGGTCGCGCCAGCCGTCCGGGGTCTCGACCTTGCCTTCGACAAGACGCGAACCCTGCTTGTCGCCGATGTCGCCAAGCGGCGCCACCTCTTCCGTCGCGAACCGGCCAGCCTCCGAAAGGATGGCATCGACCAGGTCTTCACCGAGATCGCCCAGCGCGCCCGATTGCAGCGCGTCGCCCATGCCTGCCACGTGTTTCAGCGTGAACGCGATCTCGTCGACGGGTGCCTTGTACATGATAATCCTCCCAGAATAGCCAGGTCGCGCAGGGCGCAGCCGCGTTGCGCCGAACACTATTGATTTTTACGTAAACGTCAACGTCAATTGCCGCATGCGTCCCGAACGTCAGGCTGCCGCCGCCTGTAACAAAACTGTCATCAACGGCGCATAGAAGCCAAGACAGACAGCGCTGCGCGCAGGGCGCGCGAAGGTCAATGTAGCACTTTGAATGGCTGCATGTTCCTCCCTCCATCCCAACCGATGGAAGGGAGCATGCGGCCGCCCCTTGCCAAGGCGTTCGGATGAACCTGATTTCCCCCGAAATACCCGGCATCGTCTGGGCCTATCGTTTCCTGCCGGGCGAAAGCCGCTGCCAGCGCATCGCCACCGACGCTTCGATCGACAGCCTGCTTGAAGGGGAAGGATGGGTCTGGGTGCATCTGGCGCTTTCCGATGCGCGAACGCCCGCGCTCATCGAGCGCATCGGCAAGCTGCCACCCCACGCCGTCGCCACGCTCACCAGCCACGACACGCAGGCGGCCATCACCGTCTCCGACGATATCGTGCACGGCACGCTCGTCGACTTCGAGCGCACCTTCGACGCCGTGACCAAGACGATCGGCTGGCTGCATTTCGCCGTCAGCGACCGGATCATCATCACCACCCGCCTGCACCCCTTGCGCAGCATCGACCGCGTCAAGGCGGCGGTGGAAAAGAGCGCCAAGTGCAGTCGCCCGATCGACCTCTTCGAAATGATCGTGGTCGAATTCCAGCGCACGCTGATCTCGCTGGTTCTGGAACTGACCGAGGATCTGAACGTCATCGAGGACCATGTCTACGGCGAGGCCGGGCACCGCCAGCAGCCGGGGCTCGCGCCGCTCCGCCGGACGGTGGTGCGGCTGCACCGGCACCTGCGCACGACCCTTGCCCTGCTCAGACGCGCGGGCGCATCGGATGAGGATGAAGTGCCGCCCGGTTTCATCGATGCCGCCGAGCGGCTGTCCGACCGGCTCGAAGCGGTCGATCGCGACGTTTTCGCGCTGCAGGAACGGGCGCGGCTGCTGCATGAGGAGATCGACAGCAAGATCTCGTCCGAGACCAACCGGCATCTCTACATCCTGTCGCTGATGACCGCCTTCCTCTTGCCGCCGACACTCGTCACCGGTTTTTTCGGCATGAACACCGGGGCTCTGCCTTTTGCCGACGGCACCGGTACGCTCTACGCGGCGCTGTTCATCGCACTCTCGATGGGGCTTGCCTGGTGGATTCTCAGGCGGATCGGCATCCTCTGAGACGATATCGGAACGGATGGCCAAGCGCCCAGGTGGTTCTCGCCTCGGTTGTTCAAGGATAGGACAGCCTGTAGACTGGCCTGCAACGACACCTCAGGGATCGGAACCATGGCGCTCAAGCGAATGGACAATGTCGGGATCGTTGTCGAAGACCTCGTAGGCACGATTGAGTTCTTTCGCGAACTCGGCCTCGAGCTCGAAGGGCGGGCGACGATCGAGGGGGAATGGGCCGGGCGTGTCACCGGGCTTAGCGATCAGCGTGTGGAGATTGCCATGATGCGCACACCGGATGGCCACAGCAGGCTCGAGCTTTCCCGCTTCCTCGCGCCGAAGGTGATCGCCGATCACCGCAATGCCCCGGTCAACGCGCTTGGCTACCTTCGCGTGATGTTTGCCGTAGATGACGTCGACGAGACGCTTGAGCGGCTGCGCAAACGCGGCGCGCAGCTTGTTGGCGAAGTGGTCGAATACAAGGACGCCTATCGGCTTTGCTACATCCGCGGGCCCGAACGTCTTCTCATCGGGCTCGCCCAAGAACTTTAGCCAATGCAAGACAGCTTCTCGCCCGGCCGGTGGCCCGCAGCAATGACATTCTCAGACGAACCCAAACGTAAAAGGGCCGGAAGCGAAGGCGTCCGGCCCTGCCCGGCCCTTAGCTATAGGGCGAATAGCATTGCTGGCGCGGGCCGCCATAGGGCTGATAGGTGTTGTCGTAGGCCCGGTACGAGCGATAGCGGTCGTAGCACCACTGCACATGGCGGCTGCCATAGACAGGGGCAGGACGCGTGTAGCGCGGCGGCTGGGCAATCGCCCCACCGATGATCACCCCGGTTCCGAAGGCTGCCATCGGATACCACCAGCCATTGTAGTAGCGATAGCCCGGGCGGCGATAGTTATAACCGCGGTAGCCGTTGTAATAGTAATAGCCGCCGCGTCGCTCCATGCCAGGCCGGCGATACTGGACGTTCTGCGCGTCGCTCTGCCGCTCGACGCGCGGCGGCGTCGGCGTGAAGGCCTGTGACGGGGCGGCCGACGTCACCAGCACCGCCGCGGCGACGGCCACGGAAAACCACCTGATCATCCCGGACTGCAGAAATTTCTTCATCAAATCCCTCCATCACCGAAAGCATGTTGCACGGCCCCGGTCTCGAGCAGCCGCGACATTTCAACCTCTGCATGATTTCACCCGAACCGAGGCCGATACGGGGATGTCCCTCAGCCGGGAGATCCGAAATCGCCCGATAACGCATAAGTCACCGGTTTTGTTCCATCTTCTGGCTCAGGTTGCCCCGGGGTTGCGCAGCCGACGATCGTTGCTACGGAATGCGTTGTGGCATCGCCGATCATTTTTCAGCGCGACGGTCGTCACAGCGGGAACAAGAAAGCGATTGCTTATATACAGCCGCAGGTCGGTATACATTCACGCGCCGCTCCCGCACAGTCCCGCACGGGGGCTGGGATTTACGATGCGTTAACGATACAGTCGGCAATCTCAGAGAATGGCAAAGCGGTGTATCTCCACGACAGGGATGATTCTGCGCCTCGCGACCTTCATCGGTCTGGCTTTCGCGGCGGCGATCGCACGCGCCGGTGAGCTGGAGCCCTGGAAGACCAAGGCGAACGCCATCATTGTCGATGCCTATGAGATGAACAGCATCGACTGGGAAACGATGCTTGCAGACAAGCGCGTTTCCGGCTTCATCGCCAAGGCCTCGGACGGCCTGCCCGAGAGCTTCTCCTGCACCGGCGACCACAACGGCGACACCTTCGCCCACTGCAAGACGATGTGGCGCAAATACGCCGTCAGCCGCGAGCTCTACCAGACACGCCGGATGCTCGCCCGCTCGCATGGGCTGCTCTGGGGCGCCTATCATCTTGCCCGTCCGGGCAATCCCGTCGACCAGGCAAACCATTTTCTCGACTATGCGGAGCCGCGCGACGACGAACTGATGGTGCTCGATATCGAGGGTATCGACCCGGAAAAATACATGTCGCTCGAGGATGCCGCCATCTTCGCTGGGCACATCAAGACCAGGACCGGGCGCTACCCGATCCTCTATACCAACCACATCACCGCCAAATACATCGCGACGCACCGCGCCAAGCACCGGCTGCTGTCGCGCCTGCCGCTCTGGTACGCCCGCTACAAGCCGGATATCCGCCAGGTCTTCCCCATGGGCAACTGGGACAGCTACGCGCTGTGGCAGTTCTCCTCCGGCATCAACTGCGGTAAGCGCCGCTGCCCATATCGCGTGCCGGGAACACTCGACGACATCGACGTGAATGTGGCCGCAAAGTCGCCGCTGGCGCTGAAGGCGACCTGGGCGCAGGGCGCATTGCTGCCAGAAAAGCCATTGCCGCTCACGCTCGTCGCTCAGGCCGAGCGGGGAACCGGCATGCACGCGGTCGCACGGGCGACGGCAATCTTCAGCGCGCCGCTGCTCGTCAGCCGGGCCGACGCCACGAGCGCCGCCGGCAGCGGCGTCGACATGCTGGTGACCGGCTCGATCGATTTCGCCCGTCAGGAGCGTGCCCTGCAGGTGGCGATTGCAGGCAAGGAGGCCGCGCAGGGCGCATGCCCGAAAGCGGCTGCCGGTACCGATGCGCCCGGAGGCGTTTCGGCCAATCCGATCGCCTGCAACGCGCCTTAAAGCGCACCGCGATTGGCGCGCTTCAAGTTATTGATTTGTCGCATGTCGTAAGCGCAAACCGCAGCGCACTTTCGCGCGACTTGCATTCGCTCCTCACGCTTCGATCTGGACGTCACCGAGCGGCCGCGAGCAGCAGGCGAGGATGTAGCCCTCGTCAATCTCGTCGTCGAGAATGCCGCCATTGTGGTTCATCTCCACCTCGCCTGCGACCTTCATCACCCGACAGGTGCCGCAGATGCCGCCCTCGCAGGCCGCGCCGATGCGCACCCCGTTTGCGCGCGCCGCCTGCAGGATCGTCTGGCCGGGCTTGGCCTCGATTTCCTTGCCGCTCATGGTGAAGGCGATCTTGGCGGCCTGGACCTCGCCGTCGTCGCCACCGCCGGCGCGCACGGCGATCTCTTCCGCGGCGGGTGCTGCCGCCGGCTGGAAGCTCTCTTCGTGGTAGCGGCTCATGTCGAAGCCGGCCGATATCAGCATCTCGCGCACGCCACGCATGAAGGGCTCCGGACCGCAGCAGAAGACGGTGCGCTCCAGGAAATCGGGCGCGAGCAGCGGCAGCTTGGCGCCGTCGATGCGGCCGCGAAGCCCGTGCCAGCCATGGCGCGCCTCGTGCCCCTCGACGATGAAGCCAAGGTTCAGTCCGGTCATTTGCGTCGCCAGAACCTCCAACTCCGAGCGGAAGAGCAGATCCTCCGGCCGACGCGCGCAGGAGATGAAGGTGACATCGGTTTCCGGCACGCAATCGGCCATCCAGCGCGTCATCGACATCATCGGCGTAATGCCGGAGCCGGCCGAGATGAACAGGTACTTGTCGCCGGGGTGGCGCACGAAGCTGAAATCGCCGAGTGGGCCGAAGGCGCGGAGCTTCATGCCCGGCTTCAGATGATCGAACATCCAGCGGGTGCCGATGCTGTCGGCCTGCGCCTTCACCGTCACGGCGATCGAAAGCGGCCGCGATGGCGTCGATGAAAGCGTATAGGTGCGCATGACCGGCTCGTCGGCGGTCGGCAGTTCGAGGGTCACGAATTGCCCGGGCAGATAGCGGAACCAGGCCGGCTTTTCGGCCCGGAAGGTGAAGGTCATGACATCGGCGGTTTCGACGACCGCGGACGTGCATTCGAGCATCTGCTGCCGGTCGATCCAGACATGCAGCGCATCGAAGTGATGGAAGGAGGATGCCATCTGCATGTCAGGCGACCCTTGAAAGCGGAGCCGCATCGCCCTGCAGGCGCTGCTCCATGAACTTGCAGTACCATTCGACGAACTGCATCACGCCACCCTCGTGCTCGGGCGAATAGGGTCCGGGCTGATAGGCAGGCGAGCGGATGCCGAAGGCATTCTCCTCGACGATCTGGCGATCCTGGTCGTTGGTCTCGGTCCAGACATGCGTCAGTTCTTCAAGATTGTAGTCGACCCCCTCGACCGCATCCTTGTTGACCAGCCACTTCGTCGTTACCTGCGTCAGCTCGGGGCCGAGCGGCAGCACACGGAAGGTGATTGCGTGGTCGGCGAGCACGTGGTTCCAGGTGGTGGGATAATGGAACATCAAGAGCGTGCCGATCTGCTTTTGATGCACGTCGGCCGACAGCGCCTGCCTGACGGCGCGCGCGCCCGACATGGTGTAGCTCTCGGCATTGTCGACGAGCGGCATGCGCGCGGCGCGGAACTGGCCGGTCGGTGACATCCGGAATTCGCTCGGCAGGCCCTCCGCCTCGCACTTCGCCCAATGCTCGGCGATGACGGGATCGTCCTTGGCGCCCTGTACGCCGGTCGCGGTCGGAGCTTCCGGATAGGTGCGGCAGAGTTCCGGATGATTGGCGGCGCAATGGTAGCACTCGCGGTTGTTTTCCCAGACGAGCTTCCAGTTGCCCTTTTCGACGATCGTGCTTTCGAAGGCGACCTTGGTTTCGCCGAGGCGATGCGGCGCCAGATAGGGCGTGACCAGCTCACGAAACGCCGCGAAGTCCGCGGGCTTGTCCGACAGATTGATGAAGATATAGCCGCCGACCGTCTCGCAATGGATCGGCTTCAGGCTATGGGCCGCCTTGTCGAAATCCTCGCCCATCTGGCGGGCAAAGAGCAGCGAGCCGTCGAGCTCGTAGGTCCACTGGTGATAGGGACAGACGAGTTTCGCCGACGAGCCCTTTGCTTGCGTGCAGACGCGGGAGCCGCGGTGGCGGCAGGAATTGTGCAAGGCGCGGATCGTGCCCTGGCGATCACGGGTAATGACGACGGGATAGTCGCCGACCTGGGCGGTGAAGTAATTGCCGGCCCGCGGGATCTCGCAGTCATGGCCGATGAACAGCCAGTCCTTGTACCAGATGTTTTCCAGATCCTGCCGATAGAAGTCGGGGTCGATGTAGAAGGCCCGATCGAGACTGTAACCGTCGCGGCGGCCCTTCAGCCTGCGAAGCATATCGTTTCTGGTGTCCATGTCCTGTCCTCATGCGCCATGTTTCGGAGAGGCAGGACAGGAACCCGCACGGGCGCACGCCCATACGTTGTCGGCTCCGATCCGGCTGCCCGCCGCAACCCGTTACGGTTATGTCCGTCAAGGCTGGTTTCCGGGCTCAGGAGCCGTCCTTTCGGACCAGCCCGGCGCCTTCCCGGACGAACCGTCCAGTGGCCTTGCCGAGGCTTTCGCTCCACCACCGTTGCGGGGGCAGCGCCGGGATTTGACCGGCTTCCCAATTCTCCGCCTCCTCTTCGAAGACGGCACCTTGAGTAAGGATATGTAAGCTTGGAACCCCGCTCGGGAGCTGCCGAATAGCGACATCCAATTCCAGAATGACGACACGGATAATTCGGATGATAACGATCCGTCTTTGCAATTTTATGCATTACAAACAAATGGATAGTTTAAATATTGGGCATTTGCCGTCTTTTGCGCCCCGTCTGTCGCCGGCGCGTGAAGACTTCGCCCGTTTGCGACATCCGCTTCGACCGCCGGCCTGGGGTCCCGCATCGGATCGAAATCTTTCGTTAACCATGAGGCGTTAGCCTTGCGCGGCGGACGACAGGTCCGGCAAGGCAGGCAGATGGCGCGCTGACGATCATGGCAAAGCTCAGATATTACGACGCGGCGGCCGAGAAGCCGCCGGCGATGCCGCCGAAGGCGGCAGTTCATACCGAATTCCTGCGCACCGGCCGGATCAATCGCCGGCAATGGGTGCCGAGCGAGCGCCGCTATCTCAGCTATGAAGAAGTGGCGGAACGGACGGCCAAGAAGCTTACCACCGCCGGCGATACCACGCACAAGAGGATCAACGGCTTTCACGCGTCGATCCAGTTTCCGAAGATGATCTTCCACCGCACACTCGTCGGCAGGCCGCATCTTGGCTACTGTCACGTGACGGCGGCGCGCACGCCGGTGGCACCATCCAGGGACATTACCTGGTCGTTCTACTTCGCCAATTTCTTTTGCGACCTCGGCGACGAGACGCATTTCTTCGAGCGCATCCAGACCGGCTACTCCCGCATGTATTTCGCCGTGGCCATCGAGCCGAACAGCGACGACGGACAAATGGTCATCAACCGCAATGTGAGCGACAACGGGCTGCTCTTTCGCACCGAAGATCCCAAGGTCGCGTTGAAGAACGTCCTGATGCTCGGCGCCAAGGACAACGCCTTGCGTCGCATCATCCGCAGCCTCTGAGCCGTATCCGGTTCCACAAAGAAAATCGTTCTGTTTTGCCGGCGCGTCCGTTAAGGAAGCGTCGGAAAGGAAACGGCATGGCTGAGATCATTGACACGGACAAGGAACCGGACCGCGCGATCGAACGCGCCTGCGCCGTTCTCGCCGAAGGCGAGCCGGTCGCCATTCCGACCGAAACCGTCTATGGCCTTGCTGCCGACGCCACCAATCCCGATGCGATCAGCCGCATCTACGAGATGAAGGGGCGGCCGCGCTTCAATCCGCTGATCTCGCATGTCTCGGACACGGCGATGGCCGAAGCGCATGTGACCTTCGACCCTCTGTCCCGACGCCTGGCCGAAGCTTTCTGGCCCGGACCGCTGACGCTGATCCTGCCGCAGCGGCGCGACAGCACCGTGCATGCGCTGGCGTCTGCCGGCCTCGACACGCTTGGCATCCGCATGCCCGACGGCTTCTCGCGCCGGGTGATCGCCCGCTTCGGCCGGCCGCTCGCCGCACCCAGCGCCAACACCTCGGGCAAGATCAGCCCCACCAGTGCGGCCCATGTGGAGGCCGATCTCGGGGACAAGCTGAAACTGATCCTCGATGCCGGCCCGGCGCAAATCGGCCTGGAGTCGACGATCATCAAGGTCGATGGCGACGAGATCCGTCTGCTTCGGCCGGGTGGCCTCGATGCCGCCGCGATCGAACGCCTGCTTGATCGTCCGGTGATCCGGCTGGAGAGCGCGGGGGCGACGATCGAGGCTCCGGGAATGCTCGCCTCGCACTATGCGCCCGGCGCCGCCGTCCGGCTCGATGCCGCCGAGGTGCACGCGGGCGAAGCCTTGATCCGTTTCGGCGGCGGCCGGATCCTCGGCGAGGAACAGGCGGCCATCGTTCTAGACCTTTCCCCGGCCGGAAATCTGCGCGAAGCAGCCGCCAATCTCTTCGACTACATGAAGCGGGCGGACGCCAGCGGCGCTCAGACGATCGCCTTCGGCCCGATCCCTTCGGAAGGATTGGGAGAAGCCATCATCGACCGGCTGCAGCGGGCAGCGGCACCGCGAGCATGAGATGGCGGTGCGGCATCTTCTCCGCACTCTCCCTTCACCGAACGGCAGCAATTGCGATTATGATCGCAGCCGACACGAACCGAGGATCGCGTCCTCCGATCGACCGATCCGATAGCGCGCGCGAGCGCATTGCGAAGTGGGGCCCATGACCATCCTTCCCTCTCCCGAACTCATCGCTTCCTTCATCGAGATCGTCGGCAGCGCCAATGTGCTGACGGCCGAAGCGGACAAGGCGCGCTACCTCGTCGAATCCCGCGGGCTTTACCGTGGCACGACGCCGATGGTGCTGCGCCCCGGCTCGGTCGACGAGGTCTCGCGCATCATGAAGCTCGCAAGCGCCACCCGCACGGCGATCGTGCCGCAGGGCGGCAACACCGGCCACGTCGCCGGGCAGATCCCGCGGGAGGGTAAGGCTGATATCGTGCTTTCACTGGAACGACTCACCCGCATTCGCGACGTCGATCCGGTCGGCAACGTGATCGTGGCCGACGCCGGCTGCATTCTCGCCGACATCCAGAAGGCGGCGGACGATCACAACAGGCTGTTCCCGCTGTCGCTCGGATCGGAAGGCTCGGCCCGCATCGGCGGAAATCTCTCCACCAATGCCGGGGGCACGGCCGTGCTTGCCTATGGCAACATGCGCCAGCTCTGCCTCGGGCTTGAAGTGGTGCTGCCGACCGGCGAGATCTGGGACGGCCTGCGCCGGCTGAAGAAGGACAATACCGGCTACGATCTGCGCGATCTCTTCATCGGCGCGGAAGGCACGCTCGGCGTCATCACCGGCGCCGTGCTCAAGCTGTTTCCGAAGCCGCTCGGGCATCAGGTCGCTTTCGCCGGCGTCGGCAGCGTCGAGCATGCGCTCGCCCTGTTCGAAAAGGCGTCCAGCCTCTGCGGCCCGGCACTGACCGGCTTCGAACTGATGCCGCGGCTCGGCGTCGAGTTCACCACCAGACACATTCCCGGTGTTCGCGACCCGATGGAAACGGTTCATCCCTGGTACGCGCTGATCGATATCTCGACCTCGGATTCGGCCGAAAGCGCCGAGCGCATGGTCAACGATCTCCTGGAACAGGGTTTTGCCGCCGGTCTCGTCGAAAATGCCGTGATCGCCGCCAACGAGACGCAGGCCAAGGGGCTGTGGCACATGCGCGAGAGCATGTCGCCAGCGCAAAAACCCGAGGGCGGCTCCATCAAGCACGATGTCTCCGTGCCCGTTTCCAGCATTCCGGCCTTCATGAAGGAGGCGGATGCCGCCGTCATGAAGGCGATCCCTGGCGCGCGCATCTGCTCGTTCGGCCACATGGGCGACGGCAACATTCACTACAACATCTCGCAGCCGGTTGGCGCCGACAAACAGGCGTTCCTTGACCGCTGGCGCGAAATCAACGCGATCGTCCACGGCATCGTCCTGCGCTACAACGGCTCGATCTCAGCCGAACACGGCATCGGCCAGCTGAAGCGCGACGAGCTCGCCGAGGTGCGGTCGCCCATCGAGATCGAGCTGATGCAACGGATCAAACACGCGTTCGATCCCGCAGGCATCATGAATCCGGACAAGGTTCTGCGCACGGAAGAGTGATGGCGGTCGGCCTTGTGCGATCAGCTACGGTCTCGCCGGGCGCGATCGAGTTCAACCATTGGGTAGCCTGGGTCAGCGGCCACCCGATCGCAACTGCGAGAGCGACATCAGCGTCTCGGCACTGACGCCGCCACCGCCGCCGCCGGTGAGGATAGCAAGACCGGCCGAGACATCCGTGTTGTTTTCGACGTCATAGAGCGCCGTGAAGCGCTGCAGGAGCTTTTCGAGCTGCCCGGGCTCCTGCAGCTCCTTGATGTTGACGGTGCGCTCGATATAGGCCGCCTGCGCTTCGATCTTGGCGTTCTGCAGGCCTTCCGGCATGCTGTAGGCCGTCTTGATGACCTCGGACAAGGCGCGGTCGGCCAGGATGTCGTAGGCCGTATTGATTTCCGGGGCCTTGCGCTTGAAGTAGAGCGCCAGGCGAACGCCGCCGTTATCGGCGCCTTCCTTCTCCTCGAGCGACTGGTTGAGGAACAGATCTACCGTGGTGATGAGACCGCGGCGGGTCTGGATCTGCCCTGCCTCGCCCCGGACGATCTTGCCCTCCTTGTCGAAATTGAAGGAAGCGACGATCTCGCGATACTTCAGCCCGTTCGGATCCTTGTTGATGAAGCTCTTCGGATCGTCGAGGTCCGACGTAAACATATCCCTGAGATAATCGGTCTTGACCGTCGCCGGATCGATGCCCGAGCCGACAAGAACAAGGTCGACCAGCCGCCGGTTTTTGAGGAAGTCATCCAGCGTTTCGATCTTTGCGATCTCGGCGGTGTAATATTTGGCTTCGTCCTGGGCCTTTTCCTTGGCGACCTTCTTCTCCTCGTCCGTGCCGAAGCGGGACTTGGCGATGATATAATCCCTCGCCGTGCTCATGATGTCGGCGTCGCTTTGTGCGAGCTTCGGCGCGCCGAGCGTTCCGTCCGGATTGAAGTTGAATGCCTTCACGAGCTTGACGTAGCGCTCGTCGCGCAGCGTGTTGGCGTAGCTCCTGGGATCGTTGAGATCGCTGGTCAGGATGCGCTTCAGTTCGCGCGCGCTCAGGTCCTCGCCTTCGAGCCCGAAGGCGCTCAGCGTGAATTCCAGTACGCCCTTGTCGGCGAGCAGCTTGTCGACCGACTCCATCGAATTGACCAGAAGCTTGAATCTCCTGACCACGGCTTCGTCTTCGGCATCGCCCTTGTCGTTGTAGCGCACCATGTAGCTGTCGGACGTCTTCTTCAACTGATCGGCGTCCTGGGCCGTCTTGCCCGGCTGCAGCGTGCCGTCAGGCTGGAAGTTGAAAGCCTTGTGCAGTTCCTTAAAGGCGGCATTGTACTCGCCGCCCTGTGTGTTGACGTAGCTGTTCGGGTCGTTGATGTCACTCGTGAGGATGTTTTCAATCGTCGACGGCATCGTCGTCGATGCCTTGAGACCGAAGGCCGTGACGATGTAATTGAACAGCCGGGTTTCGCTTGTCAGCTCGGCGATGGTGGTGATGCCGGCGATCTTCTGTTCGTAGTATTCCTTGTTGAGCAGCGCCCCGGCGCCCGTCAGGCGCGCGCCCCCCAATGGCGTCTCCCCGGGTTTCTTGAAGACGTAGATATTGTTGAGTTCCGTCTTCTTTGCGTCGCTGATCGCCTTCCCGCCAGCCGGCACGCTACCGTCGGGGTTGAAGTTGAAGAAATTCTTCATGGCGATATAGGTGTCGAGATTGCGGATGCGTCCGTTCAGCGTGTTCAATTCCTGTCCGAGCGACGTCATCAGCGCCGGCGCCTGGTCGCGTGGCGGCAGCTTGGCATCGAGATCGGCGACGATCGCGTTCTGTTCGTCGATCTTCGCCTGAATCGCCGGCTTGTCGGCAGCGGGCGCCGCCGCCAGTTCGGCGGTCAGCTTGTCGATCGCCCCGAGAGTCTTGATCCGCGTGTCGAGATCCGTATACAGCTTGAGCGCTTCATCCCGTCTCGTCGCTGCGGCGAGCCTGGCGTTGCCCAGGTCCGCAGAACTGGTGGTCAGCCCGTCGCGAACTTCCGTGTAGTTGAATGTCTTCGGGTCCAGGTCGAAAACCGTAAACGCAAACGAGCGCAGCCTTTCGTTGCCGAGGAATTGATCGACATCGGTGACGAGGTCCATGGCCGCGCCAAAATAGGCCATCTCGCCCCGCATGACCGTGTCGAGACTGGCGATGCGCTCGTTGTAGAGACCGATCAGTGCATCCTGCTGTGCGTTGGTTTGAGCCATCGGCTTCGACGAACTGAAGCTGAAGGCCTGCGCGAAGTTGCGATAGCGTTCATCGGTGAGACGGTTGGCAAAGCTGTTTTCGTCGGAAAGATCGCTTTCCAGGACCTTGCGCATGAAGGCCTTGGCATAGGTCATGTCCTCGAGGCCATGCGCCTTCATCGCGTAGGAGTAGAGACGATAGTCGCCCAGAAACTCCTCGACAGTTTTCACGTTGCCGATGTTCTCTTTATAATACTCGGCTTCACGGGCGATCTGCGGCTGCTGGGCGACGCGGTTTAGGCTGCTCCTCATGTCCCGCGTAATGCGACTGTAGTCGAGATAGGTCGATACCATGCCCTGGCGCCTCGTCGGTTACCCAAGGGGAAAGGCCGGACCCGATCCCCGAAACAGAATTCTGACGCGTCATGATTGCAGGAGTGGCTTGCGTGTGGCTTTTGCCAGCAACCCGAGCGTCAGCGCAGTTGCGCCTGATCGGAACGAACCCGCCGGCGGCGTTGACGAAACGGAAACCCTGACCGGTCGGCTTTTGCTAACCATCGAAAAACGCAAAGTTTTCTTAACCGCGAATTTTAAGTCGTTCGGAAAGGGCGCCGCCTATTCTCCCGCACATAGAGGACGAAAAGTCCCGACGAGAAGACCGGAAACCGGCTCTCAAGGAAAAACAAGGGCGATTGAAATGCGCAACACACTCTCTCAACCCGCATGGGTCGAAAACACGCTCCGTCTTGATCCGCAGCGCTTTCCACAGCAGGCAAGCTACGCGTTGCGTGGTCACACGGGTAATGTCACGATCAGCCTGGACGAGCGTGGCGCAGTTCTGCGCAAGGTGCTACCATCGAGCGGCCTGCCGCTTTCGATCGCACTGCCGGCGCGGGCATTCAAGGGGGTCGCGGCTCGCGCGATCGATCACGGCGACGGAGACGTTACAGTGACGCTGGAACTTCATCACGACGACCCGGACCTCTGCGTCCCGCTGCTCGTCGCACACGACCTGTCCGACATCGCGGCCGACTGGCGCGCCTGGGCAGAAGCTTACCGCATTCCGATGCTGATGGTCGAAGCGGATGGCGTGGCAAGGCCGCTCGAAGAACACCTCGGCGACGTGCGCACGGCGCCCGTCAAGCCGCGCCGCCGCCATTCCTTCTTCGCAGAGCGCCGGCCGCGCTTCCTCGTGCGCCGCTCCACCGGCACGCTTGGCGTTCACATGAAGATCGACGGCCGCGAAATCATCGCCCGCAGCTAATTCCCAAGCATACCTCCAGCACAACAGCCGGCCGTTCCCTGCGGCCGGCTGTTGGCGTTTGGCACGCCGGCGCCAGATCTGTCGCAGAAGCCATGCCTGGCGTATCGCGCATTACCTTCGCGCTCTCGTGCCATTGGGGCTGCAAGCTTCCCGGAGAATTATCGGGATGTTCCCACGGAAACAGCCGCATCGCCTTCTTCGTGCCATATCGGGTTCATAGCCAAGACCACGAAGAAGGAGAAACCCGATGCGCAAGCACATCGCCTCAGCCGTTGCCGCCGTCCTGTCCAGCTTCCGTGCACGTCACGAGGCGAAGAAGCGCAAGGCCGCTCGCGAGATCAGCTGGGCCTGAGCCTTCGCGGCCCGCCAAGGGCGACACCGACGGTATAGCATGAAGACGATCCTCCGCCGCGACGGAGGATTTTTCATATCAGGCGCAGCACAAGCGCCAGCACGAGCCCGCCAAAGATAATCAGACCGACGATGCCGTTGAACTTGAACAGCGCCAGGCACTGCGCGGGATCGTGGATGTTCAACACGAGGATCTGATAGGTCAGCATCGCGGCTGCAATCAGAAGGCCGAGATAGGCAACGGCCCCTGCCCCGGCTGCAAGAAACGACAAAAGGACGAGCAGCGTCGCAATGCCGTAGAGGCCTATCAGCCATGGCCGCGGATTTTCCCCGAACCGACGCGCCGTCGAGCGCACGCCGATCAACTCGTCATCCTCCTTGTCCTGGTAGGCATAGATCGTGTCGTAACCGATCGTCCAGGCGATGGCCGCGCCGTAGAGCGGAACGGCGGCAAGCGACAGCGTGCCGAATTCGGCGGCCCATCCCATCAACGCCCCCCAGGAAAAGGCGAGCCCCAGGAAGAACTGCGGCCAATCGGTGAACCGCTTGGCGAAGGGATAGATCGCGACGATTGCCAGCGACAGGATGCCGAGCACGATCGAGAAAGTGTTGAACTGCAGCAGCACGACGAGCCCGACGAGCGCCTGAAGCACCATGAACACCTTGGCCTGCAAGCGCGAGACGCGGCCCGACGGCAGCGGCCGCGAGCGCGTGCGGGCCACTTCCATATCGATGTCGTGATCGACGATGTCGTTGTAGGTGCAGCCAGCGCCGCGCATGGCGATGGCGCCGACAGTGAACAGGAAACAATGGAACAGCAAGCGGCCGAACGAGAAGGTACCGGCGCTTGCCGCCGCACCCGACGCCAGAGCCACGGACCAGAGGCAGGGCAACAGCAGCAGTTGCCATCCGATCGGGCGGTCCCAGCGGGCAAGCTGCGCATAGGGCCAAAGCGCCCGCGGCAGCACGCGATAGACCCAATTGTTGGACGGCGCGTCCTGAACGCGGCCGGAATCGGCAGAGATTGTGTTCATATCCCTGTTTGACCCCGCAGGCCCGGCCGGTCAAGCGGCGAGATCGCCGCAGACCGTGGGGGCCAAGCGCCAAATCAGGGGAGTGTGAAGTCGAAGCGGTAGGTGGCCGACAGCCCGACGAGAACCTGGTTGCGGCTGCCGCGCTCGCGAACGAGGCTGGAATCGGCCGCCGGGCCAAGCAGGCGCTTGTACTCGGCATAAGCGCTCGTCTCGAGCTTTTCCGTCGCCTGCCAGGTGATCGCGGCACCGACGCCGGCGGAGCCGATGCCGCCATGCGGCGAGTATTCGTTGAGGCCCGAGGCTGCAGCCTCGCGGCCATTCACGCCGTAATAGGCCGTGTAGTAGCCGCTGGTAGCCGCCGATAGGCGCGGGCCGCCGGAAATGCGCACATTGCTGCTGACGTCGGTGAAGGCGTCCGCCGCAACGTCGGCAACGACGCCGTGATGGCTGCGAATGCCCTGTCGAACCTCGGCGCGCACACGCAACCAGTCGGTCGGATAGACCTCGGCAAAGCCGCCGGCTTCGCCGCCGAACTTGACCGGATCAAGTCCCTTGAGATCGCTGGACGTGCCGGCATCGCGCTCGAAAATCAGCTTGCCGACGAGACCGGCGCGGAAGCTGCCCTGGTCGACCAGCGCATAGGACATGTTGTCGTTGCGCGAGGAGAAGCGGACCGTGCTGCCAGCTTTTCCGAGCGAGATCAGCGGCGCCGCCTGGAACATGCGCTTGGAAGCGCCTTCGTATTTCGGGCCGTAGAAGCCGGTGGCACCGACCTTCAGATACCAGTCACCGGACCAGAAATGTTGGCCGTCGCCGGCGGAGGCGGCATTTGCCGACAGCAAAAGGGTTCCAGAAAGGAGAACAAGAGAACGGATACGCAAGAAACAACTCCGGAAGAATCATTCGCCGGGGCGAAGTTTTGAACGTGCCGACAGGCCGAGGGAGGGCAATGGACTGGAACGGCACAGGGCGACTTATTGCGGCTTGTTCCTACGATTCCGTTAACCAGGTCAATTCAGCGTTCCTTTGCCATACCCGGTTGCCCGGCGCGGATCACTGGCCGAGATAGGTCTTCAGATAGACGCTCGGCGGGCTTCCGAGCATGCGGCGAAACATCGTCGTAAAGGCAGCAACGTTCTCATAGCCGGCATCGAGCGCAACGTTGATGATCGGCTCGCCGTCGGCCAGAAGCGGCAGCGAGGCGAAGATGCAGGCCTGCTGGCGCCAGGTGACGAAACTGACGCCCGTCTCGTTGCGAAACAGCCGCGTGAACGACCGCCGGCTAAGGCTGAGCCTGTCCGCCCATTGATCGATGCTCGCCGCCGCCGAGGGCCTCTGCAGGAACTGGCGGCAGAGCGCCGCCAGCCGCTCGTCGCGCGGAAACGGCAAGCCGAGCGGCCGCTCCTTCAGCCGCCCGATTTCTTCCAGCAGCAGATCGGTGACCAGTTGTTCGCGCCGCTCTGACATCGTCTCGTTTTCGACGCTGACGAGCGCATCGACGAGGCTGCCGGCAAGCGGGTTGATTTCCATCACCATCGGCCGTTCGGCGCGCAACAGATCCGGGGCGAAATAGATCGAGTGCATGCGCACGTCGCTGATCATCTCGGCAGAATGTTCCATGCCCGCCGGGATCAGCAGGGCGTGACCGGGCGGAACCATCCAGCGTCCGCGCTCGGTGCGCATCAGTACAACGCCGCCGCGCGCCCACCAGAGCTGGGTGCGGGTGTGTTTGTGGAACGGCACCAGAAGGCCGGCATTGTAGTCCCGGCCGAGTGCGAGCACCGGGGCGTTTCCCGTCTCGACCCAGTCGAGATTGCGGAAATGGTCCTCGTCGGGAAGCTGCGGCAGCGGAAATCGGCGGATCGGCATTTGGCCCACTCACGAAAGAATTCGACCAGATCACAAAAGCAGGCCAATCGCAACCTCAGTACAGATAGCCATGCCGCACACAACCTCCGAGACGGCAAGGAATCACCCATGTCTACCGTGACCTCAACTTCCGGGATCTCCCCGGAGAAGACGGCCTTCTCCGTCATCCTGGCCGTCAGCTTCTGCCATATGCTGAACGACATCATGCAGTCGCTGCTGACCGCGCTCTATCCGCTGCTGAAAGCGAACTATTCGCTCGACTTCGTGCAGATCGGCCTTTTGACCTTTACCTTCCAGCTGACGGCATCGATGCTGCAGCCGGCCGTCGGCATCGTTACCGACCGCTGGGCGCTGCCCTATTCGCTGCCGCTTGCCATGCTGTCGACCTGCAGCGGCCTGATCCTGCTCGCCAACGCCCATGATTTCTGGGTGCTGCTCGTGGCAGCAAGCCTGATCGGCGTCGGCTCGGCGATCTTCCATCCGGAATCCTCGCGCATCGCCCGGCTCGCCTCCGGCGGCCGCCACGGGCTCGCGCAGTCGCTGTTCCAGGTGGGCGGCAATGCCGGTAGCGCCATGGGCCCGCTGCTTGCCGCCTTCATCGTCATTCCCTTCGGCCAGGGCAGCCTCAGCTGGTTCTCGATCGTCGCGATCATCGGCTTCTTCGTGCTCTCCTGGGTCAGCACCTGGTATGTGCGCCATCGCCGCACGACCATGAGCCGCGCAGCGCCGAGCCGCGCCCTGCCGCTGCCGAAGGGCCGGGTGATGTGGGCCGTTGCCGTGCTCGTGCTTTTGACGGCCACCAAGAACGTCTACATGGCGAGCATCTCCAGCTACTTCACCTTCTTCGTCATCGAGAAGTTCGGTGTCGACGTGCAGCAGGCGCAGCTGATGCTGTTCCTGTTCCTTGGTGCTGCCGCTGCCGGCACTTTCCTCGGCGGTCCGATCGGCGACCGCTACGGTGCCCGCTTCGTCATCTGGTTCTCGATCCTCGGCGTCATCCCCTTCGCGCTGATCCTGCCCTATGCGAACCTCTTCTGGACCGGCGTACTCTCCGTCGTCATCGGCCTGATCTTCTCCTCGGCCTTCTCGGCGATCGTCGTCTTCGCCCAGGAACTGGTGCCGGGCCGCGTCGGACTGATTGCCGGCGTCTTCTTCGGTTTCGCCTTCGGGTTCGGTGGCATGGGAGCTGCCGTGCTCGGCATCTTTGCCGACCGGCAGGGCATCGAGTTCGTCTATACGATCTGCTCCTATCTGCCGCTGCTCGGCATCCTCACGATCCTGTTGCCGAAGATTCCGGCGCGATAGCCGATCCGGCAGAAAAACTCAGGAAATCGGACCGGGCGCCGCCCTGCGGCGCCCGGTTTTCGTCTGCGCGGCAATCGGCACGCGGCACCCCGGCCACTCGTCGCAGCCCTACGTAATCATTCATCAATTTTTGCGCGCTACGGTCGTCTGCAGGGCTTGGGCAGGGGTATACAATGCAGGGGCGAACGGCGATTCCGGCCTTACTGGCGACGTTGCTATTCGCAACGGCGGTAAAGGCCGAGACCCTGAACCTCCTCATCTGGGAATCCTATATCGACCAGAAGATCCTCGACCGCTGGACGTCGATCACCGGCGTCGCGGTGCATCAGGTCTATTACGACAGCGGCGATACCCGCGACGAGGTGCTGGCCGATCCGAACAGCCGGGTCGATCTGGTGGTGACCGGCGAAAACAGTGCTGCCCTCTTCGGCCGCAAGGGCGTGCTCGAAAAGCTCGACGAGAGCAACGTCGCCTCGCTCAGGGACTATGACGAAAGCTGGCGCAAGCGCTGCTCTGGCCGGGGTCTTCCCTATCTCTGGGGCACGATGGGCATTCTCTACCGCTCGGATGTCGTGCCCGCAGCGCCGACCTCCTGGCAGGATCTGATGCACCCCGCCCCTGCACTCGCCAAGCATGTGGCCATGTACGACGACCACAACGAGGCCTTCGTCGCCCCGTTGATGCTGCTCGGCCAATCGATCAATACCAACGACAGCAGCACGCTGAAGGCCGCCTTCACGCTGATGAAGGAACAGGCCCCTTCGGTGCTCACTTACGAATACATCATCAGCGCGATCCAGAACCCTGCAGTCAGCAAAGACATCTACATGGCGCTCGGCTACAGCGGCGACCAGCACGTCCTGAACGACAAGGTTGGAACGCCGGGCGTGTGGCGCTACGCCGTCCCAAAGGAAGGCACGCTTTCCTGGCTCGACTGCATGTCCGTCGTCGCCAATTCGCAAAACAAGGATCGGGCGCTGGCGCTGCTCGACTATCTCGGTTCGCCGGGAAGCGCTGCCGCCAACGCGCTCGCGCTCAACATGCCGACGGCAAGCCGGGCGGCCCACGCACTGCTGCCGGAAGAGGTCCGCTCCGATCCGGCAATCTACCCCTCGCCCGACATTCTGGCCAGGAGCCAGTATCAACAGGAACTGTCCACAGAGTCGGTGCAGCTGCGCCGGCGCATCATCAGCACATTGGCGAATTTCCAGTGAACCTCGGCAAACGCGCGCTCATCCTGATCTTTCCCGTGGTGCTTGCCGGCTATCTGCTGGCGGCCGTCTCGGTCCACGTCACGCAGAGCCGCTCGATCCGCGCGCTCGAACATGCCAAGCTGTCGCAGCGTCTCGAACATGCGGCCGCCGTCTTCCAGAACGAGATCGGCCGCAGCAAAGGCTTCCTCAATGCGCTCTTGAACGGCAATTCGCTGCGCCAGTACGTTTCAGAAACCGATGCAAGCTACCGCGCCAATGCGCTCGGCGTCCGGCTGCAGGAAAGCGTCAAGTCGCTGCTCGACGATCCGACGGGCTACGTCTCGCTCGCGCTTTTGAGTTCGGAACTCAAGTCCGAATACTATTTCGAAAACAGCTGGGATCCGTTCGCCGAGATCGACGAGGCGCAGCTCAACCTCGCCCGCCGGCTGATCCGGGAAGACAAGCTCGCCGACTGGACCTATCTTTACGAAGCCGGCCAGAGACCGCGCATCGTCTACTCCTTCTTCCTCGATCCCATCGCGTTTACCCGGCCGCTGCCGAGCAAGAAGTCGAACGCCCTGCTCGTCCAGGTCGCGATCCAGCCCGATCGTTTCCTCGACATGCAGCAGGCGCTGAAGAAGGAATACGGCTCCGACATCGTTCTCCAGCCCTGGCCGCAGGCGATTACCGACGACCTTTCGGCCAGCGTGCATCTCGGGCCGTCGCTCTATGCGACGCTGACGGTTTCGAGCGAGCATTTCGACGCGCTGATGGCGCGGCAGAAGTTCCTGCTGGCGCTCGGCGCCGTCGCCATGAGCCTGTTCTCGATCTGGCTGATCATCATGCTGATCCGCCGCTTCATCACCGATCCGATCGCCACCCTCGACGCCAACGTGATGGCGGTCATGGTGGGGGCGCGCGACGAAATCCGCGACATGGACGAAAAGGGCGAGATCGGGCGGCTCACCGAAAACATCCGCGAACTGCACCGCCAGTCGGTGCAATCGCTGAAGCTCGTGCAGCGCAGCTCCTGGACCGATACGCTGACCGGGATCAGCAACCGCGGCCATTTCAATGCACTCGCCGCCGGCGTCGTGCGCGAGGCGATCGCGGCCGGCGAGAAGTGCAGCCTGCTGTTCATCGACATCGACAACTTCAAGTTCGTCAACGACAAGCATGGTCACGAGATCGGCGACGAACTCCTGAAGACCTTGGCAACCCGCATCGCCGAGCGGGTCGACGCCATCACCGAGCGCCGTGGCCAGAAGCCTGCCATCCTTGCGCGCCTCTCGGGCGACGAGTTTGCCGTGCTGGTGCGCTCACGGCCGGGCGACGGGACGGTCCGGGAGATTTCGGCAGCCATTCTTGCCCTGTTCGAGGATGGCTTCGAGGTGTCGGACAAGCGCTATCCGGTGACCGCGAGCATCGGGGCCGCGATCTGCCCGGATGACGCCACCAATCTCGCCGAACTGATCTCGAATGCCGATGCCGCGATGTACCAGGCCAAGACCAGCGGCAAGAACCGCTCGGCCCGCTACTCGCGCGCGCTTCACGACAAGCGCACGCGGCTGCGCCAGATCCAGGACGAGCTGCGCTCGCTCGATCCGGACGAGCAGTTCCATCTCGTCTATATGCCGATGGTGGACACTGAGGGGCGGGTGACGGGTTGCGAGGCGCTGCTGCGCTGGTACTCGCCGGTGCTGGGCAACGTTACCCCGGACGAATTCGTGCCTATCGCCGAAAGCTCGGGGCTCTTTACCAAGATCGACTGGTGGGTGATCAACAAGGCGATGTCCGACTGCGGCCAGCTGAAGGCCCTGTTCGGCCCCGAAACCGTGCTCGCCATCAACATTTCCTCGGCCGAACTGCATTCCAAGGCGATCGCCGACCACTTCGCCGACTGCCTGGAGCGGCATGGGCTGGAGGCACGCTCGATCGAGATCGAACTTACCGAAACCTTCGCCGTCAAGTTCAGCGACCAGCTTCGCCGCAACATCGACGCGCTGCGCCAGAACGGCTTCCGGCTTTCGATCGACGATTTCGGCGCCGGCTACACGTCCGTGCAGCAGATCATCGAATACACCGCCGATACCATCAAGCTCGACCGGGCGCTGGTGTCGAACCTCACCGCATCGCACTCGCTGCCGGTCTTGAAGGCGCTGATCGCGCTCTGCCACGCCAAGGACGTCGCGGTCGTCGGCGAAGGTATCGACACGCCGGAGAAGCTCGCCATGCTGACGGCGGCCGGCTGCGACCTGTTCCAGGGCTACCTCATCAGCAAGCCGCTGCCGATCGAGGATCTGGCGATCTGGGCGCTGACACGCACCGCCCGCTACGCGCACGGCGAAGCGCTGGACGACCAACAGGGCCGCCAGGCCATCGCCTGAGAGGTGGCGATTGCGAGAATCGCCACCCGTACTCCCGTTTTCCCTTGACCTTGCCGCCCTGCCGTCCTAACCGCAGCGCAACATTTTTCGGGATATCGGGGGCTCAAATGAAGGTTCTTCTGATCGGATCGGGTGGGCGCGAACACGCCCTTGCATGGAAGATCGCGCAGTCGCCGAAACTGACGAAACTCTACGCTGCGCCGGGCAATCCGGGCATCGCCGAAGAAGCTGAAATCGTCGCCCTCGACACGGACGACCATGCGGCCGTCGCCGACTTCTGCCGCAAGGAGAAGATCGATTTCGTCGTGGTCGGCCCCGAAGGACCGCTGGTTGCCGGCCTTGCTGACGTCCTGCGCGCAGCCGGCATCGCCGTCTTCGGTCCCTCGGCCGCTGCCGCCCAGCTCGAAGGCTCCAAGGGATTCACCAAGGATCTCTGCGCACGCTACGACATCCCGACCGGCGCCTATGGCCGCTTCACCGATGCAGAGAGCGCCAAGGCCTATGTGCGCGAACAGGGCGCGCCGATCGTCATCAAGGCCGATGGCCTGGCTGCCGGCAAGGGTGTCACCGTCGCCATGACGCTCGACGAGGCGCTTGACGCCGTCGAGGATTGCTTTGCCGGCGCCTTTGGCGCTGCCGGCGCCGAAGTCGTGGTGGAGGCCTATCTCGACGGCGAAGAGGCGAGCTTCTTCTGCCTCTCAGACGGCAAGACGGCGCTGGCGCTCGCGTCCGCCCAGGACCACAAGCGCGTCGGCGACGGCGACACCGGACCAAACACCGGCGGCATGGGCGCCTACTCGCCGGCCCCGGTCATGACATCAGAGATGATCGAGCGCACGATGAAGGAAATCATCGAGCCGACGATGCGCGGCATGGCGGAAAGCGGCCATCCCTTCTCCGGCGTGTTCTTCGCCGGCCTGATGATCACCGCCAAGGGGCCGGAACTCATCGAATACAACGTCCGCTTCGGCGACCCGGAATGCCAGGTATTGATGATGCGGATGAAGAGCGATCTTCTGCCGCTGCTCTACGCCGCGGCGACGGGCACGCTCGCCGGCATGACCGTGGAGTGGCGCGACGAGACGGCGCTGACTGTCGTGATGGCCTCCAAGGGCTATCCGGGCAGCTACGCGAAGAACACGCCGATCGCCGCCCTTCCCGCGGCCGCGGCCACCACCAAGGTGTTCCATGCCGGCACAGCGATGAAGGACGGAAGCCTGGTCGCAACCGGCGGCCGCGTGCTCAACATCACGGCAACGGGGGCAAGCGCCGGCGCTGCCAAGGATGGGGCCTATGCCGCCGTTTCCGCGGTCGCCTGGGACAACGGCTTCTACCGTCACGATATCGGCTGGCGCGCGGTCGCCCGCGAGAAGGCGTAACCGGCGACAGGTCCAATTCGCGGATCATTCTATTTTTACCAATTCTCCTGACGGGAAAGTAAGGGAGAGCGCATATTCTTGCCGGCAACGATCCGGGAGGAAACAATGCGCCTGTTGCTGATCACTACCGTGCTTGGGCTTGCCGCAGGCAACGCGGCAGCGTCATCGATCGAAGCGATCGCATCCGGCACGACCGACAATGCCAGTGTTTCCACGGTTTCCTGCGCCGATTGCCCGCCGTTGCAGTCGCGGAAGAAGGTCACCTATGTCGTCCCCACGATCGCGGCGGGCGACGAAACGGTCGAGCTCAAGAAGATCAACGGCGAGATGAAGATGGTGCGCACCGAGGCCTGGCTCGGGGGCTCGCCGGTGGTGTTCGTCAGCAAACCGTCTCATGAGATGATCAAGACGGCCGATGCCGAAACCGACGATGCTGCAACGGTGACCGTCTCGAACATCGCGAACGACCAGAACCCGCAGGACGACAACGCGGAGCTTATTTCGATCGACGAGACGGCACAGACCGCGGCGGTAACGCCGATCGGCGCCTCCATGGCGGCTTCGCCCGCGGCCGACGAGGGCTCACAGCATTTTGATCCGGCCACGCTCGAACTTCGGCTAAACTGAGCGCCTACCGGGAAAGTTCCCTGCCCCGTTCAGCCGTCCCCTGCATCTAAAGGCTGACGGGCGTTTCGCTGCATAGCGAGAGATTGCGCCCCTGAGAGAAGCAGGGGCGTAGTCTTTTGTCGCGGCTCTTCCAACGCTTCGATCCGCGCGATCAGCGCGTCGATCTGCCTGTCCGAATAGACTTCGACACCGTTGGCGGCGAGCAATGCGGCCGTAACGCCCTCACCCGGATGGCGCGCGCCGGAAAAGCTGCCGTCATAGACGAAACCGGAACCGCAGGACGGGCTGCCGTCGATCAGCAGCGCGAAGCGACAGTCGGTTTCCTTCGCCAGCGAGAGCGCGTTTTCGGCGGCCCGCAAGAAACCGTCGGTGACGTCGCGGCCGTTGTTCTCGACCACCCTTGCCTTGCCGGCCAGCACGTCCTTGCCGACCGCTCCGGCGGCGATTTCGGCCGGCGGACGCGGCACCGGCATGCCGGCCGACATTTCCGGACAGATGGTCACGAGACGGCCCTCGGCCCGCCAGCGCTCGATCGCCGGATGAACAAGCGGTTTTGACTGACCATCATAACGAACGGCATGGCCCATGAGACAGGCGCTGACGAGGATTTTTGCGGGCATGTCTCCCTCTACCCCGAGGCCATGCCGGTCAGCAAGCGCGATCATGACACCACCAGCCCGGCACCTCAGATCCAGCGGTCGTTTTCCGCGGTGCGTTCGCCGCCCTCGTGACCGGTGTTGAGCGTGCCGCGCGGCTCGATCAAGAGCATCTTCACCTCGCGCTCCGCATAGGGCTTGTGCTCGACGCCCTTCGGCACGACGTACATTTCGCCGGTGCCGAGCGTCACGGACCCGTCGCGAAAATCGATCCGCAACGTGCCTTCGAGCACGATGAAGGCCTCGTCGGTATCCTTGTGATCGTGCCAGACGAAGTCGCCCTCGATGCGCACGATCTTGAACTGGTAGTCGTTGAGTTCGGCAATGACCCGCGGCTGCCATTGGTCGCTGAACAGCGAGAGCTTCTCAGTGAAACTGATCGGCTTGTAGGTCTTCGTCGCGATATTCATCGGCTGTCTCCATCTTGATGATGGAGACAGGATATAGGGCGCCCGCTCGCAACCAGCTTGAACGTTTGTGCGCGAGGGACCGACGGGGCCGCCAGAGAGCCGGCGGCAGGCAGGTCGGCTTAGCCGGCGATCTTTGAAAAGTCGGCGACCGTGCCGGTGGCCGAGCGGATGAGCCCCAGCAACGCCAGGCGGTTGGCCCGGATCGCGGCGTCGTCGTCATTGACCAGCACATCATTAAAGAACTGGTCGACCGGCTGGCGCAGCTTTGCGAGGGCCTCCATGGCCGAGCGGAAGTCTTCCTTGGCGATCGCGTCGCGCGCCTCGCCCGAGCCGGCTTCGACGGCTTGGTGCAGCGCCTTTTCGGCGTCAAGGCGGAAGAGGCCGGCGTCAACGGCGTCGGCGACGGTCGTTCCCTTCTTCTCTTCAGCCGCCAGGATCTGCGTCGCGCGCTTGGTGCCGGCGAGCAGGTTCCTGCCCTCTTCGTCGGTGATGAAGGCCGTCAACGCCTCGACCCGGCGGGCGACCATCAGCAGATCGTCCGCATCCGGCGTTACCACCGCGTCGATCAGGTCGTGACGGGCGCCGAGATCGCGCAGATAGACCTTGAGGCGATCATGGAAGAAGGACAGCAGGTCCGCAGAAACGTCGGCCGACAGTGCCGGCTTTTGCGCCCGAAGCGCGACGAGCGCTGCCTCGAAGGCCGGCAACAGCGCGAGGCGCGCCTTGCCTTCCAGAATCAGGCGGATGACACCGAGTGCTGCACGGCGCAGCGCGTAGGGGTCCTTCGAACCGGTCGGCTTCTCGTCGATCGCCCAGAAGCCGACGAGCGTGTCGAGCTTGTCGGCAAGTGCGACGGTCACCGCCACAGGATCGGTTGGCGCGCGGTCCGAGGGACCGTTCGGCTTCCAGTGGTCTTCGATCGCCGTGGCGACGGAATCGTTCTCGCCCTGAAGCAGGGCATACTTGCGGCCCATGATGCCCTGAAGCTCGGGGAATTCGCCGACGGCCTCGGTGCGCAGGTCCGCCTTGGCAAGCACCACGGCGCGGTCGACGAGCTTGGCGTCGGCGCCAGTCACCTTGGCAAGTTCGGCAGCCAGCGCCCGGAGGCGGGCGACGCGCTCGCCCTGGGTGCCGAGCTTGGCGTGGAAGGTGACGTTCAGCGCATCGAGCTTGGCCATGCGCTGGTCGAGCGGCTTGTTGAGGTCCAGATCGAACTTCGTCGCCGACGCTTCCAGCGTTTCGAGGTCCGGCAGGTTACCTTGGTCGCGGTGCCAGAAATGGGCGGCGTCCGAAAGGCGGGCGCGCACGACCTTGCCGTTGCCGTGCACGATCTCCTTGCCGCCATCCTTCGCTTCGATGTTCGAGACGAGGATGAACTTGTTGGAGAGCGTTTCGGCGCCCGGCGCACGGGTCACGAAGCACTTCTGGTTGGTCTTGATGGTCAAGCGGATGATTTCCGAGGGGATTTCGAGATAGGCGTCCTCGAAGCTGCCCATCAGGACCTGCGGCCATTCGACGAGGCCGGAGACCTCTTCGAGCAGGCCTTCGTCTTCGACGAGCTCCAGCCCGTTGGCGAAGGCGACGTTGCGCGCATCGGCAAGGATCATTTCCTTGCGGCGCTCGCCGTCGAGAACGACCTTCGCCTTTTCGAGCTTTTCGGCATAGTCGGCAAAGCGGCGAACCGTGATCGCTTCCGGCGCGTGGAAGCGGTGACCATAGGTGACGTTCGAGGCGACGATGCCATCGACCTCAAACGGGATCACATGGGTTTCCTCGGTTTCCGAACCGAAGGTGCAGACGATCGACTGCAGCGGACGCACCCAGCGCAGCGCGCCGGGCTTGGCCGAGGCCACGCCGGAGCGCATCGGCTTCGGCCAGGGGAAGTTGCGGATGATGTCGGGCATCGCTTCGGCGACGATCTCTTCGGCGGGACGGCCCGGCTTGACGATGTGGGCGACGTAGAAGTCGCCCTTCTTCGGATCGCTGTGGACATGCGCCTCGCTGATCGAGGAAAGCCCGGCGCCGCGCAGGAAGCCTTCGATCGCCTTCTCGTTGGCGTCGGTGCGCGGGCCCTTGCGCTCTTCGCGAATGTCGGCGGAGCGCGCGTTGAGGCCACGGATGTCGAGCGTCAGCCGGCGCGGCGTCCAGTATTCGCGCGCACCCTCATAGGTCAGACCCGCTTCGACCAGGGCATCGGTCAGCAGCTTCTTGAGGTCGCCGGCCGCCTTGCGCTGCAGGCGGGCAGGAATTTCCTCGGAGCGGAGTTCGATAAGAAGATCGGGCATGGGAGTGACTTTTTCTGTTCCTGACGGTTGCGGCGGACTTAGCAATCTCTGGCAAGAATGTCACCAAGCCCGTCGATGAATTTGGCTGTCGAGGCGCGGACGCGCGGGCGGTTACCAGCCGCCGCCACCCCCGCCGCCTCCGCCGCCGCCGGAAAAGCCGCCGCCGGAAGAAAAGCCCGACGAGGACGATTTGGGCGGAGGCGGCAGCGACGAGGTCATCGTATCGGCCATCGAGCCGGCGAAGCCGCCGATGCGGTCGCCGAAGGTGCTGGAGCCAAAACCGTCGCCCTGATACCAGCCCGGCTGATAGGCCGCCGCCGCAGCAGCCCCGGCCGCAGCGGCGAGCAGCCAGCGATCGAAGGTCGCGGTCCAGGGCTTCTCGACGCCGAGCGCCACCGCATAGGGCAGCAGCGTCTCGAAATGCCGGGGCGACATCTCGGGCGCCCCTTGCATGTTCATCCGGTCCTTCTCGGCGAGCGTCATATATTGCCTGAGCCCGTCGACGCCATCCATCATCCGCGTTCCGAGCGGCGTTGGTGCGCCCATCAGGAAGAAGAACAGCACATTGACGAGAACGATGGCGCCGATCACGAAGAGCAGCGGCAGTTCGTCCGTTTCGGCTGCAGAATAGAAGACGGCGGCGAGGATGGTCGAGAAGATCGTGAAGGCGACGAAGCCGATGAAGGCAACCACCACGATCGACATGATCCGGCTCATCAGGCTCCTTTCGCGCCGCAGCGACTTGCCGAAGGAGACGGCAAGGATCGATACGAAAAAGGCGATGAAGACGGGAACGATCACCAGCGGCAGGCTGTCCTCGCTCAGATCGCCGAACAGGAATACCGCCACGACAGAAAGCACCGAAAGAATGACGCCGGCGACAATGTAGCCGCTGTTGGCTTGGTAATATTTGCCGCGATGCTCGCGCTCCATGGCGTTGCGGAAATCGGCGCCGGTCGCCTGCACCCGCGTGCCGTGGGCACGGTCGATGGTGAGCTTGCCGCCAGCGGCATTGACCGCCTTCATGACGGCCGCCTCGCCGGTGGGCAGTTTTTCGTCGCCCTTCTTGCCGGTCGCGGCAATGACGATGGCGTTCTTCAGGTCTTCGAGGACGACGTGGCCCTTGACCGCAAGATTGAGTGCCGCCGCCGACAGCGCCGTCCAGCCCTCGCCGGAAAAGCCCTTGTTGTCGATATAGTTGACGAGCGCCGGCGAGATGCCGTCCGGCGGGTCCCAGCGCGGCACCATGACGCCGCGGTCCGGGTCACGCCCGACCCTGAGCCAGGCCTGGCCATAGTAGAGCAGGACGAGCGCGAGTCCGGCACCGGCGATGACGAGGGCCAGATGGTCACGCAGCCACCAGGCATTCTCCTGGCTCGAGGACGGCCTGATGATGCTGCCCTTCGGCATCTTGATGGCAATCGTCAGCCCTTCGCGCGGGGCAAGGCGGCGGGTGGTGGCAAAGAAGATTTCGCTGCCGTCGCGAGACGCGCGGGCGTTCTTACCGGTCGCGCCATAGCTGCCAGTGAAGAAATCCAGCGCTTCGGCCCGCACACCCTCCGGCAGCGTCACCGTCGCGCTCGCCTCGTCGATCGGGAAGTCCCACTCCGTGCCGGTCACGTTCCAGTGGAGTTCGTCATGATCGTCGAAGAAGCGGATCTGCCGGCCGGTCTCGTAGGTGAACTGGAAGGTATGTTCGCCCGGCTCCAGGAAAACCTCGGCCGAGCCGGTGTAGATGCGGATGCCACCGCTGATCGTCTCCGTGCGGTAGGGCTCCTCCTCACCGTCGCGCTCGACCGAGAGCAGCTTGAAATCGACCTTACTGCGCTTGCCCTTCGCATCGGTGAAGGTCAAAGGCATGTCGCGATAGATGCCGCGGCGGATCCTGTTGCCTTCAACCGTCGCCGTGATCGTCTCGGTGACCGTCATCGTGCCGTCCTTGGCGACATCGATGACGGAGCGATAGGCGGAGAAGACCTCCTCCGCCCGACCGATGCCCGCCGTTGCCAGCAAGAAGACCAGGATGGCAAATGCGGCAGCGAGACGGACCATGCGGATCAAGCTTTCCTGTCGTTGACGTTCAAGGCACAGCGCCGTGCGTCAGGGCCGATCGCCGGTGAATTCGACGCCGAGCGAGGCGAGCGCGTCCCAATAGGCCGGGTAGGTTTTGGCAACGCAGCCGGGATCCTCGATGGTAATGCCGTGGATCTTCAGGCCGGCAAGCGCGAAGCTCATGGCAATACGATGATCGGCGAAAGTGTCGATCGATGCCGGCAGGGTCTGTCCGGCAAGCGTGGGATCGGAAGAGACGATCAGGTCGTCACCCTCCTCATGCGCCAGATCCGGACGGATCGCCGTCAGGCCAAGCGAAAGCGCGCGCACGCGGTCGCACTCCTTGACGCGCAGGTTGGCAAGACCAACGAAGCGCACCGGCGTGTTGTTGAAGGCGGCGAGCACGGCGATCGTCGGGATCGCGTCCTGCATCTGCGAACCGTCGATGACGGCGGGCAGGTTCGGAAAGCTTGCGATCACCTGATGGGCACGCGCATCCGGCTGGGAGAAGGCGTTCGCCGGAACGCCGAGATCGATGGCGCCGCCGGTCAGCACTTCCGCCGCCCAGAGATAGGTGGCAGCCGAAGCGTCCGGCTCGATGACGTACTCCGCCGCGCGGTAGCCGGTTGGGGCGACCTGCCAGACCGACGGGCTCAGCTGCTCGACTTCGGCGCCGAAGGCGCGCATGGCGGCGACCGTCAGGTCGATATAGCCGCGTGCGCCGATCTCGTCGCCGGCAAGCTCGATGCTGACCGGGCCCTTGGCGCCGGGCGCTGCCATCAGCAAGGCAGAGACATACTGGCTGGAGAGGCCGGCATCGATGACGACACGGCCGGCAGGGAACCCGCCCGTACCCTTGACGGTGACCGGCGGGCAGCCGGTTTCGGCGGTAACCTCGACGCCGAGCGTGCCGAGCGCTTCCACCAACGGCTTGATCGGCCGCTTGCGCATATGCTGGTCGCCGTCGACGACGACAGTGCCATCGACGAGGGCGGCTGCGGCCGTCAGGAAGCGTGTCGCGGTTCCGGCGTTGCCGAGGAACAGGGGGGCTTCCGGCGGAAGCAGCTTCCCAGTGCTGGTGACGACGAAGGTCGTTTCATCCGGCTCGCTGACTTCGACGCCCATCGCGCGCAAGGCTTCCGCCATGTAGCGGGTGTCGTCGCTCTTCAAGGCACCCGTCAGCCGGCTCGTGCCCTTGGCAAGGCCAGCAAGCAACAGCGCGCGGTTGGTGATCGACTTCGAACCCGGCGGGCGGACATGGCCGCTGAGCGGATGATCGGTCGGCAGGATGGTCAGCTTTTTCATGCTATCGGTGGTCATCGAATGGGTCTCTTGATGCGAATGGCGCCGCGGCGGGATCCCGCGACGAGGAATGTTCGGGGAAGCGTCCGCGTCGAGGGTCAGAACTTGACCTGCGGCACCGCGCGATCGGCTTCGTTGGTGATCTCGAAGTAGCCGGCTTTCACGAAGCGGAAGGCATTGGCGATGAGGTTCGAGGGGAAGCTCTCGACCTTGACGTTCAGGTCGCGGGCAGCGCCGTTGTAGTAGCGGCGCGACATCTGGATCTCGCCCTCGATCGTCTCCAGCGAGCGCTGCAACTCGGCGAAATTCTCGTTGGCCTTCAGGTCCGGATAGGCTTCGGCCAGCGCAAACAGCTTGCCGAGCGCCTGGGAGAGAGCGCCTTCCGCCTGGGCGCGGCCCTCGACATCGCCTGCCGGTACCGCCTGCGCCCGGTTGCGCATGGCGATCACCTCTTCGAGCGTCGACTTCTCGTGCGCGGCGTAGCCCTTCACCGTCTCGATCAGGTTCGGGATCAGATCGGCGCGGCGCTTCAACTGCACATCGATACCGGACCACGCCTCCTCGGCGATCTGCCGCGCCTTGACGAGGCCGTTATAGACGAAAACCAGATACAGGATCACGACGACGGCGATTGCCAGGCCGATCATAGGGCACCCTCCAAAAAACTCGCGCAGAGATTAGCATTCGCTTCTCAGCTTCATAGCGCTTTCTGCAGCATTCGGGCCGAGAAACACACTCCTCCCCAATTGCCATTGCCGCGTGAACACACTGTTCACCGCATCGACACCCCGTCAGGCGAAAACCTCCCGGTTCCTGTTCCAACGGTAACGGCGATCCCGCCGGCGATCGGCGATAGTCGGCTCATCGAACAACCCGGAACCGAAGTGAAGACCATGAAAACGCTCGCAACTCTCATCAACGTGATCGCCTTTACGGCGCTCTTCGTTGCCTATGCGAGCGCTCACTCGCCCGAACGGCCGACCGGTGTTCGCCGCGCCCTGCAGACCTATTCGGGTCAGGTCTATACCGGTGCCTATCCGACGATGAAGCCGTACTGCAAGAACGACTTCAGCGCCACCCGGATCATCTGACAGCAGGAGCGGCAATCGCGGCCACGATCGCTTCGGCCGCCTCATTCGCGCCGAGCGTCGTCACGTCGATCTCGACCAGCAGATCGCTGTTGCCGCGCAACAGTCTGTGGGCGCGACGCAATCCCAAAAGCACTTCCGGATCGGTCAGCTTGTGCAGCTTGCTGCGACCGGCGCGTGTGAGACGCTTGAGATTTTCCTCGACGGCGCAATCGATGACGACCGCGACGAAGCGGGCGCCGCGCCTGCGTGCAAGCGCGGCACAGTCCTCGAACACGTGCGCGTCGACGGCGTCATCCGAGAGCGCATCGGTGAAGACGAAGGATTGCGCCCCCGGCGCCTTTTCCAGGTGTTCGAAAACACTCTTGCGGACCTCGGCACGCAGCGAGCGATAGAGCGGGTCGCTGCGTGCAAACAGTGCCTCGGCCGGATTGATCAGCGTGTGATTATCGGCGAGCCGCGCGCCGAGCCGTTCGGCGAGGTGGCGCGCGATCGTCAGCTTGCCGGAGCCTGGCCAGCCGTTGATGTGAACGACAAGGCCGGACGGTTCTACACTCAAGCGGCGTCCCGATTTAGGTTCGCGCCACCGGCGTCGGTCAACAGGAAGGCTTCGCCGCAGGCCTTGGCGAGCGTGCGCACGCGCAAGATGTAGCTCTGGCGCTCGGTGACCGAAATCACCCCGCGGGCATCGAGCAGGTTGAACACATGGCTCGCCTTGATGCACTGGTCATAGGCCGGGAACACGCATTTGTGCAGGTGGTTGTTGCTGTGGTCGCCGGGGGCGCCGGCTGCCAGCAGCGCCTGGCACTCGGCTTCCGCGTCGATGAAGTGCTGGTGCAGCATCGCGGTGTTGGCGTATTCGAAATTGTAGCGCGAATACTCCTGCTCGGCCTGCAGGAAGACGTCGCCATAGCTGATCTTCTCGGCGCCTTCGCGGCCGTTGAAGTTCAGGTCGTAGACGTTGTCGACGCCCTGCACATACATGGCGAGACGCTCGAGACCATAGGTCAGTTCGCCCGAAACCGGCGAGCATTCGATACCGCAGACCTGCTGGAAATACGTGAACTGCGACACTTCCATGCCGTCGCACCAGCACTCCCAGCCGAGGCCCCAGGCGCCGAGCGTCGGGCTTTCCCAGTCGTCCTCGACGAAACGGATATCGTGCAGCAGCGGGTCGAGGCCGATCGCCTCGAGCGAGCCGAGATAGAGCTCCTGCAGGTTCGACGGGTTCGGCTTCAGGATCACCTGGTACTGATAGTAATGCTGCAGGCGGTTCGGGTTTTCGCCGTAGCGGCCATCGGTCGGGCGGCGCGACGGCTGCACATAGGCCGCGCGCCAGGGACGGGGCCCGAGCGCCCGCAGGGTCGTTGCCGGATGGAAGGTACCGGCGCCCACTTCCATGTCGTAGGGCTGCAGAACGGCGCAACCCTTGTCGGCCCAGTAATTGTGCAAAGTCAGGATCAGGGCCTGAAACGAGCGCTTCGGGTTCATATGATCGGGCAGAGTGGTCATGGATCGCGTCCGGATTTCTTGCGGAAAATGTGCCGGACAGGTGCCACGCCTGATGACAGGGGTCAAGCGCTACGGCAACCAGCGGGTAAATAGACCGCCGTCACGTCTTCGTGCCCTGAATGCCCCTTACTCGCCGTCGCGCTTCAGCCTGTACTCACCGGTTTCCGGATCCTGCACCAATGTTCCCTGGGCCCCGGTCCGCTCCTCGCGGCGAGCCTGTTCGCGCTGGCGCGTCAGCTTTTGTGCGTCGGCCACGAATTTGCGATAGCCGAGCCAGAAGACGAAACCTGCGATCAGAAGCAGGATGAGTTGCGGCATTGTTCCTCCAACGGCATTTCACGCAGGGACGGGCGTCATAGTCCGTACCGCGCCCACAATGCCCTTTCCTCGATGACTTCGGCAAGTCCCGCCGCTGCGGAAGCCGCCAGGGGTGCGGCGAGCGCGCCGGCAACGGCAGCGCCTGTCTGGCGGCGACCGAAAAGGCTGCGCGCCGGCTGGATGAGTTCGAGGCGCGCCTTCTCGCCGTAGCGCTTCTTTATCTCGCCGCGCAGGTCGCCAAGACCGTCGATCAGACCCAGTTCCAGTCCGCGCCGTCCGGTCCAGAAAAGGCCGGAGAAAATATCGGGATCGTCGGCGAGCAACTGCCCGCGACGGGCCTTGACCATCTGGATGAAGGTGTCGTGGATATCGAGCTGCAGGTTCTTCAGGAAAGCGATGTCACCTTCCTTTTCCGGCTGGAACGGATCGAGCATCACCTTGTTTTCGCCGGCGGTATAGACGCGCCGCTCGACGCCGATCTTCTTCAGGAGTTCCGGAAAACCAAAGCCGCCGGAGACAACACCGATCGAGCCGACGATAGAGGTCGGATCGGCGATGATCTCGTCGCCGGCAAGCGCGATCATGTAGCCGCCGGATGCGGCAACGTCCTCGACGAAGATCAGCACACGCTTCTTTTTCTCAAGAGCGAGATCCCGGATGCGCTGATAGATCAGCCGTGACTGCACCGGCGAGCCGCCGGGCGAATTGACGGAGATCGCGACGGCCTGCGCTTCTTTCACCGCGAAGGCCTTTTCGAGAAGCGGGGCCGCCGTCGCCAGGTTGAGCGCCGGCCGGAATTGCCCGCCGCCGGCCATGATCGCGCCGTGGAGGCGGACGACGGGGATCGTCACGCCTTCCTTGCGAAAACGCTTGGGCAACAACCGTCTCAGGAACGCCTTCATTTCAACTCCTGCCTGCTAGGCCATGTCCACGATCTTGGGCCGAAACAGCTGCAAATCATAGACGCGACCGCGTCTCTTCGGCGAAAGCGGAATGCTTCGCCGCACCTCTTCGAACCGCCCACCAAGGGGCATTTCATGCCATGTATGCACTGACGCGGCGAACGCAATGCCGCATACGGTAAATCAGCGACGGCGATAGGCGGCGCGCCCATTGTTGAGATCGTCGACATGGTCGGCGAAGCGATGCCCCTCCTCGTGCATGACGAGCGGCGCGCGCAGAACCAGCCGCTTGCGGCTCTGCTTGATCGCCGTCACCAGGATGCGCACGGCGTTCTCGCCGACCCTCGGATGCAGCGCCGTCACCTCGATGCCGCCGAAGCGGCGGCCGCAGGCGGCGATGATCTCGGCAATCGATTCCGGTCGCGCGATCAACGACAATTGCCCGCCCGGCTTCATGATCGCGCCTGATGTCTTCACCCAGACCTCGAACAGCCCGTCGCTCATCGCATGCGCCTCGGCCTTGAGGCTATCAGGCGTCTTGCGGTCGGATGCATCGTTGAAGGGCGGGTTCATGATCACGTGGTCGAAGCTGTCATCGGCGAGGCCGGCCGCAACACGCGCCTTGCCGGCGAGCGAAACGTCTGCCTCGATGACCGAGACGCGCTGCGCAAAGCGGGCGTTTTCGGCCAGCGCCAGGCTGCGACGGGCAAACTCCGCCATAACCGGCGAGCGCTCGACGAGAACCACCTCCGCGCCCTCCATGCGCGAGGCGACGGCCATGCCGGCTGCACCGGCGCCCGCACCGAGATCGGCGACCCGGCAGGGACGATCCGATGCCACCAGCGACGCAAGCAGCATGGCGTCCATGCCGGACCGGTGCCCCTGTCCGAGCGGCTGGACGACATGGAACTTGCCGCGGTGAAAGGCGTCGACGGTCTCGGTTGCGGCCGCCGGAACCGGCGCGGAACTCACGATCGCAACTCCGCTTCGAGCCCGGCGTCGATCAGGATCCGCCGCGCCGCTTCCGCGTCTTCCTCCGCGACCAGAAAACGACGGGGCAAAAGGCCAAGCGAACCCTCGAGAATGCTCATCCCCTGGTCGGCGATGAGGCTTGCGATACCGGCGTCCTTCATCAGGCTCTCGGCAAAGGAGAGCACGACGGCATCGTTGGTACGGATCAATTCCTTCATCCGGCGGTTTTTCCTGTCCTATTTCAGCAAGCGGGACAATTCGCCTCTTGCCGCACGGGACACCCCTTCCTATTGTCGAAAGCGACAATGAAAACAGGAGTCCCGGTGTGGGCGTAGTGATACCGCTGGAAGACAGCAAAAACAAACAGGCGTCCGTAAAGCCGCTCGTTGACCTGACCGCTGCGGACATGGAGCGCGTCAACCAGCTCATCCTGTCGAAGGCCGGCTCCGACGTTCAGATGATTCCCGAGGTCGCCAACCACCTGATTTCTTCGGGCGGCAAGCGCCTGCGTCCGATGCTGACGCTCGCCTCCGCTTCGATGTTCGGCTACGAGGGCGATGCCCATGTCAAGCTCGCGACCAGCGTCGAGTTCATGCACACGGCAACGCTGCTGCACGACGATGTCGTCGACGAAAGCGACCTTCGCCGCGGCAAGTCGACGGCGCGCACCATCTGGGGCAACCAGGCGAGCGTTCTGGTCGGCGACTTCCTGCTCGGCCAGGCCTTCCGCATGATGGTCGACGTCGGCTCGCTCGATGCCCTCGACGTCCTGTCGACCGCTGCTTCGGTCATTGCCGAAGGCGAAGTGCTGCAGCTGTCCGTCGCCAAGAACATGGAAACGACCGAGGACGATTACCTTCAGGTCATCCGCGCCAAGACCGCAGCCCTCTTTGCCGCCGCCGCCGAAGTCGGGCCGATCGTTGCCCAGACCAGCAAGTCCGATCGCAACGCGCTGAAATCCTACGGCATGAACCTCGGCCTCGCCTTCCAGCTCGTCGACGACGTGCTTGACTATGGTGGCTCGTCGAGCGACCTCGGCAAGAATGTCGGCGACGATTTCCGCGAGGGCAAGATCACCCTTCCGGTAATCCTCTCCTACCGTCGCGGCACGGCGGAAGACCGCGCCTTCTGGCGCGAGGCAATCGAAGGCGGCGACAGCAGCGATCAGAACCTGGACAAGGCGCTCGGCCTGATCAAGCGCTATGGCGGCTTGAGCGACACCATCGCACGCGCCCAGCATTACGGCACGATCGCCCGCGACGCGCTGGCGCCGCTGCCGGCTTCTCCCTGGAAATCGGCGCTGACCGAAGTCATCGACTTCTGCATCGATCGCGTCAGCTGACAGGCTCCGGATAGGCCCGAACGAACGACAGGATTTTCTTGCCGCGCTGCGCCAAAAAAGCCATTCTGTTCCTCAAGAGTTGCGTTGGGCTATCTGTGGCTGACTCCGAAACAACCCTTAGTGGTGCGAAGACCGAGCAATCGGCGCGAAAGGTTTGACATGCGGCAAAAGACGATTCTCCGCCTCCTCAGCGGCGCAGCACTGCTGGCTCTCGCTGCAGTCAGCGGCGGCAACCAGGCATTTGCCGAGGAGAAGGCCGCAGGCGTCGAAGAAACCGAACCTTTCGACATCAAGTCGGTCAACACGTTTTCCGGCGCCTTTCTGGCTGCCCGCACCGCCGATACCGATCGCGACTTCGCTTCCGCCACCGAACTCTACCGCATCGCGCTGCAGTTCGAGCCGAACAACAACGACGTCAAGCAACGGCTGATGATCACGCTTCTGATGGCCGGCCAGTTCGACGAAGGCGCGAAGATTGCCGAGCAGCTGAAGTCCGACCCGGCCGTCGAGCGCATCACGACGGTCATTCGCGCCATCGAAGCGATCCGCAAGCGCGAGTATCGTAATGCGCAGAAGCTTCTGAACTACCAGGGCCCGAACGATCTCGACCGGCTGATGAACGGCCTGCTTTCAGCCTGGGCGAAGTTCGGCCAGGGCAAGCCGAAGGAAGCGCTCGCCCAGATCAACGGCCTCGACGGTCCTGAATGGTTCCGCGTGTTCAAGAACTACCATGCGGGCGCGATCGCGGTTGCCGCGGGTGACAAGCAGACCGCGCGCACCAGGCTCAACGATGCCATCCTCGACCGCGAGGGTGGAAGTGCTGCCCCCGACACCTTCATGCGCGCGGTGGAAGCGCTCGCCCGTTTCGAGGCGCGCGAAGGCAACAAGCAGAAAGCGCTCGACACCGTCGCCGTCGGCGAAAACATGGTCAACAACTACACGCCGCTGCAGGCGCTGAGGACCGATATCGAGAATGGTGTTCCGCAGGAACAGCAGGTCAAGAACGCCACCCAGGGTGCTGCGGCCGTGCTCTTCTCGATCGGCGCTGCGCTCAACCGCGAGGGCGCCGAGGATATCGTCTCGCTCTATCTGCAGACCGCGCGCCGGCTCGACCCCGATAGCGCCGATATCCTGGTCATGCTCGGCGGTATCGCCGAAAACCTGAAGAAGCCGAACGAGGCAATCGAGCTCTACAAGGCCATTCCCGAGGCATCGCCGATGCGGCGCGTCTCGGAATTGCAGCTCGGCCTCAGCCTCGCCAGCATCGGCAAGGTCGATGAAGCGAAGAAGCACCTGAAGGCGCTGATCGACGTCGATCCGAAGAACATCCGCAACTACCTCGCCTATGGCAGCGTGCTTTCCGACGCCAAGGACTACAAGGAGATGGGCGAGCTCTACGATCGGGCGGTCGACCAGATCGGCCCCGTGCCGAAGCGCAGCGACTGGACCGTGTTCTTCCAGCGCGGCATCGCCTACGAGCGCCAGAAGCTGTGGGACAAGGCCGAACCGAACTTCCGCAAGGCGCTGGAGCTCAACCCGGACCAGCCGCAGGTGCTGAACTACCTCGGCTATTCCTGGGTCGACATGAACATCAACCTCGACGAAGGCCTGGAGATGATCCGCAAGGCCGTCGATCTGAAACCGGATGACGGCTATATCGTCGATTCGCTCGGTTGGGCCTATTTCCGGATGAACCGCTTCGACGAAGCGGTCGTGGAACTGGAAAAGGCGGCCGAACTGATGGCCGGCGATCCGACGATCAACGATCACCTCGGCGACGCCTACTGGCGCGTCGGACGCAAGCTCGAGGCCGTGTTCCAGTGGACGCAGACGCTTGAGCTGAAGCCCGAGGAAGCCGAGATCCCGAAGATCAAGGCGAAGATCGAAAACGGCCTGCCACCGCTCAAGGAAACGGTCCCAGCCTCGGCCGATGCCAAGGAAACCGCGCCGAAGAAGGTGACCCCGGAAGCGCCGGCTCCGGACAAGAAGTCCTGATCGTTCCATGTCGGAAGACGGCATTGCGGGCTTTGCGCTGACGCGCGCGGCCCCCGCCAAGATCAATCTGGCGCTCCACATCGTCGGCCAGCGGGCCGACGGACATCATCTCCTCGAAAGCCTCGTCACCTTTGCCGATCGCGGCGACCGGATCGGCCTCTCGCCGGCGGAAGCGGATCGTTTCACGGTCTCGGGCGTATTTGCCGGTGCGCTGCCGATGGATGCCGACGCGCAAGGCGGCAACCTGGTCCTGAAGGCGCGGGACCTCTTGCGCCACGAACTGCAATCACTCAATCCCGATGCGGCCGGCCCCGCCCATCTGCATCTCGAAAAGAACCTGCCGCTCGCCTCGGGCATCGGCGGCGGATCGGCCGATGCTGCCGCAACGCTCCTTGGGCTTCTCGATCTTTGGGGCGCCACGATCACGCCGTCCCGTCTTGGCGCCATCGCCTTGCGGCTCGGGGCGGACGTGCCGATGTGCCTTGCCGGCACGCCTCTGCTGGCGAAAGGGATCGGCGAGGACATCACGCCGCTTGAGGATTTCCCCGCCCTGCCGATCGTGCTGGTCAATCCGCTGGTCGCCGTCTCGACGCCGGTCGTCTTCCGCACGCTCGCCAACAAGACGAACCCGCCGCTCGCTCTCCCCCTGAGAGCCGATAGCGCGGCCGAATGGATTTCCGCCATCGCGACGATGCGCAACGATCTGCAGCCACCGGCGGCAAGGCTTGAGCCCGTGATCGACGCGGTCTGCCAAGCACTGACGGAAGCCGGATCGGCACTCACGCGCATGTCGGGCTCGGGCGCCACATGCTTCGGCCTTTTCGACAGCGACGAACGCGCGGCTGCGACAGCGCGTGCTCTTTCGGACGCCTACCCCGGATGGTACGTTCTTGCCTGCAGGACGGTGGGCAGAGGGAAATAGCATGGCCGGTATCGACGAAAAGCGTCCCTTCATTCCTGTCGGGATCGCCATCCTCACAGTCTCCGACACGCGCACGCTCGCCGACGACAAGTCGGGCGACACATTGGAAGCCCGGGTACGTGACGCCGGCCACCGCCTGGAAGCGCGCGCCATCGTTCAGGATGACCGGACGAAGATCTTCGACCAGGTGAAGGCCTGGACGCTCGAGCCGACCATCGACGTGGTGATCACAGCAGGCGGAACGGGCTTCACCGGCAGGGACGTGACGCCCGAGGCGCTCGAGCCCCTGTTCGAAAAGCGGATGGACGGGTTCTCGGAGATCTTTCATCGCATCTCCTACGAGAAGATCGGCACGTCGACGATCCAGTCACGCGCGACCGGCGGCGTTGCCAACGCCACCTTCATCTTCGTTCTTCCAGGTTCGCCGGGCGCCTGCCGCGACGCGTGGGACGGTATCCTCAAGCAGCAGCTCGATTACAGGCACTTGCCCTGCAATTTCGTGGAAATCATGCCGCGGCTGGACGAGCACCTGAAACGCGGCTGAACAGCATGGACCGTTCCGGCACGGCCAACCTGTTACCTTAGTAACTGACAGTCGCTTCTCCTCTCGTTAGGTTTCAAGCGTTGACACAGCGAGGAACGACCGCCGCACGTTCCGCTCCTCGCTCCGCAAGACCCTTCCGCCTCTGTCCCCCAGGCGGAGTGAAATGTTGTATACGACGTGCAGCCAGAATGCTGCCCGGACAGAAATCTGCCAAACAAGGTCATTTGAGAGCCGCTTGGAGGTGCCGTCCCCCCGGACTGGCACCTTTCATTTTGCGCGCTTGAACGGGCATCACCGCCTGGATTCGATCGCGACCCAGGCCGGAACGAGTTCGGTCGAAAGCTTGCGGACGGACCGCACATTCGTCATGGCGTCCAGGCCCGTGTTGCCGCGGGCAACGGCAAGCGCATCGTTCTTGCGCAGGAGAAAACCCGTCTCCAGCGGCTTTCCCCGCCGGGTCAGCCGGCTGAAGAAGGGCTTGCGATGCAGTCTCGAACCGGAGAAACGGGCGGGCTCTCTGTTCAACGATACATACTCGGCCAGTTCATCGATCCAGCGGCCGATCGGACGGGCGCCCGGCTCCAGCAACATCAGCCATTCGCCGCGCGCCGACCCCACCACTTCCGCGAGATCCCAATCCCGGCAGAAACGGCATCCGGCCGCATCGGCCACGTCGGACGAGCCATCCTTCGAGCCGTGATCGAGAATGATCACATCGCTGACGAGGCCCTCCACGGCGCCGGCCACCAGTACAGAAAGCGTCTGGGCCAGTTCGGCTTCGTTGTCGCGGGTTTCCATGATGATCGTGAGCATGGTTCCTCGTAACGCATCGCCACGGCAATTGCTACATCTCGGACACGAGCCGCAGCGGCGCCTTGATCGACAAAATCGAAACTCCATTTTTGTTCTTGAATTGTTCACGCATTCGCGATAGGAAAATAATCAGAACAAAACGGGATCAAAATCTGATTCCGGGGAGATTCCAATGACCGAGCTGTCTCAGATCAGGCAGGGTGCGCTTGCGCCCGCCAATACGGCAGATGTGGCCGAAGCGATGATGAGCGCTTCTGGCCTGCGGATCGACATCGATCGCCGCCGGGGACGTGGTGCCGGGATCAACATGTCCGGCCGGTTCGAACCGAGTAGCCGGGAGACGTTCGATGACGGCTGGGAAAGTCTGGAGGATCTGCCGCCTTTCAAGACCGAGGTTCAGGTCGAGAAGCCGCGCACGGTGATCACGAGGAACGAGTCTCCCGACATCTCCTTCGACCGCTCCATCAATCCCTATCGTGGATGCGAGCACGGTTGCATCTATTGCTTCGCCCGCCCCACACACGCCTATATGGGCCTGTCGGCTGGGCTCGACTTCGAGGCGAAGCTCTTTGCCAAGCCGGATGCGCCGCGACTTCTGGAGCGCGAGCTGGCGCGGCAGGACTACAAGGTCAGGCCGATTGCCATCGGCACCAACACCGACCCCTATCAGCCGATCGAGAAGGAGTGGCGCATCATGCGCCAGATCCTCGAGGTACTGCGCGACGCCAACCATCCGGTCATGATCGTCACCAAATCGGCGATGGTCACGCGCGACATCGATATCCTGGCGCCGATGGCGGAAAAGGGACTTGTGCGCGTCGGCATCTCCGTCACGACGCTCGACCGCAAGCTGGCGCGGACGATGGAGCCGCGGGCGTCGACCCCGAGCAAGCGGCTGGAGGCGATACGGATGCTTGCGGAAGCCGGTATCCCGGCCGGCGTTCTCGTTTCTCCGATCATTCCGGCGCTGAACGATCACGAGATAGAACGAGTGCTTGAAGCTGCAAGGACGGCAGGCGCAACCGAAGCAAGCTATGTCCTCTTGCGGTTGCCGCTCGAGGTCAGCCCGCTCTTTCGCGACTGGTTGCTGCGCAATTACCCGGACCGCTACCGGCATGTGATGTCCCTCATCCGCTCCATGCGGGGCGGCAAGGACTATGATGCCGAATTCGGCAAGCGCATGAAGGGCGCCGGCCCCTATGCGTGGCAGATCGGCCGCCGCTTCGACCTGGCGGTGAAGCGCCTCGGCTTCAACCCGACGCGTCGGCAGTTGCGCGACGACCTCTTCGTGCCGCCGCTCGGAACGGGGGTGCAGCTCTCGCTTCTTTGAAGGCTTTCCAGTCACCTCGGTAGCCATCCGTATATAATGCGTGTGGCGGGGATGATCGGCCCGCCCTATCGGGCGACCGGCCCGCAGACGCCTAAGATCGCATAGCAGTTCCGGTGCCCCCTACCCGCCGTGGGCCCCGGTAATCCCCCGTCCGCCGCCGCACTCGGACCTGGGGGCTTGAAGAGAATCGGTCGATCATGCGAATGAGACTTATGTCTCGCAGATCGTCCGATTCTCCCCTTTTTCCCGATATCATCGAAGCGCCCGATTTCAGTTTCGAGCTTTCGGCCAAGGGCGATGGTTTCTGGCCGGTCGCAGGCGCCGATGAGGCCGGCCGCGGGCCGCTCGCGGGGCCGGTGGTCGCCGCCGCCGTCATTCTCGATCCGGACGCCATTCCAGCAGGGCTTGACGACAGCAAGAAGCTGACGGCCCAGGCGCGCGAAAAACTGTTCGAAGAAATCCTCGCCACATCCGACGTGTCGATCGCCTCCGCCTCGGCCGGCACGATCGATGCAACGGACATTCGAAAGGCGAGCCTCGAGGCGATGCGGCGCGCGGTCGCCGGCCTGCCCTCGACTGCGCGTTTCGTGCTCGTCGATGGCCGTGACGTTCCACCCGGCCTCTCCTGCCACGCCAAGGCGGTGGTGAAGGGCGACGCCCGGTCCTTGTCGATCGCAGCCGCTTCGATCGTCGCAAAGGTCACCCGCGACCGCATGATGGCCCGTGCCGACCTCGCGCATCCCGGCTACGGCTTCGCGCTCCATGCCGGCTACGCGACGGTGACCCACCGCCGCGCCATCGAGGCCCACGGCCCCTGCCCCTTGCACCGCATGAGCTTCCGGCCACTGCGCCAGGACGAATAGCCTCCGGGCAATCGCGCGAAGATGGCTGGTCCAGCGCGAACGGTTCCGACACGCAGCGCTGAAACGCTGCGAACCTTCAGATTCGCTCTCCGCGCTTTAGGTTTTGATTTCGCCGGTGTTTCAACGCGCTGTCCGGCCGCCATCCGAGGCGAGCCATACGTCGACGGAAATCTCCGGCCCGAACGGGCGTCACACTAGGTCCCGGGCAAAGAGACTCGGCACACGGGCATAAAAAAGCCCCGCACGAGGCGGGGCTTTTTTCAATCGAATTGTCCGAACGCTCAGTTCAGGCGCGCCTTAACTTCGCCAAGTGCCTTCTTGAAAAGGTCGCTCTGGGCGCCGGCGTCGGCCTTGGCGGCAACGACCTTCTCGGCAGCGGCAATCGCGAGATCGACAGCAGCGGAACGGACCGCATTGATCGCGTCGCTTTCGGCCTGCTTGATCTTCTGTTCCGAAAGAGCCGTGCGACGAGCGACGTATTCCTCGGTCTTCTGCTTGGCTTCGGCGGTCAGCATTTCGGCTTCGCGCTGAGCGGCAGCGACAATACCGGCAGCTTCCGCTTCGGCATCCTTGCGCTTGCGCTGGTACTCGGCGACGAGGCCCTGTGCTTCTTCGCGCAGGCGCTTGGCTTCGGTCAGCTCATTGCCGATCTTTTCGGCGCGGGCGTCGAGCGCCTTGCCGATCATGCCCGGAACCTTGAGATAGGCGATCAGGACGAAGAACAGGATCAGGCCAACCAAGGCATAGAAAGTTGCATCAAGATGCATGGTTCAGTGCTCCTCAGTTACCAGCCGATGCCTTGACGGCAGCGGTGATCTCGGCCTTGGTGACGGTTCCGCCGATCAGCTGCTTGACGACAGCCGTTGCGGTTTCCTCGGCGATGGCGCCAACGTCGGCCAGTGCCTTTGCCTTGATGTCGGCGATGCGGTCTTCCGCAGCCGAGATCTTCTTGGCAAGGTCGGCTTCAACGGCGGTGCGGTCAGCATTGGCCTTGGCCTTTGCGGATTCGCGGGCGTCGTCGGCGATCTTGTGACCCTTGGACTTGGCGGCTGCCAGATCCTGCTCGTAGGAGGCGATGGCCGCGTCGGCTTCGCCCTTGAGGCGGGACGCTTCATCGAGATCCTGAGCGATCCGATCGTGACGGGTTTCCAGAATTCCGCCGATGCGCGGAATGATGACCTTCGACATCAGGAGATAGAAGAGGCCGAACGTGATCGCGAGCCAGAGCAGCTGCGATGCGAAATGGGTCGAATCGAAGGGCGGGAACACGCCGGAGCCAGCCTCGCCTTCGTGGGCCACACCCGTTTCGGTGTGCACCTCACCGGCCGCAGCGGCATCGTGTGCTTCGGCGCCTTCAGTGGTGGTTGACTGCTGGGCATAGGCCGCGGTCACAAACATGCTCACCTCCAGGTGCACTCAAGAATATGCGCGGCCGCGACCTTTTGACGGGCCGCGGCCGAAACTCCAGCCGTTATTAGACGGCGAACAGGAGGAGCAGAGCTACGAGCAGCGAGAAGATGCCCAGAGCTTCCGTAACGGCGAAGCCGAATACGAGGCGGCCGAACTGACCGTCAGCTGCCGACGGGTTGCGCAGTGCGCCGGACAGGTAGCTGCCGAAGATGTTGCCGAGGCCGAGAGCCGTGCCGGCCATACCGAGGCAAGCGAGACCTGCGCCGATGTACTTTGCTGCTTCCGCTTCCATGTTTGAACTCCTTCGAATGGTGTTGCGGCTTAGGATTGTGCTTCCGGCGGAGGGCCGGCCGAAAGCAAGCGACTGTTATTCCTTAGTGGCTTCCGGGATGGACAGCGTCGTTGAGGTACATGCAGGTCAGTACCGCGAAGACATAGGCCTGGAGGAAGCAGACGAGGAACTCAAGACCGGTAATGGCGACGGTCATGATAAGCGGCAGGATCGCGCCACCGATGCCGACTGCGCCAAGAGCGCTCAGCGAGGTGACGAAGCCTGCGAAAACCTTCAGCGTGATGTGGCCGGCCAGCATGTTGGCGAACAGACGGACCGAGAGGCTGATGGGACGGGAAAGGAACGAGATGATTTCGATCGCGACGACGAGCGGCAGAAGCACGCCGGGAACGCCGTGCGGCACGAACAGCTTCAGGAAGCCGAGGCCATGCTTGTAGAAACCATAGAGAATGACGGTGCCGATGACGAACAACGCCAGCGCGAAGGTGACGATGATCTGGCTGGTGATCGTGAAGAAGTATGGGAACATGCCGAGCAGGTTCGCCGTCAGAATGAACATGAACAGCGAGAACACCATCGGAAAGAACTTCATGCCGCCGCTGCCGGCACCTTCGCGCAGCATCGAGGCAATGAATTCGTAGGACATTTCGGAGACCGACTGCAGGCGGGTCGGGATCAGACCGCGCTGCGACGTCGTCAGGTAAAGGAAGCCCGCGGCAACACCCACGGTCGCAACCATGAACAGCGACGCATTGGTGAAGGAAAAGTCAATTCCACCAATTTCGATCGGGACAATCTTATTGACCAGGAACTGGTGGGTCGGATCGTTTGACACCGCGCTACTCTTTCGTTCTATCCGCTCGGGAGCGGAAACCGTTTCCTTCGGGGCAACGCCTCAGTGGGCGTTTCCGTCCTTCTTGTCATTCTCAGCGCCGCTTTTTCCGGCTTCCAGTGTCGCCACCATACCGGCCGAGCGCAGCACATTCAGCACGCCAGCGCAGAAGCCGAGAAGCAGGAAGACAATCATGCCCCACGGCCCTGTACCCGCAAAGTGGTCCAAAAGATAGCCCAGAAACGCCCCGACAACGATGCCGGCGATGAACTCGCTCGAGAGCTTCATCGCCGCCGCATAGCCCTTACGGCTTTCGGCGGCCCTGGCTTCCGCTGCATCAGGCGCATTGGGCCTCTTGGCCTCAATCTTGTCGCCGAGCTGCTTCAGCCGCGCTTCCAGACTTTCCTCAGGTTTCTCCGCCACGTGGCTACTCCCTTGTCGTCCTTATCGGGTCTCAGACCGCGATTTCGGTCATACAATAGGCCTTCGCACAAGCCACGTTTCGGCCCCATTTGAAGTCGCGCGCAACATAGTTTTAGGCTCCCGCATAGTCAAGGCATGCAGGCCGCTTGATCGTGGACAATATTTTCCATTAAATTCAATGAATTAAGGCCGCGGCGACCGATCTGCGACAAGGCAGCTGCAGGATTCCTGCCGGAGAGCGGGGGGAATCTCCCCTTTCTGCCCGTGAGCATGAAAGACGGCGGAATCGCGTCAGATGCCGATCAGCTCCAGCCGCCGCCATAGGTGCGGTAGAAGATATGCATGCCGATCTTGCCGACCCGCTTCATTGTCTTTGCCCACGGCGGATTGACGTAAGTCGCATGGTAATGGGTGGCAGAGCCCACTTCCGGCAGCCAGATCTTGCCGGCGGTGACGGCCATCGCGACTTCCTTGGCGGTCTTCCAGTGCGAGCGGGAATAAATGAGGTCGCGGATCATGTCGCAGGCGAAGGAAAACTGGCAACGGTTGCGCCAGGCCTTGTTCTGATAGACGACGCCGCAGATGGTCTTCGGATAGGTGGGATTGCGCACGCGATTGAGAATCACCTGCGCGACGGCGGCTTGTCCCTTGAGCGGCTCGCTGCGCGCTTCGAAATAGATGCCCTCGGCAAGGCAGGCCTGTTCTTCCTTGCTGAAAACCGACCCCGGCAGTGCGGTTGCAGCCCAGGCGTGGTCGCCCGGCGCGATCTCGGGAATGAAGCGGCCGGCGTTCTTGTCTTCACGCAGGATCGAATCGAAGGGCGATTCACGCGCATAGTCCGGCTCGGGCCGGACGTAAGCAGTCGCAAGAATGTCGGGGCGATCGTTGGTAACGAGCTTGGCCAGCATCGGTGAAACGCCGGGCTCCGCCTTTGGTGGCTTGTTCCGGTAGAAGGCGGTGGCGATCTCGATCTCCTTGCCTTCGATGCGGGATTTGGCGAAGACCATCTTCTCCCCCTCCCCCAGACTGGGCTCCATCAGGGAGCTGGTGCGCTGCAGGATGGAGCCGGCGGAGAAGTCCTTGGGCGGCGTCACGGGGGTCACGGCGACGACACGCCCCTTCTTGGCCCGGCGGTTGACGCGCTCCTCGTCCGGTGTGCCCGAATGCTTGGCCTCCGCGGTCAGGGCGACGCGGCTGCCGTCGGGCATGGTGACACCGGCGCCGCCGTCGAGCGCGCCCGTGGTGACCGGATCGGCAAACACCATCTCGGCTTCGTGGATCGAGCCTGCCGGTGACGGCGTCATGTACATGCGCCAGCGCTCGCCGCCCCGATTGATGCCGGAGAGGAAGGTCGCAAGATCGGCATAGGCCGCAGCGGAGGGAAAGCCGAGATAAAGCGCAAGACCGATGATCGCGGGCGCCATCCAGGCGGAGGGGTTCAGGCGAGACTTTCGACGCAGGTTCCGACTCTTACGCACCAACCGACTCCACGCAACGCTAACAGGCGGCACGGCTTCGCCCGCGCCGGCAATGCGCCAGCGTCGAGAATTCCGCGCGGGAAGATTAGACAATCGAGCAGCCGGACACTTCGCCGGCACCGCTCCGTTCGTGCTTTGAAAATGAAGCATTAACCTTGATGTTTGGTTAATGCGCGATCGCTGAAAGGCCGATATCCCACAACGCAACGAAGCCGCCTCCATCGGAAGGCGGCTTCGTTGGCTGCGTATCAGGGCTCCGCCCCTCTCCGGTGAGGCGCCGGGCAAGCGTCAGATGATGACGTGCGAGCCGAGTTCAACGACACGGTTGGTCGGCAGGCGGAAATAATCCGAAGGGTCGATCGCCGCATTGGCAAGCGCGATGAACAATCGGTCCTGCCAGTGCGGCATGCCGCTCTCGGCATCGGGCACGAGCTTGCGGCGGCCGAGATAGAACGAGGTCGACATGATGTCGAACTTCAGGCCCGACTTGCGGAAGAGGCCGAGCGCCTGCGAGACGTTCTGCGTTTCCATGAAACCGAAGCGAATTTCGAGCAATGTGAAGCGGTCCGACAGAGGCTGCATGCTTACCCGTTCCGACTTCGGCACCTTCGGCGTATTGGCCGTGCGGATCGTCAGGATGAAGTTCTGATTGTGCAGCACGTGGTTGTGCTTGATGTTGTGAAGCAGCGCTGCAGGCGTCGATTCCGGATCGCTCGTCAGGAACACGGCAGTGCCGGGCACGGCGACCGGCGCGTGCTCGCTCTTGCGCTCGATCGACTTGATGAAGCTTGCGAGCGGAATGTCGATATGGCGCGTCTTGGCGTGCAGGATCTCGGTGCCGCGCCGCCAGGTCCACATGATGATGATGAAGGTGGCGGCAATCAGCACCGGAACATAACCGCCGTCGTGGACCTTCAGCATGTTGGCGCCGAGGAAGATGAACTCCAGAGCGAAAAGCGGCACCAGCACGGCGGCCGCCGCCAGCGCCGACCAGTTCCAGCGCATGCGCAGGAACTCGAAGGAAAGCACTGTCGTCACCACCATCGCGCCGGTCACCGAGATGCCATAGGCGGTGGCAAGCGATTCGGACGAACCGAAGACAAAGACCAGCGCCATGACGCCGAACATCAGCAGCGTGTTGACGTTCGGCAGGTAGATCTGGCCCGTATGAGTTTCGGACGTATGGAAGATCGCCATGCGTGGCAGGAAACCGAGATGGATCGCCTGTCGCGTCAGCGAAAAGGCGCCCGTAATCACGGCCTGGCTGGCAATGATGGTGGCCGCCGTCGCCAGAATGACCACCGGCAGCAGCGCCCATTTCGGGAACATCAGGAAGAACGGATCGGACATGGCTTCCGGATTCTGCAATACGAAGGCGCCCTGTCCGAGATAGTTGAGCGTCAGCGCCGGAAAGACGATCAGGAACCAGGCCCACTGGATCGGGCGGCGCCCGAAATGGCCAAGGTCGGCGTAGAGCGCTTCAGCGCCCGTCACCGTCAGGAAGACGGCGCCAAGAACGATGATGCCGACATAGCCTTCGTTCAGCATGAAGCTCACGGCATAGTAGGGATTGAAGGCCTTGAAGATCGACAGATCGTCGGAGATGTGCACGAGGCCGATGCCGCCCATCACCAGGAACCAGACGAGGGTGATCGGCCCGAAGAAATTCGAGACTGCGGCTGTGCCCTTCGATTGCACGGCGAAGAGCATGAGCAGAATGACGACGGCGATCGGCACGACATATTCCGACAGCGCCGGCGTCACCAGCTTCAGGCCCTCGACCGCCGAGAGAACCGACAGGGCGGGCGTGATCATCGCGTCACCGATGAAGAGTGCTGCGCCGGCGATGCCCATGAAGAAGAGAATGGACGCGTGGCCGTTGGCAGACTTCATCAACAGCGCGAGCAGCGACAGCGTGCCGCCCTCCCCCTGGTTGTCGGCGCGCAACAGGAACAGCACGTACTTGATCGTGACGATGATCGTCAGCGTCCAGATCATCAGCGAGATCAGGCCGATGATCTCCGCGTCGGTCACACCGTCATGGGAAACCGGGCGCAGCGCTTCGCGGAAGGCATAGAGCGGGCTGGTGCCGATATCGCCATAGACGACACCGATCGAGCCAAGCCCGAGGACCAGCAGGCGGCGCAGATCCTTCGGCTCGTGGGTGGAAGGGGCATGCGATTGGGTCATGCAAACCTACTGGCGGTCAAAGCCAGCCTTTCCAGCGGAAAAAGAAAAAGGGGATCACGGCCGATATCACCATCGCCGCGATCGCCCAGGGATAGCCGAACTGCCATTCCAACTCCGGCATGACCCGAAAGTTCATGCCGTAGACCGAGGCGACCAGCGTCGGCGGCAGGAGCACGACCGACGCGATCGAGAAGATCTTGATGATCGCGTTCTGCTCGACGTTGATGAGTCCGAGCGATGCATCGAGCAGGAAAGTAATGTTGCCGGAAATGAAGCCGGCATGCTCGGACAGCGATTGGATGTCACGCGAGATCGAGCGGCAGAGCTCACGCGTTTCCTTGTCGTCCTGGACCTGCGGCACCGTGTAGACGAATGTCAGCAGGCGCGAGAGCGAGGCGAGGCTGTCGCGGGTCTTGGCGACCAGACGATGATGCCCGGCGACGTCGCGCAGGCGCGCTTCGAGAAAATGCGGCGGGCGGCGCCTGCCGGCCGCCTTGTCGCCGAAGACGGCGATCGACAGATCGTCGATCTTCGTCACGGCCTCTTCGAGGATCTCGGCCGTGCGGTCGGCGATCGTTTCCAGGAGCCGCGTCAGAACAACCGCGCCGTCGCGGCAGTTTCCGGGGAAACGATGCATCGACGCCTTGAACAGCACGAAGGAACGAGGTTCGGCATAGCGGATGGTGACGAGCCGGCCGCCCGACAGAATGAAGCCGACATCCGTCAGGCCGGGTATCTCCGTGTCCGTACGAAAAACCAGCGACGCCGTCATGAACACGGCGTTCTCCTCGATGTAAAGGCGGCTCGAAGGCTCAATGTCCTTGAGGTCATCGCGCGTCGGAATGGAGATGCCGAGCAGCTTCTCCATCATCAGGTCTTCCGTCTTGCTCGGCTCGACCAGATCCAGCCAGATGATGTCGGGACGCAGTGTCGCGGGTGGTTCGGCCGGCGTCAGGACGACGGCCGTGCCATCGGCGCAATAGCCGGTGATCATGCAACCGTCCTCGCCGGGCAAGCGTCAGTGCACCGCGCGTCTTCCAGCGCGTGATCCAAGGAACCGTGCAGTGTGCCGATCAGCGAAAGCGAAAGGTCGTGCGCCACAAAATACCCACAATAGAGATCCATCGGATCGAACGTTCCGCCAGTCAGGACAAAGTCTTCAACTCAGTCATCGCGAGAGGCCAAGATCTCCGGCGAGAGGGCGTCAAGTTGGGCACCTTCGCAATTGCGGCAAGGCATATGGCGCAACGCAAACGCAAAATCAATGCCCCTTGCAATCCGGCACGCCGGCGTGCGCCGCCACGCTATAGCATGTCTGCTTAAATCAAAACCGAATCAAGGGCAAAACGATTCGTGCCCGGCAGCCGGGCAGAACCGCGTCGGCACGAACTACTCGAAGACGATGGTCGGCGCGGCGCGGCTCTTGTCCTCTCGCGTGGCAGAGACCTGTTCCCAGACCTTGGTCGCGATATCGCGATAGACACGCGCAATCTCGCCGGCCGGCTCGGAGGCGACCAGCGGCGTTCCTGCATCCGACGTCTCACGAATGCCCATCGTCAGCGGCACTTCGCCGAGGAACGGCACACCGATGCGCTCTGCCTCCTTGCGGGCGCCGCCATGGCCGAAGATGTCGTAGCGTTTCCCCGTGTCGGGCGCGATGAAGTAGCTCATGTTCTCGACGATGCCGAGCACCGGGACTTCCACCTTGCGGAACATGGCGAGCCCCTTGCGCGCATCGATCAGCGCCAGGTCCTGCGGCGTCGAGACGATGACGGCACCGGCAAGCGGCACCTGCTGGGCCATCGTGAGCTGGGCGTCGCCGGTGCCCGGCGGCATGTCGACGACGAGAACGTCGAGATCGCCCCAGGCGACCTCGCGCAACATCTGCAGAAGCGCCGACTGGATCATCGGTCCGCGCCAGATCATCGCCACTTCCTCATCGACGAGGAAACCCATGGACATGACCTTGAGGCCGTAATTTTCCATCGGGCGGATGAGCCGGCCCTCGATCTGCTGCGGCCGGCCGGAGATCTTGAGGAGCCGGGGCATCGACGGACCGTAGATATCGGCGTCGAGCAGGCCGACCTTCAGGCCGTTGGCCTTGAGCGCCAGCGCCAGATTGACCGAGGTGGTCGACTTGCCGACACCGCCCTTGCCCGAGGCAACGGCGATAATCGCACCGACGCCAGGGATCCCGGCCTTGGCAGGCGGTCCGCCGGCGGGACGCGGCGCGTGGGCATGGCCTGCATGGGAGGGTGCCTGCGGCTGCGGGCGCTGCACCGGCGCGCTGCCGGCAGCTGCCTTGCGGTCGGCCGTGAGCGCGACCATTGCCGCCGTGATCCCGGGAATGTCGCGCACCACGCGCTCGGCTGCAGCCCGCATCGGCTCCAGCTCCTTGGCGCGTTCGGCCGGAACGGTGATCGAGAAATAGGCTTTGCCGTCGGAGATGAAGACGTCAGAGACGAGCCCGAGGTCGACGATGTTGCCTTCCATGCCTGGACCACGCACTGTGCGCAGCTTTTCAAGCACCACTTCTTTCGTGACTTCCGGCATCGCGCCCTCTCATTCTTTTGTTATCCCTTAGATAGTCGAGGCCGGGCGCTTCGCCAATGCGACATAACGGAAAAAGCAAGGGCCACCGCCCGCCCTTGGTGTCCGTACATCCGGGATCACCTTTCAGGCGGGCAGTGGCCCTTTCGGTCGCGACCTTCGTGGGCGCTGTCTTCTTTTTAGTCCCCTCTGGACATGCCAGTAGAAATGCAGGATGCGTGCCAGATTCAAACCTGACGGAAATAGACAGCAATTTCAAATAGATAAACTCAGACGCCACTCATCGGCCGGCGATGGCATATGCCCAGTTTCTGAGCAACCGTCTGCAAATCGTCCAAGGATGGAGCAGTTCGCCGGGATGATGGCGACCTCAGTGACAAACATATCGGGCTTACCCGAGCTCATCGCTTCTTGCGATCGCACCGGGGCGGCAGGCGGACATGCGGGAATGGACTGCGGCGTAGGGCCGGCTTGGGGCTAGCTGATGTAGCCCTTCTTCATCGCCTTCACGACCGCCTGGGTGCGGTTAACGGCGTCGAGCTTCTTGGTCACGTGGTTGAGGTAGTGGTTGACCGTATGTTCGGAGAGCCCGAGGATGCCGGCGATCTCGGCGCTGGTCTTTCCGGCAGCGGTCCAACTCAAACATTGGATCTCGCGCTCGGAAAGTGCTGCGCCGCTGCTCTTCCATACGGAACCGATTTCAGCCAGGCGATTGTAGACATGGATCGCAATCATCTGCAGCTCCATGGTCATCGTCATCGGCAGCTCGACCAGCGGGCCCATGAGGATGACCGCGCCGCGTCCGCCCTCGGCGTCATGAACCGGGAAGTAGCTTGCCTGGAAGATCCCGTTTTCGCGCAGCATCGCGATGTATTCGGCAGCCGATTCCGGCTTGCCGCCCTCGCCTTCCCAGTCCGCGAGCGTGACCTGAAACGGTGTCGTCGTTTCGCGCAGGCGGCGCACGCCGGTGCTGAAGCGCAGCATCGACAGGCTGTCGTACTTGTTCAGCAGCTCGGCCGGCATGTTGGAAATGACGGTGCTCGCAGCGAGGCGCTCCACGTCGATCGAGGGGATCGAGCAGATCAGAAACGTCTTGAAGCCAAAGACCTGCGTGATCCGCCGCATATAGCGGATGATATCGAACTGGGTCTCTAGCTTTGCGATCTCGGACGCGAAATCGCCGCCCCGGGGCAGATCTGCGTCAGTCATCCCGGTCGTCATCGTATCCTGCATTCGCGCGTTCCATGGCATTCATCACGTATCAAATAGACCGAGCCGCCTGCCAATGCCAACAGATGATCGAAATTCCCTGCCGCCTCGACCCAAAAGTCTGTGTATTTCCCCTCTTTACGGCCGATGTGGCCATCAGCCTCGCGCACAACGCGTGCCGGCGATCAATTGATCAACCCGGCGCGCATGGCTTTTGCAACGGTCTGAACGCGATTGACCGAATCCAGCTTGCGCGTTGCCCGGTTGAGGTAGTGGTTGACCGTGTACTCGGACAGCGCCAGAATTTTTGCCATTTCACTGGTTGTCTTGCCGGCCGCCGCCCAGCGCAGGCACTCGACCTCGCGGCGTGAAAGGCTTCCCGCGCCGCGCTTGTCGCGGTCACGGACTTCCATGTACTTGCTGTAGAGCAGGCCGGCCCAAAGGTTGAGCTCCTGAAGTTCGTCACTGGAAACTACGGGGCGGTCGCCGCCAAAGGCGATCGCGGCGCGATGACCACCCGCATCGTGAACCGGCAGATAGAGGCCGCGCGGCATATTCGCCTGCTCGAAGACACAGATCGCCGCATCGCCCTTGCCGTCGGACCGGCGGCGCGCGAGCTGGTGCGCATCGTAGGTAAAGGGGATGGTGCTGCGCCGCAGTCGCTGGATCACCGGGCTGCCGTTGATCAGGCCGGCGCTGTCATAGCCCTTGAGAAAGGCGGCCGGGTAGTTCGTCATCAGCGCGTTGACCGACAGGCTGTTGCTGTCGGTTTCCGGAATGGCAAGCACCAGGAAACCGCGAAAGCCATAGGCATCCGCGACCTGGGCGATCACGCGCCGGAGGTCCTCTTCGCAACAGATAGGCCCACGGATGGTTCGCCCATCCGGAAGCGCCAACGCCGACAAATTCGCGCTGAAATCGATCATCTTCCGCCCTTCTTCACATCCGGTTCCATGCGGGAACCGGCCGCTGACGCCGCATGAAGATCACGTCAAAAATTTATACCAATACCAAAACGAACCAGACTAAGACCATCCACGAACCTGAGTCTGATATATTAAAGCTATCGAGCGAGACGCGCCACGTCCAGTCGATGTTTCTAATTTACCGTAAAGTGAATTCAAGGTCCACCGCGGCCGGGCCCGAGACGGATCGCCGCGTCCTCGCCAACCGCCTGGGCGGCCGCCCGAACGGCCGCCGCCCAGGCCGACAATTGCTCCATCGTCACCCGATAGGCGGGCCCGGTCACCGACAGGCCGGCCGCCAGTTCGCTGCCGGGAATGAGGATAGGTGCTGCAACGCAGCGGATCTCGGCTTCGTGTTCCTCGCGGTCGAAGGCATGCCCGTCGCGCCGGATGTCTTCGATCTCCGCCAGCAAGGTGGCCGCCGAACGATGGGTGTGCGGGGTGAAGACGTGAAACTCGGTTCGAGCCAGAATACGCTCCAGCTCCGCCGGCCCCAGCAGCGATAGCGCCGCCTTGCCGATGCCGGTGCAATAGGCCGGCGACGCCTTGCCGATCTGCGAGCTCATGCGCACCGTCTGGCGGCTCTCGACCTTGTCGACATAGACGATCTCGGTTTCGCGCAGGATGCCGAGATGCACGGTCTCGCCCGTGAGCTCGTGCAGGCGCCTGAGATGGGGCTCGGCAATGTCGCGAAACCGGTTGGCAGACCAGGAACGATAGGCCAGCGTCAGCAGCCGCAGACCGGGCTCGTAGGAAAGATCGCGGCGCTGCACGAGCAGACCTTCCTCTACGAGATGGCTCAGCAACCGGTGCAGCGTTCCACGCGGCTGACCGGACCGGGCGAGTATGTCGGTAAAACGCTGCGGCCCATCGGCGGTAACAACCGCCTCCAGCACCGCCATCGCCTTGCCGAGCGTGCCTGTTCCGGCTTCCGCACGCATCTCATCCACTCCGCCTGCCACTTCACTGGTCATCGTCGCTCGCTTGTTTTCGACAGCTGTCACGCGATCGGACGCGCGACCTTGACAAGGTAGACGCTTCGACGCGATAATTCCATATAGTAAAATACAGTTCCAAATAATGGAATACGTTATCTGCCACGCGGCCTGACGGGGAATGCAGCGATATGCCGGTGCCCAAGGCACAGTTTCATGATCTCAGGGACCGCTCGGTGCTGATAACGGGCGGCGGTTCCGGCATTGGCGCAACGCTTGTCGAGGCTTTCGCCCACCAGGGCGCACGGGTGGCTTTCGTCGACATCGACGAGCGAGCAGGACACGACCTCGTCGAGAGGCTGGCCGCCAAGGCAGGTGCTGCACCGCTCTTTATCCCGGCCGATTTGCGCGACATCGAGACGGTAAGAAAAGCCGCACAGACGGCGGCGACCGCGCTCGGCGGGCTCCACGTGCTCGTCAACAACGCGGCGCGCGACGATCGCCAGCCGCTCGAAAGCGTCACCGAAGAGAGTTGGGACGAGAGCCAGGCGGTCAACCTCAGGCATTTCTTCTTCATGAGTCAGGCGGTCGCGCCGCATTTGCGGCAGGCGGGCGGCGGGTCGATCATCAATTTCTCGTCGATCGCCTATCTGCTCAACATGGCCGAAATCCCGGCCTATGCGACGGCGAAGGCCGGGATCGTCGGCCTGACCAAATCGCTCGCCGGAAAGCTCGGCCCCGACAACATCCGCGTCAATGCGATCCTGCCCGGCATGATCGTCACCGAACGGCAGAAACGCCTGTGGCTCAGCGACGCGGCAATCGCCGGCATGCAGGAACGGCAATGCCTGAAGCGCAGCCTCACCGCCGACGACCTCGTCGGCCCTTGCCTATATCTCGCGTCGGCGTGCTCGTCGGGCATGACGGCGCAAACAATGATCATCGATGGAGGCGCACTGTGATGACGGCAGCCTATTATGCCGCGGCCGACTGGGGAACCACAAGTTTCCGGCTGTGGATCATCGGCGAGGACGGCGCGGTGCTCGCCGAGCGCCGAAGCGGCGAAGGCATGACGACGGCGAACAAGGCCGGCTTCCACGCGATCCTGGAAAAGCACCTGGCCGCCGTCGATGCCCCGGGCCACCTGCCGGCGATCATCTGCGGCATGGCCGGCGCCAAGCAGGGCTGGGTCGAGGCCGGCTATCTCGACACGCCGGCCGCACTCGCCGACATCGCCTCCCATGCCGTGGCCGTTCCGGACCTCGATCGTGACATCCGCATCCTGCCGGGTCTGGCGCAACGGGACAAACGCCACCCGGACGTCATGCGCGGCGAGGAGACGCAATTGCTCGGCGCGGCAAGCGACCTCGGTCGCGGTCGGCATCTCGTCTGCATGCCGGGCACGCACAGCAAATGGGTGCGGCTCGAAGACGGCGCCGTCAGCGGCTTTTCCACCTTCATGACCGGCGAACTGTTCGACGTGATCTCCAAGCACTCGATCCTCAGCCATTCGATCGCCGACGCCCATGCCTTTTCCGGCGACCACCCCGCCTTTGCGGCGGCGGTGGCAGAGGCACGCACCAATCCGGCACTGGCCACCAGCCTGATCTTCGGCGCGCGCTCAGGCCAATTGCTGCACGGCACGAGCGCGACCGACGCCAAGGCGTTGCTGTCGGGCACGCTCATCGGCCTTGAGATCGCCGGAGCGCTGGCTTCAGCCACGACGATCGACAGCATCTGTCTCGTCGCCTCCGGTTCCCTCGGCACGCTCTATCACGCCGCGCTCGAAAGCCTCGACTGCCCGCTTCAGGTGGTCGATGCCGACACGGCCGTCCGCTCCGGCCTTTCGACCGCCGCCCAGGCGATCTGGCCCCTCTGAACGAAAGACAAGCTCATGACCCGCATTCCCTTTCCGTCGATGAAATATCCGCTGATCGCAATTCTGCGCGGCCTCAAGCCCGAGGAAACCGCAGGCGTCGTCGGCGCGCTGATCGAAACCGGCTTCACGGCGATCGAGATCCCGCTGAACTCTCCCGATCCGTTCCGCTCGATCGAGACCGCCGTGAAAATGGCGCCCGAGGGCTGCCTGATCGGCGCCGGCACGGTGTTGACGACGGCGCAGGTCGAGCAGCTCTCGGATGTCGGCGGCCGCCTGATGGTGAGCCCGAACGTCGAGCCGGCGGTGATTTCGCTGGCAGCGAAGAAAGGCATGATCACCATGCCCGGCGTGCTGACCCCGACCGAGGCGCTTTCTGCCGCGGCAGCGGGCGCAACCGGCCTCAAGTTCTTCCCGGCTAGCGTGCTTGGGCCATCGGGCATCACCGCGATCCGCGCGATCCTGCCGCCGGAGCTGGAAATCGCCGCCGTCGGCGGTGTCTCCGATGCAAACTTCGGCGACTATGCCAAGGCCGGCATCCGCAGCTTCGGTCTCGGCTCCAGCCTCTACAAGCCTGGCATGAGTGCCGCTGAAGTGCGCGAGCGCGCCGTTGCCACCACCAAGGCCTACGACGCCGTCTACGGAGCACGAGGATGAGCGATAAGATTGCTTTTTCGGGCAGCATCCTATGCGAGGAACCCTCGCTTCTCGGGGAAGGCCCAACCTATGACCCGGCCACCGGCACCGCCTGGTGGTTCAACATCAAGGGCCAGGAACTGCATGAGCTGCACCTCGAAAGCGGGCGCAAGTCCGTGCATGCCCTGCCGTTCCTCGGCAGCGTGCTGGCCGTCATCGACCCGGCCCGGCACCTGATCGCGACCGACCAGGGGCTGTTTGTCCGTGATACGCAGACCGGCGCCTTCAGCCTGCTTGTCACGCTCGAGGACAAGCCCGGCAATCGCTCGAACGACGGCCGCGTTCATGCCTCCGGTTCGCTCTGGATCGGCACCATGGGCCGCAGCGCCGAAAAGGGCGCCGGCGCGATCTATCACGTGGCCGGCACCAAGGTGACGAAGCTCTACGACAGGGTCACCATTCCCAACAGCATCTGCTTCTCGCCGGACGGAACCGTCGCCTACTTCGTCGACACCGATATCAATCACCTGATGCGCGTGGACATCGATGCGCAGACGGGGTTGCCCAAGGGTGAACCGAGCCTGCTCGTCGACGGCAGCGGCGAAGCTGGCGGTATCGACGGCTCGGTATGCGATGCCGACGGCCTGATCTGGAACGCCCGCTGGGGCAGCGGCACGGTCGACGTCTATCGGCCCGATGGCGCGCGAATCGCCCGCTACACCATGCCGACGACGCAGCCGAGCTGCACGGCCTTCATCGGGCCGAAGGCCGACCGCATGCTGGTGACGTCCGCCTGGCAGGACCTGGATGATGCGGCCCGCGCCGCCGATCCCCATGCCGGCAAGACCTTCGACCTCGGCGTCAGCGTCAAGGGCCGGTTCGAGCCGTCTTTCCGTCTCTGAGCGGAAACGGCTTGGCGAAGCGCCAATAAAAAGTCATACAATTCAGCCACGCGTTTGATCGCATGGTGAGGAGGAAGCTCGCATGAGCGACAAGAAGAAAGAACTGCGCAGCCGCCATTGGTATGGAGGCACCGGCAAGGATGGCTTCATCCACCGGTCCTGGATGAAGAACCAGGGCTTTCCGGACCACGTCTTCGACGGCCGTCCGATCATCGGCATCTGCAACACCTGGTCGGAACTGACTCCCTGCAACAGCCACCTGCGCATCCTCGCCGAAGGCGTGAAGCGCGGCGTCTGGGAAGCCGGCGGCTTTCCGGTCGAGTTCCCGGTGTCCTCGCTCGGCGAGACCCAGATGCGCCCGACCGCCATGCTGTTTCGCAACCTGCTCGCCATGGATGTCGAAGAGGCGATCCGCGCCTATGGCATCGACGGCGTCGTTCTGCTCGGCGGCTGCGACAAGACCACACCCGGCCAGCTGATGGGTGCGGCCTCCGTCGACCTGCCGACGATCGTCGTTTCCTCCGGCCCGATGCTGAACGGCAAATGGAAGGGCAAGGATATCGGCTCCGGCACGGATGTCTGGAAGTTCTCCGAAGCCGTGCGCGCCGGCGAAATGAGCATGCAGGAATTCATGGCGGCGGAAAGCGGCATGTCGCGCTCGCCGGGTGTATGCATGACCATGGGCACCGCCACCACCATGGCCTCCATCGTCGAGGCGATGGGCCTGTCCCTGCCGACCAACGCCGCACTTCCGGCCGTCGACGCCCGCCGCATGGCGCTGTCGCACATGACCGGAAAACGCATCGTCGAGATGGTGCATGAAGACCTGCGCCTGTCGAAGGTGCTGACCAGGAAGAACTTCGAGAACGGCATCATCGCCAACGCTGCCGTCGGCGGCTCGACCAACGCGGTCGTGCACATGCTGGCGATCGCCGGCCGTGCCGGCGTCGATCTCTGTCTTGAGGATTTCGACCGCGTCGGCAGCCAGGTGCCCTGCATCGTCAACTGCATGCCGTCGGGCAAGTACCTGATCGAAGATCTCGCCTATGCCGGCGGCCTGCCGGCGGTGATGAACCGCATCCAGCACCTGCTGCATGCCGATGCGCCGACGGTCTTCGGCGTCCCGATCAGCAAATACTGGGAAGATGCCGAGGTCTACAACGACGACGTCATCCGTCCGCTCGACAACCCGCTGCGGGCGGCCGCCGGCATTCGCGTGCTCAAGGGCAACCTTGCCCCGAACGGCGCCGTCATCAAGCCGTCGGCGGCCAGCGAGCATCTGCTGGTGCACGAAGGGCCGGCCTATGTCTTCGAAACGATCGAAGAACTGAAGGCGAAGATCGACGACCCGGACCTGCCGGTGACGGAAGACACGATCCTCGTGCTCAAGGGCTGCGGCCCCAAGGGCTACCCGGGCATGGCCGAAGTCGGCAACATGCCGATCCCGCGCCGGCTGGTCGAAAAGGGCGTGCGCGACATGGTGCGCGTTTCCGACGCCCGCATGTCGGGTACGGCCTTCGGCACCGTGGTTCTGCATGTCAGCCCGGAATCGAATGCCGGCGGGCCGCTCGCCATCGTCAAGACCGGCGACCGCATCCGCCTCGACGCGATGAAGGGCGAACTCAACCTGATAATCAGCGACGAAGAATTTGCGACGCGCATGGCCGCCTGGCAGGCGCCGCCGCAGAAATGGACCCGCGGCTACTACAAGCTCTACCAGGACACGGTGCTGCAGGCCGACAAGGGCGCGGACCTCGACTTCCTCGTCGGCGGCAGCGGCAGCGAAGTGCTGCGCGAAAGCCACTGACGGCTTCGGACGCAGTTCGAGGCAGACGCGTTTCAAATACCCCGCCCGTCAGGCGGGGTATTTTTATCCGGCCAGGGGACGGGAGCCCAACGGCGAAAGCCTTGCGGCCGGCGAACGCAGCCGCGACCAGGTTTCAAAGCCGTAGATGGCGAGCCCGAGCGCAATGAAAAACTCCTTGTACTCGGTCGGGTCCCAAAGGCGCACGAGCGTGGAAGCCTGGAGAATGAACAGCTCCTGGATGGCGACGATCAGAATGGCGCCGGCAGTCAGGACGACGAACTCGCGCCAGTGCCCAGCCCTCAGCGCGATATCCGCGATCACCAAAAGTATGATCACGGTCATCATCACCATCATCTGCGTCGGCAGCATGCTCCAGTTGTCGCTGTTGAAGGCGGCCATCGGGGCGCTGGCCACCAGCACCAGCACGCTTGGCGCGAAGGCGTCGAGCCTGCCGAGGCTGATGCTCTTGCGAAGATAGAGCCAGATGAACGGCGCAAGCGTCAGCAGGAAGAAGCTGCCGGTATAATAGAGCAGCTCCGAAAAGCCGGTGGAGATGTTGTGCAGGTTCAATTCCTGCTGCTTGTTGAGCGCGAGCAGCCCGTCCGGCGTGGCGATACCGAAAACGCGCTGCATCCAGGATACTTCCTCCATACCGATCACGAAGAAAACGAAGGCGAAAAGCACGGCAAAACCCGCCGCAACCCAAGCCGAACGTTCCGTGCCCGAGCGAGCGGCCCTGATCTGGCCAACCGACACTGCAGCGAAAAATCCGCTCGCCGCGAAGATCAGGAGCGCCGACAGCCATTCGACCAGGCCGTCTTCGCGCGCAAGGAGGCTGAAGCCAAGCGGGTCGAGCGCGAAAGCCAAGGCCATCGACGTCGCAAGTGTCCATGTCGCGGCGCAAACCCACAGTTCGCGACGCGATGCCAATCGCAGCACCGGCGCGCCCAACCCAGCCACATCGCGGGTAAGTCCCTGAACTGCCGCGAGCGAGAGGCTGAGCGCAACCCAGGCATGCCACAGATTGTAGGGCTCCACCTGAGGCGCCCGTTCGGAGAAGTAGCTAACCCCGAAAAGATTGCGCTCGATGGAAACGAGACCGGCCAGCGCGAGCGCGGATAGCAAGGAGACGGAGAGAAAGCGATGCGGAAATACCATCATGAAACATCCTGATAACAGGATGAAAGAAGCTGAACGCTATTCCTGTCTCTCCCGTAAGTATCGGCAAGAACAATCAAGAATCCATGAATGATTAGAAGCTGATTATAAATTACTAATATAAGTGGCCGGAGAATAAAAATACAAATCTGCCGGAAGAAACAAATCTTCAGCCGAATTTTTCCAGCGTGGCCCACCATTGAACGTGCGCGTGCACCTGCCGCCGACAATTCGACTATTTTTTCCGGAACTGTTTGGACGCCCGGGCGTTGACTTGGCATCACCGGGCGCGGCGAAATCTGGCAAATGCCAGGCCCGTGCCTTGATTGAAAACGTCAAGGAAAGGCAGTTTGACATGACTAAGAAACTCGTAACAACCGTCGCGGCTGGCGCGCTTCTCGCGGGTCTTGCTGTCGCCCCGGTCGCTTACGCGCAGGATGCAACCAAGCCGATGGATCAGCCGCAAACGATGCAGCCGGCCCCGACGACCGAGGCTCCGGCAACCGAAGCTCAGACGACGACTCCTCCGGCAGCCGGTGAAGCGCCTGCTGACGTTGCGAAATCCGACGCGACCTATCTGACCGAGCAGGCAAGCGAGCAGATCGCCGCCAGCACCTATATCGGACAGAGCGTTTATAACGCGAGTGACGAGAGCATCGGCGAGATCAACGACCTGATCATCAAGAAGGATGGCGGTGTCGAAGCAGCGGTTATCGGTGTCGGTGGCTTCCTGGGTCTCGGTGAAAAGGACGTGGCCGTTCCGTTCGATCGCATCGCGATCGCCGAGCAGCCGAACACGGATGCCCTCAAGCTGACGACGACAGAGACGGTCGACACGCTGAAGGCGGCTCCGGAATTCAAGACCAAGTCGCAGAAGATCGCCGAGCAGAACGCCAACCAGCCGGTTGACACGTCGACGACCTCTTCGACCGGCACGGCACCGGCTCAGCCGCAGCAGTAATCGGTATCAGGTTCTAGCTGATTGCACAGGGAGCGGCGGTACATACCGCCGCTCTTGCCGTGTTCAGACGAGCACTTCATAGCGCAGGGCATCGTAGATGCCCGCATGAATGTTGCGGCTGGCGACGGTATCGCCATGCGGAACATGTCGAAGCTGCCAGCGGGATTTCTCTACCGGATCGGGTTTTCACCACGAAGCAGCGCCTTGTAATCGACCGCGCCCAGATTGCGCGAGAGCGGTTTCAGTTCACGATAGAGGTCGTCTATCGGCAAGGTGCCATGCTCGACCACCACTTGCGCCACACGCATCGCCTGCCCTTTCGGAGAAATCCGAGCCGGGTCTCAGGCGATAGGGTCCCGATCAGTACCGATCAGTACCAGGCATCCGCCATGCTCTCCTTGCGGCGCGTGACGTAGTCGACCAGGGCCTCGTCGATCGCCACATCCAAAGGCGGCGCTTCGTATTCGGCGAGCGTTTTCTTCCAGGCGCGGTTCGCCCGCGTCGCCATGTCCGTCTCGCCCTCCTCGACCCACTTCTCGAAGGGCTCGTTGTCGGAGAGTGCCGAATCCCAGAAGGCGGTCTGATAGTTGCGCATGGTGTGGTCGCAGCCGAGGAAGTGGCTGCCGGGACCGACCTGCAGGAAGGCGTCCATCGCCAGGGTGTTGTCATCGACGACGACGCCGGCGAGGTAGGAATGCAGCGCGCCGCAGAAGTCGGTGTCCATCACGAACTTCTCGTAGGACATGGCCAGCAGCCCATCGACGAAACCGGCCGAATGCAGGATGAAATTGGCGCCGCAATGCACCGCCGACAGCATCGACATCGCGCCTTCCTGCATCGCCTGCGCGTCCGGCCGCTTGGAGTTGGAAAAGTTGCCGGCGCAGCGCAACGGCAGGCCGAGCCGGCGCGCAAGCTGGCCGACGACCATGCTGCCGATCGCCGGTTCCGGCGTGCCGAAAGTCGGCGAGCCCGAGCGCAGCGACATGGACGACAAAAAGTTACCGAAGATAACCGGCGCGCCCTTGCGTTCGAGCTGTGTCAGCGCACAGCCGGCGAGTGTTTCGGCATAGGACTGGGCAATCGCGCCGGCATTGGTGACCGGCCCCATGGCGCCGCCGAGGATGAAGGGCACGATGACGGCGGCCTGGTTTGCCCGCGCATAGGCGCGCAGCGATTTCGTCATGGTTCCGTCCCAAACGAGCGGCGAGTTGACGTTGACGTTGCCGAGGATGACGCAATTTCGGTCGACGAAATCACGGCAGAAAAGAATGCGGGCCATCTCGATCGAATCTTCGGCCCGGTCTTCCGCCGTGATCGAGCCCATGAAGGCACGGTCGGAATACTTGATGTGGCTGTAGACCATGTCGAGGTGGCGCTTGTTGACGGGCACGTCGACCGGCTCGCAGATCGTGCCGCCGGAATGGTGCAGCCAGGGGCTCGACTGCGCCAGTTTGATCAGGTTGCGGAAGTCCTCGATCGTGCCGTAGCGCCGACCCTTGTCGAGGTCCATGACAAAGGGAGAGCCATAGGCCGGCGAGAAGACGACGTTGTTGCCGCCGATCTCAATGTTGCGCGCGGCATTGCGGGCATGCTGGGTGAACTGCCGTGGCGCCGAGGAGACGATCTCCTTGAGCATGCCCGGCTCGAAGGTCACCCGCACACCATCGACCTTTGCGCCGGCCGTTCGCCAGTGATCGAGCGAAACCGGGTCGTCGCGAAACTCGATGCCGACTTCCGAGAGGATGCGATCGGCGACGGCCTCGATGCGCAACAGGCTTTCCTCGCCGAGGATGTCGTAGGTCGGAATGTTTCTGATGATGTAGGGAACGCCGAGGCTGCGTCCTGCGCCCTCGCGCCGGTTCGGCCGTGCGCCGCGCGTCCGTCTCGGCGCCGCCTCGCCTGCTGCCAGTGCCGTATCCATGTCCGTTTCCTCCCATGATCTGAGATGATGCTATGGGCGAAAAATTACGCTGTAACGCTGGAAAAATTCGATCCATGCTATAAGCATGATTTATGGAAAATCTGCGCCGCCTGCTTCCTTCCGCCGCAAGCCTCATCGTGTTCGAGGCCGCCGGCCGCCACCAGAACTTCACCCGCGCCGCCAACGAGCTCGGCATGACCCAGGCGGCGGTCTCCTACGCCGTGCGCGGCCTCGAGGAGCAGCTGGGCGTGCCGCTGTTTCATCGCGTGCACCGGGCGGTGGAACTCACCGAAGCAGGTGAGAAATTTCATGCCGACGTGTCGGTGGGCCTGTCACGTATCCAGAAGTCGGCGGAGGACATTCGCGCCAAGGGTCGCGAAACCAATGTCACGCTAGCGGCGTCGACCGCCTTTGCCTCGATGTGGATGCTGCCACGGCTCAACCGCATGCGCGAGGACCTGCCGGAGATCGACCTCAGGATCCAGACCAGCGTGCGCGACCTCGATCTCGAGGAGGAGCCGATCCCGCTCGGCATTCGCGGCGGCGACCCCAGCCATTGGCCGCGCTACCATGCCGCCCTGCTCGCCGAGGAGGTGGTCAACGCGGTCGCCACGCCCGCCTATATCGCGCGGCACGGCCTGCCGAAAACAGCCGCCGACCTGCCGGGGCACAATCTCATCCACCTGGAAGAGCCGGTTCGCCGCGCCTGCGACTGGACCGAGTGGTTTTCAAGCGCCGGCCTTGCCTATCCGAAACAGGCGCGGCGGCTCTCGATCAACGACTATGTCCTGGTGATCCAGGCAGTGCTTTCCGGCGAAGGCGTGGCGCTCGGATGGGAACATCTGATCTATCCGCAGATCCGCTCGGGCACGCTGGTTCCGGTCGCCGAACACGTGCTGAGGACGGGTCTTGCCTTCTACGTCGTTTGGCCGCGATCGCGCGAACTGAATGCGCAGGCCAAAAGGGTGCGTGACTGGCTGCTGGATGAAGGACGGCGCGACCGCGCGGCAATGTCTGGAACCGAGGGTTAGCCCCAGTCAGGCCTGGGCGGGCAGATCGCGGTAGCGATCGGCGAGGTAGCGCATCGTCGCCACCGCATCGGCGGGCTTTCCATAGAAGTAACCCTGGCCCAGCCCGCAGCCGAGCGCCTTTAATTTCAAGGCTTCGGAAAAGTCCTCGATGCCTTCGGCCACGACCTCGAGCTCAAGTCCCTCGCACATCGACACGATCGCCTTGATGATGTGCTCCGAGGCGCGATCGGCAGAGATACGCGAGACGAAGGCGCGGTCGATCTTGACCTTGTCGAAGGAGAAGTCGCGCAGGCGGCCGAGGCTCGACTGGCCCGTGCCGAAGTCGTCGAGCGAGACGCGAACGCCGGCGGCGCGCAGTTCCGCGACGATCTTCTGGGCGATATCCGCGTCGGCCATGACGGCAGTCTCGGTGATCTCCAGCTCCAGGCGCCGCGGATCGAGGCCGATCTGGCTGATGATCGACAGAAGGCGCCGGCTGGTCGTCGGGTCCATCAGCTGCGCCGAGGAGAGATTGAAGGAGAGGAAGAGCTCCTTCGGCCAGGAAAGTGCTGCGTGGGCCGCCTTGCGCAGCAGCACCTCGGCGAGCGAATCGATAAAACCGCGCTCCTCGGCGAGCGGCACGAACACCGCCGGCGAGACATAGCCGAGATCGGCATCGCACCAGCGCGCCAGGGCCTCGAAGCCGACGACCGCGTCGTTGCGCAGATCGACGATCGGCTGGAAATGCACGTCGACCTCGTTGGCGATGATGGCATTGCGCAGCGCCTGCTCAAGCTGCGTCGCGCGCTTCATCTCCTGGGCGATCTCCTGCGAATAGACGGTGATCTGCCCGCGGCCGCGGCGCTTCGAACGATAGAGCGCGGTATCGGCGCTCTTGAGGAGATCCTCGAACACCTCGCCCGCGAAGGGATAAACGGCAAAACCGAAGGAGGCGGAAAGGCGAACGTGGCGGTCGCCGAGATCGAAGGGAGCCGACAGCACCTCCTTCAGCATCTGCCCGATCTTTTCCGCACCCTTGCGCTCGAAGATGAGCGGCAGCACGAAGGCAAATTCATCGCTGTCGAAACGGGTGATCGTGGCGCCCTCGGGCGCACAGGCTTTCAGGCGATACGCCACCTGGCAGAGGATCTCGTCGCCCGCCTCCGGCCCGAACAGGTCATTGATCGGCTTGAAACCGTCAATATTGGCAAGGCCGATGGTGAACGGGGCCGGATCGCTGGCCCGTTCCTCGGCAAGATCAAGCACGCTTTTGCGCAGGCAACGGGCGTTGCCGAGCCCGGTCAGCGGATCGACGTCGCCCCAGGCGGCGGGCACATCGCGGCCAATGCGATGGTAAGGCGTTTCCGCTGTCATCATCGCCATCCCCCATGCACTCGGCAGGAACGGCACCCGACGGCCCCTGCCGCCGACGCTTGTCCGCACCACGGCGCAGACCGGCTGTGCCTTTCCGACACGACCGGGGCTTGGGCAGCGAGGTGGATGCGATGCATACGGATGAGGCTCTACACTTTAGCGGCAATTCGGTGCAGACGATCGCAATCGGCGGTTAATAATCCGATATCGCGCCGCTCCAAGATTTGCCATAGGCCTCCCCAATTCTAGCGAGTTGACACGCTTCTCACTCAACCTGCCGTTCGTATCGCCTTCACGGGCATGAACTTGCGCAGCACCGCCTCGATCATGTCGGGGCTCACCGGCTTCATGATATGGTCGTCCATGCCGGATGTCTTGCATTGCTGCAGGTCGATGTCCAAAGCCTGAGCGGTAACCCCGATGATCGGCGTTTTCTGTCCGCGCCCCTTCTCGGCCGCCCGGATCGCGACGGTGGCGTCAAATCCGTTCATGACCGGCATCGACACATCCATCAGCACCAGGGCCGGCTGCAGCTCGTGCCAGAGTTCGACGGCCTCCCGGCCGTTGGCGGCGATCCGGTGCGAAACGCCGAGCCCTTCGAGGATCTGGGTGAAGACGAACTGGTTGATCTGGTTGTCCTCGGCGACGAGCACATCGACCTGGGGCGCCGGCGGCGGCGGCGCGATCTCCTCGGCCTCGAACGACAGCGACCACTCCGATTGCTGAGGCGAGGCTACGCCTGCCCGCTCGGAGCAGACGCGAAAGACGTCCGCAAGCACCGCGGCGCCGTCGTGTTCCACGGATACCGGCAGGATCGGACTATCGCGCCAGGCGTTGGCGATCTTCTGCCGCTCCGGAAAGGCCGTGTCGAGCAACAGGATATCGAGCTTCAGCCCCGCCTCGTCGATGGCAGCGCAGAAGGCCTGCAATTCGTCGGCATCGCGAACGGCGCAGGCGTCGAGCCCTGAGCCGCGCAGCCGGGCGACAAGCCGTTCCTCCAGTGACCGGTCGTCCGTCGCGAGAAGGACCCGAAGGCCGCGCGCGGGCAAGGTTTCGATCATCGAGCCCGCCTCGACCAGCTGCTGCACATTCAGCGCCCGGAAGGGATCGTAGAAATTCTGCGCCGCGGCGAAGATGCTGTAGTCGCGGATCTGCAGGCTGGCTGCGGCCGGAGGCTCCTCGCCGCTCTGGTACCAGACGGCGATATCGGTCACGTCGTTCATGCAGGTCACGACGAAATGGCGGCCGGGCATGCCGACGCGGTATTTGCGGGTCAGCACCCAGAGATCGCTGCCATCGGCGCGCACGATGTGCTCGGCCTGCGAATGCGGCTTGCCGCTTTCAAGCACCATCCGGTCGGACTGTTCGAACCGCTCCGCCAGCTCGCTTTCGACCAGATCCCAGGCCGACCGGCCGAGGATGGCGTCCTGCGCCAGGTCATGGATCAGGCAGAAGGCCTTGTTGACGGCGATATAGTTGAGGTTGCGGTCCTTGACGCAGATGGGATTGGGCTGGGCGTCGAGGATCTGTTCGGTCAGTTCGACCCGTTCCAGGTCCGTCTGCAGCTGTTCGTCACGCTTCTTCTGGTCGGAGACGTCGCTGATCGACAGGATGCCCATGCCGCTCGACAGCCGCCGCTTGCGCATCGAGACCCAGCGGGTGCGGCCGGCGCGCTCGACGCTCTCGTAGCGCTCGCGCCAGTGCAGCGCCATGTGTTCGGCAATCCAATCCTCTCGGTTGGTGCGCCGACGGCTGCTCTCCGGAACGGTGCCCGGACGCACACCGGTATCATAGACGGCACCGAGAAAATCTCTCAGCCGCGTGCCCGGCATCAAGGCCTCCGCCGGCACTGGGAAAAACTGCAGCATCGTGCGGCTGGCAAAGAGAATGGTATCGTCCCGACCGCAGACAAGCACAGCCATGCCGAGCGCGTCGCAACTCGACTCAAGAATGACCCTGTTGATGTCCGCGCCGCTCGGCGCCCCATCGCTCATCGCACTGTCCTCACTCGCCTAGCGCATGTATCCCTGGATCGCCTTGGATTTTTGGGGGGAACAGGCAGCCATTCAAAGTGCCGCAACGGCCTGCCGCGTCTTGACTGGACGCGCGGCGCTGCAGCGGCGGTTTCATTTCGGGACATGCTGGGGAGCCTTGGCAGGCGTCTCTTCGAGCGGTGAGAGTGCGGCGTCCAGCTACGCCGCAAGGCTCAAAAGACAAAACCCATGATCATTCAGGTTGTTGTGGAAAATCGCAGCAGAGTGTTAAGGGCTGATTAAACCCTTGCTCCTTTTTCAAGGACGACGGCCGCACGCGCTCGTGATCGGGGACGAGGTACCGTTCCCTCTTCCGTTTCCGTGGCGAATCCCGGAAAATGGGCCATGGCCATCAAGCAGCTTTCAGAAACCCTCATCAACCAGATCGCCGCCGGCGAAGTGATCGAACGTCCCGCCAGCGCCGCCAAGGAGCTGATCGAGAATGCGCTCGACGCCGGCGCGACCCGCATCGAGATCGCGACCGCCGGCGGCGGCAAGACGCTGCTGCGCGTCACCGACAACGGCTCGGGCATGACGCCTGGCGACCTTGAGCTTGCGGTCCGCCGGCATTGCACGTCGAAGCTCGACAACAGCCTGTTCGACATCCGCACCCTCGGCTTCCGCGGCGAGGCGCTGCCGTCGATCGGTTCGGTCGCCCGGCTGTCGATCACGACGCGCACGGCCGGCGCCGGCGAGGGCGCGGTCATTGCCGTCACCGGCGGCAAGACCGAGGCGGTCCGCCCGTCGCCGGCCAACACCGGCACGGTCGTCGAAGTGCGCGACCTCTTCTTCGCCACCCCTGCCCGACTGAAGTTCATGAAGACCGAGAAGGCGGAAGCGGCGGCCATTTCGGAAGTGGTGCGCCGCATGGCGATCGCCTTCCCGGCAGTCCGTTTCGTGATCTCCGGCAGCGACCGCTCGACGCTCGAATTCCCGGCGACCGGCGACGACCGGCTGGCGCGCATGGCGCAGGTGCTCGGCAAGGATTTCCGCGACAATGCGATCGAGATCGACGCGGCGCGGGAAGACGTGGAACTGACCGGCTTTGCCGGCGTGCCGACCTACAATCGCGGCAACTCGCTGCAGCAATACGTCTTCGTCAACGGCCGTCCGGTGCAGGACAAAATGCTGCTGTCGGCGATCCGGGCCGCCTATTCCGAGACGATCCCGAGCGGCCGCTACCCTGTCGCCGTGCTGTCGATCACCCTCGACCCGGCGCTCGTCGACGTCAACGTGCATCCGGCCAAGTCTGACGTGCGCTTCCGCGACCCCGGCCTCATCCGCGGGCTGATCATCGGCGCGATCCGCCAAGCCTTGACACGGGAAGGCGACCGGGCCGCGACCACGGGCGCGCGCGGCATGATGCAGGCCTTCCGTTCCGGCGATTACCGACCGCAGCCCTGGAGCGCCGAGACGTCCCCTTCGCGGCCGACACAGTTCGACACCATGCTGCGCCATCTCGGCGAACCCCCACAGGCGAGCTTTGCGGCGTTTTCCGCCCCTTCAGCGCGCGTCGCCACCCCGTTCGAGCGGGAGACGCCGGTGCCGGCACCGGAAGCCCCGCAACCGGCAGTGCCGCAATCCTTCCCGCTCGGCGCCGTGCGTGCGCAGCTGCATGAAAACTACATCGTCGCCCAGACCGACGACGGCCTCGTCATCGTCGACCAGCATGCCGCCCACGAGCGACTGGTGTTCGAGGCGATGCGCACGGCGCTGCATTCGCGGCCGGTTGCCGCCCAGGCGCTGCTGATCCCGGAGATCGTCGATCTTCCCGAGGACGACTGCGACCGGCTGATGGCGCACGCGGACGAGTTCTCCCGCCTTGGCCTGGCGATCGAGCGCTTCGGCCCCGGCGCGATCGCCGTGCGTGAAACGCCGGCGATGCTTGGCGAAATGGACGCCGTCGGCCTCGTGCGCCAGCTCGCCGACGAGCTTGCCGAATGGGATACGGCAAACGGACTGACGAGCCGGCTCGAATATCTCGCCGCGACCATGGCCTGCCACGGATCGGTGCGCTCTGGGCGCCGCATGCGCACAGAAGAGATGAACGCGCTTCTGAGGCAAATGGAGGCGACGCCCGGCTCCGGCCAGTGCAATCACGGCCGGCCAACCTATATCGAACTCAAGCTCTCCGATATCGAACGGCTGTTCGGCCGGAGCTGATCTTCCGCCGCCTGGCGAAATGCGACTGGCATTTTTCCGGATGGCAAGCTAGACCAGAGAACCATCCACGAAGACGGAAATAGGCGCCGAGCATGATGAACCGGTTTGAAGGAAGTGCTTCGCGCGAAGCGAAGATCCGTTATCTCGACGGCGACTTTCAGATCGTGCTTGCGGGCTCGCACGTGATCTGCGCGATGACCGGCAACACCATCCCTGTCGATGAGCTGCGCTACTGGAGCGTCGCCCGGCAGGAACCCTATGTCGACGCGGAAGCCTCGCTCGAGGCGGAAAAACGCGCAGGCGCCCTGCCCAACCAGCGTCGCTAGCCACACCCTTCGAACGCGAGCACCGGTCCACTCAACAGCACGGCGCGACTGGCGCCGCTACTTCCCTATGCCTTCGCGCAGCTTGCGAGCGCGCGCAGCGGCAAGCGCCGTCTCGATGATCTTGCGGGGCGCCATGGGGTCGTCGAAGCGCACGTCGATCTCGATCACCCGGCTGGCCTCAGCGAGCTCGGCGGCGCGGCCATGGCCAGGCTCCAGACGAACCAGATCCTTGGAGGTGGTGACGAGCCGGCAGCCGAGGGCCGCCGCCCGGTCGAGCAGATCGGCGATTTCGTCCTCGGAGAAATGGTGGTGATCGGGAAAGCTGCGGGTTTCTTCGATCACGGCACCCGTCTCCCTGACGGTGCGATAGAACTTCTCGGGATCGGCAATGCCCGCCCAGGCCAGCACCTTGACGCCGGCGAGCGATCCGTCGTCGCGTCTTTCAACCTCCGCTTCGTAGATCTGCTTGCCGGCGCGGGCGGCGCGCCGGATCAGGGCGTCGGCCTCGGTTCCGTCGCCGATCTTGAGCAGGGCCGTGGCGTGGCGGAGCTGGTTGGAAAGCGGCGCTCGCACCGGACCTGCCGGCACCAGATAGCCGTTGCCGATGCCGCGGCGAGAATCGATCACCAGCAGCGCAAAATCGAAAGCCAGCCGCGCGCTCTGGAAGCCGTCGTCCATGATGATGATGTCGACGCCTTCCTTCACCAGCCGGCGGGCACCATCGACGCGGCGGCGGCAGACGACGGTCAGTGCCTCCTTCGCCAGCAGCAACGGCTCGTCGCCGACATCGCGGGCGCGGTGATGTTCCAGATCGACGACGGTCGTCACGTCGAGCGAGCCGCCATAGCCGCGGCTCAGGAAGCCGGGCTTCAGCCCCTTCTCTCGGATGACGCGGGCAAGCGCGATGGAGGTCGGCGTCTTGCCGGCACCACCGACGGTGAAGTTGCCGATGCAGATGACCGGCACCGGCACCGAGACCCGTCGCGCGCGATCCATGCGCATGCCGGCAATCCGCCCGTAAACCCATGAGAACGGCCACAAGGCGCGCGCACGCCAATCCGCCTTGGTCCACCAGAATGGCGGCGCTTCCGATACCATCTTCGTTCCGTGGCCTCCCGGCCGCTCAGGTCCTTCCTTTTCCGGGAGGGACGGTTTGTTCGCCGGCCCCAGCCGACGGATTGCGACAAAAAACGTCAGAACGGAAAAAAACGCAAGCTATGGAGATGTCCCGGGCAAGCCAACGCCGAGCTTGGCCGCTGCAGCCTGCGAGCGCTGAGGCAAAATCCCTAGAGGACAGCCTCGAGTTCGGTGATATCAGAGAGGCAATGATCCGAGGCGGCCGCAAGCAACTGGCGCGAGCCGGTGCCCGTGAGGACCGCGACCGTCATGCCGACGCCGGCATTGCGCCCCATGTGCATGTCGTGATTGTTGTCGCCGACGACAACCACCTGCTGCGGCTCAAGACCGGTGGCGGCGCAAAAGCCAAGCACCATGCCCGGCTCCGGCTTGACGCCGTAACCGCTGTCATAGCCCGCCACATAGTGCAGGTAGGCTTCGAAACCGAAGCGCTTCGCCGTTTCGCGGATCGAACGCTCGTTGTCGCTGGAGGCGACACCGAGACGATAGCCCTTGGCGTGCAGCCCCGCGAAAAAGGCGCCGAGGTCGGTCACCGGAACGGCATATTCCGCCGAGCGCGCGAACAGACCGTCGAGCAGCGCCGTCAATTCGGCAATCGTGAAGGGCGCTCCTGCGCCAACGAAGCCGGTCGCGATCTCGACCGTGTTGCCGGCGGCAAGCAGGCTGTCGGGCAGTACGTGGCCGGAATCGGCATCCATGCCGCCGGCCGCAAGCAGCGTGCGCGCCAATGCCTCGTCACCCTTTGCCGCGATCCGCGCCAGTTCGTAGTTCACCGGCACCCAGCTCTTTGCGTAGTCGAGCAGGGTTCCATCCTTGTCGAACAGGATGCCGGCGATGGCTTTGGCTGCGGTCATGACGAGGCTTCGTCTCCTGCTGGATCAGTTATCGGTCGGCGGGTTGAGGCGCGCCTTGACGACGAGCGGATTGATGTAGGGCTCGAGCCCCTTCATCGTCGCCGACAGGGCGCCGCGCATCTCTTGCACGGTTTCAAGGCCGGCATCGATCATCGAGCGACGCATGTCGTCGTTGGCGAGCAGATAGTTGACGCCCTTGGCCAGCATCTCGACGTCGCGCACGATCTTGGCGCTGCCGTTCTTGGCCAGCGTCTGATAGGTCTCGCGAAAGTTCTGGACGTTGCCGCCCGAAAGGATGGCGCAGCCGAGCATCGCCGGCTCCAGCGGGTTCTGGCCGCCTTCGGCGAACAGCGAACGGCCGACAAAGGCTACCTCGGTCAGGCGAAGATAGAGGCCCATTTCGCCGATCGTGTCGCCGAGGAAGATATCGACGTCAGGGGTCAGCGCGTCGCGGCGCGTGCGCCGGGCGACCTTCAGTCCCTTGGCCGTCAGCGCCGCCTCGATGGCGTCGCTGCGATCGGGATGGCGCGGAACGATGATCGTCAGAAGGCCGGTACGCTCCTTGAGCGCACGGTGCACGACGCCGGCGGCTGCCTCTTCTCCGTCGAAGGTCGAGATCGCCGCCCAGGTTTTGCGCGCGCCGATCTGCTGGCGATACTCTTTCAGCGCCTGCGGATCGTGCGGCGGCGCGTCGGTGTCGACCTTGAGGTTGCCCGACACCATGACCGGCAAGGCCCCGAGCGTGCGGAAACGTTCGGCATCGACATCGGACTGGGCAATGACGAGCGCGAGATTTTCGAACAGCGCGTCGGCAAGCGCCGGCCGGCGCTTCCAGCGCGCGAAGGTCCGGTCGGACATGCGCCCGTTCACCAGGACCTGCGGGATATGGCGACGGCCGAGTTCCAGGATGGTCATCGGCCAGATTTCCGACTCGGCGATGATCGCCAGATCGGGCTCCCAGTAGTTCAGGAACCGGCTGACGGCCGGCTTGAAATCGAGCGGGACATACTGGTGGATGACCGCCGAACCCAGGCGCTCGGCAACGACCCGCGCCGAGGTCATCGTCCCTGTCGTCAGGACGACATGGATGCCGCGCCGCCTGATTTCCTTGATCATCGGGATGACGGCGTTGGTCTCGCCGACGCTTGCCGCGTGGAACCAGACGAGGGGGCCCTGCGGCCGCGGCTCGCTGGCATGGCCGTAACGCTCGCGACGGCGTGCAGGATCCTCCTTGCCCTTCGCGGCGCGGATGGCAAGGTAGGACCAAACGAGGGGATAGATGGCCGAGCCTATCCAGCGGTAGCTGGAGAGCGCCAGGCGCGCGCGAAAGCTGCTCATGACAGGCCACCTTCCCCAGCCGTTCCGGCCTGGAGAGACTTAAGGGCGACTGGCATGCGGGTAAGTACCGCGCATCCCGACCTCATCGGCATCAGCCGTTTTCCGGATCGAGCAGACGGTGCATGTGGACGATGAAGTAACGCATGTGGGCGTTGTCGACGGTCATCTGCGCCTTGGATTTCCAGGCAGTCAGGGCGCTTTCGTAGTCCGGGTAGATGCCGACGATATCGAGCTTGTCCAGGTCGCGGAAATGCACGTCAGTCAGCGTGGTGAGTTCGCCGCCGAAGACGAGGTGCAGACGTTGTTTTTTCTCGGTGTCGTGAGCCATCGGACTTCCATTTATTCTTGTTGGGTGTGGGCGTTGATTTGAGGCATTCAGCCTCAAAGGTCAATGGGGCTCCATGGACCGCGATGCGGCGATCAGGCCCGGCAAGAGCGGCTTTGCCGCCGCGCAGAGAACCCCGTGAACGACAGTGGATCGATTGTAAGAGAGCGGCTGCGCATCGAGATCGACCAGCGCGCCGCCGGCGCTCGCTAGAACGAGATCTACTGCAGCCAGGTCCCAGTCGTGGGAGTTCTTCTTCACCAGCGTGCCGTCGATCCGCCCGTCGGCAACCATGGCCAGCCGATAGGCAAGCGACGGCACATGCGGGATACGGGTAACGGCGCTGCGATAAGGCGCCGGAAGCTTGCCGATCGTGTCCTCGGCAGCCGCCAGATGCAGTGTTTCCCCGGGTTTTGCCTCGCGCACCGAGATTTGGGCACCGTTTTTCAGCGCACTGCCGCCTGCGACCGCCTCGAAGAGTTCATCGAGCGCCGGGGCATAGAGCACGCCGGCAACGGGCTGGCCACGGTGAACGACAGCGACACTGACACACCAGAGTTCCTTGCCGGCGATGAAGGCACGCGTACCATCGATCGGGTCGACGACGAAGACCGTTTCGCGCGAGAGCCGGCTCAGGTCGTCGTCCGTCTCCTCCGACAGCCAACCGTAACCGGGCCGAGCCGCAAGCAGGCGCGTCTTCAGCACGTCGTTTGCGGCAAGATCCGCCTCGCTGACCGGCGAGCGGCCTTCGTTCTTCCAGCGGACGTCCGGGCTCTTGCGGAAATAGCCGAGTGCCGTTTGCCCCGCGGCGACCGCGGCGGTCTTGATCAACTGAAGATCGGCCTCCCAATCCGCGATCAATCGTGCTTCATCAGACATTGAGAAACCTCTTCAGCCCGCTCCCATGACCATGGAAGCGGGGCGTGGACGCAAAGCCGCACGCTTCGTCTCGTTCCTTGAATACGCCGCCTCAGATGCCGGCGAGCGTCATGCCCTCGATGGCGATCGTCGGTGCTGCGACGCCAAACTTGCGGTCGATGTCGTCTGCCGGCGTCAGCGCCATGAACATGTCCTTGAGATTGGACGCGATCGTGACTTCAGAGACGGCAAAGGTCAGCTCGCCGTTCTCGATCCAGAAGCCGGAGGCGCCGCGGCTGTATTCGCCGGTCACCATGTTGACGCCCTGGCCGATGAGCTCGGTGACGTAGAAGCCGGTGCCGACGCTGCGGATCAGATCCTCGCGCGAAATCGCGCCGGGCTCGAGCGCAAGGTTCGTCGAGGCGGGGCTGACACTCGGGCCGCCACGCACGCCGCGGCCGTTGGTCTCGAGCCCGAGTTCGGCCGCTGCCGAGGTCGACAGGAACCAATGCTTCAGCATGCCATCCTCGACCATCACGAGCTTTTCGCCGCTGACGCCTTCGCCGTCGAAGGGACGCGAAGAGGAGCCGCGCACGATCAGCGGGTCGTCCGTCACCGAAAGGCCAGACTTCAGGATCTGCTTGCCCATCATGTCGCGCAGGAAACTCGTCTTGCGGGCGACGGCCGCGCCATTGATCGCGCCGGCCAGGTGGCCGACAAAACCGCGCGCCATGCGCGGATCGAAGACGACAGTGACGTTCTTGGCGGTTGGAACCTGACGCGGGTTAAGGCGCGCGACGGCTCGCTCGCCGGCCAGGCGGCCGATCTCATCAGAAGCGCGCAGGTCGGCGACGTAGAGGCGGCTGTCGTAATCGTAGTCGCGCTCCATCTTCGTGCCCCCACCGGCAATCGCGCTGACCGAACGGCCGAAGCGCGTCGCCATGTAGGAGCCGGAAAAACCATGCGAGGTGACGAGTACCAGCCCGCCCATGCCGGCCGAAGCACCGCCGCCACTGGAGTTCGTGACACCCGATACGCCAAGGGCGGCCTCTTCCGCCGCAAGGGCCTCCTCGGTCAGGCTTTCGGTTGAGACTTCGGTCGGATCGAAAAGATCAAGGTCCGGATAGGATTTCGCCAGCCGGCCGGCGTCCGCGAGCGATGCGAAGGGATCCTCCGGCGAAGCCTTGGCCATGGCGACGGCGCGCTCGGCGAGCAGCTTCAGGTCAAAACCAGGATTGGCCGAAACGCTGGCGACGCGCCGCCCGACGAAAACGCGAAGGGAGAAATCGTCACTTTCGGAGGCTTCCGTCGCCTCCACTTTGCCGAGGCGCACGGAGACGGAACGGGAGCGCCCGCGCACCACCACGGCGTCCGCCGCATCGGCGCCGGCCTTTCGGGCAAGATCCACGAGTTCGGAGGCGCGTTTTTCGAGGTCGGCGGAATCGATCGTGTCTGACATGATGTAGCCTTTCATTCCTGCCCCATTTATTGTGCAGTGACGCAGGCATCAAGGGCATCGGCCTGATTCCCGCCCACACACCGCAAATGACCGCTCTCGAAAACTCCCAAATCGGGGGCCGGGTGCCCAATAGTGAAAGCCTGAGGCATGGCAACGACACCGATCATCTATTCTCAAGCGCTGATGCTGCTTGGCGGCGCGGTGGTGGCCGCCCCGATCTTCAAGCGGCTCGGCCTCGGCACCATCCTCGGCTATCTCTCAGCCGGCGTGCTCATCGGTCCGGTCGCCCAGAGCATCACCGAGGGCGAGCAGATCCTGCATGTCTCCGAACTTGGCGTCGTCTTCCTTCTGTTCATCATCGGGCTCGAACTCAAACCCTCGCGTCTCTGGCAGATGCGGCGCGATATCTTCGGTCTCGGCACGGCACAGGTGGTGTTGACCGGCATCGTGCTTTCTTCCGTCATCTATGCCCTCGGGCTTCTCGGCCAGGGCGGCAGCATCATCGCCGGCTTCGGCCTGGCGCTCTCGTCGACCGCCTTTGCCATGCAGATCCTCGACGAAGGCAATGATCGCAATACGCGCTTCGGGCAACGATCCTTCTCGATCCTGCTTCTCCAGGATCTGGCGATCGTGCCGCTCCTGGCGCTGATCCCGCTTCTTGCAGCGCAGGCGCCGGAGGATACGACGCCGCCGCTCGAGGATTTCGCGATCGCCACCACGGCGATCGTCGTCCTCTTCGCCGCCGGCCGCTATCTCGTTAATCCGCTGTTCCAGATCATCGGCCGCACGGGCGCGCGCGACGTCATGATCGCGGCGGCGCTGCTCGTCGTCATGGGGGCTGCGACGATGATGCAGCTTGCCGGCCTGTCGATGGCCATGGGTGCCTTCCTCGCCGGCGTGCTCCTGGCGGAATCCTCCTATCGCCACGAACTCGAAGCGGATATCGAGCCGTTCCGCGGTATCCTGCAGGCGCTGTTCTTCATGGCGGTCGGCCTGTCGCTGGAGCTGGGCATCATCGTCGAGCGCTACCAGTTGATCATCATCGCCGTGCCGCTGCTGATGGCGGTGAAGAGCCTGATCCTCTACTGGCTTTGCCGGCTCACCGGCTCGCAGCACAACGACGCGGTCCGCATCAGCCTGCTCTTGCCGCAGGGCGGCGAATTCGGCTTCGTGCTGTTCACGGCGGCGGCTACTGCAGGCGTCTTTTCCGATGGGGACGCCTCCCTGCTCGTGGCGATCGTCACCTTGTCGATGGCGCTGACGCCGCTTGCCTCGATGCTGGCGCCGAGGCTGATGCGCGAACAGGACGAACTGGACGAGGAGATCGACGAGGATTTCGAGGGCGCCGGCGCCGATGTGCTGATGATCGGCTTCTCCCGCTTCGGCCAGATCGCCGCGCAGATCCTGCTTGCCGGCGGGCGCGACGTGACGATCATCGATCATTCCGCCGCGCGCGTGCGTCAGGCCGCGACCTTCGGGTTCCGCATCTATTTCGGCGACGGCAACCGTCTGGACGTGCTGCGCGCCGCCGGTATCGAACGCGCCAAGATCGTCGCCGTCTGCACGCAGAAGAAGGAAACCACCGACCACATCATCGACCTCGTGCAATCCGAATATCCGAACGCGCGTATCTACGCCCGCTCCTACGACCGTCTGCACACGCTGGAACTGCGCGCCAAGGGCGTCGACTACGAGCTGCGCGAGACATTCGAGTCCGGCCTGCTCTTCGGCCGCAAGACGCTGGAGGCGCTGGGGGTCGGCGACGACGAGGCGATCGCGATCATGGACGACATCCGCAAGCGCGACGAGGCCCGCCTCGTGCTGCAGGAGGCGGAAGGCATCACCGCCGGCCGCGACATGCTGCACTCGAGGCCGGTCCGTCCGGAGCCGCTGGTCAAGCCGAAGCGCGAGGTGGACCACTCCCAGGAAACGGGCGAACGAATCCTCCCGGGCCTGCCCGAGGACGAGCGCGAAAGCGCCTAATCTCTCATGCCGCCAAGGGGCGCGCTGTCACCGGCCAAGGTTCACATGAGCCTTGGCGCGGTCATCCGCTCTTCGAGCGCGCGCTTCAATTCGTCCTTGATGGCGGCCGTTCCGTTCAGCACGTCCTGGGCGCGCAGAAAATCCATCACGCGGTAGCGGCCGACATCCGGACGCAACAGGATATCCGGCGCCCCCTCCTTCAGCTTCATGGCGATAATCGACTGCATCATCAGCTGGCTCGCGCCAAACAGGCTGTCGATCCGGCTCGGGATCGCCTTGCCGTCGCCATCCGGTCCGCCGACGACATCGACCGCAATGACGATATCGGCAAGGCCGCGCAGGTGATCGAAGGGAATGGGATTGTAGATGCCGCCGTCGATCATGACCCGCCCGTCGATCCGGACCGGCGTGAAGATCGCCGGCAGCGCCGCGGAGGCCGCCAGGGCCTTGCGGAGGTCGCCCTTCTCGCAGATCTTCTCCGTCTGGCCGTAATAGTCGGTGGCGACGACCTTCAGCGGGATTTCGAGGTCGGAGAATTTTTGCGGGATGGCCTCAGGCAGGAAGGCCTTCAGCACCCGTTCGACATTGAACTGGCCAAAACGGAAGCCGCTCGCCATGGCTTCGGAAAGGCTCGACGGCCGCAATTGCCACAGGCGGTTGACCACTTCGCGCCGGTGGCCGACGGTCGAGAGCGTATGGGCCCGGATCTCTTCGCCGCGCAGGCCGGCCGCCATGCCGGCGCCCATGATCGCGCCGATCGACGAGCCCGCGATCGCGACCGGCCGAATGCCCAGTTCATCCAGCGCCTCGATGACGTGAATATGCGCAAGCCCGCGGGCGCCGCCACCGCCAAGCGCCAACGCCACGGTGGGCCGCGCGGGCGCTTCCGCCGATCCATGCGTCATCGAAAGGTCCTGCTTCATCGGCATGCCTCCGCGCTGGGCGGTTGAGAAAGTGGCGTCATCCGGCTGAGCCTATCCCGGCAAAGCAACCGAAATTACGGCATCAGGCTCCACGAAAGCGATAGAAGTGCATGCGCGTATCGCCGAACACCCGGACGTCGAGGTTTTCGAAGACGGCAGCCGGTGCCGGCTGGACGTCCGCCCGCTCTTCAAGGATCACCAGGGCACCGGCGACCAGCCAGTTGCCGGCGGCTGCCGACTGCAAGGCCCTTTCGCCGAGGCCCTTCGCGTAGGGCGGATCGGCAAAGACGAGGTGAAACGGCTCCATCGTGCCGACCGAGCCAAGACTGGTCGCATCGCGGCGGAAAACCTTCGCCCGCCCCTGAAGCGCGAGCGTCTCGATGTTGGTCTGCAGCAGTCCCCTGCCCTCGACGCTCTGTTCGACGAACAGCGCCTGCCGGCACCCGCGCGACAGCGCCTCGATGCCGACTGCGCCGGTGCCGGCAAAGAGGTCGAGCATACGGGTGCCGTCGAGCGCATCCGGATAGGAGTGGCTCAGGATGTTGAACAGGCTTTCGCGCGTCCGGTCCGTGGTCGGCCGGATATCGTTGGACCTGGGGGTCGCGAGACTGCGACCCCGAAACTCTCCGCCCACGATCCGCACGGCAGTTTAGTTTCCTCTGCCGCGTGGCTTGCCGCCGCCAGCCGGGCGCCCGCCACCACCGGGACGGCCAGCGCCACCGGGACGTCCACCGCCGGGCTTGCCGCCACCGGGCTTGCCGCCGCGCGGGCCGCCGGAGCGCTCACCGAACGATTTTCCGCCAGATGGCTTGCCGCCGAACGACTTGCCGCGAGGCTTGTCACCAAACGGACGGTCGCCGCCTTCGCGACGCTGAGGGCGATCGCCCTCAGCGCGTGGTGCTCTTGGCTTGTCGGAATAGCCGCGCGGCCCACCCTCGGCACGTGCGGGGCGATCGCCGAACGAACGATCGCCGCCTTCGCGACGCGGCGGACGGTCACCATCGGCGCGTGGAGTGCGCGGCTTGTCGAACCGGCGGTCGCCGCCCTCGCTGCGGGCCGGACGGTCGCCACGCGGACGATCACCTCCCTCGCGGCGCGGCGGGCGATCGCCATCCGCGCGGGGGAACCGAGGCTTGTCGGAGAAGCTGCGCTGTCCGCCTTCGGAACGGGCCGGACGGTCGCCGCCGTCACGGCGCGCAGGACGGTCACCGTGATCGCGCGACCTGCGGTCACCCGCATCGCCCGACTTGCGCCGGCCGAAACCGCCATCCCGGCCCTCGTCCTTGCCGCGACGGGCAGGCTCGCTGGCGCTGATCCATTCGCCCTCGTCGTCGCGACGCTTCACAGGCGCGACTGACGCCGGACGATCGGCGCGATCGAAGTCCCTGTGCGCGCCGCCCTTGCGGTCGGGGTCGAACTTGCTCGTGGTCTTCGTTGCAAACCCGTCCTTGTTGCGGCCGTAGCGCTTGGACTTCGGTGCGCCTTCCGGGCGTTCGCGACGGGCGAGCTTTTCGGTGGCGTCGCCTTCGGCGGGTTTCGCCTTCTTGTCGTTCAGCGGACGGGCGCCCGGCGCCATCCAGACGTTGGCCGTGCGGGCACGCTGCGCCGGCGCGCGCTTCGGCCGGTCCTCGAACTTGTCGCCGCGGTCTTCACGCGGAGCACCCTTGCCGCGAGGGCCTTCCTTGCGGCCGCCGTCACGGCGATCGTCGCGACGGGTGTCGAGCCGCGACAGCGCACGCTCGCGCTTGTCCTCGGGCTTTTCCCAGCGGTTGGCACGTTCAGGCCGGCGCGTGTCGCCGGCATCATCGTCCGACGCATCGCCGGCAACGGTCGCTGCCTGGTCGTTGTAGAGCGGCGCGTCGAAGTTCGCCTTGGCGTCCTCGATCAGGCGCGGTCCCAATTGGTCGCGCAGCGTGCGTCCGCGAATTTCCTGGACATGTCCCTCCGGCAGTTCGCCGAGCTGGAACGGGCCGTAGGAGATGCGGATCAGGCGGTTGACGTCGAGGCCGAGCGCGCCGAGCACGTTCTTGATTTCGCGGTTCTTGCCTTCGCGCAGCCCCATCGTGATCCAGACGTTCGAACCCTGGACGCGGTCGAGCGTCGCTTCGATGGCGCCGTAGAGCACGCCGTCGACGGCGATGCCGTCCTTCAGCTTGTCGAGCGCTTCCTGATCGATCTCGCCATGGGCGCGCACGCGGTAGCGGCGCAGCCAGCCGGTCGACGGCAGTTCGAGCACGCGGGCAAGGCCGCCGTCGTTGGTCAGGAGCAGCAGGCCCTCGGTGTTGATGTCGAGGCGGCCGATCGACAGAACCCGCGGCAGCTCGTCCGGCAGGTTCTCGAATACGGTCGGCCGTCCCTCCGGGTCGGCATTGGTGGTCACCAGACCGGCCGGCTTATGGTAGAGCCAGAGGCGCGTGCGCTCGATGCCGCGGATCGGCTGGCCATCGACCTCGATCGCATCGGCGAGCGTGGCGTTGACCACGGGCGTGTCGAGGATGACGCCGTTGAGCCTGATGCGGCCTTCCATGATCATGCGCTCGACGTCGCGACGCGAGGCAACGCCGGCGCGCGCCAGGATCTTCGAGATACGCTGCGGCTCGTCGCCCGCCGCTGCAGCCGCAGCCGGGCGCTCCCGGGCCGGACGCGAAGCGCCGGCCTTGGGATCAGACGCCTTTGCGTCGAAGCTCCTGCCGGGGCCCTTGGCGCCGAAAGACTTCGGGCCGGAAGCCTTGGCTCCTGCAGCCTTTTTCGGCGCAGCGCCCTTCTTGTCGGCGAAATGCGATTTCTTGTCCCGGCCGGCGGACTTGCCGCCAGGCCGCGTGGGCTTGTCTTTGGATGTCATTTGTGTTGCCTGCCTTTTGCGGCTGTCCTATCAGGTCGCGGCCCGTGGGTTAAGAGAAATTATTGTTTGAGCGATGGCTGAGACGACACGCTTCATGGATGTGGCCCTTGAAGAGGCCCGGATGGCGGCCGAACGCGGCGAAGTGCCGATCGGCGCCGTAGTGGTTTTCGACGGCCGGATCATTTCGCGCGCCGGCAACCGCACCCGCGAACTCAACGACGTGACCGCGCATGCCGAGATCGTCGCGATCCGTGAAGCCTCCGCTGTGCTCGACGACGAGCGGCTGACGGGCGCTGATCTCTACGTCACGCTCGAGCCCTGCACCATGTGCGCGGCGGCGATTTCGTTTGCGCGCATCCGTCGCCTCTACTATGGCGCCGACGATCCGAAAGGCGGTGCCGTCGACAGCGGCGTACGCTTCTTCGGCTCGCCCACCTGCCACCATGCGCCCGATGTCTATTCAGGCCTCGCCGAGCGGGAAGCCGCCGATATCCTCAGGGATTTCTTTGCCGGGAAACGGTGAGACGACCCTGGCGCCTGCGGCGGCGTGATTTCCTGAAATCGCTTCAGTCGGCGGCAAAGCTTTCGAGGGCCGCGCCGGAGAGACGGTAGCGCGTCCATTCGGACATTGGCTCGGCGCCGACGGATTCATAGACGCGGATCGCCGGCTCATTCCAGTCGAGCACGCTCCATTCGAAGCGGCCGCAGCCTTCTTCGACGGCAATCCTTGCCAGGTGCTTCAAGAGCATCTTGCCGGCGCCGGAGCCGCGGCAATCCGGGGTGACGTAAAGGTCCTCGAGGTAAAGACCCTTGCGCGCCTGCCAGGTCGAATAGTTGTAGAACCACATGGCAAAGCCCGCCGGCTTGCCATCCTTTTCGCAGATCACCGCGCGGGTGATCGCACCGGGACCGAAGAGCGAGGCCTGCAGCATCTCGACCGTCGCCTCGACGGCGTCGGGCTCCTTCTCGTAGATGGCAAGTTCGGTGATGAAGCGCAGAATGGTTTCGGCGTCTTGCGGGCGGGCGTCGCGAATGCTGATGGTCATGGCTAACGCGCTTCTCAAACAGTTCCAGCAGCCAAGCAAACGCGCTTTCGACCGGAACTGCATAGATCCAAGGGAGAGAGGCATTTCGCCGTTCAATGGAACGGCGAAAACGAGTTTAGAAAGGCCAATACCACTTGGAGCCGGAGTTCTTGATCTGCGCTTCCTTCTTGCGGCGGCGCTCCTTGTCCTTCTCCGGCTCGCCGAGATCGGTCTCGGTACCCTCGGGCAAGCGACGGTAGTCGAGCGGCGGGTCGCTCAGGAAGCGGCGCTTGTCGGAATAGGCGCCCATCTCGATCTTGCGCCCTTCGCGATAGGCTTCCTGCTGCTCCTTCGCGGAGAGCCGGCGGCCGTTGGCGCTCGCCTTGGCAAGCGGCGAAACATAGTTCGGGTTGTTCTTGTTGGCGTCGGCCTCTTCACGCAGGCGGTTGCGCACCTCTTCCGGAGATTCGACCCATTCCGGGTTCGCCTCGCGGCTGGCGAGCGACTTCTGCGGCTCGACGAGCGAGGCCTGCTGTGCCGACGGCGGCAGCACGAGGCCCGGACGCGGCTGGTACTTGACCGGATCCCGCTTCGGCGGGCCGAAGCTTGCGACGCTACCGAGGTCGTCCATGAGCTGTTCGCCGGCGGTCTTGTCCGTGCCATAGGTCGGGCCGCCGATGCAGCCCGAAAGCACCAGGCCGCTCGTCAAAATGGCGGCCACGCTGGCAAACACTCGCAACTCTCGCGTCATTTCCATGAGATTCCTTCCAGCCGGCCACTGGTCAGCGCGGCCACTCAAGCGCCCATGGCGGAGAAATCCGCCAAATTTCGGGCAGGTTTTACCGGATGAACGCAAGGAGTGCAATTCATCCGGTAACAATGCGTTAAGCCTTGAAACCAAGCTCGCGCAAGGCAGCGGCATCCCGGGCCGACACGTCCGGGTAGAGTGCGTCAGAACCGACATCGGTCGTGATCCGCCAGGAGCGGGCGCACTTCTGGCCCTCGGCAAGCTTCGGCACGACGCTGACCTTGGCGACCTCAGCCAGGCGGAACGCGTCGGCCGGACCATCGGTCGCCTCGACGGTGATCCCCGAGGTGATGCAGATCTCGGCGAAGTCCTGGCCTTCCAGCGCCTTCAGGAGCTCCGGATCGGCAACGTGGACGACCGGTGCGGCTTCCAGGGACGAACCGATGCGCTTGTCTTTGCGCTCGATCTCGAGCGCACCGGTGACGACGGTGCGCACAGCGCGGATCTTCTCCCACTTGGCTTCGAGCGCATCGTTCTTCCATTCTGCTGGGATCGCCGGGAACTGTTCGAGATGCACCGAGACCGCATCGGGCTTGCGCGACAGCCAGGCTTCTTCCGTCGTGAAGGGCAGCATCGGCGCCAGCCACAGCACGAGGCAATCGAACAGCTTGCGGATGACCGCAAGCGCCGCACGGCGACGCAGGCTCGACGGCGCGTCGCAGTAGAGCGCATCCTTGCGGACGTCGAAGTAGAAGGCCGAGAGCTCGACGTTCGAGAAATCGATCAGCGCACGGGCGATCTTCTTGAAGTCGAAGGCGTCGTAACCTTCGCGCACGAGCTGGTCGAGCTCGGCCAGCCGATGCAGCATCAGCTTTTCGAGTTCGGGCATCTCGGCATAGGCGATCTCCTCGCCCTTGTCGTGGGCGAGCGTGCCGAGCATCCAGCGGATCGTGTTGCGCAGCTTGCGATACGCGTCGATGTTGGTCTGGATGATCGTCTTGCCGAGGCGCTGGTCTTCCCAATAGTCCGTCGTCATGACCCACAGGCGCAGGATGTCGGCGCCGGCGTCCTTCATCACTTCCTGCGGGGTGACGGTGTTGCCCTTGGACTTCGACATCTTCTCGCCCTTCTCATCCATGGTGAAACCATGGGTGACAACGGCGTTGTAGGGCGCGCGGCCGCGCGTCGCACAAGCCTCGAGCAACGAGGAATGGAACCAGCCGCGGTGCTGGTCAGAGCCTTCGAGATAGACGTCGGCCGGCCACTTCAGGTCCGGACGGTCTTCGAGCGTGAAGGTGTGGGTCGAACCGCTGTCGAACCACACGTCGAGGATGTCCATGACCTGATGCCACTTGGCATGATCGTGGTCGTTGCCGAGGAAGCGGTCCTTGGCGCCTTCGGCGAACCAGGCATCGGCGCCTTCCAGTTCGAAAGCGTCGAGGATGCGGGCGTTGACGGCCTCGTCGATCAGGATCTCGCCTTGGTCGTCGGCAAAGATCGCGATCGGCACGCCCCAGGCGCGCTGGCGCGACAGCACCCAGTCCGGGCGTCCCTCGATCATGGCGCGCAGCCGGTTCTGGCCGGCGGCCGGCACGAAACGGGTGTCGTCGATCGCAGACAGCGCGCGCGAACGCAGGGTCGTGCCATCGCCGAACGCCTTGTCCATGGTGACGAACCATTGCGGCGTGTTGCGGAAGATCACCGGCTTCTTCGAGCGCCAGGAATGCGGATAGGAATGCTTCAGGCGGCCGCGGGCAAAGAGCGCGTGACGAGCGATCAGCGCCTTGATGACGCGATCATTGGCGTCGCCCTTCTTGCCCTTGTCGTCGAGCACGCGACCGGCGCCACCTTCGGCGTCCGGGCCGAAGCCATGGGCATCGGCGGTGAAGTAACCGGCGTCGTCGACGGTGAACGGGATCGCCGAGGAGATGCCGCGGGCTTCGAGCGCTCGGGCATTGTCCATCCAGGCATCAAAGTCCTCGCGGCCGTGGCTCGGTGCCGTGTGCACAAAACCGGTGCCGGCATCGTCGGTGACATGGTCGCCATCGAGCAGCGGCACCTTGAAGGCGTAGCCGCCGCCGAGACCATGCAGCGGATGAGCGCAGGTCACGGCTGCGAGTTCGTCACCCTCGATGTCGCGGACGAAATTGAAGGTGAGCTTGGCCTTGGCCGCGGACTCGTCTGCCAGTCGCTTGGCGAAGATCAGCTTCTCGCCCGGCTGCGGACCGAAGTCGTTCTCGGCGGTCGCCACTTCGTAGAGGCCATAGGCGTAGCGCGAGGAGAAGGCGATCGCCCGGTTGCCGGGGATGGTCCACGGCGTGGTCGTCCAGATCACGACGAAGGTGCCGGCAAGGCTTTCGGGGCCTTCCGTGACCGGGAACTTCACCCAGATCATGTCGCTTTCGACATCGGCATATTCGACTTCGGCTTCGGCGAGTGCCGTACGCTCGACCACCGACCACATGACCGGCTTCGAACCGCGATAGAGCTGGCCGAGCTTGGCGATCTTCATCAGTTCGCCGGCGATGCGGGCTTCGGCGTGGAAGTTCATCGTGGTGTAGGGATTGTCGAAGTCGCCCTCGATGCCGAGACGCTTGAACTCCTCGGCCTGGACCTGGATCCAGCCGGCGGCGAAGGCACGGCACTCCTGACGGAACTCGTTGACCGGAACCTCGTCCTTGTTCTGGCCCTTCTCGCGGTACTTCTCTTCGATCTTCCACTCGATCGGCAGGCCGTGGCAGTCCCAGCCGGGCACGTAGTTGGCGTCGAAGCCGCGCATCTGGAACGAGCGGTTGATGACGTCCTTGAGGATCTTGTTCAGCGCGTGGCCGATATGGATGTTGCCGTTGGCATAGGGCGGGCCGTCGTGCAGCACGAACTTGTCGCGGCCGGCAGCCGATGCGCGCAGCTTCTTGTAGAGGCCCATCTTCTGCCAGCGGGCCACCGTTTCCGGCTCCTTCTGCGGCAGGCCTGCGCGCATCGGAAATTCCGTCTGCGGCAGATAGAGGGTCGAGGAATAGTCGATCTTTTCAGCGGTGTCGGTCATGGTTTTTGCAATCGCTTCTTCGCGCGAACGGTCGCGCATACGAGATAGGCTCGATATCGAGAGATGACTGGGGCGTCGGAAACGCCGAAATCCCGGACCTTCCGGCTGACTAATGCGCGCGGAAGGCCGGGCCAATAATTCGCTGATCGATGATCAATCGACGGTGCCGGGTCATGGTGGGCGGTTGTTTAAGGCGTTTTCCGCCTTTTGAAAAGGTCCGCCACCGCGGTAACGCCGGATTCTTTTGTCAGGCGAAGTTGAGCTTACGGTCGATGTCGCCGAGCGGCATGACGCCGGAGAGCAGCGCGCGGGCCTCGGCCTCGTCCTGTCGGATCTGCGCCACGAGCGGATCGAGGCCGTCGAACTTCAGTTCGTCGCGCAGGTGACCGAAGAAGGTCACGGCGCAGACCTCGCCGTAGAGATCGCCCGAGAAATCGAAGACGAAGGTTTCGAGCAGCGGCTCGCCGTCGCTGTCGACCGTCGGCCGGCGCCCGAAGCTTGCGACGCCATCATGAAGCGAACCGTCGGGCCGGCGAAAGCGCACGGCGTAGATGCCGGGGCGCAGCTCCACTTCGGGCGCGAGCCGCATGTTGGCCGTGGGGAAGCCGAGTTCGCGGCCAAGCTTCTTGCCCCCGATCACCTCCGCTTCGACGAGATAGCGATAACCGAGCATGCCGGCCGCCTGCGAGACATCGCCTTCTGCGAGCAGAGAACGGACATAGCTCGACGAGATCACGGATGCGTTTTCGTCACGGAAGGCATCGACGAGCGTCACGCCAAAACCATTGTCGCCGCCGGCCGCCATCAAAAAGGCGGGGCCGCCCTCGCGCCCTTTGCCGAAATGAAAATCGAAGCCGGTCACGACATGCGAGGCATGCAGCCATTCGAGCAGGATGCGGTGGATGAAATCCGACGCGGAAAGCTGCGAGAAGGTCCGGTCGAACGGATACTCGATGACGGCGCCGAAGCCCATGCCTTCAAGGATGCGCGCCTTCAGCGGCGCCGGCGTCAGCCGGAACACCGGAGTTTCCGGGCGGAAGACGGTTCGCGGATGCGGCTCGAAGGTGAGCACGAGCGCCGGCACGCCGCGTGATTTCGCCTCTTCCAGCGCACGATTGAGCACAGATTGGTGGCCACGGTGAACGCCGTCGAAATTGCCGATGGCGACGACGCCGCCGCGTAAGTGCTCCGGAAGCGGGTCACGGGTCTCGTTGCGATGAAAAACCGTCATCTCCGTCTTCCCGTCAGGCGAGCCGTGGCATCCAGTATTTCGGCGAGGCGCCCTCCTTCTTCAGGAAGGCGGCAAGCTTCGCCTCGTCGGTCCGGCTTTCGTTCATGTATTCCTGGGCGTGGATGCCGGCGCTGATATAGAGCAGATCCAGTCCCGCATCTTGCGCACCCTTGACGTCGGTCGGCATGCCGTCGCCGACGGCGATGACACGGGTGAGGTCGATTGCACCACGGGCGGCCTTCGCCTCGCTGAGCGCGGCACGATAGATCGCGATGTAGGGCTTGCCGGCAATGCGCGCTTCGCCACCCAGCTCTTCATAGAGCTTGGCGATGGCGCCGGCGCAGGGGATCAGCCGGTGGCCGCGCTCGACGACGAGGTCCGGATTGGCGCAGATGAACGGGATCTTGCGCTTGGCGAGACCCGTCAGTGTGGCACGGTAATGCTCCGGCGTTTCGGTCTCGTCATCGTAGAAGCCGGCACAGACGACCGTCTCCGCATCCTCGGAGGAAACGATCTGCGTGCCGAGACCTTCGAGCAGCGGCAGGTCGCGCTCGGCGCCGATGAAGAAGATCTTCTTGTCCGCAGCGGCGATCAGCGCGCGCGTCACGTCGCCCGAGGTAACGATCCTGTCATAGGCTTCGTCGGGCACGCCGAGGCTGCGGATCTGGACCTTCACCATCGGGCTCGGCCGCGGCGAATTGGTAATGAGCACGACGGTCAGTCCGGCGGCGCGCGCCTCGGCCAACGCCTCACAGGCGGACGCAAAGGCCTGCACACCGTTGTGAAGAACGCCCCAGACATCACACAGGACGACATCATAGCGCTTGGCGATTTCGCGAAAACTGTTGATCCTTGCGGCCATCCTGGCTTCCTGCAAACACGGTTTCCGGCTTGCATGGCAAGGAAGGCACAAGAATACAAGTCTCGCCGCCTGAAAAAGGCGCGCCCTCCCACGGATTCCGGCATTGCCCATGCGCGCGCCGTGGAAGCGGCCCTGTGCCATCTACCAAAGTTTGCCACTGACAGGGCCAGTGCCTGGCGTCGCTGCGGTTATCACCCGCAAAACCCTGCACATGTCATTTCGCGATGCCGCGCGCCCACATTTCGCCAAGAATGGCGCTAGGCTGCCCTGCGCCCCCGCCCAATGCGCTCGCCACAGGCAACTGCCGCTGGCAAAAAATCTGGGCGCCGATCCTTGACTCACCCCATACCCAGGCTTATCTCGGCATCGCTAGCACTCGACAAGAGCGAGTGCTAACACCCATCCATCGGGTCGATCAGCGATCCGTAATGTCATTTGATCGAGGGATTAGACTAATGGCAAGCACCAATTTCCGCCCGCTGCACGATCGCGTCGTCGTTCGTCGCGTCGAGTCTGAAGAGAAGACCAAGGGCGGGATCATCATTCCGGACACCGCCAAGGAAAAGCCGCAGGAAGGCGAAATCGTCGCCGTCGGTTCGGGCGCCCGTGACGAAAGCGGCAAGGTTGTTGCTCTCGACGTCAAGGCTGGCGACCGCGTTCTGTTCGGCAAGTGGTCGGGCACCGAAGTCAAGATCAACGGCGAAGACCTTCTGATCATGAAGGAAGCCGACATCATGGGCATCATCGGCTAATCAGCCGTCACTCACCCCTTTTCATGACAACCAATGGGCAATGAGCCCGGGAGTTTTCTCTAATGGCTGCAAAAGAAATCAAGTTCGGCCGCACCGCGCGCGAAAAGATGCTGCGTGGCGTCGACATCCTCGCTGACGCCGTAAAGGTCACGCTCGGCCCGAAGGGTCGTAACGTCATCATCGACAAGTCCTTCGGCGCTCCGCGCATCACCAAGGACGGCGTATCGGTTGCCAAGGAAATCGAACTCGAAGACAAGTTCGAAAACATGGGCGCCCAGATGGTCCGCGAAGTCGCTTCGAAGACCAACGACATCGCCGGCGACGGCACGACGACTGCAACCGTTCTTGCCCAGGCGATCGTTCGCGAAGGCGCCAAGGCCGTTGCTGCCGGCATGAACCCGATGGACCTGAAGCGCGGCATCGACCTCGCTGTCACCGAAGTCGTCAAGGATCTCCAGGCCAAGGCCAAGAAGATCAACACTTCGGAAGAAGTCGCACAGGTCGGCACGATCTCGGCCAACGGCGAGCGTCAGATCGGCCTCGACATTGCTGAAGCAATGCAGAAGGTCGGCAACGAAGGCGTCATCACGGTTGAAGAAGCCAAGACCGCCGAAACCGAACTCGAAGTCGTCGAAGGCATGCAGTTCGACCGCGGCTACCTGTCGCCCTACTTCGTCACCAACCCGGAAAAGATGGTCGCTGACCTCGACGACGTCTTCGTTCTCCTCCACGAGAAGAAGCTCTCGAACCTCCAGGCCATGCTCCCGGTTCTCGAAGCTGTCGTCCAGACCGGCAAGCCGCTCCTCATCATCGCTGAAGACGTCGAAGGCGAAGCTCTTGCGACCCTCGTCGTCAACAAGCTGCGCGGCGGCCTGAAGATCGCTGCCGTCAAGGCTCCGGGCTTCGGCGACCGCCGCAAGGCCATGCTCGAAGACATCGCCATCCTGACGGGCGGCACCGTGATCTCCGAAGACCTCGGCATCAAGCTCGAAAACGTCACGCTCGACATGCTCGGCCGTGCGAAGAAGGTTTCGATCTCCAAGGAAAACACGACGATCGTCGACGGCGCCGGCCAGAAGGCCGACATCGAAGGCCGCGTCGCCCAGATCAAGGCCCAGATCGAAGACACCACGTCTGACTACGACCGCGAAAAGCTGCAGGAACGTCTTGCCAAGCTCGCTGGCGGCGTTGCCGTCATCCGCGTCGGCGGCTCGACGGAAGTCGAAGTGAAGGAAAAGAAGGACCGCATCGACGACGCTCTCAACGCGACGCGCGCTGCTGTTCAGGAAGGCATCGTACCGGGCGGCGGCGTTGCCCTGCTGCGTTCCTCCGTCAAGATCACCGTCAAGGGTGCAAACGACGACCAGGAAGCCGGCATCAACATCGTTCGTCGCGCTCTGCAGGCTCCGGCCCGCCAGATCGCTGAAAACGCTGGTGACGAAGCTTCGATCGTTGTTGGCAAGATCCTTGACAAGGACCAGGACAACTTCGGCTACAACGCCCAGACCGGCGAATACGGCGACATGATCTCCATGGGCATCATCGACCCGGTCAAGGTCGTTCGCACCGCCCTTCAGGACGCAGCTTCGGTTGCCGGCCTCCTCGTCACGACGGAAGCCATGATCGCCGAGCTGCCGAAGAAGGATGCACCTGCTGGCATGCCGGGCGGCATGGGCGGCATGGGCGGCATGGACATGATGTGATAAGGCGTTAGCCTTAATCGCAGCATCGTCCATAAAGCTTCGCCCATGCACCTAGAGCGGTTCAGCGCGTCAAGCGCGCTGAACCGGCGGCATGGACATGATGTGATAAGGCGTTAGCCTTAATCGCAGCATCGTCCATAAAGCTTCGCCCATGCACCTAGAGCGGTTCAGCGCGTCAAGCGCGCTGAACGGGCGGCATGGACATGATGTGATAAAGGCGTCAGCCTTTCATAACAGATGATCCATCCGGATCGGAAAGGCGGCCCTCGGGTCGCCTTTCTTGTTTTTTATCAACGCCATTCACCGCCGGTGAAGCATCTGCCGAACAGTCGGCGCAAAAAAATCCATCGGTTGTAGTCAGGCTTCAAAAAACCGTTGAAGTCGAAAAAAAACGAACTATAACAGCGCCCCAAGTGAGCGAAGATTCAGGGGAGACTGGGCGGCAGACTTAAGGCAGGCGGGCAATCGCCAGGGCTTTTTCGTATTCGCTGCGCATCCGGAAATTCTTCGAGACCATACCTAAAGAATAAAAGTATTTAATCGCAAATTAAGCCGACACTCTCCTTCGAAATCAGTTCGTCGGCGAGACCCACTACTATCTATCGACCTTTCTACTTGAGGAAACACCCATGTCATGTGGCGTGCGCTCTCGTATTGGTCATGTCGGGCCGGATTTGCACATTGGAACGCGTTTCCCTGGGGTGTCGAAGGCGGCTCCGGGAACTCTGCTGGGGTAGACCGTGTTTAAGATCACCAGAGCAAATTCCGTTCCCCTCGGCTCTCCGGGACAGCCACACCCCGGCCTTTCGCATCATGAATTCCTGGAGCAGTTTTGCGTCTCGGAGGGGTGGTCCGGCGACCTGTCGACAGGCCTGTTCCGGCTCGGCGAGAAGGCGGCTGCCATCCATGGCCTGCGCGACGGCGAATGCGGCCTTCTGAATTTCGTGCGCTGCTACGATCCGGCCGATCGCAACCACGTGCTCGAACTGTTCGAGCAGGCGGCAACAAGCTGCTCGTCCTTCTGTTTTTCGACGACGATCGCACTGGAGGAATCCGGCCAGAAGCAGCCGCTGTTCTGCATCGGTGAATCCTCCGGCCTCGAACAGCGCTATTCCGGCATGATCACCGGCATCTTTTTCTTTCCACGCTTCCTCGTGGAAGTCGCGGGCCGCGCACTGCTGCGCCAGTAGAGCCTGTCTACGATCGCCCGCCACAGGTATGGGCTCTCGACGACAGATATCGCCGTTGCGCAACCGTCCCCAAGGGCGATTGCGCTGAACGCTGTTGGTGAAGACTTGGGCGTCAGGCTCAGGCAGCCGCCACGTCGTCCTTGCCCGAGAAGAGAACCGTGATCGGCGCCGGGCGCCCGAGCAGATAGCCCTGCGCCTCGTCGCAGCCCTCGGCCAGCAGGATGTCGAGCTGCTTCTGCGTCTCGACGCCTTCGGCAAGAACCGGCACGGACAGGCTCTGGCCGAGCGCAAGAATAGCGCGCACGATCGCCTTGGCCTGGGGGCTGCCTTCCACTTCCCACATGAAGCTGCGGTCGAGCTTGATCTTGTCGAAGGGGAAGGAGCGCAGCGTCTCAAGCGACGAGTAGCCCGTACCGAAGTCGTCGATCGCGATCGTGACGCCGAGCTCCTTGATCTGCCGCAGCGTCAGCAGCGCCCGCTCCTTGTCGTCGATGATCGTCGATTCCGTGATTTCGAGTTCCAGCCGGTTCGGGTCGAGACCCGTTTCGGCAAGCACTTCCTGCACCAGGCTGACGATATCGCCATTGGCAAGCTGGACCGGCGAAAGATTGACGGCAATCTTGTGGCTGCTTTCCCACCCTGCAGCCTCGCGGCAGGCCTCGCGCAACACCCATTCGCCGATCGGCAGGATCGCGCCGCACTCCTCGGCAAGCGGGATAAACTCGCCCGGCGGCACCATGCCGCGGTCTGGATGGCGCCAGCGCAGGAGTACCTCGTAGCCGATGACAGCGCCGCTCATCACCGATTTCTGCACCTGATAGTGCAGGGCAAGTTGCTTCTTTTCAATCGCGTCCCAGAGATCGTTGGCAAGGGCGCGCCGCTGGCGGGCGGCCTCGTCCATCGACACCTCGTAGAAGCAGACGGTCTGGTTGAGCGCAGCCTTCGCCCGGTACATGGCAAGGTCCGCATTGTTGATCAGCGTATCGGCCGTCTCCGCATCCTGCGGATAGATAGCGACGCCCATGCTGCCGCCGGACTTGAGCTCGAAATCGCCAAAGCGCATTTCCTCGTGCAGGCTCTTCTCGATCCGGCGCAGGAAGTCGTTGAGCTCGGAAAGTTCCTCGAAGCGCTTGACCGCCGCGAACTCGTCGCCACCAAAGCGCGCCACGAACTCGCCTTCCTGCAGCAGGCCCTTCATGCGCTGGGCGATCGTCACCAGCACGAAATCGCCGGCGGCGTGGCCGTGCAGGTCGTTGACTTCCTTGAACTTGTTGAGGTCGATGCCGATGACCGCGACCTTGCGGTTGAACCAGGCAGCCGCGTCCAGTTCCTCTTCGAGGTAGCTGCTGAACTGCAACCGGTTCGGCAGCCCCGTCAGGCTGTCGTGGCGGGCAAGGAAGGTAATCTGCTCCTCGGTGTCCAGTCGCTCGGTGATGTCCTCGTAGGTGCTGACCCAGCCGCCGTCGGGCAGCGTGCGGTGCTTGGTCAGGATCGAGCGGCCGTTGACCAGCTTCTCGACGATATCGCCGCCGCCGTTGCCGACCATTTCGACCCGGTGCTTCTGATAGAGTTCCTCGGCCTTGGCCCGCGCCATCTCCGGATCGGTGTAGATGCGGGCAAAGACGATGTCGAGGATTTCGCGGAAGGTCAGCCCCTGGCCGGCGAGCGTCTCGGAGAAGCCGAAGATCTCGCGGCAGCGTCGGTTCGACAGCAACAGCCGGTCGCCGCTGTCGAACAGGCAGATACCCTGCGACATGTTTTCGAGCGCGACATCGAGATTGTTGCTGACCTCGGTGATGCGGTCGGCGTCCAGCTTCGCCTTGGTGATGTCCTTGACGATCTTGATGAAACCGGCGTGCTTGCCGTCGTCGTCCATGAACGGGTCGAGCACCACGTGAGCCCAGAAGCGCGACCCGTCCTTGCGGTAGCGCCAGCCTTCGTTTTCGAACTTTCCGTCTGCGAGCGCCACCTCGAGTGCCCGTTGCGGCACCCCGTCTCGCTGATCCTCCTGCGAGTAGAAGCAGGCGAAATTCTTGCCGACGATGTCCTCGGCGCTATAGCCCTTGTTGGCCTCGGCGCCGGCGTTCCAGCTCGCGACGCGGCCGTCGGTGTCGAGCATGTAGATCGCATAGTCCTTTACGCTGCGCACGAAGCGGGCGAATTCGCGTTCCGCCGCCGCGGCGGAAAGCTCGGCGTGATGAGCGAAGCCGGCGGCAATCAGCACCATCGACAGCAGGAAGAAGGCGGTCCCGGCAATGACGAAGGCAAGCAAGTGCGGCTGGATCATGCCGCTATCGGTCGTAGAGAGCAGGTCGGCCTCGATCGTTACTGCGCCCATGGCCGTGAAATGCAGCGCGACGATCCCGAGCGTCATCAGCAAGGTGGCCAGAACCTTCGCCTTCAGCGGTTTGCCGACGCGAGCGATCATGTGCAGGGCAGCGATATCGAACAACGAGCCGGCAACCACGGAGGTGACGACCAGCGTCGCATCCCAGCGGATGCTGCCGGGCACGTCGAGCGCCGCCATGCCAAGAAAATGCATGCAGGCGACGCCGCCGCCGAGAACGAACCCGCCAACAATCCAGCCGAGGCGGTCCTGGACATGGGTCGCGATCAACAGGGCTGTCGTGGTCAGGATGATGGCAACCGCCAGCGACAGGCCGGTGAGGTCCATCTGGTAACCGAGGACGACGCCGGGGTCATAGGCGAGCATGGCGATAAAGTGGGTCGCCCAGATGCCGAAGCCGCTGGCGATGCCCGCAGCCGTTGCCCAGATCGCCTTTGCCTTGCCGGAGGAACCGCGGGCACGCTGCAGAAGCGTAACCGCTCCGTAGCTCGCAAGGAAGCAGACAAGCGCTGCCAAAACGACCAGTCTGGGATTATGCTCCACCACCAGGCATGTAAGAACCTTGAACATCGCCAATCGCCTAAATAAAAACTGCCGGGAAACGAGACCTCTCGCCTCCAGTTAAGCGACCTGTGTTGGCGTCAGGTGACTTAAGGAAGTGATAAATCGTCGCTCCGCCGGGCAATTGCCCGGCAAGACAGTGATTTCGTCGTTAATGAATTTTGAAGCGGCGCCACCTGCAAGTTGCAGTGGGCACGCAGCGCTGCCAGGCGTGGGTCGGCGGCTTAAGGCTGCGCCAGCAACGCCTTGAGGTCTGATTGCGGGTCGGCAATGACGGTGCGATCGGGATTGATGCCGGTTTCGAGCAGCTTCTTGCCGGTGACATAGGCCTTGGCGTCATTGATCGCATCGACGGCCAGCAACCGCCCCTGCTTGAAGTACCAGACCGACACGCTGCCTTCGCGCTGCCCGGGCCTGACGATAGTTTCGTCATGACCGAGACCAAATCCGGCGATCTGCAGCTTGACGTCGTACTGGTCCGACCAGAACCACGGCTTGGGATCGTAAGGAGCGTCGCTGCCGGCAAGGATGGCGGCGACCGCTTCGGCCTGATCGACGGCATTCTGTACCGATTCCAGCCGGATGCGCAGGTCCCCCCAGGGAAGAACGGCACAATCGCCCATCGCGAAGACCGCCGGATCGGATGTGCGGCCATGCGCGTCGACGACGATCCCGCCGGCGGTATCCAGCCCGGCGTCGTGCGCAAGGCGATCATTGGCGGTGACGCCGATGCCGACGATGACAACGTCGACCGGCAGGCTCGAGCCGTCGGAAAGTTCCGCTGCGGTCACGCGGCCATTTTCACCGACGAGACGATTGAGGCCTGTGCCCTCGCGGATATCGACGCCGCGGCTGCTGTGAATGTCCCGTACAAGACCTGAGGTGGCGGCGGAGGCAACGCGCTGCAGGATGCGGTCGGCCATTTCGATGACCGTGACTTCGAGGCCGCAAGTGCGCGCGACGGCGGCTGCTTCGAGACCGATGTAACCGCCGCCGATGACGAGGGCACGGCGGTCGGGCTTCATCTCCTCGGCGAGGCGGTCGGCATCCCTAAAGTCGCGCACGACGAAGACGCCATTAAGATCGCCGCCGACGGAAGCCGGTAACCGCCGTGGCGTCGCGCCGGTGGCAAAGGCCAGCACCTCGTAATCGAGCGACGTGCCGTCGCTGAGCGAGACGCGCTTGCCGGCGCGATCAAGCCCGGTCACTGTCGTTTCGAGGCGCACATCGACATAGTGCTCGCCGTACCAGGCTTCGGGCCGGTAGAGCAGCCGGTCGAGGCTCATCTCGCGCAACAGGTACTTCTTCGAGAGCGGCGGGCGCTGGTATGGCAGGCTTGCCTCGGAGGCGACGATCGTGATCGGCCGCTCGTCCTTCAGCGCGCGCAGCTTCGCAACCAGAGCAAAGGCGGCCTGACCGCCTCCAACAACAACAAGCCTTCCCGACACGCTTCCCACCTGCTTTTAATCGTCTGTACAACAAGGCCTAGCCTTGCGCCTGCGCTTCGTCAACTCAGGCACAGGGCAACAAGGATTGCTATTCCTTGCACGGCACGTCCATGTCCTTTAGAGCCGCCGGACGCGACAGGCCGCGCTCGACCCAGGCCATCACGTTCGGAAAGCTCTTGTAGTCGAGCACCTCGGCGCCACCATAAAACCGGCGGGCGCCTTCGACCCAAGGGTAGGTGGCGATGTCGGCGATCGTGTAGTCGTCGCCCATCAGCCATTGCCGTCCTTCGAGGCGCGCTTCGAGTACGCCAAGCAGACGCCTCGCCTCGTCGCGGTAGCGCTCGACGGGATAGGAATTGTTGGCGACCTTGTCGGCGGCAAACTTGAAGAAATGGCCAAACTGGCCGAACATCGGGCCGACGCCGCCCATCTGGAACATAACCCAGGAGATCGTCTCGTAGCGAGCCGCCGCATCGACCGGCAGCAGCTTGCCGGTCTTTTCGGCCAGATAGATCAGGATCGCCCCGGACTCGAACAGACCGATCGGCTTTCCATCCGGACCGTTGGGGTCGATGATCGCGGGAATGCGACCGTTCGGGTTGAGCGAGACGAACTCCGGCGATTTCTGATCATTGGTGTCAAAGGCGATGCGGTGCGGTTCGTAGGGCAGGCCCAGCTCTTCGAGCGCGATCGAAACCTTCACGCCGTTCGGCGTCGGCAGCGAATACAGCTGGATGATGTCAGGGTTTTTCGCCGGCCAACGCTTGGTGATCGGAAAGGCGGACAGATCGGCCATGAAGGTCTCCTGGAACGGAACAGCGGGATACGGCAAGGACGCCGTGCGCATGACTTACATAGGAGCGGAGGGCTCGCCTTTTGAGGGCCCTACTTTATTTTTGTAACCGCATGGCCACCAGACACGCCGAAACCTGCCCTGCCCCGTTCGCAGCGTCAGACAACGCCACGAACGGCCGCGATAATCCTTGCCACGACCGGATCACCGTCATGGGCCGCCTTACGTGCCCGCACCAGGCAGGCCTCGGAACGCAGGATCACGCCGTCGGTCAGGATCTTCAGATGATTTGCCTTCAGTGTCGAACCGGTCGAAGTGATGTCGACGATGATGTCGGCCGACCCGGACGCCGGTGCTCCCTCGGTGGCGCCGAGGCTCTCGACGATGCGGTAGAGCTGGATGCCGTGGCTGCCCGAGAAATGGTTCTGCGTCAGCCGCCAGTATTTGGTGGCGATCGCCAGACGGCGGCCATGGCGGGCGCGGAAATCGGCGGCGACGTCGCCGAGGTCGGCCATGGTGTCGACGTCGTACCAGACCTCCGGCACGGCGACGACGACATCGGCATGGCCAAAGCCGAGGCGGGCACAGAACTCGACGCGGGCATCCGCATTGGCAAGCCCTTCACGCACCAGATCCTCGCCGGTAACGCCGAAATCGATCGAGCCGTTGCCGAGTTCGCGCGAAATTTCCGACGCCGAGAGGAACGCGATCTCCACATCGTCGGCGCCTTCGACCCGGCCGCGATAGGAACGGTCGTTGCCGACGGCGACGATCTTCATTCCGGCGCGTTCGAAAATCGCCGAAGCGTCATCCTTCATCCGCCCCTTGGACGGCAGCGCGATGGTGATGGTCATTGAGCGCCCCCTTCAGAGGCAATCGCCTTTTCGATGCGGTCGAGCCAGAGCGAGAAGCCGACGGCCGGGATATGCTCGCGGGCGCCGAGCAGGGTCAGCAGCCGGTCGAAGCGGCCGCCGCCGGCGAGAACAGCATGCGAGCCGGCAAGCTCGACCTCGAAAACGAGGCCGGTGTAATAGTCGAGCGGACGACCGAAAGCCGAACGATAGCGAATGGCGCCGATCTCGGCACCGGTCTTGGAAAGTGCCGAGACACGGGCATCGAAGCGGGTAAGCGCATCATCGATCTTGAGGCCGGATTTCTGCGCGAAGGCGAAGAGTGCGGCGGGTGCATCGGCAAGCGGTACGTCGAGCGCCAGGAACGCGGCGACGTGATCCAGCGTCCTGCGGTCGAGCCGCGTGTTCGCCAGTTCCATCTTCTCCTTCAGCCGGCGCGCGATGTCCTCAGGCGAGCGGCTGGCATTGGTCGAGTAGCCGGTCGCTTCCATCGTTGCGGCGACATGAGCGACGAGACGGTCCTCGTCCTCAAGCAGGCCATCCATCGACAGCCGTACCACTTCGGGACCGAAGACGCCGACCGTCCGCGGATGCGCCAGTTCGGTCAAGAGCTTCTGCAGATGCTTCTGGTCGCCGAAGGCGTGGATCAGCCGCTTCTGCCAGCCGGCGGGCAGACCGCAAGCGCCGACAACGGCTTCGAACACGGCTTGGTCGCCAAGCGTCACGCTGAGGTGCCGGCCCGGCAGCCGGTTGGCGACGATGCGCATCGCGTCTGAAACGGCGCGCGCATCGGCTGCCGCCGTGTCGGTATCGCCAAGGTCCTCGATGCCGGCCTGGTAGAACTCGTTGCCGCCTTCGCGGCGCTGGCGGAAGACCTCACCGAGATAGGCGTAGCGCTTGGGCGTGCCGGTGACCGCCTCGATATGGCGCAGGCAGACGGGAATGGTGAATTCGGGGCGCAGGCAGAGGCTCTCGCCGGTCTCGCTCTCGGTCATGAAGATCCGGCGCCGCAGATCCTCGCCGGCCATGGCGAGGAACGGCTCGGCCGGCTGGATCACCGGGGTGTCGACGCGCAGGGTGCCGAGGCTTTCGAAGTCGGCAAGCAGTTCGTCGGCAAAGACAGGCAGGTTGATGAGGGCCATGACCGTCAGCCCCTTGCCCGATCCTCGGCCTGTGCGGCCAGCATCTCACGCACCTTCTCGACCAGTTCGGCCGTGGGCACGGAAACCTGGGCCACACGCGCTTCGCGCCAGGCCGCATTGTCCTCGATCTCACCCGACAGGCGCTTGCCCTCGATCAGATCCTTGATCTGCACGAGGCCGGCAGCGCGCTCATCGCCGCCCTGGATGATGGCGAGCGGCGAGCCGCGGCGGTCGGCATATTTCAGCTGGTCGCCAAAGTTCTTCTTGTTGCCCTGGTACATTTCAGCGCGGATGCCGGCATGGCGCAGCTGCTGCACGAAACGCTGGTAGTGGCCCATGCTGTCGATGTCGCGGTCCATGACGCAGACGACAACAGGGGCGAGCACATCCGAGGCACCGAGCTTGCCGAGATTTTTCAGCGCCGTCATCAGGCGGGAAACGCCGATCGAGAAGCCGGTTGCCGGCACCGGCTGACCCATGAAGCGCGAAACGAGACCGTCGTAGCGTCCACCGCCGCCAACCGAACCGAAGACGACCTTCTCGCCCTTCTCGTTGGTGACGGCAAACTGCAGTTCGGCCTCGAAGACCGGGCCGGTGTAATACTCGAGACCACGAACGACCGAAGGATCGATCTTGATGCGGTCGGCCTCGTAGCCGGCGCTCAAGACGAGGCTGCGGATCGTGTTCAGTTCCTCGACGCCTTCGCCGCCCTTGGACGTACCGGTGACGAGGGCTGCGAGATCGGCGGCGCTTTCCGCATAGTCCTTGATGCCGACGAAGAAGAGCACCTTGTCGATCTGCTCGGGGCTGAGGCCAGCGCCCTTGGTGAAGTCGCCGCTCTCATCCTTGCGGCCTTCGCCGAGCAAGAGCCGGACGCCTTCTGGGCCGAACTTGTCGAGCTTGTCGATGGCGCGCAGCACCGTCAGGCGGGCATTGACCTTGTCGTCGCCGCCAAGGCCGATCGCCTCCATGACGCCGTCGAGAACCTTGCGGTTGTTAACGCGGATCACGTAGTCACCACGCGCGATGCCAAGGGCTTCCATGGTGTCGGCCATCATCATGCACATTTCGGCATCCGCCTGGACGCCGGCGGCACCGACCGTATCGGCATCGAACTGCATGAACTGGCGGAAGCGGCCCGGTCCCGGCTTCTCGTTGCGGAAGACATGGCCGGCGCGATAGGTGCGGAACGGCAGTTGGATCTCGTTGAAGTTCTCGGCGACGTGACGGGCGAGCGGCGCGGTCAGGTCGTAGCGCAGCGACATCCACTGGTCGTCGTCGTCCGTCAGCGAAAAGACGCCCTCGTTCGGCCGGTCGCTGTCGGGCAGGAACTTGCCGAGCGCGTCGGTATATTCGAACAGCGGCGTTTCGACCGGATCGAAACCATAGTGCTCGTAGACCGCCCGGATCTTGCCGATCATTTCGTCCGTCGCACGGATATCGGCGGCGGAGCGATCGACGAAGCCGCGCGGAAGACGCGCCTTGAGCTTCTGCGGTTTCTTCTGTTTCTCGGTCATGGGAGCATTCCGGACTGTCTCGTGTTGGCTGCTTTCCCTATCGGATCAAGTGGGGGGCGGCAAGGGTTTGCACCGTGCAAACCGTTCGCCCGGGCCATACGCAGGAGCTTTGCGCTCAAGCCGGACGCGGATGGACTTCACGTCGTCGGGATCTACGCATCGCATCGCGACGCACCAGCGAGGACTTGACCTCAACCATAAGACGCATTAGGCGATATACAATCACTAAAAGTTTATCACCTGCCCGATCGATGACGTTCCGCCCACACCGGTGATCGGCTATCTTCGCGGCTAAGGACCGAATACCCGCAAACGAGTTCTCAATGCAATGACTGCATCCGGAAGCACTCCAATGGCAAACAACGCATCGAACCGCCTTGCGGCAGTGACGGACTCCGCCGACGAGACATCGCGTCCGTGCGGCGAGAAGAAGGGCATCATGTTGAGGTTCATGACACCTGGCTCGGGAGCCATCCAACCCGGGCATCTCGGGGCGCATTCGGCCTGGATGGACCACCTCGATGAAAGCGACTATTTCGTCGAGACATGGCGCTGCGATCTGGCCAGCGGCGTCTTTCATCTCGGCCAGCGAACCGCCGCCCTGCTTGGCGCTTCCACCCAATCCTGCGGTATCGTCGATCTGGTGCGCGCCTATGACGGCCGGGATCGCGCGACCGTGCTCAACATCCTCGAGCAGGCAACCGCGTCGCCATCGTCGTTCTGCTTCACGGCGCTCGTGCGGTCGCCAGCCTTGAAGGCGGCACAGCTCTTCTGCGTCGGCCGGTCGCTGCTCGACGCGTCCACCGGCGAAAACATGCTGCAGGGCATTTTCGCCTTTCCGCGCGAGCGTCCGGCGCTTGACGCCTGAACGGACGGGTTGAATCCGCAGCCACCCCTTCCCTAGATTGATGGAGTGCCAAGGAGCCGGCCACGGCCGGCCTCTTGGCGCGAGACATCAGATAAGGAAGGAAACACCATGTCGCTGAAACCGCTGATCGCCGCACTCGCGCTTTCCGCCTGCCTCGGCTTTCCCGCAATGGCCGAAGACACCGGGCACGGCAGCATGCACCATGGGGCGACCGAGGCCGCGGCGCCGAAAGGCGACAGCTCGGCTTCGAGCAAGGCCTTTGCCGAAGCCAATGCCCGCATGCACAAGGACATGGACATCACCTACACCGGCAAGGCGGATATCGACTTCGTGCGCGGCATGATCGCCCACCATCAGGGCGCGATCGACATGGCCAAGGTGGAACTCGAATACGGCAAGGATGAAACCCTGCGCAAGCTGGCTGAGGACGTCATCAAGGCGCAGGAAGGCGAGATCAGGACGATGAAGGAGTGGCTCGCCAAGAACGGCGGCTAAACCGCAATCTCTCCGCCGCCAGGAAACACCGTCGCCAAGCCGGCGACGGATCGCCCATCAGGCAACGCGAGCCCGGGGCCTTGCAAGCTTGCCGCGCAGTTCCTCGACGACCGCCCGGCAATGGCAGCCTTCGATGTGATCGTTGACGAGGCCCATGGCCTGCATGAAGGCGTAGACCGTCGTCGGGCCGACGAAGGTCCAGCCGCGCTTCTTCAGATCCTTGGAGATGCGGGTCGAGGTCGGCGTCGTCGGATTGGCGACGATCGTCTCATAGGTCACCACATGCGGACGCTCGGCCGCCTGGGGCTCAAAGGACCAGAAATAGGCCGCCAGCGAACCGAACTCTTGCCTCAAGTCCTGGGCGCGACGGGCATTGTTGATCGTCGAGACGATCTTGCCGCAGTGGCGCACGATGCCGGTATCGGCAAGGCAGCGTTCGATATCCGCGTCGCCGAACTTTGCGACCGCGTCGAAATCGAAGCCGGCAAAGGCGGCGCGAAACGCCTCCCGCTTGCGCAGGATCGTCAGCCACGACAGGCCGGACTGGAAGCCTTCCAGGCAGATCTTCTCGAAGAGCCGGCGGTCGTCGGTGACGGGACGCCCCCATTCCTCGTCGTGATAGCGACGATAATCGTCGAGATTGCCCTGCCAGGCGCAGCGCAGAAATCCGTCCTCACCGATCACAATGCCCTTGGCCGTCATTGCCCTCTTTGCTCCATCCTGCTCATTTTCCTGCCTTTACCATTTGCAAACCAGATTCCTAAAGCAGCGGATAACCCTACCCAAAGCTTTATCGGCGCCGCCGCCTTTTAGCGAGGCGCCATTTACTATTCCGTCGCCCTCCAAATGACACGATCGCGCCATTGCCAAGGCGCAAACCGTCCGTTCGAGCGTTCCGCTCACCGGCAGACTGCGCCCCCTTCAGTGATTTTCGGCGAAAGGTAGCGAGTCCGTCCGATGTTGAAAAATTCTCTTCTTATAGCCGCCTCTCTTCTGACCCTCGTGGCCGGCCCGGCCGCAGCACAGGACCGGTATCAGAACAGGCCGCCCGTCGTCGTCAGTCCCGACCTCACCGCCCCCTGGGTGATGCAGCTCGGCGGGCAGCAGCCCCGGGCGCGGCAGGTGATCTACCGGCAGCAGATTCCGCAGGCCACCCGAAAACAGTATTATCAGCAGGGACAGGTCGCGAAACCCCAGGTCAAGCGCCGCGCCGTCAATCCGCTGATCCAGCCCGCCAATGCCATGCGCGCCCAGCGGCCGGTGAAATCGAAATTCGACCCGCAGTACCTGCCGCAGACGGTCGCCTATGAGAGCAAGGAAAAGCCGGGCACGATCGTCATCGATACCAACAACCGCTTCCTCTATCTGGTGACCGGCAACGGTGAGGCACGGCGCTATGGCGTCGGTGTCGGCAAGCCGGGCTTCGAATGGGCCGGCGCCCACAAGGTCACCCGCAAGGCGGAATGGCCGAGCTGGACGCCGCCGCAGGAGATGATCACCCGCGAGGCGGCCAAGGGCCATTACCTGCCGGCGCGCATGGACGGCGGCCCGGAAAATCCGCTCGGCGCACGCGCCATGTATCTCGGCTCGACGCTCTACCGCATCCACGGCACCAACGCGCCCTGGACGATCGGCTATGCCGTTTCCTCCGGCTGCATCCGCATGCGCAACGAAGACGTTGTCGATCTTTACGAGCGCGTGAAAGTGGGCACGAAGGTTATCGTCATCTAATTGCAGCACTGCATAGAATATTCCCCTCTCCTCACCCGTGTTGCTGTTGCCTATGCGTGATTTTCAGGCAACAGCAGCGTAAGGACAGGCAAGTTTTGTGATCACGTTTGATCTACCGGATGTATCGCGGGCTTGAACTTCGATGCGTTTTGCATAGCCTGCCTGCAACGAGGGTTTAGAGGGAATCGTAAATGAAGCGTCATGCCAGCAAAGTGGTCGCAATCGCGCTTGCGACCAGCACTATTCTTGTGGCCGCCAGCGCCTCGGCTTTCACGCCGGCACCGGTCGCAGGCCCCAAGGTCCAGTCGTCAGACATTGTACTCGTGGCCACTCCGAAGAAGCCGGCAAAACAATACTGGCGCACCAAGGTTCGCTTCCGCACCGACGAAGCCCCCGGCACGATCATCGTCGATACCAACAACAAGTTTCTCTACTACATCGACGGCCCGAACCGCGCGACGCGCTACGGCATCGGCGTCGGCCGTGACGGCTTCGGCTGGTCGGGTGTCGTGAAGGTTGGCCGCAAGGCCGAATGGCCGACCTGGACGCCGCCGGCGGAAATGCGCCGCCGCGAGGCCGCCAAGGGCCGCATCCTGCCGATCACCCAGGAAGGCGGCATCGACAACCCGCTCGGCGCCCGCGCCATGTATCTCTACAAGGGCGGCCGCGACACGATCTTCCGTATCCACGGCACCAACCAGCCCTGGACCATCGGCCAGAACATGTCGTCCGGCTGCATCCGCATGATGAACGAGGACGTGGAGCATCTCTACGACCGCGCCGACGTCGGCACCAAGGTCATCGTCATCGGCCCCGGCAGCAAGGCCGGCGATACCTATTTCGACGATCGCGGCGTCGATATTTTCCGCCAGATCTTTGGCGGCTGATACGCTGGAATACCGATCCAATGAAAAAGGCCGGCTCCCGAAAGGTGGCCGGCCTTTTCGTTTGCTTCAGAGCCCCTCAGGCTTCGCCCCGCCATAGGCCCAGTCGAGCAATTCGACCGTATGCAGGATGGGGATTTTGGTGCCGCTGGCGATCTGGGTGATGCAGCCGATATTGCCGGTCGCGATCGCATCGGGCTTGGTCGCCTCGATATTCCTGACCTTGCGGGCCTTCAGCTTCGCCGAGATTTCCGGCTGCAGGATGTTGTAGGTTCCGGCCGAACCGCAACAGAGGTGCCCTTCGGCCGGATCGCGGACAAGAAAACCGGCACGCTTCAGAAGCTGCTTCGGCGCTGTTGTGATCTTCTGGCCGTGCTGCATCGAGCAGGCGGAATGATAGGCGAGCGTCATGCCCCGCGCCTCCTGTTCGGGCAGGTCGAGGGTCGCCAGATACTCGGTGATGTCTTTTGCCAGTGCAGAGACCCGCGCAGCCTTTTCCGCATAGTCAGGATCGAGCCTGAGCATGTGGCCGTAGTCCTTGATCGTCGTGCCGCAGCCCGAAGCGGTAATGACGATGGCATCCAGCCCACCCTCGTCGGCAACCTTGAGCCAGGCATCGACATTGCGGCGGGCGGCTTCGAGCGCCTGGTTCTCGCGCCCCATGTGATGCACCAGGGCGCCACAGCAGCCTTCCCCGCTCGAGACGACCACCTCGACGCCGAAGCGCGTCAGCAGTCTGATCGTCGCCTCGTTGATCTCCGGCTTCAGCACCGGCTGGGCACAGCCGGAAAGAAGCGCCACCCGGCCGACACGTTTGTTCTTGGGCGAATGAACGCCGGGGATGGCCGAAGCCGAGGGCTCCGGCACCGAGCCCGGCGCCAGATCGAGCATCACGCCAAAGGTTTTCAGCAGCGGCATGCGCTTCATCAGCCCCGCGAAGGGCCGGGCAAGACCGGCCGCCTTCAGCGACAGGCGGAACCGCTGGGGATAGGGCAGCACTGCCGCGAGCACCGAACGCACCAGCCGGTCCTTGAACGGCCGCCTATAGGTCTTTTCGATATGCACGCGCGCATGGTCGACGAGGTGCATGTAATCGACCCCGGAGGGACAGGTGGTGGTGCAGGCCAGGCACGACAGACAGCGGTCGATATGGGTGACCGTTTCCTTGTCGGCCGCCCTGTCGTTCTCCAGCATGTCCTTGATGAGGTAGATGCGCCCGCGCGGGCTATCGAGCTCGTCGCCGAGCGTCACATAGGTGGGACAGGTCGCGGTGCAGAAGCCGCAATGCACGCACTTGCGCAGGATGGCCTCGGATTCGGCCACATGCGGATCGGCGAGCTGCGCGGGGGTGAAATTGGTCTGCAAGTGCGAACTCCACTCTTCGTCTGCGGAACCGGGCGCAGCGCGCCTCGGTCGATGCAACATTCTGATTTCGACTTCCGCCGTCTCCTGCTACCTGGCGGCCTAGACCATCCAGCTTTCAGGGTTGGTGATCGGCTCTTCGCGCGCCGCCCTCTGCAGGCCGACGACGCAGCGCACGACGATCCAGACGGCGGTGGCGATGAAGCCAAGGATGCCGACCAGCACCACCGTCAGCAACAGCGAGATCAACAGGAACAACAGCGAGATCCAAAAGGTCCGGATCGCCCAGACATAGTGCGTCTGGACCCAGGGCGCGCCCTTGCCGCGATTGAGATAGGCCATGACCACGCCGATGATCGGCGTGATCCCCACGGCAAAGCCGACGAGATAAAGGACATAGATCACCTGCACATTGATCTTGCCCGGTTCCAGCCAGCGATCGGTCTCCCGGGAGAACGGCGTCTGCGGACCTTTGTCGCTCATGCTTGTTTCTCCTGTTCCCTTGCGCAGGCGCTCAGGAAATCGCGGCCATGCGGCCGGGATTGAAGATCCGGTGCGGATCGAACTTCGCGCGGACGCGCTCGCTCAATTGTGCCACGGCCAAGGGTTGTGGTTCAAACGAAGGAATGGCGGCGCGATAGGCGTCCTCCGCCCTGACGAGGGTCGCGTGGCCGCCGCCGAGAACCTTGATGTAGCGGCGCACGAGCTCCGCTTCGGGATCGGCCTCCATGCGCAGCCAGACGAGGCCACCCTGCCAGTCGTAGAAGGCGTCGACCCCGGTCTGCAGCCGGAGCGCCGCCACCAGCTGATGGCCGAGCGACGGGGCGACGGACACGCGCCAGAGCGGCTTCTTCGTACCGTCGGCATAGGGTTTGACGTCGCGAATTTCAGCCCAGAGCGTCGATGTCTGCGACGCATCGAGCCGCGTCACCGCACCGAAGCGGCCGACCGCCTTCGCCAGCTTATCGGCCCGGAGCGCGACCGACGCCTCCAGCCCTTCGAGCCTGAGGACCGTCGCGGCGCCGTCCGGAAGACTGCCTTCGAGGAACCGTCCACGCACGCTTTCCGGCAGATGCGCGGCACCGGAAACTTCCACCGTCTGCGCCATCGCCTCGGCCATGACGGCCGCGGCTTCGGCATCGTTGAGGCCGGAGACCACAATGGTCTCGGCCGCCGGCGGCAGCGGCAGCACGCGGAAGGTGACTTCGGTGAGGATGCCGAGCGTGCCGTGCGAGCCGGCCAGAAGCTTGGCCAGATCGAGGCCGGTGACGTTCTTCATCACCCGACCGCCGGCCTTGATCGCCTCGCCCCCGCCGTTGACGAAGCGCACGCCGAGCAGGCTGTCGCGAGCGGCCCCTGAGACGTAGCGCCTGGGGCCGGACACATTGGCGGCAAAGACCCCGCCGATCGTCGGTTCTCCCGACGAGCCGAAAATCGGCCGATGGTCCATGGGTTCGAAGGCGAGCATCTGCCGGTTTTCGGCGAGCGCCGCCTCGATCTCGCGCAGCGGCGTCCCCGCAAGCGCGGTGATCGTCATCTCGGCGGGATTGTAGCTGACGATGCCCGACAAGCGGCGCGTCGACAGCACCCGGTCGGCGCGCACGGGATTGCCGAGGCCGGCGCGCGTGTTGCCGCCGATCACCGCGAGCGAGGCCCTGTCTGCCGCCATCGCGCGAACGACGGTCGCAATCCCCTCTTCGCTGGCCGGTTCGAAATGCACGATCATGCGGCGGGACGCCCTTCGAGCGGGAAGACCTTGGACGGGTTCAGGATCCATTGCGGATCGAAGGCGGCACGCGCCGCCATCTGCTGGTCGAGGTCGGTCTGTGTGTATTGATGCAGCATGAGGTCGCGCTTTTCGATACCGACGCCGTGTTCGCCGGTCAGGCAGCCGCCGGCATCGACGCAGAGCTTCAGGATATCGTTGCCGGCGGCCTCGGCGCGCGCCGCATCGTCGGGGTCGTTGATGTTGTAGAGGATCAGCGGATGCATGTTGCCGTCGCCAGCGTGGAACACATTGGCGACGCGAAGGCCGTAGCTGGCGACGATCTCGCCGGTGCGGGCGAGCACATGCGACAGCTGGCTGAGAGGCACGGTGCCATCCATGCAGATATAGTCGGCGATGCGACCGGTGGCGCCGAAGGCGGATTTCCGGCCCTTCCAGATCGCCGCCGCTTCCATGGCCGTCTGGCATTCCTTGATCGTCGCCACCCCATGGCGGCGTGCGACCGCGACGATGCTGGCGAGCATCGCATCCATCTCCGGCTCGGAGCCCTCGACCTCGACGATCAAGAGCGCCTCGACATCGAGCGGGTAGCCGGCATGGGCGAAGGCTTCGCAGATCTCGATCGCCGGCTTGTCCATGAACTCGATCGCGACCGGGATGATGCCGGAACCGATGACATCGGCGACGCAGGCGCCGGCCGCTTCCGAAGAGGAAAAACCGAAAAGCACCGGACGGGCTCCCTCCGGCTTGGCGATCAGCCGCACCGTCGCCTCGGCAACGATGCCGAGCTGGCCCTCGGAGCCGCAGACGAGACCGAGCAGATCATAGCCCGCCGCATCCAGCGCCTTGCCGCCGAGCTCGACGACGGTGCCGTCGAACAGCACCATCTTCACGCCGAGCAGATTGTTGGTGGTGACGCCATATTTCAGGCAATGGGCGCCGCCGGAATTCATGCCGATGTTGCCGCCGATCGTGCAGGCAAGCTGCGAGCTCGGGTCGGGCGCATAAAAGAAGCCGTCGGCGGAAACGGCCTCGGATATGTTGAGGTTGGTAACGCCCGCCTGGACGGTGGCCGTGCGGTTGAAAAGGTCGATGTCGAGAATGCGCGACATTTTCGAGAGACCGATGACGACCGCGTCCTCCTGCGGGATGGCTCCACCCGAAAGCGAGGTGCCGGCGCCGCGCGGCACGACCGGAACGCCGTAGCGGCTGCAATATCTGAGAAGGGCGGCCACCTGCTCTGTCGTCTCCGGCAGGGCGACGGCGAGCGGCATGCGGCGATAGGCGATGAAGGCATCGGTCTCGAAGGGCTTCAAGCCGCGCTCGTCGCTGATCAGGCAGCCCTCGGGCAAGAGGTCCGAGAGGTCGGCGACGATCTCGCGGCGCCGGGTGATAACAGCCTGTTTCGGTTGCAGAAAACCGATTGTCTCCGCCATCAGTCCCTCCCGCCGCGCATGGATTGGTTCATTTTCTTTACCACTAGGACAGAGCCCTCGCAAATGCTATTGAGCTTTTCCGTTTTGGAAACAATGGCAACGATTGATGACGAATTTAGGCGATCTTGAGATTTTTGCACGGGTCGTTTCCACCGGCAGTATGTCGGCAGCGGGGCGGGCGCTGGGGTTTTCCCCAGCTGTGATCTCCAAGCGTATCAAGAGGCTCGAAGATCGCCTCGGCACGCGGCTTTTGCAGCGCACGACACGCCAGATCTCGCTGACGGAAGCGGGTCAGGGCTTCTACGATCGGGTGCTCGGCATTCTGACCGGAATCGAGGAGGCCGAGGCCTATGCCTCGGGCCGGTCCTCCCATGCCATGGGGGTTTTGCGCATATCCGCCCCCACCTCCTTCGGCCGCATGCATATCGCACCGCATCTGACGAAATTCATGAAGGACCATCCGGACCTGAAGCTGCACATCGTGCTGACGGACGAGTTCACCGACATCGTCGCCGACGGGTTCGACATGGCGGTTCGGATCGGCGAACTGGTGGACTCGTCGCTCGTAGCAAGGAAGCTGGCACCCGTGCGCCGTCTGCTCTGCGCCTCGCCGGATTACATCGCCCGCAACGGCGCGCCGAAGGAGATCGGCGACCTCGCCAACCACCTCTGCCTGCCGGCGCACAACAACGACAACTGGAAGCTCGAAGGACCGGAGGGCGCACTGGTGTGGCACCCGGAGGGGCCGCTCGTTACCAACTCCTCGGAGATCGTGCGCGCCGCCGTCATCGCCGGGGCCGGCATTGCGCTGCGCTCCACCTGGGACATCGGCCCGGAACTGCGCAGCGGCCAACTGGTACAGGTGCTGCCGCAATGGGAGGGCTCCAAGCAGCTAACGCTTTCGGCGGTCTATCCGAGCCGCCAGTTCCTGCCGGCCAAGGTGCGCCTCTTCATCGACTACCTGGCCGGACTCTACGGGCCGATCCCCTACTGGGAGCAGTAGGCGGATCGAGATCCGCGCTCAGAGTTACTTGTGTTCGCCTTCCTCATGATGGCGGCGGATACGGCGCACGATCAACCACACGCCGGCAACGGCAAAGGGGACCGCGAGCCCGGTCAAAAGTCCTGGATCGATCGGCAGCTCATGGCTGACCGCCTTGGCGAGATAACCGAACAGTCCGACGACATAGTAGGAGATCGCCGCGACCGACAGGCCTTCGACCGTCTGCTGCAGGCGTAGCTGCAGCTTGGCGCGCCGGTCCATCGAATTCAAAAGCGCACTGTTCTGCCGCTCCAGTTCGACATCGACCCAGCTTCGAAGAAGTGCGGTGGCGCGAGCGAGCTTGCGCGACAGGTTGGCCTGGCGCTCCTCCACCGACTGGCAGGTGCGCATGGCCGGCGCCAGGCGCCGTTCGAGGAAGGTGCCGATGGTCTCGTAGCCCGGCTGCGGCGTTTCGGAGAGCGTGCGAATGCGCTCCTGGACGATGCCGTAATAGGCGCGGCTCGCGCCGAAGCGATAGAGGCTGAGCGCCGCACCGGCCTCGAGATCGGCGGCAAGCCGGGTGATTTCGGCCAGCATGTCGTCGGCTTCCTCGCGCACGTTCTCCTTCATGCGCTGCGTGATCCCTGTCAGGCCGTCCTCGGTCCGGCGGATTTCCGGCGACAGCGATTGCGCGAGCGGCAGGCCCATCATCGCCAGCGTGCGGTAGGTTTCGATATCGAGCAGGCGCTGGACGAGCGCGCCAGTACCGGCTTCGGTCATGCCGCGGTCGATCACCAGGATCTGGGTCAGGCCGTCGCCGTTCTGGCGGAAGTCGGTGACGATCACCGCCTGGCCGTTCTTGGTCTCGCTGTAACAGAGGCTGGTCGGGTCGAAGAGCTTGATCGCCTCGCGGGTGTCCGGCGTATCCGGCCTGATTTCGAGCCGGATGCCCGAGATCAGCGAGCCCGGCGGCGAGAAGCCGTCGCCGAAGGGATGGATCGGCACCTCGCCGCCGAACCGCTCCGGAGGCGGCGCGTCCCAGAAATAGGTGGAGAATTCGGTATGGCGCTCCCAACGCAGCGTACCCTGCCCCCAGGGCATGGCGTGATGGTTGGCGTCACGCCCGGGCGGGGCGATGCCGCGTGCGCGTGTCAGCTCCGACAGCACGGCGTGATCGACGATCGAGCCGCCGTCCGTCAGGAAGGCAAGCTGAAAGATCACCCGCGGCGTGGTCACCAGCGCGTAAGGGCGGGAATGGACCTCGCCCAAGGCCACGGCGCGCATCGGCGCCACCGGAAATGCAAAACTACCCTTTGCCACGAAGCGCTTGTCCCCCTCACGCGTTCATCACGACTTTCTTATCAACCGAAAGAGCAAAAGAACAAAGGACGCATTGCCGCAGTTTGACTTTTGTCAGTCGTATCCAATCGGGCGCCGCCGAGTGGACAATCAAATTGACCACTTGGCGCGACCTGCCTAGATTGCGGCCCTGATGGGATGAGACGCTGCGTTCGCTCCCCTTTCCACCGCTCTTGCCGCAGGCAACCCGACCACAGCGACGATTTCGGAGGAACCCGGCCGAAATCCTCGGGATCTGGAGACCAGACGTGACCGAAGACCAGATCGACCTTTTCGCCCGGATCAGCCACAGCCGCACGGCCGACGAGGTGGTGCAGCAGATCGAGCTTTTGATCCTCGAAGGCGTCTTGCGCGACGGCGACCGGCTGCCCGGCGAACGGGAACTCTCCAAGCGTTTCGACGTGTCGCGGCCGATTCTGCGCGAGGCGCTCAAGGAGCTTGAGGGGCGTGGCCTTGTCGAAAGCCGCCATGGCGGCGGGACCTTCGTTGCCGACGTCGTCGGGCAGATTTTTTCCAGGCCGCTGATCGATCTCATCGCCCGCCATCACAAGGCGACCCAGGATTATCTCGAGTACCGACGCGAGCTCGAGGGGCTGACCGCGGAACTGGCCGCCACCCGCGCCACGGATTACGACCGGGACATCCTGACGAGGATCATCGAGCGCATGCGCAAGGCGCATGCCGCCGGCGATTTCGACGCCGAACTCGAAGCCGATATCGAGCTGCACCAGGCGATCGGCGAAAGCGCCCACAACATCATTCTGCTGCACACGCTGCGCGCCTGCTACCGGCTGCTGCATCAGGGCATATTCTTCCATCGCAATTCGGTGTTCGACGCGCCGGGGGCCCGCGACCGGCTGCTTACCCAGCACGAAGCGATCTATGAGGCGATCATGGCAAGGGATCCGGCGCAGGCGAAGGCCGCTTCGCAGAGCCATATTGACTTCGTCGCCGCCGCTACCCGCGAGGCGGAACGCACCGGCGAATGGAACCGCATCGCCCGTTTGCGCATGCAGCAGCGCGACCGCGCGAGCTGACACGACGCGCCTGCGCCCCGCTGCGGCACCACTTCATAGCCGGCTCCCCGTCGCAACCGATCGCCTTTGTGATCTCGGTCTGTTCCAGGCGGCAACCAATCGTGATCTGAAACCAACGCACGGTTGTCATACGGTTTGTAAACGTGCCGCGAAAACACCATATCCTGTCGTATCCGGACCACAGTTCTGCCGAAAGCAGGCTGCATATCCGGCTGCCGCATGGCCGCGACATTTACACGCTACAGGACGCTGCCATACTGGCTTGAACAGCAAATAAGATCACTGATTCGCCGAGAGGAGCACAGACGACCTTGAACTTCTTGAACAGGCTCGCATCCGATGTCCAATTGATGCTGCGTCGCCCGGCGCGCATGCAGTATGCCGCACTCTGCTATCGGATCCGCAAGAAGACCAAGGCCCTCGAAATCCTCCTGATCACCAGCCGCGATACCGGCCGCTGGGTCATCCCCAAGGGATGGCCGATGCAGGGCAAGCGCGCCCATGAAGTGGCGGAGCGCGAAGCCTACGAGGAAGCCGGCGTCAAGGGGCATGTGCAGAAGGCGACTGCCGGCTACTATCTCTATCAGAAACGCATGGACCACGGCCTCAAGATTTCGGTCAAGGTGCAGGTCCACGCGCTGGAAGTCGACGATCTCTGCAAGCACTTCCCCGAGGAAGGGCGCCGGCAGCTCGAATGGGTCGACTACAAGGAAGCGGCCTCGCGGGTCGACGAGCCTTCGCTGAAAGACCTCATCATGGCCTTCGGCGAGCGCATGAATGTGCCGTCGGGTCCGATGCCAAAGGCCGCGAACGGCTAGTCTTCCCAAGCAATTGTCGATGCCATCGGGAGCCTGAACGCGAGTTCCCGCCACGTTCGGCACCGATGCTCATCAAATCCCCTTGAATGCGTGTTGCTGTGGCCTTAGTGGCCGTGGTGACAATGGAGTTCCCGGCAGTGGCCAATCCGCGCGCACGCCTCGCGAAGCAAACGATCGACAAAGACCTCGACAAGCTCAGCCTTGCCGAGGAAGCCTCGCAGCATGTGCGGCGGAGCCTCGCGGCACCGGCGCTTGCCGGGTTGTTCCTGCTTTTGAGCATGGCCTTTGCCGCGAGCTTCGTGACGAGTTCCGCAAGCGCGCCGATCATCATCGCCGCAGCTGCAATCGCCGGCTACATGGCCATGAACATCGGCGCCAACGACGTGACCAACAACGTTGGCGCGGCCGTCGGCGCCAAGGCGATGTCGATGGCAACCGCGCTTGCGATTGCGGCGGTCTTCGAGATTGCCGGCGCGATGCTTGCCGGCCGGCAGGTCGCATTGACCATCGAAGCGGGCATCGTCTACGGCGAAGACGTGCTCGGTCCGCAGGCAATCGTCTGGATCATGATGTCGGCCCTCGCCTCCGCTGCCGCCTGGATCAATATCGCCACCTATTCCGGCGCGCCGGTCTCGACCACGCACTCGATCATTGGTGGCATCGTCGGCGCCGGCATCGCCGCCGCCGGCTTTTCCAGCGTCCAATGGTGGTCGCTCGCCGGCATCACGCTCAGCTGGTCGGTCTCGCCGCTGCTCGGCGGCGCTATCGCCGCCGCCTTCCTCGCCTTCCTCAAGGAATTCATCATCTACCGCGAGGACAAGATCGCCGCCGCAAGACGATGGATGCCTGTCATTCTCGGAGTGACCGCCGGTTGTTTTACCGCCTACCTCGCCGTTATCGGACTGGTGCAGGTGGCCGCGATCAGCCTGCCGACGAGTCTTGCGGCCGGCCTTGTCGCTGGCGTGGCAGTCTATCTGCAGGCGAAACCATGGATCTACCGGCAATCGGAAGGTCTCGACAACCGCAACCAGTCGCTGCGCAAGCTCTTCCGGCTGCCGTTGATCGTGGCCGCCGCCCTGCTCTCTTTCGCGCACGGCGCCAACGACGTCTCGAACGCGATCGGTCCCCTGTCGGCGATCGTTTCGGCACTCGACGGGGTGATCACGACGGAAAAGTCACCGGCCCCGCTCTGGGAACTGGCGATCGGTGCGCTCGGCATTTCGATCGGCCTTCTGCTCTACGGTCCGAAGCTCATCCGCGTCGTCGGCCAGGAGATCACCAAGCTCAATCCGATGCGCGCCTTCTGCGTGGCGCTCGCAACCGCGGTCACCGTGCTGCTCGCATCGGCGCTCGGCCTGCCGATCAGCTCGACGCACACGGCCGTGGGCGCCGTCTTCGGCGTCGGCTTCTTCCGCGAATGGTACATCCGCAATTCCAAGCGGCGGCTCGAATATGTCCGGCAACGGACAGGACAAACCGATTTCATGGAATCGGCGGAAACGAATTTTGCCGAGGTGCGCCGTCGGCGCCTCGTCCGCCGCTCGCATTTCCTGACGATCGTCGGCGCCTGGGTCATCACCGTCCCGGCCTCGGCGGCGCTGTCGGCCGTGCTCTATTTCATCCTCTCCGGCATTTTCATGTGAAGGTTTCTCTGTGCGCGCCAATTTTCGCATGCAGCGACTGTTTGTCGAACATCCCCTCAAGACGGGCTTGGCTCACGAAGCGAGCAAGGAACAGTTCAATTACCTGGTGAACGTGCTGCGCTACGAAGAGGGTGCCTCGATCCTCGTCTTCAACGGGCGCGACGGCGAGTGGCGGGCCGAGCTTTCCTTCGCAGCCAAGAAGAAGCTGGTTCTGACATCCGTCGAGCAGACGCGCCCGCAGCCGCAGCCCTGCGATCTCGTCTATCTCTTTGCGCCGCTCAAGGTCGGGCGGCTCGACTATCTGGTGCAGAAGGCCGTCGAGATGGGCGCCGGCGTGCTGCAGCCGGTCATGACCCAGCATGTACAGGGCAAGCTCGGCAACATCGAGCGGGTTCGGGCCAACGTCATCGAGGCCGCCGAACAATGCGGCGTGCTCGGCATTCCCGATGTCGAGGAACCGCGCCGGCTCGAGGACGTGCTTGCGACCTGGCAGGGCGACCGGCGCATCATCTTCTGCGACGAAGGCAGCGACAGCCAGAATCCTCTTCCGATCCTTGCCGGCATCAAGGAAAAGAAACTCGCTCTGCTGATCGGCCCGGAAGGCGGCTTTTCCGAAGCCGAGCGCACGCTGCTCGGCAGCCTCGATTTCGTCACCGCCATTCCGCTCGGGCCCCGTATCCTCAGGGCCGACACCGCAGCCGTCGCCGCCATGGCGGTCATCCAGGCCACTGTCGGCGACTGGCGATAGCCGGTCGCTCCGGGGCAAATCAAGCGTCGCGCGCTCCCCTAGAAGAAGAGAACCGGTGAAACAAGGCAGGGTTGGGTCGACGATAGCCACTTCCACGGTGCTTGCTCCAACGCAAGCAAATGTCCTACTTTTTTTGATGAGATCTTGAAAGAAATTGACTTGCACCGCACCTGATTACGGTTCAAGCAGCCTCCATCAACTCCCGCTGACCTGCGGGAGCCGCCCAAACAAAAGAAGACGCTCATGGCCCGAGATACCACCGACCAGACGCCGGTAACCTCTGTCGCTGACCTGACCGCCTACCTGGCAGAAGGTTCGAAACCGGAGGAGCGGTTCCGGATCGGCACGGAGCACGAAAAGTTCGCCTTCTTTAAGGCGGACAACAGCCCCGTCCCCTATTTCGGCGAGGCGAGCATCCAGGCGCTTCTGAACGGCATGGCGGCGAAAAGCGGCTGGGAACCGATCGTCGACGAAGGCAACATCATCGGCCTTGCCGAGCAGTCGGGCAACGGCGCAATCTCGCTGGAACCGGGTGGACAGTTCGAGCTTTCCGGCGCGCCACTCGAAAACCTGCACCAGACCTGCAAGGAATCGAACCAGCACCTGGCTGTGCTGCGCGAAGTCGCCGAGCCGCTCGGCATCCGTTTCCTCGGCATCGGCGGCAGCCCCAAGTGGACCTTTGATGAAACCCCGCGCATGCCGAAATCGCGCTACGGCATCATGAGCCGCTACATGCCCAAGGTCGGCACCCGGGGCCTCGACATGATGTATCGCACCTGCACAATCCAGGTGAACCTCGACTTCTCCTCGGAAGAGGACATGCGTCGCAAGATGCAGGTGTCGTTGAAGCTGCAGCCGCTCTCGACCGCGCTGTTTGCAAGCTCGCCCTTTACCGACGGCAAGCCGAACGGGCTGCTCTCCTGGCGCGGCGACATCTGGCGCGACACCGACAACCAGCGCGCCGGCCTGCTGCCCTCCGCCTTCCGTCCGGATTTCGGCTTTGCCGACTACGTGGAATGGGCGCTTGACGTGCCGATGTACTTCGTCGTGCGCGACGGCCACTACCACGACTGCACCCACATCACCTTCCGCCAGTTCATGGGCGGCGCGCTCAAGGGCGAGATCGCCGACTGGCAGCCGAACATGGGCGACTGGACCAACCATCTCTCGACGCTGTTCCCGGACGTGCGGCTGAAGCGCTTCCTCGAAATGCGCGGCGCCGATGGCGGCCCGTGGCGGCGGATCTGCGCGCTGCCGGCCTTCTGGGTCGGCCTGCTCTACGACCGCGAGGCGCTCGACGCCGCCGACGCGCTGACGCGCGACTGGACCTTCGAAGAGGTGAGCGCCATGCGCGATCAGGTGCCCGTGCAGGCGCTTGCGACCAAGTTCCGCACTGGCACGCTTTACGACGTCGCCCGCGAGGTCATCGCCATTTCCCGTGGCGGCCTGAAGCGCCGCAACCGGTTGAACGGCGACGGCATCGACGAGAGCCAGTTCCTGGCGCCGCTCGACGAGGTGCTCGCCAAGAAGGCGACGCTCGCGGAAGACCTCTTGGCGCTCTACAATGGCCGCTGGAAAGGCTCTGTGGATCCAGTCTTCGCCGAATACCAGTACTAAGGCCGGACAGGCGCGCGGCGGCTGTCGCGGCCCTCTCAAAAAGCGGTTCCCAGGTCCCGATTTCCCGTTATAGTGCAAGGATATGCGTCGCATTGAGCGCCGCGCGTCCATAAAGGGGAACTGGGATGGCACCGCTTTTCGACATGTTCGCGCAGGCGCAGAACGGCAAGGCCATCGAGTTGATGGCGCAACAGTTCGGCATCGCCCAGGAGCAGATGACGAAGGCGACGGCGGCACTGCTGCCGGCCTTCTCGGCAGCCTTCAAGCGTAATACCGCCAACCCTTACGATTTCGGCGCCTTGCTGACGGCGCTCGGCAGCGGCAACTACGCCAAATACTTCGAAGACATGAGGCAGGCCTTCACGCCACAAGGCATGGCCGACGGCAACGGCGTTCTCGGGCAACTCTTCGGCTCGAAGGAAATGTCGCGCGCGATCGCCGCGCAGGCGGCCCAGGTCACCGGCATCAGCCAGGAAATCTACAAGCAGATGCTGCCTGTCATGGCCGATACGCTGATGGGCGGGCTGTTCAAGCAGACGACCGGGCAGTTTGCAGCGGCAGGCGATGCCTTCGCCAACAATCCGATGGCTGCGGCCATGCGGCAGTGGATGGAGGCCGCCGGCTTTGCCAAGAAGCCGGAACCGCAGCCCAACCCATTCGACAATCCTTTCACCCAGGCGATGCAGGGCTTTTTCGGCATGGCTCCGAAGAAGGAAGAGAAGCCGAAGACAGCAGACGTCTTTGCCGACAACCCCTTCGTCAAGGCATTCCAGGACATGATGCAGGCGGGTGCTGCCGGCGCGCAGAAGCCGCCAGCCGACAATCCAGCGACCGCCCAGTTTTCGCAGGTGATGAACAGCCTGTTCGACACCGGGCTGGAGATGCAGAAGGAATACCAGAAGAACGTCGAGGCGCTGTTCGACATGTATAAGACGGGACCCGGCACGAAGGGCTGAGGCTGCGGCCGACGGTCAATCCCCGCTCACACTGTCCCGCGCCCTCGGCGGCGGCAGCAACGCCTGAGTGCGAGAGCTGCACGGTCTCTTTACCGTCTCTTCCGAAAAGAAAAAGGCCCGGTACATGTCTTGGTCATGCACCGGGCCAAGCGGCAGGGTCTATTGGCTCTACCCTGCGGGGAACGTTTGGGCGCGCGACGCGCTGGTCAGCAGCACCAAAACTCCGGATTTCGCAGCATGATCCGCGGCGGCGGCTGGCTTTCGCGGATCATGCTCGACTGGCACATCTCAAGCGGCGGGATGCGCCATTGGGGGACGATCAATCGTGGCGGGCCCCTTTGAAGAAGAGGCTCGCCCGGTTCCGCGACGCGCGCGTCAGGTAGCTCGCCGGATTGTCGAAGAAGGGCGAGGTGATCGCCTCGCGCACGTCTTCTCGCTTCAGCCCCATGTCGAGGAGCTGGCGGTCATCCAGATCATTCAGACGGCCGATCGCGTAGCGATTGCGGAGTTGCTGCCATACGGACGTCAGCGTGCCTGTCACGCCGACGGCACGGGAGGCATAGGACTGCTTTCCTGCAACGAGGTCGAGATCGAGGGCGGGCTGGGTCGTGCGCATGACAATTCTCCTTTCAGGCACGAAGAGGCCCATCCCCTGCGGGGGAGGTCAAACGCAGGGGCGGGCCAAAGAGTTTGGGATTCGCCGGCGAATTGCCGGCCGGGATCGATGAATTTGCCCCCAATTGATCGCAAATCCTTATTGATCAGTCCAACGAATGTTTTTAATGATATTCATCAAACAATCTTATGGATGCATCACGGCCATGTCCGCACCCCTTGATATCGACCAGCTCCAGACCTTTGTCGCGATCGCCGACACGGGCAGCTTCACCAAGGCGGCCGACCGGGTCTTCAAGACTCAATCCGCCGTTTCCATGCAGATGCGTCGCCTGGAAGAGCGCATCGGCAAGGCGCTCTTTATGAAGGACGGCCGCGGCAACCGGCTGACGGTCGAAGGCGACCGGCTACTCAATTTCGCCCGCCGCATGATCCGGCTCAACAACGAGGCGATCGCCTCCTTCGACGACAATCGCCTCGAAGGCACGCTCAGGATCGGCACGCCCGACGACTATGCCGACCGCTACATGCCAGAGATCATCATGCGGTTCGCGAAGACCCATCCGAACGTCGAGCTTTACATCGTCTGCGAGCCCTCCGTGGATCTCGCCGAGAAGATGGCCAAGGGCGACCTCGACATCGCGCTCGTCACCCATAATCCGCGTGCCCGCGCTTCGGACGTGGTGCGCACCGAGCCGCTCTGCTGGGTGGGCTCGATCAACCATCCGCTGCCCGAGAACGCGCCGATCCCGCTCGCCGTCGGCCGGCGCGACTGTCTGTGGCGGCAGGCGGCCTGCGCCGCCCTCGACGCCACCGGGCGCGAATACCAGATCCTGTTCACCAGCTGGTCGTCGACGGTCGTCGCGGCTGCCGTTCTTGCCGGCATGGCCGTGTCCGTCCTGCCGGAATCGGCTCTTCGTCCGGGCATGAAGGTACTGACGCTTGCCGACGGGTTCCCGGCGCTGGCGCCGGTGCAGATCGGCATCATGAAGCGGCCGGGGCTTTCGCCGTCGCTGTCGAATGCGATCAGCAACCACATCACCGCCTGCCTCGACAACATCACGCCGATCAGCGCCAATGACGACCTCGAGGCCGACATCAAGGGCTTCCCGCGTTATCCGCGCCTGAGGCAAAGCCACATGTTGCCGGGCTGGTAAGAGCGAGATGCAGAGACCATAGAGGCCACGCACCGTGAGGTCCGTGGCCTTTTTCTTTTCCGGGGGCGGGACGAGTACCCTCCCCGCCTATTCGGCAGCGGTGCTGACGGTCTCCGCCTCGTAGCCGTACGCCGCCTGAAGCGCCGCACGCACGCCGGCTTCATAATCCGGGTGGACGAGCTTGAAGTGCGCAAGCTGGCGCTCGACGATCAGGCCCGGTACGCCGCCCATCGCAGATGCGATGTTGGAAAACAGCCGCGCCTTCTGCCCGGCGTCGAACAGGTTGAACAACGCCCGCGGCTGGCTGTAGTCGTCGTTGCCGTCACGGTGATCAAAGCGGCCCATGTCGCCGCTGATGCGCAGCGGCGGCTCCATCGCGGACGGCTGCTCGACCGGACCGTTGAACGAATTCGGCTCGTAGTAGGCGTCCGGACTACCAGTCTGGATGCCGCCGAACGTGTTCATCTGGCCATCACGGTGATAGTGATGCACCGGGCATTTCGGCCGGTTGACCGGGATGTGCTCGTAGTGTGTGCCGAGCCGGTAGCGGTGAGCGTCGGCATAGGAGAAGAGCCGCGCCTGCAGCATCTTGTCCGGCGAAAAGCCGATGCCCGGCACGATGTTGGATGGCGAGAAGGCGGCGTTCTCGACCTCGGCAAAGTAGTTCTCCGGATTGCGGTTGAGTTCCAATACGCCGACCTCAATCGGCGGATAGTCCGCATGCGGCCACACCTTGGTGACGTCGAAGGGATTGTAGGGGGTCTTTTCCGCCTCGAGTTCGGGCATGATCTGCACCTGAAGCGTCCAGCGCGGATAGTTGCCCTCCTCGATCGCGCCGTAGAGCGCTTCCTGATAGCTCTCGCGCGTCCGGCCGATCACGTCCGCAGCCTCGGCGTTCGTATAGTGCTTGTGGCCATGCTGGGTCTTGAAATGGAACTTGACCCAATAGCGCTCGCCGGCATCTTTCCAGAGCGAGAAGGTGTGCGAGCCGTAGCCGTTCATGTGCAAGGGCGATACCGGACATCCGCGATCGGACATCAGGATCGTGACCTGATGCAGGCTCTCCGGCGAGAGCGACCAGAAATCCCACATGGCGGTTGCCGAGCGCAGGTTGGTCTTCGGGTGCCGTTTCTGGGTGTGGATGAAGTCCGGGAACTTGTAGGCATCGCGGACGAAGAAGATCGGTGTGTTGTTACCCACGAGGTCCCAGTTGCCCTCAGGCGTATAGAACTTCAGCGCGAAGCCGCGCACGTCGCGTTCGGCGTCGGCAGCGCCCAGTTCACCGGCAACGGTCGAGAAACGCGCCAGCATCGGCGTTTCGGCCCCCGGCTGCAAAACCTTGGCCTTGGTGTATTTCGAGATATCGCCTGTTATCTTCAGCGTGCCATAGGCGCCCCAGCCCTTGGCGTGCACGGCGCGCTCGGGAATGCGCTCGCGGTTTTGATGCGACAGCTTCTCGATAAGCTGGTAGTCCTGCATCATGACGCCGCCGCGCGGGCCGGCCGTCAGCGAGTTCTGGTTGTCCGGCACCGGCGCACCGGCGCTCGTCGTCAATATGGGTCGATCAGACATCGTGTCCTCCTGTCAAAAGATTTCGCGCCCGGGAGATCGGACAGGGCTGCCCGATCGCAGCTTGAGGCGCTGCCGGCCGCAAACTGCGCGGCGATCAAAGCCCGAACGCTCTGGCAAGAGGTTTTTCCCACAGCGCCTCGATAATCTCCAATTGCATAAAAATTAAAAATCGATAGGATTTTCCTATTATGCTTACACTTCGACAGATGCGCTATTTCGAGGCGCTTGCCTCCGCTCGCCACTTCGGCAAGGCGGCCGAACTCGTCCATGTCAGCCAGCCGGCGCTCTCCGCCCAGATCATGGAAATGGAGAACCACCTGGGCGTAAAGCTCGTCGAGCGCAGCCGCAGCGGCATCTTCCTCACGCGCAAGGGCGAGGAAGTGCTGGCCCGGACCCGCGCCATCCTCGCCGAGGTGGATCAACTGGAGCTCAGCGCACGCGCCAGTTCCGGCACGCTCGAAGGGCGGATCCGCATCGGCGTCATCCCGACACTCGCCCCCTATCTCGTACCGCGGCTGGTGCCGCACCTGCGCCGCGTTTATCCGGCGATCGAGATCGAACTGAAGGAGTCGGTGACGTCAAGACTGGTCGCCGATCTCGGCGAGGGCCTGCTCGATGCCGTCGTCGCCGCCTTGCCGATCGAAACCGACGGGCTTTCGACGAAACCGCTCTTCTCCGACCGCTTCTACATGGCAATGGCGGATGACGAGCGAAACATCCTGATGTCGCCGCTGACCGAAGATCAGGTGGATGTCGAACAGTTGCTGCTGCTCGAGGAAGGCCATTGCTTGCGCGACCAGGCGCTCGCCGTCTGCAGCACCGCGGGCAAACGACGCCTCGTTTCGTTCGGCGCCACCTCGATGACGACGCTGCTGCAGATGGTCGCCAACGGCATGGGCATGACGCTCATCCCCGAAATCGCCATTCCAACCGAGGCGGCCCGCAACTCCATCCGCATCGTGCCCTTCGCCGCACCCGAGCCGGCGCGCGAAATCGGCCTCGTCTGGCGGCGCAGCAGCGCGCGCGAGCGCGACATGGAAGCGCTCGCCGCGGCGATCAGCGGCTGCGCCGACGACATTCTCCAGGCAGCCGCGGCCTGAGCTCAGGCGAGTTTGGTCTTCAGGAACTCCACCGTCCGGCTCCAGGCGAGGTCCGCTGCGGCCTTGTCGTAACGGGCAGCCGACGTGTCGTTGTTGAAGGCGTGGTTGACGCCGTCATAAACATAGATGGTCGCGTCCTTGCCATCGTCCTTCAACGCCTTCTGGTAGGCCTCGATACCGGCGTTGATGCGCTCGTCGAGCCCGGCATAGTGCAGCAGCAAGGCGGCCTTGATCTTTGGCACATCCTCGGCCTTGGGCTGGGCGCCGTAATAGGCAACGCCCGCCTTCAGGTCCGGCGAGCCGACTGCCAGCCGGTTGACGAGACCACCGCCCCAGCAGAAGCCGATGGCGCCGACCTTGCCGGTCGATTGCGCGTGTCCTTCGAGAAACGCCACAGTCGCAGCCGCATTCGCCGTCGTTGCGGCGGCATCGAGCGCGCCGATCATCTCGCGTGCCTTATCCTCGTCCGTCGGTGTTCCGCCCGCAGGCGACAGGAAATCCGGGGCCAGCGCCAGGAAGCCTTCCAGCGCCATGCGCCGCGCGACGTCGCGGATATGCGGGTTCAGCCCGCGGTTCTCGTGAATGACGATGACGGCCGGTAGCTTGCCGCCCGCCTCGGCCGGGCGGACGAGATAACCTTTCATGTCGCCGCCGGCGCCGGGATAAGAGATATCCTCGCCCGTGACGCGGCTATCGGTCGGGGCGACGATTTCCGCCTTGGCGCCGTTGGCGGCCAGCAGTGGCGCGATCGCGGCGGCTGCAGCAGCCGAACCGGCCAGTCCGGTGAGCTTTTCCATGAAACGACGGCGGTCGAGGGTCAGATGCGTGTATTCGTCATAGGCATCGACCATCGCCTGGGTGATTTTCGGTTCCTGCATGTCGGCCTCCTTCGGTTCTTATCTCCCGCGGCGGCAGACAGAACCGCCCGCGACAGAATAAGTCGGCGGGCGGGATCGAACAGACAAACTTGCGTTACCGCTTCGTGTTTCCTCCTGAACGGTCAGCCGTTGAGGTCGAGCACGATGCGACCGTCGATCTTGCCCTCCTCCATACGTTTGAAGATCGCGTTGATGTTTTCGATCTTGTCCCAGGTGAAGTGCGAGGCGACCTTGCCCTCGCCGGCAAATTCCAGCGATTCCTCGAGATCCTGGCGCGTGCCGACGATCGAGCCGCGGATGGTGATGCGCTTCAGCACCGTGTCGAAGATCGGCAGGCACATCTGACCCGGCGGCAGGCCGACCAGCGCCATCGTCCCCTTGGAGCGCAGCATGTTGAAGGCCTGCTCCATCGCCTTCGGTGCAACGGCCGTGACCAATGCGCCATGGACGCCGCCGGTCGCATCTCGCACCTGTTCGACCGCGTCCTTGTCGCGCGCGTCGACGACGAGGTCCGCGCCGAGTTTTCTTGCGAGTTCCAGCTTGTCCGGGAAGATGTCGACGGCGGCGACATGCATGCCCATCGCCTTGGCATATTGCACGGCCATGTGGCCGAGGCCGCCGATACCGGAAACCAATGCCCATTCGCCCGGACGTACCTCGGTTTCCTTCAGGCCCTTATAGACGGTGACGCCGGCGCAGAGGATCGGGGCAGCCGGTCCAAATTCGAGTTTGTCCGGCAGGCGGCCGACGAAGTCCGGATCGGCGAGCCCGTACTGGGCAAAGGTACCGTTGACCGAATAGCCGGTATTCTGCTGGCTGCCGCAGAGCGTCTCCCAGCCGGTGCGGCAAGGCGTGCAGCCGCCGCAGGCCGTGTGCAGCCACGGCACGCCGACGCGGTCGCCTTCCTTCAGCCGCGCAACGCCGCTGCCGAGCTTGGCGACATAGCCGACACCTTCGTGTCCGGGAATGAATGGCGGCTTCGGCTTGACCGGCCAATCGCCGTTGGCGGCGTGCAGGTCCGTGTGGCACACGCCCGTCGCCTCGTATTTGATCAGCACCTGGCCGGGACCCGGCTCCGGTATCGGCACATCCTCGATTACCAGCGGCTTGCCGAATTCGCGCACCACGGCGGCTTTCATCGTTGCGGTCATCTCGTCCTCCGATGCGTTGTTGCCCAACGTCGACGCAAGACCGCCGCCTCGTTGCGAGGCCCACGGTCACGCTAACGGCAGCAAGATTACTCCCAAAAGCGATGGAGGGCATTTGACACGCATCAAGGCGCGACGATCGATGTGAAAATTGTCTCAGATTTGAGTCAGATAGCGGGCCGCAACAGCTCAGCTCATCACCATCCAGACGGCAAGCCACACCCACATGGCAAACAGCGTCGCGACGCCGCCCATGAACAGCGGCCGACGATAGCGGATGCGGTTGCTGGTGACATGCACGAAGGCGTGCGCATAGCGCAAGAGGACGAAGAGCCAGGCGAGCGCAAGCGAGGCGATGTTGTCCGCTTCGGTGATATAGAGCAGCACGCAGCAGACGTAGAACAGAACCGGCAGCTCGAACTGGTTGGCGATGCTGTTCTTCACCACCAGGCTTTCGCCCGGTTCGTCGCGGTTTTCGCGAAACTGGGCGGCGTTCGCCTTACCGGCGCGCACCAGCCCCATCCGGCGGAAGGAGAGAAGGGCGTAAAGGCAGAAGACGAGAAACACGTGGGCCACGATCGGCCAGAAGATCTCGAAACCCGTCATTACGCCTACTCCCTCAAATATGCCTACGCTAAAAAGACAGAGGGCGCCGCGAGATCACGCGGCGCCCTTCGAAATGCAAGCGCGATCAGTGCGCGCCCGGATAGTTCGGGCTTTCGCGGGTGATCGTCACGTCATGGGCGTGGCTTTCACGCAAGCCCGCGCCGGAGATGCGCACGAACTGGGCGCGCTCCTGGTATTCCTTGATCGTCGGGCCGCCGACATAGCCCATGGAGGCCTTGAGGCCGCCGGCGAGCTGGTGCAGCACGCCCGCAACCGGCCCCTTGTAGGGAACCTGGCCTTCGATGCCCTCGGGAACCAGCTTCAGGGTGTCGCGCACTTCCGCCTGGAAGTAGCGGTCTGCCGAGCCGCGGGCCATGGCGCCGACGGAGCCCATGCCGCGATAGGCCTTGAACGAGCGGCCCTGGTAAAGGAATACTTCGCCCGGGCTTTCGTCGGTGCCCGCGAGCAGCGAGCCGATCATGACGGCCGACGCGCCGGCAGCGATCGCCTTGGCAAGGTCGCCGGAGAACTTGATGCCACCATCGGCGATCACGGGAATGCCGGCCGCCTGTGCGGCTTCGACGGCGCCCATGATCGCGGCCAGCTGCGGCACGCCGACGCCGGCGACGATGCGGGTGGTGCAGATCGAGCCCGGACCGATACCGACCTTGACCGCATCCGCGCCGGCATCGATCAGCGCCTTGGTGCCGGCGGCGGTGGCAACGTTGCCGGCCATGATGCGAACCGAGTTCGAGAGCTTCTTGACGCGGGCGACGGCATCGAGAACGCGCTGCGAATGGCCGTGAGCGGTATCGACGACGATCAGGTCGACGCCGGCATCGATCAGCCGCTCGGCACGTTCGAAGCCGTCATCGCCGACCGAGATGGCGGCGGCGGCGCGAAGGCGGCCCTGCGCATCCTTCGAGGCGTTCGGGTTCAGCTGCGCCTTTTCGATGTCCTTGACGGTGATGAGACCGACGCAACGGCCGTCGCCATCGACGACGAGCAGCTTCTCGATGCGATGGGCGTGCAGCAGGCGCTTGGCCTCCTGCTGGTCGACGCTTTCCTTGACCGTGACGAGGTTCTCATGGGTCATCAGCTCGTGGATCTTCTGGTTCGGATCCGAGGCGAAGCGGACGTCGCGGTTGGTGAGAATGCCAACGAGGCGGCCCTGCTTCTGGCCACCGGCGCCGCCGTTTTCAACAACCGGAATGCCGGAGATGCCGTGCTGCTTCATCAGGCCCAGCGCATCGGCGAGCTTGGCGTCGGGGCCGATCGTCACCGGATTGACGACCATGCCGCTTTCGAACTTCTTGACCTGGCGAACCTCTTCGGCCTGCTCGGCCGGCGTCAGGTTGCGGTGGATGACGCCGATGCCGCCGGCCTGTGCCATGGCAATCGCGAGGCGCCCTTCGGTGACCGTGTCCATTGCGGAAGAGAGGATCGGCAGGTTGAGGTCGATGTCCTGCGCGATGGTGGTCGCGATATTGGTCTGACCCGGCATGACTTCGGAATGTCCGGGCAGGAGCAGGACGTCGTCGAAGGTCAGAGCCTCCAGACCAGTTGCCGTTTCGATGATGCGCGCCATGGCCAATTCCCTTCAAATAGCGAAAACCCCCGGGGACGGGCTGCGATTTGTCCACCGGGCGACTTCAAAGCGTGTCTTGGAAGTTGGCGAGGGCTCGTAACACGGATATGTCAGGATGAAAATAGCCAAAGCCGGGAAATGTCCCGCCTTCGGCCGATATTTGTTGCAGAGCAGCATTTTCGCACGATTGGACCGGGAACCGTTCAGATATCGAGCTGGTAGCTGACGGGCACGAAGCGGTAACCCTCGCCCTGCTTCTCGACGAAACCGACGGCCGGAAACGGCATGTGGTAGCCGATGAAGGGCAACCGTTCGCTGGCGATCATGTCGAACACCCGACGGCGCGTTTCCGCGGCCTTCGCCTTGTCCATGTCGAAGCGCACTTCCCAGTCGGGGCGCTGCAGCGACAGCACATAATGGTTGGCGGTATCGGCCGTCAGCATCAGCGCCTTGCCGTCGGAATCCAGACGAAATACCATGTGCCCCGGCGAATGGCCGAAGGCGGCAATGGCTGATATGCCGGGCACGACCGCGGCGCCGTCGCCGATGAAGGTGGTCTTTTCCGCCAGTGGCACGACCTTTTCCAGCACGGCCTTGTGGCCGTTTTCCGCCGGCGTTCCGGCGCGCGCCGGATCCTTCCAGAAGGCGTATTCGACTTCGCCCATCACAAAGCGGGCATTGGCGAAAGCCGGCTGACCGGCCTCCATGAGGCCGCCGATGTGATCGCCATGCATATGGGTCACCACGACAACGGACACCTGTTCCGGCGAATAGCCGGCGGCGCGGATGCCGTCGAGCAGACGGCCAGCGCCAGCTTCGCGACCGCCCTCACCCATGCCCGTGTCGAAGAGCACGAGGTCCGATCCGGTATCGACGAGGACAGGCGAATAGCTGTTGAGCAGGACATCCGTCGGCAAAAAATTCTGCTGCAGCAGGTCGGCCACCGCCTGCTGCGGCTGGTTGGTGCCGTAGGTCTCGTGCGGCTTGTCGCTGACGCGCGTGCCGTCATTGATGGCGATGACCTTGAAGGCGCCAAGCTTGAGAGATCGGATCGGGGGAGCGTTTATCATTTCGCTGTTTTCCATTTTTTCCTGGGCCACCGCAACGCCCGTCAGCAGCGACGGCGCCGCAAGCACGCCAAGCGTGCCCGCCCCCATCAAGGTCCGACGCTTCATCGACATCTCACTCATGGTCCAATCCCTTTTCCCTGTTGGATCCGTTGCCGGGACAGGCAACTGGGCCAGAACTAGCGTCTTGACAGCAAAGGCCAGTCGGGATCACAGGCTTTTGATCCGCAATCACCGGTTTCGCCCCGACAAAAGCCATCACCGGCACTATTAGCTTCTGCCTATCGCCGACCGTCCGAAGCATCGATTCATGAACCGTATCGTCCCGATGATCCTCGCCGTCGCTCTTTTCATGGAGCAGATGGATTCGACCGTGATTTCCACGTCGCTGCCGGCGATCGCCCGCGACATCGGCGTCGGGCCGATTACGCTGAAGCTGGCGCTGACCGCTTACATGGTGGCGCTGGCGATCTTCATCCCCTTGAGCGGCTGGATGGCCGACCGCTTCGGCGCCAAGAAGATTTTTCGCGCCGCGATCCTGGTCTTCATTGCCGGCTCTGTTCTCTGTGCCATGTCGAACAGCCTGCTCGCCTTCGTCTTCTCGCGCTTCCTGCAGGGCATGGGCGGAGCGATGATGACGCCGGTCGCCCGCCTCGTGCTGGTGCGCGGCACGCCGCGCAGCGAACTCGTCTCGGCCATGGCGCTGCTGACGATCCCGGCGCTCGTCGGGCCGCTCGCCGGACCGCCGCTCGGCGGCTTCATCACCACCTATTTCTCCTGGCACTGGATCTTCCTGATCAACGTGCCCGTCGGCATCGCCGGCTATATCCTCTCCGGCATCTACCTGCCGAAGATGGAGCCGCTCAACCCGCCGCCGGTCGACGCTATCGGCTTCCTGCTCGGCGGTATCGCTGCCTCCGGCATCGTCTTCGGCCTGTCGGTGATCAGCCTGCCGGCGCTGCCCCCCATCGTCGGCATCGCCTCGGTATCGATCGGCCTCGTATCGGCGCTGCTCTACATCCGCCATGCGCGGCGGCATCCGGCCCCGGTTCTCGACCTCAAGCTCTTCCGCGACAACGCCTTTCGCGCCGCCTCGATCGGCGGCACGATCTTCCGCATTTCGGTCGGCGCCGTTCCTTTCCTGATGCCGCTGATGCTGCAGGTGGGCTTCGGGCTCAACCCGTTCCAGTCGGGCCTCATCACCTTCATCGGCGCCGTCGGCGCCATCACCACCAAGTTCTATGCCCGGCGCGTGCTCGCCTTTGCCGGCTTCCGAACCACGCTGATCATCGCCGCCATCATTGCGGCGATCACCACGTTTGCCAACGGCTTCTTCACCCCGGAGACGCCCTATCTGGTGCTGATCACCATTCTGCTGATCGCCGGCTTCGCGCGGTCGTTCTTCTTCACCAGCGTCAACGCGCTGTCCTTCGCCGATATCGACGATGCCGACGCCAGCAAGGCGACCTCGATGAGCGCGGTGCTGCAGCAGATCAGCCTTGCCCTCGGCGTCGCGGTCGCCGGCGCAATCCTCGAGATCGAGACCAAGCTCAGCGGCGGGCCGCTGCAGCTCGACGATTTCCACATGGCCTTCATGATCATCGCCGGCGCCAATCTGATCGCGGCGATCCCGTTCCTCACCATGGCGAAGAATGCCGGATCGTCCGTATCGGGGCACCGGCTGCCGGCGCGCGAAGTCGAGACGGCGGCGGGCAAGTAGTTCGCGCGGGCAGCTCCTGCCCGCCGCGGCGCGCCGTTCGAAGAGCTTCCGTGGCTCGAAGACGCCCGGGGCGCGTCGCGCTCTTTCACCTTCTGATATGTCGCGCGGCGGCGGCGCAAGACAGCCGCGCACCCTTGCACGACTAGCTCAGTAGTTGGCCAGCCACTGTTCGGCGCCCAGATCCCCGAACCGCGGCTTCACCCCGAGTAGGGGGGCTGCGCGACCGATGATCGCCTTGACCATCGGGGCGGCATTGGCGGCGGCCGTCCGCCCGCCGTTTTCTCCGGTTTTCGGCGCATCGATGATCGAGAGCACGATGTATTTGGGCTTGTCCATCGGGAAGGCGGCAAGGAAGGCGTTGAAGTTGATGTCCTTGGCATACTTGCCGTTGATGACCTTGTCGGCCGTGCCGGTCTTGCCGCCGACATGGAAGCCTTCCACCTGCGCTCGCCTGCCGGAACCCTTCACGCCGTTCCAGTTGTAGAGGAAGCGCATGTCGGCGCTGGTCGTTTCCTTGATCACGCGTTGAGAAACGAACTTCGTTTCCTCCGGCGTGCGCGGCAGGAAGGTCGGCGGGAGCAGGTGACCGCCATTCATCAGCGCCGCGGCGGCGACGGCCGTCTGCAGAGGCGTGGTCGCCACGCCGTGCCCGAAGGAAATCGTCACCGAGTTGATCTTCTTCCAGGTGCGCGGCTGGGTCGGGATGGCGACCCCCGGCATTTCGGTTTGCATTTTCGACAGCAGGCCCAGTTTCGTCAGGAACTGCTGATGGCCCTCGATCCCGACCATATCGGCGACCGCTGCCGTGCCTATGTTGGAGGAGAACTGGAACACCTCGGGGATCGACAGCGGCCGGTTCTTGCCCTTGAAGTCCTTGATGGTGAAGCCGCCCATGCGGATCGGCCGCGAGGCGTCGACCACCGAATTCAGGTTGACCTTGCCCGCATCCAGCCCCATCGCCAGCGTGAAGCTCTTGAAGGTCGAGCCCATTTCGAAGGTGGCATTGCTCATCCGGTTGAACCAGCCCTTCTCGTACTCCTTGTCGACGCCGCCGCCGGGCAAGGTTCGCGAGGGTTCGTTCGGATCGTAGTCAGGCACGGACGCCATGGCGAGCACCTCGCCGGTTTCGGCATCGAGAACCACCGCGCCGGCCGCTTCGGCCTCGTAGGCGGTCATCGCGTTCGCCACCACCTCGCGCACGATGTTCTGCACGCGCAGATCGATCGACAGCCGCACGGGCTCGAGCGAGGCATTGCTGGTGAGGCCGACCGCCCGCAGATCGGCAAAGCCCTGCTGGTCGAGATAGCGCTCTATGCCCGCCAGCCCCTGATTGTCGACATTGACGTGACCGAGAATGTGCGAAGCGGTGACACCGCCGGGATAGAAACGACGCTTTTCCGGGCGGAAACCGATGCCGGGAATGCCGAGCGCCAGAATGTCGGACTGCTGCTTCGGGGTGAGCTGGCGCCGCAGCCACTGGAACGCCGAACCGGACTGAAGCTTGCGGTGCGTGTCGCGCCAGTCGAGATTGGGGATCACCGTCGCGAGCTTCTCCACGACCTCGTCGGCGTCGACGATCTTGCGCGGCTCCGCATAGAGCGACATCGTGTTGAGATCGGTCGCCAGCAGGTGGCCGTTGCGGTCGACGATATCGGGCCGCGAGGCGATGACATGGCCGCTGCCACCGATCGATGCAGTATCGGCCGGTTCGGCAAAACCATATTGCACGAGACGCCCGCCGACCACGAGGAAGACGACGGCAAAACCGGCGATCAAGATTCCCACGCGCTGCCGCGCCTGGTTCCGGCGGCCGGCGCTGGTGCCGATGATGACCCCCGGCTTGCCGGCACCATTCCTCTTTACAGAAAAATGCGCCCGGCTTCTGAGCCGAACGGCAAGCGAAATCATCGACATAAAGGTACTTCCACATGCAGGCCAACCGAGCACGTGCTCGACCCGTCGCCAATCGTCGATCGGCAGCCAGCGCTCGGTGGAATTTAAAACCTTAGGAGGTCCTAATGGACCAGAGAGTACCACCAGAGTTGCACCCAACTGGTTAATGGCCGATTAACCACGATGCGCCGTCTTTTGGGGGGACGGGGTTTCGGAAGGCGATCAAAGGTGCGGCCGATCGGCACAGGCCGACCCGGCCCCGTCCTTCATCATCAGGAAATCGCTGGAAACTCGGCGCCCGCGAGGGCAGTTACTCCGGCCGCTCGCAGACGGCGGCGATCTTGTTGCCGTCGTGATCGCGAACCCAGGCACCATAAAAACTTGCGTGAAACGGGCGCAGGCCCGGCGCACCCTCGTCCGTACCGCCATGGGCAAGGGCTGCCGCATGAAAAGCGTCGACAGCGGCGCGCGTCTCGGCTGCAAGCGCGATGCTCACGCCATTGCCATAGGTGGCGGGAGCGCGGTCGAAGGGCGTCACCACCCAGAAGCGGATGCGGTCGCCCTCAGCACCATAGCCGATCTCGGTCTCATCCTGCCGCTGCCGATAGTAGCCGAGCGCCGGCATTACCGCATCATAGAACGCGCCGGCGCGTGTCAGATCGTTACTGCCGACGGTGACGTAAAGCAGCATGTTACTCGGCCGCCTCGTCTTCGGTTTCCGTCTCGCTGCCGGCCTTCTGACGTCCCTTGAAGCCCTTGGCGAGCAGGAACATCTCGACCGATTCGGCGCGCGACGAGGCCGGCTTCACGTGGATGACCTGGCGGAAATTCTGCTTGAGCATGTTGAGCAGGTCACGCTCGGTGCCGCCCTGGAAGGTCTTCGCCAGGAAGTGACCGCCCTCGGCAAGCACGTCGACGGCAAAGTAGGCAGCAACCTCGCAAAGATGCATGGTGCGCAGGTGATCGGTCTGGCGGTGGCCGGTCGTCGGCGCCGCCATGTCCGAAATCACCAGGTCGGGCGTCCCCCCGATCGCTTCCATCAGCTTGCCCGGCGCCTCAGGATCAAGAAAGTCCATCTGCAGGATGCGCACGCCCGGGAGGGGGTCGACCTCAAGGAAGTCGATGGCCGCGACCCGCGGGTCGGCGTCAGTCGAATTGGTGACCTTGGCGGCGATCTGCGACCAGCTTCCGGGGGCAGCGCCCAAGTCGATGATGCGGCGCGCGCCGTTGAGAATCTTGTGCTTCTCGTCGATCTCAAGAAGCTTGAACGCCGCGCGGGCGCGGTAGCCCTCGAGCTGCGCACGCTGCACATAGGGATCGTTGATGTGACGCTCGATCCAGCGGCGGGAGGATGCCTTGAGCTTGCCCTTCTTCACCTTCTGGCCAAGCTTGCGGCCGCTGCGATTGCCGCCAACAGGGGGTTTCGTCATGGCTTGTTTCCTTCCTGGCTGCCGGAGGCGTTGGAGCCACGCAGGTGGCGGCGCGGCCGCGAGCGGCGCCAGGCACCGTCGTCCGCCATCATATCGGTGAGCAGGCCTTCACGCAGGCCACGATCGGCAACGCGCATGCGCGTCGACGGCCAGCGCCGGCGGATCGCTTCGAGGATGGCGCAGCCAGCAAGCACCAGATCGGCGCGATCCGGGCCGATGCAGGGATTGGCGGCGCGCGCGTCGAAATCCCAGGAGAGAAGCCGCGCCTGCATGGCCGAGACTTCATCGTCGGTCAGCCACAGGCCATCGACACGGCGGCGATCATAGCGCGGCAGGTCGAGATGTACGCCGGCAAGGGTCGTCACCGTGCCTGAGGTGCCGATCAGGTGGAAACCACTGCCGGACGTGCCGTTCGCCAGAGCTTCGACAGGCGGGCTGTCGAAGCGGGAAAGCATGCCTTCCACTTCCTGCACCATCGCCTCGAAGCTTGTCGGCGTCACGTGCTGGCCGCCATGGCGCTCCGACAGCGTGACGACGCCGACCGGCAGCGAGGTCCAGTGGGTGATGTGGTTGGCGAGCCGGTTCGAGCGCGAATCACCGATGCGGATGACGGCGATCTCGGACGAACCACCGCCGATATCGAAGAGCACGACCGAGCGAGTCTCGCGGTCGACCAGCGACGAGCAGCCGGAGACGGCAAGCCGGGCCTCGGTTTCGCGGTTGATGATTTCGAGTTCGAGACCGGTTTCGCTCGCAACCCGCTGAAGGAAGCTTTCGCCGTTTTCAGCGGCACGCGCGGCCTCGGTCGCGATCAGGCGACTACGGCGGATCGTGCGGGCGCCGAGCTTCAAGGCGCAGACCCTCAGTGCCTCGACGGCGCGCTCCATCGCCTCGTCCGACAGCCGGCCGCTGGCGCCGAGCCCTTCGCCCAGGCGAACGATGCGCGAGAAGGCATCAACCACTCGGAACTGGCCGGGACGCGTCGGCTGCGCGATCAGCAGACGGCAATTGTTGGTGCCGAGGTCGAGTGCCGCATAGAGCGGCGCCGGCGGCTCGCTGGCGGCGACATAGGGCGCGCGCGGCTGTTCGCGTTCGGAGCGGTTGCCCGGCCGTGGCTGCCCAGCCGCCTGGCTACCGCCGGCGGGAGAAGCCTGCCGTGCATGGCCGCCGCCATCGGCGACGCGCTGCGGCGCAGACTGGCGTTCGCCGCTGGTGAGCGGACGTCCCTGAAGCCCGCGGCGATGCCTGGCCTTCTTGCTGCGCTTGTGGCCCTTGCGTTCGCCAAGAGACGGATCGACGACCTGAACGCCGCCCTGCGCTGCGGATCCGGCCTGAGCCTGCTGTTTTGCTGATTTCGAACGCCGCCGCCGCTTGCGCTTGTGCGCCTGCTCCGGTTCGTTCGCTCCTGCGGGACGCCCTGCCTGGCCGGCTGCGCCGGGCTGGCTGGCAATTGCAGACGGCGAAGCAGACGACTTGCGTCGTTTGCGCTTGCCCTTGCCGTTGCGCGGACCGAGCTTCGATCCATCACCGCGGCCTGCTGCCGACGCCCCGGATTCGGACGGCTTATCGCCGTGATCGGGGTCTTTCACTTGTTTCAACCATGGCGCCGCGCAAGCCCTTAAGGCCGCTCAAGGCGCTCTCTCGATTTTTCGTTGGCGCGACTGTACCAGCGCCAGCCCCAATCGCCAAACTGTTTTTGACAGCGCCGCCAAGGGCTAAGGCGACAGGCGCCGCACCTTCGCCTATCACGTTCCCCGCCTCCCCGCCGAGCCCACCCTCGCCGACTCGCCGCGGTCCCGCCTCACAGCCTCCGCCCCACAGCCCCCCCGCCTCACAGCAATGAAATCCGCAAACCGGTGCATAAAGCCCGGCCGCCACAACGAGATCGCATTTTTTTGCCAAAAGGTATTTGCATTGGCCGCGCTTTTGTTTATAAGCCCGCCAACCGACGCGACGGGCAGCGCCCGACAGCGACCTTGGGGAATAGGTTAACGGTAGACCAGCGGACTCTGACTCCGTTAGTCCTGGTTCGAATCCAGGTTCCCCAGCCAATTCTCTCGGCAAGTTTCGATAAAAACCCCAGCGATATGCGGAACACGCGCCGCCGGGCAGCTGCCAATACGATGTTCTGCCTGACGATCCAGATGGTCGAACCGGCAAGCGATTCGTCCGGGCGAGATTTCCGTTGCCCAACCGGCCACGATGGCCTCCCGGCGGTAAAATCAGCTACAATACGGCCATAAAGACTGCCGCTTCCGTGTTTGCGGATATTCAGATCCCTTCGAGAGGCGCATAATCGTCGCTGCCCACAATCGATCAGGCGGAGACAGGCCGATGCTTGAGACAAAAGCGGATGCGGCATATGCGATCGAGTACTTCCAGGAACATCCGGAAGCCGGGCTGTGCCGGGAAGGGCGGCGCTGGTGGATCACGCCCAACGCAAACGAGACCGATCGACGGGTTCTGAGCCTCGACACCGCCGAAGCGGAACGGCTGAAGGAGGACGCCCGCCTTCAGGCAGTCGCTGATATCGCCCATGCAGGCCGATCCCTTTGGGTCATGAGAGACATGACTTAGCGGACGCGTGCCGCCGGCAAGCGAACATTTCTAGAGCAGTCCCCTCCCCGCAAGGTTGCGCATCAGCGCAGCCGCGCCAAAACTCCAGGGCGCACATTCCGTCGAAAGCCTGACGGTATTGGTCAGCGAGCCGAGTTCGACATTGGTGATCGTCACCTTGTCGCCGAGCTTGTGGGTGAAGCCCTGGCCCGGTTCGTCGCGGTCCTCGACGGGCGCAAAGAGCGTACCCAAGAACAACATCAGACCATCGGGATACTGATGATGCGGGCCGATCGTCTGGGCGACGAGATCGAGCGGATCGCGGCTGATTTCGGCCATCGAACTGCGGCCTGCCAGCCGGTAGCCGTCTTCGCCTTCGACCAACAGGCTGAGCTCGGCCCGGCGGACGTCGTCGATCGTGTAGCTTTCGTCGAAGAGCCGGATGAAGGGGCCGATGGCGCAGGAGGCGTTGTTGTCCTTGGCCTTGCCGAGAAGCAGCGCCGAGCGCCCCTCGATGTCGCGCAGGTTGACGTCGTTGCCGAGGGTGGCACCCCTCACCTGGCCGTCCGATGCAACCGCAAGCACGATCTCCGGCTCCGGATTGTTCCAGCGCGAGGCCGGGTGCAGGCCGACATCGGCGCCCGGGCCAACCGCCGAGAGCGCTTGCGCCTTGGTGAAGACTTCCGCGTCCGGGCCGATGCCGACTTCCAGATATTGCGACCAGACGCCCTCCTCGACCAGCGCGGCCTTGACGCGGGCTGCTTCCGGCGAGCCCGGCTTCAGGTTCCGCAGGCTGTCGCCAAAGACATCGGTGACACGGGCGCGGATCGCTTCGGCGCGGGACGCATCGCCCGCCGCCCGCTCCTCGATCACCCGCTCGATCATGGAGCGGGCGAAGGTGACGCCGCAGGCCTTCACCGCCTGGAGGTCGCAGGGCGCGATGAGATGGATATGCGCCGGATCCGTCTCTTGCGCATGGATATCCTCAAGCGAGAGGAGGTGTTCACCCGGTGCGGCGCGGGCATGATGAACCGGATCCGAAAGTTCGAGCAGGTCGCGCATGGTCGGCGTCACCCTGGAGGTGATGTCGTAGAGCGCGCCGTCCCGCAGGACGACAAGCGACGGCCCCGCGACATCCGGCCGCCAGACACGGCCGACAAAGGTGCCAGTGCGAAATGCCGGATCGGTCATGCCTTCCATCCTCCCGTAAGCGCCTATTTCTTGCAGCGGAAGGCGGGGCTGTAAAGCCGGCGGCGGCGCTCGGGCTTCCCCAGGGTTGCAGCGGCCGGAACATTGCAAATCCTCATACGTTTATGCTTATGCCACGCGCCCTCCGGGCGCCCTTGTCGCACGTTGTCGCGACGGCGCGAAATCCGGTGCCTCGACTGCCGGGAAGGTTCAGGAGCAGTCGCATCGAGGCCAGGAGGACGCCAGGAAAAGGATGAACGCAATGAACCAGCACGAAGAGTTCAAGGAAAAGCCCGTGATCGATCCGGTGACCGGGCAGCCCTTGCCGCAGACGCAAACGCAGATGAGCGACGTGCCGCCTCCCGCCCGATCGGGGCGCAGCAACTGGCCGATCGTCATCATCCTGCTCGCCGGCCTGGTGCTGGCGCTGATCGCCTGGCTGCCGGCCGAACTCAGCCGCGACACAGCCGACACGGCAGCGCCGCCGGCGACCACTGACCAGCCGGCGACCGGCACGACCACGGCGCCCGCAGACACGGGCACGGCTCCCGCCGGTGGGACCACGACCCAGCCGGCACCCGAAGCGACACCGCAGGCTCCTGAGACGCAGGGTTCCGCCCCGAATTCAACTCCGGGCACGACGCCCGGCATGACGCAGCCGGCGCAGTAAACGGAGCGAGTGTCGTTCCAGTGGGCCGGAGCTTCGCTCCGGCCTTCCGACCTTCCCATTTTCGTGACGCATCGCGAGCGACGAAGCAGCGGGTTCCGTCGAGCGTCCGGTCAGTGCGGCCGGACGGTTGCTGCGATCATCGTATCCCAGCCGCCGGCGGCGCAGTCGGCGATCGCGAGCAAGGTCTCCCGTGTGGCGCCGTCGCGCGCGCCTATCGACATGCCGTGCTGCAGCGAGGCGACATAGGCGGCGATCGCCGCGCAATCGACGCCCGCAGGCATGTCGCCTTCATCGACCGCGCGCTCGAAACGCCGCTCGAGCGCTGTCTGCTTCTCCAGCCGACGCCGTTTCAGGGCGCCGCAGACCTCCGGATCCCCACCTGCCATTTGCGGTGCCGACAGGACCACCATGCAGCCTCTCGGCTCGCCACGCCGGGTAAAATTCTCGGCGGTACGCCGCAAAAGGTCGTGCACTGCCGCCTTTGCCGTCGGAACGGTTTCAAGCTCATCCCAGATGCCGGCGCCATCGGTGCGGCCATAGAGGTCCACGGCCTCGATGAAGAGCTCGGCCTTGCTGCCGAAAGCCGCGTAGAGGCTCGGCGGGTTCAGCCCCATGGCCCGGGTGAGATCGGAGAGCGAGGTGTTGTCATAGCCTTTGTCCCAGAAGAGCTGCATGGCGCTCGCAAGCGCTTCGTCCCTGGAGAAGTTGCGTGGCCGCCCGCGGCTCATCGTGGCTGATCCTTTTTGTATCAATCAATACATAAATCGCTTGACAGCAGGTGGCAAGTTGTTTCTCCATATATGTATCAATCACTACAAATATGGAGAAACCAGTGACGAATTTGAAGGACAAGGTGGCCCTGGTGACAGGCGGCAGCCGCGGCATCGGCGCGGCAATCGCAAAGCGGCTGGCGGCCGACGGCGCGACGGTTGCGGTGACCTACAGCCAGTCGAAAGAAAAGGCCGAGGCACTGGTGGCAGAGATCAAGAGGGATGGCGGCAGCGCGCTGGCGATAAAGGCGGACAACCGCGATCCGGGGGCGGTCGAGGCTGCCGTCAAGACGGTCGCGGATAAACACGGCCGCATCGACATTCTCGTCAACAATGCCGGCGTCTTCGACGCCGGAACGGTGAACGAAGTGACCTCCGACGATTTCGACCGAACGATCGACGTCAATGTAAAGGCAGTGTTCCTGGCGACCCGGGCGGCAGCCGCGCATATGCCCGAGGGCGGACGCGTCATCTCGATCGGCAGCAATCTCGCCGCCCGCGTGCCCTGGCCGGGCATGAGCCTCTATGTGCTGAGCAAGAGCGCGCTGATCGGTTTCACCAAGGCGGTGGCGCGCGATCTCGGGCCGAAGGGCATTACCGTCAACATCGTCCATCCGGGCTCCACGGACACGGACATGAACCCCGCCAACGGCGAACTCGCGGATCCCCAGCGCGGCCTGATGGCGATCCCCCGTTTCAACGAGGCGGGCGATGTGGCGGGCGTCGTCGCGTGGCTTGCGGGGCCTGACGGGCGCAGCGTGACGGGCGCCGAGTTCACCATCGACGGCGGCACCAACGCCTGATCAAGCAAAAAAACAGGGCCGGAAACACAGCTTTCGGCCTTGTTCTTTCGTGATGCGACGGCTGCGGACCTCGTCAGGCCAGGAAGCGCTCCGGCCGGTAGGGCGCGATATCGATGACCGTCTTTTCTCCGGTCATTGCTTCCGCCAAAGCCCGGCCGGTCACCGGCCCGAGCGTCATGCCGTGATGCGCGTGGCCGAAGGCAAACCACAGGCCCTCGTGGCGCGGCGCCTTGCCGATAAGCGGCATCATGTCCGGCGTGCAGGGGCGCGCGCCCATCCACGGCTCTTCGTCGCGGCGTTCGGCAAGCGGGAAGAATTCGCGCGCCACCCGCTCGGCCCGCGTCAGCTGCACCGGCGTTTTCGGCGCGTCGCGCCACGCAAATTCCGCACCGGTCGTCAAACGGATGCCACGCAGCATCGGCGCCAGGAAATAGCCCTTCTCGGCATCAAGTACCCAGTTGTTGAGCTGCGCGCCCTCCTCAGTGCCGTAGTGCATGTGGTAGCCGCGCTTGACCGCAAGCGGGAAATGATAGCCGAGCTTGCGGGTGACCGTGTCGGCCCAGGGGCCGAGCGCCACAACCACTTCGCGGGTCTCCAGCGGGCCCTCCGGGGTGGCGACGCGCCAACCGGGGCCTTCAAGAATATGTTCCGTCGTCGCCGCATCGCCGGAAACGAGCCGGCCGCCCAGCGACTGGAAGTAGGCGAGATAGGCCTTGTTGAGGCTGTGCGGATCGCGGATCGACCAGGGATCGCTCCAGCGCAGACCGCCGACGAGATCGGCCTTGATCGAGGGTTCCAGCGTCTTCAGTTCGCTCGTCGAAAGCTTCTGGTGGTTGACGCCGAAGCCGGCGGAAAGCTTTTCCGCCTCCTTGTAGGCAGCGTCGCGTTCCTTCTCCGTGCGGAACACCTTCATCCAGCCGTCCTTGCGGATGAGATCGCCGGCGCCGGAGGCCTCGATCAGATCCTGGTGCTCGGTGATCGAGTGCTCGATCAGCGGCGCATAGAGCTGGGCGATGCGTCGGTGCTGGGTAAAACCGGAGTGCCACCAGTAGCGCGCGAGGAACGGCACCAGGCCCGGAAGGGCGCGGAAATGGTAATGGGCGTCGATGGTGTTGTTGAGCGCATAGCGAAAGAGCGCGCCGAAATCATGCGGGAAGCCATAGGGAAAGACGCCTTCGCGCTGGATCAGGCCGGCGTTACCGTAGGAGGTTTCCTCGCCGGGACCGCGGCGGTCGAGTAGCACCACCGACTTGCCGCGGCGGGCGAGATGGATGGCGGTGGAAATGCCTACGATGCCGGCGCCCAGAACCACTACGTCAGTCTTCATCTCAGGCTGCCCCATTGCTCGATCAAGACAAACCGCGGCTTTGCGTGAAGCCGCGGCACCAATATCACTTCTTCTTCAGCGCATTCATGATCTGCTCGAGATAGCCGAGCAGTAAGGCCGAGACGACAAAGGCAAGATGTATGATCGTCGCCCACATCAACTGCTCGCTCGAATATTGCTGCGCGTTTAAGAAGATCTGCAGCAGGTGGATCGAGGAAATGGCCACGATCGACGACGCAACCTTGATCTTCAGGCTACCGGAATCGAGCTTGCCGAGGAAGGAGACCTCCGCATCGCCCTCGTCGAAGCGGCTGACGAAGTTCTCGTAACCGGAAATCATCACCATCACGATCAGGCTGGCCACGAGCGCTGCATCGATCAGGCCGAGCATTGCCAGAATCATCTGGGCATCGTCATAGACGAACACCATGCTGGCGATCTTCAGCAGCTTGAAGGCGAACGAGATGCCGTAGAGGGCAAGTGCCGCGACCAGGCCTAGGTAGAAGATGACGAGAAGCCAGCGGCTGGACAGGATGATCCGCTCGACGAGCAGTTCCAGCGATTTCATGATGTTCGATACCCCGGGGCGAAAACGACAATTGCGGCATCAATAGCCAAGCGGGCCAGCAAGGGCAAGCAAGACGATCCTGCCACCAAACACACCGAGGGCGGCTGTGACGCCGCCCGTTTCCTGTTTATGCCTATCAACTCAAATAGGGTCCGGTCAGCCGCGGCGCACCAGGCCAGCGACGAGCGAAATCACCAGGAAGACCAGGAACAGGAAGAAGAGGATCTGCGCGATGCCCGCGGACGTCCCGGCAATACCCCCAAACCCAAGTACACCCGCTATGATTGCCACAACGAGGAAGACAAGCGCGTAGTATAGCATAGCAATTCTCCTTGCTTAAATCACTGCAATGCAAACGCCAGAACTTTCACTTTGTTCCAGTTATCGATCAAAAACCGCAGCGTAGAAATCCAGAGCTCCGCTCGACATTAGTATTTTGTTTACGATGAAAGACGAAAGAGTCCCAAATCGGCACGGTTTGCACCGGAAATGCCCGGAACCTTCGCAATACTCTGACGTTCTCCATCCATGCAACACGCAGGGTCGAAATGAAGATGCCGACAGCACATATCTGGAAAACGGCGGTTGAGGCCGGACGGGAGCGGACGCATCTCTCCGATAGAAATCTTCATATCGGGAAGACGATGCGCGACCTATACACCGACGGCGAAGAACAAAGCGCCAAGCTCCAGTCTCTGCTTGAAGAGCTTCGCAAGCGCGAGGCGATGGCAAAGAAGAAGTAAGCGCAATGTGCATTGCAGACAAAAGCCGCGGGCACATGCCACGCGGCTTTTGTTTTTTGGTATCGCCATTGACGGAAGGAAGACCTTCCTTCCGTGAGCCGTCTAGCGGCGGGACATCCAGTCTTCGATCTGCCGCTCCGCTTCATCCTGCGCAACGCCATATCGCGCCTGGATCCGGCCGGCGAGTTCTTCCCTGCGGCCATCGATGACGTCGAGGTCGTCATTGGTCAGCTTGCCCCATTGCGCCTGGACCTTACCCTTCAGCTCGTGCCATTTGCCTTCAACAATGTCCCAGTTCATTTGATACCCTTTCCGTAGATGCGGTCGCCTTGGGCAACCGTGAAATCAGTTGCGAGCCTTGGCGCCGCTGTCATGACGCGCAGCAACGGCGTAGCTGCCATCATCGACCTTGACCTCGACATGCAGCCGGCCGGGTGCCGTCACCTGCCACTCGATGATCGCGTCTTCCACGAACAGGGCCGGATCGACTTCCGCACAGGCACCATAGGCATGCTTGAAGGTCTCAGCCGTCGCCTCGATCGCGGGCGAGAGCAGTTCGCGACATTCGTCTGCGGTCTCGAAAGCCACAGTCGGCGCCGGGACTTCGCGGCAGGCCTCTGTCGTCTGCATGCAGCCGACCAGGACCATGATGGCGGCAATGTGTTCCATTCGCATGCTCCCTCTTCAGTCAAACTCCAACTGCAAACGGCAATGCATGACCTGAGGTTCCGCGAGCGGACGCGAAATATTTCCTGGAACCTTGGTGCCGGCTTGCGCGTTTGCGCCGCCCACCTGCAGATGTAGATCGGTCGGGAACCTGCGTTCGTCGGAAGCGTTTGGCGGGCATCCACAACGCACAACCGCAGCCGCCATGAGACGCCAACCTCTCAGGCGATGGAACAAAAACGCCCCGTTGTCGTTTTCGCAACGATAACAAGCGCTGCGACCGCGGCCGAGCGACGGAGGAGATACTCGCCAGGCAAGGACACACCACAGGGGCTCGCTCGATGCGAGCGCTGAAGCTGGTTAAGGTAACATCGAAGATCGATCAGGATCGCATGGCATCGGGCAAGGGCTATGCCTCATTGTCGTCATTCTGTTCGTCACCAGTCGCGGGCAAATCGATTTCACCGAAAATTGATTCTCAGTTCAACAAAGCAACCTTCGGATAGGAACGCGTCATGAAGAAGATACTTATCGTAGCAAGCCTGATCCTCCCCCTCGCGGCATGCACGCAGACAGAAAAGGGCGCCGCGATCGGCGCAACCGGCGGTGCCATCGTCGGCGGTGCGGCGACGGGCAACGTCAGGGGTGCGGCCGTGGGCGCGGCCATCGGCGGCGTCGCCGGTGCGCTCATCGGCAACGCCAACGAACCGGGCCGCTGCATCTATCGCGACCGTTACGGCCGCCGCTACGAAGCCGCCTGCTGATCGGCCAATCTATGAGGAAACGGGCAACCGCCCGTTTCCTTCCTTCCCTCAGAGCGGACCTCGCCCCTTCGACGAGCCTTCGGCCGCAGCTTCCGCTTGATCCAGTTTTTCAAGAAGATTGAGAAAGAGTTCCGGGACGGGCTCCTGCTCCAGCGACCGATAGAGCGCCTTCAAGCTGGCGCCGATCGAGCCGCCGAAATCGAGCGCTTCGGCAGTGCCTCCGCGCTGTTGGCCTACGCCGCCGTGCTTTCCGGTTTCTTCATCCATGCTGCGTCCCACCACCGCTTAGTCCTTCACGGCTTTTGCTGCCCTTGCGAAATCGCCGGCACACCGTTTCGAACACGTCCCCCATTTGCTCTAAGCCGAAAAACGTGTTCAAAACATCCATCTATTCCGCCCCATACCCCCTATCCTCAGAAATCAAACGAATCGCATTGCACGTAAGGAAGTCGTTGATGTCACTTTCGACCCGGATTGCGCCACACCTGCCCTTTCTGCGCCGCTACGCGCGGGCCGTTACCGGCTCGCAGGCCGCAGGCGACGGTTATGTGGCCGCTGTTCTCGAGGCCCTGATCGAGGATATCAGCCTCTTTCCAGAGGCCTCGAACGACCGGATCAGCCTCTACAAGCTGTTCTGCTCGCAGTTCGAGAAGGTCTCGATCGATCGCGGCGAAAACGCCTCGCCGTTCGCATGGGAGCAGCAGGCGGCCGCCAATCTCTCGCTGATCGCGCCGGCCCCGCGCCAGGCCTTTCTGCTCGTCTCGGTCGAAGGCTTCTCGATCGCCGATGCGGCCGAGGTCATGGGCCAGAGCCAGGCCGAATTTTCGAAGCTGCTGACGCTCGCGTCGGAGGACATTTCGCGCCAGGTCGCAACCGACGTCCTGATCATCGAGGACGAGCCGCTGATCGCGCTCGATATCGAGGACATGGTGACAAGTCTCGGCCACCGCGTCACGGGGATTGCGCGTACCCATGGCGAGGCGCTAGATCTCTACCGCAAGACCTCTCCGAAGATGGTTCTGGCCGACATCCAGCTTGCCGACGGCAGTTCGGGGATCGATGCCGTCAACGAGATCCTCACGCAGGCTGCCGTGCCGGTGATCTTCATCACCGCCTTCCCCGAGCGGCTCCTGACCGGCAAACGGCCGGAACCGGCCTTCCTCGTGACCAAGCCTTTCAATCCGGACATGGTGAAAGCGCTGATCAGCCAGGCGCTGTTCTTCGACGAGCACGCGCGCTCGGCCCGCCGCTAGGCAGGCACAGCTATCCGGGTAGCTGGCGTTCCGGCGGCTGCTCGCTGATTTCCTCGACGATGGCAAGAACGATGAGGGAGAGCGGCAGCGCCAGCATGGCGCCGACCGCACCCCACATCCAGGTCCAGAAGACGATGGCGATGAACACCAGGAACGGGTTGACTTCCAGCTCGTTGCCGAGGATGGCCGGAATGGCGAGGTTCTCCATCGCCAGGTGGACGACGAAGAAGGCAATAGCCGGCGCCAGGGCCAGCCACAGGACCTCATGCGTCATCAGCCCGCCCACGAGCAGGCTGAAGGTCATGACCGTCACGCCGAGATAGGGAATGAAGCTCGAGACGAAGGCGAACAACCCCCAGAGCGGGGGCATGGCGAGCCCGCCAACGAGCGCAATGATCATGGTCATGGTTCCGAGCGCCAGATAGATCAGGCTGGCGATCGAGAAGTATCGCGCCAACGCGTCCTCGATGCCGTTCATGATGCGAATGGCGCTGAGCCGCCGCTCACGGCTGCCAAAGGCAAGGATGACCGCCTTGCGCAGTTGCAGCCGCCCGAGCAGGAACAGGCCGAGCGCCGCCAGAAAAATCAGCGTCTGCACCAGGGCGGGCGTCAGCCCGGCTGCGGTGGCGGCGAGCATCGGGCCGGCATTCTTCATGACGGAGTCGGCGATCGCGTCATTGCCGACGCTGCGCGCGACCGCCAGCCGTAACCACTCATACCGCTCGATAAACGGCATGACGCGGGCCACCACGCTTTCAGCGAGTTTCGGCGCCTCGGAGGCGAGCGCCGTCAGGGGACCGAGCAACGCGTTGACGAGCCATGACAGCCCGGTGACGAAAATCATCGCCAGCAGCAGCCCCCCGAAAATCGGCGGCAGACCATAGCGTGCCAGTCCGTCGGCCGTTCGGCCGAGCACGACGCCGACGACGATCGCAAACGTGATCGGCAGAAGGATCGTTTCCATGGCGTAGATCGCCGCGCATGCGGCAATGGCAAAGAGGCCGATGATGCTCCAGGCGACCATGAGGTCGATGCCGTCACGCCGCGGTGTGGACGATGGCGCTGCCGTCGCGACCGCCGCCTCCTCCTCGACGATCCGCCTTGCGCGCTTGCGCTGCTGGGCGACACTGGCCCGCTTTAGCGTAGCCGCGATCACGCCCCGCTTCCCTTCAGAAAGGGCCGCGTGCGTTTCGTCCGTGTTTCCTTTTAGCAAGTCAGGCCGCCCTGCCGTCTGCTCCGGTCCGGCTTGCGGCGCATCGCGTGGATGATCATGCACGGTCAGTGGTGTTCCGGCGGGAAGATGTGCAGCGTCAGCGACAAGAGGCCGAGACCCAGGATGATGACGAGCAAGGTATGGGCGACACCTGCGGCGGTGTAGGGAACGAGACCGAAACCGATCATGACACCCGCCAGAAGAAGGACGCAGACCCGGGGCAGCCAGTAAAGCATAACAGTCCTCCCAATCGTGGCGGCCGGTTTTGGCCATTTTATTTGGATCGGACAATTAACGGCCCAAGCGCCGTTTGGTTCCGCGCAGGGAGCTCAAATGCGAAATGAAAACGCCGCCGGACGACCAGGTCCGGCGGCGTTGAAGTAAGCAACGGAAAAACTCGTGGCGCCGGCCTTAGGCGGCAGCGGCGACGACGATGACCTCGACGAGGTATTCCGGGGTCGCGAGCTTGGCTTCGCCGGTGGCGCGCGCCGGGGTGTTGCCCTGCGGTGCCCAGGCGTCCCAGACCGAGTTCATCTTCGGGAAGTCAGCCATGTCGGCGAGCCAGATGGTGGCCGAGAGGATGCGGGTCTTGTCGGTGCCGGCGAGCGCCAGAAGACGGTCGACTTCGGCAAGCGCCTGCTTCGTCTGCGTCACGACATCGTCACCGGCATTGCCGACCTGGCCGGCGAGGTAAACGGTGTTGTTGTAGACCACGGCCTGGCTCATACGGGGGCCGGTTTCGAAACGCTTGATTTCCATGAACGTGTTCCTGAGGTTGGGCCGAACGGTCGTCCGGCCAAAAAGCGGCTGCCCGCCGCCCAGAGGCGAGAAAAGAAGACGGCGCGACACCTCTACACCATCATGTCTCCGAGTCAAAGAAGCCGGGCATTGGCTGCCCGGCTTCTTCTGTTTCTTCAGCAAAAATCAGCGGTGACGGATCAGGCCGCCTGCTTCTTCCTGGCAAGGCGCGCCTTGATGCTTTCGACGTCGGCGCGCGGCGTCGCCGCAAACAGCGTCTTGGTATAGCTGTGTTTCGGGTCGGCGAAGACCTCGTCACGGCTACCGTATTCGACGGCCTCGCCGAAATACATCACCATGACGTCGTCGGCGATGTAGCGCACGACCGAGAGGTCGTGGCTGATGAAGACGTAGGTGAGCTTCAGTTCGTCCTGCAGGTCGGCGAGCAGGTTCAACACCTGTGCCTGAACCGACAGGTCGAGCGCCGATACCGGCTCGTCCAGCACCAGGAGCTTCGGGTTCAGCATCAGCGCGCGCGCAATGGCGATACGCTGGCGCTGGCCGCCGGAGAACATGTGCGGGTAGCGATTGAAGTGCAGCTCGGTGAGACCGACCTTCTTCAGCATCGTCATCGCCCGGTCGCGACGCTCGTCGGCGGGGGTATTGGTGTTGATGATCAGCGGCTCCATCAGGATGTCGCCGATCTTCTGGCGCGGGTTGAGCGAGCCATAGGGGTTCTGGAAGACAATCTGCACCTTGCGGCGCATCTCCGGCGTCATGTCGCCCTTGGCGATGTCGATCTTCTTGCCTTCGATCAGCAGTTCGCCCGAGGTCGCCGGGTCGATCAGAGTGAGGATGCGGCCAAGCGTTGACTTGCCGCAGCCGCTTTCGCCGACGATCGCCAGCGTTTTGCCCTCTTCGACGTTGAAGCTCACGCCTTTCAGGGCGTGAACGGTCTTCGCCTTTTTGATGAGGCCGCCGGGGATATGGTAGTCACGCACCAGATTGCGCGCTTCGAGGATCACGCTCATTGGGCCGCTCCTTCATCGACGAAGAGTTCGGAGATCGTCGGCAGACGATCGCCGGTCGCGTTGTCAGGCAGCGCGGCCAGAAGTGCGCGCGTGTAGTTGCTCTTCGGGTTTTCAAAGAGCGTCAGCACGTCGGCCTCTTCCATCTTGCGGCCCTTGTACTGCACGACCACCCGGTCGGCGGTTTCGGCGACCACGCCCATGTTGTGCGTGATCATGATCAGGCCCATCTTGTGCTCGGCCTGCAGCTTCATCAGCAGGTCGAGGATTTGCTTCTGGATCGTTACGTCAAGCGCCGTCGTCGGCTCATCGGCGATGAGCAGCTTCGGATTGCAGGCGATCGCGATCGCGATCATCACGCGCTGGCACTGGCCGCCCGACATCTGGTGCGGGAAGTGGCCGAGCCGCTCGGCCGGATCGGGGATGCCGACCGCCTCGAACAGTTCGATCGCCCGCTTGCGACGACCGGCCTTGTCGAGACCCATGTGGATGCGCAGCACTTCCTCGATCTGGAAGCCGACCGTAAAGCACGGGTTGAGGCTGGCGATCGGCTCCTGGAAGATCATGGCAATGTCCTTGCCGACGATCTTGCGACGTTCGTTCGCCGACATGCCGAGCAGGTCGCGGCCGTTGAAGGCGAGCTTGTCGGCGGTGACCTTGGCCGTCCATGGCAGAAGCCCCATGGCAGCCAGCATCGACACGGACTTGCCCGAGCCGCTTTCGCCGACGATCGCGAGCACTTCGCCTTCATGGACCTTCATCGACACGCCGTTGACGGCGCGGAAGGGACCGGAGGCCGTCTGGAATTCGACGACCAGGTTTTCGATTTCGAGAAGCGCCATGATCAGGACCTCTTCAGCTTGGGATCGAGAGCATCGCGCAGGCCATCACCCATCAGGTTGATTGCCAGCACCGTGATCAGGATCGCGATGCCCGGGAGCGTGACCACCCACCAGTGGCTGCTGATGAACTCGCGGGCTTCGGCGAGCATCGTGCCCCATTCCGGTGTCGGCGGCTGGGCCCCCATGCCGAGGAAGCCGAGGGCCGCAGCGTCGAGAATGGCGCTCGAGAAGGAGAGCGTCGCCTGGACGATCAGCGGCGCCATGCAGTTCGGCAGGATCGTCTTGAACATCAGGCGACCATGGCCGGCACCGGCAACCTTGGCGGCGACGACATAGTCACGGGTCTTTTCGCTCATGACGGCGGCGCGCGTCAGGCGCACGAAGTGCGGCTGGAAGACGAGCGCGATCGCGATCATGGCGTTGACGAGGCCCGGGCCGAGGACTGCGACGAGCACGAGGGCGAGCAGCAGCGACGGGAAGGCAAGGATGATGTCCATCACGCGCATGATGACGGTATCGACCCAGCCACGGAAATAGCCGGCGATAACGCCGAGCGCGATGCCGCCGACGAGCGACAGCGTGGTGACGATGACGCCGACGAACAGCGAGAAGCGCGTGCCGTAGATCAGGCGCGAAAGCATGTCGCGACCGACGGCGTCGGTGCCGAGCAGGAAGCCGGCGCGGCCGCCCTCCTGCCAGACCGGCGGAACCAGAACCGCATCGCGGTACTGTGCCACCGGATCATGCGGCGCGATCCACGGCGCGAAGACCGCGAGCAGAACGAGGAACAGGAAGAACACGAGGCCGATGACGGCTCCACGGTTCTCGGAGAAGTAATACCAGAACTCGGCCAGCCGCGCCCGACGGGACGGATCTGTCGAAACGGTGCTTGTTGCAGCAGCTTGAGACATGACGCCCTCCTTAGTGCCGGATGCGCGGATTGATGAGACCGTAGAGCAGGTCGACGATGAGGTTGACCAGCATGATCACCGCAGCGATGACCAGGAGGCCGCCCTGGATGACGGCGTAGTCGCGACGCGAGACCGAATCCACCATCCACTTGCCGATGCCCGGCCAGGAGAAGATCGTTTCGGTGAGGATCGCGCCGGCGAGCATGACGCCCACCTGCAGGCCGATGGTGGTGACCACCGGGATCATCGCATTGCGCAGCGCATGGACGCCGACGACCCGGAAGGTCGAAAGACCCTTGGCGCGTGCGGTGCGTACGTAGTCTTCGGAGAGAACCTCAAGCATGGCCGAGCGCGTCTGCCGCGCGATGACCGCGAGCGGAATGGTACCGAGCACGATCGTCGGCAGGATCAGGTGGCTGACCGCAGACTTGAAGGCGCCGGCCTGACCAGACAGCAGCGAGTCCACCAGCATGAAGCCGGTGACCGGCGGGAAGAAGTACATCAGCGAGATGCGACCGGAAACCGGCGTCCACTGCAGCATGCCGGAAACCAGCATGATCAGCAGCAGGCCCCACCAGAAGATCGGCATCGAGAAGCCAACGAGTGCGGTACCCATCATCGCCTGGTCGACGGCCGAACCGCGCTTGATCGCCGCGATCACGCCGGCGGGAATGCCGAGGATGACAGCAAACAGGATCGCGCAGAGCGAAAGCTCGACGGTTGCCGGGAACAGATCGAAGAACTGGTCGATGACCGGCTTCTTGGTCACGATCGACGTGCCGAAATCACCGTGGAGCACGCCCCAGAGGTAATCGAGGTACTGGACCACGATCGGCCGGTCGAAACCAAGCGCATGTGAAATTTCCGCATGTCGCTCCGGCGACATGACGCGCTCGCCCGAAAGCAGCGCAACCGGATCGCCCGGAAGCAGGCGAATGAAGGAGAAGGCGATGATGGAGACGCCGACGAATGTCGGTATCAGGACAGCCAATCGCCCCAAGAGAAATCGGAACATTTTAAACCCCGCGCCATGTTGCCGCGGCATTGTATCCCGCCGCTGGCACCACTGCATGCTTTCCCACTTGTCGGCGAAGCATACAGCAAGTCGAAATGCCACAGCGACCTTTTGCGCTCCAGGAGGAACGCGGGTCGCTATAGTGGATGCAAAGAGGGGCGCTTGCCCTTGGCAAACGCCCCCTTAAGGATCAGTTAACTAAATTACTCGGTGATGTCCACGCCGTCGAAGGCAAAATCGCCGAGCGGGCTCTGAACGAAGCCTTCAACGTTCTTGCGCATCGGCACGACCGAGAGCGAGTGGTCGATCGTGGCCCACGGTGCTTCGCGCTTGAAGACGGCCTGAGCTTCTTCGTAGAGCTTGGTGCGCTCTGCCAGATCGGAGGTTTCCTTCGCCTTCTTCACGAGGGCGTCGAATTCCTGGTTGCACCACTGTGCGCGGTTGTTGCCGCCGACGGCATTGCAACCGAGCAGCGTGTCGAGGAAGTTGTCCGGGTCGCCATTGTCGCCGGTCCAGCCGAGGATGACGGCACCGTCACGATCCTTGGCCTTGGACTTGTCGAGGTATTCGGCCCATTCGTAGGACACGATCTCGACCTTGACGCCGACCTTGGCGAAGTCCGACTGCATCAGTTCAGCCGCACGACGAGCGTTCAGCATGTACGGACGCGATACCGGCATTGCCCAGAGCTTCATCGACAGGTCCTTGACGCCTGCGTCCTCAAGCATCTTCTTGGCGACTTCCGGCTCGTAGGTATCGTCTTCGAGCTTGTCGTTGTAGGACCACATCGTCGGCGGGATCGGGTTGACGGCCGGCTGGGCAGCGCCCTGGAAGACGGCGTCGACGATTGCCTGCTTGTTGATCGCCTTGTTCAGCGCCTTGCGCACTTCCGGCTTGTCGAACGGAGCCTGGGTCGTGTTGTAGGCGAGGTAGGAGACGTTGAGGCCAGCCTGTTCCATGACCTTCAGGTTCGGGTCAGCCTTCATCTTTGCGACGTCGGCAGCGTTCGGGAACGGCATCAGGTGGCATTCGCCGGCCTGCAGCTTCTGGTAGCGGACCGAAGCGTCTGACGTGATCGCGAAGACGAGGTCGTCGATCTTCTGCTTGCCACCCCAGTAGTCCGGGTTCGCCTTGTAGCGGATGACGGCGTCCTGCTGGTAGGCGACGAAAGCGAACGGACCGGTGCCGAGCGGCATCTGGTTCATCTGTTCCATCTTGCCGTCAGCCTGCAGCTTGTCGGCGTATTCCTTCGACAGGATCGAAGCGAACGGCATCGCGATGTTGGCGAGGAACGGAGCTTCCTTGCGCGTCAGGGTGAACTTGACCGTCAGGTCGTCAACCTTCTCAACCGACTTGATGACTTCCGGGAAGCCCATGCCGGCTGCATATTCCCACGAAGTGCCGGCGATGTACTTGTTCCAGGGGTTATCAGCCTTCAGCTGGCGCTCATAGGAGAACACCACGTCATCTGCGGTGAGCTCGCGGGTCGGCGTGAAGAACTCGGTCGTCTGGAACTTGACGCCCGGACGCAGCTTGAACGTGTACTCGAGACCGTCGTCGGAGATCGTCCAGCTTTCGGCGAGGCCCGGCTCGACTTCGGTCGTGCCCTTCTTGAACTCGAGCAGGCGGTTGTAGACCGTGTGCGCAGCCGCGTCGAAGGTCGTGCCGGCGGTGTACAGGCCCGGGTCAAAACCCTCTGGCGAACCTTCCGAGCAATAAACGAACGTCTTCGACCAGGCGGAACCGGCCATCAGCGTGGCAAGCGCCGTCGCTGCAAAGAGAGTAGTGAGCTTTTTCATGAGCTTTGCTTCCCAGATTTGTTTTTGTTCTCGTGTTTTCCTGACGCGGAATGCCGTTGCCCCCCGTCAAGGCCGGATGGAACGACATTTGGCGTCGCATTGCAATAAGTCGCCGCAGAAATTTGTCTATGCGAAAAATTCGTCCGCAGGTAGAGCCGGGATGTTCGTCCACTGTTTTAGAATCGACTGACAAATCAACGCGGCGCGACACATTGAAGCAAGGCTTCCCGGCCGCTTGCGCAGGGATTGCGGCGCGCCATGCCCGCGCCTTGATCCACGCAATTTCGACCCGGGCGCTCGCCCCTATTATCGCGCGAAAACCCGTGCGGAGAAAGACGCGATCATTGGCCCGCATGACCGCGCGATTCGATTTCGGCAGGTTTCCGTCAATCCCAAGATACTATGGTAGAAATCCCGAACAGGATTGTGCAATAAAATGTATACAAAACTCGGGGGAGACATTCGACGTGCCCAGTCGTCCTTGGGAGGGACCGGCAGCCGCCTTTTGCAGCTTTCAGTCGTTCGGTGAACTTGCCGAGGGACGGGCATGACGCTGCCTGTCGGCAATACCGGCGATGCAGTTTGCCGATTGATCGCTGCGGCTCGCGGGATAAACTGCCGCAGGACGATAAGGGGATAGCCATTCCGTGGCGGCTTTGCTGGAAAATCACAGGCGATACGACCTTCGCGACGAGCTAGAGAAAGCGCTGAACCGCGTCGATTTCTTCCGCATTTTTCATACCATGGCGCTCCGGTTCGGCTTCAGCCATTTCGGCATTCTTCAGCTCGGCAACGAGAACGACGCCTGCATGCTGTCCACCCGCCTAGTGTTGCACGATCTTCCCTCGGGGCTTGCGGAAGAATACGACAAGCGCCACCGCTTCGGCGACTCCGTGTTCTACAAGACCCTGCACCGGTCGGCGATTTCATCGGTCTGGCGGACGGACGATCCCGGCTGCGACGCCAATCAGAACCTGCTGGTGCAACTCGGCTTCGAACTGCTCGTCAGCGTACCGGTGCACGCGGCCTCCACGGGCGCACGCTATGCCGTGCTCTTTCTCGGAGATGGGGAGGATATCGACAGGGCCGAGCATGTCGCGCTTGCCTATGACGCGATTGCCGCCTTCGACTACTTCTATCGCGTTGCGCTCGCCAACAAGGCCGGGATGGGGTTGACGCCGCGCGAAACTGAAATCCTCAAGTGGATCTCGCACGGCAAGACCGCAAGCGAGATTGCGCTCATCGTTTCGGTGTCGGAGCACACTGTGAACTCGCACACCGCAACGATCCTCAAGAAACTCGACGTCGTCAATCGCACCCAGATGGTGGCGAAGGCGATCCGGGAACAGATCATCCAATGAAAGCCGATGTGCGGGCTTTGTTTTTCAGCATCGCTCGACCAACGAACGGGACGCCCGCCATCAGCAAGGGTATTCGGTCATGACGCGAAAAGCACACATCCTGCTTGTTGACGACGACCCGGCAGAAAACCTGATCCTGCGCGCGCTCATCCGCAAGATGAGCAACATCGATATCGAGCTGCATTATTGCCAGACGATGGACGACGCGCTTGCATTCCTGCGCTCGGGTAAGCCGGTGTCGATGATCCTCCTCGACAACCGCCTGCAACCGCAGCTGGATTTCCGCGAAACGGTGCCGGCACTGCGGCACCAGGGCTATATCGGGCCCATCGGCGTGATCTCGGCGTCGCTCGCCGATGCCTATTTTCAGAACTTGGAGGAGTACGGCGCCGATTTCCGCATCGACAAGGCCGAGATCGACGCCACCGCAATCGACTTCATATTGCGGGAGTATCTGCCGCAAGAGTGACACCCGGCGGCACGCCTGCCGCCAGGTCCGGCCGCGCGATTTGGCGGCGAAACTCGGGAACGTCAGGCAGCCGACGTCTGCGGACGCTTCGTTTCCTCAAGGCCAAGCAGGAAGTTGATCTGCGGGCGGGCCTTGACGAGGTCGTCGATCGTGTAGCCCTGCAGCACTTCGAAGAACGCATTCAGTGCCTTGCGCAGCGCCGAGTTCAGGCCGCAGCTGTCGACGAGCGGGCATTCGATCTCACCGGCTTCGAAGCATTCCGCCATGGCGAAACTATCTTCGGTGACCTTGACGACGTCGAACAGGGTAATGGCCGAGGCGGGCTTCGGCAGACGCACGCCCCCGTTACGGCCGCGCACGGTTTCAACGAGGCCAGCCTTGGTCAGCGGCTGCAAGATCTTGAAGAGAAACAACTCAGAAACGCCATAGGCCCTGGCGATTTCGGGAATGCGGCTGAGCTTTTCTCCGTTGGCGGCGCAGTACATCAACATGCGAACCGCGTAGTTCGTTTGCTTCGTCAGACGCATCATTCACTCCGGCATTCGAGAGGTTCACGAGTTCTTCATATAGGACGGATCGTAGTTTGGAACAATTCCAAAAAGCTTGAAAAATCACTTCTTGTTGAGTGTTAACCGTTTCCCGATTGACTGTTTCGGGCGCCGAGGTCAGAAAGATGAGCGATTTTGTTAACTTAGCTCAAACAAGAAAATGGAGGAAGCGATGTCCGTTTCAAGAGCAGCAATGGGCGTTCTGTCCCTGACGGCAACCCTCTTCGCCACGACCGCCGCCTGGGCCGACGGCGAGGTCAATATCTACTCCTACCGGCAGCCCGACCTGATCAAGCCGCTGCTCGACGCCTTCACCAAGGAAACCGGCATCACCACCAATGTGCTCTTCCTCGACAAGGGCCTCGTCGAGCGCATCCAGGCCGAAGGCGCCAACTCGCCGGCTGACGTGATCCTGACCGTCGACATCAGCCGCCTGACCGAGGCCAAGGACGCCGGCGTCACACAGCCGGTCGTCAACGAGACGATCAACAAGGACATCCCGGCGCATTTCCGCGATCCTGACGGCAATTGGTTCGGCCTGACCACCCGCGGCCGCGTCGTCTACGCGTCCAAGGAGCGCGTCGCCCAGGACGACATCACCTATGAAGAGCTTGCCGACCCGAAGTGGAAGGGCAAGATCTGCACCCGCGATGGCCAGCACTCCTACAATATCGGCCTGTTCGCCTCGATGATCGCCCGCCATGGCGAAGCCGAGACCGAGAAGTGGCTGACCGGCCTCAAGAACAACCTCGCCAAGAAGCCCGACGGCGGCGACCGCGACCAGGCCAAGGCTATCCTCGCCGGCGAATGCGATCTGGCGCTCGGCAACACCTACTATGTCGGTCTGATGATGACCAACGAGAAGGAACCGGTACAGAAGGATTGGGCGGCGGCCATCAAGGTGCTCTTCCCCAACGCCAAGGACCGCGGCACGCACGTCAACATCTCCGGCATGGCGCTCGCCAAGAATTCGCCGAACAAGGACAACGCGCTGAAGCTGATGGAATTCCTGTCGGAAGGCGAAGCCCAGAAGATCTACGCCGAGCAGGTGTTCGAATATCCGGTCCTGCCGGGCGCCGAACCGTCTGATGTCGTGAAGTCCTTCGGTACGATCAAGCCGGACGAACTGCCGCTCGCCGACATCGCGTCGAACCGCAAGAAGGCATCCGAGCTGGTCGACAAGGTCGGCTACAACGACGGTCCGCAGGACTGATCGCAAGCAGATCGCAAGACAGAACAGCGGGCCATGGCCCGCTGTTTTCGTTTCGGAGGCATGAGCGGGCCAAACGCCTACCCCGGGAACTTTGTTTGGCCTGGGCGCGCAACTCGACAGCCTCGTCGAAGATTGCCTTGCGCCGCTGCGACGCCCCCTCCCCCGCATCTCCGAATGCAACAAAAAAGGGCCTCCCGAAGGAGGCCCCGAGGCGGGAGGATATCTTTTCCCGTTACTTCATCGTCGGTATGACGAATTCGGCACCACCCTTGATGCCCGAGGGCCAGCGCTCGGTGATCGTCTTCGTCCTGGTCCAGAACCTGATCGAGTCCGTGCCATGCTGGTTGAGGTCGCCGAAAGACGAGGACTTCCAGCCACCGAAGGAGTGATAGGCGAGCGGAACCGGGATCGGCACGTTGACGCCGACCATGCCGATGTTGATGCGCGAGGCGAAGTCGCGGGCGGCATCACCATCGCGGGTGTAGATCGCGACGCCGTTGCCGTATTCGTGCTTCATCGGCAGGTCGAGGGCCTCCTCGTAGTTCTTGGCGCGAACAACCGAGAGAACCGGTCCGAAGATTTCCGTCTTGTAGATGTCCATGTCGGGCGTGACGTGGTCGAACAGGCAGCCGCCGATGAAATGGCCCTGTTCATAGCCCTGCAGCTTGAAGTCGCGGCCATCGACCACGAGCTTGGCGCCCTGCTCGACACCGCTGTCGATCAGGCTTCTGATGCGCTGTTCGGCTTCCTTGGTGACGACGGGGCCCATGTCGGCCTTCTCGTCGGTGTAGGGGCCAATGCGCAGGCTTTCGACCATCGGCGTCAACTTCTCGATCAGGCGGTTGGCGGTTTCCTCGCCGACCGGTACGGCGACCGAGATCGCCATGCAGCGCTCGCCGGCCGAGCCGTAGCCGGCGCCCATCAGGGCGTTGGCGGCCTGGTCCATGTCGGCGTCGGGCATGATGATCATGTGGTTCTTGGCGCCGCCGAAGCATTGGGCGCGCTTGCCGTTCATCGCGGCCGTGCCATAGACGTAGCGGGCGATCGGCGTCGAGCCGACGAAGGAGACAGCTGCGATATCCGGGTGGGTGAGGATCGCATCGACCGCGCCCTTGTCGCCGTTGACGACATTGAGGATGCCTGCCGGCAGGCCAGCTTCAATCATCAGTTCGGCAAGGCGGATCGGAATGGACGGGTCACGCTCGGACGGCTTCAGGATGAAGGCGTTGCCGCAGGCGATCGCCGGCGCAAACATCCACATCGGGATCATCGCCGGGAAGTTGAAGGGCGTGATGCCGGCGCCGATGCCGACGGCCTGGCGGATCGAGTACATGTCGATGCCGGGGCCGGCACCTTCGGTGAACTCGCTCTTCTGCAGATGCGGAATGCCGATGACGAATTCGCAGACTTCGAGGCCGCGGATCAGGTCACCCTTGGCGTCTTCGATCGTCTTGCCGTGTTCGCGCGAGAGGATCTCGGCAAGCTCGTTCATGTTGGCGTTCAGAAGCTCGACGAACTTCATGAAGACGCGGGCGCGGCGCTGCGGGTTGGTGGCCGCCCACTTCGGCTGCGCCGCCTTGGCGCTTTCGACAGCTGCTGCAAGTTCCGCGTCGCTTGCCAGCGCCACGGTGCCCTGCACTTCGCCGGTTGCCGGATTGAAGATGTTGCTGACGCGACCGCTCTTGCCGGCAACGCGCTTGCCGTCGATGAAATGACCCAATTCGTACATGGATGGTTCCTCCAGACCTTGATTGTGGCGGCATGATCGCACTACGATTTCAACAAATCAATTTCCGATATTCAGCAACCGTTGTGCAAAAATTAAAGTCCGCGGCTTGCGGACCGGGGTCTTGAGACTATGAACTGGGACGATGTCAGAATGTTTCTAGCGGTCGCGCGCACGGGCCAGATCCTGGCGGCGTCGAAACGGCTGAGTGTCAACCACGCGACGCTCAGCCGCCGCGTGACGGCACTCGAAGAATCCCTGAAGACGCGGCTGCTCGTGCGCCGGCCGAACGGCTGCGAGCTGACGGCCGAGGGCGAGATCTTTCTGGCAGCAGCCGAGCGGATGGAAACGGAGATGCTGGCGGCGCAATCGCAGATCGGCCGGATCGACACGGCGATTGCCGGAACGGTGCGGATCGGCGCGCCCGACGGTTTCGGCGTCTCCTTTCTCGCTCCGCGTCTCGGGCGGCTGACCGCCCGCTATCCGGAATTGAAGCTGCAACTGGTGCCGGTGCCGCGCTCCTTTTCGCTGTCGCAACGCGAGGCCGATATCGCGATCACCATCGAGCGGCCGGAACAGGGTCGCCTCGTGTCTTCGAAGCTTACCGACTACACCCTCGGTCTCTATGCCTCGGCGGACTACCTCGAAAGGCACGGCACGCCGCGAACGATCGACGACCTGAGAGAGCACCGCCGCATCGGCTATGTGGAAGACCTGATCTTCACGCCGTCCTTGAACTTCTCCGCCGAGATCATGCGCAGCTGGGATGCGTCCTTCGAGATCTCCAGCGCCACGGGCCAGACGGAAGCGGTCCGCTCCAGCGCCGGCATCGGCATCCTGCACAATTACATCGCCCGCCACGTGCCGGAGCTCACGCGCATCCTGCCGGAGACGACCATCCGCCGCGCCTACTGGACCACCTATCACGAAAGCGCCCGCGATCTCGTGCGCGTGCGCACCGTCGTCGCCTTCCTGCAGGAACTGGTGACGGCAGAGCACCAGATTTTCGTTTGATGTGAGGCCTCGCCGGCGGCTCATCACCTAAAGCGAAACACCGGCTTCGCGCAGCCCATCGACCAAGCGGCCAAGAACGCCTGGATCCTTGTAGGGCATGGCCCTTCTGAGATGGGCGATGGAAAAGTTGGGATTGACCTCAAACACCTCATGCCAGTAGCGGCGCGCTTCTTCGTGACGGCCGGTGCGGCCGTAGAGGCAGGCAAGATAGAAGCGCGTCATATCGGACCTGGGGGCGAGCGCCAGCCGACGCTTGAAGGCGATTTCCGCTTCGTCGTAGCGCCCGAGATTAAGCAGGGTCCGCCCCAGGAAATGTAGAGAAAGATCGAATTGCGGATCGAGCCTGTGGGCGCGCGTGTAGTAGGGCAGCGCTTCCTCGAACTGACTCTGGAAGTCGCGGATCGTGCCGAGCGCGGTATGACCGCCGGCAGAATTGGGATCGAGCCTGAGCATATGCTGTGCGGCACGTTCCGCCTCGTCATAACGCCGCCCCCAGCAAAGCGCGAGCGAAAGGGCATGGTGACCGTGGGCCTCGTTCTCGTCGGTGGCGACCGCCTTTTCGGCGAGCTCGAGCGCGCGCGAGACATTGTCGAACGTTCCGCCGTTCCACCGATTGATGTAGTCGGTCAGAGAAACGATGGAGAGCGAAGCATAGGCCGCCGCCAGCCCGGGATCGATGGCGATCGCACGTTCGAGCATGCTGCGTGCCTCCGCCGACGATACCGCATCGAACCGCAGGATCGCCTGGCGCGACCGCACCAAGAGGTCATAGGCCTCCGGATCGACCTTGCCGCGCCCCTCGCGCCTCTCTGTTTCGCCTGCCGTCAGTTTTACCTTGAGCGCCGTCACGATGGTGCGGGTCACCTCGTCCTGGACCTCGAAGATATCCTCGATGCCGCGGTCGTAGCGCTCGGCCCAGAGATGGCCTCCTGTCGTGCCGTCGATCATCTGGGCGTTGATGCGGATGCGATTGGCGGCGCGGCGCACGCTGCCTTCGAGCACGTAGCGGACGCCGAGATCACGGCTGACCTGGCGGATATCCGGTGATCTGCCCTTGTAGGCAAAGGAGGAATTGCGGGCGATGACGAAGAGACCGGAAACCTTGGAGAGATCGGTGATGATGTCCTCGGTGATGCCGTCGGCAAAGTATCCCTGTTCCGGGTCGCCGGACAGGTTGTCGAACGGCAGCACGGCGATCGACGGCCGGGTAGGCAGCTGCGGCGGGGATTCGGCGACCACCTTCACGGGCGCATCGGCATACTCGTCCGGCGACCAGTTCCAGATGTGCACCGGGCGTTCGATGTTCTTGACCTCGTGATGGCCGCTGTCGACGAAGTTAAGATCGGTGCGGCCCTGCACATATTCATGCACGCCATCGGAAATCGCGACGCCGCCAGGTCTGGCGAGCGCTTCTATGCGCGCCGCCACGTTGACGCCGTCACCATAGAGATCGCTGTCGGCAACCATGATGTCGCCCATGTTGATGCCGACGCGCAGCACGATGTGCTGATCCGACGGCACGTCCGCATTGGCCAGGACCATCGCCCTCTGCAGGGCTGCGGCACATTCGACGGCGTTGACCGCACTCGAAAACTCGACCAGAACGCCGTCGCCCGTTCTCTTGAACACCCTGCCCTGGTGGGTTTCGACAAGCGGTTCCAGCACGTCTTTCCAGCGCGCCATGAGCTGCACGTAGGTGGATTTCTCGTCACGCTCCATCAACCGGCTGTAGCCGACGACGTCGGCAGCCAGAATAGCGGCAAGCCGCCGTGTGATGGATTCCTTGGCCATGGGGAGCGACGCCTTACTTGAACCCGTTGTGGAATTTTACCGGCGGATGAGGCCTATGTCCATTCGAACCGGGATCCCGCGGTGGCCCGGCATTAGCCCGAATTGGGTATCGCCGTGACAGGAACCGGACGAGGTGCCTCAACGTTGCTTTCACGGGAGGAGAGTTGGTTGCGTTAGGCTCGAACCGATGGCCAAAGGCATGCCAGCCGCAATCGGCTCGCGCTCCTGTTTCGACGAAGGAGTGTGCAAGGATGCTTGTGTCTGTCCCAGGCCGGCCGATCCTGCCGGGTGAACTCACGAAGATCGAAGACGTCTTTACCGAAGCGCTGAGAGACCGAGAGCTGTCGCGCCAATCGCCCGAAGCCTCGGCGCTCGCTGCGCGGCTGATCGAACTCTATCAGAACGGCGTACAGGACGTGATGGCTCTGAGAGCGATGGCGAAGCTGTTTTGAGAACGTGCAAACCTGCACTCGGAAAAGGCTTCAACATCCACGATGTTTGAAGAAAATGGTACGGTTGGTGGGAATCGAACCTACGACCTCAGGTGCCACAAACCTGCGCTCTAACCAACTGAGCTACAACCGCACATCAAGCGACATCAGTCGCTTGGCGGCTCACATACGGAGACTTCCGCCGCTTTGCAAGCCTAAACTTGAGATTATCCTGCAAAAAATCCGGATGGCAAGCCATCCGGATTCTTGGATTTCGGCGCGCTGGCAGGATTAGGCGACAGCAGTCCGTCGCCACCGTTCAGCCCGCGCAGTCGGCTGACTTAGACCTTCTTGAAGGACGACATCGCCTTTTCGGCGGCGTCCTTGCCGGGCTTGGCGACGTTTTCGGCAACCTTCTTGGTGGCTTCCTGCATCGACTTCGCCTGCTCGACGGCGAGTTCGGCCTGCTTGCGGACAAAGCTCGTCTGCAGTTCGACGAATTCGGACAGCGACTTCACGCCGAGCAGCGCTTCCATGTGCGAAAGCGAGTTTTCAGCGTTGGTGCGCAGTGCGTCGATGGCCTTGAGACCGAGTTCGACGGTGCCGGTCTGGGCGCTTTCAAGCGTCGCTTCGACGGTCTTCGTTGCCTCTTCGGCAGCGGTCTTCATCTTGGAATAGGCTTCCTTCGACTGGACGGCACCCTTTTCCGCGAAATCGCGGAAGCTGTCGGTGAACTTCGCCGGGTCGAAAGAGGAAAGGGAAAATACGTCGTCGGTCTTCTTGGTAGCCATGAAAGCGCTCCTTGGTGTCAGGCCCTCTTCAGAGGCGCCGTTGATTGATGCGCACTATATAATCCATTCCCTTGTGCATTGCAATAAAATTGTGCAGCGCACAAAATCCGTAGCATTAACCTTTCGCGCTGAAAGCCGTGACGAAGCGCCGGCCCTCGCTGGACCCTCGCGGGCCTGCCGGGTATTAATAGAGTGTTAACCCGCAAGCGATCCGTCAATAGGCCCCTTTAATGCCCGCGAGACAGTATCCCTTCATCGATATCGCCGTGCATGCGCGGGTGCGGGAGCATTTTGCCCGCGGTGACGCGGCGATCCTGTTTTCGCGGGATTTCGCACGCATCCTCTGGGCCAACGACCAGGGGGCTGCCTTTTTCGGCGCCGGGTCGATCTACGATTTCATCGATGCGGGGCCGGACCAGGGCGACCTGGCGGTGCGTCAGCTCAGGGCCGCGGCCGCGCAGCTCGTGCGCGCCGGCGACCGGCGCCAGCTTTCGATCCGGAAGTTTTCGGGCTTTCGCGGCACGCCGCTCAATGTGAGCGTGGAGATGATCCGCGTGCGCCCGGACGAGGATGCGATACTCTTTACCGCGCCGCATTCGGGCGCGCCGCTGTCGCTTGAAGACCGCGCCGCGCGCATGATTGCCGGTCTCGACGGACCGGACACGCACATGGCCGTTCTCGACGGCAACGGCGGCATCATCGCCCACTCGCCGGGCTTCGTCGATCTCGGCATGTCGGACGAGACGCGCAAGCTGCTCGTCGATGCGGTCGGCCGGGACCATGACTGGCTGATCAAGCGCCCGGTCGCCACCCGGAGGGGGCATCTGCCGGCCGCGGTTGGCAAGATCGCCGACGATCCGTCCTTGCACCTGCTGTTCGCTGTCGAGACCATTCTCGGCACGCTCGATCCGGACGAAGACGCGCCGGCTGCGCAGATGTTGCCGATCTTGCCACTGGCCGAGGATCTGGCGCCAGCCGCAGAGACAACGGCTGCCGACGCACCGGACACGGCCGAACCGGCCGAAGCGTTGACCGAGGCCGCGGCTCCCACCGAAGCCTTCGAACAGGCGGAACCACCGGAAACGGATGCCGCGCCGCAGGACGATGGCGACGTCGAAAGCGCAGACACCGGGATTGCCGTGGATCAGGCCGCCCTGCCGGAGGAACCGGACGCTGCGAATATCCTGGACCCGGTCGACGCTGCGGATATCGACGCTTCGGTGCAGACCGTGGAGCCGACGCAGGATGGCGGCGAGCAGGCGCCTGCTGCCAAGACCGCCGCCGACGAAATCGAGACGCCGGCGGCCGCAACCCCTGTCACGACAGAGGACGCGGTCGATAAGGGCGAAACGATCGAGGCGACCGACGCCGGCGCGGGTCAGGCGGAACAGTCCGACTTTGCGTTCGCGCCCGGCGGCCGTGCGGTCCGCTTCGTCTGGAAGATCGACGCCGAAGGCCGCTTCAGCGAAATCTCCGAAGAATTCGCCACCGCCGTCGGCCCGCGCGCCGCCGATGTGATCGGCAACACCTTTACCAACGTAGCCGCACGCTACGGCCTTGATCCCGACCAGAAGATCGGCGCGCTGCTGCAGCGCCGCGACACCTGGTCGGGCAAGACGATTTTCTGGCCGGTTCAGGGCACGAGCCTCAAGGTTCCGGTCGATCTGGCGGCGCTGCCCACCTATTCGCGCTCCCGCGAATTCGATGGCTTCCGCGGCTTCGGCATCGTCCGCCTTGCCGATGCCATCGAAGACGAAGACGCCAACGGCCTGACGTTCGGCGCCACGCCCGACGCGACGGAAGAATATGTCGGAGCACACGGAGAGGCCGAGGCAACACGATCGGAAGACGGCGCGCACGTCTCTGCAATCGGCTCCGAGATCGAAGAGCTGCCTTCGCACGAAGAGCAGGCCCTCGCACAGCGATCTGCCGACGCCGAAGCTGGGCCTGTCGCGTTGGCGCAGGATAGCAACGCGACCGACGACCAGCCGCTTTTTCCCGGCACCGAGGACGCAGGCCAGGACGATGCCGCCGAGGCTGCTCCGGGCGAAGCAGTCGAGGCGAGTGAGTATCCCTTCCAGAAAGAACGTCCCGCGCTGCAGGTCGTCGACACCGCTGAGCCCCCCGTTTCCGACAAGATCGTCGAACTCGAGAAACACCGCGCGGCAACCGCACTGACGCGCGGCGAACAGGCGGCGTTTCGCGAGATCGCGCGGCAACTGGGCGAGCACTTCGGCCAGCCGGCGTCAGATGCCCCGCCTACAGAGGAAAGCGACGCGGCGGACGATGCGGACACCCCCTTCCTGGCGGGCGCGCACGGCGCCGTCTCCTCACCAGCAGACGAAGACGCAGGCGCGGAAGAAACGGGCGCGGGGACCGACGGCGACGCGCGAGAAGACGAACAGCCGGATGAGCATCTCCAGCCGCACGCGGCCGATATCGGCCTTGGCGGCGAGATCCTCGACAGCCTGCCGATCGGCATGCTCGTCCATCGCGGTGAAGAGCTGCTGCATGCCAACCCGGAATTCCTGCGGCTGACCGCCTATGGCGACCTTGGCGAATTTGCCCGGGAAGGCGGCATCGATGCGCTCTTTGCCAACGGCGAAGAGGCGACCGACCAGGAACCCGACGGTACGATGACGCTGATCCGCAAGGACGGCCAGATGCGGCCGGTCACCGCGCGCCTGCACACGATCCGCTGGGACGGCCGGAGCGCGCTGATGCTGGCGCTGACGCCGGCGGCCGCGAACATGCCGTCGGCCGGGCTTGACGAGGCGCTCTCCGGTGACGACGTCGACCACCTGAAGACGGAAATCGACGAGCTCAAGTCCATCCTGGAAACCGCGACCGACGGCGTCGTCATTCTCGGCCATGACGGCGACATCCGCTCGATGAACCGTTCGGCAAGCGCGCTCTTCAACTATGACGAGGGCGAGATCCGCGGCAAACCCTTCGCCGCGCTCTTCGCCCACGAGAGCCAGAAGGCCGTCATCGACTACCTGCACGGGCTTTCCGGCCACGGCGTTGCCAGTGTTCTGAACGACGGGCGAGAGGTGATCGGCCGCGAGGCGAACGGCGGGTTCATCCCGCTGTTCATGACCATCGGTCGGCTTTCGGCCTCCAACGGCTTTTGCGCCGTCATCCGCGACATCACGCAGTGGAAGCGCACGGAAGAGGAGCTTCGCAACGCCAAGCGCGCGGCGGAAACGGCGAACGCCCACAAGACCGAATTCCTCGCCCGCGTCAGCCATGAGATCCGCACGCCGCTCAACGCAATCATCGGCTTTTCCGACATGATGGCGAGCGAGCATTTCGGTCCGGTCGGCCACCCGCGCTACATCGAATACGCCGGCGATATCGGCCGTTCGGGCCGCCACGTGCTCGACATCGTCAACGATCTGCTCGACATCTCGAAGATCGAGGCCGGTGAGATGGAGCTTGATTTCGGCGCCGTCGAGATCAACGAGGCGGTGTCTGAGGCCGTTTCGCTCGTTCAGCCGCAGGCCAACAGCCAGCGCGTCATCATCCGCACCTCACTGTCCGCCGCCGTGCCCAACGTCGTTGCCGACGGCCGATCGATCAAGCAGATCGCGCTGAACATCCTGGCGAACGCCATCCGCTTCACGCCGTCTGGCGGCCAGATCGTCGTGTCGACCTCCTACGAGGCGAACGGCAGCGTCATGCTGCGCATCCGCGACACCGGCGTCGGCATGACCCGCGGCGAACTCGACCAGGCGATGAAGCCCTTCCGGCAGGTGACGACAGGCGCGCGCAAGCGCGGCGACGGCACCGGGCTCGGCCTGCCGCTGACCAAGGCGATGGCGGAAGCGAACCGCGCCCAGTTCTCGATCACCTCGGCACCGAACGAGGGAACGCTGGTGGAAATCTCCTTCCCGTCACAACGCGTCTTGGCGAACTGAGGCCGGATGTTATAAGGAAATGTTGACTTGTGGCGGCCAGTTTGCTGGCCGCCATCGGCCATTTCCTGCCGTCATGCCGCGGAATCGATCGATTGCAGTCCACATCTCAGAGCATCAAGCGCCGCCATGCACGCGCGGGAACCGGTCTTTCCCATCCCCTGCTGGCGACCTGGGCCGGATTGACATCGGCCATCGTGCTGATGCCGATCATTGCTATCGCCTGGCTCGCGATCTCCGGCGGCGGCGGCAACTGGCCGCATCTCATGGAAAACGTCGTTCCGCGCGCCACCGGGCGAACGCTGCTCTTGATCTCGCTGACGGGCGCTGCGACCGCCTTCGTCGGCATCCTGACCGCGTGGCTGGTCGCGAGCTGCGAGTTTCCGCTGCGGCGTTTTCTCTCGGCCGCTCTGGTCTTGCCGCTTGCGATCCCCGCTTACCTTGCGGCCTATGCGTTCGGCGAGCTTTTCACCTTTACCGGGCCGGTGCAGGGGCTGATCCGCGCCATCTTCGGCTTCAAGACGAGCCGCGACTACTGGTTTCCGGATATCCGTTCGCTCGGCGGCGCCGTGCTGGTGCTCAGTTCGGTTCTCTATCCCTATATCTATCTCGCCTGCCGATCGATGTTCCTGATGCAGGGACGCGCGGCCGCCGACGTCGCCCGCACGCTCGGCGCCGGGCCGCTGAAGGTGTTCTTCCGCATCCAGATACCGATGGCCCGCCCGGCCATCATGATCGGCCTGACGCTGGTGGCGATGGAGACACTGAACGACATCGGCGCGGTTGAATTCCTCGGCGTGCAGACGCTCACCTTTTCGATCTTCGACACGTGGCTGAACCGCGGCAGCCTTGCGGGCGCCGCGCAGATCGCCTGCATCATGCTGGTTTTCGTCATCGGCCTGATGATGATCGAGCGGGCCGCGCGGCGGCGCCAGCGCTTCTCCAGCCAGAAGACGACATCGGCCGTCCATGACGCCGCCAGGCTTGTGCTAACCGGCTGGAAGAAGTGGGCCGCGATGCTCGCCTGCCTGTTGCCCGTGCTCTCGGGCTTTGCCGTTCCCTTCCTGATCCTCGGCAATTTCGCGCTCAAGCGCATCGACCAGTTCATCGAGCCGCGGCTGCTGAGCGCCCTCTTCCACAGCATCCTGGTTTCGGGCGCGGCCGCAACGGTTACCGTTCTGCTCGGCTTCGTGCTCGCCTATGCGGCACGCACCGGGCACTCGCGGGTGACTGACCTCGCCGGGCGGCTCGCTTCCTTCGGCTATGGCGTGCCCGGTACCGTGCTTGCCATCGGCGTGCTCTTTCCGCTTGCGGCGCTCGACAACCTGATCGACGCCGGCATGCGCGATACGTTCGGCGTCTCCACCGGCCTGATGATGACCGGCACCGGCTTTGCGATCATCTATGCCTGCAGCGTGCGCTTCCTCACCATGGCCGAGGGTTCGCTCGAGGCCGGGTTCCAGAAGCTTTCTCCGCATCTCGACATGGCCTCGCGCGCGCTTGGCCGCACCGGCGGACAGACCTTGCGCACCGTGCTCCTGCCGATGATGCGTCCGGCGGTGCTCACCGCCGCCCTGCTCGTCTTCATCGAAACCATGAAGGAACTTTCGGCAACGATCATGCTGAGGCCCTTCAACTTCAATACGCTGGCGACGCTCGTCTACGAAGACGCGTCGCGGGCAAAGGTCGAAGACGCTTCGGTCGCGGCGATGATCATCGTCGTCGCCGGCATGATCCCGGTCATCCTCGTTTCCCGATCGCTCGAACGCCGATCCTGAGCCTTTGCGGGTCGCAGGCATAAAAAAGAGGTGGCTGGGAGGCCACCTCGATAGTTGAATGCTAAACCAACAATCGCTCGAGAAGTAACCAAGTCATGTCCGCGACGGCAGCTCTGCCGAACGCCGATCCAACATCGATCAGCCTCAAGTTGGCATGACCATGCGCCCCCAAACCTTAACAGAACCTTACTCGCCACATCCGCAATTTTAGGGATTTTTCAGCAAGTCTGAAGCCTTGGTTAATTCCAATCACGCGAATCCGTTAACGCGCCCTCAATTTTTAAGGGCATCCAGTCCGGCGTAGAGATCAAGCGCCTCGGGGTTGGCGAGCGCCTCCTTGTTCTTGACAGGACGGCCATGCACCACATCGCGAACCGCAAGCTCGACGATCTTGCCGGATTTCGTGCGGGGAATGTCGGCAACCGCAATCACCTTCGCCGGCACGTGCCGCGGCGAGGCGCCGACCCGGATACGGTTCTTGATCGCCTTGGTCAGGTCGTCGGTCATTTGAACCCCAGGGGCGAGGCGAACGAAGAGAACCACGCGCACGTCGTCTTCCCAGTCCTGCCCGATACAAAGCGCCTCGGCCACCTCCTCCATCTGCTCGACCTGATTGTAGATCTCAGCCGTGCCGATGCGCACCCCGCCGGGGTTCAGTGTGGCATCCGAACGCCCGTGAATGATGATGCCGCCATGTTCGGTCCATTCGGCAAAATCGCCGTGGCACCAGACATTGTCGAAGCGCTCGAAATAGGCAGCCCGATACTTGGCGCCTTCCGGGTCGTTCCAGAACATCACCGGCATAGACGGAAAGGCCTTGGTGCAGACGAGTTCCCCCTTCTCGCGGCGCACCGATTGCCCCTCGTCGTTCCAGACGTCGATCGCCAGGCCCAGACCCGGCCCCTGGATTTCGCCGCGCCAGACGGGCTTCAGGGGATTGCCGAGCACGAAGCAGGAGACGATGTCGGTGCCGCCGGAAATCGATGCAAGCTGGACGTCCGGCTTGATGCCTTCGTAGACAAAGGAGAAGCCCTCGGGCGACAGCGGCGAACCGGTCGAAGTCAGCAGACGGAGAGTGGAGAGGTCATGCGTGTTGGCCGGGACGAAACCGCCCTTGCGCACGGCGTCGATGTATTTCGCCGAGGTACCGAACACCGCGAATTTCTCGGCCGCGGCATAGTCGAAGAGCACGTTGCCATCGGGATAGAAGGGCGAGCCGTCGAACAGGCAGAGGGTTGCACCGATCGCAAGGCCCGAGACCAGCCAGTTCCACATCATCCAGCCGCAGGTGGTGAAATAGAAGAGCTTTTCGCCGCGGCGAAGGCCGCAATGGAAACGATGCTCCTTCAGGTGCTGCAGCAGAGTGCCGCCGGCCGAATGCACGATGCATTTGGGAACGCCTGTCGTGCCGGATGAAAACAGCACGTAGAGCGGATGGCTGAAGGGCAGGCGTTCGAAGGTCAGCGCCGTCGCCGGAAACGGCGCGATGAAATCTCCGAGTGTCGCGCCACCCTCGATCGTGGCTGCGAGTGCTGCACCGTCGCCGGCATAAGGGACGATCAGCGCCGGGACAGCAAGGGTCTTGGAGACCGCGCGAACCTTGGCGTCGACGTCCTGGCGCTTGCCATTGTACCAATAGCCGTCACAGGCGATGAACAGCTTCGGCGTGATCTGGCCGAAACGGTCGAGAACGCCCTGCTCGCCGAAATCGGGAGAGCAGGAAGACCAGATCGCGCCGATCGAAGCGGTTGCCAGCATCAATGCGATGGTTTCGGGCATGTTCGGCATCATCGCCGCGACGCGATCCCCGGGACCGATGCCCTGAGCCTTCAGCGCCTGCTGCAGGCGCGATATAAGCGCGCGAAGATCGTCCCACGACAGGCGGCCCTCGACCTTGTCTTCACCACGGAAGACGAGCGCGTCGCCATTCCCGGTTTCACGCAGAAGATTCTCGGCAAAGTTCAGCTTCGCCTCAGGGAAGAAGCGGGCATCGAGCATGCGGTCGCCGTTGACAAGGGCGTTGCCGCCGCGTTCGCCGATGACGCCGCAATGCTCCCAGACCCCGGTCCAGAAGTCGCCGCGCTCGGCCACCGACCAGGCGTGAAAAGCGTCATAATCCGCAAAGGTTCTGCCGAAGCGTTCACTGCTCCAGGCGATGAATTCGGCCATGGGGCTATGTGCAAGGATTTCCGGGCCCGGAACCCACAACGGCTGCTCTGCTTGCATGCTTTCCTCCACTCCTGCTCCATGCCCTCTATACCATGCTGCATCGCAAAATAAACAGCAGCGGCAGGGGCCTCGTCATCGCGTGGACGACATTTACCTGTCTGTTGCCTGTCCGTCGCATTTGATTTCTGAGAACCGAAGGCCTATCCAAGCTCACGTGACCCAAGCGACGGCGACCAGGCGGACATGAGACGGAAATTTCTGCATATGATGCGCGACGTACGCCTGTTGTCGCGTTTACGGCGCCGCCATTTCCTTTGGCCTGCCGCAATCGGCGTCGGGCTTGCTGCCGGCTACAACGCCGTACTGCCCTTGCTGATTTCGACGACGGACGTGCGCCCGACCGTGGAACACATGCTGGATGCATGGTCCGGTGGCAAGAGCCGGATAGCGGGCAATCCCGAAATCAGCTTCTGGCCGGAACCGACGCTTACCCTCCGCTCGGCGACGATCGAAACCGCCGACGGATCGTCCCGCAAGCTCGCGCATATCGGCAGCATCACCGCCACCTTCAGCCTGCTCTCGGCGATCGACGGCACGCCGGCCCTTCGCGACGTCCGGCTGGTCGAGCCCGTCGTCACGCTCGAGCGGCGTACGGACGGCACGCTCAACTGGCAACGGCCGCATTGGCTGAGCACACCGGATATGCGAGCCGCCGACAGGGATACGCCATTCGGCGATGTCGCGGTGGAAAACGGCCGCCTGCAGATCATCGACCTCGTGACCAACCAGACCCGGGAGTTTTCCGGTATATCGGGAACCATCGCCTGGCCGTCTTACTCCAAGCAGCTCAGCGCCCGGCTTTCGGGCAGCCTTGGCGGGCAGATGGTGGCCTGGACGCTCGAGTGCAACGAACCGCTGAGCCTGCTTACCGGCCGCGATGTGGCGCTCAAGACATCGCTGACCTCCGCGGCGCTCAATCTCTCATTCGAAGGTAACGGCAATCTCTCGTCGGTGCCGACCGCCGCGGGTCGGCTGCAGGTTTCGACGGCCTCGCTGCAGGCCCTTTCCGCATGGTATCAGGGCAAGGCGGCGCGCGCGCTTCCGGACAGCGGTTTCAGCCTCAGCGCCAACGTCACGAGCGGCAAGGCATCGCTGAAGCTCGACGAGCTTCATCTGACGCTCGGTGGCGCCAATGCGACCGGCATTCTCGACATCTCCACGTCCCTCGACAATACGCACCGCCTCGAGGGTACGCTCGCGTTCGACCGCATCGATCTCAACGGCCTGCAGCCCTTCATCGATCCGCTGGAGCCCGACGAACTCACGCAGCAACTGGGCGACGCTTTCGCGCGCGGCTGGCGTGCCGATGTGCGACTGTCGGCGCAGGAGGCGCTGGTGGGCCCGCTGCGGCTGGAAGATCTCGCCGCCGGCGTCATCATCGATCACGGGCGCGCGTCGATCGACGTGGCCGACAGCACCTATGCCAATGGCCGGCTCAGCGGACGGCTCGAAGCTTCGGAAAAGGGGCTCGCCGGCGGCGGCAAGCTGGAGCTGGTGCTGAAGAATGCCGACCTCTCCGCCGCCCTCGCCGGCCTTGGCTTCACCGGGCCTGTCCCCACCGGCCGGGGCAACGTCAATTTCGACCTTGCGACGGAGCATCCGTTCTGGGCCGCACAGGCGGCCGAGGCTTCCGGCCGCATCCGGCTTTCGCTCGCCAATGGCAACCTGTCCGGCTTCGACGCAACCACCTTCGCGAATCTCGTCAGAGCCGGCGAGTTCTTTTCGCTGGCGCAGGCGAGCGACGGCAACTTCGCCTTCCAGACGGCCGACATCGAAGCCAGTTTCGGCGAAGGGTCGGCGCGGCTGAACCGGGCGACTTTCGCCGGCGAAACCGGCAATCTTTCAGTCAACGGCGTCATTCCCTATCGCAGCGGCAGCCTGGCGCTCGCCGGCACCTACACCGATACCTTGAACGCAGGACAAAGGCTGCGCTTCTTCGTCGGCGGCTCCTGGCCGAATGCGGTGATCTCGCCTTTGTCGGTTCTCGGCGAACCCAACTGAAACGACCGGTGTAAGGCACGCCGGCCGTTCGTTTCGTAAGGGGCCTCTTCGCGCTGTTCGCGAAACCGCACCGTTCAGGATTGAAAGGCGTTTCATCAACGCCCCGTATCGACTTCCGGTTGTTGAGGTGATTAAACCGCGGCTCGCCAAGATAGCGGCGCCTGCCTCCCTCGACGCGCATTCAACTGCAGCATTTTTTAGAGAAACAACTATGAAGTACCCGACCTACGGCCTGATACTGGCATCGATGCTGACCGCCTGCACAGCAGTAAACCGCATTCCTGAAGAACACAGAATGGACAAGCACTACGGCGAAGCCAGCTACTTTATGTCCAGATGCCCGCAATACAAATCGCTCGAACTTAAGGGCGCCGTATTTGCCTATTGCTTGGCCAACAAGGCCTACAATACCGGATGCAACCCAAAGCAAATGGCCAATGCCTTCCTTGATGGAGCGCTTGCTTCGGAAAAAACCACCAAGGCTCGCTACGAAAACGTGCCGACAGAGAAGGTCTGCTCAGTCGCAGAGGCGCGTTACGGCAAGAACGGCTCAGTCTTTAAGCAGCTAATGATCCGCTGATCAGACATCGCCTCTGCTCAACTCGGAGCCTGCCGGCAACTCCTCGGAACAGGCCGGCAAGATGCGAGATGATGACCGGCCGGTGTCGAGCACCACCGGCCGCTTCGAAACCGATTTCCGCACGGTAGCGGCTCAGGACTGGGCGAAGGCCGCCCGCTCGTCCCTCTCGCGTTGCGCCTCGCGCTGCTTCGTCACGATCGAGGCAACGACCACGCCAATGGCGACGACGCCGATGAGGATCGTGCAGATCGCGTTGATTTCCGGCGTCACGCCGAGCCGCACCTGGCTGTAGATCTTCATCGGCAGCGTGGTGGCGCCAGGCCCCGTGGTGAAGCTCGATATCACCAGGTCATCCAGCGACAGCGTGAAGGCGAGGACCCAGCCGGAGAACACCGCCGGCGCGATCACCGGCAGGGTGATGGCGAAGAAGGTCCGGACCGGCGTGGCGCCGAGATCGAGGGCCGCTTCTTCGATCGACTGGTCGAAGCTCAGGAGCCGCGACTGCACGACCACGGCGACGAAGCACATGGTGAACGTGATGTGGGCCAGCGTGATCGTCCAGAAGCCGCGATCGAGACCGATGGCGACGAAGAGCAACAGCAGCGACAGGCCGGTAATGACCTCCGGCATGACCAGCGGCGCGTAGACCATGCCGGAAAACAGCATGCGGCCGCGAAAGCGCGTGTAGCGAACCAGCGCCAGCGCGGCGAGCGTGCCAAGGACGGTGGCGCAGGTCGCCGAGATCAGCGCGACGCGGATCGTTACCCAGGCGGCATCGAGCAGCGCCTGATTGTGCCAAAGCTGCGTGTACCATTTGGTCGAAAAGCCCGCCCAGACCGTGACGAGCTTCGATTCGTTGAAGGAAAAGATCACCAGAAGCACGATCGGCAGGTAGAGGAAGCCGAAGCCGAGCACGATCGAGGCGATGTTGAAGCGTGACCAGTTGCCCATCGCGTTACCTCCCCTCGCCGTCGGCCTTGGCCTGGGCGTTCTGGAAGTAGACGATCGGCAGCACCAGGATCAGAAGCAGGATCGTCGCCACCGCCGAAGACACCGGCCAGTCGCGGTTGGCGTTGAACTCGTTCCAGAGCGTCTTGCCGATCATCAGCGTTTCCGAGCCGCCGAGCAGATCGGGGATGACGAATTCGCCGACGGCGGGGATGAAGACGAGCAGGCAGCCGGCCACCACGCCCGCCAGCGACAGCGGGAAGGTCACGCGCCAGAAGGCCGTGAACGGCGTGCAGCCGAGATCGAGTGCGGCTTCGGTCAGCGTGTGGTCCATCTTTTCGAGCGACGAATAGATCGGAAGCACCATGAAGGGCAGATAGGAATAGACGATGCCGATATAGATCGCCCAATTGGTGTTGAGGATGATCAGCGGCTGGTCGATGACGTTGATGCTCATCAGGAACTGGTTGAGCAGCCCCTCGGGCTTGAGGATCGCGATCCAGGCATAGACGCGGATCAGGAAGCTTGTCCAGAACGGCAGGATCACCAGCATCAGCAGCGTCGGGCGAATGGTCTTCGGCGCCTTCGCCATGCCGTAGGCGACCGGATAGGCGATCAGCAGCGTCAGGACCGTCGAGACCCCCGCGATGATGACACTCGACACATAGGCGTTGAAGTAGAGGACGTCTTCCGTCAGCCAGACATAGTTGTCGAACGAGAACTCCCGCGCCTTGTCGAGGATTCCGGTCAGGCCGCCGAAGAGATCGAAGACCGGCGTATAGGGCGGCATGGCCACCGCCGTCTGCGACAGCGAGATGCGGAAGACGATGAAGAACGGAATGAGGAAGAAGAACAGCAGCCAGGCATAGGGGATGATGATGACGAGGCGGCTGAAGAGAGCGGATGCGACGCGTGTCATGGCCTCAATCCTTCAGAACGACGCCGGCATCTTCGCCGAAGGAAACCCAGACCTCCTGGTCGTAACCAAGCGGATCCTCGACAGCGCGCACCGCATTCAGCGACGACGCCTTGATCACGCGCCCGTCCTTCAGGCGCACGTGGAAGACGGTCATGTCGCCGAGATAGCCGATGTCCCAGATCTCGCCCTGAACGGCGTTGACCGGCGCATGAGCCGGCGGCTGGCGGCTGACGCGGATCTTTTCCGGACGGACGGCGACGGCGGACTTGCCGCCGGTCGCCGGCGTTTCGGGGGACGCCATGCGGATGGGAAAGCCGTTGGTGCCTTCAAGGCGCACATAGCCGCCTTCGGCTCCGGAAACCGCGCCCTCGAAAATGTTGACGTCGCCGATGAAGTCCGCGACGAAGCGCGAATTCGGCGCCTCGTAGATTTCAGCCGGCGTCGCCACCTGAACGACCTTGCCGTGGCTCATGACCGCGATGCGGTCGGCCATCGTCATCGCCTCTTCCTGATCGTGGGTGACGACGACGAAGGTGAGGCCGAGCTCCTGCTGCAGGTCCATAAGCTCGAATTGAGTTTCCTCGCGCAGCTTCTTGTCGAGCGCGCCGAGCGGTTCGTCGAGCAAAAGCACCTTCGGCCGCTTGGCGAGCGAGCGGGCGAGCGCGACACGCTGGCGCTGGCCGCCCGAGAGCTGGTGGGGCTTGCGCTGCGAGAATTTTTCGAGCTTGACGAGCTTCAGCATCTGGGCGACGCGCGCTGCGATATCCGCCTTCGGCATGCCATCCTGCTTCAGGCCGAAGGCGATGTTGTTCTCGACCGTCATGTGCGGGAAGAGCGCGTAGGACTGGAACATCATGTTGACCGGCCGGCGATAGGGCGGGATGCCCGCGAGGCTCTGGCCGTCGAGGATGATCTCGCCTGAGGTCGGCTGTTCAAAACCGGCGAGCATGCGCAGCAGCGTCGACTTTCCGCAGCCGGACGCGCCGAGCAGCGCGAAGAACTCGCGCGTGTAGATATCCAGCGAAAGGTCGTCGACGGCGGTGAAGTCGCCGAACCGCTTGGTCACGTTCTTGACGGAAATGAATGGCTTGGAAGCGGGATCCGCCCAAGGGGCAAAGGACCGCCGGATACTGCCGAGAGACTTCATCATCTATCCCCGAATGATACAGCCGATGGGCACTCTCGTTTTCCCCGGTGCCCCCTTAAGAAAATTGCCCGGATTTTGAGGTCCGGGCAATTCGTTTTCCGCTCTTACTGGCCGGTTACGACCTTTGTCCAGAGTCGGGTCAATACCCTCTGTTCTTTCGCCTCGAAGGGCGTCACCGTGAACAGTTTCTGCATCACCTCTTCCGTCGGATAGATGGCGGTGTCTTCCATGACGGCCTTGTCGAGGAACTGCTGCGAGGCCTTGTTGCCGTTGGCGTAGAAGACATAGTTCGACGCTTTGGCCACGACTTCGGGCTTCATCATGTAGTTGAGGAAGGCATGCGCCTCCTCGACGTGCTGCGCATCGGCGGGGATCGCGAACATGTCGAACCACATCTGGGCGCCCTGGGACGGGATCGCGTAGTCGACGGTCACGCCGGCCTTGGCTTCGGCCGCGCGGTCGCGCGCCTGGAAGACGTCGCCGGAGAAGCCGAGCGCCAGGCAGATGTCGCCATTGGCAAGCGCGTTGATGTATTCCGACGAATGGAACTTGCGCACATAGGGGCGGACGCTTGCCAAGAGTTCAGCCGCCTTTTCGAGATCGGCCGCCTCATGGCTATCCGGGTTGAGGCCGAGATAGGCGAGCGCCGACGGCATCACGTCGGTCGGAGAATCGAGGACGTGAATGCCGCAATCCTTGAACTTCGCCGCAATCTCCGGCTTGAAGAGCACGTCCCAGCTGGGCTTCTCGTCGGTGCCAAGGATCGCCTTCATCTTCTCGACATTGTAGCCGATGCCGGTCGTGCCCCACATATAGTCGATGGCGTATTCGTTGCCCGGATCGTACTTGGCCGTACGCTCCATGATCACGTCCCACATGTTGGACAGGTTCGGCAGCTTCGACTTGTCGAGCTTCTGGAACACGCCGGCGGCGATCTGCCGCTGCAGGAAGGTCGCGGTCGGAACGACGACGTCATAGCCGGAACCGCCCGCGAGCAGCTTCGTCTCGAGGATCTCGTTGGAATCGAAGACGTCGTAGACGACCTTGATGCCGGTCTCCTTGGTGAAGTCTTCCAGAATGCTGCTGTCGATATAGTCCGACCAGTTATAGACGTTGACCACGCGCTCCTGCGCCGAGGCCAGCATGGTCGAGCCGGCCAGAACGGCTGCCGCCAGGGTTGTGACGATGAGCTTGGACATACAACTCCCCTCTTGGTTTTCATTTCGGGTCCGGCGTGCCGGAACTCCGTGCAATACGCTTCGCTCAGCGCCGGAGGTTAGGCATGTTTGTTGATAACCTCAAGCGCTTTCATGCCAATGTGACGCGCCGTCGCGTCCGCCTCGCGATTTTCACAAGTCGAAGGAAAACGGGCACTTATGGCGCCAAGCGGGGCGCCGGCCTCCCACCGACCCGGCTGGCCGCCATCGCTGATCGCAGCGCTTCGGCCCGTGGACAGATCGCCATTCACGGTTGATTAACCATGACGGCCATGCGATTTTCCCGGCAGTTGTGTATCAGTATCCAGGTGTCGTCATGGGTGAGCAGGTCGTCGGCGGGAAAAGCCGCAGGATCGATCCGAAGCAGTTGAAGCGCCTGTCGGTTCTTGAGCCGCGAAAGGCCCTTGCGGCAATCGCCTTCGACTGGGCGATGATCGCCGCGGCCATCGCCGTCAGCGAGTATTTCGGCAATGTCCTCGTCTATCTGATTGCCGTGGTGCTGATCGCCGGACGCATGCATGCGCTCGGCTGCATGATCCACGAGGCCGCGCACTATCGCATCATCCGCAACCGGAAACTCAGCGACGGGATGAGCGACCTGCTGCTCGCCTGGCCGGTGCTTGCCACCGTCGACGGCTATCGCCAGAACCATCTCGCCCACCATCAGCATGCCAATACCGACGAGGATCCGGACTGGACGGCAAAGCTCGGCATGCCGCAATTCACCTTCCCGCAGAAGGTCGCGCGCGGCATCACCCAGTTGCTCGGCTACCTCGTCGCAGTCAATTCGCTGCGCGACATGCTGCATATGGCCAGGCGCATGGGCAAGAACGACCGCTCGACGCTGCCATACAAGATGCTGCGCCTCGGCTTCTACGTCGCCGCCGCCACGATATTCACGCTGCTCGGCATCTGGCGGGAAGTGGCGCTCTACTGGGTGGTGCCGTTCCTCACCTTCTTCTGCCTGTTCCTCTACATACGCAGCGTCGCCGAGCACTTCGGCAGCATGGACTATGGCGACGAGCTGACGAGTTCACGCACGGTCTATCCGCACGCCTGGGAGAAGCTGTTCTTCGCCCCCCACAACATCAACTACCACCTGGAGCACCATCTCTATCCCGGCGTGCCGTTCTACAATCTGCCGGAACTGCACGCGATCCTGATGCGCAACAAAGCCTATGCGGACAAGGCGCATATCACCCGCGGCTACACCACCGGGCTACCGGCGGAATGCTTCGCCGTCAACGCGCCGCTTTTGCCGAACCAACACCCCGTCAGCTACTGAAAATCGAAGACGCTGAGCCCGGTCGCCATCTCGTCGAGCCCGAGCGGACGGGTGATCGGCGGCTCGGCGCGCGCCAGACACCCCTGGCGCTCGCAGAGCCGACAGGCGGCGCCGATCGCGACTGCCGGCGGCAGCGCGGAACCATAGACGGTCTCGTCGGCAAACGACGCTTCGCAGCCTAGAAGCAGGGCCGTGCGCCGGACGCGCTCGTGGAACGCCGCCTGCGGCCCCTCCAGCGTGCGCGCCACCGTCAGGAACGCAGCCCCATCGGGCATCTCGACCCGATCGACCAGCACCTGCCCCGGCATCGAAAAGGTGGCGTGGATGTTGAGCTTCGGACAGCCGCCGCCGAACTTCGCCTGGGGGAACCCCGAAGCGCCGGCCCGTCGCAGCCGGTGGCCGGCGCTGTCGATCTCCATCAGAAAGAACGGCAGCCCTTGGGCGCCCGGCCGTTGCAGCATGGTCAGCCGGTTGGCCGCCTGTTCGAACGAGACCTGGAAACGGGCACGCAGGACATCGATGTCGTACTTTGCCCGCTGCGCGGCGGCGAGGAAAGCAGCATAGGGCATCATCAACGCGTGCGCGCCATAGCGCGCCAGTTCGAAGCGGGCGATGCGGCGCGCTTCCGCAGTCGATAGCCGCAAGGCTGCGAGTTCGGCCATGATCGCCTCGTGGCAGGCAATCGACACGGCCTCCATGGCGATCTCGCGCAACTGATCGTAGGGCGACAACCGTTCGGAGACGAAGAGGCGCATGGAGTGCCTGTCGAAGCGACGGCGCAGGTTCGGCATGGCATGGACCGGCAGGCTGCGAACGACGAGGCCGTGTTCCTTCTTCAGCCAGGCCTTGAGCGCGCCGATGAGATCGTCACCCGGCGACAGCGCCTCGTGGAAGGTTTCCGCCGCCGCCTCGATGCCGGCAAAATAGTTCGGCCGCGCCTCGAAGGTCTCGCGTACCTCATCCATCGGCAGCCGTGTGCCGGACAGCGCCTCCATGTGCCCCTGCCCGGCCAGGAGGTCGGCCAAGTCCTTGAGGCGCGCTGCCTGCTCGCGATAGGCGCGATAGAGTTTGACGACGCCGCCGGCGGCATTGGGCGCGGCTTCCGCCACCTCGATCAGCTCCTGCTCTCCCGGCAGCTCGGCTGACAGCAGCGGATCAGCGAACACTTCGCGCAATTGCGTGAGGCTGCCACCGGTTTCGCCCTGCAATTCATCGAGATCGACCTTGTAGACCGAGGCGAGCTTGAGCAGCAGCTGTACCGTCAATGGCCGCTGGTTGCGCTCGATCAGATTGAGGTAGGACGGCGAGATGCCGAGCGCCTCGGCCATGGCCGTCTGGGTCAGCGACAGGCCGTTGCGGATGCGCCTGACACGCGGACCGGCGAAGATCTTGTTCTCGGCCATTTGTAACTACCTTTACAAGCTTCGGAGCATACGGCGCTTTACATCTTTTACAAATTTACTTCGCGCACCTGTCAAAGGCAAGACAAGATAACCCTTTTGATCACGCCGATTCATTGTTTCCAATAGCCGAGTACCGCAGCGCAATGTAAAAACTGTCACATGAACTCGAAACACAAGACGCCACGCGACGAAAGTCGAATGGGTATCTGATTTTGCCAGGAGGAAGTAATGACTGATTTTTACAAGCTCGTTCCCAGCGCACCGCAAGGCCGCTTCGATGGCGTCGACCGCCCCTACACCGCAGAGACCGTGAAGCGGCTGCGCGGGTCGGTCGAGATCCGCTACTCGCTGGCCGAGATGGGCGCGAACCGCTTGTGGAAGCTCATTCACGAGGAAGACTTCGTCAACGCTCTCGGCGCGCTCTCGGGTAACCAGGCCATGCAGATGGTGCGCGCCGGCCTGCAGGCGATCTATCTCTCCGGCTGGCAGGTCGCGGCCGACGCCAACACCGCCTCGGCGATGTATCCCGACCAGTCGCTTTATCCGGCGAATGCCGCGCCCGAACTGGCAAAGCGCATCAACCGCACGCTGCAGCGTGCCGACCAGATCGAGACGTCGGAAGGCAAGGGCCTTTCGGTCGACACCTGGTTCGCGCCGATCGTCGCCGATGCCGAAGCCGGTTTCGGCGGCCCGCTCAACGCCTTCGAGATCATGAAGGCCTTCATCGAGGCGGGCGCGGCCGGCGTCCACTACGAGGACCAGCTCGCGTCCGAAAAGAAGTGCGGTCACTTGGGCGGCAAGGTGCTGATCCCGACGGCGGCACACATCCGCAACCTGAACGCGGCACGGCTTGCCGCCGACGTCATGGGCACGCCGACGCTGGTCATCGCCCGTACCGATGCGGAAGCGGCCAAGCTGCTGACGTCGGATATCGATGAGCGCGATCGCCCCTTCGTCGACTACGATGCCGGCCGCACGGTGGAAGGCTTCTACCAGGTGAAGAACGGGCTCGAGCCCTGCATTGCCCGCGCCATCGCCTATGCGCCGCATTGCGACCTCATCTGGTGCGAAACCTCGAAGCCGGATCTGGAACAGGCCCGCAAGTTCGCCGAGGGCGTACACAAGGCGCATCCGGGCAAGCTGCTCGCCTACAATTGCTCGCCGTCGTTCAACTGGAAAAAGAACCTCGACGACGCGACGATCGCCAAGTTCCAGCGAGAGCTCGGCACGATGGGCTACAAGTTCCAGTTCATCACGCTTGCCGGCTTCCACCAGCTGAACTTCGGAATGTTCGAACTGGCGCGCGGCTACAAGGCGCGACAGATGGCCGCCTACTCGGAACTGCAGGAGGCGGAATTCGCCGCCGAGGTCAACGGCTACACCGCCACCAAGCACCAGCGCGAAGTCGGCACCGGCTATTTCGACGCCGTCTCGATGGCGATCACCGGCGGCCAGTCCTCGACAACCGCCATGAAGGAATCGACCGAGCACGACCAGTTCCGCCCGGCCGCAGAGTGAAAGCCCGGCGGGAGCGTGGCAATCCCTGCCCGCTGCGCTCCTGCCGACCCCGGTAAATGAAATGGATGCAGGCGGAAAACCGCAAGCACCTTCAGCCTCGAACCTCAAGGAGAAGTCCAATGACAGTTCAGACACGCGTCAAGGAACGGGCCGAGGAACAGTCTTCGGCGATGACCCCGGACCAGCAGGCAGCAATCCGCATGGTCGCCAACGATCTGCACCGCCTCAACCAATCCGTGATGAAGGCCGTCGATGCCGGCGTTTCGGTCGAACTCGTCCGTTCGGCCCGGCACCACGGTGGCGAGGGCAACTGGGGCGACCTGCTGATCCCTGTTATCGTGACCCAGGGCCGGCCATGACGCCCGCCGCAATGATGCTTGCGGCTATCCTGCTGGCAACGCTACCGCCGCGCCGCATGGCTGTAGCCGTCAGCGCGACAGCAACCAAAAGTTGATGTTGGCAAAGTGAGAAAAAGCAGGAGAAATCGGAATGGCCGGCTCGATGCCGGCTATTCTGCGTTGCTGGCAAGGCAATGGACGCAACGAGTGCTTGCTCTCACTATTTCAAGTTGATCGAATCCGTTATGCCTGGCTATATTAGATACACCTGTCTTAGGCAAAGGCACGCATGTATCGTTCGACGAAACCTGCAGATACCGCCGAACTGACGGAGCTGATCTACGGCGCCGCCTTTGGCGATTGCGGCTGGCAGGATTTTCTCGACCGGCTGACGACGACCATGCCTGGTGGGCGCTCCGCGCTCCACTACCACGATCTCACAGCGCCAGCGTCCTGCGTGCCCTATGTCTCCGGCTTTACCCCCGAGGCCATCGACCAGTTCAACAATCATTTCGCAGCGATCAATCCCTGGATACCGAAATCGGTGCTTGTGCCGGTGGGCCGCGGCCTTTCCGGCGAGCATATCGTCTCGCGCTCTGAGCTGACGAAATCGGAATTCTACAATGACTGGCTGAAGAGCCAGACCGGCTGCGAGACCACCGTCGGCGTGACCATCGTGCGCAGCCCGACGCGGACCATGCTCCTATCAACCTGCACCTCGTCGACCGACGAGGAACTCAACCAGCAGGCGGCAGACCAGTACACGCTTCTTGCGCCGCATCTGAAGCGCGCCTTCGACTTCCTGCGGCGGCGCGACCTGATGATGGCCGAGCAGCACGAAGGCCGAACCCTGCTCGATACGATCGGCGTCGGCGTGATCTATGTGGGCGACAATCTGCGCATCCGCTCGATGAACCACAACGCCGAACGAATGGCGGCGAACGGCGCGCCGTTCCGGGTCGCGGTCAACGGCCGTCTGTTCATGGACGAACCGCAAACCAACGCGGCGCTCGAGCTCCTGGCCTCGCCGGTCGGCACTCCGGCACAGCCGCAACTTCGCGTCGTCAGGACGGCGGAGCACGGCGCTTTCCGCATTACCTTGGTGCGGCGAAGCGCCAGCATCTTTACCGAACTTCTCGACGGACCGACCGTGGCGGTTCTGATCGAGCCTGCGACCTCGCTGCTAAGCGATCTCAGGCACGACCATCTGAAAGCCAATTACGGCCTGACGCCCGCCGAAATCCGCATCGCCTGCGGCATCGCCGCCGGCCTGACGCTGAAGGAAATGTCGCAGGCCAACGGCGTCAGCTACGAAACGACCCGGACGCAGCTCAAGAGCATCTACGCCAAGACCCGGGTCAATTCGCAGGCAGCGCTCGTCAAACTGCTGATGCGCTGACCGCAAGAGCGCGAAAGATTCAGACGGCAATGCGTTCTGCGGCGGGTCTGAAACCGATGCCACCGCCTCAGTTCCGGCGCGGCCGCTTTCCGGCAAAGATATCCACGTGACTGCGCAGCAATCGGGTCATGCGATCGACAACGGTTCGTATCTCCTTGCGATGCCGATCCTCGTTGTTCATCACGATCCATTGCCGGTGCCGGAGCGCCGGGATCTCGTCGCCGGCACGCTCCAGCATCGGATCGAGATCGCCGACGAAACAGGGAAGCACCGCACAGCCGGCGCCGGCGCGCGCGAGATCGAGCAGCGAGCGCGGCCGCGTGACCGTGGCGACGATCCGCCCCGCTCCTCCCCCTTTCACCTGCTCGTGCGGCCAGCGGAGATAGGCGGAGATCGCCTCCTCCTCGCCGACCGCCACCCATCGCGCGCTGGCGCTCGGCGGGGCGTTCTTCTGGCGATAGGCCGCGTAGGCGACGTCGCCGACCGGACTTGCCGCCAGATAGGCTTCCTCCGGCTCGAAGGCGCGGATGCCGATATCGGTCTCACGGTAGGCGAGGCTGGCGCGCGTTTCGCCAACCGTTATCGCCAGGCTGAAACCATCCCTTTCGGTGCAAAGAGCCGGAAAGTTCTCCGCCAGCAGCCAGGCGATCCAGGTGCCGACAGTGATGCGGACGGTCGCGCCCTCGCCTTCCTGGCGCCAGCTCTCGACCCGGCGCGCCGCGGACTCCATTTCCTGAAGCTGCTCGAAGAGAAGTTCGCCGTCGCCGGTGAGCTGGTAGCCGGTCTGGCTGCGGGCAAACAGCGCGCGGCCCGTGCGCTCCTCAAGCTCCAGCATCCGCCGGCCGACGGTCGCCGGGCTGGAGCCGAGCGCCAACGCCGCCCCGGTAAGCCCGCCGGCGCGTGCCACGCTCATGAAACAGCGATAGATATCCCAATCCATGTCTTTCATTGGTGAAAAACATAGAGCGATATCCGATGTATGTAAAACTGCTTTTGCTGCATAAAAGAAGTGATGCCCATCAAATAGGGAGCATCACGATGGAAATGATGGCAATGGTCTATATCGCCGACATGGCCCTGAAAACGCGCCGCTGGGACGAGGATTTCGATCCGAAACCGCCCGGCCTTCTACGTCGGACCTTCACAACACTCGCGGCCGCGGTCACCAAGCGACGCAAGAGCAGCCTCTGCGCCGATAGAAAAAGCACCGCGAAGCCCTGCGGCCACGCGGTGCAATGTTAGCCCCTGCCCTTGTTATGCCGCACGGCACCGGTTGCCGTGCTTTCGGCTGGCGGTGTTGCCTGCCGCCAGCGAAACCGTCTACCGCACGCCTCAGGCCGCCCGGTAGTTGTCGTAGTCTTCCGCCGCCGGCTCCAGCCGGAACTGCTCCACCAGCATCATCAGCGTGTCGGCCTGGTTTGAGAGCGCGCGGCTCGTCGCCGTCGCCTCTTCCACCATCGAGGCGTTCTGCTGCGTCATCTGATCCATCTGGTTGACCGAGCCGTTGACCTCGTTGAGCGCCACGGCCTGGTCGCGGCTCGCGGTCGCGATCATCTCGACATGCTGGCTGACCGTGACGATCTGGGCGCTGATCGAGGCGAGCACTTCGCCGGTTTCCTTGACCAGGTGCGAGCCGGCATTGACCTCGTTGGTCGACTTGTTGATCAAGCCCTTGATCTCGCGCGCGGCTTCTGCCGAGCGCTGCGCCAGTTCACGCACTTCCTGGGCGACGACGGCAAATCCCTTGCCGGCCTCACCAGCGCGTGCCGCCTCAATGCCGGCATTCAGCGCCAGGAGGTTGGTCTGGAAGGCGATGTCGTCGATCACCTCGATGATCTGCTCGATCTGGCGCGAGGCCTCCTCGATGCGTCCCATGGCGGCGATCGCGTTGGTGACGACGGTGGCCGAACTGTCGGCGCTGCGTTTCGTCTGGATCACCGCATGGTTGGCTTCGCCGGCACGCTCGGCCGACGAGCGGACCGTGACGGTGATCTGGTCGACGGCGGCTGCGGTCTCTTCGAGCGAGGCCGCCTGGGCCTCGGTGCGCTTCGACAGCGAATCTGCCGCATGATGCATGTTGGAGCCGCTCTCCTGGATCGCCTGCGCATTGGCGCGGATCTGGGCGAGCGTGTCCTGGAGGCGGATCAGCGAACCGTTGAAGTCCTGGCGCAACTGCTCCAGGCGACCGTGGAACGGCACGTCGATCTGGCGCGACAGGTCGCCCTGGGCCAGGCGGCCGAGACCGGCGGCAAGTTCGCTGACGGCGAGATCGATCTGGCGATCGAGCTCGCGCTTTTCCTGGTCGTTGCGGCTACGCTCGATTTCGGCGCGGGAACGCTGCTCCTCGCTTTCCGCCTCGATGCGGACCTTGGAGAGCGCATTCTCCTTGAACACGCCGAGCGCACGCGCCATGTCGCCGATCTCGTCGCGGCGACCGTCGCCGTCGATCGTCGTGTCGAGGCGGCCATCGGCAAGACGACGCATCGCCGCGGTGATCTGGCCGATCGGCTTCTTCAGCGTCAGCGTCAGCGCGATGCCGGCCAGAAGCGCGATGACGACGCCGGCAACGGTGGCGGCGACCGAGATCTGGTTCGCCTCGTTACGCTCGGTTCCGGCGGCAACCTTCTGCTGTTCGGCAAATTCGGTTAGGTCGGTCCAGATCTGGTTGATCGACTGCCCGGCAGCGTCGAAGTCTGCCTTGCGCTTGACGGTGATCTCGACGAGCGCTGCCGCATCTTTCTTCATCGCGGTCAGGATCGGCATCAGCGTGTCGGCGATCTTGTCGAAAGAGGCACCGTCGCTCGCAACGCCGCGAAGCGTCGCCATGTTCTGTTGAACCGCGAGCGACTTGTCGAGCAGCTTCTGCCGGTTGCCCTCGTTCGTCTGGCCCATGAAGGTGGCGGCGGAAATCTGGATATCGGTGATCGACGACGAAAGCCTGCGGGTGGCCGTCAGAACCGATTCCGTCGTGACGATCTGTTCGTCGAGTTCGGCAAAAATCCGCGTGGCGTCACGCATCTTGCCGACGGAAGCCGCCTCCAGGCGGAAGCTCGCGGTGCGGAAGCGGTCGACATATTTGGAAATGCCGGCAAGCGTTTCCGGCCCCGCCGGCGCCTTCAGGATCGCGCCGATCTCGCTCGAGGCCGAGGTGATGGTTTCGGTGAGCGACTTTTCGTCCTTCGGCAGCAGGCGGAAGATATCACGCTCGGTGCGGCCGATCATCGGGAAGCGTTCCTTGACCGCCTTCAGCTTCTCCTCAACGGTGATCGCCTTGCTCACTTCGGTGCCGAACTCGTTGAAGAAGCGGCTTGCGCGCATCAGCTTTTCGGCTTCGCGCAGCATGGTCTTGGCGGCGTTCTCGCTCTTGCGAACGGCATATTGCAGCCGGTTCGATTCCTCATTGATCTTGGCGCGCTCGATGAGCAAGGCGTCCAGGTTGGCGGTCATCGCCTTACGCAGATCCTGCTCGCCGACATGCAGCGTCCAAAGGCCGCCGATGCGTGTCTCGATGTCGGCCGTCGCTGCGATCGCGGCCTTCAATTCGTCCTGGCCGCTCTGGCCGGCGACCTGCGCTGCCGTCTCGGCGAGCACGTCCTTCTGCGCCGAGATCGTCGATTGCACGGCATCACGGGTTTCTTCGGTCGTCGAATGCAGGAAGGCGTTCATGCCCGCATAGACATCCTTGAAGCCGCTCAAGGTCTGCAACACGCTGTTGGAAATCTCCATGCGTCCCTGAAGCAGGCCGGATGCATAGAGGCCGGTGATGCCGACAGCACAGATGCTGACGACGAAGGGCAGGATGAAAAACAGCACCTTCGTCTGGATCTTGAAGCGGGCAAGAATTCTATCGATGAACATGGAAAACACCTTGGCTCGCAGCTCGCATTCGCCTCCCCCGACGGCTCAAATGTCTTCGCACTCAACGACAGGGCGTGAATGTGCGAACGATCGAGAGCCACCCGATGCGCAAACAGGCTGATGTTTTTCGAAAATCATGCGGCGCACACCGCCAGTCCGTCAGCAATCATTGCGGATCCACGGCGCCACTCCTCGGCAACGTGAACCTGACGAAACTCACATCGTCACACTATCTGTTTTGAACGATTAAAATTTGTATAAGCGCGTTTCACCCACGGTAGAAATTCCGAAGGGCTGCGCGGACGCGTCAAATGCGTCCGAGAGACGGCCGCTCTGGGCCGCTCCCTGAAATCAGAACCAAAGAGCCGGAAGGGCTGCGAGGGCGGCAACGGCAAACAATGCAATCAAGGCGAGGCGCGTCAGTACGGCCTTCTGCTGACGGCTTTCATCGGTGCGGGCGATCGCGATGGCGCGGGGACGGCGGCGGATATGGTTCATGGCATCCTGTCCTTGTCACATTGACCGGCAACGTTCGGTCCGGATGACCAGCATTGCCTGTCACGGTTATATTGCAGCCATGCCGCGGCGGAAGAAAGTCACAAAATCGGAAACAGTGTTATTTCCGTTTACGCGACAATCCGATCCCACCAACTGCCGGCTGTGCCGACAAGGATAAAGGTTCGGCGAGATACATTAACAATCACTGAAGCGCGACCCGCCAAAAGCGGGGAGATCAGGCGTCCTGACCGGCAGCAAAGCCCGACGCCCAGGCCCATTGGAAATTGTAGCCGCCGAGCCAACCGGTCACATCGACGCATTCGCCGATGAAGTAGAGCCCCGGCGCCGCTTTTGCCTGCATCGTCTTGGAGTCGAGCCCGTTGGTATCGACGCCGCCAAGCGTGACTTCGGCCGTACGGTAGCCTTCCGACCCCGCCGGCTTGATCGTCCAGGCCTGGATCGAGGCCGCGAGCTGGTTGATCGTCTTGTCCGAGAGGTCGGCAAGCTGGCGTCCGGTCAGCTTCGCACCGTCTGCGAAAAATTGTGCCAGCCGGCGCGGCAGGATATCGCCGAGCGCCGTCTGCGCCGCCTGCTTGCCGTGGGTGCGGCGCATCTCCTTGAGGATCGCGGCAATATCGATGTCGGGCATCAACCTGAGCATGATCTCCTGCCCTTCGCGCCAATAGGAGGAGATCTGCAGGATGGCCGGGCCGCTCAGGCCGCGATGGGTGATCAGAACCGCCTCTCGGAAGGCGGTCTTACCCGATCGTGCTTCCGCATCCGCCGCAACGCCGGCCAGTTCGCCGATGGTTTCGAGCTGTGCCGGGTCGAGCGTCAACGGCACGAGACCGGGCCGCGTTTCGACCATGGCAAGGCCGAACTGCTCGGCGACCTTGTAGGCAAGTCCGGTCGCGCCCATCTTCGGGATCGACTTGCCGCCGCTGGCAATGACCAGCGACTGCGCATCGATCGGTCCCTCGCCCGTCATCACCCGAAAACCGGCGCCATGGCGCTCGACGCTCTCGATCGTCGTTTCGAGGCGAAGGTCGGCATGTACGTCGCGCAATTCGGCAAGCAGCATCTTGATGACGTCTTTTGCCGAATGGTCGCAGAAGAGCTGGCCGAGGGTCTTCTCGTGCCAGGCAATGCCGTGCTTTTCGACAAGGGCAAGGAAGTCGCGTGGCGTGTAGCGCGCCAGCGCCGACTTTGAGAAATGCGGGTTGGCCGACAGGAAGTTCTTCGGTCCCGCATGGATGTTGGTGAAATTGCAGCGGCCACCGCCGGAGATGCGGATCTTTTCGCCCGGCGCCTTGGCATGGTCGAGCACGGCCACGCGGCGGCCGCGCTTGCCCGCCTCGATGGCGCACATCATGCCGGCGGCACCGGCGCCAATGATGACCACATCTGTCTTTTCAGCCACGAAATACTCCGCTCGTTTGTCCTTCCATTCCGGGGGCAAAGCAGAAAGTCAATGATCAAGCCCATCTAGCCAATTGCCAATCTGTGGTTATGATGCGCTATCCGAAGCCAAAACCGGTGATTTATGCCCTCCAAGAGAAGTGCTGCCCAACAAACAACGAAAATCAGCAAAACTTCGAAAATACCCCCCGCCCTCCACTCCCTCCGAGGTGTAAAGACCTGGAAGGAAGCCACGGACTGGCTCAAGATCCGCGGCATCGAAGACGTTGAATGCATCACGCCCGACCTTGCCGGCGTTCCGCGCGGCAAGATGATGCCGACATCGAAGTTCACCTCCAATACCTCGCTGGCGCTGCCCTCGGCGGTCTACCGCCACACGATCTCGGGCGAATATCCTGATGAAACCGGCCAGTTCCGCTACGATTCCCGCGACAGCGACATCAAGCTCGTGCCCGATCTCTCGACCCTTTCGGTCGTGCCCTGGGAGACCGACCCGACGGCGCAGGTGATCTGCGACATCGTCGGCTCGCAGGGCGAGCAGATCAGCTACACGCCGCGCAACGTGCTGAAGCGCGTGGTCGATCTCTACAAGCAGAAAGGCTGGAAGCCGGTCGTCGCACCCGAGATCGAATTCTACCTCGTCGCCACCAATGACGATCCCGATTATCCGCTGCATCCGCCGAAGGGGCGTTCCGGGCGCTCGATCCTCGGCGGCCAAGGCTATTCGATCGCCGGCATCAACGAATTCGACGAACTGATCGACGACATCTACCACTTCTCGGAGAAACAGGGTCTCGAGATCGATACCCTGATCCACGAAGAAGGGCCGGCGCAGCTTGAAATCAACCTGCGCCACGGCGATCCGATCGAGCTGGCCGACCAGGTCTTCCTGTTCAAACGGACGATCCGCGAGGCGGCGCTGAAGCACGGCATCTATGCCACCTTCATGGCAAAGCCGATGCAGGGCCAGCCGGGCTCGGCGATGCACATTCACCAGTCGGTGGTCGAGATCAACACCGGCCGAAACCTGTTCTCCAACCCGGACGGTTCCGCATCGAAGGAGTTCTTCCACTTCATCGGCGGCATGCAGCACTATGTGCCGCGCACGCTGGTGATGATGGCGCCCTATGTGAACTCCTTCCGCCGGCTGACGCCCGACATGTCGGCGCCGGTCAATACCGCATGGGGTTACGACAACCGCACCACCGCTTTCCGCATCCCCGTGTCTGAACCGGTCGCCCGGCGCATCGAGAACCGGCTGCCGAGCTCGGATGCCAATCCCTACCTGGCGCTCGCGGCCTCGCTTGCCTGCGGTTATCTCGGCATCATCGAACAGCGCGAACCGACGGCGCCGACCGAGGACACGGCCAACGAGGGCGAGATCGACTTGCCCCGCGGCCTGCTCGAAGCCGTTGCGCTGCTGGAATCGGCACCGTCGCTGGCCGAGGTGCTGAGCCCGGAGTTCATCGCCATCTATGCCGGCGTCAAACGCGGCGAGTTCGAGACCTTCATGCAGGTCATCAGTCCCTGGGAACGCGAATTCCTGCTTCTCAACGTCTGACCTCAGAGGTTCTCCATGTCCTGGCAAAGCCCGATCTCGCCCGGTTATTCCTGGTATGAGGCGACTGTTCCGGACCGACCGGAATATCCGCCCATGCCGGGATCGCGCAAAGCCAATGTCGCGATCGTCGGCGGCGGCTACACGGGGCTGCAGGCGGCTTACAACCTTGCCAGGCAGGGCGTCGACGTCACCTTGATCGACGCCTGCCGCTTCGGCGACGGTGCCTCTGGCCGCAACGGCGGCCAGTTCGGCACCGGCCAGCGGGCCTGGGCGGACGAGACGGAGGAAAGCCTCGGCCATGAGCGGGCACAGGCGCTTTTCGACATGGCCGAGAACGCCAAGCGCTACGTGCTCGACTTCGCAAGCGCCCATGAGATCGACATCGAGTTCGTGCCGGGCCAGCTCTCCGTCGGCCATAAGCAAAGCCTGGAAAAAGACTATCGCGACCATGCCGAAGCGATGGCCACACGCTTCGGCTATCCGCATCTCACCTTCATGGAGCGCGAGGAAACGGCCAGTCGGCTCGGATCTGATCATTACCACTTCGGCATCCGCGATGCCGGCACCGGCCATATTCACCCGATGAAGCTGCTGGTGGGCCTTGCGAAGCAGGCAGCGCTTACCGGCGCCAACCTCTTCGAGCAGACCAAGGCCCTGAAGATCGACCGCCAAGGTGGCGCGATCGTCATCACCACCGACCGCGGCACCATCACCGCCGACCGCGTTCTCGTCGCCTGCAATGCCTATATCGGCAACCTGGAGCCGGTGAGCGCCAGCCACGTCATGCCGATCCGTTCCTTCATCGGCGCGACGACGGTGCTTTCGGACCACCCAAACGTCATTCCCGGCGGCGAATCGGTCGACGATTCGCGCTTCGTCGTGCGCTACTTCCGCAAGTCGCGGGATGGGCGGCTGCTGTTCGGCGGGCGCGAGGCCTATACCGCCGACAACCCGCGCGACATTTCCACCCATATCCGCCGGCAGATCAGCGAGATCTATCCGGAACTCGCCAACATCGAGATCACCCACGCCTGGGGCGGCTCCGTCGGCATCACCATGCCGCGCACGCCCTTCTGTCGCGAGGTGATGCCGGGCGTCACCTCGATCGGTGGCTATTCCGGCCACGGCGTCATGCTCTCCAACTATTGCGGCAAGCTCTATGCCGACCTGGTACTCGGCAAGGACACCGAGCTCGACCTCTTGAAGGCGCTGAAAATCCCGGCTTTTCCCGGTGGCACGCGGTTCCGCTCCGCCCTTCTCTTCCTCGCCCTAAGCTGGTACGCATTACGCGACAGGTTCTGAAAAACGCTTGCGATGGCATTTTATTGCATCGCACTCTAGCGCCTTTAAATCGATTAGATTATATGTGCCCCTGACCTGAACAGATCGAGATATCCCATGAGCAGCCAGATCATTCCCGTCGAACCATTTGACTATGTGGTGTTCGGGGGCACCGGCGATCTTGCGGAGCGCAAGCTGTTGCCGGCGCTCTATCATCGTCAACTGGAAGGCCAGATCACCGAGCCGACCCGCATCATCGGCGCGTCGCGCGCGGCACTCAGCCATGAGGACTATCGCAAGTTTGCCGTCGATGCCCTGAAGGAGCACCTGAAGGCGGACGAATACAAGGAAGAGGAAGTCGCGAAGTTCGCCGCACGCCTGTTCTACGTGTCCGTCGACGCCAAGTCGGATCAGGGTTGGGACGGCCTGAAGAAGATCCTCGAAGAGGGCAAGGAGCGCATCCGCGCCTTCTATCTCGCCGTCGGCCCGGCGATCTTCGGCGACATTTCCGAGCGCATCCGCGATCACAAGCTGATCACCAAGAACACCCGGATCGTCGTCGAAAAGCCGATCGGCCGCGACCTCGCCTCGGCGACCGAGCTCAACGACACGATCGGCAAGGTCTTCCGCGAAGAGCAGATCTTCCGCATCGACCACTATCTCGGCAAGGAGACCGTGCAGAACCTGATGGCGCTGCGCTTTGCCAACGCGCTTTACGAGCCGCTGTGGAACTCCGCCCATATCGACCACGTGCAGATCACCGTGTCGGAAGCAGTCGGTCTCGAAAACCGTGCCGGCTACTACGACAAGGCCGGCGCTCTGCGCGACATGGTGCAGAACCACATCCTGCAGCTCGTCTGCTTCGTCGCCATGGAAGCGCCGACGTCGATGGACGCGGAAGCGGTCCGCGACGAGAAGCTCAAGGTTCTGCGCGCGCTGAAGCCGATCACCTCTTCCAACGTCGAACAGGTGACGGTGCGTGGCCAGTACCGCGCCGGCGCTTCGGCCGGTGGTCCGGTCAAGGGTTACCTGGAAGAACTCGAAGGCGGCGTTTCCAACACTGAGACCTTCGTGGCGATCAAGGCGGAGGTCAGCAATTGGCGCTGGGCTGGCGTGCCCTTCTACATCCGCACCGGCAAGCGCCTTGCCGGCCGCATGTCGGAGATCGTCATCACCTTCAAGCAGATCCCGCACTCGATCTTCGACAACAATGCCGGTCGCATCTCGGCCAACCAGCTGGTCATCCGCCTGCAGCCGAACGAAGGCGTCAAGCAGTCGCTGATGATCAAGGACCCGGGCCCGGGCGGCATGCGCCTGCGCAGCGTCTCGCTCGACATGAGCTTCGCCGAGGCCTTTGCCGTGCGCAATGCGGACGCCTACGAGCGGCTGCTCTTCGACGTCATCCGCAACAACCAGACGCTGTTCGTGCGCCGCGACGAGGTCGAGGCCGCATGGAAATGGGTCGACCCGATCCTGAAGGCCTGGGAAGAAACCGGGCAGCAGGTCCAGGGCTACACCGCCGGCACCTGGGGTCCGAGCCAGTCGATCGCGCTCATCGAGCGTGACGGCCGGACCTGGAACGACGCGATATAGGTGCGCCGATGACGTCTAAGCTTCATACATTCGAGAATGGCGCAGCACTGGCGGAAGGCCTTGCCGATGCCGTCAGCCGGACGCTTGCCGCCGGCGTCGCTGCGCGCGGCTCCGCGAGCATCGCGGTCTCCGGCGGTTCGACGCCCAAGGCTTTCTTCCAGGCGCTTTCCAAAAAGGACATCGCCTGGGACAAGGTGACGGTGACGCTGGTCGACGAGCGCTTCGTGCCGCCGGAAAGCGACCGCTCCAACCACGGCCTCGTTGCCGCAAACCTGCTTCAGGGCAAGGTGGCCGCGGCCAAGTTCCTGCCGCTCTACCATGCGGTTGCCTCGGCCGAGGCTGCAGCCGAGATCGCGAGCGGGGAAACGGCCGCTATCGGCGCGCCGTTCGACGTGGCGATCCTCGGCATGGGAACGGACGGGCATACGGCGTCGTTCTTCCCGGGTGGATCGCAACTGGCGCGGGCCATCGATCCGGCAACGCCGCGTGGCGTGATCACGATGGAAGCCGAGGGTGCCGGCGAAACCCGCCTGACCCTCACTTTCGCCAGCCTTCAGGATGCGCGGCTTCTGGTGCTGCACATCGAGGGCGAAGGCAAGAAGACGGTTCTCGCCAAGGCCGAAGAAGCCGGCGACGAGAAGGATATGCCGATCCGCGCGATGCTGCGCCGTGCCGCATCGCCGGTTGAGATTTACTGGGCGCCCTGACGTGTCATGCGTTCCTATGGAACGCATGACGGACGCTCCGGATCGAACGATGTTGGGTCGTACCGGCCCAATAGAACTCTTGGAAACCCGTTCGGCCGGTGGCGCTGCCATCGGAACGAAGACGTGTTTCTGAGAAATGCCGGAACGACCTGCGTTCTCCCAAGCGCGCCCGCGTTCCGGACCGATGACTGGATGAAGATGAGGAGCCCCAAGGCTCCGGAACAGGATTTGCCATGTCCGCCGATTCCCGCATTGCCGCGATCACCGCTCGCATCGTCGAGCGCTCGAAGCCCCACCGCGAACCCTATCTCGACCGCGTCCGCCGCGCGGCTTCAAGCGGACCGCATCGCAGCGTGCTCGGCTGCGGCAACCTCGCGCATGGCTTTGCCGTCTGTTCCCCCGCCGAGAAGGTGGCGCTCGCCGGCGACCGCGTAGCCAATCTCGGCATCATCACCTCCTATAACGACATGCTTTCGGCCCACCAGCCGTTCGAGACCTATCCGGCTCTGATCCGCAAAGCGGCAAGCGAAGCAGGCGGCATCGCCCAGGTTGCCGGCGGCGTGCCGGCCATGTGCGACGGCGTCACGCAGGGGCAGCCGGGCATGGAGCTTTCGCTGTTTTCCCGCGACCTGATCGCCATGGCCGCCGGCGTCGGCCTGTCGCACAACATGTTCGATTCCACCGTCTATCTCGGCGTCTGCGACAAGATCGTACCGGGCCTCGTGATTGCGGCGCTGACCTTCGGCCACCTGCCGGCAATCTTCGTGCCCGCAGGGCCGATGACCTCGGGCCTGCCGAACGACGAAAAGGCGCGTGTGCGCCAGCTCTTCGCCGAGGGCAAGGTCGGCCGCGACGAGCTGCTCGAAGCGGAATCGAAGTCCTACCATGGGCCGGGCACCTGCACCTTCTACGGCACCGCCAACTCCAACCAGATGCTGATGGAGATCATGGGCTTCCATCTGCCAGGCGCCTCCTTCATCAATCCCGGCACGCCCCTGCGCGACGCGCTGACCAAGGAAGCCGCCAAGCGGGCGCTGGCGATCACCGCCATGGGCAACGAGTTCACGCCGGCCGGCGAAATGATCGACGAACGCTCGATCGTCAACGGCGTTGTCGGCCTGCATGCGACCGGCGGTTCGACGAACCACACGATGCACCTCGTCGCCATGGCGCGGGCCGCCGGCATCGTGCTCACATGGCAGGACATTTCCGAACTTTCGGATATCGTGCCGCTGCTGGCGCGCGTCTATCCGAACGGGCTTGCCGACGTGAACCACTTCCATGCCGCCGGCGGCATGGGCTTCCTGATCAGCCAACTCCTTCGCGCCGGCCTGCTGCACGACGACGTGCGCACGGTCGTCGGCCAGGGGCTCGACGCCTACAAGATCGACGTCCGGCTTGGCGCCGACGGCAATGTCGAGCGCGTGCCGACGCCGAAGGAAAGCGCTGACCCGAAGGTGCTTGCGACCATCGACCAGCCGTTCCAGCATTCGGGCGGCCTGAAGATGCTGACCGGTAACCTCGGCAAGGCCGTCATCAAGATCTCTGCCGTCAAGCCGGACCGCCACGTTATCGAGGCGCCTGCCAAGATCTTCCACGACCAGGCCGAGCTCAATGCCGCCTTCAAGGCCGGCAAGCTCGAGGGCGACTTCGTCGCCGTCGTGCGCTTCCAGGGCCCGAAGGCGAACGGCATGCCGGAACTGCACAAGCTGACGACCGTGCTCGGCATTCTGCAGGACCGCGGCCAGCGCGTCGCCATCCTGACGGACGGCCGCATGTCCGGCGCCTCCGGCAAGGTGCCGGCAGCAATCCACGTGACGCCGGAGGCCAAAGACGGCGGCCCGATCGCCCGCATCCAGGAAGGCGATATCGTCCGCATCGACGCTGTTGCTGGAACCATCGAAGTGCTGGTCGAGGACATCGCACTCAAGACACGTGTGCCCGCGCATGCGGATCTTTCGGACAACGACTTCGGCATGGGCCGCGAGCTGTTCGCGCCGTTCCGGGCGATTGCGGGCGCTGCCGATCAGGGCGCCAGCGTTCTCTTCCACTAGAGCGCCGTGCGTTCATACGAACGCACAAAGGACGCTCTAGCACTTTGTTTCTAGAGCATCTTTCCGCCCGTAAGTGATTCCACTTGAAGGCAGGATGCTCTAGCTCAACCGCGGGCACGCGCCCTCAGAAAGACAGAACGCCGCTCCCTTGGGGCGGCGTTTGTCGTCGGGGCTTTTCGAAATGGTGTGACATCGCTGCGGCTTACGGCAGCGGGCCCGGGAACATGTCGTTGCGCCCATCGTAGCGCTCGATCTCCAGCGTGAAGACATCGACGCCTTCGATGCAGCGCGCATTGATCGAGATCCGGTTGTCCGGGTAGCCGCTCCGCATGATCGGCGTCGAACAGGTCGGGCAGAAATGGTGCCCCTCGTTGAGGCCGCGCCAGATGTAGCTCGACAGGCGACGCTTTTCGGTCAAAAGCTTCACCTTGGCGGCGTCCACCTTCCAGTGCAGGAAGCCGGAGCGCCGGCAGGTCGAGCAATTGCAGTCGACGAGACCGCTAAGCTCTTCGTCGACTTCGACGGCGATATCGCCGCAATGGCAGGAAAGCCGATAGGGTCGCTGCATGGTTCAGGTCCGAATCCGTTGATGGAGACCACAACCATTCATTGAGCACGCGGGGCCGTCAAGACTGCCTTGGCGCCTCAGCGATAGATGTCGAGCGTCCGGTTGCGATGGTTCGGATGGGTGCTGTAGACGAAGATGCGACTGAGGTCGCGATCCGTCAGCATGCGCAGGAACCGCGCCTCGATGACGTCGTTGGCATGCACTCGCCTCAACAGGCAGCCGACCATCTGGATGCGCGCGCTCGGGATATCCAGGTAGAAATTCTGGGGGAGCTGGTACTGCGTGAGGATGCTGATCAACGCGCCGCTTTTCGACAGCTTGATGATCTCGCAGCGACGCGAGCTCAGCTGCGTCATGCCCTTCTCGGTGTATTCGATGCGCGCCTCGTTCCGCGTGTCCTCCATCGGAAAGTTGGTTTCCCGATCGTACATGAAGGACTCTTCCTTGTTCAGGAAGTGCTGGTACATCACCGGCGCCGCGCCTCTCATCGAAATGCCTTTCCGTATCCCCTTTTGAGACAGACTAGCGGCAGAGATTTAACAGAGGGTTTGATCGGCAGGTTGCATTGAAAAAACCCGCCCGATTTTACGGGCGGGTTCGAAAGGAAGAACCTGCTGGTGTCAGCTGCGATAGCTGCGACCGTCGGTGTCGAAAAGGTGCAGCTTGGCCTTGTCGGCAGTGAAGCGCACCTTGTCGCCGCGGTGGACCGGCAGGATGCCGGGGATCTTGGCGATGATCGGCTCCTTGTCGACCAGACCCTCGATATAGAGCAGCGTCACTTCGCCGAGCGCCTCGACGATCGATATGGTTCCCTCGAACAGGAAGTCTTCGCCGGTCGTGACCTGCAGGTCCTCGGGCCGCGCGCCGAAGCTCGCCGTCTTGCCATTCTGCGATGCGTCGGTCGGGATATCGAGTGTCACGCTCTTGCCCCCCGTCAGCTTCACCGTCGTCTGCGCCCCGGTCGCCGTCACCGTCGAAGGGATGATGTTCATCGCCGGCGAGCCGATGAAACGCGCGACGAAGAGATTGGCCGGGCGCTCGTAAAGTTCCAGAGGCGCGCCCACCTGTTCGATATGGCCCTGTGACAACACGACGATGCGGTCGGCGAGCGTCATCGCCTCCACCTGGTCGTGGGTGACGTAGATCATCGTCGTGTCCGCCATCTGCTCGCTGAGCTTGGCGATCTCGATGCGGGTGGCGACACGAAGGGCAGCATCGAGGTTCGACAAAGGCTCGTCGAACAGGAAGACCTTGGGGTCGCGGCAGATCGCGCGGCCAATGGCGACGCGCTGGCGCTGACCGCCGGAAAGCGCCTTCGGCAGACGGTCGAGATACTTGGTGAGCTGGAGAATGTCGGCGGCGTTGCGCACGCGACGGTCGATCTCCTCCTTCGTCTCCTTGGCGATCCGCATGCCGAAGGCCATGTTGTCGTAGACCGTCATGTGCGGATAGAGCGCATAGGATTGGAACACCATGGCGATGCCGCGCTTCGATGGCGGCACGGTGTTGACCCGCTCGCCGTCGATGAACATGTCGCCGCCGGTGATCTCCTCGAGACCGGCGATCATGCGCAATAGCGTCGACTTTCCGCAGCCGGAAGGGCCGACGAAGACGATGAACTCGCCCTGCTTGATGTCGAGATTGATGCCATGGATGACATCGACCGCGCCGTAGGATTTGCGGATATCTTTAAGCAGCAGACCCGTCATTGCACCCTCCCCTTCGGTTCTTCCCGTCAGTTCTTGCTCTCATCTTGGTTCGGCCGACCGTTCAGACCAACCGTGCGAAATACGCGCCCCAGGCGGGCAGCTTGACCGTTCTGTCCTTCACTTCGGCTGTAAAACCGTGGCCTTCGAGCGCCGACACCGGCTCATCCGGCAGTGTGCCCGTCGCCGGTTCGCCGCTCATGTTGAACAGGCAGAAAAGCTTTTCGTTGCCGTAGCTGCGCACGAAGGCGAGCACAGGTCCATTCGTCTCCACGAACTCGATCTCACCCTTGGCGAAGGCCGGATGGGCTTTGCGGAAATGCAGGAAGCCGCGGTAGTGCTCGAGCACCGACTCCTGATCCCCCTGCTGCGCCGATACGGCGCGGGTCAGATGTTCCGCCGGGACCGGGAGCCAGGGCTTGGCACTGCCGAAGCCGCCATTGACCGCTGCGCCGTCCCAGACCATCGGCGTGCGGCAACCGTCGCGCCCCTTGAAGTCCGGCCAGAACTGGATGCCATAGGGATCCTTCAGGTCCTCATAGGCAAGCTCGGCTTCGCTCAGCGCCAGTTCCTCGCCCTGGTAGATGCAGACCGAGCCGCGCAGCGTCATCAGAAGGCTCGCAAGCAGCTTCGCATGGGCGTCGCGATCGGCAATCCCCGCACCCCAACGGCTGACATGGCGCACGACATCGTGGTTGGAAAAGGCCCAGCAGGCCCAGCCTTCGGGTGCTGCCTTCTGGAAATTGCGCAGCACTTCGGCGACGGTCGCCGGCGTCAGCGGGTCCGGCGCCAGGAACTCGAAGGCGTAGCACATCTGCATCTTGTCGCCGCCGGAGGTGTATTCGCCGGCGATTTCCAGACCACGCTGGCTGTCGCCGACTTCGCCGACGGCGGCGATCGCCGGGAACTCGTCCATGACCGCGCGGAAGCGCTTCAGGAACTCCAGGTTCTCCGGCTGGTTCTTGTCGTAGAGATGTTCCTGATAGTTGTAAGGGTTCACGGCCGGCGCGGTCTGGGCATTGCGGCGCTCCGGCGCCAGCGCCGGGTTGTCGCGCAGCTGCTTGTCGTGGAAGTAGAAGTTGATGGTGTCGAGGCGGAAGCCGTCGACGCCACGCTCCAGCCAGAAGCGCTCGACACCGAGCAGCGCCTCCTGCACTTCCGGATTGTGCAGGTTGAGGTCGGGCTGCGAGGTCAGGAAGTTGTGCATGTAGTATTGCAGGCGGGTCGGGTCCCAGGCCCAGGCCGAGCCGCCGAAGATCGACAGCCAGTTGTTGGGCGGTGTGCCGTCCGGCTTGGAATCCGCCCAGACGTACCAGTCGGCCTTGGCATTCGTCCGGCTCGATCGGCTCTCGATGAACCAGGGATGCTGGTCCGACGTATGCGAGAGAACGAGGTCGATCATCACCCGGATGCCGAGGCGATGCGCCTCGGCAATCACCGCATCGAAATCGGCGAGGCTGCCGAAGATCGGGTCGACATCGCTGTAATTGGAGACGTCGTAACCGAAGTCCTTCATCGGCGAGGTGAAGAACGGCGAAATCCAGATTGCGTCAGCGCCGAGGGCGGCAATATGCGGCAACCGCGCAACGATGCCCTTGAGGTCGCCGATACCGTCGCCATTGGAATCCTGGTAGGAGCGCGGATAGATCTGGTAGATCACCGCGCCGCGCCACCAGTCCCGATCGGCCTGCAAAGTGGAAGTGCTCATTTCGGTCATGCTCATTTTCTCTGGACGTCCTTGGATTGTCAGCCGCCCTTGACCGACCCGGCCAGCAGACCGCGAACGAGATAGCGCTGCAGGCTGAAGAAGACGATCAGGGGAACGATAATGGTAATGAAGGCGGAGGCCGTCAGGATCTCCCAGTTGCCGCCGCGTGAACCGAGCAGGTTGACGAGCCGGCCCGTCAGAACCAGTTCGTCCGGCCCCGCGCCCAGGAACACGATCGCGACCAGCAGGTCGTTCCAGGTCCACAGAAACTGGAAGATCGCGAAGGAGGCGAGCGCAGGAAAGGAGAGCGGCAGGATGATCTTGACGAAGATGTCGAAATCGCTGGCACCGTCGACGCGTGCGGACTCCATGATCTCGCGCGGCAGGCCGGCCATGTAGTTGCGAAGCAGGTAGATGGCGAGCGGCAGGCCGAAACCGGTATGCGCCAGCCAGATACCGACATAGGTCTTGGCGGGAACGCCGAAGAAGGCACCGACGCCGTTATAGAGTTTCAGCAACGGGATCAGCGACATCTGCAGCGGCACGACGAGAAGGCCGACGACGACGGCAATCAGGATCGCGCGTCCCGGAAACGGCATCCACGCAAGCGCGTAGGCCGCGAAGGCCGCGATCATGATCGGGATGATCGTCGCGGGAATGGCGACCGTCAGCGAATTGATGAAGGAGCGGCCGATGCCTTCGGCGCTCAGGACCTCGCCATAGTTGTCGAAGGTGAAGCGCGGCGGCGACGAGGCGGTGACGAAGACGCGCTGGCCGCGCGATCCTTCCATCTTCTTGTCGGAGACGATCTCGAAATTTCCGTCTGCCTGGACGGTCAGTTTCTCGCCATCGTTGAGCTCGGCGGTTTCGCCGGCCTTGAACGCGGCCGGCTCGCGGCTGTTGAAGCCGAAAGCGGAGATCCGTCCCTGCTGTCCTTCGAGCAGATTGCCGGAGATCACGAACTTGCCGTCGCGCTCGACCTGGGTTTCGGGCCCGGGCGCTCGCACCACGATGTTCTGCGACGAGGTCGAAAGGGAAGTCCACCAGCCCGAAACGGCAAGCTGGTCCTTGTCGCGCAGTGACGAGATCAGGAGGCCTGCGGTCGGCAGCGTCCAGAGCGCGACGATCAGGAGGACCGAGAGGTGGACGACCCACATGAGGGGTGAGCGTGTCGCTGGATTCATCTCAGTGCCCCTTCATTTCCTTGGCCGCGTTGCGGATGTTCCAGACCATGATCGGAATGACGAGGATCATGATGACGACGGCGATCGCAGCACCCCGACCGAAATCGCCGCCACCGCGGAACATCCAGTCGAACATGAGATTGGCGAGCACCTGGCTCTGCCATTGGCCGTTGGTCATGGCGAGAACGATATCGAAGACCTTCAGCACGAGGATGGTGATCGTCGTCCAGACGACGGCGATCGTGCCCCAGATCTGCGGCACCATGATCTTGAAGAAGATCTGCCAGCCATTGGCGCCATCGATGACGGCCGCCTCGATCGTCTCCTCGGGAATGCCACGAAGGGCTGCGGAAAGAATGACCATGGCGAAGCCTGTCTGGATCCAGACGAGGATCGCCATCAGGAAGAAATTGTTCCAGAAGGGCAGCGTGATCCAGGCCTGCGGGTCACCGCCAAAAGCAACGACGATCGCGTTCAAGAGGCCGATCTGTTCCGAGCCCTCGGGGCGGAAGTCGTAGATGAACTTCCAGATGACCGCGGCGCCGACGAAGGAGATCGCCATCGGCATGAAGATTAGCGTCTTGGCGATATTGCCCCACCAGATGCGATCGGTGAGTGCGGCAATGATCAGGCCGAAGAAGGTCGCTAGCGCCGGCACGACCAGCAGCCAGAGGAAGTTGTTGTAGATCGACTGGCGGAACTCGCCGTCGTTGACCATCCAGACATAATTGCTGAGGCCAACGAAGTTCTGGCCCGCGCGATCATGGACGCTGTACCAGAGCGACATGAAGACGGGATAGATCAGGTATATTGTCAGTGCCAGGAGCGCCGGCCCCAGAAACAGCCACGGACGGATGGCGTTGGTGATACGCAGGTTTCTTGACGCAACGGCACCGGATTTTCCCTTGGACGGGAAAATCAGGTCGAGAATGAAACTGGTTCCCCAGAAATAGGCGGCGCAGCCGATAACCCCGCCCAACATGAACCCTGCAGCCTTTACAAGCTGAAACAACATGACATGTCCCTCCCCCTCGGTGCACGGTCGCGTGCAGGGCTGGCGATTGTCGCCGTTCTCATTGGAGCACGCCACTTCTGATAGCCAGGAGCGGGTAGCGTACGGAAAACCGCATACACTTCTCCTCGTCCCGCCCGTGCAGCGAACCCGGGTCGGCAACGGGCGGCATTTCTACCGCCCGTCATCGGTTGTTACTTGATGGCGTCCCAGGCCTTCTGGACGCCGTCGGCGACGTCAGCCGAGGACTTGCCGCCGACGAAGTCGACCATGCCGGTCCAGAACGCGCCCGCGCCGATCTTGCCCGGCATCAGGTCGGAACCGTCGAAGCGGAAGGTCGTTGCGTTCAGCAGAATTTCGCCCTGCTTCTTCAGCGGCGGGTTGCCGTAGGTGTCGACGTTGACGCTCTTATACGGCGTCAGGAAGCTCGTCTGCGCCATCCAGAGTTCGTGGGCGATCGGCGTCTTCAGGAACTCGATGAAGGCGCGGGCCGCCGGCGTATCCTTGGTGATCATCGCCAGCGTACCGGCGCCGAGCACCGGATTGCCGAGATCCTTCCTGCTCTCGTAAGGCGGCATGTAGAAGAAGTCGGCATCCTCGCCGATCACGGTTCCCTCAGGGAAGAAGGACGGGATGAACGACGCCTGGTGGTGCAGGTAGCACTTCGGCGGCGAGGCGAAGAGGCCCTTCGGGCTGTCGCGGAAGTCGGTCGAGGCAACGGCGGCAGCACCGCCATCGACGAACTTGTCGTTCTTGGCAAACCAGCCGAACTCATCGAGCGCGCCGACGACGGCCGGATCGGTGAACGGGATCTCGTTCTTGACCCACTTGTCGTAGACATCCGCTGGCTGGGTGCGCAGCATCATGTCTTCCACCCAGTCGGTCGCCGGCCAGCCGGTGGCACCACCGGAGCCAAGGCCGATGCACCAGGGCTTGCCGCCGTCAGCCGCGATCTTTTCGGTCAGCGCCTTCAGCTCTTCCATGGTCTTCGGCACTTCGTAGCCGGCGTCCTCGAAGTTTTCGGGCGAGTACCAGACGAGCGACTTCACGTCGATCTTGTAGGGGAAGGCATAGAGCGCGGCATTGCCGTCCTTGCCCTTGTAGGTCGAAAGATCGACCCAGGACTGGCCGGCGGCGTAGTTGTCGAGCAGCCACTTCTGGGTGTCGTCGCCGAGCGGCGTCAGGTAGCCCTTGGAGGCGAGATCGGCGATCAGGCCCGGCTGCGGAAGGATCGAGATTTCGGAGGGGCTGCCGGCCTGGGTGTCGATGACGATCTGCTGCTCGTAGTTTTCGGAGGACGAGTACTTGATCTCCACGCCCGTCGCTTCGATGAAATAGGCATAGACGCTCTTGAACAGCGCCTCGTCCTCGCCACGCCATGGGCCGAAGATCGTCAGCGTCTGCCCCTTGAGGTCGTGGCCCTTCTTGAACTCCTCGAAGCTCGCCCAGTTGAACTTCGAATCCTCGCCCGGCTTGAACTTGAGCTCCGCGGCGCCGGCAGCACCAGCCATGAGGGCAAACGCCGCCACGCCCAACAGCAATGATCTCTTCACGTCCTTCTCCTCCCAAGATGAACCCGGATCCCGCCGGGCAGTCGACAATGCGCAAAAATTCAAAGCGCTTTGAGTTCGCTAACAAACCATTGCGACACGCGAGGAGTCAAGAGCTTTCCCGCCCCTGTCCTCTATGCGACGCTTTTGTGCTCTGCGGTAACGTTTTGCACCGCGCAATGGTTGAATTCCGCTTTGTTGCTCGAAAAACGGATGCTACACAAACTCTGGGCGCTGGGACCAAACACCAAAAATCATACGGATATCCAAAGCGCTTTGGGAGGAATCCTGACCATGGCGGTCAATCTCAAGCAACTTGCGGAACTGCTCGGCCTGTCGCAGACGACGGTCAGCCGGGCGCTGAATGGTTTTCCGGAGGTCAATGCCGAGACCCGCCAACGTGTGTTGCAGGCCGTGCGCGAGACCGGCTACAGGCCGAACCGCGCCGCCCAGCGGCTTGCCACCGGCAAGGCCTATTCGATCGGCATGGTCATGCCGATCGCACCCGGCATCGATTCCGACGTGCATTTCGGCGAGTTTCTCGCCGGTCTTGCCGAGGAGGCGGTCAAGCACGACTTCCACTTCGTGCTCAATCCGAGTGCGCCGGAGGACGAGGAGGTGACGTTCCGGCGGCTTGCGGCCAGCGGCAATGTCGACGCCCTGTTCCTGGCCTACATGCGCGCCAACGATCCACGCATCGCCATGTTGAAATCGCTGTCGATACCCTTCGTCGTGCACGGCCGGTCAATCGGCGAAAGCCGCGACTACCCGTTCCTCGACATCGACAATACGAGCGCCTTCTACGATGCGACACGGCTGCTCATCCAACTCGGACACCAGCGCATCGCACTGATCAACGGGCCGGAATATCTGGCTTTTTCCATTCGCCGAAAGAAGGGCATGCTGCGCGCGCTCGCCGAGCACGGGCTTTCGCTCGACGAGGCGCTTGTCCAGCACTCGCTGATGACAGACGAACACGGCTACCGCAGCATGCAGCCCTTCCTGCAGCATGCGAACCCACCGACGGCGGTGCTCTGTTCAAGTACGGTGCTGGCCCTTGGCGCGGTCAGGGCGATCAACCAGGCAGGATTGAAGATCGGCGACGATATTTCGCTGATCGCCCACGACGACGTGCTGCCGATGCTGAAGCCCGAAAATTTCAGCGTGCCGTTGACGACGACGCGCTCGTCGCTCCGGGCCGCCGGCGCCCGGATCGCCACCCGGCTGATCGGCGGCATCCTGAAACGGGGCGACTATCCCGAACAGGAACTCTGGCGTGCCGAACTGATCGTGCGTGCCTCGACCGGACCCGCCCCACAAAAATGAAAACGCGCCGCAATTGCGACGCGTCTCCTCATTCCACTTGAACGGAAATCAGAAGCGCGGCGGTTTGCGGCCGGCCTTGCGATGAGCGGCAATCACCGTGTTCGCCATCAGCATGGCAATCGTCATCGGGCCGACGCCCCCCGGCACCGGGGTGATGACGCCTGCAACCGCGGCGGCCTCGGCAAAGGCGACGTCGCCGACCAGCTTCGTCTTGCCCTCGCCCTTTTCCGGCGCCGGCACCCGGTTGATGCCGACGTCGATGACCGTCGCACCGGGCTTCACCCAGTCCGCCTTCACCATCTCGGGGCGGCCGACGGCGGCAACCAGGATATCGGCGTTGCGGCAGACGGCGGCCAGATCCTTGGTGCGCGAATGCGCCGTCGTCACCGTCGCGTTGGCCGCCAGCAGCAGCGCCGACATCGGCTTGCCGAAAAGGTTCGAGCGGCCGATAACGACGGCGCTCAGCCCAGAAAGATCGTCGCCGTGGGTCTGGCGCACGAAGACCATGGCGCCCGCCGGCGTGCAGGAGACGAGACCGCCTTCGAGATCGCCGGTCGCAAGCTTGCCGGCATTGACGACATGCAGGCCGTCGACGTCCTTTTCCGGCAGAATCGACTGGATGATCGGCTCGGAGTTCAGATGCTTCGGCAGCGGCAGCTGCACGAGGATGCCGTGAATGGAGGGATCAGCGTTGAGCTTTGCGACGAGGGCTGCGAGCTCTTCCTGGGTGGTTGCCTCGGCCAAGGTGTGCTGGACCGACAGGAAGCCGCACTCCTTGGCCATCTTGCTCTTGGAGGAAACATAAGCGTGGCTTGCCGGATCGTCGCCGACGATCACGACGGCGAGACCTGCGCGAACGCCGGCGTCCGTCTCGAGCGCACGGGTCGCGGCCTTCACGGTCTCGATCACCGAAGCAGCGACTTGTCTGCCATCAATCACAGTCGTCACGGCATATTCCTCCTGGCTTCCTGTTCACGCGGCACACTCTAGTTCGCCTCAGAAAAGGCGATGGCCTCAACGCGCCCTATGCTGTCCCAAACGCATAAATGCAAGAGGCGGCGGCGAGGTTGGCAGCCGTTTCGAGTGCCCCGACGATATTTCCTCTCAAGACTGAGAGGTGAACGTGGTTTCGCCGAAAGCCCTGAGATGCAAGCCGAGCATGCCCCTCCGCCTTCGGGTCGGATCAACGATGCGCGAGCTTCTGGCGGGAATAGTGCTCGACCCGGGATCTGAGCGCGCGCAGGCCTTCCTGGACCTTGGCGATGTCGGCGTCTTCCTCGTCTGCGGCCGGTGGCACCTGTCGTACCACCACGGGGCCTGTCGTTGCGCTCCGGCGCGCGACGGCATAGGCGGCGTTCAGCGATTGCGCATGGTGCGCGGCGGGGCTGAACGGCGGTGGCAGATCGAGGCTGGCCGAAGCTGGGTCGGGCTGCGCTTGCTTGCGCGGCGCGAGCTCGGGACCGCCATCGGGTTCCGGCGGCTCGGGCGCTTGGTCGTCGTCAGACTTGCTGGCTGCGGGGAACAATCCGTTCAAGCTGCGATAGATGCCGAGCAGAACGCCGAGACCGAGGCCGGCAAAGAATCCCGCCATCGTTGCAGCAATGACGATGATCTTGCGGGCAGGCCCCTTTGCCTGCAGCGCCGGCTCGGCCTTGGAGATCACCCGGATGTTCCTCGCGGTCAGCTTTTCCTCTTCGCGCGTTTCGCCAGCGCGCTTGAGGAAGGATTCGTAGATTTCGCGGGTTGCCGCCGCTTTCCGCTGCAGCTCGCGCAGTTCGACAAACTCGGCGGAGGAATCGATCTGCCGGGCCTTCTGCACCGCAAGCTGCTGCAACAGATCCTGTTCCGTCCTCTGGGCTCGGTCGAGCTCGGTCCCGGTCGCCGCCGCGACACGGCGCAACTCGTTGGCGATCTCGGAGCGCGACGCCTCGAGCGCCTGTTGAACGGCGATGTGTTGCGGGTGGCGCGGTCCGAGGCTCGCGTCGAGGGCGCTCAGCTGCGCCCGGGTCGCAGCATATTGCTTGCGCAGCTCGGAGAGCGCCAGCGAGTTGATTTCCTCCGGATAGGCGCCCGTCAGCACATCGTTGAGCTGCACCTTGCCGGAGGCTTCTGCCTTGGCTTTCGCTTCGGCGATGCGATTGCGCGCCGCAGCGACCTGGTCGCTGAGGCTCAAAAGCTGCTTGTCGGCGATCAATTCACCGCCGGCACCGACAATATCGTTGCTCGCCTTGTAATCTTCGACGGATTTTTCGGCCGCGTCGAGCTCGGCCTTCAGTTCCTTGATACGCGCGTCGAGCGCAACCGTCGTCTTCTGGAAGAAGCCGGATTGCGCGGCCGCTTCCTCGCCTAGGAACGTCTCCACCAGCCGGTTGGCGATCAGCGCCGACTTTTCGGGATCCCTGGTCTTCGCCTCAACGGTGACGATGAAAGTTTTCGGATCGCGCCAGACCTGAATGGCTTCGCTCAAGGTTTTCAGGACGCGCGCGGACGCATCGCCACCGGTCGCCTTGCCGGCGAACTCCGCGTCGCTTCCCAGGTCCAGACTGGCTGCAACCCTTTCCATGACCGTTCGCGAACGCAGCACTTCGAGCTGGCTGTCGAGCAGAGCGAGAATGCCTTCGGTTGCGAGCGATTGCTTCGACAGGTCGGAGTCCGTCAGCCGTACCTCGCGCGGATCGACATAGAGCTTGCTCTCGGACACGAAGACGCTCGGCGTCGACAGCGCCAGCAAAACGCCGCCGACGGCGCCGAGCGCCGTGGTCGCGAACATGAGCTTGCGAAGCTGCCAGACCGCGCGCAGCACGGTCTTGACATCCACGAGCGGGCGGTCGCCGGCGGCTTGCCCGTCCGCGGTCACAGTCGGCGCAGCACCGTCACGCGGACTATCGGCCAGCCAGCGCGCAAATTTGCCACGCATGCCGCCGTGTTCCGATTGGCGGCCTGCAGCAGGAGCCTTGCCTTTCGGCCGCGCTGTTTCACCAGGTGTTTTCTGCCCCTTCGAGGGGCCTTCGCCACGCGTCGCTGCGCGATCGGCTGTGTCTGCGGAGCCGGACAGTCGATCGAGCAAGGACGAGCCCGAACTCGACGGGTCGGTGGCGCGCCTGTCTCGCGCACGCGCCGGATCGCGCGCGTCGTCGGCTGCAAAATCGAGCAACGATGCACGCGGAACCGGGCGTTTCTCGTCGTCGATGTTGAACATGACTGATCCCGCGGCTGCCGAAACGGCGAATTCCGAATAGTGAAGCCAACCTAAGGAAACATGGAAAACAAATCGTTAATTTCGGCAGGAAGTGAAGGCGCGACCGGCGTGATCTCACGCCTTATTAAGCTTTCCCGCCTATGACGGAAGGACGAGCGCAATTCCAGGCGAGCGCTTTGCGAGCCCTGCCCTTGGAACTGTGAGATATCAAGGAGATAGAGCGTTTCCGTCGTAACGAAGAGGCGACGCGCTACTGGGATTTCGGCCGTGCCCCATCGCATCAAAGCGCTTTATCTCCGCCACCGGGCGCTCATCCACGCTTACCTCTCGATGACCGGAGGCTCGGCGGGCCGGCTCGTGCTGTCGCTCGTCTATTTCATCGCCGTTGCCAACACGCTCGCCATCGCCGATTTCGGACTGTTCGCAACGGCATCCGCTGCCGGCATCATGATATCGCGCGTGCTTGCCTTCGGCTTCATGTCCCCGCTCTACCGGGTAGCGACCGTGAAACCGCTGCTGGTCGGCACCTATAGCGCCGGCTTCCTGGTCGGCGCGGTACTTTCGCTGCCGCTGATCGCGATCATCTGCACGATCACCTTCCTCGCCCTCTTTTCCCGCGACATGGCGGCAGGCACTTTTGCAGCCTTCATGCTGGCCGAAATCCTCTGCTGGCGCGGGCTGGAGACGGCCGTCATCGTGCTGAACGGCCTCGGTCGCTTCGGGCGCGGGGCCTTGCTCGTGGTGATCGGAACGGCGATCCGCACCGGCGCTGCCCTCCTCCTTGTTCTTCTCCCATGGAATACGCTCGAGGCCTGGTCCTATCTCTACCTGGTTGCGAATGCGCTCAGCCTCGCGGTCGCACTCCTCTGGTTCTATCCGCGCGTCCACCTGCGCTGGCAGCCCCGTCTCTATTTCAGGCGCTGGGCGGATTCCGTGTCGGTGGCCGGAGCCGAGGTGCTCTTCTACATCCAGTCGGAGTTCGACAAGATCGCCGTGCTTGCGATCGGGGGTCCGGCCGTTTCCGGCCTCTATGCCATCCTGATGCGGCTCGCAGACCTGACGGCGCTGCCCGTGCGGTCCTTCAACACCCTGCTCGTCCAGCGCATCATGCGAACACCCGACGCGATTGCTCGCTGGCGTGTCCGGCTGTCGATCGAACTCCTGGTGGCGCTTGCCTCCTTCGCAGCCATCGCGGCCATGGCATTCTATCTGTGGGTCTTTCCCAACGGCCTCGGCCGCAATGTTTCGGCGGCCGCGCCGATCGTCGCGATGATCCTGCTCGTGCCCTCGTTCCGCAACCTGATCGAGTATCATTCCGAACTGCTCTACGCGACCGGCCGCACGGTGCGGCGCATGCTCAACCTCCTGATTGCCGGCATCGTCAAGGTGGGGCTGCTGGTGCTGTTGTTGCAGACGACGACCGATGTTTCGACCTGGGCGCCGGCGCTCAACGGGATCTTCCTGGTCCTCTACGCGCTCTCGTTCGGGCTGACTTACACGGCGCTCAGGAAGCCGACCGACCGCGTCATCTGAAGGAGAACGCGTGTCTCAGGCCGCAAGCTCGAACACCACCTGGCGGATATCGTTGAGGTCGTGGCCGACGAAGGACTGTACCCCGATGCCGATCTGGTGGGGCGCCATATCCTTCAGGAACGCCCTGAGCCCGGAGAGATCCTGTCGGTAGCTGTCTTCGAACCAGAGCACATGGCAGAGCGCGGCATCGGAGGGAACGTGCCCTTCCCCGCCCAGCACCTCGTCGACGAAGCGACCGTAGATCGTGCATTCGGAAAAGGCGCGCGTACGGGTGACGGCCCTCACCCAGTTCCGGCCGTGAAGCGCCTCGATGTGCTCGAGCAGCTTGCGGCAGGTATCGGTGCGCCAGGCGATCAGCGTATTGATATAGTCGTTGGCCGGTAGCGCGTAAGGCCCGATCCCGAGCAGCCGGTCGGAATGGGCGAGCCATTCGAGATGGTTGGAGCGCATATGCGTATCGATCGCTCCGTCCTTGCGGTAGAGCGTCAGCCGTTCTCCCTGCCAGAGGCTGGCGGGATCGAAAGCGCGCAGGAAGACGACATCGGAATCGACGGCAAACATCGCCGCCTCTTCGATGTGGCGCGCCAGAGCCAGGCGGCGAAGCTGCTGGGCATGCCAGCCACGCAGCGGCAGGCCGAAGGGGCTGAGCCACAGTTTCCGGCGGCCGCCCGACAACGGATCGGTAACCGGATGTAGCCACCACGGCAGGAGATCGCGTTCGCTGATCACCTGGCGCCTCGAGCCTTCCAGCTGCCGGAAGAGCTTAACGTCACATTCGGCGACCAGCAGATAGTGCCGCCAGTCGCCCTGAAGCTTGCGGTCCATGCTTTCGCACATCAGCCGGCAGCGTTCGAAGTCGTTCGAATAAGACGCTGTGACAACGGCTGTGCGCATGGTCTGACCGTTCACGATGTTCCCGTCCGAAGGCTGGCGTCGGCGACGCTTTCCCGCGCCCGCCCCGACAGCTTGTGCCAGAGGACGTGAAACAGGAAAAGCGGGTTTCCGAGGACATAGCGACGCCACATCCGCTTCGGCTCGACCGCCAGGCGAAAGAACCATTCCAGCCGCATCCGGCGCAAGAACTTCGGCGCCCGCGGAAACGCCTCCGCGACGAAGTCGAAGAGCGCGCCGACAGTAATGACCAACCGGGCGTCCTGGGGCCCCACATGCGCATCGACCCATTTCTCCTGGCCGGGGCTTCCCATCGCCACCAGCAGAATATCGGCGTTCAGCGCTCGGACATCGGAAAGCACTTGCTCGGAGCGGTCACGATCGAAGAACCCGTCCGAAACGGGGATGAATTCGTGCCACGGTGCGTGCCGGCGAAAATTCTCGGCCGCGCGCGCCAGCACCTTTGCCTGGGCGCCGATCATCGCGACGCGTAGCGGCCGCTCGATGAAGGTCAGCAGCGCCGGCACGAAATCCGTGCCGTTGAGATTGGCGGGGAACATGCTGCCGTAAGAAAGATAGGAAGCGATATCGACGCCGTGACCGTCGGGAAAGACAACCTGGCGGCTTAGGACCTCGCGGTACTCACCGTCGCGCATCATCAGGTTGGCATTGTTGGCATTGAGGAATGCCAGGATCGTCTGCCCGCCCGGCCGCGATAGTGCGTCGGCTACAAAGGCAAAGGCGCTCTCCCAGTCGAAATCGACCACCGGCATGCCCAGTACAAGGCGCCTGGAAGTGGCCGCGTTCGCGCCGGCGGTCGACTTGGTCACGACCGTCCCCCGTCATGGATCTTCAGTTCGGGCGGAACCGACGCTGTCTCGGCTGCCGCGCTGGGGCCAAAGCCGGCCAGCACATTGCGCATGACCCGCATCAGCCTCGCCTTTTGGGCACGATGGAAGACCGAACCGTCGAGACGCTGGCGGTCACCGCCCCGCACCTGGGCAACCTTGTCGACCAGCAGGCGCGCGAACTCCGCCGGATCTTCGGCCGCGGCGCAATTCTCAGGAAGCGCCTCGATGCCGCGCAACGAGGCCTGTGTCGCCACCGATGGCATGCCGAGCTCGAAGGTCTCGATGCTCTTCAACTGCACGCCCGTGCCGCCACGGCTGACGAGCGGTATGACGGCGCTTTCGGTGACGAAGGCGCGGGCGTCCGGGACCCGCCCGACGAAACGAATGCCGGGATGGGAAACTGCAGGCATGCCGTCCATCTGACCGGCAATGGCGATCGAAAGGTCCTGGGGCAGATGCGGCACGACTTCGGCGAGAAACCAGTCGAGGCCCAATCGGTTCGGCCGCCAGCTCCAGGTCCCGATCAGGCCGAGATCCTGTCGGAGGGCCGGCTCGTCGATCGGCGCTCCAGCCGCCTCCCAGCCGGTCACCAGCGGCAGCACGAAAGCCCGATCGCTGACGGCGCGGCCGAAGCCGAAGCGATCGGCTTCCGCAAATGTCCAGACGGCTACCGCATTCTGCGCCAGCTTCTGTTCGTAGCGCTCGAGATATTGCGCTTCGCGCCGAAACAGAAAGCGTTCGACCGTACCGGCTGCGCGCTCGGCACTCTCGAAGGCAGAATCCGCCTCGACATTGTGGGCGACATAGATCGACGGATAGGGCCGGAAGACTTGCTGGAAAGCGGCCGGCAATTGCACCGAATTGAGCACGAGGCCGTCAAACGGAGCGAGGCTCTCGAGGAGAGACTGGATCCGGCTTGCCGGCACCACGAGCATCTTGCCCGACGAAACCGTCGTCCGGTTGAGGAAAGCCGTCGCAAGCCAGCTCAATTTTTGGAGTGTTCCCACCTTGGCGTTGGTGACCTCGAGTTCGCCGAGGAGATGCATTTCGCAATCGGGCGCGGGTACGCGTCCCGGCTGAAGAAAGCCGATAACGCTGACCCGGTGACCGAGCGCGCGCAGACCGTCGAGCACAGCCCGGTTGGCGATGTCGAAACCGGACGCCGGATTGGCGACAGGAACGAGCGAGGAGACCAGGACCAGATGCATTTTGCCACGCGTCATGAATGGAACTGGGCCCTCTTTAACAGCATGGGGTGAAGGAGCGCTTAAAGACCCCTTTTAAAAACTGCCGCCAGGGTTCAGCATCTGTTTAGGAAGATTTGCTGTATTGCGCTACAATTTTGCTCTTACAGGTTTCGCCATGACGACGACCGGCCAGGACATTTCCGTCTACTTCCGGACAGAGTTGGAAGATGCCGGCGACATCGAACTCGTCGTCGTGCTGCCGACGTTCCGGCGGCCGGAACACGTCGTCAAGACGCTGAAAACCATTGTCTCCCAGAGGCCTGACATCTCCTACGCCACGGTCGTCGTCGAAAACGACGCCGAGGGGCTGGCCGGCGCTGCGGCAGCAAAGGACTTCTTCCTCGGGCATCCATCGGATTCTGTCGTGATCGTCGCGCACCAGCGTGGCAACTGCCACGCCTACAATGCCGGCTGGTCGACGGCTCTCGAAACCTATCCGAACCTCAAGGCGATCGCGATCATCGACGACGACGAAGTGGCGGCGCCCGAATGGCTCGATTGCCTCATCGCGGCACAGGAAACGACCGGCGCCGACATGATCGGCGGCCCGCAGCTACCGGTCTTCGAAGGCGATGGCGGGCAGAAGTGGAAGCGTCACCCCGTTTTCACGCCCCACTATGATGCGACTGGCCCCGTACCCATCCTCTATTCCTCGGGCAACGTGCTCGTCACCCGAAGGGTGCTGGACGCGATGCCGCGACCTTTTCTGGATCCGGCCTTCAACTTCATCGGCGGCGGCGATGCCGATTTCTACAGCCGCTGCAAGGCGCAAGGGTTTTCCTTCGGCTGGGCGACGGACGCCTGGGTCGCGGAGACGGTGCCCGCCCGCCGCACCAGCGCATCCTGGATCAGGGCGCGCAGCCTCAGGAACGGCGCGATCTCGACGATGCTCGAACATCGGCGCGATCCGAGTTTCAAGGGACGGCTCAGGACCTTCTTCAAATCGCTGGCGCTGCTTGGCGCATCGGTGCCGCGCGGGCTGGAACTGTGGAACAAGAGCGGGCTGGCGGCGGCCGGATCATACCACTTCTACGTGGCGGTCGGCCGGCTGATGGCGGAACTCGGCCTCGTCAACGAACAATACCGCACCCCGGAAAAGAACTGACCGCGGACACCGTCTCGCCGGCGGCAAACGGCCGGGCGGAAACCCGCCCGGGCATCCCTCATTACGCGCATCAGTGCGAGCTGCTTGCCTTGACGGCGCCTTCCGGCAGCTTGTCGTCGGCGACATTGCCGTTCTTGTCGACGATCGGGACTGGCTTTTGCCGCGGCACGTTCTGACTGTTGGCAACGCGCTTGACGTCTTCCTTGGTCAGATATTCGAGCTGCTCGACGAGCACCTCGCTAATCACCTCTTCGCCGAGTTTCTTGTTCAGGCCGTCCTTCACCGTCGTCTTGAAGGTGGGCAGATCGAACGTACCGGTGTCGGCGATATCGATGAATTTCGAGCCGACGAGCAGGTCATAGAGTTCGTCGGTGACCATCTGGCGCAACGGCGCGCGAAGATTGTTGATCCCCTCCTTGGTGGCGGAGAAGGAAAGCTTGGTCAGGAAATAGCCCTGAACGGAACCATCCCTGATGACCGGAATGGTGATCATCTCACCGGGAACATACTGCTCCGATACGCGCCGGGCGGCCTCGCCGTCCGGGACGGCGGGAGCGGAGGCGCTTTGCATCGAGAAATAGACCGATCCGAGCGTGACGGCGCAGACCCAGATCCCGGTGAAAACAAGCTTCAGCATCAGAAATCGCTATAGCGGAACTGCGCTTCCGAGTAGATGCCGTCCGCATCGGCATCCTGGGCGGCGGTCTTCAAGAGGTCGACGACGGCACGAACCGCCTCGAGATGGGCCTCGACCTTCTGCGAATTGACCGACAGCTTTTCGCGCAGGTGACGCGCGTGCGAGGAGAAGGTCGACGAGGATTCGCCCGGCAGCATGTCCCGATGCAGCATCGTCAGTTCGTAGAGGCAGCGGCTCTTGTGCGCGTTCGATGTCTTGATATCGAATTCCGGGTCGACGCCGATCCGGCTGTTCTCGTTGTCGAGGATCATTTCCAGGCGGCCGAGCACGTTCTGGATCCGGACGTCATTGGATGCCACAGCTTCCATGATTCAACTCCCAATTAGGCTTGTTTGTTCTTGTCGTCTTCGGTTGAAAAGCCGGTCAGCGTCTTGCGCTCGTATTCCTGCACGAGGCTTGCGGCGAGGTTCAGGCTGTTGCCGTCGAGCGATGCCTGGACCCGTTCGGTGGCATCAGCGCCAGCCAGCTGGTCGGCGATGCCGATACCGCCGCTCTTTGAAATCACGTCGCCGATCTGTTCGGCCATCATGCTCTTCCAGATGTCACCGGCGTTGCCCTTGCCGAAGACGTTCTCGCTGTCGGTCGGCAGCATCGACTTCACGAAGTTCTGCAGCACCATGGCCTCGAACTTGCGATAGGTTTCCGGAATCTTCTTCTGTTCGACGCGGTTGTTGATATCGCCGAGCCCACTCGATCCCTCAGGCGAGAGATTGAGGACGTTGACGGCCGCGGCAAAGCCGTTGCCGTTTTCCGCGAGACTCGTCGCCTTGAACGCGGCGCGGTTGGCCTTCAGGCGCGCCTGCGCTTCCTGCACTTCGGCGGGGTCGGCGGCGCGCACGACATCCATCACCAGATCGCTGGGCGGAGAGATGGCCATGACGAATCCTCTCAAAATCGAGCCTGGGCATTGGTCGGACCGGGTTAGCTCCGCCATCGAAGCATCCCGGGAATGACGTACTATCGCCCGTCAAGCTTACCGGAAGCTGGCGCGTTGCCCGTAACGTGTTGATCGATCAGGTCATAGATGGAGTTGTCGGCCTCTTCGCGGTCCTCGGACTGGCGCGCCTCCTTCATGTTTTCCTCGAGCCGGTCGGCTTTCGCGCGCTCCCTCAGCATGCGGGCCTCGTGCGTTTGCTGGATGCCGTGCAGCATCTGGTCCTTCTGCACGAGCCGCCCGATCTGCGAGGAATAGTGGCCGGAAAACATGCGGTGCATCGGATGTGCCGACCCCATGGCGTCGACGACGACATCGATCGTCTCGGCCAGGGCTTCGCGCTGCCGCACCATCTCGACGTAGTCGGCCTCCGCCATCTGCTCCAGATGACGCTGGACCGCGACCAGGCGCTTGAGTTTCTGCGAGCGGGTCTTCATGCGGCTATCCTCCCTGCATGACCAGGGCGAAACCGTCGCCGAAGAGACGCAGCATGGCGGCGATGCCGAGATAGAGCAGGAACAAGCCCCCCATGATCAGATAGGGCTGCGAGATGAAGTAGATCGGGATCTGGGGTGCCAGCTTGTTCACCATGCCGATCGCCACGTTGAAAAGCAGGCCATAGATGACGAAGGGGCTCGCAAGCCTCAGCATGATCATGAAGGTCTGCGCCAGCGAATCCGTGAGCGTGATCAGCACCCCTTGCGGGTCGAAGGCGGTGCCGATCGGCATGGCGCGGTAGGATTGCACGATCGCCTCGATCATCACGTGATGGAAATCCAGCATGAAAAGTACCATCAGACCGGCGAAACTGATCAAGCTGGTCACCTGGTTTTCAGGCGTATCTTCGATCACGTCCGACGAGGGCGGCGAGGCAAAGCCCATCAACATGGTGATCGCCGTGCCGGCGAACTGCAGTCCAAGCACGTAGTAGCGGGCGACAAGGCCCATGACCACGCCGACGGCCGTCTCGGCGGCGATGAGGTAGATGTAGACGTGCCCCTTGCCCGTCACCTGCGGGTAAATGTCCGTCCACATGACGGGCAGGATCGCCATGGAAACCGCCACGGCGATGAACAGCCGCACCTGCATCGGAACGCGCGCGCTGGAGAACCCGGGCATGATCATGATGCAGCCGCCGATCCGGCAGAAGGCCGCAAACAGCGCCAGCACCGTGCCCTCCGGGTCGGTGATCATGAAATGGAGCCGATGATCTTGATCTCGAGGCCCTTGGCAAGCTCGACATGCGAGAGCACGGGCAAGGTGGCAAAGAGGCGCTCGATGATCATGCGCACATAAGAACGGGATTCGGGCGAACTTACCAGTACGAAGGGCATGCCGCGATCGAGATGTTCACGGATAACTTTCGTCGCCTGTTCGCTGAATTCTTCGAGGTGGCGCGGGTCGATGTCGAACTCGACGACCTCGCCCTTGGCGTCGCGCTTCAGCGCCTGATGGAAGACCATGTCCCACTTGTTGCCGAGCCTCAGCACCCTGAGGACCCCGTTGTCGGCGAGGTCACCGCAAAGCTGCTGCGACATGCGCACACGCACGTGCTCGACGATCTGCTCGGTCTTGCGCACATGCGGCGCGAGTTCGGCGACCGCTTCGAGGATCAGATGCAGGTTGCGGATCGAGACGCGCTCGGCCAGCAGCAGCTTCAGCACGGCCTGCAGGCCCGAATAGGACATGTGCGAGGTGCAGATCTCGTCGGCAAGCTTGCGGTATTCCGGATCGAGCCGCTCGATCAGCACCTTCACGTCCTTATAGGAGAGCAGGTGCGGCAGGTTGTTGCGGATCACTTCGCTCAGGTGCGTCAAAACCACCGAAACGTTGTCGATCGGATGGAAGCCCTCGCGCTTCAGATCCTCGGTAAAGGTCTCGAGGATCGAAACCGCCGGCATGCCGAAGGCGGGTTCGCGGATCTCGTCGCCAGGCACGCTCGGCCGGCGGCCGCCGCCGGTGACCACCAGGACTTCGCCGACGCGCACGGTGTTGGACGCGATCGTCGTGCCGTGAATGCGGATATGGTAAGCCTTGTCCGGGATGCTGATATCGTCGGACACCTTGATTTCCGGAATGACCAGACCGTATTGCCCGGCAAACTTGCGGCGCATCTTGCCGACGCGGAAGGCCAGTTCCTGGTGCGCGCCGAGCAAACGGGTCGAGACCTGCTTGCCGAGCAGCAATTCGATCTCGGCGGTCTTCAGCACCGACTTGACGGAGTCCTGCTCACCTTCCTTGGTCTGCTGGACTTTCGCCGCTTCCTCCGCGCGGCGGGCAGCGTTCGCGGCCTCGATCTGGCGCGGCACGAGCCAGCTCAGGAACGCCATGCCGCCGCCGAGAACGGCAAACGGCAGGAACGGAAGGCCCGGAACCACGGACAGCAGAATGATCAGACCGGAGGCGACCATCAGCGCCTTCGGATAGCCGCCGAGCTGGCCGACGACCGCCTGGTCGGTCGAGCCGGCGGTGCCGCCGCGCGAAACCAGAAGGCCGGCGGCGAGCGAAACGATCAGTGCCGGGATCTGCGAGACGAGACCGTCGCCGACCGACAGCTTGACGAAGACGTCGGCGGCTTCGCCGATCGGCATGCCATGGCGCAGATAGCCGATGATGATGCCGCCGAAGATGTTGATCGCGGTGATGATCAGGCCGGCAATCGCGTCGCCGCGCACGAACTTGGAAGCACCGTCCATGGCGCCGTAGAAGGAGCTTTCCTCTTCGAGCTCGCGACGACGGCGCTGCGCCTCCTTCTCGTCGATCAGGCCGGCCGACAGGTCGGCGTCGATCGACATCTGCTTGCCGGGGATCGCATCGAGGGTGAAGCGCGCGCCGACTTCGGCGATGCGCGTCGCACCCTTGGTGATGACGATGAAGTTCACGGTGATGAGGATGAGGAAGACGATCAGACCGATGACGAAATCGCCGGACATGACGAGGCTGGCAAAACCGGAGATGACGCCACCGGCAGCACCGTGACCCTCGTGACCGTGGGACAGGATGACGCGCGTCGTGGCGATGTTCAGCGCCAGGCGCACCATGGTCGAGATCAGCAAGATCGTCGGGAAGGACGAGAATTCGAGCGGGCGCTGGATCCACAGGGAGACCATCAGGATCAGCACGGAGAAGGCGATCGAGAAGGCCAGACCCATGTCGATGAGGAATGGCGGGATCGGCAGGAAGAGGATCGACAGGATCGCCACGATCCCGAGCGCGAAGCCGACGTCCCGGCCCTTCGGTGCCACTTTCGGGATGATCAGCGCTGCTTGTTGTGCCATGTCTCTTCCGTCTCATCATGAGATCAAGGCAGCATTCACACGCGCTGCCCCACTATAGAGACGGAGATAGCGATCCAAGCTTGCGCGAGGGTTTCACGCCGCCGCTTGAGAACAAGCTTCGGCGCTGCGGCATCAGAATCCGGACTGGATGCGCGAGAAGATGATGTCGGTGAAGATCGAGATCTGAGCGCCGATAAAGGGCGCGGACACGGCAACCGTGATCATCACGGCCAGAATCTTCGGGACGAAGGTCAGCGTCATTTCCTGGACCTGGGTCAGCGCCTGGATGAAGGCGATGACGACGCCGACAACCATGGCGGCGAGAACGGCGGGCCCCGAGGCCACGATCACGGTCCAGATCGCGGCCTGCACAATATCGAGGGCATCCGCCTCATTCATGGAGTTATCACTTCACCTTGACGCCCGGGCCGATAACAAGCTCCTTGCCGTTATCCAGCACCGCAATGATTCCGTCAGAGTATAGTTTCACTTCCTTAACCACGCCAGTGGTCTTGCCGTCTTCGCTGGTGACGGTGCGCCCGATGACGGCGTCGGCTTCGCTCAGCGACGTGCGCTGCAGCAGACTTTCAAGGTTCTTGTTGGTCTTGATCGTCTGCTCCACCTGCGAGAAGGTCGCAAGCTGGGCAATCTGCTGCGTCGCATCCATCGGCTGCGTCGGGTCCTGATTCTTCATCTGGGCGACGAGCAGCTTCAGGAAGCTCTCGTAGTTGAGCGATGCCTTGGCGGCGTCGCCGCCCGAATCCTGAGCCGAAACATTCGGGGTGTAGCCGTTGTTGCTGACGCCGCTTACCGCCATGGCGCGATCTCCTTGCGAATCTGCTCGACTGTCGCCGGCGTGATTTCCTGCGTGTTGAGAATGCGGTCTTCGATGGCGTAGAGGCCGCGGATCGCCTTCAACGCTTCGAAGGCGCGGCCGTTGGTGACGAGGCCGTCAACGCGCTTCAGCTCCGCCAGGACCTCTTCGTTCTTGAAGCAGTTCAGGAGCATGACGACCGACTTGCGGAACATCGTGGTCGACTGTTCGGCGCCTTCCGGATTGATGAGGATCATCTGCGCGATGAAATAGAGCTGCTTCAGCGGCGTCGTCGCGTCTTCCGGCTGCAGCACGTGGTTTTCGAGCAGGAACGTAACATCGTTCAGGAACTCGACCGCGACCTTCCGGTCCACGCGCAGCACCGCGCCGTTTACAAAAATCCGTTCGCCCGACTTCAGCGAAATACGCAGTGTGCTCTTCATTTCAGTCCATCCCTGATGATGGTGGTAATGTCAATTATGCCCTGGAAGTTGGAGGATTCGCGTTTGCGGATCTTTTCCGTCTCGTTGAGTATCCAGATGGCGATCGAAATCAGATTGGCGCGCAGCTCTTCATTCAGCTGGTTCTCCGGAGCGCGCAGATCCTCGATGAAACGGATCCACAGGCGCCGGGTAAAATAGATGGCCTCGATGGCCTCTCTCGAATACCCTTTCTGCTGTTTCGCTGCTTCCATGAGCGCGATCGAGCGATCGAGTACCTGCCGTTCTCGATTTTTGGAGTCGGCAACGCCGTCCTCCATAATCTCGGCATAGGAAAATTGGTACATTCAGACATCCTTCATGTTTGTCCGGCTCCCCACACTAGAGGAAATTGAGCAAGCTCATCTGCTGTAGTCGCGACGTTAGTGTATAGGACGTTTCCAACTGTACCTTGAGCATATTGATCCGGGTCGCGGTTTCCTCGACGTCGATACCCTCGAGGTCAGCCACATGGCTCTTGACGAGCTTGAGCTGATCTTCGATCGAGGTGTTCGCCTTCTTCACCCGCGATTCCCCGATGCCGAGCGAGCTGCGCTCGCCGTTGAGCGCGGCGATGCCCTTCTCGGCGTAGTCCAGCGCTGCGGTGCCGACGGCACCGCGCGCTGCGGGCGTGATGTTCTTGTCCATCAGTTCGGCGGAGATCACGCTTGCGAGCGCGAACATCCGGAATCCCCTGGTATTGGCGTTGGTCGAGCTTTCGATCACCTCGCTGGCGCTGATCCGGCTCGTCATGTTCTGGCTGGACGCGTTCGACCAGTTGGTGTCCCAGTACCCTCCCGGGGTCGTATCCATAAAGCTCGCTTCAAGTCCGGTGATGAACGTCGTCATCTGGGCGGCGGTGATCTGGTCATCGGAGGTGATGCCGTTGGCGGACTTGAACGTCGTAAACGCCGTGTCAAAAGCAGTCTTCGCCGCAGAGGTGGCGGTGTAGTCGGCGAAAGGCTTGGCGTCGGTATTGATGCCCGAAAACAGGAACTCGCTGTTGAAGGAGGTGTTGGCGGCCGCAGTGAAGGTCTGCAGCGCGCCCATGATCTCGGTCTTCTGGATCTTCAGCTGGCTTGCGGCATCGTTGCCCTTGTAGGTGACGAGCGTGTCGCGCACCTTCTCGGCCGCTTTCGCCATCGTCTCCAGCGCACCCTGCGAGCCGGAGAGGCGCTGGGTCACGACGGAGTTGGTGCTCTTCATCGAGTTCAGCCGGTCGATCTCGCGCTGAAGATTGAGCGAGCGCGACGCCGACGCGCCGAGCGTGAGGCCGACGTCATAGTGCCGACCGGTTGTCTGCTCCTGGGTCGCCTTCAGCAGGTCCATCTGATTCTGCGCAATCGTCATGCGCATGGCGGTCTGGATCGCCAGATTAGAAACGTAGGACGTCTTCATGATTACCTCACAGCTTCCATCAAGGCCGCCATCATGGCGTCCACGGTGCTCACCAGCTTGGCCGATGCTTTGTACGATTGTTCGAGATCGAGCAGCAGCGACAGCTCTTCATCGATGCTGACGCCCGTCTGCTTGCTGAGCGCCTCCTGGGTGCGCGACAGCATCGCCTTCTTGTTGTCGTCGGCGGTCGATGCGATCTTGCGGGTCTGCTCGAGCCAGCCGACCGACCCGGTCGCGAAATTCAGCAGGCTACTGGTGCCGTCGAGGCCGGTCGACGGGTCGAACGACATGTTCTCGCCCATCTTGTTGATGAAGCCATCGACAAGGCCCGTGTAGCCGGGGCTGGGATTTCCGGCACCGCCGGGGTTCGACACGACGCCGTTAAAGCCGCCATCGCGCAGCAGAAGCGGATTGGCCTTGGCCAACGCATTGACCGTGATCTTCGACGCCAGGCCGGGAACGACTGTTCCCGTCGACGGCATCGCCGCCAAAGCCGGATCCGTCGTAAACAGACCGGGCTTGTAGGGTATCGGGGTCGCTGCGCCAGGATCGCCTTCCTTGAAAAGTTCGATCAGGCCGCGCGCGATTTCGTCGAGTTGCGACTGGAATTTCGGTGCAATGTCATCGCGCAGTTGCACAAGGCTCGCGAGTTTGCCCTTGGCCGTGGTATCGGCGCCATTGCCGGGCGCGATCGGCACGCCGTCAACGAAAATCTTGTTGCCAACCGTCGCTGCGTCATAGGCCGTGGTCGGAGCGAAGGTAACCTTGCGCGCGCTGTTCTCGAAGAGCACCGTGCCGTCGGTGGTGAAGATCACCGTGTCGTTGTTGCCGCGGGTCACGGTGGAGATGCCGATGATCTCCGACACCTGCTTCAGGATCTTGTCGCGCTGGTCGAGCGCGTCGCTGGCGTCTTCGCCTTGAGCCGTGGCTTCCTTGACGGCGCTGTTCGCCTTCTCGAAATCGGCCAGAAGGCTGTTCAGCTTGTCGACCTCAAGCGCGATTTCCTTGTCGGCATCCTCGCGCAGATCCTGCACCGACCTGGAGGTCTTGTTGAGCGAGTTGGCGAGATCCTGCGCACTGGTGACGGCGGACGCCGCGATCGTCTTGTTGCCGGGAGTCGAGGCCAGGGTCTGCAGGCTCGTGCGGAACTCCGACAGCAGCTTCGACGGCGCCGTCTCGTAGTTGTTGCCGCCGAGCGCCGATTTCAAGAGCTCCAGTCCATCGCGAAGCCGGGCCTGGCCCGAGGCTTCGCCGATGCTGGCGATGCTCTGCTTGAGCAGCGCCTCGTTCTGGGCACGGTAGATGGATACGACCTGCGCGCCGTTGCCGGTGCTTCCGAGCAGCGCGAGGCGACGCGAATAATCCGCATTGCCCGCATTCGCGATGTTCTTCGACACGATCGCGGTCTGCTGCGCCGTGTTGCTGAAGGCCTGCTGTGCGATGGATATTGCGGAGGACAGCGACATGACGCGGACCGTATCTCTTTCAATTACCGTTTCAGGTTGACCAGCACGTCAAGCAGGTCCGAGGCGGTCTGGAACACCTTGGAGTTTGCCGTGTAGTTGCGCTGCGCCTCGATCATCGAGGTCAGTTCGTTGGCGATATCGACGTTGGAGTTTTCGAGCGCCTTGGACTTGATGTCGCCGAAGGCGCCGGAGCCCGCAAAGCCGGTGACGATGACACCGGAATCCGCGCCCTGGGTATAGACGTTGCCCGATTCCGGCTGCAGCTTGTCCGGGCTCTGCACGTTGGCGAGCGCGATGCGGAACTTCGGCACGAGGTTGTCGCCGTACTTGGCGTAGACGATGCCTTCCTTGTCGATCTCGAAGCCCGTCATTTTCGAAGGCTTGCTACCGTCGATGGTGCCACCATCGGTTTCGAATTTTTCGCCCGCTTGGGTCGTCTTGGAGAAGTCGATGCTCAGCGGGGCGAGCGTGGCGCCGCTACCGGCAAACGGACCGAGGGCAGCCGTCGACAGCGGTGCCGGGTTCGCCGGCGTCAGCTTGCCCGCGGCATCAAACGTCAAGGTCTGCGTTGCCAGGTTGGTGTTGGTTTGACGGTCGACGATCGTCAGGGACCACACGCCGTTACCGGCCTGTTTCGTATAGGTGAAGTCAAGAAGGCGCGAGTTGCCCTGGCTGTCGTATACGGAAAGCGACGATTTATGTTGGTCGCCGGTCGCGGCGTTACCTGGAAGGGTTGCCCCCATCGAGCCCTTGGTGGAGCCGGAAGCCACCACGCCGTCGTCCGCGAGCTTGACCGGCACCAGGCCGTCGAAACCGTTGACGACAACGGTCGGGTCGACGCCGGCCTTGTACTCGTAGCCCATCAGCGTGTAGCCGGCGGTGTTGACGAGGTTGCCGTTCTTGTCCGGCACGAAGGAGCCGGCGCGCGTCAGGAAGTTCTGACCACCATTGCCCGAGACGATGAAAAAGCCGCCGCCGTTGATCATCAGATCACTTGCCGAGGTCGTGTAGCTGGAGCCGCCCTGCTGGGAGATGCTGTAGCGCACCTGGGTCTCGACGCCGCCGGAATTGTAGTTGCCGCCGCCCGAAGGCAGGATCATCGACGAAAACTCAGTGGAGGCGCGCTTGTAGCCGGTCGTGTTGGAGTTCGCGATGTTTTCGGCGACGGTGCCCAGACGGTTCGACTGGGCGTTCATACCGGACACACCCGTTCTCATGCTGCCATAGAGACTCATATCGGATCCTCATTTCCTTGTTACGGCGACACTAGGAAGCGGGCCTTGCGTGAACCTGTCTTGGCTCAGCGCCCGCCCGCTGCGCGGCGCTCAGTTCCAGTCGATGCAGTAGCCAAGGAAACGCTTCGAATCGATCGGGTCGAAGCCGAGCTTCTTGCGCAGCTTCTTGCGCAGCTTGCTGATGTGGCTCTCGACGACGTTTTCTTCGACGTCCTCGTCGAAGATCCCGTAGATCGCGTTGAAGATCTGCGACTTGGATACGCGGCGGCCGCGGTTTGCGACCAAATATTCGAGGATGCGGCGCTCGCGGCGCGGAAGCGCAAAGACTTCGCCGTTGATCTCCGGGTCACGGCCGTCGGCGAAAACGCGGATCGGACCGATGTCGGTAAAGTTGGCGATCGCCTTCAGACGGCGGCGGATCGCAGCGACCCGGGCGAGAATTTCGCGGGGGTGGATCGGCTTGCGTACGACGTCGTCGACGCCGCAATCAAAGAGTGCAAGCGTGTTTTCGAGGGAGGGCGTGTCGCTCATCGCGATGACAGGCGCCATCGAGCGATCGCGGATGGCCCGCGGCAGCGTGAAGGTGGTGTCGCCCTGCCCGATCAGGAAAGCCTCTACCGCATCGATATCCGAATCAGCCGCCGCATTCACCCACTCTCCGAACTCGCGGGGATCGAACCCCGTCGAGGGAATACCTTCGCGCCCGAAGAGGGACGCGTACCCGTCCTTCACCAGCTCTCTTTCATCAACCACTACGATCATTCGCCCGCCTCCGAATCAGTATGGCTCCGCACTGATTGAGAGGTACGAATCGAGGGATTCATGAACAACTAGAGGAAGTTAATGGGTGGAATTAATAATTGATTAACTATGTTTCGCCGATTTGATCTATATCTAGTAGCACCCATCCCAAACCGACACTAAAATAATGTGGAAAAGTTAACGGACTACGACAAATCGCTTGCGGTCACATTGTCCGCGCATTGTCGCCACAATGCGGCAAACATGACGCTAATGCACTCATTGGTTGCTTATTGACAAAACTGCGTGGCGTTCGGCGTCCACTTGCCGTAGCCGGTCGCGACGAGATTCGCGATCACCCGGCAGACGTATTTTTTCTGCGCCGGGTCGTTGTTCGGGCCTGCGTGATAGCGCGCAACGGCCATCGTCCAGGTCTCGTGCCTGGCGTGGAGATTGGCCAGGAAGCGGGCGGCATACTCGACGTTCTTGCGCGGGTCAAGCATCTCCTGCGGCGAGCTGAAATGCTCGCCATGGAAGTAATAGTTGATCTGCATGCAGCCGAGATCGATGAGCTTGGCGCCCTGCGCACGGGCGTTGCCGAACTGGGCCAGAACGTCCTGCTCGCTGGTGCCGAAATAGGCCTTGCCCTCAATGTTCATCGCGTAGGGCTGAAGCGATCCCTTGCGGCCGGTTTCGGTCAGCCCGACCGAATAAAGGATCCCGGCCGGGACATCGTACTTCGCCGCCGCGCTGATGATCTCGCGTTCGCAGACGCCGGCGTCCGCGCTGGCGAAAGCACTACATGTAGACGTGACCAGTACGAGTGCGCTCAGTGCCGGCAGCCGTATCGTCCGTCCCGCCATTGCCAACCCACCTTTCCGCCGCCGAAGACTGGCTGTCGTCCTGTCGCTGCTGTCGTCCCTGGCCATTGCCATCGGCTCGGTCCCGCCCCTGCTGCCCGGCCTGGGCCTGGGGCTGCGAGGCGCCGCCCGACGACGTGTCTCCGCCGGAATTGAACACGATGTTCACCTGATCGACGGCAAAGCCCTGAGCACGCAGCGCCTTGACCAAGTCGTTCTGGTCGTCGCGCATCTGCCGGAAGGCGTCGCCGGTCTCGACCTTCAGCTCGACCTGCAGTTCGTCATCCTTCAGACGCAGCGTGGCGGTGACGAGGCCAAGCTCGATCGGATGGAGCTGGATCTTCAGGGTGTTGAGCGTCTTGCCCGCTTGCGTCCACGAACCCGGCTGGCCAAGTGCGGCGCTCGGCTGCAGCGACTGGGTGGCCGCCTCGCCCGCGATTGCATCGGCCACCGCAGTGGTATTCGGGTTTACCGAAATGCCGAGATACCGCCGGGCCTCGAGCACCGTGACATTCTCAGCCTTGGCAGAGGCCTGCGAACGGGCAGCTTCGAACGCCGCGTCACCATCCTTCGAGAGGCTCATGGAAACGGCCTGTCCCTTGCCGTCGGCCCGGGCGAAACGGAAGAGCCGATCGGGATCGTTCTCGCCCGGCTGCGCCTCGGCTTTCGCGCCATGCTCGCTACCGCCGGCAACCAGTACCGCGCCCTCGGCCTGAGCGCCGGCTGCCTGTTGGGCTGCCGCCGTCCGGCCCTGAGGCTGCGTCGCCTGAGCGCCGCCGAGCAGCGTCAGTAGGTCGTCCATTGCCGTCTGGGGCTGTTGGGTTTCCGCACCTTCGCCACCGGCGGTGACGTCGCCTTCGACCGCAGCGCCGTCCGCCGACGCCTTGCCAAGACCCTTTGAAAGCGTGGCAATACGCTCGGCGAGTTCGTCATCGACCGCCGCTTGCGCCAGATCGTCAGCCCCGGCAGCCATCTGCGCCGGATCGGTCTTGTCGGCGGCACGTTTACCGCCAACGCCGCGCTCAGCCATTGTGAAATGGTCGCGCAACGCGTGCTCTTCAAACTGTTCGTTGCGACCAAGGCTGATGCTGCGCGTCGCGACCCTGCCCGCGGCCTTGGCTATATTGTCCTTGTCGATCAACGCTCCCGCCTCCGCGTCGCCGCCGGCAGCGGCCTCGTTGAAACCTTTGCCCGCGCCTGGCTGATCATTCGTCTTTTGCCGTCCGGCATTGCTCACGGCATCTTCAAACGCGCCGGCCGATGCACCACCGACCTGCTCCTTGCCGCCCGTTCGCCCGCTTCCCTTGCCGGCAGGTGTCGGCGGCATGCGCAGGGTGTCGTCAAGAACCCTCATCTGTCTTCTCCCTTCAGGAGCGCGTCGATTTCGTCGATCTTCGAGCGTCCTTTCGCCACGAAGCCATCGTGCTCCGGGTCCCCCACCTCATCAGTGCTGGAAATTGCCACGGCCGTCGGCGCAACCGCCGGGGTCTGCCCGCTTCCGAAGGGGCTCATGCCGCTGCCAGTTCCCTCGCGCGCGGCCGATGCATCCGCTTCAACCGGTCTGTCGGGTTTAGACGCAAACGCTTGCGTGAGGCTGTCATCGGCCGGCGGCCTGACGACGGCATCGGCTACCGCCTTTGCAGCGTCGCGCAAGGCACGGTCGCGCGCCGAAAGCTCCGCATCCGATATTGCCGCCAGGCTTGCCGTCGCGGCGAAGACGTCATTGGAGGGTACCGCAGCCAGGCCGGCATAGAAGCTGGCAAGCAGTTTCGGCTGCGTCGCGCCGTCCGCGCCCAGCGCCTCTGCGCGTTCCGAGGCCAGCTTCGCGAGCTCTTGCTTACCGGCGATCGCCGCGCGGCGAGCGACGCGAAGAAAGACCTCGCGCTGTCGCGGCGCATCCATAAAACCGAGAATCTCGGAGATCCGCTGCTGCGCGTCGCCATCGAAATGGGCAACGGCGAGTTCGACGAAGACGTCCGCGAACTGGCTGGCATAGGGGGATGTCAGGTAGCGGCGGGCATAGGTCAGCGCATAGCGGAAACCCTTGTCCGCATCGCCCGCCTGCACCGCCAGGAAAACCGAGCGACGCAGCGCCGCCTCTTCGATGATCGTGCCCGGAGCCGCAAGCCGGGCCCAGTCGTAATACTTCATCGCACCCACGGGATCCTGCTGCGACGTGGCGTTGCCGAGAATGAGGTAGAGATAGGCTCCGATGCGGGCGTTGCGGTATTCGGGTGCGGCCTTGGACAGGGTCTCGACGATCAGGCCGCCCTTGCCGCCCAGATATTGCCTCAGCGCGTCGGTGACGCGGGAATCGAAGTTGCCGGCGACGTCATGATCCGAAAGGTACTTCAGCGTCTCCGGATTGCCGCCGCTCATGGCATAGACCAGCGCCGCATCGACGTTGCGCGGGTCGCGGAAGACGGTCGCGTCGGCCGCACGCAGGCGCTTGTCGATGGCGCCCAGCATGAAGCGCTGCATTTCGATTGCCGAATGGTCGCCAAGGACGACCGAATCCTGCACATATTGCAGCGACCGGATCATCTTGAAGGGAGCGAGTTCCTCGATATCGTCCGCCCTGGCGCCCCCTGTTGCAAACGGGGTCGCCAGCACGCAGCAGGCCATCAGAGCGGATCGCAGGCGTCTTAGCATGGCGCTTAACCCGGGGCCGATTGCAACAGGATCTCGATGCGCCGGTTGCCCGGCGCATAGGGATCGCCGGGGATCTGCAGCCGCCGGTCGGCGAAGCCGCTGATCTGGCTGACGCGGTCTTCCTTCAGGCCGCCGCGGACGAGCATGTAGTAGGCGCTCTGGGCGCGGGCTGCGGAAAGCCGCCAGTTATCGTAGGTGCCGTCCTTGAAGGGGCGACCGTCGGTATGGCCGCGGATCGCGACCGCACCCGGACGTCCGGCCAGGAGGTGGCCGATCTTTTCCATCGCCAGCACCAGCTCCTTCTGCGGCACGGCCGAGCCGATGGCAAACATCTGGGCATCGGTCCGCTCGCTGATCGTCACCATCAGGCCGCCTTCGGCGGGCGTCACGACAAGTCCCTCGGCGAGCTGACCCGCCTCGCCTGCGAGCTGCTTCTTCAGCTCGGCCTGGAGTTCGGCCGCCTGCTTCTCGGCGTCGGCCTCGGCGGCCTCCGTCTTCGGCTTTTCGCCGGCTGCAGTCTCGGCGTCCTTGCCGTCACCGTTGTCGACGTCCTTGCCGTCACCGGCCTGCTTGTCGGCCGCATCGGCCGACTTTTCCGCCTGCTCCGCCTCGGGCTTCTTGACAGCCGGCGTCGCTCCTGCCGGCTCGGTCGTCTTGTCGGCGAGCGCTGCGACCGTTTCGGCCGTATTGCCGGCATCCTTCACTTCGACCTGCTTGGTCCAGAAGTCCGGATCGAACGGATCACGGTAGGCTTCGCCGCCGTCCGCGCCCGTCGCCGGACCCGACTGTGCCGCTCCACCCTCACCCTTGACGCTGATGTTTGCCTGCTGGCCAACTTCGCGCGCGATCTCGGAGAGCACCGAATAGGGATTTTCGAAGAAGTCGGCGTCGGAGTATTTCGTCTCTTCGCCGGATGTCGCTGTCAGCTGGTCGCCGGTCTTGGCCGAGCCGCCGGATTTCTCCTGCTCGCCGTCGACCTTCGAACGTTGCTGCGTTTCTTCCCCTTGCGCATCCTTGGCCGGATCCTTCAAGCCGCGTTCCGCAGGCTTCTGATCGGTCAGTTGCACCGGGTTGAAATAGGAGGCGATCGCCGCCTTCGTCTCTTCGTTGGCGGCATTGATCAGCCACATCACGAGGAAGAAGGCCATCATCGCGGTCATGAAGTCGGCATAGGCGATCTTCCAGGAGCCGCCGTGATGACCATCGTGGCTGCCGCTGTGGCGCTTGACGATGATGATCTCGTGCTTGCCGTTGTGGTGATTTTCGTCGCTCATGCGAGAACTTTCCGAACTGTATCGGCCCAGGCGGCCATGCGCGTCACGAGGATGGTGCCATCCATTTCGACGGCGAGATCGACATCGTCGGATTCGACGTGACGCAAGGACGGCATATCTTCTGCGAGCCGGCGCTTAAGCGCCTCGAAGAGCGGCGTCGGCCCCCTGACGACGATGGTGCAGCCTTCACCGGCCACGAGACCCTGCCTGAGCATTTGCGCCATATCGGCGACGGCGCGCTGCATGAGAGCATCCCCCATGACCGGCGCGAGCACGCGGGCGGCCTGATCGCCGAGCGCCACGGCAAGCCCCTCGGTCATTTCGGCGATACGCTCCGCGAGGCGGCCCGCAGTTTCCTCCTCGAAGCGCCGCGTCAGCGCTTCAAGCTCGGCCGCGTGCGCCGCCTGGAGATCGGCAATCTGCTTTTCGTGTTCGAAGACGAGCTCGGCGGTCGCCTCGGCCCGCCCCTCGGCAAAGGCTCCCCGGCGTTCCGCATCGATGTCGATTTCCGGCATGGCTGGTCTCGCGCCGAGGCGAGCGCCATCGGCATAGTCGGCATCCAGATCGGGGAAGTATTTCGGCGGCATCAACGACAGCTCGACTTTCGGCGCGCTGAAGTCCTTGAGATAGCGGGAGAGCATTGCACTCATGGCCGGCCCCCTGCAGCGGACCTGCGGCAATGCGGCGATCCCCATCTGCTTGAGGGGCGGCGCTTTCCGGCGCGGACTTCCATTGCTCCTGGCACTGCTGACATGTCTCCCTCGGGCCCGGCCGTCGGATACGGCGAGCCCAGCATTCTTGACGTACATCGGCATGATCCGGGGTCGGTTTTCCCGGAGCGATCCGATGCAGGCGGCGGCGCAAAGGTCATCTTGGCCGGCAGTCATCCGACAGAACTGCGAGGGAAGGCTATTCGGTCAAACTTGTGCGAAAATGAATGTGTTGGACCGCGCCAGGGCAATTAGCGCGGTCCAACCGTTTCCACCGGGTGCCGTGACCGACGACGTGGCAGAACTCAGGATATCGTCACCCGCATGGGGGCGATGGGCTCAGTTTCGGCGGGTTTGCGCGGCCATGCCCGGCCGACGCGCGCCGCTGCGCCTTACTGCTGGAACAGGCGCAGGATGTTTTCGGAATTGGTGTTGGCGATCGAAAGCGCCTGGATGCCCAGTTGCTGCTGCGTCTGCAGCGCCTTCAGTCGCGTCGATTCCTCGTTCATGTCGGCATCGACGAGACGGCCGACACCCTTGTCGATCGTATCCATCAGGTTGGCGATGAAGCCCTCCTGCAGCTCGATGCGCTTGGTGATGGCGCCGAGCGTGGAGCCGGCATCCGTCAGCTGGTTGAGGATGCGCTCGACGACGCTGATCATGTCGGCCATTTCGGCAGGCGTGGTCGATGCGGTCAGCTTGACTTCCGCCGTCGTGCCGATCGGCGTCGTCGCCGGGGCGCCGATCAGGTGGTACAAGCGCGCGCCAGCTGTGCCGGGCGGAGAGGTGAGCTGGGAGGCGTCGTAGTTCCTGGTCAGGATGCCTCGGCTCGCATTCTGCTTGTCGATCAGCATGGACTGCGAGGTGTCGAAGTCGAGCGTGGTGACCGACACATTGCCGTTGGCGTCACGGTTGAACGATGCCACGATGGACTTGGTGCCGACCGGGGCTGCGTTCGCATTGTAGAGCCAGTTTTCACTGGAGAAGGACGCGGATTGGGCGGCCGAGATCAGCTGGTTCTTGAGCTCGGTGATTTCCTTGTCGATCTTCAACTTGTCGACGCCCGGCTCGCTCGCTGCGACCAGTTTGCGCTTGATCTCACTGACGACCTCGATCGAAGAGTTCATCGCGGCATAGGCCGTGTCGATCTTGGCGGCGCCGAGGCCAAGCGCGTCCTGAACGGTGGAGAGCGCGGCGTTGTCGGAGCGCATGGTGGTCGCGATCGACCAATAGGCGGCGTTGTCCGCGGCCGTCTGCACACGATAGCCCGAGGAGATGCGGTCCTGGACTTCCGCCATTTCGGAATTGATCGAACGCAATGTCTGGAGAGCCGCCATGGCGGCGGTGTTGGTCATGATGCTGGTCATTGGTCACCTGCCCCGAATGAATATCTAAGGACATTCCGGAGTGTGGCACCGGCAGCGATGGGACTGGCATCATGCGAATCGCCCCTGTTTTGCCCTGGAGGCGACCCTTCGCTCTTAACCATTATGTAACGATCCCATGGTTAACAAATAGTTAACGCCATTAGGAAGTCAGTAACGAAGGTGAACAAAAATAAGGGAATATGGACGAAACGTTAAGCTGCCCGGGTCGCAACAGCCACCGCGGCGCGCGCCGCGCCTGGCCGTCATCCGTTTGGAAGGCAAACGAAAAAGCCGCACGATCCCTTCGGATCGTGCGGCTTCTTTTCGAAATGACGGGCGAAGGTCGCCCGTCTTATGCTGCCTGCCGATTAACGGAAGAGCGACAGGATGTTCTGCGAGTTCGAGTTGGCGATCGTAAGCGCCTGGATCCCGAGCTGCTGCTGCGTCTGTAGAGCCTTCAGGCGGGTCGATTCCTCGTTCATGTCGGCGTCGACGAGACGGCCAACGCCCTTCTCGATCGAGTCCGAGAGGTTGTCGACGAAGCCCTTCTGCAGGTCGATACGGCTGTTGAGTGCACCGAGGTCGGCCGCAGCGTCGGTCATCTGGGTCAGGACGGAGTCGACACCAGACAGAGCCTGCGACAGAGCGCCGGTCGTCATGCTGGTGATGTCGAGCGCGTCGCGGTTGAACGAACCAACAACCGACTTCGTGCCGGCAGCGTTGTTCGGGTCGGTGTAAACCCAGTTTTCGCCGGAGAACGAGGCCGACTTGGCAATGCTCAGAAGCTGGTTCTGCAGCTCCTTGATTTCCTTCTGGATCTTGCTCTTGTCAACGCCCGGCTCGCTGGCGGTTACCAGCTTCTTCTTGATTTCGTCGACGACGTCCTTGGAGTTTTCCATGGCCGAAGAAGCAACGTCGGTCTTGGCGGCGCCGAGGCCGAGGGCGTCCTGAACGGCCGAGAGGGCCTTGTTGTCCGAACGCATGGTGGTCGCGATCGACCAGTAAGCAGCGTTGTCAGCCGCGGTGGCAACGCGCAGACCCGAGGAGATGCGCTCCTGGGTGGTTTCCATCGAGGAGTTGATCGAACGCAGGGTGGCGAGTGCGCCCATGGCAGAAGAGTTGGTCAGAATGCTCGTCATTGGCTGAGTGCCCCTTGTTGGCAAAGATGGAATGAAAAGGGACATTCCGGGATTACCGGGAAACGACGGTCAGCCTCATGCCTGCTGACGCTTTAATCTGTTCGGGTCAACCCGTCGTTTCGATGGTTACAACAAACACCATCGTGGTTAACGAACCCTAAAACCCGGAGAAACTTTTCGAAGTTTTATCAGTGCATTGGCGACAAATAAAAACCGCGCCTCTTGCGAAGCGCGGTTTCGTATCTTGCATCGGGTGCGGACCGTGGCCCGCCCCTTTCAGCCTGCCGATTAACGGAAGAGCGACAGGATGTTCTGCGAGTTCGAGTTGGCGATCGACAGTGCCTGGATGCCGAGCTGCTGCTGCGTCTGCAGAGCCTTCAGGCGGGTCGATTCCTCGTTCATGTCGGCGTCGACGAGACGGCCAACGCCCTTCTCGATCGAGTCCGAGAGGTTTTCGACGAAGCCCTTCTGCAGATCGATACGGCTGTTGAGCGCACCGAGGTCGGCGGCAGCGTCGGTCATCTGGGTCAGGACCGAGTCAACACCCGACAGAGCCTGCGACAGAGCGCCGTTCGTCATGCTGGTGATGTCGAGCGACAGAACGCTGAAGGTCAGCGATACGGTCGCGCCGGTCGTGTCGGTGTAGGAGATGTTGCTGGAGAGCAGGCCCGTGCCGTTGGTGACGTTGGCACCGGAAGCGTTCACTTCGATCAGCGAGCTCTTGTTGGTGTCGTACTGCAGCGTCGTCAGGCTGACATTGCCCTTGGCGTCGCGGTTGAACGAACCAACGACCGACTTCGTGCCGGCAGCGTTGTTCGGGTCGGTGTAAACCCAGTTTTCGCCGGAGAACGAGGCCGACTTGGCAATGCTCACGAGCTGGTTCTGCAGCTCCTTGATTTCCTTCTGGATCTTGCTCTTGTCAACGCCCGGCTCGCTGGCGGTTACCAGCTTCTTCTTGATTTCGTCGACGACGTCCTTGGAGTTTTCCATGGCCGAAGAAGCAACGTCGGTCTTGGCAGCGCCGAGGCCGAGGGCGTCCTGAACGGCCGAGAGGGCCTTGTTGTCCGAACGCATGGTGGTCGCGATCGACCAGTAAGCAGCGTTGTCAGCTGCGGTGCCGACGCGCAGACCCGACGAAATACGCTCCTGGGTGGTTTCCATCGAGGAGTTGATCGAACGCAGGGTGGCGAGTGCGCCCATGGCGGAAGAATTGGTGATGATGCTCGTCATTAGAGTGTCCCTTGATTACTTTAGACGATTTAGGGGACATACCGGACTTCCCGGTGATGGCGGATCGGCTTCATGCCACTCGGTTCCAACTATCTCGGAAGAAACCAAACCCGTCATGTGAAAGGGACTATCGCGTGCAAAGCTTGCGAATTGATTAAATGCCCAAGGCAGCTTGGGCCGAGATAACTTATACTTAACAAGACTTTAATGGCGCCACGAATGCAGAGATCACGGCCCCGCTGCCGCCAGCATAGATGTGTCGGACGGTGGTTCGCTCCTGCCTGAGGCAAGCTCCCCCGGGTAAACTCGGCTTCGAACAAGGACTAGCAAGCCGGCGCCGGTCGCCGCGCCTCTTCGACGGAGCTCTTAGTGAACGCCCAAGCCATCTTTTCGACCGCCTCCCGGCAATACCAGAAGGGGCAGTACACGGACGCGCTCAACCAGCTGAATGTGCTGATGGAGATCAACCGCGACACCAAGACCTATGTGCTTCTGGCGAAGGTCCTCGTGAAACTCGGTTTCAAGGCCGAGGCGGCCCGTGCCTACCAGCTCGCCGGTGAAGCCGGCGGCTCGCGGGCGGAAGATTACCTCACCGACGCCATGAAGCTCTACTTCGCGAACGGGCAGGAGGACGAGGCGCTGAGCATCGGACTGCCGCTTCTGGAGAAGGCCAAGACAGACGCCGAGATCGCCTTCATCATCGCCTCGATCTTCCTCAAGCGCGGCGAAAAGGAGATCCTGGGGCTTTTCAAGGCGCCGCTGACCCTGAGCACCAACCGTCTGCACAATGCGCTTGCCTTCAAGCTGTTGACCGCCGAGATCAACGACCTGCAAGATCGTGACGCGCTCGCCAATCTCTTCCGCAACAACCCGAAGAACACCACGCTGCGGTCGGCCCATCTCGTCTATGCGCGTGAGGCCAACGACTATGCCGAGGTCGAGAAGCACGAACGCGACATCCAGCGGGCACTGAAAGCCGGGCAGACCGAAATTCTTGCAGCTGAAGCGCCCTACTATCACGCGACCTGGTGTGGCGACGAAAGCTTCAACCGGGTCGCCGGCGCACAGCTCAACCCGTTCCCGAGCAGCCTGACGGAAGTACGCCGCGCCGCGCCGCACCGCTGGGGCGAGCGCATCCGCATCGGTTATGTTTCCGCCGACTTCTGGGACGACCATGCGACGATGAAGCTGCTGAAGGCGGTGTTGATGGCGCACGACAAGACGCGCTTCGACGTCACCCTCTTCTGCCATACCAAGAGCGCACTTGCGGCGCGCGACCAGGACATACGGGCAAGATGGGGCAGGATCGTCGAGATCGGCGACCTCACCGACGACGAGGCTGCGCATGTCATTCGCCAGGAAAACATCGACATTCTCGTCGACCTGAAGGGGCATACGCTCGAAAGCCGGGTCTCCATCTTCAACCGGGCCGCAGCTCCCGTGCAGGTGGGCTGGCTGGGCTTCCCCGGGACCACCGTCAACGTCGATCTCGACTACATCATCGGCGACCCTTGCGTGCTTCCGGACAGCAGCAAGGCGCATTACTACGAAAAATACTGCCGCCTGCCGGAGACCTACCAGCCCAACGATCCCTACGAGCGCGCCCGGCCCCGGGCGATTTCGCGCAAGGATGTCGGCCTTCCCCAGGATGCATTCGTGTTTGCCTCATTCAACGCAAACCGCAAGATTTCGCTTCAGACGGTCAACCTCTGGATCGACATCCTTCACCAGACCCCCGGAAGCCTGCTGTGGGTGCTGTGCGACAGGGCGGATGCACGCACAAATCTGCTGGCCAAGTTCAAAGGCGCCGGCATCGATACCAAGCGCATCGTCATCTGCGGCAAGTTCGCCTACCAGAACCACGTCGACCGCGTTCCGCTCGCCGATCTCGGCCTCGACACCTATCCCTATAACGGCCACACGACCACATCCGAACAGCTCTGGGCAGGCCTGCCAGTGCTCTCCTTCAAGGGCACCAACTTCGCTTCGCGCGTCAGCGAAAGTCTGTTGAACGCCATCGGCCTGCCGGAACTCGTGGCTGAGGGACCGGAAGACTACGTCAAGGAAGCTGTCGCGCTCTACAACAACCGTGACAAGATCGCCGATTATCGAAAGAGGCTGGACGAGAACCGGTTCCGGATGCCGCTATTCGATGCGGAGCGTTTCTGCCAGCACCTGGAAACGGGCTACGAAATGATGGCCGACCGCGCCAAGCGCGGACTGGCCCCCGATCATATCGACGTTCCGGCGTTGCCGGCGCGCACCGGGTCGTTCGAGCGCTGAACGGCGATCATCCCTGAAAGACAAAAGGCAGCGCCGCGGCGCTGCCTTTTTTGTTGTCCCGTTTCGAGGATCGCAAAGCCCGATGGCGGGAATGTTCCGGAGCGCCGCTGGCCGAAGCAACCGCACCGCGGTCGTCGTCGTTATCGTGCTGCGCGCTCTTGCGCGAGGGGCCTAGCTGAAGGAGCGCACCAGACTGCCGACAAGCAGATTCCAGCCGTCGATCAACACGAAGAAGAGAATTTTGAACGGCAGCGAGATCGCCGTCGGCGGCAGCATCATCATACCCATGGCCATGGTGATGGTGGCGACGATCAGGTCGATCACCAGAAAAGGCAGCATGATCAAGAAGCCGATTTCAAAGCCGCGGCGAATTTCCGAGATCATGAAGGCCGGCACGAGCGCGCGCAGGTCGACCTTGTCGTCGACGACCACCGTCTGGCCCTTTTCCTTGGCGAGATCTATGAAGAGCTGCAGATCCTTGTCGCGGGTGTTGGCGAGCATGAAGTCGCGGAAGGGCTCGGTGATCCGCGGGATCGCCTCCGTCTCGGTGATCTGATTCTTCATCAGCGGGTCGATGCCATCGCGCCACGCGCGATCGAAAGTCGGCCCCATGACGTAGAAGGTCATGAACAGCGCCAGCGAAACCATGATCATGTTGGACGGCGTGGTCGCCAGGCCCATGCCGGTGCGCAGGATGGCAAAGGCGATCACGAAGCGCGGAAAGCTGGTGACCATGATCAGGATGCCGGGGGCCACCGACAGGACGGTCAGAAGACCGAAGGTGCGGATGATCCACGAGGCGGCAGAGCCGTCGATAGGCGTATTCAGGATATCAGAGGGAAAGCTCTGGGCGCCGGCAATACCGGACATCGCCATCATAGCAATTATAAAGGCGACTAGCCGGACCATTTACCGAATCATTGGATGACGAAGGTTCTGAACATCACATTGGTTACGCGCCCATCGGAGCGCAGGTCAACCCGCTCCTGGATGTCATCCCTGAGATATTGAAAGCCGCGCGGTCCCTGGATCTGCTGCAGGGAAACGGTCTTCAGATAGGCGGCGATATCCTGGTGGACCTGCTCGGCCAGCTTGGGGTCGGGCACGCCATCGAACTGCAGCGCCACTTCCAGCCGGATCCAGTTTTCCGAGGGATAGGCGAGGTTGGTGGTGATCGGCTCGAGCTGAATGACGCCATTCGCCTCCGTCGCCACCTTCGGCAGGCCCTCTTCGCCGGTCGCATTGGCGGCCGGTTCCTTGGCTGCCTCCACCTCTGCCTTCGGCGGAGGCGGGGCGAGCAGGCCGCCGACCAGCCAGCCGCCGCCGCCGGCAAAAAGCGTCAGCACGGCGATGGCCGCAATGGTCAGCACCTTCGACGGCGGCTTCGGGCCGGTGGCGGAGTCAAGTTCTTCCATCTTGCCGTTCCCTGCCGATCAGATCGGCGAAAATAGATCCATGAACTGCTGGCCGTAGGGCGGCTGCTGCACTTCGGTCAGGCGACCACGCCCGCCATAGGAGATGCGCGCCTCGGCGATGCGGTCGTAGGAGATGACGTTGTCGGCATCGACGTCTCGCGGCCGGACGATGCCGGCGACATTGAGGATGCGCAGCTCGTGGTTGACGCGAACTTCCTGCGAGCCGCTGATCAGCAGATTGCCGTTTTCGAGGACCCCGGTGACAACGGCGGCAACGAGCACCCGCAGCTTTTCCGAACGCTCCGTCGTGCCATCACCCTCGGTCTTGGTGTTCGAGCCGTATTTCAGCTCGCCGGACCAGTCGAAGTCGCTCGTCTGAGACTTGCCGTTGGCGCCGACGTTGAAGCCACTCGAGTTCTTGCGGCTGCGGTCCGTCTTGTTGTCGAAGGTTGCGCCTTCGTTGATCTTGATGTCGACCGTCAGGATGTCGCCGACATTGATCGCGCGCGCATCCTTGAACAGCGCCGACTGCTGGTCGTTCCACAAGGAATAGCCGTTCACCATCTGGCGCGGCTGCTTCGGATACATCGCCAGCTGCGGTGTCTGCGAATATTGCAGGCCGCTGCCGATCGGGCTCATCGATGGTGCCCGGCCGATCTCGTTGAACGCCTGGTTCTGACATCCCGCAAGGAGGGCGGCCCCGGTCAGTATGGCCGTTAGACGCGTTTTCATGATGGTTCCTTCGAGGTGTTCGGGTCGCTGGCGCTCGAGATGATGTTGGTGAGGACCGCCGCCTTCTCGTCGGTCATCTCGCTCAGGATCAGCGAGGACTGGCGCGGCGGCAGCTGCATGACGATGGCGGCGGCAATCTCCGGCCTCACCATTTCAAGCTTGCCGGCGGCGGCGTCCGGTTTCATCGTCTTGTAGATGTCGACGAGGCCGAGTTCCGCCTGTTTCAGGAAATCGTTGCGACGCTTCAGCCAGTCTTCGTATTCCTCGCGGCGTTTCTCCAGCGTCGCGATGCGCTCGTCGATGCCTGCCTGCAGCGTCTCGAGGTCCTTGCGCTGCAGCACGTAGCGCTGATCGCGCGCCGCATCGGCGATGTTGGTGCAGAATTGCTGGATCTCGTTCTGAGTCGCGTCGCCGGCAGGCGGCGCCGTGACGTCCTGGGCAAAGGCGCCGGGCATCGACAGCATCGACGCGACAGCTGCCGCGGCGAGCAGCAGCTTGCGGGTCCGGCCGAGAGAGTGATTGTCATTTGCCGTCATTGCAGCACAAGCTCCGCCTGGAGGGCACCGGCCGTCTTGATGCTCTGCAGGATGGCGATGATGCCATCCGGCTTGACGCCGATATTGTTGAGGCCGGCGACGAGCGAACGAAGGCTCGATCCGTTGAGGATCGCCACCGCCCCGCCGTCCGACTGGGCGTTGATCGTCGTGTTCGGTTCCATCGCCGTCTGTCCGCGCGAGAACGGCAGCGGCTGCACGACCGTCGGGGTCTCACTGACCTCGACGGTGAGCGTGCCGTAACTCACCGCGACTTCGTTGACCCGAACATCCTGGCCGATCACGATCGTGCCAGTGCGTTCATTGATGACGACGCGTGCCGGAACATCGGTCTCGATGACAAGATTTTCGATGTCGGCCATCAGCCGGGCGAGATCCGCCATCTTCGGCTTCTCGACGAGAACGGCCTGGCTATCGCGCGCTTCGGCAATGCGTCCGCCATATTGCTGGGCCGCATACTTGTTGATCGCAGCCGCCATGCCGACGGCGGTCGAGAAGTCCGGGTTGCGCAATTGCAGAACGAGGTTGAAGCCGTCCTTGAACTTGGACGGAAGCTCGCGCTCGATGATGGCGCCGTTCGGCACGCGTCCGGCTGTCGTGACACCCTGGTTGAGGGTCGCGGCGTCGCCTTGAGCGTTGAAGCCGGTCACGACGACGGAGCCCTGCGCGACCGCATAGATCTGCCCGTCGGCGCCGGAAAGCGACGTCATCACCAGAGTGCCGCCGCGCAACGAGGTGGAATCACCGAGCGAGCCGACGGTTACGTCGACGCGGCTGCCGGGGCTCGCGAAGGGTGGCAGCGTCGCCGTCACGAGCACCGCCGCAACGTTGCGCGTGCGGGAATCGCCGCCCTGCGTGGAAATGCCGAGGTTCTGCAGCATTGCACGGATCGACTGGTCGGTGAACGGTGACGAGCGAAGGTTGTCGCCGGTTCCCTGAAGGCCGACGACGAGGCCGTAGCCGATGAGCTGATTGTCGCGACCCGCCTGGAGCGAGGCGACATCCTTGATCCTGGACGCGCCGAAGGCAGGCGTCAGCCCCACGGAGAACGCGACGGCAAGCGTCAGGAACCATTTGCATGCAAGCATTTTCATTTCGCCACCACATGGATAGTGCCGTCGGCCATCACCGTCCCGGAAACGATGACGCCGGTATCGATGTTACGCGCCCGGATGAGCTCGCCGACGGCGGCGTCCTGGAGCGGCGATCCGGCGGCGCTGATGGTCAGGCCGCCATTGCTGAAGACGAGGCGCACGGTCGAGCCGCGCTCGACGGCGTATTGCTCGCGAAGCGCGCTGACGAGGATCACCCGGCCGGGCAGAAGCGTGCGCTTGGTGACCTTGCCGTCGATTTCGCTCAGGGTTCTGACGTAGCCGTCTGCAAGGTCGGGATTGGTGACGTCGACCACTTCGACGCGGCTCGCGTCGACGGTCTCGCCCGGATAGATGGTCTGCGTGGGGATCACCGCCGTCGGCCGCTCCGCATGGCCTGCCGAAGGCAGCAGGAACGTGGCAGCAAGCAGGACGCCTGCCGCCAACCGCCGCGCCTTGGATGCGCGGCCGGCCTGCGAAGCCTCGATGTCTGCGGATCGGCGAAACGTCATGTTTGCCCCCTTTTCGTTACCTGAGGTTCTTGCTCACCGTGGCGGCCATCTCGTCGGCAGCCTGAATGATCTTGGAGTTCATCTCGTAGGCGCGCTGCGCCGAGATGAGGTCCGTGATCTCCTTGACCGGATCGACGTTCGACGCTTCGAGATACTTCTGCTTGATCTGGGCGAAGCCCGGATCCGCCGGGGTGCCGACAATCGGCTCGCCGGAGGCCGGCGTCTGCTTGAAGAGGTTTTCGCCCTGCGGCTCCAGACCCGCCTCGTTGACGAAATTGGCGACCGTCAACTGGCCGACTTCCTGCAACGCCGGGTCGTTACCGATGCGCACCATCACCTGACCGGACTTGGTAAAGACGATTTCCGTCGCATCCTGCGGAACGGTCACGCCCGGAACCACGGTGTAGCCGTCGATGGTGACGAGCTGGCCCTGGGCGTTCTTGTTGAACGCGCCGGCGCGGGTATAGACCGTTTCGCCATCCGGCGTCTCGACCTGGAACCAGCCGCGGCCGATCAGCGCCAGGTCGTAGTCGTTGCCGGTCGAGACCATGCTGCCCTGGATGTGAAGGTTGCGCACGGCGGCGGTCTGTACGCCGAGGCCGATGATCGCGCCTTCAGGAACGATCGCCTGGTTGGAACGGTTCGGCACGCCCTGGGCGCGCTCGGTCTGGTAGAGCAGATCGGAGAACTCGGCACGCGCGCGCTTGTAACCCGTCGTGTTGATGTTCGCGATGTTGTTGGCGATGACTTCGAGGTTCAGCTGCTGGGCGTTCATGCCCGTGGCGGCAATGGAAAGGGCCTTCATGTCTCGTTCCTTCAGATCTGCATGCGCGCGATTTCGAGGTAGGCGGTGACCACCTTGTCGCGGATGGCGATCGCGGTCTGCAGCGACTGTTCGGCGCTCATGACCGCATCGACGACTTCACGGGTGTTGGCCTGGCCGCGGATGCCGTCGAGCGACGCGCCTTCGGCCTTCTTCATGGCGCCGATGGCGTCGCTCGCCATGTCACCGAGAACAGAGGCGAAGCTCTGCCCCTGCGGGACAGCCGGCGTTGCGGCCGGCATGCCGAAGACCGACGACGAGGACGACGTGGAGCGGGTGCCGTCGGTCTCCTTGGTGACCGAGAACGCGCCGAGGGATTTAACTGCATCGATCATTATTGCGAGGCTCTCAACAGGTCGATTGTCTGGGAAATCAGGTCGCGGGACTGCTTGATGGTCTGGAGGTTTGCCTCATAGGCGCGGTTGGCTTCGCGCATGTCGGCCATCTCGACCAGGATGTTGACGTTCGGCAGCTTGACCATGCCCTTCTCGTCGGCGGCCGGATTGCCCGGGTCGAACTCGATGTTGTAGTCCGAATCGTCCGTGCCGAGGCGCTCGATCTCGACCAGCGAGGCGCCGCTTGCCCGATCCACTTCGGCGGCAAAACTGATGGTCTTGCGGCGATAGGGATCAGAACCCGGTATGTCACCGGTCGAGCGGGCGTTGGCGATGTTTTCGGAGACGATGCGAAGGCGGGTCGATTCCGCCTGTAGGCCGGAGGCCGATACCTTGAGGGCCGAGGTCAATGGATCCATGATTCTTACTTCCGTACCGTCATCAGCATCATTCGGTGAAAGGCCTTTACAAGGCCGGCGCTGAGCTCGTAGTCGCGCTTGATCTCGCCGGTCTTCATCATTTCCTGCTCGATCGCGACGCTGTTGCCGGATTGCTGGATCTGCACGCCGTCGACCATGCCGACTTCTGCCACCTGCGAGGCTGCGAGGCCTTCGGTGAAGTGTGCCTTGTGGGTCGCCGCCATCTGGATGCCGGCGTCCTGCAGCACGCTTTCGAACGGCTTGACGTCCTTCGCCTTGTAGTGCGGCGTGTTCGCATTGGCGATGTTGCCGGCCACCACGTTCTGGCGAACGGTCAGCCACTGGGCCTGCCGGGACGCGAGTTCGAAAAGCTGAATCGGTTGCATCAAAAGCTCCATGCTTGATGATGCGAACCTAGGCCGGTAATCTTGCGTGGGACTTTCGTCGGAAAGCGATGCCGGAGAGAACGCCGCCCTGGCCGCCAACGGTTGCCCAAAAGGCGGAAAGCCGCGTCATCCGACAAAGATGGCACGGCGATCGGCGGCAAGAAAAGCGAGCCGACCTCAGTCGGCCTGGTACATTTCGCCCGAGGAGGTGATCATCACCCAATGGCCGTCACGCTGCTCGAGCGTGGCAAGACGCGTGTTGTCGGGCAGAACCGAGCCGATGCGCACGATATACATGCCGCTCGCATCCTCGATCAGCGCCCGGCCGTTGGCGACATGCATCAACTTGAAGCCCGACTTGCCGGGAAAGGGCTGCGACAGCCCCTCTCGCGCGGCAGCGCCTTCCGGTCCCGGGCCGGCGCCGATGCCCGGTACCGACGCCGTCGTCAGCTGGTCGATGGCGGCCAGGGTTTCGCCGTCCGCATCGGGCATGGCGAGCGGCGAGACCGAGACGACGTTGCGCGCGGCACGCTCCGGCAGATCACGGGTCGAGCCCTGCCACAAAGGCGGCATGGTGAACTTGTCCTGGTGGAAGAAGGCGTACCAGGGAAAGAAGGTTGCGAAAGCGGCGAGCGCTACGCCGGTCGCGGCCAGGAACTTGTCGGTCATCGGCATGCGGCTTCGCTTGCGCTGATGGACCATCTCGTCCGCATCATAGTCGGTCATGGTCATCACCTCGCTCTCGCACCCGGCTGATTGCCCATCGCCGCCGCCTTCAGCGCATTGGCGAGATCGGCAAAGGCGTCCTGTGCCGGGCGCTCACCGGCGGTTTGCGTCAGTACGTCGTAGATGACCGGCACCTGCTTGATCGCCATATCGAGATCCGGATCGCCGCCTGGGCGATAGCCGCCGATTAGGCGAAGGTCGCGGGTCTCCTCGAAACGGTGGATCAGAGCCTTCAGGCGCGAGACCAGCTTCTCCTGGTCGGGGGTCCAGGCCTTGCGCGCAAGGCGCGAAATCGAGGCGAGCGGATTGATGGGCGGATAGCGCCCCTCCTCCGCAAGACTGCGCTCGAGCACGATATGACCGTCGAGAATACCGCGCGTCGAGTCGGCAACCGGATCGTTGTGGTTGTCGCCGTCGACAAGGATCGAGATGATCGCCGTGATGGTACCGGCGCCCTCGGTGCCCGGGCCGGCGCGCTCCAGCAGGCGCGGCAGTTCGGTGAAGACGGAGGCTGGATAGCCGCGCGCGATCGGCGGCTCGCCGGACGCGGTTGCCACCTCGCGGATCGCATGGGCAAAACGGGTGACGCTGTCGACGATCAGAAGCACGTTGTCGCCGTTGTCGCGATAGTGCTCGGCGATGGTGACGGCGGTCAGCGGCGCCATCTTGCGCAGCATCGGGCTCTCGTCGCTGGTCGCCACGACAGCGACCGACTTCGCGAGATTGTCGCCCAGCGTATCCTCGATGAATTCGCGCACTTCACGGCCGCGTTCGCCGACCAGCGCAATCACCACCTTGTCGAAGGCATCGGCCCGCGCCAGCATGGAGAGCAGCGTCGACTTGCCGACGCCGGAACCGGCGAAGATGCCGAGACGCTGGCCAAGGCAGAGCGGCGAGAAGATGTCGATCGCGCGCACGCCGGTCAGGAAGCCCTTCTCGACCCGCTTGCGCGTCATCGACGGCGGCGCGGTGTTGGAGATCGAGCGGCGCACGTCGCCCTGCTGCAATGGACCGAGACCGTCGATCGGCTCGCCGAGCGCATTGATCGCGCGGCCGCACCACTGGTCCGTCGGCGCGACGCGGAAGGCGCCCTTGCGAATGACGGTGTCGTGGATGCCGATCGGGTCGCCGGGCTCGATCGGGCAGACGACCACCCGCTCCGGCTCGACCCGAACCACCTCGCCGAGATGGGTTCCGGTGGCGCTCTTGTGGGCGACGAAGTCGCCGAGCCGCACATGCCGCGACAGGCCCGTTACCGTGTAGTGGCCGGGCGAGATCGTCTGGACGTGACCGCCAGGCGCTATGGAGAATTCGGGTTTGGCATAGCGTTCGACCAGACCGGCAAGTGCCGCCAGAGATGTCGATCCCGCGCTTGTTTTCAGGCCTTCGCTTTGCATGCCGATGTCCGTCAGAGATTAGCGGCTGCCGCCAAGCGTCTTGACCGCTTCTTCGAGCGATCCTTCGCTGTCGCGCAGCAGGGCGGTGATGTTGTCGAAGGCGCGGGTGACCATGATCAGTTGCGACATTTCCTGGATCGCATTGACGTTGGACTCCTCGAGGAAGCCCTGCATGACGCCGACATCGAAACGGTCGACGACCGGCTCGGCCTGCGCCGCCGGCTGAACGGCGCTGTTGTCGAGGCGCACGAAGCCCTTGCTGAAATCGGCTTCGTAGAGACCGAGCGAGGCGACGGCGACGCCGTTCTGGTGAAGCGCGCCATCGGCGCCGACGGTGATCTCGCCGCCGTTACCGTTGAGCTGGATCGGCGCGCCGCCGGCATCGAGCACCGGATAGCCGCGGATGGTGACGAGTTCGCCGGTATCGGTCAGCGTGAACCGCCCGTCGCGCGTCAGCGCCTGGCCTGCGGGCGTCTCGATCTGGAACCAGGCGTCGCCCTTGATGGCGAAATCGAGCGCCGAGCCGGTGCGCGTCAGCGAACCGTTGCTGGTGTTCAGGAATTCCTCGCCCTTGCTGACATAGGCAACCTTGGTCGGCTTCGTGTCGCCGAGCATCTCGTTGAACTTCACCTCGGTGCCGCGGAAACCGACAGTGTTGGAGTTCGCGATGTTGTCGGCAAGCGTGTTGAGGCGCTTTTCAAGCGCCATCTGCGACGAAATCGCGACGTAAAGACCGGTTTGCACGTTCAGTTTCCCCCGAGTTTCAGGCTGTTGATGGACAGGAGAAGATCGGAAGAAATGCCGTAGCCGCTCGATGAGCCGAAGACCGCGAGCGGATCGTAACCGTCCGTTGAATTTTTGGTTTCCCAGAGCGCAGTGAACCGGTCGAGAAACGCGGTCACCTTGGTCGGATCCTGGAAGTCCTTGAAGTCGAGCGCCTGTTCGTAGGCCTCGGCCTGACGATCGACATTGGTTGCTGCGAATTCGTCGGGCAGCTGCAGGGCCGTGCGCACCACCTGGGCCAGAGCCTCGTCCGCGATGATGGCGTAGCCGCTGTCGATCGTCGGCGCCATGCGTGAAAAATAAAGTGCGAGCCTGACGCCGGCATTCTCCTCGCCGGCGTCCTGCTCCAGGGTCTGGCGGGTGTATTTATCCGCGACGCCCTTCTGCGCACGGTCGAAGGACGTGGCGGCACTGCCGTGAGCGGCAAAGTTCAGCGATTCGACCAGTTGCTTGTAGCGGTTGTCGGTCAGCTTGTTGGCAAAGGCATCCTCGTTGTCGACGCCCTCGGTCAAAACCTTGCGCATGAAAGCCTTGGCATAGCCCATGTCTTCGAGACCATGCGCCTTCATCGCGTAATTGTAGAGCCTGGCATCAGCGAAGAAATCGTCGATGGTTTTGACGTCGCCGATTTTCGACAGATAGTACTCGGTCTCGCGCGCCACGTCCGGCTGCTCGGCAACGCGGGCCAGCGACTTCGTCAAGTCGGCCGTAATCAGCTTGTAGCTCGTATAGGTCGTGGTCACGATCGCTCCGCCCCTGCCGGAATGAGACAGGCAGCCCCTTGAGCCTGCCTTGACAAATCCTGACCGGACAGCCTTGCGCGAACCTGTTCCGGCAGGCGGCCCTATCGGCCGTGCCGGCCAGCCTCACGCAAGGATGAAACCGTATCCCGTTAGCGGAAAATAAGATCGCGACAGGTATCGAAAATGAATATCATCATCGGGCTTCTTGTGACGTTCGGCTGTATCCTCGGCGGCTATCTGGCGATGGGCGGCCACATGGAAGTCCTCAACCAGCCCTTCGAGCTGTTGATCATCGGTGGCGCCGGCGTCGGCGGTTTCATCATGGCCAACTCCATGAAGGTGGTGAAGGATACCGGCAAGGCGCTCGGCGAAGCCTTTCGCCACAAGGTGCCGAAGGAGCGCGAGTATCTCGACACGCTCGGCGTTCTCTATTCACTGATGCGGGACCTGCGCACCAAGTCGCGCAACGAGATCGAAAGCCACATCGACAACCCCGAGGAATCCTCGATCTTCCAGTCGGCCCCGACGGTTCTGAAGAACAAGGAGCTGACCGCCTTCATCTGCGATTACGTGCGCTTGATCATCATCGGCAACGCCCGTTCGCACGAGATCGAAGCGCTGATGGACGAGGAAATCCAGACGATCACCCACGACAAAATGAAGTGCTATCACGCGCTGACGACGATGGGCGACGCCTTCCCGGCGATCGGTATCGTCGCGGCCGTTCTCGGCGTCATCAAGGCGATGGGCGCGATCAGCGAGGCGCCGGAAGTTCTGGGCGCCAAGATCGCAGCCGCCCTCGTCGGCACCCTGCTCGGCGTGTTCCTGTCCTATTCGATCGTCGCGCCGCTCGTCGCCAACGTGAAGTCCGTGCGCGAGAAGCAGAACCGTCTCTATGTCATCGTCAAGCAGACCCTGCTTGCCTACATGAACGGTTCGGTTCCGCAGGTCGCTCTCGAATATGGCCGCAAGACCATCTCGGCCTACGAGCGTCCGTCGATCGACGCGGTCGAGCAGGAAATGATGAACCCCGGCGGCGGCGGCGAAAGCAAGGCGGCTTGATCCCATGAATTCCGCGACATCCAACGTTCACGCATTCGACCGGAAACTTCTGGCGCGCATGACCGGCGCGCTGGGCGACGACCGGGTGATCGGCCGGCTGGCCCTCGAACTCGGCCAGGTCTTCAGCGAATTCCTGCCGGATATCTGCCGGGCGGAGACGGGTCAGGACATCACCATCGGCTATGCCGGCCACCGGACCGGGATGCGCCGCGAGTTGATCTCGGCGATGGGCACGGGCGTGCTCATCAGCGAGGTTTCGCTGCGCAACTGGTGCACGGACTTTCAGATCGGCTGCGACAGCCCGATCATCATCGCTCTGGTGGAAGCGCTTCTTGGTGCCGAGCCCGCCGGCATCGAGGAACCGCAGCCGCGCGCGCTCTCACAGATCGAAATCGACGTGGCCGTGCCGCTGTTCGAAAAGATCGCCGACGTGCTGCGCACGGCCGTCAATGCCCCCGGCGGCTTCGAGCCGATCGTCGAACGCCCGCTCAACAGCACCGCCCGGCCCAAGCCCGATCCGATGATCGAGGACGTGCATGCCGGCGCCATCGACATGACCATCGGCTTCGGCCCCGTGCTTTCCACCTTCTCGGTCATCGTTCCGCAAAGCGTGCTTCTGAAGACCTCGATCGTCTTCCCCAAGGGCGGACAGCAGCGCAAGGCGAAAGCCGAGTGGACCGAGCAGCTTGAGGAACAGGTTCGCCGTTCGGCGGTGACGATCGAGGCGCGCATCCGGCTCGAAAGCCTGACGCTCGATACGATCAGCCGCCTGCAGCCGGGCGACGTCATTCCGTTCCTCGACACCCAGGATGTTCGCGTCGACGTCAACGCCAATGGCCGCGACCTTTATGTCTGCGAATTCGGGCGCGCCGGATCGAAATACACGGTTCGGGTCAAGGATACGCACGGGTCCGAACAGGACATCCTTCGCCACATCATGAGTTAAATCGGCCTGCCGCGCACTCGCAGCATGCCTGAGGCAAGCTTCAACTGGAATAGTTCTCACATGGCACCCAAAAAAGCACCCATCAACGAACAGGCCGAAGCCGCTGTCGGAGACATGGAACTCGACCAGGCGATCAATGACCTGCGCGGTGTCCTGAAGCAGGATTCCGACACGCCTGCCGCATTCGGCTCGGAATTCGGCGGCGACACGCTTGGCGCGGCCGATTTCGGCAGTGAATTTGGCGCACCGGCAGCGGGCGGTCTCGACGCATTCGGCGGCGATTTCGGCTCCAGCGACTTCGGCGCCGAACTCGGCGGCACCGCCGCGACCAGCGATTTCGGCGGCGCGGATTTTGCCGCGACGTCCTTCGACAGCGCCGAGGCTGCCGTCGATACGCCGCCGGGCAGCGGCATGACCGCCAACCTCGACCTGATCATGGACATTCCGATCGACGTCCAGATCGTGCTCGGCACGAGCCGGATGCAGGTTTCGGGCCTCATGAACCTCAGCGAGGGCGCGACGATCGCGCTGGATCGCCGCATCGGAGAGCCGGTGGAAATCATGGTCAACGGCCGGGTGATCGGCCGTGGCGAAATTACCGTTCTCGAAGGCGACGATACCCGCTTCGGCGTCAAACTCATCGAGATCAAGGGCAATAAGAAGTCGTAGGGCCCAATGATTGGGCGAAGGATAAATCCATGATGGATTTCGAAAGTTTCGAGGCTCAGGCGCTATCAAGGCCGCTCAGCCAGACGGACAAGGCGGCGGCCGTTCTGCTTGCCATGGGCAAGGGCGTCGCCAGCAAACTCCTGAAATTCTTCACCCAGAGCGAGCTGCAGTCGATCATCGCGTCGGCGCAGTCGCTGCGCGCCATTCCGCCGCATGAACTCGAAGCGCTCGTCAACGAGTTCGAAGATCTCTTCACCGAGGGTGCCGGCCTCATGGACAACGCCAAGGCGATCGAGAGCATTCTCGAGGAAGGCCTGACGCCGGACGAAGTCGACGGCCTGCTCGGCCGACGCGCCACGTTCCAGTCCTATGAAGCCAACATCTGGGATCGTCTGCAGGAATGCGACCCGGTGGCCGTTTCCGTACAGCTTGCCAAGGAACATCCGCAGACGATCGCTTACGTTCTGTCGATGATGCCTTCGAGCTTCGGCGCCAAGGTGCTGCTGCAGCTGTCGGAAGACCAGCGGCCGGACATCCTGAAGCGCGCCGTCAACATGAAGGACGTCAACCCGAAGGCCGCGGCGATCATCGAGAACCGCGTGATGGAAATGATCGGGGAGATGGAAGCGGAACGCAACTCGGCGGGCCCGGCCAAGATCGCCGAGGTCATGAACGAGCTCGACAAGCCGCAGGTCGATACGCTGCTCGCCTCGCTCGAATCGCTCAGCACCGCTTCCGCCAACAAGGTTCGCCCGAAGATCTTCCTCTTCGACGACGTGCTCTACATGCCGCAACGCAGCCGCGTTCAGCTTTTCAACGACGTGTCGACCGACATCATCACGATGGCGCTGCGCGGCTCGACGTCGGAACTGCGCGAATCGGTGCTTGCCTCGATCGGCGCGCGCCAGCGCCGCATGATCGAGTCCGATCTCGCCATGGGCGATGCCGGCATCAATCCGCGCGACATCGCCATCGCACGGCGCTCGATCACGCAGGAAGCCATCAGGCTGGCCGCGAACGGCCAGCTCGAGCTCAAGGAAAAGGACGTGCAGGCGGCCTGAGGCCTGCCTTCGTCCGACGAGCCGCACAAAGCGGCCGACCGATCGCTCCGCAAAGGGTAATTTCTGTTGAGCCCCGGCGAATGCCGGGGCTCAACTCTTGCCTGGCTCCCGCGCTGGGTCCACTACAGGAAGCGCAATTGAGGACGCCTGTCCGCCGGGACGCGCGTCGCTGTAGAGGAACCGGGAGCCGTCCTGTCTCATGTCGGACGATCAGGATAAAGACAGCAAAACAGAGGCCCCGTCAGAGAAGAAGATCTCCGACGCTGCGGAAAAGGGCAACGTGCCTTTTTCACGCGAGGCCACGATGTTCGCATCGACGCTCGCGATCTACATTTTCTTCGTCTTCTTCCTGACCGACGGCGTCGCCACCCTCACCGAGGCGCTCAAGGACATCTTCGAGCAACCCGAGGCCTGGCGGTTGGAAAACGCCACCGACGTGGTAGCGCTGATCACCCATCTCGTCTGGAAATCGACGGCCCTGGTTGTCCCGGTTTTCGTCCTGCTGATCGTGTTCGGCGTCGGCGCCTCAATCTTCCAGAACCTGCCTCGGCCGGTTCTCGACCGTATTGCGCCCAAGCTCAATCGCGTTTCGCCGATGGCGGGCCTCAAGCGGATCTTCGGCATCCAGGGCCTGGTCGAGTTCGGCAAGTCGCTGTTCAAGATCATCATCGTGTCGGTCGTCGTCGTTCTGGTGCTCTGGAACGACTATTTCGCGACGCTCGACCTGATGTTCTCCGATCCCGTCACGATGTTTGCGACGATGGCGAGCGACCTCAACGAGATCATGATCGTCATTCTGCTTGCGACCGCAGTACTCGCGATCGGCGACCTCTTCTGGTCGCGGCACCATTGGTACACCGAGCTGATGATGACCAAGCAGGAAGTGAAGGAGGAAATGAAACAGGCGCAGGGCGACCCGATCGTCAAGTCGCGCCTACGCTCGATGCAGCGCGACCGGGCGCGCAAGCGCATGATCTCGTCGGTGCCTCGCGCCACGCTCGTCATCGCCAACCCGACCCACTATGCCGTTGCCTTGCGTTATGTCCGCGAGGAGAGCGACGCGCCTATCGTCGTTGCAATGGGACAGGACCTAGTTGCCCTCAAAATCCGTGAAATCGCAGAGAAAAACGGTGTTCCCGTCTTCGAGGACCCGCCGCTTGCACGCTCCATGTTTGCACAAGTCTCGGTGGATAGTGTGATTCCACCGGTGTTTTACAAGGCTGTCGCCGAACTCATTCACCGGGTGCATGCGTCGCAACCAAAACGGATGACATAACTCCGATGAAAAAGTGCGAATTCTCCGAGAAGCGGGAACAGATCGTAGCTGAAGCAATTCGCCCCGTGGCGACCGAACTGCGTCTGATCGACGCCGCCGATTTCATCGCGCTGTTGCGGTTCGAGTCCTATGCCAGCCTTGCTGACCTCGTCGAATCGGCAGCGGAGCTCTATTTCCTTCCCGGCACGGTCAATTTCGGCCTCGGCGGCAACTACAATCTGGATTGGGACTGCGAGCCGGAAATCGTGCTCGACCTCGAACTGAAACCTCGCGGCGTGACCATCTACGTCCGTCTGTCGCTCGGCAACGAGACGGCGGGAATCGAAATCAGCCACATCAATTTCCAGAACCCTTCGTCCGATCCGGACGAGAACACGGCCTTCCTGGCGCGCAGCCTGACGGAGGCGAAATTCATCAAGTCCTATGAGTTGCCGCTGGCGAGCTGAGAGCACCTGTCGGACGGCTCTCGACCGGACGCGCGATAGACGCTGTCAGGTTAGTTTCCGGCGGCCGCGCGGCTCAAAAGGCCGGCGCGATCCGTCGTTTGTCCAGATTAGCTGATATAGCCGAGGCGGATCGCCTTGGCGATCGCCTGGATGCGGTTGACCGAATCGAGCTTTGTCGTCGCAGCGCCGAGATAGGCGTTGACCGTGTGGACCGAAAGCCCCATGCGCTCGGCGATCTCTTCGCTGATGTGACCGTCGCCCGCCATCTGCAGACAGGCGATCTCGCGGTCGCTCAAGGTTTCCGCCGGCGCGACGCGTTTTTCGTCGGCCGCCAGCAGATCGGTCATGATCATGCAGCTGCGGCCGTGCAGATCGACCACCTGCTCGGTGGAGGCGTCGACATAGCTGCCGGCAAAGACGACATAGCCATTGCCCTGGGCGCCGAGCCTGACGGGAAAGGCGATGCCGGAATAGGGAAGCTTGCGGCCCTTCAGGCGATGCGCAAAAGGCGCAAGGTCTGAGAGCTCGGCCGCCTGGTGCTCGCCGGCACCGTTCCAAAGGATCGGCAGCAACGACTGGTCGAGATGGGCGACCAGTTCTTCGCCATAGGCAGTGACGAGATCATGGGCGTTCGCCTCGGCCGCGACACCCCAGTTGTCGAGGACGCAGGTCAGCTTTCGCGCGCTGCCTGTCCCCTTGCCGTTGAGGCGCAGGACTGCGAAGTGCTTGGCGTTGATTTGACGCTGCATGGCCTGCAGGCGCGTGACCAATGTGGCCGCACGCGCGGCGCGGTTGCCGTTCCTTGCGAGCTTCTGCTCGTCCTCGATCCGACCGCCGCCAAGAAAATGCGTCATCGCGCCCGCCCCTCACACAAGATTGTTGCGCACCGCGTAGGCAATCGCTTCCGACCGCGTCCTGGTCGCGGTCTTGCGCATGACGCTGGTGATGTAGTTGTTGATGGTGTTGCGCGAAATGCCGAGGATCACTGCGATCTCTTCGCTCGTCTTGCCTTCGGCAATCCAGAACAGGCACTCGAGTTCGCGCTCCGTGAGCTCGAAGTCCCGGTCATGGCGAACTTCGGCGCGCGTGGTGAAGCTTGCCAGGTACCCCGCCAGAAGCGTGACGTCGCGCAGGTTCTCCTGCGACAGGATCACGTCATCCGGGACCAGCAGCATCAGGGAAAACCGCAGCCGTCCGACATTGAAGGTGATGGCGCAATATTCGCGACTGATGCCGCGCGGCAGTTCGATATCATCAGGCAGCGCATAAAAACAGGGCTGCAGCACGGCGAGGCACTTTTCCAGCTCGGTGGTCTTGGCATGGAGCGCGGTGATCACGCCGGAAAGCCGTCGGACGACGTCGAAGGGCCAATCGGAGCAGACGACATGGTCGAGCCCGCTGTCCTGCGAGAGATCGTAGCGTGCCAGGAGATAATGGCTCGCACCGACATATTCCGTCAGCGCCGAAAGACCACTTCCGAGACCACCCCGCCCGGCGACTTCGCCCAGTCGTCGCAAAAGCTGATCGCGCGAAAACCCGCCGCCGCGTGCGCGTGTCGGTGCCGTCGGCAAAGGCCAGACAGCAATGTCTGCTTGCGAAATGTCCATGAGTTCAGCCCCTGTACCGGATCCACATCCCGGAACTGCATTTGCGCTGCCGCCGCCAACAGCCGGCCGAAGCCGATTATTACCACCAGTCGCAGATCAGGACGCGAATCAACTGCTAAAAATGTACATCGGAGCGAGAAAAAAAACATCGCCCTCTTCTGGCTATTTACTTCGCATCGCGTGCATGTCGCGAATCGCGATCGAAACATCCCGCGAATGTCCCACCGCTGCCGCAGTATTCGTCACGGATTGGCAACATGTTGAAAGACAAAGTCTTTTCTCGCAAAGACCTGCTGTTTCCACGGCCAAGACCGGCTTGGATGCAGCGTCACAGACGGCAAAGTGGGCGATTTGATCCCAAAAAAGGACGTTTTCTCGCCGGCGCAGAATTTCGAATTCGCCAGATATTATACTTTGTTCTCACAGCTGTTGCTCAAATGCACCAGCCGATTTTCAGAGAGCGCTCATTTTACCAATATATAAATTGTGAAACTCATAGAATAAATTCTGACAGTAACGATGATATATTTTCAATAAACTCTGTATAGCGCGATTCCAGCATAGTAGATGGCAACGGGGAATGCACGTCATGCGGGCGCGCCGAATCTATAAATTAAGATATCGTTAAAATGTTACCATCCCGACATCCGGCAGGACTCAGCCGAACTCCCTTCGAAACTTGAAGCAAATTCGAAGCCAGATCAAAACCGGCAGCCAGACTCCCGCAATATTTACCCCGAACATCAAAACGCGTCGCCAGCGCAATGAGGCGCGCGGCGACAAAGAAAATCCCGCCACGAGGGCGGGATCTGCAAGACATCGCGAAGCCGTTTCCTGTTATCAGGCCGCCTTGTCGAGGGCCCACTTGCGCAGGATCTTGGCCGCGCGCTCTTCGCTGATCTCGACCATACGCGCCAGGCGCCGTTCCGGTCCTTCCTTGACGCGGCGGTTGAAGCCGCCGTCGTCGCCCATGTTGAGCAGGTCGTCGGTGCTGTCGAAGCCGAAGTCCGAGCCGAAGCCTTCCATGAGGGCTCCGCCGGCGCCAGCGGTCGCCGGCGAGAAGTCCGGCAGTTCGAGGCCCGCGGCTTCGCCCTGGAGCTGGCCGGCATTGCCGCCGAGACCGAGCTGGCGAGCGAGCGGCCGCATGCCCATCCAGACGACCAGGAAGGCGACCACGATGAAGGCAAGGGCGTTGATGATGCCGCCGAGGTTGCGGGTCAGCGTCTCCATCACGCCGGGGCCGGCAACAGCCTGGTCGAGCAATTGCGTCTCGACGAAGTCCATGGCGGTCAGGGTCACGATATCGCCGCGGCTGGTGTCGAGGCCGGCGGCCGAAGCGACGATCTTCTGCATGTCAGCGAGATAGGCGTCGATCTTTGCCTGGTCGGCCGGTTCGCCGACCATCGCGGCCAGGCGGCCACGGTTGACGACGACGGCAACGGAGAGGCGCTCGACCGTGTAGCTGTTCTTGACGGTGGCGATCGTCTTGCTGTTGATCTCGTAGTTGGTCTGCTCTTCTTTTTTCTCGGCTTCGTCGCTCGACCTCGGGCCGGCGCCGCCGGTCGGAGCGGCCTGCGGAATGTTCTGCTGCACGGTCGCGGCATTGTCCGGCTGCTGCTGGCTGGACTTCTGCTCTTCCTTGGTCACACGGGTCGAGCGCTCGACGCGCGATTCCGGATCAAAGACCGTTTCCTGGATCTGCTGCGTATCGGTGTTGAGGCGCGCCGTGACGCTGGAGCGGAAGTTGTCCATCCCCAGGAACGGGGCCAGGGCATTGTCGATCTTCTTCTCAAGCTCGGTCTGCACGTTCTGGACGACACCGAGCGACTGGTTGAGCGCGCTGTTGGCCGGATCGTCGCCGGAGGCGAGCAACTGCCCGGTCGAATCGAGCACCGTCACGTCGTCGACGTCGAGCCCCGGTACGGAAGAGGCGACGAGATGCCGGATCGAAGCGGCGGCACTGCGGCCAACGGTGGCGCTGGCGCGGATCATGACCGAGGCGGTCGGGTTCTGGTCAGCCTTGCGGAAGCTGCCGCGCTCCGGCATCACGATGTGGACGCGGGCGGCGGCGATGCCGGAGATCTGCTGGATGGTGCGGCCGATTTCGCCTTCAAGCGCGCGCACGCGGGTCACTTCCTGCATGAAGGAGGTGAGGCCGAGCGAACCGACATTGTCGAAGAGTTCGTAACCGGCGTTGGCGCTGCTCGGCAGGCCACGCTCGGCGAGCAGCAGGCGTGCCTTGCTGGTCATGCCAACGGGAACCTGGAGACTGGCGCCGTCAGCCCCCACATTGAAGTCGATGTTGGCCTCCGCCAGCGCGATGCTGATCTGGGTGACATCGCTGCGTTCGAGCCCGACATAGAGCGTCTCGAACGAGGGTCTGTTGACGTAAATTCCGGCCCCGAGCACCATGCCGACCGCGACAATGCCAGCCGCCGCCAACGCGATCAGCTTGCCTTGCCCGAGACTGCTCAGGTTCTTCGTGAACGTCGAGAGTTGATCCAACAGACTCATTCTGTTTCCGCACCCAGTATCGCAAGGTCAACGGGCCGATCATCGGCCGAGCGCCCTGCGCAGTTCCAACATTCGGGTTTTCTGGGTATCGACATGCCGAGTATCGACTTCCAATGCGCGCGAATCCACCAGTCCCGATCCGGACCGTAGGAAACGAAACTTGCGCGAACTTGGCCAGATGAGCCCAACAGGAGCGCCGGAGGCTTCGCCGCAGAACTTATCCACCGGCGCGAAACGGGCTGGGCGGCGCGACCAAACCGACGCGCCAAGCCGCGGCCGCATCGAGATGCGGCGTATCAACAAACTGATTTTACAGCGATAATTTCAGACTTGCGGTCGGGAACGCACTTTGCGAGCGTCAGAACGCTTCGAAATCGCCGGCCGCCTTCGTCAGCGGCTGCGAGTGGCCGTGGCGCAACATGCCGTTGCCAAGTGCCTTTTTCATGTCGGCAAGCTTCACCAGGTTGACGGCGGTGGTGACGTCGACCATCCAGGCGTCCGGGATCGACGCGGTAATCGTGTCGATGAATTCGGCAAGCCCGCGGGTCTTCTGCACGGCCAGGTCGATGCCCTGCAGCACCATCATCTTGTCGGGGTTCGCAAGCGCATCGGCGCCCTCGTCGCCGGCGAGCTGTGGCTCGATCCGCTCGATCAGATAGGCGACGTCATGCAGTTCTGTGACAATGCGCATCAGCACTTCGGGGAGCGCTTCTTCCACGTGCGGCATGTGGCCCTTGTAGTCGGTCTGCATCGGTATGTCTCACGTGGCTCGGGGCTTCGGTAGAAGTCGTAGTTCAGGCCTGCGAGGCGCCTGCCTCGCAGGGTCAGAAGAATTCGATGGAGCTTTCGGCCGGCTTCGGCGCGACGATCGGGCGTTCCTCCATCTGCACCGTGCGCTGGGTCTCGACGCCGGTCAGGGCATATTGCCGGGCGCGACCGCTGGACGGCCAGTATTCGAGCTTGCGGCCGTGCTCGCCGCCGGTGCTCTCGCCGACGATGCGGATACCCTCGTCGAGCAGGAACTGGCGCGCGAAGGCGGCGTTCTGCTCGCCGACATTGGAGAAGCGCGCGATCGTCTTGGCGCCGCCAAAGATCTTGGCTTCAAGACGGTCTCGCCGAGCACCCTGCTTGAGGAGGCCGTTGATGAGCAACTCCATGAGGTGGACCCCGTAGCGGGTCGCATCGCCGCCGGAGATGGGCGACGTCGCGGAACCGGGCAGCAGAAAGTGGTTCATGCCGCCGACGCCGACCACGGGATCGCGCATGCAGGCTGCCACGCAGGAACCGAGAATGGTCGACAGCACGATGTTCGGATCGTTGAAGACCTTGTACTCGCCCTGGATGACATGCACGCGCTTGCCGGCGGATTCCATGTTCATTTGAGCGCCCCGAACACGGCTTCGATCGCAGCCTTCATCTTTTCGATGGTGAAGGGCTTGGCGAGAACATTGTTGGCACCAAGCGCCGCCGCCTTCTGAACCAGCGCACGATCGCCCTGGGCCGTCAGGATGATGAAGGCCGCCTTCTTCGTCGCCGGGTTGGAGCGGACCGCCTGCAGCAGGCCAAGGCCGTCCATCTTCGGCATGTTGAAGTCGGAGATCACCAGGTGGTGCGGGTTCTGGGCCATGATCTTCATGCCCTGCTCCCCATCACCGGCAGCGGTGATCTGCTTGAAGCCGAGCTGCTGCAGGGCATCACCCAGGAGTAGGCGGCTCGTCACCTGATCGTCGACGATCAGAACTTTGATTTTTTCGGCGATGGACATTATTCGCTTCCTTCCTTGCGGAGCGCCGCTGCTTTCAGGACCTCCTCCCCGATGGAGCCGAGGGGGAGCTGGGTTTCAACGGCGCCCAATTCATAGGCGACTCTCGGCATGCCGTAGACGACACATGTCTTTTCGTTCTGGCCGAAGGTCTTTGCTCCGGCATGCCGCATTTTCAGAAGACCGGAGGCGCCGTCGCGCCCCATGCCGGTCAGAATGACACCGATCGCATTGCGGCCGGCGAGCTCAGCGACGGAATCGAACAGCACATCCACCGAAGGGCGATGGCCGTTGACCGGATCGCGGTCGACCAGGCGGCAGCAGGGTGCCGTCGCGTTGGCGACCTGCAGGTGACGCTCGCCGCCGGGCGCCAGGTAGACCTTGCCGATTTCGAGCCGCGCACCGTCCGTCGCCTCCTGCACCGTCGGCGCGCAGAGGCGGTTCAGCCGCTCCGCGAAGCTCTTGGTGAAGGTGTGCGGCATGTGCTGCGTGATGACCGTCGGCGGGCAATTGGCCGGGAACTTCTGCAGCACCGTGATCAGGGCTTCGACGCCGCCGGTCGAGGCGCCGATGGCGATGATCTTGCGGCCGGCCCGGTACTCGGACGCCGTATTCGCATTGGCCGGAGCCGGCGCCGCGACCTTATTGCCGGTGATGATGAACTTGCGCTGCGAGCGAGCGGCCGCCTTTACCTTGTCGACGAGGCCGGCAAAGGGATGCGGGTCGCCCGGATGCGGCTTGCCGACGCAATCGAAGGCGCCGATCTCGAGTGCTGCGATCGTCGCTTCAGCGCCCTTGTGGGTCAGCGTCGAGACCATGATGACCGGCATGGGCCTGAGCCGCATGATCTTGTCGAGGAATTCGAGGCCGTTCATGTTCGGCATTTCGATGTCGAGGGTGATGACGTCAGGGTCGAGCTGCTTGATCGCCTGGCGCGCTTCCATGGCGTCGGCCGCCTGGCCGACGACGGTCACATCGGGATCGGCGTTCAGGACAGCGGTAATCAGGCCACGCATGGTGGCGGAGTCGTCAACGACGAGAACACGAGCGGGAGCGGTCATGCCCGTCCTCCATGAAACTTGCCGGTATGGCGGTAGGTGGTGATGCCGATATTGTCGAAGTGCGACTTGGCGTCGCCAGACACGCGCTCGGAATGGCCGATATAAAGATGACCGTCGGTGTTGAGCATGCCGGCGAAGCGCGACCAGATCTTCATCTGCGTCGGCTCGTCGAAATAGATCACGACGTTGCGGCAGAAGATGACGTCGAACGGCCCCTTGAACGGCCATTGCGCCATCAGGTTCAGCTCGTTGAAGGTGATCAGCCGCTTGACGCGATCATCGACCTGCCACTTGAAGCGGCCGCCGGCATTGACCTCCGAGAAGTATTGCTTGCGCATTGCCGGGTTGACGGTTTCGAGCGCGGTCGCGTCGTAGGCCCCGGCGCGGGCGAGCGCCAGGATCTTCGGGTCGATATCGGTCGCCAGGATGCGGAAGTCGTAGTCGGCCGCATTCGGCAGCAGCGACAGAACCGTCAGCGCGATCGAATAGGGTTCCTGGCCATCGGAACAGGCGGCCGACCAGATGCGCACCCGGCCACCGGCCTTGGCACGCGCGATCAGTTCCGGCAGCACATCGGTCTTCAGATGCTCAAAATGATGGTTCTCGCGGAAGAACCGCGTGAAGTTGGTCGTCAGGTGTGAAAGCATGTCACGCCGCGCGGCAGCACCGGCGGGCGAAGAGACCAGCTGGCAATACTCGCGGAAGCCCTTGAGCCCGAGATTGCGGATATGCTTCGACAGGCGCGAATAGACGAGCGATGCCTTGGTCTCGTTGAGATAGATGCCGGCATCCGCATAGATCATCGCGGCGATCTCGGTGAGATCACGACGGGTTAGCGGATACTCGCCGCTCGCCAGGCATTCGTCCGGCGACAGTTTCTGTTCGAAGGCGACCTGGTTCCTCATGCGGCTTCCCTTTCTTCCTGCGGGAAGATCGCTTCCAGCTCGATGAGGCAGATCATCCGGCCTTCGATCGCGAGCACGCCACGGGCAAAGCTCTTTTCGAACTCGGACGAGATGACGTCGGGCGTCGGCTGGATCTTGTCGTCGGTGATCGTCAGGATGTCGGAGACGGCATCCACCAGAAGGCCGACGACCTGGCTTTTCACCTGGGCGACGATGATGACGTGGCGCACGGTCGGTTCGGCCGGCTTCATGCCGAGCCGGGCCGAAAGATCGACGATCGGCAGCACGGCACCGCGCAGATTGATCACGCCGAGCACGTAAGGTGGCGCATGCGGCATCGATGTCGCAGGCGTCCAGCCACGGATCTCGCGCACCTGCATGATGTTTACGCAGAATTCCTGATCCCCGACGCGGAAAGCGATCAGCTCCCGTCCGTCCGTCGTCAGATTTTTTGCGGCATAGGTCATTGTCATTATCCGGCAGCAGCAAGTGACATTTCAGGCTTCAGCGAATGCCCGCGCGAGGCGGCGACGATCGCATCGACGTCGAGGATGAGCGCGACGCGCCCGTCGCCGAGAATGGTCGCGGCGGCGATGCCCGGCACGTGCGTGTAGTTGGCCTCGAGGCTCTTGATCACCACCTGGCGCTGCCCCTGGATCGCATCGACCATCAGCGCACGCTGGCCGCCACCTTCCGATTCGACGAGCAGGGCGACGCCTTCGACCGGGTTCGCCTGGATGGCACGGAAGTTGAGGATCCGGCCGACGTCGACGAGCGGGCAGAAGGAGTTGCGGATCGAGATCAGCCGCTGGTTGGAGCCGAAGGAATGGATCGCTGCGGCTTCCGGCTGCAAGGTCTCGACGATTGCCGTCAGCGGCACCACCAGTGTCTGGTTGGCGACGGTGACGACCATGCCGTCGAGCACGGCGAGCGTCAGCGGCAGGCTCATGGTGAAGACCGAGCCGTGGCCCGGCTTCGAGGAGATGTTGATGCGACCGCCGAGCGCCTGGATCGAACGCTTGACCACGTCCATGCCAACGCCGCGGCCGGAAATGTCGGAGATCTTGTCCGCCGTCGAGAAGCCGGCGTGGAAGATCAGGTTGTCGATCTCTTCGTCCGAAAGATTGGCGTCGGCGGTGATCAGATCGTTGTCGATCGCCTTCTGGCGCACCTTCTCGCGGTTGATGCCGGCGCCGTCGTCGGCAAGCTCGATGACGATGCGACCGGAACGGTGCTTGGCCGTCAGGCGCACCGTGCCTTCGGCGCTCTTGCCGGCGGCAAGGCGCTTCTCCGGCGTTTCGAGACCGTGGTCGACGGCGTTGCGGATCATGTGGGTCAGCGGCTCGGCAAGCTTGTCGATGACCGTCTTGTCGACTTCGGTGTTCTCGCCTTCAGTGATCAGGCGAACCGACTTGCCGGTCATGTCGGCGATTTCGCGGACGATACGCGACATGCGCTGGAACACCGGCTTCACCGGCTGCGCACGGATCGCCATCACCGAATCCTGGATCTCGCGGGTGAGCTGCTGCAGCTCTTCGAGGCCCATATTGATCGAGGACGTGCCGTTGTTGTCGTTTTCGACGACGCTCTGCGAGAGCATCGCCTGGTTGATGACCAGTTCGCCGACAAGGTTGATCAGGCGATCGACACGATCGAGATCGACGCGGATGGTCGGCGTTGCAGCCGATGCGGCAGCCTGTTGCGCGGCAGCGCTCTGGGCGGCGGCACTGGCTGCCGCCGGCGCCGGCTTCTCGGCCGGTGTGCGAGCGGCGGACTGCGCCATCTGCAGCACGTTGCTGGCCGTCCCCGCGGCGGAAACCGCAGCGTCGCGATCCTGCCGCCGGGAGGCGAGCTGTTCTTCTTCCTCGACGACACCGACCAATACCGCCGGCTCATCATCCAGGATCGACAGATCAAAGGGCACCGGCTGCATCGGCAGCTCTTCGCCCGACTGCGTAGCCTCGTCCTCGACCAGGGAAATCTCCAGGTCGCAATCCCACTCGGCAAATTCGAAGACGGTGCGGATCGCGTCCTCGCCCTTGTCGGTCTTGAGCGAGATCTTCCAGAAGAAGTAGGCACTCTCCGGGCTCAAGCGATCGAGCGTCGGCAATGCGCCCATGTCGCAATGGATGCTCATCTCGCCAAGGCGGGAGAGGTCGCGCAGAAGCAGCGTTGCCTCGTTGCCCTTGGCATAGAGATCGGACTTCGGCTTGAAGACGATCTCGTAGACGGGCATGTCCATCAGCGGCTCTTCGGCCGCATCGAAGTCGTCGAAGGAAAAGGCGACCGGCTGGAAGCCTTCGTCGTTGACCGGCGGCGGGGCCACGACCGCGACGGGCTTGGCGACCGGCTCAACCGCTGCTGCGGAAGCCTGCGGCACTTCGCCGTTTGCGAGCGCCTCGAGCTCCTTGATGAGCTGGCGGCTGCGGGCCTCGTCGACGCTGCCGCCGTCGCGGGCGGCATTGGTGAGGTCAGCCAAGACGTCGGCCGACTTCAGCATCACCTTCAGCACTTCCGGTCCGGGATCGAGCCGGTTGGAACGAACGCAATCAAGGGTCGTCTCGAACACATGCGCGAACGAGACGAGGTCGTCGAGCCCGAAGGCGCCGGCGCCACCCTTGATGGAGTGCACCGCACGGAAAACGGCATTGACCGTTTCCGGGTCGCGGTCGCCATCATTGAGCTTCAGCAGACCCGATTCCAGTTCGGCGAGCTGCTCCTCGCATTCCTGGAAGAAGATCTCTTTGATTTCGTTCATATCCATTGGAGGCTATCCCCGGACTTCAGGCCGTTACGCGCTCGATTGCATCGATGAGTTTGGTGGGGTCGAACGGCTTGACGATCCAGCCCGTTGCTCCCGCCTGGCGTGCGCGGTTCTTCTTTTCCGCGTCGCTTTCGGTGGTCAGCACCAGGATCGGAATGGCGCGGTAGCGATCGTTCTTGCGCACGCCTTCGATGAAGCCGAAACCGTCGAGACGCGGCATGTTGATGTCGGTGACGATCACGTCGGGATTGGCTTCCTCAAGGACCTCAAGGCCCTCGACGCCGTCCTCGGCCTGGATCGTTTCGAAACCGGCATTGTTCAACGTGACCAGCAGCATGTTTCGGATCGTCCGAGAGTCGTCGACCGTCAGAACTCGCTTCTTCATTTCTCAAATCTCCTTTGCCACCAGGTGGTCGATCTCGACCCCGATGAGCTGTGTCGTTTTCTCGAAAGCGTCCGACACCTTGCTGAAGGTGAAAGACAAATGATCCTCTTCCCAGGTCTTGGCGCCGGCCATCAGCACCTGAACACAAAGCGTGCCGACCCGCTCGACCGCGGAAGCGTCGATCACGATGTCGCTGCCCTTGAGCGCGAGCAGCTTCTCGTGCAGTGCCGTCGCCTCGTTCAGGTCCAAAACCGGAGCGAGGCTGAGCGTCTTCTGAGCGGTCTTCTTGCTGGCCATTCCTGTCTTCCTCGACTGCTAACTCTCTACTGCCCTTGAAATCAGCGCTGCCAGCCGGCGAGCCGGCGCTGCAGCCCATCGTCAAACAGCGGCGGTACCGGCTCGTCGGCAACGGCCGACGCCTGACGGAAGGGCTCGCTGCCGGCGCGTGTCGGCGAAACCGGACGACGGCGCTCCAGGCGGAACTGGCGGATCGTCTCGCCGAGCTCGACGATGACCGTATGAAGATCGTCGGTCGAGCGGACCGTCTCGCCGGCAAGGGCGGCACTTGCCTCGACACCCCGGGAAATCGTGCCGATCTCGGTCGCAACGCCCCTGAGGTCGCCGACCTGCTGCTCCGCCTCGCGGGCGATGCCGGAAACGGCGGAATTGATCGACGTGACCTGCTCGACGATGCTGCTGATCGCATCCTGGGTGCGGCCGACGATCTCGACGCCGGTCTCGACCTGCGCCTTCGTGCCGGAAACAAGCTGCTTGATTTCGCGCGCCGCTTCTCCGGAACGCTGCGCCAGCGCGCGCACTTCCTGGGCGACGACGGCAAAACCGCGACCGCTGTCGCCGGCGCGTGCCGCTTCGATGCCGGCATTGAGCGCCAGCAGATTGGTCTGGAAGGCGATCTCGTCGATGACACCGATGATCTGGCCGATCTTTTCGGCCGATGCTTCGATGTCGGCCATGGCGGAAATCGCCTGGCCGGCGATCTCGCCGCTGCGTTCGACGGCGATGCGTGTCTCGTTGGTCTTCGTTTCCGTGGCGCTGATCCGTCCCGAGCCGGTCGCCATGCGTCCGGCCATGTCGGCGAGCGCTGCAAGCTGCCCGGAAAGCGCTTCGGCTTCGGCGCTTGCCTTGTCGGAGAACGATGCTGCGCCGCCGCGCATGCGGTCGACCAGCGTTTCGGCAGCACGGCTGCGCTGATCCGATGTCTGGAGGCTTTGCTGGATCTGCTCGAGCGCTGCGTTCAGGCTCGCGACGATCGGCTGATAGGCTTCAACCGCCGTTTCCGGCAGCCGAGCGCCGAGATCGCCCTGGCTCACGCCTTCGGCAAAGTCGCCGAAGAGCGCCTTGACCTCCAGTTCGTCGGCGCTGCGCTGTTCGGCGAGTTGCCGCTGATGCTGCTGTCGAAGCGCATTGAAACGGAGCGAAACGCCGATCTCGGTATCGACAAAAGTGGTGCGCACCAGCGCGGCAACCAGCTCGCAGAGTTCGCGGCGGCGCGCCTTGCCCATCGGCAGGAAGGACTTTGGCCAGGCATCCTCGATCAGTCCGACGATCAGATGTTCTAGCACGACGGCGTGGCTTGCCATCTGCCAGCGCGGGTCGAGGCCCATGCGGCTTGCGGTGTCTGCGAGCACCTTGATGCGCTCGGCATAGAGCCCGTCGAAGCGCGCGTCGGTCAACACGCTCCAGTGCGACGACTGAAGGTCCTGAAGGCGATCGATCTGGCGGTCGCTGTCGAAATGGCGCGCGGCGTCGGGATAGGTCTGGAGGCGCTGGAAAAGATCGCGAAGCGCCTGATCAATGCGGGGAGAAAGCTTCTGTCGGTTATCCCGGACGCGGTTGCAGGTCTCGTCGTCGAGCCCGGCAAAACGCAGGCGCTCCAGCAGGCTGCCTGCCTGGCCCTTTTTTGCCTGTTCTGACGATGATTCCTGCCTCAACGCTGATCCCCGGGTAATACGCGTTTTCGAATTTCCTGGGGAGGTTCAAGGGAGCCACAGTCCACCGGACGTGCACGCCACATCGATGAGATCAGCCCCCGCCGTTAGCGTCTGCTGTCGTTCATCCCGCAAGTAAATTCGGTGAAGAATGGATACCGGACCGGAACCGGTACGGCGGGGCGGCATCATGCCTTGAGGAGACTTGTGAATTATCCCATTCCGACGTGTGGGACCATGTTTATGGTTAATTCCTTGCTTGAAGGTTAACGGTCCCTCGCCTCTAATCGGATTCACTAAAATTCACAGGGTGTTTTCGCGCGCTATTTTTGCGCTGCAACAAAAATGTAATAAACAGCCGCGAAACCAACAGGTTCTCAATCACAAGAGTTTAGAATTGTGCTTTGACTTGCGCTCGCGTATCGAAGCGAAAGTGAAGTGGGCGCTCAAATGCGCGAAGAAACCTTCGCACCGGGCAAAGCGACATCATGACGATGCGCTTACAGGAAACGAACAATGATTGTTCTTGGCATTGGCGCCGCACTCACAGCAATCCTGACGATGATGGCAGTATCGATCGTGCTCAACATCGAACATAACCGGTCGGCAAAGCGCAGCTCTGTGTTTTGATCGGGCTTTAGCCCGTCTCTTACTGACACAAGCAGGTATCTCTGCGGCCGGAAGCAGATGCGCTACGGCTGCTTTTCTTTGTCCGCGTGGTCCCGCGTCGCTTTCTGCCATGCCTGTGCATAGGCGACGAGGTTTTCCGTCGCCTCCCCCGAAAGCCGCTCTACGCCGGTCCGGACCCTGGAGCCCTTAACCAGGCATGCGGCTCCGAGGCTCGTACCCGTGATATTGTGGGGATCGGCAAAGACCGGCCGGCCGGTCGCGGCCGCGAGCATGCGCAGGTAGGTGCCGTTGGCGGCAAAGGGCCCTTCGACGACGATGTCTCCCCGCGCTCCGATCAGATCGAGGCAGGTCGCCGTCATCAGCGCCAGATAGAACGAGACGACCACGAAACGCTCATCGGGCTTAAGCATCCGTTGCTGCGTCGTCCACGTCGCCTTCAGGCCCGGAAAGGGCCCTGACCCCTCGGGGATCGACGGCAGCAGCATGTGCCGAGCCGAGGCAACGGCCTCCTCCGTCTCAGGCGGCACGGGGATCGCCCCCTCCCCGAACAAGAGCTGGAAGGCACGGCCGCCCATGAAGCGGGCCGAGGGCACGGGGTCGCCTGATGCGTTGACGTTGACAAGCGTATCGCGACGTTCGTCGAGCGGCCTCGGCTCCGCGCCCACCGCCAGCATGACGACCCAGGTGCCGGTGGAAACCACCGAGAAGGGCGATGCCCGCGTCAGCAGATGCGGCAGCAGCGACGCGTTGGAATCGTGAATGCCACAATAGACGGGCGTGCCTTCGGCAAGGCCGGTTGCGGCGCAGAGTTCCGGCAGCAAGGCACCGGCGATATCACTCGCCTTCAGCACCGGCGCAAAGAGCGGACGCCAGCCCTGACGTTCAACCAGGGACGAGTAGGTAGCGGCTCTCGGGTTCCAGAGATCCGTGTGGCAGCCGAGCGAGGTCAGCTCGTTTGAGAGCGTGCCAGTCAGCCGGTAGGTCCAGTACTGCGCATAGGTGAGGATCGAGGCGACCCTGGCAAAATCGTCCGGAAAGGTCTTCTGCTGCCAATAGAGCTGCGCACCAACATTGAGGCCCATCGGCAGGCGCGCCGAACCGGTTTCGGCAAAGGGCGGCCTTATGTCATCATATTCCGCAGCCAGGCTGTCCGGACCCGAATGTTCATAGTCGAGGACCGGAAGCGCCAGATTGCCTGATGCATCGAGCACGACCGCCGTCGCACCATGGGTGGTGATCGAGATTGCCTCGAAGGCGTGTTCGGCGTTCAGCGCCGCGAGGCTTTCCAACACGAATGTCCAGAGACGCTCGATATCGAAATGAGGATAAAGACCGTCGGTCAGCACCGCGTTCGCCGTCTTGCGGACGGCGATCTCCTCGAAACGATCGAGATCAACGGCCGCGACCTTGGCATTCGTCTTGCCGATATCAATGACACCAACGACCCGCATCAGATCAGTCCATATGAAAGACGGTCGTGAGCGGCACAGCCACCGGCTCGTTGTCGCCATGGGTTTCCATGATGTCGGCCATATAGGCCCACCATTTCCGCATGATCGGATGGGACGGCAGGTCGGCCATATGGTGGTCGTCGGTGCGCCAGAGCACGCCGAACAGCAGATTGGTTTCCTCGTCCAGATGGATGGAGTAGTCGGAGACGCCGGCTTCCTTCAGAAGTGCTGCCAGTTCCGGCCAGATCGCATCATGGCGGGCCTTGTATTCGGCGGCCATGCCCGGGTTCAAACGCATGCGGAACGCATATTTTTCCATCAGACCCTCAATGCGCCAGACGACGGCGGGCGCGCCGCCAGAGGATGGGGAGCGCGATCACCGAGATCAGCAGCAGCCCGATGAAGATCGACATGACGATGCCGGGCACGTTGAGCAGACCGAAGCCGAAGGTCACCATGCCCATGATCAGCGCGGCGAGCACGACGCCGGGGATGGTGCCGGAGCCGCCGAGAATGTTGACGCCGCCGAGCACCACCATCGTCACCACCTCAAGCTCCCAGCCGAGCGCGATCGACGGGCGTGTCGAACCGAGCCGCGAGGTCAGGCAGATCGAGGCGAGCCCCGCCATCAGGCCGGTCAGGAGAAACAGGATGAACTTCACGCGCGCGACACGGATGCCGGAAAATAGCGCCGCCGTCTGGTTGTTGCCGATGGCATAGACGGCGCGGCCGAAATTGGTCTTGTGCAGGACGACGCCGTAGACGATCGCAAGCACGACGAAGAGCGTGAACTCGAAGGAAAATACCCACCAGACATAACCCTGGCCGAACCAGGCAAAGCTGTCGGGATAGCTGGTAAAGGCCTGGTCGCCGAGGACAATGAAGGAGAGCCCGCGGAAAAGGCTCATGGTGCCGATCGTCACCACGATCGAGGGCAGCCCGAGGCCAGTGATCAGAAGGCCGTTGATCGCGCCACAGGCAAGCCCGACCGCAAGGCCGATCACCACCAGCGCCGGCGTGTCGAAGCCGAGCTGGACGGCATAACCCATGGCGGTCGACGCGAGCGCGATAATCGAGGCAACTGAAAGGTCGATCTCGCCGGAGATGATCACCAGCGCCATGGCAAAGGCGATGATCGCCTTTTCGGTAAAGTTGAAGGTGGCGTCCGAGAGGTTCCATGGATCAAGGAAATAGGGCGACGCCAGCGAGTTGCCGAGGAAGATGAGGCAGGCGACGACCAGCAGCAGGCTCTCCCAGCTCTTCAAAAGCCGAGCGCCGCGTCCTTCCAGCCGGTCGGGAATGTTACGCGGGGTCAGGTGGGTTTCCGCCATCAGACAGCCTCCGCTTTTCTCAAGATGACACGTCCCTTGCGCCGCTCGGCGCGGGCGTTGACGGCAACGGCAATGATGATGACCATGCCCGAAATCGCCATCTGCGCGAAAGGCGAGATGTTGATGACCGGCAGCGCGTTCTTGATGACGCCGAGAAACAGCGCGCCGAGCACGGCGCCGGCCACGGTACCGATACCGCCGGCGATCGAGATGCCGCCGATGACGCAGGCGGCGATGATGTCGAGTTCGAAACCAAGCGCGATGTCGACATAGGCGACGGCATAGCGCGACACCCAGAGATAGCCGGACAGCCCGGCAAGCGCGCCCGAAAGACAATAGGCGAAGAAGCGAGTACGGCCGACATCGATGCCGGTATAGACGGCCGCATGCGGATTGCCGCCGACCGCATAGAAGGCGCGCCCGAGTGCCGTGCGGCTCATCACCAGGAAGACGAGCCCGATCATGACAAGCGACAGCCAGGAGAGGACCGGGAATCCGGCGAGTTCATCGCGCGGCAATGCCTTGAACGCATCGCTCATCTGATGGGCGTTGATCCACTTGCCGTCGCTCAAGAGAAAGATCAGGCCACGATAGATGGTGAGCGTGCCGAGCGTGACGACGATCGGCGGGATATCGAGCTTCCAGACAAGCGCGCCGTTGATCATGCCGAGCAAAGTACCGAGCATGACGGCAGCAAGAATGATCAGCGGGATCGGCAAGCCGGGATAGGCGGCGTTCAGCATCGCCGCCATCATGCCGGACAGCGCCAGGTTGGCGGCCATCGAGAGGTCGATGCAGCGCGTCAGGATCACCGCCATCTGGCCAAGCGCCAGGATGATCAGGATCGAGGTGTCATTGTAGACGCGCGCGAGGTTCGAAGGCGCGACAAAAGCCGGAAAACGCCAGGTGATGAGCACAAGCAACACGGCGATCGCGGCGACGAGCAACAGTTCGCGGTTCTTGAGGATGTTTGCCATCACGCGGCCTCCTGGATGCCGGCGGCGGCGCGCACCAGCTTTTCCGCCGTCAGATCGGCACGCTCGAAGCGTCCGGCGATCCGGCCTTCGCGCATGACGATGACGCGGTCGGACATGCCCATGATCTCGGGGATTTCCGAGGAGACCATGATGACGCTGAGGCCTTCGGCCGCCAGTTCGCTCATGAAGGCATGGACTGCCGCCTTGGAGCCGATGTCGATGCCCTTGGTCGGCTCGTCGAGGATGATCACCTTCGGCCGCGTCGCCAGCCATTTGGCGATGACCACCTTCTGCTGGTTGCCGCCAGACAGCGTGCCGACGTCCTGGTCGAGCGAGGCCGCGCGCAGGTCGAGGCGCGAGGTGTATTCGCGGGCGATCGCGAACTCGTTGGCAAGCTTGAGGAAGCCGGAGCGCGAGGTGCGCGACAGCGACGGCAGCGTAACGTTCTGGAAAATCGGCAGGCCGATGATCGCACCCTGGCGGCCGCGCTCCTCCGGCACGTAGACGATGCCGGCACGGATCGCCTCGGAGGGGCTGCGGATCACCAGGATCTCGCCGTCGAGGCGGACGGCGCCGGCCGACGGCCGGGTCACGCCGATCAGCGACTGCATGAATTCCGAACGGCCGGCGCCGACCAGGCCGTAGAAGCCGAGGATCTCGCCGCGGCGAAGCTCGAAGTTGATGTCCTCAAATTCGGTCGGATGGCGGTAACCGGAAACGGTCAACACCGGCTCGCCGATCGCCACGTCCTTCTTCGGATAGACCGAACCGACGGCGCGGCCGACCATGAGACGCACCAGCTCGTCCTGGCTGACATCGGCAATCAGGCCTTCGTCCACCATGGTTCCGTCGCGAAAGACCGTGTAGCGGTCGGCGATGCGGAAGATCTCATCGAACTTGTGACTGATGAAGAGGATCGCCTTGCCCTCGGCTTTCAACCGTTCGACGAGGGCATAGAGCTCGTGGATTTCCTTGTGCGACAGCGCCGCTGTCGGCTCGTCCATGATCACCACCTGGGCATCGATGGAGAGCGCACGGGCGATCGCAACGAGGTGTTTCCTGGCGATGCCGAGATCGCGCAGGCGGATGGTCGGATCGAGATCGGCACCGGCGCGCGCGAGCAGGGCGCGTGCGTCGGCGTTGAGCTTCTTCCAGTCGATCAACCCGAAACGATTGCGCGGGGCGTGGCCGAGGAAGATGTTTTCGGCGACCGACAATTCGTCGAAGAGCACGGTCTCCTGGTGGATCGCGGTAACGCCAGCGCGTGCGGCTGCGAGCGCCGTCGGGAAATGCACTTCCTTGTCGGCAACGCAGATCGTGCCCTCGTCCGGTTGGTAGATACCGGTCAGGATCTTCACCAGCGTCGATTTGCCGGCGCCGTTCTCGCCGACCAGCGCTGTCACCGATCCCGGATAGAGCGACAACGAAACGTCGGAGAGCGCCTTCACGCCGGGGAAGGACTTCGAGATCCCCTCAAGCGCAATGGCGGGCTTCATCCGCGATGTGAGCGTATCCTGCAGCAAGAGACAGTCCACCTATTCAGTCGTTTCGATAACGTCTTGCAAGCGCGTCGGTCGCGCAGTTCGGATAGTCCCCACTGCCTTGGCAGTTCGGGGTTGCCCCTCACCCTAACCCTCTCCCCGCACGCGGGGAGAGGGAACGAGGATGCCGCGCTCGTCCCGCCTCGTCGAGAAGATGGGCAAACCGTTGCCGCAGGTTCCCTTCTCCCCGCAAGCGGGGAGAAGGTGCCGGCAGGCGGATGAGGGGCGCTCCCCTCACCGCGCGGATGAGGGCAATGCCGGTCCGGAGTTCGCAAGATCAGAAGATCTTGGCGAATTCCTCGACGTTCTTGGCGTCGTAGACGAACGGGTCGGCCATCGCGCCTTCGTTGTTGTCGTCGAGCTTGACAGCACCCATACGGCCCATCTTCAGTTCAGCGCCCGGCTTGGCTTCGGCACCACCGATCAGGTCATAAGCGATCATCGTTGCGGAATAGCCGAGGTCGATCGGGTTCCAGATCGCGAAGGACTTGGAAGCGCCCGACTTCACGTGGCCGGCCATTTCCGAGGGGAGGCCGAGGCCGGTGACATTGATCTGCCCGATCTTGCCGGCGTCGGTGACGGCCTGGGCGGCCGCGACGATGCCGACCGAGGTGGGCGCGATGATCGCCTTCAGGTTCGGATGGGACTGAATGAGGCCTTGCGTTTCGCGATAGGATTTGTCGGCAAGGTCGTCGCCATAGACGGTCGCAACGACATTGATGCCCTTGTAGTTGCCCTGAACCTTCTTCATCTCGGCGATCCAGGTGTTCTGGTTGGTCGCGGTCGCGGACGCCGAAAGCACGGCGACGTCGCCGCCCTCAGGCAGGTTGTCGGCGGCAAGCTTGATGATCATGTTACCGATCAAGGGGTTCGACGACGGATTGAGGTGCATCATCCGGCCGTCCTTGGCGACGCCCGAGTCCCAGGAGATGACCTTGATACCACGGTCCATCGCCTTCTTCAGCGCCGGAACGAGGGCGTCGGTGTCATTGGCCGAAACGGCGATCGCATCGACCTTCTGGGCGATCAGCGAATTGATCACCTCGATCTGGCCTTCGGCCGTCGTCGAGGTCGGGCCGGTATAGATCACCTCGACGTCACCCAGTTCCTTGGCGGCTTCCTGGGCGCCCTTGTTGGCGGCCTCGAAGAAGCCGATGCCGAGCGCCTTGACGACGAGCGCGATCTTCTTGTTTTCCGCATGCGCGGCATTGGCCATCAGCGCCAGCGAAACGGCGGCCGTGACCATCAGTGATTTCAGGATCTTCATGCTCATTTCCTCCCAATGACCGGCGCGCGACAGGCGTCGCCGGCGCGGCTTCCTCCGTTCGGCAACGAACCGGCCCCTTTTTTGGCCGTGAGCGTCACCTTCCCCTCTCCTCGCCCTCCCTCAGGCGGACGAGGACATGTTCTCCGCATCTGCGCCGGCCCTGCTGCTGGCAACGACCAGCCTCACGCCGGCGTTTTCAAGCATCGCGGCATGCCTGTCCTCGATGCCCGAATCCGTAATCACCGTGGCGATCCGCTTCAGCCCGCACAGGATGAGGCTCGAGCGCTTGTGAAATTTCGACGAGTCGACCAGCACGACCAACTCGTCCGCCTGGTCGATGAGTTTCTGCTCGGCCTGGATCAGAAGCGGATCCGCCTCCATCAGGCCGAGCGGGCCCAGCCCCTGCGCGCCCATGAACATGCGGCGCGCATAGAAATTGCGCGTCACGTCGTTGTCGAAGGGGCTCAGGATGATGTTCTGCTCGCGGTAGATCGTGCCGCCCGACAGCATCACCGTGTTCTTGGAGTGCTTCAAAAGGTGCTCGGCGATCGGGAAGGAGTTGGTGAAAACCTGCATCCGGCGATTGCTTAAGAAATGCACCATCTGGAAAGTGGTGGTTCCGCCGTTGATGATGATCGGCTCGCCATCCTCGCAGAGCGCCACCGCCTCCTTGGCGATCGCCTGCTTCTCGCGGGCATGCAGCCCCTCGTTGACCTTGAACGGCCGGCCGGCAAGCCCGACGAATTGCGGCGGGTTGATCGCCTCGGCACCGCCGCGCACGCGGCGCAGCTTCTTCTGCACATGGAGAGCCGCAATATCGCGCCGGATCGTCGCCTCGGAACTGTCGGTCAGATCGACCAGTTCCTGGACGGTGACGACGGGTTTTTCCTGAACCGCCGACTGAATGATCCGGTGTCTTTCTTTCTCGTGCATCCGCTCCTCCGATGACGTTCATGCTTCCATCACGATCGACCATTGTCAATCACAAACAATCATATTTTTTCATTGTGCAGCGCAGTATGCGCGAACTTGATCGTTTTTGATTGACTTTAACGCTCAAGTCCTGTGATCTGATGCCAACCATATCTTTGCGCGGCCGCCAAGCCGCGCGGCATCAGACCGGGAGGAATTCGAGATGCTCGACAAGCAGCAGGGCGCGCGACTTGCAAACCTTTGGGACGAGGCAAAGGCTGCCGGCATGAGCGAATCCGAGCGCCTGCTCTATCGCTCGAACCTGCTCGGCTCCGACAAGCGCATCACCAATTACGGCGGCGGCAACACCTCGGCCAAGGTGATGGAGAAGGACCCGCTTGGCGGCGGCACGGTCGAGGTTCTCTGGGTCAAGGGGTCCGGCGGCGACGTCGGCACGATCAAGCTCGACGGCTTCGCCACCCTCTATATGGACAAGCTCAACGCGCTGAAGTCGATCTATCGCGGCGTCGCGTTCGAAGACGAGATGGTCGGCTACCTGCCGCATTGCACCTTCAACCTCAACCCGCGTGCAGCCTCGATCGACACGCCGCTGCATGCCTATGTGCCGAAGAAGCATGTCGACCACATGCACCCCGACGCGATCATCGCGATTGCCGCGGCCAAGAACAGCCGCGAGCTGACGGCGAAGATCTTCGGCGACGATATCGGCTGGCTGCCGTGGAAGCGCCCGGGCTACGAACTCGGGCTGTGGCTCGAAAAATTCTGCCTAGAAAACCCTGATGCCCGAGGCGTCGTGCTCGAAAGCCACGGTCTCTTCACCTGGGGCGACACGGCGAAAGTGGCTTACGAGACGACCGTCGAGATCATCAACAAGGCCATCGCCTGGTTCGAGGCCGAGAACACCAAACCCGCCTTCGGCGGCGCGGTGAAGCCGACGCTCGACGCTGCCGCCCGCGCCGACGTCGCTCGCAAGCTGATGCCGGTCATCCGCGGTCTGATCAGCGCTGACGAGAAGAAGGTCGGGCATTTCGACGACAGCCAGGCGGTGCTCGATTTTGTCACATCGCGTGACCTTAAGCCGCTCGCAGCCCTTGGGACGAGCTGCCCCGACCACTTTCTGCGCACCAAGATTCGGCCTCTGGTGATCGATTTCGACCCGGCCAATCCCGATGTCGACAGGACGCTCGCTGCCCTTCCCGAAGCAATCGCCGCCTATCGTGCCGACTACGCGGCCTATTACGAGCGCTGCAAGCACGCCGACAGCCCTGCCATGCGCGACCCGAACGCGGTCGTCTATCTGGTGCCCGGCGTCGGTATGATCACCTTTGCCAAGGACAAGGCGACCGCCCGCATCTCCGGCGAGTTCTATGTCAACGCCATCAACGTCATGCGTGGCGCCTCGGGCGTGTCGACCTATGTCGGGCTGCCGGAACAGGAAGCCTTCGACATCGAATACTGGCTGCTTGAGGAAGCAAAGCTGCAGCGCATGCCGAAACCGAAGAGCCTGGCCGGCCGCATCGCGCTCGTCACCGGCGGCGCCGGCGGTATCGGCAAGGCGACGGCCAACCGGTTGATGCAGGAAGGTGCCTGCGTGGTGCTTGCCGATATCGACGAGACCGCGCTTGCGGCTGCCGAAGCTGAACTTTCGGCCCGCTACGGCAAGGACTTCGTGCGCTCGATCAGCATGAACGTCACCAGCGAAGCAGCGGTCGAAAACGGTTTCGCCGATGCGCTGCTCGCCTTCGGCGGCCTCGACATTCTCGTGTCGAATGCCGGCCTTGCCTCGTCGGCCGCGATCGAGGACACAACGCTCGCGCTCTGGACCAAGAACATCGACATCCTGACGACCGGCTATTTCCTCGTCTCGCGCGAGGCCTTCCGCATCTTCCGGCAACAGAAGGCCGGCGGCAACGTCGTCTTCGTCGCCTCCAAGAACGGTCTGGCCGCCTCTCCCGGCGCATCTGCCTATTGCACCGCCAAGGCGGCCGAGATCCACCTCGCCCGCTGCCTGGCGCTCGAAGGGGCTGGCGCGCAGATCCGCGTCAACGTCGTGAACCCCGACGCGGTGTTGCGCGGCTCGAAGATCTGGACTGGCGAGTGGAAGGAACAGCGCGCCGCCGCCTACAAGATGGATGTGGACGATCTGGAAGCGCATTATCGCGAGCGTTCGATGCTGAAGCTCAGCGTCTTCCCCGAGGATATCGCCGAGGCGATCTACTTCCTTGCCTCCGACATGTCGGCGAAATCGACCGGCAACATCATCAATGTCGACGCGGGCAACGCCCAGTCCTTCACCCGCTGATCGAGGAGATTTTCATGACGACGACCATGATCAGTCAGGCGACCGTCGAGGCCGAGAACGAAAGCCGGCTCACCGCACTTCGCCGGGATTATGAGAGCCTCGGCGAAAGGCTCAGCCGGCGCGGCATCGCGATCGACGAGATCAAGCGGAAGGTCGCCGCCTACGGTGTTGCCGTCCCTTCCTGGGGTGTCGGCACCGGCGGCACGCGCTTTGCCCGCTTCCCCGGCAAGGGCGAACCACGCAACATCTTCGACAAGCTCGAAGATTGCGCAATCATCCAGCAATTGACCCGGGCGACGCCGACCGTCTCGCTGCATATCCCCTGGGACAAGGTGAGCGACATTTCCGAACTAAAAGAGAAGGGCACGTCGCTCGGCCTCGGTTTCGATGCGATGAACTCCAACACCTTCTCAGACGCGCCGGGCCAGGAACATTCCTACAAGTTCGGTTCGCTATCGCATGTCGATGCCGCCACCCGCGCTCAAGCGGTCGAACACAATCTCGAATGCATCGAGATCGGCCGGCAGCTCGGATCGAAAGCGCTGACGGTGTGGGTCGGCGACGGTTCCAACTTCCCCGGCCAGAGCAATTTCACCCGCGCCTTCGAGCGTTATCTCGACGCGATGAAATCGGTCTATGCGGCGCTGCCGGAGGATTGGCGAGTCTTTACCGAACACAAGATGTTCGAGCCGGCCTTCTATTCGACCGTTGTCCAGGACTGGGGCACCAACTACCTGATCGCGCAGGAGCTCGGGCCCAAGGCCTTCTGCCTCGTCGACCTCGGCCACCATGCGCCGAACGTCAATATCGAGATGATCGTTGCCCGCCTCATCCAGTTCGGCAAGCTCGGCGGCTTCCACTTCAACGATTCGAAATATGGTGACGACGATCTCGATACCGGCTCGATCGATCCCTACCGGCTGTTCCTTGTCTTCAACGAACTGGTGGATGCGGAAACCCGCAGGGCCAAAGGATTCCAGCCGGCGCATATGCTCGACCAGAGCCACAATGTCACCGACCCGATCGAGAGCCTGATGACGAGCGCAACCGAGGTCTGCCGCGCCTATGCCCAGGCGCTGATTGTCGACCGCCAGGCGCTCGCAGGCTACCAGGACGACAACGACGCGCTGATGGCGACCGAGACGCTGAAGGTAGCCTTCCGCACCGACGTCGAGCCTATTCTCGCGATGGCGCGGCTGGAAAGCGGTGGCGCGGTAGCGCCGGTCGCGACCTACCGCAAGAGTGGCTACCGCGCCAAGGTGGCAACCGAGCGTCCGGCCGTTGCCGGCGGCGGCGGCGGGATCGTCTGAAACCTGGTCCGCCGCGCCGCACTCCCATCCCGGGATTCGGCGCTGCAGCTGGCATCTAACGGCTCAAAAAAATCGCTGTGCGATGAAATTGCCCCCTATCTGATTTCAATTCCTGATCTATCTTTCCCTTGGAGATTCAACGGAAAGGGACCCGTTCATGGGCATTGAAAGCATTCTCGTCTTCCTCATCGTCGGCGCGGTCGCCGGCTGGCTCGCCGGCCTCATCGTCAAGGGTGGCGGATTCGGCCTCGTCGGCAACATGGTCGTCGGCATCATCGGCGCCTTCATCGCCGGCTTCCTGTTCCCGGCGATCGGTATCAGCCTTGGAACCGGCATTCTCTCGGCGATCCTGCACGCTACGATCGGCGCCGTCATTCTGCTGGTGCTCATCCGCATCGTCAAACAGGCCTGACCCATACCGTCAGCGGCAGCATCCTTCGCGCTTGGGACATCCCCGGGCCGTTCCATCTGGACGCGCGAAGGGGGCTGTAGCACTGTGATCTGCTGGACGGGTCACCGGGACCGGAAACGCACATTGCCAGACGGAGGCGAGCATGGACGCGCTTTACACCGACAAGATCGAAACGGCGCTCAAGTCTTTCATCGCGGATCATCCGGGTATGCAGACACGGGACCAGGCGATCGTCGCAATCCTCGAGAACTGGTTCACCAGCCACGGCTACCTGCCGCCGCAGCAAGAGGGCCTGCGTCCGGAAGACCTTGACGCCTCCAATGACGACTGAGAGATTTGCGCGCCGGCGCCGCGTGCCATCCCGGTCTGCGCGCCGGGGTTGATCACCATCGCCTTTCAAATAACGTGAACTGTTCGCCATGAGCCTGACCTCCGTCAAAGACTTTTTCTCCCAGAACGCCCCCGACATCGACGTCATCGAGCTTCAGCAGAGCACCGCCACGGTTGCGCTTGCGGCCGAGGGCCATGGCGTCGAGCCGGCGCAGATCGCCAAGACGCTGGCACTTCGGGTCGGAGACGACGTGATCCTGATCGTCACGCGCGGCGACGCTCGCCTCGACAACAAGAAGTACAAGGCCCGCTTCGGCACCAAGGCCCGTATGCTCGGTTTCGACGAGGTGGAAGCGGAGACCGGGCATCCGGTTGGCGGCGTCTGCCCCTTTGGGCTTGCCAAGCCGCACAGCATCTATTGCGACCTGTCGCTGAAGGCCTACGACATCGTCGTGCCGGCCGCCGGCGCTACCAATGCGGCCGTGCACATCAGCCCCGCCCGCATCGCCGAGCTGACCGGCGCCGAGTGGATCGACGTATCGGAAGCGTAGTTTGCCGTTGCGGATACGGGGCATGCCTTGGAATGGCCACAAAGCTTAACTGAAACCGCAAGCGCGCGCCGGCAGTGATTTGCCGGGTTGGTCCTTTCCGTTCCCAGGAGTCCGTCAAGCATGAAGCTACTCGCGTACCCGCTCGTCTTCGCCGCCACATTTTCCCCGGCGCTGGCGATGGATCAGTCCCTGGTGCGCCAGTTCGAGAAGCTTGATCCCCAGACCCGCCTGGAGCAGCGCTGCGACACCGAAGCGATGGAGCGCATCAACGCCGACAAGTCGTCCTTCAAGCCGGACAAGGTGATCGCCTATACCTTCGCCGAACCGGTCGTGAAGGAAGACAAGATGAAGGCGCCGGGCGCGGTGTTCCGCAGCAAGGGGGAATGGTACAAGCTGAAGTTCAAGTGCCGCACCGATGCGGAACACCTGGATGTCCTGTCTTTCGAGTACAAGATCGGCGAGCTCGTGCCGCACGAGAGCTGGGACGAGTTCTACCTCTACCCCTGACGAGCGTCGAAGGACGCGGTGGCCTTGAGGGCGAAGAGCCCTAGAGGATGGCGACGAGAAAGAGCAGCGAGCAGAACGACAGCGCGGCCATGATGCTCATCAGCATCTTCATCATGTGCTCTGCCATATCGTACACCCTTACATCAGCTCTATCGGAATGGACGAACGCGACGGCGTATCCCGTCCGGCAGCTCCAATCCGTCGGACAAGGAGCGGCGTGAGCCTGATCCGAGATTGCGCCCGCATGGTTAACAAAGCGTTAACCGCGTTCGACCGGCGCCGAGAGGGGCCGACATCACCTATCCAAGACAAGGCTCACACAAGATCGACGCGGAATAACGAATGTGCAGGGATAGGTTCCCTGCATGCGCGGTATCCCTGCGCCTTGCATGCAGCGCCAGGGCCTGGTGGTGCGGGCAACGGCAACGTCCGAAGAGACGGGAAACCGCACGAGAAAAGCACCATGGAGAGGCGCGTGAGCCAGGTTAAGCTGAGCATTTGCATTCCAACCTACAATCGCGCAGCCTTTCTCGAGAAGGCGCTCGCCTACTTCGTCGACCTTTACCAATTCTCCTATAAGTACGAGATCATCATCTCCGACAACGCGTCTACGGACGACACGCGCGACGTGGCCGAGCGCTTCATCGCCAAGGGCCTGCCGATCCGCTACCTCAGGCAGGCGGAGAACTACGGTTCGGGCGCCAACGTCGTCAGCGCCTTCAGCCGCGCGACCGGCGAATATGTGCTCTATCTCGCCGACGACGACATCCTGATCAACGAAGGCATGCGCGAGGCGATCCGCTACCTGGATCTCAATCCGGAAGTCACCGCCTGCTACGCGCCCTGGTACACACATGACGAAGTCGAGGAGCGCGATGATCCGCCGTTCTACATCGTCGACAAGGACACGAAGTTCAAGAAGCGCGCCTCCGAGGAAGTGTTCGACTTTCTCTGCGAGCGACACGTGTTTCCGGAAATCGGCATCTACCGGGCGTCGGCGCTACGGTCGGCCTGGGTGCCCAGGAACTTCGCCTACTGGGCCTTCGCCTATCTCGCCCATTTTCTGGAGCAGGGCGCCGTCGCCTTCCTGAGAAAGCCGTTCTACCGACAGGTCACCCGTTCGAAGATTGCCCGCGACCGGCCGCAAGCTGGCCATGCCGACGTGCTCACCGCCTGGGACAGCTACCGCGGCGGCCTTGAATATTTCCTCTATTCCGGTGCCAAGCGCGGCGCCGTGCGGCTAACACCGGAGCGCCGGGCCTATCTCGATGCGCAGGTGAGGGATTTCACCATGCTGCGAATGACGGTCGCCCTGCGCATGTGGCTCGCGAAGAAGGACTACATCCGCGCCTATGAGCTTTATACCCGCCTGATGCTCGGCGGCTTCGAACATCATCCCGAACTGCAGCGGTCAAAGGGCGTTTTGCCGCTCATGGTCGCCCTGCAGACGGTGATGTGGCACACGAACGCGGTCGCCGAGATCGATCGTCTGGTGCTGCACGGGGTCGAAGACCATGGTGCGATCGAAGAGCTGTTGCGCGACCTTGGCCTGCGCTCCCATATCGCCGTCGTTCCCGGTACAACGCAACTCACGCCGGACGAAATTGCCCGCACCGCCGTCTTCGTCACGGTCGACAGCGATCGCAAGCACTATCTTCGTAAAGGGCACCTGCCGAACCTGGTGGTCAGCGAAAGCGACATCCTCAACCACGTTCTGCTTTAAAATGTAAAAGGGCGCCGCTGGCGCCCTCGTTTGTTTCGCAGGTTATGCCGGGTAGCGCGACGGGCAAAAAGGCCGCTTGGCCACGCACGCCCCACGGATACCGCACTACTTGCGCATGATGCCCTTGTAATAGGCGCCGTTGCGCGGCGGCGGGCGGTTCACGACCTTGGCCTCAGGGTTGTACTTCTCGCTCTTGTGGCCTTCGTTGATGGGCGTTGTCGATACGCCCTTATAGTAGCTTCCGCCGGCAAATGCCGGAGCAACGCCGCCCACGGCGACCGTCGCAGTCACCAAAGCTGCCAGAGAGAGTGTCGCAAGTTTACGCATGTCTAATCCTCGTTGACCCGGCCACGCCCCCGTTTTTTCCGGATGTCGCGGCCTAAATTGTGCGGCGACGAACTGCGCCGCTCAGGTCCTCCCGGGCGCCAGAATAGGCAGAAGCTGCGACACGCCTGTAACGCAGGTGACAGCCGAAGGGTCTCGCCTGCGCTAAGCTCCGGGGTCAGTCAAAGCCAGGGTCCGGAAAAAGGACGGCCAATCCCCTCCAAATCGACCGTTGTGACTTTTCTCAGCGGAAAAGCTGCAGGATGTTCTGAGCGTCGGAGTTGGCGATCTGCAATGCCTGAATGCCGAGCTGCTCCTGCGACTGCAAGGCCTTCAGCCGCGTCGATGTCTCGTTCATGTCGGCATCCACCAGGCGCCCGACCCCCTTGTCGATCGTTGCAATCAGCGTTTGCGCGAAACTCGACTGCATGTCGATGCGGGACAACAGCGAACCGAGTGCTGCGGCACCGTCGATGGTCCGCTGCATGACGATTTCTATGTACTGCAGATAGGAATCGATCGATTGCGGGTTTGCGGCGATATCGACGTCAAGGAAGTTTCTGCGGGCGATCGGCTCGATGTTCACCTCGATATTGGTGAAGCCGATACCGGTCCCGGCGCCGGATTTCCGATCGAAGGCCGGATCGGATTTTATCAGGATGCCACCTGAGCCGTTGTTCTGGATGATGGTGTTGGGCCGGTTGATGAGCGACTGAAGCACCGTCACCATCTCGTCGACCGTTTCGATCTTGCCGGTATCCTTGCCAAGCAGCGCGTTCACCTGATTGCGGTCGAAGGAATGGGTGCTGGGAGCTTCGCCGTTCACCGAAAAATTGAAGGACACGACGACGTCCTTGTAGACCTCGAACTGCTCGAACGTCAGTGTTATCTCCGATCCGCGCTCGCCGAAATCCGAGTTTTCAACGAGACCCGCTCCGCCACCGCTCGACGTGTTCACGACCAGATTGGCGACCTCGACATAGGAGCCGTCGAGGGCGGAATTCTGCTGTGTCATAAAGCCGATCTGATTGATGATGGGGGCGTAAGGTTCGTAGGGGTGTCTGTAGGTCTTGACCGTGGCGCCGGTCCCGGCCTGCTTGACCGCATGGTCGAGCACCGCTGCATACTGCGTGTAGTCCGAAATCACGCCGTTGGCGGCGGCTCCGAGCACCGTATCGACGGTCGTGCGGTCGACGGTGACCGGCGTCGTCTTTCCGGGGTGTAGCGGCAGCGACAGGCCTTGAAAGCTGCTGTCCTTGTCGACGATGACGTCAAACGTGATCTTGTCGCTCGCGTTCGAAAAGCTGAGCGGCCCTGTGAAGTGGAACACGAATTCACCGGCCTGGCCGATCCGATTGTTGTAGTTGCTGTTGGTCGTATACCCGTCGACGTCGACCGACGTCACGAAACGGATCCCGCCGAGGGTCTTCAGATCGCGCATGTCGGCCTGCAGAATACCGCCGCCGGTGCTGTTGAAGAGCGAGGAGTCCCGCAAGAAGAAGTCGGCCGTGTTCAGCGATACGGCGCCTTTGGGGTTCCTCGAAAAGGAGGACACGACGGAGGTTCGGTTCAGGTCGCTGTCGTAGATGTCGGATACATTGGTTCTCAGCCAGTTCTGTCCGCTGAAGCTCGCCGAATTGACGATGCTCAAGATCTGCTGCTTGAGCTGGTCGAGTTCCTTCTGGAGCTTGCCCTTGTCGACACCGGGCTCCCTCGCCGTCACCAGCTTGGCCTTGAACTCGCTGAGAATGCCGGCGACCGCATCCATCCCCGCATAGGCGGTTTCCACCTTCGCCGCCCCAAGCCCGAGGGCATCATGGACGGCGGACACCGCCTTGCTGTCAGAGCGCATCGTCGTCGAGATCGACCAGTAGGCGGCGTTGTCGGCAGCCGTCTGGATTCTCAGCCCGGAGTTCAGTTGCCCGCGGACCTGAGCCGTGTCGGAATTGATCGTTCGCAGAGTCTGGAGCGCAGAAATCGCCCCGGCGTTCGTGAGAATGCTGGCCATTTTAGTGACATCTTAAAATTGAAAAATGCCCGTCATGGGCCGCTGTGATTGTGGCGATACAACCAAATAGATGGTTAACACGGGCTTAAGAAAGTGAGCTCAACCGGCCTCATGTAACAAATATTGCGTAAGTCAGACCTGACATTGGCAGAAGTTGCGCTGATAGAGGCGCTGCCGCAGGTCAGGCGCGCTCGGCCGCAAGCGGCGCCGGCTGGGTTACCGGGAACGATGCTTTCAACGCGTCGAAGTGTTTTTCCATCAGATGCCAGGATATGGTCGCGACGATGACGGTGATCGTGCTCATGACGACGAACGTCATCGGCCCTGCCCTGTAGAGCGCCGGCCACTGCTCCGCGACCAGCCACCAGAGCGCCATATGGTACACATAGGTCGCGTAGCTGACCCGGCTGAGGAAGCGCGTGACGGGATTTGCCAGCAGATAGGCCGACACGCCCCTATAGCCGATATAGGAGCTCAGGACGATCGACGACAGCGCATAGATGCTGAGCAACTTGTAGGTCTCCGAGTGGCCGAACTCGGAACCGACGAGAAGGGGCGAGGCGATGATCGCGATCGACGCGAGGTTGTTGAGCTTGCTCGTCAGGACCGCCCGCACGTCGACATTGTCTTTCACCAGCGCCAGAAGCGTTCCTGCCGCCACCGGGTCGAACGCAAGAACGATGTTCGACCAGGCGAGAAGGCCGAGCTCGTCGCTATAGGTCCGGGCAATCACCGACATCGCGAAGATGATGCAATAGGCCACGAAAATATGCCGCCTGCTCAGGAAGATGATGATGAGCGGCGCGGTCAGGTAGAACTGTTCGACGATGTTAAGGCTCCAGAGATGCGCGGCAACCCAGGGCTCCCAGTCCTGGGTAATGGCGAAATACAGGCTCGACATCTGGAACGTGTGCCACGCAAGGCTGTTGCGTATGCCGTCCATATTGAACAATGCGGCCACGAACAGCATCAGGAAGAGCGCCGGAAGCAGGCGAAGCGAGCGGCGAATGTAGAAGTTGGTGACGTTGATCGTTGCCTGGGTGTCTTTTGCCGAAAGCAGGATCACCCCGATCAGGAAGCCGCTGATGATGAAGAAGAGTGAAACTCGAACAGATTCAAGTGTGGGATGCTCGTTCCAGTAATGAACGTACAATACCCCCGTCATGGCGATCACGCGAAGCCCGTCAATTTGCTCCCGCCTGTCGCCGCGCGCTCCCGTCGCAGCCATTCCTTTATCCCCGTAGGATATATTACTTAAATTATTTCTACTTAAGAATATCCTTGGAGAGTACGCCGCTTCCGCGCACTTGTGAAGAGGAGCGATGTTCTTGACCGATCGGAGACGATACCTCTCCCGCCGACCCGGAAACGGAAAGGCCACGGGGTGCGGAAACGCCCGTGGCCCTTGCTAACGTTTCGAAGCCAACTTCAGGCTTCCTTGAAGACCTCGTCGCGGTTTCGCCGCATCGACGGCGAGATGGCGATCACGAGCGCCATGACAGCAACCGCCAACAGGATTGCCGACAGCGGCGATTGCAGGAAGGTCAGCGGGCTGCCGCCCGAGATGATCAGCGACTGGCGCAGCTTCTCCTCGAGCAAGCGGCCGAGCACGAAACCGAGCGCCAGCGGCGCCGGCTCGAATTCGAGCTTGTAGAGAGCGTAGCCGATGATCCCGAACAGGGCGGCCATCATCACCTGGGCCGCATCGTTGGCGATCGAATAGAGGCCGATGCAGCAGAAACAGACGATGGCCGGAAAGAGCAGGCGATAGGGCACGCGCAGCAGCTTCACCCAAAGTCCGATCAGCGGCAGGTTGATGATGACCAGCATGAGGTTGCCGATCCACATCGACGCGATGAGCCCCCAGAACAGTTCCGGATTGCGCTCGATCACCTGCGGCCCCGGCACGATGCCCTGGATCATCATCGCCCCCACCATCAGCGCCATGACCGCATTCGGCGGCAGGCCGAGGGTGAGAAGCGGGATGAAGGAGGTCTGCGCGCCGGCATTGTTGGCGCTTTCCGGACCGGCGACGGCCGCCGGAGCGCCGTGGCCAAAGTCCTCAGGTCGCTTCGCCAGGCGCTTCTCCACCGCATAGCTGGCAAAGGGGCCAAGGATCGCGCCGTTGCCCGGCAGGACGCCGAGCACCGAGCCTAGGAAGGTGCCGCGGAGGATCGCCGGGAAATTATCCTTGAGTTCCTTCAGCGTCGGCCACAGGCGGCCGATGCGGCTGCGCACGACATCGCGGGCTTCCGGGTCGGCGAGGTTCTTGAAGATCTCGCCGAAGCCGAAGATGCCCATGGCCAGCACGACGAATTCGATGCCGTCCTGGAGCATTTCGAGGCCGAAGGTCATACGCTCGCGGCCCGTCTCCATATCCGCACCGACGCAGGAAAGCAGCACGCCGACCAGGATCATCGACACCGCCTTCAGAAGCGAGCCGTGCGCCAGCACCACCGCAAAAACGAGGCCCATGATCATCAGCGAGAAATACTCGGTCGGGCCGAAGAGAAGTCCCAAACGCGTCATCGGCACGCCGAGTGCTGCAATCACGATGGTGGCGACGGTGCCGGCAAAGAAGGAACCGATCGCCGCAAGCCCGAGCGCCAGGCCCGCCTGGCCCTTCTGGGCCATCTTGTGGCCGTCGATGGCGGTGACGACCGCGGTTGCTTCACCCGGGATGTTGACGAGGATCGCCGTGGTCGAGCCGCCGTACTGGGCACCGTAATAGATGCCGGCGAGCATGATCAGCGAGCCCGTCGGATCGAGCGAGAGCGTGACCGGCAAGAGGATCGCGATGGTGGCGACCGGGCCGACGCCCGGCAAGACGCCAACCAGCGTGCCGATGAGACAGCCGAGAAAACAGAGCGCGATGTTTTGCAGGGTGAAGGCCACGGTCATGCCGAGGCCGAGATTGATGAAGACGTCCAGCATCTCAGTATCCTAGAAGCCAGGGCGCGACGGGAACCGAAAGCCCGAGCGCATAGCGAAAGAGGCCGATGCAGAAAGCTGTAAGCACGGCGGCAAAGATGAGAAGTTCGCCAAGGCGCGCGTCGCGCGCGGCAAGGCCGGAAGCGACAACCGCCAGCGGACAGGCGATCGACAGGCCGAGACCGGGAATGGTGACCGGACCGAGATGATAGCCGCGCACCGTGACGGCGAAGAGAACGACGCCGAGGATGACGGGGATCGTCTCACGGATCGCCCAGCGTCCGGTCGATTGCCCCGGATCCTTTCGGCTCAGCACCAGCTGCAGGATCCCGAGCCCCAGGATGACGACGGAGAGCAGACGCGGCATCAGCCCGGAGCCGACGCCGTCCGAGGTCATGAAGGGCAGATCGGAGCCGGCCCACAGGCCGAGCCCGCCGAGGCCGACCAGCACGATGCCGGCCAGCCTCTCCCGGCCGAGCCCTCCCGCAGAGGGCTCGGTTTCAGTGTTCGTCGACGTGGCCTGCATCTTACTCGACCTTGATGTCGGCCGCTTTCACCACGTCGCCCCAGCGCGTGCGCTCCTTGGCCATGAAATCGGCAAAGGCCTGGGGGCCCATGGAGGACGGCACGGCGCCGTCGTTCTTCAGCTTGTCGAGCACGTCGGCATCGCTCAGCGTCTCGGTGGTCGCCGCTTCGAGCTTCGACTTCACCTCCGCCGGCATGCCCTTCGGCCCGACGAGGCCATACCAGGCAGACGCGGTGTAGCCCGGAACGCCGGCTTCGATTGCGGTCGGGACATCCGGCAGGCTGGCGAAGCGCTTTTCGCCAGTCACGGCGAGCGCTTTCAGCGTGCCGCTCTCGATCAGTCCGATCGCCGAGGGAATGGTGGTGACCATGAAGTCGATATGGCCGCCGACGAGATCGTTCACCGCCGGGCCTGCGCCCTTGTAGGGGACGTGCCGGACCTTGATGCCGGCCGTCTGGCCGAGCAGCAGCGCGCCGAGATGGCTGGCCGAGGCATTGCCGGCCGAACCATAGACCAGTTCCCCGGACTTTGCCGCCTCGACGAGCTCGCCGAGCGTGTTAACCTTGAGGGACGGTCCGACCACGACGACGAGGGATGCGTCCGCAATCATCGCGATCGGATCGAGGTCCGTACCCGGATCGGCCTTCAGCTTGAAGATATGCGGGTTGACCACCATCGGGCCCTGATTGCCGATCAGCAGGGTGTAACCATCGGGATCTGCCGCAGCGGCGACTTCAGTCCCGAGGTTGGCCGCGGCACCCGGCCGGTTTTCGACGATAACGCGACCGCCGAGCGCCTTTTCAAGCCGCGCGGCAAAGACGCGGGCAATGGCGTCCGTACCGCCGCCGGCGGCATAGGAAACCACCAGCGTGATCGGCTTGGACGGATAGGCGTCCTGAGCTACCACAGGTGCTGCGACCGACATGGTCATGGCGACCCCGCACAGGGCGAGGGCGACGCGACGGGTAAATTTCATGGGCATTTTGTTCTCCTCCCAGTTCGTTAATGCATTCGCGACACGTTGCTCGGCAAGACCCTAAGCGTCTTTGCGAACAAGAGCCGCACCTTCAAACAGCCGACGTGTGGTGCGCATCACAGACACTGTCGGGCTATTGTCTCCTATGGCCTTCTCAACCCTGACCCGCAGTTCGCCGGTCGGGTGCTCGAAGGCGAGCGTCGCCGGCAGCGAAAGCTCCGGAAAGCGACGGCCGACGAGGCCGGTCGGGATCGTTGCCGCCAGACCGAGGCTCACGGCACCGGTCGTTGCAAGCGCGGTATGGCAATTGGCAGGCGTGAAATAGCGCACGGCCAGATCGCCGCCGTTCACGGGCGCCCCGATCAGCACCGGCTTCGGCAGAACAGACTGGCTGACATCCCCCATTCCCATCAGCCTTCCGGCCTCCCGCCGGATTTCTTCGAGCCGCGCCATGAATCCCGTATCGGCGTCGAACGCCGCGGCCGGCTCCGAACCGCTATAGCCCATGTCCTCGGCACTGATGATCGCGACCGGCGTGGCGCCATCGAGCAGCGTCACTTCGAGACCGAGAATGGTATCGGTCGCCTTGCCGCTCGGTAGCAGCCGGCCGGTCTTGGCGCCGATCGCATCGCGAAACGCCAGATAGACGGGGGCGGCCTTGCCCGGCACGCCGTCGATCGCGGCCTCCCCCTGATAGGCGATGGCGCCGCCGGGGGTCTTAATGCGGGCGTCGATGATCTTGCCGGTGTTGACGTTGTGAACCTTGATGACCGTTTCGTCGCCGGTCGGCAGAACCAGACCCGCCTCGATGGCGAAGGGGCCGACAGCCGAGAGCATGTTGCCGCAGTTCGGCGCCGTATCGACGCTGCGCTCCAGCACCTTCACCTGGGCGAAGAGATAATCGACGTCGGCTTCCGGGCGGCTCGACGGACCGACGATCGCGACCTTGCTCGTCAGCGAATTGCCGCCGCCGAGGCCGTCGATCTGCAGCGGATGGCCCGACCCCATGATCTCGATCAGCAGGCGGTCACGCTCGGCGGGATCAGCCGGAAGATCGCGAGACAGAAAAAACGGCCCCTTCGACGTTCCGCCGCGCATCATCACGCAGGGTATCCTGATCAAGTCATCCATTCCGCATGCTCCTTCGAACCGGCCGCAACCGGCTGATCGGAGGGATCTCACGGATCAAATCTGTTGTGAAATGCAAAGAATGGCGTAATTATTCCGCTATGCGCAATAATTTTGAATTCCTCGACCTCAAGGCTTTCCTCGCCGTTCTTGACCTCGGATCGTTCAACGAAGCCGCCCGCCAGCTCAATCTTTCACAACCTGCGCTTTCACGGCGGATCAAGGGCTTCGAGCAATCTGTCGGGGCGCAATTGATCGAGCGCACGACCCGGCATGTGGCACCGACACAGGTCGGGCGCGAGCTTCTGCCGCTGGTCCGGCGTCTGGTCGACGAATTCGAGGAATCGATCCTCTCGATCAGCGATCTCGGCGGGCGACACCGCGCCCAGGTGACCATCGCCTCGGTCCCGACCGCGGCCTTCTATTTTCTTCCTAGAGTTGTACAGTCCTTCAACGACAAATTCCCGGGCATCCGCTTCCGCATCCTCGACCTGTCGGCCAATGAGGGGCTCGACGCTGTTGCCAATGGCGAGGTGGAATTCGGCATCAACATAACAGGGGCAGCGCGCGCCGATCTCAGCTTCACGCCGCTCGTCGACGACCCCTTCGTGCTTGCCTGTCGCCGCGACCATCCGCTGGCGACCTCGAAGCAGCTGACCTGGGCGGATCTGACCGGCCACCCGCTGATCGGTGTCAGCAAGACCAGCGGCAACCGCGCCGTGCTCGACCGGGCGCTGGCAACGGCACAGGTGCAGCTCAACTGGTTCTACGAGGTCAACCACCTCTCCACCTCGCTCGGCCTCGTCGAGGCAGGTCTCGGCATCTCGGTGATGCCGCGCCTGGCGACCCCCCAGGTCGAACACCCTGTTATCGCCACCGTGCCGCTGACCGCCCCCACCGTCAGCCGCACCATCGGCCTCGTCGAACGCCGCGGCGGACGACTATCGCCGGCCGCGATCAGGTTTCGCGAGATGCTGGTGCAGGAGTGGACGACGTATTGAGGGGTGGAGGCGACTGCGTCACAAAGCTGCGCACATGCGGGACGTTGCGCTTATCTTACTTTGGATACCAAACATTCCAGGGAAAGAATGGTGCCCGGAGGCGGATTTGAACCACCGACACGCGGATTTTCAATCCGCTTTGCAGCGTTGAAAACAAATAGAAAAATGTCGATTGTGTTGCATTATGTTGCACTTCCGAGAAGCACAGCCTGAGCGGCTGCCAGTTCATCCGCGAACGTGTCCACTGGGAACAAGTGACCATAGGTGTCTGCCGTGATGCTCACCGTTGCGTGTCCCATCCGGTCCTGAACGACCTTCAACGGGAGACCGAGACCACCATCCTCCTTTCGGTTGATGAGCCAAGAAGCGAAGAAGTGGCGCGCGCTGTGCAATCCGGAATACTTCGCATCCATTATGGGGTTTCCGTCGTCATCTTCTTCGCCAGTGTCGGTCGACACTCCAGCCTTGATCTGAACTGGCATCCAGCCGCGGCGGCGCATGTTTGCCAAGCCCTCGATCGATCCGGCGCCAGTCGGGAAACACAAATTCAGATCGCCTTTTGGGCAGACTTTCTTCCAGCCGGTCAGCGCCTCGGTAACCACCGGAGGAATCGGCACAGATCTCTCGCCAGCCTCCGACTTGGGCTGGCCGATCTCATTGAAGCGGTCGGCTCGTTGCCTGACGTGAATTATGCCCTTCTTGAGATCGACATCGCGCCATGTCAGGCCGCGCAGTTCGGACGCACGCAGCCCAGCGAAGATCGCGGTTAGGAAGAGTGGTCGCCAGCGCCCCTCGAGCGCGCCGACAATAGCGCGGATCTCTGCAGGGGTTGGTATGTCAACCCCGACGCGTAGTTTGCCCTTCTGGCGCTTCTCGACTCGTCTATCCACTCCCCGCTGACGTGTCTTCGATTTCTCCCTGACGACGTTGCGGGCCACGTGGCCGCGTTCCTGAGCGTCGGCGAGTAGCGAGCCAAGGCTGACCAGAACCTTTCGCACCATCGCAGGCGACCTGCCTTCCGACCGCAGCTTGTCTTCAAAAGACCGAACTGCCGCAACGTTCAACTTGCTGAGCTTGGTTGCACCCAGAAACGGCTTGATGTGAATTTCGACATGCTGTCGATACTGATCTGCAGTCGATCGCTCCAGCCCACGAGCATCGGCCGTGGCCAGCCAGAGTTCGCCGGCCTTGCCCACAGTCACGCTCTCCGACTCGGCTACGTGAACCCCGGCACGCACTTCGCCACGCGCCGTTAACAGAAAGTCGTCTGCCAGCTTGCGAGTTTTGAACTGTTTGAAACGACGCTTCCCCTCGCCGTCTCGGTATTCTGCGAGCCAGGCGTGAGCGCCAGAGGGAAGGGTTCGTTTTCTGATTGTTGCCATTACGCACCACTACCCGACACGCGGACATGCTGCAACATATTTCCAACCACTTCCACCCATTGACAAAAATGTAAATCGGACCTTTATTCATGGTGTCGACGTTGTGGTGGCGTCGAAGCGCGGGGTGGTGCCCGCATCGAGGTAAGGCTGCTCGGACGTAAGCCCTTATCCATCAGGACGCAGCTAAAGCTGCCTAGCCTGCCGAGCAGGTGGCGCCTCAGGCGTCGAGAAACTTTCAACCCGGTCATGGCGACCGGCACACCGAACCCTCTCGATTTCAACATGATTAGAACGACGCCAGGACTCTATCCCGCGCCGTAGAGGAGACACCATGATTCCAGCCAATGACAATGTATCCGCTGATATCCTGAAGGGCGCCGAGGAGATCGCCGCATTTCTTGGAGAGGATAGCCGCGCAATTTACTACGCCCTTTCAAAGGGCCGCCTGCCGCACTTCCGGGTCGGCCAGAACATCCGCGCCCGCAAGTCGACGCTGCTGGCGTGGATCGCCGAGCAGGAGCAATCGGCGAGGGCAAGCGCATGAGCGGCCCCATCCTTTCAAACTCCCTTGCCGTTGCGGCAGAGACGATCAGGGCTACCGTTGCAGAGGCCGAGGCTGCCGCACGAACGTCCGTGGATAAGTCGATAGAGGCGGGCCACGCACTCGTTTCCGCGAAAGCGCTGTGCAAGCACGGTCAATGGCTGCCATTCCTTGAGCGTGCCGGTATCCACGAACGGCAAGCCCGTCGTCTAATGCAGCTTGCGGAGGCGGGACTGAAATCGGACACGGTGTCCGATTTGGGCGGCATCAAAGCCGCGCTCGAGTTCATCTCGAAACGTAAGCGAAGCACATTCCTGTTTGATGCAGTCGAGTTTAAGGGCTGGGCAGGCATTCTGAACCCAGATGGCACCCATAACCCAGCAGTTGCTGACACGGTAGACCGTGATGTCCTCCATCGGGATATGGCACGTCTAACAGAAACAATGCGCTTGATGCAGGAAATGCACGACATGTTCGACGACCCAGAGACATTCGAGCGAGCCGTCTAGGCCACATCACCAATCATAAACTGCCATCACCCTACCGGCCATTGCCGGTTGGGTCGCGCCTTTGTGCGCCTTGACCCAGGAGACACTAATGAAAGTCTTGTATGCTCACCCCACCGGAGAGACCGGCCAGAGGGGTTGCGTGGCGTTCATCGATATCCAGATGAACGCCGATATTCGCATGTACGGCTTGAGGTTGGTTCGCCAGCCTGATGGGCGCTTTACTATCTATGCTCCCCAATTCGGCAGGCGCCAGGCAGCTACCTTTAGCAAGCCCCTCGCCGAGCGCCTCACCGAGCTTGCCGTCGAAGCGCTGGAGGCCGCCAATGAGCGGTAAAGCCAAGCAGGGAAGTCTGGAAAGTAAGTTCAAGCTGATGCAGCTTGTGCCCTTCGACAAGCGGATGAAGCGGAAGCACATCCTTGTCTATGGCTTCATTCTCGATTGGTTCCATTCAAAGTATGGCGACGCCCTCGCCAGTTCACGGCACGTGCTTGCCGAACTCAAGGAGCGCGACCCGTTCGGCCAGGGCCTCTATATGGGCGACGTCCACAGCGCACTCACCGAGCTTGTTGCGTGGGGCTATCTCTCCCAAGAAAAAGGTGCTGGCAGAAGAGCCAGCCGCTACGTCCCGGTGTGGTCAATTTTCGATAGCGTTCAGAAATCTCCGAACGCTACGGAAGACGAAATTAGCGTTCGGGAGCCTCCGAACAGTAGCGTTCGGGAAACCCAGAACGCTACAGGCGATAGCGTTCAGAAATCTCCGAACAAAGACCCATCTACCCCGATCCGGTCACAAGACCCGGAGACGGGGAAAGATGGACATGATTGCGCCGCGCCTGTGGCGCCGCCTGTGGCCCCGCTGGAGCGGGCCAAGGCGGAGACGGCGCAAGGAGGGTTTGAAGAGCTATGGAAAACGTACTTCCCCAAGCGCGGCCAGGGCGACAAGAAAAAGGCACGCGCAGCATATGAAAAGCTGGCTCCTGATGCAGGCCTGCATGCCGAGCTCGTTGAATCTGCTTCAGCTTGGTTTGAGGCGTGGGCTGCACAGGGCAAGCCAGACGCACCCCGCAAGCATCTCGATACGTGGCTGACCGATGAGCACTATGAATGTGATCCGCCGACGTCCTTCAAGCCGAAAGAGCGGAAAGCCAAGACCCCCACGCCAGAGACGGTCGACAAGCCACGTTGGCCGCGGGTGGTCGATATCATCATGGCCGATGTTGAAGACGACAGCGTCAGGTCAAAGCTTAAGTTGTTGTTCTGCGAGCGGGGCGAGCCGAAGACGTGGGAGCACGAGATTATCCTTCAGCACCCTAACATGGATATCCAACAAGGCGGCCAGGCTGAGTTCGGCAAGTTGTGCAGGGCTCTTGGACTGATCAACGTCACCGAATCCAGCGAACTTGAGAACCACGCCATAGAGATCATGCCGGGGAAGAAAGGCGCGCTGGAATATTATCCCGCGCCGGCAAACGACAACATGGAGATAGCAGCATGATGGACGCGACCGAAATCTACCACGCCACCAAAGATGCTTTCATCGACGCTCACCGCGAGATCAGCCACCCGCTTGTAATACCTCTGTCGCCGTTTCGTGCCGAGCGCATGCTGGCTGATGGTGATACCGATCCTGCCCACGTGACCGGGATCAGGTTCGATTCTGTGAAAGGGGAATGGCTCTTCGTCTGTCTCGTCTCGGATGGCACTGGCAGCATCTACGTTACCGAGGAAGATTCCTTGGAGGGAGAGCTTCCACCGATCGCCTCCAGTAATTGACGCTCGCACCAACGATTTCAGGAGAGCCGATTGACCAACGCCGAACAATTCCCTGAGCGGCCGTTGCGCGGCCGTCGCCTGACTTGGGCAGAGTTCTATCGAGAGCGCCCAGATCTAATGCCGGTCGCTAACGATAATCATAATCAGCCAGCCCGCCGAGAAAGCTCTTCGGCTGTTCTTTCTGGCGAATAAGCGCACCAAGGCCGAACAATCCCCCAATCGCCGCGGCAGAAGGCTGCTCGTTGAGCGGGGTGTAGTGTCCGTTGCGCAGGTCGGTCTCGACATGGAAGCGGTCATAACTTGTTTTCGCGAGGAAATGCGCGTGCAACTCCCTCGCGCCAAGGCCGTAGGCAGTGACGAGCTTGTCCTGGGCGTGTTCCATCATGCGACGGCGCAGGTCGTCAGTCTGCCCGATATAGATCGGCGAACAGCTACCGTCCGCCAGCCTCTTCACCATCACGTAGACGGACGGGATGGGCGGGAAGTCTGCAAACATCGAATAAACGTTCGTGACCCACCACGCGCCAGACCGTCCTTGCCAGTCATGGTGTTGCGGCGGCTGGCGCTGCGGGAGGGAACCCGAAAGAAGTCCGAAAATGCCAGTGCTCATTTCAAACGCTCCGTCGTGAGAATCGCCTCCACAATCCGAGCTTACCAGAACATTAGCGGAACTCAATAGTGGGCCATTTCGCGAAAATCATACCAGATATTGATTACCTCGCGAATTTTGCGCGCTGGATCACATAATGAACTATTTGTCAATAGGCATATTGACAAATTTGTAAAGCCGTCATAATTTCAACCTGCAATCCCCCCCACACAGGCCGCCGACACGAGTCGGCAACGACTTCCTCTTTTGAAAGGCTGCTCCCTTTTGAAGAAAATCACCCTGTCGAAAAATCCGCTTAAGCACATCCCCGCGAACGACAACCACGTTGACCCGAAGGACGTACCAGCCGCCGATAGACGACATTGGCTCGGCGACATTGAGCGTGGTGCCGGATTCCCGGCGATGGAGCGGCACCCATACCGTCGGGACACAAAGTTCCTTCGCGGTGCCAGCGGCCAACTAGTGCGCGATGAAGACGGATATCCTGTTCCGTTGGCATTTCAGTCCATCGTCATTAAACCGCGCGCGATCGCCTGGGCAGACGCGCATCTGTTCGACACTGGCGAAAGCGACGGGCCGGAGAGCGCACGCATCACACTGGCTCGCAAGGCCGCTGACGAGCGCCTCAAGGAAATGCCTCACCGATACCGCCTCTCAGTGATGGCCAACATTGCGGCGAAGGACGAAAGCCCGAAGCTGCTTGAAGACGCTCGCCCACTGCTGGCTACACCGGAGGAGCGCAAGTGGGCCGGCGAAGGCATGCCGGTGGAGGCTGAGTTTCGAACTGGTCGCATCAAAGAAACACTCCGCACCACTGCCGCTGATTTCGTTGACGTCTATGAGACCGCAAACATTGACCGCACGGAGATAAGCGACCGTCGCCTTGATGCCAGGTCCGCAGCAGCCTTCCTTCGTTACCGCCTCATGCATCTCTGGCGCCCCGCTGTCGACGCGCTGGTGTTCGGGAAGACCATGGCGGCCATCGGCCGAGACTATGGGGGCAACAAGGAAGACAGCGCCAAGCTTGGTCGACAGAAAGTCATCGACGCGTTGCTGCTGGCTAAGGAGTGCTTCGACGATATGCGCGACATGAAGGCTCGCGAGCGGGTCGCCGACAACGACAACGCGCCAATGGTCAACCCGCACGTCTCCACGCTGGGTCGAAAATCTGCTGGCCTTCCGATCCACTTCCACGTGGCCGCCAACGACAACCGAAGGGCCATCAAGAATGTTGCATAAGGGGGGGTGGGGGTCGCCCAGCCCAAATGTGATATAATGGTTGTATGATTTTGAATTGGCGTCCTTCGGGGCGCCTTTTTCTTTTCGACGGCAGGACCAAGGGTCGCGCTATCGAAAGCCGGGTCGAGCAGGATCCGGCACCCCATTTTGCTGAGTTCGGATGTAAAACCAGCAAAGACAGATCCGGTCCCGCTCCATGTGACCGGACCTTGAGGGCCAGAGCGCGCATCAACTCGCGCTCTGGCCCTTTCTTTTTTGGCCATCACAATCGTCAAATTCCAAAGGATAAAGAATGAGCACCACGAAAAAGGTGGTCGACGCCCTGGTGACGCATGCCGGATTCGATCCGCCGCGTTGCCGTGCTGTCGCTCGAAAACTGACCGATGCGGGCATCCTGCCCATGGGCGCCCCCGGCAAGGCTCCTGAACTTGAAGTCTGGCACTTCGTCGACCTTCTGATCGGTGTTTCCCTGGACGTGCCGCTTAGGGCCGTGCCGGAAACGGTGTCGGCGTATCGAAAGCTGGCGCCAGGTGGCGCCGACCTTTCCGGGGCTCCAGAACACTTAAATCGGTCGGCCGGGGACTTCCTGGACATCACGGCGGAAATGGCAGCCAACGGCACGCCCGATGCGCAGCGCGACGTTTCTGCATCGATGATCGAGGTGGTGAGCACTTGGCCAGAAATCGTCATCCGCGAGGCTTGTGCAACGCTTCGCTTCCAGCCCGTCGGAACCTTACCCGATCATTGGCAGGAAACAAAACAACGGCGCGCGGTCACCATCAACGGCGGCGCATTTGTTCGCGCGATCCGCGCAGCTTTCAAAGGAGAATGACAAATGGTTTTCAAGAAACCCTCTCCGGCAACTGAGCCCTTCCGCGTCCCCTCTCTCGGCGAAGTCGATCAAGATTACCGCGAGATCGAGCAGAAGATCGCTGGCCTGCGCAACGACCAGTCGACAACGGCTCTCGAAATTGTCGAGCTGGAGCAAGACTTGCGAGCGCGGCAAGCACCATCGATGCGTTCTGGAGTCGCGGCTCTCCTCGGAGAAGTCGTAGATACCACCTTGGAGCAGCGTCCTGCTCGACTGGCGGAACTACGCAAGCACGCCGGTGATATCGAGGCGGCAATTGAGATTCTTCAGCGTCGACTCGCAGAGCGTCGCGACCGAGCAAGCGCCAACGTCCGTGCTGCTGCCAAGCAAGAGTACGGCCGCCGCGTGAAGGCAGTTGCCGAGGCGCTGCAGCAAGCAAATGCAGCCCACTTGGAACTGATCGACATCGTCGACCAATTCGAACGCGAGGGCGTCTCTTGGACTGCACTCGGCCCGATGCAGCCGAACTTTCTGGGGAGCGCGTACGATGGTCACGTGCAGCGGTATGCTCGTGAGGCAAGGGAGCTTGGGTATGTCGATTGAGCGCGCAACCAAGAAAAGCGCAAAGGCGATGCGCAGTGTGACGCTTCCTGGCAAGCGGGCAGCGCACATGGCTACCGACCCTGTCGACATCGCGCGTGAGCTTCGGGCTAAGTCGCGCCTGGGGCAGCGAGAGGCCAAGTTGGCTGCCGCGGAGGCGAAGCTCCGTGGCTGAGAAAATCAGCGGCTATGCGGCCACCTTCAACTCACCGACTACCATAGCCGGTGAGTTTCGCGAGCAGTTGGCGCCAGGTTGTTTCACCCGCACCCTCAGGGAAAACCCCGACGTACTTGCCGTCCTGGATCATGATTTCGGCCGGATCCTTGGTCGTACAACGGCCGGCACGCTTGAGCTCAAAGAGGATCGCACTGGCTTGTGGTTCAACCTGCTACCCGACTCCACCACACCCAGCGGCCAGGAAGCCATTGGTACGGTACGGCGGGGAGACGTCAAAGGTTGTAGTTTCTCGTTCAGAGTTCGGGCCGAGCGATGGGAAGATGGCGGCGATCGGCTGCCCCTCCGCATCCTCGAAGATGTCGACTTGTACGAGATCACACTGACCGGCGTGCCGGCGTATCCGACGACCACGGCAAGCCTACGCGTCGACGGCAGCGCGAATACAGGATCGTCGGCCATTAGGGCCAAGGCCGAGGCTGCGATGCTGGCCCGGGGCATTCCCCTCGCCTGACTGGGAGGGGGCGGAGTCATCCTTCCGACCGCCTGAGCCGCGGATCGGTGCTGCCCCGCAGCGCACATTTGTGATGCCCCGGTTGCCTAAAAAATTCGACCCGCCGCGGGGGCCCCTTTTAAAGGATTCTGACAGGAGAAGACGGTGGCAAAATCACCGAAAACGCCGCCACATCTGCGGCCAGAGACGCAGAAATGGTTCAAATCTGTGCTCGCCGACTTCGATCTTGATGGCCATCACGTGCGCCTTCTGACGCTTGCGGCCGAGGCTCTGGATCAAGCAAAGACGGCCCGCGAGGTACTAGACCGCGACGGGCAGACCTACACCGACCGCTTCGGCCAGCCAAAAGCTCGACCTGAGGTCGATATTCTACAGAACGCGCGCATATCGTTTGCCAGGCTCATTCGAGAGCTCGCACTGGATGGCGTCGACGCGCCAGAAGCGCCGCGCGGGCCGAGAACGGCCGACTACGGGAGTCGTCGCTGATGCCGGTTCGCCGTAGGACAAACCGTCGCCACGCTGGCGAGGCTGAAGCGTGGGCGGGATACATGATGTCTGGCTTCGATTTCTTCGATGAACTTAGCGCTATCGGCCTCACCGAGGAAACCGCCTGGCCGATAGCTGAAGCCACATGGCGACGCATCGGCCAGGATGTTATCGCGCACATCGATCGCCTCCATGAGGGGTACTACCCACCTCCCCGCCCGTTCTGGGCCGAAGAGGAATTCGGGCCGCCTAGCGCGCGAAAGCGCTTGCGCTAAAAGGTCGCCGACAAACTCACAAGGAAACCCAATGACCAACCAAGCGAACGCCACCCCGTTGGCGGCTGCGCAGACCTGCGCGCGCGAACTCCTGCAATCGGGGCATGACTATCTCGATATCGCCAATGGCTTTTTCAGTGCGGCAGCCGGCATTCTATCGGTGCTGACTGGCCGTGAACCGGAAGTAGCCAAGCTCGCTACGGCCTGGGCACTCCTCGGATGCGCCATTGATGCTAAGGGGGCTCGCGCGGATGGCTGCAAATGACGATACCGCGCGCCTGTTAGTCTCGATTGAGGCGACGCACGCCAAATTCGAAAAGCAGTTGGCCTCCGTAGCCAAGGCCGCCGAGCGCGCGGCACGTAACACGGAAAGCGCCTTCCAAAGCGCGAACGACAATATCGGCAAGGGTTTTGACGGCGCCGCTCGCAAAGTCGAGCGATCGACAGGTGCGCAGCGCGCCGCGGTTTCCAATCTATCCGCGCAGCTGAACGATATCGGCGTGCAGTTGGCTTCTGGCACGTCGCCTTTTACCGTGATGGTCCAGCAGGGCTCACAGGTCTCGGCTGCCCTACAAGGTAGCGGCGGACTGGTTGGCGCGGTGAAGACGCTTGGCGGCGCCTTTACTCAGCTAGTCAATCCCGTATCCCTGGCGTCGTTCGCGCTGATAGGCCTCGCTGGATATGCGGTCCAGTACTTCACCAGCGTCGAGGACGGCGCCGCAGACTCTGACAAGGCACTGAAAGCCCACGCTGACCTGATTGCCGCCGTAGCGAAGGAGTGGGGCGACGCGGTCCCGTCACTCAAGGCATACGCTGAAGCGGCGAAGGAAGCGCAGAACGTTGCGCAACTCCGCGAAGCGACAGACCTACACATCGAGAAAATCCTGGCCGAAGCGCGCGCGCAGGTCAAAGGCCTGAGCGTCGATATCGCATCCCTCGTAGCTGACTTACGGGCCGCCGGCGCAAGTGATGAAAACATTCTCCGCATTCAGGATGCGTTTAAGGCTGTACAGAAGGCTGCCGCTGACGGTGGCGACGCAACGAAGCAAGTTGCCGAGCTCCAGACTGCGCTAAATTCGGCGTGGCTCGACGACGGTGTTCCCGCCGCGCAAGCGCTCAAGGCGCAGTTGGATCGCATCGCCGATGCTTATGCGGAAGTTGCAAAACGCGCCGCAGAGGCAAAGCGGCAATCGGAATCGGCGATTGGCAACAGGGCGCTTAACGATCCGAGGACTTGGCGTTCTTTCGGCCGCGGGGATTTCCAGAACGCGGATGGAACTATCCAAGGCTCAGGTACGATCTTGCCTGACAACGGCCCAACGCCTGCTAGCCGCCCACTGATCGAACTCGACGGGCTCGGCGATGCCGCAGGCAAAGCAGCAGATTCGTTTGAAGGTTTGGATGGGGCGGTCAGGCGCTACGTCGACAACGTCGTCAAGGCAGAGAGCGGTGGCAACGCCAGCGCCAAAAACCCGAACTCGAGCGCTACTGGCGTCGGCCAGTTCATCGAAACCACCTGGCTAAATCTGTTCAAGAAGCACTTTCCTGATCGCGCTCAGAACATGGCAGATGCCACGATCCTGGCGCTACGTGAAGATGCAGATATCTCGAAGGCGCTCATTGAGGCATATGCTCGCGAGAACGCCGGCATTCTTCGGCAGGCAGGTGTTTCGGTCAACGAGGCGGCGCTGCAGTTGGCACATTTCCTTGGGCCGCAGGGTGCTGTCAGTGTTCTGACTGCAAAGAGCGGCACGCCTGTGTCTCAGGTGCTCGGCCAAGGCGCGATCGCTGCTAACCCCTCCATTCTTGGCGGCGGCGCTACCGTCGACGACGTCATTGCTTACGCCCAGCGGCGCACGCAGGCCGTCCAGGGGGAAACCGCAGCCGTCCACCAGTTGAACGACGCTTGGGCAGGCTTGCGCGGCCCGACTGACGCGCACACGCAGGCAGTTAACCAGCAGTCGCAAGCTTATGACCAGTTCGGCCAGATCGCCCAGTCAGCCTTTCAGGGGCTGGCAAACGCACTGGCAGACGGGAAGCTTGAGGGCAGGGAGCTGCTGCAGATCGTCATGCAGCTCGTCCAGCAACTGTTCAGTATGCCTGGCGGTGGTTTTGGCGGTGGAGGCGGAGGCTTTTTCGGATCGCTGCTCGGTGGCATCTTCGGGTTTGCAAACGGAGGCGTGGCTTCTAACGGTCGTCCGCAGCCATTGAAGACATTCGCTCGAGGCGGCGTTTCTCGAACGGCGGCAATCTTCGGCGAAGCAGGGCCGGAGGCAGCAGTACCGCTTCCCGACGGACGCAACATCCCGGTTAAACTGATGGAGCCAAGGGTTCCGCGAGCGGCAACCAAGTCGAACGACACAGTAACAATCGTTCTTCAGGACGACTCTGGCCGCATGGCAGACATTGCGGACCAGCGGATCCAGACTGCGTCAGGAACCATCGTCAAAGTCGCCGTATCCGAATCCGGCAAGCGGGTGGTGCCGACCATGGCGAAATACCAATCGGAAAAATCCGGCGGCGAGTGGCGCTAGCCCTCTAGCCCTCCCCACCCAATTCCAGCCCGCCTCGCGGGCTTTTCTTATGTGAGAAACCATGACCAAAACTGTCTCAATCTTCAACATGCGCCGCATCAGCCACCAAGGGGAGAAATCCGATGTAGTGGCGTCCTTCAACGCCCACGTGGGTGACTTCCTCATCAGCCGCGCGCAGGTTCGCCGCCGCCATTCGGATGGCGGGCTGTTTGTAGCGACACCTGGCCGGGGTGACGACCGCGCGCACATATCGCTCACCAAATTCAGCCCTACGATGATCGCTTTATCGGACGCTGCGCTGACGATGTACGCGGCGTTCCGCGCCCCGGTCACTTTCGACGACGGCTCGACCTTCGACGACGGCACTGGCTTGGACCAGTAAGCCGCCAAAACCCAAAATCTAGTTTCTTCAGCCCTGGCTAGCGCCGGGGCTTTCTTTTATGGGAGATCCTATGGCTACGGCCGCAACAGTCTATCGAGACTATACGACCGACGGAATTCCCTCGTCGGGAAACCACAAGGTAAGAAAATCGGAGATTCGCCAGCTTCTCGGCGGCTACGAAGCGATTATTAGTGCCTTCACCTCGAATGGCGGCTTGGTTTACGACACCCTCGCGCTTCTGAACGCGGACCTCACGCGCGCTGACAAATCTCAAGCTTGGGTCGTCAACGATCCGGTAATGGCGAATAACGGCGTCTATGGCAAGAACGGTGCCCCAGGTACTGGTTCATGGTCGCGAAAAACAGACCTGCCATTCTCGTTCATCATCGCGAGCGACGTCGGCGCGGGCACGCCGAACGCCATCCAGGCGACGACAAGCATCCCAGTCAGCGGCAACGCGCTTGTCTGGACGAACATATTCGAGGCGAACACGGGCAGCCCGGTAACGATCAGCTTCAACGGCGCCGCGGCTCTCACGATCAAGACGAACTCTGGCAACAACATTGCGACTGGCGGCCTAGTCGCCGGCATGATCGTGCTTGGTATTGTTTCCGGAACGACCTTCCGACTGGTCAGCGATCAGGCGAGTGCGGCAATCGTTGCTGCGGCTGAGGCTGTACTCGCCGAGTTCAAGACGACCTATTACGGCCCGCTCGCGGCAGACCCGACGCTGAACCCGGAAGGCGGCGCGGTGAAGCAGGGCGACCTCTACCTCAACACCACGTCTCAGGTGATGAAGTACTATTCCGGTTCGGCTTGGGTCTCGATCCAGGCGCCGGATCCATACGCGAGTGATGCCGAGGCGACGGCAGGCACAGCAACCAACCGGAATATGAACCCGGCGAAGGTTAAGAAGGAGATCGAGACCGTCAGCCTGACGCTCGATCAGATGGCCAATGCGGAAACGCTCACTGCGATCATCAATAGGACCGGACTGGCGCCGCAGATGCTGGGTGCGCAGGCTAGCGACACAAACCACTCGCCAATGATCAATGCAGCGATCGACCGGCTCATCACTGCTGGCGGCGGCACGCTCTGGCTGCCGCCCATGGCTGGCGATTGGAAGATCGGCACGGCCATCAGTTGCCACAAAACCGGATACACTGGTTCCTACCTGAAGGTGCGGGGCTTGGGGGACAAGGCCAGGCTGAAATGGTTGAACACGACAGGAGACATGATCCTGATCGGCAATGGCACGAACCCGGTCTATTACGTCACACTCGAAAACCTTTACCTCTATGCGGGTGGCGGTGCGCGTACGTCGGGCATCGATATCAAGGCGATCAAGGCAAATGTCGTCAACATCAACGACGTTGTGACAGATGGCAGCTATGCCGGCTTTTATGGGGAAGACTTGAATTCGGTCTACCATAAGCTTGTGCACTACAACATGCCGAACCAAACGACGGGCGCCGGCGTCACCGTCCGAAGCAACCCGGCCGGATCGGGGCGTACTGACATTGTCAAGTTCGACGAGGTCACGGTGCAGGCATACAACGCCGGCTCCTATGGCCTGATCGTCGACGGTCGCGTTGCAGGCGTTCACACGGATGGCTTCTATGCGCTCGGTTGCAACCGAGGGCTACAGCTCACGTCTTCGGCAACCGCACTCGCAGACGTGCCCAATTTCTGCGACTTCCGGAAGTTCGAAGTCGACCGCGCCCTCAACATTGGGGTTGTGATCGAGAAGGCCTACAGAACGGAATTCAGCAGGTGCGACATCTCGAACACCTCTGGTGCGATGGATAGCCCATATCCTCAGGGTAGCAATGACGACTGCGCTATGTTCCTTAGCACCGGGGCCTGGGACACGAAGGTCATCGGCGGTCGCATCGGCAACTGCCGCACCCAGGCAGTCAACCTGCAGGGGCGGAACACGAAGTTTATCGGCACTACATTCAATGACATGTCAAAGATCGGCAGCGCCGGCGCGGCTGCCGTCTACATCGCAGCGACTGCAAACGGCTTCAATTTCCGCGATTGCACGGTCGAAGGCTTCAGCCGGGCGTCGTACGCGTTTCAAGTTGAGGCTGCAGCGAAGAATGGGTCCATCCGCGACACCCTCTACAAGGACGTCGTCACGGCGTATGCGACTTCGTTCCCCGCTACCGTTTCGAACGCCGGACAGATCCTGTGCGACTACACGTACTAGAGAAGGTGGGCGCCTACCCCTCATCGCGTTGCGGTAGCTACGCCTTCGACGCCACCGTCGAGCATTCGAACCAGAATTCATAAAGCGGCTTGCTCAGCAGATAACCCCGCGTGATCTTGCAGCCCCCGCGGCCAGTATTCGCAAGATGCTGCTGGGCGGCCGCCTCGAGCTTCTGTTCCGGCGTCATTGTATCGGCCAGTCCAAGGGTGGCGCCTTGGGCTGCGCCAATCGCCATGGTCTTGCCGAGGCTCGGCGCGACCATCAGAGAATTGTCAGTCTTGTGGTCGTAGACCCGGTATGTGTCATCGGCCATCTTCACGTGATGGACCGGGAATTTGTAGGTATTCATGCGCGACATACTCTCGCCTGTTGCGCATGACGAAACGCCCACGGCGACTGCTGCCGTGGCCAGTATCCTAAAATACATCGAGTCGCCCCTCCGTTGCCGGCGGATGTTTGCTCGACTCTGGGTGGTGGTCAAGGGGAAAGCCATTGCTCAAGCCTGGCCGCTTCTTCCTTGCCCAATTTGGTCAGCGCGTAGTGGCGTTGGCCAGCTTCATCCATACCGATCGACTTCACTGCGCCCTCGGTCATGAGCTTGTCTATTGTCCGCTGCCCTGCCCCACGGATCTGATCAATCGTGTCGCATTCCGGGTGCTCGGCCATAAACACAAGAACACGTCGTGGCCCTTCCCTAAGTTTGAGATGAGGTCGGAATGCCTTGCGCGCTTCCTGTTTCCCGCCGTACTCCCTCATCCACTTGCCGTAAGCGTCTTCCGGCTCCGCGGAGGATCCGAGACCACTGAGCTCGTCGAGCTTCGCATCGATCGCCCTACGGTCCCACTTGCGGGTTCCAGGCACAGCCGGCGGCATCTTGTGGCTTGCTACCCACATGGAGAAGCATGACGGTGATATGCCGCAGTAATCGGCGGCTTCCTTGCGGCCTATAAGGCGGGGAGCGTCATTCATGGCGCAGCATCTCCCCATTTGCTTTTGGGCTTCCTAACGCGATCCCTCTTCCACAGGCCCAGCCTTTCCTCGCCGTCTGGAGCGGCCGCCGCGAAGCCGGCAGTGATGCCAAAGTACCCATCGTAGAACTTCCGCACGAGCGGCACAGGTCTCCCATCGTGGAGCGGATCGATGCGCGGAAAACCTTTGCGCTCCAGTTGCGGAACAACCGCTTTGATCCACATCGAAGCGCGATCTTTGCCGACGATTGCGACGGCAAGCTGTTTGTCGGTAGCGAACATGGGAAGTTGTGAGAGCGGATCATTCATCATTAGGCGCGCGCCCGTTTCTTTCGAGCCTGGCGGAGCATGGTAAGTGCGTCGGGCCTATTGGATTTCTTTATCAGGCGCTCGCGTTTTTCTGCTTTGGTTTCTTCCTTGAGGAGCAGCGGAATATCCTCGACAGCTACCAACGTAGCCCTGCCGATCTTCTTGCCGACGCCGATGCGTCTGGCTTTCTCCCAAACCGTGCGAGCCGTCACGTGCACACCGCTGGACGTCGTGATACGACGCGCGATTTCTTCGGGCGTGAGCAGGCCGTCGAGGATGGTCGGCACCATGGCCACCTCCATGAAAGAGCAAAGACGTTGCCGCCGGCACTGATGCCGGATGCTTTTGCTCGCCGGATGCGGCGCGATCGATGAGTTCTTTGCGCTCATCTTGCGGCAGCTTGATAAGGGCATCCATTTCAACGCCGCTGTCCAAACTCGTGTTGACGATCGCGGAAACATCATCGCCCAGTTCGCGGGCGCGCCGTAGTTTTCGATTGATGTCAACCTTGCTTGCGCCGGTAACCTCGGCGACTTCGGCAGCGAACTGTTTGTTGCCTCGTCCTGTTTTCGGTAAAGTGGAACAAGTTGTTTCACTTTTCCCGTTGATTTCCATCCAGATTGCCTGCCGCCGCAAAATGTATGCGCTCTCTTCTGCCGGTGTCAGCTCAGACCGAGCAAGGTTCTCGTCGATCTCCATTAACTCAGCATGCAGATCGTCGACATCATAGACGATGCACTCAACTGCGACTTCGCCTCGCTTCTGCAGTGCGGGTAGCCTGTGGTGACCGTAAATAAGAACTGGCACGGCGTCGCAAATCTCGCCATCGTGCAGCACGAAATCGGCCGCGATGTGGAAGCTATGGGCTTCAATTGGCGCGGTCAAGCCTGGCGGTCACGCAGGCGAACGCCTGGGCCGTTGCCGTTCTGGGCGATAAAGATGATGCCGGCTTGCTCTAGAGCGGCCTTAAGCTTGGCGCTGGTGGCCTGGTTGAGGCCGCCACGTTCATTTTCGAAGCGCGTGATTGTGGCCGTCGTTACGCCTGCCAGTGAAGCGAGTTCACGAACCCCGATTTTAAGGGCCGCGCGAGCCATCCTCAGTTGAGCCGAATCCATAGTTATTACCCTGTGACAAATTATTGATACGGGGTGTTGACTTTGGATTTGTCACCCTGTATCAAATACCTATTACAGGGTAACAAGTCAACGAGGAGACCAACATGACCACCAAAGCAAGATTAAGAGTAGTACCTCCCATCGCTCACGAACCGGAAGAAGGACTAAGATTAAGACGCGCAACCGGGGAAGCCGGTTTAGAAAAAGCGCAGGGCGCCGAGAAAGGCCGCCCGCGCCAACCTTGGTCGGAAGACATCTATAACGTTCAAATGATGGCCAAGATCGCGGTGACGCTCCTCAACGAAGTCTTCAGTAACGTTCGCGCGATGGAGGATCTCCACGAGATTGCTCTGCACGAGCAGATTGGATTTGACGAGCTATGCTTCCAAGTCCATGCGCTGCGACACGCCGCCGAGGCGTTGCAGCCACAGTAGTTTCCCTGCGGCACCTCCGCAGCCTTGCCGCGCTCCGTTCTTCGTCGAGCGCGGCCTTTTATCAGAGACCCCCGCGCGGGGCGGCTCGGTGCTTGGACCATCGAGTCGGGCGGGTGGCGGTATCTCACAGGTGCCGTCGCCCGTCACCCATCCAAAGCCCACCACAGCGCCGTCGGCCTCACCAGCCGGCGGCCTTTTCGTGTTGCACACGTGTTGCATGGAGTGATTTGCAACACGTGGTAACGCATTGATTTCATTGGATGCGTGTTGCATCGTGTTGCAACACGTTCGCTGCACGGTCAATTTGGGTAAGCATTTGATTTTGCTTGTAAATTAATGGTGCCCGGAGGCGGATTTGAACCACCGACACGCGGATTTTCAATCCGCTGCTCTACCAACTGAGCTATCCGGGCATCCTGCCGTTTCGGGCAGCGGTTCCTCTCGGAACCCTCGGGGCGCTTGTTTGTGCCCCGGAAGCGAGCGGGGTTATAACATCTTGTTCGGCGGTGTCCAGCGGCAAATGAAAGTTTTTTGACCGGAATCCTGTGGACAGTGGAAAAAACCGAAAAATCAAACGGATTCAGAGAGATCGCACTCGCGCCCTTGCGCGGTGCGCACGGGAAACACCGCCCGAAAACCTAAGCAATCGCCGCATACGAGGCCGGGACGCCGGGCGACGGCGAACACTTAGACGACAAGAGGTGGTCGGAAATGCCGAGCCCCTGCTCGGCGCAACTGGCGGACGGGCGTCAACGCTCGTCGTCGTCGGCCTTCGCTTCGTCGTCGGCAACCGGAATGGCGTAGGAGCCGGAGAGCCAGCGGTTGAGATCGACGTTGCGGCAGCGATCGGAGCAGAAGGGATAGTGTTCCCGATGCGACGGCCGTCCGCATTCCGGACAGGGCCGCGGCGCCCGCAGGGGTGCGACGTTCGAACCGCTTTTCTTCGTATCGTCGGTCACTGGCTTCAGCCTTCCAGCCAACGATTGTGCACGTCGTAGCCTTCACCGACAAGTAGGCTGACGGTTTCATAGAGCGGCAGGCCGACGACGTTGCTGTAGGAGCCGACGAGCTTGACCACGAAGCTGCCGGCGATGCCCTGGATGCCGTAGCCGCCCGCTTTGCCGCGCCATTGGCCCGAGGCGAGGTAGCTCTCAATATCGAAGCCTGAGAGGCGCTTGAAGCGCACCTTGGTATCGACCACCTTCTGGCGCACGGTCTTGTCAGGGGTGATCAAGCAGACGCCGGTATAGACGCGGTGGCTGCGGCCGGACAAGAGATGCAGCGCGCTCGACGCTTCGCTGACGAGTTCCGGCTTCGGCAGGATACGCCGGCCAACGCAGACGACCGTATCGGCCGCCAGGATGTAGCTTCCGTCCCAGCCGGCTTCACCCTTGACCGCAGCCAGGGCTGCCCGCGCCTTTTCGGCCGACAGGCGCCTTGCGAGCGAACGCGGATGTTCGGCACGCTTCGGCGTCTCATCGAGATCCATCGGCATCAGGCGCGCGGGCTCGATGCCCGCCTGCGCCAGAAGCTCGACGCGACGCGGCGAACCGGACGCCAGTATCAGTTTCTTGGCCACTGTCATCGGAACGAGCCGTCACTCCAGAGCAATTCCAGCAAAATGCGGGTAGGCGGTTTACGTCTGAAATTGCAATCCAACCAAAGGTTAGAGCGTTTTCGCGATTCGAAGAAGAAGCGGAAATGCTCCAGGAATTGCTAAGAGCCGGAGCGGCTTACTTGAAGCGGTAGGTGATACGGCCCTTGGTGAGGTCGTACGGGGTCATTTCAACGAGAACCTTGTCGCCGGCAAGCACGCGAATGCGGTTCTTGCGCATGCGGCCAGCCGTGTGCGCGATGATCTCATGCTCGTTTTCGAGCTTCACGCGGAAGGTCGCATTCGGAAGCAATTCGGTGACCACGCCCGGAAATTCAAGGACTTCTTCTTTCGCCATGTAGGACTGTTCTTTCTATCTTTGTTTAGGGAACCGTCAGGTATCCCGAAAAATTCGCCGGAAACTACACAATCGACGAGGATTTGTGAACCATCTAAGACCGGCTTTTGCGCTTTTGTGACGGGCTACTGCGCCGCGCGTCGGATCAGAAGCGCGAAGCCGCTATAGCACTTCGTACCGCTCCATGTCTCTAGTCTTAAATCGATCGGGATTTCAGCCGCCATGGAAGCAACGGAGACTGGGGACCGCGCGCGGATTTTCCGCAGCACTCTCAGGGGTTTTCCGGCTTCCTGGAGCCAACCAACCGATGATTGATCAGCGTCGACAGATGATCGCGCACGGCGCGATAGGCATCGACGATCTGCTCGCGCGTGCCGGCAGCAACCGTCGGATCCGGCGTCGGCCAGTAGACCACGTCGACGGCCATGGAGCGCGTCAATTCGAGCGCCTTGTGATGCGCCTCCGGCGCCAGCGTGACGATGAGGTCGAAATAGTCGTCTTCCAACTCGTCGAGCGTGTGCGGCTGGTGGCGGCCGAGGCTCAAGCCCACTTCGGCCATCACCACGTCGACGAAGGGGTCGCGTTCGCCATGTCGCACGCCCGCGGAAGCGACATAGGTTCCCTGTGGCAGCGCCGCCTTGGCAAGGGCCTCGGCCATCGGCGAGCGGATGGCGTTCATGCCGCACATGAAGAGGACCGAGCGGGGCGCTTTCAAGTGCGGTGCCTCGGTTCCCGTCATGCCGGTCCCCGCCCTACCCGCGCCAATAGAGCACGCAGACGAGCGTGAACAGGCGTCGGGCGGTGTCGAAGTCCAGCCGGATCTTGCCGGAGAGGCGATCCATCAGGGTCTGCGAACCCTCGTTGTGAATGCCGCGACGCCCCATGTCGATCGCCTCGATCTGGCTCGGCGTCGCCGAGCGGATCGCCTCGTAATAGCTTTCGCAGATCATGAAATAGTCTTTCACGATCCGTCGAAACGGCGTCAGCGAGAGGATATGGGTCGCGACATCGTCGCCCTTTTCGGTCGAGATCGCGAAGACCAGCTTGGCGTCGACGAGCGAGAGATTAAGCCTGTAGGGGCCGCCGGGGTGGCCGGCCGGCTCGAACAGGTTCTCTTCCAGCAGGTCGAAAATCGCAACCGCGCGCTCATGCTCCACGTCAGGGGTCGAGCGGCCGATGGTCTCGTCCAGAACGACATCGCAGAGACGCTGATTGCGGTCCGCCTTCATCCAGCATCCCCGAGATTGAGGCGAATGGCGACGGAGCGCGCATGGGCCTCAAGGCCCTCGGACTTGGCAAGCACGATCGCCGCCGGCCCGAGGATCCGCAACTGCTCGGCATCAAGGCGCAGGATCGAGGTACGCTTCATATAGTCGAGCACGCCGAGGCCGGAGGAGAAGCGGGCCGAACGGGCGGTCGGCAACACGTGATTGGAGCCGCCGACATAGTCGCCGATAACCTCGGGCGTATGGCGTCCGACGAAAATCGCGCCGGCATTGCGGATCCTGGCGACCATCGGCTCAGGGTCGGCCAGTGCCAGCTCGAGATGCTCCGCGGCAATGCGGTTTGCCAGAGGCACGGCCTTTTCGAGGTCGGGCACCAGAATGACGGCGCCGAAATCGCGCCAGCTCGCCGAAGCGGTTTCAGCCCGCGGCAGGGTCTTCAACTGCCGTTCGACCGCATCCTCGACTGCCTGGCCGAATTCCGCATCGTCGGTGATCAGGATCGACTGGGCGCCGACGTCGTGCTCGGCCTGGGCAAGCAGATCGGCGGCGATCCAGTCCGGATCGTTGTGCCTGTCGGCGATGACGAGCACCTCGGAGGGTCCGGCGATCATGTCGATGCCGACCGTGCCGAAAACCTGGCGCTTGGCGGCGGCCACATAGGCATTGCCCGGGCCGACAATCTTGACGACCGGTTCGATCGTCTCCGTGCCGTAGGCAAGGGCGGCCACAGCCTGCGCGCCGCCGATGCGGTAAATTTCCTCGACGCCGGCAAGCCTTGCCGCGGCGAGCACCGCCGGGTTGATCTTGCCGCCCGTTGCCGGCACCACCATGACGATGCGGGGAACGCCGGCGACCTTTGCCGGCAGCGCGTTCATCAGCACCGAGCTCGGATAGCTCGCGGTGCCGCCCGGCACGTAGAGGCCGACGGCATCGACGGCCGTCCAGCGCGAGCCGAGGCCAACGCCCATGGCGTCTTCATAGATATCGTCCTTCGGGCGCTGGCGGGCATGGTGCGCCTCGATGCGGGTGGCTGCGACCTTGAGCGCGCCCAGCACTTCCGGCTCAACCGCCTGGATTGCCGCATCGATCTCCGCGGCGCTGACGGCCATTGGAGTGGTCGAAAAATCGATACCGTCGAAGCGCTTGGAATAGTCGGCGAGCGCTGCGTCACCACGCACCCGCACGTCATCGATGATCGCCTTGACCACCGCATTGACGTCCTCGGACACCTCGCGCTTGGTCGTCAGGAATGACGCGAACTCTTGTTCGAAGTCACCGTCGAGAAAATTGAGCCTGATTGCCAAAACGAAAGTCCTTGTATGCCAGTGTCATATGCCTCGTTCGGAGCGCGGGCTCACGCACCTTCCGGATGCTTGGGCTTGAAAGCGGTTTCCCACGCGCCGCCGGTATCCGCAAGCTGCGTTTCGATGCATTCGACGTCAAGCGCAATCGAGGCGTCACCGGCCAGAACCAGTTCCAGCGTGCCTTCCGGGCCTTCGCCCTCTACCGTGAACTTCAGCGCCAACAGGTCAAGAACCGCCTCGCCATCGCGTCGGTCGAAGCCGACGGAGCGAACTGCATTTACCCGCTTGAACAGGAGGAGCGCACGCCGACGCTCGAAGGAACGACGCTTGCCCTCAGCCGTCTCCCAGACGAAGCGATTGACGACGAGCGAAAACTGCTTACGGCGGGCATCGTATTCCAGGCCCGATACCTTGAACACGGCATCCTGGACATGGGCGGAGACGACAGCGAGATCCTCCTCGTCGAGCGCCAGCAGCTTCAATCCGGTCATGCCATCCATTCCTTTCGTTTCGCCGCACATCTTGCCGTGCCACAATTGAAATGGACATAGGATGTTGCGCCTGAAACCGCAACGGTATCAGGCGCAACCGATCAAATCAGTCGCTGACGCGCTCGACGTGCGCGCCGCAACGGGTAAGCTTCTCTTCGAGCCGCTCGAAGCCGCGATCGAGGTGATAGACGCGCGAGACCATCGTCTCGCCTTCGGCGGCAAGACCGGCGATGACGAGCGAGACTGAGGCGCGAAGGTCGGTCGCCATCACAGGCGCGCCCTTCAGCCGGCTGACACCCTCGATCTTGGCCGTCTGGCCGGAGAGCGAGATCTTTGCGCCGAGACGGGCCAGCTCCTGCACGTGCATGAAGCGGTTCTCGAAGATCGTCTCGGTGATGTGCGAGGTGCCCTTCGCCATGGTCATCAGACCCATGAACTGCGCCTGCAGGTCGGTCGGGAAGCCCGGGAAGGGGTCGGTGACGATATCGACCGGCTTGATGCCGGCGCCGTTGCGCACGACACGGATGCCGCTGTTGGTCTCGGTGATCTCGGCGCCGGCGCGGCGGATCGCTTCCAGCGCCGTGTCGAGCAGCGCCATGTCGGTGTCTTCGAGAATGACGTCGCCACCGGTCATCGCGACAGCCATGGCATAGGTGCCGGTCTCGATGCGGTCAGGAAGAACGCGGTGACGGGCGCCGGAGAGCGAGCGAACGCCCTCGATCGTGATCGTCGACGTGCCCTGGCCGGTAATCTTGGCGCCCATGGCGTTGAGGCAGTTGGCAAGGTCGGCGACCTCAGGCTCGCGCGCGGCGTTGCCAAGCACCGTGGTGCCGTTGGCAAGGGTCGCTGCCATCATCAGCACGTGGGTCGCGCCGACCGATACTTTCGGAAACGTGTAGCGCGCACCGATCAGGCCGCCCGCGGGCGCCGTCGCATTGACGTAACCACCGTCGATCTCGATGTTGGCGGAAAGCGCCTGCAGGCCCTCGATGAAGAGATCGACCGGACGCGTGCCGATGGCGCAGCCGCCGGGCAGCGATACGCGTGCCTTACCTTCGCGGGCGAGAAGCGGGCCGATCACCCAGAAGCTCGCGCGCATCTTCGAGACCAACTCATAAGGGGCGGTCGTGTCGACGATGTTGCGGCAGGTGAAATGGATGGTGCGGGCGTAGCTCTCGCCCTGGCGCTCGCGGCGGCCGTTGACGGAGATGTCGACGCCATGGTTGCCGAGAATACGGATCAGCTGCTCGACGTCGGCCAGATGCGGCACGTTTTCGAGCGTCAGCGTGTCGTCGGTCAGAAGCGACGCAATCATCAGCGGCAGGGCCGCGTTCTTGGCGCCCGAAATCGGGATGACGCCGTTAAGCTTGTTGCCGCCTACAATCCTGATGCGATCCATGAGGCCTCTTGAACGGGCTTGGCCCGCCTTTCCAAAATAATCCGATATTGTCTGAAGGCGCCTCTTTAGTGGAGACGCCGCGAAATTAGAAGTGCCTTGAACGCCGCGCATCCCTTTAGACGCCTGGCGCTGTAACATTTAAGTCGCTGCACAGCCTCCCTTCTCGATCGGGCCCGATTTACGGAATAGTGCAGTCGAACACCCGATGGTCACGCCAGCGGCAAAATAGGAACGAAGCGACGAATGCCGCCTCCCGTCGGTACTAATCTTGGGATTCGTCCGTTTTTGCGGCAGGAAGACCGCTGACGTCATCGGCGGCGCCGGATCGGCGCGCCCGCATCTGCTGCTTGCGGCGCATGAGGTTGTCGCGCAAGTTCCTGGCAAGACGCGCCTTTTTCAGGTCCGCCTCGGTCGTATCCTTCTTCTTTTCCCGGCGCACCTTGCCCTCGGCCTGCCGTTCGTCAGGCGCAGGCGCGGCTTTGCCGTCTTCTTTGTCGTCTGTTTGCATGTCCATGCCTTAGCGCAAAACCAGGGGCTTCGGAAGCGGCGAGGACTTTTCTCACAGCTCTTCACGAAAAACTTCGAATTCCGGCTTGCACTCCCCGCTCACCTATGGCAATAGCCCCCTCGCTTGATGCGGCTGACACACAAACCGGCCGCCAGATGCTGCTATAGCTCAGGGGTAGAGCACTCCCTTGGTAAGGGAGAGGCCGAGAGTTCAAATCTCTCTAGCAGCACCAGTTTTCTTCCAAGACAATCAGACCCTTGATCCTGACGAACTGGTCGTGATGCCTCGCCGGGTTTCGTCGGCGCTGCTCCCCCGCTAAGCTGCCGCTTCGCCGGTGTCGACCGACGCCCTCAGCCCTTGCCTCGATTTCGGGCACCACAGGGGTCAATTCACCTCGGCCAGCATCTGCGCTATCCTCCGATTCGGGCGCGCCCACGCCTCCCCCCCTCCAATCGGGAAAGTAGATTTCATACGGGGCATTTTCATCATCGAACCGACTGTTCGGGCATTGAGCATAAGGAGGGAGTGCGAAGATCGCTCGCATCAGGAGGTTACCGATGACGTTGTCTGCGCCCATCTATCATTTGAAGCGCGAAGCAAAGCGCCTGTCCCGCGATCTGGGAGTTCCGCTGCATGAAGCTCTCGATCGCATTGCCGTGCGCGAGGGCTGCGCGAGCTGGAGCCTGCTTGCCGCTAGGCATGCCGCCGCAAGACCCGATGGCGCACTGCTTGCGCGGCTGAAGCCCGGGGATCTCGTTCTTCTCGGCGCCCGGCCCGGTCAGGGCAAGACGCTGAAAAGTCTCGAGCTTGCCGTCGATGCGATGAGGTCGGGGCATCAAGCCTTCTTCTTCACGTTGGAATATACGGTCAGGGACGTGATCGATCGTTTTCCGGCCATTGGAGCGGACTATGCCCGATTTGCGACGCTCTTCGAGATCGATTGCTCCGACACGATCAGCGCCGACCATATCGTCGGCAAGTTGGCGTCGGCAGCGCGCGGTACGCTGGTTGTCGTGGACTATCTCCAGCTTCTCGACCAGAGGCGCGAGAACCCCGCGCTTGGCGACCAGATCCGCACCCTAAGGTCTTTTGCGCGGGAACGCGGCTTGATCTTCGTCTTCATTTCGCAGATCGACCGGGCCTACGAGGCGACAGAAAAGCCGTTTCCCGACATTCACGATATCCGTCTGCCAAACCCGGTGGATCTCCGGCTTTTTGACAAGACCTGCTTCCTGAACAAGGGAGAGCTCCAGTTTCGAGCGATGAATTGACACCCGGTGCCGGGCCGACATCGGGAACGTATTTCGCGGTGTCGCGTTACCGCTTCAAAGGCAGCAACGCGGAGGCTCTTCAATGAAAGGCATCGTACTCTGGCTCATGGGCGTGCCGCTCATCGTCATCATCCTTCTCTACATGTTCGTATTCTAGAGAAGCAAAATGCAACGGCAGGTTGGCATCTTAACACAACCTTAAGAATCCACTGCCAGATTTGACATCGCGATGATGGACAATCGCAACATCTTTGATCCCCTTTTGAAACCGGCTTTTGCCGGTTTCTTTTTTTTTCAGGAATGCTCAACACTCGGCGTCGTTTGACTTCGGCGTTACTTGGCGGTCAGACCTTGACGGCCTGCTCGACGAAATCCTGGGAGCCGAAGAACTTGAGGTAGCGCTCGACCTCGGCCGGATCGCCGGTCGCCTTGCGCGGGTTGTCGGAGAGCTTCACCGCCGGCCGGCCGTCGGCTTCGCTGACCTTGCAGACGATGGAGATCGGGTTGAGGCCGCTGATTTCCGTCGGGGCACAACCGGCAAAATCATTGGTGAGGTTGGTGCCCCAGCCGAAGCTCATGCGCACGCGCCCCTCGAAATGCCGGTAGGTCTCGATGATCGTGTCGACGTCGAGACCGTCGGAGAAGATCAGGAGCTTTTCGCGCGGGTTGCGGCCCATCTTCTTCCACCAGGCGAGGATTTTTTCACCGCCTTCGATCGGCGGCGCGCTGTCCGGCCGAAAGCCCGTCCAGTCCGCCACCCATTTGGGTGCATCGCGCAGGAATGCCGCCGTGCCGAAGGCATCCGGCAGCACGATCAGGAGATTGCCGCCATAGAGCTGGTTCCAGTCCTGCAGCACCTTGTAGGGTGCTTGAGCCAGCTCCTTGTCGTTGCGGGCAAGGGCTGCGGCCACCATCGGAAGCTCATGCGCGTTGGTGCCGAGCGCTTCCAGATCCGTATCCATGGCAAGCAGCACGTTGCTGGAACCCGAAAACGAGCTTCCGATCCCTTCTTTCAGCGCCTCGACGCACCAGCGCTGCCACAGGAAGCTGTGCCGGCGGCGCGTGCCGAAGTCGGAAATCCTGAGGTTCGGATACTGCCGCAGGCGCTCGACCTTGGACCACATCTTTGCCTTGGCGCGGGCATAGAGCACGTCGAGGGTAAAGGGACCGAGGCCCTTCATCGCCGAGCGCGATCGCAGCTCGTTGATGATCGCCAGCGCCGGGATCTCCCACATGGTGGTCTCCGCCCAGCGGCCGCGGAAGGTCAGCTCGAACTGGCCGTCGCTGCGCTTCAGCTCATAGTCCGGCAGGCGGAACTTGGCGAGCCAGCCAAGAAACTCCGGCGAGAAGATCTGCTTGCGGCCGTAGAACGTATTACCGGCAAGCCAGATCATTTCCTTCTTGGAAAAGCGCAGCTCGCGCGCATGATCGAGCTGGTCGCGCAGTTCCTGCTCGTCGATCTCGTCGGCAAGCCGCACCGTCTTCGTCCGGTTGATCAGCGAGAAAGTCGCGTCGACATCCGGATAGAGCTGCCAGATCATCTGCAGCATCAAGAGCTTGTAGAAATCCGTGTCCAGCAGGCTGCGCACGATCGGATCGAGCTTCCAGGCATGATTGTAGACGCGCCTGGCGATATCGGTCTTCGTCATCGGTGAAATTGCTCCTTCCCCTTGGGCGAGGCTAGATCATCTCGTCTAGTTCAGCTCGACGCCGGCATCACGCATGCGCGTGATCATGGCCTGAAGCGAACCGTTGAGATCGATGCCTCGACAGGCGTCGAGAATGACGGTCGTCGAAAACCCCTGCGCAACCGCGTCGATGGCGGAGAAGGCGACGCAGAAATCCGTCGCAAGGCCGCAGAGCGTCACCTTCCTGATGCCGCGATCCTTGAGATAGCCCGAAAGGCCTGTCGGCGTGCGGCGATCGTTTTCGAAGAAGGCGGAATAGCTGTCGATCTCAGGCCGGAAACCCTTGCGGATCAAAAGCTCGGCGCGGGTCCATTCGAGCGCCGGATGGAAATTAGCGCCGGCGCTGCCCTGGACGCAATGATCCGGCCAAAGCGTCTGCGCGCCGTAGGGCATGGCGATCATCTCGAACGGGCTCTTGCCGGGATGGCTGGAGGCAAAGCTGGAGTGGCCGGCCGGGTGCCAATCCTGGGTCAGCACCACATGCTCGAAGCGGCCAATCAGGCCGTTGATCATCGGCACGATCTCGTCGCCGCCGGCAACACCGAGCGCTCCGCCCGGGCAGAAATCGTTCTGCACATCCACGACGATCAACGCTTTATCCGCCATCATTCACCTCTTGGCCGATCAATCCTCATCGATCACCAAAATCGATTTAAGTCCAAGATCAATCACAGAATTTGAGCGGCGACAAGCCAGTTCCGCATCCATCCGAAATCGGGAAGACAGATAAGCAAAAAGGGCGCCGGTCCAAGCCCGACGCCCTTAATCGAATGCGATCGAAATCGATCAGTTTCCGAGACTGTTGATGTTGTCGGCGATCGAGAAGCCGGAATTGGCGATGCCCACCGGCTGAGCGACGAAGTTCAGGAACTTCGAGAAATCGACCGACGGGTGACGCGAGGCGTAGATGACGTCGCGGTTCTTGATCGGGAAGGTCTGACCGACGATCAGGCTGTCCGGCTTGCTCATGTCGAAGCGGTAGACGATCGGGTAGCGGCCGACGTTGTCGGTCTTCATGCCCTTGCGCAGCATTTCGTTGAAACGCTGTTGGCCGAGCAGGCTCATCACGACATCGGGCTCTTCGTAGCGGAAGATGAAGTAGCCCTTCATGTCGAGCGTGTAGTCCGCACCGCCGCCGGCAAGCCCCATGGCCTCGAGCAAATTGAGATCGTTGGCGCCGAACTCGACGCGCTGGTTGGCCTTGACCGCACCGAGGATCGTGAAACGTCGCGGATCGCGCGTCACGAAAATCTGGTCGCCCGGCTTGACGTGGATGTTTTCCGACGGGTTGTCGATGATCGACTTCAGGAGAACCGTTCCGGTCTTCTTGCCGCGCACCAGCGTGACGAAGGTTTCGTAGGGCTGCGCGACCGGACCGCCGGCCTTGGCGATGACCTCGTTGATCGTCTCGTCGACGAGGCTGAGCGGCACCACCGACGACCTACCGACGGCGCCCGAAACCGTGACGTTGCGCGACGCGGTGCTCATGCTGGTGACGATCACGTCCGGCTCGACGGCCTTCTGCTTCAGCGCTTCCAGGATTTCCTGGCGCGCCTGTTCCAGCGTCAGGCCGGCAAAGCGAACCGGACCAACATAGGGGATCGCCGCCTTGCCGTCCGGCTGAACGACGAGATCGATGCTGGTCTGCTTGGAATCCTGCGTCGAAAACAGGCCGTCGCTGCCGGCTTCGAAGATCGAAACTTTCAGTGCGTCACCGACGCCGATCACGACCCGGCCTACACCGCCGCCAACGCCGAACCGGCGGTTCAACGTCGAGGAGACATAGTCGGAGACGAGGCGCGCCGAGCGGCCGTCCACATCGACGATGTCGAAGACGGTCGCGTTCTGGCGGCCGATTTCGGCACCGGACTGGCCGGCGTCCTTGACGATCGCTCCGGCCAGCGGCCCTTCACCAGGCACAGCCTGGCATCCGACGAGGGCGGAACAAAGCAGAAGGGCACTGACTCGTTTCAACTACGACACTCCACATTCGGCACAGCCATGATTTTGCTCATAGTTCTGCACCGCATCATCTCCCGGCAGGGAATTCGCCGGTCTCTGAAAAGCACAATCGCCGTCCCACAACAAGTCACCCCAAGACCAAGACGGGCAATTTATTTGAGCCCGCGTCTTTCTGGTCATACCTTCGATACCTTGAGCGTGGTTTGTCGCCCCATCCGACTTGGACTGGCGTTGACAGCGTGTATATCTTCAGTCTTTGGGGTTGAAAGCTAGGGACTTTAAGTTAAAAGCTGACTAATGAGGCGGAACGAATATAGCTGGGGATAGCCCGGAAGCATGACGATTGGCGATTGCATTTCGACCTCCGCTGCGCAATCGCAGGTGCAACTTTAACGGCATTTTAGAGCGTTCGATCATACATGGCTGTTGAGATTATTGGGCGTGCATGCCTCGCCCCTGGAGCAGAATCGCCCTCGGCGTTGTTCAAACTTCTACGTCAGGGCAAGTGCACCGTCACCAGCATTCCATCGGATCGCTGGGACGTCGCGCGATTCTGGCATCCCGTCATGGGCACCCAGGGGAAAACCTATTCCTTCGCGGCCGGCGTTCTGGATCAGCTCTACGATTTCGATCCGGCCGTCTTCGGCATGTCGCAGCGCGAGGCCATGTATATGGACCCGCAGCAGCGCGTGCTGCTCCAGCTCGCCTGGCGCGCGCTTGAAGACGCCAACATCTCGGCAACGTCGTTGCATGGCGAAAACGTCGGTGTCTATATCGGCGCATCGAGCCTCGATCACGCCAACCTGACCGTCGAGGATCCGGCGGCGGCCGGGCCCTATTTCATGACCGGCAACACGCTGTCGATCGTCTCGAACCGCATCTCGCACATCTTCGGTCTCAGCGGCCCGAGCATGACGGTCGACACCGCCTGTTCCTCCTCGCTGGTCGCGCTCGACCAGGCGATGCGGGCACTGACATCGGGCGAGATCGACACGGCCATCGTCGGCGGCGTCAACATTCTTGCCCACCCCCTGCCTTTCGTCGGCTTCGCCCAGGCGCGCATGCTGTCGCCGGAAGGCCTCTGCCGCGCCTATGACAATGACGGCGCCGGCTACGTGCGCGCCGAAGGCGGCGTGGTCTTCGTGCTGCGCCGTTCCGACCGGGCGCGGCGGGAGAAAGACCGCAGCTATGCGCGCATCGTCGCGACCGGCGTAAATTCGGCCGGGCGCACCAACGGCATTTCGCTGCCGTCGCGCGAAGCCCAGGCCAATCTGCTGAGGGCAATCTACGAAGGAAACGGCATCGACGCCAATCAGGTGGCCTTCGTCGAAGGTCACGGCACCGGCACCAAGGTCGGCGACCCGGCCGAGGTCTGGTCGATCGGAACGGTCATCGGCGCCAAGCGCCGCGCTCCGGTGCCGATCGGCTCGATCAAGTCGAACATCGGCCATACCGAACCGGCCTCCGGCCTCTTCGGCATGCTGAAAGCCGTGATGGCGCTCGAAAACAACTACCTGCCGGCTTCGCTGCATTTCGACACGCCGAACGAGCATATCGACTTCGACGGCCTGAACGTGCGCGTCACGGCAAACCCGATCGAGCTTCTGCGCGGCAAGCGCGCGCGCCTCGCCGGTATCAACTCCTTCGGCTTCGGCGGTGCCAACGCGCATGTCGTCATCAGCGACCCCGAACCGGCAGCCGATGAAAAGGCCGTAAACCCGTCGTCTTCCGGACATGTTTTCCTGGCGAGCGCCCATACGGCGTCGAGCCTGGAGGCGCTTCTCAGCGACTACAAGACGGCTTTCGCCCATGCTTCCAAGGGCGAAGCGCGCGCGATGATCGCCGCATCGGGTGCCAACCGCACCCATATGCGCCATCGTTTTGCGGCGCGCAGCGATCAGCCCGAGGATATTGTGCGCGCGATCGCGAGCCACCTGGAAAAGCCGGGCTCCGGTATCGGCGAGATCGGCGAGGCCGTCGCGCGCGACGCCAAGGTCGCCTTCGTCTTTTCGGGCAACGGCTCGCAGTGGGCCGGCATGGGCGTGGAAGCCTTCCGCGAAAACCTGCATTTCCGCCAGTGTTTCACCTCGGTCAGCGCACTGTTCAAGTTCCATTCCGACATCACGCTCACCAATCTCCTTTCCGATCCCGACCTCGACAAGAAACTGGCCGACACCAAGATCGCCCAGCCGCTGCTGTTTGCCGTGCAGGCCGCCCTGTCGGACTCGCTGGTTGCCATGGGCATCAAGCCGGTCGCCGTCTTCGGCCATTCCGTCGGCGAAATTGCCGCCGCCTACGCGGCCGGCGCGCTCTCGCTCGTCGATGCCGTTTCGATCGTCGCCAAGCGCTCGCTGCACCAGGACCTGCTTGCCGGCCACGGCACCATGGCCGCCGTCATGCTCGGCGAGGAAGCCGCCCGTGCCTTTGCCGAAGCGCGTGGTCTGGACGAACTCTGTGTCGCTGCAGTCAATGCCCACAATTCCGTGACGATCTCGGGTCCGGCCGAGCAGATCTCGGCCTTCCGCGATGCCGCCCGCAAGGCGAAGATCCCGGTCCAGATCCTCGACATCAATTACCCGTTCCACCACCCGATCATCGACCGGGCGAAGGACGCCTTCCTCTCGGACATCCCGGACATCGCGCCACGTCGTACGGAACTCACCTATCTCTCGACGGTCACAGGCGCCGCGCTCGAGGGCACGCAGCTCGATCCGGACTACTGGTGGAAAAACGTCCGCGAGCCGGTCCGCTTCCAGGCGGCTGCAGAAGCCGCGATCGAAATGGGCTGCCGCCTGTTCATCGAAATCTCGCCGCGCCCGATCCTCTCCTCCTACGTCAAGGAGACGATCAAACAGGCCGCGGCTCCCGGCATGGTGGTGCCCACGCTGCTCAGAGACGTCGCCGAAAGCGGCCAGGATCCGATTTCGGCCGCCATGGCGCGTGCCGTCGCGCATGGCGCCGTGGTCGACACGACCCGGGTCTTCGGCAAGCGTAATGCCTCGATCGCCCTGCCAAGCCTGCCCTTCGAGCCTGTCGAACTGCGCCCGGCAGCAACGACCGATGCCACCGACCTTTTCGGCCGGACCGCTCGGCCCTACCGCCTGACCGGCTGGCGCAGCGATCCGAACAGCGGCAGCTGGAAGAACCATATCGACGCCCACCTCTTCCCGGACCTTGCCGAACACGTTGTCGACGGCAAGGCGATCCTGCCGGGCAGCGGCTTCATCGAAATCGCCGTTGCCGCGGCGCAGCAGTTCTATGGCAGTGACGAAGTCGAGGTCACCAATCTCGAAATCGTCCGGCCGCTGGAGCTCAGCGACACGAAGATCATGGAGCTGTCGACGGTTATGTCACCGGAGACCGGCGACATCGAGATTCGCTCGCGCGAACGGCTTTCGGAAGACGACTGGGCCGTGCATGCGGTTGCCCGCTGCCGCAAGCCGTTGCCGGCGGAAGAGCGCGCCTATCCGTCGCTTGCGGGCCTCGCGAAGACGGCAACGGTGGGCCCTGCCCGCGCCTACGAAACGGCGCGGCAATTCGGTCTCGACTATGGCCCGCGCTTCCAGCTGCTGGCGAAGGCGGTTGCCTACGGCGACCGGCTGGTCGACGTCGAACTGAAGACAGCCGACGCCACGGGACATCCGCTCGTCAGCTATGCGCTGAACCCGATTTCGGTCGATGCGACCTTCCACGGGCTGGTGGCACTCTTCGACCGGTTCACCGGCGACAAGAGCGGCGCGCCTTACATTCCGGTCCGTTTCGGCTCGGTGCGGGTCGTCAACGGCGGCCTGCCGATCGCCCGCGCCATGATCGAGATCGAGCGCGTCAGCGCCAATTCGATCAAGGCGAAGTTCCATTTCTTCGGCCAGTCCGGCGAACCGATCGCCCATTTCGAGGATTGCCGCTTCCGCCGCACCTATCTGCGCAAGCACAAGACGCTCGATGCGCTGTCCTTCCACTACGAGGCGGTGCAATCGGAAGCCGCCCTGCCAGGTCTTCAGCGCAACAGCCTGGTGCCGGTGTCGATCGCCATGCCGGCTGCCGGCGAGGCCGGCGTCGACAATGCAACGCTCTTGTTCAATGCAGCCATCTACCGCGCCTGCCAGGAGATCGCTCTCAAGCTCGCCAAGGGACGCTCGACGATTAAGGGCGGCAACCTGCCTGGCGATTTCGCCTTCCAGTGTTTCCTGACGAGCTGCCTCTATGTGCTGGAGGATGCCGGGATCAGCCAGCACAAGGATGGCGTCTGGACCGTCGCGCAGGAATACACCCTGCCGAGCGTGCCCGAAATTCTGAGCGAGCTTTACGGCGAGCGGCCCGACCGTGCCGTCGAGGCCGTGCTGATCAACAACGCCTACGCGGAAGCGCTCGCCCGTATCGAAGCGCTGCAGGCCGGCGACGAAGCGAACTCCGGCTCGAGCTTCATCAGCGACGCCACGCTTGACCATCAGGCCGTTCATTCGGAGGCAAGCCGCCAACGGATGACCCACGTGCTCGCGGCCCTTGAAAAGGTCTTGGCAACGCAGCCGGCCGGAGCGCGTCTGCGCATCGTCGAAATCGGCAGCGTATCCGCTGGCTTCACCCGGCGGCTGGCAACGCTTACCGAGAAGCATGGCGCAAGCCTTACCGTCTTCGAAGCACGCGACAACGCCCAGCGGGGCCTCGAGCTCGCCTTCGAAAACGACGCCCATGTGCGCATCCTCAAGAAGGGTGAGCTCGCAACGCTTGCGTCCTTCGACCTTGCCGTCAGCGCCTCCGACGCGCTCTATGGCCTGATCGAGGACGATGTCGCCGTTCGCACGGCGCTGCGGACCGCGCTGCGCGATACGGGCGGACTGATTGCCGCCGTCAGTGCGCCTTCGCTGTTCAACGATTTCGCGCTTGGCCTGTCGGAAGGCTGGTTCGCGCACAGCCAGACGGCGGAATTCCCGATCGGCAACCTGGCAGCGGTCCCGCACTGGCAGAAATGTCTTGGCGATCTCGACCTGCGCGACATCGATATTGCCGACCGTGAATGTGCAAGCGGCAACGTCATCCTGGTCGAAGCGCGCGGCGCGGCAACGGCCGCCGTCGGCGCTGCGGTGCCGGCTTCCGGCCCCTACCTGCTGCTGGAGACCGCTGGGCATGAACAGCACGAGCCCTCTGATTCAGCTGTTCGCGTCAGCCTGACCGGCGACGCGTCCGCGGACAAGGTCGTGCTTCTGCAGGCCTTCGAGGCCCTGGGAGACCAACCGCTTCGTGCAGTCTTCCTTGCCGCGACGACGGCTGCGTCGCGCACCGACGATTCCGCCTCTCTGCAAACGCAGATCCTCGTGCTCGGCACATTTGCCGAAGCGTTGCGCCAGCACATCGGCGGCACCGAGCCCGCCGATGACAAGCGGCCCCGTCTCGTACTCGTTGCCCCCGGCGGCGCGCCGATCGCCAGCCGGACGGTGGGAGCGGCGGTTGCAAGCGACGGCGTCAATGCCGGCCTCTGGGCGTTCGCCCGCGTGCTTCAGAACGAGTACGAATTCCTCGACATCCACGCGCTCGATATCGACGGTTCTCCGACGACGGCTGCTCAGATGGCTGCGGCATTGCCTCTGTTGACGGTTGCCGGAGCGAACCGCGAGTGGCTGCTCGAAGGCGAAGAGGGCGCCGCGCTCTCCGAGATCCGGGCCGTGCCGGGTCCGGTCGACAATGCGCACGCAGCAACAGCGGCCTTCAAGGCCGCCACGATCCGCCAGCGCGTCAGCTCTCAGGTCGGCAGCATCGTCTGGGAAGAAAGCGACATTCCGGCCGCAGGTCCGGGTGACGTCGTCGTCGCGGTTGCGGCGACCGGCCTCAACTTCCGCGACGTGATGTGGGCAATGGGCCTGCTGCCGGAAGAAGCGCTCGAGGACGGTTTCGCAGGCGCGACGATCGGCATGGAGCTTTCCGGCCACGTGGTTGCCGTCGGCGACGGTGTCGATGACCTCGCCGTCGGCGACGCCGTCATGGCGATCGCGTCCTCCGCCTTCTCGACCCATGCGGTCGTCTCGCGCGCCGGCGTCGCCAGGCTGCCGCAGTCGGTCAGCCCCGTCGCCGCGGCGACGGTCCCCGTCGCGTTCCTGACGGCCTACTACGCGATGGTCGAGCTCGGGCGGATCCAGCCGGACGAGACGATCCTGATCCATGGCGCCGCCGGCGGTGTCGGTCTCGCAGCGCTCCAGGTCGCAAAGCTGAAGGGCGCCAAGGTGATCGCCACGGCGGGATCGCGTGAGAAGCGTCGCTTCCTGTCGATGCTCGGCGCCGACCACGTCTTCGATTCCCGTTCGCTGGATTTCGTCAACGACGTTCGCGCCGTGACGGACGGTGAAGGCGTCGACCTCGTGCTGAATTCCCTCTTCGCCGAAGCGATGGAGCAGAGCCTGGCGCTGGTCAAACCGTTCGGCCGCTTCCTTGAACTCGGCAAGCGCGACTACTACGCCGACAGCAAGATCGGCCTTCGGCCGTTCCGCCGCAACGTCAGCTATTTCGGCATCGACGCCGACCAGCTGCTGGTCAATCAGCCGAAGCTGACCAAGCGGATCTTCACCGAGATCGGCGCGCTGTTCGAAGACGGCAAGCTGACGCCGCTTCCCTATCGCGCCTTCGACTTCGACGAGATCGGCAATGCCTTCCGGCTGATGCAGAATGCCGGGCATATCGGCAAGATCGTCGTGCTGCCGCCGGTCGCCGGCAAGCACCGTGTCGCCAAGCGTCCGCATGGCGGCATGAAGGTCGACCCGACCGGCATACATCTCGTCGTCGGCGGCATCGGCGGCTTCGGCCTGGCTGCCGCCAACTGGCTCGTCGAAAAGGGCGCGACGAAGATCGCGCTCTGCTCGCGCCGCGGCCAGGCGGATGCCGAGACCATGGCCATGATGGAGATCTGGGCAAAGGCCGGCGTCTCCGCCACGGTTCACGCCTGCGACGTCACCGATCCGGTGGCGACGGAGCGCCTGCTCAAGCAGTTGCGTGCAGCGGCACCGCTCCGTTCGGTGGTGCATGCCGCGATGGTGCTCGACGACGCGCTGATCAGCAACCTCAACCGCGAGCGCAACCGGCCGGTCATCGACACTAAGGCAAAGGGTGCTGCGGTTCTCGACGCTCTGACCAGCGATGACACGCTCGACAACTTCATCCTGTTCTCGTCGGCGACGACGCTTGTCGGCAACCCCGGACAGGCGAACTACGTCGCGGCCAACGGCTATCTCGAAGGTCTCGCCCGCGCCCGCCGCGCCCGCGGCCTTGCGGGCCTTGCCGTCGGCTTCGGCGCGATTGCCGACAAGGGCTATCTCGTCCAGAACACGGATGTGAACGACATTCTCGCCAAGCGCATCGGCAAGACCGCGCTCAAGGCACAGACGGCGCTCGACATGGTCGAAAGCCATCTGGCCTTCGATCCGGGCACCGTCGATGCGGCAACCGTGATGATCTCGGAAATCGACTGGTCGGCCGCGCGCAACTTGCCGGTCGCCAAGAACGCGCTCTTCGAAGTCATCTTGCGCAGCGCCGACCAGCATGCGACGGGCGGCGAAGGCACGAAAATGGACTTGGTCGCCATGATCGAGGGCAAGTCGCCGCAGGAGGCCGAGGATATCCTCTTCGACCTCGTCGCCGGCGAGATCGCCGCGATCCTGCGCGTGTCGAAGGATACGGTCACGCGCGCCAAGGTGTTGAAGGAAATCGGCCTCGACAGCCTGATGGCCGTCGAACTCGGCATGAGCTTCCAGCAGAATACCGGCTTCGACATGCCGCTGAGCGGCGTCGCCGACAACACGACGGTTGGCGATGTCGCCCGCAAGCTCTATGAAAAGGTCAGCAAGCGCGACCAGAGCGACGATGCCGAGCCCGCCGACGACAAGATCGTCAGCGAACTTGCGCAAAGGCACGTTGGGACGGCAAAGGAAAAAGCACAAGGCCAATGAGCACGAACGGAAACGGCCCAGGCGCATCCAAGATGACCAGCAGCCTCAAGGAGAACCTGCTGGACCGGATGAGAAACACGCATCAATCCTCCGAGCGCAACCGCATGGCGCGCTCGGAGCGGGAGATGCCGCCGCCGGCGCGCAGGCAGCAGGCCCGTTTCGAGGACCTGCCGGAATACAAGCAGGTGATGACGCAGAAGTTCGCGAGCGAGCAGCTCGGCATTGCAAATCCGTTCTATCGCGCGCACCAGACGGCGGCGGGGGCCACCACCGTCATCGATGGCCGCAAGCTGATCAACTTCGCCTCCTATGACTATCTCGGCCTCAACCACCATGCGGAAGTGCTGGCGCGAGCGCGGGATACCATCGGCACCTTCGGCATCTCCGCCTCGGCGAGCCGTCTCGTCGCCGGCGAACGCCCGGTGCATATGGCGCTCGAAGAGAAGATCGCAAGCTTCTATGGCGTCGATGCCGCCGTCTGCTTCGTCAGCGGTTACCTGACCAATGTCGCCGCCATCAGCTGCCTGATGGGACCGAAGGACCTCGTCGTCCACGACGAGTTCATCCACAACAGCGCCCTTGCCGGCATCAAGCTCTCGGGCGCGACCCGCCGGCTGTTCAAGCACAACGACGTCGCCGACCTCGAACACGTGCTGCGCACCGTTGCCGGCGACTATCGCCGCATCATGGTGATCGTCGAGGGCATCTACTCGATGGACGGCGATGTCGCCGACCTGCCGGCACTTTTGAAGCTTCGGGCCGAGTATGGCTTCTGGCTGATGGTCGACGAGGCGCATTCGCTTGGCGTTCTCGGCAAGACCGGCCGCGGCCTTGCGGAACATTTCGGCGTCGATCCGCACGAGATCGACATCTGGATGGGCACGCTGTCGAAGACCACCTCGAGCTGTGGCGGCTACATTGCCGGCAGCGATGCGCTGGTCGAAGTGCTGAAGGCATCCGCGGGCGGCTTCGTCTATAGTGTCGGCCTCGCGCCGGTGCTGGCGGCCGCGGCGACCGCGAGCCTGGAGGTGCTGGAACGCGAGCCGGGGCGGACAACGGCACTGCGCCGCAACGGTGCCCTCTTCCTCAAGCTTGCCAAGGAAGCGGGCCTGGACACGGGCCTCTCGAGCGGCTTTTCCGTCGTGCCGGTTCTCGTCGGCGATTCCCTGCGTGCGGTTCAGCTTTCAAACGACCTGCTTGCCGAAGGGGTCAACGCGCTGCCGATCATCCACCCGGCGGTGCCCGAGGGACTTGCGCGCCTGCGCTTCTTCATCACCAGCGATCATACCGAAGAGCAGATCCGCCGGACGGTAACGCTGACGGCCGAGCGTCTGGCCGACCTTACCGAACGCAACTTCGGTCTCGGCGGCATCGACATCGACCAGATGATGAAAGCGCTCTCGGCGCGATAAGCGAAGGCCCCGCATTGCCGCCGGGAATGCTGGAGCGGTTCCGGTAAACAGTTCGCCACGGAAACGCTCTATCTCTTTGTTTCACGCAATTCCGGACACAGGGCCACCTCGCGCCTTTCCGGAATTGCTCCACAACGGACGACCTGCATGACGCATGTGATCATCACCGGTGGCTCGAGCGGGATCGGCCTGGCGGTCGCGTCGATCTATGCGGCGCGCGGCGCACGCGTCTCGCTGATCGCACGCTCTCGCGACCTTCTCGAACAGGCGCAGGCGAAGCTGGCCGCCTCCAACGGGGCGAGCGCCGGCAACGTCAGGATCGAGACCACCGATGTCGCGGAGGAACGCGACGTCGCAGCGGCGATCCGGCGCTGCGAACAGGCTTTCGGTCCCTGCGATATCCTGGTGACGTCGGCGGGTATCGTCGAGCCGGGCCGTTTCGAGGAACTCGACAGTGCCTCGTTCCAACGGCAGATGGAGGTCAATTTTTCCGGCACGGTGCATGCGGTGCGGGCCGTCTATGACGGCATGAAGCGGCGCGGACAGGGCCGGATCATGATGATCTCCTCGGGCTCCGGCCTCATCGGCATCTATGGCTATTCGGCCTATTGCGCCTCGAAGTTCGCGCTTCACGGCTTTGCCCAGGCCCTCCGCTTCGAAGCACGCCCGCACGGCGTGAGCGTCTCCGTGTGTTTCCCGCCGGACACTGAGACGCCGCAGCTTCAACGCGAACTTGCGACCCGCCCCTCCGAAGCCGAGAAGATCATGGGCGTGGTCCGGCCCTGGCCGGCGGACCTGGTGGCGAAGCGGATTGCCGGGGGCATCGACCGGGGCCGGTTCGAGATCTTTTTCGGGCTGACACTCTACCTGCTCGGTCGTTTCGGACCGGCCGTTCGCCCCGTTATCCACTGGTGGTTCGACAGGGCGATCGCACAGGACAGCGCCCCCGCCGCGCATAATCGTGGAGTGTCGGAGCACCAGACCTGACGGCGCTTGTACCTAGCATCGATAAGATCTAAGTGTCGGGCGGACGCTGTGCCGCATAAAGCGGCGTCGGCCGGCATGAAGACATGAAGGTTTCCGCTTGGCGTTGCTTCCCTTTCAGTTGCACGATTACCCGATAACACTGACGCTGAGCTGTTATCTGCTGTCCTGTGCGGTGATCTTCTTCACCGACCGCTTCGCTCTGCCGAAGCGGGAGCGGCGCGCCAATCCCTCACCCTTCGGAAGCACGCAGGACGTGGTCGATGTGCTTGCCCGCCTGCCGGTCATCGCGCTGGTCTTTGCCGGCTTCTTCGCCGGCTCCTGGCGTCCGCTCTATGCGGCAGCCGGCACGATGAGCTTCTTCATCATCTTCACCGGCATTTCCCGCGCCAAGTTCAAGTTCATCCGCGAGCCGCTGATCTTTTCCGACATCGCGCTCGTCGTCGACGTTTTCAAGTACAAGACGATCTTCTATGCGAGCTCGCTGAACGTCGTCTTCTGGACCGTGGCGTTCCTCTACGTCTTCGGTGTTTCCGGCCTCTACTTGTACTTCGAGCCGTCCATCCTGCCGGATCGGGGCAAGGCCTTCTGGATCCTGTTGATGCTCGGCGTCGCCTACGGTCCCTGGCTCTTGCTCTTCTATGGCCCGGTTAACCGGCCGACGGCGGCATTGGTGCAGCGGCTGCTCAAGGTGCTCGACGTCAAGATGAACACGGTGCGCTTCGGCACCTTCGGTTCGGTCGTCTTCCGCTTCATTATCTGGCTCGGTGTCCGTCGCGAAAAGATCGTCGCGGAACTCTCGGAGATCGTCCGGGCCGCCGTGCAGGATCTGATCGGCGACGATGGCTCGCCGCTGATCGTCGTCTGGCAATCGGAATCCTTCATCGACATGCGGCACTTCGGTGTCGATACGCTGAAACTGCCGACGCTGGACCGGTTGCGGCGCGAGGCGGTGCAATGGGGCCGGCTCAGCAGCGTGTTCGAAGGCGGCTATACGCTGCGCACCGAATTCGCCGTCATCAGCGGGCTGGAGCCCGACGACATCCATGTCGATGCGAGCTATCCGTATCTGCGCGCGTCGCACTATGCCGACGTCGTCTGGCCGGGAAAGATGAAGCGGGCGGGCTGGAACACCCACTTCATCCACCCCTATGACCGGACCTTCTTTCTCAGGCACAAGGCGATGCCGCAGCTCGGCTTCTCCAAGCTGACGATGCTCGACGGTTTCGACCATCACCCCGAGCGAGACGGACCCTACGTCACCGACGAGAAGCTCGCGGCGAAGGTGATCGATGCGTGCGAGAAACTGCCCGAAGATGACAACGGCTTCATCTTCGTCGCATCCATGGCCAATCACGGCCCATGGGAGCCGGGCCGTGTCGGAGACCTCACCAATCCCGTCGATATCTACCTCGCCATCCTCGAACAGTCCGACGCAGCGCTCAACACATTGAGCGAGCGGCTCGACAAGCTCGACCGTCCGGTCTGGCTCGTCTTCTACGGCGACCACGCGCCGCTGCTCAAATCCTTTGCCGACCCCTTTCCGGATCCGCGTACGGACTACATGATCGTGCCGCTCGCTAAGGCAAAGCGGTCGTCCCACAAGCCGGTCGAGCCGAGCAGCGTCGAGGCGTGGAACCTGATCGAGGCGCTTCTCAACCGCGCGAACCTGAGAAAGGATAAGCTGCGGTAGCGGCGGTCGACGGATGGAGGACGCTTCGATGATATCGGCCGGTGCGGCCGGCCGCCCGGGACAGCGGGTTTTCCTGTTCCTGCAGGGCCCCTCCTCGCCGATCTTCGGCAAGATCGCCGACCGGCTCGAAGCCCTTGGCCACCGCTGCCTGAGGATCAATCTGAACGCCGGCGACCAGATCTTCTGGCGACGCAAGGGCGGCTTCAACTATCGCGGCACGGCGGCGGGCTGGCCCGGCTATCTTGAGACTTTCATCGCGACTCACGGCGTCACCGATATGCTGCTTCTCGGCGAGGAGCGGCCCTATCACCGGGCAGCCACCGCCGTCGCCAGGCAGGCGGGCGTCAGCGTTGCCATCATCGAAATGGGCTATCTGCGGCCGGACTGGCTGACGCTCGAGCGCAACGGCATGTCGTCGAACTCCCATTTTCCGAACGACGCCGGACAGATCCTTTCGGCTGCTTCAAGCCTGCCGGAGCCGGACTGGCGCAAGCGCTACAGCCAGACGTTCCTCGCCGATGCGAGCTACGACCTGCTCTACAATCTGCCGAACGTCTTCTTCTGGTTCCTGTTTCCTCACTATCGCCGCCACGCGATTTTTCATCCGCTCGCCGAATATGCCGGCTGGGTGCGCCGGCTGCTGTCCGAGAAGCGGCGCAACGCGGAAGCCGAGGCGACCGTCGCGAAACTTCTTTCGGACGATGCCCCCTACTTCGTCTATCCACTGCAGCTCGAAACCGACTTTCAGCTCCGGGCGCATTCGCCCTTCCACAGCCAGAGGGATGCGATCTCAGAGGTTCTGGCTTCCTTCGCGGCAAGCGCTCCGCAAGATGCCCGCCTCGTCTTCAAGGTTCATCCGCTCGACAATGACCTCATCCCCTGGCGCAGCTTCATCGAACAGCGCGCAGCCGGATTGGGCCTGGGCGGGCGCGTCTTCTACCTCGATGGCGGCAACCTCGACACGCTTGGCGAGGCGAGTGCCGGCATGGTCACGGTGAATTCGACGGCCGGCCTGCATGCCCTGAAACAGGGGCGATCGGTCAAGGTGCTCGGGACTGCCGTCTTCGATATTGCCGGGCTGACCGACCAGCAGCCGCTCGACACCTTCTGGCAGGGGCCGCAAGCGCCGCAGCCTGAACTCAGTGATGCGATGTTCCGCCTGCTCGCCGCGTCGATCCAGGTGCGCGGCAACTTCTATTCCCGCGCCGGAACCGACGCCGGTGCAGAAGCGATCGCCCGGCGGCTGGACGAAAGCAGCCTCAATGAGCCCGGCGCCTTCATTGACCCGCCGCCGCGGCAGAAGCCGGCGAAGCGGGTGCGTTCCCCTTCGCGCCAAGGGTAACGCACCTTTCGTTATCTGCCAGTCGGCCTCACGCGCCGCGATCTAACGCGGTGCAAGCATCGCGGCGACCGCCGCCGCCAGCATCAGTCCGGACGCGACCAAGGGCAGCGCCGAAAAACCGGCCCCAGCGTAGACCACGCCGAAACCAAGCGTTCCCGCAAAGAGCGACAGATAGGTAACGCCGCTGTTCAGCCCCATGATCGCGCCACGCCTGGCCGGATCGAGCCCCGTCAGCCGCATGATCAGCACGTTGAGACCGAAATGGTTGGCAAGGCCCCAGCAGAAGACGACGACGAGCATGGCCGTGTAGGAGCCGCTCGCGGCCGCCATCGCGCCATAAACGCCCGCGACGACAAGGAAGATCAGGGGCAGCAATTTGCCCGCGCCGAAGCGATCGATCAGGCGGTCGAGAAGGGCCGCCGCACCGAAGCCGAACCCGTAGGATACGGCCACAAGACCATTGGCGCTGAGGGGCAGTCCGAGTGCCGCATGCAGGTGTTCGCCGATATAGGCATAGACCCCGTAGAAGGCGGCCATGAACGCGGCGCAGGCGACCAGGAGCGGCCCGGCGCCACGCACGCCAAGCGCCGCCAGCGGCGACGTCGTCGTGCCGGTCGCGCGTTCCCGCACCGGCGCGAGCCTGACGGCGGCGCAGGCGACCACCGTGGCTGCGGCAACGACGAAGTAGACGGCGCGCCATCCCCCGAAGTCGGCGATCGCTGCCGATAGCGGCACACCGGCCACCATGCTGAGCGTCCAGCCGGTCAGCACCAAGCCGATGGTCTCGCTCTCCCGTCCGGCCGGCGCGATCATCGAGGCCAGCGTATAGATCGAGGGAAGCGCGATGCCCGTGGCGACGCCGACAACGAGCTGGGCGGCGACCAGGAGCACCAGCATCGGCGCCAGCGCGCTGGCGGCAAGCCCGGCGGCCAGAAGCAAGAGGGCTGCCGCCAGAACGCAATGGGGACCGTAGCGGTCGATGAAGCGGCCGAGGAAGATGGCGCTGACGGCCGTGCCAAGTCCGAAGGCTGCCGAAGCGACCATCACGGAGGGAACATCCGCACCGAGGCTGCGCGCCACTTCGGGCGCGATCGGCCCGAGCGCCAGCGAGTTGGAGCCGATGACTCCGATGCACACGGTCAGGACATAGGCGAAGCGCGGGATACGTACTGTGTCGATGGAGACCGGCGAAATGGGTTGATTGATGTTCGTCATTCCTTCATTTTTGCAGAATGAAGTTCAGCAACAAGAGGAATTTTCGGTATGGACCAAAATACAGATGACGTTCGGCGGAAACGTCCGCCGGAACGCGACCTCGACGCGATGGACCGAAAACTATTAGGCGTGCTCGTCGAGGACGCGACCACAAGCTATGCCGAGCTTGGCGAACGGGTCGGGCTTTCGCCACCGGCGGCGCATGAACGGGTAAAGCGGCTGCGACGGTCGGGCGCGATCCGCCGCGTGTCGGCGCTCATCGATCCCGAGGCGGTCGGCAAGACGCTGCTCGCCTTCGTCCATGTCGATACGACCGGCTGGGGCAAGACACAGGCGCTGCTTGCGATCGAGGAATGCCCGGAAGTGGAGGAGATCCATTCCGTCGCCGGCGATACCTGCATGCTGCTCAAGGTCCGTACCGAGAGCACGCATGCGCTCGAAGGGCTTCTGGCGCGCCTCTACGACACGCCCGGCGTCAAGGCGACGCGCAGCTATGTGGTGCTTTCGACCTATCTGGAACGGCCGGTGCAGCCGGGCACGACGGGCGACTGGCCCGCCGTGGTGAAGGGTTAGGCTGGTTTCGCCAGGCGGACCCGCCTGCCTGCCTCAGACGACGCCGGCGCGCAGCAGGTCGTGGATATGCAGGATGCTGACCGGGGCTCCGCCATCGTCGACGACGAACAGCACGGTCACCTTGTGCTGCTGCATGAACTCCATGGCGCCGCTTGCAAGCACGTCGCCGCGGATGACGCGCGGATTGCGCGACATCACTGCCTCGACCGGCTGCAAGAGCAAGTCGCCGGACATGTGTCGACGCAGGTCGCCGTCGGTGATGACGCCGACGAGCTTGCCGCCATCGTCGACGATACCGACGACGCCGAAGCCCTTGGATGACATCTCGATCAGCGCCTCGCTCATCGGGCGCCCCATGCTTAGCAGGGGCATCTGGGCGCCCTCATGCGCCAGTTCGCGCACCAGCCGCAGTTGCGCGCCGAGTTTGCCGCCCGGATGGAAGGTCTTGAAGTCCTCGGCCGAAAAGCCGCGCCGCTCCAAGAGCGCGATGGCGAGCGCGTCGCCAATGGCGAGTTGCAGCATCGCCGAGGTCGTCGGCGCGAGGCCGTGCGGGCAGGCTTCCTGAACCTTCGGCAACACGATCGGCACTTCGGAGTTGCGGGCAAGCACGCTGTCGCGGTTGGCGCAGATCGAGACGATCGGCACGTTGAAGCGCTTGGCATAGGTGAGCATGTTGGCAAGCTCGGCGGTCTCGCCCGACCAGGAGAGCAGGATCAGCACGTCCTGCGAGGTGACCATGCCGAGGTCGCCGTGGCTTGCCTCGGTGGGGTGCACGAAATAGGCGGACGTTCCGGTCGAGGCCAGGGTGGCTGCGATCTTGCGGCCGATATGGCCGCTCTTGCCGACGCCGGAGACGACGACGCGCCCCTTACTTTCGCCGACCAGTTCGACAGCTTCGACGACACTGCGGGCAAAGACCTCGTCGGCGCCGAATTGATCCGCCAGCGCCCTGATGCCGGCCATCGCGGTCGTCAGCGTCCGGCCAATCGACTCCAAGGCCGCAAGTGCGGTGCGATCATCCGCCGATACATGTCTCAAACCCATGATGACCCCAATTCTGCGAAGACTTAAGCAACAGGCAGATATTCTGCCCGCCAGACCCATTGACGGCAGATAAGCGCTTTTTCTTGGCAAACCAAGTCTTGGAAGCAGAGTTTGGGGGAAAACTGGCCGCGATCAGCGTCGTTTTCGTCAGCCGGCGCGCTTTTCTTCCATTTCGAGCGGCATCGACTTGTCGGCCGCGAATTCTTCGAGCGTCATCGAATCAAGAATAGCAGCGACGGCATCGCGGACCGTCGTCATCGAAACCCGCACCTGACAGGTCTCGGGATCGTTGCAGTCCTCGCAGACCTCATAGGCCGTACGGCTCGCACAGCGGATTGGCGCGAGCGGCCCATCCAGCGTGCGGATGACATGACCAATGCGGATTTCCGAAGCGGGCCGCGAGAGCGAGTAGCCACCGCCGGGCCCCTTCTTCGAGCGCAGCATGCCGGCGTTGCGCAGTTCGAGCAGGATTGTGTCCAGGAATTTCTTCGGGATGTTGTTGCGCTGCGCGATCTCGGTAATGAAGGCGGTCTCCCCCGGCTCCAGCCGTGCAAGATCGACCAAGGCCTTCAGTCCGTACTTTCCCTTCTTCGTCAGCATTCCGGCACGCTTTCCCTGCGGCGGCACCCCATAAAACGGGAATCATCCGCGCAAATGCAAATATAGCTTGGCATAGCACAAGAAACGTACTGCCAACATATAATTATAGTGGGGAATTGGCCAGTGTCGCGGACATTGCGTGCGGCCGACGCGGCGGAGATCTCGGGGTGCCTTCCGGGCGAATGCGGGAGAAAAGCCGAACCGGCTTTTCTCGTCCGCTTCAGGCGGCGGCGCTGTGGCTCTGCCGCTTTGCCTGGACGGCCTGGTGGGCCAACAACTGCCGGATCGCGGCGCGCGCCTCATCGGCCGAACCGAAGCGCTTCGCGTCCAGATCCCAGACATGATACTTCACCGCCAGGAACTTGAAGCGATCTTCATCCGGGACAACAACGCCGACGGCCTCGCCGCCAAATTCGATAACCTGCTTGCTCATACAAATAACGCTCCATCCACGCCGTCGGCGCGGAAACTTTCAATTTCGGCAAAAGATAAAGTTCGAGGGGTTCGAAGGTCACATTCGGCAAAGATTGCGAATGAGCCATTTTTTCTCTGTTGCGCGACAAAGAAGACGCGTGCCGAAGAAGGCGGCGGTCGAGACGGTTTCGGACATGTCACTCTCCTTTGGCTGGCCCGGCATCAGCAATGCCGGAGCGTTCGATGAACAACCGTGAGGCGGACTCCCCGCGTTCACGTAGTGGCAAACTAGAATAATCTACCAATTCCGTCAATTAAAAAGATGAAGACGCAGAAAAAATTTCTTCACCCTTTAAATTTCAGGGGCGATGGACGCAAAATCCATCCACCCGTTCCGGAGCCGGAGACCCACGCTATTTAGGAAGCGAAGAATCAGTCTGCAGGCACGGGTGGATAAAGACAGCACATTCGGACAAAAAAGGGGCGGCCCGTCAGGCCGCCCCTTCACGTTTTGTGTTCCAATGCCCGATGTCAGGCAGCAGGCGTGCCCGCCTGCGGCGTGGTCGTGCCGCCGCGGGATGCTTCGCGATCCTTCCACCAACGATTGAGGAAGAGCAGGATCGGGCCGCCGATATAGATCGACGACGTCGTTGCCACGATCACGCCGAAGATCATCGGCCAGGCGAAGCTCTTGACGGCATCGCCGCCCCAGATCGCCATCGGCACCAACGAGAAGGCGGTCGCCATCGAGGTGAAGATGCATCGCGCGATCACCTGGTTGATGCTCATGTCGATGAGGTCCGAGAACGGCATCGACTTGTACTTGCGCAGGTTCTCGCGCATGCGGTCATAGACCACGACCTTGTCGTTGACCGAGTAGCCGATCATCGTCAGCAGCGCGGCGATAGCCGTCAGGTTGAAGTCGATGCCGGTCAGCGCGAAGAAGCCGATCGTCTTGGTGATGTCGAGCAACAGCACCGCGATCGCGCCGACGGCGAAGTGCCATTCGAAACGGAACCAGATGTAGAGCAGGATCGCCACCATGGCGAGACCGACGGCGAGGAAGCCCGAACGGGCAAGCTCGGTACTGACGGTCGGGCCGACGACTTCGGTACGCTCGAAGCTCGCATCCGGGATCGTCTGGACGACGGCGTCCTTGATGCGGTTGAGCGCTGCCGTCTGCTCCTGCTCGCCGCCCGGCTGGCGCTGGACGCGGATCAGGACCGACTTGTCCTGGCCGAATTCCTGCAGTGCCACTTCGCCGATGTTGAGCGCTTCGAGATTGTGGCGCAACGCCGGCAGGTCGAGCGTGTTCTTCGAGGTGGTTTCGACCTGGATACCGCCGACGAAGTCGATGCCGTAGTTGAGGCCCGGGGTGAAGAACAGGACCACGGAGCTGACCGACAGGAACGCCGACATGCCGATGGCGACGAAGCGGCCCTTCATGAAGGAGAAGGACGGAAGCTTCGGAACCTTGCCGAACAGCGACGGGATCTCGAGCTTCTTCATCTTCCGGCGGACGACGACCTCGCGCATCATCAGGCGCACGATGGTGATCGAGGTGAACATCGAGATGATGATGCCGAGCATCATGGTGACGGCGAAGCCCTTCACCGGGCCGGAGCCGAAGGCGAAGAGCAGCACGGTGCCCGAGAGCGTCGTGACGTTGCTATCGATGATGGTCGCATAGGCCTTGTTGAAGCCGATATCGAGCGCCTTCATCGCTCCGGCACCCGCTTCCGTTTCTTCGCGGATACGGGCGTTGATCAGGATGTTGGCGTCCACCGCCATGCCGATGCCGAGAATGATACCGGCGATGCCGGGCAAGGTCAGCGTCGAGCCGAGCATGGCCAGAAGCGCGACCGTGAGGATCGTGTGCAGCACCAGGCCGACATTGGCGATCATGCCCCAGGCGCCGTAGAGCACGACCATGAGGGTGACGACGAGCGCGAAGCCGGCGAGACCGGTGTAGATGCCCATGCGGATCGAGTCGGAACCGAGGTTCGGTCCGACGGAGCGTTCTTCGATGACGGTCAGCGGTGCCGGCAGCGCGCCGGAGCGCAGCAGCGCGGAAAGAACGGTTGCTTCCTGTGCGGTGAAGTTGCCGCTGATCTGGCCGTTGCCGCCGATGATCGGCTCGCGGATGACCGGTGCGGTCAGGACCTTGCCGTCAAGAACGATGGCAAAGGGCTTGCCGACGGCAGCCTGGGTGATTTCCGCGAACTGGCGCGCACCGAGCGTGTCGAAGGTGAAGGACACGATCGGTTCGTTGGTGCGCTGGTCGAAGCCGGCCTTGGCATCGGCCAGGCGCTCGCCCGAAATCGCGACGCGGCTTTCGACCGCGTACTTGTTGTTGTCGTGCGCGCCCGGCAGGATGTCGACGCCGCGCGGCGCCGGCTGGTTCGGATCCACAGTCTGGTCGACCATGTGGAAGCTCATCTGCGCGGTCGAGCCCAGGAGCTGGCGCAGTGCCGTCGGATCCTCGAGGCCCGGAAGCTGGACGAGAATGCGGTCGGAACCGACACGCTGGATCAGCGGCTCGGCGACGCCGACGGTATCGACGCGCTGGCGAATGATCTCGAGGCTCTGTTCGACGGCCTTGGTGGTGCGGTCGGCAAGGCCGGCCTCGGTCATCGCGATGTTGATGCTGTCGCCGTTCTCGGTCACATCGATATCGGAAGCCGCGCCGCCGAAGCCAAGCGTACCGACGGGAGCGGCCAACTCTTTCAGCTTCGGCAGAACCTTTTCGCGGTCAGCCGCGTCTTCGATCTTCACGGTAACGGTATCGCCGGCGATGCGGGCCGAGGAGGCCGAAATGCGCTCGGCGCGCAGCGCCCGGCGCGTATCGTCAAGCAAGGTTTCGAGGCGAGCCTTGCGCAGGCCGGCGGCATCGACTTCGAGAACGAGGTGCGAGCCGCCCTTGAGGTCGAGGCCGAGGGTCACCGGCTTGACCGGCAGCCAGGCTGCGAATTGTTCACGTTGTGCTGGCGTCAGCACGTTCGGAAGCGCCGCGACACATCCGAAGATGATCACGACGAGATAGACGAGAATCGCCCATTTCGGTGTACGCATGGTGTGGTTCCAGAAGAGCCTGCACGGGCACGGGGCGCGTCGTCAGGGCTTTGTTTTCATTGAAGGCAATGCTGCAGCCGAAGCCGCAAGCCAGCCGGAGTATCTGGTGGATCAAGCGCGCGGAGGCGCGCGGATATGGGGGCCATGGCTCGGCGTATTGCCGATGGAAAGGGCAATGCGGCCCAGGACCTGGCCGCCCGAAAGTTCAGGAAACTTCAGCTCGTCGGATGCCGGCAGCAGCGCCGGCAAGCCATCGTCGGCCGCGGACTTGGCGTCCTTGCGCTCGACGGTGAAGCGGAGATCGGAAAGCGGCGTCGCCCGCGAAACCTGCCTTGCGGCGGGACGGTCGCCGGAACCCGTGTCGGCAGCGTTGCCGGCCTGGGCGCCCGACGACGACCGGGAGGGGATGCTTTGTCCGACCGAGATGACCTGCATCGCGAAGGAGGCACAAAAGAGCCACAGCACGGCGAGAAGCCGGCCGGCCTGCATGTTCTTGCTGCCACCACCCGTGCGGTCCATCAAGGACGCGGTCCCTTTCCTTGGCGACTAGGCGCCAGCGAGACGAAATTCAGCCTGAATGCCGACCTTAACGAAAAAACGTGGCCGGAATCGAGCATGAGCGCCCTTAACATCATTCCAGGCCGGAAAAGTCAAATCCGGCCGGTTTCGCGGTTGTCGTTGTTCAGGCCGTGAGGCCGCTCGTTCTCCGTTCGTGGATCTCGATGAGCGACGGCCCCTTGCGCTTCGCCGCCTCGGCAAGCGCCTGGGAGAGATCACCGACGGAAGCAAGCCGTTGCCCTTCGACGCCATAGGCCTTGGCCGCCATCAGGAAGTCCGGCGCCGAAGGCTTGACGCCCTCGGGTGTGACGCCGGCGTCGACCATGTAGCTTTCGATTTCCTGGTAGCCGTCATTGTTCCAGACCAGGAAGATCACCTGCGCCTGCGCATCGACGGTCGAACCGATCTCGGCCAGCGAGAACTGGAAGCCGCCGTCGCCGACGAGGCAGACAACCGGTCGCGATGGATCGGCGACCGCCGCGCCGACGGCGGCCGGTGGTGCGTAGCCGAGCGAACCGTAGCCGGTCGCCGAATTGAACCAGCTGCGCTGCCGCGGTGCATCACAGTAGAGGTTGCCGGCATAGACGGCCTGGGTCGAGTCGCCGACGACCGTGCAGTCGGGAAGCGTGCGGTAGATCGTTTCGATGATGCCGATTTCGGCCCGCATCTTGGCGGTCAGTTCCTTCAGCGCCGCCCGCCGCGCGGTTTCGGCACGCGCTGCGCCATCCTTTTTGCCGTGCCCCGGCAGGAAGGCGAGGATGCCCGATGTCGCAGCCTTCGCGCCCGAAAGGATCGAAAGCGCCGCGTGCGGGCCACGCGCGAGCTGTGCCGCATCGATGTCGGTGCGGATGAGATTGCGCAAGGCCGGGAAGCCGCCGTCGGCATACATGTCGTAATCCGTCTGGCCCATTTCGGTGCCGAGCGCCAGAACGAGGTCCGCCTCCCTCAGCAGCGACCGCACGGCCTTGAGGCTCGGGCTTGCGGGCACGCGCAAGGGGTTGCCCGCAAGCATGCCGCGAGCATTGACGGTGGTGACAACAGGCGCGCCGATCTGGTCGGCGAGCGCCGTCACCTCGGCTTCCGCCGTCAGCGCGCCGCCGCCGCAGATGATGACCGGGCGCGAGGCGTCGGCGCAGAGGATCGCGGCGCGCTGCAGCGTCTCACTGTCGGAGCGCGGGCGCGTGGCAGTCGCCGGTCGCACCGCCTGCGGCGCGATCTTCGCCGACATCACGTCGGTCGGGATCTCGATATGAACCGGTCCCGGCCGGCCGGAGACGAGCACCGAGAAGGCCCGGTCGACGACGAAAGGCAGGTCTTCCGGATTGAGGAGGGTGTGCGAATAGAGCGCCAGCGTCTTCATCATCCCGTGCTGATCGGGCAGTTCGTGCAAAAGCCCGCGGCCATGGCCGAGTGAATCGCGGCGGTTCACGCCTGAAATCACCAGCATCGGGATCGAATCCTGGCGGGCCTGCGCCATCGCCGTGATCGTGTTCGTCAGCCCCGGCCCGGTTATGACGAGGGCAACACCCGGCTTGCCGCTGACGCGGGCGTAGCCGTCGGCCATGAAGCCGGCCCCCTGTTCGTGCCGCGGCGTCACGTGGCGGATCTTCGATGCCGCAAGGCCCCGGTAAAGCTCGACCGTGTGCACGCCGGGAATGCCGAACACCACCTCGACGCCATTGGCCTCGAGCAGATCGACGAGGACTTCACCAACCGTCTTTTCCATCGTCATGCGCGGCGCTCCTTGCGCAGGCTGGCCCGTTCGGCAAGTGCGGTGATGCGACGGCAGGCTTCATCGATGGCGTCATCGGGCACGGTCAGGCTGACGCGCAGATAGTTCTGTGCTTCGTCGCCAAAGGACGATCCGGGCATGACGGCAACCCCCTCTTCTTCGAGCAGTGCCCAGGCAAACGCATCGCCATCGAGGCCGGTTCCGGAAACGTCGATCAAGGTGAACATGCCCGCCTCGGGCGCGAACACCTCGATGCCCGGCGCCGAGGCCAGGCCGGCGACGATCCGTGCGGCCCGCGACTTGTAGGATTCGCGCATCCGGCGTGCCGTATCGATGTCGTGGGTCAGGGCGTAGGCGGTCATGTCGGCGATGAAGGGCTGGGTGCCGAAAAGCATCGTTTCGGAGACCGGCAGCAGCCGCTCGGTGAACTCGACCGGGCCGACCGCCCAGCCGCTGCGGAAGCCGGGGGCGGCGTGCGATTTGGAGATCGACGAGACGACGATCGTGCGTTCGGCGAGATCGGGATTGTCGAAGGGCGAGGCAAAGACGGCGTCGAACACCAGCTCCTCATAGACCTCGTCGCAGACGATCCAGAGATCGTGACGACGCGCGACCTCGCCGATCGCGGCAATTTCTTCCGCCGTCAGCACGGCGCCGGTCGGATTGTGCGGCGTATTCAGCAGCAGCACCCGGCTCTCCGGCGTGATCGCCTTTTCGAGGTCGGCGGCCTGCATGTGGAAACCGAATTCCGGCTTCAGCGGTACCAGCACCGGATGGGCGCCGGTGGAGCGGATGACGCCTTCATAGGTCGCATAGAGCGGATCGCCGACGAGCACGGCATCGCCGGCCTCCGCCAGCCCCAGGATCACGGCGAAGAGCGCCGTCTGCGTGCCGGGGAAACAAAGCACGTTCTCCGTCGTCACGTCGGCGCGACGGCGGCGGTACTTCTCCGCGACGGCCACCACGACCGCCGGCTCCCCGCGGCCATTCGAATAGCGGTAGCGCCCGGCATTCATCGCGCGCTGGCATTCGTCGAGAAGAGCGCGGTCCGGCGGAAGATCCGGTTCACCGATCGTCAATTCGATGATGTCGGCACCGGCAGCCCTCAACTGGCGGGCGCGAATATGCAGCGACCATTTTCCCGAACCCAGATCGGCAAGACGTTCGGTGATGGACGCGTAGCGCATGGTGCTTTCTCCCGTTTTCATTGTTTTGCGTTTCCGATCGAAGTCCCGAGCAGAGCCTCGACGGAGGACATGGCGATGGCGACGAGCTCGCCCTCGCGAAAGAGGTCGCCCGCCAGGCACCCTTCCACCCAGAGGCCGTCGACCAGCCCGTTGATGGCGATAGCGAAGGCCCGGCAGGTTTCGGCATCGGCCGGCTTGCCCTTGGCCGCGAGGAAGTCGGCGAGCAGTTCCTGCAGCGAATTGCGGAACGTCAGGTAACCCTCGCGGTGGATCTCCGACAGCACCGGGTCGACGCGCACCTGGCTGATGAAGGCGGCCCAGAGCGAGATGCTGCGGCTGTCGGCGACCGGCTCGGTGAGATTGATCGCGATGAAATCGCGAAGCCGCGTTTCCGGATCGCCCACGACCTTGCTCGCCTTCTCGGTCAAGGAAGCGATGACGGCACGATAGGCCTCGGCGACCATCTGGTCCTTCGATTCGAAGTAGTGGCGCACCAGCCCGGCCGTGACGCCGGCGCGGATCGCGATCTGCCGTACCGTTGCGCCCTTCAGCCCGAATTCGGAGATGCAGTCGAGCGTCGCTTCGATCAGTTCCTGGCGGCGCTCGCCTTCCGCAGCGCGATGAAAGCTGCGCCTGTTCACTTGGCAACCCGCCGGACCGGATGCCGTGACACGGTCGAAAAGGGCTTCGTCCGGGACGGGATCATGGGCGGCTCCTTCGGGAAATCGGTGCTTTGGGCGGGCGTCAAAAAATCGACGATGCGTATTATTATACGCTTGAATAATAGCTACACAAGTGCAACCATGCCGGCCAACAAAACCCGTGACAGGCCAAAGATGCCGCGCGGAAAATGACAGGGGAACTGTTCATGCTGACGACAAAAGCTCGCAGAGCCATGGGAGCGGCGCGCCGATGACGGATGCGGCCCAGGCAATCGCGGTCACTGACCTGCACAAGCGTTTCGGGCCATTGGAAGTGCTGAAAGGTGTTTCGCTCACAGCGAAGCAAGGCGACGTGATCGCGATTATCGGCGGCAGCGGTTCCGGCAAGTCCACCTTCCTGCGCTGCATCAACCTCCTCGAACTCCCGTCGGCCGGCAGCGTCAGCGTGCACGGCGAGAAGATCAAGATGAAAGCCGACGGCCGCGGAGGCCTGGTGCCGGAGGACCGTCGCCAAGTCCAGCGGATCCGCAGCCAGCTCGGCATGGTGTTCCAGAGCTTCAATCTCTGGCAGCACATGACCATCCTCGAAAACGTCATCGAGGCGCCGATCCATGTGCTCGGCAAGCCGAAGCCGGAAGCGGTCGCGACGGCCGAAACGTTGCTCAAGCGCGTCGGCCTCTACGAAAAACGCGACGCCTACCCCTCCTTCCTCTCCGGCGGACAACAGCAGCGCGCGGCCATCGCCCGGGCGCTTGCCATCCAGCCGCTGGTCATGCTCTTCGACGAGCCGACCTCGGCGCTCGACCCCGAGCTTGTCGGAGAAGTGCTCTCGGTCATCGGCGATCTTGCACGTGAAAAACGCACGATGATCCTCGTCACCCACGAGATGAAGTTCGCGCGCGATGTCGCCAACCACATCGTCTTTCTCCACAACGGCGTGATCGAGGAGCAGGGCCCGCCAGAAGCCATCTTCGGTTCACCGCGCTCGGAAAGGCTCAAGAAGTTCATCAGTTCCATTCACTGAATTCCTGAATGCTAAACAACCAAAAAGGGGAACAGCATGAAGAAGGCATTGAAAGTCCTGGCCGTTGCGGCGGCAATCGCCGTCAGCGGCGGTGTCGCTGCGTCGGCGGAAGCGCTGAAGGTCGGGGTCGCCGCCGAGCCCTATGCGCCGTTCACGGCGCCTGATGCCAGCGGCAAGTGGGAAGGCTGGGAAGTCGAGTTCATGAACGCGATGTGCGCCGAGGCCAAGCTCGAATGCGTGCTGACGCCGGTCGCCTGGGACGGCATCATTCCGGCGCTGACTTCGAAGAAGATCGACATGATCATCAGCTCGATGTCGATCACCGATGAACGGCTGAAAACGATCGATTTCTCCGACAAGTACTACAACACCCCGACCGGCATCATCGGCACCAAGGGCCAGGACATCAAGCCGACGCCGGAGGGCCTCAACGGCAAGTCGCTCGGCGTCCAGGTGTCGACGGTCCACCAAGCCTACGCCGCCAAGCACTTCGCGCCGGCAGGCGTCGACGTCAAGGAATACCAGACGCAGGACGAGGCCAACAACGACCTCGCCGCCGGCCGTCTCGACGCCGTCCAGGCGGACGCCATCGCGCTCAAGGCGTTCCTCGCGACCGACCAGGGCAAGGAATGCTGCGACTACAAGGGCGACGTCGCCGAAGATGTCGCCGTGATCGGCCCGGGTGTGGGGGTCGGCCTGCGCAAGGGCGAGACCGAGCTCAAGGACAAGGTCAACGCCGCGATCAAGGCGATCCGCGACAACGGCACCTACGACACGTTCTCGAAGAAGTACTTCGACTTCGACATCTACGGCAAGTAAGGCGCGATCGGCCAGCGATCGACCTGCTGCAGCGTTGGGTGTCTGAAGGGCACGCAGCGCTGCAGCGTCCGCCGGCCGGCGTCATCGGAGCTCGACCATGGCTGCGGATTCCCTCGTCAACTGGGGCCTGCTCTCGCTTTCAGCACCCGGCTGGGGCGGCGTGCTGCTGCAGGGTTTTTTCAACTCGATCCAGATCGCCGTCGGCGGCTTCACGCTCGGACTGGCGCTCGGCGTCGGCGGCGCTTTCGGTAAGCTCTATGGCGGTCCGGTGCTGCGGGACCTGCTCGAATGCTACACGACGGTCGTGCGCGCAGTGCCGGAACTGGTGCTGATCCTCTTGCTCTATTACGCCGGCACCGATCTGCTCAACCAGGTGCTTGCGCTCGTTGCAATCGGCCCGGTCGACATCAGCGGCCTGATGGCCGGCATCTTCGTGATCGGCGTCGTGCAGGGCGCCTACTCGACCGAGGTGTTGCGCGGCGCGATCAAGGCGGTGCCTGCCGGCCAGATCGAGGCGGCGCGCGCCTATGGCATGTCGCCGACCATGGTCCTGCGGCGCATTACGCTGCCGGCGATGCTGCCCTATGCCATTCCCGGCCTTTCCAATCTCTGGCTGATCGCCACCAAGGATACGGCCCTTCTCGCCGTCGTCGGTTTCAGCGAGCTGACGCTGGTCACGCGCCAGGCGGCCGGCACGACCAAGGCCTATCTCCTGTTCTTCCTGGCAGCCGGCGCACTTTATCTGGCGCTGACGCTCGTCTCCAACGTCTTCATCGGCATGCTCGAACGCCACGCCCGACGCGGTCTTGCGGTGAACCGATGACCGACGAAACCACCCACGCCGTCGCCTTTACGCCCGAGGACCTGCCGACGGCGAAAAGCTTCTTCAAGCCGCATCGCATCGTGATGATGCTGGTCTTTGCCGCTTTCGTCGTCGCCGTCGCCGTCTTCATGCGCTGGGACTGGCTGCCGCGTTACCTGCCAAGGCTTGGCTGGGGCATCCTCGTCAGCCTGGCGATGCTGTTCAGCACCGCGATCCTCGGCTTCCTGCTGGCGGTGCCGATCGGCCTTGTGCAGGTGACCGGCCCCTGGTTCCTGAAACTGCCGGCCAAGATCTTCTGTACCGTCATTCGCGGCACGCCGCTGCTCCTGCAGCTCTGGCTGCTCTATTACGGGCTCGGCTCGCTGTTCCCGCAGTTCCCGGCGATCCGCCAATCCTTCCTCTGGCCCTATCTGCGCGAGGCGTGGCCCTATGGCGTGGCGGCACTGACCATCTCGTTTGCCGCCTACGAGGGCGAGGTGATGCGCGGCGCCTTTGCCGGCGTTCCGAACGGCGAGCTTGAGGCGGCCAAGGCCTATGGCATGGGCCGCTGGACGATGTTCCGCCGCATCTGGCTGCCGCGCGCCATCCACCGGGCGCTGCCGACGCTCAACGGCGAAACCGTGCTGCAGCTGAAATCGACGCCGCTTGTCGCGACCGTGACCGTCGTCGACGTCTATGCGGTCATCTCCAAGGTGCGGCAGGAAACCTTCCTCACCTACGAGCCGCTGCTTTTGCTCGCACTCATCTACATGTGCCTCACCGGCATTCTGGTGGTCGCTTTCCGCACCTTCGAAAATCGCATCCCAACCCGCGGTGCCTGACATGAAGCTTTCCCCCTCGATCACCAACGCCATGCCGGAACTGGTCGCCATCCGCCACGACCTGCATGCCCATCCGGAACTCGGACTGGAGGAGACGCGAACTGCCGCCTTCATTGCGAGACACCTGGAAAGCCTCGGCTACGAGGTGACGACAGGGCTTGCGAAAACCGGTGCCGTCGCAACGCTCAGGAACGGAACCGGCACACGCTCGATCGGTATCCGCGCCGACATCGATGCGCTTCCGATCCTCGAGGAGACCGGGCTCGACTATGCCAGCAAGACCTCCGGGCTGATGCATGCCTGCGGCCATGACGGACACACGACGATGCTGCTCGGTGCTGCCCGCGCGCTTGCCGAGCGCCGCAATTTCGACGGCACGATCCACCTGATCTTCCAGCCGGCCGAGGAGAATTTCGGCGGCGCCAAGATCATGATGGACGAGGGCCTGTTCGATCAGTTTCCTTGCGACGCCGTGTTCGCGCTTCACAACGAGCCCGGCCTGCCCTTTGGCCAGTTCGCCCTGAGAGAAGGCCCGATCATGGCCGCCGTCGACGAGGCGCGCATCACCGTGCATGGACGCGGCGGGCATGGCGCGGAGCCGCAGGAAACAGCAGATCCCATCGTCTGCGGCGCCTCGATCGTCATGGCGCTGCAATCGATCGTCTCGCGCAACATCCATCCGATGGACCCGACCGTCGTCACCGTCGGTGCCTTCCATGCGGGCTCGGCCAGCAACATCATCCCGGAGCGCGCCGAGATCGTCGTCGGCATCCGCTCGTTCGAACCTGATGTCCGCGACGAGCTCGAGCGTCGCATCCGCATGATCGCCGAAGCGCAGGCGACCAGCTTCGGCATGCGCGCAACCGTCGACTATCAGCGCAGCTACGACGCGACGATCAACCACAAGGACGAGACGGATTTCGTCCGCGAGCTTGCGGTTCGGTTTGCCGGCGCCGACAAGGTGGTCGATCTTGTCCGTCCCTTCATGGGCAGCGAAGACTTCGCCTATATGCTCAAGGAACGGCCGGGGACCTACTTCTTCCTCGGTTCGAAGGTCAGCGACGACGACAAGCCGCTGCATCACCCCGGCTACGACTTCAACGACGACCTGCTGCCGATCGGCGCCGCCTTCTGGACGGAGCTGGCGGAAACCTATCTCGCGCGCCGCTGATATCCCCTTCGTCCTTCGCCAATATGCCGCAGCGCAACATTGCCGCAGTGTGACAACGTGGCGGACGCGCCGTCATTGACGTTTGGCAATTTTGGCGCAGATTCAAGCGCATGCTGAAAAGCCGCTGCAATCCAGGGATTTGCTGCGGCCGGAGGCCAAGAAACGTCCCGAGGTCGGACCCCGACCGAAGAACGATTATGCAGCAGCCAAAGCGCTACGGTCCGCGTGTCGTCCTGACAGGCCGCGCCCGTATGTCTGAAAGGATTGCGCCCGTGTTTGAGAGTTTCGATGCGACCCTGCTCGCTCGCTTCCAGTTTGCCTTCACCGTCTCGTTCCACATCATCTTCCCCGCCTTTTCCATCGGGCTTGCCAGTTACCTGGCGGTGCTGGAAGGCCTCTGGCTCTGGAAGAAGGACGAGGTCTATCTCGAGCTCTTCAATTTCTGGAAGACGATCTTTGCGGTCGCCTTCGGCATGGGCGTCGTCTCCGGCATCGTGATGTCCTACCAGTTCGGCACCAACTGGAGCGTCTTTTCCGACAAGGCCGGGCCGATCATCGGACCGCTGATGGGCTACGAGGTGCTGACCGCCTTCTTCCTCGAGGCGGGTTTCCTCGGCGTCATGCTTTTCGGCCTTAACCGCGTCGGGCCGAAGCTGCACTTCTTGGCAACGCTGATGGTCGCCATCGGCACGCTGATTTCGGCCACCTGGATCCTTTCGGCGAACTCCTGGATGCAGACGCCGACCGGGTTTGCCATGAACGAAGCGGGCCAGTTCGTCCCGGTCGACTGGTGGGCGATCGTCTTCAACCCCTCCTTCCCCTACCGCCTCACGCATATGGTGCTGGCGGCCTATCTCACGACGGCCTTCGTCGTCGGCGCCTGCGGTGCCTGGCACCTGATCCGCAAGACCGCACCGCGGCGGGCGCGAAAGATGTTTTCCATGGCGATGTGGATGGCGGCGATCGTCGCACCGATCCAGATCTTCGCCGGCGACATGCATGGCCTCAACACGCTGGAGCACCAGCCGGCCAAGGTGATGGCGATGGAAGGCCACTACCAGAGCCATCCGGATGGCGCGCCGCTGATCCTCTTCGGCATCCCGAACTCGCCGGAAAAGCGCGTCGACTATGCGATCGAGATCCCGAAGCTCTCCAGCCTCATCCTGAAGCATGATCTGAACGCGCCTCTCGCCGGGCTCGATACGATCCCGGAGGAACTGCACCCGCCCGTCGGTATCGTGTTCTGGTCATTCCGGGTGATGGTCGGCCTCGGCTTCGCCATGCTCGGCATCGGGCTCTGGTCGCTCTGGTGTCGCTATCGCGGCACGCTCGACAGCAATGTCTGGCTGCACCGCGCCGCGATCGCCATGGGGCCTGCAGGCTTCGTCGCCGTGCTTGCCGGCTGGGTCACCACCGAAGTCGGCCGCCAGCCCTACACGGTCTATGGCCACCTGCTGACCGCAAACTCGGTGGCGCCAATCGCGGCACCCGCGGTCGCCGCCTCGCTGATCGCCTTCATCATCGTCTATTTCTTCGTCTTCGGTGCCGGCACCTTCTACATCCTCCGGCTGATGGCGCGATTGCCGCGCGATCCGATGCCGGAGCTCGGCGAAGGACCATTGCGCAGTTCCGGCATCATGCCGGGCCCCGCCATCCACAGCAGCCATGCAAACATTAAGGGAGGCCACCATGGAGCTTGATCTGCCGTTCATCTGGGCCGGCATCATCGCCTTTGCGGTGCTCGCCTATGTCATTCTCGACGGCTTCGACCTCGGTGTCGGCATCCTCTTCCCGTTCTTCCCGGAGAAGCACGACCGCGACGTGATGATGAATTCCGTCGCCCCGGTCTGGGACGGCAACGAGACCTGGCTGGTGCTCGGCGGCGGCGGCCTGATGGCCGTGTTTCCGCTGGCCTATGCGACCATCCTGCCAGCACTCTATGCACCCATCATCGCCATGGTGATCGGCCTCATCTTCCGCGGCGTCGCCTTCGAGTATCGCTGGCGCACGCGGCGGGCCGAGTATCTCTGGAACTGGGCCTTTTCCGGCGGTTCGATGCTTGCGGCGCTTGCCCAAGGGATTACGCTCGGCGCGCTCGTCCAGGGCATTCCGGTCGAGAACCGTGCCTATGTCGGCGGTTGGTGGGACTGGCTGACGCCATTCTCGATCATGACAGGCATCGCTGTCGTCGTCGGCTATGCGCTGCTCGGCGCCACCTGGCTGGTCATGAAGACCCATGGCGATCTTGCCGATCGGGCCCGCGACCTCGCGCTCAAATGTTCCTTCGGCACCGTCGCCGCCATGGGCATCGTCAGTCTCTGGACGCCGTTCCTGGAGCCGCAATATCTGGAACGCTGGTTCGGTTTTCCGACGGCGATCTTCAGCGTCATCGTGCCGGCCCTCGTTCTCGGCTGCCTCTATGCCCTGATCACGGGCATTCGCAGCCGGCACGACAGCCGCCCCTTCATCGCCGCCCTCGGTCTCTTCGTGCTCGGTTATGCCGGCATCGGCATCAGCTTCTACCCCTATATGGTGCCGCCTTCGATGACGATCTGGGACGCGGCCGCGCCTGAGGAAAGCCTCTCCTTCCTGCTTGCCGGCGCGCTGGTGCTGGTGCCGATCATTCTCGCCTACACCGCCTATTCCTACTGGGTGTTCCGCGGGAAGGTCGATCCGGAGGAGGGCTACCATTGACTGGTGAAACGGGAACCGGCCGCAAGCTTCTCTGGTTCGTTGGCCTCTGGTGCGCCGGGGTGGCGACCGTCACCGTCGTCGGCCTCGCCATCAAGCTGATGATCGGAACGTGATGGGTTTCCGAGCGAGATCAAGGGGAAAGCGATACATGCTTCCTCCTTGGTCCGCTCTAACTAGCCTCGCTCAAGCTTGGCCGGCTAAGTTCTCTCAACACGTCAGCAGGCGATCGCCGCAGACGGAGACAGGACCGCACCCTCCTCCCCTGCAGAGCGATCGCCTGCTGAGGTGACCACAGGACCGTCGCCTTGCTGCGACCCTGTTGCCCCTTCCAAGAGAGCTCGCCGTTTGTTAGCAGTGCGCCACAAGAGCGCCCCGCTTGCTGAGAGCCGAGGGACGCTCGAACATCCTGGATCGGCCGGAAGGCCGCGCTTCGGGCAATCGGACGAGACAGATGCAGAAGACCCCCGCACAATGCACCACCATGGCCGACGTGCGTGCCGAGATCGACCGGCTCGACCAGGCGCTGATGTCGCTGTTTGCCGAACGCTGGGGCTATATCGACCGGGCGGCCGAGATCAAGGCGCCGCTGAAGCTGAAGGCCGACATTCCGGCGCGGGTGATGGAAGTGCGCGAGAACGCGCGCAAGAACGCTCAGAACTTCAATCTGGACCCCGATTTTTACGAGGATATCTGGGCGCGGCTGATCGGTCATGCGATCGCCCATGAGCAGAAACTGCTCGGCGAGACCGGCGACGAATAACGTCGCCAAGTCCGATCTTGCCGTCTGTGGCCGTCAGCGCCCGAGGATGTAACCCTGCAGGCGGTCCGCCGCTTCCTTCACCTGGCCCGGATCGCGCAGGAAACAGGCGCGCATGAACAGCGAGCCGCCGTCCCCAAACGCGGTTCCCGGCGCCAGGCCGACACCGGTCTTGTCGACGATGTCGATCGCGGCAGCGCGCGAATCGGTGACGCCGTCGATCTTCAGGAACGCATAGAGCGCACCGTCGGGTTTGAGCGTTTCCACCCGGTTGGTGGCGATCAGCGCGTCGCAGAAAACGTCACGGTTCGTGGCCGCCTTAGCGACATTAGCGTCGACGAAGGCATCGCCCTCATCGAGCGCCACGACGGCGCCGCGCTGCATGAACTGAGCGACGCCCGAGGTCGAATATTGCACGAGATTTTCGAGCACCTGGCCGATCTCGGGCGGAGCGACGATCCAGCCGACGCGCCAGCCGGTCATCGACCAGTTCTTAGAGAAGGAATTGACGAAGAGGATCCGGTCGCCTTCCTCCATCACGTCGAGGAAGGACGGCGCCCGTGCGCCGCCATAATAGTAAAGCGCATAGATCTCGTCGGCGATGATCCAGAGCCCGTGCCTGCGCGCCAGCGCCAGGATCGCGGCCAGCTCTTCGCGGGTCGCGGACCAGCCGGTCGGGTTCGACGGCGTGTTGATGAACAGCGCCCTGGTCTTCGGCCCGATCGCGGCTTCGAGCCGCTCAAGGTCGAGCTGCCATTTGCCGTGTTCGAAGCGGAGCTCGACAGAAACCGGCCGGACGCCGGAGAGATCGGCGGCGGCGGCAAAGTTCGGCCAGGCCGGCGTCAGGAGCACCATTTCGTCCCCCGGTGACGCGATTGCCTCGATCGAGAGCTTGATCGCCTGCATGCCGGAGCCGACGACGTAGAAATTTTCAGGCGCGAGGGTCTTATGGAAACGGCGCTGATAATAGCGCGACAGCGCCTCGCGCAGGGGCGGGATGCCGCGCTGCCAAGTGTAGAAGGTCTCTCCGGCGGCAAGCGCGTCGCGCGCGACATCGCTGATGAAGGCCGGCGTCGGCAGGTCGCCTTCGCCGACCCAGAGCGGAATCAGGCCATCGCGCCCGCGGGCATAGTTGACCACCTCGACGATGCCGCTTTCGGGTGCCGAAAGCGCGCGGGGGCTGATCGTGCTGAGGATGGTCATCGGCGGGCTCCGGAGGCACGACACACCTGGGCCGGATCACCCGAGATCATCGCGAAGAATTCCAATGGATTGGAGCGGAAATCAACCGCTCCAGCTTGCCCGTCGCTTCTAGCCGCTTTCGCTTGCCCGATCACGCGACTTTATCTGACCGGTTTATCGATTTCTGTGATGTTTCGCGGCCCCGGCGAAGCCAGGGCCGCGAGGAAAATCACGCGCGCTGCTTCAGCAAGTCGCGGATTTCACCGAGAAGCAGAATGTCTTCCGGCGGCGGAGCGGCCGGCGCCTCGTCCTTCTTTTTCTCGATCGACGCGCGCATGCGGTTCACGGCCTTGATCATCAGGAAGATGATCCAGGCAAGGATCAGGAAGTTGATGAACACGGTGATGAAGTTGCCATAGGCAAAGACCGCGCCCTGCTGACGGGCAGCGGCGAGAGACGTCGCCGTCACGTTGGCCGAGAGCGGCAGGAAATAATTGGAGAAATCGAAACCGCCGCCGGTGAGCGCACCGACGACCGGCATCACCAGGTCTTCAACGACCGACGTCACGATCTTGTTGAAGGCGGCGCCGATGATGACACCGACCGCGAGATCCATCACGTTCCCGCGGGCAATAAACTCCTTGAACTCATTCAGCATAAATCTCTCCGTATTATCCCCGTTTGAAAACGGCCGGCGGCGCTGTCCCGCGCTGCAAGCGTTTACGGAAACTAAACCAAAGCGGGCAACGAGAAAACCTTTCTTTGCCTTTGGTCAATTAGCAGCGGATGGAGCAGGAACGAGGAAAGGGCGTGCGACGCATGCCGATTTCTCGTGTCGAGTTTCTCGTGTCGGGCCTTGAACTTAAGACTCATGCGTGGGCAATTCTCAACCCGGTGGACTTGTCCTATGCTCCGCCCTGGAGGAGTGAGGCATGCTTTCGGGTTCGGTCATCTTTGCCTCGGCCTTCGCCTATCTGCTGCTGCTCTTTGCAGTGGCAAGCTATGGCGACCGGCGGGCCAGGAGGAACAGCGCTGCGCTGAAGGGCAGACCGCTCGTCTATGCGCTCAGCCTCGCCATCTATTGCACCTCCTGGACCTATTTCGGCGGCATCGGGCTTGCGGCCGAACGCGGGCTTGAATTCACAGGCATCTATATCGGCCCGATCCTGATGTTTACGCTCGGCATGCCGCTGATCCGCAAGATCATCCGCCTTGCCAAGACCGAGAAGCTGACATCGGTGGCCGACTTCATCGCTGCGCGCTACGGCAAGAACCCAGCCGTGGCCGCGATCGTCGCGCTGATTTCGCTGGTCGGCGCCATTCCCTATATCGCGCTGCAGCTGAAGGCGATTTCGAGTTCGGTCGCCGCCATGATCAACACCAGCGACTACGGCATCGGCGCGGGGCAGAGCTTCATCGATCTCCCCCTGCTCGTCACCCTGTTCCTCGCATGTTTCGCCATCGTCTTCGGCACACGCCACACCGATGCGACGGAGCACCAGGACGGGCTGATCCTCGCGATCGCAATGGAATCGGTGGTCAAGCTCGTGGCGCTCGTGACCGCCGGCTTCTACATCGTCTTCGTCATTTTCAACGGCCCCGCCCATCTCTGGTCGCTGGCGGCAGAAAGCCCGGCTGTGCAGTCGGCGCTTTCCTACGAGACCCCGATCGCCCGCTGGGTGCTCTTGATCGTCACCTCGGCCTTCGCGATCATCATGCTGCCTCGGCAGTTCCATGTGACCGTCGTCGAGAACCGCACTGAAGGCGAGCTTCGCACCGCCGGCATTCTCTTTCCGCTCTATCTGATCGGCATCAATCTCTTCGTGCTGCCGATTGCGATAGCCGGCATCCTCACCTTCTCCGGCTCCGGCGACGCGGATCTCTATCTCCTGACGCTGCCGCTGGCCAACGGGCTGCCGGTGCTGACGCTGATCACCTTCATCGGCGGCTTTTCGGCGGCGACCGCGATGGTGATCGTCGCATCCGTGGCGCTGTCGATCATGATCTCCAACGATATCGTCATGCCGGTATTCCTGCGCCGCAATCTCAGCCAGCGCGGCGGCCTGCAGGAGAACCTGGCCGGCACGCTGCTCAACATCCGCCGCTCGGCGATCTTCGTCGTGCTTCTGCTTGGCTATGGCTACTACCGCTCCGCCGATATCAGCGCCGGTCTCGCCTCGCTCGGGCTTCTCTCCTTCGTCGCCATCTCGCAGATGGCGCCGGCGCTGCTCGGCGGTCTCGTCTGGCGACAGGCCAATGCCCGCGGCGCCATCACCGGCATGGTCTCGGGCTTCCTCGTCTGGGCCTATCTGCTCTTCCTGCCGAGCCTCGGCGGGCCCGACAACTCCCATGTGGCGACGACGGTCTTAAGCTTTCTTCTGCCCTTCACCGATATGTTCTCGGGCCCCAACGCCGATCCGCTGGTCAACGCCACGGCACTCAGCCTGCTCGTCAACTGCGCCACCTATGTTCTCGGATCGCTGACGCGCACGCCGAAACCGATCGAGCGCTTCCAGGCCGGCGTGTTCATCACCCGGCGATCGCGAACCGAAGGCGCCTTTCGCGGCCGCAAGACCAAGGTCACCGTGCGCGACCTCAAGGCGACGATCGCGCGCTACATGGGCGCCGAACGCATGCAGCGCTCCTTCCATACCTATGAGCGCCAGACCGGCCGCTGGCTGGACGACAATGCGCCTGCCGACATGGCGGTCGTGCACTTCTCCGAGCAACTGCTCGGCAGCGCCATCGGCTCGTCCTCGGCCCGGCTGGTGCTTTCCCTGACGCTGCAGCGCGGCGACGACACATCGTCCGAAACGGCCTGGCTGCTCGACCAGGCAAGCGAGGCACTGCAATACAACCAGGATATGCTCAACACCGCGCTTGCGCAGATGGACCAGGGCATCGCCGTCTTCGACAATGCCAACAACCTGATCATCTGGAACCGGCGCTTCCGCCAGCTTCTCGACCTGCCGGAGGCCGCCGGCCAGGTCGGCTTCCCGCTTGCCGACATCGTCGCCACCCTCACCAGGCGCGGCGACATCCGCAAGGAACAGGAAAAGGGGCTGATCGCCAACTTCCTAACACTCGACAAGCCTTTCCTGCTCGAACTCGGCAATGGTGAGCGCATCATCGAAGTGCGCACCAACGCCATGCCCGACAAGGGCATCGTCACCACCTATACCGACATCACCCAGCGGGTCGCCGCCGACATGGCGCTGAAGCAGGCGAACGAGACGCTGGAACTGCGCGTCGCCGAACGCACCGGCGAACTCACCCGCGTGAACCGGGAGCTTGCCGAAGCGCGCGCAGCCGCGGAAGAGGCAAACATAGGCAAGACGCGGTTCTTCGCCGCCGCCGGCCACGACATCCTGCAGCCGCTCAACGCGGCGCGGCTTTACTCCTCGTCGCTGGTCGAACGGCTCGGGGAGTCCGACAACAGCACGCTGGTCGAAAACATCGATTCCTCGCTGGAATCGGTCGAAGCCATTCTCGGCGCCGTGCTCGATATTTCGCGCCTCGACACCGGCGCCATGAAGGCGCGGATACAATCCGTCCCCCTCAACGACCTGCTCAGAAGGATCGAGACCGACTTTGCGCCGATGGCGCGTGCCAAGGACCTCGAACTCGTAATCATGCCGACATCGCTCGTCGTGCGCAGCGATCCCAATCTGCTTCGCCGCGTGGTGCAGAACCTCGTCTCGAACGCGATCAAGTACACTCTGGCCGGCAAGGTGCTGGTCGGGGTGCGCAGGCGCGGTGCGATGGCGACGATCGAGGTGCTCGATTCCGGCATCGGCATTCCGTCTTCCAAGTTCCGCACCGTCTTCAAGGAGTTCGCCCGGCTCGACGAAGGCGCCCGCACGGCTTCCGGCCTTGGCCTCGGCCTCTCGATCGTCGATCGCATCTCGCGCGTGCTCAACCATCCGGTCAGCCTGCAATCGACGCCCGGCAAGGGTACGGCCTTCAAGGTGACGCTGCCCCTCGACGCGAGCGCCGGCGAACGGGTCGCTGTCCGTCCGGTGCCGCAAAACAAGGCGAGCGAGGCACTCTCCGGCCTGCGCGTGCTGTGCATCGACAACGAACCCCGGATCCTCGAGGGCATGCGGGTGCTGCTTTCCGGCTGGGGCTGCATCGTCAGCACGGCGGAATCGCTTTCTGCCTGTTCCGAATTCGGCATGCAGCCCGGCGAGAAGCCACACGCCGTCATCGCCGATTATCACCTCGACGACGGAACCGGCATCGAGGCGGTCGCCCGCATTCGGGCATCGACCGGCGAAGCGACGCCGGCGCTGCTCGTGACGGCCGACCGCTCGCCGGAAGTGCGCGCCGCGGCCGAACGCGACGGCATCGCGATCCAGAACAAGCCGGTGCGCCCGGCGGCGATGCGCGCCTGGCTGACGCAACTTTCGACGGCGGCACGAACGGCTGCGGAATGAACGGCTCCCACGTTGTGGGGCCGCCTGGGACGAGAGAAAATCACAAAGCCAAGGCTGGCCGCATCAGGCGGCGGCGACGGTGCCGATCTTCGAAAGCTGGATGACCGCCTGGGTGCGGCTGTCGACATTGAGCTTCAACAGGATCGCCGAGACATGCGCCTTGATCGTCGCCTCGGACACGCCGAGTTCATAGGCGATCTGCTTGTTGAGCAGGCCCTCGCCCAGCATGCTCAGCACGCGCGACTGCTGCGGCGTCAACGTCTGCAGGCGCTGGAGCAGGTCGGCGACCTCAGGCTCGTATTCCTGTGCTTGGTCGTAGCCGGCGGGAACGAAGACCTCGCCGGCCATCACCTTCTCGATACCCTCGCGGATTTCCTCGATGCCGGCCGATTTCGAAAGAAAACCTGACGCGCCAAGGTCGAGCGCGCGATGGATCGTCGCCGGATCGTCATGGGCGGACACCACCATGACAGGCAGGCTCGGAAATTCGGCGCGAAGCGCAATCAGGCCGGAAAGCCCGCTGACGCCGGGCATGGTCAGGTCGAGCAGCATAAGATCGGCATCCGGACAATCGGCCGCTGCCTTGCGGGCGGCTGCGAAATCGCCTGCCTCGACGATTGCGGGTGCGCCGTCCATGCCACTGAGCGCCTGGCGCATCGCGCCGCGAAACAGCGGATGGTCGTCCGCGATGATGATGGTCATGTCCGGTGTCATGCTGCTCCCTCCCAAGAGCCCGGGCTGAAATCTGCGCGCCCCCACGCGCCGACCTGCATCCCGCATGGTCGATCCGGCAGCTCAGGTCTTCTGCGGCTCCTGAGCGGGGTCGCTGCCTTCGAGATCCTTCACGATATCCATGAACCTACGCATCATTCTTTCCATGATGCCCATTGCGCGGTCAATCTCTTCCTCAGGCGGAAGGTCCTGTTTTGCGACACTTTCACCGGCTTTGACCGCCTTTTCCAAGACCTCGACCCGCTTGCTCAGAAGGTCCAATTCCTGTTCGAAGGCGGCGCGTTCGTCGGCCGCCATGCGGCAGACAAGCTGCCCGTCCTTTTCCTGGCAAAGCGATACTTCGCCCGTCTGTGTGTCGAGCCGGGCGATGCCGGTCTCGGACTTCTGCATGCTGTAGCGCCCGGGCGCCGGGTCCTGCGCGCTGGCGCCGCCGGCGAGTGCCAGTCCGGTACCCAACAGAAGTATGGCAGCAGCGTTTTTCATGACATCTTCTCCGTTACGATCCTTGTCGGAACATCACATGTGCGCGAACGAGAAGAGCGAAATCGGTCTTCACCGCGGATTATGCGCGAATCGTCGTCCTTCCGCGATGGACAATCGCCGATATTTACGGCAAGGCCACGACAGAAAATTACGGGGACAGACGGGCACCATGGGTTCCATCATCTACAAGATCGTTCCGGCCTCGCTGTGGCAGGAAGCCAAGCGTAGCGGACGCTTCGACGGAGCACCCGTCGATCTCGCCGACGGTTACGTCCATTTTTCGACGGCCGAGCAGGTCGTCGAGACGGCGGCGCGCTATTTCGAGGGACAGGAAGGCCTGCTTTTGGTCGCCGTCGACGGCGACGCACTTGGCGAAGAGCTGGTCTATGAACCGTCGCGCGGCGGCGCCCTCTTCCCGCACCTCTATGCCCCGCTTTTCCTCTCGGCCGTGGTCTGGGAAAAACCGCTGCCGCTCGGCGCCGACGGCGCGCATGTCTTCCCGGAACTTGACGCATGAATCCGCTTGCCAGTCTTGCCCGCCGCGGCCTCTTCCTCTTCGATCCCGAGGCAGCACACGGCCTGTCGATCAAGGCCTTGAAGACCGGGCTGGTGCCGAACTGTCCCGCCAAGGCCGACAAGCGGCTTTTCCAGACAGTTGCCGGCATAGAATTTCCGAACCCGATCGGCATGGCGGCAGGCTACGACAAGAACGCCGAGGTGCCGGAAGCGCTTTTGAAGATCGGCTTCGGTTTTACCGAGATCGGCACCGTGACGCCGAAGCCGCAAGCGGGCAACGACAAGCCGCGCATCTTCCGCCTGGTCGAGGACGAGGCCGTCATCAACCGGCTCGGTTTCAACAATGAAGGCCATGGCGCAGCGCTGGCACGGCTGAAAGCCTGCTCGCGCCATGCGCTGATCGGCGTCAATATCGGCGCCAACAAGGACAGTGCCGATCGCATCGCCGACTATGTCGGCGGCATCCATACGTTCTATTCGGTCGCCCGCTATTTCACCGCCAACATTTCCTCGCCGAACACGCCCGGCCTGCGCGACCTGCAGGCGCGCGAAAGCCTCGCAGCGCTGCTGTCCGCCGTGCTTGCCGCGCGCGACGAAGAAGCGCGGCGCAGCAACCGGCGCGTTCCCGTGTTCCTGAAGATCGCGCCGGACCTCACCGAAGAGGGCATGGACGACATCGCTGCCGAAGTGCTGGCCCACGATCTCGACGGCCTGATCGTCTCCAACACGACGCTGTCGCGCGACGGTCTCAAGGACCAGCGCCAGGCAAAGGAGACCGGTGGCCTCTCGGGCAAGCCGCTCTTTGAAAAGTCGACGGCGGTGCTTGCCCGCATGCGCAAGCGCGTCGGCCCGAAGCTGCCGATCATCGGCGTCGGCGGCGTCAGCTCGGCGGAAACGGCGGCAGAGAAGATCCGCGCGGGCGCCGACCTGGTGCAGCTCTATTCCTGCATGGTCTATGAGGGCCCGTCCCTTCCCGGCCGCATCGTGCGCGGCCTCTCGGGCCTCTGTGACCGCGAACGGCTGACCTCGATCCGCGATATCAGAGACAGCCGCCTCGACTACTGGGCCGGCCGGAACGTCTGACGCGCCTTCACAGGGATCCGCGACAGCAGGAACAGGCCGCGCATCAACAGAAAGAGATTGAGACCCGCCCACAGGCCGTGATTGCCGAAGGCGGGGACCAGCACGGCGAGCGCTGCAACATAGGCGACAAAGGCAGCGACCATCATGTTGCGCATCTCGCGCGACCAGGTGGCGCCGATGAAGACGCCGTCCATCAGGAAGGCAAGCGCGCCGGTCATCGCCGTAACCGCCGCCCAGGGCAGGTACTCATAGGCCGCCGCACGAACATCCGGCGCCGTCGTCAGGAGATCGATGAGCCCGCCACCAAACAGCAGGAAGGCAGCGGTCGTCACCAGAGCGAGCCCCAGCGACCAGGCGGCCGTGAGCCGCAGCGCTCGATCGAAGGCCGGGCGGTAGTGAGCGCCGATCGAGCGGCCGATCAGCTGTTCGGCAGCATTGGCGAGACCGTCGAGATAGTAGCCGGCAACGAGGAAGATCGTCATCAGCACGGCGTTCGCCGCAAGCGTCACCGGCCCGAAGGCCGTGCCGATGCGTGTCATCAGCGTGAAGGCGGCCAGAAGCACGAAGGAACGGATCATGATGTCGCGGTTGAGGCCGAAGAGCGGCTTAAGCCGTTCGCGATCGAAGATCTCTGCCCAACTCGGCGCATCCTTGCGGTCGAAGCGGCCATAGACGATGGCAAAGCCGGCGAGCGCACCGACGATCTCGCCGGTGACGGTGGCAAGCGCGACGCCGATCACGCCCCAGCCTAAGACCAAACCGAGCAGGATCGAGAGCACGATATTGATGCCGTTGATCAGCGTCTGCAGCATCAGCCCGATCGTGCCCTCGCCGCGGCCGAGCACGAAGCCGAGGATGGCGTAGTTGGCAAGCGCCGCCGGTGCCGAAATGATGCGACAGAGAAAATAGGTGCTGGTGACATCCGCCACCTCCGGCTCCGGCCCCATCAGCCAGAGGCCGCCGGACAAGAGAAGCGGTGAAACGAGAAGGCTGACCGTGCCGCAAATGAGCGCGATGATCAGCGATCGCCAGAACACCGCCTGCTGCTCGCGCCGGTCGCCGCGGCCATAGGCCTGGGCAACCAGGCCCGTGGTCGCTGCCCGCAGGAAATTGAAGGTGGTGAAGATCAGGTCGAACAGGATCGCGCCGACGGCAAGACCCGCGAGAAGCGTTGCCTGCCCCATGCGACCGACGACGGCGGTATCGACCAGGCCGAGCAAAGGCGTCGTCAGGAAGCCGAGCGTCATCGGTAGCGCAATCGCCAGGATCAGCCGGTGGGTGACGTGAAAGGGGCCGGCGGGATCGCCCGGCGAGACGGAAGAGGCGGTCATCGAACGGTCCGGGCGTGATGGGCGGGCGACGATCGTTTTAGGGAATAAGCATAGGCCGATGCAAGTGCGCCGTGCAGCCGTGGCGATAAACGCCTCAGTGCGGCAGAGCCCCTCACCCTAACCCTCTCCCCGCCTGCGGGGAGGGGGGACGAGCCAAGCCGCAACGCCGTACCCCGAGCTGCGATCGGATTAGCCGTCTAGGAGCAGCCGTCCAAACGAACGGTAGTTGCGGGAAGGTGCGGCTGCGGCAAGCCACCTTCTCCCCGCCTGCGGGGAGAAGGTCCCGGCAGGGGGATGAGGGGCCAAACCAAACTGTAAGCTGAACCGAGCGCTTAGCCCGAAAGTACCATCGCCCAGAAGGGGCGGTTTCCCGAAGCGGCGTTCTGGGCGACGGCAACGCCGAGGCCACGGTAGTTGCCGAGCATGTTTTCGAGATGCTTCGGCGACTTGTACCAGGCGTCATAGGCGCGCTCGGCATCGTCCTGGCCCATGGCGATGTTTTCGGCGGCCGGAAGCGTCACGCCCTGGCCCTTCATGCGATCGTAAAAACTGTCGTTCCAGCCGATCAGGTGCTGCATCTTGCCAGCCTTGGCCATGCGTGCCGCCTGGTTCATGGCGGCGACCGAGGCCGCGTGGTCGGCAACGAGTTCCGTCAGCCCCTTGCCCTTGCGAAGCTTGTTGACATAGCCGAGGCTCGGCTCGGTCTGGTCGCTGCCGGTGCCGCTCGCGGGTGTCAGCACCTGGGACGTGGTACAGCCGGCGAGCGCGCCGAGCGAGAGGATGGCGGTGGCGTGCAGAAGGCCGCGGCGCTCGATCAGAAGAAAACGATCCTGCATCATCAGCGCCGGTAGTTCAGGACACGCAGGATGACGAAGGCCGGCACGACGATCACGGCACCGAGCAGCAGGTAGTCGCCGACGCGGCCAAGGGCTGCAAAGCCCGTGTACCAGAGGTCGAGCAGGAAGTTGCGGACGGCGAAGTAGATATCGGTCGGATACCAGCCGAACATCCTCATCACGAAGCCGACGAGGATCGACACGACGATGAGCTTGACCAGCACGCGCAGCGGCGAGTCACCCAAGAACCTGTTCATTCCGTCCGACATCCGCGAACTTCTCCTGTTTGTCTTCACATAAGCCGCGATCGGCAGCGTCGCAAGTCACCGACCCCTGGCGAGCGGGGCCCACTCTTTCGATCGCGCCAGATTCCGCTTGTGTTTTGCGGCATCCGGCGTCAGAAGCGCTGATCGCAAACAACATCTCACATTGATGACGCTCAACCAGCTCTCCTCCGGCGACCTGATCGCCGACCGCCGCGCCGACTACGCAAAAATGCTTGCCGAGGGCGGTGAGCCCGCAAGTGCGGCCGAACTCATGGCGCAAGCGCTGGAACAGGCACCCAACTGGGCAGCCGGCTGGTTTCGGCTCGCGGACTATGAAGAAAAATCTGGCCGTAAAGAGGCGGCGATCGACGCGCTTCGAAAAACACTGGCACTCAACCCCGAAGACATCTTCGGCGCCGGTCTGAAACTGGCGCTGCTTGGCGCGGCCGCCATGCCGGAGCAGCCGCCGAGCCTCTATGTCGAGCGGCTCTTCGACGACTATGCCGACCGCTTCGACAAGGCCCTGGTGGAGAAGCTCGGCTATACCGTGCCGCAGAAGCTCGCGGCGCTCATTCAAAGTCATATGGGGCAAAGCCATACGGGAGGCCTCATCTTCGAGCATGTGACGGATCTCGGCTGCGGCACCGGCCTCTTCGGCGAACGCATCCGGGATCAGGCACAGTTCCTCGAAGGTTTCGACATCTCCATCAACATGCTCGCCAAGGCCGAGGCGAAATCCACCTACGATCGGCTGGCCCGCGCCGATCTTTCGCTTTCCCCTGATGCCTCCGGCATCTTCGGCAATTTCGCCCCTGCCCGGGCCGATCTCGTCAGCGCCGCCGACGTTCTCATGTATCTCGGCAATCTCGACAGCGTCTTCGACATTACCCTCCGCCTGCTTGCCCCCGGCGGTCATTTCGCCTTCTCGGTCGAGGAAGCGGGCGATGACCTGGATTTCCTGCTGCGCCCTTCACTGCGCTACGCCCACAGTGAAGCCTATATCCGCGGACTGTGCTCCGCGCATGGGCTCACTCTGCTTTCCATCGAGCGCACGGCCATCCGCATGGATGCCGGTGAACCGGTTTTCGGCATCCTGTTCCTGGCGCGCAAGCCTGCATAAAACGCAAGGCAGAGTCGCAAAAATAGGTCAGCATAACTGACATATTTTTCTTGATTGTTGTTGTGCGTTGCAGCATTGCTCAGGCCATCGCAATCGAGGTTTTGCCATGGCTCAGATCAGCAGCGTTTTCGGTCTCTGGAATACCAGCCCAACCCGGCACTCGGCCGTCGAGGACCTGCAGGGCATCTTCACCGGCAGCCTGATTGCAGCACTCGGTCTCTATTTCCTCGCAAGCGCCGGCTTTTTGACCGGCAGCACCGCAGGCGTCGCCTTCCTCCTGCACTACGCGTTCGGCGTCAACTTCGGCCTCGCATTCTTCCTGCTCAACCTGCCGTTCTTCTATCTGTCGCTGAAACGGCTCGGCACGGCCTTCACGGTGAAGACCTTCATCGCCATCGGCCTGACCTCGTTCCTCACCGACATCCAGTCACGCCTCTTCCAGATCGGCACGATCCAGCCCGCCTGGGCGGCACTGCTCGGCGGCCTGCTGCTTGGCTACGGCTTGCTTGCGCTTTACCGCCACCGCGCCAGCCTCGGCGGCGTCGGCATTCTCGGCATTTATCTGCAGGAACGCTTCGGCATTCGCGCCGGTCTCGTGCAGCTGGCGATCGACATGGTCGTGCTCGTCTTCGCCTTCGGCGTAACCTCGCCCGAGGTCGTCGCCTGGTCGGTGCTCGGCGCGGTCGTGCTCAACCTGTTCGTTGCCATCAACCACCGCGCAGACCGCTACATCGCGCTCTAGAGCGCCGTGCGTTCATAGGAACGCAAAGGACCCTCCAGCGCGACGCAGATAGCCCCGAAGCGGACCTCGGGGCTATCTGGACTTTCACTCACGCGACGTTCAGGCAGCCATGACCGGCTGATCGACCGGGTGCTGCGACCGCAGGCCGACGGCGACGCGGTTCCAGACGTTGATGACGCCGATCGCCATGGTGATCTTGGTGATCTCGGCCTCGCTGAAATGCTCGCGCAGCGGCTCGAAGTCCGCGTCGGGCGCGCCGGTCTGGGCAAGGTTGGTCAGCGATTCCGTCCATGCGAGCACCGCACGTTCGCGGGCGTCATAGATCGGCGATTCCCGCCAGGCGCAGATCAGGTGGATCCACTGTTCGCTCATGCCGGTATGGCGCGCCTCTTTCACATGCATGTCGATGCAATAGGCGCAGCCGTTGATCTGCGAGGCCCTGAGCTTGATCAGGTGGATCAGGCGCGGCTCCAGGCCCGATTCCTTGATGATGTAGCTATCGAAGGCAGCGGCCGCCTTATAGGCATCGGGAGCGGCTTTGACGAAGTTGAAACGCGGCTGCATGGACTTCTCCTTGGGTTGAACGAGGGTGATTGATCAGACGCTGGCGGACGACTTGCGTTCGTTGATCGCCAGAAAAGCTTCGGTTCGTGCCGATACGCTGCCGTCATCCTTGGCATTGAGATCGTCCAGGATGCTGGCGATGGTCACGCGCCGGAGTTCGGCGCGGTAGGCCTGCTCGGCCTTCAGCATCGCGACATTGATGGTGCAGGGCGCGGTCGGCTTGCAGGCATAAGGATTGGGACCGCGAAGCCGGATTTCGTTGCAGCGGAACGCCGGTTCAGGGCCCTCGACCGCAAGCACGATGTCGAGCAGGGTGATCTTCTCCGGCGTGCGCGCAAGACGATAGCCGCCCTTGGGGCCAGGCACGGCCTCCAGCAATCCGGCTCCGGACATCGCCTGCAGGTGCTTCAAGAGGTAGCTGGTGGAAACGCCATGGAACTCGGCAAGCGCTGCCGCCGACAGGGTGCTGCCCGGCTGCAGACAGCTCAGCATCGTCACGCTGTGAATGGCCTGCTCGACCCCGTCACCGAGTTTCATGGGCGCCTCCCTAATCGTGGATATTTTTTATCTACGATATGAACAGGAGTCAATAGGCGCTGGCGTGGGTTGCAGGCGGGCTTCTCTTTTGCCGGATTTGATCTACCTTTGTTCTCCGTGAACAGGATCGATTCCAGAGAGCCGCAGGGCGATGCCCTGACCCTGCCCGCTCCCTTTCTGCGCTGGTTCGGCGAGAAGGGCTGGCGGCCGCGTGCGCACCAGCTGGAGCTGCTCGCCCGCGCCGAGGCCGGGGAAAGCACGCTGCTGATCGCGCCGACCGGCGCCGGCAAGACGCTTGCCGGCTTCCTGCCGTCTCTGGTCGATCTCACCCGACGCGGCAAGATCCCGCCGGGCGCAGCCTTCGTCGGCATCCACACGCTCTACATCTCGCCTCTGAAGGCGCTCGCCGTCGATATCGAGCGCAACCTGATGAAGCCGGTCGGGGAAATGGGGCTTCCGGTGCGGATCGAAAACCGCACCGGCGATACGCCCACGGCCAAGCGCCAGCGGCAGAAGCTCAATCCGCCTGACATTCTGCTGACGACGCCAGAACAGCTGGCGCTGCTGCTGGCCAACGGCGAGGCGCAACGCTTCTTCAAAGACCTGCGCTATGTCGTTTTCGACGAGCTGCATTCGCTGGTCACCTCCAAGCGCGGCCATCTTCTTTCCCTCGGTCTGGCGCGGCTGCGCCGGCTGGCGCCCGGCCTGCAGACGATCGGCCTTTCGGCGACCGTCGCCGACCCGATGGATCTGCAGCGATGGCTGGCGCCGCAACAGCCGGACGCGCGCAATCATGCCGGCCTCGTCCAGGTCCAGGGCGGCGCCAAGCCGCAGATCTCCATTCTCAAGACCGAGGAGCATGTGCCCTGGGCCGGACACTCGGCGCGCTATGCGATCGCCGACGTCTACGAGGCGATCAAGGAGCACGGCACCACCCTGCTCTTCGTCAATACCCGCAGCCAGGCGGAGCTGCTTTTCCAGGAGCTCTGGACGATCAACGACGACAACCTACCGATCGCGTTGCATCACGGCTCGCTCGATGTCGCCCAGCGCCGCAAGGTCGAGGCGGCGATGGCGGAGAACCGACTGCGCGCGGTCGTTGCGACCTCGACGCTCGACCTCGGCATTGACTGGGGCGATGTCGACCTCGTCGTGCATGTGGGCGCGCCGAAGGGCGCGAGCCGTCTTGCCCAGCGCATCGGCCGCGCCAACCACCGCATGGACGAACCGTCGAAGGCGATCCTGGTGCCGGCCAACCGCTTCGAGGTGATGGAATGCCAGGCAGCACTCGACGCCAACTATATCGGCGCGCAGGACACGCCGCCCGTCGGCAAGGGCGCGCTCGACGTGCTCGCCCAGCATGTGCTCGGCATGGCCTGCGCAGCCCCGTTCGATCCGCTCGCGCTCTTCGATGAAATCACCACGGCCTCACCCTACGCGACGCTTGCCTGGGAGACCTTCGAGCGCGTCATCGATTTCGTCGCGACCGGCGGTTATGCGCTGAAGACCTATGAGCGCTATGCCCGCATCCGCAAGACCAAGGACGGGCTCTACCGCGTCTCCAATCCGCTGGTGGCGCAGCAGTACCGGTTGAACGTCGGCACCATCGTCGAATCGCCGATGCTCAACGTGCGTTTGGTCAAGCGCAACGCCCGCGGGTCGCTCGGCCGCGGCGGCATGCCGCTTGGCAAGGTCGAGGAGTACTTCCTCGAAATGCTCTCGCAGGGCGACACCTTCATGTTCTCCGGCAAGGTGCTGCGCTTCGAGGGCATCCGCGAAAACGAATGCCTGGTCAGCCAGGCCTTCACCTTCGACCCGAAGGTGCCGAGCTATGCCGGCGGCAAGTTCCCGCTCTCGACCTATCTTGCCGAGCAGGTGCGCAGGATGCTCGCCGACCCGGCCCGCCGGGCAGCGCTGCCAGAACAGGTGCGCGACTGGCTGTCGCTGCAGAAGGACGTCTCGATGCTGCCGCGCGAGGACGAACTTCTGATCGAGACCTTTCCACGCGGCAGCCGCCATTACATGGTCATCTACGCTTTCGAGGGACGGCTGGCGCACCAGACGCTGGGCATGCTCTTGACCCGCCGGCTCGACCGCGCCGGGCTGAAACCGCTCGGCTTCGTCGCCACGGATTACTCGCTGGCGGTCTGGGCGCTCGACGACCTCGGCGCCACCTTCGAGCTCAGGCGCGGCGCGCTTGCCGATCTCTTCGACGAGGACATGCTCGGCGACGACCTGGAAGCGTGGCTGAATGAATCGTTCCTTTTGAAACGCACCTTCCGCAACTGCGCCGTCATCGCCGGGCTGATCGACCAGCGCCATCCCGGCAAGGAAAAGACCGGCCGGCAGGTGACGGTCTCCGCCGACCTCATTTACGACGTATTGCACGCGCACGAGCCCGATCACCTGCTGCTCGAAGCGACCCGCAACGACGCGGCAACGGGGCTTTTGGACATCGCTCGCCTCGGGGATATGCTGAAGCGAATCAAGGGCCACATCACCCACAGGCGGCTCGACCGGATCTCTCCGCTGGCGGTGCCCGTCATGCTGGAGATCGGCAAGGAAATGGTTCAGGGCGAGGCGCAGGACTTCCTGCTTTCGGAAGCCGCCGACGACCTGATCCACGAGGCGATGGGCGGCCTGGATGTGGATTGACAGGAAAGACGTTTAAGGATGAGCGGTCTGTCGCATCGGGTGGATTACCCTCCTCTGGAGGCCTTGTCGCGTCCGGCGGCATACCCCCCTCTGGCCTGCCGGCCATCTCCCCCACAAGGGGGGAGAATACGTGCGGCTCGCTCCGCATACCCATGCGAACATACACCTGCTGCACGAATGTTCCTGGTGGAGCGAGCGGCCAGCCGCGGCTCGATCTCCCCCCTTGTGGGGGAGACGGCCGACAGGCCAGAGGGGGGTGCTGGGCCGCTCAATCCTCAGCTCAGCAGGGTGGCATGACCATGCACCGCCTCGCCCTCTCGGCCCAGACGACTGCCCCTCTCCTTAACGCCCAGACAATCATCAATGGCGTCACGGCGATCTGCGATCCGCTTGGCAGCCTCTATCTGCCGGAGACCGGAACGCTGGTCGTTTCCGACCTGCATCTGGAAAAGGGCTCGGCCTTTGCCCGGCGCGGCATGCTGCTTCCGCCCTATGACACGCTGGCGACGCTGCGCGTGCTCGAAGCGGCGATCACCCGCCACGACCCGAAGCTCGTCATCAGCCTCGGCGACAATTTTCACGATCGCGTCGGCTCGGCGGTGATGCCGGACGCCTTTCGCCACATGATCGCGGCCATGGCGCACGGGCGCGAATGGGTGTGGATCAACGGCAACCACGACCCGGACGGCGCTTTCGGCTTGCCGGGCGCCTCGATGGACGAACTTAGGCATGCGGGCCTGATCTTCCGGCACGAGCCGAAGCGCGGCGAGGCCATCGGCGAAATTGCCGGCCATCTGCATCCGGCCGCAACGGTGGTGAGACGGGAAAGAGCCGTGCGCCGCGCCTGCTTTGCGACCGATGGCACGCGCATGCTGATGCCGGCTTTCGGCGTCACCACCGGCGGGCTCGATCTCAGGCACCGGGCCATGACCGGCCTCTTCGATCGCAGCAAGCTTGTCGCCCACATGCTCGGGCGCGACCGGATCTACTCGGTGCGGTTTGCCAATCTGATCGCCTGACGAGAGCGGCGAAAACGACGCGGCCCTCCCGCGCCGAGGATCCGCTTGCGGTCAGAATGCGTTGAAGGTCAGCGTCGTCAGCGAGCGCGAAATGCCCGGCACCGTGGCAATGTTGTCGTTGATGAACTTGCCGATGTCCTGGCCTTCTTCGATGTAGACCTTGATGATCAGGTCATAGTCGCCGCTCGTCGAATACATCTCCGAAACGATCTCCTTGCGGTAGATCTCGTCGGCGACCTCGTAGGTCTTGCCGGGAGCGCACTGCAACTGGACAAAAATCGGTTTCATCGAGCTTCCTCTGTTTTTTATTTGCGGCGGCATGCGCTGATGAAACGCATGCGGCATGCCTTTCCATAGCGCTCCGGCGCGCAAAAGGAAACGTCAGCGAAGATCACCCGTCACTATTCCTTGCGGAAAATCAGGCTCGCGCCCCAGCCGGTGATGACCGCGAGCAGCACCGCCATGAGACCGTAGAGCAGCGGCTGCTGGTGTGCCGCCTGGGTAATGAACTGTTCGAGGCCGGTCTTGACGACACGCAGCGGCAGCGCCTTGGCGGCGACGAAGACGCCGTCGCGGAACAGATAGGCGCGTACCACATGCACGCCGTTCGGCACGTTCGCCGGCAGGCGCACCGACGCCTTGAACAGACTGGAGCTGATGAACTGCACGCCGCCGGGATCGCGCTCGTAGACGCCGCTGGTCTCGCGGATGCGGCGGAAGGCGTTGCGGAACTCGCCGAGATTGCTGCCGTCGCCGACGAAGCCGAGCGGCACGAGCCGCATGTGATCGACGCCGATGCCCATATTGCCCATCTCGCCGGGCGGCGCGATCGTCTCGATATCGCGCGTCGACGACAGCGAATAGGATTCCGGCACCAGCTCGAAGGTCATGGAGCTGGTGTTCACCCATATGCCGAAGACGCGCTCCTTCTTGCGCACCGTCGCATTGTCCTTGGGGCCCTCGAGACTGACGACGATGTTGTATCGGCCCTGCGCGAGCAGGCTCTGGTCGAAGCCGTCGACGGCGCCGAAGATCGTCAGGTCCGCGCCGCGAAAATCGGAGGTGATGGCGATCTCGTCGGTCGAGATGCCGATCTCCAGCTTCTCGGTGAAGTCGGCGTTCTCGTCCTGGATCGCCGCGAGGGCCGACGCGGCAAAGACGAGCGCCAGTAGAGCAAGAGCTGTGCGGGCGAAGCGGCGCATCAGAAGCCGAACCCCGCGGATACGACCGAATAGATGTCCTTCGGCGGAATGATGAGCTCGATCGCCAGACGAATGCCAACGGCAAGAACAAGCAATGCCAACAATGCGCGCAGCTGTTCGCCGCGCAGCTTCTGGCCGACGCGCACGCCATACTGGGCACCGATGACGCCGGCGATCATCAGCACGAAGGCGAGCACGATATCGACGGTGTAGTTGGTCGAGGCCTGGACGATGACCGTGTAGGCCGAGACGAAGATAATCTGGAACAGCGACGTGCCGACGACGACATTGGTCGGGATGCGCAGGAGATAGATCATCGCCGGCACCATGATGAAGCCGCCGCCGACGCCCATGACCGAGGTCAGGATGCCGATGCAGAAGCCGAGGCCGGCGACCGGGATGACGCTCAGATAGATCTTCGATTTCTTGAAGCGCATCTTCAAGGGCAGGCCGTGCACCCAGTTGTGCTGGCCGGGGCGACGCAGGGTGGTCTGCTGGTTCTTGGCCGCCTTGCGCATGGCGGTGATGCTCTCCCAGAGCATCAGTCCGCCAACGGTGCTGAGCAACACGACGTAGAGCAGGGAAATGACAAGGTCGAGCTGACCGATGCGGCGCAGCAGCGAGAAAAGCCAGACGCCGATGGTGGCACCGGCAAGACCGCCGCACAGCAGCACCGTGCCAAGCTTAATGTCGATCGTGCCGCGCCGGAAATGCGTAATCGCACCCGAGATCGACGAGGCCACCACCTGGTTGGCACCGGTTGCCACCGCCACGACGGGAGGAATGTTATAGAAGATCAGGAGCGGGGTGATCAGGAATCCGCCACCGACGCCGAACATGCCGGACAGAAAGCCGACGGCAGCGCCCATACCGAGAATGATGAGTATGTTCACCGACAATTCTGCGATGGGCAGATAGATCGTCACGCCGGATCCTCGATATGCCAACGGCCCGCGATGCGGGCGAACCAGTTAGTGTGGCAAGCAAATCACCACGATTGAGGGATTATTCGAAGGGCCGGCACCTCTCCCGAGGGCGAGGCGGCCTCCGTCATGCACTCCTGCAGCGTTGCGCTTCCGCCAGGACGTGCCAAGGCCACAAATCGGACCTTGATTGCTGCATCGGTTCTTCCTTAGCCCGATTCCGATTAAGGAATTATGCAGCAGCCCGAGATTTCAACCTTTTCAGCCACATGGCGGATGGCTTCGCCACCCGCAACCCGTGTCGCCCGGCTCTGCGGCTTTATTACGGCGCTGGGCCCAAGGGTCAGGAATTGCGTTTCAGCAATTCCTTGACCAGCTGCTCGGTGATTTCGCCCGTCGGCTCCTGGCCGACCGACTTCTGGAAGGCCTTGATGGCGGCGACGGTCTTCTTGCCCATCTGGCCATCCGGCTTGCCGGCGTCGAAGCCGTTGTTGTTGAGGATCGCCTGGATGTTGCGAACCGCCTTGCTCATGTCGACGCTGGCAGTCTTGTTGGCCGGACCGACCCAGGCATCCGGAACGTCGACGCTGTTCGCCTTGGCGTCGACCGGCTCGGCCTTCCAGGCTTCCGCCTTGGCCTTGGCGCTTTCGAGCTGCGCCGGCTTCATCGCCTTGGCAACTTCGTCGCGCTTGGCGCCGGCATCGAGATCGCCTTCGCGGGCAGCGGCCGAGAACCACTTGTAGGATTCCGTCAGGTCCTGCGGCACGCCGTTGCCACGGGCATAGAGGACCGCAAGGTTGAACTGGCTGTCGCGGATGCCGAGTTCGGCAGCCTTCGCAAACCACTTCGTTGCCTCGTTAAAGTCAGGCGCGCCATCGCGGCCGCTTGCCAGCATGACCGCGAGGTTGTGCATGGCGCTGGCGTTGCCCTGGCCGGCGGAGGCGAGATAGAGCGCCTTCGCCTTGGCCGCGTCGCGCGTCACGCCGGTGCCCTTCTCGTAAAGGGTTGCGAGGCGGTACTGTGCCGGCACCACACCGGCATCGGCGGCGCGCTGATACCATTTCGCGGCTTCCGCCATGTTTTCCTGCACGCCGCGGCCCTCGGTGAAGCGCACGGCGATCTCGTAGAAGGCGAGCGGGTCGCCACCCTTGGCGGCCGTCACCAGCGCGACCGGACCGAAACCTTCCGGCAACACGATGTCGGCGGGTACAGCTGCAGCGGCTGTCGTCGACGGGGTCATCGCGGCGCCAGCGGCCGGCGCGCTTGCGAGCGAAGCGTTCGCCACCGGCGTCGCAGCGGCCGGAGCCGGCTGGAACTCGGTGACCGGCGTCTTCGTCTCGGCGACCGGCGCAAGCATCGGCGCCTTGCCTTCCGTGGGCGTTGCAAAAGTGGTCGTCGGCACTGTCGTCGCGGTCACCGCGATCGAGGCCTCGGGGGTCTTCGCCGGCGTTTCGACGGAATCGAGCGGCGCCGCGACAGCCGTTTCGGACGCGGTAACCGGTGCTTCCTGTGCCGTGACGGGTGCGCTCGGCGTCAGCTGGTCGTCGGCGGCCTTGAACTCTGCTGCCTGCGGGGTGACCGTCTGCTCGATGACCGCCACCGGTTCGGCCGACATCTCCTTCTTGTTCAGCATCGAGCTGACCATCGGGTAGGACATGATCGCCAAAAGAACCGCGCCGACGGCCATGAGGATCGGCCGGCGATGGCGGGCAAAGGCGCCGCCGATACCGGCCGTCGCTGCCTTGTCGCCGGTCTTGTTGAGCGTGTCGGCCTCTTCCACGGCAAGCTGGGCGGCGCGGCGGGCAGCGGCGATGAAGTCCGACTTGTCGCCGTCGGCCGGCTGGATGCCCGCCTTGTTCATCTGTCCGGCGCGCACGCGCTCCAGAATCTTCTTGACGTCGGGAACACCGGAGCCCGGCTCGAGCAGCTGGTTGGCTTCTTCCGGCGCCAGCATTTCGGAGGGATCGATCGACGGGGCCGGCTCGACGAGCTTGCGCGCCTCACCCGGTGCCTGTTCGGAGCGCTTGCCGGAAAAGCGCCGGGTGAGGCCGGCGAGCAGGCCCGTGCGCGACGGAGCCGCCGGTTCGCGCGGCTCTTCGAGTTCGACGGTCGAGACCTGCGCATCGTCGGCAAAGGCCGTTGCCGGTTCGGCGGCCTGGGCTGCGACGGCCTGGTCCTCCGCCTGGAGGGCACGGACATTGCGCTGCAGATCGTCGTAGCGATCATCGAGATCGCCGCTGCCGAACGGGTCGCTGAACTCCGGCTGGGCGGCGCGCGGCATCTCAACCGCTTCGCGCGTCACCGCCATGGCAGGCTGGGCCGCCATCGCCGGCTCGCGGTTTTCAATCCGCTCCAGTTTGTCGGCGATGTGAACGAGGGTTTCGTGCAGCGCCTCAAAGGTGCGCGCCGTCCGCTCTTCGCTCGAGCGGCTCAAGTCCTCAAGCGTCCTCAAGTCTTCGGCAAGCGCCGAGATCGCGGCCAGGTCGCCACCGGAGGTTTGCGCAGGGCTATTCTTGGAATAGGCTTCCATGACCGCTTCGGCTGCCTGGCGGGCGGCTTCGACGATGTATTCGTCGCTGGTCGAGAAATAGTCCTCAAGCGCGGTCATGCGGCTTTCGAAGTCGACGGGCATGGCGCCCTGCGCGACGTCCGCCCGCGGCTGGCTGACCAGCGTCGACAGGTTGGCAATCTGGGCTTCAAGGTTCTGAAGTGCTGCGCGGTCGTCGAACGGCGCGGCGTAGGTCTCTTCGAGACGCTGGGCGATACCGACGAGGCGATCTTCCAGGCGGTCGAAACGCGGATCGGAAACAGGCTGGGCGCCATGGGCGTCAAGCTCGTCGATCCTGCGGGCGAGATAGTCCAACCGCTCAGCCAGAGCATCGTTGACGCTGCCCTGGTCGAGGGCCTCGATCTTGCGGGAGATGTCCGACAGGTAATCGTTGAGGTCCGACTGCGCGGTCCTGTTGCTGCGCTCCATCATCAGCGAAAGCTGGTCGAGGCGCTCTTCCAGGCGGGCGGCCGCCTTTTCGCTGGCGAGATCCTCGACCCGGACGGTCAGGGCTTCCAGGCGGGCGCCGAGGCCACCGTCGTTCGGACGCGACAGGTTGTCGATCTGAAGGGAGAGGTCGCCGAGCCGGCTTTCGAGCCGATTGACGAAGCCGCTATCGAGGCCCGGGGTCGTGCGGCTGCTGGCGGCGATGGCGCGGCTGATTTCGTCGAGCCGGCTGTCGAGATCGGCAAATTGCGAGACGAGGCGACGATCGTCCGGCTGGATCTGGCGGCTCAGCATCTCGATCGCCTGGGCGACCGCGATCAGCTTGTCTTCGAGCGCGTCGACGGCGGAACTGCCCTGGAGCGCGCCGATCTGCGACTTGATCTCGTCCAGCCGATAGGCGAGCGCGACCAGCTCGTCGTCGCGGTTCTGATCAAAGGCCATCAGCCGGTCTTCGACACCGCTCCAGCGGTTTTCCATGCGGCGCATGCTGTCTTCGCGCGCAAGACCGTCGATCATCGCGCGCAGTTCGTCGAAATCGCCGCGCAACGCATCGGCCTGAGCGGGCGACGCCTGGCGGCCAAGATGCTGGATGCTGTCGGCAAGGCGCTGCATGTCGCCGCGCACGTCTTCGGCAAAGCTGTGATCCTGCGCCTGGGCCTTGATGCCGCGAATTTCGGAGCGCAGCGAATTCATCTCGCGCGTCAGGCCGTCGGTGATGTCGCGCTTCAGGTCCTGGCGCAAACCGACGAGCGCTTCGGCGATTTCGCTGACGGCCGCGGACGGGCGCTGCGGCTGGCTATGAAGCTGGGGGCGCGGCTCCTCGACGAAACGGTCGGCGACGGGGCGTTCAGGGGCATAACGTTCCGGCTCGCGCTGCGGCAGCCGGTCGCGAAGCGACGGACGCTCGCGCGACGCGCTGAGGCTGCGCTGGCGCTGCATGATTTCTGCGACGGCGTCACGGGGCTGTACCGGTTCGCGGATCGGTTCGCGGGCGGGCTGGCGCTCGCGCTCGGGCGATCTTGGCGCCGGGTCGCGGGCCGTGCCGCTCATCAGGCCTTCGATCCGCGCCTCCAATCCCTCGATGGTGCGGTTCAAGGCGTCGAGCGACGGCCGCTCGCTATAGGACTGGCTGCCTGCGCGCTGAGGATTTGATCGCAATCCGCTCATGGTGTTCTTCGCCCCTGTCGTCGGCCATCTCGAAAGTCGTCACGGAAGAAAACTGCTTTCTTCACCCCTGTGGCGCTTCCGACGCGGGCAAAACTACAACGATGCGACGCCAGGACAGGTTGCAGCTTTGACCATCTCAACACGCACCTTTCACGAAACGTGGTAAACAAGCGGTTAACCTGCGGATGATTTTTTAACGATTTGGCAGGATCGTGCGTCGGATGCGCTCGGACCGCGTAGAATCTCCAGGAAAGGCCGGCCCGCCAACGAAATTGCACGTCGCACAATTTTTGACGTTTACGCAAACGTCAAAATTTCGTAGCATCCGGCCAACGATGCGAGACCGCCCCGGCGGCATCCCTCTTTCCCGTGGAGCCACGGGAGGGGGAAGATGCCCTGGAATCAATGAGGATGGCGGCGCATCCGGCATCCTGCAACCGGGCGTCGACGACGAGACACGGCGGCCCGAAGCACCAAAGGCGAGGAAAGAATGCCCATCTACAAGGCCCCGGTCGACGATACCCTCTTCATCCTGAACGACGTGCTCGGCATCGAGCGCTACAACAACCTGCCCGGTTTTGCCGACGCGACGCCCGACATGATCGAGGCGATCGTCGGCGAGGCTGCCAAGCTTGCCGAGGAGGCCCTGTTTCCGGTCAATCTTTCCGGCGACCAGGAAGGCTGCAAGCGCCGCGACGACGGTTCGGTGAGCGTGCCGAAGGGCTTCAAGGAAGCCTTTGATCTCTACCGCGAAGGCGGCTGGCTCGGCCTTGCCGTGCCTGAGGAATTCGGCGGCCAGGGACTGCCCTATACGCTGCACACCGCCGTCGGCGAATATATGTCGTCGGCCAACATGGCGCTGACCATGTATCCGGGTCTCACCCAGGGCGCGATCGCCGCGATCCTCGTCCATGGCACCGACGATCAGAAACAGGCCTATCTGCCGAAGATGGTTGCCGGCACCTGGACCGGCACGATGAACCTGACCGAGCCGCATTGCGGCACCGACCTCGGCCTGCTGCGCACCAAGGCGGTGCCCACTGGCAACGGCGCCTACAAGATCTCCGGCCAGAAGATCTTCATCTCGGCCGGCGAACATGACATGTCGGACAACATCATCCATCTGGTGCTTGCCCGCATCGAGGGCGCGCCGGAGGGTGTGAAGGGGATTTCGCTGTTCATCGTACCGAAGTTCAAGCTCGATGCCGCCGGCGAGCCGGGCGAACGCAACGGCGTTTCCTGCGGCGCGATCGAGCACAAGATGGGCATCCACGGCAACTCGACCTGCGTCATGAATTATGACGAGGCCGAGGGCTATCTCATCGGCGCGGAGAACAAGGGCCTCAACGCCATGTTCGTGATGATGAACGAAGCCCGCCTCGGCGTTGGCCTTCAGGGCCTGTCGATCGCCGAAATCGCCTACCAGAACGCCGCCAACTATGCGCGCGACCGCATCCAGGGCCGCTCGCTCTCCGGCCCGAAAGCGCCGGACAAGAAGGCCGACCCGATCATCGTGCATCCGGACGTGCGCCGCACGCTGATGACGATCCGCGCCTTCAACGAGGCCGGCCGCGCCTTCACGCTCTGGACCGCGCTCAAGTCCGACATCGCCCACCGCTCCGACAATGACGCCGATCGCCAGACGGCCGACGACATCCTCGGCCTGATGACCCCGATCCTCAAGGGTGTGATGACCGACAAGGGCTTCGACCACGCCGTCATGGCGCAGCAGATGTTCGGCGGCCACGGCTACATCGAAGAACACGGGATGAGCCAGTATGTCCGCGACGCCCGCATCGCGATGATCTACGAAGGCGCCAACGGCATCCAGGCGCTCGACCTCGTCGGCCGCAAGCTCGGCCTCAACGGCGGTCGCGCCGTCATGGCGCTGTTCAAGGAGATCGGCGACTTCTGCGAGGAAAACCGCAGCAACGAAAAGCTCGCCGCCTATACCAAGGCGCTGAAGAAGGGCCTCAACGACCTGCAGGCCGCCACCATGTGGTTCATGCAGAACGCGATGGCCAAGCCCGACAATGCCGGTGCCGGCTCCACCGACTACATGCACCTCTTCGGCCTCGTCGTTCTTGGCTACATGTGGGCAAAGATCGCCAAGACGGCCGAGGAAAAGCTTGCCTCTGGCGAAACGGCGCGCGCAGACTATCTGAAGAACAAGCTGATCACCGCGACCTTCTTCATGGAAAGGATCCTGCCGGAAACGGCCCTGCGCAAGGCTCGCATCGAAACCGGCGCCGATACGCTGATGGCGCTCGACGCGGCCGCTTTCTGAGCCGTTCGATTTCTAGTGTTATGACGGGCAGCACCTGATGGTGCTGCCGAAAGGGAGATGAGACATGACGAAAGTCTTCGTTTACGACCACGTGCGCACGCCGCGCGGCCGTGGCAAGAAGGACGGATCGCTGCACGAAGTGCCGTCCGTCCGCCTCGCCGCCAAGATGCTGGAAGCAGTGCGCGACCGCAACGACCTCGACACCGCAACCGTTGACGACATCATCATGGGCTGCGTCGATCCGGTCATGGACGCCGGTGCGGTTATTCCGAAGGCGGCCGCCTTCGAAGCCGGCTATTCCACCCGCGCGCCCGGCATGCAGATCTCGCGCTTCTGCGCCTCCGGCCTCGACGCCATCAACTTCGGCGCGGCCAAGATCGCTCAAGGCGCCGACGACATCGTCATTGCCGGTGGCGTCGAATCGATGTCGCGCGTCGGCCTCGGCATGTCCGGCGGCTCCTGGTTCATGGACCCCTCGGTCAACCTGCCGGCCTTCTTCATGCCGCAGGGCGTTTCAGCCGACCTGATCGCCACCAAGTACGGCTTTACCCGTGACGACGTCGACGCCTATGCGGTGGAAAGCCAGAAGCGCGCAGCGCATGCCTGGGAAAAGGGCTACTTCAAGAAGTCGGTCGTACCCTTCAAGGACCAGAATGGTCTGACCATCCTCGACCGTGACGAGCACATGCGTCCGGGCACCGACATGCAGGCGCTCGCCTCGCTCAATCCGTCCTTCCAGATGCCGGGCGAAATGGGCGGCTTCGAAGCCGTCGGCATCCAGGCGCATCCGGAAATCGAGAAGATCAACTACGTGCACCACGCCGGCAACTCTTCCGGAATCGTCGACGGCGCCGCCGCCGTGCTGCTCGGCTCCAAGGCCGGCGGCGAAAGCATGGGCCTGAAACCGCGCGCCCGCATCCGCGCCTTCGCCAATATCGGCTCCGATCCGGCGCTGATGCTGACGGGCCCTGTCGACGTCACCGAAAAGCTCCTGAAGCGCGCCGACATGAAGCTGTCGGACATCGACCTCTTCGAGCTCAACGAAGCCTTCGCCGCCGTCGTGCTGCGCTACATGCAGGCCTTCGAGATCCCGCACGACAAGATCAACGTCAACGGCGGCGCGATCGCCATGGGCCATCCGCTGGGTGCAACCGGCGCGATGATCCTCGGGACCGTGCTCGACGAACTGGAACGCCGCGACCTCAACACCGCGCTCGTCACCCTTTGCATCGGCGCCGGCATGGGCACGGCCACGATCATCGAAAGGGTCTGACGATGGACGTGATGCGCCGCACCCTTCTCGGACTGATGGGCCTGGGGCTGCTTGCAGCCGCCGGCTGCGTCTCCGACGAGGAGGAAGGCGGCAACAGCTTCACGCTCACCGGTGCGATCTCCAATGTCGCGAGCGGCCCGGTTCCGGCCGGCACCGTCACGATCCGGCTCGAGGAGCAGGGCGTGATGGACATCGCCGCCAAGCTGATCGCCGAGACTTCGGTTGTCAGCGACGGCAAGGCCACCCGCGTGCCCTTCGTGCTGCAGGTGCCGAAGCCCGAACTCGACAAGGCTGTCGATGCGGGCTTCAGCATCCGTGTCGAGCGCGACGGCCGGCTGATCGCCACCAACACCAGCAAACAACGTTACAGCGGCGGATCGAACGTCTCGCTGCAGATCGAACCCATTCTCTACTGAGGGGGAGAACCATGACGAATTACACCAATTTCAAGATCGAGACCGACGCCGACGGCATCGCGCTTATCACCTGGGACATGCCCGAGAAGTCGATGAACGTCTTCACCCAGGAGGTGATGGAAGAGCTGAACGCCATCGTCGACCAGACCACCGCCGACACAGCGGTCAAGGGCGTCGTCTTTACCTCCGGCAAGTCGAGCTTCTCCGGCGGCGCTGATCTCTCGATGATCAAGTCGATGTTCACCTTCCAGCAGGAAGAAAAGAAGAAGGATCCGGATAACGCCGCCCAGAAGCTTTTCGACCTCGTCGGCCGCATGACCGGGCTCTTCCGCAAGCTCGAGACTTCGGGCAAGCCCTGGGTCTCGGCGATCAACGGCACCTGCATGGGCGGCGCCTTCGAGCTGTCGCTCGCCTGCCACGGCCGCGTCGCCTCGAATTCCAAGTCGGTGAAGATCGCACTTCCGGAAGTCAAGGTCGGCATCTTCCCGGGCGCCGGCGGCACCCAGCGCGTGCCGCGCCTGACCAATGCGCAGGACGCGCTGCAGATGATGACGACAGGCTCGTCGCTGACGGCAGTCCGCGCCAAGGCGCTTGGCCTGGTGCATGAGGTCGTCGATGCCGACAAGCTGGTCGACGCGGCCAAGGCGATGATCAAGAACGGCCTGAAGCCGGTCCAGCCCTGGGACGAGAAGGGCTACAAGGCTCCCGGCGGCGGCATCTGGACGCCGGCCTCGGCCCAGCTCTGGCCGGCCGCTTCCGGCATCCTGCGCCGCGAGACCTACGGCAACTATCCGGGCGCCATCGCGATCCTGAAATGCGTCTATGAAGGCCTGCAGGTGCCCTTCGACACCGCACTCAAAATCGAGCAGCGCTACTTCACCGAGATCCTTCAGACGACCGAAGCCTTCTCGATGATCCGCTCGCTGTTCGTCTCGATGCAGGAACTCGGCAAGGGCGCCCGCCGTCCGGCCGGCGTGCCGAAGTCGGAATTCAAGCATGTCGGCGTCGTCGGCGCCGGCTTCATGGGCGCCTCGATCGCCTATGTGACGGCTGCTGCTGGCATTGCGGTGACGCTGATCGACCGCGACATGGAAGCGGCCGAAAAGGGCAAGGCACATTCCGAAGGCCTGGTGAAGGATTCGGTCGGCAAGGGCCGCCTGACCAAGGAAGAAGGCGAAGCGCTGCTTTCCCGCATCACCCCTTCGGCCGACTACAATGATCTGAAGAGCGCCGGCCTCGTCGTCGAGGCGGTGTTCGAGGATCGCCAGGTCAAGAAGGACGTGATCGAGAAGGTGGAAGCCGTGATCGGCGAAGACACGATCTTTGCCTCCAACACCTCGACGCTGCCGATCACCGGCCTTGCCAAGAACTCCAAGCGCCCCGGCCAGTTCATCGGCATCCACTTCTTCTCGCCGGTCGAGAAGATGATGCTGACCGAAGTGATCCTCGGCAAGGAGAGCGGCGACAGGGCGCTCGCCACGGCACTCGACTATGTCGCTGCGATCAAGAAGACGCCGATCGTCGTCAACGACACCCGCGGCTTCTACGTGAACCGCTGCGTCTTCCGCTACATCCACGAAGCCTATGACATGCTGATCGAAGGCGTGCCGCCGGCGATGATCGAGAATGCCGCCAAGATGGCCGGCATGCCGGTCGGTCCGCTGTCGCTCAACGACGAAGTCGCGATCGATCTCAGCCAGAAGATCCTGAAGGCCACCGTCGCCGATCTCGGCGAGAAGGCTGTCGATCCGAAGCATCTGGCGCTGATCAACAAGCTCGTCGACGAGCTCGACCGCCGCGGCCGCAAGAACGGCAAGGGCTTCTACGAGTACCCGGCAAAGCCCGCCAAGAAGTATCTGTGGCCGGAGTTGAAGACGCTTTATCCGCAGAAGAACGCCGACACGATCGACGTCGAGGTGCTGAAGCAGCGGTTCCTGGCGACGATCGCGCTCGAAGCGGCCCGCACCATGGAAGAGGGCATCGTCACCGATCCGCGCGAAGCCGACGTCGGCTCGATCCTCGGCTTCGGCTTCGCGCCCTATACCGGCGGCACGCTCTCCTACATCGACGGCATGGGCGTAAAGGCCTTCGTCACGATGTGCGAGAAACTTGCCAAGGACTATGGCGACCACTTCAAGCCGACGGCACTCCTGAAGGAGATGGCCGAACGCGGCGAGACCTTCTACGGCCGCTTCGACCCCTATGGCGAGAAGAAGCAGGCGGCGTAAGTCCACGCCCACCGCATTGGAAGCAGGCCCCTTGGGGCCTGTTTTCGTTTGGGCACGCCGGTCCGGGACCTTGGCCAAAACGACGCCCGCCATCACTCTGTTACAGTTGCGGTGCTAGGCCTGCGCGGATTGAACCGCGCCCCGTGACGAAGCCATGACGAAAATCACTCTCCGCCCCGCCATCGCCGGTGATGAACCCTATCTGCACTGGCTCGAAGAAGCCTGCATGCGCGACTATGCCATCGCGCTCTGGGGCGACTGGCGGCCGCGGCCGGTGGACGCGCTGATCCTCTCCGAACACCGCCTTATGGTCGCGGACGGGGAGGATGCCGGCTGCGTTTCGGTGACGCGGCGTGGGGACCATCTCTGGGTGAACAAGCTCTACGTCGCGCCCAAACATCAGAAGCGTGGCCATGGCGCTTTCGCTCTGAGGCAGGTGCTTGCCGAGGCGGCATCGATCGGCCTGCCCTTGCGGCTCAGCGTGCTGACGACCAACCCGGCGGTTGCCTTCTATCGCCGTGAAGGTCTTGTGATCTATGAAGAAACCGCCGAGCGGCGCTTCATGACGTCTGACGCGCGTTAAGCTTATCAGCATCTTCTGATTGACGCTCTTCGCGCGCAGGCGCATCCTTCGCAAGGTCAGAGGGGGACACGCCATGAGCGAGCCTGATCTCTATCTTCTTGGGCGCGCCGGGCCCGAAGAAGAACGCCTGAAACGACAGATTGCCAATCTCGCCCCTGATTCCGACCAGCAGCTCGAACGGGTCGGCATCCGGCCGGGCGAACGCGTCGTCGATCTCGGCTGCGGCCCCGGCGGCGTGCTGCATCTGCTTGGCAAGCGCGTCGGGCCGACCGGCTCGGTGCTCGGCGTCGAACGCGATCCGAATTTCGTCGAACTCGCCCGCCGCTTCGTCGCCGGCCATGCGCTCCCCCAGGTGGAAGTGCGCGAGGGCGATGCCTATGCCACAGGCCTGCCGCGCCGCTCCTTCGACGGCGCCCATATGCGGCTGGTGCTGGTCAACGTGCCGCGGCCAGAGCTGATCGTGCTCGAAATGGTGTCATTGGTACGGCCGGGTGGCTGGATTGCGAGCTTCGAGGCCGATTTCCTCGGACATATCTGCGATCCGCCGCTTGCCGCATGGGATCGGCTGCTGTCCGCCTACGTCGCCTATTCCGCCGCGAGAGGCATCGACCTCAATATCGGTCGCCGGCTGCATCGTCTGTTCCGGAACGCCGGTATCGAGGCGATATCCGTCGACGCTGTCGAGCATGTCTATCCGCCGGGTCACGACCGCCGGCCGATCCTTCGGGATTTCATCAACAATGTCCGCGGCGGGCTTGTCGCCGAAGGCTTCATCGGCCAGGCCGAGCTCGATGCCGATCTGGAAGCACTCGACCGGCATCTTTCCGACCCAAACGTGCTCGTGACGTCACACATGTTCTTCCGGCTGACCGGCCGCGTGCCGGAGGCGCTCGTCATCAAAACGTGACGACGGTTTCCATCCGTCCCGTATCTTTAGGCCGCGGCTCCGGCGCGCCGGTGCGCCAGGCGTTCGCCGACGATGATCAGCAGGCCGGCCGCAAAGATCAGCCCGGCGCCGGCAAAGACGTTGGTGGCCGGAACGTCGCCCCAGATCAAGAAGCCGAGCCCAAAGGCCCAGACGAGCGAGGTATATTCGAACGGCGCGATCACCGAGATCGGCGCGCGACGCATGCCCTCGAACAGCGCGTACTGGGCAATGCCGGCGATGACGCCGGTGCCGGCCATCAGCGCGACGTCGAAGAGCGCCGGCGGCGTCCAGAAGAAACCGACCGCAAGCCCGGTCATGGCGATGAAGAAGACGTTGGAGATCGTCATCTGCACCAGGGTCGCCTCCTGCAGTGCGGTCTTGCGCAGCATCACCGTGCCGATCGCCCAGAAGACGGCGGCAAGCAAAGCCAAGAACACCGGCAGCGACAGTTTCATGCCGGTGCCGAGCGGATCGCAGGCAATCAACACGCCGACGAAGCCGATGAAAACGGCGAACCAGCGGATCGGCGGTACGTCTTCCTTCAGGATCGGCACGGCGAGCAACGTCACGATGATTGGCGCGGCGTAGTAAAGGGTCGTCATCTCGGCGAGGCCGAGGTCACGCGCGGCGTTGAAATAGGAAAGCCAGGCGGCAAGCAGCAGGAGGTTGCGCACGAACAGCGGCTTGATCACCGGCGAGGAGACAGCATTGCGCACCAGCTTGCCGCGGCCGATCACGAGGCAAAGCACGAGAATGGTGATGCTGCGGGTAAACAGGATCTGCCAGACCGAATAGCCGACGACCAGCCATTTGACCGACGCATCCTGCAGCGAAAACAGGAAATAGGAAAACGTCGTCATGACGATGCCTGACAGGACAGTCTTGTTCATGGAAGCCTCGATCACGCCGGCGGGAAGAGGAGCGGCGGAGCCCGTCTGATAGCGCGGCCGCGGCAGCCGCGGAAGGGGCATGCCGGGGTGGCGCTGTGGCGATTTCTTGGGGTGGCTTGCACCACGATCGGGAGCCAGGCTTGATGGAGATCAAGAACCGGCGCTTGCGCCGCTGCTAGAAGGCAGCGATAACGACCACGTAACCAGGTCCAACGACATGCAGCCGCTTGCCTTCGCCCTTGCCGCCCTCGTCCTGCTCGCGACACCAGGACCGACGAACACGCTGCTCTGGCTCTCCGGCGCATCGGCCGGCTTCCGCCGCTCGTTGCCCCTGCTCATCGGCGAGCTCGGCGGTTATCTCGCCGTGATCATCCCGTCGGTCGCGCTTCTCGCGCCATTTCTCGCCGCGCACCCGCAGCTCGGCCTGGCGCTCAGGCTCGTCGCCGCCGGCTGGGTTCTCTATCTCGCCTATGCGCTCTGGACCACGGATGCCGAGCGCAGCGAGGGCGCCGTCATTTCCATCCGTCAGGTCTTCATCACGACGCTGCTCAATCCGAAGGCGCTGATCGTCGCCCTGGTGCTCTTGCCGCAGACTGGACTTGCAGTCGTCTGGCCCTGGATCGTCGGCTTCTCGCTGTTGGTCGTCGCCGTCGGATCGACCTGGATTGGCGCCGGCGCCATGCTGGTGCAGATGTCGAAAGGCCTGTCGGCCTCGCATCTGCCGCGCCGGATCGCCGCCGTCTGCCTCACGCTGTTTTCGATGGGAATTGCCGGCAGCGCGATCGCTGCCATGCACTAAAAAATCCCGGAGAACCAGCAAGGGTGCGCCGGGATATCGATCGCTATACGCGGCTAATCGTTGTGCCTCAGGCAGCGACCGCCTCGCCGAGTTCCTTCGCCAGCGCCCCCATCAACTCTTCCCAGCCTCCGCGCCTGTATTCGAGCTTGTCCAGCCCGTCGAGGAAGGCCACCTGCTCGGTAAAGACGAGGTGCGTGCCCGTGCCCTCAGGCCGGATATCGACCGTGGCGACGGAGGCGGAAATCCTCCTGTCGTTCTGCGTCATCGTGTAGGCAAAGATGATCCGGCGGTCCTCGATGATATCGAGATAGACGGTGTCGTCGTAGTAGGTCGTCCCGTCGTCCTGACTGAAGCGGCCGCTCTCGCGCCCGCCGACGCGGAAGTCATGGGTGATTGTGGCACCGGCTTCGACATTGACGAACCAGCGCTCCTTGGCGGCCGGCTCGGAGAAAGCCTTGAACACCTGCTGTGGCGTCGCCTTGAAGCTGCGCTCGATGGTGAAGCTTGAATGTTCCACGGATCTGTCAGTCATGTCTTGCCTCCTCTGGGTCGGAAAACCGCCTGTTTACGCTAACTGGTTTCCATTATGAACTGCTATAATTTTGAAATCAGTTGAACGTTAGCGCCAGTGATGCGATAATGCAAGCGGTTTTAAAGAGGTGCCAATGAAGGACGACATGCGCTCGGGTTGCCCGATCAATCTCTCGCTCGAAGTGTTCGGCGACAAATGGAGCCTGCTGATCATCCGCGACATGATCTTCGGCGGTAAGCGGCACTTCCGCGAGTTGCTGCGATCCCAGGAGGGAATCTCGTCGAATATCCTGGCGGACCGGCTGAAGATGCTGGTCGAGCAGCGGATGTTGACGAAGCGCGACGACCCCACACACAAGCAGAAGGCAATCTACAGCCTGACGGAGATGACGATTGCGCTGGTGCCGATCATGGCCCAGCTCGGCGCCTGGGGACGGCGCTACCTGCCGGTCAGCGAGGAGTTGAGCATTCGCGCCGAGCTCATGGAGAACGGCGGCCCTGCGCTCTGGGACCGCTTCATGGACGAGCTGCGGCACGACCACCTCGGCGCCCCGCTCGACGGTCCGCCCCGGGTGCGCGCCACGCTCCAGGCCGCCTATGAGGAGGTGGTCGCCAGGAAAGCTCGCGAAAAGGCGACGGCCTGACGCCAGAGGAACGGGCTCGTCATCCGCTCAGAGCCCGATCACCGACAGCATGACGAAGGTGGCGAACAGCACGAAATGCGTCATGCCCTCGATGGCGTTGGTCTGGCCGTCGTTGAGGTTGATCGCGGCAACGATCAAAGTGATCGCCACCATGACCGTCTGCACCGGCGACATCGCCATCAGGAAGGGCTGGCCTGTATAGAGCGCGATCGCCTCCATCACCGGCACCGTCAGGATGACGGTCGAGAGCGAGGCGCCGAGGGCGATGTTGACGACCGCCTGCATGCGGTTGGCAAGGGCCGCCCGCATCGCGGTCATGATCTCCGGCGAGGCCGAGATCGCCGCCACCACGATGGCGGCAACGGCCGGCGGCGCGCCACTGCCCTTGAGGCCCGAGGTCAGCAGCGCCGACATTGTTTCTGCCAGCACGCCGATCACGACGATGCCGAAGATCAGGGTGAGGATCGAAGGCAGCACCGGCTGGTCGTCGGCATCCTGCAGAACGCTGCCCTCGCCCTTGGCTTTCGGATAGCTGTAGCTGAAGAAATAGCTGTGCACGCCCACCTGCATGCGCAGGAACAGGGCGTAAAGCGTAATCATCGCGCCGATGGTGAAGGCCGAATAGTAGTGCCATTTCGCCGCCGGCACGAACTCCGGCACGATCATCGAAATCCCCATCGCCGTCAGGATCATCACGCTGTAGGTGCGCGCGGAATCGTCGTTGTAAGGCTGCTCGCCGTGCTTCAGGCCGCCGAGCAGGGCCGCCAGGCCGAGGATGCCGTTGATGTCGAGCATGACGGCCGCATAGATCGTGTCGCGCACCAGCGTCGGCGAGGCCTCGCTCGTCATCATGATCGCCAGTACGACGACTTCGACCAACACGGCCGAGAGCGTCAGGATCATCGTGCCGTAGGGATCGCCGACCTTGGACGCCAGCACCTCGGCGTGATGCGCCACGCGCAGCGATGCAAGCACGATCGCGACCACGAGACAACCGGCACCGAGAAGCGTCGCGAAGCGCCCCATCTCGAGAAGCCGGTCTTCGAGCGCAATCCCGGCGACCGCGGCAAGCACGGCGACGATCAGCAGGCGTTCCGCTTTCATGCGCATCAACAAAAACGCCCTCCACCGAAAGCCGGTCCCGCCCGTCATCCGAACTATAGGGGCCGCGTCCTTCAAAGCAAATGACGGGAAGAGGACTATTTTCCTCCCGATTCTTTACCGCCTCGCGGCGTTTCGGTAGTGTAACCGCGAACAAAAGCAGCAAGCGGCCGCCTGCCCGGCCTGGATCCTTCGTCATGTTGTCTCACGGCACGATCTGGCACGCTATCGATACCCTAGCCGAGCGCCATCAGCTCTCGCCGTCCGGTCTGGCGCGGCGTGCCGGCCTCGACCCGACCTCCTTCAACAAATCCAAGCGCCGCTCGGCCGACGGGCGGGAGCGCTGGCCCTCGACGGAATCGATCGCCAAGGTGCTGGAGGCGACCGGAGCCACCATGGACCAGTTCACAAGCCTGCTGCACCCGGATGAAAGGCAGGCATCCTCCGAGCCGGCGCCAGCCGCGACGATCCCGCTGATCGGTTTTGCCCAGGCAGGCGCGGGCGGCTTCTTCGACGATGGCGGCTTTCCCGCCGGCCAGGGCTGGGATGTCATCGATTTTCCGACTGATGCGGAGAAGCGCAGCGGCACCTATGCGCTCGGCGTCCAGGGCGACAGCATGCTGCCGCTCTATCGCGACGGCGATATCCTGATCGTCGACCCCGGCGCGCCGATCCGGCGCGGCGACCGGGTCGTGGTGAAGACGCGCGAAGGCGAAGTCATGGCCAAGGTGCTGACGCGCCAGACGCCGCGCATGATCGAGCTTCTGTCCCTCAATCCCGAACATCCGAACCGGAGTTTCGAGACCAGCCAGATCGAGTGGATCGCCCGGATCATCTGGGCCAGCCAATAGGACGTTCTTCCTGATGCGGCAGCATTTGTACACCCTTGCCGGCGGCATCGCCGCAATCGCGCTATTCACCGGCATCCTCTATGCCGGAGCCGTCGCCATCCGCGACCGCGAGACCGCCGCCACACCGGAACTGGTTCTCGAAACGCCCGACATGGCGGAAATCGAAACGGCGCCGGACCAGGCCGACGACGATGTTCCGCTCGACCTCGGCCCGCCCCCGGACGGCGCGGCTCAACCCGACGCGGCGGCGACCGATGAGCAACCGCAGGCCACCACCACGACGGAAAAGGCCGCGCGCGCCATCGAGCCGCAACAGTTCGGCCTGCCCGACACGGTCACCAGCGCACCGCTCAAACGGTTAGAACCGCGCGCGCCGCTGTCGGAGCCGAAGAAGGAAGCGAAGGCTGCGGGGCCGTCCGTCCTCTATCGCCCGGTGGCGGTCGCTGCCGGCGTCATCCAGTTCGACAAGCTGACGCTGCAGATCGACGGCATCGAGCCGGAACAGGCGGAGAGAACCTGCGAAAGCGGCGGCAAGAGCTGGCCCTGCGGCATCGTCGCGCGGACCGCCTTCAGAAACTTCCTGCGCGCACGCGCGGTCAGCTGCGATCTGCCCGAGGGAAGCGTCGGCCCTTCGGCCACGGCATCCTGCACGCTCGGCGGCCAGGATCTCGCCACCTGGCTCGTCGACAATGGCTGGGCGACGCCGGTTGCTGGCTCGCCCCTCGAGAAACGCGCCGACGCGGCGCGTCAGGCGAAGCTCGGCTTCTTCGGCGGCGACCCGCGCGACCTCAGCCACAAGCCGATGACATTCGACGACCCGACCCTCGGCATCGAGATGGACACCCCGCAGCCGGACTTGTAAACAGCCGCGACAATACCCAGCTCTCAGCCGTTTCGATGACACCGCCGGAAAGCCCCATGCTCCCTAGCCTCAGCCACCACGAAGCCCTCGTCTATGTCATGGTGATGATGTCGGCGGTCGATCGGGAGATGAGCGACGACGAGTTCGCGCGCATCGGCCGGCTGGTGCAGTTCCTGCCCGTCTTCGACGACTTCGAAGAGGACAGCCTCATCCATATCGGCCACGAATGCTCGGCGCAGCTGGCGGCGCCCGAGGGGCTCGACATCGTACTCGAGATCGTGCGCGAAGCGCTGCCGGAAAAGTTCCACGAGACGGCCTATGCACTTGCCGTCGAGATCGCCGCTGCGGACCAGCGCATCCGCAACGAAGAAATCCGGCTGCTGCAATTGCTGCGCGACCGTCTCGGCCTCGACAAGCTGACTTGCGCGGCCATCGAGCGCGGGGCGCTTGCCCGTTTCCGGCGTTAAACCGGTAAACTTGCCGTCGATCGCGCCGCGATATCCCGGCGCTCAGTAGATCCCGTTCGGGAAGTAGCGCAGGTAGATTTCCTCCAACCGGCCGCTGCGCGACAATGCCAGCAGTGCGTGATCGATCGCCTGGGTCAGAGCCGGCTCGGACTTGCGGTTCATGATCGTCAGGCCTTCGCCGAGGAAGCGCTGCGAGAAATAGGCGCCGTCGACGAGCGCACAGCAGCCGCCCGCGGTCGTGCCCGAGATCCAGAAGGAAAGCTGCATGCCGTCGGAGAAGACCGCCGGCACTTCACCCTTCCTGAGCGCCGTCAGCATGGCGTCGCGATCGGGAAAGACCTTGGCTTCGATCTTCGGGAAAAACGCCTTGAACATCGCCTCATGCGTGGTTCCGGCGACGACACCGACCGCTTTTCCCTTGAGATCCTTCGGCGCGGCGACGGCGCCGGCCGCCTTGGTGTTGACGGCGAAACGCGCCGGAAGCCGCATGAAGGCGCGCGAAAAGCCGAAACGCTGGCGCAGTTCCGGACCGACGGCGATGCCAGCGGCCACCGCCTCGCCCTGCCCCTCCTCCAGCGCGGGCAGCAGTTCCGCATAGGTCACCGCCTGGATCTGGCACTTGGCTTCGATGTCGAGCTCACGGCAGATCTCGCGCACGAGATCGACATGAAATCCCGAAAGCTTGCCGGACTGGTCGATGAAGTTGAACGGCGGAAAGTCCACCGTCGTCAAGAAACGCAGGCGCGCCAGACCCGTGAGATCGGGCTTGGCGATGCGTTCGCGCGCGTCGAACAGGAGCGGCAGATCCTTAGCCTCGGCCGCAAGCGGCGTCACGATCAAGGATGCGCAAAGGGCGAAAAGGGAAAGAACTTTCATGGGGCAGCGGCCGGCACGTCTCATGTGGCAGGGGCGGCCTTGGAACCGCGGTGATTCATCGAGCCGTAAAGTAACCGGCCGCAGCGCAGCTGACCATAGTCCACCACGAGAACGCGGTAACACAAGGAAAGGGACGAGAAGAATGGAGCGGGTGATCGGGATCGAACCGACGACATCCAGCTTGGGAAGCTGGCGTTCTACCGCTGAACTACACCCGCGGTGCCTGCGAAATTTCCCGAACCGGGGCGATCTGTCAAGGACCCTTGCGCGCGATCGCGTAAGGTCGCTGCGAAATCCCCTACTCGGCGCGGAAATGCTTCGACAGCTTCAGGCCCTGCGCCTGGTAGTTGGAGCCGACGCCGAGACCATAGAGACCGTCCGGCCGTTCCAGCATGTGTTCGTAGATCAGGCGGCCGACGATCTGGCCGTGTTCGAGGATGAACGGCACCTCGTGGCTGCGTACTTCCAGCACCGCACGGCTGCCAGTGCCGCCAGCGGAAGCGTGGCCGAAGCCCGGATCGAAGAAGCCGGCATAATGCACGCGGAACTCACCCACCAGCGGATCGAACGGCGTCATCTCGGCGGCAAAGAGCGGCGGAACATGCACCGCTTCGCGCGACACCAGAATGTAGAACTCGTCCGGATCGAGGATCAACTCGTCGCGGCCGCGGCTATAGAGCGGCTCCCAGAAATCGAAGATCGCATGCTGCGCCTTCTTGTCGACGTCGATGACGGCGGTGTGATGCTTGCCGCGATAGCCGATCAGGCCTTCAGGCCCGGTGCCCTTGAGGTCGATCGACAATGCGATGCCGCCACCGCTGACATTGGGCTTGTCGCTCGCCACCAGCACGTCGCTCTCGTGCAGCGCCTGCAGTTCCTGTTCCGACAGGATCGACTGGCCCATGCGGAAGCGGATCTGCGACAGGCGCGAGCCGCGGCGCACGACGATCGGGAAGGTGCGCGGGCTGATTTCGAGATAAAGCGGACCGCTGTAGCCGGCCGGAATCTTGTCGAATTCCTGGGCCCGGTCGGTGATGACGCGAGTGAAGATGTCGAGGCGGCCCGTCGAGCTCTTCGGGTTGGCCGAGGCCGACATGCCCTCAGGCAGTTCCAGCCTTTCCATCAGAGGCACGATGTAGACGCAACCCGTCTCCAGCACCGCGCCCTCGGTCAGATCCACGACGTGCAGCTTCAGCCGGTCGAGCTTGTCGGCAACGAGATGAGACGGGCCCGGCATGAAGCTCGCGCGGACGCGGAAAGCCTTGGCGCCGAGGCGCAGGTCCAGGCTTGCCGGCTGGATCTGATCGTCATCCAGCGGCTTCTCGCTTTTCAGGCGTCCCGATTCGAACAGCGCGGCGATCGCGCGATCGGCCAAAATCCCAGTGTCGCGGCCCATTGCAGTCCTCTTTTCAGTTGCGAGACAAAACCAAACTCCGGGAATTGACGCAAGCGTACCCTGGCAGTATTGAAGCTTTATCCCGTGGTGATTTGGCCGGTCGGCTTGCAGCCACGTTAAACAAGTAGCTAAAAAGGCCGGGTGTCAAACCGGCCCTTCACGCGGCCGGTTTTTTTGTTTTTGAAAGTGACCGTCACATGAGCAAAAACTGGCGCCCCGCAACGCAACTGGTCCATGGCGGAACCACCCGCTCCCAGCACGGCGAGACCTCGGAAGCGATCTTCCTCACCCAAGGCTTCGTCTACGAGACGTCGGAAGCTGCGGAAGCCCGTTTCAAGGGCGAAACCGACGGCTTCATCTATGCCCGCTACGGTAGCCCGACCAACGACATGTTCGAGAAGCGCATGTGCATGCTGGAAGGTGCGGAAGACGCGCGCGCCACGGCCTCGGGCATGGCCGCCGTTTCCGCGGCAATCCTCTGCCAACTCAAGGCCGGCGATCACATCGTCGCCGCCCGCGCCCTCTTCGGTTCCTGCCGCTGGGTGGTCGAGACGCTGGCGCCGAAATACGGCATCGAATGCACGCTCGTCGACGGCCGCGACCTTAGCAATTGGGAAAAGGCGATCCAGAAGAACACCAAGGTCTTCTTCCTGGAAAGCCCGACCAACCCGACGCTCGAAGTCATCGACATTGCCGGTGTGGCCAAGCTCGCGAACCAGATCGGCGCCAAGGTCGTCGTCGACAACGTCTTTGCAACGCCGCTCTTCCAGAAGCCATTGGAACTCGGCGCCCATATCGTCGTCTATTCCGCCACCAAGCATATCGACGGCCAGGGCCGCTGCCTTGGCGGCGTCGTGCTTTCCGACAAGGAATGGATCAACGAGCACCTGCACGACTATTTCCGCCATACCGGCCCGGCGATGTCGCCGTTCAACGCCTGGACGCTGCTGAAGGGTATCGAGACCCTGCCGCTGCGCGTGCGCCAGCAGACGGAAACCGCCCGCCGTGTCGCCGATTTCCTGGCGGAACAGCCGCAGGTGGCCAAGGTCATCTACCCCGGCCGCAAGGATCATCCGCAGGCCGACATCATCGCCAAGCAGATGACCGGCGGCTCGACGCTCGTCGCCTTCGAACTGAAGGGCGGCAAGGATGCCGCCTTCGCGCTGCAGAACGCGCTCGAGATCGTGCGCATCTCCAACAATCTCGGCGACAGCAAGAGCCTGATCACCCATCCGGCCACGACCACGCACAAGAACCTTACGGACGAGGCGCGCGAAGAACTCGGCATCTCCGCCGGCACCGTGCGCTTCTCCGCCGGTATCGAGGACAGCGACGACGTCGTCGAAGATTTCGCGCGCGCGCTGAGGGCCGTGAAGGCCTGATTTTACGAAGACACGGCCGCCGTGACCAACGGCGGCCGACGCCCTTTGCCGGCAGTCACGAAATGGCTTCCGGCGGCCCAGCGCCAAGGCGCCCGGCACATTTCACCCTTCCGATCGCGCCAGCACGTCCGTCCGTCCCATCATGGGACCGCACAATCTTGCCGTTATTCTTGACGAAACCATCTTGCTGTAGAATACCCTGAAAGACCTGAAGCAAGGTGATGCCCATGTATCGCGCTTTGACCCGCGACATAGAAGTTACGGTGGAGCCGTACTATCTCGAAGAGCAATCGGATCCGGATGACGGCCGCTATGTCTGGGGCTATCGCATCGTCATCTCAAACCACTCGGACGCGTCCGTGCGGTTGATGACGCGCTACTGGCACATTACCGACGAGAACGGGCAGGTCGACGAAGTCAGCGGTCCGGGCGTCATCGGCGAGCAGCCGCTGCTCAATCCCGGCGATACCTACGAGTATTCCTCCGGGTGCCCGCTGGATACGCCATCCGGCGTCATGTTCGGTCATTACAGCATGGAATCGGAAGGCGGAGAGACCTTCAACGTGGCCATCCCCGCCTTCTCGCTCGATTCACCCGGTCTCGTGCGCACGCTCAACTAGTTGTTCGGCACGCGCCACGCCGCGAAGGTCGCAGTTTCGTCCTTACTGCGGACGAACCTCGTTCGCCTCGAAGCGATAGGTCGTCGAGCAGAACTCGCAGGTCACCTTGACTTCGCCATCGTCGATGGTGCTTTCGAGGTCGTCCGTGCTCAGATTGGACAACACCGACTGAAGCTTCTCGCGCGAGCAGCTGCAACGGTCATAGACTGCCTGCGGTTCGTAGACGCGGACGCCGCGCTCGTGGAACAGGCGATAGAGCAGCCGCTCGGTTCCGACCATCGGATCGGTCAACTCGTCCATGTCGATCGTTTCGACCATCACCTTGGCCTCGGCCCAGAGATCGTCATCCTCGAACGCGTTTTCTCCATCATCGCCGTCACCGCCCGAAAGGTCGGGCTGGCGCATGCGCTCCGGCGCTTCCGGCAGGAACTGGGCAACCATGCCGCCGGCACGCCAGCGGTGGCGCGGCTTGCCGTTTTCGTCGCGATCCAGGAGCTCGGCCACGCCAAGGCGCACCTTTGTCGGGATCTGCTCCGACTGGCGGAAATAGACGCCGGCGATTTCCTCGAGCGTCGCGCCGTCGAGCGCGACGATGCCCTGATAGCGCTGGGTATGGGCGCCCTGGTCGATGGTGAAGGCGAGCACGCCCTTGCCCAGCAACTCATGCGAAAGGGTCCGGCCGTCCTTTTCGGCGGCCGCCAGCGCTTCCTGATCGTAGCGGGCATAGGCGCGCACGCGATCCGGCGTCGAGAAATCGGCAACCACCAGATCGACCGGGCCATCGCCCTGGGTCTGGACGATCAGCTTGCCTTCGAATTTCAGCGACGTTCCGAGCAGAACCGTGAGCACGACTGTTTCGGCAACCAGGCGCGCGACCGGCAGCGGATAATTATGGCGCTCGAGAATAGCGTCCAGCATCGGGCCGAGCTGCACGGCGCGGCCGCGCACGTCGAGGCCTTCCACCTGGAAAGGCACAACGTGATCGTCACCGGCAAAGTCGAACTCACCAAGCCCTGGCGTCATGTCGGTCATGTCTTGCTCCTTGCCTCAGCCAACCAAGCTGCACAAGGAACATCTCTATCCCCGCGCAAACCTGCCCGCTGCCTTAATTGATCCCGCGATGAACGGATTGTCCATCAGGCCTGTGCCATTCGCCCATTGCGCCGCACATCACCGATGACGGTTGGCGCTGCACTGGTCCTCAGGAGCGCGCCCCGCTTGCCGCCTAGATCGTGTCGCCGATCGGCAATGTCAAGAGGTGCCCGACGGCGGCTCAGACGAGGCCCATGCACCAGGCGATGACCGATTTCTGCGCATGCAGCCGGTTTTCCGCCTCGTCGAAGACCACCGATTGTGGACCGTCGATCACGTCGTCGGTCACCTCTTCGCCGCGGTGCGCCGGCAGGCAGTGCATGAACAGCGCATCGGAGGCCGCGTGCTTCATCAGCGCTTCGTTGACCTGGTAGGGCTGGAAGACGTTGTGGCCACGGGCGCGATGTTCCTGGTTCATCGAGATCCAGGTGTCGGTGACCACGCAGTTGGCATCTGCGACCGCCTGCTCGGCGTCGTGGCACAAGAGGATCTCGCCGCCATTGTTGCGCGCCCAGTTGAGGAACTTGTCCTGCGGCTCGGAACCGAGCGGCACCGCCATGTTCATGCGGTAGCCGAAGCGCGCCGAGCCTTCGATCAGCGAGTGCAGGACATTGTTGCCGTCGCCGGTCCAGGCGATCGTCTTGCCCTTCACCGGTCCGCGATGCTCCTCGAAGGTGAGGATATCGGCCATGATCTGGCAGGGATGGGTGTCGTCGGTGAGGCCGTTGATCACGGGGACCGTCGCATGCTCGGCCAGTTCCAGTAGGCGGCGGTGGTCGGTGGTGCGGATCATGATCGCGTCGACATAACGCGACAGCACTTTTGCCGTGTCGCCGATCGTCTCGGCGCGGCCGAGCTGCATTTCCGTGCCGGACAGAAACAGCGTTTCGCCACCGAGCTGGCGCATGCCGACATCGAAGGAAACGCGCGTGCGGGTCGAGGGCTTTTCGAAGATCATTGCCAGCATCTTGCCGGCGAGCGGCTTCTCGGCGGTTCCGGCCTTGGTCGCCGCCTTTCGGACGCGCGCATCGTCGATGATCGTCCGGAGGTCGGCGGCCGTCATGGCCGAAAGATCGAGAAAATGTCTGGTGCCTGCCATCGTACTCGGTTCCTCAAAAAATCGAACCCTGGTGCGCCACGCAGTGGCGTGAACGCACGTAGGTCATTCTAACATCCTGGGTCAGTCCTGGCCCGATCGCTCAGGCCGCAGCGTTGCCACTTGCCTTGCGCACCGCCTCCGCCGCGCGCTCGATGCGTGCGAGGCCCTCGCGGGCTTCCTCCGCCGTTATCGTCAATGGCGGCAGCAGGCGCAGCACGTTCTCCCCGGCCGGCACGGCCAGCAGTCTTTCCGCGCGGATTTCCTTCAGCAGGTCGGCCGAAGGACCCTTCACCTTGATGCCCAGCATCAAACCGTCGCCGCGGATCTCCTCGATGACATCGGGGAAGCGGTCCTTGAGCGATGCGAGGCCCTGGCGGAAGACCAGGGCAACGTCGCGCACATGCGTGAGGAACCCGTCGGCGAGAACGACGTCAAGCACGGCGTTGCCGACGGCCATCGCCAGCGGGTTGCCACCGTATGTGGAGCCGTGCGTGCCGGCCACCATGCCGGACGCGGCCTCCTCCGTCGCAAGGCAGGCGCCAAACGGGAAGCCGCCGCCGATACCCTTGGCAACCGCCATGATGTCGGGACGGATATCCGCCCATTCATAGGCAAACAGCTTGCCGGTGCGGCCGACGCCGGTCTGGACCTCGTCGAGGATCAGGAGCAGGCCGAACTCGTCGCAGAGCGCGCGCAGTTCCTGCATGAACTCCTTGGTCGCCGGGCGGATACCACCCTCGCCCTGGATCGGTTCGATCAGGATCGCTGCGGTTTCCTCTGTGATCGCGTTCTTGACCGCGGCGATGTCGCCGAACGGAACCTGGTAGAAACCCGGAGCCTTCGGCCCGAAGCCCTCGATGTACTTCTGCTGACCGCCGGCTGCGATGGTCGCGATCGTGCGGCCATGGAACGCGCCCTCGAAGGTGATGACGTGGAACTTCTCCGGGTGGCCCTTGGAGAAGTGGTAACGCCGTGCCGTCTTGATGGCGCATTCCAGCGCTTCCGCACCCGAATTGGTGAAGAACACCTTGTCGGCAAAGGTCACCGCCGTCAGCCGGCGGCCGAGGCTTTCCTGGCCCGCAATTTCATAAAGGTTGGACAGGTGCCAGACCTTGTCGGCCTGCGCCTTCAGCGCCTCGACGAGGTGTGGGTGCGCGTGGCCGAGCGAGTTCACGGCAACGCCGGCACCGAAGTCGAGATAACGCGTGCCGTCTTCAGCAATCAGCCAGACGCCCTCTCCTCGCTCGAAACGCAACGGCGCGCGCATGTAGGTATCGTAAAGCGGCGTGGTTGCAGTCATGCGAGGCTCTCCTTCACTCCAGATCGACATCGATCCCGCGCCTCACGCGGGTCGATAAAAATCAAAAATGCCGCCTTTCGGCGGCGCAGGCACTATTCCCATTTCGCGCTGCAATGTCAACAAAACCAAGCCTTGCAGCGCAACATGAAGGGTCGATTCCCAGGGGCAGAAAAATCGTCCGGGAGGGCTTGCAAAAATGCAACGCTGGCCGAGCAAGTTGGGGAAAACTACGAAATCGATTCGGCCTGATTCCCGGGACTCTTGCCACAGAGTCCAGCGGTCAGTACGTTAACATTCAATTACTAGACGCATGCGGCGGACCTAGTCACCAAAAGAGTTATCGCGTTTGCAACCCCGGGGTTCAGCCGGGGTGCGGTGAGGGATTCTGCCATCCCCAACGCTGAGAACGGAGAGTGCAGAAATGAACTGGACTGACGAGCGGGTGGAGAAACTGAAGAAGCTTTGGTCCGAGGGCCTGAGCGCGAGCCAGATCGCGGCACAGCTCGGCGGCGTCAGCCGTAACGCTGTCATCGGCAAGGTTCACCGCCTGAGCCTGCCAGGTCGCGCCAAGGCCGGCGGCAGCACCACGACGGCGGCCCGTCCGAAGCGCCCGACTTCGGCACCGCGCGCGCCGAACTACGCGTCGCGCGTTTCGACCCGCCCGGTTGCACGCGCGGCCGGCGCTGTTGTTCTCAAGGAAGAAATTGAAGTCGATCTCGTTGCCGAGCAGGATTTCAGCACCCGGACCGACGTTGTCGTGCCGATGTCGCGCCGCCTCGAGCTGACCCAGCTCACCGAGCGCACCTGCAAGTGGCCGATCGGCGACCCGCTGAAGGAAGAGTTTCACTTCTGCGGCAACGATTCCCCGGAAGCCTCGCCTTACTGCACCTTCCATGCGCGGCTGGCCTACCAGCCGTCGGGGGAGCGCCGCAGGGCCCGCTAAGAAGCTGGACCGCATCAACAAAAAAAAGGGGCCGATCGGCCCCTTTTTTGTTGGCGATTTCCAAACCGCTCAGCTTTCGAGCGAATAGCCAGCGCCGCGAACGGTGCGGATGACGTCGGGCATGTTCGAGAAGTTCAGCGCCTTGCGCAGGCGGCCGACATGCACGTCGACGGTGCGTTCGTCGACATAGATGTCATGGCCCCAGACGCCATCCAGAAGCTGCGAGCGCGAGAAGACGCGGCCTGGCGAGGACATCAAGAACTCCAGCAGACGGAACTCGGTCGGTCCGAGGCGCACTTCGCGGCTGCGGCGGTGAACGCGGTGGGTCTCGCGGTCGAGTTCGATGTCGCCGCAGCGAAGCAGCGTCGAGAGCACCTCGGGCTTTGCCCGGCGCAGCATCGCCTTGACGCGCGCCATCAGCTCCGGCGTCGAGAAGGGCTTGACCACATAGTCGTCTGCACCGGTCGCCAGACCCCGGACGCGCTCGCTTTCCTCGCCACGCGCCGTCAGCATGATGATCGGCAGGCGCTCGGTCTCCGGGCGCTGGCGCAGCCGGCGGCAAAGCTCGATGCCGGAAACACCGGGCAGCATCCAGTCGAGGATCAAGAGGTCAGGCAGGCGCTCTTGCAGACGGATCTCCGCCTCGTCACCCCTGAGGATCGTATCGACATCGAAGCCTTCGGCTTCGAGGTTGTAACGCAGCAGAACGCTCAGCGCCTCTTCGTCTTCGACTACGGCGATTTTTGGCAACATCAGGTAACGTCTCCTTACCGCAAGCGCCGCGCAGCCTCTCAGACCGCAAGGGCGCTCAGACACTCTAAATCTGGAGCACAGCCGCCATTTTCAAAGGCGGTGCGAAAACCGCGTGCTTCAGATACAGGAATTCGGGGCCGCGACCGAAGCCGCGACCGGACTAGATTTCAAAGGGCATGCATGCTTACGGCGCGCTTGGCGCTCAGTCGTTGACCGAGCCCAACGTCGACGTGTTGTCATCCTTCGGACGCTCGCCTTCCGGCTGGGCGCCCGTCGCCATGTAGTAGATCGTCTCGGCGATGTTGGTCGCATGGTCGCCGATGCGCTCGATGTTCTTGGCGCAGAACAGAAGATGCGTGCAGGGCGTGATGTTGCGCGGATCTTCCATCATGTAGGTCAAGAGCTCGCGGAACAGCGAGGTGTAGATCGCATCGATCTCCTCGTCGCGCTCGCGGATGCTGTTGGCCTTTTCCGGCGAACGCGAGGCGTAAACGTCGAGCACTTCCTTGAGCTGCACCAAAGCGAGCTCGGCGAGGTGTTCGAGACCACGAGCGAGCTTGCGCGGGATGCCGGAGCCGGCGACCGCGATCACGCGCTTGGCCGTGTTCTTGCCGAGGTCGCCGACGCGCTCGAGATCCGAGGCGATGCGGATCGAGCCCATGATCTCGCGCAGGTCGGCAGCGACCGGCTGGCGCTTGGCGATCGTGACGATTGCCTTCTCGCCGATCTGACGCTCGGCGTCGTCGAGGACGGTGTCGTCCGAAATCACCTTCTGCGCCAGTGCCAGGTCGGAATTGACGAGCGCGCGAACGGACTCGGCGACCATCTGCTCGGCGAGGCCGCCCATCTCCGAGATGCGGCGCGTCAGGTACTTCAGTTCTTCGTCATAGGCAGACATGATATGCATGGACATGATCGTCGATCCTTACAGGCGCTTTCCAGTTGCAGTCGGAGCTCTATCCGGCCTCAGCCGAAGCGGCCCATGATGTAATCCTGGGTGCGCTGGTCATCCGGATTGGTGAACATCTTGTCGGTGTCGTTCTCCTCGACGAGATTGCCGAGGTGGAACATGGCGGTGCGCTGCGAAACACGGGCGGCCTGCTGCATCGAGTGGGTCACGATGACGATCGTGAAGTTCGTGCGCAGTTCGTGGATGAGTTCCTCGACCTTGGCGGTCGCGATCGGATCGAGCGCCGAGCAGGGCTCGTCCATCAGGATGACTTCCGGGCTGACGGCGACCGCACGGGCGATGCAGAGGCGCTGCTGCTGACCGCCGGAAAGACCGGTACCCGGCTCCTGCAGGCGGTCCTTCACCTCGTTCCACAGACCGGCCTTCTGCAGGCTGGTTTCGACGATCTCATCGAAGTCCGCCTTGGTGCGGGCAAGGCCGTGGATGCGCGGACCGTAGGAAACGTTGTCGTAGATCGACTTCGGGAACGGGTTCGGCTTCTGGAAGACCATGCCGACACGGGCGCGCAGTTCGACGACGTCGATGGTCGGATCGTAGATGTCGTCCGTGTCGAGCGTGATCTTGCCGGTAACACGGCAGTTCTCGATCGTGTCGTTCATGCGGTTCAGCGTGCGCAGGAAGGTCGACTTGCCGCAACCCGAAGGACCGATCAGCGCCGTGACCGTGTTCTCGCGGATGTTGAGGTTGACGTCGAAAAGCGCGCGCTTCTCTCCGTAATAGACCGACACATCCTTGCCGATCATCTTGTAGGGCACGGTGTTCATTTTCTGATCCAAGGCTTTCTCGACGGCTGCTTCTGACATGATGTTCATAGTAATTACCTCACTACCAACGGCGCTCAAAGCGACGTCGCAACAGAATGGCGCCAAGGTTCATGACGACGAGGAAGATGAGAAGAATGATGATCGCACCGGATGTGCGCTCGACGAAGGCGCGTTCGGCCTCGTTGGCCCACATGTAGATTTGCACCGGCAGCGCCGTCGACGGTTCCATCGGCGAACCGGGATAGTCGACGACGAAGGCGACCATGCCGATCAGGAGCAGCGGCGCGGTTTCGCCAAGCGCGTGGGCAAGGCCGATGATGGTGCCGGTCAGGATGCCCGGCATTGCCAGCGGCAGCACGTGGTGGAAGATGGTCTGCATCTTCGACGCGCCGAGACCGAGGGCTGCCGCGCGGATCGACGGCGGGACCGCCTTCAACGCCGCGCGGGTGGCGATGATGATCGTCGGAAGCGTCATCAGCGTCAGCACGAAACCACCGACGACGGCCGCTGAACGCGGCATGCCGGCAAAGTTGATGAAGACGGCGAGACCCAGGAGACCGTAGACGATCGACGGAACGGCCGCGAGGTTGTTGATGTTGACCTCGATCAGGTCGGTCAGCCGGTTCTTCGGCGCGAACTCCTCGAGATAGATCGAGGCGGCAACGCCGATCGGAAGCGACAGCACCAGCACGATCAGCATCATGTAGAACGAGCCGAGGGCCGCGACGCCGACGCCTGCAGCTTCCGGACGGCTGGAGGCGCCGAAGGTGAAGATGCCGGTGTTGAAGCTCTTCTTCAGCACGCCTGCCTCAGCAAGCTGGTTCATCCAGGTGACCTGCTGGTCCTTGACCTTGCGCTTGCTCTCATCGACCTTGAGGTCGATCTGGCCCTTGAAGGCGGAATCGATGTTGGCTTCGGCGAGCAGCGTGACGGGGACCGTCTTGCCGATGATCGACGGGTCGGCCACGACCAGGTCGCGCAGAAGCGTGCGGGAGCTCGCAGAGATCATGTCGGTCGCCTGCTTGACCTGCGGCCGCTTGCTCGCATCGAGGCCGAGCTGCTTGACGAGCGCGTCGCGCACCAAGAGCGGATAGTTGGCGGTCAACAGCACCTTGCCATCGGTCGCGCGTTCGCCCTTGGGGTCGACGACCTTTTCGGTGAACTCGATCGGCAGCGTGATCGTCGTCTGCTGGAATGCGGTGTAGCCGTTGGAAATGACGGTCCACAGCAAGAGCGCCAGGAAGAAGAGACCGGTGCTGATTGCCGCCATGCCATAGAAGCGGAATCGGCGTTCGGCAGCATAGCGACGCTTGATGCCGATATCGCGCTTTGCGGTTTCGGGACGGGCGGAGATCCGGACGGTCGAAGAAGCGATGTCGGTCATTCGTACTGTTCCCGGTATTTGCGCACGATGTAGAGCGCGTAAATGTTGAGGCCGAGCGTGATGACGAAGAGCGTGATGCCCAGCGCGAAGGCCACCAGCGTCTGCGGCGAGGTAAACTCGAGGTCGCCGGTCAGCTGGTTGACGATCTTCACGGTCACCGTCGTCATCGGCTCGAAGGGATTGATCTGCATGCGGGCTGCAACGCCTGCGGCCAGCACCACGATCATGGTTTCGCCGACGGCGCGCGATGCGGTCAGGAGAAGAGCGCCGACGATGCCCGGAAGGGCTGCCGGAAGAATGACCTTCTTGACCGTCTCCGAGCGGGTCGCACCAAGACCGAGGGAGCCGTCACGCAGCGCCCGCGGCACCTGGGTGATGATGTCGTCCGACAGCGAGGACACGAACGGGATCAGCATGATGCCCATGACGATACCGGCGGTCAGAACGCTCTGCGCCTGAATGAAGTTCTGGTAGTCGCCGGTGACGAGACCGTTCAGCTGGGCGGAGATGTCGCGCAGGAACGGACCGACGGTCACCAGCGCGAAGAAACCGTAGACGATGGTCGGGATGCCGGCGAGCACTTCGAGCAACGGCTTGGCCGTCGAGCGCAGCCGCGGGCTGGCATACTCCGCCATGTAGATGGCGGCGAAGAGGCCGATCGGCACGGCAAAGAGCATGGCGACGAAGGCGATGTAGAGCGTGCCGGCGAGAAGCGGGATCAGGCCGAACTGACCGGAAGCGCCACCGCTGCCGGCAGCGGCAAAGCGCGGATCCCAGACGGTGCCGAAGAAGAACTCGAAGGGCGAGACCATGGTGAAGAAGCGGCCGGCTTCCGACAGCATCGAGGCGACGATGCCGACCGTCGTCAGAATGGCGATGGAAGACGCGACGATCAACGAGCCGAGAATGACCCGCTCAACCTGGTTGCGCGCGCGGAAGCGGGCGGCGACGTTGCGGATGGCGTAGATGCCGCCGACAATCGCAATCAGCAACACGACCGCGCTCTTCAGCCAGAGGTTGGTCGCAGTCATCGCGTTGAAATGCTTTGCAGCGGCGATCATGTAGGGCTCGCCTTCGCCGGCGAGGGCAACCCCCTTGGACGCGAGCGTCGCGCGCAGATTGGCGGCGCCGCTCTCAAGGGCTGCAAGCTCCTCGCCGCTCAGGCGCAGCAGGCCGCCGGCAACGGATTTGACCTGACCGAGCGCGAGCTGCACGGCGGCAGGGCCCTGGCTCTGGACGGTATCCGGCAGGGTCGCGCGCGTGCTTCCGTCGATGTAGACGGGAGCGGTAATGAGCCAGGCGCCGAGAACGAGAGCAGCGGGCAGCATCGCCCAGATGGCGACGTAGCTGCCGTGATAGCCCGGCAGGGAATGAAGGTTGGAGAGCTTGCCGCCGGACAGAGCCAGCGAACGGGCGCGGCCGGCAAAATAAGCAATGAAACCAATAACAACAATGAACAAAAGAAGGAGCGAAGTACTCATCGGCACGTCTCCCCGGCATCGCCCGTCATGGGTGCCGGCCAATCGAATGAAGGCATGCCCCGGCGCGAAGACTTCGCGCCGGGGCTTGTCGTTATCAGAGCATGTTGCCGGCCGAGAAGGCCTTGCGGATTTCTTCGCGCTCAGCGTCCGGAGCGGCAACCAGGCCGTACTCGGCGAGCGGGCTGTCCGGGCCGATCATCTGGTCGTCGAGGAAGAATTCAACATATTCCTTGAGACCCGGGATAACGCCGAGATGCGCCTTCTTGACGTAGAAGAACAGCGGGCGGGAAACCGGATACTCGCCGGAAGCGATCGTTTCGGTCGACGGAACGATGCCGTTGACGGTCGCGACCTTCAGCTTGTCGGCGTTGTTTTCGTAGAAGGACAGGCCGAACACGCCGATGCCGTTCTTGTTGGCAGCGATGCGGGCGAGCGTCTCGGTGTAGTCGCCGTCGATGTCGACAGCCATGCCGTCCTTGCGGACTGCGACGCACTTGCTGTGCTGCTGCTTTTCATCGGCAACGGCAGCCTTGATCACGTCAACCGCGCCGGCGTTCTTGCAGCCTGCAGCGAGGATCTTCTCTTCGAAGACTTCGCGGGTGCCGTGCTTTTCGCCCGGGATGTAAGCGGCGATTTCGACGGCCGGAAGGGCGGCGTTGACGTCCGACCACTTCTTGTAGGGGTTGGCGACGATCTTGCCGTCGACGACGACTTCGGCAGCGAGCGCCTTGTAGAGGTCTTCCGGCTTCAGGGCGAGGTCGGCATTGCCGGCGTCGGTCGCGAAGACGATGCCGTCATAGCCGATCTTGACTTCCTGGATTTCGGTCACGCCAGCGGCCTTGCAGGCCTCGACTTCGCTGTCCTTGATCTTGCGCGAGGAGTTGGCGATGTCGATGGTGTCAGGGCCGACGCCCTTGCAGAATTCCTTGAGGCCAGCGGACGAACCGCCGGATTCGACGACCGGGGTCTTGAAGTCGGGGAAGGTCTCGCCGAACGTCTCGGCGACGATCTTGGCGTAGGGAAGAACGGTCGAGGAGCCAGCGACCTGAACCTGGTCGCGAGCGGCGGCTGCGCCGGCAAATGCGACGGACGCTACCAGCGCCGCGACAGTGAGTTTAAGAGCTTTCATAAAAGTTCTCCCGGAATGGGCTTGTGTTGGTGTGCGCCAAGCGTTGCAGCGCTCTTCGCCGTCTTATCGGCTGCCCCTAGTTAGCTGCCGATGGCCACACCTTTTATGTCAGTTTGACGAAACATTTATGACAGCTCATGTCATTGAAAATGCTAATGAAAAATAAACAGTCCCGGGTTTTCCCGCGCCAATATGTCAGAAGCGGACCGTAAAAGTCGTACCTTTGCCGACCTCGGAATGGATGAGGAGCCGGGCACGGTGCCGCGTGAGAATGTGCTTGGCGATGGCAAGGCCCAGCCCGGTGCCCTTCTTCGAGCGGCTGGCCTCGACATTGACCCGGTAAAACCGCTCGGTGATGCGCGGCACATGCTCGGCCGGAATGCCCGGGCCAAAATCCTTCACGACGACTTCGGCCTCGCCCTCCTCGCCGCCGCGCAGGGTCACCTCCACCCTTTTTCCTTCCTGACCGTACTTGCACGCATTCTCGATCAGGTTCTCGAAGACCTCGATGAGTTCGTCGCGATCGCCGCGAACGACCACGGGTTTGTCCGGAACGACGAGCGAGACGGTGACGTCCAGATCCGTTGCGAGCGGCAGCAGGCTGTCGCGGACATGCCCGAGCAGCGGCGCCAGATCCACGGCGTCATCGGGCGCGATATGCGAGCGCAACTCCAGCCGCGACAAGGACAGCAGATCGTCGACAAGCCGGCTCATGCGCGTCGCCTGCTCATGCATGATGCCGAAGAATTTTTCCTGCGCTTTCAGATCGTTGCGCGCCGGGCCCTGAAGGGTCTCGATGAAGCCGCGCAAAGACGCCAGCGGCGTGCGCAGCTCGTGGCTGGCATTGGCGACGAAATCCGAACGCATGCGGTCTATGCGGCGCGCCTGGGAGATGTCGCGATAGGTCAGCAGGAATATCCGCTTGACCGGCCCGTCGCCCGGAATTTCCGCCGGAGCGACACGCACCACATAGACGGCATCGGACGGCAACTGCTCGTTATGCTCGATCTGGTTCGCCTTGCCTGTCGCCATCGTCTCGCGGACCATGTCGAGGATACCGGGCGAACGCACCCTTGCTGCAAGATAGGTGTTTGGCGGGATGGTGCCAAAGGCCTTCTCGGCAGCGATGTTCTGGAACACCACCGTCTCGTCGGCGGCGATCACCAGGACCGGCATGTCGAGCGCATTCAGCGCGGGCACGAGCGGATCGCTCGCCGGGCCGGCAGCGACCACCGCCTTGGCCGGGCTTAGAATAACCGAGGCCGGCGCGCTCCGGTTGAGCAGAGCCGCAACGAGGACGATCCAGAAGGGCAGGACAATGAGGAAATGGATGCCGGCGACGGTCGCGAGGATGGCCAAAAGCACGGTGAGCCCCAGAAGCCAGCGCTCCGCCTTCAGCCGCGGCACCAGGTCCCGCCAGAACGCTTTCGAACCGTCCACCTCGACATCCTCGTGAATCACTTTCTTTTCCTCCCGGACCAAAATGGCCGAGGAATAGCGATCCTTCATGACATGATTTTCACGACCGGCTTGAATCCGCAACGCAATTATGGCCTCCTCCAACGAAATCGGGTCGCAAGCGCTCTGCTCGTCCGGCGGCGTGCGCGGGTCCGAAAGTTTGAAAACGCGCATGATCCATCCGATGATCGAAGCCGGTTTTCGGACCCCTGCGCCAAGCCGAAAGGGCGAACCGATGGCGGTAACGGAAACGACGGACAAGGCGGAAAATCGCGCTGTGGAACTCGAAATAGACGGCAAGAGCCGCGTTTTCGACATCGACAATCCCGAGTTGCCGAAGTGGATCGACGACGCGGCCTTCGCCTCGGACGACTATCCCTACAAAAAGAAGCTCGACGAAGAAGAGTACACCGAGACGCTGGAGGCGCTTCAGGTCGAACTGGTCAAGGTTCAGCTCTGGCAGCAAAAGACCGGCAAGCGCATGATGGCGCTGTTCGAGGGCCGCGACGCCGCCGGCAAGGGCGGCGCCATCCACGCGACAATGGGCAACCTGAACCCTCGCTGGGCGCGCATCGTCGCGCTGACCAAGCCGACGGAAACCGAGCGTGGGCAATGGTATTTCCAGCGCTATGTCGCGACCATGCCGACAGCAGGCGAATTCGTGCTGTACGACCGCTCCTGGTACAACCGTGCCGGCGTCGAGCCGGTCATGGGCTTCTGCACGCCCGATGAGCACAAGCAGTTCCTGAAACAGGTGCCCCGCTTCGAAAAGATGATCGTGCACGAAGGCATCCAGTTCTTCAAATTCTGGATCAGTATCGGCCGCGAAATGCAGCTCAAGCGCTTCCACGATCGTCGCCACGATCCCTTGAAGATCTGGAAACTGTCGCCGATGGACATCGCCGCGCTCAACAAGTGGGACGACTACACCGCCAAGCGCAACGAAATGCTGAAGGCGACCCACACGGATCATGCGCCATGGACGGTGATACGCGGCAACGACAAGCGGCGGGCGCGGCTCAACCTGATCCGCCACATCCTCTCCTCGCTCGATTACGACGGCAAGGACAAGGGCGCGATCGGGGAGGTCGATGACAAGATCATCGGATCGGGCCCCGGTTTCCTGAAATAGACAAGCCCCATCGGGACCGGCCGAGCCGACCGGCCGGCAGATTTTCCTGCCGCCCGGCCTGCTAAGTTGCGGCAGCCGGCTTATTGCCCCGGCAGAACGCGGATGGCGTAGAGGCTCAGGCTTTTGCCCTCGCCGCTGATATCGCTGTTGATCACGATCTGGCCGGGGGAGTTCGGCGCCAGGCTACGGTCGAAGGTGATCTTGAACAGCATGTCGAGCCGCTCGTCATGTACGGTGAAACGGTGGCGGCCGCATTCGCCGAGCGAGGAGAAATTGCATTCGACCGCGAATTCGGTGGTCTTGCCCGGCTGCGCCTGCACCGTCAGCGCGAGCGTCGACGTCTTGCCGGAAAGCTCCGCCAGGACCGTCGCCGGGATTTCGATGGTGATATCCCCTTCCGCGTCGCCGACCGCCGATGTCAGCTGCACGCGTCGTCCGCCTTCGTCGTCCACGGGCTCGACCTTTGCCTGCGCACCGGGCGCGATCGCGCCGGTTTCCGTGGGCGTGAAGACCTCGACCCAATCACCGGTAAAGCCCTGCTGCGCGCCGAGCGTCCGCAATCCGGCGGCGCCATCGAAGTCTTCCGAGGCGACCGACGCCGGAGGATTGGCGACATTCGTGTCGCGTTCGGCGGCGGATTTCAGGAGGTCATTGGTCTGCACCCACCAGACGGCAGCACCGACCGCTGCCGCAAGCGTGACGACGACCATGGTGAAGGACAGAAAACGGCTGCGCTTGCGCCGGCGTTTGCGCGTATCTCCACGCACCGCGGGCGCGGCGCTGGCCGCTTCGCCGGCATTCGTTGTGCTTTCGGCGGCAGCCCGCGTCGATACCACCGGACCGTCCCGATCGACGCGCAGACCGCCGAGCCCGCCATCGTTCACCGCCTGGCGCGGCGCGTCGGCGGCAAACCCGGGCTCCCGACGACCAGCCGCCGGGGTCTGTGGTTGGCTCTGGGGCGGCGTCTGGGTTTGAGGTTGCGGTTGGGCCTGCGTTTGGGGCTGCGACCGGACTTGCGGCTCAACCCGCGGCTGCGCCGGCCCGCGCGCCGCGCGCGCGGCATCGTCGAGGCCCACCACCGGCGGTGCGGGCTGCCGCGTCCTTAGGGCCGCCCTCTCCTCCGTTTCGATGGCGTGGATGACGGCTTCGAGCCGATGACGCTGCTGGGCGATGACGTTGCCGTCCTCGATCCCCTGTTTCTGCAACCCGGTTTCGAGCGCCTGACGGGCCGATTGATAGATGCGCGCCCGCGTTTCCGCATTGGCGCGATCGGAGCGCTCAAGCGCATTTCTGATCGCAGTCTCAAGTCCGCTCACATCAAGTCCTTCTGTGTAGGCAGGGCTTTGGACCTGCCGGCGCGCCGCAGTTGACCGCCACTCTCGATCCAACCGCAAGGGCATAAGGGTTAAATCTGGAGGCACGCCGTTGGTTTTGTTAACAATTGCGTAACCGCTGCTGTCCGAATCCGCAAGTCCGCCGAAGGGCGCGACCGGCCAAGGCCGGGGAAAACGCCGTCCTTCGCCGGACCTAGGCGCAAAAGCGGCGGCGATATCGCGGCCAAACCGCCCTTTGCAAGCGGCAAACTTGCTGCTATCTATTTTTGACGTTTACGCAAACGTCAAAACTTTGGCGCGACCTACCGAGGGATGGAGAAACCGATGCCGCTTCCGCCAATTCTTTCCGGAACGACGAGACTGCCGGTCGTCGGCGCCCCCCTGTTCATCATTTCCAATCCGAAGCTGACGATCGCGCAGTGCAAGGCCGGCGTCATCGGCGCTTTCCCGGCGCTCAACGCCCGTCCGCAATCCCAGCTCGACGAATGGCTGGCCGAGATCACCGAAACGCTCGCCGACCACGACGCCAAGAATCCGGGCCGTCGCGCCGCACCCTTTGCCGTCAACCAGATCGTGCACAAGTCCAATGCGCGGCTCGAACAGGACCTGATGCTCTGCATCAAGTACAAGGTTCCGGTCGTCATCTCCTCGCTCGGCGCCGTGCCGGAGGTCAATGCCGCCATCCATTCCTATGGCGGCATCGTGCTTCACGACGTCATCAACAACCGCCACGCCAATTCGGCGATCCGCAAGGGCGCCGACGGCCTGATCGCGGTTGCCGCCGGCGCGGGCGGTCATGCCGGAACGCTGTCTCCTTTTGCGCTCATCCAGGAAATCCGCTCCTGGTTCGACGGGCCGCTGCTTCTCTCCGGCGCGATTTCGACGGGTGGCGCCATTCTGGCGGCCCAGGCGATGGGCGCCGACATGGCCTATATCGGCTCGTCCTTCATCGCCACCGAGGAAGCCCGTGCCAGCGACGCCTACAAGCAGATGATCGTCGACAGCAACGCCGCCGACATCGTCTACTCCAACTATTTCACCGGCATTCACGGCAACTACCTGAAACCCTCGATCTCGGCCGCCGGCATGGATCCGGACAACCTGCCCGAGGCCGACCCGTCGAAAATGGATTTCGGCGCGGCGACCGACGGCGCCAAGGCCTGGAAGGACATCTGGGGCTGCGGCCAGGGCATCGGCGCGGTCAAGGAAGTGACGTCGGTTGCCCGCCTGGTCGACCGGCTCGAGCGCGAATACGACGCGGCGCGCACCCGCCTCGGCCTGAACGCACTGCCCGTTGCGACCACCAACAAGGAATTTTCAACTTCTCGAAACTGATGGCTTGAAATCTTGGCGCTTTGCGTTTATCAGCGCCTCACATTCGTTCCGCGGGCTTCCGCGGAACCGCCTCCGGGCCGCTTTAGCTCAGTCGGTAGAGCACATCATTCGTAATGATGGGGTCACGTGTTCGAGTCACGTAAGCGGCACCATTTCTCCCATCGTTTATTTGACGAAGCGGAACGTTGTAGCGAATTCGCGAGACGTCAGGCGACGTTCCCCTCCCTGCGCTCCGTTGGGCATCCCAAACGGTAGGGCAAATGAGCGACAGCCTGGCACAAGACCCCGACCTTAGGAGCGGCACAATCAATTTTCAGGTGTGCCTATGTTAAGTCTTAGACAAACTCTCGCGTTGTGGGGATCTCAGCCCATCCGTCCGATCCCAGATACCATGTTCAAGTACGCTGACGTTTCGAACGCAACGGCTGCATTGAACCCTGCGATAGAGGGTCGAACTGCATCTCTGCATGTTGGGAGTTTGCCAATGCTTCGCATGAGGCTTCGCCTCTACAACGATAGGGCCCAGGTGTCAGCTGAGGCCACACGGCAAATGAGAGTCGCCTTTCGCTTTCTGCGCGCTGACGGATTTGAGAATATTGCGGTTACCGGGCCCCTTGTCAGAGACCACTTTGGAACGCGCGGAAAACTCCATCTCCACAATTCTCCAATCATGACGGCCTTGGCATCCGTAGCTTACCTTTGCCTCAGCTTGTTATCGCTCCTCGTACTCACCGTCGGCCTTTCGTGCCGCCTCGTGTGGAATCTTTTACACAATCTTCAGCGCCTGGCTGTTCTGACCGCGCGTGCCCTGCCAGGATATTCAAATCACCAAATCATAAGCCTTAGTGCTAAACCTAAGGCGCGAAATAGGTGAACTTCTTTCAAACCCAGCTACTAAACAAACGAACCAAGAGAAACCTGCGTTATCACGCGTGAACCTTCCAGCCATGGAGAGGGCTCACCAGCATTTCCGGCCCCTTCACGCCCTCCAGGACAATCTCCAAGCCGCGCGCACTCGGCAGCTGACGCCGTTCCGGAAACCAGGGCCGGTTTGGTGCGACCACGATGAGAAGCCCCTCATCGTCACCGATTGCCGCAAAGCTGGACGAGGCTGGCCCGATCGTTCCGACGCCGAACGTCCAGGCGGCCTCGGCCACCATGCCGTCGACATCATCGGATGGAACGCCGACCTCGCTGAGACAGGATAAGTCAGCCCCGCTGAATGGTCGGTTCCTGGCACTATCGCGCAGCCTGCGGCGGCCAATCAGTTCCAACACGGCGTTGTCGGGGCCGTCGAAGTAGATCGACCTTGATTGCCAATCCCCTTCAAGGGCAAAGCACTCGCCCCCATCCGGCTCCCTTTGGAGGGATGTCCGCCCCTTCAACCAAGCGACGGCCGTGTCAAAGCGCTCATAGGGTACGTTGAAGGCCAGATGCACGCCGCGCGGCGCTTCTTCAACCGCGGGGATCAGCTGGATTTCGCTCCGCCCCACCTGGATGGAATTCCCGTCTGTCGGCAGCTCGAGGACGTCGCGAAAGAAGGCTGCGCTTTTGGAGACATCCGATGCCGGCAGTATCAGTCTGGAGATGCGCATGAAGTCCGATCCGTCGCATGACAATTGGCTCTATCGGACAGGTGATACGACCTCAACTTTAGTTGAGGTCAATAGGCTTGCCGATCCTGGCCACGAGCAGCCGGATTTTCTGTTTCGAACGTCACCGCGACAATCTCGGTCAAATGGGCTGAGCTCGATCGGCGCATGCTCCCGGACAAAGCATCGAAGCGTCCGCATCAAAGCAGCAACAGCTTCTTCAACACCGAAAACACTTCCTTGTAGGGCAGCCTCGTCGCCCCAGCGACGGCGAAGGGGATGAGGGCGGCGGCGGCGACCGGCACGACGGCGTCGCGGCTGATGAGCATGGTCGAAAGCTTCTTCGTCGCGTCGAACAATTTGCCGGGGTCGGCCACGTCGTCGTCGGGTTCTTCGGTCGCATCGGCTGCCACGTTGCGGCCGAGCACCTTGCGCTCTGCTGCGCGCTGGAAGCGGGTCGCCTGCACGCCGAACATCAGGAGCCCGGTTTCCTTCAGCTGCGCGAGCGGCTTGGAAAAGGCCGACAACGGATAGGCGAAGAAGGCGATCACGATCGCCAGCCACCCGCTCATGATCATGCTGAACGTCGTCATCGACAGCGTCTCCTGCAGCAGGTGCTTCATGACTGCGGCCGCGATCGCGGCACTCATGCCGAAGACGAAGAACATGTAGGCGTTCGGATACTGCGACAGAAAGCCGAGGCCACCCTTGCCGTCGGGATGGGCGGCGACGAGGCGAAGCTCCAGTTGAGCGATCTTGCGCAAAAGTCGCGCCCAGACGAGGTGCCGCCATACGCCGCGCAGGAACAGGAAGACGAAGAGCGGTAGGCTGACGCAGATCGACCACCAGCCGGCAGCGGTAATCCTGTTGCCCTCGGCCGCGTGCCCGACGGCCCAGAACGAGGCGTCTGTCGTATGGAAGTTCAGGAACGAAAGCAGCGCTGCGACCGCGGCCAGTGCCAGGCAGACGGTTTCCGCCAGCCCGGAATCGCGTTGTTTCAGCGCGTTGGAAATCGCGCGCGCGGCTGATGGCATCGAGGTCGGCGCGATGAGCGGCGCTCGCGAAAACTGTCCGAGCTTGATGCGAAGCCCCCGCTCGACCTGCTGTTCGGCCAACACGAAAGCGGCAATCGCGACGAAGAACTTTGCCCAGACGCCCGGATCGGTCAGATAGGCGCCCTGGCTATGGTCGAGCGACAGACTGTCGGGCAGGCCAAGCAGAAAGGGAACGCCCCAGGCAAGCGCGACGAAAAGCATAGCCCGTTTTCCCGACTGCAGCGCGTTCGCACGCAACAGCTTCAGCCTTGCCTGCAGCTCGAAGAACGGGCCGCCATGGGAGGCGAGGTACTCGGCGATCTTTCCCTGCCGAGCCGCCGGCGCGGCATCCGCCGCGTCGCCGCCGGATGCCTTGTCGCCTGGGTCCGCTCCGCTCATGGCGCTCAATCCCCCACGACCTGCCAGTTGTCGTTGGGGTTGAACTGCCGGATGCCTTGAGCAACGCTCTCGGTCCTGTCGCCGAGATCGGCCTGGTAAACGGTGCCGTTGCGGTTGACGACGAAGCTGTGAACGCCCGTGGCGCCGTATCTCACCGGCCAGGCGACCAGCGCGAAGCCGGCGATCATGTTGCCGTTGATGATGTAGTCGAACTTGCCGCCGGCGATGTTGTCGCCCTGGCTCGTCAGCACGCGATAGCGATAGCCGAAATAGCCCTTGCCAGCCTGCGCCTTGGCAAGCACTGCGCCATCGGCGAGCGCTTCGCCGGCCGGGCTCTGTGGCTGGCCCTCGCCCGCGGGCCAGTAGAGCCCGTCGGCTTTGCCCTCGCTGCTGATCAGCTTCTGCGCGTATTCGAGCACGCTGTCGCCGTCATGATCTTCGAGCGCATACTCCTCCTGCGCCTCGACATAGGCGCGGACCGTCGCGATCGTGTCGAGTTCGTTGCGGCCGACCAGGCGATTGGCGATCTCCTCGAGACCGGTATAGGTGTCGAAGGCCCATTTTCCGTCGTCGCCCTTGGCGATCGGGAACGGGAAGGGCCAGAGCACCTCGCCGATCTCCAGTACCTTTCGGTTTTCGACGTCCTGTACGGCCACCTTCTTCTTTACGCCCGCCTGGATATCGGCGTAGGCGTCCATCACCCCGTCGCTGGTCTTGGCCTTGGCCGCATCCAGCCCCACCAGGTTTGCGAGCTTGTCGAAATCGCCGGAAGCAACAGTCGACTTGAAGGCGTCGACCGCCTGTTCCGCAGTATCGAACACCGGCGGATCGCTTGCGGCCGCATAGTCGGAAAGCGGCGTGGGCGCCGCCGCATCCTGGGCAAAGGCGACCGCCGCGAAACCACCGGCGAGCACGGCGGCGACGAAAGAGGACAGGAGCAGGCCGTCTACGAGCTTGGTCATTTTCGTTCTCCTCCCTTGGGTTACCGATGCCGTCCGCCGCCACCACGCCTGATCTCGCGGTGCGGCTGGCCACCGCCGCGCTGGCCGCCACCAAGCGCCTGCCGGCCGCGGTCCGACTGCATCTTGGTCACCCGTCCGCTCTGGACCTGACCAAGGGCGGATGGTTTTCCGCCACCGCCGCGATCGATCTTGCCGCCCGGTTTCGGCTTGGCGACCTGGCGATCGGCCCTGGCCGCGGGCTTGGCATTGCCGATCTTGTCGGCGCCCGCCGGTCTTGCCTTGATCTGGTTGCCCGGCTTGCGATCGCCGGGGCCGATATCGCCCCGCCCGAGATTTTCCCGCTGGCGCGCCTCGACCTTGCTCTTGCGCACATCGTCCACCGAAACCCCGCTACCGGCCCTGTTTGCCGCCGTGCCGATCTGGTCGGTACGCGCCACCTTCGCCCGGTTGGCGATGTTGTTGCCTTTCGCCGACTCGAAGTCCCGCTCCATCGAGGTGCGATCGATCTTGGCGAACTGGTTCTTGTCGAAGCTGATCTTGCTGCGATCGACATTCTTCCAGTCGATGTCGTTGAATTTCACCTTGCCGTTGATGTTGTTGAAGCAGTTGTTGCAGTCGATATCGACATCGCCGCCGTTCCAGCGTCCGCCCCACACACCCCAATCGTCCCAGTCGACGACGGCGGCAAAGGCAGCACCCGTAACCACGCCGGCAAAGAAGGTCGCCGTCGGATAGTAGTAGTTCGGATAGGGCTCGGGATAATAGGCGATCGGAGCCGGCTGATAGCCCGGATCATAGAGCATCTGCGGCTCATACTGCGGGACGTAGATTTTCTCCGGGTTCGCAGCCTGGATCACGACGTTGTCGTTTTCCTGCTTCACCACCACCTTGTCGTCCGACTTGATGACGCCTTCGGCGACGGCCTTGTCGCGCAATTGCTGGATGGCGACGAGCACATCTTTCTGCTGGTAGGCGAGCGCATCGCTGAGCGACTGGGTCCAGTCGAGGTCGTCGCTCATCATCTTGACGATCTGAGGATAGTTCAGCAGCGAGACGATGCTGCCGTCCCAGCTGTCCTTCGGCTTCATGTCCTTCTTGGTCTTCGAAGTCTCGAGAAAGCGCTCCGCCTCGACGATCTGCAGCGGGTAGAGCGACGCCGAGGTCACGAGCGCGACGAGTTCGTCGGGATAAAGCGCGATGCGTGCTACGAGGACTTCAAGTTCGTCTTCGCTGAGCGGTTGCGGCGCCTCTTCAGTCGGCGCCTGGGTAGCGGCCTGCTCCTGCGCCAGCGCAGTGCCCACCGCAAACGAACCCGTCAGCATGGCAAGCAATGCCACCGTCGGCGCACGCAAAGAACGAGGTCGGTCGAACATGGTCTCTCCTATCCAGGCACAACGATCAACAAACGAGCCCGGGAGGTCCCCCGGCTTGGACGTCACGGCGCCGGCCTTAGGGGGCCGGCGGGGCAATCGCGAGAATTCCCATTCGCTGTCATCGACGTCCCCTTCCGCAAGACGGACGCTTGCGTAAAGAACCTGGTCGCTTGTCAGAAAGCCGAATGGGACAATCAGGAAGAGCGGCATGAGCACCGGCAGCCAGCTTACCAGCTGCCGGAGAATTTTAGCCATGAGAAACAGAACGCCCGGCAATTGCAACCGGAAAATGAGGACGTGCGAGCGCGCACGCCGTCTTTGCCTGCGCGAGAGCCGGGGCCGAAGCCTGTGCCTGCCAGCCACGAACGACCGGGATCAAGGGCCGTCGGCATCGGCCCCGTGCATCATTTCAGGCTGCCGTCACCGCTTCGATCCGCGGTTTTGAAGTCCGCCATCACCCGATCCAGAAACTCGTTCCGGCTGATCTTGCCGTCGCTGTTGGCGTCGGTGGCGGCAAACTGCTGAGCGTTCAGCGCCTGCTTCGTCTCGTCGGACGTAAGGTTTCCGTCCTTGTTCTTGTCGAGATTGGCGAAGGCGCTCGCCATGAAGGCCTCGTACTCGGACCGCTCGACCGCGCCGTCCTTGTTGCTGTCGAGCGCGCTCATCTGTCCCTGGTTCATCGTCGCAGCTTGCTGCGCGATCGCCGGTGTGATCTGGCCGAGCGCAAGCACGCTCATAAGAACGATTTTCTTCATTCTGCTCTGTTCCTCGATCAATAGTAGCGGCATGTCAGCGCGTTGCCGGCAGCAGCGCCGAGTGTCGCTCCACCACCAACGGCCCATAGCTGACCGGTGCCCGAACCGATCGTCGAGCCGATCAGGCCGCCGACGATTGCACCACCGACGGTTCCGGCAATGCAGCCGAACTCGTTGCCGGTCGAACCGCTCTTGGACATATAGGCCGATTGGCACCCCGATAAGGCTAGGGCGCCGGCAAGAATGATAGTTATGGTCTGCTTGCTCATCTTATCCTCCAATATGGCCGTCTGATTGCAATAGAGATCGGCGGAGGCGCCATTGAGTGGCGTCGGATGTAAATAAGCTTCCGAATATTCTCCCGGAATCGGGGAGACTCTTCTGTTCGATCAGAAGCAGCTCGCGGATTAGACATGCAGTCTGGCAACAACAGGGCCTTGAACTGCCGGCAAATACTACGCCCGAGCGCCCGCAATGACAACGGACCACGCAATTTTATGGAGCGCACCGCGCCAGCGCCCCTCCCCGTCGCCTTTTCGACCTCTGGAAATCGTCTCCCGCGCGGCGACATCTCACCTTAGATTTTCTAGGGTCTCCCTCGAAATATCGTCATTTGTGCCGTCGGGCGGGGCGGTCTAGCTCTTTGCCGTCCTGTTGGACAATTCTTGCAGGGTCTCCGTGGCCTGGCGAGACATGGGCCGGCGAAGCGCCAGCCCGGACCCGACACACCATCTCCGACCGTGGCCGGCCGCCCTCCCACGCCGGCGCCACCGACAGCATACCTATCGAGAGAGAACACATCGAATGGATAGAATGGCGACAATTAAATTAGGTCTTTCTACTGCAATCCTTGCAACCCTGGCGTCCAGCGCCTTTGCCGAAGGCGGCGAGCGGGCGCAGATTGCCGCTGCCGTGGACAAGGCGATCCGCCCTATCATGCGCGAACACAAGGTGCCGGGCATGGCCGTCGCCGTCACCGTTGAAGGCCGGCACTATTTCATGAACTACGGCGTCGCTTCCAAGGAAACGAACGCACCGGTCACCGAGAATACGCTGTTTGAACTGGGCTCGATCAGCAAGGCCTTCGCCGCGACACTGGCATCCTATGCGCAGGTCACCGGCAAGCTCTCGTTCGACGATCATCCCGGCAAGTACACCCCGGCCTTTGCGGGCACGCCGATCGACAAGGCGACCCTCCTGCATCTTGCCACCTATACCGCTGGCGGGCTGCCGCTTCAGTTTCCCGATGCGGTCAAGAGCGACGCCGACATGGTTGGCTATTTCAGCACATGGAAACCGGACGCCAAGCCCGGGAAGACACGCCGCTACTCCAATCCGAGCATCGGCCTCTTCGGCCACACCGCGGCATTGGCGATGGGCGGCAGCTTCAGCGCGGTTCTCGAAAGCGAGATCTTTCCCAAGCTCGGCCTGAAGCACAGCTATGTCCGCGTTCCCGACGGCCAGATGGGCAGCTACGCCTGGGGCTACGGCAAGGCCGACAAGCCAATTCGCGTCACTGCCGGTACATTCGACGCGGAGGCCTATGGGGTAAAGTCATCGACCACAGACATGATCCGCTTCGTCGAGACCAACATCCAGCCTGAACTTCTCGACGGCGCGATCCGCAAGGCGGTCGAAGGCACCCATGTCGGATATTTCGACAGCGGCAAGATGGTCCAGGGCTTGGGCTGGGAACAATACCCCTACCCCGTTTCGCTGGAGCGGCTGCTCGACGGCAATTCGCGCGACATGGCTCTGAAAAGCAACCCGGTCAAGGCATTGGATCCACCGAAGCGCCCCGATGGTTCGACGCTTTACAACAAGACCGGCTCAACCAACGGCTTCGGCGGCTATGTCGCCTTCGTGCCGGAGAAGAAGATCGGCATCGTGCTGCTTGCCAACCGCAACTACCCGAACCCCGAGAGGATCAAGGCTGCTCACGCGATCCTGAAGTCGCTGGAAGCGGCGGCGAAGTAACGACAGATCGCCCGCATCGGTTTCGTGTCGCGGCAAGCCCGCGACACGGGAAACGACATCCATCAACAACTCTATAGCGAATCTTCAATCAGCGCCTGCTTGCATATTAGCGCCGAGTATTGTCATCTGCGTTTCGCGAAAGCGCTATCAGATGCAGTCGAGTTCAGGCGTAATGTGGGGATGCCGATGTTCGAATGGGTGGGAGTTCAGGGTTCGTTACATCGGGGAGGCGCAGGCAGGGGGCGGACAATGTTCGTGCTTGCAGCGCTGACGCTGCTTGCCGGCTGCGGCGGCCATGCCAAGGGTGTGATGGCGCCCGTCGCGCTCACCGCTCCGGTCCCGGGCGCGTCCACCGTCGACATGCTTGTCGCGACCACGCGCGAACCCTCCGGCGACCCGGCAACGCTCTTTTCCGGCGAGCGCGACGCCAATACCTTCCTTACCGATGTCGCTGTCTCGATCCCGCCGGAAACGGCACGCAAATCGGGCACAGTGCAATGGCCGCGCAAGCTGCCGCCAGATCCGGCCAAGGAATTCGCCGTTACGCGGGTGAACGAGCTCAGGTCGCTCGATGAAGCCAAATCCTGGTTCCTGCAGCACGATGTCGGCGGCAATGCCTTCGTTTTCGTGCACGGCTTCAACAACCGCTATGAGGACTCGGTCTACCGGCTGGCGCAGATCGTCCATGACTCGGATGTGCAAGCGACGCCGGTTCTCTTCACCTGGCCTTCGCGCGCCAACGTGTTCGACTACAATTACGACAAGGAAAGCACGAACTATTCGCGCACGGCCCTTGAAGACATTCTGAAGAAGCTTTCCGACGCGCCGAAGGTCAAGAGCATCACCATCCTCGCCCACTCCATGGGCACCTGGCTGACGATGGAATCGCTCCGGCAGATGGGCATCCGCGACGGCAACGTCCCCTCCAAGATCGAGAACGTCATTCTCGCTTCGCCCGATATCGACCTCGACGTCTTTGCCAAGCAATTCGTGGAAATGGGTAAGAAGCGGCCGAAGTTCACGATCTTCGTTTCGCAGGACGACCGTGCGCTGGCGCTTTCGAGCTTCATCTCCGGCGACGTCTCCCGCCTCGGCGCGATCGATCCGTCGGCAGAACCCTACCGCACCCAGCTGGAGCGAGCCGGCATCACTGCCATCGACCTGACAAAGGTTAAGTCTGAGGACGGCCTGCACCACGGAAAGTTTGCCGAAAGCCCCGAAATCGTCCAGCTGATCGGCCAGCGGCTCGCCACCGGGCAGACGCTCACCGATTCCGACATTTCGGTTGGAACCGGCATTGCCGCGGTCGTCGCCGGCACGGCGAGAAACGTCGGCAACGTCGCGGCCGTCACCGTCTCGGCGCCTGTGTCGATCCTCGAAAACCCGCAGCCGGCGCGAAAGAAGAAGGTGGTCGTCGGAGACACGCTCGCGACCGACACGCCGACGCCGGTGAAGATAAACTAAGGGCTTGGCGGCAGGCTGCCGTCAGCCCTCGTCGCCGACGAAGCGATAGCCGACGCCCGGCTCCGTGCGGATGATCTTCGGATCGGCCGGATCGCGCTCGATCTTGCCGCGCAGCTGGCCGATGAAGACGCGCAGATAATGCAGGTCTTCGCCATGGGCGACGCCCCAGACCGAGGTTAAGAGCGTCTTGTGGGTGACGACGCGGCCGGCGTGATGCGCCAGCATTACCAGCAGGTCGTATTCCTTCGGCGTCAGGCGCACCGGTTCGCCGTCCTTCGTCACCACCCGCTTGATCGTGTCGATCGCCACGCCATCGGCGGACAGCTGCGTCTGGCCGCCTTCCATCTGCACCCGGTGGCGAAGGGCCGCGCGGATGCGGGCCGTCAGTTCGCCGATACCGAAGGGCTTTTCGATATAGTCGTCGGCGCCGAGATCGAGTGCTGCGATCTTTTCGCTTTCCCGGTCGCGCGCCGACAGGATGATGATCGGCACCTGCGACCAGCCGCGCAGGTTTGCGATGACCTCCTTGCCGTCCATGTCGGGCAGGCCGAGATCGAGGATGACGACATCCGGCGCCATCGTCGCCGCCGCCTTCAACGCCTCGGCGCCGGTCATCGCCTCGCGAACGTCATAGCCGGCAGCGCTCAGCGCGGGTTTCAGGAAACGCTGGATCTGGGGTTCGTCGTCGACAACGAGGATGCGCTCCACGCTCATGCACGGTCCTTTTCGGAGATTTCAGCCTTGGCGGCGGGAAAGCGCATGGAAATGCGCGTGCCGCGGCGGCGAAGCGCCGGGCTTTCCGCCTTGATCTGCCCGCCCATGGCCTCGACGAAGCCCTTGGCAATCGAAAGCCCGAGCCCGGTCCCCGGCGTGCGGCCATCCGCCTTGCCGCGGCGGAAGAATTTCTCGAAGACCTGCTCGAGATCCTTGGGTGGGATGCCTTTGCCAAGGTCGGTTACCGACAGCACGATGTCGTTGCCGTCCGTACGGGCATAGATGCTGATCGGCTCGTCGCCGCCATACTTGTTGGCGTTGTCGAGCAGGTTGAAGAGCACCTGGCCGAGCAGCACGCTGTCGCCCCGCATCAGCGGCAGGTCGGACGCGATGCTGGTTTCGACCTCGCGATCCGGGAAGTATTTGCGGGCGCGATCGACGGCCGCCCGCACCACGTCGGCGACATCGACCCAATCGCGCTTGGCATTGACGGTGCCGGCCTCGATGCGGGTCATGTCGAGCAGGTTGGCGACAAAACGCGTCAGCCTGCCGCCCTCCTCCTCGATCGACTGCAACAGGTCGTCGCGACTTTCCGGCGGCATGCGATCACCGAGCTGGCGCAGGCTGGTAACGGCGCCGGTGATGGTCGCAAGCGGGGTTCTCAGATCATGCGAAATGGACGACAGGAGGGCGGCGCGAAAGCGCTCGCCTTCGAGTTTTGCCGCCTGGTCGAGGCTTTCGCGTGACAGCCGGGCCCGGTCGACGGCGATCGCCGTCTGGTCGAGGATCGCTGCCAGCGCCCGCTCCTCGTTGATCTCCAGCGGCTTGTCGGCCTGGACGAAGCCGCAGACGCCGACGACGCCGTGCGGGCTCGTCAGCGGCCGGAAATGGAAGGGGCTGTTCGGCAGCGTGCCCGTGCCGTTGCCGGCCGGTTCCTTTTTGTCCATCGCCCAGCGTGCCGCCATGATGTCGGTGACGTCGAGTTCGGTGTCCGGCGGCCAGGCAGCCTTCAATTGCAGGTCGCCGTCTTCCGGCAGGAGCAGCGCCGAACTACGTTTCAGCGTCGACTGCATCTGCGTCACCGCCGCCCACAGCACGTCGTCGGCCTTGGCCGTGCCTGAGAGCTTGCGGGAAAAATCGTAGAGCGCCTGTGTCGCGGCCGCGCGCTGGCGTGCCGATTTCGCCTGCTCGCGCACCCGCGAGGCGAGGCTGCCGGCAAGAGCGGCCGCGACCAGGAAGATCACGAGCGCGAACACCTCATGCGGCTCCGCGATGGTGAAGGTGCCGGTGGGTTTAATGAAGAAGAAATTGTAGGCGAGCACCGAAAACAGCGCCGCTGCGATTGCCGAGATGTGGCCGGCATAGGTCGCGGACGCGAGAACCGCAAGCAGGTAAAGCAGCGAGATATTGGGCAGGACAATGAAATGGCCAAGCAGCAGACCGACTGCCGTTGAAGCGGTCACGGAGGCCGCGGCGATGGCGACGGCGCGCCCGGTTCCGGGCGGCAACGTTCTTTTGCCCGTGGATTTCCGCTTGACCGGCACCGTCTCGCGATCGGTGACGAGGTGGATGCCGACCTCGGATACACGCTCGGCCAGGGCGTCGGGAAGCGACTGGCGAAACAGCCGCATCGGAAAGGACTGGCGGCGTATGCCGATGACGATCTGCGTCGCGTGCTCGCGACGCGCGAGCTTCAATATCTCCTCGACGAAATCGTTGCCGATGATACGACGCGTCTCGGCACCGAGCTGCTCGGCAAGGCGGAAGGTCTCGTCGAGCCGGCGCACATCCTCGCCGTCGCCGCTTTCGCGGTCCGCGCGCTCGATGAAGACGACGATCCAGGGAGCGTTCAGGCCCTCGGCGAGCCGGCTCGCCGTGCGCACGACCTTTTCGGAGAGCGGATCGGAACCGATGCACACGAGTAAGCGCTCGCCACTCGCCCAGACGCCTTCGATCGCGTTCTGCTTGAGGTAGTCGACCATCTGGTCGTCCACCCGGTCGGCCGTGCGACGCAGAGCCAGCTCGCGCAGCGCCGTCAGGTTGCCCAATCGGAAGAAGCGATCTGTGGCGCGCTTGGCGCCGTCGGGCAGATAGACCTTGCCTTCCTTCAGGCGCTCGATCAATTCGGCCGGCGGCAGGTCGACGAGAAGCACTTCATCGGCACGTTTCAGCACCGTATCCGGCACCCGCTCGCGCACCGGCACGCCGGCGATCTGCGCAACCACGTCGGAGAGGCTTTCCAGATGCTGGATGTTGAGCGCGGTCCAGACATCGATGCCGGCGGCGATCAGTTCCTCAATGTCCTGGTAGCGCTTCGGGTGTCGGCTATCGGCCGGATTGCTGTGGGCCAGTTCGTCGACGACGATGATTTTCGGCCGGCGCGCAAGCGCTGCATCCAGGTCAAACTCGGGAAGCACACGGCCGCGATGGTTCACATCGCGGCGCGGAAGAATTTCCAATCCATCGATAAGTGCCGCAGTCTCGCTGCGGCCATGGGTTTCGACGAGCCCGATGACGATATCGACCCCATCCTGTTTCAGGCGGCGCGCCCGGGTCAACATCGCGTAGGTCTTGCCGACGCCGGGGGCAGCGCCGAGGAAAACGGTCAGTTTTCCTCGGCGATCCTGCGCGGCAAGGGCCAATAGCGCGTCTGGGTCGGGGCGACTTTTGGCGTCGCGATCACTTTCGGGCATTCAATGTCTCAGGCGTGGGGTCTCAGGTTCGGGGCGCATCCAGGGCCAGGTTGAGTTCTAGCACATTGACGCGCGGCTCGCCTACGACCCCGAGCAGCCGATCCTCGGTCGCCTTGTCGACCAGGGCGGCGACGTCTGCTTCGCTGAGACCACGCGCCTTGGCAACCCTGGCGACCTGCGCCTGAGCGAAGGCCGGGGTGATATGCGGGTCGAGACCGGATCCGGAAGTCGTTGCCGCATCGGCGGGAATTTCACCCGTGAAGCCGGCGCCCTTCAGGCGCTCGACATCGGCTGCGACACGATCCTTAAGCTTGACCGAGGTGGTGCCGAGGTTGGAGCCGCTCGATGCCCCGGCGTTGTAGGCTTCCGGCCCGGTCGCGGACGGACGCGGCCAGAAGTATTTGTCGGAGGTGAAGTTCTGGCCGATCAGTTCGGAACCGATCAAGGCACCGTCCTTCTCGATGAGGCTGCCGTTTGCCTGTGCCGGCATCAGCACTTGCGACATGCCGGTGATGGCGAAAGGATAAGCAAGGCCGGTGATCGCAGTCAGAAGCACGATCATCACGATGGCGGGGCGAATTTGGTTCAGCATGGTTACACCAGATTGAGTGCGTTGACGGCGAGGTCGACGAGCTTGATGCCTGCGAAAGGCAGGAGAATGCCGCCGAGACCGTAGACAAGGAGGTTGCGGCGCAGAAGCGCTGCCGCACCGACCGGCCGGTACTTGACGCCCTTCAGCGCCAGCGGGATCAGCGCGACGATGATAAGCGCGTTGAAGATCACCGCCGACAGGATTGCCGATTGCGGCGAAGCCAGGCCCATGACGTTGAGCGCGGCAAGGGCCGGATAGGTGGTGATGAACAGCGCCGGGATGATGGCGAAGTACTTTGCCACGTCGTTGGCGATCGAAAACGTCGTCAGCGAACCGCGGGTCATCAGCAGCTGCTTGCCGATCTCGACGATCTCGATGAGCTTCGTCGGGCTGGAATCGAGGTCCACCATGTTGGCGGCCTCGCGAGCGGCCTGCGTGCCGGTCTGCATGGCGACGCCGACATCGGCCTGGGCGAGCGCCGGGGCGTCGTTGGTGCCGTCGCCGCACATGGCGATGAGACGGCCACCCTGTTGCTCCTTGCGGATATAGGCGAGCTTGTCTTCAGGCGTTGCCTCCGCAAGGAAGTCATCGACGCCGGCTTCAGACGCGATTGCCGCGGCGGTTACCGGGTTGTCGCCCGTCACCATGACGGTGCGAATGCCCATGGCGCGAAGAGCGGCAAAACGCTCCTTGATACCTGGCTTGACGACGTCCTTCAGATGGATGACGCCGAGCAGGCGCGGACCGTCGGCGACGGCAAGCGGCGTGCCGCCGGTGCGCGCGACCTGGTCGACGGCGCGGCGGAACTCGCTCGGCACGTTCTCGTCGCGGATGCCGGTAAACTTCAGGATCGAGTCGACAGCGCCCTTGCGCAGACGGCGACCGCCGAAGTCGACGCCCGAGAGCCTCGTTTCCGCGGCAAAAGGGATGACCGCGTCGATCCGCGTTGCACCGGCCTGGCTGGCGCCACCACCGACGGCAAGCGCCACGACCTCGCCCTTGCCCGCTTCGGGGAGCGAGACATTGGGTGCCTGGCGGCCGAACTCGCCGGTCGCAAGGGCGGCGATCGAGCGGCCCTCGGGCGTTTCGTCGGCAAGGCTCGCAAGCAGCGCCGCATCGGCAAGCTCCGCTTCGCTGACACCGGGCACCGGCATGAAGTCGGCGGCCATGCGGTTACCGAAAGTGATCGTGCCCGTCTTGTCGAGCAGCAGCGTGTCGACGTCGCCGGCGGCCTCGACAGCGCGCCCGGAGGTGGCGATGACGTTGAAGCGCACCAGGCGGTCCATGCCGGCGATGCCGATGGCCGAAAGCAGGCCTCCGATCGTGGTCGGAATCAGGGTTACGAGCAGGGCTGCGAGCACGGTGACCGAGAGGACAGTACCGGAGTAACCGGCGAGACCCCAGAGCGTGACGACGGCCACCAGGAAGATCAGCGTCAGGCCCGAAAGCAGGATCGACAGCGCGATCTCGTTCGGGGTCTTCTGGCGCTGGGCGCCTTCGATCAGCGCGATCATGCGGTCGACGAAGGTGTTGCCGGGTGCCACGCCGATGCGGACCTTGATCCAGTCGGAAAGCACCTGCGTGCCCCCGGTGACGGCCGAGCGGTCGCCGCCGGATTCGCGGATAACGGGCGCGGATTCGCCAGTGATGGCGCTTTCGTTGACCGAGGCGACGCCTTCGACGACCTCGCCGTCACCGGGGATCAGTTCGCCTGCCTCGACGAGCACGAGATCGCCGACCTTCAGCGACGTCGCCGGAATCGTCTGGGTCTCGCGGCCCTCAGCGGAGACGAGCTTGTGCGCCGTCAGCTCGGACTTGGTGCGGCGCAGGCTGTCGGCCTGTGCCTTGCCACGGCCTTCAGCGACGGCTTCGGCGAAGGTGGCAAAAAGCACCGTGAACCACAGCCAGGCGGCGATCTGCCCGGAGAAGAGCGGGCTGCCGGTGCCGGTGGCGATATCGCGGATGAAGAGGCCGGTGACAACGGCCGCAACCACCTCGGTGACGAAGATCACCGGATTGCGCACGAGCTGGCGCGGGTCGAGCTTCACGAACGCCGCCTTGACCGCCGGCAGGAGGATCGCCGGGTCCAGAAGACTTGGAGCAACTGGTTTGGAAGACATGTGTCGAATTCCTTTAGAAGGTCTGGCCGGCAAGCATCGAGAGATGCTCGACGATGGGACCGAGAGCGAGCGCCGGGAAGAACTGCAGCCCGCCGAGAATGAGGATGATGCCGACAAGCAGGCCGACAAAAAGCGGCGTGTCGGTCGGGAACGTGCCCTTGGACGCTGGCACGCGGGTCTTGACCGCGATCGAGCCGGCGATCGCCATCACCGGAACGGCGTAGGCGAAACGGCCGAGCAGCATCGCAAGGCCAAGCGTCGTGTTGTACCAGGGCGTGTTGCCGGTGAGACCGCCAAAGGCCGAGCCGTTGTTGCCGGCAGCCGAGGTGAAGGCATAGAGGATTTCCGACAGACCGTGCGGGCCCGCAGTACCGATGCTCGCAACCGCAAAGGGCAGCATGGCGGAGACCGCGGCAAAGCCGAGGATCGTCACCGGCAGGATGAGAACCGCGAACATCGCGTATTTCATCTCGCGGCTCTCGATCTTCTTGCCGAGCAGTTCCGGCGTGCGGCCGACCATCAGGCCGGCAACGAAGACGGCGAGGATCGCAAAGACCACCATGCCATAGAGGCCGGAGCCGACGCCGCCGGGCAGAACTTCGCCAAGCTGCATCAGGAACATCGGCACAAGACCGCCGAGGCCGGTCAGCGAGCCGTGCATGCCGTTGACGCCGCCATCCGAGAGGCCGGTGGTGACCGCCGCATAGAGCGCCGTCATCGCCTGGCCGAAGCGCACTTCCTTGCCTTCCATGTTGCCCTGGACAGCATCGAGGCCAAGCGCGGTCAGGATCGGGTTGCCCTGCGTTTCCGCCCAGTAGACGACCGCAACACCCGAGATCAGAAGGATCCCGGTGACGGCGATGAAGGCCCAGCCCTGGCGGCGGTTACCGACCATCTGGCCGAAGGTGTAGACGAGTGCCGCCGAGATCGACAGCATCGCGAAAATGTTGAGATAGTTGGAGAACGCGGTCGGGTTCTCGAACGGATGGGCGGCGTTGACGTTGAAGAAGCCTCCGCCATTGGTGCCGAGCTGCTTGATCGCCTCCTGGCTTGCGACCGGGCCGACGGAGATCGTCTGCTTGGCGCCTTCAAGCGTGGTTGCGGTGAGGTCGGCGTGGAAGGTCTGCGGCAGGCCGGTCCAGACCATGGCAAGGGCCATGACGACGGCGATCGGCAGAAGCACGTAAAGCGTCGAACGGGTGAGATCGACCCAGAAATTGCCGACGGTCGAGGCATTCGAGCGGGCGAAGGCACGGGTGACGGCGAGCGCCATGGCGATACCGGTCGCGGCCGACACGAAGTTATGCACCGTCAGGCCGGCCATCTGGCTGAAATGGCTGAGCGTGGTTTCGCCGCCGTAGTTCTGCCAGTTGGTGTTGGTGACGAAGCTGACCGCCGTGTTGAAGGCGAGATCGGAGGGCATGCCGGCGAAACCCTGCGGGTTCATCGGCAGATAGGCCTGCAGCCTTAGGATCGCATAGAGCGAGACGAAGCCGGCGAGGCTGAAGGCGAGCATCGACATCGTGTAGGCGAGCCAGCCCTGTTCCTTCTTCGGATCGACGCCGGCGGCGAGATAAAGGCCGCGCTCGACGGGACCGAGGACGGGCGAAAAGACGTTGCGTTCACCGGAAAAGACCCGCGCCATGTAAAGCCCCAGTGGCTTGATGACAATCAGGACGGCGATGAAAAGGAGGCTGATCTGCAGCCACCCGATGATAGACATGAGACTTCTCCGCTAAGGGCGACCGGACGGCGCAAAGGCGCCCGGCTGATGCGAAAGGCCAACGGTCCGATCCCGTAGACCGGGTCAGAACCGTTCCGGGCGAACGAGGGTGACGACGAGGTAGGCCGCAAGCGCAACGGCGACTGCGAGACCGATCAGGGCTTCGAACATGACGCCCTCCTAAAGCCGGCTCAGCGCGCGCGCATAAAGCGCGAACACGACAAAGCCGCCGATGCCGGCGGCGAGGAAAAGAACATCGGACATGCAAATACTCCGGACTGTTGAAGTCCGGATCTTGCTCCCGCAGCGGGTCAATTATCGATTGCGATGGTCGGAAGGAGGCATAAGGAAAAGATAAAGACGCCCGCAAAGATCCGTTCGGGAGCGCGGGAAGCGACCTTCATAGGCGCAGAACCGGTCCGGTACGGCCTATCTGCCACAAGCTGAAGATTTCCCGAGGCCGCCCGTATGCGACCGCCGGTTCGGCAAAAGAGCACCTAGCCCTTGATAATCTCGTTCACGCTCGTTTCGGTGGGCGTGGTAGCTTCGCGCATCCATTCGCGCCAGATCGCAACGAGCAGCGCCATCAGCACCGGACCGACGAAGAGGCCGAGGAAACCCATGGTCTTCACGCCGCCGACGAGGCCGAAGAAGGTCGGCAGGAAGGGAAGCTTGATCGGGCCGCCGACGAGGCGCGGACGCAGCGTCTTGTCGACGATGAAGAGTTCGGTCGTGCCCCAGGTGAACAGCGCCAGGCCGTGAATGGGCGAACCGCTGGCGACGAGATAGACCGAGACCAGCGTGAAGCAGAGCGGCGCGCCACCGGGGATCAGCGCCATCAGGCCGGTGATGATGCCGAGCGTGACCGGCGACGGCACGCCGGCAAGCCAATAGGCGACGCCAAGCACGATGCCTTCGCCAATGGCGATGATGCCCATGCCGGTGACCGTCGAGCTGATCGTCAGCGGCACGACGCGCGACAGCCGTTCCCAGCGCATCGGGAAGATGCGCTCGCCGAGCTTGTCGAGCTGGCCGGAGAAGGACTGCCCATCGCGATAGACGAAGAACAGCGTGATCAGCATGAACAGCAGCGTCAGGAAGGCATGGAACGTCGAGGCACCGACGACCAGAACGCCGCGGTAGATATTGCCGATGTTGGAGCCGCTGACGAGTTGGACCAGTTCGCCGAGCGCGCCCGGATGGCCGATATGCTTGACCCATTGCTCGCCAAGCCAGACACCGGCGATCGGAATGCTCGACAGCCACGCGGGCACGACGGCACCGTTGGCATTGGTCTCGACGGCCCAGACGACCCAGTCGCGCACTTCGTCGACCGCATAGACGGCCGCAATCGAGATCGGCACGACGATGAAGGAGATGACGCAGACGATCGCGATGGTGGCGGCAAGCGTCCGGTTGCCGTTCACACCGGCGAGCAGCCGGCGATAGATCGGCCAGCTAGCAAACCCGATGACGACAGCGGCCAGAACCGGAACGACGAAACCATGGAAGAAATAGACGCCGGCAAGCAGGACGAAGACCAGCATCCAGCGGGCAGCGGTCATGGGGCCGACAAGGGCATGGCGCGAAATGGCAGTGTGCCCGAGGAGCCGTGGCTCCACGGCAAAATTCTCTCGTTCGCGATTGCCCAATTGCACCAATGATCCTCCGTCTTCCGACGAGCTTACAACAAACCCGCGGCCTTGCCATCCTATCTGACGCCGCGCGCCGCCCCTTTGCCCCTGCTTTACGGTAGTTTCAGGGCCGTGGCCGACGCTAGCGGCGGGACATGACAGAAAAATTTAGGAGGGTTCAAGAGCACCCGGCTTTCTTTCGATAAAGCCGGTCATTCCGCCGCAGGTTTTGCAGCCATACGCACAGGCTGTGCGCGGTCGACGAAGACCGAGGCGAGAAAGATACCGAAGCCGGCAACACCGAGGACGGCACCGACGAGACCGGTGGAGGTCCAGCCGTAACCGGCAGCGATCGAAACCCCGCCGAGCCAGGCGCCAAGCGCATTGGCGAGATTGAAGGCGGAGTGGCTAAGGGCAGCAGCCAGCGTCTGGGCCTCGCCGGCGACATCCATCAGCCGGGTCTGCACGCCCGGGACGACGGCAAAGCCACCGCCGATGAAGAGCACGTTGACGATGGCGATCCACGGATTGCCCATGGTGAAATAGAAAAGCACATAGGCGAAGATGTTGAAGACGATGGCGATACCGATCGCCGGCATCAGCGCCCAGTCGGCAAGCCGCGCCCCGACGATGTTGCCGAGGATCATGCCGGCACCGAAGACCGAAAGCATGATCGGCACATTGCCAAGCGAAACACCTGCGACTTCGGTCAGCGCCGGCGTGATGTAGCTGAAGACGGCGAACATGCCGCCGCAGCCGATGGCGCAGATGCCGAGCATCAGCCAGACCTGCAGCTTGCCGAGCGCACCCAGTTCGCGAAGCGGCGTCGCCTTCGGGTTGCCCTTGTCCCGCGGTACGTGGGCAAAGGTGAGCGCCATGGTCAGGAGGCTGATGGCGCCGACGATGGCAAACGCGGAGCGCCAGCCGAGCGCCTGGCCGAACCAGGCGACGAGCGGCGTGCCGAAGAGGGTGGCGATGGTCAGCCCCATCATCACCCGGCCGACGGCGCGGGCCCGCTGGTGCGGCGCGGCAAGGCCGGCAGCCACCAGCGCGGCGACGCCGAAATAGGCGCCATGCGGCAGGCCCGTGAAGAAGCGCCCGGCAATCAGCGTGTAGAAATCCGGAGCGATGGCGCTCGCAAAATTGCCGATAGCAAAAACCAGCATCAGCACCAAAAGCACCCGGAAGCGAGAGAAGCGGGCTGCGAGCACCGCGATCAGCGGCGCACCGACGACGACGCCGAGCGCATAGGCGCTGATGACCCAGCCGGCCTGTGGCACCGAGACCGATACGTCTTCGGCAACCTGCGGCAGGAGACCCATGATCGCGAACTCGCCGGTGCCGATCCCGAAGCCGCCAACGGCGAGCGCCACTTCGGCGGCGGAAACGCGGGCCCGGCGCGGATTGACGGCAGAAGAAAAGGCTTCGTCACACATGGGTTCGCTCATGGGCAATGGCCAGTGTCGCCGGACCTTGCGGCCGGAGAAAAATCTGGGGGATATGTCGGCGGATGTTGGATTGGACCAACAGGGATATGCTGCAATGCAATACAGGGTTTTCCGAGGCCAGGCAAAGCTTTTGCGGTTCTCGTCATACTTTTTCGCAGACGCCGCCGGCGCCTGTTAACCGTAAGCTCAGTTGACGTTTACGTCAAAGTTATATAATCCCGAATCTCAGCTTGAAGAGGTGTCGCAAAAGCATCATCTTCATCGGCATGAGAGGATCAGGAGGGATTTTCTCAGGCCGCGATCAGGCCAGCCTGTGGCGACCAGAGGGAGAGAGGTCATGGCGGAAGTCAGCGCACAACAGACGGGTATCAGCCCAGGCAAGATCTGGCTGAAATCCTATCCACCCGGAATAGCCGCCGAAATCGGCCCCCTGCCCTACAAGTCGATCGGCGAATTCTTCGACCACGCCGTGGCCCGCTATTCGAGCCGTCCGGCCTTCACCTGCATGGGCAAGACGCTGAGCTTTGCCGATCTGAACGCGCAGTCCGCCAGGATCGGCGCCTGGCTGCAATCGCTCGGCCTTGTCAAGGGCGACCGCGTCGCGGTGATGATGCCGAATGTCCTGCAGAACCCGGTCATAGTCTACGGCATCCTCAGGGCCGGTTTTACCGTCGTCAACGTCAACCCGCTCTACACGCCGCGCGAGTTGCAGCACCAACTCACCGATTCCGGCGCCAAGGCGATCTTCGTTCTGGAAAATTTCGCTCACACCGTGCAGCAGGTGGTCGACAAGACCTCGGTCAAGCACGTCGTCGTCGCGACCATGGGCGACATGCTCGGCCTGAAGGGCGCGATCGTCAATCTGGTGGTCCGCCGGGTCAAGAAGCTTGTTCCCGCCTGGTCGATCCCCGGCCACCTCTCGTTCAAGGACGTTCTTGCCAAGGGCGGGCGAGCCAAGCTGACGAAGCCGAACGTCGCTTCCAGCGACGTCGCCTTCCTGCAATATACCGGCGGCACGACCGGCGTCTCCAAGGGCGCGACGCTCACCCATTCGAACCTTCTGTCGAACATGGCGCAGATGGAAATCTGGTTTCAGACGGCGTTCCGCTCGCGCGCCCGGCCGGACAATCTCGTCTTCATGTGCGCGCTGCCGCTCTACCACATCTTCGCGCTGACGGTGAATTCGCTGATGGGCCTTGCCACCGGCGGCAACAACATCCTGATCCCCAATCCGCGCGACATTCCGGGCTTCGTCAAGGAACTCGGCAAGTACAAGACCAATATCTTCCCGGGCCTCAACACTCTGTTCAACGCGCTGATGAACAATGCGGAGTTCCAGAAGCTCGACTTTTCGTCGCTGATGCTGACCTTTGGCGGCGGCATGGCGATCCAGCGTCCGGTGGCGGAACGCTGGAAGCAGATGACCGGTTGCTCGATCGCCGAAGGCTACGGCCTGTCGGAGACCTCGCCTGTGGCAACAGCCAACATCCTCGACGCAACCGAGTTCACCGGCACGATCGGCATGCCTATCCCGTCCACCGACGTGGAGATCCGCGACGACCAGGGCAGTACGCTGCCGATCGGCGAAGTCGGCGAGATCTGCATTCGCGGCCCGCAAGTGATGGTCGGTTACTGGCAGCGGCCGGACGAAACCGCCAAGGCGATCTCGCCGGATGGCTTCTTCCGTTCGGGCGACATCGGCTTCATGAACGCCGACGGTCTCGTCAAGATCGTCGACCGCAAGAAGGACATGATCCTGGTTTCGGGTTTCAATGTCTTCCCGAACGAGATCGAGGAAGTAGCGATGACCCATCCGGGCATTCTCGAATGCGCTGCGATCGGCATTCCGGACGAGCATTCCGGCGAAGCGGTGAAGCTTTTCGTGGTCAAGAAGGATCCCTCGCTGACGGAAGAGGAGGTCAAGCGCCATTGCGCCGCCAACCTCACCAACTACAAGCGCCCGCGTTTCGTCGAATTCCGCACCGAACTGCCGAAGACCAATGTCGGCAAGATCCTGCGCAAGGACCTGCGCGGGTAAACTACTGCAAAATTCAAACGATTTAAAAAATCCTGAAAACCGCCGCCTTGGCGGTTTTCCAGTCTTGATTTGGTCCACTTAAAGCGAATAGCTACGCAGGCGATTGTCCGACACCCCTGTCCGACCAAGGAGCCCCGCGATGAAAGCGCTTGTCGACCAACTCAAAGCAACCGCCGCCGAGACCAACGCAACCGATATCCGCGCGGCCTTCGCCGCCGACGCAGAACGTTTCGCGCACTTCAGCACCACGCTCGGTGACCTGCTGTTCGACTATTCGAAATGCGCCGTCAACGACAGGGTGCTGGATGGCCTCGAGGCGCTCGCCAAGGCCGCCAAGGTTGAGGAAAAGCGGGATGCCATGTTCCGCGGCGACATCATCAACATCACCGAGGAGCGCGCCGTGCTGCATACGGCGCTGCGCAACCGCGGCAACCGTCCGATGCTCGTCGACGGCAAGGACGTGATGCCCGACGTCAACGGCGTGCTTGCCGCCATGGGCGCCTTTGCCGACGGCATCCGCTCGGGCGCACTGAAAGGTGCGACAGGCAAGAAGATCACCGATGTCGTCAACATCGGTATCGGCGGCTCCGACCTCGGCCCGGTCATGGCGACGCTGGCGCTCGCCCCCTTCCATGACGGCCCGCGCCTGCACTTCGTTTCCAACATCGATGGCGCCCATATCGCCGATACGCTGAAGCTGATCGATCCGGAAACGTCGCTCTTCATCATCGCCTCGAAGACGTTCACGACCATCGAGACGATGACCAATGCGGCAACCGCCCGCGCCTTCATCGCCGGCAAGCTCGGCGAGGCCGCTGTCGGCCATCACTTCGCCGCGGTTTCGACCGCACTCGACAAGGTCGCCGCCTTCGGCATCGACCAGGCCCGCGTCTTCGGCTTCTGGGACTGGGTCGGCGGCCGCTACTCGATCTGGTCGGCGATCGGACTGCCGCTGATGATCGCCGTCGGCAAGGAGAATTTCGGCCGCTTCCTCGACGGCGGCCATGCCATCGACGAGCATTTCCGCACCGCCCCGATCCGTCAGAACATTCCGGTGCTGCTCGGCCTTCTCGGCTTCTACCATCGCAACGTGCTCGGTTACCCGTCGCGCGCGATCCTGCCCTACGACCAGCGCCTGTCGCGCTTCCCCGCCTACCTGCAGCAGCTCGACATGGAATCGAACGGCAAGGCGGTGACGCTCGACAGCACGCCGGTCGAGTATTCGACCGGTCCGGTCGTCTGGGGCGAGCCCGGCACCAACGGCCAGCACGCCTTCTACCAGCTCATCCACCAGGGCACGGACGTCATTCCCGCCGAGTTCATGATCGCCGCCAACGGGCATGAAAAGGATCTGCGCCATCAGCACGAGCTGCTGATCGCCAACTGCCTGGCACAGTCGGAAGCGCTGATGAAGGGCCGTACGCTCTCGGAAGCCAAGGCGCAGCTCACCGCCAAGGGCATGGCCGATGCCAAGGCCGACAGGATCGCGCCGCACCGCGTCTTTTCCGGCAATCGCCCGTCGCTGACGATCGTCTACGATCAGCTCGATCCCTTCGCGCTCGGCCGCCTGATCGCGCTCTACGAGCACCGCGTCTTCGTCGAAGGCGCGCTCTTCAACATCAACTCCTTCGACCAGTGGGGCGTCGAACTCGGCAAGGAACTGGCAACGGGCCTGCTTCCTGTCGTCGAAGGCAAGGAGAGTGCAGCCGGCCACGATTCGTCGACAGCAGGGCTGGTGGCAGCCCTGCTGAAGGCGGCCCGTTAAACGGTTCAACCGGAACCGCACCGCTGCAAACGATCAAGGCCCGAGGCGCTCGTCGCTCCTCGGGCCTATCACATTGTGCAGGCTGGCAGCGCCGTACGCCCGCCGGGATCAGAACCTGCAGCAGTCGCAGAGGCTGGAACGAAACCAAAATCGCAATTGACGAGAATTATTTATCGTTTTACGATAAAAATAGAAGTCGATCGATAGAGGATTTTTTATGACGGACCCCGCCAGGAGGCTGCGCAAGCTCAGCCGCTTCATGAAGGTCATGATCGTCCTGGGCGGCGCGCTGTTTTGCTCCGCGATCGTCTACATGCACTGGCAGATTCTTTTCGACCGGCAAGGTTTCGAACAGGGCATTCGCGATGTCGTCTTCCCCCGCCTGGGAGCGATCACCCTTTCCTACCGCGCCATCGCCACGGTCGTCTTCCTGACGGCCATCAACAATGCGCTCATCATTGCCGGCCTCGCCTTTGCCTGGCAGCTTTTCGACAGTTTCCAGCGCGGCGAAATCCTCTCCGGCCGCAATGGCGTTCTGTTGCGCCGGGTCGGGCTGACTGCGCTCGCCGGCGCGCTCTGCATGACCGTCAGCAACGGGATCGGCATTCTGGCCGTCACCTACGACAATCCGGGCGAAACGGGGCATGCGGTGGTCTTCGACATCAACGGCGGCACCATGATCGTGCTCTTGATGGCAGGCCTCGTCGTCGGTCTTGGCCACGTGATGGTCATTGCGTCGGAGGTCGAGGCGGAGAACAGGGGCTTCGTCTGACGCATGCCGATCGTCGTGAACCTCGATGTCATGCTGGCGAAGCGCAAGGTCCGCTCACGCGATCTCGCCGAGCAGGTGGGCATCACCGAGCAAAACATCTCGCTGCTGAAATCTGGGAAGGTGAAGGGCGTGCGCTTCGACACGCTGGAGAAGATCTGTGTCGCGCTCGATTGCCAGCCGGGCGATATCCTGGAATACCGCCCGGAACCGGATGAGTAGGAAACGGCTCAGAGCCCGATTTCGTGCTTCCACGGCGGGTTTGCCCCTGCCCTCGAAACCGTCACGGCCGCCGCCTTGGCGCCAAGCGCCAAAGCGTTGCGAACGGCGGTCTCGCCAAGATTGGCGACATCGGCCTTGGTCAGGAGGCCGGCGAGCTTCAGCGACGCCAGAACGCCGGCATCGAAGGTGTCACCGGCGCCGACCGTATCGACCACCGTGACCTTTTCGCCGGCGACCTCGACCTTGTGGCGCGCCGTGTAGCCGACGGCGCCGTCAGCGCCCTTGGTGATCAGCACCAGTTTCGGTCCATGCGTCAGCCATTCGGCGGCGAGATCGTCGTGGCTGCCTTCCATGCCGAACCAGGCAAGGTCCTCGTCGGAGAACTTGATGATATCGGACATCGCCGCCATGCGGTTCATGCGGGCGAGATGGGCGTCCCTGTCCTTGATGAAACCGGGGCGGATGTTCGGGTCGAAGGAGATCACCCGCTTCTCACATTCGCGCGTCATCAAGGCTTCATAGGTCGAGCCGCAGGGCTCGGGGATCAGGCTGATGGCGCCGAAGTGCAGCGCCTCGCAGAAATCGCCGAGCGCCGGCAGGTGCTCCCGGGTGATCATGCGGCCCGCCGTGTTCTCGTCGAAGAAAGCATAACTCGCATGGCCATTCACAAGCTTGACGAAGGCAAGCGTCGTGTGCAGCGAAAGCGTCGCGCAGGGACCGAAATCGACATTCGCCGCCTTCAAGGTCTCGCGCAGGATATCGCCGAACATGTCGTCGGAGAGGCCGGTGAAGAAGCCGGTCTGGATGCCGAGGCGTCCAAGCGCGATCGCCGTGTTGAAGATCGCGCCGCCGGCATAGGGCGCAAAGGCGCTTTCCCCAGCGGTGGTATCCCGTGGCAACATGTCGATCAGCGCTTCACCGCAACATACGATCATCGGCTTCTCCTCCTCGATGGAATTTCAATCGATTTAAACAGAATAGCTCATGCGCCACGAAGCCCCGGCAGAACCGGGCCCTCGTCAGGCGTTATGCGAGGGCAGTCACACCGCCGTTGCGGCCCGACCAGGCAAGCGGCGCGTTGAGGAAGGCCTCGACTTCGCCGAGCGTCTTCTCGTCGAACAGCTTCTGCTCACGGGCGACCGCAAGCACATTGCGCCAGGTGGCGATCCAGTGCAGGTCGACGCCCTTGGCCTTCATCTCGCCGACCGCTTCCGGGAAGATGTCGTAGTAGAAGAGCGCAATGCCATGGTCGACGATGCCGCCAGCCGCACGAATGGCGTCGATGAACTTGAACATCGAGCCGCCGGCGGTCGTCAGGTCCTCGATGACGAGAACGCGCGCGCCCTCGGGCATGTGGCCCTCGATCTGGGCGTTGCGGCCGTGCCCCTTCGGCGCCTTGCGCACATAGATCATCGGCAGGCCTAGGCGTTCGGCAAGCATTGCGGCGAAGGGGATGCCGGCGGTCTCGCCGCCGGCGACCACGTCGAACTTCTCGAAACCGGCTTCACGCAGGATGCTGGCTGCGGCGAAATCCATGACCGCCGAGCGGATCCGCGGATAGGAAATCAGCTTGCGGCAGTCGATATAGACGGGGCTCGCCATGCCGGACGAGAGCTTGTAGGGCTCGTCGGCGCTGAAGTGCACGGCCTTGATCTCCCAGAGCATCTTGGCGACCAGCTCGGCCATCACGGCCTTGTCGGTGAACGCGTTGGAAAACATCAATCTCTCCTTCAAAACTCTACAGCGCCGCGGGTCCGTTCAGACGCGCACAGGTCGCCGTACCATTTTTAACTGCTGCATAATTTTGTCCTTGGATCCGTCCGATCCAAGGAATTATGCAGCGGCGATCAGACGACGGCCCAGTGCAGCGGGAACATCGGATCGAACACGGTGACCGGACCGGCGCCGGTCTCGATCTTCTTCGGATAGGTGACGGCGTCCGCCTGCTTCCTGAGCGTGATCGTCTCCTCGTTGACCGGCAGGCCGTACCAGGCGGGACCGTTGAGCGAGGCGAAGGCTTCGAGCTTGTCGAGCGCGCCCTCCTCCTCGAACACATGCGCCAGGCAGCTCATGGTGTTGATCGAGGTGTAGATGCCGGCGCAGCCGCAGGCACATTCCTTCAGCGGGTCGACATGGGGTGCCGAGTCAGTGCCGAGGAAGAAGCGCTTGTCGCCGGAAACGGCAGCCGCGCGCAGTGCCAGGCGGTGGTTCTCGCGCTTGGCGACCGGCAGGCAGTAGTAGTGCGGCTTGATCCCGCCGACCAGAATGGCGTTGCGGTTGATGATCAGGTGATGGGTGGTGATCGAACCGGCAAGGTTCGCCTTCGACGCCTTGATGTAGTCGATGCCGTCCTTGGTGGTGACGTGCTCCATCGTCACCTTCAGCTCCGGCAGGCGCCTGCGCAGGGGCTCGAGCACGGTTTCGATGAACACCGCCTCGCGATCGAAGATATCAACATCCGACGCGGTGACTTCGCCATGCACGCAGAGCGGCAGGCCGATCTTTGCCATGCGCTCCAGCACCGGCATCGCCTCGTCGATGTTGCGCACACCGCTATGCGAATTGGTCGTGGCGCCCGCCGGGTAGAGCTTGACCGCCTTGACGAGGCCGCTTCTGTGGCCAGCCTCGACATCGTCGGGATTGGTGCCGGCGGTGAGATAAAGCGTCATCAGCGGCTCGAAGCGGTCGCCCGCGGGAAGAGCCGCGAGAATGCGCTCGCGGTAGGCGCTGGCATCCGCTGTCGTGACGACCGGCGGCACCAGGTTGGGCATGATGATCGCGCGGGCGAAATGACGGCTGGTATCGGCGATAACGCCCTTCAGCATGTCGCCGTCGCGAAGGTGAAGGTGCCAATCATCCGGGCGGCGGATAACGAGGTCTTGCATGGTCAGCGTTCTCCTAGGTCGGAGCAGGATGCGGGCGAACAACCGCCGCAGGTATCCCTCTCCGGTGCTCGCGCCCGATCCGCGCGCGCAGCTTTGCGAGCCGGCGGGTGCGCGGGTGGCGGGCGGTTACTCATGTGGTGGAACCGCGTCTCGATAACACCAATGCCCCCGGAAACACAATCCGCAATCCGACCATCGTTCAGAAATCCGTCAGCACCAGATCTGCTGGCCTTTGATGGTCGACCACACGGTGCGCGTTCGGGATGTCGTTGCCTTGGGCTTTGCGCTTGGCCGCCGCCTCGTCATAGCCGAGATCGTACCAGCGTTTCAGCAACCGCCGCTCCAGTTCCTCGATGCCCGGATTGATGAAGATCGAGAAATCGAAGGCGCCTTCGAGCCTGTCCCACGGCGCCTCGTCGAGCAGCAGGTAGTTGCCCTCGACCAGGATGATGCGGGTCTCGGGCGCGACGATGCGGGCCGAGGCGATGGCGATCTCGCGCGTGCGGTCGAAGACCGGAACCAGCACCTCGCCGTCATTGGCGCGCACCGCTGCGACCGTCGAGAGAAAGGCCCTGACGTCAAATGTCTCCGGCGCACCCTTGCGGGCAAGCAGACCCTTTTGTTCCAGCACGGCGTTGTCCATGTGGAAGCCGTCCATCGGCAGCACCGCCGCCTTCTCGCCGCCGGCCGTCAGCGTCTCCGCCAGCGCGTCCGACAACGTGGACTTGCCGGCGCCGGGCGGGCCGGCAATGGCGACGACGAAACGGGCAGCACCGGCCGCCCGTTTCAGGATCTCGTTGGCGATCGGCTCGACGTTCATGCCGCAAGCGCCTCGCGCGGCGGCTCCTTCGCCCCGGTCATGAAGGCGACGGCGTCCGACATCGTGTGCTCCTTCGGATTGATGACGCAGAGCCGTTTGCCGAGGCGGTGCACGTGGATGCGGTCGGCCACCTCGAACACATGCGGCATGTTGTGCGAGATCAAGACGATCGGCAGGCCGCGCGAGCGCACGTCGAGGATCAGTTCCAGCACCCGCCGGCTTTCCTTGACGCCGAGTGCCGCCGTCGGCTCGTCCATGATCACCACCTTGGAGCCGAAGGCTGCAGCCCGCGCCACGGCGACGCCCTGGCGCTGGCCGCCCGAAAGCGTTTCCACCGCCTGGTTGATGTTCTGGATGGTCATCAGGCCCAGTTCGGACAGTTTCGCCCGCGCCCGCTTCTCCATTTCCGCGCGATCGAGCGTGCGGAACAGCTTGCCCATGATGCCCGGTTTGCGGATCTCGCGGCCGAGAAACATGTTGTCGGCGATCGACAGCGCCGGCGACAGCGCCAGGTTCTGGTAGACCGTCTCGATGCCGGCAGAGCGCGCATCCATCGGCGAGCGGAAGTTGACCGGCTGCCCCTCGAGCTTGATCTCGCCTTCATCGGGCGTGATGGCGCCGGAGATGGCCTTGATCATCGAGGACTTGCCGGCGCCGTTGTCGCCGATCACGGCGAGGATCTCGCCGGGATAGAGATCGAAGTCGGCATGGTCGAGGGCAGTGACGCGGCCGTAGCGCTTGACGAGACCGCGGGCGGTGAGAATGGGTTCCTGTGTCATCAGGCAGCTACCTTTCTGATCCACTGGTCGATCGCGACGGCGGAGATGATCAGCACGCCGGTGAGGAAGACCTTCCATTGCGGGTCGGCGCCCAGCATGTTGAGGCCCATGGAGACGACGCCGACGATCATCGCGCCGATCAGGGTGCCGAGGATCGAGCCGCGGCCGCCGAAGAGCGAGATGCCGCCGATGACAGCTGCGGTGATGGCCTGAAGGTTGTAGTCGGTGACGGCAGCGGACGGCGAGATCGAGCCATTGCGGCCGATCGAGACCCAGGCGGCAAGGGCTGCGATCAGGCCGGCCAGCGTATAGGCGCTCAAGAGCACGCGGCTGGTGCGGATACCGGAGAGTTTGGCCGCTTCCGGATCGTCACCGACCGCATAGAGATGCCGTCCCCAGGCGGTGTGATTGAGCGCGTACCAGAGGCCGAAGACCAGCACGACCATCATCACCACGCCGAGCGTGAAGACGGCGGAGCCCACCTTGAAGCTGACGCCGAAGAGGTGGAGCATCTGGGTGACGGCCGTCACGTCGGCCTCGCGGATCGTCGCATTGGCCGAATAGATGAAATTCGTCGACATGATGACATACCAGGTGCCGAGCGTGACGATGAACGGCGGAAGCTTGACCCTGGAGACGAGGAAGCCGTTGAGGAAGCCGCAGGCGCCGCCGACGACGAAGCCGATGAAGATCGCGATCGGTGCCGGAAGGCCATAGGTGACGGCGCAATTGCCCATGATCACAGCCGACAGCACCATGATAACACCGATCGAGAGATCGATGCCGGCGGTCAGGATCACCAGCGTCTGCGCGGCACCAAGGATACCGACGATGGCGATCTGCTGGAGGATGAGGGTCAGGGTGTAGGACGAGAAGAACTTACCCCCGATGGCGATGCCGAAGATCAGGATCGCGGCAACGAGCACGATGAACGGCACGGCGGCCGGCGTCGAATGCAGGAAATGCTGGATCCTCTGGATCGCGGTCTTGTCATGCGTGTCGAACGACGCGACCTGCGTCGAACTGTTGACCAGGACTTTCTCGAATTCCTGGGATGGCTGCGCGGCTGTGTTGGGCTCGCCCATGGACCTTCCTCCCGTGAACCCCACTCCCAAGGGGTTGCGATGGTGTCGTGCACAGCCCGCCCACCATGACGCGGGCAATAGCACTCTCTCAAAAGCTGCGCGGTTTTCTGCGCCTTGTCAAAGACGTCGGCGCTTACGCGAAGGGCGGCCGGGGCCGCCCTTCCGTTAATAGCTCATGCGCTCGAAGAGCTAAGGCGATCAGCCCCAGCACTTCTCCGTGCCGACCTTGACGTCGATCGATTCGACGCCAGCAGCCGGCTTGTCGGTCACCAGCGAAACGCCGGTGTCGAAGAAGTCCTTGCCTTCGGTCGGCTTCGGCTTTTCGCCGGTATCGGCGAACTTCTTGATCGCCTCGATGCCGAGTGCGGCCATCATCAGCGGATACTGCTGCGAGGTGGCGCCGATGACGCCTTCGGCGACCGACTTGACGCCGGGGCAACCGCCGTCAACCGAGACGATCAGCACGTCCTTCTCCTTGCCGACGGCCTTCAGCGCCTGATAGGCGCCGACGGCGGCCGGCTCGTTGATGGTGTGGATCACGTTGATTTCGGGGTCCTTCTGCAGAAGGTTTTCCATGGCCTTGCGGCCGCCTTCTTCGTTGCCATTGGTGACGTCGTGGCCGACGATACGCGGATCGTCCTCATCGCCGATCTTCGCCGGATCCTTCGGGTCGATGCCGAAGCCGATCATGAAGCCCTGGTCGCGTAGCACGTCGACCGTCGGCTGCGACGGCGTCAGGTCGAGGAAGCCGATCTTTGCGGTCTTCGCATTTTCGCCCATCGTCGCGGCGGCCCACTGGCCGATCAGCTTGCCGGCAAGCAGGTTGTCGGTGGCAAAGGTCGCGTCGGCAGCAGTTGCCGGATCGAGCGGCGTGTCGAGCGCGATCACGAGCAGACCGGCTTCCTGGGCCTTCTTGACCTGATCGACGATCGCCTTGGTGTCGGAGGCGGCGATCAGGATGCCTTTGGCACCGTCTGCGATGCAGGATTCGACCGCAGCCACCTGGCTGTCATGATCGCCATCGATCTTGCCGGCATAGGCCTTCAGCGTCACGCCGAGCTCCTGCGCCTTAGCGGTCGCGCCTTCCTTCATCTTGACGAAGAAGGGATTGGTATCGGTCTTGGTAATGAGGCAGGCACCGACGTCGGCAGCCTGCGCCGGCCCGGCGAAGACGACGCCAAGCGACAGCGCGCCAAAGGCAGCGGAAAGAACAGTCTTCTTCATGAAATCCTCCCAAGGATTGAAAATCGTGCCGGCGGACCGGCCCAGGCCACGCCGCCGCAGCATTCTCCTCCGCTGCAATTGGCGCTTCCGAGACAAAAACAAACACTAAATTTCCGGGGTGTCAATAAATAAATCAAATTGAATTATTATTTCGATGTGGCATTCTTGGAGTGACGGCGCGTGAACCCATGAATGAAGCGCCGCACAAATTGACAGACCCGCGACAAGCGGAAACAACAGACCCGCGACAAGCGGGCACCAGTGCCAACGGGAGGAGACGGTGGCATGTCACTGACAGACGGTCCTGATCGGGGACCGACACAACCTGAGGTCATCGACCCGAGCGGCGGGGCGAACCAGACGCGCGTGCGCGCCTATAACGAGCGGCTCGTCATGTCGCTTGTCCGGCGCCATGGCGGTCTTTCCAAGGCCGACATCGCCCGGCGCTCCGGCCTGTCGGCACAGACTGTGTCGGTGATCATGCGGGCGCTCGAAGGCGACGGCCTCCTGGTCAAGGGCGATCCCGTCAGAGGCAAGGTCGGGCAACCCTCGACGCCGATGCGGCTCAATCCGGACGCGGTCTACTCCTTCGGCGTCAAGATCGGCCGACGCAGCGCCGATCTGGTGCTGATGGATTTCGTCGGCACCATCCGGCTGCATCTCCACCATGTGCATCCTTATCCGTTGCCCGGCGATCTCGTCGACTTCATCATTTCGGGCATGGCCAAGCTCGAACAGCAGCTTATCCCCGACCAGCGCAAGCGGATCGCCGGCATCGGCATCGCCACCCCCTTCGAGCTCTGGAACTGGGCGGAGGAAGTGGGCGCGCCGCGCGAAGAGATGAACAAGTGGCGCGATGTCGACCTGCAGGCGGCCGTCGCGGCCCGCACCACCTATCCGGTCTTCCTGCAGAACGACGGCACCAGCGCCTGCGGCGCCGAGCTCGCCTTCGGCGTCGGCGCCAGCTATCCGGATTTCGTCTATTTCTATATCGGCTCGTTCATCGGCGGCGGCGTCGTCTTGAACTCCGCGCTCTTCTCCGGGCGAACGGGGACCGCCGGCGCCGTCGGCCCGCTGCCGGTCTCGGGCAAGGACGGCAAGACCGTTCAGCTGCTCAAGATCGCTTCGGTCTTCGTGCTCGAGAACCTTCTGCGTGAGCGCGGCGTCGATCCGCGGCCGCTCTGGTATTCGGCCGACGACTGGATCGATTTCGGCGAACCGCTCGACATCTGGATTGAAGATTGCGGCGCAGCGCTCGCCCAGGCCGTCGTGTCCGCCGTGTCGATCGTCGACTTCTCCGCCGTCGTCATCGACGGTGGCTTTCCGCCCTGGGTGCGGGCGCGGCTGCTGGCCGCTACGCGCAAGGCGCTCAACGAACTCGACCTTCAGGGCGTGACCATTCCGGAACTGGTGGAAGGTTTGGTCGGCAGCCATGCACGCGCCATCGGCGGCGCGAGCCTGCCGCTTTTTTCCCGCTATCTGCTCGACACCAATGTTCTCTTCAAGGAGCTCGGCTGATGCTGAAAGGCCTGAACCCGATCCTCAGCCCCGAGCTGCTCGCAACGCTCCGAGCCATGGGCCATGGCGACGAGATCGCGCTGGTCGACGGCAACTATCCCGGCCAGGAGCATGCGCGCCGCCTTGTCCGGCTCGACGGGCATGCGCTGATCCCGGTGCTCGACGCCATCCTGAGCGTGCTGCCGATCGATGATTTCGTGCCCGAGGCGATCTTCCGCGCCACGGTCAAGCAGGACATAGACGCGCTCGACCCGGTGCATCGCGAGATCATCGATTGCTGCGGCCGGCATGAGCCGAACAGCCGCGTCGTGCCCCTCATCGGCGCCGATTTCTATCCGCGCGTCAGGGCTGCCCACACGCTGGTCCAGACCAGCGAGCCCCGACTTTACGGCAACGTCATCCTGCGCAAGGGCGTGATCTATCCCTGACACTACCGTCATAACGCAAAAACCCGCCGGCATGAGCCGGCGGGTTTTGTTTTAAGGAAGGAAGGGGCCTCAGGCGCCGCGCTTGTCGATCGACAGGGCGCCGGGGCCGAAGGCGGCGAGCACCAGGAAACCGCCGGCGATCGCGATGTTCTTCATCATCATCAGGCCGTTGAAGACGGTGAGAAGGCCATTGGCTTCCGGCGGGAAGGTCGGAATGTTGATCGCGCCGCTGTGGAAGGCGAAAGCGGTGACCAGGCTGAAGGCGGCGAGCAGATAGGCGGCAATCTTCGTCTGGAAGCCAACGATGACGGCAAGACCAGCAACGAGTTCGAAGAGGCCTGCGAGGTAAGCAAGTGCGGTCGGAGCCGGCCAGCCGGCGCCGGTGATCATCTGGGCGGTGCCCGACGGATCCATCAGCTTGCTGAAACCGGACATGACGAACATGATGGAGAGCAGGACGCGTCCGACGAGGACGACAACATTCTGAGGCATGGAAGGCTCCTGTGAGAAACGGTTTGTTGGCGACAGAAGTATCAGCATTTTCAGAATCATCTAGCCGCTCCGCGAGCGACAGATCGTTCACAAAAATGAAACGCCCACGGCACATCGTCAACCGTCCATCAGCGGGATCTCGATACAGAACCGCAAGGGAATACGGAACCACATCGGCGTCGCTTCGTTCTTTTCTGTTGCAAGGACGATGCGGCTGCGCGAAGAATTTCGGCGCGGCTGGGGAACGCCGCGCGGGGGCATGACATGAACGAAATCAACCGGAGCCCGACATTCTGGCGCTCGTTTCCGATCTTTGAAGAATTCGACAAGAGCTCGATTGCCGAGCTTGCCGATATCGCAACCTACAGGAAATGGCCTGCCGGCACCGTGATCTTCCAGCGCGGCGACGAAGGCAATTACATGATTGTCGTCATTTCCGGGCGCATCAAGCTTTCGCTGATAACCCCGCAGGGGCGCGAATTGATGCTGCGCCAGCATGAAGCCGGCGCGATCTTCGGCGAGATGGCCGTGCTCGACGGCCAGACCCGTTCGGCCGATGCCACGGCGATGACCGCGTCAGAAGGCTACGTGATCGGCAAGAAGGCTTTCCTCGATATCGTCACCAATCGGCCGGAGGCGACCGAAGCGGTCATTCGCTTCCTTTGCGCCCAGCTTCGCGACACGACGGAGCGGCTGGAAACCATCGCACTCTACGATCTCAACGCCCGGGTGGCGCGCTTCTTCCTCGCAACCCTCCGGCAGATCCACGGCAACGAACTGCCGGAAAGCGCCAATCTCAGGCTGACCATGAGCCAGACGGACATCGCCGGCGTGCTCGGCGCCAGCCGTCCCAAGGTCAACCGCGCCATCCAATGGCTGGAGGAGAGCGGCGCGATCAAGCGGAACGAAGGCATCATCGCCTGCAAGGTCGGGCGCCTGCAGAGCATCGCCGATCCCGAGGAGGACTAGACCGCATGGCCGCTGAGCCGCGCCGGCGTTTGCGCTTGCCGCCGCTGGCCGGCGGTTGTCTCACGAGCCTGCTCGCAGCCATCGCACTCTATTTCTACGCCGGACCGCTGTTCGAAACACAGCGCGAACTGTTCTTCGACAGCCTGACGCAATGGGTTCCGGCGCCCCGGTCGCCCGACATCGTCGTCGTCGATATCGACCGGCAGGCCCATCAGTCGCGCCCATCGGGCGAATGGGACCGAACGGCAACCGCCGATCTTCTGTCGCGGCTCGCCGCGGCCGGCGCCAAGGTGATTGCCGTCGATTTCGTCTTCAGCGCCGACTGCAACCCCAACTTCGACGGCAACCCGGCGCTTACCGACGCGCTCTCGAAGACTGCCGTCGTTCTGGGTTTCCTCGTTGCCGATACTGTGCAGGAACGGCCGCGTCCAGTACCGCCACTGGCGCTCAGCCGCCCTTTCACCGCGCCTGAACTGTGGTTCCTCGACGGCGCCGAAACCTCGTGCCCTGCCTTCATGGATCAGGCGAGCGCGGCGGCCGCCTCGTTTCTCGTCGGCGACGAGGACGCGCGCATTCGGCGGGTTCAGGCCTATGCCATCCTCGGCAACGATGCCTATCCGACGCTGGCAATCGAAGCGACGCGGCTGATGCGGGGCGGCGGCACGCCGATCCTCGGTGGCCAACCGGCCTGGGTACGCATCGACGGGCAGACGATCTCGCTCGACGACACCGGAAGCCTGCGTTTCGTCGCCAGCCCGCAGGAACGGCTGGGCGAACGAACGGTTTCGGCGGCCGACGTTTTGTCCGGCAAGGCTCCGGCCGGGCGTTTCGCCGGCAAACTCGTGCTGATCGGAAGCAGCCTGCCAAGCCTCGGAGGTTTGCGGCCCAGCGCCTCGATGCCGCTCGAACCCTCGGTGCAGATCCACGCCGACATCGCCAACGCCATCCTGACCGGCTTCATGCCGCAGCGCGACGGCCGTTTGCCACTTGCAGAAGCCGCTGCCGCTCTTGTCGCCGGCCTCGGCGTCGCCTTTGCCGCCACCCGCCTGCGGCCGCTGGCATCGGCGGCACTCGGCCTTGGCGCCGTCGCCACCGCCGTCGCGGCCGCCGCCGTCATCTACGATGGCAGCGGCTGGCTCATCGATGCCGTCAGCATCTGCGCGGCGCTTGTTGCCGTCCTCGTCGCGACGAGCCTTCTGCAATTTGCCCGCGTGCGGCGCGCCGAAGCCACGGCCCGGCAGAAGTTCTCGCAATACCTGCCGCAATCGGTGGTCGCCCGTTACATCGACAATCCGGAGCTTGCTCGCGTCGGCGGCGAGGAGCGCCAGGTGACGGCGCTCTTCACCGACATCGAGAGCTTTTCCACCCTGTCGCAACGGCTGAAACCTCGGGACCTCATCGCCCTGCTCGACATCTATTTTGCCGAAGTCAACGCGCTGGTGGCCGACCATGGCGGCATGGTCGACAAGGTGGTGGGCGATGCGGTGCATGCGTTCTTCAACGCCCCGGAGGATCTGCCTCAGCATGTCGACAGGGCCATCGATTGCGCCAGAGCGATCCACGCACTGACGGAAGAGATGCGCAGGCGTCCGCAGTTTGCAGCCAACGTTTTCGGCCGGACGCGGATCGGGATCGAGACCGGGCCGGCAGTCGTCGGCGAAGTCGGCGCCGGCGGCAAGCTCGACTACACAGCCCATGGCGATGCGATCAACCTGGCGGCGCGCCTCCAGGAGGCAAACAAGTTTCTCGGCACCGCGATCTGCGTCGGGCCCGCTGCCGCTCAAGAAAGCAAACGGCCGCTTCGCCCGCTCGGCAGCCACGAGATCCGCGGCTTTGCGACGATGGAATTGTTCACGGTGGCGGACTGAGACGGCAAGCGCTGAGCGCGCTCAGCTGAGCGCCGACAGACAAAGACTGGTTTCTGGTCGCCGCAAATCAGCGCGCCAGGCCGACGCTCGCATAGGCTTCCTTGATGCGTGCCTCGCCCCAGTCGATCGGCTCGCTCGGGGCATCACCACGGTGCTGAAACTCCACCCCCTGCCCCGCAGCGACGACCTTGGTTACGCCGCCACGCGCGACCGAAACGCTGCCATGCTCGACGAAGACGGCAAAGGCGGCTCGGCTCGGTCCGCAGAAGAACTTGGTGCCGCGCACCCCGATCATGCCGAAGGCGGTGCGCACGGCCACGTCGACCTTTGGCAAGCCTTCGGGCCGATCGAAAACCATGCGGCCCGTTCCGAGTTCGAGCGTGCCGCCCTGTCCGGCGATGAAGCTATCGACAAGCAGGTCGGTTTCTGCGCCCAGAAGCACGCGCGTATCCGTGCCGAGCTGCAAGGTTGCAAAACTCTCGGCGTTCGTGTGCACACGGTCGTTCTCGAATAGCTGGCCGCCGACGGCGAGTGGCCCGTCCTTTTTCGCCTGCCGCAGCCGGACGTCACCGCGGACTTCCGTTGCCTCGCCAAGGGCTGAGCCTGCCCAAGCGGGGGCAGCACCGCCGCCGACCGCCGTCAGCAACAGGCCACCGACGACGACGCGCCGGCTCACCAGCATCTTGTGCATCGGCGCTGCACGCTTTTCCATCGTCTCTCTCCCGTTTGTGCGTTGCCGCCATACGAGGATAGCCCCGGCATGACCGGATGCAAGCCGGCTCTAAGGCCTGCCTGATGATCTTCCCTCACTTCGCCAGAGCTTTCGCCACCGGGCTGTTCCCGCCGGAACAGCCGTCTCCCAAAGGCAGGGATAAGTTCATCGTCAAGAGATGGGAGAGCATCATGGAAAATCGCAGCGCATCCGGCACCCGCGTCGTCAACGCCATTCTGCTGGCGATCGTCAGTCTGTTGGCTGTGGCTGCCATCGCTCTTCCTTCAGCGCGTGCTGCCGACCTTTCCACCGCCGAGATCTGCGACCGCGAAGCGGGCAGCATCTTCGACCTGCAGCGCAATCAGGCCTTCCCGGCGGTTGCCACCGAGGACATCAAGATCGGCGTCGCCCTTTCCGCCTGCCGCGAGGCCTATAACCAGAAGAGTGGCGCCCGCACCGAGTTCCAGCTGGCCCGCGTCCTCGACAAGGCCGGCCAGAAGATCCAGTCGCAGCGCATCCTCGGCGAAGCTGCCGAACATGGCCACGCGCTGGCGATGACCAGCTATGCGGTGCTCGTGGGCGAAGAAGGCGACACCGCCACGGAATTTGCGCTCAACCAGAAGGCTGCCGCCGCCGGCAACATTCTCGCCGCCTACAATCTCGGCGTCTCCTATCGCGACGGCATGGGGACCGCGGTCAATGGTGCCCTGGCGCTGGAATGGTTCGAACGGGCTTCGCTTGCCGGCGACGACGTCGCCGCCTTCAACCTCGCGGTGATCCTGGACGAGGGCAAGCTGGTGCCGGAAGACAATGGCAGGGCAGCCAGGTTCTATCGGCTGGCCGCCGAGCGCGGCAATGTCGATGCCATGGTCAATCTCGGCCTGATGCTCGAGAACGGCGAAGGCATCAAGAAGGATATCCCGGCCGCCCGCGAAATCTTCCGTAAGGCCGCCAACGAAGGTGACGTCTTCGCCGGTCAGAAGCTCGCCGAGCTCACCGTAAGCGATGGGTTTGAGACAGCCATGCTCCCCAAGGCCAGCCGCATCAAGTAATCGAACACGCCTCCCAAGGGCCACGCGGGTCGGAGATCCCATGATCTTCGGCCCGCGTTTTCGTTCCAGACAATGCCGCAATTCCGGACGGAAAACCGCTTCGCACTTTTCCTGGAATTGGCCTGATCCTTCGCAATTCCGGACGGAAAACTGCTACGCACTTTTCCTGGAATTGGCCTGATACTTCGCAATTCCGGACGGAAAACCGCTACGTACTTTTCCTGGAATTGGCCCGATCCTTCGCAATTCCGGACGGAAAACCGCTACGCACTTTTCCTGGAATTGCTTTAGCGGATCTCGCCGGCCTGCGGCCCCCATGTATCGGTGAGCGCGAACCCCTCAGCCAGCGGATCGAAGGGATCGAGCGCCACCTGATGCAGCCCGAAGGTCCAGCCACGTCCGGCAATCGTCGGAATGATCGCCTCGCGGTCGGCAACCGTCGTCACGCCTTCGAGGCCGACTTCGAATTCCGATCCGATGATCGAACGGCTTTTCAGCACGTCGCCGACCTTGACCTTGCCGCGCGCATGCAGCGTCGCGAGGTTGGCCGAACTGCCGGTGCCGCAGGGCGAGCGGTCGACACGGCCCGGCCACATCGTGGTGCAGGTCCGGATGGTGCCGTCGGCCTCGACATCGCGGAACATCACATAGGCGACGCCCTTGATCTCAGGGATCTCAGGATGAACGACCGGGATGGTGCGGTTGACGATGTCCTTCAGGATCATGCCGGCTTCGACGATCTCGCGGGCGTTGGCCTTGTCGATCGTGGTGCCGATCTGGCCGACATCGACCAGCGCATAGAAAATGCCGCCATAGCAGAGGTCGAGCTTGATCTTGCCCCACTTCGGCGTGTCGACCTCGACGTCGAGTTCGTGCACGAAGGACGGGACCATCGTCAGCTTCACCTTCTCGCAGCGCCCGTCGCGGCAGGTAGCGGTGGCCTTGACGAGGCCCGAGGCGGTGTCGAGCATCACCACGGTCTCCGGCTCCTTCATCTCGATGATGCCGGATTCGAGCAGCGCAGTCGTCACGCAGATCGAGTTCGAGCCGGACATGGCATGGGCCTGGTCGGCCTGCAGGATGATGAAGCCTGCATCGGCTTCCGGCCGCTTCGGCGGCACCAGGAGATTGACCGAACCGATCGAGCCAGAGCGCGGCTCCAGGCACAGGAACCGGCGCAGGCTGTCGTCGACCGTATTGATATGGTTGAGCTGCTCGGCGATCGAGTTGCCCGGGATCTTCGGCACGCCGCCGATCGCGACCTTGCCGATCTCGCCCTCGCAATGAACGTCCAGCAACTGGATCGTGCGCTTCCACCGCATGCCGTTTCTCCAACGCGTTTGCCATTGCCGTAGCGGCGATCATGGCTGATATATCAGATGCGCTTGCCATAGCGCTTTCCGCAGGCGCCCGCAACAAAAACCACCGGGCTGACCTCGTCGGTTAACCCCAAAGATGCGGCTTGACGCACGCCCACCAGCGCGACAGCTTGGGCCAATCCCGGCGCAACCTTCTGGAACTTCATGACAAAGCTGATCATCTTCACCGACCTGCACATGGTGCCCGAGGGCACGACGATCATCGGCCTTGATCCCTACCAGCGGCTTGCCAATGGCATCGCGCATGTCAACCGTTACCATTCGGACGCCGACCGGGTGATCTTCATGGGCGACCTCACCCACCACGGCGATCGTCCCTCCTATGAACGACTGAAGCAGCTCATCGATCAGCTTCAGCCGTCGGTTGCCATCACCGTTGGCAATCACGACCGACGCGAGGTGTTCCTCGAGGTCTTTTCCGGCACACCGACCGACGAGAACGGCTTCGTGCAGCAGGTGATCGATTTTGCCGATTGCCGCGCCATCCTGCTCGATACGCTGTTTGCCCCGCCCTATGATTATCCGACCAGCCATGCGGGCGTGCTCTGCGCCAGGCGTCTCGCCTGGCTCGACCGGCAACTGGCCGAAGCCGCCGGCAAGCCGGTGCTACTCTTCATGCATCATCCGCCGCACAGGACTGGCTTCACCGCCATCGACATGATCCGGCTCGTCAACGAGAGCGAATTTTACGACCTCGTCAAACGGCATGGCAACGTCCGCCATATCTTCGCCGGCCATGTGCACCGCACGATCAGCGGTTCCTGCCGCGGCATTCCCTTCTCGGTCTTCAAGAGCCCGGTGCACCAGCAGCCGATGCCCTTCGATACGCCGGACGCTTCCCTATCGGTCGACGAGCCCGCCGCCTATGGCATCGCCGTCGTGACCGGCGATGGCGTGCTGGTGCATACGGAGGACTACGAGATCGCCCATCGGGATGCAGCCATCGCGTAAGGGCCATTTCGAACCGCCGGCCTTCATGCTAGTTTGGGGCATGACCGAACCGACCTCCATCGATGAGAACTTCGACTGCCAGAGCTGCGGCGCCTGCTGCGCCTATTCGGCCGACTGGCCGCGCTTCTCGCTGGAAACGGACGAGGAGCTCGACCTGATCCCGGCGGAATATGTGTCCGCCGACCTTGGCGGCATGCGCTGCGAGGATGACCGCTGCTCAGCGCTTGGCGGCAGGCTCGGCGAGCACGTCGGCTGCAAGATCTACGCCATCCGGCCGATCGTCTGTCGCACCTGCATGCCTGGCGACGACGAGTGCCTGATGGCCCGCGAGAAGCATTTCGGCAAGGCCGCCTGACACCGGATCATCCGGCGATTTTATGAACATTCCGCATTCTCTGCGGCGCTCTGCGCGCGGAACGGTGAAACATTCCGTCAAAGACAAAATTTGCCGGATGGATACACGGCGGAAGGAGGCGTATTTTCCGCCCACGATCAGGGGTGCGCCGCGCCCTTAAAAACCGCTTCCCGGAGGATAGCGCTCGATGAGCCAGACACCGCTTCACAAGACCACTGCAGAGACCGGCGCGCCGCAGGCTCCGTTTGCCGAGTTCGCTCCGCCGGTCCGACCGCAGAGCACGCTGCGTCAGGCGATCACCGCCGCCTACCGCCGCCCGGAAACGGAAGCGCTGCCGGCGCTGATCGAAGCGGCGACGCTCGACGCCGCCACCCGCCAGGCTGCCGCCAAGACCGCCCGCAAGCTGATCGAGGCGCTTCGCGCCAAGCACAAGGGCTCGGGCGTCGAAGGTCTGGTACAGGAGTACTCGCTCTCCAGTCAGGAAGGCGTGGCGCTGATGTGCCTTGCCGAAGCGCTGCTGCGTATTCCCGATACCGCGACACGGGACGCGCTGATCCGCGACAAGATCGCCGACGGCGACTGGAAGTCGCATATCGGCGGTGGCCGCTCGCTGTTCGTCAACGCCGCCACCTGGGGTCTCGTCGTCACCGGCAAGCTCACCTCGACGGTCAACGATCGCAGCCTTTCGGCAGCGCTCACCCGCCTCATCGCCCGTTGCGGCGAGCCGGTCATCCGCCGCGGCGTCGATATGGCCATGCGCATGATGGGCGAGCAGTTCGTCACCGGCGAAACCATCGACGAGGCGCTGCGCCGGTCGCGCGCGCTCGAACAGAAGGGCTTCCGCTACTCCTACGACATGCTCGGCGAAGCGGCGACGACGGCTGCCGACGCGGAGCGCTACTACCGCGACTACGAGCAGGCGATCCATGCCATCGGCAAGGCATCGGCCGGCCGCGGCATCTATGAAGGCCCCGGCATCTCGATCAAGCTCTCGGCGCTGCATCCGCGCTACGCCCGTTCGCAGGCCTCGCGCGTCATGGAAGAGCTGCTGCCGAAGGTGAAGGCGCTCGCCGTCATCGCCAAGAAGTACGACATCGGCCTCAACATCGACGCCGAGGAAGCCGACCGCCTCGAACTCTCGCTCGACCTGCTCGAAGAACTCTGCCTCGACAAGGACCTCGCCGGCTGGGAGGGCATGGGCTTCGTCGTCCAGGCCTATGGCAAGCGCTGCCCCTACGTGCTCGACTTCATCATCGACCTTGCCCGCCGCGCCCAGCGCCGCGTCATGGTGCGCCTCGTCAAGGGCGCCTACTGGGACGCCGAGATCAAGCGCGCCCAGCTCGACGGTCTCGAAGACTTCCCGGTCTATACCCGCAAGATCTACACCGACGTCTCCTACATCGCCTGCGCCAAGAAGCTGCTGGCGGCAACCGACGTGATCTTCCCGCAGTTCGCGACCCACAACGCCCAGTCGCTGGCGACCATCTACGAAATGGCCGGCAAAGACTTCAAGGTCGGCAAGTACGAGTTCCAGTGCCTGCACGGCATGGGCGAGCCGCTCTATGACGAGGTGGTCGGCAAGGGCAATCTCGACCGTCCCTGCCGTATCTACGCGCCCGTCGGCACCCATGAGACGCTGCTGGCCTACCTCGTACGCCGCCTGCTCGAAAACGGCGCGAACTCCTCCTTCGTCAACCGCATCGCCGACCCGAAGGTCTCGGTCGACGAACTGATCGCCGATCCGGTCGAAATCGTTCGCGCCATGCCCGTCGTCGGCGCGCCGCACGACCAGATCGCGCTTCCCGACAACCTCTTCGGCGAAACGCGCCGCAACTCCGCCGGTCTCGACCTTTCGAACGAAGCGGGCCTGACTTCACTCACCGCAGCGCTGCAGGCAAGTGCGACCGTCGACTGGAAGGCCGTTCCGCAGCTTGCAACGGGGCCCGCCTCCGGCGAAACCCGCGCCGTCGTCAACCCCGGCGACCACCGCGACGTCGTCGGCTCGGTCACCGAGGCATCGGAAGCCGACGCCCGCCAGGCAGCAACCCTTGCCGCCAAGGCGGCTGGAAGCTGGGCCGCCGTCTCGCCGGCCGAGCGCGCCGCCTGCCTTACGCGGGCTGCCGACCTGATGCAGGCGCGCATGCCGACGCTGCTCGGCCTCATTGCCCGCGAAGCCGGCAAGTCGCTGCCGAACGCCATTGCCGAAGTGCGCGAGGCGATCGACTTCCTGCGCTACTATGCCGAACAGACCCGCCGCACGCTCGGCCCGGCCCACAAGGCGCTCGGCCCCATCGTCTGCATCAGCCCGTGGAACTTCCCGCTGGCGATCTTCACCGGCCAGATTGCCGCGGCACTCGTTGCCGGCAACCCGGTGCTGGCAAAGCCGGCGGAGGAAACCCCGCTGATCGCCGCTGAAGGCGTGCGCATCCTGCATGAGGCCGGCATTCCTGCCGACGCGCTGCAGCTGCTGCCCGGCGACGGCCGCATTGGTGCTGCGCTGGTGGCAGCACCCGAGATTGCCGGCGTGATGTTCACCGGCTCGACCGAGGTCGCCCGCCTGATCCAGGCGCAGCTTGCCGACCGTCTTTCTCCGGCCGGCCGGCCGATCCCGCTGATTGCCGAGACCGGTGGCCAGAACGCCATGATCGTCGACAGCTCGGCGCTTGCCGAACAGGTCGTCGGCGACGTGATCGCCTCGGCCTTCGACAGCGCCGGCCAGCGCTGCTCGGCGCTGCGTGTTCTCTGCCTGCAGGAAGATGTGGCCGACCGCACGCTTTCGATGCTGAAGGGCGCGCTGCACGAGCTGAAGATCGGCCGCACCGACCGTCTCTCGGTCGATGTCGGCCCGGTCATCACCGCAGAAGCCAAGGGCATCATCGAAAAGCACATCGACGCCATGCGCGGCCTTGGTCGCAAGGTCGAGCAGATCGGTCTTGCCTCCGGAACCGAACAGGGCACCTTCGTGCCGCCGACGATCATCGAGCTCGACAAGCTCGCTGACCTCAAGCGCGAAGTCTTCGGTCCGGTGCTGCACGTCATCCGCTATCGCCGCGACGATCTCGACCGGTTGATCGACGATATCAATGCCACCGGCTACGGCCTCACCTTCGGCCTGCACACGCGTCTCGACGAGACCATCGCCCACGTCACCTCGCGGGTGAAGGCAGGCAACCTCTACGTCAACCGCAACGTCATCGGCGCAGTCGTCGGCGTTCAGCCGTTCGGTGGCCGCGGCCTCTCCGGCACCGGACCCAAGGCCGGCGGTCCGCTCTATCTCGGCCGCCTCGTCGCCACAGCCCCGGTTCCGCCACAGCACAGCTCGGTTCACACCGATCCTGTTCTGCTCGACTTCGCCAAGTGGCTCGACGGCAAGGGTGCGAAGACTGAGGCCGAAGCTGCCCGCACCGCCGGCAGCAACTCGGCTCTCGGCCTTTACTCCGAGCTTCCGGGCCCCGTCGGCGAGCGTAACCTCTATGCGCTGCATCCGCGTGGCCGCGTGCTCCTGGTACCGGCCACGGAGACCGGCCTCTACCACCAGCTGGGCGCTGCCCTTGCCACCGGCAATACCGTCGTCGTCGACGCCGCTTCCGGCCTGCAGGCCTCGCTGAAGGATCTGCCGGCGAGCGTCTCCGCACGCCTTTCCTGGTCCAAGGACTGGGCGGCCGACGGCCCGTTTGCAGGCGCCCTCGTCGAAGGCGACGGCGCCCGGGTGCGTGAGGTCAGCAAGGCGATCGCCGGCCTGCCGGGCCCGCTCGTCCTCGTCCAGGCGGCCTCGAGCGAAGAGATCAGCAAGAACCCCGACGCCTATTGCCTCAACTGGCTGCTCGAGGAGGTCTCGACCTCGATCAACACGGCGGCTGCCGGCGGCAATGCCAGCCTGATGGCGATCGGCTGATCGAAACCCGCCTCCGATAAGAATGCCTCTCCCGAACGCGGGAGAGGCGATGAAGAGGCTGAGGCTTCACCCAGCGGTGATGGCCGTACTCTCTCCACCTCATCCCTGTGCCCCGTCACAGGGATCCAGCCGCGCCGCGTCGGCGGCACGAAAAACATGCCGCAGCAGATAGAGAGTCTTCTCACGGCGCAGACGCGCCGTGATTGGATTCCTGCGACAGGCACAGGAACGACGGGGGAGAGGCATGCGGGCCCCATTCATTGGGCGCGTGGCACCGAACCAGGCCCGGTACCCGCACCGATCCAAACCGTTGTGGCGCCCTTGCGCGCAATCCGTTATCAGCGTCTGAGAAACGGAAGCGGCCATGTTCACCCTCAAGCGCATCGAAACGGCAACCCAGGACATCAAGAAGAGCCGTTTTCTGGCCTTTGCCGCGCCGATTGCCGATGAACAGGCGGCAAAGGAATTCCTCGCCTCCCACTCCGACCCCACGGCCAACCACAATTGCTGGGCATGGCGCATCGGCCAGGCCTACCGCTTCAGCGACGACGGCGAACCGAGCGGCACGGCCGGAAAGCCGATCCTCGCGGCCATAGACGGCCAGGAACTCGACCGCGTCGCGGTCGTGGTCACGCGCTGGTTCGGCGGCATCCTGCTTGGCAGCGGCGGCCTGGTGCGCGCCTATGGCGGCACGGCGGCCTTGTGCCTGCGGGCGGCGGAAAAGATCGAGATGATCGAGACGGTGCGCGCCACAATCGCCGTCGATTTTTCCGACATGGCGCTGATCAAGGCGCGGCTCCTTGCCCGCGACGTGACCATTGCGGGCGAAAGCTTCACGGACAAGGGACCGATCCTGACGGTCGATCTGCGCAAGGACGAGGCCGACGCGATCCTTGCCATGGTCGTCGATCTCAGCCGCGGCAAGGCCGTGGTGTCGCTCGACGACTAACGCCCGGCGCGCCCGCGCTCCAGAAGCTCTGACCTGCGGTCGAGACCGGGTTTCTCAAGTGGGTTTCTGAAGCAGCCTTGGGAAAAAAGTGTGCGCGGCTCTCTCGTCTTTATCCTGCTCTAATTTACGCGCTTGAGCCCGTCATATTAGAAGCGCTCCACGCAGCCTATGATCGACGACGCACAACAGGAGACGGCACGATGAAGACGAGAGTTCTTGGCAAGACCGGCGCAACCATATCCGAGATCGGCTTCGGCGCCTGGCAGATCGGCGGCTCCTGGGGCGATGTCAGCGAGGCAGACGGCAAGCGGGCGCTCAATGCCGCGCTCGACGCCGGCGTGACCTTCGTCGACACCGCCGACGTCTATGGCGACGGCCGTTCCGAAAAGATCATCGCGGCGGTGCTGAAGGAGCGCGGTGGTGACAAGCCCTTCGTCGCCACCAAGGCCGGCCGTCGGCTCAACCCGCATGTAACCGAAGGTTACAACGGCGCCAACATCGAAGCCTTCATCGACCGGAGCCTCACCAATCTCGGCGTTGAGACGCTCGACCTCGTGCAGCTCCATTGCCCGCCGACTGAAGTCTACTACCGGCCGGAACTGTTCGGCGCACTCGACCGGCTCGTTGCCAAGGGCAAGATCCGTCACTACGGCGTGTCGGTCGAAAAGGTCGAGGAAGCGCTGAAGGCGATCGAATATCCGGGTGTTGCGACCGTGCAGATCATCTACAACATGTTCCGCCAGCGGCCGCATGATCTGTTTTTCGCCGAGGCGCAGAAGAAGAATGTCGGCGTCATCGTACGCGTGCCGCTCGCCTCCGGCCTGCTCTCCGGCAAGATCACGCGGGAAACGGCTTTTGCCGCCGACGACCACCGCAGCTTCAACCGCCATGGCGAAGCCTTCGATGTCGGCGAGACCTTTGCCGGCGTGCCGTTCGAGGCCGCACTGGAAGCCGTCGAGCAGTTGCGACCGCTGGTGCCTGAAGGCGTGCCGATGGCGCAGTTCGCGCTGCGCTGGATCCTTGAGCAGCAGGCGGTCTCGGTGGTCATCCCCGGCGCCCGCAACGAGACGCAGGCGCAATCGAATGCCGCCGCCAGCGCGCTTTCCGGTATCGGCGATGAAACCAAGGCGGCGATCGCCGCGGTTTACGAGCGGCTGGTGAAGGTTCATGTTCATCACCGCTGGTAATTGACGCCCCGGTCGAAGGGCGGCCAAGGGAGGCAGAGCCATGACCGACCCCTTCGATCTGCAACGGTTCGTCACTGCCCAGGACCGCGTCTATGCCGCGATTCTGGATGAACTGCAGCAAGGACGCAAGCAGACGCACTGGATGTGGTTCGTCTTCCCGCAGCTCGCTGGGCTGGGTCATTCACCGATGGCCGAACGCTATGCGATATCAGGGCTCGACGAAGCGTCGGCGTATCTCGTCCACCCGGTGCTTGGCGCAAGGCTCCGGGAATGCACGGAACTGGTCAATTCGGTTTCGGGAAGATCGGCCCATGACATCTTCTCCAGCCCCGATGACATGAAGTTCCGGTCATCGATGACGCTCTTTACCGAGGTCGAGAAAAGCGGGAGCCCGTTCGGGGAGGCGCTTGAGCGCTATTTCGCGGGAGAAAAGGATCGGCGCACTATGGATTTACTGGCGCAGCGGCTTTGATGCCGGCGTTCAAGCACTGAGGAAACGCCCTTCGGCGATAGTCAGAGGCTGGGCGTCGAATTGATCAAAAAGAACAGGATCGTGAAGGCGCAAACCGAAAGGCCAGCAACAATCACCAGCAGTTCTTTCATCATGTAGCGATACATCGGCACCTCCTTCCTTCAGCGGCCCTTTCCTCCTTCATATAGGAATCCGAAGGGCCAATTTTCACACGCCGGCGTCAAAAGATCGTGAAGCCATTGCAGCTTCCGTGCTCGGGCTCGTCATCGCCGCAGTCCGACTACCGACGCACTCGGGCATGTAAATCATTATATGCCAACGTATATTAATGTCTCCTAATCCTTTCGAAGGGCAGCTCTGCGAAGGGGCAAGGCGGCGCGAGCGAAAACAAACTCTACAACCGCAGTTGACGAACGGTAGACCACTCCCTAAATCTACACCCAACGTCAGGTTTAGATAGGTACCGCATTGTCATCGCTCATGCAGATTGGAGAATTGTCGGAACGTGCCGGCGTCAGCCACCGCACGATCCATTACTACGAGCGGCTGGGGTTGGTGGAGCCGGCCGAGCGCGAAGGGGCCGGCTACCGCTACTATGACGAGACGGCCTTGAAACGGCTGGAGAAGATCGCGGCGCTGAAGCGCCTCGGCCTCAGCCTCGACGAGATCGCCGCTGTCATCGACCTCTATTTCGAGGATGCAAGCGGCATCAGGGGCAAGGAGCGCGTGCTGGAAATCCTGCAGGCCCAGCTCGACAAGGCGAACGCCCAGCTTGACGAACTCTCCGCGTTCAAACGCGACCTGGAAAACAACATCGCCCGCATGCACGGCCTGATCGCGCAGGCGCGGCAAAAGTAGGGGCGACACGGACAGGAACCGGCACGCGCACAATCTACACTTAACGTCAGGTTACATTATATTCGCCGTCGCCTTTCAACTTCTCGCTCGTGCTCTGCTTCCGCTGTTGGCGGCGCCACCTATCCCCTCCCCTGCGCTTGGCCATCCACGATCGCGACGCGCGACTTCATGACCACCTTCCCCCAACCAGACAAAAGGAGCTCTGGACATGCCGCATACACGCTCTCTCGCGGTGCTTACCGCCCTCGGCCTTGTCGCCGGCGCGGCAACCGCAAACATTGCCCTGGCAGAGACGGTGACGACCGCTGCGGCCCGTAGCGGCCAACCCGCGGCCACCACCATCGACGCCGTCATGCCGGCCGGCTACCGCGAGGCGGGCCGCCGCACCGCCGTCGTCGATAGCGAAGGCGCGGAACTTGTCCGCTACCAGCGCGCGGACGGACGCAATGCCGCGCTCGGCGGCGAACATTTCAGCACCATCATCGCCGACAATGGCCGCCTCAAGGGCTTCGCCCGGATCGATCTCGATCTCGTCGACGGCCAATTGCCGACGCGCGAGGAAGCGCAGGCGATCGCCATGGATTTCCTGCGCAAGGCGGCGCCAGACCTTCTGCCCGGATTGAGGATCAGCTGGATCGACCCGCATGACGAACCGCTGCGAGTTACCCGCAACGGGCGCGCCCAGGACCTCACCCTCACCGGCATGAAGGTCAAGATGCGCAATGAGGCCGACGGTCTCTGGATGTGGGTTATCGTCGGCGCGGACCGCAAGGTCATGGTCTTCGAGCGCGACATTCACTGGATCAGCTTCCCCGGTCGCCGCGGAACGGAAAAGTGGCTCCACGATGCCTGGCTCGTCGAGAAGGGATACAGCGTCGGCCAATCCTGAAAGCTGGAACGCTGGCGGAACGCATCGCGGTCTCCACGGATCGCGGTGCGCAGCACACAGGCGCTTCCTAAAATGTCGGCACGCCAAAAGCCGACGGCCACGTCGCTCGGTGTTTGGATGAGTGGCGCGCGGATCGCTGAACACTACCGACGGATGCCCGCGCGGGGCAGTGACTGCGACAGGGGGGCTATTGCCACACCATTTCCTTGGCAAAATCAGGATCGGCCTTTGAATCTGCCGCCAGCTTGCAGGCGCCGTCTGACATCGCGGTCAGCTCCCCGCCGACCAGGATCCCGTATATGACCAGAAGGTGTTTTTCGTGATAGTCCTTCTGCTCCGCCGTGAGTTTGTCAGCACCGGCGGGTGCAAGTCCCTCGAAAGCCTTCGAGACTTTTTTGTCGTCCAAAACAAACCCATCACAAACCGCCGCGATCGCTGCCTGGTGAGCGATCAGTTGCAGAGTTGCGATTTGCTCTGTGTTCAGCGCGCCTTCCAAGAGGTCGATGGCGTGCAGGCGCACAAAGCTCGTCGCCGGGTCCTTGGCAATGGCCGAGACGGATGTGAGGCAGAAGGCCGCGCCCACAGCGAATGAAAGCCAGAACTTCATGATGAAATCCTTCCGGGTCAGAAAACGCGGCTTGTCCAGGCGGGGAGATAGGTCCCGCTGTTGTTGTAACAGGCGACCTGGTTCGGATAGCAAATCACGCCAGCGGAAGGGCTGAAGGGCGCACCACCGTAGGAAGGCCGAGGCCCAACATATTGGTTCTGATGGTGGTGGTCATGCGAGGATGCCGCAGCCGCGACGCCACCGAGAAGCAGCCCTCCGACCAGTGCAGCCGTATCGTCGGAGTGCCAGCTGCGTGCAGAGGCGGAGCCCACCGCAACACTCAGGCAAAAGCTGGCCAGAAGTATTCCTGCTGCAAACCTCGCCATCCCGTTCTCCCCTGAAAACCCAAGGCGCCGTTTCCATCACTGCTGCGTGCAGGGTGACAGGATACATCCGTGAGTCAAGGGAGGGTTCGCCACAAGGTTCATGCTTGCAGGACCGTCAGACCCTGCAGAAATTCCTGTAAGCGATTGAAAAGAATGGCGCACCCGAAGAGATTCGAACTCCTGACCCCCAGATTCGTAGTCTGGTGCTCTATCCAGCTGAGCTACGGGTGCTTTTGCCTGAAGCGGTCGAACCGCTTGCGTGAGCGGTTCTCTAAAGGGTCCTTTCGGGGATTGCAAGCGCCGTTCCGCAAAAAATTTCATTTTTACGACGATGGCCCGATCTGCTGTGGACAGTCCTCGGCAGGACGATGCAGCAACACCCTGGAAAGCAGGACATTGTCGCGATGGAAGCAGCCACGGAAAAAAATATCGCGGATGCTAGACCGCAGCCCCGCCAGCGTCGCTTCGGCGGATTTACCAGTTCTAATGGCGAAACTTCGAGCGGAAGGCGTCGAGGGGCACCGGCCGATCGGGTAGTTCGATGCGGAAGAGCGTACCCGGCGTCGGCTTTTCGACGAGGGCGATCGTGCCGCCATGGGCAAGCACCAGCTCGCGCGCAATCGCCAGCCCAAGGCCGGTACCGCCGGAGCGGGCCGAGCCGCGGAAGGCCGCGAACAGGTTTTCCCGCGCCTTCGGCGGCATGCCGGGGCCGGTATCGTCCACGGAGATGGTGACGACACTGCCGATGCGCATGGCCGAGACGGCAACGACCCGCGGGCGGCCGTCCTCCGGTTCGTGATTGGTCAGCGCCTGCACGGCGTTGCGGCAGATGTTGTGCACCACCCGGAAAAGCTGCTCGCTGTCGGCGTCGACTTCGAGATCGTCCTGCATCTGGATCTGGAAATCGATGCCGGACTGCGGATCGATCGCCAGCAGCTCGGCAACGTCGGAGACCAGCGGCTTTAGCGCGACGAAGCGCCGGTGCGGCTCGGCTTCGGTGGTGCGCCCATAGGACAGGACCTCGCGGGTGTAGCCGACGGCGCGGTCGATGGTGCGCAGCAGGGTCGGGGCGAAGCGCTTGACCACCGGGTCGTCCACGTCGGCGAGGCGGTCGGAAATCAATTGCGCCGAGGACAGGATGTTGCGCATGTCGTGGTTGATCTTCGAGACCGCCAGACCGAGTTCCGCCAGGCTCTTCTGCTGCTTCAGCGTCTTCTGCAGTTCACGCTGCATGCTGGCGAGATGCTGGCCGGCGACGGCGAGTTCGTCGCGCCCCTCAGGCGGCACCAGCACGCGGGCGGGATCGGCCGGATCGTTGGAGAATTCCTGCATGTTTGCCGTCATCCGCCGGATCGGCGCGATCAGCATGCGGTTGATGGCGAGAAAGATCAGCGCCGCGGTGATCAGCGAAATGATCAGCGACAGAACAAAGACGTTGCGCGAGTAGACGAGCATGGCCTTGCGCAGGCTGGCATCCTTCATCAGGAGCTCGATCGTCGCATCGCTCTCGCCAAGCGGCCCATAGACGCGGATCACCCGATCACCGCCGAAGAGCAGCGTGTCGAAGGCATCGCGGATCGAAGCAAAGGCGGTCGCGTTGGCGACGTCGTACTCGCCCTTAATCTCGAGCGGCATGTCAGTGAGCGCGATCATGCGCGAGGCATCCTTGCGTCGGATGACGATCGCCTTGGTGCCGGTCGCCATCAGCGTGTCTTTCTGCACGCTGCGCGGCAGCTCGACATTCTGCAGGCCATCGACGACGACGGCGGCAGCGGCCGCCGTGTTCAGCCGGTCCTCAAGCCAACGGATGCGCATGGTCGCAACGGACGGCGCAAAGATCAGCACCTCCGCCAGCATGACGAAGACGATGGTGAGCAGGAGCAGCTTGCCGGAAAGACCCCGGAAGAACCCCGCACTCGTCTTCAGTGGCTCGCTCGCCGTTGCCGGACGCGTCTCTTCCGCCATGCCTTACAAACTTCCCTGCCCGTCAAACAAAACGCCCGAGGCCGCGCACAAGTGCCCGAGCCAAGGGGCTTTGCGCCAAGGCTCCATAATAGGAGATGACCGCCTGATTTCCAATCTTGCAAGGGCGGAGCCGGGTGCGACATAGGCGCGGGCACCTTTCCGTCCCGCACGGTCGGTCATGATAAAGATCCGCGTCCCGCCCATCGTTCTCCCCTTGCGTCGCCGAAACTATGATTTCCGGCGCGCCCCCGCCTCAGTTCTGCCTACCTGCACAGAATCGGAATCGGTGTAAGTCACCCAGGGAACAGGTCTGCAGCGTCCCGGGACGACGTCCCGCGCGCGGCAACGGCGGCCGGGCCGTGCAGCAAGACAGGCGGCAGACATTCGAGGCCCGTAGAGCAGCGAACCCGCGGCGCCGTGAGGGCGCCGCGGGCTCCAATCATTCGGCGGGGAAAGCCGCCGATCAGAACTCTTCCCAATCGTCCTTGGCGACCGCCGCAGCGGAGCTGCCGCCAAAGGCGCGGGCGACGTTGCCCATCATGCGTCGCGCCGGCGATTCGACCGGGCGGGTGGTTTCGCGCGCAACCGCCATCGGCCTTGCCGCGGTGTTGTCGACCTTGAAGTAGGCGATCAGGCTGGCGAGATTGTTGGCTTCGCCGGAGAGCTTGTGGGTGGCGGCATTCGCCTCTTCCACCATCGCGGCGTTCTGCTGGGTCACCTGGTCCATCTGGTTGACGGCAGTGCTGACTTCGCTGAGGCCCGTCGACTGTTCACGCGCCGCCGTCGCGATCGAGTGGATGTGGTCGTTGATCTTGAGGACCCGCTCCTCGATCTCGCCGAGCGCCGATCCCGTCTCCTGCACCAGGCGGACACCGGTTGCCACTTCGCTGCCCGACTTGGAGATCAGCGACTTGATGTCCTTGGCGGCGCTTGCGGCGCGCTGCGCAAGTTCGCGAACTTCCTGTGCGACGACCGCGAAGCCCTTGCCCGCATCACCGGCACGGGCCGCCTCGACGCCGGCGTTCAACGCCAGAAGGTTGGTCTGGAAGGCGATTTCGTCGATCACATTGGTGATCTGGCCGATCTCGCTCGAGGCCTGCTCGATGCGGCCCATGGCATCGACGGCGTTGCGCACGACGGCCGCCGACTGCGCGGCGCTGTGCTTGGCCTCGTTGACCATGACGGTGGCTTCCTGCGCCCGCTCGGTGGAGCTCTTCACTGCAACAGTGATCTGGTCGAGTGCTGCAGACGTTTCCTCGAGCGCTGCTGCCTGCTGCTCCGTCCGCTTCGACAGATCGTCGGCCGCCGAACGCAGTTCGGACGAATTGCCGTTGATCGAGTCGGTGGTCACGCGAACCTCGCGCAGCGTCTTCTGCAGCGTCGACAGGGTTTCGTTGACGTTGTTCTGCAGCTCGGCGAAGGCGCCCTGATAGTGGCCGTTCATGCTCTGGGTCAGGTCGCCGGCCGCAAGGCTCGCTATCACCCGGCGGGTTTCGGCGATACCAGCATCGACGCTGCCGACCAGCTCGTTGACGCTGCCAGCGAAACGGTTGAGGTCTTCGTTCTCGTAGTCCTTGCCGATGCGCTTGGTGAAATCGCCGGCGGCGGCGGCCGCAACGACGACGCCGATGCTCGACTGCAGGTCGGCGCTCTTTTCACGCAGCACCGCCTCCTGCGCGTTGAGGTCGCGGACGGCAAGGCCATTCTGCTTGAAGACCTGCACGGCTTCTGCCATTTCGCCGATTTCGTCCTTGCGCCCGACGAAAGGCACGTCCGCGGCAAGATCGCCGCCAGCCAGCTGCTTCATCTTGCCCGTCAACTCGAGGATCGGACGGCTCAAATGGTTCGTGGCGATGTAGAGGGCCGCGCCGATGCCGGCGATGAGGCCGAGCCCGGCGATGGCGAGGATGGTGACGATCACGCCGCGCTCGAAGGTGGCAACGTCAGCCGTCACCACTTCAAGCGTCTTCAGGTTGATGTCGACAACGCCGTCGATCTGCTCCTGAAACGCCTTGCGGTTTGCGCGGTTGGCGTCGGTATTGCCCTGCTCGTTGGCGGCCTGCGGCGAGACTTCCTCGCCAAGCCGCGCGGTCTCGACACGGAAGGTCTTGAACTCCGCGGCGCGCACCACCAGCGTGTCGAAGGAGGCCATGGTTTCCGCCGGGATCAGCGGGCGCCACTCGGTCAGCAGCGTATCGATCTTGTCGAGATTCTTGCGAATGCCCTCTGCGAAGGGCTTGGCCTTCTCAATGGTCGGGGCGGCATAGATGCCACGCGATTCCATGACGACCGCGGTCACCAGACGGTTGAGGCGTTCCGCGTAGAAGGCGCGCTTCGCCACGTTTTCGTACTGGTGGAACTTTTCGTTGTATTTGCTGACAGCAACCAGCGACATGCCGGTTACCGCAACCGCCAGCACACTCATGATGCCGACGATTAGATTGATCTTACCGCGTATTTTCATCCCGACCTCCACGGAGTGACGAGAGCGTCCGATTATCGGACATGCCGCCGCCCCATATGCACCGGAAGGACCCTAAATAGGCGTGGTTAATAAAGCTCATCGACCTCGACCGGCAATCTGGGGAGCCCACGTTAGGGCTCCGTTTACCAATCTCCGCTAGTTGGCCTCCCTTTTCGCGGCTCGACAGATTGCCTTTGGCGGGCGCACCGGCCCTTTTTGCTGTGCTGCCGCCATTGAATCGCCGCCCGCAATTGACTTTCCGGGAAAATTCCCCTTATAAGCCGCGCACGTCCGGTCAAGCCCTCCTGCCCGAAATGGCGGAGCCATGTCCGATAACGTAAACGCTCCTTGCTACACGCAAACCCAAGAAGGGCCGCACACCGCGGTATTAAATAAATGAAGCGTACCTACCAACCGTCCAAGCTTGTCCGCAAGCGTCGCCACGGCTTCCGTTCGCGTATGGCTACCAAGGGTGGCCAAAAGGTCCTCGCAGCCCGCCGGGCTCGTGGCCGCAAGCGTCTTTCGGCTTAAGCCGAAACTGCCCGAAACCAGTGTCCGGGCACATGACGTCAGATAAAGACAAAACGACTGTCGGGCGGCTGAAAAGCCGTCCGCAGTTTTTGGCCGTTCGGGCAGGAGAAGGCCGCAGAGGCCCCCTGTTTCTCCTCGAAGTGCTCGACCGCAACGATCCGGAAGGCGAAGCCCGCGTCGGCTTCACCGTCACCAAAAAACACGGCAATGCCGTCGAGCGAAACCGGATCCGCCGACGCCTGAAAGAGGCGGTGCGGCTTTCCGCCGGGTTTGCAATGAAACCCGGACACGACTATGTGATTGTCGCCCGACGCGAACTCCTGAATGCTCCCTTCGACGCCTTGACCCGGGGCCTTCGCGAGCGCATCGAAAACAAGCCGAAACAGAAGCGGCCGCCGGCCGGTTCCAGGAAACTATGATGGAAAAAAACCGCAACTATTTCGTGGCGATTGGCCTGTCCGTGCTGATCCTCATTGCCTGGCAGTTCCTTTACGTCAATCCGAAGATTGAAAAGGAACGCATTGCTGCGGAAGCGCTGCAGGCCCAGCAGGCACAGTCGCAGTCGGCAACGCCGTCTCAGCAGACGCCGGGTCAGGCCCTGCCGGGTGGCGGCGCAATCCCGGGCGCCGGTGAAAACCGCGACCAGGCGATTGGCAAGTCGGCCCGCGTTGCGATCGACACGCCGTCGCTTTCCGGCTCCATCAATCTCACCGGCGCCCGCTTCGACGACCTGAAGCTCAAGGAATACCGCGAGACGGTCGATCCGAAGAGCCCGGTCATCACCCTCTTCAGCCCGGCCGAGACGACCGACGGCTACTTCGCCGAACTCGGCTACGTCGGCAGCGAGGCCACCGGCTCGGTTCCGGGTCCGCAGACCGTCTGGACGCTTTCGGGCGGCGACAAGCTGACCGCGGCAACCCCGGTCACGCTCACCTTCACCAACGAGAAGGGCGTCGTCTTTACCCGCACGATCTCGGTCGACGACCATTACATGTTCCAGGTGGTCGACAGCATCAAGAACGGTGCTGCCGAGCCGCTGTCGCTTTCGTCCTATGGCCGCGTGACCCGCTTCAACAAGCCGACGACGCCGAGCGTCTACGTGCTGCATGAAGGCTTCATCGGCGTTATCGGCGACCATGGCCTGCAGGAAGTCGGCTATTCGAAGATCGAGGACGACAAGGCCATCGAGCCGGGCAAGGCGACCGGCGGCTGGCTCGGCATCACCGACAAATATTGGGCTGCCGCGATCGTTCCGCCGCAGGCGACACCTTACGACACCCGCTTCTCGCACTTCACCGACGGCCGTGGCCGCTACCAGAGCGACTACAAGAGCGACGCCGTCACCATCGCGGCCGGGCAGTCGTCCGAGGTCAAGAACCTGGTCTTTGCCGGCGCAAAGGAAGTTCCCGTCGTCGACAACTACGAAGTGGCCTACTCGATCCCCAACTTCGACAAGCTGATCGACTGGGGCTGGTTCTACTTCATCACCAAGCCGATGTTCAAAATGATGGATTTCTTCTTCCGTCTGTTCGGCAACTTCGGCATCGCGATCCTGATCACCACGATCGTCGTCAAGGCCATCTTCTTCCCGCTCGCCAACAAGCAGTACGCATCGATGGCGAACATGAAGAAGGTTCAGCCGAAGATGGAGGAACTGAAGAAGAAGTTCGGCGACGACCGCATGGGTCTGCAGCAGGCGATGATGCAGCTCTACAAGGACGAGAAGATCAATCCGCTCGCCGGCTGCTGGCCGATCCTGATCCAGATCCCGGTGTTCTTCGCGCTCTACAAGGTGATCTACATCACCATCGAAATGCGCCATGCACCGTTCTTCGGCTGGATCCACGACCTTTCGGCACCCGATCCGACGACGATCGTCAACCTCTTCGGTCTCTTGCCCTTCGACGGCCCGGCCTTCCTGCATCTCGGCGTCTGGCCGATCATCATGGGCGTCACCATGTTCGTGCAGATGCGCATGAACCCGACGCCGCCGGATCCGACCCAGGCAATGCTGTTCACCTGGATGCCCGTGGTCTTCACCTTCATGCTGGCATCGTTCCCGGCTGGCCTGGTGATCTACTGGGCCTGGAACAACACGCTTTCGGTGCTGCAGCAGTCGATCATCATGAAGCGCCAGGGCGTAAAGATCGAGCTCTTCGACAATTTGAAGGGCCTGTTTTCGAAGAAACCCAAACCGGCGGAATGACGCCGGTCAGGCACGGTAAACGCAGAGCCCCGGACTTCGGTCCGGGGCTTTTTTGTTTTGACGCCACGGCACGACACAGGATGGCGTTGACGCGGGCGTTCGCTCCGGGCATCTGGCGTTATTGAAACCAGCGCGCCCCTGCTCCAGGACAAATTGCCATGACCGACCCGTCGGCCACCTCCGCCCCGTTCGCCGCCAGCGAGAAGCTTGGCGCCCTGCTCGTCTTCGGCTCGGCCTTCTTCTGGAGTTTCGGCGGCGCCATTGCCCGGTTCCTGCACATTTCCGACAGCTGGACGATTGTGTTCTGGCGCTGCCTCTTTGCCGGCCTGTTCCTGCTCGCCTTCATGCTGGTGCGTGACGGACCGCGCGGCACGGTGGCGCTGTTCAAGGGCATGGGCTGGCCGGGCATCGCCGTCGGGCTCTGTTTCACCATCGCCTCGACGTCCTTCATCATCGCCATCTCCTACACGACCATTGCCAATGTCGTGCTGCTCGGCGCCGGCGTGCCGCTGTTTGCGGCGCTGATGTGTTGGGCGCTGTTTCGCGAACGGGTCTCGCGCTTCACCTGGGGCGCGATCACTGCCGTCATCTTCGGCGTCGCGATCATGGTCTCGGAAAGCCTGACGGGAAGCGTGTCTCCGGTCGGTGATGCGCTGGCGCTGCTGATCCCGGTCGTCTTCGCGCTGGCGACCGTGATTACCCGACGCTACCCGCATGTGCGCATGACGCCGGCCACCTGCTTCGGCTGTTTTGCCGCCAGCGCCATTGCCGCCAGCCAGTCGTCGGGACTTTCGGTCACCGGAAGCGAGCTCGCGCTGCTTTTCGTCTTCGGCGCCTTCAACCTCGGGCTTGGCATGGCGCTCTTCGTCACCGGTGCCCGACTGGTGCCTTCGGCGCTCGCCGCCCTGCTCGGCACTGCCGAAACCGTGCTCGGTCCGCTCTGGGTGGCGATCATCCATGGCGAGGTGCCGAGCAGCCGAACGATCATCGGCGGCACCTTCATTCTTCTGGCGCTGCTCGCCTATCTCTTCAACGAGTTCCGGCGGACGCAAGCCATTCCCACACGGCCGGTCCGCACGCCGACGCCTTGACATCCACGGCCAAAACCTTGAAGCCAAGGACTTTCTCGATGAAGGACCGACCGCCGATGGCCGACACCAGACCCAAAGACGACAAGCCGCTGTTCGGCCGGCCGTGGATTTTCATTCGCGGCGTGCCCGCCATGAAGTTCCTGCCGCCGGAAGGACCGGCCGAGATTGCCTTTGCAGGCCGCTCGAATGTCGGCAAGTCGTCGTTGATCAACGCGCTGGTCGGCCACAAGGGGCTGGCAAGAACGTCCAATACCCCGGGCCGCACCCAGGAACTCAACTACTTCGTGCCTGACGGCTATTCCGGCGAAGGCGATGACCTGCCGCCGATGGCGCTGGTCGACATGCCCGGCTACGGCTATGCCCAGGCGCCGAAGGAACAGGTCGATGCCTGGACGAAGCTCGTCTTCGATTACCTGCGCGGCCGTTCGACGCTGAAGCGCGTCTATGTGCTGATCGATAGCCGCCACGGCATCAAGAAGAACGACGACGAGGTCTTCGACCTGCTCGACAAGGCAGCCGTCTCCTATCAGCTCGTGCTGACCAAGACGGACAAGATCAAGGCCGCCGGCGTGCCGCGGCTGGTCGCCGAGACGCTTGAGAAAATCAAAAAGCACCCTGCAGCCTACCCGGAGGTCCTTTCGACCTCCTCCGAAAAGGGCGAAGGGCTCGAAGAGCTGCGGGCAGCGATCGGCACTGCCATCACGCGCTAGAGGCTGCGCGATGGTCCGGCATGAGGGGCCTTTTGCGAAACCAATGTCTTTGATCTCTGTCACTACCCGGACATGCAATCCGCTCTATCTCTGCGTTGCGTCCAGATCGGTGGCGCGGCCAGAGATAGGAGAGAGACATGTCCGATTTGATCGTTGTCGGGTTCGATTCCCCCGAGGAGGCTGACAGGGTTCTGGTCCGGCTCGCCGGGCTGAAGAAGGAATATCTGATCGACCTCGAGGATGCGGTGGTCGTCGTGCGCGACACCGAAGGCAAGGTCCATCTCAAGCAGAGCCTCAACCTGACCGCCGTCGGCGCCACCTCGGGTCTGCTCTCCGGCTCGCTCTGGGGCGGCCTGGTCGGCCTTCTGTTCCTCAATCCGCTGGCTGGCTTTGCGATCGGCGGCGCGCTCGGCGCGGGTGCCGGTGCCCTTTCGGGTTCGCTCAGCGATTACGGCATCGACGACGAATTCATCAAGTCGCTCGGCAACACCATCCCGAACAATTCCTCGGCCCTGTTCATCCTGGTGCGCAAGGTTCAGCCGGAAAAGGTTCTCGCCGAATTCCCCGACTTGCGCGGCCGCGTGCTGAAGACGTCGCTTTCGCCCGAACAGGAACAAAAGCTGCAGGCGGCACTCTCTGGCGCCAGCGCGGCTTCTCCGCCAGCCGGCTCGTTCTAGCTGGATTTGCCCGCCGGTACGAAGGCAAGCGCCAGACCATTGATGCAATGGCGCTTGCCGGTCGGCGGCGGGCCGTCGTCGAAGATGTGACCGAGGTGACCGCCGCAACGGCGGCAATGGCATTCGGTGCGGCTCATGGACAGCGAATTGTCCTCCCGTGTCGCCACGGCACCCGGGAGCGATTGCCAAAAGCTCGGCCAGCCCGTGCCGCTATCGTATTTAGCGTCGGCGGAATAGAGCGGCAGCGCACAGCCGGCGCAATGGAAGATGCCCTTGCGCTTCTCGTGGTTGAGCGCGCTGGTAAAGGGGCGCTCCGTATCCTCGTGCCTGAGGATGCGGTATTGATCGTCGGTGAGCGTCGCGCGCCATTCGGCATCAGATTTGACAACCTCGAAGCTCTCCGTTCCGGCTGCCCACGCAAGCGACGTCAGATCGCGGGCCGCGAAGGCTGCGGCCAAGGCCGTGCCTGCCATCAGGAAGACGCGCCGGCTGATCATGCTAACCTCCCATTTGGACTCGCAATCGACGATACCGCTCGGACCGAGCCACGGCAAAACAATGCCGTTCAAACCGTCGTGACGCCGCGGAACGCCATCGGCCATACGGCCGATGGCAGGCACCAGGCCGCAAGTGGCGGCCCGGCGCAGCGGAAGCTACCCTTTCGGCAGGAGCACCTTGTCGATCACATGGATGACGCCGTTCGACTGTTTGACGTCGGCGATCGTCACCATCGCCGTGCCACCGGTCTCGTCGGTCAGCGTCAGCTTGCCGCCGTCTTCCTTGGCCTTCAGCACGCAGCCGCCAACCGTCTTCACGTCATGTTCGCCACCATCGTCCGTGACCATCTTGGCGATCGCCGAGGACATCGCGTCGGCGGAAACGACATGGCAGGTCAGGACCTTGGTGAGCTTCTCCTTGTTTTCCGGCTTCAGAAGCGTGTCGACGGTGCCGGCCGGCAATGCGTCAAAGGCGGCATTGGTCGGCGCGAAAACCGTGAACGGGCCCTTGCCTTGCAGCGTCTCCACCAAGCCGGCAGCCTTGACGGCGGCGACCAGCGTGGTGTGATCCTTCGAGTTGACGGCGTTTTCGACGATGTTTTTCTCCGCATACATCGGAGCGCCGCCGACCATCGGATTTTCGGCATGGGCGGCGAATGCGCTTGCTGCGAGAACGGACGCCGTGGCGACGACGCGAATTGCAGACCTGAACATCTTCTCTTCCTTCCTTTTTGAGGGGAGGCGGCTCTTGCGCCGCCCCGAAGCTGCCGTTCCCTCCTTGGGGAACATGACAAGCAACGGATGCGCGGAAGAAAGAGTTTCAGAAAATCTCCGGCAATTTATCCAATTGATAAATAAGGATATTTTCCAACACGGTGCGATCAGAGGTTCCGCGCCTTGCCAAGCGCGATGATCGGCCCGGTGGCCACGCCGGTTGGCGAACCGCCAAGCGGTTCGACACTGATGGCGAGGACCGAGCCGGCGGAGATCCTCGAGCGGAACGTGGAGGGAATGGCAATCTCGCCCTCCCCGGTCTGCGGCAGGACGCCGAGCGAGATCGCCGGGTTGCTGCCATTGATCAGCCAGAGCTCGAGCGATTTCTGTTCCGCCTGGTTCGCGGCAACGGGCGTCACCTTAAGACGACCGGACGACGGATCGAAACGAGCCACGAGATCGACGGCGCTGCCTTTTCCGGCGAGTTCGGCAATGAGCGAGGCGCCGGTCGACGGCGCCTCGAACAGGCCGGCCATGGAAGCGCCCATCACCATCAGCGCGGCGAGCGAGGCCAGCGCCAGCCCACGCCAGAGCGCCAGCGAATGCCAGAGCCCGCGCGAAGGCACGGGTTCGGGCCGCAGCGTATCGAAAAGCCGCTGTTCGATCGCGGAGAAAGCCCTGGGTGGTGGCACCACCGGGTCGTAGCCCTCGTCGAAGGAAGAAAGGTTGCTCTGCCAGCGATCGACCATGGCCGCGAAGTTGCGATCGGAGGCAAGCCTGGCCTCGACCTTGCGGCGGTCGTCGGCAGACAACACGCCGAGCACATATTCGCCCGCGATCACCTCGTCGCGGCGAAAGTCCCGGCCTTCTGGGGTTGGCGTTGTCATCGTTCCATACACTCTCGCAACTTCAGGAGACTGCGCCTCAACCAAGTCCGCATCGTGTTCAGCGGCACCGCGAAGACATCCGCCAGTTCCTGGTAGCTCAGGCCCTCGACATAGGCGCGCCGCACCGCGTCTGCGCGATCCTTTTCAAGCTCCTCCATGCAGGCATCGATCCGCCTGCCTTCCGCTCTCACAACTGCCGATTTTTCCGGATCGGCAGCAGGATCAGCCAAATCGTAGGCTTCGTCAATCACGTTGGCGGCCGGTTTGCGCGCACGGATGATATCGATCGCCTGATTGCGCGCGATCGCCGCCAACCAGGAGCTGGCCGCCGCCTGTCCTTGAACGAAACGGCCGGCGCGCTGCCAGATCTTGACGTAGATTTCCTGCAGCGCCTCTTCCGCTTCGCCCCGGTTTGCAAGGATACGCAGGCAGATGCCGAAGAGTTTCGGGCTCGTCTGGCGGTAGAGTTCGGCAAAGGCATCGCGATCGCCGAGCGAGACGCGGCCAAGAAGCCCGGCAATATCCTCGTCCATCATCCAGTGCGCGCCCCAAAGCTCGTTCACAGACGGAGATAGGGCGCCGATCACAATGTGCCAGCCATGCCGTCATTCCGGCTTTATCTTGTTCGCCGATCATTCCATCGGTCCGGAACTTGCGCTAAACAGCAGCCGGTATTTTTCGAGGGTCCGCCATGTCCGCCAATGAAAGTGAAATCCAGGCACGCCTGCTCACCCAGGCCCTGCCCTACATGCAGCGCTACGAGAACAAGACGATCGTCGTCAAATATGGCGGCCACGCCATGGGCAACAGCGAGCTCGGCCGCGCCTTTGCCAGCGACATCGCGCTTCTGAAGCAATCGGGCGTCAACCCGATCGTCGTGCACGGCGGCGGCCCGCAGATCGGCGCGATGCTGACGAAGATGGGCATCGAATCGAAGTTCGAGGGCGGCCTGCGCGTCACCGACGAAAAGACGGTCGAGATCGTCGAGATGGTGCTCGCCGGTTCGATCAACAAGGAGATCGTCGCGCTCATCAACCAGACCGGCGAATGGGCGATCGGCCTTTGCGGCAAGGACGGCAACATGGTCTTCGCCGAAAAGGCGCGCAAGACCGTCAAGGATCCGGACAGCAACATCGAGCGCGTGCTCGATCTCGGCTTCGTCGGCGAAGTGGTCGAAGTCGACCGCACGCTGATCGACCTGCTTGCCCGCTCGGAAATGATCCCGGTCATCGCACCGGTGGCACCGGGCCGCGACGGCCACACCTACAACATCAACGCCGACACGTTTGCCGGCGCGATTGCAGGGGCGCTGAATGCGACGCGCCTGCTGTTCCTGACGGATGTTCCCGGCGTTCTCGACAAGCAGGGCAACCTGATCAAGGAACTCTCGGTCTCCCAGGCCCGCGCGCTGATCGCCGACGGCACGATCTCCGGCGGCATGATCCCGAAGGTCGAAACCTGCATCGACGCCATCAAGGCGGGCGTTCAGGGCGTCGTCATCCTCAACGGCAAGACCGCCCATTCGGTGCTGCTCGAAATCTTCACCGAGCGCGGCGCCGGCACGCTGATCGTGCCCTGACCGGACTGAACTCGTTCGCAACCAACAAGAAAGCGGGAGAAGGCCTCGGCCCACTCCCGCTTTTCGTTTTAACGGGCGAAATCCGATCAGCCGTTGTAAACCTCCATCGCTGCCGCCTTCAGCTTCTCCATCATCACGCGGTAGGGCCCCGGGCCATAGCTGACGCGCGAGACGCCGGCGCGGGCAAGCGTCTTCAGGTCGGGTGCGGCCGGGCGCATCATGATGTTGACGGGCAGGGTCGAGGCGGCGCAGACCTTGGCGATCAGCGCCTCGTCCACCAGCCACGGCACGAAGAAGCCGCTTGCGCCCGCTTCGGCATAGGCCTTGCCGCGGGCGATCGCCTCGTCGACGAGGCCAGCATGGCGCGTTTCGTCACCCTCCTGCAGGAAGAGATCGGTGCGGGCGTTGATGAACAGAGGGATGCCGCGGCGGTCGGCCATCTCGCGGATGGCGCGGATGCGGGCGGCCTGCTTGTCGACCGGATGCACGCCGCCCTTGCCGACCACCTGGTCCTCGAAATTGATGCCGATGGCGCCGACATCGAGGATGCGCGAGACATTGGCGGCACCGGTCGCCGGATCGTCGGAATAGGCGCCCTCGAAATCGATGCTGACGGGCAGATCCGTGCTCGCCACGATCAGCCGGGCGATATCCGCGAGCCAGGCAAGCGGCACCTTCTCGCCGTCGCCGAAGCCGTGAGCGGCGGCGACCGACCAGCTTCCGGTCGCAAGCGCCTTGGCGCCGGCCTCGGCCACCGCCTTGGCGCTGCCGGCATCCCAGATGTTGTAGAGCACCACCGGGTCACCCTTCTTATGCAGGGCGGCGAAGGCGAGCGCCTTTTCCTTCTGGTTCATTGCGTTTCCTCCACGAACAGGCTGACTGGTTTCATCTTCGCCTCGTGCCGGAGCAGCCATTGTTTCCGCCAGAGCCCTCCACCGTAACCCGTCAGTGAACCATCGGCACCGATGCAACGATGGCACGGAATGACGATGGCAATCCGGTTGGACCCATTGGCCTTGGCCACGGCACGCGCGGACTGGATCGTAGCGACCTCGCGGGCAATGTCACCATAGGAACGCGTCCCGCCGGCGGGAATTTTCACGAGCTTCGCCCAGACGTTGCGCTCGAACGGCGTTCCGCCTGATGCGAGCGGCGTTTGGAACCCGCCCGCCTCGCCTGCGAAATAGGCCTTCAGCTCGCCTTCGATCTGGTCGATCGGCGCCGTCCTGCCCGGAACGATGGCCGAGCGCGTCGCGCGCTTCAGCGCCTCCAGCTCCGCCGGCAACGCCTTGCGTTCATGGAATTCCAGCAGATAGAGATGCGTCGCATCGGCAACCGCGACCATCGGCCCGATCGGGGTTTCGATCCAGTCGGAGAAAAGCAGCGCCCGCCCCTGGGCTGCCGCCGGTGCATCACCGAGCAACCGCTGGAAGGCCGCGCGAAAACCGCTCGGCGATTCGTAGCCGGCCTCGAGCTGGGCGTCGATCACCCGGCCGCCGTCAGCGAGCTGGCGGGCGGCAAGCCCCAGGCGGCGGTGGCGCGCGAGATCGAGGAAGGTGATGCCGAGCGCGCGCTTGAAGGCGCGACGGACGGTCGAAGGATCAAGCCCCCGGCGCACGAGGTCGTCCTCGCTCCAGCGACGTTCCGGGGCCGCCTCCAGCGTCTGCAGCAGTTCCTGGACGAGCGGATCCTTGGCGCCGAACGTGGCGAGCGGCCGGCAGCGCTGGCAGGGGCGGAACCCCGTCTCCAGGCAGGTGCCGATCGAGCCGACGAAGATCGTGTTTTCCCGCTTCGGCTTGCGGGCCGGGCACGACAGGCGACAGAAGACGCCTGTTGTCTTGACACAGACGAAGGCAGAACCTTCGTATTCGCTGCTGCGCGCCATCAAGGCGTCGTAGAGCGTTTCATCGGAGGGAAGATCGAACAACATGCCGTGGTTCTAGCATGGCCACGGCTCGGAAGACGCCGGTTTTCGGGCGTCTATTTTTCAGGGCAGCGTGGCTTTTCAGATCAGCACGAGCATCACGACGCCGAGCACGATCAGCAGGCAGCCCAGAAGCTCCAGCCGGTTGATCCATTCGCGGAAGATGAAGAAGGACGAGGCGAAGGTGAAGAGCATTTCCACCTGGGCGACGACCTTGACGACGGCCGCCTGCTGCAGGGTCATCGCCATGAACCAGCCGAAGGAGGCAGACGCGCCGACGAAGCCGACGACAAAAGCCGGTTTCCAGGCAGCAGCGATGCGCGGCAGCTCGTCGCGCTCGCGAAGCACGATCCAGATCAGCATGACCACGGTCTGCAGCAGGATGACGAAGCCGAGGGTATAGCTCGCCTGCATCATATAATCGGGTGCGGGCAGGCTCGGCGCCAGCGCCAGCGAGGCCGAACGATAGGCGACGGCCGACAGGCCGAAGAAGGTGCCGGACAGCAGGCCGATGCCGGCGGTGCGTGAGAACACCGAGGTCACCAGCGTGCGCGCGCTCAAGGTCGTGCGCGCCACCGAGATCAGCATGACACCGACGACCGAGATGGCGATTGCCACCAGCGTGCCCTGGCTCGCCTTTTCGCCGAGAAAGATCAGACCGCAGAGGGCTGCCTGCGCCGGCTCGGTGCGCGAATAGGCGGTACCGACGGCGAAATTGCGGAAGGAAAAGAGGTGGACGAGCAGGAAGGTCGCGGCGATCTGCGCCACGCCGCCGACCACCGCCCAGAGGAAGAAGGTGCCGTTCGGCACCGGAAGCGGGCGGCCCGCCACCTGCCAGAGCAGAAACAGATAGAGGAAGGCGAACGGCAGGCCGAAGCCGAAGCGCACGAAGGTCGCACCCGTCGTGCCCATGACGCCTTTCAAGTGTTTCTGCATTGCGGAGCGGACGTTCTGAAGGAAGGCCGCGGCGATGGTGATGAGAACCCAGGTTTCCATCGTTGCGAGCTAGCACGCGGGCCGGTTGATTGCCAAGAACCAGCGGCAGATCCGGCGCCTATTCCGCTTTTTCCTGCGCCTCTGCGAGTTCCCGGCTCTCGCTGATCGTAATGCGCGGCGCTTCGTCCTCGAACGTCTTTACCCGCTGATCGTAGTTCGGGGCGAGCGTTCCGAGCACACGATCCCAGAACGAGAAATAGTTGGCGTAGTTGTACCGGAAACTCTGATGATGCTGGTCGTGGAATGTCGTGCACAAGAGCGGAGACGGGGAACGCGCCGTGGAGGTGGCGAAATACTCGAAGCCGCAATGCCCGATCATGCCGTTGAAATGTTCGAACAGCCGATGGGCGATAAGGACCAACGGCGGAAACGGCACGACGAATACGACGACGGCCGAAAAGCTCTGAAGCAGGAAGTTGTCGAACACGTCCTCGGAATAGGTGCTCCAGATCGTCGGCGCGACGCTTTTATGGTGCAGGCTATGCAGCGGATAGAGCCACTTGGTGTGCAGCAGCCGGTGCATGAAGTAGAACCAGGCATCGTAGAGGATCATGCTGAGCACGAAGAGCGGCAGGGCGTTCCACCAGTTGAGCGTCCAGGGTGCCGGCGCCCAGCCCTTCTGCTGGGCGTAAAGACCGATAGTCAGCGGCAGGCAGGCGCTGAACATCGATTTGAGGCTCTGGCGGATCTCGGCGTTGCGACGCTTGTCGGTACCGCGTCCCTTCTGGATCTTTCGCTCGGGATTGCGCTCGTTGAGCCATGTGATGCCGTAGCCGAGCACGAAATAGGTAACGACGGTGAACGCGTAGAATCCGAACAGAAACAGCAGATAGAACACTTCGTCAGACATTGGCATCCGCATCCCCGAGCCAAAAACCGCGCGAGCGGAAGATGCCACGCACTACCGATAACTCAAAGCGCTAATCTATGCGTCAGCATTGCGCGGAGCGCCGCTCGTCTTTATTTTGTCGTTTGCTGCCACGATCCGTCATGTCATAAGGCGGTCATGAAAAAGCTCGACCGCCTGCCGACCCGCTCCGAATTCGCCCATGTCACCGACTGGGTCTTCGACCTCGACAACACGCTCTACCCACACCACGTCAACCTGTTTGCGCAGATCGATCGCAACATGACGGCCTATGTGGCGAAGCTTTTGTCGCTGGATCCGGCCGACGCCAAGAAGCTGCAGAAGGACTATTACCGCGATCACGGCACGACGCTCAAAGGCCTGATGATCCATCACGGTATCGATCCGAACGATTTTCTCGAGCAGGCGCATGCGATCGATTATTCGATCGTTCCTGCCGACCCGGCGCTCGGCGAGGCCATCAAGTCGCTGCCCGGCCGCAAGTTCATCTTCACCAATGGCAGTGTCGCCCATGCGGAGATGACGGCCCGGGCGCTCGGCATCCTCGATCACTTCGACGACATCTTCGACATCGTCGCGGCCGACTTCGTGCCGAAGCCGGCGGGCGAGACCTATGACAAGTTCATGAGCCTGCACCGGGTGGATACCCGCAATGCCGTGATGTTCGAGGACCTGCCGCGCAATCTGCTGGTGCCGAAGGCGCTGGGCATGAAGACGGTGCTCCTGGTACCGCAGAACCTCGAATACACCTTTGCGGAATCGTGGGAAAAGTCGAACGACACCGACGAGCAGATCGACTACGTGACGGAAGACCTCACCGGCTTCCTGCGGAGCCTCCTCACGGATCTCTAGAGTGGGCGCGGGCGGACACCGCGAACACCGCTTCCCACCCGCTCCGACACAATTTGGCCGCCGAAAAACCCCTTTTCGGCCAATGACTTAAATTACGAAAGTTTAACTGGCGTCGGCCGCACCTCCGTCTATCCTTGCGATCGGAAACAACCGATCGAAAGGACGCATGATGCCGAACAAGACCCTGATCCTCGGCGTGGCCGCACTCTCAGTCGCCGTCACCGGAATGACCTCCCCCTCGTTCGCCGCACGCGAAAAGATGACGCCGGAGCAGCGCGGCGAGCGCATGATTGAGCGCCTCGACACCCACAAGGACCAGAAGGTTTCGCTCACAGAGTTCCAGGCGCGGATCTCGGACAATTTCAAGACCTTCGATACCAATGGCGACGGGCAGATCAGCACCGAAGAGATGAAGGTGAAGCGCGAAGCCTTCCGCGAGGCGCGCAAGGCCTGGAAGGACGCCAAGGCAAAGACCGGCACGGAGCGTGAGACCGCCCTTGCCAAGCTGAAGGAAGCCCGCCCGGCGATGCTGCCGGGCCTGAGGCCCAAGGCCTTCAAGCGCGTCGATACCGACGGCAACGGCTCCTTGAGCGCCAGCGAGGTCTCAAGCGCCGCCGAAGCCATGTTCAAGCGGCGTGACAAGAATGGCGACGGCGTCATCGACGCGGCCGACTTTACCAAGAAGATCTGACGGGAGCTCTTCTCTCTCCCCACCGCCCGGTGGAGAGGCTCCTCTCTGGCCCATAGCCCCTTGCTCCCCCGGCGAGGGGCTATGCGCATTGTCGGAGGCGTTCAGCGACGGCCGTTCGCCATCGGCACCGACTTAGGATCGACCGTTTCGTAGAAGCGGGAAATGATCTCCCAGGCTTCCTCGGCCGTTTCGACGAAGTGGACCAGATCGACATCGTTGGGCGCGATCGTGCCGAATTCGGCAAGCGCCTCGAAGTTGACGATCGAGCGCCAGAATTTTTCGCCGAAGAGAATGAGCGGAACCAGCGCCAGACGCCCGGTCTGCATCAGCGTCATCGTCTCGAACAATTCGTCCAGCGTGCCGAAGCCGCCCGGGAACACGGTGACGGCCTTGGCGCGCAGGAGGAAATGCATCTTGCGGATGGCGAAGTAGTGGAAGTTGAACGACAGTTCGGGCGTCACGTAGCGATTGGGCGCCTGCTCGTGCGGCAGCACGATGTTGAGACCGATCGACGGCGCGCCGACATCGTCGGCACCGCGATTGCCCGCTTCCATCACGCCCGGGCCGCCGCCGGTGACGACGACATATTCCTTGTAGTGCAGCTTGGCCGAATGCTCGGAGCAGAGCCGGGCAAACTTGCGCGCCTCCTCGTAATAGACCGAAGCCGCTTCGAGGTTCTTGCGCTGCGTCTCGTTCTTCGCCGCCCAGGCGTCGCCGCCGGGCTCGGGAATGCGGGCGCCACCGAACATAACGACGGTGGAATTGATGCCGCGCTCCTCCAGCATCATTTCGGTTTTCAAGAGTTCGAGCTGCAGCCGGATCGGGCGCAGCTCCTCGCGGCAGAGAAAATCGTCGTCGATATAGGCGAGGCGATAGGACGGCGAAGCCGATTGCGGCGTGACCGGTACGGTCTGTGCGCGTTGCCGGCTCTGCGAGCTGTCGGCCAGCGGATCCCAGACCCCATCTTTGCGGCGCAGCGCGCGTTTCTTCATACGTGCCATCGTGTCGTCTTTCCCGTCGCGTTCCGGACAATCGGCATCTCGTCCAGACGCGTCCTATCCTCAATCCTCGGTCATGAAGGTCGCAAGCGCACCAACGCGCCGCGGCGGCCTTTGCGCATCCCGAACGGGTACGCGGCGCTGTAGTGCCGCAGTCGCCTCAGTTTGCCAAGCCCCGGCCACTCACGGGACCTGAAAAGCCCTTCAACTTTTCAGGATCATATCTGCAGCGCCGCGCCCTGAGGGACATGTCAAGATCGCTGCAGCAGCTAGATCTGCTGCATAATTTTGTCCTTAAATCGATTCCGATTTTCGGATTTATGCAGTAGAGCTTTCGCAGGATAACCGCCGAACTTTAAGGAATTCCGATGACGAACCACGACCTCGCCTCCCTGTCGCAGACGATCGAAGCCGCCTTTGAAGACCGCGATTCCGTCAACACCGGAACGCGCGGCGCGGTGCGCGATGCCGTCGAGACGGCGCTGAACCTGCTCGACAGCGGCAAGGTCCGCGTTGCCCAGCGCGGCGAAGATGGGGTGTGGACTGTCAATCAGTGGCTGAAGAAGGCCGTGCTGCTCTCCTTCCGCCTCAACCCGATGGAAATCGTCAAGGGCGGCCCCGGCCAGTCGGTCTGGTGGGACAAGGTGCCGTCGAAGTTCGACGGCTGGAGCGTCAACGAGTTCGAGAAGGCCGGCTTCCGCGCCGTTCCGAACTGCGTCGTGCGCCGCTCGGCCTATATCGCCCCCAACGCCATCCTGATGCCCTCCTTCGTCAACCTCGGCGCCTATGTCGGCGAAGGCACGATGGTCGACACCTGGGCAACGGTCGGCTCCTGCGCCCAGATCGGCAAGCACGTGCACCTTTCGGGCGGCGTCGGCATCGGCGGCGTGCTGGAGCCGATGCAGGCCGGCCCGACGATCATCGAGGACAACTGCTTCATCGGCGCCCGCTCGGAAGTCGTCGAAGGCTGCATCGTGCGCGAAGGCTCGGTGCTCGGCATGGGCGTCTTCATCGGCAAGTCGACCAAGATCGTCGACCGCGCCACCGGCGAAGTGACCTACGGCGAAGTTCCGCCCTACTCCGTGGTCGTCGCCGGCTCGATGCCGTCGGGCTCGACCATGGGCAACGGCCAGCCGGCGCCGAACCTTTATTGCGCCGTCATCGTCAAGCGCGTCGACGAGAAGACCCGCTCGAAGACCGGCATCAACGAACTGCTTCGGGACTGATCCCGATGACACCGGAGGGGCCGCAGCCGAGCATGACCTGGCTGTTCTTCAGCCCCTCCGGTCGCATCGGTCGCCTGCCCTTCTTTCTCTCCTGGCTGTTCTGGTTCCTGATCGGCGGCTTCATGGTTGCCCGGATGGTCGCCAACGAGGGCAACGATACGGCGCTCGCGATCTGGACGCTGGCGTTCGTCGTCTCGAGCCTCGTCTCGCTGCCTTCCATCGCCATGCTGGCGATCAAGCGCCTGCACGATATCGGCTATCCCGGCCCACTTTCCCTCACCCTGTTTATCCCGGTCTTGAGCCCGGTCGTCTTCATCGCCCTTTGCCTCTGGCCGGGTGAGCCGGGGCCCAATGAATTCGGCGCGCACAGCGACGAACCCGGCCCCTGACCCTTCGCCCCTGTACAAGAACGGCGCGAGCGCGTATGAAGCGCGCCATGACAGGCCCGCGACGTGTTGGCCGCGGCAATTGGCGCCGAGACGATCCGATCGTCCCGGGCACGACGACCGAAATCCGAAAGACAAGATATGACTGAATTCGAAGGGATCGCGCCTGCGATCGCCGAGGCGTTGGCAAAACGCGGTTACAACGAATTGACGCCGGTTCAACAGGCGATGCGCGATCCGGAACTCGCCGGGCGCGACGCTCTGGTTTCGGCGCAGACCGGCTCCGGCAAGACGGTCGCCTTCGGCCTGGCGCTGGCGCCGACGCTGCTTGGCGACGAACGCCGCTTCGGACACGCCGGTGCACCCCTGGCGCTCGCCATCGCACCGACGCGCGAACTGGCGCTGCAGGTCAAGCGCGAGCTCGAATGGCTCTATGGAGAGACCGGCGCGACGATCGCGTCGTGTGTCGGCGGCATGGACATGCGCACCGAGAAGCGCGCGTTGGAGCGCGGCGCCCACATCGTCGTCGGCACGCCCGGCCGTCTCTGCGACCACATCCGCCGCAACTCGCTCGACATCTCGTCGCTGCGCGCCATCGTGCTCGACGAGGCCGACGAGATGCTCGACCTCGGCTTCCGCGAAGACCTCGAATTCATTCTCGAAGAGTCCCCAGATGACCGCCGCACGCTGATGTTCTCGGCCACCGTGCCGAAGTCGATCGCGACGCTTGCCAAGAGCTACCAGCGCGACGCCGTGCGCATCAGCACCGCTTCGGAACAGAAGCAGCATGTCGACATCGAATACCGTGCGCTGACTGTGGCGCCGAATGATCGCGAGAACGCAATCATCAACGTACTGCGGTACTACGAGGCCAGAAACGCCATCGTCTTCTGTTCGACGCGCGCTGCCGTCAACCACCTGACCGCCCGTTTCAACAATCGCGGCTTCTCGGTGGTGGCGCTTTCCGGCGAACTCAGCCAGAACGAACGCACCCACGCGCTGCAGGCCATGCGCGACGGCCGCGCCCGCGTCTGCATCGCCACCGACGTCGCCGCACGCGGTATCGACTTGCCGGGCCTGGAACTGGTCATTCACGCGGATTTGCCGACCAACTCCGAGACGCTGCTGCACCGCAGCGGCCGCACCGGACGCGCCGGCCAGAAGGGCGTGAGCGCCCTGATCGTGCCTGTCAACCAGCGCCGCAAGGCCGAGCGCCTGCTCGACGGCGGCCGGATCACCGCGACCTGGGCACGGCCACCGTCGGCCGACGAGGTCAGCCAGCGTGACGACGAGCGCCTGCTTGCCGATACGAGCTTTGCCGAGCCCATCCGCGAAGACGAACAGGCGATCGTGGCAGCACTTCTCGAGCGCCACGGCGCCGAGCAGATGGCAGCGGCCTTCGTGCGCCAGTTCCGCTCTGGCCGGTCGGCCCCGGAAGATCTGATCGAGGTCGCCGTTGGCGCCAAGCCGCGCCGCGACGAACGCGCACCGCGCGATGACCGTGCGCCGCGCGAGGACTTTGGTGCCGAACGCGCCGATTTCAGCGACGGCAGTTGGTTCTCGCTCTCGGTCGGCCGCAAGCAGAGTGCCGAACCGCGCTGGCTGATCCCGATGCTCTGCCGCCACGGCAAGCTGACCAAGCGCGACATCGGCGCGATCCGCATGCAGCAGGAAGAGACCTTCGTCGAAATGACCGCCGATGGCGCCGAACGCTTCCTGTCGGCGATCGGCAAGGACAAGATGCTGGAAAAGGGCATCCGCGTGAAGCCGCTCGCCGGCGCGCCGGATCTCTCGCAGCAGCGGCAGGAAAAGCCGAGCTTCTCCAGGGACAAGCCGAACTTCTCCAAGGATAAGCCGGGCTTTGCCAAGAAGCGCCCCTATTCCGACGACGCCCCTCGCAGTGACGACCGCGGCGACTTCAAGCCGAAGCGCAAGTTCGACAAGAAGCCCGGTTATTCCGAAGGGCCGGCCCACACCGAGGACCGGCCGCCGGCCAAGGGCGCCGAAAAGCCCTGGAGCAACAAGAAGAAGGGCAAGCCGAAGGGCAATGCCAAAAATCGCCAGGGCTGAGCCTGGCAACGGCAAAAGCACAGCCAAATCAACAGACGCCGCGATCCGATCGCGGCGTTTTTTTTGCATCTTGGGACCGGCACAATGCGGGTTACGCACGGCATCGCGGGCCGCAGCGCGGTGTTCAGGCGGCGTCGAGTTGCGATTGGGCGACGACCTTGACCACCCAGTCGGCGAAGACGCGCAGACGGCTGCTCAGGTGCCGGTTCGGCGGATAGACCAGATAGATCGGCATGGGCTCGACCTCCCAATCCTCGAGCACCGGCCGCATGGCGCCGGTCACGAGATCGTCGCGCACCATGAAGCGCGGCGCCTGGATGACGCCGAGGCCGGCGCGCGCCGCGGCGAGGTAGGTGGTGGATTCATTCGCCGCCACCGTATAGCGGCCGTTCACCTCGATTTCCTCGTTGCCGCGCTTGAAGTAGAACGGCATCTGCTGCCCGGTCTGCGGCCGGAAATAGCCGACGACGTAGCAGTTCTTCGAGAGATCCGAAGGGTGCTGCGGGACCGCGTGGCGCGAGAGGTATTCGGGTGCCGCGACGGCGACGAAGCTCATTTCGGTGATGCGGCGCGCAATCAGCGACTGGTCGGTGAGCGCACCGACGCGAATGGCGCAATCGACGTTCTCGGCCACGTAGTCGACGGTCCTGTCCGAAACCCCGAGATCTATCTGGATGTCGGGATAGCGCGTGTGAAACTCCGGCAGCGCCGGGATCACGATCAGGTTGGCGATCGCACTTGCCATCTCCACCCTGAGCCGTCCCTTCGGCAAGGTCTGGGCGCTGGAAAGGCTGCCGTCGAGTTCGTCGAGGTCGGTCAAAAGGCGGGCGGCACGTTCGTAATAAAGCGCGCCATCGGGCGTCACCAGCACGCGGCGGGTGGTTCGGTTCAAAAGCTTCGTGCGCAAATGTGCCTCCAATCCCTGGATGAGATTGGTGAGCGTTGCCTTCGGCATATTCAGCGAAGCGGAAGCGCGGGTGAAATTTCCGGTTTCGACGACCCGGAGGAACGCGCGCATGGCCGTGAGCTGGTCCATTTTCAAGAGCCGTAATTGTTCGAGAATACGAATAGTGTAGACAGATTGAAAAGACTATTCCAGACAGAAGACAATGCTATTCTCCTATCGTGGCGTGTTGTCGCCACATGTGGGTTTAGCTCGGGCCGAAGGCAAGAGAGATGGGCGAACAGTTCAAAGTGGAGACGATGCAGACGGGCCAAGGCTCGTGCACGGCACGCGTCTACCGCGGCGAAGCCCTGCTCAATCCGCCGCCGATCGTGTTGCACCTGCATGGCGGCTCCTTCGTCGGCGGAACGATCGCCGCCGGCGAGCGTGTCGCCGAGGCGCTTGCGGCTGCCGGAGCGGTGGTGATCTCTCCGGAATATTCCGCGGCCTGCCTCAATCCCTTTCCCGCGGCCCTCGATGTCGCCTATGCCATGCTGTCGTCGATGCGCTCGCGCTGCCCGCAGTTCGCGCACAAGAAGTCGTCGCTGTTCGTGGCCGGCGAAGAGGCTGGCGGCAATGTCGCCGCCGGTGCCGCGCTGATGGCGCGGGACCAGTATCTGACCGATCTCAAGGGCCAGATCCTGCTGTCGCCGATGCTCGACCCGTGCCTGGCAACGGAATCGTTTCGGCAATACTGCCCGCAGTCCTCGGCGCAATCGATCGCCGACGGCTGGCAACGTTATCTCGGCCAGAGCGGTGGCTTCACCCACCCTTACGCCGCGCCGGCCCACTGTACGCGGCTCGCCGGCCTCGTGCCTTCGCTGATCGTGACCAGCGAGGAATGTCCGATGCGCGACGAGGCTGAAGCCTATGCCGAGCGCCTGCGCAAGGCGGGCGTGGCGGTGGAGTCCCACGTTCTGCCGGGACGCGCCGGGTGGTTGCCGCAGAACGCGGGTTCCGGCGAAGGCTGGTCGGCGCAGCAGAAGGAAATTACCGGCATCTTCGCCCGCTTCTTTCAGAAGGCGGGGGCAAAGCCGGCGGAAATGACGGTGCGTTAGACGGGGTCGCTCAGAGGCGCATTCCCCCGATCTGGCATCGAACGCAAAGCGCCGGCTCCCAACCGGCAAGGAGAGAAAAATGACATCGACAGTGACCCGCCGGGCCCTCTGGGGCGCCGGCCTGAGTATCCTTTTGTCTGTCGGCGGCGGTGCCGCCGTCATGTTCGGCCTGCCGCAGCACTTCGAGGCCGATGCCGCGACCGATGCGGCGGCCGCCCCTCCGCCGGCCGTGCCGGTTTCGGTGGCACGGGCGCAGTCCAAGCGCATCACCACCTGGGAAGAATTCTCCGGCCGTCTCGAAGCGATCGAGCGCGTCGAGGTTCGCCCGCGTGTCGGCGGCGCCATCCTCAAGGCGCATTACCGCGAAGGCGCGCTCGTCAGCCAAGGCGACCTGCTGGTGACGATCGATCCCGAGCCCTATGCCGCCGCCGTCGAGCGGGCAAAGGCCCAGGTCGAGGCAGCGGAAGCGCGTGTTTCGCTCGCCAAGATCGAACTCGAGCGCGGCCGCAAGCTGGTGACCACCAGCGCCGTGCCGCAGAGCAGCGTGGACCAGCGTTCCAGCGCCTATGACGAGGCGCAAGCCGAAGTCCGCTCGGCCAAGGCGGCACTGCGTACGGCCGAACTCGACCTGCAATATACCGAGGTGCGCGCCCCGATTTCCGGTCGCGTCGGCCGGCTCGACGTCACCGCCGGCAACCTGGTTGCCGCCGGTTCCGCCTCGCCGGTTCTGACGACGCTCGTCTCGGTCGATCCGATCTATGCGAGCTTCAACGCCAGCGAAGAGGTGGTCACAACCGCACTCGCAAGGCTCGCGGCGTCCGCCGGCGGCAGCGCGATCGAGCGCATTCCGGTCCAGGTCGGCACCGCCGCCGACGAAGGCACGCCGATCTCCGGCCATATCCAGCTCATCAACAACGAGGTGGATGCGGCAACCGGCACCATCCGAGTGCGCGCAGCGCTTGAAAACGCCGACGGCAAGCTGATCCCCGGCCAGTTCGTGCGCATCCGCATCGGTGAACCGGATCCTGAGGAAAAGCTCGTGATCAGCGACCGCGCCATCGGCTCCGACCAGGACAAGAAGTTCGTCTTCGTCGTCGGCACCGACAACAAGGTCGAGTACCGCCAGGTGAAACTCGGACCGAATTCCGATGGTCTGCGGATCGTCGAAAGCGGTCTGGCTTCGGGCGAGAACATTGTCGTCAACGGCCTGCAGCGGGTTCGCCCCGGCGTCGTCGTGGCGCCGCAGCAGGTCGAGGAAACGACCGCCTCGATCGCCAAATAATCCAGGCGCCTCTTTGCTCGTTGTGAAGAGGCGGCCAGCCTAGGCATCACTCAGCAGACGCCTTGCCGCGCGGCGAAGCTTTCGCCGCGCACCGGCGAGGTCTGCCCGAAAACATCCCAAGGGGGATACCATGAACTTCTCACGCTTCTTCGTCGACCGCCCGGTCTTCGCGGGCGTCCTTTCGGTCCTGATCTTCGTGGCCGGCCTGATCGGCATGACCGGTCTGCCGATCTCCGAATATCCCGAAGTCGTGCCGCCGCAGATCGTCGTGCGCGCGCAGTATCCGGGCGCCAACCCGGCCGTCATTGCCGAGACGGTGGCGACACCGCTCGAAGAACAGATCAACGGCGTCGAGGACATGCTCTACATGCAGAGCCAGGCGACCGCCGACGGCCTGATGACGCTGACCGTCACCTTCGCGCTCGGCACCGACCCGGACCAGGCCCAGCAACTCGTGCAGAACCGCGTCTCGCAGGCCGAGCCGCGCCTGCCCGAGGAGGTGCGCCGCCTCGGCATCACCACGGTCAAGAGCTCGCCCGACCTGACGATGGTCGTGCACCTGCTTTCGCCAAACGGCCAGTATGACATCAACTATCTGCGCAACTACGGTGTGCTGAACGTCAAGGATCGGCTGGCGCGCATCGAAGGCGTCGGCCAGGTTCAGATCTTCGGCGGCGGCGACTATTCGATGCGCATCTGGATCGACCCGCAGAAGGCAGCCGAGCGCGGCCTTGCTGCAAGCGATATCGCCAATGCGGTGCGCGGCCAGAACGTCCAGGCGGCGGCCGGCGTCATCGGCGCCTCGCCCTCCGTCCCGGGCCTCGACCTGCAGCTTTCCGTCAATGCCCAAGGCCGCCTGCAGACGCCCGAGGACTTCGAGAACATCGTCGTCAAATCCGGCGCTCAGGGCGAAGTAACCCGCCTCGGCGACGTTGCCCGCGTCGAAATGGGCGCGTCCGACTATTCGTTGCGCTCGCTGCTCGACAACAAGCCCGCCGTCGGCATGGCGGTCTTCCAGGCCCCTGGCTCCAACGCGATCCAGATCTCCGACGATGTGCGCAAGGCCATGGCCGAGATGAAGCTCACCATGCCCGATGGCGTCGAATACGGCATCGTCTACGACACGACCCAGTTCGTGCGCGCCTCGATCGAATCGGTCGTCGACACCCTGCTCGAAGCGATCGCACTGGTCGTGCTCGTCGTCATCATCTTCCTGCAGACCTGGCGCGCCTCGATCATCCCGCTCGTCGCCGTTCCGGTCTCGATCGTCGGCACCTTCGCGGTGATGTACGTCTTCGGCTTCTCGATCAACGCGCTCAGCCTCTTCGGCCTGGTGCTGGCGATCGGCATCGTCGTCGACGACGCGATCGTCGTGGTGGAAAACGTCGAACGCAACATCGAGCAGGGACTGTCGCCCGTCCAGGCGACCTATCGCGCGATGCAGGAAGTCTCCGGTCCGATCATCGCGATCGCGCTGGTGCTCGTCGCCGTGTTCGTGCCGCTCGCCTTCATCACCGGGCTCACCGGCCAGTTCTACCGCCAGTTCGCGCTGACGATCGCAATCTCGACGGTCATCTCGGCGCTCAACTCGCTGACGCTCTCTCCGGCACTGGCCGCCCTTCTCTTGAAGGACCACCACGCGCCGAAGGATTGGCTGACGCGGGTGATGGACAGGCTCTTTGGCTGGTTCTTCCGCGGCTTCAACCGTTTCTTCGGCGCAAGCTCGGAAGCCTATGGTCGCGGCGTCGGCCGCATCCTGACGCGCAAGTCGCTGATCATGGTGGTCTATGTCGTGCTTCTCGGCGTCACCTTCACGCTGTTTCGCGCAGTGCCCGGCGGCTTCGTGCCAGCGCAGGACAAGCAGTACCTGATCGGCTTCGCCCAGCTTCCGGATGCAGCCACCCTCGACCGTTCGGAAGACGTGATCAAGCGCATGAGCGAGATCGCGCTCAAGCACCCGGGCGTCGAAAACGCCATCGCTTTCCCGGGCCTGTCGATCAACGGCTTCACCAACTCGTCGAACTCCGGCATCGTCTTCGTCGCCCTCAAACCCTTCGAGGAACGCAAGACGCCCGAACTGTCCGGCGGCGCGATCGCCATGCAGCTCAACCAGGAATTCGGCGTCATCCAGGATGCCTTCATCGCCATGTTCCCGCCGCCGCCCGTCCAGGGCCTCGGCACGACCGGTGGCTTCAAGCTGCAGCTCGAGGACAAGAACGGCCTCGGCTACCAGGCGCTCGACGAGGCGGCCAAGGCCTTCCTCGCCAAGGCCTACCAGACGCCGGAATTGGCGGGGCTCTATTCGAGCTACCAGATCAACGTGCCGCAGCTCTATGCCGACCTTGACCGTGTGAAAGCACGCCAGCTCGGCGTTGCCGTCACCGACGTCTTCGAGACTCTCCAGATTTACCTGGGCTCGCTCTACGTCAACGACTTCAACGCCTTCGGCCGTACCTACAGCGTGCGCGTTCAGGCGGATGCCAACTACCGCAGCCATGCCGACGATATCGGCAAGCTGAAGGTGCGTTCGCAGTCCGGCGAAATGATCCCGCTGTCGGCGCTTCTGAAGGTGGAACAGACGGTCGGCGCCGAACGGGCGATCCGCTACAACGGCTTCCTGTCGGCCGACATCAACGGCGGCCCGGCACCGGGCTTCTCGTCCGGCCAGGCGCAGGAAGCGATCGAACGCATCGCCGCTGAAACCCTGCCGCCAGGCATCGGCTACGAATGGACGGACCTGACCTACCAGCAGATCCTCGCCGGCAACTCGGGCATTCTGGTCTTCCCACTGGCGCTGCTGCTCGTCTATCTCGTGCTGGCGGCCCAGTATGAGAGCCTGACGCTGCCGATCGCGATCATCATGATCGTGCCGATGGGCATCATGGCGGCGCTGGTCGGTGTCTGGCTGACCGGAGGCGACAACAATGTCTTCACTCAGATCGGTCTGATCGTCCTGGTCGGGCTATCGGCGAAGAACGCCATCCTGATCGTCGAGTTCGCCCGCGAACTGGAACTGTCGGGCAGCACGCCGGTCAAGGCGGCGATCGAGGCAAGCCGGCTGCGGCTGCGCCCGATCCTGATGACCTCGATGGCCTTCATCATGGGCGTGGTGCCGCTTGTCATGTCGACCGGCGCCGGCGCGGAAATGCGCTCGGCCATGGGTATCGCGGTATTTGCCGGCATGATCGGCGTCACCGCCTTCGGCATCTTCATGACGCCGGTGTTCTACGTGCTGATCCGCAAGCTCGCTGGCGAGCGGCCTCTGAAGCACGCGGGAGCCCATATCGAGGCGCCGCATCTGGCGCCCGGAGAGTAAGAACCTCCATCCTCTTAGCCTTCACGCGGGCCGGATCCATCCCGGCCCGCTGACGCTGCGGCGTCGCGCCTCCGCCCAGGCGCGGCGCCGCAATGCATCTCGCGCGCCAGTTGCTCATCTCATGTGACAGGTCGCCATCCTGCGTGACAGTTTGCTGGCGATCGGATAAACCAGCAGCCTCCATTCCCAAGGCCCCCGTGGCCATGCAGACGGCATAGCGTTAGATGACCCCCACCGATCCGATCGCCAATCTCGCCACCCTCATCCGTTGCCCCTCGGTCACCCCGGCCGAAGGCGGAGCACTTATGGCACTCGAAGCCATGCTGAAGCCGCTCGGCTTCGCGGTCGACCGCGTGGTGGCGAAAGAGATCGGCACGCCTGATATCGAGAACCTCTATGCGCGGCTCGGAACCGAAGGCCCGCACCTGATGTTCGCCGGCCACACCGATGTCGTGCCCGTTGGCGACGAGGCTGCCTGGAGCCATGGACCGTTCTCGGCCGACATTGCCGGCGGCGAAATGTACGGCCGCGGCGCCGTCGACATGAAAGGCGGCATCGCCTGCTTCGTCGCAGCAATCGCCCGCCACATCGAAAAGCATGGCGCCCCGAAGGGCTCGGTCTCCTTCCTGATTACCGGCGACGAAGAGGGGCCGGCGATCAACGGCACCACGAAGCTGTTGCAATGGGCGGCCGACAAGGGCGAGCGCTGGGACGCCTGCCTCGTCGGCGAACCGACCAACCCGGAGAGCCTTGGCGACATGATCAAGATCGGCCGGCGCGGTTCGCTGTCCGGACGCATCACCGTCCATGGCGTGCAGGGCCACGCGGCCTATCCGCATCTTGCCGACAGCCCCGTGCGCGGCATCCTGCAACTAACCCAGGCGCTGATGGACCCGCCCTTCGACAACGGCACCGAGAGCTTCCAGCCCTCCAACCTGGAAGTCACGACGATCGACGTCGGCAACGCAGCCGTCAACGTCATTCCGGCCAAGGCGACGGCTGCCTTCAACATCCGCTTCAACGACACGTGGACGGCGGAAAGCCTGATGGCAGAGATCATTGCGCGGCTCGACCGCGCGGCAGCAAGCGGCAGCCTGCGCCCGGATCGCGTCCCCGTCCGCTACGAGATCGTCTGGGCCGAGCGCCCGAGCCACGTGTTCCTGACGCGCAACAATGCGCTGATCGATTCGCTCTCGGGCGCCGTCGAGGCCGTCACCGGGCGCCAGCCGAAGCTGTCGACGACCGGCGGCACGTCGGATGCCCGCTTCATCAAGGACTACTGCCCGGTGGTCGAGTTCGGCCTCGTCGGCCAGACCATGCACATGGTCGACGAACGCGTCGCCGTCGCCGACCTCGAGACGCTGACCGATATCTATGAAACTTTCATCGCCCGCTGGTTCGGCCATGCCGCTGCTTGACGAGGTGCTTGCCTATATCCGGGGGCTCTGGCTCCTGGCGCAGGGTAACGAAGAAGGCTTCCGCTGGCTCGATTTCAGCGAGAGCGGCCTCTGGCGCTCGTTCACGTCGATGCTCTGGTGCCTGCCGGCGATCGCCGTCACCTGGGCGTCCTGGCGGCTCTATTATCTCTCGGTCATGCCAGATGGCACCACGGTCGGCATCGGCCTCATCTTCAAGCTGCTGGTCGTCGATCTCGTCAGCTGGCTTTTGCCGCTGGTGCTGATCGCCATTCTCTCGCGCCCTCTCGGCTTTGCCGGAGCGGTGGTGCCGATCGTCGTTACGACCAACTGGCTTTCCGTGCCGCTCTCCTACGCCATGGCGGTCCCGGCGGCGATCCGTGTCGTCATCCCCGGGAGCCAGGGGCTGACGAGTTTCATCTGGCTGACGCTGCTCGTCATCAGCATAGCGGTGCTCTTCCGACTTCTGCGCATGGTGACCGGCAACCAGACACTGCTTGCCTCGGCGCTGACGGCGCTCTTCCTGCTGCCGTCGATGATGATCGGGGATCTCTTGCAGCGCTTCTTCGGCCTGATCCCGAGCTAGAGCTTCGGGATCGGCTCGCGGTCAGTAGTCCACTTGTAGGAAATAAAGCCCGTCGGGCGGCGCCACCGGACCACAGGCCTTGCGGTCGCGCGCTTCAAGCGCGGCCTGCAGGTCATCCGGCGTCCACTTGCCCTCGCCCACCAACTTCAGCGAGCCGGCGAAGGACCGGATCTGGTTGTGCAGGAAGCTCTGCGCCGTCGCGCGGATTTCGATGACGCCGGCAACCAGCGCGACATCGAGCCGGTCGAGCGTGCGTACCGGGCTCGTCGCCTGGCAATGGGCGGAGCGGAAGGTGGTGAAATCGTGGTGGCCGACGAGGCGCTGGGCACCTGCATGCATGGCTACATGATCGAGCGGCTTCGGCACCCACCAGGCGCGCCTGGCTTCCAGCGCCAGCGGCGCTGGCCTTGAAATGATGCGGTAGAGATAATGCCGGCGTAGCGCCGAGAAGCGCGCGTCGAATTCCGGCGACACTTCCTCGGCCTCGAGGATCGCCACCCGCTCGCCGGCAAGCCCCAGATGGGCATTCAACGCATTGCGCAGGGTATAGGACTTCCACAGACGCGTGAGGTCGGCATGCATGACCTGGCCGCTGGCGTGAACGCCCGAGTCGGTGCGGCCGGCGCCGCGGATCGAGACGGTCTCGCCGGTCAGGGACAGGATCGCCTTTTCGATTGCCCCTTGCACCGAAAGGCCGTTGTCCTGCCGCTGCCAGCCGACATAATCCGAGCCGTCATATTCGACCGTCAGTTTGAACCGCGGCATCAGCCGACCCTCGTGCCGGCCGCAACCGGCGTTCCGCGCAGGAAGTCGGCGGTACCAAGCGCCTTGCCGCCCGCGCGCTGCAGGCGCGTGAGCCGCACGGCGCCCTCGCCGCAGGCAATCGTCAGATTGTCGTCGAGAACCGTGCCAACCTCGCCGGCGCCGGTCGCCAGTTCCGAGTTCAGAACTTTGATGCGTTCCGGCTTGCCGGCGATTTCGAGCTCGAACCAGGCGCCCGGGAACGGCGACAGGCCGCGGATATGGTCGTGCACCTCGCGGGCGCTTCGGGCGAAATCGATGCGGGTTTCCGTCTTGCTGATCTTCTGGGCGTAGACGACACCCTCGTCGGGCTGCGCGGTCAGCGGCAGATCGCCGGCTTCGAGCCTGGCCATCGCTTCCTTCATCAAGGTGGCGCCGACCTGCATCAGGCGATCGTGCAATTCGCCCCCCGTCATCGTCTCGCCGATCTGGACGGCCTTAGTGAGGGCGACGGGGCCGGTGTCCAGCCCCTTGTCCATCTTCATCACCATCATGCCGGTCTGATGATCGCCGGCCATGACGGCGCGCTGGATGGGGGCCGCACCGCGCCAGCGCGGCAACAGCGAGGCGTGGCCGTTGTAGCAGCCGAGCTTGGTGCCGGTGAGGATTGCCTCGGGCAGAAGCAGGCCATAGGCGACGACGACGGCGACATCGGCATCGAAGTCCCGGAAGGCCTGGCGATCCGCTTCGTCCTTGAAGTTGACAGGCGTCAGCACGGGAATGCCCAGGAGTTCGGCTGCCTGATGCACCGGCGATTTCTGCAGGTCGAGCCCACGGCGGCCGCCCGGCCTTGGCGGCTGGGTATAGACGGCAACGATCTGATGGCCGGCCTCGGCGAGTGCCGCCAGCGTCGGTACCGAGAATTCCGGTGTACCCATGAAGATGATGCGAAGCGACAAGGCGGTAACTCCGTCCTTTCAGATCACTTCATGCAGCAAGCGGCGAAATGATCTCAATCTCTGAAACAGCACAATTCCGGGAAAGCCGTCTCAGGCTTTTCCCGGATTTGTTCAATGGGTCCCGCCTTCAAATCGAACGCTCGCGATTTACGCGATCGCTCACGATCGAAGGCTCAGATCGCCTTGGCGCCGCGCGTCTTGGCGGCCTTGGTGAACTTGCGGATCACCATATCGCGCTTGAGCTTGGAGATGTGATCGATGAACAGAACGCCGTTCAGGTGATCGATCTCGTGCTGCAGGCAGGTCGCGAGCAGGCCATCGGCCTCGATCGTCTGTTCCTTGCCGTCGCGGTCAAGGTGCTTGACGGTGATGGTCGCCGGGCGCTCGACCTCGGCATAATAATCCGGGATCGACAGGCAGCCTTCCTCGTAAACCGAATAGGTGTCGGAAGACGAGACGATCTCGGGATTGATGAAGACGAGCGGCGACTTCTCGTCGCCCTCCTTCGAAACGTCGAGCACCAGCATGCGCCTGGCGACGCCGATCTGGATCGCGGCAAGGCCGATACCGGGCGCATCGTACATGGTTTCGAGCATGTCGTCGGCCAGACGGCGGACGTCCGCGTCGATGGTTTCGATCGGCGTGGAAACCTGGCGAAGCACAGGATCGGGAAGGATGATAAGCGGCTTGATCGTCATGTTGCTCCCATAGCCGATCTTTCCGTCGGCGTGCAAGGAAATTGCCTTGCCACCCGCAGCAGCCCTTGCTGCAGCGGCCCGCGTTAACTGCATCGGCCGAATGTTCTTGTTTTGATCTACACTTCGCGAGAGAATCTGTTAGGTTTGGCGCATGGAACCTGCGCCTCTACCCTTTGCCCAGCCGTTGTTTTTCGTCGGCACCTTGCCGATCACGCTGGGCCACCTCGTGATTGCCGCCGGCCTTGTGGTCGTGGTTGCTCTTCTGATGGCATTTTCCCGCCGGCGCGATACCCGCGACGACGAGCGGCAGGAACAGATGGCGATGCTGCTGGCCGCCCAGACAGAGATGCAAGGGCGGGTCGCGGCCATGGCCGAGGTGTTCGGGGCGCGGCAGGCGGAGCTCAACCAGACACTCAGCCAGCGCATCGACGGCATGACCCACCGCATCGGCGCCTCGATCACCGAACAGACCAAGGCGACGCACGAGAACCTTAGGCGGCTGCAGGAGCGCCTCGCGGTCATCGACACCGCCCAGAACAACATTCAGGCGCTTGCCAAGGACATGGCCGGGCTTCAGGCGATTCTTTCCAACAAGCAGACGCGCGGTGCTTTCGGCCAGTCGCGCATGGAGGCGATCATCGCCGACGGTTTGCCGATGGGCGCCTTCGAGTTCCAGGCGACGCTGTCGAACGGCGCGCGGCCCGACTGCACCATCCGCATGCCGAACGGCCAGCCGCCGCTGGTCATCGATGCCAAGTTTCCGCTCGAAGCCTGGAACGCGATGCGTGACGCGCCGAGCCCGGAACGCCGGCTACAGATCGCACAGCTCTTCCGCCGCGACATGGAAACGCATGTGCGCGATATCGCCAGCAAGTATCTGATACCAGGCGAAACGCAGGACACCGCCTTCCTCTTCGTGCCGTCGGAATCGATCTTCGCGGAGATCCACGAGCATTTCGAAGCGATCGTTCAAAAGGCGCACCGCCAGCGGATCGTCATCGTCTCGCCGTCGCTGTTGCTCCTATCGATCCAGGTGATCCAGGCGATCCTCAAGGATGCGCGCATGCGCGAGCAGGCGCATCTGATCCAGGGCGAAGTCATCAGGCTGATGGAGGACCTCGGCCGTCTTGACGAGCGCGTACGCAAGCTTCAGGGCCATTTCGCCATGAGCCAGAAGGATGTCGAGGATATCCTCGTTTCCTCCAGCAAGCTCACCCGCCGCGGTGCCAAGATCGAGGCGCTCGAACTCGAGGCCGAGGGTGTCCCCCGGGACGCGGGTGATCAGCGTGCTGCGGTCGACAACCGCGTCGGGCAATTGCGCCTGCGGGTGGTTGACGAGGACTGAGGCTGTCGGGCACTCTCCGGCCCAATTCGCAAAGCCGACAGGACAATTTCACATGATTACTGTTTTTGGGTCCATCAACATGGATCTGATCGCCACCACCGCACGCCTCCCGAAGCCCGGCGAAACCGTTGCCGGCACGAGCTTCTCGACCGCCGCCGGCGGCAAGGGCGCAAACCAGGCGCTCGCCGCGCGGCGCGCCGGAGCAACGGTCAAGATGGCGGGCGCGGTCGGCGCCGACAGCTTTGCCGAGGGCGCACTGGAACTGCTGAAGGGCGCAGGCGCCGACCTGTCGCTGACCAAGACTGTCGACGAGCCGACCGGCACCGCCCATATCCTGGTCGGCGGTGACGGCGAAAACGTCATCGTCGTCGTCGCCAGCGCCAATGCGACGGTCGATGAGGCCGATGCGGTCACGGCCGTTGATGGCATGAAGCCCGGCGACACGCTGATGCTGCAGCTCGAAATTCCGGCGGCCTCGGTCGAGAAGGCGCTCACTGCGGCCAAGCAGAAGGGCGTGCGCTCGGTCATCAACATCGCGCCGCTGACGCCGGAGGCGGCCCGCCTCGGCCGCATGGCCGATATCGTCATCGCCAACGAGACAGAATTCGAGCTTCTTGCCGGCAAGAGCGGCATCAGCAGTGCGGAGCGCGAAGCGGCAATGAAGGCACTTCATGCCGAGACCGGCCAGACGGTCATCGTCACGCTCGGCGCCGAAGGCGTGATCGCCGTGCACGAGGGCGAGATCCAGCGCGCCAAGGGCCTGAAGATCGAGCCGGTCGACACGGTCGGCGCCGGCGACACCTTCTGCGGCTATCTTGCAGCCAGCCTCGATGCCGGCATCGCCTTCCCCGACGCTCTGCGCCGTGCCGCGGTCGCCGGCTCTCTCGCCTGCCTGAAGAGCGGCGCGCAGCCCTCGATCCCGCTTGCTTCGGACGTGGCGGCACGCGTCTAGGCGCGCAACGCCCCGCGGCCGGATCGGCACCGAATTCGCGGATGCAGCGGGTTGCACGCAGAGAGCTTGGTGCGGACGGGAAACCGTTCGCACTTTTTCTTTCGACGATCTGTATTGGTGCTTCTTTCGACTCAACAAACCGCCGCTTGCGCAATCCGGACAGCCGATGTCGCGGAGGTAAAACTTTGCGCGCAATTTTATGCAAGCGAGGCGTGAAATAGCGTCCGTGTTGGCCCTATTTTAAGATTCTCCAGTCTATTCAGGACCCTGAGAAAACCGGCCTAAGCGCCCGGTCGCCTCCAACATGCCGGTCGGCATCTGACGCTCCATGATGGAGTTCACCCCCATTGCGAAATGCGTCCACCGCAGGCGAGCGCCTGCGGACCTCCCAGCACGTGAGGATTTCATGTTCAAGTTCCAAGCCAAATCGCTGGCGACCAAACTGATCGCGGTGACAGGCGGCACGATCGCACTTGTCCTGCTTGCCTCGAATTTCGTTCTCATCTCCCAGACCCAGGACCGCGTCGAAACGCTGGTCCTCGAACAGGCAAGTGGCGAAGCCCGCGCAATCGCCTCCGACATCGCCGGCGACATCGGCGAGCTTGCGAGTGCTGCCCGTTCGATGGCCGGTGTCGTCGGCCGCGCGCATGCCGAAAAGTCGATGGAGCGCACCGGGGTGATCAACGTCTTGAGGGCGAACCTCGAGCAGAACCCCTTTGCCTTCGGCAGCTGGTTCGCGGAGGAGCCCAAGGCTTTCGACGGCCGCCAGGAAGACGTCGTCAACAACAAGGAACTGGGCGGCAACGACCTCGGCATCTTCACGCCCTATTGGTCGAAGACCCGCAACAACGAAATCCAGTACTCCACCTTCCGGGCCGACTATCCGGCCGAGTGGTATGCTCTCGCAGCCAAGAGCGGCAAGGGCGCCATCACCCAGCCCTATACTGCCGAAGGGACAGACGTTCCGACCGCGATGAGCTCGATCGCCTATCCGGTCATGTCGAACGGCAAGCTGATCGGCGTCTCCGGCGTCGACATTTCGCTCGCCTCGCTCGGCGAGGGCCTGGCGAAGCTGAAGCCCTTCGACACGGGCCGCGTCTACCTCCTGTCGCAGAGCGGCAAATGGCTGGTCGCGCCGATCCCGGACCTTCTGCTCAAGGAATATGACGGCGAAGGCAACGACGTCGTCAAGAACGCGCTGGCCTCGGGCAAGCCGGGCATTATCTCCAACCTCTCTTACGACGGCAACGAGCCCTTCGACCGTCTCGTCTATCCGTTCGCCCTCTCCGGCGTGAACACCAGCTGGATCGTGCTCGTCGACGTGCCGCGCACCGCGATCAACGCGCCGGTCAAGGACCAGACCTACATGATGATCGTCGGCGGCCTCGTCGTGCTCGGCGCCGTGCTGCTCGGTCTCTATCTCGCCGTTCGTGGTTTCGTGCAGAAGCCGCTGGCAAGCCTCGTCAAGGACGTGAACGATCTCAGCCACGGTGACTACACCAAGGCGATCGCCGGCCAGGATCGTTCCGACGAAACCGGCGAAGTCGCCAAGGCGCTCGAAGGCTTCCGCCATCAGCTTGCCGACACCAAGCGCCTCGAAGGCGAAGCCCGCCATGAGCGCGAACAGGCCGAGCGCGAACGCGGCCGCTCGGAAACCGAGCGCGCCGAATCGAGCGCGCTTCAGCGCGACATCGTCGCCCGCCTCGGCAAGGGTCTCTCGCATCTGTCGTCCGGCGATCTCGCGTTCCGCATCACCGACGATTTCCCGGGCGAATACGCGCAGCTCAAGCGCGACTTCAATGCGACGATGGAAAGCCTCGAAGAGACGATCCGCACCGTCAACCATTCGGTCGTCAACATCGGCAACGGCACCAGCGAAATCAGCAGCGCCGCCAACGACCTGTCTCACCGCACCGAACAGCAGGCTGCAAGCCTGGAAGAAACCGCAGCGGCCCTCGACGAGCTGACCTCGCAGGTCAACGCCAGCGCCGAAAACGCCAAGGTCGCCGCCAAATCGGTGGAAGTGGCCAGCAGCGACGCCGGACAGTCGGGCGAAGTGGTGCAGAAGGCGATTGCCGCGATGAAAGGCATCGAGCAGTCCTCGCACGAAGTCAGCCGCATCATCGGCGTCATCGACGAAATCGCCTTCCAGACCAACCTTCTGGCGCTCAATGCCGGCGTCGAAGCGGCGCGTGCAGGTGAAGCCGGCAAGGGTTTTGCCGTCGTCGCCCAGGAAGTGCGCGAACTCGCCCAGCGCTCGGCGAACGCCGCCAAGGAGATCAAGACGCTGATCAACACCTCGGCCGGCCAGGTGCGCGAAGGTGTCGATCTCGTCGGCAAGGCGGGCGGCGCGCTCGAAAAGATCGCCGAACAGGTGGTGCAGATCAACGGCCTCATCCGCCAGATCTCCAGCTCCGCTTCGGAACAGGCCGTCGGCCTGAAGGAGATCAACTCTGCCGTCAACCAGATGGACCAGGTAACCCAGCAGAACGCCGCCATGGTCGAGGAAACGACCGCGGCCGGCATGGCGCTCAACGAAGAAGCCCGCACGCTGAACACGCTCGTTTCGCGCTTCCGGGTCGCGCAGGCAACCGCATCGGCCCAACCGTCCTCGGCGGCAATGCTACGCGGCACGGCCGAGCGCATGCGCGCGGCTGAACGCCCCGCTCCGGTCCCGGCTCCCGCCCGCGAGGCGCGGCCCGCTCCGGCGGCGACCCCAGCGCGAAGCAACTACTCGGCTTCGACGCAGCGGGTGCTGACCCAGACCTCCGGCGCCAACGCGCTTGCCCAGGACAACTGGGAAGAGTTCTGATCAACGGAACGAGAAAAGAAAACGGCGCCTCTCGGGGCGCCGTTTTTGTTTGGACTACGATGATCGAGCCGAAGCTCAGATGCGTGCCAAGCGTTCCGTCAGAAGATCGAAGAAGCCCTGGTCGTCGACGAAGCGCATGACCTTGGCGTTGTGCGGCCGGCCGGTGACCTGCCACCAGTCGACGACGGTCATGCCGGCCGTGAGCTCCGACTTGGTTTCGATCTCGACGTTGCAATCCCGGCCGGTGAAAAGCTCGGGACGCAGCAGATAGGCAATGACGGTCGGGTCGTGCAGCGGGCCGCCGTCGCTGCCATATTTCTCGATATCGAAGCGTTCGAAGAATTCGAGCATTTCGGCCATGGCGATCGCCGGGCGGCTGCCGATGTCGCGGATCTTCTGGACGCGCGCCTTGTGGGTCAGCACCCGGTGGGTGACGTCAAGCGGCATCATCACGATCGGAATGCCCGAACGGAAAACGATGTCGGCGGCTTCCGGGTCGACGTAGACGTTGAACTCGGCGGCGGGCGTGATGTTGCCGCCTTCGAAGAAGCCGCCACCCATCATCACCAGTTCCTTGACCCGCGGGGCGATGTCAGGCGCCTTCTGAAGCGCCAGCGCGATGTTGGTCAGCGGACCGAGCGTGCAGAGCGTCACGGTGCCTTCTGCCTCGTTGCGCAGCGTCTCGATGATGAAGTCGACCGCATGCTGCTCCTCGAGCTTCATCGTCGGCTCGGCAAGCTCCGGGCCGTCGAGACCGGTCTTGCCGTGGACGTGTTCGGCGGTCACCAGCGGGCGGGCAATCGGCTTGTCGGCGCCCGAGAACACCCTAACCTTCGGCCGGTCACAGAGCTCGCACAGGATACGCGCGTTGCGGGCCGTCAAGGCCAGCGGCACGTTGCCGGCGACAGCGGTGATGCCGAGAAGATCGATCTCTTCCGGGCTGCCGAAAGCGAGCATGATGGCGGCGGCGTCGTCCTGCCCGGGGTCGGTGTCTATAATTATCTTTCTCGGCACAGGCACTTTCTCGTCCTCCCTGGATCACGTTGTTCGGGTCGATCCGACCCGAACAAGGCGCGATCGATACCATGCATTGGGACCGGGGCGGGGGCAAACGTCCTGGCGTTCCTCTGTCCCATTCCCGGATTCTGCGAGAGCGGACTATGATTTGCGTGCACGCCGGAGGCAAGCGGCTTGCACTCATTGCGCACAGCTACCATATTGCGGAAAGGATGCTGCAAGGCAGGTCCGAACAACGGTCGCTTGATCTCGCAAGGACTTGAAGAATGAGCCGAATTACGCCTTTTACGAGCCCGCTGCTGTTGGGTTTCGATACGATGGAAAAGACCCTTGAGCGCATCGCCAAGGGCAACGACGGATACCCGCCCTACAATATCGAGCGCATCCGCGGCGACGAATCGTCCGATGCGCCGGAACGCCTGCGCATCACGCTGGCGGTGGCCGGCTTTTCCGACGAAGACCTCGAAGTCACCACCGAAGAAAACCAGCTCGTCATCCGCGGCCGGCAGATCGACAACGGCGACCGCGACTATCTGCACCGCGGCATCGCCGCGCGCCAGTTCCAGCGCACCTTCGTTCTCGCCGACGGCATGAAGGTGCTCGGCGCTGAACTGCGCAACGGCCTGCTCTCGGTCGATCTCGTTCGTCCCGAACCGGTGCGTATGGTAAAGAAAATTAACATTTCAGTCCCAGAGTAGGATAACCGGCGGGATTTTCCCCTCACCGGCGACCACGGAGTGTCACCATGGGACTGAAAGACATCAGCTCGTCACTGTCGAAGAACGACCTCGCGCATCTCGGCGAAGGCGAAGTCGGCTACATCCGGAAAATGCGTTCGGAAGAGGTCTCGCGCTGCTTCCCGGAAGCACCGGAGATGGGACCGGGTATCGACCTCTGGGCACTCTTCGGCGCCGACGGCACGCCGATCCTCCTCACCGACAACCGTTCCAGCACCTTCTTCAAGGCGGCCGAGGACGATCTGAAGACAGTCACGCTGCACTGATCGGGCTACCGTCGACGACGGCGGCAACGTGATGCCTGAATGGAAGCCGTCGCCCCTGAGAGCGACGCAAGCTTGAGCGGAAAACCGCTTCACACTTTTCCTGGAATTGATCTTCTGGTCCGCAATTCCGGACGGAAAACCGCTTCGCACTTTTCCTGGAATTAAGCTTCTAGTCCGCAATTCCGGACGGAAAACCGCTTCGCACTTTTCCTGGAATTAAGCTTCTAGTCCGCAATTCCGGACGGAAAACCGCTTCGCACTTTTCCTGGAATTAAGCTTCTAGTCCGCAATTCCGGACGGAAAACCGCTTCGCACTTTTCCTGGAATTAAGCTTCTAGTCCGCAATTCCGGACGGAAAACCGCTTCGCACTTTTCCTGGAATTAAGCTTCTAGTCCGCAATTCCGGACGGAAAACCGCTTCGCACTTTTCCTGGAATTAAGCTTCTAGTCCGCAATTCCGGACGGAAAACCGCTTCGCACTTTTCCTGGAATTAAGCTTCTAGTCCGCAATTCCGGACGGAAAACCGCTTCGCACTTTTCCTGGAATTAAGCTTCTAGTCCGCAATTCCGGACGGAAAACCGCTTCGCACTTTTCCTGGAATTAAGCTTCTAGTCCGCAATTCCGGACGGAAAACCGCTTCGCACTTTTCCTGGAATTAAGCTTCTAGTCCGCAATTCCGGACGGAAAACCGCTTCGCACTTTTCCTGGAATTAAGCTTCTAGTCCGCAATTCCGGACGGAAAACCGCTTCGCACTTTTCCTGGAATTAAGCTTCTAGTCCGCAATTCCGGACGGAAAACCGCTTCGCACTTTTCCTGGAATTGCTTTAGACGCGCCGGAAGGTGAGATAGGCGGAGCTGCGCCCTTCCCTGCGTGCCTTGGCCTCGTAGCGCGTGCTCGGCCACCCCTCATAGGGCGTCAGCCAATCGGAAGCCTTCTCTGCCGTCCACTCGAAGGCTGCGTGATCGCGGCAGTGCAACAGAGTCCAGTTGACGTAGGTATCGATATCCGAGGCGAAGCAGAACAGGCCACCGGGCTTCAACACGCGGGCGAAGCGGTCGAGATTGACCTTGGAGACGAAGCGGCGCTTCCAGTGTTTGCGCTTCGGCCACGGGTCCGGATAGAGCAGATCGATCTGGTCGATCGACGCAGCCGGCAGCCAGTCGAGCACCTGGGTGGCGTCGTCGTCGTAGAGCCTGATGTTGCTGACGCCGCGCGCCTCGATGTGGCCGACGAGCTTGGCCATGGAATTGACGAAGGGTTCGACGCCGATAAAGCCCGTCGACGGCGCTTCGGCCGCGCGGTGGATCAGGTGCTCGCCGCCGCCGAAGCCGATTTCGAGGCGCATGCGGTCGACGACCTGAGGATAGAGCGTCTTCAGATCGGCCGGAGCCGCGCTCGAAAGGTCAAGCTTCAGCGTCGGCAGTACGGTTTCCAGATGCGTCGCCTGCCGCTCGCGCAGCGGCTTGCCCTTGCGGCGGCCGAAGAAGGCCTCGGTTGCTCTGGCACGGCGCGGTTCGGTCATGTCCTTGTCCCTTGGTCACGCTGATCTCGGATCAAGGCAACCCAAAATCAAAATGAACGAAGCGGGCGCTCCTTGCCGGAGCGCCCGCCCTGATTTTCGCAAACGCCTGATAGCAGGCCGCTGCGCTATCTTCAATGCGCGGCACTACAGCGCCGCGCGTCTTGTGAGACGCGCAAAGGTCGCTGTAGCACTTTAAAGTGCTGCATGTTTTTGTCCTTTAGTCGGTTACGATCAAAGGAAACGTGCAGTACACGCCACGCCGACGCCTTGATTAGGCGGCAGCCCGGCCGTTGACGGCGCCACTCTGCTCGATCGCAGCCTTCAGCGGCTTGACCAGGTCGATCTTCTCCCAGGAGAAAGAACCGTCACGGCCGGCCTTGCGGCCGAAGTGGCCATAGGCGGACGTCTTGGCATAGATCGGCTTGTTGAGATCGAGATGACGGCGAATGCCGGTCGGCGACAGGTCCATCGTCTGGCGGATCGCGTGTTCGACCTGATCTTCCGAAACCTTGCCGGTGCCGTGCAGGTCGACATAGATCGACAGCGGCTGGGCGACGCCGATGGCGTAGGAAAGCTGGATCGTGCAGCGGTCCGAGAGACCGGCCGCAACGACGTTCTTTGCCAGGTAGCGGGCGGCATAGGCAGCCGAACGGTCGACCTTGGTCGTGTCCTTGCCCGAGAACGCGCCGCCGCCATGCGGTGCGGCACCGCCGTAGGTGTCGACGATGATCTTGCGGCCGGTGAGGCCGGCGTCGCCGTCAGGACCGCCGATGACGAACTTGCCGGTCGGGTTGATGTACCAGGTGCAATCGTCGGCGATCTTCAGATCGTCGAGCGCTTCGCGGATATAGGGCTCGACAACCGAGCGAACCTTGGCGGAATCCCAGCTGTCGTCGAGGTGCTGCGTCGACAGAACGATCGAGGTGACTTCCGTCGGCTTGCCGTCGACGTAGCGTACGGTAACCTGGCTCTTGGCATCCGGGCCGAGCTTGGCGACTTCGCCTTCGCCCTTCTTGCGCGCAGCGGCGAGCAGGTTGAGGATGCGGTGCGAATAGTAGATCGGCGCCGGCATGAGCTCAGCGGTTTCGCGGCAGGCGTAGCCGAACATGATGCCCTGGTCGCCGGCACCTTCTTCGCCCTGCTTGTCGGCGGCGCTGTCGACGCCCTGAGCGATGTGGGCGGACTGGAAGTGCAGGAGCACGTCGATCTTCGCCGTCTTCCAGTGGAAGCCGTCCTGCTCATAGCCGATCTCGCGGATCGCCTTGCGGGCGGCGGACTTGAACTTCGAGGGGTTGATGACGTCGTTGCCGTCCTTGTCCTTCTTCAGAAGGCTCGGCGGCAGGCGCACTTCGCCGGCAATCACAACGCGGTTGGTGGTCGCCAGCGTCTCGCAGGCGATACGCACGCCCCAGGGATCGACGCCGGTCTTGGCCGCTTCGCGGTAGACCAGATCCACGATCTCGTCGGAGATACGGTCACACACCTTGTCCGGATGACCTTCGGCTACGGATTCACTCGTGAATAGGTAGTTTGCACGCATGCGGGAAGTCCCCTCAATGAAGAAAAAGCGCTGGCACGGTGTTAGTGGTTTTGCGACCGAAAAACAAGCACACAACGACATAAATATATCTTTATATCGCCATCGGGGCCAATCACTTTGATGCGCCGGGGGAAGGCGCGCAAGAAAAAAGCGGCACAATGGCCGCTTTGTTTTCAAGTCCCGACGGGGAACGTTGGAACTATTCGCTTTCTGCTTCCGCAGCGAGTGCCTTGACGAGATCGACGAGCCGGCGGCGAACCTTCGGGTCGGTGATCTTGACGAAAGCGCGGTTGAGCTGCAGCCCCTCGGAGGACGACAGGAAATCGACGACGTAGTTCGAGCTGGAAGCCTCTGCCATGCCGGGCTGACCGGCAGCGTTATCGCCCGGGGCATCCTCGAAGAAGAAGGAAACCGGAACGTTCAGGATGCCTGAAATGTTCTGCAACCGGCTGGCGCCGACGCGGTTCGTGCCCTTCTCGTACTTCTGGATCTGCTGGAAGGTGATCCCCAGACTTTCGCCGAGCTTCTCCTGGCTCATGCCAAGCATCGTACGGCGAAGACGAATCCGACTTCCGACATGAATGTCGATCGGATTCGGCTTCTTCTTGTTTTCGATCATATCTGCGTTCCCAAACACGCTGTTTCGTTAATCCATCGCCCGGCATGAGAACTCCGCTCACCGAGGCGTCCGCCAGGGTGATCGAACAAAGCCACCACAACAAGGACGATGGTGCGGACCACTATGCAATTTTAGGGGTTTTAGGTCAATTCTTCCTAATATTAAAACCAACACGCGAAAACACTGCAACCAGAAGGAGGAAGATCGCACCCAGCCAGAAAACGCGGCTTCGCATAGCGTCGTCTAACGGGGTAGGCATCCTTCCCGGCAGAAGTGTGTCGACCACTCCCCTATAATTGTAGGATAATCCTACCATTAAAACCCCACGTGCATCAACAATTGCTGATATACCGCTGTTGGCCGCGCGGACAAGGGGGGTACCAGTTTCAACGGCGCGCAATTGTGCCTGGTGGAAATGCTGGCGCGGGCCCGGCGTATCTCCGAACCAGGCGTCGTTGGTGATATTGAGAAGCGCGTCGGCGCGGCGCGCGGTCCCATCGATCTCGTCCGGGAAGATCGCCTCGTAACAAACGAGCGGGTAGAGCGTGCGGCCGCCGGGCAGCGTCAGCAGCGAACGACTTTTCGCAGCGGAAAAGCCACCTGGCATGGAAGCGGCGACCGAGCTCAGCCCCCAGGAAGACAGCAGGCTCTCGAAAGGCAGATATTCGCCGAAGGGTACCAGATGCACCTTGTCGGCAGCGCCGATGATCTGGCCCCGACCGTCGATCATATAAATCGAGTTGTAGTAGCGGGGCGGCAGGCCGGCGCCGGCATCCTCCACGCGCACGGCGCCGGCGATCAGCACCTGGTCGTCGTCAAGCACTTCGGCGATGCGCGCCAGGGCGTCCGGATTGTCGGTGAGGATGAAGGGGATCGACGTCTCCGGCCAGACGACGATATCCGGCCGTTTGCTCTCTTTCTCAGGCGCGACGGCGGTCAACGCAAGATGCTCCTCGAACACCGCAGCGCGCTCGCCATCGTCGAGCTTCTTCGCCTGGTCGATCACCGGCTGGACGAGGCGCACGGTCAGCGGCGGCTCGGGCGAAGCCGGCGCCGGCTGTGCCAGGCGGTAGAAACCGAAGCCCACATGGGCGGAAAAAAGCAGGACCGCGACCGCCAGGCCGATCCGGCTTCCCCTGCCCGTCGCGATCAAAGCGGGAGCGGCAAAGACGAAGACGGCGAGCATGTTGATGGTCGAAAGATTGACGACGCTTGCCGACTGCATCATCAGCGGCATCGGCATGGCGGCGTAGCCGATCGCATTCCAGGGGAAGCCGGTGAAGAGAAAGCTGCGCAGCCATTCGCAAAGGCCGAAGCCCAGGGCAAGGGCGGCAATGCGTCCGATGCCGTCGGACCAGAACAGGCGGGCAATCAGCGTCGCCAGGGCGTAGAAGAGCGCAAGAAAGGCCGGCAGGCCGACGACGGCAAGGGGCAGCGCCCAGGCAAACTCATCCGCCTCGACGAGCAGCGCGTTGCCGAGCCACCACAGACCACCGAGGAAGTAGCCGAAACCGAACCACCAACCGACGACCGCCGCGGGCCAGAGCCGCCTGACGACGCCGCCCTCCGGGTTTCCGGTCGCGCCGTCGAGCAGCCAGACGAGGATCGGAAAAGCAACGAATGCAAAGGCGAAGATGCCGAAGGGCGGCTGCGCCAGAACCGCGATAAGCCCCGCGAAGAAAGCGAGCAAAGCCCGGGGGAACCCGGAAAGAAGCATCACCCTGCCAGCCAGTCTTACCATGCAGCCTCCAGTCGATCCCGCCGCCTGCCACGGCGGAGGAACGAAACAACACCCGAATCAATCGGCGCCAGTCTTCCAAAAAACCGGCTTCTTGTCCCCTTTCGGGGCCGGATTAGGGGGCGAGGCAAGGTGTTCCGGCTTGGCAACGGTGCCTACGCCACCGGCTCGGAGACATCACGGATGGATGGAGGAGATTACCCGCGCGCATGAAACGCGCGGGAACCGGACGATCAGTGCTCGCCCGCCGTTGCCTCGGAGGCGGCAGCGCCATTGTTGAGATTGACCGGACCAGTTTCCGAAGCGGTCTCGCCCTCCGGCCGCAGGACGCGGCGGCGGGCCGGCGGGCGCTTGCGCATGATGCGCACACGCTTCACGCGGCGCGGGTCGGCGTCGAGGATCTGGAACTCGAAGCCCGGAATGGCCTGGACGACTTCGCCGCGCACCGGAATGCGGCCGAGCGAGGCGAAGATCAGGCCGCCGAGGGTGTCGACGTCCTCGAGTTGTTCGCGCACGTCGAAATCGCGGCCGATCGCCGCGGCGATCTCTTCCAGCTCGACGCGGGCGTCGGCGACGAACACGTCGTCCGACGTGCGCGCAAACATCACTTCGTCGTCGTCGTGCTCGTCCTCGATATCACCGACGACCATCTCGACGATGTCTTCGAGCGAGACGAGACCATCGGTTCCGCCATATTCGTCGATGACGAGCGCCATCTGGATGCGGGCGGCCTGCATGCGCTGCATCAGGTCGGACGCCAGCATCGAGGGCGGCACGAAGAGGAGCTGGCGGACGATGCCCGCCTCCTCCAGCGACTTGCCGAGATCGACGCGCGAAAGGTCGAAGCTTGCCTTGGGCGAGCGCGGCGCCTTTTCGGACGCGGCCGCCGTCGATGCCTGGGCTTGCGCCTTGCCGTTGCGGCGGCGATTGCGGGCCTGCTTCGTGACATAGGACAGCAGGTCGCGAATGTGGACCATGCCGCGAGGGTCATCGAGGCCTTCGCTGTAGACCGGCATGCGCGAGCGGCCGGACTCCTCGAAGATCACCATCAACTCGCCGATGGTGATGCTCTGGTCGACCGCTTCGATATCGGCGCGCGGAACCATGACGTCCTCGACCCGGATCTCGCGGAAGCGCAGGATGTTGTTGAGCATCGCCCGTTCGCCGGGCGAGAAAGCCGTGTTGCTGTCGGCATCGGTCTGAAGCGCGTCAGCAAGATCCTCGCGCAGGCTCGATGGACTTGCGCCGCGCAAGAGGCGCGCGGCCCGGCTCCAGAAGGTGGAAGTGGATTTCGTGCCCTCGTGTCGAGTGGCGGTGCTACTACTGCCCGCCTCCGCCTCTCCGGAGGCATCTGCCTCCTCGGTCGCCAGCGCGACGGGCTGTGTTTTAAAGTCGCTCATTGGTCCAAACTGTTAAATCGGGGTACGATCCCCGTAGGGGTCAGATAAGCCAAGACGCGCCAAAATGCGAGTCTCCAGGCCTTCCATTCTTTCGGCTTCGTCATCTTCCATATGATCATAACCGAAAAGATGCAGGAATCCATGCACGAGAAGATGCGTCAGATGCGCATCGAAGGACTTTTCGAGTTCCACCGCTTCGCGCTCGAGCGTCTCCTTCGCGACGATGATGTCGCCAAGCATCGGTCCGGGCATGGCGCCCGGCGTCACCGGAAAGGCGGGAAAGGACAGCACATTGGTCGGCTTGTCCTGATTGCGCCACTCGGCGTTGATTGCCCGCATGGAGGCGTCGTCGGTAAAGACGAGCGAAAGCTCCGGCGGATTTTTCGGCAGCGGTTGCTTCTCTTCGGTTGCCAGAAAGGCTGCCGCCGCCTCGAGCACCGGCGACGAGAAGGCGAGCAACGCCCCCTCATCCGGCCAGTTGCCCTCTTCCACGCTGATCTGGATATCCAATGCCGTCATGATCGCAGCGACCGCTTTCAGCGGTCGCCCTGCTCGCTTTCGTCGTGCACGGCCGTATGGGACTCGTAGGCCCTGACGATGCGCGCCACCATCGGATGACGCACGACATCGACGTCCTTGAAGCGCACGACCGAGACGCCTTCGACCCCTCTGAGGATCTGCAGCGCTTCGACGAGGCCCGACTTCACGCCGCGCGGCAAGTCGACCTGGCTCGGGTCTCCGGTGACGATCATCCGGCCGTTTTCGCCGAGACGGGTCAGGAACATCTTCATCTGCATCGATGTCGTGTTCTGCGCCTCGTCGAGGATGACGGCGGCATTGGCAAGCGTGCGGCCGCGCATGAAGGCGAGCGGCGCGATTTCGATGACGCCGGCGGTAATGGCGCGTTCGACCTTGTCGCCCGGCATCATGTCATAGAGCGCGTCGTAGAGCGGCCGGAGATAGGGATCGACCTTCTCCTTCATGTCGCCCGGCAGGAAGCCCAGGCGCTCGCCCGCCTCGACGGCAGGACGCGACAGCACGATGCGGTCGACGACGCCACGCTCCAGCAGCTGTGCGGCATGGGCAACCGCGAGGTAGGTCTTGCCGGTGCCGGCGGGGCCTACGCCGAAGACAAGCTCGGACCGCTCCAGCGCACGGATATAGGCATCCTGCGTCGGCGTGCGCGCTGCTATCGTCTTCTTGCGCGTCGAAATCTGCGCCATCGTCAATTTGGCTTTACGCTCCATGGTCGGCAATTGTAGCTGATCGTCGGCGGCAACCGCCATACGGATCGCGCCCTCGACATCAGACGTATCGATCGAAGCCCCGCCCTGCAATCGTCCATAGAGATAATCGAGAGCACGGCGCGCCTGGTTGGTGGCGACGACGTCACCGGAGATCGCTACGGAATTGCCGCGCGGTCGGGCGTCGATGCGCAGCCGCTCTTCGAGAAGCTTCAGGTTCTGGTCGAACTGGCCGAAGAGCTCGCTGGCGAACCGATTGTTCTCGAAGGTCAGCACGAAGTGATTGGCGTCTGTCGCAGAGGTTTTCGACTGGCGCGTGGATGAAGAGATCAATTCGTGTCCGTTCAAGCGGTTCAGGCTCCTTGTTTTCGGTCCTTACCCGATCATCTCCGCAAACAGGCTGTTCGGCCCGGCCTTGATGATTCGCACCTTGATAATGTCACCGATTTGCGATGCTTTTGCATCAACATTCACCGGCTGCAGCCACGGCGAGCGCCCGACGAGCTGGCCGGGCATGCGCCCTTCCTTCTCCAAAAGCAGGTCGATTTCGCGACCGACGCAGGACTCGGCGAAGGCCCGCTGCTGCGAAAACAGCAAAGCCTGCAATTTTTCCAAGCGCTTGGCCTTCACGTCCTCGGAAATTTGGTCGCCGAGTTCGGCGCCCGGCGTGCCGGGACGCGTCGAATATTTGAACGAAAATGCCTGTGCATAACCCACGGCTTCCACGAGGCGCATGGTGTCCTCGAAGTCCTCGTCGGTCTCTCCGGGGAAGCCGACGATGAAATCGCCCGACAAGGCGAGGTCCGGCTGGACCGCGCGGATGCGCGCAATCAGTGCCAGATACTCGGCGGCGGTATGCCTGCGGTTCATCGCCTTCAGGATGCGGTCGGAGCCCGATTGCACCGGCAGGTGCAGGTAGGGCATCAGCTTTGCCATCGAGCGGTGCGCCTCAATCAGGCTGTCGTCCATATCGCGCGGGTGACTGGTCGTGTAGCGCAGCCGGGCAAGGCCCTCGATCTCGCCGAGACGCGAAAGCAGGTCGCCAAGGCCCCATTCGCGGCCATCGGGTCCGACGCCGTGCCAGGCGTTGACGTTCTGGCCGAGTAAGGTGATTTCACGCACGCCGCCTTCGACGAGCTTTTCCGCTTCCGAGACGATCTGGGCGACCGGGCGGGAAACCTCGGAGCCGCGCGTGTAGGGAACGACACAGAAGGTGCAGAACTTGTCGCAACCTTCCTGCACCGTCAGGAAGGCGGTAACGCCGCGGGCGCGGGTCTTCGCCTTGTCGGGCGCCGGCAGGTGCTCGAACTTGTCTTCGACGGCATAGTCCGTCTGCACGACCCGTTCACCGCTGCGCGCGCGCTTCAGTGCCTCGGGCAGCCGGTGGTAGGTGGTCGGGCCGATGACGAGATCGACCGCGGGCGCACGCCTCAGGATCTCGTTGCCTTCGGCCTGCGCGACGCAGCCGGCAACGCCGATCACCATTTCGCGGCCTTCGGCGGCTTTCGCCTTCTTCAGGTCGCGCAGGCGGCCGAGCTCGGAATAGACCTTTTCCGCCGCCTTTTCGCGGATGTGACAGGTGTTGAGGAGGACGAAGTCGGCATCTTCCAGCACGTCGGTCGAGACATAGCCATCGCGCGACAATGCATCCGACATGCGGTCGGAGTCATAGACGTTCATCTGGCAGCCATAGGTCTTGACGAAGACCTTGCGGGCCGGCGCGCGTTCGTCGCCCATGGCGGGCGTTGTCGACAGAAGGGCTGTTTCCTGGGTCATGGCGGCTTACTTAGTGCAAACCGGTCCGAAGTTGAAGTATTTTCGGCAGCGGCCGCCTTTCCCGAGACGTCTCAGGCCCGCCCGCGCAACCGGTCCGACAGCATGCTGCGGATGCTCTGTTCGATCTTGCGGCTCACTTCCTTGCGGTTGGTGTGCCTGTCGTAGTCGATCGCCTCGCCGAAATCGACGTCGACCTCGATCGCCCCTTCGCGCAGGATGCCCAGCAGATGCGGCACCAGTTCGGTATCGCCCGGCCAGGCCGCGATCGGTCGGTTGAACCGGCCCATCGGCATGCCGTGAATGCCGGTATAGGAGATCGCCACCGGCTGCACGTGTACGAGCCCGGTCGGCGAATGCGGCACAGCCGACGCGGCAGCGCCGAAAAGCGAGGTCTTGATCTCCAGCAGGCGGTTGCCGTCCGAGGTCGTACCCTCGGGAAACAAAACGACGATTTCGCCGGCCGCCATGCGCTGGCCGATCTCGCTCACCTGCTTGCCGGTCGAGCGCTTCTGCTCACGCTCGACGAAGATCGACGCCTGCAGCCGGGCGAGAACGCCGAAGACCGGCCAGCCCTTCACCTCGGACTTGGCGACGAAGGCGACATCAGCGATGGACGAGAGGACCAGGATGTCCTTCCAGGAGGCATGGTTGGCGCAGATCAGCAACGGCCGGCGGCGGTCCGCCATGCCATGGACCCGCACCTTGATGCCGAGAAGGTAACAGGCGAGCCGGTGCCAATAACGCGGCAGGTGGCGCCGGGGTTTCAGATCGAGCCAGAGGCAGACGACCTGAATCGGCATCAGCACGAGCGAAACCAGCGCCAGAAGCGCTGCGAAGATCGCAATCCGTAGCCAATTGATCATCCGGAAAGAAATCCCTGGCGCAACCGAGTGAGCGCTTGGGACTAGCGAAGATCGAGCCGCATGACAAGCGCGGCGGTCCGCTGGCCGGCTTTGTCCTGGTAATAGGCGCGGCGTTCGCCGACCTTGTTGAAGCCGAGCTTGCGGTAAAGCCCGATCGCCGGCTGATTGGTCTCGTCCACTTCGAGGAACAACGCCTCGGAGCCCTTGACCAGCGCTTCGCGCATGGCCGCCTGCATCAACCTCCAGCCGAGACCGGAGCGCGCATAACGCGGCTCGACGCCGATCGTCAGGATTTCCGCCTCGCCGGCAACGGCTCGCGAGAGGACGAACCCGCCGAAGGCCGGGCGGAACGAGCCGTTGGTCTGCCGGGCGACAAAGCCGAACACCGTTTCCTGGACGAGGAGCGCATGAATTTCGCCGTCGCTCCACGGGGACGCGAAACGCTGGCGGTGCAGCGCCGCCGCGGCCATCAGGTCCGCTTCCTCCAAGGGGAAGATGTCGAACTCGGTGCGGCGGGTGAAGTAGTCGGTGAAGCTCATCTCGGTCTATGCTCGGGCAATCGCGAAGCCCGCCTGCGGCTTGGCGTCGGGGCCTCTGAGATATAGCGGACGCGGCTTGGCCGAGGCTGGATCGGCAACGGCACCAAGCACGGCGACGGCGGCGACATCGATGAGTTCTGAGGGCTTGAGCGGCATGTCGGCAGCGACGAGATGTGCGCCGGATCCGCCGATGACGCCGTCGAAACCGGCAAATCGTTCGCGCGCCGCCTCGACGGAGAACGCCTCGGGCTCTGCTATGGCAGCGCCCGTCGCATCGAAAGCCTGGAGATAGACTTCGTCCCGCTTGGCATCGATGGCCACGAGAACGGCCTTGCCGGGCGATGCGGCACGGATGCCCTCGGCCACGACCGCAAGCGTCGAGACGCCGACGGCGGGTTTGCCGAGCGCCAGCGCCAGGCCGCGGGCGGCCGCCACGCCAACACGAATGCCGGTGAATGACCCCGGACCGACGGTGACAGCGATGCGGTCGATATCGGAAAGCGATCGGCCGGCCGTAGCCAGTGCCTCGTCGACGAACTCCATCAGCCGCTCGGCGTGTCCCTTGCCGAGATCGGCCCCGGAACGCCCGAGCACGGCTTCCGCTTCGTTGTCATAGACGGCAACGGAGCAGCCCGAACCGGACGTGTCGATCGCAAGTACAATCATTTCAACGCTGTGATCTCTAAGACGCCACAAACCGCAAAGCCGAGGTGGCTTTGCGGCCAATTCTTACGCTACGCGAGACGCCAATGGTGGCGTCCGATATCAGACGGCTTCGACCGCTTCCACCTCGGGCACGAAGTGGCGCAGCAGGTTCTGCACGCCATGCTTCAGCGTCGCGGTCGACGACGGGCAACCGGAGCAGGCGCCCTTCATGTTGAGGAACACAGTGCCGTCCTTGAAGCCACGGAAGGTGATGTCGCCGCCATCCTGGGCGACGGCCGGGCGCACGCGCGTTTCCAAGAGTTCCTTGATCGTGGCGACGATCGTCTCGTCGCCTTCATCGAAGAACTCGTCTTCCTCGTCGGCCTGCTCGGCGCGGCCGCTGCCGGCCATGATCGCCTGGCCGGACATGAAATGCTCCATGATCGAACCGAGGATCGCCGGCTTCAGGTGCTGCCATTCCTGGCCTTCCTTGCTGACGGTGATGAAATCATAGCCGAAATAGACGCCGGTGACGCCGGGGATCGAAAACAGCCGTGCCGCAAGCGGCGAGCCGGCACGTGCTTCTTCCTCGTCGCGGAATTCGGCAGTGCCGTTTTCCAGGACGACCTTGCCCGGCAAAAACTTCAGCGTCGCCGGGTTCGGCGTGGCTTCGGTCTGAATGAACATGTCTGTCTCCGTTTCGCCGGGAACGGCATCCGCCCAGCTTTTTAGAATAATTCAAAAGAATATAGGAGCATGGCCCTCGGGTCGCAAGGGCACATAGCGACGCAGGTCAGCTGAGCGCGTCGATCTCCTCGTCCGTCAGGGCATCGGGGATGACCGTGACGGGGATCGGAAAGGCCGCGGCCTTGCCGGCAATGGACGACACCAGCGGACCGGGGCCCTCTTTCGCCGAACCGGCTGCGAGAACCAGAATGGCGATGTCGCGATCCTCTTCGATCGCCGCGTGGATCTGCTCGGTGGCCGTGCCCTCGCGGATGACGACCTCGGGCTCGATGCCGATCCGCTCGCGGACCGACTGGGACACCTTGGCGAGCGTCGCCTCGGCTTCCTCGCGCGCTTCCGCACGCATGATTTCCTCGACCCCCAGCCATTGCTGGAAGTCGCCGTCGGCGATCACATAGAGCAGGACGAGGCCACCATTGGAATTCTTGGCGCGCATGCCGGCATAATGCACGGCGCGCCCGCATTCCGGGGTATCGTCTATCACCGCCATGAATTTGCGGCGGTGACCTTCAAGTCGAGAGAGTCGGGTCGAGACCATAGGGTGAACAATACATCCCGCGCGAGCCGCCGCAAGGTCTGATTTTTGCGTTTCGGACGAGGACACGGAAAAGTGCCCGAGGCTTTCCGGTCGAGGTTCACTTCGGCTGGCGAAGGCCGACCATCAAAATGAAATTGGGTCCGGGCGTTCCCCGGACCCAATCAGTTTACTGCAAAAAGCCGATGATCTCGCGCACTTCGCGCATCGTCTTTTCCGCCCGTGCCCGCGCCCGCTCGCCGCCGTCCCTAAGGATCGCGTCGATATGGGCGGTGTCACCCATCAGGCGGCGCATCTCAGCGGTGATCGGTGCGAGAACCTCGACCGCGAGGTCGACCAGGGCCGGCTTGAACACGGAGAACTGCTGCCCGCCGAATTCGGAAAGCACCTGCTCCTTGGTCTTGTCGGACAGCGCAGCATAGATGCCGACGAGGTTGTCCGCTTCCGGTCGCCCCTTCAGCCCATCGACTTCGCTCGGAAGCGCATCCGGGTCGGTCTTGGCCTTGCGGATCTTCTTCGAGATCGTCTCGGCGTCGTCCATCAGGTTGACGCGCGACAGGTCGGACGGATCGGACTTCGACATCTTCTTGGTGCCGTCGCGCAGCGACATGACGCGCGGCGTCGCACCGCCGATCAGCGGCTCTACCGGCGGGAAATAGGCATGGATCGGCTCTTCGCCGACAACCATGTCGACACCGTAGCCGGCGCTGCGGATATGCTCCATGAAGTCGATGTTGAACTTCTGGGCGATATCGCGGGTCAGCTCCAGATGCTGCTTCTGGTCGTCGCCGACAGGAACGTGCGTCGCGCGGTAGACGAGAATGTCGGCCGCCATCAGGCTCGGATAGGCAAGCAGGCCCAGCGAGGCGTTCTCGCGGTCTTTGCCGGCCTTGTCCTTGAACTGCGTCATGCGGTTCATCCAGCCGATGCGGGCGACGCAATTGAAGATCCAGGCGAGTTCCGCGTGCTGCGGCACGGCCGACTGGTTGAAGACGATATGCTTCTTCGGATCGATACCCGAAGCGATGAAGGCAGCGGCGATCGAGCGGATCTGCCCCTTCAGGTCCTCGTGCACGAGCTGGGCCGTGATCGAGTGCAGGTCGACGACGCAGTAGATGCAGTCGTTGTTTTCCTGCAGCGCCACGAACTTGCGGATCGCGCCGAGATAATTGCCGAGATGGAGATTGCCCGTCGGCTGAACGCCGGAGAATACGAGCGGCTTGAATTCGTTCATGTCGTCCTCAATAGGCTGGTGGAGGGCCCCAGGGCCTGCTGGCCCATGTTGCTAACGGCATGGCTTATGCACGGGCGGCGGGAGGCAATCAAGAGGTCGAGAACTGCAGGTTCACGCCGCTGGCTGCAAGAGATCCCAATGGTTGCCGAACGGGTCGCTGAAGACGGCAACGGTGCCATAGGGCTCGTGGCGCGGCGCCTCCAGAAAGACGACGCCGGCGGCCAGCATCGCCGCATGGTCGCGGGCGAAATCGTCGGTGAAGAGGAAGAAGCCGACCCGGCCGCCGGTCTGGTTGCCGATCGCCGCCTGCTGGCGCTCGCCGTCAGCCTTGGCGAGCAGCAGCGCCGTTTCGACGGCCCCCTTGGGACGGACGACAACCCAGCGCTTGGTGGCGTCGAGAACGGTGTCCTCCACGAGATCGAAACCGAGCTTGCCACAGTAGAAGGCGATGCCGGCGTCGTAGTCCGGCACGACCAGGGCAATGCGTGCGATGGTCTGGCGCATCAGTCACCCGCCTCCGGCGTTGCTGCAGGCTCCGCAGGCGCTTTCGCGCCCCGCTTGATGTTGCGGCGGATCATGCCGAGGCTCGCGCCGCCGAGCCCGAAGGCGAGCGCGAAGTAGATCACCATGGCGACTGCGACCAGGCCCGTCAGCGTCGTTGTCCGCGTCAGCAGGGACGCGGCAGAGGACAGTTCGAAAGCGAACCAGCCGACAGCGTAGTACAGCGCCGCCGCCATGCCCGCCGCCGCGATGACGAGACGCGGGATGCGGGTGAGCAGCGGGATGTCCCTGCCCCAATGGCCGCGCCAGACGAGTGTCGCAAAGAGCAGGACGGCGTTCACCCAGCCCGCAACAATCTCGGCAGTGGCGATGCCGCTGGCGCCGAGACGCGGAAACAGGGTGAGCGCCAGGGACACGTTCACGACAACGGAGATGGCGGCGAAGATCATCGGCGTGCGCGTGTCCTCGCGCGCGAAAAAGCCGGGAATGAAGGCCTTGATCAGCACGAAAGCCGGCAGGCCGAGGCCGTAAATTGCCAGGATATGACCGACGATGATGGTCGAATCGGCCGAGAACTTGCCGCGCTCGAACAGCAGCCGGACGATCGGCTCGGACATGACGAGCAATGCGGCAGCGGCCGGCAGCGTCAAGAACAGCGTGAACTCGACGGAGCGGTTCTGCAGGTTCGACGCCTCGTTGACATTGCCAGAGCGCAGCGCCCGGGCGAGTTCCGGTAACAGCACGGTTGCGACCGCGATGCCGACGACGCCGAGCGGCAGCTGGTAGATGCGGTCGGCATAGACGAGCGAGGAAACGGCGCCTTCCTGCGCCGAGGCGATGTTGGTGTTGATCAGGAGGTTGATCTGGGTGATGCCGCCGGTGATCGCCGCCGGCAGGGCCAGCACCAAGAGGCGCTTCACGTTGGCGGTCATCTTCGGACGACGAAGGCCGATCTTGATGCCGGCGTCACGCACCGCGATCCAGACGATCGCAAGCTGCACCAGGCCGGCGGCCATGACGCCCCAGGAAAGCCCGTAGCCGACCGCGATCGGGTCCTGACCCGCGTACCAGGCATAGCCGAGCACGCCGATGAGGATGAAATTGAGAAACACCGGCGCGATTGCCGCGGCGAAATAGCGGTGCAGCGAATTCAGCATGCCCGCCATCATCGCCGCCAGCGACATGCAGGCGAGATAGGGGAACATGATCGCCGCAAAGACGATGGTGCTGCCGAGCTTTTCCGGGTCGTCGGCAAAGCCGGGCGCGATCAGGTTGCTGACGATGAAGGGCATCGTCAGTTCCATCGCGATCGTCAGGAACAGCAGCACGGTGAAGAGGACGCCAAAGACCTCCTCGGAGAAACGCCGCGCGCCATCCATGCCGTTCGCCTCGATTTCCCGGGCAAAGAGCGGCACGAAAGCGGAATTGAAGGCGCCTTCGGCAAAGAGGCGGCGGAAGGTGTTCGGCAGGCGGAAGGCGGTGTTGAAGGCGTCGGCCACCGGGCCGGTGCCAAGGGCTGCCGCCATGAAGGTTTCGCGGATGAAACCGAAGAGCCGGCTTCCGAGCGTCGCGCCACCGACAGTTGCAAATTTCTTGACCAGGCTCATGTTTCGGCTTTTGTCGCTCTTTGAGAGGAGACGCCCGGTGGCGGCGCGATGATGCCCGACGGCATGCGGTCGCGTGCTTCGTCACCCTCGCCGGCCATGACGGCCTTGAGGCGGGCGGCAATGTTCATCTGACGGTTTTCGCTCGTCACCTTCTGGCCGACGAGGTCGGTGACGTAGAAGGTGTCGATCACCTTCTCGCCGAAGGTGGTGATGTGGGCCGAGGCGATATCGAGCGAGAGATCGGAAAGCACCGCGGTGATCTCGGACAAGAGGCCCGGACGGTCGAGGCCCTCGACCTCGATGACCGTGAACTTGTTCGACAGCGTGTTGCTGATCGTCACTTCCGGCGTCACCGTGAAAGCCTTGGTGCGCTTCTTCACCTTGGTGCGGCTGGCAATGACTTCCGGCAGCCGCTTGCGGCCGGAAAGCACATCCTCGATCAGCTTGCCGATGCTCGCCGCCCGGCGCATCTCGTCCTCGTCGACGGCGAATTCGCGGTTAACGAGGATGGTGTCGAGCGCACGGCCGTCCGAGGTCGTGAAGATCTGGGCGTCGACGATGTTGGCGCCGGCCGCGGCACAGGCGCCGGCAATCACCGTCAGCAGCCGCGGATGGTCCGGCGAAAGCACGGTGATTTCGGTGATCGCGTGGAACTGGTGGGTGCGCACCATCGTCGCCAGCGCCTTGCCGGCGGCATCCGCCTCACGGATGAAGCGCGCATGCCGGATCTGGTCCTCCAGCGCCACCGTCAGGAGATACGGCTGGTAGTGCAGGCGCACATAGTCGTCGCGTTCTTTCTCGGACCAGTCCGTCAGCGCCTCGCCGAGCATGACGGCAGCATGCGCCGCACGCTCCTTGCGCGACAGTTCGGAGAAGCCGCCCGACAGCAACAGCTCGGTCTCGTAATAGAGCGTGCGCAGCAGCTGCCCCTTCCAGCCGTTCCAGACGCCGGGACCGACAGCGCGGATATCGCAGACGGTCAGGACAAGCAGCATCTTCAGGCGGTCGAGCGACTGCACCCGCTCAGCAAAGTCGACGATCGTCTTGCGGTCGTTGAGGTCGCGCGTCTGGGCGACCATCGACATCAAAAGATGCTCCTCGATCAGCCAGGCGACGAGTTCCGTTTGCTTCGGCGACAGCCCGAAGCGCGGGCAGAGCTTGCGCGCCACCTTGGCGCCGGCGGTCGAATGATCCTCCGGCCGACCCTTGGCAATGTCGTGCAGGAGCACGGCGACATAAAGCGCCTCGCGCTCCTCGATCCCCGGCATCAGCTTGGCGACCAGCGGATGTGCCTCTTCCTCGATGCCGCCCTCGATGCGCGAGAGCACGTCGACGGTGCGCAGCAAGTGCTCGTCGACCGTATAGTGATGATACATGTTGAACTGCATCATCGAGACGATCTTGCCGAAATCCGGAATGAAGCGGCCGAGCACGCCGGCTTCGTTCATGCGCCTGAGGATCAGTTCCGGCTTGCGGCGCGAGGTGAGGATCGACAGGAAGAGGCGGTTTGCCTCCTCGTTTTCGCGCAGCGCCGGCTTGATCAGGCCGAGAGAGCGCGTCACCTGGCGCAGGGCTGCCGGGTGGAATTCGAGCCCGTTGATATCGGCGATGTGGAAGAAGCGCAAAAGGTTGACCGGATCGCGCTTGAAGACATCGGGGCTTGCAAGCGCAATGCGGCCGCCGTCGTCGACGAAATCGAGCGTGCCGGCGATCTTGCGGCTGCGATGGGTGAAGCGGCCGATGATGCCGGAAATGCCGGGCGCGTCCTTGGCCTGCTGGTCTTCGAGTGCGGCGCAGAAGATGCGAGTGAGGTCGCCGACGTCCTTTGCCACCAGGAAGAAGTGCTTCATGAACCGTTCGACGGCCGAAAGGCCCGGATGGTCGTGATAACCGAGCGCCTCGGCGATCTCGCGCTGGATGTCGAAGGACAGCCGCTCCTCGGCCTTGCCGGTCAGGAAATGCATGTGGCAGCGCACAGCCCACAGGAAATCCTCGGCCTTCTGGAAGAGCTGGTATTCCTGCCGCGACAGCACCCCGAGCTTGACGAGGTCGGCCGTGTCCTTGAGCCGGTAGAAATACTTGGCGATCCAGAACAGCGTGTGCAGGTCGCGAAGGCCGCCCTTGCCTTCCTTGACGTTCGGCTCGACGAGATAACGCGTATCACCCGCCTTGCGATGGCGCTCGTCCCGTTCGGCCAGCTTGGCGGCGATGAAATCCGGCCCGGTGTTGCGCACGATCTCGTGGTCGAAGCGCGTTTCGAGTTCGGCGCACAAGGTCTCGGAGCCGCAGATATAGCGCGTTTCGAGAATGGCGGTGCGGATCGTCATGTCGGCGCGCGACAGCCGGATGCATTCCTCGATGGTGCGGGTGGCGTGACCGACCTTGAAGCCCAGGTCCCAGAGGATATAGAGCATGAACTCGATCGCCGGCTCCGCCCAGACCGCCTTCTTGACCGGCAGCAGGAACAGAAGATCGATGTCGGAGCCCGGCGCCAGCGTGCCGCGGCCATAGCCGCCGACCGCGGTCACCGCGATGCGCGAGGCCGGAGGCGCGTTGGCGGCATCGAAGATCTCGTTCAGCACGAAATCATGCAGCACCGTAATCAGCTGATCCTGCAGCCAGGAAATGCGCTCGGCGCAGAGAATGCCGGCACCATCCGCGTTGAACAGCTCGCGCGCCTTGGCCCGGCCGGCGACGTTTGCCTGCTTGAAGGCAGCCAGCAATGCCTGACGCATCGGGTCGCGCTGTTCGGCGTGGGCCGAGGCGATGAAGTCGCATTTTGCCCGGAGCGCTGCGACATCGAGGATTTCGGGAAAGAAGGTTTCGTGTCTGCCCATGAAGTGCCGAGGGGCGTCCTGTCCGACTGGTTGCGTGGTTCGCTGAATGAAGAGCGTTCCTGCATGCTCCCATCCGATCAAGGCCGAACCGGGACCGTGCAGCATTTCAAGTTACTACCGGCTCATCGCCGCGCCCTTAGAAAGGCGCGCGGCGCTGTATAGCCTTTTTCACCGACGCGTGCACAGCAAAAACCGAGAGCCTGCTACCGGGCACTCAGTTCCTTTTTCAGGGCGTAGAGCGCGTCCAGCGCCTCGCGCGGCGTCATGTCGTCGGGGTTGAGCGCCTTCAGCGCCTCGTCCACCCTGGAGTTTCCGACGGATTTCACCTCTTCTCGCCGGATCGCCACCTGGAAGAGCGGCAGATCGTCGATCAGTTGGCTCGCCGGATTCTTGCGGTCGGCGTCCTCGAGCTTGGCGAGCACGTCCTTGGCGCGCGCCACCACCGAGGCCGGCAGGCCGGCGAGACGGGCGACCTGAATACCATAGGAGCGGTCGGCCGCACCCGGCCCCACCTCGTGCAGGAAGATCACGTCGCCGTGCCATTCCTTGACCCGCATGGTGGCGTTCGAGAGACGTCCGAGCTTTTCCGAAAGCACGGTGAGCTCATGGAAGTGAGTGGCGAAGAGGCCGCGGCAGCGGTTCGCCTCATGCAGATGCTCGACCGCCGCCCAGGCGATCGACAGGCCGTCGAAGGTCGCCGTGCCGCGGCCGATCTCGTCGAGGATCACCAGCGAGCGATCGGTCGCCTGGTTGAGGATCGCCGCCGTCTCGACCATCTCGACCATGAAGGTCGAGCGGCCGCGCGCCAGATCGTCGGAGGCGCCGACGCGGGAGAAGAGCCGGTCGACGATGCCGATATGGGCGCTCGTCGCCGGCACGAAGGTGCCCATCTGCGCCATGATCGCGATCAGCGCATTCTGTCTGAGGAAGGTCGACTTACCGCCCATATTCGGACCGGTGAGCAGCCAGATCGCGCCGCCCTCCTCGCCCTCAGGCGGCGACAGATCACAGCCATTGGCGACGAAGGTATTCGATGCCTGGCGTTTGAGCGCCTGTTCGACCACCGGATGGCGGCCGCCGTCGATGGCGAACATGCGCGAGCGGTCGACGATGGGCCGAGCATAGGCCTGCTCTTCCGCAAGCACGGCAAGGCCGACGGAGACGTCCACGGTCGCAAGCGCCAGTGCTGCCGCCTTCAGCGTCTCGGCAGCGGCAACGACTTCTGCCGTCATCGCGTCGAAGGCTTCGAGCTCGATCGACAACGCGCGGTCGGCGGCGTTGGCAATCTTGCTTTCGAGTTCGGCGAGTTCCGTCGTGGTGAAGCGCATGGCGTTCGCCATCGTCTGGCGATGGATGAAGCGGGCGCGGCCGGCATCGGTGTCGGTCATCGAGCCGGCGTTTCCGGCTGTCACCTCGATGAAATAACCGAGCACGTTGTTGTGCTTGATCTTCAGCGACTTGATGCCGGTTTCTTCCGAATATTGCAGCTGCAGCCCGGCGATCACCCGGCGCGACTGGTCGCGCAGGCCCCTGACTTCATCGAGCTCGGCATTGGCGCCTTCGCAGACGAAACCGCCGTCCCGCTTCAAGAGTGGCAACTCTTCGCCAAGCGTTGCGTCGAGCAGCCCGAGCAGACCGGCAGGCAGCGCATCGATCGCTGAACGTGCCTGTTTCAACTCTTCCGAAAGCGTGCCGGCAGCCATCAGCCGCGAGATCGAGGCGGAGGCGTGCAAGCCCGCCCGGATGGCGCCGAGGTCTCGCGGTCCACCACGACCGAGCGCGAGGCGCGACAGAGCGCGCGGCATATCCGGCGCGCGACGCAGCGCATCGCGCAGGTCGCCGGAAAAGGAGGGCTGGCTCGCCAGGATCTCGATCGAGTCGAGCCGCTCGTTGATGCGATCCGGATCGGTCAAGGGCGACATCAGCCGCTCGGCAAGCAGCCGCGCGCCGCCGCTTGTGACCGTGCGGTCGAGCGCCTTCAGCAGCGTGCCTTCGCGGGCGCCCGAGAGCGTCTTGACCAGTTCAAGGTTCCCGCGCGTCGCCGGGTCGATGAACAGCGTCGAGGCCGCACTTTCGCGCTCGGGCGTTCCGAGCGCCGGACGCTCGGCAAGCTGGGTCTTCTCGACATAGGAGATCGCCGCGGAGGCGGCGGCCAGTTCGGCACGGGAGAACGTCCCGAAGCCGTCGAGTGTCTTCACGCCGAAATAGCGGGCAATGCGGCCCTCGGCCGTCGCGCTGTCGAACAGCACGGCCGGCTGCGGCACGGCCACGCGACCGAGCACGTCGAAGACGGGGCGAAGTTCCGGATCGTGAAACACCGTGTCGGCAAGGATCAGTTCGCGCGGCTCGATGCGCAGGATATCGGCAAGCAAACGGCTTTCGGCGGTTTCGGCCAGCCGGAAGATGCCGGTGGAGATGTCGATCCAGGCAAGCGCATAGGCCGGCTCCGAACCGCTCTTGATCCGCGCCAGCGCCATCAGGTAATTGGTCTCGGACGGCGAAAGCAGCTTTTCTTCGGTGATCGTGCCGGGCGTCACCAGGCGCACGACGTCGCGGCGGACCACCGATTTGCTGCCGCGCTTCTTGGCCTCCGCCGGGTCCTCGACCTGCTCGCAGACGGCAACGCGGAAACCGAGCCCGATCAGCTTCTGCAGATAATCGTCGGCGGCATGCACCGGCACGCCGCACATCGGGATTTCCTGGCCCATGTGCTGGCCGCGCTTGGTCAGCGTGATGCCGAGCGCACGCGAGGCTTCGACCGCGTCCTGGAAGAACAGCTCGTAAAAATCGCCCATGCGATAGAACAGCAGCGAGTCCGGGTTGTTGGCCTTGATCTCGATGAATTGTTCCATCATCGGCGTCGCGGTGGAACGGCTTTCCTCGCTCGCCAGTTCGGCTGCGGATAAAACCTCCCCCGCGCGGGTCGAATAGTCTGTCACGAAATTCATGATTGTTCCGAAAAAAGAGATGGCACACTATCGCCAAGCAAATATAGACGACAACCATAAAGAGGCGCACCGCAAGGCTCGCCCACAGGAGGATAGAGGAAACATGCCGGCCACCGACAAGACCGATCGCACCATGACGAGCGTCACTGCGCAGGAAGCGCTCGATTTTCACTCGCAGGGTCGCCCCGGAAAGCTGGAGATTTCCCCCACCAAGGCGATGGCCACCCAGCGCGACCTGTCGCTTGCCTATTCGCCGGGCGTCGCGGTGCCGGTGAAGGCGATCGCCGAAGATCCCAACACCGCCTATGACTATACGACACGCGGCAACATGGTCGCGGTCATCTCGAACGGCACCGCCATCCTCGGCCTCGGCAATCTCGGGGCACTGGCCTCCAAGCCGGTCATGGAAGGCAAGGCGGTGCTGTTCAAGCGCTTTGCCGACGTGGATTCGATCGACCTCGAAGTCGATACCGAAAACGTCGACGAGTTCATCAACTGCGTGCGTTTCCTTGGGCCCTCCTTCGGCGGCATCAATCTCGAAGACATCAAGGCGCCGGACTGTTTCATCATCGAGCAGAAGCTGCGCGAGGTCATGGACATCCCGGTGTTCCACGACGACCAGCACGGCACCGCGATCATTGCCGCCGCCGGCCTCATCAACGCGCTGGCGCTGACCGGCCGCGACTTCAAGACGACGAAGCTCGTCTGCAACGGCGCGGGTGCTGCGGCCATCGCCTGCATCGAGCTCATCAAGTCGATGGGCTTTGCTTCTGACAACATCATCCTGTGCGATACCAAGGGCGTGATCTTCGAAGGCCGCACCGAGGGCATGAACCAGTGGAAGTCGGCGCATGCGGTCAAGACCGATCGCCGCACGCTCGCCGAAGCACTCGACGGCGCCGACGTGGTCTTCGGCCTCTCGGCCAAGGGTGCCCTTTCGGAAGACATGGTACGCTCGATGGCGCCACGGCCGATCATCTTCGCCATGGCCAACCCGGATCCGGAGATCACACCGGAGGAAGTCGCCCGCATCCGCGACGACGCCATCGTCGCCACCGGCCGTTCGGACTATCCGAACCAGGTCAACAATGTGCTCGGCTTCCCCTACATCTTCCGCGGCGCGCTCGACGTGCGCGCGACGACGATCAACGACGAGATGAAGATCGCCGCGGCTGAAGCGCTCGCAAGCCTTGCCAAGGAAGACGTGCCCGACGATGTCGCCGCCGCCTACCAGGGCAACCGGCCGCGCTTCGGGCCGCAATACATCATCCCGGTCCCCTTCGATCCGCGCCTGATCTCGGCGATCCCGATGGCGGTCGCGAAGGCCGCGATGGAAAGCGGCGTCGCCCGCAAGCCGATCACCGATCTGGAAGCCTACGGCCGCCAGCTCTCCGCCCGGCGCGATCCGATCGCATCGACGCTGCAGCGCATCTACGAGCGCGTCCGGCGCCAGCCGAAGCGCATCGTCTTTGCCGAAGGCGAAGAGGTGCAGGTCATGCGCTCGGCGATCGCCTATGCCAACCAGCAGCTCGGCACCGCCATCCTGCTCGGCCGCGAGGAGCGTATGCGCGAAACGGCGGAACGCGAAGGCATCGATCTCGACCGCCCGGGCATCCAGATCGTCAATGCGCGCCTTTCCAAGCGTGTCAGCGCCTATACCGACTATCTCTATGCCCGCCTGCAGCGGAAGGGCTTCCTCTTCCGCGACGCCCAGCGCCTGATCAACAACGACCGCAACCACTTCGCCGCCTGCATGGTGGCGCTCGGCGATGCCGACGGCATGGTCACGGGCCTCACCCGCAACTATTCGACCGCCCTTGAGGATGTGCGCCGCTGCATCGATCCGAAGCCGGGCCATCGCGTCATCGGCGTCTCGATCGCACTCTGCCGCGGCCGCACGGTGCTGGTCGCCGACACGGCGGTTCACGACATGCCCTCTTCGGAGGAGCTTGCCGATATCGCCGAGGAGGCCGCCGGCCTTGCCAAGCGTCTCGGCTACGTGCCGCGCGTGGCAATGCTTGCCTATTCCACCTTTGGCCATCCCCAGGGCGAGCGTTCGGAACGGGTGCGCGAAGCGGTCAACATCCTCGACAAGCGCCGCGTCGACTTCGAGTATGACGGGGAAATGGCCGCCGACGTGGCGCTCAATGCCCGCGTCATGGAGCAGTATCCGTTCTGCCGCCTCTCGGGCACGGCGAACGTGCTCGTCATGCCGGCATTCCACTCGGCATCGATCTCGACCAAGATGCTGCAGGAACTTGGCGGCTCGACGGTGATCGGTCCGCTGCTCGTCGGCTTCGACAAGTCGATCCAGATCGTCTCGATGTCGGCCAAGGATTCCGACATCGTCAACATGGCGGCGATCGCGGCCTACAACGCCGGCATGTAGGACCGGCGTTGCCGGTCCGGCGGCTGCCCCATTCTGACGCAGCCGCCTCCAATCGGGTCACTTCGGCCCCTCGATTGGTAGCAATTCGAAACAACCTCAAAGAAGAAAAGCCCGCTTCCCTAATAAGGAGGCGGGCTTAATAGCGGGTAGTGCTTTTATGTTTAAGGTTATGAAAGTAGGAGTCTTGGGAACCCTATACCTGCCGAACCCCGGAAGATCGGCAGTTTCTCCATTTATTTCTCTATTCGTTCGTCATGAAATTAGAGAAGAACATGACAATACATGTCTCTCTTTCGACCTCGAAAGTCAAATCCATCATTAATATTTGGTTAACCCCATTAGGCCCGGTCAGGAGACCGCGCCACCGAACCGACCGGCATCGGCGCCGTAGTAGTTGAGGTAACGCCCCGAGATATTGCTGATCGGCAATACGATCAGAACGTCGGTCGTGCGGAAGGCATGATCGACCACCGCGCCGTCACCGACCATGGCGCCAAGGCGCATATAGCCCTTGATCAGCGGCGGCAGGGCGGCAAGCGCCTTCTTTGCGTTGATCGCCTCGGCCGGCATCAGATCCATCGTCCGGTGCAGTTCCGGGCGCGCGCTGACGGCCCAGTCGTCGCGGGCGCGGATGTTGTGGTGAAGGAAAGACAGCGCCAGCGCATGCTCGGCCGGAACGACACCCGGGAACGAGCCGCAGCCGAACATCGCGTCCATGCCGTATTTCAGCGCGTAGGCCCAGTTGCCCTGCCAAAGGAGTTCGACCGTGCGCTTGGTGCGGTACTCCGGCAGGACGCAGGAACGGCCGAGCTCCATGAAGCGCTTCGTCGGATGACGGGCGAGAAGCGCGTCGATCGCGAATTCGGAAGACGAATAAAAACCGCCGGAACGCTCAGCCACATCCTGGCGCAGCAACCGGTAGGTGCCGACGATCTGATCTTCGGAGTCGCCTTCGATCGCGGTGTCGAGAACCAGCAGGTGATCGCAGATCGCATCCCAGCTGTCGACGTCGCGCTTGCGCCGCTCTGCCTCGGGGCCAACCTGTGCCTTCATCTCCTCGACGAAAACCTTGTAGCGCACCGCCTGGGCGGCATCGATCTCCGATGCCGTGCGGGCGAGACGCGTCTCAAGATTGGCGATCCGGCCAAGCACGTCGCTTGCCGGAGCGGCAGCCTTCTTGCCGATGCAAGCCTGAGAAGTATCAACCACGTTCGCCGATTCCAATAGCTCGATGGCCATCCCGCGTCATCCCGAATCAATTCTGTCTGCCGGGCTTAGACCACGTTTCTGCAACAACATAGTGACATCAAAGCGGCACACAACCCCCGCTGCAGAATGGTTACCGTTACCACCGCGCGCGTTACCGTTTGCCGAGCAGACGCGCAATTTCGGAGGTCAGCACCTGCGGCTCGACCGGCTTGGCCAGGACGACATCGGCACCGGCGGCAAGGAGGCGGTCGCGCATGTCCTCGCGGATATCGGAGGTCAGCACGATCACCGGCAGCCGCGCCAGCGCGCGCGCCGCCTCATCCGCGCGTATCTGCCGCATCATGGAAAGCCCGTCGCCACCCGGCATGTTGAGATCGGTAACGAGAAGCTCCGGCAAGGGGCCTCCGGTAGACGCCCGCAGCGCCTCGGCAACCGCCGCGAAGTCGCTGACCAGCTGGACCGCGTGGCCGGAACGCTGCAGCAGGGTGCGGATGATCAGCGCGTTGATCGGATCGTCCTCGGCCAGCAGGATGCCGTCTCCCGATCTGCGGACCGGGTCGGCGGCAGGCTCTTCCCTCAGCACCGGCCTGTTGTCGTTGATCGCGTCGCGCTTTTCGATGCCCTTCAGGCGACCGAGCAGCACTTCGACCAGGGACTTTTCGCGCAAGGGCCGGATCAGCCAGGCTTCGTAGCCGTCCATCTGGTTGACGGGATGGCTGTTGCGCTCCTCCGGATTGATCAGATAGGTGCGGCGAACCTCCAACCGCCCGATCGCCGGCTGCAGCGCCAGAAGTTGCTCGTACTGCTGTGCGTGCCGGTGATCGACGATCACATCGGTGAGCGGCGCGCCGCCGGCCTGCACATCGGCAAGAACATGCTGGGCCGCGGCAAGCGTCGTTGCGCGGTGGCAGCGCCCGCCAAGCGTCGCAATGGTTGCGGCCAGCGCCGCCGAGGCCGGACCATCGGGGGCCATGACCAGCACATGCGATCCGGCAAGGGTCGAGCGGCGCTCCGGCGCGACCGCCTCGACCTCCGCAAGCGGCAGGCGGATTTCGAAGCGGCTGCCGCGGCCGGGCGCGCTTGAGGCCGTGAGGCTGCCGCCGCAGGCCTGCATGATGCGCCTGGATATGGCGAGGCCGAGCCCCGTGCCCTTGGCGCGCTGTTCGTCGTTTCCGGCCTGCTCGAACTCCTCGAAGATGCGCTTCAGATCGTCGGGCGTCATTCCCGGACCGGTATCGTCGATGCGGATCCTTACGCAATCCTCGACCGTGTCCGCGCTGACGAAGACGCCGCCGACGTCCGTGAATTTGACCGCGTTGCCGATCACGTTGAAAAGCACCTGGCGCAGCCGCGCCGCATCAAACGCCATCAGCGCCGGAACGTCGACGGAAACGGTGGCGCCGATCTCGATGCCCTTTTCGTGGGCGCGGTTGGAGAGCATCTCCACGACGCTCTCGATGACGCCGCGCGGATCCTGTCGGCTCGGGCGGAACTGGAAACGGCCGGCCGAAAGCGACGAGAAGTCGATCAGGTCCTCGACAAGCTGGACCAGGGCGTGGCCGGATTGCTGCATGCCGGCAAGGTAATTCTTCTGCTCGCTCGACAGCCGGGTCTGCCCGAGCAGATGGCTCATGCCGAGAATGCCCGAAAGCGGCGTGCGGATCTCATGGCTGACGGTGGAAAGCAGCCGCGACTTTGCCTGGCTCGCTTCTTCCGCCCGCCGGCGCGCCGCCTCGCGCTCGCGCGCTGCGCGCGCCTCCTCCGTGACGTCGCGCGCGATGCTGTGGCGCATGAGCTTGCCGCTGGCCGGATCGCGGGCGATCACGTCATGCCAGTCGAAAAGGCGGATGCCCTCGCCGGTGGCGATGCGCACCAGATAGTGATTGGGTGCTGCCTTCGGCTCGAAGCTCAGGCCAAGGGCGCTGCAGGCCAGACCGCGGACATCCGGCTGACCGCAGACCTGATGGAAGACGGCATTGGCATGGACGATCTTGCCGTCCATGCCGCGCATGATCGCAAGATCACCGAGCGCATCGTGGATGGTCGAAAGCAACGCCGAGGTTTCGGAACGATGCCAATCGAAGTCGCGCTCCGTCTCGTCGGAAACCGGCAGGCTATCAAGAGAACGGATGGCTTCGATGGCAAGCAGAAGCGCACCGACCACGCCGGCCGCGGCAAGCGCTGCGGCGAACAGGTGAAAGCCCGCGGTTATGCCGACCACGAGAATAAGGCCGGAGGCGATCAGGCCGAGCAACGCCAGGGACGCGTGCCTGAGCGCAGAGCGCCCATCGGAAGCCGGCTGCTCCGGCGTCGGGCCGGACGGCGGCGCATCGAGCGGAAGCGCGGAGATCGGCGCAGCGCTGCCCGCCCGGGCGTCTCTCCCGAAGCCGGTTTCGATCCGCTCTAGCAGTCGTGACGGTTCGCTCATGCGTTCCGGCTAACACGACAGGCGTTCCGAATGGCTTCAAGGCTTCGATAAAATCTTAGCGATCCGCCTTTTTCGCGTGCAGCAGCTCGTCAAGAATGATCGCGCCGGCGCCGATGGTGATGAAGGTATCGGCCAGATTGAAGACGGCGAAGGACCACGTCTCGGTGTAGAAGAGGATGTAGTCGATGACGTAGCCGAAGAGCAGCCGGTCGACGAGGTTTCCGAGCGCACCGGCAATGATCAACGCATAGCCGAAATGGGCGAAGAACCGATCCTTTGGCGTGCGCTTCCACAGCCAGAGCACGAAGGCGCAGACGGTGAGCCGCATGCCGACGATGAACCAGCCCTCCATGCCCGACAGCATCGAGAAGGCGACGCCGTAGTTGTAGGTGCGGTAGAGCGCCAGCATCGGCACGACGTGGACCGCCTGGTTGAACGGCAGGTAGAGCTCGACCAGGTACTTGATCACTTGGTCGGCGATGAGCGCGAGCAGGATGAAGACCGCGATCGGCAGCGGCCGGGAAAACAGCACCGGCTTCTCGCTCATGCTCGGGCATCCAGCGTCAAAAGGTGACGGCGCGCCTCGAACAGCATGATGCCGGTCGCGATCGCCAGATTGAGCGAGTCCGCCCGGCCGGCCTGTGGAATACGCGCAAGCGCGCCGGCCTCGCGGGCAAGCTCCTCCGGCAATCCCGACTGCTCATTGCCCATCAGAAGCACGACCGGCTTCGACTTGTAGTCAATGGTGCGATAGTCGACGGCGCCGGCGAGATGAGTTGCGACCACCTTCACGCCGGCGGATTTCTGCCAGCGGATGAAGTCTTCGGCGCTCGCGCGCGCCACCGGCATCGCAAAGACCGAACCCATGGTCGCACGGACGGTTTCGAGCGAGAACGGATCGGTGGTCTCGCCGACGAGAATGACGCCGGAGGCGCCGGCGGCATCGGCGGTGCGGATGACGGTGCCGAGGTTGCCGGGATCGCGGACCCGGTCGAGCGCCACATAGGTTTCACCGAGCTCAGGCTTCAGGTCCTTCAGCGACTGGTAGCGCTGCTCGAAGATGCCGACGACCATCTGCGGGTTGTCGCGCCGCGTAATCGTCGAGAGCACCTTCTCGCTGACCTCGAGCACCAGCCCGCCCTTGGCGAAGGTCTTTGCCGCCACCTGCTCCACATGCGGCTTGCCCTTGGCCGCCTTGGCATAGATCAGCGTCTTGATCTTCCAGCCGAGATCGAGCGCGTCGATCACCAGCTTCAGGCCTTCGGCCATGAAGGAGCGCGTCTCGTCGCGGTGCTTCTTCTGCGTCAGCGCGCGGATGTCCTTGATGATCGGGTTGGTGAGGCTCGTGACTTCCTTCACCTGACCGACCCGGCCGGTGCCGTGCTCGCTTCTGTCGTTCGTCATTGCGGTACCCAGCGGCTGAAGAGAGAGGTCGAAAGCGCCCTGCCCGGCTCGCGGCCGTCAAGCCCGCCCTCGCGGATGATGAGTTCGCCCGACTCCACCCGGCCGCCGCGGCCGCGCATCGTCTCGCGCATCAGTTCATGGATGGAGTAGAAGCTCGCCCGGATGGAATAGGCCGTCAGCACCAGGCCGCGCGCCTCCGGCGACAGGATTTCCCGGCAGATGTCTAGCATCGCCGCCAGATGGTCGAAAAGCTGCCAGACCTCGCCGTTCGGCCCGCGGCCGAACTTCGGCGGATCGGTCAAGATGATGTCGTAGCGGCTGCCGCGGCGCTCCTCGCGCTGGATGAACTTCATCGCGTCGTCGCAGATCCAGCGGATCGGCAGGTTTTCGGCGCGCGCCAGCTGCTGGTTTTCACGCGCCCAGCCGATCGCCTTCTTCGAGGCGTCGACATGGGTGACTTCGGCGCCGGCCCTGGCGGCAATCAGCGAGGCGACGCCGGTGTAGCCGAAGAGGTTCAGAACCTTGAGCGGGCGGCCGGCCGCCTCCACCTGATCCTTCACCCAGCTCCAATGCGCAAGCTGTTCGGGAAAGACGCCGACATGGCGGAACGAGGTGAAACGGCCATGGAATTCGGTGTTGAGGAGCTGCATTGGCCAGGTTTCGCCGAGCACGGCGCCGGGAAAGCGCCAGCGGCCCATGCCGTCTTCGTCGGTGTCGCCGGTGAAGATCGCGTCCGCCTTCTCCCAGACGCTGTCAGGCAGGCTGCGCGGCCAGAGCGCCTGCGCCTCGGGGCGCACGATACGATAGGGACCATACTGCTCGAGCTTCTCGCCGGCGCCGCTGTCGATCAGATGGTAGCCAGAGGCATTCGACGTCTCGAGAATGAGCGGCACGCGCTCGGCCGGCTTGTCGCCGGTTCGCCTGTTGATCACGCGCACAGGCGCCTCCTGTACGGGAGCCTGCTTGGCGGCTTTGTCGCGCGTCTCGGTGGCCTGTGCTACCGCTGGGCGCGCCGGCCGTTCCTTGAAGCCGCCGCCCTTCGGCGGTGCCGGCCGCTTCTGATCGTGGCGACCGCCGCCACGCGCCTCGGCACCGCGGCCCTTGGCCGTCGTCACGGAGGCATTCTTCGACCGCCGGTCCTTTTCCTTCACGCTGAAATCCCTGGGCTTTGTTAGAGCATGCGCCGCCTGCCCTGCGCAGTATCCGGTATGAACGGGCGGACGCCATGAGGTTTGTCGCCGCAGCTTGAGCCACGGTATCCATTGAAGCTGCAAATAGCATCGCTGATGCTCTTGGCAAAGCCGTTTCCGTTTTGCGAAGATCAAGGCGCAAGAACCCGCTGCAAATTTCCTGGGGCCGGAACCGACTTCCGGACATTCTGCAGTAAGTCTAATGTGTCGGAGCGCCTTCGCACGCCGATACCGGGCGCGGGGCACAAGCAGGGGGAGGAAACGCATGGACATGACCGGCGAAGAGCGGATTTCGGCTGGGCGCGACGCGGTGTGGCGCGGCCTCAACGACCCGGACATCCTCAAGCGATGCATCCCCGGATGCCAATCGCTGGAGATGACGTCGCCAACCGAGCTTGCGGCCGTGGTGAAGATCAAGATCGGCCCGGTCTCGGCCTCCTTCACCGGCAATGTCATGCTCTCCAATCTCAATCCGCCGGAGAGTTACACGATCTCGGGCGAAGGAAAGGGCGGCATCGCCGGGTTCGCCAAGGGCGGCGCCGACGTCGCCTTGAGCGAAGACGGGGAAGAAACGGTGCTGCGCTACGACGTCAAGGCGGAGGTCGGCGGCAAACTCGCGCAGCTCGGTTCCCGCCTGATCGACTCGACCGCAAAGAAGCTGGCGCAGCAATTCTTCGCCGATTTTAGCGCCGCGGTCGGCGGTACGGCAGAAGCCGCGAGCTGAAGTCGCGACGCGGATCGAACGGCGTCCCGTCTCGGATCTTCGGCTTTTTTGACCCTTTGGTCAGTTCTGCGGCGCTGCGAGCGTCGCCTGGGTCGCGAGCTTTTCTGCCTGGCTGCGGTGTTTTTCCGCCTCGCGGTGCCATTTCAGCGCTTCGTTCGCTTCGCTGCGCGCACGCCGCCGGTACTTGCCCTGGCTGAACCAGGTGGCGGCTGCCCCCAGGATCACGCCGAGGATGACCGCGAGAAACAGGAAGACGAAGAAGGGCGCGCTGACCGAAAGTACGCTGTCTTCCGGCCGGAAGGGGTTCAGCGCCAGTGTTACGCTTTGACGGTTGGCCACGCTTAGCACGATCAGGATGATTGCGACCGGCACGAGAACAACGATGTTGATCAGCTTCTTGAACATTCAATCGCTCCATCTCGCCGACGCCCGCGTTCCTTGCCGGACGCCAGCCGGCAACGGGCCTCGATTACAGGGGGGCGTTGGGGCCTCTGGCGACCGTGGAGGATGATTAATCCTCGTCTTCGCCGTTCATGCCCGGATTGAGCCGCTCGCGCAGTTCCTTGCCGGTCTTGAAGAAGGGCACCCATTTTTCCTCGACGAAAACGGAATCGCCGGTACGTGGGTTGCGCCCGGACCGCGACGGCCGGTTCTTGACCGAGAAGGCGCCGAAGCCGCGCAGTTCGACCCGGTTGCCTGCGGCGAGCGCGTCGGTGATCTCATCGAGGACCGCGTTGACGATATTTTCGACGTCGCGGTGGTAGAGATGCGGATTGCGAGCTGCAACAATCTGCACCAGTTCTGACTTGATCACTGTCGCCCCCTCAAATTCTTGTTTGTTTTGCTTTTTCGGTCTGCATTGTGATTTCCGCAAGGCGGTGCGCGGCATTTGCAAAATCACCGACATCGCTCGACGGCTCAGGCTGGGTATATGTCGCCTTGCTCATTGGCCATCAACCTGCCAAACCGAAACAAGACCGTCAAGAAACAACTTGTCGCCTGCAACTTTTTCGAGCCCGCTCATTGCCGGAAAAGCGTCATATCCCAACATCTTGATCCAGTTGGAGACGATCGCGCCGAGGCCAAAAGGCAGGGTCTTGCGCGGCGCTTCCCAATCGACGATCGGCAGGTCCTTCGACACCTTTTTCTCCGTGAGGAAGGCGCGAATTTCGTCCTCGCCGCCGAGCGTGTCGACGAGCTTGGCCTTCAGCGCCTGGCGACCGGTGAAAATGCGTCCGTCGGCGAGTAGCAGCGCGTCCGGACGCGGCAACTTGCGGCGCTCGGCAACCAGGTCGACGAACCAGGCGTAGCTGTCGTCGATCATCGACTGGATCATGGCCTTCGCCTCGTCGCTCGCCGGATGGAAGGGCGATGGCTCAGCCTTCAAAGGTCGCGACTTGATCGATTCCAGCGAAACGCCGATCTTGTCCATCAGCTCCTTGATCTGCGGATATTGGAAAATGACGCCGATAGAGCCGGTGATCGAGCTTTCGCCGGCAACGATCGTATCGCCGCCGAGCGCGATCATGTAGCCCGCCGAAGCGGCAAGCGTGCGGACATCGGAAACGACAGGCTTCTTGGCGGCAACCTTGCGGAGCGCCTTATAGAGGACCTCGCCGCCATAGGTCGTTCCGCCGGGCGACGAAATGGTCACGACCAGCGCCTTGACGCTGTCGTTGTCGGCAATTTTCTGGAGACGCTCGAGCAGCTCGCGGTCGTCCTGGATTAGGCCGGTGATTGCGACGCGCGCCACGTGCTGCCTGCTGCGGCCGACGTCGTCGGCAGCCCCCGACCAGGCAAAGATCGCGAATGCGGCGGCGAGAAGCAGGCCCGCCACCACAAAGCGCCAGAAACTCAACTTCCGGCGCAAGCTGCGGCGATCGGCGATGGCGAGTTCGTCCATGTGGGTTTCTCCCGATTTGTTGGCGCAGCTTCTGTCAGTTTCCGCGGGAACGTGCTATCTGCGCGCGAAGAGGCATATTCCATAGACGCGCTTGGCCACGGTTGAAAGCCGCGGCTGGCGTTTTTGCGCTTCACCCGAGTTTTTTTGCGGCGCCATTGTGCGACAGCAAAAAATATCCATATTTGCGACGACTTACACCCATGTATGTAAATGGCCCTTCGCCGGGTCAGCGACAAAAAAAGCAGTAGAACCGACAGGCCCTTCCATGTTGAACCACGCGCCAGCCCCGGGCATCTTTGCCGATACGGGTGCGAGCTCCGCCGACGCCTATGCGCTCGCCGCGCGGCATTCCGCGCGCGTGCGCCGCCTGAAGATCATCCTGCCGATCGTCGCCGGCGTCATTGCCGTCATTTTTGCCGCCGTATCCTTCGTGCGCGCCTTCATGCCCGTCGACCTGCAGATCGAGACCGCGACGATCGAAGACGGCAAGATCGTCATGAAGAACCCGGCGATTTCCGGTCGCAACAAGCAGGGCATCAGCTATTCGATGAAGGCGCAGCGGGCGCTCCAGGATATCGCCAATCCCGATATCATCACGCTGCAGACGATCCACGCGGAAATGCCGATGAAGGATTCCATGATTGCGACCGTGGACGCCACCAACGGCATCTATGATCGCGGCGCCAACACGCTCGACATGAACGCCCCGTTCACCATTTCCGTCAATAATGGCATCAACGCCGACTTCCAGTCGGCCTATCTGGACATCAATGCCGGCGAGATGGAAACGAAGCAGCCCGTTGCGATCAGCATGAAGGGCGGTTCGATCATTGCGCAGACGCTGCGAATGACGGATAAGGGACGTATTGTAATATTCGAGGGCATGGTGAGGGTGAACATTGAGCCCACCGCCATCCGCAAGAACGCGAAATAGGACCCGGTGCACTCCATGTCGGTCACAACCGCCTCATTTTTCAAGATTTCCGCCAGCCTGGCCATGGCCGGAGCGGGCGCTTTGATTATTGCCTCCGGCGCTTTTGCGCAGGCCACATCGAGCAAGATGAAGGGCCTTGAGCTTTCCAACGACAAGCCGATCCAGATCGAGAGCGACAAGCTCGAAATCAAGGACCCGGAAAGCAAGGCGATCTTTTCCGGCAACGTCAAGGTCGTGCAGGGCACGACGACACTGCAGGCCGGCAACATGGTCGTCTTCTACAAGTCCGGCGGCGGCTCGGTTTCGAGCGGCGACGCCGACATCGACCGTATCGAGGTCAGCGACAAGGTTTTCCTGAGCTCCGGCACGCAGCAGGCGACGGCCGATACCGGCTCGTTCGACATGACCAAGCAGGTCTTCGTTCTCAAGGGCGACAAGGTCGTTCTCTCGGAAGGCAAGAACGTTTTCGTCGGCTGCCAGCTCAACGTCCAGATGGAAACCGGAGAAGCCCAGCTCGAAGCCTGTGGCGGTCGGGTGCAGATCCAGCTCGACCCGCAGTCCCGCAAGAAGAACTGACGTAGACCGCTCGTGCAACTTCCCTTCCTCCACAAGCGCAAACGGGTCCGCAAACCGTCGGCGACCGCTACGGTCGCTTCCGGGCATGCGGTCGACAAGGCGCGCTATGACGGCACGCTGATCGCCCGCGGGCTTACCAAGGCCTATCGCGAACGCCGGGTCGTCAACGGTGTGTCGCTGGTGGTGCGGCGCGGCGAGGCCGTGGGCCTGCTCGGCCCGAACGGCGCCGGCAAGACCACCTGCTTCTACATGATCACCGGCCTCGTCCCCGTCGACGAGGGCTCGATCGAGATCAACGGCAACGACGTGACGACGATGCCGATGTACCGGCGCGCGCGCCTTGGTGTCGGCTACCTGCCGCAGGAAGCGTCGATCTTCCGCGGGCTGACGGTCGAGGAGAACATCCGCGCCGTCCTCGAGGTCCACGACAAGAACCTGGAGCGGCGCGAGAGCAAGCTCAACGACCTGCTCGGCGAGTTCAACATCACGCATCTGCGCAAGTCGCCGGCGATCGCGCTTTCCGGCGGCGAGCGCCGCCGCCTCGAAATCGCCCGCGCGCTTGCGACGGACCCGACGTTCATGCTGCTCGACGAGCCTTTTGCCGGCGTCGACCCTATCTCGGTCGCCGACATCCAGGCGCTTGTCCGGCACCTGACCTCGCGCGGCATCGGCGTGCTCATCACCGACCATAACGTTCGCGAAACGCTCGGCCTCATCGATCGCGCCTATATCATCCATGCGGGCGAAGTGCTGACGCATGGTCGCGCCAACGACATCGTCACCAATCCTGACGTGCGCAGGCTCTATCTCGGCGACAATTTCAGCCTCTGAGACCGCCTCGCGGGCGATTCCGCCCGCGATCACGCTTGACCAAACCTTTCCGATAAGCAATTTTTGGGCCAATTAAAAAAGGGCCCGACCGGCGACCGGAGAAGCACCGCGGCCCCTGGAGATTTCTCGGGAGTTTCGCGTCAGCATGGCCCTGTCCGCCAGCCTTCATCTGCGCCAGTCCCAGTCCCTGGTGATGACGCCCCAGCTGATGCAGTCGATCCAGCTGCTGCAGATGACGCATCTTGAACTCAACCAGTTCATCGCCCAGGAAGTCGAAAAGAACCCGCTGCTCGAATTTCAGGCGAATGACGATCAAGTCACCCCGGAGCGGGGCGAGATGGTGGGCGCCGAGGAAACTGGCGGAAGCGATGACGGCGGCGGCCAGGCGGATCTCTACGACAGCGCGACGTCGCAAAGCGGCGAGCGGCTCGACGACCAGCTCGATGCCGATTTTGCCAATGTCTTCCAGGACGACACGACGCCGCAGCGCGCCGATGCGCCCGAACTGCTCGGCCAGTGGAAGTCGATGCCCGGCAGCAGTGAGGGCGAAGACTACGACCTCGACGACTTTGTCGCCGGGCGCAAGAGCCTGCGCGAAACGCTTCTAGAGCAGTTGCCCTTCGCGCTTCCGGACGCCTCCGACCGGCTGATCGCTCAGCACCTCATCGACCAGCTCGACGACGCCGGCTACCTGCAGGCGGACCTCGGGGAGGTCGCCGAGCGGCTGGGCGCCACGCAAGCCGACGTCGTGAGCGTGCTCCTGACGCTGCAGCAGTTCGATCCGCCCGGCGTCTTCGCGCGCTCGCTCGGCGAATGTCTCGCCATCCAGCTGCGCGCCCGCGACCGCCTCGATCCGGCGATGGAGGCACTGCTTGCCAACCTCGAACTTCTGGCGCGGCGAGATTTTGCGACCCTGAAGAAGATCTGCGGTGTCGACGAGGAAGACCTGATCGACATGCTGGCGGAAATCCGCAAGCTCGACCCGAAACCCGGCACCAGCTTCGAGACCAGCGTCAGCGAGGCGATCGTGCCCGATATCGTCGTGCGCGCAGCACCCGACGGCTCATGGATGATCGAGCTCAATCCGGATGCGCTGCCGCGCGTACTGGTCAATCAGGACTATTTCGCTTCGGTTTCGCGCGGCACGCAGAAAAACAGCGCCGACCAGGCCTTCCTGAACGAATGCCTGCAGAACGCCAACTGGCTGACGCGCAGCCTCGACCAACGCGCCCGGACGATCATGAAGGTCGCCACCGAGATCGTCCGCCAGCAGGACGCCTTCCTTGCCAACGGCATCGGCCATCTCAGGCCGCTGAACCTCAAGACCGTCGCCGACGCGATAAAAATGCATGAATCGACCGTCAGCCGCGTCACCTCGAACAAATACATGCTGACGCCGCGCGGGCTGTTCGAGCTCAAGTATTTCTTCACCGTCTCGATCGGCTCGGCCGAGGGCGGCGACAGCCATTCGGCCGAATCCGTTCGCCACAAGATCCGCACGCTGATCCACGAGGAGAGCGCCGAAGCCGTGCTTTCCGACGACGACATCGTCGACAGCCTGAAGAAGGCCGGTATCGACATCGCCCGGCGCACCGTCGCCAAATACCGGGAAGCGATGAACATCCCCTCCTCCGTGCAGCGCCGGCGGGAGAAGCGCGCGCTGGCCAAGGCCGCCGGTTTCTGAGCACCGGAAGTTAAGCCGCATTAACTTTTTTGCGACCTTCGATTGACTCTCTCCGACACAGGCGATATGAGCCCGCCGCAATTGCCGGGGACATGCTCGCCCCGGAGGCGACCGGTGCGACCGGTGGCTGCGACAGAGGCGCGCCCGCAAGTCTGAAAGGCTTGGATGACGGGACCGCTTGGAATAGACTGGCTGCGCAAATCACGAACGAGAGAGGAAACTCCATGAGTGTGCGTGTATCCGGTAAACAGATGGAAATCGGCGATTCGTTCCGCGCCCGCATTGGCGAGCAGATCGAGCAGGCCGTTACCAAATATTTCGACGGAGGATATTCAAGCCAGGTCACTGTGGAAAAATCCGGGCCGCGCTTCAGCGCCGACTGCAAGCTTCATCTCGATACGGGCGTGGTAATGCAGGCGAACGGCCAGGCGAACGATCCACAGGCTGCCTTCGACGCGGCGTCGGACCGCATCGAAAAGCGCCTGCGTCGCTACAAGCGCAAGCTGAAGGATCATCACAACGGCAACGGCCAGAACGCTGCCGAAGTGGCCTACACAGTGATGGATTCGGTGCCGTTCGAGGATGACGAAGTCCCCGAGGATTATGCACCGACGATCGTCGCCGAAAGCTCGAAACAATTGAGGACGATGTCTGTCGCAAGCGCCGTGATGGCGCTCGACATGACAGATGAACCCGTCCTGATGTTCCGCACTCCCGGCAAGGCTGAGTTGAATATCGTCTACAGACGCAACGACGGAAATATTGGCTGGATCGACGCTGCCAATATCAAAGCATGAGCGAAAAAGAGGGATGCCGGCGTGCCGGCATCCCTCTCCCGCAACTCAGCGGCCAGGCCCGGAAAATGTGACTTTTCTGTGCATGGAACCCGCCATGACAAAGATGGTTAGAGCCATTGCGACGCATTTATGATGATGTTGTCCGGCTCTAACCGGCGAACGAGGACAAAAGAATGGCATTGGCAGGTCTACTGCATCAAAATGCGATCATCCCGGCCATGAGGGCCAACTCGAAAAAACAGCTCCTCCAGGAATTGGCGGCAAAAGCATCAAAGATCACCGGGCTCCCCGAGCGTGAAATCTTCGACGTGATCCTGCAGCGCGAGCGCCTCGGCTCCACCGGCGTCGGCAACGGCATCGCCATCCCGCACGGCAAGCTCAACAATCTTCCCTCGATCATCGGCATCTTTGCGCGCCTCGATGCGCCTGTCGATTTCGAGGCGCTCGACGACCAGCCGGTCGATCTCGTGTTCCTGCTGCTTGCTCCCGAGGGCGCCGGCGCGGATCACCTCAAGGCGCTGTCGCGCATTGCCCGCGTGCTTCGCGACCAGGACATGGTCGCCAAGATCCGCTCGAGCGATTCCGCCAGCGCGATCTACACGCTGCTCGACGACGACGCGACCTCGCACGCGGCCTGAGAGTGGCGAATGGCGCGCGTCCGAAAGGACGCGCATGCCCACCGTCAGTAGAGCTGGCGCCCGTTCAAATGATCAATGAAAATCCGGAACAAAGCGCCCTGGCTCGAAATGCCGAGCCGGCGGTAGATGTTCTTGCGGTGGATGCGCACGGTGCCCTCGGCGATGCTCATCACCTTGCCGATCGACAGGTTGCTGTGCCCCCTGAGGATCAGGCGCACGATGTTGCGTTGCTGCTTGGTTAGCCGATCCGAACACAGGCTGTCGAACGCTGCCTCCATAGCATCGTCACCCTCTTCGGATGGCGGCGGCACAATCGTCCGGCCCTGCTGGCGCCAATTCGACCTGATGGCCTCGCGCACGATCGGCTCGTAGACGCGCAGCCGGGCCAGCTCGGTCTCACTGAAAGGTTCGCCGCCGCGGCCGCGCATCAGCGAGTAGGTCGCCTGCAGGCCGGCATCGAGCGGGATGACGAAGCCCACCTCCTCGACGAGAACGCCCTTTTCCATCGACACGCAGGGATGCACTTCCGCCGACGACGAGAAGTCGGACAGGAAGAACTGGTCCGGCGCGAGTTCGCGCATTCGCCAGAGCCCTGCCGGCTGGCCGGCACAACAGGCGACGTAAAAGGGATCGAGCAGATAGGCGCCGCCGAGATAGGCGGAAAGCGCACTTGCCGACACCTTGGCCGTATAGCCGTCATGCAGGACGATCGGCCTTGCATCGTAAGGATAGGCAAACGCGACCGAGAGATCGAAGCCGGTGACCGATCGGAGCATCCGGTCGAGCGCTCGGCCGAAATCCTCCGTGCCGATCAGGCCGATCATCGCCGAGATATCGGCAGACTCGCTTGCGAGCATTCCCTTGTCATCCCCCAACCCTACGTATCCCCCATGGGATATCGACAGCCCCTCACTCGTCAACAATAATTCCCGGGGAGTGAGAACCGGATCCGTCGCGGGTCGTCATCGGCGCCGTTGCTAAGGATACGCAAGGGGAGGATTACGATGGCAGGCAGGCTTTCAGGCAAGGTGGCGCTGATCAGCGGCGGCGCGGGAGGCTGCGGCCTTGCCGCCTCCGAACTGTTTGCGCGGGAGGGCGCCAAGGTCGGCATTGTCGACCTGCCGCGCAGCAAGGGCGAAGAGGTCGCCGCAGCGATCCGCGCCAAGGGTGGCGAGGCGATCTTTGCCCCGGCCGACGTCTCTGTCTCCGCAGAGGTGACGTCCGCCGTCAAGGCGGTCGAAGCGGCCTTCGGCGCTATCACCGTGCTCTTCAACCATGCCGGCATCCTCGCCGTCGGTCCGTTTCTCGAAACGGAGGAGGACGAGTGGGACCGGCTGATGGCGGTCAATGTGCGCAGCATGTTCCTGATGACCAAGGCGGTGCTTCCGGGCATGCTTGCAGCCGGCGGCGGCAGCATCGTCTGCACCTCGTCGATTTCGGCGGTCGCGGCAACGCCGATGGAGGTGCTCTACGACACCACCAAGGGCGCCTGCCACATGTTCGCGCGCGCCATCGCCGTCGAGTTCCGCGACCGCGGCATCCGCTGCAACGCCGTCTGCCCGGGCTTCATCGCCACCGATCACGGCAAGCGCGAGCTCGTCGGGCTCAGCAAATACGGCGTCGACGTTTCGGAAGCGGCGATTGCCGCACAGCAGGGCCGCATGTGCGATCCGAAGGAAGTGGCGAACGCGGCATTGTTTCTGGCGAGTGACGAGGCGAGCTTCATCAACGGCACGCATCTGTTCGTCGACAATTGCTTCACCGCGGTTTGAGGGAGGGGAGAATGCTTCAGGCAGGTGGCCACTGGCGCAACTGGGTCGGAAACCAATCATGCATCGTGCGCCATCGCGGCGCGCCCGACAGCGAGGCGGCGCTCGCACAGATGGTCCGCGAGGCGACATCGCAGGGGCTGAACGTCCGCTGCGCCGGCTCCGGTCATTCGTTCACGCCGGTGGCGCTGACCAGCGGTCTGCAGCTGACACTCTCGAGCATGCAGGGCGTCGTCAACATCGACAGCACCCGCAAGCGCGTGGCGGTCAAGGCCGGCACCACCATCAACCAGCTCGGCAAGGTGCTGAAGGAGAACGGCCTGTCGCTGATCAACCAAGGCGATATCGACAGCCAGGCGCTAGCCGGCGCGCTGACGACCGGCACACATGGCACCGGCGCCAGGCTCGGCAACATGGCCTCGCAGATCGTCGGCATGCGCCTCGTGCAGCCCGACGGCAGCATCCTCGTGGTCGACGAGACCACGCCGGATCTGCTGGAGGCGGCGCGCGTCTCGGTCGGCATGCTCGGCGTGATCTCGGAGATCACATTACAGGCGATGGACAGCTACAATCTCCATGAAAAGCTCTGGCGCTGCACCTTCGACGAAATGATCGAACAGCACGACGAGCTTGCCGCCAAGCACCGCCATTTCGGTTTCTTCTGGTGCCCGGTTCCGGAGAGCCGCCACTGCTACTGCCTGCCGGACACGGCCTCGGTGTCGACCACGGACAAGACCTCCGACGTCTGCGAGATGAAGGTGATCGACATCACCGAGGAAGCGCCGATGGAGCGCGGGTTCGAGAAGATCGCCTATTCCTCGGAGATCTACCCGATCGAGTACGTGCCGAACTTCCACGAGCTCGAATATGCGGTGCCTGTCGCCCACGGCAAGGAAGCGGTAAAGGCAGTGCGCAAGCTGATGCTGGAAAAGCACCCGACCTGCATCTACCCGATCGAATATCGCTTCACTGCCGGCGACACCGGCTGGATCAGCCCCTTCTTCGAGCAGGATTCGATCACGCTTTCGGTCTCGGGCGAACCGGGCACCGACTACTGGGAATACCTGAAGGACGTCGACACGATCCTCCGGCAATACGGCTCGCGGCCGCACTGGGGCAAGCTGCATTTCCTCGGCGCCGAGGATGTGACGGCGCTCTACCCTCGCGCGGGCGATTTCCGGGCGCTCCGGGCCAGGGTCGATCCGGAGGGACGTTTCCTCAACGATCACCTGCAGCAGCTCTTCGGATAGCGCCAGCCAACCAAGCGCCCGCCGCTGCGCTCAGCCCAAACAAAAACGCCGCGCGATGGTCGCGCGGCGTTCTTTATAACTCTGACCGTCAGGATCAGGCGGTCGGCGCGTCGCCGTTTTCGCCAGCAACGACCTTGGGGCCACCCTTGGAGACGCCGACCATGGCCGGGCGCAGAACGCGGTCGCCGATGGTGTAGCCGGCCTGGACGACCTGCAGCACCGTGTTGTTCGGAACGTCCGCATTCGGGATCTCGAACATGGCCTGGTGGAAGTTCGGATCGAACCTCTGGCCTTCCGGCTCCAGCTTCTTGACGCCGTGGCGCTCGAGCGCCGACAGCATCGAACGCTCGGTCATTTCCACGCCCTCGATCAGCGCGTTGAGGCCGGCCTCACCGGCTTCCTTGGCTTCCGCCGGAATGGCGTCGAGCGCGCGGCGCAGGTTGTCGGATACCGCCAGCATGTCGCGGGCAAAGCCGGCAACCGAATAGGACTTGGCGTCCTTGACGTCGCGCTCGGTGCGACGGCGCAGGTTGTCCATTTCGGCCGCAAGCCGAAGGTACTTGTCGCGCAGCTCGGCGCTTTCGGCCCGGGCGAGTTCCAACGGATCGGGCTCGGCAACGGCTGCTGCTTCGGCAGCCTCGGCAGCGTCCGGCGCGGCGTCGAATACCTCGTCGGTGGCCTCGGGTCCGTGCTTGTTCGTATCGTCGGTCATGACGTTCTCCGCAGTGTCGTCTCTATTGTCCTTCGCATTTCCGCGCCGCAAGCGCGAGCCTGCGTTTCAGCAAAAATGCTCAGGGACAGGATTTGAAGCCGATATCGAGGTTTGGGGCCGAAAAATCAAGGGTCCAATCGCGCTCCTGCTGCGCCGCGCGTCTTATCAGTCGCGCAAAGATCGCTGCAGCACTTTGATTTGCTGCATGTCTTTGCCCTTGATCGAGATCGATTTAAGGCGACACGCAGCGACAAAAGCGCGCCTTTAGCGGGAAAGCCGCGACATCAGCTGCGCGGTATAGTCGACCATGGGGACGATGCGGGAGTAATTGAGCCGCGTCGGACCGATGACACCCACGGCACCGACGATGCGGTCTTCGCCATCGCGATAGGGCGCGACGATCAATGACGAGCCGGAAAGCGAGAACAGCTTGTTTTCCGAGCCGATGAAGATCCTCACCCCCGGGCCGCTTTCGGCAAGATCGAGCAGCTCGATCATGCTGTCCTTCTTTTCGAGGTCGTCGAACAGCATTCTGAGCCTATCGATGTCCTCGGCGCCTTCGAGGCCTTCGAGCAGGTTGGCGCGGCCGCGCACGATCAACCGCGCCGGCTTCTCGTCGCCCTCGTTGCCCGACCAGATGGCAAGACCGCGCTCGACGAGATCCTGCGACAGCGCGTCGAGCTCGCCGCGCACCGTCAATTTCACCTTTTCGAGCTGTGCCCTGACTTCGGCGATCGTCTGACCGGCGAGATGCGCGTTGAGGAAGTTTGCCGCCTCCGTGAGCTGCGAACTGGTAACGCCGGCCGGCAGCTCGATGATGCGGTTTTCCACCTGGTCATGTTCGCCGACGAGCACGGCCAATGCCTTGGTCGGCGCCAGACGGATGAATTCGACATGCTTCAAGACCGGGTCGGCCTTGGCGGTGATGACAAGCCCTGCACCGCGCGACATGCCGGACAACATCTGGCTCGCTTCGGTCAAAAGCGCATCGACCGGCTGGGTATGATCGTCGCGCCGCACGTGCCGGTCGATCGAGGCACGATCTTCGGGCGAGAGGTTGCCGACCTGCATGAAGGCGTCGACGAAGAAGCGCAGGCCCGTCTGGGTCGGCAGGCGGCCGGCGCTGACATGCGGCGAATAGATGAGGCCGAGATCTTCGAGGTCGCTCATCACGTTGCGCACGGAGGCGGGCGACAGCGCCATCGGCAGAAGCCGCGACAGATTGCGCGAGCCGAGCGGCTCGCCGCTCGTCAGATAGGTCTCCACGATGCGACGGAAAATTTCGCCCGAGCGCTCGTCGAGCGCCGCAGCGATTTCCTTTGCTCCGGGATTGCGCAGTACCATGTCACTCCACATATGCAGGCACATCCTGCCGTGGCCGGAATATAGTGTCCCTGCCGCCCGATGGCAAAAGGGAAAAAGCGGTCGATTGCCTTGCTTTCCACTGGTTCCCTTTACCTCTGCCATGCTCTGCAGCGCCGCGCGTCCTTGGACGCCCCAAAGGTCGCTGCAGCGCCTTAAACTGCTGCATAATTTTGTCCCTAAATCGATTTCGATTTAGGGAATTATGCAGTAGAAGGCTGACGAGATACGATAGGAGTTGACGATGCGGCCATCCGGCAGAAAAACCAATCAAATGCGCAAGGTTTCCTTCGAGCGCAATTTTTCCAAGCACGCGGAAGGCTCCTGTCTGGTGCGGTTCGGCGACACGCATGTGCTGTGCACCGCCAGCCTTGAGGAAAAAGTTCCGGGCTGGCTGCGCAACGGCGGCAAGGGCTGGGTGACGGCGGAATACGGCATGCTGCCGCGCGCCACCGGCGAGCGCATGAAGCGCGAGGCCGCCAACGGCAAGCAGAGCGGCCGCACCCAGGAAATCCAGCGCCTGATCGGCCGGTCGCTGCGTTCGGTCGTCGATCTGCCGGCGCTCGGCGAACGCCAGATCTCGATCGACTGCGACGTCATCCAGGCCGATGGCGGCACGCGCACGGCGTCGATCACCGGCGCCTGGATCGCGCTCCACGACTGCCTGAAGTGGATGGAAGCCCGCAACATGGTGAAGGTCGAGAAGGTCCTGAAGGATCATGTCGCCGCCATTTCCTGCGGCATCTTCGCCAACCAGTCGGTGATCGACCTCGACTACCTGGAAGATTCCGCTGCCGAAACCGACGCCAACTTCGTCATGACCGGCTCTGGCGGGATCGTCGAGATCCAGGGCACGGCCGAAGGCAAGCCGTTCTCCGAAGAGGAATTCGCAAGCCTGATGGGCCTTGCCAAGAACGGCATCGCCGAGCTGGTCGCGCTGCAGAAGCAGGCGATCGCCGGCTGACGAAAGGAACCGACATGGCCCCGGCGCTGGAAGGCATTCTCGAGACCGCGCTTTACGTAGGCGATCTCGATGCCGCCGAGGCCTTCTACGGCGGCATTCTCGGCCTTGAGCGGATCACCCGCGCCGCAAACCGGCACGTGTTCTTCCGCTGCGGCCAGGGCGTGCTTTTGATCTTCAATCCGGCCGAAACGCTGAAACCGCCGGCGCCGGACGCAGCCCTGCCGGTACCGCCGCATGGCACGACCGGCCGGGGACATATGTGCTTTCGGGTAGCGGCCGAGGCGCTCGACGCCTGGAAAGCGAAGCTCGAAACAGCCGGTATCGAGATCGAAAGCGATCTTCGCTGGCCGAACGGGGCGCGGTCCTTTTACTTCCGCGACCCGGCCGGCAACAGCCTTGAATGCGCGGAACCGGGCCTGTGGTCCATCGAATGAACACGAAACGAGACACCATGCGCAAACTGGATAACAAGACGCTGATCGTCGCCAGCCACAATGCCGGCAAGATCCGCGAGATCCGCGATCTCATCGGCCCGCTCGGCTTCGAGGCGAAGTCGGCGGCAGACCTCAATTTCATCGAGCCGGATGAAACTGGAACCACCTTCGAGGAAAACGCGACAATCAAGGCGCTCGCCTCGGCCAAAGCCTCCGGCCTGCCGGCGCTGTCCGACGATTCTGGCCTCGCGATCGATGCACTCGGTGGCGCGCCCGGCGTCTATACCGCCAACTGGGCCGAGCGCGAGGACGGCAGCCGCGACTTCGCCATGGCCATGCAGAAGGTCGAAGACGCACTGCAGGACAAAGGCGCGACGACGCCTTGCGAGCGCACCGCGCGCTTCGTCTCGGTGCTCTGCCTCGCCTGGCCGGATGGCCATGTGGAGCTGTTCCGCGGCGAAGTCGAAGGCTTCGTCGTCTGGCCGCCCCGCGGCGGCCAGGGTTTCGGCTATGATCCGGTGTTCCAGCCGAAAGGCTACGACACCACCTTCGGCGAGATGAGTGCCGACGAGAAGCATGGCTGGAAGCCGGGCGACGCCGAGGCCCTGTCGCATCGCGCCCGCGCCTTCAAGATCTTTGCCGAGACCTGCCTCGGAGCCTGATCGGAGCGGGATGAGGAAAAGTGTGAGCGGTTTTCCGCCCGCATCCGGCTTCCTACTGAAAGTGACCATGAGAGACGCAATAATGCAGACTGCCACGCTTTCGGCGATCGGTGACGGCATGGACCCCGGTTTCGGGGTCTATGTGCATTGGCCGTTCTGCGCGGCCAAATGCCCCTATTGCGACTTCAACAGCCATGTGCGCCACCAGCCGGTGGACCAGCCCCGTTTCGTCGCTGCCTTCCTGAAGGAGATGGAAGAAGTCCGCGAGCTCTCCGGCCCGCGCACCGTCACCAGCATCTTCATGGGTGGCGGCACCCCCTCCTTGATGGAGCCTTCGACGGTCGATGCGATCCTCCAGGGCATCGCCCGGCATTGGCACGTGCCTGATGGCATCGAGATCACCATGGAGGCGAACCCGTCGAGCGTCGAGGCGACGCGCTTCCACGGCTACCGCGCCGCGGGCGTCAACCGCGTCTCGCTCGGCGTCCAGGCGCTGAACGACCGGGACCTCAAGTTCCTCGGACGGCTGCACAATGTCGAGGACGCGTTGAAGGCAATCCGGCTGGCGCGCGAGATCTTCCCGCGCATGTCCTTCGACCTGATCTACGCCCGCCCGAACCAGACGGTCGAGGAATGGGAGCGCGAATTGAAGGAGGCCGTCTCCTATGCGGTCGACCACCTGTCGCTCTACCAGCTGACGATCGAGGAGGGCACACCCTTCTACGGCCTGCACAAGGCCGGCAAGCTGATCGTTCCGGATGGCGAGCAATCGGCCGTGCTCTACGAGGCGACGCAGGAGATTACCGCCGCCATCGGTATGCCGGCCTATGAGGTTTCAAACCACGCCCGCCCGGGTGCCGAAAGCCGACACAACCTCACCTATTGGCGCTATGGCGACTATGCGGGCATTGGCCCCGGTGCGCACGGGCGCCTCGGTATCGGCAACGGCAAGATCGCGACCTCCACGGAGCGCAAGCCCGAGGAATGGCTGCGCCTGGTCGAGACCCATGGTCACGGCATGATCGAGCGGGAATCCCTCGATCTCGAGGCGCAGTCCGACGAGTTGCTGCTGATGGGTCTGCGCCTCAAGGAAGGCGTCGACCTCGCCCGCTGGCAGACCCTGTCGGGTCGCGACCCGGACCCGGAGCGCGAGCAGTTCCTGATCGACCACGGCTTCATCGAGCGGCTCGGCAATTCGCGCCTGCGCTGCACGCCGGCCGGCATGCTGATCCTCGACGCGGTGGTCGCCGATCTCGCCTGCCCCTGAGGCGAACGGGTCTTGGGTTGGCGTTCGCCGGCTACAGGCTCAATCGAACGTTTCACCTGACAGAGGCGTCGCCCGCATCGACGGCCGCTCCTCGAAGGCATCGAACCAACGGGTGAGAGACGACCGGCCGCGGAACGACGGCAGGTCGCGAAAAGCCATCCAAGAAAGCGCCGTGGCGAGCGCGATCTGACCGATATCGACAGGGACGCTCGGCTCCAGCGTTCGCTCCAGCCAATCATAGGTCGCCTCGATCTTCTCCTCGTAGCCGTCCGCAAGCGCCGGATAACGCAGATGCTCCGGCCGGCGCTCCCGCTCCCAGCGCAGGCCGATGCCGGTCTGGGCCAGAACCTGCGCCACCGACTGCAGCCTCAGCGCCCGCCAGCGCGGTTCGCCGGTTTCAGGGATCAGCTTGCGTCCCGCATGCAGTGTGTCGAGATAGGCGCAGATGACATCGCTGTCGAAGATCGGCTCCTCCCCCGCGCGCAACAGAACCGGCACTTTGCCGAGCGGATTTTCGGCATAGACCTCGTCGTTGCGCCGGGTCGGGCTGGTCTCGTGGTGGATGACCTGCAGTTGATCGGCAAGACCGGCCTCATGGGCAAAGACGAGCGCCTTGCGGGCGAAAGGGGAATGGGTCTGGTAGTAGAGGATCATGGCTGCCTCGCGGGATCTGGCGTGAATTCCTGTTCCCGTGAAGAGATATTGCATTGCGACCGATAAATGCGCTCTGTTTCAGCGGCCGCACTGCAAGTTTGTTTCGTCTAGGCCGCCTTCATCGGATTACCCTTCAGCCGGTTGAGCTCGATGCCCCTGGTGACGAGCCGCGCGACCTGAGCGTCATCCACCTCATCGGTGGAGCGCAGGCGAATGTAGGCAATGTCGCCTTTGCCGCCGCCCTTCTCCAGGCGAGCGTCGAGATCGAGCATCTCGGCGCCGCGCCAGAAGCCGAAGGTGACGTGATCCTTGGCCCCCTTCAAAAGGCAGACTGCACCGCCGGCTTCATAGATGGGGTGGCCCCATTTGACGCCGTCGGTGAGCCCGCCTGCGGCCATGAGGGCACCGTGCAGGCGCTTCGCCACATCGGCCGGAACACCGGACAGGCCGGCAATGTAGTCATCGAAAGTCTTGGTCATGATCGGCTTTCACTTGTTCGGTTGCAAGGCAGGCGTCAGTTCTTGAACGGGATGAGCGCGCGCAGCCGCGGGTCTCTAAGCCACAGACCGCCCCAGGCGATCACACCCAGATAGAAGCCGAAGAGCAGATGGGTGAAAAGCGGGCTGCCGGCCCTTAGATGCGTTGCCATGGCGCCCCCGAGATAGCCCGTGAGCAGAATGGCGCCGAGGATCGAGGTTCGCGGGATCACGTAAAGCACCGTGCACAGCAAGGTGAGAATGCCGAGAAACCGCGCAAGGCCCTGATCGGCGGGATAGCCGAGCGCGACCATGGTTTCGGTGACGACGGCAAGCGGCACGAGCTTGATGACGGCATCGAAGACCAGGAAGGCGACAAGCACGCCGCTGAGAAAGCGGCCGAGGATGATCGACTTTGCCGTTGGGGCGGGCAGAGCAAGGCTGGTGTTCATGGATATCTCTCCTTGGATTCCGTTGTCGATCCAAGGACGAAGTCGCGTGAGGGATCCCGACAGAGGCCGTCAGATTTTTCTTTCGGAAAGCTCGATGCTCGGCGCTTCATCGAGCTTGTCGAGTTGCATGCGGATGTAGGCGCATTCGGCCGCATTGGTGGCAAGCGCGATCGCATGGTCGAAGGCGACGCGCGCCTCGCGGACTTTGCCGAGCTGCTTCAGCAGGTGGCCGCTCAGGCCATGGAAATAGAAATAACCGGACAGCTTTTCGGCCAAGGGCGCGATCATTGCGAGTGCGGCTTCGGGCCCCTGGCGCTTCGAAACCGCCACGGCGCGGTTGAGCGTGATCACCGGAGAGGGCTGCAATCGTTCGAGCGCCTGGTAGAGCAGGTCGATCTGCGCCCAATCGGTCTCTTCGGCGCGCTCGGCACGGGCGTGCAGCGCGGCGATCGCCGCCTGAATCTGGTAGGCGCCCGGCTGACGGTGGCGCATTGCCTTGTCGATCAGGGCCAGTGCCTCGTCGATCAACGGACGATCCCACAGGCTGCGGTCCTGGTCTTCAAGCAGGATGACGGCGCCATCCGCGTCGAAGCGGGCGCGCGCCCGCGAATGCTGGATCATCATGAGCGCCGTCAGCCCCATGATCTCGGGCTCGGCCGGAAAGAGCTGCAGCAGCAGGCGTCCGAGCCGGATCGCCTCCTGGCACAGGTCGGCCGATACGCTTTCCGGGCCGTTCATCGCCGAATAGCCCTCGTTGAACACGAGGTAGATCATCGTCGCGACGGCGGCGAGCCGGTCGGCGCGGTCAGCCGCGTCGGGCGTCTCGAAGGCAAGACCGGCGGCCGCGACCCGCGACTTCGCACGAGTGATGCGCTGTTCCATCGCCGCCTCGCTGACCAGGAAGGCGCGGGCGATCTGCTTGACCGAAAGGCCCGAAACGATGCGAAGCGCCAGCGCGATCTGCTGCGTTGCCGGCAGTGCCGGATTGCTGCACACGAACAGCAGGCGAAGAATGTCGTCACGATAATGGGAGCCGTCGAGCTGGTCGGCGAGCGCGCCCTCCCGATCCTCGAGGTCGGAGAGAATCTCCTCCGGCGGCAGCGTCGTCTCGCGGGAGTGGCGGCGGACCTTGTCGATGCCGCTGTTGCGGCCGACGAAGATCAGCCAGGCGGCGGGGTCGCGCGGCGGGCCACTCTTCGGCCAGGTTTTCAAAGCCCGGATACAGGCCTCCTGAAACGCTTCTTCGGCGGTGTCGAGGTTGCGGAAATAGCGCAACAGCGCGCCCACAGCCTGCGGCCGGGCCGAAACGAGTGCGAGGTCTATCCAGGCTGTGTCTGTCATGAAGCAAGCTCACTGGGTTTGTAGATGGCAAGGGGGCGGATTTCGTAGGAGCCGGCCGATGGGTTGGCAGTGCCGAGGTCACGGGCAAATTCGAGCGCCTCGTCGAGAGACACACAATCGATCACGAAAAAACCGAGCAGTTGCTCCTTGGTTTCGGCAAAAGGGCCGTCGGTGATGATGGTCTCGGCATGGCTGTGCCGAAGCGTCGTCGCCGAGATCGTCGGCATCAGCCGGGCGATCGGCCCGAGTTTGCCGGCTTCGGCATATTTGCGCTCGACTGCCGCCATGTCACGCATCACTCTTTCGTCCTCCTCCTTGCTCCAGGTGTTGGTGACATTTTCGTTATTGTAGCAAAACACGGCGTAAAGCATGGAACTCTCCTGCTCCTGAAATAAAGACGGTGGCGGCAAGGAATAGCCGACAACCCGGATGAAAAAAACATGGCCGGTAGTGCTCTCGCCTACCGGCCCGCAATACGTGTGGATGGAAACGCTCAGACGTTTTCGCGGCACTCTAACGTGGGGTCGACGGCCGGCCTTTGGAAGAGGCGGATAAGCCGACCGTCGATCGCCGCAAGACCGGCCGCAATCAACGTCATGCCCAGGAAATGCTTCGGCTCCAGCGTCTCGCCAAGGAACATGGCGCCGAGCAGAATGGCGCTGACCGGAATGAGGAAGGTGACGAGCATCAGGTTGGTGACCCCGGCCGTTTCGAGAATGCGGAAGAACAGGACGTAAGCGAGTGCGGTGGAAATGAGCGCTATGCCGATGATCGCAGCCCAGACGTCGAAGCCGGGCATCGGAAGCGTCCAGGGATGGTCGATCAGCAGAGACAGCGGCACCAGCATGATGCTCGATGCTGAGACCTGACCGGTTGCCGTCACGATTGGCGCGACACCCATGCGCTTGAAGCGACGGGCAAAGACGCCGGCGAGCGAGTAGGAAAGGGCAGCGCCGAGAATGGCGACCTGAGCCAAGAGGTTGGAGCCAAGCCCGCCGAGCGCCGCCGGGCCGATCATCATCGCCACGCCGAGGAAGCCGACGACGACGCCGGCGAAACGATTGGCCGTCAGCTTCTCGTCATCGGTCAGAAGGTGCGCCACGATGACGCCGAAAAGCGGTGTGGTGGCGTTCAGGATCGAGGCAAGGCCGCTTGCGATATGCGTCTGCCCCCAGACGATCAGCGAGAAGGGGATGAGATTGTTGAGCAGCCCCATGCCGAAGAAGGCCAGCCACACGCGCGGATCGCGCGGCATCGACAGTCCCATCAGACGAATGAAGGCGAGCAGCGCGAGCGCCGCGAGACTGACCCTGAGCGCCACGATCGTGACCGGAGGCAGCGCCTTGACGGCAACGCCGATGAAGAAGAAGGAGCCGCCCCACAGAATGGACAGCAGGATCAACATGCCCCATTCCCGGGCGCCCATGACCTTGGCCTGCGTTGCTTGCACCATGACCGTAACCCTCGTTTGTTTGTTCAGCTAAAGCATTGTGGCTTCGACCACCTTGACTTTGCATCAATATTCTCAGGATATTAAGCACCCAACAAACGATCATTTCTCGACACATGATTGAGTTTGGCTAAACCATGGCTACATTCCTTCCCTCCCTCGCCTCGCTGCGCGCCTTCGAGGCGGCGGCGCGCCATTCGAGCGTGACGAAGGCCGCGCACGAGCTCAACGTCACCCCCGGCGCGGTCAGCCTGCAGGTGCGCGAACTGGAGCAGACGCTCGGGGTGACGCTGTTTGACCGTCGGCCGAGACAGCTGGTGCTGACCGAGGATGGCAGCACCTATTTTGCGACGCTCAGGCGCGCCTTCCGGATGATGCGCGAGGCCACCGAGGAACTGACGGCGCGCAAGCGTGCGCCGGTGCTGACGGTAAGCTGCACGCCCACCTTTGCCGCCCAATGGCTGGTGCCGCGCATTGGCGCCTTCGAGCTGCAGGTGCCTGGCATCGACGTGCGCATCAGCACCACCAACCGGTTGACGGATTTCGACAGCGACGGGGTCGATGTCGCCATCCGCCATGGGCTCGGCCGCTATGACGGGCTTGTGAGCGAACGCCTGATCGACGACGACCCGGTCCCGGTCATCCATCCGGCGCTCAGGGCCAAGAAGCCTCTCGACAGGCCAGAGGATCTCGCGAGCCATGCACTGCTGCATGACGTGCACCGCCAGGATTGGCGGCTATGGCTGGACGCAGCCGGGGTCGAGGGGGTGGATCCGGGGCGCGGACCGGTCTTCGTCAACAGCAACGGCGCCATCGACGCGGCCAAGGCCGGCGATGGCGTGGCGCTGGTTCGCCTGTCCCTGGTGGCGCGGGAGCTCGCAGACGGCATGCTCGAGGCCCCCTTTCCGGAGGGCGTCATGACCGGCCTCGCCTACCATCTCGTCTATCCGCCGGCCGCGCTCGATCGGCCGCCGGTCGTCGCCTTCCGCAGCTGGATCATCACGGAGGCACGCGCCCAGCAGGCGATCGAGGATCCGGCCGCCGGGACACCGCACAAGCTCGCGGCACAAGCGCAACGCTGAACGAAAAAGGGCCCGGAATCCGGGCCCTTTTTTAAGACAGTCGGGATCGACTATTCGTTGATCAGGCGCTTCAGCAGCTCGATCTCATGGCTGAGCTTGGTGTCGCCGGAGATCAGCTCCTCGATCTTGCGCACGGCGTGCAGCACGGTCGTGTGGTCACGGCCGCCGAAGCGACGGCCGATCTCCGGGAAGGAGCGCGGCGTCAGCGTCTTCGACAGATACATGGCGATCTGGCGCGGCTTGACGATGACGCGGGTACGACGGTTGGAGACGAGCTCCTGGCGCGAGACGTTGTAGTGCTTGGCAACAACGCGCTGGATGTCCTCGATGCGGACACGACGCGGCTCGCCGGCATTGACGAGGTGACCGAGCAGTTCATCGACGCGCTCGATCGAGAGCTGCGGCTCGAAGGACCGGCGGAACAGGAGCTGGTTGAAGGCGCCTTCCAGTTCGCGGCCGCTGGCGGTCACGTTGCGTGCCACATGGCTGAGGATTTCGCCGGGAATGTCGAGCGAACCGTCGTCCTGACGGGCCGTGTCCAGGCGACGCTTCAGCATTTCGAGCCGCATGTCGTAGTCCGGGCCGTCCATCTCGATGGCGACACCGCCCTGGAGACGCGAACGGACGCGGCTGTCGAGCGATTCCAGCTCCCACGGCGCGCGGTCGGCGGCGACGACGACCTGCTTGGCGGAATCGAGCAGCATGTTCAGCAGATGGCAGAACTCGTGCTGGATCGACTTGCCCTGCAGGAACTGCATGTCGTCGATGATCAGGAGGTCGATGTTGCGCAGCGACTCCTTCAGCGACAGCGCGTCGTTGTCGCGGATCGCGGTGGCGAAACGCCACATGAAGTATTCGGCCGTCAGATAGACGACACGCGGTGCACGCGCGCTCTGCAGCGCCTGGATGGCGATTGCCTGCAAGAGGTGCGTCTTGCCGAGGCCGACGCTCGAATGGATGAAGAGCGGATTGAACCGCACCGCACCGGCGCCGGCTTCCGCGATCGTCCGGGCAGCGGCAAGCGCCACGCGGTTCGAGGAACCCTCGACGAAGCTCTCGAAATTGTAGCGCTGGTCGAGCGGCGAGCCGAAGAGCGGCGCCTGGGTCGGCCTCTGCACGCTGGCGATGGTCGCCGCGGCAACGGTCGCCACCGGCTGGGCGGCGGCCGGGCGGCGCGCCGGCTGAGCCGGAGCTGCATCTGCCGCCTGCGGCAGCGTTTCTTCCTGGGTGGTCGGACGGGCGCCACGGGTTGCCGTGCGCACCAGGATCTCGACCTTCAGAATCTCGCCGTCTTCCTGCTGGAAGATCGAGGTGATGAGGTCGAGATAACGGTTGTTGATCCAGGACTTCAGGAACGTGGTCGGCACCGAAAGGCGCACGACGCTCTTAGATACGGAGTGAAGCTTCAGACGCCCGAACCAGCTTGCAAAGACATCCGGACCGACTTGAGCTTTGAGACGCGCACTTACCCGCTCGAACAGTGCGTCGTTCCTCATGTCGAATTTTTCCCCCGCCGCCTGAGATAGATTGCTTCCGGCTTGAAATGCGTCTCCTTCTTTCTGAAGTGCGCCCGCCGTCACCAAATTCATCTGCATTTTGCCGCCTTCCAATTCATGTTCAGATGCCGTCATCGCTGCCGGCCTCATCTCTTATGTCCGTCGCCCGCGGCGCCCATGAGGGCCATGCCGCTTTCGCCGAACGTCACAGTCGCAGACAAAGCCGGGCTCCTCATCTCCCGCCTCGCTGCGCGCTACGCGCATCCACTTGCCGTTTCGGGCAGGCAGATGTCCCCTCGCGCCTATCGTCAACAATCCTCCGGTGCGCTCCCGCACCGTCCCGGATCCTCCTCCTCGTCAACGGCTCTCCGCACCCTCGTACGAAGCGATGAGCCGCGCGTTGGATCTTCGTCTCGCGTCCAGGCGCCGCTTGCACCCGTCATCGAGATCTCGGCGCCCCGTCACAATCACAGGACGAAAGTTTCTCGTCCGGAGTGGTATAACCATCCGGTTTTTCACCTTCGACTTGTATGATTGAACGACGTGGAGCCGCCCTGATACAAAGGACAGAAACATCGAAACCATTTCTTGGAAATGGCCTCTTTTGCTTCCTTTTACAGATGTGGTCCGTGTCCCCTGTGGAGGGCATTTAGGCAGGATCGCTGGGCAAGATCAATCGCGATTTTTACGCAACCTTAAGCGCTGGCCGTTGACTCTCTCGCCGCCATTTGCTTGCCGCATTCCGAGTCCGTGAAGAATCCCTGTTGAATCAAGGGTTTTGATTTTTCGCTCTTTGCTTAGCTGGCGAAAAAGAAAAAAAATAAAAATTCGCTTGACTCAGAATGGGCCCGAGAGACCCCCTGCCAGAGACATCCTTTTGATAAGGACCTCTCGCAAGCCATTGAAAAAATTACATTAATTTTGTCATCGCACTGACATAAGCAAAGATCGCCAGATTAACCATCGCGATGACAGAAGTATGAATCCGAAAAGCCCGGCGCAAGGGCCGGGCTCTCGATTAACAGATTTTTCTTAGCCGGATTAGGCCGAAAGCGACTTCACGCGCTGTGCAAGACGCGAAACCTTGCGCGATGCAGTGTTGGCATGCAGGACGCCCTTGGTGGCGGCGCGCATCAGCTCGGGCTGAGCTGCCTTGAGCGCAGCGGCTGCAACTGCCTGATCGCCCGTTGCGATTGCTTCCTCGACCTTGCGGATGAAGTTGCGAACGCGCGAACGACGGGCCTTGTTCACTGCGGTGCGGCGTGCGATCTTGCGGGTCGCCTTTTTCGCCGAAGTTGTATTGGCCATTGGTGCCTCTCTTCGAAAACTGACATGAACTCCGCCCTCGCCGTGCCGGGTCACTGCGACCTGTCATCAAAGCAATTCGGGAGTATTTCCGGAAAGCCCAGGATGGCGTTCCAAACTGAGGGCGGCGTATAGCGGGAAACGGCCGCCCCGTCAACGCGCAATTTCCGGAATCTGCGCGCTCCCCCTAGAGCTAGCGATGTTTGAACTCCGGCTTGCGCTTGGCGACGAAGGCGGCCATGCCTTCCTTCTGGTCTTCGGTCGCAAACAGCGAATGGAAAAGCCGCCGCTCGAAACGAAGGCCTTCGGCAAGCGTGACCTCCAGCGAGCGGCTCACCGCCTCCTTCGCCATCATTACCGCCGGCAACGAGAACGATGCGATCTTCTCGGCAGCCGCCAGCGCTTCTTCCATCAATTTGTCCGCAGCCACCACACGCGAAACGAGTCCTGCGCGCTCGGCCTCAGTCGCATCCATCATCCGGCCGGTTAGGACCAGGTCCATCGCCTTCGCCTTGCCGACGGCGCGCGTCAGGCGCTGGGAGCCGCCCATGCCGGGAATGACGCCGAGGGTGATCTCCGGCTGGCCAAACTTCGCCGTCTCGGAGGCGATGATGAAGTCGCACATCATGGCGAGCTCGCAGCCGCCGCCGAGCGCATAGCCGGAGACGGCGGCGATCACAGGTTTGCGGGCGGCTGCCACCTGGTCCCAGCCGCCGATGAACTCGCCGAGATAGCTGTCGACGAAATCGAGCGACTGCATCTCCTTGATGTCGGCGCCGGCGGCAAAGGCCTTCTCCGAGCCGGTCAAGACCACGGCGCCGACCTCCTTGTCGGCATCGAAGGCCTTCAGCACTGCAGCAAGCTCGCGCATCACGGTCGAGTTCAGCGCATTCAGCGCCTGCGGCCGATTAAGCGTCACCAGGCCGACGCGGCCGCGTGTTTCGACCAGCAGCGTTTCGTAGGTCATTCCTGTTTCCTCCGGTTCATGCGCCAGACCGCTAACGGGCCGGCGTTCATTTCTGGCAATGCGGACAATAGAAGGTCGAGCGCCCCGCCTGCACGATACGGGCGACCGTACCGTCGCAGCCGGGCGTGCGGCAAGCGTCTCCTTCGCGGTCGTAGACGGAGAAGGAGTGCTGGAAGTAGCCGAGCGAGCCGTCGGCCTGGATATGGTCCTTCAGCGACGAGCCGCCGGCGGCAATGGCATCGGCGATGACCTCGCGGATCGCATCCGTCAGCCGCAGCAGCCCGTCCTTCGGCTTGCCGCGCTTGTCGACGAGCGCGCCGGCAGGCTTCACCGGCGACAGGTGCGAGCGCCACAGCGCCTCGCAGACATAGATATTGCCGAGGCCGGCGATGTTCTTCTGGTCGAGCAGTGCCGCCTTCAGCGGCTGCGCCTTGCCGGAAAAGCGGGTAGCGAGATAGGCGGCATCAAGCAGGTTTCCGGTCGGCTCTTCACCGAGCGCGCGGAAATAGGCGTGGCTCGCCACCGTATCCCGCCGGGCGAGGTCCATGAAGCCGAAACGGCGCGGGTCGTTGTAGATCACCCGCACGGGGCCTTCGGCGCCAGCGAGATGGAAGATGACGTGATCGTGCTTCTCGTCCTTGCCGCGCGGGTGGTGGAATGCGCCCGGTGTCGCCCCCGCCTCGATGCGGAAGGAACCGGACATGCCGAGATGGGCGATGATCACGTCGCCGGCCTCGAGATCAATCATCAGATACTTGGCACGGCGCGACAGCGAGACGATGCGCTGGCCGGCAACGGTCGAGGAAAAATTCTCCGGGAACGGAAACCGCAGGTCCGGCCGGCGCAATTCCGCGTTGACGAGCAGCGCGCCCTCCATGGTCGGCGCCAGGCCGCGCTTGACGGTTTCGACCTCGGGCAATTCCGGCATGAATGCACTCCTTCGATCTCAGCCACCGGATGCGGTGGTTGGCATTTCCTTGGCGGCCTTCTTATCCTATAGGGGTGCGCTATGCCGCAGCCGCGGTCCCGCCCACGAGATAGCGCGTGACGGGCCTTTTCGCTATGGTGCCGGAAAAATTGGTTCAGGTGGAGTTTTTCGTATGACGGATCAGCGCGTATCGGCCGATGGCGGCATGGAAACATCCTTCGGTTTCCGCAACGTCGGTACGGGCGAGAAGCAGCCGCTCGTCAACGACGTCTTCCACAAGGTGGCCAAGCGCTACGACATCATGAACGACGTGATGTCGGCCGGCCTGCACCGCGCCTGGAAGGATGCGATGATCGCGGCGCTGAACCCACCGCGCCGCGAGGACTACAGGACCCTTGACGTTGCCGGCGGCACAGGCGATATCGCCTTCCGCATCATCGAAGCCTCCGATCGCAAGGCGCATTCAACCGTGCTCGACATCAACGGCTCGATGCTCGCCGTCGGCGCCGAACGGGCCGAGAAGAAGAAGCTTTCCGCCAACCTCGATTTCGTCGAGGCCAATGCCGAGGAACTGCCCTTCGAGGCAAACTCCTTCGACGCCTATACGATCGCCTTCGGCATCCGCAACGTGCCGCGCATCGACGTGGCGCTGAAGGAGGCATACCGGGTGCTGAAGCGCGGCGGCCGGCTCTTGGTGCTGGAATTCTCCGAAGTGGAGATGCCGCTGCTCGACCGCTTCTATGACGCCTGGTCGTTCAACGCGATCCCGAAGTTCGGCAAGCTGATCACCGGCGACGAGGCGCCCTACCAGTATCTGGTGGAATCGATCCGCAAGTTTCCGAACCAGAGGGACTTCGCGACGATGATCAAGGAAGCCGGGTTCTCGCGCGTCTCCTTTACCAATTACACCGGCGGCATCGCAGCGCTGCATTCCGGCTGGAAAATCTGATCCCGATGAGCACGCCTGGAGCATATGTCCGCCTCGCGCGGATCGGCTGGGTTCTCGTGCGCGAAGGCGTCGTGTCCGCCGTCCCGACAGAGCATCTGCCGCCCTTTGCCCGTCTTGCCCAGAAGGCCGCCGGCCTGTTGGCGCGCCGCAGGATACCCGGCGAGGAGCGCAGCGACCGCCTGTCGCGCGCCGTCGCCCGCCTCGGCCCCTCCTATGTGAAGATCGGCCAGTTCCTCGCAACCCGCCCCGACGTCGTCGGCGCGGAGTTTGCGGCCGACCTGTCGCTTTTGCAGGACAGCATGGCAACCTTCCCGCAAAAGGAAGCTATGGCCGCGATCGAGGGTTCGCTCGGCCGGACGGTCGACGATCTCTACGCCGAATTTTCCGAGCCGATGGCCGCCGCCTCGATCGCCCAGGTGCATCCGGCGATCGTGATGCGCGACAGCGGCCCGGAGAAGGTCGCCGTCAAGGTCATCCGCCCGGGCGTTCGCCAGCGCTTCGCCTCCGATATCGAGGCGATGTACCTCGTCAGCCACATGCAGGAACGTTTCCTGCCTTATACGCGACGGCTGAAGCCGGTCGAGGTCACCAAGACGCTGGAACAGACGACCAAGATCGAGATGGATCTTCGCCTGGAGGCAGCCGCCCTTTCCGAGCTTGGCGAGAACACCAAGGACGATTCCGGCTTCCGCGTGCCGAAGGTCGACTGGGAGCGGACCGGGCGCGACGTCGTCACCATGGAGTGGATCGACGGCGTCAAGATGTCGGATATCGAGGGGCTGAAGGCGGCGGGCCACGACCTCAACCTTCTAGCCGAAGTGCTGATCCAGTCCTTCCTGCGCCACACGCTGCGCGACGGCTTCTTTCATGCCGACATGCATCAGGGCAATCTCTTCGTCGACGATGCCGGCCATATCGTCGCCGTCGACATGGGCATCGTCGGCAGGCTTGGAAAGAAGGAGCGCCGGTTCCTCGCCGAAATCCTGTTCGGCTTCATCACCCGCGACTACCAGCGGGTCGCCGACGTGCATTTCGAGGCGGGCTACGTGCCGTCGCATCACGACGCGGCGAGTTTCGCCCAGGCGATCCGCGCGATCGGCGAGCCGATCCACGGTCAGCCGGCCGAGACCATCTCGATGGCAAAGCTTTTGACCCTGCTCTTCGAGGTCACCGAACTCTTTGACATGCAGACGCGGCCGGAGCTCGTCATGCTGCAGAAGACGATGGTGGTGGTCGAAGGGGTCGCGCGCACGCTCAACCCACGCTTCAACATGTGGAAGGCGTCCGAGCCGGTCGTCGGCAAGTGGATCCGCGACAATCTCGGACCCAAGCGCATCGTCGGCGATCTCCGCGACGGTCTGCATGCGGCGCTTCGTCTCGCTGAAGCCGCGCCTGAGATCGCCGCCCGCACGGAAAAATTCTCCAGCGAGATCATGGCGATGAGCGAGAACGGCCTGCGCTTCGATGCCGAGACCGCGCATGCGATCGGCAAAGCGGAAGCGAAACACACGCGTTCCGGCCGTATCGCGCTGTGGCTGATCGCCGCCACGCTCGTCTATATCGCCTGGCAGGTGACCTGATCCCGCCCGCGCCTTAGGCGGCGCGGCGGGCTTGTCTTTCTACCCACGCTTGCTATCCTGCCCGCATGGACAATCGCTCTATCCTCGTCATGGTGCTTTGCACGCATACCCCAGGGGTGTGCGGGAGACCTGTTGCGCTGAGTTAAGCGAAATGTCCCCCAACCAACCCTGCCGAGGCGAGCAGGGTTGGGACCTGTTTCCTCGGAGCAAAAGAGAGGAAACAATGACCGAGACAAACGATCCCTCAAAAATCAGTATCCGCGCGGCCCGCGTCATCGATTTCGAAGCGATCGCGGCGCTGATGAGCCAGCCGGGCATCCGCTCGGGTACGCTGCGCCAGCCCTTCGCCACCCCGGAACAGACACGCAAGTGGCTGGAGAACCTTTCGGACGACAGCATCGTCATCGTCGCCGAGCGCGCCGGTCGGATTCTCGGCATGGCCGGACTGCATCGCAGCAAGGGGCGCCGGCAGCATTCGGCAGCACTTGGGATCAGCGTCGACGACAACCATCGCGGCGAAGGCATCGGTAAGTCGCTGCTGACCGCCCTGATCGACGCCGCCGACAACTGGCTCGGCATCAGCCGCATCGAGCTTACGGTCTTTACGGACAACGAACCCGCGATCGCGCTCTACCGCAAGACCGGCTTCGAGATGGAAGGCACGCACCGAGCCTATGCGCTCCGGAACGGCGTGCTGGCCGACGTGTTCGCGATGGCCCGCATTCGTGCGCCTGCGGCGCCCAAAGCCGCTTGAGGGCCGCAAGGCTCGGCAACCGGCACAGACTGTGGCCGGCGGATTGCGATCCAGCGCAACCGCCGGCAGTATCCTGTTCCATCCGGAACTGCGAATATATCGGCACTGTGCGATCTTCTTCCCATGGATGACGAAGGCTCATCCCAACCCATCCGGAGGAGAGACCATCATGCGCAAGTTCATCGTCGCAGCCACTGTCGCCGTCGCCGCTGCCATCTCCTTTGCCGCGCCGTCGCAGGCCGGCGGCATTTCGATCGGCTTCGGCAACGGCTATTACGGCCACGGCTGGAACGGCCGTGTCGGCTACGTCGGCAGCTATTATGGCGGGCCCTACTACTACGATGGCGAGCCCTATTGCTTCCTGAGGACGGTGAAGCGCTACGACAGCTACGGCAACCGCTACTACAAGAAAATCCGCATCTGCCGCTAAGCGGCAGAATGAGGGAGGGCGCTTGAGAGCCCGGCCGCTTGCGGCCGGGCTTTTGTATTCCGACATCTGCCGTCGTCAATTCGATTCCGCTTTGCGGAAATCTGGTGTAGCTCAAATCGCAAGCCGCTTTTGAGTTCGCAATCGAGGAGGATCGGTCATGGATCTCGGCATCGCTGGAAAACGCGCGCTTGTGCTTGGCGGCAGCAAGGGACTGGGTCGCGGCATCGCCGAGGCGTTGACCGCCGAGGGGGTGTTGGTAGCCCTGACCGGCCGTGACGCGGCGTCAGCCGCCAAGGCAGCGAGCGACGTTGGTCCCTCGGCGCGCGGCTATGCCCTCGACCTCTCTAAGCCAGAAAGCCTCGACGGCCTGCTTGACCGGATCGAAGCCGATTTCGGCGCCATCGACATTCTCGTTCTCAACGGCGGCGGACCGCCGCCCTCGCCTGCCTCGGTCATCGAACCGGACTTCTGGCGTTCTCAATTCGAGACCATGGTGCTGGCCGGCATGCGCATCACCGGGCGGCTGTTGCCCGGCATGCGGGAACGCCAGTTCGGCCGCATCATCGCCGTCGCCTCCACCAGCATCCGCGAACCGATTGCCGGGCTTACCGCATCGAACGCGCTCAGAAGTGCTGTCGCCGGCTGGCTGAAGACGCTCGCTGGCGAGGTCGCTGCCGACGGCGTGACCGTCAACCTGCTTCTGCCCGGGCGGCTTGCCACCGACCGCACACTCAGCTTCGACCGGATGGACGCCGAAAGCGAAGGCGTCGATATCGCAACGGTCGCGGCGCGCAGCCAGAAGGAGATCCCGCTCGGGCGCTACGGCACGCCGGCAGAATTCGGGGCGGCCGCGGCCTTCCTTGCCGGACGCCAGGCAGGCTACATCACCGGCGTGGCGCTGCCCGTCGACGGCGGCCTCAGCCGCTCGATGCTCTGAAAAGGTTCAGGGTGCTTTTCGCCGGCACATGGTGTGACCAGCGGAAGCGAAATCATGCTTCGTCCTGGCTGCCATCGCCGATGAGCGCCGAGAGGTCTTCGGCAAGCCACGTCACCAGGGCGCCCTCCTCGGGCCGGTAATAGAGGGCGATCTCCATCGTCTCGATCATTGGCAGCCCGTCCTGCGGGCCCACTATCCGATGCCGGTCGTGGACGACGCGGGCCGGCAGCAGGCTGATGCCCAACCCGTCGGCGACGGCCGACTGAATGCTGGCGAGGCTGGAACTGGTGTAGCTCACACGCCAGCGTCGCCCTGAGGCATCCAGTGCCGCCACCATGTCGTCGCGATAGAGGCCGCGCGGCGGAAAGACGACGAGCGGCAGAGGATCGAGCGCAAGAACAGGATGGGCAGCGCTGTCGATCCAGCTCAAGCTTTCCTGCCAGCGTTTCACGGCATCGCCCGTGCCGCGGCGCTGCTTGACGACAACGATATCGAGTTCGCCGCGATCGTAGAGCGACCGCAGCTCGCGGCTGAGCCCGCTCGTCACTTCGAGCCGGACATTGTCGTGGCGGCGGGCAAAGGCCGCGAGTGTGCTGGTCGTGCGGCCGGCTGCAAAGTCTTCGGGCAGGCCGAGGCGCAGCGTCGCGGCAACCGATGCGCCCGAGAGAAGCTGCCGCGCTTCCGCGTCCAGCGCCAGCATGCGCCGCGCATAGCCGATCAACTGCTCGCCCGCTTCCGTCAGGCGGACCTGGCGATGGCTGCGCTCGAGCAGCCTATGGCCGGCTTGCTCTTCCAGCCGCAGAACTTTCTGGCTGACGGTTGACTGGGTGGAATTGAGCCGACCGGCCGCAGCGGTGAACCCTCCGCAATCGGCGACCGCCGCGAAGGCTCTCAGCAGATCCAGATCGAAAGGCTGACCATTCATATCTCCACTTGATAGCATTCATACATTTAATTTCCAAATGAATGCAGCGCTGCCTATGGTCGCCGACGGGGGCCATGCCGGGCGCGGGAGACGTTCGGCGACGACGCGTGTCTTGCGCCCTTGAAAAGGTCATGGATCGGCTCAAGTAAGCACGAGATCGCGGTGAGCGAGAGCGGCACGAATGGAGCCTCTTCCGGGTTTCCTCGTCCGCTCTTAACCGGAACCATTGCGATCGGTCGATCCATTCGACCGGCCTGCATGATCGGAAAGACCAAATGCGACCAAGACTTTTCGGCTCGCTGATCGGCGCATCGATTGCCGCCTTCAGCCTTGCACCTCAAACCGTGGGGGCTTCGATGCTTGAAAACCAGCTGATCTCCGCCGCCGAGAGCGGCGATCCAGACAAGGTCAAAGCGCTGCTGCAACAGGGCGCAAGCATCGAAGCGCGCGACGCCAGCGGCGCGACGGCGCTGCTCGTCGCCACCCATGAAAACCGCGTCGATGCGGCGCGCGCGCTGATCGAGGCCGGCGCCGACGTCAACGCAAAGGACAAGATCCAGGACAGCCCCTATCTCTATGCCGGCGCGCGCGGACATCTCGACATCCTGAAGCTGACGCTTGCCAATGGCGCCGACCTCAAGAGCACCAACCGCTATGGCGGAACCGCGCTGATCCCAGCTGCCGAGCGAGGCCATGTCGAGACCGTCAAGACGCTGATCGAAGCCGGCATCGACGTCGATCACGTCAACCGCCTCGGCTGGACCGCGCTGCTTGAGGCAATCATCCTCGGCACCGGCGGCGAAAAGCACACCGAGATCGTGCGGCTGCTGATTGCGGCCGGCGCCGACGTGAACCTTGCCGACGGCGAGGGCGTCAGCCCGCTGACGCACGCGCGCCAAAGGGGCTATGGCAAGATCGAAAAGCTGCTGGCCGACGCCGGCGCGCGCTAGAAAGAACTCTCATGACCCAGGAACAGACCTATCTGGCCGAGGCGGTAACGCTTGCCCGTCGCAACATCGAGAAAGGCGGACGCCCCTTCGGCGCCGTCGTCGTCAAGGATGGCGAGATCGTCGGCCGCGGCGTCAACGAGATGTTGTCATCAGGCGATCCGACCTCGCATGCGGAACTGAATGCGCTGCGCGCCGCCGCCCAAAACCTTCGCTCCCCGCGGCTCGAAGGTGCTGCGGTCTATGCCAGCGGCCAGCCCTGCCCGATGTGCCTTGCGGCCATGCGAATGGCCGGGATCACCGAGATCGCCTATGCGAACTCGAATGCCGACGCCGAACCCTTTGGCCTCTCGACCGCAGCGATCTATGCGGAACTGGCAAAACCGCTCGCCGAGCAGGCCATGCGCTTCCGCCATGTGCCGGTCGATGATGCCGAGACGACACCGCTTTATGCGGCCTGGAAGCAGCGGCAGGACGAGGATTGAGCCAACGGGCCAGCCCGGCCCTCACGTTGCGAAGCAGCCCCGGGGCGGCCGATGGCCGCCTCGGGCTTTTCTTTTCATGCCAGGACCGACTGGGAAATCACGCCCCTTGCCGAACACACGTGTCGGCTGTAATCGCATAGGCGTTTCTTCCTTTTTGCCCCGCTTCCACCCCACGAGAAAACGGAGCGGCCTCCAGCCTGCAGGTGCCATTGATGACTGCCTATTCCGAAAAAGCGGGCCGCTTCGTCGCGTTGCTTCTCATAGCGGGCTCCGGCGTGGTGACGATCGCCAAGGGCATGAGCCTGACTTTCCTTGCGATCCGCCTCCAGCGTGACTTCGGCCTCAACCCCGCCAGCATCGGGGCTCTGATCGGCGTGGGTCCACTGCTCGGCGCGATCGTCAGCCCCTTCGCCGGCACGCTCTCCGATCGGATTGGCCGAAAAGGCGTGCTGACCGCAGCGCTCTTCATGGCCGGATTGGCGCTGGCCGGACTCGGACTGGCGCAATCGATCGCGGCCTTCGCGCTGGCACACATCGTTTCTGCCGTTGCCGCCGCCGTTTTTGAGCCGGTCGCGCGCGCTTTGATGAGCGATGCGGCGCCTGAGCGCCTGCGCCTCAAGGTTTTCTCCTGGCGATACCTCGCCATCAATGCCGGCTGGGCGATCGGGCCGTTGATCGGCGTATGGGTCGGTGCTGCCTATGTGACGCTGTTCGTCATCGCCGGCGTCATACACGCGGTCTTCGGCTTCGTGCTCTTCCTCACCGTGCCGGAAGCCAAAAATAGGCAGGCGGTCGAAACCGAACGAAGGTCCGGAAATGCAGACGGCTGGCGCGGGCTCCTCGCCGCCTTGCGCGATCGACGCCTGGTCTTCTTCGTCGTCGGCGGCACGCTGCTTCTCGCCGTTCACGGTCAGTGGTCGGTGACCCTGTCGCAGTATCTCAATACCGGCTTTGAGGACGGCGTCACGCTTTTCGCGCTTCTGGTTTCGACCAACGCGATAACGGTGCTGGTCGCCAGCACGCCGGCCCGCTTCGTCATCGAACGGATCGGTGCCTTGCGCGCCCTGTCGCTCGGCTGCCTGCTGTTCCTGTTCGGCGAGATCGGCTTTGCCGCCTCGTCCGGAATGGAAATGCTCGTCGCCTCGATGATTCTCTTCACCATCGGCGAAGTGCTTGTCGTCCCGTCGGAATATGTGCTGGTCGACGGCATTTCCAACGCCGGCAACCGTGGCACCTATTTCGGTGCCCATTCGCTCTCGACGTTTGGAAACTTCCTCGGGCCGCTCATGGGCGGCCTCGCGCTCGGCGCCGTCGGCGGCGCCGGCATGTTCCTGTTGTTCGGGGTGTTTGCGGCGGCAGGTGCGCTTCTATTTGCCATCGGCCATTCCATGCCGCCGCCCCGTCCTGAGGCGGCGCGCGCCGATGCATCCGACAGCGGCGCCCTCCGTGGGGACATCCTGCGGCTGGGCCAACTCGCCTAGCGCCTTGATCCGCTGTTCGAAGGGAGCGACGCGTTGATCTGCTGCTGCACCCGTTCGAGCGGCCCCGGCGCCATTGCTGCCGGCGGCTGATACGGATTGGAGAAGGCGTAGATCAGGAACAGGATGATGCCGGTGTAGGCGCCGAAGAGGCAGAGCAGCAGCAGGTTCCGCCGTCTCGGCGGATAGGAATAGTAGGCGAGCGCGATGAAGATCACGCCGGACAGCGCCGCAAACCAGAAGATGCTGTCGATCTGGTCCGCGACGTTGCTTTCCCGCTTGGTCCGGCTCTGCGAAATGTCGTGCAGGCGTTCCAACATCTGACTGCGCAGGCTCTCCTGGCGTTTATCGGCGGGCGCAAGGTTCAGCACATGCTGGTAGGCATTGTCCCAGAACGCCCAGGCCTCATTCGAGAGACGGCCCTTGTCGGCCAATGACTGCCACTCGCCGTCGATCACCTGGGATACGTAGGCGGAGATCGCCTGCTGGATCGGTGCCTTGAAGGCTTCGCCGTAGTGTGCGGCATCATAGTAGATGTCGGCAATAGCGCCGGCTTCGGTCGCCATTTCGTATTTGAGTTGCTGGTACTCGACCATCTCCTGCGCGAAGACGAGCGCAAGGATCAGGCCATGCAGTGCCGAGATCCGGAAGATGACCGAACTGGCCAGCTCCTTTTCATGGCCCTCGGCCTCGCCGCCCATGACCGACCGCATCAGGAAGTATGAAGCAAGCGTCAGGGCGACCGTGCCACACACGAAGAGAGCACCGACCAGCATCTCGACGATCATGTCCCCTCCACAGCCCATTCTCCTGCCGCGGGCTTTCGTCAATTCTGAGCCCACGATCGGCGAAAGACAACGGCTGCACGCCCCGGACCGGGCCCTGGCGGCTGTCTTGCGGCGGGCCGAAACGCTATGCTTGCAGCGTCAGCCACCCGCCTCGCCACCATTTCGACACTGCCAACGCCTAAGCACCGCACCAAAACTGGAGTAAAAACAAGATCATGAGTGCGCCAAGCGAACAGACAGTCCTCAAACAATCGATCGCGGCCACCGTGGTCGTCGGGGTGACGGGCGTTATCTTCGGTCTGCTATCGGGCTCGGTCTCCATCGTGTTCGACGGCGTCTTCTCGGCCGTCGACGCCTCCATGACGTTGCTTGCGCTTGGCGTGACGCAACTGATCCCGAAGCCGAGCAAGCGCTTCCAGATGGGTTTCTGGCACATCGAGCCGATGGTGCTGCTCTTCAATGCCGGCCTTCTGACGCTGCTGTCCTTCTACGCGATGGTAAACGCCGTCGGCTCTATTCTATCAGGCGGCAACCACCTCGCCTTCGACTGGGCGATCGCCTATGCCGCCGTCGTCGTGGTGATCTGCGCCTTCATGTTCTTCTATGTACGCCGGGCGAACCGGCCGATCGGCTCAGAATTCCTGGCGCTCGACGTGCGCGCCTGGGCGATGTCCGGTGCGATCACCTCCGCGCTGCTCGTCGCCTTCGTGATCGCCGCCGCCCTGAAGGGCACGGCCTACGAATACGTCACGCCCTATGTCGACCCGGCGATCCTGATCGTGCTGACGCTCTGCCTGATCCCGCTGCCGATCCGCACGGTCTTCCAGGCGCTGAAGGAGATCTTCCTCGTCGCACCCGCCGAGCTTGACGAGCGCGTGCGGCAGGCGGCCGCGAACGCCGTCACACGCCACGGCTTTGCCGATTACCGCACCTATGTCGCCAAGGTCGGGCGCTCCAAGACGATCGAGGTCTACCTGATCGGAACGCCGGAAACCAAGGTCGGCACGCTCGCCGAGCTCGACCGGATCCGCGCCGAGATCGGCGAGGAGATCGGCGATCCCGGCCACGACCGCTGGCTGACGATCGCCTTTACCGGCGAGGCCCGCTGGGCGGAGTAGTCATTTCTTCCCATCACGAAAGCGCGATCCGCTTGGTGATGCCGATCGCCTCGAGAAAGGCCTGATCGTGGCTGACGACCAGCAGCGCGCCGTCATAGGCCCTGAGCCCCGCCTCGACCGCCTCGATGGAATCGATGTCGAGATGGTTGGTCGGCTCGTCGAGGATCAGGAGCTGGGGCGGCTTGCTGCCGCTCAGCACACAGGCGAGACCGGCGCGTAGCATCTGGCCGCCGCTGAGGCTCGAGACGAGCTGCAGGGCTGCGTCTGCCCGGAACATGAAGCGGGCGAGTGCCGCCCGGCAATCGTTTTCGCTGGCAGCAGGGTTGAGGATCCGGAAATTGTCGCGGATCGAGAGCGCGGGATCGAGCAGGCTCACCTTTTGGTCGAGCATGGCGTGATCGACGAGCACGCGCGCGCTGCCGGACCACGGCTGCAGATCGCCTGTCAGCAGCGACAGCAGTGTCGTCTTGCCCGAGCCGTTGCGGCCGGTGAGCGCAACGCGCTGCGGACCGACGATCGAGAGCGATAGCCGGTCGATGATGGGCTTTCCCCGTTCATAGCCAATACTGACATCATCGAGCTGCAGGACGCTGCGGCCGGCAGGCAGGCCGGTCAGCGGCAGGCGAACAGTCAGCGGCTGCAGGATTTCGATGCGTTCGCGCGCTTCGACGAGATCGCCGACCGCCTGGTCCCGTCTCCGCTCCGCAAGGCGGGCATTGTCGCCGCCGGTCTTTTCGCTGCGCTCCTTCCTGGCGTCGAGCAGGAGCAGCGGCTCGTCGCCCTTGGCGCGCTTGCGGCGGCCGGCGGCATCCTTGCGCGCCTTGCGTTCGGCCGTCTCCTGGGTCTTGCGCTCGACCTCGGCCAGACGCCGCTCGGCATCGGCGAGATCGTGACGGGCTGACGCCAGCTCGATCGCCTTGCGCTCGCGATAGTGGCTCCAGTTGCCGCCATAGGTCGCAGCGCCGAGCGACGTCAGTTCGACGATCGCATCCATCTCTTCCAGGAGTTCGCGATCATGGCTGACGACGATGGCGCCGCAGCGCCAGCCAGCCATCAGCGCGGCAACGGCCGCCCGCCCCTCACGATCGAGATTGTTGGTCGGTTCGTCGAGCAGGATGAAATCCGGTTCCTTGAAGACAAGGGCAGCGAGCTTCACGCGGGTCATCTGCCCGCCGGACAGGGCAGCGATGCGCGTTTGCGCCGAGGCATCCAGACCGACGCGCGCAAGCGCTTCCTCCATGCGGGCTTCCAGCGTCCAGTCGGCGGAGGCCAGTTCGTCCATGGTGGCGCACCCCTCCTCCGCTCGGCTAAGGACGGCAAGCGCGCCGGTGACGCCGAAGAGATCGGCGACGGTCTCGTCGGCTGCGACCTGAACGGTCTGGCTGAGCACGCCGAGGCTGCCGACGACGGTGACCTTGCCGGCCTGCGGCGCCAGCGACCCTTCGACCAGTCGCAGCAGCGTGGATTTTCCAACGCCATTACGACCGACAAGGCCGGTGCGAACAGGACCGAAGGTCAGATCAAGATCGGAGAGAAGGCTTCGGCCCTCAGGCGTGGACCACGAAATTTGGGAGAGTGAAATCGAAGCAGGCATGGATACGTGTTTCCCTGATGGCAAGACGGTTCGGCTTGGCGGTCAGGGTGAAATCCATCGATGCGTGTATCCTGTTCAAATTTCTATCGCGGCAATAGATAGCATCGAATGCGCCCGTTTCAAGGCGAGACGTTCGATGCCGCGCAGTAGTGAAGGGAAGATCAGGCGAGACTGCGTCGCGCCTCGTCGTCGCCGAAGGCCAGGCCGGAGGCCCGCACGCTTCGGTTTCGACCGTGGTTCTTGGCGTCGAGAAGAGCGGCATCGGCGCGGGTCAGAAGCGTGGCGACCGGTCCGTCGTCGGGGGCCGAGGCAATGCCGACCGAGACCGAAACCGTGCCCAGGATGCGGCCGCGATGCGAGAGCGGCGTCGTGCCGATCTTCGTTCGCAGACGCTCGGCAAGCTCGAAGCCTGCGGCCTCTCCGACATCGGGCATCAGCACCGTGAATTCCTCGCCGCCGAACCGATAGGCACTGCCGGCATCGCCGACCGTATCGACGATGATCTGCGCCACATACTGCATGACGACGTCGCCGGCATCATGGCCGAACTCGTCGTTGAAGCGCTTGAAGTGGTCGATGTCGATCATCAGGCAGGTGAGCGGCTTGCCGCCCTGCCCGCGCGGCTCACGGTTCAGCGCCTCGTCCAGGCAACGCCGGTTGAGTAGTCCCGTCAGCGCATCGCGCACCGCGAGATTGGTGAGCTTCTCGCGAAGTTGCAGATTGGCGACGGCGAGCCCGATGTTTTCTGCGATCAGTTCGAGATAGAGGCGCGACGCCTCGACCGCGAACTCTTCCTCAGACCGTTCCTCGAAGTAGAGAAGGCCGATCGTATCGCCCTGCGCCGTCAACGGCACGCAGAGGCCGGTCACGCCATCATCGTCGAGGTGCTGGCAGGCGATGTCGCTGTGGCCGCGGTTGCTGACATGCGGCCGGCCGCGGCGGAGCCCCCAGCAGGCGCTCGACGGGAAGGATGGTGCCGAATGCTCAGGATCGAGCCAGGTGCCGACGCGGGTCAGATGCGTGCGGCCGTCGTTCAGGACGTAGAGGTGGCCGGCGAGGTTGGGGAAGACCTGCGGCGCGAAGCGGGCGACGACCTCGGCCAGTTCCTGCTGGCTCTGGCAGGCCTGCAGCCGGTGCATCATCTGCAGGATCAGGTCTTTCGTCTGCTGGTCCAGTCGTCGCTCCGCGTCCAGCCGATCCCGTTCCAGGCCGTTTTCCCGGAAGATGTGGATCGCCTTGTTCATCTCGCCGATCTCGTCGCTGCGCCGGTCGAGCGGGACTTCCACAGCGTAATCCTGCTCGGCAAGCCGCGTGACGATGCCGCTCATGCGGGTGAGCGGCATGGCGACGCGACGCTTGAGGATGAAGTAGAGCACGCTCAAGAACAGGGCGGCGGTGATGCCGAGCATCGTCTTGGCGGCGGCCGCGTACCAATCGCTGCGCTCCTGCGCCGCATTGAGGGCCGCGCCGGTGCGAACGTTGGTCAGATCCCTGAACCGCGCCACGGTGTCGAGAAGGGCCGTCTGCAGACGCTCGTGCTCGGGCCCGAAGAGCTTTTCCTGCGCGCCTGTGCTGTCGCCCTTCTGATAGGCCTCGATGGCGGCAACCTCGATCCTGTCGAGCGCTTCCGCCTCGCGAACGATTTCCTGCAAGGCGGCGATCTCGCCCGGTGACGCACCAAAGTTCGCCGCGGTCTTTGTCGCCTCCTCGCGCTGGCGCTCCTCCTCTTCGGCGCGATGGAAGGCTTCGAGATGACGCTCGTCGCCGCGCATGACATAGAGACGCGCTTCGTCGCTTCGCATCTCCGCGCCGAGTGCAAGCTCTTCGCCAAGCGTATCGAGCACCAGATGCTGCTCAACCGCCTGTCGCTCCTTGATCGCGCTGTCCGTCGACAGGATGAAGGCAGCGCCGGAAAGCCCCGTCAGCAGGACGGTTACGCCATAGGCCCAATTGGTGATCGCATTTATGCGCATGGAAGAAGCTTAGCCCCCGCGGATTGAAAGCGGATTAACCGCATTATCAGGCTTCGGCAACAGGCCCGGAACAGGTTGAAGCGGACCGCACGGCTTTTGTTCCATTGTGCGCCACGGACGGAAACAATACCCAAGCACGAGCGTAGCAAAATGCGTAGCGGCCCGATGTCGGTTCAGCCGGTCTCCGCAAGTGGGACACGTTGCGCCCGGCCTATCGCTCAAGTAGGTTCGACGTCAGAGCCGCTGGCAAAGCCAGCGGTGGTAAAAGTTCTGGTATCGCGTAGGCTCGGCGGCCTTTGCCGGGCGAGAGGACGGCCGAAAGGCCGGGTGCAAATGACACTGTCGGGCAAGCGTATTCTCCTCATCATCTCCGGCGGTATCGCGGCCTATAAGAGCCTCGACCTCATCCGCCGCCTGCGCGAACGCGGGGCGAGCGTGCGGCCGGTCATGACGGCTGGCGCGCAACAGTTCGTAACGCCGCTTGCCGTCGGCGCGCTTTCGGCCTCGCATGTCTATCTCGATCTCTTTTCGCGCGAGGACGAACAGGACGTCGGCCATATTCGCCTCGCACGCGAATGCGATCTGATCGTCGTAGCACCGGCAACCGCCGACCTGATGGCGAAGATGGCGAACGGCCACGCCGACGATCTCGCCTCGACCATCCTGCTGGCAACCGACCGGCCAGTACTGGTTGCGCCGGCGATGAACCCGAAGATGTGGGCGCATCCGGCAACGCGCCGCAACCGGACGACGCTTGCCAGGGACGGCATCCGCTTTATCGGCCCGGAAGCCGGCGAGATGGCGGAAAGCGGCGAGGCCGGCGAAGGCCGGATGAGCGAGCCGCTGGCGATCGCCGCCGCCGTCGAGCATCTTCTTGCCGATGCGCCGAAGCCGCTTGCCGGGCGCCGCGTCATCGTCACCTCAGGGCCGACGCATGAGCCGATCGACCCGGTGCGCTACATCGCTAACCGCTCCTCCGGCAAGCAGGGCCATGCGATTGCTGCGGCACTGGCGAAACTGGGTGCCGACGTCACGCTGGTCTCCGGCCCGGTGACGATCCCGGATCCGGCGAGCGTCAGGGTCGTGCATGTGGAGCGGGCCGAGGAGATGCGCGACGCGGTGCTTGCCGCCCTTCCCGCCGATGTCGCGGTCATGGTCGCCGCCGTTGCCGACTGGCGGGTGGCCACAGCCGCCGGCAACAAAATTAAGAAGAAGCCGGGCGAGGCCCCGCCTCCGCTGCAGCTTGCGGAAAACCCCGATATCCTGAAAACGGTCGGCCATCATGCCAAGCGGCCGAAGCTCGTCATCGGTTTTGCCGCCGAGACCGAGAACGTCGCCGACAACGGTCGCGCCAAGCTCGAGCGCAAGGGCGCCGACTTCATCCTCGCCAACGACGTTTCGCCTGCAACCGGCATAATGGGCGGCGACCGCAACAAGGTGAAACTGATTTCCGCTGCCGGCAACGACGACTGGCCGGAGATGGACAAGGACGCCGTGGCGGAGAAGCTGGCTGCGATGATTGCAGAGCAGTTGGCGCTGAAAGGCTGAGCAATCGACGACTGCCCCCTCACCCTAACCCTCTCCCCGCAGGCGGGGCGAGGGGACGTGCCCTGCGTCAACGAAGCGTTCGCAGCAAGCACGTAGAGTAGGGAGAGTGCGGCATTGTCCCTTCTCCCCGCTCGCGGGGAGAAGGTGGCGGCAGCCGGATGAGGGGCTAGCGCCGTTCGTCAAAGTGGTAAGCCATCCCGCCTCAGGCGAGATGCCGCGACCGGACCGGAGCACCTTTGGTCGAAAACAGCCGAACATCAACGCCATTCTCGCCGACGATGACCGCGGTGCCGTCGGGGATTTCGACCCAGGCGCTGTCGTCGTCGTTGAGCGGTTCGGAGACGAGGCAATAGCCGCCGCTCGGGCCCATCGGTGCGGCATAGAGCGTCGGTGCCTTCCAGTCGGAGGCATAGCGCACGGCGTAGAGATCGTGACCATCGGAGAAGGCGGCGGTAAAGCGGACCAGCACCTGGCGCTCCAGATGTTCGGCAAGCTGCTCGATGAAGGCGAGCGCTTCGGCGATCGCACCGAGTGGATCGCGATCGAGCCCGAACTGCATGGCGAGCAGGAACAGAAGCTCGGAATCCGTCGTGCCCGTGCGCGCCGAATAGAGGTCGTTGTCGAGCATGCTTTCCATCGGCCGGCGCAGATGCTCGAAATCGCCGATCTGGCCGTTGTGCATGAAGGACCAGCGGCCGAAGACGAAGGGATGACAGTTGTCGCGCCTGGTGCCGCCGCCGGTTGCGGCGCGCACATGGGCGAGGAAGAGCGGCGAGCGTATCTGCCGTGCGATGCTCTTCAGGTTGCAATCGGACCAGGCGGGCAGGATATCGCGATACCGTCCCGGCTCCGGGTGATCGCCATACCAGGCGATGCCGAAGCCGTCGCCGTTGGTGGCGGTTTTCGCCCGCGTCGCGCAATGGGACTGTTCGATCAGCGAGTGCGCCGGAGAGGTCACCAGTTCCTCGAGATAGAGCGGCTCTCCGCGATAGGCTGCCCAGCGGCACATGCTGATTTCACTCCAGCTCCGCCCCATCCAATGCGAGGCGATTCGTTAACCATGACGAAATGCGATGTTTCAACGGAACATGGTAAAAATGCGTTAACACATTCCCCCTTCGTCAAGGTGAGGTTAGCCGGAACGCACAGATTTGGCTGTTTCGGACGGCACAGTTTCGGCACTGCCGCAACATTTCGAACAAATATTCCATATTGACAAAACTTGCACAATTCATTTCATTTCAGCCCAATACGGCAGCGCCGCCAGGGAGGAATTCAGTATGAGCAGCAAGCGCAAACTCGGGATCGGCCTGATCGGCACGGGCTTCATGGGCAAGGCCCATGCGCTCGGCTTCACCATCGCGGCGCGGGTCTTCGACCTGCCCTTCGAGCTCGATCTCGTTTCGGTCGCCGACGTGACCGTCGAAAGTGCCGAGCGTGCGCGCGGCCAGCTCGGCTTCCGCAAGGCGACGGCCGACTGGCGCGAACTTCTGACCGATCCGGACATCGACATCATCGACATCACCACGCCGAACCTGCTGCACAAGGAAATGGCGCTGGCGGCCATCGCCCATGGCAAGCATGTCTATTGCGAAAAACCACTGGCGCCGACGGTTGCCGAATGCCGCGAGATGGTCGAGGCAGCGGAAAAAGCAGGTGTCGTCACCCAGGTCGGCTTCAACTATCTGAAGAACCCGCTGATCTTCCTTGCCAAGGACATCATCGCAAGCGGCGAGATCGGCGAAATCCGCTCGATGCGCGGCATCCATGCGGAAGACTTCATGGCCGACGCGCAGGTTCCGTGGGGCTGGCGCCTGAACCCGGCCAGCGGCGGCGGCGCGCTCGCCGATATCGGCAGCCACATCATCGCCTCCATGCGCCACCTGGTCGGGCCGATCAAGCAGGTGCTCGCCGAAACGATCATCCAGATCCCGGAACGCCCGGTAGCCGCCGGCTCCAGCGAAACCCGCGCGGTCGAAGTCGACGACATCACGCGTGCCTTCGTGCGCTTCGAAAACGGCGCCACCGGCAGCTTCGAGGCAAGCTGGATCGCGACAGGCCGCAAGATGCAGCACGATTTCGAGATCTACGGTTCGAAGGGCAGCATCGTCTTCACCCAGGAGCGGCTGAACGAAATCCGCCTCTACAAGATCGGCGATGATATCCGCACCCGCGGCTTCCGCACCATCTGGGCCGGACCGGAGCATCCGCCCTATGGCGCGTTCTGCGTAGCGCCGGGCCACCAGATCGGCTTCAACGACCTGAAGGCCATCGAGGTGAAGGAGTTCCTCGACGCCATCGCCGGCGGCAAGTCTCCCTCGACCGATTTCCGCGAAGGCTACGAGGTGCAGAAGGTGCTTTCGGCGACCTATCAATCGGCCAAGACAAACGAATGGGTGCGGATCTAGGCGGCTTCGACGGCCGGCGTGTCGTAGGAAAACCATCTATTTTTGCACGCACGTCGGGACGCTAAACCGCTACGCACTTTTGCTGGAAATGCCGCCCGTCTTGCTGCGCATTTCGGACGCAAAACCGCTGCGCACTTTTCCTGGACATGCTCCGAGAAAAATAGAATGCCTGTTCTATCCCGTTCCCGACTAATCGATTAGGGTGAGGCCGAAAGCCAGACTGACATCGAGGGAGACGAGCGAGACATGGCCATGCCGGAAACGACGACAGAGGTGCCGCAGGATTTCGAGGCGCTGAAAGCCGCCATTCTGGAACGCAAGGCGGAGCTGCCGAAACGGCTGCGCCAGGTTGCCGCCTATTCGCTCGACAATCCCGATGAAATCGCCTTCGGCACGGCAGCGAGCATCGCGACTTCCGCCGAAGTGCAGCCGTCGACGCTGGTGCGCTTCGCCCAGCATTTCGGCTTCGAGGGCTTTTCCAGCCTGCAGCAGATTTTTCGCGCCCGGCTGCGTGAGCGCACACCCGGCTATGAGGACCGGCTGAAGGCGCTCAGCGCCAACGACCACAGCAAGCTCGAAAGCGGTTCGATCTTCAACGGCTTCGTCGCTGCCGCCCACCGCTCGCTCGACAACATCGCCTCCTCGGTGGATCCTGAAGCCTTCGAACGCGCCGTCGATATCCTCGCCAAGGCCGACACCGTCTACCTGATCGCCAAGCGCCGCTCCTATCCGATCTCCAGCTACATGGCCTATGCCTTCGGCAAGCTGAAGGTGAAATACCAGCTCGTCGGCACCGCCGCCGGCATCGACGAGGACATGCTGGCGATGGCGACGAAAAACGATGCCGCCTTTGCCGTCAGCTTCTCGCCCTACGCCTCCGAAAGTGCGGCCCAGGCGCGGCTTCTCGCCGAACGCAAGGTGCCCGTCGTGTCGCTGACGGACTCGGCCTTCTCGCCCTTGGCAGAATCCTCGAAGGTCTGGTTCGAACTGGTCGAGGCCGACCATGCCGGTTTCCGTTCTCTTTCCGCCAGCATGGCCTTCGCCATGGCGCTGACGGTCGCCATTGCCGAGAAGCGGCAGCGGCTGGCGGAGGAGAAATAGCACAAACGGAATGAATGGAATGAAAATTCCATATTGACGAAACGTCGGAATTTATGTTTCATACCGCCATCACCCACAGTACGGAAATGGTCGGGCCCGCCAAGGTGTCCGCGGGGAGGAAGCAGTGAGCCAGAACGTTTCGGCACAGGGAGCAAAGCCGCTCGACCTGATCACCATCGGCCGGGCCTCGGTCGATCTCTATGGCCAGCAGATCGGCACGCGGCTTGAAGACGTTTCGAGTTTTGCCAAGTCGGTCGGCGGCTGCCCCTGCAACATTTCCGTCGGCACCGCGCGGCTCGGGCTCAAGTCGGCCCTGCTCACCCGCGTCGGCGACGAGCAGATGGGCCGCTTCATCCGCGAACAGCTCACCCGGGAAGGCGTCGAGACTCGCGGCATCGTCACCGATCCGGAGCGCCTGACGGCGCTTGCGATCCTCGCGGTCGAAAACGACAAGTCCTTCCCGCTGCTCTTCTATCGCGACAACTGCGCCGACAACGCGCTTTGCGAAGACGACGTCTCGGAGGAGTTCATCCGTTCCGCCCGGGCGATCCTCGTTTCCGGCACCCATTTCTCCAAGCCGAACACCGATGCCGCCCAGCGCAAGGCGATCCGCATCGCCAAGGAGAGCGGCGCCAAGATCGTCTTCGATATCGACTACCGCCCGAACCTCTGGGGCCTGGCCGGCCATGACGCCGGCGAAAGCCGCTATATCGCGTCGGATCGCGTCTCGGCGCACCTGAAGACCGTCCTTGCCGATTGCGACCTGATCGTCGGCACGGAAGAGGAAGTGCTGATCGCGTCGGGCGAGAGCGACCTGCTGCAGGCACTGAAAACCATCCGCTCGCTATCCAGGGCGACGATCGTGCTCAAGCGCGGACCGATGGGCTGCATCGTCTATGACGGCCCGATCACCGACGATCTCGAAGACGGCATCGTCGGCAAGGGTTTCCCGATCGAGGTCTACAACGTGCTCGGCGCCGGCGACGCCTTCATGTCCGGGTTCCTGCGGGGCTGGCTCAAGGACGAGCCGCACGCGACATCGGCCACCTGGGCCAACGCCTGTGGCGCCTTCGCCGTCTCCCGCCTGCTCTGCGCGCCTGAAATCCCGACCTGGACGGAGCTCAAGTTCTTCCTCGAAAACGGCAGCAAGGAACGGGCGCTGCGCAAGGACGAGGCGATCAACCACGTCCACTGGGCGACCACCCGCCGCCGCGACATTCCGCTTCTGATGGCGCTGGCGATCGACCACCGCAGCCAACTCGAAGACATCGCCGCCGGCGATCCGGCACTGCTTGCCCGCATTCCCGCCTTCAAGGTTCTGGCGGTCAAGGCCGCAGCGCAGGTCGCGGCGGGACGCTCCGGCTTCGGCATGCTGATCGACGACAAATATGGCCGTGATGCGCTCTATGCCACCGGTGCCTATCGCGACTTCTGGATCGGCAAGCCGATCGAGTTGCCCGGCTCGCGCCCGTTGCAGTTCGAATTCAGCCAGGATCTCGGCAGCCGCCTGATCGACTGGCCGGTCGACCATTGCATCAAGGTGCTCTCCTTCTACCACCCGGACGACCCGGCCGAGCTGAAAGCCCAGCAGGTGGCAAAGCTCCGCTCGGCCTTCGAGGCGGCACGCAAGGTCGGTCGCGAAATCCTGATCGAGATCATCGCGGGCAAGCATGGCAAGCTCGACGACCAGACCATTCCGCGCGCGCTCAACGAGCTCTACGATGCAGGCCTCAAGCCGGACTGGTGGAAGCTCGAGCCGCAGGCAAGCCGCAGCGCCTGGGCAGCGATCGACGCCGTCATTGAGGCGCGCGATCCGCTCTGCCGTGGCGTGGTGCTGCTCGGCCTCGAAGCGCCCTATGAGCAGCTCAAGGACGGCTTTGCGGCCGCCCGCACCTCGAAGACCGTCAAGGGCTTCGCCGTCGGCCGCACGATCTTCGCCGACGCCGGACGGGCCTGGCTCGGCGGCACGATGACGGACGACCAGGCGATCGCCGACATGGCCGGAAAGTTCAAGGCCCTGGTCGATCTCTGGCTGCAACTGGGTGAAACAAAGGCGGCATAGGATCGACGCAATCGTTGACCATGCAGCAGACAGGGTGGAACGGGACGATTTCGCCCACGAGGAGGAAACAGATTATGAGCCAGAAGACCGTGCGCCTGACCATGGCCCAGGCCGTGGCGCGGTTCCTGACCCGCCAGATGACCGTCATCGATGGCAAGAAGGTGCCGATCTTCGGCGGCGTCTTTGCCATCTTCGGCCACGGCAACGTCGCCGGCGTCGGCGAGGCGCTGCATGCGATCAAGGAGACGCTGCCGACCTATCGCGCCCAGAACGAGCAGGGCATGGCGAATGCGGCGATCGCCTTTGCCAAGGCGAGCTTCCGCCGCCGCTTCATGGCCTGCACCACCTCGATCGGCCCGGGCGCGCTCAACATGGTGACCTCGGCGGCACTCGCCCATGTCAACCGCCTACCGGTCCTGTTCCTGCCCGGCGATGTTTTCGCCAACCGCCGGCCCGATCCGGTGCTGCAGCAGGTCGAAAGCTTCGGCGACGGCACGATCTCGGCGAACGACTGCTTCCGCCCGGTGTCGCGCTACTTTGACCGTATCACCCGTCCCGAACAGATCGTCCCGGCGCTGCGGCGCGCCATGCAGGTGCTGACCGATCCCGCCGATTGCGGCCCGGTGACGCTGTCGCTCTGCCAGGATGTGCAGGCGGAAGCCTATGACTATCCGGAAAACTTCTTCGACGAGAAGGTCTGGGTGCCGCGCCGCATCGAACCCGATCTCGACGAACTGGCAACGGCGATCGCGGCGCTCAAAGCAGCAAAGAAACCGATCATCATCGCCGGCGGCGGCGTGCTCTATTCGGAAGCGAGCAAGGAGCTCGCTGATTTCGCCGAGCGCCACGGCATTCCCGTCGTCGAGACCCAGGCCGGCAAGTCGGCGCTGCCGCATTCGCATACGCTCAACATGGGCTCGGTCGGCGTGACCGGCACCTCTGCCTCCAACGCGCTCGCCGAGGATGCCGACGTCGTTCTCGCCGTCGGCTCGCGCTTGCAGGACTTCACCACCGGCTCCTGGGCGCTGTTCAAGAACGACGGCCTGAAGATCATCGGCCTCAACGTCCAGCCCTTCGATGCCGGCAAGCATAACGGCCTGCCGCTGATCGCCGACGCCCGAGCCGGTCTTAACCGCATCTCCGGCGGCCTCGGCGGCTACAAGGCCGATCCGAGCTGGACCGCCAAGGCCAAGACCGGCAAGGCCGAATGGCTGGCCGCTGCCGACAAGGCGACGGCGACGACCAATGCAGCCCTTCCCTCGGACGCCCAGGTGATCGGCGCAGTACAGCGCGCCCGCGGCGGCAAGAACACGACGCTCGTCTGCGCCGCCGGCGGTCTGCCCGGTGAGTTGCACAAGCTCTGGCAGGCGGAAGAGCCAGGCGGCTATCACATGGAATACGGCTTCTCGACCATGGGTTACGAAGTCGCCGGCGGTCTTGGCGTCAAGCTCGCCAAGCCCGAGAGCGACGTGATCGTCATGGTCGGCGACGGCAGCTACATGATGCTGAACTCGGAGATCGCCTCCTCGATCATGCTCGGCGCCAAGTTCACCATCGTGCTGCTCGACAATGCCGGCTACGGCTGCATCAACCGGCTGCAGATGGGCACCGGCGGCGCCAACTTCAACAATCTCTTGAAGGACACGCACCACGTCGAACTGCCGCAGATCGACTTCGCGGCCCATGCCGGTGCCATGGGCGCCGTCACCCGCAAGGTCGGCTCGATCTCCGAGCTTGAAGCGGCGCTCAAGGAGACCGCGAGCGAGACGCGCACGACCGTCATCGTCATCGACACCGATCCGCTGATCACGACGGAGGCGGGCGGCCACTGGTGGGACGTGGCGGTGCCGGAGGTTTCAGAGCGTAGCCAAGTGAACGACGCGCGCCAGGGCTACGAGAAGGCCCTCACCGCCCAGCGCTTCGGCTAAGATTGCCCTTTCGGCGCCCGCGTTTTCGCGCGGGCGTCATTCTGCTTTATGCCCCTCACCCTAACCCTCTCCCCGCATGCGGGGAGAGGGGACATCGAAGAGCCCGGCGTGTCCGTTTCGCGACGCCTAAGAGAGGATACGAAGGGGCGCGACATATCCCTTCTCCCCGCCTGCGGGGAGAAGGTGGCGGCAGCCGGATGAGGGGCCATTGTCCTCTCCTTCCGCGCCAACCAGACAACACGAACGATCCGCCTGCGCGGACAATGCTATAGGAAACGACAGACAATGATCCGCTACGGAACCAACCCGATCGCCTGGAGCAACGACGACGATCATTCGATCGGCGCGCATCTGACGCTCGAGGACTGCCTCTCCGATTGCCAGAAGATCGGCTTCGACGGCATCGAGAAGGGCCACAAGATGCCATCCGACCCGGAGGCGCTGAAGCAGAAGCTCGGCTCCTACGATCTCGTCTTCGTTTCCGGCTGGCACTCGACCAACCTGCTCACCCATGACGTCGAGGCCGAGAAGAAGGCGATCCAGCCGCATCTCGACCTCCTGAAGCACAATGGCTGCAAGGTGGCGATCGTCTGCGAAACCTCGAACGCCATCCATGGCGACGACGGCAAGTCGGTTGCCAGCGACAAGCCGGTGCTGCCGGCCGACCAGTGGAAGAAGTTCGGCGCCGACCTCGAAGCGATCGCTCAGTATTGCGCCGACCAGGGCATCGATCTCGTCTACCATCACCACATGGGCACGATCGTCCAGACGGGCGAGGAGATCGACCTCCTGATGCAGAACACCGGCCCGGCGACCAAACTTTTGCTTGATACCGGTCACGCTTGGTTCGGCGGTTCCGATCCGGCTGAGGTCGCCAAGAAATACATGCATCGTGTGCGCCACATCCATTGCAAGAACGTGCGTCCCGCTGTCCGCAAGGTGGTCGAGGGCGAAGGCCTCTCCTTCCTCGAAGGCGTGCGCCGTGGTGTCTTCACGGTTCCCGGCGACAGCGAGGGAGGCGTCGACTTCCTGCCCGTGCTGAAGATCGCCGCCGAACACAACTATTCCGGCTGGCTGGTCATCGAGGCGGAACAGGATTCGGCCGTGCGCAACCCGTTCGAATACCAGTCGCTCGGCCTGAAGTCGCTGAAGGCCTTCGCCAAGGAAGCCGGGCTCGACAAGTAAGCCCAGACTTTCGGTCGCCGGACTTGGAGTGAGTGCCCCTCATCCGGCTGCCGCCACCTTCTCCCCGCTGGCGGGGAGAAGGGATATGCCGCGCGCCCTCCGGCCCCTCGCGACGTAGAGGTGGGGAGCGCGAAGCAAACTCCGAAAATCCCCTCTCCCCGTAAGCGGGGAGAGGGTTAGTCCTCGGTTAAACCCGAGGAGAGGGGCAAGCCATAAGTTCGGCCTGCCCGTAGCAAAGAATCAGGGAGATCGACATGTCCAAGCTGCTCGTCAAACCGAAGGCCAAATCGGGCCTTATGCAAAACGTGACGCCGGAGAGCGCCGGCTGGACCTATGTCGGCTTCGCGCTGGAACGGCTGAAAGCGGGCGAGACGACCGAGGGCGAGACCGGCGACAAGGAAATCTGCCTGGTGCTGGTTTCCGGCAAGGCGAAGGTCGCGGTCGACGGCGAAAGCCTCGGCGAGCTCGGAGAGCGCATGACCCCCTTCGAGGGCCAGCCCTATGCCGTCTACGTGCCGAAAGGCAGCCGCTGGCAGGCAACGGCGACCTCCGATCTCGATCTTGCCATCTGCTCGGCGCCGGGCGGCGACGGCTTCAAGGCGAAGGTGATCGCGCCGGGCACGCACAAGCAGATGACCCGCGGCAAGGGCACCAATACCCGCTACGTCACCAACATCATGCCGGAAGACGACGGTTCGGCCCAGTCGCTGCTCGTCGTCGAGGTGATCACGCCCGGCGGCCATACCTCCTCCTATCCGCCGCACAAGCACGATCAGGACGACCTGCCGGCCGAAAGCTATCTGGAAGAGACCTATTACCATCGGCTGAACCCGCCGCAGGGTTTCGCGATGCAGCGCGTCTATACCGACGACCGCTCGCTGGACGAGACCATGGCGGTCGAGGACGGCGACGTGACGCTGGTGCCGAGGGGCTATCACCCGGTTGCCGCCGTGCACGGCTACGACGTCTACTATCTCAACGTCATGGCCGGGCCGAAGCGCATCTGGAAGTTCCACAACGCCCGCGAACACGAGTGGCTGTTCACCGGCGTGTAGGCGGTAACGAACCAAGCGGTCGTGCTCCGCCGCTCGTCGTCCATGTATCGCGGGACACGGCGAGGTGCTGCACCCCTTATCCCGTTCGCTCCCTGAGGCTTCGGGGCGGGTGAGAGCGGCATACACTTTTGCCCGTTCCGCCCTAGCTTCCCTGCTTTCAGGGAGGCCTTGATGCAAATCGACGGACAATGCCATTGCGGCTTCGTCACCTACGAGGCGGAGATCGATCCGGCCGACGTGGGGATCTGCCATTGCACCGATTGCCAGCAGCTGACCGGAACCGCCTATCGCGTCACGGCCGGTACGGCGCGCGAGAACTTTCGCCTGACCGGCGGCGAACCGAAGCTCTATGTGAAGATCGGCGCAAACGGGCGGCAGCGCCTGCAGTTCTTCTGCCCGAACTGCGGCTCGCCGATCTATACGACCGGCACCGACGAGGATGCCCTCGAGGTCGGGATACGGGTGGGTACGATCAACCAGCGCCGGGAACTGAGGCCGCGGTCGCAGATCTGGTGTTCCTCGGCGCTCCCGTGGATCGGTCATGTCAGGAAATTGCCGGGGCGCGAGCGTGACGAAGCGCCCCACGCGTAGACCAGCGCGACCGGGGCATCATGCGGCGGCGAGCAGACGATCCTTCAGCGGCGCCCACGCTTCGCCGATCACGACAGATGCCGGTGTCGCCGTCATCTGCGACGGGCGCGCATCCGGGTTTGCCGCAAGATAGGTCTTCACCAGATGATAGCCGATCGTGTAGCCGGCCCAGCGCGGCAGAGAACGATCGGTGCCAAAGAACCAGCCCGCATGATCGTAGGTCTCGGCCCAGAGCTGCCGTTCGGCACTTTCCAGCACCGCGGCCCAATCGGCCGCTGCGATGGCGTGGTTCCACGCATGGCCGTCGCCGCCGTTGATCTCGGCATCGAAGGCATCGGCCAACCCCTCGGTGACCAGAGCTTCACCGAGCTTGGAGCCATAGCCGCAGGTCGCGTGGCGGAAGGAGTGATGCAGCTCGTGCGTCAGCAATTTCCGCACCTCTCCCGCTGCAAGGCTCGCCTCGAAGTTCTCGTTGCCGGGATCGACCGTGAAGAAGACCAGCGCCCTGCGGTAGCAGGCGCCTCCAATGCCGAGTTCGGGGATCGTCTCGCCCGCACGATACTCGACGAGGACATCGATGGGAGCGGCGCTGTCAGAGGCGGAAACCGACGCGCCGACACGCTCGGCGGTTTCACGCACCGCCTCCCGTATCCGTTCGCGCCACGGCGCCAGAGATCCGTCCGCTTCGAGGAAGTGAACACGCAGATCCAGCATTTCGACCATCTCCTATTGTCTCTCCGCCTGGCATCGCAACGTAAGGATGCGGCCAGTGATTGCAACGCCGGAAAGATGAAAGTTTCGAAGGACCGCCGATATCGGCCAGACACGGCGTCAATGCGATGGCCGGATGTGGCGCCGCGGTGTACAAGACAGGCAAAAGAACGGAGCCGGCGCGCGGAATGGCAAAGGGTCACATCAGGATGCTGCGCAGTGCCGCCGCGGGCATAGACGCGGTCGAGGCCGAAACGCGCCAGTCGTTCGCCCGCCACACGCACGACCAGTTCGGCATCGGGCTCATCTATGAGGGCGCGCAAAAGTCGCTCAGCGGCCGCGGCATGGTGGAGGCCGGCGCCGGCGACATGATCACCGTCAACCCCGGCGAGGTACACGACGGCATGCCGATCGGCGACGCCGGGCGTGCCTGGCGCATGCTCTATTTCGATCCCTCCGTCATTGCCGCCGCCGCCGAGGATATCAGCCAGGGCCGCGCGCATTCCGGCGAGTTCACCGCCCCCGCCTTCCACGACCGGGCGGTGGCCGATCAGTTCCGATCACTGTTTGCGGCAATCACCGCCCCGATGGCGCAGGGTGACGCCATCCGGCACGACGAGCGGCTTCTGTTGCTGCTTGCGAGCGTTCTCGCCACCGGCGGCCACCGGCCCATGGAAAGACCGGCCACGGTCACCGCCGCCAAGACGATGATCGACGACGATCCGACGGTCGCGATCACGCTTGCCGACCTCGCCGCCGAGACAGGACTCAGCCGTTTCCAACTGGTGCGCCACTTCGCCGGGGCCGTCGGGCTCACGCCGCATGCCTATATCGTCCAGCGCCGCATCGATCTCGCCCGCCGCCTGATCGGCGGAGGCATGCCGCTGGCGGAGGCAGCATTTGCCGCCGGTTTCGCCGACCAGAGCCACATGACCCGTGTCTTCGTCCGCAAGTACGGTCTTTCGCCCGGCGCCTATGCCGAGGCCAAAAAGTAACGCCTGCAATTCCGTTCAAGACCCGCCCTTTCCTCTGGCGCATTGCTCACCTGCGCATCGACGACGCGCGGCATCGCAATGGAGAACGGACATGTCGGGAAAATTTCAGGGCTATCTCTATCTGTCGCTGGCGATGATCCTTGTCGGCAGCACCGTGATCGCCAGCAAGGTCATTGCCGTCGGCCTTGCGCCCTTCACCGCAACAGCCCTGCGCTTTGCCGTCGCCTTCCCGCTCTTCCTGCTGTTGATGTGGTTCACCAGGACATCATGGCCAAAACTCAAGGTCCGCGACTGGCTGCTCCTCACTGCCCAGGCGGGCGCCGGTAGCGTCGGCTACACGACCTTGCTGATCTCCGGCCTGCGCCTGACGTCTGCAACCGATGCCGGCGTGGTGATCGGCACGCTGCCGGTCGTTTCCGCGGCAATCGCCATCGTCGTTCTCAGCGAGCGCCCGGACCGCAGGGTGCTTGCGGCGATCGTACTTGCCGCAGTCGGCGTGCTGACGATCGTCTTCAAGCCCAGCGAAGGCGGCGTCCATTCGGCGCTCGGCATCGCCCTCATCTTCGGCGCCGTCATCTGCGAAGGCCTGTTCATCCTTCTCAACAAACGCGTGAAGACTGAGATCTCGCCGCTCGCACTTTCGACGCTGATGGCCGTCCTCGGCTTTGCCGTCGCTCTCGTGCCCGCCCTCTTCGAGACACCTTCGGCTGAACAGATCGACAGGAGCGCGATCGTTGCGGTGCTCTACTACGCGCTCATCCCGACGGTGGCCGGGTTCGTGCTCTGGTATGCCGGTTCCGCAAGGGTGAGCGGCACCGAGGCTTCCGTCTTCACCGCGCTGGCGCCGGTCTCGGCCGTGCTCTTTGCCTTCCTTCTGCTCGGCGAGCCGGTCGGCGTCCACCAGTTGCTTGGGATCGGCTGCGTTCTTGCCGCCGTCCTCGGCCTGACCTTGCCTCAGATCCTTGCCGGCCGAAGGACAGCACGCGCCCTTCCCGCCGCAGAGGCTTGAACCAGAATGAACCCATCCGATTCGAGGCCTTCCATGCACTTCCAACACGCAGACGACATCTGGCGCGATTTCCCGGAGCTCAGCGCCGGAGCGCTTTTCATCGACGGCATAAACGGTGACGTTTCGGTTGAGGACCATGCTCACCAGTTCCAGGCGATCGCGAATGATCGCCTCGAAACGGCTTCGGAAAGCGACCTGCCCGAGATCCAGGCCTGGCGCCGAACCTTTGCCAGGATGGGATTGAAGCCGACGCAATACCGCTCGGCCGCCGAAGCCTTGCTTCGGCGCTTCCGGAAAGAAGGCAGCCTGCCGGCGATCCACCCGCTGATCGATCTCTGCAACGCCGCCTCGCTCGCCTTCGCCATTCCGATCGCGGTGTTCGATCTCGCGCAGGTTGCCGACTACCTCCATGTCCGTCGAGCGATCGGCGACGAGACCTACCTGACATTCGCAGGAGAGATCGAGAACCCGGAAACCGGCGAAGTGATTTTCGCTGACGCCAAAGGACAGGCGCATGCCCGGCGCTGGACCAACAGGCAGAGCGGCCTCTCAGCCATAAGGCCACAGACGACGCGCGCGCTGATCGTGGCCGAAGCGCTGCACGAAACGGCGCGCGCGGATATCGAGCGGCTGATGGCAGCGCTTTCGCAAGCGCTCGAAAGCACCTTGGGCGCTCGCCCGAACATAACCATGCTCGATCGTTCGTCGCCGCGTTTCGATTTTTCGGTTTAGGGATTTCGTTCAGATACGGCGCTCCGGCGCCGAGAGACCGGCCGATGCCTTTGCACCGGCCGGTATGATCAGCTGATCACGCCGCCTTGGCGACGTGATATTCCTTGATCGCGACCATCTTGATCGCCGGATAACGCTCCGCCTCGTAGCGCAGCGAGAAGCTGTCCTGCGCCAGGAACACCGGGTCGCCGTCGAGATCGCGGGCGATGTCGCCGCGACGTGCGGTCACGAACTTGTCGAGCTCGGCAGGCTGATCGGACGAAATCCAACGGCAGACCGAGAAGCGCGACATTTCGAAGGAAACCGGCAGGCCGTATTCGGCGCTGAGGCGCTCCTTCAACACGTCGAGCTGCAGCGCACCGACGACGCCGACGATCGCCGGCGAGCCGTCTTCCGGCGAGAAGAGCTGCACGACGCCCTCTTCCGCCATCTGCTGCAGCGCTTCCTTCAGCTTCTTCGCCTTCATCGCATCCTCGAGCCGCACGCGGCGCAGGATTTCCGGCGAGAAGTTCGGCACGCCCTGAAACACCAGCGGCTCGCCCTCGGTCAGCGTGTCGCCGATACGGAGCGTTCCGTGGTTGGGGATGCCGACGACGTCGCCGGCATAGGCGGTGTCGGCGAGCTGGCGCTGCGAGGCGAAGAAGAACTGCGGGGCGCTGAGTCCAAGCTGCTTGCCGGTGCGCGACAGGCGCGCCTTCATGCCGCGTTCGAGCTTGCCGGAGCAGACACGGGCAAAGGCGATGCGGTCGCGGTGGTTGGGGTCCATGTTGGCCTGGATCTTGAAGACGAAGGCCGTCATCTTGTCGTCGGTCGCATGCACCGTGCGGATATCGGCGACCTGGTCGCGCGGCGGCGGCGCGATGTCGCCGAGCGCGTTGATGAGATCGCGCACACCGAAGTTGCGCAGCGCCGAGCCGAAGAACACCGGCGTCAGATGGCCTTCGAGGAAAGCCTTCTTGTCGAACGGCTTGCAGGCCTCGATCGCCAGCATCAACTCTTCGGTGAAGGCGTCGCGCTCGTTTTCCGGCAGGCGGTGGGAGGCCATCTCCGGACCGTTGACCTTGGTCGGGATTTCCTGCGTGTCCGAACCGCGCACCGTGTTGTCGGCGAGATTGTAGGAGCCGCAGAAGGTCTTCGAGCGGCCGATCGGCCAGGTGACCGGCGCGCAGTCGAGCGCCAGCTTCTCCTCGACCTCGTCCAGGATCTCGAAGGGATCGCGGCTCTCGCGGTCCATCTTGTTGACGAAGGTGATGATCGGGATGTCGCGCATGCGGCAGACTTCGAAGAGCTTCAGCGTGCGCGGCTCGATACCCTTGGCGGCGTCGATGACCATGACGGCCGCATCCACCGCCGTCAGCGTGCGGTAGGTGTCGTCGGCGAAGTCTTCGTGACCGGGCGTGTCGAGGATGTTGAAGACGTTGCCGCCATACTCGAAGGTCATCACCGAGGTGACGACCGAGATGCCGCGCTCGCGCTCGATCTTCATCCAGTCCGAACGGGTCTGGATGCGATCCTTCTTGGCCTTGACTTCACCGGCGAGCTGGATCGCACCGCCGAACAGCAGCAACTTTTCAGTGAGCGTGGTCTTACCGGCGTCCGGGTGGGCGATAATCGCAAATGTGCGGCGGCGGGAGACCGCCTCGGCGAGAGTTTCAGCCATGTCGTAAAATCCTGTGAGTTGCCGCGTCCTTTACAGGCTCGGCCCCGATTATGCAATTGACCGAGGCGCCCGCCGCCCGGCTTATGCGGGCATGAGCACGCACACTTCCGAAACCCGCCCGACCCTCAACCTCGTTCGCCTGCCGCATGGCGAAGGCCTGGAGCTGCCGGCCTACGAGACGGCAGGTGCCGCCGGCATGGATTTGCGCGCGGCCGTGCCCGGCGATCGTCCGCTGATGCTGATGCCCGGCAAGCGCGCGCTGGTGCCGACCGGCTTCGTCTTCGAGGTGCCGGCAGGCTACGAGGCGCAGATCCGCCCGCGCTCCGGCCTTGCCTTCAAGAACGGCATTACCTGCCTCAACACACCCGGAACGATCGACAGCGACTATCGCGGTGAGGTGAAGGTGCTGCTCGTCAATCTCGGCGACGAGGATTTCATCATCGAGCGCGACATGCGCATCGCCCAGATGGTGATCGCGCCGGTGACCCAGGTTGCCGTGTGCGAGACCGACAACGCCAGCGAAACGACGCGCGGCGCCGGCGGCTTCGGCTCGACCGGGGTCTGATCCGCACTTCCGGACGGAAAACCGCTTCACACTTTTCCTGGAATTGCTTCTAAAGCAGCGGCGGCAGGCGGCGCTTGACGGGCGTCGACTTGACGATCGAGGTGTTGGTCTGCGCCTTCTCGGCGATCCGGTCGAGGATCGTGTCCAGTTGCGCCATGTCGCGCACGAAGAGCTTGGCGATGAAGCAGTCGTCGCCGGTAACCTTGTCGCATTCGACGATTTCGGGCGTGTCTTGGATCAGCCGCTCGACGATGTGCAGCATGCCCGGCATCGGCCGGACACGGATGACCGCCTGCAGAGGATAGCCGAGTTTCATCGGGTTCAGAGCGATGGTGAAGCCATCGAGCACGCCGCGCTCTTCCAGCTTGCGCAGCCGATCGGCCGCACTCGGCGAAGACAGGCCAGCCTCCTGCGCCAGTTCCTTCAGCGACACCCGGGCATTGGCGGCCAGAATGTCGAGGATTCGTCGGTCAATCTCGTCCAGCATCACGGCACCCTAAGTCACAACACCAAACCGAACTTCGATAATTAGGCAATCTAGCACAACTGCCTTCGTTGAGCCATGGGAAAGACCACAGGCACCGGTTATTCTGCGGCCAGCAACATGGGAGCAGCAATCATGAATTCCGAACTCAAGCGCGGCAGCATCGAGATGACGGCAGCGATGCTGATCTCCGGCACCATCGGCTGGTTCGTGCTGATGTCGGGGCAGCCGGTGACGAGCGTCGTGTTCTGGCGCTGCGTCTTCGGGGCGGCGACGCTCGTTGTCATCGCCTGGGCGCTCGGGCTTATCGACCGCCGGCACTTCAGCCGCCGGATGCTTTTGCTCTCGGTCGTTGGCGGCATCGCGATCGTCGTCAACTGGCTGTTGCTTTTCGCCGCCTATTCCCATTCCTCGATCTCGATCGCGACCATGGTCTACAACACGCAGCCCTTCATGCTGCTCGGGCTCGGCGCGCTCTTCCTCGGCGAGAAGATCACCGCCACCAAGATCTTCTGGCTCTCGGTCTCCTTCGTCGGCATGCTGGCGATCATCGCAGCCAAACCCGGCCAAGGCTTCGCGCCCGAAAGCTACCTGATCGGCATCGCGCTTTCGATCGGCGCCGCCTTCTTCTACGCGATCGCCGCCATAACGACGAAGCTGCTCAAGGGGACGCCGCCGCACCTGATCGCGCTGATCCAGGTGATCACCGGCACCTTGATGCTGGCGCCGATGGCGCTGGCCGCCCCTGCCCCGTCAGGAGCGGCGCAATGGTCGATCCTCGTTTCCGTCGGCGTCATCCACACGGGCCTGATGTATGTGCTGCTCTACGGCGCGATCCAGCGGCTGCCGACGCACATGACCGGGGCGCTTTCCTTCATCTATCCGATCGCCGCCATCGTCGTCGACCGGATCGCCTTTGGCCACCAGTTGCAACCGGTCCAGATCCTCGGCTCCATCGCCATCCTCATTGCCGCCGCCGGCATGAATCTCGGCTGGAAACTTCGCCTGCCCTCTTCTATCAAGCGGAAGCGCGAAGGGAGAACCGCATGATCACCTGCTACCTGAAATACGTCATCGATCCCTACAAGACGGCCGAGTTCGAGCACTACGCCAAGCTCTGGATTCCGCTCGTCAACCGTCTCGGCGGCACGCATCACGGCTATTTCATGCCACATGAAGGGGCGAACAACATCGCGCTGGCGCTCTTCAGCTTTCCAAGCCTTACGGCCTATGAAATCTATCGCCAGGAAATGGCCGCAGATCCGGAGTGCCAGGAAGCCTTCGCCTACGCCGAAAAGACGCGTTGCATCTTGAGCTACGAGCGCAGCTTCATGCGTCCGGTCTTCGAATAGCGCCAGGGGCGAGGCGAGCGCGGATTAACGCCGCGCTTCCGCCGCCATGCTCAGCGCAAAACCGAACAGCGCCGTGCCCATCGCCCAGCGCTGCACGACCATGAACAGCGGCCGTCCGGCGAGGAAAGCCGAGATGCCGCCTGCGGCAAGCGCGATCAGCGCATTGACGGTGACGCTGGTGACGATCTGGATCGAGCCAAAGACTAGGGACTGGCCGAGCACGTTGCCGAGCTCCGGCCGGATGAATTGCGGCAAGAGCGAGAGATAGAGGATCGCCACCTTGGGATTGAGCAAACTCGTCAGGAAGCCCATCACGAACAGCTTCTTCGGCCCGTCCTTCGGCAGATGGCGAACCTGAAACGGCGAGCGGCCGCCGGGCTTTATCGCCTGCCAGGCGAGATAGAGGAGATAGGCAGCCCCCGCGAACCGCAGCGCGTCATAGGCGAAGGGCACGGCAATCAGCAGCGCGGTGATGCCGAGTGCCGCCGAGACCATGTAGACGACGAAACCGAGCGCAACGCCGCCGAGCGAAATCAACCCGGCAGCAGGTCCCTGGCTGATCGAGCGCGAGATCAGGTAAATCATGTTCGGTCCCGGCGTCAGCACCATGCCGAGGGCCAAAAGCGCAAAGCCGATCATGTCTTTCAGTTCGGGCATGGAAACGTCTCCCGCTTATCTTCCACCGCAAGCTCTACGCACCGGGCGCCGCCAGACAATGACTGACTTGTCACCGGGTCAATATTTGTCGCCGAGCAACCACTGCACCACCCCTCAAGCGCGCATAGGCGACGATAACACCTCCAATGGCTGCAGTATCGCTAAATCGGCTGAGCATTCGGGCAGCAAGCGGCAGGCGCTGTCGTTCTCGACGTTCCCTTCTTTAGCGGATTACGCTAAAAGGCTGCATCATCACCGGAAGGATCGTTCATGACGCTCGTGGCTCTCATCGCCTATAGCGGCGCGCTCTTCATCGCCGCGGCCATCCCCGGTCCCGGCGTCACCGCGCTGGTCGCCCACGCGCTGGGCTCCGGTTTCCGCGAGACCTTCTTCATGGGCCTCGGCATCGTGCTCGGCGACATGATCTACCTGACGGCCGTCATTCTCGGGCTGGCGCTGATCGCCCAGACCTTCACGACCGCCTTCCTGGTCGTGAAGTTCGCCGGTGTTCTCTATCTCGGCTACATCGCCTGGAAGCTCTGGAGCCCGGGTCTGCTGCCGGAGGACATCAAGGCAAAGCCGTCGACGAGTGCGGCCATGTCCTTCCTGTCGGGCCTGCTGGTCACGCTCGGCAACCCGAAGACGATGCTGTTTTACGTGGCGCTGGTGCCGACGCTGATCGACATCGAGGCGATCGGTCCCCGCGACTACGGCCTGCTCCTCACGGCAACCTTCCTGGTGCTCCTGGCGGTGCTTACGCCCTACATGCTGCTCGCGGCACGTGCGCGCCTGCTGCTCAAGCAACCGAAGGCGCTCAAGGCGCTGAACCGCGTTGCGGCCAGCGTGCTGGCAGGAACGGCGGCCTATATCGCCGTCCGCGCCAACTGAAAAAACTTTTCCCGAACAACGACTTCGCCGGTGCTTTTTCCTCCGGCAGATCGCTGGACTGCGTTTGCCGTTCTGGAAACGCGCGGGCATTGTTCCTATTCTCATAGCTCGACAATTCACGCCCAAGGGAGAAACCCATGTCCGACACACGCAAGCCCGGCCGCGGCCGCGTCTATTCCTCGATCACGGAAACGATCGGCGATACCCCGATCGTGCGCCTCGACAAGCTTGCCAAGGAAAAGGGCGTCAAGGCGAACCTGCTCGCCAAGCTCGAGTTCTTCAACCCGATCGCGTCGGTGAAGGACCGTATCGGCGTAGCGATGATCGAGAGCCTGGAAGCGCAGGGCAAGATTACGCCCGGCCGTACGACGCTCGTCGAACCGACCTCGGGCAACACCGGCATCGCGCTCGCCTTCGTCGCGGCTGCCAAGGGCTACAAGCTGATCCTGACGATGCCGGAGACCATGTCGGTCGAGCGGCGCAAGATGCTGGCGCTGCTCGGCGCCGAGCTGGTACTGACCGAAGGCGCCAAGGGCATGAAGGGCGCGATCGCCAAGGCGCAGGAACTGGTCGAAACGCTGCCGGACGCGATCATTCCGCAGCAGTTCGAAAACCCGGCCAACCCGGAAATCCACCGCAAGACCACGGCCGAGGAAATCTGGAACGACACCGACGGCGCCGTCGACATTTTCGTCTCCGGCATCGGCACCGGCGGCACCATCACCGGCGCCGGCCAGGTGCTGAAGGCGCGCAAACCCTCGATCAAGGTGATCGCCGTGGAGCCTGAAGAATCCCCGGTTTTGTCCGGCGGCGCGCCCGGCCCGCACAAGATTCAGGGCATCGGCGCAGGCTTCGCGCCGGCGATCCTCGACACCTCGATCTATGACGAGATCGTTACGGTCAACAGCGCCGAGGCGATCGAGGCCGCCCGCCTTGTCGCGAAGCTCGAAGGCGTGCCGGTCGGCATTTCCGCAGGCGCGGCGCTGACGGCGGCGATCGAAGTCGGCCAGCGCGACGAAAACGCCGGCAAGACCATCGTCGTCATCATCCCGTCCTTTGCCGAACGCTACCTCTCGACGGTGCTGTTCGAAGGGCTGGGCGGCTGATTGGCTGACATCACTTCCAATTGGAAAGGGCGCCACGGGCGCCCTTTTGTTTTGCCGTTGATTCGCGTTCCGCTTCAGCCAGCTTGCTCCATGAAGCTTGCAAGATTTGCGAGTGTCGAGCGCAGGCCGGCGTCGTGATCTACTCTGGAAATACCATCCGGCACGTTTTCGCAGGTGACGCTCACGCGGGTGCCATCTGCCACCGGCTCCAGCGCCCAAGTGATCCGCATCGTCCCGGCAAAGGCCGGATCGTCGGATTGAAACTCGGTCTCCTGCACCACGCACCGATCCGGCTCCAACGCGACGAAGCGGCCGGAAACGATGTCGGCATCCTCCGAACTTTTGCCCTGCGTCCTGTCGTCCGGCGCCTCGTAGATCAGTTTCATGCGGAAGACGCCGCCGACATGGGGCTCAAAGGCATGCACCTGCCCCTTCATGCCTTCGGGCGGTAACCATACCGCCACCGCAGCGGGATCGATCAGCGCGGCATAGACCGCCGACGGCGACGCCTTGATCAGCCGTTCGGCGCGATCGGTTCTTCTGTCGTTTGATGCATCCGTCATCCGGTTCACCCCCTGTCGGCCAATCATTTCAGGATGATCGTACGGAGTTTGCGGCGGCGGTGACATACAGCTCATCCGCAACGTCGAGAATTCGAGATCGGCAAGCGCGCCGCTGCCCCGGGAAAGACCCGCACATTACAAGACTGATCAGCCCAGCCAAGCGTTTCGAGCAACGGCTATGCCTAGGGGAGGACATGGTGTCGGAACCTCAAAACAGGAAACATGGATCGGATTGCCGCAGTGAGGGCGATCGCTATGCCGCCGCCTGTAGCCGCTCACCGGCAATGCGATAGGAAATCGCCTCGGCGAGATGGATGCGACCGACGGTTACTGCGCCATCGAGATCGGCGAGCGTGCGTGCAACCTTCAGCACACGATGGTAGCCGCGGGCGGAGAATTTCATCTTTTCGGCAGCGTCCCTGAGAAGCTGCAGCCCCGCCGCGTCGGGTGCTGCGATCTTCTCGATCAGCGAGGTCGACGCGCGGGCGTTGCTGGTCAGGTCCGCGTGGCCGAGGACGGCAAACCGGTCGATCTGCATGGCACGGGCGCGAGCAACGCGACGGGCAACGACCTCGCTGCTCTCGGCAGCCGCAGGCTTGAGGAGATCGGCGGCGCTGACGGCCGGCACGTCGATGCGGATATCGATGCGGTCCATCAGCGGACCAGAAATGCGCGCCTGATAGTCGGCCATGCAGCGCGGCCCGCGGGCGCAGGTGCGGCCGGGTTCACCCGCCATGCCGCAGCGGCAGGGGTTCATGGCGGCGACGAGCTGGATTGCGGCGGGGTAGCTGACGCGGTGGTTGGCGCGGGCGATGATGCATTCGGCGGTTTCGAGCGGCTGGCGCAGCGCGTCGAGAACCTGCGGCGTGAATTCCGGGAACTCGTCGAGGAAGAGGACGCCATTGTGCGCCAGCGACGCCTCGCCGGGCTTGGCGCGCAAGCCGCCGCCAACCATGGCGGCCATGGTCGCGGAATGGTGCGGTGTGCGGAACGGCCGCCGGTCCGAGAGCTTGCCGCCCGGTAGCTGCCCGGCGATCGAATGGATCATCGAGACTTCGAGCAGTTCGGCCGGATTGAGCGGCGGCAGGATCGAGGGCAGACGCGCGGCCAGCATCGACTTTCCCGATCCGGGCGGGCCGACCATCAACAACTTGTGTTGCATACTACCCATCGCTACCGTGAAGCATGACGATCATTCAAGGCGATGCCAAGTGACGCTCACGGGGGCGCAGCCCCCTGCCGCGCCTGTCGGCTTGGCTCCCCCGCTCTCATTGGCGAGGGCCTAGTCCGGAGCAGGGCAGAAGGGCGGCCTGTGGCCTCGTTTCCCTTCCGTCCTGCTCCTGGGGTCGGTATTGTTTGGTCGCTTCGGACCGTCAATGGGAATTATCTGGGACCGTGGCTCGGCTCCGCCTGCGCCCGCACCATTCCCAGAAATTCCCATTGACCGCCCTCCCGCTCCGGTGACCTCCTGCACTGATTAAGAGTTTACGAAACGAATTAAGGAAGCCCGCGTCCTAAGTCCGGGTTCCCCTGGGCTCTTTCAACCAAAATTGTAAAAATAACCTCATGAAATCATTCGTTTATGAGGTTTCCCATGAAATTGACGACGACAAAAATTAGGGCGCTGACGTTTACAGTTCTCATCGAGGAGGCAACCAGCAGCGGCACCAATGGTCAGCCCCTTTTCTATCTGGCGTCGGTCTACAAGTTAACTGACAACGGTACCAAGCAATTGCTGCGGCGCTCGCGACTCCCGGGAGCCGCACTCACCCTGAAAATCGAGATCGAGCGAGACGGATTGCGTGCCTTCGACCGCCTTTGAGGCCCGCGCCGGAACGAGCGTTTCCGAAGGCATCCAACATCATCCGACCCGCGCAAAAGCGTTGTACGGGCCTGCAAATGCGAAGAAATGTTGACCGCCGACTAACGACGGCGGTCATTTGCATTTTCCAGCACCGGCGGTGATGACGTTCGATCCAGCCGCCACGCCTCAGCGCGAGCCTTCATCGCCCGCGACGTCGCGGGCAGATTGCCGGGAACGTCACAACGCAATAGGTCTGACCACTCCCCGAAATCGAATGCATTCTTGATCCAGTCCGCCGCCTCCGGAACATCCCGCATCAGCGCGGCCTTCGCCGCCGTCAACCTCGTAGATTCCCGCATGGGCTTATGCCTGCGGATGAAAACCATGGCGTCGTCTCCGGACATGTAGATTTCCTTTGGAGGCAGGGGGGCAGGAGCGCGCCCCTGCGGCTCTCCCGACCCAGAACCCGACGTCACCCGCTGTAAAGGCATCAACGGCATCGAACCAACGAGAGCGGCGAAGATGGCGAGAAGTTGGGCGGTGGCACCTTTCGGCGACATTTCGCGATGGGCTTGACGCGCCCGCTTCATCCTCATTGCTATCCTGTGCCCGCAATGGCGCGGTCTTTCATTTGATTTCGCTTTCATCTCGGCCTGTACTCCCTTCCCTGTTTCAACTCTGGCTCATACCGAGCAAGCCTGCCCCGGAGTTCATTCACTTCCATCCAAGCGTCATTTCGCTGGGCGGCGAGAGCACGCACTGATGCCGCCGATGCCTCAGCCTTTCGCTCAGCGTCGCGGCGGCGATCCTTCTCGGCTTGGATTTCACCACGAGCGCCATCCAGGAGCCGCTGCGCCCGGTCAATTCGCCCACGGAACTCGCTTGCAACAGCCTCACGCACTTTCGAAATCAGCAGACCGTCGAAAAACGAGCGCAGAAGCCCGCCAAAGCCTTTCGTACGCTCTGCCGATCGCTGAGACTCCTCCGCCGCTTGACGTGCCTTGACGGCTACGGCTGACGCTTTCTCGGCCCGTTCCCGTTCACGGCTGGCCCTCTCTGCGGCGCGATCAGCAGATGCCTTCATTTGGACGGCCTTTGCGGTCTCCGCCGAAGCGGCTGCCTTCGCTTGAGTGACAAACTCACGGCCCTCTGACTGGACAGCTTGCGCCCGCTCCATTGTCACCTTCAGGGCCTGCGCCTGTTTCTGCTCAGCTTGCCATTCGTCGCGCCGGAGACGACGGCGGCGAGGACCGAGGCGGGTCAATCCCGAAGGTGCGGCGACCGCATGAAAATAGCTGTCCTGCCACTTGCTCATTGCGGCCCGATAGGCTGCATCACCGCGGCGGTTAAGGGCTTTATCGTCCTCGCCTGGACGAGGGCCCTCCGCCATGACTGCAGCCTTCGCCTGTTGCCCAGGATGGAACCTTGACGCCTTCATGTCCTTGCCGCCCGGAAGGGCATAGGCATGTAGGTGCCACCTCGATTCATCCTCATGCCGTATTACGGACGTCAGACCGTCTCCGAACTGCGCCTTGAGCCATAGAACGTTACGGCGCTCCCAAGCCTCCACCGCCTGTCGCTTGGCGGGATCGGCCCGAACTTCCTCCGGCGTGAAGGGGTGGCTGACGACGATCGTGCAGAGCGTATGCTGATCTTTCCGCACTGCTCGCTCTTTCCCGCCCCGCGGCGTCGTCTTCGCCTGGGCGGCGCGCTCGTCGTGCAAGCGCTCGATCTCATCAAGTCCGATTCCAAAGACGACTACAGGTGGACGAGGGTCCCGAACATGGACGGAGGCGGCAGGATCGCGACGAGCCTCGGAGAACACAAAGCTGGTGGACCGCCCCTTGCGATCACCCTTGCGACTGAAGTTCTCCATGTGTGCAAACTGGAACGCCATGCGCCACTACCGCCTCAATAGAGCGATGGCTTCGGCCTCGGCTTCTGAATCGAATTCAACGTCTCGGCGATGGTCCCCGACCCGCCGGTGTGTGGCGGCGTCGGTCCATCCCCCAAAATGATAGACGGCACAGTCCAGGCACAGCCAACCGCCTTCATCGGTCTGAACGTCCGGCGCGTTTTCACAAAATGGGTCGATACACATGAAGGTGCCATTGGCATACTTGATGACCGGGCGTCCTTCGCATTCCTTTGCATGTTTCATTTACACGTCTCCCGCTTCTTCAAACATTGTCATCGCCGGCGGCCTCAGAGGCAACGATTAGTGACCGACTAATGCTTTTCCCTTTGGTCAAAGCGTCGGCTCTCCGAGGGGCCTTTCAGGCAGACCCTCTGGGGCCTGGCTGGGGCCTCTGGCGGACTATGCCGCCACCAGTTCAAGCACCAGCCGCAACGGCGGCGGGCGGAACGTCAGGCCGAAGGCGACGGCATGACCGCGCTCGCGATCCATCGCCGTGCGCACCGCCTCGCCGCCCGAGCAACCAGACCGTTGCCGGACGTCATCGGCGCGAGCGGCGACCGTCCACGCAGACGGCACATGTTCTCGGGTCCGCGCAGGCTCACCCGTCTCCTGCGCATGACCTGCGAGTTCGAGCGCCAGCCGCTCGACTTCCGCCCACCGATCCGCGCCGAAGTCCTCGAGCGCGGCGAGCACGGTAGACGCCCTCTTGCGAGACATGAGCGTGTTCCAGATGTCGCGGCGCAGGTATCCTGCCGCCTGCTCTTCCGGGGACTCCTCTTCTCCGGGGCGCTCCTCGTCCTCGTCCGCCTCGATACCGAGAGCGGCGGCGATCCCGGGCGAGACGACGCAGGAGCGAACCCCCTTCATCGCCGCGGCATACTCCAGCCAAAGGGCTTTCATGCCGTCGTCGCCAGACGCCAGTTCGAGGATTTCGAACGGATGCAGCCCCTCTTTCGAGCGGGCCTTTTTCGTCGCCTGTCCTGCCATTTCCCACGCGACGTCGCGGGTGCGCCCAACGCCCTTGGCGATGTATTCGGCCAGCTTCTCTTCTGACCGAATGACGGCGACGTCCTGCCCGTCGAGCAAGGCCGAATAGCCCGCCGCCTGGACGGCTTCCAGATACCGCCGCACGAACCATTCCCCGAGGTCCTGCGTCTCAGCTCCCGAGCCGCGCAAGAGCAATGCGGTATGGATGTGGAAGTGCCAGCCGTTGGCCTTCGAGAACGTCACTTCTGGCGCAGAAATGACCCCGAAAATCCCATGCTGCTTCTTCCGGCGCGCCCACGGCGCACCCTGCCGCGCCTTCCGCGAAGCGGCCTGAACGACCTTCCGGAGATCGGCCAGACCCTGCCCGCGGCTATGCCGCACGGTTAGGGTACACATGACCATCTGCCCGTCGCTGAAGCCCTTTACATGGTCGAAGACCTCTGCCATGCGGTCGCGGCGCTCTTGCCCCTTGCGCGGAGCGCAAACGGGGCAAAGCCAGCCCGAGTCACAAGCGAACGTCCCCGAGGTCCGCGCACCTGCTGCGCGGAGGTGCAAGCCCACCTCCTCCACCTCAAACCCTGCCCGACCGCAACCGCAGACAGAGGGGCCGCGCCCCTCTTCGGGGCGAAGGATCGAGGCCGCGACGTCGCGGAGCGCCCACCGCTTCCGCCTCTGCCGGAATGCCTCTTCTGCCCCTGCCTCTTTTGCAGGGGGGGGCAACGCAGCTCCTCTCTTGTCAAGACGGCTCGCTTCGCCCGCCGCAACAACGCGAACGCCCTGCTGTCGCGGGCGCTTGTCAACAATTTTGACTGGAGGGTTTAGAGAGGCTGCTAAATCGGCTGGGATATGTCCCAGCCCCGGGCTCAATCAACCGTCAACGGCGGCTTTACAATGTCAGCAATGTCGGTCAACATTTAAGAACATACCCCGAAAAAACCGCCGTAGGGTCGCAAGCCCGATGATCGGCGGTTTTTCTATGGTCAGTCGCCGGCGCGCAGGGGTCAAGCGCCGAACGATATCTCGGCGTGACACAGCCGCGGCAGTGTGACCAATGTCACGAACGCCCATCAAACCTAGCGTGCGACGTCAGTCGATTAATCCAGAAAGTCGCGCAGGCGATCCGCCAAATTGTCCGCAGTCGTCTCACACTCCCAGATCACAAGCACACGCCATCCTTCGGCAGTTAGAGACTCTATGTGCTGCTGATCCCGCTCCTCGTTCCTTGCAATTTTCGGGACCCAATAATCCCTCCTGGATTTTGGTAATGTCGCGTCTTTGCACGAAGGGTCCGGATGACGGTGCCAAAAACAGCCATGGACGAAGATAATGGCCCTCCTGCTTGGGAACACCAAATCAGGCTTACCCGGCAGGTCTCGCCGGTGAAGGCGATACCTGTAGCCCATCGCATGGGCCATTCGCCTGACAATCATTTCAGGCTTGGTGTTCTTTGAAGCAATGCGCGCCATGTTGGCGCTACGCCTCTCCGGCGTTAGCTTGTCTACCAAGGTTTACCCCTAAGTCGGGGAACTTCGATCCTGAGCCTCGCTGAAGGTCACCGTCTCATGCCGAGCGTCTAGCCCCATCAGGCGCAAAGTTCGCCGCCCGTTCATCCGTCGACTCTCCGAACCCATCGAAGACGCCGGCGGGCGTGTAAGCGTCCACGAGGACAGCTTTTGCCATAGTCGCGACTGCGTAGGCAAGCAAGGGCGGAACGGCGTTGCCTATTTGCTTCAGCATCTGCCACTCGCTGCTCTTGAAGACAAATCCGTCGTGAAACGACTGCAACCGCGCCGCCTCCCGCACAGTGATCCACCGATCGAGCTTGGGGTGAACCCATTCCGAGAGGTCACGGTGCATCTGTGCCAGAATTGTGTAGCTGGGCAAATCGGGATGCAGACGACGCCATTTTTCGGGACGCGCACCGTTCCATATTTCCTTCGGCAGCGAGTCGGCCTTCTCTCCCGGTTTAAGATATGTGATTAGGCGCGCGCGTTTCGCCATCATTTCCTTGGTATGGTGATTATGTAGCTGAGCTTCGCCGCGGCCAATCGCCCGCTTGCGTTTCGTAGACTTGGCGTAACATCCTTCCGAGTAGTCGAGCCGCATCATTTGCAAGAATGGGTGCGGTCGCTCAACAGATGGATATGGCAGCGTGGCTCCGGAGGGGACGACTTTACTCGGCAGATCGCCGATGGCGTCCCACACTGTCGTCTGCTTTTCCACCTTTTGCGTATCGAGGAGCTTGAGTGCGAAGTCGGTTATCTCTCCGCCGCAATTCAGATCGTCCCGCGTGCCGAAGAAAAACACCCGCTCACGCGTTTGGGGAACGCCAAAGTCAGCCGCGCTGACCTTAACAAACGTCGTATTGCCATAGCCCAAACCGCGAAAGTGCTCGATTATAGCGTCGCGGAAATGCCCCTTTTTCATCAACAGGATGTTGGGGACGTTCTCCAAGAGAAACATCCTCGGCCGAAGCTGATCAACTACTCGGGCGAACTGGGTATACAGCTGGTTCCGGTCATCAAAGAGATTGCGGGGGCCGATTTGGCTGAACCCTTGGCACGGCGGGCCACCGAACACCAAGTCGACATCCTCTCCGCACATCTTCTGATGCTTGTCGAAGTTCTCTCCGGAAAGGAAATCATGAATATCGCCTTCGAAAAGAGGCGTCTTCGGGAAGTTCGCGCGATACGTCTCGCAGGCGAACCGATCGAACTCAACCGCCGCCTTCACTTCAAACCCGGCAAGCTCAACCCCCTCGCAAAACCCGCCGCACCCCGAAAAGAGGCTAACTGCCGTTGGTTTCTTCGTCATAGCTTTTCCTAAAAGTGGCCGGCGCATTGAAGGGACTCATGAGTCCAGCTTCAGCGACCTTAAAGGTGGTCAATCAAGCTGGCAACAGTCCATGTAGCCTGAGTCTTGGGGAGACGGTGGGAAAGTGACTTTCCCCTGTGGACTAGCCATATGTGACTCATAGTCCGTGGAGACCACCCGTAATCAGTCGTACTCAGGAGGCCAATACGACTTAGGGGCACTATGGACCTGTCGAAGTACTACGGCGCTGCCGTGCGTCAGCACCGACTGCTCGTGCGTCTATCGCAGGAGGAATTGGCGGAGCGTGCCGGGCTGGACAGGACATATGTCAGTGGGATCGAACGCGGCCGCCGGAACCCGTCACTGCGCAATCTCCAGAATATCTCTGAGGCGCTGGGGGTTGATCTCGACGTCATGTTCGCGACCGCGCGACAGATAGCCCTCAACCAATCGGGGAAAAACTAGGTGCCATTTACGTTCCCCAGCGCTCCCCACAGCGATAGTCAAGCGATCGTATGCCTCAATTGCAATGCCGCGGGCAAGGGATGCCTTGTGGATACGAGAGGAGGGAGGATACGCGGGCGCAAGACCCAATTCCAGATAACTCAGCGGCGAGTTATGGATTGTGCATTGGACACCTTCGTTCCCGGCACCGACAACGATCCCGACCCAACTCGTCTGTTTGCTGACTACCGGAGACAAGCATACGAGAACGTTGACACAGCTGGCCATGTGATCTGGCCCGGAGCATTCGAGTTGACCGAAGCTCAGAAGGCGAAGGTCGACGGGGATATCTATGAAACGATGGAGGCGGCCGCGCTTTGGAATGCCGCCGCGGTCTGGAATTCGTTCATGGACACCGGCGTCTGGTCGAGCGCCGTATTTACGCAGCCAAAGAACGCCGTCCCCAGCCCAGCGCGCAAAGTTGCTATCGTGAAAATGGCTCGCGGGGCCGATACGACCCTCATATTGAACGACAAGGCGCGCGCGGAGTACAAGGCATTCGAAGTGGCGCTTCAGACGCGCGGCATGGAACTAAAGCTCAGCACGCCGGACATACTAGGTCTTAGGATGCCTGATCCCATGCCCGAGGGCTTCAGGCCCTTTCTGTCCCCTCTACCTGATTTGACACACGGAAGTCAGGAAATTTTGGACACAGCCTGGCAAGGGATTCAAGGCACTCTTGAAGGCCGCCACTTCCTGTTTGCCATCGCAGTGAAAACGAGTACACGAAGCGACAGGTTGTATCAGGCGCTCTTCGAGGCCAACGTTCTGAAATACATTCTGGGTTACGTACTTCGGGGCCCTGCGATCAAATTTCACGCCCATCTTGAAACGTTCGCCAACGCTGATGTCGTCGGACGCTACAAGGCCGCATCAATGACATCGCTCTTAGCCGGAGGGACTCCCGCGAAGGCAATCGACGAGACATATCTGGCGCTTTCCCCCCGCGATACGGCCCAGCACATCTTGGATCAGCTACCCGAGTTTCCACTGTAGCGGCGTCCATACATTCCCCATCCAGGAACATCGGCGCTGCTGGTGACTGCGCTTCTGAGATCGCAGGCGCATTCCCTTGAGGACCGCCACGCTCACGGCTCTGATAAGCTTAGCTATTGGAATCGTCACCGGTGGCGAAAACCGAGAGATGAGGCCGACGGATCGGCCTTCTGCCTGGGATGTCAATTTTTTGGAGCTCTAGGAAGCCCGTACAACAACGAAGAGACATCGGGATGATCCATAGGACGTCCCGCATCTCCCCCCGGGCACGGCGTCAGCCTACCGCGCTGCCAGAAGGATACAGGCCTTTTAATTCGTTCTCCGCATCTTGAATTTCACGATCGGAAATCAACGGCGGGAGCGGCGTCATAGTGTAAGTCGAGCTGCCGTCGCTTCGCCCAGCCCCATGCAACCACCTGTTCACGTAGGCCATCACCGCGCCCTCGTCCGGCAGGTTCTCTTCCGCCTCGAAGCCGAGTGCCGATCTCGTATGAAACCTTGTCGGACCGACTGTGATCTTTTCTATCACGCTCCGGAGCATGTTCGAAACGTAGGTACGCAGCTCGACATTCCCGGGCTCTTCGCGCAGCCTAGTTGCCAAAACGGCGGCTTCCTTCATAGTCACGCCAAAATTGCGGGCGACGGTATCTCGGTTCGCTGCATTCTTGGCTTTTGCCAACGCCGTCTCGGCCTTGGATTTGTCCTTCTCAAGACTTGCGAGGCGCTGCTGTAGAGTTTCACTCAGTCCGTTGCGCTCGACCGCGTCGGCCATGCGCTCAAGGCGCGCCTGAATATCCATAAGAGCGGATTCACATGCCTGAACCTCGACGACTTTTTCGTTCTCCGCCTCATTGACCGTCGGGGAACAGTTCATAACAACTTTGGCTTCAAGCGTTTCATACGCATGCTTTTTGTTATGATCGCATCCGGCGTGCAGCAACGACGAACTGCATTGGAGATAAGGCTTCCCGCCTCTCTTGCCTTTATCGATGTAGTGCATACCACCACCGCAGACCTGGCAGCGAAGCAGACCTGACAAGACATTCCGGTGCACACCGGCGGATCGTCTCACGGACGACGCCGCGCGCGCCTTCATCATCACCTGGGCTTTGTGGAAAGTTCTTTCATCGATAACTGACGGGTAATAGTCCTTCAGTGTTGCGGACGCAGTAGCGTCCGACCCACCCGCCAGCTTCCCTCGGGGCGTGAACTCCCCATAGGTTGCGGGGTTGTCGAGGATTTTCTTGATATACGAGTCGTACCAAATCCGCCCCCCTCCAAACGGCTTGACCCCGTCGGCGTTAAGCTGCTTCGCAATGGAGCGCGTTCCGATGCCAGAGATTGACGATTCGAATATTCGTCTGACCACTGCGGCGTGTTCAGGGATCAGCCTGTATTCGTCGCCGTCCTTTTTCATCCACGCCGGACATATTTTCGTCATGGCCTTCCCCGACGAGGCCGCCAGTTGCCGTTTCTTCTCCCATGCTTCGAGAACACGGTGGCCTTTAGTGGCGGATTCTTCGTGGGCACGCGCCATGATGCCTAGAGAAATCATGAGCTGGTAATTATTGGCCTCTACGCTCTCACGCGAATACTCCTGGCTATCAAGAAGCGTCACAATGCGAATGCCAGCGTTGAGCAGATCGAGGAAGCGAGGAAGCGCATCGAGGACGTGTTCGCGTGATAACCTATCCAAGGACTCGACCAAAAGGTAAGAGCCTCGTGGGACGTCTCCGGTCTCCACTGCCTTTAGGAAAGAGCCTAGAGCAGCGCGGTCGTCCACGTTCCTCCCGCGGAATGCTGAGACCCCTTCGTCGCGCAGGGACTCGTCCAACTCAAGTCCATGTTTGTCAGCAAAGAGACGCGCCTTCTCAAGTTGTCGTCGCAGGGAGTCCCCACGAGCCTGCTCGGGCCGCGAGAAACGGATATAGCTGTATACCTTCGGCTTTGCGGAGAAATCTATCTTCATAGAAAAGCGCTATCATTTCAATGTCTAGCGTGCAACATGCTTTCAGCAGATTGTGGTTGCCGGCCGCCGCCACCTCCAGCGCCCGCTTGGCGCTTTCCTGGCCCTTGATGTCGCCGAGGTCGGGCAGGTCGGACGCACCCGAGCGGATCGCGGCCTCAGGCCGTGAAAGCACCTGTGTGCCGCGGAAATGGTTGGCAATCGCGATCAGGCTGCGCGGCGCAAGTATGTCTATCTCGGCACCGGCCCAGGCGGCCTCGGGGCCGCTCTCGGCGGGGCAGATCAGACCCTTGCCGAGCGCATTGGCGCCGATCGCCGCCGGCAGTGCGCCGGCAACGGCGGCAATCGTGCCGTCGAGATTGAGTTCGCCGATCACCACATAGGGTGCCAGCGCATCACCGGGGATGGCGCCCAGCGCCGCCATCAGGCCGAGCGCGATCGCCAGATCGAAATGGCTGCCTTCCTTGGGAAGATCGGCGGGGGCGAGATTGACGGTAATGCGCTTGGCCGGCAGCGCCAGGCCGGAGGCGTGAAGGGCCGCCTGCACCCGCTCGCGGCTTTCGGCGACAGCCTTGTCGGGCAGGCCGACGATCTGCATGCCGACCTTGCCCGGCGCGACCATCACCTGAACGTCGACCGGCAGACCCTCGATACCCTGAAATGCGACCGTGCTGACGCGCGCGACCATGATTATCCCCTCGCCCGAGCAGCCCGTATTCCCGGGCCGCACAACCGCTTTGGGTTGCAAGACGGAGCCTTGCACGGATCACGCACAAAAACAAGAACAATTACAGAACATTCGCAAGGAGGGCCGGCGCGCACCCGGCAACAGGGCGCTCCGGCAAATGGCCGCGGGCAATGGTCCGCGGCCTCAGTCGACCCGAGATGGGTCTCAAGCAAAACGCTCGATCAGGCGCGCTTGCGCTCGATTGCGTCCCACAGCAGGCTCGCGACATCGGCGCCGCCGAACTTCTTGACTTCGCGAATGCCGGTCGGCGAGGTCACGTTGATCTCGGTCATGTAGTCGCCGATGACGTCGATGCCGACGAAGAGGAAGCCGCGCGCCTTCAAGGCAGGCGCGATGCGGGCGCAGATTTCCTTTTCGCGTGGCGTCAGTTCGGTCGGCTCGGGGCGGCCGCCGGCATGCATGTTGGAGCGGGCGTCGTGGTCTGCCGGAACGCGGTTGATGGCACCGACCGGTTCGCCGTCGACGAGCAGAATGCGCTTGTCGCCCTTGCGCACCGCCGGCAAGTATTCCTGGGCGATGAAGGGCTCGCGGAACATCTGGCCGAACATTTCGAGCAGAGAGGACAGGTTTCGGTCGTCGCGGGTCGAGTGGAAGACGCCGGCACCGCCATTGCCGTAGAGCGGCTTCAGGATGATGTCGCCCATCTCCTGGCGGAAGCTGGCGATCTCGGCGGCATCGCGGGTGATCAGCGTCTTCGGCATCAGGTCGGCGAATTCGGTGACGAAGATCTTCTCCGGCGAATTGCGCACCCAGGCCGGATCGTTGACGACAAGCGTCTTCGGATGCAGGCGCTCCAGAAGATGCGTCGAGGTGATGTAGCCCATGTCGAAGGGTGGATCCTGGCGGAGCAGGATGACGTCCATGGTCGACAGATCGACACGTTCCGGCTCGCCGAGTGTGAAGTGGTCGCCCTTGACGTCGCGCAGCGTCATCTGCTGTACGCTCGCATAGACATTGCCGTCGCGCAGCGACAGTTTCTCTGGCGTGTAGTGGAAGAGGCGATAGCCGCGCGACTGTGCCTCGAGGCTCATGGCAAAGGTGGAATCGCCCGCAATGTTGATGCCCGACACATGGTCCATCTGGACCCCGACATTGACGATTTTCGCCATCTTCCCGTCCCCTCATGGATCACGGAGAGCCGTGATCGATTTCAAACCGCCGGAACGGAAGAGGACGAGAAAACCGTCGCCCTCTGCCGCACTGGCAAAGCCCTCGACATGTAGAATGCGGGCGGGCCTTAGGCAAGGAGAGGCGCGCCTATTCGAAGCCTTCGACCACGCAGGTGATGAGATCATGGTCCGAGAGCGGCCGGCCGGTTTCATCGAGCGAAGGAATGATCGTGGTCTCGCCGACCTTCAGCCCGCGCGACAGGAACCAGTCGAGCTTCATCGCCCGCTCCGGCCAGCGGGTGATCAGGCTCGGCCGCGTGGTCATCACGTCGAGCGGCCCTCCATGGCGGGTGAAGCCCCTGACAGCGCTCATGGCAAAGAGCCTTTCAGCCTCGAAATCGCCGCCGGCGTGGTTGCCGGTGTTGAGATCACCGCCGATCAGCACCGGCAGGCCGGGGAAGGCTTCGTCGAGCGCATCGATCAATTCCTTGACCTGACGCTCGCGATAGGCGGCGGTCGCAGCACTTTCGAGATGGGTGGAGACGGCGACGAAGGGACCTGCCTCGGTGTCGATGACGGCGCCGATCGCGAAGCGCTCGCCGAGACGCGGCTGCTCGCCGTCGGTAAACCAGAGGCGTTCGCCCCAGAGACGCAGCATGAAGGGGCGCCCGAGCGGCACGGACGCCATCAGCGCGTTGCCGTGAAATCCCTTGGCGTTGAAATTATCTTCGCAGAATTCACGTTCGGTGTCTGAACCAAGCCCAAGCTCGATGAACTCGATGCCATAGGCGTATTGCATACCGAGGTCAGCCGCGACTTCGGCCGTCGGATGACGTTGGCCGGTGCGGGCCATGCCGTTGTCCATCTCCGAGAGCAGGACGACCGGCGCCCGCGTCTCAGCGAGATGCGCAGCACTTTCCGGCGCAAACAGGCAGCGCTCAAGGTTCCAGGCGGCAACCGTGAACGGAAACGCGAGCGGCGTATCGGAGGCCGGTGTGCCACCGACCTCGATGCTGTTCATCTCGGGGCGAGCGGCCATGGCGGCATCGTGGGCCGCGATGGTGCGCACGATCTCGGCAAAGCCGGCGCGGATTTCAAGGGACGGGACGGCAAGCTGCTCGACGATTTCACGGATCACGATGCCGTCTCCAGTCGGTGGGTCTCGACCGGCGCGTCGCCTGCGAAGGACGTGCCGCGTTCGAGCCGCTTGCCGGTTTCCGGCGAGAAGAAATGCAGGCGGTCGACGGCGATCGTCACGGCCAGATCGCCGGACAGCGGCGTTTCCGGGGAGAGCGCGATGGTGAGCGCCTGGCCGTCGATGCTGCCGTGCACCAGCCGCTGGGCACCCAGTTCCTCGACATAGTCGACCTGGAACAGCATCGCGTCCTCGCCGACGCCGGCAAGCTTCAGGTCTTCGGCCCGCAAGCCGACGGTGACGGGACCTTCGACCGGCGCGCGGCCGCCGAGTTCGATCCTGTAGAGTCCGATCTGCAGGTTGCCGCCTTCGATCTGGCCCTTGACCAGGTTCATCGCCGGCGAGCCGATGAAGCTCGCAACGAAGGTCGAGGCCGGGCGGTGATAGACGTCGAGCGGGCGTCCGATCTGCTCGATGCGGCCACCGTTCAGCACCACCAGCCGGTCGGCGAGGGTCATCGCCTCGAGCTGGTCGTGGGTGACATAGAGCGACGTGGTGCCGAGGCGCTTCTGCAGGCGCTTGATCTCGCCGCGCATGGAGACGCGCAGCTTGGCATCGAGGTTGGAAAGCGGCTCGTCGAAGAGGAAGGCTGCGGGCTTGCGCACGATGGCGCGGCCCATGGCGACGCGCTGGCGCTGGCCGCCCGAGAGCGCGCGGGGCTTGCGGGAAAGATAGGGCTCGATCTCCAGCATGCGCGCGGCTTCGGCGACCCGGGCGTCGATCTCCGCCTTCGGCGTCTTGCGGTTCTTGAGACCGTAGGCGAGGTTGTCGTAGACGGTCATGTGCGGATAGAGCGCATAGTTCTGGAAGACCATGGCGATGTCGCGCTCGGCCGGGTCGACGTCGTTGATGACGCGCGAGCCGATCGTCACGGTGCCCTTCGAAATCGTCTCCAGCCCCGCGACCATGCGCAGCAGCGTGGACTTGCCGCAGCCGGACGGGCCGACGAGTACGATGAATTCGCCGTCCTCGATGTCGATCGAGACGGATTTCACCGCCTCGACATTGCCGTGATAGATCTTCGAGACCTCGGCGATGGTAATGGCCGCCATGGCTGCCTCCGTAAATTTGGTGTCGTTTCAGGACCGGGCGGGACACTTGCCCCGCCGCCACTCCGCTTACTTGTCGCTTTCGGTCAGGCCCTTGATGAACCAGCGCTGGAAGATCACCACGATCATCACCGGCGGCAGCATGGCGAGGATCGCCAGCGCAAAGGCCTCGTTATAGTCGGGGATGTTCGAGCCGACCCAGACGAGCAGGATCTGCTTGATGCCGCGCACCAGCGTGAAGAAGCCTTCGTCGGTGGTCATCAGCGTCGGCCAGAGATACTGGTTCCAGCCATAGACGAACATGATGATGAAGATCGCCGCCATCATGGTGCGCGAGAGCGGCACCAGCACGTCGATGAAGAACTTGAACGGCCCGGCGCCGTCGATGCGCGCCGCTTCCAGAAGCTCGTCGGGCACCGACTTGAAGAACTGCCGGAAATAGAAGGTGCCGGTGGCCGAGGCCAAGAGCGGCACGATCAGGCCGGTATAGGTGTTCGTCAGCTTCAGCGTGTTCATCACTTCGTAGGAGGGAAGGATGCGCACTTCGAGCGGCAGGAGCAGCGTGGTGAAGATCACCCAGAAGAAGAAGGTCGCGAGCGGAAAGCGGAAATAGACCAGCGCATAGGCCGCCAGCATCGACAGTACGATCTTGCCGACCGCAAAACCCAAGCCCAGGATCATCGAGTTCAGCATCATGTTGAAGCCGGTGATCTTGCCGGTGAAGCCGCCTTCGCGCGTCAGAACCGTCTGGTAGGTCTCGACGAAATGGCCGCCCCAGCTGAGGCTGAGCCCGTTGCGGTGGATATCGGCTGCCTCGTGGGTGGAGGTCATGAAGGCGACGACGACCGGCGCCACCATGATGAAGACGCCGAGAAGCAGGATGACGTGGTCGAAAATCTTGGTGCGATACATCGGCCCCACCTCAATTGTAGTGCACGCGCCGCTCGATGAAGCGGAACTGGAAGATGGTGAGAACGAAGACAATCAGCATCAGGATCACCGATTGGGCCGAAGAGCCACCGAGATCGTTGCCGCGGAAACCGTCCATGTAGACCTTGTAGACAAGGGTGATCGGGTTGTTGGCGGCCTTGTCCTTCACCATCACGTCGATGGCGCCAAAGGTGTCGAACAGCGCATAGGTAACGTTGATGATCAGAAGGAAGAAGGCGGTCGGCGCGAGCAGCGGCAGGATCACCGTCCAGAAGCGACGGAAGCCCGAGCTGCAGTCGATCGCCGCAGCTTCCCGCACCGAGACCGGAATGCCCTGGAGCCCTGAGAGGAAGAAGATGAAATTGTAGGGGATCTGCTTCCAGACCGAGACGACCACCATGGAAAAGGCGGTGTCGAAGTAGTTGAGACCAACCTTGATGTCCCAGCCGAACCAGCGGGCAAGCTCGACGATCGGGCCGATATGCTGGTCGAAGAACATCATGCCGATGAGGCCTGCGACCGGCGGGGCAATGGCATAGACCCAGATCAGCAGCGTCTTATAGGCGGCGTTGCCGCGGATGACACCATCGGCCTTGACCGCGAGCAGCAGCCCGATCGAGAGCGCAAAGAAGGTGACGAGGGCCGTGAAGACCGCGGTGAAACGGGCAATGCCGAGATATTCGCCCGATTTCAGCACATCGGTGTAGTTGGTCATGCCGACGAAGGTCGAGCCGAAGCCGAAGGGGTCTTCGAGATAGAAGGAGGACTGGATCGCCTGGACCGACGGCCAGTAGAAGAAGATGAAGATGATCGCGAGCTGCGGCGCGAGAAAAAGGTAGGGCAGGAACGGCGAGGCGAACTGCACGCGCTTGGCAGCACTTTCCCCTCCGCTCGACTGGCCACCGAAAAGCCGGAAGGCGCCGAAGCGACGCCCCCCGGTCCTGGTTCCGGTCCCTCCCCGCGCTGCGGGGAGGAGATCTGTCGCGGTCGTCATCGAGATCAGCCGGCCGTCTTGGCGAAGCGAGCGAGCAGCTCGTTGCCTTCCTTCTCGATCGTGTCGAACGCGTCCTTGACGGTCGTTTCGCCCGAGAAGATGCGGCCGTATTCGCGTTCCATGATTTCGCGGATCTGCGGATAGAAGCCGAGGCGGTAGCCCTTCGACCAGTCGCCGGCCGGCAGCATCAGCTGCTTGATGCCGACTTCGGCAACCGGCTTCTCCTTGTAGTAGCCGTCCTTCTGGGCAAGCTCGTAGGCTGCCTTCGTGATGGCCACGTAGCCGGTGGCCTTGTGGTAGAAGTACTGGATCTCAGGCGAGGTCAGGAACTGGAAGAAGTCGGCAACGCATTTGTTTTCTTCATCCGACTTGCCGGACATGGCGAAGAGTGCCGCGCCGCCGATGAAGGAGTTGGTGCCGGCGCCCTTGATCGAACCCCAGTAGGGCAGGAAAGTTGCCGAGAACGGCATCTGTGCGGTCTTCTGCAGGCCGCCGAAGGAGCCCGACGAACCGATCCAGAACGCGGCCTTGCCTTCTTCGAAGACCTTCTGGTTGTCGTTCCAGCCGGCGCCGTAGAAGGCGAAGTAGCCCTCGTCCTTCCAGGCCTTGAGCTTGTCGAACATCATGACGAGGTTCGGGTCGGTGACCTTCAGCTCAGTGTCGACGACGGCGTCGTAGCCGTTGTTGTTGGTGGCGAACTGGATGTTGTTGCGAGAGAAGAAGTTCTCGGTGAACTGCCAGGTGAGCTGCGACTGGACGAGCGGGATGTAGCCGGCTTCCTTCAGCTTGGGTGCTGCGGCTTCGAACTCTTCCCAGGTCTTCGGCGCCTCGACGCCGGCCTTCTTCAGGGCTTCGTCGTTGATGTACATGATCGGCGCGGAGGAGTTGAACGGCATGCCGACGAACTTGCCTTCGCTGTCGGCGTAGAAGTAGCGCACGCCATCGATGAAGGCGTTGCGGTCGAAGTTGTGACCGGCCTTGATGATCAGGTCTTCGGCCGGGATGACCGCGCCCTTGGCGTTGATGATGGTGGCGGCACCGGCGTCGAAGACCTGGAGGATGTTCGGCTGTTCGCCCGAGCGGAAAGCGGCAATACCGGAAGCAAGCGCTTCCTCGTAGGTGCCCTTGGAAACCGGGGTCAGCGCGCAGGCGCTCTGGGCTTCGTTGAACTTCTTGGAAACTTCATTGATGACTTCGCCGTTGCGGCCGGCCATGCCGTGCCACCAGGTAATGTTGGTCGCGGCAAGCGACGAGGTCGCTGAAAAAGCGAGGGTAAGGGCTGCGAGCGTAAACTTCTTGAACATGACTAATCCTCTCCACCGGGTTGCGGATGGCAGTGGACTAGTGACCTTCAATGACAGGCCAGTTACGCTTTTGTGTCGGAACGATTACAAATTCGAGAATATGTTCCAACGAGGGGCACCCGCGGAACAACGCAATCATTTTCCTTCATTATGCGCCGATTCAGAACGCGTCCGGCAGGTGCCGCGGCCAGCCCCAGGGCGTCACCGTGACGATGTCGTAACGCACGGAAAGCCTGTTGAAATCCGGCTGTTTCGCCAGCCAGAGATCGCTCGCGGCACGGATACGCCTCTGCGCCGTGGCCGTTACGGCGAAGACGCCGTCCTCGGCCGATCGGCGGGCCTTGACCTCGACACAGGCGATGAGATCGCCGCGCCTTGCGATGATGTCGATCTCGCCAAGCCTGGTGCGATGGCGCATGGCGACGATGCGGTAGCCCTTGAGCAGGAGGCAGAGGGCCGCGCGGTATTCGGCGAGATACCCTCGCCTCAGCGCATTCAGCTTCCGCTTGTCGCCGCCATCAGTCGTCATGTCGCTCCTTCAACTGCAGCAGCCGATCGTAGAGCTCCTTGCGCGGCAGGCCTGTCTGGCGGGCGGCTTCGGTTGCCGCCTTGCCGGCCGGCATATCGGCGACGAGACTTCGCAGCAGAGCGTCGACATCGGCCGCCTCCGGCTCGGGTGCAGCGTCCGGCGGGCCGATCACCAGAACGATTTCGCCCTTGACCGCGCCTGCCTCTTCATAATGGGCGGCAAGCTCACCGAGCGTGCCGCGGCGGAACTCCTCGAAGGTCTTAGTCAGCTCGCGGCAGACGGACGCCCGCCTGCCTTCCCCCAGGACCTCAGCTGCCGCCGCGACCGTTGCGGCGATCCGGTGCGGCGATTCAAAGAACATGATGGTTGCAGGCACGCTTGCGAATTCCTTCAAGCGATCGCGCTTGGCCTTGTCCTTGGTCGGCAGGAAGCCGGCAAAGAGAAAGGCGTCGTTCGGCAGGCCGGAGCCGACAAGGGCTGCGAGCGGCGCCGAGGCGCCCGGGATCGGCACGACACGGTGCCCGGCCTCGATCGCGAGCTGCCCCAGGCGGTAGCCGGGGTCGGACACCAGTGGCGTGCCGGCATCGGAGACAAGCGCTACCGACCGGCCCTCACCGAGGGCGGCGAGCAGTCGTGGGCCGGCCTCGTCTGCGTTGTGCTCATGGTAGGCGTAGGGACGGTTGGTGATGCCGTAACGGTCCAGGAGGACGCGCGTCACGCGCGTGTCCTCGCAGGCGAGCACATCGGCGCCGGCCAATGTTTCCAGCGCCCGCAACGTAATATCACCGAGATTGCCGATCGGGGTTGCCACCAGATAGAGCGCCGCCTCGAGCGGGCGAGCCGGAACGCTCACATTGTGCAGACGATAGCTGCGCTCCCTCTGTCCGCCTGCCGGTTCCGCTGTCTTCTGCTTTTCCACCTGTAACGTCCTGATCGTGCTCACCGATGTGTCTATCCGGTCTTTATGAGTGAGCCACCATGGCAGAGCAAGGGCAAGACGACGGGCCTACGTGCTGCATCTGGGGACAGAAGCCCTCAAACCCCTTGCTTTCCGGGCGCTCTTTCTGCCATTTTGCCGGTCCACATCTATCCGGTCGGTCGGCCGGGGCACTCGCAGTTGACGCTCAGGCGGACGTTCGCCCGCCGGGCAATGGTTGAAAGCGGCATCCCATGCGCATTACTCTCGAGCGATCCAACCTCCTGAAATCGCTGAACCACGTGCACCGCGTGGTCGAGCGGCGAAACACGATCCCGATCCTCTCGAACGTGCTTCTGCGTTCCGACGGCGCAAGCCTCGAAATGAAGGCGACCGACCTCGACCTCGAAATCACCGAGGCGACCCCGGCCCAGGTGGAACAGGCTGGTGCAACCACCGTTCCGGCGCATCTGCTCTATGACATCGTGCGCAAGCTGCCCGATGGCTCGGAAGTGCTGCTCGCCACCAATGCCGAGGGCACGGCGATGACCGTCGCCTCGGGTCGTTCGAAGTTCTCGCTGCAATGCCTGCCGCAGTCCGATTTCCCGGATCTGACCGCCGGCAGCTTCTCGCATTCCTTCCGCCTGAAGGCGACCGACCTCAAGATGCTGATCGATCGCACCCAGTTTGCGATCTCGACCGAGGAAACCCGCTACTACCTCAATGGCATCTTCGTGCACACGGTCGAGAGCAAGGGCGAACTGAAGCTGCGCGCCGTCGCCACCGACGGCCACCGCCTGGCGCGCGCCGACGTCGAGGCGCCATCCGGCTCCGAAGGCATGCCGGGCATCATCATCCCGCGCAAGACCGTCAGCGAATTGCAGAAGCTGCTCGATAGCCCGGACCTCGTCGTCACCGTCGAAGTCTCCGACGCCAAGATCCGCCTGACGATCGGCTCGATCGTCATGACCTCGAAGCTGATCGACGGCACCTTCCCGGACTACCAGCGCGTCATCCCGGCCAACAACGACAAGGAACTGCGCGTCGATTGCCAGTCCTTCGCGCAAGCCGTCGACCGCGTCTCGACGATCTCGTCCGAGCGCGGCCGCGCCGTCAAGCTGGCGCTGAACGAAGGCCAGATGACGCTGACGGTCAACAATCCGGACTCCGGCAGTGCTACCGAAGAACTGCCTGTCGGCTACGACCACGATCCGCTCGAAATCGGCTTCAACGCCAAGTACCTGCTCGACATCACCTCGCAGCTGACCGGCACGGACGCAATCTTCATGCTGGCCGATCCGGGCTCGCCGACGCTCGTGCGTGATCTGGCTGCTGAAGATGCGCTCTACGTGCTCATGCCGATGCGCGTGTAGCCGGGCCTGACGCGGCGCGAAACGCTAACCCGTCACGCCCGCGCGTGGCGGGTTTTTTGTTGGCCGCGGCATTTGCGGGCTGTTGATAAGAGAACGCTTTCAGGCGCAGACAGACTTGTTTTTGCCGCAGATGGGGACACATTATGTTGACGCCGCCGCAACCGTCTCGAATCACCGGGTAGGGAGTTCAGCGGACGGCCTGTGCGAGGAGAGGACAGCGGTTTTGAGGGGTTCAATGAATTTGCGCGTGAAGGTGAAGGAACGGCTCGGACGGAAGTTCGACGAGGAGATTCGCTTTTTCAAGGGATGGATGAGCAATGCCAAGGCCGTCGGCGCGATCCTGCCGACCTCCTCCGTCACCGCGCGCCGGATGGCGAGCGTCATCAATCCGGCCTCGGGCCTTCCGGTTCTCGAGCTCGGCCCCGGTACGGGCGTCATCACCAAGGCGATCCTGGAACGTGGCCTTGAACCGTCCAATCTCGTGTCGATCGAGTACTCGACCGATTTCTACAATCAGCTCAGGACCAACTTCACCGGCGTCAACTTCATCAACGGCGATGCTTTCGATCTGGAGCATACCCTCGGCGAACTCAACGGCCAGACCTTCGACAGCGTCGTCTCTGCCGTGCCGCTTCTGAACTTCCCGATGCACCGGCGCGTCGAGCTGATCGACGACCTGCTGTCGCGCATTCCGGTCGGAAGGCCGGTCGTGCAGATTTCCTATGGACCACTGTCGCCGGTCGTTGCCATGCCGGACCGCTACAGCATCCAGCATCTCGACTTCGTCGTGCGCAACATTCCGCCGGCGCAGCTCTGGGTCTATCGCCGGGCACACTGACGGGATGTTCGGCGTCTACGTTACCCATCCGCAGGTCCAGATCGATCCGGACGTGCCCGTCCCGCAATGGGGACTTTCCGCTGTTGGCCGCGAGCGCGCGGTCATCACTGCCGCCTTGCCCTGGGTGCGCTCGCTCGGACGGGTCGTCTCGAGCGACGAAACCAAGGCGATCGAGACGGCGCAGCTGCTGGCCGATGCGGCCGGCGTGACCGTCGAGATCCATCACGATATGGGCGAGAACGATCGCTCCGCGACCGGCTTCCTGCCGCCGCCGGAATTCGAAAAGGCGGCCGACTGGTTCTTCGCCAACCCCACCGAAAGCTTCAAGGGCTGGGAGCGGGCCGTCGATGCCCAGGCGCGGATTTCGAGCGCAGTCTCCCGCGTGCTCGACAGCCACGATCCGAAGGTCCCGATCGCCTTCGTCGGCCATGGTGGCGTGGGCACGCTTCTGAAATGCCGGCTCACCGGCGCGCCGATCTCGCGCGCGGCCGACCAGAAGGGTGGCGGCGGCGGCAATGTCTTCGCTTTCCGCCTTGCGGATCGCACCGTCGCATGCGACTGGACCGCGATGGAACACTGGCAGGGGATCTAAGATGACCGAAACCGCGCGCGACCGACTGATCGTAGGCCTCGACCTCCCGACGATTGCCGCGGCCGAGAAGATCGTGTCGACGCTCGGAAACGACGTATCCTTCTACAAGATCGGCTACCAGCTCGTCTTTGCCGGCGGGCTGGAATTCGCGCGCGACCTGGCCGGAAGCGGCAAGAAGGTCTTCCTCGACATGAAGCTGCTCGACATCGACAACACGGTGGCCAAGGGCGTCGAGAACATCGTCAAGATGGGCATGTCGATGCTGACCCTGCACGCCTATCCGAAGGCGATGAAAGCTGCAGTCGAGGCCGCAAAGGGCTCCGATCTCTGCCTGCTCGGCGTCACCGTGCTCACCTCGATGGACGAGCAGGACGTGATCGACGCCGGTTATGAATACGATCCGCACACGCTGGTGCTGCGCCGGGCCGAACAGGCCCGGGCCGCCGGCATGGGGGGCATCGTCTGCTCGGCGGAGGAATCGGCGGCGGTGCGCAAGATCATCGGGCCGGACATGGCGCTCGTCACCCCGGGCATTCGCCCGGCCGGCGCGGACAAGGGCGACCAGAAGCGGGTGATGACGCCCTCCGAGGCGCTCAAGGCCGGATCCAGCCATCTCGTCGTCGCGCGCCCAATCGTCGCAGCCGCCGAGCCGCTTGCGGCTGCCCGGGCAATTCTGTCGGAGATGGACGGCGCCCTCGCGCGCTGACACGGGCAGCCCTCCCGATATCTTGGCACCCCGGGCCGATCCGCTTGACCTCAACAAAAATTTGCCGGAAGTAACACTCCCGTCAGCCTTTCGTGCTGCAAGACGAGGAGCTCAATATGGCCAAGGGATACTGGATCGCACGGGTCGATGTCCGCGACCCCGAGCGCTACAAGGACTATGTGGCGGCCGCAAAGCCGGCCTTCGAGAAATACGGCGCCAATTTTCTGGCGCGCGGCGGTGAACACCAGCGGCTGGAGGGCGGCGTTCGCGCCCGCAACGTCGTCATCGAGTTTCCATCGCTGCAGGCAGCGGTCGACTGTTACAACTCGCCTGAGTACCAGATTGCCGCCGCGATCCGTCAGGAAGTCGCCGACGCCGAGATGGTGGTCGTCGAAGGCGTCTGATCCCAGGCGTCACCACTTCTGCGGGCTCTGCAAGCCGACGTCGATTGGCCTTCACCTCTCGCGGCTGTTGGGCTATGTAGCAATCAATTCTTTCCGACCCGATCAGGAGTGCACATCCCATGACCTTGTCCAACCTTCCGCCGCTGGTGACGATTTTCGGCGGATCCGGGTTCGTCGGCCGTCATGTGGTGCGCGCGCTCGCCAAGCGCGGCTATCGCATCCGCGTCGCCGTTCGCCGGCCGGACCTTGCGGGTCATCTGCAGCCGCTCGGCAATGTCGGCCAGATCTCCTTCGTCCAGGCAAACCTGCGCTACCGTAAATCGGTCGACCGCGCCGTCGAAGGTTCCGACCACGTCATCAACTGCGTCGGCGTGCTGTTCGAAAGCGGCCGCAACACCTTCGATGCGGTCCAGGATTTCGGCGCCCGAGCCGTCGCGGAAGCAGCCCGTGGCGTCGGCGCGACGCTGACGCATATCTCGGCCATCGGCGCCGACGCGTCCTCCGCGTCGAACTACGCCCGCAGCAAGGGCCACGCCGAGGCAGCCATCCTTGAGACCAAACCTGACGCGATCATCCTGCGTCCCTCGATCGTCTTCGGCCCCGAGGACGGCTTCTTCAACAAGTTCGCCGGCATGGCGCGCTTCTCGCCGGTCCTGCCTCTGATCGGCGGCGGCGAGACGAAGTTCCAGCCCGTCTACGTGACCGACGTGGCCGAGGCCGTGGCACGCGCCGTCGACGGCAAGCTTGCCAAGGGCAAGATCTACGAACTCGGCGGCCCTGATGTCTTGAGCTTCCGCGACTGTCTCGAGATCATGCTCAACACGATCGACCGCAAGCGTACGCTCGTCTCGCTTCCCTTCGGCGTTGCGTCCTTCATCGGCAGCATCGCCTCGATGGTGCCCTTCGTCACGCCGCCTCTCACCGCCGACCAGGTGGTGTTGCTGAAATCCGACAATGTCGTCTCCGCGAACGCCGTTTCTGAAGGACGAACGCTTTCGGGCATCGGCATCGAGCCGACGATGCTGGAGCCGATCCTGCCGACCTATCTGGTGCGCTACCGCCCGCAGGGCCAGTATACCCGCAGCGGCCGCGCCGCCTGACCAGCCGCACCCGATCGATTTTTTTGAACGGCCGCCGGAACCACCGGCGGCCGTTTTCTGTTGTATCGCGGTAACAGCGTTGCAGTTCTGCCGCAGTTGCAAAAGCGATTGGCATTTACCGCAAATTCAACATGTCCTGATATTGATCATGTCATATCCACCCACTAAACACCGCCTCGCGCCCTCGATCCCAAGGCATGATGGCGGGCGGCAGCAGCAATCTCGAAAGGCATAGCGTCCATGGGCAAGTCGATCGCAATCTTTTTTGCGTGTGCGGCACTGATCATTCTGGCTGGCTCATTCATCGCGCCGAACACGGTCGCGAGCAGCGGCAAGGGCTGTGCGCCGGCCTACGGCGTCGATCCGTGCACGACGGCATCGATCGATCTTTCCGGCAACTAAGGCCGGCGCCTCGACGAGGCATCAAAAGTTATTGGCGGGGGCCAGCAGCCGCGTGCGTTTCACCTTGAAATGCACGCGGCTTTGTTTTTTGGGGACCGGCTTGCGGTCAAAGAAAAAGGCGCGTCCGGAACGCGCCTTTTTTCGTTCGAGATCGTCGGTCCCTGCTCAGCCGAGCAGCCACAGCCCGATCAGGCCGGCCGTACCGACGATGATGCGCCAGATGGCAAACGGCGTGAAACCGCGGCGCGAGACGAAGTCGAGCAGCGAGCGCACGACGAAGATGCCGGCGACGAAGGCGGCGATGAAACCGACGGCAACCAGGGTGAAATCGTCGAAGGACAGCGCGTCGCGGTTCTTGTAGAGGTCCAGCGTAAAGGCGCCGACCATGGTCGGCATGGCCAGGAAGAAGGAAAATTCGGCGGCCGAGCGCTTGTCGGTTCCCATCAGCAGCGCGCCGGCGATCGTCGCGCCGGAACGGGACGTGCCGGGGATCATCGCCAGGCACTGGAACAGGCCGATCTTCAGCGCCAGCGACGGCGGATAGTCCATCACGTCCGTATAGCGCGGCTTCAGCGGCAGGTGGTCGATCGCATAGAGGATGACCCCGCCGACGATCAGCACGACGCAGATCAGGACAGGCGTTTCAAACAGCACCGTCTTGATGAAATCATGGGCGATGGCACCGATGACCGCCGCCGGCAGGAAGGCGATCAAGACGGAGAGCACGAAGCGGCGCGCCTTGATGCTTGTCGGCAGCGCCAGCGCAATCGACAGAAGCTTCTGGAAATAGACGAGCAGGATCGCCAGAATGGCGCCCAGCTGGATAAGCACGGCGAAGGTGTTGCCCGGCGATTTGAAGCCGAGGAAGTGGCCGGCGAGGAGAACGTGCGCCGTCGACGAGACGGGGATAAACTCCGTCAGGCCCTCGATCAGACCGAGGACAAGCGCGCTGATGATCGATTGATCCGCCATATATGAGATTTTCCTGACAAGATTTGGAGTGGGAGGAAAAGGCTGATTCGCTTGTGTTTGCCACCACAAATTTCTATAGCTCTAACACATGAGCAGTGGCCAGACGCTTGCGCCGCCACGCTGACGCCCCCAGCAAAGCCCTGAGAAGCCAGATCATCGATGCCGACACTGTATCACCACCCCATGTCCGCCGCTTCACGCTTCGTTCGCCTGATCCTTTCGGAATACGGCTACCAGACGGAATTGACGGACGAGCAGCCCTGGGAGAACCGGCGCGACTTCCTGGCTTTGAACCCGGCCGGAACGCTACCGGTGTATGTTGACGATAGTATGAGGGCGCTCTGTGGGGCCACGATCATCTCGGAATATCTCGACGAGACGAACGGCATCATGAAGCGGGATCGCCGGCTTCTGGCCGAGGATCCGTTCCAGCGCGCCGAAATCCGCCGGCTGGTCGAATGGTTCCTGCAGAAGATGGAAGCCGATGTGACGCGGCCGCTGGTGCGCGAGCGGATCTTCAAGCTGCAGATGACGCCGGACCAGGGCGGCGGCGCACCCGACAGCAAGGTCCTGCGGACCTCGCGCGCCAATATCCGCCAGCACATGAAGTATCTCTCCTGGCTTGCCGGTTCGCGCACCTGGCTTGCCGGCGACCGGATTTCCTATGCCGATCTCGCCGCCGCGGCGACGGTGTCGGTGCTCGACTATCTCGGCGAGATCGACTGGTCGGACGCCCCGACCGCCAAGGAGTGGTACCAGCGGCTGAAGTCCCGCCCCTCCTTCCGACCGCTGCTTGCCGAGCGCGTGCGCGGCGTGACCCCCGTTCCGCACTATGCGGATCTCGACTTCTGAGGCGAAAACCGTGCCCGGCATCGATGCCAAGGCAGACAGCGAGGAACGGCGGCGGCAGAAGCTGACGGCGTTCCTGAAGGCCGAGGCGGCCGACAAGGGCTTCGATCTCTGTCGCATCACCCGGCCCGACGCCATTCCGCAAGCACCAGCCCGGCTCCGGGACTTTCTCGACGAGGGCTTCCACGGCACGATGGACTGGCTCGAAGAGACAGCCGAGCGCCGTTCCGACCCGCGCACGCTCTGGAGCGAGGTGCGCTCCGTCGTCATGTTCGCGATGAACTACGGACCGGAAGACGACCCGCGCGGGATCCTGGAACAGGCCGACCGCGGCGCGATTTCCGTCTATGCCCAGAACCGCGACTATCACGACATCATCAAGGGCAAGCTCAAGGAAGTCGCGACCCGCTTTGCCGCCCGCGCCGGCGAGGACGTCAAGGTTTTCGTCGATACGGCCCCGGTGATGGAAAAGCCGCTCGCCGAGAAGGCCGGCCTCGGCTGGCAGGGCAAGCACACCAATCTCGTCAGCCGCGAGTTCGGTTCGTGGCTGTTTCTCGGCAGCCTGTTCACCACGGCGGACCTCACCATCGACGAGGCCGAGCGCGACCATTGCGGCTCCTGCCGGGCCTGCCTCGATGCCTGTCCCACCGACGCATTCCCTGCCCCCTACCGGATCGACGCGCGGCGCTGCATTTCCTACCTGACGATCGAGCACAAGGGCCCGATCGACAGGGAATTCAGGCCGCTGATGGGCAACCGCATCTATGGCTGCGACGACTGCCTTGCCGCTTGCCCCTGGAACAAGTTCGCGCAGGCGGCCTCCGAAATGAAGCTGAAGGCGCGCGAGGACCTGACGGCGCCGTCCCTCCGGGCCCTGCTCGATCTCGACGATCCCGCCTTTCGCAGCCTGTTTTCGGGCTCGCCGGTCAAGCGCATCGGCCGCGACCGCTTTGTCAGAAACGTCCTGATCGCGGCGGGCAACTCCGGCGATGCAGCGCTGGTGCCGTCGGTCCGCGCACGGCTGGCCGACAGTTCCGCCGTGGTGCGGGCGATGGCGGTCTGGGCCCTGTCACGATTGGTCGCGCCGGCAGCGCTTGCGCAAATTGCCGAACAATGCGAGCCAGAGACCGACGAAGACGTCCTCAACGAATGGCAGATCGCGGGAGTGAGCCGATGCATGTCCTGATCCTTGGCGCCGGCTACTCCGGCACGGCAATCGCACGGGCCATGGCGCCGACAGCGAAAAGTGTCGTCGGCACCACCCGCACCGAGGAGAAGGCGGCAAGGCTCGAAAAGGCAGGGATCCGCCCGCTCCTCTTCGACGGCGAATCGGTCTCCGACGAACTGGGTGTCGCCCTTGGCCAGGCCACCCACCTGATCCAGTCGATCGCGCCCGGCCGCGACGGCGACCCCATGTTCCGCGCTTCCAGCCCGGACCTCGCTCAACTCGCGCCGAACCTCAAATGGATCGGCTACCTCTCGACGGTCGGCGTCTATGGCGATCACGGCGGCGCATGGGTCACCGAGGACATGCTGCGCAAGCCGGTTTCCGCCCGCTCGGTCGAGCGGGTGGAAGCGGAGGACGCCTGGATCGCCTTCGGCGCGAAGCAGGATATTCCGGTCGCCGTGCTCCGGCTTGCCGGCATCTACGGACCGGGGCGCAACGCGTTCTGCAATCTTGCAAACGGCACCGCCAGGCGCCTGATCAAGCCGGGCCAGGTGTTCAACCGCATCCGTGTCGAGGATATCGGCGCTTCCGCTCTGTTCCTTGCCGACAACGGCACTTCGGGCGTCTTCAACATCACCGACAACGAGCCGGCACCGCCGCAGGACGTGGTGACGGAAGCAGCAAGGCTGATGGGCGTCGAGCCGCCACCGGAGACTCCGTTCGAGCAGGCGGAACTCTCGCCCATGGCCCGCACCTTCTATGGCGAGAACAAGCGGGTTTCGAATGCCCGCATCCGTGCCGCAGGCTTTGAGTTTGCCTATCCCGATTATCGCGTCTCGCTTGCACAGCTCTGGCAGTCCGGCGCGTGGCGCGGACAATGAAATGCAACACGGCACGCACCAGATAGCATAACCCGTAGTGCTTACAGAACGCCGATAGTCAGTCCGTCAGTAATGGCCAGGGCCTGTCCATCGCAATTGTGACATTCTTTGGATATTCGTTCGATACTTGGCGAATTTCATACAACCTGTGCGCTAGTAACGAATTTTCGACCATCGAGAATCCGGAAGATTCGTCCAATTCGAAATTTTTAATGAAATTTTTCGTTTACCACCGAGCTCGGCCCGCGTGCGGAAAGCGGCGAGCGTTCAACCGCTGATTCCAAAGAACTTCCGAGACCTGTTTAAACTAATTCAAACAATCTTCGTTTTTAAATTTTCGTCATTTTTTAATAAATCCTAATAGATCGTAAATGGTTGAAGCACGTTTTTGCCATTTTTCGCCCCAATTAGCGGTTCCCAGAAGTTTTTAACCAAGTGTTTTGACCGAGGGGATCGCCAGTTTGACGCCAGCGAAGATCAAGACTGCTGCCGCGGCAGCGCTGTTCACGACCGCGATCGGTCTCGTTTCGGTTTCCGACAGCCATGCCGCCGGTGCTGGCTGCGGCGGCGCATCCTGGTATGCGCTGAGCTCCAAGACCGCCTCCGGCGAGCGCATGAACGCCGCTCACCTGACGGCCGCCCACCGCAGCCTGAAGTTCGGCACCAAGGTGCAGGTCACCAACAAGCGCAACGGCAAGACCGTGGTCGTTCGCATCAACGACCGTGGGCCGTTCATTCGTGGCCGCGTGATCGATCTCTCCAAGGCTGCAGCCTCGCAGATCGGCATGATCCGCTCCGGCCACGCCAGCATCTGTTATCGCGTCGTCAATTCCTGAACTTGAAATACTGCTGCCCGGCCTGTCGTCGGGTGGATCTACTTGCGTAAAGACCGTTCCTGGCGGTTATTGTTCTCCACCGTCTTGCTCTTCGATGCCATCGCCGCTACCACGGCGAAAAAGGAGTTGATCGAAGATGCGTTTGGGCGGCAGGCTCGCTGGAGCCATTGAGGTTCTTGAGGATATCGAAAAGCGGAAGCGCCCGGTCGCCGACGCGCTCAAGGATTGGGGGCTTTCCCACCGCTTCGCCGGATCCGGCGACCGCTCCGCGATCGGCAACATCGTCTACGACGCCCTTCGCATGAAACTCTCGCACGCCTACCTGATGGACAGCGACAGCGCCGCAGCACTCGGCCATGCCGTCATGTACCGGCAATGGGGCTTTTCGCCCGAGGCGCTAGCCGCCGAGCTCGATGGCGACAAGTTCGCGCCGGAAGCACCCGCCGAACAGCTTCAAGCCTTCACCTCACGTCGTCTCGAAGACGCGCCGGCCCATGTGCAGGGCGATATCCCCGAATGGGTCCAGGCCTCCTTCGAGGAGAACTTTTCCGACGACTGGCTCGACGAGGCCAAGGCGCTTGCCGGCCGACCGACGCTCGACCTGCGCGCCAACACGCTGAAGGCGTCGCGCGCCAAGGTGCTGAAGGCGCTGGAGCGCAGCGGCGCCGAGCCGGCGACCATCGCCCGCAACGGCATCCGCATTCCGGCCGGCGAAGGCGCCTCGCGCCTGCCGAACGTGACGGCCGAGCTTTCCTTCCAGAAGGGCTGGTTCGAGGTTCAGGACGAGGGCTCGCAGATCGTCGCCGATCTCGCCTATCCGCAGGAAGGCGAGCAGGTGCTCGACTATTGCGCCGGCGGCGGCGGCAAGACGCTCGCCATGTCGGCGGCGATGAACAACAAGGGCCAGGTGCACGCCTACGACACCGACCGCAAGCGCCTTGCCCCGATCATCGAGCGGCTGAAGCGCGCCGGCACCCGCAATGTCCAGGTGCATGAATCGACCGACAGCCTCGCGCCGCTTGCCGGCCGTTTCGACCGCGTGCTGGTCGATGCGCCCTGCACCGGCACCGGCACCTGGCGCCGGCGGCCCGACACCAAGTGGCGGCTCAACCAGAAGAACCTCGAGGAGCGCATCTCCCAGCAGGAAGAAGCGCTGGCAAGCGCTGCCCAGTTCGTCCGTCCCGGCGGCCACCTGATCTACGTCACCTGCTCGGTACTGCCTGAGGAGAACGAGGCGCAGGTCTACGGCTTCTGCGAGGACAACCCGGAATTCGAGATCCTGTCGGCCGCCGATATCTGGGCGACGCTCTTCGGCACCGACAAGCCGCAGCCCTGGTCGGCGGACATGAAGACGGTGACGCTGACGCCGGCTTCCACCGGCACGGACGGCTTCTTCTTCTGCCTGATGCAACGCAAGGGTTGACGCCTTTTGACAACTGTCAAAACACGCGCATCAGATTGAAAACGTTCTAAACTATACACTTTGACACAAGTTTGCTTTTGGTTCATGAGAGGCAGGCCCGGCCGGGCCTCTTCGTGTGGCCCCAACGCCTGAACGACGCCGCATTTGCGGACTCGCTCGGCTGCGCCGAAGGAGCAACAGGAGAGGGTCATGACCAAGAAATTCTTCCGCGGCGCTGCACTGGCGCTGATGACGGCGACGTCGGCGCTCGCCCTGCAGCCGGCCCATGCCGCAACCGATGCCGCCGCCGTGGTGAAGCACTACGCCGCTGTCGCCCACGCCAAGTTCGAAGATGCGCTGACGACGGCGGAAGCGCTCGACAAGGCGGTCGATGCGCTGATCGCCACGCCGAGCGAGGAAACCCTGAAGGCTGCGCGCGAGGCGTGGCTCAAGGCCCGCAACCCCTATCAGGAAACCGAAGTCTACCGCTTCGGCAACGCGATCGTCGACGAGTGGGAAGGCAAGGTCAACGCCTGGCCGCTCGACGAAGGCCTGATCGACTATGTCGACCCGAGCTATGGCAGCGAGAGCGACGAAAACGCCCTCTTCACCGCCAACGTGATTGCCAACAAGACGATCAAGATCGACGGCAAGGACGTTGACGCTTCCAACATCACTCCGGAACTCCTGGCGGGAACGCTGCAGGAAGCCGGCGGCATCGAGGCGAACGTCGCGACCGGTTACCATGCGATCGAATTCCTGCTCTGGGGCCAGGACCTGAACGGCACCAAGGCGGGTGCTGGCAACCGTCCCTACACCGATTACGACGCCAAGGCCTGCACCGGCGGCAATTGCGATCGCCGCGCCGCCTATCTGAAGGCCGCTTCCGAGCTTCTGGTTTCCGACCTCAAGGAAATGGTCGGCAACTGGACGGCAGACGGTGCTGCCACCAAGGCCGTCGAGGCCGATCCGAAGGCTGGCCTCGTCGCCATCCTCACCGGCATGGGCTCGCTCTCCTACGGTGAGCTTGCCGGCGAACGTATGAAGCTCGGCCTGCTGCTGCACGATCCGGAAGAAGAGCATGATTGCTTCTCCGACAATACGCACAACTCGCATCTGCACGACGCAATCGGCATCCAGTCGGCCTATACGGGCGAATACACCCGCGCCGACGGCACCAAGATGACCGGCCCGTCGCTCTCCGAACTGGTTGCTGCCAAGGACGCCGCGCTCGACAAGGAGATGACCGGCAACCTTTCGACCACGGTCGAGAAGATGCAGGCGATGGCCAAGCGCGCGGAAACCACCGAGGCCTACGACCAGATGATCGGCGAAGGCAATGCCGAGGGCAACGCCACCGTTCAGGCGACGATCGACGGCCTGATCGCCCAGGCAAAGACCGTCCAGCGCGTCATTGCGTCGCTGGATCTCGGCACCGTCGAGCTTGAAGGTTCCGACAGCCTGGATAATCCTAACGCCGTCTTCCAATAAGCTGAAAAGGCGGGCCGCTCCCAACCGGTGCGGCCCGATCCTCAACTGATGAAACCTGGCGCACCCCGCCTTATCGCGCTGCTTCTCGCTCAGGCGCTCTTGACGGCCCTGCCCGCCGCTGCCGGCGACGATCTCCCGACCAAACGCACTGATCTCAGCAACGCTGACCGCGATCGCGTCGAGGCGGTGACGCGGCCGACGACGGACTTTTCCAAGGCGGAAACCTTCGAAGCCATGTCCGGTGGCGCCGCGACCTCGATCGCGCCCGTCAATGCCGACAGTTTTTCGCAATTCTCGGCCAATCTCACCTTCCAGGAAGAGGAAGGTTTCAAACTCGGCAATGCGCTGTTTCGCAAGCTCTGGGTTTCCTCCCCCTCTTCCACCCAGGCCTCGGACGGCCTCGGCCCGCTCTATAACGCCCGCGCCTGCCAGAGCTGTCACCTGAAAGACGGGCGCGGCCGTCCGCCCGAGGGTGCCGTCGACACGACCTCGATGTTCTTCCGCCTGGCGCGCCCGCCGCGCGACGACGCCGAGCGCCGGTTGATCGAGGCGCATAAGGTCGGCAACTTTCCGGATCCCGTCTATGGCGCCCAACTCCAGGATAGCGCCGTGCCCGGCCTAGCCGCCGAAGGGCATCTCAAGGTCAGCTACGCCGAAGAGCCCTTCGCCTTCCCCGATGGCGAGACGGCATCGCTGCGCCGGCCAAGCTATTCGGTGGGCGATCTCGCCTATGGACCGCTCGATCCGGAAACCACGCTCTCGCCGCGTGTGGCGCAGCCGATGATCGGGCTTGGCCTGATCGAGGCGATCCACGAGGCGGATATCCTCGCCCTTGCCGACCCCGACGATGCGGATGGCGACGGCATCAGCGGACGGCCGGCGCTGACGCGCGACGCCAGGACCGGCAAGCTCATGCTCGGGCGCTTCGGCTGGAAGGCGCAGAACGCCACCGTGCGGCAACAAAGCGCCGACGCCTTCGCCACCGATATCGGCATCTCTTCTCCCGACGCGGACCGGCCGCATGGTGATTGCACCAAGGCGCAGGCGAAGTGCCTGACCATGGCGACCGGCGTGCAGGCGCGTCTCGGGCCGACCGAGGCCCCCGATCCGGTGCTCGACCTCGTCACCTTCTATTCGGAAAACCTGGCCGTGCCGGCGCGGCGCAAGGCGAGCTTTGCCGAAACGCTGCGCGGCAAGAAGGTCTTCTACGACCTCGGCTGCATCAGTTGCCACACGCCGAAATTCGTCACGCGCCGGGATGCGGCCAACAAGGCGCAGTCCTTCCAGCTCATCTGGCCCTATTCCGATTTCCTGCTGCACGACATGGGCGAAGGCCTGGCCGACGGACAGCAGGTGGGTGTCGCGACCGGCCGCGAGTGGCGCACGCCGCCACTCTGGGGCATCGGCTTGACGAAGACCGTCAGCGGGCACACTTTCCTGCTGCACGACGGACGCGCCCGCAATTTCACCGAAGCGATCCTCTGGCACGGCGGCGAGGGGCAGAAGGCCCGCGACGCCTTTGCCGCCCTTGCCGCAAGCGATCGCCGCGATCTCCTTGCCTTCCTGGAGTCCTTGTGATGCCTCACATACGCAAACTTGCCCTCGCGCTCGCCCTGAGCACCGTCGCCCTCCCCGCCGCGGCGCAGGAAGGAAGCGCGCTCTCGCCGCGCGTCGTCAACGAGGCGGCCGTTCCCGCGGTGATGGCCAAGGCCGTCGACGCCTTCATCATCCCCGGCTACCGCAACCTGACTGAGAAAGCCGCGGCTGCGAGCGCCGCGACGGCCAAGCTCTGCGCGGCGCCATCGCAGCCGGCGCTCGAGACCGCCCAAGGCGCGTTTTCCGATCTGGTCGGCGCCTGGTCGACGATCGAGATCGTCAGGCTTGGTCCGGCGCTCGAACAGAACCGCTTCGAACGCTTCCTCTTCTATCCGGACCGCAAAAGCACCGGGCTGAAGCAGGTGCAGGCGATCATCTCGAAAAAGGACGAAAGCGCAACGGACGAGGCCAGGCTCAAGGGCAAGAGCGTCGCCGCCCAAGGGCTGGGCGCGCTCGAATATGTGCTCTACGGCACAGGCTCAGACACGCTTCTGAGCAAGGAGGGCGATTTCCGCTGCCGCTACGGCCTGGCGATCACCAGGAACCTCGACACCATCGCCAACGAGTTCCTGGCCGCATGGCAGAAGCCCGATGGCGTTCAGGCCGCCTGGAAACATCCAGGCCCCGACAATCCGGAGTTCCGCGACAGCCGCGAGGCGGCGACCGAACTGCTGGGCATTCTGGTCCACGGCGTCGAGACGGTGAAGGACCAGCGGCTGAAGCCGTTCTATGAGGGCAAGGACGACAAGGGTCGTCCGAAGCTTGCGATCTACTGGCGGTCCGGCAACACGATGGCGTCGATCGCGGGGAACGTCCGCGGCCTGAAGGCCCTGTTCGACGTTGCCGACATGCAGAGCCTCTTGCCGGAGGACAGCCGCTCGGTCGCAGGCTCCGCCGACTTCGTGTTCAAGTCCGTGATCGGCATGGCCGGCAATATCGACGGGCCGATCGATGCGGCGCTTGCCGATGAAGACAAGCGCGCCAAACTCGCCTTCCTCTCGCTCAACACCAACGATCTGCTCGACCGCCTGAACAAGGACTTCGGCGGCGCGATCGGGCTTGGTGCCGGCTTCTCCTTCGCCGACGGCGACTGAGAAATCCGGCTGCTCGACCGGGTGTTGACAATTCCGGCTTTTGGGCGCAAAGCGCTTCCCGTGTCCGCTCTCGCGGGCACGTTTCACCACAAGGACCAACTCACAATGAACCCCGACAGTCGAAGTCGAGCCTTCACGCTCACGGCCGTCCGGTCCTGATTGATCAGGGCTTCAGGCGGTCGGATGACTCGCCCTATGGAGCCCAATATGCTGCGCATTTTCAAAAGCCAGAACAGCCACCTCGTGCTTGTCGACATGCTCGATGGCATCGCCCTGCCGACCCCTGCCATCTGGTACGACCTTCTCAATCCGTCGCCTGAGGAAACGCGCCTGGTCGAGGGCCAGCTCGGCATCGAGATCCCGACCCGGGACGAGATGCAGGAGATCGAGCTCTCCGACCGCCTCTACCAGGAGGACGGTGCCGAATTCATGACGATGACGGCCGCCGCCAAGCTCGACAGCGATTACCCGGTCAAGGTGCCGGTGACCTTCATCCTGAAGGGCACGACGCTGGTCACCGTGCGCCATGCCGATCCCAAGCCGTTCCAGACCTTCTCCCACCGCATCCAGAAGGCCAACGGCCAGATCTGCGAAAGCGGCGAACTGGTGATGCTGGGCTTGCTTGAAGCGATCATCGACCGCACGGCGGATGCGCTGGAGCGCGCCGGCAGCGAGGTCGACGGAATTTCGCGGGACGTATTCCGCAAGACCAATGCCAGCGCCACCAAGAAGACGCGCGACCTGCAGTCGCTGATCGAGCAGATCGGCCAGAAGGGCGACCTCCTGACGGTCATCCGGGAAAGCCTGGTCAGCATCGGCCGGCTCGTCGCCTATCACGTGGCACTCGAGGGCATGGGACCACGCAAGGCGGCCAAGGAAAGCCGGCAGCGGATCAAGCTGATCCAGCGGGACGCGACCTCGCTCGGCGACCACGCGCTGTTCCTGTCGAACAAGATCAACTTCCTGCTCGACGCGACGCTCGGCCTCATCAATCTCGAGCAGAACCAGATCATCAAGATCTTCTCGGTCGCCGCCGTCGTCTTCCTGCCGCCGACGCTGGTCGCTTCGATCTACGGCATGAACTTCGAGGTGATGCCGGAACTGCAATGGCAGTTCGGCTACCCCGCGGCACTGATGCTGATGGTGATGTCGGCGATCGTGCCCTATTTCTACTTCAAGCGGCGGGGCTGGCTCTGAGCGCTCGATCGGCAAGCCGAAACGGCGGCGCAAGGGCCGCCGTTTCGCGATTAATCTTGTGGCTGGAGGCCATGTCATGCGGGCCGCGACAGACCTGATCGACCGGCGCAGTTTCCTGAAGATGGCGGGTGTGGCCTGGGTGGCGAGCCTTGCGCCTGATCGCGCTTTCGCCCTTACGAGGGCGGATGCGGTCTTCGCCTCGGCCTTCATGGCGCCGGACGGCAGCTATGGCGTTGCGACACTGACGGAAGCGGGCGAGATCATCGACCGCGCGGCGCTGCCGGCCCGGGCCCACGGCATGGCCTATTCGCCGGTGACGCGCCGGGCCGTCGCCTTTGCCCGCCGTCCCGGCACCTATGCGATGATCCTTGCGACCGACGGCACGGCCGAGCCGATCGTGATCGCCGCGGTGGAGGGCCGGCATTTCTACGGCCACGGCTGCTTTTCGGCGGACGGCCGGTTACTCTATGCCACCGAAAATGATTTCGCCTCAAATCGCGGCATGGTCGGCGTCTATGACGGCAGCGACAGGTTCACCCGCATCGGCGAGTTCCCAACCTACGGCATCGGCCCGCACGACATGACGCTTGCCGCCGACGGCCGCCTTCTCGCCATTGCCAATGGTGGCATCGAGACCCATCCGGATTTCGGCCGCACCAAGCTCAATCTCGACCATATGGAGCCGAGCCTGACGCTGGTCGATACCGCGACCGGCGCGCTCGTCCAGAAGCACGGATTGCCCGATGACCTCAGCCGCCTGTCGACCCGGCATGTCGATATCGGCCCGAAGGGCGAGATCTGGTTTGCCTGCCAGTATGAAGGCGCGCGCAACGATCTGCCGCCGCTCGTCGGTTCTTTCTCCAGGGGTGAGGACCTGAAATTCCTGTCGCTTCCCGAGCGCACGACGGAAGCGCTGGCAAACTATGTCGGCGCGATCGCGATCAACCGGCACGAAGGGCTTGTTGGACTGACATCGCCGAAGGGCAACGTGGCCGTGACCATCGATGCCCGCACGGGCGCCGTGCTGAGGCAAGAGCGCGTCGCCGATGCAGCCGGCGTGGCTGCAGCCGGTCACGGCTTTGCGGTTTCCTCCTATGACGGCCACTTCCAGGATTACCAGAGCCGCGTCGCCTGGGATCAGCACATCGTTCGGCTGGCCTAAGCCCGCAGCCGGCCTCAGGCCGAAAGGCGGCCCTCGCCGGCAAGTTTCGCCAGGTCGTTCCAACGGTAGGCTGTCTGGTCATGAATTTCGCCGCCGAGGCTCACCTGCCCTTGGCCGACGGCGACAGCACCGAGATGCTCGTAAAACGCCCGGTTCGGATTGCTGGAAAGCACCCAGGCAAACAGCGACTTTCCACCCAGCTCCCGGCAATGACCGGCGACGCTGCGCACCAGCGCCGAGCCGATGCCGGCGCCCTGGAATTCCTCGAGAACATAGAGCGCATAGAGCTCTCGGTCGAACCGCGGCGGCATCGAGCGGGCTTTTCCATAATTGGCAAAACCGATCACCTTGTTCGTGCTCACATCGACCGCGACCAGATGAAAGACGTCGGCGATGCGCATGCGCCTGGCATGGCGCAGCGCCTGTTCCTCGACGGTCATGGCGTCGAGGAAGCCGTCGGAAATCAGCCCGCGGAAGGTCGATCGCCAGGTTTCGACGATAACGGAGGCGATCATCATGATGTCATCCGGGCCGGCCGGCCGGATGTCGATGCGTCGGAAGGTCTTCATGGCACCTGATATAGGTGGGGCATGATGGCTTCAAAACGGCGGCGCTGCTGGAAAGACGGAAAGTCTGTTCTATCTGGCGAGATCATGAACAGAACCATCGTGTATGCAGTCTTCATCGCCGCCGTTCTCGGCCTCGGTCTCCTCATCGGCACCAACAACATCCCCGGCGATTGGTACCAGTCGCTGGCGAAACCGGCCTTTAATCCACCCGACTGGATCTTCGCGCCGGTCTGGTCGATCCTCTACGTGATGATCGGCATAGTCGGAGCGCGAATGTTTCTCGACCTTCGTCACACCGCCGCGATGCGCCTGTGGCTGGCGCAGATGATCTTCAACTTCCTCTGGTCGCCGCTGTTCTTCGGGATGCAGGACATCGCGTCAGCCCTGATCGTGATCATCGCACTGCTGATTGCGGTTGCCGGTTTCGTGGTGGCAAGCTGGCAGCGGGATCGCCTTTCGGCGCTGCTGTTCCTGCCCTATCTTGCCTGGGTGGCGTTCGCGACCGTGCTCAACGGCTCGATTTTCCTGATGAATTGAACTTGTCGTCCCCTGGCGGCCATGCCAGTGTCCAGCGACCTCAAGGCAATTCTGCCGCCAACAAGGACCTTGCCTGCCGATGGACGAGCGTGATCCTCCCGATTTCCGAAAGCGCATCCGCGACAGCTTTGCGCGGCAGGCGGCGATGCGCACGATCGGCGCCGAACTGACGCTGGTCGAACAGGGCACGGTCGAGATCGAACTGCCCTTCGACGACAAGCTGACGCAGCAGCACGGCTTTCTGCATGCGGGCGTGATCTCGGCGGCGCTGGATTCGGCCGGCACCTATGCGGCCTATTCGGTGATCGACCCGGATGCTTCGATCCTGACGATCGAGTTCAAGGTCAATCTGCTGTCACCGGGGCGTGGCGAGCGCTTTCTGTTTCGTGGCGAAGTGACGAAGCCCGGCTCGACGATCATTGTTTCCGACGGCCGTGGCTATGCGATCCGCGCCGACGGGCCGGCGAAGCTGATCGCCTCGATGACCGGAACGATGATGGTGGTGCGCGGACGCGAGGGGATCGAAGGATGAGTTTTGGGATCAAGGACGTCGCCGGACGCAGGGTTCTCTACGTCATGGCCGTGGACGCCGAATACGGACCGCACCTGAAACAACGGATCAAGCCGCTGATGACCGGCGTCGGCCCGGTCGAAGCCGCCGTCGTCTTGACGCGCACGCTTGCCGAACTCGCGGCCGAGCGGGCGCTGCCCGACCTCGTCGTCTCGCTCGGCTCGGCCGGCGCCGCCACGCTCGAACAGACGGAGGTCTACCAGGCCGTGTCGGTCGGCTACCGCGACATGGACGCTTCGCCGCTCGGCTTCGAGAAGGGCGCAACGCCGTTTCTCGACCTGCCGGCCGTGGTGCCGCTGCCGCTGCGCATCCCCGGCGTTCCGGAAGCGCGGCTTTCGACCGGCGCCAACATCGTCTCGGGCGCGGCCTATGAGACGATCGACGCCGACATGGTGGAGATGGAGACCTTCGCGGTGCTTCGCGCCTGCCAGTCCTTCGGTATTCCCTTGATTGCGCTTCGCGGCATTTCCGACGGCAAGGCAGAGCTCAAGCACGTCAACGACTGGACGGAATATCTTCACGTCATCGACGAGAAGCTTACCGGCGTGATCGACCGGTTGGAGAATGCAGTTTCGAGCGGCGCGATCCGGCTGTAGACGCTGATCCCGCTCTGAAACCCCGGAATTGTCGGGGTGCAATTGAATCGTTGCGCTGTTGGCGGGCTTTCATTAAAGGCTCGCCATGATCAAGCTTGTTTGAAGGCTTCCAATGACCCAGACAGCCCATCCCGACACCGTCCTCATCGTCGACTTCGGCAGCCAGGTGACGCAGCTCATCGCAAGGCGCGTGCGCGAATCCGGTGTCTATTGTGAAATCGTGCCGTTCCAGTCGGCGGAAGATGGTTTCCAGCGGCTGAAGCCGAAGGCCGTGATCCTCTCCGGCAGCCCCGCTTCGACGCTCGACATCGGCTCGCCGCGCGCCCCCTCGGTGATCTTCGATTCAGGTCTGCCGGTTTTCGGCATCTGCTATGGCCAGCAGACCATCTGCGCCCAGCTCGGCGGCAAGGTCGAAAGCGGCCACCACCGTGAATTCGGCCGCGCCTTCCTGGAAGTCGAAAAGGAATGCGCGCTGTTCGACGGTCTCTGGTCCCTCGGCTCGCGCCACCAGGTTTGGATGTCGCACGGTGACCGCGTCACCGCGATCCCCGAAGGCTTCGAGGTCGTCGCGACCTCGGCCAACGCCCCCTTTGCCTTCATCGCCGACGAGAAGCGCAAGTACTACGCCGTGCAGTTCCACCCGGAAGTCGTGCACACGCCCGACGGCGCCAAGCTGATTTCCAACTTCGTGCACAAGATCGCCGGCATCAAGGGCGACTGGTCGATGTCGGCCTACCGCGCCAAGGCGGTGGAGGCGATCCGCAAGCAAGTTGGCGACAAGAAGGTCATCTGCGCGCTTTCGGGCGGCGTCGACAGCTCTGTCGCGGCCCTTCTGATCCACGAGGCCGTCGGCGATCAGCTGACCTGCATCCTCGTCGACCACGGCCTGATGCGCAAGGACGAGGCCAAGAACGTCGTCGCCATGTTCGAGGAGCACTACAACCTGCACCTCCTGCACGTCGACGCGTCCGACCGCTTCATCGGCGAACTGGAAGGCCAAAGCGACCCCGAGACCAAGCGCAAGATCATCGGCCGCCTGTTCATCGAAGTGTTCGAGGAAGAGGCAAAGAAGCTCGGCGGCGCGGACTTCCTCGCGCAGGGCACGCTCTATCCCGACGTGATCGAAAGCGTTTCCTTCACCGGCGGCCCGTCGGTGACGATCAAGTCGCACCATAATGTCGGCGGCCTGCCGGAGCGCATGAACATGCAGCTCGTCGAGCCGCTGCGCGAACTGTTCAAGGACGAGGTCCGGGTGCTCGGCCGCGAGCTCGGCCTGCCCGACAGCTTCATCGGCCGCCACCCCTTCCCGGGTCCGGGCCTTGCCATCCGCTGCCCGGGCGGCATCACCCGCGAGAAGCTCGAGATTCTCCGCGAAGCGGATGCGATCTATCTCGACGAGATCCGCAAGGCCGGCCTCTACGACGCCATCTGGCAGGCCTTTGCCGTGCTGCTGCCGGTGCAGACCGTCGGCGTCATGGGCGACGGCCGCACCTACGAGTTCGTCTGCGCGCTGCGCGCCGTCACCTCGGTCGACGGGATGACCGCCGACTTCTACCACTACGACATGGAATTCCTCGGGCGCGCGGCAACGCGCATCATCAACGAGGTCCGCGGCATCAACCGCGTCGTCTACGACGTGACCTCGAAGCCACCGGGCACGATCGAGTGGGAATAATCCCGCGTCCCGCCGAGTAGCCGAGAATACAGACAAGCCCGCGTAACTGCGGGCTTTTCTCATTCTGGAGCCTGCGCTTGTCTGGCAGGCGGAGGCCATGCACCTGGAGCCAGGAAATCAACGCGCGAAAAGCGCATCTGAAGATCGCGGCGTGCGCTTCCGGTTTTTGGTTTTTCGCATGTCGTTACCGCAAAACCGCTTAGCACTTTTGCGCGCCATGCTTTAGGCGATCTCCAACTCCGCCAGCAGTTCCAGCATGGCGTCCACCTTGGGCAGCAATTGCCGCCCGACGGGCCAGATCAGATTGAGCGACAGACCATCCGTCGTCAGTTCCGGCAGAATTGGCACGAGCTCGCCACGCGCGATCTCGTCGCCGACTAGCCATGTCGCCAGTTGCGCGATGCCGCATCCGGCCTTGGCCGCGGCGACCAGAGCCTCGGCATTGCCAACGGTCATGCGGCCCTCCATCGTCCGCTGCTCGACCGCCCCGGGGGCATGCGCAATCAGCCAGGGGCTGGTCGTGCCATCGGCCTTGCCATAGAGCACGGCATCGTGCCGGGCGAGTTCGGCCGACGATAGAGGCGTGCTCCGCTTGGCCAGGTAGTCAGGCGCGGCGCAGAAGATCAGGCGTTCGCGGCCGAGGTAGCGATGCCCCACGGAGGCGGGCCAGTGATCCGGGCCGCCGATGCGCACCGCCACGTCGACGCCCTCATCCAGCAGGTCGACAAAGCGGTCGGTGAAGGTGACGTGCGGACGCAATTGCCGGTGCTGCTGCGCGAACCGCAGCATTAGCGGCCAGACGCGCAGACGGCCAAACGTCGTCGGCACATCGAGCCTCAGGCGCCCCACCGGCTCGCTGCGCTGCGCGGCGAGCACGGCCTCGGCTTCTTCCAGATCGGCCAGGACACGCACGCAGGTGCTGTAGAACGCCACGCCCGCATCCGTCAGGGCAAGGCGGCGGGTCGTGCGCTCGAACAACCGGGTGCCCAGCCGATCCTCGAGGCGCGCCACGCTCTTGCTGACTGCGGAACTGGTCAGGTGCAGTCGTTCCGCCGCCGCTGTGAAACTGCCTGCGGCAGCCGTTGCCACAAAGGTCTCGATACCCTTGAGGCGCTCCGCTGAAATCATGTTTTCCTCGTCTATTGCGGATCTCAATTCATCAATCCAAGGAAAACATATCCGAGATAAGAACAAAATTCTTGAATAGATTGGGGACATCGAATTCGCACAGGAACTTCTGATGTCATCCCTTGCAGCACCAGGCGACGCGGCTCCTGCCAGCCGCGACAGCCTCTCCATTGCCATCCTTGCGGTGGCGGCCTTCGTCATCGTTACCACCGAATACCTGATCGTCGGGCTGCTGCCGGCACTGGCCCGTGATCTCGAGATTTCGATTTCGGCCGCCGGTCAGCTCGTCACCCTTTTCGCCTTCACGGTCATGCTGTTCGGCCCTTTGCTGACGGCGATGCTGTCGCACCTCGAACGCAAGCGCCTGTTCATCGCCATTCTTCTGATCTTTGCCGCCTCCAATGCGCTCGCCGCGATCGCGCCTAACGTCTGGGTACTTGCGGTCGCCCGCTTCATTCCGGCGCTGGTGCTGCCGGTGTTCTGGGGCACGGCGAGTGAGACGGCCGGCCAGATCGTGGGGCCCCAGCGTGCCGGTCGTGCTGTTTCGCAGGTGTATCTCGGCATCTCCGCCGCCCTGCTCTTCGGCATTCCGCTGGGCACGCTGGCATCTGACGCGGTGGGCTGGCGCGGCACCTTCTGGATCCTGGCAGGTCTTTCTCTGGTGATGGCCTTGGCTCTGGCGGTCTTCATGCCGACCGTGGCGCTGCCCAGACGGCTGCGCCTGGCGGAACAGGCTCGCATCCTTAAAGACCCGTATTTCGCCGGCAACGTCGTTTTATCTGTGGTGGTGTTCACCGCCATGTTCACCGCTTACACCTACCTGGCCGACACTCTGGAACGCGTCGCTGGCGTGGCGCCGGCGCATGTGGGTTGGTGGCTCATGGGTTTCGGTGCCGTTGGCCTCATTGGCAACTGGTTGGGCGGACGTTTTGTGGACCGCAGCCCGCTCACTGCCACCGCCGCGTTCTCGCTGCTGCTGGGCGTCGGCATGGCGGCGAGCGTGCCGCTGGCGGGTTCCTTCGTCTTGCTGGGAATGGCGCTTTCGGTGTGGGGCATCGCCTATACCGCGCTCTTTCCCATCTGCCAGGTGCGGGTGATGAAGTCCGCGTCGCACGCCCAAGCTCTGGCCGGAACCTTGAACGTGTCCGCAGCCAATGCCGGTACAGGCTTCGGCGCAATCATCGGTGGCCTGGTGATTCCGCGGTGGGGATTGGAGAGTATCGGTTACGTCGCCACGGGCATTGCGGCCGTGGCCATTCTGCTCGCGACCTGGATCTCACGCTTGCGACCGCGATGAGCGAGCGTGTCACGACGGAGACTGCTTCACTGCGCTTTTGTTTTGATGCGCTATAAGCTATTGACGAAATTGGATAATTTCCATGGCCCACAATTGGGCGGGAGCAACCACCATGTCAATGCCGTCGGACAAGCTCTATAACGATCCAGATCTTGTGGCGTTCTACGACATCGAGAACGGCTGGACCGCCGATTCGCAATATCTGATGACCATGGCCGAAGGCCGCAACTCGATCCTCGATCTCGGGTGCGGCACCGGCATGCTCACGACTGCGCTTGCGGAGACGGGCAAGCGGGTCGTCGGCATCGATCCGGCAGCGGCCATGCTCGATGTCGCAAGGCAAAGGCCAGGCGGCGACCGGGTGCGCTGGGTCGAAGGCGACGGGCGGACGATCCGGCTTGGCGAGACCTTCGACATGGTGCTTCTGAGCGGTCATGCCTTTCAGGTCTTCCTGACCAGGCAAGATCAGCTCGCCGCACTGAGGACCATCGCCGCGCATCTTTCACCCGAAGGGCGTTTCATCTTCGACAGTCGCAACCCGGTGGTCGAGGAATGGCGGGAATGGACGCCGGAGGAATCCGAGCGGGATATCGTTCATCCGGCCCTCGGGCAGCTTCTCGCCTGGAACGACGTCAGCCATGACCCGGAGACCGGTGTCGTGGAATATGGAACCTTCTACCGGGCTACATCGGACGGGCGCCTTTACGAGGCCCGTTCGAAAATCGCCTTCCCGCCTTATCGCGACCTCGTCGCAATGATCAACGAAGCGGGGCTGGTCGTCGAAACCTGGCTTGGTGGCTGGGATGGCAGACCGTTCGAAGCGTCCGCGCCCGAGATCATCCCGATCGGCCGGCGGCGATAGGCGCGCGGTAGGCGGCCGCCAAGGCCTTCGCCCTACATGGCGCATGCGCGCCGCTGCTACTTCGCCGCGTCGCGCATGCCATCACGCAATTTCCGGACCCGTTCGTTGAGGTCGATCATCTCCGGCACGGTAAAGCCGGAGTTTTCCAGGAGCGCGTCGGTCAGGCAGCCGGTCTTCACATGCAGATCGCGTCCTTTCGCGGTGAGGTGGACTTCCACCTGCCGCTCGTCGGTGACGCTGCGATGCCGGCCGAGGAAACCGGCCGCCTCCAGCCGTTTGACCGCCGGTGTGATGGTGCTCGACTCCAGGCTCAGCCTGTCGGCGATCGCCGAGATCGTCAGCCCATCCTTTTCCCAGAGCGTGCTTAGGACGAGGTACTGCGTGTAGGTCACGCCGAGCGCGTCGAGCATCGGCTTGTACACCCGGTTGATGGCGATCGACGTGGAGTAGATCGAAAAACAGAGCTGGCTGTCGAGCGGCAGCGTCGTCGGTTCGTCGGGCATTTCGGCCTCCTTGCAGCGTGTTCGCAGGTTCCTGCCGCGAAAATCAATATCGCGATAATAAGTATCTTTACAAGAAAACCGAGCCGGCGTATACGATGATTATCGCGATAATGATTTTCGCGAAAACAACTTACCGAAGGAGACCCGAAATGCTCAAGTCCCTCATCGCCGCCGCCGCTTTCGCCCTCTCCGCAAGCGCGCTGACGCCGGCCCAGGCCGCCCCTGCCACCAAGAATGTCGTGCTCGTTCACGGTGCCTTTGCCGACGGTTCCGGTTGGCAGGGCGTCTACAACATCCTGAAGAAAGACGGTTACAACGTCACCATCGTGCAGAACCCGACCTTGACGCTTGCCGGCGACGTTGCGGCTACCAAGCGCGCGATCGCCGCCCAGGACGGCCCAGTCGTACTCGTCGGCCACTCCTATGGCGGCGTGGTCGTTTCGGAAGCCGGCACCGACGCGAAGGTGAAATCCGTCGTCTATATCGCCGCCTTCGCGCCGGATAAGGGCGAGTCCGTTTCCTCGCTCATCGCCAACCCGCCGGCAGGCGCGGCCGTTCCACCGATCCTGCCGCCGGTCGACGGCTTCCTGGCGCTCGACAAGGCGAAGTTCGCCGCCGCCTTCGCGGCCGACGTCGACCCCGAGATTGCCGCCTTCATGGCCGACTCCCAGGTCCCGTGGGGCGTCGAAGCGGCAGCCGGCGCCGTCACCGCCCCGGCCTGGAAGGAAAAGCCGAGCTTCTATCTGGTTGCGACCGACGACCACATGATCCCGCCGGCCGCCCAGCGCCAGATGGCAAAACGCGCCGGCTCCACCGTGGTCGAAACATCCGGCAGCCACGCCGTCTACGTCTCGAAGCCGGACGCGGTCGCCAAGCTGATCGAGCAGGCAGCGCAGGCGAGCGAATAAGCGACATCAACCGACAACGAACGCAAAGGGGCGAAGCGCGACGCTTCGCCCTTTCGCTTGTCTCGAAGCCAATCCGGAGGATCCTGGTGGACGCCAACTGCGTATTGCTCCGCCAGATCTTTGGTTAGAATTTCTGACCGCCCCATGCTCGATCGGCACCTCGATCGAACGGATCGCCCTTTCTATCTTCTGTCTCACCGGCGCTAAGGCCCAACGCCCGAGCCGAACTCAAACAGAAACGAACCATTCGAAAGGGGCATATCCATGGAAAATGTTCACGGAAAAGTCGTGGCCGTGACCGGCGCAAGCAGCGGCATCGGCGAAGCCACTGCGAAGCTGCTGGCGGCTGCCGGAGCCAAGGTCGTGATCGGCGCACGCCGGTCCGACCGGCTGGAACGCATCGCCGGCGAAATCGCCGCCGCCGGCGGCGAGGTCCGCTTTCGCACGCTGGACGTGACGAGCCGGGAGAGCGTTTCCGCCTTTGCCCGTTTCACGCAGACCGAATTCGGCCGCCTCGATGTCATCGTCAACAATGCGGGCGTGATGCCGCTGTCGCCACTGGCGGCGCTCAAGGTCGATGAGTGGGACCGCATGGTCGATGTGAACATCAAGGGCGTTCTCTACGGCATCGCAGCCGCCCTGCCGATCATGAGCAATCAAGGGTCCGGGCAGATCATCAACATCTCTTCGATCGGCGGCCATTCGGTGTCGCCAACGGCCGCAGTCTATTGCGCGACCAAATTTGCCGTCCGGGCGATCTCGGACGGCCTCAGGCAGGAGACCGACCGCATCCGCGTTACCGTCATCTCGCCCGGAACGACGACCTCCGAACTCGCCGATACGATCAGCGATGCGACCGCCCGAGAGGCGATGAACGAATGGCGGGCCATCTGCATCAGCCCGGACGCCATCGCCGCCTCGATCGCCTACGCCATCGGACAGCCAGACGATGTCGACGTCAGCGAGATCGTCGTGCGCCCGACGGCGAGCCCGCATTGAGGCACCCTTCGACCGCGATCGATCCGGCGAGAAAGGGCACGTTTCAAGCGTGTCTTTTCGTTTTATCAGCGTCAAAACAATAGTATTGACTAATCAATCAGTACAGGCTAATGATTTAGCCATGATGATTGAAACCGCCCCCGTCACCGCCGTCATGCGCGCCCTTGCCGATCCGACAAGGCGCGCCGTGTTCGAGCGTATCGCCAATGCCGACGAAATCACCGTCGTCGAACTGACGCGCGGTAGCGGCGTGACCCAGGGCGCGATCTCGCAGCACCTGAAATCGCTGAAACAGGCGGGCCTGGTCGCCGAGCGTCCGGAGGGCCGCAACGTCTATTACCGCGCCGAGCCCGAGGGCCTGGCGCCGCTCGCCGACTGGATGAGCCATTACGGCACCTTCTGGCGCGACCGCTTTGCCAACCTGCGCACCCTTCTCAAGGAGATCGATCCATGACCGACGCAGCCGCCCTGAAACTCGAGACCCAGGACATCGTCGTCGACGAGGTGTTTCCGCATACGCCCGAAACGATCTGGAAAACGCTGACCAACGGCGAGTTGATGGACCAGTGGATCATGCCGCCGACCGGCTTCCAGGCGGTCGAAGGCACCCGTTTCACCTTCCAGACGACGCCCGCCGGCGCGTGGGATGGGACCATCCATTGCCAGGTGCTGGAGGTGCGCCCGCACGAGCGCTTCGTCTATTCCTGGAAGGGCGGCCATGAAGACAATGCCGGCTACGGCTCCCGTCTCGATACGGTCGTCACCTGGACACTGACGAAGGTCGACAACGGCACCCGCCTTCGGCTTGTGCATTCCGGCTTTGTCACACCAAAGAACGACAGCGCCTATGCGAATATGAGCAATGGCTGGCCGAAGGTCCTGTCGCGGCTTGGCACCCTCTCCGACGAACAGCATTGAGGCGCAGGCCGGATCGCCTCGGCGATCCGGTAACGCCCCCCCGAAACAGGCAAAGAAACTCGTCGGCGCCGCGCTTGCGACGCCAGGCTTTGCCGTGCCCGAAACAGGAGCGAATGTATGAGCAAGTCATATATCGGCGGATGCGCCTGCGGTGCGATCCGCTACGAGATCGCAGGAGAGCCGGTCTTTTCCAACGACTGCCAGTGCCGTGATTGCCAGCACGAGAGCGGAACGGGGCATGGATCGCACATGACGTTCCGCCGCGAGGGCGTGAAGCTCGAAGGTAAGGCCACCCATTGGGACATGGTCGCCGACAGCGGCCACGTGAAGACGCGCGGCTTCTGCCCGACCTGCGGCTCGCCGGTCTACATGACCTTCTCGGCCATGCCGGAGTTCTTCAGCGTTCGTGCGGCAAGCCTCGACGACCCCAGCCGCTACAGCCCCCAGGCAGTGACCTACGCGGTGCGCGGCCATGCCTGGGACCGCCTCGATCCGGCCTTGCAGACATTCGACCGGATGCCGACGGAATAGCGACGCGGAGCTTCCGCCAAGGCACGAATTCTCGCCTGCCCGCCTGACGTCCTTGGCATCGTCGCCTGGCATCCCCATCTCCGGTTGAGCGCCCCCATCGTGGCGCGCGGCCGGGCGGAGGAGGATTGCATGTCGTCGAGCCAATTCGCCTTCGATCTCGGCGCTTCCGGCGGGGCGCCGGCAATCGACCTCCTCTACTTCGCACTGCGTCCGGACGCGCGAGCCGCCACGCGGGCAATTGCGATCGCCGAAAGGGATTTCGCGGATCAGGACTCCCACGGGTTCATCTATCGGCCGGACCGGCTGCATGTCTCCGTCGACAAGCGCTGGGAAGGCCGCGGCTTGCCCGACATTGCCATGGCAGATGCAATGAAGCGTGGCGCGCGGGTGGCATTGCCGCCCTTCGAGATCCGGCTCGATCAACTGAAAAGCAACGGCAACGGCGCGAACTGGCCAAGGGCGCTTCTGTCACGCGAGGCATCGCCGGGATTTGGCGCTTTGGTGCAGCAGCTCGGGCAAATGACCGACCGCGCGATCAAGGCCATCCCGCACATGACGCTGTATCGGGCCGACCGGCCGGCACCGGCAATCGAGATCGCCGACGCTATCGCCTGGACCGCGCGCGAACTCGTGCTGATCCATGCGCAGAAGGGAGCGGGTACCGCAAGGATCGCCGCCCGCTGGCCGCTTCGCTGAGCGGTTCAGTGCGCCCCCTCTCCGCTCCGATCGTCGTTTGAGCGCGAGAGGACGGTAACCACGAAGGGCGCGCGAACCGCAAAGCCCAAGGACCTGTAGAGGTCGATCGCCACCGTGTTTGCCGCATAGGCATGAAGAAACGGCGTTTCGCCGCGCCTGAGGATTGCGTCGGAAACCATACGGGAAAGAACCGCGGCATAACCGCGACCGCGAAAATCGGGATGGGTGCAGACGCCGCTCACCTCGGTAAAGCCGTCGAGCTTCATCCTTTCGCCGGCCATGGCAACGAGGCGTCCATGCTGCCGGATGCCCCAGAAGGAGCCGAGCCTGTGAGTGTTTTCGAAGAACGGCCCCGGCCTGGTCAGCGTGGCGAGCGCCAGCATTTCCGGCGCATCCGCCTCGCCGAGCGACTCGATGGGCGCGGCTCCTGCGCCGGCGCGAATTTCGGTCGCGACCATCTGCACGGCCTGCGCACTCACTTCGGCTTGGGTTCCGGCCGGCAACGGGCCTTCACCCGTCCGCAGATGGATGACGGTCCCGTCAGCGGGAATGAGCTCGCGAAACGCCGCATGCGATTCCGGCCGGTCGTTGCGCGCAGCCGCAAAGATCGAAACATCGGCAACGTAGCGCTTCGCAAGGCTGCCGCCGAGGGAGAATTGCGCCTGGCGTGACTGGAGCGCGTGCCAGTCCGGCCGGTCGAGCGGATGGTCAGCCACATTGGCACTCCCTTTTTTCGAGCGCCCGCCGGTCGAGCGACATCTCGTCAAGCCCCGCCTCGATGGCGTCAAGCTGGTCGAGAAGCGAACCCGAGAGCCCCGCGCAAAGGCCGGTGACGGCTGTCTCCACATGCCGCCAAACGTCGCGCTTCGACCGTTCGACGATGTTTCGGCCTTCGCTGCTGAGCACCACCGCTTTCTGCCTGCGATCGCGCTCATTCCGCTCGATCTCAATCAGTCCCTTTTCGGCGAGGAGCGTCAGGCTGCGCGTAACGCCGGGCTGACTGACGCCAAGCGCCTGAACCAGGTCGCCGACAGACAGCGCGCCATGGCGATCCAGGGCGGCGAGCACGGGGTATTGTCCGGCCGGAACGTCGAAGCCGACGCCCTCGCCGAACCGAGTGACATCCGCTTGCAAGCGCTCCGCGATCCGCTTCAGGCGACTGCCGAGGCAGAGGTAACCGAGCTGCCGAACCACGTCTTCCATGCATCAGATCTCCATTTGCATAACTTGATATATAACTTGTTATGTAAATGCAAGCATGGACGCTTGATCTGAAGAAGCAGACAGCCAATCACGCCTTGCCGAGGTGCCGACCCCTCCAGCTGAAGTCCTTATGGCAACTCACGCCGGCGGGATAAAGGGCTGGCTGATCGCCTGGAAAACCGGAAGCGCTTCAAGCTTCTCCGCATGCGCCTTGAGGCGCGGATAGTCTGCGATCGTCACGAGATCAGAGTGCACGTCGTTCAGGAATCGCAGTACGGCCGCAACGGCGATATCGGCGTGGCCGATACGCCCGCCGAACCAGAATTCGCCATTGCTTTCCGCGCGGCTCGCCTCGAGCACGCCGAGCGTTTCCGCGATCTGCCGACGGCACCGACCGACCCAGAGGTCGGAGACCTGTCCATGCAGCCGTTTCTCGTAGAAAAGGCTGACGGCCTTGTCACCGAGCCCGGTCGCAAGCGTGGCGATCCTGAGCGCCCGATGCCGCATCGGCTCGGTTCGCGGGAACAGGACCTGATCGTCGGAAACGAGACTGTCGAGATAATCGAGGATGATGTGGCTGTCGGTCAGCGCCGTCCCGTCGTCCAGCACGAGCGTGGGCACCCGCGTCAACGGATTATAGGCCCGAAGCTCGTCGGCATTGCCGAAGGAGGACCAGGGACGGTGTTCGAACGGGATGGCGTAAAGGCTGAGCGCGATGCCCACACGGCGGACGAACGGTGAGTCATATTGGCCGATCAGGATCATTTTCCATCTCCCGGGTACGCTGGCGGTTTCATGGAACAACAGCCGCACATCCGATGTCAAAGCCAAAGCGACGTCCAACCCGAAACCGCACCCCAGTTCTTAGCGACTTGCGGAGCGCTTTGGGAATGCCGATAAGCGCCACCAACAAACGATACGGGAGGAGCCCATGGACATTTCCGAAATCATCATCGCCGGCGATACGTCCGGCATCGAATGGCGCCTGCCGGTCTTCCGCTTCAAGGGCAGGACGGCGGCAGCACCCAAGACCTATGTCCAGGCGGCGTTGCACGCCAATGAGCTGCCGGGCACGGCGCTCGCGCATTTCCTGTTGCAACGGCTGCAGCAGGCGGAGAAGGACGGTGCCATCCTCGGCGACATCACCGTCGTGCCGCAGGCAAACCCGATCGGCACCGCGCAGTCGCATTTCGGCGAGCTGCAGGGTCGTTTCGACTTGGGCTCGCGCACCAACTTCAACCGCGATTTCCCGCTGATCTCCCTTGCCGATCGCGACGGCCTCATCGACGACCTCGACCGTTACTCGGCGACAGACCGGCTGAAGCGGCAGTTGCTGCATATGGCGCTCGGCGCCGACCTGATGCTCGACCTTCATTGCGACGACGAGGCGCTGCAATACGCCTATATCGACGAGGCCTTCTGGCCGGAGGCGGGCGACCTTGCATCGGCACTCGACATGGAAGCGGTCTTCCTATCGGACGGCGAAAGCTCCGCCTTCGAAGAGGCGGTTGCCTATGCCTGGAAGTACGAGACCGGCCAGAAGAAGACACGGCTGCCCGGGCGGCTTTCAGTGACGGTCGAGCTTCGCGGCACGCGCGATGTCTATCCGGAACTTGCCCGAAAGGATGCAGACGGCGTCTTCCGCTTCCTCATCGCCCGCGGCGTCGTTGCCGGCGACGAAGAGGCAATCGCGCCGTTTTCCGGCATCGTCGCGCCGCTCGACAACATCGAGATGATCCGGGCGCCGGAAGCCGGCGCCATCCTGTTCCACCGCGATATCGGCGAAAGCGTGAAAGCCGGCGACCTGCTCGCAACGATCCTCACGCGACCCGGCCAGATGGGGGGCGCCCTCGAGGTGCGCGCGCCGCAGGATGGGCTGATCGTCACCCGCGTCTCGACGCGCCTTGCGCGCCGCCGCTCGGACCTGATGAAGATCGCCTGCGCCGCGCCATCGAGCGCCGTGCGCAAGCCCGGGCTGCTCGAGGCCTGAGTACCAAGGCGGGCGGAACGCCAACGGCTTCCGTCCGCATTTTTGTCCAATGCGCACTCATCCCGCCGTGGCGCCCATCATTTTCGGGCTGTCGAGCAGGATCGTCGAGCGCAGCGTCTTGATTTCGGCGATCTGCTCGAACTCGCTCCAGAGCAAGCGCTTGTAATCCGCGACGTCGCGCACGGCGATCTTCAAGAGGAAGTCGAAGTCGCCGGCGACCGTGTGGCATTCCACCACCTCCGGCATGCGCGAGACCAGCTCGATGAAGCGCTGGCCGACCTTGCTGGCGGTCCGCTCCAGCGTCACCTCGACAAAGGCCTGGAAGCCTATGCCGGCTGCCTTCGGATCGACGACCACCGTCTGGCGGATGACACCGGCCGCATAGAGCCGGGCAAGGCGGCGCGACAGCGGCGCCGGCGACAGACCGACTCTCGCCGCAAGCGCATTGTTGCTCAAGGACGCATCTTCCACCAGCAAACGGATGATCCGCCGGTCGATCTGGTCCAGTTCCATCGCCATCTTTTCAACCATCGTCCAGCTCCCACGCGCAAATCAGCAAATGAATTGCAGAATTTTGCGCAAATAGCACGCTGTCGTTATTGTCTCCGTGGCAAAAATCCCATCGATTTTGCGCCTTTGCTGACTTAAGAAGGAAGCCGCAGGGCAGCCGGAGGAACGGCGGCCGGCAGGCTTCTCGGCCAACTTCGCATCGCTGCCACTCAAGGGGGAATTTCCGGCATGTTCGACGCTCTGACCCGACAACCCGACGATCCGCTGCTGGCCCTGATCGGGCTTTACCGCAAGGACGAGCGCCCCGGAAAGGTCGATCTCGGCGTCGGCGTCTACCGCGACGAAACCGGCCACACGCCGATCTTCCGCGCCGTGAAGGCAGCGGAGAAGCGTCTGCTCGAAACCCAGGACAGCAAGGCCTATGTCGGCCCCGAAGGCGACCTCGTCTTCATCGACCATCTCTGGACGCTGGTTGGCGGCGATGCCGTCGATCGCAGTCATGTTGCCGGCGTGCAGACGCCGGGCGGTTCCGGTGCCCTTCGGCTCGCCGCCGATCTCATCCACCAGATGGGCGGCAAGCGCATCTGGATCGGGCTGCCGAGCTGGCCGAACCATGCGAGCATCTTCAAGACGGCCGGACTTGAGCCCGCCGGCTACCCGTTCTTCGACGTGCCGACCCAGACCGTGCTCTTCGACACTATGATGACGGCGCTCCAGGGTGCCTCCACCGGCGACGCCGTGCTCCTGCATGCGAGCTGCCACAACCCGACCGGCGGCGTCATCACGCAAGCGCAGTGGATGGAGCTTGCCGCCGTCATCGCCGAGCGCGGCCTGCTGCCGCTCGTCGATCTTGCCTATCAGGGCTTCGGCCGCGGCCTCGACGAGGATGTCGCCGGGCTCCGCCACCTGATCGGCGTCGTGCCGGAAGCGCTGGTTGCCGTCTCCTGCTCCAAGTCCTTCGGTCTTTATCGCGAGCGCGCCGGCGCGATCTTCGCGGTGACGACCTCGTCCTCTTCGGCCGATACGGTCCGCTCCAACCTCGCCGGCCTTGCCCGCACCAGCTACTCGATGCCGCCGGATCATGGCGCGGCGATCGTGCGGATGATCCTTTCCGACGCCGAGCTCAAGCGTGACTGGATGGAAGAGCTCGAAACCATGCGGCTGCGCATCACCAACATTCGCCGGGCACTCGCCGAGGGCCTGCGCGACCGCTGGCAGGCGCTGGGCGCCGTCGCCTCACAGGAAGGCATGTTCTCGCTGCTACCGCTCGCCGAGGCCGACGTCATGCGGCTTCGAAACGAGCACGGCGTCTACATGCCCGGTTCCGGCCGCATCAACATTGCCGGCCTGAAGACGGCGGAAGTCGACGGCGTCATCGCCAACTTCAAGAACCTCTGAGGACCATGATGGCCGAGCGCAGCATCGACGCGACAGAAACCCCGACCGAACGCCATCGCCTCTATGAGGACGCGCTGGCGATTTTGACGGGCACGCTGATCATGTCGCTCGGCATCATCATCTACAGCAAGGCGATGCTGCTCACGGGCAGCACGTCCGGCCTGGCGCTGCTTCTGCAGTATGCGACCGGCGCAGAGTTCTGGCTGGTCTTCTCTCTCGTCAACCTGCCCTTCTACGTGCTGGCGGTCAGAAGGCTCGGCTGGATGTTTGCGCTGCGAACCTTCATCGCCGTCAGCCTGGTGTCGCTGTTCTCGCGGCTGACGGCCGGCTGGGTGGAGATCGCCCGGCTCGACCCGATCTATGCGGCTGTCGTCGGCGGTGGCCTGATGGGCATGGGCCTGTTGATCCTCTTTCGCCATCGCACCGGGCTTGGCGGCATCAACATCGTCGCGATCTATCTCCAGGAAAGGTTCGGCATCCGTGCCGGTTACTTCCAGCTTGCGGTCGATCTCGCCATTCTCGCTGCCGCCTTCTTCGTACTGCCGCCATCGAACCTGGTGCTTTCGGTGATCGGGGCGGCGGTCGTCAACATGACGCTGGCGATCAACCACAAGCCCGGCCGCTACGCCGGCGTGACCTGACAAACGAGCGCTCTTCCCTCCCGCGCATCGGGCGGCTATCACTCCCGTCACTCTTTGAAATCGTGTGATTCCGGTCGGCTTTCCGGACTGAGCGATGACGACGTTGGAGCATGGCAATGACGGTTACGATTTACGGCATCAAGAACTGCGACACGATGAAAAAGGCGCGAACCTGGCTCGACGGCCGCGGCATCGCCTATCGCTTCCACGACTACAAGGCCGAGGGCATCGACCGCCCGCATCTCGAGCGCTGGTGCAAGGAGGCCGGATGGGAAACGGTGCTGAACCGCGCCGGCACGACCTTCCGCAAGCTGGACGAGGCCGACAGGCAGGATCTCGACGAACAGAAGGCGATTGCGCTGATGCTCGCCCAGCCCTCGATGATCAAGCGCCCGGTGCTCGAATCCGGTGGCAACCTGCTGATCGGCTTCAAGCCGGATCTCTACGAGGCAGCGCTGTAGCGCCGGATCCGGAGCCCAACGATGTCGAAGACAACGCGCGCCACGCAGATGCTTTCGAAGGCCGGTGTCGTCTTCAGCGTGCACAGCTATGACTACGATCCCAACGCCGAACGGGTCGGCCTCCAGGCGGCAGAAGCGCTTGGCGAGGATCCATGCCGGGTGCTGAAGACGCTGATGGCTGAGGTCGACGGCAAGCCGGTCTGCTGCATCGTGCCCTCCGACCGCGAAGTGAGCATGAAGAAACTGGCCGCCGCCTTCGGCGGCAAGTCGGCCGCGATGATGAAGCCGGCCGATGCCGAGCGACTGACCGGCTACCATGTCGGCGGCATCAGCCCGTTCGGCCAGAAGAAGCTGGTTCCGACGGCGATCGAGGAGGCGGCGCTTGCGGAAGCGCAGGTCTATATCAACGGCGGACAGCGCGGGCTGCAGGTGCGGCTTGCACCGCGCGACGCTCAGGCAGCGCTGAAAGCAAACGCGGCACCGCTGATCGCCTGAAACAGCCGCCATCAAAACATCACAGATGCCTAATACGTGCCGAATAGCCGGGGCAAAAACTGTGCAGCAATCGCAGGCACACCCGCGCACGAACGCGTCGGATCTGTCTCATGGCATCTGCAGGATTTCTCACCGCGAAGCGTCTAATGAAACGCCTCGCCGCCGGCGGCGTCGCGCTCGTTTCGGCCCTGGTTCTCTATCTCGTGGGCCTGCAGTGGACCGGCAATTTCCACACGCTCGTGGCCGGTGAAGTCTACCGCTCCGCTCAACCGACGCCGGAAGCGATCGCCGGCTATTCCAAGGCCTACGGCATCCGCACCATTCTCAACCTGCGCGGCGAGAAGCCGGGCGAGCGCTGGTATCGCGACGAGGTCGCCGCTGCCGAGCGCAACGGTATCCGGCTCATCAACTTCCCCATGTCCGCCTCGGCGGAGATCGACCGCAAGGAAACCGATGCGCTGATGGCGATCCTCAGGGACGCACCGAAGCCGCTTTTGATCCACTGCAAGGCCGGGGCCGACCGCACCGGGCTCGTCTCGACGATCTACCTGCAGCAGATCGCCGGCGTCGACGAGGAAACGGCGGAGTGGCAGCTTTCGCCGCTCTACGGCCATGTCGCCATTCCCTATCTCTCCGGTACCTTCGCCATGGACGAGACCTGGGAAGCCCTCGAGAAGTCGTTCGGGCTCAGCAGCTAGGCGCATCTTGCTGAGGTCGACACTCCGCTGAACTGCCCCTCATCCCGCTGCCGCGACCTTCTCCCCGCGAGCGGGGAGAAGGGAACTCGTGGCGACTGATCGCCTCGACAACGGCCACCTCTGTTTACCGTGATGGCGGCTCGTTCTGTGACGGCGCCTGCGTTTCGACAACACTGCGAGGGGCACGTCCCCTCTCCCCGCCTGCGGGGAGAGGGTTAGGGTGAGGGGCAAACGTGCGTGGAAGTCGCGACCCAACGTCCACGGCGACGCTGTTCGGCGACTGAAACGCTCTAAAGCTTCGCCAGCAGCGCCGTCAGTTGCCGCGCCTCCGCCTCGCTCAGTCGGGCGCCGACATGGGCTTCGATCGATGGGCCATAGGTCAGCCACATGCGCGCGCGCATCGCCCGGCCAGCCTCGGTGATCACCACCCATTGACCTCGGCCGTCGGCGTCGAAAGACTCTCGGCGAACCAGGCCCTCCTTCGCCAGGCGGTCGATCAGCCGGGAGAGGTTGTACTGCGCCAGCAAGGTGCGCGCCCCGATCTCGAAAGGCCGCAGCCGGCCCCCTTCCGCCTGAACCAATTCCCACAACACGTCGTACCAGCCAAGCGGCGGCAGACTGGCTGCCTTGAAGTCCGTTTCGATCCGCGCAAGCACGCGTTCCCGCGCCCGCATCAGCCCGATCCAGGCTTCGGTCGTTTCCGGTCCGGGCCGCATTGCGTCGTTTTTCGTCCTGTCAGCCATAGATGCAATTACATCCATCTTGAAAGTCGAAGCAAGCCCACATACATGCATATGCATCTATCTTGCTTCAATCGGGAGATTGCCATGCTTACCCTCGTCAGCCACCATCTCTGCCCCTATGTGCAGCGCGCCTCGATCGCGCTCGACGAAAAAGGCGTCCGTTTCGAGCGGACCTATATCGACCTCAAGGCCAAGCCCGACTGGTTCCTGAAGATCTCGCCGCTCGGCAAGGTGCCGCTGCTGCAGGTGCCGCAGCAAGGCGGCGAGACCGTGCTGTTCGAGAGTTCGGTTATCGCCGAGTATGTCGAGGAGAGCCAGGCCGGCCCGAAGCTTCATCCTGAGGACGCATTGGAGCGTGCCCGCCATCGCGGCTGGATGGAGTTCGGCTCGTCGACCCTTTCGGATCTCTGGGGTTTCGAGACCGCCCGGGACCAGGAAACCTATGAACAGAAACGCACGACGCTCGCCGCGAAATTTGCGACCATCGAGGCGGCGCTCGGCGACGGTCCCTACTTCGCCGGCGCAAGGTTTTCGCTCGTGGATGCGGTCTTTGCGCCGATCTTCCGCTATTTCGACCTCTTCGATACGCTCGCCGATCACGGCATCTTCGTCGGGCTCGATCGTGTCGGTGCCTGGCGCACGGCGCTCGCCGCTCGGCCAAGCGTCAAAGCGGCCGTGACGCCGGACTATGGCGAGCGGCTGATGGTTTTCCTCAGGGAGCACGACGCCTATCTGCTGCGTGCCCGGCAGGCGTAAACCGACGGGCGCGGGGTCATGCCGTCCTTCAGTTTGGCGCGCACCTGCTCTATGACAGGGCGCAATCCATGCCGGAGGAGCGCCCTGTGACGGACATGACCTCGACCCTGACGATTCTTGAGCCCTACCCCGGCGTCTACGCCTATTATGACGGGCGTGTCGCCGGAGTGCGGCTGCATTCGGAGGCGCCGAACTGGCTCGATGACGGCGCCTACGAACTCGGCGTCGCCTCCTACGCCATCGTCGATGGCCACGAGGCGCTGGTCTACGATACACATATCTCGCTCGACCACGCCCGGGCGATCCGCACGCACCTCGAAGGCCTCGGCGTCACCGCGATCGGCGTCGTGCTCAGCCATTGGCACAAGGACCATGTGGCCGGAAACGCGGTCTTTGCCGATTGCGAGATCATCGCGCTGAAGCTGACGGCGGAGAGACTTGAAGAAAACCGCGAAAAGATCGAAGCGGCGTCCCCGCCGATCCAGCCTCTTGTCATGCCCAACCGAGTGTTCGAGGCGACGCTTGCACTGACCGTCGGAAAGCGCCGGGTAGAACTGCATCACTTCGCCATTCACAGTGCGGACGGCAACGTGATCTGGCTGCCCGAGGAGAAGGTGCTGCTTGCGGGCGACACGCTTGAAGACACCGTCACCTATATCAGCGAGGCCGATCAGACGGCAACGCACATCGCGGAACTGAAGCGCCTGCGGCAATGGCCGGTCGAAAGGATCCTGCCGAGCCATGGCGACCGCGACCGGATCGCCGCAGGCGGTTACGGACCGGAGCTGATCGATGCCAACAGGCGCTACATCGAGCGGCTGACGCATGCGATCGCGACCGGCGCCCCCATCGACACGCTCAAGGAATTCGCTGCCGATGAGATCGCCTCCGGCGCGATCCTCTATTTCGCGCCCTATGAGGCCGTTCACCAAAGCAATGTCGAGCGGGTGCATTCTGCCCTTAGCGCGCGCTGATTGAAACGAACCGCTGGCGCTCAGCCTTCATTTTCGCCGCAAAGCGCTCTAAGTCTTCTTCTTCCGATTAAAAAAGACAGGCAGATCATGACCTATCCCGCCAATACGCCAGATCCGATCGACCCGGTGAAACTCGACAAGCTCGCGGAAGTCGCGATCCAGGTCGGCCTGCAGCTTCAGCGCGGCCAGGACCTGGTGATGACGGCCCCGGTGGCGGCGATGCCGCTCGTTCGGCTCATCACCAAACACGCCTACAAGGCCGGCGCCGGCCTGGTGACTACGCTCTATTCGGACGAGGACACGACGCTTTCGCGTTATGCCTACGCGCCGGATGAAAGCTTCGACCGGGCGAGCGACTGGCTGTTCAAGGGCATGGCCGACGCCTTTGCCGGCGGCGCTGCGCGACTTGCGGTCTCCGGCGACAATCCGATGATGCTCTCGGCTCAGGACCCGGCCAAGGTCGCGCGCGCCAACAAGGCGAACTCGATCGCCTACAAGCCGGCGCTCGAAAAGATCTCGAACTTCGACATCAACTGGAACATTGTCTCCTACCCGAACCCCAGCTGGGCGAAGCTCGTTTTCCCGAATGATCCGGAAGCGGTTGCCGTCGAGAAGCTCGCCAACGCCATCTTCGCCGCCTCGCGCGTCGATGTCGCCGACCCGGTCGCCGCCTGGAAAGAGCACAACACCAACCTCGCGCGGCGCTCGGCCTGGCTGAACGGCGAACGTTTCGCGGCGCTGCACTTTACCGGCCCCGGCACCGACCTGACCGTGGGGCTTGCCGACGGTCACCTGTGGTGCGGCGGCGCGTCGGAAGCCAAGAACGGCGTCACCTGCAACCCGAACATCCCGACCGAGGAAGTCTTCACGACGCCGCACGCACTGCGCGTCGAAGGCCACGTCTCCTCGACCAAGCCGCTGTCGCACCAGGGCACGCTGATCGACAACATCCAGGTGCGCTTCGAAGGCGGCCGGATCGTCGAGGCGAAGGCTTCGCGCGGCGAGGAGGTATTGAACAAGGTGCTCGACACCGACGAAGGCGCACGCCGGCTCGGCGAAGTGGCGCTGGTGCCGCATTCCTCGCCGATCTCGGCAAGCGGCATCCTGTTCTACAACACGCTGTTCGACGAAAATGCCTCGTGCCATATCGCGCTCGGCCAGTGCTATTCCGGCTGCTTCGTCGACGACACCAAGCTGACGCCGGAACAGATCCGCGCCCAGGGCGGCAATTCGAGCCTGATCCACATCGACTGGATGATCGGCTCGGGTGAGGTCGACATCGACGGCGTGCGCGCCGACGGCAGCCGCGTTCCGGTCATGCGAAAGGGCGAGTGGGCCTGATCACGGCGCTCCCCGGTCTCGTCCGACCTGAAAGACTTGTGGCCGCCGCAACAGATGCGGCGGCCTTTTCTTTGGAGGAGATGGCCCGTCAGCCGTTGACGGCCCGCTTCAGGCGCGGCCTTTCCGCCGACTGGTAGAGCGACAGCACGTGGCCATCCGGATCAGCGAATTCCGCCGACCAGCCACCCGGCGCGTGGCTCACCGGCGTGACGATGGTGGTTCCCTTTTCAGCGAGGCCGGCGACCACATCGTCAATGCCGCCTTCGGGGAGATCGAACACGATGATGGGTGAATTGCCGGGCTTGCTATCCACGACGAAGAAGATCAACTCGACTTCGTCTTCTATCTTCGCCATCAGCCAGGCCCCGGCGTCGTCGTCATCCATGCGCTGCACTTCAAGTCCCAGCACGTCGCGATAGAAGGCCTCCGTCCGGTCGAGATCCGATATGTAGTAGCAGATGGCCCCGATACGTGGTTTCGACAGCATTGGTTGCTCCCTTTCTGTTTGTTACCCCGGCTTGTTGCCGCCGGTTGATGTTTCGTGAGGCGCGCGCGCAGAAAAATTGATCGCGAAGAGATGACCGTCCGGATCGTGGCTGGAGAACGCGGCGCGGCCCTTGCGCGTCACCGGCAGCAGAGACTGGCGGATACGTCCGCTATCCAAGGGGTAACGCAGCCCGGTCAGTTCGCGGATGGGCTCGGCGTGGCCGGCGTCACGCCAGGCACGGCGCAGCATCAGGATGCGCTGGCGCAGTGCCTCGTCGGAAATGCCGAGGAGATGACGGATCTCGGGACGGTTGTGACCGGTGATCGCGAGCAGCATCACGATCCGGAGGCTGGGCGCCAGCGTCGCCGCAAAAGCCATCGGAGCATCGGAGCGCACATCCTCCTCGGCTTCCGGCAAGTCTAGCTGCTGCTCGCGCCGGAAGCGTCGAGCCGCCGTTCGCGCATGCATGGCCGCGAGCTTGCGGACGACGCCGCAGAACCAGGCGCGATCGCCAACGGCCGGAAAACGCCCTGCCTTGAGCGCCACGATCAGCGCCTCATGCAGCAAATCCTCCGCTTCGGCGGCACGGCGGGTTTGCCGTCTGGCGAAACGGAGGAGATCGGAATAATGCGCCGGCGTCAGGTGCTCGGTCATTGCGGCACGCGCTTCTTGAGAGTTGAGGTCCCGGCAATGTGAAGCGCATGCCCAGTGGTTGCAAGCCCTGCTTTCAGGCGCGGGCCGGTCGCACCTTGGGGGTGAACTGCGCCCGCTGGCTGAGCCAGACGCTGGCGAAGACCACGAGGATGCCGAGCGCCTGGACCGGCGTCAGCTGCTCGCCGAGCACGCCCCAGCCGAGCAGGATGGCGACCACAGGGCTCAGGAAACCGAGCGGCGAGACGGCCGACGGTTCGAGGCGCGAGAGGCCGCGGAACCAGAGCAGATAGGTGAAGGCGGCGCCGATCAGGCCGAGATAGGCAAGTCCGAGGATGTTGGCCGTGGTCAGCGGCGGCAGCGACGGCTCGAAGAACAGCGCCACCGGCACGAGCAGCAGGCCGCCGGCTGCCAATTGCCAGGCGGTGAAGGTGAGCGGCGGCACCGGCGGCGCCCAGTGGCGGCTCAGCACCGTGCCGAAGGCCATGGAGACGGCGCCCGAGAGACCGGCGAACACCCCGAGCGGATCGAGCTTGGCGCCGGGCGTCAACACCAGCAGGGCGACACCGAAAATACCCGCGAGGCCGGCAACGACACTGAGCAGGCGGATCGGCGAACCGAGGAAGACACGCGACAACAGAATGACGATCAGCGGCTGGACGGCGCCGACGGTTGCGGCAACGCCGCCCGGCAGCCTGTAAGCCGAGACGAACAGCATCGCCCAGAAGAAGGAGAAGTTGAGCGCGCCGAGCACGAAGGTCCGCGGCCACCAGATGCCTTCCGGCAGGCGCCGGACGATGAGCAGCAGGAGCAGCCCCGCCGGCAGCGCGCGCAACAGGGCGACCGTCAAGGGATAACCGGCCGGCAGAAACTGCGTGGTGACGAGATAGGTGCTGCCCCAGATGGCCGGTGCTAGCGCGGTCAGGGCAAGGTCGATGCTGCGGTTCGAACTCATATCTCCACCTCAAGAATCTCTACATCAAGATAAATCAAACTTACCATGGTTTATCTCTACGTCAAGATACTCTATGCTGAGAAAAACAATGGAGGGACCTGATGGATCGCGTCGACAGGATATTGGCCCAGTGGAACCGGGAGCGGCCGGATCTCGACGTGTCGGCCATGGGTCTGCTCGGCCGTCTCTCGAGGCTCTCGGCACATATCGCCCGGGAGATCGACAAGAGCTTTTCCGAACGTGGCCTCAACGCCTCGAGTTTCGACGTGCTGGCAACGCTTCGCCGGTCGGGGCCACCCTATCGGCTGTCGCCCAGCGAATTGCTGGATACGACCATGGTCAGCTCCGGCACCATGACCAATCGCATCGATCAGCTGGAGAAGGCGGGGCTCGTCGAACGGATCGCCAATCCCGAGGACCGACGCAGCGTGATCATCGCGCTCACGGAAGAAGGCCTGCGCCGCGTCGACGAAGCGGCGACCGCGCATGTGGCGAACCAGCATCGGGTCGTTTCCGAGCTCTCGCCCGAGGAGCGCCTGGTGCTCAACGCACTGCTGCGCAAATATCTCGCCGCGTTCGAATAGCCGCGATCACAGACTGGAGGCAAGCCGGCGGACACGCTCCAAATGCGCCTTGCGCTTGGCGTCGGTCGCCCGGTCCATATCGTGCAGCGCGAGCATGCGGAAGTTCAGCCCCTTGGCGCAGAAGGCAGCGATGCCGCGCTTCAGCAGCCGCTTCACCGGATTGCCCATATAGAGATGCACCACCCACCAGGGCGAGCCGGTCGTCGTCAGCGCCCAGAAGAGCCTGATGTTGTGAAGCCGCGGGATGATGCGACCGCCGGCCGGGTCGTTGTCGAAGGCGACGCCCGGCGCAAAGACGCGGTCGAAGAAACCTTTCAGGATCGCCGGAAAATTGAACCACCATTGCGGGAAGACGAGCACGAGCCCTTCGGCCGCCTGCAGCCGGCCGATCCAATCTGCCGCGCCCGACCGATCATAGGCGTCGCTGAAGTAGCTGCCGCGCTCGGCGACGGTGAGACGCGGATCGAAGTCTTCGCGATAGAGATCGAGCAAGTCGACCGAATGGCCATTCGCCTCCAAAGCCGCGCGCGCTTCACGCGCCACACTGGCGGCAAAACTGTCTTCGAGCGGGTGAGCAAGCACGAGCAGGATACGCATGTTTCTCCCTATCGCCCAGGTGGGCCACTGAGACTCTTTACCGGATTCGGTTGTCGTGCGGCGGCCTAGAACAGGCTGCCCTGCTTCGGCGGGTTGCCCGAGGGCTCTGCGGGCTTCGTCTGTTTCTTGCGCGGCGCCGTCGACGAGGAAATAGGCTCGCTCTCGCCTTCCCCGGCAATGGCTGACACGCGACCGTCGGCAAATTCCAGGCTCAGCGCCATGCCCGGGGCAATCGCCGCAGCCTGGCGCACCGGGCCGCCCTCGCCATCCCGGACCAGCGCAAAACCGCGCTGCAGGACGTTGCGGTAGGAGAGCGACTGCAGGATGCGGTCCTGGGCGACGATGACACTGCGCAGGCGGCGAACGTCGGCGCGTACCGCGGCGTCGGACCGGGCGGCAAGCCCTGCGACACGATCGGATGCGCGATGGATCTGGCCGAGGAGGCGCGACGGCAGCGCGCGCAGCGCGGCATCCGCCGCCGAGATCCGCGCCTCGCCGCGGTGCACCTGCCGTTCGACGATGCGCTCGGCCTTGTTCATGGCATCGGCCAGGCGCTGACGGCGCTCGGAAAGCTTGCCCTTCAGAAGATCGGCGCGCAGTTCGGCAGAGACCCGCTCGAACTGGCGGCGCTTGTTGGCGGTGTTCATCGTGAGGCCGCGCCCGAGACCGAGGGCTGCCTCGTCGAAACGACGTCGTGGCAAGGCGAGCAACTGATCGAGCGAGGGCAGCGCCCGCGCCAGCGAACGCACCGCCTGGCGGCGATTGTCCATCTGGCGCCCCATTGCCGACTTGAGGCGTGCGGAGAGACCGGAAACTCCTGCCTCAAGATCGGACCGGACCGGCACCGCCATTTCGGCAGCCCCCGTCGGCGTTGGCGCCCGCTGGTCGGCGGCGTAATCGATCAATGTCCAGTCGGTCTCATGGCCGACGGCCGAAATCAGCGGGATATCCGAGGCGGCCGCGGCGCGAACGACGGCCTCGTCGTTGAAGCCCCAGAGGTCTTCGAGGCTGCCGCCGCCACGCGCGACGATCAGCACATCCGGCCGCGCAATCGGCCCACCCGGCTCGATCGCGTTGAAGCCGCGGATGGCCGCCGCCACCTCGTCGCCCGAGCCATCGCCCTGCACCCTGACCGGCCAGACGACGACATGAACGGGAAAGCGATCGGCGATGCGGTGCAGGATGTCGCGGATGACGGCGCCGGTCGGCGAGGTCACGACGCCGATCACCTTAGGCATATAGGGCAGCGGTCTCTTACGATTGGCGTCGAACAGCCCCTCGGCGGCGAGCTTGCGCTTGCGCTCTTCGAGCAGCGCCATCAGCGCACCGGCGCCGGCAGGCTCCATCGTTTCGATGACGATCTGGTACTTCGAAGAACCGGGAAAGGTCGTGACCTTGCCGGTTGCGATGACCTCCATGCCCTCTTCCGGGCGGAAACGCAGGCGCGAGAAAGTGCCCTTCCAGATCACCGCGTCGATGCGCGCCCGGTCGTCCTTGAGCGCGAAATAGGCATGGCCCGACGAATGCGGTCCGCGATAGCCGGAGATCTCGCCGCGCACACGCACCTGGTCGAAGGCCTGCTCGACCGTTCGCTTGATCGAGCCCGAAAGCTCGGACACCGAGTATTCGGTGAGGTTGCTCGGAGAATCGCTGTCGAAGAAAGAGGCCATAGCCTCTTTTACCGCACCCTTCGCCGAAGGCCAGCACATCGATCGTGCTTTCCACGCGCCAAAGGCATGGCGCTCAAGGTGTCAGCACATAGAGCCGGATGGGCGAGTCTGGCGAAACCGGTAGCGGCGAGAGGAACGCCGGCACGCGTCCGGCGGCCAGTTGAGCATAGAGGCCGTCGGGAGCGCGGGCGGCGATCACTTGGGTTTGAACCTCGCGCGCGCAGAAGGCAAGTACCGGTCGCCCGAGCTGGCGCAACATGACGCCGGCCGCTTCGGGCTCGGCGAGGCCGATCTTCAATTCCTGAAGCAGGCCGCCGGAATTGCGGTGATAGGGCGCACTGAGCACACGGTGTCCGGTGCGGCGAAGGAGCGTCGCGCCGATATCCGACGGCCCGACGACCAGCGACGGCGCCAGCCCCTTGAGATCGGCAAGCGCCCCCTCCGTCAGGCACGCCCCGCCGTTCGTGGTTGCGGTTTCCGCGACCAATCCCCCGATCCCCTTTGCGGCGAGTGTGCCGGCAACGGCCCACGTCGCCGGAACCGAAATGAGCAGCGCGCCGACATAGAGGAGAGAGGCGCGCGTGCCGGCCGTGCCGCCGTTGGAGCGAGCGCGGAGGTCGGCAAGCAAAAGCGCGATCGGCACGATGGCCAGCAGGTTGGAGAATGCCATCCCGCGCACCTGGACGAGCGCGATCGCCAGGCTCGAAAGCACCAGAGCGAGGAGAACGAGATTGAGGCCGGCCCTGTCACGGCGCCAGATGCGCCAGAGGCAAATGGCCGAAGCAAAGGCGCCGGTGAAATAGTAGGCGCCGATATTGGCGGGCTCCTGCGCGGCGATTGCCGCGAAGGAACGGGCTTCGGTGACATGATCGAGCCATAGCTCGACGAGCAGGGGATCAAGGCTAGCCAGCGGATTGCCGAGGCATTGCGGCGCCACAGCCAGCGCAACCGCGGCGACACCGACGCCGCAGAGAACGAGCGCCCCGAAGCGCATCGCCGGAGTGCTGCGACTTGCCGTGGCGGCAGCAAGCGCCAGCAGCACGCCTCCCGTCAGCGCCAGCGAATAGAAGGCAATCGAGAGATTGTCGCAGGTCGCGACGAAATAGAGGCGCGGCGGCACGGTCGCAAAGAAGATGGCGCTCAGGCCGGCTGCCAGCGACAGGCCAAAGGCGACGGTCGCGCGCGACGCCGGTTGACCCACCCAGAGCCATTGGCAGGCAACGATCGCGCAGACGACGGCCACGAGCGGCGTCGTTTCGGCACCGACAGCGATGGCGAGAGCGGCCGCCATTCCGGCAAGCGCGTAGCCTGCGGCACGATAATGCCGATCGACGAGCATTGCCGCCATGACGGCGGCAAGCACCAACTGCAGATTGTGGTGATCGATCGCGCCCCCGAGGAAACGGTTCGACGTGGCGATGAAGATCACGGTCAGCCCGAGGCAGAAGTGCATGGCGGCGGTGCCGCCTGCGCGGCGCCCGGCCAGCCCCATGGCCGCCAACAGCAAAACCGCCAGCGAGATCGGCCAGATCGCCAGCGCCAGGACCTCCGCCTGTATTGCGCCGACAAGGGGCCGGAACATGGACATGAGCCCGGCGATCGGCAGGTCGACCAGGCGCGACCAGTGCATCAGCGTTCCGCCATCGAGCCCCAGGCGGACCTGCGTCAGGTCGAACCAGCTCTGGCCGGCGAGAAGGTCGCGCACCTCGACCAGGCGCATGGCATCGTCATTGTCGCGACCAACGTAATCGGACGCCCTCAGGAACTGGACGACGAGGAAAAGCACGGTGGGCGCACCATAGGCGAGCAGCATCCAACGCAGGCTCGACCAGAGCTGCCTTTGCCTCCCTATCGCTGCCATTTCCGGTAGTGCCGCCGTGCCGCTCGACATAGGTTCCCGCCCCTCTCGATCCCGCGGGCATGCTACGCCAGCGCGATCAAGAAAGCGTAAAGCGCGAAGCGGCAAGGCCGGGCCTGTCGGCCGTCCCGTGCGGCGCACCTTGGCGTCTTGTTAACACCCTGATGCCTAAGATGGCGCAATCCAACACGAACCGAGCCTTCAGGATGTTCGAACGCTTCAACGTCGCCGTTCTCTTGCCTTGCTACAACGAAGCCTCGACCATCGGGCAAGTGGTCCAGGGCTTCCAGGCGGCGCTGCCGGCGGCGCGCATCTACGTCTACGACAACAACTCGACCGACGGCACGGCACTGAAGGCGATGCTTGCGGGCGCGACGGTCGTGCGCGAGCGCCGGCAGGGCAAGGGACATGTGGTGCGCCGCATGCTCGCCGATATCGACGCCGACATCTATGTGATGGCGGACGGCGACAGCACCTATTGCCCGACCGATGCGGAAGACCTCGTGCGCACCCTGATCACCGAGCGCGCCGACATGGTCGTCGGAACGCGACGCGGCGTTCACGACGACGCCGGCAGGCAGGGGCATGCGCTCGGCAACAGGCTCTTCAACCTGCTCTACCGCTCGATGTTCGGTACCGACTTCAACGACATCTTCTCCGGCTACCGGGTGTTCTCGCGGCGCTTCGCCAAGAGCTTTCCGGCCGTTTCCAACGGCTTCGAGATCGAAACGGAAATGTCGGTGCACGCCTCCCGGCTGAAACTGCCGGTCGCCGAACTCGAGCTCGACTACGGCCGGCGCCCCGAAGGATCCCATTCCAAGCTCTCGACCTTCAGGGACGGCGCAAAGATCCTCTGGACCTTCGTGATGCTGATGAAGGAGACGCGCCCGTTCACCTTCTTCGGCCTCATCAGCCTGATGTTTATGGCGGCAGGCGCGATCTTCATGACGCCGGTCCTCATCGAATATTTCGCGACCGGGCTCGTGCCGCGCATGCCGACCTGGGTGTTTTCCCTGGCGCTGCTTTTGGTGTCGATCATGATGTTTACCGCCGGCCTGATCCTCGATTCGGTGTCGCGCGCCCGCACCGAGCAGCTCCGGCTGCACTATATCGCGACGCCGTTACGGGCTGCACCCCTTGAGCGTTCGAGTGGCGACATCGCCCCAGCCCGGATCGAAGATCAGGAAACCGACTTGCAATCGGCACGGCGGATCGTGCGGGAGCGCCGCGGATGAACCGGGAAACGACCAACCGCATACGCTTCCTCATCGAAGACGTCATTCCGCCTGTTCTCAGGGATTCGCGCCTGTTCAAGGGCATGGCGAGCCTCGCCTGGGGCAAGCACATCGCGCATCTCGCGGAGTTTCGCGCTCGGGCGCCCTTCCTTTCGGCGGGCGAATATGAGGACCTCTACAGGAAGCATCCGCGGGTGCACGAGGGAACGGACAATTCCGAGGCCTGCGTGCGCAAGATCGCGGCGAGTATCGTCGGCAACAGTGTCTGTGATGTCGGTTGCGGAACCGGTGTCCTGTTGAAGCGGATCCGCGCGGCCAGCCCCGCCGTCAAGCGCCTCACCGGCGTCGACTTCGCCATCGACGATGCGGCCCGGATCGAAGGCATCGAATACCACGCGGCGATGATCGAGGACCTGCCCTTTGCGGACGGCGAATTCGACACGGTTGTGTGCACGCATGTGATCGAGCACATCCTCGACTACCGCAAGGCGATCGCCGAGCTCCGCCGGATCACCCGCCGGCGCCTGATCATCGTCGTGCCGCGCGAGCGCGAGTATCGCTACACCTTCAATCCGCACTTCAACTTCTTCCCCTACACCCACTCCTTCCTGCGGGCGATGCATCCCGTTCCGGCCGAGCACAGCTGCATCGATATCGGCCGCGACATCTTCTATTGCGAAGACAGAAATCAGGCGGTGTGAGCCATGGCGATGAACCTCAATCTCGCGCCCACCGTATGGTTCGGACTGTTCTTCACGCCGGTGCTGATTTCGGCCGGGCAGATCCTCTTCAAGCTAACGAGCGCGAAAACCGGGAGCGCCAGCACCCAGAACCTGCTGGCGCTTGCCCTCAGCCCGACCCTGCTGATCGCGCTCGCCGTCTACGGCATCGGCACGATCATCTGGATCTTCACGATCAAGTCGGTGCCGCTGACGATCGCCTATTCCTTCATGGCGCTCACCTTCTGCATCGTGCCGCTGCTTGCCGTCGTCTTTCTCGGCGAAGCGGTGACGCTGCGTTACGCCTTCGGTGCCGCGCTGATCATCAGCGGCATGATCATCATCAACTCTTGAACGGATGGCCAGGATCAGCGCCCCATGATCGTCACTGTTTCCTTCCTGCTCGGCATTGCCATATGCGGCCTCAGATCGGCACGCGCCTGCCTGTTCGCCGGCACGGCGCTGCTGGCGCTGTCTGGTGCCGCCGGCGACTGGATCCAGGCAGCCGCGGCGATCGGCGCCTACAACATGGGCGTCGCGCTGATGCTCTGCGGCGCGATTGCCATCGGCCTTGAGCGCGACCGGTAGTCGCTCATCCCTTCCGCTCGAAGAACAACTTGGTTTCCTCGTCCGCGGGGAAGAAGGACTCGATCAGCACGCCCTCCACCAGCGCATCTTGGGTCGAGCCGAAGGTCTGCAGCGTGGTGATGAAGCTTAAGCGCAGACCGCCGACATCGAGCTCGATCGGCAGCACCGGCAAGCGGTCGGTATCCGGATGGTTCTCGATAGCGCGCGCCACGGCGGGGTTGGACGCGGCCTTCTCCAGGCGCTTGCCGAGGCGGCTGCGCGGTCCCTGCAGCCAGGCTTCCGTGCGCACCCGCTGCACGAGATCGGCGGCCGCGGCCTCCCAATTGACGACCAGCTTGCGCACATTGTCGTTGCCGAGGAAGGTGTCGAGGAAGTTCTCTCCGGGCTGGAACGGAATGTCGGCGGCAACCGCCAGGCTCGCCAGCGCCGGATTGACGACGAGCAGCGTGTACTCGTGGTCGAGCACCAGGCCGGGATAGGGATCGTGGCGCGCCAGGATCAGCCTGATGGCATTGGCAACAACAGGCGGCATGGCGTCCAGTCCCGCGGCGGGCCGTGTCGCCATGCGCGGTCGATAGCCGGCAGCCGAAAACAGCGTGCCCTGGTCACGCGCCGGGATTTCCAGCACCGAGGCCAGCCGCAGGATCATGCCTTCGGATGGTTTCGAGCGGCCCGTTTCAAGGAAGGACAGGTGACGCGCCGAAATGCCGGCGGCGCCCGCGAGGTCGAGCTGGCTCATGCGGCGGTGTCCGCGCCACTCCTTCAGATGTTCGCCAAACTGCATGTGTGGTGATTCTCCGTTTGCCCGGCAGAGTGGCCCGCGTGCTCGGTAAAATCCATTACCTCAGAGGTAATTGGCTTGATGACGTCATCGGCGCAAATTCCGGCCATCGACAAACCGATGGAGCCGACGATGAACCTCTCGAACCGCAGCCTGCTCAACAAGACCTTCCTCGCCGACGGCGTCTTCTCGCTCGTCGCCGGCGCCGTGCTGATCCTCGCAGCGGCGCCGCTTGCCGCGCTGGTCAACGCCGACGCGACGCCCTTCATCACGCCGGTCGTGCTGAAGGCGCTGGGTGCGGGTCTGCTGATCTGGGGTCTGTTCCACCTCTCGGCGGCGCGTAATGGCGGCCCGGTGGCGACAGCGGCGCGCGTAAGCATTGCCGGCGACATGCTCTGGCAGGTGGCAAGCCTGGCACTGCTGCTGTCGGCTTACGCCTCCCTTTCCGCCGAAGGCATCGCCCTCGTCATGATCGGCATGGTCGGCGTTGCCGACTTCCTGTTCTTCAAGCTGCGAGGATTGGCGCGCGAGCGGACGGTGATTGCCTGACGGGGTCGCCTCAAGAATTCGGGAGAGAGGTCCGCCGGCGATGCCGGCGGGCCTTCTCGCATTATTGGGGAGGCTCAGATCGCCTCCCAGCCATCCTTGGCGCTGGCGCGGTAGATCGCATCGATGAATTTCTGGTTGAGGCGCGAGTTCTCGAGCGTCACCACTTCCTCGTCCTCGCCCTTGGCGGCCCGGGCAAAGGCTTCCGCCTGCAGCTTGTACTGGCGCGCATCCTGGAAGCGGAAGAGCTGGGACTGGGCGTGGTTCTGGTTCGTCAGCTCCACCTCCTCGCGGCCGTAGCGGTCGGCGTTGAAGGGCGACTTCACCTCGATGAAGCCCTTGTCGCCATGGAAGACCATGACCTGGCGCGCGGCAAGCTGGGTGGAGATATAGAAACTCAGCTCGAAATCACCGAAATCGGCCCTGACGCTCGAATAGATGTCCGTGCCGAACTCCGGATCGCGATCGGTATTCGCCTGCACCCGCACCGGCTCCTTGCCCGTGACGAAACGCGTGGTGATTGTCGGGTAGACGCCGATATCGGGCAGTCCGCCGCCGCCGAGCGCGGGGATGTTGCGCATGTTGTTGGGGTCGCGATTGAAATAGGTGAAGGCGCCCTGGACGTGCCGCAGCCGGCCGATCGCGCCTTCGGCAATCAGCGAGCGCACCTTGCGCCAGACGGGGCTGTAGGTGACCATGAAGGCTTCGGCGATCAGGACGCCGTTGCGGTCACGCGCGGCGATCAGCTGATCGATCTCCGAGGCGCGAAGCGCAATCGGCTTTTCGCACAGAACGTGCTTGCCGGCGTTGGCGGCCTTGACCGACCATTCCACGTGCTGCGCCGTCGGCAACGGAATATAGACCGCATCGATGACGTCGGATGCCAGCATCTCCTCGTAGGAGCCGAAAGCATGCGGCGCGGAGAAGCGATCGGCCATCGCCCGGGCCCTGGCGAAATCGCGGCTGGCAACGGCTGAAACGACGGCGTTTTCCGCATCCTGAATGGCCGGCACGACGAGATCGCGGCCGATCCGGGCCGTCGACAGAATTCCGAAACGTAACATGGTGGAGCTCCCTGGTTTTTGTCGCCGAGACTAGCGCCGAGGTACGTACCTAGCAAGCGGCAGACAGCAGTTTGGCCGAGAAGGGCGGCATGCAGAAAATTGCCGAAAGGCGGGTGACAATGTCAGCTTTTCTGCCCTATCTTTCCTTCGCAATCCTCCCGATCGCAACATGCCTTCATCCAGTCCAATGGAGCGAAACCATGGAAAAACTGAGACTTGGCCGCACCGACCTGACAATCGCGCCCCTCGTCTTCGGCGGCAATGTCTTCGGCTGGACGGCCGACGAGAAGACCTCTTTCGCGCTGCTCGACGCCTTTTTCGATGCCGGGTTCAACGCCATCGACACCGCCGATGTCTATTCCTCCTGGGCGCCCGGCAACCAGGGCGGCGAGTCCGAAACGATTATCGGCAAGTGGCTGAAACAGTCGGGCCGGTCGCGCGACAAGGCCGTCATCGTCACCAAGGTCGGCTCCGAGCTCGGCCCCGATCGCAAGGGGCTCTCACGCCGCTGGATCCTGCAGGCGGTGGAGGATTCGCTGAAACGGCTCAAGACCGACCATATCGATCTCTACCTCTCCCATTGGCCTGATCCGGACACGCCCTATGAGGAGACGCTTGCGGCCTACGACCAATTGCTGACCGAGGGCAAGGTGCGGGCGATCGGCGCCTCCAACCTGAATTCTCTGCAACTGCGCGAGGCGCTCGACGTTTCCGCCAACCAGGGCCTGCCGCGCTATCAGGTGCTGCAGCCGGAATACAATCTCTACGACCGCGACGCCTTCGAAGGGCCGCTGCGCGATCTTTGCATATCCGAGGAGATCGGCGTCATCAGCTATTTCGGACTGGCCCGCGGCTTCCTTTCGGGGAAATACCGGACGCACAAGGACCTCGAAGGCTCAGTGCGCGGCAGCGGTGTCGAGAAATATCTCGACGGACGCGGCATGCGCATCCTTGGCGTACTCGACGACATCTCGGCCGACACCGGCGCGACCCAGGCGGAAGTAGCCCTTGCCTGGATCCGGACACGCAAGGGCGTCACGGCACCGATCGCCAGCGCCACCAGCCTTGCGCAATTGCAGAGCCTCATTCGCTCCGCTGAACTTGAGTTGTCGGACGAGGCGGTGCGAAAACTCAACGACGTCGGTGAATGACGGGAGCAAAAACAACCAAATGGCATTGACGATACGCGCCGCGACAGGCGGCGACGAGGCGGACTGGCGCCGCCTCTGGGCGGGCTATGTCGCCTTTTCCGGCACCGATCTCGCCGGAGACATCATCGACCTTACCTGGAAGAGGCTGATCGATCCTTCGGCACCGCTCTTTGCGCGGCTGGCGATCCTCGACGCCCAGACGGTCGGATTCGCGATTTTCCAGGAACAGCTCGCGACCTTCTTCCGCCAGCCGATCTGCTACATCGAGGATCTCTATGTCGATCCCGCCGCGCGCGGAAAGGGCGTGGCGCGGACGATGATCGACGATCTCATTGCGCATTGCCAGGACAAGGGCTGGGACCGGCTCTACTGGTACACCGAGGCCGACAATACGACGGCACGGCGGCTCTACGACCGCTACTCCGAAACCGACGAGCACGTGCGCTACAAGGTCAATTTCGGCACATTTCTCAAGTCCGGAAACCCGGCGTAAGCGTCTTCATGACGGCCGGCCTGGTTCGCCATGCCGGCCTTGGTCAAAAGGCCGCGCGGCTGAATGAAACTTGAAATCCGCCGCGCCGGTCGCTCATGCCACTGGATGTTGAAGGCCCAGAGCTTGGGGAAGAAGCAGAGCGACGCGTAGGGCAGATGGTCGTGGATCCACCAGGCGATCGACTGCCAGCCGCCGATTTCGCCGCGCCGGTCCCAGACCCAGGGGATAACGATGCAGGCGGTGGCACCGATGCAGCCGTCGGCGTCGCGCATGTCCCAGATGTGGTCGGCGGCAGAGGCGGCATTGGTCGAGCAGTTGAGACCGTTGGCATTGCCGAAGCCATTGACGGCACGGTTGCGATAACCGGAGCGGATGACGAGACGGCCGAACGTCGCCTCCAGCGGCTCCAACAACTCCTCGCAGAGGCGGCGTCCTGCCTCGATCGCCAGGTCCGGATCATCGGGAATGTTCGGGATGCGGTAGAAATCGGCGATCTCCGAATGCAGGAAATCGCGGAAGAAGAAGTTTCGGGAAAGCCGCACCCGGCCGAGATCTTCAAGGCCTTTCATCGAGCCGGGCTTCTTCATCGTCTTTCCTTCTCGTCTCAATGGACGCGTGGACCAAACCGCAGGTATTCCAGTTCTTGCCCTGCCAGGACACCCGATTTCGCACCGGCGGCTAGCCGCTGTGGCGGAAGAAATCGATGAAGGCGCGCAGCGCCGGCCGCATCTGCCGCCGGCTCGGATAATAGAGATAGGGACCGGCATAGGGTGCGCACCAGTCCTCCATGACGCGCTGCAGCTTGCCTTCGGCGATCGCGGTCTCGACACGGGACAGAAAGAGATAGGCGAGGCCGGCCCCGCCCATTGCCGCCTTGATGATCGGACGGTCCTCGCCGAGGATCAGCGGCCCCTCGACCGATACCGTCAGTTCCTCGCCATCCTTCTCGAACTCCCAGCGATAGAGTGTGCCGTTGGAAAAACGCCGGCGGATGCAGCGATGTGCCGCGAGATCGCGCGGATGCTGCGGCCGCCCATGACGCTCGAAATAGCCGGGTGATGCGACAACGGCGCTTTCGAGCTCCGGCCCGACCTTTACCGCGATCATGTCGGCCTCCAGGCTCTCGCCGAGCCTGATGCCGGCGTCATAGCCCTCCTCGACGATATCGGTGAAACCGTCCTCGTTGGCGATTTCGAGCACGATCTCGGGATAGAGATCGAGGAAGGTCCCGAGCCGCGGCGCGAGAATGAGATCCGCGGCAAAACGCGGCGCGGTGATGCGGAGATTGCCGGCGGGACGCTCGCGGGCATCAGCGGCCGCTTCCAATGCATGGGCGATCTCTTCCAGTGCCGGCGCCAGCCTTTCCAACAAGCGGCGGCCCTCCTCCGTCGGCGCGACGCTGCGGGTGGTGCGTGCCAGCAGGCGAATGCCGAGGCTCGCCTCCAGGCTGCCGACGGCGTGACTGACGGCCGACGGCGCCACGCCGAGTTCCCGCGCAGCGCCGCGAAAGCTGCCATGGGCGGCAACGGCGGCCAATACCGCGAGTTGGGAGAGCTGCGTTCTGTTCATTGATCGAAATAATAGAACAGCCCGTGAGAATTGACAGTGATTTTCAGCCGACGCGTACGGGCCTATTCTCTCTGTGTCGCCAACGTCAGGACGCAGCGAGGATCTCGTCAGCGTTGGCAGAGGGAATCCATCGCTTGGCCACGAAGTGCCGCGACGGACCCAGCCACGAGTTCACGCATTGGACACCAGACGTGCCCTCCCAGCGCGTTTCCGACGCGTATCACCCGAAAGGAAACGACATGAAGACCCGCAAACTCGGGATTGAACTTACCGTCTCCACCATCGGCCTCGGCTGCATGGGCATGAGCTTCGCCTATGGCGCCGCCGACGAGGCGGAATCGATCCGCACGCTTCACCGCGCCGTCGATCTCGGAATCACCTTCTTCGACACGGCCGAAGTTTACGGTCCGTTCGAAAACGAAAAGCTCGTCGGCAAGGCGCTCGGCGCCGTGCGCGACAAGGTAACGATCGCCACCAAATTCGGCTTCCGCATCGAAAAAGGCGTGCCCGCCGCCCAGGCCATCAAAGGCGTCGACGGCCGGCCGGAACAGGCGAAGGCGGTGGCGGAAGCCTCGTTGAAGCGGCTCGGCGTCGATGTCATCGACCTCTACTACCAGCACCGCGTCGATCCCGAGGTGCCGATCGAAGACACTGTCGGCGCCATGGCCGAACTGGTGCGCGAGGGCAAGGTGCGGGCGCTTGGGCTCTCCGAAGCAAGTGCCGCCACCATCCGTCGGGCCCACAAGGTTCATCCGATCGCCGCCGTGCAGAGCGAATATTCGCTGTGGACGCGCGATCCTGAAGAAGAGGTGCTTGCCACCTGCCGCGAACTCGGCATCGGCTTCGTGCCCTACAGCCCGCTCGGACGCGGCATGCTGACCGGCGCCATCCGCAAGGCCGAGGATCTGGAGGCCGACGACTTCCGCCGCTCGCTGCCGCGGTTCCAGGCGGAGAACTTCGATGCCAACGTCCGGTTGGTCGAGACGCTGCAGGCGCTGGCCGAGGAGAAAGGCGTGACCGCCGCCCAGCTCGCGCTCGCCTGGGTGATCAACCAGGGTGACTTCATCGTGCCGATCCCCGGCGCCCGCAAGCTCGACCATCTGGAGCAGAACGCGGCGGCGGCGGATATCAGCCTCACGGCCGACGAGGCTCGCCGGCTCGGCGACACCCTCTCCCCGGCCCTGGTCGCCGGCAAACGCTACACGGACGCCTCGCTGGCGCTGACCAATCGTTGAGCCAAAAATTCTCTCCGCTTCCTGGAGCGGAGAGAATGCCCATCGAAATTCCCGCTGAACGCACTACCTCTGAGCTACAAGCAACCGGGGAGGAGCGGGATGTCCGACGAGCAAGCGATCAGTGCAGTGGTGCACCTCTATGTGGATGGCATGGCCTTTGCCAACGAGGGGGCGCTGCGCAAGGCTTTCCATCCCGATGCCGCGATCATCGGAAACTACAAGGGCGCGCTCGAATGGATGACGCGTGACGGCTTCATCAAGGCTATTCTCGACACCGGCGCTTCGCCGCCCGGCAGCCAGCCGGAAATGGACGTGCAGATGATCGACATCACCGGCGATGCGGCCACCGTGAAAGTCGTCGACAGCTTCGCCGGCGAGCGCTTTTCCGACTATCTGTCGTTGGTCAAGATCGACGGCCGCTGGCTGATCGTCAACAAGATCTACCACCTGCACGCCGGATGACGGAACCGGCACCCGCTCCCCTAACCACGACCGGCCGTCTCATCGCCATCGAGCATGTGCAGCTCGCGATGCCTGAAGGCGGCGAAGACCGGGCGCGCGGCTTTTACGGCGCACTGCTGGGGCTGACGGAGGTTGCCAAGCCGGCCAATCTTCTTGCCCGTGGCGGCTGCTGGTTCGAGCAGGGCAGCATCCGCCTGCACCTCGGCATCGACCGGGAGTTCGTGCCGGCGCGCAAGGCCCATCCGGCCTTCCTGGTCGACGATCTCGAGCGGATGATCCTCAGGCTCGAAGCCGGCGGTGTGGCGATCACCGAGGATGAGCCGCTTGCCGGCTACCGCAGGTGCCATGCCAGCGATCCCTTCGGCAATCGCATCGAACTGATGCAGCGGGCGCAATAGGCCGCAACGAAAAGGGCCGCTGCAGTGCAGCGGCCCTTTCGGTATCCGTTTTGTCGATCGGATCAGGCGCGCAGAACGCCGCCGGTCGTCTTCGTCACATTGGCGACGATCTTGGCGGTGAGCGCCTCGAAATCCTCGTCGGTCAGCGTGCGCTCGACCGGCTGGATGGTCACCTCGATGGCGATCGACTTCTTGCCTTCGCCGAGCGACGCACCTTCGAAGACGTCGAAGACGCTGACGCCGGTCACCAGCTTGCGGTCGGCACCGGAGGCGGCACGCAGGATGGCGCCGGCTTCCACCGCCTTGTCGACGACGAAGGCGAAGTCGCGCTTGACCGCCTGGAACGGCGAAAGGTCGAGCGCCGGCTTGGTGCGGGTCGCCTTCTTCTTCGGTTCGGGCATGGCGTCGACATAGATCTCGAAGCCTGAGAGCGCGCCCGAAACGTCGAGCGCTTCGAGCGTCTTCGGATGGAACTCGCCGAAGGTACCGAGAACGATCTTCGGGCCGAGCTTGATCGTGCCGGAGCGGCCCGGATGATACCAGGCGGGACCACCCGGCTCGAACTGGACGTTGCCCATCGGCACACCGCAGGCTTCGAGCACGGCGATCGCGTCGGCCTTGGCATCGAAGACGTCGACCGGCTTGCCGCCGCCCTTGGCCGCGTTCGACCAAAGACGTCCGGCGCCGTTGAGCGAGGCCGTGCCGCGGCGGATGCCGCCGGCAACGCGGCGCTGGGCGTCCGGCGTGTCGCCTTCATAGGTGCCCGAGACTTCGAAGAGCGCAACGTCGCCGAAGCCCTTGTCGGCATTGCGCTGGGCAGCCGTCAAAAGGCCCGGCAGCAGCGACGGGCGCATGTCCGACATGTCGGAAGCGATCGGATTGGCCAGCTTCAGCGCCGGCGCACCACCGCCGAAGAGCTTCGCCTGCTCTTCCGAGATGAATGACCAGGTGACCGCTTCCAGCATGCCGCGGCCGGCAAGCGCGCGCTTGGCAAGGCGGGTGCGGATCTGCAGCGTCGTCAGGATCTTGCCGTTGACGGTGCCATGGCTCGGCAAGGGGGCAGCGACGATGTTGTCGACGCCGTGGATGCGCATGACCTCTTCGACGAGATCGGCCTTGCCGTCGACATCCGGACGCCAGGACGGAACCGACACCCTGAAGCGCGCTCCGGAACCTTCGACGCCGAAGCCGAGCTTCTGCAGGATCGAGACGCTCTCTTCGGAGGAGACTTCGAGGCCGGTCAGCCGCTTCACTTCGGAAACCGGGAAGTCGACGACCTTCGGCTGGTAGCCGGCATAGCCGACCACTTCGGCCTTGGCAGCCGTGCCACCGCAGAGTTCGAGCACCAGCGCGGTGGTGCGCTCGAGACCGGGCACCATGTATTCCGGATCGACGCCGCGCTCGAAGCGGTAGCGCGCATCGGTGATGATGCCGAGCGTGCGGCCGGTCTTGGCGATGTTCATCGGATCCCAGAGTGCGGACTCGATCAAGACGTCGGTAGTGTTCTCGTCGCAGCCGGAATGCTCACCCCCCATGACGCCGCCGATCGACTCGATCGCCTTTTCGTCAGCGATGACGACGTTGTTGGGGCCGAGCTTGTATTCGCGCTGGTCGAGCGCCATCACCGTCTCGCCGTCCCTGGCGCGGCGGACCGTCAGGTTGCCCTTGACCTTGGCGGCGTCGAAGACGTGCATCGGCCGGCCCTGGTCGAAGGTCATGTAATTGGTGATGTCGACCAGCGCGTTGATCGGGCGCAGGCCGATCGCCAGCAGCCGCTGCTGCATCCACTTCGGCGACGGGCCGTTCTTGACGCCGCGCACAAGTCGCAGCGAGAAGCCCGGGCAGAGATGGGCGTCTTCGTCGAGGTCGAGCGTCAGCTTCACCGGTGTTTCGCCGTCGACGGCAAAGGACGGTGCAGGCCGCGCCTTCAGCGTGCCGAGGCCGGAGGCGGCGAGGTCACGGGCGATGCCATAGACGCTGGTGCAGTCCGGGCGGTTCGGGGTGAGGTTGATCTCGATCATCGGATCGTCGAGGCCGGCGTAAGCAGCATAGCTCGTGCCGACAGGCGCATCATCAGGCAGGTCGATGATGCCGTTGTGATCCTCGGAGATCTGCAGCTCCTTTTCCGAGCACATCATGCCGCGGCTTTCGACGCCACGGATGGTGCCGACGGCGAGCGTCACGTCGATGCCGGGCACGTAGGTGCCGGGTGCGGCGAAGGCGCCGACGAGGCCGGCGCGCGCATTCGGTGCGCCGCAGACGACCTGGACCGGAGCGCCGGAGCCGGTATCGACCATCAGCACGCGCAGCTTGTCGGCGTTCGGATGCTGCTCGGCCGAAACGACCTTGGCGATGACGAAGGGCTTGAAGGCGGCCTTGTCGTCGACATCTTCCACTTCGAGCCCGATCATCGTCAGGCGCGCGCAGATCTCTTCCAGCGAAGCGTCGGTTTCAAGGTGGTCCTTGAGCCAGGAAAGCGTGAATTTCATGATTTCACCTGTGTCCTAATTTTTCGCGATCAGGCCGAAAGACCACCGAACAGCGTCGGCATGTCGAGCGGGCGGAAGCCGTAATGGGTCATCCAGCGAACGTCGGCGTTGAAGAAGTCACGCAGGTCCGGCATGCCGTACTTCAGCATGGCGATGCGATCGAGGCCCATGCCCCAGGCAAAGCCCTGGTACTCGTCCGGGTCGAGGCCGCCTGCGCGCAGCACGTTCGGATGCACCATGCCGCAGCCCAGAATCTCCATCCAGTCGGTGCCTTCGCCGAACTTGACGATCGGACCGGAGCGGTCGCACTGGATGTCGACCTCGAAGGACGGCTCGGTGAAGGGGAAGAACGACGGGCGGAAGCGCATCGTCACCTGGTCGACCTCGAAGAAAGCCTTGCAGAACTCTTCCAGCACCCAGCGCATGTTGGCGACATTCGCCGCCTTGTCGATCACCAGGCCTTCGACCTGGTGGAACATCGGCGAGTGGGTCGCGTCGGAATCCTGGCGGTAGGTCTTGCCGGGGATGATGATGCGGATCGGCGGCTTCTGCGCTTCCATCGTGCGGATCTGCACCGGCGAGGTGTGCGTGCGCAGCACTTTGCGCTCACCCTTCTCGTCCGGATTGAAGAAGAAGGTGTCGTGCATCTCGCGAGCCGGATGGCCCTCGGGGAAGTTCAGCGCCGTGAAGTTGTAGTAGTCGGTCTCGATGTCAGGACCTTCGGCGATCGAGAAGCCCATGTCGCCAAAGATCGCGGTGATCTCGTCGACGATCTGGCTGATCGGATGAATGCGGCCGCGCTCGGCCGGCGACGAGCGCACCGGCAGGCTGATATCGACGGTCTCGCGGGCCAGACGCTCGGCGATCGCCTGGTCCTTCAGCGCCGACTTGCGGGCGGCGATCGCGTCGGCGACCGTGCTCTTCAGCGCGTTGATCTGGGCGCCGCGGGTCTGGCGCTCCTCCGGCGTCATGGTGCCGAGCGTCTTCAGGAGCTCGGAGATCGAGCCCTTTTTGCCGAGCGCGTTGACGCGCACAGCCTCGATCGATCCTTCGTCGCCAGCGGCGTCGATGTCCGCCAGCAGTGTCCGTTCCAGTGTTTCCAGTTCGCTCATTCTGTCCTGCCTCGATGCGGGAATGGGTTCGGTTCTATATCGGTTCTTGTCTTCAGGAATGTGATTGGGTTGCACCCGCCAGATAGTCCGTCGCAGCGATAAAGCGGATGATGTCGTTGCCCTGCCGGATGCGCAGCAGGAAGCGCGCCAGCGGCAGGAAGCGGATGAAGAGCGGCATGATCTCAGCGAGTGCCCTGTTGGCTTCCGCCGGAGCTGCGCGTTTCCAGGCGGCAAAGGCCGCGGCCGGGGTTTCCGGTTGCAAGGCACGGCTCGCCACCTGCAGGAACAGGAGCCAGAGGTCACGCGCTTGGGCGGTCGCCAGAGGCATCACGCTCGCGGGCACTTCTTCGAAATCGAGGAAACCGAACTCGCCGCCCTCAAGGATGAAATCGCGCGGATGCGGACGTCCATGGCAGAGGCCCGCGCGGTGCAGGCGCCCGAGTTCCGCAGCACAACGCACCAGCAGCTGGTCATGTGCGTCGGCGTCGCTGTCGCGCAGCGGTCCCATATGTTTGCTGACGGGCAGGCCAAGGTGGGAGAGAACCAGCACCTTCGGCCCACGGTAAACGACGTCCGGCGTCAAGAAACCGGCCGCGGAGAAGGTCGCGATCTGGCGAACTTCGCGCTCGATCATGCCCTCGACGTCAAGAAGCGGCGATGGCGATAGCACCGGGACGCCGCCGAGCCGGGCGACGAACGCCTGCGCACGCAGAGCAAGACGGGGGCCGGGACGCCGATAGCGCTTGATCCAAACCATCCGATCCTTGAGATCGCAGCGCTCGACGCGCCCCCGGCCGGCGGCAAGCGCTGCCAGCAGAGCCCTCATATCGTCGTCATCAAGCTCCGGGACCGCCGATGGTCCCCTTCGATCGTGGTACACTTTCGTCCCGTACAACAAGAAAAACCCGCGCCAGCCCTGCCAGCGCGGGTTTCCCAACTAATTTCAAAAACGATTTTGGGAAAACGCTGGCTTAACGAACAGCGCTTTCAAACTCGTTTGCCGTGCCGGCTTCCTTGAGGTAGGCGAGCGCCTTCTTGGAAGCTTCGACGAGAGCGCCGAATGCTGCCGGCTCATGGATAGCCATGTCGGACAGAACCTTGCGGTCGACTTCGATGCCAGCCTTGTTCAGGCCGTCGATGAAGCGGCCGTAGGTCAGGCCGAATTCGCGGACGGCAGCGTTGATACGCTGGATCCAGAGAGCGCGGAAGTTGCGCTTGTTGACCTTGCGGTCGCGGTAAGCGTACTGCTTCGAACGGTCAACCGCTGCCTTGGCGGCGCGGATGGTGTTCTTGCGACGGCCGTAGAAGCCCTTGGCTGCCTTCAGCGTCTTCTTGTGCTTTGCGTGGGCGGTAACGCCGCGTTTTACACGTGCCATGTCATGATCTCCTTAACGTGTCCAATATGCCTGAAAGTCTTAGAGACCGTTGGGCAGATAGTTCTTGACGACCTTCTTGCCGTCGGGCTCGGCGAGAACCATGGTTCCACGCGCGTCGCGAATGAACTTATTGGTACGCTTGATCATGCCGTGGCGCTTGCCAGCAGCCGCTGCACGAACCTTGCCGGTTGCGGTGATCTTGAACCGCTTCTTGGCAGACGATTTCGTCTTCATCTTGGGCATTTTGCTACTCCATTGTTCTTAAGAATGCGAAACGGACAGACGAGGTCCATTTCCAGCGTTAAGAACGGCCACGGCATGCCCTGCCGGACCGTTCGGACGGGGGCTTATAACCGCACATCCCGAAAAGCGCAACTGGGGAATCGAAAAGGCGCGCTGCAAGCGGCGATCGAGTACGTCCGCCTCCTGCGCATTCGGCCTTTGCGACGACGCATTGTGCCTAAACCGGATCACGCGGGCGACGGCCGCCGCCGCCGAGGTCGAAAATCAAAGCGACCTCGAGACCGCCGAGGACCGACTGCCCGAGCGACATGGTCGCGCCGTAGGCTTCCGCTATATCGGCACTGATCGCCAGCCCCAGGCCGTTGCCCGAAGCGCGGCCCGTCCCGGCATCGGCGCCATGGGCCCCGCGGCGCGGCGCCTGCTTGCGGTCGCGCTCGGCAATGCCCGGCCCGTCGTCGCCGACGGTGATCCGCACGCGCACGTCGACCACCACCGCCGAAAGGCGGATGCGCGTCCGCGCCCATTTGGCGGCATTGTCGAGCAGGTTGCCGAGACATTCGGCAAGGTCGGCCGGATCGACGTCGAGCGAGAGCGACGGATCGATGTCGACCTCCCAGGCGACGCCGCGCTCGGCGGTCACCGGACGCAGGACACTGACCAGCTTGTTGCCGAGATCGGCGATCAAGGTCGTCGCCATGCGCTCGACGCCCATGCGGGCCGCCTGGAGCTGGCGGTCGGCGCGCTGGCGTACGAGATCGACCTGTTCGAGCGCGATCTCGCGCTGTTCCCGCGGCAGGCCTTCGGCGAGTTGCGCAAGCACCGTCAATGGCGTCTTCAGGCCGTGGGCGAGGTCGCTGGCGCGCGCCCGGGCCTGTGCCAGCGCGGTCGCGCGCTCGGCAAGCAGAAGATTGATTTCGCTGACGAGCGGCTGCACTTCGCTCGGCCCGGCCAGGCCGAAATCCTTCTCCTCGCCGGACCGGACGCGGGCGGCGCGTTCCCTCAATCGCACCAGAGGCAGAAGACCGAGCGCGCCCTGCAGGAACGCGGCGCCGGCAAGCACGGCGGCCGTAGCCAGCAGCATCAGCCGGATACGGCCGTGAAAGGCTGAAAGCGCATCATCGAGTTCGCCGCGCGCAAAGCCGGCAGCAACCGCGAAGCGCTTGGCGTCCGCTCCTTCGCCGAGCGCCAGCGCTTGCCGGTAGACCAGGATCGGCGCGCCGTCCGGCCCCTCCGCTTCGAGGAAGCCCAGGTGATGCGGTGCCGACGGGCGATCGCCATCGATCACCGTATCCCACAGGGAGCGCGAACGCAGAGGAGCACCGCCGTCGCGGTCGAGCTGCCAGTAGCGGCCGCCGGCCGGCAGGCTCAGGCGCGGGTCGGCGGGCTCGCGCGGCAGCACGAGTTCACCGTTGCGCACCCGCACCTGGGCGGCAACGGTATCGACGAGCGTCGCCATTTCGGCGCGGTAGCGCCCGGCAACATAGTCGGTGAAAAGCCTGCTCAAGGAAAGCCAGACCACCAGCAGAACCAGGCCGATGGCTATCGACGCGCCGATCGCGAGCCTCAGCCGCAACGAGCGGATCACGCGCCACCATCCGGCAGGACGTAGCCAAATCCGCGCCGCGTTTCGATCGCACCGCTTTCCGTCTTCCTGCGCAGACGGGCGATCATCGCTTCCACCGCATTCTTGGCGGCATCGTCGTCGCGACCTTGAACATGGCTTGCCAGTTCGAGCGGCGTGACCACCTGGCCCTTGCGTTCGACGAGCAGCGCGAGCATGCGGTATTCCAGCGGGCTGAGATCAAGCGGCTGGCCGTCGAACGTCACCCGGCGCCCGGCCTCGTCGAGCGTGAAGCGCCCGGCTACGCGCACCGATTGCATACGAGGGCCGGCGCGTCGCAGAAGAGCGCGCAGCCGCGCCAGCAACTCCTCGGCCCGGAAGGGTTTCGGCAGATAGTCATCCGCCCCGGCATCGAAACCGTCGACCCGCTCCATCCAGGAGCCGCGCGCCGTCAGGACCAGGACCGGCGTCTCCAGTCCCGCCTGCCGCCAGCGCTTCAGGATCGACAGCCCGTCCATGCCCGGCAGGCCGAGATCGAGGATGACCAAGGCGTAATTGCCGCTTTCCCCCTGCTCCCAGACATCAGGGCCATGGGCGAGCGTATCGACGCCATAACCTTCCGCCTCCAGCCGGCTTGCCACATGGGCCGCAATGTGGGGATCGTCCTCAGCCAGAAGAATCCGCATGCCGCTCCTTTAGAAACCGAATAGGTTCACGAACTTGCCTGTCCGTGCATTGATGCGCAGATTGCGGATCGTGCCCTGGCTGTCGCGGGTGCGCAGCCGGTAAATCTCGCTGCCGCCTGATCGCTTGAGATCGACCGCGATGACCGCGCCGTATCTGTCTTCGTCGATCAGCCGGAGAACCTCCTTCAACGGCAGGATGTCGCCCTTTTCGACGCCGGCGCGGGCGCGCTCCTGGTCGCTCCGGAGGCTGGCACCTCCCTGACCGAGATCATCCTCATCATCCGCGTCGTCGTCATCGTCGTCATCATCATCATCGTTTCCGTGGCCGCCGCCGCCACCATGCGAGCCGCCGTCATCATCGTCGTCGTCATCCTTGGCGAGAGCCGCCATGCCGCCGGGCTGCGGCGCGAGCGAAAGCAGGAGCGAGCAGCAAAAGAGCGCGATCAGATCTCGTCGTGTCATCGCCATGGCTTCATCCTGTCGCGGCGGCTCCTCAGGTCCGGCTGCGTCTTCCCAATGCGCTTGCGGACAGGCCGCGGGAGGGCTGTCCTGCGGCAGGGCCGCGAACATTCGCCGGGGCGAACCTATGCCAGGCTTCGCCGGAACGCCAGCGACGCGCATACCCCCAGCGCCGTATAGGGCACAGAGGGTATGCGCTTGCCGGGTCGGGCCGCCGGGCGGGCTGGTGACGGCCGACCTTTGCTCCGGCGCATGGTGTGGGGCGAATGCGCCGGGCAAATTGCAACCGGGTCAGAACGCCGGCCGGATGGAGACGCTGCCGATCGGCCCGGGATTGCGGCGGATATCGCTGTCGTGCGGCTCGACCGTGACGACGCGAACGCCCCGTTCGTATTCCACCTCGACCTCAAGCACCCGGCCGAGATTGTCGACGGCAACCAGCGAGCCATTGCGCAGGCCCCGCAGGCTCTCGTCTGTAACCCGCAGTTCGATCTCATGATCATCCCGGGCATCGTCGAAGTCGTCATCGATGTCGTCGAAGCCGTCATCGTCGTCGTCGCGGTGACCGGGGCCACGATGATCGTCATCGTCTCGGTCGTCGTCTCGATCGTCGTCGCGGTCGTCATTGCCACCACCACGGCCGCCGTTGTCGTCGTCATCGTCGTCATCGTCGGCGAAGGCCATGGTCGAGAAGGGATGCGCGGCACCGCCGGCAACGAGCGACGCGCCGATCGGCGCCGAAACGAGGCCGCAGACGGCGACCGTAGAAACGAGCAAGGCCTTGCGCAGTACTGAAGTCATGATCTCGGCTCCTTCTCCCGATGTGATGCGGAGAGAATGGCACTGGACGGCTGACAGCTCGCTGAGGGCAATTGTCAGCATTCTGTCAGGAAAGCGCGAAGGATCCCGCAACGAAAAAAGCCGCCCGGAGGCGGCTTTCGTCGATTTCGACGGATGGGCGGCAAGCGCTTAGCGCGGCGCGAGAACCATCATCATCTGGCGGCCTTCGAGCTTCGGCTCGGCTTCCACCTTGGCGATCGCCTGGGTGTCGTCCTTGACCTGCAGCAGAAGCTTCATGCCCAGTTCCTGGTGCGCCATCTCACGACCGCGGAACTTCAGCGTGACCTTGACCTTGTCGCCGTCCTCGAAGAACCGGTTCATCGCCCGCATCTTCACGTCATAGTCGTGCGTGTCGATGTTCGGGCGCATCTTGATTTCTTTGATTTCGACGATCTTCTGCTTCTTGCGCGCTTCGGCCGCCTTCTTCTGGTTGGCGAACTTCAGCTTGCCCAGATCGAGGATCTTGCACACCGGTGGTTCGGAGTTCGGCGCGATTTCCACCAGATCAAGACCGGCCTCGTCCGCCATGCGGAGCGCCTGGTCGATCGGAACGACGCCGATGTTCTGGCCTTCGGCATCGATAAGCTGAACCCGGGGAACCCGGATTTCCTTGTTTGAGCGCGGCCCCTCCTTGACGGGGGCGTCCGCTTTGAACGGTCTGCGAATGGTCGTACTCTCCTCGAGCTATTTCCAAAAATGTTGTTTAATTCGTTCGCCGGCGCGATCCCAAACGAAGCGCCTGAATCTGTCACCGACGGCAATGTGTGAATTGCGGCGCCAGAGTCAATAGCACGGCTTGCAGGGAAAATCACCACCTGTCGATAGCAAGACGAATCTGTTTTAGAAAGAAAATCACCCGCGAAACCGGCCCCTGGAGAGAATTTGCATGCAGAATACGCCAGCCGAGACGGAAATCAGCTTCATCGAGGTCGGCGCGGCGGAGGCCCGGCGCAGGATCGCGATGCGCGTGCGGCACGCCGACAAGCCATCCGGGCAGCCGACGCTCGTCTGGCTCGGCGGCTATCGCTCGGACATGACCGGCACCAAGGCGGTAGAGGTCGAACGCTACGCCATGGAGCGGGGCGCTGCCTGCGTACGCTTCGACTATTCCGGCCACGGCGCTTCCGGTGGGGCCTTCACCGACGGCACGATCTCGCGCTGGCTGGAGGAAAGCCTTGCGGTCATCGATCAGGCGGCACCGGGGCGTGTCGTGTTGATCGGCTCATCGATGGGCGGCTGGGTGGCGCTACGGGCCATCCAGGAGCTCAGGCGCCGGGGCGACGCAAACCGCGTCGCCGGTCTCGTGCTGATCGCGCCGGCACCGGACTTTACCGCCGAACTGATCGAGCCCAACCTGACGGACGCCGAGAGAACCTCGCTTGCCGAGCGCAGCTATTTCGAGGAGCCCTCCGAATACAGCCCCGAGCCGAACATCTTCACCCGCGCACTGATCGAGGACGGGCGGGCCAACCGGGTGCTCGACGGCACGATCACGACCGGCTGCCCGGTGCACATCCTGCAGGGCATGCGCGACCCCGACGTGCCCTATACCCACGCCTTGCGGCTGATGGAACACCTGCCCGCCGACGACGTCGTCATGACGCTCATTCGCGACGGCGACCATCGCCTCTCGCGCGAAGAAGACATTGCTAAAATGAAACAGGCGATCGGCACGATGCTCGCCTGAGCCCAGGGCGGGAAAACACCCGCCCTTCCACCTCCCCCTGTCCAAGAAACCGCCCTGTGCCGTGAACCGCCCAGGATGCAAGGCTTTTGCGCGCCTGCAGCCCCGCCTTTAACCATAAAACCCGATGTCCCGATTCCGGCGATTGACTCTCAAGCGCCGACGCTATTAACTCTTTATTAACGATTAGAGCAGCGCCGGGGACGAACCTAAACAAGCTGCCTTCAACTCAGGATTGCGCGAATACGTCCGGACAAATAGCGTCCGGCATACCGCGTCGCAGGGGACTTGTATGGCGTCTTGGACTGGGGTTAAGGGAAGTATCGCGGCAGTCTGCGCACTTTTCATTTCAGCAAACACGGCAATTCCTGCACAGGCAGGGTCGTCTCCATGGATGCAGACCGGCTCCGCCACATCGCAGCCGATCGGCCACTACGAATTCTGCCAGACGTACAAGAGCGAGTGCAATGTGCGCTCCAAGGGCACGGTGGCGGCGCGTGTGACCGAACGCGGCTGGGCCGCCATCCGGCAGGTGAATGCCGCCGTCAACCGCGAGATCACGCCGATCACCGACCTGGAACTGCACGGCAGGGACGAAGTCTGGTCCTATCCTGACAATGCCGGCGACTGCGAGGACTTCGTGCTCGAAAAGCGCAAGCGCCTGATGAGCAAGGGCTTCTCGGCCAGCGACCTCCTGATCACCGTGGTGCGCAAGCCCGATGGCGAAGGCCATGCGGTGCTGACCGTGCGCACCGCGCAGGGCGACTTCATTCTCGACAATCTCGAAAACGGCGTAAAGCTCTGGACCAACACGCCCTATCGCTACCTGAAGCGCCAGGCCTCGAACCACAGCGGCCGCTGGGTTACCATCCAGAACGGCGCGGAGATCGTCGTCGGCTCGGTCGGCAACTGACCTCAAGGCAAAGCGATGAGTTTCAAAAAGGGCCGGTCGAACCGGCCCTTTTTCGTGGCTGCTATACGCGTCACGCGTTGCCGATCACGATACCGGCTGCCAGCACCAGACCACCGCCGAGCACCACCTGGAACGCGGCCCTGAGGAACGGCGTTTCCATGTAGCGGTTCTGGATGAAGGCGATCGCCCACAATTCGAAGAACACGATCACCGCTGCCGTTACTGTCGCCGTCCAGAAATGCGGGATCAGATAGGGCAGCGCATGGCCGAGACCGCCGAGCGCGGTCATGATACCTGAGGCAAGGCCACGCTTGATCGGCGAGCCGCGCCCTGAAAGCTTGCCGTCGTCGTGGGCGGCTTCGGTGAAACCCATGGAGATGCCGGCGCCGACGGAGGCCGAGAGACCGACGAGGAAGGTCTGCCAGGTGTCCTGGGTGGCAAAGGCGGCGGCGAAGATCGGCGCCAGCGTCGAGACCGAGCCGTCCATCAGGCCGGCGAGACCGGGCTGAACGTAAGTGAGGATGAACTGCCGGCGCGAGGTCTGATCCTCCTCGGCGCGCACGTCTTCGGGCGTGTGCTCTTCGCCAAGCCGCCGGGCGAGCGATTCATGCGATTTCTCGGCGATCGCGAGGTCGCCGAGCAGCTTGCGGGTCGCCGCATCCTGGGTTCTCGCGGCGGCCTGAACATAAAAGCGGTGCGCCGTCTCCTCCATCGCTTCGGCCTCCTCGCGCGCCTTCTCGATCGGCATTTCGGCGATCAGCCAATCGGGCTTGCGGTCGGGAAAGTCGCGCACATGTTCGCGGCGGATCAGCGGGATGCGATTGCCGAAGCGGGCCACGTGCAGGTCGATCAACCATTGCCTGTGGTGGCTTTCCTCCTCCGCCATCTCCTCGAACACCTTTGCCGAGTGGGGATATTGCGCCCGAAGCGCGTCGGCATAGGCAAGATAGATGCGTCCGTCATCCTCCTCGGAGGAGATGGCGAGCGCCAGGATTTCCTGCTCGCTCAGGGAAAGGAACGGGCGTTTCGGACGGGAGAAGAGGCGGGAAAACATTGGGAGAAAACCTTCTTTAGAATAATTCTAAAATAGAAATCTGGGAGGCCACCGTCAAGGCCAAAGCCATGCAATCATGTAACAATCGCTCGACAGAGTGTCGCGGCTCGGCCACCATGCCGGCCACTCGCGAATCTCATTCCCTCCCCCGGAGCGATCGCCTCGATGAGGACCATCTATCCGCTTTCCGAAAGCAGGGACACGCTGCTGGATCGTCTCGGCGCCAGGCTCGCCGCGCGCCTGCAGGCGCAGACGTCCGGCTACGAACCCTATACGCCCTCCGACCAGGAAACGCTGGCGCGCACGCTGCGCCCGGGTGACGTTCTCCTGATCGAAGGCAACCAGAAGGTATCGGCGGCGATCAAGTATCTGACGCAATCGACCTGGTCGCATGCGGCCTTTTTTGCCGGCGACCAGATGCCGCTGACGCTCGATCAGGCGACCTTGCCCGTCATCGAACGGCCGCAGCTGATCGAAGTGAACATCGGAGAGGGCTGCGTCGCGGTGCCGCTGAAGAAATACGCCTCGTTCAATACGCGCATCTGCCGCCCCATCGCGCTGACGCCCGACGACCGCACGGCGCTCGTCGGCTTCATGATCTCGAGACTTGGATTGAAATACGACCTGAAGAACATCCTCGACATGTTGCGCTATTTCATGCCGACGCCGCCGGTGCCGGTGCGCTGGCGCAGGCGCCTGCTGGCCTTCGGTTCCGGCGACCCGACCCGGGCTATCTGCTCGACCTTGATCGCTGCCGCCTTCGAGCAGATCCGCTACCCGATCCTGCCGGAGGTCACCCGCGCGCCCGGGCGGGCGGCGGCAACATCGACCTATTCACGCGAAGAGATCCTGCACATCCGGCATCATTCGCTCTATACGCCCAGGGATTTCGACCTCTCGCCCTTCTTCGCCATCGTCAAGCCGACGCTCGAGTTCGGCTTCGACTACAAGCGGCTGCGCTGGCACGGCGACGGCGATCACCCGTTCAAAGGGTGAGCGCGAGCGCCTGTTCGCGGGCCATGAAATCGCGCTGACGATCGGTGATGTAGTCGCGCACGATCGGCGCCGCATCGCGCGAGCGCGACAGCTGCATGTGGAAGACGAGCTGGCTGCCGGTGCGGAACATCATCTCGGCGCTGATCAGATAGAACTCCCACATGCGGGCAAAGCGCTCGTCGTAGAGGGCGATCACCTTGTCGCGGTTCGCCTCGAAGCGCGCACCCCAATGGGCAAGCGTCGTCGCGTAGTGCACCCGCAGGAATTCGAGATCGCTGACCCAGAGGCTGTTGCGCTCGACCACCTCGAAGACCTCCGAAAGTGCCGGCGAGTAGGCGCCCGGGAAGATGTACTTGCGAAGCCACGAGCTCGCCATGCCGGGCGGGCTCATGTGTCCGATCGAATGCAACACGGCCAGGCCATCGTCGGGCATCAGCGCGTTCAGTTTCTTGAAGAACTCGTCATAGTGGTGGACGCCGACATGTTCGAACATGCCGACCGAGACGATCCGGTCGAACGGCCCGTCAACGTCGCGATAATCCTTCAGCTCGAAGCGTACCCGGTCCGCCAGGCCCGCCTTGCGCGCCCGTTCGGTGGCAAGCGCCTGCTGCTCCTTGGAAAGGGTCACGCCGAGCACCTGAACATCCGCCAGCTGCGCGAGATACATCGCGAGATCACCCCAGCCGCAGCCGATGTCGAGCACCTTCATGCCGGGCTCCAGGCAGAGCTTGGAGGCAAGCAGCCTCAGCTTGTTGCGCTGCGCCGTCTCGAGCGTCTCGTTCGGCTCGCGAAAATAGGCGCAGGAGTAGAGCATGTTTTCGTCGAGGAACAGCTTGTAGAACTCGTTGCCGAGATCGTAGTGATGCGCGACGTTCTGCTGCGCCTTGCCCTTGGGATTGGCCTGCTGGCGCTTGCGGAAGCGCATCTTTACCGCGCGCAGCACCTTCTGGATCGGGTAAGAGCCGAGCGACAGACGGTTGATCGAAAACAGCGTCAGGAAGTCCCGGAGGGTGGAGCCCTCCTCGAAGCGCATGGTGCCGTCCATATAGGCTTCGCCGGCGGCGAGTTCCGCATTGAAGACGAGACTGCGATAGAGCTTCTTGTCGGTGAGCCGCATCGTCACCTCGGGACCGGGAGTCCCGGAAAAAACGTGCCTCTTGCCATCGGCATCGATCACCGTCAGGCGACCCTTGCGAATGAACGACTTCATCATATGCGACAATGGGAACATGCAGACCCTCTCGTGACACGCGTCGTAGCGCCGGCATCCTAGCACCCGTTTTTCGAAATGCGCCCCTTAAATTTCTGGTTGCTCATCCAGGTTTCCGGAAACGAAAACGGGGACGGCAGCTTCAGCCACCGTCCCCGCTCCAATGCGATGTCGGCTTTCGCCTCAGTCCTTGGCGCGCTCGACGTAGGAACCGTCTTCCGTCGCGATGACGACGCGGGTGCCGGCCTGGATGTGCGGCGGAACGAGCGTGCGAACGCCGTTCGACAGAACCGCCGGCTTGTAGGACGACGATGCCGTCTGGCCCTTGACGACCGGCTCGGTCTCGGTGATTTCGAGGGTCACGTGGCGCGGCAGGTCGATGGCGATCGCCAGGCCTTCGTGGATCGAAAGGATGCAGGCCATGCCTTCCTGCAGATAGGCCTTCAGGTCGCCGATGTCGTCGGTGGTCATGACCAGCTGGTCGTAGCTTTCCGGGTTCATGAAGTGGAAGCCTTCGGCATCTTCATAAAGGAAGGTGTGCTCGCGGTCTTCGACGAAGGCGCGCTCGACCTGCTCGGTCGTGCGGTAGCGCTCGGAGACCTTCACGCCGTCGGAAATGCGGCGCATGTCGACCTGGGTGACCGGCGTGCCCTTGCCCGGGTGGAAGTTCTGGGCGGTAAGCACGACATAGAGCTTGCCGTCGACGTCGAGAACGTTGCCCTTACGGACAGATGAAGCGATGACCTTGACCATTAGTCTTCCTTGTAACAGAGGTATGCGCGACACCGCGGGCCGGAAACACTGGCCCTGAAGGACGCGGAAAGAAGGATTTCGCGCCGCCACTACCCTAATTTCGCGCAAATAGCCAGCCTGAGCCGGTCTCTGCGCGAAGAAAGCCTGGACTGAACCGACCATGTCGCATGCCTCACCCTGGTGGACGCCCGACGTCCATGCCGACCGGCGCCCGTTTCTTCTCGGCCGCAACCGGATCCAATCGGCGTTGCGCCGGTTCTTCGAGACGCGCGATTTCATCGAGGTCGACACGGCGACCCTGCAGATCTCGCCCGGCAACGAAGCGCATCTGCACGCCTTCGCAACGCAGGCCCTCAATCACGACGGCTCCGGCCATCCGCTCTATCTGCACACCTCGCCGGAATTTGCCTGCAAGAAGCTGCTGGCCGCAGGCGAAGAGCGCATCGCCTGCTTTGCCCATGTCTACCGCAACCGCGAGCGCGGGCCGCTGCACCATCCCGAATTCACGATGCTCGAATGGTATCGCGCCGGCGAATGCTACGAGGCGCTGATGCGTGACTGCGCCGAGATCCTGGCGCTTTCGGCGGAAACGACGGGCACGAAGCAGTTCAGCTACCAGGGACAGGCCTGCGACCCCTTTGCCACGCCGGAACGATTGAGTGTCGCGGACGCCTTCGCGCGCTTTGCCGGCATCGATCTGCTCGCTTCGATCGCCGCCGATGGCGAAACCGACCGAGAAGCCCTCGCTGCGGCGATTGCCGCCGCCGGGCTCCGGGTCGCCCATGACGACACCTGGGCCGATCTTTTCAGCCGGGTGCTCGTCGAAAAGGTCGAGCCGCATCTCGGCTTCGGCCGCGCAACGATCCTCGATGAATATCCGACAGCGGAGGCGGCGCTGGCGCGTCCCGCCGCGCGCGACCGGCGCGTCGCCGAACGGTTCGAGCTCTATGCCTGCGGCGTTGAGCTTGCCAATGCCTTTGGCGAGCTGACCGACGCGGCGGAACAACGGCGGCGCTTCGATATGGAAATGGCCGAGAAGGCCCGCGTCTATGGAGAGACCTATCCGCTCGACGAGGATTTCCTGGCGGCGCTCGCGATCATGCCCGAAGCGAGCGGCATCGCGCTCGGCTTCGACCGGCTGGTGATGCTCGCAACCAGTGCGTCGCGCATCGATCAGGTGCTCTGGGCGCCAGTGGCGGAGACACGAGCGTGAACGTGCACCGCCCGATCAAGACCGCGCGCGAGCTGGTGGAAACAGGCCTCATCGATGGGGCCAAGGAGGCGGCGGTCGCCGCGGTCGCCGAACGCTATGCGGTTGCGATCAGCCCGGCCATCGCCGGTCTCATCGATCCCAACGACCCCAATGACCCGATTGCACGGCAGTTCGTGCCGGATGCCGCCGAGTTGACCCTGCTTCCCGAAGAGCGCGAGGACCCGATCGGCGACAAGCCGCACAGCCCGGTCACCGGTATCGTGCATCGCTATCCGGACCGGGTGCTCCTGAAGGCCGTGCATGTCTGCCCGGTCTATTGCCGCTTCTGCTTCCGCCGCGAGATGGTCGGGCCGCAGGGTCTGGGCACGCTGGCACCAGCCGAGCTCGATGCGGCGATCGCCTACATTGCAAGCCATGAGGAGATCTGGGAGGTGATCCTCACCGGCGGCGATCCGCTGGTGCTGTCGCCCCGCCGGCTCGCCGAACTCATGGAACGGTTGAAGCCGATCCCGCATGTAAAGATCGTCCGCTTCCACTCCCGCGTGCCCGTGGTCGAGCCGGCACGCATCGACGCCGACCTGATCGCCGCACTCAAAGCCAGCGGCAAGGCGACCTATGTGGCGCTGCATGCCAACCACCCGCGCGAGCTGACGGACGAGGCACGTGCCGCCTCCGCCCGGCTGATCGATGCCGGCATCGTCATGGTCAGCCAATCGGTTCTGTTGAAGGGCGTCAACGACGATGCCGAGGTCCTTGCCAGCCTGATGCGCGCCTTCGTCGAGACGCGGATCAAGCCCTATTACCTGCATCACCCGGACCTCGCCCCCGGCACCAGCCATTTCCGCCTGTCGATCGAGGAAGGCCAAGCACTCGTCGCCAACTTGCGCGGCCGGGTCTCGGGTCTCTGCCAGCCGACCTACATCCTCGACATTCCCGGCGGACACGGCAAGGCGGTGATCAGTGCTGCCACGATCGCGGCCGATGGTGGCGGCTGCTACACGGTCACCGATTTTCGCGGTGGCGAGCACAGCTATCCACCGAAAGCCTGATACACCCGCGAGAAATCGCGACCGTCCAAATTATTGAAACTTCTTCAAAATATTCCGGTCATGCATTTTTCTTGGCGTCCTGCGAGAAAAATCATGAGAGCCGCGTCACAGCTGTCCGGCGTCAATCGTCAAATGGTCATAAGCAACACGACAACGATGGAGTTGAGACCATGACCGATAGCAAAGCCGTCCGCTACGAACAGGAAATCCCGGATGTGCTCGGCGCGCTCGCCGACGTGCACAAGACCATGGACCTGCACGGAATCGACCGGACGATCCACAATCTTGTTCAGCTGCGCGCCTCGCAGATCAACCGCTGCGGCTTCTGCGTGAAGATGCATACCAAGGAATCCCGCACCGAGGGCGAAAGCAACGAGCGGCTCGACCGCATCATCGTCTGGGACCAGGTCAACGATTTCACGCCGCGCGAGAAGGCAGCGCTTGCCTGGACCGAAGCGCTGACCGAGCTTGAGCCGCGCACCGATTTTGCGCCGCTGCGCGCCGAGCTGCGCCAGCACTTCAACGAAAAGGAGATCAGCGTCATCACCGCGACGGTGGCGATGATCAACCTTTGGAACCGCATCCAGATCTCGAGGCACTGACATGAACGACCGGCAGCACATGCAGATCTTCGAGGAGGCGCGCCCGCGCCTTCTCGGCCTTGCCTACCGCATCCTCGGCTCGCGGGCCGATGCCGAAGATGCGGTGCAGGACACGTTCCTGAAATGGCAGGAGGTCGACCGCGCGACGATCGACACGCCGGCGGCCTGGCTCACCACGGCCTGCACGCGCCGCTGCCTCGATCTTTTGAAGGCGGCGCATCGCAAGCGTGTCGACTATATCGGCGCATGGCTGCCCGAGCCGATCCACACGGCAAGCGACGACAACGCGGAAGAAAAGCTGGCGCTGACCTCGTCGCTGACCACGGCGTTCCTTTTGATGCTCGAGCGGTTGACGCCGAAGGAGCGCGCCGCCTACCTGCTGCACGAGATCTTCGGCCAGCCCTATGAGGAAGTGGCCGAAACGCTCGACATGCAGGAAACCGCCGCGCGCAAGCTGGTGTCGCGCGCCAAGACCAACATCGGGCTTGAGAAGGCGCGGCACCAGACGCCACGTGAACGACAGGACGAGCTTCTGTCCGCCTTCCATCAGGCGATCCAAGGCGGCAATGTCACCGGACTTTCGGCCCTGCTTTCGGCCGACGTGAAGCTGACGGCCGACGGCGGCGGCAAGGTGGCGACCGTGCTCGGCGTGCTCTCGGGCAAGGAAACGGTGCTCGCCTTCATCATCGACCGGCTCACCGAATACTGGGCGCATTACGTCTGGGAAATCGGCGACATCAATGGCGGCCGCGGCATCGTGCTTCGGGACAAGGCGAAAAACGAGATCGCCGCGACGGTCGCCTTCGGTTATGACGGCGACGGAAACGTCGATGACATCTTCATCATGCGCAACCCGGACAAGCTGACGCATTTCGGCGAGGCTGCGCTCCACTGATACTCGCGGCATCGCCCCTGCAAACGTGATCTTCCCCACCGGCCAGACCGGTCGCACGTTCGCGGCGATACCGCTGCATGAGGTACTGACATGCTTGAAAAAACATCCGCTCCCCAGCAGGAAACCGGCTGGCGCGCGCTCTTGACTGGCGGCAACGCCGTGCATTCGCTGGTACTGAGCGGCGGCGTCGCGCTGCACGCGCTCAACATCTATGTCGTCACGACGATCATGCCGTCGATCGTGCGCGAGATCGGCGGGCTCGAATATTACGCCTGGAGCACGACCGTCTTCGTCGCAGCGTCGATCCTCGGTGCAGCGCTCTCGGCCCGGCTACTCGGCGCCGTCGGCGCCGGCGGCGCCTACGCGATCGGGGCGCTCGTCTTCGGCCTGGGCACGCTCCTCTGCGCCGCGGCCCCCTCGATGACGATGCTGCTTGCCGGCCGAGCGATCCAGGGCTTTGGCGGCGGCCTGCTCTATGCGCTGGCTTATGGCGTGATCCGCCAGGTCTTCCGGCCGGAACTCTGGACCCGCGCGATCGGCCTGATTTCGGCCACCTGGGGCACGGCGACGCTGGTCGGCCCGGCGATCGGCGGCATGTTCGCCGAGTTTTCCACCTGGCGCGTCGCCTTCTGGTCGCTCTTGCCGCTGACGGCGCTGCTGGCGACCCTCGCCTTCTCGACCTTGCCGCGCAAGGCTGCAGGCGAAGGCGCACGCACGCCGCTTCCCTTGGCGCAACTGGCACTGCTCGTCGCCGTCGTGCTCGCACTTTCCATCGCTAGCACGCTGACCACGGCGGCGGAGCAGGTAGGGTGCGTCGGCGCGGCGATCCTCATGTTCCTGGCGCTGCTCGTCGTCGAGAAGCGGGCGACCGGCAAGCTGCTGCCCTCCGGCAGTTTCACCCCGGCCTCCCCGCTGGCAGCCCTTTATGCTACGATCACCCTGCTGATGATCGGCCTGCAGCCGGAAATCTATGTGCCGTACCTCCTGCAGGAGCTGCACGGATTGTCGCCGCTGGTAGCCGGCTACATTGCGGCGCTGATGTCGATCGGCTGGACCGCCGGGTCGATGACCAGCGCCCACTGGCATGGCGAAAGGGCGAAACGGACGATCTTTGCCGGTCCGGCTTTCGGCTTCGTCGGCCTGGCGCTGATTGCGCTGTTCATGCCGATGGCAGGATCGGAATTCATGGTGATCGCCGCGCCGCTCAGCATCGGCATCATGGCGGTCGGCTTCGGCATGGGCTTTGCCTGGCCGCACATCGTGACGGCCGTTTATGAATTTGCGCCGGAGGGCGAAGCGGAGAAGGCGTCGAGCTCGATTACCACGGTCCAGCTCTTCGCCGCAGCGCTCGGTGCGGCACTGGCCGGACTGACCGCCAATCTTGCCGGCATCGAAACGCCTTCGACGGAGGGCGTCGCGATGGCGACCCGCTGGCTCTTCTGGCTGTTCGCGCTGATGCCGGCGCTGGCGGTGCTGACAGCCGGCCGCGTCTGGCGGACGCGACGGGCGGCCAAATAGGTGCCATTGCGGGCCGCCCCGGAATGGCGGCCCGCAATGCAAGGCGCGCGGCAGGATGCCGGCGCCCTTTGGAGGAGAGGATGGAAGCCGAGGCGATCGGCCTTCACGGCGTACAGGAAACCCTGCTGGTCACGCTCCAGGCGAAGGCCGCTGAGAGCGCGTTCCCGGATTCCCTGCTCAACGATCACTTTGCCGCCGATCTGATAAGGCGGCTCGCCGGCAGGCCGAAACCGCCTGATGCCGGCCACGACATGACCATCGGCATTGCCGTGCGCGCCCACATGCTCGACCGCTGGACGCGCGGCTTTATCGGGCGCCACGCGGACGCGATCGTGCTCAACCTCGGCTGCGGTCTCGACACCCGCGTGCTGCGGCTCGACCCACCCGCGTCCGTCGGCTGGTTCGACGTCGACTTTCCCGATGTGATCGCCCTGCGGCAGCAGCTTTTCCCGGAGCGACCCGGCACCGCCATGATCGCGTCCTCCATCACCAAGAGGGACTGGATCGACCTCATCCCCGCCGACCGTCCGGCGATCGTCGTCGCGGAAGGCGTGTTTCCCTATCTTTTCGAACAGGATGTCCGCGACCTCTTGCGGCGTTTGACCTCTTGCCTTGCGGGCGGGGAAATCATCTTCGACGCCTACAGCCATCTCGGCATCGAGCTCTTGCGGCTGAGCCCGTCCTTGCGGGCGACGGGGGCGGAGCTTCGTTGGGGGCTGGAAAACGCGCGAGCGCTCGAACGGGACGTGCCCGGCCTGACCCTGCTCGACGAGATCAGCGAGTATGATTCAGGCCAGGTCGCGCGCCTGTCGCCAATGGCACGGATAGCGGCGCATGTCGTCAGCGCCCTGCCGATGCTTCGCCGGATGGGCCGCCTGTTGCGCTACGGTTTCTAGATCGAGGGCCAAGAAAAAGGGCCGCGCCTTACGGCGCAGCCCTCTTATTGCAAACCGTCGATTTTGGCCGATCAGGCCTTGATCGGTGCGATCGAGATTTCGACGCGGCGGTTCTGCGCGCGGCCGGCTTCGCTTCCGTTGGATGCGATCGGACGTTCCTTGCCGTAGCCCATGGCCGACATGCGGCGCTGGTCGACGCCCTGGCCCGCCAGGTAGTTGGCGACCGAAGCGGCGCGGCGCTCGGAGAGGCCCTGGTTGTAGGAGGCGCTGCCGGTCGCATCGGTGTGACCGTCAACGTCGATCATCGTCTTGTTGAACTTGCGCAGCACGATCGCCACCGAGTTCAGCGTGTCGTAGAAGGCCGGGATCACCTGGTCACGGTCGGTCGCGAAGGTGATGTTCGACGGCATGTTGAGGATGATGCGGTCGCCGGCGCGGGTGACCGATACGCCGGTGCCCTGGAGCTGGGCGCGCAGTTCGGCTTCCTGGTTGTCCATGTAGTTGCCGATCAGGCCGCCGCCGAGACCGCCGATCGCGGCGCCGACGAGTGCGGAGTCACGCCGTCCTGCGGCACTGCCGCCAACCAGCAGACCGGTTGCCGCGCCGAGGCCTGCGCCGATCAGCGCGCCACCGGCGGTGTTCGACATCTTCTGCTCGCCCGTATAGGGATCGGTGGTGGTGCATCCCGAAAGATAGATGGCCGCGACAGCCAGAATGGCGCATTTCTTGATCATGGAATCAGTTGTCCCCATTGGTGCTCGAATTTGCTTCATACTACGGATTGCGGCAGGAAGATGAAGAGGCGTCCTATTCAGGCCACGGTTTGCCGTCAAATGCCGCTTCGCCCGTGGCGGGCGTGGCGATCAGGGCACACAATAACCGATCCTTCACACGCTCTTGATAGGACGGACACCAAAGAAAAGAGAGGCAAGCTCCAATGGCAATCGAGTTCGGCGACACGCAACGCAGTCTCAGCGACACGCTCAATGGCATGATTGCCTCGATCCGCGGCGAGACGATCACGCTGCGCGAGCTGATGACGGAAATCGGCGAACAGGGCTTCCTGCTGCTGTGCGCGCTCCTGACGCTGCCGTTTCTGCTGCCCGTATCGATCCCGGGCGTCAGCACGGTCTTCGGCGCAGCGATTATCCTGATCTCCATATCGGTCACGCTCAACCGCCTGCCGTGGATGCCGCAGCGCATTCTCGATCGCCGGATCGAGACCGAGAAGCTGGTGCCGACGCTGCAAAAAGGCGCGGATCTCGTTTCCAGGCTCGACCGCTATGTCCGGCCTCGTCTCGGTTTCCTGACGCAGGGCGCGCTGATGAACCGCTTCAACGGCCTGATGATCATGGCCGGCGGCATTCTCCTGATGTTCCCGCTCGGGCTGATCCCGCTGTCGAACACACTTCCGGGGATCGCGATCCTGCTTCTCTCGCTCGGCATCATCCAACGCGACGGGCTCATGGTGGCTGGCGGCTATCTCTTCCTGGTCGCGACGACGGTTTACTTCACCGTGCTTGCCTATATGGCCTTTGCCGCCGGTCAGGGCCTGTCGACATTCTTCGTTTCCTGACGAAACGCGTTCCGTGACATTGGGTGAGCCCGGCCAATCTGCCGGGCCTTTTCATTCTTACTATCTGTTGCACGCAATTCCGGACGGAAAACCGCTGCACACTTTTCCTGGAATTGCGCTAGGCAGCCAGACCACCGAAAGCCCGATAGCTGGCAAAGTCGGTGCGGATGCCGAGCGTCTTCATCAAGGCTTCGCGGTCGAGCCCGAGCTGACGGTCGAACTCGATGAGCGCGGCTGCGACTTTCGGCGCGACGTCGGCACTGGCGAATTCGATCATGGTGATGAAGTCGAACTGGCCGGGGCCGGCATGCTGCTCCAGGAACAGGTCCTTCACATAACCATCCTGCTGGCGGATGACGGCCAGCGTCTTGTCGACCAGTTCGACGAACTGCGGCCGCGCTTCCGCCGGCACGGTGTATTTGTTGATGCGGTAAAGCGGCGCCACGCTATTTGATTGACTGCTCATAGCTCTTTTCCTCTCATCTCTTTTTGAACGAGAGCAGTCGTACGACCTCAAGTATAGTTGAGGTCAATAGTGGCAAAACGCTTTTCCGATGACGGAATCCTAGCCGGAAATACCTCTCAGCACGTTGGCGACGTTGAGGCCGATTTCCGGCACGCCGTAGCCGCCCTCCATGCAGACGACGACCGGCAGGCCGGTGCGCCGCAACGCCTCGCCCATGCGCAGATAATCTTCGGACTTCAGCCTGAAGAACGAGATCGGGTCGCGCTCGAAGGTATCGACGCCGAGCGAAACGACGAGGGCTTCGGCACCGAAGGCCTCGATGCGCGCGAGCGCGTCGGCCATCGCTGTCGACCAGGCGTCAAACAGCGTACCGCGCGGCAGCGGATAGTTCTTCGTCGTTCCGAGCCCGGCACCGGCGCCCTCCTCGTCGGCAAAACCGAGGAAATGCGGGAAGGCCTCGACCGGATCGCCATGCAGCGAGGCGAAATAGACGTCGCCGCGCTCGTAAAAGATATCCTGGGTGCCGTTGCCGTGGTGGAAATCGACGTCGAGCACAGCAACCTTCCGCGCGCCGTGATCCCGCAAGCGCTGCGCGGCACAGGCGGCATTGTTGATGAAGGAATAACCGCCATAGAGATCGATCGCGGCGTGATGGCCGGGCGGGCGGCAGAGCGCGAAGGCGGCACGGCTCCCAGCATGGATGTGGTCGGCCGCCGAGATTGCGCAATCCATCGCCGCGCGGGCGGCGGCGTAGGTACCCTCAGTGATCGCCGTTTCCGCCGCGAAGGAATAGTAACCGAGAGCGCCGTCGATGTCCCTCGGCGGATGCTGCCGCATGCGTCGGGCCGGGAAGCAGGCCGGGATCGCCTCGCGGCGATAACCGTCGGCCACCCAGCGCGACCAGGCGGTTTCCAGGAAATCGAGATAATCGGGCGCGTGCAGCTTGAGGGCGACGTGGAGATCGTGGCGCTCGGGCGCTGAAATATCGAGGAAACCCGCTTCCTTCACCGCCGCCAGGATCCACTCGGCGCGAAACGGTGCCTCGAAAGGCGGCACAAGTTCGCCGCCAAAAAGTTCGGTCTTGGCGTCACGGAGCTTGTGGTCTTCGGAGAAAAAGATGCGCATGCGGGTGTCCTGAAGAGGCAATCGGCGGGTGCCAGTACCCTACCGCAGGTTTCGGACTTGGCAACCTTGGTGGATGCCCCTCATCCGGCCTGCCGGCCACCTTCTCCCCGCAAGCGGGGCGAAGGAGACACGCGGCACTCACTCGACTCGACACCAGCACCGTTGAAGGGCCATAGCCGCTCGGCAGCGTTGCGTACGGGCACGTCCCCTCTCCCCGCCTGCGGGGAGAGGGTTAGGGTGAGGGGCAGTTTCGGCGACTGAGGCAGCCTGTCACCGAGCTGCGATCACCCCTAAGCCGCAATCCTCTTGTAGAAGAATGTCGTGGCGCAGAGGCCGCCTTCCGGCCACATGGCGTAATCCGGGATGACGCCGACGCGCTCCCAACCCATGCGCGGATAGATCGCCTCGGCATCGCTGCCGGTCGCGGTGTCGAGCACCAGCAACGTCTTGCCACGGGTGGCGGCTTCGCGTTCGACCGCGTCCATCAGCCGGCGCGCCAGCCCTTTGCCGCGGGCGTCGCGATGCACCAGCAGTTTCTTCAGGTCGCCGCGATGCGGCTGGTTCGGCATCTGCGCGACGCCGACCTGCACCGTGCCGAGGATGCGCCCTGCTCCCTCCGCCACCATCAGCAGCGTCTCTCCTGCAGCGACCGCTGACGCCACGCCGCGCCAATAGGCAAGTGCCGCTTCCGGCGGATAGGGCTGCATGAAGCCGACCGAGGCGCCGCCCTCGACGCAATCGGACAGCACCTCGGCAAGCGCTGGGATGGCGTCGCGGGCTTGAGTTTCATCGAGCAGACGGATCTGGATATCGGACATGGTCAAACCTTGGTGCGGCAAAGGATGACGGCGTAGTGAGCCGGCTCATCGTGAGGGTTGTGGAAGATATGGCCCGCTCCGAGGCCCATCAAAAGGCAGTCGCCGGCTCCGAGCGAATGGGAACCGGATTCGGTCGTCAAATCCAGCCGGCCGGAGAACAGCCAGAGGTGCTGGGTGATGCCGCGATCGGTCGGCTGCCGCTCGAAGACGACGCGGGCGCCCGGCGGAAACTCGACCTCGACGATATCGACCGGCGAGCCTAGCCCATCGGGCGAAACCGAGCGGCGCAGATAGCCGGATTCCGGATCGCGCCAGAGGCGCTGCTCGGCGCGCCTTGCAAGCGGCGAGGCCGCTTTCGTTTCGAAGGCGAAGAGTGCCGACAACGTGGTCGATAGCGCGCTGCAAAGCCTGGCAAGAAGCTGGGCGGTCGGGCTCGCCTCGCCGCGCTCGATGCGCGAGATCATCGCCCGGCTAACGCCGGAACTGGCGGCAAGTTCGTCGAGGGTCAGGTTTTGCTGCGCGCGCAGGGTTCGAATGCGTTCGCCGATGGCATGTTCGAGGGGGCTGTTGACGTTTTCCATTATTTGAGATTGCATTTCTCATATAATGGAGTCAAGACTGCGAAAGACTGAAAATACAGGCATGCGATGCCGCTTTGGCGACAGCGGAGCGGCTGTCTTTCGGCTATGGTGGCAACTTCGTGCTGCAGATACGAGAAAAGCTTACGCTTCAATACTTTAGACAGTCCTCATCCACCGCATCCGCGTAACAGGGTGGGTCCTCCATCGACAGGTCGGACATGACAAAGCAGCCCTCCTCGCTGACCTCGATCGCCAGTATCGTCGCCTCGATGACCGCGGTGGCAATCGGCAACGGCATGATGCTCGCCTATGTGCCCTTCGCGCTGACGCGCTCGGATGCACCGGACTGGGTGCCCGGGGCTGCGGTGACGATGATCGCTTTCGGTGGGCTCATCGGCTGCGTCATCGCCGGGCCGATGATCCGCCGCGTCGGTCACGCCCGCGCCTTCTCCTGCTCGATGGCGCTCGTCATTCTCTCGGCGCTGACGATCGCGCTTGGCATGCATCCACTCTTGTGGGTGCTCGCTCGCGGCCTTTACGGCGCATCCGGCAACACCAACTTCATCATCGCCCAGAGCTGGCTCAACCACGCGAGCGCAAACCATTGGCGCGGCAAGGCGATGGCGCTGTTCTACATGGCCTATGTCATCGGGCTCGGCACCGGCGCCTGGCTGTTCGGGCAGATCCCGGCCGACGGCAACCTGCCGCCGCTCGTTACCATCTTCTTCACAGCGCTTGCGCTGCTGCCGATCGGGCTGACGCGGCTGCCGACGCCGCCGGCACCCGCCAAGGTCAGCATCGATATCCCCATGGTCTGGCGCAATTCGCCGGTCGCCTTCATCGGCGTGCTCGCCGCCGGTGGCCTGTCGATGGTGGTCCAGGGCTTCACCCCGATCTATGCGGCCGCCAACGACGTCAGCCAGGGCGACGTCGCAAACCTGATGTTCGTCATGCAGTTCGGCCTCATCGCCATCCAGTACCCGATGGGAACGCTGTCCGACCGGATCGACCGCCGCCTCGTGCTGATCGGAACCTGCCTGCTGATCCTCGCCGCCGGTTTCTTCGCGCTGTCGGCCTCCTTCGATAACCTGATCCTTCTGATGCTGGTCTTTGCGCTCTTTGCCGGGGCGGTCGAGACCGTCTATTCGATCGCCAATGCGCATGCCAACGACCGCACGGATCCGGCCGATTTCGTGCCGCTTGCGAGCACCATGCTGGTCGCCTGGTCGGCTGCCGCCACGGTGGTTCCGCTCCTGGTGACGCTGCTGATGCCGACCTTCGGGCCACGAACCTTCATCTATGCGGCGATGGCCGTTGCGGCCCTCTATGCCCTCTTCGTGCTGGCGCGGCTCAGGAAACGGGACGAGGTGCCGGTGGCCGAACGCGAAGGCTTCGAACTGAGGAGCGCGCAGGTGCCGAACGCCGGGGCGCTTGTGGAGGCAGAGGCAAGCGCCGAATAGCCCGATTTATAGTGAACGAAGCCTTCATTTCCCGCTTTGCGGCGGTTGAAGGCACTGCTATATGCGGCCCATGAGCACAACATCTTCGAAGACGCCCCTTTCGCATATCCGCAACTTCTCGATCGTGGCCCACATCGACCACGGCAAGTCGACGCTTGCCGACCGGCTGATTCAGTCCACCGGCGGCCTCGCCGAACGCGAGATGTCCGAGCAGGTGCTCGACAGCATGGATATCGAGCGCGAGCGCGGCATCACCATCAAGGCCCAGACGGTGCGCCTGCACTACAAGGCCAATGATGGCGAGACCTATGTGCTGAACCTGATCGACACCCCCGGCCACGTCGACTTCGCCTACGAAGTCTCGCGCTCGCTGTCGGCCTGCGAAGGCTCGCTGCTCGTCGTCGACGCGTCGCAGGGCGTGGAAGCCCAGACGCTCGCCAACGTCTACCAGGCGATCGACAACAACCACGAACTCGTCACCGTGCTCAACAAGATCGACCTGCCGGCGGCAGAACCCGACCGCATCAAGGAGCAGATCGAGGAAGTGATCGGCATCGACGCCTCGGACGCGGTGCTGATTTCGGCCAAGACCGGCCTCGGTATTCCCGACGTGCTCGAAGCCATCGTCACCAAGCTGCCGGCGCCGAAGAGCGACGGCGGCGATGCGGCGCCCTTGAAGGCGCTGCTCGTCGACAGCTGGTACGACACCTATCTCGGCGTCATGGTTCTCGTGCGCATCATCGACGGCACGCTCAAGAAGGGCATGACCATCCGCATGATGGGCACCGACGCCAAGTACACGATCGAACGCGTCGGCGTGCTGACCCCGAAGATGGTTGCGATGGATGCGCTCGGCCCCGGCGAGATCGGCTTCATCACCGCCTCGATCAAGGAAGTGGCCGACACCCGCGTCGGCGATACCATCACCGAGGACAAGCGCCCGACCGCAACCGCGCTGCCGGGCTTCAAGCCGGCACAGCCGGTGGTCTTCTGCGGCCTCTTCCCAGTCGACGCTGCCGACTTCGAGGACCTGCGCTCGGCGATGGGCAAGCTGCGCCTCAACGATGCGTCGTTCTCGTTCGAAATGGAATCGTCCGCTGCGCTCGGCTTCGGCTTCCGCTGCGGCTTCCTCGGCCTCCTGCACCTCGAAATCATCCAGGAGCGCCTGGAGCGTGAGTTCGACCTCGATCTGATCGCGACCGCCCCTTCGGTCGTCTACAAGCTGTTCATGACCGATGGCTCGGAGCGCGAGCTGCACAACCCGGCCGACATGCCCGACGTCGTCAAGATCGCCGAAATCCACGAGCCGTGGATCCGCGCGACGATCCTTACGCCCGACGACTATCTCGGCGGCATCCTCAAGCTCTGCCAGGACCGCCGCGGCATCCAGATCGAGCTGACCTATGTCGGCACCCGCGCGATGCTGACCTACGACCTGCCGCTCAACGAAGTCGTCTTCGACTTCTATGACCGGCTGAAGTCGATCTCCAAGGGCTATGCCTCGTTCGACTACCAGATCACCGAGCACAAGGAAGGCAACCTTGTGAAGATGTCGATCCTCGTCAACGGCGAGCCGGTCGACGCGCTGTCGATGATGGTGCACCGCATGGCGGCTGAAAAGCGCGGCCGCGAAATGTGCGAGAAGCTCAAGGAGCTGATCCCGAAGCACATGTTCAAGATCCCGATCCAGGCGGCGATCGGCGGCAACGTCATTGCCCGCGAAACCATCTCGGCACTGCGCAAGGACGTGACCGCCAAGTGCTACGGCGGCGACGCCACCCGCAAGCGCAAGCTGCTCGAAAAGCAGAAGGCCGGCAAGAAGCGCATGCGCCAGTTCGGCAAGGTGGAAATCCCGCAGGAAGCCTTCATCGCCGCGCTCAAGATGGGCGACGAGTAAGCGGCAGCGCCGCATGTTTCAACGTTTGAAAGGGCGGCCTTCGGGTCGCCCTTTTTGTTTGGGCTCGAGGCCGAGTTGCGAGTGGCATTCAAGAGCGCCGTGCCGGGACCGGGGGTGTTGTTGACCGGTCCGCGATTGGATCCTCGGGTCAAGCCCGAGGATGACGGAGGAGGACGTGTGGCGCGTGAAGAAGATTGCCATTCTTCAAGCCATTACAGCTATGTCTGTCGCAGCGCCCACGTCGAAACGCCCCCAGGGTAACATCCCTATGGTCGTCATCCCGAGGATCCAAGAACGAGCAACCTCCCCGTAATGGCCGGATTCGTTTACATCGTCACGAACCACAAGCAAGGAACACTGTACATTGGTGTCACCTCCGATCTCGAACGCCGCATCTTCGAACATCGAGGGGGGCTGACGCCGGGGTTTGCATCGAAATACGGTTGCTCACGGCTGGTTTGGTACAAAGAGCATCTGCAAATCGGCACCGCCATCCAGAGGGAAAAATCTCTCAAACGTTGGTACCGACAATGGAAGGTCGAATTGATCGAGAAGATGAATCCGGAGTGGCGCGACCTCTACTTCGAGCTTTGGTGAGCTTGTTAATGGATCCTCGGGTCAAGCCCGAGGATGACGCTGAGAGAGCGAGGCGATGCTAGAGCCGCGGAACTGGCCTCGCGCTTCCCCTCAAAGCAAATACCGCTTCCAGACCCGATCGACCGGCTGGCCGTCGGCCAGCGGCACCGCCTTGTCGACCCTGTAGTCGACGAAGCCCATCTTGCCGTAATAGGTGAGACCGCCGGTGTTGTCGGCGCGGATGGTGGCGTTGAGGGCCGTAAGGCCGATCGAGCGGGCATGGTCGCACGTGGCCTTGAAAAGAGCCGTGCCGGCGCCGGGGACCTTGTTGCCCGGGCGCGAGAAGGTGCCGATATCGGCCCAATCCTCCGGTATGCCGTCCCAGCGATCCAGAGCCTGGAAGGCGCAGGGCGCGCCGTTTTCGTCCTCGGCCACGAAGCAGCTGACGAAGCCGGGCCCCGAGAGATAGTGCTCCACGAAGCGCTCCGGCGTGAATGGCGTCTGGTGGGCCGTGGTGCCGCCGATCGCGATGATCTCGTTCAGGAAGGCGCTGAGTGCTGGCCCATCGTCGGGCCGCGCCGGGCGCACATGGATCGTCCTCGTTTCGTTCGTCATCGAAAATCCTCTCCCTGAAATCGCCTTAGGTGGCCGGTCGGCGGAGCGGGCGCGCCGGGTTGCCGGCGACGACGGCGCCAGCCGGCACGTCCTTCGTTACCACCGAACCCGCGCCGACGATTGCGCCGTCGCCGATCGAAATACCACCGAGAATGATCGCGCCGCCGCCGATCCAGACATCGGTGCCGATCGTCACCGGGCGGGCAACTTCGAGCCCCTGGCCGCGCAGCACGGCGTCCTTGTGGTGTTCGGCGCAGTAGATCTGCACGTTCGGCCCGAGCATCGTGCCTGCGCCGATCGTGACGCGGCCGCTGTCGAGGATGGTGCAGCCGGCATTGAGATAGACGCGGGCGGCGAGGCTGATGTTGATGCCGTAGGAGCAATGGAATGGCGCCTCGATGAAGACGTCATCGCCAACCGCGCCGAAGAGCGCGCGCAAGGCGGGTGCCATGTTTCCGCGCTCGCCTGGCGGCAATGTGTTGTGCTGGTGGACGGCTTCCCGCGCCGTCAGGCGAAGGGTGTCAAGCTCGGCGTCGAGGCACGAGTACCATTCGCCGGCCGCCATCTTGTCGCGTTCGCTGGCGCTCACGTTGCCGCAGCTCTTGCTTCCGCCGCTTGGCGCCGTGCCAGGCTTTCCGGCGGCCATTGGGTCTTCATGTCGTAGTAGATTTCGAAGGCCGGGGCGCTGCCTTCGAGCGACAGCCACTTCACCTTGGAGCGCGTGAAGATATGGGCGTCCGGCGGGAAGTCCGACGGGCGATCGAGGCTGGCGATCCGCAGGAAGGAGAGCCAGCCGCGCCGGCCATAATCGCTCCAGAGCGCCGTCTGGCATTCGGCGCAGCGGAAAACGTCGTGCGGGCGACCGCTGTCGGTCGGCAGCGTCACGACGACGGGCTCGCCTTCGGTGATCTCGATGTTGTCGCGCTCGATAACGCCGTTGACGACGAAGGCGCTGCCGACCTGGCGCTGGCAATCGCTGCAATGGCAGCAGTTGACGAACATCGGCGCCGCCTTCAGCCGGTAGCGGATCTTGCCGCAGAAGCAGCCGCCGTCGATTGTCTCGCTCATCCGTCCATCTCCTCCAGCGCCGGCTGCTCATCCGCCCCGGCGCGCTCCTGGCGAACGATCGTCGCGACCCAGGCGCGCGCCAGCGCGAGGCCTGCGGCATCCGCCTGCCGGCCGTGGCGCGCGGCGTGCTCGCGATAGCGCGCAAGCCACGTGGGATCGAGCCGCTTGATCGTATCAGGGAAAGCGCGGTTCCAGTCCTCGACCAGGTGCGTATCCGCCTCGAAGTGGAATTGGGTGCCGTAGGCGGCGCGGCCGACGCGGAAGGCCTGGTGATGGGTGACGGCGTTTTCGGCGAGATGGACCGCCCCCTCGGGCAGCGTGAACGTGTCGCCGTGCCACTGAAAGATCGGGAAGCTCCCGCCGACAGTGGAAAGGACCGGGTCCTCGGCGCCTTCACCGCGCACCTGCACCTCGCACCAGCCGAACTCCTTGGCCTCACCCAGCAGGTTCCGGCCCCCATAGGCGCGGGCGAGAAGCTGGCTGCCGAGGCAGATGCCAAGTACGCAGCGGTCGCTGTCGCCGAAGCGGCGCATCAGCGCGGCAAGATCCGGCAGATAGGGATAGGCCGCGTCGTCGAGCGCACTCTGTTCGCCACCAAGCACCACCAGCGCGTCGTAGCCCTCAGGTGTTTCGGGAATGACTTCGCCGAGATAGGCGCGGCGAATTTCGATCTCTGCCTTTGCCTGGCGAAGCGCCGTGCCGACCTGGCCAAGCTCGGTCTTCGCCATGTTTTCAACCACCAGCACCCGCATCATCGCATACCCTTCGCATCTCCAGTCGAGATTGACCACGAGCGCGGCCACTGTTCAAGAGGTCACATAGCGATGCGATGATGCGGACGGGTTCATGCGGGCCTTGACTTCGCGAGCGAACTTTCCGACCCTTGGGGCATGATGATGCCGACGATGTCTTCTCATTGCTGCTTCCGGGTGTGCCCGATCGCAGGAACCTGACCCCAGCCCGGACGCTTGCGCTCTCCGGGTCAGGGGAGCCTTTCGCGTCGGCAGAAGAAATTTCCGAGCGCGGCTGAACGAGCGCCTAATCTCCAGAAAACCTATTCGATTGCGCCCGGTCGTGCGCTTCGATCGAACGTGTCAGGTCCCATCATGGCGGCATCCCGCAAGAAACTTCCCCCGATCATCATCAATGCCGAAGACCACAAGCGGCTGACGGCACTCGCCTCATCCGCGCTCGAGCGCGTGCCCGATGTGGCCGAGGCGCTGCTCTTTGAACTCGACCGCGCCAGGATCGGTGCGCCGGACGCGCTGCCCGCCGACAGCGTGCAGATGGGCTCCACCGTGGCTTTCGAGGCGGACAACGGTTTTGCCAAGCAGGTGACGCTCGTCTACCCCGGCGAGGCCGATATCGAGGCCGGACGCATCTCGGTGCTGACGCCTGTGGGCGCGGCGCTGATCGGGCTCTCCGTCGGCCAGTCGATCGACTGGCAGGACCGGTCGGGCAAGGTGCACCGAATGACCATTCGCAGCGTGACGGCGAAGGAAAGCGCCTGAGGGACTGCCGATGGCGAAAGCCACGTCAGCCAACAGACGAAAACGGGGGGGCCGGTTGTCACCGCCTCCCCGTTTTCTGGTTGCGTTCGATTGATCAGAACTGCCTGCCGAGCTTGGCGTCGACCGACTGCCTGTTGCCGCCACGGATGGCGAAAAAGAACAGGATCGCCGCCCAGAGGATCGACTTCTCGGCGCCGAACAGGCCTTCGCCCTGCACGATGCCGTGGAAATAGACCGTAACGAGCAGAACGATCATGCCGGCAAAGGCGGCCGGGCGCGTCAAAAGGCCAATGGCGATCAGGATGCCGCCGAAGAATTCGGTGGCGGCAAGAAGCGGCGACCAGAAGACGCCGGGATAGAAGCCGAGACCTTCAACCATGCCGACCGCGCCGAAGGGATTGGTGATCTTGCCGAAACCATGAACCGCGAGCAGGGCACCGGCCAGGACACGCAGCAGCGTTTCGGCCAAGCTGTCGAGCGGCAGATAGATCTTTTCCAGCGCCGGCAGAATGGCGCGCGGGCGGGAAGTGGTGGCAGTAACGTCGGTCATGGGTGGCCTCTCCGGCGGTTGGGGTGCGACAATTTGTGCAATGCCGCAATGTCTCGCCGCGACGCCCCGCCATTTCAAGCTATCAACCGATAAAAACATGACTAATTTTGTTGACAATTATGTGAGTGCGGCGTGAGCGCGCACGGCGCCATAGAGTTGTTTCCAACCCATACCGCGGTTATGGTCGCCGCCCGAGACACATCCGAGACCGCCCGATGGACCAGAAGCCGCGCATCACCATCCTCTATTGCACCCAGTGCAACTGGCTGTTGCGCGCCGGCTGGATGGCGCAGGAACTGCTGCAGACCTTCGGGCAATCGCTCGGCGAAGTAGCGCTCATTCCTGGCACCGGCGGCAATTTCGAGATCCGTGTCGATGACGCGCTCATATGGGAGCGCAAGCGCGACGGCGGTTTCCCGGGACCGAAGGAACTGAAGCAGCGCATCCGCGACATCATCGAGCCGGAGCGCGATCTCGGCCATACGGACAGGAGCTGATCCTGGATTTCGGAATTCTCGCCGGGGTCTTTTCCGCGGCCTTTCTGTCGGCAACCCTGCTTTTCGGCATGTCGGAAGCTGCGGTCGTGGCAGCAGCCCTGCACGGCGAAGCAAGCCGCCCTGCCCTGTTCTTCGCGGCGACATCCGGCAACGTGCTTGGCGCCCTCGTCAATTTCGCGCTCGGGCGCTTTCTGATCCGCTTCGAGGGGCGGCGCTGGTTTCCGGTTTCACCCGCCAACCGCCAGAAGGCCGAGGCGCTCTTTGCCCGCTACGGCCAGCCCGTGCTGCTTCTCTCGTGGCTGCCGGTCATCGGCGATCCGCTGACGCTGGTCGCCGGATTGCTGCGCATGAAGCTGCCGCTGTTCCTGCTGTTTGTTGCGATCGGCAAGGCGGCGCGCTATGCGGTCGTCCTTTCCCTGACGCCGTAATGCATGCTTCCATTAACCGTAGCCGGCTAAAGGAAAAAATATCCAGGAAATTCAAAGTTCTACAGCGGCCTTTGCGCGCCTGTTCAGACGCGCGGCGCAATAGGCGCGGGCCCGCTCAGCTATGGGCGAATATGTCCGTTTCGTCCCAGCCGAGCAGGTCGAGCTTGGAGCGCGTCGGCAGGAAGGCGAAGCAGGCTTCGGCATGCTCGATGCGGCCGTCGCGGATGAGCCGCGCGGTCAGCTTTTCGCGCAGCGCGTGCAAATGCAGCACGTCGGAGGCGGCATATTCGAGCTGCGCCTGCGACAAGGTCTCCGCCGCCCAGTCGGATGACTGCTGCTGCTTGGAAATGTCGACGTCGAGCATCTCCTTGAGGTTGTCCTTGAGACCGTGGCGGTCGGTATAGGTGCGCGTCAGCCGCGAGGCGATCTTGGTGCAGAAGACCGGCGTCGTCGTCACCCCGAAAGTGTGGAACAGCACGGCGATATCGAAGCGGCCGAAATGGAAAATCTTCTGGCGGGCCGGGTCGGCGAGCATGGCCACGAGGTTCGGCGCTTGCTTCTGGCCGGCGGCGATGCGGATCACGTCGGCCGTGCCGTCGCCCGGCGAAAGCTGCACCACGCACAGGCGGTCGCGGCGCGGAATGAGGCCCAGCGTTTCCGTGTCGATCGCGATTGCACCTCGATAGCGGTCTGCGTCGATCGAAGAGATGTCGCCTTCGTGGAACCGTATTGCATTCGCCATCGAAAATCCCCAGATCAAACGCAGTGGTGTGGCCTATAGCGCAAGTTTGGCGTCGGCGATACCGTTGTCATACTACGCCCGCCGGCTGCCGTTTCGAAAGTCCTGACAATGACGTGGCTTCACTCCGCCTCGACCCTTTCCACACTGGCGCTGGCCGTGACACTCTCGGCGATGCCGGCTGCGGCGCAGACCTATCGGGACCTGCCTGGCGTGCGCCAGATGGATCCGCTGAACGGCGGCGGCGACCAGGTCGTCTGCGAGCAGACCTTCGTCGACCGCAACTACCCGTTCGAATCGACCGCCCGCGGCCGTCCGATCTACGACACGATCTACAATTGCCGCCGCGGCGACGGGCCTGTGTTCCAGGGCAGCGACCTGCCGCCGTCCCTCTATCGGCAAAAACGTGGCCTTGGTTACTAGGCAAGGCGCAGATTTCTTCCTAGCCTGAGGTCAGGGAAGCGGAGGCCACGGCTCCGCCGGGGAGAAACCATGTCCGACACCAAGGCCGGCAACCGGCCACTCGCCATCAGCGCGCCGGCGCCACGCACTCTGGATCTGATCTTCACGCCCGACGCGCTGAACGAGCTGCACCGGCGCTACCGTATTGTCGAAGCGAACCCGGAGGATATCGCCGGCCTTGGCGACGACGTGCTCGCCGACACCCGCTACATCATCGGCCAGCCGCCGCTCGATCACACCACCCTGCAGCACATGAGCAAGCTGAAGGCGATCCTCAACGTCGAAAGCAATCTGATCAACAACATGCCCTACGAGGTGCTGTTCGAGCGCGGCATCCATGTGGTGACGACCGGCCAGGTCTTTGCCGAACCGGTGGCGGAACTCGGCCTTGCCATGGCGCTCAATATCGCGCGCGGCATCGTCGATGCCGACCTTGCCTTCCGCGAGGGCCGCGAACTCTGGGGCGGCGACGGCAACCGGTCGGCACGTCTCCTTTCCGGCTCCGAGATCGGCATCATCGGCTTTGGCGATCTCGGCAAGGCGCTCAACCGCGTGCTCGCCGGTTTTCGTGCGAAGATCCGCGTCTTCGATCCCTGGATGCCAGCCTCGATCCTGAAGGATAACGGTGTCGAACCGGCATCGCTCGACACCGTGCTCGGCGAAAGCGACTTTGTCTTCGTCGTTGCTTCCGTCACCAGCGAGAACGAGGGCTTTCTCGGCGAGAAGGCGTTTGCCCGCATGCGTCCTGGCGCTGCCTTCATCCTCCTCAGCCGCGCCGGAGTCGTCGATTTCGACGCGCTGATGGCCGCGGTTGAGCGCGGCCATATCGTTGCGGCAAGCGACGTCTTTCCGGAGGAGCCGCTGCCGCTCGACCATCCCGTCCGCAAACTGCCGGGCTTTCTGCGCTCGGCCCATCGCGCCGGCGCGCTCGACAGCGCGTTCAGGAAGATGGGCGACATGGTGCTCGAAGACATGGACCTGATGGACCGCGGCCTGCCGCCGATGCGCTGCAAGCGTGCCGAACGCGAAACCGTCGCGCGGATGCGCTCGAAACCGGTAACGGTGAACTGAAACATCGCGCCGCTGGCAGCGCGGAACCGGCACCGTGTTCGATTAACGTGTTTTATGGGAATCGCATATAGGGTTTCAACGCAGACGGCGACCTTGGCCACCGGCACACGCAAGGGTCGCTGCCATTGAACCACAGCAAGATAGAGATCCCGATGGCAGACAACGCGCCCGGCGCTCGACAAGGCAAACCACGCGATGGCTGGAACAGTTCGCTGCGATCGCTGTTCAGCCTGGTCATGGTTGCGATGCTGATTGTCGTTTCCGCCACGCTTGTCGGGCTCGACTACCATCGTTCGCGCAACGCCGCGATCGATGACGCCGAGGCCAATATGCGCGGCTTCATGAGCCGGCTGGTCGATCGGCTGGGCGTGCTGTCGGGCGATACTTCCGCGCTCGTCAGCCTCGTCTCCTCGGTCGCCAACTCCTTCCTCGTGCCGCCACCCGAACGCATGGCCGACAAGGTGGCGGTCCTTCGTGAAGGGATCGCCCGGTCACCGCATATCGACGGGGTCTATGTCGGCTATCCCAACGGCGCCTTCTTCCACATGGTGGACCTCAAGCAGGCTGCATGGCGGATGGCGCTCGATGCGCCGCGGGGTGCCGCCATTGCCGTGCGCTCGATGGAAATAGATGAAGGCGGCAAGCCACTCCAGCGCGTGCTGTTCCTCGACAAGGACGGCACGCAATTCTCCGACCGGATCGTGCCTGCGTCGGGCTTCGATCCGCGCACCCGGCCCTGGTATCGCGCGGCCGTCAACGGCAAGGCCGCCGTCTCGACCGGCCCTTATGAAAGTGCCACGACCGAAACGCTCGGAATGACGATCTCCCAGGCCCATCGCGGCAATCCTGAGATCGTCATCGGTGCGGACGTGGTTCTCGACACGATTACCGACTTCCTCGCCCGCGAACGGCTGACAGCGGGTTCCGTTTCTTTCATCCTCGATGCCGTCGGTCGACCGATCATCCATTCCGATCGGGTGATGATGCGACGCATCATGGCAGCTAAGGACAAGGATAGTCCGATCGTGCAGGCCGACAGCGATCCCCTGATCCAGAGCATCCGCCTGCACCCGCCGTCGCCCGGCAAGGCGGACTTCGTGCAAGTCGGAGACCGCACCTATCTCGTGATGGTCACGCCGCTCGAATCCGCGCAGCTTCTGTCCGGCAACCGCGCCGTGGTCGCCGCACCGCTCGACGAACTGATGGCGGAGGCCAACCAGACGCTCGTTCAGGGCCTGGCGATTTCCGGGGCCGTCGTGGCGCTCGCAGTGCTTGCCTCGCTCGTCCTGGCCCATCTGATCACTAAGGGGCTGAACCAACTCACCGCCAGCGCCAACCGGCTGCAGGACCTCGACTTCACCACGCCGATCGACGTTTCCTCGCATGTCAGCGAGATTTCGACGCTCGGCGGCGCCATGAACCGCGCGCGCGACGCGATCTTCACCTTCGCGCTCTACGTGCCGAAGGAACTGGTGCGCAAGGGCATCGAATCCGGCCATTTCAGCGGCCGCTCCGCCTGGCGCCAGGAGGTGACCGCGCTCTTCACCGACATCTACGATTTCACCACCCTCAGCGAACGGCACGCGCCGGAGGAGGTGGTGGCGATGCTGTCGGAATATTTCGACATCTTCAGCGAGACGGTCGGCGAACACGACGGCACGATCATCCAGTTCCTCGGCGATTCGGTGTTTGCCATGTGGAACGCCCCGGCAGCGGACGACAGGCACGCCGAGAATGCCTGTCGCTGCGCGCTCGCAGTCCAGCAGCGGCTCAGCATCTTCAACGAAGCGCAGCGCAAGAAGGGGCTGCCGGAGTTCCGCACGCGCTTCGGCATCCACACCGGCACCGCCGTCGTCGGCAATGTCGGCGCCAAGGAGCGGCTGCAATACACCGCCATGGGCGACACGGTGAACGTCGCCTCCCGCCTCGAAGGCATGAACAAGAACTACGGCACCATGATCATGGCCAGCGGCGCGGTCGTCGCCCAGGCCGGTGGCGCGATTCACTTCCGGCCGCTCGGCACGGCGCAGGCCAAGGGCCGCGCCTCGGCGCTGGAGATTTATGAGGTGCTGGGCGCCGACCCGACGGAGCCGGCGGCTGTCAATGACGGGCAGGAACGCCGCGACGGTTCTTCGGACAGCTCCGAGAGCGGCGGCTAGAGGTCAGGAGCCGAGGCTGCGTCTCTGCCGCGTGACCCAGCGGATGCCCCCGACCACGGCAAAGGCGAGCAGCGGCCAGATGGCCCAGAACACGCCGCGCCAGGTCACGAGATTGATGGTGAGAAGCACCAATCCGGACAGCACCAGCATGCCGATGCCGCGATCCACCCACGGGTTGGTCCTGAGCCAGGCGAGGCCGGCAAGGATCGCCAGGCCGAGCAGCGGCCAAACGGCCCAGAAGGTTCCGTTCCAGGCGAGCAGGTTGAGGGCGACCAGTCCTGCGGCGACGACGCTGAGAACCGGGAGCGACCCGCTCCTGATCGCCGCAATCACGCCGATCTGTTCTGGCTCCGGGCGCGGCTGCCCCGCATCCGAAGCGGCCCCGTCGGCACGACGGCCGAAGGTCTCGCTCGCAAACGCCGGACGGGCATCGGCAGCACCGATGCGCACGGCATAACTCGGCACTCCGCCATCGATGTTCTTGACCTCGAGCGCCCCGAGAAAATCGAAACCGACGGCGACCTTGTTGCGCACTTGGTCGTAGACGGTGTTGGAGATGACGATGCCGCCGGCCGGTGCGGACGCCTGCAGGCGCGCGGCAACATTGACGCCGTCGCCATAGAGATCGTCACCCTCGGCGATCACGTCGCCGAGATTGATGCCGATGCGAAACAGCATCTGCTCGTCGGGCAGGCATTTGGCGTTGCAGCCGGCGAGCTCGTTCTGCACATCGATCGCTGTGCGCAAGGCCTCGACGACGCTCGGAAACTCGGCGATCAGGCCGTCGCCCCAGGTGTTGACGACACGGCCCCCGTGCGCCTCGATAAGCCGCCCCATGGCATCGCGGTGGCGCTTCAACGTGGCGAGCGTGCCCTCCTCGTCGGCGCGCATCAGTCGCGTGTAGTCCTGGACATCTGCGGAAAAGATCGTCGTCAGCTTGCGACGTGTCTCAGACATCGCTTCGTCCTCCTCAAAGCCGCAGCCGCGGCAGTCGCACCGGTGCCGGCCGAGCCCTGCTCGTGAGACCGCTTGCGCACCTCACCTGGCGGCGAATGTCGCGTGGCAGGCTCCCACTTTATCGTACGCACAGCAATATCGATACGAACGCTCGAAGGTTCAAGCTATGCGTGCGCCAAAAATGCGGATTGCGTCGTCGGGATTGATCGCTCGCCTGACGATAAGGCTGGCGGTCCCGAGCAAGGACGGCCGGATCCTGGATCCAAACCAAGGCACAAACGGAGCTGGACACGTGCAAGAACCGCCAGAAAGCTTCAAGGCCAGGGCGGCACCTGCCGCACCAGGATAGTGTGATCGAACGGGCCACAACGCGCGCCCGAGGCCCAGAAAAACGCTCGCTCCAGAAACGAAAAAACCCCGGATGACCGGGGTTTTTCAGGAACCAAATCAAAGACTTGGTTTGGGAATTTGGTGCCCAGAAGAGGACTCGAACCTCCACACCCTTGCGAGTACCAGCACCTGAAGCTGGCGCGTCTACCAATTCCGCCATCTGGGCGACGAGCGGGGGTGTAAAAGGCCCGAGCCGAAGTGTCAACAGGCTTTTTGAAGTTTTCGTGTCGGAGGACAAAAAACTCAGTTCGAGGCGGTTTTTGCCCAATGCCGGATTGTGGATAGACCGCTCGACAGCAGCCCTTCGGCCGCCTCGGCCGTGTCCGCCTCGACATAACAACGCATCTCCGGCGCATTTCCGGAGGGGCGGAAGTGGATGATCCGGCCATCGTCGAGCGTCACCCTCAGCCCGTCGATGTCGCTGACGGCGACCGGCTGGCCGATCGACGCCAGGAACGCCGCGAGATTTTCGTCGCCGCCGCGCAAATAGGCCATCAGCCGGACGCTGGTTTCGACCGGGAAGTTTTCGAGCCGGTCGCTGAGCGCCACGGGAAGCCGATAGGAGGCGGCCAGCGCCGGCAGCGAGAGTTTGGCTTCTGCCGCCGCAGCCAGTGCGGCGACGATCGGCAGGACGCAGTCTCGGGTGGGCAACGGCTGGAGCGTTGCGCCGTTGACGACGAAGGAGGTGGCCGTCAGCGTGCCGCCATTGGCCTCGAAGCCGGCAACCTTTTGGGCGCCCTCTTCAAGCGCCTGCTGCATTCCGGCGATCACGAAGGGGGATCCGACGCGGGTGCGCAGCACGGAAAGCCCTTCCCGGCGTTCGAGGCCGGAATTCGACGTCACCGGCGTGACGGCAAGCGTCGCTCCGACGAAGCCGCAGGCAATCAGCCCCAGGAGATCGCCGCGCAGCGGCGAACCGTTCTCGTCCGCGACCAGCGGTCGATCACCGTCGCCGTCCGCCGATACGATCGCATCGAGCCTGTGTTCGCGGGCCCACGCCTGAAGCCGTTCGATCGTTTCGGTGGAGACGGCCTCCGTATCGACCGGGATAAAATGTTCCGAGCGTCCAAGGGCCACGACATCGGCGCCAAAGAAGGCGATCAGGTCGGCGAGAAGATCGCGGGCAACGGTGCTGTGCTGGTAGACGCCGACCTTTACGCCGGCGAGCGCGCCGGCGGGCAACAACTGCCGGTTTCGCTCGATGAAAAGCGCGGCGGCGCGCGGCGCGTGATCCTCACCGATTCCCTGATCGGCCACCGGAGCGACCTGACCGGCGATTTCATCGGCAATCCGGCTGATCGCGACCTCGTCTTCCTTGTCGATCTCGCCGTCCGGCCGGTAAAACTTGATGCCGTTGCGGTCGGCCGGGATATGGGAGCCGGTGATCATCAGGCCGGCCGCTCCGCATTCGCGGCCATAGAGCGCAAGCGCCGGTGTCGGCACGGTCCCGCAATCGAAGACGCGCAGCCCCTCCCGCGAAAGTGCCGAAGCGCAGACGGCAGCAATCTCCGGGCTCGAATCGCGAAAATCGCGGGCGATTACGATCGGATCGCCCGGCTGGCTGCGCCCGGAGGTCAGAAGGTACCGCGCAAACGCAGTGGCGTAGCGGGCGGACGGCTCACCCTTCAGTTCCTCTGAAAGGCCGCGCAGGCCGCTGGTTCCAAACTTCAACTGCATCACATTCTCCGCTGCCCGTTGTCGGGCGAAAAAGGGACAAAAATCGAAGGGCGCGTACCCGGGACAGGCGCGCTCCGGGCAAGGTGGCGACCGGCCGGAATTCCGACGCTCCCTTCTGCATGCTCCCCGCCCATTGCCATGAATAAACCAAGAAAAGCAAACGTAATACAGGCAGGGACACAACCGGGAGGCAGTACCTTCCGAAAGCGAGGACAAAATGACGGGATTTCGCAATTTCGTTATCGGCTGCAGTCTGGCCGCCGCCTCCCTGATCACCCCCGTCGGACCTGTTCAGGCGATGCCTCTTCAGGCGCCCGACCTACAGATCAAGGCACAAGGCGACGTGCAGAATGTGCAGTACTACCATCGCCGTTACGGCGGCTATGGCGGATACGGTTGGCGTGGCGGCTGGGGAGGCCCCTACTACCGGCGCGGATGGGGTAGCCCCTACTATGGCGGCTCCGGCCTGACCTTGTACTTCGGCTCGGGCGGCTACTATGGTGGCGGTTATTATGGCGGCGGGTACTATCCCCGTTACGGCTACTACCCGCGCTCTGGCTACTATCGCGACTATTACCCCCGTCGCTATTACGGCGGTAACTCCTACTATCGCGACCGGTATGTCGGTGGCGGCAGCGCGCATGTTAATTGGTGCCTGTCGCGCTACCGTTCCTACAATCCGGCGACCAACCGGTTCCTGAGCTACGGCGGCGCCTACAAGGCGTGCTATTCGCCCTATCGCTAGAGCCGGTTGCGTTCCAGTAGACGTGTACCGAAGTCTCTGGCGCCCTGATCCAGCCCGGCTTGGTCGCGCCGCCTCGGTCTTTCTCTCAGCCCCGCGCGAGCGGGAGGCGGGTATTCCGTGCGATATGCTCTGCATACAGCCCAAGATCTCGGCGGTGCCGGTTAAGCCGGAATTAACCGCGACGGCCTACCGTTTCGAGACGATCCACCATGCTGCCCGGGATGAACCATGCTGCTTCCGACCCAGCAATCCGCCGCCACCGCGACGACCAATCTGGTCGGCTCGATCCTCAAGGACATCGAAAAACGGCAGACGGAGGAACAGGAAAAGGCCAAGGGCACAAAGGACGACAGGATCCTGAGGGCGCAGGTCGAGCCCGACGGCGCGCAAAAGGTCGCCAACGAGAAGATCAACGGTTACTTCTTCGATCATGCGCGCAACGACGCCAACAACAACCGCGCCGTGCTCATCCGTGAGGTCGGAAAATTCTTCGACCTCGAGCGCGAAACGTTCAAGTCCGATGCCGCCTTTGCACGGGAAATCGAGAACCAGCTGAAGCAGCTGGAATCGCCCGCCATTGCGACGATCGAAGAGGAACTGGGGCTCGACAAGCTCGGCCTGTCGCTTGCGGAGTTGGTCGAGGCGCTCAAGAACCCAGGCGGCCCTGAAAACGACGCACTGAAGGTTGCCCTCGGCGAAACGAGCGACAAGGGACCTCAAAGCGCTGCGCAAGCCGCAAATGCCGTCGACCGCCTGAGGAGCGCGGCGGAGCCTGCGTCGACCGAGGAAGCCCAGCTCAACAGCCTGCGCGGCGATCCGACGCGAAGAACAGACAAGCTGTCGCTCGACGAAGAAGAGCAGCAGTTGCGGGCGCTCCAGCTCAAGGACGAGATGGAAGTTATCGCCGACCGGCGCACGGCGGAACAACCACCCTTGCTGCGCTTCGACGACAATGGCCTCTATAGCCTGGCTGCCCTAAGCCTCTGACGGCTTCCTGCGCACGATACCGAGCCGCGCCATGACCTCCTTGGGTATGCCATAGCGGCGCACCGCGTCGCGGCTGTCGCGCAGGCCGCAGATTTCCCGCTGGATGAAGAAGGCCCAGACGGCATCGGCCGCCTCGTCGAGGATCCGCTCGCGCAGATCCGCTGCCACATCCCCTTGCAATGCCGCGAGCGCGGCAAGCGCCTTTTCCACCTTGAGGCCATGCCGCCCAAGCGCATCGGCGCGCTCGGACATCAGTTCGTATTCGAGCACGTTGAAGGCGCCGGCCGTCGAAAAGTTCGGGCTTAAGGCTTTTGGGGGACGGACCGTCATCCGAAACTCCTCGCGCATGGGGCCGCTACCGAACAAGGATACGCCTTGGCGAGCCGCGCACAAGCCGCGGAAGGAGGTACCGAGCGCCCAAACATGGTTAAGAATTCATAAACCTCTTTCCCCTAACCTAAACCCATCATGCCGATTCCCTTATCCGCGGACGAGCCGCGGCTGTCTGGCCCCTGGCCATGACGCGCATGAGGCGCCAACCCGAAAGTGATGAGCAGAAGCGTGCGCACGCAAGCCGGAAAACGGTCTGCGATCAGGCGCATAGCCCGCATCGTCGGTGATCGACGATTGGTCAACGCGAGGTCAAGCGAGATGGAGACCAGAATGCTGATACCCATCCAGGCGGCCCGAACCGCGGCAGCCACCAGCGAAGACAGCAGCGCAAAAACGCAGCCCGTTGCGCCGTTGACGGCCAGCCAGCGCGGCGAGGCGATACAGAAAATCCTCGATGCGTTGACACGGCATCTCTCCGGCCGCGAGATCCTCTCAAAGGACGCGCTGGTGCGGCTGATGGAGGATCTGGCACGCATCCTGAAATTTCCTCCGCTTCCTCAGGAGGGCGGGCGCGATTTCGTCCGGCGGCTGGTCGCCTTCCTCGAAACGATGCCTACGTCCGACCGCCTGCTTCTGGAGCGCCAGCTCGGCGGGCGCAATCTCTCCCTCCGCGTCGGCCTGCTGGCGGACCTGCCGGCGATCCGCAATGGCTCGAGCACGCCGGGCGGTCCCGCGACACCCATGCCCGCCCAGGCGCGCGACGTCATCCTGCGCAACCCTTCGCTCCAGCCGGCCCTGCCGTTCAGCCCGGCCGCCACACGGGCGCCAATCGCCGGTGAAGTCGCGCTGTTGCAGGCGGTCCTGCGCAAGACCTTCGGGGTCGGCAACGACTTGGTCGAGCCGCAGGGCGACGATCTGGAGCAGGCCGGGACCGAAGCGCCATCGAAAAGCCCAGGCGAAAAGCCGACGGAACGAAGCGAGGCGCGCGCAAGCGGCGCAAGGAGCACGTCGTCAGGCGACGCCGCGATCGGCGGCGCTGCCTCCCTGCTCACGGGCGAAGGCGAGATCGCGGAAACGGCATCGCTGGCGGAAGCGATGATCGAGGCCGACGAGGTCCTGCAATCCGCCGAGAGCGGCGAAGTGGAAGTCCCGGTCGAAGACAACGCAACGCCCCTCGAGGGGCATGTCGCCGATGAGATGGAGGCGACCGACACGATCGAAGGCGAAGACCCCGACGGAACCTACGGCCCGCTGCCCGACGCCGACGAGGAAGACGGGCACCGGAACACCCCGGCTACAGGTCGCAACGATCCGGAGGCACGCTCGGCGCGCGTGCTTTCCGAGGCGATCAAGACGCTCATTCGCGACAGCGTGTCCTTGCCCGCCGGGGCATCTGACGGCGACCCTCAATCGTCGGCGGAGCAGGCGGACGAGGCGGCGGCGACACCATCCCAGACCTCCGCCAAGGAAACCGGCACGCCAGCGCGCGCCGCAGACGCTGCCGCCCGCCAGCGCGCCGCCACGGACGCCGGTGCCGCCTTGCCGTCCCTGCTCGACGATGGCGCCGAGGAAACCGCTGCCCCGCAGCGCTCACCCACAGACGTGCGGCCGCAACGCGCCACGGACGAGCAGACGATGCAGCAGATGATCGCCAGGCTGGTGGAGAACGGCCTGCCGCGCGAGGCCATCCCTTTCACCATGATCCCCTACCCTCCGGCCGCCAGCGAGGCGGAAGGCGAAGACCATTCGCGCGGGATGCCCGGAGGCTCCGGCGAAGACGCATCCGGCGAAGAACAGACGGCGGAAGAGGGAAGCGACGGCAATCCGGAAGACGGAGAGCCGGCCGGCGAAGCCATGCCGGATGATGAGGCACCGGAAACGCCTGATGCCTACGATCTTTATCGCAGGCTCGGCGGCCTCGGCTAGGCGGCCCGGGACGCTCAACTTGGGCCGGTCCTTGCGCGGCTTCGGTGGAAAGCCGCTTCAGCGCGCCGGAATGACCTTACAAAGAAAAACCCGCGGAGATCGCTCTCCGCGGGTTTTCCAATTCAAACGTCAGGCAACGATTACTCGTTGTTCTGGCGGTTCTTCAGAGCGGCGCCGAGGATGTCGCCGAGCGAAGCGCCCGAGTCGGACGAACCGAACTGAGCAACGGCTTCCTTCTCTTCCGCGATTTCCAGAGCCTTGATCGACAGCTGGATCTTGCGGTCCTTCTTGGAGAAGTTGGTGACGCGAGCGTCGACAACCTGACCAACCGAGAAACGCTCCGGACGCTGTTCGTCACGGTCACGCGACAGGTCAGCGCGGCGGATGAACGAGGTGATGTCTTCGTGGTTGACGAGCTTCACTTCGATGCCGCCATCGTTGATCGCGATGATCTCGGCCGAAACAACGGCGTTCTTGCGCAGTTCGCCCGAAGCAGCGGCGTCGCCGACTGCATCCTTGCCGAGCTGCTTGATGCCGAGCGAGATGCGCTCCTTCTCGACGTCGACGTCGAGAACAACAGCGCGAACGACGTCGCCCTTGTTGAACTCTTCGATGACCTGCTCGCCCGGACGGTTCCAGTCGAGGTCGGAAAGGTGAACCATGCCGTCAACGTCGCCGTCGAGGCCGATGAACAGGCCGAATTCGGTCTTGTTCTTGACTTCGCCTTCGACTTCGGTGCCAGCCGGATGGCTATGCGCGAATGCCTGCCACGGGTTCTCGAGCGTCTGCTTGAGGCCGAGCGAGATACGACGCTTGGTCGGATCGACTTCGAGAACGACAACGTCGACTTCCTGGCTCGTGGACAGGATCTTGCCGGGGTGCACGTTCTTCTTGGTCCAGGACATTTCGGAGATGTGGATCAGGCCTTCGATGCCCGGCTCCAGCTCGACGAACGCACCGTAGTCGGTGATGTTCGTGACGGTACCGGAGATCTTCTTGCCGACCGGGTACTTCGCACCGATGCCATCCCACGGATCCGACTCGAGCTGCTTCATGCCGAGCGAGATGCGGTGGGTTTCCTGGTTGATGCGGATGATCTGAACCTTGACCTGCTGGCCGATGTTCAGGATCTCCGACGGATGGTTCACGCGACGCCATGCCATGTCGGTGACATGGAGCAGGCCGTCGATGCCGCCGAGGTCGACGAACGCACCGTAGTCGGTGATGTTCTTGACGACGCCTTCGACAACCTGGCCTTCTTCCAGGTTCTGAACGATTTCAGAACGCTGCTCGGCGCGGGATTCTTCGAGAACCGTACGACGCGAAACGACGATGTTGCCGCGACGCTTGTCCATCTTGAGGATTTCGAAGGGCTGCGGGTTGTGCATCAGCGGGGTCACGTCGCGGATCGGACGGATGTCGACCTGCGAACGCGGAAGGAAGGCTACGGCGCCGTCGAGATCGACGGTGAAGCCACCCTTGACCTGGTTGAAGATGATGCCTTCGACGCGTTCGCCGGCTTCGAACTTCACTTCCAGGCGCATCCAGCTTTCTTCGCGGCGAGCCTTTTCGCGCGACAGAACAGCTTCGCCGAGCGCGTTTTCGATGCGCTCAACGTAGACTTCGACTTCGTCGCCAACCTTGAGCGAGCCGTCCTTCGCCTTCGCGCCGAATTCCTTCAGAGCGATGCGGCCTTCGACCTTCAGACCGACGTCGACAACGGCGACGTCCTTTTCGATGGCCGTAACGATGCCCTTGGCAACATAGCCTTCGGCGAGATCGGTCTTCGCGAAGGATTCTTCGAGAAGGGCGGCGAAATCGTCACGGGTAGGATTGGTAGCAGACATGGAATCTCCTGCATGCATCTCAAGAAGAGACGCACATGCGCCGGGGGCTGGTGTTGAACAGGCCTGAACCCAGTCCGCTCCATCCAAGGAGCAATCCGGCGCGTGGACGGAATCTCAGGCTATGCAAGAAGGGCGATCCTGACCAAGTCGGGGATGGGCTCTTCTTCAGATCTTCTTGATCAAGGCCGCATCGATCAAAGTCTTCGCGGCCTGAAACGCCGCCTCTATACTCATTTCGGACGTATCAAGCAAGTGCGCATCCTCGGCGGGACGCAAGGGACTGTCGGCGCGGCCCATGTCGCGCTCGTCGCGCTTCTTCACATCCTCGAAAATCGCCGCGTAATCGGCCGGCTGGCCATTGGCGACGATCTCGTCAAAGCGGCGCTTGGCCCGCACTTCCGGCGATGCCGTGACATAGAGCTTCACCGGTGCGTCCGGGCAGACGACCGTGCCGATGTCGCGGCCGTCAAGCACCGTACCGGGTTCGCGCAGCGAAAAGGCGCGCTGCGCCTCGACCAGCGCCCGGCGCACGGCCGGCATGACGGCGATCTTCGAGGCCGCCTCGCCGATCGCGTGGGCGGAAAGCACGGAACGATCGAGACCCGCCAGTTCGACCTCGCGCGCCATCGTCTCGGCAACCGCTTCATCGTCGAGCGGCAGCCCGGCATCGAGCAGCGCCTTGGCCGTGGCGCGATAGGTGAGGCCGGTATCGAGATGGTGGAAGCCGTATTCCTCGGCGATCCGGCGCGACAGCGTGCCCTTGCCGGCAGCGGCCGGTCCGTCGATGGCGATGGTAATCATGATCGGTCCTGCAATCGATGTTGTCGCTGGCCTGTAGTCGAAAACGGCGCCGGTTTCCATGCTTGTACGGCGACTATCTCATTCAACCCCGTCAAGGAAGCATCCTCCGCCACTGGATCTGTACTGGATGTCAACCGGCCCTCCCACCGCCTTCACTCGATCTTCGCCCCAAGTCCGGTCATCATCTCCGTGAACTCCGGAAAGCTCGTCGCGATCATCGACACGTCATCGACGGTGACCGGGTGTTCGGACGCGAGCCCCATAACAAGGAAGCTCATGGCGATGCGATGATCGAGATGGGTCTTCACCGCCGCGCCCGAAGCGCTTCCGAGGCCTTTGCCGCCGGGGCGCCCACATACGACAAGCGAGGCAGCTCCCTCCTCGCAATCGACGCCGTTGAGCGTCAGACCCTCGGCGACTGCCGACAGGCGATCGGACTCCTTCACCCGCAGTTCGCCGAGCCCGGCCATGACGGTTGCGCCTTCGGCGAAGGCGGCGGCGATGGCGAGAGCCGGGTACTCGTCGATCATCGAGGCGGCGCGCTCTTCGGGAACGGTGACACCGCTCAGTTCGGAGTGCCGTACGCGCAGATCCGCCACGTCCTCCCCGCCGACCTGCCTGCTGTCGATCACCTCGATTTCCCCTCCCATCTCCTTAAGCGTCAGGACCAGGCCCGTGCGCGTCGGGTTCATCAGCACGTTGGTGATCGTGATGTCGGAGCCTGGGACGATCAGGGCTGCAACCAGCGGGAAAGCCGCCGACGAGGGATCGCCGGGCACGTCGATCTCCTGGCCGGTAAGCTTGCCGCGACCCTCGAGGCGGATCTTACGGACGCCGCTGACGTCGGTCTCGACAGAGAGCGCGGCACCAAATCCCTTCAGCATCCGTTCCGTATGATCGCGCGTCATGATCGGTTCGATGACCGTGGTGATACCGGGCGCGTTGAGACCGGCAAGCAACACCGCCGACTTCACCTGTGCGGAGGCGACCGGCACGCGACAGGTAATCGGCGTCGGCGTCTTCGGTCCCCGAAGCGTTACCGGCAGGCGATCGCCGGCAGCCGCCCTCACCTGCACGCCCATTTCGCGCAAGGGGCCGAGAACCCGCGCCATCGGCCGGCGGCTGAGCGAGGCGTCGCCGGTAAAGACCGTTTCGAAATCATAGACGCCCGTCAACCCCATCGTCAGGCGGCAACCGGTGCCGGCATTGCCGAAATCGAGCGGCGCTTCCGGGGCAAGCAGCGCGCCGTTGCCGACACCATTGACGACCCAGCCATCGGCCTCCTTGCGGATGCCTGCGCCCATCGCCTGCATCGCGCGGCCAGTGGCAAGCACATCCGCGCCTTCGAGCAGGCCGGTGATGCGCGTCTCGCCGCTGGCAAGCCCGCCGAGCATCAGCGCCCGGTGCGAGATCGACTTGTCGCCGGGAATGCGGATCGTGCCGCTAAGATCGGCAGACTTTCGGGCGGTGGCGGGCCTCGGGCCCGATCCATGAGACATGCGGCATCCTCTGGCCCGAACGGGCGCTCCAACCACGAGGTGCAACCGCCCCGCTTCCGGAGCACTCCTATCACACCCCTGCTGCCCGTTTCCATAAATCGCGGCCGCACGGTGGTCCCCGCAGGAGGCGGGGCAAGGCGCCGGAAAGCCGGCGACGCCGGGGCTTTGGCGTTTTGCCTTTGACAGATGCGGCCAAGACGATTAAGGGGACCGGCTAATCATCATCAGCTTGATACCCTTTCCACCCGCCGGCTTTCCGGCAAGCGCCGGCACGGCCGGCCATTCAAGAGGCTTTGACAGTGGCAAAACCGGAACTTGGAACAAAGCGCATCGACCCGGAAACGGGGCGCAAATTCTACGATCTGAACCGTGATCCGATCGTTTCGCCTTACACCGGCAAGTCCTATCCGCTGAATTTCTTCGAAGAAACCTCGGTCGCCAAGGTGCTCGAGAAGGAAGAAGAAGAAGACGTCACGGAAGTTGATGCAGAAAACACCGAAGTCGAACTCGTTTCGCTCGAGGATGCCGACGATGAGGCAGCGGGCGGCGACGACCTGCCGGATCTCGGCGACGACGATGTCGAAATCGACGGCGACGATGATGACGACACCTTCCTGCAGACCGACGACGAAGACGATGACGACGACATGAGCGACCTCATCGGCGTGTCGGACGACGAAGAAGACGTCTAAGCGCTTCAAATGACAATGAAATGCTCCCGTCCTCGGCCGAACTGGCCCGGACGGGAGAAAATCGGCCCGGAGAAAAAATAAATCCACAGGCCACGCATTTTTCGGCTTGCCATCCTCAAAAAGGGGAAGTAATAAGCCGCCACTCGCCGAGCACAACAGCCCGACGAACTTCCCGGACCGGCATCGCCGGAACCCGATATGGGGCTATAGCTCAGCTGGGAGAGCGCTTGCATGGCATGCAAGAGGTCAGCGGTTCGATCCCGCTTAGCTCCACCAAATCTTCCTTTGATTGATCAGCGCCCGGTCCTCAGGGACCTTCGTTTGCTGCCATTTCGTCCAGCGAATCCAGGATCATCGTCAACAACCGGATGATGTCGGCGGATTCGAGCAGGGCGTTACGGATTTCGCGCTCGGACCGTTTAGGTATGGAACTGGCGATATCCAGCAGGATGTTGGTCACGTCAGGCGCTTCGGTATTCGGCTCCATGCCCGTCTGCTCGCGCATGCAGCGGATCAGCGCCACTGCGCCTTCAAGCAAACGTTGTGCCTGCAACGGAGTGAGGTCATGGACCTCGTTGGCGGCACGAAACAACTGGGATCTGAAGCCCGCTATCGTTGTCATCTCCCGGATGATACTCCTTTCGGCTTCAAATGAAAGTGGTGGTCCGAGCCGTCTGCGCAACGTTCGGATGAACAGGATGCATGCTCTATCTTGCGCGAGCGCGAACAACCGTTCCGCGCGCACCATCCGGCGTCGCCGTCACGCATTCATGATTTGTTAAGCAGCGGACCGCAGAAGCTGATGCCATGTTCCTGGTTTCGAAAATCTTCTGGCTGATCGCTCAGCCGCTGTCGTTCGCGCTGCTCGCCGTCATCGCCGGGCTGCTGGCGACTGCCATCGGCTGGCGACGCATCGGCGCCCTCCTCGGCAGCCTCGGCGCGCTGGTGCTTTTCGTCAGCCTGTTCACCACCGCGGGCTCCTACGCCCTGCAAGCACTCGAAGATCGATTTGCGCGCCCGGCACCGCCGACAGCGCTTGCCTGCATCATCGTTCTCGGCGGCGCCTTCGAAAACGAAGTCATGGCGGGCCGCGGCGCCACGGAACTCAACCAGGCGGCAGACCGCTTCATCGAGACCGCAAGTCTCGCCAAGCGCTATCCCGAAGCACGGATCCTCGTATCCGGCGGCGACGGCTCGATCAGCGGCGCCTATGAGGGCGATGCGCTGGCCTCGAAGGCCTTCTTCGACACCTTCGGCATCGCCGCCGATCGGGTGATCCGCGAGGAAGATTCGCGCACGACCTTCGAGAACGCGCGCTACACCAAGGATCTGCTGGCGGCAAACGGGCTGACGCAATGTGCGCTCGTCACTTCCGCCTACCACATGCCGCGCTCGGTCGCTCTGTTCCGCGCCAACGGCATCGATGTCCTGCCCTGGCCGACGGACTTTCGCACGAGCGGCAAGGTGCGGCTTGGCTTCGATTTCACCCAGCCCTCGCTGAACGCGCAGCTGACGACGACGGCCGCCAAGGAGTGGACGGGGCTTGTTGCCTATTACCTGCTCGGCCGGACGCAGACGATCCTGCCGACACGCTGAGACAGTTGACGCCGGGGCACGGCATGCCCCAGCTTCGATGACAAGCCGATTCTTGCCCGGAGCGCCCATGCCGATCCTCGAAATCCTCGATTATGCCGGTGTGGCGGTCTTTGCCGCCACTGGAGCGCTGTCGGCGTCACGCAAGCAGCTCGACATCATCGGCTATCTGTTTCTCGCCTCGGTCACCGGGATCGGCGGCGGCACGATGCGCGACGTCGTGCTTGGCGCCACGCCGGTCTTCTGGGTCACCAACCCGACCTACCTTCTGGTTTGCGCCACCGTTGCCGTCCTCCTGTTCTTCACCGCCCATCTCTTCGATTCCCGCTACCGGGTTCTCGTCTGGCTCGATGCGATCGGGCTGTCGGCCTATTGCGTGATGGGTGCGGCGAAAGGCTATGCGGCCACGGGATCGCCGGGTGTCGCCCTCGTCACCGGCATGCTCACGGCCACTTTCGGCGGCGTGCTTCGCGACCTGCTTGCCGGAGAACCCTCGGTGCTGCTGCGGCCGGAGGTCTATGTGACGGCAGCGCTGATCGGTGCCAGCGCCTATGTGCTGGCGACGATGGTGGGGCTGCCGCTTGTGGCCGCCTCGGCGCTCGGCGTGGCCTCGGCCTTTGCCGTGCGCGCCGGTGCGCTCAAGTTCGGCTGGACGCTGCCCACCGGCAAGGCCCTGCCGGGGCGCGATCCCGACGACGTGATGTGAAGGCTTAGGCGCCGACCCACGCGCGCCCAGCAATCAATTTATCTTGATCAATTCTTTGGCGGATCAGCGGCCGTTCTTGCGGCGCAACCGGATGACCACGTCGACATGCGAAATCTCCATGCCCTCGGGCGGCTCCGGCAGATTGTCGATGTGGATGTTGCTCACCGGAATGTCGAGCACCTCGTTCTGGCCCTCGACGAAGAAGTGATGATGATCCGATACGTTGGTGTCGAAATAGGTCTTGGCGCTTTCGACGGCCAGCACGCGGATCATACCGGCTTCGGTGAACTGATGCAGCGTATTGTAGACGGTTGCGAGTGAAACGGGCACACCGGCCATGACGGCCTCCTCGTGCAGTTCCTCGACGGTCAGGTGACGATCACCCTTGGCAAAGATCAGATCGGCGAGGGCAACGCGCTGACGGGTCGGACGCAGGCCTGAGTGGCGCAGCCTTTCTTCCGAACTCACTTCTGTTGCTTTCGTCATCAAGGGTCGTTCCATGTATCCCGGCGAAATTCACAATACTTCCTCCGCGATATAACTTTTACGCCCTCGCCTTTCAATAGATTCCAGCCCTGACAGGCGTTGCAAAGCCCGAAAAACCGGTCAAACTCGGGGAATGCTGGCAATTAACTCTGGTCGCGCCCACATTGATCCTGTAAGCGACGGCGGAGTGAAATCGCCATCTGAAGCGATGGAGACCGGACGGAAAACCGCAAGATCCGGGTCGCCACGCTTCATTTCATACCGAACTTGCTCTAAAGCAGGTCGGACAACACAATTTGTTACGCGGGGAAACATCCATTCATGACGACCAGACAATCCAGCTTCAGCTATGAGGAAATCCTGGCCTGCGGCCGTGGAGAGTTGTTTGGCCCCGGCAATGCCCAGCTGCCGCTGCCGCCGATGCTGATGGTTCATCGCATCACCGAAATCTCCGAGACCGGCGGCGCCTTCGACAAGGGTTACCTGCGCGCCGAGTACGACGTGCGGCCGGACGACTGGTATTTCCCCTGCCACTTCCAGGGCAACCCGATCATGCCCGGCTGCCTCGGCCTCGACGGCATGTGGCAGCTGACCGGCTTCTACCTCGGCTGGCTCGGCGAGCCGGGCCGCGGCATGGCGCTGTCGACCGGCGAAGTGAAGTTCAAGGGCATGGTACGTCCCCACACCAAGCTTCTCGAATACGGCATCGACTTCAAGCGCGTCATGCGCGGACGGCTCGTGCTCGGCACCGCCGACGGCTGGCTGAAGGCCGATGGCGAGACTATCTATCAGGCGACCGACCTGCGCGTCGGACTGTCGAAGGACAAGGCCGAGTAGATCCAGGCCTTTCCGCAGCGAACGAAATAAAGAAAAGGTCAGTACCATGAGACGGGTTGTTGTCACGGGCCTCGGCATCGTTTCCTCGATCGGGAACAATGCAGACGAAGTCACGGCGTCGTTGCGCGATGCCAAGTCGGGCATCACGTTTTCTCCCGATTTCGCCGAGAATGGCTTCAAGTGCCAGGTCTGGGGCGCGCCGTCGCTCGATCCGACCGAACTGGTCGATCGCCGCGCCATGCGCTTCCTGTCGCAGGGCGGCGCCTGGAACCACGTGGCGATGAAGCAGGCGATCGCCGATTCCGGCCTGGAAGAAGCGGTCATCGCCCGCAACGAGCGCACCGGCATCATCATGGGCTCGGGCGGTCCGTCCACCCGCACGATCGTCGAGGCGGCCGACGTCACCCGCAAGAACGTCAGCCCGAAGCGCATCGGCCCGTTCGCCGTTCCGAAGGCGATGTCGTCCACGGCATCCGCCACGCTCGCCACCTGGTTCCAGATCCACGGCGTCAACTATTCGATCTCGTCGGCCTGCTCGACCTCGGCGCACTGCATCGGCAATGCCGCCGAGATGATCCAGTGGGGCAAGCAGGACGTGATGTTTGCCGGCGGCCACGAAGACCTCGACTGGACCATGTCCAACCTCTTCGACGCCATGGGCGCCATGTCGTCCAAGTACAACGAAACGCCGGCAACGGCGTCGCGCGCCTATGACGCCAACCGCGACGGTTTCGTCATTGCCGGCGGCGCGGGCGTCCTCGTTCTCGAAGAACTGGAGCACGCCAAGGCCCGCGGCGCCAAGATCTATGCCGAAATCGTCGGCTATGGCGCCACCTCCGACGGCTACGACATGGTGGCTCCCTCGGGCGAAGGCGCGATCCGCTGCATGCGTCAGGCGCTCTCGACCGTGAAGGGCGAGGTCGATTACATCAACACCCACGGCACCTCGACCCCGGTTGGCGACAGCAAGGAAATCGGCGCGATCCGTGAGGTCTTCGGCAGCAAGATGCCGCACATCCAGTCGACCAAGTCGCTCACGGGTCACTCGCTCGGGGCCGCCGGCGTGCAGGAATCGATCTACGGCCTCCTGATGATGCAGGCCGGCTTCATCGGCGAGAGCGCGCATATCAGCGAACTCGACCCGGAATTCGACGGCGTTCCGATCGTCCGCAAGCGCATCGACAACGCCAAGATCGATACGGTCCTGTCGAACTCCTTCGGCTTCGGCGGCACCAATGCAACGCTCGTCTTCCAGCGCTACAACGGATAATACAATGACGGGACTGATGACCGGAAAGCGTGGCCTCATCATGGGTGTGGCCAACAGTCACTCTATTGCCTGGGGCATCTCCAAGGCGCTTGCAGCGCAAGGCGCGGAACTGGCCTTTACCTATCAGGGCGAGGCGCTGGGCAAGCGCGTCAAGCCGCTGGCCACCGAGCTCGGTTCCGACTTCCTGCTTCCCTGCGATGTCGAGGACATCGCCTCCGTCGATGCGGTCATCGATGCGATCAAGGAACGCTGGGGTAAATTCGACTTCATCGTTCATGCCATCGGCTTTTCGGACAAGAACGAGCTGAAGGGCCTCTACGCCGACACCTCGCGCGACAATTTCAGCCGCACAATGGTGATCTCCTGCTTCTCCTTCACCGAGATCGCCAGGCGCGCGGCCGAGCTGATGGATGAGGGCGGTTCGATGCTGACGCTCACCTATGGCGGCTCGATGCGCGTGATGCCGAACTACAACGTCATGGGCGTGGCCAAGGCGGCGCTCGAGGCTTCGGTGCGTTACCTCGCCGCCGACTACGGCGTTCGCGGCATTCGCGTCAACGCGATCTCCGCCGGCCCGATCCGCACGCTTGCCGGCGCCGGCATTTCCGATGCCCGGGCGATGCTCTCCTGGCAGCAGAAGAATTCGCCGCTGCGCCGCACCGTCACGATCGACGATGTCGGCAATTCGGCGCTTTACCTGCTTTCCGACCTGTCGCGCGGCGTCACCGGCGAAATCCACTATGTGGACTCCGGCTACAACATCACTTCGATGCCGGCGCTCGATGCGCTGAGGACGGCCGACACCGAGTAACGATCCGGCCGATGGGCACTTTCCAAGGCTCATGGACAAGCCCCGGTGAGGTTTTCTCCGGGGCTTTTTTGTTAGAGCGTTTGCGATTTAGACGGAAACACAGAAACGCTCTATGTCTCTGTTTTTACGCATGTCCTGGCGGAAAACCGCTCCGCACTTTTCTTGAAAAGGCTTTCGTGTGTTTTCCAGTTTCGTTCGCTCCGCACTGAGCGCCTGCGGCTAATCCAGGTCCATCGTGGTGAAGACCCGGCAATTGTCGGGTGCAGGCGTAGCACGGCAGATTTCCGCATCGACCAATTGGCCGACGGGCAGGTGGCCCGTCAACAGCAGCTCCAAGGACAATTGATAGGGGTGGAGCCTGCCGGCCGCGTTGCGCAGGCGTTCGGCCAGAGACTGGTAGCGCACGCCCATTTCACCGTAGTAGGCCACCAGTTTGCGGGTGTTTGCCTCGTTTCCGGCCAGCATCGGAATGTCTTCGACGATCGTCCCTTCTCCCGCCAGCCGTCGAATGCCGGACGCAAGGACAAGCGTGCATGCCTGCGAGCAGGCTCCGAGCGAAACCGCCTTGCCGATATGGTCGGCCCCCTTGCCGTCGTTTGCGGTACAGTTTTTCTGATCACGCTGACATCCGGTGAAGACGGTCGTGCCCACCGCGACGTCCAGCTTGCTCTTGCGGATGAGGCGGCCCAGGGCCATCGCCGCCGCCATGTCGCCGCCAGGCGATCGCAGGACCAATGGCAGCCTTCGGCCTGCGAGCGTCTTCAAGGACGCCTTCAGCAGGGCCGGCGTCTTCGGACCGATGGTGCCCGCGGCGGAAATCCATTCCGGACATGTCGGCTCACAACCCGCCTGGTTGGAGCGCACCACGACGAACCGCATCTCCTGCTCGTTCGCCATCGTCGTCTGCGGGCTCAAGAGGCTGCAGGCCACCAGACAGATCGGCAGCAATGCCCCTCGCAGTCGGTGCCGGACCTTGCCACCAAAAGGCATCCACGCCTGCGCTTCGACTTCCATCCTACGCTCCCCGGTCTACCGACGTTTCAGGTCCGACATGACGAAGACGCGGCAGTTGGCGGCCGCCGGCACGGTCTTGCAAACATCGTTGGACGTCAGCAGCTCGACCCCGCCGAGTTGCGTAATCAACTTCATCTCCAGCATCGCCACGGGTTCGATCTTGCGCATGTCGGCGACAGGCGTCACCTTCATCAAATCGACGACGGTGCGGCCGATCCCCATTTCCGAAAGGTAGACCGCAAGCTGGCGCTCCATTGCCTTGGTCATCTCATAGGTTTTGTGGCTGCCGGCATTCTTGCGACTGATCACCTTCTTGCTCGTGACCTTCTTCTTGCCGTTTACGACGCGGTACTGCTCGCGATACCGCGTCTGGATCGTCACGTAGACCGTGGTGACCTGGTGGACGCCCAGATACGCCCACTGGCTCACCACCCGCCGGGCGCCGCCGCCAAGCATCAGCGGACAAGCGGAAGCGCAATAGGCGCCAGCCGAATAGGCGACACCGATGTAGCGAGCGCCCTTGCCGTCGTTTTCATGGCAGTCTTTTTGCTGCGGCTGGCAGCCGGCGAAGCGGGTCTTGCCGACCGCCACGTCAAGCTTTCGTTCCCGGATGAGGCGGCCGAGCGCCAGAGCCGCGTCGATGTCTCCGCCGGGCGACGTCACCACGATCGGCAGGCGGCGTTCGCCGATGGTTTTCAGCAGCTTTTTCAAACGCGCCGGACTGTCTCGGGCGATCGCCCCCTCGGCGGATATCCATTCCGGACAGGTCGGCTCGCACCCCGGCTGGCCGCTGCGAACGACGAAGAACTGCATGTCGGGGCCACCGACCGGCGATGCCAGAACGGCCGAGACCGAGGCCAGGAACCCGAGCAGCAGGCTGACCGTGACGGCGAAACGCGAGAAAACAACCTTCAGGTAAGCCGTGCCGAACAAATACATATACCTCATGCCGGCCGCTTTTTTCTGCGCCGGTCAGAATGGACGGATGGTGCTTGGTCCGATTTCGCTTTCCCGCGCTTTGCCGGGCGAAATAAAGTTCTACGCAGCAATCTTATGTATCCAAACATAGGTCTTTCGCTGATCATCCTGGGATCGTGCGAGAAGAGATAAGGCAATAAACAGGTTGCGCCAGCATCGATTAAAACCCACGATAGCACGCGTCAAGAATATAAGGCAACACTCAGATACACGAAACAGCGAGCGTGGAAGGCGCATGATCGCCGACCATTCCCGGATGGCCGGCACGATCATCCTATCGGCGCAGTAAGGCCAGATCGCAGGAGACGGTTCGGTTTCGCGGGCACGCGTCCTCAAGACGGCCGCGCCGTCGATCCCGAATTCGACGGTGTTCCGGTCGCGGGGCCCTTTGTGCGCTCGGCAGGGGCTTCATGCGATGGCCGGCGCGTCAATCCGGCAGACCGGCCTTGTGGAAACCGTCAACGAAGTGCGCAAGCGTCGCCGCGTCGCGAAACGGTTCCGTCGTGACCCAGAAGCCGGTCGTGAAATGGGGGTTGGCGACGAGGAACAGGTCGACTTCGGCGCGCGCCTCGTCCAACCGCCCAAGCTGTGCGAGGCTCGCCGCCAGGAAGCGACGCGAGCTGGTTCGATAGGTCTCGTCCTTGCGCAGTGTCTCGACCGCCGCTTCGTAATCGCGGGCGGCATATTGCGCCTGGCCGAGCGTCAGATAGTACCAGCTTGCCGGATACGGGTTCAGCCGGAATGCCTTGCGAATATGCTCGAGTCCTTCCTCGACCCGGCCCGCCAGGACGGCGATGTCGGACAATGTCGCCCAGGTGTCTGCCTCGTTCGGGTCAAGCTCGATGGCCTTGGCGAATTCCGCGTCGGCCTCGGCGAAGCTGCGTTCATAGGCAAGCAGATTTGCCAGAACCCAGCGGCACCCGGCATCGTTGGGATCGATTGCGACGGCCTTGCGCGCCAACTCCAGGGCGACGCTGCGCGCCGGCTGGACCGGTTCACCCCAATGCACCCAACCCATCCAGTGGTTCATGGCGAGCCAGCGATAGGCCTCGGCGTAATCAGGGTCGAGCGACAGCGCGCGGGTAAGCATCAGATGCGCTTCACGGGCCGTCTGCGGCGAATCGTCGATCAGCTTGCGCGCGCGCACGCAGAGATCATAGGCCTCGAGACTCTTGGGCCGATTGCGTGGCGGCGGTGTACGCAGCCGGCCGAGCAACGCCTCGACGATCTTGGCCGTCACCTCGTCCTGGACCGCAAAGATATCTTCGAGGTTCCGATCGAAGCGCTCCGCCCAGAGATGTTCGCCAGGGTGCGCATCCACCAGCTGGGCGTTGATGCGCACCCTGTCGGCGGCGCGGCGGACGCTGCCCTCCAACAGGTAACGCACCCCGAGATCCTCTGCGATCGCACGCACGTCCATTGCCCTGCCCTTGTAGGCAAAGACCGAGTTGCGGGCGATGACGAAAAGGCCGCCGCTTCTGGACAGGTCCGTAATCAGGTCTTCGGTCATCCCGTCCGCAAAGGAATCCTGTTCGGGATCGTTGCTGAGGTTGACGAAAGGCAGCACGGCGATCGACGGCTTGTTCGGCAGCGGCAAAGGCTTTCGCGTCACGCCGCCCAGTCGCTCGATGGTCCCGGTAAAACGGTAGCCGACGCGCGGCACGGTCGAGATCCATTCACCGCCATCGACGGCCGGGCCGAGCAGTTTCCTCAGCTGAGCGATCTGAACGGTGAGATTGCCCTCCTCGACGGCCGTGCCCGGCCAGGCCGCATCCATCAACTCGGCCTTGGCGAGGATTTCTCCGGGCCGCCCGACGAGGGCCGCAAGCAGCTTTACGCCACGATAGCCAACGGCCACGGGATCGTCGTTCCGCAGGAGCGTTCCCGCACCCGGATCAAGCACGAACGGACCGAAGGCAAAACGCGTTTCCTGCATGTGGCGATCTATAGCCCGTTTGGAAGTTTTTGAGAACTTTTTGGACGGGTTTAAGTACGGCGCTGATCGCATTGCGCAAAATCCAACCTTCTTCAAGTCGAGGGTCCCGGATCCTCGAAGCCGATAGCGAGGTTGCCATGAACAACACCCCCTTCCCTCCGATTGCTTCGCATGGCCCTATCGAAACGCTCCGACGCATGGTCTCCGCCTGGCGTGAACGGAACCAGTTTCGCGTAGAGCTCGAGCGCAAGCTCAAGGGCGATCCGCATTTGATCGACGACATCGGCCTGACGCGACGCCAGGTCGAGGAAGAGCTCGCCAGGCCCTTCTGGCAAGTGCTTTGAGGCAAACGGCCCAATGACATCGGACCAGCAGTTGCCGCCTGCGTCGCCGGCTCTCGGCCAGCTGATCACGGCGCCCCAAGAGCATCCGGCCCCATGGGCCGCTATGGCGGGCATCATTGCCACCGTCACCGTCTTTGCCGTGGCGCAGGGTCTGACCTACCCGCTGCTCAGCTTCATCCTGGAGCGGCAGCGGACGGCACCGGCCCTGATCGGACTGTCGGCGGCGATGACGCCGCTCGGCTTCATCCTGTCGGCGCCCTTGATCCCGATGCTGTCGCGGCGGCTGGGCGGTGCCCGGCTTGCGATCCTCTGTTCGATCCTGGCCGTCTGCACGCTTGCCGCCATTGGCTGGACACAGGACGTCTGGGCCTGGATGCCGCTGCGTTTCCTGCTTGGCGTTTTCGCCAATCCGCTTTCGGTGATCAGCGAGACCTGGCTGGTGGCAATCACGCCCGCGTCCCGCCGCGGCCGCATCATGGGCCTCTATTCCTCGGTCGTCTCAGCCGGCTTCGGCATCGGGCCGCTGTCGCTCGCGCTGGTCGGAACGGAGGGCTGGTCACCCTTCCTGATCGGCATCGTGGCCTTTCTCCTGTGCGGCCTGATCCTGCTCGCGCTGATACCGCGCCTGTCTGACATGCCGCAGGATGGGGAGGCGACGTCCGTCGCCGGCTTTTTCGCGCTGGCGCCGCTGCTGCTGTTTGCCGTCGCAACGGCCGCCGCCTTCGAGCAGACCCTGCTTTCTCTGCTTGCGGTCTATGGTGCAGCGCTTGGCAGCAGCGAAGAGCGCGTCGCGCCGCTCATCACCTGCTTCATTGCCGGCAACGCGTCGCTGCAGATCCTGATCGGACGCCTGTCCGAACGCAGTGGATCGAGGCAGACACTGTTGTTCTGTGTCCTTTCCTCCCTGGCCGGCTGCCTGCTTCTGCCATGGCTGTTCGACAGCTGGCTCATCTGGCCGTTCGTCTTCGTCTGGGGCGGCGTCACGTTCGGGATCTACACCCTGTCGCTCATTCAACTCGGCGAGCGGTTCACCGGCCAGGCCCTGATTGCCGGCAACGCCGCCTTCGCCTTCGCCTGGGGAATCGGCGGCATGGTCGGCTCGCCTGCAACAGGCGTTGCCATGCAGGTGACTGGACACCAAGGGCTGCCGCTGTCGCTCGGCCTGCTCTGCGCGGTCCTTGCGGGGCTCTTGATCGCCGGGAAAAGGCGCGGCTGACGCGACATGCAGGCCCGTCCGGCCCGCGTGCTTCGGTAAGCGGTTCAAACCAGGACGAAGAGCACGAGCAGAGCCGCAATCACTGCGGCCACGACGAAGCCGGTATGCGTGCGGCGCTCGGGATCGAGCGGTGAACGGTAGAGGCTCCGCAGAAACGACATGGGCACCTCGGAGGTCGCCCCATGTCCCTCACCCTGCTTGATGTCCTTGGCGATGGCTTCGGCCGCATCCTCGCTCAAGGGCGGCCTGTTCACTCCCGACGTCATGGAACTCATCCTCCGGCAGCAAAACCGATCGCATGGTGAGCCGGATCGTCGGCAAAGGCAACGGGCTAAGTCTGGCTTGCCGCCGGATGCAAAAAAGCCGGGTCATGTGCCCGGCTCTTTCCATTCTCGGTTCGCGCAAAAGTGGCCGTGCGGCGCCTCAGCGCTTGGCCCAGAGCACCTTGAAGCGGGCGTTGCGGCAGGTCTCGCCGTACTCCTTGGAATTCTCGGCCAGAACCTGCTCGTAAGGGAGACCACGGTTGGCGACCAGCATCAGCTTTCCGCCCTGCTTCAGCGCCTTCAGCGCCGTCTTGATGATGGCAATCCCGAGCGCCGGCTCGGCGGCGTGGCTCTCATGGAAGGGCGGGTTCATGACGATGAGGTCGTATTTGTCACGCGGCTCTTCGCTCGTCAGGTCGAACCAGTAGAAGCGGGCCGGCATGCGCGGGGCGTTCGCCAACATGTTGACGCGGGCGGCCTCGAGCGCTTCGTGATCGGCCTCGAACAGGTCGATGCCCTTGGTGCCCGGAGACGCCTGAGCGAGCTTCGTCGCGAGATAACCCCAGCCGGCGCCGAAATCGGCGGCATGGCCATGGAAATCGATCGGCAGGCGCGAGGCGAGCAGTTCCGAGCCGGCATCGATGCGGTCGTGCGAGAACATGCCTGGCGACGCCTCGAACAGGCCGTCGACGCGTACCGGCACCTTGGCGAGCTTGCGCACGGCGTCGGTGACATCTTGCGGCCGCGTGAACCAGAAGGCGACGCCGTGATATTTCGGCAGATGGTCGCCGTCCCATTCGAACTTGGCGATGCGCTTCTTCAGCGACTGGATGCCGTCTTCCTTGCCGCCGGCAACGACGATCAGGCCACCCTCGCGGGTGCGCTTCAGCGCCTCGGCGATCCGGTCCTCGTTCTCGCCCTTGTGCTTGCCCGCAAGCACCAGCGCGACGTCGTAGTCTTCGCCGGTGATCTCTGGCGCCACATCGGCACGAGCGGCCTCCAGGGCGCGATAGAGCGGCCGGAGCGGCTGGACGGCTGCGATCGACGCAGCGAAGCCGTCAGGCAGCCTGTAGCCTGCCTCGGCGCCGAGGAAGAGCACGCGCTCGCCCTCGCCCGGCGGGTCGATCACGCCGCTGTCGAACGGGTAAAACAGGGTCTTCAACGCATCTCGGCTCATCGGTCTATCCGTCATCTTCCTACAAGAAAGGGGCGCGGAGCGATCTGCCCCGCGCCCCGAATGCATTCGGGTGAAGCCCGCTTATTCTGCGGCTTCGCCGTCGCCCTTCTTCTCGGACTTTTCGGCAACGACTTCCTTGCCGGTTGCCTGGTCGACGACCTTCATCGACAGGCGAACCTTGCCGCGCTCGTCGAAGCCCATGAGCTTGACCCAGACCTTGTCGCCTTCCTTGACGACGTCGGTCGTCTTGGCGACGCGCTCGGAGGCGAGCTGCGAGATGTGGACGAGGCCGTCACGGGCGCCGAAGAAGTTGACGAAGGCGCCGAAGTCGGCGGTCTTCACAACGGTGCCTTCGTAGATCTGGCCGACTTCCGGCTCGGCAACGATCGAGTGGATCCACTTGCGGGCCGCTTCGATTTCCTTGCCGGACGAGGAGGCGATCTTCACGGTGCCGTCGTCTTCGATGTTGATCTTGGCGCCGGTCTTTTCGACGATTTCGCGGATGACCTTGCCGCCCGAGCCGATGACTTCACGGATCTTGTCGACCGGGATGTTCATGACTTCGATGCGCGGAGCGAATTCGCCGAGCTGGCCGCGGCTTTCCGAGATGGCCTTGGCCATTTCGCCGAGGATGTGGAGACGGCCGCCCTTGGCCTGGTTGAGCGCGATGCCCATGATCTCTTCGGTGATGCCCTCGATCTTGATGTCCATCTGGAGCGAGGTGATGCCGGCTTCGGTGCCCGCAACCTTGAAGTCCATGTCGCCGAGGTGGTCTTCGTCGCCGAGGATGTCGGAGAGAACGGCGAAGCGCTCATCTTCCTTGATCAGACCCATGGCGATACCGGCAACCGGCTTTGCCAGCGGAACGCCGGCGTCCATGAGAGCGAGCGAGGTGCCGCAGACGGTGGCCATCGAGGACGAACCGTTGGACTCGGTGATCTCGGAAACGACGCGCAGCGTGTAGGGGAACTGCTCGGCTTCCGGGAGCATCGGGCGGATAGCGCGCCAGGCGAGCTTGCCGTGACCGATTTCGCGGCGGCCCGGGGAGCCCATGCGACCGGTTTCACCGACCGAGAAGGGCGGGAAGTTGTAGTGCAGCATGAAGCGTTCTTTGTACATGCCGGTCAGGCTGTCGACGTACTGTTCGTCTTCGCCGGTGCCGAGCGTGGCGACAACGATCGCCTGCGTCTCGCCGCGGGTGAACAGCGCCGAACCGTGGGTGCGCGGCAGCACGCCGACTTCCGAAACGATCGGACGAACGGTTTCAAGGTCGCGGCCGTCAATACGGCTCTTGGTGTCGAGGATGTTCCAGCGAACGATCTTGGCCTGCAGGTGCTTGAAGACGGCGCCGATTTCTTCGGCCGAATGGGCCGGGTTCTCGATGCCCTCAGGCAGGAAGTGCGCCTTCACCTTGGCCTTGACGGCGTCGACGGCAGCGTAGCGGGCAGCCTTCTCGGTGATCTTGTAGGCGTTGCGCAGCTCGTCTTCGGCGAGCGAGAGCATGGCGTTTTCGAGTGCGGAATGATCGTCCGCTTCGAACTCGCGCGGCTCCTTGGCAGCGACTTCAGCGAGCTTGATGATGGCGTCGATGACCGGCTGGAAGCCCTTCTGACCGAAGACGACGGCGCCGAGCATGACGTCTTCCGCCAGTTCCTTGGCTTCGGATTCAACCATCAGCACCGCTTCCTGGGTGCCGGCGACCACGAGGTCGAGGGTCGATTCGTCCATCTCGTCGAGATGCGGGTTCAGCACGTACTGGCCGTTGATGTAGCCGACGCGCGCGCCACCGATCGGGCCCATGAAGGGGATGCCCGACAGCGTCAGCGCTGCAGAAGCGGCAACCATCGACAGGACGTCGGGGTTGTTTTCGAGGTCATGCTGCATGACCGTGACGATGACCTGGGTGTCGTTCTTGTAGCCATCGGGGAAAAGCGGACGGATCGGACGGTCGATCAGGCGCGAAACGAGCGTTTCGTTTTCGCTCGGACGGCCTTCGCGCTTGAAGTAGCCACCCGGGATCTTGCCGGCGGCGTAGGTCTTTTCCTGGTAGTTGACGGTCAGCGGGAAAAAGTCCTGGCCCGGCTTCGGCGACTTGGCCGAAACGACGGTGGCGAGAACGACGGTTTCGCCGTAGGTGGCGAGAACGGCGCCGTCAGCCTGGCGGGCGATCTTGCCGGTTTCGAGCTTGAGCGGACGCCCAGCCCATTCGATTTCAACCTTGTGGGTATCGAACATGTTCTGTCCTTCGTGTGCGGCGGACCTTTCCGCGGCTGTTGCAGCGCGGGCGGTCGAAGGGCCGCATGAAATGGCGCATCACGGGCAAGACAACGGGAGGCTTCACGCTGTAATCGGCTGGTTTCCGCTTTGCCCGACCGCCCGCTTTGAAGCGGCGTTCCGGCAAGCAGGGGCCGAAGCATCCTGCAATCCTGCCCCATGACGGGCCATCGGTTGATCCGCGATACCGGCCCATCCGGTTCGCTGGATTCTCTCCTGGTGCCACGCTTTCTAAGCGGCCGGAGAGCTTAATCGTCGAGCGTTCAACGCTCCATAAAAAAGCCGGCGGGCCGCAATGACCCGCCGGACAAGTCGCTTAGCGACGGATGCCCAGGGCACCGATCAGCTTGGTGTAGCGCGCTTCGTCTTTCTTCTTCAGATAGTCGAGGAGCGAACGACGGCTGGAAACCATTGCGAGCAGACCACGGCGGGAATGGTTATCCTTCTTGTGGCCCTTGAAGTGTTCGGTCAGGTTGTTGATCCGTTCCGTCAGGATAGCAACCTGGACTTCCGGGGAACCGGTGTCGCCTTCAACGGTTGCAAATTCCTTGATGAGCTGAGCCTTACGCTCTGCAGCAATCGACATCGGATGATCCTTTCGATTTCGAGGATTTCGGGACGCCGTCAGCCGGGATGTCGTCCAGCTGCGGCCGTGAATGCAACGGGCATACGCCTTTTGCTGGCGTGCCTATAAACGAATTGGATGAAAAAGGAAAGGGTCATGAACTGGCGCCGGGAAGCGCCGGCAATAGGGTCTAATTGCCCGTCGGGCGCGGGTGCATCGGCGCCGATTTCACCCGGTCGCCATCGGCGGGAACGCAGTCCAGATAGGCGGAGAAAACCCAGCCGAGCGTGCCCTTTTCGTTGGCGACCAGCGACCAGCGTTTGCCCTTGTGCTCCCGCTCGCCGACCTGGCCAAGCCTGGCACCGTTCGGAAGCGTCGCCATCACCCGGCCGTTCGGCGCATCACGCACATTGAGCTCGGTGCCGGTCGGATCCGCGACCGTGCAATCCAGCTCGGCACCGCGCGCCGGCAAGGCATGGCCGGCCTGCAGGACCAGCGCAACGCCGGCGTACATCCCCAGGCGACCGGCCGATCGTTTCACCGCTTCGCCCTCCGGCTGCACGTCATCGGGCATCCTCCTCCGCCTGCCGCGGCACGATGATCCGCCACTCGATGCCATCGGCATGCATCATCCGTTCCAGCGCGGCGTTCAGGGCCATGCCGAGCATGCGTTCCAGCACCAGCGTGCCGAAGCCCTTGCGGATCGGATCCGACGGCTTGCCGTCGAGATCGGCCCCCTCCTCCCGCCAGCGAATGGCGATGCCTTCATCCTCCAGTGACCAGCTCAGCTTGACAACCCCTGACGTGTTGGCAAGCGCGCCGTACTTGGTCGCATTGGTCGCGAGTTCGTGCAGCGCCATGCCGAGCGTCTGGGCGATCTGGGGGTCGAGCCTCAAAGGCGGGCCGGAGAAGATCACCCGCCTCGGATCGTCAGGCGTGAACGGCTGCAACTGGTTCTGGGCAAGCTCGCGGAAATCGACCCCTTGGGCGGCATTGGCGATCATCAGGTCGGTGGAGCGGGCAAGCCCGGCGATGCGCTTGCGGAAGCTGTCGGCAAAGTCGGCGGCACTCTCGGCCGAATAGACCGACTGGTTCAGCATGGACTGGATCACCGTCAGCTGGTTCTTTGAGCGGTGCGCCACCTCGCGCATGAGGAAACGGATTTCGCCCTCCGCCTTGGTGCGCGCGGCCGCCGCCCGCGCCAACGCCGCCGAGACCTGCTCGACCTCGGCGATGATATGCGGGCGCGGCTCGATCCGCTCGCCGGCGCCGAGGCGTCGGGCATCCTCGGCCACGAGCTTGACGCCCTGCGACAAGAGCCGCGCGATTGCGAGCGAACCGGCGATCGCGATGCCGGCAAAGATGATGCCGCCGAGCGACAGCCACAGGAACGACCAGACGGCCGGCGCATCGACGATCGCGCGCGGCGCCCAGGCGATGATCCGCCAGCCGGTGATCACGGAGAATTCGGTCGCCACCCGATACTCCGTGCCGTTCTCCGTGATGTTGCGAACGCCGATGCTGATCGCCGGCACCTTGTCGAGAAAGAACGGCTCCCCGGCCTTGACCGCAGCATCCGATGACGTGATGACCTTTCCCGCACCGTCGACGAGGGCCGCGTTCCAGCCGGGCGAGAGCGTGTCGCGGTTGACGGCCTTGGCCATGTTCTCGGCGTTTTGCGTCAGCGCCAGCAGATACTCTTCACCGGTCGAAAGCTTTGCCGGCAGATAGACGTTGAACACCCATTTCCCGGCGGTTTTGCCGAAGAAGACGTTGGAAACGAGCGGCGCGCCGTTGTTGGTGAAGGCGCGCTCGATGGAACCCGGGTCCGAGCCCTTGCCGAGCTGCGTGCCGAAGGGAACGCGGGTGTTGAGCCGCTGGTCATGTTTGCGATCGATGACGATCAGGTAGGAATCCGTTTGCGCAAGCGCCGTCGAGGCTCTCTCGTAGAACGCCTGCAGGTTGTCCTCTTCGATCGCCCGCGATGTCGACAGAACCTTCAGCGTCGTCAGCATGCCCTCGATGTCACGCTCGACAATACGCGTCACCGATCCGGTCGAGGCCTGCAGCAGCGACGTGATGACCTGTTCCTGCGCGTCGACGCTGCGCTTTAGCACGACGAGCGAAAATATGAAGGCCGGAACGATGGCGACCAGCAGCAACGACGTCAGATAGAAACTGAACGGGCGGGTCAGGCGATGACGGGCGCGATCGGCCATCGCCGCCAGGCTATTGGTTGCCCTGCGCTTTCCTTCTTCCGTCACGCCGGTCACCTGCAACGTCCTCGTCCGTTTCCCGCCGGTGGCATGGACGCCTTCGGCGCACGCCGCCGCATGCGGCGCAACCGCCAAAGGGCAACGAAACGCGACAGGGAAACGGAATCACCTCGGATGGACTGGGAACCCATGCCGGGATCATGCGTCAAGGATCGAGCAAAGGCAAATGGTTCCGGGCGCTTAGCTTCCGGCGAAGACGCGCTTGGGGCGGAATTCGCCCTCGGCGATCTCTCCGATCGCGACCAGCTTGCCGCGCGCCGTGGCATAGGCCTCGGGCGTCGCCAGCGGTGCGTCGCGGCCGCGCAGGATGATGGGATTGCCCATCCTCAGGCGGTGCGCCTGGTCGTCGTTGACAGGCACGTGCGGCAGGTTGGAAAGCGCCTCGCCGGTCTCGATCAGATAGGCATCGAGTGCAGCCAAGCGCTCCTGGTCGTCCTCGATCTTTTCCAAAGCCACGAGGTCGGCAAGCGGCACCATGTCCTCTTCGCCGAAAGGCGCGACGAAGGTCCGGCGCAGCGACGCGATGTGGCCGAAGCAGCCGAGGTCGCGGCCCATGTCGCGGGCGAGCGACCGCACATAGGTGCCCTTGCCGCATTCGATCTCGAAATGGGCGAGATTGGGTGCAGCGCCAAGCAGCGTCAGCCGGTGGACCTCGACCTCGCGGGCCGGAATTTCGACCGTCTCGCCGTCGCGGGCGAGATCGTAGGCGCGCTCGCCGTCGATCTTGATCGCCGAGAACTGCGGCGGCACCTGACTGATGACGCCGGTATATTTCGGCAGCAGCGCGCGGATTGCCTCTTCGTTGGGCCTATCAGCCGAGGAATGCGTGACTTCGCCTTCGAGGTCATCGGTCGAACGCTCTTCGCCCCAGGCGACGGTGAATTCGTAGATCTTGCGGCCGTCCATGACGTATGGGACGGTCTTCGTCGCATCGCCAAGCGCGATCGGCAGCATGCCGGAGGCCAGCGGATCGAGCGTGCCGGCATGGCCGGCTTTCTGGGCCTTGAACAGCCACTTGATCTTCGAGACGGCTTCGGTGGAGCCGAAGTCGAGCGGCTTGTCGAGGATCAGCCAGCCCGAGATCGGGCGGCCCTTGGGCTTACGCGGTTTGGACATGAAATCTACTATTCTTCGTCTTCGCTGATCTGGTCGAGATCGCGGCTGACTTCCGGCGAGCGCAGCAGCTCATCGATCTTCTTGTAGTTGTCGAAGCTCGTATCGTCGCGGAAACGAACGTCGGGCATGTATTTCATCTGCCGAAGCTGCGGGCCGAGGCGGCCGCGAATGTACTTGGCATTGCGGTTCAGCGCCTCGATGACTTCGGCATGGTTGGGCACGCCGAGTGGGGTGACGTAGGCCGTGGCGATCTTGAGATCCGGCGACATGCGCACTTCCGAGATCGCGATGACGGTCTTTTCGATCACGGGATCGCGGACCTCGCCGCGTTGCAGAACCTGGGTGATGGCAGCGCGCACCTGTTCGCCGACGCGCAGCATGCGCTGTGAAGGGGCAGAGGATGTGGCTTTGCTCATGGTCGTTGGCTTTCCAAGGTCTTGTGCCCGCTCGGGCGGCAAACCGTTTTTACTCTTCAGCGTAATATACCTTCCGTGCCTCAGGCACGGGTAGCTCTGATTGACTGCGCCCGCTTTCTTTGGCGCAGCCCCAGAATAACGCCCGTAGCCGTCAACACGAACGCGGAGAGCAGATGGATCAGTTCGAATTGCGGATGAGCGCAACCCTCATTGATGGCGGCCTGCCATACCTGGTGCTCGGCATCTCCCCAGGATGTGATGGCCACCAGCAAGAGGAGGCCGCCGAGAAGGCTCCCGACCCAAAGCAGCGCCCGAAGACGCAAGACCGTGGAACCGATCGCCAGACAGAGAAGCGCCGCCAGGCCGACCCAATTGGTCAGAAAAGCGGCCACCTCGTTGAGAACTGAGAAATCCTGTCCATCCCATTCGGGATAGAACTTGTCGCAGACTTCCGCAAAGGCCGGCTCCCACCAAAACGACACAACAGCGGCCAGGGCCGCCGTTGTGCAGATTTGCCGGGCTTTCAGCCCCATTAGAGCGTCCGGGTGATATGCTCGACGCGGAAGCACTCGATCGTATCGCCGGCGCGGATGTCTTCGTAGTTCTCGAAGGCCATGCCGCATTCCTGACCGACGTTGACTTCCGAGACTTCGTCCTTGAAGCGCTTGAGGGTCTTGAGCTTGCCTTCGTGGATAACGACGTTGTCGCGAACCAGACGGACGCCGACGCCACGCTCGACCTTGCCTTCGGTTACGCGGCAACCCGCGACCTTGCCGACCTTGGTGATGTTGAACACCTCCAGGATCTCGGCGTTGCCGAGGAAGGTTTCGCGACGCTCGGGCGAGAGCAGACCCGACATCGCCGCCTTAACGTCATCCACCAGATCGTAGATGATGTTGTAGTAGCGGATCTCGATGCCGGCACGCTCGGCGGCCGAACGGGCCTGCGAATTGGCACGGACGTTGAAGCCGATGATCGCGGCGTTCGACGCTTCGGCAAGCGAGATGTCGGACTCTGTGATACCACCGGCACCCGAATGCACGATGCGCGCACGCACTTCGTCGGTTCCGAGCTTTTCAAGAGCACCGGCGATCGCTTCGATCGAACCCTGCACGTCACCCTTGATGACCAGCGGGAACTCCTTGAGACCGGAGGTCTGGAGCTGGGTCATCATCTGCTCGAGCGAGCCGCGCGAGCCGGACTGACGGGCAACCTGCTTCTCGCGGGCGAGACGCTGGCGATACTCGGAGATCTCGCGGGCACGGCTTTCGTTTTCGACGACGGCGAACTTGTCGCCGGCAGCCGGCGTGCCCGAAAGGCCGAGAACCTCGACCGGCATGGACGGGCCGGCTTCCTTGACGTGTTCGCCCTTGTCGTTGACGAGCGCGCGCACGCGGCCCCACTGATCACCGGCGACGATGATCTGGCCCGGACGCAGCGTGCCCTTCTGGACGAGGACGGTCGCAACCGCACCGCGGCCACGGTCGAGCTCGGCTTCGACAACCGTACCTTCGGCCGTCCGGTTCGGGTTGGCCTTGAGGTCGAGGATTTCCGCCTGAAGCAGGATCGCTTCGAGCAGCTTGTCGAGGTTGGTGCCGTTCTTCGCGGAGACTTCCACGTCGAGAACTTCACCGCCCATGGATTCGACGAAGACTTCGTGCTGCAGCAGTTCGGTGCGAACCTTCTGCGGGTTCGCCGTCGGCTTGTCGACCTTGTTGATCGCCACGATGATCGGAACACCGGCCGCCTTGGCGTGGTTGATCGATTCGATCGTCTGCGGCATCACGCTGTCGTCAGCTGCAACCACCAGGATCGCGATGTCGGTGGCCTGGGCACCGCGGGCACGCATGGCGGTGAACGCCGCGTGGCCGGGGGTGTCGATGAAGGTGATCTTGTTGCCGTTCTGCTCGACCTGGTAGGCGCCGATATGCTGGGTGATGCCACCGGCTTCGCCGGCCACCACGTTGGCGTGGCGGATCGCATCGAGCAGCGAGGTCTTGCCGTGGTCGACGTGACCCATGATCGTAACGATCGGCGGGCGCGGCAGCAGTTCCTCGTCGGAATCGGTTACGTTGAAGATGCCCTCTTCGACGTCGGATTCCGAAACGCGCTTGACCGTGTGGCCGAATTCGCCGGCGATGAGTTCGGCCAGGTCGGCGTCGATCAGATCGCCGGGCTTCATCATCTGACCTTCCTTCATCAGGAACTTGATGACGTCGACGGCGCGTTCAGACATGCGCTGCGACAGTTCCTGAATGGTGATGGTCTCGGGCAGGATGACTTCGCGCGAGATCTTCTCGCGGGTTTCCTGCATCTGGCTGCGCTTGAACTTTTCCTGGCGGCGACGCATGGCCGACAGCGAACGGGCGCGCTGGCCTGCATCCTCGTCGGCAGCGGTGCTCAGCGTCAGCTTGCCCTGACGGCGACCATCGTCACCCTTGGGACGGGCCGGAACCTTCGCGGGCTCCGGACGCACGACCTTGCCGCGAACCGGACCTGCGCCGGGACGCGGACCACGATCGTCGTCCTTTTCGTTGTCGACCTTGCGGCCGCGCAGAGCGCCGGCCGGAGCCGGGGTCGGAAGTCCAGTTGCCGCTTCGGCGGGCCGTGCAGCCTGCGGGCGGTTGTCGACGCGACGCTCGGTGGAAGCCGGTGTGCGAGCTGCCACGGGGCGCTCTTCGACAACCTCTTCGGCCTTGGCTTCGGGCTCGACAGCCGGGCGGGCTGCTTCTTCAGCGGCGCGGCGTGCGGCTTCCTCCTTCTCCTGAAGGAGACGGGCTTCTTCCTCGCGCTTGCGGCGTGCTTCGTTCTCGGCGCGGATGACCGCTTCTTCGGCATCGCGGATTTGCGCTTCGGCCAGAGCACGGCGGCGCGCATCGATCTCACCGGCGGAAAGCTGGTTCAGAACGACACCGACACGCGGACGGTTGGCCTGGTTGGCCTCCTGGCGCGTCGAGTGCTGCTGCGGCTGCGGAGCCGGGCGGCCGGAAGGCTGCGGCTGGGCCGGACGCTGTTCGACCGGGCGTGCTGCGGGAGCCGCGGCAACCGGCGTGATCGGGCGCTCGTCCTTGGGGCGATGGAAGGGGCGTTTTTTGGTTTCGACCACGACCGCCTTGGTGCGGCCACGGCCCATGTCCTGACGCACGGTCCCCTGCGAAACCCCGTGGGGCTTCAGGGTCAGCGTCTTCTTGCCTGCTGCGCTGCCTGTCTTGTCGTCGTTGTTGTCGGTCATTCCGTTCCGTTCCTAGCGATCAGGGCCGGATGCGTATCACCTGACCCTGTCTTCCAAATTGTCTCAAACAATGTACGCGATGCCGGCCTGTGCCGGTGACGCGGGTCATTGCTGTGGCTTGCCAGCGCCGCCGTCGGCCCGGACCGGGACGGATCCTCGGTACTTTTCGAGCATGATTGCGCGCTTCACTACACCCTCACCCGCCTGCCCTGCAAGCGCTGCGGCATGGATAAAAGCATTACTTCCTAAAAGGCCCTCCATTTCCGCCCCGGTGAAGGGACGGAACGAAGGTATTTCCGTTTCGTCGTCGGCCACGAAGCTCATCGCCTTGCGGGCCTGGTCTATCTTGCGCACGCCGTCGGCCGCAGCGTCGCTCGCATGGAAAACGGCGAGTGCCGCCAGTCCCCTGACGGCCTGCTCCGTCTTCGTCGCGCCGGAGATGAACTGGGCCGCCTTGCGCGCCATGTTCATCATTCCGGCCAGCTGCTCGGCGAGCAGCCGGTCGACATCGTCGGCGAGCGTCGCGTCAGCTTTGACGTCCGCCTTGAGTGCGCGGGCGAAGAACTTCTTCGCCACCGCCTTCTCGATCAGCGCCCGCTCGGCCTTCACCCAGCAGCCGCGCCCCGGAAGCTGACGCTTCAGATCGGGAACGACCCTGCCGTCGGGCCCGGCCACGAAGCGGATCAGCTCGTCGGGCGAACCGCTTTCGCGGGTGACGATGCAGGTCCGCGTGCTGCCGCTGCGATCCTTCGGACCTCCGTCCAGAGGCAGGACGTCCGAAGGCAGGCTGTCGGCATCATCAGAGACGGTCATCGCCCTTAAGCGTCCTGCTCGGCGCCTTCGGCAACGTCGATCGGCTCTTCACCTTCGACCTCTTCGCTCGCAAGGTCCTCTTCCGTGATCCAGCCGGCAGCAAGGCGGGCCTGAACGATCATGGCTTCGGCTTCGGCGCGCGAGACGTCGAACTTCGAGAAGGTACCTTCGAAACGCTTGGTCTCGCCGTCCTTGCGTTCGCTCCAGCCGACGAGATCGTCCGCGGCGCAGCCGGCAAAGTCCTCGATCGTCTTGATGCCTTCCTCGCCCAGCGCAACGAGCATCTGGCTCGTCAGGCCGTCGATCGAGCGCAGCTCGTCGGCAACGCCGAGTTCCTTGCGCTTGGCATCCATTTCCGCCTCGATGCGGTCCAGGTACTCGCGGGCGCGGGTCTGGATTTCGTTGGCGGTCTCCTCGTCGAAGCCGTCGATCGACGAAATCTCGTCAAGATCGACATAGGCAAGCTCCTCGACGGCGGCAAAGCCTTCGGAAGCCAGAACCTGGCCGACCATCTCGTCGACGTCGAGTGCGTCCATGAAGAGGCTGGTGCGCTCGGTGAATTCCTTCTGGCGACGCTCGCTCTCTTCCTGTTCGGTCAAGATGTCGATGTCCCAACCGGTCAGCTGCGACGCGAGGCGAACGTTCTGGCCGCGGCGGCCGATGGCGAGCGACAGCTGCTCGTCCGGAACAACCACTTCGATACGCTCGGCATCCTCGTCGAGAACGACCTTGGCGACTTCCGCCGGCTGCAACGCGTTGACGATGAACGATGCCGGATCCTGCGACCACGGAATGATGTCGATCTTTTCGCCCTGCAGTTCGCCGACAACGGCCTGAACGCGCGAACCGCGCATACCGACGCAGGCGCCGACCGGATCGATCGACGAGTCGTTCGATACCACCGCAATCTTGGCGCGCGAGCCCGGATCACGGGCGACCGACTTGATCTGGATGATGCCGTCGTAGATTTCCGGTACTTCCATGGTGAAGAGCTTCACCATGAACTGCGGATGGGTACGCGACAGGAAGATCTGCGGGCCGCGCTGCTCGCGGCGCACGTCGTAGACGAAGGCGCGGACGCGGTCGCCGTAGCGCATGTTTTCGCGCGGGATCATCTCGTCACGGCGGATGATGCCTTCGCCACGGCCGAGGTCGACGATGACGTTGCCGTATTCGACGCGCTTGACCGTGCCGTTGACGATCTCGCCGACGCGATCCTTGAACTCGTCGAACTGGCGGTCGCGCTCGGCTTCACGCACCTTCTGCACGATGACCTGCTTGGCCGACTGGGCGGCGATACGGCCGAAGTCCATCGGCGGCAGCGGGTCGGCGATGAAGTCGCCCAGCTTGGCGTCCGGGTTGCGATCGCGAGCAAGCTCGAGCGGGATCTGCGTGGAATAATCGTCAGCCTTCTCGACCACTTCCAGAAGACGCTGCAGGCGAATTTCGCCGGTCTTGGAGTTGATGTCGGCGCGGATGTTCGATTCCGACCCATAGCGCGAGCGGGCGGCCTTCTGGATCGCGTCGGCCATCGCGGCCAGAACGATTTCGCGGTCGATCACCTTTTCGCGCGCGACGGCATCCGCGATCTGCAGAAGCTCGAGCCGGTTAGCACTGACTGCCATGTCTTGTCTCCGTTGGGTTGCAGGGGGCTTTACGCACCGCCCGGCTTATTCCTCAATAGGTGAATCTTCGTCTTCGAAATTTTCGTTCGCGGCGCGCGCAGCCTTGGCCTTCTTGTCGGCCGTCAGCGCATCGCGGATCAGGTCGTCGGTCAGGATCAGCCGCGCTTCGGAAAGCGTGGTGAACGGGATGACGACGACGGGCTCCTCGCCGTAGGCAACCTGGTCGCGCTCGAGCCGGAAGCCATCGTCGTCCACGGAAACGATCTTGCCGCGGAACCGCTTGCGGCTGTCGACCAGGACCGACGTCTCGCATTTCAGCAGGTGACCCTGCCAGCGGAAGAAATCGGACTTGCGCACCATCGGGCGGTCAATGCCCGGCGACGACACTTCGAGATGATACGCCTTGTCGACCGGATCTTCCACATCGAGCACCGGCGAAATGGCCTTGGAGATCTCTTCGCAGTCCTCGACGGTCATGGTGCCGTCGGTGCGCTCGGCCATGATCTGCAGAGTCAGGCCGTTCTGGCCGGACATGCGTACGCGCACAAGCTGGTAACCCATCGGCACGATCACCGGCTCGATGATATCGGCAATGCGCTGGTCGAGACCGGTTTCGGTGATCAGGCGCGGTTCAATTGCATTTTCAGCCGTTGTCGTATCGGACAAACGATCATCTCCTCATCGGACCGGCTAATAAAAAAGAGCGGGTCCTGACGGGCCCACTCTTCATCTACCGATCAAGAATTTGAGGCTCATATACGCCCCATCGCCGCAAATTGCAAGGCATTGGGCGGCCCGGCGCAAACGGACGGGCGAGGTGCCGGCGATCATCTTCGCCGACAAGGTCAGTTTCAGCGGGTGGCACTTCGCGTTGTCGGGCCTATAACAGAAAGCGAACCGCTTCGAGACGACAATCAAGAACGAAGAGAGAAGACGAGGTGCCAACCCGTATTTCGCCGCTTGCCCCCTTCAAGCACGACATCTTCCGCACGATCTGGATCGCGAGCCTCGCTTCCAATTTCGGCGGCCTCATCCAATCGGTCGGCGCCGCCTGGCTCATGACCTCGATTTCCTCATCGGCGAACATGGTCGCGCTGGTGCAGGCCTCGACCTCGCTGCCGATCATGCTCTTCTCGCTGGTCTCCGGCGCGCTTGCCGACAATTTCGACCGGCGGCGGATCATGCTGGTGGCGCAGTGTTTCATGCTCTTCGTCTCGGCGCTCCTGACGATCTGTGCCTACGTCGGGCTGATCACGCCCTGGCTGCTCCTGCTCTTCACCTTCCTGATCGGCTGCGGCACGGCGCTCAACAACCCGTCCTGGCAGGCCTCGGTCGGCGACATGGTCCCGCGCGACGACCTGCCGGCGGCCGTCGCGCTCAACAGCATGGGCTTCAACATCACCCGCAGCGTCGGCCCGGCGATCGGCGGCGCCATCGTCGCGGCACTCGGTGCTGCGGCCGCCTTCTTCGCCAACACGCTCAGCTATTTCGCGATCTTGTTTGCGCTGGTGCGCTGGCGTCGCGAGGTGCCGACGAGCACGCTGCCGCGCGAGACGCTGGGGCGCGCAATTTCGGCTGGCCTGCGCTACGTCGCGATGTCGCCGAACATCGGCAAGGTGCTGCTGCGCGGCTTCCTCTTTGGCCTCTCGGCAAGCGCAATCCTCGCCCTTCTACCGCTCGTCGCCCGCGATCTCGTTCAGGGCGGGCCGCTCACCTACGGCCTGATGCTCGGCGCCTTCGGCCTCGGCGCGATCGGCGGGGCGCTGCTCTCCGCCCGGCTGCGCGAGAAGCTTTCGAGCGAAGCGATCGTGCGCATCGCCTTCACCGGCTTTGCCGCCAGCGCCGCGATCACGGCCTGGAGTACCTATGCGTGGCTGAGCTGTCTCGTACTGCTTGTCTCCGGCGCCTGCTGGGTGCTGGCGCTGTCACTGTTCAACACCACGGTGCAGCTTTCGACGCCGCGCTGGGTCGTTGGTCGAGCCCTTTCGCTCTACCAGACCATGACCTTCGGCGGCATTGCCGGCGGCAGCTGGCTCTGGGGTACGGCAGCCGAACAATATGGCGCCGCCAACGCGTTGATGGGCTCCTGTCTGCTGATGTTCGCCGGCGTCGTGGTCGGTTTTCGCCTGCCCTTGCCAGAATTCACCTCGCTCAACCTCGATCCGCTGAACCGCTTCAACGAGCCGCCGCTCGAACTCGACCTGAAGCCGCGAAGCGGCCCGATCGTCATCATGATCGACTACGAGATCGCCGACGACGACATCCCCGAGTTCCTGACCACCATGGCAGAGCGCCGCCGCATCCGCATCCGCGACGGCGCCGGACACTGGGCGCTGATGCGCGATCTTGAAAACCCGACCACCTGGACCGAGACCTACCACGTGCCGACCTGGGTCGAATATGTACGCCACAACCAGCGGCGCACCCAGGCCGACGCCGCCGTCGGCGACAGGCTGACGGCGCTGCACAGCGGCAAGGCACCACCGCGCGTGCACCGGATGATCGAGCGCCAGACGATCGTGCCGACGCATTACGAGCGCTACAAGCGCCAGGTGGATGTGGACATGCACTAGAGTGCCGTGCGTTCATCCGAACGCACAAAACCATCTTTCCGCCCGTAAGTGATTCCACTTGAAGGCAGGATGCTCCAGGGGCTTCCGCCGGCCCCCACATTGACGACCCAAACAACGAAAAGAGGCCCCGTCATTGGGGCCTCTTTTCGTTGAGAGTTGGAATCCTTTAGCGCAGCTTCGCCTTCAGCGAGGCATCGGGGAAGCAGGTGGCGGCAAGGCCGCTCTTTGCCTGCCAGTCGCCGAGCGAGCGGCGCGTCTTGTAGCCGGGGAGGCCATCGACCTTGCCGACATCGTAGCCCTTGGCCACGAGCGCCTTCTGCATCTTGAGGACGTCCGAGCGCAGCATGTTGCCGACATCGCCCCAGCTCCCGCGGAAGGCTCCGCCGCCGCTGGCGATGCGGTCGGCGAGGTTGCCGATGAAGAGCGCGTAAAGATCGGAGTTGTTGTATTCCTTGAGCACGTAGAAATTCGGCGTGACGACGAATTCCGGCCCATGCCGGCCGGCCGGCACCAGCATCATCGAGGATGCCGAAAGCTCGTGCGACGGGAAGGCCTTGCCGGAAATCCTGACGATGCCCTTGTCCGCCCAATGGGACAGAGGTTGAGCGAGATCCGGCCCTTCCTGGGCGCAGGAGACGCTTTCCGGTATCGAGACTTCGAAGCCCCAGTCGCGGCCGCGCTGCCAGCCCTTCTTGACGAGATAATTGGCGATCGACGCAAGGCTGTCCGGCACCGAGTTCCAGATGTCGCGCCGGCCGTCGCCGTCGAAATCGACGGCATATTGCAGGAAGCTCGACGGCATGAACTGCGGCTGGCCCATGGCGCCGGCCCAGGAACCGCGCATCGCCGCCTCGTCGACGTCGCCGCTGTCGAGGATGTGCAGCGCCGCGATCAGCTCGCGGCGGAAAAGGTCGGGCCGCGTCGACATGAACGCCTTGGTCGCGAGCACATCGACGACCGGATAGGGGATCTTGGCGCGGCCGAAGCCGGATTCGCGGCCCCAGATGGCAACGATCACCGAGGCCGGCACGCCATAGGTGCGTTCTATCTTCTTGAGGGTCGACGCATGGGTGGAGGCGAGGCTGCGGCCGGTCGCCGCTAGTCCCTGCAGGCGCTTTTCCGAAAAATAGCTGCCGGGCGAGGAGAACTCCGCCTGGCTCTGCTTCTGCTCCTTCGGCTTGGGGAAGCCGGGCGGCGCCAGATCGGGCAGGTCCCAGTTGAGCTTCACGTCGGCGAAGGCCGCCTTGAACGAACCGGCGGAAATGCCTGATTTCTGCGCCTCCGGCCAGAGGTTATCCTGCAGCCAGGTGCGGAACTGCGCCTCGACATCCGCCTTGGTGGCGGCGTGCACGGGCAGAGAGAGGGCAAAGAATACGGCGACGGCCGCAAGGAGGCGCGCTCGGCGATTACCGCCCTTTGCCCTGCCGGGCATCTCCCCCACTCGGGGGGAGATGGACGTGCAGCGACCGCGCGCCATTGCCGAAGGATCCCCATCTGTCGAACACTTATTGCGGAACTGAAGACCCGCCCCATCCCGATCTCCCCTCTTGTGGGGGAGATGCCCGGCAGGGCAGAGGGGGGCGGTGGCTGCAGAACCGGCAAACCAGGAACGAACCAGAGACTTCAAACGCATCGGTATCCCTTCAGATCGAGGTACGGGCGCGAAGGGCTGCGGCCAGCGTGCCCTCGTCGAGATAGTCGAGCTCGCCGCCGACGGGGACGCCATGGGCAAGCCGCGTGATCTTCACCTCCATGCCTTCGAGCTGGTCGGTGATGTAGTGTGCGGTGGTCTGGCCCTCGACGGTGGCGTTGACGGCGATGATCAGCTCGCGCACGCCGCCATTGGCGACGCGTTGCACCAGCCCCTTGATGTTGAGATCGTCAGGACCGACGCCGTCGAGCGGCGAGAGCGTGCCGCCGAGCACGTGATAGGCGGCGTTCATCGCGCCGGCGCGCTCGAGCGCCCAGAGGTCGGAAACGTCCTCGACGACGATGATGACCGCGTGGTCGCGGCGCTCGTCGGAGCAGACGGTGCAGGGATCGATCGTATCGACATTGCCGCAGCAGGAGCAGATGCGCACCTTGCGGTGCGCCTCGCCCATCGCGTCGGCGAGCGGACCCAGCAACTGGTCCTTCTTCTTGACGAGATGGAGGGCGGCGCGCCGTGCGGAGCGGGGTCCGAGCCCCGGGACCTTCGCCAGGAGCTGGATGAGTTTTTCGATTTCGGGGCCGGTGACTCGTTTTGCCATGCGGCGCTTTTAGCCCATATCGGCCCTAAACGGAATCGTCTTCGAAACGCCAGGACGACGCTTTCCGGGTGTCTCCGGTGCTTTTGGCCGCAAGCCTTGCCCGTGGCGGCGGGGCCACTCTCGTGCGGCCCGAGGCGATGATGTGCGCCCGGGCCGGATGGGCGGGTCAGCGCGGTTACCGGCCTGCGACCGCTTTGACGGCGAAGACGATCAGAACGGCAGCTTCATGCCGGGCGGGATCGGCAGGCCGGCGGTCAGTTCGCGGGTCTTTTCCGCCTGCACGGCCTCAGCCTTGTCCTTGGCGTCCTTGTGGGCGGCGACGATCAGGTCTTCGAGGATCTCGACGTCGTCTTCCTTGAACAGCGAGGGATCGATCTTCAGGCTCTTCAGCGTGCCCTTGCCATCGAGGCGAACCGTGACGAGGCCTCCGCCGGAGGTGCCGTCGACTTCGAGTGCGGCGATCTCCGCCTGCATCTTCTCCATCTTGGCCTGCATTTCCTTGACCTTGCCCATCATCCCCATGATGTCGCGCATCGTCGTCTCCTGTTTTTCTGTTTCTGCTCGCAGACGGGATTATTCGATGTCGTCGCCAGGGACGATATCGCCGTCGGCGGATTCGGCTGTGGCCGGAGCCTGGCTCTCGACCTCTTCTTCAACGGCGCGAATGCGCACGTCGGTGATCTTGGCGCCCGGGAAGCGCGCGAGAATGGCGGCGACATCCGGGTCCTGGCGGGCATCGTTGACGCGCTGCTCCTGCGCCCGCTGCTCCGCCTCGATCAGCGTCGGCTCGCCTGCCTCGCGGCTGTAGCTGACGATCCAGTGGATGCCGGTCCATTCCTTGAGCTTGACCGCCACTTCGCCAAGCAGCGTCTTCGGCGCGTCGTCCGACACGTTGACGTCGAGACGGCCGGGCTCGATATGCACAAGCCGCAGAAACCCGCGCACGAGCGTCTTCAGCTTGATGTCGCGGTTCTTGGCGCAAAGTTCGGCAATGTCTGCGATCGAGTTGACCGGCACCGACGGCTGCGGTTTGGCAGCAGGAGCCACCGCGGGTCGCTCTTCGATACGGCGGACGGTGACGGGCTCGGGTGCCGCATTCGGCACGGCGCGCAGCATGGTCGCGCCGTTGCTCGTCGGGCGCTGCACCGGCATCGCCTGGGTAGCCTGCGCTGAAATCGAGCCTGAGGCGGAAGCCTGCGCGCTGCCGCCGCTGCTGCCGCCCGACGAAGGACGGGCACTACCGCCCTCGCCGCCCGAGAGTTCGAGCAGGCGCCGAGCGGCCTCTTCCGGGGCCGGCAGATGTGCCGCATGCGCCAGGCGGATCAGCACCATTTCTGCCGCACCCGCCGGGCGCGACGAACTTTCGGCCTCCGGAATGCCCTTCAGCAGCATCTGCCAGATGCGCGAGAGCGCCGTGACCGCGACGCTTTCGGCAAAGACGGCGCCGCGGGTGCGCTCGATCTCGCTCAAGGACTGGTCGTTGACCGCCTCCGGCACGTATTTCATGCGGGTGACGAGATGGGTGAAATCCGCAAGATCGGTCAGCACCACGGTCGGATTGGCGCCGGCCTCGTACTGCGCTGTAAACTCCTGAAGTGCGGCGGCGACGTCGCCTTTGACGACGTGCTCGAAGAGGTCGACGATGCGGGCGCGGTCGGCAAGGCCGAGCATCGAGCGCACGGTCTCCACTTCGACGGCGCCGCCGCCATGGGCGATCGCCTGGTCGAGCAGCGACAGGCCGTCGCGCGCAGACCCTTCGGCAGCGCGGGCCACCATCGCAAGAGCTTCCGGATCGAAGGAAACGCCTTCCTTGCCGAGGATCGTCGAAAACAGGCCGACGAGATCCGACGCGCTGATGCGGCGCAGGTCGAAGCGCTGGCAGCGCGACAGCACCGTGATCGGGACCTTGCGGATTTCTGTGGTGGCGAAGATGAACTTCACATGCTCCGGCGGCTCTTCGAGCGTCTTCAGCAGGCCGTTGAAGGCCTGTGTCGAGAGCATGTGCACTTCGTCGATGATGTAGACTTTGTAGCGTGCCGACACCGGGCGATAGCGGACCTGCTCGATGATTTCGCGGATATCGTCGATGCCGGTGTGCGAGGCGGCGTCCATTTCGATGACGTCGACATGACGGCCATCCATGATCGCCTGGCAATGTTCGCCGGGAGCGCGAAGATCGATCGTCGGCCGGTCGATCTCAGGTGTCTTGTAATTCAGCGCGCGCGCCAGGATGCGGGCAGTGGTGGTCTTGCCGACCCCGCGCACCCCGGTCAGCATGTAGGCCTGGGCGATACGGCCGGTCTCGAACGCGTTGGTGAGCGTGCGCACCATCGGTTCCTGGCCGACCATCAGGTCGGAGAAATCCTTGGGGCGGTACTTGCGCGCCAGAACACGGTAGGCGGCTGGTTTCTCAACGGATGAAATGGACGTATCGTCGCTCATCGACCCTGCCGCTGTTCGAACTCTTGTCCCGACAGGACGGAGAAGGTGGGAGGCTGGCACGATGACCCGTGCCGGAGCTCGTTGGGGCTGCTTCCTTCCGGACCTGACCCGGTTGGCGAGTGGCTCGTCCACCACCAACCTCCCGGCTTCCATATCGGCAATATCGAAAGCAAATGCAAGCCAAGCCATCAAAAAACTGATATCGATATGCAAAACAAGGCGAATCCGACATTCTCTTTCCCGAGGAGACCCAGTTGACGACCTTCACCCTCGATGAGCGGCTCGAGCGCGACGGCATCCCGATCGCCTCGATCGGCCTTTGCCAGATGCGGCTGATGAACGACCGCCGCTGGCCCTGGCTCGTGCTCATTCCCCAGCGTGAAGGTGTTTCGGAGATCTTCGACCTGACGCCGCTCGACCAGACGATGCTGACCTTCGAAACGAACATGGCGGCGACGGCGCTGAAGAAAGTCACGGGCGCCGAGAAGATCAATATCGGCGCATTGGGCAACATTGTCCGGCAGCTTCATGTGCATATCATCGCCCGCAGCGACGGCGACCCGAACTGGCCGGGACCGGTCTGGGGTTTCGGCAAATCGGAGCCATGGGACGAGAAAGAGCATCAGACCTTCGCAGCCCGCATTCTGGAAAATCTCTGAACATGACGAAATCGATCTTTGACCTTCGCAGCCCGCATCCAGAGCCAAGTACCCTCGTCGCCTTCTCGGAGAATCATCTCGATCGCCAGTCGGAGCACCGCTCGGACGATTGCGTCGAGGTGGCTCTGAAGCATCCGGGCGCGCATTTCCTGGCCTTCTCCGGATCGAAGCTCATCGTCAAGCACGACGAGAAGATCATCGATCCGCTGTTTGCGCCGTACGAGCTCGACGGACTGGAACCGGTTCTCGACGAAACGATCCTGCTCGGCTATCTGTCGAACGGCGAGCCGCGGCTGGCCGTGCCGACGGGCCTCACCGAAGAGACGGTCACCGAGCCCTTCAAGATTGCCGACGGCCGCACCCTCTATCGCCAGCAGATGCTGCCGGAGGAACTGCTCGGCCAGTTCGCGCAGGGCTCGAGCCTGATCACCTGGAATGCCAACAACCGCTTCTGCGGCCGCTGCGCCGGGCCGATGGAAGGCAAGGCGGGCGGCTATCGCCGCGTCTGCACCGCATGCGGCAGCATGGTGTTTCCACGCACCGACCCTGTCGTCATCATGATGACGATCGACCTCGAACGCGATCTTTGCCTGCTCGGCCGCAGCCCGCATTTCGCACCGGGCATGTATTCCTGCCTTGCCGGCTTCGTCGAACCGGGCGAAACGATCGAGAACGCCGTGCGGCGCGAAACCCACGAGGAGTCCGGCATCCACATCGGCCGGGTGCGCTACCATGCCTCGCAGCCCTGGCCGATGCCGCACACGCTGATGATCGGCTGCTATGCCGAGGCGAAATCGACCGTCATCAGGCGCGACGAGCAGGAGCTGGAAGACGTGCGCTGGTTCACGCGCGAGGAAACGATCGCGATGCTTGAACGGTCGACCGGCGTCGCCGACACCGGCGATGCGCATATTCCGCCGCCGAAGGGCGCGATCGCGCACCAGCTCATGCGCGACTGGCTCGCCTGGGGCGAGCGAGAATAGCGCGCTTTAGAGGAGGCCGGCCTTGTCCCGCTCCGAACGGCTGCTCGATCTTCTGCAGGTGCTCCGTCGCTATCGCCAGCCGGTGAGCGGCCAGCGACTGGCGGAAGAAACCGGCGTCAGCCTCAGAACGCTCTATCGCGATATCGCCAGCCTGCAGGCCCAGGGCGCGCATATCGAGGGCGAACCGGGGCTCGGCTATGTGCTCAAACCCGGCTTCATGCTGCCGCCGATGATGTTCTCCGCCGAGGAAATCGAAGCGCTTGTGCTCGGCTCGCGCTGGGTATCCAAGCGCACCGACGACGATCTTGCCGGTGCTGCGGCGAACGCACTCGCCAAGATCGCGGCCGTACTGCCTGCCGAGCTCCGCGAGGAGCTCGACAGTTCGACGTTGCTCGTGGGCCCGAGCCCGCCGGCCACCAACGGCATCGATATTGCGGCGCTCCGGCGCGCGATCCGCAACGAACGCAAGGTGGAACTCGACTACGTCGACAATGACGGAAGCGCGACGCAGCGGACCATCTGGCCCTTTGCGCTCGGCTTCTTCGAGAATGTCCGCATGGTCATGGCCTGGTGCGAGCTGCGCCTGGACTTCCGGCACTTTCGCGCCGACCGCATGCAGCAGATGACGGTGACCGAGGCGCGCTATCCCCGCCGCCGCCAGGTGCTGATGAAGGACTGGCGCGCCAGCCAAACCATGCCGGCGTCCAGCCGCCAGAAGGTCGGCTCCTGACACCGCCTTTCGCGGCGATGCTGACAGAATTTGGCAGCCACCACGCCTAGCCTGAACTTCCTGCAACAGGAGGAAGACCATGGCCAAGGCAAATCTCATCGTTCTCTATGTCAAAGACCCGCTGGCGAGCGTGACGTTCTACCGCAAAGTGCTCGAACAGCAGCCGCTGGTCGAATATCAAACCTTCTCATCCTTCGAGCTGCCCGGCGGTTTCACGCTCGGCCTGTGGGCCGAGCATACGGTCGCGCCGGAGCCGGCGGCATCGGGCAGCCGATCGGAACTGGCCTTCATGGTGGAGGACGAGAGCGCGGTACGCGCGCACTACGAGGATTGGAAGGGGAAAGGCCTGCCGATTGCGCAGGAATTGACCGAGATGGATTTCGGTCCGACTTTCGTCGCGCTCGATCCGGATGGTCACCGGCTGCGCGTCTGCCTCTACGATTCTTAAGCGAGAGGGTATGCAGCGCGCATCCCGCCAGCGTGAAGCGGCGGGATGCGCGAATGGTACGGATTAGCGGCCGTAAACGGCGGCCTGGATCTGCGAACGGGACAGACCGATATCGCTCAGTGCGTGATCGTCGAGAGCGTTCAGCTCGCGGATCGCACGGCGGGTCTTCGCATATTCCATGATCTTCTGACGGATCTTCATCTTTAACACTCCTTACTTGACGAGCGTCAAATAGGCATTTGCCTAAAATTTGTGTAGCGCCACGATTGCAAACTAGGCATGCACCAGACGCGTAGCCGGTTAACGAATTTTTGCCACTTTCACCCCCGTAGGGCGTGGCGAAACCAATGATTCTCTCGGAAAATTGCAGCGAGCGTCACGCTCGTCGCCTGATCGCACGCACGCAATAATGTTAGCCAGATGGCAGGTCCAGGAATGCGTGTCGCGAGAAGATCACAACCACAGGCTTTATCTTGATCAGAAATCAGGCGTAAACTGAGCTTGCAGCCCGAGCGGCAGGGCATGGAGTGTCCACGTCCGCCGCTTCAAGCGGCTCGACGGGCGGCAGCAGCGTCTCGCCGCTTGAACGAGGCCGTCGAGGCTTGCCTGCGCAAGCCTCTTTTCAAGGTTTTGGCGTGGGGCCATGCTCGCTCAGAGCACGCCGCGCATCGGGTGCGCCTTGTAGGTGCCGAGGATGCGGACCTTCTCGGAGAAGAAGCGCAGCTCGTCCATGGCGTGGCGAACGCCAACATCATCAGGGTGCCCCTCGATATCGGCGTAGAACTGCGTCGCCACGAACCTGCCGCCGAGCTGGTAGCTCTCGAGCTTGGTCATGTTGATGCCGTTGGTGGCGAAACCGCCCATGGCCTTGTAGAGCGCTGCCGGAATGTTGCGGACGTTGAAGACGAAGGTGGTGATGATCAGCTCTTCGTCGGTGCGTGCCATGCGCTGCTCTTCGCGGGAAAGCACGACGAAGCGAGTGACGTTGCTTTCGGTGTCCTCGACGTTCTCGGCGATGATTTCGAGACCGTAGAGATCGGCTGCAAGACGCGGCGCCAGCGCCGCCATCGAGCGGTCGCCCTTTTCGGAGACGAGCTTGGCGGCACCGGCGGTATCGCCGGCGACGACCGGCTTCCAGCCGTTGGAGCGCACGATCTTGCGGCACTGGCCGAGCGCATGGATGTGGCTGTGCACGGTGCGGATCTCGTCGCGCGTGACGCCGGGCAGCACCATCAGCTGGAAGCGGATGGGCATGAAATACTCGCCGACGATGTGCAGGCGCGATTCCGGCAGGAGGTGATGGATGTCGGCGACGCGGCCGGCGATCGTATTCTCGATCGGGATCATCGCCAGATCGGCGTCACCGTTCTCGACCGCGACGAAGGCATCTTCGAAGGTCTGGCAGGGCAGCGGCTCCATCGACGGGAACATGTCGCGGCAGGCCATGTCGGAATTGGCGCCATAGTCGCCCTGGAAGGAAATCCTGTTGGTCTTGACGGTCACGGTAGCGTCCTTCTCGGGTTCTGATATCAGCGGATACGGGCGGACAGGATACGGCGGGCCTTTTCCAGCTCCACCGGTGTGTCGACGCCAAGTGGAACCGAATCGACGATCTCGACGTCGATGCGCATGCCGGCTTCGAGCGCACGCAGCTGCTCCAGCGATTCGCGCCGTTCGAGCACGGAGGGCTGAAGCGAAACGAAGCGTTCCAGCGCCTGCCGCCGATAGGCGTAGAGGCCGATGTGGTGATAAAGCGGCCCTTCGCCATGAGGCGCGGTCGCGCGGGTGAAATAAAGCGCGCGCAGGCGCGTGTCCGAAAGCGGCGAACCGACCACCTTGACGATGTTCGGGTTGGTCTTTTCGCTCTCTTCGGTGATCGCCACCGTCAGCGTGGCGATATCAACGCTAGCGTTCTCAAGCGGGTTCAGCGCGGCGCGGATCGCGGCCGGCTCGACCGTCGGCAGGTCGCCCTGGACGTTGATCACGATCTCTGCCTCGCCGTTCGGATCGGCCTTCGTAAGCGCTTCGTAGATCCTGTCTGAGCCGGACTGGTGGTCGATGCGGGTCATGATCGCTTCGAAGCCGGCCTCGCGCACGACGTCGAAGACCTCTTGGTCGTCGACGGCTACGACGACGCGTCCGACGTCCGCTTCCTGCGCACGGGTCGCTACCTGGACGATCATCGGCAGGCCGCAAATATCAGCGAGCGGCTTTCCGGGCAGGCGTGTCGAGGCCATGCGCGCCGGAATGAGTACGATGACTTTTGCTGAATTTTCGCGATTCATGATCTGGCCTTCAAAAACCCCGCCGAAAGTGTCAATAAGTCTCAGTTAGGGGCCGATAATCACTGTTGCAACGCAGAGCCAAAAGACATAGGTTCCGCGCGATTTCAAGATAGGCCGGGTTTTTGTTTGCGCCGGTGGCAAAGGGAGCGTTTGCAGATGAATTCATATGTGAACATGGGCGTGGGTGCCTTTTTGGGGACGGTCTTCGTTCTGATGTCCGTGTCCATTGCGTCGGAAGGCATTTTCCACTCCGAAGCTCCCGAGAAGGAAGGCTTTGCGATCGTGGCCGAAGAAGGCACGTCTGAAGCGGGAGCCGGCGGCGCCGCGGAAGTCGAAGTCGACATCAAGCCGCTGCTGCTCACGGCCGACGCTGCTGCCGGCGAAGCCGTGTTCAAGAAATGCGCGAGCTGTCACACCGCCGACAAGGGCGGCGCAAACAAAGTCGGTCCGAACCTCTGGAGCCTCGTCAACCGTCCGATCGCTTCGCATGAGGGCTTCAGCTACTCGGCAGGCATGAAGACGTTCGCCGAAGGCGGCAAGGTCGTCTGGGACTACGACCACCTCAGCTACTTTATCGAAGCACCGAAGAAGCACGTTCCGGGCACCGCCATGGGCTTTGCCGGCGTCAAGAAGCCGGACGAACGCGCCAACCTGATCGCCTGGCTGCGCGAGCAGGCCGACGCTCCGGCTCCGTTGCCGGATGCGGCTGGCGCCGCCGCCGAAGCCGCACCGGCTGCTGGCGCCGAAGGCGCAAAGCCGGCTGAGGGCCAGGCCGCTCCGGCGACCGAAGCCAAGCCCGCCGAAGGCCAGCCGGCTCCGGCTCAATAAGTTCTGCGGTCGTAAAAGACCCCATGCAAAAGGCCCGGCTCGCGCCGGGCCTTTTCGTATTCGGGAATAGGCGACAGCTACCAGCGCACGAAGCGATGCGGCGGATCCACCGCGTCCGGCGAAACAGCTTGCCGGATTCGGCGGCAATCACATCAGCAGATAGGCCCAGACCGAAACACTGACGACGCCGAGCGCGGTCGTCAGCGTGATCGTCGAGGACGCCAGCGCGTGGCCGACATTGAAGTGATTGGCGATCAGCCAGGCGTTGACGCCCGTCGGCACCGCCGACGTCAGCACCAGCGCCGTCGTCCAGTTGTCGTTGAGGCCGAGCAGGTGGCAGCTGGCGAAGACGACACCCGGCATGACAAGGAGCTTCAACGCACTTGTGAACGAGGCAAGCCCGAGATTGCCGGCAAGGCCGTATTTATCCAGCGCCATGCCGATCGAGATCAGCGCTGCGGGTGCTGCCATCGACGCCAATTGATCGACGACGGTCTTGACCGGCCCGCCAAGCGGCTGGCCGACAAGATGGAACGCGGCGCCGCACGCAAGCCCGATCACCAGCGGATTGCGCACCAGATTGCGGGCGACGCCGGCCAGAAGCTGAAGCGGGCTTTGCCCCGGCTTGCCGCCGGCGCGCCGCTCCGCACGCTCCATCAAGAGAGTACCGGCAATCATCATGACCGGCAGATGCACGGAAAGCAGGATCGAGATCGCGACGATGCCCTCCTCGCCGACGATGCGCGAGACGAGCGGCAGGCCGATGAAAACGGTGTTGGCGAAGGCGGAGGACACGCCGGCGAGAACCCCCATGCGCGCGTCGCGCCCGAAGAGAAACGTTGCCGCCACGTGTCCCAGGGTCCAGGTGACCGCGACGCCCGAGAAATAGGCGACCCAAAGCGGCCAGGGCGAACCGTCCTTGAAATCCGCCTCGGCGATCGTTCGAAACAGCAGAATGGGGACGGCGACGCGAAAGACGAAATCGCCGAGCGCCTCGCCGACAGCCGGTTTCAGATAGCCCAAGCGAACCAGCAGCCAGCCGGCAAGGATCAGGATGAAGATGGGCAGGACGTTCTGGAAGATGTCGGACATGCGCGGGCCCTGGATCACGCCGAGTTCAAGCCGGATCGGCTGAAGATCATCGCGATCGGTTCTCATGAGGTAGAGCGGGAAACGGGCGGAAAACCACGAACTCTTTTCCTCATCCCGCTCCTGGAATGGTGCTGCCAGCAATAACGTTGTTCGTGCCCGCGCCGCAAGCACGCGAACAGCGGAGTGCAGGGAGAGGAACATTCACCGACCGCAGGCGTTCCGCAACAGTATGAGGAACGAACCATGCCGACAGAAAAGCCCACCTACGCGCATCGGGACGATGACCCGCATCTCACCGATGATGCACTTGCCGACAAGGTGCTGCGCTACATCCAGTATGCGGCGATGATCGATACGCGCGACATCTCGGTGATGGCGCTCGGCGGGATTGTGGTGCTTTCCGGCCATGTGGCGCAGGTATCCGACATCGCCTGTGCCGGTGATGCGGCAGCGTCGGTGATCGGCGTCGCCAGTGTCGAGAACCGGCTGTCGGTGAAGCCGGGTGCGGCCGAGCCCGATCCCTGAACCGCAACGGCAATGGTTGCCGCGCAGGGGGCTGGATGATAGGACATACGCCACCATGAGGTATAGGTGTGGCCCGGCGTTACCGCCGGAAGGCCGGCACAGGAGCCGCAGATGAGGACCGAAACGTCAGCAACCAGGTAAGCCGCAACAACGGTTGAATAAGTTGTTGCGGCGTCTGTCGGCTCACAGTCCCAAGATTTGATGAAGTGGCAGTTCGCCGCCGAATGTTTTCCATTTGCGCGGATGTCTCATCATGCCCGATCATAACTCACCCACCTGGTCCTATTCGCTGCCGGCAGCCCTGCTGCTGATGGCGCCCTTCGATATTTTGGCCTCGCTCGCCATGGATATCTACCTGCCCGTCGTGCCTCAGATGCCGGCAATCCTCGGGACGTCGCCGGCGGTCGTCCAGCTCACGCTCAGCCTTTACATGCTGCTTTTGGGGCTGGGTCAGCTGCTGTTCGGCCCACTGTCTGACCGCTTCGGCCGTCGACCGGTGCTTCTTGCCGGCGCGACGCTGTTTGCGCTGTCGTCGCTGGGTCTGGCCGCAACCACCTCGGCGCCGGTCTTCGTTGCGTTGCGGCTCATCCAGGCGGCCGGCGCCTCGGCCGCTCTGGTCGCGACCTTCGCCACCGTGCGCGACATCTATGGCGCGCGCCCGGAGGGCGTGACCATCTACAGTCTCTTCAGCGCCATGCTCTCCTTCGTGCCGGCACTCGGGCCGATTGCCGGCGCGCTGATCTCGGGCGCCTTCGGATGGCGGGCGATCTTCCTGGCGCTCGGCATCCTTGGCCTTGCAGCACTCGGCCAGGTAATGCCGCGCTGGTCCGAAACCCGGCCGGTTACTGCGGCGCAGGTAAAGCCGAGCTTCACGCCCATGCTCAAAAGTGGTGCTTTCTGGACCTATACGCTTGGGTTCAGCACGGCGATGGGCACGTTTTTTGTGTTCTTCTCCACCGCGCCGCGCCTGCTCATCGATCGCGCCGGCTATTCGCAGTTGGGCTTCAGCCTGGCCTTCGCCACGGCCGCCGTCGTGATGATCATCGCCACGCGCTTTGCCAGGGTCTTCGTCGCCCGCTACGGAACCTCCGGATGCCTCGCCCGCGGCATGGCGTTGATCATTCTCGGCGGGCTGCTGCTGGCCGCAGGCGAAGCCATGGCGCCTCCGTCGTTCCAGAGCTTCGTGCTGCCGATGTGGGTGATCGCCTTCGGCATCGTCATGAGCGCCTCGATCACGGCCAACGGCGCGCTCAAGGCCTTCGACGCCATCGCCGGGACGGCCGTGGCGCTCTACTTCTCGATCCAGAGCCTGATCGTCAGCCTCGTCGGCACCGGCGCTGTGCTCCTGCTGGGAGGAGACACAGCATGGCCGCTCGCCGGCTATTGCCTGGGCATGGCGACGATCACGCTGGTGGCGCTGGCGTTTCTCAACCGGCACGAAAAGCGATAGCATTGCGCCTCCCGGAGCAGTCACCTGCTCCGGGAGGCTTCAACCTGAAAGATGGCAAGATGGCTCTTGACCTCGCCCCTGGGGCAGGCCCCAGACTGAATTCATGACCGATTCCTATTTCCTCGCCGGCCGCTTCGGCGCCGCCACAAGACTGTCCCCAAAGGCGCTGAGGCTCTATGCCGAGCAGGGCCTGCTGGTGCCCGCCCATGTCGATCCCGTAACCGGCTACCGCTATTACGCCGCTGCGCAGGCAAGCCGCGCCCGGCTGATTGCCCGGCTGCGCCAACTGGGCCTGCCGATCGCCCGGATCGCGCGGCTGATCGATCTACAGCCCGACGTTCGCCTGACGGAGCTGCGCGCCTGGCTGGAGGTGCAGAGCAAGCGGCTCGAAGATCAGCGCGAACTGGTGGAGGCGATCATCCGGCAATCGGACGGCGGCGACGATGCGCTCGTTGCGACCGTTGCCGTCCGCGACGTCGCGCCTTCGAAGATCGTCTATCGGCAGCACCACGTAACGGTGGACGCGCTCGAGGCCTTCACCGAGACTGCCGAAGCGGAGATCCGCGGCTATCTTGCGCAATCCGGCAAGAGCGACGACGGGCCGATGACGCTGCACTTCCACGAGCCGGTCAATCACGACGGCAAGGGGCTCGTCGAGGTCGCGATCGGCTATGACGGCAGTCTCGAACCTTCCGGCGACCTGCGCATCCGCCTTCAATCGGCGGGACGCGAAGCGTTCCTGGCCGTGGCTGAACCGTTCGAGACCTTTCCGGCCGTGCTTCGCGTCTATGACGCGATCGAAACCTGGTTCGAACAAAGCGACGATCTCAACTGCTTCGGCAGCCCCTACGAAATCTATCCCGGCAGCGGCAGCGCCCGCTTCGATGTCGCCTACCCCATCGTGCGCTGAAATCCCCCGCACGCCCCAATCACTCAAGGACCAACCGATGCAGCACTTTTCCTATGTGGGCTCCGGCCCCTATTGCTACGCCAACTCCTTCGCGATGATGTTCGGCGAGGCCGCGCCTTCGACCGCGATCATCGAGCTTGCCACCGGCAGCCCCTTCGGCATGCAGCTCGTCGGCGGCACGCTACCGTTCTTCGACCCTTACGGCTGGGATCCGGAGGCCGGTTTCGACGGCGCGCTTCAGGCACTCGGCTGGACGTCGCAGGTCAGCAGCGGCGGCGATGCCGAGGATGCGCTTTCGCGTCTGCGCTCGGCGTTGAAGGATAGCCCCGTCTGGGTCGGTCCAGTGGAAATGGGGCATCTTCGGCACCAGCCCGGCATGACGGGACCGATCGAGGCCGATCATTACGTCGTGGTCCTCGCAGTCGATGAGACGCGCGTGCTCATGCACGACCCGCAAGGCTATCCTTACGCCTCCCTGCCGCTCGTCGATTTTATGACCGCCTGGGGCGCCGAGACGCTCAGCTACGGCGACCCCTACACCATGCGATGGGGATTTTCCCGCGTGGCCGACGTGACCGAGGTGGAGGCGATCCGCGCCTCGGTGCCGGCGGCAATCCACTGGCTCTCGATGACGACGGACCGGCTGGTGCCGGTGGGCAGCCTCGGCAACGCCGACGCGGCCGAAGCGCTCGCCGCGCAGATCGAAGAGAATTGCGACAAGAACCTGCGGGCTCACCTCGTCCATTTCGCCGTTCGCGTCGGTGCGCGGCGCGCCGGCGACGCGGCATCCTGCCTGGCGCGGGCGGGCCTTAGCAAATCCGCCGCCATCGCCGGCGAACAGGCACGGCTGATCGGCGCACTGCAGTACCCGCTGGTCCTGCGCAGGGATGCCGAGGCGGCCGAAAGCCTGCGCCTGCTGGCGCCGACCTACGACCGGCTGCTCACCGCTCTGCAAAACGGGGAGTGATCTTAAGGCTAGCGCAATTCCGGACGGAAAACCGCTTCGCACTTTTCCTGGAATTAGTCTCTTAAGCCGCAATTCCGGACGGAAAACCGCTTCGCACTTTTCCTGGAATTGGTCTCTTAGGCCGCAATTCCGGACGGAAAACCGCTTCGCACTTTTCCTGGAATTAGTCTCTTAGGCCGCAACTCCGGACGGAAAACCGCTTCGCACTTTTCCTGGAATTAGTCTCTTAGGCCGCAACTCCGGACGGAAAACCGCTTCGCACTTTCCCTGGAATTGCTTTTAGGCAATGAGCTCCGAGAAACTCTTCGGTCGTGCCGACTTCGCGTCGCGCACCGTCGCGTAGTGAAGACCGACGACGCCGTTGTCGTATCGCTCGCTGCCGATCAGCTGCAGCTCGTTCTTGTCGCGCAGCCGGGCGAACCATGGTTCGCCCGGCGAGACGACCGGGTAGACGAAGAAGTGGTAGCGGTCGACGAGGCCGAGGCCGATCACCGTCTGCGCCAGGCTCGCGCCGCCCGACAGATGGATATCCCGGCCGGGCTCAGCCTTCAGGTCGCTCAGGTAGCGCGAGAGCGCCACGTCATCCGGAACCACTGCCCGCTCGGCATTGTGCCAGGGGCTGATCGCCTGCTCGTCGGTGCGGGAAAAGACGATCTTGCGGTAGTCGCGCATGCGCTTGGCCATGGCGCGATTGGTCTCGCCGCCCGCCTCGTCGTCGAGTGCGCCGGGCCAGTAGCCGACCATTTCCTCATAGGTGGTGCGGCCGACCAGAACCGTGTCGTAGCCGGCGTAAAGGCGGTCGATCGCCCGGTATTGCTCCTCGACGACAGTCCCCATCCAGGCAAGCGGATCGTCGAGGCGGCCATTCAGTGTCGTCATCATCTGCAGCACGATATCGCGCATGGGATCGTCTCCTCAGTGAGATTGCTCGACGAACCGGGCCAGTTGCTCGGCGACCGTCCCCCAGCCGTCGTGGAAACCCATCTCCTCGTGCATCCTTTTATCCGCGCCGCTCCGGTGCATCACATGGGCGGCGTACTCAGTACCGACCGGATGATCGCTGAGTGTGATGATCGCCGTCATGAAGGCGTTCTCCGCCGGCCGCCAGCCGGCAACGAGCGTGTCGGTGAAAACGATGCGCGAGAGGTCGTCGACCGCGAGGAAACAGGCATCGATATGCGGCACGAAATCGCCGCCGCCTTCACTGATCCGCGTCACGAAACTGCCGCCGGGCCTCAGGTCCATGTCGACCACCTTGCATCTTGCCGGCTCAGGAACCCACCATTGCTCGAGCCGCGTGGGGTCACTCCAGGCGCGCCAGACGGTCGCGCGCGGCGCTTTGATGATGCGCGCCATCGTCAGGTCGAGTTCAGGATCAGGAGAGCGGGTCATGTCATTCCTCCTCGTGTTCAGTGACGAACTTTTCCAGCCGGTCGGCACGACCCTCCCAGAGCGCGCGCTGCGCCGAAAGCCAGGTCTCGACCGCGGCGAATTGCGCCTTCTCGATGGCGCAGGTGCGTACTCGGCCCTGCTTGTGCGTGCGGATGAGCCCGCTGCCTTCGAGGAAGTGAATGTGCTTCATGAAGGACGGCAGGGCCATGTCGAAGGGTCTGGCGAGATCGCTGATGCTCGCCGGACCGCGGCCAAGCCGCGAAAGTACCGCGCGCCGGGTCGGATCGGCGAGCGCCTGAAAGATCACGTCCAATCGGTCTGAATACTGTTCCATAAGGCTAAGTATCACGCTCGAACACTTAGCGCAACAGCTAACTATTTGATCGGTCCTGTGCCGCCAGGCAACGCACCATCCCGGTCGCCATTCGTTCTGGCTGAAGCAGGGCGAAGAGGCCTTCCGCGACATGGCCGTGGCGCTGGAGCACGTCTCGGTGATCGGCGGCCTCGCGCTCGTATCGATCCTGTCGCGGCTCAGCCCTCGCCGATCTCGGCCAGAAAGCTCGTCAGCACATTGTGGTTCTGCGCCAGCTTTTCCGTCCTTTCTTCGACAAGGCGGATCTGCTGGCGCAGGGTGACGCGCAGTTCGTCACAAGGCTCGAAGATCGGCCCCTCGCCACGCACGCAGGCGAGAAACTGCAGGATCGTCGGAAGGGTCATGCCGCCGGCGCCGAGCAGCTTGATGCGCTCGACCGTGCGCACCTCAGCCATGTCATAGTCACGGTAGCCACTCTCGGTGCGTCCCGGCTTCAACAACCCTTCCGCCTCGTAGTAGCGCAGCATCCGGATGCTGACGCCGGTGCGTTTCGAAAGCTCGCCGATCTTCATGCAATCACCCTTGAAAGCGCCCCTGAAAGCCCCCTTGACTCTGACAGCGCTGTCAGACCTTAAAGCTATGGCTCCTTCATGCAACCCGCACCCAGGAGCAAGATCATGGCGATCGAAACCACCCACTATCCGGCAGCAATCGACGGCCGCCCGGCCGACGCGGCAGAGATGACAGCGCTCGCCTTCGCCGGCTTCGCGCACTTCACGGCGATCCAGGTCAGGGACCGCAGGATCAAAGGCCTGGACCTGCACCTCCAGCGCCTGCACGGCGCTTCGATCGAATTCTTCGGCCGCGCCTTACCGGACGAAACCCTGCGCGCCCGCATCAGGGCCGCCGTAGACGCAGGCCCGGCGGACCAGTCCCTGACCGTCACGGTGTTTTCGCCGGACGGCGAATTTACCGCCAACAGCATGCAGGGAGACCTCTCGGTTCTCGTGCGCAGCAGCCCGCCCTCCAATGGGCCGAAGGGTCCCTTGCGGCTCACCGTCGTGGCGCACGAACGCCCGCTCGCGGCCATCAAGCACGTCGGCGAATCCGGCAAGACCTATTATCTGCATCAGGCGATCAGGCAGGGCTTCGACGATGCCGCCTTCATCGACCGGCGGGGGCATTTCAGCGAGGCGACGATCTGGAATCTCGCCTTCTGGGATGGCGAAACCGTCATCTGGCCCAAGGCCGAGATGCTGACCGGCACGATGATGGGCACGATCCAGCGGCAACTGGAGCGCCTCGGCGTTCCCCAGCGGCACGAAGAAATCACGCTCGACCGGCTCAAGGAGCTCTCCGGCGCCGCGGTGCTGAATTCCTGGACACCGGGCATCGCCGTCAGCGCCATCGGCTCGACCGCAATCCCGCAAGCCAACACGTTTCTGGATCTGCTGCATCGGGCACACGCAGCCGAGCCGGCAGAGCGGGTCTAGGACGCGTCAAGGCCAGGGCGGTGCGCGAGCCCCCTGGCCTTCAGCCTCAGCGCTTGCGGGCGACGATATAGGGGCGGTTGTCGTTGCTCTTCGACGCGTGATTTTCCGCGGAAAGAATTTCGAAGCCGGCGGCCGCTATGTGCCTGCTCAGCTCAGCCGCGCTGAAGGTTCCCGCATAGGGCGCCAATCCGATTGCGCGCATCGCCGGCAACAAGGCCAGCCGGATCAACGGATTCATGTCTCCGACGCAGGGCGTCTTGGAGATGAGCAGCCCCCTCGACGCAAGCAGGGTGTGGATGCTGTCGAGCGTGGTCGCAAGGTCGCGCACGAGATGCAGATAGTTGAAGCCGAGGACCGCATCGAACTGCCCGCGTTCGGCCGCAAGCGTTTCTGCCGTGGCCGTGCGGAAGGCGAGGTTCGGGACCAGGTCGACGGCATACCTCTCCCTTGCAATGGCGATCATCTCGGCTGAAAAGTCGGTCGCAAGATAGTCGCGCACATCGCCCGCCAGCCGAAACGCAGTCGTTCCGGTGCCGCAACCGAGTTCGAGCACCCGGTCATCGGGCAGAAGCAGGGCGCGGGTTCGGTCAAGCGTGTGCTCATAGCCCGCCGGGTCCGCAATCGTTCCCTTGGCGTATCGCCGCGACGTCCGGTCCCAGAAACGCGCGTCGCTCGCCAAACTCATGCTGCCCTCCCCAGGTCGCAACCAGACCCCCCCCGCGCGATGGTCGGAGCCGGTGCCACGCCGGCCAGGGAAAACCTGCCGAGATCCAACGGCTACCGATACCAACGAAGGTCGCCAGATAGCGCGGAAACGTCAACACCTGGCGGAGAACCGGCCTTCGATCGCCAAAGAGCCGGCCGCGCAACTCAAGCCAGGCGAGCCCAATCGACGCTTTCAAACAAATCTATTGATACGCTTGCTACTCTCACGGAACTCCGGCCCGTTTCGTGGGTTGGACACTTACCGCCATGTCTTGCTAGAATGATGAATTGAGGCGCGGAAGTAAATTTCCCATGATCTCGGCACAAGCTGATGAAAACTGCCGGCGTAGCGGATAAGTAGCGCCATCGCCGATGACATCAGCGTAAAGCTTTTCGCATTGTGACTTTTGCGGTTCATTCGCAAGCGAAACGTCATGTTCATGCCCAAATGCGTTTCGGATACTGCGAACCAAAGTTAAATGATTGAATTCGTCATCACTGATGATTGTGTTGCGTTTTGCCAAAGCAATCCGATTGGCAAAACTCATGTCAGATGTCGTCCCGTTTTGCGCGTGCAATCGCTTCAGTACGTGGTCCAAGATGCTCGCGAAAGCGATAACTACACCAGTCTCGGAGCCGCTTCGATTTTCGCGATTGTGCCGCGCTATATAAGTTTGGAGCAGTTGGAATGGAGGTCCCCAACAACGTGCTGCGTCAATCCGTTCTCGGAGCGCGGCAGGCGACGTATTCTTTCCGGGGAAGCGGGCATTATCCAGCCAAAGTCTCCGCGCTTGCACCGTTCAAATATCTCTCTGCCGTGCGGCATCTCGTCGAAAGGCGTTGCCAGGAAATCTTGTGCTGTAGGGTGGTTATCAAATTTCACTCGGCAAACAATTGCTTGATAGCTGTTGTCAATCCATTCAGGATCTTCAACCGAAGAATACACAAATACTTCATCTTGTGGACGCATAGAAAATCTAGATTATAACTAGTATTGGACGTACTAAAATTCCTGAAATAATTGTTAAACCATCCTATACTTCCGTGCAATCGCTAGGATTCTCCTAATAATCCAAATCCCGCGCTTTAGGCAAACTATGGAGCAAATCCCGATGACCTGCGACAATCTCGGTCTTCGAATCGCAGCCCCCCCCGGAGCCGGATACACTGAGACGATTCGCGCCGTCACTAGCGCAAAAGGATGCGGGCCGACGGCGAGTGTGTGCAGCTTATCGAGGCGGCATGGCGCCAAGTGTTCGTCATCGTATCGTAGGGCGATGCTTCCAGCACGTTTCCCACTCGCGATGCAGGAGATCAATGCCGGTTTGGAGAAATGGCGGACAGAGAGGGATTCGAACCCTCGATACGCTTTCACGTATACACGCGTTCCAGGCGTGCGCCTTCAACCACTCGGCCACCTGTCCATCCGTCAGCAGCCGATGGTCAATCCGGCTGGATGGGAAGGGCGGGGCCCTTCGGCGTCAGCCGGCTGAGAACCGGCGGACGCGCGTCTATATACCGATGATTTGCCCGGGATCAACTGCTTTCTGACAGATTATTGACATCTTGTGAGACGAGCGGGTTCCCGGTTCCCGTTGTGCATGCCGGGCAAGGCGATTATCTCTTGGGCCAGGACCTGTCCGTTGCGCCCGGCCAGTCTCAGGCATCTCCCCCGGCGTGCACAGGTTGTCGCATATTTTCCTTGCCGGGCCTTGTCCGAAGCACGGGCGATCGGAGAAGATGCGGCAGGGCGACGCGCCAAGCTGATGACGGGCGCCAACCAGTGAATGGAAGGGAATGCAGTCCGATGCGATTTCTATTGAGGCTGGCGAGCGCCGTCGTGTTGTTTGCCGCCGTGCTTGCCGGCGCCGTCGACGCGATCCAGTCGGTCGCCGCATCGGAGCTGGTCATGACGTCGCTCGGCGACGATCTGGAGGCGCTTGGCGCCGACACGGCAAGCTGGGTCCAGTTTGCGCAACGCTCCGACACGGCACCGACAATCTGGCACGGAATTCTGCATTGGCTGCTGCAGCAACCGGCTTTCGCCGTGCTGGCGCTGATTGCGCTCGTGCTTTGGATGACCGGCTACAAGAAACGGCCGGCGGCCGGACGCTTCGCCGCCTGACCGTCACGGGCCGCCTTCGCATCGAAAGGAGTTTGCTGATGTTCCTGATCGACATGTTCAACAAGAAGACTATCATGCCCGACGCGCAGACCGCGCTGCCGGGCCGCGACGCGGCGATCCCGACGGCCGAGACGCATTTCGTTTCCGGCCGGCCATTGAAAGGCCCCTACCCCGATGGCACCAAGAGCATCCTTTTGGGCATGGGCTGCTTCTGGGGCGCCGAACGGCTTTTATGGAACATCCCCGGTGTCTACGTCACGGCGGTCGGCTATGCCGGCGGGCTGACGCCCAACCCGACCTACCAGGAAACGACGACCGGGCTTACCGGCCATGCCGAAGTGGTGCTGGTGGTCTATGATCCCGGTAAAGTGATGCTCGCGAGCCTGCTCCGGACTTTCTTCGAGGAACACGATCCGACGCAGGGCATGCGCCAGGGCAACGATATCGGTACCACCTACCGCTCGGCGATCTACGCCTATGACGACGAACAGCTGGCGGAAGCCAGGGCCGCGCGAACCACGTTCCAGACGGCGCTGAAGCACGCCAATCATGGCGGCAGGATCACCACCGAGATCGGCAAGGCCGGACCGTTCTATTTCGCCGAGGACTACCACCAGCAATATCTGGCGAAGAACCCCAGCGGCTATTGCGGCCTGCGGGGCACCGGCGTCAGCTGCCCGATCGGCCACTAGACGCATACCCCGCGGGTGGTATCCCGCGTGCGGTCGCGATACCCACAACCCTGAGGCCGCGCCGGACCGGCCGGGACGCCTTTCCAGGATCCTAAAAAATGCAACAGAACCGGTGCCTTACGGGTGCCGGTATCCGTGGCTTCAATTTTTACCATCTGAAAAATTTTGAGTGTTTTTTTGCCGTGACCGTGCAAGGATGCGCCACCCTAGCCCCAAGGAGAAGGGGGTGGGTTCCGCAGACAGGCTTCCGTCAGGAAGTCGGCGGGAGGACCCAATAAGATCAATAGCGACAACAGGGCTGCACGATGAAAAAAACAATTCTCGGTCTCTTTGCCTTTTCGATGATGTCCGCGACGGCACTGGCCGCCGACATCAAGCCGGCGATCATCTACGATCTCGGCGGCAAGTTCGACAAATCCTTCAACGAGGCTGCCTTTAACGGCGCCGAGAAGTTCAAGACGGAATCGGGCGTCGAATACCGCGAGTTCGAAATCGCCAACGATGCCCAGCGTGAACAGGCGCTGCGTCGCTTTGCCAGCGACGGCAACAGCCCGATCGTCATGGCCGGCTTCAACTGGGCGGCTTCGCTCGAAAAGATCGCGCCGGAATACCCGGATATCAAGTTCGCGATCATCGACATGGTCGTCGAGAAGCCGAACGTCAAATCGGTCGTCTTCAAGGAACAGGAAGGCTCCTACCTCGTCGGCGTTCTCGCCGGTCTCGCTTCGAAGTCGAAGACCGTCAGCTTCGTCGGCGGCATGGACGTTCCGCTGATCCACAAGTTCGCCTGTGGCTACGTTGGCGGCGCCAAGTCGACGGGCGCTGACGTCAAGGTTCTGGAAGCCTACACCGGCACGACGCCGGACGCCTGGAACGACCCGGTCAAGGGCGGCGAAATCGCCAAGTCCCAGATCGACCAGGGCTCGGATGTCGTCTACCACGCAGCCGGCGGCACCGGCGTCGGCGTTCTGCAGGCGGCCGCAGATGCGGGCAAGCTCGGCATCGGCGTCGATAGCAACCAGAACGCCCTGCAGCCGGGCAAGGTGCTGACCTCGATGCTGAAGCGCGTCGACGTCGCCGTCTACGAAGCCTTCACGGCGGCCAAGAACGACAAGTTCGAATTCGGCATTTCCAACCTCGGCCTCAAGGAAGACGGCGTCGGCTACTCGCTCGACGACAACAACAAGGCGCTGATCACGCCCGAGATGCTCGACGCGGTGGAGAAGGTGAAGGCCGAAATCATTGCCGGCAAGGTTCAGGTCCACGACTACATGAGCGACGAGTCCTGCCCCTACTAAGAGCAGCACGCGCGTAACAAAAAAGGCCGCCGGTTCGTTGGACCGGCGGCCTTTTTGCTTGCCCTGGCTCCGTCGCCGCAATCAATAATGCGGCGGCCGGGTGATCGCTGGCGCGTCGAGCGACTGCTCTTCGAGCGACAGGAAGCGCTCGGTCAGCCGGTCAAGCTTGGCGCGCGTCTGCTCAACCACCTTCCACTGCTCGGCCAGCTGATCGGAAAGCTCCTCGATGGTCTTGGCCTGGTGGGCCACGGTCTCCTCGAGCCGGGTGATCCGTTCGTCCGTGTTGCTCATTCTTGCAAACTCCATGGGCACGTGGCGCCGTTTGCCGGCAGATTGGCCACAGCCGGCCTTATGTCAAGCAAGAGGCTGTCAGGCCTTGGCTGCAACGCCAAGTGAAAACCCGGGATCCTTCGCCGAGAGCCGCTTGTGCAGGTGCACCATCAGGCCGGCGGCAAAGAGCGGCGTCAAAAGGTTGACGAAGGGCACCGCCAGGAAGCCTGCGAGCAGCAGCCCGGCGAGAAACACGGTCGAGCGGTGCTTCTCGCGGAAGAGCCGCGCTTCCGCCGGCGCGCGATAGCGCATCGCCGCGAACTCGAAGAATTCACGCCCAAGCAGGTAACCGTTGACCAGAAAGAAGGCGACGAGATTGACACCCGGTACGAGCAGCAAGAGGAGCGCGAGCAGGTTGCCGAGGATGACGACGCCCAGGAACTTCAGCGATCCGGAGATCGCCTCGCCGAGCGGCAGCGGCCTTCCCGCCGGCTCGTTCGGATAGTCCCGCCTCTCGATCACCTCGGCGACGTCGTCGAGGAAGAAGCCGGCGATCAGGGCCGTGACCGGAGCCAGAAGCAATGCGAGCGCCAGGGCCAGGCCAAGGCTTGCGAAGATGCCGAGAACGAAGGTCAGCCAGCCGGCCCATACGGGCGTGCCCGGCATCAGCGTGTCGATCCATGGAAGCGCGAGCCAGACGAACAGTTCGCGCACCGCAAACCAGAGGGCGACGAGCGCAAGGATCGTCAGCCCCAACACCTTCCAGAAGACCGATCGGGTCTCGGGCGCAAACAGGTTGGCAAGCGACAGTCGCGCCGCGTCCAGGATCATCATCGCTCTCCAGCATGGGCCAAGGTTCGATGGTGCATGTAGGCAGGGGCGCTGCCGGCGACAAGATATTGCCGGCCGATGCTCGTCTTTATGCAAGATTCATACGCCTCACCTAAGGGAAGCATGGAAAACGCCGGGGGCGGCGATATTGTAGACATACGGGATGCCGAAAGCAGCGGTCCGCGGAGGATGACATGACAGAACAAAAGACACTCGCCAGCCTTTCCGTGCTGGTACAGAGCGGCAAGCTGGATCCGGTGGACCTCGCCAAGCAGACCTATGCGGCGATCGACGCGCACGGAGACTACGCCATCTTCGTCGAACTGACGCCCGAGCGGGCGACCCGGGATGCCGAGGCCGCCTCGAAACGCCTCAAGGCCGGGCGTTCGCTCGGTCTGCTCGACGGTCTGCCGGTTGCCTGGAAGGATCTGTTCGACGTGGCCGGCAGCATCACCACCGCCGGCTCAACCGTGCTTCGGTCGAACGCGCCGGCAACGAGCGATGCGCCCGTCGTCGCGGCTGTCGCCGCCGCCGGCATGGTCAATGTCGGCCGCACCAATTTGAGCGAGTTCGCCTTTTCCGGCCTCGGCATCAACCCGCATTACGGCACGCCGCGCAACCCGGCGGCCACCGATGTCGAGCGCATTCCCGGCGGTTCATCGTCGGGCTCGGCCGTCGCGGTCGCGGCGGGTCTGGTACCGGCGGCCATCGGCACCGACACCGGCGGCTCCGTGCGCATTCCCGCAGCCTTCACCGGCATCGTCGGCTACAAGGCAACACGCGGCCGCTACGCGATGAAGGGCATCTATCCGCTGGCGGAAAGCCTGGATTCGCTCGGGCCGCTCTGCCACACGGTAAAGGACGCGGTCTGGATCGACGCCGCCATGCACGGCCTGACGGCCCCGACCGTACGCCGCGCCGACCTCTCCGGCGTGTCCCTGGTGATCCCGGAAACGGTGGTCTTCGACGATGCCGAACCGGAAGTGGTCGAGGCCTTCGAGGATGCGATCAAGCGGCTCGAAAAGGCGGGCGTTACCGTCAGCCGCCGCGCTTTCCCCGCCTTTTCGGCGGTCTTCGGGCTAATGGCCCGCCATGGTGCCCTGGTGACGGCGGAGGCCTATGCGCTCCACCGCGAGCGGCTGGCAGGCCCCGAGGCCAATCAGATGGATCCGCGCGTCGTCGCCCGCACACGGCTCGGCGAGAAGATCACCATGCCCGACTACATTGCGCTCCTCGATGCGCGCGACCAGCTGATCCATGAGACGGTCGAAAGCCTGAAGCCCAACGAGCTGATCGCCCATCCGACGCTGCCGCATGTCGCCCCGCCGATCGCGCCGCTTCTCGAAGACGACGAGCTGTTCTTCAAGATCAACGGAAGAACACTGCGCAACACCTCGATCGGCAACTTCCTGGACTTCTGCGGCATCTCCATTCCCTGCGGGCTCGGCGCTGCGGAAATGCCGGTCGGTTTCCAGCTGGCGGCCCCGCATCACCAGGACGACCGGCTGCTTTCGGTCGCGCTTTCGGCCGAGGCGATCATCCGGGGTGAAGCATGATCGTCTGTTTCGATATCGGCGGTTCGGCGATCAAGGGCGCGATCGTGCATTCGCGTGACCGGATCTTTCCGCTGCCGCGGCGAGCGACTCCGCTCAACGACTTCCGCCAGTTCGTGCAGGCGCTCGAAGAGGTGCTGGACGAAGCGGGCGGACACCCGGCTTGCGTGGCGATCTCGATCACGGGCGTGATCGATCCCGAGACGCGGCGCATCAAGTGCGCCAACATTCCCTGCATCGACGGTCGCGAACTGGTCGCCGAGCTGGAAGCGGCACTGCATCTTCCGGTCAAGATCGCCAATGACGCCGACTGTTTTGCGCTGGCCGAGGCCGGTGCGGGTGCGGGGCGTGGTCACCGCATCGTCTTCGGCGCCATTCTCGGCACCGGCGTCGGCGGCGGCCTGGTCATCGATGGCCGGCTGATCAATGCCGATGGCGGCTTTGCCGGCGAGTGGGGCCATGGCCCGGCGATCGCGGCCGAGGCCGGCGATCCGCCGATCGCAATCCCTGCCTATGCCTGCGGCTGCGGCCAGAAGCGCTGCGTCGATACCGTCGGCGGCGCCCGTGGGCTGGAACGGCTGCACCAGACAGCCCACGGCAAGACGCTGTCGAGCCACGAGATCATCGAGGCCTGGAAGCTTGGCGATGCCGAGGCGAAACGCACGGTCGACCTGCTGGTGGATCTCGTCAGTTCCCCCTTGGCGCTGGTCATCAACATCACGGGTGCTACGATCGTGCCCGTCGGCGGCGGCCTTTCCAATGCCGAGGAGCTGCTCGCCGAGATCGACAGGGCGGTGCGTAGCCGGATTCTGCGGCAGTTCGACCGGCCATTGGTCGTGCGCGGCGAATGCCGGATCGAGCCCGGCCTGATCGGTGCGGCACTGCTCGGACTTTCGGGAGACAAGGCATGATCGACATCAAACTCGAAGTCTGCGTCGACGATGCCGACGGGCTCTACGCGGCCATCGAAGGCGGCGCCGACCGGATCGAGCTTTGCGCCGCCCTTTCCGTCGGCGGCCTCACGCCCAACCCCGGCCTGATGACGCTCGCTGGCCCGCCGCCGGTGCCGGTCTACGCGATGATCCGGCCGCGGCCCGGCGATTTCGTCTTCTCTCCGACCGACCTCGACGTCATGCGTCGCGATATCGACGCGGCGCGGGATGCAGGTCTGGCAGGCGTCGTGCTCGGCGCCTCGCTTGCCGATGGCCGCCTCGACACGTCGATGCTCACCAAGCTCACCGGCCATGCGGCAGGTCTCGGCATGACGCTGCACCGGGCGTTCGATCTCGTGCCGGATTTTGTCGATGCGATGGAGGCGGCGGTCGAGCTCGGCTTCGAACGCATCCTGACATCAGGCGGCGCAAAGAGCGCACCGCAAGCGATCGACCGCCTGGCCGAAATCTTCGAGCGCGCGGCCGGGCGACTGTCGATCATGCCCGGGTCCGGCGTAACGCTCGATACCGTCGACGCCCTTTTAAGCAAGTTGACCGTCGGCGAGGTTCATTCCTCCTGCTCCGTTCGTGAGCCGGCTCAGGATCCGCGATTGGTGGAGATGGGCTTCGTTTCCGCCGACCGGCGCCGCACCGATGCGGCGACGGTGCGGACGATGAAGGCGAAGCTTGCGGCGCGCAGCGCGCGCTGATCGGCAACTCTCCTCCCCCAAAAAAAGACCCGGAGAGCGAAGCGCTTTCCGGGTCTTCCTGTCAAATCGTCCCGTCAGTGGCGCAGCAATCAGGCCGCGTAGACCTGCGTGCCGCCGATCCAGGTGGAGCCCATACCGAGATCCGGCGTGAGCAACACGAAATCGGCGTCCGTTCCGGGCTTCAGCCGCCCCTTGTGCGTGGCAAGCCCCATGGCATCGGCCGGGTAGGCGGACGCCATGCGCAGGGCTTCCTCGACCGGCAGGCCGAGCTTTTCGTGCACGAAGCGGACCGAGGACAGCATGTCGATGTCGGCGCCGGCAAGCGTGCCGTCGGCAAGCGTCAGGCGACCGCCTTCGCGCAGGATCTCGCGGCCGTTGAGCTGGAAGCTCTTCATATCGGTTCCGATCGGCGACATCGCGTCGGTGACCAAGAAGATCTGGCCCGGACCGACCTTGGCGCGGAGCGCCACGCCCATCGACGCCGGCTCGACATGGTAGCCGTCGGCGATCAGGCCCGCATGCAGCGTGCCGGTGGCGAGCGCTGCACCGACCACGCCCGGTTCGCGATGGCCAAGGCCGCTCATGGCGTTGAAGAGATGCGTCACCGTGCGCGCACCCGCCTTGGCATAGGCGACCGCGGTCTCGTAACCGACATCCGTATGGCCGAGGCTGACGACGGCGCCGGCGTCCGTGAGCGTGCGCACCTGCTCCCTGGTGGCGTTTTCCGGCGCGACCGTGACCATCAGGACGCCAAGCGCCCTGGCGCAATCGAGCATTTCGGCGAGATCGGCATCGTCCATCGGGCGGATCAGCTTCGGATCATGAGCACCTTTGCGGGCGACCGAGAGATGCGGGCCCTCGAGATGCAGGCCGAGGAAGCCCGGCACTTTTTGCGCCTTCGCTTCAAGACCGGCCTTGATCGTTGCAGTCCGCACCTCACGCGTGTCGGTGATCAGCGTCGGCAAAAGCGCCGTCGTGCCGAACTTGGCATGGGCCGAACAGATCTGCCGGATGCCCTCGACGGTCGACTGCTCGTTCAGAAGCGCACCACCGCCGCCATTGACCTGCAGGTCGATGAAGCCCGGCACGAGCAGCATGCCGTGGGCATCGATCCTTTCGGCATCGGTCGGGACGTCCACAGCGGCCACGATCGCCTTGACGCGGCCGGCCTCGATCACGAGGGCGCAGCCATCGTGCCATTCGACGCCGTCGAACAGGCGGGCGCCGGTGATTGCCTTCCTCTCGCTCATCTCGTCTCCGTTACCTTCTTGAGGCTTGCCGGTGCATCGGGGTTGAGACCGCGCGAACGCGACCAGGCCTCGACGAAGCCGTAGAACGGCAGGATCAGCGTCAGCGCGTCGGTGATCGGGTGACCGGTCGCGACGAAGGGCAGACGCTTGGCCTTGGCCGCAAGGCTCGAGGTAGCATGAACCACCGCGCCCTTTTCCGCCATACCGTCGGCAATGCCGGCAACCGACGTCTCGGCCGCATCGCGGGCGGCAAGCGTCAGAACCGGGAACTTGGCACCGACAAGCGCCACCGGTCCGTGCAGCACTTCGGCCGCCGAATAGGCTTCCGCATGCATGCCGGAGGTTTCCTTGAACTTCAGTGCTGCCTCGCTGGCGATCGCCAGCGCCGGGCCGCGGCCAAGCACATAGAGCGATTCGGCCTCGCCGAGATCGTCGGCAAAGGCCTGCCAGTCGAGCTTGACGGCCTTGGCAAACTGGTTCGGCAGGTCGGCGACCGCGCGCTGAAGCGCTGCGTCACCCGTCCATTCGCCAAGCACCGCAAGGCCGGCGACGATCGAGTTGACGTAGGACTTGGTGGCGGCAACGGCGAGTTCCGGGCCGGCCAAGATGTCGAGCGGGTTGGTGCAGGCCTTAGAGATCGGCGAGGGCAGCGTGTTGGTGAGCGCGATCGAGACGGCGCCGGCATCGGTCGCAGCCTGCGCCATGGCGACGATATCCGGGCTCTTGCCCGACTGCGAAATCGCGATCGCCGCGGCACCCCCGAGCTTCAGCTTGGCGCCATAGATCGAGGCGAGCGACGGGCCGAGCGAGGCGACGGGCACGCCGGCCTGCAGCTCGATCGCATATTTGAGGAACAGCGCCGCATGGTCGGAGGAGCCACGGGCGATCGTGACCAGGAAGGCCGGATCCTTGGCGCGAAGGGCCGCGCCTGCCGCCTTGAGCTGATCGGCGGAGCGCTCCAGCAGACGCTGGGCGGCATCGGGGATCTCGTCGATTTCTCGGCGCATATTGGTCTGCATGATCAATTCCTCTCTTGGCGGTTCCGTCGGTCAGGATTCCGACAGCGTCAGTTCCGCGACAAAGTCATAGGCATCGCCCCGGTAGAGCGAGCGGGTGAATTCGACGACGCGTCCCGATGCGAGATAGGAGACGCGTTCGATGGAAAGGCCGGCCGAACCGACGGCGACGCCGAGCATCGAGGCATCCGGATCCTTGATGTTGCAGGCGGAGATGCGCTGCACGGCGCGAACCGGACGGGACCGGGTCTTGTCGAGGGCGGTGTAGAGCGACGACGTCACCGTCTGCGGGTCCGGCAGGAACTCCGCCGAAATGCTGGCGCGCTCGATCGCGAGCGGCATGTCATCGGCGATGCGCAGGCGCCCGAGGCGGGCAACCAGGGCATCGGCGGGCAGGCCCAGCGCCATCATCTCGTCCGGCGAGGGATGAAACAGGCCGCGCTCCAGCCAGCGCGCATGGGTGTTGAGGCCACGGCGCGCCATATCTTCGGTGAACGAGGTCAGCCGCGACAGTGACTGCTGCACCTTGGAGACAGGCTTGACGACGAAAGTGCCGGAGCCGTGGCGGCGAACGAGCAGACCGTCGCGCACGAGGTCGTCCACCGCCTTGCGCACGGTGACGCGGCTGATATTGGCATAATCGGCAAGGTCACGCTCCGGCGGCAGCGCGTCGCCGTGGTTCAGCTTGCCCGACTGGATCGCGTCTTCGAGCGATTGCCTGAGCTTCAGATAGAGCGGCCCAGACCCTCCGGACTGCAGGCCCTCGAGCGGCAGAATGGAAGCGAGCTGGTGCGTCATGCGCCGGCCCTCGCCTGGGTGCCGAAACGTTGGGCGGCGAGTGCCACCGAGCCGGTCAGCGCGTCGGCTTCGGCCTCGACGAGCAATGGCTGATGCCGATCGGCGAGCCAGGGGCGATAGAGCGGCGCCAATCCGCCGAGAAGACACAATCTCTCGCAGCCCCTTGCGACGACGACGTCAAGCGCTTCGTCCACCGTGAGCGCCGCGGCTTTCAGGATGCGCACGGCAACCGGATCGCCGGATGCGGCCCCTTCGAAAACGCGCGGCGCGTAGCGGCCGAACTCGCCGGGCTTGGCAAGGCGGGCGAAATCGACGACGTCGCGCGCATCGTTGTTGAACTCGGCGAGGACGGAATCGGTGATGGCGGAAGCTTCATGGATATTGTCGAAGGCAAGCAGACTTTCCTGCAGGAGAGCATGGCCGATGCGCGCACCGCTGCCATGGTCGCCGATGGTGAAGCCCCAGCCGCCGACATAGCTGACCGTTTCGCCCTGGCGCAGGATATAGATGGTGCCGGTGCCGAGAATGGCGACCGCGCCGTCGCGATTGCCGAGCGCTCCCTGAAGGGCGATCAAGCCATCCGATTCGATGTCTGCGGCGGCAAACGGCAGGCGGCGCTTCACATAATGCACGGCGTCGCCGACATTGTGTCCAGCGACCCCGACGATCGCCTTGGCGGCGGCAATGCCCTCAGGATCAAGGCCCGCCTCGACGAAGGCAGCACGCGCGGCTTCACCGATATTGGCAAGCGCAGTTTCCGGGTCCGTCAGGATATTGGCCGCACCGGCCTTGCCGCGCCCGAGAATGCGCCCATCCGCCGACGCCACGGCAGCCCGGCAGCTCGTTCCGCCGCCATCGATTCCGATCAGGTAGTTTGTCATGAGTACCTCCGCCCATTGAGGATACCAAAAAAATACCAATAACCAAGCCTGAATCCGCCCGCAGTTTCGATTTCGTTGCAATACGTTGAAATTTAAGGGCTAATTTAGCTGTTTAGTTTTTTCAGGCGCCAAAACTTAAATTCTGCTGGACAATTGGTATTTTTTTGGCATTAATTTGACCAAGAGGAGATACGACCCATGCCGTCAGCAAAGACCGAAGAGCGCCACGACAACGCCAAGGGCCTGGATCTCATGCATCCGGCGCTGGCGCTGCGGCTGCTTGCGTCCGGCCAACAGGCGGCCGCCAAGGCCGTCGACGCGGCAATCGAGTCGATCTCGGCTGCCGCATCGATCGCAGCGGAAGCCCTCGCATCCGGACGGCGTCTCGCCTATGCCGGCGCCGGCAGTTCCGGCCTGATGGCGATGGCCGATGCACTCGAACTGCCCGGCACCTACGGCATTCCCCAGGACCAGATCGTCGTTTTGCTTGCCGGCGGCACCGCCAGCCTCGGCGACCTTGCGGGCGGCTACGAAGACGACATGGACCTTGCTCGCGAAGATGTGCGCAAGGCCGGCATCGGCGCAGGCGACTGTCTCGTTTCCGTCTCCGCCAGCGGTTCCACCCCCTATGCGCTTGCCGCGGCCGACGAGGCCCACAAGCGCGGCGCCAAGGTAATCGCCGTCGCCAACAATCCGGGTGCCGCGCTCTTCAATGACGCCGACGTTTCGATCCTCTTGCAGACGCCGCCGGAAGTGGTTTCCGGTTCGACCCGCATGGGCGCCGGCACGGCGCAGAAGATCGCCTTCAACATGTTCTCGACGCTGGTCGGCATTCATCTCGGCCATGTGCTCGATGGCCACATGGTCAACCTGCGCGCCGACAATATCAAGCTGCACGGCCGTGCGATCCGCATCGTCACCGACATTACCGGCATCAGCGCTGCCGAGGCCGGCCGGCTGATCACCAGCGCCTCCGGCTCGGTCAAGGTCGCGATCCTTCTCGCCTCGGGCGCGAAAGACGTTGCGGCTGCCGATGCGGCGCTGAAGCAAGCAAGGCAGAACCTGCGCCAGGCGATCGATATCGTCTCGGCCTGAACAAAATCTGGGATCCAAACCGCGCCGAAGGGCGCTTATAAAGAGGGAGAACCTGCATGACCCGTACGACAATCAAAGGCCTGCTGCTCGCTTCGAGCATTCTCGGCACGGCCGGGCTGGCGCACGCCGAGGACGTGACGCTGACCATCGAAAGCTGGCGCAACGACGACCTGGCGATCTGGCAGGAAAAGCTGATCCCGGCCTTCGAAGCCAAGAACCCGGGCATCAAGGTCAAGTTCGCCCCGACCGCGCCGACCGAATACAACGCCGCGCTCAACGCCAAGCTTGACGCCGGCTCGGCGGGCGACCTCATCACCTGCCGTCCGTTCGACGCCTCACTCGAGCTTTACAACAAGAAGCATCTCGCCGACCTGACGGGACTGGCCGGCATGGAGAACTTCTCGCCGGTCGCCAAGTCCGCATGGACCACGGACGACGGCAAGGCCACCTTCTGCGTGCCGATGGCCTCGGTCATCCACGGCTTCATCTACAACAAGGACGCCTTCGACCAGCTCGGCATCCAGATCCCGACGACGGAAGCCGAGTTCTTCGCGGCTCTCGACAAGATCAAGGCCGACGGCAACTACATCCCGATGGCGATGGGCACCAAGGACCTCTGGGAAGCCGCCACCATGGGCTACCAGAACATCGGCCCGACCTACTGGAAGGGCGAAGAAGGCCGCGCCAAGCTGATCAAGGGCGAAGAAAAGCTGACCGACGCAGCTTGGGTCGAGCCCTACAAGGTGCTGGCCAAGTGGAAGGACTATCTCGGCGACGGCTTCGAAGCCCAGACCTACCCGGACAGCCAGAACCTCTTCACGCTCGGCCGTGCAGCGATCTACCCGGCCGGCTCGTGGGAAATCGGCCTGTTCAACACGCAGGCCCAGTTCAAGATGGGCGCATTCCCGCCGCCGGTTAAGAACGCCGGCGACACCTGCTACATCTCGGACCACAACGACATCGGCGTCGGCCTGAACGCCAAGAGCGCGCATGCGGAAGAAGCCAAGAAGCTTCTGACCTGGATCTCCTCGCCGGAATTCGCCGAGATCTACGCCAACGCGCTGCCGGGCTTCTTCAGCCTGAACTCGACCCCGGTGAAGATGGCGGATCCGCTCGCCCAGGAATTCGTCTCCTGGCGCGAAAAGTGCAAGCCGACGATCCGCTCGACCTACCAGATCCTGTCGCGCGGCACGCCGAACCTCGAAAACGAAACCTGGGTCGAATCGGCCAACGTGATCAACGGCACCGATACGCCTGAGGTTGCTGCCGAGAAGCTGCAGAAGGGCCTCGACGGCTGGTACAAGCCGGCGAAATAAGACGGACGTAAGCGCAACAGGTTCCCTCCCCTTCTTGGGGAGGGTCGGCCCTACACCGCCGCGTCCCGGACGCGCAAGCAGCATCTCGGATCGACTGAACTCGAGGATGCGGTAGGGACCGGGCGGGGCGACATGCCGGATAAGGCACTCCCCCAGCCGAAGCGTCACCGGCCTCCCACAGTGGGAGGCCACCGACGCAGTCGTTTGCAAAAGAACGCGATAGACTTAACCTTCGTCATGAGCCCTCGATACAGGGGCAGACGGCATGCGGCGCGACCGGCCGCGTGGCGCCGGTGCGCATCATGATTGTCTGGGGACCGGTCTTCTAGAAACGGATGGATCCATGAGTGACGCTCTTTCAGTGCAAGAGGGACAGCCGACCGCAAGGCGGCCGAAACGCTGGCACATCCTCGTCTTCCTGCTGCCGGCCTTCCTGGTCTATTCGGCGGTGATGATCCTGCCGTTGATCGAGACGCTCAGGCTTTCGCTGTTCAACACGGTCGACGGCCAGTCGACCTTTGTCGGCCTTGCGAATTTCCAGACGCTGTTCGGCGAAGAGCGCTGGGCGCACGACTTCTGGAACGCGCTGAAGAACAACGTCATCTTCTTCATCATCCACATGTGCGTGCAGAACCCGATCGGCGTTGCGCTCGCCGCCATGTTGTCGATCCCGAAGCTACGCTTCGTCACCTTTTACCGCACGGCGATCTTCCTGCCGACGCTGCTCTCCTTCGTGATCGTCGGCTTCATCTGGAAGCTGATCCTGTCGCCGATCTGGGGCGTGGCACCCGGGATGCTCGACCTCGTCGGCCTGAAGTCGCTGTTTGCCCCCTGGCTCGGCAAGCCAGGCTCGGCGCTCATCACCGTATCGCTGATCTCGGTCTGGCAATATGTCGGCATCCCGATGATGCTGATCTATGCCGCCCTGCTCAACATTCCGGATGAGGTGATCGAGGCTGCCGAATGCGACGGCGTCACCGGCTGGAGCCAGTTCTGGAAGATCAAGCTGCCGCTGATCCTGCCGGCCATCGGCATCATCTCGATCCTGACCTTCGTCGGCAACTTCAACGCCTTCGACCTGGTCTACACGGTGCAGGGTGCACTTGCCGGTCCCGACGGCTCGACCGACATTCTCGGCACACTGCTCTACCGCACCTTCTTCGGTTTCCAGCTGCAGCTCGGCGACCGCTCGATGGGCGCGACGATCGCGACGGTGATGTTCCTCATCATCCTCGCCGGCGTTTCGCTCTACCTCTTCGTCATCCAGCGCCGCATGCGCCGCTACCAGTTCTGAGGAGACCGGAGATGTCGAAAGCACGCGATTCATTTCTCCGCACCGGCTTCGTGCATGCAGCGCTCATCGCCTACACGCTCGTGTCGCTGTTCCCGGTGTTCCTGACGATCATCAACTCGTTCAAGGATCGCAACGCGATCTTCAGGGCGCCGCTGACGATCCCGACGCCGCAAACCTTCAGCCTGATCGGCTATGAAACGGTCCTCGGCCAGGGCGACTTCGCCACCTATTTCCAGAACAGCTTCATCGTCACGATCGTCTCGATCGCGCTGGTGCTGCTCTTCGGGGCGATGGCCGCCTTCGCGCTGTCGGAATACCGTTTCCGCGGCAACACCGTCATGGGCCTCTATCTCGCGATCGGCATCATGATCCCGATCCGTCTCGGCACCGTCGCCATTCTCCAGGGCATGGTCGCTGCCAACCTGGTCAACACGCTGACGGCGCTGATCCTCGTCTACACCGCGCAAGGGTTGCCGCTCGCGATCTTCATTCTCTCGGAGTTCATGCGCACGGTCTCGGATGACTTGAAGAACGCCGGGCGCATCGACGGCCTGTCGGAATACTCGATCTTCTTCCGCCTGGTTCTGCCGCTCGTCCGGCCGGCGATGGCGACGGTCGCGGTGTTCACGATGATCCCGATCTGGAACGACCTCTGGTTCCCGCTGATCCTGGCGCCGGCGGAGGCGACGAAGACCGTGACCCTCGGCTCGCAGATCTTCATCGGTCAGTTCGTCACCAACTGGAACGCGGTGCTTGCGGCCCTGTCGCTCGCCATCCTTCCGGTTCTCGTCCTCTACGTCATCTTCTCGCGGCAACTGATCCGCGGCATCACGGCAGGAGCAGTCAAGTGAGTGCAAGCAGCAAACCGGTCCGGGTCCTCGTCGCGGGACTCGGCAACATGGGGCGCAGCCACGCGCTCGCCTATCACAACAATCCCGGCTTCGAGATCGTCGGCCTCGTCAACCGCTCGAAGGTGCCGCTGCCGGAGGAGCTCCGCGGCTACACGATCCATCCGGACTTCAAGACGGCCCTTGCCGAGCTGAAGCCCGAGCTCTGCTCGATCTGCACCTATTCGGACAGCCATGCCGACTTTGCCGTGATGGCGTTTGAAGCCGGCGCCGACGTCTTCGTCGAGAAGCCGCTCGCAACCACGGTCGCCGACGCCGAGCGCGTCGTTGCGGCTGCGAAGAAACACGGCCGCAAGCTGGTGATCGGCTACATCCTGCGCCATCACCCCTCGTGGATCCGGCTGATCGCCGAAGCGCGCAAGCTCGGCGGTCCCTATGTCTTCCGCATGAACCTGAACCAGCAGTCGAGCGGGCCGACCTGGGAGACGCACAAGTCGCTGATGAAGACGACGTCGCCGATCGTCGATTGCGGCGTGCACTATGTCGACGTCATGTGCCAGATCACCGACGCCAAGCCGGTCGAGGTGCGCGGCATGGGTCTGCGCCTCTCCGACGAGATCGCGCCTGATATGTACAACTACGGCCACCTGCAGGTGATCTTCGAGGATGGCTCCACCGGCTGGTACGAAGCCGGTTGGGGCCCGATGATCTCGGAAACCGCCTTCTTCGTAAAGGACGTGATGTCGCCGAAGGGATCGGTGTCGATCGTCATGGACCAGAACGCCAAGTCCGACGACATCGACATGCACACCAAGACCGCTGTCATCCGTCTGCACAGTGCCGAAACCGGCCCGGACGGCCGCTTCCTCAAGGCCGACGAGGACCTGAAGATGGACGGCGAACCCGGCCACCAGGAACTCTGCGACCGCGAGCAGGCCTATGTGCTGAAGGCCGTTCGCGAAGACATCGACCTCGACCGTCACATGAACGACGCCGTCCAGTCGCTACGCATCTGCCTTGCGGCAGACGAAAGCGTGCGCACCGGCAGACCAGTCAAACTTTAAAGGGGGCAACCAGGTGGGATCGCTTCAACTCAAATCCATCCGCAAGGCCTACGGCAGCCATGAGGTGCTGAAAGGCATCGACCTCGAGGTGAAGGACGGCGAATTCGTCATCTTCGTCGGCCCGTCCGGCTGCGGCAAGTCGACCTTGCTGCGCACCATCGCCGGCCTCGAGGACGCGACCTCCGGCAGCGTGCAGATCGACGGCACGGAAGTCGGCCATGTGGCGCCCGCCAAGCGCGGCATCGCCATGGTGTTCCAGTCCTATGCGCTCTACCCGCACCTGACGGTGAAGGACAATATGGGCCTTGGCCTGAAGCAGGCCGGCAAACCGAAAGCCGAGATCGAAGACAAGGTCGGCAAGGCGGCAAGCATGCTGTCGCTCGACCCCTACCTTGCCCGCCGTCCGGCCGAGCTTTCGGGCGGCCAGCGCCAGCGCGTGGCGATCGGCCGCGCGATCGTGCGCGAACCGAAACTCTTCCTGTTCGACGAGCCGCTTTCCAACCTCGACGCGGCGCTGCGCGTCAACACCCGGCTCGAGATCGCCCGTCTGCACCGCAGCCTGAAGGCGACGATGATCTACGTGACCCACGACCAGGTGGAGGCGATGACGCTCGCCGACAAGATCGTCGTGCTCAACGCCGGCCAGATCGAGCAGATCGGTTCGCCGATGGATCTCTACAATCGCCCGGCCAACGTCTTCGTCGCCGGCTTCATCGGCTCGCCGCAGATGAACTTCATCGAGGGTGCGCGGCTCGGTGACACCAGCGCCAAGACGATCGGCATCCGCCCCGAGCACATGGCGCTGTCGCGCGAAAGCGGCGACTGGAAGGGCAAGGTGGTGCATGTCGAGCACCTCGGCGCCGACACCATCGTCTACATCGATTCCGAGCAGGCCGGCACCATCACCGTCCGCCTCTTCGGCGAACATCGCTACGCGCCGGACGACATCGTCTATGCGACGCCGACGGTCGGCAGCATGCACCGTTTCGGCGACGACGACCGCGTTCTCGCCTGATCCGTTTTGAGGCCCAGGCCTCATCACAGCTACGTGAAAACCAGCCGCCACGGGGCTAACCCCCTGTGGCGGCTGAATTATTTTTTGATTCGGTGCGCCGCATCACGCTGTTGCGCTGCAAGGCAAATTAACATACATTTGTGTTTGTATATTAGCTTTCCGGTATTTGCCGAACCTGATACCGGTTCCGCTCCCCTTCACTTCCGGACCGCACGGGCACCTTGCGAGATGCACCTGTCGCCTGCGGTCACCGAATATGGACATCGCTATGCGCATGAACCGACCAACACTGGCCGCCGCCTTGGCAACTGTGATTCTTCTTTCCGGCTGCCAGAAAGAGGAAGCACAACAGGGCGCTGCCGCATTCCCGCCGTCCGCCGTCGCGGTCTTCACGACCAAGACCGAAACCCTGCCGATCACCAACGAGCTGCCCGGCCGCATCGCCGCGACCCGGGTCGCCGAGGTTCGTCCGCGCGTCTCCGGCATCGTGATCGAGCGCGTCTTCCAGCAGGGCTCCAAGGTCAATGCCGGTGACGTGCTCTACCGCATCGATCCCGCGCCGTTCCGCGTGCAGGTCGAAAAGGCGGAGGCAACGCTCAGGCGTGCCCAGTCCATTCGCGTCCAGGCTCAGCAGAAGGCCGACCGCCAGGAACAGCTGAAGAAGGCGAATGTCGTCGCCGCGCAGCAGCTGGAAGATGCGGCTGCGCTGCTTGCGACCGCCGACGCCGATGTCGCGATCGCCGAGGCCGGCCTCGCGGCAGCCAAGCTCGACCTGCAATATGCCGACGTGACGGCACCGATCAGCGGCCGCATCGGCCGTGCACTGATCACCGAAGGCGCGCTCGTCAGCACCAACAGCTCGGAGAATCTCGCGACGATCCAGCAGCTCGACCCGCTCTATGCCGACTTCACCCAGTCGGCGACCGACCTCATCCGCCTGCGCAAGGCGCTCGAGGACGGCCAGATGATGAACGGCGACGGCGAAGAGGCCGAAGTTCAGCTCATGCTCGATGACGGCACGGCCTACGAGCACAAGGGCAAGCTCCTGTTCTCCGAAGCCGCCGTCGACGCGACCACCGGCCAGGTGACGCTGCGCGGCGAGTTCCCGAACCCCGAAAACGACCTGCTTCCGGGCATGTATGTCCGCGTGCTGGTGCAGCAAGGCGTCGAGAAGGACGCGATCACCGTTCCGCAGCAGGCCGTCCAGCGCAACAATGCCGGCCAGTCGCAGGTCTACGTCGTCGGCGCCGACAACAAGGTCGAGTTCCGTAACGTGACGCTCGGCCGCACGATCGGCACCCGCTGGCAGGTGACCTCCGGCCTCAAGGCCGGCGAGAAGGTCATCGTCGAAGGCTTCCAGAAGATCGGCCCCGGTGCTCCGGTCGAACCGACCGACTGGAACCCGGATGCCAAGCCGACTGCCGAAGCGGCGCAGACGACGGCCGCTGCCGACGAAAAGCCTGCCGAAGCTACAAAGTGAGTTTGATTGATGCCTAGTTTTTTCATCGACAGGCCTATTTTTGCCTGGGTGGTGGCGATCTTCATCATGGTCGCCGGCGTCATTGCGATCCCGCTTCTGCCGGTATCGCAATATCCTGACGTCGCGCCGCCGCAGATCTCCATCAACACGAGCTACCCCGGCGCCTCGTCGCAGGATACCTATCAGAGCGTCACCCGACTGATCGAAGACGAGCTGAACGGCGTCGAAGGCCTGCTCTATTTCGAATCGACGTCGAGTGCTTCCGGTTCAGTCGAAATCAGCGCCACCTTTGCGCCCGGCACCGATCCGGGACAGGCGGCCGTCGACATCCAGAACCGCGTTCGCCGCGTCGAACCGCGCCTGCCCGATTCGGTCAAGCGCCAGGGCGTTCAGGTCGATGAAGCCGGCTCCGGCTTCCTGATGATCGTGGCGCTCACCTCGACCGACGGCTCGATGGACGCCATCGGCCTCGGCGACTATCTGAGCCGCAACGTCTTGAGCGAAATCCAGCGCGTGCCCGGCGTCGGCCGTGCGCAGCTGTTTGCGACCGAACGCTCGATGCGAGTCTGGCTCGATCCGGACAAGATGCTGGGTCTGAACCTGACCGCCGCCGATGTGACCAACGCGATCCAGGCGCAGAACGCCCAGATCGCCTCCGGTTCGATCGGCGCGCAGCCGAACCCGATCACGCAGCAGGTCAGCGCGCCCGTCGTCGTCAAGGGCCAGCTCGAGAGCGCCGAGGAGTTCGGTGCGATCGTGCTTCGCGCCAACCCGGACGGTTCCTCAGTCCGGCTGCGCGACGTTGCCCGCATCGAGATCGGCGGCGAAAGCTATGCCTTCTCGACGCGTCTGAACGGCAAGCCGTCGGCGGCTATCGCCGTCCAGCTCTCGCCGAGCGGCAACGCCATGTCGACCTCGGCCGCCATCAAGGAACGCATGGACGAACTGGCGAAGTTCTTCCCGCAGGGCCTCGAATATTCGGTTCCCTACGACACCTCGCCCTTCGTCGCCGTCTCGATCGAGAAGGTCCTTTCGACGCTGGTCGAGGCGGTCGCGCTGGTGTTCATCGTGATGTTCCTGTTCCTGCAGAACATCCGCTACACCATCATCCCGACGCTCGTCGTGCCGGTCGCCCTGCTCGGCACCTGCGCCGTCATGCTGGCGATGGGCTTCTCGATCAACGTTCTGACGATGTTCGGCATGGTGCTGGCGATCGGCATTCTCGTCGACGACGCGATCATCGTCGTCGAAAACGTCGAACGCATCATGTCCGAGGAAGGGGCAACGCCGAAGGAAGCGACCCGCAAGGCGATGAAGCAGATCACTGGCGCCGTCATCGGCATCACGCTGGTTCTCGCCTCGGTGTTCATTCCGATGGCCTTCTTCCCGGGCGCCGTCGGCGTGATCTATCGCCAGTTCTCGCTGACGATGGTCGTCTCGATCCTGTTCTCCGCACTTCTCGCGTTGTCGCTGACACCGGCGCTTTGCGCGAGCTTCCTGAAGCAGGTGCCGAAGGGCCACCACCACGCCAAGCGCGGCTTCTTCGGCTGGTTCAACCGCTCGTTCGACAAGACGTCGCACGGCTATAGCGGCATCGTGAAGCGCCTGGTCCACCGGACCGGCCGCTACATGATCGTCTATGTCGCCGTGCTCGCCGGTCTCGGCTGGCTGTTCATGAAGCTGCCGTCATCGTTCCTTCCGGACGAAGACCAGGGCTTCGTGATCGTCATGATGCAGCTGCCGTCGGAAGCGACCGGCAACCGCACGACCGAAGTGGTGGAACAGGCCGAGAAGATCTTCGGCCAGGAGCCGGCTGTCGAACGCATTATCACGATCAACGGCTTCTCCTTCTTCGGTACCGGCCAGAACGCAGCGCTCGCCTTCGTGACGCTGAAGGACTGGAAGGAACGTGACGCCGACAATGCCGCACAGTCGATCGCCATGCGGGCGACGATGGCGATGAGCCAGATCAAGGATGCGATCAGCTTCGCGCTGTCGCCGCCGGCGATCCAGGGCCTCGGCACCACGGGCGGCTTCTCGTTCCGCCTGCAGGACCGCGGCGGTCTCGGTCAGGCGGCGCTGTCGCAGGCCCGCGACCAGCTTCTCGGCATGGCGGCTGAGAGCAAGGTGCTCTCCGGCGTCCGCTTCGAGGGCATGCCGGATGCGGCCCAGGTCAGCGTCACCATCGACCGCGAGAAGGCCAACACCTTTGGTGTCACGTTCGCCGACATCAACTCGACGATCTCGACCAACCTCGGCTCGTCCTACGTCAACGACTTCCCCAATGCCGGCCGCATGCAGCGCGTGACGGTGCAGGCGGACGAGGGTCAGCGCATGCAGACCGCCGACCTGTTGAACCTCAACGTCCGCAACGCCAATGGCGGCATGGTGCCATTGTCGGCCTTCGCGACGGTGGAATGGGTCAAGGCGTCGACCCAGACGATCGGCTACAACGGCTATCCGTCGGTCCGTATCAGCGGCGAAGCCGCCCACGGCTACTCCTCGGGTGACGCGATCGTCGAGATGCAACGGCTGGCGGGCCAGTTGCCTGCAGGCTTCGGTTACGAATGGACCGGCCAGTCGCTGCAGGAAATCCAGTCCGGCACCCAGGCGCCTCTCCTGATCGCGCTGTCGTGCCTTCTGGTGTTCCTGTGCCTTGCAGCCCTCTATGAGAGCTGGTCGATTCCGGTCGCGGTCATCATGGTCGTTCCGCTCGGCGTCATCGGTTCGGTGCTCGCCGTGATGATGCGCGACATGCCGAACGACGTGTACTTCAAGGTGGGCCTGATCGCGATCATCGGCCTCTCGGCGAAGAACGCGATCCTGATCATCGAGTTCGCCAAGGAACTGCGCGAGCAGGGCAAGTCGCTGATCGACGCGACGCTGGAGGCGGCACACTTGCGCTTCCGGCCGATCCTGATGACGTCGCTCGCCTTCACGCTCGGCGTTCTGCCGCTGGCGATCGCCACGGGTGCCAGCTCCGGCAGCCAGCGTGCCATCGGCACGGGCGTCATGGGCGGCATGATCTCGGCAACGGTGCTCGCCATCTTCTTCGTTCCGGTGTTCTTCGTGTTCGTCACGAAGCTCTTCAGCCGCAAGAAGGTGGAAAGCACACCGACAGCCGCAGAAAACCCGACACCCGCCGAGTAAAACAAGACTGGACGGCCCGCCTCTGGCGGGCCGTCGCATGAGGAGGAACGAATGCGCCGAACAAAGGCCGATGCAGAAGCAACCCGTCAGAAGATCCTGTGCGCCGCCGAGCGCGTCTTCTACGAAAAGGGCGTCTCCAATACGACGCTCGAAGAAATCGCCAAGGCCGCCGGCGTGACGCGCGGTGCCATCTACTGGCACTTTGCCAACAAGACCGACCTGTTCCTCGCGCTGCACGATGCCGTGCCTCTGCCGCAGGAAGACATGGTCGCCCGCGAGATCGAAGCGGAAGCCGCCGATACCCTTTCCATCCTCGAAGGCGCCATGGGCGACTGGCTGGATGTTCTCGCCGCGGACGAACAGCGCCAGCGCATTCTCACGATCATGCTGCGCACCAACTACGACGGCGACATGAGCGAGGTGCTCGCCCGCCAGAAGGAACTCGACGAGCGCCACAACGTCCTGTTGGAACTCGCTTTTTCCCGCGCGCTTGCCAAAGGGCAGATGCACGAGACCTGGACCCCGGCCTCGGCGACCAGAACGCTGCACTGGATGATGCTGGGGCTCTGTACGGAATGGCTGCTGTTCGGCCGCCGCTTCGACCTGACCGCCGAGGGACGCGAGGGCCTGAGCCGGCTGTTTGCCAGCTTCCGCGCGCCGGCCGTCACCGCGACCGCGGTTGGGGCACGGCCTTAGCAGCCTTGGCCGGCGCCGCTGCGGACACCGGCTCAATCCCCTTTCGAAAACGCCTGGCCGATTAGCTGAACACCACCGTCTTGTGGCCGTTGAGCATGACGCGCCGCTCCAGGTGCAGCTTGACGGCGCGCGCCAACACCCGGCTCTCGATGTCGCGGCCGGTGGCGACGAAATCTTCCGCCGTCAGCGCATGGCTGACGCGTTCGGTTTCCTGCTCGATGATCGGACCTTCGTCGAGGTCCGGCGTGACGTAGTGCGCCGTCGCGCCGATCAGCTTCACGCCGCGCTCATGCGCCTGGTGATAGGGCTTGGCGCCCTTGAAGCTCGGCAGGAACGAATGGTGGATGTTGATCGCCTTGCCGTAGAGGCGCTTCGACAGATTGTCCGAAAAGACCTGCATGTAGCGGGCGAGGATGACGAGATCGGCGCCGGTCTCCTGGACCAGCCGCAACAACCTTTCCTCCTGCTCGGCCTTGTTCTCCTTCGATACCGGCCAACAGTGATAGGCGAGCCCTTCGGCCTCGGCCGTGCGCCGGCTGTCCTCGTGGTTGGAGACAATGGCGACGACTTCCGCGTTCAGCCAGCCCACGCGGATCTGGTAGATGAGGTGCAGCAGCGCGTGATCGAACCTGGAGACGAGGACCAGGATCTTCGGCTTGACCGTGGCGTCCGAAAGCGTGGTCCGCATCTGGAAGCGCTCGACGGCCGGGCGCAGCGCCCGCTCGATATCCCCGGTCTCAACGCCCGCCTGAACCTGGAAGGCGATGCGCATGAAGAAGCTGTTGGTCCTGATGTCCCAGAACTGGTTGCTCTCGGCGATGTTGGCGCCAAGGGCGGCAAGCTCCGTGGTAACCGCGGCGACAATGCCGGGTTTGTCGTCGCAGGACAGGACAAGAATGAAGGTCTTCGGCGCCATGATCTCCTCCGATTGCAGCCGTTCCGGACGAGGCTTCAAGCCCCTTCCCAACCGCTGCCTATGAGGAGTTGACCGCGCCGGCAATCGTTCCGGCTGCGCCGGCTGACGCTTTCTATCATCCTGATGGAAAGGCGCCCGGGGGCATTCAATGCCCCCGGGCGCTGCAAGATTCGTCGCATATGACTCTTGAGGTTTTCTGAGAGGTTTCCATCAAAAACCCGGTGTGCACCGGCTAGATCAGTGTGCCTCGTCCCAGTTGGTGGCCGCGCGCGCATCGACCTTCAGCGGCACCCTCATGTCGAGCGCCGGCATGGCGGCGTTCTCCATCACCGAGACGACGACCGGGATGGTCTTTTCGACCTCGGCGTCCTCGACCTCGAAGATCAATTCGTCATGGACCTGCAGGAGCATGCGGGCCGAGAGCTTCGCCTCGGCCAGCGCCGGCTCCATCTTGACCATGGCGCGGCGAATGATGTCGGCGGCCGAGCCCTGGATCGGCGCGTTGATCGCGGCGCGTTCGTTGAAGGCACGGTGCGACGGGATCGACGAGCGGATATCCGGGTAATGCGCGCGGCGTCCGAAGATGGTCTCGACGTAGCCGTGCTCGCGGGCGTAGGCCTTGGTGCCTTCCATGTAGTCGCGAATGCCAGGGAAACGCTCGAAGTAGCGCTTGATGTAGTCGCTGGCTTCGGAGCGCTCGATCGACAGCTGGTTGGCAAGGCCGAAGGCCGAGATGCCGTAGATGATGCCGAAGTTGATCGCCTTGGCGCGGCGGCGGATTTCGCCCGGCATGCCTTCAACCGGAACGCCGAACATTTCCGACGCCGTCATTGCGTGAATGTCGACGCCATCGGCAAAGGCCTGGCGAAGCTGCGGAATGTCGGCGACGTGGGCAAGCACACGCAGCTCGATCTGGCTGTAGTCGGCCGAGACCAGCTTGTGGCCGGGCGCTGCGATGAAGGCGGTGCGGATCTTGCGGCCTTCGGCGGTGCGCACCGGAATGTTCTGCAGGTTCGGGTCGGAGGACGACAGGCGCCCGGTGGTGGTGGCGGCGAGCGCGTAGGACGTGTGCACGCGCTTGGTCTCCGGATGAACGAAACCCGGGAGCGCATCGGTATAGGTGGACTTGAGCTTGGTCAGCTGCCGCCAGTCGACGATCTTGCGCGGCAGTTCGTGGCCTTCGGCGGCGAGGTCCTCAAGCACCTGCGCAGAGGTCGACCATTGCCCGGTCTTGGTCTTCGAACCGCCGGCAAAGCCCATCTTGCCGAACAGGATATCGCCGAGCTGCTTCGGCGAGCCGATGGTGAAGGTCTCGCCGGCGAGCTTGTAGATCTCGTCTTCGAGCCCGGCAGCACCTTGCGCCAGCTCGCCCGAAAGCCGCGACAGGATCTGGCGGTCGATGGTGATGCCGCGGTCTTCCATGCGCGCGAGCACGGCGACCAGCGGCCGCTCCAGCCGCTCGTAGACGCGGGTGAGGCCCTTGGCGGCAAGCCGCGCCTTCAGGATGTGCCAAAGCCTCAGCGTGACGTCCGCATCCTCGGCCGCATAGGCCGTCGCCCGGTCGATATCGACGAAGTCGAAGGTGACCGATGATTTGCCGGAGCCTGTAATGTCCTTGTAGGGGATCGGCTTGTGGTTCAGCCAGCGCTCGGAGAGCGAGTCCATGCCGTGCGTGCCGTTGCCGGCATCGACCACGTAGGACATCAGCATCGTGTCGTCGAAGCTTTCGACGGTGATGCCGTGCCGCTTCATCACGAGGTAGTCGTATTTCAGGTTCTGGGCGACCTTGAGGACCGAGGGGTCCTCCAGCAGCCGCTTCAAGCGGCTCAAGGCTTCCCCGACCGGGATCTGGTTTTCGGCAGGGCCGCCGCCGAGGAGATCGCCGACGCCGGTCTTGTGGATCAGAGGCACATAGGCTGCCCGGATGACGGTGCCGGTCGGGTTCGCCTTGTGGTCGGCGATTGCCAGGGAGAAGCCGACGAGATCGGCCTGCATGGCATCGAGCGACGTCGTTTCCGTGTCGAAGCCGACGACGCCCGCGTCGCGCGCAGCGGATATCCACCGGTCGAGCGTGGCTATGTCGCGGATCGTGACATAGGCGCTGTGATCGAACGGGGCCTTGGCGAACACCTCGGCGCGGGCCGCTGCCAGCGCCTGCGGCGTGGCGTCCGTTGCATCGGCTTCTCCGGCACGGGACAGGACAGCGGCGGCCTCCGCGGCCTCGCCGCGGCTCACGGCCGCAGCAGACGAGCCTTCGCTGACGGCCCCCGCCGCGTCTCCCTTGTCGAGATCGGGGCCGCGCGCATCCGCACCCCATTCCACCGGAACGGAGGCAGCCTCGACGGCGTCAGCGTCGGTGCCGGTCGCGGCCGCCACACGGCGCGTCAGCGTGGTGAATTCCATCGCCTTCAGGAACGCGATCAGCTTCGGCCCGTCCTGTGGGTCAAGGCTCAGCTCTTCCAGCGGAACGTCGAGCGGCGTGTCGGTCTTGAGCTCGACAAGCTGGCGCGACAGGCGCGCGAGATCGGCATTGGCGATGATGTTTTCGCGGCGCTTGGCCTGCTTGATCTCGCCGGCGCGGGAAAGCAGCGTTTCGAGATCGCCATATTCTTCGAGCAGCTGCGCCGCCGTCTTCGGACCGATGCCGGGAATGCCGGGGACGTTGTCGGTGGAATCGCCGGTCATCGCCTGCAGGTCGATCATCTTTTCCGGCGGCACGCCCCATTTCTCGATCACTTCGGGGATCGAGATTTGCTTGTCCTTCATGCTGTCGTACATCGACACATTCGGGGTGACGAGCTGCATCAGGTCCTTGTCGGACGAAACGATGGTGACGCCGGCGCCGGCCGCCTCGGCGAGCCTTGCATAGGTGGCGATCAGGTCGTCGGCCTCATAACCTTCCTTCTCGATGCAGGGCAGGTTGAAGGCGCGGGTCGCGTGGCGGATGAGGCCGAACTGCGGGATCAAATCTTCCGGCGGCGCCGTGCGGTTGGCCTTGTACTGGTCATAGAGCGCGTTGCGGAAGGTCTTCGAGGAATAGTCGAAGATGACGGCGAAATGCGTCGGCGTGACCCCGACGGACGTGTCGCGCGCATCGGTGAGCAGCTTCCACAGCATGTTGCAGAAACCCGAGACCGCGTTGACCGGGAGGCCATCGGACTTGCGGTTGAGCGGCGGGATGGCGTGGAACGCCCGGAAGATGAATCCGGAGCCGTCGACGAGGAAGAGATGATCACCGTTTTTCATGGGCAAATGGATAGCGCGGGGCAAGCCAAAGGTCCATTGCGGTTTTCCCGCCAGACACTACATTCTCCACCTGTTGGCATCGCCCGCGGTCGCCACCGCGGATTGCGGGAACGGGGTTCGATTTCGCCTTGCGATCGAACGCCCGTACGCTTCGCCAGCGGGTATTCGGCTTCACGCAAACGTTACGTATTTGTAATGTCCGATTCGGCCCTACTATCCTTGAAAAGCCACATTTGACTCCTCAAATCTTAGTCAACGGCACCGAGTGATGCCGTCTTCTGGTGATTGGCCTGTCCCCCGCCCGCACCAGATGAGGACAAAGGCCTTATCCCCCTCTCCGGGCCTTTGTCCCGTTTTCGAAAGACCGTCACGGCGCAGCCTCCGCGCCGTGACGGTTTTTTGTTTCCATGACACCGGACCAACGACGCCCGATCAACTCCGCTCAAATCCAGGTGAATCCCGACAGTCTCCAGGTCCATCGCCTGCATTGTAACTTGTCTTCATGGCGGTTCGGGCGTACCGATAGCTATGGCCTTCAATCGTATGGAATCTGCGACCTACCTGGCCAGCCTGCTGGCGAAGAGCTTTTCGCGCGCGCTTCATGAGCGCGGCCAGAAGCTTGGTTTCGCACCCGGTCAGTTTCCCATTCTGCTCGAACTCTGGGCCGAGGAAGGCCTGACGCAGAAGCAATTGCTCGATCGGCTCGATATTGAACAGGCGACGATGGCCAATACGCTCTCACGCATGGAGCGCGACGGGCTCATTGTCCGGCGCAAGCATCCGCAGGACAAGCGCTCGCAGCAGATCTACCTCACCGAAAAGGCGAAGGAGATGGAGGCAGCCGCCAAGGAGGCAGCCCTTGCGGCCGACCAATCGCTGCTTGCCGGCCTCAGGAATTTCGAGCGCGAGCTGATGCTCGAATACATGCGCATGGCGCTCGCCAGCGTGGCACGCGGCGACAGCCGCGCCTGACCCAGACAATCGCCCTTCTGATCGTCCCATCAAAAAATTTGGCTTAATCCGGACGCTGGCCCGCTCTAAAGCAGGGGCAGACGCGCCGTTCCGGGCGCCTACTGCAAAGTGCTACAGCGACCATTGCGCATCTGACGCGCGGCGCTGTAGATGCCGACTTTTACCGAAGCGCCAGGCTCCCCGTTCACCGTCTCCTGAAACCTCTGGGCATTCCGCTCAAATCGATTTCGCTTTGGCGGCACATGCAGTAGGTTCCGGCGAAACCTGAAGCAAGGATACGCATGATGGCTGACATCACCCCCGTTCTCGAACGCGCAGACGCCAATCTGCCAAAGAGCCTGGACCGGCTTTTCGACCTCGTTCGGATCAAGTCGATCTCGACCGACCCGGCTTTCAAGGCGGAATGCCGCAAGGCGGCCGAATGGCTGGTGGCCGAACTCGACAGCCTCGGCTTTACCGCCTCCGTGCGCGACACGCCCGGCCATCCGATGGTCGTCGCCCATCATGACGGCGCCAAGCCCGATGCGCCGCATGTGCTGTTCTACGGCCACTACGACGTCCAGCCGGTCGACCCGCTCAACCTCTGGGACACGGACCCGTTCGAGCCCGGCATCAAGGAAATCGAACCGGGCCGCAAGGTGATCACCGGCCGCGGCACGGCCGACGACAAGGGCCAGCTCCTGACCTTCGTCGAGGCGGTGCGGGCCTACAAGGACGTGCACGGCGGCCTGCCCTGCCGCGTCACCATTCTGTTTGAAGGCGAAGAGGAATCCGGCTCGCCGTCGCTGAAGCCGTTCCTGAAAGCCAATGCCGCCGAGCTCAAGGCCGACTATGCGCTGGTCTGCGACACCAGCATGTGGGACCGCGATACGCCGGCGATCTCCGCGGGCCTGCGCGGCCTCGTCGGCGAAGAGGTGATCGTCAGGGCTGCCGACCGCGACCTGCATTCCGGCTATTTCGGTGGCGCTGCCGCCAATCCGATCCGCATCCTCACCACCATTCTCGCCGGCCTTCACGACGAAAACAGCCGCGTGACGCTGCCGGGCTTCTACGAGGGCGTCGAGGAGACCCCGGCCCAGATCAAGGCAGCCTGGGAAACGCTCGGCCAGACGGCCGAGAAGTTCCTCGGCGAAATCGGCCTGTCGATCCCCTCGGGCGAAAAGAACCGCTCGGTGCTGGAACTGACCTGGGCGCGCCCGACCGCGGAAGTCAACGGAATCACCGGCGGCTATACCGGCGAAGGCTTCAAGACGGTGATCGCGGCCGAGGCTTCGGCGAAGGTTTCCTTCCGCCTCGTCGGCAACCAGAACCCGGAAAAGATCCGCGAGGCCTTCCGCGCCTATGTGCGTTCCAAGGTTCCGGCCGATTGCTCGGTCGAGTTCCACGCGCATGGCGGCTCACCGGCCATTCACCTGCCGTACGAGTCTCCGCTGCTCAATACGGCGAAGGTCGCCCTTTCAGACGAGTGGCCGAAACCAGCCGTCATCATCGGCATGGGCGGCTCGATCCCGATCGTCGGCGACTTCCAGAAGATGCTCGGCATGGAATCGCTGCTCGTCGGCTTCGGCCTTTCCGACGACCGCATCCATTCGCCGAACGAGAAGTACGAGCTGCAGTCCTACCATAAGGGCATTCGCTCCTGGATCCGCATCCTGGACGCGCTCGCCGCTCGATGATCGGAGCGGGACGGGAGAAACCTGCGTATTCTTCGCACGCCTCCCGCCCAACTTGATTTGATCCCGGAAGCCGTGGCGGAACCTCCGCCGCGGCTTCTTCGATTTGGTTGCGGGCCTGCCGATGCTGCAGCCGTCACGGGCAAGAGATCCGTCGATGCGCGTGCCTCGCTGCCCCGTTGGCGAAGCGTCGGCGTTTTACCGTTTCCCCTTCACTGTTTCCCGGCGGTTTCTCCGTTGTCGTTAGGCCGTCAATCCTTGACCTGCGGGGTCTCAGGTGCTTCCTTTTTGTGAAACAAATCACAAAGGGAAATCGGATCGTTGGCAAGGGTAAGGACCGAAGCGTCGCGCTGCGGGCGTGATGCTATGACAAAGCGGCTCAGAATAGAGAACGTCTCCGCTCGGAGAATCCCTCCGGCCGCTGCAATGGAAGTGTCCTTCAAGCAGCCCTTGAACGCCCTCGCACCGACCTCGGCGCCGGCATGAAGCGGCTGCAGACCTATTTCTGGCCCGTTATCGGCCTTCTCGCGATCCTCTTCTCGGTCAACGCGCTCTATCATGAGCTGCGCGGCCTGTCGTTCGACGAGTTTCTCGCAAGCTTCAATGCGATTTCGCTGAAGAGCTGGCTGCTTGCGATCGGCTCGACGCTGCTCGCCTATGCGGCGCTGGCCGCCTACGACCGGCTGGCGCTCGACCATCTCGGCCACCGCATCTCGCTCTGGTTCATCACGCTTTGCTCGTTCACGACCTACGCGTTGTCCCATAACCTCGGCGCCTCGGTGTTCTCCGGTGCGGTCGTGCGTTACCGCGCCTACCGTTCCAAGGGGCTTTCCCCGGGCGAAGTCGGCGTGCTCGTCGCCTTCTGCTCCTTTACCTTCACGCTCGGCACGCTGGTGCTTTCCGCCGTCGTCCTCCTGGTGCGGCCCGACATCATCGAACGTTTTGCGGAATTCCTGCCGGTGGAAATGTCGCTGACCACGGGCGTGCTCATTCTTGTTGTCATCGGGCTCTACGTCATCGGCAGCCTCGTCGGGCTGCCGTCCTTCCGCACGCGCTGGTTCCAGCTGCACTACCCGAAACCGAAGATCGTCTTCCGGCAGCTGGTGATCGCGCCGGTGGAACTGATCGGTGCCGCCGGGATCATCTATTTCGCCCTGCCGGAAGCGGGAAATCCGGGCTATATCGTCATCCTCGGAATCTTCCTCGCGTCCTTTTCGGCGGCGCTTCTGTCGCATGCGCCCGGCGGGCTCGGCGTGCTCGAACTGATCTTCATCGCCGCCCTGCCGGAAATGGATCCGGCCGCCGTGCTTGCGGCACTCGCGATCTTCCGGCTGCTCTACCTGGTCATTCCCTTCATCCTGGCGCTGGTGGTGATCCTGGTGTTCGAACGGGCGCGCTTCGTAGCGGAGCGCCCCCCGCCGAAGGGAACCGACCTTCCCTAGAGCGAGTCCTTTGCGCGGCTTGCTCCAGGCGGAACGCGCGCCGCCTCAGGGCGCGTTGCAGACGGCAGGCACCGCCTGTTCAAGCGGCCCCTTGACCTCATGCAGGCGCGCCGCCTCGATCTGGTAGGGCGTGAACGGCGGCACCTGCAGCGACGGATTGATGATCCGGGTGACGTAGCAGCCGGCAAAGAACCGCACCCGCCCCCGCTTCTCGATCGATTTCACCGCAACCGGAACGGCGGAATAGATGCTGCCGGCCCCGGCCTCCGTCTTCACCTTGCCGACCATGACCTCGACCGACACCGTGCGCTCATAGCCGCCTGTGAAGGACTTGAAGCTGCCGACAGGTTTTTTATCGCCGAAGTAGCCGTAGGCGCGGGCATATTCCTTGCGGTTGACGGCGTTGTAGAGCGAGCGGACGAGCGCCGCCCCATCGGACCGGTCGTCGACATAGGCAACGCTATCTTGCGCCAGAGCCTCGCCATTCAAGGCTGCAAAGGCGCCGAGGGCGAAGACGGTGGATCGAAGCTTCATGGCAGTCCTCCTGTGTCGTGCGGCAGCCGAACACAACAATGAGGCGAAGCCATAGCAGGATTCGTGACTGGATTGATAACGGCATAGGCCAGCGACCCTCCGGCGCGGCGCCGGCGATCCCTTTGACGTCAGGACAATTGGGAGGCGGTGGGAGCGATGGCACCGATCGACCACAAAGCCACGGGCGCAGGCGCAAAAATGAAAAGAGCCCCGTGTGGGAGGAGGTACACGGGGCTCTCGAACTTGATCGGAGGCTGGGAGGAGGAGTGCCGCCGATCCGCATCGGGCGCCGCGGGAGGAGGTGCAGCGCTTCGATAAGTCATATAATAATTATGCATCGCAACAATTTCAAGGCATCATTTTTGCATTGCACAAAATCGTGATGAAAGGCTGGGGCAGCCTGCCTGCCTCGAGGTCCGAAGCCGGCCGTGGAAAGGCCGCGCCGCGGTAACTCGAGAGACACAACCACTGATGGCTTTTTCCCTTTTGTTCATCTTTTTTGATATACCACTATGTGGAGTTCACGAATAGATTTTCACTTATTAATTGTAGGCATTCAATGAAATTGCTGCTCCAGATTCCGACCGTCCTCATCGGCGTCCTGATCCTTGCGACCTGGTTCGCCAGCCTCCGTCTCGTGGTGCTGCCGCCCGGCTCCTTCAAGCTCCGAGCGATGACAGCGCTCGTCTATCAGGGGCACGGCTAACGCCTGATCGACAGTCCGCTCGCCATGTGCGGCCGGCAGGCCTACCCGGCCGCCGACTGCGAGGAGGTGGCCGTGAACCATCTGGGCAAGCGGCGGCTGCTGCGGCTGCCCTTCAGCCAGTGGCTCTACGATTTCACCGACCCCGATCCGGTGAGCCCCACGGCTTCGATCGAAGATACGCCACTTCGAAACTCGATCCAGTAGGGGACCGGCGCGCACGGGCGGGGATGCGAGGGCGCGAACGAGCTCCCGGTCAAGGTTTTGAACCATCAGGCTTTTTCACAGCGACTTTCTTAACTCCCCCTTAAATTGCCGCATTTAAAGTTCACCCGGTCGCCGTGGCGGATGGGCGTGGGACGCCGTTACCGCCGTCGAAATCGATTGGCCGCAACAATAGCGCCAAGGGCCACCGCTGCGCGGTGAGGGATAGATCAAACGGCATGGCAGCAAGCGGCAGGTCAGGACAGCGGATCGAGCCATCGTTCGGCGGACACGAGGACGATGATGACGACGATTTTCGCGTCGAGGCCAGCGACCGCGTGACCACCAGCCGCAAGGCGCCCCGCGGCAAATCTTCCGGCCAAGGCAACAGGAACAGCGGCAAGAAGAAGGCAGCTAGCAAGCGCGGCGGCGGCCGTCGCGGCTCCGGTGGCGGTGGCCTTGTCGGTCTCGTTCGCACGCTGTTCTACTGGTGCATCGTGCTCGGCATCTGGGGCGCCATGGGCGTCGGCGGCCTGGTGCTCTACTACGGCGCGCGCATGCCGAGCGCCGAAAGCTGGTCGATCCCCGAGCGTCCGCCGAACGTCAAGATCCTCGCCGTCAGCGGCGACATCATCGCCAACCGCGGCACCACCGGCGGCGAAGCGCTGTCGCTCGAAAACATGTCGCCCCATATTCCTCAGGCGGTGATCGCGATCGAGGACCGGCGCTTCTATTCGCATTTCGGCGTCGATCCGCTGGGCCTCGCCCGCGCGATGCTGACGAACGTCACCACCGGCCGCATGGTGCAGGGCGGCTCGACGCTGACGCAGCAGCTGGCCAAGAACCTGTTCCTGTCGCCCGAGCGCACGCTGGAGCGCAAGGTGCAGGAAGTGCTGCTCGCCTTCTGGCTCGAGCAGAAATATTCCAAGGACCAGATCCTGGCGATGTATCTCAACCGGGTGTTCTTCGGCTCCAACGCCTATGGCGTCGAGGCGGCCTCGCGGCGCTACTTCAACAAGTCGGCGCGCGACGTGAACCTCGGCGAAGCAGCCCTTCTCGCCGGCCTGTTGAAAGCCCCTTCCCGCCTGTCGCCGGCGCGCGACCCGAAGGCGGCGGAAGAGCGCGCACAGGTCGTGCTCGGCGCCATGCGCGAGGAAGGCTACGTCACCGACAGCGAGATCAAGACGGCAATGTCGCAGACCCCGACCAAGGCCAAGAGCTATTGGTCGGGTGCCGAGCACTATGTCGCCGACATGGTGATGGACCAGCTTCCCGGCATGATCGGCGAGATCAAGGAAGACCTCGTCATCGACACGACGATCGATCTCAACCTCGAAAAAAAGGCCGAGGAAGTGATCTCCGCCACGCTGGACGCCGAGGGCAAGAAGCTCGACGCCTCGCAGGCAGCCCTCGTTTCGATCGACGGCACCGGCGCCATCCGGGCGCTCGTCGGCGGCAAGGACTACGCCGAGAGCCAGTTCGACCGCGCCTCCAAGGCCAAGCGCCAGCCGGGCTCGGCCTTCAAGCCTTTCGTCTATGCCGCGGCCATGGAGATCGGCCGCACGCCGATGTCGATCCGCAATGACGGGCCGGTCCGGATCGGCAACTGGACGCCTGAAAATTACGACCAGAAGTATCGCGGCGAAGTGACGATCGCCGACGCGCTCGCCAACTCGCTGAACACGATCGCCGCGCAGCTCGTCATGGAGGTGGGTCCGTCGAACGTCGTCAAGGTCGCCCATCGCCTCGGCATCGATTCCGAGATGCAGGCCAATGCCTCGATCGCGCTCGGCACGTCGGAAGTGAGCCTGGTCGAGCTCACCTCGGCCTATGCCCCGTTCATGAACGGCGGCTTCAAGGCGACGCCGCACGTCATCCGCCGCATTTCCAAGGCGGATGGCACAGTGCTCTACGAGAACACCTACGACAACCCGCCGCGCGTACTGGACCCGGCGATCGTCAGCGAAATGAACCAGATGCTGGTGCGGGTGCTGACCAAGGGCACCGGCAAGAAAGCACAGATGAAGGGCTGGGAAGCGGCCGGCAAGACCGGCACGACGCAATCCTTCCGCGACGCACTGTTCGTCGGCTACACCTCGAACCTCACGACCGGCGTCTGGTTCGGCAACGACGACGGCAAGTCGATGAAGAAGGTGACCGGCGGCGGCCTGCCGGCCAGGGCCTGGCACGATTTCATGATGGCGGCCCACGAGGGCCTCTCGCCCTCGCCGCTGTTCGGGACGGCCGGCGTGCAGCCGGTCTTCGATGACGGCACCGCGCCGCCTTCCGGCGACCTGATGTCCGGCGATCCGGAAGCCTTCCCGGAGGCGCCTGTCGGCGTCGATGGCGGCGTTGCCGTCGGACAGCGTCCGGTGGACCAGGGCGGCGATCCATGGGGTGGCCAGAGCGTCGACCAGGGTAACGGCGGCATGGTGCCGCCGGCCGATGTCGGCCAGACGACCGGAGCCACGCGCCGCACCACGCTTTTCGATATTCTGACCGGCGGCTGAGCCGCCCGCGAACCTTGATTTGACAGGGGATCCGGCCTGTAGGCAGGCTGCGGCCGACGGCCCATTTCGGGCTAGACAAATCCCGGGCTTGCTTTTGCCCCCAAACGCCCCGCAGAATGCCTTGCAGTCCGAAACGCCGGTCCTTATATACGCCGCATCGGCGCAGTCTCAGCTGCGAAGAAATCCAAAGACCATCCCGTTAGGGGCTGTCTCACGAATGCCTGACCGGGTTCCGACAGTCCGCTGCAAGGAGAGAACGACATGGCTAAAGTAATTGGTATTGACCTGGGAACGACCAACTCCTGCGTCGCCGTCATGGACGGAAAAGACGCGAAGGTGATCGAAAATGCCGAGGGTGCGCGCACGACCCCCTCGATGGTGGCATTCAGCGAAGACGGCGAACGTCTCGTCGGCCAGCCGGCCAAGCGCCAGGCAGTCACCAATCCGGAAAACACGCTTTTTGCGATCAAGCGCCTGATCGGCCGGACCTTCCAGGACCCGACCACGCAAAAAGACAAGGACATGGTTCCTTACAAAATCACCAAGGCCGACAATGGCGACGCCTGGGTCGAAGCGCACGGCAAGGATTATTCCCCGTCGCAGATCTCCGCCATGATCCTTCAGAAGATGAAGGAAACGGCCGAATCCTACCTCGGTGAAAAGGTCGAAAAGGCCGTCATCACCGTTCCGGCCTACTTCAACGACGCCCAGCGCCAGGCAACCAAGGATGCCGGCAAGATCGCTGGCCTCGAAGTGCTGCGCATCATCAACGAGCCGACCGCGGCAGCGCTCGCCTACGGCCTCGACAAGAAGGACGGCAAGACGATTGCCGTTTACGACTTGGGTGGTGGTACCTTCGATATCTCGGTTCTGGAAATCGGCGACGGCGTCTTCGAAGTGAAGTCGACCAACGGCGACACCTTCCTCGGCGGTGAAGACTTCGACATGCGTCTCGTCGAATACCTCGCCGGCGAATTCAAGAAGGAACAGGGCATCGACCTGAAGAACGACAAGCTCGCTCTTCAGCGCCTCAAGGAAGCCGCCGAAAAGGCCAAGATCGAGCTGTCCTCGTCGCAGCAGACCGAAATCAACCTGCCGTTCATCACGGCTGACGCTTCCGGTCCGAAGCACCTGACGATGAAACTGTCGCGCGCCAAGTTCGAAAGCCTTGTCGACGACCTGATCCAGCGCACCGTTGCCCCGTGCAAGGCAGCCCTCAAGGATGCCGGCGTCTCGGCTGCCGAGATCGACGAAGTCGTTCTCGTCGGCGGCATGAGCCGCATGCCGAAGGTTCAGGAAACCGTGAAGCAGCTGTTCGGCAAGGAGCCGCACAAGGGCGTGAACCCGGATGAAGTGGTCGCCATGGGCGCCGCCATCCAGGCCGGCGTTCTGCAGGGCGACGTCAAGGACGTTCTCCTGCTCGACGTTACCCCGCTGTCGCTCGGCATCGAAACGCTCGGCGGCGTCTTCACCCGCCTGATCGAACGCAACACGACGATCCCGACCAAGAAGTCGCAGACCTTCTCGACCGCCGACGACAACCAGTCGGCCGTGACGATCCGCGTTTCCCAGGGCGAACGCGAAATGGCCGCCGACAACAAGCTGCTCGGCCAGTTCGACCTCGTCGGCATTCCGCCGGCACCGCGCGGCATGCCGCAGATCGAAGTGACCTTCGACATCGACGCCAACGGCATCGTGCAGGTTTCGGCCAAGGACAAGGGCACCGGCAAGGAACACCAGATCCGCATCCAGGCATCCGGTGGTCTCTCCGACGCAGACATCGAGAAGATGGTCAAGGACGCCGAGGCCAACGCGGAAGTCGACAAGAAGCGCCGCGAAGGTGTCGAAGCCAAGAACCAGGCCGAAAGCCTGATCCACTCCAGCGAGAAGTCGCTGAAGGATTACGGCGACAAGGTTTCGGAAACGGACCGCAAGGCGATCTCCGACGCGATTGCCGCGCTGAAGACCGCCGTCGAAGCGTCCGAGCCGGACGCCGAAGACATCAAGGCCAAGACCAACACGCTCATGGAAGTTTCCATGAAGCTCGGCCAGGCGATCTATGAAGCCCAGCAGACGGAGGCCGCGCATGCGGATGCCGCCGCTGACGCTGCGCGCGACGGCGATGTCGTCGATGCCGACTACGAAGAAGTCAACGACGAGGACGACCGCAAGCGCTCGGCCTAAGTCGCCCCTGGAAACAGACGAAGAAGCCCGGGTTCGCCCGGGCTTTTTTGTTGCCGGGCTCTCCCGGCGTGACCGGCAATATCGGTAATCGGCACCATGACCTGCCGCAAACGTACCTTTTCCGACAAAAAACCGTATCTACCGTCGTTCGGGCTATGGTATCGCGCTTCAAGGTTTACTAAATCGGTGGCAAGGTAAACGGGCAGCCGCCGAGCCATCGCGCTGGCACGCCAACAGGATAATCTTCTACGAATGAAACGTGATCTCTACGAAACGCTTGGTGTTGCCAAGAACGCCGACGAAAAGGAGCTGAAGAGCGCCTTCCGCAAGCTCGCGATGAAGTATCATCCGGACAAGAATCCCGGCGACGCAGCAGCGGAAAAGACCTTCAAGGAAATCAACGAAGCCTACGAGATGCTCAAGGACCCGCAGAAGCGGGCGGCCTACGATCGTTACGGTCACGCTGCCTTCGAGCAGGGCGGCATGGGCAACGGCTTCGGCGGCGCTGGGGCGGGCGCGGGCGGCTTCTCCGACATCTTCGAGGACATCTTCGGCGAGATGATGGGCGGTGGACGCCAGCGGCGCTCGTCGGGCGGCCGCGAACGCGGCGCGGATCTTCGCTACAACATGGAGATCTCGCTCGAGGAAGCCTTCAGCGGCAAGACCGCACAGATCCGCGTTCCGACCTCGATCACCTGCGACGTCTGCACCGGCTCCGGCGCCAAGCCGGGTACGAGCCCGAAGACCTGCGGCACCTGTCATGGTTCCGGCCGCGTGCGCGCCGCTCAAGGCTTCTTCTCGATCGAACGCACCTGCCCCACCTGCGGCGGCCGCGGACAGACGATCACCGATCCCTGCGGCAAGTGCCACGGACAGGGCCGGGTTACCGAAGAGCGCACGCTCTCGGTCAACATTCCGGCCGGCATCGAGGACGGCACCCGCATCCGCCTTTCGGGCGAAGGCGAAGCCGGCCTTCGCGGCGGACCATCGGGCGACCTCTACATCTTCCTCTCGGTCAGGCCGCATGAGTTCTACCAGCGCGACGGCGCCGATCTCTATTGCAGCGTGCCGATCTCGATGACGACGGCTGCCCTTGGCGGCAAGTTCGACGTGACCACGCTCGACGGCACCAAGTCGCGCGTCACGGTTCCCGAGGGCACACAGGCCGGCAAGCAGTTCCGCCTCAAGGGCAAGGGCATGCCGGTGCTGCGCTCGGCGCAATCCGGCGACCTTTACATCCAGATCCAGATCGAAACGCCGCAGAAGCTGACCAAGCGCCAGCGCGAACTGCTGCAGGAATTCGAGCAGATCTCGTCCAAGGACAACAATCCGGAATCGACCGGCTTCTTCGCCCGGATGAAGGATTTCTTCGATACGCTGAGCGACTAAGGCTTCCAGCCTGACGAGTTCTGCAGCGCCGCGCGCCGGAAACGGTTGCGCGGCGCTTTTGCTTCAGATCGAGGCCGCGAGCTGCCACAGCCCGGCCAAGACGAGCCCCGCCCCGGCGACACGGGAGAGGATCTTTCCGCCGGGCACGACCTTTTCCGCCAGAACGAAGATGGCGATGGCGGCGATCCACAGCACGTTCATCACCCCGCCAACGAACAGAAGCGCCATCAGCGCCCAGCAGCAGCCGACGCAATAAAGGCCGTGCCGTACGCCGAGGCCGAAGGCGCCGCCCGCTTCCTTGCGAAAGCCGCCGTGTTTCTGGATGAAGAGCAGCGGCGCCTGGCATTGGCTAAGACAGCGGTCCTTGAGCGGCGTGAACTGGAACAGGCCGGCGGCGACCAGCACGGTGCCGCTGAGCACCACACTGGCGCTTGCAAACGCCGGCGTGAGCAACAGGGCGTGATCGAGCAACCATTGCCCGAGAACGGCTGCGAGCGCGAACAGGATCCACGCCGACAGATAGCCGGCGGCGAAGAAGCCGGTCGCGGCAAAGGGTTTGCCCTGTTGGGCCGCCTGGCGGCCGACGCGGGCATAGAGGAGGATCATCGGCGTTGCCGACGGCACCATCATGCCAACCATCATCACGGCCCACATGACGAAGGCATAGGCGAAGGTCGTAGCGTTCCAGGGAGCGGCAACCGCGCTCGCCATCGATGCCATCGAGCCCTCTTCAGTCCCCATGGTCATCGGCATCTCCATGGACATGTCCATGCCGGAGCCCATATCCATGCTGTCGGAAGGTGCCGCAGGAATGGTCATCTCCATGGCCGACGCCAGCCACAGGACATAGAGCCAGCTGACCGCCGTCAGGATGGCCAGCGCCGCCACGACGACGACGCGGTCACGTCTGAGCAAGGTTTCGAGCACCGTATCCTTCATCGACGTCAGTGGACCACGCCGCTTTCGGTCAGATGCATGCGGGCGAAATGGGCATGCGAATCCGCAAGCGCCAAGGTCAGCGGCCCCTTCGTATCGGCCCATCCGCGTCCGACTTCGCAGAGGTCGTATTCGAAGCCATGGGGGAGATTGATGCGCGCCTGATGGGTGGCGCCGGTCACCGGATTGAGGATCGGCTCGCCGCGCGCGACGATCCAGCCCGGCACGTTCAGCCGCGCCGTTCGAGCGCCGATGTCGACCTCGAAATCGATCTCGGCGAAGACCGGATCGTGCATGGTTTCGAAGGTGGTCGCAAAGACCTGGAAGAAGGTCGCGCCGGGCTCCGTATCTTCGCCGCTCATGATGCGCAGCAACGCGCCTCGCTGCTCGTCGGACGCGCGGCTATCGACGATCGGCACCACCTGTCCCCGCCCCTCGTGGATCGCGCCCGGCCAGGCGGCGATCAGGCCTCCACGAAGCCCGTCGAGCCGCGTGTCGCCATGATAGCCTTCCTCGATCTCGAAGGCGCCGACGGCGCTGCAATGGCCTTGTGTCGGCAGGGCATTGAACTGGCAGGGGCAGCCATAGGCGCAATTGCAGTGAATGAACTCGCGCCCCTTCATCATCCATCTGACACTCGTCATCGTCTCCTCCCGGGATCTGATCGGTGTTCGTCTCGCGGTCTCCCCGCAAACGGATGCTTTCCATTAGAGCTCAAAAATATACACTTCTCCACCGCCGATGCCAACGGCAGCCGAAGGCCGGGAGACCGAAACGCGAGAGCGCCGCGGGTTGGCTGGACCCACGGCGCTTCGATGATCGGACTTTCGCGTCCCCCCTGGATGAAACGCTGCTCAGAGCGTCGCCATGCCGCCATCAACGATCAGCTCGGCGCCGACGGTAAAGGTGGCTTCGTCGGAGGCTAAGAAGACAACGGCCTTGGCGATCTCGCTCGCATCGCCGAAGCGGCCGAGCGGGATCTGCGCGGCGATCGCATCGACCACCTGCTTGTTTTCCTCGGGCGTTGGGGCGTGGCCGTCATGGAGCGGGGTGCGGATCGGGCCGGGGCTGACGGCATTCACCCGGATGCCGCGGCCGATGAGTTCGCCTGAGAGCGTGCGTGCCAGCGACAGCAGGCCTGCCTTGGTCAGCGCATAGACGCTGGAAGTCGGCATGCCGATATGGGCGTTGATCGAGGTGTTGAGCACGACCGAGGCACGCTTCGAGAACACCGGCAGCAGCGCCTGGATCAGGAAATACGGCCCCTTGAGGTTGATGGCGATCGACCGGTCGAAGCTTGCCTCGTCCCACTGTTCGATCGGCTGCAGCTTGGCGATGCCGGCATTGACGAAGAGGATGTCGAGCGTGCCGAAGGCGGCGCGGATCTTTTCGGCAACGGCGGCCTGTCCGGCGACGTTGCCGGCGTCTGCCTCGATGATCAGTGCTGCCTCGCCGAGGATGGCGCGGGCTTCGACGATGTTCTTCGGATTGGTACCGGTGACGGCGACCCGTGCGCCTTCGGCGATGAACTGCCGTGCGGTTTCGAGACCGATACCGCTGGTGCCGCCGGTGATGAGTGCCGTCTTGTTCTCTAAACGTGACATGATGAGATCCTCTTGTTGGGTTGAGGAGGAAGCCGGTTCGATTGGCCATCCTCCGTTGCCAACAGATATGGCGGAAAAGGATCGTTCGGATTAGTCTTCCAATCCTGGAACTCGAATTCGGGAAAGCCGAACGATGATGAAAATCGAGGGAATAGCCGCCTTTGTCGCCGTCGCCGAAGCCGGTTCGATCAGCGAGGCAGCGCGGCGCCTGCGGCTGTCGAAATCCGTCGTCAGCGAAAGGCTGGCAGAACTGGAACGCGGGCTCAACGCCAGCCTGCTTCATCGAACCACGCGCAAGCTGACGCTGACCGAAGACGGCATCGCTTTTCGCGAGCGGGCCATCCGGATCATCAGCGAGGTGCAGGCGGCGGCAAGCGACATCGCCGAGCGCCGCGGGCTGCTGACGGGACCGCTCCGGATCGCAGCCCCGGTCAGCTTCTGCCGCCGGCACCTCGGCCCAGCGCTCTATCCGTTCCTCGCGCAGCATCCGGAGATCGAGCTGACGCTCGATCTCGACGACCGGCGGGTGGATGCCGCCTCCGAGGGCTACGATGCGATCGTGCGTCATGGCGTCATCGCCGATTCGCGCCTGGTCGTCTGGAAGCTCGCCAGAAGCCGACGCCTGCTCGTCGCTTCGCCCGACTATCTCGACCGGCACGGCATGCCGGCGTCTATCGACGAGCTCGAGAGCCATCGCGGCATCTTCTATACCAACCGCGGTGCGGCCGACTGGCGCTTCGAAGGACCTTCCGGTGCGACGGTCGTACGAGCCCGCCTGGCGCTCGGCATGAACAATGGCGACATGCTGCACGATGCCGCGGTCGCCGGGCTCGGCATCGCGCTCCTGCCCGCCTTCATCGCCGGCCCTTCGGTGCGCGAAGGGCAACTCAAGGAGATCGACGTCGGGCTGCACCCGGAGCCGGAGTTCATCTACATGGCGCATCCGGAGGGCCGGCGCGTCTCCACCAAGCTCAGAGCCATCGCCCGGCACCTGAAGGAAGCCTTCGGCGATCCGCCCTATTGGGACCCGTGAAGGTCCCGCAATCCCGGCACAATCGTTGCCGGCGACGGTATCGCGCCGATCACCGGCCAAGTCTTGACCAAGGCTTGACCGAAACCGGCTGCCATCAGCAGCGCATCCCCTGACAACCGAAAATCGGATTCCTATTTCTTCATGCGGAACCTCTTTCTGAACTGGATCGTCCTCATGGCGCTTGGCACTACCGCTCACGCAAGCCCGCTGTCCCCTGCCCCCACCGATGCCGAAATACAGGCGATCCTGACCGACCGGATCGACAAGCAGCAACAGTCGATCGGCATCGTCGTCGGCATCGTCGATGCCAATGGCCGCCGCGTCGTTGCGCATGGCCATCCCGCCATAGGCGATCCACGCCCCGTCGACGGGCGGACGGTGTTCGAGATCGGCTCGATCACCAAGGTCTTTACCGCACTGCTGCTTGCCGATGCGATGGAGCAAGGCACGCTCAGCCTCGGCACACCCGTGGCCACCCTCCTACCGATGAGCGTCATCATGCCCGAGGACAAGCAGACTCCGATCACGCTCGGCGACCTCGCTACGCACATGTCCGGCCTGCCGCGCCTGCCCAGCAATCTGGTGCCCGCCGACATGAGCAATCCCTATGCCGGCTACGACGCGGCAAAGCTCCATGCCTTCCTTTCCAGCCACAAGCCGTTGCGGCGCCCCGGCGTCGAGCATGAATACTCCAATCTCGGCGCCGGGCTTCTCGGCCACGCGATCGCCTTGCAGGCAGGGATTTCGTATGAGGAGCTCGTCGTCAGCCGCATCGCCGCGCCGCTCGGCATGAAGGACACGGCGATCACGCAGCAGCCTGAGTGGGCCGAACGCCGGGCAAAGGGCCACGATGCGGCCATGGAGCCGGTAAGGGATTGGGATCTCGACGCGCTGCAGGGCGCGGGCGCCCTGCGCTCAACCGTGGACGATCTCCTGCTTTTCCTTGAAGCCGCCATGGGCAAGACGGCGTCGCCGCTCGCTCCCGCCTTCGCCACGCTGCTGGCAACCCGCCAGCCACTCGGCAACGGCGACGGCGACCAGCAGGCGCTCGGCTGGGTGATCTCGGGCAAGGGCGACGACCAGTTCATCTGGCACATTGGCGGAACCGGCGGCTATCGATCCTTCGTCGGCTACCGTCCGTCGACCGGTGTCGGCGTCATCGCCCTCTCCAATGCGTCGACCGAGGTCGGTGTCGACGACATCGGCCGCCATCTGCTCAATCGAAACGCGCCGCTCGCGCCGCCAATCGTCAAGCGTACGGCCATGACGATCGATCCGGCGCGCTATGACGCCTATGTCGGCACCTACAGGCTGGCGCCGGATTTCGAGCTCACGATCTTTCGGGATGGTGACAGCCTGTTTGCCCAGGCGACCGGACAGGACCGGCTCGAGATCCTGCCGGAGGCCGAGCATCGCTTCTTTACCAAGCTCATCGATGCCCAGATCAGCTTCACGCTCAAGGGCGACCGAGCCCAAAGCCTGACCTTGCATCAGGGCGGGCGGGAGAGCCCTGCACCTCGGGTCTCGAAATGATCGGCGTCTCCCGCCTGCTCCTGAAGGCGGGAGACGGTTTCCCAATCGATCAGAACAGCAGATCGATGGTGAAGTAGGCGAGCGCCGAAATCGCCGCCGCCGCCGGCATGGTGATGAACCAGGCAATGACGATATTGCCGGCAAGCCCCCAGCGCACCGCCGAAACGCGGCGCGCAGCACCGACGCCGATGATCGCGCCGGTGATGGTATGGGTCGTCGAAACGGGAATGCCGAGCCAGGTGGCGGCAAAGAGCGTGATCGCCCCACCGGTTTCGGCGCAGAAGCCCTGCATCGGGTTCAGCTTGGTGATCTTCGAGCCCATCGTGTGGACGATGCGCCAGCCACCGAACAGCGTGCCGAGCGCGATCGCCGCCTGGCAGGTGATCACCACCCAGAAGGGCACGTAGAATTCCGAGCCGAGATACCCTTGCGAAAACAGGAGCACGGCGATGATGCCCATGGTCTTCTGCGCGTCGTTGCCGCCATGGCCGAGCGAATAGAGCGAGGCCGAGATGAACTGCATCACGCGGAAGGTGCGGTCGACGGCAAAGGGCGTCTGCCGCACGAAGATCCAGGAGACGATCAGCACCAGGAGCAGCGCCAGGAAGAAGCCGATCGCCGGCGACATGAAGATGGCACCGACGGTCTTCAAAAGGCCCGTCCAGACGATGGAACTGAAGCCGGTGCTGGCAAGGCCGGCGCCGACAAGGCCGCCGATCAGCGCATGCGACGAACTCGACGGGATGCCGAAAAGCCAGGTGACGATGTTCCAGACGATCGCACCGATCAGCGCCGAGAAGATCACCAGCGGCGTGACGATGCCCGGGTCGATGATGCCCTTGCCGAGCGTTTCGGCCACATGCAGGCCGAAGAACAGGAAGGCGATGAAGTTGAAGAAAGCCGCCCACATGACCGCATATTGCGGCCGGAGCACCCGTGTCGAGACGATCGTCGCGATCGAGTTGGCGGCATCGTGCAGACCGTTCAGGAAGTCGAAGAACAGCGCGATGCCGATCAGCCCGACGAGCAACGGAAAGGCGAGCGTCGCATCCATCAGACGTTCTCGATCACGATGCCGCTGATTTCATTGGCAACGTCCTCGAAGCGGTCGACGACCTTTTCCAGTTCGCCATAGATCTCGCTGCCGATGATGTAGGCCATCGGGTTGTCGGCGCCATGGCGGCGGAAGAGATCCTTGAGGCCCTTGTCGTGCAGTTCGTCGGAACGGCCCTCGATGCGGGTGATCTCTTCGGCAATGGCTATGAGGCGGTCGTGATTGGTGCCGATGCGGTCGAGCAGCGGAATGGCCTCGGCGATCAGATGCGCAGCCTGGCCGACGATCGCCCCCATTTCGCGCATGCCGGGATCGAAGCTCTTCTGCTCGTAAAGCCGGATCGTCTTGACGGTCTTGTGCATCATGTCGATGGCATCATCCATCGACTGGATCAGATCCTTGATGTCGCCACGGTCGAAGGGGGTGATGAAGGACCGGCGCACGGCCAGCAGCACTTCGGCGGTGATGTGGTCCGCTTCGTCCTCGAGCGCGACGATCCGGTCGCAGTGCTTCTCCATGTCGTCGCCGCCGGAAAGCAGCTTGTCGAGCGCATCGGCGGCGCCGACGACGGTTCTCGAGTGTTTGGCGAAGAGGTCAAAGAAGCGATCCTCGCGGGGAAGCAGTTTGCGGAACCAAGTCAGCATCAGAAATATGTCCATCCATGGATTGTCATAAAACTGTCATATTTGACGGAGGCGCTCAAGAAAAGCACCTGTTTCAAGGGGTTTTCCGCCTTTCCCCTGCCGATATCGACCAACGGCCCCTATATGGACCAGCGTGCCGTTTCGCCTTGCCTTGGCGGTGGCTTTCGTCCTAGCTGCGCCCAACGTCGAATCCGGACTGCCGATGCCACAAAAGGTCTTTCTCAGCCGCCTGAAGCTCATGGAGTTCCGCAACTATGCGGCGCTGTCGCTGGAGCTCGACCAGCGCCATGTGGTGCTGACCGGGGAGAACGGCGCCGGCAAGACCAACCTCATGGAAGCCGTCTCCTTCCTCTCGCCCGGACGGGGCCTCAGGCGTGCCGCTTATGCCGACGTCACCCGCGTCGGCGCCAATGACGGGTTTTCCGTCTTCGCCGAGGTCGAGGGCATGGAAGGGTCGGTGGAGATCGGCACCGGCACGGCCGGGGTGGCGGAGGGCCAATCACGGCGGCTCAGGCTCAACGGAACGCCGGCGGCGACCGTCGATGAGCTGACGGACCACCTGCGCGTCCTCTGGCTGACACCATCGATGGACGGGCTGTTCACCGGCGCCTCCTCCGACCGGCGGCGGTTCCTCGACCGGCTGGTGCTTTCGCTCGATCCGGAACATGGGCGGCGCGCCAGCGAATTCGACCGGGCGATGCGCAGCCGCAACCGGCTGCTCAGCGAATTTCGCCCGGACCCGGCGTGGCTGACGGCGATCGAGCGCGAGATGGCGGGCCTTGGCGTGTCGATGGCGCTGGCGCGCCAGGAAATGCTCGGGCTGCTGACGGCGCTTGTCGAGCGGAATGTCGACGAAAGCGTCTTTCCGTCGGCCCGCCTGGCGCTATCAGGGTTTCTCGACGACGAGGGGCATCGCCCGGCCTATGATCTCGAAGAACAATATCTGACGATGCTGCGCGACGGTCGTCCGCGCGACGCGGCAGCCGGTCGCACGCTCGACGGGCCGCATCGCAGCGACCTCATCGTTCGCCACCGGGAGAAGGACATGGAGGCGTCGCGCTGCTCGACCGGGGAGCAGAAGGCGCTGCTCGTCGGCCTGGTGCTGGCACATGCGCGCCTCGTCGGCGACATGACCGGCCACGCGCCGATCCTGCTGCTCGACGAGATCGCGGCCCATCTCGACGTCAACCGGCGCGCCGCCCTGTTCGATCTCGTCGATGGCCTTGGTGGCCAGGCTTTCATGACGGGCACGGATCAGGCGATGTTCGAGGCGCTTGGCGACCGTGGTCGATTCCTGACGGTTTCGCATGGCAGCGTTACGGGATAAGCAAAGAGCCACCGAGGAGGATTTGCCATGACCGGTGAGAACAAGCTCGACCAATCGGAGATCGCCCGCTACGCCCGCCATATCGTGCTGCCGGAAATCGGCGGTGCCGGGCAGCAGAAACTGAAGGCAGCGCGCGTGCTCGTGATCGGTGCCGGCGGGCTTGGCGCTCCGGTGCTCGTTTATCTCGCTGCCGCCGGCATCGGCCGGATCGGTATCGTCGACGACGACACGGTGGCACTATCCAATCTGCAGCGGCAGATCATCCACCGCACCGAGGACATCGACCGCGCCAAGGTCGAGCGGGCAGCCGAAGCGATCGCCTCGCTCAATCCGCATGTCGCCGTCGACGAACACGGCCTTCGCCTCAACCCCGACAATGCCGAGGCGCTGTTGCGGCAATACGATCTGGTGATCGACGGCTCGGACAATTTCGACACGCGCTATCTCGCCGCCGATACGGCGGCAACGGTCGGCATCCCGCTGGTGACCGGCGCCGTCGGCCGCTTCGACGGGTCGCTGACGGTACTGATGCCGTACAAGGCAGGCGCCGATGGACGGCCGAACCCCTCCTACCGCGATCTCTTTCCGGAGCCGCCACCGGCCGGCGTCGTGCCCTCCTGTGCGGAGGCCGGCATCGTCGGCGCATTGACGGGCGTCATCGGCACGCTGCAGGCGATGGAAGCGATCAAGGTGATTGCCGGGTTCGGAGAACCGCTGGTCGGGCGACTGTTGATGTATGACGCGCTGACGGCGCAGTTCAACACCATCCGCTACCGGCGCAGAGCGTAGGCCGACGACAATGCAGGTCTTCCGCATCGATGAAACATTCGGCCGGCAGGAGGAGTTGCTGAGGCTGATCCTTGCCGCCTTCTCCTACATGGACGGGCGGATCGACCCGCCGTCTTCGGCGCACGCTTTGAACACCGAATCACTTCGAGAGAAGATTGCCGATGAGATCGCCTTCGGCGTCAGCGATGGCGAGCGGCTCGTGGGCTGCATCTTCTGCAAGCCGGAGATCGATTGCCTCTATATCGGCAAGCTCGCGATCGCGCCGGAGACGCAAGGAAGGGGCATCGGCCGGCTGCTGCTCGCGGAGGCGGAGGCAACGGCGCGCGCGCTCGGCCTTCCCGCGCTGCGGCTGCTGACCCGCATCGAACTCGCCGACAATCACCGCGCCTTTGCCGCCTGGGGCTTTGTTCAAAGCGGCACGATGTGCCATCCGGGATTTAACCGACCGACGGCGATCGAGATGCGCAAGACGCTTTAGCGCTTCGAACAAGCCATTCCCGACGGACCGCACGGCAGGGCGTGCGGCGCCCGGCGATCAGTCGCGCCCGGGAAGTACCCGGTCCGGCGGACGGTGGCCATCGAAGAAGGTGCGGATGTTGATCACCACCTTGTCGCCCATGTCGATGCGGCCCTCGAGCGTCGCCGAACTCATGTGCGGCAACAGCACGACCTTGCCTTCGCCCGCAAGCTTGATCAGCTTCGGGTTGACCGCCGGCTCGTTCTCGAAGACGTCGAGGCCGGCGCCGGCGATCTTGCCCTCGCGCAGGCACTTGATCAGCGCCGTCTCGTCGATGATGCCACCGCGGGCGGTGTTGACGATGTAGCTGTCCGGCCGCATCAGCGCCAGCCGCCGGGCCGAGAGCAGGTGATAGGTCGCCGGCGTCGAGGGGCAGTTGACCGAGACGATGTCGACGCGGGCGAGCATCTGGTCGAGGCTGTCCCAGTAGGTCGCCTCCAGCATCTCTTCGGTCTCGGCCTTCACCCGGTGGCGATTGTGGTAGTGGATCGAAAGGCCGAAGGCCTTGGCACGACGGGCGACGGCCGTGCCGATGCGACCCATGCCGACGATGCCGATGCGCTTGCCGGCAATGCGCCGGCCGAGCATCCAGGTCGGCGACCAGCCGGCCCATTCGCCCTTGCGGTCGGTCAGGATCTGCGCACCTTCGGCAAGTCTTCTCGGCACCGCCAGGATCAGCGCCATCGCCATGTCGGCGGTGTCTTCCGTCAACACGTTGGGCGTGTTGGTGACGGTGATGCCCTTGCGGGCTGCGGCATCGACATCGATGTTGTCGACGCCGTTGGAGAAGCTGGCAATCAGCTTCAGCTGCGGGCCGGCCTGTTCGATCAACGCCGCGTCGATGCGATCGGTGACGGTCGGAACCAGCACGTCGGCGCGCTTGACCGCTGCCACGAGCTCCGGCTGGCTGCGCGGCGTGTCGTCGATGTTCAGCTCCGCATCGAAGAGTTCGCGCATGCGCGTCTCGACGATGTCAGGCAATTTGCGGGTGATGTAGACCGTGGGCTTCTTCTTGCTTGTCATTGCTGCGACGGGCCTTGTTGACGGGTCCTTAACCAAGTTGGGCGATACTTTCTCCCTGTAGCCGCAATTTCTACCAGACCCCACCGGGAAGACAAACAAAACTCGCGTCGTCGTCCCCGCGATTTCCGCCCGCCCCATGGGCCTCAAGTGAACTGCGCCTGCAAAAGCTAGTGCCACGGAAAATGGGCTTCGTCATGCGTCACGTCATTTCCAGATTTTCGCTCTCTTTGATCGCCGCCTGCCTTGGCGCCGGGATCATGGCGTCTGACGCCTACGCGCAGGCTGCCAAGGGCGCCAGCGGGCTGCCGCTGCCACGCTTCGTCAGCCTCAAGTCGAAGAGCGTCAATCTGAGAATCGGTCCAAGCGTCGATTACGCGGTGGCCTTCCGCTACATGAAGCCGGGCGTGCCGGTCGAGATCATCCAGGAGTACGACAACTGGCGCCGCATCCGCGACGCCGACGGTACCGAAGGCTGGGTCAACCAGGCGCTGCTTTCCGGCGATCGCACCGCCGTCACAGCCCCTTGGATGCGCGGCAAGGGCGAAGGCGTCTTCGTCAACATGCGCCGCGATGCGCAGGGCAACTCCCCGATCGTCGCCCGCATGGAGCCCGGTGTCATCGTGAAAGTCGGCGAGTGCAATGGCGACTGGTGCCATGCCGAAGCGCAAGGCGTCGAGGGCTGGATCGCCCAGGGCGAAATCTGGGGCGCCTATCCGGGCGAGGCCTTCAAGTAAGGCCGCGCCCTTCCTTCACAAAAATGCAGTCCGTGCGAATCAGGCGAGACCAGCCTGTTTGGCGGCCGTTTCCAGCGAGACCATCGGCCGCGGCCCGATCTGGCCGATGACGATGCCGGCAGCGAGATTGCCGAGCTTGCTGCAGTCTTCGAGAGAACGCCCCGCCGTGTAACCATAGAGGAATCCCGCAGCGTAGAGATCGCCGGCACCGGTCGTGTCGACGACCTGGGCGATCGGCTTCGCGGCAACGCGAACCCGTTCGGAACCACGAACAACAACGGAGCCTTCTTCGCTCAGCGTCACGGCCGCGAGCTTGCAATCCTTCGAGAGCTTTTCCAGCGCCAGGTCGAAATCCTCGGTCTCGTAAAGCGCCAGCGCCTCCTGCTTGTTGGCGAAGACGATATCGACCGTGCCGGAACGCATGAGCTCGAGGAACTCGTCGCGGTAACGATGAACGCAGAAGCTGTCGGAGAGCGTGATCGCGGTTTCGCGACCATTTGCGTGGGCGATCCGAGCGGTTTCGCGGATCGCATCCTTGGCGCGCGGCGGATCCCAGAGATAGCCTTCGAAATAGGTGACCTTGGCTTCAGCGACGACCTCGGGTTCCACGTCCTCGGGGCCAAGCTCGACACAGGCGCCGAGATAGGTGTTCATCGAGCGTTCGCCGTCTTCGGTGACGAAGATCATCGAGCGCGCCGTCGGCGGCACGCTTTCAAGCGGCTTCGTCTGGAAGTAGACGCCCTGGGCGCGGATATCGTGGGCGAAAATCTCGCCGAGCTGGTCGCTCGCGGTCTTGCCGAAATAGGCGGCACGGCCACCGAGGCTGGCGACACCGGCCGCCGTATTGCCGGCGCTGCCGCCGGAGGCTTCGACCGCCGGGCCCATGCGCGAGTACAACAACTCGGCCCGCTCGGCGTCGATGAGGTTCATGGCGCCCTTTATGATGCTGTTTTCATTCAGAAAAGCGTCGTCGCAGCGCGCGATGATATCGACGATGGCGTTGCCGATCGTCAGCACGTCGTATTTTGTCATGAACCTCGTCCGGTCTCCGTGATGGCCGGTGTTCGTTAATACCGGTTTTCCGGCCATTTGGAAGACAAAAGACGCGCGCCGGCCGCTTCACGCTGTAGGAAGCGCGCTTTCGTCATAGGCGGCGGCGAATTCGGCACTTGGCGGGATGGGCTTGATGATGTCGATCAGCACGCCGTTCGGGTCGGCGGTGATGAAGTGGCGCTGGCCGAAGTCCTCGTCGCGCAAGGTCTTGAGGATCGGCAGGCCAGCGGCGAGCGATCGCTCATAAATCGCGTCCGGGTCCTCGACCTCGAAGTTCAGGAGAAGGCCACGGGTCGGCGCACGCGCCTCTTCGGGGATCGTCTCGTGGCGATAGTCGAGCACCGCCAGCGTCACGTGCTCGTCCTCGATCGACTGGAGATGCACATACCAGTCGCTGGTGAAGAGCGCCTGGAAGCGGAAGTGCTCGATGTAGAAAGCGGCTGTCGTTGCGACATCGGCTGTCATGATGACCGGGTAGTAGCTCGTCGATTTCATGGCTTTTCCTCGCTCGGGCAATATCATACAATCTGTATGTTTCTTTAATTAACATACAGGCTGCATGTATGCAACAGGAAATGCCTCGCCGTTCCAATCGCGAACGGTCGGACACGACGCGCGCCGCGATCCTCGATGCCGCCCGCGGTCTTTTCGTTCGTCGCGGCTATGCCGATACCTCGACGCCCGACATCGTTTCCGCCGCCGGCCTGACCCGCGGCGCGCTCTATCACCACTTCGAGGACAAGAAGGCGTTGTTCCGCGCCGTGGCGGTACGGGAAGCGGGCGCGGTGGCGGCGACCATCGAGCAGAAGACGGCCGGCGATCTCACGCCGCGCGAGGCGCTGAAAGTCGGTGCGCGCGCCTACTTCGACGCCATGCGCGAGCCGGGGCGCATCCGCCTGCTGCTGCTCGATGGGCCCGCCGTGCTCGGCAAAGAGGAGATGATGGCGATCGATGCCGCCCATGCCCAGAGAACCCTGGAGGAAGGCATTGCCGAAGCAATGGCGCCGGCTGCCCCCGATGCGGCAACGCTATCGGCCATGGCCTCGCTGCTTTCGGCCGCCTTCGATCGCGCCGCGCTCGACATTGCCGACGGCGCGCCGAGCGAGATCTATGTCGAAACGATCGGCACGCTGATCGACCGGATGGTTTCGGCCTGACGCCAATGCCGGATTTCGCCCCAGGCTCAGCCTGCGGCGGAGATCATCTGCGGCGGCAATTCGACGAGCGGCGCGGGGATGTCGCAGGTCTTTTCCGGCGACTTGCAGATGTCGGCGATGACACAGCGCTCGCATTCTGGCTTGCGCGCCTTGCAGCAGTAGCGCCCGTGCAGGATCAGCCAATGATGGGCGTGATAGAGATATTCGTCCGGAATGATCCGGATCAGCTTGTCTTCCACCTCGTCCGGGGTCTTGCCCGGCGCCAGACAGAGCCGGTTGGCGATGCGCAGGATGTGGGTGTCGACGGCGATCGTCGACTGGCCGAACGCCATGGAGAGCACGACATTGGCGGTCTTGCGCCCGACGCCCGGCAGGGTCACCAGCTCTTCGCGCGTGCGCGGCACTTCGCCGCCGAAGTCGCGGATCAGCTTCTCGCTGAGCGCAATGACGTTCCTGGCCTTGTTGCGGTAAAGGCCGATGGTCTTGATGTAGTCCCGGACCTTCTCTTCGCCGAGCGCCAGCATCTTCTCGGGCGTATCGGCGATGGCAAAAAGCGCGCGCGTCGCCTTGTTGACGCCGGCATCGGTCGCCTGCGCCGAAAGGGCGACGGCAACGACCAGCGTGAACGGATTGACGTGCTCCAGCTCACCCTTCGGTTCGGGGCGCTGGACTGAGAAGCGGCGGAAGATCTCCTTGAGATCGTCCTGGCTGTAGAGGCTCTTGACCCGCGGCGTGGCGCGCCGGCTCGTCTTCGGTTTTGCGGCGCCCAGTTTCGCAACGCCCGTGGGCAATTTCGGCTTCACGTTTTTCATGATGCATCTATAGTCAAAGGTCATGATCAATGGCAACGCCACCACTCCGCCCGAGGATGCGCCGGTCTTCACCGCCGAGCTCACGCCCTATCGCTCACTCGGGCGCCGCGGCGTCAAAGTCTTCTTCCTGATCGCCGGGCTTCTGAGCCTGGTGCATGCTTTCGTCTTCCTCGTCATTGGTGCCTGGCCGGTCGTGTTCTTCTTCGGGCTCGATTATCTCCTGCTGTTCGGCGCCTTCCGGCTGAACAACCGATCGGCTCTCAGCCGCGAGGAGGTCAGCGTTTCCAAGACCGATGTCTCCGTGCGCAAGTTCACGCCCTCGGGCCAGATCACCGAACATCGGTTCAACCCGTTCTGGGCGCGCTTCAACGTCGCTCGACACCAGGAAATCGGCATCGTTTCGATGACCATCAGCGGCGGCGGGCGGCGGACGGACATCGGTTCGTTCCTCAACCGCGAGGAACGCGAGACCTTTGCGCTGGCGCTCTCGGGCGCGCTTGCCACCGTTCGCCGCCGCTAACGCCTGACGATTGGAATGCTGCGCCAGACGATCGCATGTTTTCAAGTTTCGGGTGGTTGACGGGCCAGCAAATGGTTACCTGTGACATGACAGGAGAAGAGCCATGAACATTGCGACATCCGTACCCGCCGACATCACGCCGAAGGGCACCGACTACGATACGGTCAGCCGCGTGATCGAAATGCTCACCGAAGACTATCGCGACCAGCCGTCACTCGAAACGGTGGCGCAACGCCTGAAGCAGTCGCCGACGCAGCTCCAGAAGGTGTTCACCCGCTGGGCCGGGCTTTCACCGAAAGCCTTCCTGCAGGCCGTCACCCTCGACCACGCCAAGCGCCTGCTGCGCCAGGAAGACATGCCGCTGCTCGAAACAAGCATCGAGGTCGGCCTGTCAGGACCGAGCCGCCTGCACGACCTGTTCGTCACCCACGAGGCGATGTCGCCGGGCGAATGGAAGGCGCGCGGCGAGGGCCTGACGATCCGCTACGGCTACCACCCCTCGCCCTTCGGCACGGCGCTCGTGATGATCACCGAACGCGGCCTTGCAGGCCTTGCCTTCAACGATGCCGGCGGCGAGCAGGCGAGCTTCGAGGACATGGCGCAACGCTGGCCGAACGCCCGCTATATCGAGGACAGTGCGGCGACGTCCCAATACGCCGCGCGCATCTTCGACCCCTCGCGCTGGCGCCAGAACGAACCGTTGCGCATCTTCCTGATCGGTTCCGACTTCCAGATCCGGGTCTGGCAGGCGCTGCTGAAGATCCCGCTCGGCTGCGCGACCACCTATTCGAACATCGCCGGCAACATCGGCCAGCCGACGGCATCGCGTGCGGTCGGTGCTGCGGTCGGGCGTAACCCGATCTCGTTCGTGGTTCCGTGCCACCGCGCGCTTGGCAAGAGCGGAGATCTCACCGGCTATCACTGGGGCCTGACGCGCAAGCGCGCCATCCTCGGCTGGGAAGCCGGCAAGGCGGCCGACGGCACGATCTGATCGCCGGGCATCCCGCATCATCGGAGACAAAAAAGGGGCGCCCGGCGCCCCTCTTTTCATTCCCTGCCTGCCACCGCTCAATGCGCGGCAGACATGTCGCCGAGCACTTCCTTGGAAGCGACGGTCGAATTGGCGTTGAGCTTGTAGACCATCGGAACGCCGGTCGCGAGATTGAGTTTCAGGATCTGTTCCTTCGTCAGGCGGTCGAGCACCATGACCAGCGAGCGCAGCGAGTTGCCGTGGGCAGCGACCAGCACCTTCTGGCCGGAGAGCACGCGCGGCAGGATCTCGGTCAGGTAATAGGGCCAGACGCGGGCGCCGGTGTCGCGCAGGCTCTCGCCGCCCGGAGGCGGGATGTCATAGGAGCGGCGCCAGATGTGCACCTGCTCCTCGCCCCACTTCTCGCGTGCATCATCCTTGTTGAGGCCCGAGAGATCGCCGTAGTCGCGTTCGTTCAGCGCCTGGTCGCGGATGGTTTCCAGCGACGACTGGCCGACGGCATCGAGCACGAACTGGCAGGTGCGCTGAGCGCGCACGAGATCCGAGGTGAAGGCGATGTCGAACTTGATGCCGTAGTCGGCCAGCGCCTTGCCGCCGGCCTTTGCTTCCTCGACGCCGAGTTCCGTCAGGTCCGGATCACGCCAGCCGGTGAACAGGTTCTTCAGGTTCCAGTCGCTCTGGCCATGCCGGACGAGGACGAGAGTACCGCTCATGTCGAATTCCCCTTGAGACTTGAGAGTGGAAAGGTCAGTTGAGCCCGAGAACGTCGAGCATCGAATAGAAGCCGGGTTTCTGGCTGCGGGCCCAGAGCGCTGCGGTGACGGCACCACGCGCGAAGATCGAACGGTCCGTGGCGCTGTGCGACAGAGTCACCTGCTCGCCTTCGCCGGCAAGAATGACGGAGTGCTCGCCGATGACCGAGCCGCCGCGCAGGGTGGCAAAGCCGATCGTGCCTGCCGGACGTGCACCGGTATGGCCGTCGCGCACGCGCACCGAATGCTCGGCAAGGGTGATATCACGCCCCTTCGCAGCCGCGGCACCCAGAAGCAGGGCCGTGCCCGAGGGGGCATCGACCTTGTGCTTGTGGTGCATTTCGAGGATTTCGATGTCCCAGTCGGCCGGACCGAGCGCCCGCGCCGCCTTCTCGGTCAGCACGCCGAGCAGATTGACGCCGAGGCTCATATTGCCCGACTTGACGATACGGGCATGGCGGGCGGCGGCGCGGATCTTCGCCTCGTCGTCCGGCGAACAGCCGGTGGTGCCGATGACATGGACGATGCGGGCCTGGGCGGCGAGGCCGGCAAACTCGACGGAGCCTGCCGGTGCGGTGAAATCGAGAACGCCTTCGGCCTCGACGAAGGCTTCGAGCGGCTGATCGGTGACCGGCACGCCGATCGGGCCGAGGCCGGACAATTCACCAGCATCGCGGCCGATAAAGGCAGATCCGGGGCGCTCGACGGCCGCATGCAGGCGAACGCCGTCCATCGCGTGAACGGTCCTGATCAGCGTCTGGCCCATACGGCCGGCCGCACCCACCACCACGAGCTTCATATCGTTTGCGCCCATCGGTGATTTCCTTCTTGTCCGCTAGTGGATTTCGACGCCGGCCGGCGCTTCGGACGTTTCGCCATCCGGCGACTGGCCCTGGAGATTGTGGAGGCGAGCGTAGAGACCGTCCGGCCGCCGTGCAAGATCGGCATGCGTGCCTTCCTCGACGACGGAGCCATCCTTCATGACGATGATCTTGTCGGCATTGACGACGGTCGAAAGACGGTGCGCGATGACGATGACGGTGCGCCCGCTCATGGCGTGGTCGAGCGCCTTCTGCACGGCCGCTTCCGATTCGGTGTCGAGCGCGGAGGTGGCCTCGTCGAGCAGGAGGATCGGGGCGTTGCGCACGAGCGCGCGCGCGATCGACAGCCGCTGGCGCTGGCCGCCCGAAAGCGTCATGCCGTTCTCGCCAACCGGCGTATCGTAGCCCTGCGGCTGCGCCAGGATGAAATCATGGGCGTAGGCGAGGCGGGCCGCTTCCTCCACCTCGGCATCCGTCGCTTCAATGCGACCGTAGCGGATGTTGTCGCGGATCGAGCCTTCGAAGAGGTAGGGTTGCTGCGAAACATAGGCGATGCCCTTGCGCAGCGACTGCTTGGTGACGTCGGCGATGTCCTGCCCGTCGATCAGGATCTGGCCGGATGCCGGATCGTAGAAGCGCGGAATGAGGCTGATGACGGTCGACTTGCCGGCACCGGACGGACCGACGAGCGCTGTCGTCTTGCCACCCTCGGCCACGAAGTTGACGCCCTTCAGCACCTCGTCGCCATTGGCATACTTGAAGCGCACGTCGCGCAGCTCGACCGCCGCATTCGTGAAGGCCAGCTCCTTGGCGTCAGGCTTGTCGCGCTGGTGCGGCACGGTGTCGAGGATCTCATAGACCATGCGGGCGTTGACGGCTGCACGCTCGAGCGAGACCTGAAGCCGCGCCAGGCGGCGGGCCGGATCATAGGCCATCAAGAGCGCGACGACGAAGGCGAAGAAAGCGCCGGGCGGCACGTCGGCATAGATGGCGCGGAAGGCCGAATAGGCAAGCACGGCCGAGATCGCGAGGCCGGCAAAGGTTTCGGTCATCGGGGCCGTGCGCTCGCTCAGCCGCGCAATGCGGTTTGCCCGGTTCTCGGCGCGCTCGATGATCGACTCGACCTTGCCACGGAGCTCACCCTCCATGGTGAAGGCCTTGACGATGGTAATGCCCTGAATGGTTTCCTGCATCGCGCCGAGAACGCGGCTGTTGACTTCGATCGCTTCGCGCGTGGCCGAGCGCAGGCGCCGGGACACATAGCGCAGGCCCAAAAGCAGGGGCGGTGCTGCGACAAAGACGATGATCGACAGCAGCCAGTCCTTGGCGAACATGACGCCGACCAGGCCGATCAGCGTCAGCAGGTCGCGCGCGATCGAGGTCACGGTCAGGTTGAGCACGTCGCGGATGCCGCTGACGTTCTGGCTGATCTGGGCTGCAAGCTGGGCCGAGCGGGTTTCGTTGAAATAACCGACGCTGAGCGCCATCAGATGGGCATAGAGACGGCGCTGGTAGCGCGCGACGATGTTGTTACCGATCTTCGACAGGGCGACGGCCTGGCCGTAAGTGGCAAAGCCGCGCAATATGAAGGCGCCGAGGATCGCGCCGCAGACAACCAGAACGATGTCCGCCCGCTTGTTGGCGAAGGCTTCGTTGATCACGGTTTCCATGATCGAGGCGGTAAAGCCGGTCGTCGCAGCGACCACGGCAAGGCAGCCGATGGCGAAAGCATAGCCGCGAATGTGGTCACGACCGTTTTCCGCAATGACCCGCTTCAGAATTCCGCTGATCGTATCGGAGTCGACCGCGTGCTGTTTTTTACTGCTGGCGCTCAAAAAGCCCGTCTTCCCTGGAACCAAACTGGCGAGCCGATATACGGCCCGATCTTTCCCGGCGCTCTATAGTGGTTTGATGTCGCTTTGGCGAGTCTTTGCGCAGGAAACGGGCTCAGCTTCTCCAGCGGCGTCCCTCCGTTGCCACACCGAAATCCCTGGGCGTGCGGGCAAAGGCGGCCAATCCCGAGAGCGCCGCCATCGGGTGAATGACGGCGAAGGTCGGGATCGTCCGCATCAGCGCCGAGTGCGGCGCCTTGTCCTCGAAGGCCGCGCGGAAGGGCGATTTCAGGAGCGCCGGCAGAATCTTCTGCGAGATGCCGCCCGCCAGGAAAACGCCGCCGCGGGCCATGAAGATCAGCGCCATGTCGCCGGCAACCCGCCCGAGATAGGTCGAAAACAACGAGATGGTCTCGATCGCGGCGCGGTCGCTTTCGGCGAGCGCGTGCGTCGTCACTTCGGCAGGATCGGTCAGAACCGGATCCACACCATCGGCGGCGCAGACGGCGCGATAAAGGTTCATGATGCCGCGACCGCAGAGGATCTGTTCGCCGGCCATGCGGCCTTCGATCGGCTCGAGGAACGGCCAGATCTGGAAGTCGCGCTCGCTGCGCGGGCCGATATCGACATGGCCGCCTTCGCCCGGCACTGGAAACCAGGTGTTCTGTGCAAAGACCAGGCCACCGACGCCGAGGCCGGTTCCCGGACCGAGCACGACGCGCGAGGTCAGCGGCCGGATGCTGCCACCGCCGATCTGCACCAGGTCCTCGTCCGCAGGGGAGGCCACGGCGAGCGCCTGCGCCTCGAAGTCGTTGATGATCAGCACGTCTTCGAGGCCGAGGCTCGAAAGCATGTCCTTCGGCCGGATCACCCAGCCGGCATTGGTCAGCGGAATTTCGTCGCCACGGATCGGACCGGCTACCGCCAGGATCGCCGAGCGCGGCTGCACCGAGGTCTTGTCGAGGATGCTCTTCTGCATCGCCTCCTCGATCGTCTCGAAATCGCCGGTCTTGATCGGCGGCAGTTGCTTCGGCTCGGCAAAGGCGTCGAGCAAGAGCGCGAAGCGGGCATTGGTGCCGCCGATGTCGCCGATCAGGATTGGAAAAGGAAAGCTGTTTTCACTGGTGCCGGACATCGCAAGATCCATCCTGATCGTCATCTTGGGTTGCGGAACTGTCTATCAGACAGAACGGGAAGAGGAAAAGCGTCGGATTTCAGCGCCCTTCCCGTCCGCTCATGACCTGAGGTTCAGGTCGATCAACTGCTCGGCGGTCGCACGATTGAGCGCCATCGGAATGTCATAGACGATCGCCAGGCGCATCAGCGCCTTGACGTCGACATCATGCGGCATGGCGGTCAGGGGATCGACGAAGAAGATCAGCAACTGCACTTCGCCGGTAGCGATCAGCGCGCCGATCTGCTGGTCGCCACCGAGGGGTCCGCTTTTGAGCCGGGTGATATCGAGACCGGGGCAGACATCGAGGACGCGGCCGCCGGTCGTGCCGGTGGCGACGATACGCCAGTCGCTCAGAACGTCTTCGTGCGCCTTGGCAAAGGCGGCAAGATCGTCCTTCTTCTGATCATGCGCGATCAGCGCAACGCATTTCCGATCCGCCATTCCGGGCCTCGCATCAATATTTAAATCGATTTGATAGCCCTATATATGAGCGCCGCGGGAATGGGAAGGCTGATGCCTCCCAGTCCCGCTCGTGCATCCCTGCCCTATTGCAGCGCCGGACGCGCCATCGGCACCGGGATATCGGCCGGAGGAACGTCGCCGGAAGCGCCGATCACCTGCTCGATGCTTTCGGTTGCCGCGACTGGTGCGGCAGCCCGGTAGGCCGTGCCATAGGTGGCGGCCGCTTCCGAGGCGGGCGCCGGACCGTTCAGCACCAGTGCGCAGGCCTTCGGCAAATCGGCAAGCGTCGTCACCTTCGGCTTGACCGGCTTTGCGTCCGGCTTCTTGGTCGGCTTTGCCCATGGCTCGTCCGTGAACCACCAGGCCAGCGACTTGTCGCAGCCATCGCCTTCCGGCACCGCCGCCTGGTCCTTGCAGGTCGAAGCGCCCGCCGGGCACTTGATGCGGATGTGGAAGTGATAGTCGTGACCGTAGATCGGCCGGACCTTGCCGAGGTTGGTGCGGTCACCCCTCCAGGTATCGCAAAGCTTCTTCTTGATCGCCGGATTGACGAAGACGCGCTCCACCTGCGGATAGCTCGCCGCCAGCATGATCAACTGTGCGTGCTTCGGCGTCCAGATCGACCGATCGACCGTCAGGAACTTGTTCTTCTGCAACATCGATGTCGCGGAGATGTCTTCGCGCTCGCGGTAGGTGAGCGTGCGCTGCGGCATCGGTGTCAGCCAGATATCGGCATCGAGCCCGATCTGGTGCGAGGCGTGGCCCGACAGCATCGGGCCACCGCGCGGCTGCGAGATGTCGCCGAGCAGCAGACCGGACCAGCCGACCTTGTCGGCCGCGTCGTGGGAAAACTGCTCGATCAGCGCGATCATTTGCGGGTGACCCCAGCGACGGTTGCGCGACAGCCGCATCGCCTGCCAGGTGGGCCCGTCCGTGGGAATTGCGACCCCGCCGGCAAGGCACCCCTTCGCATAGAAGCCGTAGGAGTTTGCCGCCATTTCGGCAGGCAGAGCCTTGGCGCCGAAAAGCGCCTTGGCCGGCGTTTCATCCGCCGCGGCGTGGTCGGCGATGAGAAGGCTGGTTCCGAGCACCAGCGCAAGAAGCACCGAGCCGCAACGTCGAAGAGGAGCAATCATTGAATTTCGTCCCGTTTGTCTCGCGAACAGCAGCGCTGATGTGCAGTATGCTCTGTCCGGCGAACCCCGATCCTAAGGCTCCGTCTTTGCCTCAGCCTTACGTATCCCGCGCTTGTGAATCACCGGGATGTGACTCAAAAATTTGGCCTGATTTGCGGCGGTGCCTGTCAATTGCCCTGATTTCGCCTATGCTCTCGCAAAAGAAGTTTGAAATATAAAGGGGTAAGGGCGGGATGCCAAACGTCTGCAGGACCATGAAATCAGGCCTCGCCGCCACGCTTCTCACAGCGATCTTTATCTTTCCTGCTGCAGCCAATGCCCAAGAACAACCGGTCTGGCGTCACGGAACGTCGTCGATCGGCGAACTGAAATACAAACAAGGCTTTGCCCGCTTCGACTACGTCAATCCCGACGCTCCCAAGGGCGGCGAACTGCGTCTCTCGGAAAACGGCACCTTCGACACCTTCAATCCGATCCTTTCCAAGGGCGAAGCGGCGAGCGGCGTTACCTCGCTGGTCTTCGATACGCTGATGAAATCGGCGGAGGATGAAATCACCACCGCCTATGGACTGCTGGCCGAGGGCGTATCCTATCCCGACGACATTTCGTCGACGACGTTCCGGCTGCGCGCAGAGGCCAAGTGGGCCGACGGCAAGCCGGTCACGCCGGAGGACGTCGTCTTCTCGTTTGAAAAGGTCAAGGAGCACAATCCGCTCCTGTCCAACTACTATCGCCACGTGGTTTCGGCGGAAAAGACGGGCGAGCGCGACGTCACCTTCCGCTTCGACGAGAAGGACAATCACGAACTGCCGAACATTCTCGGCCAGTTTCCGATCCTGCCGAAACATTGGTGGGAAGGACAGGACGCCAAAGGCAACAAGCGCGACATCAGCCGCACGACGCTGGAACCGGTCATGGGCTCAGGCCCCTACAAGATCGCGTCGTTCCAGGCCGGAGGCTCCATCCGCTTTGAACGCAGGGACGACTATTGGGGCAAGGACCTCAACGTCAACGTCGGCCAGTATAATTTCGGCGTGATCAGCTACGCCTTCTTCAGCGACAGGAATGTGCAGTTCGAGGCCTTCCGCGCCGGCAACGTCGATTTCTACCAGGACAACAGCGCCAGCCACTGGGCGACCGCCTATGACTTTCCGGCGATGAAGGATGGCCGCGTGATCCGCGAGGAGATCGAGAATCCCTTGCGCGCAACGGGCATCATGCAAGCCTTCGTGCCGAACATGCGCCGCGAGAAATTCAAGGATCAGCGCGTGCGCGAAGCGCTGAACTACGCCTTTGATTTCGAGGATCTGAACCGCAGCCTCGCCTACAATGCCTTCCAGCGCGTCGACAGCTATTTCTGGGGCACCGAGCTTGCCTCCAGGGCTTTGCCGGAAGGACGCGAGAAGGCCATTCTGGAGGAACTGAAGGACAAGGTTCCGGCCGAAGTCTTCACCACGCCCTATACCAACCCGGTCAACGGCGACCCGCAGAAGGTGCGCGACAACCTGCGCAAGGCGCTCGCGCTGTTCAAGGAGGCGGGTTATGAACTCAAGGGCAACCGCCTGGTCAACGTCAAGACCGGCGAGCCCTTCAGTTTCGAATTGCTTTTGTCCAACCCGTCCTTTGAGCGCACGGTTACCCCCTTCATCAACAGTGTGAAGAAGATCGGCATCGATGCCCGCATCCGCACCGTCGACGACTCGCAATACACCAACCGTGTCAGAAGTTTCGACTATGACATGATCTACGGCATCTGGGCGCAAACGCTGGTACCCGGCAACGAGCAGATCGACTACTGGGGTTCGGGTTCGGTCAATCAGCAGGGATCGCGAAACTATGCCGGCATTGCCGATCCGGCGATCGACGAACTCATCCGGAGGATCATCTTCGCGCCCAACCGCGAGGAACTGGTCGCAACGACGCGGGCCCTCGATCGCGTTCTTCTCGCGCACCACTTCGTGGTTCCGCTGTTCTACTCGCGCTCGGTTCGTGTGGCATACTGGAACCAGCTCGCCCGTCCGCAGGAACTGCCCTACTACGGAATAGGCTTCCCGGATGCCTGGTGGTCGAAAAACGCACCCCCCAAATGAAGTCCTTGCGCTCGGATGGCGTCTCGATTCCAAATGCAAAAAAACGAATCACTGAAACAAGCCCCGATCCGGGCCCCCGCAAGGAGACACAGGGATTGAGACACCATAGACGGCATGCCGACGCTTCGCCGGTCCGGGCCTACGCCCACACGTCGATCGAAAGGCTCGCCTGATGGGTGCCTATATCCTGCGCCGCCTGCTTTTGATGATCCCGACGATCTTCGGCATCATGGCGATCTCCTTTGCCATCGTTCAGTTTGCCCCGGGCGGCCCGGTCGAGCAGGTGATCTCGGACCTCACAAATGCCGGCGGTTCCGATCGCCTGTCGGGCAGCAGCGGCGACCTGATGCAGGCCGGAGGCGACGAAGGCGGGCGCTATCGCGGCGCCCAAGGGCTTGACCCGGAATTCATCGCCAAGCTCGAAAAGCAGTTCGGCTTCGACAAGCCGCCGCTCGAACGCTTCGCCACCATGATGTGGAACTATCTCCGCTTCGATTTCGGCGAGAGCTTCTTCCGCAACACCTCGGTGATCGATCTCATCAAGGAGAAGATGCCGGTCTCGATCTCGCTCGGGCTGTGGATCCTTCTATTCTCCTACGCGATCTCCATCCCGCTCGGCATCAAGAAGGCGGTCTCCGACGGCTCGGCCTTCGATGTGTGGACCTCCGGCATCATCGTCATCGGCTATGCCGTGCCGAGCTTCCTGTTCGGCATCCTGCTTATCGTCGTCTTTGCCGGTGGCTCGTTCTTCGACTGGTTCCCGCTGCGCGGCATCGTCTCCGACAATTTCTGGGATTTGCCCTGGTGGCAGAAGATCCTCGACTACATCTGGCACATGACGCTGCCGCTGATCACGCTCTTGCTTTCGGCCTTTGCGACGACGACGCTGCTCACCAAGAATTCCTTCATCGACGAGATCAAGAAGCAGTATGTGACGACGGCGCGGGCCAAGGGTCTCACCGACAGTCAGGTGCTCTATGGCCACGTCTTCCGCAACGCCATGCTGATCATCATCGCCGGCTTTCCCGGTGCCTTTATCTCGGCCTTCTTCACCGGCTCGCTTCTGATCGAATACATCTTCTCGCTCGATGGCCTCGGGCGCCTCGGCTATGATTCGATCGTCAAGCGCGACTATCCGATCGTCTTTGCCACCCTCTTCATCTTCTCGCTGATGGGCCTGCTCGTCAGCCTGCTGTCGGACCTCATCTACACCTGGGTCGACCCGCGCATCGATTTCGAGCGGAGGGACGTCTGATGGCAAGCGTCTCAACCTCCCCGACCGCTGCGGCGCCCCGTGGCCGGCTCACGCCGGTCAACCAGCGCCGCTGGCAGAATTTCAAGGCGAACCGGCGCGGCTACTGGTCGCTCTGGCTCTTTCTCGCGCTGTTCGGGCTCAGTCTCGTCGGCGAGCTCATCGCCAATGACCGGCCGATCGTCGCCTCCTACAAAGGCGAGCTTCTCTTCCCCGTCGTCATCGACTACCCGGAGGAAAAGTTCGGCGGCTTCCTTGCCGAGACCGACTACCGCTCCGACTTCATCCGCGACGAGATCGAGGCCAACGGCTGGATGGTCTGGCCGCCGGTGCGCTATTCCTATCAGACGGTCAATTCCAACATTCCGCATTCGGCGCCGACCAAACCCTTCTGGCTGATGGACAAGGAGGAGCGCTGCTCGGCCTATCCGGAAAAGCTCGAAGATCGAAACTGCATCGTCGGCAATCTCAACTGGCTCGGCACCGACGACCAGGCCCGCGACGTCTTTGCACGGATGATCTACGGCTTCCGCATCTCGGTGCTCTTCGGCCTGACGCTGACCATTGCCTCGGCGGTGATCGGCGTCACCGCCGGTGCCATCCAGGGCTATTTCGGCGGCTGGACCGATCTCCTGATGCAGCGCTTCATCGAGATCTGGTCGTCGATGCCGGTGCTCTACATTCTATTGATCATCGCTGCGATCCTGCCGCCCGGCTTCTTCATCCTGCTCGGCATCATGCTCCTGTTTTCCTGGGTCGGCTTCGTCGGTGTCGTGCGCGCCGAGTTCCTGCGGGCGCGCAATTTCGAATATGTGAATGCGGCGCGCGCGCTCGGCGTCGGCAACGGCACGATCATGTATCGCCACCTCCTGCCGAACGCGATGGTCGCGACCCTGACCTTCCTTCCCTTCATCCTCTCCGGCTCGATCACGACGCTGACCTCGCTCGACTTCCTCGGCTTCGGCATGCCGCCGGGATCTCCCTCGCTCGGCGAGATGATCGCCCAGGGCAAATCCAACCTGCAGGCGCCCTGGCTGGGGCTGACGGCTTTCTGCGTCATGTCGCTGATGCTGTCGCTGCTGATCTTCGTCGGCGAAGCGACGCGCGATGCCTTCGATCCGAGAAAGACGTTCCGGTGAGCGCGACGATGACAGATCCCATCCTCTCCGTCCGCGACCTCTCGGTCGCCTTTCACCAGGGCGGCAACACCTCCGTTGCCGTCGACCACATCTCCTTCGAGATCAAGCGCGGGGAGACGGTGGCGCTCGTCGGCGAATCCGGTTCGGGCAAGTCGGTCTCGGCCAATTCGATCCTGAAGCTCCTGCCCTACCCGTCGGCCAGCCATCCGAGCGGCGAAATCGTCTTCAACGGCAAGGACCTGCTGAAGGCCAGCGATGCGGAGCTGCGCCATGCGCGCGGCAACGACATCACCATGATCTTCCAGGAGCCGATGACCTCGCTCAACCCGCTGCATTCGATCGAGCGGCAAATCGGCGAAATCCTCGAATTGCACCAGGGTCTGGAGGGGGCTGCCCGGCGCACGCGCATCCTCGAACTCCTGCACCAGGTCGGCATCCGCGAGCCGGAGAAGCGGCTCAGCGCCTACCCGCACGAGCTCTCGGGCGGCCAACGCCAGCGCGTCATGATCGCCATGGCGCTCGCCAACCGCCCCGAACTCTTGATCGCCGACGAGCCCACGACGGCACTCGACGTCACCGTGCAGGCGCAGATCCTCGAGCTCCTGAAAAAGCTCAAGGATGAGCACGGCATGTCGATGCTGTTCATCACCCATGACCTCGGCATCGTGCGCAAGATCGCCGACCGGGTCTGCGTCATGACCAAGGGCAAGATCGTCGAGACCGGGCCAACCGCCGAGATCTTCGCCAACCCGCAGCACGCCTATACCCGCCACCTGCTCGCGTCAGAACCGAAGGGCAATCCGCCGCCATCCGACGCGTCGAAGCCGATCGTGATGGAAGCCTCCGAGATGAAGGTCTGGTTTCCGATCAAGGCCGGGTTCCTGCGCAAGGTGGTCGACCACGTGAAGGCGGTCGACGGCATCGACCTCAAGCTGCGCGCCGGCCAGACGCTGGGTGTCGTCGGCGAATCCGGTTCCGGCAAGACGACGCTCGGCCTGGCGCTGACGCGGCTGATCTCGTCCAAGGGCCGCATCGCCTTCGTCGGCAAGGACATCGACCGCTACAGCTTCAACGAAATGCGGCCGCTTCGAAACCGGATGCAGATCGTCTTCCAGGACCCCTTCGGCTCGCTCAGCCCGCGCATGTCGGTGGCCGATATCATCGCCGAGGGCCTGAAGATCCACGAACGCTCGCTGTCGGACAACGAGCGCGACGCCAGGGTCGCAGCCGCGCTGGAAGAAGTCGGCCTCGATCCCTCGACCCGCTGGCGCTATCCGCACGAGTTCTCGGGCGGTCAGCGCCAGCGCATCGCCATTGCCCGCGCCATGGTGTTGAAGCCGCAATTCGTCATGCTCGACGAACCGACCTCGGCGCTCGACATGAGCGTGCAGGCGCAAGTGGTCGATCTCCTGCGCGACCTGCAGAGCAAACACGACCTCGCCTATCTGTTCATCAGCCACGATCTGAAGGTCGTGCGCGCCCTGGCCAACGAGATGATCGTCATGCGCATGGGCAAGGTGGTGGAACAGGGGCCGGCCGAGCGCATCTTCAACGCGCCCAGTGAAGACTACACGAAGGCGCTGATGGCCGCCGCCTTCAACCTCGAAGCCGTCAATCTCACCGCGATCCGCCAGTAGAGAGTCCGCCATGTCCGCCAAGAGCCCCGTTATCGTCGACCTGAAGTTCATTCCGGAAGAAGTGGAGGCGGCGCTCCGCGGTGCCTTCCCCGATCGCGAGGTGATCAACCGCGCCGATGCGGTGCATCACAATCGCGATCTCTCCGGCATCGACTATGCGGTGGTGTGGAAATCGGCACCGGACCTCTTCGACAGAGCGCCGGATCTCAAGGTGGTCTTTTCCGGCGGCGCCGGCGTCGATCACGTGCTGACGCTGCCCGGCCTTCCCGAGGTGCCGCTGGTGCGCTTCGTCGACCAGACGCTGACGACGCGCATGAGCGAGTGGGTGGTCATGCAGTGCCTCATGCACCTGCGCCAGCACCGCGCCTACGAGGCGCTGGCGGCAAAGCGCGAATGGCGCGACCTGTCCCAGCCCGAAGCCGCCGACATTACCGTCGGCGTCATGGGCATGGGGATCCTCGGCCAGGATGCTGCGCGCAAGCTCTCGACCATGGGCTTCAAGGTGATCGGCTGGTCGCGCAGCAAGCGCGACGTCGCCGGCATCGAGACCTTCGGCGGCGATGAGCTCGACGCCTTCCTGGCCCGCACGGACTTCCTCGTCGGCCTGCTGCCGCTGACCCCCGACACCCGCGGCATCTTCAACCTGCGCCTGTTTGCCAAGCTCAGCCGCAACGGCCCGTTCGGCGCGCCTGTCTTCATCAATGCCGGCCGCGGCGGCAGCCAGGTGGAAGCCGACATTCTGAAGGCGCTCGACAGCGGCGTTCTCGGCGGCGCCTCGCTGGATGTCTTCGAGCAGGAACCACTTTCGGCCGACAGCCGCTTCTGGACCATGCCCAACGTCTATGTCACGCCGCATGTGGCGGCATCCTCCGACGTGAAGGCGCTCTTCCGCCATGTGGAGCAGCAGATCGCCCGGTTCGAGAGCGGACAGGCGCTCGAACATGTCGTCGATAAAGTAGCCGGCTACTGATTTAGCGAGGGTGTGGCGCTTGCCGCGCCGTGCCTCCTGGCAGAGCCGCAGCGTCGCTTCAGCAACTCGCATGCGAGATTTTGACCTCGATCGGCGACGATCAAGGGGGCGGCTCCTTGCCTTGAACGGGCGATCAGGGACGGCGATAGCCCGTCGGCTGCTCATAGAGCCAACCAATCCGCTCGATCGAGGCTTCCAGCCCCTCTCGCGCAACCGTCATCGTGTGACCGTTGGCGTGGATCAGGGTTTCGTCGTCCTCCATCAGCGCGACGTGGCCTTTCCAGAAGACGAGGTCGCCGCGCTTGAGCTCTTCGCGCGCAATCGGCGTTCCGAGACCCGTTGCCTGCATGTCGGAATCGCGCGGCGCTTGCCTGCCGACCATCATCATCGACAATTGCACAAGGCCTGAACAATCAATGCCGAAGCCGGAACGGCCGCCCCAGAGATAGGGCGTTTCGACGAAGCGGGCAGCGACCGAGACATAGTCTCCCGGCACGAGACTGCCGACCTCGATGCAGTGATTGGCGATGACCGCCTGGCCGCCGTCGAGCAGGAAATAGCGCGTTCCCCGGGTTTCGCGCTCATCGACAACCGTCAACCGGCTGCCCATCGAAAGCGGATAGACCGTCGGGAAGCGCAGATCATGGCCGGTGTAGACGAAGGTGCGCGGCGCCGTGACGATATGGGTCGGGCTCTTGACCACCGGCGCGAGGCAATATTCCGGAAGGTAGCCGACATAGCCGTCGAGATCGGCCTTCACCCAGCACCAGCTCTCGTTGGTGTCGAGCACTCGCACGGATTCGCCGAGCAAGAGTTCGGTATCGGTGCCGCAGGCGAGATCGGGCTTGGCGCGCAGCGGCGCAACCGGAACCGAGATGCGGGCAACGCTGCCCTCGACGTAGCGCTCGGCCTCCACGACGCCGCGAAGGCGGCTTTCAGCAAGGTCTGGTCTATAGGCATTCAGGCGGCGATCGGGCAGTGTCGACATATCTACTCACTTGGGCTGTTTGCGGCCCTGATCAATGATCAGGTCACCGAATTTTTCAAGATAGAGAGCACCCTCGACTGTCCTTTTGATGACGACGTTGCGGCGATCACGGTCATCGCGGGCGCGATCGACCAGGCCAAGCGCACCCATGGTATCGAGCGCACGGGTAATGACCGGCTTGGTGACGCCGAGCGTCGCCGCCAGCCCGCGCACGGTGTGCGGCGGCGGCACGAGGTAGATGTGCAGGAGGATCGCCAGTTGCCGCAAGGTCAGATCGCGGCTGTCGACGCGAACCTGGGCGAGCGACACCGAATGCCAAAGCCCGAGGGCCTGGGAGGGCGTTAGCTCTATCGGCAAGGGCGGCTCCTACGCGTGATACTGATCCGCCACGATAGCGGCGGATCGTTACGCAAGCGTTTCTTTTGCCGTTTTGCCGGGTACGGCTACTTCGCCATCTTCTGGATGTGCTGGTAGAGCGCCCGGATCGCCTGCGCCTCGCCGCCGACGGGCGAATGCGGCCGTTCGGACTGCGCCCAACCGAAGATGTCGAAATGCACCCAGCTCTTGGCGTTGGTGACGAAGCACCTGAGGAAGAGCGCGGCGGTGATCGACCCAGCCATGCCGCCGGCCGGCGCATTGGTCAGATCGGCGATGCGCGCCGAGACATCCTTGTCGTAGCCGTTGTGGAGCGGCATCCGCCACATCGGATCGTCCACCTCGAGGCTTGCTTCCGTGAGATCATGGGCGAGATCGGCATCGTCGGTAAAGAAGGGCGGCAGGTCCGGGCCGAGCGCGACGCGGGCAGCACCGGTGAGCGTCGCCATGTCGACGAGCAGGTCGGTCTTTTCTTCATCGGCATAGGCGAGCGCGTCGGCGAGGATCAGCCGGCCCTCGGCATCGGTATTGTCGATCTGCACCGTCAGGCCCTTGCGGCTGCGGTAGATGTCGCCGGGCCGGAACGCATTGGCCGAGATCGAGTTCTCCACCACCGGCACGATGACGCGCAGATCGACCTTGAGCTTGGCGTCCATGATCATCAGCGCCAGGCCGAGGACGTTGGCGGCACCGCCCATGTCCTTTTTCATCAGCAGCATGGAGGAGGCCGGCTTGATGTCGAGACCACCGGTATCGAAGCACACGCCCTTGCCGACCAGCGTTACCTTCTTGTGGCCCTTCTTGCCCCAGCGCAGTTCCAGCAGGCGCGGAGCCTCGGCGCTGGCGCGGCCGACGGTATGAACCAGCGGGAAGTTCTGCGTCAGCAGCGCCTCACCGGTAATGACCGAAACGTCGGCTTTGTAATGGGCGGCGAGCGCGCGGAATGCGCCTTCGAGCGCTTCCGGCCCCATGTCGTTGGTCGGCGTGTTGATGAGGTCGCGCGCCAGGAACACGCCGGCGAGCTGGCGCTTGATGTCGGTCGCGTCCGCGTCGGCGGGGATCAGCAGCGTCGGCGGTTCGCCCTTGGCGGACTTGTAGCGCTCGAAGCGATAGGAGCCGAGGCCGTAGCCGAGCGCCAGCCGGTTGGCGGTGAGCGGCGCGGTCTCGATGTGCCACTTGCCCGCCGGCAGCGCCCGCGCCAGCTTGCCGGCAAGGAACGGCGCTTCAGACGGGTTGCTGCCGAGGCCGAAGAGCGCGCCGCCGAGATGGCCGTCGGCGGACGGGATCAACAGCACCGCGCCGGATTCGGCCGTGAAGCCAGCCTTGCGCGCCCAGTCCAAAGCGATCGGGTCGATCGTCCCCGTCTCGATATGCGCCGGCGTGACGGCGAAGATCGGCAGGGTCTTGCCGGCGCTGGTGTTGAACGGCGACGGCCGCTCGATGAACTGATAGGGAGCCATGAAAGTCCTCGGCTGACAGAGATGAATCGCGACATTAACGCTCTGTTAGGGTTAACAGATTATTGCTGGAGTGAAAGTTGCGCCGGTGTTGTCTGAAGTTCAGGTGCGCGAATGCATGCTGGGGACACCTATGGCCAAACGCACGATCTCATCCTTCAACGCCGCTCGCCTGTGCCAGGGTGCTGCCCTCGCGCTGCTGGCGCTGTCGCTTGCGGGCTGCGCCAACCAGCCGAAGAAGGAACTGACGACGGGCTCGATCTCGCGGACGTCGAGGCCCGTGCAGTCGATGACGGCGACCGAATTGTCCCAGGCGGCCGAAAGCATCGGCCAGGCCTATGAGAAAAATCCGAAAGACCGCGAAGCGGGGCTCAACTACGCCAATCTGCTGCGCATGACCGGCCGCAACGAGCAGGCGCTCGCCGTGATGCAGCAGGTCGCAATCAACCATCCGGCCGACCGTGAGGTGCTCGGCGCCTACGGCAAGGCACAGGCCGCCGCCGGCCAGCTCGAACAGGCGCTTGCGACGATCGGCCGGGCGCAGACGCCGGACCGGCCGGACTGGAAGCTGAAATCGGCCGAGGGCGCGATCCTCGACCAGCTGGGCCGCGCACAGGAAGCGCGCCTGCGCTATCGTGAAGCCCTCGATCTCAAGCCGAACGAACCGTCGGTGCTCTCCAATCTCGGCATGTCCTACCTCCTGACCAAGGATCTCCGTACGGCCGAAACCTATCTCAAGTCGGCGGCCAGCCAGCCCGGCGCCGACAGCAGCGTGCGCCAGAACCTTGCGCTCGCCGTCGGCCTTCAGGGACGCTTCCAGGAAGCCGAGACGATCGCCCGCCAGGAGCTTTCCAGCGAACAGGCGGAAGCAAACGTCGCCTACCTGCGCTCGATGCTTTCACAGCAGGGCGCATGGAAAGAGCTCGCCAAGGCCGACGAAAAGAAGGTCGCCAACTAGGCCGCGTCGCGACGCTTCAGGCACACGCCCGGCGCTTTGGGCTTCCGATTTATCGTCACTCGGGGACCGCCGCGCGGACCTGCACGGCTCGCCTGGTCCAGCCGAGCGCCCAAGCAATCTTCCCGGCCGATTACTATTGAGAAGCGATCGCCGCGCCGCCGGAATGTCGGGCGACATGGTCGCATGCGTTCGGTACTTTCAGAGGGAATGACAACCGGAACGCCTTCGGTCGCTGTGACCTAGAACTTGTCGGCGACCTGAATGCCTGCCGGTCCAAGAATGACGGCGACCAGCACCGGCAGGAAGAAGAGGATCATCGGCACGGTCAGCTTCGGCGGCAGGGCTGCGGCCTTCTTCTCGGCGGCCGTCATGCGCTGGTCGCGACTTTCCTGCGCAAGGACGCGCAGGGCCTGGGCGATCGGCGTGCCGTAGCGGTCCGCCTGGATCAGCGCCTGGACCACGGATTTGACCTCTTCGAGACCGGTGCGCTGCCCGAAGTTTTCAAGCGCCGCCCGGCGCTCGGGCAGGAACGACAGTTCCGCCGTCGTCAGCACCAGCTCTTCCGCAAGCGGCTGCGACTGCGAAGCCACCTCGTCGGCGACACGACGCATGCCCAGTTCCATCGACACGCCCGATTCGACGCAGATCAGCAAGAGATCCAGTGCATCCGGCCAGGCCCGGCGTATCGACGCCTGGCGCTTGGAGATGGCGTTGGTCACGACGATGTTCGGCGCGTAGAAGCCCAGATAGGCAAACCCGATCGCAAAGAACAGCCGCACCATGAACGGTTTGTCGACAAAGTTGCCGAGCACGAAGATATAGACGAGCGCGACGAGCAGGAACAGGAAGGGCAGGCAGAAGCGCGCGAACAGGAAAGTGTTGAGAGCGTTCTGCGAGCGGAAGCCGGCCATTTTCAAGCGGTTGACCGTGTTGTCGTCGACGAGGGCGGAGCGCAGGTTGAGGCGTTCGACGATCTGCCGGATGGAGGCGTTGTTCTGCCCGCGCAGGTTCGCCCTGCCGTTTTGAACTTCGGCGGCAAGCCGTGCGCGTTCGCGTGCCCGGATCTGCTCGCGTTCGGTTGCAACCGACTTCATCCGCTTGCCGAGGTCGCCGCGCTCGAACAACGGCACGATCAACGAATAGAAGGTCGCGAGCACGGCGAGTGAAACCAGAACGGCGATGACGACGTTGGGATCTGTCAGGGTCTTGATCAGGTTCGTGCTCATCGACGCCCCTCAGATGTCGAAGTTGATCATGTTGCGCATCACCCAAATGCCGATGCTCATCCAGAACAGGCCGGCACCGATGATCAGATGACCGCGCGGGTCGGTGAACAGCACCATCAGGTAGGCTGGCGATGTCAGGTGAACCAAAAGCGCGACGATAAACGGCAGGGAGCCGATGATGCAGGCCGACGCCTTGGCCTCCATCGACATGGCGCTGACCTTCGCCCGCATCTTCTTGCGCTCGCGCAGAACCTTCGACAGGTTGCCGAGGGCTTCGGACAGGTTGCCACCTGCCTGCGCCTGGATGCTGATCACGATGGCGAAGAAATTCACCTCCGGCAGCGGGATGCTGTTGACCATGCGGGCGCAGGCCTCGGACACGCTCAAGCCGACCTGCTGGGATTCCACCACGCGACGAAACTCCGTCCTTACCGGCTCCTGGCCGTCCGAGGCGATGAGGCGCAGCGCGTCGTTGAGGGGAAGCCCCGATTTGATCGAGCGAACCATGACTTCGAGCGCATTGGGGAACTCTTCGAGGAACTTCTTGCAGCGGCGCTTGATCAGGAAGCCGACAAGCCAGCGCGGCAGGCCGAGAGCTGCAATCAGGGCGATGCCGACGCCGACGGCGACCCCGGTTCCCAGCATCAGCACGAGCAGAAAGGCGAACAGGCCGAAGAGCGCGCTGAACAGGTAGAAGCGCTCGATGGAGACCGACAGGTCCGCCTGGGTCAGTCGCACCTTCATCGAAGGTGCTGCCTTGGTCGAGCGCTCCTGCTGTTTCTTTTCCAGTTCCTTCAGCGAATCCTGGACGGATTTTCGCCGTTTCGACAGTTCGCTCACGCGGTCACGCGCGGCCTTCACCTTGGCACGGTCGGTTTCCGCGGCGCTGATCCTGCGCACCCGGCCTTCCGCCTTCTTTTCGCTTTCGATGCGCGAGAACAGCAGGCCGTAGGCAAGTGCGGCCGCCGAAATGGCGACCAGGGCGGCCAACGCCAGGACGGTGATGTCTATCCCGAACATCGCAGCTCCTAGCCCTTGTCCATCGCGTCGAGGGTCGCGGCCAGCCGCTTGTCCTCGTTGAAGTAGCGGGCGCGGTCCCAGAAATGCGGCCGGCCGATGCCGGTCGAAACGTGGCGGCCGATGATCCGTCCGCCTGCATCCTCGCCGTCGATCTCGTAACGCATCAGGTCCTGCGTGATGATCACATCGCCCTCCATCCCCACGACCTCGGTAACGTGGGTGATGCGGCGCGAGCCGTCGCGAAGGCGGGAGGCCTGGATGATCACGTCCACCGAGCCTGAGATGATCTCGCGCACGGTCTTGGCCGGCAGCGTGTAACCGCCAAGCGCGATCATCGATTCCATACGGCTCAGGCATTCGCGCGGCGTGTTGGCGTGGATGGTTCCCATCGACCCGTCGTGGCCGGTGTTCATCGCCTGGAGCAGGTCGAAGACCTCCGCTCCGCGCACTTCGCCGACGATGATCCGCTCCGGCCGCATGCGCAGGCAGTTCTTGATGAGATCGCGCATGGTGATCTCGCCCTCGCCTTCGATGTTCGGCGGGCGGGTTTCGAGGCGCACGACATGCGGCTGCTGCAGTTGCAGCTCGGCGGTGTCTTCGCAGGTGATCACCCGCTCGTCCGTGTCGATGTAGCGCGTCAGGCAGTTGAGCAGCGTCGTCTTGCCCGAACCGGTGCCGCCCGAAATGACGATGTTGCAGCGGACGCGGCCGATGATCTGCAGGAGAACGGCGCCCTCGGGTGTGATCGAACCGAAGCGGACGAGCTGCTCGAGCGTCAGCTTGTCCTTCTTGAACTTGCGGATGGTCAGCGCCGTGCCGTCGATGGCGAGCGGCGGGGCGATGACGTTGACGCGGGATCCATCCGGCAGGCGGGCGTCGCAGATCGGGCTCGATTCGTCGACGCGGCGGCCGACCTGGCCGACGATGCGCTGGCAGATCGAAAGCAGCTGCGCGTTGTCGCGGAACCGGATCTCCGATTCCTGGACCTTGCCGGCGACTTCGATGAAGGTCTGGCCGGCACCGTTGACCATGATGTCGGCGATGTCGTCACGGGCGAGCAGTGGCTCGAGCGGACCATAGCCCAGAACGTCGTTGCAGATGTCATCGAGCAGTTCCTCCTGCTCGGAGATCGACATCGCGAAGTTCTTGATGGTGATGATGTCGTTGACGATATCGCGGATTTCCTCGCGCGCGCTCTCGGTGTCGAGCTTGGCGAGCTGCGACAGATCGATCGTATCGATCAGCGCGGAAAAGACCTGCGATTTCGTGTCGTAGTAGTCTTCCGTACGCGCCTGACGCCGCCGTGCCGGCGGGGCCGGCGGCTGCGCCCTCGAACCTGCGGACGGTGTATCGGCCAGAACCGGGACGGCGCGCTCGACGACCGGCGCCTGCACCGCAGTCACGATCGGCGGAGGGGCGGAACCCGGGGTGCCGCCTTTGCCGAAGCCTTCGTTTCCGCGTTTGCCAAACATCTCAGTAACCCTACGTCCTATTTCCTGCCGAGCGCTGCGAGCATCTTGCCAAGGCCGCCACGCCGGGCCTTCTTCATCGTCACACGGCCGGTCAGAAGATGTGCAAGCTGCGAGAAGGTTTCGGCGGCGGGCGCCTTCTTGTCGATCTCGGCGATCATCCGGCCGCTATTCGACGCATTGCCGAACAGGGCTGCGTCGAAGGGAATGATGGCGGCCGCTTCGATTTCCAGGGAATCGCAGAACTCGTTCGCGGCGATCTCCGGACGTTTCGGCATGCCGACCTGGTTCAGCACCAGGTGCGGCGGCTTGTCGTTGGGACGCAGCTTCTTCATCGCGTCGAGCAGGTTCTTGGCGTTGCGCAGGCTCGCAAGATCGGGGATGGCCGTGATCACCACTTCGTCGGCCTCGCCAAGCACGGACCGCGTCCAGTCGGTCCACAGATGCGGAATGTCGAGAACGGAAACCGGGGCGCTGCGCTGCAGGATCTCGAGGATCGGGTGGAAAGCTCCGGTCTCGAAATCATAGGCACGGTCGAGCATCGAAGGGGCGGCAAGCAGCGAAAGGTGTTCGGAGCACTTGGTCAGCAGGCGATCGAGGAACACTTCGTCCAGGCGCTCCGGCGCAAAGACCGCCTCGGCAATGCCCTGCGGCGGATCCTGGTCGAAGTCGATGTTGGCGGTGCCATAGGGCAGGTCGAGGTCGGCAAGGATAGTCTCGGTCGAGAACAGGCTGGAGATGCCCCAGGCGCAATTGTGCGCGATCACGGACGAGCCGCAGCCACCCTTCGCGCCGATGAAGGCGATGCTGCGACCGAGCGGCTCCGCATCGGGATCGACGAAGATTGCCGATACGGCAGTCAGAATGTCCGGCATCGACACCGGCGCGACCATGTATTCGGAGATGCCGTTGCGGATGAGGTCGCGGTAGAGCCCGATATCGTTGTGCTTGCCGACGAGGATCACCTTGGTGCTCGGGTCGCAGACCTCCGCCAGCGGCGCCAGTTCCGCCAGCAGCGACTGCGGCTCCGTCGTCGTCTCGAGAATGATGAGGTTGGGCGTCGATACGGTTGCAAACATGTTTGCGGCAGCATCGATGCTGCCGCTGTTGATGCGCAGGCTCACCTTCGCCATGCGCCGATCCTGCCCGCACCGCTCCATCAGCCGCAGCATCGCGTTGCTTTCGCAGAACGCATGGATCGAAATCCGCGGCAGCGGCCGAACCTGTTCCAGGTCGCTCATACGCGCATCGAAGGACGGTTCGTCCCTGTCGCCGCCGGTCTCGATCCTGTAATCGATCGTGCTCATCTCTTCATCCAGCCGATATCAGTTGGTGGGGACGGTCGAGCCGCCCTTCTTCTCGGTTCCACGCCAATCCGAGATCACCTTGCCGCGCTGCGTGGCGTCGATCGGCGACATCTGGCGCGGACCGAGGAGGTCCGTGGGGTTGGCAAGCTGGGCCGCAAGGTTCGATTGCGAGGCGCAGCCGAAGTTGTAGTAGTTGTTGTTTTCCAGGGTGTTGAGGTTCAGGTCCTCCGGCCAAGTGCCGCAAGGCCCCGTCTGCGCGGTAATCGCCACATAGCTCAGGCGGATGGGTGCCGCGTCGCCATAGGGTCCGGCATCGTAGCTCGTCTCCAGCAACCTTTTGGCCGGCACGCCGGCGGCAGCGAGCACGCCGCGGATTTCCCGGCGCATCGCCTGGGCTGCGTGGCTGTTGGCCGCACCGCGCGGCATCATGATCTGCACGACGCCGCTTGCCGAATTGCGATAGTCGGCCGCAAAACCGGCGATGACGTCACGCGTGCCCTGGGTCAGACGGCGATCGCCCGAGGCGATCGGGATATCGATGACGCGTTCGCCTTCGGCAAGCACGATCGGATGTCGGGTGCGGTAGTCGTCGGGGATGGAGCCGGTCGCAAGGTTGTCCTTCGTGCCGCAACCGGCGAGCAAGGCGCCGGCCAGCGCCAGGACGGCCGCCCGGCTCGTACGACGAAGCAATACTCTGGACGGGCTTGAGGACATGGCATTCGGCCTTTCGGAATTCGCGTGGGAATCGGTTCGAAGCGTCATGACCCAGCCTATTTGTAGATGAAGCCAACGTTGCCGTGGTAGCGGCCCGCAGGCGCCGCTGCCTCCGGCCGGCCGTAGATGCGGTTCACGCGGCCGAGGAAGAAGCTGTCGAGATCGTTGACCGGGTTGAAATTATCATCGGGCCGGGCAATCGCGCTTCTGGCGACCGGGCGAACCAGGTAGGGCGTGGCGATGATGACCAGTTCGGTCTCGTTGCGCACGAAGTCCTTGCTGCGGAAGAGGGTTCCGAGGATCGGGATCTTCGCCGCACCCGGCAGACCGGACATCGCCTGGCGAATATTGTCCTGAACGAGACCGGCGATCACGATCGAGCCGCCGGACGGCAGTTCGACGCTGGTGGAGGCCTCGCGCTTGCGAATCCCGAGGAAGGTGTTGCCGGGGATGGTGGTTCTGCCGTTGCCGGTGACGACGGAACCCTCGTAGGTCGGCTCGGAAACGTTCGTCTCGATCTTCAGGCTGATGCGCCCAGGCCCGAGCACGACCGGCTTGAAGTTCAGGCGGATACCATATTCGACATCATTGACTTCGCGAGTGACTGAGTCTTCCCGGACTTCTTGCGTTCCCGCCAGGCGGAACTCGCCGCCGACATAGAACTTGGCTTCCTGTCCCGAAATCGCCGTGAGGCTCGGCTCAGCGAGCGTCCGCATCACGCCGGCCTGCTCCATCGCGTTGATGTAACTGGAGATCGTGGTGCCGCCGACGGTCTTGCTAATGATGGCGTTCACGCCGACGCCGACCGCGTCGCCAAGGTTGGCCGGGTTGCGGAAGGCGATGCCGCTTTCTCCGTCGCCGACGCGGCCGTTGAAGCCGAGCTGTTTCAGGACCTGCCGGCTGACCTCGGCCACGGTGACCTTGAGATTGACCTGGTCGTCGCCATCGATGGTCAGCAGGTTGACGATCTGCGACACCTGCCGGTCTTCGGCGAAGATGTCGGCGTCACCATTGTTGCCCTGGGCGGTGATATTGCGCGTGGTCGCCTCACCGCCCTGGAGGAAGGCCTTGGCGAGGTCGACCGCTCGGCTGGAATCGAGCGGCGTGCGCACGGTCCCGGTCAGGACGATGTTGTCCGAGATGATCTCGACGTTGATGTCGGCGTCCGGAATGAAGCGGCGCAGGTTGGATTGGAGGTTGGCGATGTCGCGCTCGACCTCGATGTCGAGGGAAACGATCTCCTCGCCGTTGGGGCCGAAGACGAAGATGTTGGTTTGGCCGACGGACTTTCCGAAGAGGTAGATGCGTCGCGAGGTGCGGGTCACGGCGTCGGCGAGCGTCGGGTCGGCGACGAGGATGTCATGCGCGTCGGCAGGCAAATCGACGACCACGGCTTTGTTCAAGCCGAGGCTCACCTTCTTCTTCGCGCCGGGACCACTCTCGACGATCCGCACGACCGAAGACGCAGCCGCCAGTGCCACCGTCGGCGCCGGCAGATACATGCCGGTAACCGCCAGGCAGAATGATAGGCCGGCTGCGACAGACGCCCGAAATGTATTTCCGCTCCGTTTCACCTTGTGCCCCGTTCTAACCTGGTTCCCGCTCGTGTTTCTTGCTGCTGCTTATTGCTGTGCCTGGCCGACCGAGCCATCACTCTTGACGATGGAACCGGACTTGATGACCTGAATGTTCGGTTGGCCGTCGCCGCTCAGCAGATAGTCCGCGGCGTCCGTGTCGGGCTCCTGCGCATCCGCGACGCTTCTGAGCGCCAGCGAAATGCGTTCCGCCATTTGCTGCGCGACCGTCATCACCTTCGACTGGTCGGGGGTCAGTTCCAGCGTGGCCGTGGTTCCGACCACCGCCTTCGTGCCGTCGTCCTTCTCCTCGACCTGCTGGTCGATCGCGAGTACGCGCACATTGCTGAGCACGGTTTCGGTCAGGTAGAGCTCGCCGTCGCCCTTGCGCACCATGATCACGTCGACACGGTCGTTCGGCAGGATGAAACCGCCGGCACCGGTGGCGACGGTGATTTCGGTCGCGACGGCACGCTTGCCCGCCGGCAGCAGCGACGACATGATGCGGCTGGAACTGTCTGCGACTTTTTCGCGGCGCACCGGTTCGCCGTTGAAGATCGGCAGGCGCACGACCGCGCCGCTCAGATCGTCGATCGCCGACGGCTGATTTTCTTCGGTAATGACGCCATCGACCACCCCGTCCTTCGGCCAGGCCATCCAGTGGATGGAGTCACCGCCCAGTCTCGACCCGACGGGCAGGCTCTTGCTGGCGACAAGCACATTGACGGAGGGCGCGCGCTCGACGACCGGTTCAGCCAGATGCGGCGCAGGGGCGCGCGTCAGCTTCATCGCCAAAAGACCGGCCATCGCAGCCGAAAGAACGGCCACTGCCAGTATGATGATGCGAACCGGTTTCATGATTGTTTCCGAGCCCCGAAAGAATGCCAGGCTCAGATTGATCAGGAATTGGTGTAATTATGGTTAACGGATTACTTATGAGGGCGGTTAACGAAAGCTGATCGTCGGCGCGCAGGGGCCTCTCAAGAGAGCCGCGCAAAAGCCGCTTCCACGAGCGGCGACGAGGGGTAGGCGGCAAAGCCGCCAAGCGCGATCGCTATCCCGTAAGGAATTTTCTTGGCCGTCAGAAGCAGATGCGGGAAGGGAATGCCGCTCGCGAGAATCGTGTTCTCCTGTCGGCGCAGCAAGAGTACCGCAAGCGTCAGCAGGCCGCCAAAGATCGAGACGTAGAGCAGAAAGGCCGTCAACGACGGCGTCATGCCGAACCAGAGGGCGCTGGCCGTCAGCAGCTTCGCATCGCCGCCGCCCATAACGTTGGTGGCAAACAGGACAAAGCATACGACAAAGACGAGTGCGGCAGCGGCCAGATGCAGGCCGATCTCGGCAAAGCCCAGTCCCGCCATCGGTGCAACGAGGAAGAAGGCGCCCAGCAGGATCGCGGAGACACGGTTGGGGATCGTCATCGTCAGCAGGTCGGAAAACGCTGCAAACCCCAGGCAAAAGGGGAAAATCACAAAGATCGCAGCCTCGGTCATGGGTCCCCGCCTCCGAGGTGAGTACACGCAACCTTCGTTGCTCTCAGGAGTCCAGATAGCTGTGGAGCCGCCTTAAGGGGCGGCTCCACCTCAGGTTCTTACTTAGCCTCTCACGCCACTCGTTTCCGTCCCGACGCGATCACCGATGCCATCGAATGCTTCGTTCAACGCGTTGCCGAGGGTGCTGGCACCAGCGATCAGGGCAACCGAGATGAGGGCTGCGATCAGGCCGTATTCGATGGCGGTCGCGCCGGACTCGTCCTTCATCAGACGGGCAAAAATCTTCTTCATGATGATTCTCCTACTTCACGTTTGTTGTTCAGCACTTCCGCCAACTGTTGCCGTTGATCGGATGAACCTCAAACTAGTCCTGGCGCATTGCCATCGACTTAAGGAAGGCGGTTACCTGAAGGTTAACGAGACGTCCCTGATTTTTGGGTAAACGAACAGAAAACGGCGAAGCCTGCGCAAAGTCCCGACAAGACCGACTTAACGGTTCATTCACCAAGACCGGTAAGTATGGCCTGACCACCACCTCAGGGACCCGCCATGACCACGCCATCCGCGGCCGGCCGCGCCGCCATATTCGCCTTCGCGATCGCCGCCCTCGTCCCATCGGCCGCAGCCGCCGCCGAAAGCGACATAATGCGCGTGTATATGGATCACGCGCGCGTGTTGAAGCTCGATCGGCCGATCAGCAAGGTCATCATCGGCAACGCCGAGGTGGCGGACGCAACGGTCGCGGATGCGCGTACGATCGTCATTACCGGCCGCAACTTCGGCACGACCAATCTGGTCATCCTCGATCAGGATGGCAACGCCATGGTCGACGAACGAATCCTGGTTTCGATCGACGAGGGCAACACGGTGCGCGTCTATAAACAGACGTCGCGCACCGTTCTTTCCTGCACGCCAAATTGCGAGCGCCATGCGGATCGCAAAACCGCAGGTAGCACCAATTGATTTTTATGGGTCCAAAGCCCGTGATTCGTTAAAATGTGCATGATCCCTTTGAACGAAATATCAACGGTTGCCTCATAATGTGCCGCCCGTCTGGCGTAACATGATGGGACGGTGCAATGAACATCGAGCAGGGCATGGGGTTGCCGATCGAGGCGGCCGAAAACAGGCGAAAAGGCATTTTCAGTCGCTTCCTTCGCAACCGCAAGGGCACGACGAGCATCGAGTTCGCCATCCTCGCACTCCCCTTTTTCGTGGTGATCTTCGCCTCGCTTGAAACCTTTGCGGCCTTCTACGGCGACCAGCTGCTGGCGAACGCAACCGAGACGATGGCGCGCAAGGTCCGCACCGGCCAGATTACCTTCCAGCAGGGTAAACCGACCGATATGAGCGAGATCGAGTTCCGCCAGGCATTCTGCGAGGAGATCTCGGTTCTGATGAAGTGCTCGGCCACCGAAGCCGGCCAGCCCTCGCGATTCTTCCTGGACGTCAAGGCGGTCAACGACCTCAGCAAGTTTCCCGTGCTGATCCCGCGGAAGGCCGATTCGACCGACATCGACACGAGCGGCTTCAAGTTTGCCCCGGGCGGCCCCGGATCCTTCAACATGCTTCGCGCCTATTATCGCTGGAGCGTGTACACGGACCTCGTCCGGCCGTTCATCACCAACCTGCGGCCCGCCGGTTCAAGCATGCCGAAGGACTATCTCATGGTGGCGACCACCACCTTCCGAAACGAGAGCGAGTGAGGCGCCCGTGAGCCCGTATTCCGCGTTAGAAATCCTGCGCCTCAAGCCGATCACCAATGCCCTCGGCGCGCTGCGGCGCGACCGAAGCGGCGTCGGCGCCGTCGAATTCGCGATCGTCGCGCCGCTGCTGGTAGTGGCCTATCTCAGCGCGTTCGAACTCTCGGTCGGCTTTACCGTTGCCGGCAAGACCGCGCGCGCCGCAAGTGCGACCGCCGACATCGTCGCGCAACAGACGGAGGTCAACAAGGCCTTCCTCGCCAACATGTCGAACATCGCCAAGAGCATCCTGGCGCCCTACGGAAACGCCAACTACACGCTGAAGATCACCGGCATCGAGGTCACGAACAGCAATGAGGGCACGATCCGGTGGTCGCGCGATCAACGCGGCGGCACGCCCTACACCGCGAACACGAAGGTTTCCCTGCCCGGTCAGTTCGCGGTCAGCCAGTCCTTTGTCATTCGCACCGAACTGATCGTGCCACACGAGCTTTTGGTCTATGCGTCTGGTCTTCAGGCCACGGCGAAGACCATCGATATCTCCGAGACGGCTTACTTCCACGCGCGCCTTTCCCAGCCGATAAAATGCTCGGATTGCTGATCGGACAGTCGTCCGACGCAATTGCATTGAGCACCGAGCGGCGCTATCCCTTCGAGATTGCGCTGGCCCCCTAGAAGGGCGCCGGCGCCTCCACGAAGTTTTCGGGCCGCGACTATCGCGCCCGCTGTCAGGTGCATCATGGCGCGTGCATTTCTATTCGTTCTCGATTCCTTTGGCATAGGCGGAGCGCCGGACGCCGAAGCCTTCGGCGATCTCGGGGCCAACACGCTTGGCCATATCGCCGAGTCCTGCGCCGCTGGCGCCGCCGATCGGGCAGGTTTGCGCGAAGGACCGCTCAGCCTGCCGAACATGTCGGCGCTCGGGCTCATGCATGCGGCCAAGCTTGCGACCGGTAGTATTCCCCAGGGCATGCCGGTGCCCAATCGCGTCTACGGCGCCTATGGCGCTGCGAGCGAAGTGTCGCGCGGTAAGGACACGCCCTCCGGTCATTGGGAAATCGCCGGAACCCCCGTCATGTTCGACTGGGGCTACTTCTCCGCCGAAGGCGACGCCTTTCCACCGGAACTCGTCGAAGCGATCTGCCGCGAGGCCAACATCCCCGGCATCCTCGGCAATTGCCATGCATCCGGCACCGACATCATCGCGCGCCACGGCGAAGAACATATGCGCAGCGGCAAGCCGATCTGCTACACGTCGTCGGACTCGGTCTTCCAGATCGCGGCGCACGAGCAGAGCTTCGGCCTCGACCGACTGCTCGAGCTTTGCCTGATCGTCCGCCGCCTTCTCGACGACTACAACATCGGCCGCGTCATCGCCCGCCCCTTCGTCGGCACGAGCCCGCAGACCTTTGTCCGCACCGGCAACCGGCGCGACTTTTCCGTGCTGCCGCCGGAACCGACGGTCCTCGACCGGCTGTCGGAGGCCGGACGCACGGTTCACGCCATCGGCAAGATCGGCGACATCTTCGCCCACCAGGGCGTGACGAAGCTGACCAAGGCCGACGGCAACATGGCGCTGTTCGACGCAAGCATCGCAGCCATCGACGATGCCGAGGACGGCAGCCTGGTCTTCACCAATTTCGTCGATTTCGACATGCTCTATGGCCATCGCCGCGACGTCGCCGGCTATGCGGCGGCACTCGAGGCCTTCGACGCGCGCCTGCCGGATCTCGACCGTCGCCTGCAGCCCCATGACATCGTCATCCTGACGGCCGACCACGGCTGCGACCCGACCTGGCGCGGCACCGACCACACGCGCGAGCGCGTCCCGGTGCTGATGTTCGGGCCGTCGCTGCGCAGCCGCTCGCTCGGCGTCGCCAACACCTTCACGCATATCGGCGAAACCGTCGCCAAACATCTAGGCATCGCGCCGGGCCACCATGGGAGAAGCCTGATTTGACCGCACATCTGAAGAAGGCGGAACTGCATTGCCATATCGAGGGCGCAACGCCGCCCGAACTGGCTTTGGCTCAGGCCGAAAAATACGGTCTCGACACCAGCGCGATCATCCGCGACAAGACCTACGTCTGGGAAGACTTCACCAGCTTCGTGAAGTGCTACGATGCCATCGCCTCGCTGTTTCGCACCCAGGAAGACTACGCGCTGCTGGCGGAAGCCTATCTGACCGAACTTGCCGAGGCCGGAACGATCTATAGCGAAATCATCGTTTCGCCCGACCACGGCAACACGATCGGCCTAGGTGCCCACGCCTATCTGGAAGGGCTTGCGGCCGGCATGGAGGCCGCCCGGCAGAAGACCGGCATCGAATCGCGCATGCTGATCACGGGCATCCGCCACCTCGGCCCGGAATCGGTGATCAAGACCGCCGAGTTCGCGGCCAGGCGCGAGCACGCGCTCGTCACCGGCTTCAACCTTGCCGGCGAGGAACGCATGCACAAGGTCGCCGACTTCGCGCGCGCCTTCGACATCGTGCGTGACGCCGGCCTCGGGCTGACGATCCATGCGGGCGAACTCTCGGGCGCCTTCAGCGTGCGCGACGCGCTCGACCACGTGCGCCCGTCGCGCATCAGCCACGGTGTCCGGGCGATCGAAGACATCGATCTGGTGGGGCGTCTAGCCGACGCCGGTGTGGTGCTCGAGGTCTGCCCGGGCTCCAACATCTCACTGCAGGTCTTCCCGGATTTCGCCTCGCATCCGCTCCGAGCGCTGCACGAGGCGGGCGTGCGCGTGACGCTCAACTCCGACGACCCGCCGTTCTTCCATACGTCGCTCGCACAGGAATACGACATCGCATCGGCGGTGATGGGTTTCAGCGACGATGAGATCAACGCCATGACCCGGACCGCGATCGAAGCCGCCTTTGTCGACGAGGCTACGCGCCAGCGGCTGCTCGCGCGGATCTAGGGGCCGCAGGTCACGATTTGCCGGCTGGGGATGACGGTCTCCGGCCGGCCAATACCCTTGCGGCGACGACGCATTCCATGGAAAAAGGACGGATACAAAAAATCCGGAAAGGTGAGCCATGAACGGCGTTACAGTGATCGATCACCCGCTTGTGCAACACAAGCTGACCATCATGCGCAAGAAGGAGACCTCGACCGCGGGTTTCCGCCGGCTTCTCCGGGAAATTTCGACGCTGCTCTGCTACGAGGTGACGCGCGATCTCGAACTGACGATGGAGCGCATCGAAACGCCGCTGCAGGAAATCGACTCGCCGATCCTCGAAGGCAAGAAGCTTGTCTTCGCCTCGATTCTCCGCGCCGGCAACGGGCTGCTCGAAGGCATGCTCGAACTCGTGCCTTCGGCCCGCGTCTCCCATATCGGCGTCTATCGCGACCATGAGACGCTGGAGGCGGTCGAATACTACTTCAAGGCACCGGAAAGCCTGTCGGAGCGCCTGATCATCGTCGTCGACCCGATGCTTGCCACCGGCAATTCCTCGATCGCGGCGATCGACAAGCTGAAGGAGCGCGGCGCCAAAAACATGCGCTTCCTCTGCCTCCTCGCCGCTCCCGAAGGCATCCGCAATTTCCAGAGCGCGCACCCCGACGTGCCGATCTTCACCGCTTCGATCGACAGCCACCTCAACGAGCTCGGCTACATCATGCCGGGCCTCGGTGACGCCGGCGACCGCATGTACGGCACCAAGTGATTTCCTGATCCTTAACCAGGATCTGAAGCCGATGAAAAAACCGCCGGATCCCGGCGGTTTTTTCATGCCGTCTTAGGCGCCATCCGTTCTACTCGTGCGAGCATCTGTTCGATCGAGAGGTGGTTTCGATGCTCGTCCGTCTACTGACATTGGCCGGCGCTGCGGCAGTCGCGGCAATGGTCGTCCCCAATCTCGCGACCACCTTCCTGTCCCGAGAGGACAACGGAAAGGCCGCGAAGGAGCTTGCAGCGCCGCCGACGAGCACCGCAAAATACGCGATGGGACGCAGCGTCGTGCTCGACGCCGACGAGAGAGGCCACTTCTTCGGCACCTTTCGCATCAATGGGCGAACAGAGCGCGGACTGGTCGATACCGGTGCCAGTGCGATCGCCATCAACCTTTCGACCGCGCGGCGGCTCGGAATTTCTCCGGGTGCGCTCGACTTTACGGCGGCGCGCGTCAGCACCGCCAACGGCGTCGTCGGGGCAGCTCCGGCCACGCTCGGCCGTATTGAGATCGGCGGCATATCGGTGCGTGACGTGCAGGCGCTGGTGCTGCCGGACAAGGCGCTCTCCGGCACGCTGATCGGCATGACCTTTCTCAACCGATTGTCGTCCTTCCGCGTCGAGGACCGCGCTCTGCACCTCGTCAGGTGATCTTCGCCAGGATCGGCGATCTTTTCTCCGGTTCGACGTCGTCGATCGTATAGAGCTCCAACAGGCGACGTCGGGCCGCTGCCGCAGCGTCCTCGTCGGCGGCGTGAACGAAGGCGATCACGTCACCCTTCTCCACCCGTGTTCCGAGCGGCTTCAGCGCGTCAAAACCGACACGATGATCGATCCTGTCGTCCGGATGCGAACGGCCGCCGCCGAGCGCGATGACGGCCATACCCAGTTCCCGCGTCTCGCAGGCAACGAGATAACCGGCCTGCTCGGCTTCAACCGGAACGATCACCGGCGCACGCCCGAGATAGGCGACCGAGCGCTCGACGAAATCGACGGGGCCGCCCAGCGCATGCACCATCTTCCCGAAGCGTTCCAGCGCCGCACCGCTGCCAAGCGCTTTTCGCGCCAGGACTTCTGCCTGTTCAGCATTGCCGGCGACGCCGCCGGCCACCAGCATTTCGGCGGCAAAAGCCAGCACGACCGTTTCAAGCCGCGTACCCTTCTTTTCACCCCGAAGGAAGGCCAGACAATTGTCGATCTCCAGCGCATTGCCGGCGGCGTCGGCCAGCGGTTCGTTCATGTCGGTCAAAAGTGCTGAGGTGCGAACGCCGGCGCCGTTGGCGACGTCGACCAGCGAGCGCGCCAAAATCTCGGCCTCGCGCGTGTCGCTCATGAAGGAGCCGTTGCCGAGCTTGACGTCGAGCACCAGCGACTGAAGACCGGCGGCGAGCTTCTTCGACAGGATCGAGGCCGTGATCAGCGGTACCGAGTCAACGGTCGCGGTGACGTCGCGGATCGCATAGAGGCGCTTGTCGGCCGGTGCGAGATTGGCCGTCTGGCCGATGATCGCGCAGCCGATCCCGTCCACCGTCCTGCGGAACACCGCCGCCGACGGCTGGATATCATAGCCGGGGATCGATTCGAGCTTGTCGAGCGTGCCGCCGGTGTGGCCGAGGCCGCGTCCCGATATCATCGGCACGGCGAGGCCGCAGGCGGCAACGATCGGCGCCAGCATCAGCGAGACGTTATCGCCGACGCCTCCGGTCGAATGCTTGTCTGCGATCGGGCGTGAAACGCCACTCCAGTCGAGTGTTTCGCCGCTGTCGCGCATCGCGAGCGTCAGCGCCACGGTCTCTTCGCGGCTCATGCCCGAGAACCAGACCGCCATGGCGAAGGCGGCGACCTGCCCTTCGGAGATCGAGCCATCCGACAGGCCGCGAATGAAATCAGCGATCTCGGCCGGGGCGAGGTGTTCGCCGTTGCGCTTGCGCCTGATGGTTTCCTGCGGAAGCATCGTCACCCGCGCACCGCGTCGGCCGCGATCATTTCGGCGAGGATTGCGGCGAGCCGCTTGCCGCCGATCGGCGCCATGTCCTTCGTCTCGTGATGGCTGATCTCGCCACCGGTCATGCCGGCACCGAAATTGGTGATCACCGATGCGGCGACGACCCGGAGGCCGAAGAAGCGCGCGAGGATAACCTCCGGAACCGTGGACATGCCGACGGCGTCGGCGCCGAGGACGCGCGCCATGCGGATCTCCGCCGGCGTTTCGAAGCTCGGACCGGAGAACCACATATAGACGCCGGCGAGGAGCGGAATGCCGAGGCGATCGGCGCTCTCCTGCATTCTAGCGGCAAGATCGGCATCATAGGCATTGGTCATGCCGACGAAGCGGTCGTCGCTTTCGACACCAATCAGCGGGTTGAAGCCCGAATAGTTGATATGGTCGGAAATCCGCATCACCGATCCCGGCGGCAGATCCTCCCGCAGCGACCCGGCGGAATTGGTCAGCACCAGGCACTCGATGCCAAGCGCCTTCAGGGTTTCCAGCGGCAGGCGCATCGCATTGGCGTCGCCCTGCTCGTAGTAGTGGACCCGACCGGAAAGCATGACGACCGGCACGCCCGAGAGCGTTCCGGCCACGAGCTCGCCGGCATGGCCGGAGACGCTGCTGACCGGGAAGCCGGGGATGTCGGCATAGGAGAGCCGCAAGGTCTCGTCCAAGGCCTTGACCAGCGAGCCGAGGCCGGAGCCGAGCACGATGCCGTAGCGCGGAGAAAGACCGCCGAGCCGGGCCTTCAGCAATTCAGCGGCCGCGGTCATCCCAGAATCTCGGTCTCGAAGCTGTGCGGCAGCAGGTCCGACAGAGCCAGCGTCTTTTTCACGCCGGTCTCGTCACACAGGAAGATGCGCGTGCTGGCGCCGGAAAACTCCGCCAGCCGCTGGCGGCAACCGCCGCAGGGCGGGCAAAGCGCCAGCTTCTCGGCGATCACGGCCACCTCCATGATCTTGCGCTGGCCGGCCATGACCATATGGCTGATGGCAGTGGTTTCGGCGCACCAGCCCTCGGGAAACGACAGGTTCTCGATGTTGGCGCCGGTATAGATCTTTCCGTCCTCGGCGCGGATCGCCGCGCCGACCGGAAATTTCGAGTAGGGCGCATGTGCCTTGGCCATGGCGTCACGCGCGGCTTCGAACAGTTCCTTTTCCATGGTTCTAGCGCTCCTTGACATAGGGGACGCCGCCGGCCTTCGGCGGGATGGCCTTGCCGATGAAACCGGCAAGCAGGATCACGGTGAGGATATAGGGCAGCGCCTGCATCAGCTGCACCGGCACCTGGCCGATCAGCGGCAGCGGGTTGCCCTGCAGACGGATCGCCAGCGCGTCGAGGAAGCCGAAAAGCAGGCAGGCGAGCATGATGTTGAACGGCCGCCACTTGGCGAAGATCAGCGCCGCGAGCGCGATGTAGCCCTTGCCGGCGGTCATGCCCTTGACGAAGCCGGCGGTCATGGCCAGCGACAGATAGGCGCCGGCAAAGCCGCAGAGAATGCCGCAGCAGATGACGGCGCGATACCGCATCCAGATCACCGAAATACCGGCCGTGTCGACTGCGCCCGGATTTTCGCCGACGGCGCGCAGGCGTAGGCCGAAACGGGTTCGATAGAGGATCCACCAGCTGATCGGAACCATGGCGAAGGCAACATAGGTCAGGATGAAATGTCCGGAAAGCAGGTCCGAATAGATCGGGCCGAGGATCGGGATTTCCCGGATACTGTCGGCATAGGGGAAGGTGATCGTCTGGAAGCGCGCGCCCTCACCGAGCGCCGGCGTGCGGCCCCCCTGGCGGAACCAGGCTTCGCCGAGAATGACGGTCGAGCCGGCGACGATGAAGTTGATCGCGACGCCCGAAACGATCTGGTTGCCGCGCTGGGTGATCGAGGCGTAGCCATGCACCAGCGACAGCGCGATCGAGATCAGGATAGCGGCGAGCAGGCCCATCCACACGGACTGGGTGACGGCTGCGACGGCGCCGGCGGCAAAGGCCGCACCGAGCATCTTGCCTTCGAGGCCGATGTCGAAGATGCCGGCGCGCTCGGTGAAGAGCCCTGCCAGCGCTGCAAAGATCAGCGGAACGGATACGCGGATGGTGGACTCAAGGAGCACCACGAGGACGTGGAAGAAATCCATGGCTTCAAGCTCCCTTGGTCTGTGCCACGACAGCCGCACGGCGGCTCTGCATCGCGAACAGCCGGGCGATCGCCGGCCGGAACATGTTTTCGAGCGCACCGGCAAAGAGAATGACCAGGCCCTGGATGATGACGATCATGTCACGCGAGATCGACGGCATTTCGAAGGAGATCTCGGCGCCGCCCTGATAGAGCATGCCGAAGAGAACGGCCGCCGGGATGATGCCGGCCGGATGCGAGCGGCCCATCAGCGCCACGGCGATGCCGACGAAGCCGGCACCTTGAACGAAATCGAGCTGCATGCGCCCCTGTTCACCCATGATCGGGTTCAGCGCCATCATGCCGGCAAGCGCACCCGAGATCATCATGGTGATGACGGTGATGCGGCTCTCGCTCATGCCGGCGTAACGCGCGGCCGAAGGACTGTGGCCCATGGTGCGCATCTCATAGCCGAGCTTGGTCCGCCAGATCAGCAGCCAGACGCAGAAGGCCGCGACCAGCGCCAAAAGGAACGACACGTTGAACGGCGCCGTGCCGATGTCCAACCCGAAGATCGCAAGCAGCCAGTCGAGCTTGGGCAATTGTCCGCCTTCGGCGAAGGTCCGCGTCTGCGGCGACATCGAGCCGAGCGGCTTCAGCACGCGCGTCAGCAGGTAGACCATCAGGCTCGAGGCGATGAAGTTGAACATGATCGTCGTGATGACGATATGGCTGCCGCGCTTGGCCTGCAGCCAGCCGGGCAGGAAGGCCCAGGCGGCGCCGAAGAAGGCGGATCCGAGGATCGCCAGCGGAAACACCACGAACCACGGCATCGTCTGGTCGAGCCAGAGGCAGGCGAGCGCAACGCCGATACCGCCGACATAGGCCTGGCCTTCGCCGCCGATGTTGAAGAGGCCGGCATGGAAGGCGACCGCGACGGCAAGACCGGTGAAGATGAAGGTGGTGGCGTAGTAAAGGGTGAAGCCGAGATATTCGCCGCGGCCGAAGGCGCCGTTGATCAGGTGATAGGCCGCTTCCAGCGGGTTTTCACCGACGAGCAGCACGACAAGACCGGCAACGAGGAAGGCAACGGCGAGGTTGATCAGAGGGATGAGGCCATATTCGGCCCAGCCCGGAAGCTTGGCATAGGGGGTGCTCATTCTGCGGCCTCCTTGCGGCCTTCAACGCCGGCCATCAGCAGGCCGAGTTCGCCTTCTGTCGCGTCCGGTCCACGTTCACCGACCACACGGCCGGCGAACATGACCAGGATACGGTCCGACAGGGCGCGGATTTCATCGAGTTCGACGGAGACCAGGAGGACAGCCATGCCCTGGTCGCGCATCTCGATGATCCGTCTATGGATGAATTCGATGGCGCCGACATCGACGCCGCGCGTCGGCTGGCCGATGATCAGGACATCGGGGCCGCGCTCCATTTCGCGCGCCAGCACGATCTTCTGCTGGTTGCCACCGGAAAAGTTGGCGGTCTTCAGCCGCGGATTCGGTGGGCGGATGTCGTATTCGGCGATGCGCTTCTCGGCATCCTTGCGGATCGCGTCGACGTTCAGGAAGACGCCGTTGAGGTAGCGCTTGTCGTGGTGGTAGCCGAGGATCGCGTTTTCGCATTCCTCGAACTTCAGGACGAGACCCACATGGTGGCGGTCTTCCGGCACATGGGCGAGACCACGATTACGCAGTTCGGAGGGATCGGCGCGGCCGGTGACCTCGATGGGCTTGCCGTTCAGAAGCACGGAACCCGACACAGCACGGCGAATGCCGGAGATCGCTTCGAGCAGTTCGGACTGGCCGTTGCCAGCAACACCGGCGATGCCGACGATCTCGCCCGCCTTCAGGTTGAAGGAGACGTTGTCGACCATGGTGACGCCGCGGCCGTCCTTGACCGTCAGGCCTTCGACCGCAAGCTTCACCTCACCGGGCTTGGCCTCGCCCTTTTCGACACGCAGCAAGACGCGACGACCGACCATGAGCTCGGCAAGCTCTTCCACCGAGGTCTCGGCCGTCGTGCGCGTCGCCACCATCTCGCCGCGGCGCATGACCGAGACCTCGTCTGTGATCGCCATGATCTCGCGCAGCTTGTGGGTGATGAGGATGACGGTCTTGCCCTGGTTCTTCAGCTGTCCGAGGACGCGGAAGAGGTGATCGGCCTCGGCCGGCGTCAACACGCCTGTCGGTTCGTCCAAGATGAGGATATCGGCCCGGCGATAGAGCGCCTTCAGGATCTCGACGCGCTGCTGCAAGCCAACGGGCAATTCCTCGATGACGGCATCCGGATCGACTTCCAGCGCATATTCGCGCTCCAGCCGCTTCAGTTCGACGCGCGCCTTGGCGATGCCCTTGTTGAGGATCTGGCTATCCTCGGCGCCGAGCATGATGTTTTCGAGCACCGTGAAATTCTCGACCAGCATGAAGTGCTGGTGGACCATGCCGATGCCGGCGGCGATCGCGGCATTCGGATCGCGGATGGCGACGGGTTTTCCGTCGACGAGGATTTCACCGCTATCGGCCTGATAGAAGCCGTAGAGGATCGACATCAGGGTCGATTTTCCCGCACCGTTTTCGCCGATGATGCCGTGGATCGTCCCTTTTCGGACCTTTAGATTGATGTTCTTGTTGGCGTGGACCGGACCGAAACTCTTGTCGATCCCACGCAGCTCGATGGCAATATTGTCCATATTGGCCTTGCGATCCCCAAACTGGCCCGCTTCGGCATTCTTCCCAGAAACCGTGCCGGCGATTTTTTTACCATTTGGTCTAAGTTTATCATCGATTTTTCGGGGCGAAAGCCCTCAACCGTGATCTCCTTATACTCTCATCAGATCGCTGGTGAGAGTCCAGCGTGAATATACACAGGCACTTGGACGCGAAAAACCGGCGACAACGGGTGCCGCCGGTTCTCTTCTTGGGAGGCCTGGATGGTTCAGGCAGCGCGCACGGGGCGAAGCAGCCTGAGCGCGTTCATCGTGACAAGCACGGTGGCGCCGGTGTCGGCAAGGATGGCCGGCCAAAGGCCGGTGACGCCGATGATCGTTGTCACCAGGAAGACAGCCTTCAGGCCGAGCGCGATAGTGATGTTCTGGACGATGTTGCGCATGGTCGAGCGGGAGAGCCGGATCATCGCCGCCACATCGCCCACCCGGCCATGTAAAACGGCCGCATCCGCCGTTTCCAGCGCCACGTCCGTGCCGCCGCCCATGGCGATGCCGATATCGGCAGCCGCCAGCGCCGGCGCGTCGTTGATGCCGTCACCGATCTTGGCGACGTTGAAGCCTTCCGCCTTCAATTCGCGCACGATGCGCTGCTTGTCCTCGGGCAGCAGCTCGGCGCGAACCTCCATGCCGAACTGGCGGCCGATCGCTTCGGCCGTGCGGCGGTTGTCGCCGGTGAGCATGACAACGCGCAGGCCGGCATCGGTCAGTGCTTTCACACCCACCGCCGCATCCGGCCGCGGTTCGTCGCGCATGGCGATGGCGCCGGCGATGTGGCCCCCGGCCACCAGCACCGAAACCGTCTTGCCTTCGTCGTTGAGGGCGGCGACGCGCGCCTTTTCCTCCGCCGTCATGGGCGCGCGCTCGGCGGCGGCCTTGGGCGAGCCGAAGAACAGCGCGATGCCTTCGACGGTGCCTTCGAGCCCTTTGCCGCCGACCGCATTCACGGTTGCGATACTGGGAATGGCGACCCCATCGGCCGTGCTGCGCTCCAGGATGGCACGGGCAAGCGGATGGCTGGAGCCCTGCTCAAGTGCTGCCGCCAGGCGCAAGACCTCAGCCTGCGACCGGCCGAAGCCGACGATATCGGTCACCTGCGGTTTGCCCTCGGTGAGCGTTCCGGTCTTGTCGAAGGCGGCGGCCGTGACCTTGCCGACATTCTCCAGCACGGCGCCGCCCTTCATCAGCAGCCCGCGCCTTGCGCCGGACGAAAGGCTGGCGGCGATCGCCGCTGGCGTCGAGATGACCAGCGCACAGGGGCAGCCGATCAAGAGGATCGCGAGACCCTTGTAGATCCACTCATCCCAGGAGCCGCCCCAGAGAAGCGGCGGAAGCACGGCAACCAGCGCCGCAACGACGACGACACCCGGCGTATAGTAGCGGGAGAAACGGTCGATGAAGCGCTCGGTCGGTGCCTTGCTTTCCTGCGCCTCCTCCACCATGCGGACGATGCGCGCGATGGTGTTGTCGGCAGCGGCGGCCGTGACCCGGACGCGCAGCGCGCCGGAGCCATTGACAGTACCCGCAACCACGGTGTCATCGACTTCCTTGCGCACCGGCGTGCTCTCTCCGGTCACCGGCGCTTCGTCGACAGCGCTTTCACCGGACAGAATGACGCCATCGGCCGGGATACGGTCGCCGGGGCGTACGAGAATGACGGCGCCGACGCGGAGCGCCTCGGCGGTCACTTCGTCCAGCCGGCCATCGCGTTCGACAAAGGCGGATTTCGGGACAAGTGCCGTCAGCGACTGGATGCTGGCGCGGGCCTTGCCGGCGGCCACGCCTTCCAACAACTCGCCGATCAGGAACAGCAGCACGACCATGGCCGCCTCTTCCGTCGCACCGATGAAGACCGCGCCGACGGCGGCGATCGTCATCAGCATCTCGATCGAAAAGGGCGTGCCCATGGTCGCGGCAGCAAAGGCGCGGCGCGCAATCGGCAGGAGACCGACGAGCATGGCCAGCGTGAAGATCCAGGGCTCGGTCGCCGGAATCGTCTTGCCGACGGCATAGGCGGCGATCAGCGCAAGGCCGCTGGCGATCGTCAGCTTGCCCTTGCCCGATTTCCACCAGGGACCGCTCGTCGGGCCATGGTCGTGGCCGTGCAGCCCCATCGCCGCTGCCGCGGTCTCGCCCTTCTGGCCGGTGTTGCCCGCGTGATCACGGGCGTCGTCACCGTGTCGATGCCCATGATCATGGGCATGATCGTGAGCGTGACTGTGACCGTCGTCATTGTGGTCGTGGTCATGGTGGTGATCATGATCGTGAGCGTGCCCGGAGCAGACATGTGCCGCTTTCCGCTCCGGCGCCTGGCCGGACTTGATCGGATGCAGGCGATAACCGAGTTTTCCGACCTTGCTCACAATGGAGGTCGCCAGATCGTTCTCATCGGCAAACCTGACCGACATGGTGCCCGCCGATACCGAAACCGACACGTCCTCGACGCCCGAAAGCCTGCGCACCGCCGTATCGATCTTGGACGCGCAGGACGCGCAATCCATGCCTTCGACGCGATAACGGGCTTCCCGAATAGTGCTCGCCATAACCTGCTCCTTGCAAATTCTGAAGCAAGGCTACGACCTCTAGCAACTAGAGCTACAAGGCCAAATTGCTGCCTGAATGCAGATTTTTTGGCGAATTATCGCGACAGGAAGCGGATGACCCAGTCGGCAATGCCCCGATAGGGCGGCTTCACCAGGTCGCTCGGCGCCGGATCAAGTTTTCTCAAGACCGGCATCGCCTCGGAGAAGGTCCGGAAACCGTCGCGCCCGTGATAGTGGCCCATGCCGCTGGCGCCGACGCCTCCGAAAGGCAGGTCATTGCAGCCGAACTGGTAGAGCGTGTCGTTGACGCAAACCCCGCCTGCAACAACACGTGACAGGACGGCCTCGATCTCAGCGTTGTCGCGACTGAAGCAATAAAGTGCAAGCGGGCGGTCGCGACCGAGCACATAGGCTATAGCCTCCTCGATGGAAGCGCAACTGACGATGGGAAGAATCGGCCCAAAAATTTCTTCGGCCATGACGGCGCTGTCGCGGTCCGGATTGAGGACCAGGGTTGGCGGCAGGATGCGCGGACGCGCCGCGGTGCCCTCTGTGCCTTCGAGAAGGGGAACGACCTTATGGCCGCGCGCCTCGGCATCCGCAATCAGCCGCTTCAGGCGCTCGTGCTGGCCGTCATTGATGATCGACGTGTAATCGTTAAGGCCGCGCTTCGAACGATAACGGGCTGCGATTTCCCGTTTCAGCAAGTCGATGAAGGCGTCGCGCTTGCCTTCATGGATCAGGACATAGTCGGGCGCGATACAGGTCTGCCCGGCATTGAAGAACTTGCCGGTTGCGATGCGTGTGGCGGCCTTGGCCAGATCCGCGGCTTCGCCGACGATTGCCGGCGATTTGCCGCCGAGCTCCAGCGTGACGGGCGTCAGGTTCAGCGCGGCCGCCGCCATCACCTTGCGGCCGACGGCGGTCGAGCCGGTGAAGAACAGATGATCGAAGGGCAGTGCCGAGAAGGCGGCCGAAAGCTCCGCCGACCCGAGTGCGACCGCCACCCGCGTCTCGGGAAAGACTTCGGCAAGCAGCGAGCGAAGGAATTCCGCGGTGCGCGGCGTGTGTTCGGCCGGCTTCAGGTGCACGTGGTTGCCGGCTGCGATCGCCGCCACCAGCGGGGCAAGCGCCAGGTTGACCGGATAGTTCCACGGCGAAATGATGCCGACGACACCGAGCGGCACGAAGCGCACTTCGGCCTTCGCCGGCCATAGCTTCCAGCCGGCTTTTCGCCGTTCCGGCCGAACCCAATGGTTGAGCTTCGCCAGCGTGTGGTCGATTTCCGAGAGCACGACGCCACCTTCGCCAAGCAATGTCTCATGCCGCGCGCGATGGCCGAAATCCTGATCGATCGCCTGGCACATCTCCTCCATGCGGGTGCGCAGGCGATCCCTGAGCCGGCTCAGGTCCGCGCGGCGCTGCTCGACGGACGGCCGATTGTCGCGCCAGGCCGCACGCAGGCGGTCGAAGGTGGCACGAAGGTCTGAAGAGTTGTCAGCGGAGGTGATCATCGGTCGAGCGGGCAAAGAGCCATTGGGCGGCATAATAGGTGCCGAGCACCCAGAGCGCGTTGAACGGGATTGCGAAGCGGAAACGGCCATAGGCGAGAATGCTGTCGCTGATCAGGAACAACAGGCCGCCATAGGCGGCGAGCCGTGCAGCCATTGCCTCAGGCGTTCCCGAAAGCTGTCGGGCGCGGGAAATGGCCTGGGCTGCCATGGCGCCAAGCGCCAGCGCGTAGATGATGACGGGAATGCGCATTTCCGCAGGAAGCGAGGTCCAGAGCCCACCGACAACGGCGAGCGCAACGAGGGCAAAGGCCGCGAAGATACCTTTGCTTTCGGCAAATTTGGCATCACGGGTGAGCGCATAGATATAGGCGCAATGGGTCAGCAGGAAGCAGACAAGGCCCGCCAGGAAATAATCACCCGGCAGCATGAGGAAGATGTCGCCGGCTGCCGCGAAGACGAGGCCGATGGCGACCGCCCAGGCGTAGGCGCTGGGTGCTTGGGAGATCGTTCGCAACACCGCGACCAGAAGCAACAGGGTCGCCGTCGGTTTCGTCAGATAATGCAGCCAGCGCCAGAAAGAATCGTCCGAGGCGGAAAGCAGGCTGCCGAGGATTGCCAGGCCGGCACAGACAAAAAAAAGCGCGTAGGCGGGTCGATTTCGCTGAACTTGCAAGGTTCCCTCATAACTCATGCAGCACCACTCCCCGCCGCGTCCGAGCCGCGTTTCGACTCTGTTTTCGGTAACGGCGATAGTTTCTATTTTTACGCGATTGTCCAGCGCAGCCGCACGACATCGAGAGCGGCCACGTTTTCCTGACGGTACGTGACTCCAGATCGTCCTTGTCATGAACCGCTTTTTTCACACCCGGATTGCCCCTTTGCCGGCGGCTGTCCCATAGTGCTTTGATGACCACCAGTCCCGCCAAGCGGCCGCGACCAAAGTCGGCGCCCGAGCTTCTGTTGCTGCACGCCTTGCCGCTCGACGGCTCGATGTGGGCAGAGCAGATGCGTCTCCTGCCGGGTGCATCCCATGCGCCAAGCCTCTATTGCGCAGGCGAGACCCTTCACGACTGGGCGCGGGCCGCGCTCGAACCGGTCAAGGGCGACAACATCATCGTGGTCGGCTGTTCCGTCGGCGGATCCTGCGCACTCGAGGTCGCGATGATCGCGCCCGAACGGGTATCTTCTCTCGTGCTCATTGGCACGAAAGCGAGACATCGGCCCGATCCGGCTTTCCACACACGCGCTCTTCGGGTGATCGAGGAGCATGGCCTGGAGGCGGCCTGGGAAACCTACTGGGCGCCGTTGTTCTCACGCGCCACGAGCGCCGCCGTGATCGACCAGGCGAAGAAGATGGCACTGCGGCATTCACCCGGTGAGATCGCCCGCGGGGTCAGCGTGTTCCACACGAGACCGAGCCGGGATGATTGCCTCTGCGCGTTTCCCGGCCGAATCACGATCGTCAGCGGTGGGGACGACATCGCTCCCGGGCCAAAGATCAGCGCCTCCCAGGCGGAAGCCGCCCTCGATGGGCATCTGCGTATCATCCCCGATTGCGGTCATTATGTTCCCTTGGAGCGGCCCGATGCGCTCAATCGAATTCTGGCTGAGGTGATCGCGGCGCAGCGGCAAGAGTGATAAGCACTTGGTGTTGTGCTGGCGCCGAGCGCGCTTCGCGCTGGTTGGGCCTTGCTTTGTTACCCCAGAACGTCA
>NZ_LAZS01000007.1 GCF_002007205.1 Ensifer adhaerens
TTTCACAGCTCCGACATAAATCTAACAACCAGTTGAAATTAAACGATAATATCTATCAACAGTCGGGAGCGTCGTATTTCGCCCGCTTAGACGGGCGAAAATCCATCGTCGAAGGCGGGTCAGCCTGCCTTTGCTTCATCGTTGCCGCGCAGCAGCCGGATCAGGGCGGAAAAGTCCTCGCCACCATGTCCTAGTTTCTCGAACATCGAATAAAGCTGGGCTGCCTGAGCGCCCATCGGCGTCGACGCGCCGGCGGCACTTGCGGCCTGCTGTGACAGCTTCAGATCCTTCAGCATCAGGCTGGCTGCAAAACCCGGCTTGTAGTCGTTGTTGGCCGGCGACGTAGCGACCGGTCCCGGCACCGGGCAATAGCTCGTCAGCGACCAGCACTGGCCGGACGACGTCGAAGCCACGTCGAACAGCGCCTGGTGCGACAGGCCGAGCCGTTCCGCCAGCACAAAGGCCTCGCAAACGCCGGCCATGGAAATGCCGAGGATCATGTTGTTGCAGATCTTTGCCGCCTGCCCCGCGCCGGTTCCACCGCAATGGACGATCTTCTTGCCCATGGCATCGAGCAGGGGTTTGCCGCGCGAAAAGGCCTCGTCGCTACCGCCGACCATGAAGGTCAGCGTTCCGGCCGCAGCCCCTCCGGTCCCGCCGGAAACCGGCGCATCGAGCGAGGGGCAGCCGATCTTTTCGGCGAGCGCATGCGCCTTGCGGGCGCTGTCGACGTCGATCGTCGAACTGTCGATCAAAAGCGTGCCCGGATCGACGAAACCGAGAAGCTCGTCCCAGACATAGAGGACATGGGCGCCGGCCGGCAGCATGGTGATCACGCATTCGGCGCCACGCACCGCGTGCGCAATCGAGCCGGCGACGGAAACGCCGGTCCTTGCTGCGGCATTGCGCGAGGCTTCAGACAGGTCGAAGCCGGTGACAGCATGTCCCGCCTTCACCAGATTGGCGGCCATCGGCCCGCCCATGTTGCCGAGCCCGATAAAGGCGATCTTCGTCATGTCATTCCTCCTCGCATTGAAACTCGGCCAGGCCGAAAGGCGCCCATCCTCCGGCGCTAGAACAGTGGCGGGTGATCCTTGTTCGCAAACCGCGCGAGCATCCCGGGCGTGACGTCGGCCAAGCCCACCGACCATTTCGGGTTGCGGTCCTTGTCGATGACAGCGGCACGCACGCCCTCGTAGAAGTCGGGATTTCCGAGCATTCCGAGCGTCGCGGAATATTCCCGTTCGAGGCATTCGTTCAGCGATGCGCTTTGGCGGCCGGCGCGCAGGAGATCGAGCGTCAGCTTCATGCTGAGCGCGGAACGGGAGTTCAAGAGCGCCAGCGTTTCCTTGGCGAAATCGGAACCGTCAGCCGTAAGCGCCGACAGGATCTCTTCAACCGTATCGAAGGCAAAGCAGCGCTCGATCAGACCGAGGTGGCCGTGTAGCGGCGTTATCGGTGCATTCGACGAAAACTTTGCAATCACCGCACCAACATCGGCCGCGCCTGCCGTGGACGGCAAATTCGCGAGGTCGCTGGTAAGCGCTTCCAGCCTGTCCGAGGCGACAAAACTGTCGGCAAGCCGGGCATGGATCGCGTCTGCAGCAACGATATCCCGGCCGGTCAGCCCCAGATAGGTGCCGAACTCGCCGGGAGCCTTCGGCAAAAGCCAGCTGGCGCCGACATCCGGGAAATAGCCGATGCCGGTTTCCGGCATTGCAAGCCGGGTGCGCTCAGTGACGAGACGGTGGCTGCCATGGGCCGAAATCCCGACGCCGCCGCCCATGACGATGCCGTCCATAATGGCGACATAGGGTTTGCGGTAGCTGGAGATGCGGCTGTTGACGACGAATTCCTCGCGCCAGAACTGGGCGCCCTCCTCCGGGCGTTCGCGACCGCTCTCATAGATCATGCGGATATCACCACCGGCGCAAAGCCCGCGCTCGCCCTCGCCGGTGACAAGAACAGCGGCCACCGCCGGGTCGTTTTCGAACGCGGTCAGCGCTTCAGCGATCAACCGGATCATCGGCACGTTGAGGCTGTTGAGCGCGCGCGTCCGGTTGAGCCGGATGCGGCCAAGCGCACCCTGGCGCTCGACGATGACTTCCGGCGCTGGCGTCTGCATTTCCATGAGGGGTCTTTCCTGTTTCTGGCCTATTTCCGACCGATAAGCGAACGCGCAACGATGAGGCGCATGATCTCGTTCGTGCCTTCCAGGATCTGGTGCACCCGGAGGTCTCTGACAATCTTCTCGACGCCATAATCTGCGAGATAGCCATAGCCGCCATGAAGCTGCAGCGCGTCGTTGGCAACAGCAAAGCAACGATCGGTGACGAAGCGCTTGGCCATGGCGCAGAGCTTCGTCGCTTCCGGGTCGCCCGCATCGAGCGCCGAGGCGGCACGCCAGAGGAAAGTGCGGGCGATTTCGAGATCGGTCGCCATATCGGCCAGCCGGAACTGCAGCGCCTGGAATTCGCCGATCGCCTTGCCGAAGGCGCGCCGCTCCTGAACGTAGGCTAGCGCCTTTTCGAAGGCCGATTGAGCGCCGCCGAGTGACGCAGCGGCGATGTTCAAGCGACCGCCATCGAGCCCACCCATGGCAATCTTGAAGCCGTCGCCGTCAGCGCCCAGGCGGTTTTCCGCGGGTACGCGCACGCCGTCGAGCATGACAGCGCGGGTCGGCTGCACGTGCCAGCCCATCTTCTTCTCATTGGCGCCGAAGGTCAGGCCCGGCGCATCTTTCTCGACGATGAAGGTCGAAATACCCTTGGGGCCATCTTCGCCGGTGCGCGCCATGATCACATAAAGGCCGGATTCACCGGCGCCGGAGATGAACTGCTTCTGGCCGGTCAACACGTAGCTGTCGCCGTCCTTGACCGCCTTGGTCTTCAGGGCCGCCGCGTCCGAACCGGAGCCTGGCTCGGTGAGGCAGTAACTCGCAAGCACGTCCATGGTTAAAAGCTTGGGCAGCAGCCGCTGCCGCTGCTCGTCCGTGCCGTAACGATCGATCATGCCGGCGCACATGTTGTGGATCGACATGAAGGAGGCGACAGCCGGGCAGCCGGTCGCCAGCGCCTCGATGATGATCGCCGCGTCAAGCCGCGTCAGACCCGTGCCGCCGACATCGTCACGGACATAGATGCCGGCCATGCCGAGCGCTGCGGCACCGCGCAGCGTGTCGACGGGAAAGTGCTTCTGCTGATCCCAGTCGATCGCGTGAGGGGCGATCTCGTCGCGGGCGAAATCGAGCGCCATCTGACGAATGGCCTCCTGCTCCTCCGACAGGCGAAAATCCATATGCATGTCCTCCCTGACCGCATACCGGTTGCAGGTTCCTTCAAACCCTCAACCGCTCAAAGTGCTGCAGCGACCTTTGCGCGTCTCATGAGGCGCGCCGCGCTGTCGGCGATGAAGGCCTAGTTACATCAAACTTCGCACAGGCCCAGATGCAACTTCTCACAGGCCCTGTTCAAAAACGAACAGATCTCCATCAGCTCTCGCTTAGACGATACGGCAGAGCGCCGCGTAAGTCATGGTCCACGATCAGGCGACGTTTCAAAGGCGGAACGGCGCGGCTCGCGCACTTCGTCCGCTCGCAGATGCGGCAGGAAATGCCGATCGGGTCGAAGGCGGCACGGTTTCCGAGATCCATGTCGTCGGCGTAGACGAAGGCATCGGCATAGGAGACCTCGCAGCCGAGCGCCAGGGCGTAACGCGGTTGTGCTGCGCGGAAGCCGCCGCCACCCTTGGTGATCTGTGTGGCGAGACAGAGGTAGCGCACGCCATCGGGCGTCTCGGCCAGTTGCCGAATGATCCTTCCCGGCGTCTCGAAGGCCTGATGCACGTTCCAGAGCGGACAGGCGGCACCGAAGCGCGCGAATTGCAGTTTCGCCGCGCTGTGGCGCTTGGTGATGTTGCCGGCGCGATCGATGCGGGCGAAGAAGATCGGAATGCCCTTTTGCCCGGGCCGCTGAAGGGTCGAGAGGCGGTGACAGACCTGCTCCAGCGAGGCGCCGAAGCGGGCGGCAAGCAGTTCGATATCGTGCCTGAGATCGCGGGCGGCCTTCGAAAACGTCTGGTAGGACAGGATCAGCGCGCCGGCAAAATAGTTCTGCAGGCCGATGCGACAGATCTCATAGGCTTCTTCCGTGCGGAAGCCGGCGCTGCCGGCCACCCGGTCGATCTCTTCGCGGGCATGGAGCTGGGCGATCTGCAGGGCGATCTGGAAGTCGCGCGTCGCGGCCGGCGCGTAAGGGTTGAGCGTCAGGATCCGGGCGCGCGGGTCGAAGCGGCGGATCGCCTCGTCGCCGGCAGCGCCGCGCACCACCCGCACCCCGTGGCGCTGCTCCAGATAGCTTGCGAGTGCGGCATGATTGTCGCCCTCGCCGAGCCCGAGTTCGCTTGCCAAGCGCTCCGCAAGGATATCGATCTCATGAATGTAGTTGTCGACGAAATGGAAGAAATCGCGGACCTCCTCGTAAGGGGTCGTCTCGACGAAGGGCCCACCGCGGCCGATCGTGTCGTCGATGCTCGCAAGCTGCTCGCTGTTGCGGCGATAGGCCTGGTGGCACGTGATCAGCGCATGCGCGAGGCCCGGCGCGTTCTGGGCCACGAGCTTCAGCTCCTGCAGGCTCGCCGAATAGGTCTCGAACAGGGGATCGCTCAGCGCCTCCGACAGCGCCGAAAGCAGGCGATCGCCTTCACCGGTCGAAAGCTCGGCGATGTCGATCTGGAATTTTTCGGCGAGCGCCAGAAGCACCGCCGCCGAAACAGGCCGCTGGTTGTTCTCGATCTGGTTGAGATAGCTGGTGGAAATGCCGATGCGCTCGGCGAACTGGCCTTGCGTCGCCTTGTTCGCCTCCCGCAATTCCCTGACCTTGCGGCCGATATAGAGCTTGCCGATCGCCATGTTTGCAACTTTGCAATTTACGTTTCACAAATTTCTCTATTTCACATTTGCACATGAAGGGACGTTTTTCCATCCGGTCTTCGACGCTATTGCGAAGCTCGAAGCGCCTCTGCACAATCGTTCACAAAGACGGGCACTTAGAAAATCCGGGAGAGCACCATGCGCGCCATACTAGAACAGGTCGAGGCCCGCCGGGCGGAAGCAAGGGCCGGCGGCGGCCAGCGGCGCATCGACGCCCAGCACGGCAAGGGCAAGCTGACGGCGCGCGAACGCATCGAAGTGCTGCTCGATGACGGCTCCTTCGAAGAATACGACATGTATGTCACGCACCGCTGCGTCGATTTCGGCATGGAGAGCCAGAAGGTCGCCGGCGACGGCGTCGTGACTGGCTGGGGCACGATCAACGGCCGCCAGGTCTATGTCTTTTCCCAGGACTTCACGGTGCTCGGCGGTTCGCTGTCGGAAACCCATGCCCAGAAGATCTGCAAGATCATGGATATGGCCGTGCGCAACGGCGCCCCGGTCATCGGCCTCAACGACAGTGGCGGTGCCCGCATCCAGGAAGGCGTTGCCTCGCTTGCCGGCTATGCCGAGGTCTTCCGCCGCAATGCCGAGGCGTCCGGCGTCATCCCGCAGATCTCCGTCATCATGGGCCCCTGCGCCGGCGGCGCCGTCTATTCGCCCGCCATGACCGACTTCATCTTCATGGTCCGTGATAGCTCCTACATGTTCGTGACCGGCCCCGACGTCGTGAAGACCGTAACCAACGAGATCGTCACGGCGGAAGAACTCGGCGGCGCGCGCACCCACACCTCGAAGTCCTCGGTCGCCGACGGCGCCTACGAAAACGACATCGAAGCGCTGGAGGCGACCCGGCTGCTCTTCGATTTCCTGCCGCTCAACAACCGCGAGAAACCGCCGGTCCGCCCCTTCCACGACGATCCGTCGCGGCTCGAAATGCGGCTCGACAGCCTGATCCCCGACAGCGCCACCAAGCCCTACGATATGAAGGAATTGATCCTGGCGCTTGCCGACGAAGGTGATTTTTTCGAACTGCAGCAGAGCTTTGCCCGCAACATCATCACCGGCTTCATTCGCATGGAGGGCCAGACGGTCGGCGTCGTCGCCAACCAGCCGATGGTGCTCGCCGGCTGCCTCGACATCGACAGCTCGCGCAAGGCCGCGCGTTTCGTGCGCTTCTGCGATGCCTTCTCGATCCCGATCCTGACGCTGGTCGACGTTCCCGGTTTCCTGCCCGGCACCGCCCAGGAATATGGTGGTGTCATCAAGCACGGCGCCAAGCTGCTCTTTGCCTATAGCCAGGCGACCGTGCCGATGGTGACGCTGATTACCCGCAAGGCCTATGGCGGCGCCTATGACGTCATGGCCTCGAAACATATCGGCGCCGACGTCAACTATGCCTGGCCGACCGCCGAGATCGCCGTGATGGGCGCCAAGGGGGCGACCGAGATCCTCTACCGCTCGGAGCTCGGCGATGCCGAGAAGATCGCCGCACGTACGAAAGAATACGAGGAGCGTTTCGCCAATCCGTTCGTGGCGGCCGAGCGCGGCTTCATCGACGAGGTGATCATGCCGCATTCGTCGCGTCGCCGCATCGCCCGCGCCTTCGCGTCGCTGCGCAACAAGCAGGTCGATGTCCGCTGGCGCAAGCACGACACGATCCCGCTCTGATGGAGGCGACGATGGAACGGGAGCCGGAGCGCGTGATGACACCGGAAGAGGCCCGACGCGACCACTGGCAGATGCTGCGCTACATGACGGTCAACGCGCTGATCGGCGTTGCGATCGGCGCCATAACGGCCGGGGTGCTGATCTGGCTCAATATCGGCGCGGTCGGCACCCATATCGCCCGCTCGACGAGCCCGGTGCTCGCCACGCTCATGGTCGTCGTGCCTTTCGCGCTGCTTTTCGGCGGTGCGGCTGCGGCATCGTCGATCGCGCTTCTGCCCTATCGCCGCAAGTTCAAACGCTGACGCCAGGTGAGAAAGAAACGAGATGTTCAAGAAAATCCTCATCGCCAACCGTGGTGAAATCGCCTGCCGTGTCATCAAGACCGCGAAGAAGCTCGGCATCGCGACGGTTGCGGTCTATTCCGACGCCGACCGCGAGGCCATGCATGTGCGCATGGCGGATGAGGCCGTGCATATCGGCCCTTCGCCGTCGGCCCAGTCCTATATCGTCATCGACAAGATCATCGACGCGATCCGCAAGACCGGCGCCGATGCGGTTCATCCGGGCTACGGTTTCCTTTCGGAAAACGCCGCCTTTGCCGAGGCGTTGGAGAAGGAAGGCGTCGCCTTCATCGGCCCGCCTGTCGGAGCCATCCGGGCAATGGGCGACAAGATCACCTCCAAGAAGCTCGCCGCCGAGGCCGGCGTTTCCACGGTTCCGGGCCATATGGGCCTGATCGAGGATGCCGACGAAGCCGTCCGGATCGCAGCATCGATCGGCTATCCCGTGATGATCAAGGCATCGGCCGGGGGCGGCGGCAAGGGCATGCGCATCGCCTGGAACGACCAGGAGGCGCGCGAAGGCTTCCAGTCCTCGAAGAACGAGGCAAAGAACGCTTTCGGCGACGACCGCATCTTCATCGAGAAGTTCGTGACCGAGCCGCGCCATATCGAGATCCAGGTGCTTGGCGACAAACACGGCAACACGCTTTACCTGGGCGAACGCGAATGCTCGATCCAGCGCCGCAACCAGAAGGTCATCGAGGAAGCCCCCTCGCCCTTCCTTGATGCCGAGACCCGCAAGGCGATGGGCGAACAGGCGGTCGCGCTCGCCAGGGCCGTCGGCTACCATTCGGCCGGCACAGTCGAGTTCATCGTCGACGGCAAGCGCAACTTCTATTTCCTCGAGATGAACACCCGCCTGCAGGTGGAGCATCCGGTCACCGAGCTCATCACCGGGCTCGATCTCGTCGAGCAGATGATCCGGGTTGCTAGCGGCGAAAAGCTCGCCTTCGGCCAGGGCGACGTGAAGCTCAACGGCTGGGCGATCGAAAGCCGGCTCTATGCCGAAGACCCCTATCGCAATTTCCTGCCGTCGATCGGTCGGCTTACGCGCTATCGTCCGCCGATCGAAGGCACAGGCGACAACGGCACGGTGACGCGCAACGACACCGGCGTCTTCGAGGGCGGCGAGATCTCGATGTTCTACGACCCGATGATCGCCAAGCTCTGCACCTGGGCACCGGACCGGCAGGCGGCAGTCGAAGCCATGGCCGATGCGCTCGACCGGTTCGAGGTGGAAGGTATAGGTCACAACCTGCCGTTCCTCGCAGCCGTCATGCAGCAGCAGCGCTTCCGCGACGGCCGGCTGACCACCGCCTATATCGCCGAGGAGTTCGCCGACGGCTTCCACGGTGTTGCGGCCGACGAGCAGTCGCTTCGCAAGCTCGCCGCCATTGCGGTTTCGGTCAATCAGGCGCTGCAGGAGCGTGCCAGCCAGATTTCCGGCACGATCGGCAATCACCGCCGCATCGTCGGCCATGATTGGGTGGTCAGCCTTAGCGACCACGACATTGCCGTGACCGCAGGTGCTTCCGCCGACGGTTCCTATGTGCGCTTTGCCGACGGCTCTTCGCTGACGATCGCCGGCGACTGGGCGCCCGGTCGCACGCTTGCCACCTTCAACATCGACAATGAACCCTTGAGTATCAAGGTCGATCTGGTCGGCACCGCCATCCGGCTCCGCTGGCGCGGCATCGACGTCATCACGCGTGTCAGGAACCCGCGCGTTGCGGAACTGGCACGGCTGATGCCGAAGAAGCTGCCACCGGACATGTCGCGCATGCTGCTCTGCCCGATGCCGGGTGTCATCACCTCGGTCACGGTCAAGGCCGGCGACACGGTCGAGGCCGGTCAGGCGCTCGCCGTCGTCGAAGCGATGAAGATGGAAAACATCCTGCGCGCCGAGAAGAAGGCCGTGGTCAAGCGCGTGGCGGTCTCAGCCGGCGCCAGCCTTGCCGTCGACGAACTGATCATGGAATTCGAGTGATGGAAGCGCTCCGGGTGATACCCCCCTCTGCCCTGCCGGGCATCTCCCCCACAAGGGGGGAGATCGACCTGTGGCACGGTTTTGCCTCACAGCGCCATCGCCGCTGGAGGTACTTGGACACGCATCGGATTGCCGATGGAATGGGACATAGCGGATCGTCGATCTCCCCCCTTGTGGGGGAGATGTCCGGCAGGACAGAGGGGGGTGCCACCGCCCACCTTCCGAACACGCTTTGCGAATGGAGTAACGCCCATGGCTGACAAGACCATCAAGGACTGGGAAACGCTCGCCGAGCGCGAGCTCAAGGCAGCGCCGGAAAGCCTCACTTGGCAGACGCCCGAGGGTATTGCGGTAAAGCCGCTTTACACGGCCGCTGACCTCGACGGCTTCGATCATCTCACGTCGCTGCCCGGCTTCGAGCCCTTCGTGCGCGGCCCGCGCGCGACCATGTATGCCGGCCGGCCCTGGACGATCCGGCAATATGCCGGCTTCTCAACGGCAGAAGCCTCCAACGCCTTTTACCGGAAGAACCTTGCAGCCGGACAGAAGGGTCTCTCGGTCGCCTTCGACCTTGCGACCCATCGGGGCTACGACAGCGATCATCCGCGCGTCGAAGGCGATGTCGGCAAGGCAGGGGTTGCGATCGACTCGGTCGAGGACATGAAAATCCTGTTCGACGGCATTCCACTCGACGAGATGTCGGTCTCGATGACCATGAACGGCGCGGTCATTCCGATCCTCGCCTCCTTCATCGTTGCCGGCGAGGAACAGGGCGTTTCGCGCGACAAGCTCTCGGGGACCATCCAGAACGACATCCTCAAGGAGTTCATGGTCCGCAACACCTACATCTACCCGCCGGAACCCTCGATGCGCATCGTCGCCGATATCATCGAGTACACGGCCAAGGAGATGCCGAAGTTCAATTCGATCTCGATCTCCGGCTATCATATGCAGGAGGCGGGCGCGACGCTCGTGCAGGAACTCGCCTTCACGCTCGCTGACGGGCGCGAATATGTGCGGGCGGCGCTCGCCAAGGGGCTGAACGTCGACGAGTTCGCCGGGCGGCTTTCGTTCTTCTTCGCGATCGGCATGAACTTCTTCATGGAGGCGGCAAAGCTTCGGGCGGCGCGGTTGCTCTGGACCCGGATCATGAAGGAGTTCGAGCCGAAGAAGCCGTCGTCGCTGATGCTGCGCACCCATTGCCAGACCTCGGGCGTCTCGCTGCAGGAACAGGATCCCTACAACAACATCATCCGCACCGCGTTTGAGGCGATGTCGGCAGCACTCGGCGGTACGCAATCGCTGCACACCAATTCCTTCGACGAGGCGATCGCGCTGCCGACGGAGTTTTCCGCGCGCATTGCCCGCAACACCCAATTGATCCTGCAGCATGAAACCGGGGTCACCAAGGTCGTCGATCCGCTCGCCGGCTCCTACTATGTCGAGAGCCTGACGAACGAACTCGCCGAAAAGGCCTGGGCGCTGATCGAAGAGGTCGAAGCGATGGGCGGCATGACCCGTGCGGTCAATGCCGGCCTGCCGAAGCGGCTGATCGAGGAGGCAGCGACCCGTCGCCAGGCGGCCGTCGACAAGGGCGAGGAGATCATCGTCGGCGTCAACAAGTACCGGCTCGACAACGAGGAGCCGATCGACATCCTGGAAATCGACAACAGCGCCGTGCGCGCTGCGCAGATCCGTCGCATCGAGGAAACGAAGCGGCGGCGCGACAGCGCGAAGGTGAAAGAGACCTTGACCGCGGTTGCACAGGTCGCCACGACAGGCGAAGGCAATCTGCTGGCAGCCGCAGTGGAAGCCGCGCGCGCCCGCGCCACCGTCGGCGAAATCTCCGATGCGATGCGCGGCGCCTTCGGTGACCACGCCGCAACGCCCAAGGTCGTCAGCAAGATCTACGGCAAGGCCTATGAGGGCGAGCCGGAACTCGAAGTGCTCTCGGGGCGCCTCGAAGAAGTCTCGGCGAAACTCGGCCGCAAGCCGAAGATCATGGTCGCCAAGCTCGGCCAGGACGGCCACGACCGCGGCGCCAAGGTGATCGCATCTGCCTTCGGCGACATCGGCTTCGACGTTCTTGCCGGGCCGCTGTTCCAGACGCCGGAGGAGGCCGCCGACATGGCGCTGGCCAGCAAGGTCAATGTCATCGGCGTCTCCTCGCTCGCGGCCGGTCACAAGACGCTGATGCCGCAGTTGGCCGAAGCGCTGAAGAAGCGTGGTGGCGAAGACGTCATCGTCATCTGCGGCGGTGTCATCCCGCGGCAGGACTACGACTACCTGATGGAGAACGGCGTAGCGGCGGTCTTCGGTCCGGGCACCAACGTGCTCGATGCCGCACGCGCGGTCCTCGACCTGATCGAAGGCAAGCGCCGCAACATCTGATAGAGCGCCAGGCGGAGGGCCTTGTCTCTCCGCTCGCCGCGCGCGGTTGTCGTCACCGGCCGACGCAACTATGTTGTCGGCATGACGTCGATCGCCGAAGTCCTCGGACCCTTCGCCCTGATGGGGCGCCTCCTCGCCCGCTTCTGGCCGCAGCTTCTGCTGATCGGCGCCTGTGGCGCGATTGCGCATGATCTTCTGATGCGTGCGGCGGTCTGGATCGGGTTGCAGCATCCGCTCGGTGGCATGGTGACGCTCTCCTTCGTCGTTCTGGCGAAGCTCGTTGTCATCGTCCTGATGTTCATGGTGCTTCGCCCCGGCCTGCCGGCGCTCGAAGCGCTAAGGCAGCAACCGGCGGCCGCGCGTGTCGAGAGCACCGCGCCGAAAGCCGACCGCAGACTGCTCGCCGTCACCGCCGCCGCCATCCTGCCGTTCTTTGCCTATTATGCCGCCTGGGGCTTCCTCGGCGATACGGTGCGCGAATACTCGCGTTCGGCGCTCCATGCCGTCGCCTTCGGCGAGAAGGCAGACTTCTTCGACATCCTGGGATCGCGCGGCGTTTTTGTCTCGATCGCGCTCTGCTGGCTGGTGCGCTGGGGCGCAAAACGCATGAGCAAGCTGAGCGAAGCGCCATTCTGGCGGCTGCTGGTCGTGGCGGCCGACGCGAGCTGGATCTTCATCGGTCTCTATGGCCTGTCCATCTGGAAGGACCAGCTCATCACCTGGCTCGGTGCCGGCAAGCTCCTGAGCATGAACGGTATCGGTTTCACCGGCATTGCGCATGCCGCCGAACCCTTCGTGCCGGTGGAGCTGCGAAAGCCCGACTGGAACAGCGAAGTCACGGGCCTGTTCTTTTACGCGCTTCTTCCGATCATCTGGCTCGTCATGGCCGCAATCATCAACGGCTACGAGCTTTCGAGCCCCGCACCGCGCACGAAGCCGCCATCGCCGCGGCCACGTCGGGCCAGAGCCTTTCGCAAGTGGATTGCAGATTTTCTCGACCACTTCCTCAGCGACTACCGCTCCCGTTACGCGCCGATCTGGACCTGCCTGAAGCTGACGCTCGGCTCGGGGCTTGCAGCACTTTTTGCCTTCGTCGTCGCCTACAACGCCATCGCCTGGCTCGGCGCCTGGATCTGGTACGCGGCGACGCGAACGCTCGGCATGGGCGATCTGGCGAGCTGGCAGGTGGTGGTCGACGCATTGAGCCTTTTCATCGGCAGTCCCAGCGATCTCGATGGCGGCATCCTGCTCGATGCGCTGCGCATCGCCTTGCTGGCGGCAATGCTTGAGCATGCGGTTTCGCGCCAGGCAGAGAAGGCCGAAGTCAGCTTCGCGTCCACTTGAAGACCAGCGTCTCGTCGCTGGCGCCCGGAAACTCGATCCGGAGCAAAAGGTCGCGCGCGTCTGCAGGAACGATGAAGCTCTCGGCCATGCGAACCACGGCGCCGTCCTTGGCATCGGCAAAGGCCAGCACACCGCAGCGCGGACGCTCGGCCACCTCCGGGTACATCTTGCGCACGATCGGCTCGGTCAGGGTGACGGGTTCGAAGCGGCGTCCCTTCCCGTCGACCAGCCGGACGCGGCAGGCGCCCTGCGACAAGATCGCGGGCTCGGTAGGCGATGCCTCGAATTCGGCGAGGATGACGCGCGCGTCGTCGGTGCGCGGCAGACGCCTCATGTCCAGCAGCTTCCATTGCCCGCCGGCGAAGGCCTGCGGCGCTCCATCCGCGACGACGATCTCCGCCCTGCCCGCTGCCAGCCATTGGCTCTCGCGAAGGCTTTCCCATGCGCGGACGACGAAGGCGGCCGGAAGCGCGACGATCAGCACCAGCAGGCAGGTCCAGAATGTGCGCTTCTCGCTCATCGCATTCTCTTCCTCATCGCGCGGCCAGCGTCCAGGGCGTGCCGCTGGCACTGCGGGCGATGGTGACGGACGGCTTGATATCGGCCGGCTTCTTGTCGCCGAGCGCAATCGAGAGTTCCTCGGCGAGCGGCATGACGAGACTGCGGGCGACGAGCAGCGTGCCTTTGTCCACGGCCGCCTCGGGAAGCTCGAAGGCGAGAAGCACCGGCCTCGGCAGGCCCGGTTCGAGCCGCTCCGTCGGCAGATAGCCGGGCACGGTCGAGAACCGCTGGCTAAGCTCGTAGCGCAGACCATTGCCTGCCAGCCAATCCGCCGACGTCAACGTCATCGTTTCCGTCTTGGCGACGGCCGCGCCCTCGATGATCAGCCAGACGCCGGATGTGGAGTAGTCCTTGACACGCCCGAAGCTCTCGACCTTGACCTGGCGCGCCAGGTGCACGTTGGCTGCGCCGAAGGCGAAGTCCCGGGTTTCCACCCGTTCGCCGACCGCGCCTCGAATGGCGATCGGCGCGGTGATATCGCCGTAGCCGGGCGTGCTGTTTCGCATCGCATAGAGCGTTGCAATCGCAAGCACACAGATCAGCAGCGTGCGAAGAGCCGACATCATTGTTCCTTCGTCTCCGCAGCTTGCGTGACCGGCAATTCCACCACCGCGGCCTCGCCGTCGTCGAACCAATTGGGTGCGCCGTAGAGGTTGTCACGCGGCTTGTAGATCTGTTTGCCGATGGACAGCGAAAGCGTCGCCGGTTCCGGGCGATCCGCCGGCCATTCCCAGGCCGCGACCAGCTTTTCCGGCATGTTCGGATTGATTGCGCTCGCGATCCACTTGTCCCGCGCCAGGTAATAGGTGGGTTTCGGCTGCACGGGAGCGGCTTCATCCCTGATCGTAATCAGGTTCAGGAAGACGTTGCTGGTGGCGACGGAGCGGTTGTCGAGTTCGAGATCCACCACCAGGAACCGCTTCGGCTCGAACGGCTTGGTGCCCGTCGGCGGCATGGACGACATGTGAGCGCCGTTGATCGTCACCCGCCAACGGCCCGTGTCGACCGTCTGGTCTTTGCCGATGGTCGGAACAGGGGCCGGGTTGGCAGCGTCATAAACCGCCGAAGCAAAGGAAATCGCCGCCGCTGCCATGCCGCCGACGCCGGTGACAAGCATGATCAACAGGCGCCGTCTGATCTTCGACCGTCGCACGACCGGCATCTCTCCTCCACGCACCCTGCGCATACTGCAACCGGAAGATAGGAAAGTTTGCCGGGGAAATCAAAACACGCGCGTCGGAGACGGTTGCGGCAGCGGACGCGACCTCAGAACGAAAGTTCGAATGTGGAATACTGGAGCGTCGGAACGAAACCATGTGCCGTGTAAACAGCACGGGCAGCCGTTGCCGCCAACGGCGTTCGGCCAGCGAGGCGCACGCGGTGGGTCAGATGCGGTGCATCTCCATCGCCGGCTCCTCGGAAGCCGGATGCTTTTTCTCGAAGGTCGCGAGGATGGACATGGGCGCCCCGTCACCGCGCGACACCACCATGAACATCTGCAATTTCCCACCGCGCCGGACGAACTGAATGCCGAAGCGTCTGCCGCCGTAGGCGCCGGAGATGGTCGGTTTCCACTCCCCCTTGCCTGCGGCGAGCTGCAGATCGGCGAAGCGCTCGACATTCGCCACGGCCTGCCAGCCGTTGTTGCTGCTGACGGTCAAGAGGTCACCGTGCCTGACGATGCCGATGTAGCATTTATCGCACTGCCCGGCCGTCGAGGTCAGTTGCCGCCACTGTCCGGAAAAAGGATCACCGTCGGCCCTCACGGCCGCGGCAGACGAAAGAAGCAACAGGCCGGCGACCCCGGCCCCGCACAGGAACTTCATGCTTCCACTCCCTGATCGCTGACCTACTGACACAACTCTACACATGCATTGATTGTGACGCGCAAGAAAACAACCAAATCGACGGCGGTCAAGACCAGGTGGAAGCAAAGCTGTGCATCGCCGGGCCGCCACATTCGAGGCTTGCCATTCCCAACGCCCTCGACCCACCCGTGATTGGCGCTTGCCTTCTGCTCGCGACGGGCGACAATTGCAAAAAAGGCGGAAAGCGGGACCACCAGCCGCTCGGCCCGTATCCTCCGCCGAACCGGGGAGGCCGGCAATGCGAAAACTGCAATCGCAAGGCGTTCACCACATCACGCTTGTCGGGGCGGACCGGCAAACTTCGATCGACTTCTGGGAGGGGCTTCTCGGGATGCCCTTCATTTTCGAGCAGCCGAATCTCGACAGACCGAGCGAAAGCCACCTTTATTTCGATCCGGGCGATGGCCGGCTGATCACCGTCTTTACCGACGAGAACCGCACGCCAGATCCCGAGCGCACCCCGACGGACATGGGCTGTGTCCACCACATCGCCTTTGCCGTTTCGCGCGCGACATTCACCCAGGCGGTGGAACGGCTCGACGAGCGAAAGATCAGGCACAGCGGCGTCAAGGATCGCGGCTTCATGGATTCGATCTATTTCGAGGACCCGCTCGGGCTTCTCGTCGAGCTTGCCTCCTATCGCTTCGAGCCGCCGCCGGGTCACAGCCACGCCGAGGTGCTGATGGAAGCGCACAAGGTCAGGGTCGCGCGCGGCGACTACAATATCGCCGAGGTTCACCTTGCCGACGCGATCGAGGCACTGGTCGAGCGCACCCGGCCGACGCTCTCGCCCGATCGCTTGCCAAAGGACCCCTTTGGCCGGCGATAGCGCCGTTCGCAGAGGATTGTACAGCTCAAGATGCGCCTGAGCGCCGACGCGGGAGCCAGCGCCGGATGTATGGCGCGCAACAGGGAGGAGGCCATGTCAGCAATCCAACTCAACGTCATCAAGCCCAGCGTCAACAACATGACGGCACGCGTGTTTCTGAGAGCGGCCAAGCTCGATTTCAGCGAAAACGACGTCTATGGCCAGACGCGCTCGCCCGAATATCTGGCACGGGCGCCATCGCATCTGACACCGATGATCGAGACGGCAGACCTGCCCAGGGGCGCGCTTTGGGAAAGCTGCGCGATCATGCAGTACCTGTGCAACAAGCATGGGCTTGATGACTTCTACCCGAAAGACCCCGAAGCCCGCGCCATGATCGACAGTGCCATGTTCTATCTGATCGGCACGTTCTATCCCTACCTCGCCCGCGCAACCTATCCGGCACTGAACTTTCCGCTCTACGCCGGTGAAGTCGGCTGCAGCGATGCCGATGCGGCGACGAAGGAGATCGCCCGCCAGGCGGCGGTTGCAGCCCTTGCCGAACCGCTCGACGTTTTCCGCGCGTTCTATGTCAGTGACAAGCCCTTCATCGGTGGCGCCAAGCCCTCGATCGCCGATATCCGGCTGGCCGCAACGCTCGAGTTCCTGGCCGCGATCGACTATGACCTGCCGGGTTGGGCAAAGGCCTACATGGCAAACATCGAACGAACGCTCGGGCCTGCCTATGCCGAGCCAGCCGCCGATGTCCGCGGCTACATCGCCTATGTGAAGTCGCAGCGGCCATAGGCGGGTCGGCTGCAACGCGGTTCATTGAATAAGGAGTGCAACGCCGGTTGCGCCGAGTGCCAGCGTCCAGAGGCGATCGAAGTTGATCCAGGCAGCACGCAGGACCGCAAGATCGAACCAGGCGAAGACGGCAAGCGACAGCGCCGCTGTCACGGTGAGCATGGCGATGCTATGCACCGCGACGGCGGCAAGCGAGATCGGCAGCGAACTTGCCATCGCCAGTGCATCCGCGTGACCTGCAAGACAGAGACTGAGGACCGGCGGCACCAGCATCAGGCCGGCCCCGTGGCTCGTTGCCATCAGGAAGGACCAGAGCGCAAGGCCCGCCATGCCGGTCCGCATCCCGATCCGGACGCGGTGGCGGTGTCCATAGATGGCTGTGTAGCCAGCGGCACCCAGAATGAGCACGGCCGCAGCGATCCTGAACCTGTCCGGATCCAGCGTCGAGCCAAATGCTGCGACCACCGCGAGCACGGTGGCGACGGAAATCGCGTGGCCAAGCGCAATAGGCCCGAGGGAAAGCCAGACGACCCGGCTGCTCTGGCGATGCAATCCGAGCGCCACCGCAAACAGCCAGCCCATCGCCGGGTTGAGGCCGTGGAAGGCGCCGAGGCCGGCAAGCGAGAGCCATGGCCAGACCGTCGTCATTCGCCGTGACCGGGCTGCACCGCGGCTCCCTCCTTACGGATAACAATAGGAATCGGACGAGCAGTCACCGCCTTCGAGGCGAACCTGATGCGGACGGTGGCCTTTCGGCCAGTCGACGAAAAAGTTTTCGTCGAACGCGATCCCCCCACCGTCGGCGACATTAAGCTTGACCATCCACCCGTCGATGCCTTCGGGGTAGAACTGCGGGTCGATGGCGCCATAGAGCGAGTTGGTGAAATAGACCCGCTTGCCGTCCCGGCTGATCTCCACCATCTGCGGTCCGCCGCTCAGCGCGCCGTTTGTCGCCTTCGGATGGCTTGCGCGCGAAACAATGCCGCCGATCCTGACCCGTCCTGTTTCCTTCGGTGCGAAGGGGTCGGAAACGTCGTACTGGATCATGTCGCCGGTGCCCCAGCAGGAGACGTAAAGGAACCGGTCATCCATCGAGAGATCGATGTCGGTGACGAGCGGCGCGACCGCACTGAAACCTTTCAGCACCGGCGGCAGCAGATCCGGATCGGCCGGCTCTGCCGGAATCTCGATCACCTTCTTCACGGCCCATTGGTCGCCATCACGGTACCAGGTCCAGATCGAGGCCGAGAGGTCCTTGAGGCTGATGACGCAGCCGACGAAACCATAGGCCTTGGTCGGATCATGAGCCGGGCGCAGTTCGAAGACGAGCTGGTGTTCCTCGCCGAAGTCGATCTCCTGCAGGTGCTTGCGCTTGTGCAGGTCCCAGAAATGCAGGCGGCGACCATATTTCGAACCGAGCAGTACCTCGGGAACCAGCCCGTTCTCGAATGTATCCGGCGTACCCCATTCGCTGGTGATCATCGTGTCGTGGCCGAGGTGCCACCAGAAGTCATAGGCAAGCTTCTGCGGTCCACGATCCAGTTCCCATTGGCCAAGCACATCGAAGCTTTGGTGGTCGAGCAGAAAGATGCCGCCCGGCGCCTTGCCGTCGCGGTCGGCAAGCGCGTTGACGTAGATGCCTTCGGGTCCGCAATGGGTTGTGTGCAACCGCGAATAATTCGCCTTCTCGGCGATTTCCGCGGGCTCGATCACACGAACGATCTTGGGACTGCGCGGATCAGGCTTGGTGTCGATGATGTGGAGACGCGAGGAGCGCAGGCCCGGCACCACCAGGTAGCGGCGCTCGACATGCGGATGCGGTGCGTTGGGGCACAGGCACGAGGAGCAGGCGTTCCAGCCGAAATGATGCAATTCGTCGCCGACATTCGGCATATCGACCTGGCCGACGATCTGCGAATAGCTTGGAGACGCCGGATCCACATCGACGACGGCGATCGCGTCCGGCCTTTTTCGGTCGGGATCGAACGCCGCCACATAGGCAAGCGTCTCCTTTGGAGCCTTGGCCGCCATGCGCGGCGATGGATAGAAGGAAGGATCGGGTCGCCACGTCGCCATTGCCATTCTCCCTTCAGAGAATTCTAAATGCGCGGTTCCTGATGCAGGCTTCGGTGATGCGGCAAAAACGCGTCGGAAATGCGGCCTTTGCCTTATTTCCTGACGGGACACGCAACGCCAAGACGGGACGAGACGTCATCGCGCTGACATAGGTTGGGCTGGTAGCACTATGTCTCGATCTTCAGCTTCATCCTGTCGGCCGCAAATCGGCTGCGGGAATACTCCACCGGCCTGCCGTCGAGATCGGCGTTGGTGGACAGGGCTTCGAGCACGATTGCGCCCGGCGAAAGCTTCAGCATCGAAAGCTCCTCGGCGTCGGCGTGCCGGGCGACGATCTCGGTCGAGACGCGCACGTAATCATCCAGACCATGAGCGGCGAAGGCCTTGGTGACCGAGTGTAGCTGCTCGAACTCCTCGGCCATGCGCGGAAATCGATGCGCCGGATAATAGCTTGACGACACCGACAGCGGCCGGCCGTCGCCGCTGCTGACGGTGCGAAGCTCGGTCACCGGATCGCCCGGCGAAATGTCGAGCGCCCTTGCGACCTCGCCCGTTGCCGGCAGTTCGGCATGACCGAGCAGCCGGGTGCCGATCTCCTTCACCTGTCGGCCAAGACCTTGCGAGAATCGCGTGCGCTTGGAGATCGGGTAGCTCACCCGCTCCTTGCGCTCGATCATCGTGCCGCGCCCCTGGACGGCGCGCACGAGGCCCTCCTCCGCAAGCGCCGCCAGCGCACTTCTCACTGTATGCCGGTTGACACCGAACTCCGCCGCAAGGGCGGTTTCCGGCGGCACCATGCCGGTCGCGTCATAATCGCCGTTGCTGATTGCCAGGCGAATCCGGTCGGCGATTTGCCGCCATAAAGCGACGCCCGTCTGGCGCTCCACCACTTTTCGCATTGCCGTGTCTTTTCGCATTGGCATGTCACAAGCCTGTCATTTGCCGACGTTATGAAAAAGTATAAGATGTATAGTTGTCTATATCAATAGACATTTGAGGTGAAGATGATGGATGCGAAGCTGAAACAGGAAAGCCCGCCGGACCCGGCGCGCAAGAACGCCATGGGTCTGCTTGCCCGCGCAACTCTCGACGAGCTCAACGCCGCCTGGGAAGCGCTTGCCGACAAGCCCGACGTTCATCCGGTCCGCGGTCCGGAAACCGGCCTCGTCATGGTGCGTGGGCGCATCGGCGGTGGCGGCGATCCCTTCAATCTCGGCGAAGCGACCGTCTCGCGCGCCACCATCCGTCTTTCGACCGGCGAGATCGGTCACGGGCAGTTGCTCGGCACCGACCGGCAGCGCGCGCGGCTTGCGGCGATCTTCGACGCCCTTGCCCAGCGTGACGGCAACAGCGCCGAGGTCGAGGCTCTGCTTGGCCGTGTGGCCGACCGGCTTGCCCAGGAAGAACGCCGCAAGGCCGAAGAAACTGCGGCCACCCGCGTCGACTTTTTCACCATGGTCCGGGGAGACGACTGATGGCCAGCCAATCGCAGATATACGCCGGCGCTTTTGCCGATCCGGTCTTTGCCGCCCAGTCCGTCTTCCGCCACCTGATGGACGGCTTTGCCCGCCCCGGCACGATCAAGCGCCTCAAGGCGACGAGCACCCCTCCTGCCCCGCTGGCCTCCGCCGCCGGTGCGGTGGCGCTGACGCTTTGCGACCACGACACGCCCGTCTGGCTGACGCCGGCACTTTCCAAGTCGGCCGTTCCGCAGTGGATCGCTTTCCATACGGGTGCTCCGGTCACCACCAGCAAGACTGACGCCCGCTTCGCCTTTATCGAAAAGGGCACCGCCTTCCCCGGTTTCGACCAATTTTCGCTCGGCACCCAGGAATATCCGGATCGTTCGACGACGCTCGTCATCGAAGTCGAGGCACTGACCGGCGGCCCGGTGCTGACGGCCAAGGGTCCCGGCATCAAGGACGAGACGGAGGTCGCCGTGAAGGGTCTGCCGGATGTCTTCCTCGAATTCTGGACCGCGAACCGCGCGGTCTTTCCGCGCGGCGTCGATCTCGTGCTCACCGCCGGAGACAAGCTCGTCTGCCTGCCGCGCACCACCCGTCTTGCGCTCAAGGAGGCGTGACCCATGTATGTAGCCGTCAAGGGCGGGGAAACCGCAATTGCCAATGCCCACCGCCTTCTCGCCGATCGCCGCCGCGGCGACCGCAATCTGCCCTCGATCACCATCGACCAGGTGGTCGAACAGCTCGGCCTTGCGGTCGATAGGGTGATGGCGGAAGCCTCGCTCTACGACCGTGCGCTCGCAGCGCTTGCCGTTCGACAGGCGCGCGGCGACATGATCGAGGCGATCTTCATCCTGCGCGCCTATCGCACGACGCTGCCGCGCTTCGGTTACTCCGAGCCGGTCGACACCGCCAATATGAAGGTCGAGCGCCGCGTGTCTGCGACCTACAAGGATCTGCCCGGCGGACAGCTTCTGGGCCCGACCTTCGATTACACCCACCGCCTGCTCGACCCGTCGCTGATCGCCGACGAAGCCGTCGAAGAGCCCGCGGTCAAGGAACCCGGCGAACATGTCATGCGCGTCTCCGACATCCTCGACGGCGAGGGCCTGATCGAAGGCGATGGCCAGATGCCCGAAGGCCACGTGATGGGCGACCTCACCCGCGAGCCGATGGAATTTCCCATGGCGCGCGACCTGCGCCTGCAGGCGCTTGCCCGCGGCGACGAAGGCTTCCTGCTGGCGCTTGCCTATTCCACCCAGCGTGGCTACGGCCGCACCCACCCCTTCGTCGGCGAAGTGCGTATCGGCGAAGTGGAAGTCGAGCTCGACCTGCCCGAACTCGGCTTTGCGGTTTCGCTCGGCACGATCCGCGTCACCGAATGCCAGATGGTCAATCAGTTCATGGGCTCGGCCAAGCAGCCGCCGCAATTTACCCGCGGCTACGGCCTCGTCTTCGGCCAGAGCGAACGCAAGGCGATGTCGATGTCGCTGGTCGACCGGGCGCTGCGCACCGACGAGTTCAACGAGGACATCGTTGCACCGGCGCAGGATCAGGAGTTCGTCATTTCGCATGCCGACAACGTCCAGGCGACCGGCTTCGTCGAGCATCTGAAGCTGCCGCATTATGTCGACTTCCAGGCGGAACTCGATCTCGTCCGCCGCATGCGCCGCGACTACGACGCCGCGAATTCTGGCGAGACGGCTAAGGAACAGCGGGAGGCGGCAGAATGATCGGGAACGCCCCCGGCGGCCGTTGCTCAATCGCCGCCACCGTCTCCGCCGCCGCAATCGCCACTGCCATCGCCGAAGGTACCGGCGTAGCCGGAGCCATCGTCTTTGCGCGCCTTGGCATTGGGTTCACGACGGGCATTGACCGCAGCCCAATACAGGACCGCCACCACGGCCGCGACGATCACAATCACCCCGAAAATCATCTCGCTCACATCCTGGCCCCATCAGCGGTCGACACACTCAAGGGTAATCGGCGATGAACGACCTTGCTACTTATAATTTCGCCTATCTGGACGAACAGACGAAGCGGATGATCCGCCGCGCGATCCTCAAAGCGATCGCCATTCCCGGCTACCAGGTGCCTTTTGCGTCGCGCGAAATGCCGATGCCTTACGGTTGGGGCACAGGCGGCGTACAGGTGACGGCCTCCATCCTCGGACCGGAAGACGTTCTGAAGGTCATCGACCAGGGTGCGGACGACACCACCAATGCGGTCTCGATCCGGGCCTTCTTCCAGAAGGTCGCCAACGTCGCGGTCACCACGAGGACGAAAGAGGCGACGATCATCCAGACGCGCCACCGTATCCCCGAGGAGAAGCTGTCCGAAGGCCAGACCCTCGTCTACCAGGTGCCGATCCCGGAGCCCTTGCGTTTCCTCGAGCCGCGCGAGACCGAGACCCGCAAGATGCACGCGCTCGAGGAATACGGGCTGATGCATGTAAAGCTCTACGAGGACATCGCCCGCAACGGCCATATCGCCACGACCTATGCCTATCCGGTCAAGGTCGAGGGCCGCTACGTCATGGACCCGTCGCCGACGCCGAAGTTCGACAATCCGAAGATGCACATGTCGGAGGCGCTGCAACTCTTCGGCGCCGGCCGCGAAAAGCGCATCTATGCCGTGCCGCCCTACACCGACGTCGTCAGCCTCGATTTCGACGACCATCCGTTCGAGATCCAGAGCTTCGACAAGCCCTGCGCGCTCTGCGGCGCCGAGGACGTCTATCTCGACGAAGTGATCCTCGACGACAAGGGCGGGCGCATGTTCGTCTGCTCCGATACCGATCATTGCGAAGACCGCCGCGCCTGCGGCCACGCAGGTCACATGCTTGCCCGAAAGGAAGCCGCAGAATGAGTACGCTCCCGCTCCTGAAAGTGAACGACGTCTCGAAGTTCTACGGAAGCCGCATCGGCTGCCGCAACGTCTCCTTCGAGCTCTATGCGGGCGAAGTGCTCGCCATCGTCGGCGAATCCGGCTCGGGCAAGACGACGCTTCTGTCGTGCCTCTCGACCCGGCTGATGCCGACCTCCGGCATCGTCGAATACCACATGCGCGACGGTCAGTATCGTGACCTCGCCCGCATGGGAGAAGCCGAACGCCGCTTCCTGATGCGCACCGATTGGGGCTTCGTCCACCAGAACCCGGCCGACGGCCTGCGCATGACGGTGTCTGCCGGCGCCAATGTTGGCGAGCGCCTGATGGCCGTCGGCGATCGCCACTACGGCAACATCCGCGCCACCGCCAGCGACTGGCTGCAGCGGGTGGAAATCGGCGTCGACCGTATCGACGACCAGCCGCGCGCCTTTTCCGGCGGCATGCGCCAGCGCCTGCAGATCGCCCGCAACCTCGTCACCTCCCCGCGCCTCGTCTTCATGGACGAGCCGACCGGCGGCCTCGACGTTTCGGTGCAGGCGCGCCTGCTCGATCTGGTGCGCGGCCTCGTGCACGACCTCGGCCTTGCGGCCATCATCGTCACCCACGACCTCGCCGTCGCTCGCCTTCTCTCGCACCGGATGATGGTGATGAAGGACGGCGCCGTCATCGAACAGGGGCTGACCGACCGCGTGCTCGACGATCCGCGCGAGCCCTATACCCAGCTTCTCGTCTCCTCGATCCTGCAGGTGTGACGCATGATCCCGAAAAGTGGAACCCGGCTTTCGGCCAAGATCATGCGCAAGGGAAAGTAAGAACCATGGCAACTCCTCTCGTTGTTTCCGAAGTCGCAAAAAGCTTCACCATGCACCTGCGTGACGGCGTCCGCCGGCCCGTCGTCGCCAACGTCTCCTTCTCGGTCAAGGCAGGCGAATGCGTCGTTCTCGGCGGCCCGTCCGGCGTCGGCAAGAGCTCGATCCTGAAAATGCTCTACGGCAATTACGGCGTGGACGAGGGCCAGATCCTGATGGATCACGACGGCAAGCTGGTAAACCTGGCAACGGCCGAGCCGCGCACCGTGCTTGAAGTCCGGCGCACGACGCTCGGCTATGTCAGCCAGTTCCTGCGGGTCGTGCCGCGCGTCTCCTCCCTCGACATCGTCGCCGAGCCGCTGCACGCCCGTGGCATGCCGCTCGAGGAGGCACGCACGCATGCAGCCGAGCTCCTGAGCAAGCTGAACCTCCCGCGCGAACTCTGGGGACTGCCGCCGGCAACCTTTTCCGGCGGCGAGCAGCAGCGCGTCAACATCGCCCGCGGCTTCATCACCGACCACAAGATCCTTCTGCTCGACGAGCCGACCGCTTCGCTCGACGCGAAGAACCGGGCGGTCGTGGTCGAGCTGATCGCCGAGAAAAAGGCCAAGGGCACGGCGCTGATCGGCATCTTTCACGATGAGGAAGTGCGCGACGCGGTTGCCGACCGCATCCTCGACGTCTCGGCCTTCTCGCCCAGAAAGACTGCCGCATGAGCCAGAAGCTCGGGCTCGAGCCCTTCATCCACCCGACGGCGAGCGTCAACAATTCGACGCTCGGCCGCTACACCGAAGTGCAGGAGCGCTCAAGGCTCGACGAGGTCGAGTTCGGCGACTACTCCTACATCATGCAGGACGGCTCGATCTGGTGCGCGACGGTCGGCAAGTTCGTCAACATCGCCGCCGCCGTGCGCATCAACGCCACCAATCACCCGACCTGGCGCGCTACGCTGCACCACTTCACCTATCGCGCGCCCAACTATTGGGACGATACGGAGCTCGACCACGACCTCTTCGCCTGGCGACGGTCGAACCGGGTGACGATCGGCCATGACGTCTGGATCGGCCACGGCGCCACCATCCTGCCGGGCGTGACTGTCGGCAATGGCGCTGTCATCGGCGCCGGCGCGGTCGTCTCGAAAGATGTCGATCCCTATACCATCGTCGGCGGCGTGCCGACCAAGCTCATCCGCGCCCGCTTCAACGAGGGCATCGGCGAGCGAATGGACGCACTCTCCTGGTGGGACTGGGACCACCAGCGCCTGCGCCGCGCACTCGACGATTTCCGCGAGCTGACGGCCGAGGAATTTCTGGTGCGCTACGCATGAGCCGCATTGCAGTCGAGGGTGCCCAGCGAGTCCGGCGCCCTCGATAGCTGCCGGACCCGATAGACAACGTTGGGTCGCCGGGCGGCAAGCGTACGAACCGGGAGCTGGTTAGGATCACCGCTGTGTCAGTCGGCATCCTCGGATTGCGCGATTTCATAAACCGCAGGCGGTGCGGCGTTCTCAAGGTTGAAGTCGAACTCTTCAAGTAGCGCCGGAAACTCGTAGAGCCGGATTTTCCCTGTATCCCGACTCAGGACTTTTGCCAGTCGACTGTTATCCTGCAACAACCAAATCTCGGCGTCGGCGCTGTAGGGGTGTCTCGACCACTTGGCTGTGTAGTGCCGACCGAGTTTGCTATCGGCAACGTCCTCTTCCACTACCTCGCAGTCCGAGAATTTCGCTGCACCGTTGCTCCATAAGACCCAGCCCGGGCGCTGTAATTTTATCCATTTGTCCGGTTTAGCTGCGGTATCCCGAGTGAAGTAACTCGCCCCAGCAAAGCGCGTTTCCTGAGCCAACTCCTGCGTACCATCAGGCTTTACCGCGTAAAATCGCGTGCTGTAGAAATCCGTCGAGCGGGTCATGGCGTAAGCGCGCTCAAGGGGCGCGCAGGACGGATCCCATATGCGGGCTGTTTCAGCCTTCGATGGCCCAAATGACATTGCCAGGATTGAGAGTGTGCAACAGATCAATCCGTTGTTCATTGTCGCCGTATCCCCTGAATGCTTTCAGCAACGTGACGTATAGCTTTCCTATACTTAAGATTGCAATCCATCGGGCCACGATCTACGGTCCGTTCACCAGTCTCAGGATCAACTGGTGAATGTTGCCGCCATCCGTCAGTTCGACCTGGTCGAAGTCGCGGCTGCGCTGGCGCTGCGCCTGCGACAGCGCGCCGAGGCGCTTGGTCATTTCCGCTCTGATCTTGCGGCATTTCGGGTCGTCGGGAACGGTAAGCCCCAGCGTTGCCTGCTCGATCGCGCGCACCATCTCCTTGATGAAGTCGCCGTGCACGAGTTCGTGCTTGCGCACGCCGTCGATGAAGGTGTCCCAGTTTTCGCGCGTCCCCGAAGGCAGCGGCTTTGCCGGCTTGGGCAAGGTGTATGTGATAATCAGCTTCGGCTTTGCTGTTGTCAGAACGCAGGCGCCGCCCTGCTCTTCATACTTCCGCGTCCAGGTCAGCTTGAAATTGGTGTGGGCGATCGCCCTGCCAATGCCGGCTTTCGGACCGCGTTCGCCGATTGACGCGTACAGTTCTGCGCCCGTCTGACCGGTGACGGTGTAGAGCGCTTCCTTCTCGACCGGCTGCCATTCGGCAGATGCAAGCCGCGGCATGGACGCGAGGCAAAGGGCAACGACGCCCAGGCAAAGGCTTCTGTTCAATCCGAACCCTCGAAGTTCGCCTTCTCGGCGCACAAATCCTCGCCGCATTCCTTAAACGCGAATCGGCTGATGGCAACAGGTCAAAAAACAAAGGCACCGGACGCCGTTTGAGCGCGCGGTGCCTTTGTCGTCTTTTCCGGTCTTTTGGCGCCCCGTCGTGGGAGGTGCAACGGGCAGCCCAATCGACCTTAGTTGACCGCCGTCAGCGTCATCGACGTGCCGGTGGCCGCAAGGTTGAGGCCGATCTGGCCGGTCACGCTGACCGTCTGCAGATGGATCGAGCCGGAGGTGCCGCCGACGAGGATGTTGGCGCCAATGCCGGCACCAACAGTCGCTTCGGCGGTTGCGCCCTGGTAAAGGCCACCGAGCGACCCGCGGTGGTAGCCCGCCGTCGGCGCGAACACGGCCCAGATCAGGCGGCTCTGCGTTGTGAAGCCGACATCGACACCCATCTTGCGGATGGCGCCGGAGTAATGGTCGGACGCTTCGGCGCCCATGGTCGAGCGGAAGACGCAATCGACTTCCTTGGCGGACCCGAGCACATAGCCGACGCCGCCGGCGATGTTGCAATCGAGGTAGCCGATCTTGACGCCGTTGCTGGTGTCGGGCTCAGGCTGTGGTTGAACTGTCGCGAGATCGGCTGCGTTTGCGGCGATCGCGCCAGCGAGAACCAGAGACGCTGCGGACACCTTCACGGCAAAACTCTTTTTCATTCTTGTCTCCTTCTCGGAACGTCAGAAATGATTGGCATTTGACCGGCGGCACACGAACTCAAACACATAACGCACGCTGCAGGAGAACAAAGCCATAGCCCGCGATCGGGCAATTCCGTGGCAAGCTTTTAGCAGATGATAAAATTGGTCGGGTTTCCCCAACAATGACTGCAGATTGTGTTGAAAAAGCCACGAAAGGGGCGCCCGAGGCGTCTTGCCGATCCTCATTGGCGCGGGCGGCGTGTGACGGCGGAGCTGGTTGCCCGGAAAAAGAGTGGCCACACGGAAGAGAAATTCCGACCGGACGACAGCGCCGCCCGGTCGGGGGAAACATCGACGCTTAAGCCTTTGCGACCTGCGCCAGGAAACCGCCGGCAACACGCGCTGTCAGCGCCAGCGAGACGGCGCCCGCGTCCGGATGGCCGATGCTCTTTTCAGCGAGCGGCCGGGCACGACCGAGCTTCGGCGTCAGGCTCGACGTTGCCTCGGCAGCGTCGGTTGCAGCCTTGGCCGCTGCCTGCCATGCCGCGATCAACGGTTTGCCGGCGGCATATTCGCGTTCAAGCGTTTCGACGAAAGGCACCAGCGCATCGACCAGCGTCTTGTCGCCGACACGGGCGCGGCCGAGGCGCGTGACGCCATCGAGCGCACGGCGGGCACCGTCGACAATGGCAGCATCGGTCGGGGCTGCATCATCGTTGAAGGCATTGCTCCAGGCGCGCAGCAGCAGGCCCCAGATCGCGCCCGACGTGCCGCCGGCCCGATCCGCCCAGGCATCGCCAGCCACGGCCAGCACGCTGGCAGCACCTGCGCCGGCGGCGACAGCCGCCCTTGCCGCTTCGTCGGCCGCTGCCGAACCACGGCGCATGCCCTGCCCATGGTCGCCGTCGCCGGCAAAGGCATCGATGCGACCGAGTTCATCTTCCGCCTGCTTCAAGCTTTCCGCGACTTCAGCGATCAGCCGTGCGATGCACTTGCCGCTTTGGCGGGAGTCCTCGGAGGCCGGGGCGAAGGATATCGCGTCGTCGTCATCCTTGAGCGTATCGGTCGCTGGTTCCGTGGCGATGATCGCCCCCTTGCGCAGCACCGGCGCATCGCAGGCCGCGCGCCAGTAGGTCTCCAGTTCGTCGTTCAGCCACATCAGCGTCAGCGAGCAGCCCTGCATGTCGAGGCTGGTGACGAACTCGCCGCATTCCGGATCGACGATTTCGAGACCGGCCGCCTTCAGTTCCCTCTCGATCGCGACCCAGAGCACGAAGAGTTCTTCATACTTCGTGGAGCCGAGGCCGTTCAGGAGCGGTGCAACCTTGCGAACGTCGGCCGGACGTTCGGCGAGCAGCTTTCCGACCAGCAGTTTGGCCAACTCGCTCGCCGAAACCGTCTTTTCCTCGCGGATGCCCGGCTCGCCGTGGATGCCGAGGCCAAGCGCCATCTCGCCCTTCGGAACAGTGAAGAGCGGCGCCTTGGCGCCGGGCAGCGTGCAGCCGCCGAAGGCGACGCCGAAGGACACGGTGCGGTCGTTGGCAAGACGAGTGATGCGCTCGACGTTGTCGAGATCAAGGCCCGCTTCCGCCGCCGCACCAGCGATCTTGAAGACGACGAGGTCGCCGGCGATGCCGCGGCGCTTGGCAGGCGTTTCGGCAGACGCGCTGGCGACGTCATCGGTCACCGGCACGATGCGCACGTCGATGCCTTCGGCGCGCAGGCGCTCGGCGGCAACGCCGAAGTTCAAGACGTCGCCGGCATAGTTGCCGAAGCCGAGCAGCACGCCGCCGCCCTGATCGGCCAACCGGCAGACGCGGGCAACGGCCGCAGTCGAGGGCGAAGCGAAGACATCACCGGCGACCGCCGCATCGGCCATGCCCGGGCCGACATAACCGGCAAAGGCCGGGTAATGACCGGAGCCACCGCCGACGACGACGGCGACCTTGCCCTTCGGCACCTTGGTCGAGCGCACGACCCCGCCCTTCACGAGACGGACGTTGCGCGCGTAGATCGAGCTGAAGCCGGCAAGCGCGGTCGTCGCAAACTCTTCCGGTGCGTCAAAGATTGTGGTCATCGCGTCTCTTCCCTTAGTCGCGAGGCAGGATACGCCTCAGATAGTCCCGATTGGCGGCGCTGACGGAGAGGCCGTCGCCACCGTAATGCTCGCAGAGGAACGGGCTGTCGAAGCCATGCGCCAATGCCATGCGGATCGCTGCCCGGTAGTTGATGACGCCGAATTCCAGCGGCGCCGGATGGGTGACCACCAGGCCCGAAGTCTCGTCCTCGGTGCGGTAGTAATTCTTGACGTGCCAATATTTGGCGAAGGGTGCAACCTTTGCCATCATTTGTTGCCAGTGCTCGACCGGGCGGTGCAAGCGCACGAGGTTGCCGAGATCGGCATTGATGCCGACGTTCGGCAGGCCGACATCGGTGACGAAGCGCACCGCGCTATCGGCCGAGCCGATGTAGGTGTCCTCGTACATTTCGAGCGCCAGCTCGATGCCGAGTTCCTCCGCATGCCGGCCGAGTTCGCGGATACGCTGAACCGCTTGTCTCCAGACCGCCGGGTCTTCGGGGTTCCTGACGCCGTCGACGGTCCAGAACCAGAGAGCCTTCTTCTGTGCCTCGGTCAAAGGCCCGAAGAAGCCGAAGGAAACGGAGCCGGCGCCGATCGCCGCTGCCGTATCGATGACCCTGTGGCCGTAGGCCAGATATTCGTCGCCGTGTTCCGGGTCGATGACGCTGCGGCGCGCAGTCGAGATCGCCGGCATGGAAAGACCGAGCTCGCGCGTCAGCCTGACGAAGTCATCGCGGCGCGAGGCCGAGAGGTCGGCGAGCCGGATCCAGCTATCGGTCGGGTCGAGCTCGGTGAAGCCGGCATCGACGACATCGGCCAGCGTCTCGGCCCATTGTTCGACCGACTGGTCCTGCACCGAGCTGCCGTCGGCAAGCACGTTGGGATACTGGATCATCGCAGCCGCGATCGGCCAGGTTTCACGGGTCCACTTGCGCGATGGGTTCGCCATGGTTTTCCTCACTCATTTTGCGACGCAGTCTATAAGCAGACCGCGCCGCGCTTTTCCGGCGTTTGTTTTGAGGTGCGGCGGCTCCGTCAAGCCGCCGCGCTGCCGTCGCCATGCGGCGTGGCCGCATCTTGCTTGCGCTTGCGGACCATGCCGACCAGCCCGAAGACAAGCGGCGACAGCAGAAGGGCAAGAGCGAGCGCCATCAGAGAGGAAACCAGCGGGTTTGACCAGAAGATGTTCAGGGTGCCGCCGGAAAGAAGCATCGACTGGCGGAAGGCGTCCTCCGCCTTGTCGCCGAGCACCATGGCCAGGACCAGCGGCGCTAAGGGATAGTCGAGCTTCTTGAAGACATAACCGAGCAAACCGAAGCCGATGACCATGAAGATGTCGGAGACCGAGTTTGCCACCTGATAGGCGCCGGAGAAGATGACGGCGACGATAACAGGGCCGATGATCGCAAAGGGCACGCGCAGGATCGATGCATAGAGCGGCACGGTGGCGATCACCAGGAAGACGGCCACGACATTGCCGAGATACATGGACGCAATCAGCCCCCAGACGAAGTCCGGCCGCTCGGTGAAGAGCATCGGACCGGGCGTCAGGCCCCAGATCATCAGGCCGCCCATCATCACGGCAGCCGTTGCCGAACCGGGAACGCCGAGCGCCAGCATCGGCAGCAGCGCCGAGGTTCCGGCCGAGTGGTCGGCAGTTTCCGGTGCGACGACGCCGCGGGGGTCGCCCTTGCCGAACTTCGACTTGTCGCGGGCAGAGCGGCGGGCAACACCGTAGCTCATGAAGGAAGCCGCGGTCGGGCCGGCCGGCGTGATGCCCATCCAGATGCCGATGATGGTCGAGCGCAGGATCGTGAACCAATACCGCGGGATCTCGATCAGCGTGCGGCCGATCTCGACGAGCTTGACGCGCGCCTTGATGCCTTCGAAGCGCAGGCCCTCTTCCGTCGTCAGCAGGAGTTCGCCAATGCCGAAGAGCCCCATGACCGCGATCAGGAAGCTGACGCCCTTGATCAGCGTCGGGATATCGAAGGTCAGGCGCAGGTCGCCGGAAATCGTGTCCATGCCGACGGAAGCGAGCGCGAAACCGAGCATCATCGAGACGAGCGTCTTGAAGGGCGATTGCGCGCCCATCGAAATGAAGCTTGCGAAGGCGAGGAAGTAGACCGCGAAGTATTCCGGCGACGAGAAACGCAGCGCGAAGTTCGCGACCCAGCCGGAAAGCAGCGTGATCATCACGACGCCGGCAAGTGCGCCGATGCCGGCGGATACGAAGGCGAGCGTCAGCGCCCGGCTTGCCTGCCCAGCTTTCGCCATCGGATAGCCGTCAAACGTGGTCGCCACCGACGAAGGTTCGCCGGGAATGTTGAACAGGATCGATGTGGTCGACCCGCCGAAGAGCGCCCCCCAGTACATGCAGGAGAGCAGGATGATGGCGGAGATCGGGTCCATCGAGAAAGTCAGCGGCAAGAGCAGCGAAACGCCGTTCGGCGCGCCGAGGCCGGGCAGCACGCCGACCAGAATGCCGAGCGTGACGCCGATCATCATCAGCAGGATATGGTTCCAGCTGAGGATGTGGCCGAAGCCATCGATCAGAAGACCGATATTTTCCATGTCATTCCTCCCGGGGCTTAAAGCGCGTCGCGATCTTTGAGATTCGCTCTTTGCGCTTTAAGTTTTTGATTTTCCGCATGTCGTTATCGCAAAACCGCAGTGCGCGTTTGCGCGACATGCCTTAGGCGGTCGGGATCAGTAGATCCCGAACCATGCCTCGATCGGTCCCTTGAGCAGCGGAACCTTGAAACCGAACTCGAATACGATGAAGAAAAACAGCGAAACGGCGACGCCCGACGGCAACGCGATCCACCATTTGTAGCGCCCCTGGAAGGCCATGGTGCCGGCGATATAGAGCGCGGTGCCGACATAAAGGCCGAGCCAGGCGGATACGCCGGCAAAGGCGACCAGAGGCAGCAGGAACGATCCCACCACCTTGACGCGGTGGCCGTCGATGAAGATCTCGCCGGATCCGCGATGCTTGACGAAAGCATGGATCGCATTGGCGACGCTTCCAAGCAGGATCAGAAGCCCGACATAGAAGGGAAAATAGCCGGCTTCCGGACCGAACTCCGTCCATCCCGCGCCGATATCGAGAGATCCGTAGCAGACCGCAGCGCCGAAGGCGCCGGTCAGTGCGGCAACGCCAAGCTCAACCGCGAAGCGGGAGACCCCATTCGCACCGTTCTCGCTCATGATCGTGACCTTTCAAAGCGAATGACGGGCGCCCGAAGGCACCCGCCTCAATGTCCGCCTTAGTTGGCGAGCCAGCCTTCGCGCTTCAGCACTTCGCCGACAGCCTCGCCATCCATTTCGATGGCGGCCTTGAAGTCGTCACCGGCGATGTAGGACGGCGACTGCGAGGTGTCTGCGAGGTACTTCGCCCATTCCGGCGTTTCGGAAACCTTGCGCATCAGGTCGGCATAGAACTTGACCACATCCTGGTCAACGCCGGCCGGCAGCCAGACGGTGCGCGGCATGGAGTAGTTGTCGATGGCGATGCCCGTATCCTTGCAGGTCGGGATGTCGCTCCAGGCCTTGTCGCCGGCAACCTTGGCATCGTTCGAAAGCTTGACGCTCTTGAAGACGCAGAGCGGCTTGACCATGCCGGCCTGCCACTGACCGAGGTTTTCGCTCGGGTTGTTGACGTTGGCGTCGAGGTGCTCGCCGGCGAGCTGGACGGCCGCTTCGCCACCGCTCTTGAAGGGGATGTAGTTGATGGTCGAGCCGGTCGCCTCGTTGATCATCGAGGTCAGGATCTGGTCGACGTCCTTCGACTGGCTGCCGCCGATCTTCAGGCCGCCTTCCTTCGCCTTGGCGGCAAAGTCGGCTGCGGTGTTGTAGGAGGCCTTGCCGTTGACCCAGAGGACGAACTCGTCCGAAGCGAGTGCTGCCACCGGCGTCAGGTCTTCAGCCTTGTAGGGAACCTTGGCGCGGACCGGCAGCAGGTAGGCGTTGTTGGTGCCGAATGCCAGCTTGTAGGCGTCGCCCTTGTTGGTCGCCGTGTAGACGAAGCCTTCGGCGCCGCCGGCGCTGCCCTTGTTGGTGACGACAACCGGAGCCTTCATCAGCTCGTACTTGCCGATGATCGCCTGGATCGTGCGGGCGAAGATGTCGGTGCCGCCGCCCGGGCCGGCGGTGACGACGAACTCAACCGGACGGTCGGGCTCGAAAGCGGCGGCCGGAGCGGCAACACCGAAAACGGCTGCCATGATGCATGCGATGGAGACGGTATTCTTCAAGTCGGGTCCTCCCGGTTTTGTGGTTCTGCGGCGCAAGACCTCCTCCTGCGCCGTTATTGCTTGAAAGCGCGCGAAATCAGGCCGCAGCCTTGAGGGCGGCCTTTTTCTTCGCCATACGCACTGCCAAAAGCAGCGCTTCACGGCTGGCGCCAACGTCGGCAATGCCCTTGCCGGCGATGTCGTAGGCAGTGCCGTGGGCCGGCGTGCAGAGCGCGAAGGGCAGTCCACCCATCATGGTTACGCCCTTGTCGAAGCCCATCAGCTTCATCGCGATCTGGCCCTGGTCGTGATACATGGTGAGGACGGCGTTGTAGCCTTCCTTCAGCGCGCGCCCGAAGACGGTATCGGCCGGGAACGGTCCTTCGACGTTGAAGCCGAGCGACTTGGCCTTTTCGACGGCCGGCTCGATGATGTCGATCTCTTCCATGCCGAAGCTGCCGCCGTCGCCCGCATGCGGGTTGAGACCGGCAACCGCGATCTTCGCCTCCTCATAACCGGCCTCCTTGAGGCAGGCCTGGGTCAGCTCGAGTTCGGCAATGATGCCGTCGATCGAAAGGTTGTCAGCCACTTCCTTGAGCGGAATGTGCGAGGTGACGCGCGCGTTCCAGACCTTTTCGAGAACGTTGAACTCGCGAACCTTGCCGGTGAAGCCGAGAACGTCGGCAACGAAACGGATCTCGTCGTCGTAGCCCGGATAGGCAAAGCGCATCGCCTTCTTGTTGAAGGGCGTGAAGCAGACGGCATTGGCCTTGCCCGCATGCGCCAGCTCCAACGCCGTGCGGAAGTTGCGGGTCGCAAACGTTCCGCCGGCAAGCGTCGCCTCGCCGCGAACGACGTCGGCCGGATCGAGGTGAGCAAGATCGACGAACACGTGGCGGACGGTGCCAGCCTTGTCGAGATCTTCGAGCGTCGACGGTTCGAGGTCGAGCGTCACGCCCGCGGCCTTGGCACCCTCATCCAGAATGCGGCGATCTCCGATCGTGATGATGTGCGCGGCCTCGCGGATGTCGGAAAGCGCCAACAGCTTTGCCGTGAGTTCCGGGCTGATGCCTGCCGGATCGCCCATCGCGAGCGCAATGACAGGACGCGCGCCGTTACCGGCTGCACCGTTGGTCGTCATGAGAGATGTCCTCCACTTCATTCTTTCGATAGCCGTCATACGTTATTCAAAATTCTGCATCAAGTCTTTTGTATTCTGTATGCAGCATTTTCTGTTGACGATAGGAAGGCCCATCTCCATGCTTTAATGAGACAGCGCTGATTCAATCGGCGCCAACGGGAACAGACGGTCGACGCCCAGTCGCCAGGCGCAGAAGCAAAAACAATGAACGAAATTACATCTGTGGAGAGGCGGCCGGATGGCGGCCCCGGTCCGATCAGGCGCACGGCGCTGCACGACACGCTGGTCAGCCACCTGCGCGACATGATCATCGAAGGCGACTTGTCGCCCGGCACGCGGCTGCATGAAGGGCAGTTGGGCGAACAGCTCGGCGTGTCCCGCACGCCGCTGCGCGAAGCGATCAAGTATCTCGCCAGTGAAGGGCTTGTGGAGCTCGTTCCGAGCCGCGGCGCCGTCGTCAAGCGTTTCAGCGCCAAGGACGTGCATGATATGCTGACGGTGCTGCAGACGCTGGAAGAACTTGCGGGCAAGCTCGCCTGTGAAGCCGCAAGCGACGCCGGCATCGCAGAAGTGCGCGCGCTGCACGACGAAATGGTCGGGCGCTACAAGGCCGGTGACCGGCTGCAATACTACAAGCTCAACCAGCAGATCCATTCGGCCATCGTCCAACTCGCGGCAAACGTCGCCCTGGTGGACATGCACGCGGTGTTGCAGACACGGCTGAAGCGCATTCGCTTCATCGGCCACGAGGGGCCCGAAAAATGGGCCGCGGCCGTTTCAGAGCATGAGGAAATGATTGTCGCGCTCGAAGCCCGCGACAAGGCAAGGCTCTCCGAAGTTCTCGGCCGGCACCTCATGAATGCCTGGGAGCGTGTGCGCGCCGCGGTGTAAACAACGCTGGCGCAAGCGAGCCCCGGCAGGGCTCGTGCAGTCGCACCTTCCGTCACAACTTCGAATAGGCGTTCGTAACGGCCTTGGCATTTCCTGCGGCCGCCTGCTTTTGCAGCGCGAGAATTGCGTCTCGCAGCGCCGGGTTTGCGGCCAGCGCCTTGTTTCCCGAGACATCCAGGCTTGAGAGCTTGGAAAGCAAGCCACGGTCGCCATAGGCCCGCCAACGCACCCAGCGAAGCCGGCGGGCTTTTCGACAGCGGATTCAGTGACGTCAAATTGCCGGACAACAATGAAGAACTGTCCGCCATCAAGGAACGGCAGGCGATCGCGCGTTGCTTCCCGCCGCATTGTTTCTCGCCCGGTGTTACAGATTTGCCTCCCGGATAAGCTGTATCGCTGGGAAAGAAATTAAGAATATTCGAATTCTATTGACTTTAACCTGATCGAAATTCACTGAATCCACGGTGGGGCGGAGACGGGAACGAAGATGGGGCGGCAACGGCTTCGGGGACTGCTTGCGGCGGCGGCGATCCTCTGTCCAGGCGCAGGCTTGGCGGAACCGGTTCAGCGAACGCCACCCGTCGCGGGGTCGGTGATTGCCCGCAAATCCGGCGAGGAAGTTCGCTTCGTCGACATCTCGACCTGGCGTTTCGTCGATCTCGCCCAGGACCTTTTGTCCGGTGACGTGTTGCGCACCAATGCAACCGGGGCGCTGGCGGTGCTTTTTTCCGACCACACCCAGATCCGGCTCGGCCGCAACACGGCGTTGCGCGTCAAACGCATGGGCACTGGCAGCGATACCAATCTCGAACTGCAGTCGGGCACGATCTGGGCACGGGCGGAACGCGGCGGCCAGGGCCTCACGATCGACACGCCGGCGGCAACGGCTGCCATTCGCGGTACCGATTGGACGCTGACGGTCGCCGGCGACACGACCTCGCTGACCGTGCTTGAAGGCGTGGTCGAACTCAGCAACGCGCTTGGCAGCGTCACGGTGAAACAGGGCGAAGGCGCCGTTGCCGCGATCGGCAAGGCGCCGACCAAGATTGTGATCGTGACGCCGAAGGACCGCGAACAGATGCTCTTCCATCTGTCGCTCAGAGACGCCTTCGCCTTGATGCCACCGTCGCCGCTCAAGGTGCACGACATGCGTAACCAGCGCGAACGGATCGAAGCCCGGCCGGAAGCATCCCGTTCTGCCGAAGATTGGCTGACGCTCGCTGAAATCCACTTGCGGTTCGACGGGCGGGTCAAGGCCACGGAAGCCCTTCAACAGGCCCGTAGCCTGGGCCTCAACCGACCGCAGGCTGCACGCGCCTATCTCGTCGAAGCGCTGATCGCCGGCTCCGAGAACCGCTACAGCGATGCGGCAAAGCTCTTTGCCAGCGCAGCCCCCGGGCTCGACGCCGATCGCCGCTCCGTCGCTGCATTCGGCGGCTACTTCGCACGCGCCCTGGCGGATCCGGATCGCATCGAGCCGCCGCCGTCTCGGGCGACGGGCGCCTATGCCGCCTTCGCCGCCGCGTGGACCGCAGGCTTCCGCACCGACATCCGTGCGGCGATCGAAACGCTCAGGACGGCCGAAAGGCAATATCCGGACGATCCTTTCCTTCCGGCGGCCCGCGCACAGCTCGCAATGCTGCTCGACGATCGCGACGAAACCCGCGATGGCATCGAAAAGGCCCTTGCGAACGATCCCGACGATCCGACCGCGCTCGAATCGCGGGCCAAGTATCGTTTGCTCATTGAAAACGACCGAGCCGGCGCGCTGGCGGATCTCGAGCGCGCCATCGAAATCACGCCGGGCGACCCGTCTCTCTGGAACTGGGTGGGCCTGGCAAAGAGCGACCGCGGCGACAATCGCGGTGCAGAACAAGCATTCAAGAGAGCCGTGGAACTCGATCCGGCGGATCCGCTTTACCGCGCCAACCTGGCCTATCAGTATCTGGACGAAATGCGGCTTGCGGAAGCAAAGCGCGAGATCGATACGGCGCTTGCGATCGATCCCTCCTTCGACCTCGTGCTCGTCGCCCGCGGGCGGTACCATTTGCAGAACGGCGACCTCGACAAGGCCATGGACGACCTCTTGGCCGGTTCGACGGCCAATCCCGCCTACTCCAACGCCCAATTGCTGCTCTCGGCGGCGCATTACGAAAAGGGAGATCGCATCCCGGCGGCACAGGCCCTCGACAATGCCGACCGGCTCGACCCGAACGACCCTGTCGTCGCAACCGTGCGGACCGCGATCGCGATCGACGAATACGATTCCGATGCGGCGATCCGCTACGCGCAGGAACTCATGCGCAGGACGCGGGCGCGCGGCGGCGAGAGCGCACCGCTCGGCGCCAATCAGGACGCCGGGTCGACGCTCAACGATGCCTTCCGTCTGCAGGGGCTGAACGCCTGGGGGCAATATTACGGCGATGTGGTCTTCGATCCGTTCACAGGATCGAGCTATGTCGACCAGGCCATCCGCGGCAGCGTCAATCCGCTGTTCAACACCTATGACTTCGACGGCAGCCCGGTCGTCAACTCCACCAATCCGCAAAGCTTCTCCGCCTTCTTCCAGGGGCTGCTGATCGAGCCGCATATGCTGGCAAGCCGCGAGCGCACGGCGAACCTCGTCCAGCGTCCATTCTTTGAAGCCGCGCTCGGCGGCGGCATCATCGCCGACAGCGATCACGAGGGCTGGATCGGCGAAGCGGAGCTACGCGGACTGACCTTTTCGCCTTTCCCGATCAGCGTCTATGGCAACCTTCAATGGGAAGAACCGCGAGACACGATTGGTATCGGCAATGGTCTCGCAATCGAGCGCGAAGCGCGCCTGCTTGGCGGCAATGGCTACGTGACGGCCACGCCGACACCGGATGACAGGGTCGTGGCCTATGCCAACTACGGCGATCTCAATGATAAACGCAGCATCTTCGACATCCCACCTCCGCCCCTCATCCCGTTCAATCTCGACGGGATAAACGACAACGACGCGACGCGGCTGCTCTCGGGCGTGGCCTGGAGCCACACCTTCGGCTACCGCAACATCGCCAATGCGGCGTTCTTCTTCTCCGACGAGAACATCACGGACAGCGAGAGGGTTCGCTTTTCGGGTGTGAGGTTTCCGGATCTCGCCACAAGCCGAAACGAGGAAAAACAGCGAACCTATGTCGCCGCGATCAACCACCTTTACGGCGACGGCGACTTCACCTGGCGCTACGGGATCGAAGGCGGCGTCGTCAGGTCATCGCAGTCGTTCGACATCTTCGATCCGCTGGGGCTGAGCACTGGCAGCAGCAGCGTGCCTGTCATCGCGTCCGGTTCGACGTCGGCGACACAGACGGTCGCCAAGGCCTATGTCGATGCGATCTACGAAATCACGCCGGACCTGAAAACGGAGGGCGCCCTCTTTGGCCGCTACATCGAGGGCGTCAACGACGGCGATGTCAGGCTCGAGCCGAAACTCGGCATCGCCTGGGCGCCGGCCGAACGGCACTGGCTGCGGGCCGCTGCCATGCGCGATGGCCTCAACTTCAACGTCGCCACCCTCGCGCCGATCGGCATCGTCGGCCTGCAACCGAACCAGCTGCACTTCGGCGCGGAAGGCTACGCCGATACGCTGGCACTGCGTTGGGACGCAGAATGGAACAGCTGGTTTTTCACCGCGCTCGACTACCAGCACCAGGAAGTGCGGCAACTCGCGCTCGACATTCCGCTTTCCACCACCAGCCTTGCCTATGCCAAGGTCGGGCTCGACCGGGTCGCCGCGACAGCGAACTTTGCCATCGGCCACGGCTTCGGCCTCTCCTTGACCGCGGCCCACACGGAAGCCGACGTCAAGGAACACAGTGGCAGCCAACCGGACGTGCTCCTGTTCGTGCCCGAGAACACCGGCCAGGCCGCGCTGACATGGGTCAACAAGGCAAACGTCAAGACAACCGTTGCCGCCAACTATGTCGGCTCGCGACCCGGCGGCGGAAGAACCCTTAACGATTTCTGGACGCTCGACGCATCGCTGCAATGGGAGCCGTTCGACAAGCAGATCGAGGTCGATCTGGCGGCCTTCAATCTGCTCGACGAAGACTTCGAGTTGAGCAATGGCCTGCCGGGCTGGGGACAAACGTTCAAGGGCACGGTTAAAGTGCGGTTCTGATGGAGGAGCGCGTCGCCGTGCAGGCATCGAGCGGTCGGTCCGGACAATGGGACAGCCCCCGTTTCTTGCAACGGCGGCTGAAACTTCTCGCTCTTGCGGTTTTCGTGGCCATCGCGCTGTCACTGGCAACCTTGACCAATGCCTGGCGGCTGAACGAGCTGCGCAGCTTCGACTACCTGTCGACCATCGGCGGCCCGGCGCTGCCGGAAAACAGCCCGATCATCGTCGCCATCGATGAGCCGTCGATGGCCGAAATCGGCCGTCAATGGCCGTGGCCGCGGGCCCTGCATGCGCGCCTGATCGATGCGCTGCGCAAGGCTGGCGCGCGGGCGATCGGCATCGACGTGATTTTCGCCGAACCTTCGGCCGATCAGGCCAATGACGAGGCGCTGGAAAAGGCGCTCGGCGCAGACGTCGTCCTTGCCGGCGATCAGACGCTGGTGGAAGCGCCCCAGGCCGACCAGTTCGTGCGCACCGAGCCGCTTGCCCGCTTCATCGCAAGAGGCGCCTGGACCGGCATCGCCTCCGTCAGCCTCAGCGGCGACGGAACGTTGCGCGCCGTTCCCGACTATCCGGACGGGTTTGCCGCCGTGCTGGCGGCAATCGCCGGCGCAAAATCGCAAGCACCACCAAGCGACGGGCTGATCCAGGTCTTCGGGCCGGCACGGACCTATCCCACCGTCTCCTATTACCAGGCGCTCGATCCCGACAACTTCCTGCCCGAAGGCATCTTCGAGGACCGCGTCGTGCTCGTCGGTCTCAGCCTGCAAAACGCACCGTCGATCGCCGATGGCGGCGCCGACACGTTCACCACATCGGACACCGTACACTCGAACAAGCTCGTCTCCGGCGTCGAGATGCAGGCAACCATCTACGACAATCTGGCCCATGACCTTTTCATTCAGCGCGCTGCAAGACCCTACGTGGTTGCAGCCATTGCGCTGGCTGCGATGCTGGCGGCTTCCTCGGTGCTGCGGACGACCGGCTGGCGCACGCTTGTCTATGGCGCCGTCGCCATCAGCCTCATCATCGCCGCCAGCTATGCCGCGATGCGCCTTGGCCACGTCTTCCTGTCGCCGCTTGGCCCCGGCCTGGCGTTCCTTGCCGTGACCGCCGGGCAGGCCGGGCTCGACTATGCGGAGGAACGGAAGAAGCGCCGGGAAATCACCCGCGCCTTCCAGCAATATCTCTCCCCGGCCCTCGTGGAGCGCCTGGCGAAGGACCCGTCGCACCTGAGGCTCGGCGGCGAGCGGCGCACCCTGTCGATCCTCTTTTGCGACATCCGGGGCTTTACCACCATCGCCGAGGAAATGAAGGAAGACCCGGAGCGGTTGACCGCGCTGGTCAACCGACTGCTGACGCCGCTTTCGGAAGCCGTTCTCGAAAAGGGCGGCACCATCGACAAATATATCGGCGATTGCCTGATGGCCTTCTGGAACGCGCCGCTCGACGATCCCGACCACGCCGTCCACGCGGTTGGTGCGGCGCTCGACATGCTTGCGCGGCTTGAACGGGTCAACCGGGAACTCGAGGGCGAGGCGAAACGAGAGCGCAGACCGGCTCAAACCCTGAGGATCGGCATCGGCATCAACACCGGCGAATGCGTCGTCGGCAATATGGGCTCGCACCAGCGCTTCGACTATTCAGCCCTTGGCGACGCCGTCAATCTGGCCGCGCGCCTCGAAGGCGCATCGAAGGACTACGGCATCTCTCTGCTTCTCGGCGAGGAGACGGCCCGCCTCGTCGAAAAAACCTTCCCGGTCGCCGAACTCGATCGCATCACCGTCAAGGGTCGCACCGCCGTGTCTCCGGTCTTCACCGTCGCCATCGGCGCAAAAAGGGAAGCGATCGAACGCCATCAGGGTTTCGTGCAAGCCAAGTACGACGGCTCGCTTCGGGCGCATGACGTGGTGTTCGACCAGTTGAAGAGCGCCCTGCCGCCACTGGCGCGCTACTACGAGAGGGAGCGCTCCCGCCTCGATACGTCGCGACGGGAGCAGAAGTGAAGCGGTACAAGCGAACTCGGCGTCAGTGAAGCCCGCCGACGCCCAGCAGCCGCTCGACCGCGTCGTGATCCCCAGTCAGCGCTTCCGGCGTTCCGGACCAGGCGATTCGGCCGCGTTCGAGCACGATCACCCGGTCGGCAAAGTCGAGCGCGCTCTGAATGCGCTGCTCGACCAGCACGATCGTCATGTCGCCGGTTTTTGCCAGTTCGGCGAACGCCTTCATCAGCTCTTCGCAGATAACCGGCGCCAAGCCCTCCAGCGGCTCGTCGAGAAGCAGGATCGACGGACGGCCGAGGATGGAGCGCGCCGTCGACAGCATCTGCTGTTCGCCGCCCGAGAGTTGGCTGCCGAGATTGCGCCGCCGCTCAAAGAGGCGCGGGAACATGTCGTAGGCTTCCTGGAGCGCGCTTTTCGGACGGCCTTTGAGGCCGACAAACAGGTTCTCCTCGACGGTCAGCGTCGGGAAGACGCAGCGCGCCTGCGGCACGAAACCAAGCCCGTGCATGGCGCGGGCTGCGCTCGGCAGCGCCGTCACGTCCGTCCCGCCCATGCGGATGCGCCCGTCATAACGTCGCGTCTGGCCGGCAAGCGTCGCAAGCAGCGTCGTCTTGCCCATGCCGTTGCGGCCGAGCACGGCGAGCCGGGCGCCAGCCGGAACGGCAAAGGACACGCCCTCGAGCACGCGCGTCGGGCCGTAGCCCGAAGACAGGTTTTCCACCTCAAGCGGCGTGGCTGGCATTGGCATAGCTCCCGAGATAGGCTTCCCGCACGCGCGGATCCTTGGTCACGTCAGACGGCGAGCCGTCGAAGATGATCGCGCCGGCGGCCAGCACGACGACGCGCTTGGCAAAGCGGAAGACGAGATCCATGTCATGCTCGATCATCAAGACGGCGAGATCGGCAGGAAGATCGGCCAGTGCCTGCTCGATCCGGCCGGTGTCGCTCTGCGGCACGCCGGCGGCGGGCTCGTCGAGCAGCAGCACCCGCGGCTTTAGCGCCAGCGCCACGGCGATTTCCAGCAGCCGCTGCTGGCCATAGGCGATCTCGCTCACCTTTCGGTGCATCAGTTCCTTGAGCCCGAGCTTGCCGAGAAGCTCTTCCACCTCGGCCATGACATCCGGCATGCCCAGGAAATTGCCGAAAAGGCGACCGGCGCGGCCACTTCGTTGCAGGACGGCAAGCGCGACATGCTCGGCTGGCGTCATATCGGCAAAGAGCCGCGTCACCTGAAACGAGCGCACGAGGCCCCTTCGCACGCGGCCGATCGCATCGACACCAGTGACGGCCTCGCCGCCGATACGCACCTCCCCGGAATCGGGCTTGAGATTGCCGGTCACGAGATTGACGAAGGTCGTCTTGCCGGCGCCGTTCGGCCCGATCAGCGCGACACGGTCTCCCGGCGCCATGCTGAGGCTGACGTCATTGGTGACCGCAAGTCCGCCGAAGGCGCGCTTCAGGTTGCGAACTTCGAAGATCGGCTGCATCACTGTGCCTCCTTGCGGCGGGCAACGAAGGCGGCTGCAGTGCCGTAGATGCCCTTCGGCGCGAAAAGCACGACGGCGATCAGCAGCGCGCCGACCATCGTCAGCCAGTGGAACGGATTGGCGGCCGAGACCACGTCCTCGAAGAACATGAAGACGACCGTCCCTGTCAGCGCACCGAACAGGGAGCCTGTGCCGCCGAGCACCAGCATGACGAGGCTTTCGGCCGACATGGTGAAGGAGAGGCTGTCGAGGCCGACCACCTGGGTGGAAATCGCGTTCAGCGCGCCGCCGACACCGGCAACGGCGCCGGAGATGACGTACATTTTCGTCAGCGCGATCTTCGGCGACGCCCCCATCGAGCGGACGCGGACCGGGTCCTCCTTGATGCCCCGGCACAGCATGCCGAAGGGCGAGCGCACGATGAGCCGCAGGAGCACAAAGACGACGGCGAGCAGCGCCACGCCGAAGACATAGGCCGTGCGCCCCCAGAGATCGAATTCGTAGAGCCCGAGAAGCGCCGTCGGCGCGATGCCGGAGAGCCCGTCGCTACCGCCGGTCCAGGAGGAGGCCTTGTTGGCAAACTCATGGAAGAGATGGATGAGCGCGATCGACAGCACCAGTTGCGGCAGCCCGTGCGCACGCAGGATGACGAACCCGCAGATAAGCCCGGCCACCGCCCCGGCGACGATCCCGAAGGCGAGCATGGCCAGCGGATCGTTGATGCCGTAATGCGCCGAGGCGATGCCGGCGGCATAGGCGCCGGCGCCGAAGAGTGCGGCGTGCCCGAGCGTTGCAACGCCGCAATAGCCGGTGACGAGATCGAGCGACAGCACCAGAAGCGCTGCTGCGATGATCCGGGTCAGAAGCGCCAGATTGTTGGGAAAGAGGAAGTAGCCGAGCACTGCTACCAGCAGGATAACGGCCAGACCGGCAAGGTCGCCGCCGCCGAACCGCCGGCGCGCCGGAGCGGTTGCGATCAAGTCGTTCGTCGTCGTCATGGTCATCCCTTGGCCCTCCCGGCGAGCCCGCGCGGGAAGACGCAGATGATCGCGATGACGGCCAGATAGAAGAAGAACTCACCGAATTCCGGCATGAGATAGCGGCCGGTCGTGTCGATCGCGCCGAGCAGCAGGCAGGCAACGAGCGCGCCCGGGATAGAGCCGGCACCGCCGACCGAGACGACGACGAGGAAAGTCACCATGTAGCGCAAGGCATAATAGGGTTCGACCGGAAGCAGTTCCGCGCCGACGACACCGCCGAAGGCGGCAAGCCCGACGGCGACGGCGAAGCTTACCGCATAGACGATTTCGGTGCGCACCCCGAGAGCCGCCGCCATGGCCGCATTGTCGACCGAGGCGCGCAGCTTGACGCCGAAGGCGGTCTTTTCGATCGCGTACCAGAGGCCAGCTGCGACCGCGAGGCCGCAGAGGATCGCAAAGATGCGGTGCGTGGCGATCGCCCGGAAGCCGAGATCGACGGAGCCCTGCAGCTCGCTCGGCAGCGGCACCGTCTTCAACGTCGGGCCGAAGACATAGTTGGCGATGCCGATGATGCAGAACGTAATACCAATGGTCATCAGCACCTGGGTCAGTTCCGGCGCGCCATAGATCCGCCGGTAAAGCAGCCGCTCGATCGGCACGGCTATGACGATGGTGCCGAAGATCGCGAGCAGCACGGCAAAGCCATAGGCGAGACCGAGATCGCGCGCCGCATAGGAGGCGATGTAGCCACCGATCATGGCAAAGGCGCCGTGCGCCAGGTTGACCACGCGCATCAGGCCCATGGTGACCGAAAGGCCGATGGAGATGACGAAGAGCACCATGCCATAGGCAAGGGCGTCGATCGCTATGCTGAGGACGGTTTGCATGGGGCTATCCGTTGCCCTTTCTTCCAAATTTGGCTGCGCCGGATTCGGTGCGCACTATGCGCGGAGCGGCAGTCAGGCGCCAGCATTCGCGGCGCCGCAGGCGCGCCGGTCGCTCAAAAGCAACCGGTCAACGCATCATCAGTGTCGGTGGGCGCTCAGCACCCGCCCAAGTCGACTACTTCAGCGCAGCGAGACCGGGGTCGCCCTGCTTCTCGAAGGTCTGGATTTCCTTGTTGTAATAGGTGCCGTCATCGGCCTTCGCGACCTCGCGCAGGTAGATGTTCTGGGTGATGTGACGCGATTCCGGATCGATCGTCACCGGACCACGCGGGCTGACCCAAGAGAGGCCTTTCACGGCTTCCACGGCCTTGGCCGCATCCTGCTCGCCGCCGGTCGCCTCGATCATCTTGTAGATCACATGCATGCCGTCATAGGCTCCGACCGAGGGGAACGAGAGTTCCGCCGGGTTGCCGATCGCCTTGCCCGCCGCCTCGACAAACGCCTTGTTTTCCGGCGAATCGTGCGAGACCGCATAGTGGAAGGTCGTCTGGATGCCGAGTGCCGCTTCGCCAAGTGCCGGCAGATCGGATTCCTGCGTCAGGTCGCCTGGCGCGAAGAACTTGATGCCGCCGTCCTTGAGCCCGTTTTCCTTGAAGGCCTTGACGAAGCCGAGCGTCGTCGGGCCGGACGGCAGGAAGGCGAAGACGCCCTCGGCGCCGGAATCCTTGATGCGCTGCATGATCGGCGAGAAGTCGTTGGTCGCGAGCGGCATGCGGATCGCTTCGACCACCTGGCCGCCGGCCGCCTCGAAGCCCGCCTTGAAGGCGTTCTCGGCATCGACGCCCGGGCCGTAATCGCTGACGACGGAGATCACCTTGGAGACGCCCGCGTCCTTGGCGACCTTCGCGATCGGCGTCGAGGTCTGCCAGGTGGTGAACGAGGTGCGCACGACGAGCGGGCTCTTGGTGACGATCGCCGAGGTCGCCGCGTTCATGATGACGAGCGGCACGTTCGCCTGGGTGAGGAGCGGCGTCACCGCCATCGCATCCGGGGTGAAGTAGAAGCCGGCGAGATACTGCACGCCCTCCTTGACCACGAGTTCCTGCGCCAGCGCCTTGGCCTGGGCGGGATCCGCCTGCGGCACGTCGCGATAGATGATCTCGATATCGTCTTCGCCGACCTTGGTGCCGTTCAGCGCCATATAGGCGTCGATGCCGGCCTTGAAATTCTTGCCCTGGAGCGCGAAGGGTCCCGAGAACGGTCCGACAACACCGATCTTGATCGTATCGGCATAGGCCGCGCCACCCATTGCCAAGGCCGCAACCGCAGCCAGAATCATGCGTTTCATATTTCCTCCCTGAGATGCCGGCCACTCCCGTACCCGCATCCTCCTCGCAAACGCCAGACAATTTGATAGTCGTCAGCTTGCCATGCCAAACGGTAATGTAAAAATGAAATATGGGGCGCCAATCATAATTTAGGGGTTATGTTTTGGCGCTTACCACGGCCACCCACGAACATACTTTCGGCGCTGGTCCCGTCCATCCGGCGGCTCCCTGGAAACACCGCCACACTTGTTACTCCCGCCGATCCTCTCGGGGTGTCAAGCTGTTGGCACTGCGAGCCATGCCCCTGGCCTTGCTTTGCCAAGCTTTGCTGAACGAGGAGATCAACACCATGACCCAGACAATCGAGAAACGCGAGAATGGACGCCCGGACGGCGGACCGGCCATGCAGAAGCCGGCGGTGGTTTCGCCGCAGGCGTGGGAAGCGGCGTGGCAGAAGATGCTGGTGAAGGAAAAGGCCCACACCCGTGCCAGCGATGCACTCGCTGCCGAGCGCCGGCGGATGCCCTGGATGGCTGTGACCAAGGACTATGCTTTCGAGGGGCCGGACGGCAAGGCGAGCCTCTTCGACCTTTTCGCCGGACGGCGCCAATTGATCGTCTATCGCGCCTTCTACGAGCCCGGCGTCCATGGCTGGCCCGATCACGGTTGCCCCGGCTGTTCCATGGTCGCCGACCAGGTTGCGCATCTGTCGCATCTCAACGCCCGCGACACGACGCTTGTCTTTATCTCACGCGCGCCGCAGGCGGATATCGCCAGGCTGAAGGCGCGCATGGGATGGACCATGCCCTGGTACACAATCACCGACAGCTTCGACGCCGATTTTGGCGTGGACGATTGGCATGGACACAATGTTTTCGTCCGCGACGGCGAGCGGCTGTTTCGCACCTATTTCGTCAACAATCGCGGCGACGAGCAGATGGGCGGCACCTGGAACTATCTCGACATCACGGCGCTCGGACGACAGGAAATCTGGGAGGATTCGCCTGCCGGGTACCCCCAGACCCCGCCCTACAAATGGTGGAACTGGAACGACAGCTATGTCGAAGGCGCTGCGCCCGACAAAAGATGGGTCGAGATATCGGACGCAGGAGAGGCTGCTATGCGCGCCTCCGCCACGGACCCGAAGCCATGAGCGCCGGCACCCGTTCCGGCGAGCGTGACGGGCGGGTGCCCTCCCTTGCCCATTGGGCGGCAGCGGCGCTGGCGCTCGCCGCCGCCCCCATCTTCGCGCTGATGGCGTTCCTGACGAGCGCGGGAAACAGCGCAGCGGATCCGATGCTGTGCGGCGGGACCGAGCAAGCGGCGATCGGCGGGATGACTGCCATGTACCTGCTGATGGGCGCCTTTCACCTGCAGCCCTGGCTGAGGCTGATCGACATCAGACGGGGCTAAGGGATCAGCCTCGACCTCGCTCAGTCAGGGGCGGCCGGTCGCTGAAAAACCGCCGTGCGACATGCTTCTGTCGCAAGGCACGCAAAAGATGTGGAAACGCCGATGAGCATATGTCCCTGAAATCGGTCCGTGGGCATGCTGTCCGAGTCGGGGAAGCAAGTCACTTCTCGGCTTGAAGTACGGAACGGTTCCACTAGGTAGATTTGGCAAGGTCTCCGGCAATCATTCTGCCGGAGAAGCTTAGTCGCTTTCCCGGTGCGATCGGCTCCGATCGGGAAATACAGCGAATCAGGAAAATGACCTTGAGTGTTGCCGCACCTCAACCGAACCCGACACCTTTCAAGCGTCGCCTGTTGCCGTGGGCGGGCGCCCTGCTGCTCTGCGGAACAGCCGCCGCAACGTCGCTCTACTACCTGACCGGAGCGAAAGAGCCTTCTTCGGAAATAGCTGCGCTCGCCTCGGCTGAGGCCGAACGACCGATGATGCGGTCGCCGAACTTCGAGATCCTCTTCAGCGACGGCGATCGCGGGCTGATGGTCTACGAGGGTTACGTCTATGTCGTGCGACTCGGCGACAAATTGCCGAACGGCCGCCGCATGATCGGATTCCAAAAACGGGACGGAAACTGGGCTGCGGTGACGCTTTGACGGCTTCAGCCGGCCCCGCATTGTGGATGTTAACGCTTTGTTAACGCTCGCTTGCAAGGCAGGGATAACCCCCATTTAGCCACGGTTGCCACCCAGGGCGAACTGGCGCAACTCTTTGTTAAAGAGTCGTGAATCAGTGCTTTGGATGGTGCAGAATGATTAACAAGAAGCTACAGGATGAGCTGGTCGAGCTCGACGAAAGCCCCGCGTTCGAAGGCCGTTCCGTCATGAGCGAGCGCGCCGTGCAGGGAATTCCGCTCGCGATCGAGGCGGTGATCGGGCGGGCCAAGCTGACCGTATCGCAGATCTCGAAACTCCATCAGGACGACACGATCCACCTCGACCGAAATTTCGGCGAGCCGGTGGAACTCAAGGTCAACGGCATGGTGATCGGGCGAGGCGAGATCGTCTTCGACGAAGCGACCAACGCTATCGGCATCAAGATCATCGAAATCTCCCCGATCGGCGCCCAATAGGCTCTGCGGCGCCAGGTCGCTGGTCGTCGTCGGAACTTGGCTTCAACGGCCAGCAAGGCTATGTCGTTAGGCCAGCGACACGATGCGATACGGGAGGAGCCTCATATGCTGATCGATGGAAAAGTCTTTATCGTTACCGGTGGCGGTTCGGGTCTTGGTGCGGCCGTCGCGCGGCGGTTGCATGGCGAGGGTGCCCGTGTGGTGCTTGCCGACGTCAATGCCGCGGCCGGCCAGCAGATGGCCGACGAACTGGGCAGCAACGCGCTTTTCCAGAAGACGGATGTCACCAATGAAGCGGATGGTGCTGCCGCCGTCGCTGCGGCGCTCGGCCGCTTCGGCCACCTCCACGGGCTTGTAAACTGCGCCGGCATCGCGCCGGGGGAAAAGGTGCTCGGCCGCGACGGTCCGCATCGCCTTGACAGTTTTGCGCGCGCAGTCGGCATCAATCTGATCGGCAGCTTCAACATGCTGAGGCTTGCCTCCGAAGCGATCCAGCGGGAGGAACCGGGCGATGACGGTGAGCGGGGCGTGATCGTCAACACGGCATCGGTCGCCGCCTTCGACGGCCAGATCGGCCAGGCGGCCTATGCCGCTTCCAAGGGCGGCGTCGTCTCGATGACATTGCCGATCGCCCGTGAACTTGCGCGCCACGGCATTCGCGTCGTCGCCATTGCGCCTGGCATCTTCGAAACGCCGATGATGGCCGGCATGCCGCAGGAGGTGCAGGATTCGCTCGGCAAGAGCGTGCCCTTCCCGCAGCGCCTCGGCAAACCCGAGGAATTCGCGGCGCTCGTTCAGCACATCTGTGAAAACCGCATGCTGAATGGCGAAGTCATCCGCCTCGACGGCGCGCTGCGCATGGGCGCGCGCTGATAGGATCGGCAATGGCGCCTCGCCCGCACGCAACCGGGCGCGGTGCCATACCTTTACCAAGGCAGATCAGGCGGCTTGATCGGCCATCCTGACGAGATAGGCGCATCGCCGGGCGCCAGCGAGAATATGCTCGGTACGTTCGACCTCGATGCCAGGCCCGAGTACCGCGCGAAAAACGCTCAACTCCGCCCGGCAGAAGCCCTGGCAACTGGTCGCGGCGGCACAGATCGGGCAATGGTTCTCGACGAAGAGCAGCGTGCCATCACCGGGATCCTCGCAAGCGGCCATGTAGCCCTCCTGCGACCGCAGCCGCACGAGCTCGTCCACCCGTTCGCGCAGGCCCGCCTTCTCCTCAATCGCCGCGCGATAGTTCTGCCGGGTCTCGTCCTCGCGCGCCGCGATCAGCCGATCGATCGCCGCCTCGCCCAGCGTCTGCCGGATCGTCCTTAAGAGCTGGACGGTCAGCTCCGCGTGCGTATCGGGAAATTCCGCGTGGCCCGCGGCCGTCAGCCCCCAGAACTGCGAGGGGCGGCCGACGCCTTTTGCCTCCGACCACGACAGGACGAAGCCGTCCTCGGCAAGGCGAACCAGTTGCTGACGCACGGCCTCGCCGGTGATCGTCAGACGCCTGCCGAGTGCCGCCGCCGTCTGCGGGCCGTGCAGCTTGAGCGCCAGCATGATGCGTTCACCCGGCGTGCGGCCATTGCTCCGCTCTGGATTTAACAAGGGATCGCTTGACATATTCCCGGACACAGATTTACAAAGAGTTGTCTTGCTAAATACACGCTCATCGGTTCGCAGACAAGAGACCGTCGAGCGTGCCCCGCCCGCAAAGGATCTGACCATGGCCTTCGAACTTCCCGCCCTTCCCTATGCACCCGCAGCGCTCGCCGAAAACGGCATGAGCGCTGAGACGATCGAGTTCCACCACGGCAAGCATCACCAGGCCTATGTCACCGCGTTGAACGGTTTCGTCGAGAAGGACGCCTCGCTCGCCGGCCTGTCGCTGGAAGAGATCATTCGCCTCAGCCACGGCAAGCCGGAACTGGCACCGGTCTTCAACAATGCCGGCCAGCACTGGAACCATATCCTGTTCTGGAACAACCTTTCGCCGAAGGGTGGCCAGATCCCCGGCGCACTCGAAAAGAAGATCGCGGAAGATTTCGGCAGCGTCGCCGCCTTCAAGGATGCCTTCAAGGCGGCCGCCACCGGCCAGTTCGGCTCCGGCTGGGCCTGGCTGGTGCTCGGCCAGGACGGCAAGCTCAAGGTGACGAAGACCGCCAACGGCTCCAATCCGGTCGCCACCAACGAGGGCAAGGCCCTGCTCGGCCTCGATGTCTGGGAACATGCCTATTACATCGACTTCCGCAACCGCCGGCCGGACTATACGTCGAACTTCCTCGACAAGCTTGCCAACTACGAGTTTGCCGAAGCGGAATTGAAGTCCGCCTGATCGGTTGGAGACCGCCACGACGCCGGAACCAGCACACAGCGCGGTTGATCAGAGAATTTGCGGAAGCCCCTCGCCCCCGCCTGAGCCAAGGCTTCCGCAGACCCCGTGGCGTCTCCCCGCCGCCACGGGCTATCCTCAGTTGGAAGAAGACCCATGCGCCAGACACCTCCGTTTTCCGTCGATATCGACGCCTACGCCGATCTCGCCGTGTCGAAACCGGAGTTCGCCGACACGCTGTCGCATCTCGCCACCACCGTCTGCGTGGTCAGCGCCGGCAGGGGCGCCGAAAGCCTCGGCCGCACCGTGACGGCGACGTTCTCGCTTTCCGCCAGCCCGCCGTCGATCGTCGTTTCAGTCAAGGCGGATAGCCCGCTTGCCGCGCTGATCGCCGCCGAGCAGGGCTTCTCGCTCGCCATGCTGGCCGAGGGACAGGAGCTGATCGCGGATGCGTTTGCCGGCAAGATCGAAGCGTCGAAGCGCTACCTCGTCGGCATCTGGGCAGACTGGCCGAGCGAACGGCCAAGGCTGCTCGGGGCGGCCGCCGCGCTCGACTGCCTGCTCAGCGCCTCGGTGCAGGTCGGCGACCACACATTGTTCGTGGGAACAATTGTCGCAACCGAGACTTCCACCCACGCCGCCCCCTTGATCTGGAGCCGCCGGCGATATCAGTCTCTCGACAGGACGAGATCGTTGCCGGCGTCGCCGAGCAACGGGCATGCGACCCTCACCCCAAGCAAGCCCGCAGCCTGAACCGGCGATCGCGTAGGAGGAATGGAGCAATGCGGCAAACGCTCGAAAAACTCTTAAAAGACGGCAAGGACGACGCCCTGCTGCGCTTCACGCTCGGCAGCATCTGCCTTCAGGAGGCGGATCTCGAAACCGCGCTTGCCCATGTCGAGCGGGCAATCACCTTCGACCCGGACTATTCGGCCGCCTGGAAACTGCGCGGCGCGATCCTGCACAAGCTCGGCCGCCACCAAGAGGCGATCGAGGTCTGGCGCGAGGGCCGCACGGTCGCGGAGCGGAAGGGCGATCTGCAGGCGGCAAAGGAGATCGGCGTCTTCCTGAAACGCCTCGAGCGGCAGTGCATCGCCGCCAACCGGAACGAGTAGCCGCCCCATGAAGGTTGTTCGGGCCCGGCAACCATGCCGAGCCCGGAAACATCGCGAACGTTCAGATCATTTGAAGACCGACGGCAGCCAGAGCGAGAGCGCTGGAATGTAGGTCACGGCCATCAGCACCGCGATGCTGGCGCCGAAGAACGGCCAGATGGTGCGCATCGCCTCGCGAATGGAAATTCCGCCGACGGCGCAACCGACGAAGAGCACGGTTCCAACCGGCGGCGTGTTGAGGCCGATGCCGGCATTGAGGATCATCACCACCCCGAAATGCACAGGATCGATGCCGAAGGCCTTGACCACGGGAAGAAGGACGGGCGTGCAGATGATCACCATCGGCGCCATGTCCATGAAGGTGCCGAGGAACAGCAGGATGATGTTGATCACCAGCAGCACGATGATCGGGTTTTCCGAGACCGCGCTGATCGCACTGATCATCAGCGCCTGCACCTGCAGGAAGGCCATCAGCCAGCCGAAGGACGCCGCCATGCCGATGACGAGCAGCACCATGGCCGTCGTGCGCACCGCCCCCATCACCGCCTCGAGGAAACCTGTCCAATCCAGCTCGCGATAGACCAGCATGGCGACGAGGAAGGCGTAGAGCACCGCGATGCAGGAGCTCTCGGTGGCCGTGAAGACGCCGGAGCGCACGCCGCCAAAGATGATGCCGATCAGGACGATGCCCGGGAACGACGCGAGCAGGTAGTAGAAAACCTTGGAAAAGCCCGGAAACGGCTCTGCCGGATAGCCTCGGCGCCGCGCAACGATATAGGCGGTCACCATCAGCGCAAGCGCAAGCAGGAGACCCGGAATGATGCCGGCGGTAAAGAGATCGGCGACCGAGACATTGCCGCCGGCGGCGATCGAATAGAGGATCATGTTGTGCGACGGCGGCACCATCAGGGCGATGATCGCCGCATTGACCGTGACGTTGACGGCATAGTCGCGGTCATAGCCGCGCTTCGCCATCTGAGGGATCATCAGCCCGCCGACCGCCGAGGCATCGGCGACGGCCGAACCGGAAATGCCGCCAAAAAGCGTCGAAGCAACGATGTTCACCTGGCCGAGACCACCACGCAGATGCCCGACGAGACCGGCGGCAAACTGGATCAGCCGATTGGCGATACCGCCGCGCACCATCAGGTCGCCGGCAAAGATGAAGAACGGGATCGCCATCATGGCAAAGACGTTCATGCCGGAATTCAGCTGCTGGAACACCACCACCGGCGGCAGGCCGAGATAGAGCACGGTGGCGAACGACGCGATGCCGAGGCAAAACGCGATCGGCGTGCCGATGAACATCAGCAGGGTGAAGACCCCGAAAAGGATAACGTAAGCCATTCAGGCCATCTCCTGCACGACGACATCGGCAGCGACGTCGACGCCCAAAACAAGATCGATGAAACGCTCGGCGGCAAACAGCGCGATCATCAGGCCACCGACGATCAGCGGGAAGAAGTCGACGCCGCCCGGCCACCCGAGTACGGGTATGGTGGCAGTCCACGTGCCGAGGCAAAGAAGCAGGCCGTAATAGGCCATGGACGCCCCGAAGATGACGATCAGGCCGAGGCTCGTCAGATCCATGGCAAGCTGGACCGAGGGCCTCATCACGTGGCGGATGACATCAAGGCCGAGATGCACGCTCTCGCGCACGCCGACGGCGGCACCGAGCATGATGAACCAAGCCATGAGATGGAGGGACAAGGGCTCCGACCAGCTCGGCGAATCGTTCAGGACGTAGCGTGCAAAGACCTGCCAGCCGACGATCAACGTCATGGCGACCATGCCGGTGCCGGCAATATAGAGCGACGCGCGGCTCAGCACCCCGAGAGCCGGACGTATCGCCCGCATGAAACGACGCATGTTTCTTCCTCCTCAGCAAATGCGATCCGGTGGACAGTTGCGAGGGCCGGCCCGGATCCCGGAACCGGCCCCACCGCCTGTCACTTGACCGCCTTCACCCTTTCGAGAAGGTCTTTCAGTTTCGGATCGCTAACGAACTGGTCGTAGACCGGCCCCATGGCAGCGGAGAACTCTTCCTTGTTGACCTTGATGACATTCGAGCCGGCGGCCCGCACCTTCTCCTCCGAAGCCTTCTCGCGCGCGCTCCAGAGCTCACGCATCTTGCCGACGCTGTCCTTTGCGGCCTGACGCAGCAGCGTCTGGTCTTCGGGGGAAAGCTTGTCCCAGCTCATCTTGGAAATGACCAGGATTTCCGGATTGAGCGAATGTTCGGTGAGCGAATAGTTCTTGGCCACCTCGAAATGGCGGGCGGATTCGTAGGACGGCCAGTTGTTTTCGGCACCATCGACGACACCCGTCTCGAGCGAGGAATAGACCTCGCCCATCGGCATCGGCGTCGGGTTGGCGCCGAAGGCCTGCATCATGGCGATCCAGAGGTCGGACTGCTGCACGCGGATCTTCAGACCCTTGAGGTCGGCGAGTTTCTCGATCGGCTTCTCGGTGGTGTAGAAGGAACGCGCGCCGGAATCGTAGAAGGCAAGGCCGACCAGGCCGTGCGGCTCGAAGGCCGCCAGAATTTCGTCGCCGATCGGGCCGTCGACCGTCTTGTGCATGTGTTCCGTCGAGCGGAACAGGAATGGCATGCCAAGGACCATCGTCTCCTTGACGAGATTGTTGAACGGTGCGGCGTTCACACGGTTCATGTCGATGACGCCGAAGCGGGTCTGCTCGATCGTGTCCTTCTCGCCGCCGAGCGCGCCGTTGTTCATGACCTCGATCTTGATGCGGCCGTTGGTGCGCTCGGAAAGCAGTTGCCCCATGTATTTGACGGCATCGACGGTCGGGTAGCCGTCCGGGTGGATGTCGGCCGAACGCAGGGTGATTTCCTGCGCCTGCGCCGCTGTGCCGGCAAACGCCAGCCCCATGGCGACGCAAAGCATACCTGCAATTTTTTTCATGTTTTCCTCCTCCTCTTGATCGTGCTTCGGCCTCTCCCAAGGCCGAGTTTCCGCCCATTCGGGCCGGCATGCGAATTCCTCATGTCATGGGTTCCGAGAGAGCCTCAGGGTTCCCTCGGCAATTACGCAGCGGTTAAGGCCGGCAGTTTGAACAGCTGCCCGGGGTTCTCGATGAGGGCCTGGTGTCTGGCCCGCTCGTTCGGCAGCCAGCCGAGCACCAGATCGGCCAGCCGCGCATCGTCAGGGTAGTCTTCCGTCTTGCGGATCATGTTGTGCGGCCAGTTCGAACCCCAGACGATGCGTTCCGGCGCATGCTCGGCGATCCGGCGCGAGATGACGGACACGTCGTCATAGGGCCATCCTGCTCGCGAACTTTCGTACACACCCGCGAACTTGAACCAGACATTGCCCCGGTCGATCAGTTTCAACAGCGCCGCGATCTCGGGCCCGTCCGGATCAACCCCGGCAAGGAACTTGCCGTGGTGATCGAACACCCAGCGCGACCGGATCCGTTCCAGCCGCGGCAAATGGTCGAGCAACCGGTTGCCGTCGAACTGGACGGCGATCATCCAGTCGGCCGCGTGTGCCCGCGCGTCGACCGCCTCCAGCGCCTGGAGCCCCACCGCTCCGCCGGGCAAGTCCATGATGCGCGCGCCGACGACGCCCGCGTCGCTCAACGCGCGCATGTCCGCATCCGACGTCGCCTCATCGATGACGGCGACGCCGCGCGCGACGTCGCCCATCTCGGCCAGGCAGGCGAGCAGATTGGCGTTGTCCTTCTGATGGGCGTTGCCCTGGGTGATGATCGCCCTGTCGATGCCGAGCCAGGCCATCACCTGGCGGTAGGCCGCGGCATCCGGCAGCGGCTCGGCCGGCAACGGCGGGCCGCCGGGAAGCGCCGGATAGCCGGGCAGATACATATGCATCTGCGCATCGACCGTGCCCTTTGGCAGGCGCGGTTCAGGCGGGAGGCCGGTGAGGGTTCGCTCGATCATTGCGCGATCTCGGGCATCTTGAATTTGACGAGCGCATCGCGATTGATCTCGATGCCGAGGCCGGGCGCGTCGGGAATGGCAACGACACCGCTCTCCGCCTCGATCGGAGTCTTCAGCACCGCCTGGCGGAACGGATTCTCGGTCCGGTCGAACTCCATGATCGGCTCGATCGGGTTGACCCTGACCGGGTCCGGCGCCATCGCCGCCATGAACTGCAGGGCGGCGGCGATATGCACGCCCGTACCCCAGACATGCGGCACGATGCGAACGCCGTGCAGCGTGGCAAGGCTCGCGATCTTCGCCATTTCGGAGAAGCCACCGCAGCCGCAGAGATCGGGCTGCAGGATATCGACGGCGCGGCTTTCGATCGCCGGCCACATGCCATAGCGCGTATGCCAGGTCTCGCCACCGGCGACCGGGATCGGCTGGCCGGCCCTGACCTCGCGATAGGCCGAGAGCTGCTCCGGCACGACAGGCTCCTCGAACCAGTCGATGTCATAGTCCGCCGCCGCCTTGCCAAGCCGGATCGCCTCGGTGACGGTGTAGCCGTGATTGCCGTCGATCATCAGCCGCATCTCGTCGCCGATCGCCTCGCGCACCGCGCGGATCACCTGCAGGTCCTCGTCGACGCCGAAGCCGATCTTGATCTTGCAGGCGTGAAAGCCCTGCGCCCGGCGCTCCGCCATCTCTGCCGCATTGTCGGAGAAACGATCGACGCCGTCGCGCTTGAAGCTGCCGGTCGCGTAGGCGCGAACGCTGTCCCGCCAGCGGCCACCGAGCAGCATGGAGACGGAAGCGCCGTAGTGCTTGCCCTTGATGTCCCAGAGCGCGATGTCGATGCCGGAAAGCGCCGTCACCGCAAGGCCACGTTGACCCTGGTCGCGAAGCGCGTTGTAGAGGATCGCCCATAGCTTTTCGGTCTGGCGCGGATCCTGGCCGATGAGCCAGGGAGCGTAGGCGGCCACGACGGCCGCATTCGGCCTTGCCGGGCCGAGGCATTCGCCCCAGCCGATCGTCCCGTCGTCGCATTCGATCTCGACAAGCACATGGGCGCGGCGATCGAAGCGGGCCGAGGCGCTTTCGAAGGGCACGGCCAACCGATGTTCGAGGAGATGGGTGCGGACGGCGGTGATCTTCATGGCTGTCCTCCCTTTCCCGTCAGGCCTGGCGCTTCTGCGCGCCGATAAGCGCGTCGAGCATCCGGACTTCCTCGCTCGTCAGATCCGTGAGCGGGCTGCGCACGGGGCCAGCATTGAAGCCCTGCAGGCGCACGCCGGCCTTGATCGCCGAAACCGCATAGCCCTTGGCGCGGTTGCGGATGGCCATGAAGGGATAGAAGAAATCCTTGAGGATGCGCTCGCAGGTGGCGCGGTCGCCGCCGCGCAGGGCTGCATAGAATTCGTTGGCAAGACCCGGCACGAAGTTGAAGACGGCCGAGGAATAGGTGGTGAAGCCGGCACCGAGATAGGCCTCGGCAAAAAGCTCCGCCGTCGGCATGCCGCCGAGATACATCAGCCGGTCACCCATCCTGGCGGTGACCTGGCGCACGAGACCGATGTCGCCGGTGCCGTCCTTGAAGCCGATCAGGTTCGGGCACTCGTCGCAGAGCCGGGCAAGCGTATCGGGCTGCAGCACCGAATTGTCGCGGTTATAGACCATGACACCGATGCCGACCGACCGGCAGACCTTCTTCACATGGGCATAGAGCCCTTCCTGCGGCGCATCGATCAGGTAGTGCGGCAAGAGCAGGACACCATCCGCCCCGACGCGCTCCACCGAGCGGGCGATCTCGACGGCCATCTCCGTGCCGTAGCCGCAACCCGACACGATCGCCGTCTCCCCGGCCACCTCCTTGGCGGCTTTGACGATCTCGGGGATTTCATCCGGCTTCAGCGAGAAGAACTCCCCCGTACCGCCGGCCGCAAAGAGCACCGGCGCCTTGTAGCCCGCCAGCCACTCCACATGCGTCCGGTAGCTATCCGGCGCGAAACGACCCTCGGCATCGAAATGCGTCACCGGAAACGAAAGGAGGCCTGAACCGAGCGCGGCCTTGATCTGTTCGGGGGTCATTTCGTGCGGGTCCTCCCTAAAACTCGACGCGCCCTACTAAGCAAGTCATCACACAGATGTCAATATGTCATAATACAAGTTATCATATGTCGTGTGGAGATCGCCTTTTCACATGGGTCGGTGCGAAACGCCTTGCGCTGGCGCTAAAAGCAATAGGCCGCGAGTCATCCGCCCAAAGAGGCGGTCGACAACCTCACGCGTATTGCGAAGGAGATATATTATATGCTAGCCGATATCATATGATATGTCGGCGCAGCATTCGCGACGAGCGCTTGCGCCGGTCGAGGGAGGACAGGCAGTGGAACGACTTCTGATTACCGGCGCAGCGGGCCAACTGGGCCGTGTCATGCGCAAGAGGCTGGCCCCATTGGCAAGGACGATCCGTCTTTCGGATCGCGCGCCGCTCGATCCGCCGGGCGAAAACGAAGAATGCGTTCAGTGCGACCTCGCCGATGCCGGTGCGGTCAACGACCTCGTCAGCGGCTGCGATGCGATCGTGCATCTGGGCGGCATTTCGGTCGAACGGCCTTTCTCGGAAATCCTCGACGGAAATATTCTCGGTCTCTACAATCTCTACGAGGCGGCACGCGCCAACAACCACCCGCGCATCCTCTTTGCCAGCACCAACCACACGATCGGCTACTATCCGCCAAGCGAACGGCTCGGTCCGAGCGCACCCTTCCGGCCGGACGGGCTTTACGGCGTATCGAAGTGTTTTGGCGAGGCGCTTGCGCGCATGTATTTCGAAAAGTTCGGCCAGGAGACCGCTCTCATCCGCATCGGCTCCTGCCTGCCCGAGCCGGTCAACTACCGCATGCTCTCCACTTGGCTTTCCCATGACGACTTCGTATCGCTCATCGAAGCCGTTTTCCGCGTGCCGGTTCTCGGCTGCCCGGTCATCTGGGGCGCGTCGGCCAACGACGCCGGCTGGTGGGATAATTCCAATGTCGGATGGCTCGGCTGGCGACCGAAGGACAATGCCGAGGTCTTCCGTGAAAAGATTGCCGCGAGCACCCCGAAGCCACAGCCGGGCGACTCTCTCGTGCGCTATCAGGGCGGCGCCTTCGTCGACGATCCGATTTTTTGAGACGTCGGCCTAGGCGCCGTGTCGCCAGACAGTGGATTGCGCGCCTGATCGGCAATGGCGTATCCAGACACCCAACACCCAAGTCGCAGAAACGGCCATGCCCATGAGTAACGCCACCGCCCCCGACAACACAGCCTCTCAAGGCAAGACGCTGGTGGCCAAGGTGACGGACGCCCTCAGCGGCCAGATCGGCACCGGGCATTACAAGCCCGGCGACCGCCTGCCTTCGGAAGCGCAACTGACCCAGGAATTCGGCGTGAGCCGCACGGTGGTGCGCGAAGCGATCGCGGCGCTGCGTTCCGGCGGGCTTGTCGAGGCGCGACACGGCATCGGCGTCTTCGTGCTGGAACCTGCCCCTTCGACCCCGCTGCCGTTTCACGGCATCGACCTGGCGCGCGTCTCCTCGCTGATCGAAATGCTGGAGCTGCGGACCGCCGTCGAAGGCGATGCCGCAGCGCTTGCCGCCCTTCGCCGCTCGCCGGCCCAGGAAGAGCAGATCGCCGAAGCCTTCGACAGCTTCTGCGCCAGCGCTGCCGAAGGGCGGCCGACGGCGGAGGCCGACTTCAACTTCCATCTGGCGATCGCCCAGGCGACCAACAATCCGCGCTTCAGCGAGTTCCTGCAGATGCTGGGCACCGCGCTCATTCCCCGCCGCGCGGTTTCGGCGAGCGGCGAGGAAACCGTGCTGGCCTCGGCGGAACTGTCGCGATTGATCTCGGAGCACGAGGCGATCCTCATCGCCATCCAGGATGGCGACGAAGAGCGGGCGCGCAGCGCCATGCGCCAGCACCTCAAGAACAGCCAGGCGCGCTACCGTTCGATGTTGCGCGCAGCCCGCTGAAGAGCCGTGCAGCCGGCGCGCTCAGGCGCGGCCAAGCCGGCGTATGTTGCCGACGAGTTCGCCCGCCAGGCGAAGCGCCGCCGCCGTCGCCCCGGCCATCTGCGGCATGATCAGCCATTCGAGCGTCCAGGCAGCGCCTGACCGTTCCTGCTCATGCACCAGCGCATGATGCATGCCGGAAAGCTGGGTCGCGTTGAACCGCGCGAGCGACACCAGAACCTCCGCGGCCACCGGGTTCTGCTTGTGCGCCATTGCCGAGGACCCGCCGCCGCCCGCAAGCTCGATCTCGTCGCCCTGCTGCGCCATCAAGGCAATATCCTGACCGAGTTTTCCGAGGCTGCCCGTTACCAGCGACAGGGCGCCGGCGAAGTCCGCCACCTCCGAGCGCTGGCTGTGCCATTGCGGAAAGTCGGCGAGATCCAGTTCTTCGGCAAGCGTCGCACGCACGTCGTCCGCCCGGTCCTTGAGTTTCTCCAGCGTCCCGGCAGCGCCGCCGAACTGAACGGCGAAGAGATCGCGGTCCATGGCTTCCAGTCGGTCCTTGTGATCGAGCAGCGGTTCGATCCAGCTGCGCAGCCGGTCGGACACCGTGATCGGGATCGCTGCCTGCATGCGGGTGCGCCCCATCAGCGCGCGCTCGCCCCATTCGTTGTCGCATTCCTCGAGCACCGTGACGATGCTGCCGAGCCGGACGGCGAAAAGCTCGGCGACCGCCTTCATCCTCAGCATCAGGCTCGTGTCGATGACATCCTGGCTGGTGGCGCCGTAATGCACATAGTCCGCCGCCTCGCCCCCAACGATGGCCCGCAGTTGCCGGACGAGTTCCGGAACCACGACCCCATCGGTTGCCACGGCGCGCTTCAGCGCGTTGACGTCGGGCGAAAAGGCGCGGCAGGCCTCGGTGATCCGATCGGCGGCCCTGGCCGGAATGATGCCGTTGACGGCCTCGGCCCGCGCGAGCGCCGCCTCGAAGGCCAGCATCGCGTGGATGTCGGCGGAAGCCGTAAATTCGGCGGCAACCGCCTCATCACCCAGGAGCCCGGAAAGATAAGGGTGGTCGAAGGCGGAATAGGTCATGATTTCCCCGTTTCTGATCGCGGATTGCGGCTCGCCGAACGAAATGCCACCTGCTGCCGGAATGCTGCCCATGCGGCACTCCATGTCCAGGCGTGACATTCCTGTTCAGATGTCGAGGAAGACAGTTTCCTTCTCACCCTGCAGGTGAATGTCGAAGACATAATTAGGCGCGCTTCCGGTCGCGACAAGCGTCGCGACGCGATGACGATGCTCAATGCGCGCAAGCAGCGGGTCGGCGGCGTTGGCCTCCTGCTCGTCCGGGAAATACATGCGGGTGTGGAGCCCGACATTGATGCCGCGCGCCACGATCCAGAAGGTGATGTGCGGCGCCATTTGCCGGTCGTGGCTGTAGGGAACCCGCGCCGGCTTCACAGTCTCGAAGGAAAAGACTCCGTCTTCGGCGCCGGTCGCACAACGCCCCCAGCCTGAAAAGTTCGGATCCGCGGCACCGCGGATCTCGGTCGGCGAATTGTAGAGCCCGGCGGCATCCGCCTGCCAGATCTCGACGAGCGCGTCCTTCAGCGGCGCGCCTGCGCCGTCGATGACGCGGCCGGTGATCGTGATGCGCTCGCCGCGCGTCTCGTCGTTCACCATCCGCGAGCCGAGGTCCGTCTGGTAGACGCCGGCGATGCCGCAGAAGTTCGGGGTCAGGCCGATATGCACATAGGGGCCGGCCGTCTGCGAAGGCGTTTCCTTGAGGTAACCGAGTTGCTGAACCATCAGTTGCCCTCCAGCCGGTTTTCAAACAGCGTCGAGCGGCGTCCCCTGAGCACGATGTCGAACTTGTAGGCGCGCGCGTCGAAGGGGATGGTGTTTGCCCAGTCGAGCGGCGCGATTAGTTGTTCGACAGCCTGGCGATCGGGGATCGTGTTGACGATCGGACACTTCCAGATCATCGGGTCGCCCTCGAAATACATCTGGGTGATCAGCCGCTGCGCGAAGCCGTGGCCGAAGACTGAGAAATGGATGTGCGCCGGGCGCCAGTCGTTGACGCCGTTCGGCCATGGATAGGGGCCGGGCTTGATCGTGCGGAAAGCGTAGCCGCCTTCCTCGTCGGTGATCGTGCGGCCGCAGCCGCCGAAATTCGGATCGAGCGGCGCGAGGTAGCTTTCCTTCTTGTGGCGGTAGCGACCGCCGGCATTGGCCTGCCAGAATTCGAGCAGCACCCCCGGCACCGCGCGGCCGCGCTCATCGAGCACGCGGCCATGCACGATGATGCGCTCGCCGATGGCGCTCTCACCGGGTTTGGCGAAATTATGGATGAGGTCGTTGTCGAGTTCGCCGATGAGAGAATGGCCGAAGACCGGACCGGTGATCTCCGAAATCGTACCGTCGAGCGAAAGCAGCGCCTTCTGCGGCGAGCGCAGCACCGAGGTCTTGTAGCCGGGCGTCAGCGCCGGCGCATGCCACGCGCGGTCGCGGGCAAAGAAGGCGCCCGTCTCCGGCTTCCCGTTGGTTCTGTCGGACATGGTTTCCTCCCGTCAGGCAGCCTCGCCGGCATCGATCTCGGCAAAGACCTGCTTGGCGATCTTGATCGCGTGATTGGCCGCCGGCACGCCGGCATAGATCGCCACGTGCAACAGTGCCTCGCAGATATCCTCGCGGCTTGCGCCGGTGTTGGTGGTCGCGCGCACATGCATGGCAACCTCGTCGTCCTGGCCAAGGGCCGCGAGCAGCGCGATCGTCACGATCGAGCGCTCGCGCTTCGTCCAGGTCGGCCGCGACCAGACATGGCCCCAGGCCGCTTCGGTGATCAACTCCTGGAAGGGGCGGTCGAACTCCGTGGAAACCGACTGCGTCCGATCCACGTGATTGTCGCCGAGCACCGCACGGCGCGTGGCCATGCCCTGGCGGTAGCGTTCGGAGGGCGCAGAGGGGTCACTCATGGGTCCTGTCTCCATGCATTGCAATTTCGAAGAAAGCGCGAAGCACCGCGGTCAAGGCTTCCGGGTTTTCGACGCAAGGGATATGCCCTGCATCGCGGATGACTTCGTAGCGGGCGCCGGGAATGAGGCGGGCGGTCGCCAGCACCACATCCGGCGGCGTCGAGCCGTCCTGGTCGCCGACGACGCAGAGCGTGGGCACGGCGATGCGTGCTGCAGCCTCCGTGTAGTCGGCGTCGCGGATCGCGGCGCAGGTGGCCACGTATCCGATCACCGGCTGGCGGACCAACATGTTGCGGTAGCCGGCAAGGGCCGTGTTTTCCGGCCGACGGAAGGCCGGCGTGAACCAGCGTTCGAGCACATTGTCGGCGATCGCTTCGATGCCATGCTCCTCGACGGCTGCGATGCGCGCCGCCCACATCTCGGCGGTGCCTATTCTGTGGGCCGTATCGCAAAGAACCAGCGCACGCACGAGGTCGGGACGCCGCTGATAGAGCGATTGCGCAATCAGGCCGCCGACCGAGAGGCCGCAGACGATCGCCTGTTTGACCGAGAGCATGTCGAGCAGGCCCGCAAGGTCATTGGCATGGTCCTCGATCGCGTAAGGGATCGGCCCGATATCCGAGAGGCCATGGCCGCGCTTGTCGTAGAGGACGATGGCGTATTCGCCGGCGAGGCGGACGACGACGTCGCGCCAGATGCGGAAATCCGTGCCGAGCGAATTGGCAAAAACCAGCACCGGCCGGTCGCCGGTGGCACCGATCACCTGATAGTGGATCGTGATGTCGTTGATGCGGGCAAACTGCACGGGCTCTCTCCTCCGCCACCAAATTGGATATTTAATCTGGTTAGGTAAAATGATATTTCATGGCATTTCATTAACTTGAGGGTTATGAATTCCATGATCGACGCCCGGGTCAAGTTTCGCCATCTGCAGACATTTGTCGAGGTCTCCCGGCAGAAGAGCGTGATGAAGGCAGCCGAGCTGCTGCATGTCAGCCAGCCGGCCGTGACCAAGACGATCCGCGAACTCGAAGAGGTGCTGGGCGTCGCGGTTTTCGAGCGCGACGGGCGCGGCATCAAGATAACACGCTACGGCGAAGTGTTCCTGCGCCACGCCGGCGCGGCGCTGACGGCGCTGCGGCAGGGGCTCGATTCCGTCTCGCAGGAACGGGCCGGCGACGGCGTGCCGGTCAGGGTCGGAGCGCTGCCGACCGTTTCGACGCGGATCATGCCGCACGCGATGACGCTGTTTCTCAAGGAGGAGACCGGTGCGCGCATCAAGATCGTCACCGGCGAGAACGCCGTGTTGCTCGAACAGTTGCGCGTCGGCGATCTCGATCTCGTCGTCGGGCGGCTTGCGGCACCGGAAAAGATGACCGGCTTTTCCTTCGAGCATCTCTACTCCGAACAGGTGGTCTTTGCCGTCAGGGCCGGGCATCCGTTGCTTGCGGGCGCGCATTCCACATTTGCGCGGCTCGCGGATTTCCCGGTGCTGATGCCGACGCGCGCCTCGATCATCCGCCCCTTCGTCGAGCGCTTCCTGATCACCAACGGCATCGCCAGCCTGCCGAACCAGATCGAGACCGTGTCCGACGCCTTCGGCCGCGCCTTCGTGCGGGCGAGCGATGCGATCTGGATCATCTCCGCCGGCGTCGTCGCCGCCGATGTCGATGACGGCACGATCGCGATCCTGCCGATCGACACCAGCGAGACGAAAGGGCCGGTTGGCCTGACCATGCGCGCCGACGCGGTGCCGCCGCTCGCCCTTTCTCTGCTGATGCAGACTATCCGAGAGGCGGCGACAGCGGTTGCGGCCAAACTCTAGGGGTCGGGTCGGTCGGATACTGCCCCACCACGACGGCGACAGGCCGCACGCTTGCAGCTATCTCGCACCGGCAACCGCTCCAACATTCAGTATTCGGCTGCTGCTCAAGAGGCCTGCCGCCTGCACCAGCGGATAGCCGGCGGCTGCGATATCGGAATTGATCCGGTGGAGGTCGCGCACGAGATCGATGAAGAGCGCATTGTCTCTTGCGCCGGCTGCCGTCTCCGCATGCTCGCCGCCAAGATGCCGACGGACGATCTCATCTTCGAGTTCACGGAAGCGGTCCTTTTGTGCCGCCAGCCGCGATGCGGCCGTAACGTCCCTGGACGACAGAGCCGCAGGCAGCAATCTCAACGATGCCACGATCACCTCTGAGAGCGAGTCGATCGCCGCACGCTGGCTGGCGGAGAACTGGATGTTCTGTTTTATCTTTGCTCGAATGCGATCGGCGAGACTGAGCTTGATGACATCGCCTGCGTGTTCGAGATTGCTCGCAAACAGCATGATTTCATGGGCCCTGCTGGTCTCGCCGGCCGGCAATCCATCCTGCGTCAACTGTCCGAGATAGGCGTGAACAGAGGCCATGTAGTTGCCGAGCCGTGCATCGACCGAAAGCAGTTCCTTCAGGTTTTCGAGCCTGCCGGCCTGCAACGACGCCAGCGCCATCCGGAACATGCGCTCCAGCAATTCGCTCATGCGGATCGTTTCGGTCGTTGCATTGCTGAGCGCGATTGCCGGCGTCTCCAGCGACATGCTGTCGAGATAGCGCGGGGACGTCAAGGGATCGGCGACGATCGGCGCTGGCGGCACCAGCCGCTCCACAAGGCTGACGACGAACGACGACAGCGGCAGGAACACGACCGCCGCGGCCAGGTTGAAGGTGACGTGAAGACCGACGGCGACATGCAGCGGATCGGTAGGCAGACGGCCGGCAACGTCCACGATCTGCCGCGCGAAGGGCAGCAGCGATACGGCCAGAACGCCACGGCAGAAGAGATTGGCGATCGGCAGCTTGCGGGCGGATGGCGGCTGGTCGAGCGTGGCGCTGACCGCCGGAAGGCCGCCGCCGAAATTGATCCCAAGGATGAGCGGGACGGCGCCGGCGACTTCGAGGCTGCCGTTCATCAGCAGCGAGGCGACGAGCAGGATGACGGCGAGCGTCGAGTGGAACAGCCATGCAAGCATTGCACCGACGAGGAAGCCAAGCACGGGCTCCGTCGCGACCGCCTGCAGGACATCGTGGAAAAGCGTGGCTTCGCGCAGTGGCGCGGTCGCCGACACGATCACCTTCAAGGCCATCAGCATCAGCCCGAGGCCCATCAGGATGCGGCCGGCGTTACGCGGTCGGAATTCGCCGGACACGCTGAATGCGATGTATCCGGTCAGGAGAAACAGCGGAGCGAGCACGCCGGCAAGCGACGAGCCGGAGGCAAAGAGGCCGGAGACAAGCGCCGAGCCGATATCCGCCCCGAGCAGGACCGCGAGCCCGGTCTGGGCCGAAATCGCGCCGGCGCCCGCAAGTCCCGCGACGATCAGCGCCATGGCCGTGGCGCTGCCGAGCACGGCGGTCGCAAGAACCCCGCCGCCGAAGGCAGTAAGCCGGTTCGACAGGCGTTCTTCGACAAAGCGCTGCAGCCGGTCGCCCCAGCCGCGCATGACGCCAGTGCGCACCATGCGCACGCCCCACAGAAGCAGCGCCACCCCGCCAAGAAGTTCCAGGATAACCAATGTTCCGGAGTTCATCTCATGCCCTCGCCGTAGGCGTCAGTCGGCGACGAAATCGTCGGGTGCAACGGATCCGATGTTGTAGCCTTCCAGCTGCGCCGCCATGCTGCCGCGCCGCGGGAAATGCAGGATGGTCGCCGTCCCCGGCGTGACGGGGACGACGCGCGACGGGGGAAGATCGAGGAACTCGTGGCAGGCGGCACGAACGACGCCGCCGTGAGCGACGACGAGCAGGTCCCCTTCGGTGCGGGACATCCAGTCGTGCACGCCCTCGGCCACGCGGCCGCGAAAGGCGCCCCAGGTTTCGCCATTGGCCGGCGTGAACGTGCCGGCGCGCCAGGCGGCGTATTCCTCCGGGCGCTCGGCAATCAGGTCCGGCTTGCGCCGTCCCGTCCATTCGCCCATGTCCAGCTCGCGGAAGCGCTCGTCGGTCGGCGCGTCCGGGTGACCGATGAGCGCGACCGTCTGCCGCGTGCGGCCGAGATCGGAAGCGATAATGCGAACCGGCTTCAACGCCTTGGCATAGGGACGAAACCGCCGGACCTGCGCGACCCCGCGCTCGGACAGGAGCGAGTTGTCCTGTCCCTGGAGGCGTTGTTCGGCGTTCCACTGGGTCTCGCCGTGGCGCATGAGGATGAGCCTCATTGTTGGATCCTTTCTCCGGTGGCGGCGAAAACCGCGTCGGGCGTGCGAATGAAGGAAAGGGGGATCGCCTCCCCCGGCGTGGCGGTGAAGTAGTTGTCGGCCATGGCCGTGACGCGCAGGTCGCCGACCATGGCGGTCACCATGGTCCGGCCCGCGATCGGCGCGGCTTCGGCAAAGCGGGCCATAAGCGACGGCGCTCCGGCGACCGCGCCGACGCTGACGTCTTCGGCGCGGTAGAGCAGCTGCGCCTCGTCTCGGCCGGCGGCCAGAGCAGCCGGCGCAAGCATCATGTCGTTAAAGACGAGGCCGTCGCCCGCGCGGCGAACCGGTATCAGGTTTGCCGGCGGCGTGCCGAGGAAGGTCGCGACGAAGGTGGTCTGAGGATTGCGCAAGAGATCGATCGGCTTGCCGAACTGTTCGACACGCCCGTTGTTGAGCACGGCGACATGGGTCGCCATGGTCATCGCCTCGACCTGGTCGTGCGTGACGTAGACCGATGTCGCCCCCGTCGCCCGGTGGATGCGCATCAGCTCGCTGCGCATTTCGATGCGCAGCTTGGCATCGAGGTTCGACAGCGGCTCGTCGAACAAAAGAATGCTCGGCTGCGGCGCGATCGTGCGGGCGATCGCCACGCGCTGCTGCTGGCCGCCGGAGATCTCGGCCGGATACCGTTCGGCAAGCGTGTCGATGCCGAGAAGCGAAAGCACTTCCCGCACACGCTGCTCGCGCTTGTCGCGCGGCCATCTGGCGACCTTCAGCGGCCAGGCGATGTTGCCGGCGACCGTCATGTGCGGCCAGAGCGCATAGCTCTGGAACACGAGCCCGGCGTTGCGCTTGCCGGCGTCGGCAATGACGCCGCCCGCGCCGCTCGACACGGTCTGCCCGACGAAGGCGATTTCGCCCTCGCTCGGGCTTTCAAGCCCGGCCAGCATGCGCAGAAGGGTCGACTTGCCGCAGCCCGAGGGGCCGACGAGCACGAGGAAGGACCCCGCCGGTACCGAGATATTGACGTCCTTGACGGCGGTAAAGGCGCCGAAGCGTTTGACGAGGCTGCGGATCTTGATGGCGTCCGCGGCGCCGGTTGCTAAGGCGTTCATTGTGCTTTCCATTTCTGGACACGGTTCTGCAGGCTGTGGGCCACGAAGGAGGCAGCCAGGCAGACGACGAGGATGACGAGGGTGATGGCATTGGCGAACTGCATGAAGCCTTCGGCGGCGTAGCGGTAGGCGACCATGCTCAAGACCGGCGACGTGGCGGTAAACAAAAGCACCACCAGCGAGAGATCTCGAACCATCTTGACGAAGACGAGGATCGCACCGGCAAAGAGACCCCGGATCGCCAGCGGAAAGATGATCGCGAACAGGCGACGGGTCAGTCCCGCACCCGTCAGCCGGGCACTTTCCTCGATGTCGGCGGAGATCTGGCCGAGCACCGAGCGCCCCGACTGCACGGCAAAGGGCAGATTGTGCGCGGATGCCGCAATCACCAGCAGGGCGAAGGTGCCATAGAGCGAGGGCAGCGGCCCGATCGGTGCGCCGAAGAGCGCGATATAGGCCGCGGCAAAGGCGATGCTCGGCACCAGAAGCGGCAGGAAGGCGAGCTGGCTGAGCAGCGTCGCGAGCAGGCTGCCGCGGCGCTGGACGATGGTATAGGCCAGCCCAAGACCGAGCAGCATCGTGGTGAAGGCGACGACCAGCCCGAGACGGATCGTGTTCCAGATCGCGTCGATCAGCACCGGATTGCGGAAGATACCCGCCTGCCCCTGCGCCATCTCGCCGCCACCTTCGCCGATCCAGAAGTGCAGCGTCCAGTTGGAAAACAGCGCGCCGCTCTGCGGTGCCAGGCTCGACGCGGCCAGCACGAGGACCGGCAGCACCGTAGTCAGAAACCCGATGACGACGGCGACGGCAAAGAGCGGCCAGCGCCAGGCGCCAAGCGGGAAGCGTTTGGTCCGCCCGCCTTTGCCGGTCACCGTGATGAAGGCCTTGCGACCGGAAACGATACGATCGGAGAGCCACAGGAACAGTGCCGACACTGCAATGAGCAGCAGCGCAAGGACGAAGCCGCGTTCGTTCTGCCCGGTCTCGATCATGCCGAAGAGACGGGTAGAAAGCGTCTGCATGCGCACCGGCAGGCCGAGCAAAGCGGGCGCCGCGAAATTGGCGACGGCGCCGGCAAAGGTCAACGATGCGGCCGCGATCAGCGCCGGCGTGACCACCGGCAGGATGATGCCGAAGAAGATGCGCGGGCGCTTGGCGCCGGCCATCTGGCCTGCCTCGACGAGATCGGCGCCGACCGAACTCAAGGCCGCGGCGATGATCGTATAGGCGAGCGAATAATAGTGCGCGATCAGCACGATCGCCGTCGGGATGAGCCCCCAGGCGAGCCAGTCGGGAATGGCAAGGCCGCTGGTCTCGAAGAAGCCGGCCGAACCGCCGAGACGGGAGTTGCGAAACAGCGTGCCCCAGGCAAGGGCTGCTGCAAAGCTCGGGATCATGTAGGGCAGCGACGCCATCAGGCCGAGGAAGCGGCGTCCGGGCACGTCGGTCAACACCACCAGCCAGGCAAGAAAGCCGCCGATGAGCAGGCAGCCGCCGCCGACGCTGAAGCCGAGGATCATGGTGTTGAGGAGCGGCCGCCACCAGAGATTGGCCGAGAGTGGGCTGGCGAGCACGGCCTTCCACGCCGCAATGCCCTCGGGCGTCAGCGTCGTGAAGAGGATGCGCAAGAGCGGAGCGACGACCAGGATCGCGACGATGGCGACGAGAATTGCCGGCAAGAGAAAGCCCGATCGGAGCAGCCGGCTGCCCGATGGTGCGGATATCGATAGGGATGTCATGTCAGAGCCTCGGCGTCTGTCGGCACGCGTTTTGGAAAAGCGTGCCGACAGACGGTTTCCGTTACTGGAGCGTGATGATCAGGTCGGCGATGCGCCCGCGCGCGGCGGCCGTCTTTGCCGGATCGATCGTCCAGGCCTTTAAGTCATCGAGCTTCACCGAGTCCGGATGGTGGGCAATGGTTTTGCGGGTCGCGTAGTCGCCGGGGACGTTGAAGGGCTCGAAGCCCGCCCCGCCGGTTGGCGTATCGTCGCCGAACATGAAGTCGATCAGCAACCGCGCGGCCGCCGGATGCGGCGCCTTGTCGGCGACCGTCAGCACCGCCGGGAAGAGGATACCGTTGGCCGGCTCGACATTGTTGGCGATCTGCAGCGCCCAGCCCTCCTTCTCGTTGTCGCGACGGTCGGAATAGGTGCCGAAGCCGACCGGCGGGTTCTTGGCGTTGACGTCGCCGACCGACTTGTTGAGCACGTCGCTGTTCGGAACCAGGATCAGGTCGTTGGCGAAGAGGTCCTTGATGAACTGCTCGCCGGCGCCCTGAAGATCCCCTTCCACTTCGATATCCTTGCCGAACTGCGCCTTGTAGGCGGCGGCCATTTCGTCCGGATGCAGCGCGATCTCGGTCAGGAGATCGAGCAGTTCGCCACGCTGGCTCGGGTCGACCATCAGCACCCGCCCCTGCCATTCCGGTTGGGTGAGCTGCCAGAGATTGCTGACGGGCGAACCATCAGGAAAAGCCTTCTCGTTGTACATCAGCACCTTCGTCGAGAGGCGCTGGGTCAGGAGCGGCGCCTTGTAGCGGTCCTCCAGTTCGTTCGCGACCCGCGGCGGCACGTAGTTCACGATCCGCTTCCCCTCCAGAAGCTTGGTGAACACGACAGGCGTATCGGCGATATAGAGCACGTCGACAGCATGCACGCCGGCCTGTTGCTCCGCTTCGACACGCGCGATCTGCTTGGTCGAACTCATGTCGAGACCCATGAGGTCGATGCCCGGATAGGCTTCCTCGAAGGCCTTTTCGATCTTGGCGATGCGGCTCGAAAGCGAGAAGACTGTAACGCTTCCCTCCTTCTGTGCGAGCGGCAGCAGTTGCTGCGGCGTCAGCCCGTCGAGATCGGACGCCATCGTCAAGGATGGCAGTGCAAAGCATGCGGCAAGTGCGGCACTGGTCAGTTTTTTCAGCATTTCGTTCTCCTCCCTTTATAGTTCCCCGCTAGAGCATCCTGCCTTCAAGTGGGATCACTTGCGGGCGGAAAGATGCTCTAGAATCAAAGTATTAGAGCGTCCTTTGTGCGTATGAACGCACGGCGCTCTAGTCGAAGTCGTTGAACAACTCCGACAGCTTCTCCAGCCTGCCGATCACCTGCCCCTGGTGGCGGCCGGCGATCGTCAGAACGATGGCATTGACGATCGCAAACGGGATCGTCGGTGTCTGGAATTCACTCCCCGAGCGTCCCCTGGGCGCCGCGAGCATCAGATCGGCGGCGGGCTCCATCAGCGGCCCGACCAGATCGGAAACAAGGATCGCCTGCGCCCCGACCCGTGTCGCGTGGCGCATCAGCGGGCCGTAGCTTTGCGGCTGCTTGCGAAAGGCGAGCGCCACGACGAGGTCGTCTGCCTCCATGCTGACCAGGCGCTCAGCTATGTCCCGGCCGCGCCCGGTCAGTTGGATCGTGGTCATGCCGAAGCGGTCGAGGCGGCGCTGCAGGAAGCCCGCCACGGATTGCGCATGGCCCTGCCCGAAGATGAAGACGCGGCGTGCCGAAAAGATCATGTCCGCAGCCCGGTCGATATCCGCCTGATCGACCGAGCGGGCGAGCGTTTCGAGCGCGCTGATCTCGGCGGCGATCAGGTCGGTCAGGTAGTCGCCATGCTCGACCTTCGAGACGGAGCGGCGCATGCGGTTGGCGGCATCCTGATCGTCGAGCACCTCGCGCTGCAACTGCGCGCGAAGGTCCGGAAAGCCCTTGTAGCCCAACTTCTGCGCAAGCCGCGTGGCTGTGGCCTCGTGGACGGAAGCGCGCTGCGAAAGCTGCGGACCCGACAGGAACGCCGCTTCCGCCCGGTTCTCCAGCATGGTCGTGATCAGCTTCTGGTCAGCATCGGTAAGCCGCCTGGAATGCGTCTTAATGCGATCGAGTATCGTCATGCCGTCCCCGCAAGTTCATTTGCAGGATCCATCGTTCCTGCAATCTTTCGTGCCGTCAACGGCAGTGATGCAAGAATCTTTGCAAAGACCTGCAAGGGGGCCGACGACCCGCTTGCGGAGAGGTTTTCCGCCCGGTCGACCAGGGACTCCACACCCCGAAGAGCCTACCTTTGCGCGCCACGGGCGCGCACACCCACAACCTTTGCGCTCATGCGAAAGATTCTCTGCAAAGAGCCGCAAATCGAGGTCGTTGCCGCCAACTCCGACCGAGCCGTGACGAGTGGCGTCCCTCCCGAAGGAATTCTCCTCGTGTTTCAGCGCCATCTCCATGCAATCCACGCACGGCCTCAACGAAAACTGTGCGTGGCGGTTGCATCGCATTCTTAAGCGAAACTCCGAGAGCGACCATGAGCGATCCTCAAACGACAGACCGTGCCTTTGGCCCAGCCTCAGGCAGCCAATCCAAAAATCGCGAATGGGCAAGCGGAGGCTTCAGCTGGCTTCTGACGAAGCACATGTTTCTGGCGGTGACGGCCACCATCGCGGTCCTGACGTTGGCGTCGTTCGTCTACATGTACATCTTCCATCTGATGCACCCTGACGCGGCGCTAGAGCCGATCACGCTGGCCGACTTCCTGGCGTTGGGTGCGGTGCTCACCGTCAGCCTCGTCATCGCAGCGATTATCGGCGGTCGTCTCAGCCAGCCGATCGTGAACGCGCTGGTGCTCATCCGCGATGCCGCAAAGGCGATCGCGATGGGAAACTTCTCCACCCGCGTGCCGGTACGATCCGGAAGATTGGGCGAGGTCGACGATGTGATCGACCATTTCAACCGGATGGCTGAACTGCTGGAGAACGCAGAGAACGAGTTGCGATACCAGAACAACGCCATCGCCCATGAACTGCGGACGCCTTTGACTGTGCTGCGCGGCCGCCTGCAGGGCATGCGCGACGGCCTCTTCAACCCGACCACGGAGCTTTACGATGGGTTGATCGGCCAGATCGACCATCTGACCGGCATCGTCGAGGATCTCCGCATCCTTGCGCTCTCGAATGTGGGGCGGCTGGAGCTCAGGCCGGAGCCGGGCGACATGGGCGATGAGGCGGAGACCGCCGTCGCGACGATGCTCGGTGAGTTCGACAAGGCCGGAATGCCGGTCTCCCTCAACCTCGACCGGGTGCCGATGACGCTTGATCGTGTGAAAGTGAGGCAGGCCCTGCTCGCGATCCTGCACAATGCGACCCGCTACGCCCCGGGGAGCCGGCTCTCCGTCGCGACGAAGATGAGAGGTTCCCAAGCGATCTTCCAATGCCAGGATTCCGGCCCAGGCATGTCCGACATCGACATCGAACATGCCTTCGACCGTTTCTGGCGCGCGGACGATTCGCGATCGCGGGCGAGCGGCGGAAGCGGCCTCGGGCTCTCGGTCGTCCGGGCCATCGCCGAGGCACATGGAGGCTCGACCAGCGCCAGGAGAAACGAGTTCGGTGGAATGACCTTCGAAATCTCGTTACCGACGGACTGCGGGAGCAGAGGCGCGCAAAGTGTTCTCTCTCCATGAAAACTGGATGAACTCTGCGCGGAACCTGCGAGCAGATGAGTCAAATCGATCTCATTGAACGGGCCGACCGGTCCGTGACAATAAAGGAAACGATCGATGACACTCAACTTCAAGACGACCGTGCTTGCTCTGGTCGCCGCCGCAGCCGCTTCGACCGTGCAGGCCGCTGACCTCAACAATTCGGGCGTCGACTTTACCAATGTGGAGCGTTGGACGGGTTTCTATGCGGGCGGTCACATCGGCACCGGCTCCTCGAACCAGAAGGGCAGCAAGAACAAGATAAACGGCGGCGTCCAGGTCGGTTACAACCAGCAGTTCGGCGATTTCGTCGTTGGTGGCGAGATCGAGGCGGCACGCGCCGGCGGCCTGCAGTACAAGGTCGGCAAAGGCGGCGCCTTGCAGCAGACCTGGAGCGGCACGGCGAGGGCCAAGGCAGGTTACGCGATGGACAACGTGTTGCTCTACGGCACGGTGGGCGTCACCACCGCACGCTTCGAGGGCAAGGGCACGGTGACCTCCGGCGATCGCTGGCACACGGGCTGGTCCTATGGCGCCGGCGCCGAGATGGCCTTCACCGAGAACATCTCCGGCAAGGTCGAATACACGCAGACCCGCTTCAACGGCGTGGGATCCACGATCGGCGGCGTGAAAGGCTCGGACAACCTGGTCAATCACGCGATCAAGACGGGCCTGAACTTCCGCTTCTGATCTGGAAAGCGACCGGTTCTACCGTCCCCCTAGAACCGGTCGGGCGAGTGACAACTGCTCGCCACCCGGCGGCGCCTCGGCAGGCGCCGCCACAATCATGGGGCGGGTATGTCGCCGCACCGCATGCCGATAAAGCGGCCGGCAACCCCGCGTCTTACCACACGGGCCAACAGGGGCGTCCCTCAGCGCACTGGTCGTAGTCTGGCCGGACCACGCGCCCTTAGCGGCCCGCGCGCGCCAGAACGCGGGCGATCGCCTCGGCCGTCTGTTGCGGTGTCAAAAGGGTGGTGTCGAGCGTTTCAAGCCCGAGTTTCCGGTACTCTGCCGCGTCTGAAAGTGCGGCACCTATTGCCGCCTCGGTCTCGCCTCGTCGTGCAAGCCTGTTCACCCGCTCGCTGTCGCTGCAATCAAGAACGAGCCATCGGCCTTCGGGCCAACCGGGCAGTTCATCCGGCGCACAAACGCCAAGCAGGATGACACGGCCGGGATCGGCAACATCGACCACCTGTCTCACCAGAGCCGCATAGGGCGACCACGTTGCCTCGGTTTCCCGAATGTCGCAGCCGGCAAGTAATCCGGCTGGTTCCATCAACGCATCCCAATCAAGGACCACGGACTGGGGAAGCAAGCAACGTAAATGCTCGATTGCCGCAGTTTTGCCCGATCCCGGCGCACCAAGGACATACCACATTTCGCCTCTCCCACGGTCACGGCCGGACGACATGAAGTGCTGTTTTCCCCGTCGCCATCAAGCCGAAACTGGACCTTTCCGAAGATTGAAGCCCATTTATTGCCGTGCCGTCGAAAACGTCCGGTCGGCCAGCCGCGGCAGCATCAGCCGGAAGGCGACGCTGCGGGCGCTTTGGAACAGGATCAGCGCGATCCACAATCCGTCATTGCCGAAGACCGGCTGCAGGATCGCCCAGGCGGCAAAGTAGATCGCCAGCGACGCGACCATCAGGTTTCGCATCTGCCTCGACCAGGTGGCGCCGATGTAGACGCCGTCCATCTGGAAGGCGACGATGCCGAAGATCGGCAGCGCCGCGACATAGGGCAAGTAGGCGTGCGCGAGCGCCGACACGCTCTCCGTCGGGGCGGTAATGCCGATCACCCAGTCACCGCCCGCAAGCAATGAGAGCGCGACGAGCCCGGCAAAGACGAAGCCCCAAACCGTGGTCAATCCGACGGCACGATCGAAGGCCGGCCGGTAGCGCGCGCCGACGGCACGTCCTGCCAGCTGCTCCGCTGCCGTCGCCACGCCATCGAGAAAGGCGACGCCGAAGAAGTAGAAGCGTAGCAGGATCGTATTGGCTGCAAGGACTTCGATACCGAGCGTCCCGCTCTGTCGGGTAAAAAAGGACAGGCCGATCAGAAGCGCGAAGGAGCGGATCATCATGTCGCCGTTGACCGAAAAGGCGCGGCGGAAGGCTGTCAGATCCGGCAGGTTCCACGCGGTCCGGTCGGTCTTTGCCCAGATGAGATAGAGCCCCGCCAGCGCCGTGACGGCTTCTGCCACCAGCGAGGCGGCCGCCACGCCCGCCACACCCCAGCCGAGACCGAGGACCCAGTGCACGCTCAAGCCGGCGTTCAGCGCATTGAGCAGGGTTTGCAGGATCATGCCCCAGAGCGCGTCGCCACGCCCGATGATCCAGCCGAAAACCACGAAGTTGAAGAGGACGAAGGGCGCCGACCAGACCCGCCAGGCAAAATAGGTGGCGGCCGCTTCGGCGACCTTGCCTTCCGCGCCCATGGCGGCAAGACCAAGGGCGCCGATCGGCTTTTGAAACACCAGCAGCGCAAGCCCCGCCACGAGCGCGATAATGAGCCCGCTTGCGAGCATGCGCTGCTCTTCGCGCCGGTCACCGGCACCGAGCGCCTGGGCGGTAAAGCCCGTCGTCGCGCCGCGCAGGAAGTTGAAGGTGACGAAGATGACGTCGAAGATGACGGTGGAAAGCGCCACACCTCCGACCAGAGTCTCATCGCGCAACTGGCCGATGACGCCGGTTGCGACGAGCCCGACAAGCGGGCTCGACAGATAGGCGATCATCATCGGCAACGCGATGCGAAGCACGTCGCGATGCGCGATGTCGAAGGGGCGGACGGTCACCGCGGCGTGGTCGGAAGGCGGGTGTTTCACTCAATCCAGCCGGTGCGGTTCGCCGAGCGTATGCATCAGCCGATTGGCCCAGCCGAAAATCGCGACCGCATGGATGAGATCGAGGATCTGGAGATCGTCGAGGCCGATCTCGCGCAGGTGGTAGAACTGGTAGGCGCCGACATTGTCGGGATGCGCCGTCAGGTCGACGCCGAAATTGAACAGCGCCTGCTCGAATTCCGGCAGGTTCGCGTTGAGGCCACTGCCATAGATCTCATCCACCACCTCCGGCCGCTTTTCGAGCTGGATGTAGCGTGCCGCATGCACCGAAGCACAATAGATGCAGCGGTTGACGAAGGATGCGGCAAGCGCCCCGATCTCACGCCCGCCGCGGGAGAGCCCGCCCTCGCTGTACATGATGTCGTTGAAGAGCGGCGTGCGCTCCTTCAAGGTCTCCGGCTCGTTGGCAAGAACCAGGACGTAGTCCGAGATCTTCTTGTTGGACGGCGTGATCTTCAGGGCGTCGAGCTGATCGGGCGTGGCGGTCTCGACATCGACTGGCTTGACATAGGGCTTCCAGTCGAGCGCTTCGACGGTGAATTCGTGCACGGCTTGCGACATCTCAGTTATCCCTCAGCATCTTGAGGCCGGCCACCACCAGCACCTGGTAGTTCACGAAGGCGATGAGGCCAGCGAGCGTGACAATGTCCCGGTCGTCGAGGCCTGCCGCCAGGAGCTTTTCAATATGGGCGCGCGTCGCCTCCTTCGGCGAAAGCGTGACGAGATCGACATGGGCGAGGATCGCCTGAAGGCGCGGATCGACAGCTTCGGTGCCCTTGCCAGGATCGGTGAGCGACGCCAGGGCAGGGCCCTCCTCCTCGCGTTCAAGCAGCGCCCGGAGATGCGCGGACAGCTCCTGCGACTTCCAGAGTGCCGCCATGCGCGCGGCAAGGGCTGCTCGGAGCGCATAGGAGAAGTTGCGCGGATCGGCAGGGCGAAGGGCAGCCTGATAGCTCGTCTGGCTCAAATGCCTCAGCTTCGCCCTTTGTTCGCGTAGCGCCAGAAGATCCGGGAAGCGATCGAGCCCGAGCACGGTGTCGATCACGTCATTTGTCGATGGAGAGGTCATTGGTTTTCCTGTCATCTGAAATGCGGGAGGTTCAGGCCGTCTTCTGTGCCGGCGTCGGCGCGTCGGCATCGACCCATTCGGTCCCGTCGAGCTCCGGCTTTTCGTACGCGATCAGCGCCTCCCAATGGTAGTCGACGTCCCGGATGAAGAGTGAGGCGGCAACCCCGCGCGCGAGCCAAAGAGCGCCTTCGCTGATGGCCGGGATGTCGCCGCTGACCTTGCCGACGCTGACGGAGGCGCCGTAGTTGAAGCAATGGATGTCCTTGAGCCAGGGGGCTGCGCCGGGCTCCTTCTCGGTGAAGGAAAAATCTCCGTTCAGCCAGGGGAAGCGCCCGAGCCCGGGGTTCTCTTCGCCCGGCGGCGGTGCGTAGCGATCATCCCAGCAGGCGATCTGGTCCTGATAGGGCGCGAGTTCGCTGCGGCTCAGCGGATCGATCGAGAACCCAGTGCCGAGGATGACGAAGTCGGTGCGGAAGATGCGGCCGTTCGTCGTGCTGATAACGACCTCGCCGCCCTCCTCCTTCATCGAGCGGATACCGCAGTCGAAATGGAAGTACGCGTTCGAATGCCGGCTGACGCGCAGCGTCGAATTGTGCGGCGCCGGCGTCTGCTGCTTGGCCGCATAATCCATCAGACGCCAACGCCATTCCGGCGAGATCTCGGCAAAGCCTGCCGTGACGCCATAGGAGCCAATGCCCATCAGCTTGTTGACCGTCGGCATCTCCTTGCGGCGGGCGAGAAGGCGGACTTCCCCGGCTCCCAGCTCCAGTGCCTCGGCGGCGTTGTCGACCGCCGAAGCGCCGACGCCGATGACGACGACGCGTTTGCCCTTCAGGCGATCGAAGTCGATCTCGTCGGCCGAATGCGCCCAAGACCTGTGCCGCTCCATGTCCTTGATGAAGTCCGGAATGGTCGGCTCGCCGAGCCCGTCGCGGCCGGTCGCCATCACCAGCTTGCGGGTGATGATCGCAGGTTTTGCGCCGCCGGCGATTTCAAGTTCCAGCAGTCCGTCGGCGCGCGGCACGACGCGGGTGACGTGCGTGTCGTTCTCGACCGGAACGCCCATGACATCGCGATACCAGCGCAGGTAATCCATCCACATCGGCCGCGGGATGCGAAAGAGCTCCTCCCATTCCGCTTCGCCATAAAGCGCCGTGTACCAGGCGCGGAAGCTGAGCGAGGCAACGCCCAGCGCCGGGCCGAGAAGGATCTTCGGCGAGCGCAGCGTCTCCATGCGCGCATAGCTGACCCAAGGGCCTTCGAAACCCTTCGGCGCGCGATCGACGATGCGCAGATTGGCAATGCCGGCGCGGGTCAGAGCGTGCCAGGCAACGAGCCCGCACATGCCGCCGCCGATCACGACCACGTCGCTGACGTCATCGCCCGCCGCCGTCGTCACCGGCTTCGACCAATTGGCCGGCGGATAGTTGAGATAGCTCAGATCCTGCCTTACCCGCGCATTGAGCGCGGCAAGCCGTTGCTGCTGTTGACTGTCGGTCATCCCCGGTCTCCCTTCACTTCGCCAGCAGGACGGCATCGCGGTCGCGCCACCCCACCCAGACGTCGTCCCCTTCGATATGCGAAAGCGCCACCGGATCGATCTGCGCCTCGAGCGTGCTGCCATTGTCGAGCTTGACGGTCAGCGACGTGTGAGCACCCTTGAAGACGCGCTGATCGATGCGCCCTTTGAGCGACTGGCGATCTTCGGGCTTGCGCGACAGACAGAAAACCGCCTCCGGACGCAGCGCCACGGTGACATGGTCTCCCGGGATCGGCGCCGTGCCGTTCACGTCCGCGTTGACGGCATTGCCGCGCCACTCGACGGAGGCGATCCCGCCCGAAACCGACGCGACCGTACCTTCGAGGAAATTGCTCTGGCCGATGAAATTCGCGACGAAGCGGCTGCGCGGCCGGGCATAGAGCTCGTCCGGACCGCCCATCTGCTCGATCCGGCCCTTGTTCATCACGACGATGACATCGGACATGGTGAGCGCCTCTTCCTGGTCGTGGGTGACGAAGATGAAGGTCTTGCCGGTCTTCTTCTGGATCGACTTGAGCTCGATCTGCATCTGCTGGCGCAGTTTCGCATCGAGCGCCGACAGCGGCTCGTCGAGCAAGAGCACGTTCGGATCGGGCGCAAGTGCCCGCATCAGCGCCACGCGCTGACGCTGACCGCCGGAAAGCTGTGCCGGCATGCGTTCGGCGTGGTCCTGCAGGGAGACGAGGGCGAGGAGATCGCTGACCCGTTTGTGGATCGCGGCGCTCTCCATGCCCTTCAATTCCAGGCCGAAGGCGATGTTGCGGCCGACCGTCAGATGCGGAAAGAGCGCATAGTCCTGGAAGACGATGTTGACGTTGCGCCTGTTCGGCGGCAAGTGCGAGATCGGCTTGCCCTCGAGGTAGATTTCCCCCGACGTCGGGCTGTCGAAGCCACCGAGCATGCGCAGCGTCGTCGACTTGCCGCAGCCGGATGGGCCAAGCAGCGTGACGAACTGGCCGGGCGCGATCGCAAGATCGAGATCATCGACGGCGGTGAGCGCCCCATAGGACTTGTTGACGTTCTTGAAATGGACGACAGGCTGCATTTGCGTCAGCTCCTCGATCGGCGGGTGAAATGCTCGGCATAAAGGCCGACGGCGGTGGTGACGACGAGCACGATGGTCGCCATGGCGTTGATTTCCGGCGACATTCCGCCCTGCACCTTGGCGAAGATCAGCATCGGCAAGGTCGGCTGGTAGCCGCCGAGGAAGAAGGTGCGGACGAAGTCGTCGATGCTGGTCAGCACGCAGAAGATCATGCCGCCGAAGAGCGCCGGCATCAGATAGGGGATGGTGACGCGCAGGAAGGCGATGAAGGGATCGGCGCCGAGATCGCGCGCCGCATCCACCAGATTGGCCGGCATCGAGCGCAGCCGTGTGAGGACCATGATGACGACGAAGGGCACGGCATGAACCGTATGCGCCAGGATGATCGCGAAGGTTCCGGTCGGGATGTCGACGGCGCGGATGAAGATGCGCATGGAGATCGCGTTGATCAGCCCCGGCACGACGGCCGGAAGGCAGGCGAGCGCGAAGATCACCGCCTTGCCCCAGATGTTTTCCGCCGAAACGAGAAGCGCGATCCAGACGCCGATGATCGTCGCCGAGATGGTGGTGGCGAGCGCAATCCCGATCGAATAGAGCGAGGCTTCGAGGAACTGCTTGTCTTGGATCACCTTGCCGTACCAGGACAGCGTCCAGTTGCCGATCGGGAAGGCGATGAAGTTCGCGTCCTTGAAGCTCATCGCCATCATCAGCGCCAGCGGCAGCACCAGATAGACGGCAAAGATCCAGTAGGAAGCGCCGAGCGCGGTTTTCGGAAGGTCGTTGAAATAGGTTCGCATCGGTCCCCCCTCACATCAGCCGGACGGAGCGGCCGCCGACGACCCGCATGAACAGCCCGACGGTCGTCAAGGACACCACGAGCATGATCATCGAGAAGGCGGCACCTTCCGGCCATTTGTCGTTCGACCCGTGGAACAGCGTCGCGATCACTTCGGGGAAGATCACTGAATTCGGGCCACCAAGCAGCAGCGGTGCTGCGAAGACGCCGACAGCCGTCAGGTAGACGAGGCTGCAACCGGAGACGATTCCGTCCTTCGAAAGCGGCAGGATGACCCGGCGGAACCGCTGGAAGGGTCCGGCGCCGAGATCGGCCGCCGCCTGGATCAGCGGCGTCGGTATCTTCTCGATCGCCGAATAGAGCGGCAGCAGCATGTAGAGCGCCAGCAGATAGATGACGCCGAAGCTCAGCGAGAAGAAGGTGTAGAGCATCGGGATCGGCCGGTCGATGAAGCCGAACTCGCGCAGGAGCACGTTCAGCGCCCCACGGTTGGCAAGCAGCATGATGACCGAGAAGGTGCGGATCAACTCGCCGGCCCAGAAGGGGATGAGCAGCAGCAACAGGGCCCGCATCCGGTTCTTCGGCTGCACAATCTTTGCGACGTAGTAGGCCACGGGATAGACGATCACCAGTGTCGAGATCGTGACCACGGCGGCAAAGATCAGGCTGCGGACAAAGGGCAGGAAATAGAGCCGGTCGGAGAAGAACAGCGCGTAGTTGGCCAGCGTGTATTCGCTGCTTTTGTCCGGCTGCGGCGGATAGTTGGCAAGAAGACTGATATTGGCCATCTGCAGGATCGGGCCGATATGCAGCATGGCGATCCAGACAAGCGGCACGCCTGCCAGCACGGCGAGACGCACGCGCCGGCTTTCGACGAGCAGGCCGATCGTATGGCGATATAGCCCCGAACGCGCCGCTCTGCCGATCCATCCGGCATAGCGCGGTACCGTCGACAAACCGACGGATGGCGGTTGTGTTGTCGTATCCAGCATTCTCTTTGTTCCCGGCTCTGGAAGAGTCCTTTTTTGACGGGCGACCGGCCGGAGCCGATCGCCCGGATTAGACGTCAGGCTGACTTGATCTCGGCCGTCGCCTTGTCGATCATCTCGTTCTTCATGTCGCGGTTGACCGAGCTGAAGAACTGGATGCGTTCGACCTGCTCGGGCGGCAGGGAGAGCGCAGCGCGCTCCTTCTCATCCAGCACCTTGTCGACGCCGTCGAAGGCCGATGAGAAGCCGGACTGGCGGGTCATCGCAGCACCGATTTCAGGCGAGGACAGGATCGCGTCGAGGAAGGTATAGGCAGCATCCGCATTCGGCGCGTTGTTGACGATGTTGAACGAATAGAGGAAGCCGAAAGTCCCTTCCTTCGGCACCGAGATCTCGATCGGATGGCCGTCCATGATGAGCTTGGCGGCCGGACCGGACCAGGCCTGCGCCAGGTAGATGTCCTCGTTGACCAACATTTGCTGCAGCTCGGAGCCGGCATCGTAGTACTTGCGCACCTTGTCCTTGTGCTGAATGAGGAAATCGCGGGCCTGGTTCGTTGCCGCCTGTGCGACTTCGGGCTTGTCGCCATAGGTGACGTAGTCGCCGTCGTTGCCCTGGTAGCGCATGACGATCGAGAGGAAGTCGCTGACGATGTAGGACGTCAGGTTCTTGTTCTCTTCATCGAACATGATCGCCCAGCTGTCGGAGGCCTTGGCGTATTCGGTGTTGCGCACCAGGCCCTCGAAGCCGGCAAGCAGCGGCACGCCGAAGGTCTTGCCGTCGACGGTCAGTTGCGGCGCGCCCTTGTAGGCGGCGGCAAGCTTGCCCCAGTTCTTCAGCCGCCCGGTGTCGAGCGACGAGAGCAGGTTCGACTTCATGAACTGCGACAGGCGGTGGCCGGTCACCGTCACGATGTCGGTCGAGGGTGCGGCACCCTCGGCGGTCAAAAGGTTGTACTGTTTGCCCTGGTCGTCGGTCAGCCGGATTCGCACCTCGATGCCGGTGTCCTTCTGGAACTGATCGATGAAGGACTGCGGTACGAACTTGTCGTAGGTCGTGATGTTGACGACCTTGCTCTGTGCGAAGGCCGGGCGAATGATCGAAGGCGCTGCGAGCACGCCGGCCCCGGTTGCCAACAGCTTCATCGCCGATCGGCGGGTTACGTCAAAATTGTTCATCTCGTTCTCCTCATTTTAGCAGGCTCAATTTCGGTGTGAGCGTTCAGAGCTTTTGCTCCCCTTTATTTCGCAGCCGGGTTGCCCAGCTGCGCACCATTGCCGGCGGTCCTGCCGGCAAAGCTCCTTTCGGCGATACGCGCCATCTGCTTGGGATCGTGGACCGTGAGGTCCGGCATCCGCTCCGACGCGATCCGCGCTATCCGTTGAATGAGTTCCCGAACGCCGGCCGAGAGCGGGCGCGATCCCGCCGACAGGATCGCCCACAGAAAGGGGATCTCGACATCGAGTGGCCGAACGACGATGGGCGCCGACTGCAGACCGTAGGCGGTCGCCGGCTCGATGATCGCCACGCCAAGGCCGAGCGATGCGACCTGCACGGCGTTGTTGGCCGCGTTGGTCGCGATGATGCGATTGGGCCGCACGCCGGCCGCGTTCAGCACTTCGTCGACGCTGTGGCGCAGCCGAAACGGATTGGACATGGTGACGAGCGTGCGCCCGGCGAGATCGGCGATCGAGATCACGTCTTTTTCGGCCAGCGGATCGTGCGGCGCAACCGCGGCGACGCAGCGCCCTTCGAAAAAACCCTGAACATCCAGGCCGGGCTGATCGGCCGGCAGCGACGTCACGCAGAAATCCGCCGTGCGCGCAAACACCGACTGCACGGCCGCCTCGGCCGGCATGCTGCGCAGATTGATCGTATGAGGCAGACGATGCTCCGGCAGCTCGGCAAGCGCCATCGGGATGATGCCGCTGGCAAAGGCCGGCGTCGCGGCGATCTCGATCGGCTCGGGTTCCTTGCCGGCGATTGCCTTGGCGCGATTGCGCAGGTGCCCGATACCGCTGACGAACCGCTCCGCATCCTCATGGAAGGCAATGCCCTTGTCGGTCGGCGCGATCCTCGGGCCATTCCGCTCGAACAGCGCAAAGCCGAGCGAAGTCTCCAGGTCCTGGATCAGGCGCGTCACCTGCGACTGCGAGCGGTCGAGCAGGCGGGCGGCACCGGTGATGCTGCCCGTCGACATAACGGCGAGAAAGGCCTCGAGATCGCGAACTTCCATGAGCTATCATGCGCTCCTTGCATGGTGGATGATCAATAGTGCATAAAACGCATTCTCAGTTCTAGTGACAAAAGACAATTTTTCTCGGGTGGGGTCGACCGGGCCGGATCAGGCCCGCTCTTGCGACCTCACCAGTCCATGACGACCTTGCCGGAATTGCCGGAGCGCATCGCCTCGAAGCCGTCGCGGAATTCGTCGATCGTGATGCGGTGGGTGATGACGGGGGCAAGGTCGAGGCCGCCCTGCACGAAGGCGATCATCTTGTACCAGGTCTCGAACATCTCGCGGCCGTAGATGCCCTTGAGGTTGAGCATCTTGAAGATGACCTTGTTCCAGTCGATCTCGAAGCCGGCCGGTGC
>NZ_LAZS01000008.1 GCF_002007205.1 Ensifer adhaerens
CCGACCTCTTCGAAGGCGGCGATCGCCCGCCGGACGTCCGCTTCACTATGCGCTGCCGACATCTGCGTGCGGATGCGCGCCTGCCCCTTCGGCACCACCGGGAAGGAGAAGCCGATGACATAGACGCCCTTCTTCAGCATGCGCGCCGCCATCTCCTGGGCGAGTGCCGCATCGCCGAGCATCACCGGGATGATCGGGTGGCCCTCGCCGGCAAGCGTGAAGCCGAGCTTCGACATCTCTGTGCGGAAGAGGCTCGCATTGGCATAGAGCCGCTGACGCAGCCCGTCGCCGTTTTCGATCAGGTCGAAGACTTTCAGCGACGCGGCCGCAATCACCGGCGCCAGGGTGTTGGAGAACAGATAGGGACGCGAGCGCTGGCGCAGCCATTCGACCACTTCGGCCTTGGCCGAGGTGTAGCCGCCCGAGGCACCGCCGAGCGCCTTGCCGAGCGTGCCGGTGATGATGTCGATCCGGCCCTCGACGCCGCAATGTTCGGCGGAGCCACGGCCATTCTTCCCGACGAAACCGACCGCATGGCTGTCGTCGACCATGACCATGGCGCCGTACTTGTCGGCGAGATCGCAGACGCCGCCGAGATTGGCGATGATGCCGTCCATCGAGAACACGCCATCGGTGGCGATCAGCTTGAAGCGGCTGCCCTCGGCCTTCTTCAGTTCCTCCTCCAGCGCCGCCATGTCGTTGTTGGCATAGCGGAAGCGCCTGGCCTTCGACAGCCGCACGCCGTCGATGATCGAGGCGTGGTTGAGCGCGTCGGAGATGATCGCATCCTCTTCGCCGAGCAGCGTTTCGAACAGGCCGCCGTTGGCATCGAAACAGGAGGAATAGAGGATGGTGTCTTCCAGGCCGAGGAAGGACGAAATGCGTGCCTCCAGCTGTTTATGCTCCTCCTGCGTGCCGCAGATGAAGCGCACCGAGGCCATGCCGTAGCCGTAACGGTCGAGCGCCTGTTTGCCGGCCTCGGCCAGTTCCGCGTTATCGGCAAGGCCGAGATAGTTGTTGGCGCAGAAGTTGAGCACCCGCTCGCCCGAGGCGACCTTGATCTCACCTGCCTGCTTCGAGGTGATCACACGCTCCGACTTGTACAACCCGGCCGTCTTCAGGCCCTCGAGTTCTGAACGGAGATGGGTGAGGAAGCGATCACTCATTCAGACACGTCCCTCGGCTCGATCGACAGCGACGACAGGCGGGAAGCCGGTGCGGCACAGGGCATCGAGACCTTCGAGATCCAGCCGCTCGAGGCCCAGTTCCGGAAGGAGGTCGTTCTCGCCTTCGAAGTCTCGGCCGTACATGGCCGAGAAGATGCGGATACCGGCCTCGTGCAGGTCAGCCGGGCATCCGGCAAGGCGCGCGAGCTGCGCCGTGACCACCAGACCGAAGGGAACATCCTCCGTCACGTAGCGGCTGTCGGCCGTCGCAGGACCCGTGCCGTTATGTCCGGCCTCATGCATTTCCTGGTTCATCTGCGAGATCGTGCTGACCGGCACATGGAACGACAGGTGGAAATGCTGAAAAATGTCGCGCACCTTCAGGTCCAGCTTCTCGGCGACAGCCAGGCGTTCGAGGTCGAGCGTCTCCAGGAGACGGCCGATATTGGGGGTGACGTTCTGGGCCTGAACCCAGGTCTCGCCGCGCTCCATGCGCGACATGTTGCCGAGCGCGATCCCGAGGTGGTTTTGCGGATTGAGGTTTGAAAGCGCGATCGCCAGCAGGCTGCCGCGATCGACAAAATGTTCGCCGAAGAGTGCCGTGCAGACCGCATGGCCCCGCGCACTTTCCGATGCCGGAACGGTCGCGAGATCGACCTGCTTGCGGATGGTGTTCACCTGCACCAGCGCAGGGCCGAGCTTCCGGCCGCTGACGATCGTCGTGCCCCAGGCAACGATCGGCAAGGTGATGCCGCGTGCTGCCAGAAGCGACGAGAGATAAAGCGCTCCGAACGAGGTGTGCGAGCTGAAGATCACCACTTGACCGGCAGTCAGATGCGGCCCGATTGCGTCCAGCACGAAGCGGTGACCATAGGCCGGCAGCGCGATGAGGATCGCATCGGTATCGTGGACGAGATCTTCCGCACTCTCGGCAACGGCCGGAACGAAGGTGCCTTCGATGGCACCCTCGGCTGTCAGGCTCTTTCCGTCGGCAAGTGCCACAGTCCCGGTGCCGGACGGCGACCAGAGCGTTGCCTTGTGTCCCAGTTTTTCAAGAAGTGCAGCGGTGCCGAAGGCAATAGAGCCAGCACCTGCGATACCTACGCGCATGTCGTTTTCCACTTTCATTGATATCGGGTAACGGGCGCAGCCGGGGCGCCCGCTGTCGAGGTGTTGCGGCTAAGCCGCGTTTCGGGCGGGGATGAGCGTCGTCGCTTCGGACGACCAGCCGACCCAGATGTCGTCGCGGCTCAAGCCTTCCACCTCGCTTGGATGGACGAGCGCGTTGAGCAGATGCCCCTCGCCGATCTCGACCTTGAGCGATGTGTGGTTGCCCTTGAAAACGCGCTGGCGGATGCGCCCCTTTACCCGGTTGGCGACACCCGGCTCCTGCGCCGAACATTGGATCGCTTCCGGCCGCAGGACGACATAGATCGCGTCGCCCGCCTTGGGAGAAAGCGCGCCGGCCGACGCCCTGATCGTCATGCCGTTCCACCGCACCGCCGCTTCGCCGGCGTCAGTGCCGACGACGTCGGAATGCAACAGATTGGTTTCGCCGAGGAAGGTCGCCACGAAGGCGGAGCCGGGGCGCTTGTAGAGGGTCGCCGGATCGCCCATCTGCTCGATCCGGCCATTGTTCATGACCACGATCGTATCCGACATGGTGAGCGCCTCTTCCTGGTCGTGGGTCACGAACATGAAGGTCTTGCCGGTCTGTTCCTGGATCGCCTTGAGCTCGATCTGCATCGTCTGGCGAAGCTTGGCGTCGAGGGCGGAAAGCGGCTCGTCCAGAAGCAGAACGTCGGGATCGGGCGCCAAGGCGCGCATCAGCGCGACGCGCTGACGCTGGCCGCCCGACAGCTCGGACGGAAGACGTCCGGCAAAATCCTGCAGCTGCACGAGTTCCAGAAGCTCCGATACGCGCCGCTGGATCTGGCGGTTGTCGACACCCTTCAGCTCCAGGCCGAAGGCGATGTTCTTCGCGACCGACATGTGCGGGAACAGCGCGTAATCCTGGAACACGATGTTGACGTTGCGCCGGTTCGGCGGAACCATTGTCACGTCGCGCCCGGAGAGCAGGATGCGGCCCTCGGTCGGCGTTTCGAACCCGCCCAGCATGCGCAGCGTCGTCGACTTGCCGCAGCCGGAGGGGCCGAGCAGGGTGACGAACTTGCCGCGCTCGATGTTGAGATTGAGATTATCGACGGCGACAAAGCTGCCGAAGCTCTTGCGGATATTTTCGAACTGAACAACCGGTTGCATCAGCGGATCCTCGAACGACGTGTGAGATATTCTGCGTAGAGCCCGACCACGGCGGTCACGACCAGGACGAGCGTCGCCATGACGTTGATCTCCGGAGACATGCCGGACTGCACCCGGGCGAAGATCAGCATCGGCAGCGTTGGGCGATAGCCGCCGAGGAAGAAGGTGCGGACGAAGTCGTCGCTCGACAGCAGCAGGCAGAAGATCATGCCGCCGAAGATGGCCGGTCCCAGATAGGGAAGAGTGACGCGGAAGAAGGTGACGATGCTGTCGGCACCGAGATCGCGCGCGGCATCGACCAGATTGCCCGGCATCGAGCGCAGCCGCGTCAGCACCATGACCACCACGAAAGGCACGGCGTGGACGACGTGGCCGAGGATGATGGCGACCGTGCCCGTCGGCAGATCGATGGTGGTGATGAAGATGCGCAGCGAAATCGCCGAGATCATGCCCGGCACCACGGCCGGCAGGCAGGCCACCGCAAAGGCCACGTACTGAGCGGCCCCGCGCAGCGACCCTATCAGCATCGCGATCCAGACACCGATCACCGTTGCAATGGCCGTCGTCGCCGCGGCGATCATGATGGTGTAGAGGCAGGCGTCCAGGAACTGCTTGTCCTGAATGACCTTGGCATACCAGTCGATCGTCAGATTGCCGAGCGGAAACGAAATGAAGCTCGCGTCCTTGAAGCTGACCGCCACCATCAGCGACAACGGCAGAAACAGGTACAGGACAAACAGCCAGTAGAAGGACTTGAGAGCCAGCCCCGGCCAATCGTGAAACATGGCGCGCATCAGAATGTCCTTTGCTTCGAGCCGCCGACGACCCGCATGAACAGACCGACGGTGACGAGCGACGCGGCAAGCATGATCATTGCGAAGGCGGCACCCGCCGGCCAACGGCTGCTGGCGCCATGGAAGAAGCTGCTGATCGTTTCGGAGAACATGCTGGTGGTCGGCCCGCCGAGGAGAATGGGAGCGGCAAACACGCCCATGCAGGTGAGGAAGACCAGCGAGCATCCGGACACGATGCCGTCGCGCGACAGCGGCAGGATGATGCGGCGAAAGCGGGTGAACGGCCCTGCCCCGAGATCGGCTGAGGCATCGAGCAGCGACTTCGGGATCTTCTCGATCGCCGAATAGAGCGGCAGCAGCATGTAAAGACAGACCATGTAGACGAGGCCGAAGCTGATCGAAAACGAGGTGTAGAGCATCTGGATCGGACGCTCGGTCAGCCCGATTTCCCTGAGCAGCACGTTAACGGCACCGCGATTGGCGAGAAGCATGATGACCGAGAAGATGCGGATGATCTCGCCGGCCCAGAACGGGGCCAAGAGCAGGAGCAGCGCGCGTGACCTGTTGCCGGTCGCAACCACCTTCGCCACGTAATAGGCGACCGGATAGACGACGACCAAAGTGACGGCCGTTGCGACGGACGCATAGATGAAGCTGCGCAGCAGCGGCATCCAGTAAAGCTTTTCACTGAAGAAGAGCGCGTAGTTGTCGAAGGTGAATTCGGCCTCGACACCCGGCTGCGGCGGGTAGCTGGACAAGAGGCTGATGCGCAGCATCTCGTAGATGGGTCCGATATGCATCATCAGCATCCAGACGACCGGCACGCCGGCCAGAAGCAGGATGCGTCCATATCGCCACTCGGCAACGGCGCCCAAGGTGTAGCGATAGAGCGGTGAGTGGATCACCCTCGCCACACCGGTCGAGTATTTCATGTGCGCAGCACGGACGGGGAGACCGCCACCTGCCGTATGTGTTCCGACGGCCATTGAATTATCCCAAAGCTTGTCCGCGACCCGACGGGCGTTGGCAGGATATGCGTCACCGTTCTGACCCCGCCGTCACGGCGAGGTCAGTCAGTCAGTCATCGCAATGCGATTGCTTAGGCCGCCTTCAGTTCGGCGACGGCGCGATCGATGATCTCGTTCTTCATCGAGCGGTTGAGCGAGCTGAAGAAGGTGACGCGCTCGAGCTCTTCCTGCGGCAGGGTCGATGCCAGCCGCTCCCTGTCGTCGAGCAGCTTGTCGACACCCGAGATCGTCGAGCTGAAGCCGGAGGTGCGGGTCATCGCCGCGCCGACCTCGGGGTTCGCCAGGATCGCGTCGAACAGCTTGTAGGCATTCTCGGCGTTGGGCGCGTTGTTGACGATGTTCAGCGTGTAGCAGAAGCCGTAGGTGCCTTCCTTCGGCACGGAGAGCTTGACCGGCACGCCGTCCATGATCAGCTTGGCTGCCGGGCCCGACCAGGCCTGCGCCAGGTGGATGTCCTCGTTGATGAACATCTGCTGCACTTCGCTCGCCGCATCGTAGTATTTGCGAACCATATGCTTGTGCTTGATCAGGTGGTCGCGCGCTTGGCTGGCGGCCTTCTGGGCCTCCTCGACCTTGTCGGTGTAGGTGACGAAGTCGCCGTCATGGCCCAGATACTTCATGGTGATCGACATGAAATCGCCGGCCATGTAGGCGGTCAGGCCTTCGTATTTCTCGTCGAACATAATGCCCCAGCTGTCGGCTTCGGGCACGTAGTCCGTATTGCGCACGAGGCCTTCATAGCCGGCGAGGATCGGCAATCCCCAGAGGTTGCCCTCGTAACGTGCCCAGGCGGCATCCTGATAGGCGGGATTGAGGTTCGACCAGTTGCGCAGCTTTGCCGTATCCAGCGCCTGCACCAGTTTAGAACCAATGAACTGGCCGTAGCGGTGGCCCGCGACCGTCACGATATCGGTCGTCGGATTTGCGCCTTCCGCCGTCAGCAGGTTGTATTGCTTGCCCTGGTCATCGGTCAGGCGGATGCGAACCTCGATGCCTGTGTCCTTCTGGAACTGATCGATGAAATCCTGCGGCAGGAACTTGTCATAGGTGGTGATGTTGAGAACCGAGCTCTCTGCACGCGCCGACCGGATGAGGTAAGGCGCGGCGAGCACCGTTGCGCCACCGGCCCCCAACAGCTTGAGCGCGTTCCTGCGATTCATCTTCTGCCCGATAATCATTTGTTCCTCCTCTCGCCTCCCAGCGTGACTTGATGGCGCCAGAGCGCGCATACGCGCTTCTGATCCCGTCGCCGATCGCGCAGCCGGATCGATCCGGTTGCAGCCTGCATAAAGATTGGCGCAGCAAATTTGGTCCGTCTAATTGTTTTTGAGCCTGCATCCATTCCAAAAGGTTATAGCCCAGAATTTAAGCCGGCACGGCAAACGGCGATATTTTGCAGGGGTCTCGGTCGGCCGCATTGTCAACCTCCGCGCGCAAAGCTAGGGTATGGGCAAGTTTGCCCCGAATGAAGTTATGAAATGAAGCGCGCACCGAATCTGCGACAAATCGAGGCTCTCAAAGCCGTGATCGAATGCGGCACGGTCAGCCGTGCCGCGGAAGTGCTGCATATCTCGCAGCCCGCCGTGAGCAAGCTCCTGGCGCATCTGGAAGAAGATACGGAGCTTGAGCTCTTCGACCGCATCAAGGGGCGGCTCATTCCTTCGGAGCATGGCATGCGGCTCTACAAGGAGATCGATCGTGTCTTCGCCGGCATCAAGCAGATCGAACGCGCCGTCGACCTGATCCGGCGCGAGGAACTGGGGCAGATCTCGGTCGGTGTGATGCCGGCGCTTTCCGGCCTCTTCATCAGCGACACCAACAAGCGCTTTCTTGCCGGGCACGGCGACGCCTACATCTCGGTGGTGATCCGCAGTTCGCAGTTCATCGTCGAGTGGCTGCTTTCCAAGCAGGTCGATATCGGCCTCATCAATCGCAATACGGACAACCCCTATATCGAATGCGTTCCCTTACGCGGCGGAGACCTCGTCTGCATCGCACCGCGCGATCATCGCTTCGCTGAAAAACAGGAGATCGTGCCCAGCGACATCCACGGCGAACCCTATATCGGCTTTGCCGCCGACAACCGCATCCGGCAGAAGATCGAAAGCACGCTCGATGCCTATGGCACCCGCCTGAACTACATCATGGACGCGACCCTTGCGCCGGCGGTATGCGAAATGGTCGCCAACGGACTGGGGATCGCCATCGTCGATCCGGTCTTCGCCTTCGGCCAGCGCGACCGGCTGACGATCAAACCCTTCCTCCCCAACATGGCGTCGGATCTCAGCCTCTGCTGGCTGCGCGAGACAAGAAACCGCCATTTGGTCGACGCCTATGTCGAGGCGACCCGCGCCACGGTCCAGGATATGCGGCTGGCGATGGAGGCGAACTGAGGCCGTGTCGGAATTCGCGGCTTTACAAGCCCCGCTCCACAGCCAAGATTGCGGCCCCGACAAAATGGTGAACCATGCCGACCGCTCCCCTCCTTGTTGACGCATTTTCCGAAGCGCACATCCCCGAGATGCTCGACTGGTTTTCAAGCCTGGAGGCGCTGGTGCAATGGGGCGGCCCCGACCTCTCCTTTCCGCTGCAAGCGGCACAGCTCGAAGCGATGCTCGCCGGAACCAAAGGTGCCGAACCTGAGCGCTTGATGTTTGCAGGCGTCGTCGACGGCAAGCTCGCCGGCCATGCGCAGGTGGCACTCGACTGGGCAAACGGCGTCGGACGCCTCGCCCGGGTTGCCATCAATCCACGCATGCGCGGCCAAGGCCTCGCCCAGCCTTTCCTCAGCGAAGTCACCCGCCGCTTTTTCGCCGACCCCGCCTTCGAGCGGCTGGAGCTCAACGTCTACACGTTCAACGAGGCGGCGATCCGCACCTACCGAAGCCTCGGCTTTTACGAGGAAGGCGTCAGACGCTCCTCCGCCAAGGTCGGAGATGCCAGGTGGGACACAGCGATCTATGGCATGCTTAGAGGCGAATGGGCCGACCGCACCGCCGCCGCTCAGTAAGGCAAGCCGACATAGTTCTCCGCCAGCGCCGTTTCTGCCGCCACCGAATGGGTGAGGTAGTCGAGTTCGGCTTCCTGGATGCGCTGGTCGAAATCGCCGGTATCCGGAAAACGGTGCAGCATCGTCGTCATCCACCAGGAGAAGCGCACGGCCTTCCACACGCGCGCCAGCGCCCGCGCCGAATAGGCGTCGATGCCGGCATTCGAGCGATCCTGGTAGTGTTCGAGCAGCCCCTCGAAGAGATAATGCACGTCGCTGGCGGCAAGGTTCAGACCCTTCGCGCCGGTTGGCGGCACGATATGGGCGGCATCGCCGACCAGGAACAGCCGGCCGAAACGCATCGGCTCGGCAACGAAAGAGCGCAGCGGCGCGATTGATTTTTCAAAGGACGGTCCCGTTACCATTGCTTCGGCATGATGAGACGGCAGCCGCCGGCGAAGTTCGTCCCAGAAGCGCGTGTCGGACCAATCCTCGATCTTTTCGCTCACCGCGCACTGGATGTAGTAGCGGCTGCGCGTCGTCGAACGCATCGAGCAAAGCGCGAAACCGCGCGGATGGTTGGCATAGATCAGTTCGTGGTCGACCGGCGGCACGTCGGCGAGAATGCCCAGCCAGCCGAAGGGATAGACCTTCTCGAAGGTCTTGAGCGCCTTTTCCGGTACCGACTTGCGGCTGATCCCGTGAAAGCCGTCGCAGCCGGCGATGAAGTCGCAGTCGATGCGCTGCGCCGTGCCATCCTTCTCGAAGGTCACATAGGGCAGATGACCGTCGAAATCATGCGGTTGGACATTGGCCGCCTCGTAGATCGTGACAGCCCCTGAGCGCTCGCGATGCTCCATCAAGTCGCGCGTCAGCTCCGTCTGGCCATAAACCATGACGCGCTTGCCCCCGGTCAGTTGCCTGAGATAGATGCGGTGATCGCGGCCATCGAAGGCGAGCGAGAAGCCGTCATGCGGCAGGCCCTCCTGATGCATGCGCGCCCCGGCTTGAGCGCGATCCATCAGGCCGACCGTGCCTTCCTCCAGCACGCCGGCGCGCACGCGCCCGAGGATGTAGTCCTTGCTGACACGGTCGACAATGACATTGTCGATGCCCGCTTCCATCAGCAATTGCCCGAGCAAAAGCCCTGACGGGCCCGACCCGATGATGACCACCTTGGTGCGCATGCTCTCCTCCGGAATTGCTCTTTGTCAGAATTGTCTTTTGGCAAAATCTGCGCCGGACCGGCTTCGCTCTCAATGGACAAATCCGCCATGAAATTGCACAAATCGAACATGGCTTCAGGATGTGCTGCATGAAAACGACGATTCCGACCTACGAACTCTACGGCGAAAAGACCGGAGAACGGCCGGATTTCTGGCTGCATTGCGAGACCATTCCATCACGAAGCAGCCTTTACCACTGGGAGATCGGGCTACACCGGCACGAGAGCTTCTTTCAGATCTTGTACATTTCCGGCGGCTCCGGCGATGCCGTCTTCCGCAACGCGGTCCACATGATCGAACCGCCGATGGTCATTACCGTTCCGCCGGCGCTAAGCCACGGCTTCCGCTTCTCGCGCGACATTGACGGCTTCGTCTTCACCATCCTTGCTTCGCACTTGAAGACAACGCCCGGCGAGCGCAGCCGCCTTGGCGCCTGGCTCGCCGTCCCGCACCTGATCCGGCTCGACGACCGTAACGACGCTGCCTACATCGCAGCAACCCTCACACGCCTGGCCAAGGAATGGGAAACCAGCCGCAGCAATCGCGCAGATCTGCTGGACGCCTACCTCACCTCCGTCCTGACTTTGACAGCCCGTCTCGACAAGGCGAGCGACGAGCGGGATGACAGCGGCGAGAGTGAAAACGAACGACGGGTCCAGCGCTTCCAGGCCCTCCTGCAGCAACACCATCACGCGCATTGGCCGGCCGCCGCCTATGCCCGCGAACTCGGCCTGTCGCAAACCCATCTCAACCGGATCACGCGCGCCGTCACCGGCCTCAGCGCCCACGAGATGATTTCGCGGAAGCTCATGGGCGAGGCGAAGCGCGAACTCGTCTTCACCCGCGCCAGCGTGCAGGAAATCAGCTTCCGCCTCGGCTTTGCCGATCCCGCCTACTTTTCCCGCTTCTTCCTGCGCCAGACGGGCATGACGCCGCGTGCCTGGCGGCTCGCCGAACGGGACAGGCTCGGCGCGTAAAGCGCCGGAGCAGCTTTCGGCCGCTGGCCACGCAAGCCTGGGAGAGATTGTATACAATCTCAAAAAAGCTTTTTGCAACGACTCAAAACGGGAGCAGAATCAAGGCTCGGGTCCGAGGGGGACCCGGAGGAAATACGGAGGAAGACATGGCAGTACGCGATCCGTCGCCCTCGTTGTACAACGAGGATCTGGCACCGGCCGAGGAGCGCCGGTGGGGCGCCTTCAGCATCTTCAATGTTTGGACATCCGACGTGCATAGCCTGTGGGGCTATTACCTCGCGGCGAGCCTGTTCCTGCTCTGCGGCAGCTTCGTGAATTTCGTGATCGCGATCGGTATCGGGTCGCTGGTGATCTTCTTCCTGATGAGCCTTGTCGGCAATGCGGGCGTGCGCACCGGCGTGCCCTTCCCGGTTCTCGCCCGCGCCTCCTTCGGCACCTTCGGCGCCAACGTACCCGCTCTCGTGCGAGCGGTCGTCGCCTGCTTCTGGTACGGCGCGCAGACGGCGGCTGCCTCCGGCGCGATCGTCGCGCTTCTCATTCGCAATGAAAGCATACTGGCGTTCCACCAGAACAGCCACATGCTCGGCCATTCGACGCTCGAGGTCATCTGCTACGTCGTCGTCTGGTCGCTGCAATTGCTCATCATCCAGCGCGGCATGGAGACCGTACGCAAGTTCCAGGACTGGGCCGGCCCTGCCGTCTGGATCATGATGCTGATCCTGGCCGTCTACCTCGTCGTCAAATCGGGAACCTTCTCCTTCGGCTCGGAAATTCCGCGCGACGTGCTCATCGAAAAGACCAAGGACGCGGGCGTGCCCTGGGAGCCCGGCACCTTCCCGGCGCTGGCCGCGGTCGCCGCCACCTGGATCACCTACTTCGCAGCGCTCTATCTGAATTTCTGCGATTTCTCGCGCTATGCGACCGACGAGAAGACGCTGCGCAAGGGCAATCTCTGGGGCCTGCCGATCAACCTGCTCGCCTTCTGCCTCGTTGCCGGCGTGACGACGACCGCCGCCTTTGCCGTCTATGGCGAAGTGCTGCTGCACCCGGACCAGATTTCGGCGAAGTTCGACAGCTGGTTCCTGGCGCTGCTGGCGGCACTCACCTTTGCGGTGGCGACCCTCGGCATCAACGTGGTGGCGAACTTCGTGTCGCCCGCCTTCGACTTCGCCAACGTCTTCCCGCGGCAGATCAACTTCAAGCGCGGCGGCTACATCGCCGCCCTGATCGCCCTCATCCTCTACCCGTTCGCCCCCTGGGAGACGGGCGCTGCGCACTTCGTCAACTTCATCGGTTCGACGATGGGGCCGATCTTCGGGGTGATGATGGTGGATTATTATCTCATCCGCCGCGGACAATTGAATGTCGAAGCGCTCTATCACGAGGACAGTGAATTCCGCTTCCAGGGCGGCTGGCACGGCAGTGCCTTCATCGCCTTGGCCGTCGGGGCGTTGTTCTCCTCGATCCTGCCGACATTCACCACCATTCTGCCCGCCTGGTGGGGAACCTATGGCTGGTTCTTCGGCGTCGCCATCGGCGGGGCGATCTACTACGTCTTAAGGATCGGCGCGCGCAAACCCGCCTTCGCTGCCTAGCTTTCGAACGCCGTACCCGTCAGACGATCGGGTACGGCACCAATCTCTCAGGAGCCGCGCCTCGGGCGGCCAAGGATTTCACGTACCCCGTCCTTGGTGAAAGGTTGCGTCAACTGCGCCAGGAAGCCACGGGCGATCCGGCCCTTGATGCCGATGTCGGTCGAGGACGGGCGGTCGGGGTTGTAGTACGTGCCGAACAAAAGGTCCCAGACCACGACGTTCTCGCCGTAGTTCATATTGCCTTCGCGAAGGTCCTTCGAATGATGCCAGCGGTGAAGCCGCGGCGTGCTGAAGAGATAGTCGAAGGGCCCGGTGCGCATATCGACGTTGCAATGGGTGAGAATGCCCATGAAGGCCGTGACCGCGCCGAGCCACCAGAAAACCGGGAGCGGCGCGCCGAGGCAATAGAGCGGGATTTGGCTCATTGCGATCTTGAACAGCGAATCGGCGACGTGGAAGCGGCCGGTATTGATGACCCAGAGCCGCACGACGCTGTGATGCAGCGCATGAAACCGCCAGAAGAACAGCTTTTCATGGGCGATGCGATGCGCCCAGTAGAGGCCGAATTCGGCGACGACCACGGCGAGCGCCACCTGAACCACCATCGGCCAATCGGACGGCCAGAGACCGAACGTGAGCGCTGCGAGCGGCTGCAGGATGTTGGCGGCATACATCGGGAAGACGGCGGCGATCAGGCCAGCCAGTTGCAGCAGCCCCTTCGTCGCCAGCGTGTGGCCGATATCGTTCACCGTTTCGCCGTCCGGCTGAAGCCAGCCCCGCTCGTAGGGAATGCAGCGCTCGAGAAGAAACAGAACGAAGACGGCGGCCGCATAGACCGCCGCGAATCCGACCATCGGCCTTGCGCTCGCGAACGCGTAATACGCGCCGAGCAGTCCACCGAAGAACACCAGCGGCCAGGACAGATATCCGAGCATTAACCTGAAAACTTGTCCGAGCTTCGACACGGTGCCTCTGCGCTCTGCCTTCATTAACGACGCTCCATCCATTCCAGCAGTTCCCGGCATGTGCGCGGCCGGCCGTCGCTGACGCGGCCGTCGCTACATGCATCCAGGCGATGGTCCTCCTCGGACCAGCCACCGCTTTTTCCATGCCCGTACATGCGCCTGATCTCGGCGCAGGTTCGCGGCTTTCCATCACTTAGCCGACCATCACGACAGGGATCGTACAGAGGTTGCACGGCCCGATACGGATTGTCCGCAATCCACACTCCGTTTTCATCGGCATGGCTTGGGCCCACACCGAAAAGGATCAACCACATGGGTAAAATGGCCAGGCGCATCGACAACGTCCTTTGTTGAAACGTTGCCACGAGCTTTGCGGGGGGTGAGTTGCACCAGCATTGCAGGAGACGGGAAGATGCAATCAGACGCTCGGCGATGCAACCGTTCATTGACGACGAAAAGAGAATCTATCATTCTCTTTTCGTCGTCAAAGGAAGCTGAACAAATGAGCGCCTCCATTCTCGAACTCCCGCAACAGGAATCGCACGGCCTTTCCGCGTTGGACGCCACAGAACAAGCCCATCTCGTTTCGACGGGGCAAGCCTCGCCGCTCGAACTCGTCGATGCCGCCATTCAGCGGATCGAGCGGCTCGAGCCGCGCATCAACGCTCTCGCATCCATGGATTTCGATCTCGCGCGCAAACGCGCCAGGGATCTGCGGCCGCAGGCGCATATGCCGTTCCCGGGCGTGCCGACCCTGCTTAAGGACCTGCTGGCCTATCCGTGCCACCCGGCCGGCTTCGGCTCGCGCCTGCTCAAGGGACAACCCGCTCCAGGCGGATCGGATTATACGGACGCGCTCGACAGGGCCGGGCTGATCGTCCTTGGAAAGACGACGACATCGGAGTTCGGACTGCTCGGCACGACCGAGACCCTCGCCCATGGCGCGACCCGCAATCCCTGGAATTTCTCCCTTTCGACCGGCGGCTCGTCGGGCGGCGCGGTGGCAGCCGTCGCCTCCGGCATGGTGCCGGTCGCCCACGCGTCCGACGGTGGCGGCTCGATCCGCGGCCCCTCGTCCTTCTGCGGGCTTTTCGGTTTCAAGCCGAGCCGTGAGCGGACAGTGAATGCCGGTCTGCCGCCGACCATGCCGACGGCGCGGCTGATCAGCGATCATTGCGTCAGCCGTTCCGTGCGCGACAGCGCCGCGTGGCTGGCCGTAACCGAACGGTGGGACCCGGCGCGGGTGCTGCCTGCGATCGACGATATGCGCCGCGGCCCGCAGAAGCGGCTGCGGATCGGCGTCTATCGGCACGATGCTTTTGGCAGCGGCGTGTCCGAAGCGGCCGAAGACGCTCTGAAGACCGCCATCTCCGTTTGCGAAGCGCTCGGCCATGACGTCATTGCGTGTGACGGCCCCGACGTCAACGCGCCGGAAACCAGCCGCGCCTTCTTCAATCTGACGGGAATTGTTCTTTCCGGTCTGTTCGACCAGATCGCGGCCGCGATGGGCGGCGCTTTCGATAAGACCCAGTTCGAGCCTTACACCGTCGAGCTCGTCCGCCGCGCCAGGCTGCTACCGGAGGCGGCAATTGCCGAAGCGATCGGCGTGACGATGAGGGCCGAGGCGAGCGCAAATCAGACGATCTCCGCCTATGACGTGCTGCTTTCGCCCACCGTTCCCTTCACGGCCTTTCCGCTTGGAACGGAGGGCCCGACCGAGGATCCAGACCACCTCATTGCCTTCACCGAACGCCTTGCCGGCTTTACCAACGTGGCTTCCTTCGCCGGCTGGCCCGCCATGTCGGTGCCGTTTCACTGGTCGCACGAGGGACTGCCGATCGGCTGCCACCTCGCTGCGGCGACAGGCGAGGACGCGCTGCTCTTGTCGCTTGCCTTCCAGCTGGAAGAGGCAGCACCGTGGCAGCCGCGACTCACGGAACTTTCAGAAAGGCTCTCATGCCTCAGCGCTTGAAGCAGGAAATGCGAGAAGGCCTGCTGGCGGCGGCCGCGGCGGTGTTTGCCGAACAAGGTTTCGAAAGAGCGAAGCTCGCTGACGTCGCCCAACGTGCAGGCACCAGCCCCAGCAACATCTACAAATACTTCACCGACAAGGAAGCTCTCTTCCACGAGATCGTGACACCGGCGCTCGCCGGACAACTACTGCGCTTGCTGCGTGCCCGCATTCGGGAACTGCGTTCGGTCGGCAACTGGCTGGAAGCCGATGCCGGCGGCTCGGTGCGCGCGCGGGCGCTGCTCGCCTTCTGGATCGAACAGCGCCTCGTTGTCCTCACCTTGCTTCGCGGCGCAGAAGGCACACGCTACGCCCATGTCAGGGGCCTGATGATCCGCGAGATGGTCCGGCTTGCATCGCTCTATTTGACCGACACGCAGGGCGCTGCCGCGCTGTCGCCTTTGATGCGTTTCATGCTGGAGCGCACCTTTACGCGAACCGTCGACACCATCGCCGACACGCTCGCCGTTTATGACGATCCACCATCCATAGGGGCGGCGATCGACCTCTTCTGGCGCTACCAACTCGCCGGGTTGCAGTCGCTGATGGCGCCAAACGGGCACGGACCCGAGGATCAGTCGTCCGAATAGCGCTCCTCGCGCCACGGATCGCCGCGCATGTGATAACCGTTCCGCTCCCAGAAGCCGGGCATGTCGCCTTCGCGAAAGTCGATGCGCGTCAGCCACTTGGCGCTCTTCCACAAATAGAGGTGCGGAACGATGAGCCGCATAGGCCCGCCATGGGTGCGGCTGATCGGCTGGCCCTCCCAGTCGGTCGCAAGGATTGCGTCTTCGGCGGCAAAATCCTCGAGCGGCAGGTTGGTCGTATAGCCGTCGTAGCTCGTCAGCATGACGTGGCTCGCTTCAAGCTTCGGCATCACGTAGTCCAGGAGGTCGCGGGTCGCGACACCCTGCCAGCGATTGTCGTAGCGCGACCAGGTCGTGACGCAATGCATGTCCGAGAGCCTGTCGCTTTGCGGCAGCGCCTTGAAGGCGGCCCAGTCGAGCGAAAGGGGATGTTCGATTTGGCCGGTGATGTCGAGCCGCCAGCTTTCCGTCCGAATGATCGGCTGCTGGCCGAGGTCGAGCACCGGCCAGTCCTTGACCAGATGCTGGCCAGGTGGCAGGCGCTCATCCTCCGGCCGGGTGACCCGCCCGGTCAGGAACTTGCCGTCGGCGGCCCAGCGCCGCTTCGTCGTCGTGAGCTTGGTTTCCGGCGGATGCGCGTCGTCGGTCATGATGTTCTGCTCCCCAGCCCGAATTCACTCGCCAAGTGGGAATAAAAAGGGCAGCGCCGCGCAACGTCAAGCACCGGCCTTGGCCGTGCTACCTGAGAACCACACGCAGCGCCGCCTGCGTCTCCTTGAGCAGCGGCAGGTAGCGCTCCACCATGTCGGCTGCGGCCACGTGCGCCGCCGGCGCGCCGATGTTGAGCGCCGCGACGATGCGGCCGCGGTCGTTTTCGAGCGGCACGGCGATCGAGCAGAGACCAAGCTCCAGTTCCTGGTCGATCAGCGCATAGCCCTGCTCGCGCACGCGGCGGAACTCGGCGATCAGATCCTCGGGATCGGTTTTCGTATAGGGCGTGTTCGCCTTGAGGTTCGAACGCGAAAGGATCTCCCGCGCCTCGTGCTCCGGAAGCGCCGCGAGCCACACGCGCCCCATGGAGGCGCAATAGGCCGGCAGGCGCGAACCGGTCGTCAGGTTGATCGACATCACCCGCTTCTGCGAGGCGCGGGCGATGTAGACGATCTCCGTGCCATCGAGCACCGAGGCCGAGGCGCTCTGCCCGGCGCGATCCGAGAGGTGGTCGAGATAGGGCTGGATGATCGTCGGAAGCGGCGTTGCCGAAAGATAGGCATGGCCGAGGCGCAGGATCTTCGGCGTCAGCGCGAAGAACTTGCCGTCGTAGTCTGCGTAGCCGAGTTCGGAGAGGGTCAGGAGCGAGCGCCGGACTGTCGCCCGGTCGAGGCCGGTGATCTTCGACGCCTCGGCGATCGACAGCTTCGGCCGCGTTTCGTCGAAGGCCTCGATCACCGTCAGACCCCGCGCAAACCCACTGACGAAATCGGTTTCGCGCATCCATGCCTCCCATATCACGCTATTCGAGTTTGTGCGATATACGAACAAAAGTCAAATATCGCACAAATTATTTGACCGATCTCATCGATCGGCGCTTATTGACATGCGGAAGAGGAAGGCGACCGCCGCCCGATGGCGCGCAAGCAGCCCCAACGACAAGAGAGGAAACATGGCGAAGATCGTTTCGCTCGCCGAGGCCGTCGGCGACAATGTCAGGGATGGCGACACCGTCGCCATGGAAGGCTTCACCCATCTGATCCCCTATGCCGCCGGCCATGAGGTGATCCGCCAGGGTCGCAAGGACCTCTATCTGGTGCGCATGACGCCGGACATTCTCTACGACCAGCTGATCGGCGTGGGTGCGGCGCGTGGCATGAAATTCTCTTGGGGTGGCAACCCCGGCGTCGGCTCGCTGCACCGCTTCCGCGACGCCGTCGAAAACCAGTGGCCGCGACCGATCGAGATCGAAGAACATTCGCACGCCGCCATGGCCAACGCCTATGAGGCAGGGGCTGCCAACCTGCCTTTCGCGACGCTGCGCGGTTACATCGGCGCCGACCTGCCGAAGGTGAACCCCAACATCAAGTCGGTCACCTGCCCCTTCACCGGCGAAGTGCTGGCCGCCGTGCCGGCGATCCGCCCCGATGTCACGATCATCCATGCGCAGCGCGCCGACAGGAAAGGCAACGTGCTGATCGAAGGCATCGTCGGCGTGCAGAAGGAGGCGGTTCTTGCCGCCAAGCGCTCAATCGTCACGGTCGAGGAGATCGTCGACGAACTCGACCCGCCGTCGCCCAATTCCCTGGTGCTGCCGAGCTGGGCGGTCACGTCCGTTGCTCACGTTCCGGGCGGCGCCTTCCCGTCCTATGCGCATGGCTATTATCCGCGCTCCAACGCCTTCTACATCGGCTGGGACGAGATCGCCCGCGACCGCGACAGCTTCACCGCCTGGATCAAGCAAAACGTCCTGGAGGCGAAACCCGAAGACTTCGCCAAGCACGCCGGCAACAAGCCGGCCAAAGCGGCCTGAGGGAGGATAGGATGAGCGATTTTACCCCCACTGAAATGATGACGATTGCCGCCGCCCGGGCGCTTTCGAACGACGACGTCTGCTTCGTTGGCATCGGTGCGCCTTCGGCCGCCTGCAACGTCGCGCGGCTGACCCATGCGCCGGATATCACGCTGATCTACGAGAGCGGCACGGTCGGAACCAAGCCGGACGTGCTGCCGCTCTCGATCGGCGACGGCGAACTCTGCGACACCGCGCTCTTTACCGTCTCGGTGCCCGAAATGTTCCGTTATTGGCTGCAGGGTGGCCGCATCACCACCGGCTTCCTCGGCGGCGCCCAGATCGACAGGTTCGCCAATCTCAACACCACGGTCGTCGGCCCGTATGACCATCCGAAGGTGCGACTACCGGGCGGCGGCGGCGCGCCGGAGATCGCCTCCAATTGTGGCCGCATCTTCATCACCATGGCGCTGTCGAAGCGTGGTTTCGTCGAGAAGCTGCCCTTCATCACCTCCATGGGCCATGGCGAAGGCGGCAATCACCGCGAACGGCTGGGCATGAAGACCAAGGGGCCGACCCGCGTCATTACCGACCTCTGCATCCTCGAACCGGATCCGCAAACCAAGGAACTGACAGTCGTTTCGATCCATCCGGGCGTTACCCGCGAGCAGATCGTCGAGAATTGCGGCTGGACGATCAAGTTCGCCGATCAAGTCATCGAAACCCCGCCGCCGACGGCGCTGGAACTGACGACCCTTCGCGACATCAATGCCCGCACCAAGAAGGCGCATCAGGGCAACAAGGAGGCTGCGTGATGGCCGAGGCTTTCATCTGCGACTATATCCGCACCCCGATTGGCCGGTTCGGCGGCAGTCTCTCGTCCGTCCGCGCCGATGACCTCGGTGCAATCCCACTCAAGACACTCCTCGAACGCAACGCCGACGTCGACTGGGACGCGGTCGACGACGTGATCTTCGGCTGCGCCAACCAGGCGGGCGAGGACAACCGCAACGTCGCGCGCATGTCGCTGCTGCTGGCCGGCCTGCCGGTCGGCGTCACCGGCACGACGATCAATCGGCTTTGCGGCTCCGGCATGGATGCCGTCATCACCGCAGCGCGCGCCATCAAGTCGGGCGAAGCCGAGCTGATGATCGCCGGTGGCGTCGAGAGCATGTCACGCGCGCCCTTCGTGATGCCGAAGGCCGACACCGCCTTTTCGCGCAACGCCGAAATCTACGACACGACCATCGGCTGGCGCTTCATCAATCCCCTGATGAAGAAGCAATATGGCGTCGATTCCATGCCGGAGACGGGCGAGAACGTCGCGGCTGACTTTCACGTCAGCCGCGAAGACCAGGATGCGTTTGCTGTGCGCAGCCAGGCAAAGGCAGCGGCCGCGCAGGCCAATGGCCGGCTGGCCAAGGAGATCGTTTCGGTGACGATCCCGCAGCGCAAGGGCGAGCCTGTCGTCGTCGATCGCGACGAGCATCCGCGCGCAACCACCACGGAAGCGCTCGCCAAGCTCGGCACGCCCTTCAAAAAGGAAGGCGGCACGGTGACCGCCGGCAATGCCTCCGGCGTCAACGACGGCGCGACGGCGCTGATCATCGCCTCGGAAGCGGCGGCGAAGAAATACGGATTGCGGCCGATTGCCCGCATTCTCGGCGGTGCCACCGCCGGCGTACCGCCTCGCATCATGGGCTTCGGCCCCGCTCCGGCATCGAAGAAGCTGATGGCCCGCCTCGGTCTCACGCAGGCGCAATTCGACGTCATCGAACTCAACGAGGCCTTTGCCTCACAGGGGCTCGCCACGCTTCGCGACCTCGGCATTGCCGACGACGACCCGCGCGTCAACCGCAACGGCGGGGCGATCGCGCTCGGCCACCCACTCGGCATGTCCGGCGCCCGCATCACCGGCACGGCAGCACTCGAGCTGCAGGAAACGGGCGGGCGCTACTCGCTCTCGACCATGTGCATCGGCGTCGGCCAGGGCATCGCCATCGCGCTGGAACGCGCCTGACCACGGAAAAAGTACGAAACGCAAAGAGCCCGGCCTGTTTCCAAAGCCGAGCTCTTTGCTTTTAGGTGCTACCGGTCGGTCGGCGGGCGATAACCCGCCTTCCGATCACTCCGTCCAGATCGCGACGTCGACCGGGCCGAGCTTGCGGCCACCGACATGGAAGGTTGCGCCCGCAGACGCCGGCACGTCCACGGCCGTCTTGCCGTAGTTGAAGGCGAAAGTGAGCTTGCCGCGGCGGGTGATGCGCAGATCGCCAAGATCGGCCAGCGCTTCCACCGAAGCCCAGCCGAGCGCATCGCCAATCACCTTGTCCAGGAGCTCGCCGCGTGCACCCGTTGCCATGTAGCGTGCCTTGTCGTTGCCGACGAGCGCCGGAGCGCCATTGCGATAGTCGCCCTCGAAGGTCGCAAGCACGGTTTCGTTGGTGCGAACCGTCTCGCGCCAGACTCCGGCCGGATAGGTCTCGTTGCCGTAGAGCACGCTTTCGGCATGGAATTCCGGAAGCGACTCGACACGCGCGACGCTGACATCGATCAGCGATGCGAGCGGCCCCGGCGGCAGGCCCTCGGGGATATGCATGTCCTCGGTCTTGCTGCCGCTGCGCGGTCCAAAGAGCACCTTGGTGCCGGACGCCGCAAGCTTCTGAACGAAGGCCTGCTCCGGAATGACGAGGTCAGGTGCCAGGACGAGCTGGTAGCCGTCGAGGTCCGAATGCTGGCCGATGATGTCGACGTCGACGCCGAAGCGGGCAACGGTCGAATACCAGTCGAGCGCGATCTGCGAGGCCAGATAGGTGCGGCCCTGCGGCAGCGCGCGGGTCGCCCAGCGCGAAGTGTAGTCGAGCAGGATCGCGACCTTGGCCTTCTCGCGGCGTTCGCCCTTCGGCAGCCGCTTCATTTCCTCGGCGACCTGCGCGACTTCGAGATAGCCCTGGTCGGCCTCGCTGTTCGGCAGCAGCAGGCCCGCATGGAACTGCTCCTGCGCAAACGGCACCTGGCGCCAGCGGAAATAGGAGACCATGTCGACGCCGTGGGCATAGGCAAGCCAGGTCCAGAGCCGGACCATGCCGTCGGCCGGCGACTGGTTGTGCGAGGCCCAGTTCACCGGGCCCGGCTGCTGCTCCATCACCCAGACGCGGCCGCTGCCGACGGCGCGGTAGAGATCGTGGTTGAAGGCCGGCTGGTCCGGATCGCCGACGCGCAGATAGCGGCCCTTGTCTTCAGAGGACAGGCGGCCGTTCAGCAGCCCGCCCATCGGATAGACGTCCCAGGAAGCGATATCGATGTCCTCGCCGACCTTGTAGTGGTCGAAGTCGGTGTTCTGCGACATGAAATTGTGCGTCACCGGCCGGCCCGGCGAGTGCTTGCGGATGATATCGACCTGCGCCTTGTTGAAGCTCTTCACCTGGTCGGAAGAGAAGCGGATGTAGTCGACGATATGGGTCGGGCTCGGCTCTTCCACGAGGTTGTTGGGAAGCTCGACCTCGTCGAAGGTCAGGTAGTTCATCGCCCAGAAGGCCGTGCCCCAGGCGCGGTTCAGTTCCTCGACCGTGCCGTAGCGGGCCTTGAGCCATTCACGGAAAGCGCGCAGCGCCTCATCGGAATAGCTGTAGATCGTGTCGTGGTCGCCGTACTCGTTATCGGTCTGCCAGGCGTGCACGAAGATGTTCTTGCCGTAGCGCTCGGCCATGGCATCGGAAATCCGTGCCGCCTCGATGCGGTAGCGGCGGCTGGAGAAGCAGTAGTGGCGACGGGCGCCGAACTTGCGCACCACGCCGTTGACATCGACGGGCAGAATGTCCGGATAGCGGTCGATCAGCCACTTCGGCGGTGCGGCGGTCGGTGTTCCCAGGATCACCTTGAGGCCGGCATCGCCGAGCACTTCGATCGCCTCATCCAGCCATTGCCAATGGAATTCGCCCGGACGCGGCTCGATCTTCGCCCAGGCGAATTCGCCGATGCGTACCCAGGCAAGGCCGAGCTCGACCATGCGGCGCGCGTCCTCTTCCCACTTCGCGCGCGGCCACTGCTCCGGATAGTAGCAGACGCCGAGCTCCAGCATGTCGGTCCGCTGTTCCTTGGCGTTGAAGCGGTTGGTTCTGGTCATGGGCATGTGCACGGGTCCGGTCCTTGTCATTTCATTCGGCTGGTTGGTTCCGGCCTCGGGTTTTGTCAGTGCGCCCTCAAATATAAACGTTTATATTCAAGGACATGAACGGGCGCCCTAAACGGGCGAGAAATTCGTCAACGGTTCGGGTTCAAGCGGTCGTCGCAGCGCTCGATCAGGTTCGGCATGAGCAGCGTCTGCAGCGCCTCCGGCGGCTCGCCCTCCATGCGCCTGAGGATATAGGCGCCGAGCAGGCTGCTCGGTTCGCTGATCGGCAGGTAATAGGTGGTGATCGGCGGCGCGAAGTACTGGCTGACGTTGAGATCGTCGGTGGCGTTGATCACCGCGTCGCGGCCATGCACCAGCCCGCGCTCGTGGAAGCCGGAGAAGGCACCGAGTGCGGAGGCTTCGTTGGCGCAGATATAGGCGGTCGGCGCATTGCTGAGCTCCGACATCGTCAGCACGTTCTCGCGGCCGAAGGCCGGCGTCAGGCGGCCATGGGCGACGAGTGCCGGATCGTAAGCGAGACCAGCGACTTCAAGGGCACGTTTGTAGGCTTCGAGCCGGGTGATGCCGTAGCTTAAGTCCGAGAGCGGATTGAGCAATGCGATGCGGCGGTGGCCGCGCTCGGTGAGCCGCGCCATCGACACCCGGATCATCTGCTCGTTGTCGGCATCGACATAGGCATGCGGCGCGTTGTGGATGCTGGTGCCATAGGTGACGAAGGGGAAATCGGCCGCCTGCATCGTGCGGATGCGGGGATCGTCGGCGCGGGTGCCCGAGATGATGATGCCGTCGGCCTTCTTCAGCGAAACGATCTGCTTGATGACCGCCTGGCTCTCCTCGAAATTCCGGACGGCATAGAGCGAGACGCGATAGGGGCTGTCTTCCAGCGCCCAGGAAATGCCGCTCAAGAGCTGGGCGTATTCGACGCCTTCCCATTCGTTCTGCTTCGGGCCGGGCGCCGTCATGATGGCTGCGACCTGGTAGGTCTTGCCGGTGCGCAACTGCACGCCGTGCATGTTCAGTTCGTAGCCGACGCGTTCGGCCGCCTCGATCACGATCGCGCGCGTCTCCGGGCGAACCTGAGGCGAATGCTTCAGGGCCTTGGAAACCGTGGCGATGGAAAGCCCCGTCTCCTGCGCGATGGTCTTGATCGTCGGTCTCTGCATGGCGGTTCTGCTCGTCACGGGTTGCTAGATCACGATGATTTGGTTCGGCTGAGCGATGCCGCCAGCTGAAGATAGACTGCGGATGTCCAGGCGAATGCGCGATCGCGAAGGCCCCTCCCCGAGCGCGCGTCGAAGTTTTCGGCCATACCGCTTTTGCTGGCAAGTGAACAGAACTTTTCCGCGACCTCATCCGCCAGTTCAATCTGCCCTTGCCGGCGAAGGCCGTCCCAGAGAAGCAGCGTGGTCGGCGCCCAGATCGGCCCACGCCAATAGCCGTCATCCTCATAGAAGGAACTTTTCGGCCTTTCGGTCGCAGGGCCCCATTCGGTGATGAAACCACCGGCGACAAGCCGCGCCACAAGCTTTTCGCGCATGTCGGGGGTCAGACGCGCGCCGAGCAGCAGCGGCATGAACTGGATGAGGTTTTCGCCTGGCAAGATCCGCTCCGGATCCGCAGCGAGCCGGGCGCCAAAGGTCTCGCCGGTCCAGAGGCGCTCGAACAGCAGTCCCTGCAGCGCGTCGGCCTTCTGCCGCCACACCGCCCGGCGTTCTCGATCGTCTTCAAGAAGCTCGGCCAATGCCTCGCAGGCAAGGATCAGGAAAACGGGCAGATCCGGCGAGATCACCGGGCCGCCTTCGGCAAAGAAGGTGGCGTTGTCCCAGCCGCTGTCGTTGCCGTGGAAATAGGACGGCAGGCTCGCCGCATACTTGCGACCATAGGTCAGCCAGTAATCGACCTGCTTGCCGATCGCGTCGCGCAGGTAGGATCTGCGCTCTACTGTGAGGAAGCTCGGATCAGCCGCGGCAATCAGCGATACCGCCCAGCCATGCACCGGCGGCTTGGTGAAGGCGAAGAGCACGTCGCGGTCGTTGATGTAATCAGGCAGCAGGCCGGACGCGTCCTGGTGGTCGAAGATCACTGCGAACTGGTCGAAGGCAAGATCCGGGTCGAAGGCGGCGACGCCCAGCGCCGAAAAGGCGTTGTCCCAGCTCCAGATGTTGATCATGTGGTTCTTCGACATATAGATCGCCGGCCGCGTCAGCGCGCCACCGGCCGGAACGCCGTTCGCCCAGAGCAGATAGCTCGCCAACAGGTGTGCCTCATCCTGGCCTTGGACGCCCTTGGGAACGCGTGCGTGCCATTCAGAAAACTCGGCCGTCGCACCCGAAAGCGCCTCGGCGAAACGGCCGGGCCGATCGACTGGCGGAACTGTACGGAAGAAATCGACATTGCCCTCGAAGGCATTCACCCCCGAGAAGGTGAAGGACACGTCTTCGGAATGGTCGCGCTGCCAGGCGCCGGTGACGGTCAGCTCGCCAGCGATCGCCCGCGGGATGAACTTGACGTTCTCGACCGCCGCGACCAGGCAATCCTCGCCGTTTGGCGTGCGGTAGACGTAGTCGTAGCGCGAACCTTCGAGATGGAAGCGCACGCCCGCCCGTTGTCCCGCGATGTGCAGCCGTTCCCCTTCACCGATGACGAAGGTGACTTCGCCGTCACCGACGCGTGCGTCGAGTCGTTCCGGGGAAAGCACGAGCACGGGCGTCGCGGTCTTACCCGCTGCATCGAGAAACTCGACGCGGCAGAGGCGACCGAGTGATGGCCGCTCGTCACCACCGGCAACGTGGCGCAGATAAAGCGCCCGCTCCTCGTCACGGCCCGGCACGCGCATCATCGAGAGCGTCAGGAACCGGCCCCTGCGGCTGAAGGGGACGAAGTCGATATCGAACAGCATCCCTTATCCCTTCACCGACGAGCCGACCGCGCCATCCATGATGTAGCGCTGGGCGACGAAGAAGAGGGCGAGCGGCGGCAGGCAGAGGATGACGGTGATCGCGGCGATCGAGGTCACGTCCACCTCGTGCAGGCCCTTGAACATCGAAAGCCCGAGCGTGAGCGTGTATTTCGACTGGTCGTTGAGGAAGATCAACGGACCGAGATAGTCGTTCCACGCGTTCATGAAATGGAAGGTGCCGACCAGCACCAGCGCCGGCATCATCAGCGGCAGGTGGATGCGCCAGTAGATGTCGAAGGCGTTGGCGCCATCCATGCGCGCGGCCTCGTCGATTTCGACAGGCACGGTCATGATGTATTGCCGGAGCAGGAAGACGAAGAAGGCGTCGGCGAAATAGGCCGGCACGATCAGCGGCTTCAACGTGTTGATCCAGCCGAGCAGGTTGAACTCCATGTAGAGCGGGATCATCTTCACGTCCCACGGGATCATCATGGTCGCGAGCAGCAGGATGAACAGCGGGTCGCGGCCGGGAAAGCGGAAGCGGGCGAAGCCATAGGCGACCAGCGACGAGGAGATCAGCTGGCCGATGGTCGACAGCACCACCACGATCACCGAGTTGGTGAGGTAGGTGCCGAAGGGCTGCTTGTTCCAGGCGGCGGCAAAATTCTCCCAGTGCCATTCGGACGGCCAGAAGACCGGCGGGAACTGGTAAAGCTCGGCGGAGCTTTTGATGGCCGTCATGAAGGTCCAGTAGAACGGCGCGACGAACAGCGCCGAGAGCAGGATGAGCGCGGAATAGAGCAGCGTCTTACGCATTGTGCTCTCCATCGTTCTGGCGGACTTCGCCTTCGTAATAGACCCAGGCGGCCGACCAGCGCATGACGCCGAGGCTGAGCAGAAGCACGATGATGAACATCACCCAGGAGCCGGCGGCGGCGTAGCCCATGTCGAAATACTTGAAGGCGTTGTCGTAGATGTACATGGCGAAGAAATAGGTGGAGCCGAGCGGTCCGCCCTTGGTCAGGAGCAGCGCGATCGTCAGCTGCTGGAAGGCCGAGATGATCGAGGTGATGAAGGTGAAAAGCAGCATCGGGCCGAGCATCGGCAGCGTGATGAAGACCATCTGCGCCCAGCCGGGAACGCCCGAGACGGTCGCCGCCTCATAGAGTTCCTTCGGGATCGCCTTGAGACCGGTGAGCAAGATCAACATGGTGCCGCCAAGGCCCCAGAGGCTGGCGATGATGATGGCGACGATCGCGAGGTTCGGATCGCCGAGCCAGTTCGGCCCGTCGATGCCGATAAAGGACAGCATGAAGTTCAGAAGGCCGTATTCACGGCTGTAGATCCAGCTCCAGATCGTCACCAGCGCGACGCCGGAAATGACGCTCGGCAGGTAGAAGGCGGTGCGGAAGAAGCCGCTGGCAAAGGTGATGTGGTGCAGCATCAACGCCAGGAGGAACGACATGACGATGTTGAACGGCACGTAGATCGCGGCAAACTTCACCGTGATCCAGAGGCTCTCCCAGAATTGCGGGTCCTCGAACAGCATGGAGCGATAGTTCTCGAGGCCGACGAAGCTGCGCTCGCCGACGACCGGCCAATCGTAGAAGCTCATCGTCAGCGAGAAGACGAGCGGGCCGAGGGTGAAGAACAGGAACCCGAGGATCCACGGGGAGATGAACAGATAGGCGACGATGTGGCGAGCGAAGGCCGAGCGCTTGCGCTTGGCCACGACCGGCACTGCGGCTGTTGCATAGGACATGTCCATCTCCCCGGGCTCCCTTTTCTTACTTCATCAGACGCTTGGAGCGGTTGACCGCATCGTCGAGATGCTGCTTGGCATTGCCCTGGTCGATCATCGTCGCCTCGATGGCGCGGGCGAGATTGTCCTGGACCTTGCCCCAGTTGGCGTTCTTCAGGAACGCATGGGTCTCGGTGTTCGAGGTGGCGAGAATGTCGAAGAAGGGCTTGTAGACCGGATCCTTGGTCATGCCCTTTTCTTCCGCGACGCTGGTGCGCACCGGCAGGTCGTTGATGCGCATGGCGACCGCTTCGGGCGAAGAGAAGAACTTGACGAATTCCCAGGCGAGGTCCGGATGCGCCGCATCCTTGGCGATCGAGATCGCCGAGACGCCGAGCGCCGAATGCGCCGTCTTGTCGCCGAACTTCGGCAGCGGTGCCACGCCATACTTGATGCCGGACGCGTCGATGCCGGACTTCGACCACATGGCGCTCTGGAACATCGCGATCTTGCCGCCCTTGAACAGCGTGCTGCCGGTCGTGTCGTCGCCGAGGTTCAGCGTGATCGCTTCCTGCTTCTTGGCCATGTCGCCGAACATGTCGAGCACTTGCGCTGCCGCATCGCTGTTCATGTAGCCGTCGATCTTCTTGCCGTCGTCGGAGATGTACTTGGTGCCGTTCGACCAGAGGAACTGCTCGAAGTCGTAAGGATCCGGCTTGGCGTCGACGGCGAAACCGTAGACCTTGTTCGGCTCGTCGCGGAACTTGGCCGCCTTGGCGCGCAGGTCGTCCCAGGTCCAGCCGTCCTTCGGCTCCTCGACGCCGGCCTTGGCGAACATGTCCTTGTTGTAGAAGACCACTTGCGTGGTGAAACCTGACGGCATGCCGTAGGTCTTGCCCTCGACGCGCACCGTGTTCATCAGCCCCTGTGGGAAATCGTCCGGCTTGATCTCGGCCGCGTCCTTGGCGATCAGGTCATCGAGCGGCTTCAGCGACGTGTAGTATTGTGGGAAGTTCCACATATACATGACGTCAGGCGGGTTGCCGGCGCCGAAGGCGGCGATCAGCTTCTGATCGTAGCCATCCGCATAGGGCTCGACCTGGACCTTCACGCCCGGGTGCTTTTCCTCGAACTTCTTGGCGATTTCCTGCTGGATCGCCAGGCTTTCGTCCGTGTCCCAGGTCGCAAAGCGCAGCACTTCTTCCGCGCGGGCCGTGGCGGTTCCGGCCATTGCCAGAACCATCAGCGAGCCGATGATCGACTTCCTGTTGAGCATGCTTCTCCTCCTCATTCGGGTCACGCGACCCGCTTTGCCTTTTCCTGATTGATGAGCGCCTGCGTCTCGGCATCGAGACGCCGCACAACCGCCTGGCCGTCGCCGTCGAAGAGATGGCAATGCTCGGCGGCCAAGCGCAGGTGCACGCGCTCGCGGGCGGAAACCGGATGCGTGCCACGCACGACAGCGGTCATATCGCCACCGTTCTCAAGGCTAATATGGACGTGGCTCTCGGTGCCGAGCCGTTCGACCAGCCGCACGTCGCCGACGAGATGGCCTTCTTCGGCCGAGACCAACTCGATCTTGTCCGGACGGATACCGAGGGTGACCGACTTGGGCTTGGCAATCGGCGCTGCCGCCATCATCTCAAGCGTCAGCGGATGGGCGAGACCACCGCCATTGAGCGTCACCGACGCACCGACCTGCCCGGTCACTTCGGTCGTGACGAAATTCATGCGCGGCGAGCCGATGAAGCCGGCGACGAACAGGTTGGCCGGCTGATAGAACAGTTCGAGCGGCGTGCCGAACTGGCTGACCTTGCCCTTGTCGAGCACCACGACACGATCGGACAGCGTCATCGCTTCCACCTGGTCGTGGGTCACATAGATCATCGTCACGCCGAGGCGTTCATGCAGCGCCGCGAGTTCGACGCGCATGGTGACGCGCAGACCCGCGTCGAGGTTCGACAGCGGCTCGTCGAGCAGGAAGAGTTTCGGTTCGCGAACGATCGCGCGGCCGATCGCCACGCGCTGGCGCTGACCGCCCGAGAGCTGGCGAGGCTTGCGAGCGAGCAGTTCCTTGATGCGCAGGATGTCGGCGGCATTGTCGACCCGACGGTCGATCTCGTCTCGCTTCATGCCATTCAGCGCCAGGCCGAAGGACAGGTTCTTGCGCACGTTCATGTGCGGGTAGAGCGCGTAATTCTGGAAGACCATGGCGATGTCGCGCTTGGCCGAGGCGACATCGGTGATATCGCGCTCGCCAAGATGGATGGAACCGCCATCCAGATCCTCGAGACCGGCGATAGAGCGCAGCAGCGTGCTCTTGCCGCAGCCCGACGGGCCGAGGAAGCAGACGAACTCGCCGTCGGCGATATCGAGGTTGATACCCTTCAAGACTTCAAGCGAACCGAAGCCTTTGCGCAAATTGTCGATACGGATCGCTGCCAACGGGCCCTCCCTGCCGGCGGAGCGCTGCGACCGGGCCAAGGGCTCAAGCGCAGCATCAAGTTAAACGTTTATATACACGATAAAAACGTTTAACTTTCTTGTAAAGGGAAAAATCGCGTCGATCAGATTTTGCTGTTGAAGGCCATGTTCGGCAGCAAAACGGCCGCCCGAAGGCGACCGTTTTGACCTTTTATCTCAGACGTTTAGACGCCCTAGCGTATCGTCCAACGCGTTGAGGAAATAGTCGCAATCCTCGGCACTGAAGGGCGCCGGCGGCTTGACCTTCAGCACATTGTGGTGCGGCCCCTCGCTGCTGAGCAGAATGCGGTACTTGCGCTTCATCTCGGCAATGACGAAATCGAGTTCGCGCGCTGCCGGCTCCAGCGTCTCGCGGTCGCGCACCAGCTCGATGCCGTTGAAGAGACCATGACCTCTGACATCGCCGATGATCGTATGCTTGCTAGCAAGCGCCCGCGCGCCATCCATCAGCCAGTCGCCGACGACGCGGCAATGATGCATCAGCCGCTCGTCGCGAATGACGTCGAGCACGGCGAGACCGATCTCGGCCGAGACCGGATTGCCGCCGAAGGTGTTGAAGTACTCCATGCCATTGGCAAACGAGGCGGCGATCGCCTCGGTCGTCACGACGGCCGCCATGGGATGGCCGTTGCCGATCGGCTTGCCCATGGTGACGATATCAGGGGTAACACCCTGCAACTCATGCGCCCACATGTGGCTGCCGACGCGGCCGAAACCGACCTGCACCTCGTCGGCAAGGCAGAGGCCGCCGGCGGCGCGCACATGCGCATAGGCCTCACGCAGATAGCCTTCCGGCAGCGAAAGCTGGCCGCCGGTGCCAAGAATGCCTTCGCTGAAGAACAGCGCCGGGCGGCGGCCATCGGCAGCAAGAGCCGCGACCTGGTTACGCACGTCCTCGGCATATTTCCGGCCGGCATCCGCATCGCCGTAGCGATAGCGCCCGCGATAGAGATCCGGCATCTCGGCGACCTTTACATGCGACGCCTGCCCTTCGCCGCCCTTGCCGGCGAACTTGTAGGGGCTGACGTCGATCAGGCTCGACAGATGGCCGTGATAGGCATGATCGACGGTGATGACGTCGCGATTGCCGGTATAGGCGCGCGCCAACCGGATCGCGAGATCATTGGCCTCGCTGCCCGAATTGACGAAGAAGCAGACGTTCAGCGGATCCGGGAACTGCGCGGCGAGGCGACGGGAGTACTCGACCAGCGAATCGTGCAAATAGCGCGAATTGGTGTTCAGCCGCTGCATCTGCGCCTGTGCGGCCTTGACGACACGCGGATGGCAATGGCCGACGTGGCAGACATTGTTGACCATGTCGAGCCAGCGCGTCCCCTCCTCGTCGATCAGATGCGCGCCCTCGCCGCCGACGATCTTCAGGGGTGCAGCGCTATAGGCGATGCTCAGCGACCGGCCGATCCGGCGATGGCGCTCGCGCACCAGGAATTCCTTGTCACGCGGCACGATCACCGACACCGGAACCGAAAGCCCGAGCACCACACTCGGGTCCGGGCTTACCTCGCGCCACACCTGCCATTGGTCGCGCACGCCGACGCCGTGCATGCGACCGCCGAGACCGAGGTGATCGGTGACGATCTGGAAATGCAGATGCGGGGCCCAATTGCCGTTCTCTTCCGCGGAACCGAAGGCGGCGAAAGCCTCGCCCTTGGCGACCGACTGTCCCTCGGAAAGGCTGGCTACGCTTTCGCGCGACAGGTGACCGTAAAGCGTCCAGAAGCGAACGCCGCCTTCAGTCCCGTGTTCGAGCAGCACCGTCGGGCCGAAGCCATAGGCGACAGCGTCGTCATGGATGAAGGCGACCCTGCCGGCAAAGGGTGCGAAGACCGGCTCGCCGGCCGGCGCGAAGATATCGACGCCGAGATGCACTGAGCGACGTGCGCCCTCGACGGTCGTTTCATAGGCATCGCCCTGGTAGATCCCGCGGTCTTCGCCATAAAGGCCGATGCCGAAGGCGGCATGCTCGCTGCCGATTTGCGCCATGATCCGCGCCTCGGCCTGCGCCGCATCGAGGCTGGCCCATTGCGCAGCCTCCGACCCCGCGGCCGAGAAATCAAACACGGCGACCTTGGGTCTGGCATTTTCGGGTCGGACGATCGGCGCAAAGTCATGCGCGCTCTTTTCGAGCCAGCGCACGACGGCCGCGGCATGTGCGATCGGCGCCAGGCCGCAGGCATCGCGGATGCGCGCGCCGGCGATCGCACGGTTCTCGCCCTGCAGGCGGTTCAGCTCGCGCCAGACATCCTCCTGGCTGACGAGCAGATAGGTATTCTCAGGGTTTTCGCGGATCTGCTTTGCCGCCATGCACATGCTGACAGCATAGCGCGTTAGGACAAGATCGAAGACCAGCTCGACTTCCGTCTCGCTCAAGGGATTGACCTCGTGGTACGCACCCGCAATCGCCGCGATGGTGCCAACCGGATCTGTAGAACCGATCAGCGCATAGGCCGAAGCGACGGCGATTTCGATCACGCGAAAAGTCTCGACCATGTCGCCGAAGTCGAGCAGGCCGCTGACCGTACCGTCCTTGTCGAGCAGCACATTGTAATCGTTGGCGTCGTTGTGAATGACCTGCATCGGGCAGGTCGTCAGGCGCGGCAGGACCGTCGACGCGAAATGGTCGAGGATCGTGCCGACTGCCGCGCGCTTGTCGGCACCGCCTATCAGCTCCACGTGCTTGCGATGCATGTCGGCTCGGCCGATATCCCAGGCGTAGAGGCGCTTGGCGCCGGCATGGGAGAAACCCTCTAGGCTACGGTCGAGGCCGGCCAGCAGTCGGCCGAGGCTTTCGGCACTCGCCGTATCGTGCAACGGCGCCTTCGCCCAGATGTCGCCGGGCAGCCACGAGAGAAGCCGCGCAGTGCGGATGCCGCGGAGCTCGATCTTGCTGGTAACGCCAGCGGAGAGATTGCGATACGCCCGAGAGATCGGCAGAGCCGACGCCTTGGCGGCCAGGTGTTCAAGCACCGCCACCTGCATGTCGAGTTCGTCCGCATCGCCGGCCGCGTGCAACTTCAAAAGGTATTCCTGGCCATTGGCAGCAGAGACGCGATAGTTGAGATCGTGCTCGCCCGGCAGCGGCGAGAGGCTTGCCTCGATGCCGTAGGTCTCCTTGAGCCAGGCGCGGATCGTCGCCAGTTCCTGCTCGGTTCTCAAATCTCTGTCTGCCATTTTCTCTGTCCTGTCACCACGAAACCCGCTGCCCGTCATAGGCGCGGAAACTGCCGCTGGCGGCCAGATCCGCCTTGTCGATGATTGCCTTCAGGCCTGCCGCGCTGTCGGCGACAGACACGACCGCATCGCTGCCGCCCATGTCCGTCTGCACCCAGCCGGGGTGCAGCGAGACGACGGAAATCCCGTCGCTCTTCAGATCCTGCGCGAGCTTGACCGTCGCCATGTTCAGTGCCGCCTTGGAACAGCGATAAGCATAGTCGTCGTCATCATCGTCGAGCGTGCCTTCGGCAAGCGAGCCGGCGCGGCTGCTGATGTTGGCGACGACCCGATTGCTGCCGGCGCGCAGGCTTGGAAGGAGCGCCCGCGTCACCAGGAGCGGTGCGAGAGCATTCACGCGCATGACATCGAGAAAGTCGTCGGCCTCGAGCGTCGCCAATCCGCCGGTATCGCCGCGCACGGCCGCGTTGTTGATCAGCACATCGATCGCCGTGCCTTGGAGCGTTTCTGCGAGAGTGTCGATCGAGGCAGGATTGGCGACATCAAGCGGATACCGATCCGCTGCGCTCGCGTGTGGGGGTACACCCCGCACGCAGGCGATCACCCGCCAGCCATCCTCGGCATAGAGCCGCGCGAGTTCCGCGCCGAGCCCGCGGGAGGCACCTGATATCAGGACCGTCTGTCGCCTAGCGGTGCTTGATGTCATATTTCCGCTCGACCATGTTGACGAGGCTGGCGGCAGCCAGCGTCAGGAAGATGTAGAAAATCGCCGCCGAGTTATAGGGTGCGAACGGCAGGAAGCTTGCCGACTGGAACTCGCGCATGCGCTGGGTGATGTCGCGGATCGAGAGGATCGACAACAGCGACGTGTCTTTCAGGATGGCGATCAGCTCGTTGCCGAGCGGCGGAATGATGATGCGGAAGGCCTGCGGCAGCACGACGAGGCGGGCCGTCTGCCAGCGGTTGAGGCCGATGCTGCGCGCCGCCTCCACCTGGCCGACCGGGATCGCATTGATACCCGAGCGGAAAATTTCGGCGAGATAGGCCGAGTAGGCGAGCGCCATGGCAACGATGCCGCGCATCAGGTTCGGTGGATCGAGTACGCCCTGCGTCGCGTCTTTCAGCGCCCCGCTCAACGGCAGGCCGACATAGAGCACGATCACCAACATGGGTATGCCGCGGATCGTATCGACGATGAATTCCGAGCCGATCGCGAGCGGATGGCGCTGGTGCAGGTAGCCGCCGAAGGTCAAGAGACCAAGGACGATCGAGAGTACGGCAACGGTGAGACCTGCCGCGCGGTCGCGATCGTTCAGCGCCTCGGTCTGCCAGAGGACGGGCATATTGGCGGGCGCGGAGGCGGCCGGCAGCAGCGCCGCCGAGACCCCCTCACCCTTGGCGATCGAGGCGAGCGCCTCGGTGGGGCCGACGAAGGTGCGGACCGGCGTTTCCGTCTGCGGCGCGCCGTCATACTGGCCGAAGCGGACCGCGCTGATCAGTCCCGCCGGGGTATTGGTGACGATGCCGACCTTGCCCTCCAGCGTGCCGGCCAGCACATAGGTGTCGCGCGGCTGCAGCAGGAACCAGCCGGCAGCAAGGGCCAGCACAAGGGTGGCGATCGCGAAATAGAGGCTGGTCCGGACCGTCGAATGCAGTTGTAGCAACCCGACCCAGACGAGGCCCATGATCGCGGCGAGAATATAGGCGGCGATCGCCGCACGGATGGTGGTGGCGACCCCTGCGGCAAAGGCGATATGGGCGAAGAAGAAGATGAAGGCGAGACCGGCGCCGTTGACGAGGCCAATGATCCAGCGGGCGACACGCCTTGTCCTTGCGTCCGACGGGGCATCGGAACGACCGCCGAGGAAATGCAGCCCGAGGCCGATCACCGTGACGACGAGATAGGCAGGAAACAGCCAACCTTCGGCGCCACGCACCATGAGGTCGGCAGCCTCGGTCAATTGCCGCGGCGTCACGCCCTTGACGATCAGAGTCGACTTGAACGGATCGACGCCGTTGGCGACCACGGAGGCGACGAAGGGATGGATGTTATGCCCGATGACGAGCACGGCTGCCGCAGCGAGATTGAGCGCGGCTGCGACATTGGCCAGCCGCGGGCGCGCCGCCTTGGCGCGCGAAAACACGAGCACCGCAATGCCCGATGCGAACGCGATCGCGAGCGCCAGGAAGCCGGGCACGAAAGCGGACGAACCGTTTTCGACACCGAGGATCGCCCGCAGCGAGCGCTGATAGTCGCCGGAGGAAATGAAGAGATAGATGATGAAGGGCAGCGCGGTCAGGATGATCAGATTGCTCGGACGCACGCTTCTCAGGAACGACATTCATTCCTCCGGGGGCATTGATAGACAGACGGAAGACCCGGAGCGCTAGCGCGATCCGGGTCCGATCGGCATGACGAGCTTACTTCAAGCCCCAGTACTTATTGACGAGTTGGTCGAGCGTGCCGTCGTCCTTGATCATCTTCAGGCCTTCGTTGAAAGCCGCGACGTTTTCGTCACCCTTGCGAAAAACGAGACCGAGCGGGTCGGATTCGAGGTCCTTGATGGCGACGACGAGTTCACCTGCGAATTCGCGCTCGTAGGCAGCGGCGTTCGCACCGTTGATGACGACACCGTCGACGTCCTTGTTCTTGAGCGCGATGATCGCGGCGCTGAACGTGTCGTAGGCGGCAACGTTCTCCTTGCCGACGACACTCTCGGCGACCTGCGCGTCCGTCGTGTTCGCCTGGGCGGAGAGCTTTCTCCCGGCATCCTTGAAGCGATCAAGCGTGATGCCCTGGTCTTCAACCCGCATCAGCACGGCCTGGCTGTTGACGATATAGGGGTCGGAGAAATCCATCGCCTTCTTGCGCTCCTCGGTGATCGACACGCCCGAGGCGACGAGGTCGAAGCTGCCCTGGTCGAGGGCGGCGAAGATGCCGTCCCAGCCTGTCGTGACGAATTCGGCCTGGCAGTTGATCTTGGCGCAGACGGCGTTGACGACATCGACGTCGAAGCCGACCACCTGTCCGGTTGCCGGGTCGATGCTCTCCATCGGCGGCGAGGTCGTGTCGGAGCCGACCTTCAAGAGCTTGCCGCCAAGATCGGCGGCATGGGACACGCTCGCAACAAGGGCTGCTACAGCCAGGGCAATCATCAGTTTTTTCATGGTTCTCCTCCTTGGATGATTAACTTTGGGTCAGGCGGCCGCCGAGATTGTCGGGCTGGCGCGTGATCAGTGTCGGCCTGAAAACCTGCCTGAGCGCCTTGGGGTCCTCCCCCTCCATGCGGCGCAACAGGAACTGTCCGAGGGTGCGGCCCAGCACCTCGATCGGCTGGTAGAAAGTGGTAATCGGCGGCGTGAAATAGGCACTGACGTTGATGTCGTCATAGGCGATGACGTCGACGTCGACGCCGACCTGGCGTCCAAGGGCTCCGAGCCCCGAGAGCACGCCGAGCGTGGTCGATTCGTTGATGCAGACGAAGGCGGTTGGGGCATCGTCCAGCTGCAGGAAATCGATCACCGTCTGCCGGCCGAAATGGGTCGAGAGATCGCCCTCGGCGATCAGGTCCAGCGGCGCATCGAGCCCCGCCTCGCGAAACGCGCGGACAAAACCGTCGATCCTGTCGAGGGCATAGGAAAGCCGCCGTTCCGGATTGACGAGCGCGATGCGGCGATGGCCGCCGGCGATCAGCCGCGCGGTCGCCGCATGCGCCGCCCATTCGTTGTCGATATCGACATGGGCGTAGTCGAGATCTCCACGGCAGCGGCCCATCGAGACGAAGGGGAAGTGTTCGGCGACGAGCAGATCGATGCGCGGGTCATCGGCAAGAATGCCGGAGAAGATCAGGCCATCGGCAAGCCCCTGGTCGACGATGCGACGCGCCGCGTCCGCGCCGTCGGCCGCATCGCGAATGACATGCACGGACATGCGGTAATCCGTGCCTTCGAGCGCCTGGCTGATGCCGCTCAGGATCTGGGTGTATTCGACGCCGTCCCATTCATAGTCGCGCGCCGCGGTCACCGGCATCAGCACCGCCGCCTGGAAGCTCTTGCCGGTGCGAAGCGCCATGCCGCGGGCGTTCGCCTGATAGCCGACCTCGCGTGCCGCCTTGTAGATGATGTCTCTGGTCGCCGGCGCGACCACGGGAGATTCGCGCAACGCCTTCGAGATCGTGGCGATGGAATAGCCCGTCATCTCGGCCAGGGTCTTGATCGTCGGCGTCGGTGTGCGCCGCGCCCTGTGCATCTCAGTCGCCATGCACCCTCCCAGGCTCGCGGCTTCTCCTGGGGGATATGGGTAACAGCCAATAAAAACGTTTTCAAGAGAAATAAAAACGTTTTTATTTTGAATGGCGCGCATGCAAATGGGCGCGATTGCCACGAGCGGAACCAGCAATACAGGCCCGGACCAGCGGGGCAGTGATTTTCAATGATTGAGCGATCCGGCTAGCTCAGTGCGCCGTATAGGCGCCGTCGACGAGGTGAACGCTACCGGTGACGAAGCTCGCCTGCTCGGACAACAGAAAGCAGATCAGGGCAGCGACCTCATCGGGCGTGCCGAGACGCCCCATCGGCTGCATAGACATTATGCGCCTATTATTTGCCACGTCCGCATTGTCTGCGGAGAGCGGCGTATCGATCCAGCCGGGCGCCACGGCATTGATGCGAATTCCCGTTCGGGCATACTCGATTGCTGCAGCTTTCGTCAGCCCGACCACTGCATGCTTGGCGGCCGTATAGGCGGCGGCAGTCGGCAGAGCGACGGCGCCCAGAATGGAAGACGTGTTGACGATGGCGCCTCCGCCCTGAGCGACCATGGCCGCGATCTCGTACTTCATGCAGTAAAAGACGCCGTGCAGGTTCACGTTCATCAATGCGTGCCAGCCATCAAGCGGATAGTCGGCGGTCGCCTTGCGAATGCCGTCGACGCCGGCATTGTTGACCGCCAGATGCAGGCCACCGCAGGTCTGCACGGCGAACGTCACCAATTTTTCCACGGCGGCAGCGTCGGCAACATCGACGACGACATCATGGGCTGCGCCGCCATTCGAGCGAATCTCAGCAACGACCTGACGTACAGCTTCGGCGTCAACGTCGGCGGCCACCACCTCCGCCCCCTCGGCAGCGAGCTGCCGACACACGGCTGCGCCAATTCCCGAACCCGCGCCGGTCACGAGCGCTACCTTGCCAGCGAAGCCTAAATTCATGCTGCCATTCCTAATTTACACGTTTTGACTATTCGGACGCGCACGATATCGCAAGACATTTCATCAAATGCACTTCAGGGCTTCACCTTCCAGACCCCTGCCGCAACAACACACAGGAATCGCAAGAATTCCTGCCTCGAATCATGCACGGCCCCCAGAACCCGCCCCTAGTTATACAATCCTTTCCATGCATTTCCCTGGTACAAGGCCCCACAAACCTGCCGTGCCATTTGCCTATCCTGTCGCCAATCGCAGATTGATTTATTGGAACTTGGCCGGAGACCATTGTAATGCTAAAAGCGAATCGGGGCGTACCATTTTTCTCAGCAGGTAAAGATGGACAATCACCGCATTACACGGAGATTTCTGCTCGTCGGAAGTCTTGGCCTGTTGGCCGGATGCAGCTCGACCTGGCAAGGCGTTTCCTTCCCATCCCTGTACGGCGGCACTCCGGGCGTCGATCGCCGCTATCGAAAGCGGCACGTCCGGTACGACGGCAACGAGCCGGCCGGAACAATCGTTGTCGACACCACGCAACGCTACCTCTACTCGGTCGAAAGTGGCGGATGGGCGATGCGCTACGGAATCGGCGTTGGAGAGGAAGGCCTTACCCTCAAGGGGCGGGCCGTCATCGGAAGAAAGGCCGAGTGGCCGTCCTGGACGCCCACGGCAAGCATGATCCGACGCAAGCCGGAACTGGCGCAATACGCCGGTGGCGTTTCCGGCGGCCCTCACAACCCCTTGGGAGCGTCAGCCCTATACCTGTATCGCAACGGTCAGGACACCAAGTTTCGCCTTCACGGCACGAATGCGCCCTGGACGATTGGGCAGGCCGTTTCCAATGGCTGCATCCGGCTTACGAACGATGATATCGTCGATCTCTACGCCCGCACGCCGATTGGAACTCAGGTATTGATCATTTGAACACTCACTCTATCTTACTGCGGTATTGGAGTAGGGCCCACATGACTTTGATACACTGTTTGAAGTTCGGTAACGATAAACCGACCAATGGGTGTGCTCTTTCCGCACTAGGCCGAATCGCGAATTGCTACTAATACTGTGAGTGTTGCCTTCGAATAACCATTCCGACAACCTAGGAAAGGAAATATAGATGAGCAGAATTCTAATCGTGACAGTTGCGTTGCTTTCCGTGGCCAGTCTCGCCGCTTGCGGAACGATCGGCAAAGGCAAAGGAAAGGCGCCGCCACCGGTGGCCGAAGAACCGGCGCCCGTTTACAAGTAGTTACCGACCTTAGTTCGGGGAGGACCTCACGGTCCTTCCCGCCCTGTCTGAGCGTGGCCGGCCTGGCCACACATCGCGGCGCGCGGATCGAAAGCTGCCTGGGGTGGCATTCACACGTGCCCATCAGAACTCGGGAGAGATGACGCAATAATGACGCGTTCACGTGGTCGTATTTCGTTCGCCGTCCTAGCCGCATTGGTGGTTACGGCATGTCAATCGGAGGACAAGGGCCCTCAGCCGCGATTTGTCTCAAGCTATGCGGGCACCACGTCACAACAGCGCGATCAGGGCTATTTCATCGAATTCCGCTCCCGTTATGCGCTCAGTTACGGCCACTCCTATGTGATTTTTGGCCGACTCAGCCAAACTGGAGCAATGATCAATCCAGAAGTTGCGGGCCTTGCCCCCGCGACAAACGATACCGCTCCTTATGTTATTGGTCATGTTTTGCCGGTACCGGCTGAGACGGGCGCAAGCGATGGCGACCTGGAGGAACAATACAGGTCTGCTAGCTGGCGTGTCACGTTGACCGAAGCGGAGTATCGCGACGTCGTCACCAAGATCCGAAAACTCAAGGCCGAAGCAAAATTCTGGCAGGCGTCAATCTACAACTGCAACGCGTTCGTCGCCGACATCGCGCGCTCCATGGGATACAAGACACCTGGTATCTGGCTCCGCCCCCAGGAGTTCATCACGAGACTGCGCGAGATGAATGGCGGATAGGCTGCCGGAGCACGTGTACTCCTCCAAACGGTCAACAAGGATCGCCCGCGCCATCATTGGCTGCCACCGTCACCCTTGGCCGCTGGGTACCGGTTGGCCGCAGACGTTTCGGCACCTTGTCAGGTCGAGGCGACGCGTGGCAGTCTCATCTCCACTGGCCGTTTCGGTGACCGAAGCAGCAAAAAGCTTGGGTGATACAAGGTGAACATGTCTGTCGCTACCATCGGCGAAATCGTCTGGGTCATAGGCATCATTGGCTGGTACGTTATCCGTTATCCATTCGAGCGCAGGGCAAAGCGCGTGCGGGTGACGAGCAGTCGCCGCTCGGCGACCGATACGGTTGGCCTAGCTGCCGCATTGCTGGGCCTTGCGATCTTGCCTGGACTTTATGTGGCTACGGGAATCCCCGCCGCTGCCGACTATCCCGCGTCTCCATGGTTGGTGGGCCTCGGCGGCCTCATCTTCGCCTTGGCTCTTTGGACGTTCCGCCGCACCCACAAGGAACTCGGACGAAACTGGTCGATCTCACTGGAAATCCGCGAAAAACATCAACTGATCAGCAGGGGGCCGTACGCCCTCGTGCGCCATCCGATGTACACGAGTTTCCTGCTTATGGGGATCGGCCAGATGTTTCTGTTGTCGAACTGGGTGGCTGGCCTCGTGGGTGTCCTGGGCTTTGCCGTGCTTTTTTTCCTGCGTGTGGACAAGGAGGAGCGCCTGATGCTGGAATTCTTCGGCCCCGAATATCGCGCCTACATGGACAGGACGAAGCGCATTATACCTTATCTGTACTAGAGGTGACACGATGCGCGGCCGACCGGTCAAGCTTTCTGCGGCAAGACGCCTCGTCGGCGATCTGATGCGATTTTCGATCGGCGTCCCCCGGGTGACGGTGCAGCGACAGATGAACATCAGCGCGCTGCACAAGGCCCGGGCAAGCCAATCGGATCGGCCTTCGTGGATGGTGTTGTTTCTCAAGGGCTACGGTTTGCTTTCGGCGGAGACGCCGGAGTTTCGCCGGGCTTACGTCAAGCTGCCGAGACCGCAACTCTATGAGTACCCGGGAAGCGTCGCGTCCGTGGCCCACGAGCGCGAGCACGAAGGCGAACGGGTGGTCCTTCTCAGTACGATCAAGACACCCGAGCGACGGTCCATCTCCGAGTTGAGCGCCCTGCTCCAGGAGGCCCGGTCCCGTCCCGTGCTCGAGGTCAGGGAATTCCGGCGGGCGTTGAAGATTGCGCGCTTGCCGGCGCCGTTGCGGCGGCTGCTGATGTGGCTCAGCCTGAACATGGGGCGCCAAAGGGGCCACCGGTTCGGTACCTTCCAATTGTCGGTCTATTCCGGCCTGGGTGCGGAATCGCTCAATCCGCTGACGCCGTTGACGACGATCTTCAACTACGGACCGATCGGCGATGACGGATCGGTCACCGTCAGAATCCACTATGATCATCGCGTCATGGACGGCGCCAACGTCGCGCGCGCCCTGGCTCGTTTCGAGGAAATCTTGAACGGGGAAATCGCCGAGGAAGTGGCGGGCCTTTCCAAAGTCGACAATCCGTCAATCGCTACGCCGGGACCATCGGCATGACATCGCAGCAGTCACCACGACCCGCCATCGTCGTTGTAGGAGCGTCCCGGGGCATAGGCAGAGCGATTGCCGAGCTTGCCGCACGAGACGACGCGCCGGTCGTTCTGGTCGCGCGAACCATCGAAAGTTTGCGCGTCGTGGAGGCCGCGATCAAACAAGCGGGCGGCGAGGCATTCTCGCTGCCGGTCGATCTTACCGCCCACGATGCGGCAAGCATCCTTGAAGAATTTCTCTCGCGCGAAGGCCTCGTCTGCGACGTCCTTGTCAACAGTGCCGGCTATGGTCTGCGCGGCGCGGCCACCGCTTTGCCGATTGCCGACCAGGTTGGAATGATCGATGTCAACGTTCGCGCGCTTGCCGATCTCACCTTGCGCCTGTTGCCGGGCATGGTCGCGCGCCGCCGTGGCGGCGTCATCAATTTGGCCTCCGTCGCGAGTTTTACGCCCGGCCCGTACATGGCAATGTATTATGCGAGCAAAGCCTTCGTTCGTTCCTTTTCCGAAGCGCTGTATCAGGAGACGCGAAGGACGGGTGTAACGGTGACCTGCGTTGCGCCCGGGCCGGTATCGACCGAATTCCTCGAAAAGTCCGGCGCCAACAGGGCTGCCCTGTTCAAGGCTTTGCCGAAGGCCAGTCCGGAATATGTGGCCGATTGCGCCTGGCGCGGTTTCAAGGCCCGCCGGCGGCTCGTCATTCCCGGCATGTCGGCCAGATTGGCCATCCTGATGGCAGGCATCCTTCCCTCCGCGGCGCTTTTGCCGCTGGTCGGTAAACTGCAACTGCGCGGCAACGACCCCTGCCCTTGCGGATCTGGCAAGCAGCTCAAGCACTGCTGCCGCGCAGGCCACGCCAAGGGCGGGACGGCCTCGGCTTGATCCGCCTCCGCAGCCAGCGTCCCGTGGGATGACTCGTCAAAGTGCGCCAGGAGCGGTCGGACTTCGGCCATGGCCACGATCAATGGCCACGATCACTGGGCTTTGGCATCAGCGGGGAGGAAATGCGCCTCCCACTCGCTTTCCGGAATTTCGTCGCCAATCTGAAATTCGAACTGGACGACGCTTTCGATATCCGGCGCGACAGCGCAGCCAAACTTGATGTTGAACCAGCGGCCCCTGCTGCGAAAGGCGGCGCCATCGGCGCGGAGATTCCGGCCGGCCAAGAGGATATCCGCCATGGCGTAGGCGACGAGCAAATCGGGGATGAAGTCAACGCGCCAGCGGTGAACCTGCTCCATCGCCTCGAGATTGCAGAGCTGGACGATCCGTTCATCGGCTGCAAGCTGCGAGAGCCCTTCAAGCGCCTGCCTGCTGCGCGGGTCGGCGAGTATCGCCGCCGAAAAGAACTGTTTTGCTTGAATGGTCGGCCGGGCATCCGGCGGTGGCGTGGCTGCTTCCACCGCAGGAGCCGTCTCCTGAGCTGACTGCGGCGCCGGCGACGCGTTCTGTGGCCCAAGCACCGGCTGCACCAGGTCAGGGCGGAGCGGCGGCAATTCCAGTATCTGAACGGCGATCCCCTCATCCGGGGTCGGGGCGGGTTTTTGAGGCGGCGGAAGAAGGAAAAGCGCCAGCACGGCGATGGCATGAATGATGAGAGCAAGCGTTAGGCTTTGCCAGATGGTAGTCTCATTGCGGCGACGCGCTACTGCTTGCACCGATCAGATCATCCCATGCGCGACACCGGTCACAACCACTCCTGGCGGCTGTGACACTATCACCACGTCGAAGATAGAACAGCCGCCGCCGACAACCTGTCAGCGGCGGCTTGAAATCCGTGTTCCTGGGGCGACGCCTACGACCGGATCAATCCATGTCGTCGTTGTCGGGCGCGCTCATGTGGTCGCGGTTGCCGTAGATGATCTCGCGTTTGCCGACGTGGTTCGCCGGGCCGACGAGACCTTCCTTTTCCATGCGCTCGACCAGTGATGCGGCACGGTTGTAACCGACGCCGAGGCGGCGCTGGATGTAGGAGGTCGAGCACTTCTTGTCGCGCAGCACCACCTTGACCGCCTGGTCGTAGAGTTCGTTGCCGTCCTCGGAGGCAAGCGCGCTCTTGTCGAAGACCGGAGTCTCTTCTTGGGGCTCCTCTTCTTCCTCCTCCGCCGTGACGGTTTCGAGGTATTCCGGACGCCCCTGTGTCTTCAGGTGTGCGACGACGTGCTCGACCTCGAGGTCGGAAACGAACGGGCCGTGGACACGGGCGATGCGCCCGCCGCCCTGCATGTGCAGCATGTCGCCCTGGCCGAGCAGCTGTTCGGCGCCCTGTTCACCAAGGATGGTACGGCTGTCGATCTTGGACGTCACCTGGAACGAGATGCGGGTCGGGAAGTTCGCCTTGATCGTGCCGGTGATGACGTCGACCGAGGGACGCTGCGTCGCCATGATCAGGTGGATACCGGCGGCGCGCGCCATCTGCGCCAGCCGCTGGATCGCGCCTTCGATCTCCTTGCCGGCGACCATCATCAGATCGGCCATCTCGTCGACGATGACGACGATGTAGGGCATCGGCGCCAGATCCATTTCCTGCTGCTCGAACAGCGGCTCGCCGGTGCCCTTCTCGAAGCCGGCCGGGACGGTGCACATGATCGGCTCGCCCTTTTCACGGGCGGCGGCGGCGCGCTGGTTGTAGCCGTCGATGTTGCGCACACCGAGCCGCGACATCTTGCGGTAGCGGTCTTCCATCTCGCGCACGGCCCATTTCAGCGCCATGACCGCCTTCTTCGGATCGGTGACCACAGGCGTCAGCAGATGCGGGATGCCGTCATAGACGGAAAGTTCGAGCATCTTCGGATCGACCATGATCAGGCGGCACTCTTCCGGCTTCAACCGGTAGAGCAGCGACAGGATCATGGTGTTGATCGCCACCGACTTGCCCGAGCCGGTGGTACCGGCGACGAGCAGATGCGGCATCTTCGCAAGCTCGGCGATGACCGGTTCGCCGCCGATCGTCTTGCCGAGGCAAAGCGCCAGCTTGTAGCCGGTCTTGCGGAAGTCGACGGATTCGATCAGCTCGCGGAAATAGACGGTCTCGCGGGTCGCGTTCGGCAGTTCGATGCCGATGACGTTGCGGCCGGGAACGACGGCAACGCGGGCCGAAAGCGCCGACATCGAGCGGGCGATATCGTCCGCAAGGTTGATCACGCGCGACGATTTCACACCGGGCGCCGGCTCGAACTCATAGAGCGTGACGACCGGGCCGGGACGCACGTGGATGATCTCGCCCTTGACGCCGAAATCTTCAAGCACGCTTTCAAGCAGGCCGGCATTTTGCTCCAGCTGCTCCTGGGTCATGAAGAAACCCTGACCGACAGGCGCCTCCTGCAGGAGGTCCTCGGACGGAAACTCGTAGGCGTCCCCGGCAAATGTGCGTTCAACCACACCGATCGCCGGCATTGTGTTCGGCGCGCGAGTGACCTGTGCAGGCATGGTGATCGCGGCTTTCGACGCGACGTGAGCGGGCTGTTCGATCTCGACGGGTTCTGCGGCGATGATTTCAACTGCGGCGACGGACACGGGTTCCGCGGCAACGGCGACCGGAGCAGCGTCGGCAACGACCTCGGCAGCGGCGCCAAGCGATTGCGGTGCCGGAATCTCTTCTGCCTTTGCCCCACGAACGTCGACGACGCGGAACAGCGAAGTGATCGCCGTCGGCGGCATGCGGCGGATTTCGACCGGGCGCACGGGCGCCGGCGGGGCGAGCGCAGCGGGAGCAACGACAGCAGTGGGGACAACCGGCGTCATCGACGTCGGTGCAGGCGTCTCGACAAAAGGCTTCGGACGCGCGGTTTCTTCGCCGGCGATCTCGGCATCATCGGCCGGACCGAATTCGAAGAAAGCAAAATCCGACAGGAAAATCGGATGCGCAGAACCCCGATCGGCGGGGGCGTCGCCTGCTGCCTGCGCGGGCGTCGGCTGCGCTTCCGCGACCGGGTCGGAAACGGCGATCGGAGTCGTGAGAACCGGGGCAAGCGCGATAGCGTCATCGGCCTCGGCGCGCTCAAGCATTGCCGGCTCGATCGTGTTTTGCGCCGCGGTCCAGGTCGGCAGCTGGTTGGTCAGCATGCGCAACAGTTCGGACGGGCTGAAGGACGGCAGGGCGACCTCGGCCTGCGGCGTTTCATCAACGGCAGAGGCCGCTGCTTCCACCCGCGCCGGCTCGGCCGGAGCCGTCACGACCTGCTCGACGGCTTCCACCAAGACCGGAGCAGGCTCCGCCGCCACCGCAACGGTCGCCTCTTCGACTTCGGTTGCCGTTTCGCTTTCCTCGACCTGCGGCGCGCGCCGCTTCATGAATTCGCGCTCCGGCGTGCGGGTGAAGCGCACGTTCGGCGCCAGGAAGAAATGGCTCTCCCAGGTGGAATCGCCGTAGTGGCCGGCAATCTCCGAAAGGGTCGGCAAGGGTTCGCTCATCGTCGACGTCACCTGTGCAGGAGCGTAGGCAGAACCCTGCCCGTAGAGGCGGGTCGCTCGGCTCATGGTTTCGGCCTGCTGGTTGGCCGGCCGGCGGGGCGCCGACGGCGCCTCGTACAGCTGATAGGGATCGGCGGTTTCCGCCTCATGGGTGGGCATACCGCTCAACGCATCATCCTGCGGACCATCGAAATAATCCGCCTGGTTTGCATCATGCAAAGCAGCCTGTGAGAAGTTTGTCCTGGGAATACGCATGGGTCCTGGAAGAGCTAGAGACATCGCCGCGGGGCCTTCTAAGCGATAGGAAATGAAGGTTAACAAGTCCCTTCCAACGCCCCGTTTCGAGCCGGGGCCTGTGGTCGATTGGCGCCCTTCTGTGGGCTTCATGCAACGGCAATGCCCGACGCCTCAAGGGCGCCGCGACATCCGGTCGCCGGCCGCGCGCGGCCGAAAATATTTCTTGGATGGAGGTGATATCCGCGCCCGGAAAGGGATGCCCGCGGCGACCTGCCACCGGTGCCACTGGCAAAACGAATCGGGCCCACGTGAGAGCATCACGCAGGCCCGATTGGAACTCTCAGAGACGTAGGCTTCGCTCAGCCTTCGCGGCCGGACGCAAACACCGCATGCTGCTTGGCAAGCAGCTCGACGACCTCGTCGATGAAAGCGGGATCCACATCGGCTGCGAACTCGATGTGGGCATTCTTGCCGTCACGCTTGAGCTTGGCGAAGGCGCGTCCGCCGGCGTCGACCAGCGTTTCCGGCTTGGCCGCCGCTTCCGGCTTCGGCTTGCGCGACAGGCGGGCAAACAGGATCTGGAACCGTTGGTCGCTTTCGGCTTCGAGGAAGCGTCGCGAGCGGCACTCTTCCTGCGCCACTTCGACGGTCGCCATATCCTCAAGCAGCGCGCCGAACGCCATCCAGCGTTCGCGGCCGACCTTGGGCGCCGGACCGACGGCGCGCGCGATCGCCGGCGGCACGCCTTCGGCCACCTGGATGAGACGTGAAAGCTCACTCTTCTGCACGGCGAGCGCCTCACCGATCACCTTGCGGTCGAAGCCGCGGTCGGCAAGGGCAGAGGCAAACATCGCGCGTTCGATGAAAGACAGGTTACGCCGCTCGGCGTTTTCCTTGCCCTGTGCCAGCACCAGTTCGTCGTCGGTCAGCGGCCGGACGATGGCCTTGACCTTGATGCCGAGGCTGCGCACGGCGTTAAGGCGGCGGTGGCCGTAGGCCGTCTGGTATCGGCCCTTTTTCTCCGGGTGCGGGCGCACCAGGATCGGCGACTGCTGGCCGCTGTCGCGGATGCTGTCGGCAAGCGCCAGGAACTCCGGGTCATCGGTCTCGCCATCGGTCAGGCGGTCGCCGATGAAGGAGGCATCGATCAGGTCCGGATCGAGCTCGACGACGCGCTCGCCCTGGTGCAAGGCCTCGCGCAGCGCGCGTGCCTCCTCCGCCTCGCGGGTGATGCTGCCGAGCGAAAGCCCCATGGCCTTGATCGCGCCGGAGGCCGCCCGCGGCACATCCGCCTGGGAGGCGGGGACGACCACGGGTTTTACGGGCTGCACGCTCGTTGCGGCGGGTGCCTTGTCGTCAGCTTCCGCGGCCGGGGCCACGTTGCCGGAGAAGAGCGCGCGCAGTTCGTTCTTGCGGTTGCCAGCCATATCGATCAGCGCCCCCAAGCCGCATGAATGAGCGTTTCGATCTCGCCGTTGACGGCGTTGAGGGATTCAATCGCCCGGTCATAGGTGGCGCGGGTGAAATTCTCGCGCCCGACTTCGTAGAGCGTCTGTTTCGTCAGGCCGGCGTCGGAAACCGCCGTCGATTTCACCATCGCCGAGGTCAGCACCCGATCGCCGAACAGCGAGCGCATGAAGCCGACGATCTGCGCCTGCGGCCCGTCATTCGGCTCGAAGCGGGTGACGAGGTAGCGCAGGAAGTCGAAGTTGAGTTCGCCGCCGGCCTCGCGCACGACGCTCAGGAGGTCCGAGGTCATGTAAAGGAACTGGTTCATCGAGGCGACGTCGAGCATCTGCGGATGCACGGTGACGACGACGGAAGTCGAGGCGCAGAGCGCCGAAAGCGTCAGATAGCCGAGCTGCGGCGGGCAGTCGATGATGACGACGTCATAGTCGTCGGCGACGCTGGCAAGGGCTGCCTGCACGCGGGCGAAGAACAGCGGGCCGGCATCGGTGCCGTTGTGACGGGCGCTGAGTGCCTGCGGGGTCGTGTGCTCGAACTCCTGCAGCTCAAGGTTTCCGGGTACGAGATCGAGGCCGTCGAAATAGGTCTTGCGGATGATGTCCTTCAACGGCCGCGCCTCGGCGTCGTAGCGGATCGCGCCATAGAGCGTGTCATTGCCGGTAAGGTCGAGTTCCGGCTGGTAACCGAAGAGTGCGGACAGCGACGCCTGCGGGTCGAGGTCGACGGCGAGCACGCGGTGGCCGGTCAACGCCAGATATTGCGCGATATGCACCGACGATGTGGTCTTGCCGGAGCCGCCCTTGAAGTTGGTGACCGAGATCACCTGCAGGTGTTCGCCCGCTTCCGCATCGCGCCACTTGAGATAGCTGCGCGCCTTGGCGACGTTGCCCTTGGCAAGCGCCTGTTCGGCCAAGTGCCGGCGAAGCGCATTGATGTCGGAGAGTGAATAGGAGCGGCGGCCGCCAAGCCCGGTGTCCGGTTGCGGACCTTCACCGGCAAGCGAGAGCTGGCGCAGATAGCCGTCAGAAACGCCGATCAGCTTGGCCGCCTCGCCCGAGGTGAAGCTGCGCAATGTCTTCATCGCCGTCGGCGCGAACAGGCGCTCGCGCATCGCCTTCAACTGTTCGGAAAGCGCGCGGGCATCGGCCGCGATCGCTTCGTCGGCCGGACGGCGTGCCTGGGAGTGACCCGCGTCCTGTCTTGCCTGGGTTGCCGTCATATTCATTCTGCCATACTCCTTGCGCGCGTCAGCGGCCCAACGGCGCCACATCACGCTAACAGAGATTCAATTCAAATACGGCCAATCGGCACTTATTCGGAAAACTCCGTAACAGAGATGCCGGAGCTTGCGATTCGCGTCAAGAGTCGGACGCCATTCAAAGGGGCGTGCACTCGCCGGGCAGACGTTCCGGACGCCGACAAAACGAAACGCCCGCGGGGGTGGCGCGGGCGTTTGCAGACATCGAAAAATGATTTCAGAGTTTCGGACCGATATGATCGGGGATTGGGCATTGGTAAGGCTTGCCCTCGGTCTTTTCACGCCACTCGGCCTTTGCCCGTGCCAAAAGATCGGCATCGAGGATCAGGTCGAGGCCGGTCGTGGCCAGTGATTTTGCCGCGTGGGCGAAAGCCTTGTGGGCGGCCGGGCTCTTGCCCTGCGCCACTACCTGCCAGGTGTGCGGCGCCGTACCGATCGCCCAGGCGGGCGCCCAGCATTGCGCGGTCGGCGCGATCCAGCTGACGTCGCCGACATCGGTCGAACCGGCGCGGAAATGCGACTGGCCCTCGAAATCGCGAAGGCCGAGATGCAGACCGGTCGAACCGTCCATGCGGCTGTTCGCAAAAACATCGCCCTTGATCTGGTAAAGCCGGATGCTGCTCGAGATTGCTTCCTGCGTCAGCGTCTTCTGGATGTCCTTGGCAAAGGCGATATCGGCCTCGTCGAAGGGAACCGGTCCGAGCGCCACCATGTTGTCGTGGATCGCCGTTTCCAGCGCGATGTTCGGCAGAAGATTGGTCGCCGCGCGGTCGAAGACGATCTCGACCTCGGTTTCCGTCATCATCGCCGCTCCCTTGGCGATGTTGTCGATGCGAGCCGCAAGCGCCAGCGCCTCCGGCATCTGCGGCGCGCGCACGAGATAAAGCGCTTCAGCGCGGGCCTGGACGACGTTTGCCGCCTTGCCGCCGGCGTCGGTGATCGCATAGTGCACGCGGCAATCCTGCGGCATGTGCTCCCGCAGGAAGTTTACGCCGACATTCATCAGTTCCAGCGCGTCGAGCGCGCTGCGGCCAAGATGTGCGCCGTTCGACGCGTGTGCCGCCACGCCCTTGAAGCGGTAGTAGATTTCGAGAACGGCGAGATTGTTGGTCGAACGCACACCGTTGAAAGGCGCGGGGTGCCAGGTCAGCGCCGTATCGACATCGGCAAAGATGCCGGCGCGCGCCATGAAGGTCTTGCCGGATCCGCCTTCCTCGCCAGGGCAGCCATAATAGCGCACGGTGCCCGGCAAGTTGTTTTCCTTGAGGTAGCGGGCAAGCGCAACGGCGGCGAGCAGCGAACCGGTGCCGAGCAGATTGTGACCGCAGCCATGGCCCGTACCGCCCTCAGTGAGCGCTTTCGCCTCGGCGACACCGGCCACCTGGCTCAGACCCGCAAGCGCGTCGAACTCACCAAGAAAGGCGATCACTGGCAGGCCCTGCCCGCTCTCGCCGACGAAGGCGGTATCGATGTCCGCCAGTCCGCGCGACACGCGAAACCCGTGCTTCTCCAGCATGGCGATCTGCGTCGCTACCGACTTTTCCTCATGAAAACTCAGTTCCGCATGGTCCCAGATCGCGTCGCTCATTGCGGCGAATTCGGGCTTCAGCGCTTCGATCGTGTCTACAAGGGCGGTCCGGGCGGCTGGATTTGGCATCAATCATCCTTTTGCGACGGCGCGGGGCGCGGTCGCATCAGCAGTTTTGTCTAAGGAGGTGCGGAGGGCGGCAAACGGCAGCCATCCGCTGGAGAGAAAGGACTACGCCCGCATCAGTCGTCGAGCGTCACTTCCCAGAGGCGGGTGTTCGACTGCCAGACCGGCTGTCCATGCAGCTTCTTGGTGGCGCCCCAGATGTCGACCATGTCGTACATGAAGATGCCGGGGACCTCGTCGAGCATCAGCTGGTGGAACTCGTCGAAGATGGCCTGGCGCTTGGCCTGGTCGGCCTCGACATAGGCCGCCTTCATCAGTTCGACCCCCTTCGGGTTGTCCCACATCAGCGAGGCGTTCTTGTCCTTGTTGCCGACATAGAAGCTGTACATCAGCGCCGGATCGAGACGCGGAGACACCGACTGCGAGATCACCTGGTAGTTGCCGGAACGACGACGATCGACCTGGGTCGCATAATCGAGCACCTCGATCTGCACGTTGAGGCCGACCTGCTGCATCATCGCCTGGGCGATGACGGCAGCCGGGAAGCTCGGCACGTTGCCGCGCTTGTTCGCGATGATGGTGATCGGCTCGCCGTTGTAGCCGGCTTCAGCGAGGTTCTTCTTCGCCTTTTCCAAATCCATCGGGATCTTCTTCTTCTGGACGTCGGAATAGAAGATCGAGTCGGCCGAGACCATCGATGCGTTGGCTTCGCCCGTGCCGTTGGAAACGGCGGCGACGAGCTGATCGAGGTCGAGCGCCTCGGCCATGGCGCGGCGGACCGCGACGTTGCTCAGGATCTTGTCGCGGGTCTGGAAGTAGAGCAGGTTCTTGCCGTTGTTGCGCTTGACGATGAGCTGCATCGTGTCGCTATCCTTGAACTCCGCGATAAGATCGGCCGAGACTTCGGCGGTATCGAGTGCGCCGGAAAGCAGGCCGGTCTTCACGGTCGAGGCGTCCGGGATCACCATGAACTTGATGCCGTCGACGAGCGGCCGCTTCGAGCCGACCATGCCATCGGGCTTGCCGTCATTGACCGGCGAAACATAGTCGGCGTTCTTTTCGAGCCGGACATATTCGCCCTTCTTCCACTCGGCCCACTTGAACGGGCCGGTGCCGATCGGCGCGACATAGGCACCGTCGGCGCCGACGGAATCCTTGGAGACGATGCCGGTATAGCCGCATTCCGGCCGCGCCATCAGGCCGAGGAAGATCGCGGACGGCTTCTCGATGCTCATGGTGACGGTCGAGGCGTCGGCGGCTGCAACGTTTGTGACCTTGATCGACTTGCTGCCGTCGAAGTCGCCGGCGCAGGTCCACTTGGTCTCCGGCTTCATGTAGCGGTTCCAGTTCCAGACCACGTCCTCGGCGGTCAGCGCCTTGCCGTTGTGGAACTTCGCGTCGTCGCGCAGCTTGAAGGTATAGGTGAGGCCATCGGCGGAAACCTCGAAGCTTTTCGCCAGCAACGGCTTCACTTCGCCGTTTTCGGCGTAGCCGACGAGACCTTCGACGATATGGAAGATCACCGAGTCGGTGTTGCCGTCGCGGTTGACGCCGGGCTCGTTGCTGCGGATGTCGGAGCTCTGGGCGACGGTCAGGTCGCGGGCGTGGCCGAGCGCGATCGCGCTCATCAGCATGGTGCCGGCAAGAAGTACGGTTTTCATGGGTTCCTCTCTCTTGTTGTTGGTTGTCGGTTCAAAAGGCGCGCCAGCAGGCCTGCGACAGCTTGCCGATGGTTTCGAGCGCGATGGTGTAGCCGGGCGTGCCGTCGGGCATCAGCGCGGGCACACCGTCGGTAAAGGCGGCGATCGCATAGAGCGGCTTGCCGTCGCGGTAGACGACGCCGGCATCCATGCGGCCGCGTTTGCCGCGACCGCCCTTGCAGGCCGCCACCGTATCGAAGGGCAGCCGCGAACGGATGCCGTAGCGCAGCACCTGGTTCTTCAGGGTTTTCAAGGCAAAGGCGGCAAGCTCGAAGGAGATGCCGAGCTTGGCTGCGGCCGCGGCATCGTTCTCAGCCGCCAGGATAAGTTCCAAGAGCATCACCTGATCGGCCGCCGTCGTCGTCGTGACGTCGGCCAGCGAATGATCGGGTTTGAGCGCCAGCGGCGGGATGAGGAAACGGTGGTGCGTGCCCACCATCCCGAGCGCCTTGCAATAGCCGTCGACCTCTTCGAGCGTCAGCCGCTCGAACACCATCTTGGTGCAGACATTGTCGCTCAACACCATCATGCCGACGATGGCGTCGCGCAGCGAAATGACGATGCCGGGCGTCAGGTAGCGGAACATGCCGCTCGCCACTTCCTGGGCGAGCCGTGCTTCATAGGTGATGCGCTCGTCGAGATTAAGCCGGCCTTCTGCCACCGCCTTCAGCGCCGCCATCATGATCGAGGTCTTGCGGGTGCTCGCCGACGGCGTCTCTTCGCGCTCGCCACGGCCGATCGTTTCGCCGCTCACGAGATTGCGCACCAGGAATCGAGTGACGAAGGGCTCCGCGTCGGCGATCGCGTGGAGTTCGTCCGCGATCGCACCGGTCTTAATTTCCGTGCTCATCTCAGGCCTCCAGTCGCCATTTGAGAGTGACGCCGCCGGTCTGGTTGAGATCGAGCGCCGGGATCGCAGACAAAAGCTTGCGGGTATAGGCCTCCTTCGGCGCATCGAAGATCCGGTCGCGGTCGCCTTCTTCGATGATGCGCCCGTCCTGCATGACGATGACCCGGTCGGCGACCTGCTCGACGACGCCGAGGTCGTGGCTGATGAACAGGCAGGAGAAGCCGTAGCGCTTCTGCAGGTTGGAGAAGAGTTCCAGCACCTGTGCGCGGACCGTGACGTCGAGCGCGGAGACCGGCTCGTCGGCGATCAGGAACTTCGGACGCCTTGCGATGGCGCGGGCAATTGCGACGCGCTGGCGCTGGCCACCGGAAAGTTCATGCGGATAGCGATTGGCGAAATCGGCGCTGAGACCGACTTCCTCAAGCGTTTCAAGCGCACGACGGCGCTTGGCCGGCGTGTCGAGGTCCGGCACCAGCCGCAGCGCTTCTTCGACCAGTGCCTGAATGGTCATGCGCGGATCGAGAGACGAATAGGGATCCTGGAACACCATCTGGCAGTTCAGGCGATAATCGCGCCAGTCGGCGCTACGCTCTCGACCCTGGAACAGGATCTCGCCTTGGCTCTGCGCAACGAGGCCGGCGATCGTTCGCCCGAGCGTCGTCTTGCCGGAACCCGATCCGCCGACGAGCGCCACCACCTCGCCGACATGGATGTCGACGCTGACGCCGTGCAGCGCCCGCTTCGGCTCGTGCCTGCGGAACAGCCCCTTGCGGCCGGGATAGTCGACGACGATGTTGCGCGCAGACACCATCGGCGTGCGGGTCATGTCGAGCTCACGGGCAGCACCCCGGTAGGGCAGCGACGACAGCAGCTTGCGGGTATAGGGATGCTGCGGCGCCTGCAGGATCTCCTCGGTCAGCCCCTGCTCGACGACGACGCCCTTTTCCATCACGACGAAGCGGTTGGTGTAGCGGGCGACCATCGGCAGGTCATGGCTGATGAGCAGCACCGCGGTGCCCTCGGCCTGGGTGAGCTCGACCATCAGCTCCATGACATCGCGCTGGACGACGGCATCGAGCGCCGTCGTCGGCTCGTCAGCGATCAGCAAAGCCGGCTTAAGCAGCATGACGGAGGCCAGCATGATGCGCTGGCGCATGCCGCCCGAAAACTCGTGCGGATAGGCGGTCAGCGCCCGCTCGGGCTCGCGGATGCCGACGCGACCAAGCATCGAGAGGATCGCTGTGCGACGCTCCTCGACCGACATTTTGGTGTGCAGGATCAGGCCTTCTTCGAGCTGCCGGCCGATGGTCATCGACGGATTGAGCGAGGTCATCGGCTCCTGGAAGACGACGCCGACCGCGCCACCGCGAAGCTGGCGCAGGTCCCGGTCCTTCATGCTGAGCACGTCCTTGCCCCGGTAGAGGACCGTGCCGCCGGTATGGCGGACGGCCGGTGGGATGAGGCCAATGATCGCCCGCGTCGCAAGCGTCTTGCCCGAGCCGCTTTCGCCGACGATCCCGACGATTTCGCCCGGAGCGACGTCGAAGCTGACATTCCTGACCACCTGGTTGCCGGTATGGGTGACGGCAAGCGAGAGGCCCTGCACGCTCAGAAGAGGGGGGCTCAGAGGAGTTTTGCCGGTCATTTCAGGCCTCGCATGCGGGGGTCGAGCTTGTCACGGAGCGCATCGCCGAGAAGGTTGATGCCGAGCAAAGTGAGAGCGATGCAGAGACCGGGGAAGAAACCGAGCCAGACGGCCTGTTCGATGAACGGACGGCCGGCGGCGAGCATGTTGCCCCAGGTGGGCGCCGGTGGCGGCACGCCGAGGCCAAGGAAGGAAAGCGCACTTTCCGAGAGGATCGCCCAGCCGAACATCGAGGTCGCAAGCACGGTGATCGGCGCGACGCAGTTGGGCAGGATATGGCGCAGCATCGTGTAGATCTCGCCATTGCCCATGACGCGCGAGGCCTCGATGAACTCGCGTTCCCGCAGCGACAGCACCGCGCCGCGCACCACACGCGCCATCGACGGCGTGTAGGCGATGCCGAGCGCAAAGATGATGCCGTACTGGTTGGCGCCGAAGACGGCGAGCAGGCCGAGCGCAAGCAGGATGCCGGGGAACGCCAAGAGCGCGTTGTTGATCGCCATGATCACGCCGTCGACCCAGCCGCGGGCATAGCCGCTGACGATGCCGATGAAGGTTCCGCAGACGACGGCGAAGGTGACGGTCAGAAAGCCGATCCAGACGCTGGCGCGGGCGCCGACCATCAGGCGGCTCGCGACATCGCGGCCGAACTCGTCGGTGCCGAGCCAGTGGGCGGCACCGGGTGCTGCCAGGCGCGCGGTGAAGCCGAGCGCCATCGGGTCATAGGGCGTCCAGACGAGGCCGATGAGGGCAACGAGCACGAGCAGGCCGATCAGGCCGCCGCCGATGGCGCCGTTGAAAGTGAGCTTTCTCATTCTGCCACCACCCGCGGATCGAAGAGAGGATAGAGAAGGTCGACCACGAGGTTGACGACGACATAGGAGAAGGCGACGAGCAGCAGGCAGCCCTGGATGACAGGGTAGTCGCGCTGGAAGATCGCATCGACCATCAGGCGGCCAAGACCGGGAATGGTGAACACCGTCTCGATCACGGCGATGCCGCCGAGCAGATTGCCGAGGATCAGGCCGATCATCGTCCAGGTCGGGCCGAAGGCGTTCTTGAAGGCGTGGCGCCAGAGGACGGCACTTTCCGAAAGCCCCTTGGCGCGGGCATGGGTGATGTAATCGAGCCGAAGCACTTCGAGCGTGGAGGCGCGCGCCATGCGGATGATCACGCCCATCTCGTGGATGACAAGCGTCATGACCGGCAGCACCAGATAGAGAAGGCCGGCCTTCCAGTTCTCCGAGATCGGCACGTAGCCGAGAACCGGCAGCCAGCCGAGCTTCAAGCCGAAGGCGAGCAACAGCAGAAGACCGAGCCAGAAGGTCGGGATAGACAGAAGCACGGTCGCCGAACCGACGAGCGCAAGATCGGTCAGGCTGTTCTGCCGCCAGGCGGCGATGACGCCGGCCGGCACTGCAATCAGGCTCGCGAGAAACACAGCGATGACGACGACTTCGGCGCTGACGAAAAAGCGGCTGACGACCAGGTGCAGCACCGGCTCGCCGGTGACGATCGACGTACCGAAATCCCCCGAGAGGATATTGCCGGCCCAGATGACGAATTGCTCCGGGATGCTGCGGTCGAGACCGAGTTCCGTGCGCAACGCGGCAATCTGCTGCGGCTCGGCCATATCGCCGAGCATCAGCGCTGCCGGGTCACCGGGAATGAGACGGATGAGCGTGAAGACGGCCACCGAGACGATGACGATCGTCGGTATCGCCATCGCGAGACGATTGAGAATGAACTTGATCATGGGTTCCCCGTACTGAGGCTGGCCGCACGCGTTACCGCGATTCTCCCGCCCGTCGGCTCTTGTTGCAGGAACTATGATCGATTGGAAAAAACCGCGCAATATTATGAGTAAACGTCATACCTCTATGAAAACGGCATGCAACTCCAACGCGGCCGGATAGACGCTTCCCGGCTGCTTGCTGGCAACGAACCTGCGCGATCGCGCCAGCTTTCGTTACGTCAGATGAAGAAAATCGGCGAGCTCGCGGGCGGCTGCACCTCCCGCCCGGTTCGCACCGATGGTGGAAGCCGACGGCCCGTAACCGACGAGGTGGATCCGCGGATCTTTCGCCACCTGCGTCGCCAACCGACCGGTCATCAGGATACCGCCGTCAACATTGCGCAATTGGAGCGGCGCCAGGTGATCGAGCGCGCTTCTGAAGCCGGTGCTCCAGAGAATGACGTCGACGGCCAGTTCGCGCCCGTCGGCCCAGCGCACGCCGTGTTCGGTCATTTCGGTAAACATCGGCTGGCGCTTAAGCACGCCGCGTGCGCGTGCTGCAATGATCGCAGGCGTCACCGGAATGCCGGTCACCGAGACGACCGAGCCCGGCGGCAGGCCGCGGCGGACGCGATCCTCGACCATCGCCACGGCGGCACGTCCAACCTCTGGCGTAAACGGCTCGTCGCGAAAGGCAGGCTCCTCCCGTGTTACCCATGTGGTCGACGTCACCTGCGATATTTCATCGAGCAGCTGGATGGCGGAGATACCGCCCCCGACGACCAGCACATGCTGCCCCGCAAACTGCCCGGCCGACTGATAGTCCTTCGTGTGCAGCTGGCGTCCCCTGAAGCGTTCCGCGCCCGGATAGGGCGGAACATAGGGGGCCTCCCAGGTGCCGGTCGCGTTGATGATGCCGCGGGCGGCGTAGGCGCCGTCATCGGTCTCGACCCTGAAGCGTTCGCCCCGCTCGCACACGACCTTGACGGCCACCGGCCGGCGGACCGGGAGGTCGAACGCCTTCTCGTAGGCGCCGTAATATTGCGGCACCGCGACGGCCGCGTGGACCTCGCCCTTGCTGGTATCTGCCGCTTCGGAGAATTTCATGCCGGGAAGATCGTGAATTCCGTTGACGGTATTCAGGGTCAGCGACGGCCAGCGAAACTGCCAGGCCCCGCCCGGCTGCGGCGACCGATCGATGACGACATATTGCCTGTGAGGCGCCAGACCGAGCCGGCCCAGATGGTAGGCAGAGGATAGTCCCGCCTGCCCTGCGCCGATGACGACGATGTCGATCTTGCGAGCCACGCGCGCATGCGTTTCGACATCGACGGACGGAGCGGCATCCGTCATGGTGCGGCCCGAAGCGAAAGCCGGACAGTCCTTGCCAGATCATCCACGGCGGCGGCCCTACGCGATCGCCGCTGCGAAGATCGCCGCAAGCTTTTCGATACCGATCTGGTCGTCGTGGTCGAAGCGCGCAGGCTCCGGGCTGTCGAGATCGATGACGCCGATCACCCGCCCTTCACGCCGGACCGGAACGACGAGTTCCGAGCGCGAGGCCGCATCGCAGGCGATGTGGCCCGGAAAGGCATGGACGTCTTCCACGAGGATCGAGCGGCCTTCCTTGACGGCCGTGCCGCAGACGCCACGGCCGACGGCGATCCGCACACAGGCAGGCTTGCCCTGGAACGGCCCGAGCACGAGTTCGTCGTCGGTTTCGAGGAAATAGAACCCCGCCCAATTGAGGCTCGGCATGGCCTGGAACATCAGCGCCGACGTATTGGCCGCGTTGGCGATCAGGTTCGGCTCGCCGTGAAGCAGCGATTCGAGCTGCTGGGCCAGCTCCGCGTAGAAAGCGCTCTTGTCGCCTGTGTCGATTGCGGCTGCGTGAAACATGATCCTATCCACTCTTCTGTTCGTCTCGGCCGAAAATGTAGTGTCGCGCCCGCCATGTTGCCAATGGCGCCATGTCCACAGCCGACAGGCCATCTTCTCACGGCTGCTGCGAAGCGGCGACCTGCCTTTTCAGGCAGTCAATCATGGCTTGGGCTGCGAGCGACAGCGGAACGCCGGCCGCCGTCGCGACGCCGAAATCCTGGGTGAGGTGCGGCGAAAAAGGACGGATCTCGATCGGCAGATGGCGATGCAGATTGGCAAAGAAACTGCTGATGATGGCGACCCCAAGGCCGTGGGCTGCGTAGGCGCAGGCCGAGCTGTTGCTGTGGGTCTCGATCTTGACCTTTTGCGGCACGCCGGCCTTGCGGAAGATCTCGTCGAGCATGACCCGCGTCGGCCGGCGGCGGCCGATCAGGATCAAGGGCACGCCGCGCAGTTCCTTCGGCGTCACTGTTTCGTGTACCGCCAGGGCGTGCCCCTTTTGGATCACGCAGACGCTGAGGCCGGTGGCCACCGGCTGCATCTCGATGCCCGCGCTCAATTGCCCCTCGTAACGCAGGAAGCCGAAATCGATGATGCGCTGCTCGACCAGCCGGGCGATCGCAACGGTCGTGTCGAAGAAGGTTTCGACGCGCACGCCGGGAAAATCCTTGGCATAGTCGGCGAGCATCGCCGGGGCGAAGGTTTCGGACATGCTGTTCGGCAGGCCGATGCGCACAACTTCCGGCCCGACCGCGCCGCTGCGCAGATCCTGGGCCAGATTGGTGAAGCGGTCGATGCCGAGCAAGATATGCTCCGCATCCTCGGCGAGCTTCATCGCCTCGGGCGTGGCAATCAGCCGGCCCTTGTCGCGGGCAAAGAGCGTCAGCGACAGCTCTTCCTCAAGCTGCTGCAACAGCCGGCTCACGCCGGACTGGCTGAGCCCCATGGTCTTGGCAGCCGCAATCGTCGATCCGGTCGCCAAAAGCGTGCGCAGCACTTCCAATTGTCGAAAATTCACGCCGCCCCCCCCGGTCCGCTCGAATATCCGCTTGATCTCCCACCGTGTTTACGGGAAGGCGATGCTTCAAGGAAGGGGTCGGCAAGGTGCGGGAAAATCCGTGACGGGGCCCCGCCGGGAACGAGGAGCGCGCACGCGCGCTCCCCTGAGGTCACCGGTCTCACGCGTTGGCGTGGACCGGATGGTTGAAGCGGTCGGCGAAGATCTCGATCGAGCCGCGACCGAAGCTGCGCAGCTGCCGCCGCGTCAGCACCGACATGACACGCGCCGCCGTCGAGACGGTCATGGCGTCGAGCGGCCCTTCTCCGCTCCACGGCTTGTTCAGCCGGTCGGTTACGATGCCGATGAGGTTTGCCGGCATAATGTCGGTGCAAGGTTTCATCCAGTCGAAGACCTCGCTGATGGGAATGCGCTTGCCTTCGAACGCAACGATGGGCTCGGGCATGTTGGCGCCCCAGTCATCATAGGCCTCCAGAGCATCACGAAACAGGTTCTGCAGCGTGATGGAGGCGTGCCCTTCATGGAGAGCAGGCAGGAAATTCGTCATTTGTGTCTCCTTCAGTGGTTAAGGCCGGGAAACGCGAATGGCCAATTCTGTCAGCATATGTTTGTGTTCGTGCCGGGTGGCCGATACTCTGGGGCCACGCGACTGGGTCAAACTGCAGGCGATGAGGCAAATGCGCAAATCGGGTGATGGTTCCCTGAGCCGCAGTCAATTTTTGCGAGAAATCGACAGGCATACACGTCGCCTACCGTCGCCGGAGTCCTCTTCCCCGGCCTTCCCCCGAATCGATTTTACCCATTCAGCCCCGAAGGTAAACACCAAGTCGCCATCAAGGCCGAAACGAAATACTCAAATCGATAATTTCTATAGAATATACTATCTTACCCGATCAGGCCAGATAATTCACTGATATGCACCTCAATCGACAGGGAGCAGTCACATGGGAACGATCTCGCGGCTTTCCGAGAAAACAAGAGCCCCGGCGCACCGGATCGAAAGCGAAGAGGAAGCGCTGTCGATCGCGCGTGAGCTGGCGGCGGAATTTGCGGGGAGCGCCAACGAGCGGGACACGGATCGCATTCTGCCGTTCGACGAGCTCGATGCGCTCGCCCAATCCGGCCTGCTGGCGATCACCGTGCCGCCGGAATATGATGGCATAGACGTCTCTAATGCCGTTCTTGCCGAGATTACCGCCATCCTTTCGGAAGCGGATTCCTCGATCGGCCAGATCCCTCAGAACCATTTCTACATACTCGAGGCGCTGCGCACCGATGGCACCGAGGAGCAGAAGGCATTTTTCTTCGGCCGGGCGCTTGCCGGCGACCGTTTCGGCAACGCCCTTTCCGAGCGCGGCACGAAGACCGTGGGCGACTATGAGACCCGGCTTTCCCCCGACGGCCCCGGCTTCCGGCTGAACGGGCGCAAGTATTATTCGACCGGCGTGCTCTTTGCAGAATGGGTCGTCGTCTTCGCCCTCGATCCGAACGACAAGCTGACCATGGCTTTCGTGCCGCGCGGCGCCGAAGGGTTGCAGATCATCGACGATTGGGACAGCTTCGGCCAGCGCACGACCGGCAGCGGCACGACCGTGCTGCAGAATGTCTATGTGGCGGCCGATGCGGTGGTTCGCCACCACCGCGGTTTCGAACGGCCGACGACGATCGGCTCCGTCGGCCAGATCATCCATGCCGGCATCGACCTCGGTATCGCGCGGGCGGCCTTTGCCGAAACCCTCGATTTTGTCCGCAATCATACCCGTCCCTGGATGGACAGCGGCGTCGAACGGGCGGCCGACGATCCGCTGACGATCGCCCGCATCGGCCAGCTCGCCATCCGTCTGGAAGCGGCAACCGCAACCGTCGAGCGCGCCGGCAAGAAGGTCGACGTCGCCCAGATCAACGGCACCGAAGAAAGCGTCGTCGAAGCGACGCTTGCCGTTGCCGCGGCAAAGGTCCTGACCACCGAAATCGCGCTCGAAACGAGCAATACGCTCTTCGAACTCGCAGGCACCGCATCGACGAAGATCGGCCTCAACCTCGACCGCCATTGGCGAAACGCCCGCACCCACACGCTGCACGACCCGGTACGCTGGAAGCATCATGTCGTCGGCAACTATCACCTGAACGGCGTCAAGCCGCCGAAGACCGGCGCACTCTGAGCCCAACGACCACGCGCGAACAGCCCGAGGCGTGACCGACGCTCCGGACAACGCCCAACCTTGCCCGAAGGAGAGCCCCATGGGCCGCGAGATCCGGCTGAATGCCTTTGACATGAACTGCGTCGGCCATCAGTCGCCGGGGCTCTGGACCCACCCGCGCGACCAGTCCTGGCGCTACAAGGATCTGGACTACTGGGTGCATCTGGCGAAAACGCTCGAGCGCGGCAGGTTCGACGGCCTGTTCATCGCCGACGTGCTCGGCGTCTATGACGTGCTGAACGGCAACGCAGACGCAGCCCTTCGGCATTCGGCCCAGGTACCGGTCAACGACCCGCTGCAGCTGGTTCCGACCATGGCCTACGAGACCGAACATCTCGGCTTCGGCCTGACGGCGTCGCTCTCCTTCGAGCACCCCTATACCTTCGCCCGCCGCATCTCGACCCTCGATCACCTCACCAAGGGCCGAGTGGGCTGGAACATCGTCACTTCCTACCTCAACAGCGGCGCACTCAACATCGGCCAGGCGCAGCAGGCGCGCCACGACGACCGCTATGATCTCGCAGAGGAATATCTGGAGGTCTGCTACAAGCTCTGGGAAGGAAGCTGGGAAGAGGGCGCGGTCGTCCGCGACCGGGCAACCGGCACTTTCACCCATCCCGACAAGGTGCACCCGATCAACCACCACGGCCGCCACTTCACCGTTCCCGGCATTCACCTCAGCGAACCGTCGCCTCAGCGCACGCCGGTGCTCTACCAGGCCGGTTCTTCGAGCCGCGGCAAGGACTTTGCCGGGGCACACGCAGAATGCATCTTCGTCGCCGCGCCATCCAAAACCGTATTGAAGCGCTATGTCGCCAATGTCCGCGAGGCAGCCGCGCGCGCCGGTCGCAACCCACGCGAAATCTTCGCCTTCAATCTGCAGACGGTGATCCTCGGCGAAACCGACGCGGAGGCGAAGAAGAAGTTCGACGAGTATCGCAGCCACGTCTCCTACGAGGGTGCCCTGGCGTTGATCTCCGGCTGGACCGGCATCGATTTCGGCCAGTTCGCCCCGGACGAGCCGCTTCGCCACCGCTACACCAACGCGGTGCAATCGGCCGTCGAGACCTTTACGACCATCGACCCGGACCGGGTGTGGACCGTGCGCGAAATGGCCGACTGGGTGGGCATCGGCGGCTTCGGCCCCGTCTTCGTCGGCTCGCCCTCGACGGTCGCGGATCTCCTGCAGGAATGGGTCGAGGATACCGATGTCGACGGTTTCAACCTTGCCTATGCCGTCACGCCCGGGACCTTCGAAGACGCCGTCGACCTGCTGGTGCCGGAACTGCAAAGGCGCGGCGTCTACAAGACCGGCTACTGCGAAGGCACGCTCCGGGAAAAGCTCTTCGGGGCCGGTCCAAGGCTTGCAGCGCCGCACCCGGGCGCCGGCTATCGCGACCTCGCCGGGCAGCGGCAGGCGATCGCGGCCTCCGCTTAAGCGAAGACATCAAAGAAACGCCGCCGGAACTTTTGTTCAGGCGGCGTTTTTCTAGGCGCAGTCACCCTGTGCGTCAGGTTCAGCTATAGAGGCTTACCGGCGGGATCCGTCCGTTGAGCGCAAAGTCGCCCACCTCGCGGGCCTTGTAGGCGACCGGATCGTGCAGCGTGTGGGTGCGGACATTGCGCCAGTAGCGGTCGAAGCGATAGTGCCCGGCCGTCGCGCGTGCGCCCATCAATTCGAACACCCTTGTCGTCACGTCGAGCGCCACGTGGGTGGAATGCACCTTGGCCGCATAGGCCTCGATCGCCGCCGCGCCGCGCGCCTCGGCCGTTATTGAGCTACCCTCGGACAGGGCCGCTTCGACCGCTACCGCAGCCGTATCAGCGAGCGCAACCGACGCCTTCAGGTTCGACTGGAGCTCGCCGATCGCTTCGAGAATGTAGGGGTCGTCGCTGGCGCGCTCGACACCGGACGTCACCCAGGGACGCGTCGTGCTGCGGACGTAGTCGAGCGCCGACGCGAGCGCACCTTCGGCCGTGCCGAGATAGAAATTGACGAAGACGAGCTGGATCAGCGGCGTGTTGAAGGTCGCCAGCGCCGGTGGCGGATCGGAAGGATCGGCAAGCGGCTGGATGAAGTCTCGTCCATAGACCGGAAAGTCACGGAACTCGACGCTGCCGCTGTCCGACAGGCGCTGGCCGATATTGTCCCAGTCGTCGTTGACGACATAGCCCGGCCGATCCGTCGGCACGACGAAGTTGGCAATCTTGCCGTCGAGCACTGCATTGACGTTGATGCGGTCGGAAACATGCGCGCCGGTCGAGAACGTCTTGCGGCCGTTGAGCACGTAATGTGCCCCACGCCGATCCAGCGTCAGACCGGGGTCACGCGGGTTGACGGCAGCACCCCAGTAGAGCTGCCGTTCGACCGTCTCGGCACCCAGCACCCAGGCCTGCCGCGGATCGGCCGCGGCCCAATAGACGTATTGGCTGTTGACGTAGTGGTAGCCCAGAAGTTGCCCGATCGAGCTTTCGCCGCGCGCGATGATGCGCACCAGCCGCAGCCCGTCGACCCAACTCAAACCCGCCCCGCCGATCTCCAGCGAATGCAGGGCGGTCAGGAGGCCGGCCCGGCGCAGCGCCTCGACCTCCTCGCGCGGCGGCGCGCCCACCCGGTCAAGTTCGGCGCCCCGCCGGGCAAGATCCTGTGACAGCGCTTCGGCGCGGGCAAACAGGTCCCGCCGCCTTTCGTCATGTTCGGCATTCACCGGCGCCTGTTCCCTGAGGAAGTGTACGTTGCTCATCCGCCTCTCCTTGGTTGAGGCGTAATAATGAACTTATTCTATAGACAATAACAGCAAACAGTTTCCGACTTCGGCGGGAGCCCGAGAAAGTCCTACCGGCCGCGATAACGCTGGCGCCTGGCTCAGGCTCGGCTCCGCGAAATACGATAGATGCTCGCGGGCGGCAGGTACATTGCGGCTGCCGCAAAACTCCTTACAAGTCTCGCCATAGTCGTGATTGGAGCGACGAGAGGGAGAGCCGGTGCTGCATCACATTTCATTTGGCGTAGCGAACATCGAAAGATCAGTCGCTTTTTATGACGCCGCTTTTGAACCCCTTGGCTATGTCCGGGTCTGGGAAGACCTTTCTCCCGGCGATCCAGACCAGGCAGTAGGCTATGGTTTGCCCGGTGGTGGCGACAAATTTACGATTAAGCTTCGAGGTGAAGAGGCTCACTGTCCGGGGGCTGGTTTCCACCTTGCGTTTGCAGCTCCAAGTCGAAGCGCGGTCACCTTGTTCCACAAGGCTGCCCTGGACCATGGCGGCCTGGACAATGGAGCACCAGGTCTGCGAACGCATTATGGACCCAACTACTATGCCGCCTTCATTATTGATCCTGATGGGCACCGACTTGAAGCCGTCTGCAAAGAGCCGGAAGTTGCAAGTTTGCAACATACTGATGTCCACTGCGGGCCATCTGCGGACGACAGCCTTGCCATGTGAAGGCCTGGAATATGCTCGAAAAGAGCTTCGACCTAACTGTGCCGATTAGAGAAGCGCCCGCCTGCGGCCGCCGCGATCACCAGAAAGCTATGACCCTGCAGTTGCCTGATCGCATCTCGCTCGCAAGCCCCAACCAGGAGCGGATGCGCGAAGATCAGCCGGCCTCCGCGTCCCTCAAGGCGACGATCTCGGTCGCGTTGTCGTTGGCGGCGAACTGCTCCAGCGTCATGTTGTCGAGGATCGAGGCGATCGCATCGCGAACATTGCTCATCGACTTGCGCACATGACAGTTGACCGGATCGGCACAATCGTCGCAGGCCTCGAAGGCGGTGCGGCTGGCGCAGCGGATCGGCGCGAGCGGTCCGTCCAGCGTGCGGATGACCTGGCCGATGCGGATGTCGGAGGCTGGCCTGGAGAGCGAATAGCCGCCGCCCGGTCCTTTCTTTGAGCGCAGGATGCCGGCATTACGCAGTTCGAGCAGGATCGCGTCCAGGAACTTCTTCGGAATATTGTTCCGCGTGGCGATCTCGGTGATGAAGGCGGTCTCTCCGGGCTCCAGTTGAGCCAGGTCGACAAGGGCCTTGAGCCCGTATTTTCCTTTTTTGGTCAACATGTCACTTCGCTTTCCTGAACAAGGAAGGCCGCCACAACACCGCTTCCCGCGGCATTCACCGGGGGTAACGGGTTGTGACGGCCGCACTCTTTCGCTTAGGATGTACTACACCCAAACTGCACCATTCTCAATAAGATAAGTCAGTTACTGTATAGATTTAGTGATTTTAGTAGGCGCTTTTATGGCACGGAGGGGAATTTCTCCGGTCACGGGTGACTTTTGCCGGCATTGGACGCAAAAGCGAGCGCCCACTGCAGCAAACAAAACCTCGCCACTTCGGCAAAATGCGCTGCTCGGGACGACGCGCCTATACGGTCAGATGCCGGCGCGCCTCTGATGTGTCCAGCGTTTCGGGTGCGCCCTCGTGGACCACCGCACCCCGGTCCATGATGTAGACGTGATCGGCAAGCTCGCGGCAGAAATCGAGATACTGCTCGACCAAGAGGATCGCCATGCCGGTCGAATCCCTGAGATAGCGGATCGCCCGGCCGATATCCTTGATGATCGAGGGCTGGATGCCTTCGGTTGGCTCGTCGAGCACAAGGATCTTCGGTCGCGTCACCAGCGCCCGGCCGATCGCCAGTTGCTGCTGCTGGCCGCCGGAGAGGTCGCCGCCGCGGCGACCAAGCATCGAGCGCAGCACCGGGAAGAGGTTGAAGACGTCCTCCGGTATCGAGCGGTCGCCGCGCTTCAGGGGCGCATAGCCGGTCTCCAGGTTCTCCTTGACCGTCAGCAGCGGAAAAATCTCACGCCCCTGGGGGACGTAGCCGATACCTTCTTTTGCCCGCCGATAGGGCGCCATGCCGGCGAGCGCGACACCGTTGAAACCTATCGCGCCGGCGCTGACGGGATGCTGGCCGGTGATCGCCCGAAGCAGGCTCGACTTGCCGACGCCGTTGCGCCCGAGCACACAGGTGATCTTGCCCATTTCGGCCGTGATCGACACGTTGCGCAGGGCCTGGGCGGCACCATAATGAAGATTGACGTTTTCGACGCTGAGCATGGCGCGCCCTCCTTCGCGATTTTCGGTGTGGGCCATCACCGGCCAAGATAGTTCTCGATCACTTTCGGATCGCTGCTGACGAAGTCGATCGACCCCTCCGCGAGCACCGCGCCTTCGGCAAGGCAGGTGACCTTGACGCCGAGCTCGCGGATGAAGCCCATGTCGTGCTCGACGACGACGACCGAACGGGACTTGGCGATCTCCTTGAGCAGGATCGCCGTCTCGGCGGTCTCGGCATCCGTCATGCCGGCAACCGGCTCGTCGACGAGCAGAAGCTCCGGCTCCTGCGCAAGCAGCATGCCGATCTCCAGCCATTGCTTCTGCCCATGCGAAAGGTTGGCGGCGAGATCATCGCGGCGGGGGGACATGCGGATAGTCGCAAGGATCTCCTCGATGCGTGCCCGATCTTCTGCCGTCAGCCGATAGAACAGTGTCGAGAACACGCCGCGCTTGCGGTTGAGCGCGAGTTCGAGATTATCCCACACCGTGTGGCTTTCAAACACCGTCGGCTTCTGGAACTTGCGGCCGATTCCTAGCGAGGCGATCTCCGCCTCATCTCTCTTCGTCAGGTCGATCTCGCCCTTGAAGAACACCTGCCCCTCGTCCGGCCGCGTCTTGCCGGTGATGATGTCCATCATCGTCGTTTTCCCGGCGCCGTTCGGGCCGATGATCGCCCGCAGTTCCCCCGGCTCGACAACGAAGGAGAGCGCATTCAACGCCTTGAAACCGTCGAAGGAAACGGAAACACCGTCGAGGTAGAGAAGGCTGGTCGGCTTGGTCTGCCCGATCGTCTGGTTCATGTCGCCTACTCCGCCGCCATGGGTTCAACAGCAAGATTGTTCGGCGTTTCAGCCGCCTGCCCCCTAAGCTCGGCACGCCGGCGAGCGAAGTAGGCGCCGGCTGTTCCGACAACGCCCTTCGGCAGGAAGAGGGTGACGAGCACGAAGAGACCACCGAGCGCAAACAGCCAGAATTCCGGGAAGGCGGCGGTGAAGATGCTCTTGCCGCCATTGACGAGGATGGCGCCGACGATCGGGCCGATCAGCGTGCCGCGCCCGCCGACCGCCGTCCAGATCACCACCTCGATCGAATTGCCGGGCTCGAACTCGCCGGGATTGATGATGCCGACCTGGGGCACATAGAGCGCGCCGGCAATGCCGGCCATCATCGCCGATAGGGTGAAGGCAAAGAGCTTGATGTGCTCGACGCGGTAGCCGAGGAAGCGCGTCCGGCTTTCCGCGTCGCGGACTGCCACGAGCACCTTGCCGTACTTGGAACGTACGATCGCCGAGGTCAGGATCAGGCAGAGCGCCAGCATCAGCGCCGAGGCAGCGAACAAGGCGGCGCGCGTGCCGTTAGCCTGGATGTTGAAGCCGAGGATGTCCTTGAAATCGGTCAATCCGTTGTTGCCGCCGAAGCCCATGTCGTTGCGGAAGAAGGCAAGCAGCAGCGCATAGGTCATCGCCTGGGTGATGATCGAGAGATAGACGCCGTTGACGCGCGAGCGGAAGGCGAACCAGCCGAAGACGAAGGCGAGCAGCCCCGGCACCAGCACCACCATGAGCGCGGCAAACCAGAACATGTCGAAGCCGTGCCAGAACCACGGCAGCTCCTTCCAGTTGAGGAACACCATGAAATCCGGCAGCAGCGGGTTGCCATAGGAGCCGCGCGCCCCGATCTGGCGCATCAGGTACATGCCCATGGCGTAACCGCCGAGCGCGAAGAAAGCCGCATGCCCGAGAGAAAGGATGCCGCAGAAACCCCAGACGAGATCGAGCGCCAGCGCCAGCAGCGCATAGGTCAGGTACTTGCCGAACAGCGACACAAGATAGGTCGGCACGTGCAGTGGATGATCGGGCGCGGTCAAAAGGTTGAGCGCCGGGACAAGCATCGCGAGGCCGACAAGGATCGCAACGGCGATCAGAATGCTGCGGTCGAACGACCGCATCAGAAATGACGTGATCATGCTTCCACCGCCCTTCCCTTGAGCGCGAAGAGGCCGCGCGGTTTCTTCTGGATGAAGAGGATGATCAGCACCAGCACGAGGATCTTGCCGAGCACCGCGCCGGCGTAGGGTTCCAGGAACTTGTTGAGGATGCCGAGCGAGAAGGCGCCGACGAGCGTGCCCCAGAGATTGCCGACGCCGCCGAAGACGACGACCATGAAGCTGTCGATGATGTAGCCCTGGCCGAGATTGGGCGAGACGTTGTCGATCTGCGAGAGCGCAACGCCGGCCATCCCTGCGATGCCGGACCCGAGCGCGAAGGTGAGCGCGTCCACCCAGGGGGTGCGGATACCCATCGACGACGCTATGCGCCGGTTCTGGGTTACGGCCCGCATCTTAAGGCCCATCGACGTCCTCTTGAGCAGGAACAGCAGCGCCGCAAATACCGCCAGCGCGAAAACGATGATCCACAGGCGGTTCCAGGTGATGGTCAGCCCGCCAAGCTCGAAGGCGCCGGACATCCACGAGGGATTGCCGACCTCGCGGTTGGTCGGCCCGAAGATTGAGCGCACCGATTGCTGCAGGATCAGGGATATGCCCCAGGTGGCAAGCAGCGTCTCCAGCGGGCGGCCGTAGAGAAAGCGGATGACGCCGCGTTCGATCGCAAGGCCGACGGCGCCGGTTACGAGAAAGGCAAGCGGCAGAGCGATCGCCAGCGACCAGTCGAAAAGCTGAGGATAGGAGCTGCGTATGACCTCCTGCACCAGGAAGGTCGTGTAGGCGCCGAGCATGACCATCTCGCCATGGGCCATGTTGATGATGCCCATGACACCGAAGGTAATGGCAAGGCCGATCGCCGCCAGCAGGAGGACCGAGCCGAGCGACAGGCCGTACCAGACGTTCTGGCCGGCATTCCAGAAGGCCTGAGTCTGCTCGATCCGGGCAATTGCCGTCTCGATATCGGGCTTCAGAGAAGCATCGGCGGTGGCGAGCGCAGAGGTCAGAACGGCAAGGCCGTTCCGCCCGTTGCCTTCCGCAAGTAGCGCGATCGCATGGCGCTTCTGATCTTCCGGGCGATCCGAGACGAGCAGCGTCACCGCGCGGGCCTCATCGAGAACCTGGCGAACAGCCCCGTCTCTCTCGGCCGCGATCGCCGTTTCGATCGCCTCAAGCGCATCGGCATTCGGCGTCTGCAGCATGGATTGCGCCGCCTTCAGCCGCGCTCTGGTATCGTCGCTGAAGAGCGTGAGGCCTCCGAGCGCGCTGCGAACCGCGCGGCGCACGGCGTTGTTGACCTTGACCTTCTGCATCGCCGCCTTCGGTGCCGCTCCGGCGCCAGCCCCGGTCGCGGGATCGACGAGCAGCAGGTCTGCGCCCTGCGCCTTGACGAGGAAAACCTTGCCGTCGGACTTGCGCTGATAAAGTTCCCCCTCGCCCAATGCCTCAAGCACCGGAATGACCTTCGCGTCGCCGGTCTTGGCCAGCGCCGTTATGTGGTCGTCCATGTCGGAAAGTTTCGCGCTGCCCAGCTGATCGATCAGCGGGCCGAGGCCTTCGGCTGCGCGAGAACCGACCACATGGGCCGATATCACCAGACACAGCGCAACGAACAGGATCTGCAGAATTCGGTACATGGCCCCCTCATCCGGGTCCGTTCATGCTGCGCATGCACAAACCCGTCATAGCCCAAGCAAGCTCCCTTCGCTCGTGCGCGCCGCCGAACGAAGGGCATGCTTGCCTCAAGTTTTCGTCATGCAATCACTTTCCGGGCGGCAAGCCGCCCGGTCTATGACTAGGTGATGAAATCAGGAGCCCTTGCCGCCGCACTTGCCGGTGGCGACGTTGAAGTTGCCGCAGGACATCGGCGCGCGCCAATCGGAGATCAGGTCTTTCGAGTCCGGCAGATAATCGGACCATTCGTCGCCGACGACGAGGCCGGGTGTTTCCCAGACGGTCTCGAACTGGCCGTCGCCCTGGATCTCGCCGATCAGCACCGGCTTGGTAATGTGGTGGTTCGGCATCATCGTCGAGTAGCCGCCCGAAAGATTGGGGACGGAGACGCCGATCATCGCGTCGAGAACGGCGTCCGTATCGGTCGTGCCGGCCTTTTCGACCGCCTTCAGCCACATGTTGAAGCCGATGTAATGCGCTTCCATCGGGTCGTTGGTCACGCGCTTGTCGTTCTTGGTGTAGGCCTTCCAGGTCTTGATGAACTCGGCATTGGCCGGTGTATCGACCGACTGGAAGTAGTTCCAGGCGGCCAGATGCCCGACCAGCGGCGTGGTATCGAGGCCGGCCAGTTCCTCTTCGCCGACCGAGAAGGCGACGACCGGAATATCCTCGGCCTTGACACCCTGGTTCGCCAGTTCCTTGTAGAAGGGCACGTTGGCGTCGCCGTTGATCGTCGAGACGACGGCGGTCTTCTTGCCGGCCGAGCCGAACTTCTTGATGTCGGAAACGATCGTCTGCCAGTCGGAGTGACCGAAGGGCGTATAGTTGATCATGATGTCCTCGGGCTTCACGCCCTTGGAGATCAGATAGGCTTCGAGGATCTTGTTGGTCGTGCGCGGATAGACATAGTCGGTGCCCGCGAGCACCCAACGCTCGACGCTCTCGTTTTCCATCAGATAGTCGACGGCCGGGATCGCCTGCTGGTTCGGCGCCGCCCCCGTGTAGAAGACGTTGCGCTGGCTTTCCTCGCCCTCATACTGGACGGGATAGAAGAGGATCGAGTTCAACTCCTCGAACACCGGCAGAACCGACTTGCGCGATACCGAGGTCCAGCAGCCGAAGACCGCCGAGACCTTGTCGACCGAGACCAGTTCGCGCGCCTTTTCGGCAAACAGCGGCCAGTCGGACGCGGGATCGACGACGACGGCCTCGAGCTTCTTGCCGAGCAGGCCGCCCTTCTTGTTCTGCTCGTCGATCAGCATCAGCATGGCGTCCTTCAGCGTCGTCTCGGAGATCGCCATGGTGCCGGAGAGCGAATGCAGGATGCCAACCTTGATCGTGTCGTCAGCGGCGAAAGCGCCGCTGAAAGCCGTGGTCGACAGGATGGCGGCCAGGAATGCGCCGGTCACGCTTGTCTTGATAGTCATCTGATGGAACCCCTCTCGTTCTGGAGCAACTGGCCTTTCGGTGCTTCTAGCCGCTGCTTAAGGGGATCATCGGACAGCCACGCTGCACTGCACATACGTCATTCTACGTAGGCGCCGGGGGCAAAGAGGAACGGTGCGACGGTTCGTTCGCGGGCGGCCTCAGCGCAGCGATGACGTCGGGCTTGACCTTCCCTCCGTTGGAAGCCCTAGAACGGATCTGACCGCGTGGCAGCCGGCTTGCGGCCACGCCACATATTCGACGCGAATCGATTGGCAGCAGGGCGGCTATCGCCGGCCCACCGACGCAGGGGAATGCCGAAAGACATGACGTCCTCACTTCATCCGCATTGGGATACGGCCCGGGAGAAACGCTCGCTCACCTTGCGCTTCGTTGCTTTCGCAATCCTGCTGGCAAGTCTGCTGCTCGGCGGCAACGCGGGCGCGGAACGCATGCACGCGGTCGTCGTCGTCAGCTATCTCGCCATCAGCGTGGCTTCGGTGGCGACGGCACGCTATCTGCCCGGCCGCTCCTGGCTGACGACCCTCTTCGTCGTTCTCGATGCGCTCTTGGTCGCGCTGCTGCTCTACGCCCATATTCTGGCCGGCCCGGTGACAGCGAACCACAATCTGACGACGACCAGCCTCGTCGTCGCCTTCATCCTGCTCGTCCATGTCGGACTCAAGCTGGAGCGACGCCTCGTCCTCCTTTTTTCCGCCATCGTGCTCATAGCCTGGGTGACGATGCTGGCGATGACTGCCGCAAGGCACGATGCCTCTGGACCGCTTTCGCTGCTCGGGGCATTCTTCAACCAGGATCTCGGCCTGACCGTCAGCTTTGGCTTCACCGCCTTTGCCATCTATCTTCTAGCGCGCGACCACGACCGGACGCGCAAGGAAGCGCTCAAGGCAGACCAGCGACGGCAAAATCTCTCGCGCTTCTTTTCACCGCTGGTGGTCTCCGCCCTGCAGGAGAAAGGCGATGTACTCGGGCTCGAGCGACGCAGCGCCGCGATCATGTTCGTCGATCTGCGCGATTTCACCAGCTTCGCCGAGGCGGCACCGGCGCCTGAGCTCGCCTTCGTGCTTGCCGAATATCGCCAACTCGTCTCGCAGACGATCTTCGAACACGGCGGCACCGTCGACAAGTTCATCGGCGATGGGGTCATGGCGGTCTTCGGCCAGCCGAGACCGAAGGAGGACGACGCCGACAGGGCACTTGCCTGCGCGCTCGATCTCGTCGACATCCTTGCGGACTGGAAGAACCACAACGCGCGCAACAACCACCCTGTCCTCGATGCCGGCATCGGGCTGCACTACGGCACCGTCGTCGGTGGCGTTCTCGACAGCGGCTGCCACAGCGAGTTCACCGTCATCGGCGACGCGGTCAATGTCGCCCAGCGCCTGGAATCCATGACCAAGACGCTGCAGGTGCCGCTCGTCGTCTCGGCCTCGCTGATCTGCCGGCTTCAAGCACCAGCGCCTGAAGCCGCATGGATATCGCACGAGGCGGTCGTGCTGCCAGGTCGTCGCCTTCCGGTCGACATCTGGTGTCTTCACCGGGAGACCGGGTCGGCCCGCCCGAACGAGGACGAGCCTTCCGTCGCTCCGCAGTCGCTGACGATCACCGACCGCTGAAGCGAAGCTTGAAGCGCGTGGTGAAATCACCGCCCCACCACATGGGGAAGTTGGTGCCCCATTTGTTGTTGTGGATGTTGAAGCGGACACCCGCGGAATAATCGGGCAGGTCCTTGCAGAAGGCCATGAACGGCCAGGACTGCGGCGCCACCAGCGGCGTGTCGAGGTTTTCGACCATGAGCTCCGCACCGCCCGCCAGTTGCCCCTTGACGGCCGTGACCGCCTGCAACTGGGCGCCGCCGGCGCGGGCGAAATTGTCGGTCGCGTGCCAGTGCCCCATCTTGCGCACATCCCACGCGGTCTGCCCCTCCGGGGTGAACGACAGGAAGCTTGCCTCCGGCATGCGGTTGGCATTCTTGTCATAAAGCGTCAGCCGGATGTCGAGCCCGTCCTTGCCGCCGGAGAAGGCTATGACGATTTCCGCCGGCGCGCCAAAGCGCTCGACCGCCTCGGACGTCATCGTGGCGATGACAGACGTACCTGCCGTGCCGCGGAACTTCGGGCGATGGACGTCCGAGCGCGCTTCGGCGACATGCGCCAGCCCCGGCTTGTCGTGGTCGAGCACGGCCCAGTCCATCCATTGGGTGAGGTAAGTATCCATGTGGCGGCGCACGTCGCCGGCATCGTAGCTTTCATAGCGATAGGCGATCAGCGAGCCGTTGGCGCCGCGGATCGTCCGGCCGTCGGGCGCGGTGAGAGCGGCAACGTCGCCGGTTGCCGGATCGAGTTCGATGATCCAGCCGCCGACATCGAGCCGCGTGGCGGCTCCGGTCGCCTCCGGACGTGACGGAACGGCGATCTCGGCCAGGGCCGCCTCGGCGCGCGCCGCATCCTCGGCCTCAAGTTCGGCAACCGCCTGGTCGAGATAGGCGCGCTGCTCCGCCCAGGAAGCCTCGGTGTAGTGGAAGCGTGGATCGGATTTTCGCGCCGCCTCGAAAGCCGGCCGTGCCCAGGCCTTCTCGTCGCGCAGGAAGGATTTGATGTCGACGCCGCAGGTGTGTTCTGCGACCAGCGCAAGCTTGCGGCCGAAAGCCTGACGGTTTGCCGTCATCCGCTCCGCGGCGAAACGATCATAGAGCCGCTGCAGTGCCAGATAGCGGGCGATCTTTTCCGGATCGGTGCCGCTGCCGTGAATCCAGCTGTCGCCGAGTTCCTTCTCCACCACCGGGAAACGTTCGCGCGCCTCCCACATCAGCGTGCCGTAGTCCTCCAGCGTCGCCGCCCGCACGGTGGCATCAGGCTCGCGCTTCAGGATCTCGCGATAGGCCTCGGCCGTCTGTGACACGCTCTGCGGGCCGATATTGTCGCTGGTGTGGGCAAAGCTCAGGCCATCGGAGAGGCCCTCGGGGAAATAGGTCTCGCCATAGGAGCGCTGATACATGACGACGATCTCCTTGCCGCCGGGCGCCCGCCAGCGGAAAACGTCAGGAATTTCCGGCGGCGGCGAAGCGGAGTTCACGCCGATATGGAGGAAACGCACGCCGGCTTCAGCCAGCAGAGGCACCATGCCGAGCGTATGGCCGGGCACGTCTGTCATCTTGGCGGCGATCGTCTTCAGGCCGAAACGCCGGTCGAGCTCCTGCCCATAGGAGAGCCCGGCGCGGAACAGGTCCGGCGACATCAGCTCCGTATGGGTCGTGAAGGGCAGTGCGTGCCAGCGGATCAGGCCGCGCTCGATCGCCTGCTCCAGCCGCGCGACTTCCTCTTTCGAGCGTGAATTGAGATGGTCAGAGATCAGCCAGGCGCCGGTCGTCCAGACGAACAACGGCTCGTCCGGATTCTCCTTGAAGAAATGCGCCCCGGTCTCGATCGCCTGCGGAATGAAACGTTCGTGATACTGCTTTCGGATTTTCTCGGCATGATCGGTAAAACCGATGTCGAGATGGGTCTTGAAGACGACGTGGATGCGTTTTTCGGTCATGTTCGCTACCTTCAGCCGACGGTGCCCCGCACGATCAGGCGGGTGTTGAGTGTCTCGGTAAGCGGCGCGGCATCGGGTGCCCTCAGCCGCATGAGGATCAGACGCACGAGTGCGCGCACCCGCTCGTCGAGGTCGATGCGCACGGTGGTGAGGTTGTAACTTTTCCAGTGCGCCTGCGGGATGTCGTCGAAGCCGACGACCTTGACGTCCTCGGGTACGGATAGGCCGAGTTCGTGGCGCAGCGCATCGATCGCGCCGAAGGCACCGACGTCGTTGGCCGCGAAAATCGCATCGGCGCCCTCGCCGATGCGAAAGAGATCGAGTGTCGCCCGATAGGCGGTGTCATAGGTGTAATCGCCCGCAAGCACGATCGGCGCATCCATGCCGCGTTCGGCCAGCGTCTCCTTCAGCGTGCGCTCGCGCTCGGCATTGGCAAGCGACTGCGCCTTGCCGCCGAGATAGGCGATGCGGCGCGCGCCATAGCCCTGAAGCAGGGCCACTGCCTGCTCGATGCCGTTTTTCTGGCGAACGAGCAGCCGGTCGTAGAGCGTGCCGGACGCAGCGCCCGCAAACTGCGCGACGTCGTCATAGATCACGTAGATCGGCACAGCGCGATCGAGGAAGCCGCAGAGCACATCCGGCAGGATGTTCTCGGTAAAGGCAATCACCGAGTCCGGATTGAAGCCGCGCATATAGGTCAAGAGCCGCGGATCCATGCTGAAATCGGCCTTCACCTTGAAGAGCAGCGTCGCGAAGCCTTCGGCCTGCAGCGCCGTCGTCAGCGCATCGATCTCCTGGCTTTCCCAGGGGCTGCACACGTCGGGCACGATCATGCCGACGAGATGCGAGCGGCCGGTCACCAGCGAGCGCGCCGCCATGTCGGGCGTGTAGTTCAGTTCGCGCGCCACCTGAAGAATGCGATCGCGTTTTTCCGGCTTCAGCGACGCGTTCGGGTTGAAGGCGCGCGATACCGCCACACGGGAAACATTGGCCTCGCGCGCCACCTGGTCTGCAGTGGCTCGGGCGGCTTTCTTGTCGGCGCGATCGTTCATCTATCCGTCACAAAATGAAAACGTGTTCATTCACAAAAGAGAGCAACGCGACGATTTCGTCAAGTGGGATAGATATTCTGCCGATATTTACGAAGGGAATGCGTGATCCATGTTGACAAAAATGAAAGCGTGTTCATTCTTGACCGTCGTCGGGACGCCGGACCTGGAGGAGGGACGGACTGTCGCACCAGACATTCAGGTCCTTGAACGGACCTATCGGGAGGAGAAAACATGCGTACCAGGTTTCATTCCCTATTGCTCAGCGCAGCCGCGGCCATCGCTTTTGCAGCACCAGTGAGCGCCACCGAACTCAACATCACCTGCCGCTGCGTCGTCGGCGGCGTGAACAGCGGCATGGCCGAATGGATCGAAAAGAAGGTCATTCCGGCCTTTACCGAAAAGATGAAGGCCGAGGGCAAGGACGTCACCGTCAAGCTCACCCAGTTCGGCGGCGAGGACGAGCAATTGACGCAGCAGCTCGCGCTCGACTTTTCGACCGGTGCCGGCCCTGACGTCTCCGGCTTCGACGGCTTCCTGATCCCGAGCTTCGTTCAGGGCAATCTCCTGAAGTCGCTTGAGGAAGTGGCGGGCCCGGACGTGCCGAAGTGGGAAGGCTGGCAGCATATTTCCGACGGCACAAAGGCGCTGATGAGCTACCAGGGCAAGCCCTACGGCATTGCACTCGGCACCGACGCGCGCATGATCTTCGTGCGCAAGGACCTCTTCAAATCGGCTGGCCTCGATGCCGACAACTGGCAGCCGAAATCCTGGGAGGAGCTGCTTGAGGCTGCCCGCAAGATCAAATCCGCAGCCCCCGAAAGCTTCCCGCTGCAGCTCAACGCCGGCGTCTCCATGGGCGAGGCGACGACCATGCAGGGCTACTGGATGGCGCTGCTCGGCACCGGCGAGCAGGTCACCGACGACAGCGGCAAGTACATCGTTTCGAGCCAGGGCATCCTCGACACGCTTAAGCTCTACAAGACCATCTATGTCGACGAAAAGCTCGGCGACCAGCGCGCGCAGCTTTTGGCGGACGGCCGCAACCGCACCTTCGCCAATTTCCGCGACGGCAAGACGGCGATGCTGGTTGAAGGCGACTGGTTCTATCGCTCGGTCACGGCGCCCGGCGCCGAATTCGCCGTCGCCGACCGCGACAGCACCATGACCTGGAAGAAGATGCCCGCCGCGGCACCGGGCAAGGGCCTGCGTGGCCAGGACTTCGTCACGATGTCCGGCGGCACCGGCTTCGTCATCAATCCGCATACGGACGCGCCTGCCGAATCCTGGGCGCTGCTCTCGTTCATGAACAGCAAGGAGCAGCTCGACGCCTTCCAGGAGATCCAGCCGGCGATCCGCATTCGCGATGACGTGGCGATCCCGAATTCGCCGTTCCTGACCGAGACGGCAACGACCCTGCTGCCGATCACCACGGCACGTCCAAACGACGCGAACTACAACAAGGTCTCGACCGAGATCCAGCGCATGACCGAAAGCGTCGTCTCCGGCGAACTTTCGCCCGAGGATGCGATGGCCCAGTACAAGGCGGCCGTCATCGCCATCGTCGGCGAAGAAAACACCGTCAGCACGCTCTAGAATGCGGTGCGGGATCCGGGCCGCCCGGACCCCGCCTCTGATCCGGCGACCAGAGCATCCGGCCTCCTTTAGGCGGCCGGGTGTACGATCCAGGACAAGGGCCATGACACGAGCATGAAGAAGTTCTCACTGCTTTCGACGCGCGCCGGCGCGCTCTTCCTCGCGCCAGCCTCGGCCCTCGTCGGGGTCTTCGTCATCATTCCCTTCTTCTGGGTGATCTTCGTCTCCTTCACCAACCGGACGCTGCTTGGGCGCACGGCCGTCGACCCTGATTTCGTCGGCCTGCAGAACTATTTCGCCCTCTTCAATCCCACGACCTTCTTCACCCGCGGCCAGTTCGGCTTCTCGCTGATCCTGACGATCCAGTTCGTGCTGCTCTCGGCCCTCATCGGCCAGGCGCTGCTCGGGCTGCTGCTCGCCTGGCTCAGCCAGTCGGTAACGCCGACGCTGAAATCCTTTCTGCAGACGGCCGTCATCGCCGCCTGGATCCTGCCTGAAGTGGTGATCGGCTTCGCCTGGTTCGCCTTCCTCGACTACGACAACGGCACGCTCAACATGATCCTGCGCGGCCTCGGCCTGCCGCCGGGCGACTGGCTGCTGCAGCAGCCCTTCTGGGTGATCGTGTTCTTCAACACCTGGCGGGGTGCGGCCTTCTCGATGATGCTGTTCAACTCGGCCTTCCAGTCGATCCCGCCAAGCTATTTCCAGGCGGCCGATGTCGCCGGCGCCACCTCCTGGCAGAAGCTGCGCGACATCGCCTTGCCGCTGATCCGCGGCCACGTCGTCACGGATTTGATCCTCATCACCATGTGGACCTTCAACGTCTTCACGCCGTTCCTGCTGACCCATGGTGGGCCGTCCTACCGGACCGAGATCCTGTCGATCTACACTTACCGCATCGCGTTCAAGGATTTCGAGTTCGGCAAGGGCGCCGCCGTCGGCGTGGTCATCATGCTGATCAACCTCGCCTTCGCGCTCGTCTATCTTCGCCTTGCCCACAAGAAGCCGGCGGAGGCGGAATGATGCAGAAGAAGGCTCAGAACATCTTCGTGCGACGCACGGTCTTTGCCGCCGCCGCCACCTTCCTCGGCACGGTCTTTGCGCTGCCGCTCGTCTGGTTCTTCTTTGCGCCGTTCAACGCGCGCGCCGAACTCGGGCTTGCCATCCCCTCGCCCTTCACGCTGTCGAACTTCGCGACCGTGTTCCAGAACACCTTCGCCATGCAGGCGCTGCTCAACAGCCTCATCCAGGCCGCGGGCGGGGTGGTGCTGGTCGGTGCCGCGGCAACCCTTGCCGCCTATGCGCTGTCGCGCTCGCCGATCCCCGGCAAGGGCGCGGTCACCTACATCCTCCTCCTCTTCTCCTCGGTGGTCTCGGGCTCGGCGGCGATGGTGCCGATCTTCCTGATCATCTCGGCGGCAGGCCTCATCGATACCCATCTCGCCGTCATCCTCGTCTTTGCCGGTGGGCTGCTGCCGACGGCGATGTTCATTCTTCGCGATTTCATCGACGCGATCCCCCGCTCCTACGAGGAAAGCGCGATGGTTGCGGGCGCCTCGCCGCTCCAGGCCTTCTTCGACGTGGCTCTGCCGGTCATCCGGCCGGGCATCGTCGTGGTCGTCGTCTGGGCCTTCGTCAACATCTGGGGCAGCTTCCTCATCCCCTTCATCCTCCTTCGCAGCGACAAGCTGATGCCGGCATCCGTCGCCATCTATTCGTTCTATTCGGAAGCGGGCACGCCGATCGTCACGCTGCTCGCCGCCTATTCGCTGATCTATTCGCTGCCGGTGATCGCCCTCTATCTCCTCGTGAATTGGAAATTCGGTTTCCGGTTCTTCGGTGGCATCAAGTCGTAATCGGAACCCGCCATGGCCTCTGTCGAATTCCAGAACATCTCCAAGAGCTTCGGCGCCTTCGTCGCCGTGCCCGACATCAGCTTCCAGATCGCCGATGGCGAGTTCATCTGCCTGCTTGGCCCCTCCGGCTGCGGCAAGACGACAAGTCTCCGCATGATCGCGGGCCTCGAAACACCGAGCTCCGGCCGGGTGATGATCGGGGGCCGCGATGTTACCTATCTGCATCCGAAGGACCGCGGCATTTCCATGGTCTTCCAAGATTACGCGCTCTATCCGCACATGAACATCGCCGACAATATCGCCTATCCCTTGAAGGTGCGCGGCGAGCAGGAGACCAAGCGCCACGCCCGCGCCAAGGAAGTGGCCGATGTGCTGAAGATCGGCGACCTGATGAAGCGGCTGCCCAGCCAGATCTCCGGCGGCCAGCAGCAGCGCACGTCGCTGGCACGTGCGCTCGTCTATCCGAGCGAGGTCTACCTTTTCGACGAGCCGCTTTCGAACCTCGACGCGAAACTCCGTCTCGAAGCACGCGGCTTCCTCAACCACCTGCAGCGCGACATGGGCATGACCGCCGTCTACGTCACCCACGACCAGGCCGAAGCCATGGCGCTCGCCACCCGCATCGCCGTCATGGACAAGGGCCGGATCGTGCAGTTCGCACCGCCGATCGAGATTTATCGCCGGCCAGCGACGACCTTTGTCGCCAATTTCGTCGGTAATCCGCCGATGAACCTCGTCCCCGTCGAGGCATCCATCGGCGAAGGCGCCCTGCATCTTCGAGCCGACGGCCTTCAACTTGCGCCGATCGCGCTCACCGACGCCATCGCCAAGGCGGCGAAATCAGGCAGGATGACGCTCGGCGTCCGCCCCGAACATCTTCGCATCGCTGAGCCAAGCGACCGGAACGTGGTTTCAGGAGACCTCTTCGCCAACGAAAACATGGGACCGGAAAGCCTCGTCACCCTCGAGCGCGGCGACAACGGCCGCGTCACCGCGCGCATCTTTACCGACGACGAGATCAAGGTCGGAACGTCCGTGCATCTTTCCTTTGACCAGAAGCACATAACGCTCTTCGACGACACCGGAGCGCGCATTCCGGCGGCCGACGAGCGCTGAGGCCGCCATGCAGGAATTTTCCGTGCGGATCAGCCGCAAGCATCAGGCGGCCAATCCTTACTTTTACGTACCCTTCGACGTGCCTGAAGGCGTGACGCGGATCGACGTGACGCTCGGCTATCCGAAATCCGAGCAGTGCATTATCGATCTCGGCGCGCTCGATCCGCAGGCGGCCGATTACCCCAGCGAAACGGGCTTTCGCGGCTGGAGCGGCGGCGCACGTGACCGTTTCTTCATCGCCACCGACGACGCCACTCCCGGCTATATCCACGGCGAGATATCATCAGGGCAATGGAAGGTCATGCTCGGCCTCTACAAGGTCCCCGCAGAGGGTGCCGACGTCCACGTAACGGTCGATTTCGACAGAAGCCCGCGCCCGGTCGCACCGCAGCCGACGAGACAGTTTCCGGTGCGCAAACAGGCCGGATGGTATCGCGGCGACCTGCACTGCCATACCTTCCATTCGGATGCCGCCGGCTCCCCCGAACTGCTGCATGCGGCAGCAAAGCAGGCGGGTCTCGATTTCCTCGCTGTCGCCGACCACAACACCATCACGCAGCGCCGCTATTTTCATCCGCACTCATCTTCAGACCTCGTCTTCGTGCGCGCCATGGAGATCACCACCGCCGTCGGCCATGCCAATGTCTTCGGCGTCGACGACTGGATCGACTTCCGCATGACGAAGCCGGAACACGCCCATACGCTCGCGCGCCTCGTGCACGAGCGCAGCGGGCTGCTCTCGATCAACCACGACAAGCCGACGATCCCCTGGGACTACGACCTGCCTGACATCGACTGCATGGAGGTCTGGCAATCCCACTGGCTCGCCTGGAACTGGGTGTCACTGGAGCGCTACCAGCAACGGCTGGCGTCGGGCCTGAAAATCTCCGCCATCGGCGGCAGCGATTACCACCAGCCGGCGCGGCTGATGCCCGAGGGCCCGCTGGTGCTCGCCCGCCCGACGACAGTCCTCTATCTGGAAGAACTCTCAGAAGACGCCGTGCTCTGCGCCATGAAGTCCGGCCGTGGCTACGTGACCGAGAGCCCGACCGGGCCACATCTGGAACTCATCGCCAACGGCCAGCCCATGGGATCGACGGTGACCGGCCCGGTGACCGCTAAGGTCGTGGTTCGCGGCGCCAGGGGCGACAACCTCCTATGGCTGGATGCCTCCGGCATCGTTGGGGAAGAGATCATCGAAGCCGACGACTGGATCGGCCACTATGCCGGTTCGCCGGACCGTTTTCTCCGCACCGAGATCGCCGCCGTCGAAAGCCGCGAGACGATCGTCAATGCGTTCCGGGATGCGCTTGCCGGCAAGACCCTGCCCTGGCAGCTTTCCGAAGAGGACCTCGCAAGCCGAACCATCCGCCGCGCGATCAGCAATCCGATCTATTGCCGCTCCGTCTGACGGCGGTTTCCGGCCTCGCTTCGAAATCGCATCATCAAGCACCTGCACAGCCTCCGGCGGCCGGCGAACGGCAGCCGCGTCGTGCTCTCACCGTCTGTGCAGATTTTTTATTTGCAGCAATTTTAAGCAGAATTCTTCCGTGCTAAGAAAAAAGGCAGAGTCTTCCTCGACAGCACGTTAGGACACCCATGGCGGCGCGCCAGCGCATCATTCCCATCAGGCGGGAGTACAATCGTTGGGTCGCCAACCAGACGCTTGAAGACTATGCGCTGCGCTTCACCGCCAAGAGCGCCCGACGTTTCTCCTCCGAGCGCATTTCCCAGACGGCCATCGGCGCGATCTCCTTCCTGGCACTGGAAGCGATCGGCGGCGCGATCACCATGTCCTACGGCACGACCAATGCGATCGTCGCGATCGTCGTTGCCAGCCTGATGATCCTGACGGTCGGGCTGCCGATCAGCCGCTATGCCATCCGCCACGGGGTCGACATCGATCTTCTCACCCGCGGCGCCAGCTTCGGCTATATCGGCTCGACCGTCACCTCGCTGATATATGCGAGCTTCACCTTCATCCTCTTTGCGATCGAGGCGTCGATCATGTCGGGGGCGCTCGAACTGGCGCTCGGCATCCCCTTGTGGATCGGCTACATCGTCAGCGCCGTCATGGTCATTCCGCTCGTCACCCACGGCGTGCGGCTGATCAGCAAGTTCCAGCTGGTCACGCAGCCCTTCTGGATCGTACTCAACGTCCTGCCCTTCGTCTTCATCGCCTTTGCCGACTGGGAGAAGGTCGGCACCTGGCTTGCCTATTCGGGCATGCATCACGCCTCAGGCCCGCCCGGAACCGTCGCGCCTTTTGACCTCGTCGAATTCGGCGCGGCATCTGCCGTGATCTTCGCGCTGATGGCGCAGATCGGCGAACAGGTCGACTTCCTGCGCTTCCTGCCACCAGATGGGCAGCGCAAGCTGCATCATCGCATCGCCGTCTTCCTCGCCGGCTCCGGCTGGGTGATCGTCGGCGCGCCGAAGCTGCTCGCCGGCTCGTTCCTTGTGGTGCTGGCGCTTTCGACCGGCGTGCCCTCGACCCGGGCGGCCGATCCGGCACAGATGTACTACACCGCCTTCGGCTACATGATCCCGTCGGAAACGGCGGTACTGCTGCTGATGGTCGCCTTCGTTGTCGTGTCGCAGCTAAAGATCAACGTGATGAACGCCTATGCCGGGTCGCTCGCCTGGTCGAACTTCTTCTCGCGGCTGACCCATAGCCACCCGGGCCGGGTCGTCTGGCTGGTCTTCAACGTCGCGATCGCGCTTCTTCTGATGGAGCTCGGCATCTACCGGCTGCTCGAGGAAACGCTCGGCGTCTTCTCGATCATCGCCATGGCCTGGCTCTGCACGATTTCGGCCGACCTCTTCGTCAACAAGCCGCTGGGGTTGTCACCACCCGGCATCGAGTTCAAGCGCGCCCATCTCTACGACATCAACCCTGTCGGCCTCGGCGCCATGGCGATCTCGGCAACGGTGGCGCTGGCGGCCCATTTCGGCGCCTTCGGGGAAATCGCCGCCTCGCTTGCTCCCTATATCGCGCTGGTCGTCGCCTTCATCGCATCGCCTGCGATCGCCTGGCTGACGGACGGCAAGTTCTACCTCGCCCGCAAGCCACGCCGGAGTTGGGTGAACCAGACTGAGATCACCTGCTCCATCTGTGAACATCCGTTCGAGCCGGAGGACATGGCCTGGTGTCCGGCCTATGCCGCACCGATCTGTTCGCTCTGCTGCTCGCTCGACAGCCGCTGCCACGACATGTGCAAGCCGAAGGCGCGCTTCAACGCGCAGGTCGCGACCGTCGCCAGCACGCTGCTTCCTCGCACCGTCACCGAGAAGCTCGCGACGCGGCTTGGCCGCTACGCCATCTCTGCAGTCCTGTCGATCGCCGGCATCGGCCTCATCCTGGCAATGATCGCGCATCAGACCGCCGGCGCATCCCCCGAGGTCGCGGCGGTGGTCGAGCGCACCGTCGCCATCGTCTTTTTCGTCTTTGCCGTGCTCGCGGGCATCGTCTCGTGGTTCTACGTGCTCGCCCATGACAGCCGCGTGGTCGCCGAGGAAGAATCCTCGCGCCAGAACACGTTGCTGCTGAAAGAAATTGCCGCGCACAAGAAGACCGACGCGGCGCTGCAGCAGGCGAAGGAAACCGCGGAAGCGGCCAACCGCGCCAAGAGCCGCTATGTCGTCGGCCTTAGCCACGAGCTTCGAACGCCGCTCAACGCCGTGCTCGGCTATGCTCAGGTGCTGGAGCGCGACGAGACCATTCCGCCGGCGCGTCAGGGCGCGATCAAGGTGATCAAGCGCAGCGCCGATCACCTCTCCGGCCTGATCGACGGGTTGCTGGACATCTCCAAGATCGAGGCCGGCAAGCTGCAGGTCTATTCCAACGAGATCAACATTTTCGATTTCCTCGACCAGATCGTCGAGATGTTCCGGCCGCAGGCGCTGGCAAAGGGCATCAGCTTCGATCATGAACGCGCTAGCGGCCTGCCACGTTATGTGAAGACCGACGAGAAGCGCCTGCGCCAGATCCTCGTCAATCTCCTCTCCAACGCCTTGAAGTTCACCGAGCGCGGCGGCATCCGCCTGGATGTCGCCTATCGCAGCCAGGTGGCGACCTTCACGATTGCCGACAGTGGCCGCGGCATTGCCGACAAGGACCTGCCGCGCATCTTCGACCCGTTCCAGCGCGGCGAGGCCGAACATCAAGGCAGCATGCCCGGCCTCGGCCTGGGGCTGACCATCACAAGGCTTCTGACGCAGACGCTCGGCGGCGAGATCGCCGTCACCAGCACGCTTGGCCAAGGCACCACCTTCCGCGTGCGGCTGATGCTGTCGGCGGTCGATCGTCCGCTACCTCCCGCAGCCCTTCGCCGCATCACCTCCTATCTCGGACCGCGGCGCACCATCGTCGTCGTCGACGACAATGCCGACCACCGCGCGCTGATGCGCGAGATTCTCGTGCCGATGGACTTCACGGTTGTTGCCGCCGCGTCCGGAGCCGATTGCCTGGCGCTATCTCGAGACGTTGGCGCCGACCTCTTCCTGATCGACATCTCGATGCCGGGCATGAGCGGCTGGGAGCTTGTCGAGCAACTGCGAGAAAGCGGGCAGATCGCGCCAATCATCATGCTGTCGGCCAATATCGGCGACGGGTCGGCGACCGCGGGCCTCCGCGGCCACAACGACACGCTCGCCAAGCCCTTCGCCGTCGGGCAGCTCGCAGACAAGCTCGCCGTGCATCTGGGCCTCACCTGGGTTCACGAGGGGGAGGAGAAGCAAGCCAGCCCGGCACAGGTTGTGAGACCGCTGATGCGCCCCGACGCATACCACGTGGAAGAACTGATCCGCCTCGGCGAGATCGGCTACGTCAGGGGCATCGAAGCCAAGCTGACGGAGATCGCCCTGCAGCCGGAACACCAGCCTTTCGCCGAAGCCGCCCGCGCCTATGTTCAGGCCTTCGACCTTTCGGGCTACGACGCCTTCCTCAGGAACAAGGAAATCAACGGAGACGATGCCCATGGCTGAGACCAACGACCCCCGCGACATCGTGCTTCTCGTCGACGATTCACCGGAGGCGCTCGGCTTCCTCACGGAAGCGCTGGAGCAATCGGGCTTTTCCGTGCTGATCGCGACGTCGGGCAGCGCCGCACTTTCGATTGCCGAGCGCATCACGCCCGACGTCATCCTGCTCGATGCCATCATGCCCGGAATCGACGGTTTCGAGACCTGCCGCCGCCTCAAGGCCAATGCTGCCGTCGGCCAGACGCCGGTGCTGTTCATGACCGGATTGACCGAGACCGAGCACGTCGTGCGCGCGCTCGATGCGGGCGGCGTCGACTATCTGACCAAGCCGATCAACATCGATGAACTCAGGGCGCGCATCCGCGTCCATCTCTCCAATGCCCGTTCCGCCCAGAGTGCAAGGGTCGCGCTCGACGCGGCCGGCCGCCATCTTCTCGCCGTGCGCAGCGAGGGAGGCGTGTGCTGGTCGACGCCGCAGGCAACCCGCCTGGTCAACGCCGCAACCGGACGCGACGACGGCCTGGCGATCGTCACCCGACGCATTGCGGACTGGATGGCAAACCGGCCCCGCTCGGGCGCGCCCGAGGACGGCACCTTCACGCTCGACCAGCCCGACCAGTCGGCTCTGCAGATATCCTTCCTCGGCTCCATCGGCCCGAACGAACATCTCTTCCGCCTGACCGCCGAAAATCGCCGCTCCGACGATGCGGTGCTGCGGCAGCATTTCACGCTGACCCAGCGGGAATCCGAAGTGCTGCTCTGGATCGCCAAGGGCAAGGCGAACCGCGACATCGGCGAGATCCTGGGCCTCAGCGCGCGCACCGTCACCAAGCATTTGGAGCAGATCTATGTGAAGCTCGGCGTCGAGAACCGGGCATCCGCTGCCGTCAAGGCGACGCAGGTTCTGCACGGCCTATAGGCGGGCGGGGGTTCTGTATCCGGTCCGCTCCTTGCCGTTCGCCGCGGATTCAGCGCCAAGGCAGGTCAGCAGATCCTGAAACAGCAGCCGACCGGTACGCAACCAACCAACAATCGGCACGCGCTCAGACCACCCGCCTTTCACCTCGCCTGCAACGTTGCCCAGGCGAAGGCCTCATCGAGTGCCGCGAATTTGACCGCTTGCCAATGACGGTACTCGTCGACCAGTCCACGCGAGATCCAGAGAGGGCCGCGGCTGCCAGGACTCTCCCAGCCGAGAACTCCAAGGTCCCCGGCGCGCCCGAAAACCCGTTGCGCATTGGTGCGCGAGATGATGTAGCGGTTGGTAATTTCCCTCAGCTTCAGGGGACCAACCCAAATCCGCTGATCGGGCAAGACTCCCGTCGGCAGCCGCGCCACCAGATCGTGCAGGATGTTGCTGCCCGACTCCGTCGAGACGAAAGAGGCGATGCTTTCGGGTGGGTCGCACCAGGCGCGATCCGCGATGAGCCGCCGCATCGCTCGCGGCAGCACGTGATGCATCAAGGTCGGCTGGATTTGCGACTGCGCCAGCCGTGTTCCCTCGTCGAGCCTGTCGAGCGACGAAAGGTGCCCATCGAACCACTGCCGGATCAGGCCCTCGGCGACATCGGAAAGGATCAGGGGCCTGATCCGCTTGTCGCCACCCTGCTCCGCATCGAGAAGCAGCCGATAGTTGCGCATCTCGGCCAGGTGCGCCGCCGCCGTGTTCTTGCTGGCAACGTTGTTGCCGGCGATAAAGTCGATCAGCCTTGCCGTCGTCAGCTCCGGGCGGGTTGGATCGGTCAGCCGCTCGAAATGCAGCGTCAGGATGGCCTGGGTGAGCAGCCATTTTCTCAGGCTGGCGGTGTAGCGCACGATGCGCGGAGCGGCGTCATGGATCGCAACCATATGAAGGGCCGCCTGACGCAACGCCTCCCCAAAGAGCGGATCGCCGACGAGCCGCGCAGGCGTGAACGGCGTTTCGCCGTGCGTGGATCCGACACATTCGGATTGCGCCGTCACGGGCAGCCACCAGACAGCTTAGCCGCTGTTCGCTGCGTGGGACCGATCGAAATGAACCGGTGGTTGGCGGATGCCTTTAGGCGGAGCCAGCCACCCCGAGCAGTCGAAGAAAGCAAAAAACATGTGACACCGAACATAAACCAGTCCCCTCCCGCCCCGGTGGCCAATAGCTAAATCGGACAGACAGCGCAGATCGAGGTCTATACTTACAAGGTAACGAAGTCTTTACCCGTTTTTGCGGATGGGGACGACGAGACGCTGTTTCAGAGATCAACGTTAATACGGGAAATTGAAAACAGCAGCGCACGTGCAGGCAAATCTGATAAAACAGCGCCAGGGATCACATTTTGATGGCTGCCCGGATGCGTGCCCGATTGTTGATCGATCGTAAGATCCGGCCAGATAAAGAAGCCAATGAGGAACTTCGCCGCCACATGTTGCGTTGACGCTCATGTGCGGCAACGGGGTGTTGCAGCATCCACGCAAATGGGAGGTGCAAGGCATGTGGCGATGGCTCCTGATGGCCGCACTCATCTTGCCGTCCACGAGTGCCTCACGGGCAGACGAGGGCGCGTTCCTGAAGACGCTCGGCGGCAATTGGGCAGGCACCGGAACGGTGCGCATCCGTGCCCACATGTCGCCGATGAACATTTCCTGCAACTTCAGTTCCAAGGCGAGCGACGCCGCTCTATCGATGGAGGGCGTCTGCCGCGGCATGTTGCTGATCTCGCGATCCATCGACGCGAAGCTGCGCTTTACCGGGTCCACCTATAGCGGCTCCTATCTCGGGCCCCGCGGCGGCCGCGCCGGGCTCAACGGCAAACGACGCGGCGACGCGATCAACCTCACCATTCGATGGGCGAAGGAAGTCAATGGCGACCGCAGTGCCGACCTGACCTTACGCAAGGTCGGCACCAACGGGATGCAGTTGAAGACGATCGACGTCGATCCCGCTTCAGGCAAGCGGATCGTCACGAGCGAGATCAATCTCAAGCGGAAGTAGCCTTGGGCCACCATGCCCCTTCGGACCAGAACCGGGCCGGAGTTGGTGCGTTGCCGGCGCCGTCAGGCTACCGCTGCCGCCCGGGCATCGAAATCCGCGGTCCATTGCAGCGACGGCCGCGCGCCACAGCGCTCGACCCAGTCCTTGATGACGGCGCTATCCGGCGTTGCCGCGGGGTACCAGGCGAAGGGCGAATGCAAGAGCAGGTCGGCCGCCGAATAGTGCTCGCCCATCAGATACGGACTGTCCTTCAACGCGTTTTCCAGGCGTGCCGCCATCTCTGTCGGGCCGCGGAAGGTGGCGTCGAAATAGGGATGCGAAACCCCCGCGGCTTGCGCGATCAGCACCGGCTCGACCACACCGGCATACCAGGCAAGCCAGCTGAGATAACGGCCACGCTGCGGATCGCCAGCATGCGGCGCCATCCTCTTTTCCGGGAAGAGGTCGGTCAGGTATTGGATGATCGCAATGGTTTCCCAGAGCACCACACCGTCATGAACGAGCAGCGGCACCTTACCCTCCGGGTGCGGGTTCGCCGGATCCTTTCGACCGCTGCCGTCACCGCGAGTGATGTCGACGATCTCGACTTCCACCTTGTCGAGAGCATCGAGTTCGCGAAGCAGGGTGATGATGCGCGACGAGCGCGAGCGCGGGGCGTGAAAGAGTGTCAGCATAGTCTGGATCCTCGGTTGCGTTTGTCGATGCCGACCTTATACAGTCGCCCAACTGCCAGTTTTCGTCAGTAGGGTTCGTCTATCTTTCAGCCATGGCTCGTAGCGATCGTCTGTTCCGCCTGCTCCAGGCGCTGCGCACTCTCCCCTCCCCGGTAACGGCGGCCCACCTTGCCGAGGAAACCGGCGTGTCGTTGCGCTCGCTCTACCGCGACATCGACAGCCTGCGCGCCGCCGGCGCCGTCATCGATGGCGAGCGCGGCTTCGGCTACCGGCTGACGGAGGATATCGCCTTGCCGCCGCAAACCTTTACCCGCCTGGAGATCGAGGCGCTGGTGCTCGGCCTTGCCGAGGTGCAGCATATGGGCGAGCCGGATCTTGCCGCGGCGGCACGCGCCGTCCTTTCCAAGATAACGGCGACACTGCCCGATCGGTTGCAACGCCAGGCGCTTCATGCGGTCTCGCAGGTCTATCGCTTCGACAGGAGAGGGCCGCCACCCGTCGATGTCTCCCTGCTGCGCGAAGCCTCCTGGCAGGAACGCGCCGTCATCATCGGCTATGTGGATGCCTTGGGGCAGCGGACCGACCGGCAGGTTTTGCCGCTTGCCATCGTCTATCTGGAACGGGTTCTGGTGCTTCTCGCCTGGTGCTGCCTTCGAGAAGGTTACCGCAAGTTCCGCGTCGACCGCATCGTCGATATCAGCACGACGGAGGAGAGCTTCCGTCCGCGTCGGGTGCCGATGCTCCGGGAGTTCATCGGCTTCTTGAACGCTGGCGCGCCGGACACATCGAAGATGACGCTGAGCGGCCAATAGCCGCAAACGACGACCCGGCCCGTGTTGCCACGCGCCGCGTCGGACTGCGTTACCGCAGTCATGCCTTGGGAGGCAAACTTATTCCGCCGGCTGCAAGGCCGGCTGCGGCAGCGCCTCCGGCGCACGGCCGCCAAGGACCGCGGCCATCTGCGCTTCATCCAGTTCGCCTTCCCACTTCGCAACGACGATCGTGGCGACCGCATTGCCGACGAAGTTGGTGAGCGCGCGGCATTCCGACATGAAGCGGTCGATGCCGAGGATCAGCGCCATGCCGGCGACCGGCACCGCCGGGACGACCGAAAGCGTCGCAGCCAGCGTGATGAAACCGGCGCCGGTGATGCCGGCAGCACCCTTGGAGCTCAACATCGCGACGAGAAGCAGCAGCACCTGATCGCCGAGCGACAGCGGGATATCCATCGCCTGGGCGATGAAGAGCGCGGCCAGCGTCATGTAGATATTGGTGCCGTCGAGGTTGAAGGAATAGCCGGTCGGGATGACCAGACCAACGACCGAGCGCTTGCAGCCGGCCTTTTCCATCTTGCTCATCAGGCCCGGAAGAGCGGCTTCCGACGAGGACGTGCCGAGAACCAGGAGCAGTTCTTCCTTGATGTAACGGATCAGCGCAACGATCGAGAAGCCATTGTAGCGGGCGACCGCGCCAAGAACGATGAACACGAAGAGGAAGGATGTGATGTAGAAGGTGCCGATCAGCATCGCCAGATTGGCGATCGAGCCGACGCCGTATTTGCCGATGGTGAACGCCATGGCGCCGAAGGCGCCGATCGGGGCGGCCTTCATCAGGATGCCGACGAGCTTGAAGACCGGCAGCGTCAGCGCGTGCAGGAAGTCGACGACCGGCTCGGCCTTCTTGCCGACCATGGCAAGCGATAGACCGAAGAGCACGGAGATGAACAGCACCTGCAGGATGTCGCCGTCGGCGAAGGCGCCGACCAGCGTCGTCGGGATGATGCCCATCAGGAAGCCGGTGATCGTCTGCTCATGCGCCTTCTCGGCATAGGTCGTCACGGCCTTGACGTCGAGCGAGGCCGGATCGATGTGCATGCCGGCGCCGGGCTGCACCACATTGGCGACGATCAGGCCGATGATCAGCGCGAGCGTCGAGAAGGTCAGGAAATAGATCATCGCCTTGCCGGCGACGCGGCCGACCTTGGCAAGATCGGTCATGCCGGCAATGCCGGTCGCAACCGTCAGGAAGATGACCGGCGCGATGATCATCTTGACGAGGCGGATGAAGGCGTCGCCGAGCGGCTTCAGCTCGGTGCCGAGCGACGGATAGAAATGCCCGAGCAGGATGCCGGCGGCGATCGCCGCCAGGACCTGTACATAGAGATGGCGATAGAAAGGTGTGTTGCCGCGCGGTTCCGCGGATTGGTCGATAATCATGAGATCCTCCACTGGACCCAGTCCGGCGTCATGCCGGGCCTCCCGGGTCAATTTCCGATGCGCGACAGCTCGGGCTGTCATGAGGATGTCATTTGCAACGGTCGTGCCAGTTTGCAGTGGTGCGAGCCAAGCCGTTGAATCGATGTCTTTCTTTTCTACGAGACGGCTCGGCAGGCACGAAGAGTTGAGCGGATTTCCGCACAAATCATCTGGAACGATGGGCGAAAACATGCACAATCAGGCCCATGTTCAAGACCCCATCCGCCCCTCTCAACCTGGCAGATCTCGACCAGTCCATGCGCCGCACCTGGCTGGTGTTTGCCGGGCTCGTCGTGGCGCTGCTTGTCGCCGCGCTCCTGCTCGCCGGCGAGTACGGCCGCAGCCGGGCGCTCGAAACGGTCGACGCCCAAAGCCGGACCGACGCCAATCTGAAGGCCTCGCTGCTGCGCGCCGTGCTCGAACGCCAGCGCTCGACGCCGCTGGTGCTGGCCGACGATGTCGAGGTGAAGGCAGCCCTTTCGACCCGCAGCGCGGAGGCGCTGCAGCGATTGAACGAGAAGCTGCAGGCGCTGGCCGCCAACACGGACGCCGCCGTCATCTACGTGATCGGCACCGATGGCGTTGCCGTCGCTGCCAGCAACTGGCGCGAGCCGACGAGCTTCGTCGGCAACGACTATGCCTTCCGCGAGTATTTCCGCATGGCGATGCGCGACGGCAAGGCCGAGCATTTCGCCATGGGCAACGTCAGCAAGCGGCCGGGCCTTTATATCTCACGGCGGGTCCAGGGCCCTAACGGCGCGATCGGCGTCGTCGTCGCCAAGCTCGAATTCGACGATGTCGAGGCCGAGTGGCTCGCCTCCGGCAAGCCGGTCTATGTCACCGACCGGCGCGGCATCGTGCTGATCACCAGTTTTCCCTCCTGGCGGTTCATGACGACCAGAACCATTCCGCGCGATCGCGTCGCCGCGATCCGCGACAGCCTGCAATTTGGTGACGCCTCGCTGCTGCCACTGCCCTTCCGCGATATCGAGCCCACCAGCGACGGTTCCAGCGAGTTGCGTGCGCTCCTGCCGGGCGATAGCGAACGGCGGTTCCTGCGGGTCGAAACCATGGTTCCGACCACGAGCTGGCGGCTGGAGCAGCTGGCGCCGCTCGATGGCGCGATCTCGGCCGCGACCCGCGAGGCGCGTTTGATCGCGCTCGCGGTCCTTGCCCCCTTGCTTGCGCTTGCCGCTTTCCTCCTGCGCCGCCGCCAGACGCTGGCATTCGCATCCGCAAGGGATCGCGCCGCGCGTGACGAGCTGGAGGCCCGCGTGGCGGAGCGCACCCATGACCTCAGCCTCGCACGCGATCATTTGGAAACGGAGATCGCCGACCATAGGCGCACCGGCGAGAAGCTTCAGGCGGTGCAGCAGGAACTGGTCCAAGCCAACCGGTTGGCGATCCTCGGCCAGGTGGCCGCCGGCGTCGCCCATGAGATCAACCAGCCGGTCGCCACCATCCGCGCCTATGCCGACAACGCCCGCACCTTCCTCGATCGCGGCCAGCAGCAGACGGCGGTCGAAAACCTCGTCAGCATCGCCGAACTCACCGACCGCGTCGGCACCATCACCGACGAGCTTAGAAGCTTCGCCCGCAAGGGTCGCTTCGTCGCCGAGCCGACGCCGATGCGCGACGTGATCGAGGGCGCAATGCTGCTTCTGCGCAGCCGCTTTGCCGGCCGCATGGATGCGATCGTCATCGACCTGCCGGAAAATGGCCTCAGCGTCTACGGCAGCCGCATCCGGCTGGAACAGGTGTTGATCAATCTTCTGCAGAACGCGCTGGAAGCGCTCGGCGATCGCAGCGACGCCGAGATCCGTGTGCGCTGCGAGGACGGGCCTTCCGATACCGTCTCCCTCGTCGTTGCCGACAACGGGCCGGGCATCCCCCCGCATATCCACGAGGATCTGTTCACGCCGTTCAATACCTCGAAGGACGAAGGGCTCGGCCTCGGCCTTGCGATATCGAAGGAAATCGTCGCCGACTATGGCGGCGACATCACGGTCGAAACCAGCGACAAGGGCACCGTCTTCACGGTTCGCCTGAAGAGGGCCTGAGCGATGCAGCCGACCGTCTACCTCGTCGACGACGACAACCATCTGCGCAAGGCGATGACGCAGACGCTGGAGCTCGCCGGCCTCGCCGTCACCTCGTTTGCCAGCGCCGCCGAAGCGCTGGCAAGGCTTGATGCCGACTTCGGCGGTATCGTCGTCAGCGATATCCGCATGCCTGGAATGGACGGCCTGGTGCTTTATCGTCGCATTGCCGCCTTCGATGCGGACCTGCCCGTGATCCTGGTGACCGGCCACGGCGACATCCCGATGGCAGTGCAGGCGCTGCAGGATGGCGTCTACGACTTCATTCCAAAGCCGTTTGCCGCCGACCGGCTGGTGCAGAGCGTGCATCGCGCGCTGGAAAAACGCCGGCTCGTGATGGAGAACCGCGCGCTGAAGCGAGCGGCAGAGACGGCCGGTGACAGCCTGCCGCTGATCGGCCAGACGCCTGTCATGGAACGGCTGCGCCAGACGATCCGGCACATTGCCGATACCGATGTCGACGTGCTCGTCGCCGGCGAAACCGGCAGCGGCAAGGAGGTTGTGGCGACGCTGCTCCACAATTGGAGCCGACGCCGCAACGGCAACTTCGTGGCGCTGAACTGCGGCGCGCTGCCGGAAACGGTGATCGAAAGCGAACTGTTCGGCCATGAACCGGGCGCCTTTACCGGCGCCTTGAAGAAGCGCATCGGCCGGATCGAACATGCGAGCGGCGGCACGCTGTTCCTCGACGAGATCGAGGCGATGCCGCCGGCAACACAGGTGAAGATGTTGCGCGTTCTGGAAGCGCGCGAAATCACGCCGCTTGGCACCAACCAGGTTCGTCCGGTTGATATCCGCGTCATCGCCGCCGCCAAGATCGACCTCGGCAACCCGGCCGAGCGCGGCGATTTTCGGGAAGACCTCTACTTCCGATTGAATGTCGTGACACTGTCGATTCCGCCGCTGCGCGAACGCCGGGACGATATCCCGCTGCTCTTCTCGCACTTCCTGACCCGGGCGGCCGAGCGCTTCAAGCGCGACGCGCCTGTGGTCACATCGGCCGTGCAGAGACATCTGATGACGCATGCCTGGCCGGGCAATGTGCGCGAGCTCTCGCACTTTGCCGAACGCGTGGCGCTTGGTGTCGAAGGTCCGCTGGGACAGCCGATTGCGCCCGCCGAACAGCCCGGATTTGCGCTCCCGGAACGGCTCGAACGCTATGAGGCGGAGATCTTGAAGGAGGCGCTGCGCGCCCAGCGCGGCGACGTCAAGGCGACCATCGAAGCGCTCGGTATTCCGCGCAAGACCTTCTACGACAAGCTTCAGCGCCACGGCATCAACCGCGCCGATTACGCCGAGCGGGCAGCACCGGAAAAAGCCGACCGCTAGCATCGAACCAATTTCGAGAATGCACGCAATAGGTGCATCTTCATCGACGGGCGAATTCACGCTTGACGACCAAGGCCGATCGATGGCTATCTCTTAGGCATTCACCAGGGGGGTCCCGCAAGGGGCTGAGATTCTGCTGGATGGCCGGTTTGCCGGCTGTGGCGCAGTGACCCGTTGAACCTGATCCAGTTCATACTGGCGTAGGGACGGTGCAGATATCGAAGCCAGGATTCCGTGCGGTGAGCACCTGGCGGAGCGTCTTTCATCCTTCCGGCATCAGAACTGGGTCTCCAATCGCAAACTTGGAGCCTCGTCATGAATATTGCCACCAAACCCGCAGCCCTCACGGTCACCCAAGGCCCGCTTCCGGCCTCCCGCAAGATCCACAAGCCGGGCGTCCTCTATCCGGATATCCGCGTGCCGATGCGCGAGATCGCGCTGCACCCGACTTCGGGCGAACCGCCGGTCACGGTCTATGATTCTTCCGGCGCCTATACCGCCGACGATGCCGAGATCCGCATCGAGGCAGGCCTGCCGCGGCTGCGCCGCAACTGGATCGTCGCTCGCGGCGACGTGGAGAGCTACGAGGGGCGGATCGTGCGACCGGAGGACAACGGCTTTGTGAGCGGCGACAGGCTGACACCGACGTTTCCGTTCCAGCATGCGCCGCTAAAGGCAACGGGCGGCAGGGCGGTGACGCAGCTTGCCTATGCCCGCGCCGGCATCATCACGCCGGAAATGGAGTTTGTGGCGATCCGCGAAAATCTCGGCCGCGACGTGGCGCGTGCGAAGGCCCGCGACGGCGAAAGCTTCGGCGCCCATGTCCCCGACCATGTGACGCCGGAGTTCGTGCGCCAGGAAATCGCCAGCGGCCGGGCGATCCTGCCCGCCAACATCAACCATCCAGAAGCCGAACCGATGATCATCGGCCGGAATTTTCTGGTGAAGATCAACGCCAATATCGGCAACTCCGCCGTCACCTCGTCGATGGCCGAGGAGGTCGAAAAGATGGTCTGGGCGACCCGCTGGGGCGCCGACACGGTCATGGACCTTTCGACCGGCCGCAACATCCACAACATCCGCGAATGGATCATCCGCAACTCGCCGGTTCCGATCGGCACCGTGCCGCTCTACCAGGCTCTGGAAAAGGTCAACGGCATTGCCGAGGATCTCAACTGGGAGGTCTATCGCGACACGCTGATCGAGCAGGCGGAACAGGGCGTCGACTATTTCACCATCCACGCCGGCGTGCGGCTGCACTACATCCCGCTCACCGTCGACCGGGTCACCGGCATCGTTTCGCGCGGCGGCTCGATCATGGCCAAGTGGTGTCTGCATCACCACCGCGAAAGCTTCCTCTACGAGCATTTCGAGGAAATCTGCGACATCTGCCGCGCCTATGACGTCTCCTTCTCGCTCGGCGACGGCCTGCGCCCCGGCTCCATCGCCGACGCCAACGACGCGGCGCAATTCGCCGAACTCGAAACCCTCGGCGAACTCACGAAGATTGCCTGGGCGAAAGACTGCCAGGTGATGATCGAAGGCCCCGGCCACGTGCCGATGCACAAGATCAAGGAGAATATGGATAAGCAGCTTGCCGTCTGCGGCGAGGCGCCGTTCTACACGCTCGGACCGCTGACGACGGACATTGCGCCGGGCTACGACCACATCACCTCAGGCATCGGTGCGGCGATGATCGGCTGGTTCGGCACCGCCATGCTCTGCTACGTCACGCCGAAGGAGCATCTCGGCCTGCCCGATCGTAACGATGTCAAGGTCGGCGTCATCACCTACAAGATCGCCGCCCATGCCGCCGATCTCGCCAAGGGCCATCCGGCCGCACAGGTACGCGACGACGCGCTGTCGCGCGCCCGCTTCGAGTTCCGCTGGGAGGACCAGTTCAACCTCTCGCTCGACCCGGAAACGGCCCGCAACTTCCACGACGAGACCCTGCCGAAGGAAGCGCACAAGGTCGCGCATTTCTGCTCCATGTGCGGCCCCAAATTCTGCTCGATGCGGATTTCGCACGACATTCGTGCGGAAGCGCAGAAGGAGGGGCTGGAGGCAATGGCCGCGAAATACCGCGAAGGTGGCGACCTCTATATGCCGGTGGAAGGGGCGGCTGGCGCGGCCGAGTAGACGACCGAGACTCGTTGAAGGGGCCAGTCACGGCCCCTTCCGTTCACTCAGGACTCCGCCTCCGCCTCGGAAGCGGAAGCGGTGATCGCCAACGGTCCCACCTTCCGTCATGCTCGGGCTTGACCCGAGCATGACGGAAGGTGGGAGGCGCGCTACCGACCCCGTCAACAAACATGCAGCGTCCTCTGTCCCTCTCGCGACCCCTCAGCGGTGCGGGCGATCATCTGCGTGTCGTGGCCGCCGCCATGGCCCCGCACCTTGCGCACCACGTCGTCCGCCCCAATAGCTTGTCCCCACATCGATTGAACTGTATGCAAGGCGCACGCAAAAGTCGCTGTCGGCGAAATTCATTCGCGACGAGCAGCCGTACTGTACTGCGCAAAAGTCTTGCAGGACGACGCAAGAACGCCGTTCGCACAAGGAGAAAGACTTGAGGACACGCCTGATGAGACTGACGGCCCTGTCCATAGGAGCCCTTGCAGCGTTCGGCGGAGATCTGCCGCGCCTCAACGGTGACTGGGGTTTTGCCGCGGGCCTTTCCTGGATTTCCGCTGCCCATGCGGACGACGCCGATGCAGGCGGCACGGGCGGCAGCGATCAAGGTGGCGAAAACGTCGGGAGCGGCGGAAGCAACGGCACAGAGGGTGGCGGCAATTGGGGCTCCGGCGATGGTAGCGGCGTGGGCGGCGAGCCCGGCGGGACCGGGGCTGGCGGCGGAGGCGGCGTCATCGACGGAAGCGGCCTGACCGGCGGAGATAGCGAGCGCCACTCATCCTCTTCGCGCGACGGGCGGGATTACGGACCAACCGGCAGCGTATGGCACGGCGGCAGCAGTTTCCTCAATCTTTTCCGCCGGACACCGGAAGAGCCTCCCGAGGGGAGCGGGCCAGGGTCTTCCACCCGGCAGAAGAGCGAGGCAGGATCCCGCAAAAGCGCGGGTCATACCAGAATAGAGCCTTGAAGAGACATCTGCTTCGTCGCGCCGAAGGGTGTGCTGTTTATCGCGGACATAGGAGCGCCTGTGCCTGGATGCTCGGGCCAAGCCTTGGCATGACGGAGCAGCGGGAGGCACGATATCGATCCCGTTCGATCAACGAACGCGCAACGTCCCTATAACCCTCTAGCGGCCACTCACCATCCGCTCGACCACATCGAGCAGCACGTTGGCGCCGGCGACCAGATCATCCGGCTCCGTGTGTTCGCGCGGATTATGGCTGATGCCGTCGCGGCTCGGAACGAAGATCATCGCCGTCGGCGCGATGCGGGCGATCATCTGGGCATCATGACCGGCGCCCGAGGTCATGCGCCGGCTCTTGAGGCCTCGCGCCTTCGCCGAAGCCTCGACCGCTGCGACGATGCCCTGATCGAAGGCGACCGGCTGGAAGCGTGCCAGCCGCTCGACCGAGATCGTTACCCCCTCTTCCGCGCCGATGCGCACCAGAAAGTCCGCAAGCGCCGCTTCGAGCGCCTGCAGCCGATCCTCGTCCGGATCGCGCAGATCGACGGTGAAGGCGGCACGCGATGGGATGACGTTGATCGCGTCGGGCTCGAAACGCATGGTGCCAATGGTCGCGACACTCGGCGCGTTCGAGCGAGCTATATGCTCGCGCAGAAAAAGACCGACGCGGGCAGCCGCAAGCCCAGCATCATGGCGCATTGCCATCGGCGTGGTGCCGGCATGGTTGGCGACGCCATCGATCGTCACGCGCTGCCAGGAAATGCCCTGCAGGTTCTCGACGGCACCGATCGAAAAGCCCTCGCGCTGCAGCACCGGCCCCTGCTCGATATGGAGTTCGACATAGGCGTGGGGCTTGAGGAACCCCGGCTCGATGTTGCCGGCATAGCCAATCCGCTCGAGTTCCTCGCCCAGCGACGAGCCATCCGTGCCGATGGTCGCGAGCGCTGCGTCCAGCGGCAGGCCGCCGGCATAGACGAGCGAGCCGAGCATGTCGGGCGCAAAACGCACGCCCTCCTCATTGGTAAAGGCGGCAACGACGATCGGTCGGGCCGGCGTCACGCCACGGTCCTTCAGCGTCTCGATTACTTCGAGCGCGGCGAGTACGCCGTAACATCCGTCATAGATGCCGGCATTGATGACCGTATCGATGTGCGAGCCGAGCATGATCGGCGCTTCGCCGCTGTTCTCCTCGCTGCGCCAGATGCCGAAGATGTTACCAATCTGATCCACGGCCACATCGAGGCCCGCCGCCTCGATCCGGGCGACGAGGCGATCGCGGCCAGCCTTGTCGTTGTCCGACCCGGCCAGCCTCGTCAATTGCCCCTCCGCATCGCGGCCGATTTCGCCGAGTTCACGAATACGCCCGATCAGCCGCGCGGCGTCGATGGAAGGAAGTGGCATCTCTGTCCTGCTTTCATGTGGTTTCATGGCCGGCCATCAGCCGACGCCAGTCGCTGCCTGACGATCTCGGCGTGATAGCGGGCGCCGAAGATCAGGGCATCGTCGTTGAAGTCGTAACGCGGATTGTGCAGCGGCGCCGACGCCTCGCCGTTGCCGATGAAGACGAAGCAGCCCGGCACGTGTTCGAGGAAACGCGCGAAATCTTCAGATCCGGTCATCGGCTCGGCGGCTATCGCAACGTTCTCAGGCCCGAACACCGCTTCGGCCGCAGCGAAGGCGTGGCCGGCCAAGGCGGGATCGTTGATCAGCGGCACGAATTCGCGCGTGTAGTTGACCTCGACCTCGCAGCCATAGGCATCCGCCGTCCCCTTCGCGATCACGCGCATCTCCGCCTCGATCTTGGTGCTGACCTCCGGTCGGAAGCTGCGCGCGTCGCCGAGGATCCGGGCGAGGCCGGGCAGCGCATTGCGCGTGCCGTCTGTCAAGAGTTCCGTTACCGAGACGACGCCGATATCCGTCGGCGACAGGCGGCGCGAGACGATCGTCTGCAGGTTGACGACCGTGGCGCAGGCGGCGACCAGCGTCTCGTTGCCCCAGTGCGGCCGGGCCGCATGTCCGCCGACGCCCTTCAGCACGATCTCGAAATTGTCCTCCGCCGACATGATGGCGCCGACGCGGGTTTCGAAACGGCCGATCGGCAGCCCCGGCATGTTGTGCAGACCGTAGATCTCGTCGAAGGGGAAACGTTCCATCAGTCCGTCGTCGAGCATCGCAAGCGCGCCCTTGCCCCACTCCTCAGCCGGCTGGAAGATAAAGCACACGGTGCCGTCGAAGCCGCCGTCTTCGGCAAGCATCCGGGCAGCGCCGAGCAGCATCGCCGTGTGGCCGTCATGGCCACAGGCATGCATGGTGCCGGGCTTCGTCGAACGGTAGGGAGGCTCGCCCTGCTCCGGAATCCGCAGCGCATCCATGTCGGCCCGAAGTGCGACGGCGCGGTTGCCGCTGCCGCGCTTCAGCCGGCCGACGACGCCGGTGCCGCCGACACCTTCCACCACCTCGTCGAGCCCGAACTCTCGAAGCTTGGCCGCGACGAAGGACGAGGTGCGCTGCTCCTCGAAGCCGAATTCCGGGTGGGCGTGCAGGTCGCGCCGCCAGGCGGTCATGTCCTTCACGAGCTGGTCGAAATCCACTTCTGACATCGTCTACCCTCTTTCGTTCGAAGCACTGGCGACCGTCTCGGGCGACAGGCCGACGAGCTCGGCGTAGCGCTCGGGGTCTGTGGCCCCTTCTGTATTGATGACGAAAACGCGCGACTGGGCCGTCAATCCGAGCGTCTTCCGCAGTGCCGGGTCCCGGGCAACCGCCAGCAGCCCCGCCAGGCCGACGCCGCCGCTTTCGCCGGACACGATCGCCGGGTCAGTGCCCTGCGGCCGCGCCAGCCGGTTCATCACCGAGACGGCATCCTCCTCGTCGACGGTCATGAAAGCGTCGGCAACGCGCGACAGGATACGCCAGGCGACGAGCGACGGCTCGTAGCATTCGAGCATCGCCATGATCGTCGGCTCGCCATGGGCCACCTTGATGGGATGCCCGGCCTTCGCACTTTCGTAGAGACAGGCGGCGCGCGCCGGATCGACCACGACGAAACGTGGACGCTCCGCACCATAGCGCACGGCCAGATGGCCGGCGGTGGCCGCGGCAATGCCGCCGACGCCCGCCTGCACGAAGACATGGGTCGGCGGCTCCCCCATCTGCCGCAGCGCCTCGCTGAGCAGCGCCGTGTAGCCCTGCATCACCAGGCCGGGAATGTACTCGTAGCCGGGCCATGTGGTGTCCGAGACGACCGTCCAGCCATTGTCCTCACAGACCTGTGCTGCCTCGCGGACGGAATCGTCATAGGTCCCGGCCACCCGAACGATCTCGGCGCCATAGTGCGCGATCGCCTCGATGCGCGTTTCGCTGACGCCTCCGTGCACGAAGATCACCGATTTCGCGCCGACAAGCCGGGCGCCCATGGCGACCGAGCGGCCGTGATTGCCGTCGGTGGCGCAGCCGAAGGTCTGGGCGGCGGCAATCGCCTGGACTTCGGGACGATCGAGTTCGTCGAGATCGACACTGCGCCCGAGGCGGCGCTCCGCCTCCTCGACCACCAGCCGGATGACCGCATAGGAGCCGCCGAGCGCCTTGAAGCTGCAGAGCCCCAGCCGATGGCCCTCGTCCTTGACGAAGACGCCGGCAATACCAAGTTCGGCGGCCAAGGCGGGCAAGGCATGAAGCGGCGTCGGCCGATGGTCGGGGCGGCGAGCAAGCTGCTGCTCGACACTGGCGGCGGCTGTCAGCGACAGCATGGCCGCATCCTCCGGCAGCAGCGGGCGGCCGAAATCGGCAAGGGTATTGGCAAGAAACATGGTGCAATCTCCGTAGGCTCACGAAAATCTATTTCATCACTGCCGAGAAATGCGCTCTAAATGACATGCGTGAATGCAAGTTTGTAAAGCTGGGGGCCGACGCATGGTGTGCTGCTCGCAGCCGCTCCGACCCCGTGAACCGAAAGGCACCGGATGGCCCCGTCGAAAAAACCGCAGGTCGAGCTCGATCGTTTCGATCTCGCAATCCTCGCCATCCTGCAGAAGGACAACACGACGCCGCAGCGCCAGATCGGCGAGGCGGTCAATCTCTCCGCTCCGGCCGTGCAGCGGCGGATCAAGCGCATGGAGGAATCAGGCGTCATCCGCGCCAATGTCGCGCTGATCGACCCGGTCAGCGTCAACCAGGCGCTGACGATCCTTGTCGAGGTGGAGGTTGAGAGCGAGCAGATCGCCCTGCTCGACGCTGCCAAGGCGGCCTTCACCGCGGCACCCGAGGTGCAGCAATGCTACTATGTCACCGGCGACGTCGATTTCATGCTCGTCGTCATCGTGCCGACCATGGCCGACTATGAGGCCTTCACGCGGCGCATGTTCTTCGGCAACGCGAACATCAAGCGCTTCCGCACCTTCGTGACGATGGATCCGGTGAAGGTCGGGCTTTCGGTGCCGATCTAGCAGGGCATAGGCTCGGCTCCCCGCGCGAATGCCTCACCTCCTGGCGCTCACTTCGAGGCAGCGAGCGCCTTCTTCTCGGCATCCGCATCGAGCGGTTGCCCGGCGCCGATCGAGGTCAGGAAGGCATCGACGGTCTCGAGCGACGAGGCGGGCGCATATCCGTCTCCGCCTTCCGGCTTGGCGACGGCGAGCCGCGTCTGCCAGACGTTTGTCTTTCGGCAGGCGACCGAAACGAGGCCCGGTTCGCCGGGCTGCGTGAGCTCGTATTCGCGGCAAAGCTGCCCCGAGCCGAGCTCGAATGCCGACACCAGCCGGACCGTCCCCTGCCCCGCGCCGACCGCGACTTCTTCGCCCGACGCTGCCTCGTTGAGGATAGCGGAGAGCACCGGGCCGACAGTGCCGGCCACTTGCATCGCGCCAGTATCCACCAGCCCGCCGCCGCGCAGCAGGTAACCGCCGGCACCACCGACCACGACCAGCAGCGACGCTGCCATCGCCATCAGCAGCCGCGACGGGCCGCGCGGTGATGCCGGCTGATCCTGAGGACGCCGGAACGCAACGACATTGTCGCCGCCTGTAGCAGGCGCATCCGCCGCGCGTTCAGCGCCGCTCTGAGCGGCCGCCATGGCCCGCACCTTGGCAACCAGTTCGTCCGGCACCGGCTCGTCGAGCACCGGTTTCAGCGCGTCGCTTGCGGCCGCGCGCGTTTCCATGAACATCGCGACGCGCGCCATCAATTCGTCGTCCGTTTCCAGCGCCGCCTCGACGCGGCGCGTCGTCTCCTCGTCGAGCTCGCCGTCGGCGAACGCCATCAAGATCTCATCGCTGAATTCCGTGTCGCTCATCTTGTCCCGCCTCTCATGTCCTGTGAACGCGCGACCGGCGGTTCTATTCCCGTTGCCTCCGCAAGATTTTTGCGCGCCCGGGCAAGCCTGCTCATGACGGTTCCGATCGGAATGCCGAGAACCTCGGCTGCCTCCTTGTAGGAAAGCTCCTCGACGCAGGTGAGGATCAGCACCTCGCGCTGTTCGAGCACCAGGCCGTCGATCGCCGCCGCCACGCTCTTCAGCGCCATGCGCGCCTCGCTCCCGGCCTCGCCGGAGGGGACGGCGAGTTCGGCCTGCGCGTCGATCTCTTCCGTCGGGCCGGCGGTCTTTTGCCGGCGCAACTGGTCGATCCAGAGATTGCGCAGGATGCGGAACATCCAGGCGTCGAAACGCGTGCCTTCCTCGAAGCGGTCCGAACCGGCAAGCGCCTTTTCGCAAGCCGCCTGAACCAGGTCGTCGGCCACGTCGCGCGACCGGCAAAGCGAAATGGCAAAGCGGCGCAGGTTCGGCAGAAACGCGACCAGGCGTTCGCCAAAGGCGATGGTCGGATCCGTCATCGGGCGCCCCTTTCGGCGCTGCCCTTCATCCCTGGTGGAATAATTTGTCCATTCATCCGTTGAGCGTTATGGGAAGTGCACCCGAAAGTCACCACTTATGGTCCTTTCGTTCACGGTAAGCTTTCGTTTTCGGATGCCGTTACACAAGGAGAGAACCTTGAAAAAGCGCCTGTTTCGACTGACCGTCCTGTCGTTGTGCGGCCTGGCAACCGGTGCTGGGGACCTCTCCTATGGCGACGGTAGGGATGGCAATTCAACCCTTCGCTTTGCCTCAATCAGTCAGGCCCAGGCGGACGACGACGATGACGATGGCGGCGGTGGTGGCGGCTCGTCACGCGGCTCAGACGACCGCGGCTCGGGCGGCACCTGGCGCGGAGGCGGCAATCTGCTCGATCTCTTCCGTGGAGCACCGGAGCGGCGTGTCGTGCGCCAACGGCCGCCAGTTCGCCGCCCAACCCACGTTCCCGGCGAAATCATCGCACTCGGCCTCAACGATCCCGCCGTCCAGCGCCTTGAAGAAAGCGGCTTCACCGTGCGGGCAAGAGAGCCCGTGGGTCTTTCCAGCACCGAGATCGTCAAGCTCGGCGCTCCCCGCGGCATGACGCTCGAAGATGCCCGCCAGCAGGTCGCGGACGCGACGCCCGGAGCGATCGCGGACTTCAACCATTACTTCGAGCCGAACGAAGGTGCGGCTTCACCGGCGCCCTGCGCCGATGGCGGCTGTGCGCTCGTTCGCACCGCAATCGGCTGGCCCGACGCCGGTGCGGCGTGTACGGCCGCCGGCCCCATCGGGCTGATCGACACCGCGATCAATCCCGCCCATCCCTCGCTCAAGGACGTCAGACTCGATATCGTCAGGCTGGCGGATGAGGAGGCGCCGGAATCCGGCCGCCAGCACGGGACCGCAGTCGCAGCCCTGATCGCCGGACGGAGCGACAGTCGCGCGCCGGGCCTGCTCGGCGATGCCCATCTGATCGCCGTCGACGCCTTTCAGCGCAAGGGCGGCGAGACCGACATCGCCGAGACCTACGATCTGGTGCGTGCCATCGACCTGCTGGCGGCGCGCAATGTCACGGTCATCAACATGAGCCTGTCCGGGCCGCACAATCTGCTGCTCGAAAAGACCGTCGCCCTCGTTGCCGAGCGGAACATCATCCAGGTGGCGGCGGCCGGCAATGACGGCCCGCGGGCGAAGCCCGTCTACCCGGCCGCCTATCCGGCGATGATCGCGGTCACCGCCGTCGACCGCAACTTCAGGCCCTATCGCCGCGCCGGACGGGGCGACCATATCGATGTCGCGGCACTCGGCACCAGCGTCTGGACGGCGGCTTCGATCGAGGGCGCGGCCCCGAAGACCGGCACATCCTTTGCCGCCCCCTTCGTCACGGCCGCCGCCGCCATTCTCAGGGCATCGCACCCCAATCTCTCGGCCGATGAAATCGCAAAACTCGTCACTGAGACGACGCAGGACCTCGGCGCGCCGGGCAAGGATCCGGTCTTCGGCTGGGGTGTATTGAACGCTCGCGAACTCTGCCGTTCCTAGACCGCAAACACTTCGCCAACGCCGGGAAACGGCCCCGGCCGGCTACGGCTTTTCCCAGTCCATGATCAGGAATGAGGGAACCCTTCGAAAAAGAACCCCTTGTTCCCGGTCACCGCCATTCGGCAAGGGTTCGTCGAAGTATCGCAACTGCAGCCCGGCGGCGAGCAGAAGCGACATGTAGGTGCTGAGCGGCCGGTGCCAGTTCACCACGCGCAGGTCGCCCCAACCGATCCAGTCAGAGCGCTCGTCCATGTAGTGATCCACGACGAAGCTGCTGTTACCGTCGCCATCACTCCGCCAACCGGTAGGGTTGCTGGCACTGTAGAAACTGTTCAGGTTCGCGATCAGAAGGTGACCGCCCGGGCGAAGCACCCGGGTCATCTCGCCGATGGCCGCCCGCACATCGGGAATGTCGATGAGGCTGAGGTAGGCGACGACGAGATCGAAAGTCTCGTTCTCGAAAGGCAGCTCCTCGGCCTGTGCCGTGCGATAGTCGCCATCAGGATGCAGTCGTCGCGCCTGACTGACAAGCGTCTCGGCGGGATCGACGCCGACCGTACGCATCCCCTCCGCCGCAAGCAGCCGGCAGAACCGGCCCTCGCCGCACCCGACGTCCAGGACAGTCCTCGCCCCGCCTTGCCGCGCCCTTTCGAGCATGGGAGCATCGAGCACGAAGCGCCGCGCAAAGTCCCCCTCGACGCCCAGCCCGGAAATCCAGGCTTGCGCTGATTCTTCCCATCCGTTCGTCATTGAAAACCGGCCCTCGTAGTCGGTGATGCAATTGGTGCCCAGACTGCGAGGCCAACCTTGGCAATTGCATGGCAGCGCGACGAAGGTGTCCTGAGCTTCGCCCGACGGCCACCCTTGGCCGTGCGCCGCTGACGCGCGGCTCCGGCGGAAGGCGGCAGTGCCGCCGTCCCGCCAGAGCTGTGGCCGCTTCGTCAGGCGGCAAGACCGCGTTCGTTGAGCAGCATGCCGACACGCACCATGCGCACCGCATCTTCCGCAGCGCGGACGAGCAGCTTCGGCGCGGCGTTGATGGCATCGTCGAGGGTGCAGGGCGCCTTCAGGATCGAGGCGAAGGCGTCGATGCCATGCTCGAAATTGAGGGTCACGCCCTTGCCGATCGTGCCGGCCAGCGCGATGACGGGGCGGCCCGCCTCCTTGGCCCTGTGCCCAACCTCGGCCGGTACCTTGCCGAACGGCGTCTGGCCGTCGAGGCTGCCTTCGGCGGTGATCACCAGATCCGCCTTGGCGATCATGCCGTCGAGTTCGAGGTAGCGCATGACGATGTCGTATCGCGGATGCAGCGCACCGCCGAGCAGCCCCATCACCGCCGCGCCAAGGCCACCGGATGCGCCGGCTCCTGGAGCATCGCCGACAGCGATGCCGGTCGTCGACTGAATGGCGGCGGCATAGGTCTCCATCGCCGCCGCCAGCAGTTCCACCTGCTCCGGCGTAGCACCCTTCTGCGGCCCGAAAACGCGGGCAACGCCGCGCTCGCCGAGGAGCACATTGTGCCAGTTGACGGCCGCATCGATGCGGACGTCCGCAAGGCGCGGATCGCGGCCCGAGATGTCGATGCACGCCAGCGACGCGAGCGCCGCCCCGCCGGGTGCAAGCGGATTGCCTTCCCAGTCGAGCAGCTTCACGCCCAGGGCCGCGGCCATGCCGGCGCCGCCGTCGTTGATGCCGCTGTCGCCGCAGCCGAGCAGGATGCGGCGCGCACCGGCATCGAGCGCCGCCCGGATCAGTTCGCCGACGCCGTAGCTGGTGGTGATGCAGGGGTTGCGGCGATCGCGCGGGACCAGCCGTAAGCCGGCGGCCGCGGCCATTTCGATGACGGCAGTGCGCTCGGACTGCCCGCCGAGGAAACCGAAATGCGAGGCGACGGGCTCGCCGAGCGGACCGGTGACCGTCAGTTCGTGCAGGCTGCCGCCGGTGATCGCCACCAGCGCCTTGGTGAAACCTTCACCACCGTCGACCATGGGCACCTTGATGACCTCGGCGCTCGGGCAAGCGCGCAGCACGCCTTTCTCGATGCAATCGGCAGCTTCCTCCGCCGACAGGCTTTCCTTGAAACCGGACGGTGCAACCAGAATGGTAAGTGACATGTGACAATCTCCTTGCACTTTTGTGACAATGCGGATGCAAGGGAGAAACGGTGGCCTGAGGTGTTTATTCCGGCCGAAATGCAGAATTCCTTCTTTTGCGGAAAGAAAAGGAAAAGAGCCGAAGCGACGGGCGCCTCGGCTCTTAAAATGACGTTATATCAGATACTTATTGTCATGTTGCCAACCCGACCGCCGGCCAGATCGCAAGCGCGAAGAGAGCAAGCAGGGCGATGAACGGGAGAGCCAACATCACGGCCAGACGCAGGAGATCGGAAGGGCTGAAAGCGGGTGGCTCCATGCCTCCGAAGAGTGCCACGGGCTTGGCCGAAACCATCAGCGTCTGGCAGAATCCACTACCTATGGCTGTGACCATGATGAGGTTGGCGGGGCTGACTCCGAAACCCGCCAGCGGCAGCGCCACGGCCGGGATGAGCACCGTCGCGCGGGCCGTTCGCGAGGCAATGACGATATGGGCAAAGGTCGCTACCGCGATGGCGAGAAGCACGACCAGCCACGCCGGCGGCTTGCCGATCTGGCCGAAGGCGCTGATCAGGCGATCGGCAAGCTCGGTTGCCGTTCCGGTCGAAAGCAGAGCCTCGCCGATGACGAGCGTGCCGGCGAGGAACAGAAGCAGGTTCCATTCGACACCTTTCAGCGCCTTGCGGAACGGCATGCCGGAGATCTTTTCCGACGCCAGGACCAGAGCGCCGACGAGCGCCACGACCGGCAGCGCGATGCCGTGCAGGTCCGAGGTCGCAAGCGCAGCGACGATCGCCGCGGTCACGGCGAGGATCGCCTTATCCTGCGCCGAAAACGCACGCTTCTCCGTCGGCGCGGCCGGCAGGTTGAGGCGCCAATGGCGGTCCGCCTCGTCGAGGAAGAAGCGCAGGATCAGGCCGCAGGCTATCAGGCTCGTCAGCAGTGCAAAGGGCGCCGCAAGCAAGGCCCAGCCGAGAAAACCCGGCGCCTCGCCGCCGCTGCGGCGAATGAAATCGACGGCGACGAGATGGGCGCCGGCGCCGGTAAGCGAGGCGGCCGCCGAAAGCAGGATCACCGACGGAAACAGGAGGGCCAGCGCGCGCGTGATGCCGGGGCGGCCGATGGTCGAGGCGAGACCCAGAAAGACGGGCATGAAGATCGCCGCCCGCGCCGAGGTCGAGGGGATGACGAAGGCGGTCACGAAGATCGTCGGCGTCACCACCCAGAACAGCCGGCTGACGTCGCGGAACCGGGCGAGCAGCCGGAAGGCCAGCCGCTCGACGAGGCCGGATGCCTGCAGCACCGCCGCGATCACCGATGCCGCCATCATCAGCCAGACGATGTCGTTGCCAAGCGCGGCATAAACCGCCTCTTCGCCGACGGCGCCGGTCACGGCCAGGGCCGCTGCCCCGGCAAGCGCCACCGGCGTTTCCGGCAGGTCGAAGATCGTCCAGCAGATCAGCGTCGTCGCAAACACCATCAGCGAAAGGCGCATCGGCAGCGCCAGGCCGTCAGCCGCGAGAAAGATGAGGACGGCGGCAAAGGCAACGAGCATCGCGCCGACGAGCAGGCGCACCTGGCTTACCGGCATATGGCCGTCAATGCGCTCGGTTGCCGCTGCATCCATGGTGACGAGGTCTTTTTCCGAAGCGATCACCGGGCTGATGGTCATAGCTACGCTCCCTTTTGCTGACCCGACGCTCGCACGCGGCAACCGCGCCGCACGAAAGCCATCGGGCTGATTTCGTGGGAGGGCAAACGCAGCGTCGGCCGGTTTATTCCGCCGCGCCTGACGATTTTCCGGCTTCGCGGCCGATGACCCGAGTTGAGCGAGATCAATGCCGGTTCGTCTGGTCGGCAGAAACTGGTGCCCGGATGACCTCTTGCAAAAGGAGAGCTTCATGTTGATCAGGGAAATGTCGCGGCAGGAATGCATCGATCTTGTCGCCGAGAACCACATCGCCCGTCTCGGGTGCGCCCGGGATGGCCAGTCCTATGTCGTCCCCATTCAATATGCGCTGGCCGCAAACAGGCTCTACGGCTTTTCGATGCCCGGGCAGAAGATCGACTGGATGCGGGCCAATCCCCGCGTCTGCCTACAGATGGACACGGCAGCGGACCGCCAAAGCTGGCGCAGCGTCGTCATCTACGGCCGCTACCAGGAACTGCCGGACACGAAACAATGGCACCGCGAGCGCATGAACGCCTGGGCACTTCTCGAACAGCGCGTGAACTGGTGGGAGCCGGGCGGCCTGAAACCCGGCGAACAGGCGATTGCCGGCACCTCGCCGCATCTCTTCTTCGAAATCGAGATCGACGAGGTGACCGGACGCGCGGCCTTTGCAGGGTAATTGCAGGCCTTCACCGACAGGCGGATGGCGAGGGCTGGAGCCGCCGCCATCCGCGAGCGTCGAGTATCAAGCGCCCCGGCGCGCCACGACCGGCACGTAGTGTTCGAGCTCCGGCGCCGGGAAGTTGAGCGTCGCGTTGATTTCTGCCGACCGGTAAAGCCCCATCAGCATCTCGACGACGGCAAGCCCGTCCTCGAAGGTTTCGAGCGGCTTTTCGCCTTTGCGGAAGCACTCGACCATGTGGCGGTTCTCATCGGTATAGCCGTAGACGCCGGCCTCGTCCTCAAGTACCGGCATCAGTCCCTGCTCGGCATTCTGCTTTTCGACGAGATCCTCGCCCTCGGAACCCTTGACCTCGCGCGACATGAAGATCTTCAGGCCCGTAGAGAGCGAGTTGTATTCGAGCGCATACTCCGGCCCGAGCAATTCGAGCTGGATGCGCAGCCCGGCGCCGACATAGGCCCAGGAGGTGGTCGCCTCGATCATCAGTTCGTTGCCGTCCTGGTCTTCGAGCGTCACGGTGGCGCGGGCGAAATCCTCCGACGGCCGGTTGCGATAATCGACCTCGTTGCCGAAGCGATTGCGCAACTGTTCGGCATAATGCGGCCGGGTCCATTTGAGGTTGGCAACCGTGCCGTTTACTGCCTTGATCTTCAGCGAATTGCGCGGCGCACCGGGCGCCGTCAGCAGGTAGCGCGCGACCTCGACGCTGTGGCACATCATGTCCGAAAGCACGCCGCCGCCCTGCTTGTCGCCCTGCCAGAACCAGGGCTCGTGCGGGCCGGAATGTTCCTCGGCCGCCCGCGCCAGGTAGGGACGGCCGGTGGTCGACGCCGCACGCCGCCAGATGATCTCCTTGCCGCGCAGCACCGGTGTGCAGAAAACCTGGTTCTCGAGATAACCGTGGTTGAGGCCGGCATCCTCGGCCAGCGACAGCATCTCGCGGGCTTCGGCGACCGTCCGCGCAAGCGGCTTTTCGCAGGCCACCGCGAAGATCTTGCTGCGGCCGTCCTTGACGGCCTTGTGCAGCGAACGCATGACGTCGATGCGGGTATAGTTGGGCGAGAGGATCCAGACCGCGTCGACGTCATCGGCGGTCAGCAGCGCTTCCAGGCTTTCATGCGTGCGGCAGCTGCCGAGACCAAGCGCCTCGACCTCATTTGCAAATTTCTGGCGGCTCTCGACCTTGCGGCTGAAGACGCCGGTGACCTCGACATTACGCACGCCGATCATCGATTTCAGATGGAAATGGGCGATGAAGCCCGATCCGACGAAACCCACGCGCAGCGTCTGCTTCGGTAGCTGTGTCATTCTCTTCTCCCATTTATCGATTTGGTAACGGCGGGGTGCGGGCGGAGAACCGCACGCGGCTTTCCTCGTCCCACCTCCGGCTATTTTCGCGGCGGTGCGGTGCTGCCACGGATGTTGAGCGTGGTCGGCAGGACGATGGCCGGCTCTGCGGCGACGTCACCATCCGAGAGGACGTTGAGCAGCTGCGACATCGCCGTGCGGCCGATGTCGGCGCGCGGCTGGCTGACGGTCGTCAGCGGCGGATAGAAGGCCTTGCTCAGATAGAGATCGTCGAAGCCGACGACCGAGACATCGCCGGGCACGTCGCGGCCAAGCCGCCGTAGCGCATGGATCGCGCCGTAGGCCATTTCGTCGTTGGCGGCAAAGATCGCGGTCGGCGGCTCCGGCAGGGCGAATAAGTCCGCCGCACAAGCCTCGCCGCTTTCGAGCAGATAATCTCCGCGCACCTCGTACCCCTCGGGGATCGCAAGGCCGGCGGCTTTCATGGCGGCCCGGTAGCCGTCACGGCGGTGGGCCGCCATCACCTCCGGCAGGGGGCCGGCGATATGGGCGATGCGGCGATGGCCGAGTGCGATCAGATGTTCGACGGCGGCCTCCGCCGCCGCGACATTGTCGATCTGCACATGCGGGAACCCGGACCCCTCGATCATTTCCAGCGCGATAACGACCGGCAGATGCGAGAGATCGGCACTTTCGCCCGGCTCAGGCAGCGGCAGCTTGCCGGTCATCAGGATCATGCCGTCGGCATGGCCGTCGCGCAGCATGTTGAAATACTCGACCTCGCGGTCCGGGTCGTTCTCGGTATTACCCATGAGGACGGCGTAGCCGGCCGCGCGCGCGGTCGCTTCCACGCCCTTCAGAATTTCGAGGTAGAAGGGGTTGCCGACGTCGCGCACGACGAGCAGCACCGACATCGACCGACGCGTCCTCAGGTTTCGGGCGCTGACATTCGGGCGGTAGTTGAGCTCGCGGGCGAGCGCGTGGATGCGCTCGCGCGTCTCGTCCGTCACCAACGACGAGCCGCTCAGCGCCCGGGAAACCGTCGCGACCGAGACGCCGGCGCGCTCTGCGATGTCCTTGATCTTCGGCCGATCGCTCATGCCCGCATCGCCCTCCCGCGGCCGTAGAACAGCATGAGCAGCAGAAGCGTCGCGCCGAACACCATCTGGCGGCCGGACTCGTCGATGTTAACAGTCGTCAGGATGCCCTGGAGGATGACGAGCAGCAGCGCGCCCGCCATGGTGCCGGTATAGCCGCCCTTGCCGCCGGCAAGCGACGTGCCGCCGAAGACGACGGCGATGATCGACGACAGCATGTATTGCTCGCCGACATTGGCGAAGGACGAGCCGGAATAGCCGAGCAGGCAGAGCCCGGCGATGGCCGCGAACATGCCAGAGATCATGAAGAGGCCGATGCGCATGAGATGGACGGGCACACCGGCCATATAGGCCGCATGCTCGTTGGAGCCGATCGCATAGATGCGGTGGCCGAAGACGGTGCGGTTCAGCATGAAGGCCATGAACAGGCCGATCGCGATCCAGAGCCAGATGATGCCGGGAATGCCAAATGCGAACGGCTGGGTGACGAAGGCGGAAAGCCCTGGTGCTGCGCGACCCGACGGGATGCCCTGGCGGATGACGACCAGCAGGCCCTGCAGCACGCCAAGCATGCCGAGCGTCATGACCAGCGGTGGGATGCGCAGGAGCGTGACGCCGAGCCCGTTCAAAAGACCGAAGAAGGCGCCCGCGGCGAGGCAGGCAAGAACCGCCGGCAGGATGCCGCCATCGGCACCGTTCATGACATTGCCGGCGATGATCGCCGAGAGCGAGACGACCCCGCCGACGGAGAGATCGATGCCCTCGCGCCCGCCGAGGATGACGACATTCTGGCCGGCGGCGACGATGCCGAGCAGCGAGGCGACGATCAACAACCGCAGGATCTGGTCGGCCGAGGCAAAACCCGGCGACAGGCTTTGCCCGAGATAGAGCAGCGCGACGATGAGGATCAGCGCGACGACCAGCGGTTGCTTGAAAAACGCGGTAACCGAGCTCATGCGCGTGCCCTCCGGCCGGCAAGCACGCCTGCCATCAAGACGAGCAGGATGGCGAGGCCCTGGACGAAGTTCTGCCATTCCGACGGCGTGCCCATGAAGAAGACAAGCGAATTGACGAGGCCGATCGTCAGCGCGCCCAAGAGCGAGCCGACAACGGTCGTCCAGCCGCCGGCAAGCGCGCTGCCGCCGAGCACCACGGCCGCGACGCTGTAAAGCGTCATCTTGCCGCCGACCAGCGGATCGCCGCTTGCCGTATCGCCCGTCAGGCAGAAGGCTGCGAGCGCCGAGAACAGGCCGCAGAGCAAGTAGCCCTTGACGCGGACCGCCACGACCGGCAGGCCCGTCTGATAGGCCGCCTGCTGGTCGTCGCCGACGGCCAGCAGCTCGGTGACCATGCGCGTGCGTGACAGCAGATAGAGCAGTACGGCAAGCACCGCGAGCACGTAGAAGACGAAGGGCACGCCGAAGAGGCGGCCGCCATAGGTGCGCCAGAAGAGCGCCGGCGCCGGCGTGCCGGCGACGGGCATCACATAGAGCGCCAGACCGGTGAAGAAGATGCTGGTCGCGAAGGTCGCGACGATCGCTTGCAGCCGGAGCGCGGCAACGACGATGCCGTTGACCAGACCGCAGGCCAGCCCGATGAGGACGCCGAGCGCCAGTGCGAGCAGCACCGCACCGGCGCCGCCGCCCCAGCGCTCCATCAGCACGACGATCGCGACGTTGACCAGCGACAGCGTCGCGCCGGCGGAAAGGTCGATATCGCCGGCAGAAACGACATAGGTCTGGGCGATCGCCAGCATGACCAGCGCCATATAGGTGCTGAGGAGGCCCGTCAGCGAGCGGAAGCTCAGGCTGTTCGGTGAAAAGACGCCGTTCAGCGCCAGAAGCGCGAGGAGGATGACCAGCGCCGGAAGGAAGGGGTAGCGCTCCAACCAGGACCGCAAGCCGCCCGCTCCGGATGATCGAATGTCTGTCGCGGTCGTTGTCATCATGCGGCCTCGTATGCAGCCTGGTAGAGATTGTAGCGGGTGCGGTCGTCGCCGGTCAGCTCGCGGGTCACCGAGCCGCCGTTGAAGACGAGGATACGGTTGGCATTGCCGAGCAGTTCGGCATCCTCGGACGAATAGAGCAGGATGCCGAGGCCTTCGGCGGCAAGCTGCCGGATCAGAGCGAAAAGGTCGGCCTTGGCCTGGAGGTCGATGCCCTTGGTCGGATCGTCGAGCAGCAGTACGTCGGGGCGGTCGATCAGCCAGCGGGCGATGATCACCTTCTGCTGGTTGCCGCCCGAGAGCGAATTGATCGGATGGAAGAGGCTCGCAAACTTCGTGTGCATCGCCTCCAGTGCAGGTATCGCCTTGTCGCGGAGGCTTGAAGGCCGCGCGATCATCAGCCGGTCACGCAGATAGTGGACTGGCGTGACATTCTCGATGATCGGCCGTCCGCTGATGACACCGTCGCGGCCACGATCGCCGGAGACATAGGCGCAGCCACGGCGGATGGCGTCGCGCGGGCTCTTGGCATCGTAGCGTTCGCCGCCGATCGCTACCTCGCCGGACGTGACCGTGCCCGCACCAAAGATCGCTCGGAGCAACGCCGACTGACCTTGGCCGTGCAGGCCGCCGAGGCCGAGGATCTCGCCCTTGGCCACCTCGAAGCTGACATCGCGAAAGCCCTTGCCCGAGAGGTTGCGAACGGAGATTGCCGCCTCTGCCTGCGCTTCCACCACTGCCGGCGCCGACGACCGTGCCGCCGGCATGTCGCTGGCGCCGCCGACCATCAGCCGGATCACCGTCCCCGGATCGGTCTCGGACAGCTTCAGCGTCTCGATGGTCTCGCCGTCGCGAATGATCGTCACGCGGTCGCCGATGGCGGTGATTTCGTCCATGCGGTGCGAAATGAAGATGATACCGCGCCCCTGAGCCTTCAGGCCGCGCAGGATCTCGAAGAAGCGATCGACCTGGGCGCGGTCAAGCGCCGAGGTCGGTTCGTCGAAGATCAGGATCGGCGCTTCGCTTACGAGCGCCTTCATGATCTCGACCAGTTGCCGCTGATCGGCCCGCAGGTTGCCGACCAGCGCCTCCGCATGGAAGCCTTCGCCCGCCACCTGGGAAAACAGCGCGATATAGCGCGCCGCCCGCGCCTTGAGTGCCTGCCGGTCGATGAACAGGCCGGCCCTCACCGGCAGGGCGGAAAGGCAGATGTTCTCCTCGACCGAACGATGGCTGGCGAGGCTGAGTTCCTGATAGAAGATGCCGATGCCGGCGACGCGTGCGGCTTGCGGCCCTGAGATGATCACGGGCTTGTCGTTGATCAGGATATGGCCGCCGTCGGGACGCACGCTGCCGGCGATGATCTTGCAGAGCGTGCTCTTGCCGGAGCCGTTGGAGCCCATCAGCACATGCACTTCGCCGGCAGCAATCTCGAGATCGCCGCGGCGTAGCGCCAGCGTTGCGCCGTAAGCCTTGCTCACGCCGTTCAGTCTCAGTTTCGACATGGGCTGTCGTCCACCATCTGGTTGCGTGCCGCAGCGTCATTGGAGCCGTATCTCGGCACGGGCTCCGCGCAGCTGATTTCATACCCCGATACGGCCCTGCCCTCGGCAGCCGTCGGCGGCATCGGTCGCCGGGCAACTCGGATTTTGAGCTGCCCGGCCGATCGGAGCTTACTTGAACAACGCCGTGGCGTCGTCGATCGAAAGCGCGTTGGTGTAGGAATAGTAGCCCGGCTTGCCGTCGAGCTGCTTGGCGGCGTCGCCAAGGTTCTTGCTGTCGATGAACGGGATCGGCAGGTACATGGCGTTCTTGTACTGGCCCGCCGTTGCCGGCTCTTTCAGTTCCTTGCCCTGCAGCATCAGCACCGCGACGTTGAGTGCGCTTGCCATGACGCCGGGCGGGTTGACGGTGGCGCCGGAGTTCAGCTTGTCCTTGACCCAGAGGTCGATGAAGTCCTTGCGGATTTCGCCGGTCGCGGCGATCTGGCTGGTCTTGCCCGCATCCATGATCGACTTCCAGGCGCCCGCCGCCATGCCGTCCTGCACGACGACGCCGTTGATATCAGGATAGGTCGCAAGGATGTTCTGCATCGCCTGCTGGCCCTGGGCCTGATCCCAGTTGGCGTTCACTTCGTTCACGACCTGGATATCCGGATGGTCCTTGAAGACGCTCTTGTAGCCGGCGACGCGCATCTCGTTGGCCGGATGGCCGGCCACACCATTGATGGCGACGACCTTGCCCTTGCCGCCGAGCGTTTCGGCCAGCCACTTGGCGCCGGCAGCCCCCCAGGCCGTCTGGTCGATGCCGACATAGGTCGCATCCGGCGAGGAAACCTCGGCGTCCGTCGCGATCACCAGGATGCCGGCTTCCTTCGCCTGGGCGAAGATCGGATCGAAGGCCGTCGGGCTGTTGGGATTGATGATGATGGCGTTCACGCCCTCGGCGATGAAGTTGCGCACATGCGCGATCTGGCCGGGAACGTCGACATTGGCGCTCTGGACGGAGACTTCGACGTCGACGCCCTTTTCCTTCCACTTCGCCGCGGCCTCCTTGGCCTCGTCGATCATCTGCGTGCGCCATTCGCTGCCGACCCAGCCGTTGGACAAGCCGATCTTGAACGTCTCGGCATTGGCGAAAGAAGCGGAAATGGCAATGGTTGCGACAGCGCCAAGCGCTGCGGCGATAAATTTCTTCATAAGATCCTCCCAAATCTTGCGAAATCCATGAAGCCAGAAAATGTAATCGATTTCAATAAGCATTTTTGGTGAAAATTACGGCGATTACAAATTTCCGCCGCCGGGACGATCAGAGGACAATGGAAAGCGGCAGGTCGCGCGCCCGGCTAAGAGCAAGAGAGCTATCAAGGGAAGGGAATAGCGCTTGGCTCCTCCTCCCCGCCATGCGACAGCAAGGGCAGAGGCGGTGACGATTCGTCGTGACGCCAACTGGAATGAAATGCAGGAATGAAGCCATGACATGAAGGCGCTGCGGGATCGATCCCGATGGCCGCCCGAACAACGGCCCGCCCGTTGCTCAAATCGCAACACTTCGTTGCTTGCCGGCCGGCTAGCCGCAATTTGCCCTCACCCCCTACTGTTATCGTTGGGCAAAGAACAACAACTGGGTCCCAACCAGAGGAGAACATCATGACCGGGAAAACCGGAGCCGCCTCGGGCGCGCTCTATCTGCATATCCTTGTGCTGGCGATCGTTATCGTCTCCGAGCTGATCGGCATTCAGCGCCTTCCGATCGGCATCGGCACCGTCATCTTCCTGCCGATCCTTTACGCCTTCGCGCTCGGCATCGTCTTCAATCCTGCCATTTTCAAGGCGACCGGCAAGTTCCTGTCGCGCGATGCGGTCAAGCTTTCGGGCGCGATGATCACCGTCGCCATCATGCCGTTCATCGCCAAGTTCGGAACGACGGTCGGCCCGCAGATCTCCAAGATCATCGAGGCCGGCCCGGCGCTGGTCCTCCAGGAGCTCGGCAATCTCGGCACGATCATCGTCGCCTTCCCGGTCGCGGTCTTCCTCTTGAAGATGGGCCGCGAAGCCGTCGGCGCCACCTATTCGATCGACCGCGAGCCGAACCTCGCGCTGATCGCCGACAAATACGGCCTCAACTCGCCCGAGGGCGCAGGCGCCATGGGCGTCTATGCCACCGGTACGCTGATCGGTACCTTCGTCTTCGCCATCATGCCGCCGATCATCCACGGCCTCGGCGTCTTCGACGTGCGCGCGCTCGCGATGTCCTGCGGCGTCGGCTCGGGCTCGATGCTCGCCGCCTGCACCGGCGGCCTTGTCGCGGCTGTACCGGACCAGAAGGACATCATTCTCGCACTCGCCGCCGCCAGCAACATCCTGACCTATGCCACCGGCCTCTATGTCGGCATGTTCGTCGCGCTGCCCTTGACCGAGTGGCTCTACAACAAGGCGCGCCCGTCCGAGCGTCGCACCGCAGCCTGATCGGGAGAGAAAACCATGAGCAATCAGACCAACACCTCCGCCAACTATGCAGAAGACCTCGCGCTTAGCCCCGAGGACGAGCGCAAGATCGATGTCGTCGGCCATGCCGGCCTGCTTCTGATCGCCTGCGCCATCGGCCTTGTCGCCAACTGGGTCGGCACCGGCACCTCGCCGCTGACGGCGCTGCCGGGCATGGCGACGCTCTACATCGCCTGCATCGTCGGCCTGGCGCTTGCCCGCTTCGTGCCCTTCTATCTGCCTGGCGTCGCCTGGGTCTCGCTGATCGCGATCCTCATCACCATCCCGGGCGTACCGGGTGCGGCCTGGGTCAGCGAGAAGGTCGAGCACCTCAACTTCCTGGCGCTTGCGACGCCGGCGCTTGCCTATGGCGGCCTGGCACTCACCGCGAACGAATTCGCCATCGCCCGCCGCTCGGGCTGGAAGATCGTCATCGTCGCGATCTGCGTGATGGTCGGCACCTATATGGGCTCGGTCGTCGTCGCCGACCTCTTCCTCCGCCTCGGACAGTAACGCGGCACGCAATTCCAGGAAGCGGTTTTCCATCCGGAATTGTGTAAGAAGAACAGGTCGGCCGCTCTGCGGCCGGCCACCCCCTCAAATGACAGGACGCACGCAATGACACGCCACGACATCAGCCCCGAGCGCATCGAGGAAACGATCCGCTGGCGTCATCACCTGCATGCCCATCCCGAGCTTGCCTTCGAGGAACGCCAGACCGCGGCCTTCATCGCCGGCCGGCTTGCCGAATGGGGCATTGCCGTGAAGGACGGTTATGGCGGCACCGGGCTTGTCGGCACGCTCAGGCGTGGCCCGTCGAACCGATCGATCGCCATTCGCGCCGACATGGACGCGCTGCCGATCGTCGAGACGACCGGCGCTGCCTACGCCTCGAAGACGACGGGCAAGATGCACGCCTGCGGCCACGACGGCCACGTCGCCATGCTGCTGGCCGCCGCCCGGCAGGCGAGCGAGATGGACTTCGACGGCACCGTGCATTTCATCTTCCAACCGGCCGAAGAGGCCGAGGGCGGCGCCCGCGTCATGGTCGCCGATGGCCTCTTCCGTGATTTCCCGGCCGATGCCGTCTATGCGCTGCACAACTGGCCGGCGCTCGACGTCGGTTCGGTGGTCGCCCGCGACGATGCGATGATGGCCGCCTTCGGCGTCTTCGAGATCACCATCACCGGTCGTGGCGCCCATGGGGCGATGCCGCACGAGGGTGCCGACCCGCTCGTCGCCAGCGCCCAGATCGTGACGGCGCTGCAGACGATCGCCAGCCGCAACGTCTCGCCGCTCGAGGCCGCCGTCGTCTCCGTCACGCAGATCCATGGCGGCGACGCCTGGAACGTCATCCCTGAGAAGGCGGTGATCCGCGGCACGACGCGCTGGTTCGACAAGGCGGTCGGCGACACGCTCGAAAGCCGCATGGGCACGCTAGTCACGGCGCTTGCCGAGGGTCTCGGCTGCAAGGCCGAACTCGACTATCAGCGGCGCTATCCCGCCACCATCAACGACCCGGCAGCCGCCGCGCTCGCGCGCTCGGTTGCCGCTGCAGACCCTCAATTGACGGTCGTCGACGCGGCCCCGAGCATGGCAGCGGAAGACTTCGCCTTCATGCTCGATGAGCGCCCCGGCTGCTACCTCTGGCTCGGTGCTCGGCGCGAAGGCGCAAACCCCGGCCTGCACTCGCCGCACTATGATTTCAACGACGCGATCATCGGCCAGGGCGTAAACCTCTGGACACGGCTGATCGCGACCTCGCTTGGCCGTTGACCCCAAGGGGATTCCGTCGCATCCATGACTGCCATGGACGTACTCGACGCGAAAGCGCTCAGGATCTTTATGGCGGTTGCGCGCATCGGTTCGATCCGGGGCGCTGCGGAGCATATGGGACTGGCGCCCTCGGTCGTCAGCCGGCAGATCGCCGACACCGAACGCGACATCGGCCTGTCGCTGTTCGAACGCACCGCCCGCGGCACGGTCTTGACCGATGCCGGCGAGCTGGTGCTCGAACACGGCAAGCGGGTGCTTGAGGACAACGGGCTGCTCGCCGAACAGCTCGACCAGATCCGCGGCGTGCAGCAGACCCGCATCCGCATTCGCTGCGGCGAAGGCTTCATGGCCGACCTGGTGGAGAACGGGCTGTCCTCGTTCTCCAAGGCGCATTCCTATGTCCGCTATATCGTCGAGCTCGGCAGCACCGAAGACGTGGTCGACGCCATCGCCAACAGCGACGCCGATATCGGCATCGCCTATACCCCCTTCACCGATCCGCGCATCCGGGCGTTGGCGATCGCCCGCCAGCCACTCTGCGTCATCGTGCCCTCGGGGCACCCGCTCTCGGAGCGCAATGACCTGACGCTCGCCGATTGTCTTGCCGCCCCTTGCGCGCTTCTCGGCAAGGGCAACGGCGTGACGCAGCTGGTGGCGCGGGTGGCGGCCGATGCCGGGCTGGCGCTGGCGCCGCTGCTCGAAACCCATTCGATCGAGGTGCTCCGCCGCTTCGTCGCCGCCGGCCTTGGCGTCACCTTCCTGCCGCGCACGGCGGTCACAGTGGAAATCGCGCGTGGCGCCATGCAGGCGATCGATCTTTCCGATCCGCTGCTGAGCGAGGCGACCGCCCACCTGATGGTGCGCGCCCACCGCCGACTGCCGCTTTCGGTCGAAAAGCTCGGCCGGCACCTGGCGGCCGAAATGCAGTCGTTCAGGGACTGATCGCCCGCCCTTCCCCATCCTCACCATTGCTCCCGACCAACCGCGGCCTCCATTCGCGACCAGTCAGGCGTAGCCGCGCAGCGCCGAAGGACAACGCCGCAGACGTTGCCAAGGCAGCAACGCAATGTACCGGGCGCGCCGTCTACCCGCTCACCACCCCGCATGCCACCTTCGCCCGATCATCAAGATCATTCGAGGGGTAGAGCGGATCATGACGGCGGAACGAACGACAGTGGGCGTGGTGGGAATGGGCGCCATGGGGCTCGGCATGGCGACGACGCTCGCCGGCAAGGGATTTGCCGTCAAAGGTTTTGATCTCTCGGAGGCGCGGCGCGCGCTTGCCGCCGAAGGCGGCGTCACGCCCGTCGAGGCCCTGACTGACGTCTTCTTCGACACCGACTTCATCGTCTTCTCGCTGCCGACCGCCAAGGACGTGGCCGCGGTGGTGGAAGCCAATCTCGAAGCGCTGAAGACAGCCGGCCGGCGCGTCGTCATCATCGACACCTCGAGCTCCGAGCCGGATGTCTCGCGTGATCTCGCCGCAGCCCTTGCCGGCCTCGGCCACGGCTTCATCGACGCGCCCGTCTCCGGCGGTCCGGCAGGTGCCGCAAGCGGCAAGCTGACGATGATGATCGGTGGCAGTGACGCGGACGTCGCCCTTGCCGGCCCGGTGATCGACGCGATGTCGGCCAAGGCGCTGCATGTCGGCCCGAGCGGCGCCGGCAACGTTGCCAAGCTCGTCAACAACCTGCTCGCCGCCGCCCATATGGTGACGACAGGCGAAGGGCTGAAGCTGGCGCTTGCCGCCGGGCTTGATGCGGACGAGGCGCTGAAGGTGCTCAACGCCGCGTCCGGCAAATCGATGATCAGCGAGGTGCATTTCCCGACCTGGGTGATGAACGGCCGCTTCGACAGCGGCTTCACCATGGGCCTGATGCGCAAGGACGTGCGGCTCGCCAGCGAGCTTGCGGCACGCACCGGCGCCGAGCTTCCGCTTGCAAGTGCCGTGGCCAGGCTCTGGGCGGAAAGCCCGCTCGGCAACGCCGAAGACTTCACCCGCATGGGCGCCTTCCGCCCGGTGGCCAACGACAACTGAGACTTGAAGGGAACGACGATGAACGACATGACCATGCCCGCCAAGGCCGAGCGCATACGCGCCCTCTTCCACGGCATCATCCCCGGCACGGAAATCGGCAGCTATGTCGACGGCGCGCTGGTGCCCGGTTCCGGCGATGAACAGAAGCTGACCGATCCTGCGACCGGCGAAGTCTTTGCCACATTCAAGGATGCCGGAAGCGATGTAGTCGATGCGGCGATGCAGGCAGCAGCCCGTGCCCAGCGCGAGTGGATTGCGATGACGGCGTCCGCCCGCGGCCGGGTGATGAACGAGATCGCCCGCAAGATCCGCGAGCGCGCAGGCGAAATTGCCGAGCTTGAAAGCCGGTCGGCCGGACGGCCGATCCGCGACATCCGCGGCGAGGCGGTGCGGGTCGCCGAGATGTTCGAATACTATGCCGGCTGGTGCGACAAGCTGCATGGCGAAGTCATCCCGGTACCGACGTCCCACCTGAACTACACCCGCAACGAACCCGTCGGCGTCGTCGCCCAGATCACGCCGTGGAACGCCCCGCTCTTTACCGGCGGCTGGCAGATTGCGCCGGCCATCTGCGCCGGCAACGGCGTCGTCATCAAGCCGTCGGAACTGACGCCGCTCAGCACCCTGGTGCTCGGCGCCCTCTGCGAGGCCGGCGGCGCGCCGCGCGGCCTCGTCAACGTCATCGCCGGGCAAGGGTTGACGGCGGGCCAGGCGATGGTCGCGCATCCGAAGACGGCACTCGTCGTCTTCGTAGGCTCGGCGCTCGCCGGCTCGGCGATTGCGGCAGCGGCGGCGAAGAACACCGTTCCCTGCATCCTCGAACTCGGCGGCAAATCCGGCAACATCGTCTTTGCCGATGCCGATATCGACCGTGCCATCGTCGGCGCGCAGTCGGCGATCTTCTCGGGCGCCGGCCAGAGCTGCGTTGCCGGCTCGCGCCTGCTCGTGCATCGCTCGGTGCACCAGCAGTTCGTCGAGCGCTATGCTCAAGCGGCCGCGCGCATCCCCGTCGGCGATCCCTATCTCGACACCACGCAGATCGGCCCGATCAACAATGCACGGCAATGGGCGAAGATCGAGGAGATGGTGCGCCAGGGCGTTGCCGAAGGTGCGACGCTTGCAACCGGCGGCGCCAAGCCTTCCGCACTTCAGTCCTCGGGCGGTTTCTATTTCGCACCGACCATTCTCGACAACGTCAAGCCGGACATGACGATCGCCCGCGAAGAGGTCTTCGGCCCGGTCGTCGGCGTCACCGTTTTCGACGACGAGGAAGAGGCGGTGGCTCTCGCCAACGACAACCCCTATGGCCTTGCCGGCGCCGTCTGGACCCGCGATGTCGGCCGCGCCCACCGGGTCGCCTCGAATGTGCGGGCCGGAACCTTCTGGATCAACGGCTACAAGACGATCAGCGTCATGTCGCCCTTTGGCGGCTTCGGACGCTCCGGCTATGGCCGCTCTTCCGGCCGCGACGCGCTGATGGCCTATACCCAGACGAAGAGCGTCTGGGTCGAGACCGCCGAAAATCCGGCCGTCGTCTTCGGCTATTCGCCGGAAGCCTGATCCACGCTACCCCCGAAACGAGGAACGGCCGGCGAAATGCCGGCCGTTCCCTTTTGTGACTGAAGTTCCGCAGGCTCAGAATTCGAATGCGGTCGACACCATGAACGTGCGCGGTGCGCCGGCGGCGAGGAAACCGCGGGCGGACGAGGCCCAGTAGTTCTCGTCGAACACGTTCTGGACGGTCGCCCGGATTTCCACCGGCTTACCGTTTTCACGCTCGAAGGAGTAGCGCGCACCGAGATCGACCCGCGTCCAGTCCGAGACCTTTTGCGTGTTCCTCTGGTCGTAGTACGTGCTGCCGGTATAAACGAGGCGACCGGTGAGCGTCAGGTCCTCGACCCAGGGTGTGTCGTATTCTCCATAGAGGCTGATCGCGGTCGTCGGGACGCCAGGGACACGGTTGCCATCGAACCGCTCTCCTGTTCTCGAGTTCTCTGCCTTATCGAGCTTGGCGTCCATGAAGGTGACGCCACCAAGCAAACGAACGCCGTCAACCGGTTCGCCATAGGCTGACAGCTCGATGCCTCGGTTCACCTGCAGGCCGTCGACGGCGAAGACGCCGCCGGTTGTCAAACCGTTTGGCTGCCTGATCTCGAACAGCGCTGCGCCGAGCATTACTTCGCCGAGGTCGTATTTGAAGCCGATTTCCTTCTGCTTGCTGACAACAGGGGGGAATATCTGGTTGCTGTTCAGAGCGTTGGACGGCGGCGTCGGTCCCTCGGTTAGGGCTTCCACGTAGTTGCCGTAGACAGAGAAGCTGTCGGTGACGTTTACGAGTGCCGCGACAGCAGGGCTGAACCGGCCTTCCTCGTAATAGTAGGTCTGTTGACCGAGCGGCACGGCGCCGGGACGCGTATTGTATCCTCGTACACGCATTTCCTGATAGCGCCCGCCGACCGTCAGCTGGAATCGATCTTCGGCGAACGAAAGCGTATCGGAGATCGCGACGCTGGTCGCGAGTAGGTCCGAAAACGCATGCAGGTCGTTCGAGCGCGGAAGCCCGCCCGTATTGACCCAATCGCTCGGCACATAGATCGGATTGTAGATGTTGGTCATGTAGCTTCTGAAGCCGAGCCTACCCGGATGGAAGTAGCCGCGGTTATTCTCGTTGAGCGCTCGGCTCACAGAAACGCTGAGCTGATGACCGACGGGTCCGGTATCGAACTCCGAGCGGAGACCAACCTCACCCGAGACCCCCTGGATCTCCTGCGGATTGTAGCCGAACTCGGCCAGCGCATCGCCATTGGGATTTTGAATGGTGTAGGACGTGCTCAGGAAGTCCTCGCGGTAACGGCTGATGCCGCCGGCGGCGTAAACAGTGGTGTTGTCCAGCACGTCGAACTCGATGCGACCAGCGACCATGTTGTGCTCGCTGTCGTGGTACTCGAACGGATTGGACGTGTTGATCCGGCCGTCGGGCGCTTCCGGGATTTTGATGCCTGGCGCTGCCGCATTGAACAGCGAGGCTGGCGCATTAATGTTCTGTTTAGAATGGTTGAGATCGAGCGAGGCGCGCACCCGGTCGCCGCGATAGTCGAGCCCGAGCGACAGCACGCCGATCTCGTTCTCGTTGTGATCAAGCGCTGTGTCGCCGCCGCGATAGGAGCCGTTGAAGCGGACGCCCCACTCACCTTCCGGTCCGAAGCGGCGGCCGACGTCGAGATGCGTCCACAGTTGCGAGTCCGAGAGGTAAGTGGTCGTCAGCCGCGTCAGCGGCTCATCGGTGGCGCGCTTGGGCACCAGGTTGATGGTGCCGCCGACGCGGCCGACGCCCCCGTTGACCAGCGTGCTCGGGCCCTTCAGGACCTCGACGCGCTCGATACCCTCAAGGGGGCTGCGGCGCGGATTGGTCAGATAGAAGAGGCCGTCATAGGCTGTATCCAGGTTGGTGACCGAGAAGCCGCGAATGAAGAAGGAATCGCGTTCGCTGAAGGCCGGCGCGTCCGCGCGCACGGACGGATCGTTGAGCGTGATGTCGGCGATCGTTCGCGCCTGCTGATCGCGGATCAGCTTGTCCGTATAGCCGGTGATGCTGAACGGCGTTTCTTTGACAGAACGGTTGCCGAGCGCGCCGAGCCGCGCGCCGGTCGCCATCTGACCGCCGGCATAGGGAGCCGAGGGCTGGCCGATGGTGCCGGTCTCGGGTGGCTGGCCGCCCGTCTGCCCGACCGCCACGATGGGTGCCAGTTTCGTCGCACCGCCCGATTGGCTTTCGGCCTGCGCCGGGGCTTCGACCCGTTTGGTCTTGCGCGTCTCCTGAGCCGACGCCACCACGGCGGACATCGCCAGCAGCGACACGCCCGCCAGCACCACCTTGCCTCGCCGACGCGAAACCGAATTGAACTTGCCCCTTGCCATTCTCTTACCCCTGTAACTTCGATAAACGTGAATTGCGTATCCGCCGCGGTTGTCGGCCAAATTTGGCCGTCGCTCAGAACGCGACGCACGCGCCCTCACCGTTCCTAAAAACGGCGCAAGGCGTCCCCCGGACATTGCGTTCAGTTGCGGTTATTTCGACCGACAGACCGGCCTTGTTCGTAAGAGCTCGCTTCGGCAAAGCGGGAGCGCAACGGGCCCTTCGGTCATTGCAAATTCGGTCGCAGCCATACGGACCGGTCGCCGCAGAAACTGTCGGCGATAACGGGGTATCCCACCTTCGGGAACGCTCTTGGGACTGGGCGACATTGCAATCATCGGCAGTGAAACATGAACTATAACAACGACCTAAAACTTGATTTTTTAGGTCAAGTCTATGCACCTATAGTCGGATTCGGCTTGCCGTCCACGCTTTTTATGCGCGAATTCAGTGGTTAACGGTAAACCGGGCGCCGGTGATGAACGGGAATCGGCCGCGGCCGAGGAAAAGGGAGCGTCCGACGCAGGTCGGTGCGCAGCGCAGCCAACGCCAATGCGGACGCTCCGATCGGAAGCTGCCCTCATGCAAAGGCCGGCAGAAAGCAGGATGATTTGATCGATGTAGCCGCATCCGCGCAAGGTCACCCCCTTCGGACCCACGCGGCTCGCCCGAGTGTCAGGCCCGGAAGCGATCGAAGGCGGTCAGGCGCTTGATCGGCGGATCGGCTTCCTTCCAGCGATAGATCTCCGAGCGCAGGTAGCCGAGCTCGTCCTCGAGCGCTGAATCGGCGACCTCGATCCACCAGGATTTCGGACGGCCGTCGCTTCCGTCAGACCAGCGATAACCGCGCGCCTTCAGATGATCCTTCATGTCGAACGGGCTGTTTTCCGCGAAGATGCGGACGCGCGATCGTTGGCTTGCCTCGTAGAGTTCGGCAAAGGGCGTGTTCCCGGAGCCGCTATCCTTGGCAAGGACTTCGAGCAGGGCGAAACAATCGTCGACCGCCCGGTGGCCATCGTGGAAATAGCCGGCCTGCCCGATCAGATAGCCAAGCTTGGTGCCCTCGAAGCCGCGTGAGGACCAATCGATCTCGGAGACGGAACAGGCCCATGCCTTTCCTTCGAAAACGGGTGAAAAGGCTTCACAAAAAGGACGATCGAAGCCGGCATTGTGGGCGATAACGAGGTCCGCCTTTTCCATCAGCGTCCGCACTTCGTCGAGATCGATCGTCTTTCCCGCGACCATCTCATTGGTAATGCCGGTGAGACGGGTGATCTCGGCAGGGATCGGATTGCTCGGCTGCCGCAGGCCGCCAAAAACGCCCGTCACATCCCCGAGGTTTCCCTTCTCATCGAAGGTAAAAGCGATCAGCCCGATCTCGATGATCTCGTCCTTGCGATGGCTGAGCCCGGTGGTCTCGGTATCGAGGATGACCCCATGCAGCGGAAAGCCGGGGCGAGCAACAGGCACCACGTCGCGCGGCACCAGCCGCTGCAGCAGGCGATAGCGACCCGTCGCCTGAAGGTGACGGACCATATCGTCCTCGGTCAGCGATGCGCGCTTGACCGCCTGTCCACCGCTTGCCTTTTTGGAAGTTGCCTCGTCCGAAACAAAGAGGTCGAACTGCTGCGTCATTCGGTTGTCCCGCACATTAACGACTCACACGTCTGTGTTCCAGAATAGCGGCTAACAGGAATGCTTCCCAGCAAATCGGGAAGAATGATGGGGACTACCGCTTGCGTAAGCCCGAGGGCCGACAGGGCTCAATCACGAAAACGGTGCCTGCCCGAGCCGACACGGCGCCCCCCGGGGCAAAGCAAGGATGGGGAGAACGCCGCTCGAAAAGCCTTCGGCGGCATCTGCCGCCCTGTCCTCGCAAACGCAGAACGGGAACGGCAGTGCCGCAGCAGACATCGCGAGAAGATGAATGTCCCCAGGCAAAATTACTAAATCTGCACGTGTGTGGCAAGAAGGCTACAGCCACACGTATGCGAACCAGCAATAAGTAACACTTATGACTTGCTGGAGTTCTGTTGGTGTCAACCGACCGACGGCAATCGGGGGACAATCCAGACGAAAGACGCGTGTGACGAAGGCCTTGCCTTCTCGCCACGTACGCTTGCGTTTGGCATTCGTGGTGGGGCATTTTTTCGATGGCGTATTCCTGTCGTGACTCTGGGCGAGAAATCGTTGCTCCACGAAGTTCTTCTCCCGTCGCGCAGCCCATGGCCCGCCCCAAGCGCCCGGCAGGTCTGCCCCGTTGGAGCAAGGCGGTCGCCACCTGGCTTGCGACGTTCCTTGTCGCGCTGCTGGTGGCCGGCAACGCCTACGCTCTTTCCACCGCCTGCAATGAGATCAACGCCAATTGGTCGAATGTTTCGCGGGGCGCTCCGGATACGTGGTTCGACGGCTTCTATTCGTCGTTCGATCCGGGTGAGGAACTCACCTATACAGCCATCGTGACCAACAGCAGCGCCTTGGAAAAGAGCCGCGGCAAGGCTGGCGCGTCGTTCGGCGTTTCACAGAACCCCGACTATGACACGAGGCTGGTCGCGCACATCGTCGGTGAGAATGAACCGGATGACTTTACGCGTTCCGGCAGCATCCCGCTCGATCCGGCGCAGTCATACTGGGTGTACGTGGCAGGCGGCGCCGAGAGCGGCGTCGCGACGGTTACGGTCACATGCCGCTCGACGCTGTTGCCGCCCACGGTCACGTCGATCTCGCCTGCATCCGGCCTGACAGTGGACGCGACCGCCGTCACAATCAGCGGCACCGATTTTACCGGCACGACAGGTGTTACTTTCGGCGGAACCGCTGCCACGTCGGTCGTCGTCGTCAGTGCCACGCAGATTACCGCCGTCGCGCCGACCCATGCGGCTGGCGCAGTCGATGTCGTCGTCACCAACCCGGCCGGGACAGGGACGCTTCCCGGAGGGTTCACCTATATCGCGCCATCAATCGACGCGACGCTCAGCCTCCTCTCCCCGAGCACGGGGACACTGTCGCCTTCGTTCGCTTCAACGACGACGAACTATTCCATAAATGTTCCAAACAGCGTCTCGTCGCTGTCCCTGACCTCAACGACCACCGACAGCGGAGCGACCGTCTCCATCAATGGCACTCCGGTCGCAAGCGGCTCGCCTTCGGGCGCGATCAGCCTGGGCGTGGGAATGAACTCCATCTCCGTAACCGTTACCGCGCAGGATCGATCCACTCAGAAGACCTATTCGCTTGTCGTCACGCGCGGCGCACCGTTGTCCCTCGCCCCGCCAGCCGGCACTTTGGCCCAGGGCACCGTCGGGGCATCCTACGACCTGGATTTCATCGCCTCGGGAGGACTGTCGCCCCGGACCTATTCCCTTGCGGCGGGCGCACTTCCGGCCGGGTTGACCCTCTCGTCGGCAGGTGCGCTCTCGGGTACGCCGACGTCAGCCAACACCTTCAACTTTTCGATCACGGCCACGGATGGCCATAACGAGACGATCACGGCGGCGTATACTCTTAAGATCGTGGCACCGACGATTGCACTTTCGCCTGCGACCTTGCCTGCAGCAACGGTCGCCGCTGCCTATAACCAGACGATCACCGCAACGGGCGGGTCCAGTCCCTACAGTTACACAGTGCAATCTGGCTCACTGCCGGCGGGACTGAACTTGGCGAGCAACGGGACACTGTCCGGCACGCCGACGGCTGGAGGAAGTTTCTCGTTCACGGTCATGGCCACCGACGCGTTCGGCAGCATTGGCACGCTGGCCTACACCCTCACCGTCAACGCTCCGACAATCGCCATATCTCCGGCAAGCCTACCAGGCGGCAATGTCGGCGCGGCCTACAGCCAGACCATTCTGGCCAGCGGTGGAACGGCTCCGTATGGTTTTAGCGTCAAGGTTGGCGCATTGCCGCCAGGCATCACGCTTGCCACGGACGGCACCTTGTCGGGCACGCCAACGGCGATCGGCCCTTCCAACGTCACCATTGAGGTCACGGACAGTTCCACCGGTGCTGGCCCCTATTCCGGCACCCAGACCTACACGTTGCAGATCGGGGCACCGGCGATCACGCTTTCGCCTGTGACCTTGCCGGCCATATCGATCGGTGCTGCCTACAATCAGGCGATCGTGGCGACCGGTGGAACCGGACCCTACAGCTATACGATGTCTTCAGGCACAGCCCCGCCCGGGATCGTATTGTTGGGCGACGGAACATTGTCCGGGACGGCAACAGGCAGCGGGAACTTCTCGTTCACCGTCAAAGCGACCGACACTCTCGGCAGCATCGGCACTCAGGCCTACACGGTCGTGGTTGGCGCGCCGACGATCACCTTTTCACCGGCAAGCCTTGTGGCCGGAGAAATAGGTGTCGCCTACGCCCAGCCGGTGACGGCAAACGGGGGAACAGCGCCGTATACCTATTCCCTCGCGTCAGGCACATTGCCAGCCGGCATCACCCTGGCCGCAGACGGCACCCTTTCCGGCACGCCGACAGCGAGTGGGACCTTCAAAGTCACAATTCGTGCCACCGACAGCTCCAGTGGAACCGGCGGCCCCTTTTTCGCCAGTAAAGCCTATACGCTGGTGATTGGCGCGCCCACGATCACGCTCTCGCCGGCGACACTGCCTTCCGCGTCGACGGGCACGGCCTATAGCCAAACGTTGATCGCCAGCGGCGGCGTCAGCCCTTACGGCTATACCGTCACCTCCGGCACGTTGCCGGCAGGCCTCAACCTTGCCGCCAACGGGACGCTCTCCGGCACGCCGACCGCGAGCGGGAACTCGACGTTCGACGTCCGGGCAACCGACGCCCTCGGCAGAACCGGGGCGCAAAGCTATACACTGGCCGTCAGCACTCCGACGATCACAGTGGCGCCTTCGGGACTTGCCGCGGGAACGGTCGGCACCGCCTACAGCCAAACGATCTCTGCCAGCGGTGGCGCGGCACCCTATTCCTATTCGGTGACCGCAGGCACACTTCCGGCGGGGCTCAGCATCGCGGCCGACGGCACCTTGTCAGGAACCCCGACCGCGGCCGGCAGCTCCAACTTCACCGTCACCGCCACGGATGCATATGGCACAAGCGGCTCGTCGGCATACGCCCTGACAATCAAGGCTGCATCGCTGACTTTGTCGTTCGTGCCGGCTGCCGGGGCCTTGCCGGCAGCCATGGCCGGCGAGAACTACAGCGTCAGCATAGCGGCAAACGGAGGTGTTGGCGCGCTGCTCTACGACGTCAGCAGCGGCAGCCTGCCCAAGGGCATGATCCTGAACGTTTCCACCGGCGCGCTGACAGGCCCGCTCGACGCAGACGCGACAATCGGGGAACACAGGTTCACGATCAGGGCAACAGACACTGCCGGCAACAGCGGCACGGCGTCCTATTCCATCACGGTCGAGGCGCGCGAGGTGACAGCGCCCGACAGGACAGTCACCGTTCCCCCCGGCTCTTCGCCGCCGAATGTCTATCTGAACGCTGGCGCGACCGGCGGCCCCTTCACCTCGGCCGCCGTCGCATTCGTCCAGCCGCCGAACGCGGGAAGGGCTGAGATCATCGAAGGTGAACTTGCGGCCGCCGGCAGCTTCACACCGGTCGGATACTATCTGAAGTTCACCCCGAACCCTGCCTTCTCGGGGACCGCCGTCGTCGGCTACAGACTGTCGAGCGCCAGCGGCGCGTCGAACGTCGCCAGCATTTCCTATCGCATCGGCTTTGATCCTCTGCATGTCGCCGATGAAGTCGACCGTCTCGTCCGTGGTTTTGTCGAAACCCGACAGAACCTCATCTCCTCGACGCTGAAGGTGCCGGGTCTGCTCGATCGGCGGAGAAACGCAACGAGCAGCGATCCGGTCACGACGCGCGTGTCGCCGTCAGCCGACGGCATTACGCTTGGTTTTGCCACCAGCCTCTCGCAGATCGAGGCGGCCCGCAAGACCGCCGAAGGCGCCGAAACGCAGGCCGATCCCATGCTCTCGCCCTTCGACGTCTGGATCGACGGCACGTTCCTGATGCACAAGCGCGATCAGAACGACGGCCGGTGGGGCAATTTCGGAATGTTCTCAGCGGGGGCCGACTACCTCATCAACGAAAAGGCACTCGTCGGTCTATCCTTCCATTTCGACCGCATGAGCGACCCGACGGAGGAGGATGCCGAACTGACCGGCAACGGTTGGCTCGCCGGCCCCTACGCCTCGTTCGAGATCGGCAAGGGCGTGTTCCTCGACACGAGCCTGCTCTATGGCGGCTCCTGGAACGACATCGACACGGCGTTCTTCGACGGCTCGTTCGACACGACTCGCTGGCTGTGGGACACCAAGCTGCAGGGACAATGGCTGATCGATGAGGACACGATCCTGACGCCAAAACTCAGGGCGGTTTTCTTCAACGAAAAGGTCGATGACTATAGCGTCTCGAACGGCGCCGGCGGGACCGTATCCCTCGACGGCTTTACCGAGCAGCAGTGGCGCTTCAGCGCCGGTGCGGAAATCGAGCGCAGCTACGAGCTCGAAAACGGCTTGACGCTAACGCCGCGGATGGGCGCCAGCGTCGGCTTTGCCGCACTCGACAACAGCGGTGCTTTCGGCACGTTGTCGGCGGGCGTCGATCTCTCCAACGACATCAACTGGAACCTGGACGCGGCCCTGCTTTTCAACATCGAAGAAGATGGCGAACAGGCCGCTGGCGGCAGAGTGGGGATCAGCGTGCGCTTCTAACGGCGCCATCGAATGGCAGCGGCCTGCGCCGACAGTCCGCCGCACTTTCAGCGCACGCACAGGCTTCCCGGGAAAAACAAAAACGATCGGGGCGGTTTGCCGCCGCCCCGATCGCAGATTTGTTTGGTGCGTGCGCTGCGGCTGGGTCCAGGGCGCCGTGCGTTCATCCGAACGCACAAAGGACGCTCTAGCACTCGATTCTAGAGCATCTTTCCGCCCGCAAGTGATTCCACTTGAAGGCAGGATGCTCTAGGCCGCGCGGCTCCAGCTTTCGCGTGCGACGGCAGCTTCCAGCTTGAACTTCGCCAGCATCGTGCGCAACTGGCGGCTTTCTTCCGCAAGCGTGCCGCTGGCTGCCGTCGTCTCTTCGACCATCGCCGCGTTCTGCTGGGTCATCTGGTCCATGTGATTGACCGAGGTGTTGATTTCCTGCAGCGCGGTCGCCTGTTCGCGGGCCGCCGTTGCGATCGTGTTGACGTGGCCGCTGACATTGTTGACCAGCGTCTCGATCTCCAGCAGCGCCTCGCCGGTCGAGCGCACCAGCGACACGCCGGTCTCGACTTCAGACGCGGAGCTGTGGATCAGCGTCTTGATCTCCTTGGCGGCGTTGGCCGACCGCTGGGCAAGTTCGCGCACTTCCTGGGCGACGACGGCAAAACCGCGACCGGCCTCACCGGCGCGAGCCGCTTCGACGCCGGCGTTGAGCGCCAGAAGGTTCGTCTGGAAAGCGATCTCGTCAATCACCGAAATGATCTGGTTGATGCGGTTGGACGAATCCTCGATGCGGCCCATCGCATCGACCGCGCTGCGCACGATCGCGCCGGAGCGGCCGGCACTCTCCTTGGTGGCGCGCACCATCTCGTGCGCCTCGTTCGCCCGTTCCGAAGCAGTGCGCACGGTCGAGGTGATCTCGTCGAGTGCGGCTGCCGTTTCCTCAAGCGCTGCCGCCTGCTGCTCCGTGCGCTTCGACAGATCGTTGGCGGCGGAACTCAGTTCGGCGGAGTTGTCGTTGATGGTGCTGGCCGCCGTGCGCACGTTCTGCATGGTCGAGCGCAGCGTCACCATCGTCTGGTTGACGTTCACCTGCAACTCGGCGAAGGCGCCGTGGAACTCGCCGCGCATGGTCTGCGTCAGGTCGGCATCGGCAAGGGCCGCGATCACGCGGCGGACTTCGTTGACGGTCTGGTCGACGCTGGAGACGAGTTCGTTGACGCTCGACGCAAAGCGGTTGAGGTCGTCGTTTTCATAGTCCTTGGTGATGCGGCCGGTGAAATCGCCGGCAACGGCGGACGCGACGACGACGCTGATGTTCGACTGCAGGTCGCTGCTGCGGGCATGCAGTGCCGCTTCCTGCGCCTTCATCGCGCGCATGGCGATGCCGTTCTTGCGGAAGACTTCGACCGCACGGGCCATCTCGCCGATTTCGTCCTGGCGGGAAACGTCCGTCGCATCTCCATCGAGCTTGCCGTCGGCAAGTTCGCTCATGGTCGAGGTGAGTTCACGCACCGGCATGACGATGCCGCGGCGGGCAACGACGAGGCTGACGCCGACGCCGAAGATCACGCAGGCCGCAGCAGCTGCGGCCAGGATGGTCATCGCGACGGAGGACGAGTTGAGCGCTTCGGCGCGGGCGGCCGACAGCGCGTCGCCGGAATGGATGCTGTAGGTCTTGACCGTTGCCGTGACGGTCTTCTGGGCTTCGAGCGCCTTGTCGAGTGCGGCCTTGACTGCGCCGGCATCTGTGCCCTTGCCGGCAGCGACGGCGACCATGGCGCGGATCTCGTCGAAATAGCTGTTCAGCGTGAGGCGGATGTCGTTCAGCAGCTTGTCTTCCGCATCGTCGGCGACTGCCTCGATCTTCGTCAGGCGGCCGAGCATTTCGCCGGCGCGCTTCTCGGTCTCCGCGCCGAAGTCAGCGGCTTTTTCCGGGGCGGCGGCCAGCTGATAGGTCATGCGGCTGATGGCGATGATGTCGACGCGCAGGTCCATCGCCTCGCGCGCCGCTTCCTCACGCGCGCCGACATCGACGATCGTCGCACCGAGCGAGGAAAGGCCCCGCGCTCCGGCGAGCGCGATCAGAATGGAGGATATGCCCATGACCACGACCACGAGGCCGACCTTGGTCAAAATCGAGAGGTTCTTGAACGCCACTGCCGTGACTCCTGTGATGTCGCGATCGCGCAAATTGGGAGGACATGGTCAGCCATACCGGCGGGAGGAGGACCGGCTGTTAGCGGCACCCTGGGAGGAGGAACGGCGCGCGCACTGACCGATAACTACTTAGTAATTTCGAATTTAAATTCAGGTTAAAAAAGCGATCGCGTCTTTTCGCAGGTGCAGCACAAGTGGATGCGCATATCTCAAAAACGAAAAACGGGCGGACGATCGCTCGCCCGCCCGCAGACCACCGCAGCAGTCTTGGGAGATTTCAGTCTTTCCGGCCTATGAGCGGCCGTATCCACCGCCGGTCGGCGTCACGACGGTAAAGGCTTCGCCAGCTTCGAGCACCGTATGGGCGCAGCCCGACAGTTCTTCCGTCCGGCCGTCGTTGCGGCGAACGAGGTTGCGGCCGAGTTCACCCGGGCTGCCGCCCTTGATGCCGAAGGGCGCGACGCGGCGATGGCCGGAGAGGATCGCGAAGTCGAGCGTTTCCCGCGCTCGGATCGTGCGCTTCGTGCCGTTGCCGGCATGCCACTGGCCGCGGCCACCGGAACCGACGCGAATGTGGAAGTCTTCGAGCACCACCGGGAAGCGGGTTTCGAGGATTTCCGGATCGGTAAGACGCGAGTTGGTCATGTGCGTATGGACCGCATCGGCACCGTTGTATCCGGGACCGGCCGGCGCGCCGGAGCAGATGGTCTCGTAATACTGATAGTTGTCATTGCCGAAGGTGAGATTGTTCATCGTGCCTTGCGCGCCCGCCTGACTCTGGACGGCGCCGAACAGGCAGTTGGTGACCGCCTGGCTGACCTCGACGTTGCCGGCAACGACGGCCGCCGGATAGCGCGGCGTCAGCATCGTACCCTCGGGGATGACGATGTGGATCGGCCGCAGGCACCCGGCGTTCATCGGGATGTCTGCCTCGACAAGCACGCGGAACACGTAGAGCACCGCCGCGCGGGTGACCGGTGCCGGGGCGTTGAAGTTGTCGCCACGCTGTTCCGAGGTGCCGGTAAAATCGACCGTCGCCTCGCGCTTGTCGCGGTCGATGGTGATCTTCACCACGATGCTGCAGCCCTGGTCCATCTCGTAGGAGAATTCGCCGTCCGGCAACTGGTCAAGCACGCGGCGCACGCTTTCCGCCGCGTTGTCCTGAACGTGGCCCATATAGGCTTCGACCACGTCCTCGCCGAACTGGGCGATCATCTTCTTCAGTTCGGCGACGCCCTTTTCGTTGGCCGCAACTTGCGCCTTCAGGTCGTTGACGTTCTGCAGGATGTTGCGCACCGGATAGCGCGCGCCATTCAGAAGCGCATCGAGTTCCGCTTCGCAGAAGCGGCCGGCATCGATGAGCTTGAAGTTGTCGATATAGACGCCTTCCTCCTCGATGTTGGTGGCAAGCGGCGACATCGAACCCGGCGAAATGCCCCCGATATCGGCATGGTGGCCGCGGCTTGCGACCCAGAAGCGGATTTCCTTGCCGGCATCGTCGAAGACAGGCGTGCAGACGGTGAGGTCGGGCAGGTGCGTGCCGCCATTATAGGGCGCGTTGATCAGGAACACGTCGCCGGGCTTGATCACCGGGTTCTCGCGGATCGCGGTTGCGACTGAGGCGTCCATGGAACCCAGATGCACCGGCATGTGCGGCGCATTGGCGACGAGGTTGCCGCGGTTGTCGAAGACGGCGCAGGAGAAGTCGAGCCGCTCCTTGATGTTGACGGAATAGGCGGTGTTCTGCAGCGTCACGCCCATCTGCTCGGCGATCGACATGAACAGGTTGTTGAAGATCTCCAGCATGACCGGATCGGCATGGGTGCCGATCGCGCTCTGCTGCTGCAGCACTTTCACGCGGCGAAGCACGATATGGTCCTTGGCCGTCAGCTCCGCCTGCCAGCCGTCCTCAACGACGACGGTCTGGTTCGGTTCGATGATGATCGCCGGACCGTCGAGCCGCTGGCCGGGGCTGAGTTCGGCGCGCAGCAGGACCGGCGCATCGTGGAACTGGCCTTGCGAATAGAACTGAGTGCGGCGTGAAACGTCGGGCGTGCCTGAGGTGACGGACGCACCTTCGCGTTCCATCTGGGCCGCACCACCGCCGACCGTCTCGACTTCGACGGCGTCGATCACCAGCGCCTTGTTGTCGGCGACGAAGCCGAAGCGGCGCTTGTGCAGCTCTTCGAACTCGGCGCGCAGGCGGGCGATGTCGTCATGGTCAGGGAAGGTCGCATCGACCGCAAGCACCGTGTCGGTGCCGGCATAGCGGATATGGGCGCGCAGATGCGTGCGGATCTCGTCGCGGGCAATTCCTTGTGCTTCCAGTTCGCCGAGGCAGTCGACTTCAAGCTCGGCGCCCAGCGTGCTGAGGGCTGCCGGCGCCTTGTCGTCGAGCGCGACGCCGAGCGCCTTCTGGCGAGTCGAGCGGATATCGGCAAGCCCCATGCCATAGGCCGAGAGCAGTCCGGACATCGGATGCACGAGAATGCTCTTCATGCCGAGCTGGTCGGCAACAAGGCAGGCGTGCTGGCCGCCGGCACCGCCGAAGCAGCTCAGCGCATAGCGGGTCACGTCATAGCCGCGCTGCACGGAGATCTTCTTGATCGCCTCGACCATGTTGGCAACGGCGATGCGGATGAAACCGTCGGCCACATCCTCGGGGCTGCGGCCATCACCGATCTCGGTTGCCATGGCAGCAAAACGGCCGCGCACGGTCTCGACGTCGAGACGTTCGTCCTGGTTCGGACCAAAGAGCGCCGGGAAGAAGTCCGGCATCAGCTTGCCGAGCATGACATTGGCGTCGGTGACCGCGAGCGGGCCGCCGTTGCGGTAGCAGGCGGGGCCCGGGTTGGCGCCGGCCGAATCCGGGCCGACGCGGAAACGTTCGCCGTCGAAGTGCAGGATCGAGCCGCCGCCGGCGGCAACCGTGTGGATCAGCATCATCGGTGCGCGCACGCGCACGCCGGCAACTTCGGTCTCGAACGCCCGCTCATATTCACCATCGAAATGGGCGACGTCCGTCGAGGTGCCACCCATGTCAAAGCCGATGACGCGATCGAAGCCCGCGGCTTCGCCGGTCTTGGCGAGACCGACGACACCGCCGGCCGGGCCGGAGAGAATCGCGTCCTTGCCCTGGAACATTTCAGCCGCGGTCAGGCCGCCTGAGGACATCATGAACATGACGCGCGCGCCGGTGCGCACGATGTCGAGTTCGCCGGAGACCTGGGCGACGTAGCGGCGCAGCACCGGGGAGAGATAGGCGTCGATGACGGTGGTGTCGCCACGGCCGACATATTTGATTAGCGGCGAGACCTCGTGGCTGACCGAGACCTGCTCGAAGCCGAGTTCGCGGGCGATGCGGGCAACGGCCGCCTCATGCTCCGGATACTTGTAGGCATGCATGAAGACGATGGCGATGGCCTTGTAGCCCTTGCCTTTCAGGGCTTCGAGGGCCGCACGCGCCTTCGCCTCGTCGAGCGGCTGCTCGACGATACCGTCGGCCAGCACGCGTTCGTCGAGTTCGACGATATCCTGGTAGAGCGCTTCCGGCTTGATGATCTCGGTCGCGAAGATCTTCTTGCGCTCCTGGTAACCGATCTTCAGCGCGTCGCGGAAACCCTTGGTCGTCACCAGCGCCAAGGGCTCACCCTTGCGTTCGAGCAGCGCATTGGTGGCAACCGTCGTGCCCATGCGCACTTCGCCGATGAGGCCGGTCGGGATCGCTGCACCGGTCGCAAGGCCGAGATGCAGGCGGATGCCCTGCACGGCGGCGTCGCGATAGGCTTCCGGATTTTCCGAAAGCACCTTGCGCGCATGCAAGTTTCCTTGCGGATCGCGACCGATGACATCGGTGAAGGTGCCGCCACGGTCGATCCAGAAGTCCCAGCTGCCGGTTTCGCGTGCGCTCATTGTCCATCCCTCTCATTCGCGAGCCGCTTCATTGTGCAAGCCCGGAAATTCATCAAAGCAGTTCGTTGACAAAATGTCGATAAAATGATGACATAAAATCGTCAAGATGAGGAAGAGCTGAATGACGAAGAAGTCGGAGGAGAGCTTTAAAGGACGGGAATGGGCCGAAAATGCCCTGCCCGAACATCTAAAGCCGGTCGCGGCCATCGGCCCGATCGTTTCCTCCGCGCACCTTGCCGAAGGCGGCTCTCCCGGCCTCTCCGAGGTCGAATACGGGCTGATCCTCGCGTCGCATGCCTTTCACCGCTGGATGATGCGCTGCATGGCGGCCGCCGGCGTACCCGGTCTTTCCCCCATCGAGATCCTGATCCTGCACACGATCCGCCACCGCGATCGCGGCAAGAAACTCGCCGACATCTGTCTCGTGCTCGACATCGAGGACACCCATGTCGCGACCTATGCCATCCGCAAGCTCGAAGCCGCAGGCCTCGTGACGACGGGCAAGGAAGGCAAGGAAAAGACCATCCTGATCACCGACAAGGGGTCGGACGCCTGCACGCGCTACGCAAAAATCCGCGAGCGGCTGCTGGTCTCCTCCACCGCCAAAGCGCGTCCTTCCGAGGAGACGCTTTCCGAGATCGCCGCCGTCCTGCGTTTCATGTCGGGCGCCTATGAACAGTCCGCGCGCGCCGCGACCACACTTTAAACGAGGAAGACCGCGTGACCGTCGATACGCCTGCGCCGCTGCTCGCCGTTGAGAAGCTTTCCGTCGCCTTCAACGGCAATCCCGTCGTCGAAGACCTGAGCTTCACGGTCACGCCCGGCCGCACGCTGGCGATCGTCGGCGAATCCGGCTCCGGCAAGTCGGTGACCTCGCTGTCGATCATGCGGCTCGCCGACATGATGGGCGGCCAATTCCCGAGCGGCCGCATCCTGTTTCGCGGCAAGGACGGCGAGATAGACCTGACGAGCGCCCCGCAGAAGACGATGCGCGCCATCCGCGGCAAGGAGATCGCCATGATCTTCCAGGAGCCGATGACGTCGCTGAACCCGGTCTTCACCATCGGTGACCAGGTCGCCGAAGTGCTGATGCTGCACGAAAAGATGACGAAGGCGGAAGCCCTTGTCGAGACGCGCCGCCTGCTCGACATGGTGCGGCTGCCGGATAGCGCCGAGCTGATTGGCCGCTATCCGCACCAGCTATCCGGCGGCATGCGCCAGCGCGTCATGATCGCCATGGCGCTCGCCTGCCGGCCGAAACTGCTGATCGCGGACGAGCCGACGACGGCGCTCGACGTCACCATCCAGGCACAGATTCTGACGATCATCCGAGACCTGCAGAAGGAACTCGGCATGTCGGTGATCTTCATCACCCATGACATGGGCGTCGTCGCCGAGATGGCCGACGACGTCGTTGTCATGTGGAAGGGCCGCAAGGTCGAGGAAGGCCCGGTCGGCGAGATCTTCGCGGCACCCAAGCACCCCTACACCCAGACGCTGCTGTCCGCCGTGCCGAAGCTCGGCAGCATGACCGGCGAGGAATTCCCGAAGCGCCTGCCGCTGACCATGATGGTCGACGGCGAGCCGAAGCGCGTCGGCGAAACCCATATCCAGCGCACCGCCCGCTACGAGGCGGCACCCATTCTCTCGGTGCGCGATCTCGTCACCCGCTTCGACGTCCGCAAGAACCTCTTCGGCAAGGCGACGCATCGCGTGCACGCCATCGAGAACGTCAGCTTCGACATCTTCCCGGGCGAAACCCTTGCACTTGTCGGCGAAAGCGGTTCCGGCAAATCGACGATCGGCCGCACGATCCAGCAATTGCAGAACGCAACCTCGGGCGAGATCCTCTTCGGCGGCCGCCCGGTCTCGGCCATGAGCTATGCCGAGCGGCAGAGGCTGAAGCAGGAAATCCAGTACATCTTCCAGGACCCCTTCGCCTCGCTCGATCCACGCAAGACCGTGGGCTTCTCGATCGCCGAGCCGATCCGCACCCACGGCCTGATCCTCGGCGAAAAGGACATCGAAAAGCGCGTGCACGAACTGCTGGAGCGCGTCGGCCTGACGGCCGCGCACGCCAGGCGTTACCCGCACGAGTTCTCCGGCGGCCAGCGCCAGCGTGTCTGCATTGCCCGCGCGCTTGCCTCGCGCCCCAAGCTGATCATCGCCGACGAGGCACTTTCGGCCCTCGACGTCTCCATCCAGGCGCAGATCATCAACCTGTTCATGGAGCTGCAGGAGCAGGAAGGCCTCGCCTACCTCTTCATCAGCCATGACATGGCGGTGGTCGAGCGCATGAGCCATCGCGTTGCCGTGCTCTATCTCGGCCAGATCATGGAGTTCGGCAGCCGCCAGCAGGTGTTCGAGACGCCGTCCCATCCCTATACCCGCCGGCTGCTTTCCGCCGTCCCGGTCGCCGAGCCCGGCAAGGGTCGCGAGCGCGCCATGCTGGAAGGCGAGATCCCGAGCCCAATCCGCCGCGTCGGCGACGAACCCGCGGTGTTGCCGCGCAAAGAGATCGCCCCTGGCCATTACGTGGCCAAGGGTGCGTGAGCCGCTTTCTTTTGAAGAAGGCTGTCGAAACAGGAGTGAGTAAATGATCAACAAAAAGGGGATCCACGCCGCTTTCATCGCCCTTGCGATGGCGGGTAGTTTCATGACCGCAGGGCCGGCCTTTGCCGCCGGCACGCTGACCGTGTCTTCGCCGCAGGATCCGGGAAGCTGGGACCCGGTCGACACCTTCCTCGTCAACTGGGCGGCGGTCGCCACCAACATCTATGACGGCCTCACCTATCGCGGCCCGGACCTGAAGCTGGTTCCCGGCCTTGCGACCGCGTGGGAAGAACTCGACGGCGGCAAGCGCCTGCGCTTCACCCTGCGCGAAGGCGTCAAATTCCACAACGGCGAGCCCTTCAACGCAGAAGCGGTAAAGTTCACCTTCGACCGCCTGCTCGGCGAGGAAGGTTCGAAGGGCCCGCAGAAGTCCAACTATGCCGTGATCGAGAAGGTCGAGATCGTCGACGAGAAGACCGTCGATCTGGTTCTCAAGACCCCGGATCCGGTGCTGCTCACCAAGCTCGCCGGCTATGGCGCGATGATCGTGCCGCCGAAGTACATCAAGGAAAAGGGCGAGGACTACTTCAACGCCCATCCGGTCGGAACCGGCCCGTTCAAGTTCATCTCCTATGAGCCGAAGGTCGGCATCAAGCTCGAAGCCTTTGCCGACCACTGGGGCGGCGCGCCGAAGCTTTCGAACCTCAACTACCGCTTCATCTCGGAGCCGGCGACCGCCGTTGCCGAACTGCAGGCCGGCCGCGTCGACCTCGTCATCCCGCCGACCATTCCGATTGGCATGATCCCGACGATCCAGGACGACAGCAACCTGGAGATCGTCACCAGCGCCGGTCCGACGGTCTACGCTCTGCGCTTCAACACCCGCGACGGCATCACCAAGGACCCGAAGGTCCGCAAGGCGCTGATCCTCGGCGTCGACCGTGACACCATCATCCAGTCGATCCTCGGTGGCCAGGCTGACCCGATCGCCAGCTTCCAGGGCAAGCTCTCCTTCGGCTTCGACCCGGCGATGAAGCCGCTTCCTTACGATCCGGAACAGGCCAAGGCGCTGTTGAAGGAAGCCGGCGTTGCGCCGGGTGCGTCCGTGCAGATCGACGTTCGCGGCAACGACGCGACCTTCAACGAGGTCGTGCAGGCGATCGCGAGCTACCTGCAGCTGATCGGCATCAACGCGACGATCAAGCCCTATGAAACCAACGTTCTCCTGAACGACATCATCCCGGCCGGCAAGACCGGCGCGCTGTTCCAGCAGTCCTGGGGCGGCTGGACGCTCGACTACGACAACACCGCCTACTCGATGTACCACTCGGGCGAAAAGTGGAACCCGTACGACAAGGACGCGGAACTCGACAAGCTGCTCGAATCGCAGCGTTCGATCACCGACCAGGCAAAGCGCGAGGAGATCCTCAAGCAGATCGCCAACTACGCCGCCGAGCGTTCGCTCGAAATGCCGCTCTACAACCTCAACGCCATCTTCGGCGTGAGCAAGCGCGTCAAGAACTTCACGCCGGTTCCGGACAGCCGCCTGCGGCTGACGGACGTGACGGTCGAGTAAACAGTTCGGTCCGCCGCTCCACGAGTGAGGCGGCGGACCATCTTCTTGAGGGGCGGGTCACTTGGCCGGATTTCTGATCAAACGTTTTCTGCAGGCGGTCTTCGTCGTGTTCGTCGTGACACTGACCGTCTCCTATGCCATCCGGTTTACCGGCGACCCGGCGCTGATGCTGGCGCAGGGTGCCGGCAGCGTCACCGAGGCAGACCTCGTGCGCATCCGCGAAGGGCTCGGCCTCAACCAGCCGTTCCTCGCCCAATATGCCCAATTCATCACAGGCATGTTCACGCTCGATTTCGGCCGCTCCTTCATGGGCGGCACGCCCGTTGCGCAGCTGATCGCCTCTGCCCTGCCTGCGACCATGCTGCTTGCCTTTGCCTCGCTGATCGTCTCGATCGCGATTTCCATTCCGCTCGGCATCCGCGCCGCCGTCGCCCGCGGCAAGTGGGCCGACCAGACGATCCGCATCCTGTCGCTCGTCGGGCTTTCCTTCCCGAACTTCTGGCTGGCGATCATGCTGGTGCTGTTGTTTTCGATCGTGCTCAAATGGCTGCCGCCGAGCGGCATGGACGGCTTTGCGAGCTTCATCATGCCGGCGCTGACCATGGGCATCATCCTGACGGCGACCAATGTGCGGCTGGTGCGCACCGCGATGCTCGAAACGCTGCAGTCGCAATACATCATGGTCGCCCGCGCCAAGGGCCTCAGCGAAAACAAGGTGCTCTACAAGCACGCGCTGCGTAACTGCGCGATCCCGCTGATCACCTATTTCGGCCTGCAATTCGGCGGCCTGCTCGGCGGCATCGTCGTCGTCGAACTGGTGTTCAACTGGCCGGGCATGGGCACGCTCGCCTTCGACGCGGTCGCCTCGCGCGACTATCCCGTGCTCCAGGCGGTCATCACCGTGCTTTCGCTGATGATCGTGTTCGTCAATCTTCTGGTCGACATCGCCTATGGCCTCGTCGATCCGCGCATCCGGACGGAGTGAGCCGATGACGTCAAAGGCCGCAAACTCCCGTTTTGCCCGCTTCCGCAATCTCGAATTCATCCTCGGCGCGTTGCTTACCGGCGGCATCTGCCTCGCCGTTCTTTTCTCCGGCGTGCTCTTTCCCGGCGGCGTCGACAAGATCGACCTGATGGCGCGGCTGACCCCGCCCTTCGTCAATTGGGCGCATCCGCTCGGAACCGACCCGCTCGGCCGCGACGTGCTGGCTCGCGTCGTCGCCGGCGGCAAGATCTCGCTCCTCGTCGGTCTGACGTCGGTTGCCGGCGCCGTCGTCGTCGGCGTGGTCATGGGGCTTGTCTCCGGCTACTATCGCGGCTTCTGGGACATGATCGTCATGCGCTTTGCCGATGTGCAGCTGGCGCTTCCCTTCATCCTGCTGGCGATCACCTTCATCGCCATCGTCGGCGGCGGGCTCGGCAACACCATCATCCTGCTGATCGTGTCGCAATGGGTGCAATATGCCCGCCTCGTGCGCGGATCGGTGCTGTCGCTGCGCGAGCGCGAGTTCATCCAGTCGGCGCGCGCCATCGGCGTGCGCGACTACAAGATCCTGTTCCAGCACCTGCTGCCGAACCTGATCGGCCCGGTGATCGTGCTGATGACGCTCAACGTCGCCAACAACATCCTGCTCGAAAGCAGCCTCACCTTCCTCGGCCTCGGCGTCGATCCGCTGATCCCGAGCTGGGGCGGCATGCTCGCCGACGGCCGCACCTACCTGCAGAACGCCTGGTGGGTCAGCGTTTTCCCGGGCCTTGCGATCCTGCTCACCGTTCTCGGCCTCAATCTTCTCGGCGACTGGCTGCGCGACAGCCTCGACCCAACCGGTAGAACCTCACGATGACGACGATTTTCGAAGGCGCCTTCGAGCGCACCCTCGACACGCTTCTGACCACCTACGGCAAGGAAGCCGCCCGCGGCACCAAGCTCGAAGCCTGGCTGTTCGACGATGCCGCCAGCCGCAAGGCTGCCGAACAGAAGCTTGCAAGCTTCGGCGTCAAGGCGGCGCTTCGAAGCGCCTACAAGCCGCTGCTGCATTTCTTCCTGGAAGAGGTCGACCGTGCAGCCCTCGCAAGCGTCGTCGTCCGCTATCCCCAGCATGAAGGTGCCCCGCAGAACCGCTTCCTGCTCGAAGCCTATCCGCTCGCAGCCCTCGTCGGCGATGCCGACATCCGCTTCGAGGCCGGGAGCCAGACCGCCTTCACCTACGATGTCGCTCTGACCTTCCGTGACGGTCGACAGCAAGACCACGCCGTCTTCGCTCCGAACCACATCCACACCGACTTCATCGGTGAGACCCTGCTGTCGCCGACGGGCTGGATCCGGCTCGACGAAGGCTGCGACAAGCATCGCGAATGCCATCTGGAGACCGACTACGAGCGGCTGTTCGCCGGCACCATGCGGGCGATCGCCGATCATGCCTGGGGCAACAGCGAGCCCTATTTCGAAGAACTGAACATCCGCGTGACCCTGCCGATCACCGATTTCCGCCTGCCCGTCGGCGAGGAGGTCTTAAGCCTGCGCGAGGCGCTGCACGAGGATTTCTACTTCTCGCTGCTCGAAGTCTTCCAGAAGAAGTCCGGCCGCCCGCTCGGCGACCGTGGCCTGAAGCCCGGCCAGATCGTGCCGGAGATCGTCTTCGGCGTCGGCAGGCCGACCGTCGTCGTTGAAGCGCGGCCGTTGCAGGCGACGGATGTCGATGGAGAAACCCTGCCGCTCGACACCGCCGGGGCACCACTGACAGTGGCGCAGATCCATGCGGAACTCGCCGCCATCGACGGCCAGCCCTTCGAGGCCAAGTCCCGTGCCGGCCGACCGGTCATGGCGCGCTACCACAAGGGCACCGATGCCCCGATCATGATCAGCGGCGGACAGCATCCGAACGAGACGACCGGCATCGTCGGCGTGCTGCGCGCCGCCCAGACGCTCGCCGCCCGCGCCGCCACCCATTTCACCATCTCGCCGCTCGAAAACCCCGACGGCTATGCCGTGCACCAGCGCCTGCGCGTCGACAACCCGCTGCACATGCATCATGCCGCGCGCTACACCGCACTTGGCGACGATCTCGAATACCGCACCGGTGCAGCACTCAACGAGCGCGAGATCCGCAAGGAGGCCGAGCGGCTGACAGGCGCACAGTTGCACGTCAACCTGCACGGCTATCCCTCGCATGAATGGACCCGGCCGCTTTCGGGCTACGTACCGCGCGGCTTTGCCATGTGGACCCTGCCCAAGGGCTTCTTCCTGATCATGCGCCATCATGCCGAATGGGAAGCGCGGGCCGAACAGTTGATCGAGGAAGTCACCGAGCGGCTTGCGGCCGTTCCGGGCCTGCTCGCCTATAACGACGCCCAGATCGCGCTCTACGAGACCCATGCCGGCGAAACCGGCTTCCGCATCATCAACGGCTTCCCCTGCATGATCTCCGTCGACGACCGCCACACGGCACCGCTGACGCTGATCACCGAATATCCCGACGAGACCATCTACGGCGATGCCTTCATTGCCGGTCATGAGGCTCAGAAGGAAACCGTGCTTGCGGCCTATGATGCCTTCCAACGGATCATGGCTGTCTCCTGATATCGGGCCTTCGCCGCGACAACCGCCTTCTGCCGCCATTCGCCCGTTTTGCCTCGGACGTTCCATGTTTTCTCCCGAACCTATTCATAGGGCGGGAGAGCATGGGCCGGGCGTTGCCTAGCGGCTGCCACGCTACGGCCTCCGACCGAACGGTTCCTTCCATCGGGTGCACGGCGCCACAACCGATGGCATGGCTTATTTCTGGGTATAAACACAACCTCGCCGAGAAGAATCAGCCCCCTCGCCATTGACGCCCGCGCAGGAATGCCGGAGAGGCAATCACCTGAGATTATTGGGTTATTTCCGAAGTTCGAAATATACGGGCAAGCATATCGCGGGGGCGAAAAACGACATGAACATGCTGAAAGAAGCTCGGCAATCGCTGATTGAGGGCATCTCCAACCGTCAGTTTGTGAGGCTGGCCAACGGCACAAGCGCTCTGAAGGGCTACAAACATCGCATCGCGATGAACGACAACGACAGAATGATCACACTGACGGACGGCGAAAGCGAACTGCGGATCTGCCGGCGCGACCGTCTCTGGCTTTACAAGCGCGGCATCCAGCCGCGCATGAAGCAACTGTCGGAATCATACCTGCTGCACCGTATCACGGGTCCCCTTGAAGGCGCCTTTATCGACTGCGGCGCCAATATCGGCGAGCTTGGCGCCTACAGCCGAGCCAAGGGCCTGGAATACCATGCCTTCGAACCGGAAAACCTGGAGGCGGATTGCTGCGATCGCAACAACTTCGGCGGCAGACGCGGAACAAACCGCTTCGGGCTATGGTCCAGTGACGGCGAACTGACCTTCTACTCGAAGCCCGGCACGGCGGACGGATCGCTGTTCGAAACCGAGGCCTATGTCGACCAGTTCAAGATCCAGGTGCGAAGCCTCGACAGCTATGCCGCCGAAGTCGGCCTCAAGAAGGTTGCCGTCCTGAAGATCGAGGCCGAAGGTGCCGAGCCGGAAATTCTGACCGGAGCCTATGAAACGCTGAAGTCGACCACCTATGTCACCGTCGACTGCGGCTTCGAGAAAGGCGTCAAGAAGGAGAGCACGCTGGTCCCCGTGTTCAACATCCTGCTGGAGGCGGGGTTCGAAGCAGTGGAGTGGAACCCGCAGCGTGTGACCGCGCTGTTCAAGGCGAAATCCCGCTAGCATATCGCCGTCCCGTTGCGGATCGCCGGCCCCAAACGCCGGCGATCCGAGTCCGTCCGCAACGCCAAGGCCGGGTGCGGACGGATCGTTCAGGGCCTGCACAGCGCCCCAAACCGAATACGGTAAAGCCCGGCAAGGGCGCATTGCCGTGCCACAACATCTCCCGCTAGAACCAGCACGGGCCGCGCAGACACAGGCGCCGCAACGTTGCTGCAATCCTGCTCGACCAGATGTGGCGCAACGTTCAACGTATTCGGAGACCTTCAATGCGCCTGCTCCTTGTGGAGGACGAGCTGGAAATGGCGGCCGCGCTCGGTGCCGCGCTCGGCCGCTACGACATGATCCTGGACCATGCGCCGACGCTCGACCACGCGATGGCGGCGCTCGCCAATCATGTGCATGACGGCATCATCCTTGACCGGCAGTTGCCGGATGGCGACGGGCTCTCGCTGATCCCGCGCGTCCGCGCGCTCAAATCGGGAATTCCGGTCATCGTGCTCACGGCGCGCGGCGCTGTCGATGAGCGGGTCCGGGGCCTGGACATGGGCGCCGACGATTATCTCGCCAAGCCCTTTGCCGTCGAGGAACTCCTGGCGCGGATCCGCGCGCTGATGCGACGTTCGCCCGATATTGCGCCGATTACCGCACGTATCGGCAATCTCGTGTTCGATTTCGATGGCAGGCAGGCAAGCGTCAACGGGCGGATCCTCGACCTTCCGCGGCGGGAACTGCTGGTCCTGGAGGCACTGGCGCGCCGCCAGGGCCGCACGGTCCAGCGCTCGACACTGGAAGAATCGGTCTACGGCTATGACGACGAAATCCAGTCCAATTCGCTTGATGCCCATGTGTCGCGATTGCGCCGGAAGCTCTCGGAAACGGGCGCCGGCGTGGAGATCCACAGCATCCGCGGCGTCGGCTACCTCCTGAGACCTTCCCTATGAGCCGTCCCGCGAACTCCCTGAAGAAGCGGCTGATCTGGCAGATCCTCGTCTTCCAGGTGGTGCTCTTGAGTGCCGTCATCGCCGGTTTCATGGCCTTGATCATCCGCGCCGATCTTGGCGGCAAGATCCTCGACGCCGATGCGGCGTCGATTGCGGCCGGCGCCGTCCGGCCCGCGCCGGGAGGTGGATTGACAATCGTCGAAACGCCCGAGTTGAAGGCGATGCGCAGCGCCTCCCCCGATTTCTGGTTCGTCGCGAGAGACGAGCGGGGCGAGATGATCCGGAGCGGGCCGGTCCCGGACGCCTACCGAAGCATCAGCGAACATCTCGATCGCGTGACTTACGGCGATATCCGCGATGCCGCCGAACCCTATACGCTCTCCGCGGTCATCCGCACCGTCACCACCGACAACGGCACCTACACCGTCCTCAGCGGCGCGGGCCGCCTGTGGAGCGCCCTCTTCGCAGTGTTCTTCCTGATGAACCTGCTGCTCTTGCCGATCGTGCTGATCGTCGTCCTCATCCCGGCCTTTGCCATCCCGATCATCGTCAGGCGCGCCTTCTCCGGTCTTGCCGAAATGGTGGACCAGGCCCAGAAGATCGATGTCGAGCGGCGCGGCGCGCGGCTGCCCGATCACCGCATTCCCGGCGAAGTCCTGCCGCTCGTCGAGGCCTTCAACGGCGCGCTGCAGCGGCTCGACGAGGGATATGAACGCCGGCAGCGTTTCATCCTCGACGCCGCACACGAACTGAGGACGCCGGTCGCGATCCTGCAGACCCGCCTGGAAAGCATGGATGCCGGCCCCTTGCGCAACCGGCTGCTGATCGATTCCAACCGCATTGCCGGGCTCGCCGAACAGTTGCTTGACCTCGAACGCATCGACCGCGACGGCGCGGATTTTGGCCAGATCGACCTGGTGGCGCTCTGCCGCGACGTGACGGCCGATCTCGCTCCGCTTGCGCTTTCGGCCGGCTGCGAGCTTTCCTTCGCCCCGGGCACGGAGCGTGTCGTCGTGCGCGGCGACACCGGCGCCATCGAGCGGGCGGTTACCAACCTCGTGCGCAACGCCATCGAACACGCCGGCGGCCTGATCACGATCCGGGTGGAGCGCGGCGGCGTCATCGAAGTCACCGACGAGGGCCCGGGCATTCCGGAACGCGAACGCGAGCGGATCTTCGAACCGTTCCATCGCCTGCAGCCGCGGGACCATGGCGCCGGGCTCGGGTTGCATCTGGTCAGCGAAATCATCGGCCGGCACAAGGGCCACATCTCGGTTGTCGATGATCCCTCGGGCGGCGCGTGCTTCCGTATAAGCTTGCCCGCCGGCTAAGCCCATAAGTATGGTTAACATGCAATTAACAACAAAATCAGCAACTTAGTCAAGTTGCGCAATGTTGATGCAATCCGTGAGGCCGACAAAGGCGATGTACCGTCCAAACATCGCCCTCCCGCCCCCAAGGTGAAACGGGCATGGCAAGACGCAAGCGCCATGACGGCGCGTTTCCTATCCACGGAGCAAGAAAATGCGGCAATCGAGCAAGTTTTCCATCCAGTCGGGTCTCACCCTCCTGGCCCTCTTCGGCGCACAGCCGTCCCAGGCGGCTGATTTCTCCGCGCCCACCTACCAGGATCCGCCGGCCTTCAGCTGGAGCGGCGCCTATGTCGGTGCCCATGGCGGCCTTGGCTTTACCGGCAGCCCCAACCCCTTCGCCGACCGCAATGGCGTCGCGCTCGGCGTCCAGGCCGGCTACAACATGCAGGCCGGCCCCGGCATCGTCGGTGCGGAAATCGAGGGCTCCTATCTCGGCGACACCGAACACAAGGTCAACGGCGGCAAGCTCAAGGAGAAATGGCGCGGCGCCATCAAGGCGAAGGCGGGTCTCACCTTCGACCAGACGCTCGTCTACGGTACGGCGGGTTACGCCATGACCAGCTACAAGAAGGCTGGCGGCGTACAGAAGGACGTCGGGTTCAAGGGCGGCTACCTGCTCGGCGCCGGCGTAGAGCAGGCCTTTGCCGGCGGCCTCTCTGCCAAGCTCGAATACAACTACATCACGACACCCGATGTCCGCACCCACACGAGCTCAGGCTCCAGCGAAAAGGACATCAACAGCCACGTCATCAAGGCCGGCATCAACATGCGTTTCTGACGGGTCCGGCGGTTTGCGGCGGCGTGGTGATGTTCCTCCCGGCAGCACCTCCGCCCAGCCGATGCCCTTGCCCGGATCACTCCGCCGCTTGCCTCTCCGATCGCTCGGGCGTCGCCAGCCGGCGCCAGATCGGCGCCATGGCAGCGGCGATCTCGCTGTAAAGCGTAAAGCGCCTGTGATAGTGCGCGGCAAGCGCCGGGTTCGGCCGGTAGTGGCGTTCGGTCTTGACCATCGCCGCGGCACCGGCGGCAATGTCGGCGAAAAGGCCGATGCCGGCGCCCGCCGTGATCGCCGCGCCGAGCGCGCCCGTTTCGCGTGAACGGGCGACCGTTACCGGCACATCAAGCACGTCGGCAAAGATCTGCGGCCAGATCAGGCTACGCGATCCGCCGCCGGAGAGCACCGCCTCGTCGAAACGCGCACCGGCGGAACGCAGCGCCGCGATGTGCTGGCGATGGCCGAAGGCGACGCCTTCGAGCACGGCGCGCACCAGATGGCCCTTCGTGTGCCAACCGGCAATGCCGTAGAAACCGGCTCGCGCGTTGCCATCCTGCTGCGCGCCGTAGAGGAACGGATGGTAGAGCGGATCGTTCGCCGCCGGCATAATCTCAGCCGCGAGCTGGCAGCAGAGATCGAAGGGCGAACGGCCGTCCTTGCCGTCGTGCGGGAAGAGTTCGCGCACCAGCCATTCGAGATTGGCCGCCGACGTGGCGCTCGCCTCGATCGCCATGTAGCGCTTGCGGTCGAAGGTCGACGACATGAAGATCGGGCGAGAGAGATCAGGCTGGTCGATGATCACCTGGTTGATGCTCCAGGTCCCGGCGATGATCGAGGCAGCACCGGTCTTGGTGACGCCCGAGCCGATCGCCGAGGCGACTACGTCGAAGAGACCGCCGACAACCGGCGTGCCGGCCGCCAGCCCCGTTTGCGCCGCCGCGTCTTCGGTAACCGTGCCGACGATATCGGCGCTCTCGGCGAGATTGGGCAGCAGGTCCATGTCATCGCCGAGGCCATAGGCCTTCATTAATGCCGCATCGTAACGCCGACCGGCGACGTCGAGCAGGCCCGCACCACTCATGTCCGAAACGTCACTGACGCGCGCACCGGTCAATCGGTTGACGACGAAGTCCTTGCAGAGAAACACCGTGCCGACCTTCGCAAAGAGTTCGGGGCGATGCCGTTTCAGCCAGGCAAGCAGCGTCGGCGTCTGGGAGGGCCAGGGCTTCTGTCCGGCGATCGGATAGGTTCGCTCGCCGACGCCTTCGGCCAGCCAGTCCTCGACGAGGCCGGCGGCACGGGTATCGAGCGACTGAATGCCGACGAGCGGCTCACCGCTTCGATCCAGTGCATAGAGACCGTTGCCGTGCCCGGCACAGCCGATCGCGGCGATTTCGCTGGCATCAATGCCGGCGCGCTCGATGCAGGCGCGGATAACCACCTTGGCATGGCTCCACAGCTCGCCGAGCCCGCGCTCGACATGGCCCGGCATCGGCACCTGGCTATGCCCTTCCTCCGCGGCCATCGCGATCTCGTTGCCGTCACGATCAAAAAGCACCGCCTTGATCACGGTGTTCCCGGCGTCGATCCCGAGCAGATACTTTCCCATAGGCGAACCCCTCCCAAGGTTCTCAATCCAGTTGCCGGAACGCTGCCGGTGTCCTCGCAGCGGCAGCGTTCCCTTCGCGCCGGAGCATCCTTGTGCATTCAACCGAATGCACCTGCTCCTGAAGCGCGATACCGATCGCCGATCTCAGCCGCGCTGGTAGAGCGCGTAGGCTTCCTCGCCGGTCGCATCCTCGTGGATGATCGCCATCAGGCCGCGCACAACGGCGCTCGGATTGGCGTGCTGATAGATGTTTCGGCCATAGACCATGCCCATTGCACCCTGGCGCATCAAGGCCGCAGACTTGTCAAAGACATTGCGCAGGTCCTCCTTGCCACCGCCGCGCACCAGAACCGGGCAGCGCGCCGCCTCGACGACCCGGTGGAAATCCTCCGCATTCGTCGTCGGATCGGCCTTGACGATATCCGCCCCCATTTCGCGTGCAAGCCTTGTCAGCGTCACGATCTTCTCGGCGTCGCCGTCGACCATGTAACCGCCATGCTCGGTCACCGGCTGCATCACCAAGGGCTCGATCATCAGCGGCATGCCGTATTTGTCGCAATCGGCGCGGACCCGCGAGATGTTGGCGACGCATTGGCGGAAGAGATCCGGCTCGTCCGGCAGCATGAAGAGATTGACGACGACGCAGGCGGCATCCATCGCCAGCGCGCCGATCAGCGGCTCGGCTTCGTTCTGCAGCACCGCCCACATCTGTCGGTGGCGGATGCGGTTATAGGGGTTGCCCATGTCGATGCGCATGACGAGCGCCGGCTTGTTCTTGCCGGGCACCTCCTGCAACAGGTCAGCCTGGCCGTAGTTCATCTGGATGGCGTCCGGGCCAGCGGCGACCAGCGCCTTCACCACGGACGACATGTCCTCGAGGCCGTTCAGGAAGGACGGTTCGTTGCAGACACCGTGATCGATCGCGACGTCGAGGCAACGTCCACCACCGAAAAGACGGTTCATCCGGACCTTGCTGTTGTTTCGCATAATGCACTCCTTTGTTCGTTCCGTACGGATAGGGTTTGTTCGTCGACGCCATGGCGCTCGGCGAGAAGGGTAAGAAATCGCTTACGCTCTGTTGCCGCCTGCACCGGCGGCCAGTGTTTCTCGATCGCCAGCAAGGCAAGCGCCGCATCCACCATATCGAGCGAGAGCTCGCCAGATATCGCCAGCGTCGTGCGGCGCAGCAGCAGATCGTCGAGATGTTCGACGGCCTCGCTGCGGATCAGGAACTGCAGCTCGCGCGCCGAATAATCGGGATGCGGCAAGGCATGATCCGTGCCGGCGGCGATGAAATCGGCAATCAGGGTCGAGTCGGTTCCGTAGCGTGCAAGCAGGGTGTGCACGCGCGCCCCGGAAAGGCCGGTCGCCGCGGCGACATCGTGAACCCAGGCCTCACGGTCGGACGGAAAGTGCCGGCCGCCCCCGATGGCACGATCGCCGGTCGATACGCGGCGCTGCTTTTCGAGCCGCTTCAAAGCGAGGTCCGCCGCCATTTCGCCGAAGGAACGGAACGTCGTCCACTTGCCGCCGATCATGCAGAGCACCGGCGCTCCGCCATCGCGGCACTCGACGAAGGTGCAGAAGTGGTCGCGCGGGATACGGCCAGTGAAGCTGTCCTGGCTCGCCGGCAAGGGCCGCACGCCTGCAAATTGATAGACCACCTCGTCGGGTCGGATCTTGATGTCGGGCAGCACGAAGGCGAGCGATTGCAGGATGTAGTCTCGCTCGTCCGGCTCACAGCGAACGGTTGACGGGTCATCAACACGGATGTCCGTCGAGCCCACCAGCACCTTGCCGAGATAGGGAAAGAGGATGCAGATGCGCCCATCCTCGTTCTCGTAGTAGATCATGTGGCCGTCGAGTGCTTCCATCAGCGCCGTATTGTCGATGATGAGGTGCGATCCCTTGGTGCCGCCCATCAGCGGCGCCGGCTTCGACGCCGCGGCAAACAGCGCGCTGTTGGCGATATCGATCCAGCCGCCGGTGGCGTTGATGATGAGGCTCGGCTCGATCGCAGCCGAGGCGCCGCTGATACCGTCCTTCAGTTCGAAGCGTCCGGGGGCTGCAAGCGTCAACTCCGCATAGTTGAGCGCGCCGGCATGAGAACCGGCGGCGAGACCGTCCTTCAACAGCTCGATGCCGAGGCGCTCCGGCTGGCTGACCCAGGCGTCGTAGTAGGTGGCCGAGCTCTTGATGTCGGGATTGAGCGCCGGCCAGCGGGCAAGTGTGGCACGCCGGCCGCGAAAGGCGTGCTTCGGCATCAGCGCCCGCTTGCGCGTCAGGAAATCATAGATGCCAAGGCCCATCTTGACCGCGACCGCGCCGCGGCGGCTCGGCCGGCGCGTCAGGCCCAGGAAGCGCACGGCGCCATTGGCGAGACCGGAGAAGATATCGAAGACCGGCACCGTCGTCGGCAAGGGCGCGACGTAATGCGGTGCGTTCTTGAGCAACCGGTCGCGCTCGACGAGCGATTCCCTGACCAGGCTGAACTCGCCGTTTTCGAGATAGCGCAGCCCGCCATGTACCATGCGCGACAGAGCCGCACTGGCACCCGAACAGTAGTCGTGCTTTTCGACGAGCAGCACGTTCACCCCCTGCAGCGCCAGTTCGCGAAAGACGCTGAGGCCGTTGATGCCGCCGCCGAGGACGCACACGTCCACCTTCGGGCTCTTGGCGAGCCCGTTGAAAATCTCTTCACGGTTCATGATGGCAGTCCGTTAGCTGTCCATGTTGACGAGTTTCGCCGCGATCACCGCGTCGATGCCCTTAAGGTCGTCATGATCGAGCCGGATCGTCCCGGCCCTTGCATTGTCGAGAGCTTGCGCCGGATTGCGTGCGCCACAGAGCGCGAAGGTCACGCCCTCCTGGGCAAGCGTCCAGGCAATGACGATCTGGGCGATCGTCGCGCCATGTTTTTCCGCGACCGGCCGGATCGCCTTGGCAAAGGCTGCGACTTTCTCACGGTTGCCGACCGAGAAGCGCGGGTTGTCGCGCCGCTGGTCGTCGCCGGAAAACACCCGCTCCGGCCCGATGCTGCCCGAGAGAAGGCCAAGCGCCAGCGAGGAATAGCTGAGCGTCGCAACGCCGTTGCGCTTCGTCAGCGGCAAGAGCTCCGTCTCGATCTCGCGATCGATCATGCTGAAGCGTTCCTGGATCGCGTCGAGCCCGCCGGTCGCGATGTACTGCTGCAGTTCGCCGCGTTCGACATTGCTGGCGCCGATCGCCCTGATCTTGCCGGCGGCGCGCAGCTCTTCGAGCGCGGCCATGGTCTCCTCGATCGGCGTCGTCGGGTCCTGCCAATGGGTGATGTAGAGGTCGATGTAGTCGGTGTCGAGCCGCTTCAGGCTCTGCTCGACCTCGTGATGGATCGCATCTCGGCCGAGGTAGCGGTGCACCGGCTTGCCGTCCTGGTCGAAGAAGTGCTTGCCCTTGTCCGTATGCCAGACGAGCCCGCACTTGGTGGCGATGATTGCCTTGTCGCGGCGGCCGGCCAAAGCCTTGCCGACAATCTCTTCCGAGCGGCCGAGGCCATAGGCCGGCGCCGTATCGATCAGCGTCACACCGGCGTCCAGCGAGGCCTGGATCGCCGCGATCGATTCCCGCTCGTCCGTGCCGCCCCACATCCAGCCGCCGATCGCCCAGGTACCGAGCCCGACGGCCGAAGCCTTCACGCCCGATCGGCCGATCTCCCGTTTCAATTGATCCCCGCTCATGCCAGAAGTCCCTTTTCGCTTGCCATGGCGAGCACGCGCTCGCCGGTCGCCTCGTCGGTTACCAATGTGTCGAGGTGGTGTCCCCGCATGACGCTGAGGATCGGTCCGGCCTTGTTCGGTCCGCTCGCAACCCCGATCTTCGTCGGGATCGAGGCAAACTCCTGAAGCGTCAGCGACACCAGGGAACGGTTGAGGCTGTAATCGCAGACCTGGCCCTTTTCATCGAGCAGATGGGCGAGCAGTTCGCAGCTCGCACCTGAGCGCTCGATCGCCGCCCGGTCGGTGCTCGAGGACGGATGCAGGTCGTAGTAACTCGAATCGTCGGAAAGGATCGAACCGATGCCGACCACCGCCACCTTCGCCTCGCGCGCCCTGCCGAAAACATCGGCGACCGAGCGCATGTTGATCAGCATCGCCCGCTCGGCAGCGCTGTCGGCAAAGAGCGGCGCGTGGATCTGGAAGGACCGCCCGCCAAGCCGATCGGCCATCATCGTCGAAACATGGTTTACATCCGTATAGTGCTTGCCCTGGACGCAGCCCGTACCGGGAATGACCTCGACATCGAAGCGGCGCGGCGCCTGCAGCCCGGCGACGACGGCGCTGACACCTTTGCCGCCGGTGATGCAGATCGTGTCGCCGTCACCGATCTCTTCGAGCAACAGCCGGGCGGCCGCCTCGCCGACCGCCTGGAGGGCGGTCTGCTGGTTTTCGGAGACGGTGGGCACGACTATTGCGCGGCGGATGCCGCCGATCGCCAGCAGTTGCTCTTCCATGTCGACCAAGGGCTCGATCGGCGACTTGATCTTGATCTCGACGAGGCCGAGCTGGCGGCCGCGCTTGATCAGGCGGTTAACGGTCGGCTGTGAGATGCCGAGCCGGTCGGCGATCTGCGACTGGGTGAGCCCTTCGAGGAAGTGCAGGACGAGCGCCTGGTGCATCTGCCGTGCGACGACGAGTTCTTCTCGGGCGCTCGAAACCGGGGACAAGTTGGGTTTGGCAATCGGCATGGTCAGGCGGCCTTCCGCTTGTGCAGCAAGTGGTCGATGGAGACGGCAGCCAAGAGAATGCACCCCTTGATCATGTCCTGCCAATAGACGGAGACGTCGAGCAGGATCAACGAGCTGGTGACGACCGAGAGAAGAGCGATACCGAGGATGGCGCCGAGGATGGTGCCCGAGCCGCCGTTGAGCGAGGCGCCGCCGATGACGGCTGCCGCGATGATGTTGAGCTCCATGCCGACACCGAAGGTGGGCGTCGCCGCACCGAAGCGCGACATGTAGATGACGCCGGCGACACCTGCGAGCGTCGAGCAGAGCACCGTCACCCAGAACTTCACCTGCTTGGTCTTGATGCCCGAATAGAGCGCCGCCTTCTCGTTGCTGCCGGTATAGAAGACCTTGCGGAAGGCGGTCGCCCGGCGCAGCAGGAAGTCGAAGAGCACGACGACGGCGACAAAGATCAGGATGACATAGGGCACGCCGTGGAAGGTGCCCTGCCCCACGGCTTTGAAGGACGCCGGCAGCGTGAAGAGCGACAGCGGCGTGCCCTTGGTGATGACGAGGCAGAGGCCGCGCACGATGACCATGGCGGCCAGCGATGTGATGAAGTGATTGAGCCCGACCACGGTGACGAAGAAACCCATGATCATGCCGATCATGCTGCTGGCGAGGATGCCGACCAGCGAGGCCGTCCAGGGATCGACACCGGCGAGGAACAGCGAACCGGCGAGCACCATGGCGAAGCAGACGACCGAGCCGACGGCGAGGTCGATGCCGCCGACGATCAGGAGGATCGTCATGCCAACGACGACGATGCCTTCGACCGAGAAGCTCATCAGCATGGCGCGCATGTTGCCGAAGGTGAGGAAGTGCGGCGAGGCGAAGCTCATGACGATGCCGAGCGCCAGGATGATGGCGATCAGCCCCGCCTCGCGCATCGTGCCGATGCGTTTCCAGGCAGGCGCCTGCGCATGCGTTGCAACCATCGTATCAACAGCCATTTCCGCCTCCCCGGCTCTTTCCGTTCTTTCAGGCGACATTTGCCGGCCTGCCTGTTGCGATCAGATCCGTCTGCGTCACGCCGGACGCCAGGCGGATCACCGCCTCCTCGCTCATTTCTCTGTCATCAAGCTCGCCGGCGATCACACCTTCCCGCACGACCAGAACCCGGTCGCAGAGCCCGAGCAGCTCCGGCAGTTCGGACGAAATCACCACGATGCCGATGCCGGCTTCCGCCAGTTCGCGCAGCAGCCGATGGATCTCGGATTTCGCGCCGACATCGATGCCGCGCGTCGGCTCGTCCATGAGGATCACCTGCGGCCGCACGGCGAGCTGCTTGGCGATCGCCACCTTCTGCTGGTTGCCGCCCGACAGCGACGACACCGGCATCTCGATGCCGCCCATGCGCACGCCGAGCCGGCGAACAAAATCGTGGGCAAGATCGGCTTCCGCCCGGGAATTCAGCAGACCGAGTGGCCCGGTCAGCGTCTTCAGGTCGAGCACCGAAATGTTCTGGGCGATGGACAAGTCGACGAACACGCCGGACCCCTTGCGATCCTCCGAGAGGTAGACGATGCCGGCATTAACGGCGTCGCGGTAGTTGCCGATGCGCTGCGGCTTCCCGCGGAGCGCAATCTCGCCCTTGGATTTTGCCCTGAGACCGCAGATCGCTTCGGCGATTTCGGTCCGGCCCGAGCCGATCAAACCGCCAATGCCAAGAATTTCGCCGCGCTTCAGATCGAAGGACACGTTGTCGATGCGGTCGCCGTCGCTCAAATCCCGCACCGAAAGAATGGTCTCGTCCGAGCGCATCTCCGGTGCCTGTTTCGGCGGATAGAGCTGGCTGATCTCGCGGCCGACCATGCGGCGCACGACATCGTCAGGCGTGACATCCGCGATCTTTTCGGTGACCACATGCCGGCCGTCGCGAAACACGGTGACGCGGTCGCAAAGCGAAAAAATCTCGGCCATGCGATGGCTGATGTAGATGATCGATATGCCCGCGGCCTTGAGGTCGCGGATGATGCCGAAAAGTGCTTGGGCTTCGGCCTCCGTCAGCGCCGCGGTCGGCTCGTCGAGGATCAAGACGCGGCAGTCGAGCGTCAGCGCCTTGGCGATCTCGACCAGCTGCTGGCTGGAAATGGCAAGGTCGGCGACCTTGCGGCGGACGTCGATCGGCGCCAGCCGGTTCATGACACCTTGCGCCTCGCGCTCCAGCGCGCCGTAGTTCATCAGCGGCGAGCGGCGGCGGTTGGTGGCGGCCATGAACATGTTTTCCGCCACCGTCGCATCCGGGCAGAGCGCAATTTCCTGATGGACGAGGCCGATGCCGAGGGTCTGGGCAATCGCCGGCGAGGCGATCTTCACGGGCGCCCCATCGACCAGCACCTCGCCGTCATTCGGCTGCAGCACACCGGCAATGATGTTCATCAGCGTGGATTTTCCCGCGCCGTTTTCGCCGCAGAGCGCGTGGATTTCTCCGCGCTCGAGCCGAAAATCCACCTCCGTCAACGCCTTCACCGCACCGAAATGCTTGGTGACGCGCCGGACCTCCAGAACCGGTTGTGCTGTCATGCCGTCCTCCACCCGCAGTCCTGGCTGCCCGGAAACGAACCGGGCAGCCAATTCATGGATCTTACTCGTCGATGCCCTTGGTGCCACGACGCTTCAGGTACTTGTCCCAGTAGAAGTCGTCGGCATTTTCGGCGGTGACGATGGAAAGGCCATTGTCGACCACGGGGATGCTCATCGGGTTGAAGCCCGAGCGCTTGGCGTCGTTCATCGGATCGATCAGCTCCGGGTGCTTGGCGAGCCAAAGCAGCATGAAGCCCATATAACCCTGCATGCCCTGGTTCGGGTTGATCGAACCGAAGACTTCGCCGGCCTTGATCATGTCGAGGATGTTGGCGTTGACGTCGGCGCACATGACGAGCACCTTGCCGCCGCTTTCCTTGCTGGCCTGAGCGGCACCGATGGCGGAGTTGGCTTCCGGCATGAATACGGCGCCGAGGTTCGGATTGGCCTGGATCAGGCTCATCAGCCCCTGATAGGCCTTGTTCGGATCCTGGTTCGAGGCCGCACGGCCGACGAGCTTCATGTCCGGCCACTTCTCGGCCATACGGGCGACAAAGGCGGCGATGCGCTTATCGTGATTGTCCTGGCCGGGGTTTTCGAGCACGGCGTATTCGCCCTTGCCACCCATCTTCTCGGCGATCGCGTCGGCGGCGTAGGTGCCTTCGCGGGTATTGTCCGAGGTGATGAAAGAGACGCGCTTCGACAGCGGCGAGTCCGCCGCAAAGGTCACGACCGCCGTGCCCTGATCGATCGCCCGATTGATCGGCTCGATGAACGGATCCGAGTTCATCGGATGCACCAGGATGCCGGCCGGGTTCTGGGCGAGCGCCTGGTCGAAGGTGGCGATCTGCTTGTTGACGTCATATTCCGGCGTGCCGGTGTATTCCGTCTCGCAGCCGAACTGCTGGCCGGCCTGCTTGAACATTTCATAGACCGGGAACCAGTATTCGACCCCCGATACCATGACGTTCATGACGTATTTTTCGCCGGGCTGGCAGCGAAACGGGTTCGCCGTTTCGGCGCTGGCCGAACCTGCCCAGAACGAAGCTGCAATGACCGCCAGAGCGGTCGTGCTGAGAAATTTGCGCACGCGTCCTCCTCGAGGCCGAAGCCCCTCCCAAAAACCGATAGGGTCGCTTCTCGCGACCGCTGAATGTATGAGTTCGCCGGAACTCCTCCTCGACTTCCGACGATTGCGATTAAAACCGCGGACTCACGCGCTGTCAATATAATTCACGGCATGAATAATAATTCATTTCGCGACGTGGAAAACCGCGAACGGGTCCTTCAATCTGCTGTCACGCGGATCGGCTAGACGGCTGCGATGATTACCCTGCAACAGATCGCCTTTCATGCCGGCTGCTCGCTGGCCACCGTCTCGCGTGTGCTGAAGGGCGAAGGTCCCGTCAGCGACGAGATGGTGCGGCGCGTGCGCCGGGCCGCCGCCGAACTCGGCTATCGGCCACAGCCGGCGGCAGGTCGCGCCGCCAGCCGCAGCCAACCGGTCGTCGGCGTGCTGGTGCCGAGCGTCACCAATCCGGTCTTCGCCGCCTCGCTCGGCGGCATCCAGCACCGCATGCAGGCGGCAAACCACGGCGTGCTGATTGCCCAGTCCAATTACGATCCCACACTCGAGGCGCGTGCAGTGCGCTCGCTGCTGGACCAACGCCCGACCGGGCTGATCCTGACGCTTTGCGACGCCAAGTCCAGCGAGGCGCTTTCGGCGGCACTGCCGCCGACAGTGCTCCTCAACAACCGGCCGGTCGCCCGATTTGCGGCCGCCGTCACCGTCGACAACTATCGCGCCGGCTACGAGCTGACCCGGCATATCCTCGACCACGGGCATCGCCGCATTCTCGTCGTCTCCGGACACTTCCGGTCGTCCGACCGGGCGCGCCTGCGCTATGACGGCTATTCCGCCGCCATGCAGGAAGCCGGTGTCCCGCCGATGGAGGCGGTCGAGATTCCCTTCGTCGACGGCTACGAGAACCTCGACCTTGGTACGGTCATCGCACATCACCGCCCGACCGCGATCATCGCCTCCAACGATCTTCTGGCGCTTGGCGTCATCGCGGCGCTCCGACGGGAAGGTCTCGCCGTGCCGGAAGACGTCTCCGTCGCGGGGTTCGACGGTATCGCGCTCGGGCGGCTGATGACTCCGGCCCTTACCACCATCGCGATGCCCGACGGCGACATGGGGGTCGCGGCGGCGGCGCTGCTGCTCGACATGGCAGAAAATGCCTCCCGCTGCCGCCACCTCAACCTCGATTGCCGCCTTTATCCCGGCGGAACCGTTCGCCACCTCGCCTGATCACGCAGAAACGCCGCCCGCGGAGTTTTCTCCGGGGCGGCGTCCATCGCTTGGATCCAGCATCAGCTGCGCGGCAGCAAGCTTTCGACTTCGGCCGCAGCCTCGTCCAGTGCTTCCTTCGGCGTCGCCGTCTGCTCGACGATGCGCGAGAGATTCTCAACGATCGTCTGCGTGACCTTCACGCCGTTGCTGCCGGGGAAGGCATACCACGGGCGCATCAGCGGCATCTGCTCCAGGCCGGCGCGGAACAGCGGGTTTTCCTTGTAGAAGTCGGCGAGATACTCGGGCGATTTAGCGGCCAGTTCGTTGTTCGGCACGTAACCGGTGCCCGGCACGACGACCGAGGCGCCATAGGGGCCGGCGGCGAACTTCGCGAACTTCCAGGCGGCTTCCTGCTTTTCGGCATCGCGCGTCAGGATGACGACGGCATTGCCGCCGGTCGGCAGCTTGCCCTTTGCCGGGTCGAGCAGAGGGATATGGGCGGTGCGCAGGTCGAACTTGTCGCCGACATTCTTGATGGTGTTGCGCAGCGCCCCCGTGGTCTGGAAGGCAAAGCCGACCTTGCCGGCAACGAAGGCCTGCTCGCCGGCCTGCTTGGTCAGAACCGGCAGGCCGCCTTCCTTGACCATGCGGTCGAGCACCTCGACGGCCTTCTGACCCTCAGGCCCGTTGAAGGCAACCGTGCTTTCGTCAGCAGCCAGCATCTCGCCGCCGGCGCCGAAGAGCAGTGCCGAGAACATCCAGTCGTCGCCCTGCCAGCGGAAATCGATGCCTTCGTTGCCGTCGCCAAGCGCCTTGATCTTCGCGCCGAGTGCGATGACCTCGTCCCAGGTCTTTGGCGGGTTTTCCGGGTCGCCACCGGCTTTGCGCACCAGATCGGCGTTGTAATACATGATCGGGTTGGAGGTGGCGAAGGCAAGGCCCACCTGCTTGCCGCCGACCTGGGCGAGCTTCAGTATGTTTTCGGAAAAGCCCTGCTCGGCCATATTGCCGTCCTTGGCGATGAACGGGCCGAGGTCGACGGGGATGTCACGCTCATTGACCATGCGCAGGCGGTTGAGGCCGATGAAGGTGAGATCGGGCATCTCGGCCGTACCGGCCTGACGCATGATCGTCTGGATGCCTTCCTCATAGGTCGCCGACGGGTTGGCGAAGGTGATCTTGATGTCGGGGTTTTCCTCCATGAACTTCTTCGAGATCGTGTCCATCACGTCCTTGAAGAAGCCGGGCATCGGATAATGCACCGTAAGCTGGGTCTCGGCATTTGCAGGGGCAGCGAGCATCAGCGATGCGGCAGCCGCGGTGAAAAGCTGTCTCAGATGTTTCATGGGTTGCGCTCCAGGTTGGACCGTTCAGCCTTTGAGACCGGTCATGGTGATGCCCTCGACGAAGCGTTTCTGCGCGAGCAGGAAAGCCGTCACGAGGGGAAGGGTGATGATGAGGGTCGCCGCCATCAGCGCGCCGTAGTCGTCGCCGGCTTCCGCGGCGCGGAAGTAGAGAAGACCGAGCGGCGGGGTCGCATAATCCTGGTTGGTGACGACGATCAGCGGCCAGAAGAGGTCGTTCCAGTGGGCGACCACCGAGAAGATCGCGAAAGCCGTGATCGCCGGCCAGGCATTCGGCACGATGACACGCGCGACGATGCCGGCCTCCGACATGCCGTCGAGCCTCGCCGCATGGATCAGGTCGTCGGGCATGGCGCGGAAGAACTGCAGGAACAGGAAGATCGCAAAGACCGAGATCGAGAAGGGCGCCACCAGTGCTGCGTAGCTGTTGAGCACCGACAGCCTGTCGAAGGCCATGTAAATTGGCAGCGCCGTTGCATGGATCGGCACGAGCAGGCCGAGCATGACCAGCACCATCATGGTGCGGGCCGCCCGAAACTTCAGCTTCGCCATGGCATAGGCGCAGGGGATGGCGACGACGATCTGGATGACGAAGATCAGGGCGCAAACGACGACGCCGTTGAAGAGCAGGGTCGTCATCGAGACGCGCGACAGCGCCTTGGAAAAGTTCTCGATATAGGACCACTGCTCAGGGATCAGCGACAGCGACGAGGAGAAGATCTCGCTCTGCGCCTTGCCGGCGGTCGAGATCATGAAGATGTAGGGCGCGAGGAAGATGAGGGCGCCGAGTGACAGGAGCGTCAGACGGGCGATGCGGGTGACGGAAAGAGTATTGGAGATCATGCGTAATGCACCTTCCGGTCAAGCACGCGGTATTGCAGGAACATCAGGACGACGAGGATGGCAAGGAAGACGACGGTCATCGCCGAGGCGTAGCCGACGCGGAGATAGACGAAGCCTTCCTGGTAGATGGTGAAAAGCAACACTTCCGAGGCCTTGTTCGGGCCACCTTCGGTCAGCGTCTTCACCGTCTCGAACACCTTCACCGAGTTGATGATGCTGATGGTAGTAACGAAGAGCGTCGTCGGCCCGAGCATCGGCCAGGTCACGAGCCGGAAGCGGTCGAACCAGGACTTGGCGCCGTCGACTTCGGCTGCGGCATAGAGTTCGCGCGGGATGGCGGTGAGGCCGGCGAGAAACAGCACCATGTTGAAGCCGACGGACTGCCAGATGCCGATGATCGAGAGACCATAGAGCACCGTGCCGGAGGCGCCGAGCCAGTTGGGGCCGGCAATGCCGAAGAGCGCGAGGAAGGTGTTGATCGGGCCGATGGTCGGATGGAAGAGGAACTGCCAGACGGTCGCCATGGCGACGAGCAGCGAGGCGACCGGCAGGAAATAGACCGTGCGGAAGAACGCCCGCCCCTTTGTTTCCGCCTCGATCAGCATGGCGATCGAAAGCGAGAGCACGATCGAAACCGGCGTGACGATCGCGGTGTAGACGGCGGTGTTCCAGAGCGAGCGGCGGAAGGTACGGTCGCCAAGGAGTTCGACATAGTTTTCGAAACCGACAAAACGGAAACTGCCGTAGCCGAGTTCGAAGTCGGTAAAGCCGAGCACAATCACAGCCAGCGTCGGCAACAGGATGAAGAGGAACAGGAGGACGATTGCCGGCAGCGCGAGCAGCCCGGCGATGCGGGCCTCGCGCCGGTCGGGGAGGTAGGCGGCTTCGACGGGGGCGCGAGACTGTCGCCGCACGGCATCGGCAGGAGAAAACGGTCCGGGTTGTGCCATGGAGTACCCCCCTCTGCCCTGCCGGGCATCTCCCCCACAAGGGGGGAGATGGGCTAGTGGCGCGCTCTCGCCCGGACCGACGCGCTCTGAAGTCTCAATGCTAACCGCTTCAAGACCAACGGCTTTACGCCCCGCCGTTTCGTCGCCGACAACTTGCCCCGATTGCTCCCCCGGCAAGGCAAGCGAGGTCCGGGACGTTGCGTCCATCTGATCTCCCCCCTTGTGGGGGAGATGCCCGGCAAGGCAGAGGGGGGTATCGCCAGTCGCAATACCGCGCTCCGCCGCCAGATTGTGGTCGCTGCCCCCCTTAGCCATGGACCTTCTCCAAGGACGCGGCGATCGCGATCGGCTCCGCCTCAACGCGAGCGCCTTCCTTATCGAAGAGCACCGTGCGCTCCGGCATGATCTCGACATCGACCGGCTGGCCGAGGGTGAGAGAAGCGGCTTCAGACGGCGTCGCCTTCGACGTCATCACTTCGCCGATCGCGTCAAGGCGGGCATGGACGATGACCTCAGAACCGAGGAACTCCATGCGCTCGACCCGCGCAGACAGTCGACCGGCAGCGGCCGCGCGGAAACGGACGAATTCCGGGCGAATCGCTAGTTTCACCGGTGCGTCCGGCGCCTGCCCGCGCTTTGCCAGCAGGGCAAGATCGCCAAAGCGCACGATGCCGGCGGCGTCACTGCGGGTTTCGAGCACATTGACCTTCGGCTGGCCGAGGAAGCGCGCGACTTCGATATGGGAGGGGTTGTCGTAGATCTCCTTCGGGCTCGCCAGTTGCAGGAGATTGCCGCCGATCATCACGGCGACCCGGTCGGCCATCGACAGCGCTTCCGACTGGTCGTGGGTGACGTAGAGCGTCGGCACGCCGGCCCGGCGGTGCAGGTCGACGATCTCGCCACGGGCATGGACGCGCAGGTTGGCGTCGAGATTGGAGAGCGGCTCATCCATCAGGAAGACCGCGGGACGGCGCACCATGGCCCGGGCGAGCGCCACGCGCTGGCGCTGGCCGCCGGACATCTGGCCGGGCTTGCGGTCGAGCAGATGGTCGATCTTCAACGCCAGCGCCATCTCCTTGACCTGTCGCTGAATGTCGCTGCGGATCTGCTTCTGCCCCGGCAGAAGATTGCCTATGACCGGCAGGCGCTGCGTCGCTGTCAGCCGCCGCATGGCGAGCGGCACGGCGATGTTCTGGCCCGCCGTCAGATGCGGATAGAGAGCATAGGACTGGAAGACCATCGCGACATTGCGATCGGCCGCGACCATGCGGGCAACGCTGCGGCCGCCGATGACGATCTCGCCGCTGTCGCCGTGATCGAGACCGGCGACGATGCGCAACAGCGTGCTCTTGCCACAGCCTGAAGGGCCGACGAGCGCGATGAACTCACCAGCCTCCGCCTCCAGGCTGACGCCCTTCAATATGGCGTTGCCGCCATAGGATTTGGTGATGCCGCGAAGCGAAAGCACGCTCATTGCGCCGCCTCCACAAGGACCTTCTTCTTCGCCGCCAGCGGATAGACTTCCTCGACGATCGGATCGAGCACATGGTTGACGAGGCCCGGAACCCGGACGATTTCGCTCGAGACGCCAGCGTCGGTGAACTCGTGCACGACGGCGCCGACCAGCCGCTCGCCCGGCATCGGCCGTTCCAGCGTGTCGATGATGAAGGAGGTCGGCGGCGCCCAGACGAGCGAGGTGCCGGCATGTTCACCCGCCCAGGCCCAGTGCAGGTGGCCGCTTGCATGCAGCGCCACCTCGGCATCGGCGAAGAGCTCAAGGAGGCGCTGGCGCTGGCGCGGACGAATGCCCCAGTAGCCGGTGTCGCCTTCCAGCGGGTCATCGACGAAGAGCGGCTTGTGCGCGAAGATCGCCACCTGGCGGCCATCACGCCCCTGCAACTGTTCTTCTAGCCAACGGAACTGCCTGTCCTCCTCCTCGTCCTCGAAGCCGAAGAGCAGGCTGTTGAGCCCGATCAGCCGCCAGTCGCCGTGGTCGCGGCCCCAGTAGTCCGGACCGGCGAGCCGGCGCCAGCGGGCAAGCCGCTCAGCATCGACCGGCTGGTGCGAGCCCGGCAGGTGGCCGACATCGTGGTTGCCGGGAACGGTCAGCACCGGCATCGAGAGCTGGCCGATCAGGCCGAGCGAGAAGGCAATGTCGTCTTCGTGGTCGGCACCGTCGATCGTCACGTCGCCGGTATGGACGACGAGATCGGGCGCCACCTCCTCGATCCAGGCGCGAACCGGTTCCCAATTGCCGTTGAAATGGCTTTTGGCGGGGCTGAGATGGGTGTCGCTGATCTGGACGATCTTCATGGAAACGGGCCTCCGACGATGGATTGCGGTATCCGCGTCGGAGAGCTGTTCTCCCCTCGTCTGCGGTTGGCCGCAGTCTTTAGGGAGCCGCCATGTCAGATTGGTAACAGCCGTTCTCAGCTGATTTTCAGTTTCTCCATGAAAGCGTCATCTTCAGAAAACCCGACAGGCCGCGAAATCGGCGCGGACGTGCGCCCATTGAGGTGGGTCGCCGTTGTGTACGCCGAACTTCAGAGCGTTGCGCCGCGCTCGGCCCGCGATGTCGTCGGGCAGGATTGCTCCATCACGGTCGAAAGCATCGCGTTCGACGCGTCAGCCTCGGCGACGACCCACTCACGAAAGGCCTGGATCTTCTTCTGCCGCCTGCTGCTTTGCGGATAGACCAGCCAGTAGGCGCGGCCGTCGCGCACGACATGCTCGAATGGCCGGATCAGCCTGCCGCTCTTCAGCTCATCCATCAGGAAGGTCGAGACGGCGATGGCAATGCCGTGATCCGCCAGGGTCGTGGCGACATCCATCGCCTGGACGTCGAAGATCAACTCGGTGCCGTTGCTTGCCGGTGGCTCGACGCCGGTTTCGATCATCCATCGCCGCCACCAGTTGGCGTTGCCGAAACGCCGGACTCTGAGAACGTCGGAGGGCTCCTTGAGCTGGTGTTTTTCCAGGAAGGACGGGGTGCAGATCGGCACGTAATCGAGCGGGAACAGCGGAAACACGTCGTTGCCCGGCCAGTCGCCAGCGCCGCTGCGCACCGCAAGATCGATGGCGTCACGCTTGAAGTCGACCAGATCGGTCGACATGTGCACCCTTATGCTGATGTTCGGGTGGGCCGTCTGAAACGATGCGAGCCGCTGGCCGAGCCAGCTCGAGACGACGGTCGGAAGCACCGAAATGTGCAGGTGGTGTTCGGTCTTGTCGGCGATCTCGGAAAAAGCCGCGCCGAGAAGGTCGATCGCCTCCGTCACCTTTGGCGCGAGCTGCCGCCCGGCGGCGGTCAGCCGCACTTCGCGCGGGAGGCGCACGAACAGCGGCGCGCCGATACGATCCTCCAAGAGCCGGATCTGGTAGCTGACGGCCGCCTGCGTCATGCCGAGCTCTTCGGCGGCGCGGGTGAAACTCAGGTGCCTGGCCGCCGCCTCGAAGGCGCGCACCGCACTCATGGGGGGAATCTTGCTCATGGAACTGAGATAAGCATTCTTTATGCCAGTATGCGAGAAATCGCTTTGCGCGAAGCCGCAAAAACCCTCACTTTTTTCGCGAACACACGCCCTTGAGAAGAAGTGAGGATAGCAATGCTTAGCGCAGTGCGATCAACGATTTACCATGTCCTGAACTGGGCCGGCAACGCACTCAACCCGACCATCGCCATCGATGCCTTCAGCGAGTTCCAACTCCGAGACATCGGCCTGACGCGTGACCTGGAGCACATCCGCGCGCGCGTCGGCGATACGGCCGATCCGTGGCACTGGCCGGAGGAGGATGCTTCGACCAAGCCGCAACCGTCCCGTGTGCGGATAGCAATGGAAACACCTCGTCCTGCCACTGTCTCGCCGCGTGCGGCAGTGGGAGAAAATAAAGACATAAGCATTTCTTTATGCGATTGACGGAAAGCTCGGGACAGGGCATTGTCGCCCCATCGTGGTTCTTCGCCCGCCTTTTGGCGGGACGGAGCTAAGAGGGAATTCGGTGCGGCGCCTTGAAAAGCGCCAAGACCGGAGCTGCCCCCGCAACTGTAGGCGGAGAGCGGCCGTTCGATGATGTCACTGAGGAAGACGCCTCGGGAAGACGGAACGGTCCGCGACGACCCGCAAGCCAGGAGACCTGCCGCGATGAACAACGTCCACGGGCGGGGTGTCCGATGAGGCGCGTTGAGGACGCGGGATCGCTCTCGCGCCACGGCTGCGTCGCATTCAAGCCTTGCCCATAACCTTCGGGGTAAGGAAATGACCATCAAGACTGCCAATCTCGGCTTCCCGCGCATCGGCCGCCGTCGCGAACTGAAATTCGCGCTCGAACGCTATTGGGCCGGAAAGGCCAACCGCGACGAACTTCTCGATACCGGAGCGAAGCTCCGCGCCGAAAACTGGGCCGCGCAGAAGGCGCGCGGCATCGACGTCATCCCGTCGAACGACTTCTCCTTCTATGACCACGTGCTCGATGCCGCCCTGCTTGTCGGCGCAATCCCGCCGGCCTATGGCTGGAAGGGCGGCCCGGTCGATCTCGACACCTATTTTGCCATGGCGCGCGGCTCGACTGGCACGCCCTGCACCGCCGGCTGCAACCATTCGGGAAGCAGCGGCACTCCCGCGCTCGAAATGACCAAGTGGTTCGACACCAACTATCACTACATGGTGCCCGAGTTCGACACGGATCAGCGCTTCGAGCTCACCCACAATCAGCCGCTGGAAACCTTCCTGGAAGCTCAAGCCCTCGGCTATCGCACACGCCCCGTGCTTATCGGCCCGGTGACACTGCTGAAGCTCGGCAAATCGAAGGGCGGCGACTTCGATCCGATCGATCTGATCGAACGGCTCCTGCCCGTTTACGTGAGGGTCCTGGCGGAGCTTGCTGACGCCGGCGCCGATTGGGTCCAGATCGACGAGCCCTGCCTGGCGCTCGATCTCGCGGACAAGGACCGTCGCGCCCTCGACCTCGCCTATCGCACGTTCGACACCGACGTGCCCGGACTCAAGATCATGCTGGCGACCTATTTCGGCTCGATCGGCGACAACACGGCAACGGCATTGGCGCTGCCGGTCGCCGGACTGCATGTCGATCTCGTGCGCGCCCCGCAGCAGATCGACACGCTCATCCAATCGGCTCCGGCGGACCTGGTGCTATCGCTCGGGGTCACCGACGGCCGCAACATCTGGCGGACCGATCTGGCCGGCCTGTTCCGCCGGCTGCAGCCTCTCATTTCGGCCCACGGCCGCGACCGCATCGAGCTCGCACCTTCGTGCTCACTCCTGCACGTGCCTATCGATCTCGACCTGGAGCGTGCGCTCGATCCGGAACTGTCCTCCTGGCTCGCCTTCGCTACGCAGAAGCTCGAGGAACTCAGCCTGCTTGCCAGCGCCTTCGAGCCGGGGTTTGCCATTCCCGAGCACGTTTTCACCGCCTCGATCGCGGCTGCCCAAGCGAGGCTCACCTCCCTCAGGATCCATGATCCCCTGGTCGCCGGGCGCTTGAAAGCGCTGACGGATGCGGACAGCAAGCGGCAATCCCCGTTTGCGGCACGCCGGGCACTGCAGGCGAAGAAGCTGTCATTGCCGCTCTTCCCGACAACGACGATCGGATCCTTCCCACAGACATCGGAGGTCCGGCAGGCACGCTCGCTGCATGCCAAAGGCGAGCTCAGCTATGTCGATTATGTCGCCTATCTTCGGCGAGAGACCGAGCAGGCAGTGCGCTGGCAGGAAGAGGTCGGCATCGACGTACTCGTTCACGGCGAGTTCGAGCGCAACGACATGGTGCAATATTTTGGCGAGCAGCTCTCGGGCTACGCCTTCACCCAGAGCGGCTGGGTGCAGAGCTACGGATCGCGCTGCGTGCGTCCGCCCGTTATCTTCGGCGACGTTTCGCGACCGAACCCGATGACGGTCGAGTGGGCGACCTTCGCGCAGTCGCTGACCGATCGCCCGGTCAAGGGCATGCTGACGGGTCCGGTCACAATGCTGCAATGGTCCTTCGTGCGCGACGACCTGCCACGTTCGGTGGTGTGCCGGCAGATCGCACTGGCACTGCGCGATGAGGTCTCCGATCTCGAGGCCGCCGGCATCGCCATCATCCAGATCGACGAGCCGGCACTGCGCGAAGGCCTGCCGCTGCGAAAGGCCGATCGCAAGGCCTATCTCGACTGGGCGGTGGAGTGCTTCCGTCTCAGCGCAGCCGGCGTGAGCGATGCGACGCAGATCCACACCCATATGTGCTATTCCGAGTTCAACGACATCATGGCCGCAATCGCGGCGATGGATGCCGACGTCATCTCGATCGAGACGTCGCGATCGAAGATGGAACTGCTCGGCGCCTTCACCGACGAGGCCTATCCGAACGAGATCGGCCCGGGCGTCTACGACATCCATTCGCCACGCGTGCCCGGCGTCGAGGAAATCGTGCATCTCATCGAAAAAGCGACCGAGGGCCTCACGCCGGACCAGATCTGGGTCAATCCCGATTGCGGGCTGAAGACCCGGCGCTGGGAAGAGACGCGGCCTACCCTCGTCAACATGGTCGCAGCAGCGAAGGCGCTGCGCCATAGGCCAAGGGCTCCGTCACGCGAGTTCGTCCGCGCATGACCGACCACACTGAGACGGCGCCGGGGAGAACCTCGGCGCCTGCCACCCTTATCGACATCGTTTTTCCCGGGGATACCAATCACCACGGCACGCTCTTCGGCGGCGCCGGTCTCGCGCTCATGGACCGGGTCGCCTTCATCATTGCCACCCGTCACGGTCGCGTCCCCTTCGTGACCGCGTCCTGCGATCGGATCGACTTTCGTGCGCCAGCGCGCATCGGACAGATCGTCTGCTTCACCGGCCGCCCGGCGCGGGTCGGGCGACGTTCGATGACGATTGAGATCGAGATGATCGCCGAAGACATCGCCACCGGCGGCCGCCACCTATGCAGCCGGGGCACGTTCACCATGGTCGCCACGCCTGGTATCGAGCAAGCGGATTGGACATTGCCGCCGCTCGATCGAGCGATGACCGCGCCCGAAGAGGCGGGCACGCTATGCATGGTCGACATTGTCTTTCCCGATCAGGCCAACAGCTTCGGCGCCATGTTCGGCGGCGACGCCCTTGCGCAGATGACCAAGGCGGCCTTTGTCGTCGCGACGCGCCGGAGCCGCCGGACGACCGTGCTTGCCTCCTGCACCGGCATGGACTTCAAGCACCGGATCATGATCGGTTCGATCATCGAACCCATCGCCCGCATTGTGCGGACGGGTCGCAGTTCGGCCACCGTCGAGGTCGAACTCTGGTCGGAAGAGCTCCTCACCGGTCTGCGACAGCGGACTGTTACCGGAACTTTCGCTATGGTCGCCGTCGACGAGGACAACCGGCCCGTGGCCGCTTTCGCTGCTTGATGGAATGGGGCGTCCGCACCAGGGGCGCACCATCCACAGCCTTGGTGCCAAAGGCCCGTTTACTCCCCGTTATCCACACTGCAAAAGAAACTACCCTCCTACCCCCGCCGTCTGCACACGGAACCTATTGACGCAGATTTCCGATGAACTACTATATCTAGTGTTCGAGGTTCTTCCGATTCGCAAGAATTGGGAGCTAAGACGGGAATACGGTGCGCCGGCGGGTTTTCCGTTCAGGCTATGCCGTAGCTGCCCCCGCAACTGTAGACGGCGAGCAACTGTCCGGAATTGGACCACTGAGGCATGAGGCCTCGGGAAGGTCGGGATGGAAGCTGAGACCCGTGAGCCAGGAGACCTGCCTCGATCACCAAACGTCCACGGGCGGGGTGTCCGGAGGGGTTGAGTGCATTGCGGCAGGATGAGCCTGCTTCATCATCTCGACGTCTCCCCGGCAGCCTGTCGAAAGCTTCGGGGTGAAGTCATGTCAGTTTCTTCCAGTTCAGATCAACCTTCTGCGGAAGGGTGCGCTTTGTTGCGCGCCTGATCGAAAAATCGCGCCCTGAAAACCCGCATCCGCGGAATTCCTGAGCGCCCGACCAGAACGAGCCGGCCCGGTTGCGTAACCGACCTTGGGCCAGCTTGACGACATCAACTCTGGTCGAGGCGATCGGAGAACGATGTTTTGCGCCCTGTCGCCAAGCCCACGGTTCGCGTTCGCGCGACCCGACGACTTTTTGCGCCCATTTGCCAGACCCTCACGAGGAACCCATGTCGATCACCGTCTACAGCAAACCCGCCTGCGTCCAATGCACCGCCACAACCCGCGCGCTCGACCGCCAAGGCATCGACTATCGCCTCGTCGATATCTCCGAGGATTCCGATGCATTCGCGCTGGTGCAGGGTCTTGGCTATCGACAGGTCCCGGTCGTCGTCGCCGGCGAACGGCATTGGGCGGGCTTCCGTCCTGATATGATCGGTTCGCTTGCCTGAGGTGAGAGGCGATGGGCCTGATCGTCTATTTTTCCAGTCGCTCGGAAAACACCCATCGCTTCGTCGAAAAGCTCGGCCTTCGCGCAGCCCGCATACCGCTGAAAGACAGTAAGGACGCACTTACGGTCGCAGAGCCCTATGTGCTCGTCGTGCCGACCTATTGCGGCGACGATGGCCGCGGGGCGGTGCCGAAGCAGGTCATCCGCTTCTTGAACGACGCGGGCAACCGCTCTCACATCCGCGGCGTGATCGCAGCGGGCAACAGCAATTTCGGCGCGACCTACGGGATCGCCGGCGACGTCATTTCGGCCAAGTGCCGGGTACCCTACCTCTACCGGTTCGAGCTTCTCGGAACCGACGAGGACGTCGCCAATGTCAAAAACGGGATGGAACGATTTTGGACGTCACAACACTCGAACGCCCCTTGAAGGCGACGGAAGCAGCGCTGGATTATCATGCGCTGAACGCGATGCTGAACCTCTATGACGAAGAGGGGAGAATACAGCTCGACAAGGACCGGCAAGCGGCGAAACAGTACTTCCTCCAGCACGTCAACCAGAACACGGTGTTCTTCCATAACCTACGGGAAAAGCTCGATTATCTGGTGACCGAGGGCTATTACGAGCAGGAAGTGCTGGACCAGTATTCCTTCAACTTCGTGCGCGATCTCTATGACCACGCCTATTCAAAGAAGTTCCGCTTTCCGACTTTCCTCGGCGCCTTCAAATACTACACGTCCTATACGCTGAAGACCTTCGACGGAAAGCGTTACCTGGAGCGCTACGAGGACCGCGTCTGCATGGTGGCGATGGCCTTGGCGCGCGGCGACGAGGGGCTTGCCCGCGACCTCGTCGACGAGATCATTTCCGGCCGCTTCCAGCCGGCAACGCCCACCTTCCTCAACGCCGGCAAGAAGAGCCGCGGCGAACTCGTCTCCTGCTTCCTGCTTCGGATCGAGGACAACATGGAGAGCATCGGCCGCGCCATCAATTCGGCGCTGCAGCTTTCCAAACGCGGCGGCGGCGTGGCGCTGTCGCTTACCAACATCCGCGAGATGGGCGCGCCGATCAAGCAGATCGAAAATCAGTCCTCCGGCGTCATCCCGGTCATGAAGCTGCTCGAAGACAGTTTCTCCTATGCCAACCAGCTTGGCGCGCGCCAGGGCGCGGGTGCCGTCTATCTGCATGCCCACCACCCGGACATCATGCGCTTCCTCGACACCAAGCGCGAAAACGCCGACGAGAAGATCCGCATCAAGACGCTGTCGCTCGGCGTCGTCATTCCCGACATCACCTTCGAGCTCGCCCGTAACAACGAGGACATGTATCTGTTCTCGCCCTATGACGTGGAACAGGTCTATGGCGTGCCCTTCACCGAGATCTCGGTGACGGAAAAGTACCGCGAGATGGTCGAGGACGCCCGTATCCGCAAGCGGAAGATCAAGGCCCGCGATTTCTTCCAGATCATCGCCGAGATCCAGTTCGAGAGCGGCTATCCCTACATCATGTTCGAGGACACGGTGAACCGGGCAAACCCGATCGCCGGCCGCATCACCATGAGCAATCTCTGCTCGGAAATCCTGCAGGTGAGCGAGGCGAGCGCGTTCAACGACGACCTCTCCTACAAGCATATGGGCAAGGATATCTCCTGCAATCTCGGTTCGCTAAACATCGCCGCGGCCATGGACAGCCCGGATTTCGGCCAGACCGTCGAGACCTCGATCCGCGCGCTGACCGCCGTCTCCGAGATGAGCCACATCTCCTCCGTGCCTTCGATCGAGAAGGGCAACGACGACAGCCACGCGATCGGTCTCGGGCAGATGAACCTGCACGGCTACCTCGCCCGCGAGCGCATCTACTACGGCTCCGAGGAAGGTATCGATTTCACCAATATCTATTTCTACACGGTGACCTATCACGCGATCCGCGCGTCCAATCGACTGGCCGTCGAGAAAGGCGTGAGCTTCGGCGGCTTCGAAAACTCGAAATACGCCTCCGGTGAATATTTCGACAAATACACCGAGGCTGAATGGCTACCGGCGACCGAAAAGGTGAAAGACCTATTCGAGCAGGCGGGAATATCCATCCCGACGCAGGAAGACTGGCTGGAGTTGAAACGGGCGGTGATAGCTGGCGGCCTTTACAACCAGAACCTCCAGGCGGTGCCGCCGACCGGCTCGATCTCCTACATCAACCACTCGACCTCCTCGATCCACCCGATCGTCTCGAAGATCGAGATCCGCAAGGAAGGCAAGATCGGCCGCGTCTACTATCCCGCCGCCTTCATGACCAACGACAACCTGGAATATTACCAGGATGCTTATGAGATCGGGCCAGAGAAGATCATCGATACCTATGCCGCGGCGACCCAGCATGTCGATCAGGGCCTGTCGCTGACCTTGTTCTTCCGCGACACGGCGACCACCCGCGACATCAACCGCGCGCAGATCCACGCGTGGAAGAAGGGCATCAAGACTATCTACTACATCCGCCTTCGCCAGATGGCGCTCGAGGGCACGCAGGTCCAGGGCTGCGTTTCCTGCGCGCTGTAACTTTGCATTCCAGAAACGTGCCCCTCACCCTACCCCTCTCCCCGCTTGCGGGGAGAGGGGACGTGCCACACCGACGGTTCAGATGTTGTGAAGCGGCGCGGCATTGTCCCTTCTCCCCGCCTGCGGGGAGAAGGTGCCGGCAGGCGGATGAGGGGCAACCCTTCCCGCGCGGGTGAGGGGCACACACGATCACAAAGGTCCGACGACATGAACATGCACACCAAACCCGCAAGCCGCATCCGCGCCATCAACTGGAACCGCATCGAGGACGACAAGGACCTGGAGGTCTGGAACCGCCTCACCGGCAATTTCTGGCTGCCCGAGAAAGTGCCGCTCTCCAACGACATCCCCTCCTGGGCGACGCTGAAGCCGGAGGAGCAGACGCTCACCATCCGCGTCTTCACGGGCTTGACGCTGCTCGACACGATCCAGAATGGCGTCGGCGCTATCAGGCTGATGGAGGACGCCGCCACCCCGCACGAGGAGGCGGTTCTTTCCAACATCTCCTTCATGGAGGCGGTGCATGCGCGCTCCTATTCCTCGATCTTCTCGACGCTCTGCCTGACACCCGATGTCGATGACGCCTATCGCTGGTCGGAGGAAAACGAGTTCCTGCAGAAGAAATCGGCGCTGATCATGGCGGAATACGCCTCCGGCGATCCCTTGAAAAAGAAGGTCGCGAGCGTCTTCCTCGAAAGCTTCCTGTTCTACTCCGGCTTCTACCTGCCGATGTACTGGTCGAGCCGCGCCAAGCTCACCAACACCGCCGACATGATCCGGCTGATCATTCGCGACGAGGCGGTGCACGGCTACTATATCGGTTACAAGTTCCAGCGGGCTTTGGAGCGCTTGAGCGAAGAACGCCGGCAGGAAATCAAGGATTTTGCCTTCGACCTGCTTCTCGAACTCTACGACAACGAAGCGAAGTACACGGAGGCGCTCTATGACGGCGTCGGCCTCACCGAGGACGTGAAGAAGTTCCTGCACTACAACGCCAACAAGGCGCTGATGAACCTCGGCTACGAGGCGCTGTTCCCGGCCGAGGCCTGCAAGGTGAACCCCGCCATTCTCTCCGCCCTCTCGCCGAACGCCGACGAGAACCACGACTTCTTCTCCGGCTCCGGCTCGTCCTACGTTATCGGCAAGGCTGTGGCGACCGAGGACGAGGACTGGAATTTTTAAGGACGGTCCATTCGGTCATACCTGACAACAAAAGGCCGGCGAGGACATCCTCGCCGGCCTTTTGGTTCAGCAGTAGCAGCGCCTACTCTGCCGCGACCACCCGGCTGCGGCCGATCGTTGCTTGCGTCAGCAGGAAGGCGGCAAGGGCGCAAGCGGCGATCGCGCCGGCCATCGGCAGGGCCGTTCCATCGAAGAAGAGGCTCGCGATCACCATCGCGACGGCGGCGGTGACGAAGTGCAGCGTACCCATCAGTGCCGAGGCCGTGCCGGCGATCTCGCCGTGGTCTTCAAGCGCCAGCACCGCCGAGGTCGGGATAACCAGGCCGAGCACGCCATAGCCGACGAAGAGGAATGCGGCCATGACGGGCAGTTGGTTGAAGCCGAGGCTCATGACGATGAACATCGTGACCATGGTCAAAGCGAAGGCGCCGACGGCAAGCTGCATCACCCGTACCAGGCCGAAGCGCTCGCCGAGCCAGCCGGTCGCCTGCGAGACGGCGAAGAACGACACGGCGTTCATGGAGAAGGCGATGCTGTATTGCGTCGGCGTCAGCCCGTAGTGGTCGATCAAGACGAAGGGTGAGTTGGCGAGATAGACGAGGAAACCGGAGATCCCGAGCCCGCCGATGAAGGTGAGCGTCAGGAAATTGCGGTCGGACAGAAGCAAGCGATAGGCGGCAAGCGCGCCGGCGATGCTGCTGTCGGCGCGATCCTTCTTCGGACGCGTTTCCTGCAACTGCGTCGACAGCAGGATCAGGCCGATGAAGGCGGCGATCATCACCGCATAGAAGACGCCGCGCCAGCCGTAGAACTGGATGACGGCACTGCCGGCAAGCGGCGCCAGGATCGGCGAGATGCTGAAGACGAGCATCAGCATCGACATCAACCGCGCCGCCTGGACACCCGTGTGCATGTCGCGAACCACGGCGCGCGGAATGACCATGCCGGCGGCACCGCCGATGCCTTGCAGAAAGCGGAAGGCGATCAGGGTTTCGATGTCTGGGGCAAGGGCGCAGCCGATGCTGGCGACGGTGAAGAGGCCGATGCCGAGATAGAGCGGCGCCTTGCGGCCCCAGATATCGGAAAGCGGCCCATAGATCAGCTGCGAGATGGCGAAGGAGATGAAGAACGCCAGCAGGCTCAGCTGCACCACGCCGTTTTCGGCCGCCAGATCCTTGCCGATCGACGGCAGGGCCGGCAGGTACATGTCGATTGCAAACGGGCCGATCGCCGAGATCAGGCCAAGCACGATGGCCGTGCGGAGGAAGGACGTTGTCATGGCAATGAACTTTCAGAAATCGCGGCGCCGAAATCGCTGCCGCCCGGATTGAAACTCAAAGACATCGTCGTGCCAGGATCGAACGTTGGGGATACGCATCCTGCGCTGACTATTCCGTCCATTAATTTGGACACGATTGTCAAATTAGACAGCATTGTCTAAATCGTCAATGGCGCCTATCTTCAGGCCATGAAGAAATTTGATTTGGCCTCGGCCGACGCTCGTTCCCAGAAAGGGCAATTCGCGAAACGCGTCTCGATCCTGGAGGCCGCAGCCGATGTGTTCTGTCGGGAAGGCTTTTCCGGCGCCAGCATCGACGAGATCGCCGTCGAGGCCGGTGTCTCGCGTCAGACCATCTACAACCACTATCGTGAGAAAGAGACGCTGTTCATGGCGGTGATCCAGGACATCATGGATCGCGTCAACGGCGTGCTTTTCTCCATCCTCGCGACCTTTCCCGAAAACGCCGACAATCTCGAGGAAGACCTGGCCGCCTTTGCCGTGCGCCTCAACAAGAACTGCAATTGCAACCAGGACGCCAAGTTCATCCAGAAGCTGATCTCGACCGAGGGCAACCGCTATCCGCATCTTTTCCAGTTCTGGCGGGAGCAGGGACCAGGCAAGACCGACCGGGCGCTGGCGGCGCTATTTGCGCGCCTCGCCCATGCAGCACCGCTCGACATCGACGATTTCGATCTCGCCGCCCGCCAGTTCATCGCGTTGATCAAGGCCGACCTGCAGATGGGCGGACTGTTCGGCGAAGCCCCGAGCGAAGCGGAGCTGCAGGACAGTGCCCGCAAGGCGGTCCGCACATTCCTGCGCGCCTATGGTCGGCCTGCGGTACAAACGCTCGCCTGACCCCTTGCCATTCCCGCCAACGCGCCCCCTGAGGTCCTGCGCCTGAGGCGCGCCGCTATCATTTGGCGTCGTATGTCATCAGCGCAGACGCGCTCTAGCGGGTAATGCGAAACCCTTGCAGATTTCCCGCCGTTTCGACGAATTCGGTGATGACCTGCGCGACCGACGCCATCGCCGGCCCCTTGCCGAGGCGTTCGATCATCGCCGTGACGGCCTCCTCCGAACCACTGATTACGGCGAAAACCGAGCCGTCAGGCTCGTTCCTGACCCACCCGGACAGACCCAGCTTCTCAGCCTCGTCGCGCGTCCATACCCGGAAGCTAACCCCCTGTACACGCCCGAGGATTCGCACGCGTGCCGTTTTCTGGGACTGGCCCATGATGATCGCCTCCGTCACCGCCTCCGGACCAATCTGGGGCAATCCGCGGCGAAGGCAAGCGCAATGGCGGTAGCCGTGCATGTTCCCTGTCTGCTGCCGCAGCAATGCGACGTAATGTGCGCTGCGCGACAACAAGTATTATCTCGCAACCAATATATTTTTTGTTTGCGTATTTTTAAAAATTGACGCGCGAAAAGTTTTATGGTTTTTACGCCTTCACCAAGACGGCGATGGGAGGGCCTCGCCAGCTTGGCCGAGACACCGAAGGCCCGCGCCGTTTCCAGGGAGGAAACCATGAACATGTCCCGCATTCTGAAGTCGCTCGTCGCCGGCACGGCGTTGTCGCTCCTTGCCTCCACGGCCTTCGCCGACGGCATCGGCGCGTCGCTTCTGACTCAGCAGCATCCGTTCTACATCGAGCTCGCCGACGCGATGAAAGCCGAGGCTGAAGCCAAGAACGTCAAGCTCGAGGTCTCGATCGCCAACCAGGATCTGAACAAGCAGCTCGCCGACGTCGAGGACTTCATCGTCAAGGGCGTCGACGTCATCGTCATTTCGCCGGTCGACAGCCAGGGCGTGCGCGCTGCGATCGAAAAGGCCGAGAAAGCCGGCATCAAGGTGATCACCGTCGACGTCCCGGCCAATGGCGCGACCGTCACCTCGCATATCGGCACCGACAACTTCACTGGCGGCGTCAAGGCCGGCGAACTGATGGCCAAGGTCCTCGACAACAAGGGCAAGGTCGCCGTCATCGACTACCCGACGGTCCAGTCGGTCGTGAACCGCGTCAATGGCTTCAAGGAAGCGATCGCCAAGCATCCCGACATGGAGATCGTCGCGATCCAGACCGGCATCACCCGCGCCGAAGCGCTGGCCGCTGCCCAGAACATGCTGCAGGCCAACCCTGACATATCAGGCATCTTCGGCTTCGGCGACGATGCGGCACTTGCTGCTGCCGTGGCGGTCAAGGCTGCGGGTCTCGAATCCCAGGTCAAGGTCATCGGCTTCGATGGCATGAAGGAAGCGCGCGACGCCGTCGACACCAACCCCGTCATGGTCGGCGTCATCCAGCAGTTCCCGGACCAGATGGGCAAGCAGGCGGTCGATACCGCTGTCAAGGTTGCCGCCGGCGAGACCGTCCCGGCCGAACAGCCGATCGTTCCGGGCGTCTACACCGCGAAATAAGTCCTCCCAGGACCGCCGCCGCCTCAGTTCAGGGGCGGCGGCACCCCATCAGGGTCCGTTTCCGTCCTCTGGCCGGAGGCGCTGCTCTCGGCTGACCTGAAGGAGGCCGCCATGTTTGCTTCGACCAGCGATACCATTCTCGAAATCGACAACGTCACCAAATCCTTCGGCCAGGTCGCGGCACTGAAGGGCATGCGCCTCAAGGTTCGGCGCGGCCGGGTGCACACGCTGCTCGGCGAAAACGGCGCCGGCAAATCGACGCTGATGAAGATCCTTGCCGGCGTGCACGAGGCGACCTCCGGGGAGATCACTTTGGACGGCCGTCCCTACCGGCCGGCCGATCCGCAGGACGCTGCCGCCCTCGGGCTTGCCATCGTCTTTCAGGAACTCAGCCTCTGCAGCAACCTGACGGTGGCCGAAAACATTCTCGCCACCCGCGAGCCACGCCGCTTCGGCTTCATCAACGACAAGGAACTGGTCGCCAGGGCCCGGGCGATCGTCGCCGATCTCGGCCTGCCTGTTGATGTCAGCGAGAAGGTCGGCAATCTCTCTATCGCCCAGCGCCAGCTGGTCGAGATCGCCAAGGGACTGAGCCACGAGGCCAAGGTCGTCATTCTCGACGAACCGACCTCTTCGCTCAGCGACAGCGAGGCCGAGATCCTCTTCGAGATCATCGCCCGGCTGAAGAGCCGCGGCGTCGCCGTCATCTACATCTCCCACCGCATGGAAGAAATCATGCGGCTCAGCGACGACATCACCGTCATCCGCGACGGCGAGTATGTCTCCACTCATGACCGAGACGACGTTACCATCGAGGCGCTGATCGCGCTGATGGTCGGCCGCCGCATGGACGAGATCTATCCGCCACCGGCCCATGAGCAATCGGCCTCGACAGCGCCGGTCCTCTCGGTCGACGGCCTCACCCGTGACGGCGACTTCGAGGACATTTCCTTCGACATCAGGCCAGGCGAAATCCTCGGCTTCTTCGGTCTCGTCGGCTCCGGCCGTTCCGAGGTGATGAACGCGCTCTTCGGCATGAAGGCGGCCGCCGGCACGGTCCGCTTCGAAGGGCAACCCGTCCGCTTCCGCTCACCGGCCGAGGCGATTGCCCGCGGCATCGGCTTCGTCACCGAAAACCGCAAGGAAGAGGGCCTGGTCCTCAGCCACAGCGTCGGCTGGAACATCTCGATGGCCGCGCTTTCCGATTTTACCAGCCCGCTCGGTTTCACCCGCAGCCGCGCCGAACGCGACGCTGCAGCCCAGGAAGTCGGCCGGCTTTCGATCAAGACCCATTCGCTCGACACACCCTCCGGCTCCTTGAGCGGCGGCAACCAGCAGAAGATCGTGCTCGCCAAGTGGCTGCTGACCCGGCCCAAGGTGCTGATCCTCGACGAGCCCACCCGCGGCGTCGATGTCGGCGCCAAGTTCGAAATCTACAAGATCATCCGCCAGCTGGCGGCCGAGGGAACGGCGATCCTGCTGATCTCCTCCGAGCTGCCGGAGGTTCTCGGAATGAGCGACCGCGTCATCGTCATGCACGAGGGCGTCATCGGCGCGACGCTTTCCGGCGCCGACCTCAACCCGGAAACGATCATGGCGCACGCAACGGGATTCAAATCATGACACAGCAATCCGAACTCCAGGCCACCTTCCTGCGCGCCCTGAAACAGTATGGCGGCATCCTTTTGTCGTTGGTGATGCTCTGCGTCATCTTCTCCTTCCTCAACCCGCGCTTCATGTCGGTCGTCAACTTCATGAACATCCTGCAGCAGGTGGCCGTGGTGGCGATCGCCGCCTTCGGCATGACCTGGGTGATCCTGCTTGGTGAGATTGACCTTTCGGTCGGCTCGATCATCGCGGTTGCGGGCATGGTCGGCGCGCAATGTTTCGCCTTCGGCCTCGGCTTCGCGCCGGCGCTCGCCATCACGCTTCTTGCCGGCGCCCTGATGGGCATGCTGAACGGCGTACTGACTGCAAAGCTGCTGCTGCCATCCTTCATCGTCACGGTCGCGACCATGGGCATCTACCGCGGCATGGTCAGCCTGCCGACCAACGGCGCGCCGGCGATGATCGAGAACTCGACCTGGACCGCCATCGGTACTGAAAGCTTCCTCGGCCTGCCGATCATCATCTGGGTCGTCGCCGTGCTCTTCCTCGTCAACCACATCCTTTTGAGCAAGACGAGCTTCGGCCGCCGCGCCTACCTCACCGGCGGCAATCGCGAGGCAGCGGTCTACTCCGGCATCAAGGTCGACCGGCTGAAGATCACCATCTTCATGATCTCGGGCGTGATGGCGGCGATCAGCGGCGTGCTTCTCTCCTCCCGCCTGTTCTCCGCCCAGACCAATGCCGGCATGAGCTACGAGCTCGACGCAATCGCGGCGGCAGTCCTCGGCGGCACCTCGCTTGCCGGCGGCGTCGGCACCATGGTCGGCACGCTGATCGGCGCGCTCATCATCGGCGTCATGAACAACGGCATGAACATGCTGTCGGTCCCCTACTTCTACCAGCTCATCGTCAAGGGCCTGGTGATCCTGATCGCCGTCTGGCTCGACGTCCGCGCCAAGCAGGCAAAGCGCTGATCTTTCCGAAGAGAACATACCCATGCACAAGATACTGACGATCGGCGAAATTCTCGTGGAGATCATCGCCACCGAAAAGGGCGACGGCTTTCGCCAGGCGACCCCTTTGATCGGCCCCTACCCCTCGGGTGCGCCGGCGATCTTCATCGACCAGGTCGGCAAGCTCGGCCAGCCAGCGGCGATGATCTCGCGCGTCGGCAACGACGATTTCGGCCACGTCAACCTTGATCGGCTCAAGGCCGATGGCGTCGACATCTCGGGTATCGCGGTCGATCCGCTCGGCACCACCGGCAGCGCCTTCGTGCGCTACCGCGCCGACGGCAGCCGCGCCTTCGTCTTCAACATCCGCCACAGTGCCTGCGGCACGATCCGGCTCGACGAGGCGACCCGGGCGCTGGTCGGAACTTGCAGCCACCTGCACGTGATGGGCTCGTCGCTCTACGCTCCAAGCGTGGTCGAGAGCATCATCGCCGCAATCGAGATCATCAAATCAGCCGGCGGCACCGTCTCCTTCGACCCGAACCTGCGGCCGGAAATCCTCGACAGCCCCGGCATGCGCGAGGCGCTGCAGGCGGTGCTCGCCAAGGCCGACGTCTTCCTGCCGAGCGGACAGGAACTCTTCCTGTTCACGCAGGCAAAGACCGAAGCGGAAGCCGTTGCCGAACTGCTCGCCGCCGGCATCAAGGTCGTCGTCGTCAAGCGCGGCGCCGAGGGTGCGAGCTATTTCGACCGCGAAACGACGATCTCGCACCCCGGCTTTGCGGCCGAGGAGGTCGATCCGACGGGCGCCGGTGACTGCTTCGGCGCGACCTTCGTCACCTTCTGGCTGAACGGGGCCAAACCCGCTGAAGCGCTGGAATTCGCCAACGCCTCGGGCGCGCGTGCCGTCATGATTTCCGGCCCGATGGAAGGCGCCTCGACCCGCGCCGATCTCGAAACCTTCATCACCGCGCGAAAGGCCTGACCGCCATGCAACAGAACCTACTTATCGACATCGCCCGCTGGTCCGAACGCCCCGGCCCGCGCGGCATTCCCTCCGTCTGCTCGGCCCACCCGCTGGTGATCGAAGCTGCCATGCTTCGCGCACGCAAGGAAGATGCGGCGCTTTTGATCGAGGCGACCTGCAACCAAGTCAACCAGGATGGCGGCTATACCGGCATGACACCCGCCGATTTTACCCGCTTCGTCGCCGATATCGCCGATTGCGTTGCTTTCCCCAAGGACAAGATCATCCTTGGCGGCGACCATCTCGGCCCGAACCCGTGGAAGCACCTGCCGGCGGACGAAGCGATGGCCAAGGCCGAAACGATGATCGAGGCCTATGCGAAGGCCGGCTTCACCAAGCTGCATCTCGACACCAGCATGGGCTGCGCCGGCGAGCCGGTGGCGCTTCCCGATGCAGTGACCGCAGCGCGCGCAGCGCGGCTGGCGGCTGCCGCCGAAGCCGCCATTCGCGGTGAGAACGGCATCGCCCCCGTCTACATCATCGGCACGGAAGTGCCGGTCCCGGGCGGCGCACTGGAAGAACTCGACACGCTGGAAGTCACCGCACCCGAGGCGGCGATCGAGACCGTGTCCATCCACCGCCAGGCGTTTGAAAAGGCCGGCGCTGCCGACGCCTTCGGACGTGTCGTCGGCGCTGTGGTCCAGCCGGGCGTCGAGTTTGGCAACGAGAACGTGATCGCCTATGACCGGGCGAAGGCGGCGAAGCTCAGCGCCACCCTGAAACAGCTCGACGGCGTCGTCTTCGAAGCGCACTCGACCGACTACCAGACACCAGAGGCGCTGCGCGATCTCGTTTCCGACGGCTTTGCCATTCTCAAGGTCGGCCCGGGTCTGACCTTCGCTCTGCGCGAGGCACTCTACGGCCTCGACCAGATCGCCGCCTTCCTCTTCCCTGAGGCACGCAAGCAGACGCTGGCGGCGGTCACGGAAAGCGTGATGCGCGACGAGCCTGCGAACTGGGGCAAGTATTACCACGGCTCGGCTGAGGCCCAGCGCCTGCAGCGGCATTTCTCCTACAGCGACCGCATCCGCTATTACTGGCCGCACCCGAAGGTCGCCGCCGCCGTCGAAGAACTTCTGGCGCTGCTCGATGGCGTCACCATCCCGGAAACGCTAATCAGTCAGTATCTCCCGGGCAGCTACGAGCGCGTGCGCGATGGCGAAGTTGCGGCACAAGCAAAACCGCTGGCACTTGCTGCCGTCGACCGGGTTCTCGAGGATTATTTTGCAGCCTGCCGCGCTTAGCGTCAGGCCGTATGTTCGGTGAATATTTGCGAGCCGGTACTGCCTATCCCCTCGAAATGAACCTATAAACGAAATCAAAACAATATGGGGTACGGCGACCGTGGACAGACAGATCAAGACCATGGAGGATTTTTCGGAGTTCGTCGGCTTGTCGCGCCCGACGGTCTCGAAATACTTCAATGATCCGGGCTCGGTCCGCAAGAAAACCCGCGATGCCATAGAGGCGGCGATCAAGCAGTCGGGTTTTCGCCCGAACATCTTCGCCGTCAACCTGAACCGCCGCCGCACCAACATCCTCGGCGTCATCGTCCCGAACTCGACCGATCCCTTTTACATGGCGCTGACGCGCCGGATCGAACACATCGCCAACCAGGCAGGGTTCCTTGCCTTCGTGCTCTCCTCCGACGGGCGGCCGGAGATGGAAGAGCGGGCGATCGAGACCTTCAAGTCGATGAACGTCGCCGGCGCCATCATCGCGCCGCTCGGCGTGCAGTCTCACCACAAGACCCTTTCCGCGCTCGGCGCGAGCATCCCGCTGATTTATGTCGACTCGCCACTCGACGACAGCTCGTCCTTCGTCGGCACTGACAACCGCCAGAGCTTCCGTTTGATGGTCGATTATCTTTGCCGCTCCGGCAGCCCGCCCTGCTACTTCGGCATGCCGCCGGTCAACAACAACGCGATCGCCCGGCGCGACGCCTATCTGGAAGCGATGCAGCAGCTGAAGATGGAGCCGGCACTGGTCGAAACCACGCCGAATGCCGCCTGGGATTTCGAGAAGTTCGGCTTCGACGAGACGCTGCGCATCCTCGGCTCCGGTGGCTTTCCGACGCAGACGGTACTCTGCGCCAACGACCGCGTCGCCTTCGGCGTGATTGCCGCCGCCTTCCAGTCGGGCCTCAAGGTCGGGCGTGATGCCGATGCCGATATCCGGGTTGCCGGCCACGACGACCATCCGCTGTCGCGCTACACCTGCCCGCCGCTGACGACGGTGGCGCAGAACTACAACGAGATCGGCCGGCTGGCGATCGAGCTCCTGCTGTTCAAGCTCGGGGAAACCACCGACAACGGCGGCGCCTTCCCCGAGGACGAGCGCATTCTCTTGAGCGCCGAGATCATGCTGCGCGGTTCGGCCTAGCAAGGTCGGGCGACCCGTTCTGTCCGAATGCGACCTCTCAGAAGAGCGCGCTCCAGACAGGCCCGGTTGCGCCGATCAATCAGGACCGGCGCGCCAGCGCCAGCACCTGATCGGTCGTCAGGATATCGCCGAAGGTGTCATCGATCGTCGCCAACGACGCACGGTGCAGCAGCGCATGCGGAACGACGTCACCTTCCCCCGTATCGAGATCGCGTGTGGCGCAGGCATCCGAAGCGACGATGACGTTGAAGCCGAGCGGCACGGCATCGCGCGCTGCACCGGCAACGCAGGCATGGGTCATCAGCCCGGTGATGACCAACGTATCGACACCGGCTTGCTTCAGCTCTTCGCCAAGACCGGAGCTGGCAAAGACGCTGACCGACGACTTGCGCACCACCGAATGGTTGGCAGCCGGCTGGATATCCCGATGAAACGCCGAGGTCTCGCTGTCTTCGGCGAAGACAGGGCTGCCGGCCGGCGTCACGTGCTTGATATGGTAGACCTTCATGCCTTCCGTATCGGCGCGCTCGATCAGCCGGCTTGCATTGGCGAGCGCCCTTTCGCCATCCGGGATCGGCATGCGGCCGGAAAAATATTCGTTCTGGAAGTCGATCGCCAGCAGCGCCGTCTTCTTGGGATTGAGGGTCTCCGGCGCAGGTGCACCGGCGATCGTGCGGATGGTCGGGTGTTGTGTCATGGGCGGTTCCTTTCGCGTTTCAACGCCCGCGAAGATCGTCAAAGCGGCCTCATCACGAAAGTGGCCTGAACGACAATATGTGATAGGTTCCGGCCAACTTGCTAGGATCGGAATCGACCAGGACATGCACACCATCGCCATCGTCGCCTTCGAGGGCATCAGCCCGTTTCATCTCTCGGTGCCCTGCATCGTCTTCGGCGACGACCTCTTGAAGCTCGGCGTGCCGCGCTACCGGCTGCTGATCGCGGGCGAAAAGGTCGGATCCATCCGCACCATGTCCGGCTTCAGCATCGAAGTGGAACACGATCTCTCCAGCATTGCGGAGGCCGACACGATCATCGTGCCCGCCTGGGGTGCACCAGGCGACCGCCCGCCGGAAGCCCTGCTGGCTGCTCTGCGCGCTGCTCACGGTCGCGGCGCCCGGCTTGTCGGCCTCTGTCTCGGCACCTTCGTACTGGCCGAAGCGGGCCTGCTTGACGGGCGGACAGCCTCGACGCACTGGGCCTGGGCGGACGAATTCGAGCGCGCCTATCCGCAAGTCGCCCTGAACCGGAACGCGCTCTATCTCGACGAGGGCGATATCCTGACCTCAGCCGGAACGGCGGCTGCGATCGACTGCTGCCTGCATATCGTGCGCAACGATCATGGCGCCGAGATCGCCAACCGTATCGCACGAAGGCTGGTGGTCGCGCCGCATCGCCATGGCGACCAGGCGCAATATATCGAGGCACCGCTGCCCGCTCCCGGCAGCGGCGACCCGCTCTCATCAACGATTGCCTGGGCGATCGAACATCTCGACGAGCCGCTCTCGCTCGAACGCCTGGCGGATCACGCCGGCATGAGCCTTCGCAGCTTCACCCGGCACTTCCGCAAGAAGACCGGAACGACCTTCACCCAATGGCTCCTGGCGCAGCGGCTCGCCGTGGCGCAGCGCCTGCTCGAAACCGGTTCCTGTTCCGTCGATCACATCGCAGACATGGCCGGCTTCGGCTCCACCGTCTCGCTGCGGCAGCATTTCACCCGCGCCTTCTCGATCTCGCCGGCAAGCTATCGTCGGCAGTTTCGCAACCGACCGGCACCCCACGATGTAGCTCTCCACCGACATCCCTCGTGAGTTCCAAGCGATGAGCACAGACCGTAGGCTGCATTGCAATCCCAGCGATCTGGAATTGCTGCATGAGACCAACCCGGAAGGCTTCGGGGAGTGGATCGCCGAGACAATGCTCGACTTCGGTGCCCGAGACCTTATTGACCGGCTGCCCGACCCACATGTCCTGCTTTCACCGCTGATGGACGCGATGGCAACGGGAGATTCCTTGTGGTTGTGCCGAAGCAAGCATAGGGGCGCTCTATGGCAATGAGGGCGTCGCCCTGGTCCGCGACGGGCAGCCGATCCTCTACATGCGTGTGATCCAGCGCTGAGGGCATCAAGCCAGCATAGGCCGCGTCGGCCGCCGCCGCAGCAACATTGCCAGCAGCGGCACGGCGACCGTCGAAACCCCGGCCGCGCAAACAAAGAAGGCCGAATAGCCGAAGCGCTCAGCGATCCAGCCAGCGCCGAGACCTCCTGCCATGCTGACGAGGCTGTCCATGCATTGGAACAGGGTGAAATCGACGCCCGCCTGGCGCGGATCGGCCCAGCCCATGAACTGCGCATAGAGCGCGACGAAACCGATCGCCATCACCCCGGAGGAACTGGCGACCGCGAGCGTCATCACCACAGGCCGCGAGACGTCGCCGGAGGCGCCGACATAGGCGAAGGCGATCAGCATCGCCACCTGCAGGACCAGTGCACCGATCAGCACGGCGCCGGCGCCGCACAGGCGCACGAGCAGCCCTCCGAACAGCGCGCCACCGAAACCGACGAGCATGCTGCCGACGCCATTGAGGATGCCGACGGAGGCGAGATCGAAGCCGTAGTCGATGAGGAAGGGGCCGAGCATGGCAAGCCCCCACTTTTGCGCCGAGACGTAAATTGCCGCGAGCAACAGGCCCTTGCGCACCTCTGGCCGCCGTAGTGCCACTTTCAGCGACGGTACATGACTGCGCGTGGCGCTTGTCGGCCGCGAACCCGGGCCAACGAGAAAGGGAAGGCCGAGTGCCAGCACGACGGCCGCCATGATCCATACCGCCGGTGCCCAGCCCCACCGATCGACGAAGACGAGGAACAGGCCGGCACCGATCGCCGAGCCGACATAGGCGCCGCCGACCTGGGCGGCATTGCCCCAGCCGTGGTGCTCCTCGGCCAGCGTCTCGACGGCAAAGCCGTCGCAGGCGATATCGACGGTCGAGGTGAAGAGCGCGATGAACACGAGGCAGGCGAGCACCGGCGCAAGCCGCTCCGGGCCGATGAGGCCGAGCATGGCAAGCATGAGTGCCGAAAGCGAACCGCCGGCGACGATGATGATCGCCGAGCGATTTCGTCCGACCGCCGGCAGGCGAAAACGCTCCACCTGCGGCGACCAGAGGAACTTCAACGCCCAGGGCAGCACCGTCAGATAGACGAGGCCGATCTGGTCGAGCGGCAGGCCTTGCGTGCGCAAGACCGCCGGCAGGCCGAGCATCGTCAGCCCGCCGATCACGCTTTGCGCGACATAGAGGCCACCGACCGCGAAGAAGATCGCGGCCGGCGACGGCCTTGGCTGGACTGCCTTTTGCGACGCCATCAGAAGCGGTAGCGCAGGCTGGCGACGACCTTGCGGCCTTCGTCGAAATAGCAGAAGCCCGTGGTGCACAGTTGCTCGACCTCGTCGAAGAGGTTGGTCGCATTGAGCTGCAGCCGTACGCCCTCGAAGTTCGGATTGGCGGCACCGAGATCGTAGCGGACAGAGGCATCGACAAAGGTGCGCGCCTGGTTGTTGAGAACCGGCGTATGGACGTTGTCGCCGAAGCTCGAGCCGACGTAACGCACGCCGGCGCCGACGCCGAGCCCTTCGAGCGGCCCTGACTGCACCTCGTAGTCCGCCCACAGGGAGAACATATGGTAGGGCGAGGAGTTCAGCTGGTTGCTGAGCGTTTCCGACGTCAGCTTGGTGATCTCGACGTCGTTGTAGGAATAGGACGCGATGAAGTTCCAGCCATTGTCGAGCGAAGCCGTGCCTTCGAGTTCGAAGCCGCGCGACCTCAGATCAAGCTGGCGCAGGAGGTTCAGGCCCGACGACGTCTCGTAGACGGTGGCGTTTTCCTGGTCGATGTTGAAGACCGCGGCCGTAATCGTCGCGTTCTGGCCGGGGATCTCGTACTTGATGCCCGCTTCCCACTGTTTGCCGAGCGTTGGCATCGCCGGCGTATCGGTGCCGCCGAGATTGAGGATCACGCCAGGGTTGGAAACGAAGGCCGTGCCGTAGCTGACATAGGGCATCATGCCGTTCGGCAGCACGTAGCCGAGGGCCGCACGCGCGGTCGTCTCGCTGTCGTCGCGGTTGAAGCGCCTGCCGTCGACGGAATATTTGTTGTCCACCCAGTCGTGGCGCAGGCCCGCCGTCAGGCGCCACGCCTCATACTCGATCTGGTCCTGGATGTAGATGCCGATGCCGCTTTGCGACTGCTTCTGGGTCGAAGTCAGGTTCGGCACATAGGTGAAATCGTCCCGGAAGAGATCCGGCCCGCTGCCCTGCTGCGAGGTGTATTTCATGTAGCTGTAGTCGATGCCGGCGATGAGCTGATGTGCCGCTGCCCCGGTGTCGAAGTCGAACTTCAGATAGGTGTCGCTGGCAAGGCCGGAATTGTCCTCGACGGTCAGGCCCGGATACTTGGCGAAGACCCACTCCTGCCGCGTCGAAATGTCGGAGTAGCGCAGCTTGTGGAAGAGCGTGACACCGTCCGAGAGCTCATGCTCCAGCTCGTAGCCGATGCGCGCCTGCTTCTGGGTGAAGTCGTTGAAACGGGCGTCGCCGCCATAGGTCGGGATCGCGCCGATCGACTTACCGTCCGGCCCGTAGCGGTTGAGATAGCCCCAGGTGCCGCCGGTGGTCGAATCCATGTACTCGCCGAGCAGCGTGAACTTGGTGCCCTCGTCCGGCTGCCAGGTGAAGGCAGGCGCGATGAACAGGCGATCGTCCTTGACCGCCTCGATCTCGGTGCGGCCGTCGCGCGCAAGACCCGTCATGCGGTAGAGCATGGTGCCTTCCTCGTCGAGCGGTCCGGAAACGTCAAAGGCGCCCTGTACGCGGCCGAAAGAGCCATATTGCACCTCGACCTCGCGCAGCGGCTCGCTGGTCGGGCGCTTCGAGACGATGTCGACGATGCCGCCGGAGGAGCTGGCGCCATAGATCGAGGCTGCCGGGCCGCGCAGCGTCGCGATCGCCTCGACACCATAGGGTTCCAGCCGGAAGAGGCCATTGGGGCTTGCAATCTGGCGCAGGCCGTCGCGGAAGATGCCGGTCAGCGTCAGGTCGATGCCGCGCACCTTGAAGGCATCGAAGCGTGGCTCGGCGCCATACTGGCCGACGCGGGCGCCGGGCGTGTAGTTCAGCGCCTCCATCAGGTTCTGCGGCTTCAGGTCCTGCAACTGCTTCTGGCTGATCACCGACATCGACTGCGGCGTCTGCATGACCGGCGTATCGGTCTTGGTGGCGACCCTTGCGGATTTCGCCACGTAGCCGTCGGTCTCGACGATGCCCTCGGCGCCCGTGCGTTCGCCGGTCGCGGTGATCTTTTCGAGTTGCGTTGCGCCATCCCTGTCGACGGCGCCAGTGGTGATCGTCGCGTCCGACGGATCGAAGATCTGCACGGTCTTTGCGCTGACGATGCGGAAGCGCAGCCCGGTCCCGTCGAGCAGTCGCGCAACCGCCGCCTCGGTTTCAAGCCTGCCTTCGACGCCCTTGGTCACCTTGCCGCTGGTGAGCGCGCTCGGATAGAGCAGGCGCAGGTCGGCCTGCCGGCCGAGCTTCAGGATGCCCGCTTCAAGGGAGCCCGCGGGAACGGAGATCGCTTTGGAAGCAATGATCGCGGACGGTGCCGCCGTCGCCTGAGCCTGCACTGCGCTCGCGCAGGCGATGAAAGAAACGCTGGCGAGCGCCAAGCGTGCAAAAGACCGGCGTCGCGATCCACGACCCTGCAAAATTCTCATCCGAGATCCCCTACTCCAACTCCGGGCGAGCCACCCCGAACCAGGTGCAGCGCCGCCACTGCTGACTAAGAGTTCGCGGAACGGGATCTCCTGACGTCACCGGACGATTTTTTTGAGAAAGGATTTTGCAAGACGTCACCGCCTTGCTGCCGGCTAGCTTCCTAACGCGACTGCACGACGACCATGAGGCTGGACAATCGCATGACGCGCAGCGGCAGGCTTGCCTCCAGCACCCGCAAGGCGTCGTCGGTGTCGTGCAGATCGAAGATGCCGGAGACTTCGAGGTTCCCGGCCGCCCCGTCGATGAGCAGGATCCGGCCGCGGCGATAGCGCTCGAGCGTCGAAAGGACCTCACGGAGCGGGCGACGGGAGAAGACAAGCTTTCCGTCGCGCCAGGCAGTCCCCGCGGCGACATCCGCCTTCGACAGGGAGAGGCGACCCTGCCGGTCGATCGTCGCCGCTTCGCCGGCGCCGAGTATGGCTTTCTCGCCGGCCGCCTGGACTTCGACACGGCCCTCTTCCACCTTGACGTCGGCCGCCCGGTCCGCACCCGTCGCGCCGACGGAATAGCGGGTTCCGAGCGCCGTCGCGCTGATCGCACCGTCTTCGACCACGAAGGGTCTCTCAGGGTTTTTCGCGACGGCAAAGAAGGCTTCGCCGCGCAGCAGCCGCACCTTTCTTTGACCCTGGTCATATCGAACGACAAGCGCCGTGTCGGTGTTGAGGTCCACCTGCGTTCCGTCCTCAAGCGCGATGCGCCTGATCTCGCCGACACCGGTATAATGGTCGGCACGCCAGCGGTCGCCATAGGACGTCGCCAGCGACAGTATGGCAAAACCTGCGGCAAGACAGAGCCCGACGAACGCTCCGACCCGGCGGCGGCGCTGCGCGCGCAACTGCCCGAGCCGTCCTTCTGGGATCGACACGCTCCCAAGGTCGCTCCAGAGCGCCCGCAATTCGTCGTAGGCCGCCTGGTGATCCGGATCTGCGGCTATCCAGCGCTCGAAGGCCTGACGGTCGGCATCCGTCGCATCATCGGACTGCAGCCGCGCAACCCAGGTCGCAGCCGCCTGCAGAATGCTGTCGTCGATGGTGTGGCGGTTGCCGCTCATTACCTTCTTCCGGTCGAACTGAAATGCCGTCGGGCGATCCGTTCAGAGAATCGCCTCCATCATCTTAGAGTTGAATGGATGATTTTGCCTGACGTCGGCTCAGAAAATAATCTCGGCGCGCATCTTCCGGCATTCGAGCAGCGCCCGGATGATGTGCTTTTCGACCATGTTTCTCGATATGCCGAGTTGCTCGGCAATCGCGCCGTTGCTCAAGCCATGCAGGCGGCTGAGGATGAAGACCTGCTGGCAGCGGTTCGGAAGCCCCTCGATGGTGCGCGCCATGATCAGGAGGCACTGGCGGGCGTTGACGATGCGGTCCTGGATCGGCCTGTCCTCGGCATGCTCCACGCCGTCCTCGTCGGCAACAAACAGGGCCTGCTCGCGCGCGGCGCGCTCGGTAGCGACCCGCGCGACGGAGCGCGCAACCTGGAACAGGTAGGCCTGCGGATTCTCGATCAGCGTCGAGCGAGACGCCTCCAGCATGCGCATGAAGGTCTCCTGGGTGGCATCGACCGCATCCTCGCGATTTCTGAGGCGGCGGCTGAAGAAACGGCGGATCCTGCCCTCCTCCCGCTCGTGAAGCCCCTGCACCATCGCATCGGTCATCAATCTGCCTCTCCATCGCCGGAGCCGCAAGGCCGCCGCCGAGACCAGCGGCAGCGCCATGCGCTACCACTTATGTTGAATGTGTTACTCATGTTTTATAAATGAAGCCACGCGCGACCGCAATGCGCTGGCATGCCGCATCGCAAAAACTGCGCCGCGTCGGGACCGACCAAGACCTAAATTGGGGCAATACTGTTGCACGACGGCCACGTCGGCAGCGGTCACGGGCGGCCGCGCCGCCGGCGCTATGCGTCTGCGATGCGCGCCAGGACAGTCTCGATCGAGCCGAGTTCCGCCGCGATACGGTCGATCAATAGCCGCACCCGGCGCGGCTGGACGCTTACCGGTGGGTAGACGATCTGCAGCCCGGTCTCGCCGACCGCAAAGTCCTTGAGCAGTTCGACCAGCGCGCCGGAGGCGAGATCTTCCGCGATGTCCCACACCGATTTCAGGGCGACACCGTGCCCCGCCCGGCACCATTCCGCGACCAGCCCGCCGTCGTTGGCGACGCGCCGCCCGCGCACCATCACCTTGTGCGGCTTGCCGCCCACCTGGAAGGCCCATTCGCGGTCGAGATTGGCGCCGAAGCGCATGATGATGCAGTCGTGACCGGAGAGGTCGTCGGGGTGCTCCGGCCGGCCCATGGCGTCGAGATAGGCGGGCGCGGCGCATACGACCCGGCGGTTCTCGCCAAGGGCGCGCGACCGAAGCGTGCTGTCGGCAAGCACGCCGTGCCGGATCGCGAAATCCATGCCCTGGCCAACCAGGTCGACATAGCCATCGGTGAGGTTGAGATCCACCGTCACGTCGGGATGTTCGGCCAGGAACCGATCGAGGATCGGCACGATGTAGCGGCGTCCCATATCCTCCGGTGCGCTCAGCCGGATCGGGCCCGAGATCATTCGCGTCCCCGACCGGATACCAGCCTCCAGTTCGCCGGCCTCCGCCAGAAGCCGGCGGGCGCCGTCCACCAGAAGGCGCCCTTCCTCGGTCAGGCTGATCGCCCGCGTCGTGCGTTTCAGAAGGGCGGCACCGTAGTGGGCTTCGAGCGCCGCCAGCCGCTCGGACACGGAAGCCGGCGACAGCCCCTTTTCGCGCCCTGCGGCGGAAAGCCCGCCCTTTTCGACGATCAGAAGAAACAGGGCCAGATTGTCGAGCAACATCTTTCGCTCTCTCCGAAATATAATTTTGGAAATAAGCCAATTATCCGGATGCGCCGCAATAGGTAAGTTCTTCCTCGAAAGGAGACGCGCCATGCAGCTCGATCACGTCACCATCCGCACCGCCGATATCGACGGAACGCGCGCCTTCTTCGAGAGGGTCTTCGACCTGACGATCGGCGAACGTCCGGTTGCTATCCGCCACATCCCCGGCTGCTGGCTCTATGCCGAAGGCAAGCCAATCGTGCATGTCATCGGCAGCCACGGCACTGGCTTCGAGCGCGCGGCCGAGGCGATCGATCACGTCGGCTTCCGGCTGGAAGGCTACGCGGCGTTTCGCGCCAGGCTCGACCGGCTCGCCATTCCCTATTCGACCATGGATCTCGCCGATATCGGCGAGCGCCGGCTGTTCTTCCGCGCGCCCGGCGGCCCGCTGCTCGAAGCCGTCTTTTCCGAACCCGTTCCCCAAACTTCCTCTGGAGAATGCCCATGACCTTCACTGACACCACCGTCTCCGTCGTCATCGGCGGCACCAGCGGCATTGGTGCCGCCGTTGCCAAGGCTCTCTCCGAGCGTCCGGGCCGGGTGGAGATCGCCAGCCGTGCCACCGGGCTCGACATCGCCGACACCGCAGTGGTCGCCGCCTATTTCCAGAACCTCGGGCTGATCGATCACCTGATCGTCACGGCCGGCTCGTCGGCTCCCGGCGGCAAGGTCGCCGACATCGACCTCGATGCAGCCAAGGCCGCCTTCGACGTCAAGTTCTGGGGCTCGATCGTGCTTGCCCGTGAGGCGGCCAAGACCATGCGCGCCGGCGGTACGATCACCTTCACTTCGGGTTTTCTCGCCCGCCGGACGGTTCCCGGCACCTTCGTCAAGACGGCGATGAACGCCGCGCTCGAGGCGACGGCCAAGATTCTCGCGCGCGAACTGGCACCGCTGCGGATCAACGTCGTCAGCCCCGGCCTGACGCGGACGGAAGCCTATAGCGGCATGACCGGCGAGGCGCGCGACACGATGTTCGACCGCGCCGCCGCAACGCTGCCGGCCGGCCGTTTCGGCGAACCGCAGGACATCGCCCAAGGCTATCTCTTTGCCATCGACAATCCTTTCGTCACCGGCGCGGTCATCGACATCGAGGGCGGCGCGCTCATCAACTGACGTCGCGCCGCGCTTTTCGGCGGCACCGCCGCGGGCTACTCTCGCTATCCGGCCCTCGAGCGCGTGGCATGACCGCGGCAACCACATCACTTCACCCCACAAAGGAGCAAATCATGAATGCCGTTGCCCTCACCCGCTATCTCCCGGTTTCAGACCCGCAATGCTTCCTCGATGTCGACCTGCCGAAGCCGGAGCCCAAAGGGCATGACATCCTGGTCGCGGTTCACGCCGTCGCGGTCAATCCGGTGGACGTCAAGATGCGGGCGCCGAAGGACAAGGTCGAGGAAACGCCGCGCGTGCTCGGCTGGGATGCGAGCGGCGTGGTCGAAGCGGTCGGTCCCGACGCGACACTGTTCAAGCCCGGCGACCACGTCTACTACGCCGGCGATCTGACGCGACCCGGCTCCAATCAGCAATTCCAGCTGGTCGACGAGCGCATCGTCGGCCGCAAGCCGAAGTCGCTAGGCTTCGCCGAAGCGGCTGCGCTGCCACTAACAACGATCACCGCCTATGAAGCCTTCTTCGATCGGCTCCGCATCGACCGCGACGGCGCCGATCGCGGCCAGTCGATCCTGATCGTCGGCGGCGCCGGCGGCGTCGGCTCGATCGGCATTCAGCTTGCCAAGCGCGCGGGGCTGACTGTCATCGCCACCGCCTCGCGGCCGGAAACCATCGCCTGGGTCAAGGAACTCGGCGCCGACCATGTCGTCAGCCACCGCGAACCGCTGGTCGCGCAGGTCAAGGCGCTCGGCTTTCCCCATGTCGGCCACATCGCGATCTTCAACGACATGCGCCATTGGGCCGACGCGGTCGAGCTGATCCGGCCGCAAGGGGGCATCGTCTCCATCGACAACACCGACGTGCCGATGCCGATGGCCGGGATGAAGACCAAGGCGGCGAGCCTGCACTGGGAGTTCATGTTCGCACGGCCGATGCATCAGACGCCCGACATGATCGAACAGCACCGCCTGCTCTCCTTCGTCGCCGACGAAATCGACGCCGGACGGCTTAAGACGACGCTTGCCGAGGTGCTGTCGCCGATCAATGCGGCGAACCTGCGCGAAGCGCATCGGCGGATCGAGACCGGGGCCGCCAAGGGCAAGATCGTCATCGAGCGCTTTGACGGCTGAGCGCTCCGGCTATCGATCTAAGCGAAATCGCTTGCCGCGACATAGATTGCGGCAAGCGCCTCGAAACCGGCCTGGTCTTCGGCATCGAACCCCCTGGCGTGGGGCTGTCGAGATCGAGCACGCCGAGCACCTTGCCGTCCGTCACCAGCGGCACGACGAGTTCCGAGCGGGACGCCGCATCGCAGGCGATATGCCCCCGATACGCATGGCCGTCGGGAACCAGCATCGTCTGCCGTTGTGCGACGGCAGCAACGCAAACGCCTCTGCCAACCGGGATGCGCACGCAGGCGACCTTGGCGATGACCCTACTCACAGCAATAGCATCAAGGCTGATCCCGAATGAAATTGCGATCGCGGCATGAAATCGATATATCCATATGAACATATCGAATCCGCAGGCCGCCGCCCTTTCAAGCCAATTCCTCACAGCCGCCCGAGACCGCCCGAACAGGCACCGCCTTACTGGCGCGACAAGAGCCCGCGTGAAACGCCCGCAGACAATGCAAGGAGGATGCCCGTGCCCTACGAACTCATCGTCTCCCAGGGACGGATCGCCGACCGAACACCGGGAGCGATCCCGGGCGCGGCCATGACGGCGGAAGCGCTCGGCAAACAGACCGGGCTGCAACCGACCGTTATCGGCACCCCGTCACCGGCAAAGGAAGACGATTGGTCGACCAGCCTGCCTGAGGCCGGGGAGACCCTGGCCGGCCTGCAGGCGGCGATCGCCGCAACGCTCCAGCGCGGCAACAAGCCGCTCCTCGTCGCCAACACCTGCTCGGCAAGCCTTGCGACACTGCCAGTCGTCGCGCGGGAATGCCCGGATGCGATCCTGCTCTGGATCGATGCCCACGGCGACTTCAACACGCCACAGACCACCGAAAGCGGCTATCTCGGCGGCATGGTTCTTTCCGCCGCCTGCGGGCTCTGGGAGAGCGGGCACGGCAGCGGACTGAACCCGGCCCAGGTCGTCATCGTCGGCGCGCGCGACATCGATCCAGCCGAGACGGCTCTCTTGCAGCAGGCAGGCGTACATACCCTTTCGCCCGCCGCGGCGCCGCCGGAAGCCATTCTGTCGCTGATCGGGGATAAACCCGCCTGGATCCATGTCGATTGGGACGTGCTCGAGCCGAACCATGTGCCTGCCGCCTATGCCATCAACGATGGCCTCGATCCGCAGGCCTTGCGCGCTATCTTCGCGGCGATCCCGCAACAGCAGATCGCCGGCATCGAACTGGCCGAGTTCGAGGCGTCTCACGACGCGGCAAAAGACGCGGCCGCGATCGAATGCCTGCTCGGCATCATCGAACCGTTGTTGGAAAGGCGCTGAGCGGCGGCCGTTCGCCGGCGCCTCGTCACCCGTCCGTTTCCGGATCGGCCTTCACTCTTGTGATGATCTCGCCGAGCACCAGATGCAACGCGTCGCGGTAGCCGTTGCGGGCCGAAGGTCCGCTTTCGGCCGAGGTCATCACGACGGTCAGATCGAGGCTCGGCACGATGTAGAGCATCTGGCCGCCATAGCCCCAGGCGAAATGCACCTCTTCGCCGGCGACCTGGCGCTCGAACCAGCCGTAACCGTACTCGTCGCCAGAGAAGCGCGAATTGGTGCGATGCTGCCAGGAGGCGGCGATCCATTCCGGCGACACCAGTTGCCGGCCGGACGTCGTCCGGCCGCCGTTACGGTAGAGTTCGCCGAAGGCAAGCAGGGAACGGGTGCTCATCGCCATCTGATTGCCGCCGAGATAGATGCCTTGCGGGTCGCGATCCCAGGCCCCGATGCGGAAGCCCTCGAGCGGGCCGAGCCAGTCGCGGGCCAGCGCCAGCGTCGATCGGCCACTGACCTTCGTCAGGATTGCCGAGAGCAGATGGGTGGAGGCGGTGGAATAGAGCATCTGACCGCCCGGATCGCCGTCGAAAGGTTGGGCAAGCGCCGTGCGCACCCAGTTCCGGCTGGCAACCCATCGGCCGTAATTCGGCCCCGAGAGACGACCGAGCCCGGCCTGCATCGACAGCAGATGACCGATGGTGATGTCGTTGATGCGCGGATCGGGCGACGCCGGCAGGTCGGCTTTGAGGATCGGGGCGATCTTCTGGTCCGGCCCTTCCAGCAGCCTTTTGTCGATCGCGATCCCGACCAGCGCCGAGATGATCGATTTCGATGCGGACTTGATGTTCGTGGAGTCCGTCGCGCGGTTGCCGCGATAGCCGCGCTCGGCAAGGATCCTGCCGTCGCGCGAAACGATCACCGTCTTCAGCGGATCAAGCTCCTGCCGCGAGGCCAGGTCGTCCAGCAAACCCGAGACCGGCGCCGGTGCCTGGGCGGCGGCCGGCAAGGCGAAAAGCGTCAAGGCGACGAGTGCCAGGGCGGCGATCCGGGCAAAGAGTGCGGCGGCAAATCTGGTCATGATCAGCATCTAAGACGGTCCGACGCCGCCGTCATCCACTGCACGGCCATCTCACGGCGATTTGACAGCCGGGTGAACGCCAGCGCCGGCGCTGATCTCAGTCCGCCGGCCCTCTTGCAAAGGCCTCGACGAAGCGCGTCAGACCCTGCCTGACGAAATCCGTGACGGGCGTTTGCGGATCGAAACTCCACCAGAGCAGTGATCCCTGCCATTGTGATGCCATGAGCAGACCGAGCCCCGGGCTCGCGCCCGGCAGACCGGCAAGGCACTCGTCGAGCACGCCCGAGAGCACGTCGCGCCATCGGGCGCCGCGGGCGCGAAGCAAGGGATCGCGCAGGTCTTCCCGGAGGATCCTGAGGTCGTCGGCATAGGATTCAATACCGCCATAATCGCCCGAGAGGCCGACGAGCAGGGCAATGGCACCCTCTGGCGTGCGCGGCACCGTCGCCACCAGCTCCGCCGTTTGCCGGTCGAGCCCGTCCCAGGCCTGGATGAGCGCCCGCTGGATCAAGGTCGACTTGTTTTCGAAGCGCTGCACCAGCGTGGCGCCGGAAAGGCCGGTGCTTGCGGCGAGCGCCGCGAAGGTCAGGCCGTCGGGGCCGTGCGCGCGCATCAGCGCGAATGCGGCCGCCAGCACTTCTTCGTCTGGCACGGTTTTTGGGCGAGGCATCTTGACTCTCATTTATAACCGAACAATCATTTATATATCACGACATCCAGGAAACGCCAGTTGATGGACGGCCAGGAAGGAGAAAAATCATGACGCTCGAAGGGAAAGTCGCCCTCGTCGCCGGCGCGACACGCGGCGGCGGGCGTGGCATCGCCACAGAACTCGGCGCCGCCGGCGCCACCGTCTACGTGACCGGCCGCACCACACGCCAGCAGCAATCCGACTATCGGCGGCCCGAGACGATCGAGGAAACGGCCGAGATCGTCACCGGCCTCGGCGGCAAGGGCATTGCCGTTCAGGTCGACCATCTGCAGCCGACGCAAGTCAAGGCGCTCGTCGACCGCATCCGCGCCGACCAGGGACGGCTGGATATTCTCATCAACGACGTCTGGGGCGGCGAGTTGCTGTTCGAATGGAACAAGTCGGTCTGGGAGCACAATCTCAAAAATGGCTTGAAGCTGCTCCGCCTCGGCGTCGACACGCACCTGATCACCGCCCATTACGCCCTGCCGCTGATGATCGAGAAGCCGGGCGGGCTTTTGGTCGAGGTCACCGACGGCACCGCCGAATACAATGCCGAGAACTATCGCTTGTCGCCCTTCTACGACCTTGCCAAGGTTTCGGCCAACCGCATGGCCTGGGCGCACGCCAAGGATCTGGCCCCGCACGGCGCGACCTCGGTTTCGATTACGCCCGGCTGGATGCGCTCGGAGATGATGCTCGAGCATTACGAGGTCGGCGAGGACAACTGGCAGGACGCCACGAAGAACCAGCCGCATTTCGTCATTTCGGAAACACCCCGTTTCGTCGGCCGCGCCATCGCAGCCCTTGCGGCCGATCCGGACAAGGCCCGCTGGAACGGCCAGTCGCTGTCGAGCGGCGGGCTGGCGCAGGTCTATGGCTTCACCGATCTCGACGGCTCGAAGCCCGATTGCTGGCGCTACATGCGCGAGGTGATGGAGGCCAACAAGCCGGCCGACGCCACCGGCTATCGCTAGGGCGATGCCGCCAGCAACTCGTCACCGGCAAACTTGAAACGGCGGGCCGCCTCCTATAGGTCGGTGTTTCAGGCAACCCAAGCGCCGCCGCCTATCCGGATGCGGCAGCGCTATCGAGTGTGATTGAACATGGCATCGCGGGATCGTTATTCGAGAAAGCTGGAATGCGCCAAGTGCGGAGCTGCGGGCTTTGCCGAAGCGTCGGAAAACGACAAAGGCAAGGGCAGCAATCGCGGCTTCCTCATCGACGTGATGCCCAAGGGCTTCTCGACCGAACGCAACTCTCCCGACCCCGCCAAGCACATGGTCCGCTGCCGCTGCGGCAACGTTTTTGCCTTCAAGCAGAAGACCGTCTACGCGCCCGGCAGCGAGCCGCGGGACTGACGCACGGGAACATTCCGGGCGCGCGTGTTGAGAAAAAATTCACCATATTGTCTCAACATCGACCCAATCGGCGGGCAGTCATGGCGGCGCGCGTTCAAGTATTGTTGATCGCGAGCGCCAGGGGCAAAGGCTTGCAGCCAGGGCTGTCACCGCTTAATCGCTGAACTCAATGCCGAACCGAACTGCGTCGAACGCACCCGGCCGGCACACACGCCACACGAAGGACGCTTGGTGGCGGAAGCATTTCCAGGAGCCCGCATGCGGCGCGAGACGATTGAGAGCCCTTCTTCCGAAACGCCTTGGGCTGGCGGGATTTTCGCGCAGGTGCGGCGGATGCGGCATGCGCTTACCATCGGCGCGATGGCTCTGGCGCTGTCCGGCTGCATGGCGCTCGACGACGTGCGCGCGCCGCCACCGATCCCGGCAAAACTGATCGCCGCCATGGCCAAGAACGGCAGCAAGCCGGAAAGCCCGGTGCTGATCCGCATTTTCAAGCAGGAAAGCGAGCTCGAGGTCTGGAAACAGAACAGCCGAGGCCAGTACGCCCTCCTGAAGACCTATCCCATGTGCCGCTGGTCCGGAAAGCTCGGCCCGAAGATGAAATCCGGCGACCGCCAGGCGCCGGAAGGCTTCTACCATGTCTCGGCAGGCATGCTGAACCCGAAGTCGCAGTATTTCCTGTCGTTCAATCTCGGCTATCCCAACCGGCTGGAATCGGCGCTCGGCTATACCGGCGAAGCGCTGATGGTGCATGGCGCCTGCTCGTCTTCCGGCTGCTACGCCATGACCGACCAGGGCGTCGGCGAAATCTATGCCGTCGTTCAGCGCGCGCTCGCTGGCGGCCAGGGCACGTTCCAGGTGCAGGCCTATCCCTTCCGCATGACGGCCGAGAACATGGCCAAGCACCGCGGCGACCCGAACTTCGACTTCTGGAAGAACATCAAGCAGGGCTACGACATCTTCGAGGCGACGAAACGCCAGCCGAAGGTCGCCGCCTGCGGACGCCGCTACGTCTTCAACACGGACTTTGCCGACGGCGAACCGTCCGATCCGCTCGCAGCCTGCCCCCCGGCGATCACGACGCCCGATGCCGGGCTGGTGGCGCGCCTGCAATCGGAAGACGCAAAGCTCGCCGGCATGATGGCCAACCAGACGTCGGCGCCGCTCAACGCCTATGTTGACGGCGGCATGCATCCGAGCTTCCGGACACTCCTTGAGAAAAACGGCGCCGAAAAGCTGGCCGCCAAGATCTCGGGAACTAAGTATCCTATCAGCCGACCCGAAGCGGCGCTGGCGGACCCCTACGCCGGCCTGTGATCGTTCCGTCGGCTGGCGACGCACAATTGACTTAAAGGGTCGGTTGCATCGCCGGTAGCGAATAGAGGACGATCGAGGTTTACATGCCCGAAAAAGAGATCCGCCGCCGCGCCTTCCTGCAGCTTTCCGCCGGGTTGGCGGCCGCTGGTCTCGCCGGCTGCGCCTCGCCGCGGCCGACGGTGACGCGTTCCTATGCGCCGGAACCGGTTCCCGAGGCCAACACGTTCCTTGCCGACATGTACGGCGAGAAACCGAACGAACCCTATCCGCTGCCGGCCATTCCCTACGATAAGATCGATCCGCGCTTCTACCGCCAGATGGTCGCAGACCCGACCGGCGAGAAGCCGGGAACGCTGGTCGTCGACGTCGGCAACCACTTTCTCTACAGGGTCTATGAAGGCGGCCAGGCGATGCGCTACGGCGTCGGTCTCGGGCGCGCCGGTTTCGCCTGGGCGGGTCGCGGAGTCATCCAGTACAAGCGCGAATGGCCGCGCTGGAAACCGCCGAACGAGATGGTGGCGCGCCAGCCCGAGCTGCAGCAATTCAGCATCGAAGCGGGTGGCATGGATCCCGGCCTTAAGAACCCGCTCGGCGCCCGCGCCATGTACATTTTCCAGAACGGCGAAGACACGCTCTATCGTATTCACGGCTCGCCGGAATGGTGGACGATCGGCAAGTCGGTGTCTTCGGGCTGCGTCCGCATGATCAACCAGGATGTCGTCGATCTCTACAACCGCGTGCCGAACGGCACGCCAATCGTCGTCACCGACCTCTCGGGCGGCGGCATGGTGCAATCGCAGCCAATGCCGGGCGCGCAGCCTTTGCCCGACTCGCAGCCGTTGCCGGACTCGCAGCCGCTGCCGCGCTCGCCGGACTATATGCTGATGGGACCAGACGGATTGCCGCTGCCTCAGCCGCTTTGAGGCAAACCGTCCGGCGAGAGCGTGAAAATTACGCCAGTGTGTCGCCCGTCACAGGACGAGCAGCGGCGTCTTGCCTCGGACCCGATCGTAAAGATCGATCGCATCCTGCTGCAGCATGCGCACGCAGCCGGCCGACGCGTTCTTGCCGATCGAGCGCCACTGTGGCGAACCGTGGATGCGGTAGAGCGTGTCCTGGCCATCCTGGAAAATGTACATGGCGCGAGCGCCGAGCGGGTTGTCGAGGCCTGGATCCATGCCGCCGGCATCGATGCCGTATTTCTTGAGGTGCGGCTGGCGCGCGACCATGTCGTCCGGCACCGTCCAGCGCGGCCACTTGCGCTTCCATTGCACCACGGCCCGCCCCTTCCAGGCGCGGCCGGCTGCACCAAGGCCGACGCCGTAACGGATGGCGCGCCCACCCGGCAGGACGTAGTAGAGGAACATCGTCTGGGTATCGACGACGATCGAATAGGGCGGCTCGTTGGTGGCATAGGCCACTTCCTGGCGCAGGAACTGCGGCTTGATCTCCGTGTGCTGGATGCCCGGAACGTCGTAGCCCTCGTCCTTCACCGGCGCGTAGATCCTGGCGTAGTCGAAGGTCTTCGTCGGCACGCCCGCCGCATCCGCCGCCTTTTCCGGCGAGCCGCCGTCACGGGAGATCGGTTCGATCAGCTTCGGCTTCGGTTCGGGTTTCGGGATCTGCGTGCAGGCGCTCAAGACGGAACTGGCGATCACCGCGAGCAGCGACCGGCGGGACAAATTCATCGACACTTTATACTATTCCAGGGTTGGAGATTTCGGTTGGGAGGGTCCGAAGGGAGGCCCAAGGCTGTTGGGCCGAACCGTGACCGAAATGTGGTGAAAATCTTTCTTTGGCGTGGATCGCTTGCGCGAGGCGGTACTCGTTGTCGAAGTGTTGCAGAATTCCCGCGCTGCCTCCGTTGGCCATCCTATCCGATGGCCAGGTCGCCCTTGCTCGGATCCGGAATGACGATGATGGTGCTGCCGTCGCGGACCTGATCGTAGAGATAGACGACGTCCTGGTTGATGAGGCGGATGCAGCCCGAAGAGACCGCCTTGCCGATCGAGTGCGCCTCGGGACTGCCATGGATGCGGTAGAGCGTGTCCTTGCCGTCCTTGTGGATGTAGAGCGCCCGCGCGCCGAGCGGGTTCTTGATACCGGGAGGCATGCCGCCGTTGGCGATGCTGTAGGGGGCGAGCTTCGGCTGACGCGCGACCATCTCGTCGGGCGGCGTCCAGCGCGGCCACTGGCGCTTGTAGGCGACGATCGCGCGGCCCGACCAGGCAAAGCCCTCGCGCCCGACGCCGATGCCATAGCGCATCGCGCGCCCACCCGGCAGTACGTGATAGAGATACTTCGCCGGCGTATCGACGATCAGCGTGCCGGGCCGCTCGCTGGTCGGATAATCCACCTCCTGCCGCCAGAACTTCGGATCGACCTCGGCGATCTTCACATCGGGGATCGGAAACTGTTCGTCGGGCATGGCGTAGTACATCGGCGGCACCGTCGGCCCGGCTGCGGGACGAACGGGCGTCGCAGCCACCGGCACCACCGCGGGCGTCGGGCGCGCGGTCGCGCAGCCGGTGACGAACAGCGAGGCTGCGCCGACGAAAAGGCTGCGGCGGGTGAGCGCGATGCCGGTCTTGTGATCGGTCGTGGAGGAAGAAAGCTCGTTTGCTTCGGTCATATCGGGCATTCAACGATTCGTTTGTTGCAATGCCGTCGCAGAGGGAAGTCCTACCTTAAGGCTGCCTTAAGGGAGCGATTTAACAGTCCGGCTCTCAAAAATGTGAGGAAAAGCAATGCGAGTCCTGATCGTCGAAGACGACGATATCCTGCGTGACGGCCTGAAGGTCGGCCTGGCGCTGGCCGGCTTTACCAGCGATGCCGTCGGCACCTGCGATGCGGCCGCGACGGCGCTTGCCGCCAACGGCTTCGACGCGGTCGTGCTCGACCTGATGCTGCCGGACGGCTCCGGCCTCGATATTCTCAGGGACCTGCGCGCCAGGCAGAACGACGTTCCCGTGCTTCTGTTGACCGCGCGCGACACGGTGCGCGACCGCGTCGCCGGGCTCGACACCGGCGCCGACGACTATCTCGGCAAACCCTTCGACCTCGACGAGGTCGCCGCGCGGCTGCGGGCGCTGGCACGACGCTCCAGCGGCCGCGCGAGCGCCGGGCTCGAATGGTCGACGCTGAAACTCGATCCGGCAAGGCAATCGGTGGAGCAGGCCGGCAAGCCGGTGCAACTGTCGCGGCGCGAATACTCCATCCTGCATACGCTGATGTCGCATCCGGGCGTCATCTTCTCCAAGGCCAAACTCGAGGACAAGCTCTACGGCTGGCAGGAGGAAATCGAGAGCAATGCCGTCGAGGTGCACATCCACCACCTGCGCAACAAGCTCGGCCCGGGGCTGATCGAAACCATCCGGGGGATCGGCTACCGGCTGGGCGGGGCCGGCTGATGCAATCGCTGCGCACACGGCTTTTCGCCATCCTCCTGATCACGACCGGCCTCTTATGGCTGTCGGCCACCGTCTGGATCTTCCTCAGCACCCGCGCCGAAGTCGAACGCGTGCTCGACGCGCGGCTGATGGAGGCCGCACGCATGGTGAATTCGCTGATCGTCAGCCCCGACATGATGAAGGAAGAGGGCGACGGCGACACCGGCCGCCCGGCGCAGAGCGCGATCAAGATCCCGCTGCTCGAACATCCGCATTACGACCGCCAGCTCTCCTGCCAGATCTGGTCGCTGGACGGCACCCTGATCGGCAAGTCGGACAGTGCACCCGACATGACCCTTGCGCCGCATGCGACGGGCTTCTCGGAAACCGTCATCAACGGCGAGACCTGGCGGGTCTTTGCGGTGGAGAATGCGAGCCTCGGGGTGCGCGTGCTGGTCGGCGACAACCTGCGCATCCGCGACCGACTGGTCAACGACCTGGTCAAGGGGCTGCTGCTGCCGGCGCTGCTGATCATTCCGCTTCTGGCCGTGTTGATCTGGCTCAGCGTCGGGCGCGGGCTGGCGCCGCTCAGGAAACTTGCGGGCGACCTTGCAGCGCGCGAGGCCTCGGATCTGCACGCGATAGAGGATACCGGCACGACCCGCGAGATCAGCCCGGTGCTGAAGTCGCTGAACGGCCTCTTCGCCCGTGTCGCCGGCGCCCGCGAGCGCGAACAGAACTTCATCGCCTTTGCCGCCCACGAGCTGCGCACGCCACTGGCCGGCCTCAAGACGCAGGCGCAGGTGGCGCTCGCCAGCGACGACGGCGAGATCCGCGAGAAGGCGCTCGGCCAGATCGTCGCCGGGGTCGACCGGACCGGCAAGCTGGTGCGGCAACTGCTTGACATCGCCTCGGTCGAAGCCTCAGAGAGCGCCCGGCCCGCGGCCGGCTTCGATGTCGGCGAGACGCTGGCCAACCTCAGGACCGAGCTCGCCGGCCAGGCACATCGCGTCGATGTTGTCATCAACGGGCCGATGTTCGGCCTCAGGATCAGCATGGATCCGGACCTCTTCCGGCTCGCGGCGCGCAACCTCTTGGAAAACGCCATCAACCATTCGCCATCAGGCGCAACGGTCTGCTGCCGCACCGAGAGGCGAGACCGGCATCTGGTGATCGCGATCGACGACGAGGGCCCCGGCATCCCCGAGGAGGAGATGCCGCGTGTGACCGAGCGTTTCTTCCGCGGCCGGTTCAAGGCGGCGGCCGGCAGCGGCCTGGGCTTGAGCATCGTCGAGCGGGCGCTCGATCGCACCGGCGCCGAGCTCGAGCTGTGCAACCGGGAGAGTGGCGGCCTGTCCGCCCGCATCGTGCTGCCGCTGGCCCTCGTCGAAGCCGCCACAAGGGCGCAAGTCTAGCTCAAAAGGAGGCGTTGACCTCACGCTCAGGAGTGACACGCTATTGCTCTGCCTCACGCCGCCACCCCCGCGAAAGCAGGGGCGGCCCGACGAACCGAAGGAGGGTGTCATGGCAGCAAACGGTAGCCATTCGGGAAAGTGCTTCTGCGGCGCAGTCGAGATCGAAGTGAGCGGCGATCCCGCCGCCATGGGCTTCTGTCACTGCAGCTCCTGCCGCAGCTGGTCGGCGGGACCGGTCAACGCGTTTACGCTCTGGCCGCCGGAGAAGGTGCGGATCGTCAAGGGCGCGGACAATCTCGTCGGCTATCAGAAGACGGCGACGAGCGTGCGCAAATGGTGCAAGGCCTGCGGCGGACATCTCATGACCGAGCATCCGCTGTGGGGCGTCACCGACGTCTTTGCCGCGGCAATCCCGTCGCTTGCCTTCAAGCCGGCGCTGCACGTCAACTATCAGGAGACGGTGCTGCCGATGAAGGACGGCCTGCCGAAATATCGCGACTTCCCGCCGGCCTTCGGCGGAACGGGCGAGATGATGGCGGAATGAGCGCACCTTTCTGAAACGGCGCAGTTCCGGAACCGCTTCGCGCATTTCCGGGGATCGGCTTCTCCTGGTCCGCAATTCCGGACGGAAAACCGCTGCGCACTTTTCCTGGAATTGCTTTACCCCTGCACGCCGCCGGCGAGATAGTGCTGGAGCGCCGTGCGGGTATTGACGAACAGGCGGTCTGGACCGAGCTGATCGGCAAAGCCCGATGCGCGCACATAGGCAAGCACGTCCGGGTTCAGTTCGGCCAGCCAGACGGTGACGCCGTGTTCGCTGATGCGGCGCTCGCCCTCCATCATCATCTGCAGCGCCGAATATTCGATGTCGAAAACCCGGCTCATGTCGAGCACGAGGACCCTGGGCTTCTGTTTTGCGACCAGCATCTGCGCCTGGTCCGCCACCTGCTGGGCATTGCCAAAAAAGAGCCGCCCCTCCGGCCGGAGGATCAAGAGCCCCTCGAAGGTCTCGTCATCGGGGTGCTCGGGCGAGAGCGGTCGCAGCCGATCGGTGCCGCGCTTGCGACCGACGACATAGACCTTCGCCGAGGCCGCCTGGCGCGCTAGCCCGATGAAGGACAGCACGATCGCCACGATGATGCCCTGCAACGTGCCGAAAAACAGCACGCCGAGAAAGGCGGCCAGCGCCCAGTGAAACTCCATCAGCCGGACCTTGCGGACGGAGAGGAAATCCGCCGGCTTGATGAGCCCGATCGAGTAAACGATGACGATCGCGGCAAGGACGGCCTGCGGCAGCAGGCCGAGCAACGGCGCGAGCACCAGCATGGTCGCAGCCGCTGCCGCCGCGGTGACCAGCGACGCCACCTGGCTGTGGCCGCCGACCGCCCGCACCACGGCGGTTTGCGACGTGCCGCCGCCGGCGCTCATGGCGCCGAAGAAGGCGCCCCCGAAATTCGCGGCGCCCGTCGCCAGCAATTCGCGGTTCGCCCGGATCGGCGGATCGGACGGCGCGGCGAAAGCCCGGCCGGCGGCAATGGTCTCGGTGAAACTCATCAACGCGATGCCGAGCGCGCCCGGCAGGAGTTCCTGGACAAGACCCAGGCTCGGAAGCGTCAGCGAAGGCAGCGCCTGCGGGATGAAGCCGACGGTGGAAACACCGAGTGCTTCGAGACCGGCAAGCCAGGAAAGTGCGATGCCCGCGGCCACCGCCAGAAGCGGCGCCGGCGAATGCGGCCAGAGCCGCTCCATCGCGAGCAGCGCCACCAGCGCCGCTACGGCAATCGCAAGCGTGAGCATCGAGGTCTCGGACAGGTGGCCGGCGATGCTGAGGATGTCGCGGAAGAAACCTTCCTTGGTGATGTGAATGCCGAGCAGCTTCGGCACCTGATCAAGCACGATGACAAGGCCGATACCAGCCTTGAAACCGATCAGCACCGGCGACGAGATGAAATTGGCGACGAAGCCGAAACGCAACAGCGACGCGAGGAACAGAAGCGCGCCCGTGAGCGCCGTCAGCGTCGCAGTCGCCGTCAAGAGCTTGGCGGGATCGCCATCCGGCACGGCAAGGCCGAGCTGCGTGCCGGCGAGGATCGCAAGCGTGGTGGTCGACGAGACGCTGAGAACGCGCGACGTGCCGAGAAGCGCGTAGATGATCATCGGCACGAAGGCGGTGTAGAGACCGACGCTGACGGGCAGGCCGGCGACCGTAGCATAGGCCATGGCCTTGGGCAGAACCACGGCGGCGGCCGTGAGACCTGCAATCAGATCCAGCCGGAAACCCGCGGACAGACCGCGTCCGCCGCCGGCAAGCGAATGCTCATGCGATGCCATCCGGATGTCCTTCGGCAAGAGCTTTCATGAGATTATTCTAAAGCGATAGCACTCGGCCAATGCCGTGGCAAGGAACCAGAGACCGCCATCGCGCGCCGCTTTCCGGCGGGCAAAACAGACGCTGGCAGGCCGCCATACAGAAGGCTATCGTGAGTGCCGCGGGCTGCGTCGAGAGGGGATCTCGACGGCGGGGAGCGAGCCGGCACCGGCCACCACGGATAGGTGGGGATGGTGTGGCGCGCGCGAGGGAGGATTGCGTGACGGAATCTCATCGCAGACGGCAGACGAAGCGGATGCGGCGCCTGTTCTTTTCCAATCTCTACCGGCAGCTTCAGCTGCTCTGGCCGATCTTCTCCGCGATCCTGATCGTGATGGCAGCATCCGGCGTCGTCATCGGCCGCATCGAGGACTGGCGGCTCGACGAAGCGCTTTACTTCACCTTCGTCACCGGGCTGACGATCGGCTACGGCGATCTCACGCCCAAGCATTTGAGCGCCCGTATCCTGGCCATGGTGATCGGCTTTTCCGGCATCGTGCTGACCGGCCTCGTCGCGGCCGTCACCGTGCAGGCGCTGAATGCGACCGGCAGGGATGATGCGGACGATCGCTGAGAGAGCGGACAGGCAAGGCTTGCCTGCCCCCGGCGCATGCTTCCGCGGTTCAGCCGGCCACGAACCGGCCTTCGGATACAATCTGCGACAGCGCCTTGCGCGGGCTTGGCTGTTCGCGCTGCTGCAGCGCTTGCGGAAGCAGCGCCTTGTCGCCGAGGCGCCCGATCGCGACGGCCGCTTCGATGCGGTAGTTCTCGGGTACGTCTAGCTCGGTTCGGGCGCGCTCGTAGTCGAGGCCGGCCATGCCGTGCGCCTGCCAGCCGGAATGGGCGGCCTGCAGCGCCAGTGCGCCCCAGGCAGCACCCGCATCGAAGGAATGGGTGTAGGACGGCACTTCTTCGCTGGCCCCCGGCGGCAGCAGCGAAGTCTTCGACAGCACGAAGATCAGCGCCGAGGCTTCCGCCGCCCAGCTCCGGTTGAAATCGTTGAGCAGGCCAAGCAGCTTCTCCCAGCCTTCGCTGCCGCGGCGCGCATAGACGAAATGCCATGGCTGGGCGTTGTAGGCCGATGGCGCCCAGCGGGCAGCCTCGAGGATCTCGAACAGCTCGGGCTCGGAAATTTTGGCACCCGAATAGGCGCGCGGGGACCAGCGCTCGAGGAAAAGCGGATTGATCGCATAATCCGCGACGCGGGAATTCACATGCAAGGTCATGGGGATGATCCATTCTTCGACGGCGTGCTGCCGTCATCAGGCGCAATCGTTGGCAGGGTAGTCATTGGCCGCCTGGTCACTGGCGGCCGAAGCCCTGATAGCGGTCGCAACGGCTTCTCAAGGTCGAGATCTCCTCGGAGAGCTCGGCAATGCGATCCTTGAGTTCACCGGCCGTGCCGTCCTCGAAATCGTCGAAACCGAAACAGTCGCGCGCCTCGTGCAGCTCCAACCGGCCCTGCAGGACCTCGCGGATAGCACTCAAACGCTCATATTGCCGCAGCATGCTCATCATGGACCTCATCTCAGGCAGCCAGCGCAAACCTGCGTTGACCGAATACCACCGAGATTATCCACTTAAATAGTAGATTAAAGGAATTCTGACCCAAAGAGCGGGCGGGTCGTGGAAAACTGCTCCGCCGAGGCGACGACGCTGCGTCGCAGGCGTTGGAAGACCCGAGCGATGGAAGGCTCGCCCGGGTCTTCAGAAATCAATTGGCCGGGAACTCGTTGCCGTCTGGGCGGTTGCCGTCGAGAAAGCCCATATCCCGCTTCAGGTGATCCGACAGATCCCTGACGTCGACGACGTCGGCCGCCCGGTTCTTCCGCGCGAACAAGTGCGCCAGCCAGGAACCGGCGGAAAAATCGTTTGTCGACGAAAAACTACGTACTTGAATGGTTGTCATAGCCGTCATCCTCTTCATCAATCCGTCTAATGGACGGACCTTGAAAATGGTGATGAACGGCCTCACCTTCCAATCGAATATCGATCATCATGCATAAGGCCATTTAATGCATAAGACACTTCCGCTCCCACCATTGACGGCGATACGCGTCTTCGAGGCGGTTGCCAGGCATGGAAGTTTCACCAATGCCGCAAGCGAACTCGGCATGACGCAGGCCGCGGTGAGCTATCAGATCAAGGTGCTCGAGGATCGGATTGGCGCGCCCCTGTTCCTGCGCCGTCCGCGCCAGATCGCCCTCACCGAGGTCGGGCAACGGCTGGCACCCGCGGTCACGCAGGTCTTCGAGCAGTTGAGCGAAGCCTATGTTGCGGCCCGCGGCGGGGCCCAGGGAACGCTGGTCATCAGCACGATTGCGACCTTCGCGTCCAACTGGCTGGCGCGGCGCCTCGGCTCGTTCCAGATCGCCCACCCCTCGCTTGCCGTCCGCCTACAGACGGAACCGCACCTCGTCGACTTCAGCCGCGAGGAGGTCGATATCGGCATCCGCTCGGGCCGCGGCGACTGGACTGGGCTTGTGGCCCATCGGCTGATCAACGCCGACTTCGCACCGATGCTGAGCCCGGGCCTTGCGGCCAGCATCGGCGGCGTGAAGGAACCTGCCGACCTCCTGCGGCTGCCGCTTCTCGACCCCGGCGACCCCTGGTGGGCGCGGTGGTTTGCCGCCGCCAACGTACCGGTGGAGGGGCTTGCAAGCCGGCCCGGCGCCAGCATGGGCGCGCAGGTCTATGAGGGAAATGCGGCGACCGCCGGACAGGGCGTGGCAATCCTGACACCAGCCTTCTTTGCCGCGGAACTCGCCGACGGGCGCCTGATCCAGCCCTTTGATCTCCTCTGCGACGACAGCCTGGCCTATTGGATGGTCTATCCGGAAGGCCGGCGCAATTCGCCGAAGATCAGCGCCTTCCGCCAATGGATCCTTAGCGAACTCGGCCATTCGCAACGCTGAGACCTGCTGCCCGATCCGGGCGAGCTTGTGCCTCAACCGCCCCGGAAATTTCATCGGTTCCGGAACCCTTGGGCCTTTCGGGGAGTTGCACCCCCGAAGCGACCAGAGCGAGGGAATGCGGGAGCGACCATGGAAAGCGAGCCGACGGAACAGGTCCGTTCAGCCACCGAGACCGCCTGGTGGACCGTACATCGCGGCGATGGCCCGATCGTCGGCACGGCGATCCACAACGGGCATGCGATGCGCAGCGATACCCGTGCGCTCTCGGCGCTGACGGACGAGGCAAGGCTGCGCGAGGAGGATCCGTTCACGGAGTTCATCATCCGGGATCTTGCCAATCGCATCGTCGTTCACAGGTCCCGCTTCGAGGTCGATCTCAACCGCGCCCGTACCGGCGCCGTCTATCTCCAGCCCGCGCAGGCCTGGGGCCTTTCCGTCTGGCGGGAACACCCGCCGGCAGCCATGATCGAGGCCTCCCTTGCCGTGCATGACGAATACTACGCCATGCTGCATTCCATGCTGGCGGCAATCGAGCGTCGCCACGGGCGCTTCGTCGTGCTCGACGTGCACAGCTACAACCACCGCCGCCAGGGGCCGGAGGCGGCGCCCGCGGCCACTGACGAAGCCCCGGAAATCAATATCGGCACCTCCTCGATGGACCGGCTCAAATGGGCCGGCGTCGTCGATACGCTGATATCGGCGCTCGGCGCCGCCGATATCGGTGGCCGGCCGCTGGATGTGCGCGAGAACATCGCCTTTCAGGGACGCGGCGAGCAGACGCGCTTCATCCACGAGCATTTCCCCGAGACCGGCTGTGCGATCGCGATCGAGTTCAAGAAGACCTTCATGGACGAATGGACCGGCAAGCCGGATATCGAGGCGCTGCGGGCCCTGCGGGCGCTGGTCTCTTCCCTCGTCCCGGTGCTGACCGAAGCACTGGCGAGGCAGCGATGACGGAGGAAAAAGCGATGCCTGGCAACCCCGCCCCGGCGTGGCTCGATGAAGGCATTGCGCGGCTGACGGACGGCCGCGCCGTGCGACAGGATTTCGGTGACGGCGGGCGGTTGCACATCGACCGTCTCGTTCCCTTCCTCTGCGTGCAGATCGCTTGCGACCACCAGCAGCCGGTGGCACGCGACATCGCCCAGGCGAACGCCGCCTATCTGCTTTCGCCCGACATCGACACCGCCGCCGCGATCATCGAACGCGTCGGGAGGGTAATCGAGCAACGCCTCGGCTTTTTCATCGTGCTCGAATTCGGCGAGCTCGAAAGCGACGATCCGCCGGCCAAGGACGCGCCCTTCCTGCCGCCCTTCCTGATCGAGGTCGTCGCCGGCGCACGGGCCGCCGAGCAGGTCGCCGCCAAGGCATTGATCGAGACGGCGGCGACGATCGAAGGAAAGTTTCGCACGCCACATGTGACGCTCGTCGAGCGCCCGCCGGCGACGACGACAGGCCGGAAGGCCCTGGCACTCGACTACCCGCACCTCACCGTGCGTTTCGCGCCGATCTATTGCGAACCGGGCACGCGCCGCATCTATCCGCAACTGCGCGAGCGGCTGGTCGCGAGCGTCTTCGATGCAGGGCTCAGGGCCGTCGCCGCCTTCGCCCGCGCCAAGTCCGACAATTTTCGGCTGCCGACACACCGCGCCTTCGGGCGCAAGGCCTTCGTCGATGCCGTCGTGCGCGCCGACCGCGGCATCGACGAAATCGCCTCGAGCTTCGACTTCCTGCTGGCGGTGACGCCGATCAACGCCGAAACCGCCTGGACGGAGTTTGCCTCGGGCGGCTTTTCCAAAAGCCCGCGGCTCTACTACCGGCCGCTGACGCTGCAGATCGAAACGGCCAAGCGAAAGCTCTTCTCGCTCAACTTCGAACATCTCGAAGACCCGCTGCTTTACGCCCTTTATCGGGAGAAACAGCAGGAGGTCGACCTGCAGCTTTCGATGATTTCGGCGCGGGAGACCCGCAAGTTCGTCGAGTTCGGCCGCGCGCTCTACGGCCCGGTGGAGGACACGCTTCACGACGCCGCTTCCGACATCCTTGCGCGTACCGCGCCCGATCGCGACGCGCCGTCGTCAGCCGCAGAAAGGCGCGACTGCGACTACATAAGGGAGCGCGCCCAGGCGATGATCTCGGCCTATCGGCGCCAGTCGGCCGACTTTTCCGCCTCCGTCGACATTCGTGACGACCTGCCGGCCGGCCTGCTCGTCTCGCGCGGTCAGCTGCTGATCGCGAGAAGCTCCGCGCTCGACGCCGATCGCGTCGAGGCGCTGCTCAACCACGAGATCGGCGTGCATCTCTTGACCTATTTCAACGGCTCGGCCCAGGGGCTCCGGATCCTTCGCTCCGGGCTTGCCGGTTACGAAGGCATGCAGGAGGGACTTGCCGTCTTTGCCGAGTACTTGAGCGCCGGCATGACCGCAGACCGGCTGCGCGTGCTTGCCGCCAGGGTCGCCGGCTGCGCGGCCATGCTCGACGGCGCGCCGTTTCCGCAGGCCTATCGGCTGCTCGTCGACGGCCACGGCTTCGCCGCCGCCGAGGCCTTCAACATCACGCTGCGGATCTACCGCGGCGGCGGGCTGGTCAAGGATGCGATCTACCTGCGCGGCCTGCTGCAGCTCCTCGATCATCTCGCCGACGGCGGCAGTCTCGAACCGTTCTGGATGGGCAAGATCGCCGCCTCGCATTTCGGCGCCATCGAGGAGCTGAGCCTGCGCGGGCTTCTTGGTGCCCCGGCACTCCGCCCTATCTTTCTCGATGAGGTCAAAGCGCGCGACCGACTTCAGCGAGCCCAAAGGGGACTTTCCCCGCTCGACTTGATCGCAGAGTAGGAGACCGGATGCGCATTGTCTTTCTCGTCAACTCCATCGAAGGCGAAGAGACGTTCTATGCGACGACTTCACTCGCGCTCGCAGCCGTCGCTCGCGGCCATGAAATCGTCTACGTCACGCCGGGCGATTTCGTTCTGACACCCGATGGCCGCCTGATCCTCCATGCGCTGTCTCTGGGAACGGCAAGGCCGCGCAAGGCGGAAACCTTCATTGCGGCGCTGCGAGGCGAGGCGACGCGGCGCGAGGTGCTGGACATTGCGGAGATCCAGGTTCTCTTTCTGCGCAACGACCCCTCCGAGGACGTCGGCATCCGCCCCTGGGCCACCCAGGCCGGCATCATTTTCGGGCGGCTCGCCGCCGAGCGTGGCGCAATCGTCGTCAACGATCCCGACGGGCTGGCGGCGGCGCAGAACAAGCTCTATTTGCAGGGCTTTCCCGAGGTCGTCCGTCCGACCACGCTGATCACGAGACACATGGAGGAGATCAGATCCTTCGTCGATGCGCATCCCGAAGGCGTCATCCTGAAGCCGCTGCAGGGCTCCGGCGGCAAGAATGTCTTCAAGGTCAGTTCCAGCCATGAGACGAACCTCAACCAGATCTTCGAGGCGGTCAGCGAAGGAGGCTACGTGATCGCGCAGGAGTATCTGCCGGCAGCGACCGAGGGCGACGTCCGCCTGTTCCTGATGAACGGCCGCCCCCTCAAGCGCGGCGATACCTACGCCGCCGTGCGGCGCGTTCCAGCCGAAGGCGAACTGCGCTCCAACATGCATGTCAACGGCAGGCCCGCCGCCGCCGTCATCACCCCGGCGATGCTCGCCGTCGCCGAGCAGATGCGCCCCAAGCTGGTGCGCGACGGCATGTTCCTGGTCGGCCTCGACGTGGTCGGCGACAAGCTGGTGGAGGTCAACGTCTTCACGCCCGGCGCCCTGCCCGAGATCGCCGAGCTGACCTCGATCGATTTCAGCGAGGACATCGTCGCCGAGCTCGAACGGAAGGTCGAGATAAGGCGGGCCAATGATGGCGTGCTTTCCAATCGAGAGCTTGCGACCCTTTGATTGGCGGCCCCGCCGCGGATTGATCCTCAAGGTGGCTCTCACCCGGCGACGGTCTCGTGCCAGTGGCTGGCCGGCGGCACCACGCCCTTGGTGAAGAGGAAGCTACCGAAGCGGCGCGCCTCGCCCGTCACGATGACACAATAGGCGTGCTTCGCTTCCTCGTGGAAGGCGAAACGCTCGATCGCATACATCTTCGAAAGAGAACCATCCGCGCGCACCACCTCGGCCTGCACCTCGCGCTGGACCTCTGGCAGCTCGCCCGCCTCCCCGTCCGGCGTCAGCCGCGCCGCCGAAGGCTGTAGCGGCGTGTCGAGCGGCATGACGGAAAGAATGGCGCGCACCGCACGCGCGGCCGAGACATTCGCAATGTGAAGCGGCAGACCGAGCCGGGTATGGCGCGCGATCGTGTCGGCAGGAAAATTCGCGTCAACGATCGCGATCCGGTCGCCATGCCCCATTGAGCGCAGCGCATGCAGCACGTCGGCGTTCAGCGCCGGATCGATGTTCTTGAGCATCAGCCTAACCTTCCGCATTTGCCTCTGCGTGAAAACCAGGCCGCAGAGATCCCTGCGGGCGGGTCTATCGACCCGACCACCTTGTCCTTCACCGCATTTCGTCGGTTGCGGCGGGCGGCGATCCGCCCGCACGTGGCTCCCGGTCCTAGATGCCGGTCAGCCGCTCGCGATACTTGTCGATGATCACCGCGAGGATGATGACGACACCGGTGATCATCTGCCGCATGAAATCGCTGAGCCCGAACAGAATGAGGCCGTTGGCGAGAACCCCGGTGATGCAGGCGCCGAGCAGGGTGCCGATCACCGTGCCGCGGCCGCCGTTGAGGCTGGTGCCACCGATGATGACGGCGGCGATCGCGTTCAGCTCGAAGCCGATGCCGATGATCGGGCTCGCGATGTTGAGGCGGGCCATGTAGACCATGGCGGCGATGCCGACGAGCGCACCGGCAATCGTGAAGGCCGCCACTTTGTAGAACATCAGCGAATGGCCGGCGAGACGCACGGCCTCCTCGTTGTTGCCGATGCCATAGAGCAGCCGGCCGAACACCGTCTTCGACAGCACGAACCAGGCGATCGCGACGAGCAGCAGCGCGATCAGGAAGACGACGGGGATGCCGAAGATCATCTGCGAGCCGAAGGCGTTGAAGCTCGGCGGAAACGAATAGATCGTGCGTGCGTCCGTCACCTGCAGCGCGGCACCGCGGGCGATGTTCAGCATGCCAAGCGTGACGATGAAGGAGGGCAGCCCCCAGAAGGCGCTGATCCAGCCATTCAGGAAGCCACAGACGACGCCGGTGCCGACAGCGGCGAGCGTTGCCAGCGCCACGGCCTGGAACACCGAGAGATCGGGAATCGTCAACACCGTGCCGCCGACGACGGCGCAGAAGGCCAGCATCGAGCCGACGGAAAGATCAATGCCGCCGATCAGGATGACGAAGGTCATGCCGACGGCGAGGATCAGGTTGATGGTGATCTGCGTCAGGATGTTGGAGATGTTGTTGGCCGTCAGGAAGTGCTCGGTCGAGACCGAGAAGAAGACGATCAAAAGCAGGAGCGCCAGGCCGATGCCGGCATCGCGCAGGAGCACCTTTGGCGACCAGCCCGGCAGCTGGCGAGCATGGACGGTTTCGCCGGCTTGTGTCTTTTCGAGTGCTTGCATCTTACTGCCTCGCCTGTTGCTGCTCGCCCTGGTAGGCAAATTGCAGAATACGTTCTTCGGAGAATTCCGGCCGCGACAGCTCGCCGACGACACGGTGCTGCGACATCACGAGGATGCGGTCCGACAGGGTCATCAGTTCCGGCAGCTCCGACGAGACGACCAACAGCGCCAAGCCACGTTCAGCGAACTGGCGGATCAGGGCATAGATCTCGGCCTTGGCGCCGACGTCGACGCCGCGTGTCGGCTCGTCGAGCAGCAGTACCTTCGGATTGCGCGCCAGCCATTTGGCGAGCACCACCTTCTGCTGGTTGCCGCCCGAGAGCGTCGCGGCATTCTTGCCGGGTCCGCCATATTTCAGCTTGAGCTCGGCGCCGAGCCGTTCCGTCACTTCGATTTCCGCCTTCCTGTCGAGGATGCCGGCACGCGAGACGTCCGAGAGGGAGGCGAGCGTGACATTGGCCGAAATCGGCATGTTGAGGATCAGGCCTTCCTCCTTCCGGTCCTCGGTCACGAAGCCGATACCGGCATTGATCGCCTCGCGCGGCGAGCGGAAGGAGGTGGGTTTCCCCTCAAGGAAGAGCTCGCCGGAGAGCGGCCGTTGAGCGGCCGCGATCGCCCGCAGAAGCTCGGTGCGGCCGGAGCCGACAAGCCCGGCGATCCCCAGGATTTCGCCCTTGTGCAGGTGCAGTGAAATACCCTCGGCATGCGGCGATTGCGGCGGGCGAAACCGGGCAAGCGACAACGCCTGTGCCGGCCGAGCAAACGAGACCACTTCGCTCGCCATCTGCTGCTGCAGCTTGCGGCCCACCATGGCGCGCACAAGTTCGTCCTGATTGGTCTCGACGATCGGCCGCGAGAACACCGTCTCGCCGTTGCGCAGCACCGTCACCCGATCGCAGATGCGGAAGACCTCGTCGAGATGATGCGACACGAAGACGATCGAGACGCCGCGACGGCGAAGGTCGCTGACGATCTTGAACAGCCGCTCGGTTTCGCGCGACGTCAGTGTAGCCGTCGGTTCGTCGAGGATGAGAATACGGCTTTCCGTCATCAGCGCGCGCGCCACCTCGACCAACTGTCGGTGGGCGATGCCGAGGCGCGCGACCGGCCAGCGCACGTCGATGTCGCTGAGGCCGATCGCATCGAGTGCGGCCCGTGCGCCGGCATGCATCTCCTGCCGTCTGACAACGCCGAACGCATTGCGCGGCAGATGCTCGATGAAGATGTTCTCCGCCACCGACAGATGGGGCAGAAGGTTGAATTCCTGGTGCACCACCTGGAGACCGTTGGCCTTGGCCTCCCGGGGCGTCGTTGGTGCATAGGCGCGGCCTGCAAGATTGATTGCACCCTCGTCCGGACGTACGATACCGCAGAGAACCTTGATCAAAGTCGATTTGCCGGCACCGTTCTCGCCGATGAGGCCGTGCACTTCGCCCGGCTGAATGGAGAGGCTGACGCCGTTCAGAGCCTTGGTACCCCCAAAGGCCTTCTTAACATCATGCAGTTCCAGAACCGGCGGCATCGAAACGCCAGCCGCTTCCGCCTGCACGGTTTGCGTGTTCATCATGACCTGGCCCTTTTGAAACGCAGCAATTGCGCACGCAAGCCATTGGCCTGCGGCGAATGCTGTCCTTGCCGAAGCGCACCGGGCAGCGCCCGGTGCGCACGCGCGGTCTCTGGGTTATTTCACGTTGTCCTTGGTCACGAGCTCGATGTCGGTCTTCACCCAACCTTCGAGCTTGGGCCCGCCGGCCACGACTTCGAGCGCCTTGTCGATGGCGTTCGCCGCCATCTGCGAACCGAACTGGTCGACCGTCGCCAAAAGCTTGCCGTCCTTCAGCATCGGGGCGACCGCCGGCACATTGTCGAAGCCGACGACCTTGATGTCGTTGCGGCCAGCCGCGTCGAGCGCCTTGACGACACCGATCGCCATGGAATCGTTGGCGGCAAGCACACCCTGGATATCGGGATGCGCCGTCAGCATGGTCGAGAAGACGGAATTGGCCTCTTCCGTTTCCCAATGCGCCGTGCGGGAATCGAGAAGATCGAGCTTGCCTGCCGCGATCGCATCCTCGAAGCCGCGCTTGCGCTGCGCTGCATTGTCGGCGCCCGGATTGCCCTCGAGGATCACGACCTTAGCGCCGGCGCCGAGATCCTTGGCGAGCGCATCACCGACCATCTTGGCGCCGCCGCGATTGTCAGGGCCGACGAAGGCCAGATCGACGCCGGCATCCTTCTTTGCCTGCTCGTCGAGCGAAACGTCGAAATTGATGACGACAATGCCCGCATCCATCGCCTTCTTCAGCGGCGCGACCATGGCGCGGGAGTCGGCCGGCGCAATCACGATCGCGTCGACGCCCTGGGTGATGAAGTTCTCGACGCCGTTCAACTGGCTCTCGAAATCGGTCTCGTTCTGCATGCCGATGGCTTTGAGCTCGTAGTCGCCACGCTTCTGCGCATGCGCTTCGGCGCCTTCCAGCATGTTCTTGAAGAAGTCGTTCGCAAGCGACTTCATGACGAGGCCGACGACGGGTTTATCGGCAGCCATGGCAAGTGTCGGCAATGCGGTGGCAACGGTGAGTGCGACGATAGACGCATACAGGGAAAATTTCATGGGTTCTCCTCCGGTGAAAAGATGGTCCTCCAACCACCAATGAAACGTTTCATCGCATGTGCATGCGTGGTCCGCTTCGGCCTTTAAGAGATAGAAAGGCGGTATCGCTGTCAATATGAAACGTTTCATCACTTGCGAAATTTGTGCTGGAAGCCGCTACCGGTTCGCGGCATTCTCTGATTTAAGAGGAAGGCCAGCTGCCGTCGGACAGACCCGCGGTCGCTGGCGTAAGACTTTGATCCGTTGCATGATTTTCCCTCCTGATCGATGCAGCGAACGTGATAGGGAGCCGACCGTTTGAACCCGACGATCAAGGATGTTGCCCAGCGCGCCGGGGTGTCCGTCGGCACGGTTTCGCGTGTGCTTGCCAAGAACAAGACGGTGAGCGAGGACATCAGGGCGAAGGTCGAAGCGACGATCGACGCGATCGGCTACCGGCCGAACATTCTCGGTCGCAGCCTCCGGCTCGCCAAGACCGACATTATCGGCCTCGTCGTGCCTGACATCACCAACCCCTTCTTTGCCGAGCTTGCCAAACAGGTGGAGATGTTGGCTTCCGCCGAGGGCTACTCGGTGCTGCTTGCCAACACCCATGACGACCCGGACGCCGAGAAGCAGCAGATCGAAACCCTGCTCGGACGGTTGCCGGCCGGGCTGATCCTCGTTCCCGTCAGCAACAGCCTCGCCGATGGGTTGGCGTCGCGCACGCGCACAGTGACCGTCGACCGGCCCTTGAGCGGCCATGCGCTCGTCTCCGTCGACAACCGTCAGGGCGGTTATCTCGCCGCGGACCACCTGCTTTCGCTCGGCCATCGTCGGCTCGGCTATATCAGCGGTCCGGGCACGACCGAAGTCTCCGGCGAGCGCCGCGGCGGTTTCGTTCAACGGCTCGCGGAATTCCGGAAGAGCCACCCAGGCGACTACGTTCCGCCGCAGATCGTCGAAGGGCACTTCGACTACCGCTCAGGCGAAGAACTTGGTAAGCAGCTGCTGACGCAGCCCGAAAAAAGTCGCCCGACGGCGATCGCCACTGCCAGCGACCAGCAGGCAATCGGCCTGCTGCGCGCCGCCGACGACATGGGGCTTCGGGTCCCGAACGACCTTTCGATCGTCGGCTTCGACGACATTCCGCTGGCCTCGCTGGTGCTGCCGCGGCTCACAACCATTCGCCAGCCGATCGACGAGATCGCCCGGCTCGCGCTCGAAGGCGTGCTCGGCAGCCATGCGCTGCAGGAGGAATACAAGCTGCAGCCAATGCTGATGAAACGCGGCTCCTGCGCCGCGCCCTCAACACCCTGACATCACGGCGCGCGCCCCACGTTACGGAGTGTTGCCGCCGTCGACGCGTCATCAGATCGCAAGCACCGCCGCCCCTCCCGCAAGCCCCGCGCCGGCCGCCGTCAGCAACAGCTTTTCGCCGGCGATGAAGGGTTTTTCTCGATGCGCCAGCGATAGCGACAGCGGGATGGTCGCGGCCGACGAATTGCCGTAGTCCGAGATCGTGCGCACCGTTTTCGACGGCGCGATGCCGAGTCGGTCGCAGACGGCGTCGAAGATACGGGCATTGGCCTGGTGCGGCACGAAGCGGCTGATGTCCGGGGCCACGCAGCCGGCGGCGTCCATGGCGTTCACGGCACAGGCCGTCATCATCTCCACCGCCTGCGCGAACATCTCGCGCCCGTCACGCATCGTCATCAGCAGATCCTCGGGCCTGGTGTCGGCAGAAAACGGCCTGTTGCTGCCGCCGGCGGCAATCGAGATCAGATCGTAGCGGCTGCCATCGGCGGCAAGGTCGACGCCGAACAGGCCTGTCTGCGGATCATCGGAGGGCGCGACGACGACGGCGCCGGCGGCATCGGCAAAGAGCACGGCGCTCGCCCGCTCGGCCGGATTGATCCGGCGGCTCAAGATGTTGGCCGCCACCACCAGCACCGGCTTTCCCTGCGACCGCACGAAACCGTCGGCGAGCGTCAAGGCGTAAACGAAGCCTGAACAGGCGCCGGCAAGGTCGATCGCACCGGCGTTGGAAAGACCGAGACGATGGGCGAGCAGGGGTGCGGAAGGCGGTAGCAGATGATCGGGCGTCGAGGTCGCAAGCAGGACCAGGGCGATATCGCCGGGCGGGGTGCGGGCATCGTCGAGCGCCATTGCGCCCGCCTTTGCTGCAAGCCCCGACAGCGTGTCGCCGGGCGCGGCCCAGCGCCGCTCGCGAATGCCGGTGCGGCGCTCGATCCAGCCGGGCTCAAGCCCCAGCGTCGTCTCGATTTCGTCGTTGGCGACACGCCGCTCCGGTGCGGCATGGCCGAAACCGACGATCCGGGAGGAGCGAACAGGCCTCATAGCTGCCCTGCCCCGAAGAGCGACGCCGCCTCGTCGATCGCGTCATAGGCCCGCCCAAGATCGTCGTCGGTGACGCAGTAGGGCGGCATCAGGTAGATGACGTTGCCGAGCGGACGGATCAGCAAACCACGCTTGCGGAAAAACGCCCTGAGCTGCGGGCCGACCTCGGCGAGATAGCCGCCGGACGGCACCGTGAGGTCGAGAGCTGTTATGGTGCCGAGCTGGCGCATGCCGCCGAAGCGAGGATCATCGGCAAACCGCTCGATCTGCTGGTGCTGCCGCTCCGTCAGCGTGTCGATCCGCTGCCGCACCGGCTCCTGTTTCCAGACGCCAAGATTGGCAAGTGCCGCGGCACAGGCGATCGGGTTGGCGGTGTAGGAACTCGAATGGAAGAACGTCTTGCGCCGGTCGGACGAAAGATGCGCCTCGAAGATTTCCGAGGTGCACAGCGTCGCGGCCAAGGGAAGTGCACCACCGGTCAACCCCTTCGAGGTGCAGAGAATATCGGGCGTGATCCCGGCCTGTTCGCAGGCAAACAGGCTGCCCGTCCGCCCCCAACCGGTCATCACTTCGTCAGCGATCAGCAGGCTGCCATGCCGTTCGGCAATGCGCTTCAGCTCGGACAGCACGGAAGCCGGATAGGTTTTCATGCCGCCGGCGCCGAGCAGCAGAGGCTCGATCAAGAGGGCGGCAACCGCGCCGGATGCGCAGGCCGTCTCGAAGGCGTCGAGCGTTGCCTGCTCCCGACCCGGCTCCGGAAAGGGCAAGCGGTCGACGGAGAAGAGCAGCGGCGCGTAGGCGGCATTGAAGACGCCTCGTTCTCCGGTCGACATCGTGCCGATCGTGTCGCCGTGATAGCCATGCTCCAGCACGCAGATGCGGTTTCGCGGCCGGCCGCTGTTGTGGAAGAAGCCGAGCGCCATCTTCAGCGCGACTTCGACCGCGGTCGAACCGCTGTCGGAGTAGAAGACATGGGCGAGCCCGGGCGGCGCGATCTCGACCAGCCCTTGCGCCAGGTCTTCCGCCGGCGCGTGGGTGTATTCGGCGAAGATGATCTGGTCGTAGGTGTCCGTGGCCTTGCGGATCGCCTCCATGATAGCAGGATGGCGATGACCGTGGGTGATGACCCACCAGGACGAAATCGCATCGAGGATCGACACGCCATGCTCGTCGACGAGAAACGCACCCTCGGTGCCGACGATGCGGCGCATCGGCGGTTCCAGGGCATGCTGGGTGAAGGGATACCAGACCGTGGAGCTTCTCATGCCGGCACCTCCCGGAAATCGGCGATGTTGAAATTCTCGGCGAAGGCCTGCCGCAGGCGGTCCGGCGTCAGCGCTTCGAGCCGCGGCAGCCGTCCGAGCCGACGCACGGCGCCAAGCCTGGAGATGATCGCTTCGCTGTCTTCCTGCGCGTCGCCGATGAAGGCTACCCCGAGGATGGGAATGGCGCGGCGGCGCAGCGCCTCGAGCGACAACAGGGTGTGGTTGATCGTACCAAGCCCGGTGCGGGCGCAAAGGACGACCGGGATCTGCCAGAGCGCGAAGACATCCGCAAAGACCGTGCGCTCCGTCAGCGGCACCAGCAGCCCGCCCGCGCCTTCGATCACCAGAGGTCGATCCACCGCGGGCGGCAAAAGACCTTCGGGCCGGAGCGTGACGCCGTCGATCCGTGCCGACAGGTGCGGCGAGGCCGGCGTCGCCAGCCTGTAGGCTTCGGGCAGGATACGATCAGAGGGCAGCCGGCCGAGCCGGCCGACGGTTTCGCTGTCGGTTTCTTCGTCGAGGCCCGATTGCACAGGCTTCCAGTAGCAGCCGTCGAGCGCATCGGTAAGCGCCGCGGAAAAGATGGTCTTGCCGATGCCGGTATCGGTACCGGTGACCACGAGACGGGTTTTCATGGCCGCTCCTCCGCGATCGCGATCTTCAGGCGCTGGAGCATCTGCCCAATCGCCGCCCGGTCGACATTGAGCGTGATCGCGACCCGAAGGCGCGCGGTGCCTTCCGGCACCGTCGGCGGCCGGATCGCCCTGATATCGTAGCCCTCGGTTCGCATGCGTGCGGCAATGCGGACCGCACGGCCGTTGTCGCCAATCGGGATGGGGAGTATCTGCGAGCCGCTGCCTTCGATGCCAAGCACCTCGACCAGCGCCCGGTTGGCAAAGGCTCTTAGGTCTTCGAACGCGGCGCGGCGCTCCGGTTCGTCGACGAGCGCGGCGAGCGCTTCGCGCACGGCGGCGGCGGCCAGCGGTGAAGGCGCGGTCGAGTAGATGAAGTTGCGGGCGCGGTTGACGAGATAGTCGCAGAGGACGGCGCTTGCTCCGACAAGCGCGCCGGAAACACCGAGCGCCTTGCCGCAAGTGTGCAGCACGACCACATTCCCCCGGCCTTCCAGTTCCGCCGCCAGCCCGCGGCCATCCGGTCCGAAGACGCCGGTCGCATGCGCCTCGTCGATGACGAGAAAGCCGTCATGGTGCGCGGCAAGCGCTAAGAGGTCGGCGAGCGGGGCACGATCGCCGTCCATCGAATAGAGGCTTTCGACGGCAATCCACGGATGCCCCATGCCGCCGGCACGACGCCATTGGCCGATGGCGTCGGCAAAGGCGTCGACATCGTTATGGGCTGCCGCTACCGCCGGGGCCTTGCTCGCGGCGATACCGTCATGGGCGCTCGCATGGATCAGGGCATCGTGCACAACGATGTCGTCGCGCTGCGGCAGCGTCGAAAACAACGCGGCGTTTGCGGCATAGCCGCTGCCGAAGAAGAGCGTCCGCTCCACGCCGAAGAAGGCGGCAGCTTCGGCCTCCAGCGCCTCGTGCTCCCCGTGGTTGCCGCGCAAGAGCCGCGAGCCGCCGGAGCCGACCGACACGCCGCGTGCGATTGCCGCCGTCATCGCCGCCTTCAGCCTTGGCGAGGCGGCGAGCGCCAGATAGTCGTTGGAGGTAAAGTCGATGCCGCAGGCGGAGACGAGCGCGCGGCGGCGCCCCTTGCGTTCGAGGCCATCGAGAGTCTTCTCGTAGCGCGCGACGAGACCCGTGGTCATTCGGCCGCGTCCTGCCTTGCCGTTGGGGCCATCGGCCTTAGACCCAGGCGCCGGAAGAGCGCCGCGTCGTGGTCCTCGCCCGGATTGTCGGCGGTCAGCAAGGTTTCGCCGACGAAGATCGAATTGGCGCCGGCAAAGAAACAGAGCGCCTGCGTCTCGTCGCTCATGTCCGTCCGTCCGGCCGAAAGGCGGACATGCGATTGCGGCATCAGGATGCGGGCAAGGGCGATGGTGCGGACGAAATCGATCGGATCGACCGGCGCGGCATCGGCAAGCTTCGAGCCCGGAATCGGGATCAGCATGTTGATCGGCACGCTTTCCGGAGGCACCGGCAGGTTGGCGAGCGTCACCAGCATCGAGATCCGGTCGTCGGCGGCCTCGCCCATGCCGAGGATGCCGCCGGCGCAGACCTTGATGCCGGCGTCGCGGACATTGGCGAGCGTCTCCAGCCGGTCGGCAAAGCTACGGGTGGTGATGATCTCGCCGTAGAAGCGCTCGGACGTATCGATATTGTGGTTGTAGTAGTCGAGCCCGGCTTCGGCGAGCCGCGCGGATTGGGCGGGCGTCAGCATGCCGAGCGTCATGCAGGTTTCCATGCCGAGCGCCCGCACACCGCTGACCATCGCGACGATCGCCTCCATGTCGCGATCCTTCGGGCTGCGCCAGGCGGCGCCCATGCAATATCGGGTCGCGCCGCCATCGCGCGCCTTGCGTGCCTCGGCAAGCACACGCTCGACCTCCATCAGCTTCGATGCCTTGAGGCCGGTCTGGTAGTGGGCGGACTGGCTGCAGTAACCGCAGTCCTCGGCGCAGCCTCCGGTCTTGATCGAAAGCAGCCGGCTCATCTGGATGGCGTTGGGATCGAACTGCGCGCGATGGACCGTGTGTGCGCGGTAGAGCAAGTCATTAAACGGCGAATTATAGATTTTTTCCGCTTCCGCTTGCGTCCAGCGGGATTCGGCAGCGTCGCCCGGGGTAAAATTAGCACTTGTCGATAGGCTTCCGTCCAGCATTTCGGCTCGTCCTCCAGGTCATTGCAAACGCGAAATAGATAGAATCTGGTATTATCTATAATTTTATCGACCAGCAAAGTTCGCAAGCACCCAGATGGAGAGTTTCCGTCAGTGCATAATCTTATGGTTGTATTTTTGACTGAGAACGAATCTGGAAACCGCCGAGACGGGGACAAGAATCAGCAATCAATCGGTCGCATCTCCCATTCCGAAATCGGGCGGACTGCACCCGAGAAATAAGGACGAGCGCGGGCTTCTCCGGTATTTTTCGACCCGCTCTGCCCGGCTGACCCGCCTCCTCCCATCACGTCGCGAACGCTTCCGCTTTCTCGTCGCAAAATTATAGATAATTTTTCAACTGCTGAGATCACAACGAGCACGAACGCTGGCTCTTGACAAAAAGCGCCCCGAGCGGTCAGCTTGGCGCATTCACCAGGGGTGTCCCGGCAAGGGGCTGAGATTCTGCTATGCGGTCTACGCGGCGCAGTGACCCGTTGAACCTGATCCAGTTCATACTGGCGTAGGGACGGTGCAGACATCGCTGCCGCAATCGTCGCGATTCACGCGACCAACCGATCGGCAAGGCGTCTTTCCCCTCCCCTTCGCTCGTGAACTGGGTCTCCACCATCGGAGCCTCGGCATGCACACCGCCAACACCATCCCGCTTTCCTCAGGACGACGTCCCGCCGACGCCGCGCGGGCGCACTGAGCCGTGCGGGTCCTCGTCAAAGGTGCCGGCGTCGCAGGGCTCTGCCTGGCGCATGAACTCAGCGCCCGCGGCGCCGCGGTGACGCTTGTCGAGCGAGAGCCGGGCTTTGCCGGCGCTGTCTCCTGGTTTGCCGGCGGCATGCTGGCGCCCTGGTGCGAGCGCGAAAGCGCCGAGGAAGCGGTGCTGACGAAGGGCGTCAGCGCCATCGACTGGTGGGACGACGCCCTGCCAGGGGAGGTCTCCCGCAACGGCACGCTGGTCGTCGCGCCGCCGCGGGACGCTGGCGAGCTCAAACGCTTCGCCTCGCGCACGTCCGGCTACGAATGGCTCGACGCTGCGGCGATCGCCCGGCTGGAGCCGGCGCTTGCCGGGCGCTTCCGCGAGGCGCTGTTCTTTCCGGGCGAGGCGCATCTCGACCCGCGCCGGGCGCTTAGCCAGCTACGGCAAAAGCTTGTGGAACGCGGCGTCGTCTTCCTCAGCCTGGCGGATAGCGCCGGCGAACACGATCTCGTCGTCGACTGCACCGGTGCGGCCCGCATCGGCGCAACGCCCGGCCTGCGTGGCGTTCGGGGCGAAATGCTCTATCTGCGGACGGACGAGGTGGAACTGTCGCGGCCGGTCAGGCTCATTCACCCGCGCATCCCGCTCTACATCGTGCCGCGCGGCGACGGGCTTTTCATGTGCGGGGCGACGATGATCGAAACGGACGATGGCGGCCCGATCACCGCCCGCTCGCTCATGGAACTGCTGAACGCCGCCTATGCGCTGCATCCGGCCTTCGGCGAAGCACGCCTGGTCGAAACCGGCGCCGGCGTCCGCCCGGCCTTTGCCAACAACCTGCCGCGCGTCACGCGCGCCGGGCAATCCATCGCGATCAACGGACTTTACCGCCATGGCTTCCTGCTTTCGCCAGCCCTGGCGGCGGAAGCAGCCGAGCTGGCCGTTACGCAGGACCTGAAGGGAGACGCTGCATGAGACTGACCGTCAATGGCGAGGACCACGACCTCGCCGTCGCAACCCTCGCCGAGCTTCTGGCCACCCTCGACTACGAAGGCGACTGGCTCGCCACCGCCGTCAACGGCGAGCTGGTGCACCGGGCCGACCGCTCGGATCATGCGCTGAGCGATCGGGACCGGATCGAAATTCTCTCGCCGATGAAAGGAGGCTGAGACATGCTGACGCTTTATGGACAGGAACTGCGCTCGCGGCTGCTTCTCGGCACCGCCCGCTACCCCTCCCCCGCCGTGCTGGAAGACGCGGTGCAATCCTCGGGCACCGAGATCGTCACGGTCTCGCTCCGGCGCGAAACCGCCGGGGGCCGCCAGGGTGGCGCCTTCTTCGAGCTGGTCCGGGCGCTCGGCGTGCACGTGCTGCCGAACACCGCCGGCTGCCACTCGGTGTCGGAGGCGGTGCTGACGGCCAAGATGGCGCGTGAGGTGTTCGGCACCAACTGGCTCAAGCTCGAAGTGATCGGCCATCACGACACGCTGCAGCCCGACGTCTTCGGACTGGTCGAGGCGGCACGCATCCTGTCGGCCGAAGGTTTTGAGGTCTTCCCCTACACCACCGATGATCTGGTCGTTGCCGAACGGCTCCTTGAGGCCGGCTGCAAGGTGCTGATGCCCTGGTGCGCGCCGATCGGCAGCGCCATGGGTCCGCAGAATATCCCGGCGCTCCGCGCAATACGGGCGAATTTTCCCGACGTGCCGCTGATCGTCGATGCCGGCATCGGCCGCCCGTCGCACGCGACGACCGTGATGGAACTCGGCTTCGATGCGGTCCTGCTCAACACCGCCGTCGCCGGCGCCGCCAGACCGGCGCTCATGGCCTCGGCTTTTGCGCAGGCGATCGATGCCGGCCGGCAAGCCTTCGAGGCGGGCATGCTCGAACCGCGCGACTTTGCCGTGCCCTCCACCCCCGTCATCGGAAAGGCGGTGTTTGCATGAAACTCGATCCCTTCTACCTCGTCGTCGACAGCGCCATCTGGGTCGAGCGACTGGTGCCGCTCGGCGTGAAACTGGTCCAGCTTCGCGTCAAGGATCGCGCGGAAGCGGAGCTTCGCCGCGAAATTCGCGCCGCCAAGGCGGTTTGCGACGACCAGGGCTGCCAACTCGTCGTCAACGATTACTGGCAACTGGCGATCGAGGAAGGCTGCGATTTCGTCCATCTCGGCCAGGAGGATCTTGCGGACGCCGATGTCGTGGCGATCCGCGCCGCCGGCCTGAAGCTCGGCCTCAGCACCCATGACGAGACGGAACTGGAAACGGCGCTCGCAGCCGACCCCGATTATGTCGCGCTCGGACCGATCTACCCGACCATCCTCAAGGCGATGAAGTGGGCGCCGCAGGGCTTGCCGCGTCTTGCCGCCTGGCGGAAGCGTGTCGGGTCGCTGCCGCTGGTCGCCATCGGCGGTCTCAACGTCGAGCGCATCTCAGGCGTCTTCGAGCATGGCGCCGATAGCGCCGCCGTCGTCACCGACATCACCCGCAACGCCGACCCGGAAGGCCGGACCCGCGAATGGATCGCCAGGACCGCGCCCTGGCGATGAGATCCGCGGTCAGGCGATCTCCAGCTGCGAAAGCCAGGAGACATCCATGCCGCGCCTGCGGCAATAGGCGGCGAGCCTTTGGCGGGTCGGTCCCGGCCGGTCGAGGCCGAGATAGCGGGAGGCGTTCTTCCAGAAGATGTTCTGCTGTTTTTCCGCAGAGATACCGGCCTCCGTCAGTTGCTTGGCGATCTTCGGGACATAGGCGTTGTAGTCTTTCTCGAGCGCCATCATCGACCAGTCGGTGCCGAACATCAGATGACGGGCGTCCTGGTCATAATCCTCGAGCCATTTGTCGAGCAGCGCGCGGATCTTTTCGTGCAGCCCGGGCGTATTGTCGGTGACGAGTTCGCTCAGGTAGCTCAGGTCCGCAAACAGGTTCGGGCGCCGCCCGTGATCGATCGTCTCGCCGATGATGTCCTCCCAGGTCGGCGGACCGGAGAACTTGTCGGCGGAGCAAGACACCATCACCCCCGTCGGCGCCCCCGGGCGAATGACTTCATCGAAGGCGCCGAAATGCGCCAAGTTGATCCGCAAGTCGTTATAGCGGTTGGTGTCGAGCAGCTTCTTCCAATAGGCGGGGCTAGCCAGATTGCCGTAGCCGCAACCGGCGCCGATGCTGTTTTCCGCATGCGCCATGATCGGCACGCTGTTGTCGCGACACCAGTCGTAGAGGCGCTTCAGCGCCGCGTCGATCGCCGGATCCGCGTTGCCCCACGCCTTGAAGCCCATCGGCGGGTAGACCTTCACACCGATAAAGCCCTTTTCCATGATCGCGTAGCGGACGTTTTCCAGCGATGACCCGCGTTTCTGCGCCTCGCGATGCGGATCGAACCCGACAAAGCTGTGCATGTGGATGCCATGTCGCTTCATCACCAGTTGCTGGATCTCGTCCATCACATCGATCTGCTCGCGTTGCGGCGATGCCCTGCCGCCGATCGATTTCTCGAAATCGAGGATGCTCGGCGTGATCATTGAGAACTGGCATTTCGACGCGAAGATCCGCGCATAGGTTTCCGCGAGGTTTTCCCGGTAGTCCTGCATTAGCCGCACGAAGGAGAGGTAGTTGCCGATCTGGTCGTGAGCCTTGGCGGCCGACGCCAGGGCATCCACATCCTCCTCGGCGACGCTGCCGGAGCGGCGCTGCAGCCCCTGAGGCAGGCCGGCGGTGCCGCCGATCTGTTCCAGCAAGCCCTGATGGTCGGGCGTTTCGGCGCCGCTTCGGGCCGTCAATGTCGCGCGCTGTTCGCTCGCGCGCGCAACGAGCTGCCTGACCGCGACGCGCAACTGCTCGTCCTTCTGTCGCTCGAACTCCGCGTCGGAGGGGCGCGGCAACCGTTTCTTGAGAATGGCGGCCTCGGCCTTGGCCTTGGGCGCGACGTCGCCAAGGGCCGTAACGAGGAACACCACCAGGGCATTTTCCAGGCGCTTCGACTGCCGCGGATCGGCGGACAGCCTGGCTTCCGGCAGCTTTTCCCGCAGCGCCACATAGCGCACCAGCCCTTCCACCGGCACATCGGCCGCATTGAAGAAGTGGCAGTGAACGTCGACGATCGGGTAGGGAAGCTGGCAGGCGGCCGCCGGAGGCCAGTCGTGCCTGCAACCGGAAAGCACACTCGCCATCGCGCCTGCCGAGAACAGCCGCAAGACATCGCGGCGTGTCACGGCGGCGACCGCACCAGCCCAGTCGACCCCCATCGTCCCCTCCTGTTGCGAGACCCCCTCGAACAATCGGGCAAACATTACTCCGTTCGCGAGCGGCGTGAAACAGATATTTACTTGCCCGTTACTGGAAACCGGCAGCTAAAAACGGATCTCTTTCAGTTCGGAAGCCCCGGGGTTTACTCTAAGATCCTGAATGAAATTCGCGTGGCTGGCGGCGCGGGCAACTATGCATTCTAAAACTATCTGTCGGAACTCTGAAAGACTGGCCCTCCGCCACTGACCGGCGGCAAACGGTCGGCTGGACGCAACTCACAACCGAGCTCAGGCGATCGCGAGTGCCGAAAGCCAGTCCGTGCCCAGTTCGTATTCTTTGCAATAGGCGGTGATCCGGTCGCGCGTGGGGCCCGGACGGTCCAGGCCGAGGAAGCGGGAAGCGTTACGCCAGAGAATATTCTGCCGGTGGTTATCGCTGACACCGGCCTGGGCGAGCCCGTCGACCATCCGCGGCACGTAGTTGTTGTAGTTCCTCTCTCGCGACATCATCGACCAGTCGGTGCCGAACATCAGGTGACGGGCGTCGGGATCATAGGCGCGAAGCCACGCGTTCAGCCGCTTCCTGATATCATAGTGCAAGCCAGTACTTGTGGTACTGACCAGTTCGCTCAGGTAACTCAGATCCGCATAGAGATTTAGCCGACGATCATCATGGATCGTCTCTCCGATGATCTGTTCCCAGCTTGGTGGTCCAGAGAACTTGTCTTGTATGCAGTTGACCAGCACGCCTGTCTCTTCACCCTGGCGCCGGTTCTCGTCAAAACCGCCAAAATGCGCCAGATTCATCCTCAGATTTTTGTAGCGGTCAAACTTGAGCAGCTCTCGCCAATGTTGCGGGCTTGCGAGGTTGCCGTTGCCACACCGCGCGCCAAGGCTGTTTTCCGCGTGTGCCATGATCGGTACGTCGTTTTCACAGCACCACTTGTAGAGCCTCTTCAGAGCCGCATCGATCCCCGACCTGGTATTGCCAATCGCCATGAAGCCCATCGGCGGGTAGAGTTTGACCCCGATGAACCCCTTGCACATGATTGCATACTTGACATTCTTCAGAGAGGAGCCGGGGTCCCACGCCTCCCGAAGCGGATCGAAGCTGACGAAGCTGTGCATGTGGACGCCATGTTCCTTGGCCACGACCTGCTGCATCTCATGCATGACGTTGATCTGGTCGCGTTGCGGCGAAGCCTTTCCCGGGATCCATTTGTCGAAATCCAGAATGCTCGGGGTGATCAGCGACAGCGCGCTGCATTGGGATCTGTAAATCCGCAGATAACTTTCCGCGAGATCTTTCCGGTAGTCCTGCATTAACTGCACGAACCTGACATAGACGCCGATAATGTCGTGGTTTTTGGCGGCTTCGACGATCGCATCGATATCCTCGTCGCTCGCGCCGCCCAAACCCTTTTGAAAGTTGCGTGGCAGGTTGGCGTGGTCCGCAAGCTCGCTCAAAAGGAGTTCGAAATCAGACCGATCAGCAGTGCTAGGTTGCAAGAATTCGCTTGCCGAACGTTCCCCGTTGGCAAGCTCAATGAGGACCTCCATAGCCTTGTACAACTGCTCGTCCCGGCGCCGCGCGAGTTCAGCCTCTGAGAAACGGCGCGCACGCTTGCGAAGAACAGCAAGCTCGTCCTTCGCTTCCGGCGCGACATCCGCGAGCGCAACCACGAGGACGACGGCCAAGCCCTTTATCAGCTTCGATGTTTTCTTGTCCGGCGCGCCTTCCCGTAACGCCAAATAGCGCACTACGCCCGCAACTGGCACGTCGGCGGCGTTGAAGAAGTGGCAATGAACGTCGATAATGGGATAGGGCACCTCACACTTTCCAGGCGGCGGCCAGTCGTGTCGACACCCGGAAAGCACATTCGCCATCATGCCAGCCGAGAACAGCCGCAAGACATCGCGGCGCGTCACGGCGGCGACCGGATCAGCCCAGTCGTCCCCCATCGTCCCCTCCTGTTGCGAGACCCCCTCGAACAATCGGGCAAACATTACTCCGTTCGCAAACGGCGTGAAACAGATATTTACTTGCCCGTTACTGGTACCCTTAGGTCAACACGGGCGGCCTTTAAGTGGGAAGGGAGGCATGTTACTCTAAAATCTTGGGGAGAATTTTGCGTGGTAGGTGGCGCCGGCAAGAATGAATTCCAACGTTACCTGTCGGGAGCCCTGGTTCGCTGGTCTTCCCCGGCGGCGACGGATTCGGCTGGCCCGACGCGGGAAGACTTTCCCGGCGCATTGCTGTTTGCCGACATCTCCGGCTTTACCCGCCTGACCGCCAAATGGTCCGAGAGCGACCGCGCCGCCGGCGCCGAGCGGGTGAGCCAGCTCTTGAACGGCTACATGGGCCCGCTCGTCCGGCATATCGAGGAACATGGCGGCACCGTCTTGAGCTTTGCCGGCGACAGCCTGCTGGCCGGCTGGCAGGCCGCCTCCGCCGACGAGCTGGAACAGGCCGCCTGGCGCAGCTGCTACTGCGCCGGCCGCATCCGCGAAGAGATCGGCGGACCGGGCGGGCCGGAAGACGCACTGCAGCTGCGCATCGCCGTCGGCGTCGGCACGATCACGCTGCTGCATCTCGTACCCCGCGTCGACCAGCGCTGGCTGATCGTCGGCGGCGATTGCCTGGCGCAGGCGGACCATTGCGGCCTCTTGAGCGATGCCGGCGAAATTCTCGTCTCCGACGCCGTTTGGCGGCTGATCGGCAAGCGGGCGACGGGCGGGCCCGGCCGGGAGGGAACCGCCCGGCTCGACCGCATCGACCCCTATTCGACCGCGGCCACGCCGCACCGTGCCCTTTCGGGCACCGCCAGCAACCAGCAATTTGGACGACTTGAAGCCTACCTGCCGCTCTCGTTGCGCGGCCGCCTCCTGTCACCGCTTTCGCAGTGGCTTGCCGATCTCAGGACCGTCACGGCCCTGTTCGTGCACATCGTCGGCCGCGATATCGAACGTGACCTCGACCGGCTGAACCAACTCGTCGCGCGCTCGATCGCAGTCGTCGGGCGCACCGGCGGAGAGGTCCTCCATACGGCGCTGCACGCAAATGGTCTGGAAATCTTCGCCGTCTTCGGCCTGCCCGGTCCCAAACATGCCGACAATGCACGGCGCGCGATCGTCGCGGCGCTGCGCCTTGCAGGCGAGCTCGACGACCCCGATATCGGCCTTTCGGTCGGCATCTCGACCGGCGAGAGCTTCTGCGGCGCGCTGGGCGCCAGCCATCGCGCGGACTACACGGTGGTGGGCGCCGCGGTGAACATGGCCGCGCGCCTGGCAAGCGTCGCCGCAGGACGCATCCTCGTCGACCAGGCGACAGCAAGGGAGACGGCCGGCCAGATCGCCTTCTCCGGACCGTGGTCGCTCGCCATCCCCGGCGTACGCGGCGGCGTGTCGGCCTTCGCACCGATTGCCGAGACGGTCGCGACGATCGACACCAAGTCTCCCATCCTCCTCAACCGTGCGGCCGAAATGACCGCCCTTTCCGCCTATCTGGAGGGTGCGTACAGGGGGCAATCCGGGGTGATGATCGTCAGGGGCGATTCCGGCGTCGGGAAGTCGGCGCTCCTGCGCGCCTTCGTCGAGGGCCGCCGCGACCGCGGCAGCCGTGTTCTCGTCGGCAATGCCGATGACATCGAGAGCGACGTGCCCTATTTCGCCTGGCGCGGGGTCATCCGCGACCTGCTCGGCATCGGCGACCTGCGCGGCGCCGATGCTGCGGATCAGGTGGAGCTTTTCTTTGCGCAAAGACCGGAGCTTGCTCCGCTCGCGCCGTTGCTCAACGACGCCATCAACCTCACCTTGGCCGATACGCCCGAGACCCGGGCCATGTCCGGCGACGGGCGCTCCCATCGGTTGCGCGAGTTGCTGAGCGAACTCATGATCGGCGACCTCGCCGAGGGACAGGGCTTTGTCGTGCTGGAAGACGTGCACTGGCTCGACGAGGCGTCGGGCCAGTTGCTCGGGCGGCTGGTCTCTGGAACGACACCGGTGCCGGTGGTGGTATCGACCCGCACGGCCCGAACGCAGGAAGACCTCACACGGTGGACCGGCCTGCACCACAATGGCGCCCAGACGCTCGACCTGCTGCCGCTCGATTTCGACGGCACGATCGCACTCGTTCGCGCCTCGATCGGCAGCAACTCACCTGCCGACGGCTTCGGCGAGGCGGTCTATGCGCAGTCGGCCGGAAACCCGCTCTTGATCTGCGAAATCTGCCGGATGATCGGCGAGCGCCGGCTGCCGAAAGGCGCCGAGCCGCCCGCCCCCGTCTCGCTGCTCTCCGAGCCCCACTCGAACGATGCGACCTTGCTCAACACCGCCAAGGTTACCGTGATCGCCCGGACCGACCAGCTTCCGGCGGAACTCCAGGTCCTGTTGAAGATCGCAAGCGCCATGGGCGCGACCTTCTCCGTCGCCGAACTCGCCGCGCTGCCGCCGATCAGGAAGACGGCGCTCGACATCGAGGCAAGCATCGCCCGGCTGCAGGAGGCCCATCTGATCAAGCCCGCCGACGATCGACCCGGTCGATACATGTTCAGCCATGCCGTCATCCGCCAGGCGATCTACGAAAGCCTGCTGTCCGAACAGCGCCATGAAGCGCATCGCGCGATCGCCCAGGCGATCGAGGAAGGCGGGCAACCGGATAATGCCGAGAACCTGCCGCGTCTCCTCAGTCACTGGGAGCGCGCCGGCGACGCCGCGCGGGCCTTCAACTATCTGGATCGCGTTGCCGAGCTGCGCCTGCGCCAGTTCGACAACGCCGCCGTCGTCGACCTGATCGAACGCTTCTTCAAGGCGGCACGCGAGCTCTCGATCACCCTCGCACCCGCCAGACGGGCCGCCGCCTGTTTCCTGCTCGGCGAGGCGAGCCTCAATCTCGGCCGCGCCGAGGCGGCCCGGCACGCCTATGAGGAGGGCTTGCGGCTTTCCGGCATGCCGTTGCCGCGCACCTCTACGGGCCTGGCGCTGCATCTCGTGCTCGATCTCGCCGAACAGGTGTGGCGCCGCACCACGCACCGCGACGCGGATTGGATCCTGAAGCGCGAAATCTCGCGATCGCCATCCGATCCCTTCCTGCTTGCGGCAAAGGCGCATGAGGATCTGACGCGGATCTATTATTTCACCAGCGAGAAGCTGCGGCTGATCCACGCGACGCTTAGGGCGACGAACCTTGCGGAGCGAAACAAATACGTCTCGCCGACGACCGCCGCCAATTATGCCAGCCTCGGCGCCATATGCGGCGTAATCCCGTTGCACAGCCAGGCCGAACACTACAGCCGGCTGGCTGCAGCACTTTCCGAACGCGTCGACCAGTTGGGAACGCGCGTGCGGGTCGACCTGCTGTCGGGCATGTACAAGATCGGCATCGGGCACTGGCGCGAGGGCAAGCGGGCGTTCGAGGCCGGCCTCAACAACGCCACGACGGTCGGTGACCTCCGGCGCTGGTGCGAAGTGGCCGTCGGGCTGGAGACGATTTCCGGCCCTTGGCTTTTGACCTCGGCGTTCGAAGGCATCGCACCTTGGGAGATCCTCGTTCAGCGGATCTGCGAGGAAGGCCGCAGGCGCGGCGATATGCAGGTGCTCGGGTGTGGGCTGCTCGGCCGCCTCAGGGGCCACGCCGCGCTTGGCCGGTGGAACGCGATCGACACCGATCTCGACGAACTCGAACAGATCCTGCGCGAGAAGGGAGATGGGCTGGAACTCGTCCATTCCATCGAAGGCGCGTCGCTTCTGAGCGAGGCTGCCCGCCGGCGCGGCAACACCAGCGAGGCTGCCTCCTGGCTCGAGCGCGCGCTATCCTGGTGCGAGACGCTCAATCCGGCGATGAAGACGCGGACGCTGCCGGCGCTTGCCCGTCTGTTCGATGTCGCAAGCGACCCCGACGGCGGCGACCTTTTGGCAGCGCAGCTCGTCCTTAGAAAACTCGAACGCTTCGCACGGGTCTACCCGATCGGCCGGCCGGCCGCAGCGCTCGGCGAGGCGACCCTGCACCAGCGTCGCGGGCAACAACGCCGCGCAGAACGCGTCGCCCAATATGCCTTCGCGGAAGCGATCCGGCTGGAGATGCCGGCCGTGGCGCTCGCCGTCCTGCAGCATGCTGCCGGACCGAGGGACGCCGAAGCGCGCCAGGCCTTCGAGACGATGTTTGCCCTGCGCCGGGCCACCTGGTGCGAGGTTCTTCCGCTCGGTCAAACCGACCAGGCGCCGCATGTCCAGTTTGCCAGATCCCAGGGAAGCCGCGCATGAACCGTACCAGCCCGCCCCGCATCCTGATCGTGCTTGCCCATTTCGACGAAACCCGAAATCCGAACGGCCGCCCCGACTTCATTCCGCAGGGAACCGGCCACCTGTTCCTGGCCGGGGCCTTCGCGCGCGACCGCGTCGACCTTCGCGTCTACAGCGAATTCCATGACGGTCCGCTCGTCGACGAGGCCGCCTTTGCCGAACTCGACATGCTGGTGCTGACCGGGGTGACCGCGGCCTTCGACCGGATGCGGCACCTGACGGCCTATGCCCGCACCAAGTCGCCCGGCTGCGTCGTCGTTGCCGGCGGACCGGTCGTGCGCAACCTGCCGGTTTCGAGCGCCGAGACCTTCGACTACGCCTGCGACGGCGACATCGAAGAAATGCAGTCGGTCATCGAAGAGGTCTTCGGCGCCTGGGCCCTATCCGAAACGATCCTGCCACGCTTCGACCTCGCCAACTGGCGCGGCCCGGTCAGCTACATCGAGACCAGCCGCTATTGCAATTTCAAGTGCAGCTTCTGCGCGCTGACCGCCGAGGGCCGGCGTTACCATAGCTACGACCCCAGCTATATCGAGGCACAGCTGCGCAACGCCCCGCCGAAGAAATACGTGCTCTTCATCGACAACAATTTCTACGGCAACAGCAAGGAGGTCTTTCATGCCAAGCTCGACCTCATCCGCTCGCTCTGGCGCCAGGGCCTCTTCGAAGGCTGGATCGCGCTCGTCACCGGCGACTTCTTCCGCGATCCCGCCAATCTCGACGCGGTGCGGGCGGCCGGCTGTCTCGGCCTTTTCAGCGGCGTCGAGACGCTGAACGAAGCGCAACTGAAACGCTACCAGAAAAAACAGAACCTGGTGGTGCCGCAACTGGAGGCGATCCAGACCTGTCTCAACGCCGGCGTCGCCTTCCAGTACGGAATGATGTTCGATCCGTCGTCGCAGACGATGCAGGCGATGCAGGAGGAACTCGCCTTCATCACCGGCGAAAGCCGGATGCCGTTGCCGGCGTTTCTGAGCCTGACGATCCCGCTGCTCGGCACGCCGTTGTTCGACGAATGCGTCGCGGAGGGCCGCTTCCTGCCGTCAGCGAAACTGCGCGACATGGATGGGTTCACGCTGATGACACGCCCCCTCGACGATCTCGACGACGTGGCCCTCTTTGCCCGCAAGCTGTCGCGCCTCGACGGCAACCGCGCGCGCATCCTGCGCCATTGCCTGGGATTTTATCGTAACTATCGCCACTCGCTTTCGGGACGGCAGATGATCCACCTGCTGGCCAACAGCCTGCGCCTCGCGCTCCCTTCAGTGCTGCATCGCCACGGCCTGCCGACGCGCTCGGGAAGCGACGAAAATCTCACCTATGTGACGACGTCGCAGCCGCTCGGCCCGCTCTATACGCCCGCCTTCCGCGTTGGCGAGGGTTTCCGTTCGCATTTTTCGCCGACGATGATCACCGACGCGTCTGGCGCTCTCGACCAAACCATCGCCCGAAACCTCGAATTTCGCGCCGGCGAGCGGCGAAGGGGCCTGACCGGCACCGAACATGCGCCCGGATGAGCACCTAAGGCTGTGCGTCAAAGTGCCCGCATCCCTGCAACCTCCAGTGCGTGAAGTTAGGTCGGCTTGGTAAGATTGGATTCAAACTTTTTGGGTAAGCTTCCGTTAGCTATTTCACACCTGTCGGCCGGCGATCGCCGTCGACCTTGTTTTGCGTACGGGTGCCCATGCGTCTTTCAGCTGCGACCGCGATCATCTTTGCCGGCCTCATTTCCGGCTGCTCCTCCAGTTCGAGCCTGGACACCATAGCCCCACGGCCCTCGCGCGAAACGACGAGTTCGGTCGCGATGTCGGCCGCACCGGTGCCGGCCGCCAGTGTCGGTCAGGTCGCATCGCGGGCCGCGCCGTCTCAAAACATACAGGACGCACCGCCGCAGGAAATGCTCGCCTGGGCGGGGCCGGTCCCGGAACCGGAGGCCTTCGCACCTGCGGCCAATACAACGACGACGACAACGACGCTCGCCGCGCCCGTTCCCGGCGCGCGCCCGGTCGCCTTCGTCGCGCCGGAAAATCCGGTGACGCAAGTGATGCCGCAGGGGCGCTCGCGGGTTTACGGTCACCGCTTCCGCGACGCCAAGCCGATCAACTTCGGCCGTTCCACCAATCCGCGCAAGATGGCGGTGCACGGCGTCGACGTGTCGCGCTGGCAGGGCGAAATCGACTGGGCGAAGCTGCGAACCCAAGGCGCGAACTTCGCCTTCATCAAGGCGACGGACGGCGGCGACCATCTCGACCCGATGTTCAAGAAGAACTGGCGCGCCGCCAAGGCGGCCGGCATCCGGCGCGGCGCCTATCACTTCTTCTACTGGTGCCGCACCGCCGGCGAGCAGGCGGACTGGTTCATCCGCAACGTGCCGCGCGAGCCGGGCGCGCTGCCGCCTGTGATCGACGTCGAGTACAACGGCGAATCCAGCTGCAAGCGCCGCCTGTCGGCGGAGCGCATTCGCGAAAAGATGCAGGTCTTCATGGACAAGCTGGAGGCCCATTACGGCCAGCGTCCGATCATCTACACGGCGCCGGACTTCTACGCCGACAACCTGCAGGGCGCGTTCCAGAAGTATCCGTTCTGGCTGAGGGCCGTGGCCCAGCATCCGTCCAAGGTTTATCCGAACCGCAAGTGGCTGTTCTGGCAGTATTCCGGCTCCGGCCTCTCGCATGGCGTCGACGGCAAGATCGACCTCAACGTCTTCCACGGCAGCGAAGGCCAATGGCACGACTGGCTGGAGGCGCGTGCGAACTGAGCCGACAGGCCCTCATCGCGCCCATACCAACCTGACGCCACGGCCTCTCAACTGGCGCGGGCCACTTTCGGCCCGCGATCGTTGATGCGGTCGAGGAACCGCCGATAGCCGGGATGCTCCTGCAACAGGCGCCGCCCGAGATCGGCGAGAAAATCGACGTCCTTCGGCTCGAGGCTCAGCCGGTTATGCAGGCCGAGGATCCGGCGCGCCAGCGCCGGCTCGGATAAGTCCGACAGCGCCAGCCTGACGATGTCGACATCGAGATCGCCGCAGCCGCGCTTGGCGCCGCCAAATCCGCATCGCCACTTCACCAGCTTGTTCCGCCAGGCGGGCAGATGATCGCGCAGCGCATCGAAGCTCTGAAGATTGGGGATGTTGATCATCGCATCGATGGCGGCGGCGATCGCATCGGGCGCCCTGGGGCTATCGACGGTTTCAGACAGGTCCCCGCCGATCCGGGTGGAGGCATCGACGACAGTTGCATGGCGGCTACGTCGACGTCGCGCGCTCTGCGTCCGGCGGCGCCTGCATGCGCATCGTGCTGCCGCTGGCGGCGGCCACTACGGTTTGAGAAGAACAAGCCCCGGAACCTTCCGCTGCCTGCGTTCCCCTTAAATCGGTTAGGACATGGGGGAGACGACACGAAGGTTCCGGGGCTCGACGGCAGCCTGACCGGGAGAAGAAGTCAGGCGGCCTGGACCTTTTTCGACACGCGCGCCCATTCCGGGATCCAGTCGCGATGGGCAATCAGCAGGTCGTCGACGAGCGACCAGATCTGGTCGAGGTCGAGCTCGGCCGCGGTGTGCGGATCCATCATCGCGGCGTGGTAGAGGTGCTCGCGGTTTTCGGTCACAAGCGCCTGCACCGTCAGTTCCTGGACGTTGATGTTGGTGCGGATCAGCGCCGTCAGCTGCGGCGGCAGATCGCCGATGAAGGTCGGCTGGATGCCTGAGGCATCGACCAGGCACGGAACCTCCGCGGCGCAGTTTTCCGGCAGCGAGGTGATGCAGCCGTTGTTCCTCAAGTTGCCGTAGATGACGGAGGGTTCGCCGGTCCAGACCGAATTCATGATCGAAGAGGCGTATTCGTGGCTCTCGGCCACTTCGATCTTTTCCGCTTCCTTGAAGGCGGCGGCCTGCCCCTTCCAGCGCTCGATTTGCTCGACACAGCGCTTCGGATATTCATCGAGCGGGATGCCGAACTTCTCGATCAGATCGGGACGGCCGTCCTTGATGAAATAGGGCGTGTATTCGGCGAAATGCTCAGAACTTTCGGTGACGAAGTAGCCGAGCCGCGTCAGCATCTCGTAGCGCACCTTGTTGGGGCAGCGCGGGTTCCAGTGGCTGGGCTTCGGGAAGCGGCCTTCGCGGTAGCCGCGCACCAGATCCGGATAGAGATTGCGGAAGCTGCCGTCGGCCTGTTTGTGTTCGAAGGTCAGGTAGAACGCCATGTGGTTGATGCCGGCGGCGCGGTAACGGATCTCCGACACCGGGATATCGAGATCGCGGGCCAGTTCGAAAGCCGTGCCCTGGACCGAGTGGCAGAGGCCGACCTGGCGGATCGTCGGATACTTCTGCGAGATCGCCCAAGTGTTGATCGCCATCGGGTTGACGTATTGCAACAGGATCGCATTGGGGCAGACCTCAAGCATGTTCTCGCAGATCTTCCAGAGATGCGGCACGGTGCGAAGTCCGCGCATGATACCGCCGACGCCGAGCGTATCGGCGATCGTCTGGCGCAGGCCGTATTTCTTCGGCACTTCGAAATCGGTCACCGTGCAGGGCTCGTAACCGCCGATCTGGAAAGCGACGACGACGAAATCGGCCCCTTCCAGCGCCTTCTTCTGGTTGGAATGGGTTTCGATCTTCGCCTTGACGCCGAGCGTGCGCACCAGCTTGCCGGCAACGATCTCGCTTTCGCCTAGGCGCTCAGGGTTGACGTCCATCAGCGCGATCGTCGCGGCCGACAGCGACGGCCGCTGCAGCACGTCGCCGATGATGTTCTTCATGAAGACGGTGGAGCCGGCGCCAATGAAGGTGATCTTGGGTTGTCTGGTCATGGATTGCCTCTCAATTCTAATGGTCATGCTGCCACATCGAAGGCGGCTTTCACGAGCCGTTCGGTGTAGGCGGTCTTGGGATTGGACAAAATTTCGCTCACCGGCCCTTCCTCGACGATCCTGCCATGCTGCATCACCACCACCCGGTGGCAAAGCGCGCGCACGACCTTGAGGTCATGGGAGATGAAAAGGTAGCTCAAGCCCCTCTCGTCCTGCAGCTTGCGCAGGAGTTCGATGATCTGGGCCTGGACGGAAAGGTCGAGCGCTGAGGTCGGCTCGTCGAGCAGGATGAATTCCGGTTCGAGCGCGATCGCCCGGGCAATGGCGATGCGCTGGCGCTGACCGCCGGAGAACTCGTGCGGAAAACGCGACAGGATGTTGCCGGGCATGCCGGCAGCAGCGAGCGCGTCGACCACCCGGTCGAGCCGCTCCTTGCGGTTCTCGCCGATACCATTGACGATCAGGCCCTCCTCGATGATCTGGCCGATCGACATGCGCGGATTGAGCGAGGCGAAGGGATCCTGGAAGACGATCTGGATGCGCGAGCGCAAGGGCCGCATCTGGGTCCGGTCCTTGTCATGGATCGGGATGCCGTCGAAGAAGATCTCGCCGCCATCGGGGTTGAGCAGGCGGATCAGCGCCTGGCCGAAGGTCGTCTTGCCTGAGCCGGATTCGCCCACAAGGCCGAGCGTTTCGTGCTTGCGCAGATTGAGGCTGAGCTTGTCGACCGCGACGAGTTCGGAGAACTCGGACCGGAACAGGCCGCCCTTCTTCAGCATGAAGGAGACCTTCACATCCCGCCCGTCGAGTATGATCGGCGCATTGTCGGGCAGCGGCTTGGCCGCACCCGAGGGCTCCGACGAGAGCAGCCGTTTGGTATAGATATGGAGCGGATTGGCGAAGAGCGCCGCCGTGGTGTTGTGCTCCTTCACCTCGCCATACTGCATGACATAGACGTAGTCGGAGAACTGGCGCACGACTGTCAGGTCGTGGGTGATCAGGATCACCGCCATGCCGAGCTCGCGCTGCAGGTCGCGGATGAGGTTGAGGATTTGCGCCTGGACGGTGACGTCGAGCGCCGTCGTCGGTTCGTCGGCGATCAGCACGTCCGGGTCGTTTGCGAGCGCCATGGCGATCATCACCCGCTGACGCTGACCGCCGGAGAGTTGGTGCGGATACTGGTTGATGCGGAGTTCCGGATCCGGAATTTTGACGTGACGCAGCAGTTCGAGCGCCCGTTCGGTCGCAGCGCGGCGGCTCATCCGGCGGTGCGCGCGGATCGCCTCGATGATCTGCGACCCGACCGTATAGACCGGGTTCAGCGAACTCATCGGCTCCTGGAAGATCATCGCCAGCCGGTTGCCGCGCAAACCGCGACGTTCGCGTGGGGAGAATTTGAGCACGTCTCTACCGTCATATTCGATGCGCGACTGCGGGGCGATGGTAGCGCGCTTCGACAGCAGTCCCATGACGCTGCGGGCCGTGACCGATTTGCCCGAGCCGGACTCGCCGACGATGGCGATGGTTTCGCCGCGGTAGAGCTGGAAGGACACGTCCTTTACCGCCTCCACCGTGCCGTGTTCGACCTTGAAACGAACCGCGACGTTGCGCGCGTCGATGATTGGCCGGCGGCCATCCCGTTCCGCAAGGTCCCTGCGCTCATTGGGAGCAGCCGTGAGGACGTCGATTGTCTCTGTCATGGTGCGTCCTCCTCAATAGGGATCGATGGCGTCGCGCAGGCCGTCGCCAAGGGCATTGAAGGCGAAGACCGTGACAAGCACGAAGGCGACGGGCGAGAGGATCCAGGGATAGGACCCGATGACGGAATAGGTTGACGTGTCCTGCAGCATCAGCCCCCAGGAAATCAGCGGCGGCTTGACCGCGAAGCCCAGGAACCCGAGGAAGGATTCCAAGAGCACCACCTGCGGGATCGACAGCGTGACGGCGACGATCACATGGCTCATCACGTTCGGCAGGATGTGCTGGAAGATGATGCGCCGGTCGCTGGCGCCGACGGCGATTGCCGCCCGCACGTAGTCGATGCGGGCAAGCGCCAGCGTCTTGCCGCGTACCTCGCGCGACATCTGCGCCCAGCCGAGCGCCGACATGACGATGATGACGAAGGCGAGGAAGACGTTGGTGGGTGCCGTCACCGGGATCAGCGAAGTCAGCGCCAGATAGAGCGGCAGTTGCGGGAAGGCGAGCACCAATTCCACGAAGCGCTGGGTCCAGACGTCGAAACGGCCGCCGAAATCGCCCGACGCCATGCCGACGGTGGTGCCGACGACGGTCACGATCGAAACGACGATCAGTGCAATCATCAGCGAAATGCGCGATCCGACGAAGATGCGCGAGAGCACGTCGCGGCCGAACTTGTCGGTGCCGAGCAGGTGCACCGGCGAACCATCGACCGCGCCGAAGAAATGGCGTTCGGCCGGGATCAGCCCGAAGAGGCGATAGGGTGCGCCCTTGACGAAGAAACCGAGGATCTGCGGATTGTCGTAGTCAGGACCGATGATCGGCTGGAAGGTGATCGGGTCAAGCTCGGTGCCTTCGCTCAAGGGATAGCTGCGCGGCGAGAAGACGACGTTGCCGTCCTTGTCGGTGAAGCTGATCGCCTGCGGCGGCGCGAAGGCGACACCGGTCGCCTTCGGATCGACCGGCGACAGGAAGTCGGCAAAGACCGCCATGAAGATCAAGAGGCCGACGAGCACGAGGCCGAGCATGCCGGTCCAGGAGCGCTTCAGCCGGCGCCAAACGAGCGCCTGGTAGCTTTCATTGTGCTGCTCGTTCTTGGGTTCGACGACGAGCGGAAGGGTTGTTTGCATCTCGACGGTCATGCGTGAGCTCCTCCGAGACGCACGCGCGGATCGAGCGCGGCAAGCAGCATGTCGGCGATGATGTTGCCGAGGATAAGGGTCGCCGATAGCACCAGCATGAAGGTGGCGGTGACATAGACGTCGCCCACCCACATGGAGCCGACAATGGCGGGGCCGACGGTCGGCAGCGCGAAGATGATCGCGGTCTCGATCTCGCCGGTCAGCATGTAGGGCAGCACGACGCCCTGGTACATGATCAGCGGATGCAGCGCGTTCGGAACAGCGTGGCGCATGACCACGGCACCTTCGCTCAAGCCCTTTGCCCGCGCCGTCTCGACATATTGCGCGTTCAGAGTGTCCAAGAGATTGCCGCGCATCACCCGCATATTGTAGGCGAGCCCGCCGAAGGTGGCGATCGCCACGACCGGCCAGACATGTTTGACGAGGTCGACGAACTTGTCCCAGGACCAGGGCGCACCGCCATAGCGCGCCGAGTGGAAGCTGTTGATTTCGCTGACATTGAAGTGGAAGACGAGGATGTAGACGATGATCAGCGCCATCAGGAAGCGCGGCACCGTCATGCCGAGGAAGGCGACAGTCGAAAGCAGGCTGTCGATCCAGGAATATTGCCGCGTCGCCGCAATGATGCCGAAGGAAATGCCGATCACCGACGCCAGGATGTGGCAGACGAGAGCCAGGGCCAAAGTGCGCGGCAGGCGCTCGCCGACGACATCGGCAACCGGCTTGTTGTAGTAGAGGCTGTGGCCGAAATCGCCGCGCGTCAGGATGCCGGTCATCCAGTTGACGTACTGCACCGCCATCGGCCGATCGAGCCCATGCTCCTTGCGATAGGCCTGCGCCTGGGCTTCGGCTTCCTCATAGGACGCACCGCCCTGGTTGATGAGCTGCGAGCGGATATAGTCGCTGTAGTCTCCGGGCGGGGCCTGGATGATGGCAAACGTCGCGACGCTGAGGACAAGCAGCACCGGAATGGCAGAGGCGATGCGGACAAGCAGAAACCTGAACATGCCGTTTCCTTCTGTCGGTTGGGGTGACGGAGCGCTCCCCCGGCGAAGCCGGAGGAGCGGCTTGGCATCAGTTGCTGAGGCTCTTCTCGCCGGGCTTGCCCGGAAGCTGTTCGGCAAAGAGCTCGAAGTCACCCTGTTTGTCCGAGGGTACGAAGAGGCGCTCGCGCATGATCGTGTCCTCCGCCCAGTTGAACATGAAGATCGGCGCACCCGTTGGGACGTTGGCGAAGCGCTTGTTGATGATCAGCGCACCCGGATATTCGGTGAGACCGACCGTATCGAGGTTCGTCGTCGCGATCTTCTGGTACTCTTTCATCAGCGCCACGCGCTCGGCATTGTCGTTGGTGGCGATGAACTTGTTAATGGTATCGACAAGCTCCTGTTCGAACGGCATCAGGTCGACCTGACCGCCCTCCGGTGCGCGGTGGTGCCAGCTGGTGCGCGGGCCTGTTGCGCCAAGCTGCGGCGTATTCTGCACGACGGAGGCGTATTCCGGGCCGTTGCGGTGAACCATCCAGTCGAAGCGGCCGGCATAGTTGGCCGCGTCACGCTGCTTGCCGTCCAGCGAATTCAGAACGACGCGCAGGCCGAGCTTTTCCATCTGGCCGATGATTCCTTCGGCGAGGTTGCGGTCGGTCGCATAGCTGTTGTCGATGAGAAGCACGATCTCGACGTCCTTGCCGCCGGCCTTGCCCTCCGGGAAGTTGACGAAGCCGTTGCCGTCGGTGTCCTTGAGACCGGCCTTTTCGAGCAGCGCCTTCGCGCCATCGAGGTCGAAGGGGTAGTAGACGGTCGATTGCCGGTCATAGAAGCTAGTGCCGGAGGATAGACCGCCGGGATAGATCGCCGTGAACGGGCCCTTCACCAGGGCTTCGCCGAGCTTCTTGCGGTCGACCGCCATGGTCACCGCCTTGCGGAAGTCCTCGTTGCGGTTGAGCTCACGCACGGCCTGGGCGCGTTCGTCCGGCTCGCCCCAGCCGTTGGCCGAGAAGTTCATGTGCAGATTGTAGCCGATGAGGCGCGGGCCGAAGGCAAGCCTTGCCGGCGCCGTATCCTGGGCAGCGCGCTTCAGCGATTCGACGAAGTTTTCCGGCTGCTCCAGGTTGGACAGATCGGCAGACCCGGCGATCGCCTGCACGTCCCGGTCGGCCCAGGTCGAGAGCTTGTAGTGCAGCTCGTTGATATAGGGGAGCTGGTTGCCGGCCTCGTCGACCTTCCAGTAGTAGGGGTTGCGGCGCAGCACGATGATATCGTCGGGGCGATAGGCGACCGGAACCCAGGCACCCATGACCGGGATGTTCATGTATTCCGGCGGGAAGGCGTTCTTGTACTGGTCATAAGTCGTGCCGGCATATTTCGGATGCTTGGCCTTGAGAACATGCGACGGGCCGGGGCAGAAGGTGCCATAGGCCATGGCATAGAGATGCTGGCGCGGGAAGGCCTCCTTGAAGGTCCATTCGACCGTGTTCTGGTCGATCTTCTTCAGCGTCGTGCCGACGCCGAAGGTCTCGGGCGTCGCGCCGTTCAGCGGGGATACATTCGGGTCGAGAACGTTGTCTTCCCAGTAGAACATCACATCGTCGGCATCGAAGGAGTCACCGTCCGACCATTTGGCGCCCTCGACCAGATGCATCGTCAGCTTGTGGCCGTCCGCCGACCAGTCCCAGCTTTTGGCAAGGTTCGGCAGCGGCTCGACGTCATTTGCCTCCACCTGGAACAGCGGCGCGGTGCGCGTCAGGCATTCCGACATGCCGATGTCGATGCCGCCCCAGCCCTGGCTCTGGCCGGCCGAGTAGTTCCAGCCCTCGGGGCGGCCGCCGATGACGTGGCGCAGCGTGTCACCGTAGACGCCGACGCCATCGGGCATGTTGCCTGATTTGAAGACCATCGGCTCCTTCGGCAGGCGGTCTGCGACCGGCGGCAGCTTGCCGGCCTTGACGTATTTCTCGGTGACCCAGGCCGGTTCCTTGTATTCCGGCAGTGCCTTGAACTCGGCGATCGAGTCGCGCGGCACATAGGTGATCTTGCCCTGGGCCGGGAACGGCGGCTGCTCCGGCACGACGGTCGGATCGGAGGCAGCCGCCTCAAGGGCGAAGGTCGAGATGCCGACGAGCAGCAGGCTCGCCATTTTCGTCAGTCTGTGGCTGGTCATTGGCTCAGATTCTCCCTCTATTCGCCGCGCTGAAGCGTGGCCTCCTCCTTAGAAAGTCTGCAGTTGCGCAAGCACGTGCCCCGCGTCTCCTCACGCGGGCCCGTGCTGCAATCGATCAGCCCGCTGCTCGGGCCTGCTTTTCGGCGCGCAGTTCATCGAGCGAACGCACCTGGCGGCGCGCCGCGCCATTCCATTCGCGCGTCTTGACGGTGGCGCGGCTCAGCCGCTCCTTCGCACCGTCGATCGCATGGGCGTATTGCGGCAGCCACGCAGCTTGCGCGACCACCATTTCGTCGACCATCTGCCAGACCTCCTCCGGCGTGCAGATGGCGCCGACCAGCGGATCGTGCAGCATCGCGAGCTTCAGAAGGTCGAGATCGCCGGTCACGGCCGCATGCACCGACATGCGCTGGACGTTGACCGACGACAGGCAGGTGGCGGCGCAGGCCTCGGGAAGCGTGATGCCCGAGACCATGTTGATGCCGAAACGATCAACGAAGCCGGGCGATTCGACGATCGCGTCGGCCGGCAGATTGGTGATGACGCCTGAATTCTTGACGTTGAAATGGCCGCGATAGACCCGGCCCGTCTCCAGCGCTTCCAGGATATGGCTCGCGTGCTCGTTCGAGCGACGGCTGTGGTCGAGTGGCTTTCCGGCTGCCTCCAGGAACTGCGGAAACTCGGTCTCGAACCAGTTGCGGGTCTCAGTCGAATAGCGGAGGTAACCGCCGGTCTCGCCGTGGATCCAGTCGGACATGTCTATCCAGCGGGTGATTTCCTCCGGGCGCTTGCGATACCAGGGCAGATATTCGGAGAGATGACCGTTGCTTTCGGTCGAATAGACGCCGAAACGCTTCAACACGTCGATCCGAAGCTTCTCTTGTTGCGAGAACACCGGGTGCGCCTCGAAGGCGGCGACAAGCTCGTCCTTCCCGACCTTGCGGCCTCTGAGCCTGACATCAACGAACCAGGTCTGATGGTTGATGCCGGAGCAGATGTAGTCGAGTTCGCCGTCACTTGCACCAAGGATTTCGGCGATCTGCTCACCGCCGTGCTGGACGCCGTGGCAGAGGCCGACCGTATCGACCTTGCCGTATTCGATCGCCGCCCAGGTGTTCATCGCCATCGGGTTGGCATAGTTCAGGAACTTAGCGCCCGGTTCGGCGACGGCGCGGATGTCCTTGCAGAAGTCGAGGATCACAGGAATGTTGCGCTGGCCGTAGAGGATGCCACCGGCGCAGATCGTGTCGCCGACGCATTGGTCGACGCCGTATTTCAAGGGGATGCGGATGTCGTCGGCATAGGCTTCGAGACCGCCGACGCGGACGCAGCTGATAATGTAGCGGGCGCCTTCGAGCGCTTTCAGCCGATCGGTGGTTGCCGTCACCTTCGTCGGCAGGCGGTTGACCTCGACGATCCGGTCGAGGATCGCCTTGATCATCTCCAGATTGCGGGCGCTGAGATCGGTCAACGCCACCTCGATATCGCGCAGCTCGGGCACGGCGACAATGTCGGTGAAGAGCTTTTTGGTAAAGCCGATACTGCCGGCGCCGATGATGGCGATCTTGAATGTTGCCATGCCCTTTTCACTCCTCATGAACTGCATACGTCTCTGACAAAGGGTAAAATCAATTCACGGTTCTTCGCCGCCTGTGCGCGCAACTTCGATGATTCCCCCCATTTCCTATGGGCCAAAAGCACTGCCTGTTGCGCTGTTGGTGGTCATTATGTGTATAATCGCCGACCCCGCCAGAGCGGTATTGTGCTTTTATGGGTAATTCTATGCTGCAAGATTTGATCGATAATGGCCCCGTCATGCGCACCGTTTCGCTGCCGCGCGGACGCCAGAGCCTGCATACGATGCCGACCAGCACCGGCTATGAAATCCGCACCAATGCGACCTATGACTGGGACGGCAGAAAGCGCGGAAACACGCCCTTCACCGTGCTGCAGCACACGATCGCGGGCGCTGGAAATCTGCGCTACGAGAACCGCGCCTATCGGGTGCGCGAGGGCGAGACGCTGCTGTTGCTCGTGCCGCACAATCATCGCTACTGGCTGGAAAATGGCGGGCGATGGGAGTTTTTCTGGATCTCGATGAATGGCGACGAGGCCTTACGCATCCACCGCGCCATTCTCGCCGTCACCGGCCCCGTGCTGAAGCTGCAGCCGGAAACGATCGAGCATCTCGCCGACTGCAGCCTGCGCCTAGTCCGCGGCGGCGAGACGCCGGGCCGGGCCTCGGCGATTGCCTATGAGGCGGCGATGGCACTCTATGACGACGTCTTCGGCTCACACCCGGTGTTCAGCCACGAGCATCGGACGATGCACCGAGTCGTCGATCACATCATGAACAACCTGCAGAGCCCGCTTCCGGTGGAAGAACTGGCGCGCGTCTCAGGCTTGAGCCGCGCCCATTTCTCCCGCGTCTTTGCCGCCAGCGAAGGCATGGCGCCGGCCGAATATGTGCTGCAGAAGCGCTTGCAGCGCGCCGTGAAACTGCTGACGAAAACCGCGAGCCTGCCGGTCAAGGAGGTGGCAATCCTCTCCGGCTTCGAAGATCCCAACTATTTCGCCAAGGTCTTCCGCCGCTCCTTCGGTCTGAGCCCGACGGAATTCAGAACCACCGGCATGTATGCCAGCATCGCCGCCGGCTCCGTGGAGCAACCGGTCGACACGGCGGAGGACGCAACGGTGCTGCTGCCTGGTTGAGGACGCGAGCGATCAGCCGGCAAGCTGCTGGCGAAAGGCCGGCACCCTCGGGAAAACCATGCCGAGGTCTGCGTGCATGGCCCGCGCGATCACGCGAAAATCCCGCTCGCTGATGGCCAGATGACCAAGACGGAGCTTCTGGTCCCAGTTGCGGTTGCCTTCGGCAAATTCCAAGCTGTCGAGCCACGGCCGAACCGGCGCCTCCATGCTGTCGGCCCAGTCGATGTCGCCGCGATGCGGGGCGACGCCGCCCATGGCAAAGAAGTAGGGAGGGCGCTCCTTGACGACGCCGATGGCGGCAAAACAGGCAAGCCCCGCCCTGCCATTGTAGGCGGCGTTGGGCGCATAACCGATGAAGCCGTCACCCGCCTTCATGCGCGTCATCGCCTGGACATTGCCGTAGCCGTAGCCAAAGCGAGAGAAGCCGTCTTCCGCAGCATGCTGCAGATCGTCGCCGGAAACCGCACCGATCCAGAAATTGCGCTCGCCTGGCCTGTTTGCACCGCCCGTCTGAAACAAATTCTGCGCTGACATGGTCATCCCTCGATCTCTTATCCTGGGACCACTTTACGCGCGACCCCTGCCAGATTCTGTCAGCATCGTTTTGACGGCCCGGCATACCGTCGAGCCGCGTCTCAGCCGTCTTCGGAGGGCGCTTCCCATTGGCCAAAAAGCGTCACGCCCACGGCTCCCGCAAGCGCCACCGACGCGTGGTTGTCGAGCTGGTAGCGATATTGCGGCTGGTAGCCCTTTTCGAGGGCGACCCTGCTGATTGCGCGCACGACGTTGCGGGCGTGGCCCCTTCCCCTGTCGGACACAAGCGTCAGCACACCGAGATCGGCGATCTGCCGCTCCTGCCAGGGATACATGCTCGCGGCACAGACCAGCCTGTCACCATCGAAGGCACCGTAGACCAGCCAGTGATCCAGTTCGACATAGGCCGCATCGAGGTCCTCTTCCGAGGCGGAGCCCTGGAACAGGGCGAACGCTGCCGCATCCTTCGCCGTGAGCGCGCGCACATGGTCGCTCGATTTCTCCCGCAACAGCACAGTCTTATCCGCTTCGGCGAAGTAGAAAAGGTTGTCAGCACCGTTCAGAACGATGCCGGCATCGCGCAACCCCTGGCGAAGGGTCGCTTCGGTGAGCACCTGTCCCGCCGCTGACGACAGCGCGGCGGCGAGCGGCGGGGACAGGACCATGATCACGCCGTTTTCAGCGGTGTGCAGCACCATGGCCGGGCTGTCCTCGTCGAGGTCGGGATTGACCGCGACGGTAAACCGATCCGCGCTGGCGAGAACATCGCCCGAAAAGGACGCGTTCCAGAAATCGGTAATCTCAGGTGAAAACAACGGCATGGCACGCGGTCTCTTGAAAGGACACGCCTGCGCCTGTCGGCGGCAAGCGGCGCAATTAATAGAGTAGTCGATTAATCAAATCGCAGTGCCAGCGATGTGTGGGACAACAATGGCGCAATGAAGGCGCCAAAAAGCAAAAGCGCCCGCAGGAGATGCAGGCGCTTGGCAATTCTTCAGTCTTTAAGATCGCCTTAGCGGGCGAAGGCCGTACGTGCGACGCGGTCGATGTCGGCGCGTTCGATGCCGAGGTCGCGAAGTTCGCGGTTCGACATGCGGCCCAGTTCGGTGACCGTCTGACGATACTTGCGCCAGTTGTTGATGGAGCGTGCGATGTTCATTTGATCCCCCTTTCAATGGGCTTTCGAAGCCTGGCTGCCAGTCCGTGGCGCCTCGTTTCGCTTCGATGAACACCTTATATCTCAGGCTTTCCGTAAGTTGCAGCGCTCAAAACTCAGCGCTCCCATGTGGGAAACGCATGGGTCGCCACAACAACCTGTGCACGCAGATGCGGATAACAGCTTCGCGCAATGACGGCAGCGGAAACTGTTGATCCCGGCGACAGAGACAAGTATTTCTTTTGTCGACAAAGGAATCTGACATGACCGATATCGACACCGACAACAGCCCCATCCCCGAGCGTAAGCGCGGCTCCGGCGTAAAGATGGTCTATGACCTCTTGCGCGACGAGATCCTCGACCTGGTGCTGCCGCCGGGCAGCCCGATCGACGAAGTGCAGCTTGCCGAGCGGCTGAAGATGTCGCGCACGCCGATCCGCGAGGCGCTGGTGCGTCTTGCCGGCGAAGGGCTGATCGACACGCTGCCGAACCGCTCGACGATGGTGGCGAACATCGACTTCCTCAATCTCAATCCGTTCTTCGACGCGCTGGTGCTGATGTACCGCGTCACCACGCGGCTTGCGGCGCAGAACCACCGCCCGGAAGACCTGGCGATCATTCGCGGCTTCCACGAAGACTATGCGGCAGCCGTGCAGACGCGCGACCCGCTCACGATGATCGCCACCAACGCCGCCTTCCATGCGGCAATCGCGGAAAGCGGACGCAACCCCTATTTCACCAGCCTGTTCCGCCGGCTGCTGGACGAAGGGCGGCGCATTCTCCGTCTCTATTATCAGTCCTATGACGAGCAGTTCCCCCAGCGCTTCGTCGACGAGCATGCGGCCATGATCGCCGCGATCGCGGCGCGCGACGTCGAGGCTGCGGATCGGCTGGGCAAGGCGCATGCGGAGCAGATCGTCGAGCAGGTGCAGAAGCTTTTTGCCCGCAACAACAAGCTCGATATCGCTTTGTAGCGACCTTTGTATTTTTCTTGTCGACAAATAAAATACAAACAGCTATTGTCTGGATCAAAGGCAGGGGCGTAGGTGCGCCGCTGCCCTGAAGACAAAGCCCGAGAGGAGTTTCAGATGAAGGCTCAGATTTTCACCGGCGTCATCCCGGCGCTGATGACCCCCTGCAAGGAAGACCGCACGCCCGATTTCGACGCGCTGGTGCGCAAGGGCAAGGAGCTGATCGCTCAAGGCATGTCCGCCGTCGTCTACTGCGGCTCGATGGGTGACTGGCCGCTCCTGACCGATGCGCAGCGCATGGAGGGCGTCGAGCGCCTCGTCAAGGCCGGCATCCCTGTCATCGTCGGCACCGGCGCCGTCAACACCGCTTCGGCCGTCGCTCACGCGGCACATGCCGAGAAGGTCGGCGCCCACGGCCTGATGGTCATCCCGCGCGTGCTTTCCCGTGGTTCGGTCGTCGCTGCCCAGAAGAACCACTTCAAGGCCATTCTCTCGGCCGCCCCGAGCCTGCCTGCTGTCATCTACAACAGCCCGTACTACGGCTTCGCCACCCGCGCCGACCTGTTCTTCGCGCTGCGCGCCGAACATCCGAACCTCGTCGGCTTCAAGGAATTCGGCGGCGCTGCCGACATGCGTTATGCGGCCGAGAACATCACCAGCCGTGACGATGGCGTCTCGCTGATGATCGGTGTCGACACGGCCGTTTTCCACGGCTTCGTCAACTGCGGCGCAACGGGTGCCATCACCGGCATCGGCTGCGTTCTGCCGAAGGAAGTCATCCACATGTGCAACCTGTCGCGTGCCGCCGCCGAAGGCGACGTCGACGCCCGCCAGCGCGCACTGGAACTGGAGCAGGCGCTTGCCGTGCTCTCCTCTTTCGACGAAGGCCCGGACCTCGTTCTTTACTTCAAGCACATGATGGTGCTGAAGGGCGACAAGGAATACACGCTGCACTTCAACGAGAGCGACGTTCTCTCCGACAGCCAGCGCGGCTACGTCGAAGCCCAGTTCAAGCTGTTCACCGCCTGGTATGCCGAGTGGAGCAAGCTCCCGGGCGCCGTCCAGAAGTACAAGGCCTGATCGCTCGATCAGCACTTAAATAGAAAAGGCCCTCCGGTTGGAGGGCCTTTTTCGTTTGGCAGTCTCGACGGGTCGATGACCGACGAAAAGGTTAGCCGTGGCTTACGCGACGGCGTCCAGTCCAAGAGCAAGCAGCCGCTCGAGCTGCTCGATTTCAGCCGTGTTGAGAACGACACCTTCGGCTTCCGACTTGGCGCGCGCCACGAAGCGACGCTGCGACGGCAGGCGGGCGCCCTGGCCGACGATCGCCTCGAACAGGATTTCGGCACGCGCGAAGGGATTGCCCGGCCGTCCGGCCGCGAATTTTTCGGGCGAGAAGGCGACGATCAGTTCGCCATGGAAGGGGGCAAGCGTCGTCGTGCCGAGATAATCGAGCACTTCCGGGCTCGTCAGGTCACCGATCATGATGCCGGCGAGGAGTTCCACCATCGTGCCGATCGCCGAGCCCTTGTGGCCGCCGAAGGGCAGCATGGCGCCGGCGAGCGCCGCGTCCGGATCCGTCGTCGGGTTGCCTTCGGCATCGATCGCCCAGCCCTCGGGCAAGGGCTTGCCGGCGCGGCGGTGCAGTTCGATCTCACCGCGGGCGGCAACCGAAGTCGCGAAGTCGAAGACGTAGGGCGGCTTGTTCTGGCGCGGCCAGCCGAAGGCGAAGGGATTGGTGCCGAGAAGCGGCTTGTTGCCGCCGGTCGGCGCAACGGTCGCATAGCTCGGGCACATCACGAGGCCGGCAAGGCCTTCGCCCGTCAGGCCTTCCACTTCCGGCCAGAGTGCCGAGAAATGGGTGCAGTCGTTGATGACGAGCGCCGCGATCCCGAGCGAACGGGCGCGCTCGGCAAGCACCGGCAGGCCGAGCTCGAAGGCCGGATTGGCAAAACCGCCCTTGGCGTCGACCTTGACGATGGCCGAACCTTCGCCCGCGTCGAGCGCCGGCACCGCGTCCGGCTTCACCTTGCCGGCCTTGACGGTGCGCAGTGCCCCTTCGATGCGGTAGACGCCGTGCGACTTGCAGGCATCACGCTCGCCGGCGACGATCACGCGGGCAAGCGCACCGGCCTGGACGGCGTTGAGCCCCGCCTTCAGGAAAATCGCCTCGACGCGCTCGAAAAGTGCTGCGATCGTCAGGGTATTGGTTTCGCTCATCTCTCTCCCTCTCAAATGCTGCGCCTGATCCGGAAGGGCCAGTCAGGCGATTGATGTTCTGCATACATATAGTATACAAAGATCCGACAAGTGCAATTCAGCCATGATCCCCTCCGCCACAAAAGGCAATCCGGGATCGAACGAAAGGATCGGCAGATGGCCTTCACCCCCAAAGGAAAACACCTTGTCGCCGGCGAATGGCTCGACGGCGCGGGCACCTTCGCATCGGCACCCGCCCATGGTCCGGTCCATCAGTTCGCCACCGGCACCGTGGAGCTCGTCAACCGCGCGGCTGAAGCCGCCGAAGAAGCCTTCCTGAGCTACGGCTATTCGACCCGCGCCGAGCGCGCCGCGTTCCTGCGCGCCATTGCCGACGAGATCGAGGCACGCGCCGAAGCCATCACCGAGATCGGCAGCCAGGAAACCGGCCTGCCGGAAGCGCGCCTCCAGGGCGAACGCGGCCGCACCACCGGCCAGCTTCGCCTCTTCGCCGACCACATCGAAAAGGGTGAATATCTCGACCGCCGTTTCGACGCGGCCCTGCCCGAGCGCCAGCCGGCGCCGCGCCCGGAAATCCGCCTGATCCAGCGCCCGATCGGCCCGGTCGCCGTCTTTGGGGCCTCGAACTTCCCGCTCGCGTTTTCGACCGCTGGTGGCGACACCGCAGCGGCGCTTGCTGCCGGCTGCCCCGTGGTCGTCAAGGGTCATTCGGCCCATCCGGGCACCGGCGAAATCGTCGCCGAGGCCGTCGAAGCCGCAATCCGCAAGACCGGCGTTCACCCGGGCGTCTTCTCGTTGATCCAGGGCGGCAACCGCCAGGTCGGCGAAGCGCTGGTGCAGCATCCGCTGATCAAGGCCGTCGGCTTCACTGGTTCGCTCGCCGGTGGCCGTGCCCTCTTCAATCTCTGCGCCGCGCGTCCCGAACCGATCCCGTTCTTCGGCGAACTCGGTTCGGTCAACCCGATGTTCCTGCTGCCGGAGGCGCTGAAGGCACGCGCCGAAACGCTCGGTCAGGGTTGGGCGGGCTCGCTGACCATGGGCGCCGGCCAGTTCTGCACCAATCCCGGCATCGCCGTGGTGGTCGAAGGCGCTGACGCCGACCGCTTCACCACGGCCGCCGTCGAAGCGCTCGGCAAGGTGGCACCGCAGACGATGCTCACCGACGGCATCGGCAAGGCCTATCACGACGGCAAGGCGCATTTCGAGAGCCGCAACGCCGTCAAGCCGCTTCTGACGACGGAACCCTCCGGCCGCTCCGCCTCGCCGAACCTGTTCGAAACGTCAGGCGAGCAGTTCCTCGCCGACCATGCGCTCGGCGAAGAGGTCTTCGGCCCGCTCGGTCTCGTTATCCGCGTCGGTTCGACCGGCGAGATGGAGCAGCTCGCCCGCGGGTTCCAGGGGCAACTGACCACCACGATCCACATGGACGAGGCCGACCTCGAGACCGCCCGGCGTCTGCGCCCGATCCTCGAGCGCAAGGCCGGCCGCGTGCTCGTCAACGGCTTCCCGACCGGCGTCGAGGTGGTCGATTCCATGGTCCATGGTGGCCCCTACCCGGCCTCGACCAACTTCGGCGCCACCAGTGTCGGCACGATGTCGATCCGCCGCTTCCTGCGTCCGGTTGCCTACCAGAACATGCCGGAAGGCCTGCTGCCCGAAGATTTCCAGGGCTAAAACGCGCGGGGAAAATGGCGGGCGGCTTGCCGCCCGCACTCTGCTGACACGACAGATCGCTTCGTGGGCATCTCATTTGGCGAAACAAATGGGATGCCCACGCGCGTTTTGCGTTATGAACTTATACTTTTTGTATACTAATTGTATTTTTCTATTGATTTGTGCTCTCTAAAACGGAATAGTGCCTCAGCCGTCAAACGGCACTCATTTCAGGGAGAGAGATAATGAAGACTTCGGTGCTCGCGCTCGGCCTCGTTGCGGCCGCTGCTCTGACCAGCCAGGCCCATGCCGACAAGCTGGATGACGTCATCGGCTCGGGTACGCTGCGTTGCGCAGTCGTGCTCGACTTCCCGCCGATGGGTTCTCGCGACGAGAACAACAACCCGATCGGTTTTGACGTCGATTACTGCAACGACCTCGCAAAGGCACTCGGCGTCACCGCCGAAATCGTCGAAACCCCGTTCCCGGAGCGTATTCCCGCTCTGATGTCGGGCCGTGTCGACGTCGGCGTTGCCTCCACCTCGGACACGCTTGAGCGTGCCAAGACCGTCGGCATGACGATCCCCTACTTCGCCTTCGAAATGGCCGTCACCGCCAACGAAAAGTCGGGCGTCAAGTCCTTCGAAGACATGAAGGGCAAGGTCGTCGGCGCCACCGCCGGCACGTTCGAAGCGATCGCGCTCGAAAAGCAGGTCAAGGAATGGGGTGCTGGCGAGTTCCGTCCGTACCAGACCCAGGCCGACGTCTTCCTCGCGCTCAGCCAGGGCCAGATCGACGCCACGGTTTCGACCTCGACGGTTGCCCAGGCCAACGTCAAGGGCGGCAAGTTCGCCGGCATCTCCGTCGTCGGCAAGGCGCCGTTCGACACCGACTACGTCGCGCTCTTCACCAACCGCGAAGAATACGGCTTCGTCAACTTCCTCAACCTCTTCATCAACCAGCAGGTCCGCACCGGCCGCTACGCAGAGCTCTACGAAAAGTGGGTCGGCGGCGAGCTTCCGGACCTTACGGCCAAGGGCGTTTACCGCTAATATGCCGTTCATCTCGCGGCGCGAAGTATAGCTTCGCGCCGCTATTCGTTTCCGAAGAGGTGAGACGAAACATGTTCAGTTATACCTTCCATTGGAACCAGGCGCTCAAAGCCCTGCCGCAGATGCTCGATGGAGCGCTGGTCACCCTGCAGGTGGCTCTGCTCTCGATGGTCATCGGCCTGGCACTGGCGCTCGCGCTGACAGCCTGCCGCCTGTCGGGCAATCGCATCCTCGGCGGTTTTGCCACTGCCTGGGTCGAGATCGCCCGCAACACGCCGGCGTTGTTCCAGATCTACATGGCCCACTTCGGGCTCGGCAATTTCGGCATCCATTTGAGCCCCTATACGGCGCTGCTCGCGGGGATCGCCTTCAACAATGCCGGTTATCTTGCGGAAAACTTCCGCGGCGCGCTCAAGGCCATTCCGGATACCCAGGCGCGAGCCGGCCGGTCCCTCGGCATGACCTCGGTTCAGGCCTTCCGCTACATCGTGCTGCCGCAGATGCTGCGCATCGCCTTCCTGCCGGTGACCAACCAGATGGTCTGGGCAATCCTGATGACCTCGCTTGGCGTCACCGTCGGCATGAACACCGACCTGGCCGGCATCACCCAGGAACTGAACGCCCGTTCGTTCCGCACCTTCGAATTCTTCGCGATCGCGGCTGTCATCTACTACCTGATCGCCAAGGCCGTGACGCTCGGGGCACGCTTGCTCGCCGCGCGCATGTTCCGCTACTAAGGAGAGGTGAGAGATGTTCAATACCGCCCTCACCCTCGCTGATCTCGGCTTCCTGCTGCAAGGCGCCCTGATGACGCTCGCAGTCACCGCCGTCTCGGTTACCGCCGGCACGGTGCTCGGCATCATCTTCGGCGTCGTGCGCAACCAGGTCGGCCCCTACTGGGCCGCCCCGCTCACCTTCGTGCTCGACGTCTTCCGCTCGGTGCCGCTGCTCATCCAGCTCGTCCTTGCCAACGCCTTCCAGGCGATCGCCAAGCTCGGCTGGGCGCCGTTCACGACCTCCTGCGTGGTGCTGTCGCTCTATACGGCCGCCTATTGCACCGAAATCGTGCGCGGCGGCATCTCGTCGGTTCCGCCGACGACGCGCCGTGCCGCCCGCTCGCTCGGCATGACCTGGTGGCAGGACATGCGTTACATCGTGGCGCCGCTTGCGACCCGCGTTTCGCTGCCGTCCTGGATCGGCCTGACGCTCGGAGTCATGAAGGACTCCGCCCTCGTCCTCTGGCTCGGCCTCATCGAACTCTTGCGCGCCTCGCAGGTGCTCGTCACCCGCCTGCAGGAACCGCTGCTGATCCTTCTGATCTGCGGCGCCATCTACTTCCTCATCAGCTTCCCAATCGCCCGGCTCGGCGGTTACCTTGAAAAACGGTGGTCCAATGATTGAGATCCAGAACGTTCGCAAATCCTTCGGCTCGCTGGAGGTTCTCAAAGGCATCGACCTCACCGTCAACAAGGGCGAGGTGCTGACCATCATTGGCGGCTCCGGTTCCGGCAAATCGACACTGCTTACCTGCATCAACGGTCTCGAGCCGATCGATGCCGGCCGCATCCTCGTCGACGGCACCGAGGTCCACGCGAAGTCAACAAACCTCAACAAGCTGCGCAGCAAGCTCGGCATCGTCTTCCAGCAGTTCAATGCTTTCCCGCACCTGACCGTGCTTGAAAACGTCATGCTGGCGCCGCGCAAGGTGCTCGGCCTCTCCAAGGAAAAGGCCGAGGAGAACGCCGTAAAGCAGCTGACCCACGTCGGCCTCGGCGAGAAGCTCGGCGTCTATCCAACCCGCATGTCGGGCGGCCAGCAGCAGCGCATGGCGATCGCCCGCGCGCTTGCGATGTCGCCGGAATACATGCTGTTTGACGAAGTGACCTCGGCACTCGACCCGCAGCTCGTCGGCGAAGTGCTCGACACGCTGCGCATGCTGGCGTCCGAGGGCATGACGATGATCTGCGTCACGCACGAGATGAAGTTCGCTCGCGAGGTCTCCGACCGCGTCGCCTTCTTCCACAAGGGCGTGATGGCGGAAATCGCCGCACCGGAAGCGCTCTTCGGCGCGCCGAAGGATCCGGAACTCCAGAAGTTCCTGGCAGCGACGCACTGAGCCGATCATGAAGGATGCAGTTCAGCCTGACGTCATCGTCATCGGCGCCGGCGTTGTCGGCCTTTCTGCGGCCATCGCCGCCCAGGCACGGGGACTTTCCGTCACCGTGCTCGACCGGGAAGGCCCGGCAGCAGGTGCCTCGGCGGGCAATGCCGGGGCTTTCGCCTTCACCGACATCCTGCCGCTCGCTTCGCCCGGCATCCTCAAGAAGGCGCCGAAGTGGCTGCTCGACCCGCTCGGCCCCTTGAGCGTGCCGCCGGCCTATGCGGCGCAGATCGCCCCTTGGATGTTCCGCTTCTGGCGCGCCTGCTCGCCTGGCCGCGTCGCGCACTCGACGACCGCGCAGACGGCGATCATGGACCTCTCCAAGGCGGAGCTGGAACCGTTCCTGGCGGAGACCGGCACGCTGCCGATGTTGCGCAAGGAAGGCAATCTCCAGGTCTACGAAAGCGAGAGCGAGCTGAAAGCGTCTCTTGCGGGCTGGAAGGCGCGGGCTGAACACGGCATCGAATTCCGCCATATGGGTGCGGCTGAAATGGCCGAGATCCAGCCCGGCCTTGCGCCGCGCTTCACCCATGGCACGTTTACGCCCGGCTGGTACTCGATCGCCGATCCGAAGCTCTATACGCTGGCGCTCGCCGACCATTTCCGCGCCAAGGGCGGCACGATCGAACGGGCCGAGGTGACGGCGCTGAAGCCAGTCGATGGCGGCGTCGAACTGACGGCTGACGGCAAAACGCGGCGTGCAGACCAGGTGGTGCTGTCGGCCGGCGCCTTCTCGCACCAGGTCGCCCGCACACTCGGCGAGCGCATTCCGCTCGAAACCGAGCGCGGCTACAACACCACGCTGCCGCAGGATGCCTTCGACCTGCGCACCCAGGTTACTTTCGGCGGCCATGGCTTCGTCGTGACCAGGCTCTCGACCGGCATCCGCGTCGGCGGCGCCGTCGAACTCGGCGGCCTGAAGCTGCCGCCGAATTATCGCCGCTCGGAGGCCATGCTGAAGAAGGCTCAGACCTTCCTGCCCGGCTTCAAGAGCGAAGGCGGCGTACAGTGGATGGGCTTCCGCCCGTCGCTGCCCGACAGCCTGCCGGCGATCGGCCGCGCCCGCGCCACCGGCCGCGTCGTCTACGCCTTCGGTCACGGCCATCTCGGCCTCACCCAATCGGCCGGCACCGCCCGGCTGGTCGCCGATCTGCTCACCGGCCAGCGGCCGGCGATCGACATCAGTTCCTTCTCGCCTCAACGTTTCTGATAGAGTTTAATCCATGGCCAACCACACCTTCTCCTGCATCGACGGCCACACCTGCGGCAACCCGGTCCGCCTCGTTTCCGGCGGCGGACCGCGGCTCGAAGGGGCCAACATGCTGGAGAAGCGGGCGCATTTCCTGCGCGAGTTCGACTGGATCCGCACCGGCCTGATGTTCGAGCCGCGCGGCCACGACATGATGTCGGGCTCGATCCTCTATCCGCCAACCCGGCCGGACTGCGACGTCGCCGTGCTCTTCATCGAAACGTCGGGCTGCCTGCCGATGTGCGGCCACGGCACGATCGGCACCATCACCATGGCGATCGAAAACGGCCTGATCACCCCGCGCGAACCGGGCAAACTTTCGATCGACGCGCCGGCCGGCAAGGTCGACATCACCTACCGCCAGGAAGGCCGCTTCGTCGAGGAAGTGCGTCTCACCAACGTGCCGGGCTTCCTCTATGCCGAAGAGCTGACGGCTGAAGTCGAGGGTCTCGGCGAGATCGTCGTCGACGTCGCCTATGGCGGCAATTTCTACGCCATCGTCGAGCCGCAGAAGAACTTTCGCGACATGGCCGACCACACGGCCGGCGAACTCGTCGGCTGGAGCCCGAAGCTGCGGGCGGCACTCAACGCGAAATACGAGTTCGTGCATCCGGAGCATCCCGAGATCCAGGGCCTCAGCCACATACAGTGGACCGGCAAGGCGACCAAGGCCGAGGCGCATGCGCGCAACGCCGTGTTCTACGGCGAAAAGGCGATCGATCGTTCGCCCTGCGGCACCGGCACATCGGCGCGCATGGCGCAGCTTGCCGCCAAAGGCAAGCTCAAGGTCGGCGACGAGTTCGTGCACGAGTCGATCATCGGCTCGCTGTTCAAGGGCCGCGTCGAGGCAGCGACCAAGGTCGCCGACCGCGATGCCATCATTCCCTCGATCGCCGGCTGGGCCCGCATGACCGGCATCAACACGATCTTCATCGATGACCGCGACCCCTTTGCTCATGGATTTGTCGTAAAATGACCCAATCGATCTCCGCCCGCAGCATTCTCTCCGGCTCCGCCGATGGCCCCATCATCGCCACCGAGGAGGCGCTGAGCTTCTGGGGCGGGGTCGATCCGGCGACGGGCCGGGTGATCGACGTGCACCATCCGCTGCACGATCTCTGTCTTAGCGGCGGCATCCTGATGATGCCGTCGAGCCGTGGTTCCTGCACCGGTTCGGGTGTGCTGCTCGACATGGCGCTGACCGGCCGCGCACCGGCGGCCCTGATCTTCTCGGAAGCCGAGGACGTGCTGACGCTCGGCGCGCTGATCGCGGCCGAAATGTTCGGCAAGTCACTGCCAGTACTACGCCTTTCGCGCGACGCCTTCAAGGCGCTCTCACAGGCAAAGTCGGCACGGATCAGCGCTAGGGCGATCGAGGCCGACGGCCTGACGATCCCGGTCGCCCCGCCGGCGACGACGGCTCTCGACCTCAGCGAAAACGATCGCGCCATGCTCGATGGCCGCGACGGCATCGCCGTGCAGCAGGCGATGCGCATCATCGCGGCGATGGCCGCGCAGCAGGGCGCGGAAAAGCTTATCGACGTCGTCCAGGGCCATATCGACGGCTGCATCTATGCGAGCCCCGCCAATCTTACCTTTGCCGAAAAGATGGCCGCCATGGGCGCGAAGGTCCGGGTGCCGACGACGATGAATGCGATCTCGGTCGATCGCGCAAACTGGAAGGCGCAGGGCGTGCCGGAAAGCTTCGGCGACCCGGCCGCAAGGCTTGCCGATGCCTATGTGCGCATGGGCTGCCGCCCGACCTTCACCTGCTCGCCCTATCTGCTCGACAGCGCCCCGAAGGCGGGCGAATCCATCGCCTGGGCGGAATCGAACGCCGTCATATTCGCCAATACGGTGCTCGGCGCGCGCACTGCCAAACACCCCGACTTTCTCGACCTCTGCATCGCGCTCACCGCTCGTGCGCCGCTCTCGGGTGTCTATCTCGACCAGCCGCGCAAGGCGACGCGCGTCATCGACGTGGAACTGCCTGAGAACATCGACGATGCCTTCTGGCCGCTGATCGGTTATCTCGCCGGCAAGGCCGCGCCCGACCGCATCCCGCTGCTGCGCGGTCTTGCATCGGCAAAGCCCTCGCGCGACGACCTGAAGGCGCTCTGCGCCGCCTTCGGCACCACCTCCGCAGCACCCATGCTGCACGTGGAGGGCGTAACCCCGGAAGCGGAAGGTGCCGCGGCCGAGAATGCCGACCGCACCAAGATCACGCGCGCCGACATGGCCGCGGCATGGTCGCTCCTGAACGAAGGTCCGGCGGAGGTCGAACTTGTCGCCATCGGCAGCCCGCATGCGTCGCTTGAGGAATGCCGCGCTCTGGCAGTCGCTTTCGACGGCCGCAAGCGCGATGGAAATGTCGCCGTCATCGTGACCGCCGGACGAGACGCGATTGCCGCAGCAAGGGACGAAGGTCTGCTTTCACGCCTGGAAGCAAGCGGCATCCAGGTCTTGCCGGATCTCTGCTGGTGCTCGATCTCCGAACCGGTCTTCCCGACCAGGACCCGGGCACTGATGACCAATTCCGGCAAATACGCCCACTACGGCCCCGGCCTTTCCGGCCGCGCCGTTCGCTTCGGCAGCCTCGCCGATTGTGTCCAGGCGGCTCTGACCGGGCGTGTTCCGGCACGGTTGCCGGCCTGGCTCTCCTGAGGATCGCGACGCGATAGCGACGGCCAAACCCGTCGCCATGGTGTCGGTTCAGGCGCCGCGCGGCGGCGCCGTCGAGGCCCGCGGCACCAGATGACAGGCTAGCTCCACCCGCCGTGGTGGCGCCGGAATGCCTGAAAGCGTGTCGCGCAGGAGATCGAGCGCGACCGAGCCGATCTCGCGCATCGGGATGTGCATCGTCGTCAGCGGCGGGTTGAGGAAGGCTGCCTGCGGCAGGTCGTCCATGCCCATGACCGAGACGTCGCCGGGAACCGAAAAGCCCTTCTGCTGAATGCCCACCATAGCGCCGACCGCAAGACTGTCACCGGCGGCGAGCACAGCTGTGAAGTCCAGACCCCGATCGGCGATCCGCTGCATCAGCGCCTGCATTGCCAGTTCCGGCAGCCAGTCCTCGACAGTGACGAGCAAGTCGTCGTCTATAGGCAGGCCCTTCGCCAGCAAGCCATCGCGCCAGCCCTCGTAACGCCGCTCGATCGTGCGGCGACCGGGCCGCATCAGAAACAGGATGCGCTCGTGTCCGAGCTCGGTCAGGTGGTCGGTCGCAAGCCGTGCGCTTGAGCGGTTGCAGGGCGTGACGCTCGACAGCCGCATGAACGGGTCGTCGCTGTTCAAAAGCACCACCGGCTTGTCGAAGCCGCGGGTGGCCGCCAGCATACCCTCGTCGTCGATCGTCAGAAACAAGAGGCCGGCAACCTGTTCGTCGCTCTCTGCCTCGGCAAGCACGGCGAGCTCTTCGCTCCGGTCGGCAATCGGCCGGGTGACGATTTCGAGATCCAGCGCCTGTGCCCGTTCTTTCAGCCCCTCCAACACATAGTGGGTGAACTGGTTACGCACATAGTCGATCATCGCAGCACTCGACGCCGCCACGATGACCTTTTGCCCGGCCACCGCGGTCGGGATCACGTAGTTCGCGTTCTTTGCCGCCTCCAGCACCTTCTGGCGGATTTCCGCGCGCACGCCTTTTTCACCCGCCAAGGCGCGTGACGCCGTACTTAGGGAAACGCCGCAAGCTTCGGCGATATCCTCCAGCCGGACCTTCTTGCTCTTCCTGCCGCGTTTGCCGGCCAACGGTTTGACGGTCATCCCGATCCTCCCTTGCCACAATACTGAGAAAAATTTTCATATTGCGCAAGAAAAAACGTCATGCCTTTATCTCTCTCAAGAAAGCCGAGGGAAGAGCGGCTGAGGAGGAGGAACGCCATGGGCCTGAATGCCCACGACATTCGCACGGGTCTCGATCGCCTTGTCGGCGGCATGACCGGTCTCAAGCACGACGGACGGTTCGACGAGCCGAACCTCGACGGGACCGCGGGCGACTACATCAGTTTCGACAGCTGGGAATGGCCGCAAGGCGTCGGCCTCTATGGCCTGATCAAGCTCTGGCAGTTTACCGGCCGCGACGATATCCGCGCGCTTATCGAGACTTGGTACGAGGGGCGTCTGGCAGCAGGCCTTCCCGAGCTGAACGTCAACACCACGGCGCCGATGCTCGGCCTCTCCGTGCTCTGGGCAAAGACCGGGAACCCTCGCTGGAAGCCCTTGCTCGACGAGTGGGCAGACCGGGTGATGAGCGAAATGGGTCGCACGCCGGAAGGCGGCTTCGAGCACCATGTCTCCGACAAGGTCAACGACAACGAGCTCTGGGACGACACGCTCTACATGGTCGCCCTTTTCCTTGCCTCCTACGGCCAGGCGAGCGGCCGGCGCGAACTGATCGACGAGGCCTCACGGCAGTTCCTCGTCCATGCACGCTATCTTGCCGACACGCATTCGGGCCTCTGGTTCCACGGCTGGACCTTCGACGGCCGGCACAATTTCGCCCGGGCGCGCTGGGCGCGCGGCAATGCCTGGATCACCGCCGGCATGCTCGATCTCTTCGACCTCGCTGAGATTGCGGCGCCAGTGAAAGAGTATCTGCGCGGCGTGCTTGTCACCCAGGTCGAGGCGCTTCTGCCGCTGCAGACAGCGTCCGGCGCCTGGCGCACGCTGCTCGACGACGCATCGTCTTATGAAGAGATCTCGGCCACCGCCGGCATCGGCTACGGCCTGCTCAAGGGTTATCGCCTTGGTTACGGCACCCCTGCCTGGCGCGCCGCAGGTCTGCGGGCGCTGGACGCGGTGATGCGCAACATCGACGAGACCGGCACGGTGCTCAACGTCTCCTACGGCACGCGCATGGGCCACGACCTGCAATTCTACAAGGACATCCCAATTCAGCCGACGGGCTACGGCCAGGCACTGGCAATCCTGTGCCTGTCCGAAGCCCTGCAGCATGTCGGCGCGGAAGGACAGGCAGCATGACGATGAAGGTTCTCTACGGGGCCAATCCCGAAGACATCAAGACCTACGACACGGCGCGGCTTCGCCGCGAATTCCTGATCAGCGATCTCTTTGCCGAGGACGCGGTGAACTTCACCTACACCCATGTCGACCGGCTGATCCTCGGCGGCGCCATGCCGAAGACGAAAAGCGTCTCCTTCGGATCGGGCGCCGATATCGGCACGCCCTACCTGCTTTCGGCGCGCGAGATGGGCATCGCCAATCTCGGCAGCACCGGCACCATCACGGTCGACGGCAAGAGCTTCGTGCTCGAAAACCGCGACGTGCTCTATGTCGGGCGCGGCGCGAAGGAGATCGTCGTTTCGAGCGAAACCGCCGACAGGCCTGCACGCTTCTACATGAACTCGGTGCCCGCCGGCGCCGACCTGCCGCACCGGCTGATCCGGAAGGCAGAGGCAAAGGCGATCGAACTCGGCGACGTCAAGCGCTCGAACAGGCGCCGCCTCGTCATGTACATCCATCCGGAAGTCATGCCTTCCTGCCTGCTTTTGATGGGCATCACCGATCTCGCCGAAGGCAGCGCATGGAACACCATGCCGCCGCATGTGCATGAGCGGCGGATGGAGGCCTATTGCTACTTCGACATGGCGCCCGAGGACCGGATCGTCCACGTGATGGGCGAGCCGGACGAGACCCGGCACCTGATCGTCGCTGACTGTGACGCGGTGCTGTCACCGGCCTGGTCTATCCACATGGGCGCCGGCACCGGGCCCTATGCCTTCGTCTGGGGCATGACCGGCGAAAACCAGGAATACAACGACGTCACCCCCGTAGCCTTGGCTGAGCTGAAATGAGCGATCCGATTTTCCATCTGAAGAAAAACCTCGTTCCAGGGCAGGCCATCGGCTACTGGCAGCTCGGCGCGATCGCCGAGGAACGCTTCGACGTGCCGGACCAGCCGATGAAGGGCGAAATGGATCCCTTCTTCTTCCTGACCAAGCACAAGAACTTCATTCCGCACGAGTATCCCTGCCGGACGATCTTCGCCGAACGCTACCGCGGCAAGCGGCCAGACGTGCGCGGCACGTTCGAGGCCAGCCGCTGGTGGCTGCCCTTCGGCTCGCCGCGGCTCGATCTCTCGGGCTTCTGGTTCCGGCCGACACGGCTTGCCACCTGGGCCCGCACCTCGATCGAGGCCGACACGGCAGGAACCGCGAAGATCCGCCTTGGCACATGCGGCGGCGCGGTTGTCTTCTTGAACGGAGCCGAAATCGGCTGGATGGCACCCTATAGCCGCAACCTCGAAGCCAAGGCCGAATTCGAGCTGCCGCTTCAGGCCGGGCTCAACGAGGTCACGATCTTCTTTGATGATCTCGCCGAACGCGATGCGCGTTACTTCTTCCAGTTCGACTATCTCTCCGGCCCGATCGCCCGCGTGGCACTGCCCGTTCCCTGCGCCAGTGCCGCCGCAGCCGACATCGAAACCGCGCTCGACGGCATGCATTTCGACCGCACCGCCTACTTCGAAGGCGACATCACGCTTCTCTTCGCAGCCGCCCTGCCGCTCGACGTCAAGGTCAATGTCGCGGTCGAAGGCGACTTCATGTCGACCGAACGCTTCGACCACGACTTCGTGCTGAAGGCCGGCGACAAGAGGCTGGTGATCGGACCATCGGAGGAGACGCCGGCCGATTTCCGCCATTTCCGCATCACGCTTGATGCCGGCGGCTTCGTCGCCTCGCGCTCGCTCGGCGTCGAGATCTGCCATGCCGGCCGCCAGGGCAAACCGGCGGAAACTCTTGTCGCCCGGATCACCGAAACGCTCGACGAGATCTCCGGCTTTTCCGAGCGCGATACGGTTCGTGCTTTTGCACGGCTTGCCAGCGGTCGCGGCGGCGCCGACACCGATGCGATGATCGAGGAGATCCTGCCCTCGATCGAGGATTGCCACGACTGCGCCGACTTCTCGCTGGTGCCGCTGATCTGGTCACGCGCGAGTTGGGGGAAAGATATCGGCGAAAAGACCCGCGGCCGCATCGACCAGGCGATCCTTGGTTTCCGCTACTGGATGGATGAGCCGGGCAACGACGTGCAGTGGTATTTCTCCGAAAACCACGCGCTTCTGTTCCACACCTCCGCCTATCTTGCCGGTCACCTCTTCCCGGAGGCAACCTTCCGCCGCTCGGGCCGCAAGGGAAGCGAGCAAAGCGCCGTCGGTGCTACCCGCGTCCGCGCCTGGCTGGATCACTTCGAGGCCTGGGAAATGGCGGAGTTCAACTCGGCCCCCTATTTCCCGATCGACCTCAAGGGCCTGACGGCACTGGCGGCCCTTTCGCCGGATGCCGACATTGCCGAACGGGCGAAGAAGGGCATCGTGCGCCTCTGCGAGATCATCGCGCGTTCGGCCCATCACGGCATGGTGACGGCGGCGCAAGGCCGCTCCTACGAGCACACGCTCTGCGCCGGCCGTTCGCTCGAACTCTCGGGTGTCGCCCGCCTGCTCTGGAGCAAGGGCTGGTACGGCCGCCGGGTACACGCGCTGCCCCAGCTTGCCGTCTGCCTGCGCGACCACGGCCTTGTCGTACCGGAAGCGCTCGCCGCCGTTGCCTGCCACCAGGACGAGGCGACCCATCAGGAATGGCGCTTCGCCCAGGGCGAAAACCGTTTTGCCGCGCTCTACCACTACAAGGGCCGCCATTTCGCCATGGGCTCGGCGGCGCATTATCGCTGGAACGAATGGGGCTATCAGGAAACAGTGCTGCATTTGCGCCTTGGCCAGCGGCCGGAAGCGGCGATCTGGATCAACCATCCGGGCGAAACCATTCAGTTCGGGTACGGCCGGCCATCCTATTGGGGTGGTTGCGGCACCCTCCCTCGTGCCCACCAGTACAGGGGGCTGGCCGTACTCGACTTTTCGACCGTCAGCGAACAACCGGATTTCACCCATGCCTGGTTCCCGGTCGCCGAATTTGACGAGAGCAGGGTGAGTGGCAAACTCGCGCTGGCCCGCAGCGGCCGCGGCGCCGTTGTCCTGATCGGCGACAACACGCTGGTCCCCGTGACCGACGGCCCGTCGGCCAATGCGGAACTGCGCCAGGCTGGACACAGGACACGGTGGGTCGTCAGGGTTTGCGAAGCCGGGGAACTTGCCGAGGCGGAAGCCAGGTTTGCTGCGCTCCTGGTCGAGGAAACGGCCGACGGCGCCTTCGTCGTCAACGATCCGGACTATGGCCGCGTGGTCTTCCGCAGTGACGGTTCGACCGAGGCCGAAGGGCGTACCATCGCCGCCAAGGATTTCACCGTGGCTGGCGAGGCGACCATGCTCGCCGCCCGATAAGGGCACGAAGAATTGCGCCGGCCGGGAGAAGCCGGCGCCGTCCCAAGCGAGCGGGAGGACGCTCGTCCAAGGATCAAGTGGAGGAGAAGACAATGAAGAAGACCAAAACGATGCTCGCGGCGCTTGCCGTCGGGCTGCTGACGTCGACGGCAGCAATGGCCGGCGACGTGCGCATCATGTGGTATTCCGATGGCGTCGAAGGCGAGGTGCTGAAGGACCTGCTGGATCGCTTCATGAAGGAGAACCCCGGGATCAACGTCATCCTCGACAACGTCTCCTACAGCGTCGTCAAGGAGCAGCTGCCGGTGCAGCTCGAAGCCGGCAACGGCCCGGATATCGCCCGCGTCACCAACCTGAAGGCCCAGAGCCAGCATTGGCTCGACCTTCGGCCGCTCGTTGCCGATGCCGCCTATTGGGACGAGAACTTCGGCGGCCAGGCGGACTGGATGCGGCCTGACGGGTCGAACCAGATCTCCGGTTTCATGACCCAGATCACCATTGCCGGCGGCTTTGCCAACAAGACGCTGTTCGACCAGGCCGGCGTCGCCATTCCCGGCAAGGATGCCACTTGGGACGACTGGGCGAAGGCGGCAAAGCAGGTGGCGGAAAACCAGCAGGTGCCCTTCCCGATGGCGCTCGACCGCTCCGGCCATCGCCTGAGCGGCCCGAACCTCGCCTATGGCGGCAATTATATCAGCGCTGACGGCAAGCCGGCGCCGCTCGACGAAGGCTCGAAGAACTTCCTGAAGACTTTTGTCGGCTGGGTCGCCGACGGCACGATGAGCAAGGACGTCTGGGTTTCCGCCGCGGGCTCGACCTATCGCGCTGCCGCCGACGACTTCATCAACGGACAGCTCGTCTACTACTATTCCGGCTCCTGGCAGGTGCCTAACTTCTCGACGAAGATCGGCACAAACTTCGACTGGGTCGCGACCGGCAGCCCCTGCGGCCCGGCAAACTGCACCGGCATGACCGGCGGCGCGGGTCTCGTCGCAGTCAAGTACACCAAGAACCCGAACGAAGTCGCCAAGGTGATGGACTACCTTGCGAGCGAACCGATCGTGAAGGAATTCTCCGAGCGAACCCTGTTCCTACCCGCCCATAAGGGCGTGCTCGCCAAGGCCCTCGACTTCAAGACCGACGACGCCCAGGCGAAGGCGGCGCTCAACGCCTTCGTCGAGGCGAGCAAGACGCTTTCCGACGAGGCGCGCAAGCTTCCCGGCTGGCTCTGGTCCGACGCCGTCTATGGTGCGCTGGTCACCCGTGTCAGCCAGGCGGCTGCCGGCGAGATGACGGTCGACGAGGCCTTCGCCCGCATCGACTCCGATATCGCCACCAAGGTGAAAGACACCGGGAACTGATCGGAACAACCGACGCGCGGTTCCCGGCGGCGTGCTGCAACATGCCGTCGGATCGGTCGGCACATGCGTAAGTCAATACTTACCGTTATCTTGGAAAAGCCTTGCCCTCCTCTTGCGCGGGAGGGAGCATCGGCCTTCTGACGAAGGCAGAAGGATGTTCTAGAATCAAAGTGATAGAGCGCCGCGCACTCATTGGAACCCGCGGCGCTCCAGACCAAAATCCGGTGACAGCCGTTGCACTTCAAAGTGCACTCGGCGGGCGAGGTGGCAAGCGATGAAGGCAGATGTTCCAAAAGGAACCGGCTCCAGCCTCGGCGAGGCGGCAATGGCCCCCGTTCGCCTGGCGATGGCGGCCATCGATGCGCCGCTGCGCTGGGTTCAGCGTCGGCTCGGCATCGGCGGCATGGCGACCTTCTTCCTGCTGCCGAACATGCTGATCTTCGGCGTATTCGTGCTTTTGCCCTTCTTCATTAATTTCGCCTATTCGATGACCGGCGGCACGGCCCTTTTCCTGCCCGACCGGAGCTTCGTCGGTGGCGAGCAATATGCACGGCTCTTCGACTGCGCCAACTACACCGACCCGAACTCCTGCGCGGAAGACACCTTCTGGACGGCCGTCGGCAACACGGCGTGGTTCGTGCTGCTGCAGGTCAGCCTGATGATCCTGTTTTCGCTCATCACGGCGCTGATCCTCAACCGCGAGCTTATGGCGCGCAGCTTCTGGCGGGCGGTGTTCTTCTTCCCCGTGCTGCTTTCGCCCGTGGTGGTCGGCCTCATTTGGAAGTGGATCCTGCAGCGCCAGGGGCTGCTCAATTTCGGGCTCTACGGCCTCGGCTTCGATCCCTACACCTGGCTCAACGACCGCAACTGGTCCTTTGCCGCGACCGTCGGCGTTTCGATCTGGGCGCATATGGGCTTCTACACGCTGATCCTGCTTGCCGGCCTGCAGGCGATCCCAAAGGATCTTTATGAAGCGGCCGAGATGGACGGCACCCGGCCTGCGCGCGCCTTCTGGCGCATCACCCTGCCGCTCCTGATGCCCAACCTGCTTGTCGTCATCGTGCTCGTGCTCATCCGCGCCGTGCAGATCTTCGACGAGGTCTATGTGCTGACCGGCGGCGGGCCGGGCACCAGCACCCTCTACATCACGCAGTACATCTACGAGACCGGCTTCGCGACGCAGTTGCGCAATCCCGGCCTTGCCGCCGCCGCCTCGATCCTGATGGGCGCCGTGCTGGTGGTCCTGACCTTGGTCCAGCTCGGCCTTGGCCGCAAAGGCGAGAAGAAGGGAGCCCGTAAATGAGCCGTGTCGCCGAATTCATCTTCCGTCGCCGCGGCCGCAGCGGCTGGCACTGGACCGACGTCTTCACCTGGGTCTGGCTGATCGGCGGTCTCTTCATCATGTTCGGCCCGGCCGTCTGGCTTGTCGGCTCCTCCTTCAAGTCGCCGGCAGCGCTTGCCGAATTTCCGCCGACGATCATGCCCTATGTGACCCAGAAGGCGACGGTCGAAGGCTACGACAAGCCGCTCGACCTCTACGAGGTGACAATGCCGGATGGCAGCAAGACGGTGCTCGCCGAAGTGCGCCGCATCGGCATCGTCAGCCAGATGGTTTCGCCCGACAAGCCGACCGAAATCGTCAAGGTCAAGATCGCCGAGCGCACGCCGGTGCGCACCATGTCCTTCGCGACCTCGAACTACAGCGAGCCCTTCACCCATTTCGACTTCGTCCGCTACCTCTGGAACTCCGTCTTCGTGACGGTCACGGCGACGCTGATCACGCTGATCGTCAATTCGATGGCCGCCTTCGCGCTCAGCAAATACGAGTTCCGCGGCCGCACCTTCGCGATGCTTCTGATCCTTGCCACCCTGATGGTTCCGCTCTCGGTGATCATGGTGCCGCTCTATTCGATCGTCTCGGCGCTCGGCCTCTTCAACAATCTCTGGGGCGTAATCCTGCCGACCGTCGCAACGCCGACGGGCGTCTTCATCCTGCGCCAGTACATGCTGACGATCCCCGACGAGCTGATCGACGCGGCGCGCATGGACAAGGCGTCCGAATGGCAGATCTACTGGCGCATCATCCTGCCGCTGACGGCGCCGGCGCTCGCGGTTCTGGCGATCTTCTCCGTCGTTTGGCGCTGGAACGACTTCCTCTGGCCGCTGATCGTGCTCTCGCGCAAGGAACTCTATACGCTGCAGGTGGGCTTGAGCATCTATTCCGGCGAGCTGAACGTGCAGTGGCATTTCATTCTTGCCATGACGGTTGTCACCATGATCCCCGTCGTGCTCGTCTTCATCTTCCTGCAACGCTTCATCACCACCGGCATCGCCGGCACCGGACTGAAATAAGGGGGCACCCATGGGCCACATCAAGCTTACCAATGTGACCAAGTCGTTCGGCGCCGTCGACGTGCTTCATGACATCAACCTGGAGATCAAGGACGGCGAATTCGTCGTCTTCGTCGGCCCGTCCGGCTGCGGCAAGTCCACGCTGCTGCGCATGATTGCCGGGCTCGAAAAGCCGACCGGCGGCGAGCTCGCCATAGACGGCAAGGTGGTCAACGACGTGCCGGCCGCCGACCGCGGCCTCGCCATGGTGTTCCAGTCCTATGCGCTCTATCCGCATATGAGCGTGCGCCAGAACCTCGCCTTCGGGCTCGAAAACACCCGCATGCCGAAGGCGGAGATTGCCGAGCGCATTGGAGAGGCGGCGCGCATGCTGGAGATCGAAGCCTATCTCGAGCGCCGCCCCGGGCAGCTTTCCGGCGGCCAGCGCCAGCGCGTCGCGATCGGCCGAGCAATCGTGCGTCGACCGGTCGCCTTCCTTCTCGACGAGCCGCTGTCGAACCTCGACGCGGAACTGCGCGGCTCGACCCGCGCCGAGCTTGCGGCCCTTCACGCCCGGCTCTCGGCGACGATGATCTATGTGACGCACGACCAGGTGGAGGCGATGACGCTTGCCGATCGCATCGTCGTGCTTCGCGCCGGCCGCATCGAACAGATCGGCACGCCGCTCGAACTCTACAACAGGCCGGCCAACCGCTTCGTCGCCGGCTTCATCGGCTCTCCGCACATGAACTTCCTCGAGGGCACGCTGGAAGCGGCCGGCGCCGGCACGGCGGTCGCAACGCTGAAGGGCGGCCATCAGTTGCAGGTGCCGATCGCAGATGGCACGGCCGCGGCCGAAGGGCCGATCACGCTTGGCGTGCGGCCGCATCACATAACGCTCGACGCGGGCGAAAACAGCATTCCGGCGAAGATCCGTCTCGTCGAAGCGCTCGGCTCGGAAACCGTGCTGCACGCCGACGTCGCCGGCCAGAAGATCCTGATCGTCGCCCCCGGCCAGCATAACCTCGCGCAGGGCGACGACGTCAGGCTGTCGCTCAGCGCCGCCCCGATCCATCTTTTCAACGACAGGGGGATTCGCCTTGAACGCGCTGTTTGACCTCACCGGCAAGACCGCTCTTGTCACCGGCGCCCGCACAGGCCTCGGCCAGGGCATGGCGCTGGCCCTCGCACGCGCCGGCGCAAACATAGCGGCCATCGGCTCGTCGCCGATGCCGGAGACGGCGGCACGGGTTGACGAGACGGGCGTGCGCTTCCACCAGCAGACCGTGGACCTTTCGCGGCCGTTCAATGCGACCAATGTGGTCGCCGAGGCGGCGTCAGCGCTCGGCGGCATCGATATCCTCGTCAACAATGCCGGCATCATCCGCCGTGCCGATCTGCTCGACTATTCCGAGGAAGACTGGGACAGCGTTCTCGACGTCAATCTCAAGGCGGCCTTCCTGTTGTCGCAGGCCGCGGCGAAACACATGGTTGCGACCGGACGCGCCGGCCGCATCGTCAACGTCGCCTCGATGCTCACCTTCCAGGGCGGCATTCGCGTGCCGGCCTATGCCGCCTCGAAACACGGCATCGCCGGCCTCACCAAGGCGATGGCCAACGAGCTGGCGCCGCGCGGCATCACCGTCAACGCGATTGCGCCCGGCTACATGGCGACGGACAACACCGAGGCGCTGCGCAACGACCCCGATCGCAACGCCCAGATCTCCGCCCGCATCCCGATGGGGCGCTGGGGCACGCCGGATGATCTCGCCACCGCCGTGCTCTTCTTTGCCGCCCCCGCCTCCGGCTATGTCACCGGCACGGTGCTGCCGGTCGACGGCGGCTGGCTGGTTCGATAGATTGTACCCATGTCCATTTCTCGCGAACGCCTGCACACGCTTCTCGGTCTCGCCGATACAGAGCTCGTGCTGGAGGCGTGTGAGACGGACGAGCAAGGCTCCCACCTTGTCGAGAGGCTGCGCTTCCGCAGCCTTCGTAACGGAGCCGAGATCCGCGGTTTGCTGACACGACCGCCCGGAAACGACGGGCCTCGACCGGCGATACTCTACGCCCACGCCCATGGCGGACGCTACGAGATCGGTGCCAGCGAACTGCTCGATGGCCGGCCGGCGCTGCTCGGACCACCTGGCCCTGTTCTCGCAGAGCATGGTTTCGTCACCCTTTGCATCGATATGCCGACATTCGGCGAACGCTCCAACGTCACCGAAAGCGCCGCGGCCAAAGCAGCCCTCTGGTATGGCCGCACCCTGTTCGGCCAGATGCTCGCCGAGCAGCAGGCGGCGCTTACCTGGCTTTCGTCGCGCGAGGATGTCGATGCCAACAGGATCGGCATGACCGGGATTTCGATGGGCGCCACGCTTTCCTATTTTCTCGCAGCGCTCGACACGCGCATCGCGGCGACCGCGCATCTCTGCTGCTTTGCCGATTTCGCTTCGCTTATCGAGACCGGCGCGCATGATCGGCACGGGCACTATCTCACCGTGCCCCGCCTGCTCGCCGAGACATCGACCGGCGCGATCGCCGGGCTGGTCGCGCCGCGGCCGCAACTGATCTGCGTGGGGCTCGACGATCCGCTGACGCCACCGCCGGCCGTGGAGCGCGCCTATGCCGAGACGCTGGCCGCCTATCGGGCGGCCGGCGCCGGCGGTGACATATCTTTGGTTGCAGAACCCGGCGTCGGCCATGTCGAAACCCGGACCATGCGCGACGCGGCTCTCGCATTCCTCACCAACCGCCTGGCAGGAACGGGCAGCCACTGACGCTACCCGCTGTCACAATCACGCGGAATAGCGGAGCCGCCGGGCGTCGAGCAGGCGCTCTGCGCCGCCTTTCCGCGCTTCTTCCAACGGCTCGATCAGGATTTCGTGATGTCGCGGTAACGATCTTTCAAACATCGAAAGCAACCCCTTCGAGAATCACAAGAAAGCGAGTACTCTGAAGGAACTTTGCGAATGGGACGCCGTTTATTCGAATGAGCGAGCCGATAAGCAGCGATCCCCGTCTCAGCCAGCGGCCGCGGGAGAGCATGATGCAAAAGAGCGAATGCGACGTCTTCGATCTCTTCTCGGAGATCTACAGCAGTGCAGCGCAAGAAGAAATCAGCCTTCAGGAATACCTCCTCGCATGTCGCGATGACAAAAGCATGTATGCCACCGCGCAGGAGCGGATGGTCACAGCCATAGGTAATCCAACCCTGATCGATACCAGCGCGGACGAGCGCCTCGGTCGCATCTTCTCCAACCGGACCGTCAAGATCTATCCATCCTTCGCCGATTTCTACGGCATGGAAGACACGATCGAGAGGATCGTCGGTTACTTCCGCTACGCCGCGCAAGGGCTCGAGGAGCGCAAACAGATCCTCTACCTGCTCGGCCCCGTTGGCGGCGGCAAGTCTTCGCTCGCCGAGCGGCTGAAAAAGCTGATGGAGCTGCAACCGATCTATACGCTGGCCGTCGGCGGCAAGGTCAGCCCCGTCTTCGAATCTCCCCTCGGCCTCTTCCACCCGGACCGCATGGCCGACCTGCTCGAGGACAAATACGGCATCGCCCGACGCCGGCTGACCGGCCTGATCTCGCCCTGGGCGACGAAGCGGCTCGACGAAGTCGACGGCGACATCTCCAAATTCAGCGTCGTCAAGCTGACACCCTCGCGCCTGCGCCAGGTGGCGATCGCCAAGACCGAGCCCGGCGACGAGAACAACCAGGACGTTTCCTCGCTGGTCGGCAAGGTCGACATCCGCCAGCTCGAAAACTACAGCCAGGCGGACCCCGACGCCTATTCCTACAGTGGCGGCCTCAACCGCACGACACAAGGCCTGCTCGAATTCGTCGAAATGTTCAAAGCGCCGATCAAGGTGCTGCATCCGCTGCTGACGGCAACACAGGAAGGCAACTACAACGGCACCGAAAACTTCGGCGCCTTCCCCTATCAGGGTATCGTCGTCGCCCACTCCAACGAGTCGGAATGGCTGCAGTTCAAGAACAACAAGAACAACGAGGCCTTCCTCGACCGTATCCTGGTGGTCAAGGTGCCCTACTGCCTGCGCGTCACCGAAGAGCGGCAGATCTACGAGAAGCTGCTGCGCGAAAGCGAGCTGACGAAGAGCCCCTGCGCACCGGAGGTTTTGGAAAGCCTCAGCCGCTTCACCGTCTCGACCCGCCTCGCCCGCCACGAAAACTCGCCGCTCTACACCAAGATGCGCGTCTATGACGGCGAGAACCTGAAGGACACCGATCCCAAGGCAAAATCGGTCCAGGAATACCGCGATGCCGCCGGCGTCGACGAGGGCATGACCGGCATCAGCACCCGCTTCGCCTTCAAGGTGCTGTCGGAAACCTTCAACTACGACACCAAAGAGGTCGCGGCCGACCCCGTACACCTCATGTATATCCTGGAACAGGCGATCCGCCGCGAACAGTTCCCGAAGGAGACGGAGGCGAGCTATCTCGACTTCATCAAGTCCGAGTTGGCCTCGCGCTACGCCGAGTTCATCGGCCACGAAATCCAGAAAGCCTATCTCGAATCCTACAGCGAATACGGCCAGAACCTCTTCGACCGCTACATCGCCTATGCCGACGCCTGGCTCGAGGATCAGGACTTCAAGGATCCGGATACCGGACAGATCCTCAACCGGGAAATTCTCGACAGCGAACTGTCGCAGATCGAAAAGCCGGCCGGCATTGCCAACCCCAAGGACTTCCGCAACGAGGTCGTGAAATTCACCCTGCGCACCCGTGCCAAGAACCATGGGCGCAACCCCTCCTGGACGAGCTACGAGAAACTTCGCGACGTGATCGAGAAGCGCATGTTCGGCCAGGTCGAAGACCTGCTTCCGGTTATCAGCTTCGGCTCGAAGAAGGACAGCGCATCCGAAAAGCAACATGCCGAGTTCGTCCAACGCATGACCGAACGCGGCTACACGGAGCGCCAGGTCCGACGGCTGGTCGACTGGTATATGCGGGTCAACAAGGCGGGCTGACGATGCCGAAGCAGGGGATTGGTATATGCCGAATTTTATCGACCGGCGGCTCAATCCGAAGGATAAGAGCCTCGGCAACCGACAGCGCTTTCTGAAGCGGGCCCGCGAGGAACTCAAGCGGGTCATCAAGGATCAGGTCAAATCGGACAGGATCATCGACGTCGACGCCGCCCACGGTGTGCCGATGCCGACCGATGGCGCCACTGAGCCAACCTTCCAGCCGTCCCGCGGCAGTGGCGAACGCAACTACGTGCTCCCGGGCAACAAGGAGTTTTCGGCGGGCGACCGGCTGCCGAAGCCGGAAGCGGGCGGCGGTGGCGGCGGCAAGGGCCGCCCCGGAACCGGCGAAAGCGACGATGACTTCCAGTTCATCCTGTCACGCGAGGAAGTACTGGATCTCTTCTTCGAGGACCTGGAGCTTCCCGACATGGTCAAGCTCAGCCTCAAGGAAACGGTCACCTTCAAGCCCCGCCGCGCCGGCTTCGCCACGGCGGGAACACCGACCAACATCAATGTCGGGCGCACGATGCGCAACAGTTTCGGCCGGCGCCTGGCCTTGCACCGGCCGAAGGAGAAGGAACTGATCGCGATTGCCGACGAGATCGCGCAACTGGAGGCCGAGCCCGAGGTTTCGGCGAAAGACCGCCTGCGGCTGAAGGAACTGCGAAGCGAACTGGAAAGGATCGAGAAAAAGCGGCGGCGGATCCCCTATGTCGACCCGGTCGACATCCGCTTCAACCGCTTCGAACAGCAGCCATTGCCGAACGCCAATGCGGTGATGTTCTGCCTGATGGACGTTTCGGCATCGATGGGCGAGCGCGAAAAGGACCTCGCCAAGCGCTTCTTCGTGCTCCTGCATCTGTTCCTGAAGCGCCGCTATGAGCGCATCGACATCGTCTTCATCCGCCATACGGACGAAGCGCGCGAGGTCGACGAGGAAACCTTCTTCTACAGCACCCAGAGCGGCGGGACGATCGTATCGACCGCGCTCGAAGAGATGATCAGGATCGTCGAGGACCGCTATCCCTCGCAAATCTGGAACATCTATGCCGCCCAGGCGTCGGACGGCGACAATATCATCGGCGACAGCGAGCATTGTGCGGCGCTCCTGCGCGAGAAGCTGACCAAGCTCTGCCAGTACTATGCCTATGTCGAGATTATCGATGAAAGGGAGACGGAAATCTTCGGCTCGACAGACAACGGCACTGCCCTCTGGCGAGCCTATCGCACGGTGGACGGCGAAAAGTCGAACTTCCAGATGACCCGGATCGCCAAACCCGCCGACATCTACCCGGTCTTCCGCAGGCTCTTTGCCCGGCAGCCGGCCACACGCACCCGGAAATGAGGGGACGACCGGATGGCTCGACGTGCGACTTCAGGTCTCCTGTTCCAGGGCTCGGACTGGAACTTCGCCACCCTGTCCCGTGCCTATGACGCGATCGAGCAGGTCGCGCTCGAGGAGATGGGCCTCAGCGTCTACCCGAACCAGCTGGAGATCATCACCTCCGAGCAGATGCTCGACGCCTATTCCTCGGTCGGCATGCCGCTGATGTATCAGCACTGGTCCTTCGGCAAGCGCTTCGCCTACGAGGAACACCACTACCGCAAGGGCCACCGGGGCCTTGCCTACGAACTGGTGATCAATTCCAATCCCTGCATCACCTATCTCATGGAAGAAAACACCATGGCGATGCAGGCGCTGGTGACCGCGCATGCAGCCTTCGGCCACAACCACTTCTTCAAGAACAACTACCTCTTCCGGCAATGGACCGACGCCGGCGCGATCCTCAGCTACATGGATTTCGCTAAGAAATACGTGATGAAATGCGAGGAGCGCCACGGCAACGCCGCCGTCGAAGCCATTCTCGATTCCGCCCACGCACTGATGGACCAGGGGGTCTTCCGCTATCGCCGGCCACCGAGGCTTTCCTCCGAAAAGGTTCGCGAGAGGGCGCGCGAGCGGCTGGAATACGAGGAGCAGACCTATAGCGATCTCTGGCGGACGCTGCCGCAGGTCGCCGAAAACCGCGATCCGGCGGAGGCCGAGCGCGACGCCTCCGAACGCAAGAAGGTGCTCAACCTGCCGGAGGAGAACCTGCTCTATTTCCTCGAAAAGCACAGTCTGATCCTGGAGCCATGGCAGCGGGAACTGCTCAGGATCGTTCGCGTCATCGCACAATATTTCTATCCCCAGCGCCAGACGAAGGTCATGAACGAAGGCTGCGCCACCTTCGTGCACTACACCATCATCAACCGGCTCTACGACCAGGGCAGGATCGGCGAAGGCCATATGCTGGAACTCTTGCAGAGCCATTCCAACGTCGTCTTCCAGCCGGATTTCGACGACCGGCGCTATCCCGGCATCAACCCCTATGCGCTCGGCTTCGCGATGATGCAGGACATCCAGCGGATCGCCACCGAGCCGACGGCCGAGGACCGCGACTGGTTCCCATCCTTTGCCGGCAACGGCGACTGGATGGAGACGCTGCGCGACGCCTGGGCAAACCATCGCGACGAGTCCTTCATCCTGCAGTATCTGAGCCCGGCGGTGATGCGCCGGTTCCGGCTGTTCCACCTCCAGGACCGCTCCTCCGACCGTTTCGTCGAGGTCGCCTCGATCCATGACGAGCGCGGCTATTCGGCGGTCCGTTCTGCACTCGCCAACAGCTACGACGTCGGCGCCAACCAGCCGGATATCCAGGTGATGGACGTCGATTTGCTGGGCGACCGGCAATTGCGGCTTCAACACAATGTCAAGCGCGGCATCCTGCTCGACGAGGGCAGCCGCGACGCGACGCTCCGTCACATCCGCCATCTCTGGGGCTATGAGGTGAGCCTTGCCGGCGTCGATGCGCAGACCGGACGCACGGTATATGAGTGCTCGACGGCCAAGAAACCGGAGTGACTACCAGCGAAAGTCAGTCCTGATAGGGCCATGCCGAAGCGCGCGCGAAAGCCACGCGCTGACACGCGATGTCATGACAAGAATTCGGATTAGCCATCAATAAAATTTGGCCTAGCCCGCCGCGCTTACACGCTCGCACCCAGGGCAACGAGCAGTTCGTCCAGCTGTTCGAACTGTTCGGGCATCGCGTCTTCCATGCCGACGAAGGCCTCATCGAGCGCTTCCTTCGACGGATAGAGTTCCCTAAGGACCAACAGCGTCCTGCCATCGCTTTCCTCGAAAGTCACCGTCGTCACGGCGCCGTCATCGCCTTCGTCATTGGTCCAGACGATGCGCGAAGGCGGTGACACGTCGAGATACTTGCCGAGGAAAGCCATGGCCTGCGAGGCGTCGTGCCCAAACGCGATGCGATAGCTGCCTCCGGTGCGAACATCCATCTCGCACGATAGCAGGGGGATGCCGTGCGACTTCGGCGCCCACCACAGCTTGAACAATTCGGGCTTGGTCCATGCGTCGAACACGAGCTGAACCGGACCATTGAAAGTGCGCTTCACGACGAGTTCGCGCTCGGATCTCCGTTCGACCGCCGTGCGGCCGTCACTCGCTCTGTGACCCATCGACCTTCTCCTTCCGCTTAAGGGCCTCAACGACTTCGTCGAGTGCATCGAAGCGCGCGCTCCAGATCTGGCGGCGCGCTTCGATCCAAGCTGCCTCTTCCTGGAGACCGCCAAGGCCAAGCCGGCAGGTGCGAACGCGCCCGACCTTCTCTGTCGTGACCAGCCCTGCCTGTTCCAGGACGCCGACATGTTTCTTCATGCCCGTGAGGGTCATGCGAAATGTCTCTGCAAGCTCCGTGATCGAGGCTTCCCCGCTCCCGAGCCGCTCCAGAACGCCACGTCGGGTGGCGTCCGCAAGGGCAGCAAAGGAGGCATCGAGGCGAGCTGTCAAAAACTGAACCATATGGTTCAGTGTCTAACATACAGGTCGGCCTCACGCAAGGAGCGAGATCGGCTGGCTATGGCACGTGACCGCCGACCGAAGACAAGAAATGGAGGAACTGGATGGGCTCCGGCGGCCGCAACGCATCTGACGAGGCGCTCGGCGACAGAGGGGATCGACGCGTCCGTCTCGGCCCGATGGCGGAGGAATCCGACCGTCATCGCGGTATCGGGGATCAGAACGTCAAATCGCGGCAGCGGGTGTGCAAACCTGAAAGGACGTCAGCCGGCGGCGCCGGCCAGCGTCGTCGGCATGGCCTGCGCCTCCTCTTCGGCCGCGGCGGTGAGCCAAGCGTGAAAGGCGTTCATCGCCGGCGTAACGGGGCGGGATTTCAGCCGCGTCAGCCAGTAGCTGCCCATCGAGGTATGGACATCGAAGGGCTGCCGGATCGTGCCGTTGGACAGGAGCCGCGAGAACATCAGCGGCGGCGCCAGCGCGACGCCGATCCCCTGGGCCGCCGCCTCCATCATCGCCAGCGAGGAATCGAAAACGATGCCCTTGAGCAGCGGTGCCGGATAGGCGATGCCGGCCGCCCCGAACCAGGTCACCCACTCGTCGGCCCGGTAGGAGCGAAGCAGCGTCTCGTCGAGCAGATCTGCCGGCGTCTTCAGCCGGTCGGCGATCTCGGGGATGCAAAGCACGGATAACGGCGCCTCGAAGAGCCGGGTCGCCTCGATATTGTGCCAGGAACCGCCGCCGAAGCGGATGGCGAAGTCGAGGCCTTCGGCCGCCATGTCGACCCGGTTGTTGTTGGTGGAGAGGCGGACGTCGACAAAAGGATACTTCGCCTGGAAATCCGCGAGCCGCGGCAGCAGCCAACCGACCGCGAAGGTGCCGACGGCGCCGATCATCAGCACTTCGCGGATATGACCGGCCTCGAAGCGATCGAGCATGTCCGCCATCCGGTCGAAGCTATCGCGCAGAACCGGCAGCAGCGCCTCGCCCTCCGCCGTGATCATCAGCCCGCGCGGCAGCCGCTTGAACAGGGTGACATTCAGGCGGCTTTCGAGAAGTTTGACCTGATGACTGACCGCTGCCTGCGTGACGCAGAGCTCGATAGCCGCACGCGTGAAGCTCAGATGCCGCGCCGAGGCTTCGAAAGCCCTGAGCGCATTGAGCGGAAGATATGGCCTGACCATGAATGCCCTAACTCATCTAATGGGTCTCGCAAATAAACGTGGTTTGTTGCTGAAGCACAATCCCTTTACGGTGAACTTCATCGGCAGTGCGTGCCGTTGCCCGGAAGCCGCCAACTCAGGAAAGGCGTGGTCAGCCGCACCGCTTTCGGAGACCTGATCCATGCGCCGTTTCATCTGGCCCTAGCGGCCGCAGGCATCGTCGCCGAGCCCACGTCCGCGGACGTAGGCGCACCCCAATACTCCGCTCCGCATGCGCTACCCGCCGCACGAACACCCGTGTCGGCGACGCTGCCTGCTGCCATGAAGGTCCGCTCTGCCCGTTATGAAGTTCCTCGCAAATCTACTCGGCACATGCCTCAATCTCGCTGTCGTCGCCGGGCTCGCCGCGGCCACGCTCGTCGCAGCCCTGACGCGGCACCTGCCCGATCACCACGCGCTCGCCAACTGGGAGCCGGCGGTCACCAGCCGCCTCTATGCCGCCGACGGCACGATGGTCGCAGAACTTGCGCGGGAGCGCCGGCTTTTCCTGCCGATCGCCACGATCCCTGCACGCATTCGCCAGGCGTTCCTGTCGGCCGAGGACAAGAACTTCAATGTCCATCCCGGCATCGACGTCGCGAGCATCGCCACGGCGTTCTTTGCCAATCTTGCCAATTACGGCTCCGGCCGCCGCATGATCGGCGGTTCGACGATCACGCAGCAGATCGCCAAGAATTTCCTGCTGACCTCGGACCGGACGGTGGAGCGCAAGCTGCGCGAGGCGATCCTTTCGCTGCGCATCGACCAGACCTATTCCAAGGACCGCATTCTCGAACTTTACCTCAACGATATCTATCTTGGGCGCGGTGCCTATGGCGTCGCCCAGGCGGCGCTCACCTATTTCGACAAGCCGGTCAGCGAGCTCTCGGTTGCCGAGGCCGCCTTCCTTGCAGCGCTGCCGAAAGCGCCCAACAATTACGACCCCGACCACCAGGCGGAGCGCGCAATCGGCCGCCGCAACTGGGTGATCGACCAGATGCGGCAGAACGGCGTCATCGACACGGCGACCGCCGCCAAGGCATCCGCCTCCCCCCTCGGCGTCAAGCAGCGCCAGCAATCGCCCGCGATCGCAAGCTCCGGCTATTTCACCGAGGACGTTCGTCGCCAACTGAACGCCCAGTACGGCGAGGCCGCCCTTTACACGGCAGGCTTTTCGGTACGCACGACGCTCGATCCGCGATTGCAGGCAGCCGCCATGACGGCGTTGCGCAAGGGCCTCGTCGCCTATGACCAGGCAAAGGGCTACCGCGGCCCCGTCACCAGGCTCGCTTCGACCGGAAACTGGGCGCCGGCGCTGGCCAGGCTCCAGCCGCTTGCCGACGTGCCGGAATGGCGGCTCGGCGTGGTGCTGGCGACAGACAAGGACGGAGCGGAGATCGGGCTAAGACCGACGGCCGCGGCACGAAGCGGCGCGCTCGGCACCAACGAGACGATCCGCCTCGGCCGGCCGGGCATGGCCTGGGCGCTCTGCCGTTCGGCCAAGGCCAAGCGGAACTGCGCCGCCGGAGCCGACGGCGTTCTGTCGCCCGGCGACGTCATTTATGTGGAAAAGATGGATGACGGCTATGCGCTCCGGCAGCCGCCGCGCGTGCAGGGCGCGCTCGTTTCCATGGACCCGAACACCGGACGGGTGCTGGCGGTCGCCGGCGGCTTTTCCTATGCCCAGTCGGAATTCAACCGCGCGACCCAGGCCTATCGCCAGCCCGGCTCTTCGTTCAAGCCCTTCGTCTATGCGGCTGCGCTCGACAACGGCTATGCGCCGACGACGCTGGTGATGGACGCGCCGATCGCCCTTGCCGACGGTGCGGGGCGGACCTGGAAGCCAAAGAACTATGACGGACGCTTCAGCGGCCCCTCGACGTTGCGCGTCGGGCTCGAAAACAGCCGCAACCTGATGACCGTGCGTCTCGCCCGCCATCTCGGCATGGACCTCGTCGCCGACTACGGCAGGCGCTTCGGCATCTATGACGAACTCAAGCCTTACCTTCCGATGTCGCTCGGGGCCGGCGAGACGACGCTGCTCCGGCTGGTTTCGGCTTATGCGGTCATCGCCAATGGCGGCAAGGCGGTCACACCTTCGATGGTCGATCGCATCCAGGACCGCTACGGCCGCACGATCTTTCGTCACGACCAGCGCCGCTGCGACGATTGCAACGCCTCCGAGTGGACGGGCCAGGAAGAGCCTGTGCCCGTCGACGACCGCGACTACGTGCTCGATCCGATGACCGCCTATCAGGTGACCTCGATGCTGCGCGGTGTGGTCGAACGCGGAACTGCCCGGAATGTCGCCTCGCTTGGCGTGCCGATCGCCGGCAAGACCGGCACCACCAATGACGAGAAGGACGTCTGGTTCGTCGGCTACACGCCTGATATCGTCACCGGCGTCTTTCTCGGCTACGACACGCCAAAGCCGATGGGCTACGGCGAAACCGGCGGCGGCCTCGCCGCGCCCATCTTCATCGATTTCATGAAGGTGGCGCTTGAGGGGCGGCCGGCGGCCGATTTTCACGCGCCGTCCGGCATGATGGTCGAGGCGATCGACCGGAAGAGCGGCCAGCCCGTGCCGGCGGGCACGCCTGGCGCCATTCTCGAATCCTTCAAGCCGGGAACCGCCCCCTGCGCCGGCGGCTGCCCGGTCATCGACGGCTTCGAGACGGCGAGCACATCAGCCACGGCCGATGCGGACCTAACGCCCGAACAGCGGGAGAAGCTTCTCACCAACAGCAACGGACTTTATTGAGATGGCACGCAAGGTTCAGCCCCGGCCGGATCCCCGCGGCCGCCTTCTCCTCGTTATCGGCGCCTTCGCTCTCGTTTTCGGCCTCATGCTTGCGCGTCTTGTCCAGCTCGGCGTCGCCGACTACGAGCGCACCGGGTACATACCGCCGCCGCCATCTCTCGGCCGCCCCTCGATCCTCGACCGCAACGGCAATCTGCTGGCGATCGACGTGCCGAGTTCCGGGCTCTATGCCGAGCCGCGGCTGATCGTCGATGTCGACGAGGCCGTCGAAAAGCTGACGGCGATCTTTCCCGATCTCGACGGGCGCGATCTCTATCGCCGCCTGAAAAGTGGTGCTGCCTTTGCCTGGATCAAGCGCCAGGTAACCCCGGCGGAGGAACAGGCCGTGTGGAACGCCGGCCTTCCGGCGATCGGCTTCCAGCGCGAAAAGCAGCGCTTCTACCCCAATGGCTCGCTCGCCGCCCATGTGCTCGGCGCGGTCGACATCGACAATATCGGCATTGCCGGTATCGAGCGCTGGATCGAGGGCCAGGGGCTGGAGGTGCTGCGCCAGAGCGGCATGGATCTCTCGCACCGCAATCTCGAGCCGGTGAGCACGACGCTCGACATCCGCATCCAGCATGCGCTTGAAACCGAACTTCGCAAGGCGATCACCAAGTTCAGCGCCAAGGCCGGCGCCGGCCTGGTGCTCGACGTGACCAATGGCGAGATCCTTGCGCTCGTTTCCTATCCCGATTTCGACCCGAACCTACCGGTGGACGCGCTGAAACCCGACCGGATCAACCGCATCGCCGCCGCCACATTCGAAATGGGCTCGACCTTCAAGGCGCTGACCACGGCGATGGCGCTCGACTCCGGCCAGTTCACGCTTCGCTCCATTGTCGATGCCAGCAAACCGCTTGCCTTCGGGCGCTTTCGCATCAACGACTATCGCGGCCAGCATCGGCCGCTGACAGTGCCGGAAGCCTTTATCTACTCGTCGAACATCTCGATGGCGAAGATGGCGATCGCTCTTGGACCGGAGAATTTCAGAACTTTCCTCGATCGCTTCGGCCAGATGTCGCGGCTGACGACGGAACTGCCGGAAAGCGCCCACCCGCAATTGCCGCGACGTTGGGGTGAGATCGATACGGCAACCGCGTCCTACGGCCACGGCATCGCCGTGACGCCGCTGCAGGCGAGCATTGCGGTGGCGGCGCTGGTCAACGGCGGCCGCCTCATCAGGCCGACCCTGATCAAGGGCGCTCCGTTGGAAGATCGCATTATCGCGCGCGATCTGATCAGGCCGGAGACCGGCGAAGCGCTGCGCTATCTGCTGCGCCTCAATGCCAAGACCGGCTCGGCAAAGCGTGCAGAGGTCAAAGGCTATTTCATCGGCGGCAAGACCGGCACAGCCGAAAAGGTGGTCGGCGGGCGCTATTCCAAGGAACTGAACATCACCTCCTTCATGGGCGTCGTTCCCGTCGACAATCCGCGCTACCTGCTTCTGACCCTGCTCGACGAGCCCAAGGGCCTGAAGGAGACCTATGGCTTTCGCACCTCCGGCTGGAATGCGACGCCGCTGGGCGGCGCGGTCTTCGAACGGATCCTGCCGATGCTCCAGCTCATGCCCGATTTCGAGATCGCCGATGTCAGCTTTCCCGAGATCAGCAGCCAGGGCGCCTTCGGCTCCCAGCTCTTTCCGTCACCGACGAACAGAGGCGAGCGCGAGAGTGGCGCGATCGAAGGAGCGCTTTGACCCCGCTGCCGCAGGCGGCAACGATGGGTGGGTCGATTGCCGAACGACCGGCTACGCCTCGAGAAAGGTGCGGGCGAACCCTGGCTCGGTCACTTCGATCGTCCCGTCAGGCAGCTTCAGAAAGCGTTCGATGGCGGTGCCATAGGTCCGCATCCAGCCGTCGAGCATCGCGGCCGCCCCGTCAAGGTCGCCGGCTTCCTGCCGCTGCAAGGCTTTGTGCATCACCTTGGCGACGCTCAACCGCAATTGCAGCAGCATCAGGGCGGAGGCTTCCGGGTCGGGTGCATCGAGCGTTCCGTCCGCGTGCCCGCGCCGGAGCATCTCGGCGACCAGCGGCACGCTGACAGCCATCAGCGCCTCGTCGATCCGATGGTAGAGCGCGACATTTTCGGGCTTGAAGAGAGCGTTGAAGGTGTTCTTCAGCTGCGGCGCCATGTCGAGCTTCAGTCGCCGCGAGCCGGCAAAGAGCGCGTTCAGCTGCCCGACCGCATCCAGCGAGGGGTCTTCGAAAAGCGGCTGCAATTCCCTAAGGTTTCGCTCAGCCAGACGGGTGGCGACCGCCTCCAGCAGCGCCTCCTTCGAAACGAAATAGTGGTAGAAGGCGCCCTTGGAGACATTGGCCTCGCGGATGACGTCGTTGACCGTCGTGTTCTCGTAGCCTTGCTGGAAGAACAGACGCTCGGCGCAATCGATCAACTCGTTCGATCGGACTTCCGGCGATTTCTTCGTTCTGACCATAAGCACTCCCAGAACAGCGGCTTAGCACGGGTTCACGGCGCGGTCCACGAGGACCATCGGGGCATGGACGCCAGGCATCTTGAAACAAACCGACCGTCGGTCTATTTATACAGAACGAACTGGAAGCGTTCAAGGAGCGTCTCGTGAGGCTGGCTCGCTATGCAATCGGATCGGCAATCGTCGTCGCCATCGGCGCCGCCGTCTCCTGGTATCTGTTTCGCCCCGTTCCGGTGTCCGTAATCGCGCCGAAGCGCGGCGATGCGGCGGAAATCATCTATGCCGATGGCGTCGTGGAGCCGCGCACCTGGGCAAAAGTCACCCCGACGGTCGCCGAACGCATCGTCGAACAGTGCAATTGCGAAGGCGAACGCGTCGCCAAGGGTGACGTGCTCGCCCGTCTCGACGACACCGAGGCACGCGCGGCGCTCGGCGAGCTCCAGGCGCGGCTGACGCTGGCGCAGGAAGAATACCGACGCAAAGTCGCGCTTGCCGAGCGCAGCACGATCAGCGAACAGGAGGTCGACCGGGCACGCAGCGAACTCGGCCAGCTCGAAGCACTCGTCGCCGGCCGCCAGGCACGGCTCGCGACCTATGTGCTCAGAGCACCGAGCACCGGCCAGGTGCTCCGGCAGGACGGCGAGATCGGCGAGGTCGCCGATCTCGGCACGGTCCTCTTCTGGGTAGGCGAGCCGAAGCCGCTGATCGTCACCGCCGACGTCAACGAAGAGGATATCCCGCGCGTCGAAGTCGGCCAGAAGGCGCTGCTGCGGTCCGACGCCTTTCCCGACCGCAAGCTCGAAGCGACGGTCGACAGCATCACGCCGAAGGGCGACCCGGTGACGAAGACCTATCGCGTCCGCTTTCGGCTGCCCGACGACACGCCGCTACGGATCGGCATGTCGACCGACGTCAACATCATCGTGCGGGTATCGCAGGGCGCCTTGATCCTTCCGACCGTGGCGCTGGAGGGGACAAAGGCTGTGGTCATCGACGGCAATCGTGCCAGGATCCATGAACTGAAACTAGGCATAAGCGGCGCCGACGGCGTCGAGATCCTCTCCGGCCTGGAGGACGACGCACGCGTCGTCTCGCCCTTCCCGGCCGGCCTTGCCGATGGCGCGCGGGTAACGGCCGCGGCCGCCCCGGAGAAGTGAGCCCGCCATGCGCCTCATCCTCGACATCGCACTGACGCACATCTCCGGCCGGGGCCGGCAGACGATCGTCGCGATGCTGGGTGTTGCCGTCGGCGTCGGCTTCTCCATCGCCATGGCGGCGCTGATGCAGGGCGGCCAGGACGATTTCGTCCGCCAACTCGTCGACACAATGCCGCACGTGCAGGTGACCGACGAGCAGCGCACGGCGCGCCGCCAGCCGGCGGAAGACCTGTTCGACGCCGCCGCCATTTCCGGCCTGAGGCCACGCGACGACCGCCGCGGCATCATCAATCCCACCGAGGCGCTCTCCTGGCTCGACGGCTGGGTCCCCGGCCGCTTTGCCGCGACCCTGAAGGCGCAGGGCGTCATCCGCTATTCCGGCCAGGAGGTCGGCGCCGCCGTCATCGGCATCGATCCGCAGGCGGAACCACGGGTCTCGCCGATCATCGGAGACTTCAAGGCGGGCAATTTCGCGGCGCTGGCTGCCGGCGGCAACAATGTGGTGATCGGCGATACCATGGCCTCCCGGCTCGGCGCCAAGCTCGGCGATACGATCACCGCCGTCTCGTCGGAAGGGCTCAGCCGCCGCTTCAAGATCGTCGGCCTCTTCCACACCGGCACGACGGCCCGCGACGAGGGCGAAGCCTACGTGCTGCAGAAGAACGCGCAGATCCTCTCGGCCCGCCCGAACGCGATCAACGAGATCAACATCAAGCTTGACGATCCGAACGCCGCACCCATTGTTGCGCGGCGCATAGAGGCGGAGCTCGGCTATAAGGCTGTCGCCTGGCAGGAGGCCAATGAGTCGATCCTGGAGGCGCTCGTCGTGCGCAACGTCATCATGTACACGGTCGTCGCCGCGATCATGCTGGTCGCCGGCTTCGGCATCTTCAACATCATCTCGACGATCACGCATGAGAAGGCGCGCGATATCGCCATCATGAAGTCGCTCGGCTTCACCGAGGCCGACATGCGCATCCTCTTCGTGCTCGAAGGCGTGGCGATCGCCACCGCCGGCACGCTTCTCGGCTGGGCGCTCGGCTTCGCGATGATCTATGCGCTCTCGCTCGTGCGTTTCGAGCTCGCCGCGACCGGCCAGGAAATGACCCGGCTGCCGATCGCCTGGAGCATGCTGCACTATGTGATCGCCGCCGCCTTCGCGCTCGGCTCGGCGGCGATTGCCGGCTACCTGCCGGCTCGGCGCGCCGCCCGCTCCAATCCCGTCGACATCATCCGGGGTGCGACATGAGCACGCTGATCGAAACGAGGGATCTGACACGGATCCTCAACGAGACGGTGCCGGTCACGCTGGTGAAGGACATCTCGCTCACTATCGGCGAACGGGAGTTCGTCGCGGTCACCGGCCCCTCCGGCTCCGGCAAGTCGTCGCTTCTTTATCTGCTCGGCCTGCTCGACCGACCGACGGGCGGCACGCTTACGATCCGCGACCGCGATACGGCGCGGATGGACGAGGACGAACGGGCGGCCACGCGGCTCGCCAATATCGGCTTCGTCTTCCAGTTCCACTTCCTGCTGCCGGAATTCACCGCCCGCGAAAACGTCGAGATCCCGATGCGCAAGCTCGGCCGCCTCAGCCGGGGCGAGATGCGTGAAAGGGCAAGCGACCTGCTTGCAGCACTCGGGCTTACCGATCACCTCAACAAGCGGCCCGATCAGCTTTCGGGCGGTCAGCGCCAGCGCGTGGCGGTCGCCCGTGCGCTCGCCAACGATCCGCCATTGATCCTCGCCGACGAACCCACCGGCAGCCTCGACAGCAAGAGCTCCGAACAGGTCTTCAAGATCCTCGAAACGCTGGTGCGCGAAAAGGGCAAGACCGTGGTCGCGGTCACCCATGACCTCGACATGGCTTCGCGGATGGACCGGCGCCTGCATCTGATCGATGGGCGCCTGACCTCTGAGACCGAGGACGCCGCAGTGCCCGGGGAAGACGGGTCGCCGCACGATTGACACTCCGCGGCTGCGCAGCGAGGGCCGAAGACGTCATCCCTGCCCGATAGAACCGGGCACGAAACGTCCTCGATCAGAGGAGGTATTTACGTTGCCCGGACCGAGGCGAATTTTCTAAGCGACTTCGCCACGCCAGCGTCTGACGCTTTCGGGGGCCCCCTCGAACCGGGCCTCGAAGCTTGCCGCCGCCAGGGTGGCCTGAAGGTGGAGCGTATCGCTGCCAATATTCGCGAAGCCGTGGAGATGGAGCGGCGGCACGATGAGAGACTGGCCGGGCATAACGACGAGACGCTCGTCGTCGATCCACACCTCCGCTTTGCCGGCGATCACGGTCAGAATTTCCTCGACGGGATGAAGGTGCGTCGGGGCGCCGGCGCCAGGCGCCACCCACTGCTCGAAAAGGCACAGTTGCGAGGCGCCGTTCACAGCCGAGATCAACATCCGCGTTTCGACACCGGAGCGCCATAGCTCAACAGGCCAGTTCTTGTGCACGATAACGCCCATGCTGACCTCCCCGGGGTCGACAGATCCTAGGCATTTGCCACTGGAGTGTAGCAGCGCTGCCGCCTCGGTACGATGGGTGCGGAACCGGATCCGCGCAGTTCAGAAGAGAGGGCTGCGGAAGCCGGGCAGAACCGCAAGAAGAGCGGCGCTCGTAAGCGCCGCCCGAGGGAGAGACAACTTGAGCTCGCGGTCAGTTGATGACCTGGACCACCGTTCTCGACTGCGGTTCCACGATCACCCGATGGTCGTTGACAACGGCATAGGCGTAACGCGGGTTTTGAGGAACCGGCGTCAACACGACAGCTGACGGGATCGGCTGACCGACCACGATCTGCTCCTGAACAACGACAGACTGCGGAGCCGGCTGCTGCTCGACATAGGTGACCACTTCCGGCGGCGGAGGCGTCAGCGCTCCACCGAGCGCGCCACCCACAACGGCACCGACACCGGCGCCGATCGGGCCACCGACGACGGCACCCGCAGTCGCGCCGCCAACGATCCCTGCCGCCGTACCGGCTTCCTTGTTCGTGTTCTGAGCAAAGGCGGAGCCGGCCATTAGGGCAGCAACGGCCGCCGTGATTACAAGCTTCTTCATGATCTCATCCTTTCGTTAGATCGCCAACTCAACGAAAAGGATAATAAATTGTTCCAGACCGACCTTATGGCCTTAGAGTCACGCTTGATAACTTTCATTAACAATTACACATGATTCGAACATGCCAGCAAACTCGCCTTCAAGAACAACAAAAGTAATTGATAATTACTCCAAACTGAGGCGAACATTCTCTTGGATATCCGCCGGAAGTCGTGGTTCGACTTTGCGCAGGACACCCTGCAGAATCAACGCAGCGGCTCTCGCCGCTGACATGTCCGACGCCAACGAGGCCATCGGCCCCGCTAGTCGCGGGGTAATCGACCCAGCAGCAGTTTGTTCCCTTCCCTGTTGCCGCAGCGCGAACATTTGAGCGTACGGCCAATGGAATTGAGATGGACGCCCCATCCGTAGGTTTTGGCGATCATCCGACGGTCAATTCGCCCTTGGTGTCGACAGGCCCCGCATTTCGCCACGAGCACATACCATTCCGGCAGCAGTTCCAGGGTCGAGCCGTAATCGGCCGCATTTTCGCGCGGCATCAGCTCGATGCTTCGACGATGCCTCATAGTCAGTCCTCTCGAAGCTTCGTCTCGATCCGCCCATCATGACGCGCGGGCAGCCGTGGTTTGCGAGGTGGCCTGGTACCGTCGACGCTACATCAGACGCTGCGATATCTTCGTCAGCTTACCCGGTCCGCAGCAACCGTCTCTTCGGTCATCGCGCCGAACCGTCGAGCCGCAGCGAAAGCTGCACGCCGCCACGCTTCAGCCGCGGCAGGGGCGGCGCCATGTCGATGCGCCCGAAGGTGCGCTTGCGCCACTCGGCCTCACGCTCCCGCTTCTTCCGGGCGGCCGCGACAGCGGCCATGGCGCGTTCGATCACTTCTTCCGTGTGGGTCATGGTCTCCATCCGATTCATGGGAACCTCCGTTTGTTCTTGTTATGTTCTTATTTTAGCACTCCAATGTCAACTCCCCTCACGAAGCCATAGCGAATCGCCTGCGACGGGATGTTGGTTCATGCCCTCGTCAACGGGCAGCAGAAGGCTTGCTCCGCCATTGCCGAGACAAAAATGGCCGAAAGTTCTGCCTTTTCCGACGACAAATTTCCCTTGTTATTCAGGCCCGGTCGGTCCCCCTCATTAACCTTCGCATGGCCGAATTAACCATTTGTTAACCATTTGCTCGATACACCGAAGCAACGGAAAATTTACCAAGATGAACGATGTGTTAACCGAATCCCGGCCGATCCGCCTCAAGGGGCGATCCTTCCTTGCGCTAGCGCTGACCCCCGAGCTTCCGCTCGAGGATTGGCTCACCCGCCTCGACCATCTCGCCTCCCGCTCCGCCGGCTTCTTCCTGCGGCGGCCGGTCGTGCTTGACGTCGACGGCCTCGACATCGACCGGTCGCAACTGCGCGAACTCGTCGACCAGCTCGGCAAGCGCAACGTGCGCATCATGGGCATCGAGGGCGCGCGCCAGTCACTGCTCGGCGCCGACCTGCCGCCGGCGATGAACGACGGGCGCCCGGCGGCGGACTACGAAGCGAAGATGGCGGAACAGGCTGAAAAGGCCGAAGCGCCAGAAGCGGAAGCAACAGCCGCAGCCGCAGCCGTCATTACGGCCGAGCCGCTTGCCACCAAGGCGACGCCGTCGCTGGTCGTGACCCAGCCAGTGCGCTCCGGCCAGTCGCTGTTCTTCCCCGAAGGCGATGTCACGATCATCGGCTCGGTCGCTTCGGGCGCAGAGGTCGTCGCCGGCGGCTCGATCCACATCTACGGCGCGCTGCGCGGCCGGGCGATGGCCGGAACCACCGGCAATGCTTCGGCGCGGATTTTCTGCCGCAAGCTCGAAGCGGAACTGATTGCGATCGACGGCTTCTACAAGACTGCCGACGACATGGAGCAAAACCTGCGCGGCAAGTCCGTGCAGATCTGGCTCGACGGCGAAGCGCTGAAGGCAGGAGCGCTCGGCTAGGGCGAGGCAAGGAAAGGTGTGGATGCTTGCCATCCGCATCTGGTGATTCAGGTCGATCCGGCCGGGGTCACGAGGACGTAGGCGAAGGCGAATTCTTAAGAACTTGGAGAGACGAATGGGCAAGGTAGTCGTAGTTACATCGGGCAAGGGCGGCGTCGGCAAGACGACGTCCAGCGCCGCACTGGGCGCAGCACTCGCCCAGAACGGCGATAAGGTCGTTGTCGTCGATTTCGACGTCGGTCTGCGCAATCTCGATCTCGTCATGGGCGCGGAACGGCGCGTCGTCTATGACCTGGTCAACGTGATCCAGGGCGAGGCCAAGCTGTCGCAGGCGCTGATCCGCGACAAGCGGCTGGAGACGCTCTTTCTGCTGCCGGCCTCCCAGACCCGCGACAAGGACAACCTGACGCCGGAAGGTGTCGAGAAGGTCATCGCCGCCCTTCAGAGCGCCTTCGACTGGGTCATCTGCGACAGCCCCGCCGGCATCGAGCGCGGCGCGACGCTGGCCATGCGCCACGCCGATATCGCGATCGTCGTAACCAACCCGGAAGTCTCGTCGGTGCGTGACTCCGACCGCATCATCGGCCTGCTCGATTCCAAGACACTGAAGGCGGAGAACGGCGAGCGCATGGAAAAGCACCTGCTGCTGACCCGCTACGACCCGGTTCGTGCCGAGCGCGGCGACATGCTGAAGGTCGACGACGTGCTCGAAATCCTGTCGATCCCGCTGATGGGCATCATCCCGGAAAGCGCCGACGTGCTGCGCGCGTCCAACGTCGGCTCGCCGGTCACGCTGGCCGACACCCGCTCGGCCCCGGCGCTCGCCTATTTCGAGGCGGCTCGCCGACTGAAGGGCGAGGCCCTGCCGATCAACATCCCCGGCGAGAAGCGCAGCTTCCTCGGCAAGATTTTCGGAAGGAAGGCGGCATGAACCTTTTCCGTTTATTCTCCCGCACCCAGTCAGCCCCGGCCGCTCGCGAACGGCTGCAGGTGCTGCTCGCTCATGAACGCGCCTCCGCCGGCGACAGCGATCTCGTCACCAAGCTGCGCGACGAAATCCTCCAGGCGATCTCAAAGCACATGCAGATCGACGACGACAAGGTTCGGGTCACCATGGAACGCGGCCCCCAGGTCTCGACGCTCGCCGTCGACATCGAGATCCCCTTCGACGCAAAGAAGGCGGCCTGAGTGCCGCCTTCCGTCTTCGGAACGTTTCAAACGGCAGTATCCGGCGGATATTGCCGTTTTTTTCGCTCAGAACTCCGGCGCCAATCTCTTTCGCTTAGGCCGCCTGTTGCGGCAGCGGCCCGACATAAAGCGAACGCGGCCGGATAAGGCGGCCCTCCAGCGCCTGCTCGCGCGCGTGGGCGATCCAGCCGACCGTGCGGCCGATCGCAAACACGCCGGTAAAGGCTTCGCGCGGGAAGTTCAGCGCATCGAGCAGCAGCGCCGTATAGAACTCCACATTGACGTCGAGCGGGCGGTCGGGCTTGCGCGCCTTCAGGATGGCGAGCGCCGATCGTTCGACCGCTTCTGCCAGCCCGATTCGATCGCGGTTCGCCGGGTCGGCGGCGATCAGTCGTTTCAGCGCGCCTTTCAGCGCGTCGGCGCGGGGATCACGGACACGATAGACGCGGTGGCCGAAGCCCATCAGCCGTTCGCCGTGGTCGAGCGCCTCTGAGAGCCAGGCTTCCGCGTTCTCCGCCGTCCCGATCGCATCCAGCATGTCGAGCACGGGCCCGGGCGCGCCGCCGTGAAGCGGCCCCTTGAGCGCGCCGATCGCGGCAAGCACCGAAGAGGTGAGACCGGCCTTGGTGGAGGCGACCACGCGCGACGCGAAGGTCGAGGCATTGAGACCATGGTCCGAAATCGTCACCAGATAGGCGTCGAGGGCCGCCACCTGTTCCCTGCTCGGCACCCTGCCATTGAGCATCGCCAGGATATCGGCGGCGTGCGACAGCGCCGGTGTCGGCGCGACCGGCGTTTGGCCCTGCTGCAGGCGCAGCGCCGCCGGCAGGAAAACCGCGGGAGCGGCGAGCAGACGAAGCGCCGTGTCGAGATCATCGCCGTCCGGGAGCCGGGCGATCAGCGCGCGCATGATGTCGACCGGCGGCAATTCGAGCAGCCGATCGTCAACGGCGCCGACATGGGCGAACACTTCCGCCCGCTTCTGACCGAGGCGCCTGGCAAGCTCGGCTCGATCGGGTGCCGATCCCAGCAGCCCGCCGAACAGCAAAGCGACGACATCCTCATAGCTTGCGTGCCCGGCCAGGTGATCGAGCGAGACGCCGCGGATGATCAATTGACCCGCCTCGCCATCGACATGGGAGAGCTCTGTTTCGGCGGCGACGACGTCTTCAAGTCCGTTGTTCATCATCAAATTTCTCCTTTACGCGCAGAATGATCCGACCTAGACCTATTGACGTCAATCTTGATGCAATCGATCAACATGAAGACACTCTGGATCACTGCCGAAGAGGCGCTCGCCAAACTGGGAAGCAAGCGGCAGACGCTCTACGCCAATGTCAGCCGTGGACGCATTCGCGCCAAGCCCGATCCGGCCGACCCGCGCCGCAGCCTCTATCAGGCCGACGATGTCAAGCGACTGGCCGAACGCCACGCCGGACGGCGCCAGGCAGCGGAGGTCGCTGCCGAAGCGATCCGCTGGGGCGAACCGGTGCTGCCAACGACGATTTCAAGCATCGCCGGCGGACGACTTTTCTATCGCGGCCACGATGCGGTCGAACTCTCGAACGGCGCGACGCTGGAAGATGTTGCGACGCTGCTTTGGCAATCGTCCGAGCCAGTGAGCGTTCCTGCCGGCGATCATGGCGGCAGCCAATCGCGCCTGGCTGGAACCTTCGCGCAGCTTGCCGCACGGATCGAAGGCGACCTGCCCGCGCTCGGCCGCCGACCGGCCATCTTAAAGGCCGAGGCCGCCGACGTGCTCGCGACCGTCGCGGCGGGGCTTGCGCCGACGCGGGAAAGCTTGCCGCTGCACGAGCGGCTGGCGCTGGGCTGGGGACGGCCGGAGGCGGCGGAGCCGATCCGCCGATGCCTGGTGCTGTCGGCGGAACACGAACTCAACGTTTCGGCCTTCGCGGCCCGCGTCACGGCATCCTCGGGTGCAGCACTTTCCGCTGCCACGCTTTCAGGCCTCGCCACCCTCACCGGGCCCCGTCACGGCGGCGCCTGGCTGAGCGTCACGCGGCTTGCCGAGCAGGCGGCGGCGAGTGGTGTGCGCGAAGCGATCCGGGGAATGCTTTCCTCCGAGGGCGTGGTCAGGGCCTTTGGCCATCGGCTCTATCCCGACGGCGATCCGCGCGCCAAGGCGATCATGGCAAGCTTCGACGTGCCGGCGCTTTACGTCACCTTGGCCGAAGCCGGCGAAGAACTGCTCGGAGAGCCCGCCAATCTCGACTTCGCGCTGGCCGCCCTTGCGGCCGCCTATGCCCTTCCTGACGATGCGCCCCTCGTCATTTTCGCACTGGCGCGCACCGTCGGCTGGCTCGCCCACGCGATGGAGCAGATCGAAAGCGGCGACCTGATCCGCCCCCGCGCCCATTATGCCGGCTCCTAAGGCACCCACGCAGGCCCGCCGACAGTAATAACCCAACCGCGCCAGCAAGACCTGGATTATTAAATAATGTTAATGAAGCATCCTTCCGACGATGCTTTAGGAAATATTACACACTATTAACATGACGACGCCGATCTGAAGTAATACCTTCATTTCGAGGCTGAATATTGCCGGCGACCGCTTCGGCCGTGACGCGACAATAGGAGACAGCCTCGAACGGAAGCGCATGGCGCTTCCTTCAATTCAGGAGATGCAGATATGCGCTCGCCCCTCAAGACCACCACCATCGCAACTCTCGCCCTCGTCCTTTTGAGTGGCGCTGCCTTTGCTGCCGGTCATCACGATTTCGGCCGCGACAGCGACAAGGGCGCCTATACCGGCGACTATTACCAGGGCATCTTTGGCCAGGACGACATGACGACGCCGGCCATGCCGGTCTATCGGACACCTGTTCACATGGCGTCGTCGCGGCTCGATCGCGTCCTCAATGAACTCAAGGTCGACAATCACCGCATCAACGCCGATCGTGAGCAGGGCAAGCTGACGGCCGCAAATTACAGGAAGCTTGAACGCGAGGACGGCGCCGTGCGCGCCGAGGCGCTCAAGACCGCCGCCGCCCACGACGGCATGCTTCCGGCCCGATCCTATGCCCGCCTGCAGAGCGACGTTCGTCATCTCGACCAGGACATCGCCCGAATGGCCTGAGCGACAGGCCGAGGCTCACGCGGTTTTCGGGTGAGCCGCAATCGTTGGCGCCGGGCCCTTCCCAAGGGCCCGGTCCTTCGGCAATCAAGACCACCTTCAACCGAAGCCGGCCGACGCTGTGCCGCAAACCCGACCTGTCTCGAGCTGCGCCCGATGGAGGTCGTCCGGCAACAGGCAGCGAAAGGAACAGGATCATGTCAAACATTCTCACGAGGTATCGCGCTGCCGCCCTCCTCGGCGCAGCCGTCATCATTGCGCCCTTGTCCGTGGCCGCCTTTTCCGGCCATGACGTGGCCGCCGCGGCCGGCCCGGCCATTGCGGTCCCGGCCACATCCGGCGGCTCCTTTGCGCCGATCGTGTCGGCGGACAAGCCGGCGGTCGTGACCGTCACGACCGTGATCAGGGCCGACAAAACCGGCAACGATGAATCGTCGCAGCTCGGCGGAAACTCGCACTTCGACGAACAGTTTCGCCAGTTCTTCCGCGACCAGGGCATTCCGCTGCCGGACCAGCCACCCGAGCAGCGTCAGGCTCAACGGGCCGAAGCGCTCGGCTCCGGCTTCATCGTGACCGCCGACGGCTACGTCGTCACCAACAACCACGTTATCGACAAGGCGTCGAGCATCACGGTCACCCTCGACGACGGCACGCAGGTGCCCGCCAAGCTTGTCGGCGCCGACCCGAAGAACGATCTCGCCGTGCTGAAGATCAAGGCGCCGAAGCCGCTTGCAACGGTTGTCTGGGGCGATTCCGACGCTTTGCGGGTTGGCGACCAGGTGCTGGCGATCGGCAACCCGTTCGGCATCGGCACGACGGTGACGGCCGGGATCGTCTCGGCGCGCGGACGCGACCTCAACAGCGGTCCCTACGACGATTTCATCCAGATCGATGCACCTATCAACCGCGGCAATTCCGGCGGACCGCTGGTCGATGCAAAGGGACAGGTGGTCGGCATCAACACGGCCATCTATTCGCCCAACGGCGGCAGCGTCGGTGTCGGCTTCGCCATTCCGTCCGACCAGGCGCAGAAGGTCGTCACTGAGCTGATGAAGGACGGCTCGATCCGGCACGGCTTCATCGGCGTGCAGATACAGCCGGTCACGGCCGATATCGCCGATGCCATCGGCCTTGCTGAGCCTCAGGGCGCCCTTGTTGCCGGCGTCAACGGCGGAACGCCTGCCGCCAAGGCCGGCCTCAAGGCCGGCGACGTCATCACCGCGCTTGGCGGCAATCCGGTCAAGTCGCCGCGCGACCTGTCGCGCATGGTGGCCGACCTCTCGCCCGGCACCTCGAAGACCCTGAGCGTATGGCGGACCGGCGCGACGAAGGACGTTGCGATCACGATCGGCGACAATGCCGCAGATCAGCAGTAACGCTTGCAGCCGGATGGGACCGCAAGCCATTTTTCGCCATGTCCGGTCGGACCACGACCGGGCATGGCTTTGCCGCTTTCGGTCAGGCGGCAAGTGCTCCAGCCCGATTCTGCTCGCGCCAGGCGACCGGGCTCAAGGCGGTGACCCGGCGGAATTCGCGATTGAAGTTGGACTTCGTCTGGAAGCCGGATTCGAGCATCGCCGCGGTCACAGACATGTCGGTCTCGCGCAGCAGCCGGCAGGCTTCGGCAATGCGGAAATCGTTGATGTACTGCGAGACGTTCTTGCCGGCCAGGCGATTGACCGCAGTCGATATCTGGCGTGCCGGCAGGCCCGCGCGCCGCGCAAGACGCGACAAAGTGAGGTTTTCGTCGCGGGCCAGTTTCTGGCTGACGAGCAGGTGGTCGATACGGTCCAGGATCTCCCGATCCTGAGGCATTGAAACCGGATCCTCGTCGACGACCGCACGGGCTGCCGGAAGCGCGCGCGCCCGGTCTGCCACCATGGCCGTCAGCCCGATGAAGAGCAATCCCAGCATATTCGCGTTGCTGACGATGAGCCCGATATTCGCCCCCTTGGTCCACTCGAAGTCGAGAATGATCACAAGATCGAAGAGGGCAGACAGGCAGAGCGAGAAGGCGGCGATGACCAATGCGCGGTGCGCCGCGACGGCGCTTTCGAAGCGTGCCTCTTCGAGGACGTCCGTACCGGTGCGCGCCAGGTTCAAGAGCGCCAGCGCATAGCCGACATATTCGACGATCAGGGCGAAATCGATGTATCGCGGTGCAAGCACCAGCACGAGGACGCCGATCGTCGGCGCGGCATGAATCCATGCGCCGCCGGGAGCACCTCGCTCATCTCTGCGGATCAGGCTGTGGAAACTCGCAAGCACCAGAGGCGGCACGCCGCTTGCGAGCACCGGCAAGACAAGTTTCAGCGCCGCGACGTCATAGCCCCAGCGCAGGCCAACAACCACGGACTGGAGCGCGCAAAGCGCTACCAGGGCGAGGAACGGTCGGTTGCGCCGCTCAGGCTCTTCGCCGCGCAGCATGAATGCAAGCAGAGTAAGGAGCAGCAAGGCAACGACGAAGGGCAACGGCAGGAAGATCGAGGGCGAGTCCTTTGGCGCAAACAACCTCGCACGTCATGGCCCAGATCGCGATTCGGGACGACCTCAATCACGATCGAGGTCGCGGAAGAGGCGCGACGCCAGCGACGATCGGTCGTCTTTTCCAACCAGCGAGATGCCCATGCCCCTTCTTCAGTTTCTCCCCGCCGCCATCTTCATTCTGGCCGCTGTCACCCCCGCGCATGCCCATGATGTCGGCGTACGCGAGATCAGCGTTCCCGCTCCCGAGCGAGGCCGAGACCTTTCTGTTTCCATCTGGTATCCGGCTGCCGCCGGCGGCGAGGCCACGCTCGTCGGCGACAACCAGATCTTCAAGGGAACAGAGGCCGCAAGGAACGCCCCATTCCTCCCGGGACCGTTCCCCCTGATCGTCGTTTCGCACGGCTCCGGGGGCCGCGTTCAAGCGATGAGCTGGCTGGCAATCGCGCTTGCCGAAGCCGGCTTCATCGTCGCCGGCCCCAACCATCCCGGCACGACCAGCGGCGACTCGACACCCGCCAACACGCCGAAGATCTGGGAGCGCACGGCCGACCTCTCGGCCGTCATCGACAAGCTCGCCGGCGACGGCGAATGGAACAGCGTCATCGACGCGGACCGCATCGCCGTCCTCGGCTTTTCGCTCGGGGGCTCGACGGCCATGGAAATATCCGGCGCTGAGGCAAGCCTCGAGGCCTATGCCCGCTATTGCGACAGCTACAAGAAATGGGATTGCGCCTGGTTTTCCGGCGGAAAGGGCTATGTCGACGACATCCCGGTTGAGGTCGACAAGCTCTATCTTCGCACCATCGACAAGGCGCGCTTCGAACAGTCGAACCTTGACCGGCGCATCAAGGCGGCCGTGCTGGTCGATCCGGGCCTCGCCCAGGCCTATCGGGACGAAAGCCTGAAGACGATCGAAATCCCGATGCACTTCATCAATCTCGGCAGCGCGGAGACCATTCCCTTGGCCGTCGCCGCGAAACCACTGGCGGCGCTGACGCCGAAGGGCTCTTATGCCGCGATCGCCGGGGCCGACCATTTCAGCTTCCTGCCGGAATGCAAGGATGGCGCGACCGAACGGTTGAAATCCTTCGGCGAGGTCGATCCGATCTGCGAACCGACCGAACGGGACCGTGGTGACATCCATGCGGATATCATCAAGCTTGCCCGTGAGGCATTGCAGCAGAGCTTCGGCGAATAGCGGTTGGCGAGATCGCAGGCCTGGCGGCGATGCGCACTGCGGATCGCCGCTCGGCCGGACAGATTGCTGCCCGCCGCCCCGCGTCCTGCAACCGGATTGCCATAGGCGGCCATCGCCGGTTCCGATGGCCGCGGACTACAAAGGCTTACAAAAGCGCCGCCCGGCCGACACACCGTCCATACACGCCTCCGCTCAAATCAGCGTGCTTCCAACGACGCACAAACGACCAACTGACGGAGAATCTCATGAAAACGACCCGTATCATTGCCGCAGCCTTGCTGATCGCCGGCAGCCTGACGACGCTTCGCATGGCTGAGGCCCAGCAGATGCAGGGCATTCAGCGCACGGACCTGATCAAGAACGAGATCAGCGTGTCCGGACACGAGGCCGTGCAGGTCCGCGTCGATATCGACCCGGGCACCGCCTCGATCAAGCATTCCCATCCGGGCGAAGAAATCGCCTACGTGCTCGAGGGTTCGCTGGAATACCAGCTCGAGGGCCGGGCGCCGGTGACACTTCATGCGGGCCAGGCGCTGTTCATTCCGGCTGGCGTTGCCCATGTGGCAAAGAACGTCGGCACCGCCAGGGCATCGGAACTGGCGACTTACATCGTCATCAAGGACGCGCCGCTTCTCGTTCCCGTCAAATAAGAGTTGCGTCGACCGGCGGGGCGCCGCTCGATCCAGCCTTCAGGCGGCAAGGAATTCGAGCAGCGCCGCGTTGAAGAGGGCCGCGGACTCGATGTTGACGATATGGCGGCCCGGCAGCGATTGGTGCCGGCCGCGCTTTACGCGAGCGGCGATGTTCTCAAGGTCCGCCGACGGGCATACCGGATCGCCCTCGCCGGAAATCGCCAGCAAGGGATTGGCGATCTCAGCGATTTCCTCTCGCAAATCCGCCCCCGCCAGCGCGCTGCAGCCGCCGATATAGCCATCGGTCGAGGTGGCGGCGAAGCTCTCGATGACACGATCGACGGTTTCACGATGGCTGTCTGCGAATGCCGGGCTGAACCAGCGTTCGGCCGTGGCCGCGGTCAAGGCCGCAAGGCCGCCCGCCCTGACGCTGTCGATGCGCGCGGCCCAGCCTTCGGCTGTGCCGATGCGGGCCGCCGTCGCACAGAGCACGATCCTGTCCAGGCGCTTGCCCGCCTGCACGCCGAGCCACTGCCCTGTCAGCCCGCCGATCGACAGGCCGCAGAAATGCGTCTTTTCGATCCCCAGGCCATCCATGAGCGCGATCACGTCCTCGCCGAGGTCGGACAGCCCATAGCGCGGGGGCGGCGCCGAGGAGCGGCCATGGCCGCGGCGGTCGTAGCGCAGCACGCGGAAATGCGGCGACAGGTCGTCGACCTGCGCGTCCCACATGGAGAGGTCGGTCCCGAGCGAATTGCAGAAGAGCAGCCAGGGCTTGCCGCTTTGGTCGCCGTCGATGCGATAGTGAAGGCGATGGCTGGGCAGGTCGAGATAGGCCATGAAAGAGAAACTCCGATCGGGAAAGCCGCCAGCGATGGCGGCTTCGCTGTTCTTGGCGCAACGTCGCGCCCCGGATGTCACGCGCGCTGTAAGACTATCCGCAGAGCGCGCTCAAGGCGTGGCGGCCGGACCCATTCGTGATCCGGCTACCATCGTCGCCGTCTATGCCGTCGCCAGTTGCGCGACTTCGACGCGGCGGGCATTGCTGATCGCGAAGATGAGCATGGCGACCGCCGAAATCGCCGCCGGAATGGCGAAGATCGCGAAGTTCTGCTGCAGCGGAAACTCCTGGGCCAGCAGCACGCCGCCGAGCGTCGGCCCGACGATCGCGCCGATGCGGCCGACACCCGAGGCCCATCCCAAACCGGTGGAACGGACGGAGAGGTTATAGAGCTGCGCGACGCTGGCATAGAGCAGGATCTGGGTGCCGATCGTGGTGGCGCCGGCAACGAACACCATCAGGAACAGAAGGGCCGGCGGCAGGCTGAAACCGATCAGCGCGATCGAGAACGCGGCGGCAACGAAGAAGCCGACCACCACTTTCGGCAGCCCGAAGCGGTCGCCGAGCCAGCCGCCGGCAATGGCACCGACCATGCCGCCGAAATTCAGCGAGAACAGGCTGAGCAGGCTCGCCTTCTCTGCATAGCCGGCCTCCTGCAGCACCTTCGGCAGCCAGGACGACAGGAGATAGACGAGCAGCAGGCAGCAGAAGAACGCGACCCAGAGCATGAGGGTGCGTAGCGTGCGCTGGTGGCGGAAAAGTTCCATGACCGATGCCGAGGCACCCTTCGTTTCGGAGAAGACCAGCCGATCCGATGCGCCAAGTTTCGCGCTGCGATCGATCTTCGCGTAGATGCGTTTGGCCTCCTCCTGCTTGCCCTGACGGATGAGGAAGCCGAGCGATTCCGGCAGTTTCCAGAGAATGACCGGCAGCAGAAGCAGCGGCACAGCGGCAATGAAGAACATCGGCTTCCAGCCATAGGACGGAATGAGACCGATGCCGAGGCCGGCTGCGACCATGCCGCCGACCGAGTAGCCGGAGAACATCAGCGCCACCAGGGTGCCGCGCAGGCGCTTCGGCGCATACTCGTTCATCAAGGCCACCGCATTCGGCATCAGCCCGCCGCAGCCGAGACCGGCGAAGAACCGGAAGATCTTGAACTGTTCCGGCGAGTTGGCAAGGCCGGTCAGAAGCGTCGAGACGGTAAACAGCAGGAAGCTGATGGCGATGCCCTTCTTGCGGCCGATCCGGTCGGCGAGCGGGCCGAAGATCAGCGCCCCGAACATCATGCCGAACAGCGCCCAGGCCTGCAGCGCGCCCGCCTGCGGTTTGCTCAGGCCCCATTCCGCGATCAGCGTCGGCAGCACGGTGCCGGCGACGAAGACGTCGTAGCCGTCGACGATCAACAGCAGCGCCGAGAGCGCCACCACCATCCATTGGAAGCCACCAAGGGGGCTCCCGTCTATCGCCTCATTTACATCGATCGTGCGCATCATCTCCTCCCCAGGTTTTCGCGCGTTGAAATATGACCGTCAGCCGAGATCGCCGCCGGCGACCGGCAGCACGCTGCCGGTGATATAGGAGGCCTCGTCGGAGGCCAGGAACAGGATCGGAGCCGTCTGCTCCTCGATGCTGCCGTAGCGTTTCATGAAGCTCGATTGCTTCACTTGGGCGACGACGTCGCCCATCCAGGCCCGCTCGGCCTCATTGTCGCCTTCGGCATTGCGCGGGATGCGGCGCGGCGGCGCCTCCGTTCCGCCCGGCGCTGTCGCCACCACGCGGATGTTGCGGTCGGCAAGCTCCATCGCCAGCGACTGGGTGATGGCGTTGACGCCGCCCTTGGCCGCGGAATAGGGCACGCGATGAACGCCGCGCGTCGCGTTCGAAGAGACGTTGACGATGGTGCCGCCGCCGCGAGCAAAGAGATGCGGCAGAACGGCATGGCAGCAATAGAGCGTCGGCATCAGCGACCGGCGGATTTCCGCATCGATCTGAGCCGGCTCGAATTCGGCGTAGGGACGCATGCGGATCGCGCCGCCGACATTGTTGATCAGGATGTCGATGCCGCCGATTTTTTCCGCGGCAAAGCGCATGGCATTGGTCGCACCTTCGGGCGTTTCGAGATCGGCCACGAAGGCGGCCGCCCGCTCGCTGCCGGCCTCCGCCGCCACCTCGGACACGAAATCGGCGCGGTCGACGAAGAGGACCTTGCCGCCCTCGGCCGTCGCGCGCAGCGCCACGGCGCGGCCGATCCCTTGCGCAGCACCGGTGACCACGATTGCCTTGCCGGCAAAGCGTCCGTCGAAGCGAGCGGAGGTCATGCTGCCTCCTTCGCCACCGCGTTCGGCGTGAACTTCTCGTAGTGGAAGCTGTGGGGTTGCACACCGGTGTCGTCGAAATGCTTGCGCACCGCGTCTACCATCGGCGGCGGGCCGCAGAGATAGACATCGACATCGCCGCCGTTCAGCACGTCCTTGGGCATATGCTGGGTCACCCAGCCCTTGCGCACATGGCTGGACGCCGCGTCCGCCACGACGGTCCCATGGGTGAAGTTGGCAAGGCGCTTGGCGTAAGCCTCGATCTCGTCGACGAGCACCAGGTCGAGATCGCGGGTGACGCCGTAAATCAGATGCACCTTCTGCTCCGGGTTGGTGCGGGCCAGCACCTCAAGCATCGACAGGAAGGGCGCAAGGCCGGTGCCGCCGGCGAGAAGAAGCAGCGGCCGCCGGACTTCGCGCAGATAGAAGCTGCCGAGCGGACCGGTGAGTTCGAGTTTCGCGCCGACTTCGGCGCGCTCCAGCCAGGTGCTCATCACCCCACCGGGGATCTTCTTGATCAGGAACCCGATGCGCGCTTCGCCCGGAGCCGAGGAGAAGGAATAGGAGCGGCTCTGGCCGCTGCCGGGCACATCGATATTGACGTATTGACCGGGCAGAAAGGCCGGTGTCGAAGCATCTTCGACATCCAGTTCGAGAACGATCGCGGCATCGTTGTGCGGGGCGACGTGTGCCACGGTCGCGGTAAACTTCTGCTGGCCGGTCTTGCAGGCGGCAGATGTCGTCGGCACCGCGATGACGCAATCGCTCGACGGTTTCATCTGGCAGGTCAGAACCAGGCCGCTTTCAGCCTCGTCCGATGTGAGCGCATCGTCGATGAAGTCGTCGCCGAGCTCGTAGGCACCGCTTTCGGCGCGGCACTTGCAGGTGCCGCACACACCGTCGGAACAATCCATCGGCAGGTTGATCTTGTTGCGGAAGGCGGCGTCGAGCACCTTCTCGTCGTCCCGGCATTCGACGAAACGGGTAACCCCGTCCTCGAAATTCAAAGCGATCCTGTAGCTGGCCATGGTTGCTCCTCCCAGTCCTGTCTTGTCAGGCGATGGTCATCAGATGTGGTAGACGTCGATGACCTGGCGGATGTAGTCGTTCTTCAGCACGATCTTCTTTTGCGAAATCGTGAGCCCGTCGCCGCTCTTGCGCAGCGTGACGAACATGGTCCCGAAGAAGTGGTCGGTGACCTTGTAGCGGTGGTTGAGCGTGTGGAAGTTGTAGCGGAAGTCCACTTCCTCACCGCGATCGGCGACAAGCTCGACATTGGTGATGTTGTGGCTGGTGCGCGGCTCCGGTGTGGAGGCGCCCGAGCGCTCGGTCTTGATGCGGAAGACGCGATCCTCCAGGCCATCGCGGCTCGGATAAAAGATCAGCGAGATCTGCGACTGCGGGTCTTCAGTCAGTTGGTCGTCGTCGTCCCAGGCCGGCATCCAGTAGCTGACATCGGGCGCATAACAGGTCAGCCATTCGTCCCATTGGCGATCGTCGAGCAGGCGCGCTTCGCGGTAGAGGAAGGCGCAGGCGGTTTCGTAGGAGATCGTCATGCGACCGCTCCTTGTCTCTCGGAGGCAAGTGCTGCGCGCATCACCTTCGCCCAGTATTCGTGCTGGCGGACGAAGAGGCCTTCGTCTTCGCTGCGCTCGCCCGAAAGCAGCGGCGCGATGCCCATGCGCCTGGCGTTATCATCAGGACCGTCGATCCAGAGCGGCGCACCGCGCGACAGGTCGTTCCAGAGCGCAGTGATGCCGGCATAGCCCTGCTGGCAGGCGCGGAACTCCTCGAGGTCGTCGGCCGTACCCATGCCGGAGACGTTGAAGAAATCCTCGTATTGGCGGAGGCGCAGCGTGCGATCGGCCGCACTTTCGCCCTTCGGCGCAAAGCAGAAGATGCTGATCTCGGTCTTGTCGACGCTGATGGGACGGGTAACGCGGATCTGCGTGCTGAACTGGTCCATCAGGAACACGTTGGGATAGAGGCAGAGATTGCGGGTCTGGTTGACGATGAAATCCGCCTGCACCTCGCCGACGCGCGACTTGATCTCCTCGCGGTGGCTGAAGATCGGCCGGACCTCCGGGTTCATGGTGTTGGTCCAGAGCAGGATGTGGCCGTTGTCGAAACCGTAGACACCGGCGATCGAACGGCTCCAACTGCTGGCATCAACCGCCTTGGTGCCCTCCTCGTGGCGCCGGCCCATGGTGGCGGCATAGTTCCAGTGAACGGAGCTGACGTGATAACCGTCGCAGCCGTTCTCCATCTGCAGCTTCCAGTTCCCGTCGTAGATGTAGGAGGAATTGCCGCGCAGCACTTCGAGACCATCGGGGGCCTGGTCGACGATCTGGTCGATGATGACCTTGGTTTCGCCGAGATAGTCTTCGAGCGAAGCGACATCAGGATTGAGGCTGCCGAAGAGGAAGCCGCGATAGTTCTCGAAACGGGCGACGCGCTTCAGGTCGTGCGAACCATCCTTGGCAAACTGCGGCGGATACTGCGTCGTCTTCTCGTCCTTCACCTTCAACAGCTTGCCGGTGTTGGAGAAGGTCCAGCCGTGGAAGGGACAGGTGAAGCTGCCCTTGTTGCCATGCTTGCGCCGGCAAAGCATGGCGCCGCGGTGAGCACAGGCATTGATGACGGCGTGCAGTTCGCCCGATTTGTCTCGCGTGACGACGACGGGCTGGCGGCCGATATAGGTGGTGTAATAGTCGTTGTTCTCGGGGATCTGGCTCTCATGGGCGAGATAGACCCAGTTGCTCTCGAAGATATGTTTCATCTCCAGCTCGAAGAGGTCTTCGTTGGTGAAGATGTCGCGACGGCAGCGGAACGTGCCGGCCTCATGATCGTCCTCGACCGCGGTGGCGAGCAGGTCGTCGAGGGCTTGGGCTTTGTCGATAACGGCGGACATGGTTCTTCTCCCGCAAACGGCTGATCCGTGCTCGGCTCTAGCGATTGCAACAATGTCGGTGGCAAGGGGGCGGCGGCTCGGTCGGCCGCCGCAACTATGATCAGGCGGCGGCGCGCTTGCGCTGCTCGTTGATCTGATTATCGAGGCCATTCACCAAAGCGGTGAGATGGATGTCGAATTCGATTTCGGCGAAGGGGCCGGAAAGACCGTTCGCCTTGATGCTCGCCGCATCGGTGCGCTCGGTGACATCGGGCACCAGCCCGTCACGGGTGGCATAGGCAAAGTCGTCGTTAACAAGCGGGTCGCCGGCGATATTGATCTGGGTCGTCAGCTTACGATGGCCGTCGGCGCTGATGAAGAAATGGATATGGGCCGGGCGCTGGCCGTGGCGGCCGAGGGCGGAGAGCAGCTGTTCGGTCGGGCTCCCCGGGGGAACGCCGTATCCGTGCGGCACGATGCTCCGGAACTTGTAACAGCCCTTGGCGTCGGTCACGATCGTGCGGCGCATGTTGAACGGCGCCTGCAGGCCGGTCGGGTCGAAGTGCGAATAGAAGCCACGGGTATCACAGTGCCAGACTTCAACGGTCGCGCCCTTGAGTGGCTGACCGTCGGCGTCATAGACCACGCCGTGCATGATCAGCGGCTGGCCATTGGTGTCGCGGCCATCATCGAGGCGGGCAAAACCTTCCGAGGCCGGGGCCCCGGCGACATAGAGCGGACCTTCGATCGTGCGCGGCGTCGGGTTCTGAATGCCGAGCGCTTCGTCGATCGCGTCGAGGCGTTCGTCGAGGAAGTGATCGAGGCCGAGGCCGGGCGAGATCAGGCCGGCCTGGCCGGCCGCACCGATTTCGTTCAGCCAGGCAATGCCGGTCCAGTATTCGTCCGGGGTGATGTCGAGATCGTCGATCGCCTTGAACAGGTCCGACATCAGCCGGTGCACGATCTCTTTGACGCGCGGATTGCCGCCATCCTTGTCGAGGCCGCTCAGGACCTTCAGGAAAGCTTGAGTCTCCGGCTTGTCGAAAATCTTCACGCTCATATCAATTCCTCCACTTGGATTGTCTTGACGCTCGAGCCGCTTGCCAAACCTCCCGGCTGCGGCACTCACAAAATTCTAGCTATCGTCCTCACGGATCGACGACGGGTGCCGAAGCAGCGGCGTCACCTCGATCTCCATGAACTTGAACAGAGGCAGGCCGGACAAAATCTCGTGCAGCTCGGCATTGTCCTTCACGTCGAAGACGCTGTAGTTCGCGTACTGACCGGCGATCCGCCAGATATGCCGCCACTTGCCGCTCTGCTGGAGCTGTTGCGAATAGGCCTTTTCCAGGGCGATGATTTCGGCAGCCTCTCCGGCGGGGAAATCATGGGGAATGCGAACGTCCATTCTGACGTGAAACAGCATCACTTGATCCTCACTTCGCAACGCTGATCGTCTTGCGCAGCCCGTCGCGCGCAAAGAATTTCAGCCGGTCTTCATCGAGTTCGATCCCGAGCCCTGGACCATCCGGCACCGTCAGCTCGAAGTCGCTGTAGTCGAGCGGCGTCGCCAGGATCTCCTCGGTCAATAGCAGCGGGCCGAAGAGTTCCGTGCCCCATTGCAGCTTGGCGAAGGTGGAAAACACGTGAGCTGACGCCACCGTGCCGACACCACCTTCGAGCATCGTGCCGCCGTAGAGTTCGATGCCGGCGGCATCGGCGATGACGGCCACGCGCTGGGCATTGAAGAGGCCGCCGCTCTGCTCGATCTTGACCGCGAAGACGTCGGCACCCTTGGTCTTGGCAAGCTCGAACGCCGATTCAGGCCCTGTGAGGGACTCGTCCGCCATCAGCGCCACCGGAAAACGACGGACCAGGCGACCGAGCGCTGCGGTCGAAGCCACCGGCTGCTCGACCAGTTCGCAACCGGCATCGGCGAGCGCCGCCATGCCATAGGCTGCTTCGAATTCGCTCCAGGCCATGTTGACGTCGACGCGCACCGCGCCGCGGTCGCCGAGCGCCTTTTTGATCGCCGCCACATGGGCGATATCGTCCTTCAACGGCCTGGCACCGATCTTCAGCTTGAAGACCCGGTGGCGGCGAAGGTCGAGCATGCTTTCGGCCTCGGCGACGTCCTTGGCGGTATCGCCGGAAGCCAGCGTCCAGGCGACCGGCAGCCGTCTGTGCAACGCGCCGCCCAAGAGTTCGCCGACCGACAGGCCGAGACGCTTGCCATGGGCGTCGAGCAGCGCCGTTTCCACGGCGCATTTGGCGAAGCGGTTTTCCTTCACCGCCTTGCCGAGGCGTGCCATCAGCGCCCGAACACGCGTTGCGTCTTCGCCGACCATGACCGGCGCAAAATAGGTATCGATCGCAAGTTTCATGCTTTCCGGGCTCTCGCCGCCATAGGCGAGACCACCGATCGTCGTGCCTTCGCCGATGCCGACCGTGCCGTCGCTGCAATGAACCTTGACCAGCATCAGCGTCTGACCGGTCATGGTCGCGACCGAGAGCTTGTGCGGCCGGATCGTCGGCAGGTCGACCAGCATCGTCTCGACCCGTTCGACGACGGGGGAAAGGGCTGTCGGAGCAAGGGGTGCAAGGAACGTGTTCATGGCGAGACTGTGCGCCGCTCACCTTCCGGCGTCCAACACCAAATAGGTTCGCCATCATACCTTTATGGTATAGTATCGTCGATATCAGGCAGATTCATGCGCTTACCGCACTGCAACATACCGCAATGATAGGTCAAATGAGGGTTTGAACATGGATCTGCGCCAGCTTCGCTACTTCGTCGCCGTCGCCCGCGAACGCAATTTCACGCGCGCTGCCGAACAGTTGCACATCGCCCAGCCGCCCTTGAGCCGACAGATCCAGCTGCTGGAGGAAGAACTGGGCGTGCCGCTGATCATCCGCAAGAGCCGACCGGTGCGGCTGACGGAGGCAGGCCGGCTGTTTTACGAGCAGTCGCTGCAGGTTCTGGGGAGAGTCGAGCAGATGGTGGAGGCGACGCGTCGCGTCGGGCTCAACCAGAACCGTGTGCTGTCGATCGGTTTCGTCGCCTCCACGCTCTATGGCGGCCTGCCGACGCTCGTGCGCAAGCTCAGGCAAAACGCGCCGGAGCTTGATATCAGGCTGCTGGAGATGGTCTCGGTGCAGCAGATCGCGGCGCTCAAGGAAGGCCGGATTGATGTCGGCTTCGGCCGGCTGCACCACAACGATCCCAATGTCGTCGGCATCCTCATGCGCGAAGAGCGCCTTGCCATCGCGATACCTCAGGGCACGCCGCTGGCGGAAGAGACGTCTCCCCTGCCCTTAGACGCGCTCAACGGCCAGAAACTGATCGTCTACCCCAAGGAACCGCGCCCGAGTTATGCCGATCATGTGTTGAGCCTGCTTCACGCTGAGGATGTGCGCCCGGCCGAGGTGCATGAAGTGCGCGAGATCCAGAGTGCCCTCGGTCTCGTCGCCTCGGAAGCCGGCCTGTGCGTCGTGCCCTCTTCCGCCCGTCAGGTTCGCTCGGACGTCCACTACCGCATGGTCGAGGGGGAACGCGCGACCTCGCCGGTCATTCTCAACCATCGCGCCGGCGACAATTCACGCCATATCGAGCTGATCAAGGACCTGATCGTCGAAATGTATGCGGAGAACCCGCCCTGGCTTGGCCTGGAGCACAATCTGCCGTTTCGGCCGTCTTTCGTTAAATGACGCGTTCTGGCATCCTCAGGTCCCGTCCTTCGCTCGGCGGAAGGATGGCGCCCTCGGCCCAGATCTCACGGACCATTTGCCCGAGCAGAAGCGCCTCGGCCCAGCGGTCGGTCGTGTCGTTGCCGTGCCGGTCGGTGATGGCATAGGGCCTGGGGCCGAGCTCGCAGGTCATGACCAGCTCGGCATCCTCAGCGGCGCGCGAGCGCCAGTTGCGAAAGCCGTAGGCCCACCAGTCACGGAAGAGCTCCACCCAGGGACGATGCTGCGGAAAGGACATCTCGATCTGGATCTGCTGGCAGGAGCCGATGCGGCCGTGAAACGCCCTGGCATTGTCAAGAATGCGCCGGATCTGGGCGTGGCTTTCGTCTTCGACTGGGAAAGCGAACTCCCGCCCGACGAGATAGTGCGAGAGGTCTGCGAGAAGCGGCAATTCCGGCCGCCGGTCGAGCAGGTCGAGCGTGAACAGAAGGTCGCTGGTGATGCGGTGGCGATGGGTTTCGACATAGACGGGAACGCCTGTCTCCTCCGCAAGTCGCATCCATCCGTCAAGAAGCGGCAGGCAATCCTCGACCCGGCGCGGACGAATGTCGGCCTGCAGGTCGATATGGCTCACCGGGAACTCTGTCGCCAGTTCAAGCGTCAGGCGCAGATCCTCGACACTGCGAGGAAAGCAGACGCCCTCGATCTTCAGGCCCGTGCCGCGGATCGCTTCGCCGAGGTGTTCGACATCCCGGCGGTTGGTATAGTGCGCACTGATCCCGTCGAACCCGGCCTCGACGATAGCAGCGATGTTTTCTTCAAGACTGCGCTCGTGTCCATCCGCATGCCGGCGCTCCATTGCCCAGAGCGATTGAAAGACAAGCAGCTTCTGCATCAGGCGGCCCTGGCACTTTTGAGCAGCGCCTTGAGGTTCACGCTGGCGTCGGCGAGCGCTCCCGGATCGGGACTGACGCCGGCAGCAATCAGCATTTCCGAGAGTTTGATATCCTTGGCAATACCGTTGCCGAGACCGAGGCCTGCGGCAGCGACGAGACGCCCGCCATCCAGGTAGAATTCGAGTTCGCCGCCTTCGAGTTGGCGCGTCACGCTTTGATGGTCCGGATGCGGCAAGCCTGCCACCTGCAGGCCGAGATCGTATTGATCGGTCCAGAACCAGGGAATGGCAGCGAAAGCCTCCTTGCCGCCGGCCATGTTGCGGGCCGCGACCTCTGCCTGGGCGCGCGCGTTGCGCCAGCTTTCAAACCGCATATGCCCGCCACCCGGCTGAGCCACGGCGGCGCAATCGCCTGATGCATAGATGTTCGGATCGCTGGTGCGCAGATAGGGGTCGGTCAGGATGCCGTTGCCGACGGCAAGCCCTGCCGCCTCGGCGAGCGCGACATCCGGCTGAACGCCGATCGCGGAAACGACGATATCGGCCGGCACCCTGCTGCCATCCGAGAGAACGACAGCGTCATCGGTAATCTCGCTGAGCCCCTGCCCAAGATGGAAGACAACGCCTTCCTCTTCATGCCGGGCGTGAAGCCTTGCAGCGAAGCGTGGCGGAACCGCGCGCCCGAGCGGCTTGGGCGCCATTTCGATAACGCTGACATCTATGCCCTTGCCGCGCAGCACCGCTGCGAGCTCCATACCGATCAGCCCGCCGCCAATGATCGCAACTTGTCTGCCGGATTCGGCACGGGCGAAGATCGCCGCCGCATCGGCGTAGGTGCGGAAATCGAGCGCGCGCTCGGCGCCAGGGCAAGTCAGCTGTCTCGGGCGGGCGCCGGTGGCGAGCAGCAGCTTGTCGTAAACGCGTGTTTGCCCGTCGCCCAAGGCGACGGAGCGGGCATCCGCATCCAGCCGAGACGCAGAAATGCCCGGGCGATAATCGATGCCGGCGGCCTCCAGGGCCTCGGCGCCGCAGATCGGCTTCATCTGCACAGCCCCATCGAGCGGTTTCGACAGCGGCGGCCGCTCATAGGGCAGGTGCGGTTCCGTGCCGACCAGCGTGAGGCTGCCGGTAAACCCGGATTCCCTGAGCGCAACGGCCGCGCGCGTGCCGGATTCCCCGGCGCCGATGATGAGGATGCGGTCCATGGACTGGCTCCATAAATCATAGGTGGAACGGGATGCGGGCGGAAAACCGCACGCACTTTTCCTCATCCCGCTTAAGGAAAAAGGTGGCCGGCGCAGGCAGGAGAAATGCGCCGGCCCCCAGCGCCGCGCGTCAGATCAGACGCGCTACGGTCGCTGTAGAACGTTGAATTCCTGCATGTTTTTGTCCTTTACTCGGCTACGAACAAAGGCCCCACGCAGGATCAGTTGCGCGTCGTGTAGTCGGCCATATTCTCAGGCGTGACGAGCTCGAAAGGAACCATCACTTCCCGCTCGACGGCCTTGCCGCGCGCCAGCGCAACGGCGGCATCGAGCGCGCTTGCCGACTGGCCCTTGGCGTTCTGGAACACCGTCGCGTCGAGATCACCGGCGGCCATGGCGGCAAGGCCATCCTGCGTCGCATCGATACCGACGACGATCACGTCGTCCATCGACACGCCGGCGGCTTTCAGCGCCTGGATGGCGCCGATCGCCATTTCGTCGTTGTTGGCGAAGACCACGTCGATCGGGCGACCGGCCGTGATCCAGTTGGTGGTGAGGTCCATCGCGTTGGTGCGGGTCCAGGCAGCCGACTGTTCGTCGGTGATCGTTGCACCTTTGCAGTCGCCGGCAGCCAGCGTCTCCTTGAAGGACGAGGTGCGATCGCGCGAGGCCTGGTGAGCGAGGTCGCCCATCAGGATATAGACCTGCGCATTAGCGGCCTTGCCCTTTTCCTTCAGCAGCGAACAGGCAGCTTCCGCGCCCAGCTTGCCGGAGTCCGTTTCCCGGCTGCCGACATAGGCCTGCCTTTGCGGCAGGCTGGCGACATTGTCGGGCTCAAGGTTGAGATAGACGAGCGGGATACCGGCCTTCTCCGCCGCCTCGCTGATGCCGGGGGCGGCCGAGGTATCGGCGAGCGTCGTGATGATCGCGTCGACGCCGGACGCGATGAAGTTGTTGACCTGGTTGAGCTGCTTGGAAATGTCGGTCTGGGCGTCCTCGATCTGGACATTGACGCCGCCGGCCTCCGATGCCCTCGCGCTGATGCCTTCGCGAAGCAGCGTCTGGAAGTTGTTGTCGAAGCTCTGCATCGAGACGCCGATCGTCTCCGCCGAGGCAGCACTTCCCATCAAGGCGGCAAGCGCTGCCGCCAGGTACATGGCTTTCATGATTTCCTCCCGATGGGTGCCGGATCACCCGATCGCATTCCGGAGGCCCCGCGGGCCTGGTCAATGCTTGCGTGGGTGGCCTTAGCCGAGCGCCACACGAACCTCCCCGTCGACGATTTCGGCGGGATAGGTCTTCAGGTTTTCGCAGGCCGGCAGCCTGATGGCTTCGCCGGTGCGGTAGTCGAAGGCGCCGGAATGCTTGGGACATTCCACCTCGTAGTCCATGACCAGCCCATCGGCGAGATGGATGGCTTCATGAGTGCAGAGGCCGGCGGTGCAATAAACACTGTCGTCGGGGCCGCGGTAGATCGCATAGGTTCGGCCGCCATGGTCGAAGCGGATCGCCCCTTCCTGTTCGATGTCGTCCAGCTTGCAGGCTGGAACCCAGGTGATCACGTTGCTCATTCGGCTGCCTCCCCGATCGTGTTGCGTGCCTTGCGGCTAGCGAGTTTTTCCTTGCGCTTGCGGTACCGTTCCTGCATCCGCGCCTCGCCCTCCTTGGAGCCGTCGTGCCATGTGCCGAACCAGCGATCGAGCGGGATCAGGGCGTCGCCGTAGTTCACCTCGAAATACTTGTGGTGCAGGTAATGCGCATAGGCATGGCTATCGACCAGGGTCTCTTCGCCGACCTCGACCTTGTCGAAGCCGACATGACCGGGAATGGCACCGAACCCCGCATAGTGAAGCTGGTAGAGCATCAGGATCGGGTTGGACGGCAGGATCAGGTGATAGAAAGCGGTGCCGAAGTAGAGCAGGTGCTCGACCGGGTGCATCGACAGCGACGACCACGGCGACGGGTTCACCGAATTGTGGTGGACCGAATGCACCCACTTGTAGAGCAGCGGCGTGTGGATGAGCCGGTGGATGCAGAAGAAGTGGAACTCGTGAATGACGGGCACGACGAGTGCGACCAGAGCAAGCGTCCAGGGATTGTCCGCAAAGGTGAGCCACGGCGCATAGCCATTGGCATAGGCGAAGAGCATGGCGATCTCGACGGCGGTCCAGATGGTCACGCCTGAGAGGAACGTGCGCAGGATGTTGTCGAGGTTCTGGCTTTCGAACCAGAAAGCCTTGCTCTTCTGCTCGGCGGGAAACTTGCCATTGTACTTGAAGCGGGTCTCCTGTCGCTTCAGCACATAGAGATGCAGTTCGAAGGCGCCGTAAAAGAGGAAGACGCAGACCGCGTTCACGACGTAGAGCCAGGCGATCCAGCCGAAGCTCAACCTCTGCATCGTCTCGACCGGCGGGATCACCCAGGCCCAATAGGCGACGGCGGAAGCCGCAAAGATCGCGTTCCACGGAAAGAAATAGTGCGGCAGCCACTTGATGAGCGCCAGCAGTTTTGGCGGAAAGGCAAACAGCGGCGCCGTTTCGATCGGCTCGTTCGGCGCCCAGTCGCCGCGCTTGTTGCGGGTTCCATACTTCAGGTCGTCCATGGCGCTCTCCTCCCGGCGGACCGCGTGCGCCCCGCCAAATTCCGACGAAGAAGAATGCTGTCCGGTTGCCTCGGATCCGTGTCTCCTTCTTGACAAAAATCTAGCAGGAGGCGGTCGGAACGACGACGCCTTCTTTGATCAAATCAGATCAAAGGCTTTCGATGGTGATGGTGATGAAGCGAATGGGCGCGGTGTCCGGCTCCATTTCCGCGAGACCGATGCGACGCAGCGTCAGATCAAGCGCGCGACGGGCCTGAGCCTCCGGCGCCTGGTCGAGCACGACATCCATGATGCCGTCGGCAAGCGCCTTGCGCGTATAGTCGGTCAGTTCATGGCCGACGAAGAAGATCTGCTTGCCGCGCGGATGTCGGCGAAGCACATCGATCAGGGCCGCGTTGGCGCCGCCGGCATTGTAGAGCCCGGCCATGTCAGGATACATCTCAAGCGCGGATCGCAACGCTTCCGCCCCGTAGTGTTCCTCGTCACGGGTAAAGCCCAGCCACTCGAACCGGCATTCGCCGGGATGGGCGTCGAAGTAGTCCGAGAAGCCGGCGAGGCGATCGCGATGGACCTGGTAGATCGGGTGGCAGAGGGCGACGACGGGGCCTGCCTGGCGTGCCATGCGCGCGATGAAGAGTGCCGCTGTCCGACCCGCCGCGTGATTGTCGATGCCGACGAACTCGCCCAGGTCGTGCGAGGCCCTTGTCACGACATGGACCACCGGCACGCCGCGCGCGATCACGGCTTCGACGGCGGCGCTGATCAGCGGATGGTTGGGCACGGCGAGGATCAATCCGGCGCGACTGACCTCCGTTGAATGGATGCGCCTGGCGATCTCCTCCGGCTTCATTTCCTCGGTAAAACTGCGATGCACGACGACGAGCGGATCCAGCGTCTCGGCGATGCGCTGGAACGCCTGGGACAGGCGGCGATAGAAGGTCGTCTCCGGACGCACCATCAGCACGTCGATGCGCAGCAGCCCGCGATGGGCCTCGGGAAGCGTTCGCGGATAGGCGAGCGTGCGCGCTGCGACGACCACTTTTTCGACCAGTTCCGGGCGGACGCCGCCGCGCCCGTTCAAAACCCGCTCGACCGTCGCGGTTCCGACGCCTGCGAGTTCCGCAATGTCGCGATAGTTCGGCTTGCCCACCCAGACTTACTCCCGCCATCGACCGACGACACGTGTTCATAGCGGCTTAGCATGGGACGAGCCCTGTTCGACAGAGCACGCGTCGAAGTCAGGGCCTCCCCTCGCCGCCGCTGCCGCGGCACCTATATCAACCGGATATCGAGAACGGGATCGAGGCATCATGGCCTATGAATTGTACTACTGGGACGGCATCCAGGGGCGCGGTGAATTTGTCCGGCTGGCACTCGAAGACGCCGGCGCCGATTATGTCGATGTCACGCGCGCGCCGGGCCGCGGCACCGGTGAGATGCTGAAGCTGATGGAAAGCGCCACCGAGGCGCACGTGCCCTTTGCACCGCCCTTTCTGAGAGATGGCGACCAGATCATCTCGCATGTGGCCAACATCCTCTTCTACCTCGGCCCCAGGCTCGGCCTTGCGCCTGACGGTGAGGCGCTGCGCTGGTTCGCCAACGGCCTTCAGCTCACCGTTACCGACTTCATCGCCGAAGTGCATGACACGCACCATCCGATCGCGACTTCGAAATATTACGAAGACCAGAAAGAGGAAGCGAAGGCCCGCGCAGCCGAATTCGTTGGCAACCGCATGCCGAAATTTCTCGGTTATTTCGACCGGGTGCTTGGGCAAAACCCTGATGGCGGCGGCCATGCAGTCGGCAACGCTGTCACCTATGTCGACCTATCGCTGTTCCAGGTGATTGAGGGGCTGCGCTATGCCTTTGCCAAGGCGATGCGGCACTATGAGCGGCAATACCCCAAGCTCATGAAACTGCATGCCTCGGTGAAAACCCGGCCCAACATAGCCGCCTACCTCGCTTCGCCGCGACGGCTGGCCTTCAACGAGGACGGTATCTTCCGCCGTTACCCGGAACTGGATATCGAGCCCTGACGGGAACTCCCTCAGGCGGCGGCTGCCTGTTGCTCCCGCAAGAACGCGGAGACGCGCTTCAGCCCCTCGCGCAGGATGCCCTCATTGTTGGCGTAGCCGATCCGGAGGTAGCCCTCCATATCCATCGCACTGCCCGGCGTGAACATCACGCCGGTGCGCTGGAGCAGTTGCAGGCAGAAACCCTCGGAGGTAACAGGCAGGTCGTATTTCAGAAGCGCCGTCGTGCCCGACTGTGGCCTGACCCAGGAGATCAGCGGTTCGCTCTCCACCCAGTCCGAGAGGATGGCGAGGTTGCGTCGCGTGATGCGCTGGCTGCGGGCGAGAATCTTGTCCTTGTTCTCCAGTGCGATTGCCGCGAAGTGATCGTCGAGCATGCCGACGCTGATGGTGTTGTAATCGCGATGAACCGAAACGGCCCGGATCAATTCCGGCGGCGCGACGATCCAGCCGAGCCTGAGGCCTGCGAGCGAAAAGCTCTTCGACATGCTGCCGGTGCTGATGCCCTTTTCGTAGAGATCGGCGATCGACGCGGTCAGTCCGTCGCCCTGCTGATCCGTACCGCGATACACCTCATCGCAGAGGATCCAGGCGCCCGAGGCGCGCGCGATCGCGACAATCCTTTCGAGATAGGCACGATCCATCAGCGCACCGGTCGGGTTGTTGGGATTGTTGATGGCGATCAGCTTGGTGCCTGACGTGGCGAGGCGCTGCAACTCTTCCAGATCGGGCAGGAAGCCCGTTGCTTCCGTCAGGCGCAGGATCTGCGTATCGGCGCCATAGCTCTCGGGGATCGAATAATGCTGCTGGTAGGTCGGCAGCACCGAAATCACCCGGTCGCCCGGTTCGACCAGCGTCTCGTGAACCAGCGCGTTGGCGCCGATTGCGCCATGGGTGGTGACGACATTGTCGATCGTCTGCTTCTCGTAGAGGCCTGCGATCAGGCCGCGCAGCCGCTCGGACCCCTCGATCGCGCCATAGGTCAGCTTCAGCGGCAGCAGTTCGGAAAGGATCGTGTCCGTCTTGCCCGCCAAGTCGAGGAGTTCCGCCACGGTCAGCGATTCGACGCAGGTTTCGGCGAGGTTCCATTCGCAATGGTTCTCGTAGCGGTTCATCCAGATCTCGACGCCGAAGTCGCGGATTTTCATGGCGTACGTCCTTTCGAAAACTTGAGGCAGGTTTCGAGCATGCCAGCGCCATGCGGGGCACGCTCGTTGAGAATTGCCGTTTGCTGTGACATGAACCGATGATGCCGACACGGCTCCGCAGCAGCCTCCGCCGCCGACGGAGGCCCGGTAAGAAGGCCGTTTCATTTGGTGGTCGATCCGTGTAGAAGGATGCTATGAGCAATATATTGCACAGTCAAGATCGATCCGACGTTTTGTCGCACGTGGCCGAAAATCTGAAGCGGGTCCGCCTGGCATCGGGCTTGAGCCAGGCGGCACTGGCAAAGGCATCCGGCATCAGCCGGCGCATGATCGTGGCGGTAGAAGGTGGCGACGCCAATATCAGCCTCTCGAGCCTCGACAGGCTCGCGGCAGCCATGAATGTCGGTTTCGTCGATCTCGTCAGAGACCCGTCGCGCCAATCTCGCGACAACATCGACGCGGTGACCTGGCGTGGCAGCCAAGCGGAAAGCGAAGCGCGGCTGCTTGCGTCCACCCCGGCGACGTCCGAAACCCAGATGTGGTTCTGGTCGCTTGCCCCCGGTGAACGCTACGACGCCGAGCCCGATCCGCAGGGCTGGCATGAGATGCTGTTCGTGACGGAAGGCGCCCTGACGCTGGAGCTCTCGGGTGAACGCAGGCGCTATGTCAGCGGCACTTTCGCCGTCTATAGCTCGGCCCAGACTTATTCCTATGTCAACGAAGGCGACGCTGTGGCGCGGTTCGTCCGCAACGTCATTTCCTGAGCCGACGGTCGCCGGCTATCCAGCGCCCTGCCCGACGATGCAACCCCGGAGCACACACGGCAACGTGAAGATGACAGTTCATCGATTGCGTACAGCGGGCCTGTACTGCGCTTGATTCAAGGCAGCCCGAATGGAAGGATGCACCCGTCTTGGCGAGGGGGATCTGCATGCTCTTGAAGGTTGAACCGCCGGATGGCTGGAGCAGCCAGGACGGTCGCGTGCTGTTCGATGCCGAGCGCGAGGCTGAACGCTTCGCCGCCAATGCGCGGCTCGCCTTTTCGCTCGCGATCGCCGCCCTGATGCTGGTGCTTTCGATCGTCATCGGGCGATGGAATGATTGGGTTGCAATGATCGCCATCGCAAACGTGGCGATCTCTGCGCTTAGTGCCTTTCTGGCGCGCGCATCCGTCTTTCCCAGGATCCTGCCCTGGCTCGGGGTTTGTGCCGATGCCCTTTTGCTGTTCGGCATTGGCTGGTTCGGCCCGTGGCTGGAGAACCTTCCCGCGGGCATGCGCTCAGCGCTGGTGTCGCCCTGGGGCGCATTCTTGCTGCTAGCCGTCACGTCGCTCGGGCTCAACGCCTGGCGGCTCCTCGTGCAGACGGTTCTTCTCGGGCTCGCGATCAGCCTGCTCATCTGGTGGCCGTCGTCCGCGAACGAGGCTGGCTTCGCGATCGATCCGCGCCTGCAACTGCTGTTTTCAGATGGCTCCAACGTCACGCGGCTGGCGATCGTGCTCCTGACGGGCCTGGCGATGGCGCTGGCAGCGTCGCGGGCCCGCAAGACGCTGATGCTGGCGATCCGCACCGCGAGGGAAAGGGCCGTGCTCGAACGGTTCAATTCGGCTGAGATCAACCGCTATGTGCTCTCCAGCAATGTCGACACGCTGCGCAATGGCATCCGCCAGAGGGTCTGCGTGCTCTTTGCCGACATCCGCGGCTTTACCACCCTGTCGGAGACGCTCGACCCGTCTGAGGTCGTCACGCTTCTCAACGCGTTCCGCACCCGGGCCGAGCAGGCGATCACCGCCCATGGCGGCGTCATCGACAAGTTCATCGGCGACGGTCTCTTGGCGATCTTCGGCCTGCCTTCGCCCGCCCCGGGCGATGCCGGCAATGCCATCAAGGCGGCAACTGCGCTTGCCGCCACCATCGACACATGGAGCCTGGAACGCCAGGCAAACGGCGAGCAGCCGGTGGAAGTTGGCATCGGCGTGCATGTCGGCGAGGTCTTTGTCGGGCTTCTCGGCGACCAGCGCTACGAATTCACCGTGATCGGCGACGCCGTCAATGTCGGCCAGCGACTGCAGGCCGAATCCCGCCATCTCAATGCATCGGTCGTGGTCTCGGCCACAGCCTTCGACGACGCGAAAATCGGCGGCCCAGGCGCAGACCGCTGGTCCAGGCACGAGGGCCTGCGCCTGCGCGGACGCAGCGAGACCATCGACGCCTATGCCTATCGGTAAGCGGCCTTTCTGGAGCAGCGCCTATTCGACGTAGTTCCAGGGAACGAAGCGATAAAGCGTCTCGTCGCGGGCGACGTGACCGATGCCGGGAAACGGCAGGTGTGCGCCGGCAATGAGGTAGCGCCCATCAGCCGCATCCGCCAACACGACGGCGCGGGTCTTGGCCGCCGCCGTGCCGTCGACGTCGAAGCTGACGAAGACGTCGGGCGCGTCGAACTGGACGTGATCGCCATGGATGATGTCGCCCCAGAAGACAAGACGCTGGCCGTCATCCGTTTTCAGCACGATGCATGAATGTCCGGGCGTATGTCCGGCCCGCAGAATCGACCCGAAGCCCGGCAACACGTTCGCATTGTCTGCGAAACGCTTCACCTTCCCGGCCTCGATATAGGGGGCAAGGGCATCCTGCGCCCGCTGGAAATCGGTCTTCTGCGCCTCGGTCATGGTTGTCACGCCCTGGCGCTCGATCCAGTAGCGATACTCGCGATCGGCGAGGTGGATTTCCGCATTCGGAAACTGCGGCTTGCCATCGACGGTCAGGCCGCCGGAGTGGTCGGCGTGCACGTGGGTCAGGATCACGGCATCGACCTGATCGGCCCGGTAGCCGGAGGCGGTAAGATGCCTCGAGAGCTTGCCGGCGGCAGCACCGAGCAAGGCGCCCGATCCCGCGTCGATCAGCACCAGCCGCTCGCCGTCGTTGACCAGATAGGCATTGATCGACAAATGCGGTTCCTTGCCGAGGAAGGCCTCGTCGAGCCTGCGCTGCAATTCGCCCTCCGGCTCGTTCTGATAGATCTTGGCCATCGGCAGCGCCAACGTGCCGTCCGACAGCGCCGTGACTTCGAACTTTCCGAAACGGAAGCGGTAGTAGCCGGCATTGGCAACGGTCGAGAACGGGGCGGCGGAAAAGGCGAACCGCGGCGCCAGCGGCAACAGGGCGGTGGCGGCGAGAAGGCCAAGGGCTTGTCTGCGGGTGGTCATGATCGGCTCCTTCGATTGGATGCGAGGAACCTATCAATTCAACTCTCCGTCGATTATCCTGTCGGCATGGAAGTGATTGTTCCGGAAACGCATGAAATCTCCTCTATCTGCCGATCTCAACAGCCTCAGGATTTTCCTCGAGGTTGCCCGTGCCGAAAGCTTTTCCTCAGCGGCGCTTCGCCTCCACCTCCCGCCAAGCACGGTCAGCCGGCGGCTGCAGGAGCTTGAGACCGCGCTCGGTGTCGCGCTCCTGTTGCGCTCGACGCGTCGTGTCTCGCTCACCGAGGCGGGCAAACATCTGCTGGAACAGATCGGTGGGGCGGTGGAGCTCATCGACCGCGGCATTGCCGGTTTCGGACCGGCCAACGGTACGGCGCGCGGACGCTTGCGGATCGCCACGTCTGTGGCCTTTGCCTGCACTTTCCTGCCACCGATCCTGAAGCGCTATGCCGAGCTTTGCCCGGAGGTTCTGGTCGACCTGCACACCACCCATCACAACGTCGATATGATCGGCGAAAGTGTGGACGTGGCGCTCCGGATGGGAAAGCCGGTCGACAGCGAGATGATCTACCGCAAGATCGGAACGATCGAGCAGCGCCTCTATGCCGCTCCCGCCTATTGCGCAGGATTGGCGCTGTCCTCGCCCGAGGACCTCATGCATGTCGCGCTCGTCGCCCACCGGACGCGCATGCGACGGGAGCTCGCCCATTGGGTGCTGTCGGACGGCAACAGGCACTTTACGCTCGAGCGCCCGCCGTCGATCGTCGTCGACGATCCGGCGATCGGTGAACGGCTGATCGCCGCGTGCGTCGGCATCGGCATGCTGAGCGACGCGCTTGCTGCCGCCGGCGTCGCCACCGGCCGGCTCGTTCCGGTTCTTCCCGAATGGTCCGGGCCGCCCACCGATGTCTACTATCTCTTCCATCAGCAACTCAGCGAGTTGCCGAAAGTGACGGAATTCCTGAAGGCGGTACGCGAGATGTTTCGCGTTCGCGGCGAGTAACCTTGCGACGAGGGGTCGTGCGTTCTCGTGAACGCACGAAGGACGCTCCAGCGCTTCGAAACCAGAGCATCTTCCGCTCAGTTGGTCACCTGAAAGTCCGATGCCTAGGGCCGGATCTCTTCGATCGAATCCACCCGATCCGGATAGAACGCCAGTCGATCCTTGATGGCGGCGACCGCCGCGTGCGGGTCCTCGTAAGTCCAGACGGCGTTTTTCGACCGCTCGCCTCCGGACAGGATGCTGAAATAGGAAGCGTCGCCCTTGTAGGGGCAGTGGGACGAGTGGTCGGTGCGCTGAAGCAACGACATGTCGACATCTTCACGCGGAATATACTGCACCGCCGGGTAGAACGCCTCGCGCAAAGCGAGCGCATTGCGGGTGTCGGCAACGACGCGTCCGCCAAGCATGACGACGACACGCGCCGGGTTTTTCTCGATGGTGATCGGATGATCGGGGCCGGGGATCTTGATCGGTTTGTCTGACATGGGCGACCGCCTCCAAAAAAACTGCTGAACTCTAGATGGTTGCCGCGCCGTCGATTTCCAACCGCTCGCGTCTCGTGTCACCAACGCATTCTTCGTTTGGCTCGGCAAGCCGTCAGGTCTTGGGCACCAAAGTATGTGCGCCGGCCAACGCCGATTTGCGCAGGGTCACCACTTCACCCGAAGACCGATGTTGCCTTCGAGCACGTCGACCTTTTCACCGCCGAGATTGGTCGTGTAGTCGGCCGTCGCATAGAGGCTTGTCGATTCGGACAGATCGGCGATCAGGCCGCCGCCGAGTTCCAGTGTTGTTCCGCCCCCTTGGGTGACGATCGCATCGCTGCCGAACGTCACCCGCTGGTCTGCGTCGAATCGGTGCCAGAGGTTGGCCTTCAGGTATGGCCGGAAGGTTGTCGTCTCGGCGATCGCTTCGCCTTGCAGGCGGAAGCCCAGCCGTCCGGTCACCGCGTCGTCGCTGTCAAACTTGACGGTCGAGAACGCATCGCGCTGATCGTCAAGCGACAGATACTGCCAGATGATCTGCGCCTGCGGCTCCAGCGTCCAGGTGTCCCCGAGCGCGATCGGATACCCGCCTTCGAGCGAGGCGGTGACGCCCGTGCCCTCGACCTCAACACCGCTGCCGCCGATAGAGCGGGCGTCGCCGTCAAACCAGCTACCCATGAGTACGGCGTCGAGATACCAGCCGCCGGGGCCGACATGGGTCCAGTAAGCGCCCAAACTGTTGGCCCTGACATCGATCTCGCCGACGTGGAGATTGTTCCAGCCGACCGCCTGCCCGGTGACATCGCCATCGGCCCGTGCGTGGCTGAAGAACACGCCGACGCGGTCGTGATGACCGCCCTCGGTGTCCCAGCCGAAAAGATCCTGGCCGACCTGGAAGCCGACCAGATTGCCGTCGAAGCTGGGATCGACGGTTCCCTGCCAGTCCAGTTCCGTCTTCTGGCCGAAAACACGACCCCAGCTCGCCGTCAAAGCGCCGGCTCCGTCGAGCAGCGATTGCTCGCCGCGTCGCTCGTGGAAGGTGCCCAGGCTCGAAAGCGCCAGATGTTCTGCAATCGGCGGGATGGCGGAATAGGTCGGCACTTCGACGCGATAGAGCGGCACCACTTCGACTGCGGTCGGCACGCCGCCGATGTCGACAATGACAATCTCGGGCTCGACCGGCGTCGCCCCCTCGGACGGAGGCGCCACACCGGGCCCCGGTGGAAGGATGACGATTTCCGGTTCGACGACCGGCGGCACGATCTCGGGCGGCGGCGTTGTCGGCGTCGGCACGACCACGAGTGTCGAACGCAGATAAAAGTTCTCTTGCGAACCGGCCGTCACGCCACCCTTGTAGAGCAGATACTCGTGCGCGCCGGCGGCAACCCTGCCATTGAGCGCAAAAGCGCTTGCCGCCGACGTCGCGCCATTGGCGAACTCGACGACCATGATGCCGTTCGCAAGCGTGTCGGCACCGGCACCGCCGGCGTTGACGACGCTGATGGCCGTGGTGCCCGCCGCCGTGCCGCCGGATAAGACCAGGCGATCAGAGGCGGAGGTGTCGTCGCCAAGCACGGTATCGAGCACCAGCAGACCAGCATTGCCGGTGTAGTTGCCATTGATCGTAAAACGGTCGCTGGCGCTTGCGCCGGCGTCCGATAGATCGATGGTGCCGCCGTTGTTGACCGTGACGAACTGGCCGGCCGTGGCTGCCGAAATCGCTGCGTTGATGCCGCCGCCGCGAAGGGTGCTGGAGACATCGACAGTGAGCGTTCCGGTTCCCGTGCCGGTGTCGCCGAGGGTCAGATTGCCGTCGAAGGTCAGCACCGTGCCAGCATTGGCATCGATGTTTTCCCAGCTTTGCATCCGTGCCACGCCGCCGGTCTCTAGGTTTTCCAACGTCAGCCGGTCGATGCCGAGGCCTCCGGTCAGTGTGTCGGTCCCGGCGAGGTTGGCGCCGGTCAGATTGCGAAGCGTCGCGGTGTCGTTGTCGGCGCCGAGGTCAATGCTGCCATCGATGGTGCCGCCGCCGTCCCACGTGAACCTATCCGTCCCGAAGCTCATCAGCACATTGCCGCCGACAGAACCGCCGGTCACGGTCACGCTGTCGGTGCCGCCGCTAACGCTGATATTGCCGCCGATCCTGCCACCCGAGAGAATGATCGTGTCGTTGCCGAAGCCCGCAGCCAGGTTGTTGTCGATCACGCCGCCCGACATGTCGAACAGGTTGTCGTCGAGCAGCATGTTGACGCGGCCGATGCGCCCACCGGTCATGACCGCACTGTCGCCGTCGTCGAAGAAATCAACGATATGGCCGCCCGACATGAAAAACGTGTCTAGGCCCGTGCCCTGGTTCAGCGATTGCAGCGTACCACCGGTCATGGTGAAGCTGTCCCTGCCGTCGCCCTGCTGAAGATTGGCGCTGATCGTTCCACTGTGGATCTCGACGGTGTCGACACCGGCGCCGAAGGTTATGCCGCTGGTGATGGTTCCAGTGCCGCCGGCAGGCAGCGTCAGCGTGTTGTTACCGCCAAGGTCGGTAAATCCGGCCGAAGTGCCGCTGTCGCATATGTAGAAATCGCCGCCCGCGGTCGGTGCGAAGCTGCAGGCAGCTATAGCCGGCAGGGTCTGAAGACAGAGGCCCGCCGCCGTCGACGCCAGCAGGGCGAGTTGCCGGGTCGAGAGAAATCCCGCGACTGCCAAACAGCGCGCAGATGTGAAGGCGGATTCGTCCCCTGTGGCCTCGTAATGCACCGTATCCCCTCCGTGCAATGCCCGCCGGTAGAACCAAGCACGCGGCTTCCCATCCCCGGTTGCCGATTTCAGCCATGGGTGGCGCAACCTGACAACCGTCAAATTTTGGGGTCCGTGCCAAGACATGGCGCAAGGCGGGCGTCGGTGCCCCTGCGTCTCGCTGAGCAACACAGACCATCCTGCCTAGCGGCATTCACATCCTGACCGATTGACAACACCTGTATCCTGGATACAATTTGCCTCGATCTTGGGAGGGATCGATGAACCAATCCTTTAAATGGCGAAGCCAATCGCGGCTGCTCGACGAAGTGGCACAGGCGCTTCGCGAACGCATCTATGCCGGCGTCTACGCCCCCGGCGCGACGCTCCGGCAGGAGAAGATCGCCGCCGAGTTCGGCATCAGCCGCACGCCGCTGCGCGAGGCCTTGCGGGTGCTCGAGCGTGACGGGCTGGTGGTCAACAAGCCTGGCAGCGGCGTGCGCGTGGCGACGGCCGACCTGCCGAAACTGCTCGACGCCTATGCGGTGCGCGAGGCGATGGATGGCGTGGCCGCACGCAACGCCGCGGAGCGCGCGACGTCTGCCGAAATCAAGGATCTGGCAAAGCAGGTCGAGCGCCAGCGCAAGATCGTCGAAAACTGGGATCCGGGCGCCTATACCCAATCCAACGTCGTCTTTCACGAGGCGATCGTCAGCGCCTCGCGCAATGTGTCGCTGGCGGCGCTCGGGCCACTGTTGCGCATGACCTCGCAGGTCTTTGCGCCGGCCTTTTCGCTTTCGAGCGAGCGGGCGAGCACGGCCGTCGCCGAACACGGGCTGATCGTCGAGGCGATCGCCGCACGGAACCTTGATGAATCGGAGAAACTGGCCCGCGCCCACATCAACGCGACGGCCATGAGATTGAAGGCGCTGCTTGAAGAGCGCGGGACTGACAAAGAGGCATGACAGTGAAGAGCTACGGGAATTTCATCGCGAACAAGTGGCAGGACGCAACGAACGGCGAGTTCATTGCCGTCAGGGATCCCTCCAATGGCCAGGAATTCGCACGCATCGCCAAGGGAGCCCGGGACGATATTGATCTCGCCGTGCGTTCGGCACGCGCAGCGCTCTCCGGCGAGTGGGGGCGCATGACGCCGACCGAGCGCGGCCGGGTGCTGACCCGGATTTCGGCGGGCGTGCTGCGCAATATCGACCTCTTGACGGAGCTCGAAGCGCGCGATGTCGGCAAGCCGCTGACCCAAGCGCGCGCCGATGTCGTGGCGCTTGCGCGCTATCTCGAATTCTATGGCGGCGCCGCCGACAAGGTGCATGGCGACACCATCCCCTATCAGAACGGCTTCACCGTGCTGACCGTCTACGAGCCACATGGGGTGACGGGCCATATCATCCCCTGGAACTACCCGATGCAGATCCTCGGCCGCAGCCTGGGCGCGGCCCTTGCCATGGGCAATGCCGCCGTGGTCAAGCCGGCCGAAGAGGCTTGCCTCACCATCCTCGAATTTGCCCGCATCGCTGAGGAAGAAGGCTTGCCAGCGGGCGCGCTCAACATCGTCACCGGTTTCGGCTCGGAGGCGGGTGCTGCCCTTTCCGAGCACCCTGACGTCAACCACATCTCGTTTACCGGTTCGGTCCGCACAGGCGAAATGGTGCAAGCGGCAGCGGCGAAAAACGCGGTACCGGTGACGCTCGAACTCGGCGGCAAGTCGGCGCAGATCGTCTTTGCCGATGCCGACCTCGACCGCGCCGTTCCCTTCCTCGTCAATGCCGGCATCCAGAATGCCGGCCAGACCTGCTCGGCCTCGTCGCGCATCCTCGTCGAGCGCGCCGTCTACGAAGAGGTGGTTGCGCGGATGAGCGAGCGTTACCGCGCGCTGAAGGTCGGCCCGGCAGGTAGCGATCTCTCGGTTGGTCCGGTCGTCTCGCAGCGGCAGAAGGCGATCGTCGAGGGTTTCCTCGACGATGCTGCGCAGGACGGCCTGAAGGTCGCGGCGCAGGGCGAGATCGTCGCTGACGCACCGGCCGGCGGTGCCTATGTCGCCCCTACGCTTTTGCGCGACGTGCCGCACCAACACCGCACGGTGCAGGAAGAGATCTTCGGGCCGGTGCAGGTGATCATGCCGTTTGACGGCGAAGACGAAGCTGTGCGCCTCGCCAACGGCACCGCCTATGGCCTCGTCTGCGGCGTCTGGACCAAAGACGGCGGCCGGCAGTTGCGTCTGGCGCGCGCCGTCCACGCCGGCCAGGTCTTCATCAACAACTACGGTGCCGGCGGCGGCGTCGAGCTGCCCTTCGGCGGCGTGAAGAAATCCGGCCATGGCCGCGAGAAGGGTTTTGAAGCCCTCTACGGCTTCGCCAGCATGAAAACCATTTCTGTCTACCACGGCTAGAGCGGGATGAGAGTGGACGGTCTCCGCCCCATCCCCCTCCAGCCATGATTGCCTGAGGAGAAACACGTGTCACTAGAAGGTAAAGTCGCTCTCATCACCGGCGCAGGCTCGGGCTTCGGCGAGGGCATTGCGAAGCGCTTCGTCGAGGGCGGCGCCAAGGTCATCGTCGTCGATCGTGATGCCACCGGCGCCGAGCGTGTTGCCAAGTCGCTCGGCGGCAACGCGTTTGCGGTTGTCGCCGATATCGCCAAAGAAGCAGACGTTGAAGCGGCCGTTGCCGCCGGCCTCGAAAAATTCGGGCGCGTCGATATTCTGATCAACAATGCCGGCATCGGCCACAAGCCGCAGAACGCCGAACTGGTCGAGCCAGACGAGTTCGACCGCATCCTCGGCGTCAATGTGCGCGGTGTCTATCTGATGACGCGGGCGCTGCTGCCGCACATGAAGGAAAACGAGGCGGGCGTGATCGTCAACATCGCGTCGACCGGCGCCAACCGTCCGCGGCCGAATCTGGCCTGGTACAACGCGACCAAGGGCTGGGTGGTCTCCGCCACCAAGGCGCTGGCGATCGAGCTTGCGCCCTTCAACATCCGCGTTGTCGCGCTCAATCCGGTCGCCGGCGAAACGCCGCTGCTGACCACCTTCATGGGCGAGGACACCGAGGAAATCCGCAAGAAGTTCCGCGATTCCATTCCGCTCGGACGCCTGTTGAAGCCGGAAGACCTTGCGGAGGCCGCCTTCTTCGTCGCCTCGCCGCAGGCATCGATGATCACCGGCGTGGCGCTCGACGTCGACGGCGGACGCTCGATCTGATTATTTCGACCTGATTTCTGGGACCATAAACAACCAAACCGCAAAGCGGGGGAACCATGATGAACTTGACGAAACTGGCGCTTGCCTCGTGCTTCATCGCCGCGTCGCTGACGCCGGCGATGGCCAAGGATACGATCACCGTCGGCCAGGTGCTCGAGCCTCCGGGCCTCGACCCGACCGCCGGTGCCGCAGCACCGATCCGCTACATCACCTACGGCAACCTTTTCGAAGGCCTCGTCCGCGTGGTCGAAGACGGCACGGTGAAGCCGCTGCTCGCCGAGAGCTGGACGATCTCCGACGACCAGAAGACCTACAGCTTCAAGCTCCGCCAGGGCGTCAAGTTCCATGACGGCACCGCTTTCGATTGCTCGGTCGTCAAGTTCTCCTATGAGCGCGCCGTCTCGGCCGATTCCACCAATGCGCAGAAGGGCCTGTTCGAGCCGATCGAAAAGACCGAATGCCCGGATCCGGCAACCGCGGTCGTGACGCTGAAGCGCCCGGCCTCGAATTTCCTCTTCAACATGGCCTGGGGCGATGCGGTCATGATCGCGCCGTCTTCTGCGGCGGACAACAAGACCAAGCCCGTCGGCACCGGCCCGTTCAAGTTCAAGGAGTGGGCGAAGGGCGACAAGGTCGTGCTTGAAAAGAACGCCGACTATTGGGGTGAACCGGCCAAGCTCAGCGAAGTGACCTTCAAGTTCATCAGCGACCCGTCGGCTGCAGCGGCCGCCGTTCTCGCCGGCAATGTCGATGCCTTCCCGATGTTCCAGGCGGCCGAGCTCGTCAGCCAGTTCCAGAGCGACCCGAACCTGCAGGTCGAGGTCGGCAGCACCTCGGGCAAGGTCGTTCTCGCGCTCAACAACGCGAAGAAGCCCTTCGACGACGTGCGCGTCCGCCAGGCGCTGGCGCATGCGATCGACCGCAAGGCGCTGGTCGAGGGCACTTACTCGGGCTTCGGTACGACGATCGGCTCGCATTATTCGCCGGTCGAGCCCGGTTATGTCGATCTCAACGACGCCTACCCTTACGATCCGGGCAAGGCGCAGCAACTGCTGCAGGAAGCGGGCGTTCAGAACCTCGAAATCACCATCATGCTGCCGCCGCCGGCCTATGCGCGGCGTGGTGGTGAGATCATCGCGGCGATGCTCAGCGAAGTCGGCGTCAAGGTGAACCTCGTTCCGATCGAGTTCGCACAATGGCTGGATCAGGTCTTCAAGAACTCGAACTTCGACGCGACGATCATCGCCCATGCGGAAGCTCGCGACCTCGATATCTATGCGCGCGACAAGTACTACTTCAACTACCAGAACCCGGAATACAAGGCGCTCTACAAGTCCTACACGCTGGCTGCGACCGAAGCCGAGCAGATGGACCTGATCGGCCAGCTCCAGCGCAAGCTGGCAGCGGACGAACCGAACGTCTTCCTCTACGCGCTGCCGAAGATCGGCGTCTGGAACAAGAAGGTGAAGGGTCTCTGGAAGAACATGCCGGTGCCGGCCGACGACCAGACCCAGACCTATTGGGAAAACTGATCGACTTTCATTGAGCGGGATGCGGGCGGAAGACCGCACCCCGTTCTGGCATCCGCTCCTTTCTGAGGGAGCGGACGCAGATCTGCCGTTGATTGACGCACCCGGCGCCGGTCAACGCTCGCTCTTTCCGGGAGGTTGATGTGATTTCCTTCATTGGCGGTCGCCTCGTGTCGCTCGTTCTGACGACGCTGGTCGCCTCAGTCATCGTCTTTCTGCTGATGCAGGTGCTGCCGGGCGACCCGGCCGTGCTGATGCTCGGCATGAATGCCGACGCCGATGCGATCGCGGCGCTGCACCGGCAGCTCGGCCTCGATCAGCCGATCTGGATCCGCTACCTCCACTGGATCGGCGGCTTCTTCGTCGGCGATTTCGGCATGAGCCTTACCTATTCCGTGCCGATCCGCGAACTGCTCGGCCCACGCATCCTGGTGACGCTGCCGCTGGCGCTGCTCTCCATGGCAATCTCCGTCGTCGTCGCCATCGCGATCGGCGTCTATGCCGCCGCCAACCGCGGCAAGGCCGGCGACACCGTCGTCATGGGCATCGCCCAGGTCGGCGTCGCCATCCCTAACTTCTGGCTGGCGCTTCTCTTCATTCTGCTCTTCGCGCTGAAGCTCGCCTGGTTCCCGGCCTCCGGCTTTGCCGGCTGGGAAAGCGGCATCTGGAACGGCCTGCATTCGCTCATCCTGCCAGCGCTCGCGCTCGGGCTGCCGCTTGCGGCCATTCTCGGTCGCGTCACCCGCTCGGCCGTCATCGAAACGCTCGGCGAGGACTTCATCCGTACCGCCCGCGCCAAGGGGCTTAGCCGCTCGGGCGCTCTCTGGAAACATGCGGTGCCCAATGCGCTCATTCCGGTCGTCACGATTATCGGCCTGCAATTTTCCTTCCTGCTTGCCGGCACGATCATCATCGAGAACGTCTTCAACCTGCCGGGCATCGGCCGCCTCGTCTTCCAGGCGATCGCGCAGCGCGATCTCGTGACGGTGCAGACGCTGGTGACCCTGCTTGCCGCCTCCGTCATCACCATCAATTTCCTCGTCGATCTGGTCTACGGCTATCTGGATCCGCGCCTGTCGAGGGGAGGCCACTGATGTCCGCTCCTGCAACCGCCGCGCAACCCAGCCTCATCTCCAAGCTTATCGGCAGCCGAAATCTGACGATCGGCGCCACCGTCACCGTCATCCTCGTGGCGATGGCGCTCGTCTCCTATGTCTGGACGCCCTATTCGCCGACGGCGATGAACTTCCGCGACAAGCTGCAGGGACCGAGCCTCGCCCATTGGTTCGGCACCGACAACTTCGGCCGCGACATCCTGTCGATGATCATGGTCGGCGCCCGCAACTCGATCAGCGTCTCGATCGTCGCGGTGCTGGTCGGCGCCGGCATCGGCGTGCCGCTCGGCGCCTGGGCAGCCGCCCGCGGCGGATGGGTCGACGGTCTCGTCATGCGCATGAGCGACCTTGCCTTCGCTTTCCCTGCACTGCTGACTGCTGTCATCATCACCGCGATCTTCGGCCCGGGCGCGACCAATGCGATGATCGCGATCGGCATCTTCAACATCCCGGTCTTTGCCCGCGTCACCCGCGGCGCCTCGATGGGTCTGTGGAAACGCGAATATGTGCAGGCCGCCCGCTGTGCCGGCCGCGGTGACGTGACAATCACGCTTCTGCATATCCTGCCCAATATCAACCACGTGCTGCTCGTCCAGGTGACGATCCAGTTTGCGCTCGCAATCGTCGCCGAAGCCGGCCTCTCCTATGTCGGTCTCGGCACCCAGCCGCCGATGCCGAGCTGGGGCAAGATGCTGAACGACGCCCAGACCTTCATCTATCAGGCGCCCTGGCTCGCGATCTTCCCCGGACTGGCGATCACCTTCGCCGTGCTCGGCCTCAACCTGCTCGGCGACGGCCTGCGCGATATTCTCGACCCGCGCGTGAGGCGGCAACGATGACGAAACCCTTGCTTCACATGGCCGGCATGTCGGTCGAACTCTCCGCAGGCAAAAGCCAGGTCGATATCGTCTGCGACATCGATCTTAAGCTCAATCGCGGCGAGCGCCTCGGGATCGTCGGCGAATCCGGCAGCGGCAAGTCGATGACAGCACTTGCCGTCATGGGCCTGCTTCCGCAGCGCATGCGGGTGCGCGGCGAACTTTCCTTCGACGGCCGCAATCTCGCGGCCTTGGGCGAAGCCGACTATTGCGGCTATCGCGGCCGGCGCATGGCGATGATCTTCCAGGAGCCGATGACGGCGCTCAATCCGGTCAAATCGATCGGCGCGCAGATCGCCGAGGGACGGCGGCTGCATCTCGGCGAAACGAAAGCCGATGCGGAGAAGAAAGCGCGTGCGCTGCTCGACCGCGTCGGCCTGCCGGCGCCGCGCTTCGACCTCGACCTCTACCCGCACCAGCTCTCCGGCGGCCAGCGCCAGCGCGTGATGATCGCCATGGCGATCGCCTGTGAGCCGGATCTTCTCATTGCCGACGAGCCGACGACGGCGCTGGACGTTACGGTGCAAGCGCAGATCCTCGACCTGCTCGACGAATTGATTGAAGACACCGGCACGGCGCTGATGCTGATCACCCACGATCTCGGCGTCGTCTCCGAAATGACCGATCGCATCGCCGTCATGTATGCCGGGCGCATCATCGAGACCGGGCGCACGGACGACGTCTTCGCCCGCATGGCGCATCCCTATGCGCGGGGTCTCTTTGCCGCCTCGCCGCATGGTGCAGCGCTCGCGCCACGCCCGACGGGTGAAGGGCGGCCACGATTGAATGCCATTCCGGGCATTGTTCCCGATCCCTTTGGCCGGCCGCCGCACTGTTCCTTCGCCGAGCGTTGCGCCTTTGTGCAGACGGATTGCAGACAGGCGATCCCGGCGCTGGACCTGATCAATACCGATGAAAACGTCGAGCATCGCGCCGCCTGCTTTCATCCGCGCGAAAGGATGGTGGCACTGTGAGCGAGGTGATCCTCAAAACCACCGACCTGGTGCGCGAATACGACCTGCCGCGCCCGTCGATCTTCTCGAAACACAGCCGCCTGCGCGTGCTGCATGGCGTCAGCGTCGAACTTGCCGCTGGCCAGAGCCTCGGCATCGTCGGCGAAAGCGGTTCCGGCAAATCCACGCTGGCCCGCGCGGTGATGGGATTGGAGCGGCCGCAATCGGGTGAGGTCAATATCGCCGGCAGGAACATCTACGCGCTCGACCGCTCGGACCTGCGCGAGGCGCGCAAGGGCTTCCAGGCAATCTTCCAGGATCCCTACGGCTCGCTCGATCCGCGCCACACGGTCCGCACGATCATCTCCGAGCCGATCGTCTCGCTGGAACGTGGCACCAGCACGGCGGAGCGTGAACGGCGCATCGCCGAGGTGCTGGAGGCGGTCGGCCTGCCGCTGGCGTCGGCGGAGAAATACCCGCACGAGTTCTCCGGCGGCCAGCGCCAGCGCATCGCCATCGCGCGGGCGCTCATCACTCGGCCGGCGCTGATCGTCGCCGACGAGCCGGTGTCCGCGCTCGATGTCTCGATCCAGGCGCAGGTGCTGAACCTGATGATGGACCTGCAGGAAAAGCTTGGGCTCTCCTATCTCTTCATCAGCCACGATCTCGGCGTCGTGCGCGCCATCACCGACCGGGTTGCGGTCATGCATCTCGGCCGCATCGTCGAGGAAGGACCGACGGCCGAGGTCTTCGACAACCCGCGCCATCCCTATACTCAGGCGCTGGTCGCTGCCGTGCCGAAACCGTTTTCCGGACGGCGCAAGCGGGTGCGCTCCGCTGGGCCGCCGCAAACGCCCGTCCATACCGCAACGACCGCAGCCGGCTGCGCCTATGCTGCCGTCTGTCCCCGCAGGCAGGAGATCTGTCTGACCCGAACGCCTGAGGCCAAGCCGGTGACGCCGGCCTGGTCCGCCCGCTGCCATTTTGCCTAGGAAGTGCCCCATGTCCGAACTCGCCGATCTCTCCGCCGTCGATCTCGTCGACGCCTACCGCTCAAAGAAGCTTTCCCCCGTCGAGGTCACCGAAGCGGTGATTGCCCGCATCGACGCTTCCGAGCCAAAGCTGAACGCGCTTTGGGCCTATGACCCGGCCGAGGCGCGCAAGGCCGCCAAGGCATCGGAAGAGCGCTGGGCGAAGGGTGAACCGCTCGGCGCAATCGACGGCGTGCCGGTGACGATCAAGGAAAACATCGCAACGAAGGGCACCGCCGTGCCGCTCGGCTGTGCTGCCGTGTCGCTGACGCCTGCAGCCGCCGACGCGCCGCCGGCAGCCCGCACCCGCGAGGCGGGCGGCATTCTGCTCGCCAAGACCACCATGCCCGACTACGGCATGCTGTCCTCAGGCCTTTCGAGCTTCCACAAGCTTGCCCGCAACCCGTGGGACCTCTCGGCCAATCCGGGTGGATCGAGCGCCGGCGCCGGAGCGGCCGCCGCCGCCGGCTACGGCCCGCTCCACATTGGCACCGACATCGGCGGTTCGGTCCGCCTGCCAGCCGGTTGGTGCGGTATCGTCGGACTGAAACCATCGGCGGGACGCGTACCGATCAACCCGCCCTTCATCGGCCGCGTCGCGGGGCCGATGACTCGGACGGTTGCCGACACCGCGCTTTACATGTCGGTGCTTTCCAAGCCCGACGCCCGCGACACGATGGCCCTGCCCTATGCGGATATTCCCTGGCTCGATCTCGATCGTGATCTCAAGGGTCTGAAGATCGGTCTCTGGCTCGACGCCGGCTTCGGCCAGTCGGTCACGCAAGAAACGGAACAGGCGGTCAAGAAGGCGGCACAGCTCTTTGCCGATGCCGGCGCGATCATCGAGCCGATCGGCCCCTTCCTGACGCGCGAAATGATCGACGGTCTCGACCGCTTCTGGCGGGCGCGCGGCTGGGAAGACGTGTCGCGCCTTTCGCCGGAAAAGCAGGCGCAGATCCTGCCCTATATCTTCGACTGGATCAAAACGGCCGAGAATTTCTCCGGCCGCGAGGTCTATACCGGCTTCGCCCAGATCGACGCCATGCGCAACGCGCTGCACGCCGCTCTCGCGGGCTATGATTTCATCCTCTCGCCGACCGCGCCGACAGCCTCCTATCCCGCCGAATGGGCCTCGCCGGTCAACGACCCGCAGAAGCCCTTCGAACACATCGCCTTCACAGTCGCCGTCAACATGGGCGGACAGCCGGCGGTCTCGATCAACTGCGGCTATACCGCGGGCGGCCTGCCGATCGGCCTGCAGATCATCGGCCAACAGTTCGACGACATCGGCGTGCTTCGCCTGGCGCGCGCATACGAAACCATGCGCCCCGAGCAGCGGCCTTGGCCGAAGGTGGCATAATGAGCGACACGATGCGCTACACCATCGAGAGCGGTGATCTCGAGAACATCGTCTCCCGGCTGCTCGATATCGTTCGCCGGCTTGGCGTCAACGTCTCGAAGCTCGCCATCGAGGTGGACGGCGGCAAGGCGAACCTCGAAATCGCCGTGTCCTCGGCCTCGCACGCCGTCGCCAATACGCTCAGGGAGCGCATCGCGCAAATCGAGGGCGCTCGGCCGCTGCCGGGCGCGAGCATGGCGCCGCCTGAGAACCAGATAGCTCTCAACAACACCCACGCGGCGACGCCGCTTCAGAATTAGACTGAAAAACCACAGGAGTGCCGACAATGGCCCGCAAGCTTTTCATCCTGCCCGGCGACGGCATCGGCCCGGAAGCCATGGCGGAAGTCCGCAAGATCATCGCCTACATGAACGCCGAGCTTTCAGCCGGCTTCGTGACCGACGAGGGCCTGGTCGGCGGTTCGGCCTATGATGCCCATGGCCAGGCGATTTCGGAAGCGGACATGGCAAAGGCGCTCGCCGCCGACGCGGTGCTGTTCGGCGCCGTCGGCGGTCCGAAGTGGGATGCGGTGCCCTACGAGGTGCGCCCGGAAGCGGGCCTGCTGCGCCTGCGCAAGGATCTCGAGCTCTTCGCCAATCTGCGCCCGGCGATCTGCTACCCGGCGCTGGCCGCCGCCTCGTCGCTCAAGCCCGAACTGGTCGAAGGCCTGGACATCCTGATCGTGCGCGAACTGACCGGTGGCGTCTATTTCGGCGAACCGAAGGAGATCATCGATCTCGGCAACGGCCAGAAGCGCGGCATCGACACCCAGGTCTACGACACCTACGAGATCGAACGCATCTCAGGCGTCGCCTTCGAGCTCGCCCGCACCCGCAACAACCGCGTCTGCTCGATGGAGAAGCGCAATGTCATGAAGTCGGGCGTGTTGTGGAACCAGGTGGTGACCGAGACGCACAAGGCAAAGTATTCCGACGTCCAGCTCGAGCACATGCTGGCCGATGCCGGCGGCATGCAGCTGGTGCGCCAGCCCAAGCAGTTCGACGTCATCGTCACCGACAACCTGTTCGGCGACATGCTGTCGGACGTGGCGGCGATGCTCACCGGTTCGCTCGGCATGTTGCCGTCGGCCTCGCTCGGTGCGCCGGACGGTGTCACCGGCAAGCGCAAGGCGCTCTACGAGCCGGTGCATGGCTCGGCGCCGGATATCGCCGGCAAGGGTATTGCCAACCCGATCGCCATGATCGCCTCCTTTGCCATGTGCCTGCGTTACTCCTTCAACCTGGTGAAGGACGCCGACAATCTCGAAAAGGCGATCGCCGCCGTGCTCGACCAGGGCATCCGCACCGGCGACATCATGGCCGAAGGCGCCAGGAAGGTCGGAACGACGGAGATGGGCGACGCCATCCTCGCCGAGTTCAAGGCGCTGTCGGCGTAAGCGACAATCGCCACCTGAAGGCGTGACCTGCCGCCGACAGACGGCACTGAAACAAACCCCTCCGGAGCGCATCCGGAGGGGTTTCCGTTTACGGCCTCATCGAAACCTTCCGGGTTGAGCAGCGGTCGTCTCCGATGCTGTTGTGCCGCCAGCCACGACGGCCGCGTGCGTTAGATCGTGATGCCGCCGTCGATGTTGATTGCCTGGCCAGTAATGAAGGCCGCCTCGTCGGAAGCAAGTAAGGCGCAGATGGCGGCGACTTCTTCGACCGTACCGAAGCGCCCGGCCGGCTGGCGGCTGATGAAGGACCTGTACGCTTCGTCCCGGCTTCCAAGCTTTTCGCCAAGTTCGCCAATGCGCTCTTCCAAGGATGGCGACGCGACAGTTCCGGGGCAGACCGAATTGCAGCGAATACCCTGGGAGACGTAATCCGCTGCGACCGCCTTGGTGAGGCCGATGACACCACCCTTGGCGGCGCCGTAGGCTACGCGCCGCGGAAAGCCCTTGATCGACGAGGCGACCGATCCGATGGTGATGATGCTGCCGCCACCTGCCTTCATCTTCGGGATCACGCCGGCAATGACGTTATAGGCACTGTCGAGCGTGATGTTCACCGAGCGCCGCCAGTCTTCGGGCGAGCATTCCTCGATCGTGCCTTGATGCACGTAGCCGACCGCGTGCACGAGGATATCGACCCGCGCGAAGGCGTCGAAATAGGCACCGACCGCCACATGATCCGTCGCATCGAGCAGCGTCGTTGTAGCCCCTTCGAGCGTGGCGAGCAGCTCGGCATTGATGTCGCTGGCGTGGACCTCGGCGCCTTCAGCCATCAGTCGTTCGGCGACCGCGCGGCCGATGCCTTGGCCGGCAGCCGTGACCACGGCAATGCGCCCGGCCAAACGTCCCGTCTTTTCCTTCATGGTGAGACCCTTCTGCATGTCTAGAGGGTCTGAACGACCTGGCGCTGGCGGCCGAGCCCATCGATGCCGAGCTCGACCGTATCGCCGGGCTTGAGGTAGCGCGGCGGCTTCTTGCCCATGCCGACGCCGGGCGGGGTGCCGGTGCAGATGAGATCGCCCGGCTCAAGCACGCAAAACTCGCTCATGTAGGAGACTATGGTCGCGACATCGAAGATCATGCGGGCGGTCGTGCCCGCCTGCATGCGCTCGCCGTTGACGTCGAGCCACATCGACAGCGCCTGCGGGTCCGGCACCTCGTCTTTCGTCACGAGCCAGGGGCCCGTCGGGCAGAAATTCGGGAAGCTCTTGCCCTTCACCCACTGCCCGCCGCGCTCCATCTGCCATGCGCGTTCGGAGACATCGTTGACAACCGTATAGCCGAACACGTGTTCCATCGCGTTGGCGCGCGACAGGTTCAGGGCGCGCTTGCCGATGACGATGCCGAGTTCCACCTCCCAGTCGAGCTTCGACATTTTTTCGGAATAAAGAAGCGGCGCGTTCGGCCCGCAATAGGTGCCGGCCGCCTTGTTGAAGAGGATCGGCTCAGCCGGCACCGGCAGACCCGCTTCTTCCGCGTGGTCGGAATAATTGAGGCCGACGCACCAGATCGTGCCGGGCCTTGCGACCGGCGGCAGTATGTCCGCATCGATGACCGGCACCACGGGCAGGGCCGCGAGATCGGCTCCAGACAGCGTCGCGACGACTTGAGGCAAGGTCTCCGCCATGAAATCCTGGACGAGCGAAGTCACGTCTCGCGCCTTGCCCTCGCCATCAAGGATGCAGGGCACGGCGGAGCCATCAACGGTAAGACGCAGCAATTTCATTCTCTTGGCCTTTCAGTTGGATATGTCTCAGCGAGCGACGGCTCAGCCGATCGGGGCGGCTTCGACGGAAAGCCGATAGCGGGTGGTGAAGGCCTGATCGGGTTCGAAGGCAATTGCCGTTGCAACGCCCGATGCCGCAATGGGATTGTCGCCCGTGGAGAGCGCCGGTCCAATATCGAAGGCGGACGCGATCGGCTCGACACCGAGCGCCACGTGCCGCCCATTCCAGGGGTAGGCCTTGCGACCGCGGTTGCTGTACCAGAGCAAAAGGCTCGGAAAATGTTCCTTTTGCCAGCTAAGCCGCGCGCGAAAACCTTCATCGCGATAGTGGAGCGCCAGGCTGCCGTCCATACCCGAGAGCTGCAGCAGGTCCTCGGTCTCCTCGACAAGCGGCACCTGCGACGCATCGAGCATGGCACCTTCGCGCGTCTCGACCTTGCCGAGTGATGACCATTGCCGATCGGGCGCAAACAGAGCCGCGCCCGGCTCGACATCGCCGGGAAAACTCCAGACGTGATCATAGGCTCCCGGTTCGATCGTGACCGAACCGGGGCGGCTCGGCAGCCGAAACGTCGGATGCAGACCGATCGGCAGGCGGCACGGACGCCGAGCCTCGATTTCCAGCGTGATGTCGATTGCGGTCGCACTTGGATCCGGCGCGATCCGCCGCCGCAGCAACCGGATCGGATGGTTCTCCGGATACCGGCATCCCATGGTGATCTGACCGTCGTCGCAGGCGCCCCACGCCCAATGGGCGTTGGAACTATGGCCATGCGGCACGCCGGCGCCGTCAAAACTCTCGCCACGCGCGGACCATCCCACGGGCAATGTACGATCCGCGTCGCTGCCGAAAGGCACGCACGGCCATTCGCCGCGAAGCTCCCGCAGGATTTCCGGCAATGTCTCGCGCTCGGGATCGTTGCCCCAGGGCGCCACCTGCAAGGGGCTCACCTGGCGCCCGTCCGGCAGCAGGAACAGCACCGGGCCGAGCATGCCGCCGAGCGACTGCACCGAAAGGCACCCATGCGCCCAGGCCAACGCGCGTCGTGTCGTCTGCGCGCTCACCTTGTCACCATCCCATAGCGATTTTCCGGAAGACCGGCGATGTCTACCCGCATGGCATAAAGGCTGCCGGCAAGGCGCTCGGCCGGTCCGCCGCCGGCCGTGGTGATGTAGAGCGTCTTCAGGTCGACGCCGCCGAAGGTGCAAGTGGTGATGTTGCTGACCGGCATCTCGATCACCTCGGCAAGACTGCCATCGGGCGCAAGGCGGGCAATGCACCGCCCGCCATAGCGGCAGTTCCAGAGGAAGCCCTCGCTGTCGATCGCCGAGCCGTCAGGCGAGCCGCGGTCGAAGCCGGTAAAGAAATGCCGTTCGCCGGAGATCGCTCCTGCCTCCGGATCATAGTCGAAGGCGTAAATCTCGTTTGCCAGCGTATCGCCGAAGTAGAAGGTGCTTCGATCCGGGCTCCAGCAGAGCGTGTTGGAAATCCCAAGTCCATGCCGCCATTCGGTGGCGGCGCCATCGGGCGCGATGCGATAGAGGATGCCCTCGCCCGGCGCAACGTCGCCGAGCTGACCATCGGGCAGGACGTTGTTCTTCATCGAGCCGACCCAGAAGTTTCCGAGGGGATCGGCGCGACCGTCATTCAGCCGAACACGCGGCGAACCGGGCAGGACGAAGCCGTGATCCTGCCGCCGGTCGGTTTCGGGCCACCACCATATGAGCTTCGAGCCGAGAGCGATGAGCAGACGCCCATCTTCACGGGTCAGCGAGATCGCCACCACCGGCTCGTCGAAGAGCCACGTCCTGACCGCGCACGTCGCCTCGTCATAGCGGTGGATCAGAAAGCGGTTGATGTCAGTCCAGTAGACCGCAGCCTCGTCCGCCGACCAGACGGCACCTTCGCCGCAACGGTCGCCAACGGGCGCGACACAGACAAGATCACGGACCATTTCCGCCTCCTATTCCGCCGCCATGCTCGTCGGGATCGATCGCGACGGACCAAGGGCTTCAGCATTCTGCACGAGCGCCTTCATGTAGCCGAGTGCGAATGCCTTGCCGGCGTGCCAGGAGGCGCCACAGGTCATGGCCGGCGTATGGTCCGGGATCATCACGCCCTGATAGTTCTCGTCGCGCAGGATGCGGATGATCTCGGCCATGTCGATGTCGCCCTCATCGACGAAGGTCTCGACATAACGCGGCATCTTTCCGCGCACGTTGCGGAAGTGGATGTAGCCGATGCGGCCCGAACGGGCGAAGCGGCGGACGTGCTCGTAGATGTCGCCGCCCGGCATCTCCTGCAGCGAGCCGAGGCAGAGTTCCAGGCCGTTCGAGGGCGAGTCGACGATCGCCATCAGCCGGTCGTATTTCTCTGGACGGTTGACGAGCCGGGCCGTGCCGCGCAGTTCCTCGGCCGGCGGATCGTCCGGATGGGCGCCGAGCACCACGCCCGCCTCTTCGGCAACCGGCACGACCTCCTTCAGGAAGTGGCCGAGCCGGTCCCAGAGCTCCGCCGAGCTGACGGAGACGGAGGAAGCGCCGGCGACGCCGCGGCGATAGCGCATGTTCCAGATCATACCGTCTGGGATCGGCGCATCCGGGCTCGGCGCGATGCTGTTCTCGACGCCGAACCCTACGGACTCTGCGCCACCACGGGCATAGGGACCGCGGGTCCAGCCATAGACGCCAGCGAGCGAGAAGTTATAGCCGATGCAAGGGATGCCGGCGCGGCCGGCGTCGCGGATGAGCTGCTTCAGCCCCTCGATCTGCTGCGCCCGCTCTGGCCCGTCGAGCAGCACGTCGTGCCAGAAGCGCGGCGAGAAGTTCTCGATCGCCGCTATCTCCAGGCCGCCGGTGCACACGTCCTTCACCAGCGCCGACAATTCTTCATAAGTCCAGAGCCGATCACCGGAGCAATCGCCCCAGCCGCCCTGATCGCCGCTGTCGATCTTCGGATCCTTGCCGGCGAAGTAATTGGTCAAATGCGCGACGACATGGGTCGCACCCGCCTGCTGCGCAAACTGAAAATTATCCGGGGTGAGCTGTTCCCGGTAGAGCCCAAGGCCGATCTTCATCTGTTCTCTTCCTGTCTGATTATTTGACGCCGATGCCGGCGGTGAGGCCGCCGTCGATGCGGAAATCCGAGCCGGTGACGAAGGCGGCGCGGTCGGAGGCGAGATAGGCAACGAGTTCTGCCACCTCCTCGGGTTCACCGATGCGGCCGATCGGGTGCGCGGCACCGAAGCGGGCGAAGGCTTCCGCCTCGCTGACGCCCTCGCCGCCATAGGTGCGCGCCGCAAGCGATAGCAGCGGCGTGCGCACCGAGCCGGGGCTGACCGAATTGACCCGGACCTTCGCCGCCGCGTGATCGAGCGCCATGGCGCGGGTCAGCGCATGGATCGCCCCCTTGGAGGCAACGTAAGCCGCGACGTTCTGCTGGCAGGCGTGGCCCTGTACCGACGAGATGTTGACAATCGCTCCGCCGCCGCGCTTCGCCATTTCCGGTATGCCGAAGCGCCCCGTCAGATAGATCGATCCGACATTGACCGACAGGCAACGCGCAAAGGTTTCGGCGCTGGTGTCGACAACCGTGCCATAGGGATGGACGGCCGCGGCATTGACGACGATGTCGAGCCCGCCATGGCGCAGCACCGCCTCGCGCACTGCCGCCTCCACCTCCGCCTCCACCGAGACATCTGCGAGCCGGGTCGACATCGGCAGGTCGCGCTCTTTGGCTATGCGGTCGAAGACCTCGTTGGTGGCGACGTCGTTGCCACAGGCAAGCACGGTCGCGCCTGACGAGGCGAGCCGGATCGCCGAGGCAAGCCCGATCCCGGACGTGCCGGTGACCAGCGCGATCTTTCCCTTGAATTCAGTCATGATTGTCTCCGCGATGGATCGCGATGATCCGGGCCGGCGTCGACCCGAGATCATAAGCGTGATCGTTGGTCATAAGGGGGAGCGGGATGCGGACACCCCGCGCCGGTCTCAGCGCACCCGTTCCAGAACCTGGTTCAGGAGCACGGCGCCGAGGATGATCCCGCCGCGCACGACGTATTGCCAATATTCGCTGACATTCATCAGCGTCATGCCGTTGGAGATGCAGCCAAGGAAGAGCACCCCGATCAGCGTGCCCCAGATGCGGCCCTTGCCGCCGAAGAGCGAGGTACCGCCGATGATGACGGCCGCGATCACGTCGAGTTCCATGCCGGTCGCCGTCGTCCCGGTGCCGGCGCCGATCTGCGAGGCGATCAGCGTGCCGGAGACGGCGGTCAGCGCACCCGTCAGCCCCAAGGTCAGCGCCTTCACCTTCCAGATGTCGATGCCCGAAAGGCGCGCCGCTTCCATGTTGCCGCCGACCGCATAAACCTCGCGGCCGAAGCTGGTGTACTTCATCAGAAAGTGCATGGCGGCAAAGGTGAGCGCGAAGATGTAGACCGGGAACGGGATGCCGAAGAGATAGCCGCCACCGAGGAAATCGAAGCCGAGCGGGAAGGACGACATCGGGAAGCCGCCGGTGATCAAATTGGCGACACCGCGAAGTGCCGCGAAAAGCGCCAGCGTGGTGATGAAGGTCGGCACGTTGAACCACTGCCGGAAACGGCCGGTGAGATAGCCGAGCGAGAAGCCGAGCAGAAGTGCCACCGCAAAACCGACGGTGACCGCGCCCCAGTCACCGAACGTGTCGGTGAAACGGTCGGCGAACCAGGCAACGATGCAGCCGGCGAGCGCGGCACCGGCGCCGACCGAGAGATCGATCTCGCCGCTGATGATGACAGCCGTCATGCCGAAGGCGATGATGCCGAGCATCGAGACGGTGCGCAGCACATTCAAGACGTTGCTGGTCGAGGCGAAGCCCGGTGCGACGAAGATCAGGAAGATCACCAGTGCGGCGAGAATGATCTCCATCGGATAGGTTTTCAGGAACTTGAGCGGCGTGTTCTGCCCGCCTGTTTCCGTGGTTTGGCTCACAAGTGTCATTGCTTGGCCCCTTCCATGCACAGGCCGTAAAGTTCGGTCAGGTCGATTTTCGTCGGATCCACTTCGGCGACAACGGCGCCGTGATGCATGACGAGAATGCGGTCGGCGACTTCCAGCACCTCCTCGAGTTCCGTCGAGACGAAGAGGCTGGCAAGGCCATCGGCGGCCTGCTGCCAGATGATGTCGAAGATCTGGCGCTTGGCCTGGACGTCGACGCCGCGGCTCGGTTCATCGAAGAACATCACCGTGGGCTGTCGGTTCAGCCACTTGCCGATCACCACCTTCTGCTGGTTGCCGCCGGACAGCGACGACACCGGCAATTCCGGATCGCCGCACTTGATGTGCAGATCGGCGATCTGACGGCGGACGAACGGCTGCTCGCGCCGGCGCGAGATGAAGCCCCTGTTGGAGATCGGCCCCAGGCTCGCCATGCAGAGATTGTCGGCCGTCGAAAGCGACTGCACGAGGCCGACTTCCTTGCGGTTTTCCGGCGTGTAGCCGAGGCCCGCCTTGCGCATCTCGCGCGGGCTGGCACCGGTCATGTCGCGGCCGTCAAACACGACCGAGCCGCCGTCGATCCGGTCGGCGCCGAAGATCGCCCGCATCAGTTCCGTGCGCCCGGCGCCGAGCAGGCCGGCAATGCCGAGGATTTCGCCGGGATAGAGATCGAAGGAGACATTGTGGAAATGCCCCGACCGGCTGAGGTCGCGCACTTCGAGAACCGGCTTTGTCCGGTCGAGCGTGCGCCGCGGCGGCCGCGTCGCGCGCGCGGCATCGCCGAACATCATGCCGACGATCGCCGAAGGCGTGGTCTCCCTCATCTCGACCGCGCCGATGTAATGGCCGTCGCGGATCACCGTGCAGGTGTCGGCGATCTTGAAGAGCTCGCTCATCCGGTGGGTAATGTAGATCATCGTGACGCCACGGGCGCGCAGCCGCTCGATCAACGCGAAGAGCTGCTTGACCTCGCGCGACGCAAGCGCCGAGGTCGGCTCGTCCAAGAGCAGGATCGACGGGTTGAAGGACATCGCCTTGACGATTTCCACCACCTGCTGCTGGCCGACGCTGAGGGCCGAGACCGGCTGGCGGGAATCGATCGCGAGCCCCATATCGGCCAGCAACTCGCCGGCGCGGCGGTGCAGGCCCGCCCAGTCGACGACGCTGAAGCCGGCACGGCGCCGATGCGGCAGCCGACCAAGAAAGATGTTCTCGCCGACCGAAAGTTCCGGCACCAGCGAAAGCTCCTGGTGCACGGTGACGATGCCGGCGGCAAAGGCATCGTGCGGCGAGGTGAAGTGGCGGTCCTCGCCGTTGACAGTGATCGTGCCCGATGTCGGCTCGGTGACGCCGGCGAGCAGCTTGACGAGCGTCGACTTGCCCGAGCCGTTCTTGCCCATCAGGGCATGCACCTGGCCCGGCGCAAAACTGTGGGTGAATTCGGAGAGGGCGACAGTCGGGCCGTAACGCTTGGTTACGGCCCGAAAGTCCAGCCGTCCCTGCACCCCTTGCAACGCGGCTGACCTTGGTTGCGGATTACTCATGCGGATTTCCTGCTGTCGGCTGCTGCGAAGGAGCGGCGGGGATTCCGCCGCCCGGCTCACGTCCAGGCCCTTATTTCAGAGCCTTCAGGCCTTCCTTGTAGGCAGCAACCGCCTGTGTATCGGCGCGCGTCAGAGGCAGCACCGGCACATTGACCTTGGTCTCGACCTTCTTGCCGTCGAGCAGGTTCTGCGCCGCTTCGATCGCCTGCTTGCCGACCTCGAGCGGCTGCTGCGCCGTCGTTGCCTGCAGCACGTTGTCGGAATTGAGTAGCATGTTGGCGAGCTGCTCGGAACCATCCGTGCCGAAGACGAAGACCTTGCCTTCGAGGCCTGCCTTTTTCACGGCCTGGACCGCACCGATCGTGCCGCCCTCGTTGGCGGCATAGATCACCTGGATATCGGGATTGGCGGTCAGCATGTCGCTTGCGACCGCAAGCGCCTTCTCGGCAAGCCAGGCGTCCTGCTGGGCGACGATGTCGACCTGATCGTTGACGACGCTCAGGAAACCATCGACACGGGCGTTCGACTGCTCGGGCAGCAGCGCCTTGAAGGCGAGCGTACCGATCTTGACCTTGCCGCCGTTGCCGAGCGTCTTCAGGAAGTCGGTCGCGGCCTTGCCGGTGCCGATGCCGATATCGCGGTCCGAGCTTGTCACCGTCGCCTGGGCGACATCGCCATTGGCCGAAGTGCCATAGGTGACGACGGTGATGCCGGCGTCACGCGCTTTCTTCAGCGCTGGCACCGAGGCATCCGCCGAAAGCGGCGCGACGACGATCGAATTCACGCCGCGCGCGATGTAGGTGTCGATCAGCTGCGCTTCCTTCTCCAGCTTGCTGTCGCTGTTGCCGGCCAGAAGCTCGTCGCCGGCAGCTTCCGCAGCCTTCTCCATGCCGATCTGGATGCCGCGGAAATACTGGTCCTGCTGGAAGACGATGCCAGCGATCGCCTTGCCGCCGGCAAAGGCCGCGCCCGGCGCAAAGCTGACGGTGGCAAGAAGTGCGGCAAGCGCCAGACGTTTCATGTTGCTCATATTGGTTCTCCTCCCAAGTGCCCTGTTCGTGCCGCCGGACCAACGGGCGAAAATCCGGCAAATGGCTGCCCGCACCGCGTGAAGCGCGGTTCGGACCCAATCTCCAAATGTTTATCGTGGCTGCGAGCTGCCCGGCACGGCATCGACGAAGCGGATGCCGAACTCCAGATGACGGCTCATCAGGTAGACATAGGCGATGCGATCGCGCGCCCTCAGCGCCCGGATGATCTCGGCATGCGCTTCGAAGGTCGCCGCGTGCACCGGACGTTCGGCCTTGCCGAGCCGCATGACCTCCTCGATCACCGAACGCAGCATGTGATAGGCGGCAAGCGTCGTGCGGTTGCCCGAGAGTTCGACGATCGCCGAATGGAACTCATAGTCGCACTGTGCGGCTGCCTCGACGCTCTCGGCCTCAAGGATCCTGGAATTGATCGCATCGAGCCGGTCGAAATCGGCATCGCTTGCCGTCAGGATGATGTGCTCGCCGACACCGGTCTCGATGATGCGGCGGAAGCCCTGCAGATCATGGAAGGAGTCCGGCGAAATGCCGTTGTGGAAGGCAAAGAGCCGGCGGATCGCCTCGCCGTGGCCGCCACTGATGACGGCACCGACTTTCGGCCGGGTCTCGACCATGCCGTAGGCGCGCAGCACCTGCAGTGCCTCGCGCACGGTGTTGCGGCCGGCCTGGAACTGCTCGCCGAGATCGCGCTCGGTCGGCAGCGCGTCGCCGACGCCAAGGCCGCGCTCGGAAATCATGTCGCGGATCTGCTCGACGAGCCGGTCGACGGCGGAGGTCTTTCCCGGCTCCACGGCCTCCACGCCCGACAATGCCTCTTCCCGTACCGAACTGCTCACCGCCATCCTCCCTGTCATGTTTTATTTGTTGGTCCAGATCGCGGGAACAGTCAAGCGTAAATCTCTAAATTTCGGCTCTCCTCATGATTTTCACCCAAAATGACTGTTTCTAGGCTTGAATTGTTGGACCAATGGGACATTATTGCTCGGCGTGGTCCAACAATAGGCGACCGAAGCGGGTAGGAGTTCTACATGAGACTGATGGAAGAGTGCTTTCGCTGGTATGGGCCGAACGATCCGGTGCCGCTCAGCCACATCCGCCAGGCGGGCGCCACCGGGATCGTCTCGGCGCTGCACCACATCTACGACGGCTCGCCGTGGTCCGATGAGGCTATCCTGGCGCAGAAGGCGCTGATCGAGGCGGCCGGCCTGCGCTGGAGCGTCGTCGAGAGCATTCCCGTGCACAATTCGATCAAGCTCGCGACCTCGGAAAGCGACCGCTACATCGGCTGGTACAAGGACACGCTACGCGCGCTGGCACGTTCGGGCATCAGCATCGTCTGCTACAATTTCATGCCGGTGGTCGACTGGACCCGCACGGAGCTGATGCAGCCTTTGGCGAACGGCGGCTTTGCACTGCGGTTCGATGCAGTCGACTTTGCCGCCTACGACCTTTTCGTGCTACAGCGTCCGCATGTGGAGGATAGCTATTCAACGCAGCAGATCGCCGCCGCCCGCCAGCGTTCCGACGAGATGGACCAGGCGAAAATCGACCGGATCGAGCGCAACCTCATTGCCGGACTGCCGGCAACCGAGCGCCAGTTCAACCGGTCGAGCTTTCTGACGGCGCTCGCCGAATATGACGGCGTCACCGCTGACGCCCTGCATGCCAACCTGGCGCGTTTCCTCAAGGAGATCGTGCCGGTCGCTGAGGAGGTCGGTATCCGGCTCTGCATCCACCCGGATGATCCAGCCTTTTCTCTCTATGGCCTGCCGCGGATCGTCTCGACGCCGGCCGACGTCCGGCGCATCCTCGCCGCCGTCGACAGCCCGTCCAACGGCATCACCTTCTGCACCGGCTCCTATGGCACCCGCGCCGACAACGATCTGCCGGCCATGGTGCACGAATTCGGGCCGCGCATTCACTTCGCCCATCTGCGCAACGTCCAGCGCGAGGAGGACGGCTCCTTCTACGAGGCCGACCATCTCGGCGGATCGACCGACATGCCGGCAGTGATCTTCGCGCTGATGCAGGAGCAGGAGCGCCGCGTCCGCGAAGGTCGCACGGACTGGCAGATCCCGCTTCGGCCGGATCACGGCCACCTGCTCGCCGACGACATCGGCAAGGAACGTATCAATCCCGGCTACTCGCTGATCGGTCGGCTGAAGGGTCTCGCAGAAATCAGAGGCGTCATGCAGGGCATCGCAACTGCCATGGCGCACAAGGCTTGAGGGAAGAAATGAAACATTTTGAAGACGATACCGAACTGTTTGCCGCCATGCGCAGCCGGCTGTTCACGGCCGTGGTCGGCGACATTCTCGACACGATGGGCCTGCAGCACCAGTTCCTGCCGCCGCAAATCAAGGCCCTGCGCGACGACATGGTCGCCGTCGGCCGGGCCATGCCGGTGCTGGAGGCCGACTTCTTCGCGACGGCGGAGGCTGGCGGCCATTCGGAATTCAGCGCCAAGCCCTTCGGCCTGATGTTCCATGCGCTCGACAGTCTGAAGGAAAACGAGATCTATGTCTGCTCCGGCTCCTCGCCGCGCTATGCGGTCTGGGGCGAACTGATGTCGACGCGGGCAATGAAATTGAAGGCAGCGGGTGCGATCTGCGACGGCTATTGCCGCGACAGCGCCGGCATTCTCGCGCTCGATTTCCCGACCTTCTGCTACGGATCCTATGCGCAGGACCAAGGCCCGCGCGGCAAGGTCGTCGACTACGGTATCCCGATCGAGATCGGCGGCATCCGCATCCGGCCGGGCGACATCCTCTTCGGCGACCGCGACGGCGTGCTCGTCATACCGCGCGAGGCGGAAACCGAAGCGATCGCGCTGGCGCTGGAAAAGGCCGAGACCGAAAACAAGGTGCGCCTGGCGATCGAGGCCGGCATGAGCACCGTCGAGGCCTTCGAGCGTTTCGGCGTCATGTGACGACAGGACGAGGCGCCGGGGCCCGGCGCCTCACTTCAACCGGCTCAGATCCACGGGGCGACTGTTGATGATCGCCTCCATCGAGAAGAAGCCGGTGACGGTCGCCAGATCGAAGTTGGTGATGAGCTTCTGATAGAAGCCATCGTAGCCACGCATGCCGCGGGTCACCACCTTGATCAGGTAGTCCCAGTCTCCCCCGATGCGATAGAAATCGATCACCTCCGGCAGCCGCTCGACATGTTGCCGGAAACCATCGCTCCATTCCTTGGAGTGATGGCGGGTGCGGATCATCACGAACACGGTGAGATCCAACCCTAGAACATCGAGATCGATGTCCGCGTGCGAGCCCCGGATCACCCCGATCGACTGCAGGCGCTGGAGGCGGCGCCAGCAGGCGTTTTGCGACAGGCCTACCTTCTCGGCCAGATCGCGTTGCGACAGCGACGAATCTTTTTGCAATGCGGTAAGAATGTTCAGATCGAACGCATCGATTTTGAACGAAGATTCGACCATTTGACACAATTCCTCGGTGAAACCGCAGAAGATAGGTGAAGTTTCCGACCCTGGACGGGATTACAATTGCTGTCAATGTCCGCTCCGAGGAGTAAGCGCGATGATCGTGCCCGCCGTCCACCAGCCCTGCGAGGCGCTCTCGCCGCTCGCCCGGTTTCGCCAGTCCCTGAACCGCCCGGGTCTCGTCGCCGACCTTCGCGACGATCTGGTCGGAGCGAAAGCGCGGATCGCCGGACCCTACGGCATGAAGGCGCTGGTCTATGCCGACTATGTCGCCTCCGGCCGCGCATTGCGGGTGGTCGAAGATTTCGTGCTCGAAGAGGTCCTGCCCTATTACGCCAACAGCCATACGGAAGCCTCCTATTGCGGAGGCTTCATGACCCGGATGCGGCGGGAAGCGCGGGCCATGATCGGCGAATTCTGCGGCGCCACCAGCGACCACGCGGTGATCTTCACCGGCTCCGGCGCGACCTCCGGCATCAACCGCCTGGTCAAGCTGCTCGGCGTTACCGACGCGGTTGCTGCCGGCCAAACCGTCCGCGTCATCATCGGCCCCTACGAGCACCATTCCAACATCCTGCCCTGGCGCGAGAGCGGCGCGGAGATCGTCGAGATCGCCGAATGCCCGGCGGGCGGCCCGGATCTGGCCCTGCTGAAGGAAGCACTCGGCGGCGGTTTGCGAGACCTGACGGTCTGCGCGCTCTCTGCCGGCTCGAACATCACCGGGATCACCAGCGACGTGGCCGAGATCACCCGGATGGTCAAGGCAGCCGGCGCGAAGATGATCTGGGACTATGCCGGCGCCGGCCCTTATGTGGCGATTGCGATGACGCCGACAACGGGCGCGGAAATCGACGCCATCGTCGTCTCGCCGCACAAGTTCATCGGTGGCCCGGGTGCTTCCGGCATCCTGATCGTTCGCCGCGACAGTGTCACGACCGACAAGCCGACCTGGCCGGGCGGCGGCACGGTGAAGTTCGTCTCGCCGGATGCCCACGACTACAGCGGCAACCTCGAGGCCCGGGAAGAAGCGGGAACGCCGAATGTCGTCGGCGACATCCGCGCTGCACTGGCCTTCATCGTCAAGCACGCGATCGGGCTTGGGGAGATGGAACGGCGCAACCGCGCCATGGCCCGGCAGGCGTTTGACGCTTGGAAAGCCGTGCCGCAACTGGAACTGCTCGGCCTTCAGGAACCGGATCGGTTGCCGATCTTCTCGTTCCGCATCAGGAACGGCAAGGGCGGCTATGTCCACCAGCAGCTCGTCACCCGCATGCTGAGCGACCGCTTCGGCATCCAGGCGCGCGGCGGCTGCGCCTGCGCCGGACCCTACGTTCACCGGTTGCTGTCGATCGACGCGGCCCACTCGGAAGAGATCCGCCAGGCCATCCTTGCCGGCGAAGAAATCGAGAAGCCGGGCTTCACGCGGCTGAACTTCAGCGTCCTGCTCTCGGACGAGAAAGTGAAGTTCATCCTCGACTGCGTCGCCCAACTGGCGGCGGACGCGCCGGATTACGAAGCCGACTACGATTTCGATCCGACCCGCGCCATCTTCTTCCCGCGGGCGACGGCCGAAGAGGCGCGCGCCTATGCATAAGCCCGATGTGACCGGCTTTTACGACGCCCGCACCGGCAGCATCCAATATGTCGTCGCGGACCCGGCGACGGGCAAGTGCGCCATTATCGACCCGGTGCTCGATTTCGACGAGAAATCGGGCTCGACCGCCACCCGCAATGCCGATGCGATCCTCGATCATATCGCGGCCAAGGGTCTGACCGTCGAGTGGATCCTCGACACCCACCCCCACGCCGACCACTTCTCGGCGGCGCGATACCTGAAGGCGAAAACCGGCGCGCCGACCGCGATCGGCGAGCATGTGAAGGGCGTTCAGCGGATCTGGAAGGCAATCTACAACTGGCCGGATTTTGCCTGCGACGGCTCGCAATGGGACCGGCTTTTTGCTGACGGTGAGACGTTCCGGATCGGCGAACTCAAGGCCCGCGTGATCCATTCGCCCGGACATACGCTCGCCTCGATCTCCTACGTGATCGGCGACGCCGCCTTCATCCACGACACGATGTTCATGCCCGACAGCGGCTCGGCCCGCGCCGATTTTCCGGGCGGCAGTGCCGTCGACCTCTGGCGTTCTATCCAGGCAATCCTGGCGCTGCCGGACGAGACGCGCCTCTTCACCGGCCACGACTATTGCCAGGGCGGCCGCGAGGCGCGCTGGGAAAGCACCGTCGCCGAACAGAAAGCCACGAACCCGCACGTCGCCGGGAAAACCGAGACGGACTATGTCAATCTGCGCGAGGCGCGCGACCGCACCCTGCCAATGCCGAAGCTCATCCTGCATGCGCTGCAGGTGAATGTGCGCGGCGGCGAACTTCCGCCCGTCGAAGACAACGGCAAACGCTATCTGAAGATCCCGCTCGACGCTCTTCCCGGCTCGGTCTGGGGGTAACGGCATCGTGGCGGACCCATTCCAGCAGATGTTGCTCGCGATCGGCTCCGGTTCGCTCACCGGCTTCACGCTCGGGCTGATCGGCGGGGGCGGTTCGATCCTGGCGACGCCGCTTCTGATCTATGTGGTCGGCATTCGCGACGTGCACACGGCGCTCGGAACCGGCGCGCTCGCGGTGTCGGCCAACGCCTATCTCAACCTGATCAGCCATGCGCTTCGCGGTCATCTCTGGTGGCGCTGCGCCCTGATCTTCACGGTCGCCGGTTCGCTCGGGGCCTTTTTCGGCTCCAGTCTCGGCAAGCTGGTCGACGGCCAACGCCTGCTGTTCCTGTTCGGCCTCGTGATGATGTTCGTCAGCTTCGCCATGAAAAAGGTGAAGTGCGACACGGCGGCGACGCCGCAGTCGCTTTCGATCGGAACGCACGGCAAGACCGGACTGACAGCGCTTGTGACCGGTACCTGTTCCGGTTTCTTCGGCATCGGCGGCGGCTTCCTCATCGTTCCCGGCCTGCTGCTTGCAACCGGCATGCCTCTGATCAACGCGGTCGGCACATCCCTTCTCGCCGTCGGCACCTTCGGCCTGACGACGGCGATCAATTACGCAGCCTCGGGGCTGGTGGACTGGCGCATCGCCGGTTACTTCATCGCCGGCGGCATTGCAGGCGGCATCGTCGGCACCATGGTTTCCACCCGGCTTTCCAGTCATCGCGATGCGTTGACGCAGATTTTCCGCGCCATCATCTTTTCCGTGAGCCTCTATGTTCTCTGGCGCAGCTACATAGCGCCATAGCGGCCGGATCCGCATGGCGATCGCGCCCCTTGGCCCCGAGGATGGCCAAGGAACGCGAAGGATCCGTGAGCCGGCGTTCGGAATGGGCTACCGAGCGCATCCAGGTCCTCTGGCCGAGTACGTGCGATGGCTGTCCGATATCGTACTATCGACACCATTTAAGACGAAGGGTGTTGCGTGTTTTAATCCTGTCACTACTTTTTCGGACAGGAGCAAGCCGATGACCGTTCAAACCATCGACATTTCGAACTGCACCCCTTCTGCCACGCGTTCGATCTCGCAGCTTCCCATCAACCTGTTTGGCTCGGTAATGGGCATCACCGGCCTGAGCCTGGCATGGCGTGAAGCGGCCAAGGCGATTGGCATGCCGGCAATCCCCGGCGAGTACATTGGCTTTCTCGCCAGCTTGATCTTTGTCAGCCTCGCCCTCGGCTACGCCATCAAGTGGCACCGCCATCCGACCTCGGTCGCCGCGGAATTTGCCCATCCCGTTCAAAGCAACTTTTTTGCGACCGTCGCTATCGGACTGCTGTTGCAGTCGGCCTTTCTGGGCCGCTATAGCGCGCTCCTGTCGCAAACCGTCTGGATCGCCGCGTCGGCGCTGACGTTTGCGCTCGCCTACGTCGTTGCCAGGGGTTTTCTCGGCCGGCAGCAGTCACGCGAAACCACCCTGCCGCCGCTTCTCATTCCGGGTGTTGCGACCCTGGATATCGCAGTCACCGGCCACGCCTGGGCGCATGAGGTCAACATGTTCGCCTTCTCGGTCGGCAGCGTCATCGCCGCGGTTTTCGTCGCGCTCATCTTCTCGCGGCTGCGGCATGAGGACCCGCTCCCGCCGCTGGCTCGGCCGTCACTGATGGTTCTGGTCGCGCCCTTCGCCGTTGGCTTCCTCGCCTATACCAATGTTACGGGCTCAGTCGATCTCTTCGCCACGGTACTGTTCTACTTCGCGCTGTTTCTGATGCTGGTCCTCTCGCCGATGGTATTCCGCTCGCATATTCCCTTCAGTATCGCCTGGTGGGCCATAAGCTTCCCGCTTGCCGCCCTGTCGATCGCCTTCTTCCGGTATGCCGCGTTCATCGACAGCGCTATCTTCACGGGGCTGGCCGGTCTGTTCTTCCTGTTGCTCACCGGAGCCATCGCGGTCGTCTTCTATCGCACCGTCAGCATCGTTGTGACCGGCAGGTTATTCGAGGTACGCTAATGGCCGTTCATAAGGTTGCGATCGTTGCGATGCAGGGGGTGCAGCTTCTCGACGTCGTCGGCCCTTCCGACGTGTTCGCCGAGGCCAATCGACAAAGTGGCACCGACTATTACGCGGTCGAGGTCATCAGCACGTCCGGTACCCCTGTGCGGGGGTCCTCCGGCCTCGCCCTCGTTCCGGACCGCTCGATCGAGCAGGGGATCTCCGATGTGAATACCCTGCTCGTTGCCGGCGATCCACTCATCCAGGAACGGCCGCTTTCGACCGCGCTCCTTGAATGGGTCACGGAAGTTTCGGCCCGCGCCGGCCGCTTCGGATCGGTCTGTTCCGGCGCCTTCGTCCTCGGCGAAGCTGGCTTGCTGAACGGCAAACGCGCGACGACGCATTGGTCGCAAGCGGCGGAATTCGCCAAGCGCTTCCCCGACGTGAAGCTTGAGCCCAACCGCATTTTCACCAAGGACGGCAATGTCTGGACCTCGGCCGGGGTCACGGCTGGCATCGACCTCGCCCTTGCCATCGTCGAGAAGGATCTTGGCCTCGATATCGCCCTCAAGGTCGCGCGCGAGCTGGTCGTCTTCCTTAAGCGACCCGGTGGCCAGACCCAGTTCAGCACTCTGCTTGCCGGGCAGCTTGCGCAGAAGACGCCGATCCGTGCCGTCCAGGATTTCATCGCCGACAACCTCGCCGCCGACCTCAGCGTCGCGGCGATGGCCAGGCGCATTGGCATGAGCGAGCGGAATTTCTCGAGACAGTTCAAGCAGGATGTCGGCATGACGCCGGCCGGTTATGTGGAGAGCATGCGCCTCGAAGCCGGACGCAGGCTCGCCGAAGACACCAGCATCCCGCTCAAAAAGATTGCCACCGATATCGGCTTCCATGACGATATCGCCTTCCGTCGTTCCTTCGTTCGTCGATTCGGCACGTCGCCGGCGGCCTATCGAAAGAGCTTCGGCTCCTAAGCCTCGCTCAAGGCCGCGCCGCTACCGCCACCGGAGAAAACCAGCATGTTCGACCTGATCATCCGCAACGCCAATCTTCCTGACGGACGGCATGGCGTCGATGTTGGCGTCAGGAGCGGAAGGATTGCCGCGATCGAGCCGGCGATCGCTGCGGCAGGCGGCGAGGAAATCGACGCCACCGGGCGGTTGCTCAGCCCGCCCTTCTGCGACCCACATTTCCACATGGACGCGACGCTGTCGCTCGGACTTCCACGGATGAACGTCTCCGGCACGCTGCTCGAGGGTATTGCGCTCTGGGGCGAGTTGCGCCCGTCCCTGACCAGGGAAGCGCTGGTCGAGCGGGCGCTGCGGTACTGCGACCTCGCCGTCAGCCAGGGGCTGCTTGCCATCCGCAGCCACGTGGACACATCCGACCCGCGGCTCGTTACCGCCGAGGCGCTTCTGGAGGTCAAGGAGAAGGTCGCGCCCTATATCGACCTGCAACTCGTCGCCTTCCCGCAGGACGGCTATTTTCGCGCGGCCGACGGCGTGGCGTCACTGAACCGCGCTCTCGACATGGGCGTCGATATCGTCGGCGGCATCCCGCATTTCGAACGCACAATGGAAGACGGCACCCGCTCCGTCGAAGCACTCTGCCGCATCGCCGCCGAGCGTGGCCTGCCGGTCGACATGCATTGCGACGAGACCGACGATCCGCTGTCGCGCCACATCGAGACCTTGGCGGCTGAAACGGTTCGCTTCGGGCTTCAGGGGCGCGTTGCCGGATCGCACCTGACCTCGATGCACTCGATGGACAACTACTACGTCTCCAAGCTCATCCCGCTGATGGCGGAAGCCGAGATCAACGTCATTCCCAATCCGCTGATCAACATCATGCTGCAGGGGCGCCATGACACCTATCCGAAGCGGCGCGGTATGACGCGCGTCAGGGAGCTGATGGCGGCAGGCCTCAACGTCTCCTTCGGCCACGACTGCGTGATGGATCCCTGGTACTCGATGGGATCGGGCGACATGCTTGAGGTCGCCCACATGGCCATCCATGTGACGCAGATGGGCGGCATCGAGGACAAGCGGAAGATCTTCGACGCGATCACCGTGAATTCGGCGAAAACCATGGGACTTGAAGGCTACGGGCTCGACATTGGCTGCAAGGCCGACCTCGTGTTGCTGCAGGCCTCCGATGTCAGCGAAGCCCTGCGGCTGAAACCGAACCGGTTGTTCGTCATCAAGGCCGGCAAGATCATCGCCAGGACAGCGCCACGCATCGGTGAGCTCTTCCTCGACGGGCGGCCGGCCTCGATCGACATCGGGCTGGATTACGTCCCTCAGACGCCGGCGCCCTGAGCGTCGGACTTCGATTTCAGTCCTCGAAGTCGCCGAAGACGTTCTGTAGCCGAGTAAGTTGGGCGACGCGCTCGCCGACATCGTCGCCGAGGACAACGATGATGTTGCTGAGCAGCAGGTCCATGACCGCAACCGTCGTTGCCGCCCCATCCCAGAGCGGGCCGTGCGAACCGGGTACGACGAGGCAGATGTCGGAGACCTCCGGCGCCCAAGGGCAGAACTCGTCGGTGAAGAGAATGACCTTGACGCCGGCCCGGCGCGCTTCTTCAGCCAAGGGCCGTGCCTTCGCGGCGAAGCGGCGCACGTCATGCAGGAACAGCACCCGCCCCTCGACGGAACCGTCGAGCAGCTCTGCATAGGTCCCGTTGAGACCGTCGACGAACTGCACCCGCGGCCGGGTATAGGAAAGCTGGCTGGCGAAATATTGCGCGATGCCGCGAACGTTCTGGTAGGCGGCGACGTAGACTTCGCTGGCGGAGATCAGCGCGTCGATCGCCTGCTGCCATTCCGGCGCGGTCGTCAGCTCGTAGATCATGCCGAGATTGTCGACCTGCTGCTGGATCAGGCCGGCGAGCAGCTTGCCCTCGCGGTTATCCTCCCGCAGCCGGCCGACCGAGCCCTTGACCTGCCAGGCGGGATTGTTGGAACCGTCGCGTCTCAGCGCGTGCTTCAGCTCGTCGAGACCGTCGAAACCCATGCGCCGGAGATAGCGCCCGACCGTCATCGGCGAGATTTCGAGACGGGTCGCGATCGAGCGCGCCGTCTCGAATGGGATATCGGCGAGATTGCGCTCGATATAGTTGGCGATGAGCTTGTCCGATTTCGAGCGTCTGAGCTCGTCGCTGCGCAGCAGCTTCAGGATGCGCTGTGCCACGTCCCCTCCCATTGCATGATCGGAGCGGGAAAGCAGCAAGCCCCGCCGCCATCCCGCTCCATCGCATCGCATGATTATTGCGCCGTCTTCACCTTCGTCCAGACCCGGTCGAGCTGGCGCACGCCGGGGCCGAGATCTTCGAAGATCTGCAGCTTCTGCATGGTTTCCGGCGGCGGGTTGATTTCCTTGCTATTCTTGATCTGCTCGGGGGTCAATTGCCGCGCCGGCACGTTGGCCGTGCCGTTCGTCTGCTGCTCGATGTTGAGCGCCGCCACTTCGGGACGCGTATAGAACTGCAGGAACTTGATGGCGTTATCCTTGTTCGGCGCGGTCTTCAGCACGCAGATGTCCTCCTGGTACATCGTCGCGCCTTCCTCCGGGATGACGTAGCCGAGATCCTTGGGATTGGCGAAGACGTCGACCATCGAGCCGACGAAGAAATGGCCTGCCGCCACGTCGCCGGCGGCGACCATCGGGCGGGTGTCGTAGGTAAAGGCAGCAACGTCCGGCTTCATGGCGATGATCGTGTCGGCCGCCTGCTGCAATTCGGCCGGGTCGGTGGAATTGACCTTGTGGCCGTTGAGGATCAGGCCGACCGAAAGCACCTCGCGCATGTCGTCGAGCAGGGTGAACTTCAGGCCTTTCGCCTTCACCGTCTCGATCAGATCGCGCCAGCCGGTCACGTCCTTGCCGAGCAGTTTGCGGTTATAGAGGATGCCAACAGAGCCGAAGGCGTAGGGCAAGCAATACTCGCCCTTCGGGTCGCTCTTGGCGCGAAGGAAGGTCGGGTCGATGTTCTTGAAGCCCTCATAGGCGTTGATGTCGGTCTTTTCGAGCAGGTCTAGCTTGGACATGATGTCCTGCATGTGCACCGACGGGAAGACGATGTCGTAGCCCGTGGCGCCGCCCTGGATCTTCGCCAGCATTTCCTCGTTCGACGAATAGGTGGAGAGGTTGACCTTGATCTGGGTCTCCTCCTCGAACTTCTTCAGCACCGCCGGATTGATGTATTCGCCCCAGTTGTAGATGTTGAGTTCGGCCGCTCCGGCTGTCCCGAACAGGGTGAAAAGCGTTGTCAGCGAAAGTGCCACGGTGCGCGCACGGGTAGCGAAGCGCTTTCTGCCTCGTCGCGTGACCCCGTTGGTATTTGTCATTGATGTTCTCCTCTGATGGCTTGTGGCCGGACGGCCCTCTGCGACCCTTGCCGGCCGCTTCCGGATCTCGGCTTCTTGGCGGCCGTTGACTCCGATGGGCAAATGGTATCCATATATCGAAAACGCACAAGCGTTATTTGCATAACATTTTGGGGAACAGAAGTATGCAGAATTCCATCGTCCGGCTGGTGGAGGCGAGCAAGGCCTTCACCACTCCGGAAGGCGGCAGCGTGATCGCTCTCGACAGGATCGACCTCGACGTCCGCCGCAACGAATTCCTGACCTTGCTCGGCCCTTCCGGTTGCGGCAAGACCACGCTGCTTCAGGCGATCAGCGGCTTCGTCGAACTGGACAGCGGTTCGATCCTGATCGACGGCGAGGACATGACCGACCGGCCGCCCTATCGCCGCCCCGTCAACACCGTCTTCCAGAACTACGCGCTATTCCCGCATATGACGGTAGGCGAAAACGTCGCCTATTCGCTGGAGGTTGCGGGCGTTGCCAAGCCGCAGCGCCGGGAAAAAGTCGCATCCGCCCTGAAGATGGTCGGGCTCGAAGGCATGGAAGCGCGCCGCCCGCGCCAGCTTTCCGGCGGCCAGCAGCAGCGCGTGGCGCTCGCCCGCGCCATCATCGCCCGGCCGAAGCTGCTTTTGCTCGACGAACCGCTGTCGGCGCTCGACAAGAACCTGCGCCAGGCGATGCAGATCGAGCTGAAGACGCTGCAGAACGAGCTCGGCATCTCCTTCATCTTCGTCACCCACGACCAGCAGGAAGCGCTGACGATGTCGGATCGCGTCGCGGTGCTGTCCGGCGGGCGCATCCAGCAACTCGACACGCCGCGCGCCATCTACGACCACCCGGTCAACACCTTTGTCGCCACCTTCATCGGCGCCAGCAACCTGTTTGAGGGCAGGCTCGACGGCGACCGGCTGATGACGGCGGACGGCATGGCGATCCGCCACCAGCCCTGCGACCGCAAGATCTCGACGCGGGCGACGGCGCTGATCCGCCCGGAGCAGTTCTTCCTCGCCGAGGACAACGCCCCCTTCCCGACGATCGACGTCGATCTCGACCAGATCGTCTTCGTCGGCTCCACCTTCGAACTGTTCGGCCGCACCGCCGAGGGCCGCAAGGTCGTGGCGGAGCTGCCGGCGAACCGCCGCAGTCTCGTCGGCACGATGGAGCAAACCCGCAAGGCGCGGCTTGCCTATGATCCGGCAGCCGTGCACCTGATCGGCTCGAACATGGAGGGCGTGTAAGATGTCGATCGCCAGCCGTCGCCGCTTCCAGCTTGCGCTCCTGCTCGGGCCCGTCTCGGCCTTCCTCGCCATCTTCTTCCTTGGCCCGCTCGCGATCATGATCGTGACCAGCTTTCTTGCGCCCGGTCTCTACGGCGGGGTGGAGTGGACCTTCTATCCGCACAATTTCGGCCGCATCCTCGGCTTCGCCGATCCGATGTTCGAGGATTTCGATCCGATCTACATTGCGATCTTCCTCAATTCGATCGAGATCGCGGCGCTCACGGTGCTTGCGACCCTTCTTGTCTGCTATCCCGCGGCCTTCTGCATCGCCCGGCTTTCCGAGCGTTGGAAGAATTTCTGCCTGTTCCTGATCACGCTGCCCTTCTTCACCAGCCTGATCGTGCGGCTCTTCGTCTGGGTGCTGATCCTGCGCCAGACCGGCCTCGTCAACGAGGTGCTTTTGTCGTCAGGGCTGATCGAACGGCCGCTCGACCTCATCTACACCAAGGGCGCGATCATCCTCGGCATGACCTATGTGTTCATCCCCTTCATGTTCATGCCCGTCTATGCCAGCGTCGAGAAACTCGACTGGACGCTGGTGCGCGCCTCGCTCGATCTCGGCGCCGGTCCTGTGCGCACCTTCTGGCGCGTCATCCTGCCGCTGACGGCTCCTGGCATTGCCGGAGGTGCTGTCATCGTCTTCATCCCGGCACTCGGCAATTTCGTCGTGCCGGCCGTGCTTGGCGGCGCCAAGGTGATGATGTTCGGCAACCTGATCGAGCAGCAGTTCCTCGCCGCCCGCAACTGGCCCTTCGGCGCAGCACTTGCGATGATGGTAATGAGCGTCATGCTGATCATGATGGTCGCCCATGTGGTGCTTTCCGGACGGCGCAGCGCCACCGCAGCGCTGGCACGGTGAGGTCATCCATGAAGATCGCTCGATCCCTTTTCACCGGTGGCCTGCTTGCCTACACCGGCCTGTTCTTCGCCTTCATCTACATTCCGCTGGTGGTCATCGCCGTCTATTCGTTCAACGCCAATCCGGTGAACATGATGACCTGGACGGGCTTCACCACCGAATGGTACGCGCAGGTGCTCGGCTTCAAGACCAAGGTCTCCGAAAGCGCGCTCTATATCGAATCGACGGGACAGTTGCTGCAGGCGGTGTGGAACAGCCTCGTCATCGCCGCGTCAACGACAGCCATTGCGACCGTCTTCGGCACGGCAATTGCGATCGCCCTCCACCGCTTCGAGTTCGTCGGCCAGCGCTTCTATCGGGTCGTGATGTTCATGCCGATGCTGATGCCGGATATCGTGCTCGGCATCGCGCTTTTGATCTTCTTCGTCAATTCCGGCATCAAGCTCGGCCTGACGACGATCATCATCGGCCAATGCACCTTCCTGATTTCCTACGTTTTCATCGTCGTCTCGGCGCGCCTTGCCGGGATGGACCGGACGCTCGAACACGCGTCGGCCGATCTCGGCGCCAATGAGTGGATGACGTTTCGCCGGGTGGTGCTCCCGCAGCTCTTTCCGGCAATCGTCGGCGGCGCACTGCTCGCCTTCATCATCTCGATGGACGATCTCGTCATCACCTACTTCATCGCCGGCGTCGACGTCACCACGCTGCCGATGTTCATCTTCTCCATGCTCCGACGCGGCATCAAGCCGGAGATCAACGCCATCGCCGTGATGATGCTGACCTTCTCCTTCGTCGTCGCCTCGCTCGGCCTCTACCTTCGCTCCCGGCAGAAATGATCATGACCGACAAAACTTCGACGCCTTCGCCCGTGCGCGCCCGCGATATCGGCCTGCCCTTTTCCGGCCGCACCGGCCGCTTCAACGCCATCACCGATGTCGAGGGCATCGCCGTCGGCTTCCGCACCATCGAGGAGCAAACGCCGCGTCCTGGCCGCAAGCGCCCCGTGCGCACCGGCGTCACGGCCATCCTGCCGCATGCCGGATCGGAAACGCCGGTGCCGGTCTATGCCGGCGTGCACCGCTTCAACGGCAACGGCGAGATGACCGGAACCCACTGGATCGAGGATGGCGGCTTCTTCCTCGGTCCCGTCATGATCACCAACACCCACGCGGTCGGCATGACGCACCACGCCACCATAAAGTGGATGCTGGAGCGCTACAGGACGACCTATGACACCGACGACTTCCTGTGGCTGATGCCGGTGGTCGCCGAGACCTATGACGGCGTTTTGAACGACATCAACGGCCAGCCGATCACGGAAGCCGATGTGCGCGCAGCCCTCGACGACGCCACGTCGGGCCCGGTGCAGGAGGGCAATTGCGGCGGCGGCACCGGCATGATTGCCTATGGCTTCAAGGGCGGCACCGGCACGGCCTCGCGCATCGTCGAATTCGGCGGCCGCGACTACACGATCGGCACGCTGGTGCAAGCCAATCACGGCCAGCGCGACTGGCTGACGATTGGGGGCGTTCCGGTCGGCAAGCACATGCGGGACGGCACGCCGCAAAGCCAGATGCAGGAGCGCGGCTCGATCATCGTCGTGATCGCCACCGATCTGCCGATGGCGCCGCATCAGTTGAAGCGGCTGGCGCGGCGCGCGGCGATCGGCATCGGCCGCAACGGCACACCCGGCGGCAACAACTCCGGTGACATCTTCCTCGCCTTTTCCACCGCCAACACCCAGCCGATGGCCCACAAGGCGCCCCCGCGCCTGTCGCTGGAGATCGTCAACGACGAACTGCTTGATCCGGTCTATCTCGCAACCGTCGACAGCGTCGAGGAGGCGGTCGTCAACGCGATGATCGCGGCTGAGGATTCCGGCGGCACGCCCCACGATCGCTTCAGGATCCAGGCGATCCGGCACGAGGCGCTGATGGAGGTGATGCGGGCCTATGGCCGATGACCGGCAGCCTTCGCTCCCGGGGTCGGTGACTTAGCCGGCTCCGGACGAGCCGACGCGCGCGCGGCGCCAGTCGCTCGGCGCCTCTCCGACCCGCAGGCGGAAGAAACGCGAGAAATAGGCAGCGTCGGCAAAGCCGATTTCATAGGCGATGTCTTCGAGCGGCCGCACGGTGAAGAGCAACAGTCGCTTGGCCTCGAGCAACCGACGCTCATTGATCAGTTCCTTCACCTGCATGCCGAACGCGTCTCTGCTCGCCTTGGCGAGCAGATGCGGCGTCGTTGCGAGTGCATCGGTGTAGTGCCCGACGCTCCAGTTCTCGCGAAAGTGTCCGTCGATGAGCCGGCGAAGTTCGGTTGCAAGCATAGCCTGCGTCGCCTGGGCGGTGGCGGGCGCGGCGGCTGCCAGACGCGCGATCTGCGTCAGCACGGCGGCGACCAGCGACGCCAGCATCTGCTGGGCGCCGGCCGCACCGCCGGCATACTCATCGGCGACGATATCGAGCAATTCCGCAAGGCGACGCCAATGCCGGTCCCCGCTGTCACCGCGGATCATCGTCGGCCTATCGAGCGGAAGCGTCGTGTTCTCTCGGATCGAAAGCAGCGCGCCGTCGGCAATCGAGACGACGACGGCGTCGCTCATCTCCGGATCGACGGAAAAGCCGTGTACGGTGCCGCTCGGCACGAAGCTGACGGCCGGTGCGGAAAAGTCCAATGGCTTGTCGTCGATAAAGTACGTTCCCCCGCCGCTCAGCCAGTAGGTGATCTGTCCCATCTGGTCGTGCTTGTGGGCCTTCACCTGTCCCTGATGCAGGTTACGCCGCGCCATCACCGTCTCGACGTGGAAGAATCCGGGCTCGAGCGTCTGCTCAGGCTCGCCGTAGACGAAGAAACTTGGGATGCTGCCGGTCATGCCTCACCGAAAAAAGTACAAGTCATTTTGCCATTCTGTCCATGGCAGCGGACGATTTCAACGCCTAGCCTTGACGAAACTCAAGGAGGAGAAAATGAGAGCAGAGGATTTCCGCGCCGACCGGACGCGGCCCTTTACCGGCGCCGAGTATCTGGAGAGCCTGCGCGACGGCCGCGAGGTCTATATCAACGGCGAGCGCATCCACGATGTCACCAGCCACCCGGCCATGCGCAATTCCGCCCGTTCGCTCGCACGGCTTTACGACGCGCTGCATGATCCGGCAAAGAAGGACATCCTGACCTCGCCGACCGACACCGGCTCCGGCGGCTACACGCACAAATATTTCCGCGTCGCCCGCTCCTCTACTGACCTTGCCGCCCAACAGGGCGCAATCGCCGAATGGGCGCGCATGTCCTATGGCTGGATGGGCCGCACCGCCGACTACAAGGCGGCGCTGATGAACACGCTCGGCGCCAATGCCAACTGGTACGGTCCCTTCAAGGACAATGCGCTTGCCTGGCACAGACGCGCCCAGGAAGCGGCCCTCTTCATGAACCATGCGATCGTCAATCCGCCGATCGATCGCCACAAGCCGGCGGATGCGGTGAAAGACGTCTTCGTCCACATCACCAAGGAAACGGACGCCGGCATCTACGTCTCGGGTGCCAAGGTGGTCGCGACCTCCTCGGCGCTGACGCATTACAATTTCCTGGCGCAAAGCTCGGCGACGGTGACGGAAGATCCGTCGCTCTCCGTCATGTTCATCGTCCCGATGAACGCGCCCGGCATCAAGATGTTCTGCCGTGTCTCCTACGAGCAAACCGCCAATACGGTCGGCCATCCCTTCGACTATCCGCTGTCCTCACGCTTCGACGAGAACGACGCGATCCTGGTGCTCGACAATGTCTTCGTGCCCTGGGAGGATGTGCTGGTCCTGCGCGATGCCGCCAAGATCCTCTCCTTCCACCCGGCCTCCGGCTTCATGCACGGCTACTGCTTCCAGGGCTGCACCCGTTTCGCGGTGAAGCTCGACTTCCTGGCGGGACTGCTTGCCAAGGCCTTGAGGGCGACCGGCGGCGACGCCTTCCGCGGCAACCAGGCGGCACTCGGCGAGGTTATTGCGCTGCGCCATATGTTCTGGAGCTTCTCCAATGCCATGGCGCACAACCCCATTCCCTGGGCCGACGGTGCGGTGCTTCCCAATCTCGAGGCCGCCCTTTCCTATCGAACCTTCATGTCGGAGGCCTATCCGCGGGTGGTCGAAACGATCCGCAAGGTCGTCGCCTCGGGCCTCATCTACCTGCCGTCTTCGGCGCGCGACTTCGGCAATCCCGAGATCGATCGTTACCTGGCGCAATATGTGCGCGGCTCCAACGACATGGGCCACATCGAACGCATCAAGATCATGAAACTGCTTTGGGACGCGACGGGGACCGAGTTCGGCGGTCGGCATGCGCTCTATGAGCTCAACTATGCGGGCGCCCCGGAAGAGGTGCGCCTTCAGGTACTGAAAGGCGCCGAACGCGGCGGGCGGCTGAAGGAGATGGAAGCGCTGGTCGACCAATGCATGGCCGACTACGACGAGAATGGCTGGACCAGCAGCACCTGGCTGCCGCCCCTCGGCGAGACTGCATCCCTTCGCAACGCAGCCGAATGAGGTCCGCCATGGAGCCGCTCGTCTCGAAGACCGAGTTTCGCAACGCCATGGCGCGGGTCTGCGCCCCGGTCAACGTCATCACCACCAACGGACCCGCCGGACGCGGCGGGTTCACCGCCACCGCCATGTGCTCGGTGACCGACGAGCCGCCGACACTGCTCGTCTGCATGAACAGGAACTCCGCTCAATGCGGCCTGTTCATCGACAACAGGCGCTTCTGCGTCAACGTGCTCAGCCACGACCACCGGGACCTCGCCGGCCATTTTGCCGGCGCCACGAAGGATATGGCGGCGCGCTATGCGGCCGCCGACTGGGTCGAGATGCAATCGGGCAGTTTTGCCGTCAAGGATGCCATCGTCTCGCTCGACTGCGAACTGTCAGAAGCGCGGCTCCTCGGGACGCACCACATCCTGATCGGCCGGGTCGTCGGCATTCGCTCGCGCAGCGACGGCAATGCCCTGCTCTACTTCGACCGCAACTACGTGCACGTGCCGACCCAACTCGGAAGTTTCGGCGGGTAAGGGCCGGCAACGGCCATTTGTCGAGCACGACACAATCGACCTGTTCGGCCGCTGCCGCAGCAGCTCTTGCCCAAGAGCCGACGCAATCCACATCCACATGCTGATCAGCGCCTTTTGCTTTTTCCAGAAACGCGTCTATTTGCTTGGCGCGAATGAGAAAGGAAAACCGAATGGTGGTTGCTCAGCCAACTGGACGACCAATGGCGGAAGCGAAGGGCCGAGAGTCCGATCGCCTGGCCGCCCTCGAACAGCTCGATATCCTGGACACCCCGAGGGACGAAGGCATCGACCGCGTGGTGCGGCTGATCAGGCAGGTCTTCGCCATCGAGATCGGGATCGTCTCTTTCATCGACGCGCATCGGCAATGGTACAAGGCCTGCTCGGGCCTCTCGGCCGACGAGGTTCCGCGCAAGGATACGTTCTGCAAGCACGTGGTCGCGTCCGAAGAACCGCTGATCGTCAATGATGCTACGAAGGATCCGCGGTTTTCGCAGCACCCTGCGGTGACCGGCGAGGACCACATTCGCTTCTACGCCGGCGTGCCCCTCAGAACCAGGGACGGGCACACGGTCGGAACGGTGTGCGCGATCGATCGTTCGCCCAAGCCCTTCGCCGACCGGGATCTCCAGATCCTGACGGAACTGGCAGGGGTAGCGATGGATCGGATCGAGCTGCTTCGCTCGGCCGCAACCGACGGGCTCACAGGCACGCTCACCCGACGTGCCTTCCGGGAAGAGGCGGACAAGCTCATCAAGCTTGCCGTAAGACATCAGCACGAGCTGTCGTGCATCGTGCTCGACGTCGATCATTTCAAGCGCGTCAACGACACGCATGGCCATGCGGCCGGGGACGAGGTTTTGAAGGCCGTCGCCTCCGTCTGCCAGTCCAACCTTCGCGCAAGCGACGTGTTCGGACGGCTCGGAGGCGAGGAATTCGCCATCATGCTGCCGCATGTCGACGCGCAGGGCGCGCTGGCGGCCGCGGAGAAACTGAGAGCGGCGATTGCCGCGCAAACAATCCATGGTGACTTCGGCCAGCTCGCCGTGACCGCGAGCTTCGGGACATCCCCGCTCTCGATCAAAAGCAGAGACAGCGGCACCTTGCTCGCTCAGGCCGATGCGGCGATGTATCTCGCCAAAGCCGCCGGACGAAATCGCTGTGTCGATTGGAGCGGCCTCGACATTCGCCATCATGCGAGCCCCAGGCAACGCGTCCTCAAGGCCGGCTCGATCGTCCTCAGCGACCCTGACGTCCGGATAGACTGCACGATCCGGTCGCTTGGTGCCGACGGCGCGGCCGTCACGGTCTCGGACTCGGCGGGCATACCCTCCGAAGTCGTGCTGGCCGTTCCCGGCGACGGTTTTGAAGCGCGGTGCCAGGTGGTGGCCCGGGACCGGCAGAACCTCGAACTCGCTTTCGGCTGAATCAGCGGGCCGTGGAAAGGGGGAGGCGCGCCGGACCGGCGACCTCCCCCTTTCTGTCCTTGGGCGGCGAATACTATTTCGTAGCCGGCTCCAGGGACTTCAGCGCAGCCGATCTCCTGCCGCCCTGCATCTTCCGGAACAGGAAGAAGTAGAGCTTGATGTACTGCCCGACGAGAATGGCGTTGAGGATCGTGCCTTCGCGGATGAACTTGACCTCGGCGAGGAAGAGCAGACCGATACAGGCCGACAGAACGAGCAGCGTACAGTCGAAGCCGGTCTTGATGTTGCCCCACTTCCAGCCGGTGCGCTTGAAGATCGTATTGACGAACATGTCGATCGGCATCAGCACGAGATTGGCGCGGATCATCAGGAACAGGCCGAAGGCGAGCGCCGCATCGGCAAAGACCAACAGCGCGACCCTGAGCGGATAGGCGTCGAGCTTGATGAACTCGGTGAGGCCGAGGTTGAAGTCGAGGAACACTGCCAGCACGAAGGCCGGGATCAGCGACGCGAAGTTCTTGAGCTTGAAGTCCTTCGGCAGGACCAGATAGGTCAGGAACAGCATGATCAGTTCGAGCATGAAGTTGTAGGTGCCCTGGCTGAACGGCGGATAGACCAGCGTCATCGTCCGCGTCAGGCTGCTCTGGGGTGAGATGCCGATGCCTGCCCGGATCGCCAGGCTGACACCGAAGGTCAGCACATAGATGCCGACGACATACATGATCCAGCGCCGCGTCAGGCTGCCGGTATCGACGATCTCGGCTTCCGCCGCATTGTGTTCCATTGTTTCCTCCCTCGAAACTTAAGCGGGTTTCCTTCCCCCGCCTGCCCATCGCCCCCTCAGCGATGCGCTTTTGAAATCTCCCGGCATCTCCGCCCATTGTCGGGGCGGCACGCCACATTTCAGGCAGGCGGGCGCCGCAACGCCCGCCTGCTCTTTCTCAACCGGCTCTAGGCCATGAAGCGGAAGCGATGCAACGAGATGAACAGGCTGAGCAGCTTGTTGACCACCGGTTCGCCTTCGTTGTGGTTGCCGAGCGCTTCGAGTGCCGTATCGATCGCAGCGGCGCTGGCCGTCAGTTGCTCGACGCTCATGTTCGCCATGACCCCGTAGATCTCGAGCGGCATGACGGCTTTCTCCACCCTGTTTTCGGTGACGATGCAGGCGCCGGCATGGGTATCGACCCGTTTGAGGCAATGGCACATTTCGGCGCTGTCCTGACCGACGACAACGAAATAGGGCTTCGGCGCCGGCCAGAACGTCGCCACCGCGCCGCGATCCACATGCACGCCCTTGAACAGGCCGTTGACCACGTGACGCCTGCCATCGGCATAGCGCTGAACGACCGACAGCCGGCTCAGCTTCGCGCCCTCATGCTCGGCAACGACCTTGCCATCCTTCAGCGGAACCCAGACTTCCTGGTAGAATTTGGCGTGGCCGCGGCCGTAGACATCGAACAGGTAGACCTTGGCCTGCGTGCCGTCTTCCGATACTTCCAGGGGCACGATGTCCAGTTGCTCCGGCGAGAGATCAGCGAGGCCGGAAACGCCGTCCTTGCACATGCCGGAATAGTCGATGTCAGCATTCTTCAGCAGCTTGCGGTCTTTTGCGACCAGTTCGCCATCCTTGAACACGTAGAGCGGATTGATCTTCGACAGGCTGTCGGTCAAGACGATGTCAGCGAAGCGGCCGGGCGTCAGCGACCCGATCTTGTCTTCCATGTGGAAAGAGCGCGCGGTGTTGTAGGTCGCCATCTTGATCGCGTGGATCGGGTTGATGCCCATTTCGGCTGAGAGCGAAATGATCCAGTCCATGTGGCCCATGGTGAGCAGTCGCTCGATCGAGATGTTGTCGGTGCAGAGCATGAAATTGTCGGTCGGCCATTTGCGGTCGACGATCGCGCGCAACAGCACCTTGATCACCTCGCTGCTGCCGACCCCGAACTTGATGTGGGTCGGGAAGCCGTAGCGAATGCTCTTTTCGATGTCCTTCTCGTTCCAGACGTCGTGATTGTTGGAGACGCCGATCGCCGGCAGGTAGTTGAGGATCATGTCGGAGAGCGCGGTGACGCCCCAGTGGCCGTTCATAAAACCGCCCTTGGCGCGGACCCAGGCCGCCTTGCGGAAGTCATCGTCATTGCCGGAACTGTAGGTGAAGTGCTCGAACTCGCCGAGGCCGATCACCGGTTCCATCTTGAGCACGGCTTCCGTCACCGATGCCGCGGTCTTCTTGCCCGGTGCGAAGGCATAGAGCCGATAGGGCAGCTGCTCGTAATCCTTAAACAGGCTCTCGGCCGCTTCGATGCCTTCCTTGCCGGCGGCGCTGAGCAGATCCAGGCACTCGGCATAGATCGTCGTCGTGCCGCAGGGAACCATCGCCTCGGCGAGTGCCGTCGGGTGCGCGAGCTGGGATTCGAAGTGGATGTGCGCGTCGATCAGGCCGGGGATCGCATAGAGGCCCTTGCCGTCGAAGACTTGCTTGACCTTCAAGACGGTCTCGTCGGGGTTGAGCGCAACGATGCGCTTGTCATAGACGAGAATGGCCCCCTGGTAGACGGTCTCTCCGTGAACATCGAGGATGTTCAGGTTCTTCAAAAGAAGATCCGCCTCCCGCTCGCCGTTCAGGATGTCGAAGATGGCGCGCACCTTTTCGTAATGCACGGCTTCAGTCTGGTTCACGAATAGTCCTCCACTTTCATAGCCATCGGCGCCTGCCGGCAGGCCGCGCGCTCCGCGCCAGCGGACGTCTTGCACTTGTTGCGGTGCCGGCAGTGCGCCCCTGGCAAACCATAAGAAGTCATTGCACTGCTTCCGAAAAGCAGTATTTTCTGCTCGTATCGTTCGCTTTTCGAGAACGGATAATTGAGGGAGACCATGCTGCATTCACGCGTGCTGCGCTATATCGACGAGGTGGCGCGCTCAGGCTCGATCCGCGGAGCGAGCGAGCGGCTGAACGTTGCCGCCTCCGCCATCAACAAACATGTGCTGCAGCTTGAGGAAGATATCGGCGAACCGCTGTTCGAACGGCTGCCGCGTGGCCTCAGGCTGACGCCGGCCGGCGAAATCCTCGTCGCGCATGTGCGCCGGACGATGAAGGAATACAGCCAGGTCGAGGCGGAGATCCGCGATATCAAGGCGCTGCAGAGCGGTGAGGTGATCATCGCCACCATGAACGGCCTTTCCGGCGGCATCGTGCCGAAGGTGGCCGCAATCTTCGGCACGCGCCATCCGCGTCTGAAGATCACGATCCGGGTGATGTTTGCCCGCGACATCGTTCAGGCGGTTTCCGATGGCGAGGCCGATCTCGGCTTCGCCTTCAATCTCCCCTCGGCGCCGCCGCTCGAGACGCTGTGGAAGATGGATACGCGGCTCGGCGCGGTGGTGGCGCCGGAACATCCGCTCGTCGGCATGGAGACTTTGCCGCTTGCCTATTGCCAGCCCTACCCACTGATCTTTGCCGACAAGTCGATGCAGATCCATGGCATCGTCGCCGACGCCTTCGCTGAGGCCGGGCTGACAGTCGAGCCGAGCTATCTCACCAATTCCATCGAGGCGATGAAGTTCCTGGCCGCGGCCGGCGACGGCATCGCTTTCCTCAGCAAGTTCGACATTACCGAGGAACAACGAAACGGCGTGCTGACATATCTTCAAATCCGCGACCGGACTTTTGCAAAGAACGTGCTTTCGCTGGTGCAGCGGGAAAGACGCGGCCACGGCCTCGCAGCCGCGATGTTTGCCGAGGAAATCATCCGGGCTTTGCGGGCGACGATGGAATAGCGGGCCCATCCGGCTCGGCGCCGATGCGGCTTACCCCCCTTGTTCAGAGCTGGATCCAGGCCGTTTTCAGATCAGTGTACTTGTCGAGCGCGTGCAGCGACTTGTCGTGACCATTGCCGGACTGTCTGACGCCGCCGAGCGGCACGGTATTGTCGGCGCCGCCATAGGTATTGACGTGTACCACGCCGGCGCGGATGCCGCGCACCATGCGGTGCGCGCGCGACAGGTTCGCAGTCCAGACGGCCGACGCCAGACCGTAGTCGGTCGCGTTTGCGATCCGGAGTGCGTCGATCTCGTCATCGAACGGTATGACCGCAAGCACGGGGCCGAAGACCTCCTCCTTCGCCAGCTTCATATCGGGCTCGACGTCGAAGACGGTCGGCTGCATGTAATAGCCACCGGTCTCTTCAAGGATACGCTTGCCGCCAGAGCGCAGCCGCGCGCCTTCGACCTCCGCGTCTCTGACGAATTCGAGGTTCTTCTGAAGTTGCGCATCGCTGGAGATCGCGCCGGCTTCGGTCGTCAGAAGCAGCGGATCACCAACCTTCAAACTGGCTGCGATCGCCGCCACCTTCTCAGCGAAGGCTTCGTGAATGGAGCGCTCGACCAGGAGCCTTGAGCCGGCAACGCAGACCTGGCCGGAGTTGCGGAAGATGCCGTAAGCCGAAACGCGCGCCGCCTGGTCGAGATCCGGCGCATCGGCAAAGACGACGTTCGGCGACTTGCCGCCGAGTTCGAGGTAAACGCGCTTCAGGTTCGAGCGCGCAGAATATTCGAGCAGCCGGCGGCCGACGCCGCCCGAGCCGGTGAAGGCGAGTACGTCGATATCACCATGGAGACCGATCGCCTCGCCCGTGGTCGCGCCGCGACCGGTGACGACATTCAAGACACCCTCGGGCAGGCCGGCTTCGGCGCAGATTTCAGCGAGCCGGAGCAGGCTGAGCGACGCGCCTTCGGCCGGTTTGAGCACCACGGAATTGCCCGCCGCGAGCGCCGGCGCGATCTTCCAGGCGCCGATCATCAGCGGAAAGTTCCAGGGAACGATCGCGGCGACCACGCCGATCGATTCGCGATGGATGAGACCGAGGATGGTGTCTGCCGTCGGCGCGATCTCGCCATAGACCTTGTCGAGCGCCTCCGCATAGTAGCGGAAGGTGCCGGCGGCACTTCCCGGTTCGGCCTTCAGCGCCATCGAAATTTCGGTGCCATTGTCACGCACGCCGAGCACGGCGAGCTCCAGCGCCTGCGCCTCGATGAGTTCGGCAATGCGGGTCAGAACCTTCTTGCGCACCGCGGGCGCTGCCTTCGACCAGCTTCCCTTCTCGAAGACGGTACGGGCGGCGCGGACCGCGGCATCGACGTCTTCGGCACCCGCATCGGCAATCGTCGTCAGGTGGCGGCCGTCGATCGGCGAGACGACGTCGAGGCTTTGACCGGAGAAGCTTTCCTGCCAGCGGCCACCGATGAACAGCTTCTGGGCCGTCACGGGCAGGTTGCGCAATTGATCGATCTTGTCCTGCATGATGTGCTGTCCCGATTGACTTGCGGGAATGGCGGCGAGCCCGCCATCCCTGCCTTGGAAATTTATGCAATTCCCGGAATTCGCTTCACGCGTTTCCGGGAATTGCAGGCCTGCGCTCAGATCTCCTGGCCGGCACCGAGGCGGGCGAATTCGAGCGGGTTGCCCGACTTCAGCGATGCCGCAAGCGCCAGACCGATAACGCCGAAGATGACGACCAGCCCCGGCAGCAACACGGCAAGCATGCCCGTGGCGCCGGCGAGGTCGCCGAAATTCACCGCAATCGCGATGATGACGGCAATGAGGATCAGGCCGGTCACGACGGGAATGACCTTGGTCACCAGCGGGTTGCGTTCAAGGCCCGGATTGCGGCCGAAGAAAGCGACGATCGCAAAGGCGGTAAAGGCCATCAGCGTCATGACCGCAAGCGTACCGACATTGGTGAGCCACGAGAACAGCGCCAGCACCGGATCCTGCCCAGTCGCGGCAAAGAGCGCCACGACCATCACGGCGATCACCGTCTGGATCAGCGAGCCGACATGCGGGCTGTGGTAGACCGGATGCGTCACGCCGAGGGACGCCGGCAGCAGTCGTTCGCGGCCGGCGACGTAGAGGTAGCGCGCAACGCCGTTGTGGAACGCCAGCACGCCGGCAAAAAGGCTGGTGACGAAGAGCACGTTCATCAGCGGCGGCAGCCAGCCGCCGGCGTAACGGTCGGCGAGCCCGAAAAGGAAAGTGGTCGGGTCGGCGAGACCCTGCAGTTCCGATACCAGCTTGTCGGCACCGGCCGCGTTCACCATCAGCCAGGAGGTGAACATGTAGAAGACGCCGATGATGAGCACGGAAATATAGGTCGCACGCGGCACGGTCTTCTCCGGATCGCGCGCCTCCTCGCTGTAGATCGTCGTCGCTTCGAAACCGATGAAGGCGGCGAAGCAGAAGAGAATGCCGATCGACGGCGAACCGGAGAGGATCGCCGAGGGCGTGAACGAAACCGTCGTCAATCCGCCGTCGCCGCCCTTGGCGAGGATCGCGACGTCGATGACGAGCACGACCAGATATTCAAGGATGACGAGGATAGTCAGCACCTTGGCGGAGAGATCGACGCGGCGATAGCCGAGAACGCCGACCGCCGCGATGCCGAGAAAGGTCCAGATCCACCAGGGCAGGTCGATACCCAAGCCGGCGAAGAGCCCCGCCGTTGCCGCGCCGAAGAGCCCGAAGACGCCGATCTGCATGGCGTTATAGGCAAGGATCGCGATCATCGCCGCGGCACCGCCCATCAGACCGCCGAGGCCCTGTGCCGTATAGGCATAGAAGGCACCGGCATTGCGGATGTGCCTCGCCATGGCGACATAGCCGACGGAAAATAGAAGCAGGATCGCCGTGACGATCAGGAACGTGCCGGGAATACCCGCACCGTTTCCGAGCATCATCGACAGCGGAACGCCGCCGGCAACCGCGGTCAGCGGTGCGGCAGCGGAAACGACGAGAAAGGTGACGGCGCCGACGCCGAGGGCGTTCTTGCGCAATTGGTTCGCCCCGGTCACGGGCGAGGGTGAAGTGGTCATGGTCTTGGCTCCCCTTGCTGGCGCGAACGCCTCTTCGCCTCCGGTCCTTCTCTCCGGCGGCTGCTCCCTGAAGCGGACTTGAGGCGCGGGGCTTGCTTTTTGTCTTTGCCGCGCAAGTCTTTCGGTTCATTATTTGAACCTCAGCTTCAAATATAGACTTGCAAATTGCATCTGGCCCTGTCAAGTTATTTCGCATGTTAAGTATCTCGACCGGAAACAACCAGGAGAGCGGGCCTACCGCTCCTTAGGAGGGAACAGGCGAGAAGACTGACGGGGCGCTCGACAACGGAGGAATGGATGAGCACCATCGGTAAGGCCCTGACCTTGCTCGACACGATCTCGCGCCTCGAAAAGGAAGCGGGCCTGAGCGACATCGCCAGGCATTGCGGGCTCGACAAGGCGACGGCCAGGCGCTTCCTCGTCGAACTGGAAAAACACGGCTTCGTCGAGCAGGACATGGAAACGCGGCGCTATCGGCTCGGCGGTGCGCCGGTGCGGCTTGCCCGTATCCGCGAGACGCGTTTTCCCTATCTGAGCGTGGCGACGCCTTTCGCAAAGGAACTCGCAAGCCTCACCGGCGAAACCGTACACCTCTCAGAACACGCAGCCGGTCGTCTCTCGACCATCCATGTCGAGGATTCGCAACGGGCGCACCGGGTCATCGTCGATGTCGGCAGCATCCTGCCCTTCCACGCGACCGCCTCCGGCCTCGGTTTTCTTGCCTTTTGCCCGCAGAAGGAGATCGACGCGGCCCTGTCGGCGCCGCTTCAAGCCTTCACCGACCACACGCTGACCGACCCGACCGCTCTGCGCCAGACCTTGGGCGAGACGCTCCGGCGCGGCTACTCGATCTGCCATCACGGGCTTGAAACCGGCGTCGTCAGCGTCGCCGCTCCGATTCGCGCGCCCGGCAGTACGCCGGTCGGCGCGATCGCCATCGCAGCCCCCGCAACGCGGGCCGACAAGGAGACGGTTGAACAGATGGGGCGCGCCGTTATGGCGACAGCCAGACGTATTTCCGAAAGACTTTTCGGGTTGGAGCAGGCTGCTGCCGATCCGCTGGCAAGGAGGGCCGGCTGATGAATGCAATGAACCGCCTCCCCAATATCCTGGTCGTGGGTACGGGAGACACCAAATGCGACGAACTCCAGTTCATGGCGTCTGTCATCCGCGAAGCCGGCGGCATGCCCGTAATGATGGATGTCAGCATTCTCGGCGACCCACCCTATGTGCCTGAGTATTCTCGTCACGACATCGCCGAAGCGGCAGGCGTCACCATCGCGGCGATTGCCGCAAGCGGCGACGAACACAGCGCCATGGCGCTGATGGCGGAAGGTGCCGCCGCCCTCACCCGCTCGCTCTACGAAGCCGGCCAGGCCGACGGGGTCATTATCCTCGGCGGTTCCATGGGCACCGATCTCGCCCTCGACGTTGCCGCGGCGCTGCCGCTCGGCGTGCCGAAATTCATCGTCTCGACCATTGCCTTTTCGCACCTGCTGCCGCCGGAGCGCATCGCCCCGGATCTGATGATGATCCTCTGGGCCGGCGGGCTCTACGGCCTCAACGGCATCTGCCGCTCCGTGCTTTCACAGGCCTGCGGCGCCGTTGTCGGCGCCGCGCGCTTCGGCACGAAACCGGATGGGGCGCGGCCGGTGATCGGCATGACCTCGCTCGGATCGAGCTGCCTCAAATACATGAAACACCTGAAACCCGAACTCGAACGCCGCGGCTACGACGTCGCCGTCTTCCACTCGACCGGCATGGGCGGGCGCGCCTTCGAGGCGATTGCCGCTGAGAAGGGTTTCACCGCTGTCTTCGACCTCTGCATCCAGGAGGTCAGCAACCACCATCATGGAACGGTCGTCACGTCAGGACCGGACCGGCTGGAGAATGCCGGGCGATCCGGCATTCCGCAGATCGTTGCACCCGGTGCTGTCGACATGGTTGACCTGCCGGCCTGGCAACCGGTTCCTGAAACCTTCGCCGGCCGTCCCTATCACGCTCACAACCGGCTGCTCGGCTCGGTGACCACCTCGTCGGAAGGGCGGCGCGAGATCGCTCGCGTCATCGGCGGCAAACTTGCCGGCACCGGCGCTGAGGTCGCCTTCATCCTGCCGCTTCGGGGCATCCAGGAATGGGACCAACCGGAGGAGCCGCTGCATGAGCCGGAAGCGCTCGACGCCTTCATCGACGAGATGCGCCGGTCGATCCCGTCAGGCGTCGCGCTGCACGAGGTCGACAGCCACATCAATGCGCCGGAATTCTCGCAGGCTGCACTTGCAATCTTCGACGACTGGGTGGCACGCGGCATCGTGCCCGAGGGCCGGCCATGACGAAAACCTTAACCGGCACCAGGAGCGACAAGGCACTGATCCTCGATTTCGGCGGCGTCGTCACCCGCACGCTGTTCGAAACCCATGACGTCACCGAGCGCGCGCTCGGCCTTGCGCCCGGCACGCTCACGTGGCGCGGTCCCTTCGATCCTGCCACCGATCCGCTCTGGACGGCGATGCAGCGGCGCGAGATTACCGAGCGGGACTATTGGACAACACGCACGCGCGAGGTCGGAAAGTTGCTCGGCGAAGACTGGAGCGACATGAAGACCTTCGTGCAACGGGCGCGTGGGGCCGAGCCGGAACTCGTGCTCAGGCCCGAGGCGCGTGAGGCGATCCTCACCGCCCACAGGGCGGGCATCCGGCTCGCGATCCTCTCCAACGAACTCGACCTCTTCTACGGTGTCGCGTTCCGCGAGCGTTTCCCGCTGATCGAACACTTCGAGACGATCGTCGACGCCACCTACACCCATATCCTGAAGCCCGATCCACGCGCCTATGAGCTGGTACTGAGCCAGCTCAACTTGCCGCGCGAAGCCTGCGTCTTCGTGGATGACCAATTGAAGAACACCGAGGGTGCGCGGGCCGTCGGCCTGCCTCACGTCCATTTCGACGTCACCCGCCCCGCTGAAAGCTATGCCCGAGCGCTTCGGATGCTCGGCCTTGAACAGACAGGAGCATGACCATGCGCGAAACCAACTTCCTCATCGAGAACAACGCCCGCCATCTCTGGCATCCGATGGCACACCCGGCCGAGATGCAGGCGACGCCGCCGCGCATCATCAATGCCGGCGAGGGCGTCGAGATCGTCGATATCCACGGCAAGAAGGTGCTCGATGCGGTCGGCGGTCTCTGGAACGTCAATCTCGGATATTCCTGCGAGCCGGTGAAAGAGGCAATCCGACGGCAGCTCGACGAGCTGCCCTATTATTCGACCTTCCGTGGCACCACCAATTCGCCGCTGATCGAGCTTTCCTACGAGCTCGCGGAATGGTTCCGCGAGGACGGGCTGACGCGCTCGTTCTTCACCTCCGGCGGCTCGGATTCCGTCGAGACCTGCCTGCGGCTTGCACGTCAGTACCACAAGCTCAACGGCCAGCCGGAGCGCACCAAGTTCGTGGCGCTGAAAAAGGGCTATCACGGCACCCATTTCGGCGGCGCCTCGGTCAACGGCAACTCAAATTTCCGCCGCAACTACGAGCCGCTGCTGCCGGGCGTCTTCCATCTGCCGGCGCCCTATACCTATCGCAACCCGTTCGACACCACCGATGGCGTCATCATTGCAAAGGCGATCGCGCGGTTGTTCGAAGACGAGATCGCCTTCCAGGGCGCCGACACGATCGCGGCACTGATCATGGAGCCGGTGCTCGGCGCCGGCGGCGTGATCGTGCCGCACGAAACCTTCATGCCGCTGATGCGCGAGATCTGCGACCGCCACGGCATCCTCTTGATCGCCGACGAAGTGATCACCGCCTTCGGCCGCACCGGCGCCTGGACCGGCTCGCGCCTCTTCGGCGTGAAGCCGGATTTCATGTCGACCGCCAAGGCGATCACCAACGGCTACTACCCCTTCGGCGCCGTCATGATCGCCGACAAGGTGGCTGAGGTCTTCGAGAGCAACCGCACCGCAGCCGGATCGATCGGCCATGGCTACACCTATTCCGGCCATCCGGTCGGTGCTGCGGCAGCGCTCGCAACGCTGAAGGAGACGCGCAAGCAGAACGTGGCGGCGAATGCCGGTGCCCGCGGCGAGGAGCTGATGGCCGGTCTCGAAGCACTCAAGGAGCGGCACGAACTGATCGGCGACGTGCGCGGTAAGGGTCTGATGTGCGCGCTCGAACTGGTCTCCGATCGGGAGAAGAAGACCGGTGCGGCGAAGGACGTCGTCCAGAAGGTCCAGGACGTGACCTATGACGCCGGCGTCATGGTGCGCACGTCAGGCGCCAACATCATCCTGTCGCCGCCGCTCGTCATCACAGCGAACGACGTTGCCCGCATTCTGACGGCTCTCGATGCCGGCCTGACCGCCGCAAGGGGATAACGCCATGACCGGCAACGCGGATCTGATCGCGCGCCGCGAGCAATTGCTCGGGCGCAACATGTCGCTGTTCTACGAGGAGCCGGTGCATCTGGTGCGCGGCGAAGGCGTCTGGCTTTTCGACGCCGACGGCCGCCGCTACCTCGATTGCTACAACAACGTGCCGCATGTCGGCCATTGCCACCCGCGGGTGACCGAGGCAATCGCCCGGCAGGCATCGACGCTGAACACCCACACGCGCTACCTGCACGAGGGCATTCTCGACTATGTCGAGCGGCTGACCGCCACCTTCGACAAGAGCCTCGACACGGCGATCCTGACCTGCACCGGCAGCGAGGCGAACGACGTGGCGCTGCGCATGGCGCAAGCGGTGACCGGCAGGACCGGCGTGATCGCCACCGACCACACCTATCACGGCAATACCGCGGCTGTGTCGCAGCTTTCGACCCGCATGCCGCCGGTCGGCGGTTTCAGTGGCCATGTGCGCCACGTGCCGGCACCCGACAGCTACCGGCCGCTTGGCGGCGCGCAGGGCGCTGCCTTTGCCGCAGCCTTCACCGCCAAGGTGGAAGAAGCGATCGCTTCGCTCGAGCAGAGCTCGCACGGTTTCTCGGCGCTGATCATCGATCCCTTCTTTGCCAATGAAGGATTCCCGGAACTGCCGGCAGGCTTTCTCGACGGCGCCGTCGCCGCCGTCAGAAAGGCCGGCGGTCTGGTCATTGCCGATGAAGTCCAGCCGGGCTTCGGCCGCACAGGCGGCCATATGTGGGGACACCAGAAGGCGGGCCTCGTTCCCGATATCGCCACGCTTGGAAAACCGATGGGCAACGGCCACCCGATCGGCGGTGTCGTTGCGGGCGCCGACACGCTCAACGCCTTCCGCAAGGCGTTTCGCTATTTCAACACTTTCGGCGGCAATCCCGTATCCTGCGCGGCGGCCATGGCCGTGCTTGATGTTATTGACGACGAAAAGCTGATCGAGAACGCCGCCACCGTAGGCACCTATGCCAAAGCGGGACTTGCTCGACTTGCGGAGAAGCACAGCTTGATCGGCGAGATCCGGGGCAGCGGGCTGTTCTTCGGTGCCGAACTCGTCAGCGATCGCGGAGCCAAAACGCCCGCGGGCGATCTCGCGACCAAAGTGATCAACGCCATGCGCGAGCGCGGCGTGCTGATAGGCAAGCTCGGCATCCACCAATGCACGACGAAGATCCGGCCGCCGATGCCGTTTAGCCGCGACAATGCCGATCTCATGCTGTCGACGCTCGACGACGTGCTTGCGGGCCTGTGAGCGGCCGATGTCGGTGGACCTGTCCAAACCCTTTCGCCACGCGCTCGACAATCGCGCGCGTCAGGCACTCGTCCATTGGGGCGTCGCCGACCAGCAGCCGGAACTGCTGAAGTATCGGGAGAATGCTGTGTTTCGCGTCCGCCTTGCCGACGGGCGTCCGGCCGCGCTGCGGCTGCATCGGGCAGGCTATCACAGCGAAACAGCACTCCGCTCAGAGCTGCAATGGATGGCCGCGCTTGGCGATGGCGGTCTCGCGGTTCCGCGGCCGATCGCGGCGGCGGACGGGCGGCTGCTTGTCGCCCTGCCGGACGCTGGCGAACTTGCCGCGCAGCATGTCGATGTCATTGGCTGGGTGGATGGGGAGCCATTGGGCGAAAGCGGAAAACGGTTGTCCCATTCGCCCGGGCGGCTCGTCGAGATTTTCTCGTCGCTCGGCGCCTCGATGGCCGAGATGCACAATCTTGCCGATCGCTGGACGCCACCCGACGGCTTCTGGCGCGCGGCCTGGAACGGGGACGGCCTGATTGGGGAACGCCCAATCTGGGGCCGGTTCTGGGATTGTGAGGGCTTGTCCGCAGCGCCGGCGTCGGCGCTGTCGAACCTTCGCCTCGATCTCCGGCAACGCCTGGCAGTAATGCCGACTCCGGCTAGGGATTTCGGATTGATCCACGCCGATCTCGTACGCGAGAACGTGCTGGTCGACGCTACAGGGGTAAAATTCATCGACTTCGACGATGCGGGCTACGGCTATCGCCTGTTTGATCTCGCAACCGCGCTTTTGAAGAACAGACGTGAGCCGGCATACGAAATGATCGAGGCGGCCCTCATCGCCGGCTATCGCAGCTCGCGCAGCCTTACGGAGGAAGCGCTTGCCGGCCTGCCGCTGTTCCTCGTGCTTCGCAGCCTCACCTATATCGGCTGGTTTGCTGCGCGCCCGGAACTCCCCGGTGCGCGCGAGCGCGTCCGGCGCTACGCCGACGAGACGCTGGCGCTTGCCGAAGAACTGGGTTTCAGATGAACGCGGCGCTGCCGAAGCACTCAATCGTTGAGGTTTGCGAGCTCGTCCAGCATGTCGAGCAGGACTTCGACACGCTCGCGGCCGTAGCGGGTTTCGAGCTCCTCGTAGATCGCCCGGCTTTCCGGGCTGACATCGGCGATCACCCGCATGCCCTCCGGCGCAATCTCGAGCAGGACGCGCCGGCCGTCGTCGGCATCCTTGTGCTTGGTGATCAGGCCGCGTTCTTCCAGCGAGCGAATGATACGGGTGAGGCTCGGTGCCAGAATGAAGGCCTTGTCGGCCATTTCGGACGCATCGACCCGGCCGGCTTCCGCAAGAATGCGGATCACCCGCCATTGCTGCTCGGTGATGTCGTGGCGGGCCAACATCGGGCGGAAATGCGCCATGACCGCTTCGCGTGCGCGCAGAAGCGCGATCGGCAGCGATCGGCGGGTATTGTGCGGCAAAAGGGCGTCGTGACCGAGATCGGTCTTGGTTTTCTCACGGCTCATGGCCGTTCTATCGGACATTTTCTTGCGTTCCGCAATTGGCAGCTGCGGCCACAGACTCCGAGCTGCTTGACACCGCCATCAATTTCATTAACGTGTTAAATATATGAGAGCGCATCGGGAGGAAAGATGCCGCATCTGACAATCGAATATTCCGGCAATCTCGACACCCAAGTCGACTTTGCCCGGCTTTGCCGGACCGTCCACAAGGCGGTCCTCGGCACCGGCCTTTTCGAGCTCGGTGCCGTCAGGGTGCGCACGATCCAGAGCCGCGACTATGCGATCGCCGACCTCCTGCCGGAAAACGGCTTCATCGACATGTCCTTCCGCATCGGCCGCGGCCGCAGCGAGGCCGAGAAGAAGGCCACCGGTGAAGCGATCTTCAAGGCCGTCAGCGACGAGCTTTCGCAGCTTTTCGCTACACCACATTTCGCCCTCAGCCTCGAAATCCGCGAGATCGATCCGGAGCTGAGCTGGAAGAAAAACGCCATTCACCCGCGGCTGCGCGCCTCCAACGGCTAAGCGCGGCCCTCCCCTCAAAAAGACGGCAGTGCGCGGCAAGATCTGCGCCAGCATCGGAGAACATCATGTCCAAGCTCGATGAAAACCTCGCCAAGGCGGAAGGCTATCTCGCCCGCTTCAGACGCGAAGGCGTGTTCAACCACATCGACGGCGAGGCGGTGCCGGCACTTGACGGCGAGACCTTCGAGACGATCTCGCCCGTCGACCTGAAGCCGCTCGCAAGGGTCGCACGTGGCAAGGCAGCCGATATCGATCGCGCGGCAAAGGCTGCGAAGGCCTCCTTCGCCGAATGGGCCGCGATGCCCGGCGAGACGCGCAAGAAGCTGCTGCACAAAATCGCCGACGCAATCGTCGCCCGCGCCGAGGAAATCGCCTTCGTCGAGTGCATGGACACCGGACAATCGCTGAAGTTCATGGCGAAGGCTGCCCTGCGCGGGGCGGAAAACTTCCGTTTCTTCGCCGACCGGGCGCCGGAGGCGCGCGACGGCAAGGTGCTGCGCGGTGGCAACCAGATCAACATGACGACGCGCGTGCCGATCGGTCCGGTCGGCATCATCACCCCCTGGAACACGCCGTTCATGCTCTCGACCTGGAAGATCGCGCCGGCGCTTGCCGCCGGTTGCACGGTCGTGCACAAGCCGGCTGAGTTCTCTCCGCTGACCGCGCGGCTGCTGGTCGAGATCGCCGAGGACGCCGGCCTGCCCAAGGGCGTGTGGAACCTCGTCAACGGCTTCGGCGAGGATGCCGGTCGGGCGCTGACCGAACATCCCGATATCAAGGCGATCGGCTTCGTCGGCGAAAGCCGCACCGGCTCGATGATCATGAAGCAAGGTGCCGAGACGCTGAAGCGGGTTCATTTCGAGCTTGGCGGCAAGAACCCCGTGATCGTCTTTGCCGATGCCGATCTCGAACGCGCGGCAGACGCCGCGGTCTTCATGATCTACTCGCTGAACGGCGAGCGCTGCACCTCGTCCTCGCGGCTCCTGGTCGAAGACAGCATCTACGATCGCTTCACGGCGCTGGTCGCCGAGAAGGCGAGCCGCATCAAGGTCGGCCATCCGCTCGCCCCGGAAACCGTCATCGGCCCGCTCATCCATCCGGTGCACGAGAAGAAGGTGCTCGACTATATCCGCATCGGCCGCGAGGAAGGCGCGACTGTTGCTGCCGGTGGCGAGAAGTTCGACGGGCCTGGTGGTGGCTGCTACGTGACCCCGACGCTATTCACCGGCGCCAACAACACCATGCGCATCGCCCAGGAGGAGATCTTCGGGCCGGTGCTGACCGCAATCCCGTTCAAGGACGAAGCGGAGGCGCTGATGCTCGCCAACGACACACAATACGGCCTGACCGGTTATCTCTGGACTTCGGACGTTACCCGCGCCTTCCGCTTTACCGACCGTCTCGAAGCCGGGATGATCTGGGTAAACTCGGAGAACGTGCGCCACCTGCCGACACCCTTCGGCGGGGTCAAGAGCTCGGGCATCGGCCGCGATGGCGGCGACTGGTCGTTCGATTTTTACATGGAAACCAAAAACATTGCCTTTGCCAGCTCGGCGCATGCGATCGCCAAGCTCGGCGGCTGAGCGCGCTGGCAGAAAATTCTGGAGGAGACATCTATGCCCTTGCCGAAACCGAACCTCTATCCGCCCTTCAACATCGTACGGCTGAGCCATGTGGAACTCGCCGTCACCGATCTCGCCAAGTCGCGCGCCTTCTATGTCGACGTGCTCGGCCTGCAGGTCACCGACGAGACGGCGGACACGATTTATCTGAGGGCCATGGAAGAACGCGGCCACCACTGCATTATCCTGAAGAAGGCGGCGAGCGCCGAGGCGCGCGATCTCGGTTTCAAGGTTTTTGGCGACGAGGATCTCGAAAAGGCGGCGCATTTCTTTAGGGGTAAGGAACTGCCGGTCGAATGGATCGAGCGCCCCTACCAGTCGCGCACCTTCCGCACCCGTGATCCGCAGGGCATTCCGCTCGAATTCTATTCGAAGATGGATCGCCTGCCGCCGATCCACCAGAAATACGCGCTCTACCGCGGCGTGAAGCCGCTACGCATCGATCATTTCAACTGCTTCTCGCCCAATGTCGACGAAGCGGTCGCCTTCTACAACGAGATCGGCTTTCGCGTGACGGAATACACGGCCGATGAAGAAACCGGACGCCTCTGGGCCGCCTGGACCCACCGCAAGGGCGGGGTGCACGACATCGCCTTTACCAACGGCCGCGGACCGCGCCTGCACCACACCGCCTTCTGGGTGCCGACGCCGCTCAACATCATCGACCTGCTCGACCTGATGTCGACCTCCGGCTGGCTCGCCAACATCGAGCGCGGCCCCGGCCGGCACGGCATCTCCAACGCCTTCTTCCTCTATGTGCGCGACCCGGATGGACACCGCATCGAGATCTATTGCTCTGACTACCAGACCGTCGACCCGGATCTCGAGCCGATCAAATGGGACCTGAAGGACCCGCAGCGCCAGACGCTCTGGGGCGCGCCGGCACCGAAATCCTGGTTCGAGGAAGGCAGCGTCTTTGCCGGCGCCGAGATCCGTGACTCGATCCTGAAGGCCCAACCGATCGTCGCGCCTTGAAGGTTTTGAGATAAGGGTCGGGTCGAGCCAGAGAGCAGACGGGAGGACGCAGATGGATCAGAAAAGTTTCGGCGAGTGGTCGCTGAAGGCGGCGCAATGGGGCGCCGACTATCGGGCGTCGCTGCGCGACCGGCCGGTGCGGGCGCAGACGGCACCGGGCGCGATTGCCGCCCAGATCCCGGCACAGCCGCCACGGACCGGCGAAGACATGCAGGCGATCTTCGAGGATTTCGAAAAGATCATCCTGCCGGGCATGACCCACTGGCAGCATCCGCGCTTCTTCGCCTATTTCCCAGCAAACGCCGCGCCGGTCTCCGTCGTCGCCGAATATCTCGTCACAGCGATGGCTGCGCAATGCATGCTCTGGCAGACCTCGCCGGCAGCGACCGAACTCGAAACAAAAGTAATCGACTGGCTGCGACAGGCGATCGGCCTGCCGGAAGGCTTCTCCGGCGTCATCCAGGATTCCGCATCCTCGGCGACGCTGTCGGCCGTGCTGGTCATGCGCGAGAAGGCGCTCGCCTGGCAGGGCAACAAAAAGGGTCTTTCCGGCCAAAAGCAGCTGCGCATCTATTCTTCCGATCAGGTCCACACCTCGATCGACCGGGCGATCTGGGTCTCGGGCATCGGCGAGGAGAACCTCGTGCGCATCCCGGCGAAGGGACCGCGACGCGCGATGGATACCGGCGCGCTGGAAGCGGCGATCCTGAAGGACAAGGCAGCGGGCTTGTTGCCGGCCGGCGTGATTGCCTGCACGGGCGGCACGAGCACGGGCGCGTGCGACGACATCGCCGAGGTGGTGCGGGTCGCGCATGCGCACGGTCTCTACGTTCATGTCGACGCCGCCTGGGCCGGTGCCGCGATGATCTGCGAAGAGTTCCGCGAACTCTGGGCCGGTGTCGATGCGGCGGATTCCGTCGTCTTCAATCCGCACAAGTGGCTGGGCGCGCAATTCGACTGCTCGGCGCACTTCATCCGCAGCCCGGATGATCTGGTGAAGACGCTGGCGATCCAGCCGGAATACCTGAAAACCCACGGGCGCGACGGCATCATCAACTATTCGGAATGGACGATCCCGCTCGGCCGACGCTTCCGCGCGCTGAAGCTCTGGTTTCTGCTTCGCTTCCACGGCCTCGATGGCCTGCAGACGATGATCCGCAACCACGTGCGCTGGTCGGAGCGGCTGGCGGAGCGGCTTGCCGCGCACCAGGATTTCGAGATCGTGACGGCGCCGATGCTGTCTCTGTTTTCGTTTCGCCATCTAAGGGACGCGGATCCGGATGGCCACACCATCGCGCTCGTCAACGCGATCAACGATGACGGCCGCATTTACCTCACGCAAACCCGTGTCGACGGTCGCGTCGCCATCCGGTTCCAGGCGGGTCAGTTCGACATGACGGAAGAGGATGCCGAGACGGCTTTCGAGGTGATCACAGAGGTCGCCGGCGCACTGGGCGAACATCAGAAGAAAACGGGAGCCACCCGATGAACCATCCCCGTTTCGTAACATTCTCAGCCGGCGAAAGGCGCGGCTACGGCCTCGTTTCCGGCAATGGTGTCATCGACCTGTCGAAGCGGCATGGATCGACCTTTCCGACGCTGCGCGAGGTGATCGAGGCCGGCGCCCTTGCCCGGCTTGCCGACCAGGCCGCCGGACTGCAAGCAGACATATCTCTCGATGAGATCCGCTACGAAATCCCGGTCCCGGCACCCGAAAAAATCATCTGCGTCGGTGTCAATTTCCCCGACCGCAACGAGGAATACAAGGACGGCCAGGCGGCACCCGCCAACCCGTCGCTGTTCATCCGCTTTCCGCGCTCCTTTACCGGCCACGGTCAACCGCTGATCCGCCCGCCCGAGAGCGCGCAGCTCGATTACGAAGGCGAGATCGTCATCGTCATCGGCAAGGGCGGCCGTCGCATTCCCGAGACGTCAGCGCTGGATCACATCGCAGCGCTTTCGCTCTGCAACGAGGGCACGGTCCGCGACTGGGTGCGCCACGCCAAGTTCAACGTCACCCAGGGCAAGAACTTCGATCGCACTGGCTCGATCGGCCCCTGGCTGGTGCCCTTCACCGACGAAGCCCAGCTTGCCGATATCAGGCTGGAAACCCGGGTGAACGGCGAAGTGCGCCAGCAGGACCGCACCAGCCGGATGATCTTCTCCTTCCGCAAGATCATCAATTACGTCTCGACGTTTACGACGCTGGTTCCCGGCGACGTCATCGTCACCGGCACGCCGACCGGGGCCGGTGCCCGTTTCGATCCGCCGATCTGGCTGAAGCCCGGCGATATCGTCGAAGTCGAGGCCGAAGGCATCGGCACGCTCATAAACCCTGTCGCCGACGAGGCCTGATCCATGCTCGACAAATCCCAGATCGAGGCGGCAGCAGCCGCGCTCGACGCCGCCGAGAGAGAACGCGTCCAGATCGGGCTGCTGTCGCTCAAACACCCCGAGATGACCATGGACGACGCCTATGCGGTGCAGGCCGCCTGGGTGAAACGGAAAATTGCCGCAGGGCGCCGGGTGATCGGCTGGAAGATCGGCCTCACCTCCAAGGCAATGCAATATGCGCTGAACATCGACATCCCCGATTCCGGCGTGCTCTTCGACGACATGCTGTTTGAGGACGGTGCGCGCATCCCGGGCGTCCGCTTCATCCAGCCGCGCATCGAGGCCGAGATTGCCTTCGTGATGAAGGCCCCGCTTGCCGGCCCCAATGTCACTGTCTTCGATGTACTCAACGCCACGGACTACGTGACCCCGGCGCTCGAAATCCTCGACACCCGCATCCTGCGCGTCGACCCCGAGACGAAGAAGGCGCGCGCCATCGTCGACACCATCTCAGACAATGCCGCCAATGCCGGCATCGTTCTCGGTGGCCGGCAGATGCGGCCGGATGCGATCGACATGCGCTGGATGGGCGCAATCGTCTCGCGCAACGCCGAGGTCGAAGAGACCGGGCTCGGCGCCGGCGTGCTCAACCATCCGGCCCGCGGCATCGCCTGGCTCGCCAACCGGCTGGCGCTCTATGGCGACCGCATCGAGGCCGGCCAGATCGTGCTAGCCGGCTCCTTCATCCGTCCGGTCGAGGCCCGCCATGGCGACACCCTCGTCGCCGACTTCGGCCCCTCCGGCACCGTCAGTTGCTTCTTCGAATAGGACCGACCATGCCCGCTCCGCGCAATCCGTTCAAACAGGCCCTTGCCGAAAAGCGCCCGCAGATCGGGCTCTGGCTGGCGCTTGCCCATCCCTATACGGCCGAGGTCTGCGGCGGCGCCGGCTTCGACTGGCTGCTCATCGATGCCGAACATGCGCCAAACGATGTGCCGCTGCTGGCGGCGCAACTGCAGGCGCTCTCGGCCTCGCCAAGCCACGCCATCGTGCGCCCGCCGATCGGCGAGACCTGGATGATCAAACAGATCCTCGATATCGGCGCTCAGACGCTGCTGGTGCCGATGGTCGAAAGCGCCGAACAGGCCCGCGCGCTGGTGCGGGCCGTGCGCTATCCGCCCCACGGGGTGCGCGGTGTCGGTGCCGCCCTTGCCCGGGCGTCGGCCTTCAACCGCATCCCTGACTACCTGCAGACGGCCAATGACGAGATCTGCCTGCTCGTGCAGATCGAAAGCCGCGCCGGCCTCGCCGCCCTCGACGAGATCGCGACGACCGAAGGCGTCGATGGCGTCTTCATCGGCCCGGCCGACCTCGCCGCCGACATGGGCTTCCTCGGCGAACCGGGCGCGCCCGAGGTTCAACAGGCAGTCGAAGCGGCGCTCGTTCGCATCCAGGCGCACGGCAGGGCAGCCGGTATCCTCACGTCCGACCAGGCACTTGCCCGTCGCTACCTCGAACTCGGTGCGACCTTCGTCGCCGTTGGCAACGACGTCGGTCTGCTGGTCGGCGCAACGTCCAAGCTGGCCGCGGAGTTCAAAGGAGCCAGTGGCGGGACCGATACAACGGTCGGAAAAACCTACTGACCGCCATCGCCTGCGTCGCGGGTGGATGCGGCTGATCAGGTCACGGCCGCCCGCATACGTTGGGCGGTCGCGGACTTTCCCTCGTGTCGATCTGGGAGTATAGCGAATCCACGCCCACCAGCATTGGATCCCGCTCATGACCGATACCGTTCTCGACCGCTTCCTTCGTTATGTCGTCATCGACACCCAGTCCGACGCCAGGTCGAAGACCCAGCCCTCGACGGAAAAGCAGAAGAACCTCGGGCGGGTACTCGTCGAGGAACTGCTGGCGATCGGCCTTGCCGACGCCCATCTCGATGAAAACGGCTACGTCTACGCCACCATTCCTTCGAACGTGGACAAGCCGGTGCCGGTCATCTGCTGGTGCTCGCACATGGACACGGCACCGGACTTCACCGGCACGAACGTCAAGCCGCAGATCGTCAGCAACTATCAGGGCGGCGATATCAGGCTCACGGGCGATCCGCAGCAGGTGATCCGCGTCGCAGACCACCCGGTTCTCAACGACCAGATCGGCAACGACATCGTCACGACGGATGGCACGACGCTGCTCGGCGCCGACGACAAGGCCGGCCTTGCCGAAATCGTCACAGCTGCTCAAGTCCTCGTCGATAATCCCGATATCAGGCACGGCACCATCAAGCTGCTCTTTACCACCGACGAGGAGATCGGCCGCGGTGTCGACAAGGTCGACCTGAAGAAGCTCGGCGCCGAGTTCTGCTACACGGTCGACGGCGAAACGGCCGGCCATATCGAGGACGAGACCTTCTCCGCCGATGGCGTCGAGATCGTCATTCATGGCGTCGCCATCCATCCGGGCTTTGCCAAGGACAAGATGGAGAATGCCATCAAGATCGCCGGCAATATCATTAGCCGGCTACCGAGAGAAGTATCACCCGAAGGCACCGAAGGTCGCGACGGCTTCCTGCATCCGACCGGCGTGACGGGCTCGATGGACAGGGCGCAGCTCGGCCTCATCGTACGCGACTTCGACGAGGCGGGCCTTGCCAAAAAGGAAGCGATGCTCGAGGGCATCGTCAAGGACGTGATGAAGGCCTATCCGGGCTCCACCTACAGCTTCGAGGTCAAGGAGCAGTATCGCAACATGAAGGCGATCCTCGACCGTCACCCTGAAATCGTCGAGAACGCCATCGAGGCGATCCGGCGGGCCGGCATGCAGCCGGTGCGCGGCAGCATCCGCGGCGGCACCGACGGCTCGCGGCTCTCCTTCATGGGCCTGCCTTCGGCCAATCTCTTTGCCGGCGGCCACGCCTTCCACTCGCCGCTCGAATGGATCAGCCGCCAGGACATGGAGCGCAGCGTCAAGACGCTGGTCGAGCTGGCGAAGATCTGGGCCGAACGCGCCTAGACCGAAACGGCACCCACCTCGCACCATTTATAGCCCGGAGAAACAAGGATCGGCCCGCCATAGGCCGATCTCCCGTCAGACCGGGTTGGTGAACGAGGCGGCCGGAAGCGGCCCGGCCGTCATCATCGTAAAATCGAAGGGCGCGCGAACGTCGGCATCGAGCACGTACTGGCGATGAACCCGCAGGAAGTCGCGCTTGATCCGGCGATAGCGCTCCGGAGACAGCATGTGCTTGAGCCGGATGAAGACGATCGGCGGTTGGGGTGCATCCCCGTGTCCGGCAAGCGCCACGACCTGACATCTGTAGAAATTGATGGCATCGGTCAGGCACTGAACGTCGAACCAGAAGATATCCTTGACCCGGGCGATGGCGCCGACACGCGCGCGCAAGACCTCGGCTGAGCGCAGCAGCGCACATTGCAGGATCGCGCCGCCGAGCGTGACGAAGACGACGCGCTTTCCGGCAAAGAGGCCCGGCTCTCGCTCCACCAACGTGCCGATAACCTGGGTGGCGATGCTGGAGCCCATGCTGTGCGAGCTGATGACGTATTCGTCGGCCGGTTCGCTGAGAGCAGCCCGCACGGATGCCAGATTGTCCTCAACCCATTGCTTGAAATAGGGTTTTTCCAGACTGGCAACGGCAACCGCCAACTCCCAGTCGGAAAAGAGGTGCAGTGTATGCCACCTGTCCGACCAGGGGAGGAACAGCCTGAAGAAGACCAGGTAGGCGGCGATCGCACTGAGGACCAGCAACGATGACTCAAGCGCAAGCCAATAGGGGGCGGTGCCGATCAACACGCTGACGGCGAGCCCGATGGCCACGAGCAGGAACGGAAAGAGAAAGAACAGGCCGAACCGCCAAGCATGCCGGAAATAGCCGAAGGCTCCACCTTCCCAGACAACGCGCGCGGCACTCAAGTAGCCCGCGACCATTCTATGAAGCGTGCGCCGGCCGTTCAGACGCCTGACGATATCGTCGTGATCGAAGATGTAGACTCGGCTGGCCGTTTGCCAGTCGACGCCCTGGCTGTCCACGTCGAAGTAGCGGCCAGATCCCTCGATCTGCACCGGCCCGACTTGAACATCGAAATCCTGGAGTTTCGCGGTCTTTGCCGCCGATCGCTTGTAGCGCGCCTGATGCTTGACGGCATCCAGCGGCTCGAAGCCGGGAAAATGCAGCACGATGCGTTTCTTGACGTGCCCGGTCGATTTGTCGCGTGACAAGTGGTTGATCTTTCAATAGGCGCAAAACGCCCGCCCCCGGGCCTCCGAAGAGACGCGGGGAGCGGGCGCTCGATGAACGCCAGGTGGTCCCAGCCTGCCGGAGACGTCAGCGATCTCGGTGTCGAGAATATGGCCAAATGAACCGATACAATGGCGGGGCGATCATATTTTCGATCGCGCCCAGCCCCAATCGCCTGCATCGTGCCATGGGCGCCATTCGGCAGGAACCGCGGATAACGGCCGGCAAAAGCGACGCACGGAACCGGACTTTGGTCCTAAGGGAATCCGACGATTGTCCGGCCGCCGCCGGGGAAAGGTCTGGGAAGGCGCCGCCGGTGCAGACACTCGTTGACTGGCCGTGCCGGCCGTGAGCAAAGTCGAGCGTGCCGGTCTCCGCCGGAACGCGCCCACCCGAGTGTGTCGCGACAATCGCCAGAGGACTGAAATGGCCAATTGCCGAATATTTCTCGCTGCATTCTTCTGGCTGGCGTTCCTCCTGGCAACCACCCTTCCCTACAAGCTCGATCTGACACGCGGGGGCCTGTCGTTCACCGAGACGGCCGCCTTTGCCAAGAACGGCAATAGCGGCAGCGGCAACGGTGGTGGGAATGGTGGCAACGGTGGCGGCAATGGCGGTGGTAACGGGGGCGGAAATGGCGGCGGCAACGGCAATTCCAACGAAAACCGCTCCGGCGGGAACTCCAAGGCCTCACGCGCCAGTGAAGACGCCGTCGACGAAGGCGACAGCGAAACCGGTATCCGCCACAAGGGCGGCATAACCGAGCAAGTCAGGAAGGGGCGCTACATCATGAAGGACGCCCGCGGACGGACGATCATCAACCGGCGCGCAACGACGGCCGACAAGCAGCGCGTGCAGAGCTTCGCGCATTAGAGCGTCTTTCGGGTTCGTCCTGCCCTTCAGGCGTTAGACTGCCCGCATGGCGCTGCGCGCTGCGCGCGGCCATCCCGACCTGCCATACGGCACGGAACGATGATCCGTCACCGCAGATCGGCGCTGACTAATCCACGGTTTCAATCGATCTCCGGCGATTACAGCTCGCGCGCATCACGCAGCACCATCGCCGCCTCGGTGCGGTTGGCGACGCCCAACTTCGTCATGATCTGCGTCATGTGATGTTTCACGGTCTTCTCCTGCAGGTCCAGCTCGATCGCCACATGCTTGTTGCTCATGCCGGCCGCCACCAGGTGCAGGACTTCCTTTTCGCGGGGCGTCAGGCTTGCGACCAGGCCGGATTTCCCAGACGGCGCCGGCGCTTTGGGAGACAAAAGCTTGGCCGACAAGGTCGGTGCCACGTAGCGCTCACCCGAAGCAACGGTGCGAATGACCTCGGCGAGCGCCGACGCACCGACCCCCTTCAACACATAGCCGGTGGCGCCCCGGTCGAGCGCCGCGGTCACGTCGTCGCCGTCTTCGGAGACCGTGAGGATGATGATCTTCTGGCCGGGGGCGACCTCCAGGATCGCCGGTATCGCTTCTAGCCCACCGCCGGGCATGGAAATATCCATGAGCATGACGTCAGGCCCAAGGCTCTGCGCTATCTCGGTCGCGTCGTCCTTCGAACTGCCCTCCGCGACAATCTCGAAACCGTCGATCTCCGACAGGCTGCGGGTCACGCCTTCGCGAAACAGGGGATGATCGTCGACCACCGCAACGCGTATCCTTGCCACCATGATTGTCAAATCTCCTTGACGCTGGTCGTCATGCGAACGGTGGTGCCGGTCGCGGCCACGATGACCTCAAACGTTCCACCGAGACTTTCGATCCGTTCCCTGAGGCCGGCAAGACCGAGACTTGTGGGCGGAACTTTGTCCGGATCAAAACCGGGGCCGCCATCGGCAACCTCGATCGTGACACGATCGCCGACCATCCGCTGCAACACCCGTTGCCTGACACCACCGGCGTGACGATAGCCGTTGTTGAGGGTTTCCTGCACGAAGCGGTAGATGCAAATTTTCGCCGCCTGCGAGAGACGATCGGGAGGATTGGTCAGATGGAGTTCGACCGGCGACCCCGTCCGCTGCTGATGAGCCTTCACGCATCGCTGCAGGATTTCGGCAAGACCGGCCGTCTCGATCTGCGGCAGGACCAGGCCACCGCAGATCGTGCGGATCTCCTGCATCGCCTCGTCCAGGCTTGCCTTGATCGCACCGATTTCGCGCTCGCGCGTGGCCGCTGGGGTTGCGGCCCGCTTCAAGGTCTCGCTACCCAGCCTCAGCGAGGCGTAGGCGACGAGCTGGGCGGGACCATCGTGCAGATCCGCACCGATGCGCCTCAGATAGCTTTCGTTCAACGCGGTGGCCCGCTGCGACGCACGCTGGAGCCGGCCGCGCAACGTTTCGTTCTGCGCAAGCGATGCCGAAAGCTCGTCGACGCGTTGTGCCAGCGCATGACGCTGGCTTTCGATTGTCTTGCTGCCGCGAAGCACGATCGCCGACAGCACGACAAAGAACGCGAGCGTGAAGGCCGCTACCGCCAACCAGGTGTGCGTGCGCGCCTGATTGAGACTTTGCTGAAAATCATGGGCGACTTCATGAAACTCCGACACCGCAACCACCTGCCCCGACCAGGGCTGCAGCACGGGATTGTAGATTGCAAGCGCCGGCACGCCCGCCCCCTTGTCAGCTGTGACATCCCCTTCCTGGTCGAACCGTGCGACCATCCTGCCGGAGAATGCCGTCTGAAGTTCACCGCTGAGTTCGACCTTCGTGCCGACAGTGGCCTGGTCGCTCGCATAAAGGAGCGTGCCGTCGGCACGCCAGAGCCGGAACGAGAGGAGCCGCTCACCCAGCGCGCCCTGGCCAAGGGTCTCGTCCAGCGCACGCGCGACCGTTTCGTCGAGTACTTCGTTCGTCTGCATGTCGGGCAGCAGCGGCGCGATCACGCTGTCGACGTAAAGCGCCGTCGTCGCAGCGGAGTTTCGCGTGACCGCATCTTCAATCCTGTCGGAAACGAAGGCGCCGACCAGAACCATGGCACAGGCCGCGACCGCTCCTCCGATCAGCAGGAACTGCCTGGCAAGGGACTGCGAATTCCAGCGGGTAATGAGTCGATGAATGCGCACCAGGTCTCTCGGATCGGGCCGCCGGCTCGTGCGGCGCGACGATTGTAGCAAGGCCGCGCCAACCTAACCACTCTCATGACAGGGTCAATGGCGCAGCCATCGCGACCGATCTGTTCGGACCTTTGATGCTCCGGAATAGGACCTAGGTCCTAGGCGAAAAGGCAATGGTCGGGGGCCGATGGCGCCGTCTCGGAGGCGCAGATATCGTCTTCACATCGAAGGTCGTGTCTCGATCCGTAAGCAAATGAGAACGACCGGTTGGAAACGAGGAGATATCTATGCCTGTGACGAAGCTGATCGCCCGGAGCATCCTGGCGCTGACACTGGCAGTTGCGCCCGTGGCTGCCGGTACCTTGGGGCTGATCGATTCCGCCTACGCCAAAGGCGGCAATGGCGGCGGTGGTGGCAATGGTGGCGGCGGCAACGGTGGTGGCAATGGCGGTAGCCACGGTGGCAGTTCCGGTCACGGCAAGTCCGACACTTCCCGCGGAAGCAAGGAAACGAAGACCGGCAAGTCCAGCGGAAAGTCGCAGCACAAATCCGGGACCTCCGGCAGCAAGACCAAGGCGACCAAGGCAGCCAAATCGGCAAAAGCCGAGAAACCCGCCAAAACGGTCGTGGTCGTATCGGACCCGGTGGTCGATCCCGTGGTAGATCCCGTGGTGGCGCCCGGATCTAAGCGAGGGTTCAACTCGCTCAACCGCAACTACCACGCCTATCTCAATTCGAACGATCCGAAGATGGCGGCCGTTTCCGCCTACGCAATCGCCTATGCGCAGTTCGAGGCGGAAAACGGCGTCGACGCCATCCCGGCCGATCCGGCGCTGAGCGACGAAGCGTTGCGCCAGGCGCTGGCGGGCTTCACCAAGGATGGCGTGGTGACCGACGACATGGTCGACGAAGCCAAGGGGATTCTCGGGGTCGGCCCCGCCGTCGGCAAGATCGACGAGATCCGCGGCACGCTGCCGCCGCCAACGGTTGTCGTCGTCGAACCGGAGCCGGAGATTGCCCAATAACCAGGACCAGCCGCCGGCTCGTCCCTGATGGGCCGGTGGCTGCGCCCGGACAACATCCAACGCAATGGAGTTTAAATGATTGATCGTGTTGTGGAAATTTTCGACCACGCCGCCAAGGAAGGCCGCGTCGGCTTTTCACTGCAACACGTCAACGCCGTCGCCGATGTCGGCATCGTCCTCTATTCCGAATGCCTCGGAAGGCTCGTGAGACCCGACGGCGAGGTCATGACCGCCAGCGAGTTCATACGCTATCTGGAGGCGGCAGGCCGCATCGCAGCGCTCGACAGGCACATGCTCACGCTTGCCTTCGACTGGCTGGCGCGCCATCCCACCGGCGACCTCGGCTGCAACATCTCGGTCGAGAGCATCTGCGACGAACGCAACCGGGCACTCCTCTTGGACCTGCTCTCAACACATCGGTGGCTGGCATCGCGTCTCGTGCTGGAGCTCGCCGAGAGCCTGCCGATCTCGGCGCTTCCGACCGCCGGGCGCTTCGTGCGAAGCGTGCGTGATCTCGGATATCGCGTCGCCGTCGATGACTTCGGAACGGGCTTTTCGACGCCGGAGGCGCTCCTGTCCCTGCCGGTCAATATCGTGAAGATCGATGGGTTCTTCCTGCGGCTTGGACGGGCCGACGCGGAGCGTTTCCTTTTGCACATGGTGGGGCTCGCATCCTGCGTCGCCCCGGTCGTGGTGGTCGAAGGCGTTGAAACCTATGCACAATTCGAGGCGGCGCAAGGTGCCGGCGCAACCCATGTCCAGGGTTTTCTGCTTTCCGAACCTACACTTAGTCCATTGTTCGGCGGCGAGATGCGGCATGCGCAGAACGCGATGCTTTGCTAGCGTGCCGTGAGCAATCACCCAGCTTCGCCTTTATGCTTTCCTGATCTTCCCGCTCCAGCTTCCCAAGCGATTCCCTATCCCGATCCACGCTAGACAAAAGCAAAGCAGCACTGGGCCGATGCCCGCCTGAGGCAAGCTGCCATGCTGGTGCCGTTTTTCGATGGCTTGAGACGTGGCGCGTCCCGCGCCGGAACACCCGGTGCCGCCCGCCCTCACCCTTCCAGAGATCGGCCCGATTTTCGTTGGTGAGGTCCCGCCTGGCCACGGGCGTAAACGCAACAAGACAGCACAGACGCCTGCCGGCACCGGCCCTCCCCGGTTCGCAAGGCGCCCCATGACGAGCAAGACTTATGAAATTCAGGAACGGGTTCAAACTCTCCTCCAAGGCAAGCCGCCGCCTGCCGACGGAATATTTCACGCTGGTGGATGTCGCGTTCGAGGGGGCCGTTATCGGCTATCTGGACGATCGCCCCATACGCGAAGCCGTGCGCGACGGAGATGGCCTTGTCTATCGTTTCGTCGGCGTGGCACCGCGCCTGATTGGCGGTGGTTTTGATGTGCAGGCACTTCGCTCCGGCGAATGGATCGTGTCGCCGGGCCTGGTCTATGCCGCAGATCCCAAGGTGACGACGCGGAAGCGTGAGGCGAGCCGCGCCGCCTGAGCCGCCCCAGTCGGAACGTCATCAGGCGGCTCCTGCGCCGTTTCGTCGGCCCGCCCCTCCCCTGCAATGCCCCTGTAATCTTGGCCCTTTAGCTCCCGGTCAATCAATCGTTACATCGATCCGGATCGCCATCGTTCCGGACGAGTGACACGTCGACGATGACTGCTGGCATCGCGCGTCCTGTGGACGGCGGATGCTGCAGGAAAACCGGGATCCGCCATGTTCGCCATCAAAGGGTTTCGCACCCTCGCCTGCTTCGCCGCCGCCGCTGCATTTTTGACCGGTTGTGCCTCCGACACCATGAAAACCTATATCGGCCAGCCGGTCGAATCCGTCATCATCGACTACGGTCCGCCCACCAATGTCCTTGATCTCGGCTGGAACGAGCGCGCCTATCAATGGCGCAAGATCTCGACGAATGTCGTCTCGGGTTCGTCGAGCGGCGAAATCAGGGACACCCGGCGCGGAATGCGCTACGAGGAATATTCGACGCCGGGCTATGTCGAGGAACAGGAATGTTTCTATACCTTCTATGCCCGGATGCAGCACGGCCGCTGGTACATCACCAACTTCCGCCAGCCCAAGCTGGAATGCGAATGACGCCACGGGCAAACAGGGTGAAGTGACGGATCGGCGACCCGCATCGATGCGGGCACAGGAAGGAAACTGGCATGCGCATCTTGCTGCTGGAAGACGAGCCGGAGATGGCCTCGGCCCTCAAGGCCGCCCTGGCGCGGCGCCAGGTAATCGTCGATCACGTCTCGACGCTCGCGGATGCCGAAGCCGTTGCCGAGCTCTGGCCCTATGATGTGGTCGTGCTCGACCGTCGGGTGCCCGATGGCGAAGGGCTGCACCTCATCCCGAAGCTCAGAAGCCTTGGCGTCGAGGCGCCGATCCTGATGCTGACGGCGCTCGGATCGATCAACGACCGGGTCAGCGGCCTTGATGCCGGTGCCGACGACTACCTTTCGAAGCCCTTTGCCGTTGAGGAATTGATGGCGCGATTGCGCGCGCTTGCCCGCCGGCCGGTCACGCTCAAGTCGGAGCAGACCAAGGTTGGGCGGCTCATCTACGACTTCCGCAATCGCGAGGCCGCCGTGGACGACAAGCCTCTCGACCTCCTGCGCCGGGAACGGCTTGCGCTTGAAGCGCTGATGCGACGGCCCGGGCGAACCGTGCTCAGGGCGACGCTGGAGGAGTCGGTCTACGCCATGGAAGACGAGATCGAATCGAATGCGCTCGATTCCCATCTTTCCCGCCTGCGCCGCAAACTCGACGAGGTCGGCGCCGGCGTCGAGATCCGGGCGATCCGCAATCTCGGCTATCTCCTGCGCGCGACGACATGACCAAGGCCCGCCCGCGCTCGCTGCAATGGGTCCTCGTCCGACGACTGATCCTTTTGCAGGCGGCCACGTTGTTCGTCTTCATCGGCCTGCTTTTTCTGGCCGTGTTCATCGCCCAGCCGCGCCTCCTGGTCGACAACGAAGCCGCGGTCGATGTTCTCGACCGCGCCGTCGGGCGCGACGCGAACGGCGCGCTGATCGTGCGCGAGACAGAGGACCTGCAGGAGCTCCGCCAATCCTACCCCAATCTCTGGTACGTCGTCCGTGACGCCGGCGGCCAGGTCGTGCGCTACGGAAACGTCCCCGCCCCATACGAAGAAGCCCGTGACGACCTGCTGCGGCGGGTCGAGGGCGCGAAATTGCTTTTCGATGAAGGCGGTACGCTGCCGGACGCGGTCCTCCACAATGTCGAGACCGAAGCCGGCCGGGTGCAGATCCTCACCGCGACCGTCTCTTCCCGGCGCGACAATGAGCCATTGGACGTGCAGATCAGCATCAATGTCGATATGGCGCGAGACCTCGACGGCAGGACGTCCTGGATGGAGGTCATGCCGATGCTCGTGCTTGTTGTCCTTTGTTTCCTTTTGCCGATCGTCCTGGTCATGGGCGTCTCGACCCTGCTGACGACGCCGGCCGTCGTGCGTCGCTCGCTCGCAAGCCTGGTATCGACCGCCGACCAAGCGGGGCGCATCGACATCGACAACCGCGCGGTGCAGCTCGAAACCCGGGAAGTGCCGACCGAAATCGCCCCTCTGGTGCAGGCCTTCAACAGAGCCCTGGCGCGGCTTGGAGAAGGATACGACCAACGCAACCGCTTCCTGACCGACGCCGCGCATGAACTGCGCACCCCGATCGCAATCCTGCGGACCCGGGCCGAGCTTCTGCAGGAAGACCCCGAGACCACCCGCCTGAGGCTCGATATCGAGCGCCTGTCGCATCTCGCCCAGCAGCTTCTCGATCGGCAAGTCCTCGAACATGCCGGCGGCCCGCTCGAGGTGGTGGACCTCGTTTCTCTCGGGAGGGCCATGGCGGCGGATTTCGCGCCGCTGGCGTTCGAAGCCGGCTACGAGCTGGCATTCGAAGCCGAAGCGCCTGCCGCCCTGGTCAGCGCGCGCCCGCGGCAGATCGAGCAGGCTGTCGCCAACCTGATGCGCAACGCCATCGAACACGGCGGTGGCGCCGGCACGATCACCGTGCTGGTCGATGGCTCCGGCGGACTCGAAGTCCACGACGAAGGTCCAGGCATTCCCGCGGAGGAGCGCGAGCGCGTCTTCGAGCCCTTCTATCGACTGCGCCCGCGCTCCACCGGCGCCGGTCTCGGGCTCAATCTCGCGCGCGAGATCGCGCGGCTCCATGGCGGCCGTATCGACATCCTCGCCGGCCCGTGGCGTGGCACGCGGGTGCGCCTGCAATTGGTGCTGATCGACGGAAATCGACCCGCAGCCGCGCCGACACGACCAGTCGCCTGACGGAGACCGGCGGGCATGCCGCCCCAGATTTCTCAAAAGCTTTTCAGGTTGCCCCTTATCAAGGCGCTGCCGATGCTCCACATTTGCTGCAATACATCGTTCGGCTTACGCGGCTTCACCCGTTTGAGCGTCATGGAGAACAGCAATGCAGACCCCATCTGAGGCCCCCTCGCCTTCACCCGAGGATGGCAGCTTTCCGGCTCGACGCCAAAACGTGCTCGACTGGCTGATCATCGAAACGCGCAACGAGCGCTTCATCGACAATATCCTTGTCGAGTTGGGCGAACGGCTGCAGACAGCCGGTATTCCTGTTGCGCGCGCCACGTTGCACTTCCGCATCAACCATCCGCAATGGCTCGGCGCTCGCATCCTTTGGCGCAAAGGGCTGGCCGAGGGCGAAATCGATCTCTACGATTATGGCACCCAGAACACCGCTCTCTACCTCAACAGCCCGCTCTACGTGATCAACAACGGTGGCACCGAGGTTCGAACCAACCTCGAGGACTTGACGGAAGAGCAGGAACAGAGCTCGCTTTATGTTGACCTCAGGGCCGAAGGCCTGACCGAATACATCGCCTGGCCGCTTGAGCACACGCTCGGCAAACGCCACATCGTCACCTTTGCCACCGACCGGAAGGGCGGCTTCGAAGACGAACATCTGGCCTTTCTCGCGAAAATCGTACCGGCGCTGGCGCTGGTCAGTGAAATCAGGCTGAAAAACCGCTTCGTCCGAACGCTGCTCGAAACCTATGTCGGCCCGCATGCGAGCGAACAGATCCTTGCCGGCGCTACCACACGGGGCAGCGGCGTCACCGTCGGTGCCGCCATCCTGATCTGCGACCTGCGCAATTTCACCAAGCTTTCCGATCTCTGGCCGCGCGACGACGTGATCGAACTGCTCAACGCCTATTTCGACGCCATGTCGGAACCGATTGAGCGCCATGGCGGCGAGATCCTCAAATTCATGGGTGACGGGCTGCTGGCGATCTTCCCGTTAAGCAACCCCGACGCCGCCGAGAACCTGCTCCAGGCGATCCGGGAGGCAGAGGCAGCCATCGCCGTCCTCAACCAGGACAACCTCTCGAAAGGCCGCGAACCGCTCGGCTACGGGATCGGCGTGCATGTCGGCGACGTGATGTACGGCAATATCGGCTCGCGCCGCCGGCTCGACTTCACCGTCATCGGCCCCGCCGTCAACATCGCTTCGAGGCTCGAGAGCCTGACCAAGGAGACCAAGCGCCCGGTGCTGCTGTCGCGTGCCTTTGTCGAACTGGCCGGCTGCGCGTCGAGCATGGAGCATCTCGGCGCCTACCCGGTCAGGGGCATCGGTGAACCCATCGAGGTCTTCGCTTTTTCCGGCAACGAACCAGCACCGAAGCTGCGCGTCGCCGCAGGATAACCGGCGCCGAATCGTCGATCGAGGGCCTGCTTCATCGGTTGTCCGCGGACAACCGATCCTTCGATTAGCCGATGGGGCTGGGGGCGAACTGCGCAACGAGTTCGTGGCGGTCGCCGGGATAGGTGAGCCGCACATGCGTGACCGGCGCTCGTCCGCTCCAGGTCCGCCGTTCGATGACGAGACAGGCGGTGCCGGTGGCGATGTCGAGCGCTTGCGCTGCCGATTTGCTGGCCGCCACGGCGCGAATGCGGTGTTCGGCCGTGCTCCACGGCACCTTGCCGAGCAGCCACGAACCGGGCGCCGCGGTCTCGAACGTTTCCTCTTCGGCCTCCGGAACCGCAGAAAGGCTGATCAACCGCTCCTCGAAGCAAAAGGGACGCGAGCCGGCAAAATGTCGGCACGTTACGTCCAGAAGCTTCGCCGAGCTCGGGAGATCCAGGCGTTCACGATCCCGGCTCTCAACCTTGCGCACTTTTCGCTCATCCACGCGGAAGCTGTAATCGAGCCCCAGGGACTGGACTTCGAGTTTGACGTCGTGGATCTCCATGACGGCGGATTGGACCTGCGGGAATGTAACGTAGCTTCCCGACTTGCGCCGCCGCTCGATCAGTCCGCGCTTGACGAGTTCGGTCAGGGCCTTGTTCACCGTCATGCGCGAGCAGTCGTATTGCTCGGTCAGTTCGTGCTCGAACGGGATGCGGTGTCCGGGCGGCCACTCCCCGGAAAGAATACGCCCTTCGACGTCACCAAGGATGCGCTGATGCAGCGACAGCACCTGCCCCTGATTGTCGGCCGCATCGCCAGGCGGGTCACTTGAAATGGATCGATCTTGCTTGGTGTCCATGACAGCGAACTTAATCAATTCGCAGCCGCGAAACAGCCCTTCCCTCGCCGATTTGCGCTTTTCCACGACGGCTGAAAGCCGCTCTCGCCGTTGACAGCTGTCAACGCTTGGCCGCCGCAGCTTCGCGCCGCTATAGCGATCCTCAATAGAGGAGGTGCCAGGGCGTCAGGAATGCGCGCGCCCATTCCTGATTGCGATCGGACTCGTCGCACTCCGCCTTGTCGGAGGATGTCGCTAACTCGACATCCGTTCCGGCTTGCCGTTTGGTCTTCACCGCCTTCGGCGGGGGCGGCGCAAGATAGCCGAGGGTCATTCCGCCTAGATAGAACATCATGAAGCTCCATGCATCCGATCGCTGATCGACACAATCCTGACACAATCAGGTCGGCTGTCAATAGTCTATTAAATCTATGCTTTAATTGATGATGATTTTCGGCCTCAACGAAGTTGTCCGCGGACAACCCGACCGGCTTCGCCAGCTCCCGTTCAACCGCGAGGCCGGGACATCGGCCAAAACGCTATGCATTTGTAAAACCGCGCCGAATCGGAGCATAGTGCATCTGCGCATATTGTCCGGATATGACGATTTTTGCGCAGTTTTCGGGGATATCGATGTTGCAGCAAAAAATTCAGAGCCAGGACGCACAGGAGCATCTGCCGACGCTTCTGGCTGCCGATGCTTTGGAACTTGCCCATCAGTTGCAGCAGCACCAAAAGAAAATCTTCCCCCCGCAGGCACAAAAGCAGATGCGCCTCTTCAGTCCTGCCGAAGCGGCCGCCTTCATCGGAATCGGCGAAGGCTATCTGAGGCAGGTGGCCTCAGAGGGTCATGGCCCGGCGCCCTTGTCAAACGGTCGGCGCATGTATGCCGTTTCCGATATCGAGCGTATCCGCCGGGTTCTCGACGATGGCGGCAAGTCGGGCAAGTATGTCCCGCATCGGCGCGGCGATGAAAAGCTGCAGGTCCTGTCCGTCATGAACTTCAAGGGCGGGTCGGCAAAGACGACGACATCCGCCCATCTCGCCCAATATCTGGCGCTTCGCGGCTATCGCACGCTGGCGATCGATCTCGATCCGCAGGCCTCGCTTTCGGCGCTGTTCGGCCATCAGCCGGAACTGGATGTCGGCGAAGGCGAAACGCTCTATGGGTCAATCCGCTACGACGCCCCGCGGCCGATAGCCGATATCGTACGGTCGACCTACACCGCCAACCTGCATCTGATCCCCGGCAATCTCGAACTCATGGAGTTCGAACACGAAACGCCGAAGGCAATGATGACCGGCGGTGCCGCCGAGACCCTCTTCTTTGCCCGTATCGGCGATGTGCTCGCCGATATCGAGAGCTTCTACGACATCGTCGTCATCGATTGCCCGCCGCAGCTCGGCTTCCTCACCATGTCAGCGCTCTGCGCCGCCACCTCGGTTCTGATCACGGTGCACCCGCAGATGCTCGACGTCATGTCGATGTCGCAGTTCCTGTCGATGACGAGCGAGTTGATGAGCGTCGTCGAGAAGGCGGGCGGCCGCACCAGTTATGATTGGATGCGCTATCTCGGAACACGGTTCGAACCGAACGACGGTCCTCAGAGCCAGATGACCGGTTTCATGCGCGCCATCTTCGGCAATCGCATGCTGCAGAACGCCATGGTGAAGTCGACCGCCATCTCCGACGCCGGCGTGACGAAGCAAACGCTCTATGAAGTCGAGCGCTCGCAGTTTGTCCGCGGCACCTACGACCGCGCCATGGACTCACTCAACCTCGTCAATGGCGAGATCGAGGAATTGGTCCGCAAGGTCTGGGGGAGGAGGTAATCCATGGCCCGCAAGAACCTCATCGGGATATCCGAGCGCATCGACGACGCCAACCTGGCACCCGGCAATGACCGGCCGATCGCCGGGCTGACTGCCGGTGCACGGCCCTCGACCGCCGTCGGAGGCATCACCCGTTCGCTGTCGAACATCACGCAGAAGGTCGAACGCGCCCAGGAGCTCGAACGGCAACTCGCCGAAGGGCTTGCCGTCGTCGAACTCGATCCGGCGCTCATCGATGCGTCCTTCATCGTCGATCGCCTCGGGATTGCGGCCGAAGCGCAAATGAGCCTTGCTGAACAGATGCGTGAGCACGGCCAACAGGTGCCGATCCTGGTGCGACCGCACCCGACTGCCGAGGGGCGGTACCAGGTCGCCTACGGTCATCGCCGGCTCGCAGCCGCCCGCAAGATCGGCAGCCACGTTCGCGCCGTCGTCCGCAATCTCAACGACGAGCAGTTGGTCGTCTCGCAGGGACAGGAAAACAACGCGCGTTCCGACCTCTCCTTCATCGAGCGCTCGCTCTTTGCTAGCCGCCTTGAGGATCGTGGATTTTCGCGTGAGATCATCATGTCCGCGCTGGGCGTCGACAAGGCCGCCCTGTCGAAGATGATTTCGGTTGTTCGCCGGCTACCGATTGCAGCGATCGAAGCCATCGGTCCTGCGCCGTCGATCGGGCGCCGCCGTTGGTTTGAACTCGCTGACCTCTTCGCGCTGGACGGCAAGCCCGAAGCAGCAGATGCCTTCATGCAAGGCAGAGAATTCCAGAAGGCCGGCAGTGATCAGCGTTTCGACGCCTTGTGCACTTTCTTAAGCGCCTCCAGGGCGCGTGCCAAGCCGATCCCATGGCTGGCACCAGACAACACAACCCCGGTGCGTATCCGTGAAACGGACGGCGAGACGACGCTTGCCTTCAGCAGCAAGGCAGCACCGGGCTTTGCAGATTTCGTGAGGCAGAGGCTCAAATCTCTGTACCTCGAATATCAAGAGGAAACAGGAGACTAACTGAGCAAAAGAAAAAGGCTCCCGAACGACTAGCGCTGCGGAAACCCTTCTCTCGTGTAGCAACTAGAGAATCCCATTTCCGCGAATCGGTGTCAAGAGTTTTCAACGTCGTTTCGGCGAACGGATTTCTTTTGCCTTGGAAAAGGTGAAGAAAAATGGATCGTGGGATTGTCACGACGCCCTTCGGGCGGCGGTCGATGACGCTTGGGATGTTGGCGCACCAACTTTCCAGCGCACCGGCCGTCGACGACGGGAGCGTCGACAAGTGGAAATTGTTTCGAACGGTATGTGCCGCCAAGACCAGCCTTGGGGTTTCCGATCGTTCGCTTGCGGTGTTGAATGCACTGCTGTCTTTCTATCCGAAAACTGAACTCGACCCGTCCGCCGGGCTCGTCGTCTTTCCGTCGAATGAGCAGCTTGCCGTCCGCACGCACGGCATGGCCGAGACGACATTGAGGCGGCACCTGACGGCTCTTGTCGAGGCTGGCCTCATCCTGCGGCGCGACAGCCCCAACGGCAAGCGTTACGCCCGGCGTGATCGCAAGGGCACCATCGGCCAGGCCTTTGGCTTCGATCTCGCACCGATGCTGACGCGCGCCTCCGAATTTGCGGCGGAAGCCGCGCGGCTGGAAGCTGACCGTCGATACCTTCAGGTGATGCGCGAACGCTTAAGCCTTTGCCGCCGCGATGTCATCAAGCTCGTCGAGCTCTTGCGTTCATCCGACATCCTCCTTGCCGACGAGGCAGACACTCAGTGCCAGGCCGTCTACATGGCACTCTCACGCAAACCTTCGATCACCGAAGTGGAGCGCACCCTCGACCTTCTCTCGGCACTGCGCGACAATCTGACTAATTATCTGGAAAACTTGCTGAAAACGCAGAATATGGCCGCCAATGAACGCCAGGATGAGCGGCACATACAGAATTCAGAATCCGATTATCAATCTGAATCTGAAATCGCTCGTGAAAGGCCTGAAAGGGGAATTTCGGATCAGGCAGACGCCGAGACGCAATTCGGCGCCGATGGTGAAGCCGTCGCAGGACACCCACCGTTACCCTCCCCTTCCCGACTGCACGATCATGTCATCGCGCTGCCGGTGGTGTTGAAAGCGTGCCCTCAGATCCGAGACTATGGACCGACAGGGCACATTGGCAGCTGGCGCGACATGTTTACGGCTGCAACCGTCGTCAGGACGATGCTCGGTATCAGTTCCGAGGCCTACGACGAGGCTTGCACGGTACTCGGTCCCGAAACGACCGCGACGGTGCTCGCGTGCCTGCTCGAACGGTCCGAGCACATCCATTCGGCCGGGGGATATCTGCGTGACCTGACGCGTCGGGCAAGAAGCCGGACGTTCACCGTGTCGGCGATGCTCTCGGCGCGTCTGCGAGCCCAGGCGGGAATTGTTGCCAGGAGCGGATGAGGCATAAGAGAGCCCGGACTGTCGCATGGGCGGGAACGCCCTGACTTGTCTGTGACGGGGAAATGCGGGACACTGTGGGCTGAAGGGATTCGTTGACATCTCTACGTTATTCTTACGCTTGAGGCTGTTTTCAGACCTGCGCCATTCCCCGGAAAACATTGTGGTTTCCGTCTCTTTCGGAAAGTAAGGAGGCGTTCTGTTCCGTTGCTCGGACGAGACCGGAAACGCTTCAATTTTCTCCTCTTAGAGCGGGATGATGAAAATCGAGCCTCACTGCCTACGTGGCTACCAGATGGACAAACTCGTGGATTCGCAGGCTGTTGCCAGCTGTCAACCGCGCTTGCTTTTGGCATGCAAAGGCCCCCTCCCCTGGCAGAGAGGCTGGAGCGCGTGATGTCGGTCTCAAGTTGCGAAAGATCCTGGCAAAGACGGGGCCGGTTTATTCTTCGCTCCACGTCCCGGGCAACGAGTGCTTGGCCTTAGGAGGACGGAAGCAAGTGGTGCAAGTCGTGATCATCAATGGGCCGGCGGGTGTCGGCAAATCGACAGTGAGCCGAATCCTTGCGAGCCGTTGGGATGGAGCGATCAATATTTCGGGTGATGCGTTGCGTCACTTCGCCCCGGAAAACGTCCGCGAACACCTGGGAGCCGGATCAACCTATAGAGCCGGTGCCGCGCTTGTTGCCAGCTATGTGGAAATGGGGGCGAGACGCGTCCTGTTCGATTACGTTTTCGAGCGGCCAGAGAGCATAACCCTGTTCCAAGGCCAGCTGCCGCTGAACCTATCCGTCCATGTCTTTACCCTGTGGGCGCCGCTTGAGACGGTCGTTCAACGGGAGGCGAACCGCGAAGGGCGTAGCCGGATGGGGGATGCGGTCGTAGCCACCTTTGAAGCCATCCAGCCAAATCTGCACGCCCTGGGGCGGGTGATTGCGAACACGGTTGGTGCGGAGGAGACGGCGCAGATCATCCTGGAGGAACTGTTGGGTTCGGTGTCCTCCGACGACGGGACGGATCGCGGTTGACAGCTGTCAACGCACTGCCGGGAAGCATGTCCGGCCACAGAAATAAGGGTGACACGGAAGGAGAAGTGCCACCGTCCGGTCGTTCGCTCGGATCGGCATTGCCGGCCTGCCGGTCTTCAATCAGTGGAGAAAACGTCTCTTGCCTGTGGCGGAAATGATTCTCGTGTTACGTTCCGTTTTCGCAGCAACCGTCTTCGTTCAATAATGCGCTACCAGTCTCCCGATCCTTACCACCCGACGCTGATCCCCCTTATGATTTCGGCCGAAGACGCATTGGCGCGCCTCGATGAACGCACGAACCGCCATGTGGTGGAGGAGGGTTACCGCGAGCGCGGGCATTTCTTTGATGCCGTTGCAGCGCTTTGGGTAGCGGGAGAACTCGTGCATGTCGAAGATCTTGTCCTGCACGACGCCCATATGGATGCGCGAACGCCGACCCATGAACTGACCATCGCCCACTCCGTCCTGAAAGCCCGCCGTCGCATCTGGCTGGCCGAGCCCGGCTGGGCTCTGTCCGCCCAGGGGCTCGCCGCACTCAGGGGCGAACAGAGCGCAACCGCGGATCCAGCCTATGTCACGCCGGCCGCGCCGTCGGAGGAAAGGCAAACGGTGGATGGTAGCGACCTCGAGCCCGAGCCAGCGCTCGAGGAAGGGGATGGCAATCCGATGGCTGCCGAGTTCGCGGCCATCGATGCGGCCATCGCCCGCTCGCAGCGCCTGCTCGACGCCCATGACCAGGATACGCTGGAGATCGCGGAACGGGCGGCCCTCGCAGCGGCCCGGGAGCCCGTGGGACAACTCGGCCTGCTCTTCGATGAGGATTGGGATGAGGACGCGCGGCTTGACGATTGGCGCCAGATGCTCGCGGCGGCCGATCAACTGCCGCCCTGTCTTGGCGCCGCCTTGCTCTTCGACGCCTGGGATCGCAAGGAACCCTTGCGCCGTCAGCATTGGCTGGGGGCGCTGCTCGTCGGCGCCTATCTGCGTTCAAGAGGCAAGGTCACGACGCATCTGCTGTCGTTCAACACCGGGCTGAAGACGATCCGCCACGAGCGCCGCCGGTCCCAAGATGCCTCGACCCGCTGGAGCGCGTTTCTGGAGGCGATGACGGTAACGGCCGACCTCGGTCTGAAAGAGCTCGACCGGCTGTCGTTGGCCAAGACCCAGATGGATATGCGCATTCGCGATCGTCGTTCCAACAGCAGCCTGCCGGGCTTGATCGAGCTGGTTCTGTCACGACCGATCGTTTCGGCGGCTTTGGTGGCCAAGCATGTTGGCGTGACGCCACGCGGCGCGCTGAACCTCGTTCGCGAACTCGGCATTCGCGAAATGACCGGCCGCGGGCGTTACCGCGGCTGGGGTGTGCTTTAGCCGAGGACGCGCCCGCACAGCGGGCTAGCGCCAGGGTGAATGCGGTCAGCCCGTCGTGATCAGGATCAACAGAACGAAGATCACGGGCACGAGCGTCAATGCCGGGATGATGATTGCCGGATATCCGAAGGTGACGATGGCGAGCAGCCATATCAGCGCGCAGTTGACGAGGAACAGCACCTTGGCCGTCTGTGAGCCCTGCACGGCCTCCTTCAGCATCCAGCCGAACACCGGCACGTGGTAGACGAGTCTCGCAATCATTGCTTTTCCTTTGCGTGGGTGGCCGCATGGGGGGACAGGCGGCGCGTGGTCTATTCAGGGCCGCGCGGCGTCGCCGGCCCGGTGGCGGGTGAAGCCGGCAGTGGCCTCGAGGCGTTCGGGGTCGAGGACGCGCATTGTCTTCGGGTGGCTGAAGTCGATCAGGCCTTCGCGCTTGAAGCGGTTGAGACAGCGGCTGACCGTTTCGACGGTAAGGCCCAGCCAGTCCGCGAGGTCGGCGCGCGTGAGGTGCAGATGGAAACTCAGCCGGGCAGGGGCGCCGTTGCGCCCCGTCCGGTTGAACAGGCGCGCCAGTTCGACCAGGGCGCTCGCGACCTTCTCGCTGGCGGTCTTGCGGCCAAGCAGGGTGGCATGGACCTGCATCCGCTGGAGTGTCGTTTTCAGCTCGCTTGCAACGGCTGGGTTGGTGGCATTGAGGTCGGCGTCGCCCAAAGGCTCGATGCGCGCGATGCTGAGCGTTTCGGCAGTGGCGATATTGCGACCGTCGACGGTGAAGCCGAAGAGCCGGCCGGGTCCGAGCACGTCGGTGATTTGCCGCCGTCCGTCGTCGAGAAGCTGCGAAAGCACGACGCAGCCGTCGACGACGCGGTAGAGCGAGCGGTTGCGACCGCCCTCGTAAAGCAGGGTCAGGTTCTCGCCGACGACGCGACTGCTTATCGCCGGGCGCGGAGGCCTCATCGGGGACGCGCGAGGGGGAGCCGCTGGTGCGGCGGTGGTGATCAGGGTTTCTGGCATGAAAAACGTCCGCATGACCGATGCAAGCGAGGCGTCACGCCTCGATGCCGACCGGCGCCGAAGGGGATGTTGACAGCTGTCAACAGAGGTCAAAGCCGGGTGACGACCTGCGGCGGGCCTCGCGGACTGGCATTCGGTGAGTGAAATTGTGGCGTCGGCCGAACCGCCGTGATCGGCACTGCGGGGGTGCGGCTTCCTTCCAGACGTTCGCCGGGCGAACCGTTCGGCGGCGCCAGCAGAGCCCAGAAGAACCGACAGGCGCTGCAGACGTGTTTATGACCGGGCTGATCCTTGCCGTCTTCGCCCAGCCCTGTCTGGCAAAAGTCGGGCAGGGATCCGTCGGGCAGGGCATAGAGCGCCCGCTCGATCGCCGGCAGGGGAGCGGCCAGGGCCGGGCCGAGATGGGCAAAACCAAGCAGGAATAGTGCCGCGGCGCAGAGCATGCGCAGGGCATTGTCCCATCTGGTTTTTGCGCGACTTGTCATCGCTCCGGCCTACTCCTGTTTCGATGAGGCAGAGATAGGCGACCGGCTTGATAAAGCTCAATGTGGCAAACCGCGCAGGGGCAGAATGCCGCATGCAAAAAAGAACCGCGCGGATGAGATCCGCACGGTATGTTAAAGTATTGATTATATGTTATAATTTCCGATTTTTCTCAGTCTTCCTCGACGAAGACCTGCTGGCGTTTGGCCTTGACGCTCGGCAGGAACACGACAACGAGCACCAGAGCTGCGATCAGAAGCAGGATGGCGCTGATCGGCCGTGTGACGAAGGTCGTCGGGTCGCCGCGCGACAGGATCATGGCCCGGCGGAGATTTTCTTCGAGCAGCGGTCCGAGCACGAAGCCGAGCAGTAGCGGCGCCGGTTCGCAACGCAGCTTCAGGAGCAGGTAGCCGACCAGGCCGAAGAAGGCGACGGCATAGAGGTCGTAGACGTTGGAGTTGACGCTGTATACCCCGATCGAGCAGAAGGCCATAATGATCGGGAACAGCACGTAATAGGGGATCTTGAGCAGCTTCACCCAGAGCCCGATCAGCGGCAGGTTCAGGACCACCAACATCAGGTTGCCGATCCACATTGAGGCGATGATGCCCCAGAAGAGGGCCGGCTGTTCGGAGGCGACGTTCGGACCGGGCACGATGCCCTGAATGATCATCGCGCCGATCATCAAGGCCATCACCGGATTGGCGGGAATGCCGAGGGTCAGCAGCGGAATGAACGACGTCTGCGCGCCGGCATTGTTGGCGCTTTCCGGACCGGCGACGCCGGCGATGGCGCCGTGGCCGAACTCTTCGGGGCGATCCGAGACGCGCTTCTCCACCGTGTAGGAGGCGAAGGCGGCCAGGATCGCGCCGCCGCCGGGCAGGATGCCAAGCGCCGAGCCGATGATGGTGCCGCGCACGACCGGCGCGAACATGCGCTTGAAGTCGTCGCGCGTCGGCATCAGGTCGGTGACCTTCGCCATCAGCACCTCGCGGGTACGCTCGTTTTCAAGGTTGCGCAGAATTTCGGCGATGCCGAAGACACCGACGGCAAGCGCCACGAAATTGAGGCCATCGGCATATTCGCGGATGCCGAGGGTAAAGCGGGGCGTGCCGGAATAGATGTCGGTGCCGACGAGGCCGAGCAGCAGCCCCAGCGCGACCATCGCAAGTGCCTTGACGATCGACCCGTGCGCGAGCGCGATCGACGAGACGAGGCCGACGATCATCAGCGAGAAGTATTCGGCGGCACCGAACTTCAGGGCGATTTCCGTCAGCGGCGGCGCGAAGATTGCGACGAGGAAAGTCGAAACCGTGCCGGCGAAGAACGAGCCAAGCGCTGCGATGGCCAAGGCGGCGCCGGCCCGTCCCTTGCGGGCCATCTGGTAGCCGTCGATCGCCGTGACCGCCGAGGAGGATTCACCCGGCATGTTGATCAGGATTGCCGTGGTCGAGCCGCCATATTGCGCGCCGTAATAGATGCCGGCGAGCATGATCAGCGAGGAGACCGGCTCGAGCTGGAAGGTGATCGGCAAGAGCATGGCGATGGTCGCCGTGGCGCCGATGCCGGGCAGGACGCCGATCAGGGTGCCGAGCAGCACGCCGATCAGGCAGAAGAGCAGGTTGGCAGGGGAGGCGGCGGTCGCGAAACCGAGCGCGAGATTGCTGAAGAGTTCCATCATGCGCCTCCTAGAACTGGACCCAGGGGCCGAAGCGCTGGAAGGGCAGACCGAGGCCGTAGCTGAACACGGCGACCGAGAAGGCTGTCAGCCCCGCCGAAAGCGCCAACGCCATCAGTGGCGTCATGCGGCCTGACGCGAAGCAGGCGATCAGCGCCGTGAAGAACAGTGCCGGCACGAAGCCGAGGCCGCGGACCGTGAGGCCGAAAAAAACCGGCGCCGGCAGAATGAAGAGCATGCCGCGCAGCGCGATCGCGCCGATCGGCTCCCCCTGGACGCGGGTGGACTGCACGAGGATCACGATGCCGAGGATCGTCAGGATGATCGCGAGCAAGAGCGGGAAATAGCCGGGGCCCATGCGAAAGGCCGTGCCAAGCTCGAGGTTGAAGGCCTGCCAGGCGAAGAACAGCCCGACCGCAGTCAGGATCCCGCCGCAGAGCACGTTGGTGCTGTCGAAGGAGAGTGATTTCATCGTATCCCCATTTGTTTTAGCGGGGGTAGCCGGGTCGAGGCGTCGACGGCCTCCCGCATTGGCATTGCCGGCTCACGCCGGGTTCGCACATTGGGCTAGCCGCGTTGACAGCTGTCAACCGCCATTGACGGCGCCGGCTCTGATACCGACGCGACCATCCCATGCCAGAACCGCCGCGCTCCGACATCGATCGAGAGCGCGGCGCGATGAGCGATGGATCAGTCGGCGTACTGACCGGCTGCTTCGATCACCGGCTTCCAGCGGGCGATCTCGCCTTCCAGCTTGGTCTTCAGTGCGGCCGGGGTCGCGTCGGCGTCCGAAGAGGGTTCGGTGCCGAGTTCGCCAAAGCGTGCGACGACGTTCGGATCCTTAAGCGCGACCTGCAGAGCCTTCGACAGGCGCTCGTTCACTTCGGCGGGCGTACCCTTCGGCGTGTAGACGCCGTGCCAGATGCCGACCTGCAGGTTCGACAGACCGCCTTCAGCGGTGGTCTGCAGATCCGGGAAGACCTTCAGGCGCTCGGGCGAGGTGACCGCATAGGCCTTGATCGTGCCGCCCTGGATCTGCTTCGTGGTGTTGGTGGTCTGGTCGCACATGATGTCGACCTGACCGCCGAGAAGATCGGTCATCGCCGGGCCAGTGCCCTTGTAGGGCACGGTCGTCAGCGGCGTTTCGATGGCACTCATGAACATCATGCCGCAGAGATGCGAAGCGGCGCCGATGCCGGCGTTGGCGACGGTAACGGTGTCCTTGTTCGCCTTCACATAGTCGACGAGCCCCTTGAGGTCGGTCGGCTCGAGGTTCTTGCGCGCGACGATCGTCATCGGCACTTCGGTAACGAGGCCGACATATTCGAAGGCGTTCAGCGTGTCATAGGCGAGCTTGCGGTAGAGCGTGGCGCTCGTTGCCATGCCGATATGGTGGAGCAGCACCGTGTAGCCGTCCGGATCGGCCTGAGCGACGCGGCCGGCACCAAGCGTGCCGCCGGCGCCGCCGACATTCTCGACGATGATCTGTTGGCCGAGATCCTTCGACATGGATTCAGCGACGAGGCGCGCAACTGTATCCGTCGGGCCGCCGGCGGAGAAGGGCACGACCATGGTGATCGAACGTTCGGGATAGGTCTGTGCGTTGGCGGAAACGGCAAAAAGCGAAAGGGCGGCGACGGCGCCAAGCAATGTGTTGAGGGTTTTCATCTTCTTCCTCCCGGATGAAATATGGCCAGCCGGCAAGGTTTCCTCCCACGCCGGTACTGGATGCCCCCATTTGCAGGTGCAATCCTAGCACAGACAACGGCTTAAGGGGTGGACGGCACGCATTTGTCGCGCGGGCGACGCGATTTTGGGTGGATTTGGAAACATGCGACCCGCAGCATGGGTGGATTTCCACCCATGCCAACCGTCAATGCGCTGCCGCAGGCTTGCTCAAAGGCCAGTACGCTGCCTGAGGTAGGAAACCTCATCGGCAGTGAGCGCACGCGTCGCGCCCTTCGGCAAATCGCCGAGAGCGACCGTCCCGATCGAAACCCGCAGCAGCCGCAGCACCTCGAAGCCGAGCGCGTCGAGCATGCGGCGGATCTGGCGGTTGCGACCCTCTTCGAGCTCCACCTCGATCCACATGTTGCGGTCGCCCGCCCTCAAGCCTTGGGCCCGGGCCGCACGCAACGTCTCGCCGCCTTCGTCGATGCCGGCGACCATTTGTGTTAGCTGCGCCTCGTTGATCTGCCCGGCCAGTTGCACGTGGTAGACCTTGCCGACATGGGTTTCCGGGTCGAGCAGACGCTGCGCAAGCACCGTGTCGTTGGTAAAGAGCAGCAGGCCTTCGCTCGCCTTGTCGAGACGACCGACGGGAGAGAGATGGGCGGAGTCGATGTCCTTGAGGCAATCGAAGACCGTCGGCCGGCCTTCCGGGTCATGCCGGGTCGTCACCAGTCCGCGCGGCTTGTTCAGCATCAGGTAGACCTTGCCTTCGGCAAGAACAGCCTTGCCGTCTACGGCGAGGCGATCCTTGTCGATATCGACCCATGCGGTGAGATCCACCGTCTTGCGTCCGTTGATGCTGACGCGCCCCTCAAGCACGAGCGTCTCGGCCTGCGTGCGTGAGCAGTAACCAAGCTTGGAAAGCGCGCGGGCGATCGTCACGCGTTTGCCGGCATCGGCCGCCGGGCGTCGGCCGGTTTCGCGGGCGGCGGTCGGTCGCTTCTGTTTCACGCTGTGGTCTTCCGTGTCCTCGTCAGACGGCACCTCGCCGCCCTTCCGCCTAACATATCCGACGGAGCGCGTGCCGCATCAGCCGATCTTGGCATAGTCGATCCGCCGGGCGAGCCAGCAGCCGATCGTCAGCCCCTTAACCTTGCCTTCTGCGTCACGCGAAATGAGCACGGTCCAATCTCCCGGCGCCGGTGCGTCCATCGAGCGTTTGCAGCGAAGCAGCCAGACATCTTCGGCCAGCGGTCGCATGGCGTGCATGGCGCCTGTGCCGAGCGAACCGTCGAAACCACCATAGAAAACGCCGTTGGTGGAGACGATGTCGAGATGGGCGTCGAGTTCTGCCGCATGGTAGCGGCCGGCGATATCGGGCTTGGCGGTGCCGGAAATGCGCGCGGCATTGACCGTGAGGTTCTCGCGCGGTCGGTCCATGTGGAGCGAGGCGCCATCCACGCGAAGGCTAACGGCGGCCGAGTGCGCGCTGCCATCAGGGCCGGCGACAAGCGATTCGGCAGCCGTGGCGAAGCTCAGCGAAACGCGGGATTTGCCGATGGGCCTGGTGACGAGCGCGAGGCCTGTTTCCGGATCGAGATGGCTTTCGGTGCCGCCGGCGTCCCAGGTGCCGACCGCGGGCTCGGCATCGCTGTGGCCAAGGGCTGCCTTCATCACCGTCGTTGCCGCCGCGTAGGCATCGGCTTCGTGGTTGAACATCACCACGACGGAAAGGCGCTCCGTGGGTGCGTAAAGCCTGCGGCTGCGGAAGCCGCGGAGCGCGCCGCCATGGCCGCTGATGGCGACGTCGCCGATCTTTTCATGCGCAAGGCCGAAGCCGTAGGAAGCCGGGCGGCCGTCGGCATAGGCCTGCGGTGCCGAAAGCCGGCGGTAGAGGCCGCCCTCGTCCCCGCGCGTCCGGTCGATGAAACATTCCCAGGCGAGCATGTCGTCGAGCGAGGCGGAAATGCCGGCGTCCCCTGCCCAATAGATGCGGTTGGCCGCCTCGAAATAGCCAGCCGTTTCGTTGCCCTCGTAGCCGACGATGCCATCGGGCGGCAGGCTCGTATCGGCGGTAAGGGCAGCCGTCTGCATGTCGGCCGGACCGAAGACGGAGCGCTGGTAGAGCTCGGCCATCGAGCGGCCGGTACGCTCTTCGATGAGGTCGGCGAGGATGCGGAAATTGCCGTTCGAATAGGAGTAGCGCGTGCCCGGCTCGAAATGCGTCGAACGCGCGGAGGAGAGCAGCGGGCGTGCGTCCTCGCGGCGGAAGACGCCGTCGTGCGTGGCGCCCTGGAGCACGGTCAGCGCCCAGTAGTCGCGCAGCCCAGACTGGTTGTGACAGAGATGAGCCGCGGTCGGCCGCTTGCCTTCTAGCAGGGGCAGATAGGCGTCGAGTGCGCGGTCGAGCTTCGCCGGCTCTCCGACGGCGTCCAGAAGCACGGCGCAGGTCAAATGCTTGGTGATCGAGCAGATCGGTATGCGCGTTTCCGCCGTCATCGGCCTGCGGGCGCCGAGGTCCGCATAGCCCCAGCTATGGCGCAGGATAACCCGCCCATCCCGGACCACGCCGGCGACGCCGCCGGGACCGGGATAGTGCTGGGGCAGGGCTGTCAAGGCGCGTTCGAGGATGGAGAGTTCAGGAAAAGACATGGTGTTGGCGGATCGATCTGACGAAGAGCAGGGGCGGAGTTTGCCTGCGTTCGTACCGCCCCCTCCCTGCACATGCAATGCCGCGCCGGCAGCTCTCCTCAGCCGGCGCCTGCCTGGGCGTGATAGAGCCGGCTATAGGCGCCCTTGGCGGCCAACAACGTTGCGTGCGGACCCTGCTCGCGAATGCCGCTGCCATCGACGACGACGATGCGGTCGGCATCGCGGATCGTTGCCAGCCGGTGCGCGATGATCAGCGTCGTGCGCCCCTTGGAAAGTTCGGCAAGCGACTGCTGGATCGCTCTCTCGGTTTCGGTGTCGAGTGCCGACGTGGCCTCGTCGAGAATGAGGATCGCCGGGTTTTTCAGGAACATGCGGGCGATCGCCAGCCGCTGCTTCTGCCCGCCGGAAAGCTTGACGCCGCGTTCGCCGATCACCGTGTCCATGCCATCGGGGAGGGCTGCAATCATGCCATCGAGCTTGGCGCGGCGCGCCGCGTCGAGGATATCGGCTTCGCTCGCCCCGAGCCGCCCATAGGCGATGTTGTCGCGGATGGTGCCCGCAAAGAGGAAGACATCCTGCTGCACGATGCCGATCTGGCCACGCAGCGACGACAGGGTGATATCGCGGATATCGGTGCCGTCGACTGTGATTGCGCCTTCGCTCACCTCGTAGAAACGCGGCAGCAGCGAGCAGATCGTCGTCTTGCCGGCGCCCGACGGACCGACGAAGGCGATGGTCTCGCCAGCATGGATCGTCAGGTCGATGTTCTGGATGATCGGCTTCTCGGCGCTATAGCCGAACGAAACGCCGCGATAGGAGATGTCGCCCTTGAGGCCGGCGACGGCGGTCGCACCAGGCCGATCCTCGATGTCGGGTTCGGTCTCCATCAGTTCGAGGAAGCGCCTGAAGCCGGCGATGCCCTTCGGATAGGTCTCGATGACCGAGTTGATCTTTTCGACAGGCCGGAAGAAGACGCCGACCAACAGCAGGAAGCCGACGAAGCCGCCATTCGTCAGTTCGCCCGTCAGCACGAAATAGCAGCCGGTGATCATCACGATCAGCTGCGTCAGCCGCATGCTCATGTAGCTGAGCGAGGTGCTTGCCGCCATGATGCGGTATGCCTCGAGCTTGGTGCGGCGATAGTTCTGGTTGTCGGTTTCAAACAGGCTGCGTTCATGCGCTTCGTTGGCGAAGGCCTGCACCACGCGCATGCCGCCGACATTCTCCTCGATGCGGGCGTTGAAGTCGCCGACCCGGCCGTAGAGATTGCGGAAGTTCCGCGTCATCCGTCCGCCGTAGCGGCTCGTCACCCAGGCGGTCAACGGCACGACCGCAGCCGTGATCAGCGCCAGTTGCCAGTGCACCATCAGCATCAGCACCAGCGCGCCGATGAAGGTCATGACCGCGATGAACAGATCCTCCGGCCCGTGATGGGCGACTTCGCCGATTTCTTCGAGATCCTTCGTCAGCCGCCCGACCAGATGGCCGGTCTTCTGGTTGTCGAAGAACGAGAAGGAGAGTTTCTGCATGTGGTCGAAGGCCATGCGCCGCATGTCCGTCTCGATATTGATGCCGAGCATGTGACCCCAATAGGTGACGGTCGCCATCAGGCCGGTGTTGAGGAGGTAGACGATGAGGAGGCCGACCGAGGACAGCAGGATCAGCGTCCATTCCTGGCTCGGCAGAAGCTGGTCGACGAACAGCTTCACCGCGATCGGGAAGCCGAGTTCCAGCAGGCCCGACAGCACGGCGCAGGAGAAGTCGAGGATGAACAGGCCCCGGTAGGGGCGGTAAAACGCGAAGAAACGCTTCAGCATGCACGTGCACTCACTGGGGGCGGGCGCGCCATGGGGCGCCGATAGAAAGATGATTTTCAATGTCATGTTTTTAGGGCGAAACCAACCCAGAAATGCGCAAAAGCGTGTCGCCCGTGTGACGCGAACGGTGTCTCTCATCTCTCGAGGCGCAATTGGGTCGCTTCGGTACCGAAGGGAAGGAAACGTTAACCATAGGCTTCGTAGAAATGGAATCAGCAGAGCAAATCGCCTTCGGTTGGGGACACCGGAAGCGGAGCCATTGCTCGATATCACTACGCGTAGGGCGTCTTTGTGCGTTCGCGTCAACGCACGAAGTCCAGGGGGCAAACGAGACGATGGCAAGCAATCAATCAGTGGAAGCCACGGAAACCAACACCATCGTTCCGTTTCCGGTGGTCAGGCGACTGCATGCCATTCGCAGCGCCGCTGCCGAGCTTGAAGATCTGCACGGTGCCGAAGCGCTGCAATTCTGGCGTCGCCGCTGCCGCGCTCTCGCGGATGAGCTTTTCGCCTGCGGATGTTCGGAAGACGAAGTGCGCCATCAGGTCCTGGTTTTTCAGGACGAGGTGCAGGCCGAGCTGCAGCACCGCCACCTCTCGCGCCTCTCCGCCGGCGTGATGAGCCAGTAGGCTCTTACCGTATCGGCAACTCCGGATCCCAGGTAAACAGCTCCTTTGCCCTGGCGATGCCGCGCAACGCAAAACGGCCGAGCGACACTGCGTGCTCCTGCTCTTCCCGCGGGCAGGCCGCGACGAATTCAGAAGACATGATCATCTGCCGCTCGACGGAACGACACATCGACGAAATGCGGCTCACCTCATTGACCGCCGGTCCGACCACGGTGAAATCGAGACGTGTCTGGCTGCCGATATTGCCGTAAAAGACTTCGCCGATGTGAAGCCCGAGATAGACCTCGGTGGTCGGCTTGCCCTCGTCCTGCCGGCGGGCGTTGAGTTCCGCGAGCATGCGGCGCAGCTGCCGCTCGGCGGCGATCGCGTTGGCGCAGGCGGTTCCCGGATCGTCGGCATTGAAGATTGCCAGGACACCATCACCGATCAGCTTCAGCACGCTGCCGCCATGGTCGTGAATGGCCGTGATCACGGTTCCCGAATAGTCGTTGAGGAGCGGGATGATTTCGTCGGGCGCGGCGGTGTCCGAGATGCGCGTATAGCCGCGCAGGTCGGAAAACCACATGACCGTTTCGATGCGTTCGGCCGACCCGCGCGCGATGCTGCCCTTGACGACGCGCTGGCCGGCGTCGGCGCCGAGATAGACGTCCGCAAGCGTGCTGATGATGCGCACGCATGAGCCGGCTTTGACCGCAAGCGCAAGCGTCGGCAGAAGGATGCGGAGCGCCTCGATGTCATTCTCGCTGAAGCCGCCTTCGCTTCGCGTCGTCCAGTAGGAATAGAAACAGTCCATCTCGCCGACGCGGCCCTGGTCGGTGAAGTGGTGGATCATGCTGACGCAGTCGGTGTGGCCTTCGTCTTTCAGCTTGTCCAATATGTTGTAGGTGGTGCCCTCGTCGGAGGAAAGCCGGATGCGGCGCTCCGCGGTTCGGTCGCAAAGCATGTGGTAGAAGATCGAGTTCTGCCAGTTCAGCAGCGCTTCGCCCGTGGTCGTCGAGCCGTACTGGATCACTTCCGGCGTGATCTCGCTTTCGTCGTTCCACTGGAAGGCGCGCCCCTCGAATTCCGGGTGCAACGTGTCGATCAATCCGAGCGCGCGGGCAAGGTCGAGACCGGCGGCGCGACACTGCTCGCAGAAGCCGGCAAAGAGCTCCGGCTCGTCCAGCCCCTTGAGGCCCTGTTCGGAGAGCCAGAGCACGATATTGCGGATCTGTTGGTCGTTCATGGCGCATCCCGCTCGGCCGAGGTCGACTGCATGATGATGTGGTGCATCATCCTTAGCCGAACCAGGGCTCAGAGCGAAAGATGCAGTTTGCCCCCCTCGCTTTCCGCCGGCACGGCGCAGCAGATGAGCGCTTCGCCTTCGGCGACCGGGAAGGAAGGCTGCGAGGGGTAGGTCACGCTGCCCTCCAGCACCGGTGTCCGGCAGGAGCCGCAACTGCCGTTGCGGCAGCCGTATTCCGGGTTCAATCCCCGCGCCTCCGCCAGATCGAGCAGCGTGCCTTCGCCCGGCTGCCAGCGCGCCTCCTTGCTCGACCTGGCGAAGACGACGTGAACCGGGGTGGTGGCCGCCGGTGCCGTCGCCGGGGCGGAACCGCCGTCCGGCCGCCGTGTCAGCGACGACAGCCCGAAGGCCTCCGCGTGGATGCGGGCATCGGCCACGTTGAGCGCCCGCAGACCGTCATAGAGCGACTGGGTGAAGGCGGCAGGACCGCAGAGATAGAAATCGTAGTCGTCGAAGGGCAGGGTGGCCTTGAGATGGCTAAGGTCGATTCGACCGGCGATGTCGTATTCCCCGTTTTCGGCGGCCGTTGCGGGCTGGCTCAGCGCTCGCACCAGACGAATGTTGCCCTCGCCTTCCGCGACCAGATCGGCGATCTCCCGATCGAAGGCGCGCTCTTTCGGCGAACGGGCGGCCTGAAAGACCCAGGTCGGGCGCGTGCGCCGCTTGCGGCGGCTTTCGGCGACGATGTGCTTGAGCATGGCAAGGATCGGCGTGATGCCGACGCCGGCGCCGATCAGCACGGCGGGCCGCCGCTCGGTTCCGTCGATCGTGAAGCTGCCGGCAGGCGCCCGCGCCTCGATCCGATCGCCCGGCTTCAGCCCATGCAGGTGCCGGGAAGCCACTCCGTCCTTCTTGACGCTGATGCGGTAGAGATCATCCGTCGGCGCCGAGGACAGCGTATAGCTCCGGACGAGCGGCCTTTGACCGTCGTCGACGTTGATGCGAACGGGCAGGTGCTGGCCGGCCAGGTGGGCCATGAGCCCGACGCCGTCGTCCGGTTCGAGGTAGAGCGAGCGGATCGTCGTGCTCTCGTCTTCGACGCGGACGACGCGGAACGGGCGCCACGCATCGGCAAGGGCCGCGGCTTCAAGGCGGACCTTCGCCTGGTCCCAGTCACCGGTGGATGTGAGGCTCGGCGACCAGCCGCCCTCCTCGAAGCCCCAGCGGAGCGGCAGGCCATCCTCACGATAGACGACCTTTTCCGGTCGGAAGCGCCACAGGCGTTCGGCTCCTTGAAAGGCCGCCACCTCGGGCGAGGAAAGGATCACCTCGGCGCTGCCGGTCATCTGCAGCATGTCGCCGGTTGCAAAGTCGACGAACAGCAGTCCTGCGCGCGGATTGACCATGAAGTTGCCGAGCGTGTTGAAGAACAGGTTGCCGGAGAAATCTGGAATCGTCAGCACGCCGTCTTCGCCGATCTGCACGAAACCGGCCTTGCCGCCGCGATGGGAGACGTCGACCTGCCGCTCGCCGGTGTCGAGGTCGACATAGGAGGCGACGAAGAAGGTATCGGCACTGGCGATGATTGCGCGCGTGCGGTCGTCCAAGGCGGAATGATGGACCGGCCGCACAGAAGCTGGCTGGTACGGATCGCGCGCAAAAGCGAACTGGCGAAGCTGGATATATTGCGGGCAGTTGCCGAAGCTCTGGCGGACGCGGAGCGTGAAGCCGTCGTCGCCGTCGCGTCGGATCGCGCCGTTCAGCCGGTTCCGGCGGCGGGTTTCGAGCTGGATGCCGAGCATCCCGACGGAGTGCGCGTCCTCCATGCCGGCGTCGGCCGGATCATCCCTGTCGCGCGGCAGCCGGACATCGAGGTTCCAGGCATCAGGCGCCTGCATGAAGCCGGGGGCTGCGGCTCGCATCGTCGCCCAGACATCGCCGTTCGCATCGACGGCCCCGAACATGGCGAAGGGCAGCATCGGGAAGAATTGCTGGTGCTGCTCGGGCATGAAGCTGCGTACAAAATTGCGACCGGTCGCATCCATGCGCTCGGCGACGCCGAGGCTGCGTTGGATGGCAAGTTCGCCTTCGTGCCAGGGCGAACCCGGCTTCTTCTGTTGTGCGTTGTCCGGCATGGTCGGGTGTCCCGGTTGAAACGAGGCCCCTGGGACGGCGGCGCCGTCCCAGGGGTGGTGGCTCAGGCGGCAAGGCCGACGGCGGTCTTCTGGAAGCCGACGAAGCCCGGCAGATGCTCGATGCGCGAAAGCCAGGCGCGCACATGGGCGTAGTCGGAAAGGTCAACATTGCCTTCGGGCGCGGCGGAGATGTAGCTGTAGAGCGAGATGTCGGCGATGGTCGGCCTTGCGCCCACGAGGAAGTCGTGGCCAGTGAGTTCGGCGTCGATCTGGGCAAGCACACGGTGCGCCCGGGCGATTGCGTCCTCGGCCTGCAGATTGGCGCCGAAGACCGTGACGAGACGCGCGGCGGCCGGACCGAAGGCGATGTCGCCGGCGGCAACCGAGAGCCATTTCTGCACTTTTGCCGCTGCGGCCGGATCTTCCGGCAGCCAGTCGATGCGGCCGAGCTTCTTGGCGAGATAGACGAGGATGGCGTTGCTGTCGGCGATGACCGTGCCCTCGTCGTCGAGCACCGGAACCTGGCCGAAGGGATTGAGCGCCAGGAACTCCGGCGCCTTGTGTGCCCGCGCCTTGAGATCGACGTCGATCAGCTCGTGCGGCACGCCGAGCAGCGACAGGAAGAGCTGCGCCCGGTGCGAGTGGCCGGAGAGCGGATGGCGGTAGAGTTTCATGGAAGATGTCCTCGAAGAGCTTGAGAACCGTCGCGGCCCTCCGGCGGTTCGGGATGAACCGCCTTCGAGATCAATCTATGACTTTCCAATTTTCGGCAGTAGAATGCGACTTCGATAGTCTGATTTCCGAATATTGGAAGGATAAAATGGACCGTCTCGACGCCATGGGGGTTCTGCTCGCCGTCATCGAAAACGGCAGCCTGTCGGCCGCCTCCCGGCACCTCAAGGTGCCGTTGGCCACGATCAGCCGGAAGGTCTCCGAGCTGGAAGCACATCTCGGAGCGCAGCTGATCACCAGGACCAACCGCAAGATCCTCCTGACCGAAGCGGGCCGAGCCTATGTCGAGGCCGCCAAGGAGATCCTCTCACGCGTCGAGGAAGCGGAACGGGTGGCGGCCGGCGAGTACAGCACGATCAAGGGCGACCTGACGGTCTCCGCGCCCATCGTCTTCGGGCGGCTGCATGTGCTTCCCGTCGTGGTCGACTTCCTCAAGGCCCACCCCCAGGTCGATATGCGCCTTGCCTTGGGCGACCGGTTTGCCAATCTCGTCGACGATCGCATCGACGTGGCGCTGAGGATCGGAAACCTGCCCGACAGCAATCTCGTGGCGACGAAGCTCGGCACGGTGCGCCGGGTGGTCTATGCAAGCCCCGATTATGTCGCGCGGCACGGCGTGCTCCGGCACCCGAGCGAACTCGCCGATCACGATTGCATCACCTTCGAAAACGTCACGGCCGCCCATGTCTGGCGTTTCCTCGACGGCGGGCGCGAGCTGGCCGCGCCGATCCGGTCGCGGCTTGTCGTCAATACGGCGGAATCTGCCGTCGACGCGGCGATATCCGGTCTCGGGTTGACACGGGTACTTTCCTATCAGGTGGCGCGCCCGGTCGCCGATGGCCTGCTCGTTCCGCTGCTGGAGACCTTCGAGCACCCGGCGCTGCCGGTCCAGCTCGTCTATCTTCCCCAGGGGCTTGTGCCGATGAAGCTCAGGGCCTTCGTTGACTTCGTAGCCCCGCGGCTGCGGGCTATCCTGCGATAGCCGGGCGGCGCCTAGTCCGCCTGATTGCGCTCGCCGGTCATCGGTCTGATGTGGCGGGCATAGGTTCGGCCGACACGGATCTCGCTGCCGTCGGAGAGAAGGGCGATCAGCGCGGCGAAGGGCGCCTGCTTCAGCCCCACGATACAGTCGCGGCGCACGATCGAACTGCGGTGCAGTCTCAGAAAACCCGCGGGATCGAGGCGGCGCTCCAGCGAGGCGAGGCTTTCGTGGTGCAGATAGGATCGACCTTCGACGTGAATGCGGACATAGTCGCGCTCCGCCTGAAAGCGCACGACCCGGTCGAGCGCGATGCGCACGAACTCTCCCCTGGATTTGATCCACAGGTCGCCCGCCTGGGTCTCGTGCTTGCGCAGCGCCTGGCGCAGCACCGTCACAGTTTCGTTGAGCTCAAGCACCCGTTCGGCACTGGTGCGCGCCGCAATCGCCACGCGGGCGCGTTCGATTGCCGTGCGCAGGCGGCTGGATTCGATCGGCTTGGTGACGTAGTCCACCGCCGCGGCTTCGAAGGCGCGAAGCGCATAGTGGTCGAAGGCGGTCACGAACACGACCGCGGGTGCGTGGTTGCCCAGCCGCTCCAGGACATCGAAGCCGGTGCCGCCCGGCATCTGGATATCGAGCAGGATCGCGTCCGGCGAAAGTTCGGCGACCATGGAACAGGCCTGCTGCACGTTGCCGGCCGTTCCCACCACCTCGACGGCGGGCATGGCGCCGAGCAGGCGCAGAAGACGCCGCCGCGCCAGCGGCTCGTCGTCGATGACGAGGACGGAAAGCGGAACAGTCTGGATTTCGTTCATGCGAGCCTCAGGGGCATGGTGATTGCAGCTCTGAAACGGTGGGGTGTCACGAGGCCCGAAACGCAGGCGCCGACACCCGGAAAACGCGCCTGGACGCGATCGGCGACGTTCTTCAGGCCGATCCCCGTGCCCGGTCGCCGTCCGGCTTCCGCCGCCGCCGCGAAGTCGTTTTCGACTGCGATCTCCAGCGCCTGGCCGACCTTGGCGGCGCTGATGACGATTTCCACCTGGTCCGGCGAGCGGCTGACCCCGTGCTTGACCGCGTTTTCAATCAGCGGCTGCAGGATGAGGCTTGGCACCAGCGCCTCTTCGAGACCGGTGTCGATGTCCATCCGGAACCTCATCCGGTCAGAGTAGCGCTCGCCCTCGATATGGAGGTAGCCGGCCTGGAGCGCGAGTTCGTCGGCGAGCCGCACGTCATGCAACGGATCGAGCTCCAGCGTGGTACGCAGAAAGTTGGACAGCGACATCACCATGCGCGTGGCGGCGAGCGTCTGCCCTTCCTCGATCAGGCCGGTGATGGAGTTCAGCGTGTTGAACAGGAAGTGCGGGTTGACCTGGTAGCGCAGCGCCCGCATCTGCGCGGCAAGCGCCTCCTCGCGGGTGATCGCCAGGCGCCGCTCGCGCTCGCGCAGCTCGAAACTGTAAAGCAGCGCGACGAAGAAGAAGGACCAGCCGACGAAGGTCGCCATGCTGTAGACCAGGGTGTAGCCGATGCTGGTCCAATCGGGCGTGATCGGGTCGGGGCGCAAGATGAAAAGATAGAGCAGAAAGTCGACGCCGGTGTTGGCGAAGGCGGCAACGAGAGCGGTCGTAAAGCCGACGACGATCTTCAGCGCGATGTGCTGGCGGCGGACGCGAAACATCGCGGCTGCGATGCCATAGGAAAAGGCCATGCCGCAGGACATCAGCAGGAGCTTGCCCGGCGCCGACATGATCGGGTCGATCCCGAGGATCGCCCACAGAATGCTGCTGATCAGGAATTCCACGAACCAGTAGAGGAAGCCGAGCCAGAGCGTCGTGCGCCGCACGCTGGCGATATAGGCGCTTTCGTCCACCGATCTTGCATCATCCTCAGGTTTCATGGCCATTTTTATCGTTCAACCGGCGGCCGATGTCGATTGCCGTTCGTCGGTCAAATCAAGCGGTTTGCAGAAAGCCCCGGACTTTCGGCGGTTATCTGTTGTCGTTGGTCGGGGTGCCGCCGGTGACTGCTGTCAGGCCAGCCGCAACGGCATGGTGATCGCCGCCCGAAAGCGGTGCGGCGCGACAAGCCCGAAAATGAAGGCGCCGACCTCGGGAAACCGGGCCTTGATACGGTCGGCGACATTCTTCAGCCCGGTACCGGTTCCGGCGGGCTTATTCGCCCGGGGATCGTTCGCACGGTCGTTTTCGACAGAAAGTTCGAGCGTTTCGCCCTGCCTTGCGGCGCGGATCACGATCTCGACCATGCCGACCGAACCGCCGACGCCGTGCTTTATCGCGTTTTCGATCAGCGGCTGCAGAATGAGGCTCGGCACCAGTGCCCGCTCAAGGCCCGGCGCGATGTCGAGCTTGATCCGCATGCGGTCGGAGAAGCGTTCACCCTCGATGTTGAGATAGCCGAGCTGCAGGGCGAGTTCGTCGGCGAGACAGACGTCCTGCATTGGGTCGAGCTCGACTGTGGTGCGCAGGAAGGCCGAGAGCGAGAGCACCATGCGGCGGGCCGCCGTCGACGCACCTTCCTCGATCAGCCCGGCAATCGAGTTCAGGGTGTTGAACAGGAAGTGCGGATTGACCTGGTAGCGCAGCGCCCGCATCTGCGCCGTCAGCGCCTCTTCCCGGGTCACGGCAAGCCGGCGCTCCCGCTCGCGCAGCTCGTAGTTGGCCAGAAGGGCGATGTAGAGAAACGCCCATCCGTGAAACAGCGCCATGCAATAGATGACGGTGTAGCCGACATTGGTCCAGTTGATCGCGCCCGGATCGCCATGCTCGATCAGGCCGTGACTGAGGAAATCGACGCTGGCATTGATTGCTGCAGCAACGAGCGACAGGGCGGAGCCGAGCAGAAGCTTGAAGAGGATGGACCGGTTCCGGAAGCGAAAGAGCGCCGCTGCCATCGCATAGGACATGAGCGTCCCGTTCAGCATCAGGATCAGGGTGATCGGCGCGATCGCTATCGGGTCGTATCCGAGGAACGCCCAAAGCGTGTTGCTGATGACGAACTGAATGAACTGGTAGAGGAGCGCGAGAAAGAGCGTTGCCCGCCGAACGCTTGCGGCATACTCAGCCTCGTCAGGCAAAACCGTCTCATGTCCTCGCTCCATGCGAGGTTTTATCCTTCAAGTCCATACGGTTGTCGACCGCCGTTCGTCGCCGAAAACAAGCCGTTTGCAGAAAGCCACAGCCCTTCAACGCCACAATCTGCCGTTTGCAGAAAGCCGAATTCTCGCTTTCTGCGGGCTTGCTATAGCCGCCCCATGACCCGTGCTTTCCCAGCGAATCCATTCGCTTGGAAGTTGTGCGCCCATGAATGCAAAGGAAAAGGGGCAGACATTGAATATCTGTGCGAAGGCGGACGTTTTGAAGATCAACCTTCTGAGCTCGACGGCGCTTGGCCGTGCCGGCTTGCTCTCGCTGGCTCTGGCCGCAGTGCCGTTCGTGCCGTCGCCGGCGAAGGCCGTCGATCTGCTCGTGCCCACCGACACGACCTGGTCCAGCGACCATACGGTGAACGGCAAGCTGGTCGTGCGCGGCGGGCCGGCCGGCGCCACGCTGACGATCAACAACGGTGCCAAGGTTGAAAGCACCCACGGCTATATCGCCGACAGCAGAGGCTCGGTCGCGACCGTCGTCGTTTCCGGACCCGGTTCGTCCTGGGACATCGTCGACGCCAATCCGAACGGCTACCGCGCGCTCTTCATCGGCGGTTTCGAAAACGGCATCTACGGCGGCAAGGGTACATTGATCGTCGAGAACGGCGGCAGGGTCTCCGCCAAGGAAACCTATGTCGGCTCCCTGCAGGAAGGCGATGGAACGCTCGTCGTGCGCGGCGCCGGCTCGATGCTCACCACCGACTACCTGGGCATCGCCGACGGCGCGCTGACGCTCAACACGGCCGCGGTCCGGATCGAGGACGGCGGTCTCGTCAACTCCAGGAAGACATATTTCGAAAACGGCACGGTTCTGGTCACCGGCGCTAATACGCGTTGGGTCAACACCGGCGAGCTCACGATCGGCGATAGCTTCACGGTCGAGAAGGGCGCCGTGGTTTCGACCAACACCGCCGTTCTGGAAGAAAATGAGAGCACCGACACGATCCAGGCTGTCATCGATGGCGCCGGCAGCGAGCTCAAGGTTGCTGACAAGTTGACGATCGGGGAAAGCGGCAGGGCCAATCTTTCCGTCGCCAACGGCGCCAAGCTTTCGGTCGGCGGCGACATCGTCCTTTCCGGTATCGGCGGCATCAACAACGAGGGCATGGGCAATCTGACGATCGGCGGCGGCGTCGACCTGAACAACATCGCCGAACCTGTTGCACGGCAGGCGCAAGGGGCCGGCACGGTCAACTCGTCCGCGAAGATCGATTTCGGGCCGCGCCGGGGCTACGTCAACTTCAACCATACGAACACGGGTTACGAATTCGGCAATGTCATGGTCGGCAAGGGCATGGTCTCGAATTTCTCCGGCGAGACCATCCTTACCGGTGACCTGTCGAAGTTCTATGGCAAGGTGAACGTTTCCGGCGGCAAGCTGGTGCTGAAGGGCAATGTCGACACGATCGACAATGACTCGGATAACGGCCCCTTGGACTATAGTGAGACCAACTTCGAGGTCACCAACGGCTCGCTGATTGTCGACGGTGCGACGGGACGCATCGAGGGCGACCGTTTCTATACCGGTGAAGTGAACGTCTGGGGCGAATCGAGGAGCAGTTCGGCTTTCGGCCGGCTTGGCGGCTCCGGCACGGTCGGCAACACCTATATCGACAAGAAGGCGATCATTTCGCCCGGCAACAATTCCACTGGCACGCTGACGATCATGGGTCGGCTGGATATGGCGAGCGGGTCGATTTATGAAGCCGATATCGCCGGTGACGGCCGCTCCGACCGCATCGTCGTCAAGAGCATCGCCACAAACGACAACACCGGCATCGCGAAGATCGGCAGCGGCACCAATGTTCAGGTGACGGCGCTCGACGCCAACACCAGCTACAAAACCGGGCAGACCTACACGATCCTGACCGCCGACCGGGTAATCGAAGGAAAATTCGCCGAGGCGATCTCCAAGTCCGCCTTCCTCGAAGTGTCGCTCGACCAGCAGGAAAAGCAGGTCGATCTCAAGATCAAGGTCAAGAACGGCGGTACGAAACCGGGAGAAGAACCCAAGCCGGGCGAGGAGCCGAAGCCAGGCGAACCGAAGCCGGGTGAGCCGGAACCGGGCGTCTTCGAAGGCGAGGCCTCCACCGGCAATCAACGCAAGACGGCGCTGGCGCTCAACACGCTCGCCCAGAGCGGCCCGTCGCTGGCGCTCTACAATGCCCTGATCCTGCAGGATGGCGATGCGGCACGCCGCGCCTTCGACCTGTTGTCCGGCGAGGTCCACGCCTCGGCGCAGACGGCGCTGATCAATGACAGCAGCCTGTTGCGCAACGCCGCCAGCAACCGCATTCGCGATGCGTTCGGCGATGTGGGTGCGGCAAACGTTCCGGTTCTCGCCTACGGCCCGGAGGACAAGATCACGACGGGTGCGGTTGCCGCCGTCAACGCCGTACCCGTCGCACCGCCCGCGATGGTCGGCTGGGGCCAGGTGTTCGGCTCCTGGACCAACAGCGACGGTAACGGCAATGCCGCAGGCCTTGACCAGTCGACCGGCGGTTTCATCACCGGCTTCGACGCGGCGGTTTCGGACAATGCGCTCGTCGGCATCATGGCCGGCTACAGCCGCACCAACTTCGACGTCGACAATCGCGCTGCCAGCGGCGACAGCGACAACTATCACCTCGGCGTTTATGGCGGCGGCCGGTGGGGCGACGTCGCACTGCGCTCCGGTCTTGCCTATACTTGGCATTCGATCAACACGTCGCGCAACGTCGCCTTCCCGGGTTTCAGCGATGAGCTGAAGGCCGATTACGACGCCGGCACCTTCCAGGCCTTCGGCGAGGTCGGTTACCGTATCGACCTGCCGAGTGTCGCCCTCGAGCCCTTCGCCAACCTCGCCTATGTCAGCCTGCACACCGACAGCTTCACCGAGCGCGGTGGTGCTGCGGCTCTGTCGACCCAGAGCAACACGACCGATACGACGTTCACGACGCTCGGTCTTCGCGCCTCGGCCCCGCTCAGCCTCGGCGCCACCGAAGCGAAGTTGCGCGGCATGCTCGGCTGGCAGCACGCCTTTGGCGACACGACGCCGTTCTCGACGATGGCGTTCGGCACGGGCAGCGCCTTCTCGGTCGCCGGTACGCCGATCGCCGAGGACGCGGCGATCATCGAAGCCGGCATCGACTTCGCGCTGACCGACGGTGCGAGCCTCGGCATCACCTATACCGGCCAGTTCGGCTCCGGCACGACGCAGAACGCGGTCGACGCCAAGCTCGACGTGCGCTTCTGATGCGCAGGCTCGTCTGGCTCTCGACAATGCTGATGGCGACCTTCGTCGCCATCACGCCGCTTTATGGGGAAGACGCTGCCGGCAAACCCGCGGCGCCATCCGAGCTTTCGGAGACCTACGAGGACTGGAGCGTTGCCTGCGCCGACATCGAGGGGAAAAAACATTGCCTCCTCTCGCAGCGCCAGTTCCACAAGAGCGGTCAGCATGTGCTGACGATCGAACTTCGCACGGCGGCGGAGGCCGGCCTTGAGGGGAGCCTCGCGCTCCCCTTCGGTCTTTATCTGGATAAGGGCGTCACGCTTGGCGTCGATGAGGCGACGGGCGGCAAGCCGACCCGGTTCCGCACCTGCCTGCCGTTTGGGTGCATCGTGCCTTTGACATTCACCGAAGCGACGGTTGCGTTGCTGCGCAGCGGCACGGCACTGAAGATCGGCGCCTTTGCCAGCGACACCGAAAAGGACGTGGCGTTCGCGGTATCGCTGAAAGGCTTTGCCGCAGCGCTCGACCGGGTGATCGCCCTTTCTGGCAAGAGCTGAGACCGGCTCTAGGGGCCGTCGCCTCATGCCCGTGCATCTGGCCGGTTTCAACGCGGACAGCCTCCCAAGACCGACCCGGTCGCACGAAAAGCGCGGCCGGGGCCTGCTTTTCGAGAACAGGCCGCAGGCACTGTCGAGGCCACCGATGGTGGGCGCCTAGGAATGCCAGTCGGGGCTATCGGGAGGATACGTCGATCGCATCGCCGATCACGTAGAAGTGCCCGCCAGCGACATAGTGTAGGCTGCGCAAGGCGGGATCGGCCGTCTCGAACATCCAGCGCCCGTCGCGAAACACGCGATCGTCGGCCCAGGCCGCGAAGACTTCGCCGACGAACAGGTCGTAACGGCTCTCAATCGACGGCTCACTGATCAGACGGCAGGCGAGCCAAGCGGAGCAGCCGGCAACGAGCGGAAGGTCATGCTCCGGCATTTCGAACAGCGCGACGCCGGCGTTGCGAAGTTTGTCGGGATCGTCGTGAAGGCTCGTTGTGCCCACCGCATGCGTCAGTACCGCCTGGGCGGCGGTCGGAACCTGGATGACGAACACCCCCGCTTTTTCCGCAAGGCTGCGGGTACGGGTGGCGCTGTCGAGCACGACCGTCAGCTTGGGCGGATCATAATCGAGCGCGCAGGCCCAGGCGGCCGCCATCACGTCCTCAACGCCGCCATGGCGGGCGGAAACCAGCACTGTCGGGCCATGGTTCAGCAGCCGGTATGCCTTTTCGAGTGGAACGGCACGAATATGCGAAACCATCAGACAACTCCGGCCGCCTATCGCGGACATCTAGCGATTTTCCTCTTCTATAGGGGCGCTGCATTGCGCCAACAAGCGTGAGCTTGGGGGCCTCCTCGCGGTGCCGGAGGGGCGGGACGGCAGCGGGCGGAGCGCGCTTGAACGGGAAGCAGGCGGGCGAAACATTAGCGTTTGACAAACTCATACCCAATTGGCTATACGTCATTACATAGCCAATTGGGTATGAGACATGTCTGAGTTACAGGATGCGGTTTTCCGGGCACTTGCCGATCCCACCCGGCGGGGGCTCTTCGAGCGCCTTTGCCGGCAGGGGGATACGACCGTGGTCGGGTTGTTGGCCGATGCCGGGGTTTCGCAGCCGGTCGTATCCAAACATCTCAAGATCCTGAAGGCTGCGGGGCTCGTGCACGACCGGCATGAAGGCCGCTACACCTATTACGGCGCCCGGCGCGAAGCGCTTGCGACGCTGGTTGACTGGACGACGGAGATGGCCGGCTTCTGGCAGGACCGCTTCGACGATCTCGATGATCTCCTGAAGAGAATGGACCAATGATCGAAACAACCAAAACTACAGAAACCACCCGCTCCGTCGTCGTCGAACGCAATTTCTCCCATCCGCCGGAGAAGATCTGGCGCGCGCTGACGCAGCCGCACCTGATCGCCGAATGGCTGATGCGCAACGACTTCATTCCCGAGGTCGGCCGTCGCTTTACCCTCTCGGCCGACTGGGGCCAGGTCGACTGCGAGGTCGAGACGATCGAGGCGAACCGCTCGCTCGCCTACCGTTGGGACACCAAGGACCTCACCAGTGTCGTCACCTGGACGCTCGTTCCTGCCAATGGCGGCACGAACCTGCGCATGGAACAGCGCGGCTTCAGGGCGGACCAGAAGTCCTATTTCCAGGGCGCAACCGTCGGCTGGCAGCGCTTTTTCACCCAGTTGGAAGAGGTCGTCGCGAAACTCGACTGATCACCCTGCCGCTTGGAGACGAAGTACAAACTCAAGGTGCCAGAATGACCTCTCTGATCCGCGTAATCCATCGTTGGACGTCGCTGCTTTTCTCCCTGGCCGTTGCCGCCATCTTTGTCGGCACGCCTTTGGCGACGCTTCCCGAATGGGTCTACTACCTGCCGCTGCCGCCGCTTGCCGTGCTGCTGCCGACGGGCCTCTATCTCTTCGTGTTGCCCTATCTCAGCAAGCCGCGAGGCAGGATGCAGGCGGCCGAGTAGGGGCATGGCCCGCCGACTTACGCGGCGGGCAGAGCCGGGCTGGAGAAGCGCTTTCGATACTCGGCCGGCGTCACGCCGACATGGCGTGTAAAGGCACGACGCAGCGTATCGGCATCGGCAAAGCCGCATTGAGCCGCAACCTGCTTGGGTGCGTCATGGCCCTTTTCGAGAAGGCGGCGGGCCGCGTGCACCCGCGCCTCCTCGACCCAGCTTGCCGGCGTGATACCGACCTCGCTGCGGAAAAGCCGGGAGAAGTGGCGCGGGCTGAGATCCATACGCCTCGCGAGGCTGGCGACGCTGTGGTCCTGTGCGGGATTGCCGGCGATCCAGCGCTGCAATTCCTGGAGCGCGGAGCGGCCGGCCGGTGCCGCCTCGCCCTTGCGGCTGAACTGCATCTGCCCTCCGGGCCGTTTGAAGAACATCACCAGCTGGCCCGCCACCCGTTTGGCGATTTCGTGCCCGAGATCCTCCTCGACCAGCGCTAGCGCCAGGTCCAGTCCGGCCGTCACGCCGGCGGCCGTGCGCAGCGGCCCGTCGCTCACATGGATCGAATCTTCGTCGACGGTCACATCGGGGAAACGCCGCGCGAGCTCTTCGGCCACGGCCCAGTGCGTCGTCACCCGCCGTCCCGCAAGCAGCCCCGCCGCCGCAAGGAAAAAGGCGCCACTGCAGACCGAGCCATAGCGCCGCACAGTTGGCGCGTGTAGCCGCAGCCAATCCAGAACCACGCCATCCGCCGGAACTTCCGCTGCATTCGGGCATCCGGCAACAAGCAATGTGTCGATCGTTTCATCGAAACCATGACCGATGGTGCGGTCCGCCATCAACCGGACGCCGGACGAACTGCGCAGCGGCCCCGGCTCTGCTGCGGCGACGAGCAGGTGATAGGCCTCGCGGCCGACCTGCGCGTTCGCTTCGGCAAAGACATCCAGCGGGCCCGAGACGTCGAGGAGCTGTACGCCGGGCAGCGCCACCACCACGATTGTTCTCGTCGTCTGCTGCATTTGCGTCCGCCTCGATCCGTATTTGTCTGTATTTGCCGTGTTACGGCGATTGCAGACAATCTAGTCGGTTTCTACCCTGCTGGCGAGTGGAAACCGCAAGGAGAAAGCACATGCCGTTCATCGCCAAAGAGGCCGCCATTCCCGATAGCAAACTGGCAAGGGCCATCACGGAGCATATCCGCGATACGGAGACGGAGGTGCTCTTCAACCATTCGAGCCGCGTCTACCATTTTGGTGCGCTCGCCGGCATTCATCGTGGGCTGACCTTCGACCGCGAGCTGCTTTATGCCGGCGCAATGTTTCATGACATCGGCCTGATGCCGAGCCACAGCAGCCAGAACGAGCGCTTCGAAGTCGATGGCGCCCATGCCGCCCGCGATTTCCTGCGCAGCCACGGTATTTCGGAGGCAGATGCCTACGCGGTGTGGACGGCAATTGCGCTCCATACGACCCCGGGCGTGCCCGAACACATGCATCCGGTCGTGGCACTGGTGACCGCAGGCGTCGAGATGGACGTGCTCGGCCTCACCTACAGGCAATATTCCGACGCCGAGCGCGAGGCGGTGGTTCGCGCCTTCCCGCGCACGCCGACCTTCAAGGAGGACATCATCCAGGCCTTCTACGACGGCATCAAGCACAAGCCCCACACGACCTTCGGCAACGTCAAGGCCGACGTCATCGCCGACAGGGAGCCGCATTTCCATCGCGGCAATTTCTGCAACGTGATCCGCTGCTCGCACTGGCACGGCTGAGACGAGCCGCAGGCGCGCGGGCCGTCATCATGGAGGTGATGGTCCGTAAGCCTGACCGGCGCGGCCATCCGCGATCGCAGGTTCGGATCGCGTTCCCCTGTTTGCCGATCTCGGCAAGCGGCAAGGTTCGCGCTAAGCGTCTTCGCTGTCCTCGATCAACCCCGCGGAAGAGCCGGTCCAGGCAAGGACCATTGAAGTCAAAACTTGCTTCAGGCTGCGTCTATTCCAAAAGGCAATCAATCAACGCCCGTGTAGCGGCCGAGAGATGGCGATGGGGCGGATAGATGAGCGAGAAGGGACGCGATCGTCCGCCGAACGCCGGCAGCAGTTCGACCAGGCTTCCGCGAGAAAGCCGATCCCGCACGACGAAGTCATAGGTCTGGCAGATGCCGAGACCCGCCTCGGCCAGCGATACGGTGCCGAGAACATCGTCTTCGACTTGAACGGAGCCTTGGGGTACCCAGTCGACATCTAAACCATCGACCCGCAACAGCCAGGGGGCCGGCCGGCCGGTGCTCGGCATGACGAAGGGCAGGCAGGTATGGGCCGAAAGATCTTCGATCGATTGCGGCGTCCCGCGCAGGGCGAGGTAATCGGGAGAGGCCACCAGCCTTAACGGCGCATCCGCAAGCTTCCTCCCGATCATGCCGCTATCGGGAAGCTGGCCGAGGCGAATGGCGAGGTCATAGCCTTCGGCGACAAGGTCGACATTGCGGTTGGCGATCGACAATTCGACCGTAACGCCGGGATGGCTGAGTGCAAACCGCGTCAGTTTCTCCGGCAGGCGGAAATGCCCATAGGTGGTGGAAACGCTGAGACGGACCCGGCCGGCCAAGGCGCCTTCGCCCTGCACGGCCCGTTCGGCCTGATCGATCGTCTCGAAGGCTGCGCGGACCTGCTCCAGATAGGTGCTGCCCGCTTCCGTAAGGCTGATGCGCCGTGTCGTGCGCCGCAGCAGTTGCGTGCCGAGCCTGGTTTCGAGGCGGGTGATTGCCCGGCTGAGCACGGATGGCGTGGTGGCCAGCGCAACCGCGCCGGCGGTCAGCGATCCCTTGTCCGTGACGGTGATGAAGGCCTCGACGTCGGCGAGGTGATCGAAACGTCGCATTCTTGCCTCCAAAGTCCAAATCATTTCCGCGGCGGCGCATTTATCGCCGCAAAGCGAAGCAATAGATAAGCAGTATCAATCGACGGCCGCAATCTCAGGCCCGCTTCAACCAGGAGAAAATGATGCCGAACACAAGCGCCAGTCCGAAAAAACCCGTGCTTTTTGTCCTTACCAGCCATGGCACCAAGGGCGATGGCGGCCAGCCGACCGGCTTCTACCTCGGCGAGGTCACCCATCCCTTGGCGGTGCTCGAGGCCGCCGGCATCGCCGTCGAGTTCGCATCGATCAAGGGTGGCGAGCCGCCGGTCGACGGCCTCGATCTGGAGGACAAGACCAATGCCCGGTACTGGAACGACGAGACGTTTCGGGTCGCGATCCGCACGACCGCGAGGCTCGACGATGTCGACCCCTCGCGCTACGCAGCCGTCTTCTTCGCCGGTGGCCACGGCGCCATGTGGGATCTGCCGCAAAGCAGCGCCGTCGACCGTGTCACCCGCTCGGTCTTCGAGGCCGGCGGCGCCGTTGCGGCGGTCTGCCACGGTCCGGCAGCGCTCGTGAACGTCAAGCTTTCGGACGGCCGCTATCTGGTCGCCGGTCGCAACGTCAGCGCCTTCACCGATTCCGAGGAGCGCGCCGTCGGCCTCGACAAGACGGTGCCCTTCCTGCTCGCGAGCACGCTTGTGGAACGCGGGGCAACTCATCACCCGGCGGCGGACTGGACATCGAAGGTGGTTGTCGACGGACGGCTGATCACCGGCCAGAACCCGCAGTCGGCGACCGGCGTCGGCGAGGCGCTTCGCGATATCCTGAGCGCCTGATCCCGGCTCAGCGGGCTACCGGAACGGTCGGCACCTCGGACCCGGCTCATGCTGCCGGCGAAGCATCGCCGACAGCGTGAGGCGAACCGGACAGGTAGGGCGCTCGACTGCCGTTGCGTTGGCCATGGCGGGAAACCGGAAAAACCGCCATGTTCGCCATCCCTGTCGCGTCCGGTTGACACGGCCCGCGCTCCCTTGGGTAAGCCGGCGCGGGCCAGAAAGTTCCGTCGGGGAAGACGTCTCAGCCGCGCCGTGCCGCCTCGATCGCGGCAACGTCGATCTTGCCCATGTCCATCATCGCCTCGAAGGCGCGCTTTGCCTCGGCGCCGCCGGCCGCCAGGGCATCGGTCAGGACCCTTGGCGTGATCTGCCAGGAAATGCCCCATTTGTCCTTGCACCAGCCGCAGGCGCTCTCCTTTCCGCCATTGCCGACAATGGCGTTCCAGTAGCGGTCGGTCTCCTCCTGGTCATCGGTGGCGATCTGGAACGAGAAGGCCTCGTTGTGCTTGAACATCGGGCCGCCGTTGAGACCGAGGCAGGGGATGCCGGCGACGCTGAACTCCACCGTCAACACGTCACCTGCCTTGCCGGACGGATAGTCGCCGGGCGCGCGGTGCACGGCGCTGACCCGGCTGTCGGGAAAGACCTCGGCGTAGAAGCGAGCGGCGGTCTCGGCGTCCTTGTCGTACCAGAGACAGATAGTGTTCTTGGCCATTACGCGTTCCTTTCGTTTCAAGCCGGACGGCCCGTTTCCTTCGCCACCTGCCCTGCGAGATAGGTCGGCGGCCCCGTTTCTCCACCCGAAACTTTGCTAGCGGATGCCTTTGCCTGACGGAATGCGCGTCGCAGGCACGTGCGCCGGGTCGTCGCATCCGGTGCTTTTCCGTTGGAAATTCAACCGGTGATACCTAACTGTGCGGCCTCGATGTGTGGCGCGGGGAGCCTTCTCCCGCACGCTTAAGGGGATAGAGATGAAACAACTGAATCGAACTGTTGCGGTGGTGACCGGTGCCGGTCGCGGCCTCGGCGCGGCGCTGGCCTTTGCCCTCGCCGAGGCGGGGTGCGATCTCGTGTTGTGCGGGCGCAGCCAGAGCGCCCTCAAGGACGTGGCTGCCACGATCGCCGGAAACTTTGAGCGACGGGTTCAAACCGTTGCACTCGACCTTGCGGATGCGAAAAGCGTGGCTACGGCGATCGAAAGCATCAAGGCCGAGTACGGGCACGTCGATATCCTCGTGAACAACGGCGCCATGTGGCTCGAGGACAGTGACGAGGATCATCCTGAAGACGCGGTGTTCGGCGTCGTCAATGCGGCCGTTACCGGGACCTTCCTTTTCACCCAGGGACTGCTGCCCCTGCTCGGTCACTCGCCCCGGCCGGATATCGTTACGATCGGCTCGATCAGCGGCCTGCCAAACGCGGCGCTCCACTCCGTGTCCGTGCCGTTCTATGCCGCCAAGCGGGCGCAGGCGGCACTGGCCGACGGCTTGCGCCAGAAGCTCGCCGGTACGCCCATCCGCTCGATCGTCGTCCATCCGCCATACCTCGAAGACATCTCGCCGCTTGATGGCGCATGGGAGGAGGCCGGCAGTCGGGAGAAGGGCGCGGCGGCGACGAACCGGGACATCGCCGAGGCGGTGTTGTTCGCGGTGACGCGGCCGCGGCATGTGACCTTGTCGATCACGGTCGATGCCGACGAAGGCGGCCTCTATCCGTCTCCGGCTCGCTCCGCCTAGTGGCGGGCCCCTGTCAGGGGCCGATCCCGACAAGATCCCGACCGCCTGCAATGGCGTTCGGCCAAACTCCGGCACGGTTCGCCAAAGGCCGTCATCTATCGTCCACATATGCAGACGATAAGTTCAGGTTCGGCCGACTACAGAGGCGCCGTCCACGTCGATATATCCATGACATCAACAATGGAGAAACGACACCATGCACTCTGTCTCTGAACCGATCTTCACCTCAGGCTTTCCGCTGGGAAGCTCCGCCGGCCTGGTCACCGCCTTCGAGTGGCTCGGCCAGCCCTATCGACTGACCCGCGTCGACATGCTCGGGGATATGCGCACCGAAGCCTACGAGCGGTTCAACGGTCGGGTGGAGACGCCCGTTCTGGTGACCGACAAGGGCGAAGTGCTGACCGAAACCATGGCGATCGCATTGTGGCTGGAGGCGCGCGATCGCGAGCGTCGCATCAGCTTCGCGCCCGGCACCTTCGAGGCGGACCGCATGCACCAGTTCATCGCCTTCCTCAACACCGGTTTTACCGGCGCCTTCTTTTCGATGTGGGTGGCGCTGGAGGCGGAGGACGCCAGCGACGAATACCGCGAGACGCTGCGCGCCTTCGGCCGCGAATTCGTCGCCAAGCGCCACCAGCAACTGGAAGCGATGATGAGCGATAGCGACTACCTGCTCGGCGATCGTCCGACGCTTGCCGATGCGGTCTTTGCCGGCGTGGCCCGCTGGGTCGACTTCCATGAGGCGATCGATCCGAAGGACTACGAGCGCAACTATCCGCGCATCCACGCCTTGCGCCGACGCATCGAAGCCGATCCGGCGTTTCGCTTCGCCCTCGCGATCGAGGATGGCGAACCTGCCGCCGGCAGCGGCGCGATGAAGGGCCTCGTCCCGCTGAAGGACGTGCTTGCGATGACCGGCGCACTCGGCGCGTGACCCGAGAAAAAGAGAAGGCGCACCGGCGAGCGGTGCGCCACCTCGAATAGTTGGGGCGGCCAGGCCGCCGCCGACATCACACCTCGAATACGTCTTCGAACGATTCCGGGAAGCTTTGGCGGGCAACCTTCTCGTTGATGATGAGCAACGCTTCATAGGACACGGGATCGAAATCCTTGTCGACCGGCAGCACCTCGCGTCCGAACAGGAGGTTCAGCCGGGCGGCATCGAGATTGCCGCGCTCGAATGGTTCCGCGCCGAAATGATGCCAGAGGGCGTGGAGGAAGGCAGCATCGATGCGGTGCGCCCCAGAGCCGGGCCGGGCATGGCGGGGCAACGCCTTGATCGGCGTCGCCCCCTTGGGATTGGCCCGACGGATGACGAACTGGATGCCCGTGCCCGGCATGGCGTAGGGAAACCCCCGGTGTTTCGTCATATCAGCCAGCTTTGCCATTCTATTCTCCTTACGCGGTCTGCTTCTCGACGATCTTGTCCTGCGTCTTCGTCTCGAAGTCGGAGGCGTCGTGCCGCTCATGCAATTGCTCGGATGGATCGCCGCTCAGCCGGTTGACCATGCGGCCGCGCTTGACGGCCGGGCGGGCGGCGATCTCGGCCGTCCAGCGCTGGACGTGCTCGTAGCTCTGAACCTCGAGGAAGGTGCCGGCGTCGCCGTAGACCTGGCCCAGCGCCAGATTACCGTACCAGGGCCAGGTCGCCATGTCGGCGATGGTGTACTGGTCGCCGGCGAGGAACCGGTTTTCGGCGAGGTGGCGATCGAGCACGTCGAGCTGGCGCTTCACCTCCATCGCGTAACGGTCGATGGCGTATTTGATCTTCATCGGCGCATAGGCGTAGAAATGGCCGAAGCCGCCGCCGAGGAACGGTGCGGAGCCCATCTGCCAGAACAGCCAGTTCAAGGTTTCGGTGCGGGCGCGAAGCTCGCTCGGCAGGAAGGCGCCGAACTTCTCGGCGAGATAGGTGAGGATGGACGCCGATTCGAACACGCGCACCGGCGCGCCGCCGCCCCTTGGCGCATGGTCCATCAGCGCCGGGATCTTGGAGTTCGGGTTGATGTCGACGAAGCCGGAGCCGAACTGGTCGCCGTCCCCGATGCGGATCGGCCAGGCATCGTACTCGGCGTCCTTATGGCCGACGGCCAGCAGCTCTTCCAGCATGATCGTGACCTTGACGCCGTTGGGCGTCGCCAGCGAGTAAAGCTGCAGCGGATGCTTGCCGACAGGAAGATCCTTGTCCTGGGTCGGGCCGGCGATCGGACGGTTGATGCTGGCAAATGTTCCGCCATTGCTCTTGTCCCAGGTCCAGGCCTTGGGAACGTCGTAGCCGGCAGGGAAATTGTCGGCGGGGGATTTTTCGGTCATCAAATCGGTCCTTGTCGTGGCGGAAACGTCGAACGGTCGTGTTCGCTTTATATAGGAAGTTCATCAAGCCACCACATTGCGCAAGCGGCGAGGGCGACCATTCTCAATGGCGCTGTACTGGAGGATTTTTTTATCGAAGGCGGATGAGACCGGCATCCGTCGGCACGAAGCCGCAACGGCCGAAATAGAAATCGCGCAGATGCGGATCGAAGTCGACATGCAGCCATTCGCAGCCCGAGGCCCTGGCGTGTGTCACCGCCTCTTCGACGAGCCGCGCGGCATAGCCTCTGCGCCTCAACGAAGACGTCACCATCGTGTCGAGCAGGAAGGCGTGGACGCCCCCGTCCCAGGCGACATTGACGAAGCCGGCAAGCGTGCCCGGGATACGCATCGAGACCCAGCCCAGACTGAAGCGATTGACCTGGGTCCACCAGTCGTCGTCGCTCAATGCATGCTCGAAGCATTCGGCGTGCAGGGCGTTCAGCTCCTTGTTTTCAAACGCTCCTCGCCACTCGAAGCGTGCAGCGCTGTCTTCCATATTACCTCCCGAAAGTCACGTGTGACCGGCCGCGGATCGTTCCCACTCCCTACACGAAAAAAATCGCAGTGTCGTACTTGATGCGGAAAAACCGAGTTCCTATCTCCCGCCTAACCCGCTGGTCCGGGCCCCTCTGGCGAGAGCTTCGGCACTCTTGCGATGTCGGACCTTATTCCGACAACATGTGCCGAATGGGGACCCGTCTGTGGATTATTCCTTCATGTCTGTAGTGTGGCTGGGAACGCCGCTCTGGTTGTGGGCGAGCTTTTTCGCCCTTGTCATCGCCATCCTGTCGTTCGACCTTGGTATTCTCCACAAGGAGAACAAGGAGATCGGCGTTGCTGAAAGCGTGAAGCTTTCCGCCTTCTATATCGTCCTCGGCCTGAGTTTCGGCGGTTTCGTCTGGTGGTATCTCGGTGCCGATTCCGGTCTTGCCTATATGACCGGCTTCGTCGTCGAAAAGACGCTCGCGCTCGACAACGTCTTCGTCATCGCGCTGATCTTCTCCTTCTTCGCCGTTCCGCGTATCTATCAGCACCGCGTGCTGTTCTGGGGTATCCTCGGTGTCATCGTGCTGCGCGCGATCATGATCGGCGTCGGCGCGACACTGGTCGCCGAATTCTCCTGGGTTCTCTATATCTTCGCCGCGTTCCTCGTCTTCACCGGCATCAAGATGCTTGTCATGAAGGAGGCCGAGCCCAACGTCTCGGACAATGCGCTCGTGCGCTTCATGCGCAGCCGTTTCAACGTCACCGAGGAACATCACGGCGAGCGCTTCTTCGTGAAGCTCGTCAACCCCAAGACCGGCAAGATGACCTGGTTCATCACGCCCCTCTTCATGGCGCTGGTCATGGTCGAGGTTGCGGACGTGATCTTCGCTGTCGACTCGGTTCCCGCGATCTTCGCGATCACCACCGATCCGTTCATCGTCTACACGTCGAACATCTTCGCTATCCTCGGTCTGCGTGCGCTCTACTTCGCTCTTGCCGCGATGATCCATCGCTTCCGCTACCTGAAGCCGGCGCTCGCCGTCGTCCTGATCTTCATCGGATCGAAGATCTTCGTCGCCGATCTCCTGGGGCTCGAGAAGTTCCCGGCGGCTCTGTCGCTCGGCGTGACCTTCGCGATCATCGCTTCGGGCGTGGTCTGGAGCCTGGTGAAGACGCGCGAAGAGCAGCAGCCCGCATAACGCTGGGCGGATCTTGACGAGAAAATGCGGCGGCCTTCGCAAGGGGCCGCCGTCTTCGTTTTTCGGCTTGCCGCTGCCACGCCTTCTAGCCGATGATCGCCTTCGGTTCGAGGAAGGCCTCAAGGCCGAACGGACCGAACTCGCGGCCGATCCCGGAATGCTTGAAACCGCCGAACGGTGCCCGGGCGTCGGCCGGCGCTTCGTTGATCACCACCCGCCCGGCCTCAAGCTGGCGGGCAACGGCGCGCATGTGCTCGGCATCGCTGCCAAGAACATAGGATTGCAGGCCGTAGTCCGTGTCGTTGGCGATAGCGATCGCCTCGTCCTCGTCCCGGTAGCGAACCACGCTCAGCACCGGACCGAAGATCTCTTCGCGCGCAATCCGCATATCGTTGGTGACGTCTGTGAAGACGGTCGGGCGGACGAACCAGCCGCGCTCCAGTCCGTCCGGCCGACCCTCGCCGCCGACCAGAAGGGTCGCGCCCTCTTGCTGGCCGAGACGGATATAGGACTGGACCCGTTCCCACTGCCTGGCGCTTACCATCGGGCCGATGTCGGCCGCCGGATCGCTGGAGGGGCCGACCTTGAGTGTCGCGACGGCCTCTGCGAGACGCGTGTTGATTTCCACGTATCGCCTTTTCGAAACCAGCAACCGCGTTCCGGCGATGCAGGCCTGTCCGCTGTTGCGAAAGGCCGAGGCGAGAACGTGCGGGATGGCGCGATCGAGGTCGGCATCGTCGAGCAGGATCTGCGGTCCCTTGCCGCCGAGTTCGAGCGTTACGCGTTTGAAGGTCTCTGCGGCGGTGCGCAGGATCGTCCGTCCCGTCGTTGTCGAGCCGGTGAAGGTGATCTTGGCGATGTCCGGATTCCGGCTGAGCTCCGCGCCGACGACGTGGCCGTGGCCGTTGACGACGTTGAGGACCCCGGGTGGCAAGTCGGCTTCGTGGAGGGCTTCGAGCAGCGTCTGGGTCTGGATCGCGCTCATTTCCGACGGCTTGATCACGATGCTCGTTCCGGCGGCGATCGCGGTGGCGAGCTTGGTGCAGATGAAGCCGATGTTGCTGTTCCACGGCGTGATGGCGGCCGCCACGCCGACCGGTTCCATGATCACGTCGGCATTGCCGATCCTGCGCGTGAAGGCATAGTCGGCCACGGTTTTCGCGGCGGCCTCGAACACGCCGGCGGCATGGGGCACGGAGAAGGCGAGGAAGGACTGCGGCGCGCCGTATTCGGTGGCCATGGCCGCGCGGAGCGCATCGGCCCTGGCGGCGACGGCATCGCGCAATGCCAGCAACAGGGACACGCGCTCGGCCGGTTCCGTCCGTCTCATCGCCGGAAAGGCACGTCTGGCGGCGGCAATGGCGGCGCGGGCGTCCTCGGCATCGCCGAGGCGTACCTCGCCGATCTTTTCCTCGGTGGCGGGATTGAAAAGATCGAAGCGCTCGCTGCCATGAGGCGTTGCGAAGGCGCCGTCGACGTAAATCTGTTCGATAAGTTTCATCGTCCGTTTTCCTGTTGCGATGAAGGGGATATGCATCCGGGCGACCGTCAGGATAAGATCATCAATCAAAGACAGGCTGATGAGGAAAATAGAGCAGTGAAGGCGAGCCTCTCGGAACTTGAGGCGGTGACGACGATTGCGCGGCTTGGCGGTTTCCGCGCCGCCGCGCGGGAGCTCGGCGTCTCGTCATCGTCGCTGAGCCATGCGGTGCTGGCGCTGGAGGAGCGGCTGGGCGTGCGCCTGTTCAATCGGACGACACGATCGGTGGCGCTGACGGCGGCGGGCGAGGGTTTCGTTGCCGAGGTCCTTCCCGCCCTTGCAGCCATCGAAGGGGCGGTCGAGCGGGTGACGGAATCGCAGGCGCGACCGACCGGCACGCTCCGGCTCAACACGTCGCCAGGGGCGGCCAAGATGGTGCTGCGGCCGCTGCTCGTCGAATATCTGAAGCGCTACCCGCAGATGACGCTGGAAGTCGCGACGGACAACGCGCTGGTCGATATCATCGCGCTCGGCTTCGACGCCGGCTTCCGGCTGGCCGAAGCGGTTCCGCCGGACATGATCGCGGTTCCGGTGTTCCACCAGTCGCGCATGATCGTGGTCGGTTCGCCGGACTATTTTCGGCAAAGATCAGTGCCGCGGCGACCAGGCGACCTCCTGCAGCATGCCTGTATCCGTGCGCGCATGGCGAGCGGCAGGATCTACCACTGGGAGTTCAACCGCCGCGGAGAAAGCGTCGAAATCGACGTGCCGGGGCCGCTCATCCTCGACGACAGCGACCTGATGCTGGAGGCGACGCTTTGCGGCGCAGGACTGGCCTATCTCTCCGATCATGCGGTGCAAGAGCACGTCGCAGCCGGGCGGCTCGTGCCGGTGCTTGATGACTGGACGCCGCCTTATGACGGGCTTTGCCTCTATTTTTCCGGCCGGCGGCATGTGCCGGCAAAGCTCAGGGCGCTGATCGATCTTGTTCGCGAGTTGCGCCCGGGCCGGGGCCGGATCGGCGCCGAGCTCCCGGCATCCGGCGGTGCGGGTGGGTCTTGAAAAAATAACATGAGTATTAAAGACAAGTTTATTTACGCGTGCTAAGAGACACGCCGTTCGTGCGGCCGGCCGGCTAGGCGATCGTATCTCGGCAGCCAGTGCGGGCGGCGCTGGATGTCAAATCGAAGTTGTTTTGATCGGATCAGACACCATGGTCGACATGGAAACACGCCATCAGGTCTATTTCGCCAATCGTACCGCCCTGGTTGCCTACGCAACGCGTATCGTCGGATCCCGCGAAACGGCCGAGGATATCGTGCAGGAGGCGTTCATCCGGTTCACGCCGGCGAACGCAACTGGGGTCTCTTCCGAAAAATCGTCCGGCCTGTTGCCCGCCTATCTCTACAGGATCGTCCGCAATCTTTCCCTCGACCTCATCAAGCGGCGCAAGCTCGAGGTCCGGGAAGAAAGAAGCGAACCGCCTTATTGGTCTATGCCGATCGAGACGCCGTCGCCTGAAGATATCGTCGTCGCGGCCGACGAAATCCGGCAGGTCTCGATCGCCCTCGGCAACCTTCCCGAACAGGTCAGGGTGGCGCTGGAGATGCATCGCTTCGGCGGCTACACGCTGGAGGAGATTGCCGCTCACCTCGACGTCTCGGTTGCGACGGCGCATCGCCACGTCCGCACCGCCATGATGCGCGTCGCGACAACCCTGGCGGGCAATACCTCATAGAAATTTTAGGGGGGTCGTGAAAAAAAATCCGGCGCTATTCGTCTTTGTGACAAACCGAGTGAATCCGATAGTGTCGCATCGACCACCGAGGTAGCAGGCAAAGCTTTGAGCAAGGACAACCACATTCCGGAAGCGTTGCTCGAAGAAGCGATGGACTGGTTCCTCGAACTGAAGGCGCGCCCCAACTGTCGCGATACCGAAGCGGCTTTCCAGGTCTGGCTCAGTCGGTCGGAACTGCATGCCCGATCCTGGGAGGCGGCGCTGAAAACCTGGCGGCTTCTGGGCGAAGTGCCGCCTGCCCACGAACACCTCTGGCGCGGAGCAAAGCCGCAGATTGCGCGCGAACGGTCGTCCCGCCGCCGCATGGCCGGGGGGCTTGTGGCGGGGGCGGCGGTTTTCGCGCTCGCCGCCTGCCTCGCCCTGTTCGTCTCGCTGCCGTCCCTGTTCCTGTGGTGGCACGCGGATCACGTCACCGATACCGCGCAATCCAGGACGATCGCGCTTGCGGACGGAACGACCGTCGAACTGGGCGGCGGCAGCGCCATCGCTACCGAAATCGGTGCCGGCAGCCGCCATGTGAGGATTCTGAAGGGCGAAGCCTATTTCAACGTCGCCCGCGATCCTTCGCGTCCCTTCGTGGTCGAGGCGGGCGGCGTCGAGGTTTCCGTGCTCGGCACTGCGTTCGACGTGCAATTGGCGAGCACGGAAACCACGGTCGAACTGGCGCATGGCACGGTTGCCGTCTCCTACAGCGGCAACGAACACAAACAGAATTTCGAGCTGGCGCCGGGAGAAATGGCGACGGTGAGCCATGCGACCGGCGCAGTTTCGCGAAGCGCAATCGCGCCGGACGAGATCGGCGCGTGGCGAAGCGGCAGGATGTTCGTCAACAACGTGACCGTTGCTGCGGCCGCCGAGCGGCTGCAGCGCTACCATTCCGCCTGGATCGCCGTTCCGCAGCCCGGTCTTGCAGGGCAGCGCGTGACCGGCGTCTACGACCTGAAGGATCCTGATCGTGCGCTCCAGGCGCTGGTGCAGCCCTTCGGCGGCAAGGTGCGCGCGGTGACGTCCTATGGCCGGGTTCTGACCCAATTTTAATTGGAGTCAAAAAATCAGGAAAAAATCGCGCGCCGGTGAAAAAAAATCCGGAGCCGGTCGTCTTTGGTTGGAAACGCACGCCTGCAAGGCGGTGCGGGATGCCGAGACGGGGGTAGAATGCGTTTGCCGAAACGCCGCAAGGGACATCTGATTTTCAAGGCAGGACGTCGCCACGGCGGAGGACGCCTGCTGACGACGACGGCGATCGCCGCGTTTTCGTCCCTCGCCCTGATACCCGTTTCCACCGCGTCGGCCCAGCAGTCTACATCCCGCGTCGGCAATGCCCGCGCTTTCGACATCCCTTCCCAGCCGCTTGCCAGCGCGCTGAATGCCTTCGGACGGCAGTCCGGCCTACAAGTGACCTTGGCGGCCGCAACCTCGCAGGGACTTCGCTCGGCCACAGTTAGCGGAACGTTCACGGTCGACCAGGCGCTTGCGCGGCTGCTTTCCGGCACCGGCATTTCCTACAGCATATCGGGTGGTACCGCGCTGGTCGGCGCGCCTCTCTCGGCAGGCGGCAGCGAAGCGGTCGCCACGGACGGCGCAACGGTGCTCAATCCGATCTCGGCTTTCGGTGCCGGTCCGCTCGGTGCCGGCGAGATCGTCATCTCGTCGGAAGACCTTAAGCGGAAGAACCCGGCCGACATTGCCGATGTATTTTCGGGCGAGCCCGGCATTTCGGTCGGCAGCTCGCTGCCGATGTCGCAGAAGGTCTATGTCCACGGTATCGAGGAAACCAGCCTTGCCGTGACGATGGATGGCGGCCGCCAGAACAACAAGGTCTTCCATCACAACGGCACGAACCTCATCGATCCGGGCCTTCTGAAAACGGTCAGCGTCGATGCCGGCGTTGCGCCGGCCGATGCCGGCCCGGGGGCGCTTGCCGGTGCTATTTCCTATGAAACGATCGATGCACGCGATCTGCTGGATGGCGACGGCTTCGGCGGCTTCGTCACGTCCAGCTACAATTTCAACGGCGACACCGTGACGACGGGGCTCTCGGCCTACGGCATGCAGGACGGGCTCGAGTTCCTCGGCTACTTCAATTTCGGCAAGGGTAACGATTTCACGGCCGGCAACGGCCAGGAGGTGCAAGGTACCTCCACGGACCTCCTGAGCGGGCTTGGCAAACTCGCCTACGAGTTCGACAGCGGCGACCGCTTCGAGATCAGCCACGACAGCATAAGGGACGATGCACCGCGTCCGTTCCGGGCCAACATGGGGTCGACGACGGGCAGCAAGCCGTGGGAGCCGCCTATCCGCGACTATACGCTCGAACGCGGCAACACGGTCTTCACCTATACCGACAGCACGCCCGAGGGGTGGTGGGATCCGACGCTGCTGCTTGCCTACAGCAAGACCGAAGTCGAAGTGCCTGTTTTTCCGAAGCCGGCGCCCGGTCTACCCGTCAGCTACCAGGGGATCGGTGCATCGGACGGCTTCAACGGCAAGTTCGAGAACAAGTTCTCCCTCGACATCGGCAACGTGATCGCCGGCATCGACTTCTACGACGACGAGGCGAAACTCAGGGACATGTTCGATTCCGGCTCGGAAAAGGCCCGCAACCTCGGCTTCTACGCCCAAGCACGGCTCGAGCCGTGGGAACGAACGCGCCTTTCCTTTGGCGCCCGCGGCGACAATCAGCACTTCACCGGAACCACCGGTCAGGAGTGGACCAATTCCGGCTTCAGCGGCAATGTTTCGGGTGAATACGATCTGATCGAGGACCTGCTGACGGCCAAGGCCGGCTATTCGCATGTCTGGGCCGGCATACCGCTTGCCGAAAACTTCATCATCAATCCCAAGTGGGATTATGGACAGGGCCCGAAGCCGGTGACGGCGGACAATTACATCCTCGGGCTGGAGGCAAACTACAACGGCTTCACCGTCGAAGGCAGCGTTTTCCAGACGGATATCGATGACGCCCGCACGCCGCGTTTTGCGGTCACCAAGGGGATCGACGCGCACGACGTCCGCTCGCGGGGCTTCGAGATCGGCGGCGGCTACACCTGGGGAGATGGCTATTTCAAGGTGAAATACGCCAATATCGACGTCGAAATCGACGGCAAGCCCGCGGACTCCGATCTCGGCACCTATCTTGCCACCCCGGCCGGCCAGATCATTACCTTGCAGGCAGTCCACACGCTGGCGGACTGGGGCGTCACCCTCGGCGCCGATGCGGAAATTGCGCTCGACTACGACGATGTTCCTCACGGCAGCAGCGCGCTGGAAGGCTATCAGGTCTTTAACGCGTTTGTCGAATATGTGCCACCGCAGCGGACCAATCTCACGCTGCGGGCGGAACTGAAGAACATCTTCGACGAGACCTATTCGGACCGGGCAACCTACGGCCAGGAGTTCAAAGCGGTAACGCCACTCTACGAGCCGGGCCGTTCCTTCATCCTGACCGCCAGAGCGAGTTTTTAGCGCGACGGTCCCGACTATTGCTGCCGGATCCTCCCGGGCGGCAGCACCCAAGACGCTCAGGCGGTCATTTCCGGCCGCCCGGGCAGCGAAAGCCGATAGACAGGAAGTTCCAATGCAAGAAGCGACCACCCATTTTGCGACGGAAGACGGCCAGAAATACCTGACGCAACTGTGCAAGCATTTCGCCCACAAGATCGACGTTGAACAGGCGGGCGATCGCGCCGAGCTCCGGTTCTCCTGCGGCACCGGCTATCTAAAGGCCGCAGCCGATGGCCTGGGCATCCGCGCCAGCTCGCCCGACGATGCCAATCTCGCCGACACGAAATCGGTGATCGAAAGCCATCTTCTGCGCTTCGCGTTCAAGGAAGAGCCCGGCCCGCTTGCCTGGCAACCGGCCGGCTAAGCGGACCGTTCGCAAACCAGTTCCGACAAGAAAATTCAATGTGTTGGTCGAAAGCGCCAACGCAAATGCGCGGCTGTGCGTGTCGCGTGCCGAGGATCGACAGGATGCAATCGTCTAGGCAAATCGCAGAAATCGCCACCTTTCAAAGCTTCGCAAACTGCTACCTGCGCGAAGTGAACCCCGGTATCCGGGCCATGCATCGCGCCGCGGGCGGCGTTTTCGACTGCGTCGAGTGGTCTCTTCCAAGACAGCACATGATCCTGCGCGTCGAGGTGACGTCGCCGTCGCTCTGCGGCCCGCACCACTTCGGCAGGGTCTGGGGCAGGGGCGTTTCCGACGCCACATGGCGCCAGATCGAACTGATATCGGCGCTCCATATCCTGGTGCATGAATGCTACCGCCAGGCCGATGAGGCCAGGGCCGAGGCCTTGCGCGGTTTCGAACTCGAACTGCTGATGCGTGTGCTGGAAAGCTACCAGCAGACCGCGCTCTACATCGACAGGGCCGAGCCAGGACCGGCGGACGGCGACCACTTCATCGAAGCGGAACAGGCGCTCGTCTTCGGACACTGGCAGCATCCGACGCCGAAGAGCCGCCAGGGCATGACCTATTGGCAGCAGGAATCCTACGCGCCGGAGCTGCGCGGCCAGTTCAAGCTGCACTACTTCGCGGCGAAACGCGCCGATATCAGGCACGATTGCGCCCGCGAATTTGCAGCGCCTGAGATCGTCCGCTCCCTGGTCGGGCCGGATGCCGACGGCATGGCGCTTCCCGCCGACGAATATCTGCTGCCGATGCATCCGCTTCAGGCCGAAGCCCTGCTGCTTGATCCCGATATCCGGGGCATGCTGGGGGAAGGGCGGCTGCGTCATCTCGGCCCTGCCGGCCCTGACTTCACCGCGACGTCATCGGTGCGCACGGTTTACGGCGCCGATGCCGGCTGGATGCTCAAGTTTTCCCTGCCCGTGCGCATCACCAACTCCGTGCGCCTGAACCGTCGCCAGGAGCTCGAAGCGGGCGTCGCGATGGCAAAGCTGATCGACCGGATCGGTTTTGCCGAACGGTCCAAAAACTTCCGCATCATCCAGGACCCCGCCTATATCACGCTCGATCTGCCGGGGCGCAACGAGAGCGGCTTCGAAGTCATCCTGCGGGAGAACCCCTTTTCCGGCAACAGGGGAAGCGGCGTCGTCACTGTCGCGGCCCTGACCGCCGATCCCCTTCCGGGGCAGGTCTCCCGCCTCGAACGGCTGGTTCGGACGGTCGCCGCGCGCACGGGCGAGAGCCTGGCGGACGCGTCGCTTCTCTGGTTTCGCCGCTATCTCGACTGCGCCGTCGAACCGCTGATCCGCCTTTACGATGACTATGGCGTCGCGCTCGAAGCGCACCAGCAAAACAGCCTGCTGGACGTCGGCGCCGGCTATCCGTGCGTCAGCTACTACAGAGACAATCAGGGCTTCTACCTCTCGGAACGCTATCGCAGCCTGATCGCCGGCCATGTTCCGGAGACACAAAGGATCGCGTCGCTCTATTTTGCCGAGAGCGAAATCCGTGATCGCTTCGCCTACTACCTGATCGTCAATCAGGTCTTCTCGGTGATCAGCCGCATGGGCCATGACGGGCTCTGCGACGAGAGCCTGCTCCTGCGCGAGTTGCGCACGCATCTGGAGCATTATGCCGCCCGAATGACCGCAGCCGGTCGCGACTTTGCCCGTCACGTCCTCGATCTGCCGACGATCGTCTCCAAGGCCAATCTGACGACGCGCCTCTACGACGTGGACGAACTGCAATCCGGCAATGCGCCGTCCCTTTATCGCCCCGTGCCGAACCCACTCCGGGCGCCGGCCGTTCTGACCGTGCCGAGGACCGATCATGCCATTGCCTCTTGATCTCAAGGGCCGCCCGGACGAGCGGGTGCTTCGCCAGCTCGTTGCCGCCCTGCTTTTCGAAGGCATCGTTGAGGCCAGCGAGCAGACGGACGGCGATGTCACGAACTTCCAATGGTCGCTCGGGGGCCGGCAGTTCCGCTGCCGCGGTGCCATCGGCCCCTTTGGCCGGCTGCGACTGGCGGCGGGATCGGTGGAGATGCGCGACGACGCGGATGGCTGGGGCGTGCCGCCGCTGGCGCACCTGGTGTCCGCCCTGCCGGGCAGCGGTCCGACCCGCGGGAAGCTGCTCGACGAACTCACGCAGACGATTGCCTTCAGCGCCTGGAACGAGCGCCGTGTGCCGGCTCGGCCGCGCCGCGCCTTGCCATTTTCCGAGCTGGAGGGCGCGCTTGACGAGGGGCATCCCTATCATCCCTGCTACAAGGCGCGCACCGGCTTTTCCGTTGCCGACCATGCGGCCTATGGGCCGGAGACGGGAGAAGCGTTCCAGCTCGTCTGGCTGCTCATCGCGCGAAAACATCTGCGCCAGGCCCTGCCTTGCGACGAGGAGGCCTTCTGGCAAGCGGAACTGGGCGAGGAAATCTGGTCCGAACTGCGGTCGAAACGGCAGCAGCGCGGCGTTTCGCCGGATGCCTTCGGCCTTCTACCGTTGCATCCCTGGCAATGGCGCGAGCTCCGTGAGACCCGGCTTGCCGGTTGGATCGCCGCCGGCGAAGTCCTTTGCCTCGGTCCAGCGGGGGACCGATACACGGCGACGCAGTCGGTTCGCTCGCTGTTGAACCGGGACCGGCCCCTCGCTTCGAGCATCAAGCTGCCGCTCAACATCGTCAACACCTCGTCGCGCCGCATACTCGAGCCGCATTCGGTCTGCACGGCACCGGTGATCTCGCGCTGGATCGCCGGGATGGTTGCGGGCGATCCGGCCTTTTGTGAGCGTTATCCGCTGACCATCCTGCAGGAATTTGCCGGCATCATCGCCGATGGCGACGGACCTTTGGCGGGACAGGTTGCAGCCATCTGGCGCGAGAACGCGGAAGCGACGCTCGCACCCGGCGAGGCCGTCATCCCTTTCAATGCCTTGATGATGGTCGAGGCAGACGGGCGCGCGTTTGCCGACGACTGGATCAGGCGCTTCGGTCTGATGCCCTTCATCAACCGGCTGATCGAAGTGGCGGTCCTGCCCGTCTGGCACCTCCTGGTCCACCATGGCCTGGCGGTCGAGGCGCATGGGCAGAACATGTTGCTCGTCCATCGCGACGGCTGGCCGGTCAGGCTCATCCTGCGCGACTTCCACGAAAGCATCGAGTTCTCGCCGAGCTTTCTGCGCGCGCCGGAAAAGGCGCCGGATTTCCTGTCACTCCATTCGGCGTACCTCGATGCGGAGCCCGACCAGTTCTATTGGACGGAGAACCTGGATTCGCTGCGCGAATTGGTGATGGACACGCTGTTCGTCTACAATCTCAGCGAGATCTCCCATCTTCTCGACCACTGCTACGACCTGCCGGAGGCACTCTTCTGGCAGCGCGTCCAAACCGTGCTTGCCTCCTATGAGGGGGAGCACGCCGCGACCGAGCGGCTGGCGCAGCTTAGCTGCGACCAGCCCCGCATCCTGACCGAATCCCTGATGACGAGGAAGCTGCTCGCGCTCAAGCCGGAATACCACCACGAGGTGGCGAACGCCTTGGCCGCAAGGACGCTCCAACGAAGGAGAAAGCCATGATCCGTATCGACGACAGGCTCTATGACGAGGCCTATTTCAACAAAAGATCGGCCGAGCTCGCGGCCGAGATCGGCCTTCGCGCGCAAGATACCGGCCGCTACGCCGTCTGCTTCTCGGAAACGGTCGATTGGCTGGCGCTGTTTTTTGCCATCCGCCAGGCGGGGGCGAGCGTGCTGCCGATCCATCCGGGCACACCGTATCAGGCTGCGCGCAAGCTCGCGATCGGCGCCGGCTGCGACCGGCTGTTCTACAACAGCCTAACGGCCGAAGTCCTCGAAACATCCGAGTTGCCTTCGTCCGAAGGTACGCTGTTGCAGATGAGCTCTGGCACGACCGGCGCGCCGAAATGCGTGGCGCGCAGCTGGCGGGAGATCGATGCCGAGATCGAGAGCTATGTCGCCACCTTCCGCGAACCGGAGGACATGACGCCGGTCATCGCCTGCCCGACCACCCATTCCTACGGGCTGATCTGCGGTATCCTGGTGGCGCTGAAGCGCGGGCAGACTCCCGTCATCGTCAACACCGCGAACCCGAAGTATCTCCTGAAGATACTGCGCGAGACCGAAAGGCCGCTGCTCTATTCCTCGCCGGCGATCCTGCACACGCTGGCGCGGCTGATGCCCGCGGGCGAACAGATCCACGCGACGATGACCTCGGGCACGCTGCTTCCCGACCCGTGGTTCGCCGACATTCGCGCGAAGAGCCGGTTCATGTTCCAGCAATATGGTTGCTCGGAATCCGGTTGCATCGCCATCAATCCGGATGTGACGTCCGCCGGCGACATGGGTTTCGTCCTGCCGCATCTGATCGCGGCGACCGGCAGCAGCGCCGAGGATGCGGGTGAGATCGTCGTCAAAAATGGCGACGGTTCGCCGATCCACACGCGTGACCTCGGCTACCTTCGTGCCGACGGCATGCTGGTCTTCGTTTCGCGTCTGGACGACATGATCAATGTCTCCGGCCTCAACGTCTATCCGAAGGACGTGGAGGATGCCGTCATGGCCATGCCTGCGGTCACCGACGCAGTCGCCTTCCGCAAGTCCGACCGGTTTGCCGGCGAGCGCGTCGCGCTGCTTTTCAGCGCAGAGACACCAGTCGCACCGCAGGCGGTGCGCGAATGGTGCAGCCGGCACCTCGCGTCTCACCAGTTGCCGATGGAGATCCTGCAGATCGATGCGGTTCCGCGCCAGGCGAACGGCAAGATCAGCCGTCGCGATGTCGCGGCACGTCATCTGGCGGGCGAATTCAACAAGTCGATCGCGGGAGCCGCATCATGACCGAAAGCGAAGTTCTGGCGGCGATCGAGGCCGTCCTCATTGACAAGATGGCGCATGGCCATATGAACGGCTTCGGCCTCGATGCCCGCCTCAACGAGGACCTCTATCTCGACTCCGTCCTGATCCTCGAAATCTTCCTCAATCTCGAGCTCGAATACGGGCTGTCGGTGCCGGAAGAGGCGATCGCGAAGCAGGAGATCGAAACGGTCGCAGATCTCGTTGCCCTTTATGTGCCCAAGCCGACCGCCGCCATCGTGCCGGCCTTTCCGCTCACGGGCGGGACGAGCGACGAAGGCGTGCACGGCGAGGCCTATTACGACATCAAGGTTCATTGCTTCGTCAGCTGCGTCTCGGATGGCCTGAAGCGAAACGGGCTCGATCAGCGGCCGTTCTATTTCGGCGTCTGGGACGCGAAGTTCGCGGTCAGCGAGCGTTTCGAGCTTCTCTATCACGCGCCCGACATCACCCAGGAATTCTTTCGCGGCTGGTTCGAGCGGCTTTACGGTGTCTCGGTCGTCGAGTGGTACGACCCGGATCGCACCAAGCTCGACAACCTTGCGGTGCTCACCGGCCTGCTGAAGCAGCGCAGCGAAACGGGTTCGGTGATGGTCATGCTCGACATGTTCCACCTGCCGGAGCGGGAGAACAAGTTCAACCAGAACCCGTTCCCGCACTATCTGATGCTGCAGGAAACGGCTGATCCCGAGACCTGGTTCGTAAACGACCCCGACTATCGCTGGGAAGGCGAGATCGCCAAGGAAAAGGTCGTCCATGCCATCATGCAGCCGACGGTCGGCGGCGGCTATGTCTTCGACAATGCCGAGGCGCGCACGCCGTTTGCCGAAGATCTGAAAGCCTATTTCGAGGCCTGCTTCGTCCGGGACTGCAATCCGCTGGTCGATGCGGTTCGGTCAATCGTTGCCGCGCATCTCGACGGGACGAACGGCGTCGCGCTCGCGGATCTTGGCACGGCGGTGCGGGAGCTGCCGGTCATCACCATCCGCAAATATGCCTATGAGCACGGCTTCGCCTTCTACTGGCGGGCGCTGAAACTGCCTTCGGCCGAGTTCGAACGGTGGTGTGAGGAAATCGAGTCGCTGGTCCAGTCGCTGAAGACCCTGCACTACGCCTGCATGAAGCTTGCCCAGACCGGGGACCGCGCCTTGGCGCAGCCTGTCTTCGAGCGCCTCGACGAGGCGGACCGGCTCGAAACGAAACTGAAAAACAAGCTCGCCGAGGCTTTCGATCTCTGGTGCGATCTTGCCATCCCCGCCGAAAGCCATCCCCCATTGAAGAGAGTTGCGCGATGAGAGTTTCGCTTTGCACCATCACCTTCCGGCATCAGCTGATATCGCTCGACGAGATCGCCGCCTGGGCCGAAGCCAACGACTTCCAGGGCATCGAACTCTGGGGCGCACATGCGCGAAATCTGGCGCCACGTGCCGACCGCAATGCGGAATGGCTGGATGGCTACGGCCTGTCGGTGCCGATGATCAGCGACTACCTGCCGCTCGACGGCGACGTGGAGGCCCTGCGGCACAAGGCGGTGGAGCTTTGCCGGCTTGCCCGGCGGTGGCGCACCCGCAAGATCCGCACCTTTGCGGGAAGCCGCGGCAGCCTCGAAGTGAGTGCCGACGAGCGGCAACAAATTGTCGAGCGCCTGAAGGAGATCTGCACCATCACCGCCAGTTACGGCATCCATCTGCTTGCCGAAACTCACCCGAAGACGTTGGCTGACACGGCAGCCTCGACCAACAGGCTGATCGAAGAGGTGAACCATCCCTATTTCGCGATCAATTTCGATACCCTGCATGTGTGGGAAGGTGGCGACGATCCGGTCGCCGTGCACCGCACGATGAAACCGCACATTCGCCACTACCACCTGAAGAACATCGTCAGCCGGGCAGACCTTACGGTCTTCGAGCCGGCCAACGTCTACGCTGCCGCCGGCAGCCGCCGCGGCATGACGCCACTTTTCGAAGGGGTTGTCGATTATGATCGGTTCCTGGCGGAGGTCGCCGGCGAGTCGCAGGTTGATGCGTCGCTGGAATGGTTCGGCAATGATTGCCTCGAAACTCTGCGTCGCGACCGCACGCGGGTCCGTCTGGTCGTCGAGGGGATCGCACCGGCTCGCAGAGCAGCAAACCTCTAGGCCCTTGCCCACAATCGAAGCGCTGAAAGGCTGCTCGCCGTCTGATGTCGGCGAGCAGTTGGCCGTTAGACCGTGCGCAGCCGGTAGATCTCGGTCTCTTCGGTCCGCCCGGCGAGGCAATGTTTGCCATGCTGGGCGAGGTCGGAGCGATCCTCGGCCACCAGATCGAAGGTCTCGCCGCTGAGGAGGATCACCACTTCTTCACCCGGCGCGATCGCTTTGCCGAGCTGCTCCAGCCGGTTGCAGGCGTTCACGGTGTCGCCGACGATGGTATAGGCGGACCGTCCGGTCATGCCGATATTGCCGGCGACAACAGGGCCGGAATGGATGCCGATCCGAACGCGGAGCGGTGGAAGGCCCTGTCGACGGCGGTCCGCATTGTCCCTGGCGATGGCCTTGGCGATCGCGCGTGCGGCGCGGATGGCACGGTCGGCGTGATCCTTCTGCGCGTCGGGCGCACCCCAGAAGGCCATCACGCAATCACCGATGAACTTGTCGATGGTTCCGCCTTCGCTTTCGATGCAGTTGCCGAGCAGGTCGAAGTGGCTGTTGAGCAGCGCTGCCACGTCGCCGGCGCAGGTCTTTTCTGCCGTCGCGGTGAAATCGACCACATCGGTGAACATGATGGTGACGGTGCGTTGGGTCGATGCCAGATCCTCGCTGCCGATCAGATGGCGCACGAGCTTCTTCGGCACATAGGTCTCGAGCCAGCGCAGGCCTGTCAGCATCGTGTTGTACGCCTTGGCCTGTTCGTTGAGCTCGGTGAACAGGCTGCCGGGAAGCGGGCGCAGAGCGGCAAAATCGAGCATGCCGACCGCACGCACCTCCCGCGCCATGCTCGTGACGGGGCGAACGATCAGGCGGCCGACAATCCACGCGATGATGATCGCGACAAACAGCACGACGAGACCGGCAATGCCGGCCCGCAGCAGATCCCAGATCGGCTTCTCGACCGATTCGATCGGAACCTCGACGCCGATGATGAGCGCGGACGGAGCATAGCCGCGGATTTCGCGTGTCAGGATGACGCGTCCATCATCTCCCTGCTTGACCGCGCGCACCTCCATGTCCGTATCGTCGAAGGTCTCGGGCGGACCTTTCCACAGTGCGGCGAGAAAAGGATCGCCCAGCTCGTCGAGCTTCGGCAACCGGTGTTCGGCCGAAAGGAGCGGGTGGCCCGAGGCCATCAGCGGATGGGCGAGCACTTGATCGCGGCCATAGAGAACGAAGGGGGTCGTCCCGGGGTTCGAGACGGCAATCTGGCGCAGGAAGTCGGACATGGTGTCGACCGTGATCGTGGCGCGGAAGACGCCCGCAAATTCGCCGTTGTGGCTTGCCGGCTGCTGTAGGTTCGTAACCGACGTTCGTATCGCCGGATCGGGCACGAAATAGACAGGTCCCCAATGGGGCGTGCCGCTGCGTCGCGCCTCCTCGATCTCCGAACGCTCGTTGTCGCTGGTGACCTTGTCGGTGTAGGAAAAGACCCCCTTTGGGCCTTGTGTAACCCCGATAAGATCGCCGTTGGGTCTGACGAAGGAGAGCACCCGAACTTGCGGTGTTGCTGCCAGAGCGCCTGTCATCACACGCTCGAACTCCGGCAGATTCTTCGGATCGAGACGGCCAGCGCCGACCTCTCGCGCCAGAAAGGCGAGCTGATCCTCGACGGGCGAAAAGCGGCTGCCGATTTGCGTCTGCACCGCTTCCAGGCCGAGATGGGCCGATTGAACGAGCAGATCGCGGGTGGTTCCCGCCGACATGAACCAAACCACGGAGAGGATGACTGCCGCGGTCAGTGCGACCAGTGCCGCCATCACGATCGCCAGCGTCCGCGATAGCGAAATGGTTCGCTTGTGTGTTTCGGCGTCAGCCGCCTTGTTCGTCTGCACGTGCATGCCCCGTGTTGCAGCAGGTGCGCGCAGTTCGCGTAGCCCCGCAAGGAATGCACCGTCTTCTAGCTGTTTTGGGCTTTTTTCCAACCGTGTGTCGTGCTTTGCCGCTCTGCGTCAATCTGTCCCTTCGAGCCGCTTGCTGATCGGCGCGAATTCCGGTGTCGCCTTGCGCGGCGTGGTGTCGCGCTCGTTGGCCTCCATCTGCTGCCAGTATTTCCACCCGACCTTCTTCGAACCCAGTTCGTAGTCCATGCCGTCCCAGGCGTCTTCGCGGAAGCTGTAGAAAGCCCAGTGCAGATCGTCCTTGTCGAACGTGGCCAACACGTCCTCAAGATAGGTCCTGCAGCCGGACCAGAGGCGCATGCAGCCGAATTCTCCTGCGACCAGCCGATTGAGCGGCACGCCCCTGTCTTTTGCCCAACGCACTGGCTCTGCCAGATAGGCCTCGACCCGCGCCTTGTCCCATGTCTCCTCGCCGTCGCCGAAGGGTGCTTTGCCGGGATAGGCATAGGGCTTGTCGCGTTTCATGTTCGGTGCGCTCGTCGCCGCATAGGGTTCGTACATGTGGAAGCTGTAGAGCACCTTCTGGTCCGTCAACGCGGCTGGCCAATAGGAAAAGGCGTCGGCGGCCGCATACCAGCCGGCATCCGCCATGATCGGTGTTGCCGGATCGACCGCGCGGATGGCGGCGATCACCGTCTCGTAGAAGGCCTTCAGGTCCGCGGCGCTGCCGGCCTTTTCGTCGTACCACGCCTGCATCGTCTCCAGGTCGGCATGTTCGGCAAGACCGTTTTTCTTTTCGGGCGCCGGTTCGTTGACGATGTTATAGGCGGCGACCGCCGGATGGTCCTTCAGTTCGCGGGCCAGATCCTGCCAGAAGGCTGCTGCCTGGTCCCACCAGATCTTGTCCTGCCAGAGGCGGCCGTCGAAGCGATTGCCGTTGTTCTGCGCCCAGCGCATGCCGGGAAGCGACAGCGGCGCGATGACGACCTTGAGGCCCGCCTTGTCGGCGCGATCGAGCGTTTCCTTAAGTGTCTTCAGGTCTGCCGCCGGAATGCCCTCGTACTTGTCCGCATTACCGATCAGGTAGTCGCGACCGGCCGGTGTCCATTTGTCATAGGAGAGGCGCACCCAGGTGGCGCCGTACCCCGCCAACGCTTTGAAATAGGCGTCGTCCGGCGGCAGCCGGTTGAAACTGTTGCCGCCATGCTGGGGCTTGTCCCAGAAGGTGATGAGATCGGCGGCAGCGGCCGGGCCTGTGAGACTGAAAGCGAGGAGGGCGGAGGCAATCAGGCGCATGCGGTTGATCTTTCTGGGTTCTGGCCTTCGAGGAAGTGGATTTGCGCCGCCAACCTACCGGCGGATCGCTTCACCGATGTTCCCTGGGGAACAGCTTGAGGAACAGCGGGCGTCATCCCTGCCAGAAAGCGGCTTTGCGGCGGATGGTCAATCCGCCGCAATGTCCTTGGTCGTGGCTATCCGCGCGTTCAGTCGGAAAGCGCGGTTGCTGCCTTCTCGATCAACGCGGCGACAGCCGCTGGCTGGGACAGAAACACCGCATGGCTGGCCTTTACCTCGACCTGTTCGCTGCCGGCGCGCCTGGCCATGGTCCGCATCAGTTCCGGATGGATGGCACGATCCTCGGTAGCGACCAGCGCCCAGCTCTTCTTGTTCTTCCAGGCCGGTGCGGTGATCTTCGTCTCGAAGGCAGCTTTCGCGGGAAAGACCTGGGAGTGGGCCATGAAACGAGCCTCTTGCTCGGGCAAATCGGCTGCAAAATCCTGCGCAAAGACCTTCGGGTCGAGGTAGAGGTAGCCGTCTCTGGTTGCGGCGATGCCGTTGGTGGCCGCCGGGGTGCGAGCGGCAAGATCAAGCAGGCTCTCGCCTGCATCCGGCTGGAACGCGGCGACATAGACGAGACCCGCGACATTGTCGGTTGTTCCGGCCTCCGTCACGATCATGCCGCCGTAACTGTGGCCGACGAGAAGCGAGGGGCCGTCCTGCAGCTCGAGGATGCGTCTGGTCGCCGCTACGTCATCGCCAAGCGAGGTCATCGGTGGCTGGACGACAGTGACGTTGAAGCCCTTGGCGCTCAGGAGATCGAAGACCTTGCGCCAGCCGGACCCGTCGGCAAGCGCACCGTGCACGATGACGACGTTCTTGATGGGGTCGGCAAGAGCCTGCCCGAGCGGGGCAGCCACCAATGCCAGGAGCGTGGCCGCCAGAATTCTTGTCTTTCGCATTGTATCTTTCCTTTTCTTGAGGGTTCGGTTCCCCTGCACGCGGCGTCTTCTGGGGGAGCAGTGACGCTTCTCGAATTTGGAAGGCGCACGAGCCCGCCCGCTGCCTGTGGGCAGCGTGATCTCGTTCGCCTTCAATGGTGATGGTGAAGCGGAGAGCCGCTACGGAAAGAGCAGCGCTTCCTGTTCCGTTGGTGCACGCCTGCCCGCAGTCAGCGCCGCGACCGACGCCGAAATGGCGTTACGGTCGAGCCGGAAATGTCGGTAGAGGTCGCCGATCGTGCCGGTCTGGCCGAAGTGTTCGACGCCATGCGGGATGGTTCGATGGCCGGCGACCGCCCCGAGCCAGGAAAGTGTCGCCGGATGGCCGTCAATCACGGTGACGATCGCGCAATGATCGGGCAGGGGATTGAGCAGCCGTTCGATATGGCTTGTCGCCCGCGGGTTGCCGCGAGCTCGCTCGCGCTGTGCCGCCGTCCAGCCGGCGTTCAGGCGGTCGGCGGACGTGACCGCAAGCACGCCGATGTCGCGGCGGACCTCCCCGATCATGCCCGCCGCAGCGATCGCCTCATCGGCGACGGCCCCCTGATAGGCAATGACGATATCGCAGTTGGGACCCGGCTTCCTCAGCCAGTAGGCACCGTCGATCGCGCCCCGGCGGAAGTCGTCGTCAACGCGCTTCAGCGGTTGTTCGAGCGGCTTGGTGGTGAGCCGCAGATAGACCGAGCCGCCGGTCTCGTCGCGCAGCCAGGTGCGCTCGTCCGGGTCGTTGTCGCCGTCGCGTTGCAGGTAGTCGAAAGCCCATTCCATGATGACGGCAAGCTCATCGGCAAAGGCCGGCTCGAAGGCTGCGAGGCCATCCTGGCTGATCCCGATCAGCGGCGTGCCGATCGACTGGTGCGCGCCGCCCTCCGGCGCCAACGTGATGCCTGAGGGTGTGCCGACGATCATGAAGCGGGCATCCTGGTAGCAGGCGTAGTTCAGCGCATCGAGGCCACGGCAAACGAAGGGGTCGTAGACCGTGCCGATGGGGATCAGCCTCTTGCCGAACAGCGAATGACTGAGGCCGGCCGCACCCAAAAGCAGGAACAGGTTCATTTCGGCTATGCCGAGCTCGAGATGCTGGCCTTGCGGCGTGAACTCCCATTTCGCGGTCGAGGCGATGCGGTGCTCGATAAAGGCGTCGGCGAGCGGCTGGCGCGCGAAGAGCTTGCGCCGGTTCACCCAGGCGCCAAGACTGGTCGTGCCGGTGACATCGGGCGATGTCGTCAGGATGCGCTCGGCAAGCTCCGACTTGCCCTTGGCGAGATCGTCGAGAATCTTGCCGAAGGCCATCTGCGTCGAGATCTCGCGCTGCGTCTCGAACGCAATCGGCGGCACCTCAAGCCGGCGATCGGCATGGCGGCGCGTGCCGTCGGCGAAGAAGGGCGCCGAGGCGAGGAACGTTTCGAGCGCCTTTCGATCTGGAACGCCGGCAAAGGGCTCCCATTCCTCGCCGGGCGCGACACCCATATGCGCCTGCCATTCGGCGAACTGGGTCGTCGTCATCAGGCCGCCGTGATTGTCCTTGTGGCCGGCGATCGGCGTGCTCCAGCCCTTGATCGTATAGGCTAGGAAGCAGGTGGGCCGGTCGTGGTCGATAGCGGCAAACGTCGCGGCCATGGTCTCGACGCAGTTGCCGCCAAGGTTTTCCATCAGCGCGGAAAGCTCCGCATCGCTGCGCCGGTCGATGAGAGCCGAGACGTCGCCCTGGTCGCCGAGATCATCGGCGAGCCGCTTGCGCCAGACGGCACCGCCCATGAAGGTGAGCGCCGCATACTCCTGGTTGGAGCAGCGGTCGATCCAGTCGCGTAGTTTTTCGCCGCCAGGCTCGGCGAAGGCGGCGCGTTGCAGCACGCCGTACTTGACCCGCACCACGTCCCAGCCGAAGGCGTCGAAGATCTTCTCGACGCGCTCGAACAGCCCTTCGCGCACGATGCCGTCGAGCGACTGCCTGTTGTAGTCGATGATCCACCAGCAGTTCCGAAGGTCGTTCTTCCATCCCTCCTGCAGCGTTTCGTAGACATTGCCTTCGTCAAGCTCGGCGTCGCCGACGAGCGCCACCATGCGCCCGAGCTTGCCTTCGCCCCACTGCTTGGCGCGAACGAAATCCTGGACGATTGATGCAAGTGCGGTGATGCCGACACCGAGACCGACAGAGCCGGTCGAAAAATCGACGTCGTCGACATCCTTGGTCCGGCTCGGATAGCTCTGCGCGCCGCCAAAGCCGCGGAAGTTCACTAGCTTCTCGCGCGTCTGCCGGCCCATCAGATAGTGCATCGCGTGGAAGACCGGCGCCGCATGCGGCTTGACGGCAACACGATCCTCCGGCCGCAGCGCCGAGAAATAGAGCGCGGTCATGATCGAGACGACCGAGGCGGAACTGGCCTGATGCCCCCCAGTCTTGATGCCGTCGACCTTCGGCCGGATGTGGTTGGCGTGATGGATCATCCAGTGGGAGAGCCAGAGCAGGCGCTTTTCAATGGTCTTCAGGTGGGTCGTGTCGGTCATCGCCAGGTTCCGATGGAGAAGGACGAAAGGTGACAGTCTAGGCCAAGGACTCAGCCGTCCTTGTAGTAGTAGCTGTAGCCGTTGAGCGCCGGCGCGCCGCCGAGGTGGGCGTAGAGAACGCGAGCCCCCTCCGGGAAGAAGCCCTTGCGGGTAAGGTCGATCATCCCCTGCATGGATTTGCCCTCATAGACCGGGTCGGTGATCATCGCTTCGGTGCGAGCCGCGAGCCGGATCGCCTCGTTGGTTTCCTCTGATGGTACGCCATAGGCGGGATAGGCGTAATCGGGATTGATGACGATCTCGTCTTCGCGGATTGGCCTGCCGAGGCGAACCAGCTCGGCGGTGGAATTGACGATCTGTCGGACCTGGGAACGCGTCTGCTCAAGCGTACCCGACGCATCGATGCCGATCACCCGATCGGCGCGGCTTTGCGCAGCAAAGCCGACGATCATGCCGCCCTGCGTGGAGCCGGTGACGACGCAGACGACGATGTAGTCGAAAGTGAAGCCGAGCTCGTTCTCCTGTGCCGCCACCTCTTCGGCAAAGCCGACGTAACCGAGCGCGCCATATTTGTGCACCGAGGCGCCGGCCGGGATCGGATAGGGCTTGCCGCCGGCATCTTTGACCGACTGGATCGCGTCCTCCCAGCTCTTGCGAATGCCGATGTCGAAGCCGTCATCGACCAGCCGGCTGTCCGCCCCCATCAGCCGTGTCATCAGGATGTTGCCGACACGATCATAAACGGCATCGTAGTGCGGCACCCATTTTTCCTGGATCACAACGCATTTCATGCCGATCTTGGCAGCCGTGGCGGCGACCATGCGGGTGTGGTTCGACTGCACGCCGCCGATCGAGACCAGCGTATCGGCGCCGGACGCGATTGCGTCGGGCACGATGTATTCGAGCTTCCGGAGCTTGTTGCCGCCCATGGCGAGACCGGAATTGCAGTCGTCGCGTTTCGCATAAATCTCGACCCTGCCGCCGAGCGCCGCCGTCAGCCGCGGCAGATGCTCGATCGGCGTCGGGCCGAAGGTGAGGGGGTAGCGTTCGAACTTCTCAAGCAGTGACATTGATCCAGGCCTCCGTGTGAAAATTGCAGGAGAAGGATAGGCGAAGTCGCGTGAAAGGTGCTCTCTAAGTTGCTGTCCAAAGTTCTCCGGACCGAATAGAATTCCGATCAAGTTTTGTCTTTCTTCAAAATGCGGGTTAGAAAATGAAAGATTCTTCCGATGACGATTTTGACCGGATCGATCTCAAGATCCTGCGTGCCCTGCAATCCGAAGGACGGCTGACGAACGCCGACCTCGCCGAGCGGGTAAACGTCAGTCCGGCGACCTGTCATCGGCGAACACAGAGGTTGTTCGAAGAGGGCCATATCACCGGCGTGAGGGCGGAGGTCGCGCCGGCAGCGGTCGGTCTTGGAGCGTTGGTGATGGTCGGCGTTGTGCTCGATCGCTCGACGCCCGAGAGCTTTGCGGCCTTCGAGGGCGCGGTGCTGGAGATGAAGGAAGTGCTCGACTGCAATCTCGTTGCCGGCGACTTCGACTATCTCTTGAAAATCCGGGTCCGAGACATGGCGGACTTCAACAAACTGCACGGTCAGAAGCTGATTGCGCTGCCGGGGGTGCGCCAGACGCGCACTTTCTTTGTGATGAAGGAAGTCAAGGAGAACGCCCGGCTGCCGTTCTGACAGTCGTCGAACGATTGGCCTTTCGCATCGAAGGGCACACGAGACCCGGCACGTCTTCAGCGTGCCGGATGCGGCCCAATAGGTGCAACCCGGTCAGACCTGGACGAAATGATCGTCGGCGACCTGCTGGTAATGCCGTTCGGCCGGCACATAATCGGGCGTGCGCAAGGGGCTCTTGAGTTCGTCGCTGGCGACGTTGCGGCGCGTGTGGCGCCGGGTCGGATCGGCGATCGGCACGGCCGCCATCAGCTTCTTCGTATAGGGATGCTGCGGGTTCTCGAACACCTGCGCGCGTGAACCGATCTCGACAATCTCGCCGAGATGCATGACCGCGACGCGGTGGCTGACGCGCTCGACGACGGCCATGTCGTGCGAGATAAACAGATAGGCAAGGCCGAGGCTTGCCTGGAGGTCGAGAAGCAGGTTGATAACCTGCGCCTTGATCGAGACGTCGAGGGCGGAGACGGACTCGTCGGCGACAATCACCTTCGGGTCGAGCGCCAAGGCGCGCGCAATGCAGACGCGCTGGCGCTGGCCGCCGGAGAACTCGTGTGGGTAGCGGGCGGCCATGTCGGCCTGCAGGCCGACGCGTTCGAGCAGATCGGCGACCTTCTCACGCGCCTGCCGAGCCGTGCCGAGCTTGTGTTCGAGATAGGGTTCGGCGATCGCAGCCCCCACCGTCATGCGCGGATTGAGGCTCGCAAAGGGATCCTGGAAAATCATCTGCATGGTGCGGCGCATTTCGCGCAGCTTCCTGCGGTCCATTTTGAGGACATCCTGACCGTCGAGCGTCACCGAGCCGCTTTCTGGCTCGATCAGCCGCATGATGGCCCGGCCGGTCGTCGACTTGCCGCAGCCGGATTCACCGACGAGCGACAGGGTCTCGCCCGGCTGCAGGCTGAAGGAAACGTTTTCGATCGCGTGCACGCGTCCCTTGAGCTTGCCGAGCAGGCCGGCGTGAATGTCGAAGCGCTTGACGAGGTTCTTCACTTCGAGGATAGGCTTGCGGCCGGATTGCACCGTGTCGGTCGCCTCCGTCACGGTGTTCGGCAGGCCGGTGGCCGGATCGATCACCGGAAAGCGCATCGGCTGCGGCTCGCCCGTCATCGAGCCGAGCATCGGCACGGCCGAAAGAAGCGCGCGGGTATAGGGGTGTTTCGCCCGAAGGAAGATGTCCTCCGTGGGCCCGGTCTCGACCGCGTCGCCGCGGAACATCACCACGGTGCGGTCGGCGATTTCGGCGACCACACCCATGTCGTGGGTGATGAACAGGACCGAGGTGCCTTCCTCCTCCTGCAGCACCTTGATCAGGTCGAGGATCTGGCCCTGGATGGTCACGTCGAGGGCCGTCGTCGGCTCGTCGGCGATGAGGAGCTTCGGGCGGCTTGCAAGCGCCATGGCGATCATCACGCGCTGGCGCATGCCGCCGGAAAACCGATGCGGGTATTCGTCGAAGCGCGAGGCGGCCGAGGGGATGCGCACCTTTTCGAGCAGCCGGATGGTTTCTGCCCGGGCGTCGGCCTTTGACATCGGACGGTGGCAGAGCAAGGCCTCGGAGATCTGGTCGCCGATCGTGAACAGCGGATTGAGGCTGGTCATCGGCTCCTGGAAGATCATGGCAACGTCGTTGCCGCGCACGTTGCGCATCTCGCTTTCGGGCAGGTCGAGGATGTTGCGCCCGCCCATCATCACCCGTCCTTCGACGCGGCTCGTCTCCTTCTGCAAAAGCCGCATGATCGAGAGCGAGGTGACGCTCTTGCCCGAGCCGGATTCGCCGACGATCGCGACGGTTTCTCCCGGCGCGACCGAAAACGAGATGTCCCGGACGACCGGCTTCCAGGCGCCGTCGACCAGGAACGAAGTTGTCAGGTTCTCGACGGAGAGAACGGGCGCCGTCGAGCGGTCCTGCTGGGCTTGGGTCTCGGTCATCTCGTCTCCTCCGTCAGATGCTGTGCGTGTCGTTGTCTGGTCGTCGTTGCCGCTCAGTCGGGCCAGCGCAGCAGGCCTGCGAAGCGGCGTGCGTTGCGCTCGCTGAGCGATGTCGCGATGATCTCGTTGGAGCTCCTCGCCTTGTCGAGTTCTTCGGCAAGCCGGCTGGCGACGATCGTCTCCTGGCCCGGGTGCAGGTTGCAGGGGTCGAGGTAGAAGTAATTGTGCTCGGCCTCGTGGTCGCGCACGATGATTGGCGGCGTGCCGCGGGCAAGCGCGTCGGCGAGATCCCAGGCGGTGATATGGGCTTCCTGCGGGTCGATGTTGACGCGCAGCCGGTCGAGCGGGTTGTTGGTCGGGTCGGCCTCGATCACCGGCTTGATGCCGGGACGGCCGTCGAGCGTCTCTTGCCAGAGATTGAGGTAACCGGTTTCGCGTTCGCGGATGCCGGCGTGGTCACGCGTCTCCCAGGCTTGGAGCGCCGCCATCACCCCGAGCATGCTTTCCTTGCCGACCTTCATGCCGCGGCCGATGCCGAGGTTCTGCAGGAAGGTTTTGCGCACCAGGTCCTTCTTGCCGGCGACGATGCCGGAGGTCGGGCCGCCCAGGAACTTGTGGCCGGAATAGAGCACGATGTCGGCGCCCTCATCGAGGAAGATGCGCAGGTCGTATTCCGAGGCCGCGTCGACGATGACGGGCACGCCCTTCGCATGGCAGACCTCGGCGAATTCCCTGAGGCCGACGAGGCCGTATTGCACGACGTGATGCGAGACGACGTAGACGGCGCAGGCCGTGCGTTCGTTGATCGCGCCTTCGATGTGATAGCGATAGGCCGATGTCGCCTGGCCGACGATGACAGGCTTGGCGCCGGCAAGGCGGATCGCCTGGTCCACGGGCGCGCCGTAGCTCACCACATGGCCCATCTGGAGAATGACCTCGTTCTTCAGGCCGGTCGTATCCGGCAGGCGCTCGATGGCAGCAAGGTCGCTGCCGGTCATGCAGCCTGCGACCGCAAGGCTGATGCCGGCGGAACAGGAGGCCGTAATGAAGCCGGCCTCGGCACCCGTCAGCCGCGCAATCACCGGGCTGACCTTGCGCTGCAGGTCGTTGATCTCGACGAACTGCGGCAGTATGCCTGTCATGGCAGTGATCGCTTCCGGGACCACGATCGATGCACCGAGGCTGGTCATCGTGCCGGAGACGTTGATTACGGGACGAAGTCCGAGAGCTTCGCGAATGTCACGGTCAGGCATAGTGGTCTCCATATGATTTTCTGGCAGGCGATTTTCTGGCGGTCGAAGCGGGTAGACTATTCCGTCTTCGCGGAATATCTACCATAGTAATGAAGTATGGGTGAGGCTTTCCGTCATCGAATGCGACCGCTGGCGGCGGTGCAGCAACGGCAAAGCCCGGCAATTTCCTGATGATGCGCGCTCCAGGCTGCGCAGGAGTGGAACAGTGGACAAGACGATGACCGACGCCGCGCCGAACGACGACATCGAAACGACCGGCAAGCCGCGCCGCTCGCGCGTGAGCGGCATGGATCGCGCCCTGCAGGTGCTCGATTTCCTCTATGAAACCGGCGCCCCTAGCGGCGTCTATGCCATTGCCAAGGCCGTCGGTGCGCCGCTGTCGACGGCCTACGTCATCGTCGACGACATGGTCGAAAAGAACCTGCTCAGCCGCGATGCCGATGGTCTCGTCTGGCTCGGCGACCGGCTCTACCATTATGGCCTCGCCTATGCCCGCTCGCTCGATTTCCTCGGTGTCGCCACCCGCGAGATGCACGACCTCGGCCGTGAAGTCGCCGAAACGATCCAGCTTTGCGGCCGCGACGGCGACTACATGCAGGTGCTTGCCATGGCCGACGGCCCGGGCCATTTTCAGGTGACCTCGCGCGTCGGTACCCGCGTTCCGCTCAACTGGACGGCCTCCGGGCGCCTGCTCGTCGGTCATCTGCCGGCCGATGAACGGCTCGAGCTCTTCCGCCGTTGTGCGCGCACCTCGCCGACCGGTCGCGCCGACATCGATCCGGCCGCCCTTTCCGCCCAGGCCGAGAGCGCGCTTGAAGCGCGCCTTTCGATCCAGGCGGGTGAATCCGATTACGCGGTCGCCTGCGTCGCCGCACCCATCCTCGACGACAAGGGCAATTGCGCCGCCACGATCTCGATCGTTCTGCCCGAGCAGAAAATCCTCGACGACCGGGCGTTCTACGCCGATCACGTCAGGGTTTCCGCCGAGCGGATCGAGAAGATGATGGGCTGGCGCAGCCATTGATCCGACCTCCCGTCGTCACTCGTGAAGAGCGACGATCGCCTCGATCTCGACGGTGATGTTGCCGGGCAGCGACCCGAAACCCACCGCCGAGCGCGCATGGCTGCCCGCTTCGCCGAAGACGTCCATCATCAGGTCCGAGCAGCCGTTGATGACGCGCGGATGTTCGGCAAAATCCGGAACGGCATTGACCATGCCGAGGATCTTGACAATGCGCTTGACCTTTCCGAGGTCCCCCAGCGCGTCATGCATGACGGCCAGCAGGTTGATGCCGGTCAGTCGCGCATGGTCATAGGCGCTGTCGATATCGACATCGCCACCGACCTTGCCCGCATAGAGATGACCGTCGGGCTCGCGAGGGCCCTGGCCGGAGAGATACAGGATGTTGCCTTCGCGCACATGCGTCACGAAATTGGCGATCGGCGGCGGCGCCGGCGGCAGGTTGATGCCGAGGGCCTGCAGGCGGTCGTAGGGTGAGACAGCGGCAGGGCTGTCGTTTTTCGGATCCAGACTGTTCACGCGTTGTCCTGTCATTTTTGTATGCTGCGCCTCGGTTTAGCGGTAGCTGAAGCCGTGGCTGTGGTCCGGGCATTCGATGTGTTGCGGCTGGTAGCGGTTGGCGGCGACCACCTCGGTGCCCATCACCGCGTAGCGCGGCTCGAAGAGGCGGTTGAGATGGGCCTCGGCGCCGAGGGAATCGAAGACCCGGAGTTCGCTATCGACGAGATCGAAGAGGGTGAACTCGGCGCGGGCGCCGACACTCAAGAGATTGTCCATCGAAAGGCGGATAACCGAGGCCGGTGCCTGGGTCACGGCCTCGACCACTTTCTCGAAGGGCATGCCGACACTCAAGAGCTTCGACATGGTGGTGCCGAGATCCCAGACGGACTGGTTCATGCTGCGCAGATGCACGTCGGTGGAGATCGAGAAGGGCAGGAGCCCACGGGCGATCGCCACTTCCGCCACGCGGAAGGAGAAGGAGGCGCCGCCGTGGCCGATGTCGAGGCGGATGCCTTCGCCGGCGCAGCGCTCCGCAAGCTCGAACAGGTCTTCGTCCTCGATGATGCTCGAGCCGGCCTTGCCGTTGAAGCAATGGGTGACGATGTCGCCTGGGCCGAGGATTTCGAGCACCTCGTCGTAGAGCGCCGGCGGCTCGCCGACATGCACCATCATGGGGATCTTCAGGATTTTGGCGATCTTCTTGCCGAGCTTCACCGGGGTCACGCCCCAGGATCCGGTGATCACATGGCTGGCACGCACCTTCAGCCCGACGATGTGCTCGCGGTTTTCCTGGTAGCAGGCGATGATACGGTCGATGTCGATCGAGCGGATGTCCGAGAGTTCGCTGACGCGGTTGCAGGCGACGAGGCCGATCGAACCGAGATTGAGGAACGCCTTGATGCGCTCGCGCGACGGCTCGATGATGTATTCGCGGAAGCCATGGAAATTGGCTTCGCCGGCCGAGCCCGCATCGACGATGGTGGTGACGCCGCGCTCCATGCCGCAAAGCTGCGGACGCACGGAAATGTCGGTGCCGCCGTGCCAGACATGGGCGTGCAGGTCGATCCAGCCGGGCGAAATCCAGGCGCCCTTGCCCTCGATGCGACGCATGTCGCCTGATGCCTCCAGGTTCGGGCCGAGGGCTGCGATGCGGCCTTCGCCGTCGACGAGGATGTCGATGGTTTCCGCCGGTGGCACCATGCCGAAGGCGACGGGCTTCACCTGGCTGATGAGGACCGGACCGTTGCTTTTTTGGTTAGCCATGACTTACAGATCCTTTCTGAGGCGGGGGTCGAGCATGTCGCGAAGGCCGTCCCCGACCATCTGCAGCGACAGGACCGAAAGAACGATGGCGATGCCGGGGAAGAGCGTCACCCAGTCGGCCTGGCCGATATATTGGCGGCCGGACGCAATCATCGTGCCCCAGGTCGGGATTTCCGGGCTGACGCCGACACCGAGGAAGGAGAGGCCGGCTTCGGCGAGCATCGCATGGGCAAAGAGGAAGGTGCCTTGCACCAGGACCGGCGACAGCAGGTTGCGCAGCACATGCCGCGTCATGATGTGCGGCGTCGAGATGCCGAGCGCGCGGGCCGCCTCGACGTAAGGAAGCTCACGGATGACCAGTGTCGACGCGCGCACCACGCGGGCGAGCCGCGGCGCATAGACGATGCTGAGCGCGATGATCACGGTCGTCAGCGAGGGGCCCAAGGCCGCGACCAGCGCGATCGCCAGCAGGATGTCCGGGAAAGCCATCATCGCGTCGATGACGCGGGCGATCGGGGTGTCGAGCTTCGGAAAGAAGCCGGCAAGCAGGCCGAGCACGACGCCGATCACGGTTGCGAGCGTGACGACGGCGGCGCCCACAAGCAGCGACAGGCGGCCGGCATAGATGGTGCGGGAAAAGACGTCGCGGCCGAATTCGTCGGTACCGAAGAACCATTGCAGGCTCGGCGGCGACAGGCGGTTGACGATCGACAGCTTGCCGGGCGCGTAAGGCGCAATCAGCGGCGCGAAGATCGCAAGCAGCACGAAGACGGTGAGCACGATGAGGCCGAAGGCAACGGTCTTGCGCTTCAGCAGGCGGCGGATGAACTTGCGGCCTTCGCTCTCGTTCGGGGCAGATACGGAAATAGCCATCAGTAGCGCACCCTTGGATCAACGAGGAGGTAGAGCATGTCGATCGCGAAATTGATCAGCACGTAGAGCGCGGCGATGACGAGCAGCGCGCCCTGGATGACCGGATAGTCGCGGCGAAGAACGGCGGAGACGACGAGATTGCCGACGCCCGGCAGGCCGAAGACGGTTTCGGTGACGACGGCGCCGGAGATCAGCACGGCGGCGGTGAGGCCGATGATCGTCAGGATCGGGATCAGCGCATTCTTCAGCGCGTGCTTCATCACCACCTTGCGTTCGCCAAGGCCCTTGGCGCGGGCGGTGCGGATGAAATCGTCACCGAGCACGTCGAGCATCGAGGCGCGGGTGAAGCGCAGGATCAGCGCGGAGGAGACGACGCCGAGCGCGATTGCCGGCAAGGTCAGGTGATACATGCGATCTGCGAAGGAGGAGCCGGGACCGCCATAACCAGAGACGGGGAACCAGCCGAAACGCACCGCAAACACCTGGATCAGGATCAGGCCGAGCCAGAAGCTCGGTATGCTCGCCGCCAGCATCGCAAGCGTCGTTGCGGCCTGGTCGACAAAGGACCCGCGCCTGTATGCGGCGTAGATTCCGATCGGCAGCGCGATGGCGCAGGCGATCACGATCGAAAACAGAGTGAGGAAGAAGGTCGGCTCGGCACGCTCTGCCAATGCCGAGGTCACCGGCTGGTTGAGGAAGATCGACTGGCCGAGATCGCCCTGCAGCAACTGCCCGATATAGTAGACATATTGCAGGCCCAGCGACTGGTCGAGGCCAAGCCGGGTGCGCAGTTCCGTAATGTCCTCCTGGGTCGCCTCCGGGCCGAGCATGACGGCTGCCGGATCGCCCGGCGTCACCCGGACGATGACGAAGACAATGGTGACGACGATCGCCATGACGACGATCATGCCCATCAGCCGCTGGAAGATGTAGCGTAACATGGTGGCCTCGAACCTTTCCTGTGCGCCTCAACCGTCGGGACGGAAATGGCGCGCCCTTCCGGCGGGCGCCTGACCAATGGCCGGGCGCCCGCCGAAGTCCCTGGGAGGGTGGGAGCTTACTTCTTGATCGAAGCGTTCCAGAAATACGGCCACGGGGCCGGCGAGACGCCTTCAAGCGTCTTTGCCTTGGCCGACAGCGCGTTGAAGTCGCCGATCTTGATGAAGGGCACTTCCTCGAAGATCACCTTCTGCACGTCGGCCCAGAGCGCCACGCGCTTGGCCGGATCGGATTCGGCGTTGAAGGCATCGACCGCCGCGGCGCGCGCCGGGGTGTCCCAGTTGCCGGGCGCCTTGGTCGACATCATGCCGATGAGGGCCGGTTCCGGCAGGAAGGGGCTGTGGGTGATGTAGATGTCCCAGAGCGTCGGGTCGGCGCGGTGTTGGGTGAGCGTCGCCCAGTCGACCACCTGCAGATCGACGGTGAAGCCGGCGAGCTTCAGGTATTCGGCCGCAACCTGCGCCATCTTGTAGTGGAACTCGTACTGGCGGCTGGTGAGGATGCGCAGCGGCTCGCCCTTGTAGCCGGCGGTCTTCAGCAGTTCGCCGGCCTTTTCCGGATCGGCGATATTGTAGGCGCCTTCGGTGCCGGCATCGGTGCGCCAGGTGTACTGCGAGGGGTAAAGGGCCGCGTCGAGCGCATAGAAGTCGGTGGTGCCGAAGGCGGCCGCCATCATGTCTTCCATGCTGAGCGAAGCGCGGATCGCCTTGCGCAGGTCGAGGTTCTTGGTCATGCCGTTGCCGGAGTTGAGCACGAAGACCGGCCAGCCGAAGGGTTGCAGCATGACGGCATCGGAGGCGCTCGAACCCTTGACGCGCTCGAAGGATTCGACCGGCAGAGAATCGACATAATCATACTGACCGGAAACGGCGGCCTCGACACGGGTGTTCGGGTCCGGCACCGGCACGAAGCGGATTTCGTCGGCATATTGGTGGCGGGCGCCGCCATAGCCGTTGGCCTCGCCTTCCGGCGACTTGTAGGCGTCGTAGCGGGTCAGCTGGATATACTGGTCGGCCTTGCGCTCCTTCAATTGGTAGGGGCCGGTGCCGACGAAATCGGTCATCGGCTCGGCCTGCTTTTCCGACGGAAGCACGATTGCTGCGGAGTTGTTGAAGGCGAGCAGCGAGACGAGCGGCGCGTAAGGCGTGTTGAGCGAGATCTTCACGGTCAGCGGATCGACCGCCTCGATGCCTGAGATCGTCGTTGCCGTCTGCTTGCCGCGCGAGGCGACCTTGGTCCAGCGCTCGAGCGAGGCGACGACGTCCTTAGAGTCAAGCTCGGTGCCGTCGTGGAACTTGACGTCCGAACGCAGCTTGATCGTGTAGGTCTTGCCGTCGGCGCTGATCTCGGGAAGCGCTGCGGCCAGAAGCGGCGTCGGCTTCCAGTCCTTGTCGAAGGTGTAGAGGGTCTCGAAGATGTGCTGCGAGACGATGCCGACGAGGTCGGCCGTCGATGCCATCGGGTCGAGCGTCGGCGGTTCGCCGACGGTCGCGACGTTGATCACGCCACCCTTTTCCTGGGCAAAGGCGAGCGTCGCCGAGGCCACCAATGCTGTTCCGATAAGCAAGGCAAGTTTAGTCGATTTCATGTTTTCTCCTCCTCAATATTCCATAGTTATGCTATGTCGTTCTTTATTTTGGAATATAAAACGGCACAAAGGTGGAAATGTCAACGGGGTGTCGCCCGCCTGTCACAATCGCTGCCGCGTCACCGGCTTCCGGAGCCGGGAAGAGTTGGTTTGTCGGGATCAAGCGCGGCGACGGGAGCTATCGCGAAGCCTCGCGATTTGTTAGCCCGGAGTCCGGTTCGAAATGGGAGAGCGTTGGATGAAGGTCATCGGCCTGATCGGCGGCATGAGCTGGGAGAGTTCGGCTGAGTATTACCGGATCATCAACGAGACGGTTCGCGACCGCTTGGGGGGCGTGCATTCGGCAAAATCGCTGATGTGGTCGATGGATTTCGGCGAGATCGAGCGGCTGCAGCATCATGGCGACTGGCAGGCTCTGACCGGGGAAATGATTGCCGCGGCACGGCGACTGGAAGCGGGCGGCGCCGATTTCCTGATGATCTGCACCAACACGATGCACAAGATGGCAGCCGACGTTTCGGCAGCCGTTTCCATTCCGCTGCTTCATATCGCCGACCCGACGGCGGCGAAAATCAAGGCCGCAGGCCTTCGAAAGGTCGGCCTGCTCGGTACGGCCTTTACGATGGAGCAGGACTTCTACAAGGGGCGGCTGAAGGAGACGTTCGGCCTCGATGTGCTGGTGCCGGAGGCGGAAGACCGGGCGAAGGTGCACGAGATCATCTATCGCGAGCTCGTTGCCGGCGTCGTCAAGGACAGCTCGCGCGACGCCTATCGCGCCATCATCGCGCGGCTTGTCGATGCCGGCGCAGAAGCGATCATCATGGGCTGCACCGAAATCATGCTGTTGATTTCACAGGCCGACAGCCCGGTGCCGGTGTTCGATACGACCGAGATCCATGCGCTTGCCGCGGTCGATGTCGCGCTCGCAGACACCTGACCACGGCCGGCTGGTGGCCGACCGTGGTCGCAAACGCTGGTGTTAGTGCAAGGTGAATTCCCGGGGCTCGCCCGGAAACAGGCTGAGAAGCGCAATGCCCTGCTGCAAAAGCAGTTCGGCCGCCGGCAGGTCGCCGACCACCAGGTCGTCCGCACAGCCGATGATGATGTTGGCGAGGCTGATCGAGTTCTCGGCGAACCGGTCGTCGCCGATCTCGTAGGCCTTCTCGGCCGTTGCCTCGAGCGCCTCCGCCACCAGCGCCATCATGTTGGAGCGTTCATCCAGTGTCATTGCATCAAGTGTCTTGGCGTCGGGAGTCTTGGCAGTTGTCTGCATGATTACCTTCCCTATTGTTCAAGCCGAAATGGCCGCGCCGGCCGAGGCCGGGGGAAAAGTCTACGACTGGGGTGGGTTAAGGAGGGGAGCCGGCGTCGAACGCGGCTTCTCCATAAAGATCGTGCGCGGCGGCCCGATATGCAAGGAATGGCTACTATGCGGCTGGCGCATGGGTCGGCGGACCCGCGTGGCGTAGACTTCAGAAGTCTTATCAGATTGTTCCTATTGCATCTTTTCGTTTTCGAGTAGGGTCCCCTGGACGCCGGATACCCTCGGTCGTGATATGGGGTGGCCTTGCCGGCCATGCCAGGCTTTCGTCGACTGTCAGGCGATCTGCGGTGCATTCCTGGGCGAGAAAGTCGATGAAGGTGCGAACGGAGGGCAGAAGTCCGCGCCTGGAGGGGAAGACGGCGTGCACGATACCGGATGCCGGACGCCACTGCGGCAGCACCGGCACCAGGGCGCCGGCCGCCAGATCCTTCCAGATCATCATGGTCGGCAGCTGCACGATGCCGGCGCCGTCGAGCGCGGCCTCGCGCAGCGCCGCCATGTCGTCGGTCAGGAAGCGTGGCTCGTGCCGGACGACCGCCTGCTCTCCATCGGCGCTTTCCAGCCGCCATTCGTAGCTGTGGGTGGCCGAGGTCCAGGCGAGGCTCGGCAGGCCCGCCAGCTCAGCGGGCTCGCCGATCGGTTCCTTGAGAAAGCCGGGCCTGGCAACGAGATACTGCGAGCTGTCGTCGAGCTTGCGCATCACGAGCTCACTTCTCTCCAGCGGCGGAAACCGCACGCGGATCGAGACGTCGAAGCCTTCGGCGATCACGTCTACGCGGCGGTTGGTGCTTTCGAGCTGCAGGCTGATTTTCGGATGCGCGGTCATGAACCGGGCGAAAAGTCGGCCGAACTGGAAGGAAATCAGTGCTGTGGGGCAGCTGACCCGGAGGCTGCCCTGGGGCTCTCCCTGGTGCTGGGCAATGAATGCATCGGCCGCCTCGGCCTCGATTAACACCGCGACGCAACGCTGGTAATATTCGCGACCGACATCGGTGACGAAGAACCGCCGCGGCGAGCGTTGGATCAGCCGGACGCCGATCCGGTCCTCCAGCATCGCAATGCGTCGGCTCAGCCGGGACTTTTGCGTTCCGGTCGCCCGTGCCGCAGCCGCAAAGCCGCCATGCTCCACGACTTGGACAAAATAGTAGAGGTCGTTCAGGTCTTGCATCGTTCTATTGATAGGACGCTGCGTCGGAATTCACAATCTATTTGCATGCGCAGTCCTGCGGTAGCCTACGTTCAATCACAGCGGATCAGGCAGCAACACCTGCGCTGCCGGCGGTGAGGGAAACCAAACGAAGGAAAGGACTTCCGATGACCAAGCCCTACGTACGTCTCAACAAGGATGATGTCGCCGTCCTGCTCGTCGACCATCAGGCCGGCCTGTTGTCGCTGGTGCGCGATTTCGATCCGGACAAGTTCAAGAACAATGTCCTGGCGCTGGGCGATCTCGCCAAATACTTCAAGCTGCCGACAGTGCTGACCACCAGTTTCGAAGATGGTCCGAACGGCCCGCTGGTGCCGGAGCTGAAGGAAATGTTTCCCGATGCGCCTTTCATTCCCCGCCCGGGTCAGATCAACGCCTGGGATAACGCGGATTTCGTCAAGGCGGTGAAGGCCACCGGCAAGAAGCAGTTGCTGATCGCCGGCGTGGTGACCGAGGTCTGTGTCGCGTTTCCGGCACTTTCGGCGATCGAGGAAGGCTTCGAGGTCTTCGTCGTCACGGACGCCTCCGGCACGTTCAACGAGGTGACGCGCGATTCCGCCTGGTCGCGCATGACCGCCGCCGGCGCTCAGCTGATGACCTGGTTCGGCGTTGCCTGTGAACTGCACCGCGATTGGCGCAACGACATCGAAGGTCTCGGCACGCTGTTTTCGAACCACATTCCGGACTACCGCAACCTCATCACCAGCTACAACACCATGGCGGCGCGCAAGTAAGGCACGCCTGGCGACAAACGACGAAAGCCCCGGCCTGAATTGGCCGGGGCTTTCGCGTTGGCTTTTGCCGTGGTGGCTACGCGCGGCTGGGGGCTTGCTCGGCGTCCTGCACGTCCACGCGGGCGGCGGGCTTGAGCCGGCCGGTCAGGAGCAGGCTGACGGCGAGGAAGGGCACGAGGACGCCAAGGCCGAAGCGCATGTCGCTGTACTCGGCGATCAGGCCGATCAGGGGCGGTCCGAGCAGGAAGCCGAGCAGCGCAATGAAGGACAGGATGGCGACGCTCGCTGCGGCCGGCCGGTCCTTCTGATCGGCAGCGGCGGTGACGGCGAAGGGGAAGCCGACGGACACGCCGAAACCCATGGCGGCAAAGCCGAGAAGCGCTGCCCAGGCGGCGGGGCTTACGACCACCAGAAGCAGCCCGGTGATGCTGGCGATGCCGCAGGCACGCGCCACCGCAACCGGTCCGTAGCTCGCCTTCAGCCGGTCGCCGCCGAAGCGCCCGGCCGCCACCATGAAGGCAAAGATCGAGTAGCCGAAACCGGCGCTGGCGCTGGAAAGCCCGAAGACGTCGCGCAGGAAGACGGCCGACCAGTCGGCGACTGCGCCTTCGGTCATGGTGATGCCAAAGACAAAGAAGCAGACGCCAAGCAACGCCCAGCCCGGCAGCTTGCGTCTGGACGGTGCCGCTTCTGCAGCCGCGGCCTCGCCGCTCTTGAGGAGCGGCAGCTTCCGGGCGAAAAAGACGCTGATCGGCAGCATGCCCGCGGCCGTCAGCGGCACTGCCCATTCCGGTGCCACGTGCAGCGCCGCGAAGCCGACGCCGACCAGGCTGCCGGTCATGATGCCGAGGCTCCAGAAGCCGTGGCAGGTGCTCATGATCAGCTGCCCGGAGTGTTTCTCGATCGCGTCGGCCTCGACATTGAGGCCGAGTTCGAGCGTGGTCAGTGCCGCGCCGACGATGGCGAGCGCCACGAAGAGCACCTCGATGTTCGGGGCCCATGTCGGCAGCCAGACGAGGGCCAGAAAGACAACGAAACCGTAGAGGATCGTGGCGCGGCCGCCGATCCAGGCGACGAAACGTCCGGCAAACGGAAGCGTCAGCAGAATTCCGACGGGCATGCCCAGCAGCGCGATTGCCAGTTCCGCCGGGCCGAGGCCGAGCCTTTGCTGTATGTCGGGAATGCGCGGCAGCCAGGCGCCGAAGGCGATCGGTTGCAGGAAGAAGATCAGCATGATGAGCCGTTGATTGGTCATGCGCATTGTTCCCCGGATATCGTGTCGCACGATGCCCCCTCGGCAGCGGCGAGAGCCGTCGAGCCGATGCGGTATGTGAAGAGATTCTGATATTCTGAAAATTGTTTTCAGAGCTTGTCGCGCGGGGCCGGCTCCGTCAAGGCGATAAGAGGCCGTCAAGTCGGAAAGCGGCGCCTTTCCGATAGAATGGCTGCCAGTGTTGCGAATGTGTCGCCACCAATCTCGGATTGGTATGGCTCTGATGAAAAAAATGTACATGCCGGGCGGGGCGGGCTCTGGCACGCCCCGCGCCGCTTCGAGACTTTTGCCCTAGCGCAGCAATTTCAACGATCCCGTCAGCGACTTGACCCATTGGGCGGCGCCGGCCAGTCCAATGCCATCGATCGTCTCCTGCGAGAGGTCACGCTGCGGAAATTGCGTTTCGTAGTCCGCGTAGCTGTGCAGCGAACGCGCGAAGGCCGGAAACGGCACGACGACGCGTCCCTCCTCCTTCGGCAGCGCCTTCAAGAGCAGCGCGCGGATCGCCGGGCCATCGGCCTGGAGAATCGGGATGGGCCGGTTGGAACTGATATCGATCGTATTCTGCCTGCTGTCCGTCAGTCGCTGGTTACCGAGGCCGGGCATCGCCGAGCCGATGCCGATGGATATGGCCGCGATCGTGTTGGCCAGCTGACCCGGCAGAAGCTCGGGATTGACGATGATGGCGAGGCGAGTGTCCTGAAGCACGTGGTCTGTTTCCTCTCTGTTTTTCAAGGCAGTTGCCGGGCGGGAGGATAGACCGTGTGGAGAGGTAGATTCTTTCGGATGTTGCCAACAATTATGAAGGCGCGGTAGATTATACCAGATACAACCGGAAATGAGATAGAATATGCCTGCTGTTCTGGCCCCCGCCGACGTGAAGATCCTGACCGCGCTGCAAAATGACGGGCGCTTGAGCAACCAGGCGCTGTCGGAGGAGGTGGGCATGTCGACCTCGCCCTGCTGGCGGCGCGTGCGGCAGCTCGAGGACGACGGCGTCATCCAGGGTTACATGGCCGTTCTCAATCGCAGGGAAATCGGCCTCGGCGTGCTCGCCTTCATCCGGGTCAAGATCGACAGCCATACGGAGGCGGAAGCGGACGCCTTTGCCGATGAAGTGATGAAGCTCGATAGCGTCGTCGCCTGTTACAGCATTGCGGGCGACGCGGATTTCCTGCTCCAGGTCGTCTCGTCCGACCTCGATTCCTATTCGGATTTTGCGATGAAAGTGGTCCGTCGACTGCCGTGCATCAAGGAAATGCAAACGACCTTCGTGCTGAAGGAGATCAAACCCTATAGCGGTCTGCCCCTGCGCGCCTCGGCCGGCCAGCGCTGAGACCTCGCCTCGTCAGGAGGCGGAAGCCATCAGCGGGTCTTCCCGGACAGCCTCGACAAGGAAATCGAGAACGGTGCGCACCCGCAGCGGCACGTTCCTGCGCGAGGGGTAGACGACGCTGATCGGCAGGCGTGCGGGCGGAAACGCCGGCATGACGTTGACCAGCCGACCGGCCTCGATATCAGGGCATGCCAGGATATGGGAGAGGATCGCAAGGCCGTTGCCGGCGAGGACCGCTCGGTGCACGGCCACGGCGTTGTTGGCGACGAGCCGCGGCGCGATGCGCACGAAAACGTCGTCGGACCCCTCGGAAAACGTCCACTGGCGACCGTCGCCGGCGCGGCTGTAGCAGATGCATTCGTGCCCGGCGATGTCGTCGGGTGTTCTTGGCTCAGGCCGCCCGGTCAGATAGTCGGGCGCGGCCACGAGAAATGCAGTCGTCCAGCCGATACGCCGGCAGATCAGGCCGCTCTCCGACACCGGACCCAAGCGCACTTCCAGATCGATGCCCTCTCCGACGAGATCCGAAGGCGACTCGCGAAAAAGCATCTCGACGGACAGGCCCGGATGACGGCCGAGCAGGGCGGCAAGACGATCGCTGAGATAAAGGCCGAGCGGCGCGGGCAGAGTGAGCCGCACCCGGCCCGCTGCAAGCCCGGTCTCTCCGCCGGAGGCCTCGCGGAGAGCATCGACGGCCTCGACCACGCGAAGCGCCATCGGGATCATGTGCTCGCCCTCGGCGGTCAGTGCCAGCGCATTCGTCGTTCGGTGGAGGAGGCGGGTGCTCAGGTGCTCCTCCAGCGCCGAAACCTGGCGCGAGACCGCCGGCTGCGTCAGGCCGAGATCGGTGGCCGCGGCGGAAAACGAGCCGGTCTCTGCCACCCGCAGGAAAGCTCTCAGCGCAGAAACGATATCCATCCGGCTTCCCCATACGTTTCGACATAAGCCTTATGCGCGGAGTTTACGCCCGATCCGCTTTACTGTCCATCAATTAAGGATATCTTGTATCCATAAGGATAACAAATGTCCGTAATTAGGAGCAAAGCCATGACCCAGCGCCTGAACTACGCCCAGCAGTCACCCGAGTTCTTCAAGAAAATCTCCGAGCTCAGCTTCAGCCTGAAGGACAGCGTCATAGAGCAGAAGATCCGCGACCTCGTGAACATCCGCGCCTCGCAGATCAACGGCTGCGCCTTCTGCCTTGACATGCATGTGAAGGAGGCAAAGATTCACGGCGAGAGCGAATTGCGCCTCTACCACGTCGCGATCTGGCGTGAATCGAGCCTCTTCATTCCGCGCGAACGCGCAGCGCTCGCCTGGACCGAAGCGGTCACGAAACTGCCCGAAGGCGGCATTCCGGACGAACTTTACGAACGCGTGCGCGGCCAGCTTTCGGAGAAGGAAATCTCCGACCTGACTTTCTCCATCATGGTCATCAATGCCTGGAACCGTGTCAGCGTCGCCTCCAAGGCCGTCCCCGGTTCGGCCGACAAGCTCTACGGCCTCGACAAGGCCGGACTGAACTAGCCCCATTCCGCAGCGATAGGAGGATTCCATGAAAATCGTCATCATCGGCGGAACGGGCATGATCGGCACCAAGACGGTGGAGCGCCTGCGCAGGCAAGGCCACGAGGTCATTGCCGCCTCACCGAACACTGGCGTCAATACGGTCACCGGTGAAGGTCTTGCCGAGGCGCTGACCGGTTGCGATGTCGTCATCGACCTTGCCAACGCGCCCTCCTTCGAGGACAAGGCGGTGCTCGACTTCTTTGAGACCTCCGGCCGCAACCTGCTTGCGGCGGAAAGATCGGCCGGCGTCAAACACCATATCGCGCTTTCGGTCGTCGGCACCGAACGGCTGCAGGAGAGCGGCTATTTCCGCGGCAAGCTCGCCCAGGAAAAGCTGATCAGGGCATCCGGCATTCCCTATACGATCGTGCATTCCACCCAGTTCATGGAGTTTCTGGGCGGCATCGCGCAGTCCGGAACGGTTGGCGACACGGTGCGCCTGTCGCCGGCCTATGTGCAGCCGATCGCGTCTGACGATGTCGCCGATGCCATGGCTGCGGTTGCGCTCGCCGCTCCCGTCAACGGCACGGTCGAGATCGCCGGCCCGGAACGTTCGCGCCTCAGCGACCTCGTCGCCCGCTATCTCACGGCGAGCGGCGACAATCGCAAGGTCGAGCCTGACCGGGAGGCGCGCTATTTCGGCGCCCTGCTTTCGGACGCCTCGCTCGTTTCCGACGACAATCCCCGTCTCGGCCGGATCACCTTCGAAGAGTGGTTCGCGTCGGTGCCCCGCAAGTAACCGAACAGGACGCGCTCGTCGCGCGTCGCCAGTTTCTGAAAGGATTTCAGACATGATCAAATCTCTCCTCGCCGCTCTTGCCGTTACTGCAGCCCTGTGCGGCACCGCCGCTGCCGGCGACGCCGCCAAGGTCACGCTCGTCTATGAGCACGAATTGCCGAACGTTCCGGGCAAGAGCATCAAGGGTGTGCTGGTGGAATACGGCCCCGGCGGCTCGTCCGAGGCGCATACCCATCCGAGCACGGCCTTCATCTATGCCACGGTGCTGGAAGGATCGATCAAGAGCCAGGTCAATGACGGCCCGGTGAAAGTCTACAAGGCCGGCGAGAGTTTTTCGGAGATGCCCGGCGACCGTCACGGCGTCAGCGCCAACGGCAGCGATACCGAGCCGGCCAAGCTGCTGGCGGTCTTCGTCGTCGATACCGCGGAGAAGGAACTGACCTATCCGATGACGAAGTAAATCGGCATTATTCGCGACGAGGGCCGGCGCCGGAGGCGAACCGGCCCTCGTCTCCGTGGAGCCATCGATGTTCACTGACCAATTGCCGTTGCCTCTCGTTTTGATCAACCTTCTCGGCGTGACCGGCATCGTTGTCTGGCACCTGCAGGGCCGCGGCCGCCCGACCGCGAGGCTGATCGTCCAGATCCTGTTCTTTTCGGCGATGACTGCGGTTCTCATTCTCGCAGGCATCATGCCGCATCGCAGCGACGACGGGCATCTTCAAGGTGCTGCCGCCTTTCTGGCGGCGTCGGCGCGCGTGCTCTGGTGGACACATCTCGCCTGGTCGCTTATCGGCTTCGTGCGCATTTACATCGTTCTCGAGAAGCGGCCGCAGGAGGCGCGTCTTCTGCAGGATCTCATCGTCGCCGTGGTCTATCTCGGGGTGGCGCTTGCGGTTCTGGGTTTCGTGTTCAAGGCTCCCATCGGTACGCTTGTCGCCACCTCCGGCGTGGTCGCGATCATCTTCGGCCTGGCGCTTCAGAACACCCTCGGCGACGTTTTCTCGGGCATCGCGCTGACGCTGGGCCGGCCCTTTGCCATCGGCGACTGGATCGCGCTTGGCGACGGCACCGAAGGTCGCGTCATCGAGAACAACTGGCGCTCGACGTTCCTGCTCACCGGTGCCCACAATGTCATCGTTCTGCCGAACAGCGCGCTCGCCAAGGTGAGCCTCACCAACCTCAGCCGTCCCGACGAGACCCATCAGATCGCATTGCCCGTCCGCCTCGCGGCGGATCACCCGCCGGAGCGGGTCGAAGAGGTGCTGCGGGCCGCCTTGCAGGGTTGCGGCCGGATCGTGCACGACCCGGAACCGGTGGTCGCCCTCAAGGCCATCGACGCCGTGGCGATCGAAGCTGAACTGCAATTTCGTGTCAGAAGCCCGGCGGAAAGAACGCCTGGGCGCAACGAAGTGATCGCCCGCGTGCATGAGCAATGCCGTCAAAGCGGGCTTTCGCTGGCGCCGCCGGCCCAAGCCTATCTCTACACGCCGCCTGCCGAGCCCGAGCTCAAGCCATCCTCAGCCGGCGCGCTCTAGCACCCATTCGAAACTGCGCTTCCAGAGGTCTGACGGGATCTCCTTCGAGAGGATTTCCACCAGGTCGGACAAGCGCACGTTCCGCAACTTGTCGCGCCAGGCTTCATCCGCCTCCCACATGATGCGCGCCACGGCGCAGGGCGTCTCTTCACAGTAACCGGGCGCCCGGCAGGGATTGTTGGCCCGGATGTTGGTGCAGACGAAGGTCCGCGACCTGCCTTCGACCGCCTCGACGATCTCAAGGAAGGTCAGTTCCGCCGGCGCTTTCGCCAGCCGGTAGCCCCCTGATGGACCGAGGGTCGTGTGGACGAGGCCCGCCTGTGACAGGCTCTGCAGCGCCTTCGACAGATACTCTTTCGGAAGCCCGTGGAATTCCGCCAGCGCCTTGGTCGAAAGGTAGCGGCCCTCGGGCAGGCCGGCGAGAATGGCGCAACAGTGCAGCGCCCATTCGACTTGGCTCTTAAGGATCATTCGCTCTAACGATCATTTACTCGTCCGGCAGATGCGCCTTGCATCTATTAAGGACAAAAAATATCCCTATTTTTTCCCTGTGTAAACAGCGCCAGGTCGGATGACTGCGCGCGTCAAAGGCAACAGGAGAGGAAATGGTCGCTGTCATCGGTTTTCTGCTGGCTCTCAGCATCCTGTTGCCGCTTGCCTTCATCTGGCGTCTGTGGCGGCTTGATGAACCGACGCGGCTTGGCTGGCTGCTGGCGCTTGCCGAGACCGCCGTGTTGCTGTCCCTGATCGGGCTTCTCAACCGCTGGGATATTGCCGGGTTCTGGACCCGGGCCGCGCTTGCCGTCCTCGCCGCCGTTGCCACACTCGTCCCGCTGCTGCGGCACAGGCATCGTCCCTGGCTGTCGCCGGATCGCGGCGTGCTGGCGCGCAGCCTCGTGCCGATGGTGGTCCCCCTTGTCGTCTTCGGCGCGGCGCTCGCCTATGTCGCATGGGGAATGGGCGCGCGACACGATCCGCGCGCGCTGTCGTTTCCGCTTTCCGGCGGCCGCTTCGTCGTCGCGCAAGGTGGTGGCATCGGCGTGCTCAACCACCACAGCGACCACCCGGCGCAGCGGCACGCCCTCGACATTACCGCCGTCGGCGATGCTGGCTTCCGTGCATATGGCCTGCTGCCGAAGAATCCCGCCGACTATGCCATCTTCGGCAAGACCGTCGTCAGCCCCTGCGCCGGAGAGGTGATCGCGGCGGTCGACGGACTGCCGGACCTTTCACCACCCGAGGTGGACCGGGACAATCCGGCCGGCAACCACGTGATCATCGCTTGCGATGGCATGCGGGTGGAACTGGCGCACCTACGCCAAGGCAGCGTGACCGCCGCCGTCGGCGCGCGGGTTTCCGCCGGTGCGCCGATCGGCACGGTCGGCAACTCCGGCAACAGCACCGAGCCGCACCTTCATATCCATGCCGTCGATGCCGGATCAGGAATGGGCGTTCAACTGTCCTTCGACGGGCGTATCCCGGGTCGCAACGCGCAGTTCGTCAGGTGAGGGCCGGTGCCCGGTTGAGGGGGCGGCGCTTTACACGTGCGCCCTGATTGGCCAAATATGGGCCGCTTACGGGAGGAGCTCGTTCATGGACATCGCCACCATGGCCGCCTTTGCGGCCGTCACCTTCATCGCTGTCGTCACGCCCGGCCCGGACGTGATCCTGGCGATGGCCAACGGCTCTCGCTTCGGCATGAAGAAGGCGGTCGCCGGGATGATCGGCGTTCTGCTTTCCGACTTCTTCCTGATCGCTGCCGTCGCAGCCGGCCTCGGTGCCATCCTCGCCGCTTCGGAATTCTGGTTCTCGGTCGTCAAATATGCGGGCGCCGGCTATCTCGCCTGGCTCGGCTACCGGATGCTTCGCCCCGGCGAAGCGAAAAGAGCGGACGGACAGGGTTCTGAGAATGCCGACCTCATTCGCACGGAATCCGCGCTCGCGATCTGCCGTCACAGCATGATCGTGGCCATTACCAACCCGAAGGCCTACCTGTTCTTCTCCGCATTGCTGCCGCAGTTCATCAACCCGGCCACGTCGCAACTGCCGCAGTTCCTGGCCCTCACGGCCGTGTTCACCGTCGTCGAGTTCGCCGTCATGTTCGGTTACGCCCTTGTCGGCTTCAAGACGACGCAGTTTGCCGCCTCGTCGATGCGGCGCTGGATGGAAAGAGGCTGCGGCGGGGGCCTGCTGGTCTCGGCCGCTTCGCTCGCGCTGGTGAAACGCGCCAACGGATGATGGCCGGTCGTTCGCCTTCGGGATGCGGGAAGGATCAGGAACCGGCCGGCCGTCGTGCCGGCGTGCCACTTCTAGATGGGCTTAGCGACAGAAGCGTCGTCGCGGTTTCGTCGGGCGCCGTCGAAGGGCCCGCGACAAACAGCGGCACGCCCGACTGATCTTCCGACCAGACGCTGTTTCTACCGGCGGCCTTTGCTGCATAGAGCGCGGCATCGGCGGCGGGAATGATCGCATGCACATCCCCATGCCGGTCGGCAAGGGCTATCCCGATGCTGACCGTCGCCGACAGCACACCCTTGGGCGTGCTCAGCCGGCGCGCTTCGAACGCGGTGCGAATGCTGTCTGCAATGGCGATTGCATCCGGGCGGTCCGCCTGTGGAAGGCAGACCGCGAATTCCTCCCCGCCCATGCGCGCGATCGTGGCATTGCGGGGGACGGCCTTCGAGACGATCTGCGCAAATTCGACGAGCACCTGGTCACCCACCGTGTGCCCGTAGCGATCGTTGATCGCCTTGAAGTGATCGATGTCGAGATAGAGCAGCGCCCCCTTGGCCGGCTGCGTGGCGAGATGGGCCTCCATCTGCGCAAGGAACGAGCGGTGGTTCGGCACGCCCGTCAACGCGTCGGTTTCCGAGGCGAGCTTGTAGCGTTGCTGGGTTCGCTCCTTGACCAGCGCGAAGAAGGCGAATCCCCCGGCAAGACTGTGAAAAAACAGCTCGAAGGTCAGCAGCTGATACCAGAGCGGCTGCGACGTTCCGGCGGCCGTATTGCCGGCGAGCGGCCAAAGCAGGACCAGCGGAATGCGGGCGAGGTAGAGCAGGCCGTGGGTGGCGAACACGAAGGCGACGATGTAGGAGCTGGGAAGCTTGCGGAAATTCTCCGAGCGGAAGATCTCGAGCGCGATCAATGCCGAATAGGCGAAGATCAGGACCGAGTAGAGTACGATCCGGCTGGTGACGCTCTCGCGAACATAGTCTGAAAAATAGGTGACGAGGATCCATAAGGCCGGGCCGAAGAGCGCAGCGGCGATCTTGAGCGGCTGATTGTCAAAGGCGCGCAAGCCGAGCCAGATCATCGCGAGCCCCAGCACAGCGAGCGCGTTGCCAAGCGAGATGGTCATGAAGTTGTAGCCGTCGCCGCGCAGCGTCAACAGCACGAAGCCGACCGCGCTGATGGTAAAGGCTAAGGACCACAGAAGCAGCTCAAGGCTTTTGCGCTCCTGCCGCCAGGCAAGACCGAAGAAAGCGGCGAAGATCACCAATGTCGCGAACGAACTGAGCATGATCGTCGGGGTATGCAGGATGTCCACCGTCGTCTCCTGATGTTCGCGCGAAACCATGCCCCACAAGCGTAAAGCTTTCGCAAATGACGGCTCCAGAGGCCGTGCCCAGCATCGGACGATCTGTGCCAAAACGGCGGTTGCCCCGGCGGGAAAACGGCAGGAAACGGGTTGAATTCGGATGCGCCCTGCACGATTTTGGGAGCAGACGCACAAGCGGAGGCGAGGCCGATGGGTCAGGCGATGCATCGTTATTTCATCTTTGAGACCGCAGCCGGATTCTGCGGCATCGCCTGGAACGATGTCGGCATCACGCGCTTTCAGCTGCCGACCAGTACATCGCAGTCAACCGAGCGGCTGTTGCTGCGGCGCCTGCCTTCCGGCGAAGCGTCGGAGCCGACGCCCGAAATCCGGGCGGCGGTGGAAGCCGTGCGGCGTTACTTCGAGGGCACGGAGGTCGATTTTTCCGGCTTCGCGGTGGATCTGCAGGGCCAGGATGAATTTTTCCTGCGCATCTATGCGGCCGCGCGGGCGCTGCGCTGGGGCCAGACCACGACCTATGGCGCGCTCGCCAAGGAACTGGGCGTCGGGCCGGAAGCAGCACGCGATGTTGGCCAGGCCATGGCGAAGAACCCGGTATCGCTGATCATCCCCTGCCACCGGGTGCTGGCCGCCGGCGGCAAGATCGGCGGGTTTTCAGCGCCGGGCGGTTCGACAACCAAGACGCGCATGCTCGAACTGGAAGGCGTCCATCTGGAAGAACAACAGGCCAAGCCCGCACAGCAGTCTTTCGGCTTCTGAGGCGGTTCCAGCGCGGGACGCCTAAAGTCTGTCGCGTGAAAAAGGGGTCACACGCCAGGCTTCAAGCTCTTGTTTTTATGCATGTCGTTGCCGCAAGATCGCTGCACACTTTTGCGCGACATGCATTAGCCTTTGGACCGTTGCTCGGCCTCGCGTTCGTAGACCGCGAGGAAAGCCTTGCCCATCAGCGACGTCTCGTTCTCGATGCTCTTTCGCAGGACCGCTGCGCGGGTTGCCTGAATGGCCCGGTCGTCAGGTGCGGCCGCGCTCGCAAATTCCACGAGTTGCACCGCGAGGCGGAAATTACCAGCCTCCGACAGATGGGCGGCCCGTTTCGCGAGCCTTTCGGCGCCGCCGGCAAGGGCGGCCAGCTCCGATGCGAGATCGGCAGTCCTCGGCGGCTTGAGATGGGCGGCGTCGCCATCGAACCAGCCGGCGTAGAAGTGGTAGATGCCGCGCACAAGGAATTCCGGGTCGTCGTACTTGGCCGCCAGATAGGGCTTTGCCAGATATCCGTCCGGCACCTTCACCGCATGCAGAACCTCGTCGAGGGTGGCGCCCCTGTTGATGAGTGCGAGCGTTTCACGCACGAAATGTTCGAGCGCCTCTGCCCCGTGGCGCAGCATCTCGGCAACCCGTTCTTCACCAAAGACGACCGGACCATGACCGGGAATGAGGACCGCCGGAGCGAGCGCTTCCATCCGCCGAAGTGCCGTCGCCCAATCCGCAGCATAACGCTGCACCTTGCGCGGATTGCCGGCATTCGGAAATACCCAGATGACGAAATCGCCACTCGCAAGGACGCGCCGTTCCGGCAGCCAGACGAAGGTAGCATCGTCGGTTTCGCCTCTGCCGTGAAAGAGTTCGATCCTCTCGCCGCCCACCGAGAGCGAGAGGGTATCGTCATAAACCACGTCCGGTCGACGCTGACCGATCGGGTAAATGTAGCCCGGTTTGTTGAACTGCTGGCTCTGCGCGATGCTGTTGTAGCCATGCGAAGCCTCGTACCGCTCCATCCGCCGCGTGACGTTGCGGTGGGCGACGATCTGCGGGCGCGCAAGTCCGCGCGCATCCGCTTCCCGGTCGATATCGGTGATCCCGCTCGTATGGTCGATATGACCATGCGTGAAGATGACGGTGTGGATGGGGCTGTCATCCCAGGAGCGTATGACGGCGAGGGTCTGCTTTGCCGTTTCCGGCTTCGCGGTGTCGATCAGGACCAGGCCTTCACGCGTGCGGATCGCCGTCACGCTGCCGCAGAAATAGGTCGTGTGGACGGTGATGATATCGTCGGCGACGTGCGTGATGGCGCCATGCGAGACCGCAGCGGTCCATTCTTCCATCTGAGCCGTGCCGTCCCACAGCCGCTCGAACAACGGATCCTGTCTCATGGGCTCTCCATCCTCGAAGCAATCGCCGTCACCTTTAGCATTGCCGGCCGTGATTGGAAGCCGGTGCGTATGGTCGCGCGGGCACGCCTTCGGATTTGGGCTCCGTCATTGGAGACGTTCGCTCATTGAAGAAGCTTGAACAGCTTTCCCAAGGTGCCGGTTTCCTGCGCCGGCTGCTCGGCCTCGGCGGCGGGTTGCTGATCCGGCTGCGGTGTTTCCGGCGCTGGCTGTTCCACCGCGGTGTCGGGCGGAACTTGCCCATCGACGGGCGGTGCCGCGTCGGGCTCGGTGCCGCCGCCGATGATCTGCTCGATGGAGAGTTCGCTGCCTTCATCCTTCGGCTGCTTGCCGATGGCGCCGCCGAGGATGTCGCGGATTTTTCCTCCCTTGCCTTCCCCGGACAGAAGCTCGTCGAGCCCCAGCTTGCCCGTCGGCAATCCGAGCTTCTTCAAGGTCGCAAGCGCCGCATCGGGGTTCTTCAAGAGGCCCGAGAGGTCGGGATAGATGCGCGGCGCGGCAAATGACCCCTCGATGACAACAGGCACGCCGATGCCTTCGGTCGCGATGTCGGCGCCCTGGCCCTGCAGGGATGCGACCACGCGCGGATCGAGGCGGAAGTTCAGCTGATCCTCCGGCAGGTTTGCCTCACCCTTGCCGCTCATCCGCACGAGCGGACCGACGAGCTTGATGTCGTCCGTGCGCGCAACGCCGTTGTCGATGGCAAAGGACGCCCCGAGTTCGGTGAAGCCGGTCGCCTTGTCGTCGTTCTGCTTGAAGCCTGAGGACATCAGGCCGACGAGATTGTTGTAGACGTCGGCCACGTCGATCCCGCGAATTGCGCCGTCGGAGAAACGGACCTCAGCCGTGCCCTTGAGCGATCGCTTGAGCGTGCCGGTCGTGCCGCCGGCGCCTGCAATGTCGAAGGTCGTCTGCAACGCGCCTTCGAGGTGCTTGAAGTTCGCAAGGTCGATGAGCAGCGGCGCGGCGGAGGCGCCCGATATCGAGGCCCTCACGGCGATCGACGGCTCCGTGCCGGATCCGTCGGCGGTCAGGCTCGCCGCCACCTGGCCGCCATAGAAGGGGCTTTCGGGAATGTCGAGGTTTGCAACCCCCTCGGAGATCTTCAGGGTGGTTGCGGCCGGCCCGGCGACGACACGACCGTAACCGAGCTTCTCGGCATCGACCTTGATGGAGGCATCGATGGAGCGAAGCGCGGACAGATCCAGCGGCGCATCCGGGGCAGGGCTTCCGCTTGATTTGCCCTTGGCCTTCGCCTGCGGTGCGGCCGACGGAGCGCCGGCCAGCCGCGCGAGATCCAACTCCTGGAAATGGAGCGCGCTCGAAATTTTGAGCGGTGTCCCGAGTTCGACCGCGCCGTTGCCGCTTCCCTCGACCCCGTTGACCGAGAGCGTGGCCTTCTGGAACGCGACGCCGGCAGCGCTTGCCTGCACGTCGCCATTGAAGGCGAATTGCGCGATGCCGCCCGCGTCGGCCTGACCGATCCAGGCAAGAAGCGCCCGCAGGTCTGCGGCCGCGAAGTTCACTTTGCCTGCATAGCTGCCCGCAAGCGCCGCCCTGCCATCCAGCGCAAGGGTCGCTTCCTTCGTACGCAGGTCGAGTTTCAGCGGGATGTCGCCCGCGCGGGCGTTGGCGTCCATCAGCAGGTCGCGGACCGGCAGCGTGAGATCGATGTCGGCGGGCTTGCCGCGCCACACAAGGCCGCCCGCAAGACGCATCGGCTTGGCCAGGCCGTCGATCTTGAGGGCGAGTTTCTTTGCCTTCACCTCGGCCATGGCCGGATCGGTGATGCCGGGAATGACGATGGTCGCGTCGCGCAGGCTTGCGCCGCCGGTCACGTTGATCGTCTTGCGCACAGAGCTTGCGCTCAGTCCGCGAAACGCGAAGCCCGTGTCCATCGTCACGGTTCCCGACAGCGGCACCGATTGGCCGGCCAGAGCCGCGAGTTTGGAAACATCAAGGCCGTTGCTGACGACGCGGCCCTTAAAAATCGGCTCGTTGGCGCTGATGTCGGCTGTAAGATCGGCGGCAACGCTGCCGGCGTCGATGCCGAGATGTTCAAGCCGGCCGGTCAGCTGCCCGTCCTTGAGCGTTGCCGTCAGCGCGACGTCGGAGGCGGAGATGTCGCCGACGGCAAGAGCCGCGATATTGACGCTGATATCGGCATCGAAACCGGCGAGTGCCTGCAGGCCCGTTGCCGTCTTGGCCTTTTCCGTCCGGCCCGTCGGTTCCGTCGGCTGCGACGATGCGGCGGTCTCGCCGCCTTCGAGAAACGCGCTCAGATCCAGCCGGTCGGCGTTGAGGTCGGCGAGAAATCGCGGGCGGCTGCCCGGTACGAACAGTGCGTCGAGCCCGAGCGTTTCGTCTCCGACCGTGAGCTTGCCGCCGCGGATCTGGTAGCCGCCATTGGCATTCAGCGCCACCTGGCCGCTGGCGGTCAGTTCGGTGAGCCCTGCCGCAAGCGCAGGCTCGGCCTCCAGCGAGAGGCTGAGTTCGGCGGGCTTGTGCTCGAGCAGCGGACGCAAGGGCGAAACGCCCAGCGTCATCTCATATCGCCGGCCGTCGACACCGGCGCCAGCCGAAAGCGACAGCTCGCCGTCGATATCCGGAACGGCGAGCGTAAGGTCGAGATCGTTGACGACGTCGGCCGAACCGCCGGCGTCCTCCTGCCTCAGCGTTCCCTCGCTGATCGAGATCTTGTCGATCGCGCTTTTTTCGAGGAAAGCGATAAGGGCGGCGAGTGGATCGCGCGCTTCGCCCGTGGTGGCCCCTCCCGCCTCGGCTCCTTCGTCTCGCGCGGTCGGTGCGGCCTCGGCCTTCGGCCGCAGCGCCACGACAGGGCGTACGAGCCTTACTTCCCTGACGTGCAGGCGCTCCGACCAGAGCGAGGAGAGCGTCACGGAGCCGGCGACTTCGCCGATCTCGGCGGTCATGCCGTCGGCATCGAGCGAGACGTTTTCGGCGACAACGGCCAGATGCGGGACGACGGAAAGCCTGACCGGGCCGTTGAGCGCGATCGAACTGCCGGTCGTGTTCGAGAGTTGTCGCCCGAGCTCGGCGCGCATCCAGTCGCTCGAAACGAAGCTGGGCAGGATCATGACTGAAACGACAGCGAGGACGCCGAGCGCCAGCAGGCAAAGAAAGAAACGCCGCATGTTTCCCCTCGTTGCGAAAGCGACTGATTCGGTATCGTTTTCCACGGCGCGCTGTTTTGCAACTCTTGGCGCGATCCGCTTTCCTCGCCGGATGGAGGCGCTATCGGCCGGCGACACCCTTTGCGGCCGCGCCGCCATCGCCAATCCCGGGAGCGATGGTCTCGATCGTGGGGAGTGGTGGAGCGGTTCGCGCCGGTGAAGATGGCACGACAAATGCACGTGGGCGATGCACGAGCGTGACCAGCACGAACGACAGGATCATCAGCAGGTACCAGGCGCCGAGCTTCTGCACGGACACCGGCGTCCAGCCGTGGTGCTGCGAGGGATAGATCCAGGCCCGCGACCAGGTGCCGATGTTTTCCGCAAACCAGATGAAGAGGGCCACGAGCAGAAAGCCGACGAGCAGCGGCATGCGGTGGCGAAACCGGAAGACGCGATAGTGTACCGTGGTGCGCAGGAAGAGGATCGCCGTCAACCCGAACAGGACGTAGCGCAGGTCGATGATGTAGTGGTGGCTGAAGAAGTTGACGTAGATGGCAAGGGCCAGCAGCAAGGTCGCAGCGAGCGGCGGGTAGCCGCTGTAGCGCATGTCGAGAATGCGGGTCACGCGCGCCAGATAGGAGCCGACGGCGGCATACATGAAGCCCGAGAACAGCGGCACGCCGCCGATGCGGAAGAGGCTCGGCTCCGGGTAGATCCATGAGCCGACGGAGGTCTTGAAGATTTCCATCAGCGTGCCGACGACGTGGAAGATCAGAATGACCTTGGCTTCTGCGATGGTCTCGAGCTTGAAGACGAGCAGCGAAATCTGGATGGCGATGGCGCTCAGGAACAGGAAGTCGTAGCGGGCAAGGCCAGCGCCTTCGGGCCAGTACAATTTCGTGGCCAGCATGAGGGCCAGCATCGCGCCGCCGAAGAGGCAGGCGAAGGCCTGCTTGATGCCGAAGACCAGAAACTCGGTCAGGCTGCCGAAGAGACCGCTCGCAGGAAGCCGGTCGAGCACGCCATGTGCTGCGGCGTCGATGCGCGCCTCGAGGCTAGTGAATCGCCGTTCCTCGGGCTCCCGAACCATCCGCATCGTCTCCGTGTCGCCTCGCTGTGCGATGGCGTGACAATGCGGTTGAATTATGGATGGGCAAAACCGGGCCGTGCGCGCGTGCGCGGCCTCTCATCGGTCACCGCCCGAAGACGGCGGGACCGCGGCAGGCCGTCGTCAGCGCTCATGGCGGTCGATCATCGCGGGAAGGCGTAGCGGTCGACGATCCCCCAGATCTCTCGGTTGACCTCCTGCAATTGCTCGATGACCTCGTTGATCCGCGCGATCTCCGCATCGTTGATCTGCTCGATCTTGCCGTACTTGATCGTGTCCTTGCTGTCGAAAATCGCCATCAGCTGCGTGCTGGCCTGATCGCCGGTTTCGTCGAAGGAATAGATGCAGTGGCTGTACTTGTTGCGAAGCTTCGCCTGCCGGCCAAGCTGTTGGGTAATCGCGAGAATTTCCTGCCGCTGGGCGGCCGGCGTCTTGCCCATCTTGGTCAGCCTCTCGACGAGTTCGATACGGGCTCGCGTCGTGTTCAGCGTGAGGAAGATGACGATCGCGGTTTCCTTGTCGACCCGGGCGAGGCCGGCGATGAGGTAGATGAGCAAGCTCTCCGTATTGGTCCACGTGTAGTTGAGTTGTCCGATTAAAAGTAGGATCTCATGAAATTTTGCCATGGCCCCTGCCAACGCTTTCAGTCAATTGGACATGCGCTAGAATATCCCATTCCTGCGTCGAGTAAATTTGTTCTGTTGACGTCTTGCGGGCCCGGAAATGCGGCGATCGGCCCTCTCCGGCTCGTGGCCGGCCGTGGGTTGACGGCCATATTTAGCCTAGCCCACGGGTGAACATTTCCGCGTCCCATCGCTAGCCCGCGAAGGTTAACCCGAACTGACAACTTACAATGTGTGTCGGTTTTAGACAGAGTCTCTCTGCAACCGGCGAGCAGGACGCACTCAGGCCCCCTATGGGCAAGCACTGCATCGAATGGAAAAGCCCAGTTGGGAACCTGTTCCGGTCCTCTCGACCAAGTAAGGGGAGAGGCAAAAAAAGCGATCAAAGATATCGACGTGGGGGCGACTAGGCGCCCGGAGGAAAACACCTTTACTGAGTTCAACAAGTCCAACATGTAGCCCGCGCATGGCCCAAATCCGCGTATGAGAAGAATGCGGCTCGGCTGTCGCGGCCTCAACTCGAGGTGATTGTTATGAGTAAGGACAAGAATATTCTGTGGCCATGGGATGACAGCCAGTCTCAAGATCAGGACCAGGGTCAGGGACAAGGCCAGGGTCAAGGGCAGTTGCAGGCGGAGCTGCAGGCCCAGCTTCAGGGGCAGGGGCAAGGACAGGGCCAGGGACAAGGCCAGGGACAGGATCAAGGCCAGGGTCAGGGCCAGGACCAGTCGCAACTCAGCGAGTCCTACAATGGCAACCTGAACGGCAACGGCAACCTGAACGGCAACGGCAACGGCAACCTGAACGGTAACGGCAATGCCAACGGCAATGCCAATGGTAACGCCAATCTGAATGGTAACGGCAATGCCAACCTGAACGGCAACGGCAACGCCAACCTGAATGCCAACCTCAATGAAAACAGCACCGATGTCGATGTGGACAGCAGCACCACCGTCGATGTCGATGTGGACGTCGATCTCGATCTGAGCGGCTACAAGCCGTCCGATGACGATTTCGCCGATATCGACAACTCCTCGATCCACGGCATGGCGAACACGAGCTTCAAGGACATCCTGAACGGCTCGATGAACGGCGACAGCAACGTTGCCAACGTGTTCAGCCAGAACGCCATCATGTCGGATGACGACAGCGCCTCGGACATCAACAACAGCGGTACGCTCAACCAGAACGGCAACGCCAATGCCGGCGACGCTGAATCGGGCGACGGCATCAGAGCCGGAGCAGACGGCGGCGAGGGCGGAAGCAAGGCCTATGCCAACGGTGGTGACGGCGGCGATGGCGGCCATAGCGTCGGTGGCTTCGCAGGCGCTGGCGACGGCGATGGCGGCGACGCAGACAACAATGCCGATGCGACCGGCGGCGCCGGCCTTGGCGGCATTGCAGCGAGCGTTGGCGTCGGCGGCGGCAGCTCCAGCGGTGACGCGAATGGCGGTGCAGCGACAGCCGGTGCCGGTGGTGCTGGTGGTGCCGGTCTCGGCGTCGGCCTCGGTCTCGGTGTCGGCCTCGGCGTCGGCGCGGCAGCCGGTGGTGACGGTGGCAGCAACGGTGCCGGCAACGGTGGCACGAGCGGCGACGTCACGAGCGGCCCCGCAGGATCCTCGGATGCAGGTGACGGCGGCGATGCCGGCGGCTTCATCCTGCCGATCCTGAACCTCGGTGGTGACGGTGGCGACAGCAACGGTGGCAACAGCGTCGCGGTCGGCGATACCGGCAGTGCTGACGGCGGCGATGCCGGCGATGCCGGCGACGGCGGCGGTGCCTTGGGTGCTGGCCTTGGCGCGGGTGCGGGCTTCGGTGCCGGCGCGGGCGTCGGCGGTGCCGGCGGCGGCGGTGGCGATGCCTTTGCCAGCGGCGGCTCCACGGGTTCCTCGACCGGTGGTGACGGTACCGGTGGTGCAGCGACCGGCGGTCACGGCCTCGGCGGCCTCGCGCTCACGGGTTCGTGGGCAGCCGGTGGCGACGGTGGCGATGCCTATGGTGGCCACTCAGTCGGTGGTGCCGGCGGTGCCGGTGGCAGCGGTGGCTTTGCGACCAACGGCGATGGCGGCGCGGGTGGCAGCGCCGGCATGTGGGGCTCGTACAATGGTGACGATAGCTTCGTCGAAGGGCTCTCCTCGGCCTCGGCAGACGCAGTCATCGACACCAACGCCTTCAACCAGCAGATCGTGCTCGGCGCGAACCTGCAGGGCAACACGATCGACATGACGGTCGTCGGTGGTGATTACACGACCACTGCCGTCGGCGACGACGACAACACCTGATCGGTAAGGGGGCGTCGACCCGCATCTCGCGGACTCGACACGAAAATGACTGCGCGGGAAGCCTCTCGCGCAGTCAGGCATGACCCGCCAAGCCGGCGGGAACTGCCGACTACAAGAGGAGGGCCTGACCTTGTATTCCGCAAAGATCACCGAGGCCATTGCCCATTTCATCGGTCTCTTCGAACTCTCGACCGAAGAGGCGCGTCTGCGTGAAATCCACGAGAAGTTCGACCCGGATCGCGAAGTCCACAAGGATCCGAAGGAGCTCGTTTCTGCGCCGGTCAAGGTGCACGCACCTTACGATCTCGACGACTTCAACCCCGACATTCCGTACAAGCCGGTCGGACCGGACATCTTCATGCCGATCCCCGACGGCTATGCCGGCGTGTCCTTCCCCGAATATCCGATTTTTGGCGGCTCCCTTGGCCGCGTCAGCTCGGAAGTCTTCCTGCAGGGCCCATCGGCGAGATCGGCGACGCAGGTGATCGAGCCGCACATCAACCCGCCGGGTTCGGTCGCGCTCTACAGCAACCAGATCGCCGAGCTTTCGGACAATGATTTCGTCAGCGTCGGCGGGCATGGCCTGAAATCCGGCCTGCAGATCGACAATAGTGCCACGATGGCCGAGCTCATCGACGCGACGCAGAAGATTTCGCTCTTGGGCGAGACGGATGTCGCCGGCTCCAGTGACGCGATCGCCAGCCTCGTCGTCGGCACGGCCGAGAGGCTTGATGCATTCTCCACCGGCGGCGAAGCGGAGGCAGAGGGGCTGTCCGTCAGCCATTTTTCGGCCAAGGCCGACACGCTCGAAGGCATCTATGTGAACGGCGTGATCGTTGAGCAAGCACCCGTTCTCAAGGATCACCTGCCAGACCCGGACGAGGCCGCCGATACGCCGGACGAGCCCGAGCTGTCGAACGGAGCGGTCGAAGTCGAAGGCGGCGTCGCCTATGGCGAGGGCGCCGTCTCGATCGACACTTCGGTCGAGCTGGAGACCGGCAGCAATACGCTGGTCAACTCCGTCGTGATTACCAGCAACTGGCTGCAGGCCGAAGTGCTGGCGGTGGCCGGCGACCACGTCGAACTCAACGCGATCGTGCAGATCAACACCTACTATGACAGCGACCTCGTCAGTTCCGCGCTGAGCGCCGACAATATCGAGCAGCATGCCACCCAGGCGTTCAACATCGCCATGTTCAAGCATGTCGAGCCGACGCAGATGGCGCCTACCGAAACCGGAGACTTCCCCAAGGCCTGGGCCATCACCGAGGTCAAGGGCGACCTGATGATGGTCAACTGGTTGCAGCAGTTTGCCTTCATGTCGGATCAGGACACGGCGATCCTGTCCGCTTCGGGCTCGAAGCTTTCGATCGTCGCGGGCGACAACACGGCCGCCAACGAGGTATCGCTGCTGGAGCTCGGATACCGCTTTGACCTGATCTTTGTCGGCGGCAGCGTTTTCGACGCCAACATCATCCAGCAGACGAACATTCTGCTCGACAACGATCTCATCGGTGCCGTCGGCGGCTTTCACACCAGCGGCGCTGGGTCGGTCTCGACCGGCGGAAACCTGCTGTGGAATTATGCGGGCATCGTCGAAGCCGGCAGTGCAGGTCCGGTCAATCCGATGTCGGAAGGTTATCTGTCGGCGCTGCAGGATCTTTCGGAAGGCAGGAAGCCTTCGGGCGGAGACCTTCTGCATGATCCCGCCTTTGCCGGGCTGCATGGCCTGCGCGTGCTCTACATTTCCGGCGATCTCATCGGCCTCAATTACATCCAGCAGACGAACATCCTGGGCGACAGCGACCAGGTGACGCTGGCGATGAATGCGCTTGCGGCCAACCCTGACGTGGATTGGACCATATCGACCGGCTCGAACGCCCTTTTGAACTATGCGGGGATCGTCGATGTCGATACCGGCAAGACGATCTATGCCGGCGGCGGAGCCTATTCGGATGAGGTGCTCATCCAGGCGGAGCTGGTCAAGAACGATCCCTATCTCGGGGGCCAGGACCCGGACGCGCTGGTCAGCGAAGCCGTGATCTTCCTCGGCGACGACATGCTCACGCCGGACACTGGTCAGCAGCAGGACCAGATTTCCCCGAACCAGGGAATGCACACAATCGACACGGCCAGCGTCGATCCCATGCACAGCATGATCGCCTGATTGGAACGCGGGAGGATACCCATGACCGACCGCAGCATTCCGTCTCGGCCAGCGTCCGCCGAAACCGGCGGCGATGCCTCTTCGCGCGCGGAGGAAACCGGAACACGGTCGGAAACGTCCGCCGCGGACGCCATTCGGCGGCAGTTCCTGCGCAGGCTCAATCATCAGGAACACATTCTGGACCGTGCTGTTAAGGAGATCGACGGGGTGGCGGACCAAATAAGAAGAGTGGCGGCAAACGGCGCCGGCGAGGATGGCAACTGGGGCACTTCACCCGTTTCGCCTCTTCCCGGATCGGGCGTTGCCGCAAGGCCGGTACAGACCGCCGGCCCGACGCCCGGCTTCGCACCGGCGCGCGCTGCTGCGCCGGCCGCACCGATCGGGATCGCGCAGGCGTCGAGCGCAGAGACGGGGACGCCACCGGCGGCTGCCGCTGAGACGGTCAACGTCGCGTCGCGGCCGTGGCCTCCAAAGACCGAGCCCGTGGCGAGGGTCGAGGTCCGGACCGCTCCGCGCGGCGAGGCGGCGGCGGAGCGCCGCTCGTTGCAGGAGGAGCCAAGGCCGGAACCGTGCATCGAAAAGCCGGTCGGAAAACCGGTTGCCTGGCCGACGGCGGAGATGAAGGAGAGATATTCGCCGTCGGGTATGGTGGTGATCGACGCCGACCGAGGGCCGATCAAGGCCGAGCCGCGGTCGCCCGACAAGGGTGGCGGATCGTCCGACGGCAAGGGCGGCGGTGGAGGCGGTGGAGGCGGCGTCTTCCACAAGCGCCTTGGCCCCGTCGATTTTTCGTCCAGCCTCAGCGCTGGTCTCAAGGCGATCCGGCAGAACCTGATGATCGTCATGGTGTTTACAATCGTTACCAACGTCCTTGTGCTGTCGATACCCGTCTATCTGTTCCAGATCTCGGACCGGGTGCTGACCAGCCGCTCGGTCGACACGCTGGTGATGCTGACGGTGATCATCGTCGGCGCGGTGCTGCTGCAGACGGTTTTCGATGCCATTCGCCGCATGATCCTGATGCGCACCGCAGTGGAGGTGGCAGCACAGCTCGGCGCGCCGATCCTGAGCGCGGCAGCGAGAGCCGCCCTGCATAGCAACGGGCGCGAGTATCAGACGCTTGGCGATCTGCAGCAGCTTCGCTCCTTCCTCGTATCGGGCACGCTGCTTTCGTTTCTCGATGCGCCGATTGCACCGCTCTTTCTGGTGGCGGTCTTCCTCATCCACCCGCATCTCGGCATGATCGTCGTCACCTCAGCCGTTCTTCTTCTCATCGTGACGCTGTTGAACCAGAAAGCGACGGCTGCGGCGTTTGGCGAAGCGACCAACTACCAGACCAAGGCCAACCTTCACCTCGATTCGATGTCGCGCAATTCCCAGATCATCAACGCACTGGCGATGATCCCGGAAGCCGTGCACATCTGGGGCAAGGACATGGCCGGTTCGCTCAAGGCCCAGGTGATGGCGCAGGACCGCAACATCGCCTTTGCGTCGCTGTCCAAGGCGGTGCGCCTTCTCACTCAGGTGATAATGCTCGGCTGGGGTGCCCATCTCGCCCTCAACGGCGCGCTCACCGGCGGCATGGTGATTGCGGCCTCCATCATCGCCGGCCGTGCGCTTGGGCCCATCGAGGGAGCGATCGAGGGGTGGAGCCAGGTCATCCAGTCGCGTGCTGCCTACGGGCGCATTTCCGCGCTGCTCAAGGCCTCACCCCTCAATTTCGAGCGGTTGAAGCTGCCGCGTCCCGAAGGGCGCCTCGATGTCGAGCGGTTGCTCTTCGTTCCGCAGGGCACCAAGCGCGTGGTGCTCAACGGCATCACCTTTGCGCTCGAGCCCGGCGATTCGCTTGCCGTGATCGGCAGTTCCGGCGCCGGCAAGACGACGCTCGGCAAGATGCTCGTCGGCTCCATCCTGCCAACGTCGGGCAACGTCCGGCTTGATCTCATGGATTTGAGAAACTGGGACCAGCGGCAGTTCGGTGAAAGCATCGGCTACCTGCCGCAGGACGTGCAGCTCTTCCCGGGCACGATCAAGGCCAACATCGCCCGCATGCGCGAGGATGCCACCGACGCTGATATCTATGCCGCCGCCAAGCTTGCTGACGTTCACGACATGATCGCCATGTTGCCGCACGGATACGAGACCGTGGTGGCCGCCGACGGCTCCCCCCTGTCGGGCGGCCAGAAGCAGCGCGTTGCACTCGCCCGCGCCTTCTTCGGCAATCCGCGCATGGTCGTGCTCGACGAGCCCAATTCCAACCTGGATACCGCCGGCGAGGCGGCGCTGACACGGGCGCTGACCCATGCCAAGCGCGAGAAGATCACGGTCGTCACCATCACCCAGCGGCCCACGCTCTTGAACAGCGTCGACAAGGTCCTGCTGCTCGTCAACGGCACGGTCGCCCTGTTCGGTCAACGTCAGGACGTCCTCAAGGCGCTTGCCGCACGCGGGGTCAACACCGAAGGCAACCCGCTCGACCAACCCCAGCTTCCGTAGGCGATCATGAGCGACATGGCAAAAGTGCAGGATCTGACATGGTACGCGGAGGTTCCGCGTTCGATCTGGCAACATACGATGATCGGACTGGTGCTGATCGTCGTGACCTTCGGCGGCTTTGGACTTTGGGCCTTCACCGCGCCTCTGGCGGCAGCCATCATCGCCCAGGGCAGCTTTGTCGCAACCGGGCAGAACAAGGTGATCCAGCACTTCGAAGGCGGGATCATCAAGGAAATCCTGGTGAGTGAGGGCGACCACGTAACCGTGGATCAGCCGCTGGTGCGGTTGGACGAGACGGCAGCGCAAGCGAATGAGAGGCAGTATTTTCTACGCTGGGCGCGACTGGAGGCGATCGTCGCCCGGCTGACCGCGCAGGCCCATGGGTTGAAGCAGATCGTGCTGCCGGCGACGCTTACGGAGCACGTCAAGAAAGATCCTGAGATTGTCCCGATCGTGCAGAGCCAGGAGCTCAACTTCCAGACCTGGAGGAGCAAGCTCGACAGCGATATCGGGCTGTTGAAGCGGAACATCGAGAGCCTGGAGTTCCGCTCGCAAGGTTTTCAGGAGCAGCTGAAATCGGTGCGCGAGCAACGGGTCCTGCTCGAGGAGGAATATATCGGCAAGAAGACGCTTTTGGCCAAGGACCTGATCCGCAAGACGGAAATCAAGACCATCCAGCGCGCGATCGCCGACGCCGAGGGGCAGATCGGCCGTCTGATGTCCGAAGTCTCGGAGACCGGCGCCCAGATCCTCAAGCAGCAGCAGCAGGTCAACCAGACCGAACAGAGTTACCAGGAGGCAGCGCTCGACGAATTGCAGAAGGCCGAGGCCGAACTCGACACGGTGCGTGAACAATTGCGCGGCGCCACCAATGTGCTCCGCCGCGCGACGATCAACGCGCCGGTCACCGGCACCGTCATCAGGATGCATTTCCATACGTCCGGCGGCGTCATCGAGAGCGGCAAGCCGATCATGGAAATCCTGCCGGCCGACGTGCCGCTCATCATCGAGGCGCAGGTGCTGCGCACCGACGTGGACAATATCCGGGTCGGCGAGAAGGCGACGGTGCGGCTGACAGCGCTCAACCAGCGCACGACGCCGGTCCTCAACGGGCAGGTCTTCTACGTCTCGGCGGACGCCCTGCCGGTGCAGACGCAGGAGGGCACGCGCGAGGTCTACCTGGCGCGCGTCAGCCTGCCGGCAAGCGAGCTTGCAAGGGTTCACAATTTCGTCGTGACCCCCGGCATGCCGGCGGAAATCCTGATCCAGACGGCGGAAAGGACCTTCTTCGACTACCTCACCAAGCCGATCCGCGACAGCATGGCGCGCGCCTTCATGGAAAACTGATCGTCTCGACCGATAGCGGCGAAGGTGGCGTGGAAGCGTGGATACGCAAGGTCGGTCCATGCCCAGCCGTATCTGGTCTGAAGCCGCCCCGCATATCCCTGGTACGGCCCGCGGCCCGATCCCTTTAACGCGGTCGGGGCGGGCGCCTCCGGCGTTGCGCTGCGCGCATAGCGCATAGCTGGCTTGCACAAATTCCGCCTACGATTTGGGCAGGATCGCTGTATATTCACTCCATCGAAGCAATGCATCTCCTCCCGCAGAGCTTCGATGCGGTGAACGATCTCCTCCTCCCATGGATCGTTCACGAGATCAGCGCCACTCCTCCTCCCAGGCTGCTGATCGATTTTTAGAGAGCCTGCCGCTCCTCCCGCGGCGGGCTCTTTTGTTTTCGGCAATTTCTCTTCTTCCCAGAAGCGCCGCATCACGTGCCGCCACGCGATCAATGCGCGCCAACAATGCGTGCCTGCGCACGGAACCAAAGCGCCCGACAGGTGGTTAAGGCTGCGGGAGGTGCGTGATGTCTATCCGTCGCTCGAAATCCGATCCGTCGCCGAAAGCATTGCGCTGGGCGTTCCACCATGGCGCCGGGCGTCTCCGGCAGGATGATGCGGCGCGCGACCGGCCCGCAATGGAGGCCGGGCGGGCGCAGGTCGTCGATGCAGGTGACGGCGGCCTGGTCGCACCCGACCTTTCGGCCGCTCCTGCCGCTGATCGCAACCGGCAACCGCCGCCGCACGACTACAGCCGCCGGCCGGCCGGCCGCGAAGCGTTGGCCTCCATCGAGGACCTCCGCGACCAAGACTGCAGCGGCGGCCCCATCTGGGTGGCCCTGCTCGGTGACAATACCAGCGAGGCCATGCGGCAGTTCATGGGGCTCGTGCTCGCCTTCATCTTCCTGTCGGCCGTTTTCTTCTGGTTCCTCGCATAGGTCGACGGCCGGAAGGCCGTCTGCGGGCGGGGAATATTCCCGATTGACGACCGAAGACGGAAGCCTAGATAACCGGCGACGTCCCGTCTCCTCCAAAGCCAGCGAGATCACGATGCACTACAGAACCTTCGGCCGCACGGGCCTGCGCATTTCCGAAATCGGCTACGGTGCTTGGGGCATCGGCAAGAGCCATTGGCAGGGTGCAAGCGACGACGAGTCCGCGCGCGCTCTCAACCGCGCCGTCGATCTCGGCCTCAATTTCATCGACACCGCGCTCGGCTACGGTCAGGGCCATAGCGAGAAGCTGATCGGCGCCTTGCTGCGCGAACGGTCGGAGACGATCCACGTCGCCACCAAGATCCCGCCGAAGAACCTGCAATGGCCCGCGCATGCCGGCACTCCGGCCGAGCACACCTTTCCGGCCGACCACGTGATCGCCTGCACCGAGACGAGCCTGCGCAATCTCGGTGTCGAGACGATCGACGTGCAGCAGTTCCACGTCTGGTCGGATGAGTGGGTTGGCCGAGGCGACTGGCTGGAAGCGGTCGAGCGGCTGAAGCGCGACGGCAAGATCCGCTTCTTCGGCGTTTCGATAAACGACTACGAACCGGACAATGCGCTGAGATTGATCGAGACCGGCGTCGTCGACAGCGTGCAGGTGATCTATAACATCTTCGAGCAGGCGCCGGAGGAAAAGCTGCTGCCGGCATGTCTGAAGCACAATGTCGGCGTCATCGTCCGCGTGGCGCTGGACGAAGGCGGCCTCACTGGCCAGATCCGCGCCGACACCGTCTTCCCCGAGGGCGATTTCCGCGAAACCTATTTCCGCGGCGAACGCAAGCGCGAGGTCGAGGAGCGGGCGCAGAAGATCGTCGAGGATCTGGAAATCAAGCCCGACGCCCTGGCCGAGACCGCCCTGCGCTTCGTGCTCAGCCATCCGGCCGTCTCGACGGTGATCCCGGGCATGCGCTCGGTGCGCAACGTCGAGCGCAACTGCGCCATCGGCGACGGACAGGGTCTTCCGGACGCCCAGCGCGCGAAGCTGAGCGCTCATGGCTGGCGGCGCAATTTCTATCGAGATTGAAGATCGGCGACATCCTCCTTGAGGACGAGGGCGTCGCTGGGCGAGATCGACCGGCAACAAGCTTGTGCCCATGCGCCGGTTTCTGTTCGCAACAATGTTCGCTGCGGAGGAAAGGCAATGACTGAAACGGTCAACGTTCGCTACATGGTCGACGATGTGGAGGCCGCGGTCGCCTGGTACACCGCCCATCTCGGCTTTTCGGTTCTGTCGAGCCACGCGCCCGCGTTCGCCGACGTCCAGCGCGGAGCGCTGCGGCTGCTGCTCAGCGGGCCGACGAGCTCGGCGGGCAGGGCGATGCCGGACGGCGAGAAGCCCGGTCCCGGGGGCTGGAACCGCATCCATCTCATCGTCGATGACCTGAACGCGGAGGTGGAGCGGCTGCGCCGCGCCGGCGTTCGTTTTCGCAATGACATCGTCAGCGGACCCGGAGGGGCGCAGATCCTCTTGGTCGACCCTTCCGGCAACGTCGTCGAACTGTTTCAGCCAGCGCGCCGGTAACGCCCGCGCGCTGGATACGTTTGCTGATGTCGATCGGATCGACCTCAGCCGGCGCTGGTATCGACGACCTCGAAATCGTGCGTGATCGTCGCGGTCTTGGCGAGCATGGCCGAGGCCGAGCAGTACTTTTCGATCGAGAGCGAGACGGCGCGCTCGACCTTGTTGACCGCAAGCCCGCGACCCTTGACGATGAAGTGCATGTGGATGCGGGTGAAGACGCGCGGTTCCGTCTCAGCGCGGACCGCGTCGAGTTCGACGACGCAGTCTTCGACCGGCTCGCGGCCCTTCTCCAGGATGTGCACGACGTCATAGGCCGAGCAGCCGCCCGTGCCGATCAGCACCAGTTCCATCGGGCTCGGTCCCGGGGTGCGCCCATCTTCTCCGAAGGCGGTTCCCAATACGACTTTGTGGCCGCTGCCGGACTCTCCGACAAAGGTCCGGTCTTCCACCCATTTGACGCGTGCTTTCATGTGTCTCGTCCTGTTGTAGCCATGGCAGCCTCATCGACCCAAGCGGAGCCGGTGACCTCCAGTTCACATACCGCCTTGAAACGTTTTCGCAAATGGTCCGCTTTCGCTAAGATGGCAAGCCGCGCCATTTGTGCGGGAACGAAGCGAAGGTGTTGGCATGAACGAGACGACGGGAAATGCGCCCGATAGTTCCGGCGCGGTGGTTCATCCGCCGATCGCTTGGATTCTGTCGGTCGGCGGCGGCCTTGTGCTTGACCGGCTCTACCCGTTGCCGTTCGTGCCCGAAATGGTGCCGGGCGCCCTCATCGGCGGCATCGTCTTTCTCGCCGGTCTCGCGCTTTTGATCTGGGCGGCGATGACCTTCGGCCGCGCGGGAACCGAGATCCAGATCCATCGACCGACGTCGATGATCGTCGAGGCCGGTCCCTACCGTTTCACCCGCAATCCGATCTATATGGGCATGCTTCTCGGCCTGATCGGCTTTTCGATCGTCTTTGACAGCCTGTGGCTGCTGATCCTGCTGGTGCCGTTCTACCTTGTCATCCGCCATGGCGTGGTGGCGCGCGAGGAGGCCTACCTCGAGCGCAAGTTCGGCGACGTCTATCGGGACTACAAGGCACGCGTCAGGCGCTGGCTCTAGAGCATCCTGCCTTCAAGTGGAATCACTTACGGGCGGAAAGATGCTCTAGAATCAAAGTGCTAGAGCGTCCTTTGTGCGTTCGTGTGAACGCACGGCGCTCCAGATCCAAGGCTCAGACGACGTAACCGGAAACGCCGTCCCACAGCAACTTCAACGCGGTCACGACCAGCAGTCCGTAACAGGCAAGGTAGAGCTGGCGCTGGTCCAGCACCCCATGGAGCCGCCAGCCCGACCACACGCCGACCGGAATGGTGAGAAGGCAAAGCGCCATCAACGTCCACGTTCCGCTCGATGGCTGCGAAAGGATGAGCCAGGGTACCAGCTTGGTCGCGTTGCCGACGGTAAAGAACAGGCTCGTGGTACCCGCATAGATTTCCTTGCTGAGGCCGAGCGGCAGCAGATACATCGCCAGCGGCGGCCCGCCCGAATGGGCCACCATGGTGGTGATGCCCGAGGTGAAGCCGGCGGCAACGGCCTTTGGTCTCGAACGCGGATGCGGCGTCACCTCGGCGCCCCGGATGAGCCAGAGACCGACAAAGGCAAGCGTGATCGCTGCCATCAGGATTGCGATCGCCCGATGGTCCAGGACACGGAACACGAAGTATCCAATGCCGATACCGATCACCAACCCGGGAACGAGCAGCATCAGGTCCGGCCTCGACCAGGTCGACGGCTTCCAGTAGCGCAATGCAACGAGGTCCATGGCGATGAACAGCGGCGCAAGCAGACCGCCGGCTGCAACCGGATCCATCACGATCGACAGCAGCGGAATGCCGATGATGGCGAAGCCACCGCCAAATGCGCCGCGCATGAAGCTGATGAGAAACACGCCGGCAAAGGCGACCAGAATTGTCGCAAGGGTCAGTTCCATGGCGGTGACTCCGCGTTGACGCGCCCGCGACGCCGAAGCGTCTCTCGTTTTTCAGTGCAAGTGGGTTGATGAAAGGAGAATGATCGCAGATACTGCTCGGTGCAATCGAAACATTGTACTCGGTGCAATAAATGTCGAACTCCGAATATATCAGGCTAGCCGACGCGGTCGCAGCGCAGATCGCGAACGGCACGCTGAAGCCGGGTGACCGCCTGCCGCCGCAGCGGCGCTTTGCCTATGAGCACAAGATCGCCGCTTCGACGGCGAGCCGTGTCTTCTCTGAATTGCTGCGTCGTGGCCTTGTCGTAGGCGAAGTGGGCCGGGGCACGTTCGTCGCGGGCGAGGCCAGGCGCGGCGCGGAGGCGCTCGGCGAACCGCGCGGCATCCGGACCGACCTGGAATTCAACTATCCAATACTGCCCGAACAGACCGCGCTGATCGCAAGGAGCCTTGCGGGCCTGGAAAAAGTCGCGACCCTGGATGTTGCGTTGAGGCAGGTAACCAGTATCGGGACAGCGGCGGCGCGAAGCGCGGCCGCCGAATTCCTGTCACGGGGCGGATGGAGCCCTGCGGCCGAGCAGCTCGTTTTTACCGGCAATGGACGGCAGGCGATTGCCGCGGCACTCGCCTCCCTCGTTCCGACCGGCGGCCGATGCGGCGTGGAGGCATTGACCTATCCCTTCATCAAGGGGATCGCTGTCCGTTTGGGCATCACGCTGGTGCCGCTTGCGATGGATGGTGATGGCGTGCGGCCGGACTCGGTCAAGAAGGCGCATCAAGAGGCCCGGCTCTCGGCGATCTACATTCAGCCGGCGGTGCAGAACCCGCTCGGCACGACAATGTCTCCGGCGCGGCGCAGCGATCTGATCCGGGTTGTCGAAGCGCTCGACCTCCCGGTCATCGAGGATCGCGTTTACAGCTTTCTCGAGGACGATCTGCCGCTCGCAGCGCTCGCGCCGGAAACCTGCGTCGTCATAGACAGCCTGTCCAAGCGGGTGGCACCGGGCCTGTCGCTTGGTTTCATCGTCCCACCGCTACGCTTGCGTGAAAGCATGATGGCGTCGGTGCGTTCCGGTGGCTGGTCCGCGTCCGGTTTCACCTTCGCCGCCGCCCAACGGATCATGGCCGACGGCACCGTTGCCGAGCTGGTCAAACTGAAGCGGCTCGACGCCCGCGCCCGCCAGAAGCTCGCGGCCGACCGTCTCTCCGGCTTCGAAGTCCAGGCCAACAGCAATTGCTTCCATCTCTGGCTGACGTTGCCGCCCCACTGGCGCTCGCAGAGTTTCGTCGTTGCAGCAGCCAGGCGCGATATCGCTTTGACGCCCTCCACGACCTTCGCGGTCATCCCCGGCCACGCGCCGAATGCCGTGAGGCTGGCGCTGGCGACCCCGACGCTGGATCAGCTCGACAGCGGCTTGCGCACATTGGCGGGAATGCTGAATGCGCGGGAGGAAGAGCTCTATTCCACGGAGTGAGCGCCCTTGTTGGCCTGATCGGCCCTGTTGCCGGGATGGACTTGGGCGATCGTCCATCCCGCTGGAACACGGAAGGTGGTCTCTCGTAAAGGCAGTCGAAGCCTTATCTTGGCGCGACGATACCGTGGTAGTAGTCACCGTCGCCGGCCTCATAGTCCGCGGCGTAGCCGCCACCGCCACCGCCGCCGGTCTGGGAGCATCCGGCGAGGGCGAGAACCATTGCCAACAGGATTGTAGCGCGCATTTATTCTACCTTTTCAGTTGAACGATCACGGCAGAGGCTGCCGAGTGACCATACCTAACACGCCCGGTGGAGTTTGATCGAGTGCGTGTGGCGATGCGTGCCATGGCAATGCGCCGCGCCTCAAGCGCGCCGCGAGCGCCTCTCGAAGGCGATCGTTGCCGCCAGGCCGCTAGCCCGACTTCATACGGCCGTATCTCCCGTGCCCACCTCTTTCAGGTAGGTTGCTGAGAAAGAACATAGACTATATGGCCCTTGACATCACTTCCGGAACAAAGAGGACACATGACTTCGATCGAACCCGTCTATGGAACCGCGACGCTCCTGCTGATCGCGGCGGCAGCCGTCGGCCTGCTTCTTTTTCTTATCCTCCGGTTGCGTCTGCATGCCTTCGTCGCGCTGGTGCTGGTGAGCCTGCTGACCGCACTGGTGACCGGCATCTCGTTCAAGGACGTGGTCCCGACGCTGCTGCAGGGATTTGGCTCGACGCTTGCCTCGGTCGCGCTGCTCGTCGGTTTCGGCGCGATGATCGGGCGGATGCTTGAGGTCTCCGGCGGAGCGCAGGTGCTCGCAGACCGGCTGATCGGCCAGTTCGGGCCCGAGCGCGCGCCTCTGGCGCTCGGCGTCGCCTCGCTGCTCTTCGGCTTTCCGATCTTCTTCGACGCCGGCCTCGTGGTCATGCTGCCGATCATCTTCAGCGTCGCAAGCCGCTTCGGCGGCTCGGTTCTGCTTTATGCGCTGCCTTCGGCGGGCGCCTTCGCGGTGATGCACGCATTCCTCCCGCCCCATCCAGGCCCCGTCGCCGCGAGCGAATTGCTGGGTGCGGACATCGGCCTCCTCGTGCTCGTCGGTCTCGTCCTTGCCCTGCCCACATGGTATCTCGGCAGCTACGTCTTCGGCCTATGGGCCGGCAAGCGCTTCGAACTGCCGGTTCCCACACTTCTCGGATCGCCGAGCGAAACGGCGCACGACGACGTGCCCCCGTCTTTCGCCACGGTGCTGCTGGTGCTGCTGCTGCCGCTCGTGCTGATCTTCCTCAATACCGGCCTTTCGACGCTGGCCGCCGCCAAGGTGATAGACGGCGGCGCATTGTGGGTCAGCATCCTGCGCATGGCAGGCCAGACGCCCGTCGCGCTGCTGATCACCGTCCTTGTCGGCATGTGGCTTCTCAGGGGCGAGCGTACGCTCAAGGGCATGGAGAAGCTGATGGACGGAGCCCTTGGCCCGATCTGCGGCATCATCCTCGTTACCGGAGCCGGCGGTATGTTCGGCGGCGTGCTGCGCGCAAGCGGCATCGGGCAGGCGCTCGCCGGCAGCCTCGAGGCCATCGGCATGCCGCTGATCGTCGCTGCCTTCCTCATCTCCACGGCCCTGCGCGTGGCGCAGGGTTCAGCGACCGTGGCGCTGACGACGACGGCGGGCCTGCTTGCTCCGACCGTCGCTGCGACAACGGGGCTGAGCCCGTTCGACCTGTGCTTCCTCGTTATCGCCATCGCCTGCGGCGCGACGGTGCTGAGCCACGTGAACGATTCCGGCTTCTGGCTTGTCGGCCGCTTCCTTCAGATGGATGAACGCACTACGCTCAAGACCTGGACGGTGATGGAAACCTTGCTCGGGGTGATCGGTTTCGCCTTCGCGCTCGTCGGGTGGTGGCTGCTATGAGCGGGGACCTGCAGCATATCGTGGTCATGGGCGTCTCCGGCAGCGGCAAGACCACCGTCGGCGAGGCGCTGGCCGCAAGGCTCGGCTGGCGCTTTGTCGAGGGCGACAGCTTCCATCCGCCGGAAAACGTCGCCAAGATGTCCGCCGGCATTCCGCTCGATGACAACGATCGCGAACCATGGCTGCGGACACTGGCGGCAGAAATAGCCAAGGATGAGGCGGCCGGCCGCCCCTCGGTGGTCGGGTGCTCGGCCCTGAAGCGTGCCTATCGCGACACCCTGCGCACCGGAGCGCCGCGCGTCCGTTTCGTGCATGTGCACGGCGACCGCGCGGTTCTGGCCGACCGGCTTTCGCATCGGGCGGGGCACTTCTTCCCCGCCTCCCTGCTCGACACTCAGCTTGCAGCCCTCGAGCCGCTCGGTCCGGACGAGGATGGTGTCGTCGTCGACGTGGCGCTCGCAACGGGCGAACAGGTCGACCTCGCCTTGCGACGACTGGGCGACTAGACGGCTGCGGCGCTTGCGCCGCCCGGACCGGCGGACGATTGCGTTCGCCGCTCTTTCACCGGCATCGGCGCACGGCATTTGTCGTGGCGCAGCCAGGACCGACGTGAAGCCACTCGTCGGCCCTAAACTCCTGCTTTCCGGCTGGCCCGCTCGGTTTTTTCGCGGGCGCGAGCGCAAGATCGATACCCCGCGGGGCAGGGCCGACACGAGCGGGCGGGGGGCCGTATTTGACTAGCTCAACTTAGCTACTGAATGCGTGTCTCTAACGCCCCTTCGGCAATGGGAGTATCACTTTCCTTCATCTCTTTTCGGGCCGCAGCGGCCCATCTTCGAGGGAGGATGAAATGGCACAGGACAGGGGCTCGCTCAACGGACTTGAAGCACTTCTTGGAGAGGATGAGGGAGGTTTCCTCGGCGCCGAGGCCGGTGATGCTCTCGACTTTCAAGATTTTGAGGACGAGAGCTTCAACGAAGCCGAAGGCAACTACTTCGACCTCGAAGCTGAAGATTTCTCCGCCGACGGCTACGATTTCGAAGACGAGTTTACCATGGAGGCGGAGGGCGATCAGTTCCTGGGCTCGGTGTGGAAGGCAGCGAAGAAGGCAGCCAAGGTCGTGGCACCGATCGCCAAGAAGTTCGCCCCGCAGATCGGAACCGTGATCGGCGGCGCGCTCGGCGGGCCGGCCGGTGCTGCCATCGGCGGCAAGCTCGGGTCCGTCGTCCGCTCGCTCGAGGCGGAAGACGAAGGCGAGACCGAGGACGAAATGAACGCAATGATCCGCGTTCCGGCCATCGACGACCAGCTTTCCGAGGCAATGGCCGTTGCCGCGTCGAAGGCGCCCGTGAGCGATGCGCTCGCACTGGGGTCGGCGATCACGATAACTATCTCCAGCCGCGCGCCTCTCGCCGTCAAGACGGTGACACCGGTTCTGGCAAAGGCGAGCGCCGACGTGGCCCGCCGGCTGGCTTCCACCAACGATCCGCGCGCCCGCACGCTGATCCGGACGCTGCCGACGATCCAGCGCCGCACCATCGCCACGCTTACCCGCAAGGCGCAGACGGGAAAACCGGTGACGCCGCGAACCGCCATTCGTGTCATGGCCAAGCAGGCAAACCGGACCCTGACCAATCCGAATACGATTGCGAAGGCGCTCGCGGGCAATGTCGCCAAGAAACGGCAGATCGACCGACGCGCGGTCGCCCGGGCAGAACGCTTCTACTGAAAGCTTCAACCGCAACCCAGGCTGGCGAGAACGACGATGTACGCGAGCAGCCATATGGTCCCGGCCTACACCATCGAAGTGGTGGAGAGGCGTCGTGCGGCACGACCGGGGCGGCCTGAGCGCCCCGGTCGCCTCGCCGGCACGCCGGGGGGGCACTCCGGAACTGGACGACAGCTCGTCCTTGCCGCGGCACGGTGGGCGATCCCGCTTCTCCTGCAGCGACTGCCGGCCGCCTATGCCATGCGGCTGCGTGATCGCGGCAGCCCCGAACGGCGACGTCTGGTCCGCCACGCGCTTCGCGTGGCCGCAGTCGACATGTTTTCGCGCGAGCTTGAGAAATCGACCGCAGACGAAGGCAATGCCCGCCGGCTTGCCGGCTCCGTCTGGTCGAATGCAGCGGCCAGGGCCTATCTGCTTCGCAGTCTTGACCGAAGACTGGCCATGCTAGGCCCGGGCGACGGTGCCGAGTTTGAGGATCCGAGATCAAAGGCGGCGCGGCGCAACAGGATCGAAGCCAACCTGTGGGCGGCGCGCGACGTCAAGCGTTGGGCGTCAAGGGGGCAGGCGAGCAAGCAGGCCAGGTACAGCGCGCAGCAGGCGCGGCAGCGGCTTGCCGGCCTCGCCAGGGTCGCCTTTGCCAAGGCCGCCACAAGCAAAATGCTGACGGACCAGGCGATCGCCCGCCGCAATCCAACGCTGCTGCCGTCAGAGATCGCCCAGGTTCGCGCCCGTTTTGTCGGGCTCGCCAGCGATCGCTTCGTGGCTGAATTCAGCCGCCTGTTCTCGGATCCGAATGCCGGCGATGTCGCAGATGCCGGCATCAATGCAATGACGTCAGCGGCGGTCGCCGATGCGGCCCGACGTCTCAACATCATCGATGATCGTGCTGTCCCGCTGCTGGCCGACGCGGTGAACGCGGCACTCGCGCCCCACCTGCCGGCCATGGCAAAACTTGCCATCATTGCCGCCAGCTTTGCGGTGAGGGCGGTCCCGTCGAAAGAAAGCGACGAGTTGTTCTCGGATCCGGAGATATGGCGATGAACGTCGTGGCGACGATACCGGTAGCGACAAAGGTGAAGAGCCGACCCGACGCGGCAGCGGCCGGTAGCGGCAACGCGTTGCCGTTCTTTGCCGTGCGCACGGCGGTCAATGCCCGGCGCTACGTGACGGGCCTTAGAGCCTTTCGCGAGGACGAATTCGGTTCCGGGCCTGAATCGCCCAGTCGGTCTCACATCCAGGCGGTAAACCGCCTCATCGAGGAGGCACGCAAGCGGCAGATGGTCGAGGACCGGCGGCTGGCGGCGGTCGCCGGCAACATCGCGAAGGCCGGCGATGCCGGCCGCGCCCTCCTCCTGCAACTGAAGGAGCGCAACCAGGCGCTGGCCAGCGAGACGGAGAAGATCTGGGAATTCTACCTCAACCTCTTTGGCCAGCGCACCGGCCCCTTTGGTCATTGGCTTCGCGGGATCGACCGGATCGCGCTCGATTGTTACCAGGCGGTCTATCTTGGCCTTGGCCGGGCGCGGTCGATCCCGTCTCCGGTTCCGTTTGCCTACATGGAAGCGGGGTTCGGCCCGGCGACCTATCGGCGTGGGGTCAAATTGTCCAAGCTCGGCCAGCGGCAAAATCCGTTTCCGCTGGTCAAGGTACCGTTTCACCGGTTGGTCAACCCCTGGTCGCTGGGGGCAGTGCCGCACGAGGTCGCGCACAATCTGCAGAACGACCTCGAGCTCTGGGAGATCATGCCCCATCGCATCAAGCTTGCCTTCGAGCGGCACAAGCTGCCGGAGCGCAACGCAGAGGTCTGGGCGCGGTGGCACAAGGAGACCTATGCCGATCTCGCCGGCGTGCTCCTGATTGGACCCGCCTATGTCGGCTCGCTCATGGATGTCGTCGGTCGCTCCCGCCAGCAGACCGCCGCCTATTCCGACGAGGCCGTGCACCCGACGCCGATCATCAGGGTGCCGCTCAACATCCGTCTCCTGGAACGTATGGGGTTTGGCGAGGATGCGCAGGCGTTCCGTCGAGCCTGGGACATGCTCTACCCCGCCTCCGTCTGGAGGCAGGTGCCGGACTGGGTGCGTGCAAAGCTGCCGCAGCAGATAGACGCTGCGCTCGACGCGATGTGCTTCACGAGCTTCAAGGAATATGGAGGACGGGCGCTCGCTGACGTGGTACGCTTTCAGCCCAAGCACGCAGCGCTCGTGCGAGAAGCCGCAGCGCGGCTCGAGTCAGGCACCGATACAGGCGTACTTCCGGAACGTTTCTTGATTGCAGCAGCGCGCATCGCGCTGATCCGCAAGAAAGCCGCGCCGGAGATCATCCATCGCAACTTCTACGAGACGTTGGGGAGGTGACCGCAATGGCCGGGATCGACAAGAAGTCAATCGAGAGCGAGATTTACGAGCCGGGGAGCGACTTTCGAACGTTTGCTGAGGCTCTCAGCAAGGTCAGCAAAGCGTTGGTCGGCCTCGACGACCTTCTGGAACCCGTCAGGAGATCGTACGGTCCGGACGACCGGATGACGAAATCCCTATCGCAGCTGGCGGCCGGCGCAGCCGAAGCGCTCAAGTTTGCAAGGAAGGCCCAGGCCGCGATCGCCGAGCATCGCCTCAATGGCGCCCTGCAAAGCGCCTTGGAGTTGATCCGTACCGTCAACCTGCAAATTAACGTGCCTGAGGTGCACGACGACGTCGCGGAGGATCTGGGAGTTCTCGTCCAAGACACAAAGTCGCTGCAAGAGGTGGAAGACGGATTGGATGAAGCGGTCAGGGGCCTGGACTACGCGTTGACGGAGGTGATCGAACGGACCGACGATCTCCTGAATGTTGCTATCGAGATCATGTCAGATTTTGCCAACATGGCTCGCCCCGCCATGCACCCGGCGAATGAGCAGCCCGCTGCCGAAGCCATTCGTGATCTGGCGGTCATGATGGCAAGCTTCCAGGCGGGTTCTGCCCGACCGGCAGAGACCAGCCGCGCGAGCGGCCGCTTCGAAACCGTCAGCGAGCAGATGATGGCGACCCTCGACGTGATGGGTCTGCCGCATGAGGGCGTCCAGTTCGGACATATCGACAAGGTGGAGCTGGCGCGAACCCGGCTGGTCGACGGCCTCATGCGCAACTTCGCGTGGAAGGAGCGCGATGGCTTCCGCGTCTACTACCGCACCGATGCCGCGCCGGAGCTCCGCAACACCGCAGATCCCTCACAGCTGCTGAGAGGCGACGCCTTCGTCAATGCCCAGATGCTCAGCACGGACGCGAACGCGCTGAATGCGACGATCGCGCGGCTGCCGGCGATGAACCGTTTCGAGACGGTTCGCGGGCTCTTCGACCCTGCGTCCATGCGCCGGCGGATCAAGGACGAGCTCGATGCCCTGGTGGAGACCGCGCGCGATCCGCTCGGAATCAACCTGGCGCGTGCCAGGTATCAGTTTCGCCGGGTGATCAGGACGATCCTCGAATATCTGGAGCTTGGCGAGATTCACACGGTCGCGAACTGGCAAAGATGCTTCACGAGCGACGACGTGCGCGATCTCATCAAGGAACTCGTCCACGTGATCGAAAACGACCTTGCGGCGCCGGTTTCGGCGGTCCGGGAGGAGGAGGTTGCCGCCGAACTGCGGGCTGTCTTCAGCCTTCTTTGCTCGATCGGCCGCCGGATCGTTTCGGTTCAGGAAGGTGCGCAGCGCGGTGTCAACTCGGCCCGGCTCGAGCTGGCGCTGACGGCGACGCTCAGCGCGGCTGTTGCGCTCGAAGATCAACTCGAACGCACCGGCACCGACCCGATCGAGCAGGACCTGGTGCTCGTTCCGGCTCAAGGAGGGGAGGGCGGGGCGCCACCCAGCCTGTCTCTTGGGCAGTTCCTCGGATGGGTACGTGCGGTCGCCGAACCGTTCTCGCGGCCGGAAAACAAGGCTGCCAGCCTGCACGCCGGCGACCTCAAGATTCTACGCTGCGAGCTTCGTTCCCTCAGGCAGGCGGCCGAGCAATTCGTCTCCGGTGCGGGCAGCCTGAGCTTCTCGGTTCGGCTGCCCGGGCCGATGCGGCAGCTGGTCGAACTGAAGTACCTGCTGGACAAAGCTCTCAATGCTGCCGATGCGATGGCTGCGGCCTTGACCATTGAAAAGGCTTAGGAGGACGCGAGATGGCAACCGAACTTACGAATCTGGGCGGTCTCAACGATCTGCTGGGGCGGCTGCAGCGACTGCGTTCGCAATTGGTCCGCGATGCCCGGGACGAACTGGCCAAAACGCCGGCGCAGGCCGAACTGATCAACCAGTACATAACGGAGGCCGAGGAGGCGATCTACGAGACGTTGAAGCGCGCCCCCGGCCAACCGGGCAACGATGGCGGTCTCGGCCGCATGATCGGCCTTGGCGAGCAGGTCGCGTCCACCTTGAACGAGGTCCGTCCTGCGCCGCTGGTCCCAGCCTATGACGACCAGATCAGCCGCGAGCGGCTGACGGCCGTCGGCGATCTCTACTACATCTACCAGCACGAGCGCGCGGGCGTGTTCCGGGCGATCCTGAAGCTGCAGCAATTGTTCCAGTCCGGCGAAATCCGCCTTTCCGACGGCAGAGGTGCGCTCTCCCTCTACCAGTATGATCGCAAGCGCGTGTTGCGGTATACGCAGAGGGAGCGGCGTTCGGCCTACCGCAAGGTCTTCGGCTACACCGAGGTGGCGCCGCCTTCCGGTGCCGAGCCGAACATCGCGTTCCATGCTCTTCTCAGCAATTTCTGCCAGCACGTTTCGCGCTTCTTCGAGGACAAGCGCGTGTCTGAAGTCCTGCGTCCCGACGGCATCCGCGAGACTTTCGGCAGCATGGCCGTCGTTCGACGGTCCGGCCTCGACCTCCGGCACAATCTCAAGCAGGTGTCCTACGGCCATGTCGCCGTGCTGCGCAGCGAAGTCATGGTTCTCCTGCAGGAGGCGTTCGACATCCTGGGCTCCGACGACGTCATCAACCTGTTCGGCGCCGACAACGCCTGGGATGTGCTCGAGGAGATCTCGAAGCGGTATCTGCGGGAGATCCCGGTAACCTCGCAGCGCAGCCGCATGGCCGTCACCGGCCGCGAGATTTTGCGTTGGCTGTCGGAGGATTACCTGCTGACGACCGTGCGCATCGATTTCGAGTCCCTGCTCGAGGCGATCGTCGACGCCTGCGACGACTGGCTGACGAGTGCGGAGTCGGTCGGGCTTCGGCAAAAGCCCACGATGAATGGTGGAAACGTGGTTACGTTCGAACCGGTGCGAGGCCGCGGCAAGCCCGGCCTTGGCGGGATCAATTACACCTGAGAGGATCGTGACCGGGATCGAGATCCGGCGAAAACTTTAGTGTTATTTTGTTCATTTGGGAGGGCCGAATGGCACGGATATCATCGGCATCATTACCGGAGGAAAGAACATCGTTTGCGTCCTCCCTGCCGCTGGCGAGCAGGAACCCGAGCTTGCCGCCGGACTTGGCCACGCCGCCTTCCTTGTTTCGCGATCGCTGCTCGTTTCTGTCCCCACGTGAGCAGGAGATCGCCCGCCTGGTTGCGAGCGGCATGGCGAACAAGGAGATCGGCCTTGCTCTCGGCATCAGCCATTGGACAGTTTCCGCGCATCTGCGACGTATTTTTCTCAAACTGGAGATCGACCGCCGCATTGACCTCTGCATACTCTACCGGGCAACGGTTTTGAGGAGCGAACGCGCGCGCAATGGGATGTCTCGCGTATAGTCTCGCTGACATTGCGCCTCGCCGCAGTCCTTCACGGCGAAGCGATGCCCGTGCGAATCCGCCGGCGGCTCTCGGGCTCTCGCACGAGCGGCGCCATTCGGTCCTTGAGGGCGCGGAGGCATTGTTGCTCCGTGCGGATGTTGGCGGAGGGGAGTGGGGGTCGAACCCACCCGGGACAGGCTCGCTGCCCCAACCGGATTTGAAGTCCGGCCGTCCCACCGGAGACGATTCCCTTCCTCAGCGTGCAAACAGGTCGCGGCGATGGGGATTTATGCGACGCAAGACTCCCCTGCGCAAGGTCAGGCCGAGCCGGTCGTAGAAATCAAGAATTTCGATCGCGACCTTGCGGCCGTTGTGCACCCGGTCGCGGAAGGCGGGGGCGGTGAACCAGCCATCGTCTGCCTCAGCCGCGACATCGAGTACGATATCAGCCATTTCTTCCACGACCACGCGGGCAAAGAAGTGATCGTGCGCGATCTCGTGAACCTGCCCGAGCTTCTGCGCGAGCTTCAAAACCCGCCGGACGTCGCGCTCGTCGACGCCGAGTAGAGCCACAAGGTCGCGCACGCGCGGGGGGCGGAAGCGGGTCTCGTCGCGGAGATGCGGATGGATGCGCTGCCACAGATCCTCGTCCGCCGGCGACAGCCGGACGGCGTGATCCGGCAATCGCAGGAAGGCGCCGTCGAGCACGATGTGACCTGCTGCTGCTTCGGCCTTGAGGAATGTCAGGAAGGTTGGTTTTCCAAGGCGCGGCTTCAGCGAAAGCCGGAGCTTCTCGCGGCCGATGCCGGCCAGGTCGGGGTTTTCAGCATGGAATGCTGCGAGCGTGTCAGTCAGGCCCGCCCGCAATCCGCAAAGAGCAGCGGACGAGAACGCATGGTCGCCGATGACCTCTGCGCTGGCGGCGGTGAGCAGCCGGGCGAGCGCCTTTTCGCCAAGACCGCGGTCGCGCAGGAAGGCCGAAAGTTCGATCGGCGCAAGGTCGATCAGAGCCGCGAGCGCCGCCGCCTGGTCCTCGTTGTCCGATGCGGCGAGGAAGGCCAGCCGCTCCGGGGTGCCACGCTTTCGCGCCGGCGGGCGCAGGTCGAGAAAGCGGCCGCCGCCGATGGTCCGGCTGGCCGAGGTGTCGCGCAGGATGAAGCGGTCGCCGATGGTCGCGGCCATGGGACGATCGAGAACCAGTTGCACCAGGCCCACCGTTCCCGGGTCGAGCGGGCCGGCAAGGGGCACGACCCGAGCGCCGACTTCTGTCGCATGGCTGTGCAGCCGTACGGGAAACCAGGTGCCGATGGGCTTGGTCTCCGAGGCGAGCACACGGACCATTGCGTCGATCCGCTCCGTCGGGGCATGCAGCGCCGGGGCCAGGATGACGTCGCCACGCCAGATCGCGTCCTTCGTCACGCGTTCGCCGGCAAGGTTCAGCGCGCAGCGTTGGCCGGCACGCCCCTCTGCGGCCTTGCGGTTCTGCGCATGGATGCCCCGCACGCGGGCGGTCAAACCGGACGGGCTGACGGTGACGGTATCGTCGAGCCCGACACGGCCGCCGAGCACCATGCCGGTCACCACGGTGCCGGTGCCCGAGAGCGTGAAGCTGCGGTCGACGGCAAAGCGCAGCAGGCCGGCATCGTTGCGGGCGGCAGTTTCTGCTTCGGCGGTGGAGAGGGCCGCGCGCAGGGCTTCGACGCCTTCGCCGCTAAGAGCGGAGACGGCAAGGATCGGCGCATTTTCCAGACCGGTGCCGGCCAGTGTTGCCTGGATCTCGGCCGTCACGTCTGCGCGCCGGCCTGGCTCGGCGAGATCGGCTTTGGTCAGCGCGACGATACCTCTGGCAATCCCGAGCAGGTCGAGAATGGCGAGATGCTCGCGCGTCTGCGGCATGACGCCGTCATCGGCGGCGACCACCAGCAGCGCGAAATCGATGCCGCCGGCGCCGGCAAGCATCGTGTGGATCAGCCGCTCGTGCCCCGGCACGTCGACGAAGCCGGTGACCGTCCCGCCGCCGAGATCGGCATAGGCAAAACCGAGGTCGATGGTGATGCCGCGGGCTTTTTCTTCGGCAAGGCGGTCGGCATCCGTGCCGGTCAGGGCTTTCACCAGCGCCGTCTTGCCGTGGTCGATATGCCCTGCCGTTCCGACGATCATAGCGCCGCCAGGGCCTTAATCAGTATCTGGTCACTCTCCAGGCAGCGCAGATCTAGGATCAGCGCGCCGTCACGGATATGGCCGATCACGGGCAGGGGAAGCGCGCGAAGCCTTGCGGAGAGGCGTTCCGGTGCGTCGCCGCCTGTCCCCGTCAGCCGCAGGCCAGCGCTCGGGATCGTATCGACCGGAAGGGCGCCCGAGCCGACCTGGCTCTGGCAATCGCAGGGCGCCGCGGAATAGCCGTGCGGCTTGAGCAGTGCATCGATTGCCGGAGCGAGACGGGCCGCCTGTGCGGCGATGTCGGCCTCTGGCCGCGAAAGAAAGCGCAGCGTCGGCAGGCGCTCCTTCAGCCGATCGGGATCGCGATAGAGCTTCAGCGTCGCTTCCAGCGCGGCGATGCGGATCTTGTCGAGGCGAACGGCGCGTTTGAGCGGATTGCGATTGATGGCAGCGATGAGATCGCGGCGGCCGACGACGAAGCCGGCCTGCGGCCCGCCGAGCAGCTTGTCGCCGGAAAACGTGACGAGGTCGGCGCCCTCGGCCACCGCTTCCGCCACCGTCGGTTCACGCCGCAGCCCGAAGGTCGAGAGATCGACGAGCGATCCGGAGCCGAGGTCGTTCAGAAGCGGCACGCCCGCCTTGCGGGCAATTTCGGCCAGTTTTGGCGCCGGCACTTCGGCGGTAAAACCCTCGATCCGGTAGTTGGAGGTGTGGACCTTGAGGATGACGCCGGTTGCGGATCCGATCGCGCCCTCATAGTCACGCGGATGGGTGCGGTTGGTCGTGCCCACTTCCACCAGCTTTGCTCCGGCGCGGGCCATGATGTCGGGCATGCGGAAGGCGCCGCCGATCTCGATCAGTTCGCCGCGCGAGACGATCGCCTCGCGTCCGTCGGCGAGCGTGTTGAGCGCGATCAGCACGGCGGCGGCATTGTTGTTGACGATGGTGGCGTCCTCGGCGCCGGTCAGTTCGCAGAGCAGACCGCGCAGATGATCGTCGCGCTGACCGCGCCCGCCGCCGTCAAGATCGAACTCCAGGGCCAGCGGATTGGCCATGGCGGCGGTTGCGGCGCGCACCGCTTCTTCCGCGAGAATGGCGCGGCCGAGATTGGTGTGCAGCACCGTGCCCGTGAGGTTGAGCAGCGGACGGAGGGCGGAGCGGGCAGCGGCCGCCAGTTCCTCGGCAACGCGGCGCGGCAGCTCGGTTGCGAGCGCTGCCCCATCCTCGCCCGCCCGGATTTTTTCCCGTGCGATTTCGAGCCTGGCGCGAACGGCGGTGACGACGGCAAGGCGGCCGTGTTCTTCCGCCAGCGCCAGTCCCTCTGGCGAGGTCAGCATCTGGTCGACCGAGGGAAGCACGCGAAAATCCTGCATCAATACCCCGCGAGATAGGGGTTGAAGCCACCGCGGCGAAACTCGGTCTCCTTCATCAGGATATCGAGGCCAAGGCTGCCGACGTCGTCGGCGATCGGCTCCAGGCTCGGGTTTTTCACCTGGTAGAAGATCTTGACCCAGGCATGGCATTCCCGGCAGGTCTCGGCTTTCACCGTCGCCTCCGTGGTCTCGACCGAACGATAGCTGACGCCCTTGGTCGAGCCGCAACAGAGGCACTTCACACGCACCTCGTTCCATTGCGTGCTGCAGCAGGCGCAGGCGGCATAGCGCACGTTCTCGACGCCCTGCGTGCCCACCACCGACGAGGTCGCCGGCCGGCCGCCGCAGGCGGGACAGACGCCAAGGCCGACCGGAACAAGCGCTTCCGCATCGAGCGTCGCGGCGAGCCGCGCCATATGCACCTGCACCGCGGCTGCGACGAAGAGATGGGGAGCGGCGCTGTCTTCCGGAACCTGATCCGAAAGGATGTTGGCGAGCAACCAGTGTCGGTCGCCGTCCCCTGCTGCCCGCACCGCATCGAGCGCCAGGCGGGCGGGGTCAGGCATGGCGATATCGGCAGCACCTTCGAGAAGCGCGTCGAGCGTTGCGGAAAGGCCGGGGTCATCAACAAGCGCCATTCGGTCGAACGGCGGCATGGCAGCGCGCGCAGCCTCGGCGACACGCGCCGATGTCAGCGCCGCAACGGGCGGAAGGGTCACGGCCAAGCGAGCCTGGAGCTTGGAGAGCGCCGCGAGGAAGGTGAGGTAAGGCGCAAGCGCGTTGCTTTCGGCGAGAAACGCGAAGCGGCGGGCGCGTGTCTGGAACAGTTTGACCGGCTCGGGCAGGAAAGCCAGCGGCGGTTTGGGCACGCCGCCAATGAGGGAGGGATCGGGGTGTACGTCTTCTGCCATCGCATCTCCGGCAATCCGGCCGCAAGGCCGGATCATGCAGCATTACAAGGTGCTACGGCAACCTTTGCGCGCCTGACGGGACGCGCAGCGCCGTAGGAGACCTTCATTTTGACGGGTCGGAGCCCTGGCGTCCAGCCAGTTCGCGCAGCCATTTGCGATGATGGCGAAACGCCCAGCCGCCGGTGACGGTGCCGCGCGTCATGGCCCTTATCGTGCCGCGCGTCCAGATCGCCGCATAGACATGGACGATGAAGATGAGGATCGTGAAAAGCGCCGCCAGCGCATGCACAGCGACGGCGATGCGGCGCACGGGAATGGAAACGAGGTCGGGAAAGTACTGCTCCCAGATCATGATGCCGGTCGTGACAAGGACGACGATCAGTCCGGACATGCCCCAGAAAACCACCTTCTGGCCGGCATTGTACTTGCCGAGTTCGGGCAGGGCTTCTTCGTTGCCCTGGAGAAGGTCGCCGATCTTGCGGCTCCATTCCACATCCTCGCGCCGCGGCAGGTTGAGCTTCCACATCTGCGCAAACAGCAGGAGGAAGCTAGCGACGAGAACAAGGCCGACGATCGGATGCAGCCACCGCGTCATCTGCCCGCCGCCGAAGAGGCCGGTCAGGAAAAACAGCGACGGGTGGAAGAAGGAGAGGCCTGAAATCAGAAGTACGATCATGCAGGCGGCGGTGACCCAATGGTTCACCCGTGTGTAGCCGCGATATCGATTGACGGTGACGGGGTGCTTCGTCTCGATCCTGTCGCCGGGGGCCGAATAGATGCGTTTGTCAGCCATCATGCCTCCCTGTCGCCCTGCTGCGCGTGATTACGGTGCGCGACGAGGTCTTCCGCCTCCCCCTCTTCGTGGGCGGTCACCTCGTTGGCCCGGGCGAAGATGCCATGGAGCACGGCGCCGGCGGCCGCGAGCCCGGCAACGGCGAGTCCGACGGTCTTCGCCGGGCCTTTCCAGCTGCGCACCACCGGCGAGATCTGCGGATCGTCCGGTAGCCCGGAATAGAGTGAGGGCTGGTCGGCATGGTGCAGCACGTACATGACATGCGTGCCGCCGACGCCCTGCGGATCGTAGAGGCCCGCATGGTCGTAGCCGCGCGACTTCAGGTCCTCGACACGCTCGTTGGCGAGTTCGACCATGTCCTCCTTCGTGCCGAAGGAAATTGCCTTGGTGGGGCAGGCCTTGGCGCAGGCCGGCCCCTGTCCAACGGCCACGCGGTCCGAGCAGAGCGTGCATTTCTTCGACACATGCGCGGTCTTGGAGATGCGCGGAATGTTGAAGGGACAACCGGCGATGCAATAGCCGCAGCCGATGCAGTTGTCGGAGATGAAATCGACGATGCCGTTGGAGTATTGCACGATGGCGCCCGGCGCCGGGCAGGCCTTGAGGCAGCCGGGATCGGCGCAGTGCATGCAGCCGTCCTTGCGGATCAGCCATTCGAACTCGTTGGTGACGGGGTTCTCGTACTCCGTGAACCGCATCAGCGTGAACATGTCAGGCGTCAGGTCGTGCGGGTTCTCGTAGACCCCGACATTCTCCTCGAGATCCGGATGGGTGTCGTTCCATTCGATGCAGGCGGATTGGCAGGCCTTGCAGCCGATGCATTTCGACACGTCGATCAGTTTGGCGACGGGCGTGAGTTCTCTTTCGGGCGCCGGTACGTCGCTCGTTGCCGACACCCTGATGACGTCGCTCGGCAACAGGTTCGACGCCAGAGGCTGCAGCGGCGGGTTGGCGGCGGCCGTTACCGGTTCCGGTGCGCGTTCGCTCATGCCGAGGCTCCTTCTTCCGCCGCCGGTTCGATGTTCACCAGGAAGGCCTTGAATTCCGGCGTGTCGATATTGGCGTCGCCGACGAAGGGCGTCAGACTGTTCGGCCCGAAGCCCTTGCGGGCCGCCCCCATGAAGCCCCAGTGCAAGGGAATGCCGACCACATGCACCGGCTTGCCGTTGCAGATCAGCGGCCGAATGCGCTTCGTCACCACCGCCTTCGCCCAGACCTCGCCGCGCGCGCTCCACACGCGCACCCTTCCACCTTTCGTAATGCCCCGTTCGGCCGCCAGCTCCTCGCTGATCTCCACGAAAAATTCCGGCTGCAGGACGGCATTGACGCGGCTGTGCTTGGTCCAGAAGTGGAAATGCTCGGTCAGGCGATAGGAGGTGGCAACGAACGGGAAATCGCCGCTCGTGCCCAACTGCTCAAGGTCGTGGGGGAAGATGCGGGCGACCGGATTGCCGCGAAGCTTGGCGTTGAACGGATTTTCGACCGGGCTTTCGAACGGTTCCATATGGATGGGGAAAGGCCCGTCCCGCATCAGCTTGCGGGCAAACAGGCGGGCGGTGCCTTCCGGCGTCATGATGAACGGCATCACCGTCTCGGGCTTTGCCGTCACCGCGATGTCGGGCACGTCGAAGCCGGCCCAACGCTCGCCATTCCATTCGATGAGCTTGCGCGCCGGATCCCAGGGTTTGCCCTCAAGGTCGCAGGAGGCGCGATTGTAGAGAATGCGGCGGTTCGCCGGCCAGGCGAAGGTCCATTTGAGGAAAGTGCCGATCTCGCCCGGATCGCTGTTGTCGCGCCGGGCCATCATGTTGCCGTCCTCCGTCCAGGAGCCGGCATAGATCCAGCAGCCCGCCATGGTGGAGCCGTCGTCACGCATCACACCGAAGTTCGGCAGAAGCTTGCCCGCTTCTACCAGCACCTTCGTCGGATCGGTCGGATCGTAGAGCGTTTGCAGCGCCCGTCCGTTCATCTCCTGGGCAAGCTCGGCAGGCTCGGGCTCGTAGGGATCCTTGTAATCCCAGGCAAGGTTCAGGATCGGATCGGGGCAGACCCCGCCTTCCTTGCGGTAGAGTTCACGCACCCGCAGGAAGATGTTGGCGAGGATCCAGGTGTCGTGCTTGGCGTCACCCGGCGGTGTCGCGCCGGGCCAGTGCCATTGCAGCCAGCGGCCGGAATTGACGGTGGCGCCCTCGTCCTCGGCAAAACACGTCGCAGGAAGCTGCAACACCTCGGTCATGATCTTGGCCGAGTCCACCTCGTTGTAGATGCCGTGGTTTTCCCAGAAATGCGCAGTCTCTGTCTGCAGCGGATCAATGGTCACGAGCAGCTTCAGCTTCGACAGGCCCTCTGTCACCTTAGCTCTGTTCGGGAAGGACAGAAGCGGGTTGAAGCCCTGGCAGAAGTAGAGGTTTACTTCGCCACGGCTCATCATGTCGAACATCCTGAGGATGTCGTAGTAGGGCACATCGAGCTTGGGCAGCCAGTCGAAGCCCCAGTCGTTTTCCTTCGTCGCAGCACTGCCCCACATGGCCTTCAGGAAGCTGACCATGAATTTGGGCGTATTCTGCCAGTAGCTTGTCTGGCCCGGAACGAGCGGCTTGTTGCCGCGCGTCGACATGTAGGTCGTGTAGTCCGTCTCCTTTTCGGTCGCCAGGTTCATGTAACCGGGCAGGGAGTTGGAAAGCAGGCCGATGTCAGTCAGGCCCTGGATATTGGAGTGGCCGCGAAGCGCGTTGACGCCGCCACCCGGCAGGCCGACATTGCCGAGGATGAGCTGCAGCATCGCCATGCCGCGGATGTTCTGGGCGCCCTTGGAATGCTGCGTCCAGCCGAGCGCGTAGAGCGAGGTCATCACCTTGTCGCGGGCCGAGGTCGCGCCGATCATCTCGCAGATCTTCAGGTAGCGATCCCTAGGCGTGCCGCAGATATTTTCCACGAACTCCGGCGTGTAGGCCGCGACGTGCTGCTTCAGCAGGTTCCAGACACAGCGCGGATCGGACAGCGTCGGGTCGGTCTTGACCGTCCCGTCCTCGTTCAGCTGGTATTCCCAGGAGGTGCGGTCGTAGTCGCGTTTCTCCTCGTCATAGCCGGTGAAGAGACCATCGGCCCAGCCGAACTCCGGGTTCACCAGGTAGGTGGCGTTGGTGTAGTTCTTGACGTAGTCCCACTGCACCTTGTCGTTTTCGATGCAGTAGCGGATCGCGCCCATCAGGAAAGCGATGTCGGAGCCGGGGCGGATCGGCGCATAGACATCGGCAACCGAAGCGGTGCGGTTGAAGCGCGGATCGACGACGATCAGCCGGGCGCCGCGATGGTGCTTGGCCTCCGTCACCCATTTGAAGCCGCACGGATGGGCTTCCGCCGCGTTGCCACCCATGACGATGACGAGGTCGGTATTCTTGATGTCGGTCCAGGCGTTCGTCATTGCGCCGCGGCCAAATGTTGGAGCCAAACTGGCTACCGTGGGGCCGTGTCAGACGCGTGCCTGGTTGTCGAAGCCGACGACACCCATGGACCGGACGGTCTTGTAGGTCAGCCATCCCGTCTCGTTGGTGCCGCCCGAGGCTGCCAGGAACCCCATGGTCGTCCAGCGGTTGACGGTGACGCCGGCCGCGTTCTTCTCGATGAAGTTCTTGTCCCGGTCGTCCTTGATCGCCCGCGCGATCTTGTCGAAGGCGTCTTCCCAGGAAATGTCCTGCCACGTGTCGGCGCCCGGCGCGCGGTGGCGCGGCTTCGTGGCGCGGGTCTCGGACTTCACGAAGTCCTTGAGGGCCGCGCCCTTGGGACAGAGCGTGCCGCGGTTGGTCGGATGGTCGGCATCACCCTCGATATGGATGAGCTCCGCCTTCTCGCCGGCGGAAAGATCACCCTTCGAATACATCAGGATGCCGCAGGCGACCGAACAGTAGGTGCAGACGTTGCGGGTCTCGGTGGTGTTTGCGAGTTTGAAGGCACGCACATGGGCGGCTATTGCGGCCTCGGCCGCTCCGAAGCCCATGGCGCCGATCGTGGTGGCCGCGGCTCCTGCGCCAGCGAGCTTCAGGAAACTGCGGCGGGAAAGATCGATGTTCATTGGAGGTCATCCTCTTCCATGCGTATCGGTCTTGACGCGAATGGTCGAACCTTGGAGCCGGCGTGTCAAGGCCGATTTGATCGGCTTTTGTCACGAAAAGTCATGGCCTTGCCGGAAGTGATGGGTCATGATCGCGTCGCCTGCATGGCCTGCCATCGACACTTTTGCCCCAAGGGAGTTTCGAACCGTGAGCAGCATCCCCGCTTCCCTCGAGCCGCGCCTGACCTCGCTCGCCCATGGCGGCGGCTGCGGCTGCAAGATTGCACCGGGCGTCCTTCAGGAAATTCTGCGCGGACGTGTTCAGCTGCCGGTGCCGCCGGAACTGCTGGTCGGCATCGAAACGTCGGATGACGCGGCTGTCTATCGTCTCAATGACCGTCAGGCGGTGGTTGCCACCACCGATTTCTTCATGCCTGTTGTCGACGATCCCACCGATTTCGGCCGGATCGCTGCGACCAATGCCATCAGCGACGTCTACGCCATGGGCGGCACGCCAATCTTCGCGCTGGCGCTCGTCGGCATGCCGGTCAACGTGCTGTCGACGGCGACAATCGGGGCCATTCTCGATGGCGGTGCGGCTGCCTGTCGGGCTGCCGGCATTCCGATCGCCGGCGGCCATACGATCGATTCCGTCGAACCGATCTACGGCCTCGTCGCCCTTGGACTCGTCGAGCCTGAGCATCTCAAGCGCAACAGCGGCGCCCTTCCCGGCGACGTACTCATCCTCGGCAAACCGCTCGGCGTCGGAATCTTCTCCGCGGCGTTGAAAAAGGGCGCGCTCGATGAGGCCGGCTATATCAGGATGATCGAGAGCACGACCCGCCTCAATACGGCCGGGCCCGATCTCGCGCGGCTTTCCGGCGTGCATGCCATGACGGACGTGACGGGTTTTGGCCTTGCCGGCCATGCCCTTGAAATGGCGCGCGGGTCGAACTGCCAGGTCCGGATCGACTGGTCCGCCGTCCCCCTTCTGGAAGGCGCCCTCGATCTCGCCGCCGCCGGCTTCGTGACCGGTGCCTCGGGGCGAAACTGGGCAAGCTACGGGCAGGATGTGGCCTTTGCGCGCGAAATGGGCACGGTCGACAAGGCGCTGCTTTGCGATCCGCAGACAAGCGGCGGACTGCTCGTCGCCTGTGCGCGAACCTGCGCGCAGGAGGTCCTCGATCTCTTCGGCAAGCATGGTTTCAGTGCGGCAGTGATTGGGGAAGCGGTGGCCGGACCGGCGCAACTGGTGGTCGCGTAGCGTTGGCGGGCTCTGGCCATTACGGACCGCTATCACCACAGTTCGTCCGAAAGCGGCGTTCAATCTTGCAAAACAAGGGAGAGGGTGTCACCTCTCCCGCGCCGGGGCGTGCGGGTCATATCCCGGCGATGGTCAGCGTATTGCGGCCGGGTTCGTCACGGCCGCAAATGAGATGACGATTGTCCACGCATAGGGCCCACAAGGGCGTGACGGGTGCACGCCCTGCACTCCCGGTTATTGCGCTGCGGATTGGAGGGCGCCGGCATCGTACACGACCTTGCCGCCAAGCAGGGTCAATACCGATCCTATCGTATCGATCTCGTCGACCGGAATCGTCAGATACGGCTTGTCGAGCACCGCGAGATCGGCGAGCTTTCCTGCGGCAAGCGTGCCCCGATCCTCTTCGGCAAAGCCGATCCATGCGGCGTTTCGTGTGTAAAGCCGCAGCGCCTCTTCGCGCGTCAGCAACTGGTCGCTCGCCTTCTGCACCGTGCCTCCCAGCGAACGCCCCGTCAGGTGGTACTCTATCGCCTGCCAGACGCCGGCGACGCCGATGCGTGTGGAGTCGGTGCCGCCTGCGACCAGCAGCCCCTTGTCGATGGCAAGGCGTGTGGGTGGCGAAACGGCTGCCACATCGGCGCCATTGGCGTCAGCGATCGCCGCTCCCTCGAAGTACGGGCCCATCTGGACGGTGTAGGCGAGACCCATCTTCTGCATCCGGTCGAGTGTTCGTTCCGATCCGGTGTTGAGGTGGGCGATCGACCACCTGAGATCGTTGAGCGGATGCGTCTTGTGCACCTCCTCGAAGGCATCGAGGATGGCGCTCGCGGCGTCATCGGTATAGGCGTGGATCTCGACGGGGATGCGTCGCTCCGCGGCAAAGAGCGCGACCTTCAGGAGTTCGTCGCGGGCTTCCTTTGGCGGTGCGAAACCCGGCCCCATCTGCACGCCGTCATTCATTGCAAAGACCAGGGATTCGCCAAGGCCTAAGAAGCTCAGCGTGCCGTCGTCGTGAACGGCGGGACGGAACGACATGATCTCGCGGAACCATTCGGCTTCGTTGCCGGGATGGGCCGCCGGAATGCGGTAGCCGGCCCTCAACGTCAGGCCGCCTTCGTCCCTGAGTGCGAAGAACGGTTCGTAGCCGGCGGCCGGTCCTGCGGATGGGTCGATGAAGCCGGTGACGCCGACTGCGTTGAGATGCGAGAAGAAGGTCTTCAGGTTTGCCTTGCGCTCTTCCTTTCCAATCGCACTGAGTTGTCCGAAGAGCACGTTGAACGAGCCGATATTTCCGAAGAGCTTGCCCGTTGCGCGGTTCTCGCCGTTGCGCTCGATCCTGACGCCGGGCGGCAGTTTTGGTGTGGCGCTGTCGAGCGCAAGCAACTCGATCCCCTTGGTGTTCACGAGCGCGTAGTCATAGAGATACTGCACATAGGCCGGGGTGTCCGGCAGGGCCTTGTCGAGGTCGGCCACGTCAGGCGCGCGGCGCTCGGCGAACTGGTCCGGATGCCAGGAGCCGACGACTGTGACCCACTGGTCCCTGGCGCGATCCCGCGCTGCCGTCCTCAAGGCTTCAAGCGCGCTCGCAAGGCTCGTTTCGTCATGCCAGTAGGTTTCAAACGGATAAGTCTGGCCGCCACGGATCGCATGGATATGCGTATCGACAAGGCCGGGAATGACGGTGCGTCCGCCAAGGTCCAGAACCCTGGTGCCCGGCTGCACGAAGGCCTGGATTTCCTCATCCGTGCCGACCGCCAGAATGCGGCCGTCGGAAATGGCAAGCGCTTCTGCTGCCGGCCGGTCGTCGTCCATGGTGACGATCGTCCCGTTTCTGAGCACAAGGTCGGGGCGATCGCTTGCCAGGGATGGCGATGTGAAAACGGCAAGCTGCGCCGCGGCGAGGCAGAAGGTCGAAAACCGGCGGATCAAGGCACTCTCCTCAACAGGATCGATGAAACCAAACTGCCGGAGGTTGCGGGTGGTTCGTGTCACCTCTCCGGCAGGTGCGGCGGCGGATGGTGGCCGAGCCGTCTCGCCGCGCCTGAGCTGGCGGGCTTAAAAAAGATACGAGCGCTACAAACGCGCGCTAGGTGCTGAAATCGGATCACAGTGTCCTGAAAATAGGACAGCGATATTTGCGGGCGCCGGGCAAGACTGTGATCGTATGCGGAGCCGTCGAGACGCGAGCCAGCGTTCGATTGCTTCAGATAGGGCGCAGAAAATCCACGTCGAATTGGACGATAGTCCACCAAAAGAGCACACTCGAACCTCATGTCCACCGGGACGGCGCGCTACCAATCTGTCGGCAGGATGAGGAACCCGCCTGATCAACCAAGGGAGCGAGAAATGATCCACGCCGATGACGGCTCACTGTCCCAGGAACAGCGAATGATGCGCGACAGCTGCCGCGCCTTCGTCGACGATGCGGTGACGCCCTTCATTCGATCGAACTGGCAGCGCGAATGGGACATGAGCCCGGGTGAGCGGCTGCCGCGCTCGATCCTGGAGGGCGCCGAGACGATCGGTGTCCGCACGCTCGGGGTGCCGGAAGCCTATGGCGGCGTTGACCTCGAGCGCGAGACGGAGGTCAGGACCTTCGCGCTCATCTCCGAAGAAATCGCCCGCGGCGACTCCGGCCTTGCCGACAAGCTGGTGCAGAACTGGAAGGTCTCGATCCTCCTGCGCGAATTCGCGCCGAAGCATCTGCAGGACAAATGGTTCCCGCGCCTCTTGGCAGATCCGCAGTTTCTGCTGGCGCACTGCCTCACCGAGCCGCGCGGAGCTTCCGATCGCTGGCTTCCCTACAACGTGCCCGAGGCGGCGATGCATACGAAAGCCGTGCTCAAGGACGGGCACTGGGTGATCAACGGCCGCAAGCAGTTCATCTCGAATGGCTTCGATGCGAGCCTCTACGTCGTCTACGCCAACACCGATACCTCCGTCGGCATGCTGCAGGGAACCTCGAGTTTCCTCGTGCCGCGCGACACGCCCGGCCTGACGGTGACGAAGTGCAACGAGACGATGGGCTGCCGTTTCATGAACAACGGCGAACTGGTGTTCGAAGACTGCCGGGTGCCGGCGGATCACCTCCTTGTGCAGAACACCGCGCTTGGCAGCGCCGGACAGTATTTCCGGGCCGGCAAGATCATCCAGGCGGCCAAGAACCTCGGCGTCGGCGTCGCCTGTTTCGAGCGCACGGCCGATTACGTCCAGAACTACGTGCAGGGCGGACGTATTCTCATCAAGCACCAGGCGGTGGCGCTCAGGCTCGCCGACATGGCGACCCGGATCGAGGCGGTGCGCGCCCTGATCGAACGGGCGTCCAGGGCCGTCGACGAGGGGCATCCGGACATGGATGTTCTCTGCAACATGGCCAAGGTCTACGCGTCGGAGGAGATCATGAAGGTCGCGACCCACGCGCTGGAACTGCATGGCGGCAATGGCGCAATGCTGGAGTTCGGCATCGAGAAGCTGTTCCGCGATGCCGCCATCTTCCTGCACATGGACGCGACCGTCGATGTCAGCCGGATGAAGATCATCAAGACCATGTTCCCGGCAACGGCCGGTAAATACGCCGGCCCTGAAAACTAGGGCGTGGCGGAGGAGATGGCGGGCTCGGGAGGACGAAGATGAAGATACTGGTCGCGATAAAGCGCGTTGCCGATCCGAACGTAAAGGTGAGGCTGCGGTCCGATGGCAGCGGTCTCGACCTTGCCGCCGTCAAGATGACGATGAACCCGTTCGACGAGATCGCGGTCGAAGAAGCGGTCCGTCTCAGGGAGGCGGGCATTGCCTCCGAGGTGGTCGTCGTTTCCGTCGGTCCCGAAAAGGCGACGGAGACATTACGGACCGCACTGGCGATGGGGGCCGATCGCGGCCTCCTCGTCCGGACGGAGGCGACGACCGAACCGCTGGCGGTCGCCAAAGCGCTGAGCGCCGTCGCCGGCGAAGAACAGCCGGCCCTGATCCTTCTTGGGAAGCAGGCCGTAGACGATGATTGCAATCAGACCGGACAGATGCTGGCCGCAAAACTCGGCTGGCCGCAGGCGACCTTTGCCTCGCAGCTCACCGTCAATGGCGACCGCGCCACCGTCATTCGCGAGGTCGACGGCGGATCGCAGACGCTCGCGCTCGCCCTGCCGGCAATCGTCACGGCGGATCTGCGCCTGAACGAGCCGCGCTACGCGTCGCTGCCGAACATCATGAAGGCCAAGAAGAAGCCGCTGGAGGAAAGGCAACCTTCGGACTACGGCCTGGTCATCGAGGAGCGCCTGGAAGTCGTCCGCCTCGAAGAGCCGCCGACAAGGGCCGCCGGCATCAAGGTGAAATCGGTGGCGGAGCTTGTCGAACGACTGAAAACGGAAGCGGGGGTGCTGGCATGAGCGTGCTTGTCTTGGCCGAACACGGCAATGCGCAACTGGACGAGGCAACGGCAAGGGCGGTCAGCGCCGCGCTTTGCCTCGGCAACGACATCCACGTGCTCGTCGCGGGCAAGGGGTGTCACGACGTGGCCCTGGCGGCCGCCAGTCTTGACGGCGTCTCCAAGGTTCTGGTCGCGGAAGGGGAAAGCCTTGCCAACCAGCTTGCGGAGCCGCTCGCCGACCTGATCGTTGCTCAGTCGGGGGGGTACGACGCCATCGTCGCGGCATCCACCTCGACCGGCAAGAACGTGATGCCGCGCGTCGCAGCCCTGCTCGACGTCATGCAGATCTCGGACGTGATCGCGATCGATGGTCCCGACCTGTTTCGCCGTCCGATCTATGCCGGAAGCATCGTTCAGACGGTGCGCTCGAAAGATCCGAAGCGCGTTCTGACGATCCGGGCGTCGGCATTCCGACCCGTGGGTCAGGGTGAGGCAAAGCCGATCGAGACGGTCGAGGTTGCCCCAAGCTCTTCTTTGTCGACCTTCGTCGCCAACGCCGTCGCGGTTTCAGAACGGCCCGACCTGACCTCGGCGCGCATCGTCGTATCCGGCGGGCGCGGCATGGGCTCGGCCGACAATTTCGAGACGGTGCTTGCGCCGCTCGCCGACACGCTGGGGGCGGCCTTGGGCGCGAGCCGTGCGGCGGTCGATGCCGGCTATGTGTCGAATGACCTTCAGGTCGGCCAGACCGGCAAGATCGTCGCGCCCGACCTCTACATCGCCTGCGGCATTTCCGGCGCGATCCAGCATCTGGCGGGCATGAAGGATTCCAAGGTGATCGTTGCGATCAACAAGGACGCCGAGGCGCCGATCTTCCAGGTTGCCGACTACGGTCTTGTCGCCGATCTCTTCGAGGCCGTTCCCGAATTGAAGGGAACGCTTGCAAGCGCGACTTGAGCAGGCGGCATCGGCACTGAGGTAAACGGGGAGGACGAGATGGTGCGGACAGATGGGCAGCCGGGCGGCGATCCGGATCAGGACGTTGACGATACCCTGTCGGCGCCCTTTCGCTCCTACGCGCTCGAACGGGCCGACGCGCCGCGGTTCCATATTCGTCTGGTCGAAAAGACCCAAAGGCTATATCCGGCGCACAAGCACGACTACTTTCAGATCGTCTATTTCATGAGCGAAGCGCCGACGGCGCGCGTCGGTCTCAGATCCTACAAGCCGCAGCCGGGTTCGGTCTATTTCATCGCCCCGATGACCCCGCATCAGATGCGTTTCAGCAGCGCGTCGCGGTCTGTCGTGATCTATTTCGATCTGGATTTCCTCCGGCCGGGCATCACGCGCTCCTATCCGATCTCGGAACTGGTGCGCATCGCCCCGGAACTGACGCCCTTTGCCTGGCAGGGGCATATCGACTTCAACCTCGACGAAGCCTTGGCGGCGCACGTCGAGGAGGCCTGCCGGGTGATGATCTTGGAGCATTCCGAAGATCGGATCTGCACGGGGGAGATCATTCGCGCCGAGTTGACGCTGATGCTCGCCAGGATCTGCCGGGCCTATGAGGATCGTTTCGACGAATTGTCGCCGGTGCTCCCAGCGATCGGCCGCGACAGCGGGCATATGCGCAGGATCTCCGACTTCATTGCCGAGAACTACCTGCGCTCGCCGACGCTCGATCAGGCGGCCGCCTATGCCAGGCTTTCCCGCAGCCGCCTCTGCGCGCTGTTGCGGCAGCACACAGGCACCAGCTTCAACGCACTGATACGCGAGATGCGCATCGATGATGCGCGCGAGCGCCTGGTGCTGACCGACGAGCCGATCGGCCGGATTGCCTATGCCGTCGGCTACAACGACGAGAAGTATTTCCTGCGGGCGTTTCGAAAGTCGGTCGGAATGACGCCGACGGCCTATCGGGCGAAACGGCTGAGCGACCTCGCCGTGCCCGCAACAGCCCGGCGCGGCCTCGCCGCGCAGGCTGCGGGCCTCTCGCCAAGGAGCAGGAGCTAGGCGGAACAAACGGAACCAGCCGGGCAACGGGATTGTCCGTCGGACAGAGGAGAGCCTGACCGGGATCCGGTCCGGCATTTGCGGTTGATAGCAACATGGGAGGAGAAGCAATGCTTAGGAATGTCGAGGATCAGGCGCGGGCGCCGCTCCGGATGTCCGGCCTGTTCGTGGGCGGGGAATTTCTGGACGACGGCAGCGCCACGACGTTCAGCGTCGAGGAGCCGGCGACCGGCGCGACCATCGCGCATGTGACCAATGCTTCTGAGAGCGACGTCGACCGGGCGGTCAGAAGCGCACGCGGCGCCTTCCAGGCCTGGCGCGATCGCTCGCCGCGCGAGCGCGGCCAGATCCTGCGCGAAGTCGCCGCCCACATCCGCAAGCATGTCGACGAGCTTGCCGAGATCGAGGCGCGCGAAGTGGGCAAGCCGCGGCGCGATGCGCTGCGCTTCGACCTGTCGTTCTGCCATGCCTGCTTCGACTATTTCGGCGGTCTCGCCGATACGATCCACGGAGAAATCCTCGACCAGGGGCCGATCGAGGCGCGCATCAGCTACGAGCCCTATGGCGTGGTCGCCGCGATCCTGCCCTTCAACTGGCCGCCGATCCATTTTTCCAAGAAGTGCGCGCCGGCGCTCGCCGCCGGCAACACCGTCGTCATCAAGCCGGGCGAGCAGGCGCCCTTGACGGTGCTGCGCCTCGTCGAGCTCGCCAATGAAATCTTGCCGCCCGGCGTGCTCAATGCGGTCGCAGGCCTTGCCTCCGGCCCGGCACTTGCCTCCCATCCGCTGGTCGAGCGCATCACCTTCACGGGCTCGACGATGACGGGCCGGCGCGTGCTGCAGTCGGCGGCGCAGAACCTCACCTATGCCACGATGGAACTTGGCGGAAAGAACGCGCTGATCGTGCTTCCCGATGCCGATCTCGACGTCGCGATCAACGTTGCGCTCGAAGGCATGTTCTACAATCAGGGCGAGGCCTGCACATCGACGTCGCGCATCCTCGTGCACGATGCGCTCTACGACCAATTCCTGGAGCGGTTCGCACGGGCGACCGAGAAGCTGGTCGTCGGCGACGGGCTCGATCCGGCGACCGATATCGGCGCCATGGTCGATGCCAAGCACCGCGACAAGGTGCTGTCCTATCTCGATATCGCGCTGAAGGAGGGAGCCCGTCTGGTCACCCAGGGCAAGCTGCCGACCGAGGAGCGATTGAAAGACGGATACTGGGTCGCGCCGACGGTTCTTGCAGATGTCACGCCTGACATGACCGCGGCGCGCGAGGAGATGTTCGGCCCGATCGCCAGCATCATGCGGTTTTCGACCGAGGAAGAGGCGATCCGCATCGCCAATGACAGCGAATACGGCCTGACGGCGGCGATCTGCACAACCGACGAGGCCCATGCCGGCAAGATCGCAGCCAGGCTCGAGGCGGGCATGATCTTCATCAACAACTACATGCGTCGCGCCTTCCTCGGCTCTCCCTTCGGCGGGCAGAAGGGAAGCGGCTTCGGACGGGAAAATGCCGCGGAAACGCTGCGCGAATTCACGCGCTCCAAGAACGTGCGCTTTCCGTCGGGCCGGGGCACCATCCCGGTCTGGCCGCCGAAGGACTGAGTTCGCCCTGGGCCAGTATTGAACCAGACATCCAGCACGGTGACGACGCCGCGTCTTCGGCTCGTCGCCGTGCGAACTTCTAGCGGTCCGTCGCGTTCCGCGCGGCGCGCCTCAGTAGGGTCGCCAATTGATAGGTGCATGCAGATGGTTGAACGCGAGAGCATGGAGTTCGACGTTGTGATCGTCGGTGCGGGGCCGGCCGGTCTGGCGGCGGCGATCCGGTTGAAGCAGGTCAATCCGGAGCTTTCGGTCGTCGTGCTCGAAAAGGGCGCCGAGGTCG
>NZ_LAZS01000009.1 GCF_002007205.1 Ensifer adhaerens
AAGGAAATCGGCGAAGGCCCGGTCTATCCGAACATGTGAACGCCGGCCCGCGCGAACCGACTTCATTTCTGCCAAGCGAGAGACATATCCATGCAAGACCTGACTGTCATAACCAACTCCGCCCTTAGCCAATGGATCGACGAGGTTCAGGCCCTGTGCGAACCGGATCAGGTCCATGTCTGCGACGGCAGCGATGCGGAATACGAGCGTCTCTGCAGCACCCTTGTCGCGGCGGGCACCTTTATCCGGTTGAACGAAGACAAGCGTCCGAACTCGTTCCTCTGCCGTTCCGATCCCGGTGATGTCGCACGCCTCGAGCATCGCACTTTCGTGTGCACGGCTGACCGGGACGATGCCGGGCCGACAAACTATTGGGCGGATCCGGCCAGCATGCGCGCCGAGCTTGCGCGGTTGTTCAAAGGGTCGATGCGCGGGCGGACCATGTATGTAATCCCCTTCTCGATGGGAGAACCCGGTTCGGAACTTGCGATGATCGGGGTCCAGATCACCGATTCCGCCTATGTCGCGGTCAGCATGAAGCTGATGGCGCACATCGGCCTGCCTGTCCTGCGCGCACTCGGCGCCAGCGAATTCGTGCGCTGCCTGCATTCGGTCGGAGCCCCGCTCGCGCCCGGCGATCGCGATGTGCCGTGGCCCTGCAACGCGGAACACAAATATATCGTGAGCTTCCAGGACGACGGCTCGATCGCGTCCTTCGGTTCCGGCTACGGCGGAAATGCGCTTCTTGGCAAGAAGTGCCTGGCATTGCGGACCGCCTCGCTGAAGGGGCGAAAGGAAGGGTGGCTTGCCGAGCACATGTTGATCATGGGCGTCGAGGATCCCGCTGGAAAAACGACCTATGTCGCGGCCGCCTTTCCGTCTGCCTGCGGCAAGACCAATTTCGCCATGCTTCTGCCGCCCGAGGATTTTGACGGGTGGAAGGTCAAGACGGTCGGTGACGACATTGCCTGGATACGGCCGGATGCGGACGGCACATTGCTCGCCATCAATCCGGAAACCGGCTTCTTCGGCGTTGCCCCGGGCACCAACGACAAGACCAATCCCAACATGATAGCGGCGATCTCGCGCGATACCATTTTCACCAATTGCGCGCTCACGCCCGATGGTGACGTCTGGTGGGAGGGCTTGACGGAGGAGCCGCCGCCAGCGCTGGTGGATTGGCGCGGTCTCGACTGGACGCCTGAGGCCAGTCGCCCCGCCGCCCATCCGAATGCCCGCTTCACCGTTTCGCGTGCCCGCTGCCCGAGCATGGACCCTGCGGCCGATCCCGCCGGCGTGCCGATCTCGGCGTTCGTCTTCGGCGGGCGGCTCTCCCATACCTTTCCGCTCGTCTTTGAGGCAAGGGACTGGCGCGAGGGTGTCTACTGGGCCGCAACGCTCGGGTCGGAAGCGACGGCCGCTGCCGAGAACCAGGCGGCGACACGGCGCGATCCCTTCGCGATGCTGCCTTTCTGCGGCTACAACATGGCCGACTATTTCGCCCACTGGCTGTCGATGGGCGACCGGCTTGTGAATGCGCCGGCAATCTTCCGCGTCAACTGGTTCCGGCGCGACGAGGGCGGTGCGTTCCTCTGGCCGGGCTTCCGGCAAAACATGCGAGTGCTGAAATGGATCGTGCAACGGACAGAAAACACGGGCGGCGGGCAAGCCGCACCGATCGGCCTTGTGCCGCGCTACGACGACATCGACTGGCGCGGTCTCGACTATGACGGTCAGACTTTCGAGGCGCTGATGAAGGTCGATCCGACCGAGCTTGCGCAAGAGCTGCAAGGCCATGATGCATGGCTGCAATCCTTCGGCCAGAGATTGCCGGCGGAGCTTTCCGTCACCCGTCAGGCTTTGCTCGACGCGCTGGCTCCGGCTCAAAACTAGAGCGTTTCGTCGTTCGACTGGATCTGCCGGCATTCCCTCTGGAGTGCTGCTCCGCCGGCAGACCGGCGGTATAGGCCCCCGCAGGCGGCAGGTCGCGGATCGCTTTCGGCCTGCGGATGCGGGCGGCCGCACGTCGGGACCTATGACAACAATCGCGCAGCGTGAAACTCACCGTGAAGCGATGACAGGATTGCGACGCCCCAAGTGATGCGACGATCGATGCTTGCGCTCCGGTCCCGGCTGGCTCACAGATGCCCCGTCGATCGAATGCCGGGCTAAAGGAGGGCACGAACAATGACTTGCGCGCCGAGGGTCGCCCTTATCCTTGCCATGGCTGCGGCGTCGCCGGGCGTGGCGACCGCAGAAGAGGCGAAGACGCAGTCAGAGCTCTGTGGTGACGACTTGCCCGAGGCCAATCGGGCCGACTGCGTCACGGCGGACGATCTTCTTGCCCCGCTCTCCACGTCGCCCGGCGATGCGGATCTCACGGTTGTGTTGAGAGCCGACAAGGGCGCGCTCACGCTCGAATACCGCAAGCCAGGCGAGCTCCCTGAGAATGATCCTTCGGTAGAATGTACCGTCGGCCGCCAAATCACGCTGCCCGCCGGCAAAGTCGTGCATCTCGAATTCATCTCGGCCGATGTCGTCTACAGCTTTGAGGCGCCGGGCTATGTCGAGCAGGTGGATCTCGTGCCCGGTCTCGTGAACTATCGCCGGATCGAGACGCCCATCGAAGGCGGCCAGGCGGACGGCGTGTTTCATGCGGACCCGGATGGTTTGAAGACGATCGTCTCGATGCGTTTTGACAAGGGCCTTTTCGACGGCCAATTGCTTTGCGCCGACTAAAGCGCATCGCGATCTTCAGCTTCGCTTCGAGCGCTTTCAGTTATTGATTTGTCGCGTGCAATCGCAAGATCGCTGCGCAGTTTTGCGCGACATGCCCCGGGGCTTGCGTCCTTGCCACGATCCCATTGTGTTTTCGGCGAATGACCGCGGGGCGCCGTTGAGATTGCGCCTCGGGCCGGCCGTCGATCCACACGACCGCCTAGCGGTTCCTGTTTGAACGCGCGCGATACTCGGCCATTTTCATGCGCGCCGCGCAGGCCTCCGAACAGTAGAGCTTGGATCCGTTACGCGTGACGTCGACATAGGCGCGGTCGCATTCCTTCGCATGACATATGCCAAAGCGCCGCGTTCCAAACGTGTCCATCAGCAGCGCCAGGGACACCGCAAACTCGCCTGCCAGCGCCTCCACATCGGTTTCTCCATCGCCATGGAAGTGCAGGTGAAATGGCTGCCCCACATCTTCAACGAGGTAAGGGCGCGCTCCATAGCGGAGCATCAGGTCATTCAAGGTTTTTGCCGCCGTCGTCTCGTCCGGTGCTTCAAACACCGGGCGAAGCGCTACAGCGACCGAATAGAGCCGAGCGCCGGCATCATCCACCGACAACAGCCTTTGTCTCATCGGCGCGTGGAGCTGCTCGGCGAACGCTTGATTAAGTGCGCGCTCCCGCAAGCCAGGATAGGAACGCCCTCCCGCGCGTCCCTCCAGCGCGAGGTTGACCAGCAGCGCCGCTAACCCGGCCTGTCGTTGCGAGTTACTTGTAAGTTGCATTTTGACGGTAACTCCATAAAGATCGCTGTTACCTTTTAAACGAATGAGAGGGGTAACGTCACGATGGCTTGGAGAACTTATGCCGCAGTACTGCGCAGCGACGGAGCCGTTCGGCTTGCGGGTGCGGCAGCGGTCAGTCGTCTGACGACATCGATGCTGAGCCTTTCTCTTCTGCTTGCGGTCTCCGCGAGCAACGGTTCCTTCGCCGAAGCAGGCCTTGTCCTGTTCGTCCATGCCGTTGCGCTCGCTTTGGCGGCCCCGATCGGTGGACGTCTCGCGGATCGATACGGCCCGCGGCGTACTCTTCATGTCTTTATCGGGTTCCACGCGTTGTCCTATGCGGCGATCGTGTCTGCTCTCGTTCTTGCGCTGCCGCTGTCTCACCTCATCGTTGCCGCAGCTTTTCTGGGCTGCACGACCCCGCCGTCAACCGCGGTCGTGCGCAGCACCTGGCCGTTGCTGGTTCCCGGAAAATACCTGTCGAGTGCCTACGCGCTTGATACGGTGATCAATTCAACCACGTTCATCCTGGGTCCGATGGTCGTGGGCGGTCTCCTTTTCTTCCTGTCGGCAAACACGGTCGTGGGTGCCTGCGCCATAGCCAAGATTACCGGAGACTTGCTGATCGCAACGGGTGCATCGGGGCTCAAGGGCGCTGAGCGCAGCAGGCGCAAGGCGCTTGCGCTGGCCGAAAATGCGCCACTGATGCTGCTTCTCGCCGTTATCGCGGCCGATACCTTCACGATAGGGGCCTTGCAGGTCGGGGCTGCGGCTGGCGCCACGGCGACGGCGGCGAGCCTTCTCTTCAGCGCCTTCGCTGGCGGCGAGGTCGTCGGGGGACTTCTCTCCGGCGTCCGATCGCGCGATGCGAACGTGAAGCGAGACATGATCGGCTTCCATCTGGCAACGGCCTGCCTCTTCGTCTTGATGAGTTCGGTTCTCGGATCATGGGGACTGCTGGTGCTTTACGTCGGCGTCGGACTCTTAAGCGGGGCGCGGGATGCGCTGGGCCAGTTCGCAGTCGGCATCAGTGCCCGGCCTGAAGACCGCACGGAGGCGTTTGGCTGGCTCAGTGGTTTCATGTGGGGCGGCTACGGGCTTGGCACACTCCTTTCCGGCTATCTGGATGAAGAATGGGGGCGGCGCAGCATTTACCTGGTCGCGGCCGCAGCCTCGGCAATGTCGGCCATCGTCCTGTTGTGGCTGAAGCTCGGCGGCGCGGCTGGTGTGATTGAGGATCGGACGTGACGGACTGAAAGTCGCCACATGTCTGGCAGGTCACGCCGTCATGATGAAAGGCCGACACGTCTCCGGCGGCACGCCATGGAGCACGAGTTTTCGGAACGCAGCGTCGGCTTCGCGCGGTGTCATTTCCGGTCGCTCCTCCAGCCACCAGCGCAGAACGGCGTTGAATGTGGAGACCATATGGCGGATCACGAGATCACGAGGAACGGTGGCATGCATCGTCGTGGGCAGTGACTTGCGGAGGATTTCCGCAAGCACATCGTCTATCGCATCGCGAACGATGCCGCCGCCGCGTCCGCCAGCCAGCGCGACCCGGATGTCCGCGTGTTCCGCGACATGCTCGAACAGGGCCCGGCTCGGGTCCCATGCCTTCTCAGGTTCCTGCTGGAGCGCCGCCGAGATCGTCCTGTCCTTTGCGGTCACGAGCAGATCGCGCAAACGCTCCAGGCTGCGTTTCAGAAGGTCATCTTTCGAGGTGAAATGGGCATAAAACGTCGATCGACCGATGTTCGCCTCGGCCAGGATCTCTTCCACGGTGATCAGCTCGTAGTGTTTGCGGCGGATCAGGGACAGAAGCGCTTCGTAAAGCGCCGTGCGCGTTCTGGCCACCCGCCGATCGATCCCCATGTTCGTTCTCCTCTTTCCGGGCTTGTGCGGTTGGCAGTCCAAGGGCACCAGAGGTGTCCGTCTGTCCCGCGTTTCCGAACACAATGTTCCGGACCGTGGATGCCGATTGTTGCCCAGTCAACGTCTGAGAACAGCTATGGTTGAACTTTCTGCCATTTCTCCTCTCTTCTCCGTTTCGAAGAACCGATGCTTCGGCTCTCGCTTGCTCGCCTTGGCAAGCCTGCATCACGCCTATGCGTCATTTCCGCCCGCAGCGCTCCTGAGCGCCTGTTCTTGGCCCTAGCATGCGGCAACCCGATTGAAGAGGTCTTGGCGCTCATCGAGGAATTCGGCGAAGGCGGCCTGAAATCGCGAGCGGTCGCTCTCGGAGATCTCCAAGCTGAGAGCGTACATCCCGCGTCGGGCGAGGTAGAGCCCGCGGGACAGCATGTCGAAATAGAAGAGTTCCTTCAGTTCCTGTTCGGCGTTTCTTGCGTCAGCGGCCGAACGGAGTTGGCCGCGGGCAAAGTGCACGGTCCCGAGCGAACCCATTCCCGTGATTTGCACCGGCGCGCCCGCATCGGCGCAGAGCGTGTTGAGTTGTCCGCGGAACGTATCCCCTTCCGCGCTTAGTCGCGTGGCGACATCAGGCGTATAGATCTCGGTCAGTGCCGCAAGGCCTGCTTTCATCGTGAGTACGTTGTTGTTGAAGGTTCCTGCGTGGGCAAAGGCTGCAGCGCTTGCAGGATCAAATCGTGCCATGATGGCCGCGTTGCCGCCAAAGGCACCGATGGACATGCCGCCGCCGATGTATTTTCCAAGGGTCATGAGGTCGGGCGCAATCCCGTGGAGCGCCTGCAGCCCGCCCGGCGAAAGTCGCGAGGTCATCACCTCGTCGAAGAGCAGCAGCGCTCCGTGCCGGCTTGCTTCCGTCCGGAGAAGTTCAAGAAAGCTTCGCTCGGCCGGTATGCAGCCACCGGAGCCGAGCATCGGCTCGACCAGAATGGCAGCACATTGGGCGCCGAGCTCCTGCAACAGCGCCGCCGTGCCTTCCAGATCATTGTAGGTCCCGACAACAAAATCATGAGGCACATTTGTGGGAGCGCCGCCGGTTGCGAAATTGAGAACGCCGCCATGATAGCCGCCGTCGAACACCAGGACTTTCCGGCGTCCGGTGATCGCCGTTGCCGCCGCCAGCGCCATCAGGTTCGCTTCGGTTCCCGAATTGGTAAAACGAACGAGCTCGATCGCGGAAAACCGCTCGCAGATGGCGGCTGCAAAGCTGGCTTCGCTCCGCGTATGGGCAGAAAGGTTGAGGCCCTGTTCGAGAGCGGCCTCGATGGCCGCCCGAATTTTTGGGTGGGAGTGCCCGAAGAGGCCGGCGGTGTATTCACCCAGGAAGTTTGAATATTCGTGTCCATCGACGTCCCAGAGCTGCGCGCCGCTTCCGCGTTCGATCGCCAATGGGAAAGGCCTGTGGAACAGGATGCTGCGCGTGTTGCCGCCGGGCATGAACGCACGGGCGGTCCGATGGTATTCCAGGCTCAGCCGATTGGCCTGTTCATACCGATGATGTGCTTCGGCCAGCGCCATCGCAATGGCGGCTTTTCCATTCTTCGACATGCCTCGCCCTCCTTCGACCCTCTGGGCCTCATTTTGTACGAAGAACAATTTTATTTGTCTACTGTACAATAAAATTTGGATGAGATACTGTTGGAAGCATGGAATGGTGCCGGATCCGGCACCGTTGGTGCCGATAGGAGCAGCATGTCGAAGGAAGACGCCCCACGGCGCGGTCGCCGCAATGACCAGCTCGGCCATGATCAGATCGTCGCGACGGCGCTCATGATTATCGATCGGGATGGGCTCGACGGCTTCAGCATGCGGGAAGTCGCACGCGAGCTTAAGGTCTATCCCACGGCCATCTACTGGTATTTCAAGGCCGGCAAGAACGCGCTTCTGGCGGCTGTCGCGTCAAGAGCGCTCAATGGCGTCACGCCGGCTCTTCACATGAACGACGACTGGCGAGAATGGATCAGGCTGCTGTTTCGGCAGTATCGCAAGGCGCTCTCCGAACACCCGAACGTTGCGCCCTTGCTCGGCGCCCAGCTCGTATCCAATGCCGGGGTCAATCCCATCCTTGTCGAGCGTGTGCTGACGGCGCTGGATGGCGCCGGGTTCCGCGGCGCGGCGCTGATCGATGCCTACAACGCGGTCCTGGCCGCGATGCTCGGCTATGTCACGCTCGAGTTTGCGCCCGTGCCGCGCGACGAGCCCGACAGCTGGGCACGCGCCTTCGAACAGCAATTGAGGGAGCTTCCTTCCGATCACTACCCGCTCATCCACGCAAACTTCGGTGGCCTCGCCAATCGCGCCTTCATCTTGCGGTGGGAAAGCGGAAGCACCGCACCGCTCGACGGAGGGTTCGAGACTTATGTCGAGGCATTCGTCCTTGGCTTGGAAGCAAAGCTGGCGAAGCACACGATGAGCGCATGACGATCCGACGGAGGGGCGAGGTTATCCCCTTGTCCGTCCGTACCGCGAACAACAACGCAAGGATTTAGACGCATATGGCAACTGATACCAAAGTTAAGGGTCCGGCATCCTATTTCCCGTCCATTGAAAAGACCTATGGCAAGCCTGTCGCCCATTGGTTCGATCTTCTCAATTCCGTGAAGGAAAAGAAGCACATGGAACAGGTGGCCTTCCTCAAGGAGGACCACAAGATCGGTCATGGCCATGCCAACGCGCTCGTGGCATTCTACCGAGCCCAGATTGGCGTGTGAGACAAGCCTTGGCCCCGCTTCGTTTCGACTGACCAGCGAACCGAGCTAGACCAGATTTTCGCTGGAGAGCCCGAGATTTTCCTCCATTTCGCCGCGGGTCATCGCCGCACCGAAAATCGGGGTGCCGCCGGCAAAGAGACGGGACGACGCCAGTCCACCGGAAAGGACCGGATCAAAGCCAAGCCTGTCGACGAACGCCGCAACCACAAGGTTTGCCTCGGGATCATCACCGGCGACCGCCATGGCGCGACGCTCGGCATGCCCTTGAGGGCGGGCAGCGTCCTCGATTTCATGGTAGCCCATATGGTTGAAGCTGCGCACCAGCCGCGTGCCCTTCAGGAAGCGCTGGACCACTTCGCTGCTTGAGGCGGCGCCCTCGAATTCGGCGAGCGTCCCGTCCGTCGGCGCCCAGTAATTCATGGTGTCGACGACGATCTTGCCCTGAAGCAGCTCGGGTTTGAGAGTGCGATACTTCGACAGAGGCAGCGCCAGAACGATGATGTCGCTCTCGGCGATCGCCTCTTCGGCGCCCGCGGCAATCGCCCCCGGCGCCACGATCTGCAGCATGAAGGCGTTGTCGGCGGCTGGTCGCGAGGTCGCGACCCGAACCTCGTAGCCGGCGGACAAGGCGCGCCGCGCAAGGGCAGTGCCGACCCGCCCGGCGCCGAGGATCGCAACTTTATGCATGTGCTGTTGCCTCGTCGGTCTCCCGCTGGCGCTTGCCGAGTTCGGCATCGACAAGTGGCTTTACCCGGGTGCCCAGGAGTTCGATCGAGCGCAGGAAGTCCCGGTGCGGCATTTGCCCGACATCCGTCTGGAAGAACTGGCGTTGATGGCCGATGCTCTTGTGAAGCGTCACGATCCGCTCGGCGATCTCCTCGGGATGACCCACAAAGAGCGCACCCGCGCCGCTTGCTTCCGTGTCGTAGTGAAACCGCGGCGGCGGCGCAAATCCGCGAATCCGGCCGATCTGTTCCATGACCGCGTGCCAGTGCGTCCAGAAGAAGTCCTTGGCTCGTTTGGCGTCGTCCCCGACAAAACCGGGACTCGCGACAGACACCTTGATCTTCTCCGGTCCGTGTCCAGTCTGCTCGGCCGCACGTCTGTAGAGATCCGCCAGGGGTGCGAACCGGTGCGCCTGGCCGCCGATGATCGCATAGGAAATCGGCAGGCCGAGCAGGCCGGCGCGAACCGACGAATGCGGATTGCCGCCCGTCGCGAGCCAGATCGGCAAGGTTCCCCTTTCGGGCCGCGGCACGACCAGCGCGTCGTTCAGGGCCGGCCGGAATTTACCGGACCAGGTGACGGTCTCGCTCTCATTGATCTTCAGGAGCAGATCGAGCTTCTCGGCGTAGAGTTCGTCATAGTCGTTGAGGCTCTGGCCGAAGAGCGGAAACGATTCCGTTGACGAACCGCGGCCCGCCGTGATCTCGGCGCGCCCGTTCGAAACGGCATCGAGGGTTGCGAATTGCTGATAGACCCGCACCGGGTCGTCGGTGCTGAGCACGGTCACGGCGCTGCCGAGCTTGATGGTCGAGGTGGACGAGGCCGCGGCGCCCAGAATAACCGTGGCGGCGGACGCCGGCATTTCGCGCGTATGATGTTCGCCGATCCCGAAATAGTCGAGACCCACCTGGTCTGCGAGCTGGATGGCCTCGAGCAGGTTGCGCGTCGCTTGCGCGGTCGAACCGAGTTCGCCGGTTGCGGCATCGCGCTGTACGTCGCCGAAGCTGTAGATCCCTAGTTCCATCGACTTCTCCTGATGTACTCTCATTCGACGGCGCTTCGGCGCCGGGGCAAAGCGCCCGGCGCCATCCGGGCGCGACGGTCTTAGCCGCGCTGCGAGTCCAGCTGTTCCTGGTCCTTTTCGACCTGCTGGGCCTTGAGGTAGCTTTCGATCAGCAGCTGATATTCCGGGAAGATCCTGGTGTAGATCTCGGCCCACTGCTGGGCGTCGTCGCGATGCCAGGTGCGCTGCAGTTCGGAGGCGACCGCTGCCGTATCCATCGGCACGACGCCGGCCTGAACGACGCGGGCAAGGGTGATCTCCTCGGCCATCTTCGAATAGGTGCCCGAAGCATCGACGACGACGAAGACCTTGTAGCCGTCATGGACGGCGCTGATTGCCGGGAAGGCCATGCAGACGCTGGTGATCGTGCCGGCGATGATCAGGGTCTTGCGGCCGGTCTCCTTGACGGCGGCGACGAAGTCCGGGTTGTCCCAGGCGTTGATCTCGCCACGGCGGGCGACATACTTGGCATGCGGCGCGTTGGCATGGATTTCCGGGATCAGCGGGCCGTTCGGGCCCTGCGGCACGGAGGCCGTGGTGATGACCGGCATCTTCGTCAGCGTCGCCATGCTGGCAAGCGCTGCCGCATGGGCCCGCAGCTTCGGCATCGGCATGTCGTTGACGGTCTGGAACAGGCCGCTCTGGTGGTCGATCAAAAGCATCACCGCATCATCGGGATCGATAACCGGGCGCTGTCCGTTGAAGTTTGCTGGGGTCATGTCGGTTCCTTTCTCTTGATTGCTCGGACCGTTTCTGATTGAGCGGCCTTCGATGACTAAGAGAATAGGGATGATACAAATTGGCGGTAGACACCTGGATTGAGCTTCTATGTCTCACTTCTAGGACAATTCAGCCGGCTTGATCACGCAAGCGCGTCGGCACGGGGACGAGCGAAGCTTGGCGCAGGCGCGTTTGAGCGGCCCAATGAAATGGGACGAACACAATGGGACGAACCATGCCGAAACGGCGCTACTTGTCCGCTCCTTGGGGGGCGTATCGGTGTGAACCGCGCCGGGCTTTTTGGCGCGACGCCTTGCGAGCGGCCGCCGCGTGAAACGCAACGGCGCGATGGTCGACGTCGACTGGGCGCACGCCAGACGACGCACCGTGGACATTCAGGAGCGCGTCTTCGCCCTCGCCGAGACCATCAATCTCACGTGAGTTTGGTCAACGGCTCGGACCTCGCCCCGGAATGTAACGCACCCAACCGTCGGGATGATCGGTGGTGATGACGAGGTCGAGGACCCCTGACGGTCAGTGCCGACGCTGACCGTCAGCCGATTGTTCGCGCGCTGTCGGTCATCAGCTTGATGCCGAGCGCGCCCACCACCGCGCCGGCGGCCCGGTCAATCCAGGTCTTGGAGCGCAGATAGACGACCCGCGGTGCATGCGCGGAAAAGCCGACGGCGACGATTGCGTACCACAGGAACTCGTTGATGAAGAGCAGGGGCGGAAGGGCGAGCAGCATCCAGGTGGGTGTCGGCGACGGCAGCAGCGCGGCGAACATCGAAGCGTAGAAGATCGCCGTCTTCGGGTTGGAGATCTGAACGAAAAGCCCCCGCAGCAGAGATTTCCAGAGCGTGCCCGGCTGGTCGGCGGGCGTTTCGGCAATCGTTATCTTTTGCGGTGCAGCCCGCCAGATGCCGATGCCGATCCAGACCAGATAGGCGCCACCGGCGAGCCTCAAGAGGATGTTGAGCCATTCGACCTGGAGAAGGATCGCCGTCAGGCCGGCGACCGCAATGCAGGCGAACAGGAAGCCGCCAATGCCCATGCCGACCGCCGCCATCAAGCCGTCGGCGCGCGACCGGGCGATCGCGATGCGCGACACCACGATGAAGCTCGGGCCAGGGCTCATGGCGCCAAGCAGGAAGACGCCCAGGATGGAGGCAAGAATTGCGAGTTCATGCATGTCGCTATCCTCTCGTTAGAAAGCGCCGCCAGCGCGGGACGATTATGAAACGCGTTGCATCATTCCTCAATCGGGCGCGTGTCGCTCCTGCTGGCTCCACTGAGTAAGCGGTAAGATACCCCTCAATGGTGACCTTCCTCGATCTTCGGGAGGAACCAGGCGAGAAGTCCCGCAAGCGGAAGGAAGGAGCAGACGTAATAGACCGTTTCGACACCGTAGCGGTCGGCCAGTATTCCGAGAAGCGCCGCTGCAATGCCGCCCAGGCCGAAGTTCAGGCCGTAGAACAACCCGCCGATGAGCCCTATGCGGTGCGGCAGCAACTCGATGGCGTAAATCAGGATCGATGCGAAGGCGCTCGCCATGATCAGGTTGATCATCACCGTCAGCACGCCGGTCCAGAACAGGTCGACATGGGGCAGCATGAGCGTCAGAGGGAGCGGTCCGAGAACCGAAATCCAGATGATCCGGTAGCGCCCGATGCGATCGCCGACAATGCCGCCGATCAGCGCCCCTGCGGCCGACGCCAGCAGGAAGATGAACAGCATCATCTGTGCGGAAGGGATGGAAAGGCCGAACCGCTCCATGAGGTAGAAGGTGTAGAACGAGCGGAAGCTTTCGCCATAGGCGTTCTTGGTGAACATCAGCAGCGTCAGCACCACCAGGCCTGCGCCGATCGTCGCCGGTGCATGACGGATGCCGCCGCCCGCCTGCTTGCCCTCCGCCCGCAACGCCATGAATGCGGCGCTGATCTCCCGCTGCTTGCCGCCGATCCAGGCGAGAAGCACCATGGCCAGCAAGGCGAGAGCGGCGAACCAGGCGAGGCTCGGCTGTCCCCAGGGAACGATGATCAGCGCGGCGAAGACCGGGCCGAGCGCGCCGCCTGCCTGGCCGCCGACCTGAAACAGTCCCTGTGCCAATCCCTGTCGACCGCCGGCGGCATAGCGGGCCATGCGCGTGGCTTCGGGATGGAAGATCGACGATCCGATGCCGATGAGCGCGACCGAGACGAGGATCATCGCATAGCTGTCGGCAAGAGCGAGGCTGACCAATCCGGAGAGCGTGAACATCATCCCGACGACCGGCGAATAGGGTGCGGGGTGTTTGTCCGTGACCATGCCGATCGCAGGCTGCAGCAGCGACCCGGCAATCTGGAAGGTCATGGTGATCATGCCGATCTGCACGAAATCCAGTGCATAGGCATCCTTCAGGATCGGATAGGCGGCCGGGATCAGCGACTGCATGAGGTCGTTGAGGAGGTGGGTAAGCCCCAGAACGACCAGGACCGCAAGATGCGTCTTGGGCCGTGTCATAGCAGGGATGGCGACTGTCATGGCTGATTTCTTGGCTCCAGGGATTCCGGGAAATGGCTTGCGGCGATGGCCGCGCGCCGGGGAGCTTATGCATCCTGCGATAGGCGGGCAACCACCACGCAACGTCACGCGCGAAAAAAATGCGGCGGCGGAACGGGAGGTCAGAAGCGTTCGAACACGTTCTTGACCGGCCGTCGACAGGGGACAGCCCGGGGCTGCCCTGCAAGCTCACCGCTCCTGCCTCGGCCACCCTTGCTTGCGCCGATGCGGTCGCGCCCTTCCCGTCGAAGTGCATCGCGGCAAGTGTCCGGACGAACAGGACCTTCAGGTTGCTGAGGCCCTCCGACAGCGAAAGCACCCGATCTTTTCATCCCCGGCCCGTGTTGCAACGATCGCAGTGCAGCCTCTAAGCTTGGGTCATGGGATGTTCCTTCCATGAGTGAGCATTCGTTGTGAGGAGATGCGTGCGGCTCAGCACATGCCGCCGTTTGCCCGGATGACCTGGCCGTTGATCCACGCGCCTTCCGGTCCGGCGAGGAAAGAAACGACGCGGGCGATATCTTCGGGTTCGGCAAGCCGTTCGAGAGGGTTCATCCTGGCCATGCGGTCAAGCAGTTCAGGGCTCTTGCCGCTCAGGAACAGCTCTGTCGCCACCGGGCCGGGGGCGATGGCGTTCACGCGAATGCCGCGGCCGCGCATCTCCTGGGCCAACACCTGGGTCAGTCCTTCAACGGCCGCCTTGGTGGCAATGTAGATGCCATAGGTCGGCAGGCGCATGCCAATCACGCTCGACGAGACGTTGATGATACGGCCATCGTTGCGCAGCCGTCTCGCCGCTTCACGGCAGACGTTGAACGTGCCCTTGAGGTTTATCGCGATGGTCTCGTTGACGACGTCGTCGGCGACGTCGGCGATCGGGGCAAGCTTCATGATGCCGGCGCTGTTGACGACGACGTCCACTCCGCCGAAGGCTTGGGTGGCCGTGTCGAACATCGCCGCGACCGCGCGGGCATCGCTGACATCCGCCTGAACGATGCGCGCGTCGCCACCTGCGCCGATGATTTCGTCTGCGACCGCCTTGGCCGCCTCGGTGCGTCCCGCATAGTTCACGACAATCTTGAAGCCGTCACGGGCGAGGCCCCTGGCGATTTCCGCCCCGATGCCCCGCGACGCTCCGGTAACGAGTGCGACCTTGCTGCTGTTGCTCATTTTTCAAGCCCTTGCGTTGTTCGGTCTATTGATCGAGAGGAGGATACGCCTGGCATGAGAGAAGAAAAAATGCATAGTTGGTAGGGGAGCAATAACCGAAAGTATGAGTCGTCATGACGTTTGATGCGCGCCTGCTCAGCGGGATCGGTGTGCTTTCTGCGGTCGTCGAGGCCGGCAGCTTTGCCCGGGCGGGCGAAGCCATGGGATTGACGCAGCCTGCTATCAGCCGCGCGGTTGCACGTTTGGAGGAGCGTGTCGGCATCCGAATTTTCAATCGAAGCGCCCGGGCAATCTCGCTGACGGACGAGGGACGGCGGTTTTATGAACTCGTCGCGCCGCGATCGAGGAGGCCGCCATCATGGCGGGGGCGGCCAAGACGCGGGTGCGCGGCAAGTTGCGAGTCAATGTCGATGGGACGTTCGGGCATTTTGTGCTCGCCCCAAGGATCAATGACTTTCTCGAACGCTATCCGGAACTGTCGGTCGAGATCTTCGTGCGCGACGCGATCGGGGATTTTGTCGGCGAAGGGACGGATGTCGCCGTGCGGTTCGGCGAACCCGGCGCGCATTCGATGCAAACGGAACTTCTGCTGGAAACGCGCGTGTTCACCTGCGTTTCGGCCAAGTATCTCGAGAGGAATGGCGAACCGAAAACTCCCGCCGATCTCTCGAACGGGCACCAGTGCGTCCTCATCCGCGATCCGGTAACCGGGCGTGCCTTCACCTGGGAGTTTCAGCGCCGGGGCGAAACCGTGCCATTCGCGGCGACCGGCCGGGTCACGGTCAATGACACGGGTTCGCTCCTTGGCGCCTGCCGTAGCGGCGCTGGCATCGCGCAGTTGCTCGAACTCTATGTCAGGGACGAATTGGCGGACGGCGATCTGATCCAGATCCTGCCGGATTGGTCGGAGGAAACCTTTCCGCTCCATGCCTATTATCGCCGCTCGGATCTCATGCCGGCAAAGCTGCGGGCCTTTCTCGACTTCGTACGCGAGATCGTCGCGTAGGCGCTTCGGTCGCCCTACCCGGCGCTAGGGCCGCCACCGGACATGCTCGATAAGCGCGCGCAGCTTCGGCGCAAGGTTCCGCCGATCGGGAAAATAGAGGTAGAAGCCCGCGAATGGCGGGAAGTAGTCTTCGAGAAGCGGCACCAGTTGTCCCGACGAAACATAGGGCCGGAAGGTTTCCTCCATGCCGAACGTTATGCCGCCCCCGGCACAGGCGGTGCGGATCATCAGCCACATGTCGTTGGTCGTGATCTGGGGGTTCACGGCGACATCGAACTCGCGTCCACCCTTGCCGAACTCCCAGCGGTAAGGCGCGGTCTGCGGTGCCGGACGCCAGCCGATGCAGCGATGCAAAGCGAGGTCCGACGGTTGCAAAGGCTTGCCGAAGCGTTCGATGTAGGATGGGGCCGCCACTGCGGTCTGGCGTTGCTCGGCCGATACCGGCACCGCGATCATGTCCTGTTCGATGACTTCGCCGAGCCGCACCCCGGCGTCATAACCTTGGGCGACAATGTCGAATTCCTCGTCCGTGACGGTCACATCGATCTCGACCGTGGGGTAGGCCGCAGCAAAACTTGCGAGCAACGGCCCCGAGATGAACCTTTCGGCGATCGAGGACACGGCCAATCGCAACAGGCCCGTCGGAGCCATGTCCCGATCCGCCACGGCGTCCAGGGCCAGGCCGACTTCTTGAAGGGCCGGCGCCACGCGCTGGTAAAGTTGCGCGCCAGCTTCGGTAAGGCTGACGCTGCGTGTCGTTCGTTGGACGAGCGCCACCCCGAGCCGATCTTCGAGACGGCGCAGCGACTGGCTGACCGCAGATCGGGTAACGCCCAGATGCTCCGCGGCCGCGCGGAAACTGCGGGCCTCCGCAACGGCCATGAAGACGGAAATAACATTCAGATCAACGGCCATTGGTCGGCTCAACTTACCTATGCCGGCGTGATTGGGCAGAGTGAAGATATAATCTTGTCCTGCCGACCGGCAACCTTCAAGGCGAGTGCAGATTCTGCGCGCGCCTTGGCTTCCGTCATCACCTTTCGCGGTAAAACACCATGCCGCCATGGTGCAGCACGCCGTCGATGAACGCGCCGTCGGCGGTGAAGCCGGTGTCGTCCCAGTAGTCGATATGGTTTCCGGTCACGACATAGCGCCCCTGATAGGCGCTCTTTCGGTTTCCGCGCGCCTCGTCATAACGTCCGTTCGGCAACAGCTCCTGGCGGATCCGCCCGTCCCCGGTGACCCACATGCCGACATAGGGGTGATCTGCTTGCTTGCTCTCAGTCGGGCTGTTCATAATTTCCTCCGCGACGGCTTGGCGGGAGACCGGCGTGTCGAGGGACGCGAGACCGGCGATAAGCGTGGCGGCGGCAAGCTTGGGGAGATTGCTCATGGCCGCTCTCCCGCGGGCTTGTCGTTGCCCGCTTCGGCCCGCTCGGCAAAAAGCTGCGACAAGGATTGCGACGCGGCAATGGCGCGCGGAAATCCGGCCGGAACGGTTACCATGTAGATTACCTCCTTGAGCTCATCCTCCGAAACGCCGACGTTGAGCGCGTATCCGGCATGGACCTTCATCAGGTCGGTCAGCCCGATCGCGGCGAATGCGGCGACCGCCGCGAGTTGCCGCGTCCTGTTGTCGAGACCCGGACGGGACCAGACGTCGCCAAGGGCATAGGCCTCGGTCGCGTCGGCAAGGAAGGGAAACTCCTGCCGCATCCGTTCCAGGTTGGGCTGCGTCACGCCATTGTTGAGGGTCCGGATAACGGCGGCGCCGCGTTCGCGACGCTCCTCCAGGGATTGGGCATAGGCGACCTCGGGTGAAAGGCCCAGGATAATCGCCGTACCTGCGGCTGCGAATTGCGATTGAATGCGATCAAGCACGTTTCTCTCCTCCATGGGTAACGGGTGGGACGCCCGACGATCGCGAATGTCGCCCGACCTTCCGTTGCGCTGCTGTGGTTGACGCAAAAGGTAGGCGGGAAGGATTGGAACGATAAGACGCTGATTTCTTTCCATACTGGCAAGCCACGCTAACCAATACGTGCGCCGCGCGACGGCGGCGCGATCGCGGCCGTCTCGGTTCTGACCGGCGACGGTGTCATTCGGGCATATGGCGGTCCCCGGCGCGATTGCCGTGGCTCTCGCCGGCAACCCGCGCGGCTGCGGCCCCTGCGCGCGCAGTGGACCTTGCCCGCCTGCCGCCCACCTGGATCGGCGTCGGCACACTCGACCTGTTCGCGCAGGAATCGATGCGCTTTGCCGCTCGCCTCGTCGAGGCCGGCGTCGCCGTCGAAATGTCCGTGGTCCCCGGCGCCTATCACGGTTTCGATACGATGGTGCCGCAGGCGCGCATTTCGGCTGATTTCATCGCCAGCTGGAAATCGGCTCTGAGCCGGTCGTTGAATGACGACTGACTGGCAGCCGCTGCACGGTTCACGCCGCGCGCTCGCTCCCGGTGCGCAAGGGCTTTTCCGCCAGAAGGCGGCGTCCTGCTTGACGACCGCCTCCTTTCTTCCGATAGGATCAATACATGTGTACGGGCACGCGCACGGGGAGGTGGCAACTGTGGCAATGCTCTTGGTTCCGGGCTTCATGCTGGACGCCGATCTCTGGCGTGACGTGGTTCCGGCACTCGGCGACTATGGCCCCGCGGCCTACGCCGATCTGTCGCAGGACAGCTCGATCGCAGCCATGGCGCACCGTGCGCTACTGGACGCGCCGGCCCGCTTCGTGCTGGTCGGCTTCTCCATGGGTGGCTACGTCGCCCGGGAAATCGTCCGGCAGGCGCCCGACCGGGTGACCGCGCTGATCCTCATTGCCACATCCGCACGCGGCGACAGCGATGTCGAGCGCCAACGAAAGGCGGTCGCCGCCGGGCAGACCGCCGGCACCGCGTTCAAGGGGCTCAGCCGATCGGCCATCCTCTCATCCCTGCACCCCGACAATGCGGAGCGGGCCGATCTTGTCGATCGCATCCAGGCGGCAGGTCAGCGCCTGGGAGGCGACGCCTTTCGCCGGCAGTCCCTTGTCGAGCGGAGAGACGAACGGGACGAGTTGGCGGCGATCCGGTGCCCAAGCCTGATTGTCGCGGGTGACAAGGACCGGTTGAGGTCGCGCACCGAGGCGCTCGAGCTTCACCAGGGACTTGCCGGCTCAAGCTTCGAGGTCGTCGAAGACACCGGCCATATGGTTCCGATGGAGGCGCCGCAACGCCTCGCCACCCTCCTTCGAGAGTGGCTCGGTCAACAGAACCGCGGAGCCTGACGCCGCGCCCGGGCCAAAAAGGTGCCCTTTCGCGCAGCCGTTGCCGCCGGCATTTTCCCATTTCCAGCTCCCAGCTTTGCCAATCCAGCGGATGTCCCGCCCAGGCTGCGGACACGCCGGGCAGTCTCGCCAAGCGGGACTGTCCACGGCGTCCAAAAAGGAGGGCAACGTCCTATTCCCGCTCGCTGTCAACACTGGTCACAAGGCAGTGCGAAGAACGCTGTTGACAAAACACACCGATGGCTGGCAAATGTCAGAATGTGCGATGGAAGCCGGATGCGGATGGTATCAGGGGAGACAGGAGCCTGAACCGAACGGCCGGAAACCGTTTCCGTCCGCACGAATGCCAGCATGGGAGGGGACATCGTGGCTTTTCAGGTGGATCGGCAGCTCAGCTTTCTCGCCACCGTGAACGTTGCCGCCATCGTGGCCGGTGCGGTGCTCGTCGGCGCCAGCTTCGTCGAGCTCTATAACTTCCAGTCGATGGCGTCACAGGTTCCCGAACTGGGCTTCCTCGCCCTTGGCGTCATGCTGGCCATGATCTCCGGCAACGGCGGCATCGACCTTTCGGGCATCGCGCTTGCCAATCTCTCCGGCGTTGCCGCCTACTTCTTCCTGCGGGGCGCGATTTCCGCCGACGATGCTCCGCTTCTTTTCACCTGGAGCCTGATCGGTGTAGCGCTTGGCGTCGGCCTTGTCGGCGGCATGCTGAACGGCTTCCTGATCGCGAAGGTTGGATTGACGCCGATCATCGCGACGCTCGGTACGCAATTGCTCTTTACCGGGCTGGCGATCGTTCTCACCAATGGTTCGGCGCTCAGCATAGGCTATGTCGAGCCGCTCGACGATTTCGGCAATGCCACGATCCTGAGCGTGCCCCAATGCTTCGCTCTCTTCCTGGTCGTCGCGCTCGCAATCGGCGCCATCCTGCGTTTCACGCCCTTCGGCCAACGTCTGCTTCTGCTCGGCAACAATGCCAAGGCCGCGCGCTACGCGGGCATCCCGGAAAAGCGCATCCTGTTCCTGACCTACGCCGTCTGCGGGCTTTTGGCGTCGGTTGCCGGTATCGTCATTGCCGCGCGCACCTCGAGCGTGAAGTGGGACTACGGCAGCTCCTATGTCCTCATTGCGATCCTCATCGCCGTCATGGCCGGCGTTCGCCCCGAGGGCGGCTATGGGCGGGTCATCTGCGTGGTGCTTTCGGCAACGTCGCTGCAGATGCTCTCCAGCCTGTTCAACTTCATGAACATCTCGAATTTCTTCCGGGATCTCGCCTGGGGCGTTCTTCTGCTGGTCTTCATCGCCACGTCCGGCTTCGACTTCAGAGCCTGGTTCAGAGCCGTCCGCAGCTAACCCCGCTTCCGTCAGGGCCGGGCGCGAGCCTTCGCGCGCCACAGCTCTTTCCCTTCGAAGGCGCAATGGGAGGAACTATGCCTGATTTTCGTAAACTTGCCGCCTGCACCGTGGCACTCAGCACCATCTGGGGTGCCGCGGCTGCCACCGCCGAGGAGAAGCCCAGCATCGTCACCGTCGTCAAGGTCACCGGCGAGAACTGGTTCACGCGCATGGCCGAGGGCGTCGCCGCCTATGGCAACGACAACGATACGGTTGCCACGAGCCAGATCGGCCCGGGCAAGGCGGATGCCGCCCAGCAGGCACGCCTGATTGAGGACCTTGTCGCCAAGAAGGTCAGCGCGATTGCCGTCGTGCCGATGGATGCGTCGTCGCTCGAAGGCGTGCTGAAGCGCGCCGCCCAGCGCGGCATCAAGGTGGTGACCCACGAGGCCGACAGCATGAAGAACACGCTCGTCGACATCGAAGCCTTCGAGAACAAGGCCTTCGGCGCCCGCTTCAACGAGAAGATCGCCGAGTGCATGGGCAAATCAGGAAAATGGACGTCCTTCGTCGGTTCGCTCGGCAGCCTGACGCATGTTCAGTGGGCTGACGGCGGCGCTGAAAACGCCAAGAAGTACCCAGAAATGGAGCTGGTCTCGGAGAAGAACGAATCCTTCAACGACGCCAACCGCGCCTATGAGAAGGCCCGCGAGATCCTGCGCAAGTACCCCGACATCAAGGGCTTCCAGGGCGGCTCGGCCATCGACGTCATCGGCATCGGCCGCGCCGTCGAAGAGGCCGGCCTGCAGGACAAGACCTGCGTCTTCGGCATCGGCCTGCCGAAGGATACCGGTTCCTATCTCGAATCCGGTGCCGTTGACGGCATCAGCTTCTGGGATCCGAAGGATGCCGGCTACGTCATGAACAAGGTGGCCGACATGGTCATCAAGGGCGAAGAGATCAAGGACGGCATGGATCTCGGCGTGCCCGGATACGAAAAGGTTTCGGTCAAGAAGGGTGCCGGTGACGGCATCATCGTGGTCGGCGAAGCTTGGGTCGACGTCGACAAGTCCAACTACGGCAAATACCCGTTCTGATCGGATCACCGATCAAAGCCGCCGCGCCCTAAACCCGCGCGGCGGCATGCCCGTGAAGCCTCTCCATGCACCATCAGGACAAAGCCATGCAGCCACAGCCCACTGGCGGTGAACCGCATCCGAAGCCCGCGACCCCGTTTCTGGAGGTGCGCAACATCGAGAAGCACTTCGGTGGCGTGCGCGCGCTCAAGGGCGTGAGTTTTTCGATCGAGGCCGGCAACATCTATCACCTGATGGGTGAGAATGGCTGCGGCAAGAGCACGCTCATCAAGATCATTTCCGGGGCTCAAGGGGCTGATGCAGGCGAACTCTTGATCGACGGCAAGACGGTCACCGGACTGACACCGGTCGCAGCCCTCGCTGCCGGCATCGAAACGGTCTATCAGGATTTTTCGCTGCTCCCCAATCTCTCGGTCGCCGAGAACATCGGGCTGACTCAGCAGTTGGTGTCCTCGTCGGGCAAGCTTGCGCGGCGGCTCGACATACCGAAGATGCGGGCGACGGCCGAGCGCGCCCTTGCGGCCGTCGGCCTGCCGGCGAGCAGGGCCTTTCTTTCAACGCGGACGGACGAGTTGCCGATGGCGACGCGGCAGCTGATTGCCATTGCCCGCGCAATCGCCTCCGACGCCCGCCTCGTCATCATGGACGAGCCGACGACCGCGCTGACCAAACACGAGGTCGACAATCTCATCGGCGTCGTCGATCGCCTGCGCGCCAAGGGCGTGGCCGTGTTGTTCGTCACCCACAAGCTCGACGAGTGCAAGTCGCTCGGCGGGCGGGCGATCATCATGCGCGATGGCCAGAAAGTCGCCGAATGCGACGTCGAGGGCCATTCGAAGACCGATCTGGCCTTCTGGATGACGGGCAAGGTGCTGGACGACACCCGCCAGCGGTCCGCCGTCACGCTCGGCGAGAAGCTGCTCAATGTCGAAAAGCTCTCACGGAGCGGATTTTTCGCTGATGTGTCCTTGTCGCTGCGCAAGGGCGAGATCATCGGCATTACCGGCCTGCTCGATTCCGGGCGCAACGAACTGGCGCTTGCGCTTGCAGGCGTTTCGCCCGCCGACGGCGGCAGCATTTTTCTCGAAGGCAACGAGATCCGCCTTGGCAAACCCGCCGATGCGATTGCTTCGGGGATTGGCTACGTTCCCGAGGACCGGCTCTCGGAGGGATTGTTCCTCTCGCAATCGATCAAGGACAATATCGTGGTTCCGGTCCTCGACCGGCTGCGCAATGCCTTTGGCATCGTCGACCGTCGCCGCAGCCGTGCGCTCGCCGAGCGCACGGTCGATGACCTGCAGGTCGTCTCGGCCGGCGTCGACAAGCCGGTGCAGTCGCTTTCCGGCGGCAACCAGCAGCGCGTGCTCATCGGCCGCTGGCTGACGATCGAGCCAAAACTTCTCATCCTGCACGGCCCGACCGTCGGCGTCGACGTCGGCTCCAAGGACACGATCTATCGGATCATTCAGCGGCTCGCCGGTGACGGCATGGGCGTCATCATCATCAGCGACGACCTGCCCGAACTGCTGCAGAACTCAGACCGCATCATGGTCATGCGCAAGGGTCGTGTCGTCAAAACCTTTGCCGCCGAAGGGCTGGCGGAAGACGTTCTCTCGCGCGCGCTGACCGACGATACCATTGCGAGGCTTCAATGACCGAAACCACCTTCTCCTCGGCAGCACCCCGGTCTGAAAGCGCAGGCGCCGTTGCCGGCATCTGGGCGTGGCTCATGCGCCACCCGCCGGCCTTCACGTTGATCCTGATCGTCGCCGTTTCGCTCGTCGTCGGTGCGATCAACACCGATTTCTGGCAGGTATCGAACCTCTTCGACATCCTGCGTGCTTCCGTCGTGCGGGGTCTCTTCGCGCTCGGCGTGCTTGTCGTGCTTGCCTCCGGTGGCATCGACGTCTCGTTTACGGCAATCGCCGCCTTCGTCATGTATGCCGTCACCATGCTGGTCGTGAATGTCGTGCCCGACATGCCGATCGTGGCGATCCTTGCGCTCGGCGCTGTCGGCGGCGCCTGCTTCGGTGGGCTCAACGGCGTTCTGGTTCATGCGCTCAAGGCACCGTCTCTGATCGTGACGATCGGCACGCAATATGTCATCCGCAGCTTCCTGCTCACCTTTGTCGGCACGGCGCTGTTCATGAACGTTCCGGCGGCGATGGACGCCTTCGGAAAGCTTGCGCTTTTCACCCATCACAGTGCCAACGGCTCGACGTCGACGCTGCCGGCATTCGTGCTCATCCTGGCGGTCGCCTCATTTGTCACCTGGTGGATCCTCGAGCGCACCCTGATCGGTCGCGCGGTCTATGCCGTCGGCGGCAATGCCGGTGTCGCCGAACGCCTCGGCTACAATCTGCGCACGGTTCGCATCTTTGTCTTTGCCTATGCGGGGCTTCTCGCCGGCATCGCCGGGATCATTCACGTCTCCAGCAACCGGCTGGCGAACCCGTTCGACCTCGCCGGCGCCGAACTCGAAATCATCGCGGCAGTCGTTCTCGGCGGCGCCCGCATCACCGGCGGCTCCGGCAGCGTCATCGGCACGCTTCTGGGTGTGGTCCTCATCACGCTCGTCAGCAACGTGCTCATTCTCGTCGGCATTCCAAGCACCTGGCAGCTCGTCATCGTCGGCATCTTCATCATTCTTGCCGGCGCGATCTTCTCGATCCGCGGCAGACAATCCTGACGGCCGGTCCCGGAGCCGCCACGGGCGGTCGGGGCCGGCGTCTTTCGACAACTCTCCTTCACAGAGAAAGGTTTGAGCGCATGGCGCACGATGTTTCGGTCATCGGACTTTACATTCTCGACATCCTCGGCCGCCCGGTCGACCGCATTCCCGCGGGCGGCAATGTCGAATTCATCGACGAGATCCGGCTGACGGTTGCCGGTACCGCCGGAGGCACGGTCGTCGACCTCGCAAAGCTCGGTCTCAACTGCCTCGCCGTTGGCGCCGTCGGCGATGACGAGAAGGCCGACTTCGTGCTTTCGACCTTGCAGCGCTTCGGCGTCGACACGGTCGAGATGCAGCGGATCCCGGGCGTACCGACGTCCGCCACGATCCTCAACATTCGTCGCAATGGCGAAAGACCGGCCCTCCACGTTCGCGGTGCGTCCGGTCATTTCGAGGTCGCAGAAGACGCGCTCGATCGCGTGACGGCGGCGCCGATCGTTCATCTCGGCGGTACGGGCCTGCTCGACCGCCTCGACGGCGAGCCGAGCCGCGTGCTTCTCGAAGCTGCCAAGCGCAAGGGCCGGACCGTCACCTTCGATCTGCTCGGCGCCAGCGAGAAGACGCTTTCCCTCATCCGTCCGCTCTTCCCCTATATCGACTACTTCATGCCGTCGGTGGAAGAAGCCATGCTGATCTCCGGGCGAAAAACGGCCGAGGATGCGGCGCTGTTCTTCTGCGATCTCGGCGTGAAGCATTGCGTCTTCACGCTCGGCGGCGACGGCGTCTATTTCATGGATCCGGAGCGAAAAACCGTGAAGCTGCCGGCGTTCGAGATCGACGTCGTCGATACGACCGGCTGCGGCGATGCCTTCAATGCCGGCTTCATCGCCGGTCTGCACCACAAGATGGATACGGAGACATCGCTCAAGTTCGCGCAGGCCTCGGCCGCGTTGGTGGCGACCGGTCTCGGTTCAGATGCCGGCATCACCTCCTTCGAGGCGACGCAGGAATTCATGCGGACGGCGCGCGTCAAGGCAAACTGATCGGCGTTCTGGGGCGTTCCTGACGGAGCGCCTCAGGCCTCGTCCGCCAGCAGCATCTCGGCGGTTTCGATGTCGGTGACGAGATGGGTGGCATAGCCGCCATTCATCGTCGCCCGGATCGCGGTGATCTTGTTCGAACCGCCGGCAACGCAGATGCGGCTTGGGATGCGCACCAGTTCGTTAAGCTCGATGCCCACCATGCGATCATCGAGTTCGCCGCTCACCTGTCGGCCCGCCTCGTCGATGAACCGGCAGATCAGCACCGCGACTGCGCCGTGCGCCTGGTAGGAGTCGAAGTCCTCCTGGCTTGCGACATTGGCCGACCGGATCAGCGTGTCAGGACCGATATCGCCGACGCCGAAGACCAGGACATTGGTCGAATGGATGAGTTCGAACTGCTTGACGAGCACCGGCTCCGAAAGCAGCCAGCGTTTGAGTTCCGGCGTCGACAGGAGCGCGGGCGCGAGCAGGTTGACGCAGCGCGCATGAATGCGCTGCGACATCAGCGAGGTGCAGAACTCCGGCGAGAATTCGGGATTGGCGATGGAACTGCCCGAGACCTGGACGACGGTGAGCCCGCCAAGCGGCTCGGCCAGGGAGATCTGGTCGGCGACCGCAAGCACGGTCCGTCCCCAGGCAACGCCGATCGTGTCGCCTTCCTTGATCATGTCGGCGAGCAGGCGGGCGCCCGCCTCGCCGAGCCTCGTGACCAGCGACGTCCGCTCGCCGGCCGGAATGACCAGCGCCCCTTCGAGCCCGAACTTCTCCTTGAGCTTGCGCGCAATGGCGACGCGTCCGCCGACGTCGGTATTGACGCGGATGGTGACGAGGCCTCTCTCGCGGGCTTCCTGAAGATAGTTGACGATGGTCGCGCGCGACATGCCGAGGATCTTGGCGATGTCGCTCTGGGTCAGTTGATCGACGTAGTAGAGCCAGGCAGCCCAAACGACCCCGTCATCGAACTCGGGCGGCAACGACTTGCCTTCACCGATCATCGAACTCCCCCGCCCACTATCCGTCATCCGTCACTCCGCCTGATACCGTTTGCGCCACCTCAAACCGGAAAAGCTGCTGCCGTCAAACAAATTCGAACACTCAATTGACATTTGACACATGATGCTGTCATTTGTTTGCGTTCCGTTGCAACGGACGATCGAGAACGGAATCGCGCTTGAGCACGCTGCCGCGAACGCGGTCGCATGGGCAGGCGAGACCGCGGTAGACAGCATCGAAAGCCGGGCCTTTGGCGCGGCCCGCGCCGGCTGCCGATCCCAAATTTTCCAAGCGGCCTTTCCTGCCAGCCTCCTGCGGTTCGGCGGGCGCGGCCCCGCCATGTCATTTTCTCCGGCCCGTCGCAGACGATGTCCGCCGGAAGCCAAGGAGCTTTTCCATGAAGTCGAGATGGTCCGAAACCGAATATGCTGAGGTCGTGGACGCCTATGTCCGCGAGGGCGTCAACCGCGACCTGGCGATCCGCACCTACACGACGCGGCTGCTCGGATCCGACCCGGAGCTGGTGTTGCACGGCGGCGGAAACACGTCGGTGAAAACCACCTTCACCGACCTCGACGGCTCGGAAATTCCGGTTCTTTGCGTCAAGGGAAGCGGCTGGGACATGGGCACGATCGAGCCGGCAGGCCTGCCGGCCGTCCGCCTGCAGCCGTTGCAGGCGATGGTCGGTTTCCAGGCGCTCAGCGACGACGACATGGTCATGCTGCAGCGTCGGCTGCTGCTCGATCCGACGGCGCCCAACCCGTCGGTCGAAGCGATCCTGCACGCCAACCTGCCGTTCAAGCACATCGACCACACCCATGCCAACGCGATCGTGTCGCTGACGAACCAGCCGCACGGGGAGGATATCGTGCGCGAACTCTTCCCCAAAGCGATCATCGTTCCCTATGTCATGCCCGGCTTCGACCTTGCGAAAGCCTGCGACGAGGCCTTCCGCGCCGATCCGACCGCCGACGGCATGATCCTCCTGAAGCACGGCATCTTCACCTGGTCGGAGGACCCGCGCGAATCCTATGAGAAGATGATCGCCGCGATCGACCGGGCCGAGCGCCGCATCGCAAAAGGCAATCCGCGACCGTTCGTCCAGGTGAAGCAACCGGCAGCGCTTGCGTCGGCCGCCGAAATCGCCCCGATCCTGCGTGGCGCCATCGCCATCGACACCGGCGTTGAAGGCGCTCCGAAGCGCTTCGTACTGGAGCATCGGGCAAGCGAAGCCGTGCTTGAGTTCTGCAACGCCGAGAACGCCGGCGATCTCGCGCGTCGCGGCAATGCAACGCCGGAGCACGTCATTCACATCAAGCGCTTCGGGCTCGTTCTGCCGGCCCCGGTTGCGGGCGAGACGACCGCCTGGGCTGAGACGGTGCGTGCGGCCGTGGCGGATTACGTCGCCGAGTACCGTGCCTATTTCGAGCGCAACAATGCGCGCGTCGGCGGCAACAGGAAGATGCTGGATCCGATGCCGCGCGTTTTCTACGTCGTCGGCGTCGGTCTATTCGCTGCGGGTCCGTCCAAGAAGGCGGCGCGCGTCGGCGCCGATGTCGCCGAGGCAACGATCAACGTCATCCGCAACGCCGAGGGTATCGAGCGCTTTGAGGCCCTGTCGGAGCAGGATCTCTTCGACATCGAATACTGGTCGCTCGAACAGGTGAAGCTGACGAAGCAGGTGGAAAAGCCGCTCAGCCGGCAGGTGGCGGTGGTGACCGGTGGCGCCGGCGGGCTCGGCCTGGCGATCGCCGAGGCACTAAGGGCGGAAGGCGCCGAAATCGCCCTCATCGACCTCGCCGAAGCACCGGTCAAGACGGAGGCCGCGCGGCTTGGCGGGCTTGGGTTGGCATGCGACGTCACTAACCCTGAGGCGGTCGATGCAACGCTCGCCTCCGTTGCCGAACATTTCGGCGGCGTCGACATTGTCATTTCCAACGCAGGCGCTGCCTTCCAGGGGGCTATCGTCGAGGTCTCGGACGAACTCTTCCAGAAAGCCTTCGCGCTCAATTTCTGGGGGCACCACTACATCGCCCGGGCTGCAACCCGGATCATGAAGGCGCAGCGCACCGGCGGCGCGCTCGTGTTCAACGTCTCCAAGCAGGCGGTCAATCCCGGCCCCGACTTCGGTCCCTATGGCACGTCGAAGGCGGCGCTGATGGCGCTAATGCGGCAATACGCGGTCGAGCACGGCGCCGACGGGATCACGTCGAACGCCGTCAACGCCGATCGCATCCGCACCGGCCTCATGACCGACCAGATGGTCGAAGAGCGCAGCCGCGCCCGCGGGATCACCAAAGATGCCTACATGCGGGGCAATCTCGTCCACCGCGAAGTCTCCGCCAGGGATGTCGCAGACGCTTTCGTGCACCTTGCCAAGGCCCGCGCGAGCACCGGTGCGGTCATCACCGTCGACGGCGGTAATGTCGCGGCGATGATGCGATAGGGAAAACAAAAGTGCGGCCGCGGTGACAGTCGCCGCGGCCGTGCCGTCCCAACGTTCGTCGCGCGTTCCTAAATTCCGGAGCCGTCCAGTTGCTGCTCGTCCTCGCCTTCCCAGGGCGAAGGCATCGAGCTGCGGCTGAGATTGGCCGCGGGCATCGGCATCCAACACTTCAATTCAGGCTCGGGGTACGCGATGATGCGGCCGGGCGAGGAATCGGAGGCGCGCCAGCCTTCGGGCCCGAACTGATCGCCATGTGACCAATAGGCGAGATCGACTTCTGCGGCGCCCTGTTCGGATGGGCGGATCGTGACGAGGATCCGGCTTCCGTTTTTCGGTGCGCTCGCCATGTGACGCCATTGGTCCGGTTCAGCCATCATTTTTCCTCCTGCCTTGCTGCTATCCGCAAGTGTCGCTTCGCGCTCAAAAGCGGTCAACTCATAGTTTGCGCAGGCTAGCGGTTCGTATCGTCGCCGGTTGGAATGTCATGCGGACGCACGCTGGGCAGACGGCTCGAGGCCGCCAGCCTCGGATCGCCCGTCCGCGGCCGGGCCACTGACGGATGAAGGACCTTGTTGCTAGTAGGACGCCGGAGCCTACTTTTTTGCTGCCTGCACCCCGAGCATGACAGTCAGTCCAAGAAGCACGATGCCCGCGCCAAGCGAAATCACGTAGATCAGCTGGAATGATCCGAGCGCATCTTTCGTCACACCGCCGAGATAGTTGCCGGCCATTGAGCCCAGCCCAAGCAGAACGTTGCCGAACCCGAAGATCGTGGTTGCCGATCGGCCGTGGAAGTTGAGGCTGACAAAGGCGGGCATCAGCCCGAAGATGGCGTTGAAGGCGAGGCCGAAGAGCGCTGCCCCGATGTAAATCTCCACGAGGCTGGAATGGTGCAGAAAGGCTAAGATAGCCGCGACGAGAAGCGCGTAGGTCAGGAGCATGGCTCGGCGCACGGTAATGCGATCGGCAACCCACCCCATGAGCAACCCGCCGAACATGCCGATGAAGCCGATCGCGCTCCACGCCCGGCTCGCCTCCGCCACGTCGTAGCCGAGATCGTCCCGCAGCAGGGAAACGAGGTAGTTCTGGGTCGGCATGCAAGCGATGCCGCTGAAAAACATCATGGCGAGCACGATCGTGCTCACCGGCGATCGCAGCACGGACGAGGTGCTCGCAGCCGCGCCTGGCTCGGTGTCGACGGCGGGACTGCGGCTTTCGAAACGAACGCCGGATAGCCGGACGACGCCCCAGGCAAAGAGAATGAGCGTCAGTACACCCATGACGAGCCAGACGGATCGCCAGCCGTAGGAGGGCACGAGCGCCGGGACGGCAAGACCGTTGAGGAAGACGCCGTAAGCGGTCCCGGACGACATCAAACCCAGTGCTTTCCCCCGATGCGCAGTCGGTAGCGCGGCTTGAGCCAGGGAAACCATTGGAACCCAGACGGATGCCGCAGCCGCGCCCGTCAGGAACAAGAGCCCGATGAGCTGCCACCCCGCCGTTGCGAACGACAGCGCCAGCAGGCATGTCCCGCAGACCAGCACGGAGAACAGCACGACCCTTGCGGCCCCAAAACGGTGCGCCAGAAGTCCGCTCGAGAGCGCCGCAACCATGAACCCGACCTGAGCCAGGGCGATCACAGTGCCTGCCTCGCTGTAATCCAGACCAAGGTCGCCCTTCATGTCCGGGATCAGTGTCGAAAAGAGGTAGATACCGAAGCCGTAAGTGGCAGCGATGAAGCCGGTAAAGAGGGCTGTCAGTTCCAGTCCGCCCAATCGGCGACCGGAAAACACGGCTTCCTCGTTCAACATGGAGCGAGAGCCCCATGTGACTTCGTGAACATCGCTGTCCTGCGCGAAGGTCGATGAAGACTGCCATCGCCCCGGTAAGGCGCGCGGACGCTGAATTCCGCTATTTCCGTCGGGGTACTGTGAATGAGCCAATCGTGATCGTCGGAGTGAAGGATCATTTCTTCGGTGAATTCGATCGCGGGTTCATGGGGTGAGGCATTGCTCGCTTGCCGACGTCACGCAGCGCGCACCGCCGCTGACTGGGTGTAGGCGTGCTTTGCAGCTTATGGGAGCATTCTGTGCGAGCAGATGCTTCAGCGCGACTATTTTATGTTGAATTACGGCGCGATACAATTTTGGCGCTTGTCGCGTCGTTTCCGGAAGGTGCCCCGCCACATCGGGACAGCCCTGCAGAGCCCTCGGGGCTCGCCGCGGACCGTTCGCTCATTTCCACATGGAGCGCATGCGCGCACCGACATCGATCCGGATCTGCTTGGCGCTTCTCTCGCTGGCATTCGCCGAGATCTTCGGCCAGCTCGTCGTTTCGAAGAACTGCAGCAGCGTCGCCGGAATGAAGCGGGTCCGCGAGGCGTAGACGTGCCGGTCGCCCTGAGCGTTCTGACCATGGGTGAAGAAGCGTTGCGGCGTAACCAGCGCGAGATGATCGCGCGCCCGCGTCATGCCGACATAAAGCAGCCGCCGTTCCTCTTCGAGTTCGGCGGTCGTGCCGACACCCAGATCCGACGGAATGCAGCCGTCGACGACGTTGAGCATGAAGACCGAGCGCCATTCCTGGCCCTTCGCCGAATGGATCGTCGAAAGGATCAGATAGTCCTCGTCGAGGAGGGGGACACCTGCCTGATCGCTGGTTGCATCGGGTGGGTCAAGGGTCAGTTCGGTCAGAAACTGCTCGCGGTTCTGGTAACCGCCGGCAATCTGCTCAAGCTGCAGCAGGTCTGCCTTGCGTGTGTCGGCGTCTTCATGAATCCGGTCGAGATGGGGCTCATACCAGGCGCGCGCAGCGCCGATCTCCTGCGGCCATCCCGGCTCGGCCTTTCGCAGGCCGGAAACCAGGTCGATGAAGCCGGTCCAACCCTCGCCGGTTTTCGGCGGAGGCGGGATTTCTGCAAGGGCTGCAAGCGGTTCCGGATCGGCGGCGATCGCGTCGAGGATCTTTCCGGCCGTCTGCGGACCAACCCCGGGAAGCATCTGCAGCAGCCGGAAGCCGGCGACGCGGTCGCGCGGGTTCTGCGCGAAACGCATGATGGCGAGCAGGTCCTTCACATGGGCGCTGTCGAGGAACTTCAGCCCACCGAACTTCACGAAAGGAATGTTGCGGCGAGTGAGTTCGACTTCGAGTGTCCCGCTGTGGCTGGACGATCGAAACAGCACCGCCTGCTGCTTCAACGCGACGCCGATCTCGCGGCCAGCCAGAACCTGCTCCACGATGTAGGCCGCCTGGTCCGCTTCATCTTTGACGGTGACAAGCAACGGGCGCTGCTCCGATTGCCTGTCCGTCCACAGGTTCTTGGTGAACCTTTCCCGCGCCAGCCCGATCACGCCATTCGCGGCAGCGAGGATCGGCTGCGTCGAACGGTAATTCCGATCGAGGGTGATGACGTCGGCGGGCTCCGGCGAAAACGCATTCGGGAAATCGAGAATGTTGCGGACGGTCGCAGCCCGGAAGGAATAGATCGACTGGGCGTCGTCGCCAACGACCGTCAGTCCGTGGCCGCCGGGTCTGAGCGACATCAGGATCGACGCCTGAAGCCGGTTGGTGTCCTGATACTCGTCGACGAGGACATGATCGAACCGGGCGCCGAGATCTCGGGCAAGTTCCGGCTCGCAAACCATCTGCGCCCAATAGAGCAGGAGGTCGTCGTAATCGAGCACGTTCTGCGCCTGTTTGGCGTCGACGTAAGCCGCAAACAGCGCCTTGAGCTGTTCGTCCCAGCCGGTGACCCACGGATAGGCCGACTTCAGCACGTCCGCAATCGAGCTTTCAGAGTTGACGACGCGCGAGTAGATCGAGAGGCACGTGCCCTTCGTCGGGAACCGGCTTTCCATCTTCGAGAAGCCCAGCTCGTGGCGCACGAGATTCATCAGATCGGCGCTGTCTTCCCGGTCATGGATCGTGAAGTCCGGGCCGAGACCGATCTGCTCGGCATAGATGCGCAGGATGCGTGCCCCGATCCCGTGGAACGTGCCGGCCCAGGAGAGCGCGTCGGTCATGACCGCGCCGTTGTCGCCGAGGACCTGGCGACAGATGCGGCCGACGCGGCGGGTCATTTCGGAGGCCGCGCGTCGGGAAAAGGTCATCAACAGAATGCGCCGCGGATCGGCGCCGTTGACGATCAGATGCGCCACCCGATGGGCGAGCGTGTTCGTCTTTCCCGAACCGGCACCGGCAATGATCAGAAGCGGGCCGCCAATCCGTCCATCCGGCAATCCGACACCATGCTCGACCGCCTCACGCTGACGATCATTGAGTTTTTCGAGATAGGCGGCGCTCATGCGTTCCCGTTCGTTTTTCGTCGCATTCAGTTACAGCCCGAATCGATTGCAGTAGGGCGGGAAGAACAAAGAAGGAACATTAGCAACTTATCCTTCGAATGAAAACCCTGGAGGCCTGGCGGGTCGTGAACCGCAGACGCTGCGAGAAACTTACTCCGCCGTCAGGCCGTCGAAAACCTCGAGCATCGCGTCGCTGATCGCCTTGCCCAGTGCGGCGGCGGTTTGCGCCAGTTCCTCTTCGTCCATGTCGCGCGCGGCGACTGCGAAGGCAGCGCCTTCGGCCGTTACAATTTCCTGGGCGCGCTGGATCGCCCACAGGGCGAAGTCGCTGCGTCCGTTGATTTCAATGGTTTCCATGACACTTCCTGATTTGCTCGTGTGGAGGTCTTATAGCGGGATGGGGCCCGACAGTCTCGGTCTCTCTTTGCGAGACAACGCATGCCGGATTCGATCGCCAGCCAGGCCTCGACGCGGACCTGGCCAGAGACCGGCGTTGCCGTTTGCATGCCGGTGATTGGGTCGAGCCTACGGATGACGACGCGCGCTGCAAACGGATGGCCGCCTGGGGCAAGCTGGCCGCGCTCGGCTTTGCGGCCCTTGCCGTTGCGTGGACCGGTCTTCCCAACGGCGGCCAGCGGAAACCGGAAGGCAATCTCGTCAGGAGCTTGCTCGCGGAGCCGCGCGCCTGGCTGCTCATGGCGTTCCTCGGTCTGGTCAATGGCGGCTATAAGTCGGTGGTGGTCTGGCTTGCTCCGCACTATCAGCAACTCGGCTGGGGCGCATCGGCGAGCGGCAGCCTGCTGGCCGTCATGGCGATATTCCAGGCAGCGCGGCGCTCTTCCTGCCGGTATTGGCATGTACGACCGGGACGGACCGTCGGCCGTGGCTGTGGTTGACGCTTGGATGTCAGTTGCGGGCTTTGCGTTAGCGCCGGATGCCGCGCCCTTCGTCTTCGTGGCGATGACGGGCGCAGGCTTGGGCGGCTGTTTCGCGCTGTCGATGGTGGTCGCCCTCGATCATCTCTCCGACCCCGCACAGGCAACCGCTCTGTCGGCAGTGATGCAAGGCGGCGGCTTTCTCCTGGCGGCGCTACCGCCGATGATCGTGTCCGCACTCCATGACCTGACCGGGAACTTTGCCACGGGCTGGAAATGGCACCTGGGGTGCATTGTCGTTGCGGCCGCGCTCACCGTGCGCCTGTCGCCGCGCGGTTACGCGGCCGCTGTCCCGTAGGCGCCACGCCTGCTGCCTCGCGGGATGATGCAGGGACCCGCAACGGGTCCGCCGCACGAGAGCAGGACAGCATGAGCGCGATCGCATCCGCGCGTCCGGTTCGTCGCGCGGATGCGGATTTCCGCTGGCGTCAGAGGGCCCGGCCGCCATCGACCTGGATGATGTGGCCGGTCGAGAAGCCAAGCAACGTTGCGCTTGCCAGGATGGCGGCGGCAATGTCGTCGACCTCGCCGATGCGGCCGAGCGGGGTCGAAGCCGCGACCTTGTCGTTGAAGTCCGAGCCCCGTCCGGGAACGAATTGCGTGTCGACGACACCCGGAGAAACGGCAAGCACCCTGACTTCCGGTGCCAGAACGCGGGCGAGCGCCTTGGTCATCACGTCGATGCCGGCCTTGGCCGCGCAATAGGCGATGTTCGACCCGACGCCGGTGAAGGCTGCGATCGACGAGATGGAGACGACGAGCCCGTCGCCGGACTTTTTCAGAAGCGGAGCAAAGGCGCGGATCGCCGCGAACTGGCTTCGCCAGTTCACCTTGAAGATGTCGTCGATCAGCTCATCCGTCAGTGCGTCGAGATCCCGGTGGGCGATGGGCTTGGTGAAACCCGCCGCATTGACCAGCACGTCGAGCCGACCGAATTTCTGTTCAATCGCACGGGCGAGGTCGCCAAGAGCGCTGGAATCGGTGATGTCGACGGCATATCGCGCGTGACGTTCCGGGCCGGCAAAGGAGGAAAGCGCGGCATCCGCGCCTGCTGCACCCTGTTCGCCCGGCATGTGGGTGACGAGCACCGTCGCCCCTGCCTCCGCAAAAAGGCGCCCCGTCGCGGCGCCGATCGCGCCGTTTCCGCCGATGACGAGAATTGTCTTTCCAACCAAGGACCGCGGATACGCCATAAGTTCCTCCCTCTTGACCTGATGTCTTTTCAGCCGGCGGGAACACTGCCCTGCAAATGCCGACCAATCGAAAGCGACCTTAGGGCAATCGATTGCACAAAACAATGGGCAATCGATTGCATGGCCGAGGGTGTCGAAGGCTGCGGGCGAGACCGGCGGGAAAGCGTGCGGAGATGAGGCCTGGCCGTTGACGGCTGGCGAAATGCGGGCGGAGGGGATTGTCAGCGCCGCTGCGCTGCCACGGGCCCCGTGCTTTCGCGTTCCAGGAGTTCTACCGGAAGAACGGTCTCCAGCGGGATGTCGTCGTCTGCGCCGGCGTTCATGAGGCGCAGCAGGATCGAGGCGGCGGTAATGCCCGCATCATATTGCTGGATTCGGACGGTCGTGAGCCTCGGACGCGCCAGTTGCAGGAACGGCATGTCGTTGAAGCCGCTGACCGAAATGTCCGACGGGCAATCGAGGCCGTTCTCGCGCAACACGTCGATGCAGCCGAGCGCCAGGCGGTCGTTTGCGCAGAGCACCGCGGTGAAGTCGTGACCGGAGGCGAGCAGTTCGCGCGTGCACCGGGCGCCTTCGTCTTCGTCGAAGCGCATGGCGGTGACGATGAGTTGAGGATCGATCTCGATCGACATTCTCTCGGCGGCGCTGCGAAAGGCCGCCAGGCGCAACTGGCCGGTCGACAGATCCTGCGGCCCGGCAAGATGCGCGATCCGCCGGTGGCCGAGTTTCGTCAGGTGGCGCAGCATCTCGCAGATGCCCAGGTCCTCGTCATTGATGACATAGGGGATGTTCGAATTCTCCACGCGCCGGTTGAGCGTCACCACCGACAGGCCGTCCTGCGCCGCCTTGGCGATCGACGGGTCGCTTCTGAGCACAGCGGCATGAATGACACCGTCCACACCACGGTCGCGCAACACTTCGAGAAGGCGAATTTCGCGTTCGCGCTCGCTGTCCGTGTTGACGATGATCGAGGCATAGCCGAGCGGTTCCAGAACACTCTCGATCCCGCGCAGGATCGGCGGGAAAATCGGGTTGGTGATGTCGGGGATGACGACACCGACGGTCATCGTGCGGTTGGTGCGAAGCCCGAAGGCAATGCGGTTGGGGCGATAGTCCAGGCGTTCTGCCGCCGCCTGGATCTTCGCCACGACCTCCGGCGTGATGCTCTTTCGCTCGGTCGGGTCAAGGGCGCGCGATACGGTCGACACATGAACGCCGGTCGCGCGCGCAATGTCCTTTAGCGTGGTTCGTTTCTTTTGCATGTGTCACCTCTCGCCTTCATTTAAAATCTTGCCAGAGGTTTTGCAATCGTTCGCATAGACACTTGACAAAGCGCAAACGGTGCGCATAATCGCCAATGTGCAATCGTTTGCATATTCAGTTTGCGGCGGGGCGGTTGAGGAGCCGCCCCGCCGTCGATCGAACAGCGCGCAAGTGACGTCCGGCATGGCCGGGCGATTTGTTTTTCGCTCCAATGCAAACGATTGCGCGCAACTGTCTGGGAGGAGACAAAATGGGAATCAATCGGCTGATCGCGGCAGCAACCGTTAGTGTGCTTTCGGCAAGCACCGTTGCGAGCGCTGCGGAAACAATACGGATCGGCGCATCGCTGCCGATTACCGGTGGCCTTTCGGTCAGCGGCGAAAAACACAAGCGGGGCTACGAGCTCTGCAACAAGCTGATCAACGAGGCAGGCGGCATCCTCGGCAAGCAGGTGGAGTTGATCGTCAGCGACAATCGCTCCGACCCGGCGACGGCCATCAACCAGTACGAACGTTTCATCAATGTCGACAAAGTCGACGCCGTCTACGGCACGTTCTCGAGCCGCCTGACCTTTCCGGTCGGCAACGTTCTGTCCAAGTACAACATGGTGCATCCGGTTCCCTCGGGCGGAGCGCTCAGGATCTATGCCCAGGGCTACAAGAACCTCTTCTATTTCCAGGTCAATGCCGCCGAGTACACCGGCAAGGACGTGATCGGTCTCCTGAAGGAGATCAAGGATCCGGCGGATGCGCCGAAGACGGTCGCCGTCGTCCATGCGGACGACTTCTTCGCCAACGCGATCGCCACCGGCCTGCTCGGCCAGAAAGTGATCGACCCGGCGAACGACAAGGAAATCGCCGACCTCGCGCCCGGTTACTTCAAGGAAGCCGGCATCGAGGTGGTCATGGAGGAGAAATGGCCTGAAGAAGGCTTCAACGACTGGCTGAACCTCGCAAACTCGATCAAGCGCTCCGGCGCTGACATGATCGTCGGCCTGACGGCTTCGGCGGAAGAAGCCGTCCAGCTCATGCGGTCGCTGAAAACCGTCGGTGCATCGGCGAAGCTTGTCTATCTCAGCCAGGGCGCGCAGACGGAGTTCATCGAGGGCGTCGGCAACGATGCGGCCGATGGTGTTGTCATCCACACCACCTGGCACAAGGATGTTCCCTTCAAGAGCACGCTCGCCGGAAAGCCCTTCGACAACGCCGATTTCGTGAAGGCGTTCGAAGCCGAATACGGCGTCGAGCCGGATGAGGACAGCGCCATTCCCTTCGCCGTCTGCCAGGGCATCGAGCAGGCGATCACCGGGGCCGGCACCACGGACAACGCCAAGATGGGCGAATGGCTGCACGCCCGCACCAAGGAACAGCCTGTCCAGACCGTGCTCGGCGATTTCAGCTGGGACGATCTCGGCCTGCCCGTCGAAAAGTCGCACATCATGACCCAGTGGCAGGATGGCAAGCTGACCTTCGTCTACCCGACCGGCCAGTTCGAGGGCATCGTGCCCTTCCGCTATCCGAAGTCCGGTTTCTGACCTTTTGCAAAGGCAAGGGAGGGTGTTTCGTCCGCGAGGCGCCCTCCCGATCAGCAGGCATCTACCTACCCAGATTCTAGTACAAGGAGATCGCGCGGATGCTCGAGGTTAAGAACCTGTGCAAGCACTACGGCGGAATTCGCGCCGTGGACGGCGCAAGCTTCAGGGTCGAGAAGGGCTCGATCACGGCACTCATCGGCCCGAACGGCGCCGGCAAGACCACGGCCTTCAACTGCATCAGCCGCACCGTCGTACCGACCTCGGGCGAGGTCTGGCTGGACGGGGAGCGGATCGACAATCTGCGCCCGCACAAGATCACGGCCAAGGGCCTGAGCCGGACCTTCCAGATCTCGCGCAACCTCGCTGACATGACGGTGCTGGAAAACGTGATCGTGCAGGCGCGCAGCCGCGGCTTTGCCGACCTGTTTCGGCCGGCGGTCTCGGCGGAGGAGCGGGACAAGGCGATGTCGATCCTCGATTTCCTCGGGATCACCCGCATCGCCTACGAGGACGGGCACAACCTGTCCTACGGCCAGAAGAAGCTGATGGATCTGGCAGCACTGCTGATGGCCGATCCGAAGATCATCCTGCTCGACGAGCCGGCCGGCGGCGTCAATCCGACGCTGCTCGAAGAGATCGTCGGCCATATCCGGGCGCTCAACGCCAAGGGCCTGACGGTGCTGATCGTCGAACACAACATGGATCTGATCATGCGGCTTTCGCACCGCGTCGTCGTCATGGCGCACGGGCGGGTGATCTGCGACGGCACGCCCGACGTGGTGCGTCGCGATCCGCATGTGCTCGAAGCCTATCTGGGCGGCGTACTGGAAGAGGAAGCGGCCTGATGAGCGAACTCCTGCAAGTTACCAACATCACCGCCGGCTACGGCGACGGCCCGGCTATTCTCGATGGCGCGCGGCTGACGGTCGAGCCCGGCAAGGTCCACTGCATCATCGGCCCGAACGGCGCCGGCAAGTCGACGCTGCTGAAAGCGATCTGCGGCATGCTGACGATCCGCAAGGGTGACGTCGTCTTCAAGGGCGAGCGGCTGAACGGGCTGCGCCCCGACCAGATCCTGCGCAAGGGCATCTGTTTCGTGCCGCAGGAACGCGCGCTGTTTCCGAAGATGACGGTGCGCGAGAACCTGCGCATGGGCGGATACGTGCTCGATGACACGAAACTGCGCGATCGCCGCATCGACGAAATCCTCGAGCGCTTCCCGGTGCTGCGCGAGCGCGCCGACCAGCATGCCGGAACCATGTCGGGCGGCCAGCAGCAGACGCTTGCCATGGCACGCACGCTGATCGTCAAGCCCGACATCGTCATGCTGGACGAACCCTCCCTCGGGCTGGCGCCGAAGGTGGTCCAGGAGATGTTCGACATCATGAAGATGATGTCGCAGGAGGGCGTCACCGTGCTGCTCGTCGAGCAGAACGCATTGATGGGCCTCAAGAACTCCGACTGGGGCGTCGTGCTCGACCTCGGCCGCACCCTCTTCGAGGGGCCGGCCGAGGCGGTTCTGGCGGACCCGCGCATCCAGGAACTTTACCTCGGCGGCCGCAAGGTCGCGTAGCGGAGGACACAATGACAGACATTCTTCAGATACTGATACTCGGGCTTGCGCTCGGCGGCGTGATCGCCCTGATGGGGTCCGGACTTTCGCTGGTCTTCGGGGTCATGCGCATCGTCAACCTGGCCCATCCGTCACTGATCATCTGCGGCGCCTATGTCAGCTATTGGGCCTTCAAGCTCTGGGGCCTCGACCCGATCGCGACGTTGCCGATCGCGGCACTGATCATGGCGGCGATCGGCGTGCTGCTCTACCGGCTGATGTTCGAGAGCCAGGCCAAAAGCGCGCGCTACTCGGAAATGACGGTGCTTCTGACTTTCGCTCTGGCGATGATCGTTGAAGGCTTCCTCGGCGCCGCCTTTACCAACACCCAGCGCGTGACCTCGCCGGAGTATGCGACGGATGCCTTTTTCATCGGCAGCCTGTTCATTCCGAAGGGTCAACTCTATGCCGGCTGTGTCTCGCTGGCGATCATCGGCGCGCTGACGCTGTTCCTCAACTACTCGCGGCTCGGTTACGCCATCCGCGCCACCACGCAGAACCGCGAGGCCGCCGAACTGCTCGGCGTCAATGTCAACCTCATCAGCATGATCGCCTTTGCGATCGGCATCGGCCTCGCGGGTGCTGCCGGTTCGCTGGTGAGCTTCGTCTTCAGCTTCTTCCCCGCCAAGCAGTGGGAATGGATCGCAATGCTGATGTCGGTCGTCGTGCTCGGCGGCATGGGCAGCGTGCTCGGCACCGTCGTCGCCGCTCTTCTGCTCTCGGTCATCGCCGCCTTCGTCGGCGCCTGGGTGGGCGCCACCTGGTCGACCATGACCTTCTTCCTCGCACTCTTCGTCATCCTGCTGATCCGTCCCCAGGGCCTGTTCGGCGAAAAACCGGAGTTGGCATAATGGCCGTAGACCTGCAACAAGCTGACGCGAGCTCGGTGCTCGAGGCCCGTCGCATCCACAATCAGAAGCTTGCGCGCCAGCATGACCAGACCCGCGCCACATGGTTTCCCCTTGTTGTTCTCGGTGTGCTGCTCGCCCTGCCGCTGCTGCAACTGACCGGCAACTACAACTACCTGCTGCACCTCGTCCTGTTCACGGCATCCTACGCGGTGATGGCGAGTGGTTGGAACATCATCGGCGGCTTTGCCGGCTATATCTCGCTCGGCCACGCGGTGTTCTTCGCGATCGGCGGCTATTTTTCAGGCGTGCTCCTGGCGCGGTACGGCATCTCGTCGCTCTTGACGGCGCCGCTCGCCGGCCTGGTGGCCGCCATCTGCGGCTATCTCGTCGGCCTCATCACGCTGAAGGTTCGCGGCCCGAGCTTCATCATCTCGTCGATCGCACTTCTGATGATCGCCCGCATTCTGTTCGACCACTGGGGGTTCATCGGCGGTGCCAACGGCATGTCGCTGCCGGTGACCGACCTGCCGGTACAGACTGCGAAGCTGCCCTACTACTATGCCTTCGTGCTGATGGCCGCCTTCACCGTATGGGCGACCTATCGCATCAAGCATTCCAAATTCGGGCTCGGCCTGCGTGCACTCTCCAAGGATGAGGTCAAGGCGGAAAGTGCGGGGATCAACACCCGCTTCTACAAGGTGCTCGCCTTCGCTCTGTCGGCCTTCTTCGTCGGCATGTCCGGCGCGGTCTGGGGCGAGTACCTCACCTATCTCCGGCCGAACATCTTCCTGATCATTCTGGTTTCGGCAAACCTGGTGCTGATGTGCATACTCGGCGGCAAGGGCACGATTGCCGGTCCGGTCGTCGGTGCCATCCTCATCGTCGCCTTCAACGAAATCTTCGTCGCGACGCTCGGCGCATCCGAGATCAACATTCTCGCGACCGGATTCGTCATGGTCCTGGGGCTGATGTTCTTCCCGAACGGCGTGATCGGAACGCTCGCCCGCAAGGGCAAGCTGCCCCGCGTCCTCAACTGGGATTGAGGGAGGCGACCATGCAGGACTTCATCCTCTACAACGCCCCTCAGTCGACGTGCAGCCAGCGGGTTCGATACGTTCTCAACGCCAAGGGCCTCGCCTTTAAGGAGCACAAGCTCGATCTCTTCACCGGCGATCAGCTCAAGCCCGAATATCTGGCGATCAACCCGAACGGCGTCGTGCCCTCGCTCGTCCACCAGGGCCGCGCGGTCACCGATTCCGCCGTCATCATGGAGTATCTGGAGGATATTCTTCCCGGTGGGTTGCGGCCGCAGGACGCCTTCGGCGCCGCAAAGATGCGGGCGATGATGCGCTTCATCGACGAAGTGCCGACGCCGGCGGTCCGGGTGCCTTCCTACAACCTCGCCTTCCTGCCGCACTACCAGGCGATGACGGCGGAGGAGTTTCAGGCGGTCTGCGATGCAAAGCCGCTTCGCCGCGAATTCCTGATGAAGATGGGGCGCACCGGCTTTCCCGAGCAGGAAATGAATGAAGCGCTCGGGCGACTGCAGCGCGGCGTTCAGCGCATGGCGGCGTGGCTTTCCGACAATGGCGGGCCGTGGGTCATGGGCGATCAGCTGACGTTGGCGGATATCGCGATCATGCCGGTGATCGTCCGGATGGACGATATCGGACTGTCCTCGATGTGGGCGGAGATGCCGGTGATCCAGAGCTGGCTCGATGCCATCCGCGCAACCGGCGCCTTCGCTGAAACCTATTACTACGGGTCGCTGCTGACCGAAAAATATCCGCACCTGAAGACGGCCAAGCCCGAACTTCGGGTCGCCGGGTCAGGCCTGTGACGCGGAAAGGAGAACAGGGATGAACAGCCATATCAGCCCCGAGGCAAAGCTGATTTCCAGGGAGGCCGACGTCACGCCGACGGTGCTTGCAGCCATGTCGCACGGCGACGATCCGCGGCTCAAGCAGATCATGGACACGATGGTCAGGCATTTGCATGCCTTCCTGCTGGAAGCACGCCCGACCGAGGCGGAATTCGAATACGCCCTGCGCTGGATCACTGCGGTCGGCCAGGCGACCAACGATGCCCATAACGAAACCGTGCTTGCCGCCGACGTGCTCGGCGCCTCGACGCTGATCGACCTGATCAACAATGATGGCATGCAGGGCGAGACGCTGTCGGCGCTCTTGGGGCCGTTCTATCGCGGGGGTGCGCCGAAATGCTTAAACGGCGACTGCATCGCCCGTTCGGATACGCCGGGATCGCAGCTCTACTTCACCGGGCGAGTGACCGATCCAGCCGGCCGACCCGTCGAAGGGGCGACCCTTGATGTCTGGCAGGCGTCCCCGGTCGGGCTTTACGAGAACCAGGACGAGACGCAGGACGACTTCAACCTGCGCGGCCGGTTCACGACGGATGGCGACGGAAACTTTCATTTCGTGTCGGTGAAGCCGGCAGGCTACCCGGTTCCAACCGATGGACCGGTCGGCGATCTCTTGCGGGCGCAGAAGCGCACGCCGATGCGTCCGGCCCACATCCACTTCATCGTCTCGGCGCCGGGCTACAAGACGCTCGTCACCCAGATCTTTTCCGACACGCACGAAGCCCTGGTCAACGACGTGGTCTTCGGCGCGAAACAGCAGATCGTTGGGAGGTTCTTCCGCCACGACAGCCTGGATAGCGAATTTCCGGGCGCTGAGGCGCCTTTCTACAGCTGCAACTATCACTTCAAGCTGGTGGAGGGTCAGTCGGTCCTGCCGCTGCCTCCCATCTCCGGAAAGAAGGTGGCGCATCATGGCTGAGAGATCAAGCAGCTCGCCCTCTGGCGCGGAGGGCGTGTGATGCAGCAGAACGTCATCATCACCTGTGCGGTCACCGGCAATCTCACAACGCGGGAAAACCATCCGGGACTTCCCGTCACGCCGGAAGAGATCGCCAATGCCTGCCTGGAGGCGGCCGATGCCGGTGCGGCGATCGCCCATATTCACGTGCGCGATCCGGTTACGGCAAAGCCCTCCATGGAGCTCGAATATTACCGCGAGGTCGTCGAGCGGATCCGGGCCAAGAACACGGCGCTGATCCTCAACGTCACCACCGGTCCGGGCGGCCGCTACCACCCGAGCGACGAGAACCCGGCGGTCGCCGGGCCCAGGACCACGCTGATGCGGCCGGAAAAGCGGGTCGAGCACATTGTCGCGCTGAAGCCTGATATCGCCACGCTCGATCTCAACACCATGACTTTCGGGTCGGAGGTCGTCATCAACACGCCGGCCAACGTCAAGATCATGGCCGACATCATCAACGAGGCGGGCTCCAAGCCGGAGCTCGAGGTGTTCGACACCGGCCACATCCAGCTGGCGCAGGATCTCTTGAAGGCGGGCGTGTTGAAGTCGCCGGCGATGTTCACGATCGTCACCGGCGTCAAATACGGCTTTCCCTCGACCACCGACGTGATGGCGACCGCGGCCCGCATGCTGCCGGGAGACGCCGTCTGGACCGGCTTCGGCGTCGGGCGAATGTCGTTCCCGATGGCCGTTCAGGCGTACCTGCTCGGCGGTCACGTCCGGGTTGGCCTGGAGGACAATTCCTACATCGCCAAGGGCGTGCTTGCCAAAGGCAATGGTGAACTGGTCGAGCGGGCAAGAGATCTCATCGAGAAGCTCGGCGGACGGATCGCCGAGCCCTCTCAGGCCCGTGAAATCCTCGGACTGCGTGCATAGGCATCGATATCTGCAAGGAGGCATAGAATGAACATTCAGGTGGACGCCAAGATCGCCCGGGCACTGAGGGTGACGGAAAAATCTCCCGATCTCGACAATCTCAAGATCGACGTGGTCGATGTCGCAGTGCCGCGGCCGGGGCCGGGCCAGGTGCTGGTAGAAATCGTGGCGGCGGGGGTCAATCCCAGCGACGTCAAAGCATCGCTCGGGCACATGCCGCACGCCGTCTGGCCGCGCACGCCGGGTCGCGATTTCGGCGGCATCGTGCGCGAGGGGCCGTCGTCGATGATCGGTATGGAAATCTGGGGCGGCGGCGGCGAGCTCGGCATCACCCAGGACGGCAGCCACGCCAAATGGATGGTGCTCGACCAGAAGGCCGTGCGCGCCAAGCCTGCGAATTTCACCATGCAGGAAGCGGGCTCGATCGGCGTGCCGTTCATCACCGCCTTTGAGGGCCTGCGCGAAGCCGGCGGCGTGCAGCCGACGGATGTCGTGCTTGTCTGCGGCGGCAACGGCAAGGTCGGGCAGGCGGTCATCCAGCTCGCGACCATGGCCGGCGCCAAGGTCTTCGCGGTCGAGTACAACGAGCAGCCGCTTCTGGCGCACACCAACGCGCCGGTCGAGATGCTGAACAGCGCCAAGGACGACGTTGCCGCGATCGTGCGCGAAAAGACCGGCGGCCACGGGGCCGACATCGTCTTCAACACGGTCGGAAGTCCCTATTTCGAAATCGCCAACAACGCGATGGCGAAACAGGCACGACAAGTGTTCATTTCCACCTTCGATCGCGCCGTGCCCTTCGATATCTTCAACTTCTTCCGTGGCCGCCACAAATATATCGGCATCGACACGCTGGCGCTGTCCTCGGTCGAGGGCGCGCGCATCTTCGACAAGCTCAAGCCGAAGTTCGAAGAGGGCAAGCTGAAGCCGTTCCCGATCAATCCGGCGACCGTCTATGGCTTCGCGGATGCCGCCAAGGCCTATGCCTCGGTGCTGCGCGGAACGCCCGAGCGCGTGCTGCTGGTGCCCTGAGGAGGAGGAAGAGGAGGAGGGAACGATGCAGGTGACGCGTTACGGCGATGCCAGATCCTATGAGGCGCCGGAGCACTATGGCATGCATTGCCTGCGGCTCCAGGGAAAGGAAGCGACGGCAACCGACACGATCTGGATCGGCCTGTCGCATCTCCTGCCTGGCGGCCACACCTCGCTGAAGGACGCTGCGGTCGAGAAGATCTACATCGTCGTTGCAGGCGAGGTGACGGTCGAAACCGGCAGCGAGAGCGTCACCCTCGGCTTTCTCGACAGCTGCCGCCTGGCGCCCGGCGAGGCGCGGGCGCTCGTCAACCGCACCAATGCGCCGGCGTCCATCCTGCTCGCCATGCCGACCTGAGCGCGCCGAAGATTGGAGAATTGTTGATGGTTTCATCGGGTCTCTACCGACTGGGGTCGCGCGAGCCGCGCGTTCCCGCCGACGGGCGATATTACATCGCGCCCGGCGCCGTGGTGATCGGCGACGTGCAGTTGGAGGAGGATGTCAGCATCTGGTTCAATGCCGTCTTGCGCGGCGACAACGAGCCGATCATTCTCGGGCGCGGCTGTAACATCCAGGACGGATGCGTTGTCCACACCGACCCCGGGTATCCCGTCGAGATCGGCGACGATGTCACCGTCGGGCACAATGCCACCATTCATGGATGCCGGATCGGCAAGGGTAGTCTCGTCGGCATGGGGGCGACGATCCTGAACGGCGCTCGGATCGGAGACAGATGCCTGATCGGGGCCGGCGCACTGGTGCGGAAAAACATGGTCGTCCCGGATGGGTCGCTGGTCCTCGGGGTTCCCGCCCAGATCGTCCGCACACTCGACGCGAAAGTGGCCGAGGGCCTGTCGACCGGGGCGCAGCGATACCGCGCGAAGGCGCAGAACTACCCTGGGGATCTTCAGCCGGTTTCCGTCGGGAAGGCAACGCCGGGTGCCTACGAAGGCAATTCCATCATGCGGGAGGACGTGCATGTCGCAGAGTGAGAACCGACTGGTCAGTGTCGTCGAGCATTGGCTCCCGCGCATGGAGGTGGCCGGGATCCCATCGGCAACCGCACGCGCCGTCATCGAGCGCGCCGGCGTCTGGCAGAACTGGCTTTCCGCGTGGAGTGAGGAGGGCGAGCGTCACGCAGAGCTCGGCGCTGCGGCTCTGGTCGCCGGCCGCAACGTGACCGCCGGCGAAGCCTATGCCCGCGCCAGCCTTTTTTATCATTTCGGACAGTTCATGGCCTTCGAGGACCTGGACGCCAAGGCGAGGGCGGCCGCGCGCAAAGTGGAGCTCTATCGCCTCGCCTCGCCGCTGCTCGATCCGCCTGGCGAGATGGTCGCTGTGCCCTTCGAGGACGGCGAACTCCGGGCCTTTCTTCGCGTGCCGAAGGGGGAGGGCAGCCACCCGCTGGCGCTGATCATCCCGGGCTCGGATTCGACCAAGGAGGAATTCCCGGCATTCGAGCGGCATTTTCACGCGCGCGGCGTGGCGACCCTGTCGCTCGATGGGCCCGGACAGGGCGAGGGGCGTTCGATGGGGGCGCTGCGCCCGGATATCGGCCCGGTCGTCGAGGCGGCAATCCGGTCGGTGGAGGCGCATCCACGCCTTTCGGGCAAGGTTGCGCTCGTCGGCATGGCCTTCGGCGGGTTTCTCGCCTTGCGCGCGGCCGCATCCGTGCCGGCGATCGCCGGCGTCGTCTCCATCAATGGCTTCTTCGATCTCGGCGGGTTCTGGGACGCGCTGCCGCTGGTCTATCGCGACAACATGCGCTTCTCGCTGGGTGGCACGGACGTGCGCGAGCGCGCCGACCGTTTCACCCTGGCGCGATGCGCGCCGCCAACCGTCCCGGCACTCATCCTCCACGGTGGACGCGACAAGATCTTTCCACCCTCCGAAGCGGTAAAATGCGCTGATATCTGCGCGCGCGGCGCCAAACTGCACATATTCGAGGACGGCAACCACGTCTGCAACAACATCCCCTGGCTCTATCGCCCGCTCGTCGCCGACTGGGTGGCGGAGCGCACACGCAGGTGATGGTCGACGACGGACGCTTCGACTGTCACGGTTTGGCTGTCGCCAAGAGCCGCGTTACGCGTCCGGCAAGGTGAAGACGGCGCAAGGTGCCGCGATGCCGCGCAAGGGGTGGTCGCCGAGCGGCAGCAGCGGCGTCGACGCGACGTCGGCGACGGCGCCCGAGATCAACACGGACCGGCCGAGCGGCCGGCACAGACCCTCCAGGCGGCTGACGAGGTTTACCGCCGGGCCGATGGCGGTAAAATCCAGCCGATCGGCGGCGCCGATATTGCCCCAGAAAACATCGCCGAGATGCAGCGCCACGCCGAAGGAGAGCGGCGGCAGACCGTCGGCCTGCCGTGTCTGGTCGAGATGCGCCATGCCGGCACGCGCAGCGCCGACCGCGCGCAGGGCTGCATCGCAGGCTTCGCCCGGCGAACCGCTTACCGGAAAGATCGCCAGAACGCCGTCGCCGATGAATTTCAACACCTCGCCGCCAAAAGCGTGGATCGCGCCGGCGAGGCGGTCGAACCAGGCGTCGAGCGCCGCGATCACCTCGGCGGGTTCCGATGTTTCGGACAGCGCCGTGAAATTGCGCAAATCGGCGTAGAGCAACGCGGCGCGGATGGTCTCGCCGCTATCGCGGGTCAGCGCCCCGGCGCGAACACGGGCAGCGCTGCGGCGGCCGAGATAGGCGTCAAGCAGGGCGGCGAGCGCTGCACGCTCGGCAAGTGCTGCGAGCGGCGCGGCGGCAAAACGCGCGACATCACGAAGCTGCGCTGTCTCGTCAGGGCCGAAAGGGCGGGTTCCGGCCCAGCCGAGGGGCGCACGTTCCGTCTCCGAGCCGGTCGACTGTTCCAGCAGCGGCCCGAGCTCGGCCAACCACTCCGCTCCGGCCCGGTCGGAGACGGCGCCGGCAAAGCCGAGGCTCTCGATCACCACGTCGGTCTCGGCTCGCCAAAGCCAGGTGCGGCGCGCGATGATCGGGTGCGGCACGGCGAGCGTGAGCGCACCGCCCGCGAGCGGCAAACCGTCGGCGACAAGCCGACGGCCGAGTTCCGACAGGAACCGGTCCGGCTCCGGCGAGGCGCTTGCCTCGTCCACGAGCCAGGCGAGGGGTGCGGACAAATCCATGGTGGAGAGGATAGCGTCGGGACCCCTGCGGACAAGTCCCTTCCCGCCTGGTGTCGCGGGTAAGGCATGGAGACGCCTGGTGGCGTCATCGGCCATGGCGGTCTATGATTGCCGTAGCCCGCACTCGGCCTCTCACCCGGCGGGCAGGCCAATCTGCAAAGGGAAGACCGATGCCAGAAGCCCTTGTCGTTCGCCGCGAAACGCATATTCCGGCGCCGCCCGCCGCAGTGTTCGCTCTTTTGACCGACCCGGAAAAGATCCTGCGCTGGATGGGAACGGAGGCCGACACCAAGGCGGAACCCGGTGGCCTCTATCTCGTCAATGTGACGGGCGCCCGATTTGCCCGTGGATCGTTTCGCGAGGTGGTGCCGGTGCATCGGCTCGCCTACAGCTTCGGCTGGGAGGGCAGCGAGATCGTCCCGCCCGGCTCGAGCCTGATCGAGATCGACCTGATCGAGCAGCCGCCCGGAACATTGCTGCGCCTCACGCAAACGGGATTGCCCACCGCCGAGCAATGCGCCGGTCATGCGGAGGGCTGGGCGCATTATCTGGAGCGGCTGGGACAGGTGGCGTCCGGGCGCGACCCGGGACCCGATCCGTGGCTCGGCCGCGACGGCGCGGCCTGAACCGCTTGTTCCTCAAATCGGCAGAAGTGCGTCCGGCTTGACGTCGCCGACCGACGCGTAGGTGTGTGTCTCCCTGACGCCGGGCAGGGGCAAGATCACCCGTTCGAGAAAATCCTGAAACAGCGACATGTCGGCAATCCGCGCCTTCACCAGATAATCGAAGCCGCCGATCACCATATGGCATTCCAGAACTTCCGGCGCCTTTGCAACCGCGTCGGAGAAGCGCTCGAAGATATGCGGGGCGGTATGGTCGAGGCGCACCTGGATGAAGACGACGGTGCCTCGGCCGATCTTCTTCGGATCGAGGATCGCCCGCACGGCCTTCACATAACCCTCGCGGAAGAGACGCTTCACGCGCTGGCTCGTGCCCGTTGGCGACAGACCGACACACTCTGCCAGCTCCAGTGTGGTTCGCCGGCCATCTTCCTGCAGCAATCTCAGCAAGGTGCGATCGACGGTGTCTAGACCTGCAATTTCGTTCTTCACGCTATTTGGTCCATGAAAGAGTGATAATCGCTCAGATTCATCAAAATAAGTGTATTTCGACGCAGCCGTTTGCGCAATACGGTGTTTCTGTCGAAGCCCCGGGTGGGGCTTCCGCAGTGTGGGAGACGGGCGTGCAAAGTGCTACGATGGGGGAGGGCGACCGCAGCCGGCGGCTGGCGATATGGGCAGGGGTGGCGGTCGTTGCCATCACCACCTTACAGTTCGTGGCCGCCCGGTTCAGTCTGCGCGAGCATCTGACGGCCGCCGACATCGTCACCTTGCGGTTCTCTGGTGCCGCCCTGGCCTTCCTGCCGGTGTTCCTCAGCTTCGGCTTGCCGAAGTTGATGCAGCTTGGCTGGCGCAAGGCAGCCGTGCTGGCGCTGCTGACGGGGCTGCCCTATCCGCTGATCATCAACCAGGGACTTTCGCTGGCACCGGTCGCCCATGCGGCTGCACTCTCTCCCGCCGTAATCGTCTTCTTTTCGTTCCTGTTCTCCCGCCTCGTCTTCAAGGACAAGGCCTCCGGCATGCGGCTTGCAGGTGTTGCCACGGTCATTGCCGGCCTTTTGCTGTTCGTCGTCCAGTCGGGCGTCGCCGACGCCGGGACATTGCGCGGTGATCTCTTGTTCGCCATATCGGGGTTGATGTTTGCCACCTTTGCGGTGCTGGTGCGGCTATGGTCCGTCGACGCCGTGACGGCGACGATCGCCGTGGTGTTCTTCTCCTGCCTGCCGTTGCCCTTGCTGCACATTCTGGCGCCCAGCGGGCTCGCTGCCGCGTCTTTCACAGAAATTGCCACGCAATTCGTCATCCAGGGTTTTCTTGCCGGAGCGCTCGCGAGCGTTCTCTACACCTATGTCATCCGCCAATTGGGCCCGCAGCCTGCGTCGCTGTTCATGCCGTGCGTCCCGGTGACGACGACCGCGGCGGGCGTCGTCGTTCTCGGTGAAGTCCCGACGCTGCTTCAGGTCGTCGCCATTGCCGTCATCACGTTCGGAATGGTCTTCCCGATCCTGAAAAGGGCGTAGGCCGGGCCGGCTGCCCGCCTACTTCTGCGCCTGCTCGGCAGGCATCGGCTTGACCGGCGCGCCGGGGAAGATCTTCTGCAGGTTTCCCGCGATCACCTTGTCGCCCTCCGAAACGCCCGACGTCAGGCCGATCAGGTCGCCGCTCGTCGGGCCGAGGGTGACCAGCCGCTGCTCGACCGTCTCGTCCTTGCCGACGACATAGATGTATTTGCCGAGCTGGCTCGAGCCGAGCGCCGTTTCCGGCACCATCAGCACGTTTGGTTCCTCGCGGACCTTCAGCCGCACGCGGACATATTGACCGGGCAGCAGGGTCAGATCGGTGTTGTCGATCGTTACGCGCGCCACGACCGTTCCGGTATTGCCCTCGACCGTATTGTTGATGAAGCTGAGATCGCCGCGATAGCGCGGCTCCTTGTCGCCGGGAAGAAGCACTTCCGCCTCCACCTTGCCTTTCGCCCGCGCCTTCTGAATCTCGGCGAGCTCCGTCTCGCTCGGGTTGAACGAGACGTAGATCGGCGAAAGCTGCACCAGGTTGTTGAGCGGCGTGCCTGCGGTGTTGCTGACCAGCGTGCCCTCGGGCGCCTGGTTCCGTCCCAGGCGACCGGCGAAGGGGGCCTGGATTTCGGTATAGTCCAGGTTGATCTCGGCGGTGCGCACCGCTGCCCGCGACATGGCCAGCGCCGCTTCGGCCTGGTGTACCGCGCTCTGGCGCTGGTCGAAACTGTCCTTGTCGAGGTACCCGGTCGTGGCGAGCTCGTTGCCGCGGTTGAGGTTGGAGCGCAGATAGGCGAGCGACGCCTCGTCCCGTTCGACCTGAGCCTTCGCCTGATCCAGTTCCGCGCGATAGTCGCGCGGGTCGATCCGGTAGAGCAGATCGCCTTGCTTCACATCCGAACCGTCGGGCGCCGCCTGGGACTCGATGTAGCCGGTGATCTTGGCCCGAAGCGTCACGTTGCGGATCGCTTCCGTTCGCGCCGAATAGTCGAGATAGATGGGAATGGTTTTCTTGACGACCGCTGCGACCGGGACAGGCATGGCCTGTTGCGGCGGACCCACCGCCGCGCCGGCGTCGCCGCCTTTCAGCTCGAAGCCGCCGTTCTTGTAATGATAGGCCGCGGCGAGGGCGGCGACCACGACCGCTGCGGCAAGGACCAGTCTCGAACCACGCATGTCAGGCTCCAATTCCTATTCCGCCGCCTCCGGCTCGTGACGCTGGCCGATCGGTTGCGAGGATCTGCCCTCGCGCCATCTTTCGATGACCGCGTAGAAGACCGGGACGAAAATCAGTGTGAGAATGGTTGCCGCCAGCATGCCGCCGAACACGGTCGTGCCGATCGACTGGCGGCTGGCAGCGCCCGCGCCTCTGGCATACATCAGCGGCAGCACGCCGAGAATGAAAGCGAAGGCCGTCATCAGGATCGGCCGCAGCCGCAGACGCGCCGCTTCCGCGGCGGCAGCGACCACGTCGAGCCCCTCCTCGCGCCGCCTTCGTGCGAACTCGACGATCAGGATGGCGTTCTTGGCGGCAAGTCCAACCAGCATCACGAATCCGATCTGCGAATAGACGTCGATCTGCATGCCGCGCAGCCACAGCGCCGAGAGTGCACCCAGGAGCGCGAGCGGCACCGAAAGCAGCACCATGAAAGGCATCGACCAGCTTTCGTACTGGGCGGCCAGGATCAGGAAGCAGAAGACGAGGGCGAGCGCAAAGACGAGCGCGGCGATCGAGCCTGCCCGGATCTCCTGATAGGTAATGCCGGTCCACTCGAATGTGTAGTCCCGGGGCAATGTCGTGCGGGCGACACGCTCCATCGCGGCCACCGCCTGGCTCGAGCTGAAGCCGGGTGCTGCCGCCCCGTTGACCAGTGCCGAGGGATAATTGTTGTAGTGCGTGATGGTCTCGGGCCCGACCGTCGGCTTGAAGGTTCCTAGCGTGTTGAGCGGCACCATCTCGCCCTCAGCGTTGCGCACGTAGAGGCGTGAAAGATCGGTCGCCGAGGCCCGCGCGCCCTGGTCGGCCTGCAGCGTTACGCGGAAGGTGCGGCCGAAGATGTTGAAGTCGTTGACATAGAGCGAGCCGAAATAGATCTGCAGCGTGCTGAAGATATCCGGCAGGCTCAAGCCGAGCAGCTTCGCCTTGTCGCGGTCGAGATCATAGTCGAATTGCGGGCTCGAGGTGCTGAAGGTGGTGAACAGCTGGTACGGATTGATCTCCGGCTGCTTGCGCGCCTCGGCGATTAGCGCCTGGGTCGCATCGTTCAGCGCCTGGGCACTGCGCCCGGCGAGATCCTCGACCTGGAATTCGAAGCCGCCGGTCGCGCCGAGACCCTGGATCGACGGCGGATCAAACGCGAGCACCAGCGCATCCGGGATCTGTAAGAGTTGCGGCGTCACAGCCTCGCGCAACGCCGAGGCGCCCTGTTCCGGCGGTCGTTCGTCCCAAGGCTTCAGGACCGCGAACTGCACGGCGGAGTTCGACTGGGCGGCGAAGGAGAGGAAATTGAAGCCGACGACGGAGCCGACGAAATCGACGCCGGCAGTGCCGCGAAGGATCTCCTCGGACCGCCGCGCGACCGCCTCGGTGCGCTCAAGCGAGGCACCGTCGGGCAATTGGATGACGACGAAGAAGTAGCCCTGGTCCTCGACCGGCAGGAAAGTCGAGGGGATGCGCTGCCATAGCGCGTAGGTCGAGGCGATCGCGGCGAGGAAGACGGCAAAAAGCGCCCAACGCCAGCGCACGAGCCCGGCGACGCTGTGCGCATAGCCGTGCGACAGCGCGTGAAAACCGGTGTTGAACCAGCGGAAGAGAGCAAAACGCGGCTCACCGCGATAGCGCAGGAACGCAGCGCTCAAGGCCGGACTGAGGGTCAGCGAGTTGAAGGCGGAAAAGGCGACCGAGATCGCGACCGTAAGCGCAAACTGGTTGTAGAGGCTGCCGGCGACGCCCGGGATGAAGGCGACGGGGATGAAGACGGCAAGCAGCACCGCGGTCGTCGCGATAATCGGCCCGGTCACCTCCTGCATCGCCTTTTTGGTGGCCTCGAGTGGCGGTAGGCCGGCTTCGAGTTGGCGCTCGACGTTCTCGACGACCACGATCGCATCGTCGACGACGAGGCCGATGGCGAGCACCATGCCGAGCAGGCTCAGCATGTTGAGCGAGAAGCCGAAGAGATACATGACGACCAGCGTCGCGATGAGAGAGACCGGAATGGCGATCGTCGGAATGATCGTCGTGCGCAGGTTCTGCAGGAAGATGAAGACGACGAAAACGACAAGGGCCAGCGCCTCGAGCAGCGTGAACACCACATCCTTCATCGCCGCCGAAACGAAGCGTGTGGTGTCGTAGAACATGTGGTAGGCGATGCCGGCGGGGAAGCGCTGCGAAAGTTCGTCCATCTTCGCCTGCACGCGGGCCTGCAGGTCGAGCGCGTTGGAGCCCGGCCCCTGAAAGACGGCAAGCACGACGCTCTCCTTGCCGTTGAAGGTGACCGAGGAGGAATAGAGCAGCGCGCCGAGTTCGATGCGGGCCACATCACGCAACCGGGTCGTCGCCCCGGTGGTCTGGTCGGCTCGAAGCACGATGTCGCCGAACTGGGACGGATCGCTCAGTCGCCCGAGCGCGTTGATCTGCATCTCGAAGGGGGTGCCCGCCGGCGCCGGCGATTGTCCGATCTTGCCGCCGGCCACCTGGATGTTCTGCTCGGTAATCACGTTCTGGACGTCGACGGCGGTGATGCCGAGATTGGCCATGCGGTCGGGATCAAGCCAGACGCGCATCGAATAGCGGCGCTCGCCGAAGAGCTGGACGTCGCCGACACCCGGCAGGCGCTTCAGCGGATCGAGGATCTGCAGATAGGCGTAGTTGCTGACCGAGGCGAAATCGACCGAATTGTCGGGCGAATCCAGGCTGACGAGCACGGTGAAGTTGGGGATCTGCTTGGCGATCGTGACGCCGGTCTGGTTGACGAGGGCCGGAAGCGAAGAGGCGGCCTGCGACACGCGGTTCTGCACGTCGAGCGCTGCGACGTCGATCGGATAGCCCACTTCGAAGGAGATGATGATGCGCGACGAGCCGTCGTTCGAACTCGTCGAGGTCATGTAGAGCATGCCCGGCACGCCGTTGATCTGCTGTTCGAGCGGCGTCGTGACCGTGTCGGCAACGACCTGGGCGCTGGCGCCCGGATAGTTGGCGGCGACCACGATCTGCGGCGGCGTCACGTCGGGAAACTGCGAGATCGGCAGCAGGAAGTAGCAGATGCCGCCGGCAAGCGTCATGATGATCGCGATCGCCGATGCGAAGATCGGCCGGTGGATGAAGAAGTCGATCATGACTGGACCGATCCATTGGGTGCGCCGCCATCGCGGCGGGCAGCACGGCGGAGCATTTCGAAACCGGGCATGCGCACACCCGCCGCGCGGACCTTTTGGTCAGCGACGTTCTCCTCAGCCTTCTGCCCATCCAGCATGCGCATCGTAAGGCTCCAGCACGAGATCATGATGGGCCGGATCGACCCAAATCACGAGCATTGTCGAATTTTAAAAGTCTCTGCGGTGTGCGCTCTGGCTAAAAGACGCCTGACGACCGCGCTCACCGACACTGCGCTCGAAATTTTTCTGCGGTTACCGCCGCCGTTTCCGGAACTGTCTTCGCGACGGCGGCTTTTCCTCGATGTGCCGCGCTGGCGAAAATGTTACTGGTCGGTAACATCGTCGCATGTTATCGACCCATGACAGGGCGTCAAGGGGCAAGATTTTCCGCGCCGTCCACGCCGGGCCAATGCGATGACAACGGATTTCTGCAAGCCATCCCGTCGTTCGCCGCGCGATCGCATCGTCGAGGCCGCGCGTGATCTCTTCCGCCGGCACGGCATTCGCGGAACCGGCGTCGATGCGATCGCTGATGCGGCCGACAGCAACAAGATGACGCTCTACCGCCACTTCAGTTCGAAGGACGACCTGATCGTCGAATGCCTGCGCCATGCGGGAATGGAGATGGACGGCTTCTGGCGCGAGCTGGAAGACGCGCATCCCGGCGATGGGTTGGGGCAGCTCAGGGCCTGGGTCCGGCGCATTGCCGAACATCTCGGCGACGACAGGTGCCAATGCGAAATGATGAGCGCCGCCGTGCAACTGACGGACGAGGATCATCCCGGACGAGAGGTGATCCGCACATTCAAGGATGCGCAACGGGATCGGGTCGTGGAGCTTTGCCGCAGGGCCGGCGTCGCCGATGCGGAACTGCTCGGCGACACGCTGCTGCTGTTGATCGAAGGCGCGCGCGCCGCTCAGCAGAGCAGCGGCGCCGAAGGGCCGAGCGCTCGTTTCGCGGAGATCGCCGACGCGGCGATCCTGTTCTTTGCCGGCAGTGGCGCCGTTCCCAGGTAACGACCGTGTGCCTATCGCTCGGCGGGCCAGTCGGGGTGGTGGCTGTCGATCACGAACACATGGGTGTGGCGGTGACCGCGGCCGACACGCGTCGCGCCGGCGACATGGGGATGATCGTCAGCCAGCGCGTGGTGCACGTGCTCGATTTCGTCCGGATCCTGCGCCGGCCAGAGGCGGGCGGCCGCGACGATGGCACCCACGGCGATGAGGCCAAGCGCGGTGAAGGTCGTGCCGAGCCCCACGGTTGCGCCGAGCCAGCCGGCAAGCGGATAGGTGATCAGCCAGCAGGCATGCGAAAGGGCGAACTGGGCGGCAAAGAGCGCAGGCCGGTCTTCGGGCTGCGCGGAGCGGCGGAGCAACCGGCCCGATGGCGTCTGCGCCAGCGAATAGCCGAGACCGATGGCGAGCCACAGCGGCAGCAGCGAAGCGAAATTTGGAGCGAGGGCGCCGATGAACAGGCCGGCGGTGAGGATCACCGCGCCCGAAAACATGGCGACGCGATCGGGTGTCCTGTCGAGCAGGCGCGGCAACAGCAGCGCGGCGATCATCGAGCCGCTGCCGAAGGCGGCGAGTGCGACGGCTGTGTCGGACTGGGTTAGTCCGAATTTGGCCTGGACCAGCACCACCGTGTTGACGATGACCATCGACCCCGCCGCCGAGACCGCGAGATTGAGCGCGAGCAGACCCCTGAGCCGCGGTGTGGCGAGGTAGATGCGCAGGCCCCGCGTCGTCCGGTCGTAGATGCCGCGCCGTTCCGTCGCCTTTGGGCTCGGAAGCGCGACCGAGACAACGAAGGCGGCGGAAGCGAGGAAACCGATCACCGTGCCGGAAAAGAGGCTGTGGAAATTGATGACCGTGAGCAGCGCTGCGGCGAGCATCGGGCTTGCGACGCTTTCGAGGTCATAGGCAAGCCGCGAGAGCGACAGGGCGCGCGTGTATTCCTTTTCGTCCGGCAGCACATCCGGAATGGTTGCCTGGAAGGTCGGAGTAAAGGCGGCCGACGCCGACTGCAGCACGAAGATCAACACATAGACCTGCCAGATCTCGGTCACGAACGGCAGGAAGAGAGCAACGGCTGCGCGCACGAGATCGAGGCTGACGAGCATGGCGCGACGTGGAAGCCGTTCGGAGAAGGCGGCGGCGATCGGCGCCACGCCGACATAGGCGATCATCTTGATCGCGAGCGCCGTTCCGAGCACCGCGCCCGCTTCGGCGCCGGCCAGATCATAGGCGAGAAGCCCGAGCGCGACGGTCGCAAGACCGGTTCCGATCAGGGCGATCACCTGCGCCAGGAACAGGCGGCGGTACGTCCGGTTTGCTAGGGTCTGCAGCATGGTGGTTGGGCTCGCTCGGTGGGCGGTTAGTGGCGGCGCGTCCGCCGCTCAGAGGTATTTCGTGATCGCCTTGAACTCGTCGATGGAGTGGCGCTGGTCACGCGGAAGCGCGCCGATCGTGTCTTCAAGGCAATGGTCCAGATGGTCCTGGATCAGGGTGCGCTTCGCCTGGCTGATCGCCTTCTCCACCGCGTGGAGCTGTTGAGCGATGTCGAGACAGGCCCGACCACCCTCGATCATGGCTATCACGCTCTTCAGGTGCCCCTCGGCGCGCTTCAGCCGCTTGACAATATCGGGGTGGGTGTCGTGCCTATGCTCGCTCATTCCAGTATCCTATCCCCCTGGATAGGATAATTCAAGGGAGGAGTTTTTGGCGGTGTTCATGGGCGACCATGCGTTCGGCGTCTCTGCGAACAGTGCCGCCGACCCGAACGCGCGCTTCGCCCGCGCCTCAAATGGTGCGCCTATGCCCCGCCATCGGGCGGGGCATAGGTTTGGCTTTGCGAGAGGCGTTACCCGGTTCGCCGATGCGGAGCCGGGCGCTCGAGCACTTTGATTCTAGAGCATCTTTCCGCCCGTAAGTGATTCCACTTGAAGGCAGGATGCTCTAGAGGCGCACGAGCATCTTGCCGGTGTTGGCGCCCTTGAAAAGGCCAAGGAAAGCCTCAGGCGCATTTTCCAGGCCGGCGACGATGGTTTCGCGCAATTGGATCTTCCGTTCCTTGATCCAGACGCTCATCTTGCGATCGAACTCGGGGATCAGATCGACGTGATCGGAAACGATCAGCCCCTCAAGGCGGATGCGCTTCTCGATCGCCTGGAAGATGTTGCGCGGCCCGGCCGCGCCGCCGGCATTGTAGCCGGCGATCATGCCGCAAAGCACGAAGCGGGCGTGGTCGTTGGCGAGCGCAAGCGCCGCCTCAAGATGGTCCCCGCCGACATTGTCGAAGTAGATGTCGATGCCGTCAGGTGCTGCGGCGGCAAGCGCTTCGGTCAGATCGAGCGTCTCGCGATAGTTGATGACGGCATCGACGCCGATCTCGTTCTTCAGCCAGGCGGCCTTATCCGATGAGCCGACCGAGGCGATCACCCGCAAGCCGCTGAGCTTGGCGATCTGGGCGACGATGCTGCCGACGGCGCCGCTGGCCGCCGAAACGAAAATGGTCTCGCCTGGCCTGGCATTGGCGATGCGCGTCAGCCCCACATAGGCGGTGAGGCCGGGAAAGCCGAGCGCGCCGAGATAGGCCTGGGCCGGAAGACCCGGATCGATCTTGCGCGCCGTCGCCGCGTCGATGACCGCATAATCCCTCCAGCCGGCGAAATGCACGACGGCGTCGCCGACCGAGAAGGCCGGATCGGTCGAGTGTTCGACCACGCCGACGGCGGCGCCATCCATGGCTGCGTCAAGCTGGAACGGCGGAATATAGCTTTTCCGGTCGTCCATGCGGCCTCGCATATAGGGATCGACGGACATCCAGGTGTTGCGGACCAGCAGCTGGCCGGGCTTCGGATCGTCGAGGCGCCGGCTGGCGATCTCGAAATTTTCTGCGGTCGGAAGTCCGGTCGGACGGCTCTTCAGATGGATTTCGCGGGTTTCGGTAGACATGGTTTTTTCCTTTGTCGTCTGGGGTTCGGTTGAGAGGGGATGCGTGGGTTCGTTCGCGCGCCGCCTGTGGCGGCGTTCGGTTCGGTGGTGCACGATGGAAGATGAGATCTCGGGGGGTCGCCGACCCGTCGGCTTCAGGCCGTCGCCGGCAGCAGGCGGGGTTGCCCGGGGGAAGGCTGGTGCTGGCCCTCCGCATAGGCGCGGCCCAGATCGTGGGCGGTGGCAAGATTGCGCAGCCGCGCCGCGCGGTCGCCGCTCTCCACGTCCAGGAACAGGTGCGACTCGACATTGGTGACGCCGCTGAAATTGAAGATCCCATGGGCGATCTGGGCGGTCAGCGCGCTTTCATAGCCGTGCTTCTGGTAGAGCCGGTGGTTCCCGGCGCCGGTGGCGATCAGGCGAACGCGCTTCGCAGAAAGCGGTCCGGTGAAGCGATCGTCGCTGCCGAAGGCCCAGCCCTTGGTAAATACACGATCGATCCGGCCCTTTGCGACTGCCGGCAGCGACCACCAGTAGATCGGAAAGGCCAGCAGCAGGAGGTCGGCCCGTTCGACGCGCTGCTGTTCGCGCCTGACGTCCTGCGGCAACGGTCCAAGCCCGCGATAGAAAGCCAGATCCGCGCGGGTCATGCGCGGGTCGAAACCTTCGGCGGCAAGGTCGGCCAGTTCGACCGCTGCGGTCTTCGTTTCGCGGATGCCGGCGACGTAGCGGTCGGCCAGAGATCTGGCGAAGGACTGGCCTTCCGGATCGGCGGTGACGAGAAGAATGTTCATGTCGGCCTCGCTTGTCTGTGTTCGTTGGAACTATACAAACATCTGCCAAGGCGATAAAAAAGTTCGAATTTTGGCGTATATCTATCTATTGGATCGATCAATGCTGCGTATATCCCTGGATCAGTGGCGGACTTTCATCGCGGTGGTCGATGCCGGCGGCTTCGCGCAGGCGGCGCAGGCGCTGAACAAGTCGCAGTCGACGGTGAGCTATGCGGTGCGCCAGATCGAAGAGAGACTCGGTGTCGCCGTGTTCGAGATCGAGGGGCGCAAGGCGCTCTTGACCACCGAGGGGCGTATTCTCTACCGACGCGGCAAGTCGCTGGTCGACGAGGCGACGCGCCTGGAGCGGGCGGCCGAAAACCTCGCCAAGGGTCAGGAGCAGATGCTGAGCCTGGCGGTGGAGGGGCTGTTTCCCTCCTGGCTGCTCCTGCGCTGCATCGAGCGGTTCGGCGAGGAGGCGCCGGAGACCCGGATCGAGCTCCATGAGAGCGTGATGGGCGGAACGGACGAGTTGCTGCTGGCGGGTGCCGTCGACCTTGCGATCTGCGCTGACAATCTGCCGGCCGGTCACACGGGCGAGGTTCTCCTGCGCTATCGGGCCGTTGCCGCCGCCGCTCCCTTCCACCCGTTGCACCGGTTGGAACGGGAGCTCGGGATCGAGGACCTCAAGGGTCACCGCCATCTGGTGATCCGCGACAGCGGCTTGGCTAGGCAACGCCCGAGCGTCTGGAGCGTGACGGAGCGGCGGCTGACGGTCAGCCACAAGGCAACCTCCATTCGCGCCGCCTGCATGGGCATGGGCTTTGCCTGGTATCCGGAGGACTGGATTCGCGAGGAGCTTGCCGCCGGCCAGCTGAAGCCCCTGCCGCTGAAGGAAGGGTCGGAGCGCTGGGGCGCAATGTATCTGGTCTACCCGGATCCGGATGCGGCGGGACCGGGCGCAAGGCGCCTGGGCGAAATCATCAGGCAGGAGGCGCGCGCCCTGGGGCCGTAGCCGCCTGTCCATGCGTCCTTCGGGCCGTGCCGGTAGTTGCTTTCAGGCCAGTCGCTGCAGGAGACCGCGCCGTCCGCGCTCCATCACCACCCCGTGGTTCCAGCGAAAGACGGGCCTGAGGATGAAGGAAAGCCGGACCATCCAGGGTTTTGTGACCTCTACGATCCAGTCGTAGCGAACGCGGCAGCTGGCTCCGTCGCCTTGCAGCGTCCAGCGGCCGATGCCGTCGAGTTCGCCCAGTGCCCGGCCTTCGATGAGGAAGGGCGGCTCGACTTTCACGGTCTCCATGTCGAAGACCAGCTCGTATGGTAGCGCTGTCGACCAGCGCATGCGCCTGATGGCGCCGACACCGCGCTCGTCACCCTGTTGCAGCAGCGTCACCTGTTTCACCGAGGGCCACCATTCGGGCCAGCGCTCCGGCGCGCTGAGTTCGCGCCATACGTCTTCAAGAGGGGCGTCGATCGTCCATTCCGTGACAAGATGAAAACTGGCCGACGACATCGCCGATCCCTCAACAGGCGGATGTCTGGAGTATAACACGGCATGCGGGCCCGACGGCCCGCATGCCCTTTTCATTGCCGTTAGGCAGCCTGCGCCGCCGTTCCAACCGGCTCGAGGTCGTCGACGACCTTGTCGCCGTTGTAGACGGTCTCGTTAAGAATGCCCTCGCGCTTGGAAACGATGGTCGGCACCAGCGCCTGGCCGGCGACGTTGACCGCCGTGCGGCCCATGTCGAGGATCGGGTCGATCGCGAGCAGCAGGCCGACGCCTTCGAGCGGCAGGCCGAGCGTCGAGAGCGTCAGCGTCAGCATGACGGTGGCGCCGGTGAGGCCGGCCGTTGCGGCGGAGCCGAGCACCGAGACGAAGACGATCAGCACATATTCCTGAATGCCGAGCGGCAGGCCGAAGAACTGTGCGATGAAGATCGCCGAAATCGCCGGGTAGATCGCGGCGCAGCCGTCCATTTTGGTGGTCGCGCCGAGCGGCACGGCAAAGGCGGCGTATTCGCGCGGCACGCCGAGGCTCTTTTCGGTCACCGTCTCGGTAACGGGCAGGGTGCCGACCGAGGAGCGCGAGACGAAGGCGAGCTGGATCGCCGGCCAGGCACCGGCAAAGAAGCGCGAGGGTTTCAGCCCGTGTGCGACGAGCAGCGCCGGGTAGACGACGAAGAGCACGATCGCAAGGCCGATATAGACGGCGGCGGCATACCAGCCGAGCTGCGCCAGGGTTTCCCAGCCATATTGGGCGACGGCGCGACCGAGCAGGCCGATCGTGCCGATCGGCGTCAGCCGGATAACCCACCAGAGGATCTTGCGCACAACGGCAAGCAGCGACTGGTTGAAGGCGAGGAACGGCTTGGCGGCATCGCCGACCTTCAGCGCCGCGGCGCCGACGGCGATCGAGACGACGAGGATCTGCAGTACGTTGAAATTGAGCGAGGTGGTGGCACCCGTGTCGGTGACCTTGGTGCTGGCTTCCAGGCCGAGCATGTTGGCAGGCACGAGGCCCTTCAGGAAATCGAGCCACGAGCCGGAATAGGACGGGGCTTTCGCGGCTTCCTGCGAAACGGCCGAGCCGACACCGGGCTGAATGATCAGGCCGAGCGCGATGGCGATGACGACGGCGATCAGCGAAGTGATCGCGAACCACAGCAGCGTCTGCCAAACGAGCTTTGCGGCATTCTGCAGCGTCGCCAGATTGGCGATCGAGGCGACGATGGCGGTAAAGACGAGCGGCGGCACCAGAGCGCGCAGAAGCTGGACGAAGATCGAACCGATCGTCTGCAGGGTCACGGTCAGCCAGTTGGCATTGCCGCTGGCATCGACGCCGATGTTGCGGGCGATGAGGCCGAGCAGCAGGCCGATGACCATGGCTGCCAGGACCTGGAAGCCGAAGGAGGCATAAATCGGCTTTGGTGAGGATTGGGTGGTTGCTTGGGACACGTCTTTCACTCTCATTGTGTGGCGGCGGCCGCATTTTTGGCAACGGTCGCCGCAAGTGTCCGAAAAATAGTCGAGTATTCTGGTCGAGATAAGAAACCCTTTGTCTCGAAAGGTACTCCGAGTGGAATATTTTCGCGGAGCAACCACGCGCTGTCGCTTCGGCCGGATTGACTTTGCGGGCGGCGCAGCGGTCGCCGATCTCCAAACTCGGCGAAGTGACGAAAAACATTTCAATCTCGCCGCACTTCGTTGAAATCTCCTTTCTCTATAAAAATAGTGTATAATGTAATCTGTCCGTCGTGGCCGGAGTTCGCCGCGTGTTGCGGGGCGCCATGTGGGCTCCGCCGCCGGCGGGGCGATCTCCTCAAGTTTGCAGCGAGAACAGGAGAGGATTGAGATGACACGCAAGATCCGGCTTGGAGCCTTTCTTCCCGGTGGCGGGCAGCATGTCGCGGCCTGGCGTCACCCCGACCAGCCAGCCGACGGGGCGACCAGCTTCGAGTTTCACAAGCAACTGGCGTTGACCGCGGAACGCGGCCTGTTCGACGCCTACTTTCTTGCCGACGGGCTGGCAATCGGCTTTGGCGGCGCGCGAGAGGGCGGCAACGCCCGCGTCGCCGGCTTCGAGCCGGTCACGCTGTTTTCCGCCTTGGCGCCGCTGACCACCCATCTCGGTTTCATCGCCACCTCGTCGACGACCTATGAGGAGCCCTATACGACGGCGCGCAAGTTCGCGTCGCTCGACCTCATCTCCGGCGGCCGCGCCGGCTGGAACGTGGTGACGACGACGGGCGATCCGACGGCGCAGAATTTCAACCGCGACACGCAGCTTCCCCATGCCGAACGCTACCGGCGCGCGGCCGAGCATGTCGATGTCGTCAAGAAGCTGTGGGACAGTTTCGAGGACGATACATTCATCCGCGACAAGCAAACGGGCGTCTTCTTCGATCCGGCGAAGCTGCACGACACCGATCACCGCGGCGAACACTTCAAGGTGCGCGGCCCGCTCAACATCTCGCGCTCGCCGCAGGGGCATCCGATCATCGTGCAGGCCGGCCAGTCCGACGACGGCCGCGGGCTCGCGGCGGCAACGGCGGAGGTCATCTTCACCGCACACCAGCACATCGAGACGGCGCAGGAATTCTATCGCGACATCAAGGCCCGCGCCCGCGGTCTTGGCCGCAATCCCGACCATATCCTGGTGATGCCCGGTGTCTCGCCCTTCGTCGGCCGGACGGAGGCCGAAGCGCGGGAGAAATACGAGCGGCTGACCTCGCTCATCGTCGAAGAGGACGGTATCGGCCTGCTCAATGGCCTGACCGGAGGGACGCTCGATCTTCGCGGCTACGATCTCGACGGGCCGCTGCCGCCGGCGCCGCCGACCGAGGGCATGAAGAGCCGGCAGGCGCTGATCCGCCAGATCGCCGACGAGAACAACTTCACCATTCGCCAGCTCTATCAGTGGATCGCGTCGGCGCGTGGCCATTACACGATCGTCGGTACCGCCGGGCAGATCGCCGACACGCTGCAGGAATGGTTCGAAAACGAAGCCGCCGATGGCTTCAACATCCTGCCGCCATGGTTCCCGACGGCGCTCGACGACTTCGTCGAGCTGGTCATTCCGGAGTTGCAGCGTCGCGGCCTGTTCCGCACCGCATACGAGGGTAGAACCTTGCGCGAAAATCTCGGCCTGCCCGTTCCCGTCAACCGCTGGACCGCCGCCCGCTCGGCCGTTCAGGCAGCGGAATGAGGTTCGATCATGTCCTATGAAACCGTCAACACCTCGCTTGCCGCAGGCTTCGGGACGACGCGCCGCGAGGTGCACGCCAGGAGCTCGATCCCGCCAGTCGCGCATCAGAGGCCGCGTGTCGAGCCGCGCGGGCGGCGCCTGCTCGGCGCGATCGTCGCCCGCTACGGCCTCGTGCTCGCGTTTCTGGCCTTCTGGCAGATTGCGAGCACCGTGGGCTGGGTCAATGCGGCGGTCTTTCCGCCGCTCGACGTGATCCTCTCTGCCCTTTGGGACGGCCTTGCCGGCGGTGCGCTGCTCGACGACATCGCCATCAGCCTGCAGCGATCGGGCATCGCCTTTGCCGCCGCCGTCGCGGTCGGCATTCCGCTCGGCCTGTTCATGGGGCAGGTTCGTCTCGTGGAGCAGGCGCTCGACCCCATACTGCAGCTTTTCCGCCAGACTTCGGCGCTGGCGCTTTACCCGGTCTTCATCCTCCTGCTTGGTCTCGGCGAAACGTCGAAGGTCTTCGTGATCTTCTGGGCGACGCTGTTTCCGATCCTCTTGTCGACGATTGGCGGGGTCAAGGAGGTCGACAGGAAGCTGATCGAGATGGCCCGCACCTACGGTGCCGGTTCGCTTGCCGTCTTCCGCCGCGTGGTTCTGCCCGCCTCCGTGCCTGCGATCTTCGTCGGCCTCAGGCTCTCGGCCACCACGGCGCTGCTTCTCCTCATTGCCGCCGAGATGATCGGCGCGAACAAGGGCATCGGCTTCCAGGTGATGAACGCCCAGTACAACTTCCAGATCCCGCTGATGTTTGCGTCGATCCTGCTGCTTGCCCTGCTCGGGCTCGCCGCCAACGCGCTGCTCGTTCTCGTCCAGCGCAATCTCTGCCGCTGGTCTGCACCGAACGCCTGACCGCCTTTTCCAACTCTCCCTCGAAAGGATATCGAGATGACTTTCCATCCCCGCAATCTCCTTCTCTCGGCAGCAGTCACGCTCGGCCTTGCGGCACCGGCTGTTGCCGCCGACGCCGTCACGCTGCGCTATCTCGCCAGCCAAGGCGGCCTGTCGGCGCATGAGCTCGCCCAGGAGCTCGGCTATTTCGATGGTACCGGGATCACCATCGAGAGCGTCGGTTACGCCACCGGCGGGCCGGCTTCGCTGATCGCGTTGGCCTCCGGCGACGTCGAGATCGGCAGCGCAGCAACCTCCGCCGTCCTCAACTCGATCATCAGCGGCAACGATTTCGTCGCCGCCTATCCCTCCAACGGCATCAACGACGAGGTGCAGTCGATCTTCTACGTGCTGGAAGACAGCCCGATCAAAAGCATCAAGGACATTGCCGGCAAGAGCATTGCCGTCAACACGCTGGGCGCGCACCTCGACTATACGATCCGCGAGGCGCTGCATTCGGTCGGCCTGCCGACCGATGCGGCCAATCAGGTCGTCGTTCCCGGCCCGCAACTGGAGCAGGTTCTGCGCTCGGGCCAGGTGGATATCTCCGCCTTCGGCTACTGGCAGACGACCTTCGAGGGTGCCGCCCGCAAGAACGGCGGCCTGCGCGCGATCTTCGACGATACGGATGTGCTCGGCGAGATCGCCGGCGGTTTCGTCGTGCTGCGCCGGGATTTCGTAAAGGAGCACCCGGAGGCCGCAAAGACCTTCGTCCTGCAGTCGGCCCGCGCGCTCGACTATGCCCGCGAGCACCCGGCAGAAACGAAAGATCTTCTTGCCAAGACGCTGAAGGCGCGCGGTGAAAACCCCGATATCGCGCAGTATTTCCGCGGTTATGGCGTGCGTGCCGGCGGTCTGCCGGTCGAGCGCGACCTGCAGTTCTGGATCGACGTGCTTGTGCGTGAAGGCAAGCTCAAGCAGGGCCAGTTGGCGCCCAAGGACGTGCTCTTTGCCGTCGACGGCGCAGCGGCCAGCAACTGAGGATCTCCCATGAGCGATGCCCAAAACCTCGGCCGCGGAGAGGTGACGATCCGTCACCTCTCCAAGTCCTACCGCCTGAACGGCGCGCCATTGCCCGTTCTGAGGAACATCAACCTCCATATCCGCTCCGGCGAGACACTTGCCATCGTCGGCGCCAGCGGTTCGGGAAAGACGACCTTGCTCAGGGTGCTGGCGGGGCTCGAAGATCCGGATGATGGTGAAGTGCTGATCGATGGCAAGCTGACGCGAGGCGTCGGCACCGACCGGGCGGTGATCTTCCAGGAGCCGCGGCTTTTGCCCTGGTTGACCGTACTCGACAATGTCGGCTTCGGGCTGGAGACGCGTGGTCTCTCCCGAGCGGAGGCGCGGGATCGGGCGCGGCGCTACGTCCAGCTGGTCGGCCTGCAACCGTTCGAAGGCGCCTATCCGCGGCAACTGTCGGGCGGCATGGCCCAGCGCGTCGGCATTGCCCGCGCGCTCGCGGTCCAGCCCGAAATCCTGCTGCTCGACGAACCGCTGGGTGCGCTAGACGCCATGACCAAGATCAGCATGCAGCAGGAGCTCGCACGCATCTGGCGCGACGAGGACGTGACGACGGTGCTCGTCACCCACGACCTCGAGGAGGCGATCTATCTCGCCGATCGCATCCTCATCCTGCCGCGCGAAAAGGGCGGCGAACCCCGGTTGATCGAGATCGACCTGCCGCGGCCGCGCGATCGCAGCGCCCGCGCGTTCGTGCGACAGCGCGAAGAACTGCTCGGCGTCTTCGGACTGCACTAAGGCCGCTTGCGGAACGGTTGCAGCGATCACGCGTTATTCTGTCGCAATCCGCATCCACCGGGGGCGACGCTGCCCGGTGGGCCGGATGCCGAGCCGAGACAGGAGCAACGTCATGAAGCTTTCGAAGGGAATGCAATTCGCCGCAATCGTTCTTGCCCTTGGCACGGCAGCACCGGCGCTCGCCAACGGCTTCTACACCGGCATCGATCCGCACAATCCGCCGGGCACCCAGAACCGGGTTCTCTACGGGCAACCCTACTATGTCGAACCCGCGCCCGGCCCGGTCTATGTAGAGCCCGCACCGCAGGTCTACGTCGACCCGATGCCGACCGGCAGCATCTATGTCGACCCGTATGTCGACCCGGCGCCGGGCTACATCTATCGCCCGCCGCCACGCACGTTGGGTGACGCCCGCCAGCGCTATACGGGTGAGTACCAGAGCGGCGGACAGGGCGACTACTATCTGGGCGTCGCACATCCGCCGCAGGTTCCTTGAAGGAGCAGCTAAGTGAAGGGGCGCGGCCGTACAGCCGCGCTCCCGGCCGGGCGCCTGAATTCAGATGCCTATTGCAGATGCCTGGAGTTTGAGGCGTCGCCTGTCGCTAGCGCCAGCCAAGGGCCGGCGCGACGTGCTTGAGGATCGCCTCGATCACGTGGGCGTTGTATTCGACGCCAAGCTGGTTCGGCACGGTCAGGAGCAACGTATCGGCCTCGGCAATTGCCTCGTCCTTCGCCAGTTGCTCGACCAGCACATCCGGTGCGGCAGCGTAGCTGCGCCCGAATATCGCCCGCGTCTTGTCGTCGATGAAGCCGATCTGGTCTTCCTGCTTGTTGCCGCCGCCGAAATACATGCGGTCGCGATCGTCCACCAGCGCGAAGATGCTGCGGCTGACCGAGACACGCGGCTCGCGTATGTGCCCCGCCGCCTTCCAGGCTTCCCGGTAGGCGCGGATCTGGTCGGCCTGCTGGACGTGGAACGGCAGGCCGGTTTCATCGTCCTTCAGTGTCGAACTCTGCAGGTTCATGCCGAGCTTGGCGGCCCAGACGGCCGTGGCATTCGAGCTTGCGCCCCACCAGATGCGCTCCCGAAGGCCCTGGGAATGCGGCTCGAGCCGCAGCAGGCCGGGAGGATTGGGGAACATCGGCCGCGGATTGGGTTCGGCGAAACCTTCGCCGCGCAGCACGTCGAGCAGCACCTCCGCGTGCCGTCTCGCCATGTCGCTCTCGGTCTCGCCCTCGGACGGCTGGTAGCCGAAGTGGCGCCAGCCGTCGATCACCTGCTCCGGCGAGCCGCGGCTGATGCCGAGCTGCAGGCGTCCGCCGGCGATGAGGTCGGCGGCACCGGCGTCCTCGGCCATGTAGAGCGGGTTCTCGTAGCGCATGTCGATGACGGCGGTGCCGATCTCGATCCGGCTCGTCTTTGCGCCGACCGCTGCCAGGAGCGGGAACGGCGAGGCGAGCTGGCGGGCAAAGTGATGGACGCGGAAATAGGCACCGTCCGCGCCCAGTTCCTCGGCCGCAACGGCAAGGTCGATCGATTGCAGCAGGGCATCGGCCGCCGATCGCGTCTGCGACTGCGGCGAGGGCGTCCAGTGTCCGAAGGAAAGAAAGCCGATCTTCTTCATGGTCGTGTGCCGCCTGTCGAATGAAACCGACCGCTTCATGGCACGATTCCAGTTCTGGATACAGACGGCCTCCGGTGACTTCGCCGTGAACGGCGGGGCGCGTCGATCCTGTCGCACCGCCGTCCTCAGCATCTTTCAGCTCATTGTCGCACCTGCAGCCGCGCCTTCATGTTCGGGTGAAAGCGGCAGTAGTAGTCGAAGGTGCCGGCCTTGCCGACCGTAAGCGTGGCGGTCTTTTTCGGCGGTATCACGACGTCGAAGTCACCCTTGGCCGTCGCCGTGTGGGCCATGACGTCGTTGTTCTGCCACTCGATCACGTCGCCGACGGCGGCGCTGATCTCGACCGGCGAAAAGACGAGCTTGTCGATCGTGATCCGGATGGTTTCCGCCTGCGCCGGCGGCACGGCCAATATCAACGCCAGGCCGCAAAGGGCACCAAGGCTCAGCGTCTGCATCTTGGCGCCGCCTATTTCATCATGGCCGCGACATGCTCGGCATGTTGCTGATGACCCTGGAACAGCTTGAGGCCGGTCTCCAGCAGGTCCTTGAGCTCGGCATTCTTCGCGGAGGGAATGAGCAGGGTTTCAAGCGCGCCATTGACCTGCTTGTGGTAGGCTACCTCGTTGGCGACATAGGCCTTGTCGAAGTCGGCGCCGCTGAGCTTCGCCAGCTCTTCGCGCTCTTCAGTTGCCGCTTTCGTCAGTGCGCGGCTGGTGTCGTTGTCCTCGGGCGTCACCTTCAATTTCTTGACGAGATCGAGGGCCTGCTGGTTCACGGCTTCGTGGTCGCGCAGCATGTCGTTGGCAAAGCTGATGACCTCCTTGTCCTTCGAGATTTTCAGGGCCTGCTTGGCGGCTTCGATATCGATGACGCCGGCGGTGTAGGCGATATGGGCGATCTGCGGATCGGTGACCTTGGTGTCGGCCGCAAGGGCAGCGCCACTGATGAGGCAGGCGAAGGCGAGGGCTGAAGTGAGGCGGGCATACATCGGAAACTCCTTTTCCGGCGAGGCTTGCTGCCGGTCTTGGTGGATGACACCCGTTGGATGCGCGCCGCCCGCGAAGGTTCCCGAAAATGTCAGCCTGACAGTCCGAGCCGGTTCATGACCGCCTCCGTCAGCCGGGCGCAGCGGCGGCCGGCAAAGGGGAAGGCGTTCAGGAGCACCGGTCCGACCTGGCGATGGATCTGCTGGCGCAGGAGCTGGCGGGCGCGGTGCAGACGGCTTCTAACCGTCTTCGGGTTGATGCCGAGGAGGGCTGCGGTTTCCTCCACGCTCATCGCTTCGATCACCCGGGCGATAAAGACCAGGCGGAAGGCCTCCGGCAACGCGTCGGCGGCCTCTTCCACCAGCCGCAGGATCTGCCGCTGCGCGAGGCTGCGTTCCGGATCGTCTGCGCTTGCGGCATTGGGAAAAGGCACGATCTCGGCGCCGGCCCCGTCCGTTGGAAGCGGAACCTCCCGTCGCGTCGCCGACCTGCGCAGGCGCCCGAGCGCCTCGTTCAGCACGACGCGATGCAGCCAGGTGGCGAGGCTGGCGTCGCCACGGAACGTTTCCAGATGTTCGAAGGCGCGCAGATAGGCCTCTTGCACCACATCCTCCGCGACGCTGTCGTTGCGCACGACAGCGCGTGCGATGCGAAAAAGCCGCTGGTTGTGCCTGGTCATGATGATCCGGAAGGCGTCCGGATCCCTGGCAAGCGCACGCTCGACGAGAGCCTCGTCCGTCAAATGGTCCGCTTCCGCCGTGGCGCGCATTGTCCGCAAAGCATCCTTCATCATCCACCTCCAAACCGCCGTTAGATGCGGATCCGGCAAAAACGTTCCCGAGAAAGCATACGTCTCGCCAGCGACAATCGGAATAGCAACGGGGGCGCGCTTCTAGCGGCGAGGGCGCCTCTTCGAGGCGGTATTTTCGCGCGTTTCCGCCAGCGGAAGTTGGGTCTTCTGGCGCTGTTCGCGCAGCGGTACGCGCAAGCAGTCTTTTTTTCTCCGGCCAGGGAACTGCGGTTCCCCCTGGCGAGTTTGAGGAACGGCGACCCCGGTATGCAGGGGCGCGTACCGCGGTCGCATCTTCGCACTAGGAGAGACGACGATGAAGCATCAAACACTTGAACAGTTGCAGGCGCTCGCCGAAATTCGTCCCGATCCCGTCATGACGAGAACGGAACGGCTCCAGCGGTGGGCCGAACTCCTGGAAAGCAACCCCGACCGTCGGCTGGGCACGCTTTCCGGAACCGAGCGTGCGACCGCTGCCGTTCGCCAGGCCATGCAGGTCAACGGTTCCCCCATGACCGTCGCTTTCGAGGATCCGCAATTGCGGCTCGCGGGGCTCGCCGACGACAGCTACGGCGAAGCAAAACGCTTCTTCGAAATATCGGATCATCAGCTGCACGACATCGTCTGCGACTGCAATTTCGGCAGTTCGGTGCGTGCCGCCTATGCCGCCCGGCGGGTGCGCGCAGCCATTGGTCTTTGGCCGCGCCTGAAGGCGCTCTTTAGCTGAGGGCTGAGCCGGTCGGCCGGCCAAGGGGAAGCCAGGGCGCCAGCCGGACGCTTCCCTAACCTCCTCGTCTCTCGCGGGTTGCGGGATGTTCACTCGCGCCGTGCGGGCCTTTGCGCCGCTTGAGGTGCGCTGCCGCCTTGGACAGCCGCTTGTAACGCTGGATGCGTCTCGTTCGGGCGCCGGCGTTGCTGTGTCTTCAGCAGGAGACATGAAAGCGGCGCCACCGTCCCGTCTACATGCCGCACGCCGCAAACCTAGCCCGAGGGAGTATATCGCTATCCTCCTCCCTTGCCGCATCATTCTGACAACGCCGGTGCCGCGCGGCTCGCCGGGGGTGGAGGGATGCAGCCGCGGGAGGAGGATTTCATGACATTGGCAGCAGTAACCCGGGCCCTGGGCGCAACGTCCGTTCTGGCAATCATGGTTTGCACGGCGCAGCCGGTTTGGGCAGCACCTGACCTGATCGTGCTCAACGGCGACGTGCGCACCGTCGATCAGGGCAAACCGAAGGCCCAGGCATTCGCCGTCGAGAGCGGCAAGTTCACCGCGATCGGCAGCAATGACGAGATCAAGGCGCTGGCCGACGCCGAGACCAAGGTGATCGACGCCGGCGGCAAGACGGTGACGCCGGGCTTCATCGACGGCCACACGCACTTGACGTCGGGCATGGACATGGTGACCGGTGTCGACCTCTCCTACATCCCGGACAAGAAGACCTGGCTTCAAAAGATCAAGGAGGCCGATCAGCGCCTACCCAAGGGCGTATGGCTGATGGGTGGCGGCTGGGACTACACGCTCGGCGAAGGCAAGCTGCCGACCAAGGAAGATCTCGACGCAGTGGTGCCGGATCGCGTCGTGATTTTGCGCGACATCGATTTCCATTCCTACTGGGTCAATTCCAAGGCACTCGAAGTGGGCGGTGTGACCGCGACCTCCAAGGTCGAGGAGGGCGGCGAGGTCGTGCTGAATGACAAGGGCGAGCCGAGCGGCATTCTGCTTGAAAGCGCCGGCGATCTCGTCGAGAAGCATCGGCCGGTGGTTCCCGATGCGGAGCGCCGCAAAGCCCTGCTGCAAACGATGAAGTTTGCCAACAGCCTCGGCATCACCGGCGTCAACGACATGTCCGATCTCGCTGCCGTCCATGACTATGCTGCCATCCTCGCCGAGAAGAAGTTGCCGCTCCGCGTCTGGTACGGCTTCTTCGAGGGCGACCCGAAGAAGATCGCGGCAGCGGTCAAGGATCGCGACGAGGTCGACAAGGTGGCTGCCGATTCCGGCGAGCAGGAGGTCAAGGGGCCGCTGCTCAAGCTCGGCTACACCAAGTCGGTGATCGACGGCGTGCTCTCGACGCGCACCGCTTATATGCATGCGGACTATTCCGACCAGCACGGCTGGAAGGGCAAGCCCTTCGAAACCAAGGAACAGTTGGCGGCAGCCATCAGGGCCTCCAACGAAAACGGCTTCCCGACAGCGGTGCATGCGATCGGTGACGGCGGCGTCGGCCTGGTGCTCGACGCCTTCGCCGAAGCGTCGGTGCCGCGGCAGCAGCCCAACCGCATCGAGCATATCGAAGTGGTCGAGACCAAGGACATCCAGCGCTTCAAGGATCTCGGCGTCGTCGCTTCGATGCAGCCGAACCATGCGACCGGTACGATCGGCAAATACATCACCGAACGCATCGGCACGGATCGCGAGCCGCGGGCCTATGTCTGGCATTCGATGCTCGATGCCGGCGTGCCGCTGGTGTTCGGCTCGGACTGGCCGACATCGCCGCTGAGCCCGCTCACCCAGATCAACGACGCCGTCTTCCGCGAGAGCCCGTTCGGCCTCGGTGACGGTCCCTGGCATCCGGAACAGGCCGTCAGCTTCGACCAGGCGCTGCATGGCCTGACGCAGGCCGGTGCGGACATGACGCCCTGGGGAGCTGAGATCGGCTCGATCAGCGTCGGCAAGTGGGCGGATTTCGTCGTGATCGACGGCACGTTGCCGGATCCGCTCGACCGCTCGATCCGCGAACGCAAGGTGGAGGCGACCTATCTCGCCGGAAACGAGGTCTATCGCCGGCCCTGACTGCGGAGCGGAGGCGTCCGTCCCGATTTATCGCCTGCGCGGTGACGGCGATCGAGGCAGGAAGCCTGTGGTCGGTAGACCGTACCTTGTCTTGACCAGTTCGGCCGGCGCCCATGGCGCCGGCCGATTTGTCATGCCGGGACGGCTGGCGACACTACAGCGCCGCGCGTCTTATCAGACGCGCAAAGGTCGCTGTAGAACTTTGAGTTGCTGCATGTTTTTATCCTTTAATCGGCTACGATTAAAGGAAACAGGCAGTAGCTTAGTGCATGAAAATACATAATAATTGTGCTTCACTTTGAGATCTTTGAAGCTAAAGGCGCGTTGGAATGGCGTTGGATTCGTTGGATGTGCGGCTGCTGCGGATTTTTGTGACGATTGTCGAGGCAGGCGGTTTTGCGGCAGCGCAGGGAGAGCTCAACCTGTCGCTCTCGACGATTTCCAACCATATCTCGGCGCTGGAGAGCCGCCTGGGCCTGATCCTCTGCCAGCGGGGCCGGTCCGGTTTCCGCCTCACCGAGGAGGGGCGCGCCGTCTACGAGGAGGCGAAGCGGCTGTTCGGTACGATCGACCAGTTCGATATCCGCATGAAGGGCTTGCAGCACCGGCTGAACGGCACGCTCTCGATAGGCCTCATCGACAACACCCTTTCGGACCCGGCCTCCCGCCTCAATCGTGTCTTTGCCCGGATGACGGACGAAGCACCCGAAGTGGCGCTTTCGATCGTCACCCGGCCGCCGCATGAACTGCTGCGCGACGTGATAACGGGCGAGCTTCACATCGCGATCGCCAGCTTCCCGCGCACGACGCTGGGGCTCGAATATGTCGATCTTTACGAGGAGACGCAGCGCTTCTATTGCGGCGCAGAACATCCGTTGTTTTCCCGCGACGACAGCACGATCGAGATCGATGACATCCGGTCCTACAATCTGATCGGTCGCTCCTACTGGAATGCCCGCGACCTCAAGATCTTCTCGATCGCCAATCCGCGCGCGACGGTCAGCGACATGGAGGCGGAGGCGCGGCTGATCCTGTCGGGCCGCTATCTGGGTTACCTGCCCGATCACTTCGCCAGCCGCTATGTCAGCCAGGGGCTGCTGCGGCCGATCCGCCCGGATCTCTTCAGCTACAAGGCGCCGTTCCAGGTCGCCTTCGACAAGTCGCGCGCCAAGTCCGGCCTGGTTCCGTTCTTCGTGAAACTGCTGACGAGCGAGTTCGGCGTTCCGCAGTCCGGCCGAGGCGCTTCGCGGATGCGCGCAGAATGATGAGACACCGGGCCGCCGCTTGCGACCCGGTGTCTTGAATGGCAGCAACTTAGCCCGGCCGTCCTAGTCGAGCTCGAAGTTTTCCTTGTAATCCTGCTTCAGATGCGCCGGCTGTTCTTCCTTCTTCAGCACGCAATTGCCGACGACGAGGCGCTCGATCTCCGTTCCCATGAAGCAGCGATAGGCGTCTTCCGGATTGCAGACGATTGGCTCGCCACGCACATTGAAGCTCGTATTGACGAGCACCGGGCAGCCGGTGCGCGCCTTGAAGCGTGTCAAAAGCTCCCAATAGCGCGGATTGGTTTCGCGGTGCACCGTCTGGATACGGGCGGAGTAATCGACATGCGTCACAGCCGGAATTTCCGATCGCGGCACGTTGAGGAGATCGATGCCGAACAGATTCTCCTGCGGATGGTTGGCGTGCAGGCGCCGGCTTTCCAGCACGTCGCCGACGAGCAGCATGTACGGGCTGTCCTTGTCGATGTCGAACCAGTCGGCGACGTCCTCGCGCCTTACCGACGGAGCGAAGGGGCGGAAGCTCTCGCGGTACTTGACCTTAAGGTTGAGCATCTTCTGCATGGTCGGAGAGCGTGCATCGCCGAGGATGGAGCGCCCGCCGAGTGCGCGCGGGCCGAATTCCATTCGACCCTGCATCCAACCGACGGCCTTTTCCTCGGCCAGCGCCGAAACCGTGGACGAGGTAACGTCCTCGTCCGAGAGGACCTCGAACTTGGCGCCCGCGGCGGCAAGCCGCTGTTCGACCTCGCCCTGCTCGAAAGCAGGTCCGAGATAGGAGCCGGACATCGCGTCGCCATCCTTCGTCGTGCGCGTGCTCCCGAGGTACTCGTACCAAACGGAAAGCGCTGCTCCGAGCGCGCCACCCGCATCGCCGGCGGCAGGCTGGATCCAGATGTCGTCGAAGATCCCGGCCTTCAGCAGCTTGCCGTTGGCGACGCAGTTGAGTGCGACGCCGCCCGCAAGGCATAGGTTCTTCTCGCCCGTCTGGCGCCGGGCAAAGCGCGCGAGCCGCATGACCGCCTCTTCGGTCACGACCTGCACCGAGGCCGCCAGGTCCATCTCACGCTGGGTCAGAGGCGCTTCCGGCTTGCGGGGCTCGCCTCCGAAGAGATCGTGAAAGGCCGGCGAGGTCATCCTCAGGCCCGTGCAATAGCCGAAATAGTGCTGGTCCAGACGGAAGGAGCCGTCCTCCTTGAGATCGATCAGGTTGTCGAGGATCGTCTGCGCGAACCGCGGCCGCCCATAGGGCGCGAGCCCCATGACCTTGTACTCGCCCGAATTGACCTTGAAGCCGGTATAGTAGGTGAAGGCCGAATAGAGCAGGCCGAGGGAGTGCGGGAAATGCACTTCCTTCAGGAAGTCGAGGCGATTGTCGTGGCCATGGGCAAGCGACGTGGTGCACCACTCGCCGACGCCATCCATGGTGAGGACGGCGGCGGATGCGAAGGGCGAGGGGAAGAAGGCGCTGGCCGCATGGGACTGGTGGTGCTCGGTGAAAAGCAGCGAGCCGTCCCATTCCTTCTTGCCGGCGAGCTTGCCGAGATCCTTTCGCAGCATCGTCTTCTGGAACAGCTTTTCCTTGATCCAGACCGGCATCGCCACGCGGAACGAACTGAAGCCGTGCGGCACTGTCGCAAGATAGGTCTCGACGAGCCGCTCGAACTTCAGGAACGGCTTTTCGTAGAAGACGACATGATCGATGTCGTTCATGGTGCAGCCTGCTTCCGACAAGCAGTATTCGATTGCCCGCGCCGGAAAATCCGGGTCGTGTTTCCGGCGCGTGAAGCGTTCTTCCTGCGCGGCGGCTACGATGCGCCCGTCTTCGACGAGCGCGGCCGCGCTATCGTGGTAAAAGGCCGAGATACCGAGGATACGCACGATCGAGCCGCCTCAGAACAGCGTGTAGATGAAGGGGGCGACAGCCGTTCCCTGCGTCAGTACCACCAGGGTTCCGAAGATGGTCGTCATGACCAGGATCGGCAGCAACCAGTATTTCTTCCGGTGGCCCATGTAAGACAGGAGTTCCCTAGCAAGGTCCATTTTCGTGTCCTCTGTCCGATACAATAAGGGATAGGTTCTTCAAAATTCAGAACTGGTTTTTCATCGTTGCCTGGGCAGCTTCGCCCTGTGGCTTGTCGATCCAATAGGTCTTGGCGTTCTTGTCGAACTGTGCGGCCAGCGCGTCATGCCCGCGCAGCCTGAGATAGAAGCCGATCGGCAAGAACGTCGTGACGTAGATCAGGAACATCACGACGGGATTGACGATCTTGAAAAGGACGAGACCGAGCTGCATCCAGAGGTGGTTGGCGCGCGTCAGGGTCGAGGGCGCGATGAACGCCAGGACGACAAGAACCGCGCCGATCACGGCAATGACCGCCGTCACCGTGGTTATCTCGGAAGCCCGCCACCATTTCACGAGGGCGATCAGTATGAGGATGCCGCCGACGGTATAGCCGAAACTTCTGTTCGACGGTCCTTCCGGGAGCTTCTCGTTGAGTGATCCGTGAGAAATGCTCATTGCTTCCCACCTCAAAGCGGTTAGCTAAAAAACGCACAATTTTCACTGTGCCGACGAATGAAAAACTTTTTAGTCATTTATATTGAGAGAATATGAGCGGCAAATACTCGGATAGGTCAATATGCCAATGGATATAGAAGGTCATAGCCGCCTTCCGATTCTTGGCGCAGGCGCCTGATACTCGGGCCGATGCCCGCTGGTCGGTCTTGTTCCAAGGCATGCCTGCGAGGAGGCAAGGTTCGTGAGGTCCGGGCGCGTGTCCGTAACCTTGGCTATACTGGTGGCGAATGCATTTGAGCGCTGGACAGGACGAGCGTATGCTGGCGACACTTGAATATGCAGATTGTAGCGGCCGCCAGGGCCGTGCCGTCGCCTTCGTCGAAGATGCGGCTGGCGCCGGTCCAGGGCCGCGATATGATTTATTCTCGCTCGTCACGCGCAGGGTTGTTTTCCGAGGGGCGGCGCAGAGCGGAGACATGGCATGAAGCCTGAGCCGTCAGATCGTTTCAGCGCCCGCCCCGTGAGCCCGGCGGCGGCCCCGCCGCCGCACGTGGCAGGCGCGCCGATAGACGTGGACCAGGCCTCCGGCCGCAAGGTCTGGGCGAACACCTTCCGGGCGCGCTCCGACAAGGTGATCGCCGTCGGGCGGATCCTGCTGGCCGCCGGCAGCGTGTGGATCGCCTGGCTTGATTCCGTTCACGTACCGCTGCCGCCCGAGCCCATCTACTTCCTGCTGATGGGCTATCTCTTCTACGCGCTCGCGGCGGCCTACCTCGTCTGGCGCACGGAGATTTCCCGGGTGCGGGGAACGCTGGTGCGCCACATCATCGATGTCGCCGCCTTCGCGACCTTCATGTCGATGACCGACGGTCCGGCGAGCCCGTTCTTCATGCTGATGCCGTTCACGTTGCTTTCCGCGACGCTGCATTGGCGCTGGCGCGGGGCGCTCTATACCGGTCTCGTCTGTCTGGCGGCGTTGCTCTACCTCGGCTACTTCGACACCGGCGACCTGTTCGATCCGGATCAAGATACGACCACGAACGCATCGCGGATTCTCTTCATACTCGTCGCTGCGACGTTGCTCGTCTGGCTCGGCGCGCACCAGGAAGCCGTCCGGGCCGAGCTCCTGCGACTGGTCCAGAGGACACCGAGCCAGCCGCGCGGCCGCGAGTGGCCCGCGCGCGCGGCACTCGACTATGCCGCTCATGTGATGCTGGTGCCGCGGGCGCTCCTGTTGTGGACCGACGCGGAGGAGCCCTGGACCTATGTGGCCTTGTGGAACGAAGGCGAACTCGAGGTCACGCAGATGCCGCCCGATGCCTTCGGCTCCTGGACCGACGAGAAATTGCTGCGCAGCAGCCTGCTGATCATCGAGGCCACCCGCGGTCGCCTTCTCGTCCATGCGGGCGAGGGGCGGTTTCATCAATGGACGGACCCCGAGCCGCCGATCTCGCCGGCTCTCGTCGAGGCTTTCAAGATCAACTCGGCAGTCTCGACCTTTTTCCAGGTCGACGACCTGCAGGCACGCCTCTTCGTATTGGAGCCGCCCGCGCTCACGCTCGACGACGTGGCGATCGCGGAAATCATCGCCGACAGGGTGAAGGCGCTGTTCGAACAGGCGATCCTGGTGCGACGACTGAGCGACGAGGCGGCCGTGGACGAGCGCATCCGCATCGGTCGCGATCTGCACGACGGCGTGCTTCAGGCGCTTGCGGGCACTGCGCTGCAGCTTCAGTCGCTGCGCAAGCTCAAGGATGCGGGCCCGGATGTAATTGCCGAACGCCTGGAGGCGATCCAGACGATGCTGCTCGAAGAGCAGCGGGAACTTCGCGGCTTCATCCGCGCGCTCGAGCCGGGCGGCAATCTCCAGGTTGCCGGCGAAATGCAACTTGAGCGGCAGCTTGAAGCGGTTGCCGCGCGGCTGCGGCAGCAATGGCAAATCGACGTCTCGATCGCGTTCGACCCGCCGTCCGGCATCGATCTGCCGCTGGCGCTGACCTACGAGCTTGCGCGCATGACCTCCGAAGCGACCGCTAACGCGGTCAGGCACGGCGGAGCGCAGAAGGTCAGGATCACGGTCAGGATCGACAACGGATCGATCGTGCTGACGATCGACGACAACGGGATCGGCTTCGGTTATTCCGAGCGTCTTGACCATGCCGAGCTGGAACGTGAAAAAATCGGCCCCCGAAGCCTGCGGGAACGGGCGACGGCGCGTGGTGGAAAGCTTGCGATAGAAAGGATAGCGGAATGGACTCGGGTGGTGGTCATGCTGCCAATGCCGCAATAGCGCTGCGCGCGGTCGTCGTCGACGATCATCTGATCGTGCTCGACGGGCTGCGCCGGCTGATCGAGACCGTGCCCGGCTGGGAGGTGGTGGCGACCTGCGAGCGGGCGACCGATGCGTTGCAGGTCCTGTCCGAGCGGGCGGCCGACATCGTCGTCGCCGACCTTCGCATGCCGCAAATGGATGGGCTCGAATTCATACGCCGGTTGCGCGGTGCCCATGGACAACAAGTCGCGATCGTCATCCTGACGGCGGACATCGGTGACGATCAGCTCGGCGAAGCGATCAGACTTGGGGTGAACGGGATCGTTCTCAAGGAGCAGGCGCCGGACACCCTGCTCGACTGCATGAATGTCGTGGCCGCCGGCAAGACCTACTTCCAGGACCAGGCGCTCAAGTCCGCGATCGAGCGGATACGCGCACAGGAGGCCGTAGAGACCCGGGGCGTCGACCTCCTGACACAGCGCGAGATCGAAGTCTCGCGCCTTGCGGCCTCGGGCATTCGAAGCAAGGAGATCGGCGCCCGCCTCGGCATATCGCCGGGCACGGTCAAGCTGCATCTCCACAGCATCTACAGCAAGCTCGGCATCTCGACGCGTGTCGAGCTGGCCAATCTGGCCAACAGGCTGCCGAAAAGCCCGTGATGACCGCGCCGACGCTCTGAGGTTCCCCTTCAAGAAACATCAATCCGCAGCGACGGGACGCTGTGCCCGGTGTCTTTTGCCTCAAGAAAACCCGAAGAAACAAGGCCGGAGTATATCCATCTGGATATATTCAGAACGAAAATCCTGAGATAGAGTTCGGAATTGTAAGGCGTCTCCGGCAGAGAAGAGAAATCGCCGAAGCTCATGTCGCTGTATAAGAAATAGATTCATGTTGTCGTATTCTGAAAATATTGACGGTGTTCTTCTCTGTTCCGGAGAGCCACTATGCATGTTCAAAGTGTTATTGAAATAGCGGAAACAGACGGTCGGCTTCCGGTCGAGATAATCATAAAGGGTTATCGTTTGAGCCAGAAGCGGCTTACCGTCTTCGTATTGAACGAGGTGACGCCGGCCGCGGTCAATCGCGTCCTGGATCCCGTGGTCCCGACGTTGCCTCTTCTTATTCCCGGCGTGCTCTACGTCAAGATTTCAGATGATGCCCGTGTGCGCGAGGCCGTCGAGACCGCCGAGGTCGTCTATGCCGCCACCAGTCTGTTTCGCGACCTGTTGACGGGTTACGGGATCTTGCCCGGACTGCTCCGACCGGTCGAACTTCTGCGGCCGGATTCCTCCAAGCGCATCAGGCTCGCGGACGCCGGCGAACAGAAGCGTGCGCCGTCCGTGGCGAAAGCGCCGAGACGAACGACCACCTATCTCGCCAGCCTGGCGCGGTCCTATTGGCGCGAGGCCGGAAGCGCCTGAACTGGGCGGTGCGACATTAACCCGAAATGGTTCAACACAGAGCGCTCAATCAAGGTGTCAGTTGACATGTCCCGAAAAGTCGAACGTCCGGATGCGCTCGATCTCAACAATCCGACGGCCACGCCCTCGGATTTCATCGGCCACAACAGGCCCCAGTCGAGCGGAATCCTGCAGCGCATGCGCCGTTCGCGCAATTTCGGCGGCGTGATGGATGGGTTGATCATCCTCGTTTCGGGCATTGCTGCCATTCTCATCTGCGAGACGGTGTTGCGGTTTGTGCCGAGCCTCCAGTTGCCGGTCGGCGAGGGCGAATATGTCTATTGCGGCGTGCCGCGGGCGCGCCATCAGTCACATGGCCTTTATGGTTACACGGAAATACCGGGCAACAGCTATTTTGAACGCTTCAGCCCGTTTGACCCGTGGAACCATATCCAGATCAACGATGAGGGCTTCCGCGACAATGCGACCGGCAACGGCGCGCCGATCCTGGTCCTTGGCGATTCCATGGTGCGCGGTTCGCTCGTCAGGGAGAGTGAGACCTTCAGCGCGCTTCTGAACGCTTGGCATCCGCAACTCCTCTTCAAGAACTACGGCACAGGCGGCTACGGCCAGCCGAACGAGATCCGGCTCTACGAGGACAGGGGTCCCGCCATTCCACACAAGCTGGTCGTTGTCGGCCTTTCGCTCAGCACGGATGTCGAGGACAACGCCGAGCGGGCCGTGCTGACGCCATCGTCGGTCGATATCACGGTCGAGCCGGCGGGGACTGGAACAAAGAAGCCCAGCCTCGCTTTACAGGCGCACCTGTACCTGTGGCAGAAGAGCAAGCTCTACAACTGGTTCTATTTGACGCTGCTGCGGCCCTATATCGGCGACAGGGCGTCCCGGCGGGACATGGACCACGCGATCGAGCTGACGCGCCGTCTGTTCGTGCGGCTCGCCGGCGACGCGCGCGCGAACGGTGCCGAGCTGCTCATCGTCATCCTGCCCGGCTGGGCGGAACTTGCGGGCCGCGACGACGGTCTGCAGCCGGTAAAGCAGCGCGAGATGGTCAACGCCTTTGCCGCCGCGACGCCCGGGGTCTACGTGGTCGATCCGACGGCGAAGCTTTCTGCCAGCGACCCGATGAAGACCTATGGCATCGGCGACAAGCACCTTTCCCCGCTCGGGCATTTCGTCGTGGCCGAGGCGATCGACAAGTGGCTGCTCAACAACTGGCACGGCGGCCAGGGTCTCACGAGCGGCAAGCATCAATTCGTACAAAGCGCTGCGATCCAGCCTGACTGCCTGCAGCTCTCGCAGGTCGCGCCGTGATCGGCGGGCCTGAAAGGAAGATCAGATGAACACCAATGCATCAAGAGCCGTTCAGATGGAACCGAACAGCGGCCGGAAGTCCTCTATACTCAGGCGAGCACCACTCGCCGTGCTCGCGACGGCTTTCAGCCTTGCTCTCTTCGGTCTCATGATCGAAGGCATGGCGCGCACCGTCTTCGACAACGGCATGGATTTCGACCTCGAGATGTGGAAATACGCCCGCGACCTGAAACGCGTCAGCGCCGAGCCGGCGATCGGCCACGAGCACATTCCGAACGCCAGCGGCGTCTTCATGGGTGTGCCGGTCAGCATCAACTCGATTGGCCTGCGCAACAGGGAAGTCGGCCCGGTCGCCGACGGGACGACGCGGGTGATGATGCTCGGGGATTCGCTGACCTTCGGCTGGGGCGTGAAAGAGGAGGATACGCCGTCCAGGCTGCTGGAAACGGTCCTCAACGGCGCCAGCGCCGGGGCGCGGAGTTACGAGGTGATCAACACCGGCGTCGGCAACTACAACACGCAGATGGAAGTCGCCTACTTCATGACCAAAGGCTTCGAGCTCAAGCCCGATGTCGTCGTTCTCAACTATTTCATCAACGATGCCGAATCGACACCGCGTCGTCACCAGGTCGGCTGGGGGGAATATTCGCAGGCCTACGTCATACTTGCTTCTGCTGTCGACAAGGTCTCGCGCATCTTCCTCGGCCGGGCCGACTGGAAGGCCTATTATCGGGGTCTCTACGAAGACGGGCAGCCCGGTTGGGCGGAAGGGCAGGAGGCGATCAAGCGGCTCGCGGGCTTCTGCCGCGAGCGAGGCATCAAGCTCGTGGTCGTCAACTATCCCGAGTTGCATGAACTCAAGAACTACCCATTCCCTGAAGTGACCGGCGCGGTCGAGAAGCTGGCCCAGGACGAGGGCGTTCCCTTCCTTGATCTTCGTCCGTCGGTCGAGGATCTCGTGCCGGAAACGCTCTGGGTGTCGCCGTCCGATGCTCACCCGAACCGGATCGCCAACGAGCGCTTCGCCGCTGCGATCGCCGGAACGCTGGAGCGCTCCTTTCCGGCGCTCTTCGCCGAGACCGGATCGGTCGCCAACGTTCACCCGTGAGGTTGCCGAAGCAAGGCCTGATGGTCGGTGTTCCGGTCGCTAGAAATCCACGATCAGGTTTGCGCGGCCGGCACTTGACCGCACGCTGTCGCCGAATTCACCGAGATAGCTGATCGCCAGGCGTGCGGATTGGGAGAGCCGGGCGGAAATACCCGCCTCCACCACCAGGCCGTCGCCCGCGATAGGAACGCCGGCGATCGTAAAGGGATTGGCGCCGGCAAAGGCGAGACGCACGGACGGCGCAAGGTCGCCCGCGGCATGGCGCCAGCCGAGCATGCCGGAGGCAGTGACCGGCATCTGGCTTACCGCCAGATCCGCCCACCAGCGCAGACCGATGGTCGTCAGCGTGGCATCGTCCGTGGCACTCTCTGCCGATAGTGCCGCCGCACCACCGTTTTCCTTGAACGCATCGGTATCGAGATAGACATAGGCGACGTTTGCGAACGGCTGCAACCTGATGTCGTCGGCGTCGAGCGTGAAGGAAAGCTCAGCGAAGATCTGTGCAACCGTGCTGTCGTAGTCGGCGGTCAGGTGATCGCTGAACGAGCCGAAGGAGAGGTCGCGTTCGGACGAGACTTCGTTATGGCTATAGATCACGCCGCCCGTGAGGTTCAGCGGCCCGACGTTGCCATAACCGTAGAGGCCGGCATGGTAGGCATCGACGCGCGCCTGCGGCTGAAGGGTGAGATGGCTGTAGCCGAGAATGCCCCCGAAGCGCCAATCATCGGAAGCTGCCGTATCCGCACCGAGGAGGACGCCCGCCGTGCGGCTGTCGATATCGGCCGCGTTGCCGTCACCGGACAATTGGCCCGTACCAGCGAAGCCCGATGTCCAGAAGACGGCGTCTTCGGTCTCCTGATAAGCCGGCGCACTGCCCGCCCGCTCCAGAATTGCGTCCCGCGGAAAGCGGCTGTCCCACATCAGGGCGCTCTTGACCGAGGCATGCACCTCGCCGCTCAGTTGCGAAAAGGCGCTTCCGGCCGTTGCTGCATCCAGCGACAGGACGGCGAGGGTGAGTGGGTTCGAGATACCCAATGCCTCGACGGCGCTCGCCGTGGCGCGCCCGTTGGAAGTGATTGCGAAGTCCGCGAAGGCAACGTCGTTGCGATCGAGCCTCAGGTCGACACCCGTGGCACCGTAGCTGAGCGTCGGCGACAGGAACGCAAGATTGCTGGTCACGTCGTCGAACCGGCCGCTGACGGTGCCGGCCGAAAGAATCGTGTAACTCGTCGACGGGTCATAGATGCCGCTGCCGGCGAGGACCGAGAGCCCGCCGCCCTCAAGCACAAGCGCGCCCGAGACGGCTAGGCGATCGGATTGTCCGGCCGCATCCACATCCACCTGATAGGTCGAACCCGAACGAAACGTCAAATCGCCGTCGACGGTGGCGACCGCGATGCCCGGGCCGGGGGAAGCCACGCCGCCGGCATTGACCGTGAGGCCGCCGACGATGCCGCTGCCGGACAAGAGACCGTCGGCGAAGACGTCGACCGTCCCGATGACCGTGCCCTGATTGACGAAAGTGCCGCCCGCGATGTTGGCCGCGCCACTGATCGTGCCGGTATTCCGGAAAAGGCCGCCGCTGGTCGCGAGCGAAGCGATGGTTCCGTCGTTCGATCCGCTTCCCGCATTGGAGATGGCCCCGGCCGTCGAGCCGCTGTTGTTGGTGAAAGTGCCCTTGGCGCCAATCTCCACGTCCGAGAGTGCCGCATTGTTGACGACGCTGCCGCCGGCAACGGTGGTCTTTCCGGTCACCGTGCCGTTGCCGTTGTTGGTGAAGGATCCGGCATTATTGTGCAGGGAGGCGATGGTGCCCGCATTCGACAGGGTGCCGGCGTTGGTGACGCTGCCGGCCACCGCGCCGCTGTTGTTGACGAAGGCGGCCGCGGCCGCGACGTCCGCGTCGGTGACGACGAAATTGTTCGTCACGGTGCCGCCCGCCACCGTCGTCTTCCCGGTGATCGTGCCGCCTGCATTGTTTGCGAAATGCCCTGCCGTGTTGCTGAGCGCGGCGATCGTGCCGGCATTTGACGCGGTGCCGCTGTTCGTGACCGTTCCGGCGCTCGCCCCCGTAGCGTTCGTGAAGGTGCCGCCCGCGCCGACGGCAACCGTGCCAAGGGTCGCGTTGTTGGTGACGGCTCCCCCCGAGACCGTCGTCTCGCCGGTCACCACGCCGCCAAAATTGTTGGTGAAGCTTCCGGCGTCGTTGCGCACGGACGCGATAGTACCGGCGTTAGAGACCGTGCCGGCGTTGGTGATCGCGCCCGCCGTGGCGCCATTGTTGTTGACGAAGGCGGCCGCGGCCGCGACGTCTGCATCGGTGACGACGAAGTTGTTGGTGACGGTCCCGCCCGAAACCGTCGTCTTCCCGATGATCGTGCCGCCGCTATTGTTGGTGAAATTGCCCTGGGTATTCGTCAGCGATCCCATGGTTCCGGCGTTGGAGGCGGTGCCGGCATTCACGGCCGCGCCAGCGACGGCGCCGGTGTTGTTGACGAACGTGCCGCCGGCCGAAACGTTCACATCACCGACCTGGCCGTTGTTGGAGAGCGCCGTGGCGCTGCCGACACTGGCGCTATCCAGCGTTCCGTTCACCGAGACGTTGCCATTGTTCAGCGTCAGTCGCCCGTTGAGGTCTCCATCGACGGACAGGTTGCCGCCGTTCATCTCGACGTCCGAAGTGAGTGCACCGCCGGCGTTGATGCTGACCGTTCCGGAGTTGATCGTGCTGCCGTTCGTGACGGTCAGCGCACCCGTATTGGTGATGGTGACATTGCCGCCGTTGACGCCAAGCTTTCGGATCGTGCGGCCGTCGTTGACCTGCGGAGAACCGGCGTTGACGTCTGCCGTGTCGCCGGAGCCCGGAAGCGCCGGCGCCCAGTTCGCGCCGTTGCCGAATTCGTTGTCGGCGGCTCCGGTCCAGAGGGATTGGGCAAGCGACGGCGCCGTGAGCGCAAGAGAGGCGAGTGCCGTGAAAAGGCCGAGGCGTTTGGAAAGGACCGCGAGCGGTGTTTGTCGCATGGATGCCGCCGGTGCTACGAACGCTCGCGAATCAGCCAGCGGTATGAGTAGCTTTGGCTATCCAATCATGGTTAACGATTTACTACCAGCCCTGCCGGCAAGGGGACGGGGCAATCGCCGCCACCCGGACGGCAGGGCCGAGAATTTCGGCTCTGCTCGTCTTTGGAGGCGGTTCGTCAACTGAGCGGGAAGCCCATGGCAGAGACCATCTTCAACCAGGGCCTGCGCCAGCCGCCGGACTTGTCGGCAGTGTCGAGCGCATACATGGTGATCTGCGCGCCGAGCCAGCGGAACGGCTCCGGCGGGATGGCGTTCGGCAGGCTGGTCGCGAAGTCCAGCCGGCTCTCCGGCGTCTTCGATCCGTCGAGGATGTCGAGCGCGATGCGCGCGCCGAAACGGGAGGCCGAGACGCCGAAGCCGGAGTAGCCGCCGGCATAGACGACCTTTTCGTCGTAGTAGCGCTGGAAATGCACCGCCATGCGGGTGCTGAGATCGATCGGGCCGCTCCAGGCGTGGCTGAAGCGCAGGCCTTCGAGCTGCGGGAACGTGTCGAAGAAGGCGGCGGCGAGCGGCTCGTAGGTATCGAGTTCCTTGTCGATCGACGGGAACGGATCGCCGGCGAAGGCATAGGCAAGGCGTCCGCCGAAAATGATGCGGTTGTCCTTCGTCAACCGCATGTAGTTCATCTGCGTGCGGGTATCGTAGACGCCCTGGCGATGGTTCCAGCCGATCGATGCCATCTGTTCCGCCGACAGCGGTTCCGTCGCCAGCACCCGGTCGCGCACGGCAACGACCCGGTGCTTGATCTTCCTGTGTCCTGACGTAAACGCGTTGGTGGCGAGCAACACCTTCGGCGCGGTGACGCTGCCTGAAGGCGTATGCGCCTTCATCCGGTCACCGAGGTCTTCAAGGCCGGTCAGCTCGGTGTTTTCGAAGATCTGCACGCCGAGGGTGAGCGCAGCGCGCTTCAGCCCGAAGGCGAGCAATGCCGGGTGAACGGTGCCGCAGATGTGCTTCGACCAGACGCCGGCCTTGTAGCGCGGCGAGTTGATCTCGGCGCGCACGGCGCTCTGATCGAGGAAGACGGCCTGGTGGCCGTATTTGAGGTGAAGTTCGTGCTCCTCGTGCAGGGCTTCGATATGGGCGTCGTCGACGGCGACCGTCAGCTCTCCGCCCCATTCGGCGTGGCAGTCGATCGCATGTTCGTCGAGCGTCTGCAGGAAGCCGTGCATGTTTTCCTGGCCGAGCTTTTCGAGCGCGGCGATGTCCTTGGGGAAGATGCGCACGGCATTCGAAAGCCCGTGCATGACCGAGGTCGAAACGACGCCGCCGGGCCGGCCGGAGGCGCCATTGGCGACCGATCCCTTTTCGATCAGCACGACGTCGATCTCCGGCTGCCGTTGCTTGGCCTGGATGGCGCCCCACAACCCGGTAAAGCCGCCACCGACCACAAGCAGATCAGCCTTCAGATGACGCGTCAGCCGCTCTCGCGGCTCGGGCGCGTCCGGCCGGTCGAGCCAGAAGGGCGTCATCGTCACATCTGCAAGGGCTTTGCTTCTGACCTTGGTCATGGGGATCCCTCACATCACTTCGCGGCTGGTGCGGTGTAGAGGACGTAGACCTTGCGCATCGTCTCCAGCACTTCGAAACGCACCTCGACGCCGGCCGGAAGCACGTAGCTTTCGCCGGCCGAAAAGGTCTCGATCGACCCGTCCGGATTGGTGATCGCGACCTTGCCCGAGAGGATGACGCTGTATTCGTTGCCGTCGGGGTAGGAGAGCATCTCCGCATAGGGCGTCGACTGCCAGGTGCCGATGACCACGGCCTTGTCGGGGCTTTCGAAATGAACGTCGCCGAGCTCGTCCGCAAAGCCCGAGAGGATCGCCTCCGGCGGCACGACGCTGCATTTTTCAAGGGCGTTGAGGCCGACACCATCGCGCCCGAGTTTGATGACCTTTGACATGTTCACTCCAGTTCCAAGATGACGAGCGGCAAGGTTATCGGCCGCGCGCCAGGGTTTCGTTGCTTCAATCTTCTGCGGAATGACGGGATGTCCGAGATCAGTGTGCCGTCTCGACAGTCACGTGCCGCCTTGCACCGCCGCGGATCTACTGTGCGGCTTGCATCATTTTTCTAGGCGTCGGTATCGCTGCCCGGAATACGCCAAAGGGCTAGGTTCGGTCCTGGGCGGGCCATCCGTGCCGCGCCGCAAGGCCTTGCACGGCAGGATTTCCGCCACCATGCCGTTGTTTTGGTTCGGCAAATGATAGTTTTGCAAAACCCGTAGTGAAAATCCGTTACTTGCGACCAGTCGAACCTTCGCCTAGTCTGCGCCTGGAGGAGAACATCATGAACAACGATACGATCATCAAAGTCTGCGCGCCGGCGCAGCAGACCCCGGGCGTGGGTGATCTGGCACTGTCGCTGATGGAGGGGGTCGGCCGATCGGACTTTCAGGATCGCCTTGCGCAGTCGCTGAAGCGGCACATCGCGATCGATGCCGGCCTGATGCTGCTCTACCGGCGCGACGCGGCGCCGAAGATCCTGTTCAACGACTGGCGCACGGACAGGGGGCTTTCCGATATCCGCGCCTATCTACAGGGACCGTACCGGATGGACCCGTTCTACCGGCTGGCGCTCGACAATGGCGATGACGGTCTCTATCGCTTGAGGCAGATCGATCCGTCCTTCGACCGGTCGCAATATTACCGCGACTACTACCGGCATTCCGGCCTGCACGACGAATTCAACGTCTTCATCGGCATCGATGCCGACACGAAGATCGCGATCTCGCTGGCGCGGCGCCATTCGCACGCGGCCTTCAGTGGAGAAGATCAGGATTTCCTGCAGAGTGCTGCGCCGCTCATCAGCATGGCCGTGCTGCGGCATTATCGCGATATCAGCCCCGAAAGCCTCAGCGACGAAGGCTCGCCGTTGCAGAGCGCCTTGGCGCAGGCGGTCAGAAACTTTGGCCGCAGCCTGCTCACCGACCGCGAATGCCAGGTCGCGCAGATGATCCTGCGCGGTTACTCGGTGAAGGGTGCTGCCGAAAAGCTCGGCATCTCGCCGGCGACCGTCAAGCTGCATCGCCGCAACCTCTACGCCAAGCTCGACATCACCTCGCAGACGGCGCTGTTCTCGCTGTTCATCGACGCCGTGTCGTCGGCAAGCAATGCCTTCGAGGATCCGCTGGCCACGTATCTTTCGCCGGGCGGCGCGCTGAGGCCGCACTGACCCCACCCACTGCGTCGGCAACCCCGGGAAGAGCGGCCCACGCCCTCCCCGGGGACTGTTTTAAGCGGCACTTACCCGTTGTTCCGAGCGCCGCGAGACCAGTTGAGCGGCGACCAATCCCAGCACCACGATGCCGAGGATGATCGTCGAGATCGCGTTGATCTCCGGCGTCACGCCGAACTTGATCTGCGAATAGATCTTCATCGGCAGGGTTGAGGCGCCCGGCCCCGTGGTGAAGCTCGAGATGACGAGGTCGTCCAGCGACAGGGTGAAGGACAGGAGCCAGGCGGAGACGAGCGCCGGGACCATGTTCGGTAAGGCCACGCTGACGAAGGCCTTGGCCGGCGGGCAGCCGAGATCGCGCGCAGCTTCCTCCAAGGAAGGATCAAGCTCGACCAGTCGCGACTGCAAGACGACGGTCGCAAAGCAGAGCGTGAAGGTGGTGTGCGCCAGCGTGATGGTGAGCGGCCCGCGATCGATCCCGAGCGTCACGAACATCAGAAGCATCGACACCGCCATCACCACTTCCGGCATGACCATGGGCGCAAGCAGCATGCCGTTCAGAAGCGCCCGGCCGCGGAACCGACGCAGCCGCACCATGACGACCGCCGCGAGCGTGCCGAGGATGGTCGCAGCCGTTGCCGAGACCGCGGCCACCAGGAAGCTCACCTTCGCACCTTCGATGATCGAGGGGTTGGCAAGAACGGTCGCGTACCATTGGGTGGAAAAGCCGCCCCAGACGGTCACGAGCTTCGAGCCGTTGAAGCTGTAAACGACAAGCACGACGATCGGCAGATAGAGGAAGGCAAGGCCGAACAGGATCGACAGCCGATTGAACCAGCTTGGTTTGGTCATGGCGTTCCCCTCAGTTCTGCGTGCGCGCCTGGCGCGACTGGAAGTAGACGATCGGCACGACCAGGAGTGCGAGCAGGACGATCGTCACGGCGGCGGCCATAGGCCAGTCGCGGTTGTTGAAGAATTCGAGCCAGATGGCGCGGCCGATCATCTGCGTGTCTGCGCCGCCGAGCAGGTCGGGGATCACGAACTCGCCGACGACGGGGATGAAGACCAGGGCGCAGCCGGCCAGGACGCCGGGCAGGCTCAAGGGGAAGGTGACCCGCCAGAAGGCGGAGATCCGCGAGCAGCCGAGATCGCGCGCGGCCTCGATCAATGTCTTATCGGCGCTGCTCAAGGTCGAGTAGATCGGCAAAACCATGAAGGGCAAGTACGTATAGACGATGCCGATATAGATCGCCGTTTCGGTGTTAAGGATGCGCAGCGGTTCGCTGATGAGGCCGATCTTCAACAGCAGCGCGTTCAATAGGCCGTCGTTTCTGAGGATGCTCATCCAGGAATAGACGCGGATCAGCATCGAACTCCAGAACGGCACGATCACCAGGAAGACCAACAGTGACCTTGAGGACGGCGCGCAGGAGGCGATGCCGTAGGCAAGCGGATAGGCGATGAAGAGCATGGCGGCGGTCGAAATCGCCGCGATCTTGAGGCTCGTCAGATAGGCCAGCAGATAGGTGTCGTCGGTGAGAACGTAGAGGAAGTTCTCGAAGTTGAGCCGGAGATTGAGGATCGAGCCGTCCCAGGCGGTCAGCGGCTCGAAAGGCGGCATGCCGAGCCGCACGGTCGAGAGGCTGATGCCGGCAGCCAGCGCGAAGGGCGCCAGGAAGAGCACCAGAAGCCAGGCATAGGGAATGGCGATCAGCAGGCGTTTGCCCCAATTCGTCTTTGCGGAAGGGGCGGCTGCGGAAGAAAGGACGACGGAAGACAAGGGGCGACCTCCTATTCGGCCAGCAGCCGGCTCGCCTGCGGCGACCAGCTTGCGAAGACGCGGTCGCCGACGCGAAGATCGCTTTCGGCGCCGAGATTGACCCGACGCGCATCGAGTGTTGCGCCGGAGTTCAGCCGCACCCGGTAGTGCCGCTCGACGCCTGTGTAGGTGAGTTGTTCGACGGTGCCTTCGAGGCCGCTGCCCGAAGTCGAAAGCTCCACCCGTTCCGGGCGGACCGAAACCCAGAACGGCCGGTCGAGGGCCACCCGGTCGGTAAAGGCGGCGCGGACGCCGCCGCCGGCCTCGTCGCTTTCGATCCGCAGTTCTTCGCCGCTCCGCTCCGCCCGCCCGCCGGCAAAGACATTGGTTTCGCCGAGGAACTTCGCGACATAGCGCGACCGCGGGGTTTCGTAGACCTCCGCCGGCGAGCCGACCTGCAGCACCTGTCCCTGCTTCATGATGGCGATGCGGGTCGAAACCGTCATCGCCTCATGCTGGTCGTGGGTGACGATGATGAAGGTGAGGCCGAGTTCGCGTTGAAGGCGGACGAGTTCGAGCTGGGTTTCGGTGCGCAGGTTCTTGTCGAGCGCGCCCAGGGGCTCGTCGAGCAGCAGTACCTTCGGCCGCTTGACCAGCGCCCGGGCCAGCGCCACGCGCTGGCGCTGGCCACCGGAAAGCTGCGCCGGCTTGCGGTCGAGAAGTGCGGTCAGTTGCAGTTTTTCGGCGACCTCGTCGATGCGTTTCCTGATTTCGCTCTTTTCGAGCCCGTCCTGCTGCAATCCGAATGCGATGTTCTTGCCAACGGTCAGATGCGGAAACAGCGCATAGGACTGGAACATCATGTTGGTCGGGCGCCTGTGCGCCGGAACGTCGGTGACGTCGGCTCCCTCCAACTTGATCGCGCCCGAGGTCGGCGTTTCGAACCCGGCGATCATTCGGAGCAGGGTCGACTTTCCGCAGCCCGACGGTCCGAGCAGCGAGAAGAACTCGCCTTTCTCGATGCCGAGGTTGATGTTGTTGACAGCGGTGACGACGCCATAGGACTTCGCCAGGTTCTCGATCGAAATGTAGGATTGCACGGGGTCTGATCCTGCTGTTGACGGTTCGCCTATTGGCCGGCCCGGAATGCGGACCAGACGCGGGTGCGTTCGCGCGTCTGGCGCGGCGGCAGCGACTTGTCGACGAAGAGCTTCGCGCGGACCTCGGCAGGAGGATAGATGTTCGGGTTGTCGCGGATCGCAGCATCGACTTCCGCGGTCGCTGCGGCATTGGCATTGGCGTAGAACACGTGATTGCTGATGGCCGCGACCGTCTTCGGCTCGAGAATGTAGTCGATGAAGGCGAGCGCCTGTTCCGGATCCGGCGCGTCGGCGGGGATCGCCATCGTGTCGAAGGAGATGATCGTGCCTTCCTTCGGGATCGCATAGTCGACCGCAACGCCTGTCTCCGCCTCTTTGGCACGGGCCGCCGCAATGCCGGCATCGCCGCTCCACATCAGCGCCAGGCAAAGCTGGCCGGAGGCCATGTCAGCCACGAGCTGGCCGCTCTGCATGTGGCGGATGAAGGGACGGAGCTTGAGTAGCAGTTCCTTGGCCCTGTCGAGATCGTCAGGCTTGGTGGAATAGGGATCGAGGCCGAGATAGTTAAGCGCGATCGGGATCACCTCGTTCGGCGCGTCGACGATGCCGATGCCGCAATCCTGAAATTTGGCGGCGACCTCGGGCTTGAAGAACATGTCTAGGCTGTTGGTGGGCGCATCCAGCAGGCGCTCAGAGACGAGTTTCGCGTTATAGGCGACGCCGGTCGTCAGCCACATGTACGGAACGAGATACTTGTTGTCCGGATCGTGCTCGGCGACGAGCTTGAGTAGATCCTTGTCGAGGTTGCCGTAGTTTTTCAGGCTTGCCGGGTCGATGGGTTTCAGCGCTCCGGACTGGATCAGCCGTTCGCCGACGGTCGCGCTCGGGAAGGCGACGTCGAAGCCGCTGCCGCCGGCGAGCAGCCGGGTTTCGAGCACTTCGAGGCTGTCGTAGAAGTCGACCCGCGTCTCGACGCCGGTGCGCGTCTGAAAGCTCGGAACGGTATCTTCGGCAAAGTAGTCGGAGAAATTGTAGATGAAGAGCTTGTCTTGCGCCTGGGCGGTCGTCGAGGCCGCAAGGGCGGCGAGCGATGCCGCGAACAGGGTGCGCAGGGTGGTACGGGTTAAGTTTTGCATGGTTCCTCCCAAGGACAGCGTATTTTTGTTTTCGCCAAAGTGATTGGCGGGTCCTCTAAGGGCAACACTCCCTTTGGCTAGGTGCGGCGGGCGGGGCAGCATCGTAAATGGCATTCGAGGCCTGGCTGCATCGGCCATGTTTGTTTGACCGCGCTCGAAGTAACGTTCGATCGACGGGCATTTCTCGGATGGCAACGGCTGCTAGGGTTCCGGCGACAGAAAGGGAGAACTTCCATGGACGAAAAATTCAACCAGCCGCTCGGCGGCAACGACATGCCCCGTTTCGGCGGCCCCGGCACGATGATGCGTCTTCCGACCGCGACCTCGGCTGAAGGTCTCGATGCCTGCTTCGTCGGCATCCCCATGGATATCGGCGCGTCCAACCGCTCGGGCACGCGCTACGGGCCGCGCCAGATCCGAGCGGAATCCGTGATGATCCGGCCTTACAACATGGCGACGGGTGCGGCGCCGTTTGAAAGCCTGCAGGTTGCCGATGTCGGCGACATCGCCATCAACACCTTCAACCTGCCGGCCAATATGGAGATCATCACCCGCAACATCGGCGAGATCCTGAAACATGACTGTATCCCGCTGACGCTCGGCGGCGATCATACGATCAGCTATCCGATCCTGAAGGCGATCGCCGCAAAGCATGGGCCGGTGGCGCTGATCCACGTCGATGCCCACGCGGATATCAACGACACGATGTTCGGCGAGAGGATCGCGCACGGCACACCGTTCCGCCGCGCCTACGAGGACGGCTGCCTCAATCCGAACCTCGTCTTCCAGATCGGCCTGCGCGGCACAGGCTATGCGTCCGACGACTTCGACTGGTCGCGCGACAAGGGCTTCACCGTCGTGCCGGCGGAGGAGTGCTGGCACAAGTCGCTCGCGCCGCTGATCGAAGGCATCCGAGCGAAGATCGGCAATCACAAGACCTACCTCACCTTCGACATCGACAGCCTCGATCCGGCCTATGCGCCGGGCACCGGCACCCCGGAGATCGGTGGACTGACTGTCATCCAGGCGATCGAGATCATCCGCGGCTGCCGCGGCCTCAACCTGGTCGGCGCCGACCTCGTCGAGGTGAGCCCGCCCTTCGATACCACGGGTACGACCGCGATCACTGCCGCGAACCTGCTCTATGAGATGCTCTGCGTGCTGCCGGGTGTGAAGTACAAGCGGTAATGGTTGCGGCGAGCTTGAATTCGGATTGGCGGGAGGCCGGAGGCGGCCTCCTTTCCGAAAACCTTTCGAACGCCCTTAGCGCTTTGCCGGGCGCAGGCGGCTCCAGATCGGCGCGACGACATTGCCCATGATGACGATCGTCACCGCGCCGACGACGATGGCAAGCAGGGCCTGCAGTGCCGAAGTCGCAAGCCAGCCGACGAGCCCGGGGGCGACTGTCAGCGCGTGGGCGACGCTCTCGGAAATGTCGTGGATCCAGTGTTCCGGTCCGGCCTGGCCCATCTGCGCCATGCCGTGCACGAGAATGCTGCCGCCGACCCAGAGCATGGCCGCCGTGCCGATGGCGGCGAGAAACTTGAGAAACACCGGCATGCCGAGCACCAGCCCGCGGCCGAGCGGCCGCAGGAGCGCGACAGGGTTTTTGGCAAGCGCGACGCCGGCATCGTCGGCCTTGACGATCAAGGCGACCGCCCCGTAGACGGCGAGCGTGATCAGGATGCCGACGCCGGCCAGAACCACGCCCTGCATGTAGATGCTGGCGTCGGCCACGGTCGAGAGCGTCAGCGCCATGATCTCCGCGGAAAGAATGAAGTCGGTTCGGATAGCGCCCGCAACCTTCTCGTTTTCGAGCGCTGCCGGATCGCTCGTCGCGCCGAGCACGGCTTCCTCATGTGCATGGGCGGCATGGGGGAAGAGGGCACCATAGAGCTTCTCGGCGCCCTCGTAGCAGAGATAGATGCCGCCGATCATGAGAAGCGGCGTGATCGCCCAGGGCGCGAAGTAACCAAGAAGAAGTGCTCCGGGCAGAAGGAAAAGCAGCTTGTTCTTGAGCGAACCGTAGGCAATCCGCGCGATGATCGGCAGTTCCCGTTCCGGCGTCAGGCCGACGACATAGCGCGGCGTCACCGCCGCATCGTCGATCACCACGCCTGCGGCCTTGGTGCTGGCCTTCACCGTCTGGGCGGCGACGTCGTCGAGCGAAGCGGCAGCCATCTTGGCGATCACGGTGATGTCGTCGAGGAGGGCGATGAGACCTGTGGCCATTGATGGCGGAACCCTTTGAGAGAAATCCGAAAAGCGGCGGCTGTCAGGTCGGCAGTAACCACCATGGCGTGTCGAGTCAACGGCCGCCAGGGTCGTGGTTTGCATGGCGGAGGCGCTCCTGCGGCCCGTGGCCGCCGGCCAAGTCTTCATTTCTGCAAAAAGCACCGAAGTTTGGTTCAACGCCTCCTGCTGCCGAGGCGTGGCCCGCTAAGGCAGTGGTAGCCGGTGGGTACGACGTCGTATGAACCGGACAGCACCGCCGGACGGGAATGTCAGCCCCCCACTAGATATCGACGGTGATTGGTATCGAGTGCGCGTCAAATCTCCGGCTCCTTCCGATTGAAGGTACCTTGGCAGGCGGGATCGGTGCTGCCGGGAGGGCAGTCGTTCCCTGAACCAGCGTGTTTTGAAGGTTTCACCGGTGTCGACCAGATGCCGCTTTGACCGGTATCGATCCTTCCGCGGCCGCCATGTCGTCTGACATTGGCGACCTCCTGCTGCGTGAACACATGTGGCTCGAAAGAAACGGTCAGCGTGTTGCCTGTCGTACTTTTCGTTTCGCCGGAGAGGCTCACGCCGAGCGGTGCAAGGCCCAGCGCGATGTTGCCGCCGCCACGGTCTTCGATACTCAGCGCGATCTTGTAGGTGTTGCCATCGTCGGCATCCTTGGTGGTCTTGAAGCAGATGCGGTTCTGTAGTTCGCCAGCCTTTATGAGGGCATCTCTGAGATTGATCAGCGTCCCGGCGATCGGCGCGGACTCGATATTCTCCCTCCCGGCGTAAACGAAGGACCGATTCGGCAGAGCGTCCACAGCAAGGACAAGTTCCTGGGTATTCGATATGGTACGCCCCGCCCCGAGCCCGCCCGACCAAGTTGCTGCGCCGGATACAACTGGGCCGACCTCAACGCCTCCATCGATGCTGCTCTCAAGAGTGGTGAGAACCTCCAGCTTTACCGACTTGATGTCGAAATCGATAAGGCCGTTGCCACATGCCTTGGTGGCCGATGCATCGATCACGCTGCGCGTTCCTTGTGGCGAGTTCTGATAGGCGACGTAGACGCTCACCTGACGCTTCATGTCGTCCACGACGCGTTGAATACTGGAACTCTTTATCGCTTGAACCCGATCTGACTGGGTCGTTGCGCAACCGCCGATCGGGAGTGCAGCCGCCAAGGCTGCAAGCACAGGAAGTAACCTCATCGTTTCCCCCAAGTAGCTGCGACGGGTGCTCCCCTGCGTTCGCCGCACGCTGTAATCCCAATGCTTCCACAGGTTGCATAGGAAGGCGAGTCGATTTTGCGCCCGGCCGGCAATGGAAAGCACCTAAACGCGTAATTTTAGCCGCGATAAATATTAGGGATCGTTGGCAGATGCGAATTGCTCCGCTAGGTTGTGCATTCCTTGAGGGTGCCGACTGCGACCAAGCTTGGAGGTGAGGCGCGTCGAGTGGACTGGGAGAGCGGCCTTGAAAGACGTGCTAATCCGGCTGGTGGCGGTTCTACTGTTCTTGGGGGCAGCCGACGCCGCCATGGGGCGGAACCGAACGATCCACGCCCCAGCCGTCGCAAGCGCGCTGCCCGAAAGGTTGAACATCGGCGACGTCTACTACGACTGCGGAAGGGGGAGCTCTTCTCGCTGTCGCATCTCCGAATTCATGAAGCATGCGAAGGTCTGCGCACTGTTGGTCGTCAAAAGCGGAGCTGTTCGGTTTCAGGCGTTCAACAGGGACAAGGAAATCTGCAAGGACGAGAGCAGTGAACCCGATGGAAGGACCAAGAAGTACGGGGTGGCGTCGGTCGCCAAGTCGATCACCTCGACGCTGCTGGGGCAAGTGATCACGACAAAGTATCGTGCAAGGACGCGAGCCGACTTCGACCGCATACTCACTCGATCCATCGGGGGCTTTATTCCAGAACTCGCAGAGGGCATCCCGAGCGCCTACGTCAACGTTCCCCTGGACCATGTCTTGCGGATGCGGTCCGGCGTCCGATGGAGCGAGTACGGCTGGCATGGGCTCTTCTCCGGCGCCGACTTCTTCGCCTTGATGGTCAGGAAGAGTATGGCGCAGAGTATTCTTGCTTTTGCCCACCGGTATCCATTTCGTCGCTACGGAGCGCCTCCCGCATTCAACTACTCGGCTCTCGACGCAGCGATCGCAGCTGCCACTGCGGAACGCTTGCTTGAGAACAGATCTTTGGTGAGCTTCATGGAAACGGAGTTCTGGGCTGCGATCGGGGCCGAGGCCGATGCAAGCTGGGGCGTGGACAAGACAGGCACGGCCATCGGACCATGCTGTCTGCGCGCAACCGTCGGCGACCTTGCGCGCTTTGGTCTCCTCGTCCTGAATGAGGGGCGGGCCCCGGGCAGGCGTCAGATCATCGCCAGGAGTTGGTTCGAGATTGCGACGAAACGGACCGGCGACGGCGACAAGATACCGGATGATAGCCAGTCCCAGAACAGTGGCTGCCTCTTGGAGTACCGCTATTTCTGGTGGCTCCGGGAAAAGCGGAACGATTTTACCGCGATCGGCCGCGACGGTCAGTTCGTGCATATCTATCCAGATCGCGACACGGTGATCGTTCAAATCAGCGATTGGGACGCCTGGAGCGACCCGCTCCAGTGCGAAACCTTCCTGGCCCACGATGCCCTCGAAGCGGCGGCCCGCTAGCCTCGCACCGATCGATCCATGGCAGCCTTTGGAAGCTACCGTTTGCGAAATTCGTCGCGAAACATGCGTTCGACCAGCCTGATGTCGCACGCCGCCAATGCGTCCCTCTGGCCGATCCGGACGTTTCTCTTTGGGACGATCGTGTCTCTTCCGTTCTTGCTGAAGGCATTGCGCGGATAGGCATTATGGACCCGTAACAGTAGGGGGCCGATGTGGAGTACTTGCGGGGCTTGCGTTCGAAGTTGTGTTTGGCTCCTGTCGGTATGTTCGCCCATTGGATGGAAATGTATCGCGACTGGTCGGAACGCATGTGTTCGTGGGCCACGCCGAGCGCGCGGGCGATCTCGTGGGCAACATTGCCGCGCTTGCAGGCGGAGCCAAGGTCCAAAACCTGCACTGCCCCGCTATAGCCGACCCGCGTCGAACAGTTCGTTGCGTCTTGGGCTGGTGCGAACAGGAGGTAGGATCTGTCGGCGGCGTTCGCAGCTACAAATCGGATACTGGTCGACCTTTCCCATTCGGCAATAGCTTCTCGGACGCGGGTCTTGTTTGGGAGGTTGCCATCGATCTTTTATCTGACAACCCCCTTGGGCCACAAAGCACTCGTCTCGGAGATGAAAAGGCCCTTCTGCTGCAATTCCTCCGCGCTGGCGACGATCAGGTCACCTTCGATGAGCGCGGAGCCCTCAGTGGTAATGGTGAGCGGTGCTTCATATGACTTGCCGTTGATCTCGACGGTCGCGAACATAACCGCTGCTTGCGCGTGGATGCTTCCTCGGGCCGATGGCCGCACCTGCTCAAGGCCAAAGTGGCGACGATCGTGCCGATGAGACTTGTTCTGCTAACCATAGGGGCCCCTCTTTCGCCGCCTGGCATAAGTCAGGCACATGTCCCCAAGCGCCAAACTTCGTTGCATCTAATCGTGATCGCCGCGTCCGACTGTGCCATTGACGCACACCTCGTTTCGATTTACGATTGACGAAATAAGAAATTCGTCAGTCGTAAATCGAAAGGCAAGCGATGCCGGTGAACAGCGATACCGTTGCGGAGCAGACGCGGCAGGATAACATCACGCGCATTCTCGATGCCGCGGAGGTGCTGTTCCGGCATTTCGGCTACAGCAAGACCAATGTTGCCGATATCGCCCGCGAGCTCGGCATGTCGCCGGCAAACATCTATCGGTTCTTTGCCTCGAAGGCCGAGATCCACCAGGCGCTCTGCGCGCGCATGCTCGCGGCCAGTTACCAGATGGCCCAGGAGATCTGCCAATTGCCGCTGAGTGCGAGCGAGCGCCTGCGCCGCTACGTCCTTGCCCAGCACAAGATGACGGTCGAACTGATGCTCGACGACACGAAGGTGCACGAGATGGTGGTCGTTGCCATCGAACGTGAATGGCACGTCATCGACAAGCATATCGACAGGATCGATGCGCTTCTCGCCGACGTCATCCGCGAAGGGATCGCGGCAGGAGAGTTTGCCGAACAGGACGCCGACGCGGCATCCCGCTGTTTCGGGGCTGCGACCGTTACCCTCTGTCATCCGCAAATGGTTGCGCAGTGCCTCAGCAAGACGAACCGTGCCAGCCCGGAAGAGCTGGTCGATTTCGCGATCAAGGCGCTCAAAGCCTAGCAGAACGATTTCCGGCGCAGCCTCGGGTGGCGCCAGCCTGTTTTTGGGAGTGCGAGCATGTTTAAGCCCATAGAATTTCGTCGCCATATTTCATCTTTTGCTACCGCAGCCCTGTTTTCGGTTCTCTCGCTGACGCTTGTCGGCTGCTCTGAAGAAAAGGCCGAGACCGCCGATGTCGTTCGCCCGGTCAAGGTGGTCGAGATCGCTCAGGCCGACACGGCCCGCCAGCTCAGCTATTCCGGCTCCGTACGGGCACGGACCGAAATGAACCTCGGCTTCCGCGTCAGCGGCAAGATCGTCGAGCGGGTCGTCAATGTCGGCGACCGCGTGAAGGTCGGCGATCTGCTCGCCCGCGTCGACGCCACCGACTATGAGCTTGCCGTGCGCAGTGCCTCGGCCAATCTGGAAGCGGCCGAGCGCCAGGTCGAGACGGTCAAGCTGGTGCGCGATCGTGCCGAGCAACTGCTCGCCCGGAAATTTGCCTCGCAGGCCCAGTTCGACCAGTCAGTGCTGAGCTACAACCAGGCCGTGGCGACGCGCGACGCTGCGAAGTCGGCGCTGTCGCAGGCGCAGAACCAGGTCACCTATACAAACCTCGTCTCCGATCGGCCGGGCATCGTCACCACGATCAATGCCGATGTCGGCCAGGTCGTCGGTTCGGGCACGCCCGTGGCAACCGTCGCCGTCGAGGGCGAAAAGGAAGTGCAGGTTGCCGTGCCCGAGACGGAGATCGCCAATTTCAGGGCGGGCCTGCCGGTGACGGTCGGGCTCTGGTCCGACACCGGGCTGTCGCTCGACGGCACGGTGCGCGAGGTGGCGGGCAGCGCTGACCAGCAGTCGCGGACCTTTTCCGTGCGGGTGAGCCTGCCGGACGATCCGCGTGTCCTGCTCGGCATGACCGCGACCGTCCAGGCCTCGGCCGCCAGTGGCAAGCCTTACGTCTCGGTTCCATTGAGCGCGCTTGCGCAGAAGGACGGCTACACCATCGTCTGGGTCGTCGATCGCGGCTCGGAAACCGTGCGAAGCCGTCCCGTCACGCTGTCGGACTTCACCGCCGATGGCGTGCGCGTCACCGACGGTCTTGAAGTGGGCGATCTCGTCGTCGCCGCGGGTACGCAGTTCATGGCCGACGATCTCAAGGTGACGATCTCGAACGCGACAACGCAAGCTTCCGCTTCGGTGAAGACCGAAGCCTCCCTCGTGCGCTGACCCGAGAACCGCGGAACCGAGCCGATGACCACCTCCTCTTCTGAAGAAAAGCGACCCTTCAACCTTTCGCGCTGGGCGATTGCGCATCCGAGCATGGCGCGCTTCCTGTTCGGCCTCATCATTCTCGCCGGCGTCTTCGGCCTGATGCGCATGGGGCAGAAGGAAGACCCGGATTTCACCTTCCGCGTCATGGTCGTGCAGGCCTTCTGGCCGGGCGCCTCGATCGAGGAGATGCAGGACCAGGTCGTCAACAAGATCGAGCGCAAGCTGCAGGAAACGCCGCATCTCGATTTCGTCCGCTCCTATACCCGCGCCGGCAGTGCGATCATCACGCTGCAGGTCGAAGGCGACACGAATGCGCAGCAGGTGGCGGACGCCTTCTATCAGGTGCGCAAGAAGGTCGGCGACATCTCCAGCGAGCTGCCCGAAGGCCTGCTCGGTCCCTATTTCAACGACGAGTTCGGCGACACCTTCATCACGCTGCATTCGCTGAGCGGCGAAGGCTACAGCTATCCGGAACTGAAGAAGTTCGCGATCCAGGCGCGTGACATGCTGTTGACGACGCCTGGCGTCGAAAAGGCCGTCATCATCGGCGACCAGCCGGAGAAGATCTATATCGACGTCTCGTCCAATGCGCTGGCCGAGCGCGGGCTGACGCTCAATGACCTGCGCAGCACGATTGCCGGCCAGAACAACATCGATCCGGCCGGCTCCGTTGATACCGGCACGCGCTCGGTGCGCGTCTCGGTCGAAGGCAGCCTCGACAAGGTCGAGGACCTGAAGAACCTTCGCCTTCGCGCCGGCGGCCAGATTACCCGGCTCGGCGATATCGCCACGGTCAGCTCCGGTCTCGAAGACCCTTATTCGCGCAAGTTCCGCTTCAATGGGCAGGATAGCGTGCAGCTCGGGGTCGTCATGGCCAAAGGCTTCAAGGTGACCGATGTCGGCAAGGCGGTGGAGGCGACCTATCAGCACTTCGAGGCGTCGCTGCCCTATGGCGTCAAGGTCGACCAGGTCTCCAACCAGCCTGAAGTGGTCAAGGAAGCCGTCGGCGAATTCATGAAGGCGCTCGGCGAGGCGCTGGCGATCGTGCTCGTCGTGTCGTTCCTGTCGATCGGCTGGCGCTCGGGCCTGGTGATCGCGATCACCATTCCGCTGGTGCTGGCTGCAACCTTCGCCATCATGTACGAGCTCGGCATCGACCTGCAGCGCATCTCGCTCGGCGCACTGATCATTGCGCTCGGCCTTCTGGTCGACGACGCCATGATCGTGGTCGAGATGATGGAACGAAAGCTGGAAGAGGGCTTGGTGAAGGTCGAGGCTGCGAGCTTCGCCTATACCTCCACTGCCTTCCCGATGCTGACCGGCACGCTGATCACCACGGCCGGCTTCATTCCCGTCGGTTTTGCCGCTTCGACCGCCGGGGAGTATGTGCGCTCGCTGTTCTACGTGGTCGGCATCGCGCTCGTCGTCTCGTGGTTCGTTGCCGTCTATTTCACCCCCTGGCTCGGCAATATGCTCCTGAAGCAGCGCAGCCACGCCGGCAATCATCACGACGTCTTCGACACGCGCTTCTACCGTCGCCTGCGCACGACGGTCACCTGGGCCGTGCGCCATCGCATCATCGTGCTGTCGACGACGCTCGCCCTCTTCTTCGTCAGCCTCTGGGCCTTCCAGTTCATTCCGAAGAACTTCTTCCCGCAGTCGTCGCGGCCGGAGATCCTCGTCGATCTCTGGCTGCCCGAGGGCACCAGCATCAAGGAAGTCGAGAAGCAGGCCAAGGCACTCGAAGCTCGCATGATGGACGACGAGGACAAGCGCTTCATCGCCACCTATATCGGCGAGGGCGCGCCGCGCTTCTTCCTGCCGCTCGACCAGCAGCTTCGCAATCCGAACTTTGCCCAGCTTCTCGTGATGGCCAAGGACGAGCCGGCACGCGAACGGTTGATCGCCAAGATGCGCGGAATTCTAGCAGCCGACTTCCCCTCGATCCGCGCCAAGGTCGATCGCCTGTTCCTGGGCCCGCCAACCGGCTGGCCGGTGCAGATGCGCATCATGGGGCCGGATCGCGACGAAGTCAGGCGTATTGCCGATCGCGTCAAGGCGAAGTTCCACGAGAACCCGCTGCTCGGCGCCGTGCACGACGACTGGCTGGAGCCGGTGCCGGGCATGAAACTGGTGATCGACCAGGACCGCGCCCGCGCGCTCGGGGTCACCTCGCAGCGCATTCGCCAGATACTGCAGGCAAGCGTCACGGGTGCGCCGCTCGACAATTTCCGCGATGGCGAGGAGACGGTGGCGATCGTTGCCCGCGAGCCCACGGAAAGCCGCAAGCTGTTGAGCTCGGTCGACTCCATATACATCCCGACCGACTTCGGCGGTTTCGTGCCGCTCTCGCAGGTCGCCAAGGTCGTGCCCGTGCTCGAGCAGGGCATCGAATGGCGTCGCGACCGCTTGCCGACGATCACCGTGCGCGGCACGCTGCCCGACGGCGTGCAGCCGAACGACGTGGCGATGAAGATGTTCGGCGAGATGCAGCCGCTGCGCGACAGCCTGCCCGCCGGCTACTCGATCGCCATCCAGGGCGGTGCGGAGGATTCGGCTGAAAGCCAGGCCTCGATCGCGGCCAAGGCGCCGATCATGCTCGGCGTCATCGTCGTGCTGCTGATGATCCAGCTCCAGCATTTCGGCAAGGCGATGCTGGTTCTCGCGACCGGTCCGCTCGGCATCATCGGTGCCGCGGCCGCCCTTTTGGTCAGCGGTGCGCCCTTCGGCTTCGTCGCGATCCTCGGCGTCATCGCACTGCTCGGCATCATCATGCGCAACTCGATCATCCTCGTCGACCAGATCGACCAGGACATTGCGTCAGGCATGGACCGTGCCGAGGCGATCATCGGCTCCGCCGTCAGGCGTTTCCGGCCGATCACGCTCACGGCCCTGACGGCAGTGCTGGCGCTGATCCCGATCTCACGCGGCGTCTTCTGGGGGCCGCTCGCCTACGCGATGATGGGCGGCATTCTGGTCGCGACCGTGCTGACCATCCTGGTGCTGCCGGCGGGCTACGCCCTCTTCTTCGGCCGCGAGCCGAAGAAGGGTCCCGTCGAACCTCAGACGGTGGAGAACATCGACATTGAGGACGCAAAGACCGTGGCCTATCCCGCAGCCGTGGCGGCGGAGTAGGGCCACGGCTCCGTTCAGGGATCGTAGATCGGGCGGCGGGCAAGCCGCCCGACGTCAGCCGGTGATGTACATCGCCTGGCCCTGGGCGAGGCATTGAAACAGCTCGTAACCCATCCAGATATAGCCGCGACGCCCGTTCCATTCGCAGCCCCAATTCTCACCGAAGCTGTTCTGGATGAGAATGGTCTGCTGCTCGTCGTCATAGCCGATGATCAACATGCAATGGCCGGTGTTCGGCAACCTTTCCAGAGGCCCTCTCAATGCGCCCGGCCCTTCATATTGCATGAAGCCCTTGTTCAGCGCCGTGCCGTAGCAGAGCGCTCCGCCTGCGACGATGACGGCCTTGATCGCATCGAGATCGCTGGTCTCGACCGTCTTCCAGCCGGGGATCTGGAAACTGGCGTCAGCAGTGGCGTCGGGGTCGTAGTGCGACCAGAGCCCATCACAATTCGGAAAATAGGGAGCCGTCTGCCAGTTCGGCGTGCCACCTTCTTTGAGCAGGTTGAGATAGGAGGCCAGTTGCGACCCCGCGCAGCCCGTCTTCCCGTAGCTCTTCATCACCTCGATGTAGATATGGGCCGGGCTTGCCTGCCGCGCGGCCTGCACTGGCGCCTCGCCGGTCGAAACGGCCGCCCAATAGGTGGCAAGCCCGTAGGTCGTGGCCCAGGCGGCGCAACTGCCGGGGCTGCCGACATGGCTCGCTGTACCCTGCGCCTTGGGCGGCGGCAGGTAGAGCGCGTTGACCGTCGCTGCACTCGGTAGCGATGCGGGTATGGGTGGCCGGAGCAGCGGGCCGTCTTCCCTGATCGTAGGATCATAGCCGAAGTTGAGGATTGTTTCCTTCACGGTCATCGGGATCTCCTGTCGGCAGCTTCGGCTGCGCGGGTTCTAGGCGTGATCTCACGGATGCGCGGCGCACTGCGCCGGCATTCTCGGTGGGGCGACAAGCGAAAGCGGCACCCTCGGTTCCCAAAGTTCGAAGCACGGTCGAAATCTCTCCGGGATCGGGATGCGTGTATCAAGGCAATACACGCATAGGTGGATAATAGCAGGATTGCGCACGCGGAAAATCCTGAGTTTGGCGGGGTTTTGATCGCTCCGTGTTTCGACAGTAATGAAATGTATGTTTCACTATTGACTCTTTGTGGACTGTGTATTCCGTTTGTCGTCCATTGATCATCTGTTTCCCTGGGAGGTTTCGAATGAGGAAGTTGTTGCTCGCCGCAGTGGCGACCCTGCTCGCCGGCACGGCGCAGGCCGAGAACATCGGCATTACTGTCGCCCGTTCCGACAGCGCGTTTCTGACGATCCTGCGTCAGGGCATGGAAGATCGAGCCGCCAAACTTGACGGCGTGTCGGTTCAGGTCGAGGACGCCCAGAACGATCCGAGCAAGCAGTTGGATCAGGTGCAGAACTTCATTTCCTCCGGTGTCGATGCGATCGTCGTGGTCGCCGTCGATGGCGACAGCACGCCGGCGCTGACGAAACTGGCAAGTGCCGCCGGCATTCCGATCGTCTACGCCAACCACCCGCCGGCCGATGTCGATACGCTTCCGCAGACTGCCGCCTTCGTCGGCTCGAACGAGATCGATTCCGGTACGCTGGAAACGAAGGAAGTGTGCCGGCTTCTTGGCGGCAAGGGCGCCGTCTACGTCCTGATGGGGCCGCTCAACAATCATTCGTCTCTGACCCGGACGAAGGACATCCACGACGTCATCGCCACGGACGCTTGCAAGGGCATGAGCGTGATCGAGGAGCAGAGCGCCAACTGGGATCGCCTGGAGGCCAGCAACATCATGACCAACTGGCTGTCGACCGGGCGCGCGTTCGACGCCGTCATTGCCAACAATGACGAGATGGCGATCGGCGCTATCCAGGCGATGAAGGCGGCGGGCACCGACATGTCGACGGTGGTCGTTGGCGGCATCGATGCGACGCCGGACGGGCTTGCCGCCATGGCTGCCGGCGATCTCGACGTCACCGTTTTCCAGAACGCCATCGCGCAGGGCGCAACGGCGATGGATGCGGCGGTCGCCCTGGCGCGAGAGGAAAAGACCGAACGGCAGATCTGGGTTCCGTTCGAACTGGTGACGCCCGACAACATGAAGGACTACGCCAAGGCGAACCAATAGGCCGCCTGCGCGTCACAATCCCGGATCGCCATGGCCGGGGACAATCAGTGGCAGATCTCGGTATCAACTGACGCAGGAGTCGGTCGGCCGCTCGTTGCGGCCTGCCGAACCGGTCTTCTTGTCGAACAGATGTCTTAGATCGTTCCGCCCAACATCAATATCCTGATCTCGACCTGCCTGGGCTTCGTTCTGCAGTTCGCGGCCAGCAGGATGATCTCGGCGGCGCGGGCGTCGGTGATCATGTGCTGTAAACCGGTGTGGGTCCCGATCCTGGTGCTGGCTTTCTCGGGACGCCCTTGAGCCTTTCCCAGATCCTGGGCTGCGCTGTGATTCTGGTCGCGATGCTCTGCCAAGCCGTCCTGAGACCAAAATCTGCTGGCTGAAGCGCCAGCGTAAAGTCGTAGTTGGGCAATTGGTATTGCCATGAGAAATACCAATTGAGGGCTCTGACCATATCTTTCGCCAGCGCAGCGGACCTCGATTGACAGTGCGTCTTTGCCGGACCTATCGTTAAGTCAAGCTGCTTGACTTAATAGTTCGGTCTACGAAACCTGGAGGGGAGTTCGTCGTGACGGCAGTCGAGGAAATGCGGCCTTTGCGCCGTGCGTCATGGGACGGGAGGAGCGAACGGCACAGCCTTTTGTAACGGTCGCTACCGCGCCGGTGAGGATCGGCGCGACCGAGGCCGCGCCGACGCATTGCTCGCCCGGCACGAGCAAACGAGTCCGGCGAGTGGAGCTTCAAGCCAGCCCATGGCCAGACCTTGACGTGAGCTATGTAAGCCGAAGACAGCCCTTTCCCACCAAGCCCACCGGCCGCTAGAGCCGGCGCAGAGATCAACCTTTCATGGAGCCATTCGATGACGTTTGCCGCCAAATCTGAATTCCTGCTGGAAACGCTCTGGGTGCCGGTCGGCACCGCCGACAGGTCGGTCTATGCGCTGACCCTCACCAACAATTCGGACCGGCCGATCAAGGGCTTTCGCCTCGGCGTATCCGGCCCGGCGCGGATCGATCCGGCCGCCGAGGTCGAGGGTGGGCAGCTTCTGGTCCGGCTTTCCAACTATGCGGAGTTCGCGCCGCCGGAAGGCTTTGAACTGAAGCCCGGCGCGACCTGGACGCTCAAGGCCCATGGCATGAGCTTCGAGCCGCGCCACTGGACCGACGGCGCGAATGCCGCTTTCCTCGTTCTGTCCGACGGCACGAATGCGCCGGTGGCGGTACTTGCCTCGCGGGCGCATGGCGACAATGCCGAGCTGAAGCGCGGCGCCGCCGTCTATCCCGTGCCGAAGGTGGCACCGGTGCCGGTCTCGATCGTGCCCTGGCCGCAGGCAGTTGCGGTCTCCGGCCAGCTGCTGGCGCCTCCCGGACTAGATCTTCGGGCTGAAGGCAGCGAAGCTTCTGAGGCCGCGAAGGCCTTCACCGATCTCACCGCCAGCCTTTTCCCGGTCGAGGGCATCGTCCGGCCGGCGGCCGAGGGCGGCTTCCCGGTCGCTCTGTCACAGGCGACAGACCTTGGTCCGGAGGCTTATACGATCCGCTTCTCGCCAGCCGGCGTTGCCGTTTCTGGCGGCAGCCAGACGGGCATCCTCTATGGCCTGGTCACGCTCGGCCAGGTCCTGCGCGGTGCGCGGTCGCATCCCGGCACCTTCGTGTTTCCGACGGGCGGCGAGATCAGGGACGAGCCGGCGCTCGCCTGGCGCGGCACCCATCTCGACGTCGCGCGACAGTTCTACAGCACCGCGGAAGTCGAGCGCTTCCTGCGGCTGATGGCCTGGAACAAGCTCAACCGCTTCCACTGGCACCTAACCGACGACGAGGCCTGGCGCGTCGAGATCGACGCCTATCCCGCCTTGACGGAAATCGGCGCTTGGCGCGGCCACGGCCGCAAGATCCCGCCGCTGCTCGGCTCTGGACCTGAACCGACCGGCGGCTACTACACGAAGACGGCGGTCCGCCAGATCGTGGCGCTCGCCGCCAGCCTCGGCATTGAGGTGATGCCGGAGATCGACATTCCCGGACACTCCTATGCGATGCTGCAGGCAATCCCGGAGCTGCGCGATCCTGAGGAAAAGGGAAGCTATCATTCGGTGCAGGGTTTCCCGGACAATTGCCTCAACCCGGCGCGGGAAGAAACCTATCGCGTGCTCGAAATCATCTTCGACGAGTTGATCGAGCTCTTCCCGATGCGGGCGATCCATGTCGGCGCCGACGAGGTGCCGCTCGGTGCCTGGTCGGGGTCGCCGGAAGCACTCATGCGGCTTCGGGCCGTTGCCGGTGATGAGGTTGCCGAAACCCACGCCAAGCGCCTCAACGTCATCACCAACACCCACGGCGCCGACGAGATCGACGGCTCCGGTGCGGCGGTGCTGCAGGCCGAGTTCCTGGCACGCGTCCAGAAATTCCTGGTAAGCCGCGGCTGCGTCACCGGCGGCTGGCAGGAGGCAGCCCACGGCAACGTCATCGACAAGGCGAAGTCGCTACTCTTCGGCTGGCGCACGGTGGAGGCGTCCGCGGCACTTGCCGAGGAGGGCTACGACATCGTCGTCTGCCCCGGCCAGGTCTACTATCTCGACATGGCCAACAGCCCGGCCTGGTCGGAGCCCGGCGGCAGCTGGGCCGGCTGGTCGGACCCGGAAAAGCTCTATACGTTTGATCCCGTGGAGGGCTGGACGGACGCGCAGAAGAAGCATCTGCTCGGTGTGCAATGCTGCATCTGGTCCGAGCCGATGACCGACCGCGCTGTCTTCGATCGGCTCGTCTTCCCCCGCCTTTCGGCGCTCGCCGAAACCGGCTGGACGCGGCCGGAGCGCAAGTCCTTCAAGCGCTTCGAGGCGCTGGTCGGGCTGATGCCGGTGCTCTACGGTTTTTACGCTGCTGAGTAGGAGCGATTAAGTTTCCAGTTTTCGCCTGGGCTTGGCCGGGCGATCGATTGGATAGGTAAACGGCGGCGAGAGCCGCCGTTTGTCGTTGCGAGATAACCGGGCGCGTGCCTGTGTTCAGCCAGGTGCGATTTGGATTTTCGCGCTTGTGCGCCGGAGCATGGCACGCAAAAGTAAGCATCGATCCCGCGACGATCCGCGGGGATGTAAATTTTCCTGAGGCCAAATTATCGATGCGAAGACTTCCTGGACTGTCGGCGATGAAGGTCTTCGAGGTGGTCGGGCAGACCCGCAGCTTCACGCGGGCGGCCGAACGGCTCAACCTCACTCAAAGTGCCGTCAGCCGACAGGTCCGCAACCTCGAGGACGAGCTTGGCGAAGACCTGCTCATCCGCCGCCATCACCATCTCGAACTGACGCCGGCCGGCGCCGAGCTGCTGGCGACCATCCAGGAGGCGTTTCACAACATCGAGGTTTCGCTGCGCAGCATCACCGAGAAGAGCAACCAGAACCGCTTACGGATCAACGTCCCGCCGACCTTCGCCAAGCGCTGGCTGCTGCCGCGCCTGCCGCGGCTGCGCGCAGCCTTGCCCGACGTCGACATCAGCCTCAGCACCGACGGCACGGATACGCTTGCCGAGCGCGGGCTTCTCGACTGCGCCATCCGCTTCGGCGACGGCGAGTGGCCGATGCTGGACGCCAGCATTTTGATGACGGAGCGGCACGTCGTCGTCTGCGCGCCTTCGCTGCTCGAAGGGGCGAATGTCGAGGGACCATCCGACCTTCAACGCTTCACCTTCCTGCATGTGCTCGCCTCGCCCGACCGGCGCTATCTGACCTGGCGCCACTGGCTGGACGCGGCGGGTTTCCAGGATGTCGACACCCGCGGCGGCCTCGAGTTCGACCTGCTCGACCTCGCGATCGAAGCGGCCTGCGCGGGATTGGGCGTCACCGTCGCCGACCGCTCGATGGTGCGCAACCAGCTGCAAACCGGGCAATTGGTGCAGCTCTTCGATGTCGAGGTCGAGGGCCATGAATCCTACTGGTTCGTGACGCGACCGCAGGCCGGAAACGACCGCAAGGTGGATGCCTTCCGTACCTGGCTGCTGGAGGAAGTCGCCGCCGACCGGACCGCCTGAGCCAAGCATTCCTTTTTGGAATGCTCTCACCGAAAATTACTCGCTTGTGCGGTGCTCTGCATCGTCGCATCACTTTCATGACGCATCCGCCGTGGGAGAGAGGTCGGGTCGTCGCTCGTGATGCTCTCTCCCGACCCGTCCGCTTCTCACGCCGCCTTTAGGCGCCGGTTGCGGCAAACCATTCCGAGATGCCATGAGCCCCTATCGCAACTTTTCCGGCGGACGCTTCATCGAAAGCGCATCTGTGGCCTCAATCGACGTTCGCAACCCGGCAACCGGCGCGGTGTTCACGTCGGTGCCCGCGGCAACGCACGACGAGGCAAAAGCGGCGGTCGAAGCCGCGGTAAAGGCGCAGCGGGACTGGGCGGCGCTGCCGGCCATCCAGCGCGGCGATGCCCTGCGTCGGTTGGCTGCGGTGCTGGAGAGCCGGGCAGAACGCATCGGTGCGGCCCTGGCGCTGGAATCCGGCAAGAGCCTCGCCGACGCGACCGACGAAGTCATCTACGGCGCCGAACTGATGCGCTACCATGCCGAATGGGCGCGCCGCATCGAGGGCGAGGTGATCGAGAGCGACAATCCCGGCGAGACGCTGCTGCTCAAGCGCGTGCCGATCGGCGTCGCCGCCTGCCTCATCCCGTTCAATTACCCGATCTACACGCTGGTGCGGAAAATCGCTCCTGCGCTGATATCAGGCAACGCCGTCGTCGTGCGGCCGAGCAACAACACGCCGACGTCGGCCTTTGCAGTTGCAGAAGCGATTGTCGAGGCCGGCCTGCCCGAGGGCCTCGTCAACATCCTGACCATGTCGCACGATGTTGCAAAGACGCTTTGCACCCATCCCGGCGTCGGCATGATCACGCTGACCGGCAGCGTTTCGGCTGGCCGCATCGTGCTCGAATACTGCAAGGAAAACATCGCCAAGCCCTCGCTCGAACTTGGCGGCAAGACGCCAGTGATCGTCGAGCCGGATGTGGATATCGATGCGGTCGCCCAGATGATCCTCGCTGCCAAGACCACCCATTGCGGCCAGGTCTGCACCAGCGCCGAGCGGCTCTATGTGCACGAAAGCGTTCACGACCGGTTGCTTGCCAAGCTGCGCGAAGGTTTTGCTGCCCGCGCCTTTGGCGATCGCGCCGAGGATGCGACCCGCATGGGACCGCTCGCCAACGTCGCCGCGCAGAAGCGCGTGCATGAAATGGTCGAGCAGGCGAAGGCGGAAGGTGGCGTCGTCGAGACCGGCGGCTATCTGCCGGATGGACCGGGTTACTTCTATCCGCCGACGCTGATTTCCGGCTGCGCCCAAGAGATGGAGATCGTGCGCGAGGAGGTCTTCGGGCCTGTTCTCGCGGTGATCCGCTATTCCACCTTCGAGGAGGCGCTGGCGAAGGCGAGCGACCATCAGTTCGGGCTGAGTTCGGTGCTCTTCACCGAGAACTACCGCACCGTCATGCGCGCCAGCGACGCGATCGAGGCCGGCGAACTCTATGTCAACCGTTTCCCGGCGGATCCCTATCAGGGCTTCCACGCCGGCTGGAAACGCTCAGGCCTCGGCGGCGACGACGGCAAGCACGGCATGCTGGAATTCACCCAGACGCGCCTCGTCGTTCTGAAACACTGATCATTTGAAAATGGCGCAATTTCCTAAACCGGAATTGCTCCGACACCCACATCAAGACCGGGCCGATGGCAATGCTCTCGCCGTCGGCCGGGGAGGAGACTGCCCGTGAGCTCAATTGTCGAATCCGAAATCGCCGCGCCGGCCGTGTCGGCCCGCAGCCGCTACCTGCAGCTGGCGCTGATCGTGATCGCCGCCGGCGCGATCTATCCAATCCTCTATCTGCGCCAGTCCTACCAGACGACGATGCTGGAGGTGCTGAAGCTTAGCAACACCGAGCTTGGCGTGCTCTATTCCATTCTCGGCACCAGCTTCCTCGTCGGCTACCTGCCGAGCGGCTGGCTCGCCGACCGCGTTCAGCCGCGCATCCTGATCCTCATCTCCATGGTCGGCACCGGTCTGCTCGGCCTCTGGTACGCGACGCTGCCCGGCTATCCGGCGCTGCTCGTCATCTATTGCGGCTTCGGCGTCACCACTGGACTGACGTTCTGGGCGGCGACGCTGAAGCAGGTCAATCTGATCGCCGGCGCCAACGAACAGGGGCGCTTCTTCGGCATCCTCGACGGCGGTCGCGGCCTGGTCGAAGCGCTGCTCGCCAGCGTCGCCATCGCGCTCTTCGTCTTCACCACGGAAACGCGCGGCGCCGGGCTTGGCACCGGTTTCCGCGACGTCGTTCTCCTCTACGCCATCTTCTGCATTGTCGTCGGCATCGCCTATTTCGCCGTGTCGCCGCCGGTTGCTGCCGACAAGGCGCGGCGCAAGCGTGAAGGCAACCTGCTTGCCGACCTCAGGACGCTGCTCCGTATCCCCGAGGTGTGGTTGGTTGCGGCAATCATCTTCTGCGGCTACCACGTCTTCCTCGCGACCTACAGCTTTTCGGCCTATCTGCAGGAAGGCGGCTTCGGCATTTCCGCCGCGATGGCCGGCCTGATCGTCACCATCAAGCTGTGGCTGCGCCCGGTCGGCGGCATCGGCGGCGGGCTCCTCGGCGACCGTTACGGCAAGACCGTCATCCTCTTGCTGAGCTTCATCGTTGCGATCGCCAGCCTTGTGGCAATGATCGCCCTGCCGGGCATCGGCTCCACGGTGCTGTTCGTCGGGCTGGTGCTTCTGGTCGGCCTCATCACCTATACGATCCGTGGCCTCTACTGGGCGATCCTCGACGATTGCCACGTGCCGGCCAACATCACCGGTCTGGCGATCGGCATCATCTCGCTCGTCGGCTACGCGCCCGACACCTACCTGCCGCTCGTCAACGGATACCTCTCCGATACCTATCCGGGCATCACCGGCTACCAGCTCTATTTCGGCTACATCGCCGCCATCTGCGTCCTCGGCGCCATCGCCACCCTGGTGCTGATGGCCCGCCTCAAGAAAAAGGCTTGACACAAATGAAGATCGCGTCTCTCAAGACCTACGCCGTCGCCGTCCCGCCACCGCATGTGGGCGGCATGTACTGGATCTTCGTGCGCCTCACGACCGCCTGCGGCATCGAGGGCATCGGCGAGATCTACGCGACCTCGTTTCATCCAAAGGCGCTGACGCCGCTGATCGAAGACGTCTTCGAGCGGCATCTGCTCGGCCATGATCCGCACCAGATCGAGCGCTTCTGGCGCTCGGCCTATTCGAGCGGCTTCACCCAGCGCCCCGATCCGACGATGATGGGTATCGTCTCGGGTCTCGAAATCGCCTGCTGGGATATCATCGGCAAGGCCGCTGGCAGGCCGGTCGCGGACCTGCTCGGCGGGACGGTGCACGAGAAGCTCCGCGCCTATACCTATCTCTACCCGAAGAATGCGGCCGGCGAGTTCGATTTCAACGACCCGGATCTTGCCGCCGAATGCGCCGTCGAAATGGTCGAGATGGGCTTCACCGCCGTCAAGTTCGACCCGGCCGGTCCCTATACCAACTATTCCGGGCATCAGCTTTCGCTCGGTGTGATGGACCGCTGCGAAGAATTCTGCCGCAAGATCCGCGATGCGGTCGGCAGCAGTGCCGATCTGCTCTTCGGCACCCATGGCCAGATGGTTCCGTCCTCGGCCATCCGGCTGGCGCGTCGTCTCGAAAAATACGATCCGCTCTGGTTCGAAGAGCCGGTTCCTCCGGGGCAGGAAGCGGCGATGGCCGAGGTGGCACGCGCGACCTCGATCCCGATTTCGACCGGCGAGCGCCTGACGACGAAGTACGAGTTTCAGCGCGTGCTCGAACTGAAATCAGCGTCGATCCTGCAGATGAACGTGGCGCGTGTCGGCGGGTTGCTCGAGGCGAAGAAGATCGCCGGCATGGCCGAGGCCTATTACGCCCAGATCGCCCCGCACCTCTATAACGGCCCGGTGGGGGCTGCCGCCAGCATCCAGCTTTCAGCCGCGACTCCGAACTTCCTCATCCACGAGGCGATCCTCGATTTCTCCGGCTTCCATGCCGACGTGCTGAAGACCAAGCTCGTGGTCGAGGACGGCTATATCATCCCGTCACGCGAGCCCGGCCTTGGCATCGAGCTCGACATGGATGTGGTGGAAAAGCACACGCCCTATACCGGCGAGCGCCTCCACCTGCAGATGGACAGCCGGCCGGCCGACGTGAAGGCCTTCGCCCCGGCGCGCGGCTAACTCCGGCGATAGGACTTCGAGATGATCTACGACTACATCATCGTCGGCGCCGGGTCGGCGGGTTGCATCCTTGCGAGCCGGCTCAGCGAAAATGGCCGCCATAAGGTTCTGCTGATCGAGGCCGGCGGCAGCGACAATTCCTTCTGGTTCAAGATCCCGGTCGGCTACGCCCGCAGCTACTACAATCCTCAAGTCAACTGGATGTATTCGAGCGAGCCGGAGGCCGAGCTTCAGGATCGCAGCATTTACGTGCCGCGCGGCAAGGTCCAGGGCGGCTCCGGATCGATCAACGCGATGATCTATGTGCGCGGCGCGCGCGACGACTTCAACGACTGGAAAAACGCCGGCAATGCGGGCTGGGGCTATGACGACGTGCTTCCCTATTTCCGCCGGCTCGAAACCCATGCGCGCGGATCGTCCGAATGGCACGGCGGCGAAGGACCAATCCACATCACGCCGATGCGCGGCATGACGCATCCGATCACCGATGCCTTCCTCGAAAGCTGCGGATCGCTGCAGCTGCCGCTGAACGAGGATTTCAACGGCGCCTCGATCGAAGGTGCCGGGGTCTACGACGTCAACACCAACCATGGCCGGCGCTCGCATTCGAGCGCGGAATATCTGAGGCCCGCCCTCAAGCGGCCCAATCTCACGATCGAACGTTATGCTCAGGCCGAGAGACTGGTCTTTGGGGAAGATGGTCGCGTCACCGGTGTCGACGTCATCCAGAATGGCGCGCGCCGTCGTTTCACCGCCGGGCGCGAGGTCATCCTGGCTGCCGGCGCGGTGGGCAGCCCGCAACTGTTGCAACTCTCCGGGATCGGCGACGGCCAGACGCTGTCGTCGCTCGGCATCGAGACACGGCGGCATCTGCCGGCCGTCGGGCAGAACCTCCAGGATCATCTCTGCGCCAGCTTCTACTATCGCGCCACCATCCCGACGCTCAACGATGAGTTCGGTAGCCTGTTCGGCCAGATGCGCCTGGGCTTGCAATATTTGCTCACCGGCAAGGGCCCGTTTTCGATGAGCGTTAATCAGGCCGGCGGCTTCTTCCGCGGCAGGCCCGACGAAGAGCGGCCGAACATCCAGCTCTATTTCAACCCGCTCTCCTATCGCATCCCCAAGGACCCGAAGGCGGGCCTGAAGCCGGAACCCTATCCGGGCTACCTGATCTGCTTCAATTCCTGCCGGCCAACGAGCCGCGGCAGCATTTCGATCAGCTCCGCGGATATCGCGCAAAAGCCGCTGATCCGGCCGAACTATCTGACGACCGAGCGCGACATCGATGAAGTTTTGCAGGGGAGCCGTCTGGTGCGACGGATCGCGTCCGCCTCCGCCCTCTCTTCGCTGACCGCCGAAGAAATCTCACCGGCGCCCGTGGTTCAGAGCGACGAAGCACTAATGGACTATTTCCGCGAAAACTCCGGATCGATCTATCACTTGTGCGGCACCTGCACGATGGGGCCGGATGAGACGAGCGCTGTCGTCGACAGCCACCTGCGGGTCCACGGCGTACCCGGTCTGCGCGTCGTCGACGCCTCGATCTTCCCCAACATCACCGCCGGCAACATCAATGCGCCGACGATGATGGTTGCCGAAAAGGCGGCCGACCTGATCCTTGCGGATGCCGCTTAGGGCGGAACGATGCTCCGGGCCAAACGGGCTGGACCATCGTTGCGGCGGATCACGGGCACAGGGGGAAAATTGCCGCCTGTGCGTGACAGCATACGTGAATTGCCATCGCCGGTCGGGCATGGCTATACTTCCCGCACTTCATAGCCGCCGATATCTGGTGCTTGCCCCTGCCGAACGATCGTTGCCACCGCGCTCGACGCGGCGAGGTTATGGCCGTGGAACTTTGGCAATGCGCCGCGAGCCTGCGAGGGAGAGACGCATGCCGAGTTCCCGCTTGAAGAGCCTGTCCGTCACGCTGTTTGTTTCGTTAAGTCTTCCGCCTTGGGCAGTGCAGGCGGCCTCGCCGGAGCCGGTGAAGGCCGTGCATGGCATGGTGGTGACCGCACAGCACCTGGCAACGGATATCGGTGTCGAGGTGCTGAAGAACGGCGGCAATGCGGTGGATGCCGCGGTTGCCGTCGGTTACGCGCTCGCCGTCACCTATCCGACCGCCGGCAATATCGGCGGCGGTGGCTTCATGACCATCCGTTTCAAGGACGGCAAGACCACCTTCCTCGATTTCCGCGAACGGGCGCCGCAGGCGGCGACCAAGAGCATGTATCTCGATGCGAAGGGAGATTTCGTCAAAGGGGCGAGCACCGATGGCTATCTCGCCGTCGGCGTGCCCGGGTCGGTCATGGGCTTCGAGGTCGCCCGCAGCCGCTATGGCACCAAGCCGCTTTCCGAGCTGATCGAGCCTGCGGTCGCGCTCGCCAAAGAGGGTTTCGTGCTGGAGGAGGGCGATATCAATGCGTTCCGGGGCAGGACCGATAGGCTTGCCAAGGATCCGGCCGCAGCGGCGATCTTCCTGAATGACGGCAAGCCGTTCGCGGTCGGCGAGAAGCTGGTCCAGGCCGATCTTGCCGCGTCGCTTTCGAGCATAGCCGAAAAGGGGACCGATGCCTTCTACAAGGGCGCGATCGCCGATCAGATCGTCAAGGCGAGTGCGGAGAAGGGCGGCGTGCTCGCCAAAGCCGATTTCGAGCGTTATGCGGTGCGCGAACTGGAGCCGGTCAAGTGCAACTATCGCGGCTATGACATCGTCTCTTCGCCGCCGCCATCCTCCGGTGGCGTGATCATCTGCGAAATCCTCAACGTGCTCGAAGGCTATCCGATCTCCTACATGGGCTACGGCGCCGCCGAGACCGTGCATGTGATGATCGAGGCCATGCGTCATGCCTATGTCGATCGCAACACCGCGCTCGGCGATCCGGACTTCGTCGAAAACCCGGTCTCCAAGCTCACCGACAAGGCCTATGCCAAGGAAATCCGAGGCAGGATCGACCCGTTCCGCGCCGGCGTTTCCGCGACGCTGATCCCCAAGGGTTTCGGTGAGAGCAAGGAGACGACGCACTATTCGATCATCGATGACGAAGGCAATGCCGTCGCCGTCACCTATACGCTGAACGGCTCCTTCGGCGCCGGCGTGGTGGCGCCTGGAACCGGCATCCTGCTCAACAACGAGATGGACGACTTCACCGCCAAGCCCGGCGTTCCCAATCTCTACGGGCTCGTGCAGGGCGAGGCCAACGCGATCGCACCAGGCAAGACGCCGCTGTCGTCGATGAGCCCGACGATCATCTCCAAGGACGGCAAACCCTTCATGGTGATCGGCAGCCCGGGCGGTGCGCGCATCATTACCATCACGCTCGAAGCGATCCTCAACGTCATCGATCACGGCATGAACATCCAGGAAGCGGTGGACGCGCCGCGCATCCATCACCAGTGGCTGCCGGACAAGGTGTTCATGGAGCCCTATGCGCTTTCGCCCGATACCCGCAAGCTGCTTTCGGCTATGGGCCATGACGTCGAGATCGACGAAAGCTGGACGATCTGGGGGCAGGCGACCGGTATCCTCGTCGGCGGCGAGAGCCTCGCCGACATCGAGGCTGGCGGCGGCGCCCGCTACAATGGCGCCGTGGACAGCCGCATCGGCGCGGGCGCTGCGCGCGGCTACTAGAGCCCGGCGAAACAGCGGCGAGACATGCGCGACATCCCCTGAAAGAGCGGCGGATCGGCGTTTCGCCGCGCTATTTCGCGCGTGCGATCACCGCGCGCTCGCGCGAAAAAGATTTGAAAGCGGTTTCGGTTGAATTTATTATGTTTTCAGAGCGTGCGGGCGCACGCGTCCGTACGCTTTGGTCAAGCTTCATTCGTGGAGGTTGTCATGGCACTGATGGAAGGAAAGAAAGCACAGGACTGGATCAATCTGGTTCTTGCCCTCTGCCTGTTCGTCTCCCCCTGGATCATGGGCTTCGTTGTCGAAAGCGTTCCGGCCTGGAACGCTTGGGCCGCCGGTGTCGTGCTCGCCATTCTGGCGATCGCGACGCTTGCCATGTTCGCGGAATGGGAAGAATGGGCAAGCCTCATCGTCGGGCTCTGGGTGATCGCTTCGCCCTGGCTGCTTGGATTCTCGACCAGTCCCAACGCAATGTGGACGCATGTCGTCCTCGGGGCGCTGGTGACCGCACTCGCGATCTGGGCTGTCTGGGACGAACGGCAGCATCCGCATGCGCATGCATGACGATGAGTGAGAGAAGTCGCGGCCCGGCGCCGCTGCACCGGGCCGCGATCGGCCATCAATCCGTGTCGACCGACGCTCGAATGCGCACTAATGCGCCTGCAGGAACCGCAATATATCCGCAGTAAACTGCTGCGGACCCTGCAAAAGCGAGAAGTGGCTGACTTCGGGCTGGATCAACAGACCGGCATTCGGAATGCTATCGGCCATCAACAGCGTATTCTTGCGCCTGATGACTTCTTCGTGGTCGCCATCGACAATCCAGACCGGAGTTCCGATGCTTCGGAGATCTTTCGGCGTGATCTCCGGTTGCGAGGCCCACATCGCGCTCATCTTGCCGAGGAAGTCATCATATTCGTCTGGAGTTGAAGACAAGTCCTTGTATTCCTTGGAAACGCGCTGGAGGTATTGGTCGAAAACAATACTGTCGGAAATATCCTCTATACCGGACGGATCGCTGTTTGCCGCAAAAGCGAAGACGCCTCTGATCCGGTCCGGATTGTGAATCGCCAGCTTGAGGCCGATGATCGCGCCGTCACTCCAGCCGATGATCGCAGCCTGAGATATGTCCAGATGATCCATGAGCGCAACGACATCCGACGACATGAGATCGTAGCTAAAGGGACGTTCGTCGCGCGTGCTGCGTCCATGGCCGCGGCTGTCCATGACGACAACGCGATAGTTCTTGGCAAGGTCGGGAACCTGATGTCCCCAGTAATTGGAGTTGGCGAGGCCGCCATGCAACATGATAACGGGCTCGCCTGACCCGAACATCGCATACCAGATCTTGGCTCCGTCAACCGATACAAAGCCGTGATCGTTCGTCGTCGGAAGCTGCGGCGTGGCGGGCAGCGTACGCCACCTGGGCTTCTCCGTTGCCGCCGCAGTACTGATCAGCCCAGCGGCGATGAACACTGAAAGCAGGATATGCACCGCCAGAGAAAGAAGGCCTCCCGCTCGGACATCTGTTGCCTGGCTGACCATGAACCCTCTCCCCGTATCACTGTCGATTGGAAGTTCGCACTGCCTGGGTCTGCAAAAGCACTGAGGTCAGCCGGCGAGCGGCGACAGTCTGGGTTGCAAATATACGCAAGTTTCGCGCAGTCGCTAATCACCTGTTTGGGGGATCAGTGTTGTGAATTCGCGCGTCAACCTGCCTGTTCTGATGAATAATCGAGAAAAAATCGCTGCGCTGATGGCGCCGTTGCTTGAGAGTTCATTCGTTTCCCGCTTTACCTGCGATTCAAGATAACGCTTCCCATCTGTCCTGCTTTGGCCTAGAAAGCGCGCCGTAATCCGGTCGCAGCCTACCCGGTCAAAACAAGGACACCTATCATGAAGACGATTGTCATCTGCTCCGGCGGATTGGACTCGGTATCGCTTGCCCACAAGGTCGCAGCCGAGCAGGAACTCATCGGCCTGCTCTCCTTCGATTATGGCCAACGGCACCGCAAGGAACTGGACTTTGCCGCCGCCTGTGCAAGGCGGCTCGATGTTCCGCATCAGATCATCGACATCCGTGCCATCGGGGCCCATCTCACCGGATCGGCGCTGACGGATAATGTCGACGTGCCCGACGGCCACTACGCCGAGGAAACCATGAAGGCGACGGTGGTTCCGAACCGCAACGCCATCATGCTCGCCATCGCCTTCGGGCTTGCCGCCGCGCAAAAGGCGGATGCGGTGGCGGTCGCCGTTCATGGCGGCGACCATTTCATCTATCCCGATTGCCGCCCCGGCTTCATCGACGCCTTTCAGGCGATGCAGAACCATGCGCTCGACGGCTATGCCGACGTCAGGCTCTATGCGCCCTATGTGACGATCTCGAAGGCGCAGATCGTCAGCGACGGCGAAAGCCATGCGACGCCCTTTGAAGAGACGTGGTCCTGCTACAAGGGCGGCGATCGCCATTGCGGCCGCTGCGGCACCTGCGTCGAGCGGCGCGAGGCCTTCCATCTGGCTGGTGTCGCGGATCCGACCGACTACGAGGACCCGGATTTCTGGGTGTCGGCGACATCGGCTTTTTCAGCCGAGGAGGTGAAGTGATGTTCCGGATCACCAAGGAATTCCATTTCTCCGCCTCGCACCAATTGACGAGCCTGCCGGCCGAACATCAATGCGCCCGGCTGCACGGCCACAACTACGTCGTCGAGGTCGAACTCTCTGGAGCGGAACTCAACGAGCACGGCTTCGTGCGCGACTATCACGAGCTCTCGCCGCTGAAGCGCTACATCGACGAAAGCTTCGATCACCGTCATCTGAACGATGTTCTCGGCCACGATCGGGTCACGGCCGAATGTCTGGCCAAGCACTTCTACGATTGGTGCAAGGCACGGCTGCCGGAAACATCCGCCGTGCGCGTCAGCGAGACGCCGAAGACCTGGGCGGAATACCGGCCATGACCGGGCCGACAGAAACGCGCATCCGTGTCAGCGAGATCTTCGGGCCGACGATCCAGGGCGAGGGCATCCTGATCGGGCTTCCGACCGTGTTCGTGCGCACGGGCGGCTGCGACTATCGCTGCAGCTGGTGCGACACGTTGCACGCCGTCGACAGCGAGTACCGCGACCAATGGCTGCCGATGGGCGTCGAAGAGATCTGGCGAGAGGTCGTCAGGCTGTCCGGCGGCAAGCCGCTGACAGTGTCACTTTCCGGCGGCAATCCGGCGATCCAGCCGCTTGGCCCCCTGATTTCGCGCGGACGGGAAGACGGCTACCGCTTCGCCCTGGAGACGCAAGGCAGCATCGCCAAGGGCTGGTTTGCCGATCTCGACGTGCTGGTCTTGAGCCCGAAACCGCCGTCGAGCGGCATGGAAACGGACTGGCGGGCATTCGACGACTGTCTTCGGATGGCGGCGGGCGGCCCAGAGCTGGCGCTGAAGGTCGTCGTCTTCGACGAGCGCGACTATGCCTACGCCCGCGATGCGGCGGCGCGCTACCCGCATCTGCCGCTCTACCTGCAGCCCGGCAATCATACGCCGCCGCCGCCCGATGATGACGACGCCACGGTGGATATCGACGGCATCATGGACCGCATGCTCTGGCTCGTCGGCAAGGTGACGGAGGATCGCTGGTTCGAGGCGCGTGTTTTGCCGCAGCTGCACGTCCTGCTGTGGGGCAACCGGCGCGGCGTGTAGGCGGCCAGCGCCGTCCCGCGATGACCGATTGGACAATAATCTTCCTCTATGGTCCAAAGGTGGGCAACACCCGCGGGGGGCGAGACGGCCATGCAAGTGAAGACGAAACGTGTCTACAAACCGAAGGCCGACGGCGACGGCACGCGCATTCTCGTCGATCGCCTGTGGCCGCGCGGGATGACCAAGGCGGAGGCCGCGGTCGACGTGTGGCTGAAGGAGATCGCTCCGTCGACGGAGCTGCGCCGCTGGTTTCACGGAGACGAGGGCAACTGGGCCGAATTCGGCGAACGCTACTTGGCGGAGCTCAAGGGCAACCAGGCTGCCGTGGATCTGTTGCGCCAGCGGATCGCCGGCGGTCCGGTGACCTTGCTCTACAGCGTGAAGGACGAGGCGCACAATCACGCGGAACTTCTCAAGGCATATGTGCTGGACCACCGATAGGCGCTCGTCATCCTCCGATCCCTCCGGCCGGATCATCGCCTGCACCCGCCATTGCGTCGCCGCAATCCATCTTTGCTAATTTAGCACTCCATGCAATGCCGGCGAGCATCGCCTGAAGCTGGAAAACAACGAAGGCGCGAATTTTCTGATCCGCGGTGTCGGGATGCGCATTCGCCGCGCGTCTTAATCTCGAAGCCGGTGTTGGACCGGAGACAACAAGGAGATTGAGAATGTTTCGTACCGCTTTGATTGCAGGCGCGCTGCTGCTTTCCGGCACCGCATTTGCCGAAGCCGAGCCGGTGGGCAATCGCGTCGACGTCAACGGCATGAAGATGTATTACGAGGTCTCGGGCGAGGGCGAACCGCTGGTCGTGCTGCACGGCGCCTATATGAACATTCCGTCGATGGGTGCAATCATTCCGAAGCTGGCCGAGACCCACAAGGTCTATGCGGTCGAGCTGCAGGGCCATGGCCGCACCACGGATATCGACCGCCCGATCACCTATCCGAACCTCGCCGACGATGTCGCCGCCTTTATGGACGCCGTCGATCTCAAGAAGGCCGATGTCTTCGGCTATTCGATGGGTGCCGCCGCCGGTCTGCAGCTGGCGATCCGCCACCCGGAGAAGGTCAACAAGCTTGCCGCCGCATCCGTCGCCTATGATGCCGAAGGTTGGCAGCCGGAGTTCAAGGCGGTCATCCCGCAGATGACGGTCGAGATGATCGTCGGCCTGCCCTTTGCCGAGGACTATCGCAAGCTCGCCGCCAACCCGGACGGCTTCCCGGAGCTGGCCCGCAAGCTGATCCAGCTCGAAAAGGAGCCGATGGCCTGGGAGGCTGACGTCAAGGCGTTGAAGGCGCCGGTTCTGATCATTGCCGGCGATGCCGACGTTTCGACGCTCGATCACAACGTCGCGATGTTCCGCCTGCTCGGCGGCGGCGCGATGGGCGACATGGGCAAGCCGCTTTCGGCTTCGCGTCTCGCCATCCTGCCAGCAACGTCACACACGGCAGTGATCAATCAGACGGACCTGCTGTTAGCCTTCATCGAGCCCTTCCTGAAGGGTGAGACGCCGAAGGGCATGTTCCTGTAACAACAACGAACGGCGCCACCTCCGCAGGTGGCGCCGTCCTTCTCATGGTGGATATCGCTTAGAGCGCCGTGCGTTCATACGAACGCACAAAGGACGCTCTAGCGCAGACGCCGGCCATCGGCGTCGAACACCAGCGCTTCCGCGGGATCGAAGCGGGCGGCGATGCCGTCGCCGGACTTCAGGTCACGGCCGTTCTTCGTTTCGATGATGATCAGTTCACCGTCGCCGTGCCGGGCATAGGCAAAGGTCTCGCCGCCGAGATGTTCCAGCATGTCGATCGTGAGATCGAGGCTCGCAGAACCGCTCTCGCCGAAATGCTCGGGGCGAATGCCGATGGTGACCGTGCTTCCGGGTGTTGCTCCCGCGGCCGCAATCGGAAGGGTAGCATTGCCGAAATCCGGCAGACGGACGTGCGATGTTCCATCGGCTCCGGCTTCGACGATCCCCTTCAAGAAGTTCATTTTCGGCGAGCCGATGAAGCCGGCGACGAAGAGATTGGCAGGGTCGTCGTAGAGGTCGAGCGGCGAGCCGACCTGCTCCACCACGCCGCCGCGCATGACGACGATCTTGTCGGCGAGCGTCATCGCCTCGACCTGGTCGTGGGTGACGTAGACGATCGTGGTCGCGAGCTTCTTGTGCAGCCGCGCGATCTCGATGCGCATGTGCACCCGCAGTTCCGCATCGAGATTGGAGAGCGGCTCATCGAAGAGAAAGATCTTCGGATGCCGCACGATCGCCCGGCCGATCGCCACGCGCTGGCGCTGGCCGCCGGAAAGCTGCTTCGGCTTGCGGTCGAGCAGCGGCCCGAGCTCCAAGATGTTCGCAGCCTCGCCGACGCGGTTCTCGATCTCGGCCTTCGCCACGCCGGCAAAGCGCAGCGCGAAGCCCATGTTTTCCCGAACGGTCATATGCGGATAGAGCGCATAGGACTGGAACACCATGGCGATGCCGCGCTTCGACGGATCGACATCGTTCATCCGTTCGCCGTCAATCGTGAGGTCTCCTGATGTGATCTCCTCGAGGCCGGCGATCATTCTCAGCAGGGTCGACTTGCCACAGCCGGACGGCCCGACGAAGACGACGAACTCACCGGTCTTGATGTCGAGGTCGACCCCTTTGATGACCTCGAAGTTGCCATAGGACTTTCTGACGTCGTTGAGTTGCAGTTCGCTCATGCAGCCGCCGCCTCGTCCGCCACTGCCGAAAGCTCCAGTCTCACGGTTCCAAGCCGCGTCGAGGTTACCACGACGGCAATGCCGCCGGCAGTACCCGTCGTTTGCAGCCAGAAGCCGGTCGAACCGCCCTGGAAAACTAGGCGCTCAGGCCCGAGCAGTCGGGCGGGGCCGGTGATCGTGACGTCGACCGCGTCATTGAGGAAGGGCAGGATGTTGCCGGCCTGGTCGAGGGCGCGCACGATCACGCGGACGCTGTCGCGCCCTTCAGCCCGAAGCGTCGTGCTGTCGGCCACAACCTCGAGCGTCGTCGGCACCGGATCGGCGGCCATGCGGAGATTGGCAACGGCCTTGCCGTCGATGAAACCGGTGAAGGCGGCGTCTTCCCACTTCATGCCCCAGACGCCGAGCTCGTCCTTGGTAAAGTGACGGTGGTCGATGACGACAGGCGGGTGTGGCAGGTGCGGGAAATTCTGGCGGTCTGGGCCGACGCGCTTGACGAGCGAGCCGTATTTCAGCTCGACCTCGTCGCAATTGGTAAGCACGATCAGCGGCAGCACGCCGCCGATGTTGCGCTCGCCGCGTGCCCAGAAGGTGACCGGCTTCATCACCACCGCCTCCGACGGTTCGCATTGGCTGGCATAGACATAGGCTGCGAATTTCGGCTGGCGGAACATGTCCATGACACCGTGATAGCAGATCCGGTCGCCGGAACCGAAGTCCTTGTGGGTGTTGTAGTCGAACATGCACCAGCCGACGGCGCCGGAAATGCTTGGGTCGCCATGGGCGGCGTTCAGCACCTCCAGATGCCGGCGCACGTGCTCCGCCTGCCGTTGCTCCTGATCGTAGATCTTCGTCGGAAACATGTGGCCGCCGAATTCGGTGATGAGGTAAGGCACCTTGCGGTTAAGCCCGGTGCATTCCTGCTGGGGCCTCAGCGCCGTGCGCGGGCGGTTTGCGCCGGGCAGTTCCTCGTTGCCGAGGATGAAGTCGTTCATGGTGTAGACGTCTTCGAGGTATTCGCTGTCGGTGATGTAGCGCACGCCGCCAGTCTGGCGCGTCGGGTCGAGCTCACGGGCGAGCCGGTTGGTCTCGACGTAGAAATCGTGTGAGTCCTGCGACTCGTTGATGCGCACGCCCCAGATGATGATCGAGGGGTGGTTCCAGTCGCGCTCGATCATGCGGCGAACGTTTTCGATCGCCTCCTGTTTCCAGGCCTCGCCGCCGATATGCTGCCAGCCGGGGATTTCCTCAAAGACCAAGAGGCCGATGCGGTCGCAATGGTCGAGGAACCACTTGGACTGTGGATAGTGCGAGGTGCGCACGAGATTGCAGTGCAGCGTGTTCTTCAGGATCTCCGCGTCACGCTCCTGTGCGGTGCGGCCCATGGCGTAGCCGACATAGGGGAATGCCTGGTGGCGGTTGAGGCCGCGGATCTTGAGTGGCCGGCCGTTGAGTTTGAAGCCATCCGTGGTGAACTCGGCCGTGCGGAACCCGAAACGCGACGACAGCCGGTCGCTGCCGCGATCGCTGCGCAACTGCGCCTCGACCTCGTAGAGGACGGGGCTGTCGATATCCCAGAGCGAAAGGCCCTTCAGGCCAGTGATCTCAAGCGTGACGCTCTCGCCGCGGGTCTGGCCGGTCGCTTCTGCGAGCACCTTGCCATTCGCATCCTTGAGGAACGCGGTGAATGTGCCGGTGAAGGTCAGTCCCTGCGGATTGGCGAGGTCGCAGCGGATCGAGACGGACTTGTTGTCGCTGAGCGCGTCGCGGGTCTCGATCTTGATGTTGGCGATCGAAATCGCGTCGGTAACTTTCAGCCAGACGTCGCGATAGATGCCGGCATAGGTGAGATAATCGATGCGGCCGCCGAAGGGCGGGATTTCGGGGTTCTCGCTACCGTCGATCTTCACCGTGATCAGGTTGTCGCCTTCCCGAAGTTTGTCCGTCAGGCGTGCTTCGAAGGGCGTGTAGCCGTCCTTGTGGGCGACGATCTCCTCCCCGTTGAGGTAGACAACGGCATCGGCCATGGCGGCGTCGAAGACGAGCGAGACTTCGCGACCGTGGAACTCGCGGCGCCAGGCAAGCACCTTCTGGTAGGTGAAGGCGCGTTGGTAGGACGTCTCGTCGAAATAGTTGAACGGCAGTTCGACCGCATTGTGCGGCAGGCTGACGCGCTTGCCTGCCTGCAGGCGGCCGGCGCTGGCGGCAGTGAAGCCCTCGGAGAAGACCCAGGTGTCGTTGAATGGAGTAACAGAACGCATGATCATTCCTATTTGACTGAGCCCAGCATTCCCTGGACGAATTGGCGTTGCATGAAGAAGAAGACCGCGAGGGTGGGAAGCGTCGCGAGAATGGTGCCGACCATGACGACGCCGTAATCGGGGTAGTAGGCGGAAGCGAGCGAGGAGATGACCAGCGTGATCGTCTTCGTCTCGTTCGACTGCAGCACGATCAGCGGCCAGAGATAGTTGTTCCAGGCTGTCATGAAGACGATGATGAAGGCCGCGGCATAGGTCGAGCGCATCACCGGCACATAGATGTAGAGGAAGATCTGCCACTCCTTCAGCCCGTCGACCTTGGCCGCGTCACGCAGCTCGGATGGGAACGCCTTGGTGGTCTGGCGGAAGTAAAAGACCACGAAGGCCGAGCCGATCGTCGGCAGCACCACGGCGAAGTGCGTGTTGATGAGGCCCGCCTTGCCCATCATGATGAAGAGCGGGATCATCAGCGCCGCAAACGGGATCATCATCGTCAACAGCAAAGCGCTGTAGATCCGGTCGCGGTGGCGCGAGCGGAACACCTCGAAGCCGTAGCCGGCAAGCGACGAGACGGCGAGCGTCAGCACTGTCGCCAGAATGGCGATCTTGGCGGAATTCCAGAAAACCAGCGGCGCGTTCACCTGGGTGAAGAAGGTGGCGATGTTGGTCGCAAGCGCGCTGCCCGGCATCATCCTGCCCTTAATGATGTCGATCGACGAATTGGTCGCGCCGAGCAGCATCCAGAGGAAGGGAAAGATCGAGAGAAAGGCCATCAGCCCGACGAAGCCGTAGGTGACGATGGTGCCGGCGATACGTGTGGTTCCGTTGTTCATCGGTCGCGCTCCCGTGCCGCGAAGAATTGCAGGCAGGCGAGCAGGGCGACGAGCACGACGATCACGTAGGAGACCGTCGCCGCGTAGCCGAAGTTCGGCATGAAGCGGAAGGTCAGGTTGTAGATGTAGAGCGACAGCGTCAGCGTCGCGTTCGACGGTCCCCCCTTTCCCTCGGTCAGGTTGTAGACCTCGTCGAAGAGCTGGATCGTGCCGATCGTCGAAATGATCGTGGTGAACAGGATGACGGGCTTCAACAGCGGGATGGTGATGTGGGTGAAGCGCGCCCAGGCGGGCACCCCATCGATACGCGCGACTTCATAGATCGACTTGTCGATGTTCTGCATCGCCGCGAGGTAGAAGATCATGTTGTAGCCGGTCCAGCGCCAGGTGATGGCGAGGATGACCAGCACCTTGGCCCAGAAGGGATGTGTCAGCCACGGGATCGGTTCGCCGATGATGCCGATTGCCTCGAGCGTCGAGTTGACGATGCCGTCATGGGCGAACATGCCCTTGAAGAGCACCGAGTAGGCAACCAGCGACGTGACGCAGGGCAGGAAAATGGCGGTGCGGAAGAAGCCGCGGCCGACGAGCTTCGGATTGTTGAGCAGCGACGCCAGGATCAGCGCCAGGAGGATCATGATCGGCACCTGCACCACGAAATAGGTCAGCGTGTTCGTCAGTGCCTTGATGAAGACCGGGTCGTTCCAGAGACGGATGATGTTGGAAAAGCCGGCGAACTTCAGCATCATGCCGCGGCCGGACTGGAACGACATCCAGAGCGACCAGAGGATCGGATAGATCATGAAGAGGGCGATCAGCCCGAGCGCCGGCGCGACGAAGAGCCAGCCATTGACGTTGTAATATCGGCCGATACCGCCGCGACGCGCGAGAGCCATCATCATCCTCATGGGTAGCAGGAGCCGTTGGCCGTGGCTTGGTCGCCACGGCCAGGTGCGGTCAGTCGCGGGAGCGATTACTGGATCTGGGCGCTGACTTCGGCGTCGATCGCCTTCAGCACCTCGTCAACCGGCGTCCCTTGCGTCAGGGCTGGCAGTTGCGCGGTGACAGCGGTGTCCGCTTCGTTGGTGAAGACGCCGTAATTGACCGAGGGCACCTTCGCGAGCCAGTCGGAGAAGTTCTGCCAGACCTTTTCGCCGCCGAAGAAGGCATCGGCTTCGCCGTAGGCGGCCCCGCTGCGGGCGGCGAGCAGCGAGCCGACGGCGCCGCGGTCCGTAAGGATCGTCTGGTAGAAATCGACGTCCTTTGCGTAGACCGCGTTCAGGAAGTCGATCGCCTCGGCCTTTTCGGCAGAGCTTTCAAGCACGTACCAGCTCGATCCGCCGAGGTTGGATGCATGCGTCGCACCGTCGATCGAAAGCGCCGGGATCGGCGCAACACCCCATTTGCCCGACTGGTCCGGCTGCGCCTTGACCGTGCCGGTGATCCAGACGCCGGTGATGACGGTCGCGACATCGCCCGACGTGAAGGTCCCGACCCAGTCGGACCAGCCGGCGGCGGGCTTGTAGATGTTGGCCGACATGATCTTGTTGATCGTCTCCAGCGCCGCCTTCAGCGCGGCATTGCCGGTGATGTTGGCCTTGCCGTCCTTGTCGAAATACCATTGCCCGGCCGATTGCATGATGATGCGGACAAGCCCGGCATCCGTGGGATCGAGCCCCATCATCTTCTTGCCGGTCTTGGCTTCGACCTGCTGGCCGATCTCGATGAAGCGATCCCAGGTGATGCCTTGCATGTCCTCCGGCTTGAAGCCCGCCTGCTCCAGATAGTCCTTGCGGTAGTAGAGACCGGTGACGCCGGAATCGAACGGCATGCCGTAGACCTGGCCGTCCAGCGTCATCAGCTCGACCTTGTAGGGAGCGAAGCCGGAGTAATCGACGGTGCCGGAGAGCGGCGCAAAGGCGCCGGGGAAGGACTGCAGATATTTCTGCGCGCCGTAGTCCTCGATGAGAACGATATCCGGCAGGGCGTCTGCGGTGCCGGACGAGAGGCCGGTCTGCAATTTCTGCTCGACGTCGGCCTTGGCGAAATCGACGATGTTGAAGGTGACGTCAGGGTGCGCCTTGGTGTAGCGCGCGCCGGCCTCCTTCATGATCGCGACGTTGAAGTTCGGATCCCAGCACCAGACGGTGATTTCCTTGGCTTGCGCCGCGGTTACCGCCATGAGGCTGGCGCCTGCAAGTACGATCGCGGCAAAGCGCGGCAGATAGGTACGCATATCCATTGTTTTCTCCTCCCTCGTAATTTCGTTCCCCGAGACGCTCCTCCTGGTCCCGGCGCGGAGTATTTCGCAAAATTCTGAAGAAGGCAATATTTCAGTAAATTTTTACCACGCGTTTTTTACCGACCGTTTTACGCACCGGGGACGGCGGCTGCCGCCATCGTGCTGCCGCGCCAGACCATCTCGGTTCCGAGGATCACCTTCTTCGCCACGTCTCGCCCGGTCAGCCGCTCGACCAGGAGATCGACGGCGGTCTCGCCGATTACTTCGGCGGGGATCTTCACCGTCGAAAGCGGCGGCCCGAGAAACTGGGCGACGGGAATGTCGTTGAAACTGGCGACGGCGACATCGTCGGGGATACGCAGGCCCATCTCGTGAATGGCGCGGTAGGCGCCGATCGCCATGTTGTCGTTGCAGGTGACGAGGATTTCGGGCGGGTTGGGTTTCGACAGCATCGCCTTGGCGAGCGTATAGCCGCTGTCCGGCGTCAGCTTTTCGACCATGCACAGTTCCGGATCGTAGAGGCCGGCCTTGGTCATGAAGTGGATGAAGGCGCGGCAGCGCCGTTCCGAATGGATGTCGTCCTTGTCCCTGAAAGCGTCGATCCAGCCGAGGAAGCCGATGCGGCGGTAGCCCATGCCGTAAACGCCGTCAAGCAGGCGTTTCATCGCGATCGAGACGTCGCTCATCACGCTGTCGTCGATGTCATCGTCGGGGGCAAAGTCCGCAAAGACCAGGTGGCGGCTGTGCCGCCGCAGCCAGTGCACCTCTTCGCCGTAGTGGTGGCCGACGGCGACGACGCCGTTCGCGCCCTGCAAGATCGCCGCCTCCGGCAGGTTGCCATTGTGGAAGACCTTGACCACCTCGATCTTCAGCGCCTGGCAGCGGTTTTCGATCCCGAGCCGCACGCCGACATAATAGGGATCGATCAGTTCCTGGGCGGGCTGGAGGAAATGCACCAGTGCGAATTTCAGGCCCTGCAGCGGGCCGGCACCGCGGCCGCGGTTGCGGGGTGTCGCATAGTTCAGCGCCTCGGCCGTCTCGATGATCGCCTGCCGCTTCTTGGTGGAGATCGAAAGGGTCGGATCGTAATTCAGCACCCGAGAGACTGTTGCCGAAGAGACCCCGACAGCCGAAGCGATTTCCTTGATTGTGACCATGTCCCACGTCCTGCCCGCCGCTGTGTCCCCATTTCGGGCGCGGCGCAATCATTATTTAGTAAAATTTTGCCTGGGTTTTTTCAATCTCTGGGCGTCATATTTCGTTCATCGATCGTGACACAACCACAGCCGCAATCACGCGGCGCGACCGGTTGCCAATGCTTGCGCCTGAAGCTCTTCGGAAAGGAATGCCCAGAGTGCCGAGATCGGGCGGGACGACAGGCCCTGATCGTCGGCCGCGAAAAGCCCGAGTTCGATCACCGGGGCCGGTGGCAAGCCCTCTTCGGCCCCGAGCACCCGCATCGTGTTGGGACGAATGTTAAGATCCAGGAGAACGGCGATGCCGAGACCCGCCTCGATCATCGACTGGATGGAGGAGAGGCTGGCGCTCGTCAGCACCGTGCGCCACGGGCGACCGCCGTCCTTCAGCGCCTCGATCATCTTCTGGCGCCAGGTGCAGATCCCGTCAAAGGTGACGAGCGGCAAGGGCCCTTCCGCCGGCAGCTCGAAACCGCGCGCCGCGACCCAGCGGAGCGGCAGCCGCCAGGTGAGGATCGGCTCGCCACGAATCAGGGCCGGGTCGCCGATCGCGACGTCGAGCCCGCCTTGCGAAAGCTTCTCCGACAACACGGTGCTTTCGGTAACGGTCAATTCGAGCGCCACGTTCGGATGGTATTCGGCGAAGCGCTGCAACGCTCTCGGCAGCGAGCCGACGGCAATGTCCTCGATCATGCCGAAGCGGATCGGCCCCTGGACGGCGTGCCCAGCAAGCGCCTGCCTGGCGCCGGCGCTCAACCCCAGCATTTTCCGGGCGTAGGGCAGGAGCACATGCCCGGCGTCCGTCAGTTCCATGCCTCTGGTGCTGCGGTTCAGAAGCCGAGCGCCGAGATCGTCCTCAAGGCGGCGCAACTGCATGCTGACGGCGGCCTGGGTTCTTGCGAGCCGTTGGGCCGCGGCGCTGACGCTGCCACAATCGGTGGTCACGACGAAGGCGCGCAGAAGGGCGATATCGAGGTCATGCATATAATGATCTCTTATGGAGGCATCACAATTATTAGCGTTCTTTATTGTGCCGGGATTGCTATGTCTGTTCAAGCCCAGGAGGAGAACGGATATGGCGGAGACGGAGACGACAGCCGATAGCGCGTGGAGCAGGCCGGGAGCAACAGGCGACGCCAACGGCCGCGTCACGGTCGCCATCGTCTTCTGCCTGCTCTCGATGTCGAGCGTGCAGTTCGGTGCCGCGCTCTCGAAGCCGGCCATGGAAACTGTGGGAGCCTTTGGAGCAACTTGGCTGCGGCTCTCCTGGGCGGCGGCATTCCTGCTGCTTATCGTCCGGCCGCCTTTCCTCAGCTACAGCCGGGCGCAGTGGCTTTCCGCGCTTTGCCTCGGCGCGACGATGGCGGTGATGACGCTCTGCTTTTTCGCAGCGATCGCGCGCATCCCGCTCGGCCTTGCGGTGGCAATCGAGTTTCTCGGCCCTCTGACCGTCGCCGCCATTTTCGGTGGCCGCGGCTGGCGCCTGCTTTGCCCCGTCATCGCCGCCGCCGGCGTGCTTTGCCTTTCCTGGGACGGTTCGGCCTGGGTGGCGGATACGCGCGGGCTCCTCTTCGCCTTTGGCGCGGCGATCGGCTGGGGTGGTTATATCGTGCTGATGAAGCAGGCGGGCCAGCGCTTCAGGGGATTGGAAGGGCTTGCCGTTTCGCTGCTGTTTGCCGCGCTATTCGCAACGCCGTTCGGCCTGCACCAGGTGCAATCCGGCTTCTCCTTCGACATGCTGCTGATGACGGCCGGGCTCGCCATTCTGGTGCCGCTTTTGCCCTACGCGCTCGAGTTCATGGCGCTCAGGCGCATGCAGCCGTCGGCCTTCGGCATCCTGATGAGCCTCGAACCGGCGATCGGCGCCGGTGCCGGCTTCGTCGTCCTCGGGCAGGTTCTCTCTCTCAATCAGATCTTCGGCGTCGTGCTCGTGATGATCGCCAGCGCCGCCGGGACTTTGCTGGCCAGAGCCTAGCGCCGCGCCCCGCTCTCACTCTTCTGAAGGCTCCGGCCGCGTTGTCGGCGGGGTGAGGGACTTGGGTGCGAGCGGCTACGACCTCGGTCCATTTTCGGCGCCCTTTGTGCACCTCAGGCAAAAAGTGCCCGTTTACAAAAGTAATATTATATGATTTTTTCTCCTTGGCTGCGTGGAGGCAGCTTTCTTTGGGAGGAAATCATGACAATCGCCAAGGCACTTGCGAGTGCAACGATCCTTGCTGCCTGTACGTTCGGCAGCGCATCGGCCGCCGAGCTGGTCGTCGGCTTTTCGCAGATCGGCTCGGAGTCCGGCTGGCGCGCCGCCGAGACGACGCTGACCAAGCAGCAGGCCGAACAGCGCGGCATCGACCTCAAATTCGCTGATGCGCAGCAGAAGCAGGAAAACCAGATCAAGGCGATCCGGTCCTTCATCGCGCAAGGCGTGAACGCCATTCTCGTGGCCCCCGTCGTCGCAACCGGCTGGGACGAGGTACTGCAGGAAGCCAAGGACGCGGAAATTCCGGTCATCCTGCTCGACCGCACGGTCGATTCGTCGAAGGACCTTTACCTGACGGCGGTGACTTCCGATCTCGTGCACGAGGGCAATGTTGCCGGCAAATGGCTGGTCGACACGACCGCGGGCAAGCCCTGCAACGTGGTCGAGCTTCAGGGCACGACCGGTTCCTCTCCGGCGATCGACCGCAAGAAGGGCTTTGAACAGGCGCTTTCCGGGCACGACAACCTGAAGATCATCCGCAGCCAGACCGGTGACTTCACCCGCACCAAGGGCAAGGAAGTCATGGAAAGCTTCCTCAAGGCCGAGGACGGCGGCAAGAACATCTGCGCGCTCTATGCCCATAACGACGACATGGCCGTTGGCGCGATCCAGGCGATCAAGGAAGCCGGCCTGAAGCCCGGCAAGGACATCCTTGTCGTCTCCATCGATGCTGTTCCGGATATCTTCCAGGCGATGGCCGCCGGCGAGGCCAATGCCACGGTCGAGCTGACGCCGAACATGGCCGGTCCCGCCTTCGACGCACTTGCCGCTTACCAGAAGGATGGCACGGCGCCGCCGAAATGGATCCAGACGGAATCGAAACTCTACACTCAGGCCGACGAGCCGCTGAAGGTCTACGAGGAAAAGAAGGGCCTCGGCTACTGATGTCGGCCGTGGCCCGCGCTGCTTCTCGCGCGGGCCACGCTCTTTTCCACGTTTTCGGCTGAAGCGTGCCGCTTGCCGCGGCGAGACGCTGTGCTTCATGTCCGGCAGATACCAGCATCGCGGAGACGGTATCGATGCAGACCAATGACGACATTCTCCAGGCGATCCGGATCGAAAAGACCTTTCCGGGGACCAGAGCCCTCGACAAGGTCGATTTTCACCTCAGGCGCGGAGAGGTTCATGCGCTGCTTGGCGAAAACGGCGCCGGCAAGTCGACCCTGATCAAATGTCTGACCGGCGCCTATCGCCGCGACGGCGGCGCCATCCTGCTCGATGATACCGAGGTCGACCCGCGCGACACGTTCGAGGCCCAGGCGCTCGGCATCGGCACGGTCTACCAGGAGGTCAACCTGCTGCCGAACCTGACGGTTGCCGAGAACCTCTTCCTCGGGCGCCAGCCGCGCCGCTTCGGCATGGTCGACGCCCGTGCCATGAATCGGCGGGCACGGGATCTGCTTGCCGATTATGAACTCGACATCGACGTCACCCGCGATCTCGCCAGCTATTCGGTGGCGATCCAGCAGGTGGTCGCCATTGCCCGCGCCGTCGATCTCTCCGGCAAGGTGCTGATCCTCGACGAGCCGACGGCGAGCCTCGATGCGCATGAGGTGGCGATGCTGTTCCGCATTATCCGGCGCCTCAAGGCACGCGGGCTCGGCATCGTCTTCGTCACCCACTTCCTCGAACAGGTCTATGAGATCTCCGATCGGATAACGGTTCTCAGGAACGGGCAACTCGTCGGAACGCGTGAAACCGCCAGTCTCGATCGCCGCGAGCTGATCGCGATGATGATCGGGCGTGAGCTGGCGGCGGAAATCCACGCGCCGCGCGCTGAGGCCCAGCAAGGGCCGTTGCGCTACCGCTTTCGCAACTATGGCCGCAAGGGCCGCGTCCGCCCCTTCGACCTCGATGTCCGCGCCGGTGAAGTGGTCGGCATGGCCGGCCTGCTTGGCTCCGGGCGAACGGAAACGGCGGAGCTTCTCTTCGGCGCCCATCGCGCCGACAGCGGCGAAGCCGAGATCGATGGCCGCGCGGTCGATCTTGCGTCACCACGCGCCGCCATCCGCCATCGCTTCGGCTTCTGCCCGGAGGATCGCAAGACTTCAGGCATTGTCGGCGATCTCTCGGTGCGCGAGAACATCGTGCTGGCGCTGCAGGCCCGCCGTGGCTGGACCCGGCCGATCTCGCGGGCGGAGCAGAACCGGCTGGCGGACCACTATATCCGCGCGCTCGATATCCGCACGGCCGATCGGGAGAAGCCGATCAAGCTTCTGTCCGGCGGCAACCAGCAAAAGGCGATCCTCGCGCGCTGGCTCGCGACCGAGCCCGAATTTCTGATCCTGGATGAGCCGACGCGCGGCATCGATGTCGGCGCCCATGCGGAAATCGTCAAGCTGATCGAGGCGCTACGCGAGAAGGGCCTGTCCTTGATCGTCGTCTCCTCGGAAATCGAGGAACTGGTTGCCTACAGCACCCGGGTCATCGTGCTTCGGGACCGGGCCCATGTCGCCGAACTCGACGGCACCCGGATCACGGCCGATCAGATCGTCGAAGCGATCGCCGCAACCAATGAAAGGAGGACGTCGTGACGTCGTTCCTCAGGCTCTATTTCAACCGGTTGCTGCCGCAACTGATCGCGCTCGGCATAATCGTTGTGGCGGTGTCGCTGGTTTTTCCCGGCTTCCTCAACCTGCAGATCCAGAACGGCCGCCTCTATGGCAGCCTCGTCGATATCCTCAACCGCGGCGCGCCCGTGGTGCTTCTGGCGATCGGCATGACGGTCGTCATCGCCACCAAGGGCATCGATCTCTCGGTCGGCGCGGTCATGGCGATCTGCGGCGCAACGGCCGCCGCGGCGATCACGTCGGGACACTCGCTCGCTGCAACGCTGCTGATCACGCTTGGCGTCGGTATACTTTGCGGTCTCTGGAACGGGGTGCTGGTGGCGGTGCTCGACATCCAGCCGATCATCGCGACGCTGGTCCTGATGGTCGCCGGGCGCGGCATCGCCCAACTCGTCACCGAAGGCGCGATCCTGACCTTCAATGATCCCGGGCTCATCTTCATTGGCAGCGGTTCCTTTGCCGGCCTGCCGATGCCGGTCGTGATCTGGCTGGTCTTCGGCACACTGGTCGCGATGCTCGTCCGGCGCACCGCGCTCGGCATGCTGATCGAGGCGGTCGGCATCAATCGCCAGGCGAGCACGCTCTCCGGCGTGCTGACGCCTGTGCTCTTGATCGTCGCCTATGTGCTTTCCGGTCTCTGCGCTGCCATCGCCGGCATTATCGCCGCCGCCGATATCCGCGGCGCCGATGCCAACAATGCCGGGCTCTGGCTGGAGCTTGATGCCATTCTTGCCGTCGTCGTCGGCGGCACGTCGCTGCTCGGCGGCCGCTTCAGCATCGCCGCATCGGTGCTCGGCGCGATCATCATCCAGGCGATCAACACTGGCATCCTGCTCTCGGGTTTTCCGCCGGAGTTCAACCTGATCATCAAGGCCGCGATCATCGTCTTCATCCTGGTGCTTCAGTCGCCGCGGTTCCGCACCGCCTTTGCCTTCCTCGTGCCGGCGCGCGGTGCGAGCAAACCGAGCGAGCGAGCCGCAAAATGAAGCCGAAATATCTTCCGCTCACGGCGACGCTGGTGATCTTCCTGCTTGGATACGTGATTTGCGTGGCACAGTACCCGAACATGCTGTCGACACGGGTGATCGGCAATCTCTTGACCGACAACGCCTTTCTCGGCATTGCCGCCGTCGGCATGACCTTCGTCATCCTCTCGGGCGGCATCGATCTGTCGATCGGCTCGGTCATCGCCTTCACCGGCGTGTTTCTTGCCGTGGTGCTGGAACACACGAGCCTTCATCCGCTCATCGCCTTTGCGTTGGTTCTTGCGATCGCGACGCTCTTCGGCGCCGCGATGGGGGCGGTCATCCACTATCTGGAGATGCCGGCCTTCATCGTCACGCTTGCCGGCATGTTCCTCGCCCGCGGCATGGCCTTCGTGCTGTCGATCGACAGCATTCCGATCAAGCATCCCTTCTACGCGACCTTGAAGGGGCTTTACTTCAAGCTGCCGGGTGGCGGGCGCATCACGCTGATCGGCGGGCTGATGCTGCTCGTCTTCGCGGCAGGTATCCTGATCGCGCACCGAACCCGTTTCGGCACCAATGTCTACGCGCTCGGCGGCGGCACGGCGACGTCGCGGCTGATGGGCGTTCCGGTCGCGGCAACGACGATCCGCATCTACGCGCTCTCGGGCCTGCTTGCGGGATTGTCCGGCATTGTCTTTTCGCTCTACACCTCGGCCGGCTATTCGCTTGCCGCCGTCGGCGTCGAGCTGGATGCAATCACCGCCGTGGTCATCGGCGGGACGCTCCTGACCGGAGGCTCGGGTTTCGTCGCCGGCACGTTGGTCGGCATCCTCATCCAGGGCCTGATCCAGACCTACATCACCTTCGACGGATCGCTGTCGAGCTGGTGGACGAAGATCCTGATCGGCCTTTTGCTCTTTGCTTTCATCCTTCTGCAGAAAGGCATCATCCTCGTCTCGCGTCACCGCCAGCAGCGGGCGTGAGGCAGGGGTCGCGCGATGTGGCCGTCCCTCCATCAGCCGCGCAAACGCACGAGCCACCGGCTCGTCGTCGAGGAACTCGGCCAGGCGGTCGTCGGAGGGGAATTCGCGGTCGGGGACATCCTGCCTGGCGACGTCGAGCTTGCTGCGCGCTTCAACGTCTCCCGTACGGTGCTGCGCGAGGCGATGAAGACACTCGCCGCCAAGGGGCTCGTCATTGCCCGCGCCCGCATAGGCACCCGCGTCATGCCGCGGGCGAACTGGAACCTGTTCGACGGCGACGTGCTTTCCTGGCATTTCCGGGCCGGTGTCGACGAGGCGTTTCTCCGCCATGTCAGCGAGGTTCGCCTGGCGCTTGAGCCTTACGCGGCCGGGCTGGCGGCGCGGCGGGCGACGGACGCCGATATCTCCCAGATGATGCGGCTGGCTGTCGCCATGGGCGATGCCGGCCATAGCGCGCAGACGCTGGCGCGCGCCGACCTCGAGTTCCACCTCCGGCTGCTCGAGGCGTCGCTCAATCCTTTCATGCAGACCGTCGGCAGCCTGATCGAGGCGGCGCTGATCGGCGTTTTCCGGCTGAGCAATGCTGCAACCGATGGCGCCGAGATCGACCGGGTCGCCGTCGCGCATATCCGCATCGTCGAGCAGATCCGGCTTCGCAACGAGGAAGGCGCGCGAGACGCCATGGAGCACGTGATCCGCGTCGGGCAGCAGCAGCTGATCGCAAGCTTGAAGGCACTTGGCCGAGCTTAGACGTGCGCGCGGTGCCGCTTGGCTTCACCGGCCATGTGGGCGTAGGCTGCGGTGGGCGGCGAAGCCACAGGGCGATGCGGCGAGGTCGGAGCCAGAGCGAGCGGAGAGGGCAAGGTGACGGAACAGGATGTTCTGATCGTCGGCGCGGGACCGACCGGCCTTGTGCTTGCCCTCTGGCTGGCGGCCCAGGGCGTGAAGGTCCGGATCATCGACAAGAACACTGGCCCCGGCCCGACGTCGCGGGCGATGGTCGTGCATGCGCGAACGCTCGAACTTTACCGACAGCTTGATCTGGCCGATGCGGCGGTCGAGGCGGGGCACCGCAACCCTTCGGTCAATCTCTGGGCGAAGGGCAGGGTCAGGGCGCGCATATCCTTCAGCCCGACGGGCGGGAAACTGACGCCCTATCCGTTCGTGCTGGTCTATCCGCAGGACCATCACGAGCGGCTGCTTGAGGCGCGACTGGAGGCCTTGGGCGTGAAGGTCGAACGACAGACCGAGTTGGTCGACTTCGAACATGACGCCGCCGGGGTGAGCGCCCGCCTGCGGTTGCCGGGTGGCGGCTCGGAGGTCTGCGCGGCGCAGTATCTTGCCGGATGCGACGGGGCGCGCTCGCCGGTCCGGCACGGGCTGGAGATCGATTTCGCCGGAGGAACCTACGACCAGACCTTTTACGTCGCCGACGTCGAAGCGAGCGGCTCGACGGCCAACGGGCAAGTCCATATTTCGCTCGAAACCGGTGATTTCGTCGCCTTGCTCGCCTATGCCGAGGGGCGGGGCCGCCTCATCGGTCTGGTGCGGGAGACGCGGGAGGATGCAGACGCACTCACCTTCGCCGATGTGAGCCATCGCGCCATCGAAAGCCTTCGCCTCACCGTCGACAAGGTCAACTGGTTCTCCACCTACCGTGTGCATCATCGTGTCGCCGATCGCTTCGGGCGCGGGCGCGTGTTTCTGCTCGGCGACGCTGCGCATGTGCATAGTCCTGTCGGCGGCCAGGGCATGAACACCGGCATCGGCGACGCCATCAATCTGGCCTGGAAGCTTGCAGCGGTGCTGAAGGGACAGGCGCCGGACCGCCTGCTCGCCAGCTATGAAGGCGAACGGATCGCATTTGCCCGCCAGCTTGTCGAAACGACCGACCGGCTGTTCACCTTCGTGACGGCCGAAGGCAGCGTCGCGGATTTCCTGCGCGTCCACGTCGCCCCAGCCTTGGCTGGTGTCGCCTACCGCGTCGGCGGTGTCAGGGAGTTCCTGTTTCGCATCCTGTCGCAGACGCAGCTCAACTATCGCGGCGGCCCCTTGAGCCGGAGTGCGCGCGGCCGGGTGCAGGGCGGCGATCGGCTGCCCTGGCTAGGCATCAATGGCCTCGACAATTACGCTTCGCTGGCGGCCATCGCCTGGCAGGTGCATATCTATGGCGAGGCGCATAACGACATAAGAGCTTGGTGCGCGGCCAAGCACATGCCGCTTCACGTCTTCCCATGGGGCGAGCAACAGGCCGCCGCCGGCCTGGCGCGGGATGCCGCCTATCTGTTGCGTCCGGACACCTATGTGGCGGTGGTTGCGGATCGCGCGATGCCGGAAGCCCTCGAAACCTACTTCGCCGAACAGGGGATCCGCCTGTCGGCACCGGCTTGAGATTTCCCGAGACGGCCGCGGTGTGCCGCCGATGTTTGGTCGCAAGGGGCGTCAAGCCGAGACGAGAGACACGATCCCTTTGTGGGCATGAACTCGACCGGCCGTCAGTGGCCGGCCGGCGTCTCGACCTTGCCTTCCGCTGCTTCGCCTTCAACGGCCGGATGCCGGGAAATGCCCACGAGCTTGTGGCCGCGTTCCCGCAGCCACTGGAAGGCGACGTAGAGCGCCGGGATGACGAAGATGCCGACGAGCGCTGCGGCAAGCATGCCGCCAGCGACACCGGTGCCGACCGCGCGACGGCTGAGCTCGCCGGCGCCCTTGGCGACCACCAGCGGCACCAGGCCAACGATGAAGGCGAAGCTCGTCATCATCACGGCGCGGAAGCGGGCGCGCGCGCCCTCGATCGCCGCATCGACGATGCTCGCTCCAGCCTCGCGGTGCGCCTTGGCGAACTCGACGATCAGGATCGCGTTCTTCGAGGCGAGCGCGATCAGCACGACGAGGCCGATCTGGGCGTAGATGTCGAAGGACAGGCCCGCGACGAGCACGGACAAGAGCGCACCCGAGACGCCGAAGGCAACCGACAGGAGCACCGGCACGGGGATCGTCCAGCTTTCGTAGAGCGCGACGAGGAAGAGGTAGGCGAACAGCACGGCCATCGCCAGGATGGCGGTGGTCTTGCCGGCCGCCTCCAGTTCCTGCAGCGCCGTTCCGGTCCATTCGTAGCTGTAGCCGGGCGGCAGGGTCGAGGCCGACAATGCTTCCATGGCCGCAAGCGCCTCGCCCGAGGAGTGGCCGGCGGAAGGCTGGCCGTTCAGCGTAATCGAGCGATAATTGTTGTAGCGCACGATCGACTGTGGGCCGACGATATAGTCGACCTTGGCGACCGAGGCGACGGGCACCATGTCGCCGCTCGTATTGCGCACGTGCAGGCGCTGGATGTCGTCGACGGCGTTGCGGTCGGCTTGCGCCGCCTGCATCGTCACCTTCCAGGTGCGGCCGAACAGGTTGAAGTCGTTGACATAGTAGCTGCCGAGCGTGCCCTGCAGCGTGGTGAAGAGATCGCTGACCGAGACGCCGAGGGCCTGCAGGCGGTCGCGGTCGATATCGAGATAGAGCTGCGGCGAGCTTGCCGAATAGGTGGTGAAGGTCGGCCCGAGCGCCGGGTTCTGGTTGGCGGCGATGATCAGCCCGCCCGCCGTTGCCGACAGATCGGCGACGGAACGGCCCTGCAGGTCGAGCAACTGGTACTCGAAGCCCGAGCCGGTGCCGAGGCCCATGATCGGCGGCAGGTTGAAGGCGAAGATCTGCGCGCCGCGGATCGCCTGGCCCTTGACCATGGTCGTGCGGATCGCCGCCTCGACGCCGGCCGCATCGCTCAGGCGCTCCGCAAAGGGTTTCATCGTGACGATCGCGAAGGCCGAGTTGGACTTCGACAAACCGTCGAGGAAGGAGTAGCCGGTGACGGTGATGACGTTGGCAACGCCCTCGATGCCGCCGAGCATCGTCTCGACCTGTTTCACGACTTCGTCGGTACGGTTGTAGGAGGCGCCTTCCGGCAGACGGATTTCCGTGAAGAAAGCGCCCTGGTCTTCCGCCGGCAGGAAGCCGGTCGGCACGACCTTGAAGAGGAAGCCCGTGGCGACGAAGGCGACGGCCAGCAGTGCGAGCCCGATGATGGCGCGCCGGGCGATGTGTCCGGCGACAAAGGCATAGCCGTCGCGCCCCTTGTCGATGGTGCGCGAGATGTAACCGAGGATGCCGCGCTTCGGCCCATGATGGGGTTTCAAGAGCACCGCGCAGAGCGCCGGGCTCAAGGTTAGCGCGTTGATCGCCGAGATCACCATCGACACCGAGACGGCGACGGCAAACTGCTGGAAGAGCTGGCCGCTCAGACCCGGGATAAAGGCGACGGGCACGAAGACGGAGAGCAGCACGAGGGTGATGGCGACAATGGCGCCGGTGATTTCGCCCATCGCCCGCCTTGCCGCTTCCGCAGCCGATAGGCCTGGATTTTCCTCCATTACCCGCTCGACGTTTTCGACCACCACGATCGCGTCGTCTACGACGATGCCGATCGCCAGCACCATGGCGAGCAGCGACACGGTGTTGAGCGAGAAGCCCATGGCGAGCAGCACGGCGAAGGTGCCGATGAGTGCGACAGGAACGGCAACGAGCGGGATCAGCGTCGCCCGCCAGTTTCCGAGGAACAGGAAGACGATGATGATGACGAGGATGAAGGCTTCAAAGAGCGTCTCCTCGACGTTGTCGACGCTGGCTTCGACGAACTGCGCCGTGTCGTAGGCGACCGAATAGGTGAGGCCCGGCGGGAAGGACTTCGACAACCGCTCCATCGCATCCTGCACGCCCTTGGCGGCGGCAAGCGCGTTGGCGCCTGGCGCCTGGTAGGTGCCGATCATGGCGACGGGCTTGCCGTTGATCCGGGCGTTCGAATCCGAGCTTGCGGCGCCGAGGTCTACGCGCGCGACGTCGCGGATGCGCACATAGGACCCGTCGGGCCTTGCGCGCAAAACCACGTCCTCGAATTGCTTGGGATCGGTCAGGCGCCCTTGCGTCTGCAGGTTCAATTGGAACAGCGGGTCGTCGGTCATCGGCTGGGCGCCGATGCGGCCGATGGCGGCCTGGACGTTCTGGGCCTTCAGCGCGTTGATCACATCGGTCGGCGTCAGGTCGAGGCTGGTCATCCGGTCGATGTCGAGCACGACGCGCATCGAGTAGTCCTGGGCGCCGAAGAGCTGGGCATCGCCGACGCCGGGCACGCGCTTGACCGTATCGAGCACGTTGATCGTCGCGTAGTTGGACAGGAACAGGCTATCGAAGTCCTGTTTCTCGTCGGCCGCATAGATGGTGACCACCTGCATCAGCGCCGAGGACTTCTTGCGCACGCTGACGCCGCTCTGCTTGACCTCGGAGGGCAGGCCGGCCTCGGCGAGCGACACGCGGTTCTGCACGTTGACGGTGGCGATATCAGGATCGGTGCCGACGGCGAAGGTGACGGTCAGCGTATAGGAGCCGTCGGCGCCGCTCGTCGATTTCATGTAGAGCATGTCGTCGACGCCGACGACTTTGCTTTCGATCGGCTGGGCGACGGTGGTTTCGACCACGTCGGCGCCGGCGCCGGGATAACTGGCGGTGACGCTCACCTGCGGCGGTACGATGTCGGGGAATTGCGCAATCGGCAGACGGGTGAGCGCAAGCAGACCCGCCAGCGTCAGCACGATGGAAATGACCGTGGCGAAGCGCGGGCGATCGATAAAGATCTCTGAAATCATCGCTTAGCCACCTGCTGCCGTGGCGGCATCGACGGTGATGCCCGGGCGAACCTTGCCGGCGCCCTCGGTGATGACGTTTTCGCCTTCCTTGAGACCCTTGCTGATGACCGCCTGGCCGCGGGCGTTGCGCGCCACGTCGATACGGCGAAGCTCCACCTTGGAGCTGGCGTCGACCACCAGGACGAAGGCACCCTGCTGGTCACGCTGAACCGCTTGCTGCGGCACGGCGAGCACGTCCTGCTTGTCGGATTGTTCGAGCATCACCCGCACCAGCGCGCCGTCGAGCAGGATGCTGTCCGGATTGGGGAACTCGGCGCGCACGGTCACCGTGTCCGTCCCTTGCGAGACGTTGCTGGCGATGAAGTTGATCGTGCCTTTTTGCTTGTACTCCGTGCCATTCGGAAGGCCGAGCCCGACATTGGCGCCGCCGCTGATCTCGCCCTTCAGCACCCGTTCGCGATAGGTGAGGTAAAGTGCGGTCGCCACCGGAAACTGGACATAGATCGGGTCGAGCCGGGTCAGCGTCACGAGCGGGCCGCTGTCCGGGCCGACGAGGGCGCCGACATCGGCCGCCGTCAGACCGACGATACCGTCGAAAGGCGCTGTGATCTTCGTATAGGAGAGGTTGAGGTCGGCGTTGTCCTTGCTGCCCTTCAGCCGGATCAGGTCCCCTTCGGCTTTCCTGACCTGCGCGTGCGCTTCGTCGACCTTGGCTTGGCTGATCGTCTTGCTGGTGAGGAGCTGCTCGGCGCGGTCGCGCTCGAGGATCGCGAATTCCTTGGCGGCTTCGGCCGCCTCGATCTGCCCTTCGATCTCCTGCACGGCGGCGCGGTAGGCGCCGTCCTCGACCCGGTAAAGTTCCGTCCCAGCCGTGACCTTCTGCCCTTCGGTGAAGTTGACCGCTTCGAGGAAACCCGAAACGCGGGCGCGAATGTCGACCTTCTGGATTGCCGTGACCTTGCCCGTCAGATCCACGCTCTCGCGCAGGTCCATGATGGTGGCCGGGGCCACGACCACGGCCGGCGCCTGCTGCGCAAATGCCGTTTGCGCGGAAAACCCGATCGCGACAAGCAACGCTGATGATAGTGAAAAGGCCGGAATTCGCGAACGACGCATGCAACGTTCCCCCTGAACGAAACAGCTGGAGATAAGATCAGTCCTTGGCAGTGCATTGAAATCAGAACATGTTCTCCGCGCCAAGTCACGCAATCAAAGGTTGATTTAAGCGAGGGCTTGCAAAGATGACGCAAATACCCGCGAGGGGCGCGTTCAGAGAGAACTTGTCACAAAAGCAATGATTTGCCGGGCCGCTTCGGCTCAGGGCAGGGGGACGCTTCGGCCTGATTTTGTCGGGTTTCGGTTGAGGGAGCTGCGTGGAGGCGAACGTTTTACGTGTGCCACATCGTCACAATTGACGGGGCGGGTCTGCAACCTCCGGTGACAGTTTCGCGAAACCGTCGGACAGACGGGCCCCGGCGCGATGCCGGGACCCGAGGTCGGTATGGTTGCCGGACCGAGCCGTCAGACGAGATCGAAACGGTCGGCGTTCATCACCTTGTTCCAGGCAGCGACGAAGTCCCGCACGAACTTCGCCTTGGCATCTGCCTGGCCGTAGACTTCGGCGATCGCCCGAAGCTGCGAGTTCGAACCGAAGACGAGATCGACACGGGTGGCTGTCCGCTTGACGTCGCCGGTCTTGCGGTCGCGCCCCTCGAAGACATCCTTCGCGTCCGACGTCGCCGTCCAGGCCGTGCCCATGTCGAGCAGGTTGACGAAGAAGTCGTTGCTCAGCGTTTCCGGGCGATCGGTGAAGACGCCGTGGGCGGTCTGGCCATGGTTTGCGCCGAGAACGCGCAGGCCCCCGACGAGCACCGTCATTTCAGGCGCGGTCAGCGTCAGCAGTTGCGCCCGGTCGATCAGCAGCTCTTCCGGCGAAACGGAGTACTGGGCCCGCTGGTAGTTGCGGAAGCCGTCGGCGATCGGCTCGAGAACCGCGAAGGCCTCGACATCGGTCTGCTCCTGCGTGGCATCCATGCGACCCGGTGCGAAGGCAACGTCAATGTCGTGGCCGGCCGCCTTGGCCGCCTTTTCGACGGCAGCGGCGCCGCCAAGCACGATCAGGTCGGCAAGCGACACTTTCTTGCCGCCGGACTGCGCATCGTTGAAGCCACGCTGGATGCCTTCCAGGGTTTCGAGAACCTTCGCCAGCTGTGCCGGCTGGTTGACCTGCCAGTCCTTCTGCGGGGAAAGGCGGATACGGGCGCCATTGGCGCCGCCCCGCTTGTCCGAGCCGCGGAAGGTCGAGGCCGACGCCCAGGCGGTCGAAACCAGTTCGGAAACCGAAAGGCCCGAGGCTAGGATCCTGCCCTTGAGGTCGGCGATATCCTTCGCATCGACGAGCGGATGATCGACGGCCGGGATCGGATCCTGCCAGATCAATTCTTCGGCCGGCACTTCCGGGCCGAGATAGCGGGCGCGCGGGCCCATGTCGCGGTGGGTGAGCTTGTACCAGGCACGGGCAAAGGCGTCGGCAAATGCGTCCGGGTTCTCGTAGAAGTGCCGTGCGATTTTCTCGTAGGCCGGGTCGACCCGCAGCGCCAGATCGGTCGTCAGCATCGACGGCGCGTGGCGCTTCGACTTGTCATGCGCATCCGGGACGGTGCCGGCGCCCATGCCGTGCTTCGGGGTCCACTGGTGCGCGCCGGCCGGGCTCTTCGTCAGTTCCCATTCGTAGCCGAAGAGGTTCCAGAAGAAGTTATTGCTCCACTTGGTCGGCGTCGTCGTCCAGGTCACTTCAAGGCCGCTGCTGATGGTGTCGCCGCCACGGCCGCTGCCGTGGGTGCTGGCCCAGCCGAGACCCTGTTCCTCGATACCGGCGCCTTCCGGCTCGCGGCCGACATTGGCGGCATCGCCGGCGCCGTGGGTCTTGCCGAACGTATGGCCGCCGGCGATCAGCGCCACGGTTTCCTCGTCGTTCATGGCCATTCGCGCGAAGGTTTCACGGATGTCGCGGGCGGCTGCGAGCGGATCGGGGTTGCCGTTCGGACCTTCCGGGTTGACGTAGATCAGACCCATCTGCACCGCTGCCAGCGGGTTCTCGAGATCCCGGTCGCCGGAATAGCGCTTGTCGTCGAGCCAGGTCTTTTCCGTGCCCCAGTAGATGTCTTCCTCCGGCTCCCAGACATCAGGACGGCCACCGGCGAAACCGAAGGTCTTGAAGCCCATCGATTCGAGCGCAACGTTGCCGGTCAGGATCATCAGGTCGGCCCAGGATATGCTGTTGCCGTATTTCTGCTTGATCGGCCAGAGAAGCCGACGCGCCTTGTCGAGATTGACGTTGTCCGGCCAGCTGTTGAGCGGCGCGAAGCGCTGCTGTCCGGCACCCGCGCCGCCACGGCCGTCACCGGTGCGGTAGGTGCCGGCGCTGTGCCAGGCCATGCGGATGAAGAGCGGGCCATAATGGCCGAAGTCGGCGGGCCACCAATCCTGCGAATCGGTCATCAGCGCCTTGAGGTCGTTCTTCAGCGCCTGCAGGTCGAGCTTCCCAAATTCTTCGGCGTAGGTGAACGTCTCGCCCATCGGATCGGACAACGAGGAGTTCTGGTGCAGGATCTTCAGGTTGAGCTGGTTCGGCCACCAGTCGCGGTTCGAGGTGCCGGGCGATTGAGCGCTCGTCTGGGCTCCGTGCATGACGGGACATTTGCCCGTTTTTTCGGCTTTCGCGTCCATTTTTTATCTCCCTTCAGGATGGCGTGAATTTGGGGCGGATCAGAGGAAAGGCGTAAGGCGCCGACCGGCGGCCAGCCGAGCCCGTGACCCGGCATGTCTGGTGCCGTCGGTGGTTGTCGTTCCGCGAAGCGGTGTCGCCACTGGCTGCGTCTCCTCATTGTGCCGCGGACTCTAGCAAACTGGTTCCATTAATTTAAGTTGGATTTCCTGATTGTGGCGATAAGGCAATCCTATGGCTAATGGACGCGGTCCCATAGGCCCATGCTTGCAGCCTCCATGCATCCTTGATGACGCACGAGCGCTTGCCGATTGCAGCCCACACAAGAATATTGTTGCACTGTACTCCCGCCAAACTTGCGGAAGAGAGCGCCAATGGTTAGTCACACCCCAACGACTCAAGAGCTTTCCATTTTTCGTGTGACGAAAGGACAGAAATCGTGGCTGAGACAGAAATTGGGGCCGGCAAAGGCCGTCGCAAAGCGCTTTGGGCTGCAGTCGCGGTTATCGCGATCGCGGCCGCCGGTGTGGTCGGCGGCAAGTTCATGCTTGAAAAGGCGGTCGGAACCTTCATCGCCGAACGCGGTGGCAAGGCCGGCTCGGTCGAAGCGGATTTCTTCGGGCGCATTCATCTGCGTGACGTCACGTTGCCCTTCGCCGACGGCGTCAGCGCGCGCATCGCGGCAATCGACGGGCGTCCGAAGATCTTCTCGCTAAGCGGCAAGCTCGATGTGAAGGGCCTTGAACTCGACCTCAAGGCGGCCAAGCTATCCGTGCCCGAGGCGACACTGGAAGATCCCGACTTCTTGGCAGCCGGCCTGACGGCAAAGGGCGAAAAGGCTGATTTGCTGAAGCGCATCGAGCGCTTCGCGGCAAAGCAGGTCGCCGCGCCGGAAGTCGCCGTCGTCCAGAACGTTGCCGGTTCCGAGCAGAAGACGGTCTACAAGGATGTTCGGCTCGATGAGATCGCCGGCGGCCGCGTCGCGCGCTATTCGGCGAGCGCTGCCACCTTTGCCTTTACCATGGACGTTCCGGACGGCGAAGGCGCGACGAAGCGGGAAAAGATGGACGGCACCATGGGCGCCGTCACCGGTGAGGGCTTCGATGTGGCCTACATGGCCCGGATCTACACGCAAAAGGCCGGTCCTGAAGACAAGGAGCCGAAGCTGCTCTATGGCCCGATCTCGGTGAAGAACCTCGCCTTCTCCGACAGCAAGTCGCGCTTCGGCTACGACGAGGTGCGCAGCAGCGGCCTCAGCGTCCGCATGCCGACCGAACCGCTGGTCGAAACGCTCGAGCAACTCCAGGCTGTCACCGACCCGGAAGCCCTGCCGCCGGCGGAACGCCAGGCATTCTTCAAGCGCATCCTTTCGCTTGTCGACATGCTGGCAAAGGGCGACATGGAACTGCTCGGCCTGAAGATGGAAGTGCCGGAGCAGGACAGTGCTGAGGGCAAGCTTGTGAAGCTCGCCGTCGACAAGATGGCGTTCCAGCTCAACGGCCGCAGCTTCGACGGCACGATGAACGGTGTCACCGCGGGCGAGGGGACCGACTACTTCAAGTTTGCCGAAGCCAGCATCAAGGGTTTCTCCTGGGCTCCGACCATGGAGGCGCTGACGAAGCTCGCGGGCCTGAAGGAGGAAGAATTCGAGACCTTCCCCTACACCACGCTGATGCCGGAATTCGGCACGATCCGCATCGCCGGGCTCGACGTGGACATGCCCGGCACCGACCCGGCGGCCGTGACGGACAGCGAAGCCGTCGAGGACGACCAGAGCGCGACCGAAACCGAAGCCGATCCGTCGGTCAGCGCCGAACAGGCGCCGGAAGCCGAGCAGGTGCCGGATGACGCGACGGACGGCGAAGCTGCCAGCGACGCGGAAGTTCCCGGCGATGCGGCAGTTCCTGGCGATGTGGCGGAAGACCCGATGGCCGAGACACCTGCCGATGAGGCCGCGGTGCCAGCAGAAGAGGCTACGGTGCCTGCCGATGAGGCCGCGGTGCCTTCCGTTCCGGAACGCGTTCGCTTCACGCTCGACACCTATGAAATCGCGCTGACCAAGCCGCGCAACGGTATCCCGACGGACGTCCGCGTCAGCTACCGCGACCTCAGCGTTCCGATCCCTGCGGACACGCAGGAAGAGGGCTTCAAGACGCTGCGCAAGATCGGTCTCGACAAGCTGGTCTTCTCGTCCAACGTCGAACTGTCGTGGGATGAGCCCAACGAGAACCTCGTCATCAAGGACATCTCGCTCGATGGCAAGGACATGGGCAGCTTCTCCTTCGCAGGCCTGATGGGCGGCGTCTCGAAGGACTTCTTCTCCGGCGATCTCAACGCTGCGCAGATCGGGCTCTTCGGCCTGACCGCGCGGGAGGCGAAACTCACGCTGGAAGACAAGGGTATCGTTGCCAAGGGCATCAAGCTCTACGCTGAAGAGAACCACATGACCGAGGAAAGCGTGCGCGGCCTGCTGGTGCTGATGACGAGCGCCGGCGTCCAGCATTTTGCCGCCACGCAGCCGAAACTGCAGGACGTGGCAACGGCGTTTACCCAGTTCATCAGCAAGCCCGGCACCTTCACGCTGACGGTCAAGGCCAAGGAGCCGGCCGGCCTCGGAGCCCTCGAATTGATGGGGGCGGCGGAGAACCCGGCGCTTCTGCTCGACAAGGTCGACCTCGAAGCCACAGCGCAGTAAAAACCTATCGCGGGCCGCGTCAACGACGCGGCCCGCAGCGTTTCAGGCTTCACCACGCCGACATGGGTTCGCACCGAAGCGGTCGTTTCGGGCTAAATGTGAGCAGAAGGTACAAGAAATCGACCGCCGCTGCCGACATGTTTCCTCTCGATGATTGGCAGTCTGCGCAGGTACACGGGGCGGCTATCGCCCGCGTGCCGAAGCGGTCTGCCGGAAACAACGTGCTCCATCGCCCGGAGGCGAGGGTGGATAGACAATGACAGAGCCAAACGGTGTTGGAGCATGTTTTGGCGAGCCGAACGCTCCGTTTCTCGTCGCGCGCCCGGTCCGCGACGCCCGCTTCTCGGTAACGCGGCTGCAGTGCCGGTTGAACGGGGCGCCAGGTCGCCTTGTGTCCTTGCCCGCCGACGATGCCTATTTTCTGATGTTTTATTTCGACGACGCTGCCCATTGCGACGTGTTGCCCGACGGCGGCGGCGGTCAAGTGCGGCGCTACAGGCAGGGGTCGATCTGCCTTGTCGACCTGGCGCAAGGTGCCAGCGTCCGGCTCGTCAGCGATCTCGACTCGCTTGGCTTTCGTCTGCCGCGGGCGCTGTTTCGCGAAGTGGCCGGGTATTCGAACGCCCCGACGTTGACCAGCCTGCGCTGCCGCCGTGGTGAAATCGACGACGTGATGCTGAACCTTGCCCAGGCTCTGCTGCCGCTCTTTGCAGGAGACGGCCGTGGCGCCGATCCGGTCCTGGGTCATATCGCCGTCGCCATCTGCGCGCATCTCCTGCATGCCTACCCGGACCGGGCGACAGCCTCGGGCGAAAGCGCTCTGTCCGTGTGGCAGGAGAAGGCCGCGAAGGACTTCATGATTGATCATTGGAACGAGGATTTCCCGTCCGCCGCTGCGGCGGCGGCCGCCGGCGTGCCGGAGGACGGTTTCATTACGGGATTCCAGGCGGTCGCCGGCAGGACGCCGCAACAATGGCTGATGCGATATCGGATCAGCCGCGCCAAGCGCTATCTGATCGAGGGCGATGGAACGCCCGCGAATATCGCGCGCCGATGCGGCTTTGCCGACGAGGAGCGCTTCGCGGAAGCGTTTCGCGCGGTAACGGGCGTCTCCCCTTCCGTTTGGCGTGCGCGTTGGCTGCAATGACGAACGCCCATCTGACCCTTGACGCAGCGTCAACGAATTGCCGCTGTTTCACGACGGCTCGCCATTGTAGGATCCGCGGCACTGTTCCAACCGGTGCAGGAAAGCGGGAGATGGCGACCGATGGCCTTGCTTGACGGATTGAACACAGGCGATCGTGCGCCAAGTCCCACGGTCAGGTCGATCAGCGCCGGCGACATAACGGTCACAAGGACTTTTTCCGATCGGTTCGACCTGGAGGTCGCGCCGGAGATGCCGGTCTCGGACGCCTTCAACGTCATCGTCGAGATGCGTGACTTCGAGGCGCATCGGCTGTGGCGCCGTGGCGAACTCGTCTTCGAGGGCGGAGACGCGAAGGCCTCGATCGCGATCACGGATCTGCGCGACCAATGGCGATGCCACCATCTCTCTCCTTTCGACAATGTCCGCTTTGAGATCCCCTTCACCTCGATGCGCGCTTTTGCCGAGGGAACGGGCCGGGGCGAATACGTGTCGCTGTCGCCGGTCAGGGGGCGAGCCGATCCCGTCATGTTCGGCCTTGCCCAGGCGTTGCTGCCCTCGCTCGACGAGCCCGAGCACGCCAACCGGCTTTTCATCGAGCAGATCAATCTGGCCGCGCTTGCCCATCTCAGCCAGACCTATGGCGGGCTGCATTTTCCCACCGACAAGAAGGGCACACTCGCACCCTGGCAGGAAAAGCTGGCGACCGAGTTTCTGGTCGCGTCCTTCAACGTGCCCTTCTCCATCGGCGACCTGGCCGCCCGATGCCAGCTCTCGCGCAGCTATTTCAACAAGGCGTTCAAGGAGAGCTTCGGGTGCACACCCTCGAAGTGGTTGACCGAGTATCGCGTCGCTCGCGTCAAGGAGTGCCTGTCGCAGGACGTCTCCCTCGCCGAAATCGCGATCAGTTGCGGCTTTGCCGACCAGAGCCACATGACCAGGGTTTTCACCAGCCACACGGGCGAGACGCCCGCGCGCTTCAGGCGGAGAAACCGGTCCTCCGGCATTGCCGTCGATCGCTCGGCACAATAGCGGGTAAAGAGGGCGCGCCCTCGCGCAGATTGTTCAAAACACATGAACAACGTGCAAGAATGATGCGGCGGCCCGGGCGATGATGAAGCTGCTCGCAGCGGACCATCCGGCGAGCCTTAGAATGAACGGCGCCGAGGCTTCCCATGCGCACCGCGTTCGCTCGTCTCTTTCGGCGCGCGGCTTCGATGGTGGCATCGGGGTTGGGAGGTCGGTTCGGACAAGGAGCGAAGACGAAAATGGATGCCTCCGCTGCCTCGGTTGGACCGCAGCCACGCGATAGTCTCGGATGCTCGCTCGATCGTCTCGACGACGACCGGATGATCGAAGGCCGCGACATGGTCTTCTATCGCAAGCGATCGGCCCTTGGACCGCCCGACAGGGTCGCCACGCCCGCCAATGGGCGCGGATATCTGATCGGACTATCGCTCGCCGCAGGCCACAAGCGCCGCGTCCATGGCGCGCATCATTCGACCGTCCAGGAATATGCATCCAATTCCATCTATGTCAGGAATTTCGCCGACGACTACAAAGCGGACTTGAGCGGATCCTTTGACTTCGCCTTGCTCGAGATCGGCCGCGGCGGGCTCGACCGCATTGCCGATGCTGCAAATGTCGCAGGCGTCAGCGAATTGCGCGCGCTTGCCGGTCCTGCCGACCCGGTTCTCGGTGGCTTGCTGTGCGCCCTGTTTGCGAGCGTCGACGGTCGCACGGACCGCAGTGCGCTCTTCGTCGACCAGCTCTCGGTGGCGATCGGCGTGCATGTGGTTCGCCAGTACGGCAACGGTCGCGGCGATGCGGCTTCCGGCGGCAGGCGACTGTCGCAGCGCTGCCAGGCAAAGATCCGCGATCTCGTGCGCGATCGCCTAGACGGCGAGTTGACCGTCGAGGAACTGGCCGCGACCTGCAATCTGTCGCAGGCGACGTTCCTCAGGGCGTTCCGGGAGACGCTTGGGAGCACGCCCTATCGCTGGCTTTTGAACCAGAGGATCGAGAAGGCCAAGGATCTGTTGCAGTTCACCCAGACGCCGCTCAGCGAAATCGCCACGGCCTGTGGCTTTTCGGACCAGAGCCATTTTACCCGCGCCTTCGTGCAGGCGGCGGGGGCAACGCCCCGCCTGTGGCGCCGCAGCCGACAAGCCTAGGCCTACCAGTCGGTATAGTTGTGCGGCCAAGCGGCTCGGATCAGATTGTCGGTCTCCGGCATGGCGAGCGAAATTTTCAAAAATCCACCTTTGGCGACAAGAACCGGTCGCCGGTCGGCGGCATAGTTGAAGCCCTCCAGACGGAGTTCGATTTCAACAGCAAGAGGTCACGACATCTGGATTTTACGCTCCGGCCGCGTTGAAACGGCGCGGAGCGACCTTGTCATCCGCAAAGGAGTTGGCGGTGAAGATGTATCTTCTTTCGCTGGGCGCCGGTCTGCTCGTCGGGGTCATCTATTCTCTCTTGAACGTGCGCTCGCCAGCGCCGCCGGTGATTGCGCTCGTGGGGCTGCTCGGCATTCTGATCGGCGAGCAGTCGGTGCCGCTGCTCAAGCGCATCTTCGCGGGCGAGCCGATCAATGTCAGCTGGTTTAATCGCCAGTGCATGCCGCATGTGTTCGGACATCTGCCGGGCGCTCAGACAACGACCGGCAAGGCGATCGACGAGACTGCTCGGGATGAAAGGGCCTGACGATGCCGACACTTGATCGCGCTGGTCCGGCAGCCACCGCGAGACGGCGATCACTCCGTCGCCTGGCCGAAAGACCGACGAGGGCGGCTCTGCCGCCCGTTTGTTGAAGGCCGCCTGACAAGGAAACAAATCAAGGATACAAAGATTGAGCCTCTCCTCCCTCGAAAACCGTATCGTCGCTCGCTTCCGGCCGGGCCCTTCTGGTAACCGCGTCATGTTTCTGGGGCTGCTGGCGCTCTGCTCCGCCTACATACAGGGACCGTTGACCAAGATATTCGACTTCCCGGGTGCGCTGGCCGAGATGGACCACTTCGGTCTGCATCCGGCGCCGCTCTTTGCTGTCGGGGTCATCGTTTTCGAGCTTGCGATGTCCGCGCTCATTCTCTCAGGGGTCTATCGCTGGGCGGCGGCAGGCGCGCTTGCCGCCTTCACGTTTGCGGCCACCTTTCTCGCGTTCCGCTTCTGGGAGCTGCCGCCCGGCATGGAGCGTGCGATGACGACCAACGGCTTCTTCGAACATATCGGTCTAGCCGGCGCATTCGTGCTCGTTGCGTTGTATGATCTGCGCGAACGCGTATCCGCGGGGAGGGCCGGCCAGTGACGCAGGCAGCGACCAGCAATGCCGGCACCTTCGCGCCCTTGCGCCAGAAGGTCTTTGCCGTGCTTTGGGTGGCGACGATCATCGGCAACACCGGCAGCTTCATCCGCGATGTCGCGAGCTCCTGGCTCGTCACCGACCTGTCGGCAACGCCCGCCGCCGTGTCGATGATCCAGGCGGCCGCGACGCTGCCGATCTTTCTGCTCGCCATTCCCGCCGGCGTGCTCTCGGATATTCTCGACCGGCGCAAGTTCCTGATCGTCGTGCAGTTCCTGCTCGCCTCCGCGAGCCTCTGCCTGTTGCTGCTTTCCGCCTCCGGGCTGCAATCGGTGACCTCGCTGATCGCGCTCACCTTTGTCGGCGGCATCGGTGCGGCTCTGGTTGCGCCCACCTGGCAGGCGATCGTACCGGAGCTCGTGTCGCGGCAGGACGTCAAGGGCGCGGTCGCGCTGAACTCGCTTGGCATCAACATCTCCCGCGCGATCGGTCCGGCGCTTGGCGGCCTGCTGCTTGCCTGGTTCGGCGCAGCCGTGACCTATGGCGTCGACGTCATCAGCTATGTCTTCGTCATAGCCGCTCTTGCCTGGTGGCGGCGGCAGGTGCCGGAGGACGACGTGCTTGCCGAGCGCTTCCTCGGCGCCTTCCGCGCCGGTTTGCGTTATGCGCGCGCCAGCCGTGAGCTGCATGTGGTGCTTTTGCGTGCGGCGGTGTTCTTCGCCTTTTCGAGCGCGATCTGGGCGCTGCTGCCGCTGATCGCCCGTCAGCTCCTTGGCGGTGGCGCCAGCTTCTACGGCATCCTGCTCGGCGCCGTCGGCGCGGGCGCGATCGGTGGCGCGCTGGTGATGCCGCGCCTGCGGGCCCGGACGGATGCCGACGGGCTGTTGCTTTTGTCCGCGATCCTTACCGCCGCCGTCATGGGCGTGCTCTCCTTCGCGCCGGCGCAATGGGTGGCGGTGGCGGCGCTGCTCGTCTGCGGTGCCGCCTGGATCACGGCGCTGACGACGCTGAACAGCACCGCGCAATCGATCCTTCCCAATTGGGTGCGCGGCCGCACGCTCGCCGTCTATCTGACCGTTTTCAACGGTGCGATGACCGGCGGCAGCCTAGCCTGGGGCGCGACCGCCGAGGCGATCGGCGTGCCCTTTACCCTGGCGGTGGCGGCCATCGGCCTTCTCTGCGTCGGGCTGGCCTTCCACGCCATGAAACTGCCGAAAGGCGAGGCGGACCTGGTGCCTTCCAACCATTGGCCGGAGCCCCTGACCAGCGAGCCGGTCGAACACGACCGCGGCCCGGTTCTCGTCCTGATCGAATACACGGTCGACAAGGCGGATCGGTCCGAGTTCCTGAAGGCGCTGGCCCGCCTGTCGCACGAGCGGCGGCGCGACGGTGCCTATGGCTGGGGCGTGACCGAGGATGCTGCCGATCCCGGACGGCTGGTCGAATGGTTCATGGTCGAATCCTGGGCGGAGCATCTGCGCCAGCACAAGCGCGTCTCCAAGGCCGATGCCGACATTCAGGACGATGTTCGCCGCTATCACAGGGGACCGGCCGCGCCGGTCGTCAACCACTTTCTCGCGATCAACCACCCCCATCTCGGTTGACGCGGACCGCACGTCCCGGCGCGGATCCCGCGCCGGGGAGCACATCTTGAAGACATACACCCAACCCAAACAAAGGAACCGTTCCCATGACCGAGAACTTCGTCAGGACTGAAGACGGCGTCGATATCTTCTACAAGGATTGGGGCTCGGGCCAGCCCATCGTCTTTCACCACGGCTGGCCGCTTTCGGCGGACGACTGGGATACGCAGATGCTCTACTTCGTCAGCAAGGGCTACCGCGTCATCGCCCATGACCGCCGCGGCCATGGCCGTTCGACGCAGGTGAGCGAGGGCCACGACATTGCACACTACGCGAAGGATGTTGCGGCGCTGACCACCAAGCTCGGCCTCAGCGATGCCATCCATATCGGCCACTCCACCGGTGGCGGCGAAGCCGTGGCTTACGTGGCGCGCCACGGCGGCGGCAGGGTTTCCAAGCTGATCATCGTCGGCGCCGTGCCGCCGATCATGGTCAAGACGGAGAACAACCCGGGCGGCCTGCCGATCGAGGTGTTCGACGGCTTCCGGGCGGCGCTTGCCGCCAACCGCGCCCAGTTCTTCCTCGACGTTCCGGCCGGCCCGTTCTACGGCTACAACCGCCCGGGTGCCGAGGTATCGGAAGGCGTCATCCGGAACTGGTGGCGCCAGGGCATGATGGGCAGCGCCAAGGCGCACTACGAAGGCATCAAGGCCTTCTCCGAAACCGACTTCACCGAAGACCTGAAGGCGATCGACGTGCCGACGCTGGTCATGCATGGCGACGACGACCAGATCGTGCCGATCGACGACAGCGCACGACTGTCTGTCAAGCTCCTGAGGAACGGCACGCTCAAGGTCTATGAAGGTTATCCACATGGCATGTTGACAACCCATGCCGATGTCATCAATCCCGACCTGCTCGCCTTCATTAAGGCCTAAAGCTCGGGCACGGTCCGCGATGTCCGGGTATTGCGGACCGTGCCGGGACAACGCTACTGCATGTTTCCGCAACTCGTTGCCGGTTCTGCAGATGGGACATGCAGCGCTTCGAAGCGCTACAGCGCCTTTATGCGCCTGAGACGGCGCTCGGCGCTGTAGTGCCGGCGCCGCATTGACAGCGGTGCGCTGCCGCGCCGGTCGCCCGGAAATCCATCGTGAGTGTCTTCAGCGCGGGCGTTTCGGCCGGCGAACGGCCCGGATGACGCCACTTGGACCGCCGCCACAGAAGAAGCGGTCGCCCCCGTCGGACTCCAGCCCCGAGACCCCTGTTCCGGATGGCATGACGAGCGTTTCCAGCACTGTTCCCGTTTCCGGGTCGATGCGCCTGATGTCGCTCTCGTCGCCTTCCCAGGTGCCGTGCCACAGTTCGCCGTCGACCCAGGTCACGCCGGTCACGACCCGCTTGGATTCGATCGTGCGCAGGATCGCGCCGGTCTCGGGATCGATCTGGTGAATCTTTCTGTCCCGGTACTGTCCGACCCAGAGCGTGCCTTCGGCCCAGGCGAGGCCGGAATCGCCGCCTCGGCCGGGCGCGGGGATCGTCGCCAAGACCCGGCCGGTTTCGGGATCGACCTTCTGGATGCGATCCTCGGCGATCTGGAACAGGTGCTTGCCGTCGAAGGCAGTGCCGGCATGTGCCGCGACATCGAGCGAGCGAACCGGCGCGCCATTTGCCGGGTCGAAGGCGTTGATGGTGTCGCCAGCGCCGTACCACACGTTGCGTCCGTCGAAGGTGACACCGTGGACTTGGGCTGCCCCGGGGAACGGGCCATATTCTTGGAGGATTTCTGCTTCGGATCGTTTCATGGGCCTGATCCTATTCGTTTGGCAAAGGGCCGGGGAGTAACAAGACTGTCGGGAAAGCGGCAACGGGCGGCACGATCCAGCGCCTGGCCCGCCCGCGCCCGATCGGCAGAACCTTGCCTTGCGCGGCGAGTTCTTCAAGTGCCCGTTGCACGGTGCGCGCGCTGGCGTCGAGTGCGATCGCGAGCGCCGAACTGGACCAGGCCTCGCCGTCCGCCAGCAGCGCCCGCATCGTCGCATGCCGCTCGTCGACGGGCGGTGCAAGGACGACGACCTTGTGCTTGCCGTGCGGTACCAGCCGGAAGCCTTCGCTGGTCGCCTTGATATCCGCCAGCGGGCGCAGTTCCTCGCGCAGCCGGCCGATTTCGACGCGCAACCTTGCCCGATGGGATTCGTCGACATGCCGTGCGCCGAAGGCCCTTGCGAGCAAGGCACGGCGCGAGACGTCTCCTGGCCAGGTTTCGCCGAGCGCGCGCGCCAGCGCAAAGAGCACCGGACGGGTGGCAAGCGAGCACACCGTCGCTTCCCGACGGACAAGGTTCCGGCAGGCATCGACGACCAGGGCGCCGGATGCAAGAAGCTGCTCGACCTCGTGAAGCCGCAGCGAGCGTTCTTCCCCATCCGTCAGGAGGCGGGCGGCCGGCGCTTCGAGGACGGCAGCCGCGTTTTCTACCTCCAGGATCAGAGCCGGAATGCCGCTCGCGGTTGCGGCGTCCATCGCCCGCCTGAAGGCTGCGGCTGCGGCCTCGGTTCGCAACCGGCGCACGGCGATGCCGGCGAGCGCCAGTTCGTGGGCGGCCCTCGGCGGCGGTGTCAGCCGCACCGTATCGATGCCGGCAAGCAGGCGCTCAGCCTCGTCCAGCCGGCCGATGAGCAGCAGCCGCCGCGCGCCAAGATTGCTGGCGTGGGCGGCATTGAGGTAGTCGCCATGGGTTTCGAGCGTTAAACGGGCAGCGTCGAGCGCTTTCATCGGCCAGGAAAGATCGCGGGAGACGATGGCGATCTCCGCCTCGGCGACGATGCAGCGCGCTCGCGCCACGGGCTGCCGTGGGCCGAAAGCGCGTGCGGCGCTCTTCAACAGGGCCTTGGCGCGGACGAAGTCTCCAAGCTGGGCCATGGCGATGCCGCGCAGCGCCAGTGCCGGCGGATCGTCGCGCAACGCCACCCGCTTCAGCGCGCCGAGCGGATCGCCTGCGGCCAGCGCCCGCGCCGCGGCGGTGATCAGCGAATCCATCGAAATCCCGTCACACTTGTCACTCCCGCAAGCCGTGTGCCAGCCTTTATCTATCTCTCCGGTGGCAACGGACAACAGAGAGAAGCTTTGTCGCACAATCAAGCGGAAACAGCCGGACGCGCGTCTCGAAGGCTGCGTCGACCGTGAATCTGCAATTATCATGAAATTCTTGCGAAGCTCGTGTCGGATTGGCGACGGACGGAGCGTCTTTCACAGGGGCGGAGAAGGGGAGAGATCCCGACGTGGTCCGCCGTGCGACCAGGTTGCAGATTTATCGGCGTGGCCGGATGTCCGGCCGGGCGGCTTAAAGGAGATTGCAATGACCAATTCGCATTACCGTTGGGTCATCGTGGCGGCAGGCGGCCTGCTCGGCTGTCTGGCGATCGGCGCCATGTTTTCGCTTCCGGTGTTCCTGCTGCCGATCTCGCGCGAGACCGGGTGGTCGGTGACAGGCGTTTCGAGCGCCATGACCATCGGTTTCCTGGCCATGGCCTTTGCCAGCATCGCCTGGGGCAGCCTTTCCGACCGTTGGGGCGCGCGTCCGATCGTGCTCATCGGCTCGGTGCTCTTGGCCGTCAGCCTGATGGCAGCAAGCTGGGCGACCTCGCTGATCGCCTTCCAGATCCTCTTCGGCGTCGTCGTCGGCACCGCGACGGCGGCGATCTTCGCGCCGATGATGGCCTGCGTCACCGGCTGGTTTGACACGCATCGGAGCCTCGCCGTCTCCCTCGTCTCGGCCGGCATGGGCATGGCGCCGATGACGATGTCGCCCTTTGCCGCCTGGCTGGTTTCCGCCTACGACTGGAGAACCGCGCTACAGATCATCGCGCTGGTCGTTGCCGTCATCATGATCCCGCTCTCGTTTCTCGTCCGCCAGGCGCCGGCACTTGCCGGGGACGCTGCCGCGGCCTCGCCCGAGCAAGAGCCGCAGTCATCGATGACGACCAGCCAGGTGCTGAAATCGCCGCTCTTCATCATCCTGCTCCTGACCAACTTCTTCTGCTGCGCCACCCATTCCGGCCCGATCTTCCATACGGTGAGCTACGCCATCACCTGCGGTATTCCTGTCATGGCTGCTGTGTCGATCTACAGCGTCGAGGGGCTCGCCGGCATGGGCGGCCGCGTCGTCTTCGGTCTGCTCGGCGATCGCTTCGGAGCCAAGCGCGTTCTCGTTCTAGGGTTGCTCGCCCAGGCCTTCGGAGCGCTCGCCTATGTCTTTGCCGCCGGGCTCGGCTCGTTCTACGCGGTCGCCGCGCTGTTCGGCTTCATCTATGCGGGCGTCATGCCGCTCTATGCGGTGCTTGCCCGCGAGAATTTCCCCTTGCGGATGATGGGGACGGTAATCGGCGGAACGGCCATGGCCGGCAGCCTCGGCATGGCGACGGGACCGGTTGCCGGCGGCCTAATCTACGATGCGATGGCGAGCTATACCTGGCTCTATGTCGGCTCCTGGGGCATCGGGCTTGGCGCATTCCTGATCGCGCTCACCTTCAGGCCGGCACCGCGCTACCAGCCGGCGGTTGCTGCGGCGTAATATGAGTGCGCTGACAGAGAAAAAGGGCTCCACCTGGGAAGGCGGAGCCCGTTCGGGTCGTTGTAGGCCATAGCCGAGCGATACGTGTCCGTCTCAGCGTTCGTCGATTCTCACCGTCCGTGCGCCGACATGGAGCGCCCGGCCGGCGCCGAGGCCCATGATCGCCACGCCGATGCCGAGTGCGATGAAGAGGACGGCGCTGGCGGCGAAGCTGCCGGTCCAGCTGCGGATGAAGCCGACGAGCAAGGGGCCGATGGCGGCGAGCACGTAGCCGACGCCCTGGGCCATGCCGGAGAGGTGCGCTGCCACATGGGAATCGGGGGAGCGCAGTACGATGAGGGTCATCGCCGCGGCGATCAGGCCGCCCTGGCCGACGCCCTGCAGCACCGCCCAGACGAGCACCGTCGAAAGCGGCGCGAAGAGGATGCCGATCAGCGCGATGACGGCGGCGGCCACCAGCGCCACGCAGACCGCCCGCTGGTCCCGGCGCCGGACGGCGAAGGAGGGCACAGCAAGGCAGGTGACGACCTGCATCATAATCGAGATCGAGACGACCGCACCGGCGGTTGCCGCATCGAGACCACGCTCCCTTAGGATCGGTGCCATCCAGCCGAAGACGCAATAGGCAAGTGCCGATTGCAGTCCCATGAACAGCGTCACCTGCCAGGCAAGCCGATCGCGCCAGAGACCGACGACGCGGAAACCGCTGTGGCGGGCTTGCGCCTTGCCGCGCAGTGCCTGCGGCGCCCAGATCAAAAGCACGACCAAAGCCGGGATCGCCCAGGCGGCAAGTGCACCGGACCAGGAACCGACGACATGGTGTTCGATCGTGAGCGTCAGCCCGGCCGCACTGGCAGCACCCGCGCAGAGCGCCATGGTGTAGAGGCCCGTCATCATCGCGGCCCGGTCGGGAAAGTCGCGTTTGACGAGGCCGGGAAGCAGCACATTGCCGATCGCGATCGCGGCACCCGCTGCAAAGGTCGAAAGGAAAAGCAGCGGCACGGATTGAACGCCGCGCAGGCCCGTGCCGAGCGTCAGGAGGACGAGTACGCCGAGGAGGGTGCGCTCGGCGCCGAAACGTTGGGCGAGCTTCGGCGCAAGCGGGGCGAAGAGCCCGAGGCAAAGCACCGGCAGGGTGGTGAGCACGCTGGCGCCGGCGGTGGAAAGGCCGGTCGCCTGCATCACCTCGGGTAGCAGCACCGAGAGGCTTGAAAACAGCGGCCTGAGATTGAAGGCGATGAGGACGAGGCTGGCGCCGAGCAGGATGCGGGCGCTGCGGCTCAAGGTCGGCGGCTGCGGCGCCGGCAGGCTGTCGGCCTCGGCGTCGATGAGCTGGTCCTCGAGCTCCAGCCCTTCGGCGGCCTCGGCCTTGTGCGGTTCACGGAAGCTCTGGTTCATTGGGAAAGGAGCCGTTCGAGTTCAGCAAGGACGGGGGCCATGAAGGATCGGACTGCGGCCGCAGCCTTGTCCGGATCACCGGTCGCGATGGCCTCGACGATCGCCGCATGGGCCCGGTCGTCCGGCTCCGGCAGATCGCCTGACAGCGTCGAGTGGATGGTTTCGAGGATGGCCGATGTGAAGAAATCATAGAGCTCGACGATGGCCCTGTTGCCGGAGGCCTCGACGATCGATCGGTGGAAGGCGATGTCACGCCGGCCGAAGGCATCGCGTCCGCCATTTGCAACGTTGCCGCGCGCGTTCAGCAGGCGGATCATGCGTTCGAGGTCTTCGGGCGTATGACGCAGCGCCGCCAGTCTTGCAGCTTCCACATCAAGGGCCGCGCGCGCTTCCCACTGGTCGCGCAAGCCCGATCGCTTGACGCGGTCGAGCGCGCCCGAGGTATCGACCGTCGAGCGGACATAGGTGCCGGAACCCTGGCGGGCGTCGAGAAGGCCCTTCGAGATCAGCACCCGAACGGCCTCACGCACGGTACCACGGCTCACCGCCAGAAGTTCGGTCAGCGCCGTCTCGTTGGGAATGCGTTCGCCGATGGCCCAGCGGCCGCTCAAGATTTCCACCCTGAGGCTTTCGGCCGTGCTCTCGGTGAGATTGGTGCGATTGATCGGTTGCATCGTCTGCTCATCAAGTCATCAGATGATTTGAGGCTTAGGCTCGCGCACCACGGGAGTCAAGCACGGCAATGGATGCCGAAGCCATCAAACCTGGCGAAACGCACGCCAATCGGTTGGCCCCGCGCGGGGCGCAAAGCATCCCTGATGCGAGCGCTAGCTACCAAGGCGCGCCGGATGCCGGCGCACCAGGAGTCGTCTGGATTGTAGCCAGGGCGCTTAGTGCCGAGAGCCCGGCGATCTCAGTTGAGCTTGAGATCGAGGCCGGGATGCAGTTTCTTGAGGTTCGGCAGCGACTTCGACTGCCAGGGGATCTCCGAGGTCCCGCGCACCGTCAATTGCACGTTCGGGCGGTTGCGCGCCTCGATCGTCAGCTTGGCGAGCAGGTTGATCCCGGACGAGTTCAGGAATTGCAGTTCGGTGAGGTCGATCGTGACGTGCTCAGGCTCGGTTTCCAGTACGCCCATCACCGTCGAGAAGATCGGGGCATAGGCTTCCGTTCCCGGCAACCGCATGGTGCCTTCGAAATGAATATCGTTGCCTTCGGACCAAACGCGATACTCTTCTTCGTCCTTGTTTTCCATGTTCACCGGCTCATCAGTTCGAGAGGTCTGGGACCGCAATGGAGGCATAGGTCTCCAAGGAGGTTTCGCCGTCGTCACCCTGAGCGCCAAAAACCCAAGCGAAACGAACGCCATAATCGCTCATCAGCGTCAAAAGACCAAGCCCCGAGCCGCTCTTGCCGAGCCCGGTTGCGTTTGCCTCGATACGCTCGATGAGCAAGTCGCCGGGATCGCCGTCGGCGATCTCGGAAAGCAGTTCCTGGAAGCGGGCGGCCGCTTCGTTGTCGATCACATTCGACACCTTCGTGCGGAAGCTGTGGCCCTCGAGGGCAGCCTCGACGACGACAGAACCGGAGGCGCGGAACTTCACGGCATTCTCGACCAGCTCGTTGGTCAGGTAGCCGATATTGTGGCGCACTTCCCGATAGGTGTTGCGCGAGGCGCGGTAGCGCAGCGCCGCCAGTTCGGCGACGAAATCCGAAGCCATGGCGCAATGCTTCCAGCTGAGATCGAGCGGCCCGTCGTAGAGACGCAGCCGGGTCATCTTCTGGTGGGCACCGATCGTCAGGTCCGCCAGTCCGTAGAGCGTGGTCATCTGATCACCTGTGTCTCATGACGACGAGCGTGATGTCGTCATATATCTTCTGCTTGCCGATATGCGCCATCAGGTCGTCGATGATGCCCGCTTTGACGTCCTCGGCGCTTTGTCCGTAAAACTTTCCGGCGCTTGCGCACAGCCGCTCGATGCCGAACAGTTCGCCCTTGGCGTTCGCCGCCTCGGTCACGCCGTCCGTGTGTAGCACGATCATGTCGCCGCGGCCGAAGGATATCTCGCGGGTGGCGACGAAGCGCGAAATATCCGATTCGAGACCGATCGGCAGGCCGAGGTCCAGCGTGTCGATCCGCTCGATTTCGGCACCCTTGCGCACCACGATCAGCTCCTCGTGCTGCCCCGACAGCGTCAGGCGGCCGTGGTCGTAGTCGAGGAAGGCTAGCGACAGGTGCTTGTCGGTGTTGGTGCGCACGATGTTCTTGTAGATGGCGCGGTTGAGGCGGTTGAGGAACTGCTCCGGCTCCATGTCGCCGGCTTCCTGCAGGGCGCGGGCGACCGACTGCACCATCAGCATCAGCACACCGCTTTCAAGGCCATGACCGGTCACGTCGCCGATGCCGATCTTAAGCCGCTCGCCGTCACGCAGCACGTCGTAGTAGTCGCCTCCCACCTCGTCGGCCGGCCGCATATAGGCGGCGATCTCGAGGTCGGCGATTTCCGCGAGCTCGCCGGCCTTCGGCAGCACCATCATCTGGATCTGCTTGGCGACGGCGAGTTCGGCCCCAAGGCGCAGGTTCTCACTGCGCAGTTGGGTATTCAGCGTCGAAATCTGGTGGTTGGCGTCCTCGAGCTGCTTGGTGCGTTCGGTCACCAGGTTTTCGAGGTTCTCGGTGTGGTAGCTGATCTCTTCGGCCATGCGGTTGAAGGCGATGGCGGCTTCACCGACTTCGTCGCGCGTCGTAATGGGCACACGGACGGAATAATCCTTCGCTTCGATGCGGGTCGCCGCTCCGGCGAGCGCGCTGATGCCGCGGGTAACGCGCTTGGAAATGCCGAACACGGCGAGCGTGACGAACAGCAGCGAAGCGAGCAGGGCCAGGATCTGATAGATGAGGATGCGGTTCGTCGCTTCAGAGATACTCGCCTGCGCCGCAAACAGTGAGGCATAGATTTCCCGCTCCGGCACGACGATGCCAATCGACATGGTCTCGCGGCGCACCGGACCGGACACCCAGAAGTTCTCTGGCTCGAGCTGCTTCAGGAGAATGAGATAGGGGACCTTCTCACCGCCCTCGTCGAGTAGTACCCGCTGAATGGCGCCATCGGAGCCAAGCGGCAGCTCTGTGATCGCGGGCTGTACGCTGCGGCGCAGCGAGCGCTCCAACCCCGTGACGCCTTGTCCACCAGTGTCGCTCGACCGCTGCAGGCCGATTACCTTTTCGCCGACTGGATTGATGGCAAGCACATTGCCGTCGGACATCACAAGAAATCCGAAGCCACTGTCGCCGACTTTGACGCTTTCGACAACCTCGGCCAGTTGATCGAGCGTGATATCGGTTCCGGTCGCTCCGGCGACACCCTTGCGGTCGGGCGTCCAGAGCGGCTGGAAGAAACTGACGATCAGTTTGCCCGAGGCGGCATCGGTGTAAGGTTGCGTTTGCGTGGTATCGGCTGCAACGGGCCTGAGGTTCGGATGCTTCGCCCATTCCTCCCAGGACTCGTAGAGGCCGGGGAAGAAGAAGCTCCAGAAGTTGGCTTCGTTGTGACCGGGGTAGAGACGGTCGAACGTCTGCGCCTGATCGGCATAGGGCGCCATCCGCAAGATCGGCCGTTCTTTTGGCCCGACATAGTACATCTGCAGTTTGGAGCGGCCGTGCGCAAGCAGGGCGGGAGCAACCAGATCGAGAACGGCGCTGTTCTCGATATCGGTCTGCACCTCGGGTAGCGGCCGGTGGTCGGGGCCAAGGAGATAGCTCCAAACGCTTACGCTCGAGAGCTGTCCCGGAAGGTTCTGCGCCCACCCACCTTTGGGATCGTAAGTGACGGTAACGGATTCCGGTGCATGCCGGGCAAGTGCCTCCCCCACGTCGGACCTGCGCACGGGGCGGTCGATCTGCGCTTGCAGCACGCCCGCGAGCGTGGCGACGTCGGCGTGAACCTGGCCGAGCAGAAGATTAACCCGCGCGGCGGTCGAAACCGCGTAGGTGAGCATGTAATCTTCGTTGGCCTTTTGCAGGCCCTGTCCGACCTCCGTCGTCGCGTCACGCGACAATCTTTGAACGTTCCAGAGCGCCAGACCGCCTGTTAGCAGGAGGTCGAAGAGCACGGCGCTGCCGACCACCAGCACGAACTTGGCGCGAAAGGATCTCAAACCAAACCAGGGACGTTGGATATTGCTTGCGCTCATAGTGGTTTGCGCCCGGACGCCGCCCAGATCGGCCAGCCCGCATAGCCCTTCGGATGCAGCGCAGCGAAGATGTGATCCCGGAAGCCTTGGCGGAACCGCTCGATGAATTCGGGTGCTTCGCCGTGTCTCATCGCCATGTCCGCAAACATCTTCTCCCAGCCGGCGATGATATCGGCGAAATCCTGTGGGTCACCATCCAGATTGGTGACCATGAAGGATTCGACCAGGATGTCGTCGAAGCCCGTGTCGGCAAGATAGCGCCGGCTCTTTGGCCCGAACTCCACATCTATCTCGAAATTACTCAAAAGCCGTGCGAGCTCATTGTAGGTCCATTGGATGCTTTGCGCCCGCGGCTCGCCGAGGCAGTGCGAGTTCTTCTCGTTGGTGATGTAGACCCGGCCGCCCGGCTTCACGATCCTGTAGAGTTCCTTGAGAAGCAGCTCCGGCTGATTGAAGACCTGCACCGAGTGGCGGCAGGCCACGAAGTCGAACTGGTTGTCCTCAAGCAGCATCTCCGACGCGTCGCCGTAGGTGTATTCGATACCCGTCACGCCGAACTCGGCGGCCACCTTTCGGGCATAGGCGAGGCTCGGCTTGGAGTGGTCGAGCGCGACGATCCGCGCCGGCTGGAACTCCTTCTGCGCAAGCACGGCGAAATCGCCGATGCCGCAGCAGATGTCGGCCACGGCGATGCCGGGCCGCATGCCGTGGCGCGGCAGGATAGTGCGCTCGTGGCGCCAGGTCAATTTCGTCTGCGCGCGGAGAATTGGAATGAAGCTCGTATCCTCGAAGTAGTCCTGGCCGGGATAGAACATCGAATCATAGACCTCGACGGAGATCTGCGGCTCGATCGTGCTCAGGTGCCGGAACATGCGCGTCGTCCAGCTGACGACGCTTGACGTGACGATGACCAGACGCAGGTCCGATCGCTCGCGGCAGGCGTCGAGGGCGACCCGGATGAAGGCCTGGAAGGCCGTGTTGTTCATCTGGATGAGGCGCTTCACATCGATATAGAGAACGCCGCGCACCGCATCGATCGCTTCCCTCAGCGCATGGATGCTCTCGGCGATTTCATCGATCGAACGCGGTCGAATCGTTCCGGCAAGCGAGAAGATCTGGCTGTTCGGGTCAAAACCGACCTTGAAACGCTGAGGAAGGCCCGCCGCGATCAACTCACCATTCCTTCAAGAGGAAGATCCACGATCAGGGTGATAGCCGGAGCCGCATCCTCGTCAAGCCGGAGGCGGGCGTCGTAGTTCACAGCGAGGTCCAGAAGCACCGATTCCCGGCTGGGGGCAAGGTCGTTGGAAATGGCGTCGAGATAGCGGGCCTGGGCATCGCTCTCACGGGTTTTCGATACCGCTTCACGATAGAAGCGCGCCTGGCCCGGCGGGCAGGGGAAGCTCAGCTGAACCCGCTCCGTGGCGCCTTGGCGATAGATCGACAACCCGATCTTGCCGTCGGTGGTGCCGCCGCGAAATGAAACCTCGAGAAGCTCGTTGAGCGCGGAGGAAAAGAAGTTCGAATGCCGTACCGGATCGGTCCGGTTGTGGCTGATCATACGCGCGAGGTAGCTCGAAACATGGTCGCAATGGTGCCAGTCCGAGAGGAAATCTTCCATCTCCATATCGAACTGAAGCAAGGGCTCGAAAGCCGTCTCCGTGGTCTTGTTGACACTAGCACCCATGCAGCAATGCCCTCCGCACCCCGAACTCTGCCACGGCCATAAACCACTTTCTATAATGATTTCTAACCACGTACCCCCCGGATCTCGCATCAAACAACCCAGGTTTTGCCCCGCGCCGCATGAGGTGCAACGCATAGATGCGTAGGCTACAGCGTCGCCATTGCCGATGAGCGTCGAAGATACGCGCCGATCGCGTCTGCAGGCATGGGCATGCCCAGGAAATAACCCTGCAGGCGGTCGCAACCCTCTTTTCGAAGCCAGACGGCCTGCCCGATCGTCTCGACGCCCTCGGCGGTCACGCGCATGCCAAGACCGTGGGCAAGGCCGATGATCGACCGGACGATCGTCTGGCTCTTTTCGTCGCTCTCCAGATCCTTGATGAAGTAGCGGTCGATCTTGATCGTATCGAAGGGGAAGTTCTTGAGGTAGCTGAGCGACGAATAGAAGGTGCCGAAATCGTCGAGGGAGATCTGGATACCGAGCACGTTGAGCGTGTTCAGCGTGTCGAGGTTGTTGGTCGTGCGTTCAAGCAGCACCGATTCTGTGACCTCGAGCTCAAGCCGGTCGGCCCTCAAACCTGCCATGTCGATCGCCTGGGCGATCCGGTCTGTCAGGCCCTCGCGCAGGAACTCCGCCGGCGACAGGTTGACGGCGACGGTGAAGTGCGACGGCCAGGTGGCAGCCTGCCGGCAGGCCTCCTCCAGCACCCATTGGCCGATCTCGTTCATCAGGCCGTCGGCTTCCGCCATCGGGATGAAGACGTTGGGCGGGATCGTGCCCACCAGCGGATGGTGCCAGCGCACCAGTGCCTCGAAGCCGACGATCGAAAATGGCGGCTCGACGAGCGGCTGGTACTCGATCGAAAACTGCTTGTCCTGCAGCGCAGTGCGCAGACTGCGGCGCAGCATCTCGCGCTGTTCGAGCACGATCAACATGGAGCGGCTGAAGGTCTTTGCCCGGCCCCGTCCGTCCTTCTTGGCGGCATAAAGCGCGATGTCCGCCGCCTTCATCAGTTGTTCGATGTCGTTTCCGTCATTCGGCGCAATGGCAATGCCGATGCTGGCGCCGACGAAGACGGAGATGCCGTCGATCGTGAAAGGTTCGCTGAACGCCTGGATCAGGGTTTCGGCGAGATATTCGGCGTCCGCCGGCTGGTCGCTGTGGCGCTGGATGACGGCGAACTCGTCGCCGGCGAGGCGATAGGCGACTTCACCGTCGCGAAGGGTGCCGCGGATGCGCTCGGCGGCCATTTTCAAGACCGCGTCGCCGGCGCCGTGGCCGAGCGTGTCGTTGACCGGCTTGAAATCGTCGAGGTCGATCTGCATCAGCGCCAGCTTCTCGCCCGGCGTCGGCAGGATGCTTTGCAGATCGTCGCTGAACTGCCGCCGGTTGGGCAGGCCGGTCAGCACGTCGTGCGTCGCCTGGTGCAGGAGCAGCGCGCGCTCGCTTTCGCCATGGCTGCCGACCTCGCGGCGGGTCGAGCGGCCGCTCGTTTCGAGCACGCCGATGCCACGCATGGCGCGGAAGACGAGCAGCGTGCGCCGTGATTTGGTGGTGGCGTCGACGACTTCGACGCTGCGCGGCACGCCGTGAGCGATGACGGATTCAACCGCGGCCTTCGACACCGGCGCAAGCAATTCGGGATAGAGATGCCACAAGGTGGCATCGACGAGCGTGCCGACCTCGTAGGTTTCCTGCAGCGCCGGCGAGGCGCCGGTCAGATGAAAGGCTTCGTCATAGAACGAGAGGACTTCGTCCAGATGGGCCGCAACGGGATCTTGCACTGAAGCTGAAGCAGACAAGGTTGCGTCAGTGTCCGGCATGCTTGCCTTTCCCTCTCTATTTCGAACGCGCCGGAAGAATGTAAAAGCCCGCTCCAACGGCGCTCCGGTTCGGCTCGTCCTTCTGCAAAGCTACCGCGTCGCCCGCCCGGGTCAATGCCAATAGGCTGCTTGCGATCTTACCTGTGGAAACCTCGCTTCGGAGCATGGCGAGCGCTGCTCGATATCCTTTGCCCCACACGGTTGTATATAAGCTTCCTCTTGTATCATTTGCCATCATTGCATGCAATTTGGGGCGGAACAGCTGTGGGCGTTTGGGCTCCGCCTGCACGCATGTTCCATTGTGGGACGCCATATCAACAGGGGTTTCGGGTGTCTACTGCGGCCGGTCGCGGTTAAGCAAACGGCAGATACGCCCGGGCAACGGGGCCGTCGGGTTCCGTTTAAATATCGGTTAACCATAAAGGAAGTTTTCAGGGGATTATGTGGCTTCACCCATCCCGAGATCACCCGGAATTAACAACCACGGGCGAGTTGGCCACCGGGGTTGCCGGTGGCCAATCGCTATTAGACTCAGTGCGTGCTCAGAATCACGTCGGTCTTCTGGAAGGTCCGGACGTCGATCAGGCCCTTGTCGGAAATCCGGAGTTCCGGAATGACGACGAGCGCCAGCAGCGAGTGCTGCATATAGGCGTTGTTGAGCCGGCAGCCGCAGGCGCGCATCGCCTCGACGATCGCAGCGGCCTTTTCGGCGACGATTTCCGCCCGCTGATCCGACATCAGGCCGGCAACGGGAAGTTCGACCAGGGCCAGCTCGCGGCCTTCCTTGAAGACGACGATGCCGCCGCCAACCTCGTGCAACCGGTTGGCGGCCTTGGCCATGTCCGCCTTGTTCGTGCCGACGACGATCATGTGGTGGCTGTCATGGGCGACCGTGCTGGCCATAGCGCAATCGCTGTCATAGCCGAAGCCGGAGACGAAGGCGTTGACCACGTCGCCGGTGCCGCGGTGGCGTTCGACGAGCGCGATCTGGCAGATGTCGTTGCCTCGGTCCATCTGCACGAGACCGTTATCGATCGCGACGTCGGCTTCCAGCGCCCGCGTCGGCGCCTGGTTTTCGACGACGCCGATCACGTTCACGCGTGCCCGTGTCGCCCGCGCATTCGAGGGGATGTCGAAATCCGCGGCAGCCAGCATCCGGCCGAGATGCACAGTGTTGCAGGCGCTTTCCGGATAGACATAGGCCGGGATATCGCGCACCAGCGTGCCGCCTTCGGCCAGGAGTTCGCCGCGGGCAAAGACCATCTCGATCGGCAGCGCGGCAAGGTCCGACGTGACGATCAGGTCTGCCCGGCGACCCGGTGCGATCGAGCCGAGTTCGCGCTCGAGGCCGAAATGCTGGGCGGTGTTGAGCGTCGCCATCTGTATGGCGGTAATCGGCTTCAGTCCTTGCGCGATCGCGTGGCGCACCACGCGGTTCATGTGGCCGTCGTGTACCAGCGTGCCGGAATGGCTGTCGTCCGTGCAGAGCAGGAAGTTGCGCGGATCAAGGCCGGATTCCGTCACCGCCTTGATCTGCGCGGCAACATCGTACCAGGCCGAACCGAGCCGCAGCATGGCGCGCATGCCCTGGCGCACGCGGGCGATCGCGTCGTCGACCGTCGTGCCTTCATGATCGTCCGCTGGCCCGCCGGCGGCATAGGCGTGGAATTCGCGGCCGAGATGGGGGGAGGCATAGTGCCCGCCGACGGTGAGCCGCGCATCCTGAGTGGCGGCGATCTCGGCCATCATCTTCGGGTCGTTTCCGGCAACGCCGGGGAAGTTCATCATTTCGCCAAGGCCCATGATGTTCGGCCAGGCGAGCGCCTCGGCGACATCCTGAGCCGAAAGCTCGGCGCCGGCGGTCTCGAGCCCCGGCGCGCTCGGTACGCAGCTCGGCACCTGCACCAGCACGTTGACCGGCAGGCTTTGGGCCTCCTCATTCATCAGTCGGACGCCGGCAAGGCCGAGCACATTGGCGATCTCGTGCGGGTCGATGAACATCGTGGTGGTCCCGTGCGGGATGACCGCGCGGGCAAATTCGGTGACGGTGACGAGACCGCTCTCCACATGCATGTGGGCATCGCAGAGGCCGGGAACGAGATAGCGCCCAGCGGCGTCGACGACCTTGGTGCCTTCGCCGATCGTGTGGCTGGCATCCGGACCGACATAGGCGAATCGGCCGGCTTTGACGGCGATATCGGTTCCGGGGATGATTTCGCCGGAGTAGACGTTGACCCATTTGCCGTTGCGAATCACAAGATCGGCGGGCTTGCGGCCCATGGCGACGTCGACCAGTTCGGGTGCGGTCTTCGACCAGGATTGAAGCATGACTGTTTCCTTCGGATGGGCGATGTCGGCGCCCTTGCATTAAGGGCGCCGTCGGATTTTCTGCCGGTTACTGGGTCTGGGCGACGAGCGTTGCGGCAAGCAGTGCCACGAACCACATGACCGGTCTTACATCGCGCGCCCGGCCGCAGACCAGCTTGACCAGCACGTAGGCGATGATCGCAAGCGACAGGCCCAGCGTAATCGAGAAGGTGAGCGGGATCAGGACGATCGCCAGGAAGGCCGGGATCGCCTCGTCGAGCGCGCTCCAGCGAATGTTGCTGATCGGTTCGGACATGAAGAGCCCGGTGAGGATCAAGACGGGTGCTGTCGCAACCGCGGGCACCAGCGACAAGAGCGGCGACAGGAACAGGAAGGGCACGAAGAGCAGACCCGCGACCAGCGCGACGAGACCTGTCCGCCCGCCCTGCTGAATGCCGGCGCCGGATTCGAGATAGACGGTCGCCGGGCTTGTTCCGAGCGGCGCGGAGATCAGTGCTGCAATCGCGTCGACATGCATGGATTCGCGGATATTGCGCGGCATGCCGTTTTCATCCTTGAGGTCGGCAGCTTCCGCGAGGCCGAGGAAGGTCGAGAGCGCCTCGATGAAATTGGTGAACAGGAAGACGAAGATGAACGGCAGGTAGATCAGGTTCAGTGCGCCCAAGAGATCGATCTGGCCGACGAAGCTGAAATCCGGTGCGGCGGAGAAGCCGCTCCAGTTGACCAGCGTGTGCACGTCAGGCGTCTCCGGCGAGAAGGCGCTGCCGTCGCCCCACCAGCGGCCGATCGGGATCGCAAGGATCGTCGTCAGGATCATACCGGCCATCATCGCACCGGGAACGCGGCGCACCACCAGCGCGACCGTCAGTATGAAGCCGGCGATGAAGGTGAGCGTGACCGGGTTGAACTGCGTCAGCCCGACGATCGTGTCGGGGTTGGCGACGATGAACTTGGCGTTTTCCAGGCCGATCAGCGCGATGAAGAGGCCGATACCGCAGGCGATGCCATAGCGCAGATCGACCGGGATCGCCTCGATGATCGTCTGGCGCAGGTTGAAGAAGGCCATGACGGTGAAGAGCACGCCGGCCCAGAAGACGCAGCCGAGCGCGATTTCAAGCGGCACCTTGGCGCCGACCACCATGGTGTAGGCAAAGAGCGCGTTGATGCCCATGCCGGGTGCCACCAGAATGGGGCTGCGCGCATAAAGTCCCATGGCGCAGCTGCCGATAAAACTGACGAGCACGGTCGCGGTCACGCCTGCCGAAAACGGAATGCCGGCATGCGAAAGGATCGAGGGATTGACGACAATGACGTAGGAGGCCGCGAGAAAGGTCGTGAGCCCCGCAAGGATTTCGGTGCGGAGGGTGGAGCCGAAACGCGAAATCTGGAAGTAGCGGTCGAGGAGCGCGCCGAGCCAGGATGTCTCCCGGCCCGGCGCCGCCTCCACGGTCTTGTTCTGAATGTTCATTTTGTTCCCCTTTTTTGAAACGGCAGAGGGGGCCGGTATGACCGGCCCCCTCCCTGAGCATTATTCCGCGGCTTCGGCGCGCTCGTCCCCGCCTGCCGGTGCGAACGGCGAGATCACCTTCAGCCGGACGCAGTCGACGACACCCAGATCGGTGATCGCATATTCCGGGATCGCCGTAATCTGCAACACGAACATGTACATGAAGGGCCAGGGCAGCGGGCAGCCGAGCGCGCGGGCCGCATCGTCGAGCTGATCCTCCAGCGCCGCCATCTCGGCCGGTTCGATGTCGGAGACGATGCCGCCGATCGGCAGGTGCAGGAAGGCTTCGACCTTGCCGTTCCTGACCACCACCTGGCCGCCATTGTTGGCGATCAGGTGGTTGATGGCGATGCGCATGTCCTCGAGATCGGCGCCGATGCAGATGATGTTGTTGTCGTCAGGCGCGGTGGAGCTGGCGATCGCGCCTTGCTTGAGGCCGAAGCCGGAGGTAAAGGCGACCGGGCGGTTCTGGGTCTTGCCGTAGCGCTCGACGACCGTGACGTATTGCACGTCCCGCGCGGGATCGGCGAGGACCTGGCCGTCCTTGACCGCGAGCGTGACATCGCGGCGGGTGCGCACGAAGATCTTTTCCGGGGTGACGGCGATCGCCATCGCGTCCGCCGTGTCGCCGGCGCCTTCATAGGCGACCTTGAGGTCGCCGGGCTGGAGCGGTTTTACCTTGACCGAGTTGAGGAGGGCGACGCTGCGTTCCGGCGGCGTCAGCTCGATCGCCATCTTGCCGTTCCGGGCGACCACTTCGCCCTTGGCGACGACGGTCTCGATGTTGAAATTGCGCAGGTCGTTAACGAGCAGGATGTCGGCGGCGCGGCCGGGCGAGATCGAGCCCACCTTGTCGTCGATGCGGAGCGCATCGGCGCCGTTGATCGTCGCCATCTGGATCGCCGCCATCGGCGAAATGCCCATGGCGATCGCCATGCGCACCATGTTGTCGAGATGGCCGCGCTTCAGGATGTCGCTCGCCACCACGTCATCGGTGCAGAAGCTGATGCGGCGAAGCGCCTTAGCGCCCATTTCCGTGACGATGCGCAGGTTGTCGGCGAGGAAGTGAGAGATCGAGGATTCGCGCACGACGACATGCATGCCGGCGCGCAGCTTTTCGAGCATTTCCTCGGGCGTATAGCTCTCATGGTCGGCGCGGACGCCCGACTGCTGGTAGCCGTTGAGCCTTGCGCCACGCGTCATCGGGCAGCAGCCGAGCACCGGGAGCCGGCTCTTTTCGGCAAGTTCCAGCGCCGCCAGCACGTCGGCGTCTTCCTCCTGGATGAATTCGCGTACCGTCTCCCAGATGCCGACGCATTCCGGCCAGTGGTGCGTCGCCTTGTGATCGGCCGGGCTGAAATAGTGGCCGACGGTCGAGCGCGGCATGGTGTAGGGCGTCTTGCACGGCGCGCCCCAGAACACCTTGAGCGGCGTCTGCTTCGCCTCGTCGAGGAACTCGCGTGCCGCAGCCGGGCCGCCGACGACGATGATCTGGTCGAGGCCGGTGACGATCGAGGTGGTGCCGAGCGGGACGACGGCCTTGGCAAAGCTCGTCAGCGACATCTTCGAGCATTCGACATGCAGGTGCCCGTCGATCATGCCCGGTGCCAGATACTTGCCCGTGGCGTCGACGATTTTCGTTGCCGGGCCGATATAGTCGGAGATGTCACCGACGGCGATGATGCGTTCGCCGTAGATGGCGACGTCGGCCTGATAGATCTCTTCGGAGACGACGTTGACCAGACGACCGCCGCGGATCGCCAATGTTGCCTTGCCGCCGGTGCCGGATGCGGCGCGAATGAATTCTCTGATATCGCTCACTGGAACCTCTTCTCCCTTAGCTCCAGTGAATATTCCCAATTCCGGACCGTTTGCACAATGGGCCGAAACAGGCTAGTTTCTGAACATATCGTGCAAGATTTTGGACGAAATTATGGATCTTTCGCTCATCGACTGCTTCGTGAAAGTTGCAGATTCCCGTTCGATTTCAGCGGCTTCGCGCCGCCATCGCCTGCCGAAATCGACGCTCAGCCACAAGATTCGGCAGTTGGAGGACGAGTTCGGCATCGAACTCTTCGTGCGCGAGGGGCACCAGTTGCACGTGACCGATGCCGGCGCCGAATTTCTGCGCTATGCCCGTCTGATCCAGTCGAACTGCGACGATGCGGCAACGGCGATGGCGGAGATGCGCCAGGAGGTGGCGGGCACGCTGCGCGTGGGCTCGACCGGCGAATTCGGCACGACGATCACCTCGGAACTGCTCTACGCCTTTCGCCAGCAATATCCGCAGGTCAATCTCGACGTCGTGTTCCTGACCTCGCGCCAGCCCTTCTCCGATGTCACCGAGCAGGCGCTCGACGGCATCTTTCACTGGGGCGAGCCGTCCGATGTCGACTATATCAGTCGCAGACTTTCGGTCTCGTCCTATGGTCTCTTCGCCAGCCCGCAATACATCGCCCGGCATGGGCAGCCGGATAATCCGGATGCGCTTGCCGGCCACCGCGGCCTCGTCTTCCGCCAGCCGACGCGGCTGCAGTCCTGGTATCTGACGCAGCCTGGCGAAGACGAGGTGGACCTGCTGCCGACGGCGACCTGCACCACCAACGACTACTGGACGATCAAGTATTTCGCCGTCGCCGGCGAGGGCATCGCCTATCTGCCTGATTTCTTCGTCGAGACAGAGCGGCAGGCGGGCCTGCTGGAGCCGGTGCTATCGGACTGGCGCTCGCCGCAGACGGCGATCAACCTCATCTATTCGCGCCGCCGCCACGTCTCGAAGCGCTTCAAGGCCTTCGTCGATTTCTGCATCGATTTCTACCGCGACCGGGACCGGGTGAAGATCCCGCGCTACTACGTGGAGCGCGTCAGCCTTTAGCGCTGAGAAACGGTGTCCGGTCCGCGGGCGTGCGATTCAAGCGGCGTCCCTACCCGAGCAGGGAAGGCAGGACGCTCGCACCGTCGACATTGCCGCCGCAAAGCAGGATGACGTTGGTCCGGCCGGCACATCTCTCCGCAACCTGCCGGAAGCCGGCAAGCGCCAGCGCCGCCGCACCTTCCACCAGCATATGCTCGTCGAGAAGCAGGTCTCGCATCGCCGCCGCGATCTCCGCTTCCGTGCAGGTCACGACCTCATCGATCACGGCCATCGACAGCCCGAGCGTCACGCTGTCCTCATCCAACCCGCCCGCAACCGCCTCGGCCAGCGTGTCGAGATGCTCGGTTTCGACCACGCGGCCAGCCGTCATCGAAGCGGCAAGCGCTGCCGAGTGCGCCGCCGAAACACCGATGATGCGGGTGAGCGGGCTAAAACTCTTCAGCACCGAGCCTATGCCGCTGATCAGCCCGCCGCCGCCCATGGCGACGAAGACATTGTCGATACGTTCGGCCTGCTCCATGAGTTCAAGCGCGATCGTACCCTGTCCGGCGATGATGTCAGGGTCGTTGTAGGGCGAGACGTAAACAAGCCTTTCGGTTGCGGCCAGCTTTTGCGCATGCTGCTCGGCAAGCCCGGTTTCGGCCCCGTGCAGTACGACGTCGACACCATAGGCGCGGATGCGCTCCAGCTTCGCCGGTTTGACGATCTCCGGCAGCACGACCGTCAGCTTCTGGCCGATCGCGCTTGCCGCATGGGCAGCGCCGATGCCGTGATTGCCGGAGGAGGCGGTGATCACCTGCTGGTCTCTTGGCAGCGAGGTTATCTTGCTCGCAGCACCTCGGATCTTGAAGGGGCCGGTCAGCTGCAGGTTTTCCGCCTTGAACAGCACCGTCGAGGCTGTCTGCCGCCCGATCGTGCGCGACGGGATCAGTGGCGTCTCGTAGATGAAGGGGCGGATGCGCTGGCGCGCCCCGACGGAGCGTGCGGCCGTTTCGAGGACGTCGTTGGTCATGGGGCCGTTCCTTGCGTGCGGCCGAGCAGGCCGAGTTCGTCAAGCACGGTGCGGGCGATGGCGATGTCCTGCGTCGCGATCCCCGTGAGGTCGGCGATGGTGATGTCGTTTTCCGAACGCCGACCTTCGGCCGCACCGGAAAGGACAGCGCCGAGCGCGACACAGCGTTCCTCCTGGATCACCCCGGCCCGAGCCGCTGCGGAAATTTCCCCATGGTCGAGGCATTGCTCGGCGAGATCGACAAAGAGGCGGTCGGCGCGGGCAACGAGGGAAGTTTCGAGTTCCTGCTTGCCGGGTGCGTCCGCGCCCATGGCGGTGATATGGGTGCCGGGCGCGATCCATTCCGATCGGATCAGCGGCTCCTTCGATGGCGTCGTGGTGACGATCGCATCGGACTGGCGGCAGAGCGTTTCGCGGTCAGTTGTCGCCTCAATGGACAGGTCGAGGTCTGCGAGGTCGGCAAGCACGGCGTTCGCCCGTTCCATTGATCGCCCCCAGACCGTGAACCGCAATGGACGATCCGAGATGGAGGCAAGCGCCCGGATCTGGATGCGCGCCTGCGTGCCGGTGCCGACGATCCCGATCGAGCAGGCGTCCTTGCGCCAGAGCGCCGTGGTCGCGATCGCACCGCCGAGACCGGTGCGAAGATCGGTGAGCAGGCCCTTGTCCTCGAGCACGGCCACCACGTCGCCGGTCTCCGAGGATACCGCGACCATCATGCCGGTGCTCGACGACAGTCCCTTGGCCGGATTGTCGTAGAAGCCGGAGGCGATCTTCACGACGAAGATCGGATCGCCTTCGATGTAGCCGTATTTGATGTGGCAATCCGCATTCCGACCGGGAAGCGGCAGATAGCCGACCGGCGGCAGATTGGCGCGACCGTCGGTGACGGCGATATAGGCGTCGCGGACGGCCGGTGCCGCGAGCGTCAGCAACGGCAGCTCGGCCAGTCTTTCTCGATCGATGACGATCATGGCGCGCTCCCCTGGCTCAGATATTTGTAGACGGTCGCCCGGCCCATGCCGAGGATGCGCGAGATGTAGGAGGCGGCATTCTTGCCGCCGAAGGCGCCATCAGCGGAAAGGGCGATCACCAGCGCCTGCTTGTCGTTGCGGCTCAGGCTCGAGACTGTCAGCCCGCGCGCCACGGTCCATTGCTGGACATATTCGTTGACGCGCTCGTGCCAGTCTTCCTTGAACAGGCTCTCCGGCTTGTCGGCATCGACCGGGACGCGGACGAGCGCGTTGAGCGTGCGGAGTGCTGCGTGAAAGTCCGAGACGTCGGCATTGATGCAGAGTACGCCGATTGCTTTCCCCACGGAGTCCCGCAGTACGGCGCTGATCGCCTTGATCGAGCGGCCGTCCCAATTGACCTTCTCGTAGGGGCCGATGATCGCATCGCCTTGGCTGAAGCCGATTTCGCTCAGCAGCGAAGCTTCGCCGATCTCGCGCCTAGAGAAGTTGCCAGCGATATGGACGACGGTTTCAGTCGCCAGATCGTGCAGCACGACCTCGGCATAGGGCTGGAACAGCAAGGCGATCGCGTCGCAGACCAGGCAATGGGGGCGGAGTTCTGGGGTCACGGCGTTCCTCTTCTTCGATAGCAATCCATAAATCATGCGTAGACGAAAAAGTCTATATTGGATTTATAGTCTGAGTTTCGCCCTATACGACAACAGCGGCGTGCGATGGGCTCGCACGCCGCTGTCCAAGCAGCCGACAGGGAGGTGGAGCAGCTAGCTCGTGGCGGTCTTGACGACTTTTGTCCGCCTCCAGCCGGCGATGAACGGCATCACGGCCATGGCGCCGGCCAGGATCCACAGAATGATCGAGATCTTGCTCTGGAACAGGATCGAGATGTCGCCACCACTGATCGCCAGCGCATTGCGCAGGTTCACCTCCATGACATGGCCGAGCACGAAGCCGAGAATGATCGGCGCCATGTCGAAGCCGGCCTTTCGAAGCAGCCAGCCGATGATGCCGATGCCGAGCATCAGCAGGATCGAGAACACCGAGGCGTGGGTGGAATAAACGCCGACGACCGAGAGCACGAGGATGCCCGGAACCAGCAGCCAGTTCGGCACCGTCAAGACGCGGGCGAAGATGTTGACGAGCGGCAGGTTGAGGAGAAGCAAAAGCACGTTGCCGATGAACAGCGAGGCGACGAGACCGCCGACCACTTCCGGCCGCTCGGTGATCAGCATCGGGCCGGGCTGAATGTTGTAGAGCATCAGCGCGCCGAGCATGACGGCGGTCGTGCCGGAACCGGGCACGCCCAGCGTCAGCATCGGCACGAAGGCGCCGCAGGCCGTGGCGTTGTTGGCCGCTTCCGGTGCCGTGAGGCCACGCACGTCGCCCTTGCCGAAGGTGCCCTCGGTATCGGAGATGCGCTTTTCCGTGGTGTAGGAGACGGCACTCGAAACCGAGGCGCCGGTGCCGGGCAGCACGCCGACGATGAAGCCGATGACGGAGCCGCGCAGCGTCGCGCCAACAGACTTGCGGATGTCGTCGAGGCGGGCGGTCATGCGACCGAGTTCGCGGATGACGGTCACGCCGCTTGCCTGGTGTTCGAGGATCAGCAGCGCCTCGGACACGGAGAACAGGCCGATGACCAGCACGACGAATTCGATGCCGTCGCCGAGTTCCGGCTCGTTGAAGGTGAAGCGGTAGGCGCCTGAGGTGGCGTCGAGACCGACGGTCGCAAGCATCAGGCCGAGCGTGCAGCCGATCAGCGTCTTTACCGGCTGGCTACCGACCATGGAACCAAGGGTCGCGAAGGCGAACACCATCAGCACGAAGTATTCGGCCGGGCCGAAGCCGATGGCGAGGCCCGCAAGCAGCGGCGCGAACAGCGCCAGCCCGACGGCGCCGAAGACCCCGCCGACGAAAGAGGAGAGGCCGGAGAGCATCAAAGCTTCGCCGGCGCGGCCCTGGCGGGCCATCGGGTTGCCGTCGAGCGCCGTCATGACGGCGCCGGCATCGCCCGGTACGTTGAGAAGGATCGAGGAAATGCGGCCGCCATATTCGGCCCCGCAATAGACGGCGGCGAGCAGGATCATCGTGCTTTCGGCCGGCAGTCCCATCGTATAGGCGATCGGGATCAGCAGCGCGATGCCGTTGATCGGTCCGATCGCCGGAAGCGCGCCGACCAGCGTGCCGATGAAGCAGCCTGCAAGACCGATCAGCAAGTTCTGCATCGTCAGGGCGACGGTAAAACCGTTCCAGAGATAATCGAGATTCATTGAGATCACTCCATAACCGGCGGGTCAGCCGAACAATTGGCCGGTGGGCAGATAGACGTCGAGCAGGTAGGAAAAGACGAACCACCAGAGGGCCGCCTGTCCGACGCCGCCGATCAGCGCGAGACGCAGCGGCGCGCCGAAGATCCAGCCGACGCTGAAGGTCAGCAGGAAGATCGAGGCGGCGAAGCCGGCCGGCTCCAGAAGCAGTGCCGATGCGAGAAGCAGGAGCGGTACCGCGACGATCTTCACGAGAAGCTGTCCCGTCGGGAAGGCTTCGGCCGTCCCGGGATTTTTCAGATAGAAGAGGCACAGCACGGCAAGGATGATGGCGAGCAGCATCGGCACGACGCGTGGGCCAAGCGGATCGGACGCAAAGGCATATTCGATCTGGCTGCCGCCGATGCCGTAGGCAATCGCCAGTGCGAGCATCAAGAGCCCGCCGATCCTGCCGATGCGGGAGGATGAGGAAGTGGTGTCTGACATGGTTCGGTTCCCGATGTTTACGTCAGGGAACGGGTCTTCAATCCGACCGGATGAGACGACCGGCAGGGGGAGCCCGTAAAGTGGTGGCAAACAAGCGGAGCGGGAGACTGTCCCGCTCCGCCTTCCGGCTTACATGCCGGCTTCCTTGGCGATGATCTTGAAGCGCGCCACGTCGGCCTTGACCTGCTGGTCGAAGGCATCGCCCACCTGGGTATATTCGTAGAGGCCGCGCGCCTCGCGCTCTTTCACGAATTCCGGCGTCGATACGAGCTTGGTGAAGGCATCGGCCCACCATTTGTAGTCGGCGTCGGAGACCTCCTTGCCGACATAATAGCCGCGCCAGACCGGCCATTCGATGTCGACGCCCTGCTCCTTGGCGGTCGGTACTTCGGCAAGTTCCCCCGGCAGGCGCGATGGCGCCATGACGGCGAGCACCCGGACCTTGCCGGCCGCATGATGCTTGGACATTTCCGCCGCATCGCCGGCGCCGACCTTGACGTGGCCGCCTTCGAGCGCTGTCAGCACCGCGCCGCCGCCTTCGAGCGCGACGTAGCGCATCTGCTTCGGCTCCTGTCCTGCCGCCTTTGCCAGGAGCGAGCCCTTCATCCAGTCCTGCGAGCCGACGGCGCCGCCGCCGGCGACCGAAAAGTCGGTCGGATTTGCCTTGTAGGCGGCGATCAGTTCCTCGAGGGTCTTGTAAGGCGAATCGGCGGCGACCACGAGCACGCCGTAGTCGGCGCCGAGCGCGCCGAGCCAGCGCACGGCGGTCTCGTCATACAGGCCGAACTTGCCCTGGGCGATGAGAAGCGCCGAGCCGGATGAGGCAGCGGTGATCAGGTTGCCGTCGGCGCCGCGCTTGCCGATGACATGGTTGTAGGCAACGGCACCGACGCCGCCTTCCATGTAGGTGACGGCCATCGGCTTGCCGATGATCTTGGCTTCGAGCAGCGCATTGGCGGCAAGCCGGCAGGTGAGGTCGAAGCCGCCGCCGGGCTTGGCGCCGGCCAGGCACTCGGGCTTCGAGGGTTCGGCACCGGCCGGCGATGCAACGGCGGCTAAAAGGCCGGCCGCCAGAAGGGTCTTCACAAAGGTTCGGGTCATGGTCTCTCTCCCATCCATGAGTTGTTCTTTCGAAGGCGCTGCCGCGCTTCCGCCCGAGCGTGACATCCAGGATCCTGACGGCATCGAGCAGCATTGACGGACCGCGTGGGCGGCCGCCTGAAAATGCCTCGGCGATGATTGTCCTCCAGATCCTGGCCGCATCTCCCGTTGTCGCGATCAGGCAACCCTCTTTCCTCCCCGAACCTGTCACCACGCTGTCACGAAAGCGGTCATATCCGCCGGGTTGATCGGTGAAATCTTCCGTGTCACTGCTTGCCCATGCGCATCTTTCTGGTGGAGGACACGAGGGATGTCGGGGAGGCAATCAGCCGGCGACTGGAAAAGGTCGGGCACACCGTCGATTGGCAGACGGACGGTCAAGCCGCCGCCGACATACTCGAATTTACCGATTATGATCTCGTGATCCTCGACGTCATGTTGCCGGGGCTCGACGGGTTCGAGATCCTGCGCCATCTGCGATCCAGGCGAAAGACGACGCCGGTGCTGGTGCTGACAGCCCGTTCCGAAATCGAGGACCGCGTCGGCGCGCTCGATCTCGGCGCCGACGACTATCTCGTCAAGCCGTTCGATTTCCGCGAACTTGAAGCCCGCACGCGCGTGCTGCTGCGCCGCCGCCAGGGCGATCCGACCAATCTGATCGAGTGCGGCGATCTGGTGCTCGACCGCAACAGCCGCTCGGTGCGGGTCGGCAACCGTGAGGTGCAGCTCAAGCGCCGCGAGATCACGCTACTCGAAGTGCTTGCCGCGCGGCCGGGCCGGGTCTTCAGCAAGGACGAACTGCTCGACCGGCTCTTCGGCTTCGACGAGAACGTCAACTCCAACGCCGTCGAACTCTATGTCGGAAGGTTGCGCAAGAAGATCGAGGGCTCGTCGGTGCGCATCGTCACCATCCGCGGCCTCGGCTATCAACTGGTGACCGATGAAGCGGCGTGAGACCTCCCTCTTCTGGCGGCTGGTGCTACGCGTGGCGCTGGTGCTGTGCGGCGGTGCGGCGCTGCTTTCCGCCGCCGCCTGGTACTACGCCCGCGCCGCCGCCGACGATGCCTACGACCGGCTGCTGCTCGGCGCGGCGATCCAGATCACCGCGAACATGACGGTGGACGCGGGCAATCTGGGCGTGACGCTGCCGTCGTCGGCCTTCGAGCTGCTTGGCCTGGCCGAGCGCGACCGTATTTTCTATCGCGTGGTCGGCCCTGATGGTCGAACCCTGACCGGCTACGACGATCTCGACACCGGCGTCGACGTCACCGCGGCGCGGACCGGGCCGGTGTTCCTGACGACGGAATACCGCAACGTTCCGGTCCGCGTGGCCGTGGTCTCGCGGGCGCTATCGGATCCGTCCTTTTCCGGCTGGGCCTATGTGGTCATGGCGCAGACGACCGAAGCGCGGCGCGCGCTTGCCGGCGAACTGACGAGCCGCGCCATGATCCTTGTCGGCATCATGAGCCTGCTTGCGCTTGCCGGTACCGTGCTTGCCATCCGCTATTCGCTGCTGCCCGTCGATGCGCTCGCCGCGGCGCTGCGCGCCCGCGATCCTCAGGACCTGACCCCGGTCGATGCCGACATGCCAAGGGAGCTCAAACCCTTCGTCGGGTCGATCAATCACTTCATGGGCCGCCTCGACGAGCGCGTCACCTTGCTTCAGCGTTTCATCGCCGATGCGGCGCATCAGATACGCACACCGCTGACGGCCCTTTCGGCGCAGGTCGACATGCTCGAAGACGACGACCTCGACGTCAACCGCAAGCGGCATCTCGGGCGCGTGCGGGACCGCGTCAGCCAGCTGGCGCGTCTCACCAACCAGTTGCTCAGCCATGCCATGGTCATCCACCGGTCCGATTCCGTGCGCTTCAAGCCCGTCGACCTTGGCGATATCGCCCGGAAGGCTTTCCGCTCGACGGTGCCGATTACAGTCGACCCGGACGTCGTCGTTTCCTTCGAGGACAGTGCCGAGCCGGTCTTCGTGCGCGGCGATGCGGTGAGCCTGCGTGAGGCGATAGCCAATATCATCGACAACGCGCTGCAGCATGGTGTCGAGCAACGGCTGGCCGTGCGCGTGAGGCGCGAGGATGACCGGGCCCTGGTGGAGGTCGCCGACGACGGTCCCGGCATTCCGCCGGACGAATGGTCCGCCGTCACGGCGCGGTTCGTCAGTACCAAGACGGGGGAGGGAAGCATGGGGCTTGGTTTTGCAATCGCTGCGGAGGTGGCGGTGGCGCATCGCGGCACGGTCCGGTTTCTGGAAAAAGGCGAGGGCGACTTCACCGTTGTTCTCGATATTCCCCTTTATCAGGAGGGAACATGAGCATGTGGCGGCAGTTCGGGCCACTGGCGCTCGGCGCGATCCTGGGCCTTGCCAGCCCGGCCGGTGCGGTCGAGGGAACGCGGGCCTTCTTTCCGGCGCTCGAGGCCGAGCGCGGCCGGCTCGTCATCAACGGCGCGACCGACATCGAGGCGATGGAGCCGCTGATCCGCGATTTTCAGGAGACGGCGCGGGATGTCGCCATCGACTATACGGACTACGTGACCAACGATCTCTATCGGGACGCCGACATCGCCTGCCGATTGCAGCAGCTCTTCGGCGATCTGCTGCTGTCGTCCTCCGTCGACCAGTTGGTGAAGCTTGCAAACGACGGTTGTGCCTTGGCGCATGTCTCGCCGGCAACCCGCGGCGTGCCGGCCTGGGCGAACTGGCGCGACGAGGTCTTCGGCTTTACCTTCGAACCCTCGGTCATGGTCTATCACAAGGATTTCGTGCCGCCCGAGGACGTGCCGCATACCCATGGCGAATTGACGGATCTGCTGCGCTTCAAGCCGGACTATTATCGCGGCCGCATCGGCACCTACGACCTGCGCCAGTCCGGCATCGGCTACCTGCTCGCCTTTCTCGACGCGCAGCAGGCCTCGACCACCTACGGCCGGCTGCTCGAAAGTCTCAGCCGCGCGCAGGCGGTGCTGCGCTGCTGCAACAATGCGGTGTTGTCTGAACTCGACAGCGGCAATGTCTATATCGGCTACAACATCCTCGGCTCCTACGCCTATGCCGCGGCGCGACGCAATGACAAGCTCAGGATCGTGCTGCCGCGCGACTACACGCTGATCCTCAGCCGCGGCGCGCTGATTCCGGTCGGTGCCAAGCGCCGGGATCTCGCCGGTCGTTTTCTCGATTATCTGCTGTCCGAACGAGGACAGGACATGGCACGGCGGGAGGCGTTTTTCTTTTCGCGAGGCGGCGCCTTGCCCGCCGAGGTCGACGGGCCGGCGAAGCTGGTGGAGTCGGGCATCGGCCGGCCGATCCGGATCGGCCCGGCATTGCTTGCTGCGCAGGACCGGCTGCAACGCTCGCGCTTTATCGAAGACTGGACCAAGCTGATCGTCGATACGCCGGTTCGGCTGCGCCCGAATTGAAGGGCGCCGCCTGCGGTGAACGTTGGCATTGCAATCGTGCGGGCCTATCGCCTGCCGCTGCGCCAGGCGCACAGCATGTGGTCGAGCGACAGCCTGCCGGGACCGGAGGCCATCAGAGCGAGTGCCATGGCGGCCCAGGTGATGTGGATCGGCCAGCCGTCCGGCACGGTCAGTTGCACGACGATCGTCATGACCAGCAGGCCGAGGGCCGCAAAGCGCGTCCCCAGACCGAAGACAAGCAAAATGGGGAGAACGATTTCCGCCGAGCCGGCGGCGAAGGCCATGACGGCCGGAGCCGGATAGGGATAGGGACCGCCCGGCAGATGCAGCCGGAATTCCGAGTTGAAAAGCAGGAGCGCCACGTCGTTCAATTGCAGGAACCCGTCCCACTTGCTCATGCCGGATCGGAAGAACGGAACGGCGAGGCCGAAGCGCAGGACAAGCTGCGCGAGCCAGAGCGGCGCGAGCGCGCCGACGACGCGGTTCGCCCGACGGGTCCATTGCGACAGGTCGGCGGAATTGCCGTTCTGCGAAAGTCTGGATGCGGACATCATGGTTCATCCTCCGTGATGAATGGCCGTGAAGGCACCGGCGTCGAGCGCCGTGGCGATGGCTGCGCTAAGGTCGAGTGTTGGGCAAAGCCGCCCCGCCTCCGTTGCCGCCACGGCGAGGGGAACGCCTGTCAGCAGCCGTGAAAGCAGGAGATCCGCTCCTGGTGCGAGGTGGCGAACGACGACCTCCAGGTCGGGCCGGGTGATCAGTGCGCTCTCCGGCGCGGACGTTTCGATGCGCCCCACCGGCCCGCTCCTGCGGTTGGCGGCGAAGATCGTAACGGCCGGATAATCGGAACGGACAAGCCTGGTTGCCGGATGCGCTTCGAACAGGACGTCGCCGAGCCGCTCGGGCGCAATCAGCGAAAGTGCCGCAGGCGGAAGCCCCGCGGCATCTCCGGCGTGATAGGCGTCGAGCCAGGCGCGTTCGATCCGCGCCACGTCGGGGAGCCAAGGCATCGATTGCGCGTGTTCGTAGCGGGCAATGAAATCGGGAAAGTCGCGGCCATATTCGAAAAGCAGCGGCGAGGTCGGCGGCGTTTCGCGCACATGAAAGCGCGCCATGGCGCGAAAGAAGGCCTCGCCGGTAATACGCGCAGTCGCCGTGAAGGTCGCCGCCAACGCCTCGATCAGGCTAACGGTGACGTTGTTGCGGTAGACGTTGAAGCGCTTCACTGCCGCCTTGCCGTTCGGGCCGGCGACCAGCGCCGGCGTCGGCCGGTCAGGTGCCAAGAGCGGCGGCACGAAGCCGGCGGCATAACTGCCGACGCAGCCGGCGGGCATGGGGTGCGTTCCGTCAGGCGACGGCATGGATCTTCTCCCGCAGCGTCCGCTGCCCGTGGGCGTCGAGGATCACCTGCGCGGCCATGGCCTCGCGTTTCAAGACCGGCCAATCCGGAATGGCGCTGTCCCACTCGATCAGCGTCGGGATGGCGCCGATCCTGCCGATGACGATATCGTAGAGTTTCCAGACGGCGTCGGCAACCGGCCCGTCATGGCTGTCGATCAGGAGCAGGTCGCCCTCGTCGTCTTGCTGCTCGGCGTGCCCGGCAAGGTGGATTTCTCCGACATGTTCCAGTGGGAAGTCATCGAGATAGGCAAGCGCCGAATAGCCCTGGTTGGTGGCGGAAACGAAGACGTTGTTGATGTCGAGCAGCAGCCCGCAGCCGGTGCGCTTCACCAGTTCTCGGATGAATGCCGTCTCGCTCATCGTCGAATCCTGGAAGGTGACGTAGGTTGACGGGTTTTCGAGCAGCAGCCGGCGGCCGATCGCTTCCTGGACCTCGTCGATGTGCTCGGCAACGCGGGCAAGAGTTGCCTCGGTATAGGGCAACGGCAAAAGGTCGTTGTAAAAGGTGGTCTCGTGCGTCGACCAGGCGAGGTGCTCGGAAACGAGCGCCGGTTCGTAGCGGTCGACCAGCGCCTTGAAGCGGGAGAGGTGCGCCTTGTCGAGCGGCTGCGGACCGCCGATTGACATGCAGACACCATGCAGAGACACCGGAAAATCCTGGCGAATGCGGGCGAGCGCCGCATGCGGCGGTCCGCCGGCACCCATGTAGTTCTCCGCATGAATTTCGAAGAAGCCGCCGCAGGCATCATCGGCAAGGATCGCCTGGAGGTGCTGGTGCTTGAAGCTCGTTCCGGCGAGCCCGGCGATTTCGTGTTTCGGCAGGCGAGGGCCTACCGGGGCAAGTCTGCTGCCGTCGTCCGTTGATGTGCGCATTGCCAATCCCGTCATAATCCTGAGACCCTGGATGGCGGGCGGGAACGTCCCCGGACCGCTACCCCTTGAAAACCGAGGCGGAACGGGACGCGATCGCCCCGCGCCCCGTTCCGCAACTGTGATCGATCAGGAAGGTATGTCGCGGGAAAGCGCCTCGGGCGAACCCATGCGGCCGTCGGGCAGCTTCATCGTCGTGCAGGTACCGCCGTCGACGAATTTCCAGGCATTGCCCTGATAGTCGACGGTGGACGTTGCCTGGCACGTCGTGCCCGGGCCGGCGGCGCAATCGTTCTGGCCCTTGAGCGCGACGCCGAAGCATTTCTCCTTGCCCGCATCCATGGCGGACTTGACCTGCGCTTCAGTCAGTGGGCTCGCAACCGCGAGCGACGACAGGGCGGCGGCCACTGCGCTTGCCAGCATTGCGCTGCTGATCGTGGACTTCATGGACATCATATTGTCTCCGTGTTGAACTGTTCCCGTGCGTCCTGTCTGAGGCGCACATCGGGTCTTTCGCCGCGGCGGCGCCGGGCGTTACATAACGTTGGCAACACGCTTTCGTGATGGGCGCGCGAGGTTGGTCTGAGCAGACAGCAGCCGCGAATTTGAGATAGCCGTGTAACAAACACCGGGAATCGGCGAATGGGGAGGAAAGGCGCGGGTGAGCGGCGCGGACGACGAACATCTCGCAAGACTCCTTCGCGCGGCCGTGGCCGGCGACGAAAAAGCCTATGCCGACTTCCTGCGGGACGCAGCACAGGCGATCCGTGGCTGGGCCCGACGCTGGACCATCGGCGCAGGCGTCGATGCTGAGGACGTCGTGCAGGAGGCTCTCCTGGCGGTGCACGTCAAGCGTCACACCTGGCGGGAGGATGCGCCGGTCATCCCGTGGCTGCATGCCATCGCCCGGCACAAATACGTGGATGCCGTGCGTCGTCAGGCCCGCCGCCCGACAGTGGGCATCGAGGGACTTGAAGACACGCTGGCAAGCGTAGAGACGGAGAAGGCCAGGGATTGGGAAATCGGCCGGGCGCTGGAGGGGCTCGCTCCGGGTCAGCGCTCCGTCGTCAACGCGATCTCGATCGAAGGCTGCACGGTCGCGGAGACGGCGCAAAGACTGGACATGAACGAAACGGCGGTTCGCGTGGCGCTTCACCGCGGCCTTGCTGCAATCGCCCGCCGATTTGGACGAAACTGAGATGGACACGAACGACCTCATCAAGGCTCTTGCCGCCGATACAAGGCGACCCGGATTGTCGATGTCTGCCACCTGGGCGGGGGCTGCCATCGGTGCGCTCGTTCTCGCCGGGCTCGTATTCTCGGTCCTTCTCGGGCCGCGGCCGGACATTGCCGCTGCCGCCGAGACGCTTCGCTTCCTGTTCAAGTTCGTGGTCGCCATCGCGCTGGCAGCGACCGCCTTTGCGGCCATGCGTGTCGCGGCCTGGCCTGAGGCGGACCTGCGCCGGCTGCTGCCCTATCTCGCCATTGCGCCGGCGCTGGTGGCGGTGAGCGTCGTGCTCGAACTTTTCGCCGTGCCTTCCGACACCTGGGCGACGAGGCTTATCGGCACGAACAGTCTCCTCTGCCTGACGTTCATACCGTTGATAGGGCTCGCGCCGTTGGCGCTGTTCCTGCTGGCACTGCGCCATGGCGCGCCGTCCCGTCCGGAACTCTCCGGCGCCCTGGCAGGGCTCGCCGCCGGCGGCATCGCCGCGACCTTCTATGCGGCCCACTGCCCGGACGATTCGCCGCTCTTCGCCGCAACGTGGTACACGATCGCGGTCCTCATACTGACGGTGTCTGGGGCGTTGGGCGGCCGCTGGGCCGTTCGCTGGTAGGACCGGCCATGCGAGCCTTTGCCGGCGTTCAAAACAAAAAAGGCCGGCAATGCCGACCTTTTCCCGCTCGCTGCGTTACACTGCCAGTACATCCGTGGTCAGCGTTTGCGTGCGAACTACGCCCGGAGCCTTCGGTTGATCATGTCCGTCAGGCTCCACGGGCAATTCGTTGATGCCTATGTGTGGTGCCGCGCCTGAGGTTTCAAGCCCCTGCCAAAAGATCGCCGCGGGCATCCATCGCTCCCGACCCTTGCGCTAGCAATGAATGCTGACGCCGTGTTCGTGCAGCAGGGCGACGATCTGCTCGTCGGGCAGCCGGTCGGTGACCAGCGCGTGGATATCGGCGAGCGAGGCGAGACGCACGAGCGCGCGCCGGCCGAATTTGCTGCTGTCGACGGCGAGGATCACGCGTTCCGCCTGGCGCATGGCGGCCGAGACGGCGGCGACTTCGGCATGGTCGTCGTCGCCGATATCGCCGTCCTGGTCGATGCCGCTGACGGAGATGACGGCGACGTCGAACTTGAACTTGCGGATGTAGTCGGCGGTCTCCTCGCGGAACACGCCGGCATCCACCTGTCGCACGAAGCCGCCGGGTACGGCGACGGCGAAGCTGCTGCTTTCGCTGAGCGTGGTCGCGACCCGCAGGCTGTAGGTAACGACGCGCAGGTCGCGGCGCTTGAGCAGGCCGCGCGCCACCGCCTCGCAGGTGGTTCCCGTGTCGAGGAAGACCGCCGCGCCATCGGCGACGAGATCGGCGGTCAACTGTCCGATGCGCTCTTTCAGCGCGGCGTTGTCGATGCGTCGCTGACGGTAGATGTTGGGATCCACCGGGGTCGCGATGGTCGCGCCGCCATGCAGACGCCGCACCTTACCCTCCTGTTCGAGCGCCATGATGTCGCGCCGCGCCGTCTGCGTCGTGACGCCGAACAGGCCGGTAATCTCCTCGATCGAGATATAATGGTTCTTTTCGAGATGGCGGAGAAGCTGCGCCTGCCGGCGTGTCTTCTTGTCTCCCGATGCAGCATCCCGATCGCCGTCCATTGCCCTCATCTCATTCCCCCAGGCACGCCTTGCTAACACAGGGCCTCGGTCAATCTCCAAGGAAATCGCCGTTGCACCGATCCGCCGCGCGAAATTTTATGGCGCCCGATGAAATGTTGTAAAACTGACATTTGACTCGCCTAATGTCCGTAATCGTACATTTCATCGAACTCTTCCGCTCATCAACACCATCGCCATGAAGGTCTTGTGACGGAGCGTGTTCGCATCGCGACATTGGAGCAAGATAATGAAACAACGTGGACACGACCTCCGCGGGGTGCGGGCTATTGCGCGCCTCAAACAACCGTTGCGCCTCGCGACGGCGATCCTTCTGTGCGGAACGAGCCTGACCCTCTCGGCGGCCGAGGCGCGCGCCGCCGACGACAGCATGAAGATCCTGACGCTCAACACCTGGCTCGACCGCTTCAAGGCCAATCCGAGCGTCATGTCGGACTTCTTCATCAAGGGGAACTACGACATCCTGACCTTCCAGGAGTTCCGCGCCAACAGCACCTACGCGCGTGATATTCCGGGCATTCTTCAAAATGCCGGTCTCGGAACCTACGGCACGCGTCAGGACGGCGATACCGGCGTGTTCTCGCGTCTGCCCGGCACCTTCGGCGCCAGCACCCTTGGCGACATCGTGACCTACGCGGTGGTGGACCCGACCGTCAGCAAGCCGCAGGTGGTCGTCGGCACCACTCACCTCAACTATTACGACCCGCCGACGACCCGCATCAGCGAGGCGAAGGGCATCAATCAATGGGCGAAGTCCGAGACGCGGCCGATCATCCTCACCGGCGACTTCAATGCCGGCGACGTCTCCGAGCGCGGCCTGCATTCGGTCAGCCAGCAGGAACTGCTGCTGAAAACCTACGTCAAGAACCCGACCAACAGCTTCTACATGAGCCTGCTGCGCGATTATGCAAAGGACCAGCAGAAGCTGGACGCCTATATCGCCGCGTGGAAGGGCAAGAGCGCTTCGGCGATCAACGCCTCGACGGTGCCTTCGGGCCTCTTTGCCGACGAGATGTATCCGGTTGCCGGCAACCTGCCGCAGACGATGAACATCCTGAAGAAGCAGTTCCAGATCTTGCAGCTTCCGAACGAGCGCGAGCAGTTCTCGCCGCATGGCTTGAACGACGGCAGCGTCACCTGGCCGTCGCACGGCGAGGACGCCACCAACACCTGGGCGAGCTGGCACCGGGTGAAGATCGACCATTTCCTGGCGTCGCGTCCCTTCGGCAAATGGTGGACGCTCAACGACGATCCGAAGGACCCCTATTCCGGCGTCATCACCGATGCCAGCTACGTGACCAATCCGGATGGATCGAAGACGCCGCTTTCGGACCACGAGCCGGTCGCCCACACGGTGCGCTGGGTCGGCCCGGTGCTGCAGAACTACACCGATCCGGCGACGGCGGCCGCCAAGACCCGGATCGTCTGGGGCGACGAAGCGTCGACCTTTACCGAGAAGGGTGGGGTGTTCACGCTCAGCCGCAACAACATGCGCAATGACGTCTATCTCGGCCAGATCGCCGACGAGAACGGCCTGCCGATACTCTCGGGTTTGACCGACCAGGAGAAGAAGACGTTGCTCGACTGCAAGAGCACGGACGCCCGCTTCCAGCAGGCGATCCGCGACTATTGCATCGACGATCACTCCTTCATCGGCGAAACGCTGGTGACCGACGGCGGCACGGTGGTGGTCGAAGAGGACGCCGCCCTCGGCAGCGCTTCGGCCAAGCTCCGGCTCGACGGCGGGGCGCTCAGGATCGCCGGCCGCGACATGCACCACATCAACCGCGATATCGTGCTCGAAGCAGGCGGCGGTGCGCTCGATGTCGCCGATGCGGCAAACGTCGTCGCCGTCAACAAGGCGATCAGCGGCAGCGGCGGGCTCATCAAGCTCGGCGCCGGCGCCCTGGTACTCAACGGCCAGAGCACCTATACCGGCGCGACCATCGTCAAATCCGGCCTGCTTTCGGTCCAGGGTTCGATCGCGTCGTCCTCGGGGCTCACCATTGAAAAGGATGGCGCGATCGGCGGCATCGGCACGTTCGGCAGCATCACAATTGCCGATGGTGGGGTGGTCGCGCCTGGTAATTCGATCGGGACGCTCAACGTTGCCGGCGATATCAATCTTGCGTCTGGCTCAACCTACGAGGTCGAAGTCAACGACAAGGGCGAGAGCGACAAGATCATCGCGTCAGGCAAGGCGACGCTGAACGGCGGTTCGGTGCTGGCGCTCGCCGCCAATGGCAGCTACGCGCCGCAGACCAGTTACACGATCCTGACGGCAGCGGGCGGTGTGACCGGCACCTTTGGCAACGTCGCATCAAGCCTCGTCTTCCTCGACCCAACGCTCGGTTACGACGCCAACACCGTCACGCTGACGCTCAGCCGCAACGATATCCGCTTCGCCGATGTGGCAACGACGGCCAACCAGCGGGCAGCCGCAGTTGGCGCTGAAAACCTCGGCTTCTCCAATGCCGCCTATACGGCGCTCACCAATCTCGATCGCGACCAGGCGCGTTTCGCCTTCGACCAGCTCTCGGGCGAAATCCACGCCTCGACCAAGGGCATGCTGCTGCAGGATGGCCTGCTTCTGAACAGTGCCGCGACGAACCGCATCCGCGCGGCCTTCGGCGATGCCAGCACCAAGCAGGTGTCGGTGCTCGCCTATGGCGAGGGCGGCATCGAGAGCGTCGCCGCCGACACCGACCGCTTCGCCTTCTGGAGCCAGGCCTTCGGCACCTGGGGCGATACGGATGGCAACGGCAATGCGGCGGGCTTCCAGCGTAACGTCGGCGGCTTTCTCATGGGCGCCGATGGCCTCGTCGGCGACAACTGGCGCGCCGGTCTCTTCGGCGGCTACAGCCGCTCGTCCTTCGATGTGGTCGACCGTCGTTCCTCCGGGGACAGCGACAACTACCACATCGGTGCCTATGCCGGTGCCGGGTTCGGCGCGCTGTCGCTGACGGCGGGCGCGACCTATAGCTGGCACCGCATCGAGACGGCGCGCAGCGTCGCGTTCGGCGGCTTCGACGACAGCCTGACGGCGGCCTACGATGCCCGCACCGCCCAGATCTTCGGCGAGGCGAGCTATGCGACGAGCGCCGGTCGCTTCGACTTCGAAGGCTTCGCCAACCTTGCCTATCTCAACCTCGACACCGACGGCTTCCGTGAAAAAGGCGGGGCGGCGGCGCTTTCGGGTCGCTCCGACAATACCGACACGACGTTCACGACGATCGGCGTGCGCACGTCGACCGACGTTTCCTTCGGTGAGACGGCGGCGGTTCTGAGCGGCACCGTCGGCTGGCGCCATGCCTTCGGCGATCTCGTGCCGACCTCGACGCTTGCCTTCGCCGGCGGCCAGGGTTTTGCGGTTGGCGGTGCACCGATCGCCCGGGACGCAGCGCTCGTGGAAGCGGGCATCGACTTCAAGATCGCCCCGGCCGCGACCTTCGGCGTCAACTACACCGGCCAGATCGCCTCCGGCGTTTCCGACCACGGTGTCAACGCCAAGCTCAAGGTTAGCTTCTGAAGCGATGGGCATCAGCGGCAATGCCCTTGCTTGAAAGTTCGAACGCCGCGCATGGCTTCCATGCGCGGCGTTTCTAGTTGGTGGTCGCGACCGTGTGGCCGGTCAGATCCAGACCGTCCGACCGGCGCCGTCGCAGCCAAGCGCGCGCAGGATGTTGAGCGGAACGTCGAACATGGTCTCGCAGCCTGCGGTCAGAAGGAACGAGGCTGTCTGCGGCTCGCGATAGGCGAGGATCTCGTCGCGCGAGGCGGCAGTGTAGATGCCGCGCAGTGCCCTGAGGCAACCGCTATGGGTGACGACGACATGGCGGCGGCCGCGGTCGAGCGTGGCAAGCCAGGCCTCGAGGCGCGCTGAAAGCGCCGTCCGGCTTTCGCCGCCCGGCATCGAATAGTCGAACGGGTCGGCGCTGTGCGCGTCGTACTGATCGGCAAGATCGCGCTCGATCTCGTCATGGACAAGGCCCTCCCAGGCGCCATAGGAGCGCTCGGCAAGAGAAGGCGCCTCGACGAAGCGATCGAAGGGGATCGACCAGGTGTCGGCGAGGATCGATGCGGTCTGGCGGGCGCGGCCGAGCGGGCTCACCCAGAAGGTCAGGTTCTTTTCCTCGTCGGCGATCCGTTCGGCAAGGCGCAGGCCGACGGCGAGCGCCTGGCGCACGCCATTGGCGGTCAGCGGCGTATCCTTGCGGCCCTGCAGGCGGCCGGCGACGTTCCATTGGGTTTCGCCGTGGCGGATGAGGATGAGGCTTGGGAGATCTTTTGTCATGCGGAACTCGGTGTCAGCGATCTGGCGCTGCTTGAAATGGGGAAGGTGGCGTCCGCCGGTGGATCCCGGCGGACGCTCGTCGTGGTCTCTAGTGGGCGAGCCATTGCGCCGACGACGGCTTGAGACCGAGCGTCGTAGCTGCACCGGGTTCGAGCAACGCGTCGCCGGAATGGAAGGGCGCGTCGATCAGCACCGTCGCGGCCCCGATCCGAACGCCATAGCGCACGGTCGCGCCGAGGAATTCGCGATGCGCGATGATGCCTTCGAGCGCGACGGCGCCGGGCTCGAGGCTGCCGATCGTCGCATATTGCGGACGGAAGACGAGCTTGGCGCCGGCGGGCACGTCGGTTCCGGCCGGGATGGGGATGGAGCCACCGCCCACGACCTCGAAGCTTCTGGCAGCGCCGCTGCCGGCCACCTTGCCGTCGAGAATGTTGGCGGTGCCGAGGAAGTTGGCGACAAACAGGTTGGCCGGCTTTTCATAGAGCCCCATCGGTGTTCCCACCTGCTGGATGCTGCCCTCGTTGAAGACGGCGATCCGGTCGCAGACCGTGTTGGCCTCTTCCTGGTCGTGGGTGACGAAGATCGTCGTCAATTGCAGCCGCTGCTGCAGCTCGCGCAGCTCCCGCCTGACTTCGACGCGCATCTTGGCATCGAGGTTGGAAAGCGGCTCGTCGAGCAGAAGCACCTTCGGCTCGATCGCGATGGTGCGGGCGAGCGCCACGCGCTGCTGCTGGCCACCGGAAAGCTGCGACGGCCGGCGGTCGGCGAGGTGCTTGAGCCCGACGAGTTCCAGCGCCGCCTGAACGCGACGATCGACCTCGGCGCGCGGCAGCCGCCGTTCTTCCAGCCCGAACGCGACGTTGGCGGCGACCGTCATGTGCGGCCAGAGCGCGTAGGACTGGAAGACCATGCCGATGTCGCGTTTCCACGGCGGCATGTCGAGCACGTCCTGCCCGCCGATCACGACCTTGCCCTTTCGGGCATTGTTGAAGCCGGCGATCAATCGCAGCAGCGTGGTCTTGCCGCAGCCGGACGGACCGAGGAAAGCGAAGAACTCGCCCGGCCGGATTTCGAGGTTGATGTCCTTCAGCACGTGCAGCGCGCCGTAGTAGAGATTGACGTCACTGATGCTGATCGCCTTGGCGGGGCCGGCGGCAAGTGCTGCGCTGTTGATGTTCACTGTCATTGTTTCCTCCCGAATTATTTTGCCGTCCCGAGCGCCTTCTGGCGGCGCTCGATGACGTAGTGGGACAGAAGCGTGCAGAGCGCGACCATGATCACGGCGATGACGCCGAGGGCTGCACCCGGACCGCGACCGGCCGGCGATTGCATGAAGACATAGAGACCGTAGGCGATCGGTGCGTCCGAATTGCTCTGGATCAGCATCAGCGTCGCCGACAGTTCGACGGCGGCGGTCGAAAAGCTGGTGACGAAGCCGGCGAGCAGGCCACCGGTCATCAGCGGCAGAACGATGCGGCGGATCGTTCGTTGCTTGGTGGCGCCGAGGTTCTCGGCGGCCTCTTCGAGCGATTCCGACACCTGCTGCAGTGCGGCGTAGCAGGCCCTCAGCGCATAAGGCAGGCGGCGGATGGCAAGCGCCAGAACCACCATCACCCAGAGGGTTGCGAGCGGCGTGCCGTCGGGCAGCGTGATGCCGTAGAAGGTGCGGAGATAGCCGATGCCGAGCACGACGCCGGGGATGGCGAGCGCTGCTGTTGCCGCCCAGTCGAGCCAGCGACGGCCGACGACCTTGGTGCGTAGCACCAGATAGGCGATGGCGCCGCCGATGACCACGTCGATCAGGCCGGCAAGGCTCGCATAGATCAACGTGTTCTTGATGTAGAGCGAGCTTTCGCCGAAGACCCGGCCGTAGTGGGCGACGGTATAGGCGTCGGGCAGCGGGCTGAACGACCAGACCGTTGCGAAGGAAAGCAAGAGCAGGCCGATATGCGGCGACAGCACGAGCAGCAGGATCAGCGCGACGACGCCATAGGCGATCGCACTTTCGCCGCGGCTGAGCTTGCGCCTGGAAAGGCCGCCACCGCCGCGCTGGACGGTCGAATAGTCCTTGCCGCGCATGGCGACCGCCGAAAGCCACATGGCGAAGATCGAGACCGCGATGAGGATGACCGAGATCACATAGCCCATCGGGTCTGTGAGGCCGACGGAGGTGACGCGGAGATAGGCCTGCGGCGCCAGCATGTCCTTGACGTTGAGGAGCAGCGGTGTCGCCAGATCGTCGAAGACCTTGACGAAGACCAGCGAGGCGCCGGCGAGATAGCCGGGCATGGCGAGCGGGAAGACGATGCGGCGGAACAGGCGAAAGCCGGACGAGCCGAGGTTCTGGGCCGCTTCCTCCATCGACCGGTCGATGTTGCGCAGGCTGGTCGACAGGTTGATGAGGATGAAGGGGAAGTAGTGCAGCGACTGGACGAAGATGACGCCGTTCAGCCCCTCCATGAAGGGGATGCGGATGCCGAACCAGTCGTTCAAGAGCAGGTTCACCGTGCCGTTGCGGCCGAAGAGCAGCTGCATCGCCACCGCGCCGACGAAGGGCGGCATGATCAGGGGCACGAAGCCGAGGGTCTGGATAACAAGCGAGCCGCGAAAGTCGAAGCGGGTCGTCAGCACCGCGAGCGGCAGCGCAATGGCACTCGCCCAGACGACCGACATGCCGGACACATAGACCGAATTGAAGAAGGACCGGCGGAAGAGGTCGGTGTTGAAGAAGTCGATGAAGTTGACGATGGTCAGCGCACCGGTGCCCTTCTCGGTGAAGGCGGTGTAGATGATCGTGCCGGCGGGGATGACCAGGAAGATCGCCAGGAACAGGGCGATCACCGAGACCGCCAGGATCTGGCCTGGTTTGGCCGCGGCGGGCCTGATGGGAACGGAAGCGACGAGCGCCATGGAGCAGACTCCGGAGTGAGTTCGGCCAGCCCGGCGCGCAAAGCGCGCGCCAGGGTCGGCGAAGCTATGATGTTTTGGGAGCATGACCGCCCGCCAGTTGGGCAGGCGGTCGCTGTCGCGCGTTAGTCGACGAGGTTCAGTGCTTCTTCAGCCTTGGCCTTGGCGGCGGCATATTTCTCCGTCGCGAACGCGGCCCACTTCTGCTCCAGTTCCGCCTGGCGTGCGGTCTTCTCTTCGCCGCCGGTAAAGGCGTCGCGCGTTTCTTTGCTGGCTGCCTCCTCCGCCGTGATCGGCATGGCGGCAGCCAGGGCCTTGGCTTCGTCAAGAAGCGCGCGGGCCGCCGGCTGTTCGTTGGCAGCGAGCGCCTTTTCGGCCGCATGGATCGCCTGGGTGGCGCCCTTCAGGTTTTCGAGCTGGAAGGAGATGAGCTGGTCGAACAGCGTGTCGACGACATCCGTGCGCTTCTTCGAAACGTCGCTGTCAAAGGTGATCATCGACTGGAAACGCGGATCCTTGAACGGGTTCGGGAAGCCTTCGGGCGCCTTCGCATAAAGCGCTGGGTTGATCGGCAGGCGACGGATCGCCGGCTCGAGCAGGACTTCCTGGCCCTTCTCCGACAGGATGTAGTTGACGAAGGCTTCAGCGCCGGCCTGGTTCGGGGCATTGGCGACAATGCCGATATTGGCCGGCACGACCGTCGTGACCGACGGATAGGCGAAGCTCACCGGGAAGCCGCTCGCCTGGGCCGAGAAGGCGAAGAAGTCGATGACTATGCCGATGCCGGTCTGGCCCGAGTTGACGGCGTCCGGAACGCCGAAGGAGCGCTCGGTCACCTGCTGCAGGTTGCCGCCGATGCCCTTGAGCGTGCCCCAGCCCTTGTCCCAGCCTTCGCCCTGCAGGATCGTCTCGATCGTCAGGTGCGTGGTGCCGGAGCGCGACGGGGCGGCGATGGCGACGTGGTCAAAGTATTCCGGCTTGGCGAGGTCGCCCCATTCGGCCGGCTTCGGCAGGTTGTTGGCTTCCAGGTAGCGGTCGTTCGACATGATGCCGTACCCCGACGCGGCAAAGCCGAAGTAGAAGCCGTCCGGATCGTTGACCGGATAGGAGCCGACTTTTTCGGGCAGGCCCGTCACCGACGGGGTGAACTTGGCCAGGAGTTCCTTGCTCTTCAGGCTGTCGAAGGCGTCAGGCGCCGACGCCCAGAACAGGTCGACCTGGTTGTTGACCTTGGTCTCGTCGATGTATTTCACGCCCGAGCTGGTGCTCTTGTTCTGGACGTCGAGGGTGAAGCCGGGGTTGGCGGCCTCGAAGCCCGCTTTGAACGGATCGGTCACGTCCTTGGAAAACGAGGTGACGATCGTCACCTTGCCGCCGTCCTGGGCGTGCGCCGTCACGATGAACGCAGCCGACATCAACATCGCTGCTGCGATGGTTTTCAACATAGGTATCTCCTCCCAATAGACCGCCGGTTGTTGGCGGCTGCCTTATGGAGAGCAAGGCCCGTGCCAGATCAGGATGCCCGTGATTCCGGGCGTTTCATGCTGAAAATGGGAAAGAAAGGTAACATTGCGGCCGGGACAGCGGGGTCAAAAAGGTAACATCACCCCTCGTCGCCGTCGCCCCGGGCATCGATGTCGAACTTGCGCATCTTCAGATAGAGCGTCTTGCGGGAGATGCCGAGCGCATCGGCGGTGGCTCCGACCCGGCCGTCGTTTCTGGCGAGGCTGTTGACGAGGATGGTTCGCTCCAGTCGGTCCATCTGCGCTTCCAGCGTCTCGTCATCCGCGGTCGCGGGGGCAGTGCCGACGTGCTCTTCGAGCCCGAGCACGAAGCGCTCGGCGACGTTGCGCAGCTCGCGCACGTTGCCGGCCCAGGGGCGGGCGTTGAGGTCGGCGAAAAGATCGGCGCCGACGGGCGGCGGCGTGCGTCCCTGGCGCTTGGCCGCAAGGCCGAGGAAGTGCTGGAACAAGAGGCCGACGTCGCCCTTGCGGCGCGCGAGCTGCGGCAGTTCGACCCTGGCGATATCGAGGCGATAGGCGAGGTCCTCGCGGAATTCTCCTCGCCGGGCGGCGTCGTGCAGATCGGCCTTGGTCGCCGCCACCACGTATATGTTGACCGGCAATTCGACGTTCGAGCCGAGACGTTCGATGACGCGCTCCTGCAGGACGCGCAGCAGCCGCACCTGGGCTGCGAGCGGCATTGATTCGATCTCGTCAAGAAACAGCGTGCCGCCATCGGCATATTCGATCTTGCCGATGCGCTTTTCCCGCGCGCCGGTAAACGCGCCGGCCTCATGGCCGAAAAGCTCGGATTCGAGCATCGTCTCGGGGATGGCGCCGCAGTTGACGGCGACGAAACGGCCCTTGCGACCGCTGAAATCGTGCAGCGCCCTTGCCGTCACTTCCTTGCCGGTGCCGGTATCGCCGATGATCAGAACGTCGGCGCTGGCGGCAGCGATGCGCTGCAGCTTTTCGCGCAACGCCACCATCGGCGCCGAATGTCCGATCAGCCGCGTCTCCCAGCCATCCTTGTCGACCGACAGGCGCAGCCGCCGGTTTTCAAGCAGCAGGCGCCGGTGTTCACGGGCGCGGCGCACGGTCTCGATCAGGTGAACCGGATCGGCCGGCTTTTCGAGGAAATCCCAGGCACCTTCGCGCATGGCGCGCAGCGCCATCGGAATGTCGCCGTGCCCGGACATCAGGATGATCGGGATGTCGGGATCGATCTTGCGCACGGCCGCGACCAGGTCGAAGCCGTCATGATCGGGCATGCGGACGTCCGAGACGATCACCGTCTCGCTGTCGGCGCGAAGGTTCGCAAGCGCGGAGACGACGGAGGCGTGCGGGGCGACGCTGAAGTCCTCGAGTTCGAGCACCTGGCAACAGGCCTCAAGCACGCTGGCGTCGTCGTCGATCAGGATGATGTCCGCTTCCGGTCTCATTCCGGTCCTTTCAGGGATACGAGGAATCGTGTGCCGGTCGGGCCGGTGTCGAGGATCGTGATATCGCCGCCGAAATCCTTGACGATGTTGTAGGAGATCGACAGGCCAAGACCGAGCCCCGAGCCCACCGGCTTGGTGGTGAAGAACGGGTCGAACACGCTGCTCAGATTCTCCGGAGCGATGCCGTGCCCGGTGTCGCCGACGATCAGCCGGGCGTTACCGTCGGTCGCATCGACCGCAACGCTGACGCGGCGCTCAGGACGGTCGGTGACGGCATCAAGGGCATTGCCGATAAGATTGACGGCGACCTGTTCGAGCCGCACAGGCTCGGCCATTACCATCACTTGATTGTTCTGTGGCACGGTGAGGTCGAGCTCGACGGCCTCTTCCTCGAACCGATGTTCGAGCAGGCTCAATGCGTCGCGCGCCGCGGCAAGGAGGTCGACCGGCCGCAGCTGCGCGTCCGGGCGCCGGGCGAAGCGCCTGATATGGCTGATCTGGTCGGCCATGCGTCCCGTCAGCCCCTTCATCTTCTCGAGGTTGTTGGCGGCCTGGTCGCCCTTGCCGCGCCCGATCAGGGTGGCGGCGCTGTGGATGTGGGCGCGAAGTGCTGCCAGCGGCTGGTTGAGTTCGTGACCGATGCCGGCCGCCATCTGGCCGAGTGCGGCGAGCTTGGCCGATTGTACCAATTCGTCGCGGGTCTGGCGGAAGAGGGTCAGGGCGCGGGAGAGGTCGCCGAGCTCGTCGGCTTGCGCAGGCGGGATCGGAGCGGCCGGGCGGCCGCCGCTGATGGCGCCGGCGGCTGAGGCCAGCAGGCGGATGCGGGCAATGAGGTTCCGGTGGACGTAGAAGTAACCGATCGCGGTTGCGACAAGCACCGAGAGGACGGCGATCGCCACCAGCAGGCTGCGCCCGGTTTCGATTGCCGCGGCAGCGCGCCGTGCGGCCTCGCCGGCGCTCGCTTCGATCGCGACCACCTCCGTCTCGATCTTGCGTCCAAGCTCTTCGACCAGCCGAGCGTTTTCGCCGGCAAGCTGGGCAAGGGTTCCTGCCTGCAGCATTTCCGAGCGTTTGCGATTGGGTATGCCGGTCGCGGCGTTGGATTGGTCGAGAATCCGCCGGGCGAGTTGCCGAACGGTGATGCTGTCGGGCCACCCGTCGAGAGAGTGGATGCGGCCTGCCAGTTCGTCGGCACTGTCTCCGAGGAAGGCGTTGGTCTCCTGCATCTCCTCCTCGGTCGTGGCGTTGACGAGCCGGCCGATCAGTCCTGTCGCGAGATTTGCCTGGGAGACGACCGTCAAAAGCGCTTCGCTTTTCTGCTGCTCGGCAAGAGCAGCCGAGCCCTGTCCGTTGCGTGTTTCCGTCTCGATGTTGAAGCGGATATCGTCGACGAGCGGGTCGGCCTCCTCGAGAAGGTCGGCCTGCACCCAGCGCAACTCGTCGATGTCGGAGCGCATCGCCTCGCGCAGCGTGAAACGCTTGCCGGCGGCAAGGTCCATTTTTTTCAGGTTCGCCGCGATCGCCTCGGAAAGCGGCAGCAGCGCCGCGGTGCCGGGCTGGGCGGCATTTTCTTCGAGCAGAGCGCGCAGCGTCGCGAGCCGCATGGTGTATGTGTTGCGGATCTCGTTGTAATCGGTGCGGCTCTCGGCGCCGGCCAGTACGGCTGTCACCGAGCCGATGTCGGCGCCGGCCTTCGACAGGCGCGAGGCAAAGGCAAGCTGCGGCATCTGCTCGTCCGTCATGCGCGACAGTTCACCGGACAGCCGTTCGTAGGAAAGCCAGCCGACGATACAGGCGACGACCGCAAAGCCGACGATCGCGACGAAAGCGAGCACGAGGCGGGCGCCGATGCCGAACCGCCATTGCGGAGACGATGCCGTCGTTTCCAGCGTCCTGTCCATCATTGCCGCCAAGGGTGGAGGTTGATGCTGCCGCCGGGGCGGGAGGCCGAAGAGAGAAGCCCTTCCGCTTCCGCAAGGTTCTGCTCGATCCTTGCCCGCAGCCGGCTCGCCAGTTCTGTGTGGGCGGCCGAGCGGGCAACGCCGCGCGGCCACTCGCCTTGGAGCGGCGCCGCGACATTCGCGATCTCGCTTGCAGAAAGAGGGGGTGTTGCCAACAGGCGCCGCGCTCTTGCCAACATGCTCAGCCGCTGCGCGTCCTTTATCTCCATTGTCTCCAGCTCGGCGACCCTCTTCCACAGCCGGGCGAGCGTCGCCCGGCGGCGCACGATATAGTCGTCGAAGATCAGGTTGACGAGACCATATCGGCGAGCCGACAGCGCCGCGTCGAAGCCTCCGGATTTCAGCAGCCGCTCGCCGTCTTCACGCGGCAGCAGGCCACGGTTGAGTGCGGGGTCGACGGGAATGCGGGCAATCGCCGGCGACAGCAGGAGTTTTTGGCCCGGCTCAGAAAGTACGAAATCGACGAAGCGCTCCGCGGCCGGGACGTTGCGCGCCCGTGACAGGATGGCGATGCTCGCCGGCACGAACACGGTGTCGGGCGGCAGCACGAAGACATTGCCGGCGCTGGCGAAATCCGGCGTGGTGGCGAGGAAATCGATGGTGACGCCGATGCTGAAGCGTCGCTGCGCCACGCCGGAGGCAACGCCGAAGCTGCGGGCGGTGACGGTCGAGAGATTGCCGCCGAGCTTCGACAGCATTGCCCAGCCTTCCTCCCAGCCATAGGTTTGCAACAGAGCTTCGACGATCAGATGCGTCGTGCCGGAACGCGACGGTGTGGTGATGCCGATCTGGCCCGAATAGACGGGGTTCAGCAGATCCTGCCAGTTGCGTGGCGCCGGCAGGTTGTTCTTGGCAAGGTGGGCAGGGTTGTAGACGAAGCCGTAGCCCGACAGCGCGAAGCCGAGGTAGTAGCCTTCCGGGTCGTTGACCGGATAGCCGAAGATCCTGTCGGCTGCTCCCGTGTTGCGCGGAGCGATCGGGCGCAGGCTGCCGTTGCGTTTCAAAAGCTCGAACGCATCGGCCGCCGATGCCCAGAAGATATCGGCCGGCACGTCCGCCTTCTCAATGACGAAGCGGCTGGCGCTCGCCGTGTTGCGCTGCACGATCGTCACCCGCATGTCGGCATTGGCGCGTTCGAAAGCGGCGCGAAAGGGCTCGAAGAAGGAGGGCGGGTAGGAGGTGACCACCACGAGTTCCTGCTTCTCGACAGCACGCGCGGGCCCCGCAAACGCCATGAAGCCAAGGGTGATCAGCGGCAGCAGGGCCGCGACGATATCGAACCGGAACCTTGTCAATTCACTCCCACCGCGCATCGCCGTCCGGTCATTGCCGGTGCCGGTTGTCGCGGACCCTCCCCAAGATGCCGCCGTTTCGTGCATGCACGGTCGGCGATCGCGGCGTACTCTGCTACGAAGAGCCCACCGCCGTAAACCCCGGGAGGCATGTCGGAGACTGTTGCAAACAGGTCGCAGCCGCGACGATTGGCGCCATGGCAAGATTTCTGCACTTGGCGGTTGCGCGCGATTCGCCTATAGGTCGTCTTCCGGCAACCAATCAGGGAGGTTTCAAAAGATGCCAGCTTTTTCTTTCTCCCTACGGGGCGGCGTGCAGTCTTGAACTGGGCCGGGAAGGGCATTTTCGCCTTTCCGTCTTTTCCAGGTCGGATTTCGTTTCGCTGACCTTGGCCCTTCCTCTCCTGAGGATACGGTCACTCTAATGATGCCGCATCGGAAGCTGGGTTCCTTTTAACGGCATATTCCATCCTGATCTTGTTTGAGGCCGATGCGTCGCGCATCGGGCGATTGTTATGGCTTTTACTCGTATTGACCTGCGCGGTGGTGCGTTCCGCAGCGTTCTTGGATTCACCTGGTCCCACTGGAAAGCGCAGCCGCTGCGCATCAGCGTCATTCTAGGCATGGTTCTCTTGTCGACGCTCGCTGACGTCCTGACGCCGCTCTATTCGGGCCGGCTCGTCGACGCCGTCGTTTCCGGTGTGGCGACCGATCAGCTTGCCTGGGATGCGGCGCTTGCCGCCTTCTGGATGCTGATGGCGCTGTCGCTCGGCGCGATCATTCTCAGGCACTTCACCTTCCTGGGGGTCACCGATCTGACCCTCAAGATGATGACCGACATCGCGTCGGCTGCCTTCTACCGCATCCAGCGCTTCTCGACCGACTGGCATGCCAACAGCTTTGCCGGATCGACGGTGCGCAAGGTGACGCGTGGCATGTGGGCGCTCGATCTCTTGAACGACACCTTGCTCGTCGCCCTGTTTCCGTCCGTCGTGATGCTGGTCGGATCGACAATCCTGATGTCGTTCTACTGGCCGATGATGGGCGTCATCATCGGTATCGGGTCGATCGTCTTCATCCTGATGACGATCGTGCTGTCGCTTGGCTACGTCGCGCCGATGGCAAGCCTTGCCAACCGGTGGGACACCAAGCTCGGCGGGGCGCTCGCCGATGCCGTGAGCTGCAACATCGTCGTCAAGGGTTTTGGCGGCGAAAGCCGCGAGGACGCACGCCTTGCCAAGGTGCTCGCCAAATGGCGTGACCGTACGCGCCGCACCTGGATCCGCGGCACGACCAACGGCACGTCGCAGGGCGCCATGCTGCTCATCCTGCGCGCGGCGGTGATCGGCTTTGCGCTGTTCCTCTGGTCGAAAGGCCAGGCGACGGCCGGCGACATCACCTTCGTGCTTACCTCGTTCTTCATCCTGCAGGGTTACCTGCGTGAAGTCGGGCAGCACATCCGCAACCTGCAGCGCTCGATCAACGACATGGAAGAGCTTGTCGACATCCATGGCCAGTCGCTCGGCATCGACGACAAGGCGGATGCCAAGCCGATCCGCATCACCGACGGCCGCATCGATTTCAAGGATGTGACGTTCCACTACGGTGCGCACCGCAAGCCGCTCTACGACCGCTTCTCGGTGACGATCCGGGAGGGCGAACGCGTCGGTCTTGTCGGGCACTCAGGTTCGGGCAAGACGACCTTCGTCAAGCTGATCCAGCGTCTGCATGACCTGAAAGCCGGCGAGATCCGGATCGACGGCCAGGACATCGCATCGGTGACGCAGACGTCGCTGCGCCAGCAGATCGCGATCGTCCAGCAGGAGCCGATCCTGTTCCATCGCTCTCTGTCGGAGAACATCGCCTATGCGCGACCGGACGCCACGCAGAGCGAGATCGAGAAGGCGGCGAAGCTTGCGAGCGCCCACGACTTCATCACGTCCCTGCCGAAAGGCTACGGCACGCTGGTGGGCGAACGCGGGGTCAAGCTCTCGGGCGGCGAGCGCCAGCGCATCGCCATTGCCCGCGCGTTCCTCGCGGACGCGCCGATCCTGATCCTCGACGAGGCGACATCGAGCCTCGATTCGGAATCGGAAGTGCTGATCCAGCAGGCGATGGAGCGGCTGATGCTTGGGCGCACGACGCTCGTCATCGCGCACCGGCTCTCGACGGTCCGGGCGCTCGACCGGCTGCTGGTCTTCGACCACGGCCGGATCGCCGAGGAGGGCACGCACGACGCGCTGATCCGCCTCGACGGCGGCATCTACCGCGGTCTCTTCGAGCGCCAGGCGCTGGAGCTGACCAAGGGACTGGTGCTGAACGACCAGTAAGCACGTCGGCGTGCCTACTAAAACCAATCGCCGCGCCTACTAAGGGCGCGGCGATTTTATACTCGCCGGGCAAGCCAGCGGTCGATGCCGCGGGCAGCCGCACGGCCGGTGGCGAAGCAGGCGCTCAGCAGATAGCCGCCGGTCGGCGCCTCCCAGTCGATCATCTCACCGGCGACGAAGGTGCCGGGCAGGGCCCTCAACATGTAGTCGTCATCGATTGCGGACCAGGTCACGCCACCGGCAGACGAGATGGCCTCGGCGATCGGGCGGGGGCGCTTGAGCGGGATCGGCACAGCCTTGATCAAGGCGGCGAGATCGAGCGGCGCCAAACGCGCGGCATCGGGCGAAACCTCGCGCAGCAGCGCCGCTTTCACCCCTTCGAGCCCGGCCCCCTTGCGCAGGCGGTTGGAAAAGCTGGTCTTGCTGTCGAAGCGGCCAAGATCTTTCGCCAGTTTCTCGACGGTTCGTCCGGGGGCGAGGTCGATCACCAGGTTGGCCGTTTCTCCGCGCGACAGCCGGTCTCTGAGCGCGCTCGTATGGGCGTAGACCAGACTGCCTTCGATACCGCTCTTGCTGACGACGAATTCGCCCGGGATGGTGCCGGCTTCTGAAGTCGCGGTAACGGCCTTGAGCGCCGCGCCCGCGAAACGGTCGCGGAAGGTTTCGCTCCAGTCGACATCGAAGCCGCAATTGGCGGGCTCAAAGCCGGCAACAGTCACGCCCCTCTCATCCAGCCAGGGGATCCAGGCGGCATCGGACCCAAGGCGCGGATAGCTGGCGCCGCCGAGCGCGAGCAACGTCGCATCAGCACTGACCTGCTTTTTGCAATCGGGCGTATCGAAGACGAGCTCTTTGCCCTGAAATCCTGTCCAGCGGTGTCGGGTCAGGATCTTGACGCCACGGCCTTCGAGCGATTTCAACCAGGCGCGCAACAGCGGCGACGCCTTCATAACCTCGGGAAAGACCCGGCCCGAAGAGCCTACGAAGGTCTCGGTGCCGAGCGCTTTCGCCCATTGCCTGACATCGTCGGGCGTGAAGCCGTCAAGGGCCGAACGCAATCGGGACGAGGCACTGCCGAAGCGCTCGGCGAAGGCGGCGTAGTCTTCGGAATGGGTAATGTTCAGGCCCGACTTGCCGGCGAGCAGGAACTTGCGCGCGACCGTGGGCATGCTCTCGTAGACGGTGACGGCGTGGCCGCTCTCAGACAGGACCTCGGCGGCCATCAGCCCGCTTGGCCCGCCGCCGATAATGGCGATGTTGTTTTGTCCCATGCGCTTGCCCGGTCACAGTTTTCACGTTGCCGCACTCTTGGCCCGGCGACGTGCGGCGCGCAACCCCGCCCCGGTGCCCGAGTGGTGCGCTAGTGACGATCGGAGGCCTTGAGTTTCCTCTCCAGCCACAGGCTGTAGCGCGAGCCGGTGAAGCAGATCGCGAAATAGGTGAGCGCTGCAAAGATATAGGCCTCGCTGTAAAAGCCGAGCCAGATGGGATCGGTTGCCGAAGTCTTGGCGGCATTCAGGAGATCGTGGATGCCGATGACGGCGAGCAGTGAGGTGTTGAGCACGATGCCGATCGACAGGTTGACGATCGCCGGGATGACGGCGGTCAGCGCCTGCGGCAGCACGACCAGCCGCAGCATCTGGATACGGCTGAAGCCCAGCGACAGCGCCGCCTCCATCTGGCCAGGCGGGATCACCTGCAATCCGGCGCGGATGACTTCGGCGAGGTAGGCGGAGAAGAACAGTGTGACGCCGATCTGGGCGCGGAGCAGCTTGTCGATCGCAGCCCCGCTCGGCAGCGCCATCGGCACGATCAGCATCGCGACATAGAGAACGGCGATCATCGGCACGCCGCGCAGCACTTCGATGAAGGCGATTGCCAGACACCGCACGATACCCATGTCGGATTGGCGGGCAAGCGCCAAAGAGAGGGCGAGCGGGAAGGCGAAGGCGAGGCCGGCGATCGAGACGGTGAGGGTGATCGGCAGGCCGCCCCAGTGATTGGTCGATACCGGTTCCAAACCTGATGCCCCCGCCATCAGCATCCAGATGCCGACGAGAGCCAGCAGCGAGATAGGCACCAGGCGGTAGCTCCAGAAGCGGGGAAGGGCGGAGAGCGTCAGGAGCGTTGCAATGAGGGCGAGAACCAGCGCCGGGCGCCATTGCAGGTGAGGCGGGAAGAAGGCGAAGAGCATGAAGCGAAACTTCGCGCCGACGAAGGCCCAGCAGGCACCGGCCGTTTCCCCGGCGCAATCGGCCGCCGTGCCGGTCCAGACAGCATCGATGACGGCCCAGCGGACAAAGGGGAGAGCAAGCCAGAGGATTGCGGCGAGGGTGGCAAGCGTGACGAGCCCATTGGCCCAGCCGCTGAAGAGGCCTTCGCGCCAGCGCTGCCAGTCGGGTGCTACGGGCGGTGCGAGTTCGATCTGGCTCATCGCTTTCCTTCTCCGCGCAGAACCACCCGTCGGTTGTAGAGGTTCATGACGGCCGAAACCGCAAGGCTGATCGTCAGGTAGACGGTACCGATGATGATGATCGCCTCCAGCGCCTGGCCAGTGGTGTTGGCCGTGGTGTTGGCGACGCTGACGAGATCGGGGTAGCCGATCGCGACCGCGAGGCTCGAGTTCTTGGTCAGATCGAGAAAGCTGGAAATCATCAGCGGCGTGATCACCCTGAGCGCCTGCGGCAACACGACGAGGCGCATGATTTGGGCGGGCTTCAGGCCCAGTGCCCGGGCGGCCTCCCATTGCCCTGATTTCACCGACTGGATACCGCTGCGCACGATCTCGGAGATCGAGGCCGAGGCGTTGACGACCAGGCCGATCAGCAATGCCGCGAATTCCGGCGTCAGCGACAGGCCGCCACGAATGTTGAAGCCGCCCTTTGCAGGCACTTCGACCGAGGCGCTGAAGCCGAGGGATACGAGAGCGAAATAGAAGATTGCCAACGCGCCGAGTACGGTGCCGGCGGTTTTCGGCAGATAGAACGTCGCGCCCGCCAGCAGGCGCCTGGAAATGACGAGTGCCGCGAAGACGGTCAGGAGCACCGCGGGCAGCCATACGGAGGCCGGCAGGCCGTCGACCGAAAGCGAGGGCAGAAAGACGCCGCGATTGCTGAGATAGACGCTGCCCAGAAACGTATAGGCGCCGCGCGGCGGCGGCAGCGCGTGAATGATAGCGCTCCAGAGAAACAGTTGCAGCAACAGCGGCGTGTTGCGCAAAAGCTCGACATAGCCGTGAACGAAACTCGCCAGCAGCAGATTGCCTGAGAGCCGGGCGATCCCAAGCGCGACGCCGAGCACGGTTGCAAGCAGGCAGCCGACAACCGCAACCTTGACGGTGTTGGCGATGCCGGCGCCAAGCGCCCGGGCATAGCTGTCACCGGCGGAATAGGAAAGCACACTCTCACCGATCTCGAAGTTTGCCTGATGAGAGAGGAAGGCGAAGCCGGGCGTCAGTCCCATGCGGTGCATGCTCTCGGCGGTATTTTGACCGAGAAAGACGAAGAGCAGAAGTACGCCGAAAAAGAGCGCGAATTGCTGCAGCGGCTGCGGCCCAATCCAGGTGCGCAGGCGCGAGACAGGTCCGGGCCCCGAGGGGCCCGGTTGGAGTTGGCGTGTCATGGGAAGGACCATGAACCGGCTCAACGGAACGGCGGCGAATAGAGCAGGCCGCCCGCGGTCCAGGGCTGGTTGTAGCCACGCTCGAAGTTGAGCGGCGTGCCTTTGCCGACGTTGCGCTCGAAGATCTCGCCGTAGTTGCCGACGGTCTTTACGATGTTGTAGGCGAATTTCGGATCGAGGCCGATCGCTTCGCCGAGCGACGGATCGACGCCGAGGAAGCGCTTGATCGCCGGATCCTCGCTCTTCAAGAAGGTGTCGACGTTCTCCTTGGTGATGCCGAATTCTTCCGCCTGGATCGTCGCGTAGACCGTCCAGTTGACGATTTCGAGCCACTGGTCGTCGCCGGCACGGATCGCCGGCGCCAATGGCTCCTTCGACAGCCGCTCCGGCAGCAGCACATAGTCGTCAGGCTTGGAAAGCTGCGTGCGCTTGGCGGCAAGGTCGGTCGCATCCTGGGTCAGCGCATCGACGCGGCCGGAATCCAACGCCTTCAGGAACTCGCCGGTCTCCTCGATCGTGACGGGCGTGAAAGCCTTGCCGGTCTTGCGGAAGAAGTCGGCGATGTTGAGTTCGCCGGTGGTGCCGCTCTGCACGCCGATCGTCGCGCCGTCGAGTTCCTCGCCCTTGGCTACGCCAAGGTCCTTGCGCACCAGCAGTCCCTGGCCGTCGTAGAAGACGACGGGGCCGAAATGGAAGCCGAGCTTGAAGGCGCGGCTCACCGTCTGGGTGACGCCGGACAACAGGATGTCGAACTCGCCCGATTGCAGCGCCGGCAGACGCTGCTGCGGCGACGAGTTGGTGAACTCGACCTTCTCGGCATCGTTGAAGACGGTGATGGCGATGGCGCGGCCGAAATCGACGAAGAAGCCCTGCCAGCGGCCGTTGCTGTCGGGTGAGAAGAAGCCCGGCGTGGTGCCGACGCCGACCTTGATGACGCCGCGCGCCTTGATCTTGTCGAGCGTTTCGCCGGCAAGCGCCGAGGTGGCGATGAGGCCCGCCGCCAGCGCCGCGGTTGCGGCAAAGGCTTTTGTGAAAAGTTTTCGGTGATTGGAATTTCGCTGCATGTAGGCCCCCAAGCCAAAAAAGAATGTCATTGCGCGCCACCGGCCAGAACCGCTCGAGGCGTGTTTAAAAATTAAATCTATAGAAATTATATAATAGGTATTTTTGTGCGAAATTGGCGTGGGACCCGAAACAGATTTCGCCGCCTCGTTTTTGCCGGGAACGTTTTTGACAAGAGACCATCAGTAGACGGCAAAGCGGCCGCGCAAGGTGTGGATTGCATTCGCCATCGATCGATGGCCCGCAGACTGCAGCGCGGATCTCCGGCTGTAGATGCTGGCTGAGCCTCTTGTTGAGATCGGTGGAAGCTCCTAGGTTCCGCCCGTCGATTGGTTTATCTCCTTGGCGATGCAGCTTTTTGCGGGAAAATGGCGGGAACGGATGGGATGGGGCGCGCCGGTGTCGGTCGCGCTGCACCTCGTCGTTGCCTTCTTCCTGCTGTTCGATCTGCCGCTGGAACTGCCGAAGCCGCCGAAGGAACAAACGGTCAACGTCGAGCTCGTTCCGCCGCCTGCAGAGGCAAAGGAGCCGAAGAAGGCCGAGCAGAAACAGGCAGAGCAAAAGAAGGCGGGACCGAAAAAAGGCGAAGAGAAGAAGGCTGAACAGCCAAAGCCGCAGCCCAAACCCAAGCCCCAGCCGAAGGCAGACCCGAAGCCGCAACCCAAGCCGGCGCAGCAACTGCCGCAATCCTTCGCCTCGGCCATGGCCAAGACCAAGCAGGACAACAAGGAGGCAGAGCTTCCGCCGGCTGCGCGCGCGACGGAGAAAAAGACCGAGGCTTCCGAGCCGGCAAAGGCCGTGGATGACAAGGCAAAGCCGGCGGATAAGCCGGCAACGGTGTCGGCGAAACAGGACGAAGCGCCGGCACAGCAAAAAAAGCCGTTGCCGACTTTGGCTGTGCCGGGGAAAACACCACAGGCGGCGACGGACCAAAAGCCGCCCGTGACGGTGGCCGAGGCCAAAACTGAGGCGAAGGACGTGCAAAGATCTGGGGCCGAGCCGCTCGGGGATAAAACCAAGATGAAACCGACCGAAGCTGCGGCAAAGGTCGATTTAGTTCCCGCGCCAAGCAAACTGACAGAGGCCAAAGTCCTTTATTCGGAGAAGGCAATTACCGACCCGCGTTTCAAGCAGGCGCTGCTCCAATTGCCACTGAAGGTGCGGATTAGGCAGCTTTGCACCGGCGAGGCTTTCGAACAGATCCGGCACCAGCGTCCGAATAATCCGCCCCAGGGGCTGGTGCCATTCGGCCCCAAGGGAGGGTTCATCTTCGAGAACCGGATGGACGCCAGCGGCGGCGCCTATCACAACAAGTCGAATTGGTATGATGTCGATTTTAAGTGCCTGCTCAACGAGGATGCAACGGAGGTGATCTCCTTCAGCATCGCCATCGGCAACGACATCGTGCCTAAGTCGACATGGAAGGAACGTCGCCTGCAACAGCCACCGGGCTGATCCTTTGACGCCTCATACGGAATTGCTGGCAGCGACGCTCTTGCAGCCGCTTCGGACCTATCATCCGCGGCAGTCCCGTGCCTCCGTCTAGGCCGGCACCCGCCGAACGCGTGCCTTGCACGGTTTCGCCTGCCGAGCCTTTGGAGACCCGGCAGGCTCAGATGCGAGTTGCCACTCCCGCACTGATCTCTTGGGTCAGCTACTCCGCCGCTTGCAGTGCGCGCTCGCGATAGACCGAGACCAGCGAGGTCCCGAGCATCGCGGCCACCGCTGCAAAGAGGAAGACGCCGGCCGGCCCCTGCAGTTCGACGAGCAGGCCGCCGAGGATTGCGCCGGTGGAAATGGCGATCTGGAAGGTGGTGAGCGTTGCAGCGCCCGCACCTTCGGCCTCGTCGCCGGCCGCCCGGCTCAGGAACGACTGGACGCTGACCGGCAGGGCGCCGAAGGCGAAGCCCCAGGCGGCCGTCGCGACGATGGCGACAGCCGGCAGCGCGCCGGCAAGCGCAAGCACCAGAGTGGTGACGGCGACGCCGGCGGCGGCCGACATCATCGCTAAGCGCGTGCTGCGCTCTGCAAGGAAGCCGCCGGCAATGTTGCCGAAGAAGCCGCCGACGCCGAAGGCAAGCAGGATGGCGGTAATGCCTTCGACGCCGAACTGCGGCACCTGCTCAAGGAACGGGCGAACATAGGTGAAGCCGGCAAAGTGACCGGTGACGACGAGCAGGATCGTTGCAAGGCCGAGCCGGATCGCCGGGCGCTTCAGGACGTTGAGGATAGTGTCAAGGCCGGTCGTCCCCTTCGGCGGCAGGCGCGGCACGGTCAGCGCTTGGACGATGAAGGTGACGATGCCGACGGCGGCGGCAAGCAGGAAGGCATAGCGCCAGCCGAGCGTCGCGCCGATCCATGCTCCGACGGGAGCCGCGCAGACCGTTGCGATCGATACGCCCGACATCACGATCGCCATGGCTCGCGGCATCAGCCGGCCGGGAACGAGCCGCATGGCAAGCGCCAGCGACAGCGCCCAGAAACCGCCAAGGCCGATGCCGAGCAGGAAGCGGGCGACGAGCAGCATCGAAAGGCTGGATGCGAAGCCGGCGATCAGGCTGGAAACGATGAGAAGTGCTGTCAGTGCCAGAAGGACGTTACGCCGGTCGAAGCGACCGGTATAGACGACGATCGCAGGGCCGGCGATGGCCGCGACGACGGCCGTTGTCGTCACCGATTGCCCGGCCGCGCCAACGGTAACGCCGAGATCAGCCGACATGGGCGTGAGCAGGCTTGCCGGCAGAAATTCCGCTGTAACCAGACCGAAAACGCCGAGCGACAGGGACACGACAGCGGCCCATAGCGGTTTTTCTTGTTCATCCGCCTCGCCCGTGGGCCGTGCGACGATGCCATCCATAATTTTCATCTCCATTGCAGGTAGTGATGAAGATATGCATGGCCAGATGGAGTTTCTATGCTAGAAAATCCAAAACACTATGCCGTTTGTCCAAAGCTGGAGTGGCCCATGACCGATGCGCTGACCGACATCCTACGCGGCCTGAGACTGGACGGAGTGGAATATGGGCGTTGTCAGCCCTGTGCGCCATGGGCAACGTCTTATCCGGCCCAGGAACCGGCACGTTTTCATTTTCTGGCGTCCGGTTCGGCCCATCTTCAGATGCCCGACGGCACCTGGACTGAATTGGCGCCGGGAGATGCCGTGCTACTGCCGCGCGGCGACGCGCATGTGCTCGCCAGCAAGCCCGGCCTGCCGACGATCTCCATCCGCGACCTGCCGAAGCGGCAGCTTTGCGACGGCATCGTCGACGTGCAGTGCCCCAACTCGGACAGCCAGAACCTTCTGTTTTTCGCGGTGATGCAGTTCAACGTCGACCGGCTGCACCCGCTCCTGCAACTGATGCCGTCGGTGATGCGCACGAGCGACCTTGCCTCGAGCGAGCCGTCGATCCCGTCGCTACTCGATACCATGACGCGCGAGGCGGCGATGCAGCGCGTCGGCTCGGGCGGCATCCTGGCGCGGCTTGCCGACGTGCTGACCGCCACGATCATCCGCGCCTGGGTCGAGCATGGCTGCGGCACGGCGACGGGGTGGCTCGCCGCGGTGCGCCACCCGGAAGTGGGCCGGGTCCTTGCCGCCATTCACCTCGACCCGACGAAGGACTGGACGGTGCCGGAGCTTGCCAAGTTGATGGGTGCGTCGCGCTCCGGCTTCGCCCAACGTTTCGCCGATACGGTCGGCGAAACGCCGGCCCGTTATGTCGCCCGCATGCGCATGCACCAGGCGCATCAGTGGCTGCGTGAAGGAAAGCGTGTCGCCCATGTCGCCAACCGTCTCGGTTATGATTCCGAGGCGTCGTTCAGCCGCGCCTTCCGCAAGATCATGGGCGCGCCGCCAAGCCATTCGCGAAACCTGATGTCGGCTCCCGAGCAGATCGCTTCCTGAACCGCGCGGCGCCGACGGGCATTAGAGCGCGTCGCGACCTTTCAGATTCGCGCTTTAAGTGATTGATTTGTCGCATATCGTCGTCGCAAAACCGCTGCGCACTTTTGGGCGACATGCTCTAGAACCTGACGGCCAGATCGGCCCGGACGCCATGGTCCTGCGCCGTCGAGGCGATCTGCCCCTGATAGGAGATGCCAAGCGTTGCCGCAGGAGTGACGGCGAAATCGACGCCGGCCTCGATGAGGGCGCTGTCGCGCGCGATCGGCGCGCCAGCGACGGAGAAGGCGTCGCTGCCCGCAAACGCTTGAACGACCGCCGGCGTGACATCGCCATAGGCGTGCCGCCAACCGACGAGGCCGCGGGCGGTGGCCTTGGCCGGTCCGAGCGCCAAATCGGTCGCGAGGCGCAGGCCGAGCGTGGTGAAGGTCACGTCGTCGGATACTCCGCGCACGGAAAGCGCCGCCGCGCCGCCCTTCTCCGTGAAACCGTCGGTATGCACGTTGACATAGGCGAGGTTGGCAAAGGGCTCGAAAGAGAGACCGTCCGCCTGCAAGCCGTAGCCGAGTTCGCCGAATACCTGGGTCGTGCCGGCGCGATAGTCCGCGCTCAGGCTGTCGACGAGCGCCGGCGAGAGGATATTGCGGCTGCTGTCGATATCGCTCCAGGTATAGGCAAAGCCCGAGCGGAACGACAGGACGCCCCACTGCGTGCCGCCATAGGCGCCGAGATGGTAATTGTTGCTGGAGGCCGAAGAGCGGCGGTCGTCGACCTCGAAGCTCGACGAGCTGTAGCCGCCGAGGAAGCCGAGCCTCCAGTCGTCGTTGACGAGGCCGTCCAGACCGACGACGAAACCGCCGGTCGAGCGCGACTGCCTGGCGGTGTCGCCGTTGCCATCAGTATGCCCCCAGGAGCCGAAGGCCGAGCCCCAGGCACCGAAGCGTTCCGCAGTCGCGATCGACCCGGTGGTGAGATCGTCCGTCGCCACGATCGGCAGCGCCTTCGCGCCGACGGTCTCGAAGGCCGAGCGCAGCCGGTCGTTCATCTGGTTGCCGACGACCTGGCTGTTCTCGATCAGGCCGGTCACGGTCGAGCCGTAGACCTCGCCGGGAAGCTGGCCGAAAAGGTCGGCGGCGATGCCGGCATCGAGCGTGACCGCGAGATCGTGGAGCGATCGGCCGATACCGAGGCGCTCGATCGCGGCGGCGGCTGCCGCCCCGTTGCGGGTTTCCGCCAAATCCGCGAAGGCGACGCCGTTGCGGGTGACATCCAGATAGACGGCGTTGGGGTCGTAGGACAACGTGAGATCAAGGAAGGCATAACAGCCACAGTCATCCTCGAAACGCCCGGTTACGCCGCCAAGGGCGGAAAGGATGGTATGGCGGCCGTCGCCCTTGTAGTCTTCAGGCCTGATCATGACATCGACCGCACCGGCGATATCGGCCGTGCCGGTGACATCGAGCCGGCTAGTGCCATCGGGTGCGTCGAGATTGACGAGGAACCAGGCATCGCGCGACTGGCGATAGTTGCCGTCTACTGTGAGGGTGCCGCCCTTGCGACCCCAGCCAGGATTGACGGCACCGCGATTGTCGACGTTGCCACGGATCGTGCCATTGCCCGAAAGCATGCCGCCACCGTCGACGAAAGTCTCAGAGGCAATGCTGCCGCCAATCGCCAAGATGCCGCCATCGATGCGCGTGGGGCCCTGATACGTACTGTTCCCGGTCAGCTTCAATACGCCGTCACCTGATTTGATCAGCCCTCCGGCACCGGTGATGTTGTTTGACCACTCGCTTTCGCCATCCTGGATCGTGATATGGAAATCACCCCAGTCGAATTTTCCGGGGCCGCGCACTGCCCGGCCGGCGCTGACCATGCCGTAGCCAAACACAGGGTCGACGCCCGGACGACCATAATCGGTGGCCGTGCCCAGCAAGACCTGCCTGATCTGAGCCATGGTCATGTAGGGAAACGCCTGCGCGACCAGCGCTGCCGTCCCCGCGACGAACGGGGCGGCCAGCGATGTGCCTGTTTGCTTGCTGTATCCGCCGCCAGGAGTGGCGACGAGAATATCGTCCGCATCTCCCACCCACGCCCATTCGCTCTTCTCCTGATCCCATCGCCAACCGTCGGTGCCACCGGGGGCGGCAAGGCAAAAGTTCAGGGCGACGCCGCACATGTTCGACCAAACTGGCATTTGCCATGGGCCCGTCGCCACCACCGCAAGCCAACCATGCTCCAGTTCGGGAAAGAGGTGCGGAAGACCAGCCAGCGCAGACGGCTGAGTATTGCCCTCGTTCATCGCTGCGAAGACGAGCAGCGCTCCTCGCGAAACGGCGTAGCGATAGGTTGATAGATTTTCTTTGATATCTTTCTCGATATCTTCGACGGTGACGTCTGTAATGAACCTTCCGCCATGGCTGTTGTTGAAGATCCGAACGCCTTGGTCGACAAGTTTACGAATGCCATAGTTCGTGGCATCAAAATTGACCTGGCCGGGGTTGCCCGATCCCCCTATGGAAACGATCGTCGCGCCAGGGGCAATGCCGTGCATGCCGATCCCATCGCGATTGGCAGCGATGACGGAGGCTACGGACGTCCCGTGACCATCGGAGTCGAGATGCCATGGCTTTGCCGGATCGTAGGTTATTCCCTCCGCATAGCGTCCAGAAAATTCCGGGTGAGTGATGTCTAGTCCGCTGTCCACCACGCCGACCTTGATGCCGCTGCCGTCGTAACCGAGCATGTAGGCATATTCCGCATGGATCGCCGCTAGCCCCCATTGCGCGTTGAATTCCGGCGTTCGCCATGTCGCGGGATCGCGGGGATCGCCACTGTCTGCGGCGAGCGCGGCAGATGACAAGGCGGTCGACAGCGTCAGCGCTGCCAGGTGGATGACGGTGCGGAAATTCTTGTTCAAGGTAGGTCCCCAATGGCCGGCGACGTGGCGCGGGGGCGCAAGACGTTGAAAGGACATGGAGTTCACGGCGCGAGCCGCGCGAAACTATCCTTGGGAACCGGCCAACGAAATACGGCAGTTGCCGTAGTTCGTGTCGAACTGCCGGTCGAATTGCGGGGGGTATGGTCCGTCGAGCTCGCTGGTCGTGACTGCACGCCGTGCCTGCAATCGATCGCCGTTTCGACGCACGGTCCGTTGCCGCCCACTTGAATCCTCTCGGCGGTGCTTCGCGTGCCATCACGTTCAGCGATCCCCCGAGAATAGCTTCATGGTCAGAAAGGGCGGCGGACCTGGGCCACCGCCCCCTTGTCCCTGACTATTGCGCCGGCTGGCTTTCTGCCGGAAGCACGGCCGCCGGCGATCCGGGCGCGGGCTGAACGGTGCTTTCCACCGGCGGTACCGGCGAGCGGGTGCGCAGCGTTTCGGCGCGATGGCGGCCGACCGAGACCCAGAACAGCGCGACGAGGGCTGCGACCGTCACGGTCACGGTCACATAGCGGATCCAGGTCGGCGCGTGGCCGCCCGGGTCGATGTGCTTCTCGTCGATCTCGCGCTTGCGGGTGATCGCGGCCGAGTAGAACACGATCGTCGAGATCACGAAGATCAGCGACCAGCGCGTCTGCTCGCCATCCGAGCCGATCAGCGCCACCAGGCTGTAGATCGCCGCCGCCAGGCCGATGATCACGTACCAATTGTAGGTACTTGCCGGCATCTTCTTGTAGCCGAGCACCTTGATGGAGATCGCCGAGTAGATATAGGGCAAGAGCGTCATGATCACCGCGATCGAGGCGATCTTGCCGAACTGCTCGCTGGCGGTCGGCGACATCGTCGCGAAGACCTGCACGGTCATGATGACCGCAACGATCGCAAGGCCCGCCGAGGGAACACCCTTGGAATTGACCTTGGCGAAGATCGAGCCGAAGAGGCCATCATCGGCTGCGGCTTTTGCCGTCTGTCCGACGAGCAGCGTCCATCCCGCAAGCGACCCGAGGCAGCCGAGGGCCGCGCAGATTGCGACGACGGCGCCCGCCGTATCGCCGAGCGCCAGGCGCGCTGCATCGGCAAAGGGTGCGGAGGATGCGATCAGCTCCTTGTTTGGAATCATGCCCATGATCACGGTCGAGGACAGGATGTAGGCGACGGCGGCAAGGATGACGCCGCCGACGGTGGCGATCGGTACGTTGCGCTGCGGGTCACGCACGACGCCGGCCGAGACCGATGCGCTTTCGACCCCGATGAAGGCCCAGAGCGTGAAGTTGAGCGTCGCCATGATCGCCGCCCAGCTGTCCTTGCCGGATACGTTCCAGCCCTCGGAGAAGGTTGCCGGCGAGAACCAGAACCAGCCGAAGATCGCCATGCCGAGGATCGGCACCAGTGCGAAGGAGGTGGTGAAGGACTGCAGCCGTCCGACGACGTTCGGCCCGAGGATGTTGGCGTAGGTGAAGAACCAGATCAGCGCCACCTGCGCCAGCGCCGAGACGAGCGGATCGCGCAGCATCGGGAAGAAGGCGGTGAGGTAGCCGAGGCCGGCGACCGCAAGGCCGACGTTGCCGACCACATTTGCCAGCCAGTAGATCAGGTTCGTCTGGTAGCCCATATAGTCGCCGAAGGCCTTGCGCGTATAGGCGTAAGGTCCGCCGGCGGCGGGATCGATCGCCGCCAGCTTGGCAAAGGTCAACGCCAGCGCGATCGCTCCGGCAATCGTGATCAGCCATCCGAAGACGGCGATGGACCCGACTGCGGCAAGGTTCGCCGGTAGCATGAAGACGCCCGAGCCCATCATGTTGCCCGCGACCATCAAGGTCGCGGGCACGAGCCCGATCTTGGCGGAGTCCGCCACACCCGAGGATGTGGCTTTGGATGCGGTATCGACAGCAGCCATGTTTGTCGCTCCTGAAGCCGGTTCAACGGGTCAAGACATAGACGCGGTAGCGGCCGTCCTCGACCTCCACCCCGTGCGTGTCGTGGGTGAAGCCGGGGAACCTCAGGTCATAGGCTTCAAGCGCCTTCAGATAGCCGAGCACCGGGCCGTCGGCAGGGCCCGCGTTTTCGCCCGGCATCAGTAGCGGAATGCCCGGCGGATAGGGCACGACGCCGGTTGCGACCGTGCGGCCGGTCAGCTCGTCGAGCGTCACCTGTTCCACCTCGCCACGCACCAGCCGCTCATAGGCGCGCACCGGGCTCAGGTCCGGATGCGGCAGCACCGAGAAGCCGGCGGCCATGGAGGCGGTGGTCTTCAGCTGGTCCATCGCCGAGAACATTGTGTCGGCGAGATCCTTGAGACCCATGCCGGCGTAACGTTCCGGGTGGTCTTCGACGAGCGACGGGATCGCCACTTCGAGCGTGAGGTTGGCGTCGTAGTCGCGCTTGAAGTCGCAAAGCGCGCTGACAAGCGAGCCCCATTTGCCCTTGGTGATGCCGAGCGAGAAGAGGAACAGGATGGTGAAGTCGGTCGTCTTCTCGACAACGATGCCGCGGGCATCGAGATAGGCGGTGACGAGGCTTGCGGGAATGCCGACCGGCATCAGCCCGCCGCCCGGTGCAACACCCGGCGTGACGATCGAGACCTTGATAGGGTCCAGCATGCAATAGCCGTCCTCGATCTCGCTGAAGCCGTGCCAGGCTGCACCCGGCTTCAATACCCAGCAGGACGGGTCGGTTGTGAGCGCTTCCGGCGAAGCCTCATGGAAGGCGCTGGTGCGGCCGGTCTTCGGATCGCTCACGGTGTCCGGCTGCCAGCAATCGAAGAACCAGTCGCCGCGTTCGGCAGCATCGTTGGCAAGCCGCGACATCATCAGGCGGAAGGCCACGGCTTCCTCGATCGACTCGTTGGTGAGCGCCGCCCCGCCCGGCCCGTCCATCATCGCCGCCGAGACGTCGTTCGAGGCGATGATCGCGTAGTTCGGCGAGGTCGAGGCGTGCATCATGAACGTCTCGTTGAAGATGCCGTGCGGGATCGGTTTGCGGCCGTCGCGCACATGGATGAACGACGCCTGCGAAAGGGCGGCCAGCAGCTTGTGCGTCGACTGGGTGGCAAAGACGGTGGGCTTGTCGGCCGTATGCGCCTTCGGGTCGCCATGCATGGCGTGCCGGTCGCGATAGATCGGGTTGAAGCGGGCGTAGCCGTACCAGGCCTCGTCGAAATGCAGGCGATCGACGCTGGCGCCGAGCAGTTCTTCCACGCGGGTGACGTTGTAGCACAGGCCGTCATAGGTCGAGTTGGTGATGATGGCGTGCTTGGGTTCCCGGTCCTTTAGGTCAGCGGCGAGCGGATTGTCATCGATCGCCTTGCGGATGGCGACGGCTGTCAGTCGTTCCGGCGGGATCGGCCCGATGATGCCGTAGTGGTTTCGGGTCGGCACCAGATAGGTCGGCACGGCGCCCGACATGGTCATCGCGTGTTCGGCCGACTTGTGGCAATTGCGGTCGCAAAGCGCGATCTGGTCGCGGCTGACGCTCGCCATCAGGATGACGCGGTTGGAGGTCGAGGAGCCGTTGGTGACGTGATAGCTGCGGTGCGAGCCGAAGACGCGGGCGGCATATTTCTCGCTGGCGCCGATCGGCCCGGAGTGGTCGAGCAGCGATCCGAGTTCGCCGACCGAGATCGACAGGTCCGAGCGCAGCAGCGGTTCGCCGAAGAACTCGAAGAAGGCGCGGCCGGGCGGCGATTTCAGGAAGCCGGTGCCGCCGGTATGCCCCGGCGTGTGCCAGGAATATTCATGCACCTGCGAGAACTGGGCGAGCGCCTTGAACATCGGCGGCAGCACGGTTGCGCGATAACGCTCGATCGCCGCCTGGATGCGCCCGCCGACGAAATCCATCGTGTCTTCGAGCATCCAGACGAAGTCGTCGACCTTCGCCATGATGTCGGCCGGAACGGTCGAGGCGACACTGCGGTCGGCAAGCAGGAGGAGCGGAACGGTGCCGTTGCGCTTGCGCAACGCCTCGACGACGCCGATCGATTGCTCGTGGCCTTCGGGCCCGAGGTCCCAGTCGACCAGCACGCATTGGAGAGCGGGGTCGGACCTGATCACGGCAATGCCGTCATCGGCGCTTTCTGCCGTGACCACTTCGATCTGGCGGCGCTCGAGCTCTGCGATCAGCGACCGCACGGCGCGGCCGGCAGCACTTTCCTCGCTGATCTCGTCGTCGAGAACGAGTGCTTTCATGCCGAGACGGCGGTGACCCCTGTTCAACGTGCTCATATCCAATCCTCTCTCTAGTTCGGTGCTAGGTGCAGGTGGGGGTATTGTTTTGACGTCAGCCTTTGGATGGCTCCTTCCTCTCGACTGACAGGTAGACGGGTAGTGCGACGAGCAGCAGGAGCAGGCACCAGAGGCCTGCCTGAGGTCCGCTGTCGTAGACCGTCCAAAGCGAAAAGATGAAGGCGACCAGCGCATAGGGCTTGTAGGGACCGAGGCGGATGCCGGCCCATTCCTCGTCCCGCGGGCGCAAGAGCGTCAGGAAAAGCGCGCCCTCGACCAGGCTGCAGAAGACGTAAGGCACCATGGCCGCCGTGGTCGAAAGGTCGACGGCGAAGCGATAGACGGCCATCAGTCCGGAGACGCCTGATGTCTGGAGGATGAGCAGCGCCGAAGCGAAGAGCATCGACACGACGATGCCCCATCGCGGCACGCCGCGGCTGGAAAGCCGGCCGAAGACCGGAGGGAACAGTCCGTCGCGGGCCGCGGCCATCGGCACCTGCGCCATCAGCAGCGTCCAGCCGTTGAGCGCGCCGATCGACGAAAGCACGACGGCTGCTGCGACGAGTTTGCTTCCCCACCAGCCCCACATCATGAAGGCCGCATCGGAGAAGGGCGCGGCGGAACGCGCAAGCGTCTCGCGCGGGACCGTGCCCATCACGACAAGCGTGCCGAGAATGAAGACCAGTCCGCAGCAGAGCGTGCCGAGGATCGTCGCCCGCGGGATCGTGCGTTTCGGATCGTCGACATCGCCGGCCGGCACGGTTGCCGATTCTATGCCGAGGAAGGCGAACATCGTCAGCGGCGCGGTCGCGGAGATCAGGCCGAGGATGGAAAGGCCGCTCGGGTTGACCGGTGTCAGGTTCTGCGGCTCGATCCAGAAGAGGCCGAGGAGGGCAATGGCGATGAAGGGCACGAGCTTCAGGCCGACGGTCACGATCTGGAAACGGCCGGCGCTTTTCACGCCGAACATGTTGATGGCGGCAACCAGCCACATGGCGGCGAGCGAAACCGCCGTGAAGCCGCCCGGCAAATGCTGGAGTTGCGGGAAGAACACCCCGAGATAACCGGTGAAGGCCATGGCGATCGCCGGAAGAGAGGCCCAGATCGAAATCCAGTAGGCCCAGGCGACCAGAAAGCCGGCGAAGTTCCCGAAGGCCATGCGGCTATAGGCATAGGGGCCACCGGTGGCGGGCCTGACGGTGGCGAGCCTCGCAAAGACGAGACCGAGGCACATGGCCGCGACCGCCATGCCGATCCAGCCGACGAGGGCGGCGGCACCATAGGGCGCGAGTGCTGCGGGCGAGAGGTAGAAGCCGGAGCCGATGATGTTGCCAACGACGAGGGCGGAGCAGGCCCAGATGCCGAGGCTCGGCCGTACCGTCGCTTCGGAGGTGGTCTGCGCAGTCCTGCCTGAGGTTGCATCAAGCGGCTTCGTCATGGATTGGGTTGCTCCCTTGCCAAAGACGAGGCGAACTTATGAACTGTTTCTTATGGTTGCAACTGCTTTATTTCACTCGACTATCAGTCGTCGCAGGGCCGCCGTATCCTCATACGGAGAACCCGGTTTCGGCTCATAGGCCGACGATCGACCGCGACGGCCGGCGTTGCAGGCTTCTCATGAAACTATTCCATTTTTGCGATGCCGTTTTGCCGCCGATGAAGGTAGGGTCGCCTGCGACGAAATGACTGCTTCGCGACCGGGCCGATGGGCAGGGGAAACGACGAAAAAATGACAAATATCAAGCACTTGCGACTTCGGGAACTTGGTTTTCAACCGGGCGTCTACGAGACTGGACCGCTCAACGCGATCACCGATGTCATCGGCGTCGCCGTCGGCCACGCCACCGTTGTCGAGGCGGACCGCATCCGCACCGGCGCGACCGCGATCCTGCCGCACGAGGGCAACCTGTTTCAGGACAAGGTGCCCGCCGGGTTCGCCGTGCTCAACGGCTTCGGCAAGTTCGCCGGCTCTACCCAGGTCGAGGAACTCGGCGAGCTGGAAACGCCCATCGTTCTCACCAATACGCTGGCGACCGGACGCGCCATAGAGGCGATCAATCGCTGGACGCTGGCGCAGCCCGGAAACGAGAAGGTGGTGTCGCTGAACGCGGTCGTCGGCGAGACCAACGATTCCCGCCTCAACGACATCCGCGCCGGTCGCCCGACGATCGATGAGATCGGCGCCGCCCTTGCCGCTGCGAAGACCGGCGCCGTAGAAGAGGGGGCTGTCGGTGCCGGAACCGGCACCGTCACCTTCGGCCTGAAGGGAGGCGTCGGCACGAGCTCGCGCCTTGTGAAGGCGGCAGGTGAGATCTTCACGCTCGGCGTGCTCGTTCAATCCAACTATGGCGGCCGGCTCACCGTCTGCGGCCGCGCCTATGAAGCGCCCGCGGCCCACGATCGCGACGGCTCGATCGTCATCGTGGTTGCAACCGACGCGCCGCTCTCGGCCCGCAATCTCAAGCGTCTTGCCGCGCGCGCCTTCGGCGGTCTAGCCTGCACGGGGGCGGCGCTCAGCAACGGTTCCGGCGACTATGCGCTTGCCTTCTCGTCGGCGCCTGCCGTCCGCCGCACCAAGGCACGCCGGGCTGCGATCACCGATTACCCCGACCTGCCGAACGACCTGATGTCGCCGCTGTTCGAAGCAGCGATCGAGGCGAGCGAGGAGGCGATCCTCAATTCTCTGACCATGGCGTGCACGACGCAGGGCTTCAACGCCGTGAACGGCAAGCCGAGCACGGTCGAGGCGATCTCGCTCGAACGGCTTCGCGCTCTCGGAAAACACTGACTTTGCGCCCACCGATCGCGACCGGTGTGGCGATCCATCATCTCACGCCAAACCAACACGCACGGAGTCCGCATGACCCAGTCGCCCATCCGCACCGTCTATCTCAACGGCGAGTTTCTGCCGGAGAACGAGGCCCGCCTCTCGATCTTCGATCGCGGCTTCCTCTTCGGCGACGGTATCTATGAGGTCACGGCCGTGCTCGACGGCAAGCTGATCGACAGCGCATCGCATATGGCGCGGCTGGAACGCTCGGCGCGTGAAATCGATGTGCCGCTGCCGGTGTCGACCGATGAGATCGTCGCCATCGAGAAGCGGCTGGTGGAAGAGAACGGCCTTGTCGAAGGCATGGTTTATCTGCAGCTCACCCGCGGCGCCGAGGATCGCAACTTTCTGTTTTCGGAGCATATCAAGCCCACGCTGGTGCTCTTCACCCAGGCCAAAACACTGGTGAACGTGGCCGCCGCCACAAAGGGGCTTTCGGTCAAGACCGTGCCCGATCAGCGCTGGGAGCGCCGCGACATCAAGAGCGTGTGCCTGCTGCCGCAGGTGATCGCCAAACGCATCGCCAAGGCCGAGGGCTGCGATGAGGCCTGGATGATCGAGGACGGGTTCGTGACCGAAGGCGCGTCCTCCACCGCCTATATCGTCACTAAGGACAATCGCATCGTCACGCGCGGCAACAGCCATAAGACGCTGCCCGGCTGCACGCGGCTTGCCGCGCTCGCACTGGCGCGCGAGCACGGGCTGACGCTCGAAGAACGCCCTTTCACCCTTGACGAGGCGCTGAGCGCCCGCGAAGCCTGCCTCACCAGCGCCTCGAATTTCGTCGCGCCGATCACCCGCATCGACGGCAAGCCCGTTGGAAGCGGCGAACCGGGACCGATCGTCAAGCGTCTGCGCGAACTCTATCTGGAGCACGCGCGGCTGACGGCGATCTAGTGCAGGTGCTTAAGCTTGTCGGGATTTCGAACGATGTAAATTGCCGTAATGCTGTCCCCCTGGATATCCAAAGCCGTCGTCGAGAATTCGCCGTCGGCCTCTTTTGTGATGAACCCAGGTAGTCCGCAAATGAACGCGAGACGAACAAGTCGCGATTCATTTACTCCGAACAGCCTCGCGAGTTCGGCCTGAAGCTTCATGACCGCTTCGTGTCCCACGATGGGCGCTGCTGCTGCAGGGCGCTTACCACCACCGTCTGCATGTACGCTCACGTCGGCGGCGAGCATTTCCCGGAGCGCCGTTAAATCGCCGCTGCGGGAAGCGGTATAGAATGCCTGCGCGATCTCAAGGCCGCGCTGCTTCTCAATCTGAAATCGCGGCCTCGCCTTGCGGACATGATTACGGGCGCGTGCCGCGAGTTGTCGGCAGGCTACGATGTCTCGTTCGAGAGTTTGTGCAATCTCATCGAAAGCGAGGCCGAAGACATCATGCAGCAAAAACGCTGCGCGTTCGAGCGGCGTGAGCCGTTCAAGAGCCAACATAAGCGGGAGTGTGACGTCTTCCTCTTCGTTATCGCCAACGATCGGGTCAGGAAGCCAGGGGCCGAGGTAAGTCTCGCGCTGGCGGCGTGCGGATCTAAGCTGGTCCAGGCAGAGCCGTGTGACTGTTCGGCGCATAAAGGCTTCGGGCTCGCGAATGTCGCTGCGATCGATGCTAATCCAGCGAGCAAACGCTTCCTGCACGATGTCCTGCGCATCATGAACTGAGCCGAGCATGCGATATGCAACGCGGACGAGTTTGGGATGCAGCAGCTTGAATGTCGCTGCCGCATCCGAAACATTTTCATTCGAGCTCAAGCTGCGGAGGCCGCCTGGGCCTTCAGTGCGGCCGGATCGGCCCATCCGCCGAAGCCGACGGCGATACGGTTCCAGCCGTTGATGACGATGATCGTCATCGTGAGGACCACCTGCTCCTCGTCCGAGAAGTACTTCTTTAACCCCTCATAGGCTTCTACGTGGGCATGGGTCTCGGAGAGCCGAGTGAGCGCTTCCGTCCAACCGAACGCGGCACGTTCCCTTTCGCTGTAGCAGGGCGCATCACGCCAGGCAGCAACAAGGTTGATGCGTTGTTCGGTTTCACCGTTCTCGCGAGCTATGTACGAATGGATGTTGATGCAGTTGGCGCAGCCATTGATCTGTGACGCGCGGATTTTGATGAGTTCCGCAAGGTTGGGATCAGCCTTGGCGATGAGGCTGACTGAGCTGCCGTACCACTCTTTCATCAGGGCAGGGGCGGCAGCAAGGGGGTCGAGTCTAACGGTCATTGCGCGTTCCTTTTTTGGTTTTCGCAATGTCATGACGATTGAGCCGCGCCGAAAGTGACATCCGGCCAGAAGAAACTCACCGATACTTAGGTTTGGGATCGTTCGCAGTTCGTCCTTGCGAGTCTGGGCTGTCCGCTTCGGCAATTGCCTCCAGGCTCTGCCAGACGCGGCCGACGATCGGACGGCGATTATCCTTGGCGCGATAGAGCCGGATCTCGACGCTGACGTCCCAGCGCGGGTCGGCGGCCCTGACCAGCGCGCCCTTTGCCAATTCGTCCGTCATCAGGCTCTCGGGAACCCAGGCGATGCCCCAGCCGGCCTCCGCCATGGCTTTCAGCCCGACCGACATGCTGCCTTCGTGCACCCTTTGCGCCGCGGGCAGGTCGCGCCCGATCAATTCATCCAGAAGCTGGCCGAAGAAGGACGATTTTTCGTAGCTCAGATGCGGGAACGGTTTCGTCCCGCCTTCCAGCCGGTGCAGGGGCTCGCCCGTTTCACTCGTCGCCGAAACGGGAACGATGCGTTCGTGGCCGAGCACCCGATGTTCGAAGGCCTGCGGGTCGAGCAGGTGCGGGACCTGGGTGTGGGCGTAGGTGAGCAGGAAATCGCATTCGCCGTCGACGAGCGAATTGAGATTTTCCTCCATGCTGCCGGAGTCCGGGCGAAGCCGGGAGAACAGCGGCCCGATCCGAGCGTTGACGCGGCTCATCCACTCCGGAAAAAAGGTAAAGGAAAGCGTGTGCAGCGCCGTCAGCTTGATGGTGCGGGCATCGGAGCCTTCCTCCTGCTGCAGGTTGCGCCGTGCCTGATAGAGCTGCTTCAGCGTTTCCTGCGCCACCGGCACGAATTTCGCGCCCGCCTCTGTCAGGCGCGAGGGATAGGTCGCCCGATCGACGAGCGTTGCCCCGAGCCAGGCCTCCAACTGCCGGATGCGGCGGCTGAAGGCGGATTGCGTCACATGCCGCTCGTCTGCCGCCTTGGAAAAGTTCAGCGTGCTGGCGAGCGCCAGGAAGTCCTCAAGCCATTTGATTTCCACGGGCATGCACTCCAGAAGTCCGGTCCGCTCAGCCATCTGCCGGGGAACGGGCTTCTTTGCGGCAGCGCCCGCGCGTCATCAAGAAAAATCAGGCGCCGCGCCGATATTCGATCATGCGGGCGCGGCTCGTGACCAGTTCGAGGTGATCGGGCCCGAGGCGATGCAGGCAGACGCGCTTGACCCAGGGGCCGTCGTTCAGGGTGAAGAGGAAGCGACCGTTGCCGAGTGCCGTCAGCCTCACGACCTGGCGGGTGGGGCCGATGCCCATCAGGACCGCACCGTTCTCGATGGTGAACTCCGCGCCTTCGTCAGAGCGCCAGACACCGGACAGTGACGCCGGCACCGACCCGTCCGTTGCGGCCGGAAGGAAACGCCGTGCGGCATGGCCGACCTCGCCGACAAGGGCGGCGCCTTCGCGACGAAGCCGGAGGGGGGAAGAGGCTGACCGCGACGAGGCCCAGCCGTCACTGTCGTCATAGAGCGTCTCGTCGGCGTCGAGATAGGTGCAGGTGCTGCCCATGACCTCGATCCACCAGGGACCGCTCTCCGTCACGTAGAGACCGTCGCCGAGGTCGGCTGCTGGAACAGGCAACGGAAGTCCGGTGAGCGACGCCATGCTTTCGAGGGCGATCTTGTAGCCGTTGGTGTCCTCCCGGTTGGAGACGACAACGAAGCCGGCGCGGGTTTCGGGGTCGAGCAGGAAGTACGTCTTGTAGCCCGGGTGCGAGCCGCCATGACCGACGAATTCGTGTCCGCCGAGAAAGGAGTTGCGCAGGCCGAGGCCGTAGCCGGTCGGTCGCCCGTCGGCAAGAAACCGGGTCGCCTGCAGTTTCTGCAGAAGGCCGGCGAAGCGGCCTTCGCCACCGACGAGGGCCTGCAGCCAGGCGGCGAGCGCCCGGGCGCTGCCGGTGAGGTTGCCCGAGGCGGAAATGTGCAGCCCGGCGGCCGAGAGCTGCCAGCTTTCGCCCGAGTGCCAATAGCCGGGGACCAGGTCCTTGACCGCATCGTTCCAGACGTCCGGCGCCTTCAGTGCGATGCTGAGCGCGCCTGCGATCTCGCTCTGCACGAAATTGTCGAAGCGGAAACCCTTGCGCTCCAGCGCCGCTTCGACGAGGCGATAACCGGTGTTCGAATAGGAGACCTCGGTGCCGGCATCAAAGTTCAGTCGTTCCAGGCGTGAGAGGTATTCGAGCAGCGGTCCGGCCTTGGTTTCCGTGTAGACGGAAAGGCCGAGCAGCGACAGGCATTCGCGCGTGTCCGGCAGGCCGCCGCTCATGTCGAGCGCCTGTCCCACCGTTACTTCGGCAAGCGGTGAGCGCAGTTCCGGAAGGTGTCGGCCGAGCGGATCGTCGAGGCTGATGATATCCGAATGCGCGAGCACCATCGCCGAGAAGACGTGTTTGGTGAGAGACGCATAACGCACGACGCTGTCGACCGTGAACGGCGCGAACGTTGCGAGGCTCTCGACGCCGCCCGCATGCGAGAAGCGCAATCCGGAGGCATCGAAACCGATGACGGCACCGCCCGGTTCGTCCGCCGCCCATGCTGCGGTCAGCCGCTTTGCTGTTGCTTCGGCGGCGTGCCAATTAAGCGTTGCCGGCTTCGTCATATGCATTCTCCGTCCCGTTCGCGGAGCGACCCCGCGCATTCTCTGACTAAGCACGACAGCCGGGCCTGCCGCCAATTCCGATTCCGGCAGGGTCTATGCACGGTTTGCATTTGCCCGGCCCGCCCGCGCCGGGTTAGGGCAGCGGGGGGAAAAGGGGTGCGGTTCCGGTCCCCAGTGTCTATGGTCCGCCGGCGACTATCGATGAGTCGCGCGCAAGACAACAGGTTGAGAAAGCGATCCAGAATTGGCGACGCAAGTGAAAATCCCGGTCTTTGATGGACATAACGACGTGCTGTCGCGGCTCTGGCGTTCGCCAGGAGGTGCCGCCGAGCGCCGCTTCCTCGATGGCGTCGATACCGGGCATATCGATCTGGACAAAGCAGAGGCAGGTGCCCTTGCCGGCGGCCTCTGCGCGGTCTACGTGGCCTCGCCGGGGCTTGCCAAGGATGGCAGCGGCGAGTTCGCGACGCCTGATCAGCAAAGCGCGCTCGAAGCGACGCTCGGCATGGCGAGCCTGTTGATGCGGATCGAGCGGCAGGCGCAAGGGCGCCTGAAGATCTGCCGCAGTGCGGCCGATATCCGTGATGCCATGGCGAGCGGCGCCTTTGCTTCGGTGTTGCACATCGAAGGTATCGAGGCTGTCGGCGCCGATCTCGATGCGCTCTACGTGCTCCATGCCGCCGGCCTGCGCACGCTCGGTCCCGTCTGGAGCCGGCCGAACATCTTCGCCTATGGCGTTCCCTTCCGCTTTCCCTCCTCGCCCGATATCGGGCCGGGCCTCAGCGAGGCCGGCAAGGATCTGGTGCGCGCCTGCAACGAGCTGAAGATCATGCTCGATCTCTCGCACATGAACGAGCAGGGTTTTTGGGATATCGCCGCGCTGTCAAAGGCGCCGCTCGTCGCCTCCCATTCCAACGTTCATGCGCTTTGCCCGCACAGCCGCAACCTCACGGATCGCCAGCTCGACGCGATCAAGGACACCGGCGGCCTCGCCGGCATCAATTTCGGCGTCCTGTTTTTGCGCTCGGACGGCGTCAAGAACCCGGATACGCCGCTGACGCTGCTTGCCGACCACATCGACTATATCGTCAATCGTGTCGGCATCGAGCATGTCGCGCTCGGCTCGGACTTCGACGGCACGACGATCCCGGCGGCGATGCGCAGTGCGGCCGATTTGCCGCTGCTCGTCGACCTTCTGCGCACGCGCGGCTATGACGACGCGGCACTTGCCAAAATCTGCCACGGCAACTGGATCCGCGTATTGGAGACGACCTGGGGCGAATGAGCCCGAGGACGTTCCGGTCGAGGCCGGCGCGTTTCGCGCGCCCCTGATCCGGCCCCCGTTATGTTCTTGAAGCGACCGGCAGGGCTTCGAGCAGCACACCGATCGCCGCATCGACGGCGGCCGATCGCCGATCCCTAGCGAAAAGCCCGTACTGGACGGCAAGCGGCTTCGGAACGCCTGACGAAGCCGGCAGCGCCCGCATCGTGCCGGCGCGCGTCGCTTCCGGCGGAAGCAGGCCGATGCCGAGCCCGTTCTCGATCGCGGCCTGAAGCGCCGTGATGCTCTGGCTGGTAAAGGCGATCCGGTGATCCCGGCCCTCATCCGCCAGCGTCTCGATCATACGCCGGCGCCAGAGGCAGGGTGCAGCGAAGGCGACGAGGTCGACCGGCCGCGTCTCGTCGAACGCATAGTCCGTCGCGCAGACCCATTGCAGTTCGACGTTCCAGGTGGTGAGGGCGTCGGCCGTCACGACAGAGGTCGGCACGACCATGATGTCAAGGTCGCCTTCGGGCCAGGTCTTTCCGAGCGTCACGCACTGCTCGACCACCACGTCGAGCCGGATCCCGGAATAGCCGCGCCGCAGCCGCCCGAGCGCCTCGGGCAGCGTGGTCGTCGCCACTTCCTCGGCAAGCCCGACCCGCACGCCGCCGCTGAGATCGGCTTGGCGCAGCCGCACCGCCGCTTCGTCGCCAAGCGCCAGCATGCGGGTTGCGTATCCCAGGAACAATTCGCCTTCAGGTGTCGGAACGACACCGCGACCGGTGCGGTTGAAGAGTTGGCGCCCGAGCAGATCTTCGAGCCGCCGCATCTGCATGCTCAGTGCCGATTGTGTGCGGCCGGTCTGGGTGGCGACGCGGTTCAAGCTGCCTTGCCGGCAGACCGCGACGAAGCTGCGCAAAAGGTCGATGCCGATCTGATCTGATATCATGAAAATTGAACTCTGTTGTCTGTCAGCGATATCAATCTACAACGGGAACTCGCGGGTGGCTATCTATCAAATGTGACAGCGAGGAAGGCTCGAAACGACATGGCAGCGTCGGGCAGATCGGCATCGACCGTCGGCTAGAGGCTGCCAGCGCCAGCCAACCCAACTAGAGGAAAAATCCATGAAAGTAATCCGCGTGCATCAGCACGGCGGGCCGGATGTGCTCGCCTATGAAGATGTCGAACTCGGCGCACCCGGCCCCGGCGAGGTCCGGGTGCGCAACGGGGCAATCGGTGTCAATTTCGTCGACGTTTATCTCCGCCGTGGCTCCTATCCGCCGCCGCAACTGCCGTTCATTCCCGGCAAGGAGGGAGCGGGCGAGGTGATTTCCGTCGGGCCTGGCGTCGAGGGCTTCGAGCCCGGTGACCGCGTCGCCTATGCGGAGGCGCTCGGCGCCTATGCGGACGAACACAATGTGCCGGCGCATTTCCTGGTGCATCTGCCCGATGGTATCGATTTCGAGACGGGTGCGGCGATGATGCTGAAGGGCCTGACGGCGCAATATCTGCTGCGCCGCACCTTCCGGGTCGAAGCCGGGCACACCATCCTCGTCCATGCGGCGGCGGGCGGTGTCGGCCTGATCCTGACGCAATGGGCCAAGCATCTCGGGGCAACCGTCATCGGCACCGTCGGCTCGCCCGAGAAGGCGGAACTGGCACGGGCCCATGGCGCCGACCACGTGATCGACTACAGCTTAGAGGATTTCGCTGCCCGTGTTCGCGAAATCACCAAAGGCGAGGGGGTCGATGTCGTCTATGACGGCATCGGCAAGGCGACCTTCGAGGGCTCGCTCGACAGCCTGCGCCCCTTCGGCCACTTCGTCAGCTTCGGTGCCGCCTCCGGATCGATCCCGCCATTCGACATCACGACGCTGGCACTCAAGGGATCGCTCTATGCCACCTGGCCGTTGTTGCCGGCGCATCTGGCGCGGCGCGAGGACGTGATCGCGATGAGCAAGGATCTCTTCGACGTCGTGGGAACGGGCGCGGTGAAGATCCCCGTGCACGCACGCCTGCCGCTTTCGGAGGCGGCCGAGGCCCATCGCCGGCTCGAGGGACGGCAGACGACAGGCGCCATGGTGCTTTTGCCTTAATGCCGTCCACGCGGTCCTTGCCTATTCGGGCTGTACCCTAGTGATGGGCGCCGATTGCGGCGCCCGCACCATCGAACAGTGAAGACCGGCTCTCGTCGATGCGGATCCCGACGGCCTCGCCGACGCGGAACGGCGTGTCGGCCGGCGCGCTGACATTGATGAGGCCGAGCCGGCCGGCACGAACGAAGACGCTCATATTGCCGCCGAGATATTCGCTCGCCTCGACGACGCCGCGGCAATGTCCGCTTTCCGGCGCAACCAGCGCCAGGTGTTCGGGCCTTGCCCCCAGTTGCTCGGGCGCGGCCATCCCCGGCATGGCAAGCGTCAGGTTGCCTTCGCCGCTGAGGTCGAGGCGGTCGTCCTGGTCGCGTCGGCAGGGCAAAAGGTTCATCTTCGGGCTGCCGATGAACTGCGCGACGAACAGGTTCGCCGGCTTTTCATACAGCTCTCTCGGGCGACCCTGCTGCATGATCCGCCCGTCCTTCATCACCACGATCCTGTCGGCGAGCGTCATCGCCTCCACCTGGTCGTGGGTCACATAGATCATGGTGGCGCCAAGCGTGCGATGCAGCTTGGCGATCTCGAGCCGCATGTCGACGCGCAGCGCCGCATCGAGGTTCGAAAGCGGCTCGTCGAAGAGAAAGCCGACCGGCTCGCGCACGATCGCCCGCCCGATGGCGACGCGCTGGCGCTGACCGCCCGAGAGTTCCTTCGGGTAACGGTCCAAAAGTGGCGTGAGCTTCAGCGTTTCTGCCGCTGCCTCGATCTTCGTTTTGGCGGTTGCCGCCGGTACCTTGGCGAGCCTGAGGCCAAAGCCCATGTTTTGCCGCACGGTCATATGCGGATAGAGCGCATAGGATTGGAAAACCATGGCCAGCTGACGATCGACCGGCGAAGCGGACGTCACATCTCGTCCATCGATCAGAATCTGGCCGGCGGTCGTCGCCTCGAGGCCGGCGATCATGCGCAACAGCGTTGACTTGCCGCAGCCGGAAGGCCCGACGATGACGACAAATTCGCCGTCGGCAATCTCGAGGTCGAGCTCCCGGATGATCTCCACCGCGCCGTAGCGCTTGCCGGCTTTCTTGAGCGAAATCGTACCCATGCATGTCTCCTGGAGTATCAACCCTTGACCGCACCGGCGGTCATCGATCCGCTGATCTGGCGGTACATGACGAGGCCGAGCAGCATTGGCGGCAGGGCGCCGACGATCATCACGGCGGAGGCGACGCCCCACTGCACGCCGCCGCCGCTTGCGGCAAAGAAGAACGATGCCCCGACCGTGACCGGAACCGCCTTTGAGGTCGTCAGCATCAGGCCGAAGAGGAATTCGTTCCACGCGGTGATGAAGCCGAAGATCAGGCTGGTGACGATTGCTGGTCGGCAGAGCGGCGTCACGACCTTGATGAGGATCTGCGTGCGGTTCGCACCATCCATAAGGGCAGCCTCGTCCAGTTCCGCGGGCAGGTCGCGGATGGCATTGACGAGAATGACGAGTGCTAGCGGCAGATTGACGATCGTCAGGATCAGCCCCAGGCCGAGGCGCGTGTCGAGCAGCGCCAGCCATTGGAACATCATGTAGAGCGGGATGGCGAAGATGATCAGCGGCACGGCGCGCAGGTTGACGATGAAGGGCAGAAGCGTGCGTTCGCCGATCCGGCCGCGGGCGATTGCGTAGGCCGCGGGAAGCGCTAGCGCCACTGCAAGCACCGTGCCCATCAGCGCGACAGTGAGGCTGTTGAACAGATAGAGGAAGATGTTCAGCCGGTCGGAGACCTCGAAGACGGCGCGGTAGTTCTCGAATGTCGGGGCCTGGACCCAGAGACCGGGATTGCCGGAAAGTTCGCGCGCACTTTTGAACGAGGTGGAAAGCGTCACCAGCACCGGGAAATTCAAGGCGATGGCGGCAACAGCGAAAACGAACCAACGGAGTGCAGTGATCATCGCTTGGCTCCTTTCCGCCGGCTGGCGAGAGCATTGAGGCTATAGAGCACGGCGAAGGAGGCCACGAACAGGACAACCGAGGCGGCTACCGCCTTGCCGATGGCGCCCTGCTTGAAAAAAGCCTCGTAGATGTAGATCGACAGCGACGCCGTCGATCCGCCCGGGCCGCTGCCGGTCAGCACATAGACGTTGTCGAAGACCCGGAAGCCGTCGATGAAGCGGATGAGCAGGGCGGCGGCAATCGTCGGGCCCATCATCGGCAGCTCGATGAACCACAGGCGCTGCAGGCTTCGTGCCCCATCCATCGCGGATGCTTCGGCAATCTCGGAGGGGATCGCCTGATAGGCCATATAGAAAAGCAGCAGCGTGAAAGGTGTCCATTGCAGCGTTTCGACGACGACCAGGGTCCAGAAGGCCGAGCCGGGGCCGAGGAACGAGACGCTGGCGCCGAAATAGGTCCAGAGATAGTAGGGCACAGGGCCGACGAATTCGTGCAGGACAAGGCGGTACATGAGCCCGACCAGCGCCGGCGCAACCATCAGCGGCAGCATCAGGATCGCCATCAGCCAGCTCCGCCTTTCGATCAGCGGCGACAGGAAAATCGCGAGAAAAAGGCCGAGCAGACATTCGAGAATAGCGGTCAGCACGCCGAAACGCAGGGAAAACCAGCTCGCCTGCCAGAACGCCGCATCGCTCCAGACCGAGAGGAAGTTCGCGAGCCCCGTGAACTTCGGTTGGCGGAGGGTCTCGAAGGAAACCTCGGAGACCGAATAGACCAGATTGACGAGCGCCGGGAACCCCAGGAACACGAGCAGGAAGAGAACGAGCGGCGTGGCGAGCAGCCGGAACTCGGGGGCATTGGATTGCGGTCTGGCTATCGTCATGGCACCGATCTGTGTCTGTTGTCCGGACGGGCGAAGGGAGGCCAAGGGTACTTCCTCGGCTCTCATTCCCGTGCCTTGCAGGAATGCATCCAGCCCAGATTGCTGGCATGAAAGCGACCCATCCACACCACGGAGCACCTGGATCCCATGTGGAGCACAGGGATGAAGGCGGAGAAGTATCCGCGCCTGTGGTGGAGGGTTGCGGCCTCCCGAGAGACGCCGCAACCCCGTCCCTTACTTCAGCAGGTCCGCCATGCCCTTTTCGGTGTTGGCGAGGGCATCGTCGATCGACTGCTGGTCGGACCAGTAGCCGGTGAACTCCTTGGCCTGCAGTTCGTAGACGGACAGTGCCTTGGCCGAGGTGGCCCCGTTCATGACGTAACCGTACTTGCCGGCGAATTCGCCGAGCTTGACTAGGTCAGGCCGAGCAACTGCGACCTCGGTAACCACCTCCGGCGTCAGGGCCGGTGCGCCGCTGTTCTTGGCGTAGGTCAGCGCGGCTTCCTTGGAAGACAGCCACTTCAGGAACTTGGCCGCACCTTCCTTGTTTTCGGCGTTCTTGTTGAGGCCGAAACCGAGGCCGTGGATATGGGTGAAGCGTCCTTCCGGGCCGGCGGGCGGGGCGACGGTTTCGGTCACTTCGGCAACAGCAGGCGATTTCTCCTTGCTGGTCAGATCACCAGCGGCCGCGTTCCATTGCAGCATGGCGGCCACCTGGCCGGAGGCAAAGGCGGCATTCGCCTCGGCAAACTCGTAGGACAGCGAGTCCTTCGGCGTTGCGCCATTGTCATAAAGCAGCTTGTAGATCTCGAGGCCCTTGCGATAGGCATCGGAATTCACGGTGATCTTGCCGCTGTCGTCCATCCAGTTCGCACCATAGGCGCGCGGCACCGACTGCCAGACCATGATGTTGAACAGCAGGTTCTTGAGCTGCAGCACCGTGCCGTAGCGCGTCGGGCTGTCCGGGTTGACCGCCTGGGTGAAATAGAGCGCGGTAGCAGCGTAGTCGTCCCAGGTCCATTCGTCCGGGGTCTTCGGCTCCAGTTTCTTGCCGAGGTATTTTTCCGAGATCTCGGCATATTTCGCCTTGCCGGCGTCATCCTTCAGCAGGGCCTCGATGAGGTCCTTGCGGAAGTACATGAAGTGCAGCGAGAGATCGGTCGGCACGCCATATTGCTTGCCCTGGTACTGCATGGTCGCCAGCACGGAGTCGCCATAGACCGCCTTGGCTTCGTCCGACAGTTCGACCGGCTCCATGAACGGCGCGTAGCGGCCGATCGAATAGGTGGCGAGCAGGTTGAGATCGAAGGCCTTCGAGCCGGCGGCGAGATCGGCCTGCAACTTGTCCCAGAAGCCGTCGCGGTTGAAGAACAGGAGTTCGACCTTGTCGTTCTCGGCAACGTCGGGCTTGGCGTTGTAGGCATCGGCAGCGGCACGCAGGGCCGTTTCTTCCGGTCCGCCCGGCCAGCCGAGCACTGTTACTTCCGCAAGGGCTGGCGTCGCCGCCAGCAACCCAGCAATGCCCGCTGCCGTAAGCAGCGCACGTCTTTTCGTGGTCGCAAATGTCATTTTTGGTTCTCCCTCAAGTCTTGTTGACGCTCTGCAAGATCAGCAATGCCGATCACCCCTGCATTCTCCCCAAGGGCGGCGGCATGTAGCGATGGCCGAAGTCGTGGCGGCGCGGTTTCCAGTGCGCGTTCGACGGCGACGAGATAACCTTCGGCCAGACCGATACTGCCGCCGATAACGATGCGCCTCGGGTCCAGCGTGAGCTGGACGTTGCGGCAGAGCAGAGCGGTTCGCTCTGCGGATGTTTCGATGATGCGCTTGGCCCAAGCGTGTCCATCGTGGGCGGCGGAAAAGACGTCGCGCGCCGTGGCGCCCGTTTGGTGGGGGGCCGCCTCCCTGGCGATCCAGTGGCCGGACACGCGATCTTCGAGCGTATCATCAGGCCAATCGGCGCTGCGCGATTGGCCGAAGTGTCCGGCAAGCCCTCCGAGCAGACGTCCATTCAGAACGATGCCACCGCCGATACCGGTGGAGATCGTCAGGAAAACCATGTCCTCGCGGTTGCCGGCGCCAAAGGCGTATTCGCCCCAGGCAGCCGCATGGGCGTCGTTTGCAGCCAGCACCGGCACGCCGGCCAGTCGCTCGATCGTCGCCGTCAGCGGAAACCGATCGGGTATGTCGAGTGTCTTGCGGTTGAGTGCCGACCAATGGCCGTCGTCGACGATGCCGGTCACCGCAGCGCCGACCGAACCGTAGGCGCCGCGCCAGGACGCGATCGCGCCGAAGAGCGCGGCGAGCCACTGCGCCGGATCGCCTTCACGCGGTGTCGGCATCCGCAGCGTGTCGATGATCTCTGCTCCGCGGACGAGGGCGGCCAGCATCTTCGTGCCGCCGACATCGATCGCAAGAACGGTCCGGGGCTCAGCCATGTTCAGGCCTCGCGTCCGGCAAGCGTTTGATCGAGGGCCTGCCTGAACCATGACGTCACATGCTCGGGCCGCGTGATCGCGGAACCGACGACGACGGTGAAGGCCCCGGCCTGAAGCGCCTGAGCGGCCTGTTCGGGCGTGCGCACACAGCCTTCGGCGACCACGTGGGGGGTCAGCCTGCGCATGGCGGCGATGAGCGCGAAGTCCGGCTCCGTCGGCTCGATCGGTCCGGTGTAACCGGCAAGGGTTGAGCCGACGATCTCAGCACCTTCCGCCAGGGCGCGCTCGGCGTCGGCGAAAACAGAGCAATCGGCCATGGCTATCTTGCCGGCGGCGTGGATGCGCTCGATCAGCGTCCCGGTCGCGACAGGCCTTTCGCGGGCCGTAGCATCATAGGCGATGATATCGGCGCCGGCTTTCGCCAGCGCCTCGACGTCCTCGATGAAGGGGGTGATGCGCACCGGCGAAGTCTTAAGGTCGCGCTTGACGAGGCCGATGATCGGACGATCGGTCGCCTGGCGTACGGCGCGAACATAGTCCGCGGATTCGATGCGAAGGGCCGTTGCGCCGCCGTCGAGTGCTGCCAGCGCGAAACCGACAACCATGGCGGAATTGTCCATGACGCCGCCCTTCACCGGTTGGCAGGAAACGATGAGGCCGTGCTTGAGGCTGTGGATGTCGAAGGTCACGCAGGCTCTCCCAATGGAGGCCTCACGGTAACAGTGTAAGACCAGATTGCAACAGGAATTATACTGGTATTATCGCATCAGTTCGATGACGAAGTCGTAGACGTCGCCCCGGTACTTGGTCTGGGTAAACTCGACGATCTGCCCGTCGGCGAGGAAACAGCGCCGTTCCATGACGAGCAGGCTCGTATCGTCGAGTGTTCCGAGCAGGCGGCGCTCCTCGTCGCTCGCAGGCTTTGCCTGCATGCGCTGCAGCGCCCGGACGGGCAACGCCCCGTGGGCTGCGAGATATTCGTACAAGGACGCGCCGATGGCGTCGGGATCCGGCACGAAGCGGGCGGGAAGCGATGCCGTTTCGATCGCGATCGGGGTGTCGTTGGCGGTTCTCAGACGCCGAAGGCGTACGATCCTTTCTCCCGCGGGAATGCCGAGCGCCATCATTTCGGCGGGTGAGGGGCGGCTGATTTCGCGCGAAATCCAGGTGCAGCCGGGCTCAAGTCCGCGAGAGCGCATATCCTCGGAGAAGCTGGTCATCGTCGCCAGCGACTTCTCGACGCGCGAGGAAACCACGGTCTTTGCCCCCTGGCGGCGGTCGAGCAGGCCGTCGGCGACGAGGCCTTCGATCGCCTTGCGCACGGTCACGCGCGAGATCGAAAGACCTTCGCTCAGGTCCCGTTCGCTGGGGATGACCGCGCCGCGGCGAAGGGTCGACACATTGATCGCCTGCTTGATCGCCTCTTCCAGGCGACGATAGAGCGGCTCACCGCTGTCGCCCGACATGGCACGTGCAAGAAAATCGAGAGTTGCCTGATCGCTCATGAGGATCACCTTTTTGAGATGATTCCTTATGCAAAATTTTTCGTCGGTTTTAAACTGGTATTATCGACGGGCGTTGCGCGACATCCCGATTTGTGTCCCGGCGCCACGTCTGGCGGCGAGCGCCGGGGTGCATGGCGCCTGGCTCCGCATGGGGCCGCCACCACTCTCCACTCAGTTTCCTTGTTCGCTTTCGATCTTGCCGGAAGCGCCCCGCCGGTTCTCGGCGCGGGTCACCGCAAGGCTGCCGGCAGGGCTTCCCGACGGGTCGCCGTCGCCGAAGACGTCCATGGTGCAGGTGTGCAGGATCGTGGTCGGCTCGCTGGTGTGGTTCCACATCGTATGGACGCGCAATGACGGGAAATGGGCGGAGTCGCCCGCTTCGAGAACCATCGGCTCGCCGTCCACTTCCAGCGTTAGCGCGCCCTTCAGAATGAAGAAGATTTCTTCGCCCTCATGCGACATCGGCTCGCTGCGATGGCCGGGCGGTTCGTGGATGATCGTGCTTCTGAGCACATTGCCGGGAAAGGAGGCGGAGAGCCGCTCATAGGAGACCGCGTTGAGGCTTTCTCCGCCGAGGCCATAGACCGGCCGGTGTTCGCGGCGGGTGAACGGCGTCGCCACCTTCGGCGGGTTGAGGAAGCTGCCGGCCTCGACCTTCAAGGTCCGGCAGACGGCGATCAGCGAGGTCAGTGACGGAACGGTGATGCCGCGCTCGATCTGCGAGATGAAGCCGACGGAAAAGCCTGCCTCGTCGGCGACCTCCTGAAGCGTCATTTTCAGCGTCTTGCGCCGCTGGCGCAGGCGATCGCCGAGCGACGGGGCCTCTGCCTCGCCGGTCGATGCGCCGCTGGCATGGTCCGTCGTCACTGTCTGTCCCCTCTCGTCTCTCCTCAAGCTAGGATGCACGCCGATTTCCTGTCAATCGTTTTTAGATATCCTAAAAATCTCGACGGCAGCGGGAGGCCGGAACGGTGAAGGGGCAGCGCTCGGCGGGTGACCGCCGAGAGTGAGTGGGTACCACGCTGCCGCCTCAGGAACTGCTGCGCGGTTGCTCCACCGTCGCCGCCACGATGCGGCGCACGACCGGAAGAACCACAAGCAGGCTCGGGAACGCGACCAGCCAGGAGAAGATCCAGGCCTTGAGCCACAAGGCCAACAGGCCGGGCTGAAGGCCGCTGCCGCTCGCGGTCGAGACGAAGGAGACGATGGCGGACATCAGGACAGAGAGGACCAATGGCATGACGATCGCCTGATACCGGTGTGGAAGTTTCTTTGGCATGGGGATGTACTCCGGGATTTTGAAGAAGAGGGAATTAGCCGTCCGCCGGCCGCGCCGACGGTCCTTGTCGCTAGGCTTGCGCCAGCTCGCGGATGAAACGCTCGAGGCTGCGGGGTTCGCGCTGAAGGGCTGCGCGTAGCGTCAGGCTGTTGCCGCCAAGCCCCACCTCCGCATAGTGCGCATGGACTTTCCCGAGCAGCTCGAGCTGATGATCGGTGAACGTTCCGCGCAACGGTTTTGCCCACTCATGAAAGCCGATGTCCGCAGCCAAGATCGGGCGCCCGAGCGCTTCGCTCATCATGCGGGCGATTTCCTCGCGGTCGTGCCGGCCCTCGGCTGAGAGTTCCAGCGTCGCATAGGCGAGCCGGTCCTCGGTGAGCGCGATCGCCGCAACCTCGGCGACATCGCGGTAGTCGACACGGGCGATGCGCGCCGTCGTCGGAAACGGTTCGGCGAAGGTGCCGGTTGCGAGCACGTTCGCCCAGGCGGAGCGAAGGTTCTGCATGAAGTTTGCCGGGTGCAGGATGGTGTATTCGAGCGGTGAAGAATAGAGCGCGTCCTCGACCGGGATCTTGGCCGCATGGTTCTTCAGTCGCGTGTGGGTCGGCTGGATGACCGAGGAGAAGACGAATTTCCTGACGCCGGCGCGCACGGCGGCTTCGACCATCGATACGCCCATCGCCGCCTCGTCCGGCGCAAAGGCGGGGCCTATATGAAAGACGCCCGCGGCACCCGCGAGCGCCCGGTCGAGGCTTCTGCGCTCGCGCAGATCGCCGAGTACGACCTCTGCAGCACCACGAGATCTTGCAACCGCGCCCTGCGTTTCGTCGCGGACGAGGGCGCGAACTCTTGCGCCCCGTCGCGCCAGTTCCGGGACGACGAGGCCGGCGAAGCGGCCGGTAGCGCCGACGACGAGGACCGTGTTGGAACGCTGCTTCATCTGATTTGCCTTTCATGCTGTCGATCAGTCATGACATCAAGCTAATGACGCACAAGAAGACGGACAATCAGCGCGGAATGTGATTTATTCTCTCGGAAAACGGGATTGTTTTATGAGCCGCATCGAAGATCTGGAGGCCTTTCTGGCAATCGTCGAGCACGGCAGCCTGACGGCTGCTGCCAAGCGGCTGGGAAGGCCGCTGCAGACCGTCAGCCGGTCGCTCGCCATGCTCGAAGCGGATGTCGGAGTAGAGCTGGTGCACCGTACGACCCGCCGCTCGATGCCGAGCGAGGCGGGCGAGAGCTTCTATCGGCGTATCAAGTCCGCGGTGGAGGAGATCCACGAGGCGCGCGAGGAGGCGGCGCAGCGGCGATCCGAACCGTCAGGGGTGTTGCGGCTCGGAGCGCCCAACCTGTTTGCGCCGCGGTTCCTGATGCCTGTTATTGCCGAGTACATGGCGAAATATCCAGGGGTCGAGGTCGATCTCGACCTCTCCGACGCCTTCGTCGATCTTGCGGCAAGTGGCCTCGATCTGGCCGTGCGGATCGGCGATCTCCAGGATTCCGGGCTGACCGGCAAGCGTCTGGGTGCGCTTCGCCGCGTCGTCTTCGGCGCGCCAGCCTATTTCGCCCGCTTCGGCCGGCCCTTGCACCCGCTGGACCTCGCTGAGCATCGTTGCGTCACGCGCACGGGCGATGAACGGCCCGGCGTCTGGATGTTCACCGTCGACGGCCGCGCCCGTGCGGTCAAGGTGAGCGGCGCGTTTCGCACCAACTCGATGAACGCGATCTATTCGGCGGTGGAAGAGGGGCTTGGCCTCGGCTTTTCGCCGCTCTGGCAGATCAAGCATCTGATCGACGCGGGCAAGGTCGGAACCGTCCTTGAAGACTTCGAGCCTGCTCCGGTGCCGATCCATGCGCTCTGGCTGGAGGGGCGGAGCCCATCTGCAAAGATCCGCCGCTTTCTCGATCTGCTCGGCGACCGGCTGAAGCTCGATCGCCTCTAGGTCGCGCACTCATAAACTGCTGGCGGTAGCTGTACCGTAACCTCGTCGAGCGCTTCTTCAGCAAACTCAAGCACTTCCGTGCCGTCGCCACCCGCATCGAAGAGCACAGCGAAAACTATCTTGCTCTCGTCAAACTCGCTTCAGCCAAAATCTGGATGCGCTTTGCGAGTCGGTGAGCTAGAAAGGCCCCTCGAACGCTCGGAGAGGCGTTCAGGCAGGGCCCGACCATGATCAAGATGAGTGTCTACTATCCGGCCGATGGCGGTTCGAAGTTCGATCACGACTACTACCGCACCCGCCATATGCCGCTGATCCAGGAACGGCTCGGCGATGCCTGCCTGCGCTACGAGATCGACAAGGGCCTTGCGGGTCGCGAACCTGGAAGCGCGCCGGAGTTCGTCGCGGCGTGCCACGTCTACTCGCCGAGTCTGGCGACATTCGAGGAGGCGTTGGGTCCCCACCGCGCAGAGATCGCCGCGGACGTCACCCGCTATACCGACATCGCCCCCATCGTGCAGATCAGCGAAGTCGTTGAAGGGTAGGGCCTTCGGCGTAGGCGTAGCGTTGAACTTTCCGGGATCGGCGTCGTGCTGGCCATCTGATCCACGGTGACGTAGCCGGTGCCGAACCGGTCGACGATCTGGAACGTGTAGTTACCGTCGAAGCGATAAACTACCTTGTTCTCGTCAAACTCCCTTCAGCCAAATCTGGATGCGCTTTATGAGTCGGTGACCTAGGCGCTTCGAGCTGTGGAGCACTGCGAAAGCCGCCTATTTCGCGAATTTCTTGGCGCCGGCAACGCAGAGCACGATCGCGCCGGTCGCGGCCAGCATGCTCCAGCTGACCGGCTCGCCGAGGAGCGTTGCCGCAAGCGCAAGGCCGAAGAAGGGCTGCAGCAACTGCAATTGTCCGACGCCGGCGACGCCACCGAGTGCGAGGCCGCGATACCAGAAGACGAAGCCGACGAGCATGCTGAAGAGCGAGACATAGGCAAGGCCCGCCCAGGCGCCGTTCGTGACGGTTGCGAAGGAGGCCGGCAGCGTGAAGAGCGTCAACGCCAGCATGATCGGCAAGGACAGGACCAGCGCCCAGCAGATCACCTGCCAGCCGCCAAGCTTGCGCGAAAGGCTGGCGCCTTCGGCATAGCCGAGGCCGCAGACAATGATGGCGCCGAGCATCAGGAGGTCGCCGACGGGCGATGCGGCAAAGCCCTGCACCAGCGCGAAGCCGACGACGGCAGCACTTCCGAGGGAGGAGAAGAGCCAGAAGGCCGGGCGCGGCCGCTCGCCGGCGCGAAGCACGCCGAAGATTGCGGTTGCCAGCGGAAGAAGGCCGACGAAGACGATCAGATGCGCCGAGGTGACATGTTGCAAGGCGAGCGCGGTTAGCAGCGGGAAACCGAGCACGACGCCGAAGGCGACGATTACCAGCGAAACGAGATCGGCCCGCGCGGGACGCGGCTGGCGGAAGACGATAAGCAGCAGCAGGCCGAGCAGGCCGGCGATCGCCGCGCGCGCGACCGTCAGAAACACCGGATCAAAGTCCATCACTGCGACGCGGGTCGCCGGCAGTGATCCGCTGAAGATCAGCACCCCGAGAAAACCGCTCACCCAACCGTCTGCGCTCTTGTCCATAGCATTCTCCTTTTCGCCTGTATCGGCCGGAAAGAGTGGTCTTGCCAGAGACAATGCGGTACAGTTGCACAAAACTGTATTGGATAGATGGGCAGTACGGATGACGATTCAGGGGATGGAGATCGGTGGCGAAACGCTGCTCGAAGGGGTGATGGCGACGATCCGGCAGCGGATTTCGGGGCGCGTCCTGACGCCCGGCGCCAAGCTTCCGTCGATCCGCGCCTTCGCCAAGACCATGCACGTTTCCAAGTCGACCGTCGTCGAAGCCTATGAGCGGCTGGTCGCCGAAGGGGTCATCCGCTCGAAGCCCGGCGCCGGTTTCTTCGTGTCGGCGCCGCTGGCACCCCTGTCTCTGGCCGAAATCGGACCGCGGCTCGACCGCGCCGTCGATCCGCTCTGGGTGTCGCGCCAGGCGCTGGAAACGGGCGACAGCGTGCTGAAGCCGGGTTGTGGCTGGCTGCCGCCGAGCTGGATGCCGGAGGCCGCCATTCGCCGCGCACTCAAATCATCCTCCCGGCTGGAGGCGAGCGGGCTGACGGATTATGGAACGCCGCTTGGCCATCGGCCGTTGCGCCAGCTTCTGGCGCGTCGTCTTGGCGAGCATGGCGTCGAGGCCTCGCCCGACCAGATCATCCTGACGGAATCCGGGACGCAGGCGATCGATCTGCTCTGCCGCTTCCTGATTGAGCCAGGCGATACGGTCGTGGTCGACGACCCCTGCTATTTCAATTTCCATGCTCTGCTGCGCGCCCATCGGGCAGAGGTCGTGAGCGTGCCCTATACGCCTTCGGGGCCCGATCTCGAGAAATTCGCTGAGGTTCTCGCAACCCACCGGCCGCGGCTCTACATCACCAATTCCGGGCTTCACAATCCGACAAGCGCCACGCTCTCGCCGGTCATTGCCCATCGTCTGCTCAAGCTTGCCGAACAGGCCGGCTTGACGGTCGTCGAGGACGATATCTTCGCGGATTTCGAGCATACGCCGGCGCCGCGGCTCGCTGCCTTCGACGGGCTTGACCGTGTCGTGCAGATCGGCAGCTTTTCGAAGACCCTCTCTGCCTCCATCCGCTGCGGTTTCATTGCCGCGCCGCGCGACTGGATCGAGGGGCTCATCGACCTGAAGGTCGCCACCACCTTCGGCGGACCGAGCCTTGCGGCCGAGCTGGTCTTTTCGATGCTCAAGGACGGCAGCTATCGCAAGCATATGGAGGCGCTGCGCCAGCGCCTGACGCGGGCGATGACAGACACAGCGGCGCGGCTCGGCGAGATCGGCATCACGCCATGGATCGAGCCCCAGGCCGGCATGTTCCTCTGGTGCCGCCTGCCCGCCGGTATCGATGCGGCCGCGGTGGCGCAGAAGGCGCTGCAGCAGGAGATCGTGCTGGCGCCCGGAAACGTCTTTTCCCATGCCGGCACGGCCAACGACTTCCTGCGCTTCAACGTTTCCCAATGCGATGACGAACGGCTTTTCAAGGTTCTGCCCACGATCATGCGCCAATGCGTCGTCGGGCGTTGAAGCTGAGCTGTTCGGTTGATTGCGCCACTGCACGTTTTGCAGGCAATCGCCGGCATCTGGTGGCGCTGGATCGGCGATCGCAGTCTTGCCGCCCTATTTTGCCGCGGAGTCGGGCAGGTTTTGCCTATTTTTTGTGCGAATCGCTGCTTCCTTGCGCTGTGGTATCGGTTCGGCAGCCCTCGCACCTGCCTCTAATGACGCTTTTTTCTGGATTCTCGACGCTTAATCCGAGTTGGCACGATTAATGCTTCTTAATTGGCATCGGTCGTCGGGCAGCCAATCTGGATTGCCCAACCGCTTCGGAACCAAGCCATTCCTGGCGTCATGTGAGAGAACGAAATGACAAAGTTTAAGCTCGAATACATCTGGCTCGACGGTTACAAGCCCACCCCGAACCTGCGCGGCAAGACCCTGATCAAGGAATTCGACGCTTTTCCGCAGCTTGAGCAGCTGCCGCTTTGGGGCTTTGATGGTTCCTCGACGATGCAGGCCGAAGGCAGCAGCTCGGACTGCGTGCTGAAGCCGGTTGCCGTCTATCCGGATCCGGAGCGCAAGAACGGCGTTCTCGTCCTCTGCGAAGTCATGATGCCCGATGCCAAGACGCCGCATCCGACCAACACCCGCGCTTCGGTCCTCGATGACGACGGCGCCTGGTTCGGCTTCGAGCAGGAGTATTTCTTCTATCAGAACGGCCGCCCGCTCGGCTTCCCGGACGCCGGCTACCCCGCGCCGCAAGGTCCCTACTACTGTGGCGTCGGCTTCGGCAACGTCGGCGACGTGGCGCGCAAGATCGTCGAAGAGCACCTCGACATCTGCCTGGCTGCCGGCATCAACCATGAAGGCATCAACGCCGAAGTCGCCAAGGGCCAGTGGGAATTCCAGGTGTTCGGCAAGGGCTCGCGCAAGGCCGCCGACGAAATCTGGCTTGCCCGCTACCTGCTGCAGCGCCTGACGGAAAAGTACGGCATCGACGTCGAATACCACTGCAAGCCGCTCGGCGAAACCGACTGGAACGGCTCGGGCATGCACGCCAACTTCTCGACCGCCTATATGCGCGAAGTCGGCGGCAAGGAATACTTCGAAGAGCTGATGGCTGCTTTCGCCGAGGCTCGCGCCGATCACATCGCCGTCTACGGCCCGGACAACCACATGCGCCTGACCGGCAAGCACGAAACCGCTTCGATCCACCAGTTCAGCTATGGCGTGGCTGACCGTGGCGCGTCGATCCGCGTTCCGCACAGCTTCGTCAACAACGACTACAAGGGCTATCTCGAAGACCGCCGCCCGAACTCCAAGGGCGACCCCTACCAGATCGCCTCGCAGATCCTGAAGACGATTTCCAAGGTCCCGACCGACGTCGAAAAGCGCGAAGCCGCCTGATTTTCGAGCCCGGCGCGCGTGAGGGCGCCGGGCCAAATCGACGGGGTTGCGCTTTTCGCGACCAACAAAAAAACGCCCCGCGGTTTGCGGGGCGTTTTTTGTTTGACGCTATCGGCAGGCGGTTCAGGCCGCGCGCACGAAATGATCGGGCCCTACCTCGCGGACCGTCTCCTGCGTCGCGGCCGAGCGGCGGCGGGTTTCATCCGCTTCCGCGGAACTGACCTGCGCGTTCGGATCGTCGAAGCGGATGTCCGGATCGGGCACCGCCGAAAGCAGCAGCTTGGTATAGGGATGGGCCGGGTTGTCGATGACCTTGCCGGTGTTGCCCCATTCGACGATCTGGCCTGCATACATCACCGCGATATCCTCGGCGACATAGCGGGCGGTCGCGATGTCGTGGGTGATGTAGAGCAGGCCGAGGTTCATGTCGCGCTTCATTTCGCTCAAGAGATTGAGCACGCCGAGCCGCACGGAAACGTCGAGCATCGAGGTCGGCTCGTCGGCGACGATGACCTCGGGCTTGGCCGCGAGCGCCCGAGCGATGTTGACGCGCTGGCGCTGGCCGCCGGAGAGCTCGTGCGGGTACTTCGGCGCGACGATTTCAGGATCGAGCTTCACCTGCCGAAGCAGGGCCCTGATCTCTTCGTCGACCGCCGCACCCCTGATGTCAGCACGATGCAGCATCAGCGGCCGCTTCAGGTGGTAGGCGATGGTGTGGGCCGGATTGAGCGAAGCGAAGGGATCCTGGAAGATCATCTGAACCGAGCGGCGATAGTCGGCGATTTCCCTGGCACCGGCCGCGTCGACGGGCTTGCCCTTGTAGAGCAGCCGTCCTTCGCTCGGCTCGTATTCGCGCATGGCGATGCGGGCGCAGGTGGTCTTGCCGCTGCCGGACTCGCCGACCACGGCAAGTGCCCGCCCGGCATGCAGCGAGAACGAGATAGAACGCGCGGCGCGCACGGCGCCCGGGCCATTGCCGAAGGTCTTGCTGACCTTGTCGAGCGTCAGAATGGGTGCGGACATGCCGGTCATCGAAGAACGCCTCCGTGCAGCGAGGGGAAGGAGGCCCAGAGCTTTTTCGTGTAGTCGTGCTCCGGTGTCCGGTAGATGGCGTCGGCAGTGCCCTGTTCGACCAGCTTACCGCCGAGCATGATGCCGATGCGGTCGCAGAACTGCACCATCAGCCCAAGATCGTGGGTGATGAAGAGCACGGCAAAGCCGAGCTTGCGGCGGAGTTCGTTGATCCGCTGCAGGATTTCGCGCTGCACGACGACGTCGAGCGCCGTCGTTGGCTCGTCCATGACGATCAGCCGCGGATCGAGCGCCAGGCAGATGGCGATCACGATGCGCTGGCGCATGCCGCCGGAAAACTGATGCGGATAGTCGCGCATGCGGTCCGGCGAGATATCGACGAGCTTGAGCATCTCGGCGGTTCGGTCGCGCGCCTGCGCGCGGGTGATGCGCTTATGCGTCCTCAGCACGTCGTAGAACTGCTGCTCGATCCGCAGGACCGGGTTCAGCGAATTCATCGCGCTCTGGAACACCATCGCCACTTCGCGCCAGCGGAAGTCGGCGAGATCCCTCTGGTCGAGGTCGAGCACATTGCGGCCATCGAGCAGGATCGCGCTTTCCTTGCGGATCAGCGCCGGCGGCTTGTGCAGCCGGCTGATGGCAAAGGCGATCGTGCTCTTGCCGCAGCCGCTCTCGCCGGCAAGGCCGAAGACCTCGCCAGGGGCAACGTCGAAGCTGACATTGTCGACGGCGCGGAAGTCGTCGGTCTCCCCAATGTAGTCAATGGTCAGGTTCTTGACCGAAAGCAGAGGTGCGGTCACAGGCGGCCCTCCCCGGAGCGGATAAGGGCAGACCAGCGGCCGAGCCGGTTGCCGGTGCGAAGCCGCGGATTGGCGATCTCGTCGACGGCGAAGTTGAGCAGCGACAGGCCGATGCCGAGGAAGGCGAGTGCGAAGCACGGCGTCAGGATGTCCCACCAGGCGCCGACCGAAAGGGCAGACGCCTTCTGCGCCGCATAGAGCATCGTGCCCCAGGAAACGACCTTGGGATCGCCGAGGCCCAGGAACTCGAGCGTCGCCTGGGTGATGATCGCGAAGATCACACTGCCGATGAAGTTGATGCCGACGATAGAGATGAGGTTGGGGAAGATCTCGAAGGTCATGATGCGCCAGCGGGGCTCGCCCATCATCTCGGCGGACTTCACATAGTCCTTCTGTTTGACCGACAGCGTCTCTGCGCGGGTGACGCGGGCACCCCAGGCCCAGGACGTGCAGCCGAGAATGAGCGCGATGACCCACGGGCTTGCCTGGCCGATGAAGGCGGCGAGCACGAGCAGCAGCGGCAGGTTCGGCACGACCAGCACCATGTTGGTGAAGAAGCTGATGACCTCGTCGATCTTGCCGCCGCGATAGCCGGCGATGATGCCGAGTGCTGTGCCAACAATGGTGATGAGAAGCCCGGCGCCGAAGCCGACGGCGAGCGACGTGCGTGCGCCGTAGATGAGGCGGGCGAAGACGTCCTGGCCGATACGGGTGGTACCGAGCCAGTGCTCGAGCGACGGTGACTGATGCGGCCGTCCGACGCGCGCGCCCGGGTCATAGGAGGTCAACAAGGGGGCTGCGATCGCGACAGCCAAGATGAATGCTACGATCAGCGCCCCGACCATGGCCTTGCGGTTGTGGATGAGCGGAAAGGAGGAGGTCTTCATATCACGCCCTCTTCAGTCGCGGGTCGAGCAGCACGTAGCTGACATCGACGACGAAATTGGCGATGAGCATGGTGGCGGTCATGATCAAGAGCTGTCCCTGGATGACGGGGTAATCGCGGGCGAGGATCGCCTGGTAGAGGATGTTGCCGAGGCCGGGATAGTTGAACACCACCTCGGTGACCAGCGAACCGCCGAGCACCGTGCCGATGGCGATGGCAAGGCTCGATACGGTCGGCAGCAGCGCGTTGCGGGCGGCATACCAGAGCATAACGCGGCTGTCGGACAGCCCCTTGGCGCGGGCCATGACGATGTAGTCCTCGCCGAGCAGGTTGATCATGTTGTTGCGCATGGTCACAGCGAAGCCGCCGGTCAGGACGGCGCAGAGCGTCAGCATCGGCAGGATGCCGTGATAGAGCACGCTGCCGAGATATTCGAAGGTGAAGGCCGGATCGAGCGCCGGGTCGGCGGAGTAGCCGGTCGGGAACCAGCCGAGCGTGAAGCCGAAGGTGAAGACGACGATCAGCGAAGTGACGACGGCCGGCACCGACGTGGCAAAGATCGCGCCGACGGAAACGATGACGTCGAAGAGGCTGCCGCGCCGCCAGGCGGCGAGAATGCCGAGGAAGGTGCCGAGCGCGAAGCTGACGATGGTGGCCGTGCCCATCAGGCCGACGGTCCAGATCAGCGCATTGCCGAGCACTGTCGTCACCGGCAGTGGGAAATATTTGATCGAGCGGCCGAGGTCGCCGCTGAAGATGCTGCCGAGATAGGTGAGGTACTGCTGCCAGAGCGGGCCGTCGACGAAGCCGAAGGTGAGTTTCAGGGCCTGCAGGCTTTCGGGCGGCAACTCGGCGCCGGCGCTCGAAAACATGATCTGCACCGGGTCGCCGGGCATCAGCCGCGGCAGGAAGAAGTTGATCGTCGCCGCCGCGACGAAGGCCGCCAGGTAGAAGCAGAGGCGGCGTAGCAGAAAGGCCATCGGGAACTCCATCGACTGCGGCCGCCGCAGAGGGCGTCAGGCGGCAGGGCTGTCTTCTTGTCAGATCGTCTTCAGGGCAGGCCCCAGGACGACCGGGTGGCGGACGAAGGCCGGCCGCCACAGTTGCCGGATCACGACATGGTGCCCTCGCGGAACATCGTCTGCGAGGGCACCATGCCTGCGATCGCGTTACTTCACCGGTTCAAGCGCCAGCAGGTGCAGGAGACGCGCCGGGTTGTTGCGGGTGATCGACGGATTGACGAAGGGGTTTTCCGCCGTCGCCCAGCCCTTGAAGCGCTTGGTGTTGTACTGGTACCAGTTCGGGTTGTTGAACACCGGCATCATGGGCATGTTTTCGGCGACGATGCGCTGCGCCTTGTTCATCGCTTCCTTCTGCTTGGCAGGGTCGGCGGTCTGGGTGAACTCGGTCAGAAGCGCTTCGACTTCCGGGCTGAACCAGCGCTGCGAGGTAAAGCGGGTCTTGCCCTTGTCCGATGCGCTGAAGGCGCGCTTGTAGGGGTAGTAGGGCGAGGCCGATGCCGGCAGGCTGTTGATCGCCGCGTCGAAGGTGCCGTTGATCAGGTTGCCGGTCCAGACGGCTTCCTCCGGCGTTTCGATCTTGGCATCGAGGCCGACGGCCTGCAGGCCCTCGACGGCGATCGTCACCGTGTCGATCCAGTCGGTCCAGGAGCTCGGTACGATGATCGAGAAGGAGATCTTGCTGCCGTCCGGATTGTCACGGAAGCCGTCGCCGTCCTTGTCGGCATAGCCGGCCTCGTCGAGCAGCGCCTTGGCGGCATCCGCGTCGTACTTGCCGTATTTCCCGAAATCGGCGGCGACCGACGGATCGGCCCAACTCTTGTAGAGTTCGCCCATGCCGGCCGGATCTTCGTTGAGCGTCGGATAGCCGTAGCCGGCGACGTCGACCATGGTGCCGCGGTCAAGCGCCATCGAGGCAGCGCGCCGGAACTTCACGTCGTTGAAGGCCTTGCGGTTGTTTTCGTTCGCGGTTTCCTGGTTGAACAGGAAGGCGACCATGCTGCTCGGCGAATACCAGAAGTGGAAGTGCTCCGGATCCTTGGCGACATAGACGTTCTCGATGTCGGGGATGAAGGAAACGCCCCAGTCGAGCGTGCCCGACGCGGTCGCCGTCAGGATCTGGTTGTTGTCGGCCAGCTGCGGGAAGCGCACGCAGTCGACCTTGAGCGTTGCCGCGTCCCAATAGTGCGGGTTGCGGCACTGGTCGTAGGTCTGGCCGGTGAAGCGCGGGATTTCGGTCAGCGGACCGCTGCCGACGGGCGTCTCGTTGGCGAAGGTGACCGGCTCGCCGATGTCCTTCCAGACATGCTCGGGCACGATCGGCAGCTGCGCCAGCTGCTCGGCGGCAAGCGAGCTCGGATTGGCGAGCGTGAAGCGGACGGTCTCACCGTCAACGGCTTCGACGCCGGTGATGAAGGTCCAGATGCTGACGAAGTCGAGCGCCGGGAACTTCTTCAGGTAGTCGTAGGTGAACTTGACATCGGCCGCCGTCAGCGGCTTGCCGTCCGACCATTTCAGGTTCGGGCGGAGCTTGAACTCGATCGACTTCAGGTCGTCCGCAAGCTTGAAGCTTTCCGCCAGACGGAAGACCGGCTTGTTGCCGTCGAAGCGGTTGAAGACGACCAGCGGCTCGTAGATGAAGTCGAGCGTGCTCTGGCGCGCGGACGTCTGGTTGAACGGGTTGAAGTTGCGAACCCAGGTGGTCGCCGGTTCGATATTGGCAGTCAGCACGGACTGTGCGGCGGCCGGACCGGCGATGAGGGCGAGCGCGGTGGCGGCGCCGAGAAGCGATTTTTTCACGGTAGTTCCCCTTTTAGATCGCTAGGATTTCTTGTTTCGGTCAGGCGACGAGGGCGCTGTTGAAAATGTCCTCGACCTCGGCATGGGCTGCGCGCACGTCGACCTTCAGCGTGCCGAGGCGCGCCTTGCCTGCCGCGATGCGTTTCTGGGCGGCTTCAGTCAGCGGCCTTGCGGCCTTGGCTGCCGCTTCGCTTTCCGCGAGCGTGCCGTGGCTGTGCAGCGCAATGTCGGAACCGGCATCGAGCACCTGGCGAACGCGTTCCGGCAGTGTGCCGCGCAGCGATTCCATGAAGATGCAGTCGGAGACGAGCACGCCGTCGTAACCCATGTTGTTGCGGATGACGTCGTGCATGACCGGCGAGATCGACGCCGGCAGATCCTTGTCGAAAGCCGAGTAGACGACGTGCGCTACCATGGCCCAGGGCGTGTCGCGCAACGCGACGAAGGGCTTGAAGTCGGTGGAGGTCAGCAATTCGCGCGAGGCGTCGACGACCGGGCGCTCCTTGTGCGAATCGCGCGTCGCGCGGCCATGGCCGGGGATGTGCTTCATGACAGGCATGTTGCCGGTTTCGAGCAGGCCGTCGACCACTTCGCGGCCGAGCGCTGCGATGAAGTCTGGATCGGCGCCGAACGAACGGGCGCCGATGACCGAACTCGTCGTCGAAAAGACGAGGTCGAGCACCGGCGAGCAGCCGCTTGAAAGACCCAGTTCCGTCATCATCGTGCCCATGGCCTGGCTCGACAGGCGCAGCGCCTTCTTGCCGAGGGCAAAATCGTGGCGGGCGAGCTCGGCGAATTCGCCGAAGGAGCGGAACAGCGGCCAGGGACCGGCATCGAGGTGCTGGACGCGGCCGCCCTCCTGGTCGGTGAAAACAGGGGCGTCTTCGCGGCCGACCGCTTCGCGGAAGCGTTCGATCAGAACCTTCGCCTGGTGCGGATCACGCAGGTTGCGGCGGCCGACGAAGAGGCCGAGCGGGTTGGTTTCGCGGAACAGGGCGAACTCGTCGTCCGAAAGCGTAGGGTTCGGAAGGCCGACAAAAAGGGCGAGGGGTGTCGAGGACATTGGGAGGCTCCGATACTGAGAATTACTTGGAAGGGCGACGCAGCATGCCCTGGTAGATCCCCTTGTCCGGGGCGGGAATCGGCACGGCGCCGACGGTCTTTGCGTAGAAATCGACGGGGCCGGCATCGCCGATGAAGGCATAGGCGTGGCCAAGCGTCTTCATGGTGTCGAGGCAGCCGGAAAGCAGGGCGACGCCGATGCCTTTGCCGCGGGTTGCGGGATCGACGCCGGTCGGGCCGAAGAAGCCGGGGGCGGTCGTGTCGTAGCAGGCGAAGCCGACGAGCTTGCCGTCATCAACCGCGATAAGACAGGCGACGGGCCTGCGCGTGAAGGCGACAGTCACCTCGCTCGCCCAGTTCTCGCTGAAATTCTCCCGCACCCAGTCGACGACCAGGCCCATTTCCGGCGGCAAGGCCGGACGGATCGTCACCTTGTCGGTTTCGGTTCTTCGCTTGAGTTCACCGAGGATCGGCGCGTACAAGCTCACCAGCATGTCAGGCATGTGCTCCTCCACATATTCCTTTATTAAGGAATTGCTGCCTTTGTAATGCAATAGATGGAGCCAACGGGACTGGCTTGTCAATCGCCAATCGTCAGATTTGGGGGTCTATCTGCGTTTCGCAGGTCCGTGTGAAGGCCGCCGAAACGTTTCCACGGCCGTTCTCGGTGTGTGAAACCACTGCACGTTGCGTGGTCGCGGGTCGGGTACGGGGGAAAACGGCCGGGCAAACGCGCGAGCAGGTGCGCGGCTGCGGAAATTGCACATTTGTACAACTTTGTTCTTGAGTTGTTCGAAGTATATTTTGATTTACAAAAACACTAACTGTCGATGGATGCGCTTATAGCGTGTGCCGGCCGAGAATATTTCGACTATTTCGCGCGCGATCAAGTATTACTTGAGAATAAAAGTATCGTTTCCCGCTTGGGCGAGCCTGGTTTTCTGGCCCCGTGCCGACCGGCTATTCCGCCGGGCGCGTCAGGATGAAGAGGGCGGGCAGCGCCATCGCGCCTGCGACCATCGCGGCGAGCAAGAGGCTGGGATTGCCGAAGAAGAGAAAGAGGCCGAAGCTTGCGGCCATCAGGCTCACGGCGCCGGTCTTGGCCCGGCGGGAGATCGCCCCCTTTTCACGCCACAGCCGCAAGGATGCCCCGAAGACGCGGTGGTTGAGCAGCCATTGCTCCAGCCGCGGCGAGGCGCGGGCAAAGAGCCCGGCCGCCAGCAGCAGGAACGGCGTTGTCGGCAGGATCGGAAGGAAGACGCCGATGACGCCGAGACCGACCATCAACCATGCGAGGCAAAGGTAGAGAAGGCGAAGCGCGGGGTTCACCGGATGGCTCCAGGCTGCGTCATGCTTCGGATGCCTCGACGGCTGTAACCGTTGCCACCTCGAGCGGCGGCCAGCGGCGAAGCGCCTCGGCGCCCTGTTGCGACAGCGCATAGACGCCGCGATCGACCCGGTCGAACCAGCCGTAGACGTTGCTGAGCAGGATTTTGGCCGCATCCGGCGCGACGGGGCGCAGGTCGCGCGGTCGTTGCTGGCCCGCTTGCAACGCGGCGGCGCAGGCAAGCGCCTGCTGCCGATAGGCGGTCATGATCGGCGTGCGGGTGGCACCACCTGCGGTCGGATCGCCCTTGCGGCGGCGGTGCTCGCTGATCAGGCGCCCCCGTTTCCTGTTGTTCTTGCGCGGCATCACTGCGGAAGCCGCGAGAATGACGTCGACCAGGCCGTTGTCGGCGACCGAAAGCATGCCGAACCCGAGCCGGCGGCAGAGATCGCGGAAGCGCCGGTCGCTTTCCCGTCCCTTGCCCTTGGTCGAGACACGAGCGGCGACCCACACCTCGTCGCCGGCGGTGGCGCGGTCGACCGCCTGAAGGATCAGTTCGAGATTGAAGCTCAGCTTCAGTTCGCACACGACCACCAGCGGCGGTTCGTCGTCGCTGAGCGCGACGATGTCACATCCGCCGATCTCGCCCTTGACGCTATAGCCGCGGGTTTCGAGGAAGTTCTTGATCGGCTGATAGAGGGTCGTCTCCAAACCTGTGGATCCTGTTCTGGTCGAAATCGCGGAGGCTCAAGCAGTGACGTATCATTGCGAAAAGGAAACTAGCAGATAACCCCGATCGCCGGACTTGTCATCACGTCGCAGCAAGACCGTGTTGCCGCGAGGATGCTGCCGAGGCAGTAGCAGCCCTCGCTTCGTCCAAACCTTGTGTTGTGCTATTATGCCGTGAGAGCGCTTCCTTGGAGGTGCCGGCATGCGAGGCTTTGACGACGGATGTTGCGAACCCTCACGCTGTTGTTTTTGTTGATCTTGTCCTTCGCGTTTCCAGCTTCGCCGCGGGCCGAAAACGATCGGGTCGCCTTGGTTTTGCATGTCAACGGCGCCATCGGCCCAGCGACCGCTGAATATGTCAAGCGCGGGCTGACGAAGGCGGAAGAGCGCCGCCTTCCGCTGGTGGTCCTGCAGATGGATACGCCGGGCGGTCTCGACACTTCGATGCGCGAGATCATCCGCGCGATCCTTGCATCCCCCGTGCCCGTTGCGAGCTATGTCGCGCCGAGCGGCGCGCGGGCGGCGAGCGCCGGCACCTATATCCTCTATGCCAGCCACGTGGCCGCCATGGCGCCGGGAACGAACCTCGGTGCCGCGACGCCGATCGCGATCGGCGGCGACATGTTCGGTCAGGGCAAGGACGGCGATGCCGGCAAGGACGCCGACAAACAACCGGCGGCGCGGAGCGCTGCCGAGGCGAAGCTCGTCAATGATGCCGTCGCCTACATCCGTGGGCTGGCCGAATTGCGCGGGCGCAATGCCGACTGGGCCGAAAAGGCGGTGCGCGAGGCCGCAAGCCTCTCGGCCGAAGCTGCGGTCCGGGAGAAGGTCGTCGATTTCACCGCGGCCGATGTCGCCGACCTCCTGAAACAGGCGCACGGCCGGACGGTACGCGTCGGACAGCAGGAGGTTGCGCTCGATACGGCGGGGCTAGCCGTCGAGGATTTCGTACCGGACTGGCGCACCCGGCTGCTGTCGGTGATCACCGATCCCAATATTGCGGTCATCCTGATGATGATCGGAATTTACGGCCTGATTTTCGAGTTCCTGTCTCCGGGCTCGGTAGCGCCAGGCACCATTGGCGGCATCTGCCTGCTGCTCGGGCTCTATGCGCTTTCGGTGCTGCCCGTCAGCTACGCCGGCATCGGGCTGATCCTGCTTGGGATCGGATTGATGGTCGCCGAGGCGCATTCGCCAACCTTCGGCGTGCTCGGCGCCGGCGGCAGCGTGGCACTGGTTCTGGGTGCCGCCATCCTCTTCGACACGGATACGCCGGGGCTGCAGGTCTCCTGGTCCGTGCTGGCGGCGCTCGCTGTCGCCAGCCTCGCTTTCAGCCTGCTGGTCGCGCGCCTCGCCTTCAGCTCGCGCCACCATGCGGTGGTGACCGGCGGCGAACAGATGATCGGCCTTGCCGGCAAGGTCGAGAGCTGGACGGGGCCGGCCGGCTACGTGATTGCCCACGGCGAACGCTGGCAGGCCGTCAGCACGGAAATGCTGTCGAAGGGTGAGGATGTAAAGGTCATCGGGCGGAACGGACTGACGCTCGAAGTGATCCGCGACGGGCAGAAGGTATAGCGCCGCGGATCCGGTGGGGCCGCCACGGAAGCGCCCTGAATGGAGGAATGATCATGGACATGTTCGGGAGCCTTGCTCCTTTTGCCGCGTTGCTGGTGCTCGTCATTCTCGTCATCGCCTACTCGATCCGCATTCTGCGCGAATACGAACGCGGCGTGATCTTCACGCTCGGCCGCTTCACCGGGGTCAAGGGGCCGGGCCTGATCCTCCTCGTGCCCTATGTTCAGCAGATGGTGCGGGTCGATCTCAGGACCCGGGTGCTGGATGTGCCGAGCCAGGACGTCATCTCCCATGACAACGTGTCCGTCCGGGTCAGCGCCGTCATCTATTTCCGGGTGATCGATGCGGAAAAATCGACGATCCAGGTCGAGGACTTCATGATGGCGACCAGCCAGCTGGCGCAGACCACCCTGCGCTCGGTGCTCGGCAAACATGATCTCGACGAGATGCTGGCCGAGCGCGACCGGCTGAACGAGGATATCCAGAAGATCCTCGACAGCCAGACGGACGCCTGGGGCATCAAGGTCGCGACCGTCGAAATCAAGCATGTCGACATCAATGAGAGCATGATCCGCGCCATCGCCCGCCAGGCCGAGGCCGAGCGCGAGCGGCGCGCCAAGGTGATCAATGCCGAGGGCGAGCAGCAGGCGGCCGCCAAGCTGCTGGAGGCCGCCGAGATCCTCGCCCGGCAGCCTCAGGCAATGCAGTTGCGTTATCTGAGCACCCTCAACGTTATTGCCGGCGAGAAGAACTCGACGATTGTCTTCCCGTTCCCGATGGAGATCGGCGGGCTGTTCGGGCTGAAGACCGACAAGCCCACCGGTGAGCCGCAGGGTTGATCAGGCCGCCTTGTCGAGCCTGGCGACTTTCAGCAGATCGTCGACAGCACCGGGTGCAGCCGCCACGACCGGCGCCCACTCGCTGAGAGCCGCGCCGCGCGCCGGGAACGGCAAGGTCCAGCCGCCGGCTTCGTTCACCAGGCAATAGCCGCCGAGGCAATCCCAGGCATGCATGTAAGGCTCGTAGTAGCCGACGAGCCGGCCGGCGGCGACGTAGGCGATCATCAGCGCGCCGGAGCCGTTGCGCATGAAGTTGCCGCCGTTCGAAAGCAGGCGCTCGACGATCGCGCCCATCTCGCCGGGTTTTACCTGGTCGTTGGCGCCGAGCCCGGTGACGGCGTTGCGGATCGTGCGCGAGCCATCGAGACGAAGCGGCTTGCCGTTCAGCGTCGCGCCCCGGCCGGTTGCAGCGGCATAGATTTCCTGGTGGCAGGGCGAGTGGATCACGCCGATAACGGGTTTCTCCGCATAGACCACCGCAATCGAGACGCACCAGTTTGGCATGCCGTTGACGAAGGGCGTGGTGCCGTCGATCGGATCGAGCACCCAGGTGAAGCCGGATGTGCCGTCGAGAAGTCCATGCTCCTCTCCGAGCACGCCATCGTCCGGATACGCGGCCGCGATTTTGTCGCGGATCAACGTCTCGACGTTGCGGTCGGCGATCGACACGACGTCGTGGGCGTCGCGCTTGGTTTCGATGACGAGCGTTTCCCGCTTCAGGAAGTAATCGTAGGCGAGCCGGCCGGCCTCCTCGGCCATGGATTTGGCAAGCGCGAACCGGGCGTCGAGGCCGGCAATTTCAGCAGTCATGCAAGGTGTCCTTTTCGTACTCAGCTTTAAAAAGTCATGCGTCAATCAAAGCCAGACCGCGGTGGCGAAAACCGATCGCGACCTCTGTTGCCGGAGATAACATGTCCTCGACTGCCTGATCGACAACAAACAGGAGGCCGGTCGCCGTCTCGACCTCGTATTCGACGTGGCCACCGAGATAGGCGGCGCTGCTGATCGTGCCGGATAGGGCAGCACCCTTGGCCGGCGTCAGGGTGATCGCGTTGGGCCGCACCGCCAGCTTCGAAGGTCCGGGCCGGGCGCTCTTCGACGGCAGCCGATGCTCGAAGCCGCCGATCCGGATCGTCGCCTGACCGGCTTCGGCGGCCGTGATCTCGCAAGGCAGCACATTGGCTTCGCCCATGAAGTCGGCGATGAAGGTGGAGGCCGGCGCCTCGTAGAGGTCGCGCGGTGCGCCTTGCTGCGCGATTGCGCCGTCCTTCATGACGATGATGCGGTCGGAAACGGCAAGCGCCTCGTCCTGGTCGTGGGTGACGTAGACGGCGGTGAAGCCGAGCCGTTGCTGCAACTCGCGAATTTCCGTGCGCACTTTGCGGCGCAGCCGCGCGTCGAGGTTCGACAGCGGTTCGTCGAGCAGAAGCACCTGCGGCTCGAGCACCAGCGCCCGGGCAACGGCGACGCGTTGCTGCTGGCCGCCCGAGAGCTCGGCTGGAAGCCGCTGGCCGAGGCCGCCGAGACCGACGAGCTGCAGGCCCTCTTCAGCGCGCTCGCGCGCTTCCTTCTTCTTGATCCCGGAGGATTCAAGGCCATAGGCGACATTGTCGAGCGCCGACATGTGCGGGAAGAGCGCATAGGACTGGAACACCATCGAGACGTCACGCTCGTTGGCCGGCAGCATGGTGACGTCCTTGCCGCCGATCAGGATCCGGCCGGCGGATGGATGTTCGAGGCCGGCCAGCATGCGCAGCGTCGTCGTCTTGCCGCAGCCCGAGGGCCCAAGCAGGGTGACCAGCGTGCCGGGTTCGATGGTCAGCGACAGGTCATGGATGGCGGTGAAGGCACCGAACTGCTTGCGCACGTTCTCAAAGACGACCGAACCGGTTCGCGGGGTGTTCGTGGGAGTGCTCATGCGGTTTTCTCCTGGGAGATGGTGGTGGCGGCCGGGCGGGCGGGTGCGGCACTGAGGACGCGGTTTTCCCGCCGCAGCCGGCGCTCGCCGACGAGAAGTTGCAGGCCGGTGATGACGGTGATCATCACCAGGATGAGGGCGGAGGAGTAGGCAATCGCGACGCCGAACTCGCCGTTCTCGACAAGGCCGACGATATAGGCGGTGGCCATGTTGTACTCGGCGCTGACGAGGAAGACGACGGCGCTGATCGAGGTGATCGCCCGGACGAAGGAGTAGACGAGTGCCGCGACGATCGCCGGACGCAGGAGCGGTAGAATGACCTTGCGCAAGGTGCGGAAGCTCGTTGCCCGAAGCGTCAGCGACGCCTCGTCGAGGCTCTTGTCGAGCTGGCTCATCGCCGCGATGCCGCCGCGCACGCCGACCGGCATGTTGCGGAAGACGAAGCAGGCGACGAGGATCAGCGCCGTGCCGGTCATTTCGAGCGGCGGCAGGTTGAAGGCGATGATGTAGCTGATGCCGATGACGGTGCCGGGAATGGCAAAGCTCAGCATCAGCGCGAACTCGAAGACATCACGGCCGGCGAAACGCTGGCGCACGATCAGATAGGCCGTCAGCAACCCGACCATAGCCGTCAGTGGTGCTGCGATCAGCGAGATCTCCATGGTCGTCCAGAAGGAGTTCCAGGCAACACCCGTCCAGGCGATTGCGCCGTCGGCAAACGAGATCGAGAAGGCCTTGGCGTAGTGGTCGAGCGTCAGCGAGTTGTCGAGACCCCAGGTCTTCACGAAGCCGCCGAAGAGGATCATGCCGTAAACGACGACGGTGAAGATCATCCAGGGAATGACGATGGCGTGGACGCCGATCGAAATGGAGCGTGGCAGCGCGCTGTGGGCACCGGAGTCGCCCTTGCCGGTCACGGTCGAATAGTTCTTGCCGGCAAGCCAGTAGCGTTGGGCGAGGAAGGCCGAAAGCGTGAAGCAGAGCAGGATGATGGCGAGCACGGCCGCACGGGACGGATCGTTCTGCGCGCCGACGACGGCGAAGAAGATTTCGGTCGAGAGCACGCCATGGCTGCCGCCGAGCACCAGCGGATTGCCGAAATCGGCCATGCTTTCGATGAAGCCGATGAGGAAAGCGTTGGCGAGACCGGGCTTCATCAATGGCAGAGAGACGGTCCAGAAGGTGCGCCAGCGGTCGGCGCGGAGCGTTTGAGACGCCTCTTCCATCGACGGGCTGACGCCTTCGACGACGCCGATCAGCACGAGGAAGGAGATCGGGGTGAAGGAAAGGACCTGGGCGATCCAGATGCCGGTCAGGCCATAAAGCCAGCGTCCGGGTTCGACGCCGAAGGCATCGGAGAGAAACTCGGTGATGACGCCGGCGCGGCCGAAAAGCAGCGTCAGCGCCAGGCCGATGACGAAGGGCGGGGTGATGATCGGCAGCACCGTCAAAAGCCGCATGCCCTTCTTGAAGGGGAAGCGCGTGCGGGTCGCGACGAGCGCGAAGGCGAGGCCGAGCAGCGTCGAGCCGGACGCCGTCATCAGCGCCAACCACAGGGTGCGCCAGGCGACGCCGCAGCGGCCTTCGCCGACGACGCAGCTCAGGCTCCAGATCGAGGCGTCCTGGATGTTGCGGATGAAACCGTCAGGCTTGAACGAGCCGTCGAAATCCTGAACGGAGGCGGCGAACATGCTGCCGACCGGATAGAAGACGAAGACGATGACGAGGGTGACGAGCAGGGAAATTGCCGCGACGATGAAGGCGTCGCCCTTGAGCACGCCGCGCTCCGCAAGCCCGAAAGCGAACATGAGGACGAAGGCCAGAGCAGACAGCACAGCACCGGCGCCCATCGACGGCTGACCGTCCGAGAGCGGACCGAACAGGGTCTCGCTGATCGTCCAGGTCCAGCCGGAAAAACCGATCGCCAGCCCTTGCAGGGCGAGATAGAGCACGCCCGTTGCGCCAGCGACGGCGAGCAGAAGCCCGCGGCGTTCCGGGTCCCGGACAAAGCGCGCAGCCGCGCAGATGCTAAGCAGCGCTAGCGCGATGACCAGCCACGGCCGGCCAAGGGCGAAAATCTGCATCAGGCCGGGGGCGACGGCCGGGTTGGATGGGAAATCGGCCAGCCAGCCGAGCCCGAAGAAACCACCTTCGATGCGGTACCAGGGGACAGCCAAGAATGCGGCCAGCCCGAGCCCGAGCGTGAGGTCGAGCCTGCGGTTGCGATGTTCCATGACGGTCCTCGCGTGAAATGAGATGAAAATGGATTGCCGTTGCGCCGCCCCGATCAAGAATCGGAGCTGGCGATCGGACGTTCATGCCGGGGTGCCGGCCGGAATTTCCGGCCAGCTGATCCTGCTATCAGTTGGCGCTGGCGCCGACTTCGCGATCCCAGCGCTCGAGCAGCGACTTGCGCTTCTCGGCGTCGCCGAAAGTGGCGAAATCGTAGTCGATCAGCTTGATGTCCTCGAAGCGCGGCGCTTCCTTCGGCACCTCGGCCGACTTGTTGGACGGCAGCTGGAAGGACTTGGCGTCCTTCATGCGCGATTGCACTTCCGGCTTTAGCGCCCAGTCGTACCAGGCCTTGGCGCTGTCGAGGTTCTTGGCGCCGCGCACGATCGACATCGAGCCGATCTCGTAGCCGGTGCCTTCGCAGGGCGCGATCGATTTGATCGGGAAGCCTTCGGCGGTCTGTGCCACCGCGTCATGCATGAAGACGATACCGAGACCGGCCTCGCCGCGTGCAGCGGCCTTCACCGGTGCAGAGCCCGACTTTGTGTACTGCGCGATGTTCCCGTTGAGCTTCTTCAGATAGTCGAAGGCCTGGTCTTCGCCCATGATCTGGACGAGCGAGGCGAGCGCGGTATAGGCGGTGCCGGACGAGTTCGGGTTGGCCATCTGGATCTCGCCCTTGAGCGAGGCGTCGAGCAGGTCGGCCCAGCACTTCGGTTCCTTCAGGCCCTTCTTCTGGAAGATTTCGGTGTTGTAGCCCCAGCCGAGCGCGCCGGCATAGACGCCGACGGTGCGGTAACCCGAGCCTTCCGCCTGCTTCTTCGCCCAATCCTGAAGCTGGTCCAGCATCGGCGACTTGTATTCGAGCGTCAGCCCGTCGGAAGCTGCCTGCAGATGCGGGTCGCCGGTGCCCGCCCACCAGATGTCGGTCTTCGGATTGCGGGCTTCGGCGCGGATCTTCGCATAGGTTTCGCCCGAGGACAGGCGGACCATGTTGACCTTGATGCCGGTTTCCTTCTGGAAATCGCCGGTCATCTGTTCGCAGATCACCACGTCTGCCGAGCAGATGAGGTTGAGGCTGCCGGCAGCCTGGACGGGCAGGGCGGCAAGTGCCGTGCCTGCAAAGAGTATGAGGGAAAGCGTCGTTGTTTTCATTGGGGCATCCTCCTGTTGCCTGTTTGAAACTTGGGCGTGAACGGGCATGGCGCGGCCATCGGCCTGCCCGCCGGCGGCACGTTCACGATTTCGGATTTGCGGGTCTTCTAGCGTCCTGCAGAGCGCTCAGTTCGTCGCGGCGATCTCCGCATCGAACCGTTTGAGCAATCGACTTCGTTCGTCCGGCGAACCGAAGGTGGCGAAGTCGAAATCGACCATTTTGATCAACGAGATGTCGGGCGCCCCAGGCGGCAACTCCGCGCGGGCGTTGGATGGGACCTGGTTCTGGCCGGCGGCGGCACCCGTGGCCTGGCCTTCCGGTGTGAGCGCGAAATCGACGAAGCTTTTTGCGTTTTCCAGATGGCGCGCGCCCCTGACGATGCTGACGGCGCCGATTTCGTAGCCGGTTCCCTCGCACGGTGCGACGATGACGAGCGGCGAGCCGGCCTGCTTTTGCGTGACCGCGTCGTGCATGAAGGAAATGCCGATCAGGGTTTCCCCGCGCGCTGCCGCCTTGACCGGCGCCGAGCCGGCCGTGGTGTACTGGTCGATGTTGCGGTTGAGTGCCGCCATGAACCGGAAAGCCTCGTCTTCGCCGAAGAGTTGCACCAGCGTCGCAAGCGTGGTGAAGGCGGTCCCCGACGAGTTCGGGTTACCGCTGCGGACACGGCCGCGATAGGCGCTGTCGGCGAGATCCTTCCAGCAGGTCGGTGCCGGCAGCTTCGTCGCACGCAGAAGGTCTGAATTGTAGGCAAAGCCGAGGGCGCCTGCATAAATGCCCGCCGAGCGGCCGCCGGAAATGGCGAAGAAATTCTGCGCCCAGGGCAGCATGTCGCGTTCGTGCGCCGGCCGGTAGGGTTCGAGCAGGTTTTCCGATCCCGCCTGCAGATGGGTGTCGCCGGTCCCGCCCCACCACACATCGACCGTCGGGGCGTCCTTTTCGGCGCGGATCTGGGTGAGGATATCGCCGTTGCTCTTTCGGGTCATGGCGACCTCGATGCCCGACTTTGCCTCGAAGGCGGCCTTCATCGTCGCGCACCACGCCTCGTCGACACCGCACAAAACGGTGAGCGCCGGTGCCGTCATGCCTGACGTGGCGGCGCACAGCCACAGGGCCACGCCCGCGCCGAAAGCGGTGATGCCTCTCACGATGTCCTCCCATTTGGAGCGCTGCCGCCCCAATCTCCGCAATCAGGATGTCGGCATTCCCTGCCGGTCGCAACCCGTAGAATGGTTACCGTTCTTACAACCCCGGTGCGGCTTTACTGCTTCAAGATTACAAAGATTACAAATGTGACAATGCGAATAACGCGAGCCGCTTTGATCATTGCGCCAGCCCCGCCTATGATGGCAGCGGGAGGACGTGCATGCTGAGTGAGAGAATACGGATTCTGATCGTCGAAGACGATCCGGACATGGCGGAGCTTGTTTCCGATCTGGTGGAGGCCGAGGGCTGGATGCCGCTGACGGCGCCTTCGGCGGAGGCGGCCGCCGTCGTCCTCGAACGGGAGACGGTGCACCTGGTGCTCGTCGACCACAACCTGCCTGGAACATCGGGCCGGACCTTTGCGCAGAGACTACGGGCGCGCACCAATATCGGCATCGTCATGGTCACGGCGGCAGGCAGTGCCGCCGACCGGGTGCTGGGACTGGAGACGGCTGCCGACGATTATGTCGTGAAGCCCTTCGAGCCGATCGAGTTGACGGCCCGGATCAAGGCCGTGCTTCGACGGACCTATCCGTCGCTGAAGCCGGAGCGGGAGACCGAGCGCGCGCACGAGCCCGCCGCGCTGAAGCTCGGCGACTGGTCGATCGACCTCAAGAGCCGGCGTGCAGTCTGCCTTTCCGATGCGACCCGATCGCTCACCAGCGCCGAGTTCGCGCTGCTCGAAATCCTCGCGGAAACGCCGAATGCGCCGGTCAGCCGCGCCCATATCCTCGACCGGCTGGGGGCCGAAAGCGATCGCTACATAGACCGCAACGTCGACGTGCTCGTGCTCCGGCTGCGGCGCAAGATCGAGCGCAATCCGGATCTTCCGCGCCACATCAAGACGCGGCGCGGCAAGGGCTATGTGCTGGATACCGACGACGGCGAGGCCCGGCCGTGATCAGCCGCCCGTTCCTTTCGTCGATCGCCTTCCGCCTGCCTTTCGCGATCGTCTTCATCTGCGTCCTCGTTTTCAGCCTGGCAACGGTTGCCGTGTTCGGCCTGCAAAGGGCGCGCGACGAAATGGCGGCCTATGGGCTGCAAGCCTTTTCCAGCCTCGCCAGGGCCTCCCTGGTTTCGCGCCAGGTTTCCGATCTCGTGTCCAGCGCGCCGTTCCTGATGAACGCGACCTCGCCCTATCGGGTGTCGAGCGAAAGCCGTTCCGTCGTGGCGCAGGTCGATGTCCTGCTGCAGACCATGGCGCCGGAGGACGGCAAGACGGCGGTCGAGGGCTTTGCCAGCGCCCACATCGTCGAACTGCTGGAGGCGATCCGCACGCAGACGGTGACACTCGCCGCCGACGCGGATTCGGCCCAGCAATACAAGGCCGATGCGGCAGCAGCCCTCGGAGAGATCGCCACCGGCAACGGCATCGCCGACGCCGAGGTCCGCCAGAGCCTCAATGCGATCGTGCAATCGGCATCCAATTCCGACAGCCTGTTCCAGCTTGGCGAACTGCGTCGCCGCTACGTTGCCGTCACGACGCCGCGGCTGGCACCTGCCGAACCGGATGCCCGGATTTCGGCTGCCGAGCTTACGCCCTATGAGCGGGTCTTCGAGGCGCAGACCCACTATCTTCTGGAAATGTTCGCCATCCGCGCCGCGGTTGCGCGGCTGCACACCGTGTCGCGCGATCTTTCGCACGCGACGGAAACACAAAGCGACGCGGTTGCCCGCGGGCTCAACGAGGATCTCGCCTCGACCTCCGATGCGCTGAGCCGCCTGCTCGTTATCGTTGCCGTCTCCGCGCTGCTTGTGCTCGTCATGGCGATCTTCTCCATCCGCTCCGTCATGCGGGTTTCGCGCGGGATCGTGTCGCTCTCCAAGGGCATGAACGCACTGGCGCAGGGGCGCCGCGATGTCGATACGCCGAGCTACAAGGGGACGGAAACGGAATTCCTGCGGCTGCTCGAGGCCTTCAGCGCGTTCCGCGAAAGCGTCGAGCGCGTATCGCGGCTCCGCCGCACGGCCGAGGCGGCGGCGCGCACGATTCGCTCGACCTTCCGCAACATGAACGAGGGCATCGCGCTCTTCGATCCCGGCGGCAGGCCGATCACGATGAACCGGCGCGTCATGGAGCTCGTCGGCTGGCCAGGTTCGGCGCGAAAGCTGCCGCTGCGCCGTTTCGTCAGCCCGATGCCGGAGATCGACCCGTTGCTCTTGCCTGCCGATCGGGACGCGGGATCGCTCGACGACAGGCTCGTGCTGCGTCATCGGGCCGGCATGGGTCGGGTAACGGAAGTCTCGCTGTCGCGGCAGCCGGACCGCGGCATCGTGTTGCTGGCGCGGGACGTGACGGAAATCGACCGGCAGGAGGCCGAGGCGGCCAAGGCGCAGCGGCTGGACGGGATCATGCGCATGACGCACCAGGTCAGCCACGAGGTCGGCAACATGATCGGCATCATCACCGGGAGCCTGGGGCTGCTGGAGCGCGAAACGGGCTTCAGCGATCGGCAGAAACGTCACATCGCCCGCATCCGCAAGGCGGCCGATCGCGGTCGCTCGCTTGCCTCGAGCATGTTGTCCGTCGGCAGCCAGCACCCGTTGCAGCCGGGCGCGCTCGAAATCGGCGCGGTGCTGCGCGGCATGGCCGACGTCTTGGAAATCGCCGTCGGCGAAAAATGTCGGCTGGTCTTCGAGATCGCCGACGGTTTGCCCAACGTGCATCTCGATGCCGCCCTTTTCGAGCAGGCGATCCTCAATCTCTGCCTCAACGCCGCCGCGGCGATGCCGCTCGGCGGCACGATCCTGATCCGCGCTGGCAGCGTTGAGGCCGATGTCGTCGTTTCCGTCACTGATACGGGGATCGGCATGTCGCCGGAAGCGGTGGACAAGGCGTTCGAACCCTATTTCACCACCCGTGACGAGGAAGGTGGCGCCGGCCTCGGTCTCGCCGTCGTCTACGGCTTCGTCCGGCAAAGCGGCGGCGATGCCCGCCTTCTTTCGCAGCCGGGGCGCGGAACGACCGTCGAGCTGGTCTTTCCGCGCTGAGCCGGCGACCGCTTCTTAAGCGGTTTATGGCGTCCTTCGGCGCGAGAGGCGCAGCACGGCGGCATCGATCCGTTCGCCGTTGTCGGCAAACACGGCCCAGAGCCACGCCATCAACCACAGCATCAGGCACCACGCAAGCACGACATCGGACAGGAAGTGCGCGCCGAAGACGATCCGGTTCAGCGAAAAGGCGAGGACCAGGGGCGCGAGCGCAATGATCGCCGTCCGCCGCCATTGAGCGGGCAGAAGCAGCGCGAGCGCCACGAGAGCGATCGCAGTTGCGGACTCGCCTGACGCAAAGGAGCAGCTGCGCGCGCAGGCGTCGGAGACCTGCCAGGCCGGCGTGAAGGGCAGGCTGCCGCCGAAATCCGTGATCTCATTGGGGCGCGCACGTCCGATCAGCCGCTTCAGCGCCTGAATGAGGAGTCCCGGACCGAGGGCGAAGAAGGTCAGGAAAAACAGCGCTTTGTGCGGGCGGAGCAGCCATGGCCGGGGTGCTAGGGCCTGCACGACCAGAAGCGCCAGCACGCAAGGCAGAATGAACATCGGCAAGATACGGTTGAAATCGCGAAGGGCCCGCAGCGCCGGCTCGCGCGAGAGCGGGAAGTCGCCGGTTGAGAAAGCGGCCCAGCGCGAGACGGCAAGATCGATGCCGGGAAAGGCCATGAAGACGAAAGCCGCGCAGATGGTGAGCGTGCCGGTGGCGGCGATCGGCTGGTGTTCAAGGCGGGCGCGCGCCTGCCCAGGCCAGAGGCGGGGGTTGGCGCGCAGCCATCGGTTGCTGCTTGAAGAGGTTGCCGTGGATGGATAAAAGCTGGACATGCCGGTCGCTCGCAAATTGTCGGGGTGTGCGGGCCGGACACTTGCGCCGCTCTGTCAAGGCCGCGTGGAGGAATTGGGAGCGCTTGACGCGCATGAGCGGGCGGCTGGGAGATGCGCCTTCTGGTTGACTGCGCACATTGAGAGGCGTGCGATGTTTTGCGCCCCGCAACGACCGTTTCGGCATCCTGCCAGTGGCGGAGTTCGCCGTTTCGCCGGTTGCGGGGCCCGTCCGTCGCCAATTGTCAAGAAACGGCGAAGATTTGTCCGGGGCTCTATCCGGAGCGTCGGTCAAGCGGCCATCGCGCCGTGCGGATGAATTGCAACGCGGCTTCATTCGTCTCATAAGCTGCTGATCACAACGTCACGCCCAAGGAGTTAGTACATGGTCGATAAGGGTCTCATTCTTCTGGCGGAGGACGAGCCGGAGATTGCGCAGATCCTGGACGCCTATCTCGTGCGCGACGGTTTCCGCACGGTGCGTGCCGCCGATGGCGAGACGGCGCTGACCCATCATGCGGTGTTGTCGCCGGACCTGGTGCTGCTGGATGTTCGCATGCCGAAGCTCGATGGTTTCGAAGTGCTCGCCCGCCTCAGGCGCGAGGGCAACACGCCGGTCATCATGACCACGGCACTGGCAGAGGACCTCGATCGGCTGACCGGGCTGAGGCTCGGCGCCGATGATTACGTGGTCAAGCCGTTCAATCCGCAGGAGGTGGTGGCGCGCGTCAACGCGGTGCTGCGCCGCACCCGCGCCGGCGCCGGCGCCACCGTGCTTCGCTTCGAGAAAGTCGAAGTCGATCTCGACGCCCATGTCGCCTTCGTCGAAAAGGGCGGCAAGCGGCAATCGGTGCCGCTGACCCTCAGCGAATTCCGAATTCTCGCCCACATGATCCGCCGGCCGACGCATGCCTTCGACCGTGCCGATATCCTCGACGCCTGCCTGCCCGACAGCGATGCGCTGGCTCGCACGGTCGACACCCACATCGCCAACCTCAGACGCAAGCTGGAGGACCTCGGTGCCTGCGGGTTCTTCAGCGCGGTGCGTGGGGTTGGTTATCGCTTCGTGGAGCCGAGATGAAAGCCAGTCTGTCGCGCCTTCCGCTGGGTATCCTGACCGCCTTCGTGATCGTCGTCCTGCTCGTCTTCAGCGTCGTCATCGTTTACGGCGGCGTGAACTCCATGGAGGGGCAGTTGGAGGCCCGGATGCTGGAGAGGATGCCGGAAAATGCGGCTCAGGCGTACAGGGATCTCAATAGCGGCAAGGTGCCGACGCCGGACGCGCTGCAGGCCTTGCTGGCCAGCACGAAAGAGCTTGAGGAGTGGGGGAACTGGGAAGTCGACAAGCTCATTCTCGGCTTCGGGGGTATCGCCGTCGCCTTCTGCGGGCTCGTCGGCTACTGGCTGGCACGCAAGATCAGCCGCCCGCTTGAGGTGCTGGCAAGGGCGACACAGGACCTCAGGGCCGGCGACTTTGCGGTGCGTGTCGGCTCGATCCGCAAGGGGGCCAAGGAGGTGGCTACTCTCGTGAAAACATTTGATGAACTGGCGGCCGAGCTTGAAAGCATGGAAAGCAGGCTGCGCTTCAACACGATGGCCGTGGCGCACGAGTTGCGAACGCCACTGACGATCCTTCAGGGCAATCTCCAGGGCATGGCCGACGGCGTCTTCCCGCTGGAGCAGGAGCGGGTGCGGCAACTGCTGCTGCAGGTGGAGGGGCTTTCCGCCTTGGTGGAGGATCTGCGCACCCTGTCGCTCGCCGCCGGCCAGAAGCTGGTCACCCAGCGCCAGCCCGTGGATCTTGCCGTCGAGGCGACCCAGGTCCTCGGAGCTTCGCGGGCCTTGCTCGGCTCCGTCGGCATGTCGGTGGAACTGGCGCTTCAGCCGGTTCGAATTTCCGGGGATTCGCAGCGCCTGCGCCAGGCACTTCTGGCGCTGATCGAAAATGCGACCCGTTATGCGGCAAGCGGCGGCGTCTTGCGCTGCGAAACCGGGCGGCGAGGCGCCGACGAGGCTTTTGTCCGGATACTGGACCGCGGCCCCGGCCTTCCGGACGATGTCTCGACCTATTCGATCGACCTGTTCTGGCGCGGCGACGCCTCGCGGTCGCGCGCAACGGGCGGTACCGGCCTCGGCCTTTCCGTGGTCCAGGCGATCGCGAAGGCGCATAGCGGGCGGCTGGAGTTTGCGTCGCGCGCCGGCGGCGGGGCCGTGATCACACTCGTCCTGCCGCGGGAAACCGCCGCCTGAATGCCTTGCGCGGCCGCCTCGGCGCCCACGTTCCCGTCCGTGCCGGCGGGACGAATGATTGCTCCGTCTGAGCTCTCGCTCGCAGCCGGTCTTCTGCCGACCACTTCTCCGCAATTCCTTGACAGTGCCCCGGCACATCTGCGCTGGCCGGATCTCCCGGCCAGCAGCGTTTGCTCTCAAGGATTGCACCATGTCCCTGGAATTCAGGCAGGAATACAGCGCGGATCTGCGGTTGCCGGTTCAAGACGGCAAGGCATTCATCGGCGAGCCGCTGGCGCCTTCGGGCCGGCCGGCTTTGGCGCCGGCCGTCGGTGAACGTTCAGGGGCGAAAACGCCGATCGCGGGCCATGTCCTCAAGCTCGGCCTGAGGGTCAGCCTGAAACGCGCCGTCGTCTTTTCCATGCGGTTTGCACGCCATCCCTTGCTGACCGCCCGCTGGATCGGCTTTCTCGGCGAGTTCGGCGAGCGCTATCGGCTGGGCCTGCCACACGACGATCTCCTGCGCAAATCGATCCCGACATTCTTCCTGCACGGCGCCTCGTCGGCGACACGGCTCGACCTGCTGCTCAATCACTTCGATGTCGCGAGCGAGGTTCTGTCGCGCCGTTCGCTGATGGCGCTCTGGCGCGGCGGCACGCTGGAAATGGGCACGGTTTCCGGCCGCAGCGAAAACTATCGCATCCAGCTGCAACTGGCCGACCATAGCGGCGCCCGCCATGAGGGTGCCTTCGCGATCCGGCTGCGCCGGCAGAGCGACGGTCATGCACTCTGCACCGTCGGCTTCATCTTCGTACGCTGCGAGGGTGATACCTACAGTCTGGCGGTTGGCGGCATGCAGGGGCCGAAAGGCGAGGATGCCAAGCGATCCCTGATCACGGCGACACGCGATCTCGGCGGGCTTCGTCCCAAGGATGCGGCCCTGCTCGTCCTTCATGGTCTGGTGACGGAAGGCCACGCTGGCCACGTCTTTGCGGTCTCAAACGAGAAGCACGTCATCAACCGCCGCCGCCTCAAGCGACGCCGGATGATGAGAGCCGATCTCGATGCCTATTGGCTCGATCGCGGCGGCGTCCCGGCCGAACCTTTCGGCTTCAGCCTGCCGATCGGCGACGACCAGGCGGCGAAGGACGGCAACAGGCGCGACCAGAGCAAGCGAGCGTTTCGTGACATCGGCGCGTGGTTTTATTGAACCTGCGCCCGACGGGCTCCGGCGTGCCGATGTCCGCGCTCACCGGATCTTCGTGAAGGTGCCGACGCTAATCAGGGCCGATACCATCAGAATAGAACGCATGGATGCCCTCTATTTTCGCCGCGGCTGTTTATACTGCACCGATTCGAAGCTGCAACTGGAGGTGAGTATGACGCGCGCCGTTGCCAAGAGGGTCAAACCGCACACGGGCGGGTGCCTTTGTGGAGCAATCCGATTTGAGGCGCAGGGCACGGCGGGTAAGCCGCATACGTGTTCGTGCAAGATGTGCCAGCGCCATTCGGGCGCCTTGACCTTGGCGTGGGTCGAGTTTCCACGCGAAGCCGTTGCCTGGACCGGACCGGGCGGAGTGCCCTCGGTCTACCGCTCCTCCGATTATTCCAGCCGTGCCTTCTGCCCGACCTGCGGCAGCAGCCTCGGCGCGATCGACGATGCGCTGGTGGTTGCCCTTCTGCTCGGCGTGTTCGACAAGACGAGCGCTGCGGATCTGATCCCGAAGAGCCACAGCTATCGCACTGCCCGACCCAAGTGGTGGCACGTGGAGGCGGTGAAGCCCGCGACCTGACGAGACGCAGCCGCCAGAGGGCTGCGTCAACAGGCGCTAGAGCAGCCCCTTCGCGGCGGCGCCGATGGCAATGGTCCCGAAGGCGATCAGGACCAGGCCCGAAATGCGGGATACCCAGGCGACGAAGCTGTCGGGCAGTCGTGTTCGGGCGATTGCCACGCCGCCGCTCAAGAAAAACCACCAGCCGAGCGAGCCCAGGAAGACGCCCATGACGACGACGGCAGCGCTGAGCGCGTCGCCCGCTTCGGCAAGGCCGAGGCCCGCGAAGATCGCGGCAAAGGAGAGGATCGTCGCCGGGCTGGTCATCGTCAGGAAAAAGGTGGCGATGGTCGTGCGGATCAGATCGCGTCCGCCGACATCGGCCGCCGCCGTCACCGGCCTTGGCCGCAATCCGCTCCAGCCGAGCCAGATCATGAACAGTCCGCCGGCGAGGCTCAGCGGCGTTGCGATGATCGCAAGCACCGCCGCAAAGGCGGCAAAGCCGATCGCCGCAAGGGCTGCGTAGGTCGCATCGGCGGCCGCGGTCCCGAGACCGCCGGCAACACCCGCCCAGAAACCGCGCTCCAGCGTGCGGTTGATGCAGAGCGCCCCGATCGGGCCCAGAGGGGCCGCGACCGCGAGGCCGACGAGGAGGCTTTTTCCAAAAAGCAGTGTAGACATGGCACAGGGCTCCGACCGTGGCATGGTTCCACCGATCCGCTTCGAGGATGGCGCATGCCCGGCAAATCAAAAATGTTGCAGCAGTTTGCGCGCCGGTCAGGCGCGCGGCGCGGTTGTTGCCAGGCTTTCCCGGACGGTCGACAACGCGATCACCGTTTCGCTTCGCGCCAGGAACCGCCGTTGCTTCATTTCCGCGAGGAACGGCTCGAGGTCGCCGAGCGACGGCATCCGGACCTTGACGCAATAGGACCAGGCGCCGGTGACGTGATGGCATTCAGTTACCGCTGGATGCGCGGCCATGAAGCTGCGGAACGCTTCCTCGTCCGCATCCGCCGCCAGACCGACCCAGACGAAGGCCAGTACGTCGAGGCCGAGCGCGCGGTGGTCGACCTCGACGGTGAAATTTCGGATCACGCCATTGGCGACGAGCCGGCGGATGCGCTCGTTGACGGCCGACGGCGACAATTCCACCGCAGCGCCGATGTCGGTCAGCGATCGCCTCGCGTCGGCGGCGAGAATTTCGACGATTTTTCGGTCAACGTTATCCATTGCCAATGAATACGCTGATACTAATGAAAAGTACAGATGATTTTTCTGTTTGTAGCCGATCTTGCCAAGGAAACGATGGTGAGCCCGGTTACTCGATATCCTTCAAGGCGTCGAGCGGGCCGGTCAGCGCCGTGCGCGGCTGCACCAGTTCGGGCTGGATCAGGTGGATACGCGGTTGCGGCCGGGCTTCCTCGATCACTTCGAAGGCCTTGGTGATCATGCCCTCGACGTCCTGGCGGATCATGATGACCGGGAAGGGCAGGAAGGATGCGAAGGGATCGTAGTCGTAGCAGCCGACGACGAGGTCGGCGAAGTTCTCGTGCGGGTGGCCGGCCATGAAGCGCAGCAGGCCCTCGAAGTTGATCGACGAGTTGACGAAAAGGCCGCGCGGCAGCCGGCCGTGCTTCTCGTAGAAGGCTTCGAAGGCGAGGCGGGCATTGTTCGGCGCATAGCCCGTCGGCTGAATGCACTCGTCCGGATCCGCGCCGAGAAGTTCGTTCTTGACGGCGCGGAAGCCGCGGATGCGTTCGCGGCTGGCATGATCGTTGCGGCCGCCGAAAAGATAGAGTTCGTCCGGTAAGAGTGGCCTGTCTGCTTCAAAGCGGCGGATGATCGCCTCCGTCAGCATCCGTCCGCCTTCGTAGTTATCGCTGATGACCGAGGGGACCTTGCTGCCGGGCAGGTCGATGTTGATGTGCTTGAGGCCAGCCGCCTCGCAGACCTCGTGCACGCCATCGGGGTCGGTTGCGCCGCAAATGAAGAGCTCGTCGATCGAGTAGGAGATCAGCGTTTCGGCGGTCTTGCGCTCCTCGTCCGGATCGCGGCTGGCGCTGACAACGATCGGGCATTGCCCCTTGCTCCGGACATGCGCCTCGAAAGTTTGCGCCATCGACGAGAAATAGCGGTTGTCATGGATCGGCAGGAGAAGGCCGATCAGGCCCGAGCGCGAACTGCGCAAGCCCCGCGCCTGGCGGTTGGCGGTATACTGGTGCGTCTCGGCGAGGCTCCGGATCAGTTCCGCAGTGCTTTCCTTGATCCGCCGCTTCTGCCAGGTGCCGTTCAGAACAGCGCTTACGGTTGAAGGCGAGCTGCCGGATAGCACCGACAGGTCGTAGATCGTCGCTTTCTTCTTGCCGCTGCTGGCCATCGTTTTCTCCCCTGATCGTTCTAGTGCCGATTTCCCCTTGACGAAAGATTAAGTCTGCACAATAGTTCTTGCACCATCGATTGTGCAAACAAGAAATATCGATTGTGCAAATTGGCGGTGCCGTCTGAGGAGGCGGCGTTTCAGGGAGGCGAGGGCTAGCTTCGCCAGTGATGGTTTGAAACTGGAGGCCGGCGCCGAGGCGACCGGGCGCGTTCCCGTCATGGGAACGAGTGGAGGAGAGAACATGATCAGGAAAATTCTCGTCGCCGCCCTGGCGACATCGCTGGCGCTTGCCAGCTCGGCCGCTGCCTTTGCGCAGGATGCCGGCAAGGTCGGCGTCGTCGTCAAGATCGGCGGCATTCCGTGGTTCAACGCCATGGAGGCGGGCATCAAGGAACGCGGCCAGAAGCTCGGTATCGATGCCTTCATGGTCGGCCCGACCAGCGCCGATCCGGCGCTGCAGGTGCGCGCCATCGAAGACCTGATTGCGCAAGGCGTGAAGGTGATCGGCGTGGTCCCGAACGATGCCAAGGTGCTCGAGCCGGTTCTGACCAAGGCCAAGGAAAAGGGTATCATCGTCATCACCCATGAATCGCCGAGCCAGAAGGGCGCCGACTGGGACTTCGAGCTTGCATCCTCGACCGGTTTCGGTGAGGCGCATGGCAAGCTGCTCGCCGAGAAGATGGGCGGCAAGGGCGAGTATGCCGTCTTCGTCGGCTCGCTGACGGTGCCGCTGCACAACGCCTGGGCCGATGCGGCGATCGCCTACATCAAGAAGAATTTTCCGGATATGACGCTGGTCGGCGATCGCTACGGCGTCGCCGAAGACGTCGACAAGAGCCGGTCGACGGCGCTCGACCTGATCTCGGCGCATCCTGATCTCAAGGGCTTCCTTGCCTTCGGCAGCCAGGGCCCGATCGGCGCCGGCCGCGCCGTCGAAGAGCGCCGCAAGGTCGGCGAGATTTTCGTGCTCGGTCCCTTCTCGCCCGGCCAGGGCCAGAAGCTGGTGAAGTCTGACGCGATCTCTGGCGGCTTCATGTGGAATCCGAAGCAGGCCGGCGAGGTCTTCGTCACGCTCGCCGACAAGCTGATGAAGGGCGAGGAGGTCAAGGACGGCGACGAGATCGAAGGTCTCGGCAAGGTCAAGCCCGACTTCGAGAACCGCAACATCATCGTCGACCAGCTCGTGCCGATCAACAAGGACACGGTCGCGGATCTCGCGGCCATGGGTCTCTGACCCCAAGGGTTCTCCCGGCTGCTGGGCCGGCTTCGGCCGGCCTGGCAAGTCCCTCAACCGTACTGGAGCCGGATGAGGAAAGGTGTCTGCGGTTTCTGCCCGCATCTTGCTCCGACCTAACGTGATTTAGGGGCAGTTCATGCACCAGCTTGCGACCGCGGGAGGAGGCGAAAAGCCGCTTCTGTCCCTCAGCGACATCAACATGACCTTCGGTGGCGTCAAAGCGCTCAAGAATGTGAGCTTCGACGTCCGCCCGGGCGAGGTTCATTGCCTTGCCGGCGAAAACGGCTGCGGCAAGAGCACGCTGATCAAGATCATCACCGGCGTCTACCGTCCCGCCGACGGCGCCTCGATCGAGTTCGATGGCGAAACCTATTCCCACATGTCACCGGTGACCGCGCAGGACCGCGGCATCCAGGTGATCTGGCAGGACCTGGCGCTGTTTCCCGAGATGAGTGTCGCCGAAAACATCGCCTTCCAGACCGTGCTCGGGCGCTGGCCGAAGCTCGTCGACTATGGCCGCATGCGCAAGATTGCCGAGGACGCGCTCGCCCGCCTCGGCGTGACGCTCGATGTCGATCTGCCGCTGAAGGAATATGCGATCGCCCAGCGCCAGATCGTGGCGATCGCCCGGGCACTGGTCGGCGAAGCGCGACTTGTCTTCATGGACGAGCCGACCGCATCACTGACGCAATCGGAGACCGACCACCTGCTCGACATCGTTCGCGGCCTCTCCGCCGCCGGCGTCGCCGTCGTCTTCGTCAGCCATCGCCTGGCCGAGGTGCTGGAGATATCGAGCCGCATCACGGTGCTTCGCGATGGCGCGCTGGTCGGCGTCTATCCCGCCGCCGGCATGACCCAGTCGCGCATCACCGAGCTGATGACCGGCAAGACCTTCGACCAGCAGGTGCGGGCGAAGCCACGCGATGGGCAGCCGGTCGTGCTCGACGTCAAGGGGCTTTCACGGCCCGGCCAGTTCGAGGACGTGTCGCTCACCGTGCATCGCGGCGAGACGCTGGGGATCACTGGCCTGCTCGGCGCGGGGCGCACGGAACTGGCGCTCACCCTCTTTGGCATGCTGAAGCCTGCATCCGGCACCATCGCACTTGAAGGCAAACCTGTCCGCTTCTCCTCCAACCGGGATGCGATTGCGGCGGGTGTCGCCTATCTCTCGGAGGACCGGCTGTCGCTCGGCCTCATCCAGCCGCAATCGATCGCCGACAACCTCGTCATCAGCTCGCTCGACAAGATCCTCGCGGGCGGCCTGCTCTCGGAAGACCGCAAGGGCAGCCTCGTCGGTCGCTGGATCGCCGATCTCGGCGTCAAGATCGGCCTGCAGCAGGATGCGATCTCGACCCTTTCCGGCGGCAACCAGCAGCGCGTGGCGATCGCCAAGTGGCTGGCGACCGACCCAAAGCTCCTGATCCTCGATGCTCCGACCGTCGGTGTCGACGTCGGCGCACGTGCCGGCATCTTCGACATCGTCGCGCGGCTTGCCGAAAGCGGGCTTGCGATCATTCTGATCTCCGATGAGGTGCCAGAGGTCTATTTCAACGCCGACCGTGTGCTGCACATGGCGCAAGGCCGCATCGTCGGCAATTATGATCCGCGCAGCGCTTCGCTCGCCGAGATCGAAGGAGCGGTCTATGCGTAGCTTCGTTCGCACCCACGCGACCGAAGTGTCGCTCCTTGCCGTCATTGTCGCGATCAGCGCCGTCCTGTCAGTCTCGACCGCCAACTTCTTCTCGCTAGGCAACGCCTTTGACCTGCTCAACATCAGCTCGGTCAACATCATCTTCGCCGTCGGCCTGCTCGTCGTACTGATCGCCGGTGGCATTGATATCTCCTTCGCCGTCGCCGCCTCGGTCGTGCAATACGGCACGGCGATCGCGCTCGGCTGGATCGGTGGCGGAGGCTGGATTTCGGGGCTCCTGATCGCGGGCTCGCTCGGCGTCCTGCTCGGCGCCACCAACGCCTTCCTGATCCACCGGTTCAAGGTCATTTCGATCGTCGCGACGATCTCCACCTTCAACATCTACTTCGGCCTGTTGATGTTCTTCACCAAGGGCGTGTCGATCTACGACCTGCCGGATTGGCTGACGGACCGCGTCATCCTGTTCGAACACGAAATGCCTGATGGCACTTGGATCGAGATCACCTTGCCGGTGCTGGTGATGGTCATCTGCGTCATCGCCACCTGGGTGCTGATCACCCGCACCACGACCGGCCGCCAGCTCTACGCCTTCGGCGACAATCCGGAGGGCGCCCGCCGCTTCGGCATCAACATCGGTGCCATGCAGTTCATCGCTTTCGGCTGGCTCGGCCTGATGGCCGGGATCGGCGGCCTCATCCAGGCGCACTATGCGCAGGAGGTGGTGCCGAACGCGCTCTATGGTCGCGAACTCGACGTGCTGGCAGCGGTCGTCCTTGGCGGCGCGCGGCTTGGCGGCGGCAAGGGCTCGGTGCTCGGCTGCGTGCTCGGCGTGCTGCTGATCTCGATCACCCAGAACGGCCTCAACCTGATGGGGGTGTCGCCCTTCGCCTTCAAGATGATCATCGGCGCCATCATTCTGGTGGCAATCACGCTCTCCAACACCCGCATCGAAAGGCTGTTGCCCTTCGTCAGCCAGAAAGGGACAGGTCGATGAGCGCGATCGTCGAACGCGTGAAGGCAGTCATCGGGCCGGAGATGGCGGGGCCGGGGCTGGCTTTCCTTGCCGTGGTACTGGTCTTCGGCATCGCCTCGCCGCAATTCCTGAGCGCTGCCACCTTCGGCTCGGTCGCCTTCCAGCTTCCCGAACTCGGGTTGCTGACACTCGCCATGCTTTTGCCGATCCTGACCGGTGGGCTCAATCTCGCGATCACCTTCACCGCCAACATTGCCGGGCTGACGCTTGCCTGGGTGTTGCAGGCAAGCGGCGGGGTGGATGCCGGCCCCGGCGCCTTCCTGCTCGGCTCGGTGCTGGCGGTCCTCGTCGGCGCGGCGAGCGGCGTGGTCATGGGGCTGGTGATCGCCTTTACCCGTGCCCATCCGATCCTGGTGTCGCTGTCGATGATGATCTTCCTGCGCGGTCTCGGCGAGTTCCTGACGCGCGGCGGTGACGTTTCCGGCTTCCCGGCCTTCCTCGGTCCGCTCGGCCATGGATCGTTTCTCGGGGTGCCGATCCCGCTCATCGTCTTCATCCTTTGCGTGCTCGCCTGGCACGTGCTGCTCACCCGCTCCAAGCTCGGCTTCAACACCTACATGATCGGCTCCAATCTCGAGGCGACGCGTTATTCCGGCATCAACACCCGCAAGGTGATCGTGCTCGTCTATGCGCTCTCCGGCGCCATGTGCGCGATCGCCGGCATCATCATGCTGGCGCGCTTCAACTCCGTGCGCATCGGCCACGGCGAAAGCTACCTCTTGATCACGGTGCTTGCCTGTTTCCTCGGCGGCGTCAATCCGTTCGGCGGCTTCGGCCGGGTCATTCCCGTCTTCGTCGCGCTGGTGGTGCTTCAGCTTCTGTCTTCCGGGCTCAACCTTGTCGGCGCCAACCAGCATCTGGCGACCGCCGTCTGGGGGCTGCTGCTTGCCGGCGTTATGGTGCTGCGGTTCGTCGCCACCAAATTCAAGATTTCATTTGTCAGAAAGGAAACATGACCATGCAGGGTTTTGGCGTCCATACGAGCATGTGGACCATGAATTGGGATCGTCCCGGCGCCGAGCGCGCCGTTGCGGCGGCGGTGAAGTACGGTGTGGACTTCATCGAGATCCCGATGCTCAATCCGCCAGCTGTCGACACTGCCCACACAAAGGCGCTGCTCGAGAAGAACAAGTTGCGCGCGGTCTGCTCACTCGGGCTGCCGGAACGCGCCTGGGCCTCGGTTCGCCCGGATGCTGCGATCGAGCATCTGAAAGTGGCGATCGACAAGACGGCTGATCTGGGAGGCGAAGCACTGTCCGGGGTCATCTATGGCGGCATCGGCGAGCGCACTGGCGTGCCGCCGACGGAAGCCGAATACGACAACATCGCCCGTGTGCTGCAGGCTGCCGCCAAGCATGCCAAATCGCGCGGCATCGAGCTCGGGGTCGAGGCGGTCAACCGCTACGAGAACCACCTGATCAACACCGGCTGGCAGGCGGTCGACATGATCAAGCGGGTCGGTGCCGACAACGTCTTCGTTCACCTCGACACCTACCACATGAATATCGAGGAAAAGGGCATCGGCACCGGCATCCTCGATGCGCGCGATTTCATCAAATACATCCACCTGTCCGAAAGCGACCGCGGCACGCCCGGCTACGGCAACTGCGCCTGGGACGAGATCTTCGCGACGCTGGCTGCGATCGGTTTCAAGGGTGGACTGGCGATGGAAAGCTTCATCAACATGCCGCCGGAGGTCGCCTACGGTCTCGCCGTCTGGAGACCGGTGGCCAAGAACGAGGAGGAGGTCATGGGCAACGGCCTGCCGTTCCTGCGGAACAAGGCGAAGCAGTACGGATTGATCTAGGCGGGTGCGCTTTCAGCGCCTCTTGGACCAGGACGGGAGGATCGCCTCATGGCAGTTGCAGCGGATGGGAAAGCCGGGACGGTCGCCGTGCTCGACGTCGGCAAGACCAACGTCAAGCTGAACGCGGTCACATCAGATGGCGTCGTGCTCGAAACGCTGAGCGTCGCCAATCCGGTGCTGCCTGGCCCGCCCTGGCGGCATCACGATCTCGACGCGCTCGGCGACTGGGTCTTCTCCAGTCTCGCCGATCTTGCCCGTCGCCATCCGCTGCAGACCTTCGTTGCCGCCGGTCACGGCTCCGGCGGCGTGCTTGTCAGCGATGATCCGGATAGGGCCGCCGGCGCGGCTCTGCCGATGATCGATTATGAGCAGCCGGTGCCGGAGGCGATCCGGCTCGGCTATGCGCCGCTTTCCGGCTCCTTTTTCGACCGTGGCAGCGCAACCATGCACAGCGCTACCCACCAGGCGCGCCAGCTTTACTGGATGCAGGAGCACGCGCCGGAGGCGGTGGCGGCTGCGCGCTGGTATCTCGGCCTGCCGCAATATTGGGCCTGGCGGCTGTCGGGCATTGCCGCGTCCGAAGCGAGCCTGCTTGGTGCGCAATCGCATCTGTGGAACGTCGCGGAACGGTGCTTCGCGCCGATCGTGGACGCGCGCGGATGGCGACGACTGATGCCTGATTTTGCCGATGCCTGGCAGGTGCTCGGCCCGGTTCGCCCGGAACTTGCCCGCCGCTACGGGTTGCCGGACGGCTTGCGGGTGCTGGCGGGCGGTCATGACAGCAGCCTCAATCACTACCGCTACCATGCAGCCGGTCTTCGCGATTTCATCGTGGTCTCCACTGGAACCTGGATCGTTGCCTTTTCCGGCCGAACGTCCCTCGACCGGCTGGACGAACACTGCGGCATGACGCTGAACAGCGACGTCTTCGGTCGCCCGCTCGGCGGCGTGCTGACCATGGGCGGACGCGAGTTTTCGCATGTCGCCGGCCATGAGCCGCCCGAGGCGCCGGTACCGGACGACGTGGTCCTCGGGCTCATCGCCAGACGCACCATGGCGCTGCCGTCCTTCGGCGACGATGATGGCCTGTTTCCGCAAAGTGCGGGCCGCGGCCGCATCGGCGGGCCGCCGCCGGAAACGCCGGTCGCGCGCAAGGCCCTGGCGCTCCTCTACTGTGCGCTTCTGACGGCCGAATGCGTCGAGGCGCTGGGGCCGGGAAACGTCGTCGTTCTCGATGGAAGTTTCCTGCGCGATCCCCTCTACGCCCGGCTCGTGGCGGCCTTGCTGCCGAACCGGCGGGTCCGCTTCAATCTGGACGCTTACGGCGTCGCATCGGGTGCGGCCTTGCTTGCCCAGGAAGGACAACGGTCGGAACCAGTCGCGCTTTCGCTCGCGGATCCGGCCGCGGTTTCTCACTTGTCTCCGGCGGTCGCCGTCTACGCCTCGCAATGGCGGGCGCGGGCCCGCGCCGGGCAAATCCAAAATTACAGTCGCGATTTCGAAAGGACATATCGATGACCAAGGCCGACATTCTGTCGCTCCGCCGCGAGATGGTGGACATCTGCCGCCGGATGAACTTAAACGGCATCAACCAGGGCACGGCCGGCAACATTTCGGTGCGCACCGATACCGGTTTTCTGATCACGCCGTCGTCGCTGCCCTATGAGACGATGCAGCCGGAAGACTTGGTCGAGATGGATTTCGACGGCACCTATGTCGGCCTGCGCCCGTCGTCGGAATGGCGCTTCCACCGCGATATCCTGAGGGAGCGCCCGGATATCAACGTCGTGCTGCATTGCCATTCGGTCTATGCGACCACGCTTGCCTGCCACCACAAGACCATCCCAAGCTTCCACTACATGACCGGCATTGCCGGCGGCACGACGATCCGCTGCGCCGAATATGCGACCTTCGGCACGCAGGCATTGTCCGACAATGCACTTGTCGCGCTCAAGGACCGCACCGCCTGCCTGCTTGGCCAGCATGGCCAGATCTCGCTCGGCAAGACGCTCGAGTCCGCCCTGTGGCTGGCGATCGAGATCGAGACCCTGTCGCGCATGTATGTCCAGGCGCTGACGCTTGGAGAACCGCCGGTCCTGCCCGACGATGAAATGGAGCGCGTCATCGCGCAGATGCGCCGCATGAGCTATGGCCAGGCGCCGGACGATGAGGGCGTCAACGATCTTGCCCGTCCCCGAGCAGCGGTTTGAAACGGCCCGGCCGGAAAGGCTTGCTGAAGTGCAGCCGGAAGCCTTCGCTGAGTGCCGGAGGAGCGTCGTCGCCCCAACAAAACAAACGGTTTTCAGGGGGCGAAACCACGTCCCGTCGCCCTGCTGCACCTGCGCCCCCATTCTTCTCGGGTTTGCGAAACGGGGTGAATCAACTAATGCTCAGCCATGATGCAACGATATCTGAGTCGGAGATTCGGCACGTCGGAGAGACGGCTGCGCCCTGCGGAAGGTTGGCGCGTGGCTGCGTTGTCGCTGGTGGCAGCGACCGTGCTGTCGGGCTGCAACACGCGCCAGGACGTCGGCACACCGACCGGCAGCATCATGGTTCCGTCGGAAAACGCGCTGATCCTGCCGCCGCCCGGCGGGCCCGCCGTGCTGAACGTCGTCGAACGGCGCAGCACCAATGCGATCGAGCAGGATATCTATCTTTACACCTCGGCGGCGACGCCGGGACAGAACCTGCTGCGCGCCCAGTTCTTCGGTCCGATGAACGCGAAGTTCGACCAGCAGTCGCGCTCGAACTATGCCGGCGTTCGCGACAACAGGATGATGGCGGAGGCGCGCCGGGCGCTGCCCGGCGTTTCGCTGTCGCTCAATCCTTACTTTCTGCAGAACAATTACGGCCCGTTCGGCTATGCCTTCGGCCGGGGGCGGGCGAACGATGCCTGTATCTTCGCCTGGCAGCAGATCCGCCAGCCGGAGAACCACCGCTCGCCACTCAAGGGCTACGGTACGATCCAGGTGAGGCTTCGCTATTGCGCGACGGGCGCGAGCGAGACCGAACTGCTCGCTCCGGTCTACGGCTATACGATCACCGGAACCTTCGGCGATCCCGCCTGGAACCCCTATGGTGCGCCGCCCCCTCTGGAGGCGGGCCTCGGGCGAACCGGCAACCCGATCTATCACAAGGAAGAGGCAGTGACCACGAGCGCTCCGGTGGCGGTTCCGCGGCGCCAGGTGCAGCCCGTGGCACGGCGTGAAGTCAGCAGCGTCCCGGCGCGCGCCGAACAGCAGGTCGTTGCGCCCGCCGCGGTGACGTCGATCCCGGTTCCGCAGCCTGATGGAACCGTGGCGATGCCGCAGACGGAGACTGCGACGAAACCCTTGCCGAACGTGATCGTACCGGCTCCGGCGTGCGTAGGGCAGCAGGCCGGAGGAGCTTGCCCTTAATCGAGCGCTAACCATCCTTTGTTAAGGGCTGGTGTCGGTACGGGAGACTCGGTCGAAAATGGGCCGGGCAATACCAGTGGCATGATGCCGAACGCTGGAAGGCAAATGTATGAGCAAGGTCGGATCGGTTGCCGCTTGGGCGTTTTTCTCGCTTTGTGTGATGGCGGTCATCACACTGCCGGTGAACCTTCAGACGCAGCTCATCGTCAGCGTTCTCATCGTTACCTTCATGGCCGTGCTCAAGCTTGCCAATGCCGGCGGCCGCTGGCGGCTGATCGCGCTAGCCTTCGGCACGGCGATCGTGCTGCGTTATGTCTATTGGCGCACGACAAGCACGCTGCCGCCGCTCAACCAGCTTGAAAACTTCATCCCGGGCTTCCTGCTCTACCTCGCTGAAATGTACAGCGTGATGATGCTGTCGCTCAGCCTGTTCGTGGTGGCCATGCCGTTGCCGCCGCGCAAGGCGAGCTCCATCTCCGAGGGCAAATTTCCGAAGGTCGATGTCTTCGTTCCCTCCTACAACGAGGACGCTGGCCTGCTGGCCAATACGCTCGCGGCGGCCAAGGCGATGGACTATCCCGCCGACAGGCTGACTGTCTGGCTGCTCGACGACGGCGGTACCCTGCAGAAGCGCAACTCGGCAAATCTCGTCGAGGCGCAGCGCGCATCCGCCCGCAACGCCGAACTGCAGGCGCTCTGCGATGATCTCGGCGTGCGCTATCTGACGCGCGAGCGCAACGAGCACGCCAAGGCCGGCAACCTCAACAATGGCATGCTGCATTCCGATGGTGAACTGATCGCGGTCTTCGACGCCGACCACGCACCGGCGCGCGATTTCCTGCTGGAGACCGTCGGTTATTTCGAACAGGACCCGAAGCTGTTCCTGGTGCAGACGCCGCACTTCTTCCTCAACCCGGACCCGCTCGAGCGCAATCTGCGCACCTTCGAGAAGATGCCGAGCGAGAACGAGATGTTCTACGGCATCATCCAGCGCGGTCTCGACAAGTGGAACGCCGCCTTCTTCTGCGGCTCGGCCGCTGTTCTGCGCCGCAAGGCGCTGGAGGATACCGAAGGCTTCAGCGGCATGAGCATCACCGAGGACTGCGAAACGGCGCTTGCCCTGCACGGGCGCGGCTGGAACAGCATCTATGTCGATCGCCCGCTGATCGCCGGCCTGCAGCCGGCCACCTTCGCAAGCTTCATCGGCCAGCGCAGCCGCTGGGCGCAGGGCATGATGCAGATCCTCATCTTCCGATTCCCGCTGTTCAAGGGCGGCCTGTCGATCCCGCAACGCCTCTGCTACATGTCGTCGACGCTCTTCTGGCTGTTTCCGATCCCGCGCACGATTTTCCTTTTCGCGCCGCTCTTCTATCTGTTCTTCGACCTTGAGATTTTCACGGCGTCTGGCGGCGAATTTCTCGCCTATACGCTGGCCTACATGGTCGTGAACCTGATGATGCAGAACTATCTCTACGGCTCGTTCCGCTGGCCCTGGATCTCCGAACTCTACGAGTTCGCCCAGACGGTACATCTGCTGCCCGCCGTCATTTCGGTGCTGCTGCGCCCAAGCCGGCCGACGTTCAAGGTGACGGCAAAGGATGAATCGATCCTGGAAAGCCGGCTGTCCGAGATTGCCCGGCCGTTCTTCGTCATCTTCGCGGTGCTTTTCGTCGCCCTGCTCATGACCGTCTACCGGGTCTACACCGAGCCGTACAAGGCAGACGTGACGCTCGTCGTCGGCGGCTGGAACCTCCTGAACCTCATCATGGCCGGCTGCGTGCTTGGCGTCGTTTCGGAGCGCGGCGAGCGGGCAGCCTCCCGGCGCGTCAAGGTCAGCCGCCGCTGCGAATTTGGGGTCGCCGACAAATGGTATCCGGCGACGATCGAGGACGTTTCCGCGCACGGCGCGCGCGTCCAGGTCTACGGCATCGACGCATCGACGCTGCCGACCGATACCGAGGGCGGGATCCGCTTCGAGCCCTATAGCGGCAGCGGCGTCGCCGAAACCTTGCCGGTCGCGATCCGCAACAAGGAGACAGCCGGCGACATCACCATCATGGGCTGCCGCTACCTGCCGCAGGCGGCCCGTCATCACAGCCTGGTCGCGGATCTGATCTTTGCCAATTCGCGGCAATGGAGCGAATTTCAGAGTGCCCGGCGCGGCAATCCGGGCCTGGTGCGCGGAACGCTCTGGTTCCTCTGGATGGCGCTCTACCAGACCAGCCGCGGCATGATTTATTTCCTTCGCAGCCTGCGCGGCTCCGAGGCGCAGAAGGAGGGCGCTTGATGCTCAGGCGCCTCGTTCTCCCAGCCCTGTTGCTTGCCGGCCTGGCGACGGCCGTGTCTGCGCAACCGTCGCCTTTCGACATGACGGGTGAGCGGCCGGCAGATGCTCCCATCCTGCAGCCGCCGGCAAAAACCGAAGGCGGCGGCGGGTCGGCGGAGCCCGCGGTCACGGTCAAGGCGCCAGACGAATTCAAGCGCTTCATCATTCCGTTCAGCGCGCTGTCGCTGACGGGCGAGGTCGATGAACGCACCTGGTCCGTCTATCTGACGCCGGCGCAGGCGCAATCGGCAGCGACGCTCGATTTCGCCTATCAGAACGCGATCGTCGTTGCGCCCGAGGCGTCGACGCTCTCGATCTTCATCAACGGCGAGCTCGCCGGCGAGAAGCCGATCGGCTCGGCGGAGGCGGCCACGGCTCTGAGCTACGACCTGAAACCCGGGCTGCTGCGCGCTGGCTCGAACGATGTTCGCGTCAAGGTCCGCCAGCGCCACCGCACGGACTGCACGGTCGAATCGACCTATGAACTGTGGACCGAGATCGCGCCGGAATCAGCCTTCATCCGCTTTGCCTCCGGCGACAGTGCCACGCTTTCCAGCCTTGACGACGTGCGTGCGGTCGGGCTCGACGCGCGCGGCCGGACACAGTTCAATGTGGTCGTTCCCGGCCTGCAGCAGCCGAGCCGCACCGCAGCGCTGATGCGGCTCGCGCAAGGGTTGGCGCTGCGCGGCCAGATGCCCGCCCAGGAATTCGCCCTCAGCGACACCATGCCCGAGCTTGCAAAGCCCGGGCAGATGACCGCGCTCGTCGGCACGGTCGAAGAAGTGTCGCCGTTCCTCGAGCGGCCGCCGGAAGGCGCGTCGAGCGGTCCCGTGGCCATGTTCGTGCGCGACGGCAAGACGAAGTCGTCGGTTCTGGTGGTCAGCGGCCCGGACTGGTCCGCGGTGCAGGAGGCGATCGAGGGGATCACGCAGCCGATGGACCGTCCGAGCAACGTGCCGCGCGACGTCATCGCCACCGGGCGCTGGCTGCTGCCGGAGACGCCGCTGGTGGTCACGAACACGCGTCTGCGCTTCTCCGAACTCGGGGTGGAGACCAGCGAGTTCACCGGCCGGCGCTTCCGCACGCGTTTCTCCATTGCGGTACCGTCGGATTTCTATGCCGACGCCTATGGCGACGCGACGCTGCTGCTCGACGCCGCCTATACGGAAGCGGTTCTTCCCGGCAGCCACATCGACATCTATGTCAACGGCAACATCGCATCGACGATCCCGCTGAATTCGGTCACCGGCGACATCCTGCGCCATTTGCCGATCAAGGTAACCATGCGGCATTTCAAGCCCGGGCCGAACCTGATCGAGATCGAGGCCGTGCTCTCCGCCGAACCGGACAAGGCCTGCGCGCCGGGCACGCCGGCTTCCAACGATCCGCGCTTTGCGCTTTTCGACACATCGGAACTGCGGATGCCGGATTTCGCCCGTATCGGCCGCCGACCGAACCTCGCGGCGATTTCGGGCGCCGCCGCCCCCTACCGCAATGATGCCGCCGCCGTTCCGCTTTTCCTCGATCGCGCCGACGAGGACACGCTGTCTGCGGCGGCGACCTTCCTTGCCCGCCTGGCCGTTGCAGGCGGCAGGCCGCTGCTGGTGGAGGTGATCACATCGCCGCTTGCTGCCGGCAGCCGCAATGCGATCTTCATCGGCGCCATGCCGCAGTTGCCGAAGACGGTGCTGACACAGGTCGGCGTCGACCCCGCCAGGCAGATGTCCTGGGGCAATGCGGAGGATACCGGCCGCCCCGACGACACGCAGAAGGCCATCGACGAGTGGCGCATGCGCCTGAGCGGCGGCGCATGGCGCAACCAGGTCACGGCATTCCAGACCTGGGTGAAGCAGGAGTTCGACATTTCGCTGAGCTCGCTTCGTATCCTGCCCGAAGCGCAGGCCGCCTATGTTCCGCCGGAGAGTGCGGGCCTGGTGATCGCCCAGGGCCCCAATCCGAGCGACGATGCCACCTGGACGCTTTTGACGGCGCCGACCGCCAAGCGCCTGCGCGAAGGCACGTCGGCAATCGCCGACGTCACGCGATGGCAGCAGCTTGCCGGGCGGGTCTCGGCTTACGAGCCGGCGACGGACAAGATCGAGGCGACGCCGGTCGCAGGCTTCGATTTCGTCCAGACGCAGCCGGCCTCGCTGACCAACTATCGTCTGATCTTCGCCAACTGGCTGTCGAGCAACATCATGGCCTATGCCCTGCTGCTGATCGTGCTGTCGGTGCTACTGGGGCTGGCGACTTCCTTCATGCTGACCCGGCTCGGGCGACGCCAATGAGGTGGCGAACCGCGCTCCTCGCCGGATTGCTCGCGCTCCTGATGCCGCTGGCGGCCGGCGCGGACGAACAGGGGGGCTCGGTGAAGGCGGGGGAATGGGACCAGTACAAGGCGCGCTTCCTCGATTCCGGCGGGCGGATCATCGACGACGCCAATGGCAATGTCAGCCATAGCGAGGGACAGGGCTATGGCCTGCTTCTCGCGGTGCTTGCCGAAAACCCGGCGGACTTCGCGCTGATCTGGTCGTTCACGCGCCGCGAGCTGCTGCTTCGCGATGACGGGCTGGCGGCCTGGAAGTGGAGCCCGAGTGAGACACCGCACATTATCGATATCAACAACGCCACCGACGGCGACATCCTGATCGCCTATGCGCTGGTGCTCGCCGGGGAACGCTGGAAGCGGCAGGACTACAGCCAAGCGGCGTCGCGGATCGCCAGGGCCATTCTCGACAATGCCCTGCTCGACCATGGCGGGCGAACGCTGCTTTTGCCCGGCGTTTCGGGCTTTGGCACGACCGACCGCCCCGATGGCCCGGTCGTCAATCCATCTTACTGGATATTCGAAGCCTTTCCGGCGCTTGATCGTGTGGCGCCGTCGCCGCGTTGGAAAAAGCTCTCCGACGATGGACTGGCATTGTTGAATGCTGTTCAATCGGGTCCGAGGAAACTACCGGCCGATTGGGTCAGCCTGCGCGCGATGCCGAAACCGGCTCAAGGCTTTCCGGCCGAATTCGGCTATAACGCCTTGCGGATACCGCTCTACCTTGCACGCGCTGATATGGGCGGCCGCGAACTGATGGCGAGACTGCGGGAGGGGATGACCGGCGACAATGATGCACTGGTTCTCAGCGACGCCTCCACGGGTGCCGTTGAAGCCAGCCTCACGGACCCCGGTTATCGATTTGTTAACCATATTCTGGCCTGTGTCTTGGACCGGGTGCCGATACCCGACCGCGTCAAGGTGTTCAGCCCGACGCAATATTATCCTTCCACGCTGCACCTGTTGGGGCTGTCTTACGTGAGGGAGAAGCGTCCGGAGTGTCTATGAAGTCCTCAATCGTTGCCATTGCCGCTGTGATGACTACGGCGATCGGGGTTGCCGGACTAACCGATGGCGGATTCTTGCGCCAGGACAACAAGAAACTCGGCAGCTTGACTGGCGAGAGCCAGGGCGCCTCCGCCGTCAGCGGCATCGCGGGTGAGGGCGGGCGCGGCGCGCCGCAGTTTACCGAGGTGGCCCAGGCCGACAGGCCGTCGGAGGAAGCAAAAAGCCCGGGAAAGCCGCAGCCGGTCGTCGACGAGTCGGCGCTTCGCTACTTTGCCGCCAAGGGCGATACGGCGCGGCTGCAGGCGGAAATCTCGCGCCTGCGCTCGCTTTATCCCGACTGGGTTCCGCCAGCCGATCCGCTGGCGGTGCCACGCAACACCGACGTTGCGCTCGAAACCATGTGGCGGCTCTATTCGGAGGGCCGCTACGCCGAGGTGCGCAAGGCGATCGCCGAGCGTCAGGCGAAGGAAACCGCCTGGCAGCCGCCGTCGGACCTCCTGGAGCGCCTCAACGTCGCCGAAGCCCGCGCTCGCCTGGTGAACGCCTCCGAACTCAAGCAATACGAGACCGTCATTTCGGCTGCCGCGAGCACGCCCAGCCTTTTGACCTGCTCCGAAGTGGACGTTCTCTGGCACGTCGCCAACGCCTTTGCGCAAACCAAGCGGCCCGAGCGCGCCCGCGACGCCTATCTCTATGTCCTGAAGAATTGCGAGAACGCACCCGAGCGTCTTGCGACCGTGCAGAAGGCAGCGGCTGTCTTGCCCTATGCCACGCTGCAGGATTTGCTCGCCTATGAGCGCACCTCGCCGGAGGGAGTGCCGGAGTTCGAGAGCATTCGCGACGATCTCGCCCGCCGCTTCGTCGCCGAAGGCGACGAGGACAAGACGCTGGCGGTCGATCCCAAGTACGTCCAGCGGGTCGAGAAGCTGGCCGAAACCGGCGGCACTGCGAGCGACGCATTGCTGCTTGGCTGGTACCAGCTGCGCCGCGACAACATGAGCGCCGCCGAGCAATGGTTCCAACGGGCGCACGACAAGGAAGACAGTGCTTCCGCCGCGCAGGGCCTGGCCCTGACGCTGATTGCGCGCAAGGCGCCGGCCGAAGCCGAAGCCGTTCTCTACCGGTGGCGGGACAGCTCGCCCGATGCGCTTGCGACCTATTTTGCGGCGACCGCCAACCTCCTGGCGATCGATCCGCCTTTGGCCCTCGATGCGGCCGTGCTGGCGCGGATCGCCGCAGAAACGACCAAGGCCCGCGAGCCGGCGACGGCGCAGCAGTTCGGCTGGTATGCCCGCGCCCTCAACCAGCCGGCAACCGCCGCGCAATGGTTCGCCACGGCCCTGCGCTGGAAGCCGGACGACGAGCCCTCGGCCTACGGCCTTGCCCTCAGCCGTGACCAGCTCGGCGACAAGGACGGCGTGGTAGAAATTCAGCGGTTATGGTCCGGTCGTTCCGAGCGCATCGCCCGCCTCGGCGAGGTCAAGGAGCAGCTCGACGAAGTCAACCGCGTGCGGGCGCCGATTGTCGAGGCGCAACGGGCCCAGCCACAGGCGACCACACGCACGACCGTCGTGACGGAGGTGGTGGAACAGCCGGTTTCCCAGAGGCCGCGCGTCACCGGTTCTGCCCAGAAAGCCGTTCGAACTGGCGCCGGCTGCCGAACCACCATCAATCCCGCGGGCATGGCGCCGCAGGCGGCGCTGGCGCGCGGATGGTGCCTGATGGATCTCAATCGCCCGCTGGAGGCCGCCGAAGCCTTTGAGGTCGCCCTGCAGGCGTCGGCCTCGCAGGTCCGCGAAGACGCAGCCTATGGCCAGAGCCTTGCTTACCTGCGCGCTGGCCTGACCAACAAGGCGGCGGTTTCCGCGACGAAGTCGACGCAGAACAGGGGACGGGCCGACGAACTTCAGACGGCGATCCTCGCCGACCGTGCCATCGCGGCTTTCAACGCCAAGCGCTACCGCGAGGCGATCCTGTTTCTCGATCAGCTCGGGCAGATTTCGACCCGCCGCCAGGACCTGATGGTGCTGCGCGGCTACGCCTACATGAACCTCAAGTACCACGCGGAAGCGCGGCGCATCTTCGAAGCACTTGCAGCCACCGGCAACCGCGACGCGATGCAGGGCCTTGCGGCCGTCGAGGCCAGCCAGGAAATCTGGCCGAACAAGAACTGAGCGGTTGCTGCCACAGGCAGCACCAGGGTTCTTCATCCCAATGTGGAGCGCCGATCCGCTTCGGCAGGCGCGACAGCGCGGCGACCCGGTCGCGCAAAGGATGCAATCGGCGCGTGCCCTCGGATTTTCATATCGTGCTTGGCTTTGCCGCTCTTTGGAAGGAAATTAGCGAGACGCGGTGCTATCGTCCGGTCCTGTCGCGGCGTTGATATCATTGCATTCGCCGCGATCCGCGTAGAGGATGGAGCGTTATCGTCCGGCCGCTGTGGGAGGAGACCACGCGGCAGGGGCGATGGGAGGATAAACATGTTTCAGGGCGGATTGAGCTTCGCGCTTGGCGAGGACATCGAGGCGTTGCGCGAAAGCGTGCAGCGCTTCGCAACGGACCGCATCGCGCCATTGGCGGATGAAACCGATCGCAACAACGCATTTCCGACGCAGCTCTGGCGCGAGATGGGCGAGCTCGGCCTGCTCGGGATTACCGCCGGCGAGGAGCATGGCGGTGCCGGCATGGGCTATCTTGCCCATTGCGTGGCGATGGAAGAGATCAGCCGGGCATCGGCCTCGATCGGCCTCAGCTACGGCGCCCATTCCAATCTCTGCGTCAACCAGATCAACCGCAACGGCAACGACGACCAGAAGGCACGTTACCTGCCGAAGCTGATTTCCGGCGAACATGTCGGTGCGCTGGCGATGTCCGAACCTGGTGCCGGCTCCGACGTCGTGTCGATGACGCTTCGCGCTGACAAGCGCGGCGACCGCTATGTGCTCAACGGCAACAAGATGTGGATCACCAACGGTCCGGACGCCGACGTGCTCGTCGTCTACGCCAAGACCGACCCGACGGCCGGCCCGCGCGGCATCACCGCTTTCCTGGTCGAGAAGGGTTTTGCCGGGTTTTCCACCGGCCAGAAACTCGACAAGCTCGGCATGCGCGGCTCCAACACCTGCGAACTGATCTTTAAAGACTGCGAAGTGCCGGAAGAAAACGTGCTCGGCGCGATCGGTGGCGGCGTGCGTGTTCTGATGTCCGGGCTCGACTATGAGCGCGTCGTGCTTTCGGCCGGCCCGCTCGGCATCATGGCCGCTTGCCTCGATGTGGTCGTCCCCTATCTGCATGAACGCAAGCAGTTCGGTCAGGCGATCGGCGAGTTCCAGTTGATGCAGGGCAAGCTCGCGGACATGTATGTGACGGCGAATGCGGCACGCGCCTATGTCTATGCGGTGGCAGCGGCCTGCGACCGCGGCGAGACGACGCGCAAGGATGCGGCCGGCTGCATTCTTTACGCGGCCGAGAAGGCGACGGCGCTCGCTCTCGAAGCGATCCAGGCGCTCGGGGGCAACGGCTACACCAACGACTATCCGGCGGGCCGCCTGCTGCGCGACGCCAAGCTCTACGAGATCGGTGCCGGCACCAGCGAAATCCGCCGCATGCTGATCGGGCGGGAACTGTTCACCGAGACGAGCTAGGCGGGATGAGACGAAAGCGGCCGAACTCGATCCAATGAGGACTTCATGACCGTTCTGAAATCTCACATCTCGCCGTCCTCCGATGCGTTCAAGGCAAACCAGGCCGCCATGGCCGAGGCGATCGCGACCGTCGAAGAGGCGGTGAAAGTGGCGGCCGCCGGTGGCGGTGACGCGGCGCGCGAACGCCATGTCAGCCGCGGCAAGCTCCTGCCGCGCGATCGCGTCGCCAACCTCATCGATCCGGCAACGCCCTTCCTCGAAGTGGGCACGACGGCGGCGCACGGCCTGTACAACGGCGATGCGCCGGCTGCCGGTTTGATTACCGGTATTGGCCGCGTGTCGGGCCGCGAATGCATGATCGTCTGCAACGACCCGACGGTCAAAGGCGGCACCTACTACCCGCTGACGGTGAAGAAGCACTTGCGCGCGCAGGAGATCGCCGCGGAAAACCAGCTACCCTGCATCTACCTCGTCGATTCCGGCGGCGCGAACCTGCCGAACCAGGACGAGGTCTTCCCGGATCGCGACCACTTCGGCCGGATCTTCTACAACCAGGCCAACATGTCGGCGGCTGGCATTCCGCAGATCGCCGTCGTCATGGGATCGTGCACGGCCGGCGGCGCCTACGTGCCGGCCATGTCCGACGAGACGATCATCGTCGAAGGCCAGGGCACGATCTTTCTCGCCGGGCCGCCACTCGTCAGGGCGGCCACCGGTGAGGTCGTCTCGGCCGAGGATCTCGGCGGTGCCGACGTCCATACTCGGCTCTCGGGCGTGGCCGACCATCTGGCGCGTGACGACGCCCATGCGCTGGCGCTGGCGCGCCGCGCGGTCGCGGCCCTGAACCGGCACAAGCCGCTGTCGGTCGAACTCGCAACACCGGAGCCGCCGCTCTACGACCCGCACGAGATCGCCGGCATCGTGCCCTCCGATCTGCGCACGCCCTATGACATCCGCGAGGTCATCGCCCGCACCGTCGACGGCTCCCGTTTCGACGAATTCAAGGCCCGCTATGGCACGACGCTCGTCTGCGGCTTTGCCCATGTGCACGGCATCCCGGTCGGGATCATCGCCAACAATGGCGTGCTGTTCTCCGAATCCGCGTTGAAGGGCGCGCATTTCGTCGAACTCTGCGCCCAGCGCAAGATCCCGCTCGTGTTCCTGCAGAACATCACCGGCTTCATGGTCGGGCGGAAATATGAGACGGAAGGGATCGCCAAGCACGGTGCCAAGCTGGTGACGGCGGTGGCGACGGCGCGGGTGCCGAAGGTGACGATGCTGGTCGGCGGTTCCTTCGGCGCCGGCAATTACGGCATGTGCGGCCGCGCCTTTTCACCGCGCTTCCTGTGGACCTGGCCGAACAGCCGCATCTCTGTCATGGGCGGCGAACAGGCAGCCGGCGTGTTGACGACCGTGCGCAGCGAAGCGTTGAAGCGGGCAGGGAGCCCCTGGAGCGAGGAGGAGGAGGCGCGCTTCCGCCAGCCGATCCTTGATCTCTTCGAGCGCCAGAGCCATCCGCTCTATGCCTCCGCAAGGCTTTGGGACGACGGCGTCGTCGATCCGCGCAAGACGCGCGACGTGCTCGGCCTGTCGCTGTCGGCGGCGCTCAACGCGCCGATCGAAGACACGCGCTTCGGCCTCTTCAGGATGTAGGGATACCGCCATGAAACGCGAAAACATCAATGCCCCGAACGCACCGCAGCCACGTGGAGGCTATTCGCAGGCCGTTCGCCTGGAGAATTTCGAGCGCCTGCTTTTCGTCAGCGGCCAGGTGCCGCTGACGCCTGAAGACGCGCTGCCGGAGGGCTTCGAGGCGCAGGCGCGCCAGGTCTGGGCCAACATCGACGCGCAACTGGTCGCTGCCGGCATGACCAGGGCCGACATCGTCAAGGTGACGGTCCTGCTCGCCGATCGCCAGCACGCCATGGCCAACCGTGCGGCCCGCCAGGATTATCTCGGCAAGCTCGCGCCGGCCATGACGGTGGCGATCGCCGGCATTTTCGATGCCGGCTGGTTGCTCGAAATCGATGTGATCGCAGCGCAATAGGGCCAGGGGATGCCGATGTTTTCCAAACTCCTGATTGCCAATCGCGGCGAGATCGCCTGCCGGGTGATGCGCACCGCCAAGCGCCTCGGCATCCGCACGGTCGCCGTCTATTCCGATGCCGACGTCGGCGCGCTGCATGTCGCGCTCGCCGACGAGGCGATCCGCATCGGCCCGGCGCCGGCGCTCGAAAGCTACCTTGTGGCCGAACGGATCGTTGCGGCGGCGCAGTCCGTTGGCGCGGATGCGATTCACCCGGGTTACGGCTTCCTTTCCGAAAATGCCGATTTCGCCGAAGCCGTGGAGGCTGCCGGCATCACCTTCGTCGGCCCGTCGGCTCAGGCGATCCGGGCGATGGGCCTGAAGGATGCCGCCAAGGCGCTGATGGAGCAGTCGGGCGTGCCGGTGGTCCCGGGCTATCACGGTGACAGGCAGGATGCCGATTTCCTTGCCGAGGAAGCGGCCAATGTGGGTTATCCCGTGCTGATCAAGGCGCGCGCCGGCGGCGGCGGCAAGGGCATGCGGCGGGTCGACGGCGCCGCTGACTTTCCGGCCGCGCTCGAAGCGGCGCGCCGCGAAGCGGAAGCGGCCTTCGGCGACGGCGCGGTCCTGATCGAGAAATATCTGACGAAGCCGCGGCATATCGAGGTGCAGGTCTTCGGCGACCGGCACGGCAACATCCTGCATCTTTACGAGCGCGACTGCTCGCTGCAGCGCCGCCACCAGAAGGTGATCGAGGAAGCGCCAGCGCCGGGCATGACCGCAGAAGTGCGGCGCGCCATGGGCGAAGCCGCTGTTCGCGCAGCGCAGGCAATCGGCTATGTCGGCGCGGGCACGGTAGAATTCATCGCCGACGTGACCGACGGGCTCTGGCCGGATCAGTTCTATTTCATGGAAATGAACACCCGGCTGCAGGTCGAGCATCCGGTCACCGAGGCGATCACCGGCATCGATCTCGTCGAGTGGCAGCTGCGCGCCGCGGCCGGCGAAACGCTGCCGAAACGCCAAAGCGAAATCGCCATCGATGGCTGGGCCTTCGAAGCCCGCATCTATGCGGAAGACCCGTCGCGCGGCTTCCTGCCGGCGACCGGGCAGCTCACGACTTTGAGTTTTCCGGAGGATGGCGTTCGCGTCGATGCCGGCGTTCGGCAGGGCGATCGGATCACCCCATTCTACGATCCGCTGATCGCCAAGCTGATCGTTCATGGACCCAACCGGTCGACCGCGCTGGCAAGGCTCGAAAACGCGCTGAGGGCCTGCCGCATCGGCGGCACGGTCACCAACCTCGATTTTCTCGCGCGCCTTGCTGCCGAACCGGATTTTCGTGCCGGGCATCCCGACACCGGGCTGATCGACCGTTCGATCGATCGGCTTTCGGCGCCTCCGGTACCGAACGATGCCGCCCTTACGCTTGCGGCCATCATTTCAACCGGGGCGTTGCAGCCGGATGGATCGGCAGATCCCTGGTCTTCGCTCGGTCACTGGCAGATCTGGGGTGACGCGAACCGGAACATCGCGATCGAGCACCTGGGCGGACGGACGACCGTGGCGCTTGCGGCCCGCGGCCGGGATCAGTTCGCGGTTCACACGGGTGCGGCGGCGCTGCCGGTGGTGATCCTCGACCGTTTCGCCGATGGCGCTCGTGTGGAAATCTCGGGCGCGCAGCAGGAGTTTCGCTTCCTGCGCGAAGGGGAGCAGATCACGCTGTTTCTCCAGGGCGACACCTACGTCCTGCGGCTGCCGGATGCGCTGAGTGCCGGCCACGCCAGCGAAATCGCGGATGACGCGGTTTCGGCGCCGATGCCCGGCATCGTCAAGCTCGTCCGGGTCCGCCCCGGCGATACGGTCGAGAAGGGGCAGGCGCTCGCGGTCATGGAGGCGATGAAGATGGAGCTCACATTGTCGGCCTCGCGCGCCGGAGTGGTCGAGAGCGTTCTCGTCAGCGAGGGCGAGCAGGTGAGTGCCGGCGCCGTGCTGGTAATGCTCCAGCCGGAGAGTGCGGAATGAGCGGATCGGCGCCCGGGCATGTGACGATCGTCGAGATGGCGCCGCGCGACGGGCTGCAGAACGAAAGCCGGCTCGTTGCGACCGCCGACAAGATCCACCTCGTCGACATGCTTTCGGACTGCGGCTATCAGCGGATCGAGGTGACGAGCTTCGTCAGCCCGAAATGGGTGCCGCAGATGGCCGACGCCGCCGAGGTGATGGCCGGCATTCGAAGACGGCCGGGTACGCGCTACGCGGTGCTGACGCCCAACCTGCGCGGGCTCGAGGCAGCACTTGATGCCGGTGCCGACGAGGTGGCGATTTTCGCCTCCGCTTCCGAAACCTTCTCGCAAAAGAACATCAATTGTTCGATCGCCGAGAGCATCGAGCGGTTCCTACCGGTTGCCGAACTGTGCCGGGAAAAAGGAATTCTGCTGCGCGGCTATGTGAGTTGCGTTGTCGAATGCCCTTATGAGGGTGCGATCGCCCCAGCGAGCCCTGCCCGCGTCGCCGGCCTGCTCGATGATCTCGGCTGCTACGAGATCAGTCTCGGCGACACGATCGGCCGCGGCACGCCAGAGGCGGTGGACGCGATGCTGGCCGCGGTGCTGGAGCGCATTCCGGCCAACAGGCTCGCCGGGCATTTCCACGACACCTCCGGCCGCGCGCTCGACAACATTGCCGTAGCGCTCGACCGGGGCCTCAGGGTCTTCGACGCGTCGGCCGGCGGTCTCGGTGGTTGCCCCTACGCGCCGGGTGCAGCCGGCAATGTCGATACGCTCGCTGTCAACGCCTTCGTCACCGGCAAGGGGTTTTCGACCGGTCTGGACGTGGCGAAACTTGAACAGGCCGCCGCTTTCGCGCGGAGCTTGAGGAGCGGAACATGACCTTCGAAACGATCCGGATTGCCACCGATGCGCGCGGCGTCGCGCGGCTGACGCTGGCATTGCCACAGAAGCACAATGCGCTTTCGGCCAGGATGATTGGCGAACTGACCGAAGCCGCCGAAAAGCTATCGGCCGACTCGGTAGTTCGGGCCGTCATTCTGGAGGGCGAAGGCCGCAGCTTTTGCGCCGGCGGCGATCTCGGCTGGATGCGGGGGCAATTCGATGCGGATCGGGCGACCCGCATCGCCGAGGCGACGCGGCTGGCGATGATGTTCAAGGCGCTGAACGAGATCGCCAAGCCCGTGATCGGCCGCCTGCACGGCAATGCCTTCGGTGGCGGCGTCGGCCTCATGAGCATCTGTGACGCGGCGGTTGCTTCGGCCGACGCCAAGTTCGGATTGACCGAGACGCGCCTCGGGCTGATCCCTGCGACCATCAGCCCCTATGTCGTCGCGCGCATCGGCGAGGGTAAGGCGCGGCCGCTGTTCATGTCCGCCCGCCTGTTCGGTGCGGAGGAGGCGCGCGCCTTGGGGCTCGCCACCACCGTTGTCGCCGCCGACGCGCTGAATGCGGCGATCGAAGCGGAGATCGAACCCTATCTGGCGGTCGCGCCGGAGGCCACCGGCCGGGCAAAGCGACTGGCTCGCTCGCTTGGGGCTCCAATCACCGAAGAGACCATTGCCGCGACCATCGAACAGCTTGCCGACTGCTGGGAGTCCGCCGAGGCCCGCGAAGGCGTGGGCGCCTTCTTCGACAAGCGTGAACCCGCATGGCGGCAATAGTATTCCTTGAATTGGGCGCTTTTTGAGCTTATTTTGATTGCATGATGATCAAAACAAGCGCGGATCGTGTCATGGCTGCTGTCGGTCTCAATATCTCCACCGCCCATTACGGCGAGAGCCACTCGTCCTTTCTCTCCGCCCGGCTGGTCGCCGATCGCCTCGGCGTGACGCTCGCGGAACTCGCGAAGCTGATCGGCGTCGCGCGCAACACGCTGACGGCGAAGTCGAGCGCCCGCAAGGTCGATGCGGCGCTGAGCGCGGTCGTGCGCATCCTCGCCATGGCCGGCGAGATGGCGGGAGACGAAAGCCGCGCCGTCATCTGGTTCAAGCACCAGCCGATCCCCGGCTGGGCCGGCAAGACCGCCTACGACCTCGTCGGTGAAGGCAAGGCCGACAAGGTGCTCGCCTATCTCGAAGCGGTGCGTTCGGGTGTCTACGCCTGATGGCTGTCAGCGAACCGGTGCGCCTCTGGCGCGCCTATGTGCCGCGCTGGGCGCATGCGCCGCTTTCCGGTGAAGGTGCTGCGCGCTTCGGCGGCAGATGGAACCCGGTTGGAACGCCGACGATCTACGCCGCCCGCGAACTGTCGACCGCCTGGGCCGAATACAATCAGGGTTTCGTCCAGCACCCGGCGCTGATCGCCCAGCTTGAACTGCGTTTTGCGCGGCTCGCGGATCTGACGACGGCCGATGGGCTGGCCGTGTTCGGTCTCCCCGAAGACATCCATCGTTGCGAATGGCGCGATGCGCTCGATCGCGGCCTCTTGCCGGAGACCCATCGGCTGCAGGCGGAGCTCAGCGATCGCGGCTTCGACGGCCTGATCTATCCATCCTTCATGTCGCCCGGCGGCACCTGTGTCGCGCTCTGGCGCTGGAACGCTGGCGAAGGGGCCGAGTTGAAGGTCATCGATCCCGATGGGCGCCTGCCGAAAACGCCGGCTTCCTGGCTTTGAACCCACGCGCCGAAGACCGGCCATTCAAGCCGAAAAACTGGTTTCAGCCTCAAAGCACCTTGCCCGGATTGAGGATGCCCTTCGGGTCCAGCGCCTGCTTGATCCGCCGCATGAGTTCGAGTTCGGCGGGACTGCGCGAATGGTCGAGGAAGTCGCGCTTCAACGTGCCAATGCCGTGTTCGGCCGAGATCGAGCCGCTATAGCGCCGCACGATTTCGTAGACGATGCCGTCGACGATATGCGGCGTTTCCGCGTCGCTGTCAGGCTCCGAGAAGGCGATATGCAGGTTGCTGTCGGCGACATGGCCGAAGAAGGAGACATGGGCGGCGGGAAAACGCGCGGAAAGCGCGATGCCGCATTCCGCGGCGAAGCGGCCGATATCGCCGATCGGCAGGCTGATATCGAGGTTGAAGAGCGCCGGCAGCTGGCTGTCCATGGCGTGACCTTCGCGCACGCTCCAGAACGAGCGGCTTTCCTTCTCCGACTGGGCAATCAGCGCATCGCCGATGATGCCGGCTTCGAGCGCTTCGCCGAGAAAGGCTTCGAAGCCGTCGCGCTCGCCATCGTCGCCGAGCAGGTCCTGTTCGACGATGACGGCGAAGGGCGGGATTTCGCCAAAGAGCTTCAGCTTCTCGGCTTCAGCGTTGAAACGGAAATAGCTCTGCCACATCGCCTCGAAGGCCGAGAGGCCGGGCAGGCCGCGCTGGCAACGTGCGAGGAAGGCCACCACATCGTCAAAGCTGTCGAGGGCGCAGAGCGCCGTCAGCCGGCCGGCGGGCAGCGGCCGCAACCGGAGGACCGCGCGGGTGATTACGCCGAGCGTTCCCTCCGAGCCGATGAAGAATTGCCGGAGGTCATAGCCGGTGTTGTTCTTGATCATCTTGTTGAGCGACGAGATCACGGTCCCATCGGCGAGTACGGCTTCGAGGCCGAGCACGTTGTCACGCGTCACGCCGTAGCGAAGCACCCGGATGCCGCCGGCATTGGTGGCGAGATTGCCGCCGATCTGGCACGAACCGCGGGCGCCGAGGTCGATCGGCAGCAGGAAGCCAGCGTCTTCTGCGGCGCGCTGCGCCACTTCCAGCGGCGTGCCGGCGCGCACGGTCATGGTCGCTGCCTGGGTGTCGATCTCTTCGATGCCGGTAAAACGTTCGAGCGAAATTGCGATCGCGTCGCCACCGGCATTGGCGCCGCCGGCAAGGCCGGTCATGCCGCCTTGACCCACGACCGCCTGGCCATGCTCGTTGCAAAGTCGAAGGGCCGTGGCGATTTCTTCGCTGCGCGTCGGACGAATGACCGCCTTCGGCAGATCGCGGCCGGTAAGGCTGGCATCGCTCCGGTGGCGCTCGCCGATGTCGGAACCGGTCAGAACGATATCGCCGAGGGCTTGCTTGAGGTCGTCGACGATGGTCATGGAACGCTTCTCCCGTTGCCGCGACGCCAAAATCATCGGCGGCGGACGGTTCTGCTTAACGCATCTTGTGGCAATCCGATATCCGAACGGCGACGTGGCGGCCATCCTTTGCCGGCATGCCAAGGATCCCGGCAATTCGCGGAGCGGGTGACGGTGCATTCCTCTTCGAATGCACCGCGTCGATGATGGATCAGGTCCCCGTGCGGGCGAGCTCGAAAGGCTCGGCCGCCGCGCTCTCGACGTCAGCGGCCACTTCCTGCTCCGCCTGCTTCGTCTCCGCCTGCCCCTCCCT